>NZ_FOZE01000001.1 GCF_900113225.1 Mitsuaria sp. PDC51 | reverse complement strand
CTGCCGGTCAGCATGAGCCTGGCCAAGGACGCCTCGAGCGCCGCGCAGCCGCTGATCAGCGGCATCCAGTTCGAGCCCTTCGGCGGCGTGCGCAGCTGGCAGATGCAGATGAACAGCGGCACGAAGCTGCAGGAGCGGGTGTACGACGCCTACGGCCGCCTGGTCCGTTATCCGCTGGGCGCCGTCGTCCGCGACATCACCTACGACGCGGCTGACCGGATCGTCAGCTACACGCACCTGGATGCGAGTACCGGTGAAGCCACCGCCGCCGCGCAGGCGATGAACCAGAGCTTCGGTTATGACGAGCTGGGGCGGCTGACCAGCATCGTCACGCCGGCCAACTCCTGGACCATCGGCTACGACGCCAACGGCAACCGGACCAGCGTCAAGCTCAACGCCACGACGCGGACCTACACGACGGCCAGCACCAGCAACCGGCTCACCAGCGTCGCCAATCCCACGCGCAGCTTCGGCTACGACGCGGCGGGCAACACGCTCAGCGACACGGGCCTGGCGTACACCACGACGATCCGACTGGACAACCGGCTGGGCACGCTCACCAAAAACGGCCTGACGACGACCTACCAGTACGACGCCGGTGGGCAGCGAGTGCACAAGGAGCACAGCGCGGGGCTGAGGGACTTCGCGTACGACCAAGAAGGGCATCTCCTGGGGGAGTACAACGCCTCGGGCGTGGTGCAGGAGTTCGTCTGGCTGGGCGACACGCCCGTGGCGGTGATCGTTGGCTCCGTGGCGTCACCGCTGCCGCTGCTCGCGTACGCGGATCACCTGAACGCACCGCGCGTGCTCATCGACAAGACCGAAGCCGCGCGCTGGCGCTGGATCAGCGAGCCCTTCGGCACGACGCAGCCGGAGCAGGCGCCGGCGGGCCTCTCACCGATCACGTTCAACCTGCGCTTTCCCGGGCAGTACTATGACAGCGAGTCCGGGTTGAACTACAACTACTTCCGGGACTATGACGGGACGACGGGGAGGTATGTTCAAAGTGATCCTATTGGGTTGACGGGAGGTGTCAATACATATGGTTACGCGAATGGAAACCCACTGACTTTTTACGACCCGTATGGCCTGTGGGGCACCGATGGCGTGTACGACGCCATCTACAACATGACTGGTGGCTGGGAGCCGTCGCAGGGGCTGGTTGATTTTGGCGGTGGATTCGGTGACGTTGTGACGTTCGGAATATCGAGACAACTTCGACGCGTTATGGACATCAATAGTGTCAATCGCTGCTCGAAATGGTACGCCGCCGGTGAAGTCTCTGGCGTTGTGGCTTCCATTGCGGTTGGTAATGCTGCTGGTACTCGAGCATTTGCACGCAATATTAGTCCCAATGGAGGAAGTAACTTCTCGCATAGCCTATTCTCCAGAAAGTTTCTCAAGCGAGCGGGTAGTTCGCCGGCAAACTGGATGAACAAGACTGGCAATCGCATGAATGGTGACTACATTCCCACCACGGGGGGGAGACCAGATCTTCATGACCTCATGGATGCCACAGCAGCCGGAATCGGCATGAATGCCGCGCAGCGCGCGAAATATATTCCGTGGCCTGCTTGGCGGAGGCTAATTAATCGTATGCCATACACCCCTGGGGCCGCTATTTATGGAGTGGCATCCATGACATTTAATGAAACGGATTGCACTTGTGAGGAATAGCTCGGAACATCAGTGGCTGGGAAGGCTCAAAAACTTCTTTGGCCTATTTAATTTGACGGAGTTCGAGGCACGGTTGCTTGATTTTTTATGCGAATCCGTGGATGTGGACATGCGAGGTGTCTTGCTTGACCAAATTGCGCGCTTCAATTTTGTTAATCGCGTGCTGGACGCAAATGAGCCGAGACTTGCCTATGGATTCACCGACTTTTATTATAAGAAATTTAATAAACTGCGGCCCTTCCCAAGGTTGTTGCCAGGTCTTGAGGGGATGGAAGAGCATATAATATTTAAGTGTGTTGCGATTGACGAGGGTGGCGTGATAATAAATTGTTCCTTTATTGCTGTTCGGGGGGCCTTGTTCGAGATCCAATATAGGTCTCCCCAAAGGCGCTGGCAGCCAACCGGAATTTACTCACTGAGGGCGGATTGATTGGCATGCCTTTCGCGTTGGGCGCTGTGTCCCGTCGATGTGAACGGCGCCGACCCGCTGATCTGTCGATCCGTCACGCGCCCCCGCCGGCATGACCATTGCCCCTCCAATCTGCCGGCGAAGTTGCCGGCGTGCTCAACATGGAGATCACCATGGCCCAGCAACCCAACACGAAGTCATCGCCGCAACCCCAGGGCGGTTCCAGCCAGCAGAACCAGCATCAGCAGGGGCAGCAAGGGCAGCAGAACCAGCCTGGCGGGCAGCAGGGCGGCGGCTCGCAAGGCCAGCGCCAGCAGTCCCAGCAGAGCCAGTCCGGCGGTCAGCAGGGACAGCTGAACCAGCGTTCGCAGCAGCCGTCCAGCCAGCAGTCGCCCGGCAGCCAGCGCAACCAGGCGTCCCGTGACGACCGCAGTGAGGACAGCGATTCCTCCCGCGAGGACCGCTGACCCTCGTTCTCAATGATGGGCCGCGCGCGCCGCCGCATTGCGCTTGCGGGTCGCCGCGGCCTTCTTCGCGGAGGCTGAGCGCTCCGCCGCCGTGCGGCTCGCCGCGGCCTTGCCGCCCAGGCGCCCGCCCTTGCGCGAGGGCTCGTGGTTCTCGGCCTGGCCGCGGCCCGAGCCCGACTTCTTGCCGCCGCCCGTTTCCTTGTTGACCGTGGCCCAGGCGCGCCGTTCGGCTTCGTCCTTGGGCACGCCGCGATGCTCATAGCCGCTTTCGATGTGCTCGGCCTGACGCTTCTGCTTGTCCGTGTAGGAGGATTTGTCTCCGCGAGGCATGGCGATCTCCTGAAGTGGGATACCCAGGCGCGGCAATCGCCGTACCGCCGCCGCTCGTTGCTTCTCGCTACGCCTTGCCGCCCGTGCCGTTCCGGCTACTGCCGCCGACAGGGCATGCCCCTTGCCGCTCATGGCGTGATGCATCAGTCGCGCGCTGCCCTCCGCCGCGCGATGAGGCGGTGGTCTCGTCGCGCCGGAGGAGGGCGGACGAACATCACCCTTCAGGAGACTTCTCATGAATACCTCCCCCTTCAGCACCGCTGCGCTGGTCATCGCCTGCGCGGCCTTGAGCGTCGGTTGCGCTTCCGACCGGCAGCAGCGTCGTGACGACGCGCGCAATGCGGCCGTGGGCGCGGTGGGCGGCGCCGTCATCGGCGCCGCGACCGGCGGCAACGCCCTCACGGGCGCGGCGGTCGGCGCGGTCGCCGGGGCGCTCATCGGGCGGCTGGTCGTCGACGGCCGCGAGCGCCAGGTCTACTCGGATGGCCAGGGCGGCCGCTACTGGGTCGACGAGGACGGCCGGCGCCATACGGTTCGTTGATCCGTCGGACCGACGGTCCGGCGGTCCGGCGGTCCGTCGACTTGTCGATCTCTTGACTGGCGCCCTCGGCCTCAGGCGGCGAATCCGCCGTCGATCAGCAGGTCGGCGCCGGTGACGAACCCGGCTTCCGGTCCGGCCAGATAGGCCACCATCGCCGCGATCTCGTCCGCCTTGGCGTGACGCGGCACGGCCATCAGGCCATGCAGGCCGGCGCCGAAATCCGTGTCGGCCGGGTTCATGTCGGTGTCGACCGGCCCCGGCGCCACGTTGTTCACCGTGATGCCGCGCGGCCCCAGGTCGCGCGCCATGCCCTTGACCAGGCCGATCAGCGCCGACTTGCTCATCGCATACGCCGCGCCGCCGGCGAAGGGCATGCGCTGCGCGTTGGTGCTGCCGATGTTGATGATCCGGCCGCCTTCGCGCATGTGCCGGGCGGCCGCCTGCGAGGCCACGAAGACAGAGCGCACGTTGACCGCCAGCGTGCGGTCGAAGTCCGCCAGCGAGAAGTCTTCCGTCGGCGCGACGTACAGCACACCGGCGCTGTTGACCAGGATGTCGAGGCGGCCGAAGCGCTCGGCCACGCCGTCGATCGCGGCCGCCAGGGCCGGCGCGTCGGTGGCGTCCGCCTTGATGGCGACCGCCCGGCCGCCCGCGGCCTGGATTTCTTCCGCCAGCGCCTCGGCCGCGATCGCCGAGGACGCATAACCGATCGCGACCGTGGCGCCCTCGCGCGCCAGCCGGCGCGCCGACGCGGCGCCGATGCCGCGCGAACCACCGTGGATGAAAGCGACCTTGCCGGCCAGCGGCGTGGAGGTGGAAGCGGAGGTGGAAGTCGAGGTGCTCATGGCGTCGTCCTTATGAAAAGGGAGTTGGGATGAACGAAGTCTGGTCGCTGCCACCTGATTCCGGTAGTCTCGGAACGGGTCGTTCAGCTTCAACCATTCCTATCGAATCCCATGTCCACCGAACTTCGCAGCCACCTGGACGCCTTCATCGCCGCGGCGGACGACGGCAGCTTCTCCGCAGCCGCGCGCCGCCTGGGACTGACGCCCGCGGCCGTCAGCAAGAGCGTGGCCCAGTTCGAGGCTCGCCTGGGCGTGCGCCTGTTCCAGCGCAGCACGCGACGGCTGGCGCTGACGACCGACGGCGAGCGCTTGTATGGCCAGGTCCGGCTGCCATGGGCGGAGATCGGCGATGCGCTGACCGACCTGCGGCAGGGGGCCGGCAAGCCGGCCGGCACGCTGAAGGTCGCGCTGGCCTACACCGTGGGGCGCGAGTACTTCGTGCCGATGATGGAGAGCTTCGTCCGGCGCTATCCGGACGTGGTGCCCGACCTGCATTTCGACAACCGGCAGGTGGACCTCGTCGCCGAGGGCTTCGACGTCGCGATCGGCGGTGGCATCGAGCTGACCGATGCCTTGATCGCGCGCGAGCTGGCGCGCTTGCGCATCGTGCTGGTGGCCTCGCCGGGCTACCTGGCGGCGCATCCGGCGCCGACGCATCCCTCGGAGCTGGCGCGTCATCGCGGTCTGCTGCGCCGCTCGCTGGGTTCGGGGCGGCTGCTGCCGTGGGCCTTGAAGAGCCGCGCCGGCGAGGAGGTCGTGGCCAGCGTGCGGCCGGTGATGGTGCTGGACGATCCCGAGGCGCTGGCGCGCGCGGCGGCCAGCGGCATGGGCATCGCCATGCTGCCGCGGCCGCATGCCCTGCCGCTGCTGGAGCGGGGCGAGCTGGTGCGCGTGCTGCCCGACTGGTCCGCGGATTCGCGGCCGCTGTCCATCTACTACACCAGCCGCAAGCTGGTGCCGGCCAAGGTGCGGGTGTTCGTCGACCACGTCATCGAGGAATTCCGCACGCGGGGTCACGCCGAGCGCTTCGCCGCCGGCTGAACGCGAGGCGGCGAGGCGGCGAGGCGGCAGGGCACTGGCCTGCCGAGGCCGCGGATCGTCGCGGCCGGGGATCAGCGGGCCGCGACGCCGTCGGTGGCGGCGCCCTTGGCGTCCTTGGCGGCGAAGCGCTGCACGAGCTCGGCGTACTTGGGCGAAGCCTTCAGCGCCGCGTAGCGGGCCTCGGCCTGGGCGCGCTGGCCGGCGTTCAGCGCGAAGTCCTCGGTGCGGTCGACAGCGGCCAGGCCGGACTCGCGATAGATCGCCAGGTCGGCCAGCACTTCGGCGCGGCTCTTCTGACTCGGGGTGATGGGGTCCAGGTGGCTGTAGCTCTGCGCGAAGGCCGGCACGGCGGCGGTCGACAGGGCGATCAGGGCGGAGGCGATCAGGGTCTTGGCATTCATGATGGTGTCCTTCCAGGAGAGCGGTGGATCGGGGTGTCGTCGTTCGGTTCGCTGTTGCGTTTGCCGATGGACGAAGAGTAGGCAGTGCCCCGGATCGCATAAATGGCGGACTCCGGAATGTGCCGTTGTGCATGGCGCAACAATCGCCGCCCTCCGTCATTTGTCCCCGCCGCTTCCGCCGATTGCCGATGGCCGCGAGCGCGCGGCATTCCTACGCTGAAGGCCATCACCATCCTTCGCGAGGGACACCATGCCGCTGTGGCTCTATCACCTGCCGGTCTGGCAGTTCGGATCCTTGCTGCTCGCCGGCTGGATCATCCCGGCGCTCGCCAGCTTCGAGCTGGTGCACCGCCTGTGGAAGCCGCGCTTCGATGACACGGACAAGGGCCTGGCCCTGACGCTGCTGGCGCTGGTGGCCACGCTGAACTCGCTGCTGCTGGCCTTCTGCGCGGTGTCCGTGTGGGAGTCCTTCCGCAGCGCCGACTCCGCGGTCAGCAACGAGGCGGTGACCTTGAGTGCGCTGTCCCGCGACCTGGCCGTGATGGGCACGCCGCCGGCGCTCGAGGCGCGCGAGCGGGTCCGCGCGTACACGCGGTCCATCCTCGACGAGGAGTGGCAGGACATGCAGGGCACGCCCGGCGGCACCGGCACGGCCGGCGGCGGCCTGCACGTCAACCGCATCTTCCGCGCCGTGCAGCGCATCGAGCCGGGCAGCGCGGCCCAGCAGGCACTGCTGCACGAGATCTGGGCCCGCACCAACGACATGCTGAAGTTCCGGCGCGAACGGGTCAGCGCCAGCGAGTCGACCGTGCCGGCATCGCTCTGGTTCGTCGTGATCGCGGGCGGCGTCATGTCGCTGATCCCGCTGCTGGTGCTGCCGGCCACGGCGTTCAACCGGGCCGCGGTGATCTTCCTGTCCTTCTCGACCGGGCTGGTGTTCTTCTTCATCGCCCAGATGGACCGGCCCTTCGTCGGCGACCTGAGCATCAGCCCGCGGCCCTACGAGCGGACGCTGTCGGGCATGGAGAGCTGGGACCAGGGGCCGCGCTGATCGGCCCGGGCCGATGTCAGTCCGCGGCCGGGCGCCGGAACACGAGGTCGCCGTCGTCGTAGGTCAGCAGCGGTGGCGCGGTCGCCGGATCCATCGGCACATAACCGCAGCGCGTCAGCAGGCGGGCGCTGCGCGCGTTCTCCGGCAGCGTGGTCGCCCAGCATGCGACGCCCGGACTGACGCGGGCGATTTCCTCGTGGAGCCACCGCAGGCCTTCGGTCGCGTGGCCGCGGCCCCAGTGCGCGGTCCCCAGCAGGAACGCGACTTCCGCGATGCCGTCGTGGACCGTCGCTTCCAGTCGGCCGATGAGCTCGCCGGTCGCCGCCAGGCGCATCGCGTAGTTGAGCCAGCGCTGGTCGGCATGGTCGTCGGGCGGTCCGGCCAGGGCCCGGCGCAGGCCGAGCGCGACCAGCGCCGGGGAGTCCGGCAATCCGCCGATGTGCTGGTAGACGCGCTCGTCCCACAGCAGCGCGGCCATCGCGTCGAGGTCGGTGTCGATGAGCGGCGACAGGCGCAGCGGGCCGCGCAGGGTCGACGCGGTGGACTCGGGCGATGGCGGTGAAACGGGCATTCGGGAAAAGACGCAAGCCGGGACCGGCAGCGCGGATTTGTCAAAGCGGCCGACAGTATGGCTCGCGCGCCGGCCGACAATCGCGGCATGACTCCGCCGTCCTCCGCCGATTCGCCGCGCCACTCGAGCTCTTCCCCGACTTCATCCGCGACCCCGACCGCCGCGCCGGACCCGCAGCATCGTTTCGACGACGTCGAGCGCGCCGCCGTCTATCGCGCGATCGCCTTGCGTCGCGACATGCGCCACTTCACGCCGTCCGCGCCTTTGCCCGACGAGCAGCTCGAGCGCCTGTTGCAGGCGGCGCATGCCGCGCCGTCGGTCGGGCTGATGCAGCCCTGGCGATTCATGCGGCTGAGCACGACCGCGTGGCGCGAGCGCCTGATGCCCATCGTCGAGGCGGAGCGCCGGCGCACCGCGCAGGCGCTCGGCGAGCGCGGCGCGGAGTTCCTGCGGCTCAAGGTCGAAGGCCTGCGCGACTGCGCCGAGCTGCTGGCCATCGTGCTGGCGCCGGACGACGGCACCGTCTTCGGCCGCCTGAGCCTGCCGCGCGAGATGGCCTGGTGCTCCGCGGCCTGCGCGGTCCAGAACCTGTGGCTCGCAGCGCGGGCGGAGCACCTGGGCCTGGGCTGGGTCTCGATGTTCGACCCCGCGGCGCTGCGCCAGGCGCTGGCCCTGCCCGAGGGCGCGGAGCCGCTGGGCCTGCTGTGCCTCGGCCCAGTCCCCGACTTCTACGAGCAGCCGATGCTCGAGGCCACCGGCTGGCGCCAGGCACGGCCGCTGCGCGAGATGCTGATGGAGCCGCCGGCGCCCTGAGGCGCCGGCCCGAGCCTGCTGCGAAGCCGTCCGCCGAGCGTTCTGCCAAGCGTCTGCCAAAGGGGACAGGCGCCGCGCCGCAAGCCCCTGTAGGCTTGCGCCTTCCCATGACTGGACGGCCCCATGACCACTGATACCTGCCAGCAGCTGCGCCGCGCGCTGCTCGACCTCCACCGCGCGCTGGTCGACCTGGAGCGCGGCGACTTCGAGAAACAGCATGGTCCGCAGAGCGCGGGCGAGTTCCTGCAGGTGATGGCCTTCAGCGAGGACATGCGCTGGCTGGAGCCGCTGAGCCGGCTGATCACCATGCTGGACGAAGCCATCGACGGTGCCGCCGACGCGGCCGCCACGCCGCGCGCGGTGGCGCAGCGTGCGCGCGACCTGCTGGGACTGGATCGCGACAGCGCCGATCCGTTCAAGCAGCGGTATGCGCAGCGCTTCGACCAGTCGCCGCCGCTGGTGCATGCGCATACGGCAGCCATCGCGGCGCTCAAGGCGGTGGGGACGGTCGCGCCGGGCCCGCGCGCGTGATCGTTGGTAAGTGCGCAGTAAGACGTGCCCTTCGAGGATGCGGCCTCCTTTCACCGCCCTCTCGGGAACCCTCATGCTCACGCAGAAACGACTCCTCTCGCTCGCCCGATCGCTTGCAGATCCGCACGTTCGCACGGCGCTGTTGCGCGCCTCCCTGTCCTCCGCCGCGGTGATCTGCGCCGCGGCCCCGTCGGGTGTGCTGGCGGCGGGGCCCGGCGGTCCGGCGGGCCAGGAGGGCGAGTCGTCCTCCTGGGGCCTGGGCGTGGGCGTGGTGAGCACCCAGAAGGCCTACAAGGACATCGACCGCGAGAACAGGGCGCTGCCGATGATCCAGTACGAGAATCGCTGGGTGCGCGTCTTCGGTCCGGGCCTCACGGTGAAGCTGCCGCGCTGGCAGGTCGCGCCGGGCCACCAGGTCGACTTCGGCCTCGTGGCCAAGTGGGACGGCAGCGGCTACGAGGCCGGCGACGCGCCCATCCTGAACGGCATGGCCGAGCGCAAGGGCGGCCTGTGGGCCGGCGCGAAGGCGAGCTGGAAGAGCGACATCGCCGAGCTGGGCGCCGAGTGGACCGCCGATGCCTCCGGCCACAGCAAGGGCCAGCGCCTGGCGCTGACGCTGGAGCGCTCCTGGCGCCTGGGCCAGCACGTCATGCTGACGCCGCGCCTGGGGGCGCAGTGGGTCGACAAGAAATACGTCGACTACTACTACGGCGTCCGCGCGAGCGAGGTCACCGCGGCGCGGGCCGCCTACCAGGGCAAGTCGACCGTCAACGGCGAGCTGGGCCTGCGCGGCACCTACCTGTTCAATCCGAAGAACGCGGTCTTCGTCGACGTCGGCGTGACGAGCCTGGGCAGCGGCATCAAGGACAGCCCGCTGGTGGATGGCTCGACCGAGAATCGCGTCTTCGTCGGCTACCTGTACCGCTTCTGATGCCGCGCCGCGCGCGACCGGGGGCCGGGCGTCAACCCGCATCGATCGCCGAGGCGCATGGCTGGACGCTGTCGGCAGAGCCCGAGGATCCCGGCCTGCGCCTGGTCGTCACCCGCGCCGGCCCGGCGTTGCCGTAGCCGGCCCGACGGTCATGCGGGCGGGCACCGAAGCCGGCGCTGCATGCACCGTGATGCCCGGCTGGCGCGGTCCCTCGCCGGCCCAGCGCCAGAGCGACTGCGCCATCGCCTCGGCCGCCGCCGAGAGCGCGCGGTCGCGGCGGCGGATCAGGTAGATGTGGCGCTGCAATCCGGTCTCGGCGATCGGGCGGGCGACCAGGTCCGCATGGGCGAAGTGGAACAGCGTCAGCGCCGGCACCAGCGTCACGCCCAGTCCGGCGACCACCATGCCGGCCACCGAGCTCAGCTGCTCGAGAGTCAGTACCGGGGTCAGCGGCCGGCCCGGCAGCGCCGCGTCCAGCGCCTGCCGCACGCTGCTGTGCCGCGCCAGGCCGATGAGCGGCTGGCCTTCGAGCTCGGCCAGCGACGGCCTCCGGCGGCGTGCCAGCGGATGGTCGCGCCGGCAGACCAGGAAGAAGACATCCGACAGGAAGGGCTCCACGGACAGCTCCGGCGCGGTGGCGCGCAGCGCGGCGAGCGCCAGATCGGCGCGGCCGGAGCGCACCCGCTCCACGCAGCTTTCCGACAGCACGTCGGCCAGGTCCAGCTCGATGCCGGGATAGGTGCGGCGGAAGGCCGCGAGGTGCGGCGGCAGCCAGCCCGCCGCCAGCGCCGGCAATGCGGCCAGCGCCACCCGGCCGCGGCGCCGCGCGACGTGGTCGCGCAGGTCGTCGGCCGCGAGCCGCATGTCCTGCAGCAGGCGCCGGGCTGGTTCCAGGAAGAGGGCGCCTTCGGCGGTGGGCTCGACCGTGCGCGTGGTCCGGTCGAACAGCCGCGCGCCCAGGCCGTCCTCCAGCGTCCGGATCAGCGCGCTGAAGGCCGGCTGCGACAGATGGCAACGCGCGGCCGCGCGGGTGAAGCTGCGTTCCTCCGCCAGCGCGACAAAGGCCGCGAGCTGTCGGGCTGACAGGTTGGCCAGCGGAAAATCCGGCGCGGAGGGCGAGAGCGGGTCGGGCTGATTCATTGGCAATCTCGATGAATGAATCCAAACAATCGAATTCTCCGATAAGGCCCGCACGACTAGAGTCGCCCACATGGACACCCGCCAGGACACGACCAGCGCCACCGATCCGACACTCTCGACCGTCGCGACCTCCGACGCTGGTGGCTTGCTGGTCGGTTGCGCGGCGGGCTTTTCCGGGGACCGCACCGACGCCGCCCGGCCGGTGGTGGACACCTTGATCCGGCTCGGTGGTCCTGCCGTGCTGATCTTCGAGACGCTGGCCGAGCGCACGCTCGCGCTGGCTCAACTCGCGCGCCAACGGGATCCGGAGGCCGGCTACGAGCCGCTGCTGGATGAGATGCTGCGGCCGGTGCTCGCCGACTGCCTGGCGCATCGCATCCCGATCGTCGGCAACTTCGGCGCGGCGAATCCGCCTGCGGCGGCCCGACGGGTGGCCGCGATCGCGGCCGAGCTCGGCCTGCGCCCGCCGGTCGTGGCGGTGGTGGCCGGTGATGCCTTGGTGTCGCCGGACCAGCGCGCGCGGCTCGCCGCGGCGCTCAAGGAGGACGGCCCGCCGCTGCCCGACGGCGCCATCGCCAGCGCCAATGTCTATCTCGGTGCCGAAGGCATCGCCGAGGCCTTGTGGCGTGGCGCTGACGTCGTGGTCACGGGGCGGGTGGCCGATCCGTCGCTGACCGTGGGGCCGGCGCTCGCGCATTTCGGCTGGGCGCTGGATGACTGGGACCGGCTGGCCGGCGCGACGATGGCCGGTCACCTGCTCGAGTGCGGCGCCCAGGTCTGCGGCGGTTATTACGCCGATCCGGGCTTCAAGGACGTGCCGGACCTCAGCCGCGTCGGATTCCCGATCGCGAGGATCGACGCCGACGGCGCCTGCACGATCTTCAAGGCCGATGGCACGGGTGGTCGCCTCGACACGCACACGGTCAAGGAGCAGCTGCTGTATGAGCTGCACGATCCGGCTGCCTACCTGACGCCGGATGTCGTCGCCGACATCAGCGCCGCGAGCGTGACGCCGGTTGGCCCGGACGCGGTGCGCTTGGCTGGTGTGCGGGGTCATCCGCGCCCGGCGACCTTCAAGGCCAATGTCTTCTTCGCCAACGGCTGGTTGGCGGAGGGTGAGATTTCCTATGCGGGACCCGGTGCCGAGGCGCGCGCGCGGCTCGCCGGCGAGGTGCTGCGGGCGCGATTGGATGCACGCGACCGGCAGGGCCCGTTGCGGATCGACCTGATTGGAGTGACGAGCGTGCTCGGCGACGACGCTGGCGATGCCTTGCGGCGGCGCGCGGCGGGCGACGCCAGCGATGTGCGCCTGCGTGTCGCCGCGAACCATCCCGACCGTGCCGGAGCCGACCGCCTGACCCGCGAGGTCACCGCGCTCTACACCTGTGGTCCTGCGGGCGGCGGCGGCGTCCGCACGAATCTTCGGCCGCGCCTCGGCCTGCGTTCCTGCCTGTTCCCCCGAGAACATGCCCCCGCCACCGTCACGCTGTCTTCCGATGGCAACGAGGGCGCCGTCACGCAGTCTCCCGATGGCCACGAGGGCGTGATCACGCGGTCTTCCGATGGCAGCGAGGGTGTGATCACGCGGTCTTCCGCTGGCAGCGAGGGAGGGTGGGGCCGGAATGGGGCTTGGGGGTCCAGGAGGGATCCCCCATGCCCCGTGGAGAGCCCGCGCTTGGCCTCCCGACCGACGACGGCCTCCGCAACGCCTGCGGCACACACAGCACACCCAGCACCGGAGCCCTCAACCCCCACCCGTCAAGTCGAACTCCGCGCCGCCGCTCACGGCCGCACCGGCGACAAGGGTGACCGTTCCAACATCAGCGTGATCGCCTGGCACCCGGCGCTGTATCCGCTGCTGGTCGATCAACTGACCGAAGATGCTGTCGCGCGCCAGTTTGCGTCCCGCCGCCCGACGCGGGTGACGCGCCACCTGTTGCCGCGCCTGGGCGCGATCAACTTCGTGCTGGATGGCGTGCTCGACGGTGGCGTCAATGATGCGCTGAACCTGGACAGCCACGGCAAGGCCTTGTCCTTCGTCGTGCTGGCGATGCCGCTGATGGTGCCTGAGACACTGGTCCCGTGGCTGCGAGGCCCGGGCATGGATCACAACGAGACGATGGAGACTGCTTGATGACTGTCTTGAAACCGACGACCCGCCGCCGGGCGGTGTTGGTCGCCGCTTGCGCCGCATGCGCCGCGACCCTCGCATGGACCAGCCTCGCGCAGGCGCAGACCGCCGCCGCGGCCTATCCGAGCAAGCCGATCACGCTGCTCGTGCCCTTCGCCGCCGCCAGCGCGACGGACCAGTTGGCGCGGGCGCTGGGCCAGGCGATCACCGAGCAGACGCGGATCGCCGTCGTCGTCGACAACAAGGCCGGCGCCAGCGGCATGATCGCGGCGCAGCAGGTCGCGCGCGCCGCGCCCGACGGCTACACGGTGCTGATCGCCACCAACACCACGCAGGCCGCCAATCCGCATCTCTTCCGCAAGCTGTCCTACGACCCGGTCAAGGACTTCGCGCCGGTCACCGGCCTGGGCAAGGGCGGCCAGGTGATGGTGGTCAAGGCCGACGGCCCGTACCGCAGCGTCGCCGATGTCATCGCGCGCGCCAGGCGCGAGCCGGGCAAGGTCAGCTTCGGCAGCGGCAGCGCCTCCAGCCGCGTCGCCGGCGAGCAGTTCCAGCAGCTGTCCCACACGCAGCTGCTGCACGTGCCCTACAAGAGCAATCCGCCCGCGTTGACCGACCTGATCGGCGGCCAGGTCGATTTCATGATCACCGACACGGCCACCGGCCTGCCGCAGATCAAGGCCGGCAAGGTGCGGGCGCTGGGTTTCTCGATGACGCGCCGCTCGCCGCTGCTGCCCGATGTGCCGACGCTCGACGAGGCCGGCGTCAAGGGCTACGACATGAGCTACTGGTTCGCCGCCTACGTGCCGGCGGGCACGCCCGCGCCGGTCGTCCAGCGCCTGCACGAGCTGCTCGGCGCGGCGCTGCGCAGCGCGCCGGCGAAGGCCTTCTTCGAGAGCGCCGGCGTCGATGCGTGGTCCAGCACGCCGGAAGAGCTGCGCGCCTTCCAGGAAACCGAGACGCGCAAGTGGGGCCAGATCATCAAGGCCGCCGGCATCGAGCCGGAGTGAGGCGAGGCGATGGGCGCGCCGATCGCGGCGCCCTCAGCGCGCTGGCGCCTGCTCCGGCCATCCCGGGCCGGGCAGATGCTGCAGCTCCAGGCTGATGATCAGGCAGCAGGGCCGTCCCATGTACTCGAGCGGCTCCGCGTTGAGCACCGCCGGATGGATGGCGCCGGCGGCGTCGCGCAGCCGCACCACCATGTCGGTCACGCGGCCCTGCGTGCCCAGCACGCGGTAGAAGACATCGCGGTCCTCGGCGATCACGCCGTAGGCATGCGAGGCGGTGGTCGTGCCGGCCACCTCCTGCACCGTCTTGCCGTAGCGCCGGCACAGCGCCTGGTTGGCCTCGACGATGCGGCGGTCCTCCACCGACACGATCGCCATCGGCACTGGCGCGGCGTCGAAGAGGCGCTGGAAGCGGTCCCGCCCGGCCTCGATCTCGCGCAGCGCGGCCTCGCGCGCGCGGCGACTGTCCACGCTGTCAAGCGCGAACGACAGGTCCGCGCCGAGTTCCTCGAGCCGCGCCATCAGCTCGTCATCGAAGAAGTCGGGCACGCGCGCGCACAGCATCAGCGCGCCGGCGACCTCGCCCGCGCGGCGGATCGGGATCCAGGCGATCGCCCGGATGCCCTGGGCGACGGCCTCCTCGCGCCAGCGGCCGGCCTGCGCGTCCAGCACGTAGTTGTTGCTGACGGCGCTGCGGCCGTCGCGCAGCACGCGCGCGGTGTAGGTGCCCTGGACCTCCGGAAGGCGCAGGTCCAGCGGGTCCGGCACGTTGCGCAGCACCTGCGCCGCCGGGCCGGCGAAGGCCACGCGGTGCGCCAGCTCGCCGTCGCGCAGGTAGACGGCGGCCAGGGCGGCGTCACCGGCATCGACGCAGATCTGGCAGGCCTCGTGGAAGAGGGCGCGTTCATCGTCGATGCGCAGCACCAGGCGATTCGCACGCGCCATCGTGAGCAGCACGCGGCCCATGCGTTCGGCCTGAGCCAGCGCCGCACGGTGTGCACGGCGCTGACGCGCGAGCCCCCACAGCAGGCCCGCGATGCAGGCCGCCATCAGCAGGACGAGGAGTGACGCTGCACTCATGGGATTCCTTCGGAAGCGGGCAGGGCGGGCGACCGCCACCGGTGATTCACCGGCTCGCGGTCGCCCGTCGAGTATCCCTGTCCGTTCCCGGTGCGCGGCATCCGCGCGTCACCCGATCCCGGGATGGACGCGCGTGGCGGCCGGGTGGCCTGCCGCCGCGCAGAGGAGGCGCCCGCCGCCGAAGCCGCCTCAGTACGCGAGCCGCAGCGAGACCGAGTAGTTGGCCGGCGCGCCGTAGTAGGTGTTGTCGTACTGGTCCAGCACGAAGTACTTGCGGTCCAGGAGGTTGTTGCCGTTGAGCTGCACCGACACCTTGGGCGAGACCTGGTAGCGCGCCATCAGCGACAGGTTGGTCACGCTGCCCTGGCGCAGCGTCGTGCCGCCGCTGGGCGTGCCGACGGCCGCCGAGCTGGACGACTGCCAGTTGACACCGCCGCCCAGCGTCAGGCCGGGCACCCAGCGGGCCGCGTCCCAGGTCGCGAACAGCCGCACCATCGTGCTCGGGATGAAGGTGCGGATGGTCTGGTCGTCGCCGTCCTTGGTGATGTAGCGCGTCCAGCCCAGCGAGGCCTGCACGCCGTCGACCACCCGGCCCGACAGCTCGAACTCGAAGCCGCGGGTGCGTGTGCCGTCGATGGCCTGCGAGGCGGTGGTGCCGTCCGGCAGCAGCACCGGCGCGCCGGTCACCGGGTCGAGCACCGGCGCGGCGACGTTGTCCTGCTTGGTCTTGAACAGCGTCAGCGAGGTGTTCAGGCGCTTGTTGAAGTGCTCGCCCTTGATGCCGACCTCCACCGAGTTGCCGTCCATCGGGTCGAGGTAATGGCCGTTGACGTCGCGGCTGCTCTGCGGCTTGAAGATGCCGGTGTAGCTGGTGAACACCGAGAGCTCGGGCAGCACGTCCCACACCAGGCCGGCGTAGGGGATGGCCTTGGTGTAGTCGTACTTGGACGTCGTCGGCGAGTCGTAGACGTAGAAGGAATCGATCTTCCAGCGGCCGTAGCGCGACCCGCCGATCAGCTTGAGCGAGTCCGTCAGCGACAGCCGCGCGGCCGCGTAGACCGCGTCCTGGTCGGTCTTGATGTTGTTCAGCGGGGTGGGATCGGCCCAGGCGGGTTCCGGGTAGCTGCCGTTCCATTCGAAGAAGTTGCCCACCGGGGCCAGGTCGCCGGCCACGGCCTGCTCCGTGCCGGTGTTCTTCGCGCGCGAGCCGTTGTAGCCGAGGACCAGCTCGTGCTGGCGGCCCAGCAGCTCGAAGGGGCCGGAGGCGTGGACGTCGAGCGCGGTCTCGGTGATCTTGCCCTTGCTGCGGTAGGCCCAGGGCGCCAGTCCTTCGCCAGTCGTCGGATCCGGCCAGCCCGAGACGTAGAACAGCTTGACGTCCTCCTTGTAGACGCGGCGGCTCAGCGACGACCGCAGCGTCCAGCCGTTGCCGAACTGGTGGCGCAGCTCGCCGAAGACGGTCTGCGTCTTGCGGTCCCAGTAGGACCAGTCCGGCGCCGTGGTCACCGAGGTCGGCCAGTCGGCCTGCGTGCCGTCGGAGAAGAACTTCGGGAACGAACCCCAGGTGTTGCCGCGCGGCTTGTTCTCCAGGTACTCGAAGCCGGCGGACACGCGCGTGGCCGGCGTCAGGTCCGCGTCGACCACGCCGTAGAGCACGTTGCGGCGCTTGTGATAGAGGTCCTGGTAGTTGTCGGTGCTCTCGACCACCGCGACGCCGCGGGCGCGGATGCGGCCGTCGGCGGTCAGCGGGGTGGAGGCGTCGAGTTCCGCGCGGCGGTTGCTCCAGGAGCCGGCGGTCAGCTTCAGCGACGCGGTGGTCGTGCGGCTGTCCGCGTGCTTGCGCACCAGGTTGATCGACGCCGCCGGATTGCCGGGGCCCGTCATCAGGCCGGTGGCGCCGCGCACGACCTCGATGCGGTCGTACAGCGCGGTGTCCAGGGTCTCGTCCACCGACCCGGTGCTGAAGTTGGTGTGGGCGGGCACGCCGTCGTGCATCAGGGTGTCGACGAGGAAGCCGCGTGCGTAGAACAGGACGCGCTCGGTGTCGTAGGCGTTGGAGTAGACGCCGGGCGTCACGTCCAGCACCTGCCGCAGCGAGGTCAGGTTCTGGTCGTCCAGGCGCTGCCGCGTCATGACCGTGATCGACTGCGGCGTCTCGCGCGGCGACAGCGTCAGCTTGGTCGCCGAGGCGGTCTCGGAGGCGGCATATCCTTCGGCGCGCTGTCCGCTGACGGTCACCGGGGCGATGGTGACGGGCTTGTCGGCGTCATCGGCGGGCGCGGCCGAGGCCGTCGAGGCGGCGGCGCCAGCGGCCGACCCTTGGGCGGCGACGGCCGCCGCGAACAGGGACGCCGCCGCGGCGATGCCGGCATGGCGGAAGCTCGAACGCGCAGCAGGACGCCGGACCAGGCGCGGGAGGGATCGGATTCGCATGGCAACAGGAGGCCTCGCCAGCCTTGTCGGCCGGCAGGCGTCAGGAAATGGGGAAGTTGTTGATAGTAGTTCCTATTTGAGAACATTCTCATTTGGAGCGTGCGCAGCGCGTGACGAGGCGTGCGAGCTGTTGTCGAAATGGCACGCGGCCGCTCGTCGTGGGGGAGGAGACGAGGCCTCGCCAGGGGTATGCCGGTTGCCCGACGGGCCGGCGCCGCGGACGATGTCTCGCCGATCCTCGTTGCAATCCCTTGATGGAGATCCCCATGCTTGCGAAGAACACCATTTGTGTCTGGTACGACCGCGACGCCGAGGAGGCCGCGCGCTTCTATGCGAAGACCTTCCCCGACAGCCACGTCGGCCGCGTCACGCGGGCGCCGGGCGACTTCCCGTCGGGGCAGCAGGGCGACGTGCTGGTGGTCGAGTTCACCGTCTGCGGGGTGGCCTGCATCGGCCTGAACGGCGGGCCGCAGTTCAAGCAGACCGAGGCCTTTTCCTTCCAGATCGCGACCGACGATCAGGCCGAGACCGACCGCCTCTGGCATGCGATCGTCGACAACGGCGGCGCGGAGAGCGCCTGCGGCTGGTGCAAGGACAAGTGGGGCGTGAACTGGCAGATCACGCCGCGCGTGCTGACCGACGCGCTGCACGATCCGGACCGCGCCGCGTCCCAGCGCGCCTTCGCCGCCATGATGGAGATGGGGAAGATCGACATCGCGAAGATCGAGGCGGCGCGGCGCGGGTGAGGCACAGCTGCGCCTCCCACGCCTCGGTCGGGTGTTTCCCTAGATAGTTCGTGGGGTGCATGAACTAGGATGCCACCGGGATTTAGCGCTAAATCAACTCCGAAGTGATGGCGCGTTGCGTTGAAAGGTTTCGAGACATGACCGGTCATCGTGGTTCAGTCCGGGCGATCGCGCCCCCGCATTTCCTTCGTCTGGCGCTGATGGGGATGGCGTTCTCCTGCAGCGCTTCCGTCCTGGCCGCCACCGGCAACGGTGACCCCACGGACACCAACATCAACTACGTCGGACGCTGGGACAAGAGCAGCAGCGCCACGTATCGCAGTTACTGGAACGGCTCGTACCTGTCCACCAAGTTCACCGGCACCACGGTGAAGGTGAAGCTGGCCGAGAAGACCGTCTTCATGGCCATCGTGGACGGCGTTCCCACCACCTACTGGGATGCCGTCGGCACCATCAACCTGACGCCCACGCCGCTGGCCAACGGAACGCACTCGCTCAAGATCGTCGCCAAGTACGAGAAGACGGAATTGCCGTTCCAGGGCCTGGTGCTTGACGCCGGCGCCGTCACGGTGCGGCCCGACGCTCTCCCGCTCGTGGAGTTCGTCGGCGACTCCATCACCTCTGGCGTGACGACGACCGACGTCGCGGTTTCGGACTACGCCTGGCTCACCGGCGAGCGGATGGCCGCCGATCACACGCAGGTCTCCTATCCCGGGATCACCCTGTCGGACGGGTATCACTACTCGGACAACACCTTCCCGGGCATGGAGTCGCTGTACTTCAAGCTGTGGCAGGCCAACCGCTGCCCCGATGTCGCGTGCACCGGCAACCCGGCCTGGAACTTCGCCAACTACACGGCCAGGCTGGTCGTCGTGAACCTGGGCAGCAACGACTCGTTCAACTCGGTGCCCACGGCCACGTTCCAGAGCCGCTACACCGGCTTCCTGCAGAACATCCGGGCCAAGTATCCGAACACGGACATCTTCGCGCTGCGCACCTTCGGCGGCTTCTACCAGGCCGAGACGCAGGCGGCGGTGACCGCGCGCGTCAATGCGGGCGATGCCAAGGTGCATTACATCGACACCGCCGGCTGGCTGGATTCGTCCAGCGGGTCCACGGACTTCACCGACGGCCTGCACCCCAGCGACACCGGCCACGTCAAGGTGAGCAACCGTCTGCTGCCGATCCTGCTGCCCTACCTGGGCCGGGTGACGCGCAACGATACGAGCTTCAGCTACGACAACACCGCCAACTGGCCCAGTGGCAGCCAGACCGGCGCCTACCAGAACGACAACCATTGGTCCGGGCTGACCAGCGCCTACTACCAGGTGCCCTTCAACGGCACGCAGGTCAAGCTGTATGGCGGTCAGGCGCCGGCGCACGGCATCGCCGCGGTGTCCATCGACGGCGGCGCGGAAGTCGCCATCGACACCTACTCGGCCGCTCGCAAGGATGACGTGCTGCTGTGGAGCAGCCCCGTGCTGGCGGCGGGTGGCCACACGCTGAAGGTGCGGGCCACCGGCATGAAGAACGCCAGCGCGTCGAACACCTTCGTCACGGCCGACCGCGTGGACGTGATCGACGGTGGCGTGAACCTGCTGAGCAACGCTGGCTTCGAGAACGGGCTGGGCGGCTGGTTCACGGGGTCGCAAGGGGGCGCGGTGTCCACCGCCACGACGCGGCCCAATTCCGGCGCATCCCACCTGGTGCACAGCGGCACGGGGGCGTATTGGGCCTACACCGCCCAGACCCTCACGGGCCTCCCGAACGGGCTGTACACGGTGAAGGCCTGGGTGCGAGGCACGGCCGGACACCAGCTGTACGTGAAGAACTTCGGCGGCAGCCAGGTGGCCGTCGCCACGGTGGCGTCCGATGGCTACACGCAGCTCACTCTCAGCAACATCAACGTGAGCAACGGGAACGCCGAGATCGGGTTCTGGACGAGCGACTCGACGGGCACCGGCTGGCTCAACGTCGATGACGTGACCTTCTACAAGCAGTAAGGCGAGTCGCGAGCGCGGTCCCGAGGGGGCGATCGGCGCGGGGCTCCTGAGGCGACTCGGGGGCCCTTCCACCTTTCATCGCTCGAACCGGTATCCCACCCCATAGATCGACCGGATCCGGTCCGCCCCCGCGCCGGCCTTCTCGAGCTTGCGGCGCAGGTTCTTGATGTGGCTGTCGACCGCGCGCTCGGTGACCTCGCGGCCGTCCACGTGCAGCAGGTCCAGCAGCTGGGTCCGCGCGTAGACCCGGCCCGGCTGCGTCGCCAGGATGTGGAGCAGCCGGAATTCGATCGGCGTGAGGTCCAGCGGCTGGCCGCGCCAGCTCGCCTTCCAGCCGGATTCATCGATGGACAGCGGCTCGCTGCCCGCCGCGAAGGCGGCCACCGCGGCCGCCGTTTCCACTTCGTGCGCGCGGCTTCGGCGCAGCGCCGCCTTCACCCGCGCCATCACCTCGCGCGGGCTGAAGGGGTTCTTCGCGATGTAGTCGTCCGCGCCGGTCTCCAGGCCGGCCAGCCGGTCCGACTCGTCCGCCCGTGCCGTCAGCATCAGGATGGGCACGCTGCTGACCGCGCGCAGTTCGCGGCACAGCGTCAGCCCGTCGATGCCCGGCAGCATCAGGTCCAGCAGGATCAGGTCGTGCCGCCGCGCCGTCCAGGCCGGGATCACCTCGCGCCCGTCGGCCACGCATTCGGGCTCGTGCCCGGCCGCGCGCAGGTAGTCCGCCAGCAGCGCCGCGAGCTTGGGCTCGTCCTCCACCACCAGCACCCGCGAGGGCCCCGGTTCCATCGGCATCGGCGCCAGGCCTGCCGCGCGCTCAGCCATGGACCGGCAGCTCCACCCGCATCCACAGGCCGCCCAGCGGCGAGGGACGCGCCTCGATGCGGCCCTCGTGGGCCTCGGCGATGCGCTGGCAGATCGACAGCCCGAGGCCGGAGCCGCCGCCGCGCCGGCTGCGCGAGGCATCGACGCGGAAGAAGCGCTCGAACAGCCGCGGCAGGTGCTCCGGCCCGACGCCGGGCGAGGTGTCCTGCACGTCGATCACCGCATGCTCGCCGCTGCGCCGGGCGCTGATGCTCAGCGCGCCGCCGGCATCGGTGTAGCGGCAGCTGTTCTCGAAGAGATTGCCCAGCAGCTGCCGCAGGCGGCGCTCGTCGCCGAAGACCCGCAGCGGCTGCTCGGGCAGGTCCAGCCGCAGCGACAGGCCGCTGCCGTGCAGGCGCTCGCCGAAGGCGCCGGCCGTCACGCCGATCAGCTCGCGCAGGTCGACCTCGGACTTGCGGTAGGCCAGCGCGCCCACGTCCGCCATCGACAGCTCGTGCAGGTCGTCGACCAGCTTGTGCAGGATGGCGACCTCGCCCTGCAGCGAGCGCAGCGCCTGCGCGTCGAGCTTGCGCACGCCGTCCTCCAGCGCCTCCAGCTCGCCGTGCAGCACGCCCAGCGGCGTGCGCAGCTCGTGCGAAACGTCGGCGAGGAACTCGCGCCGCATCGCCTCGTTGCGCTGCAGGGTCAGCGCCAGCTGGTTGAAGTCGCGCTGCAGACCGGCGATGTCGTCGTTGCCGCGCGTCTCCCGCACCCGCACGCCGAAGTCGCCAGCCGTCAGGCGGTGCGTCGCGTCCGCCACCCGCCGCACCGGCTGCAGCAGCCGGCGCGAGATCCAGTACGCCACACCGCCCGCCAGCAGCACCGCCGCGCCGCCCACCACCCAGGCCGAGCGCAGCTGCGCGTCGTAGAAATGCTTCTCCGCGCCCGGGCTCACCGATTCGATCGGGGTCAGCGCCAGCCAGCCCACGGTCAGGCCGTCCACGATGATGGGCCGCTCGATCGTCGGCTCGACCGGGCCGGCATAGCCCGCCACCCGCTCGCGGTTCTCGTCGAACAGCGTGAAGCGCCGCGTCGCGCCGGTCAGGTCGGCCGGCCCGTGCTTGACCGCCGGCATCTCCGCCTCCGGCACCAGCGGCCGCAGCAGCCGGCCCCACAGCTCCGGCTTCTGGCGCAGGAAGTCCCAGCTGCGGCCGTTCTCCCGATAACCAGCGGTGACGCTGGTGCGCGCAAGTTCCAGCCGGTTGACCGCCTGCTCGTTGAGGTAGCCGATGAAGTCCCGGTTCAGGTTGATGTGCGAGAACACGCCCATCGCCAGCGCGACCGCCATGGCGGTGCTGAAGACGGCGATGAACAGCCGGGCGGTGAGCGTGAACGGGAGCTTCATCCAGGAGAACGGGGCGGCGAGTGGAGTGGGGCGGGCCGCATGATGACCGGCGCCGCGTGCGGCAGGCAAGCCGTCTGGGCGGAGCCCGCGCGGCGGATGCGATCTTCAAGGTGTCTCCACATTCGTAGGCCAGCATCCGCCGCCATGTCGAAGATTCTGACACCCTGCGCGCGGGCGGCCGGTCCGCGCGCGTCGATGCCGCGTCCCGCCGCGCTGTCCCTGCTGGTCGCCTTTGCGGCCGTCCTCGCGGCTGTCCTGGCCGCCGGCTGCGGCGAGAAGAAGACCGCCGCCGCCGCGCCCGCGCCGCCCGAAGTGGGCGTGGTCATCGTCGCGACGCAGGACGCGCCGCTGGCGCTGGAGCTGCCCGGCCGCCTGTCGGCGAGCCAGGTCGCCGAGATCCGCCCGCAGGTCAGCGGCATCGTCCAGAAGCGGCTCTTCGAGGAAGGCACGACGGTGCGCGCCGGCCAGGCGCTCTACCAGCTCGATGCCGCCAGCTACGAGGCCGAGCGCGCGCGCGCCGCGGCCGCGCTGCAGAAGGCCGAGGCCCAGGTGGCCGTCGCCCGCACCCGCGCCGAGCGCGACGCCGAGCTGCTCAAGGCCGACGCGCTCAGCCGCCAGAGCGCCGACGACAGCGCCAGCGCGCTGCGGCAGGCCCAGGCCGACGTGGCCGTGGCCCGCGCCGCGCTCGACGCCGCGCGCGTGCAGCTGGACCGCACCCGCATCGCGGCGCCGATCTCCGGCCGCATCGAAGTCTCCACCGTCACCGCCGGCGCCTTGGTCACCGCCAACCAGACGCAGGCGCTGACCACGGTGCAGCAGCTCGATCCGATGCATGTGGACATCGTCCAGAGCAGCGCCGAGATCCTGCAGCTGCGCCGCCAGCTCGAGGGCGAGGGCCCGAACGGCCAGGGCAGCCGCCAGATCCGCGTCGTGCTCGAGGACGGCACCGTGTACGCCCGTCCCGGCACCTTGCAGGTCAGCGGCGTGACCGTCGACCGCGGCACCGGCGCGGTGACGCTGCGCGCGGTCGTGCCCAATCCGCAGGGCATGCTGATGCCCGGCATGGTCGTGCGCGCGCAGCTGCTGGCGGGCGTCGACCGCGACGCGATCGTCGTGCCGCAGCAGGGCGTCACCCGGTCGCCGACCGGCGAGGCGACCGCGCTGGTCGTCGGCGAAGGCAACAAGACCGAGCTGCGCCGCCTCGTGCTCAAGCGCGCGATGGGCAACCAGTGGGTCGTCGCCAGCGGTTTGAAGCCGGGTGACAAGCTCGCCGTCGAGGGCCTGCAGCGCGTGCGGCCCAACCAGGTGGTGACGCCGGTGCCGGCCGGCGCCGGCAAGAAGAAGGGCGGCGAGCAGCCGGGCGCCCCGGCCGGCGGTGGTGCCGCCAGCGCGGCGTCCGTCCCGGCGTCCATGGCGGCTTCTGGCCCGGCGTCGGGCGGGAGCCTCTGATGGCCGCCTTCTTCATCGACCGGCCGATCTTCGCCTGGGTGCTGGCCATCGTCGTGATGCTGGCCGGCATCGCCGCGGTGCTCGGCTTGCCGCTGGAGCGCTATCCGGACATCGCGCCGACGCGCATCTCGATCAACACCAGCTACCCCGGCGCCTCGGCCAAGGCGATCGAGGACTCGGTGACGCAGGTCATCGAGCAGAACCTCAAGGGCATCGACGGCCTGTTCTCGATCGAGTCCACCAGCAATGCCTCCGGCGGCGCCAACACGCAGCTGAGCTTCGTCGCCGGCACCGATCCCGACCTGGCGCAGATGCAGGTGCAGAACAAGGTTTCGCAGTCGCTCTCGCGGTTGCCGCAGGCGGTGCAGGCGCAGGGCGTGCGCGTCACCAAGGCGGGCTCCGAGCCGCTGATGGTGGTCATGCTCACCAGCGACGATCCGAATGTCAGCTCCGCCGACCTCGGCGACTACCTGTCCAGCACGCTGCAGGACATCATCAGCCGCATCGAGGGCGTCGGCGACATCAACGTCTTCGGCTCCGGTTATGCGATGCGCATCTGGCTGGACCCGGCGCGGTTGCAGCGCTACGCGCTGGTGCCAGGCGACATCCGCAACGCGCTGCTGGCGCAGAACACCGAGGTCTCGGCCGGCCAGCTCGGTGCGCAGCCGGTGCCCGAGGGCCAGCGGCTCACCGCGATCATCACCGCGCGCGCCAAGCTGCAGACGCCGGAGCAGTTCCGCAACATCGTGCTGCGCGTGCAGCCGGACGGCTCCGCGCTGCGGCTCAAGGACGTGGCCCGGGTGGAGCTCGGCCGCGACAGCTACACCACCAACGTGCGCAGCAGCGGCGTCACCGCCGCCGGCATGGCCATCGTGCCGGCCAGCGGCGCCAACGCGCTCAAGACCGCCGAGCTGGTCAAGGCCAAGTTCAAGGAACTCGAGCCCTTCTTCCCGCACGGCATGAAGGTCACCTTCACCTACGACACGACGCCCTTCATCAGCGTCTCCATCGAGGGCGTGGTCCACACGCTGATCGAGGCGATGGTACTGGTGGTCGTGATCATGTACCTGTTCATGCAGAACCTGCGGGCGACGCTGGTGCCGGCGATCGCGGTGCCGGTGGTGCTGCTGGGCACCTTCGGCGTGCTGGCGCTGGCGGGGTACTCGATCAACACGCTGACCATGTTCGGCCTGGTGCTGGCCATCGGCCTGCTGGTCGACGACGCGATCGTGGTGGTCGAGAACGTCGAGCGCCTGATGCGCGAGGAGGGCCTGAGCCCTCGCGACGCGACCCGCGCCAGCATGAAGGAGATCAGCGGCGCGCTGGTCGGCATCGCGGTGGTGCTGTCGGCGGTGTTCATCCCGATGGCCTTCTTTGGCGGCTCCACCGGCGTGATCTACCGCCAGTTCTCGATCACCGTGGTGAGCGCGATGGTGCTGTCGGTGCTGGTGGCGATGAGCCTGTCGCCAGCGCTGTGCGCGACGCTGCTCAAGCCGGTCCACAAGGGCGAGCATGCCGCGCATGGCGGGCCCTTCGGCAAGCAGCTGGACTGGTTCTTCGGCGGCTTCAATCGCGGCTTCGACCGCTTCACCGAGCGGTATGTGTCGCGCGTGCGCTGGCTGACGGCGCGCGGCGTGCGCAGCTTCATGGTCTACCTGCTGCTGATCGCGGGGCTGGCGGCGCTCTACAAGACGCTTCCGACCTCCTTCCTGCCGGACGAGGACCAGGGTGGCCTGCAGATCCAGGTGCGCATGGCGCCGGGCGCCACGGCGGAGCGGATGGAGGCCGTCGCGCAGAGCATCGAGGCTTACCTGGCCGACCAGAAGGAAGTCCAGTTCTACAACATCGTGCGCGGCGCCGGCGGCGACCAGGGCTCGGGGCAGGGCTTCATCCGCCTGACCGACTGGTCCGAGCGGACCGGCAAGGCGCAGGGCGCCGGCGCGCTGGCCGAGCGCTTCAGCCGCGAGCTCGGCAAGCGCGTGCGCGACGCCAACATCTTCGTCGTGCAGCCGCCGACGGTGCGCGGCCTGGGCGGCAGCGCCGGCATCCAGCTGTTCCTGCAGGACCTGGGCGGCGTCGGCTCGGAGGCGCTCATCGCCGCGCGCGACCGCCTCATCGACCTGGCCAACCAGCGGCCCGAACTCAGCCGCGCCCGCACCAACAGCCTGACCGAGACGCCGCAGCTGCAGATCGACATCGACGACCACAAGGCGGGCACGCTGGGCGTGACGACTTCGACGATCAACGACACGCTGTCGATCGCGCTGGGCAGCAGCTATGTGAACGACTTCCTCGACCGCGGCCGCGTCAAGCGCGTGCTGGTGCAGGGCGAGGGCGCCTACCGCGCCGATCCCGAGGCGCTGCGCTTCTGGTACCTGCGCAACGCCAGCGGCGAGATGGTGTCCTTCAGCGCCTTCGCGAAGGCGGGCTGGACCAACGGTCCGCGCCAGCTGGTCCGCTACAACGGCAGCGCCGCCTATGAGATCCAGGCCGACGTCGCGCCGGGCGTGAGCTCGGGCGCCGCGATGGCCGCGATGGAGCAGGTGCTGCGCGAGATGCCGCCGGGCATCGGCTTCGAGTGGTCCGGCCGCAGCTACCAGGAGCGGCTGTCCGGTGATCAGGCGCCGATGCTGTATGCGGTCTCGGTGCTGTTCATCTTCCTGTGCCTGGCGGCGCTGTACGAGAGCTGGTCGGTGCCCTTCAGCGTGATGCTGGTGGTGCCGCTGGGCATCATCGGCGCGCTCGCGGCCAGCCACCTCGGCGGGCAGATGAACGACGTGTTCTTCCAGGTCGGCCTGCTGACGACGGTCGGCCTGTCGGCGAAGAACGCGATCCTGATCGTCGAGTTCGCCGAGACCCTGCTGGCGCAGGGCATGGGCCTGCTCGACGCCACGCTCAAGGCCTGCCGGCAGCGATTGCGGCCGATCCTGATGACCTCGCTCGCCTTCATGATGGGCGTGCTGCCCCTGGCCTACGCCAGTGGCGCGGGCTCGGGCTCGCAGCGCGCGATCGGCGTGGGCGTGCTCGGCGGCATGGGCAGCGCGACGCTGCTGGGCATCTTCTTCGTGCCGCTGTTCTACCTGTGGGTCAAGCAGCGCTTCAGCCGCATGACAAAGACCGGGACCGCCGGCGATGCCGGGACGAGGCCGACCGACGAGGGCCATCACGCCGCTGGCGATGCGGCCGGGCCGGAGGCGCGGACATGAGGCGCGCGCGTGCATCCATGAGCTTGACGACCCGATGCGCGGCGATCGCGCTGCTGCTGGGCCTGGGCGCCTGCGGCAGCCTGGTGCCGTCGACCGACGCGCCGCGTCCGCCGCTGCGCGAAGACTTCCGTCCAGCCGCTCCGGCATCGGCGGCATCGGACGCCGGCTCAGCCTCGGCCGCGACGCCCACCGCAACCCCGACCGCGAACGCGGCCTCGACCGAGGCATCGACCGCCGCCGCGCACGAGTGGCGCGGCTTCTTCGCCGACGCTCGGCTGGACGAGGTGGTGGCGCTCGCGCTCGACCAGAACCGCAGCCTGCGCGCGAGCGCGGCCGCCGTCGAGCGGGTGCGGGCGCAGTACCGGATCACGGCGGCGGATCGCCTGCCGGAGATCGGCCTGGGCGCCTCCGCGACGCGCCAGCGCACGACCAACGGCGAGGGCGCGACGACCACCTACGGCGTCAACCTGGGCCTGGCGAGCTACGAGATCGACCTGTTCAACCGCTTGGGTAGCCTCGAGGGCGCGGCGTTGTCGCGCTTCCTCGCGGAGCAGGAGACGCAGCGCAGCGCGCGGCTGAGCCTGGCCGCCGAAGTCGCGACCGCGTGGCTGTCGCTGGCGGCGGCGCAGCAGCGACTGGTGCTCAACCAGGCGCTGCGCGACAGCCAGCAGCGCTCCCTCGACCTGGCGGAGCGGCAGTACGCGCTGGGCGCGGCGTCCGGCCTCGACCGCGCGCGGGCGCGAACCGCCTTCGAATCGGCGCGGGGCGATGCGGCGGAAAGCGTCGGCGCGGTCACGCAGGCACGGCTGCAGCTGGAGCTGCTCGTCGGGCAGCCGGTGCCTGATCGCCTGCTGCCGACCCCGCAGCCCGCGTTGCCCACGGTGACCGCGCTGCCGGAGCTGCCCGGCGGCCTGCCCGCCGAGGTGCTGCTGCAGCGCCCCGACCTCCGCGCCGCGGAGCAGCGCCTGCGCGCGGCGGCCTTTGACGTCGGTGCCGCGCGCGCCGCGCGCTTCCCGCGCCTGACCTTGACGGCCAGCGCCGGCACGCGCAGTCCCGACCTGGATGGCCTGTTCAAGAGCGGCAGCGGCGTGTGGAGCCTGGTCCCGCAGATCGACCTGCCGCTGTTCGATGGCGGAGCCCGGCGCGCTCAAGTCGAGGTCAGCGAGGCCAGCCGGCGCGAGGCGCTGGCGAACTACGAGTCGGCGCTGCAGTCCGCGTTCCGCGAGGTCGCGGACGCGCTCGCGGTGCGCGATCAACTGGCCGAGCGGCTCGATGCGCAGCAGGCGCAGGTCGACGCGGCGGCGCAGTCGCTGCGCCTGGCCGAGCGCAGCTACCGGCTCGGCGGCAGCAGCCAGCTGGAGCTGCTGGACGCCCAGCGGCAGCTGACCACCGCCCAGCGCGTGCTGGTCACGCTGCGCCAGACCGAGCAGGTCAATCGCGTCGCGCTGCTGCGCGCGCTCGGCGGCCGGTGGACGCCCTGATGAGGTGACGCGGTGACGCGGTGGTGATGCGGTGGTGACGCGGGCCCGGTCGTGTCGATCACGACCGAGGCTTTTCCCTCATGGATCGACCCGGTGCCGGGCCGGAGCGAACTGGCCAAGAATGCGGGGACACGAACCACACCATTCTTGTTTCAGGGAGCGAGGGATGAATCGAATTCGCGCAGGGCGGCTGACCGCCTGGGCGAGCCTGTGCGCGCTGGCCGCGCTGGGCCTGATGGGAACGGCGCAAGGCGCGCCCGCAGGGCAGGCCACGGCGGCCACGACGGCCGCCTCACCACCGCCGATCGCCGACTTCTTCCGCGACCCGCAGGTGCGTCGCCCCAAGCTGTCGCCGGACGGCCGCGCGGTCGCGATGATCGTCAGCAACTCGGAGAGCGAACGCAGCGCGCTCGCGGTGATCGAGCCGGACCAGGGCAACCGCATCACGGTGGTGGCCAGCTTCACCGACTCCGACATCGCCTTCTTCGACTGGGTGGGCAGCGACCGGCTGGTCTACACCTCCGGCAAGGACGAGGCCGGCAGGCGGCGCGACGGGAACAGCGCCGGCCTGTGGACCGTCAAGCGCGACGGCAGCGAGCGCCGGCAGCTGATCCTGACGCGCTACGCGCAGGAGAGCCGGCTCGAGTCGCGCATCATCACGCGCGCGCTGCCCTTCGAATGGTTCCTCTATGACGTGCCCGATGACGACAGCGGTGAGGTCATCGTCGGCTACGGCCGTTACGACGCGCGCTGGGACCTGAAGTCGGTCCAGCTGGCTCGCCTGAACATCGAGACGCAGCAACGCCGGACGCTGGAGGCCAAGTCGCCGCCCAACGTGGTCCGCTGGGAACTCGACCCCGGCGGCGAGCCCTGGGCGCTGCAGACCCATGACGAGGACCGCGAGGCGCTGTACTTCAAGACGGCCGAGGGCGCCTGGACGCTGGCGCAGTCCGGCGACTGGGTCAACTCGCCCACGGCGGAGCCGCTGGCCTCCGACGGCCGCGGCCTGCGCCTGGTGGTGGCCGGCACGCCGGCGGGCACGCAGGCGCTGTACCGCATCGATCCCAAGACGCTGAAGCAGGAGGACGAGCCGCTGGTCTCGGTGCAGGGCTACGACTTCCAGGGCGAGGCGGTCTTCGACGCCGAGAGCCGGCGCCTGCTGGGCCTGCACTATGAAAACGACGCGCCGTCGACGCACTGGTTCGACCCGACGCTCAAGCGCATGCAGGCCGAGGTCGACGGCGCGCTGCCGGGCCGCATCAACCGGCTGGCCTGCCGGCGCTGCCTCAAGACGGGGCGGGTGATGGTGACCTCGATGTCGGACACGCAGCCGCCGGAGTACTTCCTCTACGACCAGGGGACCCACAAGCTGCTGGCCTTCGGCGCCGCGCGGCCGTGGATCCGCGCCGCGGAGATGGCGCAGGTCGACCTGTCGCGCGTGCGCGCCCGTGACGGGCTCGAATTCCCGGTGATGGTCACCAAGCCCCGCGGTGCCGCGGCCGGCCCGCGTCCGGCCGTCATGCTGGTGCACGGCGGGCCCTTCGTGCGCGGCACCTCCTGGGGCTGGAACGCCTTGCCGCAGTTCCTGGCCTCGCGCGGTTATGTCGTGATCGAACCCGAGTTCCGCGGCAGCAGCGGCTATGGCGACCGGCTCTTCCGCGCCGGCTGGCGGCAATGGGGCGAGGGGATGATCGACGACCTCAGCGATGCGCTGGCCTGGGCCGTCAAGCAGGGTCTGGTCGATCCGAAGCGGGTCTGCATCGCGGGCGCGAGCTACGGCGGCTACGCGTCGATGATGGCGCTCATCAAGGACCCGGGGCAGTACCGCTGCGGCGTGAGCTGGGCCGGCGTGACCGACCTCGACTACCTCTTCACCCTGGACTGGAGCGACGCGAGCGATGCTTCGCGCCGTTTCGGCATGACCGCGATGATCGGCGACCGCGTCAAGGAGGCCGAGCGGCTGCGGCGCACCTCGCCGCTGCGCCGCGCGGCCGACCTGAAGGCGCCGGTCCTGATCGCCCACGGCATCGACGATCGCCGCGTGCCGATCGACCACGCGACCGACTTCCGCCGCGCGCTCGAGCGGGCCGGCCACAAGGACGTCGAGTACGTCACCTACAACGGGGAAGGCCACGGCTGGCGCATGCTGGCCACGGACGTCGACTTCTTCGGGCGGATGGAGCGCTTCCTCGCCAAGCACCTCGCCACGAAGGATCCCGCGACCCCGACCAGCGCGCAGTGAGGCGCCCGGCCTCGCCGGGAGGCGAGGCCGGTGCCCGCGCGGCGCGGCTTACCAGCCGATGGTGTAGGTCACCGTCGTCGGCGCGTTCGTGTGCGGCGAGGGGCTGAAGCTGCCGACGTCGTCGTAGGCGAAGCCATCGGCCAGTCCATGGCCATTGGCGTGGCCCTCGGTGCGCAGGGCTGTGCGATGTCCGGGCGGCCGGCGCGGGACGGGCGAGTGGCGGCATCGGTGCGGACCGACCTCGCTTATCGTCGTCCCGGACCTCGCAGCCTGTCCCCGCCATGCCGCCCACCCCCAGCGCCGATCCCGCCGCAAGCTTCTCGTTCCGACGGATCGCGGTGCCGGCCTTCGGGCCGTCGCTGCTGTTCGGCCTGGGGGAGGGCGCTATCCTGCCGATCGTGCCGCTGATGGCGCGCGAGCTGGGCGCGTCGGTGTCGATGGCGGCCTTCGTGGTGACGCTGATCGGGCTGGGCTCGCTGCTCAACAACATCCCGGCCTCGCTGATCACGATGCGCTGGGGCGAGCGCTGGGCCATCGTGGCGGCCGGCGTGTGGAGCGCGCTCGGCATGGCGCTGTGCGTGCTGCTGCCGGGCGTGGTGCCGCTGGCGATCGGCTGCTTCATGGTGGGCATGTCGCAGGCGGTCTACAACCTGGCGCGCCAGAGCTACCTCACCGAGGCGGTGCCGGCCGTCTATCGCGCGCGGGCGCTGTCGACGCTGGGTGGCGTGATGCGCATCGGCATGTTCATCGGTCCCTTCCTGTCGGCCGCGGCGGTCCATGCCTTCGGGCTGTCTGCGGCCTTTGGCGTGGGCATCGCCGGCGTCCTGGCGGCGGCGGCCATTGGCGCGCGGTTGCCCGACCTGGAGCTGCCGCCGCACCTCGCGGGCGCGAGCGCGCCGGCGCCGGTCACGCTCGTCACCATCCTGGCCGACCACCGCCGCGTGTTCCTGACGCTGGGGCTGGGCGTGCTGCTGGTCAGCGCGGTGCGGGCCTCGCGCCAGGCGGTGATCCCGCTGTGGGCGGACCACCTGCTGCTGGCGCCGGCGGTGACTTCGCTGATCTACGGCATCTCCGGCGGCATCGAGATGCTGCTGTTCTATCCGGCCGGACGCGTGATGGACCTCAAGGGCCGGCGCTGGGTGGCGGTGCCGTCGATGGCCCTCATCGGCCTGGCCCTGCTGGCGATGCCGTTCAGCACCGGTTTCGTCTCGCTGCTGGCCGCCGCGACGGCGATCGGCCTGGGCAACGGCATCGGGTCGGGCTTGATCATGACGCTGGGCGCCGACCACGCCCCGCGCCACGGCCGCGCCTACTTCCTCGCGGTGTGGCGCTTCCTCTCGGACCTGGGCGGCTCCTGCGGCCCGGCCTTGCTCTCGGCGCTGGTGGCGACCGCGTCGCTGGCCGGCGGCATCGCGGTCACCGGCGGGCTGGCGCTGCTGGCGGCGGGGCTGCTGGGCGTGTGGATTCCGGCGCGAAACGCGGCAACGCCGGCAACGCCGCCGCGCTGAGCCTGGGTCGCTGGCTTCGCGGTGAGGACCGCGGTGCGAAGCCCTACAGTCGCGGCATGTCGTCCGAATCCCAGCCCCAAGCCGGATCGCCGCTCAAGCGGCTGCGCACCGCGCGCCTGCTGATGCGCGCCTCGGCGCCCGCGATGGCCGAGGCCATCATCGATTACCAGTCCCGCAATGCCGCGCACTTTGCGCGCTGGGACCCGACGCGGCCGGCCGATCATTGGGACCTGGAGCCCACGCGGGCCCGCCTGGCGCGCGAGGAGGCCGGTTTCGAGGCCGGCACGATCTGGCGCTTCTGGTTGTCGCTGCACGAGGCGCCGGATCGCGTGATCGGCCAGTGCGCGCTCTCCGACGTGGTGCGGGGCGTGTTCCAGAGCGCGATGCTGGGCTACAGCCTGGACCAGGGCTGCGTCGGCGGCGGCCTGATGCAGGAGGCGCTGAAGTGCCTGCTCGACCAGGCCTTCGGGCCGGCGGTGTCGCTGCATCGGGTGCAGGCGTCGGTGAGGCCCGAGAACGCGCGCAGCCGCCGCGTGCTGGAACGCCTGGGCTTCCGGCGCGAGGGTTTCAGCCCGCGCTACCTGTTCATCGACGGCGCGTGGCGCGACCACGAGACCTTCGCGTTGATCAATCCGGGGTGGGGGGAGACGCAGCGGCCGGTGGCGTGAGCGGCAGTCCGGCCGGCGCGCTGTGAAGCGTTGCGTTCATGCCAACTCGCTTGAAATCGACCTGCTAGGGCGTGCCTAGACTGGGCTTCGGTCTCAGGTGAAGCGAGGGCGTGGTCAATGGAACCAGGCGATTTTGAGCAACAGCTGTTCGCGATGTTCTATCGGGAGGTGAACGTCGTCGAGCGAAGGGGGCAGTTTGCGGTGTCCCTGCCTTTCGAAGGGCGGGACGGAGATTGCCCTGTCATCCATGTCGCACGGGAGAACGAAGGCTGGCGATTGAGCGACTCGGCCAACACGCTGATGCGCCTCAGCTACGAGAACGATTTGACGGAGCTTCTCAGCGGCTCATGTGGCGAGCACTTTCAGCGGGTGCTTCGAGAGTGCGGTGTCTCGGATCACGACGGAGAGCTGGTCGTCGCCGTTGGCGTCAATGATCTGGTGCGAGGCTTGTTCCGGTTGGGGCGGTGCATTTGCCGGCTGGAAGATTTAGGACTTAGAAGCCGCGGCCGCGATTTCGCACTGTCGAGTACTCCCTCCGCATGAGCATCTGCGCCGAGCTTCTTTGTCCGGGCATGCCGGCTCACGCAGGCTACGGCACTGTCTTGATCGATGAATCCTTGAAAGCCCCATGGTCCTTCGCTCGCCATTTCCTTCGCCGTACCGCCACGCCATCCCGTTGAGCGTCGTCGCGCTCGCCGCCATCGCCAGCTTCGCGCCGTCGGTGCATGCTCAAAGCTCGTTGCCTTCGGCGGCGGCATCGGCGGATCAGCTCCAGCAGGTCGTCGTCACCGGCACGCGCCGCGTCAATCGCACGGTCGCCGAGTCCGAGTCGCCTGTCGACGTCCTCAGCGCCGCGGACCTGCAGCGCACCGGGACCACCGAGCTTGCGACAGCGCTCGGGCAGTTGCTGCCCTCGCTGAACTTCCCGCGCCCGTCGCTGACCGACGCCTCCGACGCGGTGCGGCCCGCCCAGTTGCGCGGGCTCTCGCCCGACCAGACGCTGGTGCTGATCGACGGCAAGCGCCGCCACACCACCGCGGTGGTCAACATCAACGGCACGCAGGGGCGGGGGGCCGCGCCGGTGGACCTGAACACCATTCCGCTGGCCGCGATCGAGCGCATCGAGGTGCTGCGCGACGGCGCCGCGGCGCAGTACGGGTCCGACGCGATCGCCGGCGTCATCAACATCGTCCTGAAGAAGGGCGCGCGCGGCGGCGGCGTCAATGCCGAGCTCGGCCAGACCGATGCCGGCGACGGCTTGCGGCACACCGAATCCGCCAGCGCCGGATTCGCCCTGGGGCCGGACGGATGGATCCGCTTCGCGCTCGAGAACCGCCATCAGCAGCGCACCAACCGCGCCGGCGTCGACACCCGCGAGGCGGCGAGCGAACCGCGTTTCGGGCAGGTCAACAACCGGCTCGGCGATCCGGACAGCCATCAGCAGGCCGCCGTGCTGAACGCCGAGCTGCCGCTGGCCGGCGCGCTGCAGGCCTATGCCGTCGCCACGCTCAGCCATCGCGACACGGTGTCCGCCGCCTTCTGGCGCACCCGCGCCACCGCGGTGGCCAACGACGTCGCCGACCTGTATCCCGAGGGCTTCCTTCCGCTGCAGCGCAGCACCACGGTCGACGTCGGCCTGATCGCCGGCGTGCGGGGCGAACTCGCCGGCTGGTCCTGGGACGCGAGCCTCAACCATGGCCGCAACCGCTTCGACATCGACGTCACCGACACCGCGAACTACTCGCTGGGCAATGCCAGCCCGACGCGCTTCGACGCGGGCCGGCTGAGCAACCAGCAGACAGTGCTCAACCTGGATCTCTCGCGCGAAATCGACCTCGGCCTGGCCGCGCCCTGGACGCTGGCCCTGGGCGCGGAGGCTCGCCGCGAGCGCTACGAGATCGACGCCGGCGAGCCCGCGTCGTACCAGAGCGGCGGCGCGTCCGGTTTCCCCGGCTTCCAGCCTGGCAATGCCGGCGCGCATGCGCGCCGCGACGTGGCGGCCTATGCCAGCCTGGAAGGCCGGGTGACGCAGGCCTTCAGCGCCTCGGCCGCGCTGCGGGCCGAGCATTACGACGACTTCGGCGGCGCGAGTTCGGCCAAGTTGTCGGGCCGTTATGCCTGGTCGCCGGCCGTGGCGCTGCGCGGCACCGTGTCCACCGGCTTCCGCGCGCCGTCGCTGGCGCAGCGGTTCTTCGCCACCACCTCGACCAATCTGATCAACGGCGCGCTGGTGGAAGCGGGCACCTTCCCGGTCGAGTCCGCTGCCGCCGCGGCCCTGGGCGCGAAGCCGCTGAAGCCGGAGAAGTCCCGCAACCTCAGCCTGGGCCTGCTGCTGCAGCCGCTGGCGCAGTGGCAGACCACAGTGGACGTCTACCAGATCGACATCGACGACCGCATCCTGCTGTCGGCCAACCTCTCGTTGCCGACCGCGCTGCGGGACCAGCTGGCCGCGCAGGGCGTGCTGGTGAGCGCCGGGCGCTACTTCACCAACGCGCTGGATACGCGCACCCGCGGTGTCGATGTCGTGAGCACCTGGCAGCAGGACTGGGGCCGTGCCGGCCGCGGCCAGTACACGCTGGCCTACAACCACAACAGGAATTCGGTGCGCCATGTCGACGACAACCCGGCGCTGCTGAGCGCCAACAACCTGACGCTGATCGATCGTGTGACGCTGGCGCGGGCGACCGTCGGCTCGCCCAAGGACAAGCTGGTGGCGAGCGCGGAACACCGCTGGGGACCGTGGAGCGGCCGCGTGGCCGCCAGCCGCTACGGCAGTTTCGTCATCCGCCAGTCCAGCGCGGCGAACGACCAGACCTTCGGCGCGGCCTGGCTGCTGGACGTGTCGGCGGGATGGGAGCAGGGCGCCTGGCAGGTCAGCGCGGGTGTCGACAACCTCACCGACCGCTATCCGGACCGGGTCATCGCCGCCAATGCCATCGGCGGGATCCTGGCCTACAACCAGTTCTCGCCCTTCGGCTTCAATGGGCGGCAGTACTACGCGAAGGTGGGTTATCGGTGGTGATCCACCTGGCGCGGAACCGGCCGGCGAGCGCCGGCCGCGGGCCTCAGACCAACCCCTGCTTGCTCGCCAGCACGGCCGCCTCGGCGCGGCTGGAGACGTTGAGCTTCTTGTAGATGGACTTGATGTGGTCGTTGACGGTGAACCACTTGATGCCCATCAGGTTCGCGATCTCCTTGATCGTGAAACCCTTGCTGAGGTAGGTCAGCACCTCGTTCTCGCGCGGGGTCAGGCGTTCCCATTCGGGCACCGGATCCAGCGTCACGCCGCGCCCGCTGGGCGTGGCCGTCGAGGTCAGGCTGCCGAAGCCGGAGTTCAGTCCCATCGGCCCCGAATCGCCGGTGGAGCCCGGCCGGAAATGCGACAGCAGCCGCCGCGCGATCGCCGGCGACAGCGGCGGCTGGCCGCGCACGATGCGCTGCAGTTCCTCGACCAGCACCTCGAAACGGTCTTCCTTCAGCAGGTAGCCGTCCGCGCCGCGCTGCAGGGCCGGGAAGAGGTGGTCGTCGTCCGAGTACAGCGTCGTGACGATCTTGACCGCAGGCTTGCCGGACAGCTCGCCCAGGAACTCCATGCCGTTGCCGTCCGGCAGCTCCAGGTCGATCAGGATCAGCTTGTAGCCGTTGCCGGCGCTGCCGTCGCTCTCGACCTTGGCGAGTTGCCGGCGGGCGCCTTCCAGGTCGCCGGCCTCGGTGATCTCCATGCCATCGCTGAAGCTTTCACGCACCACGCGGCACAGGAAGCTGCGGGCGACGGGGTTGTCTTCGACGATGAGAACTTTGACGGCCATGGTGTGGGGAGCAAAAGCTGCCCGCATCCTAGCAGCGGCCCCCCGGCTTGCATGCCCCGTGAAACAGGGTGTCGACGGGCGGTCAGCCGTTGACGACGACCAGCTTGCCCACCACCTGCCGCGAGGCCATGCGCTCGAAGGCCTGCGGCAGCGACGTCATCGGCAGCACCTGGTCGATCACCGGCCGGATCTTGCCGGCGGCATACCACTGCGCCAGGGTCGCCATCATCGCGGCGTTGCGCTTGGGTTCGCGCTTGGCGAACTCTCCCCAGAACACGCCCACCAGTGACGCACCCTTGAGCAGGGCCAGGTTCAGCGGCAGCGCCGGGATGGCGCCCTGGGCGAAACCCACCACCATGTAGCGGCCGCGCCAGGCGATCGAGCGGAAGGCCGCTTCGGCCAGGTCGCCGCCGACCGGGTCGTAGATGACGTCGGGGCCGCGGCCCTCGGTGTGGGCCTTGATCTCGTCGCGCAGCGAGCCCTGGGTGTAGTTGATGGTGGCATCGGCGCCGATCTCCCGGCAACGCGCGCATTTCTCGTCGGACGAGGCCGCCGCGATCACGCGTGCGCCCGCCGCCTTGGCGATCTGGATCGCCGCCGTGCCGACGCCGCCGGCCGCGCCCAGGATCAGCACCGTTTCGCCCGGCTGCAGCGCGGCGCGGTCGATCAGCGCATGGTGGCTGGTCGCATAGGTGCAGATGAAGGCGGCCGCGTCCTCGAAGGGGAAACCCGGCGGCAGCGGCATGGCCAGCGCGGCCGGGACCAGCGCCTCGGTGCCGAAGCCGCCCGTGCCGGTGAACGCCGCCACCGCGTCGCCTGGCTTGAAGCCGCTCACGCCGTCGCCCACCGCCTCGACGATGCCGGCGAACTCGGTGCCCGGCACGAAGGGCAGCGGCGGCTTCATCTGGTACTTGTTCTGGATGATCAGCAGGTCGGGGAAGTTCAGGCTCGCCGCCTTGATCGCCACCTTCAGCTGGCCCGGCCCGGGCGTGGGAGACTGCAGGTCCTTCCATTGCAGCGCCTCGACGCCGACGGGGTTCTCGCACAGCCAAGCCTTCATCTCTCGTCTCCTTGTCCAGGCCTCCGGTGGAGGGTCGGGGCGCATGATAGGCAGCGCGCCGCGCGGCCCGCGTCGCCGGGGTGACGGCCTGCCTACAATGCCGCCCCATGCGCATCCTCATCGCCAACGACGACGGCTACCTGGCCCCCGGTATCGCCGCCCTGGTCCGCGCGTGCGAAGGGCTCGGCACGGTGGAAGTCATCGCCCCCGAGCAGAACGCCAGCGGCACGTCCAACTCGCTCACGCTGCACCGGCCGCTGTCGGTCTACACGGCGTCCAACGGCTATCGCTACGTCAACGGCACGCCGTCCGACTGCGTCCACCTGGCGCTGACCGGCCTGCTCGACTACAAGCCCGACCTGGTGCTCTCGGGCATCAACAACGGCGCCAACATGGGCGACGACACGCTGTATTCCGGCACCGTCGCCGCGGCCACAGAGGGCTACCTGTTCGGCGTGCCCTCGATCGCGTTCTCGCAGGTCGAGAAGGGCTGGGACCACCTCGACGCCGCGACCGCCGTGGTGCGGGCGCTGGTCCAGGACGTGATCGCCGGCGGACTGGACCGGCCCTTCCTGCTGAGCGTGAACATCCCCAACCGCGCCGACGCCGCCGCGCTGCCGCGCCGCATCACGCGCCTGGGCCGCCGCCACGCCAGCGAGGCCACCATCCAGCAGCGCAGCCCGCGCGGCGACATGATCTACTGGATCGGCCCGGCCGGCGCCGAGCGCGAGGCCGGCGAGGGCACCGACTTCCACGCCACCGGCAACGGCGCCGTCTCGATCACGCCGCTGCAGGTCGACCTCACCGAACACGCGACGCTGGACGACTGGCGCCAGCGGCTGCAGACCGCCGGCCGTCCATGACCTCGCTGCCGCCCCGGCCCAAGCGCTTCCCGCTGTCGCTGGACAAGCTCGCCCCGGCGCGCCCGGGCGCGCCGTCCGCGGCCGCGGCCGCCGAGGCCCGCGAGCCGCTCAAGCCGCAGGGCCACTGGCAGCAGGCCGCCGCCATCAAGGCGCGGCAGACGACGCCGATCGGCCTGGGGCTGGACTCCGCCGGCGTGCGCCAGCGCATGGTGGACCGGCTGCGCCGCGAAGGCCTGACGGACGAGCGCGTGCTGCAGGCGCTGGCGACGGTGCACCGGCATGCCTTCGTCGACTCCGCGCTGGCGACGCAGGCCTATGAGGACACCAGCCTGCCGATCGGGCACGGCCAGACCATCTCCAAGCCGTCGGTCGTCGGCCGGATGATGGCGCTGATGCTGGACGCGCCGGGCGCGCGCCAGCGCGGACATCTCGGCAAGGTGCTGGAAATCGGCACCGGCTGCGGCTACCAGGCGGCGCTGCTGATGCAAGTGTCGAAACAGGTCGTGTCGGTCGAGCGGCTGCGGCCGCTGCACGACAAGGCCCGCGCGAACCTGGTCGGCCACCACCAGGTACGGCTGGTCTACGGCGACGGCATGCTGGGCCATCCGCCGTCCGCGCCCTACGACAGCATCATCTCGGCCGCCGGCGGCGACGACATCCCCAAGGCCTGGCTGGACCAGCTCGCGCCGGGCGGCCGGCTGGTCGCGCCGATGACCGCGCCCAGCGGCCGCGGCCAGGTGCTGGTGCTCATCGACCACGTCCGTGACGCGGCGGGCTCGCGCTTCGTGCGCAGCCTGCACGAAGCGGTCCTGTTCGTGCCCCTAAAATCGGGGGTCCTGTAGCGCGGCAGCCTCACGGCTCCCGCGCTTCGGCTTTCGCAACGACAAACACGCGCGCATGCAACATCTCTTCCGTTCTCCGCTGCTTTGGGTCTCCGTGGTGGTGCTGGCGCTCACGGGCTGCCAGAACACACCGCATCGCGCGCCGGTGGAGGACCGCGCCGTCGGCAAGGGCGCGTCCGCGCAGTCCGCGATCCCGGGCACCGCGGTGACGCCCGCGCCGGAATCGAAACCGCTGCCCGGCGCCGAGAACGCCGGCAAGCCCGGCTACTACACCGTCAAGCCCGGCGACACGCTGATCCGCATCGCCATGGACAACGGCCAGGGCTGGAAGGACGTGGCGCGCTGGAACGGCATGGACAACCCCAACCTGATCGAAGTGGGTCAGGTCTTGCGCGTGGCGCCCCCGGGCGTGGATCCGGCCGCGGTGACGACCAAGCCGCTGGCGAGCTCGAAAGTCGAGACCCGGCCGCTGGATGGCAAGTCCCCGGCTCCGGCGACGGGCAGCGCGTCCGCCGCCTCGGCGCCCGCCACCGCCGCCGCGACGCCCGCACCCGCCACCCGCGACGACGACGACATCAGCTGGGGCTGGCCCGCTTCCGGCCCGGTGGCCGCGGGCTTCGACGAAGTCCGCAACAAGGGCCTGGCGTTCTCCGGCAAGCCCGGCGACCCGGTGTTCGCCGCCGCCGATGGCCGCGTGATGTACGCGGGCGCGGGGTTGCGCGGATACGGCAACATGATCATCATCAAGCACAGCACGAACTATCTGACGGCCTACGCGCATAACCAGACGTTGCTGGTGAAGGAAGACCAGGTGGTGCGCAAGGGCCAGAAGATCGCCGAGATGGGCAGCAGCGACGCGGATTCGGTGAAGCTGCACTTCGAGGTGCGCAAGCAGGGCAAGCCGATCGATCCGTCGAAGCTGTTGCCCGCGCGCTGAGGGCGCTCAAGGAGGCGCCGCAACATGACCTTGCAACGCGCCTCTTCGTCAGATGGACTCTCGCCCGACGGCCTGGACCGCCCCGGTCATCCAGGCCGTTTCAGATTGCCGCCCGAGCTGGCGGCCGAGTCCGCCGAGCCGGCTGACGACCATGACGCCGCCGCGCCGGCCGAGGGCGATGCGGCGGACAGTCCCGAGGTCGTGGCCGACGAGGACGATGAAGTCCGCGCGCTGCGCAGCGCCGAGTCCGAGGACGGCAAGAGCAAGTCCAGGAACGGCAAGGGCGACCTGGGTCCCGCCGACGGCGACGCGACCAACGCCCTGCAGGCCTACCTGCGCGACATCCGGCGCACCCCGCTGCTGACGCCTCAGGAGGAGTACGACACCGCCGTCAAGGCGCGCGCCGGCGACTTCGAGGCACGCCAGGCGATGATCGAGCACAACCTGCGGCTGGTCGTCAGCATCGCCAAGAACTACCTGGGCCGCGGCCTGCCGATGAGCGACCTCATCGAGGAAGGCAATCTCGGCCTGATGCACGCGATCGGCAAGTTCGAGCCCGAGCGCGGTTTCCGTTTCTCGACCTACGCCAGCTGGTGGATCCGCCAGGCGGTGGAGCGCGCGCTGATGCATCAGGCGCGGCTGGTGCGGCTGCCGGTGCATATCGTGCGCGAGCTCAATCAGGTGCTGAAGGCGCGCCGCGCGCTGGAGGCGCTCGCGGCGCAGCGCGGCGGCGAAGGTGCGGTGCGCGCCGAGGATGTCGCGCAAGCGCTCGGTCGCCCGGTCGACGAGATCGCCGAGCTGCTCGCCTATGCGGAACTGCCCAGCTCGCTCGATTCGCCGGTGGACCGCAATGGCGACGGCGGCGAATCGATGCTGGACCTGGTCGCCGACGAGCAGGCGGTCGACCCGGCGGGCCACCGGCTCAGCCATGAGCTCGAGGACCTGCTCAAGAGCGGGCTGGCCTCGCTGAGCGACCGCGAGCGCGAGGTGCTCGCCGGCCGCTACGGCCTGGCCGACCGCGAGCCGGAGACGCTGGACATCCTCGCCGTGCGGCTGGGCCTGACCCGCGAGCGCATCCGGCAGATCCAGATCGAGGCGCTGGCCAAGCTCAAGCGCAACATGATGCGGCAGGGCATCAGCCGGGATTCGATCTTCTGATTCGCGGCGCTCGCCGTGACGCCCGCGCCGGACGTCGCTGGGATAATGCGCGCCCATGACTGATGTATCGGAATGGCTGAAGGTCGAGTCGCTGGACCTTGAAGCGCAGGGCGTCGCCCACAACAGCGAAGGCAAGGTCGTGTTCATCGAGGGCGCCTTGCCCGGCGAAGAAGTCCAGGTCGCCGTCGGCCGCAAGAAGAACAACTGGGAGCAGGCCGCGATGGTCGCGATGCGCCGCGAGAGCGCGCAGCGGGTGCGACCGGTCTGCCCGCATTTCGGGCTGCACGCCGGCGCCTGCGGCGGCTGCAAGATGCAGCACCTGCATCCCGGCGCCCAGGTGGCGGTCAAGCAGCGTGTGCTCGAGGACAACCTGTGGCACCTCGGCAAGGTCAAGGCCGAGGCGCTGCTGCGCCCGATCGAGGGACCGGCCACCGGCTACCGCTATCGCGCCCGCCTGTCGGTGCGCTACGTGCCGAAGAAGGGCCACGTGCTGGTCGGCTTCCATGAGCGCAAGAGCCGCTACATCGCCGACATGCAGGTCTGCAAGGTGCTGCCCGAGAAGGTCAGCGCGATGCTGCTGCCGCTGCGCGAGCTGATCGGCGCGATGGACGGCCGTGACCGCCTGCCGCAGATCGAGCTGGCCATCGGCGACAACGGCGGCACGCAGGTGATCGCGCTGGTGCTGCGTCACCTGGAGCCGCTGAGCGCGGGCGACGTTGCCCGGCTGCGCGCCTTCGCCGCCGAGCACGGCGTGCAGTGGTGGCTGCAGCCCAAGGGGCCGGAGACGGTGCACCTGCTCGATACGGACGGACCGGAGCTGGCCTACACGCTGCCGGAGTTCGGCGTCGTGATGCCGTTCAAGCCGACCGACTTCACCCAGGTCAACCACCACATCAACACGGTGCTGGTCGGCCGCGCGCTGCGCCTGCTGGGCGTGCAGGCCGGCGAGCGCGTCATCGACTGGTTCTGCGGCCTGGGCAACTTCACCCTGCCGCTGGCGACGCAGGCGCGCGAGGTCCTCGGCATCGAGGGCAGCGAGGCGCTGGTGCAGCGCTCGCGGGAGAACGCCAAGCGCAATGCGCTCGACCACAAGGCCAGCTTCGTCGCGCGCAACCTGTTCGAGATGACCCCGCAGCTGCTGGTGGCCGACGGCGCCGCCGACCGCTGGCTGATCGATCCGCCGCGCGAAGGCGCCTTCGCGCTGGTCAAGGCGCTGGCGGACCTGGTCCAGGACCCGTCGCTGGCACCCGGCTGGACGCCGCCCGAGCGCATCGTCTACGTGTCCTGCGCGCCGGCCACGCTGGCGCGCGACGCGGGGCTGCTGGTCAACGTCGCCGGCTACCGCTGCGTGCAGGCCGGCGCGGTGAACATGTTCCCGCACACGGCGCACGTGGAATCGATCGCCGTCTTCGAGCGCGATCCGCAGGCGCAGGCGCAAGCGCAAGCGCAGGCCCAGGCCCAGGCCCGGACCGCGGCGCAGGGCGACGCCTCGCCGCCGCCGAGCGCTGGCTTCATCGCTTGATGAGGCTGGCGGTGGGCGGAGCGGGCGCAGGGTGAGTCGTCGGCCCGGGGCGCGCTCGTAGAATCGGCAGCTTCGGTTTCTCGCCTCGGCAGGTTCTCCAGATGTCCGGCAGCACTTTCGGCAGCTTGTTTCGCGTCACCAACTTCGGCGAGAGTCACGGCCCGGCCATCGGCTGCGTGATCGACGGCTGCCCGCCCGGGCTGGCGCTGTCGGTCGAGGACATCCAGCCCGAGCTGGACCGCCGCCGCCCGGGCACCTCGCGCCACGTTACTCAGCGGCAGGAGCCCGACCAGGTCGAGATCCTGTCCGGCGTCTACGAGGGCCTGACCACCGGCACGCCGATCTGCCTGCTGATCCGCAATGTGGACCAGCGCAGCAAGGACTACGGGAACATCCTCGACACCTTCCGCCCCGGCCACGCCGATTACACCTACTGGCGCAAGTACGGCCTGCGCGACCCGCGTGGCGGCGGGCGCTCGTCGGCCCGGCTGACCGCGCCGATGGTGGCCGCCGGCGCCGTCGCCCGCAAATGGCTGAAGCAGGAACTGGGCGTCCGGTTCCGCGGCTGCATGACGGCGCTGGGCGAGATCGACCTGGCCTTCGAGGGCTGGGAGCACGTCGGCCAGAACCCCTTCTTCGCCGCCAACGCCTCGCAGATCCAGGCGCTGGAGGACTACATGGATGCGCTGCGCAAGGACGGCGACTCGGTCGGCGCGAAGCTGATGGTCGAGGCCACCGGCATGCCGGCCGGCCTGGGCCAGCCGCTGTTCGACAAGCTCGATGCCGACATCGCCTACGCGATGATGGGCATCAACGCGGTCAAGGGCGTCGAGATCGGTGCCGGCTTCGACAGCGTGCGCCAGCGCGGCAGCCAGCATGGCGACGAGCTGACGCCGGCGGGCTTCGCCAGCAACAACGCCGGCGGCGTGCTGGGCGGCATCTCCAGCGGCCAGGACCTGCGCGTGTCGATCGCGATCAAGCCCACCAGCTCCATCCGCACGCCCAAGGCATCCATCAACCGCGCCGGCGAGCCCACGACGGTCGAGACCTTCGGCCGCCACGATCCCTGCGTCGGCATCCGCGCGACGCCGATCGCCGAGGCGATGCTGGCGCTGGTCGTCATGGACCACGTGCTGATGGACCGCGCGCAGTGCGGCGACGTCGAGCTGCCCATCCCTGCGATCGCCGCGCATCGCTCTGACGCGGGCTGAAGCCGCGACCGCGCCTGCACGCCGGCGCGGTCCCCGTCCGTCCCCCCGACTGCCTCATGGCCCGATCCATCGCCCCGTCGGCCGTCCCGGCGACGCCGGACGGCGCCCGCGTGCTGCGCGCGAGCGCGCTCCTCGGCTGCGCCTATTACGGCAGCATCGGCCTGTTCAACCCATTCGCGCCACTTTGGTACAAGTCGCTCGGCCTGCCGGTGGTGGCGATCGGGCTGCTGGTGTCGATGCAGAGCTGGACCCGGCTGTTCGCGCCCTACCTGTGGGGCCTGGTGGCCGACCGCAGCGGCCGGCGCGTCGAGCTGATCCGGGCCGCGGCGCTCGCCTGCTGGATCAGCGCCTGCGGCCTGCTGCTGGTGTCGCCGAGCGGCAGCGGCGCGTCGGTGCTCGGGCTGACGCTGGTCGTGTTCCTGATGTACTTCTTCAACGCCTGCGTGACGCCGCTCAACGAGGCGCTGATCGCGCATGAGCTGGCCACCAGCGGCGGCATGGATCCGAAGCGCTACGGCCGGGTGCGGTTGTGGGGTTCGGTCGGCTTCCTGGCGACCGTCGTCGGCGGCGGCTGGTGGTTCGACGCGGCCGGCATGGCGGTGTTCCCGTGGACCATCGTCGCGGGGCTCACGACGCTGGTGATCGCCGCCTGGCGGCTGCCGCGGAGAGCCGCCGTCCAGCACGACGCGGCCGCGCCGGTCTCCATCGCCGCCACGCTGCGCCGACCGGAAGTCGGCTGGTTCTTCCTCGGCATGTTCTTCACCGTGCTGGCGCACACCGCCATCTACGCCTTCTACAGCCTCTACCTGGACCGGCTCGGTTACGGGAAGGGGCAGGTGGGCGCGCTGTGGGCGGTGTCGGTCGCGGCGGAGATCGCCTGGTTCGCCTTCCAGGGCCGCTGGGTCCGGCAGCAGCACCTGCATCACTGGCTCATCGTCGCGGCGCTGCTGGCGGCGTTCCGGCTGGCCGGCACCGCCGGGCTGGGCGCGAGCCTCGTGGCGATGGTCCTGCTCCAGTGCTGCCACGCGGTCACCTTCGCCGCGCAGCACACCGCCTGCATCGGCCTGATCGGGCGCTATTTCCCCGGCCGGCTGCAGGGCCGCGGCCAGGCGCTGTACGCGGTGCTGGGCTACGGGGTCTCGGGCGTGCTGGGCAGCCTGGGCGGCGCCTGGCTCGCCGAAAGTCATGGCTACGCGGCCTGCTTCTGGGCCGCGTCGGCCTTCGCGCTCGTCGGTGCGGTCTGTCATTGGCGCTGCGCGAAGCGCGATCCGCTGCAGCCGGCCTGAGCGCCGCCCGCCTGGTCCGGCGCTATGGCCTCGCCGGTTCTGAAAGCCAAAAGGCAATCGAGCGCCATCGCCTCCTTCTGTGCTTTCGTCGCTCCGACTAGCAATTTGTCGTTGAGACGGCCGATTTCAGTCCCAGAGATAAGCAGGCCATGACGCACAAACAGCAGTTCGTCGCGTCTGTCTCCCGCATCAATTTGGGGATTCCTACACTCCGCCGCATTCAAGGATCATCGAACCGGTGATCCCGTGTCGACGGATGGGGGAGATCATGCGCAAGCAATGGTGGTTGGGTGGCGTGGCGGTGGCCGTCCTGGCGGGCGGCGCCGGCGTGTACGCCACGAGCGGGAGCAGCGCTCCGGCGGCGAAGAAGGACGCGGCCAAGCCGGCCCTGGAGTTCCAGGCGGGCGAGGTCATCAAGCCGACGATGGCGCCGATGCCGGGCCTGATCGAGTTCTCCGGCCCGCTGGTCGCGCCCAATACCGTGATCGTCCGCGCCAAGGCCTCGGGCAGCCTGGACCGCCTGACGGTGGGCGAGGGCAGCCGGGTCAAGGCCGGCCAGTCGCTGGGCCAGCTGGACCTGGAGGAACTGCGCCACAAGGTGGCCGAGCGCAATGCCAGCGTCGAATCGGCCCGCGCCATGTATGAGCAGTCCGAGCGCCAGTACAAGGCCAACCAGGGCCTGGCCTCGCAGAACTTCATCGCGCCGACGGCGCTGGACAACTCCCGCGCGCAGCTCGAGTCCGCGCGCGGCCAAATGCTGTCCGCGCAGGCGCAGCTCGGCACCAGCGAGGTCCTGCTGCGCCAGGCCGCGCTGATCTCGCCGATCGACGGCATCGTCGCCAAGCGGCACACGCTGCCCGGCGAGAAGGTCGCCGCGGAGCAGCAGGTGCTGACCATCGTCGACCTGTCCAAGCTGGAGCTCGCCGGCCTGGTCGGCACGCACGAGGTGGGCAAGCTCTCGCCCGGCATGACGGTGCAGGTCAAGGTGGAGGGCAGCGATGAGCCGGTGACGGCCCGCATCGCCCGCATCGCGCCGGCCGCCGAGCCCGGCACCCGCTCGATCGGCGTGACGCTGACGCTGGACAACACCGGCGAGCGTTTCCGTGCCGGCCAGTACGCCGTCGCCCGCGTCGAGCTGCCCGACGACAAGCCGCGCCTGACGGTGCCGTCCACCGCGGTGGGCGCGGTGTCCGGCCAGGAACATGTCTGGTTGATCGAGAAAGGCATGCTGGTGCGCCGCATCGTGACCACCGGCCGGCGCGATCCGCGCGAAGGGCGCGTGGAGATCCTGGCCGGCGTGACGCCGCAGTCGCAGGTGCTGGGCGCGCGCTTCGACAACCTCAAGGAAGGCGAGCGCGCCGAGATCCGCGCGCCCAAGGCCAGCATGGCCAGCGTCGCCGCGAGCGGCGCGACCACCCAGTAATCGCCGCCCGGGCCCAGCGGCGGCGGCGCTGCCGCGCCCGGGGCCTGGCGGAAAGAACGACAAGAACGGCCGACCGCCCGTGCCGCGCGCGTCTGCCTGGCCCGACCGGCCCGACCGGCCACGACCGAACCGAACCCTCGAAGGGAGCTTCCCATGTGGATGACCCGTGTCTCGATCCGCAACCCCGTCTTCGCCACCATGGTCATGGTCGCGTTGTGCGTGCTGGGGCTGGTCGCCTATTCCAAGCTGGGCGTCGAGCAGTCGCCCGACATCACCTTCCCCGGTGCCCAGATCGACATCCAGTACCCGGGCGCCTCGCCCGAGGCGGTGGAGCGCGAGGTGGCCAAGCCGCTCGAGGAGGCGCTCAACACCATCGCCGGCGTGGAGCGGGTGCAGTCGCGCAGCTTCGAGGGCCGGATGCAGGCCTCGGTCGAGTTCTCGCTGAACGCCGACATGAACCGCGGCATGCAGGAGATCCGCGACCGCGTGGCGCAGGCCCAGGCGCAGTTTCCGCGCGACGTGAAGCCGCCGATGGTGCAGCGTTTCCAGACCGAGAACGCGCAGCCCATCATCGTGGCCGCGCTGATGAGCCCGGACCGCACGCTGCGCGAGCTGTCGATGATGGCCGACCTGACCGTCTCCAAGCGGCTGGGGCGCGTCGAGGGCGTGGCCAAGGTGGACGTCGGCGGCATGGCGGTGCGCGAGGTCCGCATCGACCTGGACCCGACTCGCTTGCGCGCCTTCAACATCACGCCGGCGCAGATCTCGGCGGCGCTCAACGCCGCCAACACCGACGCGCCGGTGGGCCTGATCTCCAACCGCTTCGATGACGCGATGCTGCGCGTCGAGGGCAAGGTCAAGGATCCGAAGGAATTCGCCAATGTCGTTGTCGGCCGCCGCGGCGACCTGCCGCTGACGCTGGGTGACCTCGGCACGCTCAGCGAGCGCGAGCGCGAGCTCGACAGCATCGCCCGCATCAACGGCCAGCCCGCCGTCACCTTCAACATCTTCAAGCAGCAGGACGCCAACATCGTCGCCACCGGCGAGGCGGTCAAGGCGGCGGTCGAGGAGATGCGCAAGACGCTGCCCAAGGACATGGAGCTGCGGCTGGTCTACGTCAACAGCGACTTCGTGAAGCACTCGCTGGACGGCCTGCGCCACACGCTGATCGAGGGCGCGCTGCTGACCATCGCCATCGTGTTCCTGTTCCTGCACAGCTGGCGCTCGACCATCATCACCGGGCTGACGCTGCCGATCTCGGTGATCTCCAGCTTCATCGCGATCTATGCCTTCGGCTTCACGCTGAACTTCATGACGATGATGGCGCTGAGCCTGTGCATCGGCCTGCTGATCGACGACGCCATCGTCGTGCGCGAGAACATCGTGCGCCACGTCGGCATGGGTAAGGACCACCACCGCGCGGCCGAGGACGGCACCAACGAGATCGGCCTGGCGGTGATGGCCACGACCTTCGCGATCTGCGCGGTGTTCGTGCCGGTCGCCTTCATGGGCGGCATCGTCGGCAAGTTCTTCTATCCCTTCGGCATCACCGTCGCGGTGGCGGTGCTGGTGTCGCTGTTCGTCAGCTTCACGCTGGACCCGATGCTGTCCTCGGTCTGGCCCGATCCGCCGAGCACCTACATCAAGAAGGTGCCGGTCATCGGCCACCTGGTGCGCGCGACCGACCGCGGCATGGACCTGCTCCACGACGTCTACGAGAAGACGCTGCGCTGGGTGTTCTCCGGCCGCCGCTACCGGATGCTGGTGCCGCCGCTGCCGGCCTTCGGTCGCCCGTTCGGGCCGGACGGCCAGCGCCTGACGAGCGCGCCGCGCCGCCTGCGGCTGGCCACCATCACGCCGCGCGGCATCGTGACCGGCTCGGGCGTCGGCAGCTTCGTGCTGGCCCTGCTGCTGGTGCCGGCGGTGGGCAGCGAGTTCCAGCCGCAGATCGACCAGGGCTTCACCCACCTGACGCTGCGCATGCCGGTGGCGACCAGCCTGGAGCGCGGCGAGGCCAAGGTGCGCCAGGTCGAGGAGATCCTGGCCACCTTCCCCGAGATCAAGACCGTCGCGACCGTCGTGGGCAGCAGCGGGGAGGGCATGGCCACCGGCCGCAACCAGGCCAACCTGGACATCGCGCTGGTCGACCGCAAGCTGCGCAAGCGCACCCAGATGCAGGTGGAGGACGCGATCCGCGCCGAGATCGCGCGCATCCCCGGCGTCGAGGTCAGCGTCGGTTTCAACCGTCCGGTGTGGGTGACCATCCTCGGTTCCGATCCGGAAGTGCTGACCCAGGTGGCCAAGGACTTCGCCGAGAAGGTCAAGAAGATCAAGGGCGCGGTGGACGTGGACACCACGGTCAAGCCGGGGCTGCCGGCCTACGCGGTCAAGCTCAAGGACTCGGCGGTGCGCGAGCTGGGGCTGAACGCGGTGCAGGTGGCGTCCTCGCTGCGGGCCTACGTCAACGGCGACATCGCGACCTACTGGACCACGCCCGACGGCAACCAGGTCGAGGTGCTGCTGCGCCTGCCCAAGGCGCAGCGCCAGAGCATCGAGCAGATGCGCAACCTGCCGGTGGCCTTCGCCCGCGACGGTTCGCCGATCGCGCTGGAGCAGGTCGCGACCATCGAGCCGGTGTTCAACCCCGAGGTGATCCGTCGCCAGAACCTGCAGCGCCGCGAGGCCGTCTACGCCGGCGTGCAGGGCCGCCCCGGCGGCGACGTCAACGCCGACGTGCAGAAGCTGATCAAGGAGACGCAGCTGCCGCCGGGCATCAGCTTCATGGTCGACGGCGACGGCAAGCAGCAGGCGGAGGCCTTCAACGGCCTGCTGATCGCGATGGGGCTGGCGCTGATCTTCATCTACATCGTGCTGGCCAGCCAGTTCGGCAGCTTCGTGCAGCCGATCGCCATCATGGCCTCGCTGCCGCTGGCGATGATCGGGGTGATGCTGGCGCTGCTGCTGTGGAAGACCACGCTGAACGTGTTCTCGATGATCGGCCTGGTGATGCTGATGGGCCTGGTGACCAAGAACGCGATCCTGCTGGTGGACTTCGCCAACCATGCGCGCAAGGATCAGGGTCTGTCGGTGCCGGAGGCGCTGCTGCAGGCCGGCCTGACGCGGATGCGGCCCATCATCATGACGACCGCGGCGATGGTGTTCGGCATGCTGCCGATGGCGATCGCGCTCAACGAGGGCGGCGAGATCCAGGCGCCGATGGGCCGCGCGATCATCGGCGGCGTGATCACCTCGACGATCCTGACGCTGGTCGTGGTGCCGGTGATCTATTCCTACCTGGTGAAGGGCCGCAAGACCTTCGCGGCGACGTCGACGCCGTCCGATGCGGACCTCGACGCCACGGCGGACGACCGCCCGGCAAGCCCGGCGATCGGCCCAGGCACGCCGACGCCAGGCATCGCCGACTGAGGCCGCACGCGCAACGGGCCAGGCGCCCGTCGTCGGTGGCACGGACGCCGGATCGGCAACGATCCGGCGTTGTCGTTCATGGCGGCGCCTAGCAGCTCTCGCGCAGGACCAGCTCGAAGCCCAGGTCCAGGCAGGGCTCGGGGACCGCTTCGTTGCGCATCAGCGCGACCAGCATGCGCGCGGCCTCCAGGCCGATCTCGCCGCGAGGCGTGCGCACGGTGCTCAGCGGCGGCAGCATCTGGCCGCCGCCGGTGAGGTCGTTGAAGCCGGCGACGGCGACGCGCTCGGGCACCGCGATGCCCAGCCGCAGCGCCTGCAGCAGCGCGCCCTGGGCCAGGTCGTCGTTGTTGAAGAAGATCGCGTCGACATCGGGCACGACCTGCAGGACGCGCTCGAACATCGCCGCGCCGAGCGCGAACGACGACGGCGCCGCGTCCATGAACTCCAGCGCCGGATCGTGCGCGGCGCCCAGCGCTTCCCGATAACCCTGCGTGCGCTGCAGCGTGCGCGGGTCCAGCTGCGCCGCGGCGAAGGCGATGCGGCGATAGCCGCGCCGCATCAGCTCGGCCGTCATCGCGTGACCGGCCGCCTGCTGCGAGAAGCCGACCGAATACAGCCCCGGCTCGCCGCGGTTCTCCATCACGTGGACGCAGGGCACGCCGCTGCCGTGGATCAGCGCCCGGGCCGCGTCGGTGCGGTCGAAGCCGGTGACCAGCAGCCCCGCCGGGCGGTTCATCAGGTAGGTGCGCAGCAGCGCCTCTTCTTCCTCGGGGTGGTAGTGGGTCACGCCGATCAGGCTCTGGTAGCCGGCGGCCAGCAGCGTGCGCTGCGCCGCGTCCAGCAGGTCGACGAACAGCGCGTTCGACAGCAGCGGGATCAGCACCACCACCTGGTTGCTGCGCGAGGATGCCAGCGCCCGGGCCGCCGGATCCGGCACGTAGCCGAGCTGGGCGACGGCCGCGGTGACGCGCTGCACCAGCTCCGCCGCCACGCTGCGCTCGCCGCGCAGCGCGCGCGAGGCGGTGATCGGGCTCACGCCGGCGGCCAGGGCGACGTCTTGCAGCGTGGCCCGGCCGGTGGCGCGGCGGCGTTTGGAGGAGGGCGGGTTCATCGGCGGGAGGATAGCGCTATCCCCCTGCGTCGCCAGCCGGGTCGGACCCGAGGCCTGTGGCCCGGCGAACCGCGGCCGCGCATCGATCGACGCGCCCCGAAACTACGCGTAATCCCTCTCCTGGTGCCTGGATGCACCACCTAAGATAGCGCTATCCCAACCGTCGGACGGCCCACCATGGCGCCTGCCGGACCGGGAAATTTCCTTGCGTGACGAGGACCGACGGCGATACCGGACCACCGCTCGCCGTCTCTTTTCAGCCAGTGGGATAGCGCTATCCAATGACTTCGCCGACCGCCACCGCTGCTTCGATCCCGGGCCCGATCCCGGCCACGGCCCTTGTCGTCATGGGGGTCGCGGGCTGCGGCAAGACCAGCGTCGGCGAGGCGCTGGCCCGCGCGCTGGGCTGGGGCTTCATCGAGGGCGACGCGCACCACGCGCCGGCCTCCATCGCCAAGATGCAGGCCGGCCAGCCGCTGGCCGACGAAGACCGCTGGGGCTGGCTGGACCAGCTCGGGCAGATGCTGCGCACGCAGGCGCCGGTGGTGCTGAGCTGCTCGGCGCTCAAGCGCGCCTACCGTGAGCGGCTGCGCGCCGCCTGCCCAGCGGTGCGCTTCGTCTACATGGACATCGACAAGCCGCTGGCGCTCCAGCGCGTGGCGGCGCGGGCCGACCGCCATTTCTTCTCGGCGACGCTGGTGGACAGCCAGTTCGCCACGCTCGAGCCGCCGACCGGCGAGCCGGGCGTCGTGACCGTGCCGGCGGCGCTGCCGCTGGACGAGCAGGTCGGGCGCGCGCTGGCGCTGCTCGCCGTGCCCCCCTCCCAGGAGACCGACGCATGAGCCTGTCCGACCACGATCCTTCGTCCACTGCCGGCGCGGACGCCGCCGCGCCGCGCTCGCGCCTGCTCCTGGCCGGCGAGGCCGCGATGGCGCTGTGCCTGGGCGTGATGGCGCTGGCGGTGTTCGTCAACGTCGTGCTGCGCTACGGCTTCGGCGGCGGCATCGCGGCCAGCGAGGAGCTGTCGCGCCTGCTCTTCGTCTGGATGGTCTTCATCGGCGCCACCGCCGCCTACCCGCTGGGCGAGCACATGGCCTTCACCAGCCTGCTGCTGCCGCTGCGCGGCAAGCCCGGCGCGCTGCGGGCGGTCACCGGGGTGATCCGCGGCGCGGTCATCGCCGCGGCGGGCCTGGTGGGCTGGGGCGCCTGGCAGCAGGTGGTCGTCGGCATAGACAGCCGCTCGGTGGTGTTGGGTTATCCGACCGCGCTGCTGCCGCTGCCGGCGCTGCTGTCCTGCGCCGCCATCGCGGCGATGGCGGCCTGGGAGCTGGTCCGCGGCAAGCCGCTGGACCTCGAGCACGAGTCGGACGTCGAGTAAGGGCAGGGCAGGTCGATCATGAGCAACGAGGCACTGTCCTTCATCGTCTTCGTCGGCGGCATGGTGCTGCTGATGGGCATTGGCATCCCGATGGCCTTCGCGCTGGTGCTGACCGGCGCCGGCATGGCCTGGGCGCTGGAGTTCTGGGACACCCAGCTGCTGGCGCAGAACCTGGTGGCCGGCATCGACAGCTTCCCGCTGCTGGCCGTGCCCTTCTTCATCCTGGCGGGCGAGCTGATGAACGCCGGCGGCATCAGCCGCCGCATCATCCAGATGGCGCAGGCCTGGGTCGGCCACATCCCCGGCGGGCTGGGCTTCGTGGCGATCGGCGCCTCGGTGCTGATGGCCAGCATGAGCGGCTCGGCGCTGGCCGACACCGCCGCGCTGGCCACCATCCTGCTGCCGATGATGCGACGCCATGGGTATCCGATGGCGACCTCCGCCGGGCTGATCGCCTCGGGCGGCATCATCGCGCCCATCATTCCGCCGTCGATGCCGTTCGTGATCTACGGCGTGACGACCAACACCTCGATCTCGGCGCTGTTCCTCTCGGGCATCGTGCCCGGGCTGGTGATGGGCCTGGGGCTGCTGGTCGCCTGGAAGCTGCAGCTGCGCAGGATCGACCTGCCGCCGAGCACCGCGCTGCCGATGCGCGAGCGGCTCAAGGCCACCGCCCGGGCCTTCTGGGCGCTGCTGATGCCGCTGATCATCATCGGCGGCATGAAGACCGGGGTGTTCACGCCGACCGAGGCCGCGGTGGTGGCCGCGTTCTACGCGCTGGTCATCAGCTTCGTCGTGCACCGCGAGATGGGCCTGCGCGACTTGCACGGCGTGCTGGTGCGGGCGTCCAAGACGACGGCGATCGTGATGTTCCTGTGCGCCGGCGCGCAGGTGGCGAGCTACATGATCACGCTGGCGGACCTGCCGGGCGTGCTCACCGGCTGGCTGGGCGGGCTGATCGAGTCGCCGCGGCTGCTGATGGCGCTGATGATGCTGATCCTCGTGGTGATCGGCACGGCGCTCGACCTGACGCCGACGATCCTGATCTTCGCGCCGGTGATGCTGCCCATCGCGGTCAAGGCGGGCATCGACCCGGTGTACTTCGGGCTGATGTTCGTGCTCAACGGCGCGATCGGCCTGATCACGCCGCCGGTGGGCACGGTCCTCAACGTGGTGGCCGGCGTGGGCCGGCTGTCGATGCACCAAGTCATCAAGGGCGTGAATCCGTTCCTGTTGACCTATGCGCTGATCCTCGTCCTGTTCACCGTGTTCCCCGAGCTGGTCATCGCGCCTGTCAAGTGGATGCGCTGACCGGCCGCGACCCTTCCCTGATCCTCAGCGACCCTCGTACCCAGGAGACAACCATGAGCTTCAAGACCCGCCGCAACACCCTGGCCGCCGCCGTCGCGCTGGCCGCCGTCGCGCTGAGCGCGGCGCTGCCCGTGTCATCGGCGCGGGCCGCCGACATCAAGCCGCGCCTGATCCGCTTCGGCTACGGCCTGGCCGAGAACAGCAACCAGGGCCGCGCGGTGAAGGTCTTCGCCGACGAGGTGGCGCGGCTGTCGGGCGGCAAGATGAAGGTGCGCGCCATCGGCGGCGCCGCGCTCGGCCCGGACACCCAGATGCAGCAGGCGCTGATCGGCGGCGCGCAGGAGATGATGGTCGGCTCGACCGCCACGCTGGTGGGCATCGCCAAGGAGATGGCGCTGTGGGACACGCCCTTCCTGGTCAACAACGTGCGCGAGGCCGACGCGCTGCTGGACGGCCCGGTCGGCGACAAGGTGCGCGGCAAGCTGGCCGACAAGGGCATGGTCGGCCTGGTGTACTGGGAGAACGGCTTCCGCAACCTGACCAACAGCAAGCGCGCGGTCAACCGGCTGGAGGACCTGGACGGCATCAAGCTGCGCGTGATGCAGAACAACGTCTTCCTGGACAGCTTCAAGCAACTGGGCGCCAACGCGGTGCCGCTGCCGTATTCGGAGCTGTTCTCGGCGCTGGAGACCAAGGCGGTCGACGGCCAGGAGAACCCGTACAACACCATCCTTTCGGCCAAGTTCTACGAGGTGCAGAAGTACCTGACGGTGACCAACCACGTCTACAGCCCGTGGATCGTGACCGTGTCGAAGAAGTTCTGGGACGGCCTGTCCAAGGACGAGCAGGCGGTGCTGCAGCAGGCGGCGATCAAGAGCCGCGACTTCGAGCGCAAGGACACCCGCGAGGAGGCCGCCAAGGCGCTGGCCGAGCTCAAGGCCAAGGGCATGGCGGTCAACGAACTGAGCCCGGCGGAGACCGCCCGCATGCGCGACAAGCTGACCCGCGTGAATGCCGGTGTGGCGACGCAGGTCGGCATGGACCTGTGGAACGAGACCCAGGGCCAGTTGGCCAAGCTGCGCGGCGGCAAGTGAGCGCCACGTGGGCAGCGCGTGAGCGGCAGGTGAGCGACAGCTGAGCGCCCAAGGACGGCTCGTCACGGTATAGGCTGCGGGTTCCGACGCGACCGGCGTCGCTTCCCGACCGCTTCATCCATGACGACGTCTTCCCGCCCGCGCCGCCGCGGCTCCCGCGCCTTGCCCGCCGCCGTTCCTGGCGGCAGCGACCCTGCCGGCGGTGCCGGCGCCGAGGGCGTCCTCGAGGTCCCGATGCCCACGCGCGCGCCGGTCCCGGCCCAGGAGGCGCCGCGTTCCATCGACCTCGCGCTGCAGGGCGGCGGCTCGCACGGCGCCTTCACCTGGGGCGTGCTGGACCGGCTGCTCGAGGATGGCCGGTTGCGCATCGACGGCGTGTCGGGCACCAGCGCCGGCGCGATGAACGCCGCGGTCATGGCCACCGGCTTCGCCCACGGCGGGGCGCTCGGCGCGCGCCAGGCGCTGTCGCGCTTCTGGCAGGACGTCTCGGGCGTGCCGGCCTGCTTCGGCGTCGTCGGCGAGACCAAGGGCCCGGAGGAGGCCGCGCGGCGCGAGACGCCGGCGTGGGTCTTCAACCGCAGCGCCTGGCCCGGCATGGCCGCCTGGGACGCCTGGCTGCGGCTGTGGAGCCCCTACCAGCTCAATCCCTTCAACCTCGATCCGCTGCGGGACATCGTGCGACGCCATGTCGATGTCGACGCGCTGCGCGAGGGACCGATCAAGGTCTTCGTCACCGCCACCTCGGTGCGCACCGGCCAGCCGCGGGTGTTCAGCGGGGAGGACCTGGGCATCGAGGCGCTGATGGCCTCGGCCTGCCTGCCGCACAGCGCGCAGACGGTGGTGATCGACGGCGAGCCCTTCTGGGACGGCGGCTTCTCGGGCAACCCGGCGCTGTGGCCGCTGGTCTACGGCACCCACTCCGACGACGTGCTGCTGATCCAGATCAATCCGCGCGAGCACGCGGGCATTCCCCGCACCGCGTCCGAGATCAACGACCGCATCAACGAGATCACCTTCAACGCGAGCCTGGTGGCGGAGCTGCGCGCGATCGCCTTCGTGCAGCGGCTGCTGCGCGACCGGCGTATCGATCCGACGCGCTACAAGCAGATGCGGCTGCACCGCATCGCCGACGAGGACGGCCTGGCGCCCTTCGGCGCGTCGAGCAAGCTCAACACCGACCCGCGGCTCCTGACCACGCTGTTCGTGCTCGGCCGCGAGGCCGCCGACAAATGGCTGACGACCTGCGCGCGGCACGTCGGCCACGACAGCACGCTGGACATCGGCGAGGTGTTCCTGGCCAACCGGGTGCGCAACGCCCGGCCGGCGGTCAAGGCGCCAGTGAAGGCGCCGGAGAAGGCAGTGGCGAAGGCGCCGGGCAAGGCGGGTAAGGGCGGCAAGGCCTGACCCTGGGACGCAGGGTCGACGGTCGACCGGCGGCGGCGGCGGCGGCGGCGGCGGACTTTGCCGTCCGCGGCGCGACACCGCGACCGCCGCGTGGCCTTCGAGATCAGCTCAACCGCCGAAAGCGCAATTCCTCGATCAGCGTGTCGTTCTCCACCGTCTTGACGCGCTGCTCGACCACCTCGACGCGGCCGTCGGCGGCGAGCTGGCGGATCTCGCGCGCGGCGCTGTCGAAGACCAGCGGATGCTCCAGGCCGGAACCGGCGTGCGGCAGGTCGACAAGTTCCCCGGGGGACGAGTCGAGGAACACGGTCATGGCGATCGAACTCATGCTGGACCTCACGAGCTGGACGAACACGGCGCGACTTTATGCGGCATCGCAGCAAGTGCAAGGGCCTGACCCTGGCATTTCATGACTTGGATTCGGTCACCGCACCTGCCGGCATGCTGCGGCCGGTGTTGACTGCCGGTCCTCGTCGAAGCGCATCGCGTTCCAGCCATGGCGGCCCCAGTACCGCCAGTCCTGCACCATCACGTCGACGGGCAGCTTGCGGCGCGGAACTCGCGCAGCGTGTCGACGATCTCTCCGACGAATGGAAGCGTTTACGGCAGTGGATGTAGCCGTAGCTAGATTGGTATTACCAGTCTACGTGGATAAGTTGTCTGGCCTTACCAATACAAACACCTAGAGAGCGCCGAGGGATCCGCGGTCATCCTGCCGGGGCCGATCACTCCGCAACCGCACCCCCTTGAGCACGACATGACCCTCTCACGACGCCCCGTTTTCACCCGCCGCAGCATGCTGGCCGCAGCCGCGGCGCTGCCGCTCGCTGGCGCTTCTGGCCTGACCGCCTCGGCGCCGCGGCGCGCGCAGGAGCGGGCCGACCATCTGCTCTGGTATCGGCGTCCCGCCACGCGCTGGGAGGAAGCGCTGCCGCTGGGCAATGGCCGGCTCGGCGCGATGGTCTTCGGCCGCGTGGGTCAGGAGCGGTTGCAACTCAACGAGGACACGCTGTGGGCAGGGGCCCCGTACACGCCCGACAACCCCGAAGCCCTGGCCGCGCTGCCCGAGGTGCGTCGCCTGCTCGACGAAGGCCGCTACAAGGAGGCCACGGACCTGGCCAGCGCCAGGATGATGGCCCGCCCGCTATGGCAGATGGCCTATGGCTCGCTGGGGGACCTGCTGCTCGACTTCGACGGCGCCGAGGCGCCGCGCACCTACCACCGCGAGCTGGACCTGGACACCGCCATCGCCACCTTGCGCCACGAGAGCGCGAGCGTCTCGATGCGGCGCGAGGCCTTCGTGTCCGCGCCCGATCAGGTCGTGGTGCTGAACCTGCAGGCCGCGCGCGGGCGCATCGCCTTCGAACTCGCCTGCCGCGGGCCGCGCAAGGCGACGTACGCCAGCCCCGATTACCAGGGCTCCGCGACGGTGCTGGTGGCGGACCAGCCGGTCGACTGGATGCAGCGCGAAGAGGCTGGCTTCGAGCAACCCGATCACGTGAAAGTTGCCGACGACCAGGGGGCCTTGCTCGTCACCGGCCGCAACGAGGCCGGCCCCGACACGGCCCCGGGACTGACCTACGCGATGCGCGTGAGGGTCGTCACCGACGGCCGCGTCGAGGTGACACCCGAGGGCCGGCTGCGTGTCAGCGGTGCCCGCAACGCGACGCTGTTGATCGCGGCCGCCACCAGCTACGTCAACTTCCGCGACACCAGCGGCGATCCCGTCGCCAAGGTGCGCCGGCACACCGAGGCCGCGGCCGCCAGGCCCTACGCCGCGCTGCGCCGCGACCACGTGCGCGACCACCAGTCGCTGTACCGCCGCTTCACGCTGGACCTGGGCCGCACGTCGGCCGCAGGGCGGCCCACCGATGAGCGAATCGCCGCCGCGGAGAAGTCCGACGACCCGGCACTGGCCGCGCTGTACCTGCAGTACGGCCGTTATCTGCTGATCGCCTCGTCGCGCCCCGGCACGCAAGCGGCCAACCTGCAGGGGATCTGGAACGAGGGCGTGAATCCGCCCTGGGGCAGCAAGTACACCATCAACATCAATACCGAGATGAATTACTGGCCCGCCGACGCGGCGGCGCTGGGCGACTGCGTGGAGCCGCTGCTGCGCATGGTGGAGGAGCTGGCCGTCACTGGCGCGCAGACCGCCAGGACGATGTACGGCGCGCGTGGCTGGGTGGCGCACCACAACACCGACTTGTGGCGGGCCGCAGCCCCGATCGACGGCCCGCTGTGGGGCCTGTGGCCCTGCGGCGGCGCCTGGCTGAGCAACACCTTGTGGGACCACTGGGATCACCAGCGTGACGCGGCGCTGCTCAAGCGGCTGTACCCGCTGCTGGAGGGCGCTTCGCAGTTCTTCCTGGATACGCTCGTGAAAGACAAGGAGGGCCGCGGCCTCGTCACCTCGCCGTCCATCTCGCCCGAGAACTGGCACCCGCACGGCTCATCGCTGTGCGCCGGCCCGGCGATGGACCGGCAGATCCTGCGCGACCTGTTTGACCGCACCGTGCATGCCGGCCGGCTGCTGGGCGCCAATGCGGGCTTCCTGGACCGCGTGGCTGCCGCGCGCTCCGCGCTGGCACCCGATCGCATCGGCCGGCAGGGGCAACTCCAGGAGTGGCTGGAGGACTGGGATGCCGGCGCGCCGGACCAGCAGCATCGCCACGTCTCGCACCTGTACGCCGTCTATCCGAGCAGCCAGATCAACCCGCGCGACACCCCCGAGCTGCTGAACGCGGCCAAGACCAGCCTGCGACAGCGTGGCGACCTGGCGACCGGCTGGGGCACGGCCTGGCGGCTGTGCCTGTGGGCGCGCATGGGGGAAGGCGACCATGCCCACCAGGTGCTGAAGACGCTGCTCGGGCCGCAGCGCACCTACCCCAACATGTTGGACGCGCATCCGCCATTCCAGATCGACGGCAACTTCGGCGGCACCGCCGGCATGCTCGAAATGCTGGTGCAGTCGTGGGGCGGCGAGGTCCATCTGCTGCCCGCGCTGCCCCAGGCGTGGTCCCAGGGCGCCGTGCGTGGCATGCGCGTGCGCGGCGGCCTGGACCTGGACATCGAATGGCGCGACAGCCGTCCCGTTCGGCTGTCGCTTCGCGGCCCTGCCGGTACGAAGATCCTGCTGCGCCATGAGGGGCGCCGGATGACGGTGATGCTGGATCACCGAGGGAGGGCGACCCTCGACGGCGGGGCGTTCTCCCGCCAGTCGCCACCGGGGATCGGCTAGTCCTGGTGCCCGGCCGCCCAGGTGCAGAGCAGCATGGCGATGCCGGTTCACATCCCGCGGCAGCGGGGTGCGTTGATGCCGCGACGCCTAGGTCGGCGTGGCCACCTTGAACCGGGAGATCGCCTCCGTCAGCGCCAGGGCCTGCTGGCGCAGGCTCTCGGCCGCCGCGGCGCTTTCCTCGACCAGGGCCGCGTTCTGCTGCGTGCCGCGATCGATCGCCGCCACCGCCTCGTTCACCTGCACGATGCCCTGGGTCTGCTGCTCGGTGGAGGCGTTGATCTCGCCCATCAGGTCGGTGACCTTGCGCACCTGCGACAGCACCTCGCCCATGGTGCGGCCGGCCTCCTGCACCAGCTCGCCGCCGGCGTCGACCTTCTCGACGCTGTCCGAGATCAGCGTCTTGATCTCCTTGGCCGCCTGGGCGCTGCGCTGCGCGAGCGCGCGCACCTCGCTGGCGACGACCGCGAAGCCGCGGCCCTGTTCCCCGGCGCGCGCGGCTTCCACCGCGGCGTTCAGGGCCAGGATGTTGGTCTGGAAGGCGATCCCGTCGATCACGCCGGTGATGTCGCCGATGCGCTTGCTGGAGCCGGTGATGGCCGCCATCGTGGTGATGACCCGGTCCACCACCTCGCCGCCCTGGCCGGCGACCTGCGCCGCGGCGTCCGCCAGGCCGGTGGCCTTGCGCGAGGTCTCCGCATTGACCTGCACCGTCTCCGTCATCTGCGCCATCGAGGACGCCGTCTGCTGCAGCGCGCCGGCCTGCGATTCGGTGCGGCTGGACAGGTCCTGGTTGCCGGTGGCGATCTGTGTCGACGCGGTCGCGATGCCGTCGGCGGCCTGGCGCACGTTGGTGACCATCGTCGACAGGTTGCCGCTCATCGCCTTGAGCGCCGTCAGCAGCTGGCTCAGCTCGTCGCGGCCCTCGACCTGGATCTCGTCGCGCAGGTCGCCGTCGGCCACCGACTGCGCGACCTGGATCGCGCGGTTCAGCGGCCGGGTGACCGCGCGGCTGATCAGCCAGCCCAGCAGCCCCGCCACGCCGGCCGACAGCAGCGCGGTCGCGATCAGCAGCATCCGGTCCTGCGCGAACAGCGCGGTCGCGGCCTGGGTCTCGGCGGTCGAGCGCTCGTCCTCGTAGCGGATGAAGTCGCCGGTGGCCGTCAGCAGCGCCGCCAGCAGCGGCCGGCATTCCGCGTTCATCTTGCTGATGGCCTCGTCGCGCTGGCCGTCCTTGGCCAGGCCCACGATCGCCAGCGCGACCCGGCCGTACTGCTGCTCGATCGCATCGACCTTGTCGAAGAGCGCCCGGTCCTGCGCGGTCGCGTCGGCCGCGGCGGCCAGGTGCCGCTTGAGCCGGTCCAGCGACTGCTGCACCGCCTCATGGGAACGAGTGACCGCCTCCAGCTCCAGCGCGCGGTCCTGCGGCGTGCTGACCAGCACCAGGTTGCGCGCCGAGATGGCCCGCGACTTCGCTGCGGATTGCAGCTCGACGACCAGGCGCTCCCGCGCCGCCACGCCCTGCAGGTAGGTCTCGACGCGCGAACTGGACTGGTTCAGCCAGTGCAGCGCCGCGCCGGCCACGGCGGCGACGATCACCGCCATCACGCCGAAGCCCGCCCACAGCTTGGTCTTGACCTTGAGATCTGAAAGGTTCATTGGTGTTCCCCCTGAAAGATGCCCGGGCCGTCATCGCAGCCCGTCTGATCTTCGGCGTTGGGTCGCGACTTCTCAAGAAGCACCCGGCGCAAGGCAGTGTGCGGCGATTGCCTACACGGCGAAGGCGTGGGCCAGCCCGGCCACCTCGCGCTCGAAGACCATGCGCTCGCGCAGCACCGCCTGCCGCGCCGGGCGAGACAGCTCCAGGTAGAGCTCGAAATCACGCATCAGCCCGGCTGCGCCGGCAAACACCTGGTCCACCTGGTCGGGCTTGAAGTAGCACTCGTCGGGCAGCGCGTAGTCGCGCGCGGCGCCCACGTCCAGCGCGAAGACGCAGCAGTCGCGCATCAGCGCCTCGCGCGCCAGCCGGTCCTTGCCCGGGAAGGTGCCCAGGTCGATGAAGAGCTTGCTGCGCCCCAGCGCCTCGTAGACCTGGGCCCGCGTCAGGCCGCGAATCAGGTGGACCTTGCAGCCGTTCTCGCGCTCCAGCCGGGCGGCGATCGCGCCCACGTCGTAGACCACCTTGTGGTTGGCGTTGAGCGCGATGTCGGTCTTGGCGGCGGTCTCGAAGACCGGCTCGCCCGCGGCCGGCACCGGCTTGCCGGGCGTGTAGTCCGACAGCGGCAGCGTGCGGGTGCAGCCCAGCGCCTGGATGACGTCGCGCGCGTAGCCCGACTGGTAGGTGTGCAGGACGCGCTCGCTGCGCAGCAGGTTGAGGTTGATCTTGTTGACCGACAGGTACTCGAAGGCGTTGTCGATGCTCAGCCACCAGACCATCGGCTTGCAGGGCTGGAAGTAGCGCAACCAGTGCACATAGGTCTCGGCCAGGACGACGCAGGTGTCCGGCGTCATCGCGATCTCCTCGGCCAGCCGCACCTGGTACTTCTCGTAGTCGGCGACGGTGTTGGGCCGCGGCTGCAGCTTGAGCACCGTGCCGGCGCCCAGGCCGTTGCGACGGAACAGGTCGTCGACGGCCGGCAGGTCGGTGGGCAGCACGTACCAGACGCGCGCGTCGTGGCCCTGGCGGATCAGCGAATCCGACAGCTGGTGCAAGGCCTCCGGCCCGCCGGTCTGCACGCCGTGGGGAATCAGGATGACGATCTGCTGCTTCGCGTTCATCGGTGGCCTTGTGGGTCTCGTGTCGTTCTTGGAAAGAAGGGGCGGGGCTGGGCGCGGGCGTTCAGGACACCGCGTTCAATGCCGCCAGGCGCTGCTGGAGCTTCTCGGCCGTGGCCGGGGACACCGACTGGAAGCCGGGCAGCAGGAAGCCGCTGCGCGTCTTGACGATGCGGTCGGAGAGGTGGTCCAGCAGGAAGTCCGGCATCTCGCGGTAGACCGTCGGCAGGTGGAAGATGCCGTGGAAGCCGAAGGTCGGGTAGGGCACCGCGGGGAATTCGACCGAGAAGTGCGAGGCGATCGCCTTGGGCGCGAAGCGGCAGCCGGCGCGCTCCAGCGTCTCGCGCATCGTGCGGCAGATGTAGAGGTCCTCGGCCTCGGTCGGGTCCGGGTAGTCCAGCTGGGCGACCGCATGCACCAGCCGCCGGGAGCGCCACGAGAAGCCGCCGTTGCCGACCTCGTTGACCTCGTAGTTGGGCCAGGGCGCGCCGATGTAGTCGTAATGCAGGAAGTGCGGCGAAAACTGATCGGCGTTGAGCACGAAGCCGTCGTACTGGATCACCAGCACATGGTCGGCGCTGAGGTGCTTGGCCAGTTCGCGGGTGATCAGCAGGTTGTACTCGGCGATCGAGCGCAGCGTCGGCACCGGGATCACCGGCAGGCCGGGCCAGAGCTCCGGCTTGTCCGAATAGATCAGCACCTGGCTGAAGGGCAGCCCCTGCAGCTCCATCTGCCGCATGCTGTGCAGCAGCGCCTGGCGCGCCAGGACATGCAGGTCGGTGTCGACGATGGCGACGGCGATGCTGGGCTTGGCGGCGGTGCTCATGTCACATCAGGTCCAGCAACTGCCGGGTGACCGTGCCCCAGGAGAAGCGCTGCGCCAGCCGCTGGCGGGCGGCCTCGCGGCGCGGCGCCGGCGTCAGGCGCTGCTCGACCACCTGCAGCATGGCCTCGCGCAGGTCGTCCAGGTCGGGCACGACGAAGGCGCCGACCGGCTGCGGCGCGTCGGCCGCGGTGCCGGGACGGCTGTGCAGGCGGTGGCAGAGCTCGGGCGGGGTGAAGTCGTCGGTGGCGCCGCCGCCGCTGACGATCACATGCGTGCCGCAGCCCATCGCCTCCAGCACCGGCAGGTTGAAGCCTTCGGCGCGGTAGGGGGAGACATAGGCGTCGGACAGCGCGTACAGCGAGCGCAGCTGCGGCAGGTTCAGGCTGGTCGACAGGATGGAAATGCCGCCGCGCACCTGCGGCGCGTTCAGCGCCGGCGCCCGCGTCGCCAGTTCGGCGAAGAGGCGCTCGACGCCGATGCCGTACAGCCCCTGGTGGTCCTTGAGGATCAGCCGCACCGGCAGGCCCTGCAGGCGCAGCTCGGCGAAGGCCAGCAGCAGCAGGTCGATGCCCTTGTTCCAGGTCGCCACGCCGACGTTGCTGAACACCGTCTCGTGCGGCTGCATGCCCAGCGCCGCGCGGGCGGCCTGGCGCTGCTCGGGCGTCATCGGGAAGAAGGTGTCGGTCTTGTAGCCGTGCGGCACGACCAGGACCTTGTCGGCCTCGAAGCCGTAGTCCACCAGCCGGGCCTTGGACCAGCGGCTCGGCGTGACGACGAAGTCGTCGCCCTGGGTCAGCGCGGCGGGCGGCATCTCGGGCGGGTCGAAGCTTTTGCCGGACAGGCCGAACTCGGTGACGACGAAGGTCGCGTTGCGGCGCGCGGCGGCCGGATCGCCCAGCCGCACCGGCGAGGCGATGCGCAGCCGCACATCCATCACCCGGTCGCCGGGGTCGGGCAGGGCGTCGATGATGGCGCGCTCCTCGGGCGCGAAGCCCGAGTCCAGCTTGCCCTTGTCCCAGTGCGGCATGAAGAAGGGCGCGTCCCGGTGGAACAGCTCGAACCGCGGGTCCTTCACCATCTCCAGGATCTGGTTCTGGTTGACCATCGCGATGGAGTGGTTCACCCCCCGCCAGCCCTCGATGCAGAGTGTCTTCATCCGGCCGATTGTGTCCCCTCGTCCCGGGGGGCATGCGCCGATAAGGGGGATGGCTCCGGCCCAGTCCCGCGCTCAGGGGTCAGAGCAGCGGGACCGCGCCGTCCTCTTCCAGCCGACGGGCGGTGGCCTGCAGCGCCGCCATCGCGGCGTGGTGGACCGTGGCGGCGGTCTCGTCCGGCGCTGTCGCCGCGCCCGGCGCCGCCCCGGCCGCGGCGCCTGGGGCGACCGTCGTCGAGCTGGCCGCAGCGGCCGCTGCGGCCGTGTGCGCGGCGTCGGACAGCAGGGCGGTGGTGGACGCCGAGGGCGCCGCCAGCAGGTCCTCCGCGGCCAGGTGGGCCCGGGCGGCCGAGCCCGTGGCCTCGGTCGCGGCGTCCGCCGTGCCGTCGCTGGCCTTGGCGAACCAGACGTCGCCCATCTGGTGGGTCACGCCGTCCGCGGTCTTGTAGCCCGAGATCAGGCCCACCAGGTTGCCGTGATCGACGGTCGCGCTCGAGCGGGCGGCCAGGTCCAGCTCGACGATGCCCAGCTCCGACAGCGACTTCAACTCGCCCGCGTCGGTCTTGCCGTTGCCATTGGCGTCGGCCCAGATCCGCAGCTGCGAGAAGGCGGCGTCCTGCGCATTGAGGACGTGATCCGCGTTGGCGTCGAGCGCCTGCATCGCCTCGTAGCCGTTGGCCGCGCGATGGCCGTTGGCCAGCACGGTGCCGCTGCCGAAGAGCTCGCCGCCGGAGTCGATCTGGCCGTTGCCGTTCAGGTCGCGGGCCAGCAGCCCGTTGCCCTGCGCCATCCAGCCCCACTGCTGGGCATGGCCGGTGTTGTTCATGTCGAAGCTGACGCCCTGCGCCGCGGACACCGTGCCCAGCCCGTGGCCGTCCAGGTTCAGCAGGATGGGCGTGGCCAGGAACAGCGCGTCGAGCTGCGCGCCGCTCATCGCCTGCAGCGCCTCGGTGCTGAAGGCCAGCACCTGGTCCATGTTCAGCGCGGCCAGGTCGCGGGTCTCGAAGCCGACGATCGCGTCGGTGCCGATCGCATGGATCTGGTCCAGCGTCAGCGCCCGGGCCTGGTCGCGGCTCAGCGCGGCCAGGTCCTCGCTGGACATCGCCGCGAAGCCCTCGGACGAGATCGCCGCCACCTGCTGGGAGCTCAGCGCGGCGACCTGGTGGCTGTCCAGCGCCGCGATCGCGTCGGAGTTCATCGCCGCGAGCGCCTCGGTGTGCAGCCCGCGCAGCGTCTGCGTCGACAGTCCGTGGACCTGGTCCGAACCGAGCGAGGCGAAGACCTCGGTCGACAGCGCATTCAGCGTCGCCGTCCCCAACGCCCGGAAGGCCGACGAGCTCAGCGCCGCGTAGTCCTCGGTGCCGAAGCCGGCCAGCTGCGCCGTCGTCATCTCGGCCAGCTGCAGGCTGGTCATCGCGTGGACCTGATCGGTGGTGAGGCCGGCGAAGTCGCCGGCGTCCATCACCCGGATCGCGCGGCCGGGCAGCAGGGCCACGTCCTGCGCGTCCAGCGCGGCGATCTGGTCGCTGGTCCAGGCCAGCACCTGCACGTTGGTCAGGCCCAGGATCTGGGCGGTGCCCAGGGCCTGGATCTGCTCGGTGGTCATGGCCGCCGCCTGCTGGTAGCTCAGCGCGCCGACCTGGTCGGGCCGCAGCGCCGCCACCTGGTCGACGCTCAGCAGCGCGATCTGGTCGGAGCCCATCGCCTTGAGCGCCGTCGTGTGCAGCACCGCCAGGTCCTGGGTCTCCAGCGCCGCGAGCTGCGTGGCGTTCAGCCCCGCCAGCTGCGACGAGCGCAGCGCCGCGAACTGCAGCGTCGTCAGCGACGCCAGCGCGGTCGGATCCATCGCCGCGATCTGCAGCGAGTTCAGCGCCGCGATCTGCTTGACCGACAGCGCGCCGATCTGGTCCAGGTCGAGCGAGCCGAACTGGTCGCTGCTCATCCCCAGCAGCGCCTGCGAGCCCAGGCTGGCCAGCTGCGCCGTGCCCAGCCGGTCGATCTGGTCGGCCGTCAGCCCCATCAGCTGCTTGGAGTTCAGCGCCGCGAGCTGGGCGTTGCTCAGCGAGGCGATGCTGTCGCCGTTCATCGCGGCGATCTGGGTCGAGCTCAATCCGGCGAGGGCGCGGGTGGTCAGGCCCACCACGTCCTGGAACTCCAGGTTGGCGATCTGGTCGGTGGACAGCGCCGCCAGTTGCCGGGACGAGAAGACCGAGAACTGCGCCGAATCCAGGGCGTTCAGGTCGGCCTGCTCCAGCGCGGCCATCTGCGTGGTGGTGAGCGCGGCGACCTGGTTGGTGCGCAGCGCCGCGAACTGGTCGGGCACCAGGGCGTTCAGCTGCTCGGTCGTGAAGCCCTGCAGGGCCTGGACGCTCAGGCCGCGCACGCCGTCGGTGGACAGCGCGTCGATCTGGGCGGGCGTCAGCGCCGCGACCTGGCCGGTGCCCAGCAGCGCGGTCTGCGCGCTGCCGAAGGCGCCGACCTGCTCGCGGCTCAGCAGATGGATCTGCTCGGTGCTCAGCGCGCTCAGGTAGACCGGCTTGACGGCGGCGAGCAGCGCCGGATCGAGCGCGCCGATCTCGTCGGTCGAGATCGCCGCCAGCTGGAAGGAGGTCAGCGCGGCGAAATGGGTGCCCAGCGCATTGAGGCTGTCATGGTCCAGGGTGCGCACCTGCGCCGTGCTGAGCGCGGCGAGCTGACCGTCGCGCAGCGAGGCCAGGCCGGTCGGGCCGAGCGCGTCGAGCTGGTCGGCGCTCAGGCCACGGATCGCCAGCGTGCTGATGGCCTGCAGCGAGGCCGGGGCCAGCACCTGCAGCTGGGCCGGCGTCAGCGCCGCCACCTGCGCCGCGGTCATCGCGCCGGTCTGCCCGGTGCTGAAGGCGGCCACCAGGGTGACGTCCAGCGCCTGCACCTGCGCGCTGCTGAGCGAGCGGATCACCGTCGCGTTCAGCGCGCCAAAATCCTCGGGCTCCAGCTGCGCCACCTGGTCGGTCGTCAGGCTGCGGAACTGCGCCGAAGTGAGTGTCGCGAACTGCGCGGTGCTCAGCGCGTTCAGGTCCTCCGGGCTCATCGCCGCGAGCTGCGCCGTGCCCAGCGCGCGGATCTGGCTGCTGGTCAGCGCCTGCAGCTGGTCCGAGCTCAGCACGCCGAGCTGGTGGTCGGTCAGCGTCGCGATCACGCGGGTGGACAGCGCCTGGATCGCGCCGGTGCCCAGCGCGGCGAGCTGTTCGTCGCTCAGGTCGCGCAGCTGCGCCGTCGTCAGCGCGCCGGTCTGCGCGCCGCTCAGCACGGCCAACTGCTCGGAGCTCAGCGAGGCCATCTGCGCCGGTGTGAGCCCGCGTAGCGTCGCGCTGCTCAGCGCGGCCAGGTCCTCGGTGCCCAGCGAGTGGAACTGCTCGGTCGTCAGCGACTGCAGCTGCTTGGAGCTCAGCGCGGCCAGCTGCGCGGTCGACAGCGCGGCCAGGTCGTCGGTGTCCAGCGCGGCCAGCTGGCGCGTGGTCAGCATCGCGATCTGCAGCGTCTTGAGCGCGCCGAGCTGCTCGGCGCTCATCGCGCCCAGCACCTCCGGCTTCAGGCCGATCAGCGCGCTGCTGCTGAGCAGGCGCAGCTCGTCGGTGCTGAAGGCGGGCAGCTGCTCGCTGCCCACGCCGATCAGTTGGGTCGAGGTCAGGCTCTGCACCTGGCGCGAGCTGAGCGCGTCGAACTGGTCGGACGACAGCGCGCCGAGCTGCGCCGAGTTCAGCGCGCGCAGGCCCTTGGTGCCGATGGCCGCCAGGTCCTCGCCCTCGAGCGCGGCCACCTGGGCCGTGCTCAGCGACTTGATCTGCAGCGTGTTGAGCGCGCCGGCCTGCTCGGTGGTCAGCGCCGCCAGCGCGTCGGTGCCCAGCGTGCGGAACTGCTGGCTGGTCATCGCGGCGATCTGGCGGCTGTCCAGCGACTGCACCGCGTCCGAGGACAGCTGCGACACCGCGGCCGTGGTCAGCCCGCGGATCGCGCCGGTGCTCAGCGCCTGCAGCGCGTCGGTGCCGAGCGCGCTGAGCTGGTCGCCGCTCAGGCCGCGGGTCTGGTTGCCGCGCAGCGCGCCGATCTGGGCGGTGCTGAAGGCATTGAGCTGGTCGACGCTGAGCGCGCCGATCTGCACCGTGTTGAGCACCTGCATCGAGGCGGTGCTGAACACGGCCACCTCCTCGGTGCTCAGCAGGCCGATCTGCGCGCTGCCCAGGCCGCGCACCTGCACCGAGGACAGCGCCGCGATCTGCGCGCTGTCGAGCGCGCTGAACTGGTCGCTGTCCATGCGGCGCAGCCGGTCCACCGTCAGCGCCGGGATCTGCGCGGTGGTCAGCGCATGGATCTGGTCGGTGGTCAGCGCGGCCAGCGAGGCGGTGGTCAGTGTCCGCAGCGCGCCGGTGTTGAGCGCCTGCACGTCCTGCAGCTCCAGCGCCGCGAGCTGGCCCGAGGCCAGATAGTTGAGCTGCCGCGCGGTCAGCGCATGCACCTGCAGCGTGGTCAGGCCCACCACCTGGGCGGCGCTCAGCATGGCCCACTCCGGCCCGGTCAGCGTGGCGAGCTGCGCGGTGGTGAGGGCTGCGATCTCCTCGGGAGTGAGCGATCCGACGTCGAAGGTGGCCATGGGGGATGGGAGGGTACTGCTGGAACCTGGCGGTCTGTCGTTTGCGGCCCACGCCGGCGGGGCGCGCGGGCGAGGGCCGCAAACGGCAAACCGGGGGCGCGAGGCCCCCGGTTCCGGACTGCCGCTTAGATCAGCGGAACAGCGCCGTTCTGGTCGTCGTCATGCAGCTTCTTGTAGGCCGCGCTGAGCACGTCGTGGTTGACCGCGTCGGTGGACGCCGCGGTGGTGGCCGCCGTGGCCGCCGTCGCGGTGTGCGCCGTCGCGCCGCCGAGCAGGTTGGCTTCCGGCTGGGCGAGCAGGTCGCCCAGCTGCGGCGCGGCTTCCCGCGTCGTGCCATGGACCTGCTGCGTCGCGCCGTCCTTGGTGAACCACACGTCGGACATCTCGCTCGTCGTGCCGTCCGCCTTGGTGTAGCTGGACACCAGGCCGATCAGGTTGCCGTGATCGACGTCCGTGCCCTTGGTCGCGCCCAGGTTCAGGTCGACGATGCCCAGGTCGGTCAGCGACTTGAGTTCACCCGCGTCGGTCTTGCCGTCGTGGTTGGCGTCGACCCAGACCTGCAGGTGGCTGAAGTCCGCGTCCTTGGCGTTGATGTGGCCGTCATGGTTGGCGTCCAGCGAGGCGAGGGCGGCGAAGCCGTCCAGGCCCTTGCGGCCGTTGACCGTGGTGCCCGAGCCGAAGAGCTCGGCGCCGCTGTCGATCGTGCCGTTGCCGTTGCGATCCATCACCAGCAGGCCGTCGTTGCCGCCGACCCAGCCCCACTTGTCGTTGTGACCGGTGGCGTTGAGGTCGAAGTGCACGCCGTCCTTGGCCGCCAGCGTCTGGATGCCGTTGCCGTCCAGGTCCAGCATGATCGGCGTGGCCATGAAGTGGGCATTGATCTGCTCGTCGCTCCAGCCGGCCTTCTGGTCGGAGGTCATCGCCAGCACCTGCTCCATGCTCATGCTGGCCAGGTCCTGCGTGTCCCAGCCGATGAACTGGTCGGAGGTCATCGCCACGATCTGGTCGGTCGACAGGCCCTGGATCTGCACCGAGGTGAGCGCGTGGATGTCGCTCGAGTCCAGCGCCAGGATCTGGTCGGTCGTGAACGCATGCAGCTGCGACGAGGTCATCGTCCCGAAGTGCGTGCTGGTCAGCGCGCCGATGTCGTCCGTGGTGATGGCCGCGATCTGGTCCGTGCCCAGCGCGCGCAGTTGCGCGGTGCTGAATTCATGGACCTGGTCGCTGGTCAGCGCCGCGATCTGGTCGGTGCTGAAGGCGTGGATCGCCGCGGTGCTGAGCGCATGGATGCCGGCGGTGGAGATCGAGGCGATGTCGGCCGTCTCGATGCCCGCCACCTGCGTCGCGCTCACCGCGCTCCACTGCTGCGAGGTCAGCGCGTGGATCTGGTCCGAGCTGAAGGCCTCGAAGTCCGCCGAGCCGAAGGCCACCAGGTTGCCGCTGGCGATCGCCGCTAGGTCCCCGGTGTCGATCGCCTGCACCTGGTCGGTGGTGAAGGCGCTCAGCTGGGCCGAGCTCATCGCCACGATCTGCGTCGAGGTCAGCGCCTGCACGTCGTCGGTGGCCAGCTGGCTCACCTGCAGCGTGCTCAGCGCGGCGACCTGCTGCGTGGTCAGCGCCGCGATCTGGTCGGAGCCCAGCGCTTCCAGTTGAGCGCTGTCCAGCGAGCGGATCGCCAGCGTGCTCAGGCTGCGCAGGTCGGCCGACTCGAAGGCCGCCATCTGGTCGGTGGTCAGGCCGTCGACCTGGGCCGAGCTCAGGGCCGCCGCCTGCGACGAGCTCAGCGCCTGGATCGCGTCGGTGCTCAGGGCGCCGATCTGGGCCGAGCCCAGGGCCTGCAGCTGCGCCGAGCTCAGCGCGGCGACGTCGTCCGTCGTCATCGTCGAGATCTGCGTGGTCGTCAGGGCCTGCAGCTGGCTGTTGCCCAGCGCGCGGATCTGGCCGCTGGTCAGCGCGTTCAGGTCGTCGCTGCTCAGGTTGGCGATCTGCGCGGTCGTCAGCGCGGCGACCTGGACGGTCGTCAGCGCGGCGATCTGGTCGGAGCCCAGCGCCTCGATCTGGTCGGTGCCCAGGGCGCGCAGGGCGACCGTGGACAGCGAGCGCAGGTCACCGGTCTCCAGCGCGGCCATCTGGTCCGTCGTCAGGCCCTTGACCTGGGCCGAGCTCAGCGCGGCCACCTGGACCGAGCTCAGCGCGATCACCGCCTCGGTGCTCAGCGCGCCGATCTGGGCCGAGCTCAGCGCCTGGACCTGTTGCGAGCTCAGGGCCGCGACGTCGGCGCTCTCCATCGTGGCGACCTGCGTGGTCGTCAGCGCGGCGACCTGCTGCGTCGTCAGCGCGCGGACCTGGGCGCTGGTGAGCGCGTTCAGGTCGTCGCTGGCGAGCGTGCTCACCTGGCCGGTGGTCAGCGCGGCGACCTGCGTCGTCGTCAGCGAGGCGACCTGGTCGGAGCCCAGGGCGCCCAGCTGGTCGCTGGTCAGCGCACGCAGCGCCACCGTCGACAGGGCCTTCAGGTCACCCGATTCCAGGGCGGCCATCTGGTCCGTGGTCAGGCCGGCGACCTGCTTGCTGGTCAGCGCGGCGACCTGCGTCGAGCTCAGCGCCACGACCGCTTCGGTGGTCAGCGCGCCGACCTGGTCGGAACTCAGCGCGGCGACCTGGTTGGTGGCCAGCGCGGCCACGTCGGCGGTCTCCATCGTGCCCACCTGCGCGGTGGTCAGCGCGGCCACCTGGGCGGTGCTCAGCGCCTTGACCTGCGCGCTGGTCAGCGCGTTGAGGTCGTCGCTGCTCAGGTTGGCGACCTGGCTGGTCGTCAGGGCGGCGACCTGCTGGGTCGTCAGCGCGGCGACCTGGTCGGAGCCCAGCGCTTCCAGTTCGGCCGAGCCCAGCGCGGCGATCTGGCCGGTGGTCAGGGCGCGCAGCTGGCCGGTCGTCAGCGCGGCGAAGTCGTCCGTCGCCAGCTGGCTGACCTGCGTGGTCGTCAGCGAGGCCACCTGCGCGGTGGTCAGCGCCTGGACCTGGTCGGAGCTCAGCGCTTCCAGCTGGTCGCTGCTGAGCGCGCGCAGGGCGAGCGTCGACAGCGACTTCAGGTCCCCGCTTTCGATCGCGGCCATCTGGTCGGTGGTCAGGCCGGCGACCTGCTTGCTGCTCAGCGCGGCGACCTGGGCGGAGCTCAGGGCGACCACGGCGTCGGTGCTCAGCGCGCCGACCTGGGCCGAGCTCAGCGCGGCGACCTGGTTGGTGGCGAGCGCCTGCACGTCGGCGGACTCCATCGCGGCGACCTGGGTGGTCGTCAGCGCGGCGATCTGCTGCGTGGACAGCGCCTTGATCTGGCCGCTGGTCAGCGCGTTCAGGTCGTCGGAGGACAGGTTGGCGACCTGGGCGGTCGACAGCGCGGCGACCTGCTGGGTCGACAGCGCGGCGATCTGGTCGGAGCCCAGCGCTTCCAGCTGGGCCGAGGTCAGCGCCTGCAGGGCGTTGGTGGACAGGGCCTTCAGGTCGCCCGTTTCCAGGGCGGCCATCTGGTCGGTGGTCAGGCCGGCGACCTGCTTGCTGTTCAGCGCGGCGACCTGGGCGGAGCTCAGGGCCACCACGGCGTCGGTGCTCAGCGCGCCGACCTGGGCCGAGCTCAGCGCGGCGACCTGCGCCGAGTTCAGCGCGGCGACGTCGTCGCTGGTCATCGTCGAGACCTGGGTGGTCGTCAGCGAGGCGACCTGCGCGGTCGACAGCGCCTTGATCTGCGCGCTGGTCAACGCGTTCAGGTCATCGCTGCTCAGGTTGCTGACCTGGGCGGTCGACAGCGCGGCGACCTGCTGGGTCGACAGCGCGGCGATCTGGTCGGAGCCCAGCGCGTCGAGCTGGTCGGTGCCCAGCGAACGCAGCGCGGCGGTCGACAGGGACTTGAGGTCGCCCGTCTCGATCGCGGCCATCTGGTCGGTCGTCAGGCCGGCGACCTGCTTCGTGGTCAGCGCGGCGACCTGCGCCGAGCCCAGCGCGACGATCGCGTCGGTGCTCAGGGCGCCGACCTGGGCCGAGCCCAGGGCCTGCACTTGCGCGGTGGTCAGCGCGGCGACGTCGTCGCTGGTCATGGTCGAGACCTGCGTGGTCGTCAGCGCAGCGACCTGCTGGGTCGTCAGCGCCTTGATCTGGCCGCTGGTCAACGCGTTGAGGTCATCGCTGGACAGGTTGCTGACCTGGCCGGTGGTCAGCGCGGCGACCTGCTGGGTCGACAGCGCGGCGATCTGGTCGGAGCCCAGCGCATCCAGCTGGTCGGTGCCCAGGGCCCGCAGCGCGACGCTGGACAGCGACTTGAGGTCGCCCGTCTCGATCGCGGCCATCTGGTCGGTCGTCAGGCCACCGACCTGCTTCGTGGTCAGCGCGGCGACCTGCGAGGAGGTCAGCGCGACGATGGCCTCGGTGCTCAGCGCGCCGACTTGCGACGAGCTCAGCGCGGCGATCTGGTTGGTGGCCAGCGCGGCCACGTCGGCCGTCTCCATCGTGTTGATCTGGCCGGTCGTCAGCGCGGCGACCTGCTGCGTGGTCAGCGCCTTGATCTGGGCGCTGGTCAATGCGTTCAGGTCATCGCTGGACAGGTTGCTGACCTGGGTCGTGGTCAGCGCGGCGACCTGCTGGGTCGTCAGCGCGGCGACCTGGTCGCTGTTCAGCGCGTCGAGCTGGGCGGTGCCGAGCGCGGCGACCTGGGCGGTGCCCAGGGCGCGCAGCTGGCCGGAGGTCAGGGCGCCCACGTCATCGGTGGCGAGCTGGCTGACCTGCGCGGTCGTCAGCGCGGCGACCTGCTGGGTCGTCAGCGCCTGGACCTGGTCGGAGCTCAGCGCCTCGAGCTGGTCGCTAGTCAGGGCGCGCAGGGCGACCGTGGACAGCGCCCGCAGGTCGGCCGATTCCAGCGCGGCCATCTGGTCGGTGGTCAGGCCCGCGACCTGCTTGCTGCTCAGCGCGGCGACCTGGCCGGAGCTCAGGGCGATGATCGAGTCGGTGCTCAGCGCGCCGACCTGCGACGAGCTCAGCGCGGCGACCTGCTGGGTCGTCAGCGCCGCCACGTCGGCGGACTCCATGGTGTTGACCTGGCCGGTGGTCAGCGCGGCGACCTGCTGGGTCGACAGCGCCTTCACCTGCGCGCTGGTCAGCGCATTGAGGTCGTCCGAGGACAGGTTGCTGACCTGGCCGGTCGTCAGCGCGGCGACCTGCTGGGTCGTCAGCGCGGCGACCTGGTCGGAGTTCAGCGCATCAAGCTGGTCGGTGCCCAGCGCCCGCACGGCGGTCGTGGACAGCGCCTTCAGGTCACCCGTTTCCAGGGCGGCCATCTGGTCGGTGGTCAGGCCCGCGACCTGCTTGCTGCTCAGCGCGGCGACCTGGTTGGAGGTCAGCGCGACCACCGATTCGGTGCTCAGCGCGCCGACCTGGGCCGAGCCCAGCGCGGCGACCTGCTGGGTGGACAGCGCCTGCACGTCGGCGCTTTCCATCGCGTTGACCTGGGCGGTCGTCAGGGCGGCGACCTGCGCGGTGCCCAGCGCCTTGATCTGGGCGCTGCCCAGGGCGTTGAGGTCGTCGCTGGTCAGGCCGGCGACCTGCGCGGTCGTCAGCGCGGCCACCTGGACGGTGCTCAGCGCGGCGACCTGGTCGGAGCCCAGCGCATTGAGCTGGTCGGTCGACAGGGCGCGCAGCGCGGCGCTGTTCAGCGCGCGCAGGTCACCGGTCTCGATGGCGGCCATCTGGTCGGTGGTCAGGCCCGCGACCTGCCTGGTCGTCAGCGCGCCGACCTGGGCGGAGCCCAGCGCGACGATCGCTTCGGTGCTCAGCGCGCCGATCTGGGCCGAGCCCAGCGACTGCAGCTGCGCCGTGGTCAGCGCGGCGACGTCGTCGCTGGTCATGGTCGAGACCTGCGTGGTCGTCAGCGCGGCGACCTGCGCGGTCGACAGCGCCTTGATCTGGCCGCTGGTCAGCGCGTTCAGGTCGTCGGAGGACAGGTTGGCGACCTGGGCGGTCGACAGCGCGGCGACCTGCTGGGTCGACAGCGCGGCGATCTGGTCGGAGCCCAGCGCGTCCAGCTGGTCGGTGCCCAGCGCGCGCAGCGCGGCGGTGGACAGCGCCTTCAGGTCACCCGTTTCCAGGGCGGCCATCTGGTCGGTGGTCAGGCCGGCGACCTGCTTGGTCGTCAGCGCGCCCACCTGGGCGGAGGTCAGGGCGGCGACGTTCTCGGTCGACAGCGCGCCGACCTGGGCCGAGCCCAGCGCGGCGACCTGCTGGGTCGACAGCGCCTGCACGTCGGCCGATTCCATGCCGTTGATCTGGCCGGTGGTCAGCGCGGCGACCTGGGCGGTCGACAGCGCGCGGATCTGGGCCGAGCCCAGCGCGTTCAGGTCGTCGCTGGCCAGCGCCTGCACCTGCGCCGTCGTCAGCGCGGCGACCTGGGCGGTCGTCAGCGCGGCGATCTGGTCCGAGCTCAGCGCGTCGATCTGGCTGGTGGTCAGGGCGCGCAGCGCGTTGGTCGTCAGCGCGCGGACGTCCACCGTCTCGATGGCGCCGACCTGGTCGGTCGTCAGGCCGCCGACCTGCTTGGTCGACAGCGGCGCGACCTGCTGCGAGCTCAGCGCGGCGATGTTCTCGGTGGACAGGGCGCCGACCTGGTCGGAGCTCAGCGCGGCGATCTGCTGCGTGGACAGCGCCTGCACGTCGGCGCTTTCCATCGTGTTGACCTGGGCGGTCGTCAGCGCGGCGACCTGCTGCGTCGACAGGGCCTTGATCTGGCCGCTGGTCAGCGCGTTCAGGTCATCGCTGCTCAGGTTGCTGACCTGGGCGGTCGACAGCGCGGCGACCTGCTGGGTCGACAGCGCGGCCACCTGGTCGGAGCCCAGGGCGCCGAGCTGGTCGGTGGTCAGCGCGCGCACGGCGGCGGTGCCCAGCGCCTTCAGGTCGCCGGTCTCGATGGCGCCCATCTGGTCGGTGGTCAGGCCCGCGACCTGCTTGGTCGACAGCGCGCCGACCTGCGAGGAGGTCAGGGCGACGATGTTCTCGGTCGACAGCGCGCCGATCTGGTCGGAGCTCAGCGCGGCGATCTGGCCGGAGCTCAGCGCCTGCACGTCCTCGCTGGTCATGTTGGCGATCTGGGTGGTCGACAGCGCCGCGATCTGGGCGGTGCCCAGCGCGCGGATCTGCGCCGAGCCCAGCGCGTTCAGGTCGTCGCTGGACATGGCCTGGACCTGGCCGGTGGTCAGCGCGGCGACCTGGCCGGTCGTCAGCGCGGCGACCTGGGCCGAGCCCAGCGCGTCGAACTGGTCGGTGGTCAGCGAGCGGATCGCGGCGGTGGACATGGCGCGCAGGTCCTGCGTCTCGATCGCGCCCATCTGGTCGGTGGTCAGGCCCGCGATCTGGCGGGTCGACAGCGCGGCGACCTGGGTCGAGCTCAGCGCGGCGACGTTGTCGGTCGACAGCGCGCCGACCTGGGCCGAGCCCAGCGCGGCGACCTGCTGCGTGGTCAGCGCCTGCACGTCGGCGCTTTCCATGGTGTTGACCTGGGCGGTCGACAGCGCGGCGACCTGGGCGGTGCCCAGCGCGCGGATCTGGGCCGAGCCCAGCGCGTTCAGGTCATCGCTGGCCATCGCCTGGACCTGGCCGGTGGTCAGCGCGGCGACCTGGCCGGTCGTCAGCGCACCGACCTGGTCGGAGTTCAGCGCGTCGAACTGGTCGGTGGTGAGCGAGCGGATCGCGGCCGTGGACATGGCGCGCAGGTCGCCGGTCTCGATCGCGCCCATCTGGTCGGTCGTCAGGCCCGCGATCTGGCGGGTCGACAGCGCGGCGACCTGCTGCGAGCTCAGCGCCGCGACGTTTTCCGTGGACAGCGCGCCGACCTGGGCCGAGCTCAGCGCCTGCACCTGCTGGGTGCTCAGCGCCTGGACGTCGGCGCTTTCCATGGTGTTGACCTGGGCGGTCGACAGCGCCGCGACCTGGGCGGTGCCCAGCGCGCGGATCTGGGCCGAGCCCAGCGCGTTCAGGTCATCGCTGGCCATCGCCTGGACCTGGCCGGTCGTCAGCGCGGCGACCTGGCCGGTCGTCAGCGCGCCGACCTGGTCGGAGCTCAGCGCGTCGAACTGGTCGGTGGTCAGCGAGCGGATCGCGGTCGAGGACAGCGCGCGCAGGTCGCCGGTCTCGATGGCGGCGATCTGGTCGGTCGAGAGACCGGCCAGCTGGCGGGAGGTGAGGGTGGCGACCTGGGCCGAGCTCAGCGCGACGATGGCGTCGGTGGACAGCGCGGCGATCTGGGCCGAGCTCAGCGCGGCGATCTGGGCGGTGGTGAAGGCCTGGACGTCGGCGGACTCCATGCCCTGGACCTGGTCGGTCGACAGCGCGGCGATCTGGGCGGTGCCCAGCGCGCGGATCTGGCTGCTGCTCAGCGCGTTCAGCTCATCGGTGGACAGCACGGCGACCTGGCCGGTCGTCAGCGCGCCGATCTGGCTGCTGGACATCGCGGCGACCTGGTCCGAGTTCAGCGCCTGGACCTGGTCGGTCGACAGCGCGCGCACGGTGGCGGTGGACAGCGCCTTCATGTCGTCGGAGCTGATCGCGGCCATCTGGTCGGTGGTCAGGCCCTTGACCTGGGTCGAGGTCAGCGCGCCGATCTGGCCGGAGCTCATCGCCTCGATGGAATCGGAGCTCAGCGCGCCGATCTGGGCGGAGCTGAGCGCGCGCACCTGCGCGGTGGACAGCGCCTGCACGTCGGCGCTGTCGACGCCGGCCAGCTGGTCGGTGGTCAGCGCGGCGATCTGCTGCGTGGTGATGGCGCGGATCTGGTTGGTGTCCAGCGCGGCGATTTCATCGCTGGCCAGCTGGCGGATCTGCTGGGTGGACAGCGCGTTGATCTGGGCGGTCGTCAGCGCGGCGACCTGGTCCGAGTTCAGCGCGGCGACCTGGTCGGTGCCCAGCGCCTTGACGGCGGCGGTGCTCAGCGCATGCACGGCGTCGGAGGTCAGCGCGGCGGCCTGGTCGGAATTCAGCGCGGCGGTCTGGGTGCTGGTCAGCGCGGCGGCCTGGCCGGTGCCCAGAGCGGCAACGCCCTCGGTGGCGAGGGCGGCGACTTGCTGGGAGCTCAGGGCCTTGATCTGCTCGGTCTTGAGCGCCTGCAGGTCATCGGAGGCCAGGCTGTTGATCAGGCTGGTGGAGATGGCGGCCACCTGCTGGGTGCTCAGCGCGCGGATCTGGTCCGAGGCCAGCGCATTCAGGTCGTCGGACTCCAGGTTGCGGACCTGCTGGGTGGTCATCGCGCCGACCTGGCGGGTGGTCATCGCGCCGAACTGGTCGGAGCCCAGCGCATTGAGCTGCGCGCTGGTGAAGGTCTGGACCGCGGCCGTCGACAGGGCGCGCAGGTCGTCGGACTCGATGGCGGCGATGTTGGTCGTCGTGAAGAACGACACCGCCCGGGTGCCGAGCGTCGCGAACTGCGAGGTCGTCAGCGCCTGGAACTGTTCGGTGGAAAACGCTGCCCAGTCTTCGCTGGTCAGGCGCGCCAGGGTCGTCGACGTGAGGGCGGCGATCTGGTCGGTCGTCAGGTTGGTAATCAGCGATGCCATCTTTGGAACTCCGTGAACCTATGGGGGCGGATGCGCCCATAGGCGCGAGGTGATTTGGGTCAGCTTTGGCACCCGACTTCCGGATGCCGTCATCCGGTTTTCGGACGCGGAATGACGAACTTGAGCTAGCCCAGAAATGTTATTTGCCCACCGCTTAACGTGAACGGAACAAAAGGGCCGGGAGTCGGCCTCAGTTCACGGTTACAGAAGGCGCGTAAAGCCCGCGAACGCGGGGGAGGGGATGTTTGCCGCGGCAAGGTTTCCGGGGCCGATGAGCGAACGGTCGTTCACTTGTCGCGGCCGGGACATCCAATGGTGATCGGTACTTAGGCGCGACTCTGAAGCACGCGGAGCCCGGGTTTGCCGCGGTGGTGAGGCCGGCGTGAGCCTCTTGGACGGCTGCAACAAGATGTGAGTCGTGTGAACGAACACCGCTGCCGGGTGGGCCCGGGCGGGGGTGCCGAGGACGCGGAAGGTGTCGTCCGTGACAAGTTCACGGGTTTTCCGAGGGCCCGGAAAGGTGGTTTCGGGGGGTATCTCAAATGCACCGGGAATATCGCCGGTGAATTAATGCCGAGGGATTTTCGCGGCGGCCCCGGGGTTCGCGCGCGCGCCTAATCGGCAGCGCGGCCGGTGGCCTTGAGTCCATTGTCGAAGTGACACCGGACCAGCCGCGCCGCCCGCTCCGGGTCGCGGGCGAGCAGGGCATCCAGCATGTCGCGATGCTCCTGCAGCGATTCCTGCAGCCGCCCCTGCTTGAACAGTGAGTGGTGGCGGTTGAGCTTCATCACCCGGCGCAGGTCCGTGATGATCTGCATCCGCCAGCGGTTGCCGTCGATCTCGATGATGCGCAGATGAAAGCGCTCGTTGGCGGCGAAGAAGTGCTCGCGGCCCGCCTCGCCGGCGGCCAGGCTTTCCTCGAGAGCGTGGTGCAGCTGGCGAAGTTCCGCCAGTTCCGGGTCGGTCGCCGTGCGGGCCACGACGGCGGCGGCGTCGCTCTCCAGCAGGGACAGCAGCTGGTAGGCCTCGCGGACGTCGCGCTCGGACATCTCGGTGACGTAGGCGCCGCGGCGCACCCGCATCGTGACCAGCCCTTCGGAGGCCAGCACCTTGAGCGCCTCGCGCATGGGGGTGCGGCTGATGCCGAGCTCGGCGCAGAGCTTGAGCTCGTCGATCCAGCTGCCCGGTTCGAGCTCCTTCGCGAAGATGCGCTGGCGCAGCCGCTCGGCGACCTCCTCATAAAGCGGGGCGCGGGGAGCGAGCGGTGCGGTGAGCGGGCCGTTGAGGGGCATGGCGCGGGAGTGTAGCGAATCCAAAATTCATAATTATGAATTCGCACCACGCTATGATCCGCCGCTTCCAGGAGTCCCCCATGTCGAACGAACACAAGGTCCCCTCCGCCGCGCCGTCCGCCACAAGCGGGACGAACACTCCCCCGGAGTTCGCGCCGGCGACGCTGGAGCAATGGCACAAGGCGGCGGCGAAGTCCGCGCCCGGCGGGGACCCCGCCACCCTGAACTGGCACACCCCCGAAGGGCTGGTGGTCAAGCCGCTGTACACCGCGGCCGATACCCGCGACCTGCCGCACGCGGACACGCTGCCCGGCTTCGAGCCCTTCCTGCGCGGCCCGCAGGCCACGATGTACGCGGTGCGGCCCTGGACCATCCGCCAGTACGCCGGCTTCTCGACGGCCGAGGAGAGCAACGCCTTCTATCGCAAGGCGCTGGCCGCCGGCGGGCAGGGCGTGTCGGTGGCCTTCGACCTGGCCACGCACCGCGGCTATGACTCCGACCATCCGCGCGTGACCGGCGACGTCGGCAAGGCCGGCGTGGCGATCGACTCGGTGGAGGACATGAAGATCCTGTTCGACGGCATCCCGCTGGACAAGGTCTCGGTCTCGATGACGATGAACGGGGCGGTGCTGCCGGTGCTGGCCGGCTACGTCGTCGCGGCGGAGGAGCAGGGCGTCGCGCAGGACCAGCTCAGCGGCACCATCCAGAACGACATCCTCAAGGAGTTCATGGTCCGCAACACCTACATCTACCCGCCCGAGCCGTCGATGCGCATCATCGGCGACATCATCGAGTACACGGCCTCGCACATGCCGAAGTTCAACTCGATCTCGATCAGCGGGTACCACATGCAGGAGGCGGGCGCGAACCAGGCGCTGGAGCTGGCCTTCACGCTGGCCGATGGCAAGGAGTACGTCAAGACCGCGATCGCCAAGGGCATGGACGTGGACGACTTCGCCGGCCGGCTGTCCTTCTTCTGGGCGGTGGGGATGAACTTCTATCTGGAGATCGCCAAGATGCGGGCCGCGCGGCTGCTGTGGTGCCGGATCATGAAGGGCTTCGGCGCGAAGAACCCCAAGAGCCTGATGCTGCGCACGCACAGCCAGACTTCCGGGTGGAGCCTGACCGAGCAGGACCCCTACAACAACGTGGTGCGCACCACCATCGAGGCGATGGCGGCGGTGTTCGGCGGCACGCAGTCGCTGCACACGAACTCGCTGGACGAGGCCATCGCGCTGCCGACCGAGTTCAGCGCCCGCATCGCGCGCAACACGCAGCTGATCATCCAGGAGGAGACCCACATCACGAACGTGATCGACCCCTGGGCCGGCAGCTACATGATGGAGTCGCTGACCCAGGACATGGCCGACAAGGCCTGGGCGATCCTCGAGGAGGTCGACGCCATGGGCGGCATGACCAAGGCGGTGGACTCGGGCTGGGCCAAGCTCAAGATCGAGGCCAGCGCCGCGGAGAAGCAGGCGCGCATCGACAGCGGCAAGGACGTGATCGTCGGCGTCAACAAGTACCGGCTGGCCAAGGAGGATCCGGTCGAGATCCTCGAGGTCGACAACGTCAAGGTGCGCGACAGCCAGATCGCGCGCCTGCGGAAGATCAAGGCCACGCGCGACGGCGCCAAGGTGCAGGCGGCGCTGGCGGCGCTGACCGAGGCGGCCCGCTCGGGCACCGGCAACCTGCTGGACCTGAGCATCCAGGCGATCCGGCTGCGGGCGACGGTGGGCGAGGTCTCGGACGCGCTGGAGGCGGTCTTCGGCCGGCACCGCGCCGACACGCAGAAGGTCACCGGCGTCTACGCGGCGGCCTATGACTCGGCCGAGGGCTGGGCCAAGCTGCAGGACGAGATCGCCGCCTTCGCCGAGGAGCAGGGCCGCCGGCCCCGGGTGATGATCGCCAAGCTCGGCCAGGATGGGCATGACCGCGGCGCGAAGGTTGTCGCCACGGCCTACGCGGACCTGGGCTTCGACGTCGACATGGGGCCGCTGTTCCAGACGCCGGAGGAATGCGCGCGCCAGGCCATCGAGAACGACGTGCACGCCGTCGGCGTGTCGACGCTGGCGGCCGGCCACAAGACGCTGGTGCCGGCCATCATCCAGGCGCTCAAGGAGCAGGGCGGCGATGACATCGTCGTGTTCGTCGGCGGCGTGATCCCGGCGCAGGACTACGACTTCCTCTACGAGGCCGGCGTCAAGGGCATCTACGGGCCCGGCACGCCGATCCCGGCGAGCGCCAAGGACGTGCTCGAGCAGATCCGCAAGACGGTCGCGGCCTGAGCGGAGCGGATCGCGTGAACGCGCCGCTCCCTTCCGACCTCCCCGAGCACCCGCTGGCCGCGGCGCTGCTGGGCGAGCCCGGACCGGCCCAGCGCCGCGCGATGGCCAAGGCCATCACGCTGCTGGAGTCGACCCGCGCCGACCATCGCGTGCAGGCCGATGCGCTGCTCACGGGGCTGCTGCCGCACACGGGGCGCTCGCTGCGGCTGGGCATCTCGGGCGTGCCGGGCGTGGGCAAGAGCACCTTCATCGAGGCGCTCGGCCTGGATCTGATCGCGCGCGGCCATCGCGTCGCGGTGCTGGCGGTGGATCCGTCGAGCACGGTGTCTGGCGGCTCCATCCTGGGCGACAAGACGCGCATGGAGCGGCTCTCGATGGACCCGCGCGCCTACATCCGGCCCAGTCCGTCCAGCGGTACGCTGGGCGGCGTCGCGGAGAAGACGCGCGAGGCGATGCTGGTCTGCGAGGCCGCCGGCCATGACATCGTGATCGTCGAGACGGTCGGCGTCGGCCAGAGCGAGACGGCGGTGGCGGGCATGACCGACATGTACTGCCTGCTGCAGCTGCCCAATGCCGGCGACGACCTTCAGGCGATCAAGAAGGGCGTGATGGAGCTGGCCGACCTGGTCGTGATCAACAAGGCGGACCTGGACGACGCTGCGGCGACGCGGGCGCAGGCGCAGATCACGTCCTCGCTGCGGCTGTACGGGCTGCATGGCCGGCCCGACCACGCCCATCACGACACGGCGATCTGGCATCCGCGGGTGATGCGGATGTCGGCGCTCAAGGGCGAGGGCGTCGACGCCTTCTGGCGCGCGGTGACCGAGTTCCAGGCGCTCCAGCAGGCCAACGGCGCTTTCGAGGAGAAACGCCAGCAGCAGGCGCTGGCGTGGATGTGGGAGCGCATCCAGTCGGGCCTGAAGCAGCAGTTCAAGGCGGCGCCCGCGGTGCGCGGCGCGCTCGAGGACATCACGGCGCGGGTGCTCGGCGGGCAGCTCGCGGCGTCGACGGCGGCGCGGGAGCTGCTGGCGAAGTTTTCCGGAGACAGGAATCCCGAGGATTCAAAGGACCAACGACATGCATGACATCCAACAGATGCTCGAGGACAAGCGCGAGCAGGCGCGCCAGGGCGGCGGCGAGAAGCGCATCGCGGCCCAGCATGCCAAGGGCAAGTTGACCGCGCGCGAACGGCTGGACCTGCTCTTCGACGACGGCACCTTCGAGGAATGGGACATGTTCGTCGAGCACCGCTGCGTCGACTTCGGCATGGCGGACAACAAGATCCCGGGCGACGGCGTCGTCATCGGCTACGGGATGATCAACGGCCGGCTGGCCTTCGCCTTCAGCCAGGACTTCACCGTCTTCGGCGGCGCGCTGTCCGAGGCCCATGCCGAGAAGATCTGCAAGGTGATGGACCAGGCGATGAAGGTCGGCGCGCCGGTGATCGGCCTGAACGACTCCGGCGGCGCGCGCATCCAGGAGGGCGTGGCCTCGCTGGGCGGTTATGCCGAGGTCTTCCAGCGCAACGTGATGGCCTCCGGCGTGATCCCGCAGATCAGCATGATCATGGGCCCCTGCGCCGGCGGCGCGGTGTACTCGCCGGCGATGACCGACTTCATCTTCATGGTCAAGGACAGCAGCTACATGTTCGTCACGGGGCCCGAGGTGGTGAAGACCGTGACGCACGAGGAAGTGACGGCCGAGGAGCTGGGCGGCGCCTCGACGCACACGGCGCGCAGCGGCGTCGCGGATCTGGCCTTCGAGAACGACGTCGAGGCCATCCTGATGCTGCGGCGCTTCTTCAACTACCTGCCGTTGAACAACCGCGAGAAGGCGCCGTGCCGCCCGAGCGGCGATCCCGGCGCGCGGCTGGATCATTCGCTCGACACGCTGGTGCCGGACAACCCGAACAAGCCCTACGACATGAAGGAGCTGATCCTCAAGGTCGTGGACGACGGCGACTTCTTCGAGCTGCAGGCCGAGAACGCGAAGAACATCCTGACCGGCTTCGCCCGCATGGAGGGGCAGACGGTGGGCATCGTTGCCAACCAGCCGCTGGTGTTGGCGGGCTGCCTCGACATCAAGAGCAGCATCAAGGCGGCGCGTTTCGTGCGCTTCTGCGATGCGTTCAACATCCCGGTGATCACCTTCGTCGACGTGCCGGGCTTCATGCCGGGCACTTCGCAGGAGTACGGCGGCATCATCAAGCACGGCGCCAAGCTGCTCTACGCGTATGCGGAGTGCACGGTGCCCAAGGTGACGGTGATCACGCGCAAGGCCTATGGCGGCGCGTATGACGTGATGAGCTCCAAGCACCTGCGCGGCGACGTCAACTTCGCCTGGCCCAATGCCGAGATCGCGGTGATGGGCGCCAAGGGCGCGGTGGAGATCATCTTCCGCGAGGACAAGAACGATCCGGCCAAGCTGGCCGCGCGCGAGGCCGAGTACAAGGCGCGCTTCGCCAATCCGTTCGTGGCCGGCGCGCGCGGCTTCATCGACGACGTCATCCAGCCGCACGAGACGCGCAAGCGCATCTGCCGCTCGCTGGTGATGCTCAAGGACAAGCAACTCGAGAACCCGTGGCGCAAGCACGGGAACATCCCCCTCTGACCGGCGCGCAGGAGACGCAGAACATGTTCAAGAAGATCCTGATCGCCAATCGCGGTGAGATCGCGTGCCGCGTGATCAAGACGGCCAAGAAGATGGGCATCGCCACGGTGGCGGTGTATTCGGAGGCGGACAAGGACGCCCGCCACGTGGAGCTGGCCGACGAGGCCGTGCTGCTGGGCCCGGCGCCCTCGCGCGAGTCCTACCTGGTGGCCGACAAGATCATCGCCGCAGCGAAGCAGACCGGCGCCCAGGCCATCCATCCCGGCTATGGCTTCCTGTCGGAGAACGAGGACTTCGCGCGCCGCGTGGAGGAGGAAGGCCTGGTCTTCATCGGGCCCAAGCACTACTCGATCGCGGCGATGGGCGACAAGATCGCCTCGAAGAAGCTGGCCGGCGAGGCGCAGGTCAACACCATCCCCGGCCACAACCAGCCGATCGAATCGCCCGACGAGGCCGTGGCCATCGCCCATCGCATCGGCTACCCGGTGATGATCAAGGCGAGCGCGGGCGGCGGCGGCAAGGGCCTGCGTGTCGCGTTCAACGACAAGGACTGCCACGACGGCTTCACCAGCTGCCGCAACGAGGCGCGCGCGAGCTTCGGCGACGACCGCGTGTTCATGGAGAAGTTCGTCGAGTCGCCGCGCCACATCGAGATCCAGGTGTTGGGCGATGCCCAGGGCAACGTGGTCTACCTGTGGGAGCGCGAGTGCTCGATCCAGCGCCGCCACCAGAAGGTGATCGAGGAGGCGCCGTCGCCCTTCATCAGCGAGGCCACGCGCCGCGCGATGGGCGAGCAGGCGGTGGCGTTGGCCAAGGCGGTGAAGTACCAGAGCGCGGGCACGGTGGAGTTCGTGGTCGGCAAGGACCAGTCCTTCTACTTCCTGGAGATGAACACGCGGCTGCAGGTCGAGCATCCGGTCACCGAGTGCATCACCGGGCTGGATCTGGTCGAGCTGATGATCCGCGTCGCCGCGGGCGAGCCGCTGCCGTTCAAGCAGGACGAGATCCGGCGCGAGGGCTGGGCGATCGAATGCCGCATCAACGCGGAGGATCCGTTCCGCAACTTCCTGCCGTCGACCGGCCGGCTGGTGAAGTACCAGCCTCCGGAGACCTCGATGGAGGCGGCCGGCGAGGCGCGCTTCGGCGTGCGCGTGGACACCGGCGTCTTCGACGGCGGCGAGATCCCGATGTTCTACGACTCGATGATCGCCAAGCTGATCGTGCACGGCCGCGACCGCGACGACGCGATCGCCAAGATGCGCGAGGCGCTCAACGGCTTCGTGATCCGGGGCATCTCGAGCAACATCCCGTTCCAGTCGGCGCTGCTGGCGCATCCGGACTTCCGCTCGGGCGACTTCAACACCGGCTTCATCGCGCAGCACTACGGCAGCGGCTTCCACGCCGAGGACGTGCCGCACGACGATCCGGACTTCCTGGTGGCGCTGGCCGGCTTCATCCGCCGCAAGGCTCGCGAGCGCGAGGCCGGCATCACCGGCCAGCTGCCAGGGCATGAGGTCCGCATCGAGCATGACTATGTCGCCGTCGTCAGCGAAGGGCAGGGCAGCTTCCGGCGGTATCCGCTCAACATCACCGAGTACGTCGGCGCGCAGGGCGAGGCGCTGATCCACGTCGGCGCCGAGGGCGCGGATGGCGTCGAGGGCCGCGGCCAGGCGCCGGGCGGCGGCAAGTCCTACCGCATCGTCAGCACTTCGCGTCTGAACGACACGCGGCTCTTCGGCACCGTGAACGGGCGGCCCTTCGTCGCCCAGGCCGAGCGCGGCACGCCGAGGGCGCCGCTGGCGTATCGCATCCAGCACAACGGGCGCGCGATCGAGGTGACGGTGCTGTCGCCGCGCGCGGCGGAGCTGCATCGGCTGATGCCCTACAAGGCGCCGCCGGACACCAGCAAGCTGCTGCTGTCGCCGATGCCGGGGCTGCTGGTCCACATCGCCGTGCAGCCGGGACAGCTGGTGCAGGCCGGTGAACGGCTGGCGGTGATCGAGGCGATGAAGATGGAGAACATCCTCACCGCGACGCAGGACGTGAAGGTCGCCGAGGTGCTGGCCAAGGTGGGCGAGAGTCTGGCGGTCGACCAGCCGATCGTGCGTTTCGAATGAAGGGGCAGGCCATGACCGCATCCGCAACGATGACCGCAACGACGATCGCAACGACCACCGCATCCACGACCGCCGCGGTGAAGCCCTACCGCATCCTCGGCATCCAGCAGATCGCGATCGGCGGCCCGGATAAGACGGCGCTGCGCCGGCTGTGGGTGGACGTGCTGGGGCTGCAGGTCACCGGCAACTTCGTCTCGGAGCGCGAGAACGTCGACGAGGACATCTGCGCCATCGGCAGCGGGCCGCACAAGGTCGAGGTCGACCTGATGCAGCCGCTGGATCCGGAGAAGAAACCGGCCGTGCATGCGACGCCGCTGAACCACGTCGGCCTGTGGGTCGACGACCTGCCGAAGGCGGTCGAGTGGATGACGGCCAACGGCGTGCGATTCGCGCCGGGCGGCATCCGCAAGGGCGCGGCCGGCCACGACATCTGCTTCATCCATCCGAAGAGCAATGACGAGTTCCCGATCGGGGGCGAGGGCGTGCTGATCGAGCTGGTGCAGGCGCCGGAGGACGTGGTGAAGGCGCTGGGAGGGGGCTGAGCGCGGCGGACCCGGCCGGCCCGGCGTCAGCCGGAGCGACTCAATCGACCAGGATGTTCCGGTTCTTCAGCGTCAGGTGGATCTTGTCGCCGACCGTGTCCTTGTTGAACGGCTTGACGATGTAGCCGGTCGCGCCGAGCTGCGCGGCGCGGATGATGTCTTCCTTGCGGCCCTCGGCGGTGACGAGCAGCACCGGGATCGTGCGCAGCGCGTCGCCTTCGGGTTTGGTGCGCAGCGCCTCCAGCAGCTGGAAGCCGTTCATCACCGGCATGTTCACGTCGCTGAGCACGAAGTGCACCGGCTCGCCGGACTCGGCCGACAGCTCCAGCTGCCGCAGCGCCGCCTTGCCGTCCTCGGCCTCCAGGATCTTCTTGAAGCCGAGCTCGCGCAGCAGCCCGGAGATGATCCGGCGCATGGTCGAGAAGTCGTCGACCACCAGGAAACAGAATTCTTCGCGCTTGATCGTCGTGACCATCTGACACCTCTTCAGGCGGGGAATCGTAGCGCGGCAGGATCCGCGCCCGAGCGCCCGGCGCGCGTCACGCGACCTCGTCCAGCAGCGCGCCCAGCATCGACGTCGCCGGCGAGCGCCGGCCCACCGGCTCCTCCTCGGCGCGAGCCGTCGTCGGTGCCGTCGGTGCCGTCGGCGGGGCGCTGCGGGCCGCGGCCTTCGCCTGGGCGGCTTCCGCGGCCGCCTTCTGGATCTGCGCGATCTGCTCCATCACCATCTGCATCTGCGTCTGGAGCAGCTTCTGGCGCTTGTCCTTGGCGGACGCGTCCATCGTCGAATCGGTCGCCAGGTCCTTCATCTGCTTCTGCAATTGCTTGAGCTGGGCCTGCAGGCGGGCGATCTGCGCATCGCTGCCCGACCCCGAAGGCGCGGACGTGGACGATCCGGCGGGGGCGGCGGCGGTGGGAACGGCGACATGCATGGAAACTCCTTCGGCAACCCTCGGGATATCGACCGCCGGGGGCAGGTCTTGAGCGTCGCCCGGGCGCATGCCGCGCAGCGTGCCGGCGCGCCTGTCGCCGCGAGGGGCAAGCCCGTGCGGGTAGCATCGCCGGATGAGCGCCACCCGTACCGATCCCGTCGCCGAGCTGTTGCGGCACGCCGCCACCACCTACATCGCACCGCGCTTCCGCCGCCTGGCGGATGGCGACGTGATGCAGAAGGCGCCCGGGGAATGGGTCACGACGGTGGACCGGGAGGTCGAGGCCTTCCTGACCCCCGAGCTGCGCGCGCTGGTGCCGGGCTCGCGCGTGGTCGGGGAAGAGCAGTGCGCGGAGACCCCGGAGCTGCTGGACCAGCTCGATGAGGGTCAGGTGTGGCTGGTCGATCCGCTGGATGGGACCTTCAACTTCATCTCGGGGCGCGAGCCGCTGTCGTCGATGGTGGCGCTGCTCGAGGATGGCGTGGCGGTCGGCGCCTGGATGCTCGATCCGATCGGCGGCGTGCTGCACCACGCGCGGCGCGGGGAGGGCGCCTGGCGCGAGGGCGAGCGGCTGAAGGCGGCGCCGGGACCCGGGCTGCGCCGCGCGGTCGTCAAGACGCGTTTCCTGCCGCAGGAACACCAGGCCCGTGTGGCGACCTGGCAAGGCGTCGAGATCCTGCCGGGCTTGAACTGCGCGGGCGCGGAATACCCCGCGCTCGTCGAGGGCGCCTTCGACGCGACGCTCTACTGGCGCAAGCTGGCCTGGGACCACGCGCCCGGCACGCTCTTCGTCACCGAGGCCGGCGGCGTCGCCGCGCGGCTGGACGGCACGCCGTACCGCGCGGGCGACCGCGAGCCTGGGTTGCTCGTGGCGCGCAGCCCCGAGGTGTGGGACGAAGCCGCGGCGGCCTGGAGGGCCTGACCGAGCCTGCGCCGTCGAACGCCCCGAGCGGGGAACGCCGATTGCCGCATCGCCCGTCGATGACGGCCTCGCTCGCTTCCCTGGACATCGCCCGCCGGCTCGATCGGCTCCCTTGGTCACGCTGGCACTGGCGCGTGGTGCTCGCGCTGGGCGTGGCCTGGGTGCTGGACGGCCTGGAGGTGACGCTGGTCGGCTCCGTCGGCGCCGTGCTGGAGCGACCTGACACGCTGGGGCTGTCCGCGGTGCAGGTCGGCTGGTCCGGCTCGCTCTACCTGGCCGGCGCGATCGTTGGCGCACTGGTCTTCGGGCGCCTGTCCGACCGGCTCGGCCGCAAACGGCTGTTCCTCGCCACGCTGGCCGTCTACGCCGTCGCGACGCTCGCCACCGCCTTCTCGACCGATTTCGCGTTCTTCGCGCTGTGCCGCTTCGTCACCGGCCTGGGCATCGGCGGCGAATACGCCGCCATCAACTCCGCCATCGATGAACTGGTGCCCGCCCGCGTGCGCGGCCGCGTGAACCTCGCGATCAACGGCAGCTTCTGGATCGGTGCCGCGCTCGGCGCCGCGGCCAGCCTGCTGCTGCTGCATCCGGACGTGCTCGGTCCGGTGCGGGGCTGGCGCGTCGGCTTTGCGATGGGGGCGTTGCTGGCGGTGGCCATGGTGCTGGTGCGCCGTCACGTGCCCGAAAGCCCGCGCTGGCTGCTGCGCCACGGCCGCGTCGAGGAGGCGCAGCGCATCCTGGCCGACATCGAGGCGCAGGTCGCCGCCCAGCACGGTCCCTTGCCCGAGGTGCCGCCGGTCGCGCGCCGGGAGCACCGCCGCGCGGTGCCCGACCTGCGCGAGGTGCTGCACGTGCTGCTGCGGCGCTATCGGACGCGCAGCGCCGTCGCGCTGGCGCTGATGCTGGCGCAGGCCTTCTTCTACAACGCGATCTTCTTCAGCTACGCGCTGGTGCTCACCCGCTTCTATGGCGTCGAGGACCACCGCGTGGCGCTCTACATCTTTCCGTTCGCGCTGGGCAACGTGCTGGGACCGCTGCTGCTGGGGCCGCTCTTCGACCGCGTCGGGCGGCGGCGGATGATCGCGCTGACCTACGGACTGGCCGGCGTGGGCCTGGCCGCCACGGGCGTGGCCTTCGTCGCCGATGTGCTGGACGCGCGCTCGCAGGCGCTGTGCTGGTCGGCGGTGTTCTTCTTCGCGTCCGCCGCCGCGAGCTCCGCCTACCTGACGGTGAGCGAGGTCTTCCCGCTCGAGATGCGCGCGATGGCGATCGCGATCTTCTATGCGGTGGGCACCGGGGCCGGCGGCTTCGCGGCGCCGCTGCTGTTCGGCTGGCTGGTCGAGAGCGCCCAGCGCGGCCAGGTGGCGATCGGCTACGGCATCGGCTCGGCGCTGGTGATCGTGGCCGGCCTGCTGGCGCTGCGCTTCGGTGTCGACGCCGAGTGCAAGCCGCTGGAGGACATCGCGCCGTCGATGGACGGTGCGCACGATGGGGGCGACGGGCTCCACGGGCCCGAGGGCGTGTCGCGCGACGCGGTCGCGCGTCGTTGAGGCCCCGGGCGGATCAGCGCTGGCCGAACCAGCGCCGCACGCGGCGCTTCCAATCCAGCCACTGGCGATGGCGCGAGCGGTCGATGCGCTTGACGTCGATCAGCGTGAGGTCCCCGCAAGCCGACATCGTGTGCAGGCCGCTGAGGAACCCGGGATGCGCGAGGTCGCCGGTGAAGGTGGCCGGCAAGGCGCGCACCTCGACGGCCTGCGGCGTGAGCCGGTCGAAGCGCAGCCAGCGCGTCGCGCCGCCATAGCTGGTGCGGCTGTCCTGCACCGGCAGCGTCACCCGGCCGTCGGTGTCGACGAAGGGCGTGCCGGCCGGACGCGCGCCGTCGTGCGCGGACCTCACCGGATTCGCCGGGTGAGGCGTCCAGGGACCCTGCAGCGTGTCGGCCCAGGCGACGTGCAATTCGCGCTGGTCGCGCTTGTCGGGCCCGATGACGGCATAGAACATCCACCAGCGCCCCTCATGCCGCAGCAGCGAGGCATCGACCGCATGCACGCCGGGCAGCAGCGCGCAGACCCGTTCCCAGCGCTCCCAGCGCTCGGCGCCATCCATCGCGCGGTACAGGGCGACCTCGGCGGCCTGGCTGGACTCCGGCACCATCCAGACCTGGCCCTCGTGCTCGAAGACGAAGGGATAGGAGAGGTGGAAGGGCTGGCGCAGCACCGGCTTGGGCGCGCTCCAGGCGCCGTCGGCCAGGTTCAGCGTGAGGCGCTGCAGGTCGGCGCGCTTGGTCCGGTAGTCGAAGTGCTCGACGAAGACATGGAGCGCGTCGCCCTCGCGCAGTGCGAAGGGGTCGGCGTAGTAGCGCCAGTCGCCGGCTTCCGGCATCCAGACGATGCGGTCGCGCAGCTCGCGCAGGCGCTCGGGGCTGAGGCGGTCCAGGCGCTCGGGGACGACGCCGACGGTCCAGAAATCCGACTTCGGCCGCTTAACCACGGGCGTCTTCCACGCTCAGTCCCGCGAGGTCGTGGATCTTGACGCCCTGGCGCGCGAGCGCCTCCTGGTACAGGCCCAGCGTGGCCCGCACCGCGCTGGAGCGGTCGTAGCGGTCCATGTCGTAGTCCACCGGGCGACGGGCATTGCGGGCGCGCTCGGCCAGCGCGGCGGCGATCGCCTGGCCCATCGCCACGGCGTCGTCGACCGGCACGATCGCCGACTGCGCCGGGTCCAGCATCTCGCGCGCGCCCAGCGTGGCCGTCGCCACGATCGGCAATCGCGCGCGCATCGCCTCGAGGATGGCCAGCGGGAACTGCTCCTCGCGCGACGAGGACACGTACAGGTCCATCTCGCCGAGCAGCTCGTCGACGTTCCAGCGGAAGCCCAGCAGGTGGATGCGCCGGTCGTCGCCGCGCAGCGACTCGAGTTCCGCGCGCTGCGGGCCTTCGCCGATCAGCACCAGGTGGGCCTGCGGCGGCGCATGGCGCTGGAAGGCCTCGATCAGCGTGTGCATGCCCTTGGCCGCGTGCAGCCGGCCGACGCAGCCGATGACCGGCGCGGCCGCCGGAATGCCGAGCTCCTGCCGCAGCGAGCCCGAGGGCGCCTTCGCCGCGCAGGACGCGGGACTGCGTTCCGGCGCCCAGTTGTAGATGACGCGATGCATGCCGCCGAAATCCTTCAAGTGACCGACCTGGGCCGAATTGACGCACACCAGCGCGTCCATCCCCGCATGGTGGTGCGCCTTGTAGCCCACATGGAGCGTGCCGACCCGCACCCGGTCCCGGGCCGCCGCCACCGCCTTGCAGGCCGGGCCCAGGTGGCCGTGGACGATGTCCGCGCCCAGCCGGGCCGCCAGGCGCCGCACGCGCGCCCCGCGCAGCACCGGCAGGCGCAGGCCGTGGAAACGCACGCGCTGGTCGAGCGCATGCCGGACGGCCGAGCCGGCCGGGCCGATCACATGGACGGTGTGGCCCAGCGCCGCCTGGGCGTTGGCCAGGTCGACGCAGTGATGCTCGCCACCGGCGATGCGAGACGAGAAGACCACGTGGACGATGGAGAGTGCGCGCATGACGTCGAAACGGCAAAAAAGCTAAGAAACGTTTCGAGTCTATTTCTTAACAATCAGCAATACGGACGGCACTTCCCCTAGTCGTGGGGTGTACGGGTAGCGCATGTGCAGCAGGTGTGCGCAATTCCCGGTGGGGCATTAACGGCCTGTGAACGCCTGACCCTCGGTCGGGCGGCGGACGGGGCGTCGCGATGAAACCTCAGGTAACCGGCGCCGGTGGTTCCCGGGCGCCGGGGATGGCGCGACGAAGCGCTGTTTCCCGGGGATGAACTGCAGGGGGTGACCACCTGCATGCAGGGTCATTGAAGTTAAGCTAGCGCGCCCTTTTTGCGGCTTGCGCACGAAGGACATTTTTTTACGACCTCGTCTTCTCCGCTGGAGCCCGCTTCATGTTGCGTTTGTCGCTGATCGCCGTTGTCGCCGCGTCCCTGCTTGCCGCTTGCGGCAAGCCTTCCCCCGACAAGCAGGCATCGCCCGCCGCCGCCGCGGCCAGCGCGCCCAGTTTGCTGGTGGCGCCGGAGGACGTGCAGACGCTGGGCGTGAGCGAATACGCCAGCGGCCCGGTCATCACCGGCTCGATCCAGCCGGAACGCCGGGCCGACCTGCGCGCCGAACTGCAGGCCGTCGTGCTGCAGGTGTTCAAGGAGAACGGCGAGCGGGTGAAGCGCGGCGACCTGCTGGTCCGCCTGGACGACACCGCGATCCGCGACACGGTGCAGTCCGCCGACGAAGCCGCCCGCGCCGCCTCGCAGAGCTTCGAGCAGGCCGAGCGCCAGTACCAGCGCCTGAAGACGCTGCAGGCCCAGGGCATGAGCTCCATCCAGGCGATGGAGGACGCGGAAATCCGCCGCAACAACGCCCAGAGCGACCTGGTGGCCGCCCGTGCCCGCGTGGCCACGGCGCGCCAGCAGCAGCAGCGCACCGAGGTGCGCGCCCCGTTCGACGGCGTCGTCAGCGACCGCAAGGTCTCGCCGGGCGACTCGGCGCAGATCGGCAAGGAGCTGATCAAGGTGATGGATCCGGCGTCGATGCGCTTCGAGGGCCTGGTCTCCGCCGACCGCATGGCCGAGCTCAAGCTGGGCCAGACGGTCTACTTCCGGGTCAACGGTTATCCGCAGGTCGACTTCCAGGGCAAGGTGCGCCGCATCGCGCAGGCCGCCAACGCGAGCACCCGCCAGGTGGAAGTGCTGGTCGACTTTGCCGGCGCCCAGCAGCCGGGCGTGGCTGGCCTGTACGCCGAGGGCCGGGTGCAGACCAACAGCGTCTCGGCGCTGATGGTGGCCGACGGCGCGCTGGTGCGCGAGGGCGACAAGGCCTTCGTCTGGCGCGTGGACGGCGGCAAGGTCGGCAAGTCCGCGGTCCGCCTGGGCGCGCGCGACGACCGCCAGGGGCTGTACGTCGTCACCACCGGCCTGAAGCAGGGCGACCGCATCCTGCGCCATCCGACCAGCACGCTGATCGACGGCCAGCGCGTCGAGCTGACCAAGGCCGCCGTGCCCATGGCCAGCGGCGCCGGCACCAGGTCCGCCGCGCCCGCCGGCGCGGCGCCGGACTTCGCGGCCTCCGCGGCCTCGGGCATCTGACGACCGGCCGGACTCGAGGAGACTTCCACCATGTTCCTGTCCAATTTCTCGGTCAAGAAGCCGATCTCGATGGTGGTCATCATCATCGGGCTGATGGCGCTGGGCCTGCTGGCGCTGTCCAAGCTGCGCGTCAACCAGATCCCCGACGTCGAGCAGCCGCTGCTGGTCGTGGGCATCACCTACCCGGGCGCCTCGCCCGAGACCGCCGAGCGCGAGATCATCAACCGCATCGAGAAGTCGCTGAACAGCATCTCGGGCGTGACCGAGGTGCGCTCGACCGCGAGCGAGGGCTACGCGCAGCTGCTGCTGATCTTCAACTTCAACAAGAACATGATCGAGGCGGCCGATGAGGTCCGCAACGCGATCGCCGCGGTCCGCCACAAGCTGCCGCTGGAGATGCGCGAGCCGGTGCTGCAGCGCATCGATCCGTCGGCGCAGCCCATCATGCAGCTGGCGTTGTCGTCGAGCTCGCAGACCCACGCGGAGATCTCCCGTCTGGCCGAGGACCAGCTCGCCGACCGCTTCCGCGCCATCTCCGGCGTGGCCACGGTGACCGTCAACGGCTCGCTGAACCGGGAACTGTCGGTGCTGCTGAGCGCGCAGAAGCTGCGCGAGTTCAATGTCTCGGTGACCGAGGTCGTCAACGCGCTGAAGATGCAGAACACCACCGCGCCGGTGGGCAAGGTGCGCGGGCTGATGGAGGACCAGTCGATCCGGCTGCTGGGCCGCATCGAATCGCCGAGCGACTTCAACCAGATCGTGGTCAAGCGCTCCGGCGGCGAGCTGATCCGCCTGGGCCAGGTCGCGACGGTGCAGGACGGCTTCGCCGAGCAGACCGGCTTCTCGGTGCGCAACGGCCATCCCAACGTGGGCCTCTCGGTCACCCGCTCGCGCGACGCATCGACGGTGACGGTGGCCGACGCCACCCGCAAGCTGGTCGAGGAGATCAACGCCACGCTGCCCAAGGGCACCAAGCTGGAGGTGACGCAGGACGGCGGCCGCGACGCGCAGGACAGCCTGAACAACGTGATCCACGCGCTGGTCTTCGGCGCCGGCCTGACGGTGTTCGTGGTCTACGTGTTCCTCAACTCGTGGCGCTCGACGCTGATCACCGCGCTGTCGCTGCCCACCTCGGTGATCGCGGCCTTCATCGCGGTCTGGCTGTGCGGCTTCACGCTGAACTTCATGAGCCTGCTGGGCCTGTCGCTGGCCATCGGCGTGCTGATCGACGATGCGATCGTGGTGCGCGAGAACATCGTGCGCCACATGGAACGCGGCGCCGACCGCCGCACCGCGGCGCTCAAGGGCACCGCCGAAATCGGCATGGCCGTCGCGGCGACGACCTTCTCCATCGTGGCCGTGTTCATCCCGGTGGCCTTCATGCCGGGCGTGTCCGGCGAATGGTTCCGGCCCTTCGGCCTGACCGTGGTGGCCTCGGTGCTGGTGTCGCTGTTCATCTCCTTCACCCTGGACCCGATGCTGTCGGCCTACTGGGGCGACCCGCCCGGTTACCACCATGCGAAGAAGACCGGCGTGTCGCGACTGCTGCAGCGCTTCAATGACTGGTTCGACCACCAGGCCGACCGCTACGGCCTGGTCATCGAGTGGGCGCTGCACCACCGCCGCTGGATGGCCTTCTTCGCGGCGGCGAGCTTCGTGCTGGCGATCGTGCTGCAGTCGACGCTGGGCGGCTCGAGTTTCCTGCCGGCCTCGGACTCCGGCACCATCGCCATCGAGGTCCGCACGCCCGCGAGCTCCAGCCTGGAATACGCGCGGCTGAAGATGGCCGCCGGCTCCGCGCTGGCGCGCCAGCTGCCCGAGACCAAGGCGACCAACGAGTACGTCAACGTCAGCGGCGGTCGCATCTACGTGGACCTGGGCAAGAGCACCGAGCGCAAGCGCAGCGCCGCCGAGATCGCGGCGGACCTGCGCACCCGCGTGGCCCGCCTGGTCGGCGCCGAGTACGTGGTGCTGGACGACCTGAACAACGGCGCGCAGAAGCCGGTGCAGATCCGCTTCCACGGCGCGGAGTCGCGCAAGCTGATGGAGATCACCACCGAGTACATGGCCAAGCTGCGCAATGTGCCGGGCGCGGTCGACGTCGGCCTGTCGGAGCAGGATCCGCAGGACGAGCTGCAGATCGAGATGAACCGCGGACTGGCCAACTCGCTGGGCATCTCCGTCGGCGACGCGGCCAATGCGCTGCGCGTGGCCTTCGCCGGCGTGGAGGTCGGCGACTGGGTTGACCCCAGCGGCGAGACCCGCGACGTGGCGGTGCGCCTGGCGCCGGAGGACCGCGTCGACGCGAGCAACATCGAGCGCCTGCCGATCGCGGTGAGCGGTGCCGGCGTGATGGTGCCGCTAGAGCAGATCGCGACGGTGTCGATGGGCAAGGGCCCGGCCAAGATCCAGCACTCGGACGGCAAGCGGATGATCGCGGTGTCGGCCAACGCGCATGGCCGCTCGCCCGGCGAGGTGACCAAGGACGCGGTCAAGCTGGCGCGCTCGATCAACTTCCCGCAGGGTTACGGCATCGAGCTGGCCGGCGCGTCCAAGGACCAGGAAGAGGTCTTCGGCGCCATGTTCATCGCGCTGTTCTCGGGCATCGGGCTGATGTACCTGATCCTGGTGATGCAGTTCGGCAGCTTCTCGGCGCCGATCGGGGTGATGTATTCACTCAAGCTGTCGCTGATCGGCGTGGTGGTGGCGCTGCTGCTGACCAAGGGCACGCTGAACCTGATGAGCTTCATCGGCATCATCATGCTGGCCGGCCTGGTGGCGAAGAACGCCATCCTGCTGCTGGACGCGGCGCGCCAGGAGGAGGCCGCCGGCGTGCCGCGCGAGGAAGCGCTGATGCATGCGGGCCGCAAGCGCTTCCGGCCCATCCTGATGACCACCTTCGCGCTGGTGGCCGGCATGCTGCCGGTGGCGATCGGCGTGGGCGAGGGCGGCGAGTTCTACCGCCCGATGGCGGTCGCCATCATCGGCGGCACCATCACCTCGACCTTCCTGACGCTGCTGATGGTCCCGTGCTTCTACGACAGCATCCAGCTCTTCTTCGATCGCCTGATCGAGCGCTTCCCGCGCCGCGTCGAGCGCTTCAGCGCCGCTGGTGCCTGGGCGATCAGCATCTTCCAGACGCTGCTGGTCGGGCTGGCCTTCCTCACCTGGGTGCTGTTCGTGTTCTGGGTCCTGGAGTGGCTCTACCGGCGCGTGAAGCCGGCGCCGCGCGCCAACGCGGTGCCGGTGGGCGCTGACGACTGATTCGCGTCAGCCGCGTCGAACGCGGCGCCACCATGGGCCGCGGGAGACCGCCGGCCCGGCGTCGCCGGCGCCTTCGTAGGCGCGGGCGGCCGGCGCGTGGAGCTCGACCTGCGTGCCGATGCCGGCCTGCGAGTCCAGCCGGTAGGCGACGCCCGCCAGTTCCGCGCGCTCGCGCATGCCCGACAGGCCCCAGTGGCCGGGGCGACCGCCGCGGGCCTTCACCTCGTCCGGCACACCGACGCCGTCGTCGCGGACGAACAGCGTGAAGCCGCCGTCGCCATAGCGGAGCGCGACCTCGATGCGCCCGGCCTGCGCATGTTGGAAGGCGTTGAAGATGGCCTCGCGCGCGATCAGGCAGATCGACGCCGCCAGCGCCGGCGCCAGCGGGCGCGGCGTGCCCTCGACGGTCAACACGAACGCCGCGCCGTGGGTGTGGGAGAGCTCGCGCCCCAGCGCCTCCAGCGTCTGCTCCAGCCGGTTGAGGTCGGGCGGCGGCAGGCGCAGGTCGGTGACGCGGTCGCGGCCTTCGATCAGCAGCGCGTCCGCATCGACCAGCACGCGCTCCATCGCGGCGCGTTCGGTGCCGGGCAGCCGGCGCGCGATCGCCTCGAAGCGCAGGATCAGGCCGTAGACGCCCTGCAGCAGCGTGTCGTGCAGGTCGCGCGCGATGCGCTCGCGTTCCTGGATGCGGGCGGCGAGGCGGTCCTGCTCATGCACGCGGCGCTGGCGGGCGCGCAGCGCGGCCAGGCCGGCCAGGAGCGCGATGCCGATGGCGACCGCCGCGACGCGGAAGCCCGCGTGCTGCGTCAGCGTCGGCGCGATTTCGAAGCGCAGCGCGGCCGGCGTGGCGCTCCAGGGACCGCGGTCCTGGGACGCTTCGACCCGGAACTCGTAGGTGCCCGGGCCGAGGTTGGTATAGAACGCGCGGCGCCGCGCGCCCGCGTCCTGCCAGTCGCGGTCCTGGCCGACCAGCCGGTAGCGGAAGCGGGTGCGCTCGGGCTGGGCCAGGCTGATCGCGGTGTAGGCAATCTCCAGGTCGCGGGTGCCGGGGGCCAGGCGCAGCAGGCCGTCCGCGCGGGCCGTGCCGTTCACGCTGGCCGCGACGGGCTCGCCATGCACGGACAGCTGGTGGATGTCCACCGCCGGGGGCGCGGCCTCGCCCTCGGGCAGGCGCCGCGGATCGACGCGCACGACGCCGTTGCTCAGCGAGAACCACAGCAGCCCGTCCGGCGTGCGGGCCGCAGTGCGCAGCGGCCAGGACTGTTCGGCGCGACCGGTCAGGCCGTCGAGCAGGTCGAAGCGGCGGCCCGCCGGGCGCTGCGCCGCCTCGGTGGTGCTGGCCAGCGCGCGGCGCACCTCGTCGGCGCGCAGTCGCGTGATGCCGTTCGCGCCGTTGATCCAGAGCTCGCCCTCCGGTGTCTCGACGAGGCCCGACACGCCCTCGAGCGCGTCCGCATCGGCCAGCCGCAGCCGAGGAAACCCGGGCTCGGAAAGCAGTTGCACGCCGCGTTCGCCGCCGACCCACAGGTGCGCGCCCTGGCGCGCGATGACCTTGATCGCGCCGATCGCCAGGCCGTCGGCCGCGGTGAGGCGGGTGGTCTGGCCGGCCTCGTGACGCAGCAGCGTGCCGTCGGAGTAGCCGATCCAGACCCGGCCCTGCGCGTCGCTGGCGATCGCGTCCGGGCCCTTGCGCGGGAAGACGCCCGAGCCCGACAGGCGCGTGGTCTTGCCCTCGGCGTAACGCATCAGCCCGTAGCGGTGACCGTTGAACCACAGCGCGCCGGTAGCGTCCTCGGTGATCTCGAACACGGCGGCCCGCCAGGGCTCGCCGTCGGGCGTGGGGACAGGCACGAAACGGCCGTTCTCCTGCGTCCACAAGCCGGTGCGACCGCCGGCCCAGAGCCGCTGGCGGCTGTCGACGAAGACCGAAGTGAAGGTGGTCATGCCCGGGTCGGTGGGCACGGTACGGGGCGTGGTCTCGCCGGGCGCGAGGCGCTGGATCGAATCGCCGGCGGCGACCAGCAACCCACCGGACCCATCGACCGCCATCGCGATGCTGGCGCCGCGGTTGGGCAACTCCACGCGATCGACCGCCGCGCCGCGGAAGCGGTCCAGCCCGCCGTTGGTGCCGACCCAGATCGCACCGTCCCGGTCCTGGAAGACACGCATCACCAGCGGGCCGGACAAGCCCTTGTCGGTGCCGAGGAACTGGGGCCCGGCGTCGTCCGCCGGATCGATCCGGTTGAGCCCGTCCTTCGCGCCGTACCACAGCCGGCCAGCGCGATCGAAGGTCGGCACGAAGAAGCTGCGGGGCACCGGCACCGGCGTGGTGGCCGTCCCGATCATGTCGGTGGTCACCACGGCGGCCGAGCCGGCCTTGGCGCCGCCCGCTCCGGTCATGGCGCCGGCGCCTTCACCCGGCAGGGGCAGGCGGAAGAAGCCGCGTACGGCGGGCGAGATGTCGTTGGCCCAGGCGCGGCCATCGGGCCCGATGGTCAGCTGGGTCTGACCCAGCGACGGCACGTCGGAGGCGACGAAGCGGGCGCGGCCCGCGGGCCGGACGAAGACGGTGCGATCGGTGACGCACCAGACGTTGCCGGCCGCGTCGACCGCCACCGACAGCGCGATCGGCGCCTGTCCGCTGCCGTCGTCGAAGCCGGAGCCCGGGTCCATCGCGACCCAGCCGGCGCCCTGGCGCTTGAGCAGCGAGCGGCCGGTGGCGACCCAGAGCGTGCCGTCGCGCTCGGCCGCGAAGGCGCGGGTGGAGGTGACGAAATGGCCGGTCGCCGGCTCGACCTGGACGATGCGCCCCTGGCGCACCAGCGCGAGGCCGCCCTCGAGCAGGCCCACCCACAGGCCGTTGTCGGCGGTCGCGAAGAGCGACAGTACCTGGCGGCTGGGCAACTGCTCGCCGGCGATCGCGTCGAAGCGCTCGAAGCGCAGGCCGTCGAAGCGGAACAGGCCGTTGCCGGTGCCCAGCCAGAGGTAGCCGTCGCTCGTCTGCGCGATCGCCATCACCGGCCCCGGCATGCCATCCTTCAGGCCCCAGCTCGTGTGCTGCAGATGGGCCAGGGGCTGCTCGGAAGGCGTCGAGGACTGCGCATGCGCGGCCGGGCCGGACAGTGTGAGGGCCAGAGCCAGGGCCAGCGCGATGGCGTGTGGCCGGCAGACGCGCGCGGCGGACAGCGAGCCACGCGGGCGCGGCGATGGCATCAAGGGCGGGTTCGGGACGGACATCGAGACGGAGAGACGGGAAGGCACGCGCAAGCGCGAGGATTGTGCCCGCGCGGCCAGCACGATCCGTGCAAGCGCCGGTGACTGGCCTCTCTAAAGGAAAGCGCTCGCCGAAAGCGCCCGGGGGAAAGCGCTCGGGAGAAGCGCCCGGGGGAAGCGCCGCGCGCCTTTAGACCACCCGCCCGGGATTCAGCAGCCCGCGAGGATCCAGCGCCTGCTTGATCTGGCGCATCAGCTGCAGGGCCACCGGGCTCTTGCGCTGCGCGAGCTCCTCGCGTTTGAGCTGGCCGATGCCGTGCTCGGCCGAGATCGAGCCGCCGTGCGCGGCCACCTGGTCGTAGACCAGCGCGTTGACCGCCGCCTCGTGCGTGCGCAGGAAGTCCGCGGGCGCGACGCCCTCCGGCGCCTGGACGTTGTAGTGCAGGTTGCCGTCGCCCAGGTGGCCGAAGTCCACCAGCCGCGAACCGGGGAAGCGCTCGGCCAGCAACCGGTCGCAGCCTTCGACGAAATCGGGGATCCGCGACACCGGCAGCGCGATGTCGTGCTTGATGTTCAGGCCTTCCTCGCTCTGCGCCAGCGGAATGGACTCGCGCAGGTGCCACATCGCATGGCTCTGCGCCAGCGTCTCGGCCACCGCCGCGTCGTCGATGACGCCGCGCTCCAGCGCGTCCTCGAGCAGGGCCTCGAACTGCGCGCGGGCATGGGTCTCGCCCTCGCTGTCCGACAGCTCCAGCAGCACCGTCCACGGCCTCGGGCCCAGCGGCTGCGTCAACTGCGGGAAATGCTTGCCCACCAGGGCCAGCGACAGCGCGTTCATCACCTCGAAGCCGGTCAGCGCCGCGCCGCAGCGCGCCTGCGCCAGGCCCAGCAGCGCGACCGCGTCGCGCAGCGTGTCGCAGGCGGCCAGCGCCGTCATCCGGGCCAGCGGCAACGGATGCAGCTTCAGCGTCGCGGCCGTGATCACGCCCAGCGTGCCTTCCGACCCGATGAAGAGGTCGCGCAGGTCGTAGCCGGTGTTGTCCTTGCGCAGGCCGGACAGCCCGTCCCAGACGGTCCCGTCCGCGGTCACCACTTCCAGGCCCAGGCACAGCTCGCGCGCGTTGCCGTAGCGCAGCACCTGGGTGCCGCCGGCGTTGGTCGCCAGGTTGCCGCCGATGGTGCAGCTGCCTTCGGCGGCCAGGCTCAGCGGGAAGAGCAGGCCGGCGTCCCGCGCCGCCTGCTGCACCTGCTGCAGCACGCAGCCGGCGTCGACGGTCATGGTCAGGTTGGCGGCGTCGATCTGGCGCACGCGGTTGAGCCGCTGCAGGCTCAGCAGCAATTGCGTGCCGGAGTCGTCCGGCACGCCGCCCCCCACCAGGCCGGTGTTGCCGCCTTGCGGGACCAGCGGCACGCCGTGCTCGCGCGCCAGCGACACGATCGCCGCGACCTGCGCGGTGTCGGCCGGCCGCACGACCGCCAGCGCGCGGCCCGCGTAGCGCTTGCGCCAGTCGCGCTCGTAGCCGGAAAGGTCGTGCTCGCCGGGCAGCAGGACATGCGCCTGGCCCAGGCAGGCGCGCAGGGCGTCGATCAGCGCGGCGCTCATGCGGGGTCTCCCGTCGATCCGGCCTCGGCCGCGCGGGCCTGGGCCAGCCGCAGGCGGATCTGCGCCGCGCAGGCGATGAAGATCGTCAGCGACAGGGCGACCTCGATCCACGCCAGCGCCATGCCGGCGCCGCCCTCGGAGGTGCCGCGCACCAGACCCTCGGTCATGTAGAGCCAGATCATCAGGCTGACCCAGCGGTAGGTGTAGAGCCGGTAGCGCCACAGGCCGGGCAGCGGCAGCAGCAGCGGCAGGGCCTTGATCGCGAGCGTGCCGCGGCCGGTCGGCGCGAGCCACAGCTCCCAGGCCAGGCAGATCAGCGCCAGCGCCAGCGTGGCGAGGAACGCGACCTGGCGGCTGCCGCGCTCGCGCGCGGTCGGCTCGGTGCGGGCGGTCGGGGGGCGGGCGGTCGTCGCGGTCGCGGGCGGCGCGGTCGGTGTCATCGCGAGGCGATCCGCGGGGCGGCGGCGAGGGTTGACATGGCTGGCATCATAGCCAGCATGTTGAGGGAACCTAGCAGTGATCAGGCGCCGCCGCAGAGCTGGCGCGAGGGCATCCGCGAGCTCGCGCGCGAGCTGTTGACCTGGCCTTACGCACGCACGCTGCGCCTGTTCGTGCAGCGCTTCCGGGAGGAGCGCCTGGGCCTGACCGCCGGCAGCCTGACCTTCACCACGCTGATCTCGCTCGTGCCCCTGCTGACCGTGGCGCTGGCGCTGTTCACCGCGTTCCCGATGTTCTCCAGCTTCCAGTCGGCGCTGGAGAAATACTTCCTCAAGTCGCTGATCCCCGACAACATCGCGCGCCCGGTGCTGATGTCGCTGACGCAGTTCGCGGCCAAGGCCAACCGGCTGGGCGTGGTCGGCCTGATCGTGCTGGCGGTGACGGCGCTGTCGCTGATGCTGACGATCGACCGCACGCTCAACCAGATCTGGCGCGTGCAGCGGCCGCGTCCGATCGCGCAGCGGGTGCTGGTGTACTGGGCGGCGATGACGCTGGGCCCGCTGCTGCTGGGCGGCAGCCTGACCGTCACCAGCGTGCTGATCACCTACAGCCGGGACCTGGTCGACAACATGCCGCGCGGCCTGGTGGTCCTGCTCAACAGCGTGGACCTGGTGGTGCTGTGGGGCGCGATCGCGGCGCTCTTCCATTACGTGCCCAACACCGACGTGCGCTGGCGCCACGCGCTGACCGGGGCGGCCTTCGTCGCGGTGGCCTTTCACTTGGCCAAGCAGGCGCTGGCCTGGTACGTGAAGCAGGTGCCGACCTATTCGACGCTCTACGGCGCCTTCGCGGCGGTGCCGATCTTCCTGATCTGGATCTACGTCGGCTGGTCGATCGTGCTGCTGGGCGCGATCCTGGCGGCCAATGCGCCGGCGCTGGCCGGCGGCGTCAGCGTGCGCCGCAACCGGCCCGGCATGCAGATGGCGCTGGCGCTGGACGTGGTGCGGGAGCTCGAGGCCGCGCGCGCGGGCGGGGAGTCGGGGCTGTCGATGCTGGCGATGTCGCAGCGCATGAGCGTCGATCCGCTTCAGCTCGAGCCGGTGCTTCAGCAGCTGCAGAAGCTGGACTGGGTTGGTCGCCTTGAGGAGGAGGGCGCCCAGCGCGTGGTGCTGCTGTGCGAGCCGGCCTCGACGAGCGCCGAGCCGCTGGTCCGCGCGCTGCTGGCCGAGCGCCAGCCGGGGTTGGCGGCGCTGTGGGAGCAGGCCGGTTGGGGGCGCGCCACGCTGGGCGCGCTGATCGAGCGGCCGGCGCTGGCGGCTAGCGCCACAGCGTGACGGCCGCGCCGCCGATCACCGCCAGCAGGGCCACGATCGAATAGACCGCCCGCCGGTAGGGCGGCTTGGGCCGCGTGGCGCCGGTGGGCTTCATGCCGTACTTGGGCGTCGCGCCCAGCGGCAGCGCGGCCTTGTCGATCAGCGGTTGCGCGCGGTGCTCGCGGGCGCGCTGCTCGGCCACGCGCAGGCGCGCCGAACCGTCGAGCAGCTGGAGCTGCTTCGCCTGGGTCTCGGTGTCGACGGTGGCCGGCTGGGTCGGGGTGGGGATGTGGGGATGCTTCTCTGAAAACGAGCGTTGCTGCATGTGGACTGCCTTGACTGCAATACGCTCCCTCGCCTCCGCGAATCGGGCGATTGTCTCGACCACGACGCGCGGGTCAAGTAACAGGAGGTGATCCGGGGCGTTCGCCGCGATCAGGCGTGCAGCACCACGAGCAGCGCCGTCGCCGCCTTCTTCGACAGGTTGCGGATCGCGTGTGCGCCGTCCACGGCATAGCGCGCGGTCTCGCCGCTCTTGACGAGCTGGCGGCTGCCGCCGGCCGTGACCTCGAGTTCACCGGCCAGCACGCTCAGGTGCTCGCGGGAGCCGGGCTCGTGCGCGGCGGACTCGAGCGCGCCGCCGGGCTGCACCGTCAGCTCGTACCACTCGAAGTTGCCGGCCAGGTCAATGGGGCCGAGGATGCGCAGCCGGCACAGGCCGTCCGGGCTCGACAGCGCCGGCGTCGCATGCGAGGCGACCACCTCGATCGGCGGGGCGGCGGGCCGCTCGCCGCCCAGCAGCTCCGACAACTCCACCCGCAGCGCATTGGCAAGCCGCCACACCACGGCCACCGTGGGATTGGCCTGGTTGCGCTCGATCTGCGAGAGCATGGACTTGGAGACGCCCGCCCGCCGCGACAGCTCGTCCAGCGACAGGCCCTGGGCTTGCCGCAGCGCCTGCAGCGTCGCGCCCACGCGGGGAGGTTCCAGTTTTTCGGAAGGATTGGCGGACATCTGAGGCGGGCGAGGGCGTTCCGGGGTGGAAGAAGGCGCCTTGACCGGCCTCCGCTCTTCCTTGATACTGCACGGCTGTTCGATATAACGAACGCGTTCGATTTAACGGATTGTGCCGCAGGAGCACCGCATGACCAACATCGCCTCCCCGTCCACCGACGACTTCTATCGCCACCTGCAGAACGAGCTGCAGGGCATCCGCGACGCCGGCCTCTTCAAGAGCGAACGCATCATCACCAGCCCGCAGGGCGCCGTCGTCAAGACGCGAGACGGGCGCGAGGTCCTCAACCTGTGCGCCAACAACTACCTGGGGCTGTCCTCGCATCCGAAGGTGGTGGAGGCCGCCCACGAGGCGCTGCGCACCCATGGCTACGGCCTGTCGTCGGTGCGCTTCATCTGCGGCACGCAGGACATCCACAAGGAACTCGAGCAGCGCCTGGCGCGTTTCCTCGGCACCGAGGACACCATCCTCTACGCCGCCGCCTTCGACGCCAACGGCGGGCTGTTCGAGCCGCTGCTGGGCGAGCAGGACGCGATCATCAGCGACGAGCTGAACCACGCGTCCATCATCGACGGCATCCGCCTGTGCAAGGCCAAGCGCTTCCGCTACAAGCACAACGACATGGCCGACCTGGAGGCGCAGCTGACCGCGGCCCGCGCCGCCGGCGCGCGTCACGTCATGGTCTTCACCGACGGCGTGTTCTCGATGGACGGCACGATCGCGCAACTGGACAAGATGCGCGAGATCACCGACCGCTTCGGCGCGTTGCTGGCGATCGACGAATGCCATGCCAGCGGCTTCATGGGCAAGACCGGCCGCGGCACCCACGAGTACCGCGGCGTGTTCGGCAAGGTCGACATCATCACCGGCACGCTGGGCAAGGCGCTGGGCGGGGCGTCGGGCGGCTTCACGACGGGGCGCAAGGAAGTGATCGAGCTGCTGCGCCAGCGCTCGCGGCCCTACCTCTTCTCCAACACGGTGGCGCCGAGCATCGTCGGCGCGTCCATCGCGGTGCTGGACCTGCTGGAAGGGAGCACCGCGCTGCGCGACAAGCTCGAGGCCAACACCGCCTTCTTCCGCGAGGCCATCCAGCAGGCGGGTTTCCAGATCAAGCCGGGCACGCATCCGATCGTGCCGGTGATGTTGTTCGACGCGGTCAAGGCGCAGCAACTGAGCGCGCGGCTGCTGGAGCTGGGCGTGTACGCGGTCGGCTTCTTCTATCCGGTGGTGCCCAAGGAGCAGGCCCGGGTGCGCGTGCAGATCTCGGCGGTGCACGAGCGCGAGCACTTGGAGCGGGCTGTCGCCGCGTTCGCGCAGGCGGGCCGCGAGCTGGGACTGGTGAAGTAAGGCGCTGAGAAGAAGATCCCCATGACGACCAAGATCCTGTTGATCGGCGCGAACGGCCAGATCGGTTCCGAACTGGCGGTGGAGCTGGCCAAGCGCCATGGCAACGCCAATGTCATCACCAGCGACGTGGCCCCGCAGGGCCGCGTGCCGCAGCTGACCCACGAGATGCTGGACGTCACCGATGCGGCGGCGCTGGCGGCGGTGGTCAAGCGGCACGGCATCACGCAGATCTATCACTTGGCCGCGGCGCTGTCCGCCACGGGCGAGAAGCATCCGATGTGGGCCTGGGACCTGAACATGAAGGGCCTGCTGAACGTGCTGGAGCTGGCGCGCACGGCGAAGCTGGAGCGCGTGTTCTGGCCGAGTTCCATCGCCGCCTTCGGACCGCAGACGCCCAAGCAGGCCACGCCGCAGACGACGGTGATGGACCCGACGACGATCTACGGCATCTCCAAGCTGGCCGGCGAGGGCTGGTGCCGCTGGTACCACGCCAACCACGGCGTCGACGTGCGCAGCCTGCGTTATCCCGGCCTGATCAGCTGGAAGACGCCCCCGGGCGGCGGCACGACCGACTACGCGGTGGAGATCTTCCACGAGGCGCTCAAGCACGGCCGCTACACCTGCTTCCTGAAGGAGGACCAGGCGCTGCCGATGATGTACATGCCGGATGCGCTGCGCGCGACGATCGAGCTGATGGAGGCGCCGGCGGAACGCATCACCGAGTGGGGCAGCTACAACCTGGCGGGCGTGAGCTTCACGCCGGAGCAGATCGCCGCGTCGATCCGCCGTCGCATCGCGGGCTTCACGATCGACTACGCGCCGGACTTCCGCCAGAACATCGCCGCGAGCTGGCCGCAGTCCATCGATGACAGCGTCGCCCAGCGTGACTGGGGCTGGAAGCTGGGCTACGACCTGGACGCGATGGCCGACGACATGCTGGCCTCGCTGAAGGCGCAGGCCGAGCAGGGGGCCGCGGCCGCCCAGACGGCGCAGGCCTGAGGACGTAGAGTCACGGGCTGTCTTCGTTGCCCTGAACACACCGTGTCCCGACTCGCCGCTGAATTCCAACGCCTCTACGCCGCCGGCCCCGATGGTGCCTCGCGCGCGCTCGTGCTCGATGTGGGGCGCCCGTCGGATTGGGAGCTGCTTGCCAACGTGTGGCGTGGCGTGCAGCTCGACCTTGCGCTGCCCGCGCCGGGCATCGCCATCGCTGGCGAGAACAGCTACCAGCTGTGGTTTTCGCTGGAGCGCGGATGCTCGCCGGAGGCGGCCGCCGCCTTCTTCGAAGGCCTGAAGTCCCGATACCTGGCCGGCATCGCGGGCCAGCGCATTCGCTGCCTGACGGAGCCGCCGGTGGTACCGGCCGAAGTCCGGGAAGGGCAATGGTCGGCGTTCGTCGCACCGGATCTCGCGCCGGTGTTCGTCGAGGCGACATGGCTGGACATACCGCCCGGCGCCGAAGGCCAGGCGGATCTGCTGAAGTCCTTGAGGTCGATCGCGCCGCAGGCGTGGGAAGCGGCGCTGGCGGCCCTCGCGCCGCGCGGCCCACAGGACGACGGCGCGCGCTCCGACGGGCGCGTGGACCGCGCATCGACCGGCGAGGCGACGCCGGAAGCGCCGCAGGTGACGTCGGCGCCTGCCGTTCCGTCAGCCATCCCGGCGAACTTCACCGACCCCCGCGCCTTCCTGCTGCACGTCATGAACGACGCGACGCTGCCGATGGCGATGCGGATCGAGGCGGCCAAGGCCTTGCTGCCTGAATCGGGCAAGTCCTGACCGGCTGCTGGCAGCGCCGGTCCGATGTCGGCATCGACCTAATCCCCTCCCACGGGGACGCTCAGAACCGGATCTTCCCGGTCCAGATGTCCTTGTACATGACCCAGTCGCCCATGAAGCTGTAGAGCGGGCGCTTGAACGAGGCGGGCTTGTTCTTCTCGAAGCCGAAGTGCCCCACCCAGGCGAAGGCGTAGCCGCACAGCAGCCCGACCAGGATGAAGCCCCAGCGCTGCGTCGCGAGCGCGTAGGCCAGGAACGCCAGCCCCAGCGTCGAGCCGACGAAGTGCAGTCGGCGGCAGGTGCGGTTGCGGTGCTCGCCGAGGTAAAAGGGATAGAACTCGGCGAAGCTGCGCATCGCCTTCACGCGGTCCGCGCCGGCGTCCGAGTCGCGCGGCGCGTGGGGCAGAGGGCTGGTGCTCATGGGCGTCTCCTGGCGCGGCCCTCGCGGGGCCGTCTGCGGGTGAGGGACTCACCGTACGGCGCTCAGCCGAGCGCCGCCTTCAGCGCATTCAACATCCCTTCCGGCGCCTCGGTCATCAGTGAATGCCCGGCCGGCAGCGTCTGCACCCGCGCGCCCAGCAACTCGGCGAGTTGCTTCGCCGCCTTGGGCGGCGTCATCGCGTCCTTCGCGCCAAGGATCAGCTCGGTCCGCACGCCGGCGGCCGTCAGCGTCGCGGCGGCCTGCGGCGCACCCTGGTAGCGATCGCAGACCAGGAAGTCGTGCTCGAACAGGTTGCCCCGTTCGCCGTAGCCATCCTGCATGCGCTCCATCAGCGCGAGGTTGCCGCCGTGCAGCCACGCGCCCGGTCCCGGGTAGGACGGCTTGCCGGCGGTCGTCGCATGCGAGAACGCGTTGACCATAGCCATCGCCGCGCGCGGCCGCTCGCGCGAGGTGGCCAGCAGCGCGTCCGAGACCTTCATCGGCCAGGCCGTGCCGACCATCGCCAGCCTGGCGATGCGCGCCGGGCGCCGTGCCGCGGCCTCGAGCGCGATCAGCGATCCCATCGAGTGCCCGACCAGCGAGACCGCGCGGTCGGCCGTCACGCCGGCGGTGTCCAGCAGCGCGTTGATCCAGTCGCCGAGCGCCTCGACGTCATCCAGCGCCGGCCCTGCGCTGCGGCCGTGGCCGGGCAGGTCCACCGCCAGCACGCCGCGCCCGTGGTGGGCGAAGTAGCGGGCCAGCAGCGTCCACACGCTGTGGTCGTGCAGCGCGCCGTGGATGAACACGACGACGGGCAGCGTCGCATCGAAGCGCTTGCCGCCGGTGTAGGCGTAGGCCGCGCGGCCCTGGGCGTTCAGCTTCATCGCGCTCATTTGGCGGCCACCTTCAATGCGGACTTGAGATCGGCGATCAGGTCCTCGGGATCCTCCAGGCCGATCGACAGCCGGATCGTTCCTGCGCCGATGCCGGAGGCGGCGAGCGCCGCGTCGTCCATGCGGAAATGCGTCGTCGAGGCCGGATGGATCACCAGCGAGCGCGCATCGCCGACATTGGCCAGGTGCGAGAACAGCCGCAGCGATTCGATGAAGCGGCGGCCGGGCTCGCGGCCGCCCTTCAGGTCGAAGCTGAACACCGCGCCGGCGCCCTTGGGCATCAGGCGCTGCGCCAGCGCGTGGTCGCGGTGCGAGGGCAGGCCGGGGTAGTTGACACGTTCGACGATGTCCTGCGATTCGAGGAACTCGGCGATCCGCTGGGCGTTGCTCACGTGGCGCTGCATGCGCAGCGGCAGCGTCTCGATGCCTTGCAGCATCAGCCAGGCGGTGTGCGGGCTCATGCAGGCGCCGAAGTCGCGCAGGCCTTCGCGGCGCGCGCGCAGCAGGAAGGCGCCCACCGTGCTTTCCTCGCTGAACACCATGCCGTGGAAGCCGTCGTAGGGTTCGCAGAGTTCGGCGTAGCGGCGGCGGTCGCCGCTGGCCGCGTGGGCGCGGTCCCAGTCGAAGCGGCCGCCGTCGACCAGCAGCCCGCCCACCACGGTGCCGTGGCCGCAGAGGAACTTGGTCGCCGAGTGATGGACCAGGTCGGCGCCCAGCGCGATCGGCTGCTGCAGATAGGGGGTCGCGAAGGTCGCATCCACCAGCAGCGGGCGGTGGGCGTCGTGGGCGATCTGGGCGATGGCGGGGATGTCCAGCACGTCCAGTCCCGGGTTGCCCAGGCTTTCGCCGAGCAGCAGCCGGGTTTCGGGCCGGATCGCCGCGCGCCAGGCGTCGAGGTCGCCGGGCCGGACGAAGGTCGTCGAGATGCCGAAGCGCTTGAGCGTGTAGTGCAGCAGATTGTGCGAGCCGCCGTACAGCGCGCTCGAGGCCACGATGTGGTCCCCGGCGCTGGCGATCGTGGCGATGGCCAGGTGCAGTGCGGCCTGGCCGCTGGCGGTGGCGATGGCGCCGACGCCGCCGTCGAGTGCGGCGATGCGTTCCTCCAGCACGGCGGTCGTCGGGTTGGACAGCCGGGAGTAGACGTGTCCGCTGCGCTCCATGTTGAACAGGCCGGCGGCCTGTTCGGCGCTTTCGAACACGAAGGAGGTGGTCAGGTGCAGCGGCACGGCGCGGGCGCCGGTGCTGGGGTCGGGCGCGGCGCCGGCGTGTAGCGCCAAGGTATCAAAGCCCGGGTCGGAAGGACCTGACATGGGTGGTCTCCTGCTTGTCATGCGGTGAGGTGAGGTCTGGCGCCGGGCATTGTGTGCTATGTTGGCGGCCAACTTTTCCTCACGTTTTTCTCAGGCGACCATGAAAGTCTCCGACATCCTGCGCGTCAAGGGCAGCACGCTGTTCACTGTCTCTCCGGACACGCCGCTGGCGCAAGCGGCCGAGACCATGGCTGAGCGCGACATCGGCTCGCTGGTCGTGATGGAGTTTGGCGACCTGGTAGGCATGCTCACCTTTCGCGAGGTCATCCAGGCGGTGGTGGGCAACGGCGGGAGTGTCGGGACGCGGCTGGTGCGCAGCGTGATGGATGATGCGCCGCTGACTTGCACGCCGGAGACCGAGATCGACGAGGTGCGGCGGATGATGCTGGGTCGTCACGCGCGCTACATGCCGGTGCTCAATGGCAAGCAGTTGATGGGCGTGATTTCGTTCTACGACGTGGCCAAGACGGTGGTGGATGCGCAGGATTTCGAGAACCGAATGCTGAAGGCCTACATCCGGGACTGGCCGTCCGAGGACGGCGCCCAGCCCTCCTGACGCCGCGTCCGCAGAAGAGAAAACGCCCCGTTTCCACGGGGCGTTTGTCTTTGTCCGCCGCGCCTGCCGCTGGGGGTAATGTGGCCAAGCGCGGCAGACGTGATGCCCGCCGTGCCCCGGTCAAGGGGCGGTTGTGCCAGGCGAGACAGATGTGATGCCTGCCGCGGTGTCCGGCTGGGATGCGGGGCTAGGCGCAGACCGGAGCCATAGCGGCGCTATGGCGAGGATCTGCAACGCCGCCCCGCGCCCAGCCGGGCGCCGCGGCGGGCGTCACATCCAGGCGACGCCGTAGTAGTCGTAGACCTTGCGGCCGTACTCGTCGGTGTACTCGGGGCGTTCGGTCTGGGCGTAGCGTGGGGCTTTTTCGAGCTGGTCTTCGCGCAGGGGGACGACATAGCCGTCGAGGCTGGTGTCGTACTTGAGCATGTTCCAGGGGATGGGATAGCGGTCGGTGCCGATGCCCATGAAGCCGCCGAACTCAAGGGCTGCATAGCGGACGAGGCCGGAGCGCTTGTCGATCACCAGGTTGTCGATGGTGCCGAGCTTGTCGCCGTTGCCGTTGTAGACCTTGGTGCCTTCGACGCGATCGGAGGCGATGGTGGTGCTGGCCATGAGGGGGATCTCCTAGTCAGTTGCGATAAGGGGAAGGAGGCAAATCGCGTGCCGCGCTCCCCCTTGCCGCCCATTGGCCCGTACGCAACTCGACCGGGAATTTCCCTTGCCTGAACAAGGGAACTCTTCACCGCCGCGCCGCGGCCCTCCCGCATGCCCAAGCTGCCCACCGCCGTCCGTGAAGCCGTCGACATCGTCAGCGAGGCCGCGCAAGGCTGGAGCGACGACAACGCGCCCAGCATGGGCGCGGCGCTGGCCTACTACACGCTGTTCTCGATCGCGCCGCTGCTGCTGATCGTCATCAGCGTGGCCGGGCTGGTGTTCGGCGAGCAGGCCGCGCGCGGCGAGGTGATGGCGCAGCTCTCGGACCTGCTCGGCACGCAGGGCGCGATGGCCGTGGAGGACCTGCTCAAGCGCGTGAACCGGCCCGACGAGGGCGGCTGGGCCGCCGCGATCGGGACCGTCGTGCTGCTGGTGGGCGCGACCTCGGTCTTCGCCGAGCTGCAGAACTCGCTCAACCGCATCTGGAAGGCGCCGCTGGCGAATAGCGGTCCCGTCTGGAAGAGCCTGCTGACGCTGCTGCGCAAGCGGCTGCTGTCCCTCGGGCTGATCCTCGGCCTGGGTTTCCTGTCGATGGTGTCGATGGTCGCCAGCGCCGCGCTGGCGGCGATCAGCAAGTGGTGGACCGGCTGGCTGGGCGCGGAGTTCGTGCTGCTGGCGCAGGTGCTGAACGCCACGCTCGCCTATGCGCTGATCACCGTGATGTTCGCCGTCATCTACAAATGGGTGCCGGACGTGCCGGTGCGCTGGCGCGACGTCTGGGTGGGCGCGCTGATCACCTCGGCGCTGTTCAGCCTGGGCAAGACGCTGATCGGGCTCTACATCGGCCGCAGCGGCGTCAGTTCCGCCTACGGCGCGGCGGCCTCGCTGGTGGTGATGATGCTGTGGGTCTACTACTCGACGCAGGTCTTCCTGATGGGCGCCGAACTCAGCTGGGCCTTCGCCAAGCGCCACAGCCTGCGGGAACAGGCGGCCGCCACCGCGGCGCGGGCGCTCCAGGCTCGCTGAAACCTTTCTCGGCGCGGTGCCGATGCCGCGCCGACGTCCCGCAGCCGTTCCCCTGACGACCCGTGGATGCCCGATGAACACGGGGATCCCGGCCATCAGGTCCGTCGACGCCGGCATGAGGTTTGCCTTGATCCCTTGTGGATTCGGCGGCATGGGCCGCCGGGTTTGTACAACCGGCGAAACGCCTGAAAGGAAGTGCCATGAACCAGTATGGGCAACGAGGCAGACAGGACCAGCGTCAGGACAACCAGTGGGGCCAGGGCGATCGCGATCGTTCGCACTACGGGGCGCAGACGGGCAGCCAGCGCGGCCAGGACCGGTCGCGGGAGGACCAGCAGGCGGCCTACCAGGGCTCGAGCTTCCAGGCCGACCGGGATGACTCGCGCGGCGGCACCTACGGCGGCGGTTACGGCGGCAGCTACGGCCAGGGCCGCGACGAGCGCGACGACTACCGCCAGGACTACCGCAGCCACGGCGACTTCCAGAGCCAGGGCGGCTACCGCGGCGGCTACGAGAACGAAGGTTGGGGCGGTGACCGCGGACGCTCGATGAGCGGCAACTACGGCGGTGGCAGCCAGGGCGACAGCGGCGGCTACAGCGGCTACAGCGGGTCCGGCGACTACGGCAGCCGAAGCTACGGCGCGTCCAGCGGCTACGGGCGTGACAGCACCGGCTCGGGCGGCTATCGCGACCAGGGACCGCGCCATGAAGGCTGGCGCGAGGACGCTGGTCGCCGCGGCGACTATGGCGGCATGGCCGGCTCCAGCTCGAGCAGCAGCTATGGCGCCTCGCTCGGCGAGCATTACGGCGGCAGCCAGGACGCGCAGGGTGGCGGACTCGAAGGTCGCGGTTATCCGGGCAGCCAGCGTGGCGGCTATGGCGGCCAGTCCGGCGGCTACGGCGGGCAGTCTGGCAGCTATGGCGGCCAATCCGGCAGCTATGGCGGTTCGGGTGGTTCGGGTGGTTCGGGCAGCTACGGCGGTTACGGCGAACAGGGCGGCGGCTATGGCGCCCAGTCGCAGCGCCGGCAGCATTACGACCCCGACTACGAGCAGTGGCGCGCCGAGCAGATGCGCAGCCTCGACAACGACTATCACGGCTGGCGCCAGGACCGCTACCAGAAGTTCTCCGAGGACTTCAACAAGTGGCGGTCGGAGCGCTCCTCGCGGCAGGGCTCGTCCAGCGGCACCGGATCCTCGTCGGGGCAGTCGATGAGTTCGCAGGACACCAGCGACTCGACGCGCTTCGGGCAGGGCGGCAACACGCTGGGTAGCGGCGCCGGGACGCACGAGAGCGGCCAGTCCACCACCAGCGGGTCGTCCAGCCTGTCCAGCGCCTCCACCGGCGCCACGCCCGGCGCGTCCAGCAGCGCGACGCCGGGCTCGTCCTCCGGTTCTTCCTCGGGGTCGTCCTCCAGCAAGACCAAGTGAGGCCGCGATGAGCCGCGCGTCGCGGTGACGCGATCAGCGCGGCGGTACAACGGAACGGCAGCCGAACGCGAGCGGGCGATCACGCGGCAGACCGCGTGGATGCTCGCTGTTGGTCCGGCATGCCGCTTGCCGCGCGAGCCTCATGATCGCGACGAGCCTCGAACAGCGCGCCCGCCCGCCCAGTCCTCCGGGACTGGGCGAGGCGGGCGTTCCCGTGCTCGACGGCGCGGCGCCGGTCGACGCGCGCTCGCTGGCCGAGGCGCGCCATCGCCGCTGGTGCAACGTGCGCCGCGTGCTGCTGGTGCGGCTCGACGGCGTCGCCGGCGTGCTGGCTTCGACGGCCGCCTTCGCGGCCCTGCACGAGACGATGCCGTGGACGCAGCGGACGCTGCTCGCCGCGCCGGAGGCCCTCGTCCTGCGACCGCACCTGCAAGCGGTCGACGAACTGCTCACCTTCAACGCGCCCTGGACCGCCGACGGCGCCGCCGCGCTGAACGCAGAACCGTCCACCATGCGCGGCGATGCCGAGATGCACCTGGTGCGCAAGCTGCGCCGCAGCCACTTCGACGCGGCGGTGCTGTTCGCGGCTTCCTCGCAGGCGGCGTTGCCGGCGGCGCTGCTGTGCCGCATGGCCGGCATCCCGCTGACGCTCGCCCAGGTGCGCGAGCCGGCGCACGGGCTGCTCAGCGACGAACTGCTGGGCGACGACACCGCCCAGGACGACACGCGTCGCCAGCTCGATCTCGTCGGCCATGTGGGCATGCGCACGGCGGATGAGCGGCCGCGGCTGCGCCTGCTGCCCAAGGACAGCCACCAGATGCGGAACGCCTTGCAGCAAGCGGGGTTGCGCTTCGGTCAGCGCTACCTGCTGGTGTGCCCCGGCGGCGGCGCGCGGCACTGCCCGGTGGCGGCCTACGCCGCGGCCGTGGACGTGCTGATCGACACCTGGGCCGACGACACCGCGGTGGTCCTGTGCGCGCTGCCCGGCGACGAAGACGCGCTGGCGGAACTGCGCGCGGCCATGCCCGCGCGGGGACAGGTCTTGCCGCCGGTGGCCTCGATCGGCGAACTGGCGGCGCTGGCCGCCGACGCGCGCGTGATGATCGCCGCGGACGACCTGCCGCTGACCGTCGCCGCCGCCGCGCGGGTGCCGGCGGTGCTGCCCGGCCAGGCCTTGCGACGGGAGATGAGCCCGCCCTGATCGCGGCGGCTAGCGGCGCCGCATGCCGCCACGCGCGTCGAACCTGTGCCGTGTTCGCAAGGTCGGCAACGGGCCGTAGCGCCACCCGCCGATGTCCCGAAAAACGGTGCGAAATCGTCACCGAACGTTCCACCGGGCACGACGGTTGCCCTGGTCGCGGGCCGCGCGCGGACGTGCGGCGCCTGCGCGGCCGGACGGATGTCCGCGCCGCGCTCGATCCCCGGATCGACACCCCGTTTTTCCATCACAGGAGGTTTTTCATGCACCTGCGCAAGCTCGCCTGGGCGATGCCGCTGATGCTGGCCGCGACCGCGGTCCAGGCGGACAGCTCCGGCAGTTTCCTGGAGGGTGCCAAGCTCGCGGCGCTGAGCCGACCGGAGGCCGCGGCCCCGGCGCACAGCCCCTCCCACCGCCACCCGGCCGCCGTCAGAACCGCTGCTCCAGCCCAGACGCCGGTCTTGCAGACCGTCCCCGCGCCCGGCCCGTCCTCCGCCATCGACACGGAAGACGAGCCCGCCGACGCCACCTTCGAGATCCGCAACTTCCTCACCCTGGTCGTCGCCTTGGCCTTGGTGGGATGGATCCAGCGTCGCCGCCGGGATGTCTGACCCGACCTTCCCTTGGCCGGCACCGGCGCGGTCCGCGGACCGCTTCCCGGTGCCGTTTTCATGCGCCATTGTTCGAATGTCGTGCGCGCCTGGTCGATGATCGCCAGGTCGTCACCGGAATTTTTTTCAAATGAATTCAGGCAGGGGCTGGCAAGCCGGCTGCTTGCTGCAAGAATGAGTTATCCGGGTTCGACAGACATTCATCACGAATCGTCGAATCCCCACGCCCAGGCGTGTTCCCTCCACACACAAGGATGTACCGGTGACCCATGCGTTGATCGTGGATGACGATGTCGATTCCGTCGCCACCCTGCAGGAACTGATTGCGAGCGAGAAATTCACCGTGTCGGTGGCCCACACCTTGCGCGATGCCCGGAGGCACATCGCGCTGCAGCAGCCCGATGTCGTGCTGCTCGACCTGCAACTGCCCGACGGCAACGGGATGGAGCTGTTCCAGGACCCGCAACTGGTGGCCAATTCCGAGGTGGTGCTGATCACCGGCCACGCCAGCCTGGACACCTCCATCCAGGCGCTGCGCATGGGCGCCGCCGACTACCTGGTCAAGCCCATCAACATCACGCAGCTGCAGGGCGTGCTGTCGCGGGTGATGAAGCCCGCCGCGCTGCAGGCGGAGGTGTCCGAGCTGAACGCCAACCTGGCGCAGAGCGGCCACTTCGGCCTGCTCTGGGGCCGCACCCAGCCGATGCAGCGGATCTACGAGCAGATCTCGCGCGTGGCCGGCACCAGCGTGTCGGTCTTCATCAACGGCGAAAGCGGCACCGGCAAGGAGCTGGTCGCGCAGACGGTGCACGACCTGAGCCGCCGGCGCAAGAAGCCGTTCCTGGCGGTCAACTGCGGCGCGATCTCGCCCAACCTGATCGAGAGCGAGATCTTCGGCCACGAGAAGGGCGCCTTCACCGGCGCGGACAAGCAGCACGAAGGTTTCTTCGAGCGCGCCAGCGGCGGCACGCTGTTCCTGGACGAGCTCACCGAGATGCCGATGGAACTGCAGGTCAAGCTGCTGCGCGTGCTGGAAACCGGGCGCTTCATGCGCGTGGGCTCGACCACCACGCTGGATGCCGACGTGCGGGTGATCGCCGCGTCGAACCGGCCGCTGCTGCAGGCGGTGCAGGCGGGCAAGCTGCGCGAGGACCTGCTGTACCGCCTCAACGTCTTCCCGATCGAGATGCCGCCGCTGCGCGACCGCCTGGACGACGTGCCGCTGCTGGCCGACCACTTCCTGCGCCTGATCGCGGCCAAGGAAGGCAAGAACAAGCGCTTCACCGCCAAGGCGCTGGCGCAGCTGCAGACCTACCACTGGCCCGGCAATGTGCGCGAGCTGCGCAACGCGGTCCAGCGCGCCTACGTGATGGCCGCCGGCGACATCGTCGACGAGCAATGGCTGCCCAAGGGCGAGGGCGCCGAGATCCCGGCCACGGCCGCCTCCGCGGCGGCGGTGACCAGCTTCGGCGCGGCGCCGGGGCAGCCCGCCGCGGCGCCCGCGGTGCCGACGCTGGTCGCGGGCTCGGGCGAGTCGTCCGGTCCGTCGATCACGATGCCGCTGGGCAGCTCGATGGCGCAGGTCGAGAAGGCCTTCATCCTGGCCACGCTGCAGCACTACAAGCATCACAAGGAGCAGACGGCGGCCGTGCTCGGCATCAGCCTGAAGACGCTCTACAACCGGCTCAAGGAATACGCCGCGGAGGACGCGGCGGCGGCCGACAAGGCCGCGCAGTAACGGGCGGTCGCACGCGCGATCGCCGTTCGTCGCGCGGCCCGGCATGCGCCCTGCCTGGGGAAGGCAGGAGGACGAGCCGATGGGACTGCGCTGGGTCTGTGACGATGAACCGGGACTGCGCCGCGTGCGCGCGGCCCGCGGCTTCCGGTATGTCGACGCGGACGGGCGTCCGGTGCGGGACGAGGCCACGCTGCGGCGCATCCGCGCGCTGGCCATCCCGCCGGCCTATGTGGATGTCTGGATCTGTCCCCGCGACGACGGACACATCCAGGCCACGGCGCGCGACGCGCGCGGACGCAAGCAGTACCGCTATCACGCCGACTGGATGGCGCTGCGGGGCGAGAACAAGTTCGGCCTGCTGCTGGACTTCGGCCATCGCCTGCCGCGGCTGCGGCGCCAGGTGCAGCGCCGACTGCGCGACGGCGGCCTCGATCGCGAGCGGGTGCTGGCGGCGCTGGTGCGGCTGCTGGACCGCACCTGGATGCGCATCGGCCATCGCGAGTACGCGCGCAGCAACGGCTCCTACGGCCTGAGCAGCCTGCTGTCGCGCCACGTGAAGGTCAAGGGCGACGCGCTGCTGCTGAGCTTCCCCGGCAAGAGCGGCGTGCGACACCAGCTCGCCGTGCGCGACGACCGCGTGGCCGCGCTGGTGCGGCGCTGCCGCGACCTGCCGGGACAGGAGCTCTTCGGCTACGAGGATGAAGCCGGCATCGCGCATCGCATCGATGCCTCGGACGTGAACGACTGGCTCGCCGAGGCGGGCGGGCCGACCTGCAGCGCCAAGGTGTTCCGCACCTGGCATGCCAGCGTGCTCGCGCTGGACCTGCTGCTGGCGCATGCGCGCGCCGGCACCGCGCCGGTCGACGCGCAGAAGCAGACGGTGAAGGACGTCGCCGCGCGCCTTGGCAATACCGCCGCGGTCTGTCGCAAGTCCTACATCCATCCCGCCGTGCTGGCCTGGGCGCAGTCGGACCAGTTGGCCGCGCTGCCGACGCAGCGCTGGACGCAGTCGCCCCCGGCGCTGGCCGGACTGAGCGTCGCCGAACGCCGGCTGCTGGGGCTGCTGCGGACGCAGCCGCGCGTGGCGATCGCTACGCCGATGCCGGCGCCGTCGGCGCGGGCGCCGCGCCCGCGGGCCTCGACGGCGACATCGGCAGCGACGACAAGCCCTTCGGCGCGCCCGCAGCGGCCGCCGCGCCCGCCGCGTCGAAAGGGTCCAGCGGCGGCTCCTGCGCGTCAACGGTCCACGCGGACGCGTGCGCGCGCAGCAGGTGATCGCACAGCGACGGCCAGTCGCTGAAGACGCCGTCGGGCTCGCGCAGCGGCGAGCGCCGCCAGGTGGTTTCGCCGCCGGTGTCCAGCAGCAGGCCGGACGCGCCGGCGCGATGGCCGGCCTCGACGTCGTCGAGCAGGTCGCCCACCATCGTCGACCGCGCCAGGTCCAGGCCGTGCGCCCGCGCGGCGCGGGTGAGCATCCCCGGCGCGGGCTTGCGGCACAGGCAGCCCGGCCGGCCCTGCGCATCGGGCGCATGCGGGCAGACCGCCACGTCGTCGAGCGTCACGCCGAAGTCGTCCTTCAGGCGCCGCACCAGCGCCGCCTGCAGCCCGGCGAACTGGACCCGCGTGAACGCGCCGCGGGCGATGCCGCTCTCGTTGGTGACCAGCACCAGCGCCAGCCCCGCGGCCTGCAACCGGGCGAGCGCCTCGCCGGCGCCCGGCATCAGGCGCAGCCGCGCCGGATCGGTGATGGCGCCGTCGTCCGGGACCGTCAGCGTGCCGTCCTTGTCGAGGAAGACGGCGGGACGCAGCCGCGCGCGCGCCGGCCTGCCGGCAGGCACGCGGGAGAAGTCGAGGTCGTGGAGGGAGAGGGTGGCGAGGGGGGCGTCGAGCCAGACAGTCACGAGGGCAGCCTCCGCGGCGCGTTCAGCGCATCCAGCCGTAATCGGTCTGGCGCGGGGCCAAGGACTGCTTGTGCCGCGCCATCATGCCGGCCTCGCGGCGCGGGCTGTCGGCGGCAGGGTCGATGACGACACCCGCCTGGGCGGACGGCGCCGTCCGTTCGGCGCCCAGGTGCTGCCCGCCACGCGGCGGCGGCAGCAGCTCGGCCAGGCGGTCCAGCGTCTTGCGCACGTCCAGCGGCTTGGCCCAGAGCTCGAGGAAGCCCGCGCCGAGCGCGTCGAAATCGGAATCGGCGGTCACCGCGATCGCCGGCACCTGCGCCCAGCCGCGTCGCATGCGCAGCAGCTTCAGCAGGTCGGAACCGTGGCAGTCGGGCAGGTTCAGGTCCACCAGCAGCAACGAGGGCTGCAGCCGCGCGCTCAGGCGCCAGGCCGGCATGCCGGCCTCGGCCACATGCAGCCGCAGGTCGCGGCGTTGCTCGAACATCGCCTCCATCACGATGACGTTGAGCGGGCTGTCTTCGATGTACAGCACCGACGTGAGACCGTCGTTCATCGTTTCGCTCCTTCCCTGGTCCTTCAGTTGGTCGCGAAAAAGGGCAATCGCCGTGCCCGGCGGCGTCCCCAATCCTTGGGGATGTCACGCATTCGGCTCCAGCGGTGTAACCGCCCGACGACCGATCCGTCAACGGCCCTGACACGATGTCGGGGGCTTGGGATTTCGCGCTTCGCGATCGGGAAAGGCGAAGCGCGCGATGGGTACGAGGCTTGCCTTGCGGAGGAAGACTCGCCACTCCAAGGAGCCCCTCATGGCCACGAGTACCCGAGCCGGCGCCGCCGGCGGCAGCGACGACGACCGTCCCACCAGCTTCGGCGTCCACAAGCCGGTGGACCACCTGGTGATCAGCTTCCCCGGCGCCGCCGAGGCGGGCCAGGCGCGCGCCGCGCTGGCGGCGCACGGCATCGCCGAGGGCGACCTGCACGCGGTGGACGACCGCGAGATGGTGAAGCTGGTCGAGCGCGACCTGCGCCATGCCAGCCCGCTGGCGGCGATCGGGCAGGAGATCAATCTCCTGCGCAGCCATGGCGAGCTGGCCGAACGCGGCTACCACTTCCTGGTCGTCAAGGCCAAGGACGATGCGCAGGCGCGAGAGATCGCCGAGATCGCGCGTCGCAACCGCGCCGAGCGCGCCCAGTATTACGGGCACTTCATCATCGAGGAGCTGCTCGAGCCCGAAGGCGGCCGGCCGCAGGTGGCCGAGTCGCCGCACCGCGGCCTGGACGCTCATCCGAAGCCGCCGCTGCCGCGCTGAATCGCACCTGTGAATCGCGCCGGCGAATGACGGCACGCGGCTTGCCGTCATCCCGATTACTGTCCCGGCACTCCCGCCGCCCTCGTGCACGACGAAAGGAAATTTCCCATGAGCACCACGCCCAACAACGAGAAGAGCGACAAGTCCGTGCCGTTCACGACGGCCGACGACGCCGCCAAGATCGCCAACGGCAGCGCGCCGTCCAGCACCGCCGCGGTCGACCTGGTGAATCGCGTCGCCGACAAGGCCCACGCCACCATCGACCGCCTGGCGACGACCGCCGCGCCGAAGGCGCAGCAATTGCAGAAAAGCCTGGAAGACACGAACGAGCTGCTGCACGAGCGCGCCGACCGGCTGCGCACCACCGGCAACGAGTGGTGCGACAGCCTGCGCGCGAACGTGCGCGAGCATCCGCTGATGGCCGTGGGCACCGCGCTGGCGGTGGGCCTGCTGATCGCGCGTCTGACGCGCTGAGCCCGGCGCGCCCATGAGCGACGTGCCGCACGGCTCGCCGTCCTTCCCGCCCCCGTTCCCGCCGCCATTTCCGCCGCCGCCGTCGCCGCCCTCCGGGACGCCGCCGGGCAGCGCCGCCGACGCCTCGCCGGGCGCCGCGGCGCCGCCGGGCGGGCAGGGCTGGATGGGCGAGCTCCAGGGCATGGCCCGCGCCGCGCGCGGCATGCTCTCCGGCCGCTTGCTGCTGCTGGCGCTGGAGCTCCGCCGGGCCCGGCACGGGCTGGTCAGCCTGGCGATCCTCGGCGTCGTGGCCGCGATCGCTGGCGCGACCGCCTGGCTCGCGCTGTGGGCGCTGCTGGCGGCGCTGGCGGTGCACCTGGGGCTGAGCTGGCCCTGGGCCTTCGCCGGCATCCTGGCCGTCAACCTGCTGCTGCTGCTGTGGGTGGTGGCCGCGATGAAGGCGCTGGCGCCGATGCTGGCGCTGCCGGCCTCGCGTCGCCAGTTCCACTGGCTGTTCAACGATCCGATGGATCCCGAGGCACCGAGCGCCGATGGCCACACCTCAACCCCGCCCTGATCCCCGCCGCATTCCCGATGTCCCCGATCGCGAGCTCGCGACGGAGACGATCGACGACCTCAACCTGCGCATCGAGATGGCCGAGTTGCGGGTGGTCCGGCGCGACCTGGAGTTCCGCCTGCATTGGGAGGCGCTGCAGCAGCGCGGCAGGGCCGTGATGGTGCCGAGCCGCTGGCTGCTGCCGGCCGTGGGCACCGGCGCGAGCTGGCTGTTCTGGCGGCTGGTGCGGGGCAAGCGTCGCCGTCCTGCGCGGCATGAGCGCGGCGGGCGGCACGACGCGACCGCGCGGGCCTTCCACGCCCATGATCGCGACGCGGCCGCCGGCCCGGCGCACGAGGGCGGCGGCGGCCGGCCGGAACTCGGCATGCTGCAGCTGCTGACGGTGCTGTGGGGCCTGATGCCGACGCGCGTGCGCGGCCGCCTCGGGCCCGAGGTGACGCAGCTGCTGCTGGGCGTGATCGCCGGATTCCTCCAAGGCCGCAAGCAGCAGCGCGAGGAGGCGCGGCAGGCGCAGGGCGCGGCGGCGGCAGGCGCTTCAGACCGCGCTGCGGCCCGGGACGAAGCCGCTGCGCCGTCTCACGATTCGCGCCAAGGCCCTCGCCAGGACCCACGCTGAAACGACGAGGAGCGCGCCAGCGGCGCGCTCCCGTGCGGTCCAGGGGAGGCCTTACACCTTCTCGGCGTTACGCGCCTGATCGCGCAGCAGCTTGATCTGGTCGTGGTTGCGCAGCACGCCGGCCAGTTGGCGCTGCACCACTTCCAGCACGCCGGCCGGCAGGGCCTTCTGCGCGGCCTTGCGGTAGCGGCCCACGGCGGCGTCCTCGCCGCGCTCGCATTCCTCGAGCATGGCCTTGTCGCTGTAGCCGGTCAGGGTCCCCTTGACCGCGACCCAGCCACGGTGCATCGCGCCCGTGGCGCTGCCGTCATCCTCGGGAGTGCCGCCGTGCTGCCGCACCAGTTGCTGCAACTCCGAGCAGGCCTGGCGGCAGTCCGCCGCGCGCTGCGCGAAGACTTCGCGCAGGCTGGTGCTCTTGACGTGCTCGGCGCAGCTGAGGAAGCCGTATTCACCGTCCTTGCAGGTCTCGATCAGGGTGTTCAGCTCGTCGATGACATCCTTGTTGTCCATGGCAGTCCTTCCGTTGGGGAGTGGAGATGCCTGGATTCAGCAAGTCACATACCCGTGGGCAGGCCCATCGCGCGCCGCAGCGCCTCCAGGATCTGCGAGGGCGAGGCCGGCTTGCGCAGCACGATGAAGGAGGACTCGGCGGTGAGCGCCTCGCTGTAGCCGCTGATCAGCACCACCGGCAGGCCCGGCCGGCGCTTGCGCAGCTCGCGCGCCAGCGCCTGGCCGTCCATCGAGCCAGGCATCACCACGTCCGACAGCACGACGTCCACCGCCGCGCCGCTGCCGAAGAGTTGCAGCGCCTCGTCGGCGTCCTTGGCCGTCAGCACCTGGCACGAGAAGCTGCGCAGCAGGCTGGCGGTGACGCGGTTGAGCTCCTCGTTGTCCTCGACCAGCAGCACCCGCGCGCCGGCCAGCGCGTTGGCGCGCGTCTCCGGTTGCGCCACCTCGTCGCGGGCGCCGCCGCCGGCGGACGCGCTGCTGCGCGCCGGCAGCAGCAGGGTCACCGTCGTGCCGGCGCCCAGTTGGCTGGCGATGCGCGCGGTGCCACCGGCCTGCACGCAGAAACCCAGCACCTGGCTCAGGCCCAGGCCGGTCCCCTTGCCGACCGGCTTGGTGGTGAAGAAGGGCTCGAAGACGCGCACCAGCAGGTCCTCGGGAATGCCGGGCCCCCGGTCGGAGACGCTGATGGCGACGTACTCCCCGGGCGCCAGGTCCTGGACGTCGCCCGGCGCGGCGCGGCCGGCCTCCAGCGTGATCTCGCCCATGCCGTTGGTCGCGTCGCGCGCGTTGAGCGCGATGTTGATCAGCGCGAGCTCCAGCTCCGAGGGATCGACGCGCACGCTCGGCAGGTCCGGCGCCATCGTCATCGTCAGCTGCATGCGCTTGCCCAGCACGGTGGCCAGCAGCTCGTTCATCTCGCCGAGCGTGGAGCGCAGGTCCACCACCTGCGGATGCACCGGCTGGCGGCCCGCCACCCGCAGCAGGTGCTGGGTCAGCCGGCTGCCGACGTCGACCGAACGCATGATCGCGCCCAGCGGCATCGCCAGCGATTCCGCATGCGGGCTGCGCTGGATCAGGTGGGCGCTGTTGCTGATGACGCCCAGCAGGTTGTTGAAGTCGTGCGCGACGCCGCCGGTCAGCCGGCCCAGCGCCGCCGTGCGCTGCGAGCGCGAGCTGAGCTGCTCGGCCTCGCGGGTGCGGTCGATGGCCTCGTTGACGCGGTCCTCGAGCTCCGAGCGCCCCTGCCGGATCGCGACGCTGGCGTCCGCCAGCGCCAGCGCGACCTCGTCGCACTCGAGCATGCCGGTCTTGGGCGCGCGCACCGGCTCGCCGGCGCGCAGCTCGCTGGCGATCGCGCTGAGCGCGTGGATCGGGCCGGAGATGCGCCGGCTGATCCACAGCGCGCCGAACATGCCGACCAGCACCAGCAGCAGCGCGCCGATGGCGATCGGCTGCAGCGCGGTGCGGCCGCCCAGCCCGCCCATGCCGCTGTCGCGCGGCACCGCGGTCACCACCGTCCAGCCCTGCGGCGACTTGGTGAAATAACCGACCACCGGTTTGCCGTCCAGGTTGACCGAGTCGAAGCGCGCTTCCTCGCGCGTGGCCATCAGGCGCCGGAGATCGTCGGTGCCGGGGCGGCCGGCGTAGCTGATGCCGCCCGGGTGGCGGGCGACCACCGTGCCGCGGCCGTCCATGATCGTGGCGGTCCAGTCGGGCGGGAGCCGCTGGGCATCGATGATCTGCTGCATCTCCTGCGGCAGGACGCTGATGCTCATGTTGAGCCAGACATGCCCGCCGCGCTCGATCGGCTGGACGATCTGCGCGCGCAACTGGCCGGTCGCGGGGTCCGGCCCGAGGTCGCCGATGACGGCCTGCTCGATCAGCGGGACGGCCTCGCGGACCAGCACCGGGCGCGAGGCGGCCGTCGTGGGCAGCTCGAGGGGCGCTGGCGCTGCGGCGACGGCTGCCGGGCCGGTCACCGCCAGCCCCGGTGCGGACGCGGCGGCCGCCGGCGCGAGCGGCGTGTCGGGCACGCGGCCGCTGGCCAGGCGGGTGCTGAACAGCGTGCGGCCGGGCGCGTTCAGCTCGACCCAGCCCGACAAGCCCTGCATCGCGCGGCGCGACTGCAGCTCCAGCATCGCCAGGTCGTCCTGCGGGACCTGCGGCGCGCTGTCCAAGATCTGCGACAGCGACAGCACCCGCGCGATGCCGGCGCGGCGCGCCAGTTCCTTGTCCACCACCATCGAGAGCGCGCGCGTGCTGTCGCGCATGTGGCGCAGGGTGGCTTCCTGCTCGTCGCTCCAGGTCCGCCAACTGACCCACAGCGCCGCGATGATGCCCGGCAGCATCACGGACAGGACGAGCACGAGCAGGCGGGAACGGATCGGCAAAGGCATGGGCGGTGCGGCGGAGGAACGGTCATGCCGCCGCGGCCAGAGGCCGGCGGCGCGGACGCGGGAGCGTCGCGGCGGCAGATTATGGGCGGTGCTGTTCAAGGGCGTCGGGACGGGCCGCCGGGGCGGCGCCGTCGAGGGAAGTCACGGGCGACGTCGAGGAGGGCGGGACCGCCGAGACGGCGGCCGGCGACAAGGGCGTCGACGACAAGGGCGGCGGGCGCAGCAAGCTGCTCAGCGGCGGGCAGGGCCGGTCGCTGCCGCGCAGGTAGACCGCGACGGGGCGCATGTGGCGGTTGCGCTGGCTGATGCTGCGCAGGCAGATCAGCAGCGGGACCGCGAGCACCGCGCCCGCGACGCCCCAGAGCCAGCCCCAGAACATCACCGACAGCAGCACCGACAGCGGGTTCATCGACAGCCGCTTGCCGATCACCATCGGCGTCACGAAGTTGGATTCGATCCCATGGATGCAGAGGTAGGCCAGCACCGGCGCGCTCATCGCCGCGAAGCCCGCGTCGCCCAGCGCCGAGGCCAGCGAGGCGGCCAGCAGCAGGCCGCACATGATCAGCGGCCCGAGGTAGGGGATGAAGTTGAGCAGCCCGGCCAGCGCGCCCCACAGGCCCGGGTTGGGCAGGTCCACCATCCACATCGTGCCGGCCACCACCAGCCCCATGCCGACGTTGATCGCGGTGACCGAGGCCACGTAGCGCGAGATGTCGCGCTGGGCGGCGCGCAGTCCTCCCAGCACCATCGCGCGCAGCCGCGGGCGGTGAGGCAGGAGTTCGATGCAGCGCGACAGCACCCAGTGCTCGGAGGCCAGCAGGAAGTACAGCAGGATGGTCGTCGCCGCGGCCGACACCAGGAACTTCAGGCCGCCGCCCAGCACCTGCGCCGTCAAGGCGACGCCTTCGCTGGCCAGGCGGTCGCGCACCGGGTCGGCGGGCGGGGCGGGCGCGCGGCCGGCGCTGCGCCGCTCGACCGGCGGGCCGAAACCCGGAATCGACGCGCGCCACCGGTCGACCCGGTTCAGCGCCTGCGTCACCGCCTCGGGCGCGCGCTGCCACCATTGCGCCGCGGGCTCCGCGAGCAGCGCCACGCTCAGCACGCTGCAGCCCACCACGGTCGTCACCAGCATCGCGGCGCTCACCGATTCGGGCATGCCATGGTGCCGCATCGTCCGCACGGCCGGCGCCAGCACGAAGGTCAGGATCAAGGCCACCAGGACCGGCAGCACGATGGCGCTCGCTTCCTTCAACAGGAAGACCAGCGCGATCAAGAGGAGGCCCCGCGTCGCCCAGCGGCGCATCGTGGTCGGGGGCAGGGTGGCGGCTCGCAAGATGTAAGGATGACGGAGGGACGGGGCTGTCGGACGCTCGAAGCAAGCCCCGGGCCAGCCGTCGTGCCGCTCGCGTCCATGACCCGAGGGCGCGCGGGACCCGGGCACGGTACGGGTGGTTACCCGCCCAACGGACTGGAATGGCGCGCCGGCGAGCGGGCACGGCCACGCCGGCCATCGGTAAACGGTGCCGAAAGCCTTGCTCGATCGAGCCGGTGAAAGAGGGCCCGCGACCTTGCGGGACGCCGCGGACCGGCGCGCGAGCGACGAATCCGAGGTCGCCGTCGCGTCCGGCCAATTCGCCGGCAGGCCCCGTGCCCAGTGGGTTTGCGGCTTTCGGGCAGGCACGCCGGATGACGCCGGCTCCGCGATGTGAAACCGTCGCGGCGAGGTGGCATGGTCCTTGCGCAGAAGGACCATCAGGCCGGTTCGCCGGCACTGCCTGCAACCCGTTCCCGTCCTCCGCGGCGGGGACCTCCGGAACCGGTTGCGGGCAGTTTCATCCTCTACCGGACAGGAGTCTCACAAGTGGGAGCAATGGAACTCAGGCACGAGCACAAGCAGTCGCAGACACTGTCGCCTCGCCTCCAGCATGCCGTGCGGCTGCTGCAGATGTCCTCGCTGGATTTCTCCACCATGGTCACCGACATGCTGGGGCGCAATCCCTTCCTCGAAGTCACCGAGGGCTCGGATGAAGCCCTGCCGCTGGACGCCGACGTGCCGGTGGCGCCGTCGCCGGTGATGGCCGAAACCCCGGAGCCGCTGCCGGACGATCGCGAGATCTGGCGCGCGGAGAGCTCCGGCTCGATGCGCCGGGCCGAAGACGGCGAACTCAGCGCGCTCGAGATGACCGCCGCGCAGACCTGCCTGCGCGAGCACCTGCGCAGCCAGCTCAACGTGCTGCGGCTGTCGCCGCGCGACCTGGTGCTGGCCACCATCGTGGCCGAATCGGTCGACGACGACGGCTACCTGCGCAGCTCGCTGGAGGAGCTGGCCGCGGTGGCCCAGATGCAACCGCCGGTGGCGCTGGAAGAGATGCAGATCGCGCTCAAGCGCGTGCAGGCGCTGGACCCGCTCGGCGTGGGCGCGCGCAGCGTCGCGGAATGCCTGCTGCTGCAGCTGCCCAAGATCGAAGACGCCCGCAGCCGCCGGCTGGCCGAGCGCATCATCACCCAGCACCTGAACCTGCTTGCCTCGCGCGACGTGCCGGCGCTGGCACAGCTGCTGGACGTCAGCGTGGCCGAGGCCGAGGCCGTCTGCCTGAAGCTGCGTCGCTTCGACCCGCGGCCGGGCTGGCGCTACGAGACGACGCAGGCCGCCTACATCGTGCCGGACGTGCTGACGACCAAGGTGCGCGGCCAGTGGCGGGTGCAGCTCAATCCGGCGGTCATTCCCAAGGTGCGGATGAACCAGGTCTATGCGGAGCTGTTCCAGCGTCATCGCCAGCAGGGCCATGCCGAGATGGCCAATCACCTGCAGGAGGCGCGCTGGACGATGCGCAACATCGAGCAGCGCTTCTCGACCATCCTGGACGTGGCCAGCGCGATCGTGCGCCGGCAGCGCCACTTCCTCGAGTTCGGCGCGATGGCGATGAAGCCGCTGGGGCTCAAGGAGATCGCCGACGAGGTCGGCATCCATGAATCGACCGTCTCGCGGGTGACCAACAACAAGTACCTGGCGACGCCCACCGGCGTGTACGAGCTCAAGTACTTCTTCTCCCGCGCGATCGTGAGCAGCAACGGCAGCGCGTGCTCCGGCACGGCGATCCGCGGGCTGATCAAGGACATCATCGAGGCCGAGCGGCCCGAGAACCCGCTGTCCGACGCCGAGATCACGCGCCAGCTGGCCCGTCAGGGCCTGGTGGTGGCGCGGCGCACGGTGACCAAGTACCGCCAGATGCTGCGCATCGACGCCGTTGAGCGGCGCCGCCAGCACAGCTGACGACCGACGATCAATCCCGAGGCGCGATGGAGACAAGGACAGGGCCCGAAGAGGCCCTGTTTTCATTGGCGCATGGCGTGGGGGCGCGCGGTGCGCCGTGGAAGCGCGGGGCGGTGGTCAGCCGCCGCCGCGGCGCGTCGGGCCGGCGGGCGCCGGTCCGGGGACCAGCCGGTCGCGGCGCTCGGCATCCAGGCCGGGCGTGGTGCGCAGGTCGGTGTCGACCTGCCCCTGCTTGAGGTCGTCGCCCGCCTGGCCCATGACTTCGCGCTGGCGTTCGCCCGCGGCGCCGGTACCGTGGCTGCCGGTCGAGTCGCCGCGCACGCTCTGGTCGCGTTCGTGCGGCAGCTGCATATCCTCCTGGTGCTGTGGCTGCGCGTCGGGCGCCTGCGTGCCCGGCGCGACCGGCGCCTGGTCCAGCAGGCGCCGCGGTTGCGACGCGTCGCCGGGCGACGGGCGGGTCTTGCTGTCGGCCATGTCGGTCTCCTGATCGTGGAATCACTCCCCGTCCGGCAAGCGGGCGGCCCGGCGTCGGAACGGGACTTGCCGGTCCGGGCCGCATGCAAGCCTGGAAGACCCGATTCAACGTCCTCGATGCCGACCTGCTGTTGTGGGGTCAGTTGTTGCTCGGCGCACTGGCCGTGGTGGCGGGCGCGCTCCTGCTGCACGCGATCCTGCGGCCGATCGCGCTGCGGCTGACCCGCTTCTCGCCGCTGCTGACCGCGGTGGTGAAACGCTGCGACAACCCCGCGCGCTGGGCATTGCCGCTGATCGGCCTGCTGATCGCCGCCCAGGGCGTGCCCGATACCGTCGCCGGCATCGGCGGCGTGCAACACCTGCTGGGCGTGCTGACCATCCTCGCGCTCGCGGCCGTCGGCGCCGGGGCGATCACCGGCGTCGCGCAGGGCGTGGCGCTGATGCATCCGGCCGACGTCGAGGACAACCTCGCGGCACGCCGCATCCAGACCCAGACCAAGGTGCTCGCCCGCGTGGCCAAGGGCGCGGTGATGCTCACCGCGCTGGCCTTCGTGCTGATGACCTTCCCCCGCGCGAAACAGGTCGGCGCCAGCCTGCTGGCCTCGGCCGGCATCGCCGGCCTCGTCTTCGGCCTGGCCGCACGCTCGGTCTTCGGAAACCTGCTCGCCGGCCTGCAGATCGCCATGGCCCAACCCATCCGGCTCGACGACGTGCTCATCATCGAAGGCGAATGGGGACGGGTGGAGGAAATCACCTCCACCTACGTCGTGCTCAAGGTCTGGGATGAACGCCGGCTCGTCATCCCGCTGCAATGGTTCATCGAACACCCGTTCCAGAACTGGACGCGCACCAGCGCCAGCATCCTCGGCACCGTCATGCTGTGGGTCGACTTCACGCTCCCAGTCCAGGATCTGCGGGAGAAGGCCATGGCGATGTGCAAAGCTTCAGCCCACTGGGATGGGCGCGTCTGCGGCGTGCAGGTCGTCGAGACCACCGAGCGCACCATGCAGATCCGCGTGCTGGTCAGCGCGAAAGACTCCGGGAAAGCCTTTGACCTGCGATGCGAGTTGAGGGAAGGGCTCATCGCCTGGCTGCAGAAAACCTATCCGCAGTCGCTGCCCAGGGTGAGGGCGCTTGTGGAAGACGTGCCAGCGCCGGCGGCACCCGTCATCAAACCCTCGTTGCCGCCGTCGCCGGCGCCTTGAAGGGGCTGGTTCTGCGGAGACCGAGCGCCGCTCAGTCCGACCGGGTCCCCTTTTCTCCATCTCCCTCCTTTGGCGGCCGCCCCGGCCGCCAAATTCCCTCCTTAAGTTCCGAAAAGGGGACCCGGTCGGACTGAGCCCGTTGCACCGACGTCCTGCGACGTCACGTGCGGCGTCAGGGGTGCGCGTAGGAGCCGGAGCTGTCGAGGTGCGAGAGCATCAGGCGCAGGACGTCGTCGATCTCCGACTGCTCCTGCAGGTAGTAGCGCGCGTGGCTGTGGTCCAGGCGAGGACCGATGCGCACCGTCACCCAGTCGTCGCCCGCACGCTCGAAGGCAGGCTCGTCGTTGGTGTCGTCGCCGACGTAGAAACCAGCCTCGGCCCCATAGCGGCGGGCCAGGCGCTGCATGGCGTCGCCCTTGTCCGGCGCGTTCTCGACCAGGATGTTGACGACGCGCTTGCCAGGCTCCGCCTCGATGCCCGGCGGCAACTCGCGCATGAGCGTTGCGATCGCCTCGCGCGCCAGCACCGGGTCGGGCGCCAGGCGGTAATGGATGGCGAGCGAGGCACCCTTGTCCTCAATGGTCGCGCCCGCATCGGCCAGCATCGGCGCCAGGCGCCGCGCCCGTTCCCGGAAGGCCTCGAGCGTGGTGACCAGGCGCGGGTCCGGGCCGTCGAACTCGTCCTCCGCGCCGTGGTTGCCGACGATGTGCGTGGGCTTGAAGCCGAGCCGGTGCCGGACGTCCAGGACCTGGCGGCCGCTGACGACCGCGATCGGCACGCGCTCCGCGAGCCGCGCGAGCAGGGCCGCCGTGCGCGCCGGGATGCGCGCCTCGTCCGGATGCATGACGATGGGCGCGAGCGTGCCGTCGAAATCGAAACCAAGCAGCGGTCGGCGGGTCATGAGGCGGGCGAGCGCGGCGCGGCCCTCCGCGTCGAGCAGGTATCGCACCGGCTTCATGGCGTGAGGGCCTCCTCGCCGGACTCGCGCGCACGGCGCTGCACGCGCCGCGTGATGCGCTCGCGCAGCCGCCACTGGCCGGCGTCCGTCAACATGCGGCCGGCCCAGCGGTAGACGTTGAACTCGCGCACCGTCATGCGCAGGCTGGCCATGCGCTCGCGCTGCTCCTGCGGCGGCATGGTGGCGGCGCGGTGCAAGGCATCGGTGGTTTCCTCGACGTGGTACGGGTTGATGACCAGCGCCTCCGGCAGCTCGCGCGCGGCGCCAGCGAAGCGGCTGAGGATGAGCACGCCCTGGTCGTCGTCTCGCGCGGCGATGAATTCCTTGCAGACCAGGTTCATGCCGTCGTGCAGGCTGGTGACGACGCACATGTGGGCCGCGCGGTAGAGCTCCATCAGCGCGGAGTGGTCGTGGTGCTCGGCCAGCAGCAGCACCGGCTTGTAGCCCGCGCCGCCGAAGCGCAGGTTGATGCGCTCGGTGACGCGGTGGATGCGGTCCTGGAACTCGCGGTATTCCTCCAGCGCGCTGCGCGTGGGCGCGGCGACCTGCACGAGGACGAAGCGGCCCTGCCACTGCGGGTACTTCTCGAGCAGGCGCTCGACCGCGTGCAGCCGCTCCAGGATGCCCTTGGTGTAGTCGAAGCGGTCGACGCCGACCGCCATGACGGTGTCAGGCGCCAGTCCCAGCCGCTCGAAGACCGCCGCGCGCGCGTCCGCCGGCGAGGGCCAGCCGGCGCGTTCCTCGTCGGTCGGCCAGGCGATGGAGATGGGGTAGCTCTGCACCAGCGTGGGCTCGCCCTGGTAGCTGATGGTGGAGTGCTCGTGCTCGATGCGGGCCTCCAGGTAGCGGTCCACGGTCTCGGTGAAGTTCTTGCAGTGGAAGCGGGTGTGGAAACCGAGGATGGTGCTGCCCAGCATCCCCTGCAGCAGCTCGCGCCGCCATGGGCAGATGCCGAAGGATTCGGGGTTGGGCCAGGGGATGTGCCAGAAGGTGATGATCGTGGCCTTGGGCAGCTTCTCGCGCACCATCGCCGGCAGCAGCGCGAAGTGGTAGTCCTGCACCAGGACCACGGGGTCGTCGCCGCGCGCCTCGGCGACGACGGCGTCGGCGAAGCGCTGGTTGACCGCGCGGTACTGCGCCCAGTCGGATTCGCGGAAGACCGGTCGCACATGGGCGACGTGGCACAGCGGCCAGAGGCCTTCGTTGGCGAAGCCCTGGTAGTAGCCGCGCTCTTCCTCGTCGCTGAGCCAGATGCGGCGCAGCACGTACTCCTGCGTGTCGGGCGGGACGGCGACGCGGTCGTTGGCGTCGACGACGTCCTGGTCCGCGCTGCCGCTGCCGTGCGCGATCCAGGTGCCGGAGCAGGCGCGCATGACTGGCTCGACCGCGGTGACCAGGCCGCTGGCGGGCCGGCTGACCGAGATGCCGCCCGGGCCGCGCTGGTGGATGTAGGGCTCGCGGTTGGAGACGACGATGACCTGGTCGCCGCGCAGCTGCGTGCGCAGCAGGCCGCGCAGGCGGTCGGGGTCCCAGGGCGTGAGCGGGCCATGCTCGCGGTAGAGGTTGTCCTCGAGCTCGCGGATGTGCTGCCGGATCTCGACCTCCAGCGGCTGCAGCTCCGGCGGCGCGCTCTGCGGGCCACTGCCGTCGGAAGCGGCGCCGCCCAGCAGCGGCCGCACCAGGCCCTCGCCGCGCAGGATCGCGCGCATGCCGGAGACCCAGCCGCGCCAGCTCAACTGCGCCACGACCATCGTGATGCCCGCGACCGCCAGGCCCAGCACCGTGATGAAGATGATCATGTAGCGCCGCGTGTCCAGGCTGCGGCGGTCGGGCAGGCTGAGGTCGTGCAGCAGCACGAGGCGGTCGGAGTCGGCCTGCTGCGGATTGACGGGGAAGACGCCCACGTGCACCGCGCCGCTGGCCAGCTCCAGCCGCGGATCCTTGCGCGCGGCGGTGATCTCGGCCTCCTTGCAGCCCAGCGTGTCGGGGAAGCCCTTGGTGCTGAGCACCTGCGTGCCGTCGGCCGCGCACATGGCGATGCCCACCAGGCGCTCGTCGAGCACGCCGCGCTCGAGCAGGTTGCGCAGGCGGTCGCGCTTGGCGGTGGGATCGATGTCGGCGATGGCGACGGAGAGGGTCTTGGCGACCATCTCGCCGCGGGCGCTCAGGTCGCGCGAGAACCAGCGCAGCGTCATCCGGTCCAGCAGCGGCAGCGCCAGCAGCGCCGCGACGGTCAGCGTGATCAGCAGCGGAACCAGGAAACGGATCTGGAGATGCAGCGACTTCATGCCCGGCTGCCTGCGCGTCGGGGCGCAGGGTCTGCCAGGACGTCGAAGTCCTCGTCGTAGTCGCCGTAGTCGCTGTCGTTCTCAGCGTCCGCGCTGGCGCGGGGATGGTCGCGCAGCGCGTGCATGCCGCCCAGCGCCAGGCCGGCCGCGAAGCCGCCGTAGATCATCAGCAGGCTCATCGCCGAAGGTGGGCGCGTGCCGGCGGCGGTGGCGCGCTTGTCGGCGCCCGGCGTCAGCACGCTGGGCGTGACGACGCGGTCGACGCCGACCGCGACGGCCGTGAGCAGCAGCGCGTCGGTGACGGCGTTGCCGCGGGTGGGGCGGTCACGCAGGGCCCGCAGGCGGTCGTAGAGCGCGCCCCACACCAGGCCGGTGGCGGTGTGTAGCAAAAGGTTGGCGGCGGAGGATTTCAGCGGCGGACGGCCGACGCGGTACTCGGAACGACCGACCAGATGGGCATGGTCGGACCGGCTGCCGCGCAACAGCGCCAGCCCCGAGAACAGGCTGGCCAACACGCCGTCGGCGCATGCCCGGCGCAGCGCCGGGAGCAGCAATGCATTCAAAGGCGACTCCTGTGACAGAGGGAAACAAGCCCCTGTCATTGGCAATCGCCGTGCCGCCCGATGCTGGTGCGCGCCTCTCTCCGAACGCACCGCCCGCGATTCGCCCGCTCGCCCAGCCGCCCGAAGTCAGTTGATGGCGGTGGGCGGCGGCATGTAGGGCGGCTCGCGCACCGGGATCGGGTTTTCGCCGGGGATGGGCGGATCGATGACGTCGGGCGGCTGGTCGTCCGGCTCCGGCGTGGGGCCATGCGGCGGCGGCGGCACGAAAGGCACCTCGTTCGGATGCGGCGGGCTGGGCGGCACCGTGTGGGCGTGGAGCGGCGGAGCGAATGGCGTCATGAGCGGTCCTTGTGTCGCACGGGTGCCTGCAAGCGGCGCGCCCGGTTTCAAGTGGCGGCTTCGCCGCCATGGAGGCGCGCAGCCCGGTCCGGCGCTTGCCGAATCCCGGCATCGACGACCGTTCCCAAGGAGTACCCCATGACGACGAAGACCGCGAAGGACACCGTGGAGAAGCAGCAGCACGTGCAGCATCAGCAGGACGTCAAGGACCAGGAGAAGCAGGCCAAGGAAGCCGGCAGGAAGTCCTCGAAGGACGAGCCGGTGCAGGCCGGCGCGCGCGAGCAGCCCAGCCGCTTCCCCACGCAACACCTGGACAAGCCGGGCGAGGAGGGCGATCTCGACCTCGCGCCGCGTTTCCTGGCGCCCGACTACCGCGGCAGCGGCAAGCTCGAGGGCATGACGGCGATCGTCACCGGCGGGGACTCCGGCATCGGCCGCGCGGTGGCGGTGCTGTTCGCCCGCGAGGGCGCGGACGTGGCCATCGTCTACCTCAGCGAGGACGAGGACGCGCGCAAGACCGCCAGCCATGTGGAGGCCGAGGGCCGCCAGTGCGAGCTGATCAAGGGCGACGTGCAGGACCGGGAGTTCTGTCGGCAAGCAGTGCAGAAGGTCGTGCAGCGCTTCGGACGGCTGGACGTGCTGGTCAACAACGCGGCCTTCCAGGAGCACGCCGAGACGCTGGCCGACCTGACCGAGGAACGGCTGGAGCTGACCTTCCGGACCAACATCTTCGGCTACTTCCACATGGCCCAGGCGGCCCTGCCGCACCTGAAGCAGGGCGCGAGCATCATCAACACCGGCTCGGTGGTGGGCCTGCGCGGCAGCGCGACGCTGCTGGACTACGCCTCGACCAAGGGCGCGATCCATGCCTTCACCAAGTCGCTGGCGCAGAACCTGCTGCCGCAAGGCATCCGCGTCAACGCGGTCGCGCCCGGGCCGGTGTGGACGCCGCTCAACCCGGCCGACTCGCCCGCCAAGAAGGTGTCCGAGTTCGGCGCCACCAGCGACATGAAACGCGCCGCGCAGCCCGAGGAGCTGTCGCCGGCCTACGTCTACCTCGCCTCGCCGGTGTGCTCGGGCTACGTGACTGGCATCGTGCTGCCGGTGACCGGCAGCGTGGGCGCCATTTGAGGATCAGCCCGACGCCGCCTTCCATGCCGCCTTCGACCTTGGCTCCGACGCCGGTTCCCCCAGCGCGCTCCGAGCGGCGCGCCGGGGGGGCGATGCGCGGCCGCTGTCCCCGGATCGGGGACGGCACCGCGATTGCCCGGAGCCTGTCGAAGGCGGTTCCCCGCCCGCGCCACCCGCCCTCCGGAAGTTCCAAGGAGACCCGCCTCATGAACGACAAGGCCTTCGAGACGCCCTGGCACCTGGTGTGGTGCGCCGACGTCGCGAGTCAACGCCTGCTGCATGTCAGCGCCTCGGTGGAAGGGCTGCTCGGCCTGACCCCGCAGTCGCTGCTCGACGACCCGATCCAGTGGAACCACGCGGTGCTGCCGGCCGATGCCGGCGAGCTGCCGCGGCCGTTCTGCGCCGACGATCTGCCGCATGGCGACGGGCATGTGCGCGAGTACCGGATGATCGGCGCCGACCTGCACCTCTACCGCGTGCGCGACCGGCGCTTCCGCCGCCGCGATCCGCTCAGCGGCGAGTTGCGGACCCTGGGCGTGATCGAGGCACTCGGCGAAGCGCCGCTCGATGCGCAGGCGCTCGGGGAGTCGTCCTGGCAGCAGTTGTGGGAGGGGCCGGACGCCGCCTCGCCGCCCGCGCCAGGCCCGACCGAGGCGCCGAAGCGCTCCGAAGAAACCGCGCCCGCGGAGCCGCCCGCGCCCGGCCCAGAGCAGGCGCCCCATGAGCATCCGGACGATCCAGGCGTCCACCCCGACGGCCCCCGGCGCTATCACGACGACCACGCCACGCCGGCCAGGCAACGCCTGGCGCAGCCGCTGGCGGAGTGCCTCGAGCAAGGGGAACCGGCATGAGAGCCCATGTCCTGCCGAGGACCGAGTTCCGCGCCGACCTGATGGCGCGGGATGAGGTCGTGGCCCTCCTGATCGACGACCACCAGCGCGCGCAGCACGCCTTCCACCAGTTCGACCGGCTCTGGGCGCTGGGGGACCACGAGTCCTGCGAGGCGCTGGTGCGCCGCACCTGCGCGCTGCTGACGGTGCATGCGACGCTGGAGGAAGAGCTGTTCTACCCGGCGGTGCGCAAGTGTCCGGAGGTCGGCGCCGTGGAGCGCCGGCTGATCAACGAGGCCGAGATCGAGCACCTGGTCGTGCGCATCCTGATGTCGCAGTTGCGGCGCATGCGCGCGGACGACGCGCAGTTCGCGCCGCTGGTCGGCGTGCTGGGCCGCTACGTCAGCCATCACGCCAAGGACGTGGAGCAGGGCATCCTGCCGCGGCTGACGCATGCCTCGTCGGTGGACTGGTCGTCGCTGTCGACCGCGCTGCGGCGCCGTCGCGACGAGCTGGAACGGCAGTGGCGCGACGAACTCGCCCAGGAGAGCGCGGAGTACGAGCGGCAGCAGGACGCCTGAGCGTCCATGGGCCTCAGCCGGAGGCCGCCTCGCCGCCGGGGCGTTCGGCCATGGGGGCCGTCTGTGCCGAGGGGGATGCCTGTGCCGTCTGGACAGACTGGGCCGTCTGGGCCTTTGCGGCGGTGCGTGCCGCGCGTCGCGCCAGCGATGCCACCAGCTCATGCGCCTGGAAGTGCGCCAGCAGCCGCTGCTTCTGCTGCGCGGTCAGCAGGGACGCCTCGATCATTTCGGGCCAGTGCGCGAAGGCCGCCTTGACGCAGCGCGAGATCGCCTGCTCCGCCGGCTTGACCGGGATGCGCAGCCGGTCGCAGAAGGCCTGCAGCAGCGCCGGCGACATCGACTGCGGCGCCGTCGCCGCGCCTTCGGAAGCCCGCGCGGCCCGCGGCAGGTACTCCGGCGGCAGGATCAGCAGCGCATGGCCGCGCAGGCGGTGGTACACCGCGTAGGCGACCAGGTCGTAGGCCGGCGAGAGCGTCGGCGTGAGGCCGTCGAGGTAGCGCACGCCGAGGTTCTTCAGATGCATGTCGGCATTGCCGACCATCTCGTTGACCACCAGCCGGCGCAGCAGCTCGTGCACCGCCGGCTGCCCCATCGAGGGCTCGGCCATCAGCACCGCGGCGATGTCGAGGTAGGTCACCGGGCGTCCGTCGGGGCCACCGCCGTACTTGTCCTCCGGCATGCGGCCCAGGATCTGGGCGAAGTCCTCGACGTGGATGCGCCCGGCCGGCGAGCGGTCGAAGCGCGTCACCGCGAGGAAGCGGGTCTGCCCGGTCGCATCGCCGAGGTCGTAGCCATGCGGCAGGCCCAGGCGCTCCAGCGGCTCGAGCGCCGCGTCGCAGGTGTCCACGCCGGCCGCGCGCGCCAGGCGCAGCGTCAGGTCCTCGACCTCCGGCAGCAGCGGCTGCCCGACGACCGGCAGCTTGGCGATGATGTGGGTGTCGTGGTCCTTGGTGCGGCCGACGTAGCGGTCGCCATCGCGGATCACGCCGAGCTTGGGCTGCACGCCCGACAGCGACACGCCTTCCTCGAGCGGATCGGCGGTGACCGACATCTCCAGCGCGTCCTGGCCCTGGGTGACGTAGCGGGCGAGCTCGTCCCGCGACAACGCCACCGGCAGCGCGTGGACCTTGCCGGGCAGATCCTTGCCGCAGGCGGCCAGCATCTCGAAGTGGTCGGTCGGGGCGCACTGGCGCAGCGCGGCGACGTGGTCGCGGAACACGCCCTCGGGCAGCAGGTTCTGGAAGAAGGCCGGCAGCAGCCAGCCGTTCTTCGCGGAGTGGCGACCGTTGAAGCTGGCGGACCGGATGTCGCGCCAGACCGCCGCCTGCGCCTGCGGCGTGGCCGCGCGCATCGACAGCGACAGCGTGGGCATGACGGCGCCGGCGCGCGCGACCAGATCCTCGTCGGCGACGAAGCGGTTGGTGACCGCCGCGCCGGGCAGCGCGTACTGGAACAGCACGCCCAGGCGGAGCTCCCCCAGGTGGATGGCCAGCGCCTTGACGTTCATCGCGGCCCCTTGGCAGAGGGACCGGCGGGCGCGTGCAGCGCGTCCAGCGCCTCGGTGACGACGGACCGGACCGGCGGGCCGAGCTCCTCGCCCGCGCCCAGCGCCCGCGCCGCGCCCTTGGGCACCAGCAGCAACTCCAGGCCCAGCCGGTCGGCCAGGGCCATCAGCGTGGTGAGACGGAAGTCCTCTTCGCCGCTCAGCACATGGGTCAGCGTGCGCGGCGACACGCCGGACGATTCCGCCAGGCGCGCCTGCGTCCAGCCGTTGCGCTTGGCCGCGTCGCGCAGGGTGTCGGCGATTTCCGGGAGGGTGAGCATGGTAATGAATTGCTGATCGAAGGATAAACCGTAGTTTATTGCTAGATCGGTGTCAAGAAATCAGCAATATATTGCGCATAAAAATGAAAATGGCACCGAAGTGCCATTCTCAAATGCTGCCGTCGAAAGGGAAGGGCGCGACGGCGCGATGCGCGGCTCCTCAGCGGGAAGCCGGCGTGCTGGCCGCGCCGGCCGCGGCCGGGAAAGCCGCGCGAGGCCCGGCGGCGCCGGCCGCAGTCACGCGCCAGATCGCGTTGCCGACGTCGTCCGCCACCAGCAGCGCGCCCTGGCGATCGATCGCCACGCCCACCGGCCGGCCCATCGCCTGGCCCTTGGCGTCGAGGAAGCCGGTCAGCACGTCGATCGGCATGCCGCTGGGCTTGGCGCCGACGAAGGGCACGAAGACGACCTTGTAGCCCGCGGGCACCTTGCGATTCCAGGAGCCGTGCTGGCCGATGAACATGCCGTGCGCATAGTCCTGCGTCAGCTTGTTGCCGTCCGCCGAGGCCAGCCCCAGCGAGGCCGTGTGCGCGCCGACCGCGTAGTCCGGCACCAGCGCCTGCTCGACCAGCTCCGGCCGCTGCGGCTTGACCCGCTCGTCGACGTGCCGGCCGTACCAGCTGTAGGGCCAGCCGTAGAAGCCGCCGTCGCGCACCGAGGTGATGTAGTCGGGCACGAGGTCGTCGCCGAGCTCGTCGCGCTCGTTCACCGCCACCCACAGCGCCTTGCTGGTGGGCTCCCAGGCCAGGCCCACCGGGTTGCGCAGCCCCGAGGCGAAGACGCGCGAGGCGCCGCTCTGCAGGTCGATCTCCAGGATCGCGGCGCGACGCTGCTCGTTCTCCAGGCCGTTCTCCGCGATGTTGCTGTTGGAACCGATGCCCGCATAGAGCTTGGTGCCCTCGGCATTGGCGATCAGGCTCTTGGTCCAGTGGTGGTTGATCGTGCCGCCCGGCAGGTCCGCCACCTTGACCGGCGCGCCGGCCAACCGGGCCTGCCCGCTCGCGTAGGGGAAACGGACCACCGCGTCGGTGTTGGCGACGTAGAAGTTGTTGCCGATCAGCGCCATGCCGAAGGGCGAGTTCAGGCCCTCGGCGAAGGCGAAGCGCTGGTCGGCGACGCCGTCGCCGTCGGTGTCGCGCAGCAGCGTGATGCGGTTGGCGCTCTTGGGCGTGGCGCCGGCCTTCTTCTGGAACTGTTTGGTGATCCAGGCCTTGGGGCCCTTGCCGTCATCGGGGCGCTCCGGCGCGTTGGTCTCGGCGATGAGCACGTCGCCGTTGGGCAGCACATGCAGCCAGCGCGGGTGGTCCAGCTTGTCGGCGAAGCGCGTGACCGCCAGCCCGGGCGCCGCCTGCGGCTTGCCGCCCGCGGGCCAGCCGACCGCCTTGGCGACCTTGACCGTCGGCACCAGCGTCCTTTGCGGCTCGGGCAGCGTCGGGTTGGGCCCGTAGCCGGGCGGCGTGGCGGTCTGCGCCTCGAGCGCGAGCACGGCCTGATGGCCGAGCGCCGCGACGGCGGCGAGGGCCGTCAGCGCGAGGCCGGCGGCGGCTGGGCGCGCGAGGCGCCGGAAGGTGTTGTCGTTCATGCGGACTCCAGACGGGATCGGTCCGTGCGCGGACCGGGACGCCGCGTCCGGGCGCGGCACCTCGTGCGGTCCAGCAAGCGAGGTGCCCGGACCCGGCGCGCCTCGCCAGCCGCTGGCATCCCGATTGCTCCCTCGGGCGCCGGGCCGCGTATCGTCGCGGTCCGTCATTCACCGGGGACTTCATGCGATCGACGAGGGAATGGATGGGCGCCGCGGCGCTGTGGGGATGGGGACTGGCCGTGGCGCAGGGACAGCCGGCCGCGCTGCCGGCGGTGGTGGTCACCGGCAGCACGTCCGAGCGCGCGCTGCAGGACGCGCCTTACGCGGCGTCGGTGGTCGACGCCGACACGCTGCGCGGCGCCGGCCCCGGCATCCATCTGTCCGAGGCCCTGAATCGCGTGCCCGGCCTCACCGCCAACAACCGGCAGAACTACGCGCAGGACCTGCAACTCTCGTCGCGCGGCTTCGGCGCGCGGGCCCCGTTCGGCGTGCGCGGGCTGCGCCTGTACACCGACGGCATCCCGGCCACGATGCCCGATGGCCAGGGGCAGGTGACGCACTTCGACCTGGCCTCCGCCGCGCGGATCGAGGTGCTGCGCGGGCCCTTCACCGCCCTGTACGGCAACAGCTCGGGCGGGGTGATCGCGCTGGTGAGCGCGCCGGTGCGCGAGCGATTCGCGGAACTGGACCTGGACGCCGGCAGCGCCGGCCTGCGCCAGACGCGGCTCCAGGCCGGCACGCCATTCGGCGACGGCTGGGAGGCGCGACTGGGCGCGTCCCACCTGGAGGTCGACGGCAGCCGGCCGCACAGCGCGGCCAGGCGGACGCTGGCCAACGGGCGCCTGGCCTGGACCGGCGCGCGCGACCAGGTGCTGGTGATGCTCAGCGACATCGACCAGCGCGCGCAGGATCCGCTGGGGCTGACCGCCGCGCAGCTGGCCGCCGATCCGGACCAGACCGCGGCGCCTGCGACGCAGTTCAACACCCGCAAGAACGCCCGGCAGACGCAGCTCGGCCTGCGCTGGCGTCATCAGTTCGAGGCGGCAAGTCCGCTGGCGGAAAGCGTGCTGACGGCCTATGCGGGCCGGCGCGCGGTGACGCAGTGGCAGTCCATTCCGGTCGCCGCGCAGACGCCGCCGGGCAGCGGCGGCGGCGTGGTCGACTTCAGCCGCGACTACGACGGCATCGACGCGCGGGCGCTGTGGCGCGTCGGCGCGGCGACGCTGGTCACCGGCGTGAACACGGAACGCCAGGAGGACGACCGCCAGGGCTACGAGAACTTCGTCGGCAGCGGCGCGGCCCAGCGCCTGGGCGTCACCGGCGCGCTGCGCCGCGACGAGGGCAACGAGGCGATCACCCGTGAGGCCTACGCGCAGCTGGAACTGCCGCTGACGGCGACGCTGGACGCCAGCGCCGGCCTGCGCGCCGGTCGCGTGCGCCTGGCCGCGCGCGACCGCTTCCTGAGCAACGGCGACGACTCGGGCGCGATGCGCTACCGCTACGCGACGCCGGCCGTCGGACTCGGATGGCGGTTGACGCCGGCGCTGCTGCTGCATGCCGCCGTCGGCCGCGGCTTCGAATCGCCGACGCTCAACGAGCTCGCCTACCGGGCGGACGGGCAGGGCGGCTTCAACGCGGGACTGCGGCCGCAGAAGAGCATGCAGCAGGAACTGGGCGCCAAGTGGCGCGCGGGGACGGTCTCGCTGGACGCCGCGGTGTTCCATGTCGCGACGCGCGATGAGATCGGCGTGCTGTCCAACAGCGGCGGGCGGTCGAGCTTCCAGAACGTCGGTCGCACCCGGCGCAGCGGCGTGGAGCTGGCGGGCAGCTGGGACGCGACGCCGCGCTGGCGCGCCCAACTGGCGCTCGGCACGCTGAAGGCGCGCTACCGCGATGGATTCCTGACCTGTGTCGGCACGCCCTGTCCATCCGCGAACGTGGCGGTGCCGTCCGGCAATCGCATCGCCGGCACCCACGGCGGCAGCGCCTACGCCGAGCTGGCCTGGCGGCCCTTCGAGACGGCGCGCGACGGCGAGTGGGCGGTCGAATGGCGCGGCGTCAAGCGCACCGCGGTCAACGACCTCAACAGCGAATGGGCCGCCGGCTACGGCGTGCTCAACCTCCGGGCCCGTCATGGCTGGACCCTCGGTGCGCTGCGCGCCGAGCTGACCGCCCGCATCGACAACCTGGCCGACCGTCGCTACGCCGGCAGCGTGATCGTCAACGACGGCAACGGCCGCTTCTACGAGCCGGCGCCGGGCCGCGCCTTCTGGCTGGGCCTGTCGCTGCGCGCCGCGTCGCCGGGCGGCGGCTGATCCGGCGCCGGGCCGCGGCGCGCCTCAGCCCACGTCCGCGCGGGTGATCTGCGCCACCAGGCGCATCAGCAGCGGCGGCTTGAGCGGCTTGGCCAGGTGGGCGTCGAAGCCGGCCTGCAGCGCCTGCTGCCGGTCCACGTCGCGCGAGAAGGCGGTCAGCGCGATCGCCGGCAGCCGCTCGCCGGGCGGCTCGAGGCCGCGGATGTCCCGCACCAGGTCGTAGCCATCGCGACCCGGCATGCCGATGTCGCTGATCAAGAGGTCGAAGGCGTTGCCGGCCAGGGCCAGCAGCGCCTCGTCCGCGCCGTGGACCACGGTCACCTGCGCGCCGCGCTCGCTCAGGATCAGTTTCAGCATCGCGCCGGCGTCCACGTCGTCGTCCACGACCAGCACCCGCAGGCCCGGCAGCACGATCGCCGGCGCGTCGCCGGTGGCGGCCTCGCCGAGGGCGCCGAAGGCGCTCAGCATGCCGGGGCCGGTGTCCACGTCGGGCGGCGCGTTGTCGGCACCGGGCAGCCAGAAGCGGAAGGCCGCGCCGCGCCCACGCCCTTCGCTGTGGACCTCCACCCAGCCGCCATGCGCCTCCACCAGACTCTTGACGATCGCCAGCCCCAGGCCGAGCCCGCCGTGCTGGCGGCTGCTGGCCGCGTCGCTCTGGGTGAAGCGGTCGAAGACATGGGGCAGGAACTCCGGCGCGATGCCCTGGCCCTCGTCGCGGACCTCCACGCGCGCGCCGCCGTCGGCGGCTCGCAGCGTCAGGGTGATCGTGCTGCCGCGCGGCGAGAACTTGGCGGCGTTGCCCATCAGGTTCCAGATCACCTGCTGCACCCGCCCGCTGTCGGCCAGCAGTGGCGTGGCCTCGTCCCGGAGGTCCAGCGCCAGCCGGTGGCCGCTTTCGTCGAGCGTGTGCTGGACCACCGCCGCCGCCTCGCGCAGCACCGCGCCGGCCTCGACGCGCTCGCGCGCCAGCGGCAGCTTGCCGATGTTGAGCCGGGACATGTCCAGGATGTCGGTGATCATCCGCGCCTGGATCGACACGTTGCGGTCGATCGCCGCCAGCCCCTTGACGAGCAGCTCCGGCGGGCTGTGCCGCTGCAGCACGTGCGTCCAGCCCATGATCGCGTTCAGTGGCGTGCGCAGCTCGTGCGACAGCACCGCGATCAGGTCGTCCTTCATGCGCGAGAGCCGCTCGGCCTCGCCGCGCGCGACGCGCTCGCGGTCGAGCAGTTCCTGGCGCTGCCGCGCCAGCAGCTGGCGCTGCGAGATGTCCGCGGCCATCGCCATGCAGATGCCGGGCTCGATCGGCGGCGAGGCGGTCCATTCGACCGGCACCGCGCGGCCGCCGCTCGAGCGCAGCGGGAACTCCGCGCGCGCGCCCTCGCTGCCGAGCATCGCGATGAAACCGCGCGCGGCGCCCTGGTCCTCGCTGGCGACGAAGTCGGTCAGCGGGCGGCCCGCGACCGCTTCGCCCTGGTCGGCGCCGAGCCCCAGCAGCGCCAGCATCGCGGGATTGGCTTCCAGCAGCGTGCTGTCGCCGGCCCGCAGCAGGCAGATGCCGATCGGCGCCTGCGCGTAGACGGCGCGGAACTTGGCCTCGCTGCGCCGCATCGCCTCCTCGGCCTCGCGGGTGCGCACCAGCGACTGGATGGTCGACACCAGCACCGCCGGCTCGACCGGATGGGTGAGGTAGGCATCGGCGCCGGCGTCCAGGCCGCGGACCTTGTCCTCGTCGGTGAGGTAGGCGGCCGTCAGGTGGATGACCGGCAGACGGAAGGTGCTGGCCTGGGCGCGCAGGCGGCGGCACAGCTCGAAGCCGTCGATGTCGGGCAGGTGGATGTCCAGCACGACGGCGGACGGCCGCTGCTCCGCGGCGCGCAGCGCCTCGGCGCCGGTGGCGGCTTCCAGCGTCGGGAAACCGGCCGCGTTGAGCAGCCGCACCGTGGTGTAGCGGCCCACCGGATCGTCGTTGACGACGAGCAGCCGGTGCCGCGAGCGGTCGATGGCGTGGGGCTCGCTCATGCGTCGGGCACTTCCCTGACTGCGTTGGCCTCCGCGTCGGTGGCCGCTTCGGTCGCGCCGGTCGCGCCCGGCAGCTGCAGCGGCAGCGTCACCGAGAACACCGACCCCACGCCCGGCGTGCTGCTCAGCGCGACGCGGCCGCCGAGCAGCTCCGCCAGCCGCTTGCTGAGCGACAGGCCCAGGCCGGTGCCGCGCAGGCGCTTCTGGATCGGCGAGTCGATCTGGGCGAAGTCCTGGAAGATCGCGCCGTGGAATTCCGGCGCGATGCCGATGCCGGTGTCGCGCACGGAGAAGGTGACCTCGTCCGCGCCGTCCGGACCGTCGCCCACCACCGCGCTGACGCGCACCTCGCCCTGCGCGGTGAACTTCAGCGCGTTGGAGATGAAGTTGCGCAGGATCTGCGAGAGCTTGGCGTTGTCGGTGAAGAGCTGCGAGACGCCTTGCGGCTCCTCGAAGACCAGCTGCACCTCCGGGTTGACCAGCACCGGCTTGAACATGCCGCGCAGCGCCGCGAACAGGTCGACCAGCTCGAACCAGGCCGGCGAGATGTCGATGCGGCCGGCCTCGACCTTGGCCAGGTCGAGCAGGTCGTTGACCATGTCGGCGAATTCCTCCGACGTGGTGCGGATGAAGTTGATCTGCCGTTCCTGCTCCAGCGTCAACGGGCCGTCGATGCGGTCGAGCAGCAGCCGCGTCAGGCTGCGGATCGACGAGATCGGCGTGCGGAACTCATGGCTCATGTAGGCGAGGAAGCGGCTCTTGAGCTCGGTCGCCTGGCGCAGCTGCTGGGCCTGCGTGTCCAGCTCCGCGTACAGCGCCAGCACGCCGCGGTTGGTCTCGTCGAGTTCGCTCTGCAAGGCCTCGACCTGGGCGCGGGCCGCGGCCAGCGCGGCCTGCAGCGCGGCGACATCCGGAGCGATGGTCGTGGTGTCGTTCATGGGCGTCATGCGCGTTCCAACTGTGACAACTGTCCTCACTGTCTCGCTGTCCTCACGGTCCTTCATCGTCCGTCATGGTCCTTCATGGCGGCGCACCACGACGACGGTCGCGTCGTCCCGTCCGCGCAGGTGGTCCCGGGCGATCCATCCGGCGATGACCGCCGGGTCGGCCTGCAGCAGGCCGGGCGTGTCCGCCAGCGACCAGCGGCTGACGATGCCATCGGAGTGCAGCACCAGCACCGCGTGGGGCGGCCAATCGTAGACCACATCCTGCAGGCGTCGCACCTGCAGGCCGAGCGTGCCGTGCTGCGACAGCAGCGAGCGGTCGGCCACGCCGGAGATCAGGCGCCCGATGACGTTGCCGGCGCCGCCGAAGCGCAGCGACGTGCCGCCTTCATCGAGCGCGACCATCGCGGCGGCGCAGCCGCGCGTGCTGCGCAGCGGCTCGTGCGCGCTGTCCAGGAAGGCGGCCGGCGAGGCCCGCAGGCCCGGCGCCGCCTCGCCCAGCAGCGCCATCAGCCGATCCGCCGCCGTGGCCGCGTCGGGCCCGTGCCCGAGGCCGTCGGCCAGCGCCAGCGACCACTGCGTGCCGTCGCGGCGCAGGGCCCAGGCGTCGCCGCTCACCGACTCGCCGGGCGCCGCGAGCGACAGCCCGGCGATGTCGAAGGCCGCAGGGCGCGCGGGCACGGACGTGCGCTCGCCCCGCACCGCGAGGCGGGTGGCGATGACCGTGCCCCGGCCAGGCGCCGAGAACGCGCCGAAGCGGTCGGCCTGGCGCCGGATCGCGCCCAGGCCCGTGCCGGACGAGCCGCCGGTGCTGTAGCCGTCGCGCAGGCAGCGCTCGAGGTCCATGCCGTCGCCCTGGTCCATGGCCAGCACCTGCACGGCGGGCGGGCCCCCATCGCGCGCGACGTCGGGGCCGACCAGCAATTCGGCCTTGCGGCCGGGGCCGACGTGCCGGACCAGGTTGGTGCCGAGCTCGGTCACCACCAGGGCCAGCCGGCCGGCGGCGTCCGCGTCGAAGCCCAGTTCGGTGGCCAGCGCCTGCGCGGCCCGCCGGGCTTCGCCCACCTGACTGACGTCGTCGATGGGGAAGCGACGATGCGGACGCATGGCTACTTCCAGCGCGTGATCGTCACGCGCGTGCCGCGTCCGGGCCCGGACTCGATCTCGAAGTCGTTCACCAGCCGCTTGCTGCCGGACAGGCCCATGCCCATCCCGTTGCCCGAGGTCCATCCATCCTTCATCGCCAGCTCCAGGTCCGGAATGCCCGGCCCCTGGTCGACGAAGGCAAGTTGCAGGCCCGTGCGCACGCCGGCCTGGACGAACTGCCAGGCCATCTCGCCGCCGCCGCCGTAGATCAGCGTGTTGCGCGACAGCTCGCTGGCCGCGGTGATCATCTTGGTCTGGTCGACCAGGGAGAAGCGCAGCTCCTGCGTCAGGCGCCGCACCAGCTGGCGCGCCAGCACGATGTCGGACTCGACGTGGATCGGCAGCGCGCCGGCGGACTCAGCGGCCGGCACCGGGCGGCTCCTCGATGTCGTCGGTCGATGCGGCCTCATCCTCGTCCAGCCCGGCCTGCGCCAGGGCGTCGGCGCGGCGCAGCAGCGCCATGCCCCGCTCGACGTCCAGCGCGGTGCTCACGCCCGGCAACGACAGGCCCAGCTCCACCAGCGTGATGGCCACCGCCGGCTGCATGCCGACGACCACCGAGTTGGCGCCCAGCACCCGGGCGATGCCGGAGATGCCGGCCAGCATGCGGCCGATGAAGGAGTCGACGATCTCCAGCGCGGAGATGTCGATCAGCACGCCGGTCGCGCCGGTCTCCTGGATGCGGTTGGCCAGGTCGTCCTGCAGCGCCATCGCGGTCTGGTCCTGCAGGTCGACCTGGATGGTGACCAGCAGCGTCCTGCCCATGCGCAGGATGGGGATGCGCGTCGTCATGCGGCGCCGCCCGTGCCGGCCGTTCCGCTCATGGCGCCCGGGGCGGCCTTGGCCCTGGAGACGACGAAGCCGGCGCGTCGCATCGCCAGCGCCAGCGCGTCGGCCAGCGTCGCCTTGGTCGTGATGCCTTCCAGGTCGATGCCCAGGTGCACGATGGTCTGCGCGATCTGCGGCCGGATGCCGCTGATGATCGCGTCCGCGCCCATCAGCCGGATGGCGGTGACGGTCTTGAGCAGATGCTGCGCGACCAGCGTGTCGACGGTCGGCACGCCGGTGATGTCGATGATCGCCAGCGCGGAGCCGGTCTCCACGATGCGCTGCAGCAGCGTCTCCATGACCAGCTGGGTGCGGCCGCTGTCGAGCGTGCCGATCATCGGCACCGCCAGCACGCCGTCCCACAGCTTGACGACCGGGGTGGAGAGCTCCAGCAGCTCCTGCTGCTGGCGGGCGATGATGTCCTCGCGGCTGCGCTGGTAGGTGCTGACGGTGTGCTGCGCCATGTGGTCCAGCAGCGAGGACACCTCCCAGGTGGCGTCCACGAGTGCGGCCGGCTGGTCGCTGAAGCGGCGTTGCAGGCCGGCGAACAGCGGCTTCTTGAGCGCCAGCACGAAGCGGCTGGTGTCGGCGGCGGTCGATCCCTGGGCGGCGCGCGAGCGCGACAGGCTCGCCAGCACCTCGCGCAAAGGCGCCCAGGGCGCATCGTCGAAGTTCTCGGTGTTGCCGGTGGCGCGCACGCCGGCGAGGAGGGCGTCCAGCAGTTCGCCGGTCTCGCGGCCTTCGCTGGCCAGCGCGCGGCCGCTGGCGGCGAGTTCGGCCTGCCATTCGGCGAGCACACGGTCGCGTTGGGTGGACAGGAGATCTTCGACGGCGGCGCTGTTCTGTTTCATCGGGTCCTCTTGGGCGCGGTTGACGCCGTGATGCGGGGAGAAGGGTGCGCGGGATGGCGCGGCGGCCGCGATCGTACTCTGCCGACCTCACCCGCTCCGGCGTCACGGGGCGAGGATTGGGGGCGGGTAAGCCCTGGGGCGAAATGGGCATGCCGTTTGCCCAGTGCCCCTGTCAGACATTCAAGACCAACGATTGGGAGAACGACGTGGCCGATGAGATCAGCGTGCTGGTGGTGGACGACAAGCCGCAGAACCTGCTCGCGATGAAGGCGCTGCTGGCCGACTCGGGGCTGCGCGTGTTGACGGCGGAATCCGGTCCCGCCGCGCTCGAACTGCTGCTGGTGCATGACGTGATGCTGGCCCTGCTGGACGTGCAGATGCCGGGCATGGACGGCTTCACCCTGGCCGAGCTGATGCGCGGGGCGGAGCGTACCCGGCACGTGCCGATCATCTTTCTGACCGCCGGCTCCCAGGAGGCGCAGCGCAGCTTCAAGGGCTACGAGGCCGGCGCGGTCGACTTCATCTACAAACCGGTCGACGCGCATGTGCTGCGCAGCAAGGTCGCGGTCTTCGCCGACCTGCACCGCCAGCGCCTGATGCTGGCCGAGCGCATCGTCGAGCAGGAACGCCTGGCGCGGGTGAACGCGCTGATGCTGGGCGCGCTCAGCCACGACATCCGCAGCCCGCTGTCGGTCATGATGCTCAACGCCGAGCTGCTGATCCGTCAGACCGAGTCGCCCTCCCTGCAGAAGGCCGGCCAGCGCGTCAAGGCGGCGGCGACGCTGCTGGGGCGCCAGGTGGACCACCTGGGCAGCCTGGCGCGGCGGCCCTGCGAGCTGCTGCAGGTGCAGCCGGTGCTCGGCGACCTGGCCACGCTGGCGGCACAGCGCCTGGACGTCGAAAGCAACCAGGCGGTGATGTGGGTGCCGCCCGCGTTCGAACGCGTCGGCGACACCACCGGCGACTTCGATCCGGAACTGATGGCCCAGGCCATCGACCGGCTGATCATGCAAGGCGCCACGCATGCCGGCGACTGCGGGATCCGCATCCAGGTCGACGGCGCGGCGCATCGCTCGCTGACGCTGCGCATCAGCTTCGATCGCGTGCTCGAACCCGAGGCCGCCATCCACCTGTTCGGCGGCACCGAACCGGTGTCGGGCATGTCCTCGGCCCTGGTCGGCCCGGGGCTGGAGGAGCCCGAGCGCGTGGCGCGCGCGCATGGCGGCTCGCTGATCGGCGCGTCGCGGGCGCGGCAGGGCACGATGTTCGAGCTGCTGCTGCCGCGGCTGCAGTCGGAACGTTGAGAGGCCCCGATGCGGCGGCGCGGCAGCGGGTGCGCGGGCGCGGCGTCGCGCGGCGTGGCGTCCTACAGCCCGGGCCAGCGCGGCCCGACAGACCCCGGCGCGCCGCTGGACCACAGTGGAGGCATCGCATCAACACGATGGGGATCGTCATGAAGCCTTGCAGCTCCCGCACGATGAAGGCGGCCGTCGCGGCCGCCGCCTGCGTCCTGGCCGGCCAGGCGATGGCCGACATCACCTTCTACGAGGACGAGCAGTTCCGCGGCCGCACCGGCGGCATCGACACGCAGGTGCGTTTCCTCAAGGAGATCGGCTTCAACGACCGCGCGTCCTCGATCGAGGTGCGCGGCGAGCGCTGGGAGGTCTGCGAGGACCCGGACTATCGCGGCCGCTGCCGCGTGCTGCAGCCGGGCAGCTACCCGTCGCTGCGCTCGATGGGCCTCGACAACCGGATCAGCTCGGCGCGGCGCGTGGACGAGCGCGCCGAGGTCGGCCGCGACCGCTACGGCCCCGAGCCGCAGCCCACCTACTACCGCCGCGGCGAGGAGACGCTGTACCAGGCGCAGGTGGTCTCGGTGCGCGCCGTGATGGGCAACGAGCAGCAACGCTGCTGGATCGAGCAGAAGGAAGTGCGGGACCGGCCCAACGTCGGCGGCGCGGTGATCGGCGGCGTGCTGGGCGGCATCCTGGGTCATCAGTTCGGCGGCGGCAGCGGGCAGGCGGTGACGACCGCGGCCGGCGCGATCGGCGGCGCGGTGGTGGGCAGCAACGTGAACCGCAACGACGTGCGCAACGTGCAGCGCTGCGGCGCGGCGCCCAACGGCGGCAACCCGCAGTACTGGGACGTGACCTATCGCTTCAACGGACAGGAGCACTACATGCAGACCCGGCAGCCGCCGGGAGCGACCGTGACGGTCAATGCGCGCGGCGAGCCGCGCGAGTGACCGGCCAGGGTCATCGACAGCCCCCCGAGAGGATCCCGGGGACCGGCCGGGACGAGGGCGCGCTAGCATGCGCCCCCGTCCCGGCCGCCCCGCTTTCTCATTCATGCATTCATGAACACCACGACGACTTCCGGCCCCCTCGCCAGCGCCACCGGCGCCACCAGTGCCAACAGCGCGAACCTTGGCGGCGCGCTCGCCCGCCGCCATGAATGGCTCCCGCTGCCCACGCTGCTCGGCTTCGCGCTGGCGGTGCTCACCATCGTGGTCGTCGCCGCCTTTTCATGGCGCACGCAGCGCACGCAGGCGGAGGCCGCCGACGCGATGGCGCGCACTCTCGCCGTGCAGGAGCAGATCCAGGCGCTGGGCTCGGCGATCAAGGATGCCGAGACCGGCCAGCGCGGTTTCCTGATCACCGGCCTGGACAACTACCTGCTGCCGTTCAACACCGCGCAGGTCACGCTGCCGGCCGCGACCGAGCGCCTGCGCGCGAGCTTCCAGAACTACCGTTCGCAGCTGGCCCGGCTGGAGCTGATCGAGCAGCTCGTCAAGGCCAAGCTGGGCGAGATGGAGGAATCCATCGCGATGCGCCGCAAGGGCGACGGCATCGGCGCGGTGACCGTGGTGCAGGGCGACCGGGGGCGGATCCTGATGGAGCGCATCCGCACGCTGCTGGGCGAGATGGAGCGCGAGGAGCGCGATCGCGCCGCCGAGCGCCGCGCGCTCTGGGACGCCGCCGTCCAGCAGACGGCCGGGATGATGTGGGGCGGCTCGGCGCTGCTGGTGGTGCTGACGGCGGTCGCGGCCGCGCTGAGCGCGCGCGCCCATCGCGCCGCCCGCACCGAGGAGTGGCTCAAGGCCGGCCTGGCCGGCCTGGGCGTGGAGTTGCAGGGCGACCCGCATGTGGAGCGGCTCGCCGACGTCGCGACCAGCTTCCTGGCGCGCTGGACCGACGCCCGGGTGGGGGCCTTCTACGTCACCCAGGACGACGGCAGCTACCTGCGCGTGGGCGGTTATGCGTTGCCGGTCGCGGCGGAGGGCGAGTCCGCGCCCGTGGTGCGCGGCGGGGACACGTTGGTGGGCCAGGCGGCGCGCGATCGCCGGCCGGTGCATGTCACGCGGCTTCCGGCCGACTACCTGCCGGTCAGCTCCGCGCTGGGACGGGCGACGTCGACCGAGCTGCTGATCGCGCCGGTCGGCGTGGACCGGCGCCTGCAGGGCGTGATCGAACTCGGATTCCTGCATCACGTCGGCGAGGCCGAGCGCGAGCTGCTGGCGCGGGTGGCCGAACCGCTGGCGATGGCGCTGCGCGCCGCCAAGGACCGCAGCCGGCTGGAGTCGCTGCTCGAGGAGAGCCGCCGCCAGGCCGAGGAACTGCAGATGCAGCAGGAAGAGCTGCGCGCCAGCAACGAGGAGCTGGAAGAGCAGGGCAACGCGCTGCGCGACTCGCAGCTGCGGCTGGAGAAGCAGCAGACCGAGCTCGAGCAGAGCAACACCCAGCTCGAGGAGCAGGCGCGCCAGCTTGAGCTGCAGCGCTCGGAGCTGACCCAGGCCCAGGCGCAGCTCACCGACCGCGCCGAGGCGCTGGAGCGCTCCAACCAGTACAAGAGCGAGTTCCTGGCCAACATGAGCCACGAGTTGCGCACGCCGCTGAACTCGACCCTGATCCTGGCCAAGCTGCTGGCCGACAACAAGGACGGCAACCTGAGCGACGAACAGGTCCGCTTCGCGCAGACCATCAGCTCGGCCGGCAACGACCTGCTGGCGCTGATCAACGACATCCTGGACCTGTCCAAGATCGAGGCCGGCAAGGTCGACATGCAGATCGACCGCGTGTCGCTGCCGCGCCTGCTGCAGCAGCTGACGCAGGTCTTCGCGCCGATCGCCGCGCAGCGCAACCTGGCCTTCGGCCTGCAGCTGGCGCCCGGCGCGCCCGAATGGATCGAGACCGACGAGGCCCGCCTGGGCCAGATCCTCAAGAACCTGCTGTCCAACGCGCTGAAGTTCACCGAGCGCGGCTCCGTGCGCATGGAGGTGGGCGCCACCGCCGATGGCCGCATCGCCTTCGCGGTCACCGACACCGGCATCGGCATCCCGGCGCACCAGCAGGCGCCGATCTTCGAGGCTTTCCGGCAGGCCGACGGCAGCACCCATCGCAAGTACGGCGGCACCGGGCTGGGCCTGTCGATCTCGCGCGACCTGGCGCGGCTGCTGGGCGGCGACATCCACCTGCACAGCGCGCCCGGCGAGGGCTCGACCTTCAGTCTGGTGCTGCCGCCCACGCACGAGCTGCCGGCCGACGGCCAGGTGCAGCGTCCACTGTCGCCGGCGCAGGCGCCGATCACCGCGCCGCCGGCCATCGCCGCTTTCCAGGCCCGGCTGCCGGCGGACGGCGAGGCGGAGGAAGGGGCCGACGGCCCGGCGGTGTCGCTGCTGCGTGAGCCCGCGCCCGCCGCGCCCGAGCCGCGGCTGCCGCAGCTCGACGACGACCGGCTCTCCTGGGTGCCGGGCGACCGCGCCATCCTGGTCATCGAGGACGACCCGCGCTTCGCGCTCATCCTGCGCGACCTGATCCGCGAGATGGGTTTCGTCTGCCTGATGGCGCACACGGCCGAGAACGGCCTGTCCGTCGCCCAGCGCTACGCGCCCAGCGCGATCCTGCTGGACATGAACCTGCCGGACCACTCCGGGCTGGGCGTGCTGGACCGCCTCAAGCGCGAGCCGCTGACGCGGCACATCCCGGTGCACGTGATCTCGGTGGCCGACTACACCCACGAGGCGCTCGAGCGCGGCGCGGTCGGGTATGCGCTCAAGCCGGTCAAGCGCGACGAGCTGGAGATCGCGCTGCAGCGGCTGGAGGCCAAGTTCTCGCAGCGCCTGCGCACGGTGCTGGTGGTCGAGGACGATGCCCGGCAGCTCGACAGCATCCGCCACCTGCTGGCGGCGGACGAGGTCCGCATCCATGGCGTGTCGACCGCGGCCGAGGCGCTGGAGGCGCTGCGCCAGTCGACCTTCGACTGCATGGTCATGGACCTGAACCTGCCGGACATGAGCGGCTACGACCTGCTCGACCAGATGGCGCGGCAGGACGACGTCGCCTTCCCGCCGGTGATCGTCTACACCGGCCACACGCTGTCGCCGCAGCAGGAGCAGCAGCTGCGGCGCTACTCGCGCTCGATCATCATCAAGGGCGCCCGTTCGCCCGAGCGGCTGCTCGACGAGGTCACGCTGTTCCTGCACCAGGTCGAAGCCCAGCTGCCGCCCGAGCGCCAGCGCATGCTCAAGGAGGTGAGGGCGCGCGACAACATGCTGGAGGGGCGGCGGGTGCTGATCGTCGAGGACGACGTGCGCAACATCTTCGCGCTGTCGGCGGTGCTGGAGCCCAAGGGCGTGAAGGTGGAGATCGCGCGCAACGGACGCGAGGCGCTGGAGCGGCTGGCCGCGCCGCTGCAGGGACCGGGCGCGAAGGCGCCGGTGGACCTGGTGCTGATGGACATCATGATGCCGGAGATGGACGGCTACACCGCGATGCGCGAGATCCGCGCGCGGCCCGAGCTCAAGCGGCTGCCGATCATCGCGCTCACCGCCAAGGCGATGAAGGACGACCAGGAGAAGTGCATGGCCGCGGGCGCCAACGACTACATCGCCAAGCCACTGGACATCGAGAAGCTGCTCTCGCTGGTGCGGGTCTGGATGCCGCGCTGAGGACGACCGGCCGATGGCGCAAGCAGCCCCCGAGCTGGACATCGAGGTCCGCCTGATCCTGGAAGCGATCTACGAGCGCTACCACTACGATTTCCGCGACTACGCCGGCACCTCGCTGCGCCGCCGCCTGAAGGCGGCGATGCAGCGCTTCCACTGCGCCAACCTGTCGCAGCTGCAGGGACGGCTGCTGCGCGAGGCGGAGGTCTTCCGCTCGGTGCTGGCCGACCTGACGGTGCAGGTCAGCGAGATGTTCCGCGACCCCGAGTACTTTCGCGCGCTGCGCGAGCAGGTCGTGCCGGTGCTGCGCACCTTCCCGTCGCTGCGGATCTGGGTGGCGGGCTGCAGCGGCGGCGAGGAGGCCTATTCGATGGCGATCCTCATGAAGGAGGAAGGGCTGCTGGAGCGCACGCTGATCTACGCGACCGACATCAGCCACGAGGCGCTGGCGCAGGCGCAGGCCGGGGTGTACCGGATGGACCAGGTGCCGCTGTTCTCGGAGAACCACCGGGCGTCGGGCGGGAGGGGTTCGCTGTCGGAGTACTACACGGCCGCCTATGACCACGTGCTGATGGACAAGGCGCTCAAGGAGCGCATCGTCTTCAGCGACCACAGCCTGTCCACCGACAGCGTCTTCGCCGAGGTCCAGCTGGTGTCCTGCCGCAACGTGCTGATCTATTTCAACCGCGCGCTGCAGGACCGGGCGCTGGGCCTGTTCAGCGAGGCGCTGTGCCGCAACGGCTTCCTCGGCCTGGGCGCGCGGGAGACGCTGCGCTTCTCCTCGCATGCCGGCGATTTCGTCGAGATCGCGGCGCGTGAGCGGCTCTATCAGAAGCGGGCGCGTTGAAGACCCTCACCCCAACCCTCTCCCGCAAGCGGGCGAGGGGGTCGTGTGGCTTTGTGGTCGTGCGGTCGCGCGGGAGCAGCGATGGGGTTTGCATGTCTGGGCTGCGGGTCCGGCCTTTGCCGAACTGTCTGCATCGACCCCTCGAGGTCTTGCAAGGAGTACCCAGATGGCCACCAGCAGCATCCTTGGCGGCGTGCCCGCCCCGTCGCAGTCCAAGGGACGCGGCACCGACTCGCTCGGCCCGAGCGACAGTTCCGACAGCGGCAGCGACGTGCTCGGCGAACGTCCGCTGGCCACCGGCACGGACGATCCGGACGAACTGGGCGCGACGCCCGCCGATCCTTCCAGCGATACCGACCGCTTCGGCACCGGCGAGCGTGGCTCGGCCACGCCGGGCCGCGCGACGGACGCCGCCGACATCCTGCCGGACCGGGTGAGCCGCTCGCCGGCGATCGAGGACGTGGACGCGTCGATCGACGTCGAGGACCTGGCCAGCGGGGACGATCCGTCCGCGGGGCCGGATCCGGAGCATGAGGACGATCCCTCGGCCTGAAGCGCTGGTGAAGAGAAGCCGCCGGCAGCGCGCAAGCGCCGCCGGCGCCGCTCAGCCGCGGCCGGTGCGGATCCGGCGCGGCGAGGCCCGCCGTGCGCCGCGCCCAGGGGTCGCCGACGCGGCGCGCGTGCGGGCGGGCGCGGTATCGGTGGCAGAGGTGCGGACGTGGCGATCGGTGGGCATCGCGGCTCGAGGGCAAGGAGAGTGCCCGTCCCGCGACGATCGATCGCGAGCGCGATCGCCATCGCGCATGGCGCGCGTGGGGTGCGGAGCGACGACGCTCAGAGCGCGCCGATGACCAGCATCGAGGCGAGCACGCCGCCCGCCAGCGCGATGAGCCACAGGCGCAGCGGCGCAGGCTCCTGGCGCGGGCGGCGCTGCTGGTGGCGGTGCGTCAGGAAGCAGGCCACCGCGGCGCCGCCAGCCAGCAGGAAGACGAGCGCGAAGCCCAGTCCCTCCACCGAGCGGTTGTGATGCAGCGCCAGCGCGAGCACGATCTGGCCCAGCATCAGCCCGGCGACGCCGGAGGCGGCGGTGGAGGTCAGGGCGGCGGAAGCGGCGGAGCGGGCGGGCTGGGACATGGCGGGCGAAGGGGCGTCGGAAGCGATGCGCGATTGTCCGGTGCGGCCGCGCCGATGCGGCCACGGAAAAGCGCCGGGCGAGCGCAGTAATTCGCGCCGAGGCGCATCGACGCATGCAAGCGCAGGCCGCGCATGCCGATGCGGGCCACGCATCCCGATGCAGGCCGTTGCAGGCTGCACATGCCGAAGCACATCGACGCACATCGACGCATGCCGACGCACCTTGACGCGTGGTGCCGCAGCGCGACTTGCCCCCGATGGCATCGGGGATGTGGCCCGTCGCGTACGCGCGGCATCCCGCGAACGCGGGGGCGTTCCAGGCACGCCGGGGGTGGTTCGTCGCACCTTCCGGGTACAGCCCCCGGGAGGGGCCGTTTTTATGTGGGTGGACGTACAGACGCTCTCTGGGGCGCCTGGGGACACTGCGCCGTCCGCGATTGGCGGACATCTTTCTATCGGAGCAACCACCATGACCCTGCCTTTGCTCTCCCGCAAGCCTGTGGCGTTCCAGCGCACCCTGCTGGCCCTCGCCCTGGCCGCCGTCAGCGCCAGCGCTTCCGCGCTGCCGCAATTCACCTGGGACCCGGCCACCGCCGGCCTGAACGGCTCGGCCTTCACCGCCGACAACCTGCTGGTGTCGAACTACTCGACCATCACCTTCGGGGCCGGCAACACGTTCAGCGAATCGGGCTACCTGGCCATCAGCGCCGCCCAGCTCGGCGGCACCACGCTGCCGTCCAACGGCCTGAACTCGGACTACGGCTTCTACATCCAGTTCAGCGGCAACGGCACGCTGACGCAGGCCGGTGACCCGGGCTCGGTGTCCACGGTCGGCACGCTGACCTCGCTGACCTACACCCTGTACGGCTACAACGGCACCTCGTCGTTCGGCTTCGCGGGCAACACCCCGACCGAAAGCGCGGCCGGCGAAGTGGCCCTGGCCAGCGGCTCGCTGGTGCTGGGCACGGTGGCGACCACGCCGCTGGGCGACGGCACCTTCAACCCCTCGGCCAATGCCAAGCTGACGCTGAACTGGCTGGTGCCGGGCTTCCAGACCTCGCTGCCGGTGTATGACCTGGCGCTGACCTCGTTCTCCAACACGACGTCGCAGGTCGAGCCCTTCGCCGGTGGCTTCCGCATCCGCCAGGGCGGCGGCTCGATCAACTTCGCCGCCGCCGTGGTGCCGGAGCCCTCGACCTACGCGATGCTGATCGCCGGTCTGGGTGCCATCGGCTTCGTGGCGCGCCGTCGCGGCCGCACGGAGAAGTGATCGTGCGACCGGTCCCGCCCGGGGCTGGTCAGGTCCAGGGTCCGGATCTCGAGGGCATGCGGGTGCCCGGAAGCTCCGGACCGACACGCGCGACACGGCGACGGTGCGGGCCGGCACCGTGGCGCGCGGCACGGAGCGTTCAACAGGCGCTCGACGACGCCCCGTCCTCGACGGGACGTCCGCTGCGATGCTTTGAAGCGATGCGAAGAAGCCCTCAGGCCTGCACGGCGACGGGCGCGAAGGTGGCAGAGGTGGCCGCGTTCACGCCGTCCGGGTCCTGGGGCAGCAAGCGCTGGAAGTCCTGCTTGAGCAGGGCGTAGCACTCGCAGGCCCGGGCTTCCAGCCCCGGTCGATCCAGCACCGCGATATGTCCGCGGGAGTAACGGATCAGGCCGGCGGCCTGGAGGCGCTGGGCGCTCTCGGTGACGCCTTCCCGGCGCACGCCCAGCAGGTTGGAGATCGACTCCTGGGTGACCGACAGCTCGTTGTGACCATGTTGGCGGTCCAGGCACAGCAGCAGCCAGCGGCACAGCTGCCGCTCCAGCGAGTGATGGCGGTTGCAGACCGCGGTGTGCGCGATCTGCGAGATCAGCGACTGCAGGTAGCGCAGCAGCAGCTGCGTCGACCCGCCGGGCCGCATCAGTTCCTCGCGCACCAGCGACACCCGCATGCGGAAGGCCAGGCCGGCGCGCTGCACGACGGCGCGGCAGGCGGGCGATTCCCCGCCCATCGCGGCCGCCAGGCCGGCGGCGCCCTCGGAGCCGATCATCGCGACCTGCGCCGAGTCGCCGGAATGCGTGGTGTGGATCAGCGACACGATGGCCGTGATCGGGAAGTACACATGCGTGGCGGGAGCGCCGGCCTCGAACAGCACGCGCCCCTTGAGCAGCTCGACGGTCTCGAGCTGTCCGGACCAGCGGGCCTGATCCTCCTCGGGCATCTGCACGAGCAGGAGATTGGCGCGGGGCTGGGACGCGGAAGGAGTTGCGGCAACGGGCAGGGACATCAAAAGCTCCAGGAACTGGACATCGTTCCAACCGGACAAGATGGCAATCACCGTGCCCGCCGCGGTAAACGCGGGTGTCCGTTTGTGCCAACCTGCGTCCTCGCGCGGCCCATGCGCCGTTTGCGTGCGCTGGCGCACCAGTTTCCACATGCCTGCCGCACAGCGAACTAGGGGGAGGTCCTCCCGGACGGTGTCCCGCTTCCTATAAGGGCGAGGCGCCCGCCTGGACGCGGGCGCGCTTCAACGACTCCACACCGAGGACGACATCCATGAATCGATTCTTCTGCCCGCTCGCGGGCGTCGTGCTGGCGCTGTCCGCCGGCGCGGCGCGGGCCGAGAGCATCCTGTTCGTCGGCAACAGCTTCACCTACGCGCAGGGCTCGGCCGTGATGCAGTTCAACCCCGGCTCGGTCACCGACCTGAACGGCACCGGCATCGGCGGCATCCCCGCGCTGTTCAAGGCCTTCACCGTGCAGGCGGGGCTGAACTACGACGTGAGCCTGGAGACCGTCGGCGGCAGCGGCCTGGACCTGCACTACAACACCAAGATGGCGTTGATCGACAAGCCCTGGGACCGCGTGGTGCTGCAGAGCTACAGCACGCTGGACGCGTCCGATCCCGGCAATCCGGCCAAGCTGATCCAGTACTCGGGCCTGCTGGCCGATGCGCTGCATGCCCGCAACGCGGACGTGAAGATCAACCTGATGGCGACCTGGTCGCGCGCCGACCAGACCTATCCGCCCAGCGGCGCCTGGTACGGCGAATCCATCTACCAGATGGCCCGGGACGTCTACGCCGGTTATCAGCAGGCGGACCTGGCGTCGGAGCACATCGACGGCGTGATCCCGGTGGGCCTGGCCTGGAACCGGGCGATGGCGCAGGGCTTCGCGGACGCGAATCCCTATGACGGCATCGACCCGGGCACGGTCAAGCTCTGGGCCGACGACAACTACCACGCGAGCCGCTTCGGCAGCTACCTGGAGGCGCTGACGATCTTCGGCCGCATCACGGGGCTGGACCCGCGCAGCCTGGGCGCGACGGAGACGGCCGCGGCGCAACTCGGCATCTCGCAGGCGCAGGCCACGGCGATGCAGCAGCTGGCCTTCGAGCAGCTGGCGGCGCCGGTGCCCGAGCCGTCGAGCTGGGCGATGCTGGCCGGCGGCCTGGGGCTGCTGGCGTGGTGGCGCCGGCGGCCTCAGGGCTCGCGCGTCTCCAGCACGTAGCCCATCCCGCGCACCGTGTGCAGCAGCGGCGCCTCGAAGGGCCGGTCCAGCTTGGTCCTCAGGCGCCGCACGGCGACCTCGACGACGTTGGTGCCGCTGTCGAAGTTCATGTCCCAGACCTGCTCGGCCAACTCCGTCCGTGACAAGACCTGGCCCTGGCGCCGCAGCAGCAGCGTGAGCAGGCTGAACTCCTTGGCCGTCAGGTCCAGCCGCTGGCCGGCGCGGTGGGCCTTGCGGCGCAGCAGGTCGAGCTCCAGGTCGGCCAGCTTCAGCACGGTGGCCTCGGCCACCGGCGTCGCGCTGGCGCGCCGCAGCAGCGCCTGGATGCGGGCCACCAGTTCCGAGAAGGCGAAGGGCTTGACCAGGTAGTCGTCGGCGCCGGCCTGCAGGCCGCGCACGCGGTCCTCGACCTCGGCCCGCGCCGTCAGCATCAGCACCGGCAGCGTGCGGGTGTGGTCCTGCTGGCGCAGCGCGGCCAGCACGGCCAGGCCGTCGATGCCCGGCAGCACGCCGTCGAGCAGCACCAGGTCGTAGGCGCCTTCGCTGGCCTGGTGCAGGCCGTCGACGCCGTCGCGCACCAGGTCGACGACGAAGCCCTCCTGGGTGAGGCCGCCGCGCAGGTATTCGCCGAGCTTGTCCTCGTCCTCGATGACGAGCAGTTTCATCGCCGCCCTCCCTGGCAGGTCATGGTCGCGTGGCCCCGGATCGGGGGTGTGAGGACACCGTCAAGGGCCCGGGCCCGCGCCTAGAATCGCGCACCATGCCCGACCGGACCCCGACCTCCACCGCGCCGCGCGCCGGGTCCGTCAGCGGCAAGTTGCGCGCCATGGTCTGGCTGATCGTGCTGCCGACGCTGCTGCTGTCGGTGATCGCCGGCATGGCGGTCTTCCACACCGAACGGCGCGCGGCCGTCGCCGCCGCGACCGAGACCGCCGAGGCGCTGAGCCTGGTCACCGACCGGGAGATGGCGGTGCGCACCGCCTTGCTGCAGGCCCTGAGCGTGTCCCCGAGCCTGGCCGAGGGCCGGCTGGCGCAGTTCCATGGCGAGGCCACGCGGCTCGTGGCCGGCACGCCCAGCACCATCGTGCTGACGGCGCCGGACGGCCGGCAACTGCTCAACACCCGGGTCGCCTGGGGGCAGCCGCTGCCGGCGGCTGCGGCTTTCCCGGACGGCATCGACACGCGCCGCCGGCTGATCGTCTCCAACCTCTATCTCGGTCCGGTTGACCGTCGCCCCAGCTTCGCGGTGCGGGTGCCGGTGACCGTGGCCGGCCAGGCGATGTTCCTCGGCCTGGGCAGTCCGGTCAGCGAGATGCAGCAGATCTTCCGCCAGCAGCCGCTGCCCGCCGGTTGGCTGGGCGTGGTGCTGGACGGGCAGGGCGCCGTCATCGCCCGCACGCGCGAGCCGGAACGCCGCGTCGGGCAGCGCGCCACCGGCGACATGCTGGACGCCCTGGCCCGCGCCGACCGCGGCGTGGTGGACCTGCGCACGCTCGACGGCGAGCCGGTCTTCACCGCCTTCAGCCGCGCGCCGGACTCCGGCTGGGTGGTGCTGATCGGTCTGAGCCAGGCGGAGCTGGCCAAGAGCGCCTGGGCCGCGTTCGCGATGATGCTGGCGCTGTCGCTGGTCTTCATCGTGCTGGCGCTGGTGCTGGCACGGCGCATGAGCCGCGCGATCGCCGAGCCGCTGCGCCGCCTGCGCAAGGACGCGATCCGGCTGGGCGGAGGCGGCACGCTCGAGGAGGTGCGCAGCGGCATCGACGAGATCGACATCGTCCAGCGCGCCCTGGCCGTGGCCAGCCGCGAGCGCGCCGGCAGCGAGCAGCGCCTGCGCGAGGAGGTCGACACCGCCGTCGCCCAGACCCGCAACGCGCAGCAGACGGCGCTGCGCAGCCAGAAGCTGGAGGCGCTGGGCCGCTTGACCGGCGGCATCGCGCACGACTTCAACAACCTGCTGCAGACGATGACCACCGGGCTGCAGCTGGCGCGCCGGCTGAGCAGCGATCCGCGCGCCGACAGCGCGCTCGACGCCTGCCAGCGCGCCACCTCCAAGGCCGCGCAGCTGACGCGGCAGCTGCTGGCCTTCGGCCGCCAGCAGGTGGGCCATGAAACCGTCATCGACCTGCGCCGCCAGCTGCCCGAGCTGATGGCGCTGGCCAGCGGCGCGGTGGGCAGCGCGGTCGAGGTCACGCTGGCCATCGACGAGACGCTCTGGCCGGTGCGCACCGATCCGGTCCAGCTCGAGCTGGCGGTGCTCAACCTGGCGCTGAACGCGCGCGATGCGATGCAGGGGCGTGGCACGCTGACGGTGTCGGCCCGCAACCGCGTGCTGGCCGAGGGCGACCCGGTTGGCCTGGCGCCGGAGCTGCAGCCGGGCGAGTACGTCGCGATCGCGGTGCGCGACACCGGCGACGGCATGACGCAGGAACAGATGGAGCGCGCCTTCGAGCCCTTCTTCACCACCAAGCCGGTGGGGCAGGGCACTGGCCTGGGGCTGGCACAGGTGTATGCGCTGGCGCGGTCGGCGGGCGGCACGGCCGGCATCGTCAGCAAGATCGGCCTGGGCACCGAGGTGACGCTGTGGCTACCGCGCTCGCACGGGCGGATGGAGGACGCGGCGTCGCCGGTCCCCGCCGGCCCGGCCACGGAGCGTCGCCATGCGGGCACGGTGCTGCTGGTCGAGGACGAACCCTCGGTGCGCGAGCTCACCGCGCAGGCGCTGGAGGAGCGCGGTTTCACCGTCAAGACGGCGCCCTCGGCCGACCATGCGCTGGACCAGCTGCGGGCCGGCCTGAGCGCCGACGTGGTGCTGACCGACATCGTCATGCCCGGCGCGCGCAGCGGCGTGGACCTGGTGCGGACCTTGAAGGTGCTCAAGCCGACACTGCCGGTGGTGCTGGCCAGCGGCCATCCGGTGCGCATCGAGGAGGCGCCGAACGTGCCGCTGGTGCCCAAGCCCTACGACATCGACAGCCTCGCCGCGGTGCTGGCCGAGGCGATGAATCCGACGCGCGAGGGCCTCACGCCGGCTTCGGCAGGTCCTTGAGCAGCTTGTCGAGCGTGATCGGATAGTCGCGGATCCGGACGCCGGTGGCGTTGTGGATGGCGTTGGCCACCGCCGCCGCGACGCCGCAGATCCCCAGCTCGCCGACGCCCTTGGCCTTGAGCGGCGAGGAGACCGGGTCGGTCTCGTCCAGGAAGATCACTTCCTGGTGCGGGATGTCCGCATGCGCGGGCACCTCGTAGCCGGCCAGGTCGTGGTTGACGAAGAAGCCGCGGCGCTCGTCGACATGCAGCGCCTCCATCAGCGCCGCGCCCACGCCCATGGTCATCGCGCCGATCACCTGGCTGCGCGCCGTCTTCGGATTGAGGATGCGCCCGGCGGCGCAGACCGCCAGCATGCGGCGCACGCGCACCTCGCCGGTGTAGGCGTCGACGGCGACCTCGCAGAAGTGGCCGCCGAAGGTGGACTGCTGGTACTTCTTGTCGAGGTCGCCGAACTCGATGCGGTCCTCGGCGGCGATGCCCTCGGCGCCGGCGATCTCGCCCAGCGGCAGGCTGCGGCCGCCGCCGCGCAGCTGGCCGTCGGCGAAGACGGCGTCCTTGAGGTCGATGCCGGCGCGCCGGGCGACCGCCTCGCGCAGCGCGACGCAGGCGGCGTAGACGCCCGAGGCCGAACTGTTGCCGCCCCATTGCCCGCCCGAGCCGGACGACACCGGCAGCGCCGAGTCGCCCAGGCGCACGACGACCTGGTCCAGCCCCACGCCCATCATCTCGGCCGCGGTCTGCGCCAGGATGGTGTAGCTGCCGGTGCCGATGTCGGTCATGTCGGTCTCGACGGTGACGATGCCGCGGCGGTCCAGCCGCACCCGCGCGGCCGACTTCATCACCAGGTTGTTGCGGAAGGCCGCCGCCACGCCCATCCCGACCAGCCAGCGGCCGCCGGGACCTTCGCGCCGCTGGCCCGGCGGCATGCGCCGGTTCCAGCCGAAGCGCTCGGCCCCGGTGCGCAGGCATTCGCCCAGCCGGCGCTGCGAGAACGGCCGGTCGGGCTGCTCCGGATCGACCTGCGTGTCGTTGAGCAGCCGGAACTGGATCGGGTCCATGCGCAGTTGCTCGGCCATCTCGTCGATCGCGATCTCCAGCGCCATCAGGCCGGGCGCCTCGCCCGGCGCGCGCATCGCGTTGCCCTCGGGCAGGTCCAGCACCGCCAGCTTCATCGCGGTCATGCGGTGCCGGCCCGCGTAGAGCAGCCGCGTCTGCGCCACCGCCGTCTCGGGCGAGCCGCCGGGCAGGTCGCCCGACCAGCTCTCATGGCCGATCGCGGTGATGCGGCCGTCCTGGCCCGCGCCGATGCGGATGCGCTGCAGCGTCGCCGGGCGGTGCGTGGTGTTGTTCATCATCAGCGGCCGCTGCAGCGCCACCTTGACCGGACGGCCGGCCGCCTTCGCGCCGAGCGCGGCCATCAGCACGTCGGCGCGCAGGAAGAGCTTGCCGCCGAAACCGCCGCCGACGAAGGGCGAGATCAGCCGCACCTTGTCGCGCGGCAGGCCCAGGGTGCGCGCCAGGTCGCCGCGGCCCCAGTCGATCATCTGGTTGGAGGTCCAGACGGTGAGGCGATCGCCTTCCCAGACCGCCAGCGTCGCATGCGGCTCCATCATCGCGTGCGACTGGTCGGGGGTCGTGTAGGTGTGATCGATGCGCACCGGCGCGCGGGCGAAGGCGCCGTCGAAGTCGCCGACCCGCGTTTCGGGCGGCGTGCCGCCGGGGCCGTCGTCCTGCTTGGGGGGCTTGGCCTGGTCCTTGGCCTTGGCCAGGCTGAAGGCGCCCGGCTCGGGCGTGTACTCGACGCGGATCAGCGCGGCCGCCGCGCGCGCCTGCTCGAAGCGCTCGGCGACCACGACGGCGATGGCCTGGTGGTAGTGCGCGATCTCCGGTCCGCCCAGCAGCGCGGCGGTGTTCATCCGCCCCTTGCCGAGCTTGCCGGCGTTCTGCGCGGTCACGACGGCGAGCACGCCGGGCGCGGCTTCCGCGGCCTGGACGTCGATCCACGCGATGCGGCCCTTGGCGATGCCTGCGCCGACGACGACGCCGTAGGCCGCGTCCCGGGCGACGTCATGGCGCTCGTAGGCGTAGGGCGCGGTGCCGGTGGTCTTGCGCGGCCCGTCGATGCGGTCGCTGGGCCGGCCGACGATCCGCAGCTGGTCGATCGGATTGGTGGTGGCGGGGGTGTCGAACTTCATGCGGTCCTCCCGGTGAGCCGGGCCTGAGCCAGGACGGCGGCGAGCGTGCGCTCGACCAGCGGCAGCTTGAAGGCGTTCTCCGCGGTCGGCGTCGCGCCGGCCAGCAGCGCCTGCGCGGCGGCGGGCACGCCCTGGCGCAGCGCCGTCTCGGCGCGTTCGACGCGCCAGGGCTTGGGCGCGATGCCGCCGACGGCGAAGCGCGCGGCGCCGCCGTCGCGCGGGATCACCGCGGCCACCGAGACCAGCGCGAAGGCATAGGACGCGCGGTCCCGCACCTTGTGATAGAGCTGCGTGCCGCCGAGCGGCCGCGGCAGGGTGACCGCGGTGATCAGCTCGTTGGCCTCGAGCGTCGTCTCGATGTGCGGTGTGTTGCCCGGCAGGCGGTGGAAGTCGGCGATCGGGATGCGCCGCGCCTGGCCGTCGGGCCGCAGGGTCTCGACGGTCGCGTCCAGCACCCGCATGGCCACCGCCATGTCGCTCGGATGCGAGGCGATGCAGGCGTCGCTGACGCCGATCACCGCCAGCGGCCGGCTCATGCCGGCGATTGCCGGGCAGCCGCTGCCGGGCTGGCGCTTGTTGCAGGGCTGGTCCGTGTCGTAGAAGTAGGGGCAGCGGGTGCGCTGCAGCAGGTTGCCGGCGGTGGTGGCGCGGTTGCGCAACTGGCCGGAAGCGCCGGCCAGCAGCGCGCGCGACAGCACGCCGTAGTCGCGCCGCACGCGGGCGTCCGCCGCCAGGTCGGTGTTGCGCACCAGCGCGCCGATGCGCAGGCCGCCCTCGGGCGTTGGCTCGATCCGGTCCAGGCCCAGGCCGTTCACGTCGACCAGGTGGACGGGCGCCTCGATCTGCAGCTTCATCAGGTCGAGCAGGTTGGTCCCGCCGGCGATGAAGCGCGCGCCGGGCCGCGCCGCCGCCGCGGCGACCGCGGCGGTGGGCGAGGCGGCGCGCTCGTAGGTGAAGGGCTTCATGCGGGCCTCCGCTCGCCGGTGCCCGGCACGGCGACGCCGGCCACCTCGGCCATCGCGTCGATGATGTTGGAGTACGCGCCGCAGCGGCACAGGTTGCCGCTCATGCGCTCGCGCAGTTCGTCGATGGACAGCAGCGGCCGGGCCTGGAGGTCGGGCGTGACGTGGCTGGGCAGGCCGGCCTTGATCTCGTCGAGCACCGCGACCGCCGAGCAGATCTGGCCCGGCGTGCAGTAGCCGCATTGGTAGCCGTCATGCCGCACGAAGGCCGCCTGCATCGGATGCAGCCGCTCCGGCGTGCCCAGGCCCTCGATGGTGACGACCTTCGCGCCCTGGTGCATGACCGCCAGCGTCAGGCAGGCGTTGACGCGCCGGCCGTCGAGGTGGATGGTGCAGGCGCCGCACTGGCCGTGGTCGCAGCCCTTCTTGGTGCCGGTGAGCTGCAGGTGCTCGCGCAGCAGGTCCAGCAGCGAGGTGCGGTTGTCGACGTCCAGCGTGTGGGACTGGCCGTTGACGTCGAGCGTCACGCGGGTGGTGGCCACGAGGTTCTCCTGAGGGCGCGCGCCGGGGCGCGACGGGGTCTGCGCGGTCGCCTCGAGGGGCGCGCCGGCGGCGACCGCGGCCGAGGCGCCCGCGCCGGCGATCAGCAGGCCGCGGCGCGAGATCGCCCCGGGGTCAGCGTCGCACGGGGCGGCGTCCGGGGGAGACAGGGAAGACGCGAGGTCCGGGTCGACATCCATGCTGGGCACTCCTGGCGGGTCGGATCGGGAAACTGCCCAGGCAGCAATCCTTGTTCCCGGCGGTGGGCGGAGCACCCTCGGCCGCTCGGCGCGCCGCTCAACGGTGCGCCTGGAGCCACTCCTCGACGGCCTTGGCGCTGGTGCCGACCGCGTCCACCGCGTGCCGCAGCAGCTCCGGCGAGACGCCGAAGCGCTCGCCCCAGTAACGCAGTTCGTAGTCGTCCTGCACGTTGACCCGATGGCGGTCGCTGGTGTGCGGGCTGGAGGTTTCCTCGGTCATGACGATCGCTCCCTGTCGGTCACGGTATCGCTGTTGCTGCCGCTGTCGCTATCGCTGCCACCGGCCCGCGACCGCGTGGCCGTCGCGCTAGGACCGCCGCGGCGGCACCCGGCTGCTGTCCTCGCCGTCCAGCGTGGCGCCCGGATCTTCCTCCCCGGCGACCGATTCGTCGAACGAATGGTCCGGCACCGCTGGCGGCCCGGGGTCTCTCGGCCGCTGGCCCGCGGGCGCGGCACTGTCGGTCCCGGGTTCGGGCGCGGGGCTGGAGGGCGTGTCGATCGCGTCCACCGGCGTGGGCGCGTCGGGGCCGACGGAGGTCGCCGGCGAGTTCGGTGCGTTCATGGCGTTCCCTGGCATGCTGCTGGCCGACACCACGCGCCGCTTGCCGGCGCGCTTGGCCATCGTCATCGCCGTCTCGGCGAGCCGCATCAGCGCTTCCGCCTGACGGCCATGCAGCGGGGCAAACGCGATGCCGATGCTGGCCGTGACCGCCGCGTGATCGCCGTCGGGCAGGCGGATCGGCTCGGCGATGGACGCCAGCATGCGGCGCAGCGCCGGCTCGGCCTCGTGCTCGGCACGCAGCGCGGTCAGCAGCAGGGCGAATTCGTCGCCGCCCATGCGCGCCACCAGGTCATGGTTGCGCACGCCGGCCTGCAGGCGCTGCGCCACCACCCGCAGCACCACGTCGCCGGCCTCGTGGCCGAACTGGTCGTTCAGCTCCTTGAAGCCGTCCAGGTCGACCCAGCACACGGCCACCAGCCCGACCCGCTCGCCCAGCAGCGTGAGCGCGCCGGCCAGCCGCTCGGTGAAGCGCACCCGGTTGGGCAGGCCGGTCAGCGCGTCGTGCACCGCCAGGTGCCTGGCGGTGGCCTCGCTTTCCTTGAGCGCCGAGACGTCGATCATCATCCACAGCGACTCGTTGCCCGACACCGACGCGCCGCTCAGGTCGATCCACACCGGCGTGCCGTCCTTGCGCCGCATCCGCAGCTGCTGGCGGTAGCGCCGGCCGGACTCGATGGCCGGGTAGGCCGCCTCGCCGACCTCGCGGAAGCTGGCCTCGTCCAGGTAGAGCTGGCGGGTCGGCTGGCCGAGCAGCTCGCCGGGCGCATAACCGAACAGCGACGACAGCGCGCGGTTCTGCCACACGACGCTGCGGCCGCGCAGGCGCATCATGCCGACCATGTCGTTGTCCAGCATCAGCGCCTGTTCCAGCGCCAGCTGCTGCAGGCCGGTGGCGGCACGGTGGTCGCGGCGCTGCTGCAGGAACACCAGCACCGAGCAGCCCAGCACCGTCAGGATGACCACGGCCGCGAGCGCGCCTTGCTGCAGCACCTCGCCGCGCCAGGCGGCGAGGAAGTCGGCGGTGCTGGCGCCGGTGAAGATGGTCAGCGGATAACCGCGCACCTGGCGGTAGCAGGTGATGCGCTCGATGTTGTCGAGCCTGGTCTTGGTCATGTACCAACCCTGCTGCGGGTTGGCCGCCATCTTGCGCATCAGGTCCTCGGACACGATCACGTCGCCGACGCCGCGGATCGAATGCGGCTCCGCGGCCGAGTAGCGCGCGATCAGCCGCTGGCTGCGGGTGCGCAGCGAGATCGCGCCCTCGGCGCCGATGGTCAGGCCCTTGAAGCCCTCGATGAAGTGCTCGGTCGAGAGCGTGGTGTAGACGACGCCGGCGAAGCTGCCGTCCCCGGCCTCGAGCCGGCGGGCGACGACGATGCCCCACTTGCGCAGCACGCGGCCGAACAGCGGCTCGGAGATCACCACGCCGTCGCTGTCGCGGGCGCGCTGGAAGTAGTCGCGATCACCGACGCTGACGCTGCTTTCCTCGGCCGCCAGGCCGTAGATCACCTGGCCATGCGCGTCGGTCATGCGGATCGCGTCGACCTGCGGCAGCAGGCTGCGCTGGTCGGCCAGCGCGCGTTCCATCGCGCGCTTGAGCGCCTCGGGACCGCCGCCGGTGCGGCGGTACTGCAGCGCCAGCGTCTGCAGCGCGTTGTCCACCTGCTTGAGCTCGGCGCCGATCTCGATGCTGAGGCTGGCGGCCAGGTTCTCGGTGGTTTCGCGGGCTCGGGTCAGGTCGGACTCGCGGCCGGCCTGCAGCGCCAGCCAGGTCGCGGCGACGATGGCCGCGGCGATGACGAGGTTGCCCACCGCCAGCCACAGGGCCAGACGGGTCAGCGAGCGGGGAACGTAGGGGGGCAGGCGGTCCATCGGCGGCACGGGGACGAGGCGGCCATCCTAACCGCGCCGACCCCCCGCCGGTGGTCAGCCGAGGATCAGCCGGCCGTCAACTCGCGCTCGAGGTCGTGCAGCACCTGGTAGCAGGGCAGCACCTGCGCGACGCTGGCGACCGGCTCGCGGCCCTCGCGGATCGCGGCGACGAACTCGCGGTCCTGCAGCTCGATGCCGTTCATGGACACATCCACCTGGCTGACGTCGATGATCTCGTCCTTGCCGGTGACCAGGTCGTCGTAGCGGGCGATGTAGGTGCCGGTGTCGCCGATGTAGCGGAAGAAGGTGCCCAGTGGCCCTTCGTTGTTGAAGGACAGCGACAGCGTGCAGATCGCGCCATTGGCCGCCTGCAGCTGCAGGCTCATGTCCATGGCGATGCCCAGCGTGGGGTGGATCGGACCCTGCAGCGCATGGGCCTTGACGATCGGGCTGCCGCACTGCCAGGCGAAGAGGTCCACCGTGTGCGCCGCGTGGTGCCACAGCAGGTGGTCGGTCCAGCTGCGGGCCTGGCCCAGCGCATTCATGTTGGTGCGGCGGAAGAAATAGGTCTGGACGTCCATCTGCTGGATCCGCAGCTGGCCGGCCGCGATGCGGCGATGGAGCCACTGGTGGCTGGGATTGAAGCGGCGGGTGTGGCCGCACATGGCGACCAGGCCGGTCTCGCGCTGGCGCCGCACGACGGCCTCGCCCTCGGCCAGCACGTCGCACAGCGGGATCTCGACCTGCACGTGCTTGCCGGCGTCCAGGCAGGCCAGCGCCTGGCGCGCGTGCAGCTGTGTCGGCGTGCAGAGGATGACGGCGTCGACGTCGTCCCGCGCGAGGGCCTCGTCGAGCTCGGTCGTGGCGTGGTCGATGCCGTACTTGGCGGCGGTCTCGCGGGTCTTGTCGAGGTCGCGGCTGATCAGGGACACGACTTCGACGCCGTCGATGAGTCGCAGCGCGTCGAGGTGCTTCTGGCCGAAGGCGCCGGCGCCGGCCAGCGCGATGCGCAGGGGAGTGGACATGGAAGGCTCCAGTGGGGCGGGGCTCCGATGGGAGCCCCGGGGATCGCGAGGGATCAGGGGTTCTCGAGGATCAGGTGGCCGACCGCCGTGTTGGAGGCGGGCACGTGATAGAAGCGGTGGGCCACGCGCGGTGCGCGTGGCGGGGCGTCGAGCCCGGGAAGGTCCGCGAGGTCGCTCATTGCGCCGCGCGCGATCAGCCACATCACCAGCTCGATGCCCTCGGAGCCGGCCTCGCGGACGTACTCCAGGTGCGGCATCTCGGACAGGCCGCGCGGGTCGGCGATCAGGCGGTCCATCCAGGCCTGGTCCCAGGTCTGGTTGATGAGGCCGGCGCGCGGTCCCTGCAGCTGGTGGCTCATGCCGCCGGTGCCCCAGACCTGCACCTTGAGCGGCGCGTCGAAGCTTTCCACCGCGCGGCGGATCGCCTGTCCCAGCTGCAGGCAGCGCCGGCCCGAGGGCACCGGGTACTGCACCACGTTGACCGCCAGCGGGATCACCGGCACCGGCCAGTGCGGCGCGCCGGCGGGCTGCTCGCCGAACATCAGCGACAGCGGCACGGTCAGCCCGTGGTCGACCGTCATGCGGTTGACCAGCGTCAGGTCGAAGTCCTGCTGGATCACGCTCTGCGCGAGGTGGGCGGCCAGCTCGCCATGACCGAGGACCGGCGGCACCGCGCGCGGCCCCCAGCCTTCGTCGGCGGGCTCGTAACGCTCGGCGGTGCCCAGCGCGAAGGTGGGGATCATGTCCAGGCTGAACGCGTTGGCATGGTCGTTGTAGACCAGCACGATCGCGTCCGGCCGGTGCGCGTCCATCCAGCGGCGCGAGGCCTCGTAGCCCGCGAACAGTGGCTGCCAGTAGGGATCCTGCGTGCGGCCCTGGTCCATGGCCACGCCGATGGCCGGCACATGGGAGGTGTAGACGGAGGCGGTGATGCGCGCATGCGTGCTCATCGGGTATTTCCCTTCGTCGCGCCCCGGGTGTCGCCCGCCGTCGCCTGCTTCGCATCCGCGGAGGCCGCGTCGTCCACCCGCTTGCGCCGCGGCGTGCCATCGGGCTGGCGCCCGCCGGCCAGCATCATGTCGCGGTAGTCGGTCTCGGTCATGCCGGTCATGCCGGCGGCCATCTGCTGGTAGCTGCGGCCGTCGGTGGCGCCGATCTTGGCCAGGAAATAGATGTTGCCGCCCAGCCGGATGCACTGGTTGAGGTCGCGCGCCAGCACGGCCTCCTTCTGCGCCGGCGTCATCGGCCATTCGTCGAGGTAGGCGCGCTCGTCGGCCTTGAAGCGCGCGCGGTTCTCGGCCTTCATCAGCGACATGCAGAACTGGTTGAGCCAGTAGCCCTTGCGGGCCTGGTCGGCATCGAAGATGGTGGTGCCGGGGATGTCCCGGTAGGGTTTGTCGATCGACATCGAGGTCTCCTGGAAACGGTTCGCCATCGGGCGCATCTGGCTCGTCGGGTTCATCGGGCTCATCGGGATGAGACCTCCGGCCAGTACAGCCGCATCGGGTTGTCGACCAGCAGGCGCTGGCGCAGCGCGGCGGTGGGCGCGATGCGCGGGATGAGGTCGACCAGCAGGCCGTCGTCGGGCATGTGGTCCTTGAGGTTGGGGTGCGGCCAGTCGGTGCCCCAGAGCACGCGGTCCGGGAACTCCTCGACGACGTGGCGCGCGAAGGGGATCACGTCGCGGTAGGGCTCGGTCTCGCCATCCAGCGCCGGCGGGCCGCTGGCCGAGAGCCGCTCCGGGCAGGTGACCTTGCTCCAGACGAAGGGATGCTCGCGCAGGAAGCGCAGGAACAGCGCGAACGCGGGGCCGTCCACCGGCTGGGTCACGTCGGGCCGGCCCATGTGGTCGACGACGACGGTGGTGGGCAGCGCGGCGAAGAAGTCCCACAGCTCGGGCAGGTCGGGCGCCTCGAAGTAGAGGACCACGTGCCAGCCCAGCGCCTTCACCCGGTGGGCGATCTCCATCAACTCGTCGCGAGGCGTGGAGTCGACCAGGCGCTTGACGAAGTTGAAGCGCACGCCGCGCACGCCGGCCTCGTGCAGCTCGCGCAGCTGCGCGTCGGTGACGCCGCGGCGCACCGTGGCCACGCCGCGGGCGCGGCCGCCCGAGGCGCGGCAGGCATCGACCATCGCGCGGTTGTCGTCGCCGTGGCAGGTCGCCTGCACGATGACGTTGCGGCTGAAGCCGAGCCGGTCGCGCAGCGCGAAGAGCTGGGCCTTGCCCGCGTCGCAGGGCGTGTATTTGCGCTCGGGCGCGTAGGGGAACTCGGCGCCGGGACCGAAGACGTGGCAGTGCGCGTCGACGGCCCCTTCGGGCAGCTGGAAGCGTGGGGTCGACGGGCTCGAGTGCCAGTCGAGCCAGCCCGGGGTCTTGTCGAAGCCGCCGGTGGTGGGAAGCGTCATCGCGGGGTCCTTGTGCGAGAGCGGGAAATCGGGGAGGGAAGTCGGTGGCCGTCGGCGAGGCGCAGCGCTCAGCCGTGCGGCGGGAGCCGCGGCTTGGCCAGGTGCGCCAGCAGCCGGTCGGCCTCGGTGCGCCAGTCGGGGCTGCGGCCGAAGGCCGGATCGCCGCGCTGGCCGAAGAGGCCGTCCTCGGCCAGGTCGGCCATCCAGGCCTGGCGTTCGGCGGTGCCTTCGGCGCTCCAGGGCGTGAGCCCGGCGTCGCGGACGGTCTCCGCGACCTCGCGCACCTCCTCGCTGCGGCGCCGGCCGTGCTGGATCACGCGCTGGAAGAAATACGCGGCCTGCCTTTCCCACTCGATGCCGGGGAAGGTCTCCTTCAGCGAGGCCAGCACCGCGTCCTCGACGCCGTAATGGCGGGCGGCGGTGAGGCTCTCGATGATCATGGCCTCCAGGCCCTTGATCATGACGCTGCGGCACATCTTGGTCGCGCTGACGATGCCGAGCTCCGCGCTGCCCACGCTGGCGGCGAAGCCCAGCCGCGCCAGCAGCGGCGCGATCGCGCCCGCATGCGGACCGCCCAGCAGCAGCGGGACCTTGATCCGGTAGGGCGGCACGCTGGTCATCACCGCTCCCTCGACATAACGGCCACCGGCCGCCTGCACCGCCTCGGCCGCCTCGCGCTTGGCCTTGGGCGAGGCCGAGTTGAAGTCCAGCACGAAGGTGCCGGGCCGCAGGCCCGCGGCGGCGGCGCGCGCCGCGTCCAGCGTCTGGCTGGCGGTGACGGCGCTCACGACCAGGTCGGCCGGCGTGGCCACCATCGTGGCCGAGGGGCTGAGCCCGACGCCGAACTGCACGGCGTGCTCGCGCATGGTGTCGGCGTCGGCGGACGGTGACTCCAGCTTCAGGTCGTAGGCGTTGACGGCGACGCCGACGGCGCGCAGGTCCTCGGCCAGGATGCGCCCGACCTCGCCGTAACCGACGAGGCCCACGCGCAGCTCGTCCAGCGCCGGCGGCTGGCCGTGATCGGAGGCGGCGGTGCTCATGTCAGTCCAGCGAGAGGTTGAAGCGCTTGATCAGCGCGGCGTACTTGGCCGACTCGGCGGAGATGAAGCCCATGTACTGCTCCTTCGTGGTCGGGAAGACGTCGTAGCCGAAGGTGACATAGCGCTCGCGGATGTCGGGCTCGGCCAGCGCAGCCTCGATGTCGCGCTGGATGCGCTCCTGCACCGCCTTGGGCAGCCCGCGCGGCGCGGCGATGGTGGTCCAGCCGGTGGCCTCGTAGCCGGCGGGGCCGCCGGACTCGGCCACGGTGGGGACGTCGGGGAAGGCCGGGTGGCGCTTCGGGCTGGTGATGGCGATGAAGCGGATCTTGCCGGCGCGCTGCAGCGGCCCGGCCGTCGCCATCGTGCCCAGGGCGAAGTTGAGTTCGCCGTTGGCCACGGCCGTGTAGAGCATCGACGTCTCCTTGTAGACGACGTGCGTCATCTGCGTCTGGGTCATCGCCTCGAGCTGCGCCGCGCCCAGGTGCACCGGGTTGCCGACCGACCAGGAGCCGTAGTTCAGCGCGCCGGGATGGGCCTTGGCATCGGCCACGATGTCGCCGACGGTCTTGTACTTGCTGTTGGCCGACACGCCGACGAAGAAATAGGCCTTGAACAGCGGCGCGATCGGGTCGAAGTCCTTGACCGGGTCGTAGGGCAGCTTCTTGAACAGGTGCGGATAGATGACCAGGTGGGCGTTGTCCAGCTGGATCAGGTCGTGGCCGTCGGTGGCGCCGCGCTTGAAGGTGTCGATCGCGATGAAGCCGTTGGCGCCGGGCTTGTTCTCGACGATCACCGGCTTGCCCCACTTCTTGGACAGCTTCTCGGCGACGACGCGGGCCACGGTTTCCGGACCGGCACCGGCCGGGAAGGGCGTGAGGATGCGCACCGGCCGGGTCGGCCAGTCGGTGGCGGGCGCGCTGGCCTGCGCCGTGGCGAGGCGGGGCAGGGCCGCGGCGAGCAGCGCGGCGGCGGCCAGGGCCAGGACTTGCCCGCTGCGGGCGAGGGCGGTGCGGCGGGCGCGAAGGCGGGGTGCGGTCATCGTCGTTGTCTCCAGGGGCGTCGATCGTCGGCCTCTGCGGGGCGGGCCGTTCGGGGGAGGGGGACTGCGGTGGGGACTGCGGGGGACTTCAGAGGGACTTCAGAGGGACTTCAGAGGGACTTCAGAGGGACTTCAGGGCGACTTCAGGGGAACTGCGGGAACCAGGGACGGCGGGCGGACTGGCCGGATCAGTCGATGTAGCGCAGGCCGGCCTTGGCCAGCGGCTCGCGCATCTTGTACAGGTCCAGTCCGAGCACGCCGGCGGCGAACTGGTCGCGCTTGGCGCCCTCGTTGGCCTCGCGGGCGGCGGCGGCGTCCAGCGTCTTGGACGCCATCGTGGCGGGGACGCAGACGATGCCGTCGTCGTCCGCGACGATCACGTCGCCGGGATGGACCAGCGCGCCGGCGCACACGACCGGGATGTTGACCGAGCCGGGCGTCGCCTTGATCGTGCCCTTGGCCGAGATGCACCGGCTCCAGACCGGGAAGCCCATCTCGTTGAGCGTGCGCACGTCGCGGACGCCGGCGTCGATGACCAGCGCGCGAGCGCCGCGCGCCTTGAAGGAGGTGGCGAGCAGGTCGCCGAAGTAGCCGTCGCTGCACTCGGCGGTGACGGCGGCGACGACGATGTCGCCCTCGCGGATCTGCTCGGCGGCGACATGCAGCATCCAGTTGTCGCCGGGCTGCAGCAGCACGGTGACGGCGGTGCCCGACACCGACACGCCGGTCTGGATCGGCCGCATGTAGGGCTTGAGCAGACCGACCCGGCCGAGCGCCTCATGGACCGTCGCGGCGCCGAAGTGGCCGAGCGCGTCGGCGGCCGTGCGGTCGGCGCGGGTGATGTTGCGGTAGACGACGCCGAGTTCGTACATGGCGGATTCCTGGTGGGCGGTGGACGGTGGGCGGTAGAAGGGGGCTCGCTTCAGGCCGCCGGCGTGGCCAGCCCGAGTCGACGGCGCAGCGCGTCGTGGTGGGCCGAGGCAAAGTCGTCGACGACCCGCTGCGCGGTGGCGGGTTCGCCGCTGTTGGCGGCGACGGCGGCGGTGAAGCGGGTGACGATCTCCAGGCCGGGTGGCATCGGGCCCAGCAGCGTCACGCCCGGATGGCCCAGCAGTTCGCTGAGCTGCTGGAAACCCAGGTCGACATCGCCCTGGGCGACCATCGTCGCGACGGGGACGCCCGCGGGCGACTGGCGCAGGCGCGCGGCCAGCGCCTCCTTCAGCCCCCAGTCCGCCAGCAGGGCCAGCAGGGCCTGGCCGCTGGGGCCGGTCGAGTAACCGATAGCGCGCGCATCCAGCAGCGCCTGGCGCAGCGCGTCGGCGCTGTCGACGGCGGGCCGTGCCTGACCCTCGGGTGCGGCGACGTACATCGGCGAATCCGCGATCGGCCGCAGCGAGCCGGCCCGCAGGCGGCCGGCGGCCGCCAGGCGGGCCATCGCGTCGGCGGCCAGGACGACGAGGTCGACCGCCTCGCCGGCCTCGACGCGACGGGCGGCATCGACGCCGCCGATCGACTCGAAGCGGATCTCCAGGCCGTGCGCGGCGGTGTAGGCGGCGGACAGCTCGGCCAGCAGCACGCGGGTGGCCATCGAGGAAATGCCGGAGAGGGGGGCGATCACGAGCGGGGTTCCGTTGGAGGTCGAGGTCGGAGGGGCGGGGGAGGGATTGCGGCGGATTCTGGTCCGGTCGGGCCAGACGATCCAGTTCTAGCTTCCACTAGCTGATATTCCGATCGGGCATGGACCGGATGGTCTGGCCATGCCGGATCGTGAGAGCATCGCCGCATGAACCTGACCCAGCTGGAAACCTTCGTCCATGTCGCCGAACACGGCAGCTTCAGCAAGGCCGCGATGGTGCTTGGCGTGGCGCAGCCGGCCCTGAGCCGGCAGGTGCGGGCGCTGGAGACGGAGCTGCACGAGACCCTGCTGCTGCGCAACGGGCGCGGCGTGGCGCTGACCGAGGCGGGGCGGCGGCTGCTGCAGCACGGGCAGGACATCCTCAACCTGGTGAGCCACGCGAAGGACGACCTGCGCTCGCGCCGCAGCGAGCCGGTGGGGCAGATCACGATCGCGATGCCGCCGACGCTGGCGCGCTTGCACACGCTGGCGCTGATCCGGGCGTTCCAGGCGGAGATGCCGCAGGCGCGGCTGACGATCATGGAGGGTTTCTCGGTGCACCTGACCGAGTGGCTGCTGACCGGGCGCACCGACCTGGCGCTGGTCTACAACCCGGAGCCGCTGCCGGCGCTGGAGATCCTGCCGCTGCGCCGCGAGCGGCTGTGCCTGGTGAGCCCCAAGGACCAGGCGCCGGCGCGGCCGCCGACGCTGTCGCAGTTGTCCCGCTATCCGCTGGTGATGCCGCAGCGGGGGCACATCTTCCGCGCGCTGATGGAGCAGGCGGCGGCGATGGCGGGCGTGCAGCTGGACGTGCGCTGGGAGGTGGCGAGCGTGCCGGCGATCCTGGACTGCGTCGCGGCGGGCATCGGCCACGCGGCGCTGGGCGAGGACGCGCTGCAGATCTACGAGCGGCCGGAGCGTCTGGTCACGACGCCGTTCGCGCGGGCGGACATCCAGAGCACGCTCTGCCTGGTCACCCCGACCAGCAAGCGCGCGACGCCGCTGATGCAGCGCACGGCGGCGGTGCTCATGCGCATGGTGGGGGACGGCGCGGGGCCGTTGGGGAAAGAGCGAGCATGAGCATCAGAGGCTCCATGGGTGACGACGCGAATCCCTGCCGGATGTAGAACGCCTTGGCACGATGATCGATCGCGTGGCAGAGCAGGCCCTTGCCGCCGGCGATCCGTGAAGCCTCTTCGGCGCGGGATCGTGCGTCCTGCAGCAAGGCGGCGCCGATGCCCCGGCCGTTCCATGACGCGTCCACGGCCAGGCGCCCCAGCAGGTACATCGGGATGGGCGTTGGCGCGTTGCGACGCAGCGCGCCCTTGGCGAAGCGCGCCTCGAGCGCCGTTGGCGCGATCGAGTAGTAACCGATCACGATGCCGCGCGCCGTGGCGACGACATAGGTCCTGGATGCACCGCTGGCCTGGTTGGATTCCGCCCGCTGCTGGAGCCACGCGTCGAGGACGACGTGTCCGCAGGAGAACGCGCCGCGGACATGCGCGGTCGTCAGCAGCTGAGGCGGGTGGAGTGCATCCGTCAGGTCGCCCATGGCGCTTTCCTGGCCATGAGCCGCTGGAAGCCGGGGTTCTCGTCCAGCGGGCGGTCGAGCAGCGCCTGACAGGCGCTCAGTTGCGCCTCGTCGAGGCCGAACGTGGCCCGGTGCAGCAGCGTCGCTTCGGAAGCATCCAGGATGGCATCCATCAGAAAGGCCTCGCGTGATTTCTCCGCCGCGGCGGCGGCGCGGTCGATCAGTTCGCAGACTTCCGCGGGCAGGCGCAGGCCGATCGTGTCTTCGGCAGGTCGGGGGCCTCCCGACTGTCCAAGCGAGGGCGGGAGTTTTGCGAGCGCCGGAGCGCTCGATCGGGCATCGAAGGGGAGGGTGGTCATGATCAAGTGGCAAGTCAAAGGGCGAGGGGTCGACATGCTGGTGCGCGGAAGGCGGATCGGCAAGTCGGCCCGGCAGGGTCGCGACGTGATTGCTGCACTCGATTGATCTGCCTCAATGCACGACGCGACGGAGGCCATGCTCGCGGAAAGCAGGTGCGCTTGACCATCGCTCTGAATGGGCGGGAAGAGAGGGCCCGCCAATGGGGGATCGCGCGGGGGAGCTCGATGGGCGGCGCAGGCACAGCGGTTGCCACGCAAAGGCATCTGCCGGCGGCGCTCCTGGGCGCCGGCCGGGATCGATTCACAAGATGCCGGAGATCCGCATGATCAGCACCATCCTGCTTGTCGTCCTCATCCTGCTCCTGATCGGCGCGCTGCCCGCCTGGCCGCACAGCCGCGGATGGGGCTACTACCCCAGCGGCGGCCTGGGCCTGGTGGTGCTCATCCTCGTCATCCTGCTGCTGATGGGCTACATCTGACCAGTCGGTCAGCGGCCACCGGGGCGCGCTCGCCCCGTCAGCTGGCCGGGGCGCTCAGGCGCCCGTCCATGATGGCCCGGAGCGCTCACGCGCCCAGCAGCGACTGGCCGCACACGCGCAGCACCTGGCCGGTCAGCGGATGCGCGGCGGGCGAGGCCAGGAAAGCGATCGCTTCGGCCACGTCCGCCGGCGTGCCGCCTTGCTTGAGCGCATTCAGGCGGCGCCCCGCTTCCCTCACCATCAGCGGCATGCGCCGTGTCATCGCGGTCTCGATGAATCCCGGCGCCACGGCGTTGATCGTGCCGGCGCGTTCGGCCAGAGGCGCGGCGCGTGCCGCGACGTAACCGATCAACGCGGCCTTCGACGCGCTGTAGTTGGTCTGCCCGGCGTTGCCGGCGATGCCGCTGATCGACGACAGGCAGACCTCGCGGACGCCCGCGTTCAGCAGGCCCGCTTCGTCCAGGCGCGCATCGATCGCCAGGATCGCCGCGAGGTTCACCGCCATCACGGCATCCCATTCCGCCGTCGACATCCGCGCCAGCGTGCGGTCGCGGGTGATGCCGGCGTTGTGTACCAGCACGTCGACGCCACCGACCCGGTGCACGGCATCGACCAATTCGTCGACCGTGCCCGCCGCGGTCAGGTCCGCGGCCAGCAGCGGGCCGTCGAGCTCGCGCGCCAAGGCCTCCAGCGGCTGGCGCGCCGCCGGCACGTCGACACACAGCACCCGCAGCCCGTCACGCGCCAGCCGACGCGCGGTGGCGGCGCCGATCCCGCCCGCGGCGCCGGTCACCAGCGCCACCGGCTGCGGCCGGTCAGGCGCGGGCGCCGCCTCCTTGCGCCAGGCGAGCACCTGTCCGGACACGTAGGCCGAGCGGTCCGTCGCGAAGAAGCGCAGCGCGCCCGCCAGCGATTCGGCCGACGCCGCGCCTTCGCCCAGCACCAGCGCATTCGCGGTCGCGCCGCGGCGGCCGATCTCCTTGGCCAGCGCGCGGATGAAACCGGACACGGCCTGCAGGCAGGCGGCTTCGGCCGCACTTGCCGCGCCGGAAGAACTCAGCGCGAGCACCCGGCCACCGGGCGCCAGCCGCGAGACGCCGAACTGCGCCTGCATGAACAGCGCCTGCAGCGCGGCGACATCGCGGCAGCCGGTGGCGTCGATGACCAACGCGCTCGCCGGCGCATCGCCCGCCGCCGTGCCGCCTTGCGCGGCGATGGCCGCCAGCAGCGAGGGCATTGGCGCCATGCTCCCCGGCGCGATCACGCTCAGGAGACGTCCCGCCAGTTCCTGGTCCTCCCAGGCATCGTGGCGCCGCAGGAGGGGCACCGGCTGCGGCAGGCCGAGCGCGCGGGCGACGCGGCGACCCAGGGGATGTTGGACGAAGGAGAGCAGGCGATCGGTCATCGGGGCGAGGCGGGCGGGGAACTCGTCGAGGCGGACGGCGTCGACGCACGCGCGCCGGAGGGGGCCGCCTCGGGCCGGCGCGCAGTGTAGGCGGGCGCGCGCCGGCCGCCGGTCAAGGTGAACCCGATGCGCGTCTCCCCGTCGCCGGACCGCGCGAACGGCGCGCCGCCATGCATGCGCGCGATCGCGTCGACGATGGACAGCCCCAGCCCCAGATGCTCCCCGGATGGCCCGGCGCCGACCGCCTGCGACTCGCGCGAGGACTCCGCCCGATAGAAGCGATCGAAGAGCCGCGGCAGGCGGGCCGCCGGAATCACCGGCCCGAGGTTGGCGACCCACAGCCGGATGACACCGCCTCGAACCGGCTCGATGCCCACGCGCAGCGCGCTGCCCGGCGTCGCATAGCGGGTCGCGTTGTCGATCAGGTTGGACAGCGCGCGCTTGAGCAGCGCCGCATCGACCTCGGCCGCGCCGTCGCCTTCGATGCGCAGGGACAACCCGGCTTCGTCGAGGGCGGCATCGTGGTAGTCCGCCACCTCGCGCGCCAGCGCCGCCAGGCTGTCGACGGCTTGACGCCGCGCGCGCTGGCCGCCGTAAGCGCGGGACAGGAACAGCATGTCGCCCACGATGTCCTGCATGCGATGCAGTTCATCGAGATGACCGCCCAGGCGATCCGCGACGGTCGGCGGCAAGCCGCCCTCGCGCAGGGTCAGCTCGGTGCCGGCGATCAGCGTCGCCAGCGGCGTGCGCAGTTCATGCGCGACGTTCGCGCTGAAGGCCTCGCGCTGCGCGCAGGAACGCCGCTGCCGCTCGAGCATCGCGGTCAACTGGTCCACGCGTTGCCGCAGGGCGCGCAGCAATCCGCCCGCGCTGCGCAACGATGACAAAACGGTCATCCGCATGTCCGCCTCGTGTCAGCGCGGACTGCGTAGAGTCGATCCCAAGGCGTTTGAAAAGCGCGCCGACGCAGCGGGATCCGCTCCGCGGCAACGCGATGGATCACGCGTGCTGGACCACTTTCAACCGAAGGAGTTTCACCATGCATCACTTCAAGAAGCTGTCGATTCCCCTGGGCGCCGCGGCCCTGGCCGCCGCACTGGCCGTGCCCGCCTTCGCCCAGGTGGAGGAAGAGATCGTGTCCGGGCCCAAGTCCCGCGACCAAGTGATCGCGGAGCTGGAGCAGGCCCGCGCGGACGGCACCCTGGCCCAGTTGCAGGGGGAGCACAGCTATGCGCCGGACTTCGATGAAGCCCGCGGCATGGACGTGCAGTATTCGAATCACCAGGCCGATGCCGATGTGACGGTGGGCATGTCGTCGGACACCAGCAGCGAAGTGCGCTTCTCCGCACCTGCTGCGGGCGGCAAGACACGTGCCCAGGTCATGGATGAGCTGGAACAGGCTCGCGCCGACGGGACGCTGGAGCGTCTGTGGAGCGAGCAGGGGTATGCGCCGGAGTTCGAGGCGGCGCGTTCGTCCACTCGCTGATCGCTCCCTCAGATCCCGCACCGGCCGTGACGATCCGCTCGTCGGGTCCGACCGGAACCGTGCTGGCCTGATGGACCGCAGGATGGACTTCGGATGACCCGACCCGTACCGAACGGTCATCGCACTTCGAGCAACGGGGTTCCCGCATGGGAACCCCGCTTTCGTTTCCGCACCGGAAATTCTGAGGCGCTCAGAACCGCCTGACGTCGAGGATGGCTTGCGCGAACGCCTTCGGCGCTTCCTGCGGCAGGTTGTGGCCGATGCCGCCGCGCAGGTCGCGGTGCTCGTAACGCCCGCTGAACTTGGGCCGATAGGCGGCGGGCGACGGATGAGGCGCGCCGTTGGCATCGCCCTCCAGCGTGATCGTCGGAATGCCGATCACCGGCGCCGCGCCGATGCGGGCCTCGATCGCATCGAAGCGCGGCTCGCCCTCGGCCAGCCCGAGGCGCCAGCGGTAGTTGTGCACGACGATGTCGACATGGTCCGGGTTGGAGAACGCGGCCGCGCTGCGAGCGAAGGTCGCGTCGTCGAAGCGCCATTGCGGCGAGGCCAGCTGCCAGATCAGCCGCGCGAAGGCCTCGCGGTGTTGCTGGTAGCCCAGGCGGCCGCGCTCGGTCGCGAAGTAGTACTGGTACCACCATTGCAGCTCGGCCGCCGGCGGCAGCGGCTGCTGGTTGACCTGTCGGCTGACCAACAGGTAGCCGCTGACGGACACCAGCGCCTCGCAGCGCTCCGGCCATAACGCGGCCAGGATGCCCGCCGTGCGCGCGCCCCAGTCGCAGCCGGCGACCAGCGCCTTCGGAATGCGCAGCGCGTCCAGCAAGGCGATGGCATCGCTGGCCAGCGCGCCCTGCTGGCCGTTGCGAGGCGTGCCCGCCGACAGGAAGCGCGTCGTGCCGTAACCCCGCGCGTAGGGAACGATCACGCGATGTCCGGCCGCGGCCAGCAGGGGCGCGACCGCCTCGTAGGTATGGACGTCATACGGCCAGCCATGCAGCAGCAGCACCGGCGGGCCGTCGGCGGGGCCCGCTTCGACGTAGCCCACGCGCAGGTCGCCGGCGTCGATCTCCTTCAGGACGCCGAAGGCCGGCGAAACGGCGATCGGCGATCCGCTGGCGCCGGGTGCGTCACCCGCAGGGGCGGCGGTGGCGGCCCGGCTCAGGCCGGTCGGGAGGGCAACGGCGGTGGCCGCGGAAGCGGCGCCGATCAGGAAGCGGCGGCGGGGCAGCGAGGCCTCGGTCATGTCGGTCTCCAGGGTGTGGTGGCGAAGGCCCCAGTGGACCGGGCGGATGTATCGCCGGCTTGTCGACTTGCGGGCCGGGATGCATGCCGGTGTCGCCCGGGCGCCAGCAGATACAGCGGCATACAAACGCGTCGTCCGCTGCGATTCCTGACATCGATCAATCCCGCCGCTGGCATACGAGGCCCCGCGTTCCTAGCCTGCGCGGACCGGGCGCGCGGGGCGTCCGCGACCGGGGCAGGGCCCCAAGGAGGAGTCGATGAAGGACGTGTCGCTGGACGAGATCGTCTACTTTCCCTCGCTGCGGACGCAGCCGGCGGAACTGCTGGGGCTGCGCGAGCTCGATCGGGCGCGCAAGCGCCGCATGCTGCCCCTGCTCACGCTGACGCCGACGCCGCGGATGCCCGCCCTGGTGGATTTCCGCCATGCCGCCCGGCAGGCGGAAGAGGTGATGCGCTCGCTGCCCTACCTGGTGGACCTCGGCCGTGCGCCGTCCGAGCATGCCGCGGCCTGGCGGCAGCTGGTCGATCCGGCGCAGGGGTTCCGGCTCTGGCGCGAGTTCGTCCAGGACCATCCGGGTGCGCTGCCCGTGGTCCAGGCGCCCGACGGTGCCAACCCGCGCGCCGTCGCGCAGCAGGCGGTGGACATCGAGCGCGAGTTCGGCCTGGTCGTCTTCCGCCTGCGCGGCGCGGTGCCCTTGACGACCGGCGTCGAACTGGCGCTGGACCAGCTCGACGCACCCGGGCGGGCGCTGGTCGTCCTGGACTTCGGGACCGAACGGGACTGGCTGCTGGGCTGCGCGGGCAACGCGCGTGACCTGGTGCTGCGCTGGCGAGCCAGATGGCGAGACCTGCGCGTCGTGGTGATGGGCAACAGCTTTCCGTCCGCGGCGCAGGCGCTGGGCCGCGCGCCGACCGGCGAGTTCCCGCGTTCGGGGCGCCTGGCCCTGCTCGAGCGGGAGTTGCACCGACGGGTGGGCGCCTCGGCGCGGGTCGCTTATGGCGACCACGGGTCGGTCCACGCGCCCAGCGAGCCTGGCGCCGAGTGGCCGCCGGGCCTGGTGCGGATCGATTACACGCGGCAGGGCGAATGGCGCTTCGAGCGACGACTGCGATCGACCGTCGACGAGGCCAGCCAGGAGGCGGCGTCGGCGATCGTCTCGGGCGCGCCGGGCTTCGGGGAACGCGGCCTCTGGGGTGAGCACGCGATCCAGGAGGCCGCGAACGGCCGGGCCTTCGCGCGCGGCCGGGAGGAGTGGACCGCCGTGCGTGTCAACCTGCATCTGGCGACGCAGGTCGACGAGATGATCGAGGAAGCGGCCGCCTATACTCGCGCTCCATGCGCCGCTGGTTCGCCGTCTTCCTGCTGATCCTGGTGCCGCTCCAGCTGAGCTGGGCGGTGGCGGCGACCTATTGCGGGCATGAGGAAGATCCCGCCGCCCGTCATGTCGGGCATCACGAGCATCGTCATGAGGGCGAGCATCGGTCCGGCTCCTCGCCGGAGGCCCCATCCGCCGACGCCGCCAAGGCCACCCATCCGCCGACGCCCTGCGTCGACGACGATTGCGGCTTCTGCCATCTGGGGCACACCCAGCCGGTGGCGAGCACGCCGCTGGAGCTGCCGGCCGTGAACGGGCCGATCGCTCGCGCCGCCGCGCCCGAGTCCTGGTCCTCGCGCGGCCCCGACCGCCGCGAACGCCCCAATTGGCGCACCGCCTGAGCGGCGGGCGCCTCCTCATTCCCTGATCCTCGACCGCCTCGGCCTGGCCGAGGCCTCAGGCGCTCGCCGATTCCCCGTTGATCCCTTTCCTGCCCGCCGCTCCACGCGGCGGCGGGCGCAACGCCGGAGTCTCCGATGCGCAAGTTCCTGGTGCCGCTGTGCAGCGCGGCACTGCTGTCCCTTCTTCCCCTGGCGAGCCGGGCCTCGTCCGGTCCGGCCACCGCCGGGCCCTCGTCCGATGCGGGGTCTTCGCCCGTCGCCGGGCGCTCATTCGATGCGGGATCCTCGTCCGGCGCCGGACGCTCGTCCGATGCCGGAGCTCCGCCCCCAGTCGCCTCGCCGCGGCCCGACACGCCGCAGCCGCTCTCGCTGGAGGCCGCCGTCGAGCGCGCCCTGGGCGCGCACCCGCGGCTGCGCGCGGCCGCCTTCGACGTCGAGGCCGCCGACGGCGCGGTGCGGCAGGCGGCCTTGCCGCCCAATCCCACGCTGAGCCTCGAGCAGGAGGACACCCGGCGCGAGACCCGCACCGTCACCGTCCTGCTGAGCCAGCCGCTGGAGATCGGCGGCCAGCGCGCTGCCCGGACCGAATGGGCCCGGCGCGGTCGCGACCTGGCCCAGGCGGAACTCGACGCCGTGCGCGCCGAGCTGCGCGCCGAGGTGGTCCAGGCCTTCTTCGTCGCCTTGCTGGCCCAGGAGCGCCTGCAGAGCGCCGAGGAGTCGCTGCGCATCGCCGGCGACGGCGCCGGTGCGACCGCGCGCCGCGTGGCGGCCGGCAAGCTGTCGCCGATCGACGAGACCCGCGCCCGGGTCGCGGTGTCGACGGCGCGGATCGAATGGCGCCAGGCGCAGGCCGAGCAGCTCGCTTCGCGGCATGCGTTGGCGGCCGCCATCGGCGTGGAGGAATCCACGATCGGCGCGCTCGACGGTCGCGCGGACGCGCTGCCGCCGTTGCCCGACGCGGCCGAGGTTGGTCGGCGGCTGGCCGATGCGCCGGCGCTGCGCCGGGCTCGGCTGGACGTCGAGCAGGCCCAGGCTGCCTATGACCTGGCGCGCACCCAGCGCATCCCCGACCTGACGGTGAGCCTGGGCGCGAAGCGCTCGCAGGAGATCGGCCGCAGCCAGGCCGTCATCGGCGTGTCGCTGCCGCTGCCGCTGTTCGATCGCAACCAGGGCGCGCAACGCGAGGCCCTCAAGCGCCGGCAGGCGGCCGAGCAGCGCGCCGAGGCCGAATCGCAGCGCCTGCGGGCCGAGGTGCTGGCCGCCGCCGACGAACTGCGGGCCCGGGCCGACGAGGTCCAGGCGCTGCGCCGCGAGGTGCTGCCCGGCGCGCGCGAGGCCTACACCGCCGCGAGCCGCGGCTTCGAGCTCGGCAAGTTCGGCTTCCTGGACGTGCTCGACGCGCAGCGCACCTGGCTGCAGGCGCGGACGCAGCTCCTGGACGCGCTGGCCAAGGCCTACCGCGCCCAGGCTGAACTCGACCGGCGCCTCGGCGCCCCCGCCCAGCAACCGTGAGAACGACGATGAATTTCAACAAGCAAGACGACAAGACCGCCTCGGGCCACGCGCTGCCGAAGCGGCAACGGATCGCGATCGCGGTGCTGCTGGCCATCGGCCTGAGCGGCGGCGCCGCGATCCTGGCCTCGGGGCCCGCTTCCTCGCCCAAGGGCCAAGGCGAGCACGCCGAGGACGGACACGATGACCACGGCCATGACGAGGCGCCGGGTGCGCGGCCGGCTGCGGCGAAGGATGAGCACGGGCATGCGGGCTCGGCCGCAGCGCCCGAGACCGTCGCCATGACCGAGGCGCAGGTCCAGGCCGCGGCGATCACGCTCGAGGCCGTCGGACCGGCGACCCTGCGCGCGACCACCCGCCTGCCGGGCGAGATCGGCTTCAACGAGGACCGCACCGCGCATGTGGTGCCGCGCGTAGCCGGGGTCGTCGAGGCGGTGCCGGCGGCGCTCGGCCAGGCGGTGCGCAAGGGCGAGCTGCTGGCGGTCATCGCCAGCGCGCAGGTGTCGGACCAGCGCAGCGAGTGGCTCGCCGCGCAGAAACGGCTGCAGCTGGCGCGCACGACCTTCGAGCGCGAACGCCAGCTGTGGGAGGAGAAGATCTCGCCCCGCCAGGACGTCGACGTGGCCGAACAGGCCCTGCGGGAGGCGGAGATCGCGGTCGCCAACGCGCGCCAGAAGCTGCAGGCCGTGGGCGCGTCGCCGACCGGCGGCGCGCTCAACCGCTTCGAATTGCGCGCGCCTTTCGATGGCGTCGTCGTCGAGAAGCACCTCGCGCTGGGCGAGCAGGTCAAGGAGGACGCCAGCGCCTTCGTGCTGTCGGACCTGCGCACCGTCTGGGCGCGGATCGACGTGCCCGCCGCCGACCTGGCCAAGGTGCGCGTGGGCGCGCGCGCGGTGGTGCGCGCCACCGCCTTCGAGCAGTCGGCGCCGGGCACGGTCACCTACGTCGGCGCGCTGATCGGCGGGCAGACCCGCACGGCGCAGGCGCGGATCGCCTTGTCGAACCCGGACGGCGCCTGGCGACCCGGCTTGTTCGTCGACGTGGAGCTGGTGACCGGCGAGACGTCGGCGCCGGTGACCGTGCCGGCGGAGGCGGTGCAGATCGTCGAGGACCGGCCGGTCGTCTTCGTGCGGGTGGCCGAGGGCTTCGCCGCGCAGCCGGTGAAGACCGGTCGCACCGATGGGCAGCGCACCGAGGTCCTCGAGGGCCTGAAGCCCGGCACACGGGTCGCGACGCGCAATGCCTTCGTCATCAAGTCCGAGGCCGGCAAGGGCTCGGCGACCCATTCGCACTGACGGAGGCGGCATGTTCGAACGCATCATCCGATTCGCCATCGAGCACCGCTGGCTGGTGCTGCTGGCCGTGCTGGGCATGGCGGCGCTGGGGGTCTTCAGCTACCAGAAGCTGCCGATCGACGCCGTGCCCGACATCACCAACGTCCAGGTGCAGATCAACACCGGCGCACCGGGCTATTCGCCGCTGGAGACCGAGCAGCGCGTGACCTTCCCGGTGGAGACCGCGATGGCGGGGCTGCCGGGGCTGAAGCAGACCCGCTCGCTGTCCCGCTACGGGCTGTCGCAGGTCACGGTGATCTTCCGCGACGGCACCGACATCCATTTCGCGCGGCAGCTGGTCAACGAGCGGCTGCAGGCCGCGCGCGAGCAGCTGCCCGACGGGCTGGCGCCGGCGATGGGGCCGGTGTCCACCGGCCTGGGCGAGATCTACCAGTGGACCCTCGAGGCCGAGGAGGGCGCGCGCAAGGCCGATGGCACGCCCTACACGCCGACCGACCTGCGCGAGCTGCAGGACTGGGTCGTCAAGCCGCAGCTGCGCACGGTGCCGGGCGTGACCGAGGTCAACACGATCGGCGGCTTCGCGAAGGAGTTCGAGATCGCGCCCGATCCCGGCCGGCTGTCCTCGCACGGGCTGACGCTGGCGGACGTGGTCGCGGCGCTGGAGCGCAACAACGCCAATGTCGGCGCGGGCTACATCGAGCGGCGCGGCGAGCAGTACCTGATCCGCGCGCCCGGCCAGTTGCGCGGCCTGGCCGACATCGGCCAGGTCGTGCTGCGCAGCGAGGGCGGCGTGCCGGTGCGGGTGCGCGACGTGGCGCAGGTGGGCATCGGCAAGGAGTTGCGCGGCGGCGCCGCGACCGACAACGGCCGCGAGGTGGTGCTGGGCACCGTGTTCATGCTGAGCGGCGAGAACAGCCGCAGCGTCGCGCAGGCGGTGGACCGCAAGATGAAGGCGGTCGCCACCACGCTGCCCAAGGGCGTGCAGGTGGTCACCGTCTACGACCGCACGGTGCTGGTGGACAAGGCCATCGCCACGGTGAGGAAGAACCTGGTCGAAGGCGCGGTGCTGGTGATCGCGGTGCTGTTCCTGTTCCTGGGCAACCTGCGCGCGGCGGTGCTGACGGCGATGGTCATCCCGCTGTCGATGCTGTTCACCTTCAGCGGCATGGTCAGCCAGAAGGTCAGCGCCAACCTGATGAGCCTGGGCGCCCTGGACTTCGGGATCATCGTGGACGGGGCGGTCGTGATCGTCGAGAACTGCGTGCGGCGGCTGGCGCATGCCCAGGCGCGGCTGGGCCGGCCGCTGACGCGCGGCGAGCGCTTCCATGAAGTCTTCGCCGCGGCGCAGGAGGCGCGCCGGCCGCTGCTGTTCGGGCAGCTGATCATCATGGTGGTGTACCTGCCGATCTTCGCGCTCACCGGCGTGGAGGGCCGCATGTTCCATCCGATGGCGGTGACGGTGGTGCTGGCGCTGCTGGGCGCGATGATCCTGTCGATCACCTTCGTGCCGGCGGCGGTGGCGCTGTTCATCGGCGACAAGGTCCAGGAGAAGGAGAGCCGCCTGATGGCCTGGGCGCATCGCGCCTACGAGCCGCTGCTGGGCCGCGCGATGGCGGCGCGGCCGGTGGTCATCACCGGCGCGGTCGTGGCCGTGGTGCTGTCCGCGCTGCTGGCCACGCGGCTGGGCAGCGAGTTCGTGCCCAGCCTGGACGAGGGCGACTTCGCCGTGCAGGCGCTGCGGCTGCCGGGCACCAGCCTGACGCAATCGGTGGCGATGCAGCGGCAGCTGGAGGCGCGGCTCAAGCAGAAGTTCCCGGAGATCGAGCGGGTGTTCTCGCGCACCGGCACGGCCGAGATCGCGGCGGACCCGATGCCGCCCAACATCTCCGATGCCTACGTGATGCTCAAGCCGCGCGACCAGTGGCCCGAGCCCCGGCGCACGCGCGAGGCGCTGATCGAAGCCGTGCAGGCGGAGCTGGCCACGCTGCCGGGGCAGAACTACGAGTTCTCGCAACCGATCCAGCTGCGTTTCAACGAGCTGATCTCGGGCGTGCGCTCGGACGTGGCGGTGAAGGTCTTCGGCGACGACATGGCGCAGCTGGACGCGGCAGCGGCGCGCATCGCCGCGGTGCTGGGCGGGATCGAGGGCGCGACGCAGGTCAACGTCGAGCAGACGACCGGCCTGCCGATGCTCACGGTGGACATCGACCGCGAGCAGGTTGCACGGCACGGCCTGAACCTGCTGGACGTGCAGGAGCTGGTGGCCACGGCCACCGGCGGCGCGACCGCGGGGACGCTGTTCGAGGGCGACCGGCGCTTCCCGGTCGTGGTGCGCCTGCCCGAGGCGCTGCGCACTGACCTGTCGGCGATCGAGCGGCTGCCGGTGCCGCTGCCCAAGGGCGCGGACGGCGCGGTGCGTTTCCTGCCGCTGTCGGCGCTGGCGAAGTTGTCGCTGGCGCCGGGGCCGAACCAGGTCAGCCGCGAGGACGGCAAGCGCCGCGTGGTGGTCAGCGCCAATGTGCGTGGCCGCGACCTCGGTTCCTTCGTCGTGCAGGCGCAGCGGGCGGTGAGCGAGCAGGTGGTGCTGCCGTCCGGCTACTGGCTCGGCTGGGGCGGGCAGTTCGAGAACCTGCAGTCCGCCAGCGAGCGCCTGCGCGTGGTGGTGCCGGTGGCGCTGGGGCTGGTCTTCGCCTTGCTGTTCGCGATGTTCGGCAACGCGCGCGACGGCCTGCTGGTGTTCTCGGGCATTCCCTTCGCGCTGACCGGGGGCGTGCTGGCGCTGTGGTTGCGGGGGATCCCGCTGTCGATCTCGGCGGCGGTGGGCTTCATCGCGCTCAGCGGCGTGGCGGTGCTCAACGGGCTGGTGATGATCGCCTTCATCCGGCAGTTGCGGGAGCAGGGCCGGTCGCTGGACGTGGCCATCCACGAGGGCGCGTTGACGCGCCTGCGGCCGGTGCTGATGACGGCGCTGGTGGCCTCGCTGGGCTTCGTGCCGATGGCGCTGGCCACGGGCACCGGGGCGGAGGTGCAGCGGCCGCTGGCGACGGTGGTGATCGGCGGCATCCTGTCGTCGACGGCGCTGACCCTGCTGGTGCTGCCGGTGCTGTACCGGTGGGCCTACCGGCGCGATGAGCCGGTGTTGATGCAGGCGTCTGCGCTGCCTGATCAGGGTCCGACGCGGGACCCGGTGGCTTCCTGAGGCGGGCGCTCCGACCCGGGCGTCGGGAGACGACCCGGGTGGCGGCGCGCTGCCCCGCATCGGAGGCAGTGCGCTGCCTTGTCGAAGTCGGCTTGGGGCGATCTCGACACATGAGGGCCATGGAGTTGCACGGGCCGTCTTCTTAGAGTGGGCAGCTCACTTAGCAAGGAGAGGGCCATGCCCATTTCGACGATGTCCGCGAACGGACGCCTGACGGTCCCCCGGGAGATTCGTCAGGCGGTGAATGCCAAGCCGGGAACCGAGTTCCTCTGGGTCCTGATGAGGGACGGGACCATCCAGGTGGTTGCCAGGACGGTGACGTTCGAAGAGCTCGCCGGCATGCTGAAGCCCGCACCCGGCATCAGCGTGTCCGTGGAAGACATGAACCCGTTCCGATGATGTGTGCGGTCGACACGAACATTCTGATCCGGCTGATGCTGGCCGGCGCTGAACTCATGCGCTGAGGCCGCCAGGAGACTCAGGTGCCGATGACCCGCATGGAGATGAATGGCCGGATCCTCGTTCCTAAGGAGATCCGCAAGGCGACGGGTGCGAAGCTGGACACGCGGTTCTTCTGGGAGCTGCAGGAAGACGGGAGCGTGCGCGTGACCGTCAAAGCCGCTCCCGCAGCCGTGGTCGTGGAGCCATGGCCCAGGCGCGATGAGTCGTCCCACGACGAAAGAGACGACAACGCGCCCGCCGCGCTGTGATCTGTGGGGTCATCGACGACCGCATCGCGTGCGGTCGTCGGTTTGACGAGCCTCGGCTCAGGCAGCGGCGAAGCGATGCAGCGTCACGCTGCGATAGACCTCGCCGGGTCGCAGGATCGTGGACGGCCAGTCGGGGCTTGCCGGTCGGTTCGGCGAGTCCGGGTGGTGCTGCGTCTCCAGGCAGAGGCCATCTCCCTGCCGATAGAAGGCGCCTTCGCTGCCCAGCAGGCTGCCGTCCAGGAAGTTGCCGGAGTAGAACTGCATCGCCGGCTCGGTGGTCAGGACCTCCATGCTTCGGCCCGAGACGGGATCGCGCAGCCGCGCCGCCAGGTGCAGTCGACCATCGAAGGGCGCGTCCAGCACCCAGTTGTGGTCGTAGCCCTTGCCGCGCTGCAGCTGCGGGTGCGCCTGGCGCAGCCGCGACTCGATCACCCTCGGTTCACGGAAGTCGAAGGGCGTGCCGGCCACCGTCGTGATCGCGGTCGGAATCAGCGCTTCGTCCACCTCGCAATAGCGGCTGCCGAAGATCTGCAACTCGTGCCCCAGCACCGACCCGCGACCCGCCAGATTGAAGTAGTCGTGATGCGTCAGGTTGACCACCGTCGGCGCATCGGTCGTGGCTTCGTACTCGATGGCCCAGCCCATCTCGTCATCAAGCCGGTACCGCACCACCGCCCGCAGCCGGCCCGGGAAGCCCTGGTCGCCCGCCGGGCTGTCGAGTTCCAGTCGCAGGCAGCTGTCGCTTTCGACTTCCGCCCGCCACAGCAGGTGGCCGAATCCGCGCGGGCCGCCGTGCAGGCAGTTGCCGCCGTCGTTGGCCACCAGCGTGTGGCGTTCACCGTCCAGCCGGAACGTGGCGCCCGCGATGCGGTTGCCATACCGGCCGACGATCACGCCGAAATGCGGATTGCGCAGCACGTAGTCCTCGAGCGTCGGCAGGCCCAGCACGACGTTGGCCGATTCGCCCCGCGCATCCGGCACCTCCAGCCGCGTGACGATGCCCCCATGGGTGATCGCCGACAGCCGCAGGCCGCGCCCGTTGTCCATCGTGAACTCATGCACCGGCCGGCCGTCGGGCAGGTGGCCGTAGACCCGTTGTTGAAGCGCTGTCATCGTGTGTTGAACCGGTGAGGAACCTGGCCGCGATGGCCGTGTGGATCGAGCTCGAACAGCGCGCCGGCCAGCGGCTCATGTTCGCATTGCCGGCGCGCGGTCGTGACGAAGAGCCGGTCCAGCGCCGGCCCGCCGAAGACCGGACATGTCGGCTGCGAGGCCGGCACGGACAGGCGCAGTGTCTCGCGGCCCTGCGCGTCGAAACGGATCACCACGCCATCGCCCCAGATGGCCGACCACAGGCCGCCGTCGGCATCGACCGCCGCGCCGTCCGGCTCCCCGCCGTCCATCGGCAGCTGCGCGAAGACGCGGCGCTCCCCGAGCCGCCCGTCGGCGTGGTAGTCCATCGCCCAGATCGTGCGGGTGGGGGAGTCGGTGTAGTACAGCGTGCCGCCGTCGGGACTGAAGTTCAGCGAGTTGCCGACGATCCCCGGCGGCAGCGGCAAGCGCTCGATGGCCAGACCGCGGCCGATGCCCACGCCCGCCACGGCCGCGCGGTAATAACCGCCCACCGCCGCGCCGTGCGGGTTGAACATGCCGAACACGAAACGCCCCTGCGGATCGCAGCGGCCGTCGTTGATGCGGGTGCGCGGTTCATCGGCCTCGACCGGCGTCAACGGCCCGATTTCGCCGGTGGCCAGGTCGAACATCGCCACGCCCGAGGCCAGCCCCAGCAGCAGCTGCCCCGGCTGGTCGCACAGCGCGAAGCTGCCCAGCGGCTCCGGCATCGGCCATTCGGTGATCTCGCCGGCCAGCGCCGGTCCGCCGGCCTCGCGGGTGGGCGAGGCCTCGGCCCGCCAGCGGAAGAGCCGCTGGTTGTCGATGTCGGTCCAGTACAGCGCCTGCTCGCGCTCGCACCACAGCGCGCATTCGCCGAGCCGGTCCCGCCCGTCCACATGCACGCGGGCAGCTTCCGCCGCTCCGGCCGCGCCGCGCGGGGCGGCGGCCGGCGATGCCAGCCCGGCGCTCATGCCCAGCCCCCGTCGACGATGTAGTCCTGCGCGCTGCACATCGCGCTGTCGTCCGCCGCCAGGAACAGCGCCATGGCCGCGACATGGTCCGGCATCAGCGGCTGCTTCAGGCACTGGTTGGCGTCGATCTCCTTCTTGGTCTCGTCGTTGACCCAGAGCTTGAGCTGCTTCTCGGTCATCACCCATCCCGGCACCAGCGTGTTGACGCGGATGTTGAAGGGCCCGAGGTCGCGCGCCAGCGAGCGCGTCAGCCCCTGCACGCCGGCCTTGGAGGTCGTGTACGCCGCCATCCCGCCCTGCATCAGCATCCAGCTGAAGGAACCGAAGTTGATGATCGAGCCGCCGCCCAGTGCCTTCATGTCCGGCGCCACCGCCTGCGCGGCGAAGAACTGGTGCTTGATGTTGACGGCCATCGCCTGGTCCCAGAACTCGGGCGTGACCTCCTCCAGCGGATGGCGCTTGTCGTTGGCGGCGTTGTTCAGCAGCACCTTGAACGGGCCACCGAGCTGCTCGCGCAGCGTCGCGATCGCGGCGCGCAACTGCGCGATGTCGGTCAGGTCGGCCGCGACGAAGGCGCAACCCGGCAGCCGCTCCGCGAGCTCGCGCCCGGCGTCCGCGGCGATGTCGATGAATCCCACCCGCGCGCCCTGGGCGGCGAAGCGCTCGACCAGCGTCGCGCCGATGCCGGTCGCGCCGCCGGTGATGAGCACGCGCTGCTCGCGCAGGCTGGGATAGAGGGCGCTGGTCATGGTGTCTCCGTCGTTGTCGGACGCGAGTGTCGCGCCCTTGTGGGTGTGTCGTGGTGCTGATTCTATAAGTCTGACTATTTGAGAAGTGAAGAAGCCATGAATGAGGGTTTGCACCGATACGTGAATCAATAAAGTAATACTTTAATTCGATCCAACAAGAATCACCGATCCTCTGGAGACAAGATGAGCCTGAGCTTCCCCCGGCCCTACAAGGGCGTGTTCCCGGTCGTGCCCACGACCTTCAACGCCCAGGGCGGCCTCGACCTGGAAAGCCAGAAGCGCTGCATCGACTTCATGATCGATGCCGGCTCCACCGGCCTGTGCATCCTGGCGAATTTCTCCGAGCAGTTCGTGCTGGGCGACGACGAGCGCGCGGTGCTGACGCGCACGATCCTGGAGCATGTCGCCGGTCGCGTGCCGGTCATCGTGACCACCACCCACTACAGCACGCAGATCTGCGCGGAGCGCAGCCGCCTGGCGCAGGACCTGGGCGCGGCGATGGTGATGGTGATGCCGCCGTACCACGGCGCGACGCTGCGGGTGGGCGAGGCCGGCATCTTCGAGTTCTACGCGCGCCTGTCCGATGCGATCGACATCCCCGTCATGATCCAGGACGCGCCGATGTCGGGCACGCCGCTGCCGGCGCCGTTCCTGGCCCGCATGGCCAAGGAGATCGAGCAGGTCCGCTACTTCAAGATCGAGACCGCCGGCGCCGCCAGCAAGCTGCGCGAGCTGATCGCGCTGGGCGGCGAGGCGATCGAGGGTCCCTGGGACGGCGAGGAGGCGATCACGCTGCTGGCCGACCTGGATGCCGGCGCCACCGGCGCGATGACCGGCGGTGCCTATCCGGACGGCATCCGTCGCATCGTCGATGCCTACGCCGCCGGTGACCGCGAGACCGCCGTGGCCGAATACGGTCGCTGGCTGCCGCTGATCAACTACGAGAACCGCCAGGGCGGCATCCTGACCGCCAAGGCGCTGATGAAGGAGGGCGGCGTGATCGCGTGCGACGCGCCGCGCCATCCGTTCCCGACGATGAACCCGCAGGTGCGGGCCGGCCTGCTCGACGCGGCAAGGCGGCTCGATCCGCTGGTGCTGCGCTGGGGCCGCTGAGTCCCGCCTTCCTCCCCCTCACTTCCAGACCCGACCCGAGCCACTCAGAGCCGCGTAAGGCCGTGAGCGACGCCGAGTCAGCAAGGACCGTCATGAGCGCCATCCCCGAATTCAAGAACTACATCGCCGGCGAATGGGTCGCCGGCGTGGACCAGCGACCCAACATCAATCCGTCCGACACCAGCGACGTGATCGGGCTGTACGCGCAAGCCGACGCCGCGCAGACCGAGGCCGCCATCGCCGCGGCGCAGGCCGCGTTCCCCGCGTGGGCGGCGAGCACGCCGCAGCAGCGCTTCGACGTGCTGGACGCGGTCGGCAACGAGCTGCTGGCGCGCCGCGAGGAGATCGGCCGGCTGCTGTCGCGCGAGGAAGGCAAGACGCTGCCCGAGGGCATGGGTGAGACGCACCGCGCCGCGATGATCTTCAAGTTCTTCGCCGCCGAGGCGCTGCGCTGCGGCGGCGAGACGGTGGCCTCGGTGCGTCCCGGCGTGTCGGTGGACGTGCTGCGCCAGCCGGTGGGCGTCGTCGGCCTGATCGCGCCGTGGAACTTCCCGATCGCGATCCCCGCGTGGAAGATCGCGCCGGCGCTGGCCTACGGCAACACGGTGGTCTTCAAGCCGGCGGAGCTGGTGCCGGGCTGCGGCTGGACGCTGGCGGACATCCTGTCGCGCACCGCGCTGCCCAAGGGCGTCTTCAACCTGGTGATGGGCGCGGGCTCGCAGGTCGGGCAGACGCTGGTCGACTCGCCGCGCGTCAAGGCCATCAGCTTCACCGGCTCGGTGGGCACCGGCCGTCGCATCATCGCCGCCTGCGCCGCGCGCCAGGCCAAGGTGCAGGCCGAGATGGGCGGCAAGAATCCGCTGGTCGTGCTCGACGACGCCGACCTGGACGTGGCCGTGAACTCGGCCGTGCAGAGCGCCTTCTTCTCGACCGGCCAGCGCTGCACCGCGTCGAGCCGCATCCTCGTCACCGAGGGCATCCACGACCGCTTCGTCGAGGCCGTCGTCGCCAAGCTGGGCACGCTGAAGATCGACCACGCGCTCAAGGCCGGCACCGACATCGGCCCGGTGGTCGACCAGCGCCAGCTCGAGCAGAACCTGCGCTACGTCGACATCGCGCAGCGGGAGGGCGGCATGCTCGCCTTCGGCGGCGATGTGGTCGAGCGCGAGACGAAGGGCTTCTACCAGCGCCCGGCGCTGATCACCGGCACGACCAACGCGATGACGATCAGTCGCGAGGAGGTCTTCGGCCCGGTGGCCAACGTCGTGCGGGTGCGCGACTACGACGAGGCGCTGGCGCTGGCCAACGACACCGAGTTCGGCCTGTCCGCCGGCATCTGCACCCGGTCGCTGAAGCATGCGAGCCACTTCAAGCTGCATGCGCAGGCCGGGATGGTGATGGTCAACCTGCCGACCGCCGGCGTCGATTACCACGTGCCTTTCGGCGGCACGAAGGGCTCGAGCTATGGGCCGCGCGAGCAGGGCACCCATGCCCGCGAGTTCTACACGACGGTGAAGACCGCCTACACCTTCGCCGGCTGACCATGCAAGGCGCGCAGCCCCGTCATCGCCCGCATCGACCTGCGCGTCGGGCCTCGCTCGCGCGGGCGGCCAGCGTCGCACTGACGGCCTCGCTCGCAGCGGCGTTGATGGCGGGCTGCGCGGCCATCGCGCCGTCCGGCGCGTCGCCGGGGGGCGACGGTCCCGCGGCGGAGCTCGCCCCCGGCGCGCATGACCCGACGCTGATCGAGCGCGACGGCGTGCTGCACGTCTTCACCACGGGCAACGGCATCCAGCACCTGCGCTCGGAGGATGGCCGCCGCTGGTCGCGCCTGGCGCCGGCGCTCCAGCAGGCGCCGGCCTGGTGGGCCGAGGCCGTGCCCGCGCATCGCGGGCTGGACGTCTGGGCGCCCAAGGTCTTCGCGCTGCAGGGGCGCTACTGGCTGCTGTACTCGATCTCGACCTTCGGCAAGAACCGCTCGGCGATCGGGCTGACGAGCAGCGCGTCGCTGGACGGGCCGTGGCGCGACGAGGGCCTGGTCGTGAAGAGCGTCGAGGGCGACGACTTCAACGCGATCGATCCCGACCTGTTCATCGATGACCGCGCGGCGGGCGGCGATGGCCGGCTGTGGCTGAGCTACGGCTCCTTCTGGGGCGGACTCCGCCTGGTGGAGTTCGACCCCGCCACGATGCGGCCGACCGGGCCGACGCGCTTCATCGCGCGCGGCCGCGGCAAGGACGGCGTGGGCAGCGGCGACGCGATCGAGGCGCCGACCATCGTGCGGCATGGCGAGTGGATCTACCTGTTCGCCTCGCACGACTTCTGCTGCCGCGGCACGGCCAGCACCTACAACATCCGCGTCGGCCGCGCGCGGTCGGCGATGGGCCCCTTCCTCGACCGCGACGGCCGGGCGATGCTGGACGGCGGCGGCACGGTGGTGGAGCAGGGCGCCGGGCGCTGGATCGGTCCGGGCCACCAGGACGTGGCCGGCCGCTGGATCGTGCGTCACGCCTATGACGCCGAGGACGGCGGCAAACCCAAGCTGCGCATCGACGCGCTGCGCTGGACCGAGGACGGCTGGCCCCAGCTGTAGGCGAATTTCATGCGGCCGGAGAAGATCGACACGATCCCCGGCCTTCCCACCAGGATTCAGGAGACATTCCGTTGGCAGCCCTCAAGCTGGAGCAGATCGGCAAGCGCTATGGCGCGGTGCAGGTCATCCCCGACCTGTCGCTCGACGTGGCGCCGGGCGAGTTCATCGTGTTCCTCGGCCCGTCGGGCTGCGGCAAGACCAGCCTGCTGCGCATGATCGCCGGGCTGGAGGAAGTGACGGCCGGACGCATCCTGATCGGCGGGCAGGACGTCACCCATGCGGCGCCGGGCCTGCGGCAGCTGGCCATGGTGTTCCAGCACTACGCGCTGTATCCGCACATGACGGTGCGCGACAACCTGGCCTTCGGCCTGCGCAACATCAAGCTGACCGAGGCCGAGATCGACCGCCGCATCCAGGAGGCGGCGCGGATGCTGGAGCTCGACGCGCTGCTGGTGCGCAAGCCGGGGCAGCTGTCCGGCGGTCAGCGGCAGCGCGTGGCGATCGGCCGCGCGGTGGTGAAGGAGCCGGCGATCTTCCTTTTCGACGAGCCGCTGTCCAACCTGGATGCGGCGCTGCGCGGCCGCACGCGGCTGGAGCTGGCGCAGCTGCACCGGCGCCTGGGCGCGACCATGGTCTTCGTCACCCACGACCAGATCGAGGCCATGACGCTGGCCACCCGCATCGTGGTGATGAATGCCGGCCGCATCGAGCAGGTCGCGCCGCCGGCGGAGCTTTACCGCCGGCCGGCCACGCGCTTCGTGGCTGGATTCATCGGCACGCCGGGGATGAACTTCATCCCGGTGCGGCGGCTGGCCGATCGGCAGGGACGGGCGGCGGTCGAGCTGCCGGGGGGGCAGGAGATCGGGACGCTGGTCGAGGCGGCGGTGCCGGGCAGCGAGCTCACGCTCGGCATCCGTCCCGAGCACCTCGTCACCGCGGCGCGCGGTCCGCTGCCGGCGCAGGTGGAGATGGTCGAGTTCCTGGGTGAGCGGACCCTGGCGCATGTGCGGTTGGTCGACGGCACCCGCGCGATCGCCACGGTCGCGGGCGTGTCGCCGACGGCTGGAGAGACGGTGCAGCTGGAACTCGCGATGGACGAGGCGCACCTCTTCGACAAGCAGGGACTGGCGCATCACGCGTCGGCGCAGGGAGCGGTGGCATGAGTCCAGAGGTCCCTGCGCGGTCCTCCGTCGGCTTGCGCGCCTCGCGCCCGGCGAATGCGCTGTTCGTGCTGCCCTTCGTCGCGGTCTACGCGCTGCTGTTGCTCTGGCCGCTGGCCAAAGGCTGGTTCATCAGCTTCCACGACCACGACCTGCTGTCCAACGACAGCTTCTTCATCGGCTGGCAGAACTACCGCGAGCTGCTCGCCGACGACGTCTTCCACCAGGTTGTCTGGAACACGATCCGCTTCGTGCTGCTGAGCGTGCCGGTCTTCGTCGGCCTGTCGCTGATGCTCGCGCTGGCGCTGAACCGACCGGGCAAGCTGGCCGCCTTCCTGCGCGCCGTCTTCTTCTGCGCCAGCGTCTTCTCCGTCACGCTGATCACGCTGGTGTGGCAACTCGCCCTGATGCCCGAGCGCGGCCTGATCGCGCAGGGCAGCGCCGCGCTCGGCCTGCCGCAACTGCCCTGGCTCACCAGCGACCTGCTGGCCCTGCCCACGCTCGCGCTGGTGACGGTGTGGTGGATCATCGGCCTGCCGATGATGCTGTTCCTCTCGGCGCTGCAGCAGATCCCGTCCGACGTCTACGAGGCCGCCGCGCTGGACAACGCCAGCCGCTGGCGCACCTTGACGCATGTCACCTTGCCGGCGCTCAAGCGCACGGTCGCGCTGGTGGCCGTCATCGAGGTGATCCGCCAGTTCCAGGTCTTCCCGCAGATCATGCTCATGACCAACGGCGGTCCCAACAACACCACCCGGCCGATCGTGCAGTTCATCTACGAGCAGGCCTTCATGCAGCTCTCGCTGGGCTACGCCACGGCCGCCTCGCAGGTCCTGCTGGCGGTGATGCTGGTCGGCGTCAGCGTGCAGATGTGGCTGGAGCGGCGCGAAGCCGCGCAAGGAGCGCGTCGATGACCCCGATGTTGCGCAAGGGCTGGTTCGACCGCGCGGTGATGGCCGCGCTGGTGCTGCTGGCCGCGTTGTGGATGCTGCCGCTGCTGTGGGTGCTGGCGCTCTCGTTCAAGCCCAACGAGTTGCTGATGGTCCGCACCGACGTCTTCCTGGCGCCGCCCTACACCCTGGCCAACTACGCTGACATCCTGCAGACCTCGGCGGTGTTCCGCTGGCTGGGCAACAGCGCGCTGGTGGCGGCGCTGCAGACGCTGGGCGTGCTGGTGCTGTCCTCGCTGGCGGGTTACGGCTTCGCGCGCTGCGAGTTCCCGGGCCGGCGCTGGCTGTTCCCGCTGGTGCTCTTCGGCCTGGCCGTGCCCTCGCAGAGCGTCTTCATCCCGCTGCACCGGCTGTTCTCCGACTGGGGCCTGCAGAACACCTACGCCGGGCTGGCGCTGCCGGGACTGGCCGCGCCGTTCGGGGTCTTCCTGATGACGCAGTACTTCAAGGCCGTCCCGATCGACCTGGAGGAGGCGGCGATGCTGGACAACGCCTCGCGCTTCAAGACCTTCTTCAAGGTGGTGCTGCCGCTGACGCTGCCGGCGCAGGCGACGCTGGGCATCTTCACCTTCCTGGCGTGCTGGAACGATTACCTCTGGCCGTTGGTCATCGCGACCAAGCCGGAGATGTACACCTTGACGCGGGGCCTGGCCTCCACGCAGACCAACTTCGCCCAGTCGGAGGGATTGGGCTTCCTGATGGCGCAGGCGGTCTTCGCCGGCGCCCCGGTGCTGATGATTTATCTCTTCTTCCAGAAGCATCTGGTGACCGCCGTCGCCGGGACGGGCCGCTCATGACCGCGCAGCCCACCGCGCACGCCGCGCACGCCGCGCATGCTCAGGCCCGCCGTCAACGAGCGCTGCTGGGGCCGGAATGGGGCTTGGGGGTCCAGGAGGGATCCCCCATGCCCCGTGGAGAGCCCGCGCCAGGCGTTGCGAAGTCCTTCGCGAGAAGGGCGGCCGCCTTCGCCATGGCCACCATCGCGGCCTTGATGTCGACCACGTTCCTGACCAGCTGCGGCGACAACCACGCCGAGCCCGCGCCCAAGACCGAGATCACGCTGATGCGTTTCTTCGGCAGCTGCGACGCCAAGTTCGGCGCGGTGAACGACGCGAGCCAGGGCGTCGGCGAATGCGGCATCGTGACTGCGATGGTCAACGAGTTCAACGCCACCAACACCGACGGCATCCGCGTGAAGACGCAGACGGCCGAGTGGGCGCCGTACTACGACCAGCTGACCGCGCGGCTGGTGGCCAAGGACATCCCGACGGTGGCGGTGATGCACGAATCGGCGCTCGGCGACTACGTTCGCCGCCGCCTGATCGAGCCGCTGGATGCGTCGCTGCCGGCGCTGGGCATCGACGTGAACGACTTCACCGACCATGCCCGCCGCGGCGTGACGCTGAACGGCCAGATCTACGCGCTCCCCTTCGACACCTGGGCCTGGCTGTGGCACATCAACACCACGCTGATGGGCCAGGCCGGCCTGATGGGCGCGGATGGCAAGCCGCGCCTGCCGCATTCTCCGGACGAGTTGCTCGCGATGGCGCGCCAATTCAAGCAGCGGACCGGCAAGCCGCTGTTTGCCTGGGCGATCGTGAAGGAGACGGCGGCGACCAACCGCACCTTCCAGACGCTGATCGCGCAGCAGGACACGAAGCTGTTCAGCGACGATGGCCGCCGTATCGACATGCACCAGCCGCAGGTGGTCAATGCGCTGTCGCTGATGCAGCGGCTCTATGCCGAGGGGCATGTGAAGCCCAACCTCGACTACGGCGCGGCCAACCAGGCCTTCCTCAACGGCGAGGCCGGTGTCGTCGTGGTCGGCACCTGGACGATCGACCAGTTCCTGCGCGAGGCCCGCAAGCCCGAGTCGCCGCTCAAGGGCGGCTACACCGTCGTGCCGTTCCCGCAGCTGTACCAGCGGCCGGCGGTCTTCGCCGACGGTCACAGCTGGGCGCTGTTCAAGGGTGGCGCCGCCACGCCGGAGCAGCATGCGGCGGCGCTGAAGCTGCTGCAGTTCATCTGGCAGCGCAGCGCCGAATGGGCGCGCACCGGCCATCTGCCGGTACGGCGCTCGGTGGCGCAGAGCGCGGCCTTCCGCGCGCTGCCGTTCCGCGAGAACCTGGCCGAGATCACCCGCACCGGCGCGTCCATGCCCAGCAGCGTGCCGACGCAGCGGGCGGTCGAGCTGCTGATCGGCGAGGACGTGAGCAACCTGCTGGTGTCCGGCAAGCCCATCGCCGAGGTGCAGGACGACGTCGAGAAGCAGGTCAACAAGGCCTTGAAGAAGGTGAGGCGCTGAGATGACGTTCCCGAATGCCGCTGCTGCCGGCGCCCGCGCCGGCATCGCATCGCCCGGCGCCGTGGGCGAGGGCTTCCCGGCCACGCTGACGGTGCATCGCGACTTCGCCATCGGCGCGCTCGATCGTCGCCTCTTCGGCGCCTTCGTCGAGCACCTGGGCCGCTGCGTCTACACCGGGATCTTCGAGCCGGGTCATCCAACCGCCGATGAACAGGGCTTCCGCGGCGACGTGAAGGCGCTGGTGAAGGAGCTCGGCGTCACGCTGGTCCGTTATCCGGGCGGCAACTTCATGTCGGGCTACGACTGGGAGGACGGCGTCGGGCCGCGGGACCAGCGGCCGCGCCGGCTGGACCTGGCGTGGTACTCGACCGAGACCAACCAGGTCGGCACCAACGAGTTCATGGCGTGGTGCGAGGAGCTTGGCCTGAGCCCGATGTTCGGCGTCAACCTCGGCACGCGCGGCATGGACGATGCGCGCCGCTACCTCGAGTACTGCTGCCATCCCGGCGGGACGGAGCTGTCGGACCGGCGCCGCGCGCACGGCGTCGAGCCGCCGCATCGGATCCCGCTCTGGTGCCTGGGCAACGAGATGGACGGCCCCTGGCAGATCGGCCGCAAGACGCCGGACGAGTACGGCCGCCTCGCGCAGGAGACCGCCAAACTGATGCGCATGCTGCAGCCCGGCATCGAGCTGGCGGCCTGCGGCTCGTCGGCCTTCGACATGGCGACCTATGGCGAGTGGGAGGACCGCGTGCTGTCGCATTGCCATGACGAGGTCGACTTCGTCTCGCTGCACAGCTACTTCGTGAAGCCCTTCGCGCCGGACGGCGTGCTGCCGCCCGGTGCGGACACCAGCACCGAGAGCTTCTTCGCCCAGATCGAGACCAACGCGCGCTACATCGAGGCGACCGTCGCGATCGCCGATGCGGTCGCCGCGCGGCGGCGCTCGAAGAAGCGGCTGATGCTCAGCTTCGACGAGTGGAACGTCTGGTACCGCGCGCGGCACGGCCATCACCTGAAGCAGGACGGCTGGCCCGAGGCGCCGCGCTTGCTCGAGGAGGTCTACACCGTCGAGGATGCGCTGCTGGTCGGCGGCATGCTGTGCATGCTGATGAACCACGCGGACCGGGTGAAGGTGGCCTGCCTGGCACAGCTGGTCAACGTGATCGCGCCCATCATGACCGAGCCGGGCGGCCCGGCCTGGCGGCAGACCATCTTCTGGCCCTTCGCGCTGGCCTCGCGCTTCGGGCGCGGCACCGTGCTGCGGCCGTCGATCGCGTCGCCGACCTATCCTCATGTCAAGGAAGGCGAGCTGCCCTACCTGGTGGCCAGCGTCGTCTGGAATGAGGACGACGGCACGCTCGCGGTCTTCGCGCTGAACCGTCACTTGGCCGCGCCCATGGACCTCGCGGTCGCGCTGCAGGGCCTGGGCGGCGACGCCGGCCTGGCGCTCGGCGAAGCCTGGGAGCTCCACGACCTGGACCTCCACGCCACCAACACCGTCGACCTGCCGGACCGCTTCCAGCCGCGCGCGCTGGGCGGCATTTGCGTCGATGGCGACACGCTGCGCGCGACCCTCCGGCCCGCGTCCTGGAACGTGATCGTCCTTCGTCCCCGCTGATCACCGGCTGCCTGGCCTTCGTCGATCCTCCTCCTTCCTCCTGTCGCTCCCATGTCGCTGAACTGGTCCCATCCGCTGATTCCCCAACGCGCCGATCCCCACCTGTCGCTGCACGACGGGCGCTACTGGTTCACCGCCTCGGTGCCGGGCTTCGACGCAATCGAGCTGCGCAGTGCCGCACGCATCGAGGATCTGCCCGCAGCAGCGCCGCGGATCGTCTGGACCCGCCATGCGCAGGGGCCGGCGAGCTGGCACATCTGGGCGCCCGAGCTCCATCGCGTCGACGGCCGCTGGCTGATCTACTTCGCCGGCGGCGAGCGCGACGACATCTGGAAGATTCGCATGCATGTGCTGGAGAACGCACATGCCGATCCCACGCAGGGCGAATGGATCGAACGCGGCCAGATCCACACGCCGCTGGACGACTTCGCGCTGGATGCGACGACCTTCCGCCATGGCGGCGAGCAGTACCTGTGCTGGGCGGAAGCGGATCGCGCGCGGCAGGGCAAGACCAATCTCTACCTGGCCACGCTGGCCAATGCCTGGACGCTCAAGAGCGCGCCGACCCTGATCAGCGAGGCCGTGTTGCCGTGGGAGCGCGTGGGCTTCGCCGTCAACGAGGGGCCGGCGGTGCTGCAGCGTTTCGGCCGCGTGCTGGTCGCCTACTCGGCCGCGGCGACCGACGCGAACTATTGCATGGGGCTGGTGTGGGCCGATGCCCAGGCGGATCTGCTCGATCCGTCGGTCTGGCACAAGTCGCCGACGCCGGTCTTCGCCAGCGCCAACGGCCAGTACGGTCCGGGCCACAACAGCTTCACGACCACGCTGGACGGCCGCACCGACCTGCTGGTCTACCACGCGCGCGGCTATCGCGACATCGTCGGCGACCCCTTGCACGATCCCAACCGCCATGCGCGCGTGCAGCCCTTCGGCTGGCGCGCGGACGGGTTGCCGGACTTCGGCCAACCGCAGCCCGACGGGCCGGTGCAGGCGGTGGACGCATGACGACGGGTCGACGCGCGAGGCGGCGGCCGGCGCTGCGCCAGGTCGGCTGCCTGCAACGCCTCGCGCCGCCCGCCAAGGGAGGATTTGTCGCGAGTCTCCCGGCCGGCCGCCCGTGATAGCCTGCCGCCCGATATGAAGACCCGCGCCGACCATTCGACCTACAGCCCCCGCGCCCGCCGCGCCGAGGGCAAGAGCCAGCACGGCCGCATCGTCAGCGAGCTGGGCCTGGCGATCGTCTCGGGCGAGCTCGGCCCCGGCGACCGCCTGCCGCCTGAGCAGCAGCTGCTGGACCGTTACGAAATCAGCCGGCCGGTGCTGCGCGAGGCCATCCGGGTGCTGGTGGCCAAGGGCCTGGTGGTATCGCGCCAGCGCGCCGGCGCGATCGTGCGCCCGCGCAACGAGTGGCATCTGCTCGACCCGGACGTGCTGTACTGGCTGATCCAGTCCAAGCCGCAGACGGAGTTCCTGAACACGCTGATGGAGGTGAGGCGGGTGTTCGAGCCGGCCGCCGCCGCGCTGGCCGCCAAGGCCGCGACGCCGGACCAGCTCCATCGCATCGAGGAAGCCTTCGACGGCATGGCCGCGGCCACCGACACCGAGGAACTGCTCGAGCCCGACCTGGCCTTCCACCGCCACATCGCCGAGGCCACCAACAACGACCTGATGGCCTACATCGGCAACATGCTGTCGCTGGCGCTGCGTGAATCCATCCTGCTGAGCAGCCAGCTGCCCAACACCCACGAGCTCTCGCTGCCGCGCCACCAGGCCATCCTGACGGCGATCCGCAATCGCGACCCGCTGGGCGCGCGCCAGGCCACGCTGGTGCAGCTGCAGGAAACCGGCGACGACCTGAGCAACGTGCTCTCCGCCAAGGGCATCGTGGACCTGGCCTGACCGACCCCGACGCGATGGACGACGCTCCCAATCCCAACTGGTTCCTCCGCGCGCGGCTGAAGACGCGGCAGCTGCTGCTGCTCATCGCGCTGGACGACCACCGCAACATCCACCGCGCCTCGGAGGCGCTGTGCATGACCCAGCCCGCCGCGTCCAAGCAGCTCAAGGACCTGGAGGACATGCTGGAGGTCAAGCTCTTCGAGCGCCTGCCGCGCGGCATGGAGCCGACGCTGTTCGGCGAGACCATGATCCGGCATGCGCGCATGGCGCTGACCAGCCTGGCGGCGGCGCACGACGACATCGTCGCGCTCAAGAAGGGCCTGACCGGGCAGGTCGAGGTCGGCGTGATCATGACGCCGGGCATGTCGCTGCTGCCGCGCGCGATCGCGCGGGTCAAGGCGCAGGCGCCGCTGCTGCGCATCGGCGTGCAGATGGAGACCAGCAAGGTGCTGCTGGACCAGCTGCAGCGCGGCGTGCTCGACTTCATGATCGGCCGCATCCTCGAGGAGGACAGCGTCTCGGGCCTGCAGTACGAGGAACTCAGCGGCGAGCCGGCCTGCGCCGTCGCCCGGATCGGGCATCCGCTGCTGCTGCGCGACGACCTGTCGCTGGCCGACCTGGCCACCCAGGCCTGGATCCTGCCGCCGCCCGGCAGCGTGCTGCGGCATCGCTGGGAGCAGATGTTCCGCCGCGCCGCGATCGAGCCGCCGGCCGATGCCGTCGACACGACGGCGCTGCTGGTGATCACGGCGCTGCTGCAGCAGACGGACGCGCTGCATGTGATGCCCATCGAGGTGGCCCGCTACTACGCCTCGCTGAAGGCGCTGGCGATCCTGCCGATCGAGCTGCCCTGCAGCATGGACGCGTTCGGCATCATCACGCGCGAGGGGCACCTGCTGTCGCCCGGGGCGCGGACGCTGCTGCAGGAGGTGCGCGGCGTCGCCAGGGAGCTCTACGCGCGCTGAGAGGCTGAGGGGCCGAGAGGCTCAGCCCCGGCAACCCGGCGAGGGATTCGCGGCGGGGCCGGCATCGGTCTGCGGGATGAAGCGGATCGTGCCGTCCGGGTTGTAGTGCAGTTCCTCGATGGCGACGGAGCGGCGGAACTCGCCACCACCGGGCAGCTTGGCGTTGTGGTAGGCGATGTAGCTCTTGCCGTTGAACTCGAAGATCGCCTGATGGATCGTCGGCGTCCCCGCGTTCTTCGCCATGATCACGCCGCGCGGCGTCCACGGGCCGGTGGCGGACGGGCCGGTCATGTAGGCCGTCTCCTCGGGAAAATGCTGCGAGTAGGACAGGTAGTAGGTCGCGCCGTGCTTGTGCAGGTAGGACGCCTCGGTGAAGTCCTTGACCGGCACGACGTCGATGGGGCCGGCCAACGCCGTCATCGACGGCGCCAGCTTCGCGACCTTCAGCACCGTGTTGCCGAAGTAGAGGTAGGCCTGGCCGTCGTCGTCGACAAACACAGCCGGGTCGATGTCGTCCCAGGCGATGTCGGTCTGGGTGGTCATGTCGTTGGTGACCAGGGCGGAGCCGCGCGCGTCCTTGAACGGGCCGGTGGGGCTGTCCGAACTCGCGACGCCGATGGCGAAGCCGGGGACCGTCGCATGCTCGACGGTCGTGTAGAAGAAGTAGGTCGGCTTGCCGTCGACGACCCGGCGGGTGATGTCCGAGGCCCAGGCGCGGCCCTTGGCCCACTTGAAGTCCAGCGCCTTCATCGGCGAGCCGTGGTCGGTCCAGCGCACCAGGTCGCAGCTGGAATAGACCCGCCACTCGTTCATCACGAAGTCCTTGCCATCGGGCTTGGCTTCGTCATGGCCGACGTAGAGGTAGACGCGGCCCTGGTCGACCAGCACCGCGGGATCGGCGGTGTAGAGCTGGGGGAAGAGCGGGTTGGCGGCGCGTGCCGGCGCGGCGGTGATCGCGAGGGCGGTGACCAGCGCGGCGGCGAGGCAGGACCTGAACGCGGAGGGATTCATGCGGGAAGCAATCGAAGGGTTGAAGTCGGACGCCCGCTCAAGCCTGGCCCGCGGGCCGCGCCAGCAGGCGCTGCACGACGCAGAACACGAACAGCAGCGCGCCGATGACGATCTTGGTCCACCAGGAGCTGAGCGTGCCGTCGAAGGCGATCAGCGTCTGGATCACTCCCAGCACCAGCACGCCCGACAGCGCACCGGCGACGTAGCCATAGCCGCCGCTGAGCATCGTGCCGCCGATGACCACCGCGGCGATCGCGTCCAGCTCCGCGCCCTGCGCATGCAGGCCGTAGCCGCTGAGCATGTAGAACGCGAAGAGCAGGCCGGCGAGGGCGGCGCACAGGCCGCTCAGGCCGTACACCATCAGCTTGGTGCGCCCGACCGGCAGGCCCATCATCAGCGCCGACTGCTCGTTGCCGCCCAGCGCGTAGACGGCGCGCCCGAAGGCGCTGCGGTGCGCCAGCCAGATCCCCGCCACCAGCACCGCCACCGCGATCGCGGCGCTGGGCGAGATGAAGCCGCCGGGCACCGCCCATTGCGTCTGGGATACCAGCACGAAGGTGGGATCGTCGATGGTGATCGAATCGACGCTGATCAGATAGCACAGGCCGCGCGCGAGGAACATGCCGGCCAGCGTCACGATGAAGGGCTGCAGCCGGAACGCATGGATGAGCGCGCCCTGCAGCACGCCGAAGGCCGCGCCGCCGCCGAGCACGAGCGCGATGACGGCCCAGGCCGGCCAGTGGGCGTGATGCAGCAGCCAGGCGGCGACGGTCGTGGCCAGCGCCAGCACCGCGCCGACCGACAGGTCGATGCCGCCCGACAGGATCACCAGGCTCATGCCGACGGCCAGCACCAGCAGATAGGCGTTGTCGATGATGAGGTTGAGCATCACCTGCGGCGCGGCGAAGCCGGTGTAGTGGGCGCCGCCGGCGGCGATCAGCGCGAGCAGCAGCACGACGGTGACCTGCGCGCTGAAGGCGGGTTGGCGGAGCCAGCGCTGGAAGAGGACGAGGGGAGTCATCGGGCGCCTCCGCGCGGGGCGAGCCGGCGCAGCATTGGCTGCAGCTCGCTCGATTGCAGGATGCAGAGCAGGAACACGACGATGGCCTTGACCACCATGTTCACCTCGGGCGGCACGCCCAGCGAGTAGATCGTCGTCGTCAAGGTCTGGATGATCAGGGCGCCGATGAGCGCGCCGGCCAGGTGGTAGCGGCCGCCGGCCAGCGAGGCGCCACCCAGCGTCACGGCCAGGATGGCGTCGAGCTCCAGCAGCAGGCCGGCGTTGTTGGCGTCGGCGCTCTTGATGTTGGACGCGATCATCAGGCCGGCCAGGCCCGCGCAGCCGGCGGCGAAGACATAGGTGCCGAAGATCAGCGTCGCGGTGCGCAGGCCCGCCAGGCGCGATGCGACCGGGTTGAGGCCCACGGCCTGGATGAACAGGCCCAGCGCGGTCTTGCGCAGCAGCGCGATGGTGGCAAGCGAGAGGGCCGCCACCACCCACAGCGACACCGGCAGTCCCAGCAGGTAGCCGCCGCCCAGCACGAAGAAATCGTCGCGGTAGACGGTCAGGATCTGGCCGTCCGACAGCAGCTGCGCCAAGCCGCGGCCCGCCACCATCAGGATCAGGGTCGCGATGATCGGCTGCAGCTTCAGGCCGGCCACCAGCACGCCGTTCCAGACCCCGCACAGCAGTGCGGCGCCGAGCGCGCCGGCATAGGCCAGCACCAGGGGCTGGTCACCGTTGACCAGCATCGCCGCCACCGTCGCGGCGATCGCCACGACGGCGCCGATCGACACGTCAATCCCGCGCGTCGCGATCACCAGGCTCATGCCCAAAGCCGCCAGCATCAAGGGCGCAGCGCGGTTCAGGATGTCGATCAGCGGGCCGTACAGGTGGCCGTCCTTGATCTCGAGGTGCCAGAAACCCGGCAGCAGGATCACGTCGATCAGCAGCAGGATGAATAGCGCGGCAATCGGGCGGAGCAAAGGGTGCTCGGCCATGAGGGCGAAAACGCGTCGACGCTTCGGCGTCGGGAGAGCGCTCAGGGGGAGGGCGTCTGTCACAGAAGTCTTTCGATTCATGCGCTCTGGCATTCACTGCCGCGGTCCGGGCGTTGGCCGCCAGTGCATGGGGCCTTGGCGGCAAGCGCCAAAACCCCACGCACTGCCGTCCCCAACCACCACCTTCCTTCAACGGTTTTGCTACCGAGGACCATCGGCGGCGATCACTTCGAGGACCGAGCGTTCGTCGAGCTGGCCCCGTTCGTAGGTGCCGATCGCGCGGCGGTCGCGCAGGACGACGACACGATCGCTGCAGCGCAGGACCTCGGGGAGCTCGGACGAAATGAACAGGACGGCCATGCGGCGGTCCTCGTCGTTGCCCTCGGCGCACAGGCGACGGACCTCGTCCATGATCTCCTCCTTCGCGCGAACGTCGATGCCGCGCGTCGGCTCGTCCAGGATCAACAGCCGCGGCTGCGTCAGCAGCCAGCGGGCCAGCAAAGCCTTCTGTTGATTGCCGCCGGAGAGCAGGCCGATCGGCGTCTCGATGTCCGCCGTCTTGATGCCCAGGCGCTGGACGTAGTCGGCAGCAATCGCCTGCTGGCGCTTGAGCGGGATCGCTCGCCACCAACCCTGCCGCGCCTGCAGCGCAAGCACGATGTTCTCCCGCACCGAGAGCGCCAGCACCGCGCCCTCGAGCTTGCGGTCCTCGGAGCAGAAGGCCAGGCCGTTCGCGATGGCCTGTCGGGGGGACGCGAAGCGTTGGCGCTGGCCGGCGATCTCGATGTCGCCGGCATCGGCGGTGTCCGCGCCGAAGAGCAGCCGCGCTGCCTCGGTGCGGCCCGATCCCAGCAGGCCGCACAGGCCCAGCACCTCGCCCTCGCGGATTTCCAGGTCCAGCGGCTGCAAGGCGCCGCGGCGGGCGAGGCCATGGGTGGTCAGGGCCGGCGTGGTGGTCTGGGCGCAGGACGCGGGTGGTGCCGTCGAGGCGGCGTGCGGGCCCACCATCTTCTGGATCAGTTCCAGCCGGCCGAGGTCGCGGGCGAGGTACTCGCCCTCGGTGCGGCCGTTGCGCATGACGGTGATGCGGTCGGAGACGGCGTAGACCTGGTCCAGGAAGTGGGTGACGAAGAGCAGGGCCATGCCCTGCTCGCGCAGCCGGCGCATGACGCGGAACAGGTGCTGGACCGCGGCCTCGTCGAGGCTGGAGGTGGGCTCGTCGAGGATGAGGACGCGCGCCGAGATGTTGAGCGCGCGCGCGATGGCCACCATCTGCTGGATGGACAGCGAGTAACGCGCCAGCGGCGCGTCCACGTCGATGTCGAGCTCCAGTTCCGCCAGCAGCTGGCGCGAGCGCTCGCGCATGCGGCGCCAGTCGATCTGGCCCCAGCGCCGCGGATAGCGGCCGATGAAGAGGTTCTCCGCCACCGAGAGGTTGGGGACGAGGTTGACCTCCTGGTAGACGGTGCTGATGCCCAGCGCCTGCGCGTCGGCGGTGGAGCGCGGCGCGATGGGCGCGCCGCCGAGCTCGATGCGGCCGGCATCCGGCGCGTAGAGGCCGGTGAGGACCTTGATCAGCGTGGACTTGCCGGCGCCGTTCTGGCCCATCAGCGCGTGGATTTCGCCGGCGAAGAGCCGCAGCCCGACGCCGGACAGGGCCTGCACGCCGGGGAAGCCCTTGTCGATGCCGGCGAGCGAGAGCAGCGGAGCCGGGGCGTCCATCAGTACTTGCGGTTGGGGAGTTCCTTGGCCGCGACGTCGGCGGTGAAGACGCCTTCCTCGGTCGTGATGCGCTTGGCCACCGGCTTGCCGGCGACGACATCCTTGGCCAGCTGCATCAGCTGCGGGCCGAGCATCGGGTTGCACTCGACGGTGACGTTGAGCTTGCCCGCGGCCATGGCCTGGAAGGCGCCGCGCACGCCGTCGATGGAGACGATGGCGATGTCCTTGGCGGGCTTGAGGCCCGCTTCCTCGATGGCCTGGATGGCGCCGATGGCCATGTCGTCGTTGTGAGCGAAGAGGACGTGGATCTTCTTGTCCTTGGCCTTGAGGAAGGCCTCCATGACTTCCTTGCCCTTGGCGCGGGTGAAGTCGCCGGACTGGGAGCGCACGATCTTCAGGCGCGGCTCGGCCTGGATGATTTCCTCGAAGCCGCGCTTGCGGTCGAGCGCCGGTGCCGAGCCGACGGTGCCCTGGAGCTCGACGATGTTGACCTCGCCAGTGGGCGCGTTCTTCTTGGCCCAGTCGACGAGCCAGCGGCCGGCCTTGCGGCCTTCCTCGACGAAGTCGGAGCCAATGAAGGTCACGTACAGCGAGGGGTCGCTGACCTTGACGGCGCGGTCGGTGAGGATGACGGGGATCTTGGCGTTCTTGGCTTCGCGCAGGACGGTGTCCCAGCCGGATTCGACGACGGGGGAGAAGGCGATGACGTCGACCTTCTGGGCGATGAAGGAGCGGATGGCCTTGACCTGGTTTTCCTGCTTCTGCTGGGCGTCGGCGAACTTGAGGGTGATGCCGGCCTGCTTGGCGGCGTCCTTGATGGAGTTGCTGTTGGCGGTGCGCCATTCGCTCTCGGCGCCGACCTGGGAGAAGCCCAGGACGAGCGGCTTGTCGGCGGCGAAGGCGCTGGAAGCGGTGCCGGCCAGCGACAGGCCGAGCGCGGCCATGGCCAGCAGATGACGACGCGTCGTCTTCATGGTCGTTGTCTCCTCGTTGATGTTGCTGTGGAGGTCACGCCGATGGCCGGCGCGCCTCGTGAGGTGACAGCGATCGTAGGGAGGCCAGAGATGCCGGACCAATCACATTTCTAGTGCCGGCGATGTCCTGATCGATATCACTCCGTGAGATCCCCGCCCAGATTCACTCCCTCTCCCTGAGGGACGAGAGTGGAGCGAGTGGAGAGCAATAGGGAGAGCAAGGGGGCGATCCAGGATTCACCCCCTCTCCCCCGAGGGGGAGAGGGAAGGGGTGAGGGGGCTCGACGCAGTCAGCGGGCGTCAACGTGAAGGCGGTGTTAAGGTCCGCCGATCTCCTCGACAGACGGACGCGCGCATGACGAAGCAGAAGACGGCGAGCCCGGCCGCCACGGGCGTGCTGCTCGCCGGCGGCAATCCTCAGATCCCGAAGGGCCACGGCGACGCGCCGGTGCAGGCCTACATCGCGGCCCTCACGGGCTGGAAGCAGATCGTGGTCCGGCGCCTGGACGCGCTGGTCACCGACGCGGTGCCCGAGGTCCGCAAGGCGGTGAAGTACAACTCCCCGCTCTACGGCATGGACGGCGAGACCTGGTTCCTCGGCATCCACGTGATGACGCGCTACGTGAAGGTGGCGTTCTTCAACGGCAGGTCGCTGGACCCGATGCCGCCGGTCGAGTCGAAGACCGCGCATGCGCGCTATCTTCACGTGAGCGAACAGGACCCGCTCGACGAAGCCGTCTTCATCGCCTGGGCGAAGGCCGCGAGCGAGTTGCCCGGCGAGAAGATGTAGGGGGATGCGCCCGGCAAGCCGAACTAGTCGCGACGACTCGAAGCGAGATTGGCATTGATCCAGGACGCCACGTCAGTAACAGGAATGGCGCGGTGCTGATTGAATGTGCCGCTCTTCTCCCATGCCACACCCCGTCCTTGGGCAAAAGCCGCGCGGTACTTTCGCATCATGTTGTTCGGGTCGCGCGCCAGCTCGTCCAACAGGTACTGCTCTGTCCACTCGTGGCGGCTGAAGGGGCGGCCCAGGCCCGATTGCAGCTTGTCGGCCACCTCCGCATAGGTGACAGTGTCGCCTGCGAGGTAAACGATCTCGTCGCGGATTCGAGGCTTGGAGAAGACGACCTCGGCCGTCAGTGCGCCGATGTCGTCCGGTGTCGTCAGCGTCACCGCGGTGTCGAGGCTGCCCAGGGCATGGACGGCATTCGCTTGGAGATCCACCACGCCGAACTCGGGCTCGAACAGGTAGCTCATGAACATGCCGGTCGAGATGATGACCCACTCCGTCTCTTGCTGGCCGCGCAGCAACTCGCGCACATCCAGCTGAGCATCGAAGATGTCCTGTGGACTGCCTCGGCCGATCACGTCGAAATCGACGCCGAACTGCCAGGGGAAATACCTTGGGATGCGGGCCTGCAGGGCGGCTCGCGCCAGCTTCATCGGCGTGTCGATTCCCGCGGCGTAGCCTGCGCAACCGATGACCGTGTCATAGCGCGCGAAGACCGTGGCGAGTTCATCGATGGAGCTCTTCACGAGGTCGCCCACGACGATCTCGATGCCCAGGTGTCGAATCTCCCCGATATCCCGCTGCTTGCCCGGATCGTTGGATTCAACAGCGCTCGCGCGCAGCAGCACGCTGATCCTGGCACCCTTCACGTCTTTCGCCCGGCGAGCGAGATGGCGCAGCACAGGCAGGCCGAGCTCTCCGGCACCGAGGACGAGGATGTTCTGAGACGTAGCGTTAGGATCGGATCGGTTCATCGTGTAGGCCACTGCAAGGAAGTGGCGCCAGTCTAGTCACGCAGGAGCGCGGACGTAAGAAGGCACACGCGTGATACCGAGGGCTGAACACTGTGAACAGAGACGAAATCCTTCAGTATTCGCAGACCGTGTGTGACGGTCTGCGAGATGACGACGACGGCGTGCGGCGCGAGGTGCTCGCGCATGCCGGAAGTCGTTGGTCACTCGGCGTGGTGCACACCCTCGGTGTGTATGGCAGGCTTCGCCACGCCGAGATCGGCAGGCGCATGCACGGGGTGACTCAGCGCATGTTGACGCTCACCCTGAGACAACTCGAACGCGACGGCTTGGTGCTTCGTCACGACTTTGAAGAGGTGCCTCCCAGAGTCGAGTACGAGCTCACCGACATGGGCATGGAGCTGCTGGTTCGCATGGTCCCGCTGTGGACTTGGATCGTCGGGAACGCGGACCGCTTCCGAGAAGCGAGGCAAGACTTCGACAGCCGGCACCGTCACACCGGCGCCTAGCCGGCTTCATCGCCTCACCCCGCCCACACCTGCAGATCCTCATACGTCGCACAAGCCCCGCCGCACAGGATCACCAGCACGTTCCGGGCGCCCTGCAACACGGGCACCGAGCGCTTCAGCGCGGCGGCGACCGCCGCGCCGCACGCCGGTTCGACGATCAGTCGATGCTCTTTCGCCACGGTGAGGCAAGCTTGCACCGCCTCCGCGTCGCTCACCGTGGTCGCCGTGACCGCATGCCGCTTCGTCCACGCGAAGGCCTGCTCGCTGACGCGGCGTGCGCCCAGCGAGGTCGCGATGCTCGTGATTGCATCGAGCGTCACCAGCCCGCCCGCGGCGATGGCCGCATGCAACGAGTCCGCGCCGACGGTTTCGGCCGCGACAAGCGGCACGTCGCTCCATCCGACGGCATGCATCCCCTGCAGCACGCCGCTCATCAGCCCGCCACCACCGACCGACAGCACGACCGCGTCCGGCTTGGGCATCTGCGTGGCGGCCTCCTCGATCATCGTGGCGTGACCCTCCCACAGCAGTGGATCGTCGAACGGATGGATGAACGCGTCCGTCGGCTGGCGCATCGCCATCAGGAAGTCATTGGCCTCCATCCAGCTCTTGCCGTGGACGATGACCTCCGCGCCCTGGCGCCGGATCAGCGTCTTCGGCCACTCTCGCGTGGTCTCGGGAACGACCACCACCACCGGCAGCCCGAGCCGCCTGCCCGCATGCGCGACCGCCATGCCAGCATTGCCGCCCGATGACGACAGCAATCGCTGCGCGCCGCGCGCCGCATGGACCTCGCAGGCATGGCCGACGCCGCGCAGCTTGAACGAGCCGCAAGGCTGCAGGGCTTCGAGCTTGAGCCAGACGCGTTGATCGGCGATGCTGAAGGCGTCGGAGTCGACGGTCGGGGTGGTGATGTGGATGGCCATGGGGCCGCATCGTAGGGCAGTGGCCGATCGAGCCCCGGGAGTCGCTACCATCGCGCCCACATGAACGCTCTCTTCGAACGCTCCTGGCGGCGCGCTTGGTCCGCCCTGGTCGGACCTGGCGCCGGAACCAGCGGCCCGGACGGCATCGCGCTGCGCGACGAGCTGCTCGCCGGCTATGCCGAACCGCAACGCCACTACCACACGCAACAGCACCTCGAGGAATGCCTGGCGCTGCTCGAGCAGGTCCGCGATCTGGCGGAGCACCCCGAGGAGGTCGAGATGGCGCTGTGGTTCCACGACGCCATCTATGACGTCAAGGGATCCGGCAACGAGGAACGAAGCGCCGAATGGGCGCACCGCGCATTGACCAGCGCCGGCGCGGCGGCCGCGGCGGCCGAGCGGGTACGGCAGCTGGTGCTCGTCACGCGGCACGACGGCGTGCCGGGCAATGTCGACGAGCAGGTGCTCGTGGACATCGACCTGGCCATCCTCGGCGCCGAGCGCCCGCGCTTCGACGAGTACGAACGTCAGATCCGCGATGAATACGCGTTCGTGCCCGGCTTCCTGTTCCGCCGCAAGCGTCGACAGATCCTGCGCACCTTCCTCGACCGGCCGGTGCTGTACAGCACAGCGATGCTGCGCGAGCGCCTCGAGGCACGCGCCCGCGAGAACCTGCGCCGGGCAATCGGCTGAACGCCCCGACGCGGCGCCATGGCTGGCGCTCAGCGTGCCGCCATCGCGACCGCCTGCGGCGTGTTGCGGAAGCTGATCGCGAGGCGGTTGTAGGTGTTCATGAGGCCGATCGCGATCGTCAGGTCGACCAGTTCCTTCTCGCTGAACACCGCATGCGCCGCGGCGAAGTCGGCATCCGGGACGCCGGTGCTCGCCACGCGCGTCACCGATTCGGCCCAGGCGAGCGCCGCGCGCTCCCGGGCATCGAACAGCGCGCCGCCTTCCTCCCAGGCCTGCACCAGGGCGAGCTTCTCGATCGGCACGCCCTTCTTCAATAGGTCGCGGGTGTGCATGTCCAGGCAGTAGGCGCAGTTGTTGATCTGCGAGATCCGCAGGAAGACCAGTTCCACCAGCGCGGCGGGCAGGCCGCTCTGCGTTACATAGCCGTAGACGCCGCCGAGCGCCTTGACGCCGGCGGGCGAGACCTGGGTGTAATCGAGACGTTGGGTCATGAGGGACTCCTGAAGGGGTAGGGCGGCATCGCCCGAGGCGGGGACGGTGACGCTGCCAACGGACCGCGTCATCGATGAGCGCCATTCTTCGCCGCCAGTGGTGCAATGCGAAGGCCCAAGATTCGCAAGAATCGCTGTACTACGAGCCAATACCTTTTCGTCTCGCCGTCTCGCCGTCTCGCCGTCTCGCCATTTCGCGGTTTCGCGGTTTCGCGGTTTCGCCACTGCCGTCCCGTTCCGTGCCATCCCCTTGCCCCGCAGGCCTCCGATGACCTCCTCGCCGCACCCGCCACTGCCGCTCACGCTCGACAAGTCCGCGGCCATGCCGCTCACCGACCAGATCCATCGCGGCATCTCGGCCGCGATCGAGCGGTCGGTGCTGACGCCCGGCATGCGGCTGCCGTCGTGGATCGACCTCGCGGCCCAACTGGGCGTGTCGCGCGGCACGGTGCGCGTCGCCTACGAGAAGCTTGCGGCGGACCAGCTGATCGAGGCCTCGCGCGCTGCCGGCACCCGTGTCGCCGAGCGGCCGTCGCGGGCGCGTGGCAGCGACGAAGCGCTGGACCCGGGCGCCTTCGTGTCGATGTATCGCGAGCTGACCGCCGGTCCCGGGCTGTTCCAGCCGGGCATTCCCTCGCGCGACAGCCTGCCGGCCAAGCTGATGGCCCGGCTCCGGACGCGCGCGCTGGCGGCGGAGACCAGCGGCGCGGCGCTCTATCCCGACCCTCGCGGCGAACTGGCGCTGCGGCGCGAGATCGCCGGCTACCTCGCGGTGGCGCGCGGGCTGGTGTGTTCTCCCGACCAGGTGCTGGTCACCGGCGGCTACGCGGCGGGACTAGGCCTCGCCTTGCGCGCGCTCGGTCTCGAGGGGCGGCGCGCCTGGATGGAGGAGCCCGGCTTCTTCTTCACGCGCCACGCGCTCGAGCTCGGGCGGCTGACACCCGTTCCGGTACTCGTGGACGAGGAAGGCCTGGATGTCGACGCCGGCTGGCGCGACGCGCCCGATGCGGCGCTCGCGGTGGTCACGCCCGGGCAGCAGGCGCCGCTGGGCGTGACGATGTCCCTGCGACGCCGGCTGCGGCTGATGGACTGGGCCGCCAGCACCGGCGGCTGGATCGTCGAGGACGACTACCTGAGCGAGCTGCAGCTGCAGGGGCGCGCCGCCCCGGCGCTGGCATCGTTGGATCGCCACGGCCGCGTCCTCCACATCGGCTCCTTCAGCAAGACGATCGATCCGCGGCTGCGACTGGGCTTTGTCGTGGCGCCGGCGTCGCTGGCGGCGCGCCTGGGTGAGGTGGCCGCCTGCCTGGCGCCGCCCCCCGGACCGGCGGCGCAGCTGGCGGTCGCCGCGTTCATGCGCGACGGGCACTACCTGCGCCATCTGCGCAGGACCAAGCGGCTGTACCTGGCGCAGCGCGAGGGGCTGCTGCGGGCGCTGCGCGATCGCGGCCTGGGCGACAGCCACCCGGCGGCGCTGGCGGTCCTGGTCCGCACGCCCGACGGTGTGTCCGACCTGGCGGTCGCCCGCGCGCTGTTCGCCTTCGGCATCGCGCCGGCACCGCTGTCGGTCTGGTTCGCCCGGCCGGAGCAGGCCCGGTCCGGATTGATGCTCAGCGTGGCCACGGCGTCCGCGACGCAGGTCGAGCGCGCCTGCGACCGCGTGGTCGAGACGCTGGCGCGATTCGCCCCGGCCGGGACGGCGCGGCGGCCGGACGCGTGAGCCCTGCATCGCGCTGGTCGGCGACCGGTCGACCCGCAAGGCACGGGCCTTGCCGCAGTGCGGGCTTCGTCAGCCAAGGAGTCCCCATGAACACGTCACCTCCCTGTCGTTCCGACCTTCCGCTGGGCGCCGCGGCCGGCCTGGCCGGCGGACTGATCGGCGCCGCGGCGATGACGGCGTTCCAGGACCTGCTCGCGCGCGTGGGCATCACCTCCGGCGTGCGCGGCTGGCCCTCCACCGAGCGGGCCGCCGATCGGCTCGCCCGCCTGGGCGGCCGCCGGCTGCCGTCACGCCATCGGCCGGCGGCGGGCGAGGCGGTGCACTACGCGGTGGGATCGCTGGTCGGCGGCCTCTACGGCGCCGTGGCGGAACGCCGGCCGCTGGCCGCCTGGGGGCGGGGCGCTGCCTTCGGCATCGCCACCGCGACGCTGCTGGACGAGGGCCTGGTGCCCGCCATGCGCTTTGGCGATCCGGTCACGCGGGCGCCGGTCCAGTCGCATCCCTATTCGTATGTCTCGCACCTCGTCTACGGCGCGTTCACCGAGTCCGCCCGCCGCTGCTTCCGCCGGCTCTTCGGCGATGCGCGAGCCGGCGCGGCGGCGATCCGCCAGGCGAAGGCGCGACGTGTCGCGATCGTCACCCGCCCGGTGGCGGACTCGCGCCGGACGCTGGCCATGGCCTTCCTGCTCGGTGCGACCGCGGGGCCGCGCACCAGCGCGCCGCTGGTGACCGCGAGCTGGGCGGCCAGGCTCGGTTGGATCGACCTGAAGGACTCCCCGCTGGCGATGCTCGGCACGACGCCCGCGGTGGCGCTGACCACGCCGATGGCCCTCGGCGAGCTGATCGTCGACAAGCTGCCGTCGACGCCCGATCGCACCGATCCGCCCGGCCTCGCCGCGCGCGCGATCAGCGGCGCGATCTCCGGTGCCGCGCTGGCGGGTGGGCGTTCATGGCCGGCGGCGCTGGCCGGCACGGTGGGCGCCGTCGTGTCGACCTACGTCTGTCACCGGCTGCGCCAGCGCCTGTCGCGGGCGCTCGGCCACGACGCCCCGGTGGCTGCGGCAGAGGATCTGATCGCCTTCGGCGGCGCGACGCTGCTTTGCCTTGCATCGCTCGGCCAACAAGCCGACACCGCCCGGCTCGACGCGGCCTCGACTGAGGACTACGACGACGCGTTGGCAGCCCTGGGCTGGCCGCACAGCTGAGCACAACTGAGCGCTTTCGAACGAGGCCTGCGACGGCAGCGCGCCGATCACGGCGCGTCGCCGTCAGACCTTCGACGCGATTGCCGTGATCACCGCGATCAATCCCCCGCAAGCGACCATCGCGCCGAGGTAGATCCCCCACGCCAGCCACCGCGCTGTCCGGCGAGGCTCCGCCGCACCACGCGACAGCATCGCGCCCGCGGCCGACAGGCCGATCGCGATCACGGCCGCCGCGAGGAGGTTGCGGCCCTCGCCGAGCTCGTCGCTGATGTCGAGCCAGACCGCCGACGCCACCGCCGTCACGAGCAGCAGGCTGGTCGCGCGGATCTTGTCGAGCAAGCTGACCGGCGGATCAAAACGCGGCTGTCGCAGCCGGGCTTCGTCCGGAGGCGCGAAGGGCGCAAGTCCGGGCGGCGCCCAGCCGGGCGACTTGAACAACAGCCGCGCCCGATCCAACCAGCGCGGCGTGGCCCGCGCGCGGTGGAGCAGCTCGCCATAGAACTGCCCGACGGCCTGCAGCGGATACCAGCTGCGCAGCGGCTTGACCGTCCCGTAGACGCAGCGCTCGGTCTCCTCGGCGAAGGTGCCGAACATCCGGTCCCAGATCACCAGCACCGCGCCGTAGTTCTTGTCCAGGTAGCCAGGATTCACCGCGTGGTGCACCCGGTGGTTGGAGGGCGTCGAGAACACGCGGTCGAGCCAGCCGAGGCGGCCGATGTGCTCGGTGTGGATCCAGAACTGGTACAGCAGCACGAACAGCCCGGCGCCCAGGTACAGGTCCACCGGCAGGCCCAGCAGCGCCATCGGCAGGAAGAAGGGCGCGCCCATCACCGCGTAGAAGCTCTCCTGGCGCAGCGCGGTCGTGAGGTTGAAATGCTCGCTCTGGTGATGCACCGCATGCGCGGCCCAGAACAGCGCGCTCTCGTGGCTGACGCGATGCAGCCAGTAGTCGCAGAAGTCGTAGACCACGATCGCGGTCGCCCAGCCCCATGCGCCCGACCAGGTCGAGGACGGCAGCAGCGCCAGGTGCGGCAGAGCCCAGGCGTACAGGCCGCTCTGGAACAGCGGGGTTACTGCCGCCACCGCCAGACTCAGCACGCCCTGGCTGAGGCTGCTGATCGCATCGGGCAGCCGGTAGTTGTCGCGGCCGGTGAGCCGGCCCCACAGCCATTCGAGCGCGATGCAGAGCCCGAACAGCGGGACGGCGATGAGGAGAACGCGATGCATGGCTGGCGGTGGCGGCAGTCGGTGACAGGCGCGGTGACGGAAGCAGTGACGGCGAGCGGTGATGAGGGGCAGTAACGAGGGGCGGCGGGAGCGGACCTGCGATTGCTCAGAAGCGATGCCACAGGCTCAGGCTGAAGGTCTGCTGCGACTTCGAGTTCGTCAGCGGTGACCGCGCCGCGTCGCCGACCAGGCGCGCGTTCAGCCACTGCCCGCTGACGGACCAGCGCTCGGAGAACTTGTGCTCACCGCTCAGCGCCACGCTCCAGTCCATCATCCCGGCGCGCGGGCGCCACTCGGGCAGGCCGCTGGCGAGCGACTCGCCGGGACCGACGCCGTAGCTGCTGCGCAGGTGCGCGCCGTTGGCCGCGGTCGCCGCCAGCGTCACCGCGATCAGGTCCTCGCCGACGGGGAGGCCGGAGGTGATGCCGAGCTCCAGCAACTGCCCGTCGTGATGACGTGCGCTGCCCCACGACAGGCCCGATTGCAGCAGCAGCCACGGCGTCGCCTGGACGTTGGCGAAGGCCTCGGTGGTGACGCGCGGGCCCAGCCGGTCGATGCCGTTTGGCGTGAACCGCGACGGGCGGCCGAACTGCGGCCAGAGCCGGGCGCCGACCTGCCAGGTCCTGGCGGCCTCGGCGCCGGCGAGCAGCGGCACGAGGTTCCAGCCGATGCCCAGGTCGGTCGACACGAAGGCGCCGCTGGGCGCGAGGTATTCCAGCGCCGGCAGGAGGTCGTCACTGCGCGAGCGGCTACCCGGCGCCGACGGCCAGCTGTGGGCGGTCGCCCCGCCGGACCAGCTCGCGGCCTCGGGCGGTGCGTCCATCAACACGAGGCTGCCGGCGGCCCAGCATCCCGCCGAGCCGGCCATGAGGCCGGCGCCAAGCAAGGGGAGGGTGGCTCGCGCGGCGCAGCGGAGGGCGGCGGCGCCGCGCGCGGGCGGGCAAGGGACGGAGCGGCGCATGGACGAAAACAGGTTGCGGGATTCTAGGAAGAGGTCCCCGCCGCAACCTTGCGGCAATCTGTCGCCGCGAATCGACCCGTTCTCGCCCCCCGGTCGCCCCCGGTTGTCCGATCCGCTCGATCCGATCGGGCCGCCTGGGTCGTCCGAGCCGTCTGAGCGCCTGGAAGTGCCGTCAGTGCACCGTCAGTGCGCCGGCGCGGTGGCCCGCAACAGCCGCAGGTCGTAGAGCCCGCCGGCGATCGAGCCGGGCTCCGCAACCAATCGCACCCGCACGGCGCCGTCCGCCGCTCGCGGCCAGTCCTCGGGCAACGGGAAGTCGCGGCTGTAGATCTCCGCGCCCGGAGCCCGGTCGGTGGCCTCGTCCGCGCGCAGCGTCAGATCCGCCAGCCGCCGGTCGTTGACCCAGACCGAGAACCGGCGGCCATCATCCAGCGCCGAGAAGGCCAGCCGCAGCAGCCGGCCCTCGCGCTTGGGGTCGTTCAGGCGATAGCTGAACCACGCCGTCGCGTGACGCCAGCGGCGGCCCTTGTTGAGGCCGGTCTCGACGCCCTCGCCAGCGAAGCCGTGGTCGCTCTCGGGCTGCTGCTCGCCGGGCGCGACCGCATCGACGGTGCGGGCCTGCAACGCCAGCCGTTCGCGCTCTTCCAGGGCCAGTCGCTCGCGGCGCGCCTTCGCCTCGGCCGGCGTGCTGCAGGGCCAGTACAGGACATAACGCGAGTCATGCACGCGGAAGAAGGGCTCGAGCACCAGGTCCGGCATCGGCGCGCCATCCGGTCCCTGCAGCAGCGAGCCGGCGCTGAAGCTCAGCGAGCGACCCGGCACCGGCGCGAGCCGTCCGCCGAAGTCCGCCTTCGCGGTGACGAACTGCGGCGTCTGCGCCAGCGGCACGAGCGCGCCCTGCGCGACGTGGTCCATGCGCGCCTCGCCGGCCCGGTACTCGAGCCGCTCGCCGGCGATCGGCGTGGTCCGCGCCGCGAGCACGATCGGGCCGTGCAGCACCGCGACGAAGTCGCTGCGCGTGGGCAGGGCCTCGAGCGTCGTGCGCATCGGCAGGCGGACCTCGACGACATCGCCGGCGCGCCAGTCGCGCGTCAGCGCGACATAGCCGCCCGGCTGTCGGTCCGCGGCGCTCAGGGCAAGCGCTTCGCCGTTGACCTTGACCCGGAGCGCGCCCGGCGCGAGCCATCCCGGATGCCGGATCTTCAGCGTGAAGCGGGCCTGCGTTGGCGCTTCGTCGATGACGATGCGCGTCGTCGCCTCGTCGGGGAAGCGCGTGCGCTGCGTCAGCCGCAGGCCCCGCTCGCGCCAGTCGAGGGACGAGGCCACGAACAGGTTGACGAACAGCACCGGCGCGCCCTCGGCATTCGATCCCTCGTCGCGCGTGTAGATGAACTGCCCATGCCGCGCGTGGCTCTCCAGCCCCGAGCCGACGCAGCACCACATGCCGAGATCGACCTGCGAGTACACCCGGTAGTGGTTGGGCCGCATCGGCGTGAAGTAGACGAAGCCGCCCGCCGGATGCTGCGACGCGAGCACATGGTTGAACAGCGCGCGCTCGTAGTAGTCGGCGTAGCGTGCGCGCTCCTCGTCGCCGGCCGCGTGCGCGTGCAGCAGCTCGGTGAGCTTGAGCATGTTGTAGGTGTTGCAGGTCTCGGGACCTTCCACCTCGTCGAGCATGGGCTGGAAGTCGGTCAGCGGATGGAAATGCTCCCTGACGCTGTTGCCGCCGATGGCGACGCTGCGGCGCTCGCGCACCGTGGTCCAGAAGAAGCGCGCGGGCGCCAGCCAGTCCTTGTCCGCCGCGCCGGGGTCGCGCTCCTCGGCGATGCGGGCGAAGCCGATCACCTTGGGGATCTGCGTATTGGCATGCAGCCCGGTCAGCGCGTCGCGAGGCTCGCGCAGCGGATCGAGGATCGCGCGGTGCGAGAAGCGCTCGGCCAGGCGCAGGTAACGCGCGCCGCCGCTCATCGCGGCGATGTCGGCGAAGACCTCGTTCATGCCGCCGTGCTCGGCGCGCATCAAGTCCTGCAGCTGCGCGTCGCTCAGCGGCTCGAGCAGGGCCAGCGCCCAGGCGCCCAGGTCGATCAGCATCTCGCGCGCCAGCGGCTCCTGCGTCAGCTGCCACGCGTCGCGCAGGCCGGCGAAGGTCTTGTGCAGGTTGTACCAAGGCACCCAGCGCCCGTTGACGGAGAAGCTGTCGACCTTGAGCTCGCCGCGCGCGACCTCGCGCCAGGCGGCCTTGCCGTCGGGGATGCCGCCGAGGTAGCCGTCGCCATGGGCGAGCTGGCACTGGCGGAGCTCGCGCAGCACCTCGACGAGCCGTCGATGCACCTGCGGGTCGCCGGTGGACGCCGCCATCATCGCCAGCGCCGACACGTAGTGCCCGCCCATGTGACCGTCCAGGCCGCTGCTCTCCCAGTTGCCGTAGGACGGCTTGGGCTGCGGCAGGCCGGCCTCGCGCCGGAAGGGCGCGAGCAGCCGGTCCGGATCGAGCGCCATCAGGTAGCGCTGGTCGACGTCCTGCGCCGCCTTCAGCGGGCCGTCGAGCAGCCGCACCTGCGACAGCGGCACGCGGGCGGCGGTCGACATGGCCTCGGTCGCGTGGCGCCGTGTGATCGCGGAAGCGGCGTCCTCGGGGGCGGACGCCGGCGTCGCGCCGGCGTGGGCCATCGCATCCGTCGCAAGCAGCGCGCCGAAGGCGGGACCGAGGAGCGCGCGGCCCGGGCCGCCCATCGCCGCTCCGGCCGCGCTCGCGACGCCGCAGGCGCACTGGCGCAGGAAGTCGCGCCGCATCAGTCGCCCGCGCGCGCGGCCCAGAGCGACACGCCGCCGCTCGACTGCGCAGTGAAGGTCACGACGAAGGCCCCGGCCTTGGAGTTCCACTGCCGCGACAGCACGCCGGCGAAGGTCCCGCCCGCGGTCCCGCTGCCGCTCAGCGTCAGGCTGATGCGGTTGTTGCCCTGGTGCGTCCAGGTCCCGCTCGCGCCGCCGCTGACCGTGCCATCGCCGCCGAGCTTCACCGCGGTGGCGGTCTTGGACACGGCCGTGATGTCGAGCCCGTGGTTGATCAGCTGATAGCTGCCCGCCGTCTCGGCGGGGCCGACCGCGGCCGTCACCGCTGGCGTCGCCAGTGACAGGGGCGCGTAGCGGAAGGGCGCGGCGACCAGCCAGTCGTCGGCGTTGAGGAACATCTCGTGCACGCGGACCTGGTGCAGTTCGCCGGTGCCCGGGAACCGGGTGTGGAAGATCAGGAAGTACTGCCCGGTGCCCGCGTCGAAGTAGGCCGAGTTGTGCCCCGGCGAGACGTAGCCCAGCGGCGTGCCCGTCTCTCCGGCCGCCAGGCTCCATTGGTGGCCGCCCATCAGCTTCTGTCCGTGCGGCGCGATGCTGGCGTCGTCGAACAGCGTGCCCGCGGCGCCCTTGACGGTGGCCATGTCGGTGCCGCGTCCGTCCAGATATGGGCCATCGGGATTGCGCGAGCGCGACACCCGCAGGTTGTAGCCGCCGTTGGCGTCCAGCCCGCCGAAGCTGCAGAACAGGTAGTAGTACTGCGAGGCCGGGCTGTAGAGCACGTAGGCGCCCTCGATGCGCGCATGGTTGCCGCCCATCAGGTGCTTGCCGTAACCCTGGCCCGCGAGCGGCAGGCCGCTCGTCTTGTCGAGCTCCAGGATGAAGAGCCCGCCCGAGTACGAGCCGTAGACCATCCAGAGCCGACCGGAGGCGTCCTTGAAGACGTTCGGATCGACTACGTTGGGATGCACGGTGGCGTCGTAGATCGTGCCGTCCTCGCTGGGCAGGCCCCACTGGCCGGACTTCAGCAGGATCTGCTGGTTCACGTAGGGCCCGGTGACCGCGTCCGCGATCGCCACGCCCAGCGCCGAGCGCGGCGAGTCGCCCTTGCAGGCGCAGTAGTACATGCGGAACTTGCCGTCGTCGAGCCGCGCGACATCGGGCGCCCACAGGTCGGTCACCTGCGCCCAGGCGAAGGTGTCGGCCAGCGCCGTCGTGACCTTGTTGAACAGCGGATTGGCGTCGTTGACGCCGTCGGCGACCGGCGTCCAGTTCATCAGGTCGGTGGTCTTCGCCGCCGCGAGGTGCGAGCCGAACACGAGGAAGCTGCCGTCCACGCGGATCACCGACGGATCGTGCACCGAGATCTCGGTGAACGGGATCGCGGCCTGCGTCGGAGCGGGCGCGGGTGCTGGAGCCGGCGCAGGGGCCGGAGCCGGAGCCGGCGCGGGACTCGGCGCCGGTGCCGCGCTGACGTCGACGCTGGACGACCCGCCACCACCACCGCCGCATCCGGTCAGGACGAGCGCCGCCGCGCCGCCCTGCGCGAGCAGGGTGCGTCTGTTGAGGGTGCTCATGCTCAGCCCTCCAGCGCGACGACGACGATGGACTTGGGCGGCAGCGGCAGGCTCAGCGCGCCGTCCTTGGCTTGCGCCTCGTAGGCCTTGGGCTTGACGGCCTCGGGCTTGGCGAAGGTGTTCTCGCTGTCCATGGCCTCGGCGCTCAGCACCTGGCCGACGGCGCGGCGCGCGGCGGCGCCTTGCACGGCCAGCTTCACCGTCTGCGCCTCGCGCGGGTTCACGTTGATCAGCGCCAGGTAGAGCTTGCCATCCTTGCCGCGCGCGGCCGACGCGCTCACCGCCGGCAGCGACTTGCCGGCCAGCGCGTACTCGGGGTTGCCGCTCAGCGTCGCCGGCAGCGTGGTCGCGTCCTGGAACGGCGTGTACAGCGCGAAGGCGTGATACGTGGGCGTCAGCACCATGCGGGTCTTGTCCGTGTGGATCATGGCCTGCAGCACGTTGACCATCTGCGCGATGTTGGTCATGTGCACCCGGTCCGCATGCGCATGGAACATGTGGAAGTGCAGGGCGGCCAGGACCGCGTCGCGCAGCGTGTTGCGCTGGACCAGGAAGCCCGGGTTGGTGCCCGGCTCCGGGTCGTACCAGCTGCCCCATTCATCCAGGTAGAGCCCGATGCGCTTCTGCGGGTCGTTCTTGTCCAGGACCGCGATGTTGGCGGCGACGGTCTTCTCGAAGTCCTGCGTGTAGGACAGCAGCGAGATCCACTCGTCTTCCTTGAAGCCGGCCGCCGATCCCTTGCCTTCCCACTTGCCGCTCGGGAACACGTAGTAGTGATGGCCGATCGCGTCGAAGTTGAACTTGATGTTCTGCGTCGACAGCACCTCGGTCCAACGCGTGTCGTTGGCATTGCCGCCGCTGGCGATGAACTTCGGACGGTTGTTGTCCGGCGTCTTCAGGAAGGTCGCGACCTGGCGGTACTGGTTGACGTAGTACTCCGGCGTCATGTTGCCGCCGCAGCCCCAGGCCTCGTTGCCCACGGCGAAGTAGCTGACCTTGAACGGCTTGTCGCGACCGTTCTTGCGGCGCAGCTGCGCCAGCGTGGAGTTGCCCTCGGCCGTCATGTACTCCAGCCACTCGGCCATCTCCTGCGCGCTGCCGGTGCCCAGGTTGCCGTTGACATAGGCCTCGGCGCCGAGCTGCTCGACCAGGTCGAAGAACTCGTGCGTGCCGACGGCGTTGTTCTCCGCGACACCGCCCCAGTGCGTGTTGACCTTGACCGGCCGCTTGCCGCGCGGGCCGATGCCTTCGCGCCAGTGGTACTCGTCGGCGAAGCAGCCGCCGGGCCAGCGCACCAGCGGCACCTTCAGCGCCTTGAGCGCGCCCACCACGTCCTTGCGCCAGCCGCGCACGTTGGGGATCTTGGAGTCGGGCCCGACCCACATGCCTTCGTAGATGCCGGTGCCCAGATGCTCGGCGAACTGGCCGTAGACATTGCGGTGGATCACCGGACCGGGCTTGCCCGCATCGACGGTGAGCTGAACATCGGCCGCGTGCGCGCTCCAGGCGAGCAGGGCGCCCGCGGCCAGGCCAAAGGCCGTCCTCTTCATGGTCATGCTTGTCTCCAGGTGTCGTTATCGTTTCGTCGGCACTCTGCGGTGCCGAAACGACGAAGGACCGTTCCCGGTCCTTCGTTCTTCAGTCCACGCGCACGGTCAGTGCGAGTGCCGCGGCACCGCGGAACCGCGGCAGCCACGCAGGAAATCGAAGTCGCAGCCCTCGTCGGCCTGCAGCACGTGCTGGACATAGAGCTTGCGGTAGCCGCTCTGGTCCGCGGGATCGGGCTGCTGCTTCGCGGCCCAGTCGGCCAGGCGCGCCTGCAGCTCCGCGTCGCTGATGTCCAGGTGCAGCCGGTTGGCGGCGCAGTCGAGCTCGATCCAGTCGCCCTCGCGCACCACCGCCAGCGGGCCGCCGGCCTTGGCCTCCGGCGCGACGTGCAGCACCACGGTGCCGTAGGCGGTGCCGCTCATGCGGGCGTCGGAGATGCGGACCATGTCCTTGATGCCCTGCGCCAGCAGCTTGGGCGGCAGGCCCATGTTGCCGACCTCGGCCATGCCGGGATAGCCCATCGGGCCGCAGTTCTTCATGACGAGGATGGAATCGGCGTCGACCTCGAGGTTCGGATCCATGATCCGCGCCTTGTAGTCGTCGAAGTCCTCGAACACCACGGCCCGGCCGCGATGCTGCATCAGCGCGGGCGTCGCCGCCGACGGCTTGAGCACCGCGCCGCGCGGCGCGAGGTTGCCGCGCAGCACGCAGATGCCGCCGTCCTCGATCAGGGGCTTGGCGATCGGGCGGATCACTTCCTCGTCATAGATCGGTGCGTCGTGGCAGTTCTGCCAGAGCGTCTTGCCATTGACGGTCAGCGCGTCCTTGTGCGGCAGCAGGCCGTTGTCGCCGAGCCGGCGCAGCACGCCGGGCAGGCCGCCGGCGTAATAGAACTCTTCCATCAGGAAGCGGCCCGAGGGCAGCAGGTCCACCAGCGTGGGCGTGCCGCGGCCGATGCGGGTCCAGTCCTCCAGCTCCAGCGGCACGCCGATGCGGCCGGCGATCGCCTTCAGGTGGATGACCGCGTTGGTCGAGCCGCCGATCGCGGCGTTGGTGCGGATCGCGTTCTCGAAGGCCTCGCGGGTCAGGATCTTGGACAGGCGCAGGTCCTCCCAGACCATCTCGACGATGCGCATGCCGGAGAGGTGCGCCAGCACGTAGCGGCGCGCGTCGACCGCCGGGATCGCGGCGTTGTGCGGCAGCGAGGTGCCCAGCGACTCCGCCATGCAGGCCATCGTCGAGGCCGTGCCCATCGTGTTGCAGGTGCCCGCCGAGCGCGAATGGCCGGCCTCGGCGGCGATGAAGTCGTGCATCGAGATCTCGCCGGCCTTGACCTGCTCGTGCAGCTGCCAGACGGCGGTGCCCGAGCCGATGTTCTTGCCGTTCAGCTTGCCGTTGAGCATCGGCCCGCCGGTGACCACGATGGTGGGCAGGTCCACGCTGGCCGCGCCCATCAGCAGCGCCGGCGTGGTCTTGTCGCAGCCCACCAGCAGCACGACGGCATCCATCGGGTTGCCGCGGATCGATTCCTCGACGTCCATGCTGGCCAGGTTGCGCGTGAGCATCGCGGTCGGGCGCAGGTTGGACTCGCCGTTGGAGAACACCGGGAACTCCACCGGATAGCCGCCCGCTTCCAGGATGCCGCGCTTGACGTGCTCGGCCAGCTTGCGGAAGTGCGCGTTGCACGGCGTCAGCTCGGACCAGGTGTTGCAGATGCCGATGATCGGCTTGCCCTCGAACTCATGGTCCGGGATGCCCTGGTTCTTCATCCAGGACCGGTACATGAATCCGTTCTTGTCCTGGGTCCCGAACCATTCGGCGGAACGCAGCTTGATCTTCTTCTTGGCCTCGGTCATTGCAGGTAGTGGGTGATGTCTCCGTGAGCCATGCTAGGGAGACAGGTGATTCGGATCCAATCAAAACTTCCGGGATTCCGATATCGAATCGGATATCACGCCAATCCGGCGTCGCCGAAGTCGGGCATGCCGTCCGCGGTCCATCCCAGGTGCTTGACGAAGGTGTGGCGATCGGGGTTCCAGAGCGGATCGCCGACGATCTCGGTGTAGGTGCGGGCGTGATAGACGAGCAGTACCGTGCGGCCGTCCTCGTCCAGCGCGAAGCTGTTGTGCCCCGGGCCGAAGATCGGCTGGGTGGGGCTCGTGGTCAGCACCGGCGCCGGCGACTTGGTCCAGCTCGCCGGATCCATCGGATCGGCGGACTCGTCCATCCACAGCAGGCCCATCGCGTAGTTCTCGTCGGTCGCGCTGGCCGAGTAGCTGATGAAGACCTTGCCGTGGCTGTGCAGCACCGACGGGCCCTCGTTGACCAGGAAGCCGCGGCATTCCCAGTCGAACTCCGGCTTGCTCAGCATCACCGGTGCGCCGGCCAGCTGCCAGGGCGTGCGCATCGGCGCGATGTAGAGGTTGGAATTGCCCGGGATGTCGAGCGCCTTCTGCGCCCACAGGTAGTAGAGCTGGCCGCGATGCTCGAAGGTCGTCGCGTCCAGGCAGAAGGTGTCCATGCCGGTGTCGATCTGCCCGAGGAACTCCCACTCGCCGGCCATCGGATCGGGCGACCGGTTCCGCAGCGCATACATGCGGTGCTGGAACAGGCCGCCGACGATCTCGCGGCTCGGCGCCGCCGCGAAGTAGAGGTACCAGGCGCCCTGGCGGAAATGGAGTTCCGGCGCCCAGATCAGCTCGCTCCAACGCCCCGTGTCCGGCTTGCGCCAGACCACCCGCGGCGTCGCGTGGGGCAGGTCCTGCCACGCGTCCGCGGCGCGCAGCTCGATGCGGTCGTACTCCGGCACCGAGGCGGTGAAGAAGTAGCGCGCGCGGCCGGCCCCGTCCACATGACGGGTCAGGTGGGGATCGGCCCGCTGCGGGATCAGCGGGGTCAGGACTTGCGGGTCGTCGAGCATCGCGGCGGGATCAGAGCTTCCAGCGCAGGCCCACGGCCACGGTGCGGTCGTAGTAGCGCACGTCACGCACCAGCGACGGGTCCTTGTCGAAGTAGTCGTGATAGGCCTGATTGAGCAGGTTGGTCACGTCCAGCGACACCGTCATCTGCTTGGTCAGCTCGTAGCCCAGCGACAGGTCCAGGGTCTTGAGCGGCGCCACCCACAGCTGGTGCTGGGTGCTGCGGTACGGCGACTCGGCCAGGAACTTGTCGCGCCAGTTGTAGGCCAGGCGCGCGTAGATGCCGTTGCGCTCGTACATGCCGACGATGTTGTAGGCCTTCTTGGACTGGCCGAGGAAGGGGCCGTCGGTGCCGTCGGGCTGCGTCTGCTTGCCCGTCATGAAGGTGAAGTTGGCCTCCATGCCGAAACCGCCCAGCCAGCCCGGCAGGAAGTCGTAGAACTGGCGGTAGCTCAGCTCGTAGCCATGCAGGTTGGCGCGGGTGACGTTGATCGGCTGCGTGACGTTGTAGGGCACGCCGTTGATCGTCGTCTGCGTCGTCTGCGTCATGACGCGGTTCTTGAACTTGTGCTCGAAGACCGTGCCGGTGACCGAGCCGGTCTTGGCGAAGTAGTACTCGAGCGCCACGTCGGTGTTGTTGGACTCGGTCGGCTTCAGGTTGGGGTTGCCGCCGGCCAGGGTGCCGAAGGTGACGCCGCCGCCGGGAGGCGTGTTGGTCTGGCCCGGGTTGTAGTCGACGAAGTTGGGACGCTCGATCGTCTTGCCCCAGACCAGGCGGCTGACCAGGCGCGGGGTCAGGTCGGCGCGCAGCGACAGCGTCGGCAGCGTGTCGGTGCGCGAGGTGTCGACCAGCACCGGCGTGATGACGTTGGTCGACGCGTCGCGGGAGTTGCCGCGCAGCGTCTGCTCGGTGCGGACCACGCGCAGGCCGGCGACGCCGGAGACCGGCACGCCCCAAGCGTCGAAGCCGAACTTGGCGCGGCCGTAGAGGGCGCTGGTCTTCTCCGTGTCGTCGAAGAGCGTCATCGGGTCGTACGGCGTCAGCGCCGTGCTGCCGGTCAGCATCTGCCGGAAGGCCTCGCCGTTGTCGAGCAGCCAGTCGCGGGACGCGAAGACGTACTGCTTCACGCCGAAGTCGCCGTAGGTCCTGGGCGAAACCTCGTAGATGCCGGGGAAGTTGGTCAGGGTCTGGCCCACCGCCGAGAACGAGGTCGTCCACGGCATGTTGGTGTTGATCGACATCGCGTCGCGCTTGGCCAGGCGCACGCCGGTGCTGAGCTCCTTCAGGAAGCCGTCGCCCATGTCGTAGTCGGCATCGGCGCGCCAGTCGGTGGACTTGCCTTCGCGGCGGCCGCGCACGTCGACGCCGCCGTTGACGCGGAAGTTCGCGGCGTCGGTCAGGTCCAGGCCCGGGTAGTCGATGTAGCCGCCACCGCCTCGCACCGCGGCGACGGTGCTGGTCGGGCTGTAGCCGGTGTCCAGGATGCGGTTGACCCAGTCGATCACGCTGCGGGTGCGCGCCAGTTCGGTGCTGACCTTGAGGCGGTCGGTGAGTCGCCAGTTGCCGCCCAGCGCCAGCTGGTTGTTGCCGACCTCGTCATGCTTGGCCTGCGTGGAGGTGAAGCCCCAGCCCGGGTAGTTGGTGTTGGTCGCGGTGTCCAGGTTGTCGGTGCCGGGCTTGGTCGTGATGACGGTGCCGGGCACCGGGCGCCAGGCGCCGTCGTTGAACATGCCGATGCCGCCCACCAGGAAGGACAGCTGATAGCGATGGTCGATGCGGGTGCCGAAGCCTTCGAGGTAGATCTCCGAATCCTTGTTGGGCTTCCACTGCAGGGCGAAGTTGCCGGCGACGCGCTTGCGGTCGCCCAGCGCGAAGACGCGCCCCATCGAGTCGGTGCCCAGCACCGGGTTCGCGCGGCCCGGCACGACGATGGATTCCGGGTTGCCGACGAAGCCGGTCTCGTCGTGGTACTGCCCGCGCTGGTAGGACAGGCCGATCAGCGCGCCCATCTCGCCCAGGTCGGTCTTCCAGCGGTTGGAGGCCATGCCGGAGATGTCCGGGTTGTTGGTCTTGGCCTTGTCGCGATGCTCGCCGCGGGCCGACAGCACCAGCTGCGCGTCCTTGAAGTCCAGCGGGCGGTTGGTACGCACGTCGATGACGCCGGCGGTGCCGCCCTCGGGCAGCGAGGCCTCCTGCGTCTTGTAGACGTCGATGCGCTTGAGCATCGTCGCGGGCACGTCCGACAGGTACAGGCTGCGGCCCGAGTCCGAGAAGAATTCGCGCCCGTTGAGCAGCGTCACCACGCCGCCCAGGCCGCGCACGATCACGCCGCTGGCTTCGCCGTTGTTGCGCTGGATCTGCACGCCGGTGACGCGGCCCAGGATCTCGGCGACGTTCTTGTCGGGGAACTTGCCGATGTCCTCGGCGACGATGGAATCCACCACCTGGTCGCTGTTCTGCTTGATGGTCTGCGCCGATTCGGCCGAGCGGCGCATGCCGCTCACGACCACGGTTTCCAGCTTGGTGTCGTCCGACTTCTTCTCGTCGGCCGGGGGCTGGCTCTGCGCCTGGACCTGGATCGCCGCCCCGAGGAGGGCGGCCGCGGCCACGGTGGTCCGCAGCCCGAAGGGAATCTTGCTCATGTTGTCTCCGTCGTTTTTCTGGCGTGTCAACCCGGTGACCGGGCGACTCCACAACCGCCGTGGGGTTGTTGTCGAGCGGAGCAAATGCTAGGGAGCCGGGTGATCCCCGGCCAATCACATTTTCCAGTTGGCCAATGCTATTTCCGGCATCAGGGCAGGCCCCGATATCGCCCGCGCGGCGGATGGGCGTCCCCACCGAATAGGGGGTGGCGTGGACCGGCCAAGACCTATAAATAGGGAAGGGGCCTGACAACGTTGACGAATTGCACCAGCAACATGTCGTCACAAGTGTTTCGGGCGCAGCCCCTCAGGGTTCCCCCTGAAGAGGGGGCGACGCAAGTGACCATCGGCCTATCATGCGGGCCTTCTCCGGTGATCAAAGGGTGACGACGGCCGAACCGGAGACGATCGGTCAGTCAAAGAAGGGAGGCCCTATGGAAGCAGTGTCCGTTGCCCGTGCATTCGAGGCAGCAGGAAATGGCGGCTACACGATGCCCGCGCTCAAGCGCCGCGTGTTGCTGGTCGACGATCACGAACTCGTGCGCGCGGGCATCCGCACGCTCTACCAGACGCTGGACGAGATCGACATCGAATGGGTCGAGGCCGCGTCGCTGCAGGAAGGCCTGCTGGCCTATGGCGAGCGGGGCGCGGTGGACGCGGTGCTGCTGGACCTGAACCTGGGCGACTGCAAGGGCCTGCAGGGTCTGCGCCAGTTCATGGAGGCCTTCCCCGACGCGCGCGTCGTCGTGTTCAGCGGCACGCAGGATGAATTCGTCGTGCGCCAGGCGCGGGCGCTGGGCGCCGTGGGCTACCTGCCCAAGGGCGCGCTGATGGCCGAGATGCGCAGCACGCTGCGCACGCTGCTGGCCGAGGGCCAGCGCCATCGCTCGACCCAGGCCGGCTCGCTGTTCCCGCGCTTCCCGTCCTCCGCCATGTATGACCGCGTGGCCGAACTGGGCCCGCGCCACCTGGAGATCCTGGAGCTGGTGCTGTCCGGCTGCAGCAACCAGGAGATCAGCAACTCCACGCAGCTGTCGCTGGGCACGGTGAAGAACTACGTGTCCTCGCTGCTGCTGGCGCTGGACGTCAAGTCGCGCTCGCACATGATCAGCCTGTTCCGCTGACGAGGTGGCCACGGCTCACCGAGGCGATCACCCGGGCGAGGAACGCGCGCCCGACACCACCTTTCCGCCGACCGAGATCCTCATCGACTCGCCGGGCGTCGACGACGTGCCGGCGAGCGCCGTTTCTGGCGGCCCGCCCTGCCGCGACGGCGGTCACGGGGCCGCCGGCCCAATGAACTCGCCCCCCGCCGCGACGCCCACGAGCCCACCCTCGGGAGGGATGTCGGGCGGGACACCGGACGAGGAGCCGCCGGCGCCTCCCCCGCGCCAGAAGCGGTCCCGGCGCGCGCCACGTCCCAGCCTGTTCGTGGCCGTCGCCGGCGCCGCGTCCGCGACCGACGAGGCCGTGCAGGAAGGCCGCCGGCGCGAACGCCGCGCGATCGCCCGCCGGCTGCAGGATGCCGGCTTCGACGAGGCCTGGAGCCACTGGCCGTGGCTGCTGATCGCGGTCGCGGTGCCGCTGGTGTCGGCGCTGCTGCGCGGCACGCCGACGACCGGGATGATCGTCTGGATCATCGGCGTGGTCGCGCTGGCGGTGGGCTGCGTCTTCACGGCGCGCTCGATGTCCTACCGCGGCGCCAAGGTCGACGCACGCACCGGTTTCAGTGACCGGGACGGGCGACGCCTGCTCTACCTGCAGGCCGCCGGCTGCCTGGGCCTGCTGTGCCTGCACCCCTGGCTGGCGGAATCGCCGGGATCGCGCGGCCTGCTCACCGGTCCGCTGCTGGCCGCGACCGCGGCGGTCGTGGGCGTGCTGCTCGCGCCGATGGGGCGCTGGGCGGCGGTGATCGCGCTGCTGCCGGCCTCGGAGGGCGTGGCGCGGCTGTTCGATCCGGCGGCCCGACCCGGTGCCGGGCCGGTGTGGTTCCTGGCCGCGGCGGTGATCGGCGGCCTGGCGCTGCTGGAGCATTACCGCTGGCAGCGCGCCAAGCGCCTGCTGATGGAACAGGACCTGCACGTCAGCACGCTGGAGCAGGACCGCGACGGCGCCATCCGCGCCGACCAGGAGAAGAGCCGCTTCCTGGCCATCGCGAGCCACGACCTGCGCCAGCCGGTGCATGCGCTGGGGCTGTTCGCGGCCAGCCTCGAGCGGCGGCTGCAGGGCACCGAGGAGGAGCCGCTGATCCGCAACGTGATGCGCTCGATCGAGGGCCTGGAGCGCTCCTTCAACGCGATGCTGGACATCTCGCGGCTGGACGCCGGCACCGTCGAGCCCAACCTGCAGCACTTCCCGCTGCGTGACCTGTTCCGGCGCCTGCACATGCATTACGCCGGCCAGGCGGAGGCGTCGGGCCTGGGCCTGCGCTTCTCGCCGGGCGGCAAGTCGGTGACCAGCGACCCGCAGCTGCTCGAGCGCATCCTGGGCAACCTCATCCAGAACGCGATCAAGTACACGGAGGAGGGCGGGGTGGTCGTGGTGGCCCGCACCACCGAGGAGTCCCTCAATCTGGAGGTCTGGGACACCGGCATCGGCATCAAGTCCAGCGACCTGCCGCGGATCTTCGCGGAGTTCTACCAGGTGGGCCAGAGCGAGCGCAGCCGCACGCAGGGCCTGGGCATGGGGCTGGCGATCGTCAAGCGCCTGGCGCACCTGCTGGGTTACCGGCTGATGGTGGCGTCGCGGCCGGGACGCGGGACGATGTTCCGCCTGAGCGTCCCGCTGGGCGGGCTGCCCGAGATCCCCGAGTTCACCACCGCCGCGGACACGGTGCCGATGCCGGTGATGGAACCGCGCTCGGTGCTGGTGATCGACGACGAGGAGTCGATCCGGCTCGGCCTGCAGCTGCTGCTCGAGGAATGGGGCTACGAGACCATCATCGCGGCGACCGCGGGCGAGGCGGCGGATGCGGTGCGGGCGCGGGCGATGCCGCCCGACCTGATCCTGTCCGACCTGCACCTTGGCGACGGGCCCGACGGCATCGCGGCGATCCGCGCGGTGCGCGAGCTCTGCGCGCTGCAGGTGCCGGCGATCCTGGTCACCGGCGACACCAGCCGCGAGGAACTGCGCCGCGCCACCGAGAGCGGCCACACGGTGCTGTTCAAGCCGCTGCAGCCGCGCAAGCTGTTCAACGCGCTGCGCGGCATGGTGTCCTGAGCGCCTGACTTCGTGCGCCCTCGCCGGGGGGCGACCCTCGCGCGCGGTCCACGCCGCGCCGCCTACAGTAACGGCCTCTTCACGCCCTGCCGAAGATGTCCGCCGACACCTCCTCCACGAGTTCCTCCACGGCCTCCGCCTCGAGCGCCCCGGCGCCGACGCCCCGCCGCCTGTCGGCGGCCGCCTGGGCGCTGCGCATCCAGTTCTTCGTCTCCGGCGCGTTGTTCGCGACCTGGGGCGTGCATGTGCCGACGGTGAAGGCGCATTACGGCCTGGGCGAGCAGTCGCTGGCGATCGCGATGCTGGCTTCGGGCGTGGGCGCGCTGCTGGCGCTGACGCAGGCGGGACGGGTCGTGGCGCGCTTCGGCCCGCGCGGCGTCGCGGGCGTGACCGGCGTGCTGTGCGCGGCGGGCGTCTCGCTGCTCATCGTGCCGAGCGCCTACCTGGGACTGGTGCTGCTGCTGGCGCTGTTCGGCGCGACGGCGAGTCTCTTCGACGTGTCCATCAACGCCGAGGCCACGGAGATCGAGCACCTCGCGGCGCGGCCGCTGATGAGCGGCTTCCATGCGATGTTCAGCCTGGGCGGCATGGTCGGGGCCGGTGTCGGCAGCCTGCTGCCGCTGCTGGGCTGGGCGCCGCAGACGCATCTGCTGGTGGCCTGCGGCGTCGGCATGGCGCTGATCGTTGCCGCCTGCGCGGCGATGCTGAAGATGCGGACCGAGCCCGGCGAAAAGCAGCCGCTGAGCCTGCCGCGCGGCGTGCTCGCGCTGATCGGCACGCTGGCGGCGCTGGGGCTGATCGCCGAGGGCGCGATGTACGACTGGAGCGTGCTGTTCATGAAGCAGGAGCGGGCCAGCGATGCCAGCGTCTCGGCGCTGGGCTACGCGAGCTTCAGCCTGGCCATGGCGCTGGGCCGCTTCGGTGGCGACTGGGTGCGGGCGCGTGTCGCGCCGGTGCCGCTGATGGTCGCCAGCGGCCTGCTCGCCGCGGCCGGCATGGCCACGGCGCTGCTGGTGCCGGTCGCGCCGGCGGGGCTGCTGGGCTTCGCGCTGGTGGGCCTGGGGCTGTCCAATGTCGTGCCGGTGCTGTTCAGCGCCGCGTCCAAGGTGCCGGGTGTCAGCGCGGCGCACGGCATCGCGGCGGTGTCGTCGCTGGGTTACCTGGGCATGATGGCCGGGCCGCCGCTGATCGGGATGATCGCGGAGCACTCGTCGCTGACGGCGGGACTCTCCTGCGTGGTCTTCTTCGCGCTGATCATGGCGATCAGCGCCAACCGCGCGCTGGGCGTGACGCAGCAGCGCGGCGCCACCGGGGCGCCCGCAGGCGCCGCGGACTGAAGGCGAGGCAAGGGCGCCGAGGCACCATGGAGCGAGGGGCGCGCGACCGCGAGGCTTGTAGGCGATCGCCTGACAGCCGCATCGGGCGATGTCCTCCGCGACGATGCGCCGTTGCCCTCGTGCCCGCGGATGCGGACCTCCGTACAGTAGATCCTGACAACGGAATTCGAGCTTCCGTTGTTCATGCTTCTCTCTCGCATGGTCCGTCTTTTCCCTCTGCAGACGGACGAACTTTCGGCCCCGGTCTCACGACCGGGGCCTTTTCTTTTGGCGCGTCCAGGGGACCGTCCGGCCTGCCTAAGATGCGCGCCATGGACAGCACGACAACGACGCAGCGCCTGCGCATCGACTGGCGCGGCCGGCCGACCGACATCGACTACGCCTGGGTCAACGACACCGCCCGCGGACCGGCCGGCGCGCCGGCGCCGGTGATGGTGTTCCTGCACGAGGGGCTCGGGTCGATCGCGATGTGGCGCGACTTCCCGGCCCGCCTGTGCGAGGCCCTGGGCCTGCGCGGCCTGGTGTACTCGCGGCCCGGCTATGGCCGCTCGACGATGCGGCCCCCCGATGAGCGCTGGGCCCCGGACTATCTCCACCGCCAGGCCCATGAGGTGCTGCCCGCGGTGCTGGCCGGGCTGGGCATCGACTCCCCGCCCTGGCTCTTCGGCCACAGCGACGGCGGCTCCATCGCGCTGCTGCATGCGGCCCGCCTGCCCACCGCGGGCGCGATCGTCGCGGCGCCGCACATCGTCGTGGAGTCGCTTTCCATCGACGGCATCCGCGACACCGTAGCGGCTTATGAGCGTGGCCCGCTGCGCGAGCGCCTGGCGCGCTTCCATGACGACCCCGACTCGCCCTTCCACGGCTGGAGCGACTGCTGGCTCAGCCCCGCGTTCCGCGACTGGTCGATCGTAGAGGAGATCCGCGCGATCCGCTGCCCGCTGCTGGCGATGCAGGGCGTCGACGATGAATACGGCACGCTCGAGCAGATCCGCGGCATCGCCCGCGCGGTCCCGCGGACGCGCCTCTTCGAGATCCCCGCCTGCGGACACTCGCCGCACAAGGACCGGCCCGCGGAGGTGATCGCCGCGGTCCGCGACTGGCTGGTCGAGGTCGGCCCCGGCGCGCCGCGCTGAGCGGTGTCGCGCGGGTCCGGGAGAGAGCCGCTCAGACCGGCAGCAAACCCATCGTCATCGCCTTGAGCGTCGCGGCGGCGCGCGTGCTGCAGCCGAGCTTGCGGAAGGCGCTTTCCAGATGGGTGCGCACGGTCGCCGGGCTGATGCCCAGGACCTTGGCCGCTTCCTTGTTGCTCTCGCCGATCGCGATGCGCGCGAGCACCTCGGTCTCGCGCGCGGAGAGCGTGACCGTCGCGGGCGAGGGCGCGGTGGGCGTCACGCGACGCGGTTCGGCGCCGCAGACGGCCGCGGTGGCCTGCGCATCGAGCCGGCCCGCCGCCACTTCGACCTGCAGAGCCGCGCGCGCCGCGTCGACGTCCAGCGCCGGCGCACCGGGCCGGGCGGTGCGCGCGGTGACCCAGGCGGCCGCCGCCGCGAGCACCCGCGCCGGTACGGGGATCGCCGCGCCGGACGCGCCCCGGAACGCGCCCGAACCGTCCATGCGCTCGTCGACGAAGGACGCCAGTTCGGCCTCCTCCTGCAGCGCGGTCAGTCGCCGGGCGGCGCGGCCGGTCCAGTAGGGCATCAAGCGCAGGCGCTCGCGATCGGCTTCGCCGAGGCGGCGGCCCTCGCTCCACAGCGCGTTGGGCACCGACGCCCGTCCGATGCCATGCAGCAGCCCGGCGCGGTGCAGCCGCGCCTGCGCCGGCTCGTCCAGGCCGAGCGCGGCGCCGGCCGCGCGGGCGGCCTCCGCGACGCGCCGCGACAAGCCGGTCATCCAGGGCAGCTTGAGATCGATGACGTCCGCGACGAGCTCCAGCGGCGTGTGCAGCGCGGCCAGCGCGCCGTTCAGGTCGGGCGCGTTGCCGGGCGCTCGCCGACCGGGGGCACCTTGGGCGCCGCGTTCAGGGCCGGCCATCGAGCTCGCCATCGCGGCGTCACCCACGGCCTCATGGGCGCCTTCGTCGAGCGCCGCCATCCAGTCGGCCGCGTGTCGCGTGGACAGCGCCACCAGCGCCTGCGGGTACTTGGCGTCGGCGCGCTCGGCGATGTGCCGCAGTGCCGCCGGCAGCCCGTGGACGCGGCTGAAGATCTCCAGGTCGCCGGCCAGCGCCACGGCGAAGACGACCGCCGGCACCGCGTCGCCGCGCAGGCCGGCGGGCTTGCCGCGGCCGTCCCAGGTTTCGAAGAGGTGGTGCATCGCGCGCTCGATGCCCACGGGCAGGCCCAGCAGCCGGGCGATCTCGCCGGCGACCTCGCAGTGGATCAGCGCCGCGTCGCCGAGCGTGCCGGCCAGCGCCGAGGCCTCCGCGGCCGAGCCGTTGGAGAGCATCGCGTCGCGGCCGCCGACGTCGTCGCCCATCAGCACCGAGAACTCCGGCGCGTTGGCCGTGCAGCCGGACCAGCGCAGCAGCGCGACGCAGGCCGCATGGCCGGGGGCCTCGTCGGCATCGCGGCCGAGCGCGAGGCCTTCAGCCCGCGCGGCCTCGGCGATGCGGGTCGCCAGCCAGGCGGCGCGGGTCGAGTGGTCGACCGGCTGGCCCATGCTGAGGTCGCCGACGAAGGCGAGCGCGCGCACGGCATCGAGCACCGGCACGCGCGAACCCGCCGGCGTCGGGGAGGGCGTCGACGGGATTGACGGAGAGATCGGAAGAGAAGCAGCGGTCACGGCATTCCAGGAGCGAGGTCCAGCGCACCGCGGGCCGCGCAAGGGGCGCGTCCGGCGCGCCCGGCTGGCCCGCGGTCGGCGCGGACCTTACCGGGATTGCCGGACGGCGTCCAGGATGAGCCTGGCGACCGCTTCGGGCTGCGATTGCTGCGGCACGTGCGAGGTGCCGACCCGCGCCACCTTGGCGCCGGCGCGCTGCGCCATCGCGGCCTGCGCCTCGGGCGCGATCATGCGGTCGGCGCTGGCCAGCAGGTACCAGGACGGCTTGCTCTTCCAGGCCGCGACCGACACCGGCTGCTCGAAGGCCTTGGCCTGGATCGGCCCCTGCGTCGCCGTCATCACGGCGGTGGTCGCGGCCGGCAGGTCCTGCGCGAAGTGGTCGCGCATGCCGGTGGGGGTTAGGCTCAGCCAGCCCTGCGCGTCGGCCTTGAAGTGCGCCAGGCCGGACGGCGTCGGGAAACCCTTGCCCTGCTCGGCGGTGTTCTGGCCGACGTCGGGCGCGAAGGCCGCGATGTAGACCAGCGCGGCGACCTTGTCCGCGGCGCCGGCCTCGGTGATCACCGTGCCGCCCCAGGAGTGGCCGACCAGCACCACCTTGCCGGGCTGCGCGTCGATCGCGCGGCGCGCGGCGGCGACGTCGTCGGCCAGCGAGCTGAGCGGGTTCTGCACCGCGGTGACCTGCACGCCTTCGCGCTGCAGCAGCGGGATCACCTTGGCCCAGTCCGAGCCGTCGGCGAAGGCGCCATGGACGATCACGACCGAGGGCTGCGGCGCCGGCGCCGGCGCCGGCGCCGGCGCCGGCGTGGCCGCGGACGCGAGGCCCGAGGCGGCGAGGGCGGAGGCCGCGGCGGCGGCAACGAGGAGGCGGCGGGCGATGTTCATGGGGAAGCTCCTGAGGACAGTGGAGGGGGTTGGAACAGGGCTCCACTGTCGCGAATCGAGGCGCGCGCCGGTATCGGACGAATGTCCGAGGGCACAGTGCCGGTGCCATTCGCACCCGCTGCCCATCCGGATTTACGCGGAGCTCGCCACACTCGCCGAGGGGCGAGTTGCGAGGCGCGTGGTTTGCGATTCGCGCGCCTTGGGCGGCTGACGCCACGTCGGGCCGCCACGCGCGCGGTGGCCCGCCGCCGGCACTTCCCGTGACGATGCGTTTGCGCGGCCGTTTGCGCCCGCGTGCGCGACCGGACCGGGCAAGTCCTGCCCCCGTCATGGCGACCCGCGTCCCCACGCGCCTTAGGGAAACAACCACCCCCGCACCGGGGGGGAGGCACGGCCCGACCCCCTCCTGCGAACCGTGACGGGAGTCACAGAATCGACCCGCCCGAAGGCCGCCCTCCCGCCGGCCGACAGCAGTCGCGGCGGCGTCCGTCATCCCGGTGCGCCGCCGCTCGAGTCCAGGTGGTCATCCCACCTTCATCCCGAAGAAGGACGCAGCAATGTTCAAGAAAGTCTGTTTGGCCGCGGCGGTGTTCGGCGCGATGGCGTCGGCCCATGCCGAGCAATACACCCTCATCAACGAAGGCTTCGACACCACGGTCGTCAACGGCGGCACGGTGCTGGCCCCCGACCGCCTGGGCGCGGCCGACTGGCGCTTCATCAACCTGAACTCGCCGTCGGGCGCGGTGCCGGGCTGGACGCAGGGCCTGGAGTCCAACTTCCCGGCCCAGGCCGGCGCCGGCGAATCCTTCCTGCAGGCGCGCTGGGCGGCCGGTCCGGACGGCGGCTCGCTGGGCAGCTGGTTGATCACTTCCGCCTTCTCGACGGCCTTCGACACGCAGGTCTCCTTCTGGGCCCGTGGCGGCGTCGACGGCAACTACGCCGACGACCTGACCTACGGCCTGGTGGACGCGGCCGGCGACCTGGCCAGCCTGCTGCCGGTCGCCACGATCACCGCCACCCTCGGCGAGTGGAGCCGATACACCTTCACGATCGCGGGCCAGGGCGCGGGCTCGAGCGCGCGCTTCGCCCTCGGCCACGTCGGCGCCGTCGACACCTCCGACATCGCCGCCGTCGACAGCCTGGTGGTGGCGCAGGTGCCCGAGCCCTCGAGCTGGGCGCTGGCCGGCGTCAGCCTGCTGGGCCTGATGGCCGCCCGCCGCCGTCGCGCCGCGCGTTGAGCGCCGACGCGCGCTTCCCGTTTCCCGATCCCTCCGAGTCATCTCCGCAAGGACAACGACCATGATCACCCGCATCTCCCTGGGCCTGGCGATCGCCGCGGCCCTGCCGCTGGCGGCGCAGGCTCACGAAGCCGCCGCGCCGGCGACTGCCGCCCCCGCCGCCCCGTCGGCGCCCTCCGCCGCGCCCGTCATGGCGCAGGAGTCCCTCGTCGTCGTGCGCGACGCCGAGACCGGCAAGCTCCGCCCGGCCACGGCCGAGGAACATGCCGCGCTGCAGGCGCAGTTGCCGGCCGCCAAGGCCCGCGTCGCGCTGCGCGCGGTGGCGCTCTCGCCGCAGATGAAGCTGCACAGCAGCGGTGCCACCGGCATCCGCGCGACCGACGAGATGGCGAGCCAGTCCGTCGTCGTGCGCGGTCCCGACGGCAAGCTGATCGAAGCCTGCTTCGCCAGCAAGGAAGAGGCCGAGGCCTTCATGAAGAGCGCCGCCGCCGCCAAGTCGGCCCTGCCCACGGAGTAAGCCATGCCCAAGACCTTCAGCTTCAAGCAGACCCTGCTGCGCTCGGCCGTCGTGGCCGCCCTGTGCGGCGCCGGCCTGGCGCAGGCCGCCACCATCGTCATCCAGAGCCGCGATCCGGCCGGCGTCGGCTTCAACGACACGACGCCGGTCGCGCCGGTGGGCGGCAACCCGGGCACCACGCTCGGCGAGCAGCGCATGTTCATCTACCGCTACGTCGCCGACGTGTGGGAACAGGCGCTGGAGAGCGACGTGACCATCACCGTCAGCGCCGCCTGGGAACCGCTGGCCTGCACCGCCTCGTCGGCGACGCTGGGCAGCGCCAGCGCCTGGAACTTCTGGTACGGCTTCCAGGGCGGCGCGCCCGACACCTGGTACCCGCAGGCCCTGGCCAACAAGCTGGCCAAGGTCAACCTGAGCGAGGGCCAGCCCGACACCACCGGCTTCAACAACGTCGACATCAAGACCCAGTTCAACATCAACCTGGGCAAGGAAGGCTGCCTGACCGGCTCCCCGTTCTACCTGGGCATCGACGGCAACTTCGGCAATGGCGTGAACTTCGTCGAGACGCTGCTGCATGAGCTGGGCCATGGCCTGGGCTTCAGCGTGCTGTCGGTGCAGACCTCGACCGGCAAGCGCATCAACCGCGCCGGCACCGCCTACACCGACGACGGGCTGCCCAGCATCTGGGAGCGCTTCATGTTCGACAACACCCAGGGCAAGACCTGGCTGAACATGACGAGCGCGGAGCGCAAGGCCTCAGCGGTGAACCCGCTGGGCCTGGCCTGGGTCGGGCCCAACGTGGTCGCCGGTGCCGGCATGCTGGCGGCCACGCCGGTGCTGAAGGTTGCGACCGCGGCGCCGGGTTATTCGGGCCAGTACCCCTACGGCACCGCCTCCTTCGGGCCGGCGGTCGGCAGCGGGATGACGCTGGGGTCGATCTCGACGATCGCCCCGGACACGGTCGGCGCGGGCCAGGGCTGTCTGCCGTTCAACGGCGCCGACACGGCCGCCAGCGCCGGCAAGGTGGTGGTGATCGATCGCGGTACCTGCGGTTTCGCGGTCAAGGCCAAGAACGCGCAGAACGCCGGCGCGATCGGCGTGATCATCGCCAACAACGTCGCGGGCGCCGCGCCGGGCCTGGGTGGCAGCGATCCGACGGTCACCATCCCCACGATCAGCGTGTCGCAGGCCGACGGCGTGAAGCTGCGCGCCGCCATCACCGCCTCGGTGCCCTACGGCATGCGCGGCAAGGTGGGCTACGCGACCGGCTCGCTGACGACCGACCCGAGCCGCCGCGCCGGTGCCGACGCGCTGGGCCGGCCGCTGCTGTACACGCCCAATCCGCTGGTGGGCGGTTCGTCGGTGTCGCACTGGGATGTCTCGGCCTCGCCCAACCTGCTGATGGAACCCAACATCAGCCCGGACCTGGGCCTGGTGCTGGTGCCGCCGAAGGACCTGACCAAGTCGCTGCTGAAGGACCTGGGCTGGTAAGCCTTCCGGCGACCTGACGCCCCTGAAGCCCGGCGCTCGCGCCGGGCTTCGTCGTTCAGGGGGACTGAATGGCTGGGAGGGCCGTCTTCTGCGGGACGATGTCGCCCGAAAAGGCGATGCCATCCGCGATGCGGACGCATGGCGGCCCTGGCGTCGAGGCGGTTGCGTCTTCAAACAGGCGGGGGTGCCGGACTGGCTGATAATCGCGGCCCCGGCTCGCCGGACCCTGGTTTTTTACTGGAAGCATTGATGAACAAGAGTGAACTGATCGAAGGCATCGCCACCAAGGCGGGCGTCACCCGTGCCGTGGCCGCGACCGCCCTGGACGCGACCCTGGAAACCATCACCGAAGCCCTGGCCGCCGGCGACCAGATCGCGCTGGTCGGCTTCGGCACCTTCAAGGTGAGCGAGCGCGCCGCCCGCACCGGCAAGAACCCGGCCACCGGCGAAGCGCTGGACATCCCGGCCTCCAAGGTCGCCAAGTTCACCGCCGGCAAGGCGCTGAAGGATGCGGTGAACAAGTAAGCCTCCCGGCGCTTGTCTCGCGACAACGCCCGCTCCTGCGATAAGCAGGGCGGGCGTTTCTGCTTTCTGGACCGCCGCGTTGGGCTTGACCTCGGCCTGGAGCTACGACGCCGGGACGTCTTGGGGCCTTGAGGCGGAGCCGCCTTTTCCGATGAAGATCAAGGGCGGGCTGGCAGCGAGGACCTCAGCCTTCGCGGAAGAACTTCAGCGCCGCCAAATCCGGAAACGCCGTGGGCCGCTTGGCCTGCGTGGCCGCGAACGCCTCCATCAAGTTCCTGTTCTGCCAGATCGCCGCCTGCAGCCAGCCCATCTGCTGCAGGCTGTCCTTGACGCCGTGATCGCGCGCGTAGTGGATCGCCTGCTTGCTGCCCCACACCGCCACCGGGGGCTTCTGCGCGATCTCGCGCGCGCACTGCAGCGCGGCCTCGACGCATTCGGCCGGCGTCGCCAGGACATCGTTCACCAGCCCGACCGCCAGCGCCCGCGCCGCCGGCAGGCGGCGACCGGTGTAGGCCATTTCCTTGACCACCCCCAGCGGGATCAGCTTCGGCAGGCGCTGCAGCGTGCCCAGGTCGGCGGCCATGCCGATGTTGATCTCCTGGATGCAGAAGAAGGCGCCGGCGTCCGCATAACGGATGTCGCAGGCCGCCACCAGGTCCACCGCGCCGCCGATGCAGCCGCCCTGGATCGCGGCGATCGTCGGCACGCGCAGGTCGTCCAGGCGGTTGAAGGCCTGCTGCATGTCGGCCAGCAGGTCGACGATCGCGGCACGCCCTTCGGCGCTGCGGTCGTCGAGCTGGATGCCGCCGTTCTGGAACACGTCCAGCGACATGCCCGCGCTGAAATGCCGGCCCGTCGACGAGATCACCAGCGCCCGCAGCGTCGGGCTGCGATGCAGCTGGTCCAGCACCGTCTCCAGCTCGCGCCACAGCTGCGGCGACATCGTGTTCATCGCGTCGGGCCGGTTCAGCACCAGGTGGCCGACGCCAGCGTCTTCGGTCAGGGTGAGGCATTCCATGCGGATCTCCTTGTTCCGTCCCTGCCGTCGGGCGGGCAGGGGACAGGCCATGCTAGCGGCAGACCCCGCCGCGCCGCGTCATCGAGGCGACGCGACCAGCTCCTGCGTCGGGCCGAAGAACTCGTAGCGCAGCTGCGCCTCGGGCACGCCGAGCTGGCGGCCGGCGCGGTAGACCGCCTGCATGAACGGCTTCGGTCCGAGCAGGTACAGGTCGACGTCGCGGTCCTCGGGCAGGTGGCGCGCCAGCAGCGCGTCCGTCACCTGGCCGACCTCGTGCGGCTCGTCGCCTTCGCGCGGCGCGTCGTAGACGTACATGGCCTCGACGTTGCGGTGCGCCGCGGCCAGCAGGTCCACGCGCTCGCGGAAGGCGTGCACGCCGCCGTGGCGCGCCGCATGGATGAAGCGGATCGGCCGGCCGCTGGGGGCCGCCGACTCCAGCATCGCCATCGCCGGCGTGATGCCGACGCCGCCGGTCACCAGCAGCAGCGGCCGGGTGGCTTGCGGGTCGAGCGTGAACTCGCCCGCCGGCGCCTGCACCTCCAGGCGCGCGCCGACCTCGACGCGGTCGTGCATCCAGCCCGACACCAGGCCGCCGTCCTCGCGCTTGATGCTGACGCGGTACCAGGGCTTGCCCGGCGCGTCCGACAGCGAGTAGTTGCGGCGCACCGTCCGGCCGTCGATGTCCAGCACCAGCGTCAGGTATTGCCCGGGCTGGAAGGGCGGGAGCGGCTGGCCGTCGACCGGCTCCAGGTAGAACGAGGTGATCAGCTCGCTCTCGCGCTCCTTGCGCGCGACGACCATCGTGCGTTGGCCGCGCCAGCCGCCCGGCAGCGCGGCGGTGGTGGCGTAGGCCTGCTCTTCGGCGTCGATCAGCAACTGGGCCAGCGCGCCGTAGGCCTCGGCCCAGGCGTCGATGATCGCGTCGGTGGCCACCTCGGCGCCCAGCACCTCGCGGATCGCGCGCAGCAGGCATTGGCCGACGATCGGGTAATGCGCCGGCTGCACGCCCAGCGCCACATGCTTCTGGACGATGCGGGGCAGGGCCGGGGCCAGTTCATGGACCCGATCGATGTGGCTCGCGTAGGCCAGCACCGCGCCCGCCAGCGCGCGCGCCTGCGTGCCCTCGGCTTGGTGCGCCTCGTTGAAGAAGGCCTTCAGCTCGGGATGCTCGGACAGCATCACGCGATAGAAGTGGCGCGTGATCTCCTCGCCGCGCGACTTCAGCAGCGGCACCGTGGCCTGGATCAGGGCGATGGTCTGGGGCTTGAACATGAGCGTCGGAACTCCGGATTCGTTGAGGATGACCGTCAGCAATCAGGAATCGTGCCAAGCATGCGGCGCTGGCAGCGGCGCCGCAAGTCATTGAACCGCCTGGGGTTTCCGCGCTGAACGCCGGGAATGTGGTCGGAATGACCGAGAATCGGCCGCTGTCGAAAGGACAACGAAAGTGTCGAAATGACAACGGAGACGCGGTTTCGCCAATTGCTCGCCGCGGTGCGCGGCCTGGTCCGCTGCGACGCGGCCGCGCTGCTGCGCCTGTTGCCCGAAGAGGGCGAGCCGGTGCTGCAACCGGTGGCCGTCGACGGACTGGCCGAGGAAGCGCTGGGCCGGCGCTTCCCAGCGGCGGCCCATCCGCGCCTGGCCCGCCTGCTGGCCAGCGGCGAGGGCCTGCGCTTCGCCGCCGACGCGGGCCTGCCCGATCCCTATGACGGCCTGCTCGAGCACCAGCAGGAACTGGAGGCCGTCCACGACTGCATGGGCGCACCGCTGCGCGTCGACGGCCGCGTCTGGGGCCTGGTGACGCTGGACGCGCTCGATCCCCACGCGTTCGACGAGGTCGGTCCGCAACGGCTGGCGGCGGTCGTGCGGCTGCTCGAGGCGGGCCTCGCGGCCGAGGACACGATCGCGACGCTGGCCCAGCGTGCCGCGCGCGAACAGGCGCTGGCGCGCGCAGTGCGGCGCGACGGTCCGCGCGAGCTGCTCGGACGCAGCGCGGCGATGGTCCGCCTGCGCGGCGAGATCGACACCGTCGCGGCCTCCGACCTGACGGTGCTGATCCTGGGCGAGACCGGCGTGGGCAAGGAACTCGTCGCGGAGCGCCTGCATGCCCGCTCGACGCGCCAGGACCGGCCGCTGGTGCAGATCAACTGCGCCGCCTTGCCCGAGACCCTGGCCGACAGCGAGCTCTTCGGCCACAAGCGCGGCGCCTTCACCGGCGCGGTGGCGGACCGGGTCGGCAAGTTCGAGCTGGCCGACGGCGGCACGCTGCTGCTGGACGAGGTCGGCGAGCTGCCGCTGCCGGTGCAGGCCAAGCTGCTGCGCGTGCTGCAGAGCGGCGACGTACAGCGTCCCGGCAGCGATCGCGTGCAGCGGGTCGACGTGCGGGTCCTGGCCGCGACCAACCGCGACCTGCGCGAGGAGGTCGCGCGCGGGCGCTTCCGCGCCGATCTCTATCACCGGCTGTCGGTTTATCCGCTGCGCGTGCCGGCGCTGCGCGAGCGCGGCCGCGACGTGCTGGCCCTGGCGGGCAGCTTCCTGGAGGAGAACCAGCACCGGCTCGGCGCCCGCAACCTGCGGCTGTCGCCGGCGGCGTCGCAGGCGCTGCTCGCCCACGACTGGCCGGGCAATGTCCGCGAACTCGAGCATCTGATCAGCCGCGCCGCGCTCCGCGCGCTGGCGACGGCCGGGCGCGGCGGGCGATGGATCGCGATCGAGCCGGAGCACCTCGGCCTGGGCGAGGGCGCATCGACAGCGCGCCCTGCGCCCACCGAGGCCGTCGCCGGGGCCGGCCGGGAACCCGGAATGCCCCGTGATCCGGTTGCGCCGGCGGTCGATGCGGCGCCGGGAGCTGAAGCGCATGCCATGGGGCCGGGCCTGCGCGCGGCGACCGAGCAGTTCCAGCGCCGCTGGATCGAGGACGCCTTGCGGCGCCACGATGGCGCGATGGCCGCCGCGGCCCGCGAGGCCGGCATGGATCGCAGCAATTTCCTCCGTCTGGCCAAGCGGCTGGGCGTCGGCGTGGCGCGATAGAGTCGGCCGCTCAGGGCAGGTCACGGACTCACGGGACAGTGAGGCGGACGAGGTACGGGATGACGGCTGACAAGCCAGGAAACGACGGACAGGACCGAGAGGGCGACGACGTCGCACGCCTGCACCAGGCGGGCGACGAGGCCTATCGGCGCCTGGTGGAAGGCGTGCTGGACTACGCGATCTTCCTGCTCACGCCGTCCGGCCGGATCGCGACCTGGAACGCGGGCGCGCGGCGCATCAAGGGGTATGAGGCGGACGAGATCATCGGCCGGCATTTCTCGGTCTTCTACACCCAGCCGGACATCGACGCGGCCTGGCCCGACGAGGAGCTCAAGCTCGCGCGCGAGCACGGCCGCTTCGAGGACGAGGGCTGGCGCGTGCGGCGCGACGGGTCGACCTTCTGGGCCAATGTCGTGATCACGGCGATCAAGCATGCGGACGGCGACCTGCTCGGTTACGCCAAGGTCACCCGCGACCTCACCGCGCGCATGGAGCAGGAGCGCGAGCGCCGCCGCATGGCGGAGCTGGTCGAGGAGAGCCGCCGCATGACCGAATTCATCGCGGTGCTGTCGCACGAGATCCGCAATCCGCTGGCGCCGCTGACCAACGTGCTGTCCCTGCTGGACCGCGAGACGCTGAGCCCACGCGCCACCTGGTGCGTCGAGGTCGCGAGCAAGCAGGTGCGGCAGATCAACCGGCTGGTCGAGGACCTGCTCGACGTCAGCCGCGTCACCACCGGGAAGGTGCGCCTGACCATGACGCCGCTGGAGCTGGGCGAGGTGGTGCGGGAGGCCGTCGAGGGCATGCGTCCGGCGGCCGAGGCCCGCGAGCATCGCCTGCAGGCCACCTGGCCGACGCAGCCGCTGGCGGTCACGGGCGACCGCACGCGCTTGATCCAGCTGGTGAGCAACCTGCTCAGCAACGCGATCAAGTTCACGCCGCCGGGCGGCACGATCGCGCTGACGCTGCGGCGCGACGACGATGCGGCGGTGATCACCGTCGTCGACAACGGCATCGGCATGACCGCGCAGACGCTGGCCCATGCGTTCGAGCCCTTCTCGCAGGGCGAGGAGCATGCGCGCGGTCACGGCGCGCATGGGGCGCACGGCGGCCTGGGCCTGGGGCTCGCGCTGGTGCGCAGCATCGCGGAACTGCATGGGGGCGGCGCGGCCGCCCACAGCGCGGGCAGCGGGCAGGGCGCGTCGGTGTCGGTCCGGTTGCCGCTGAGCGCCGACCCGCTGGCGGACGAGCCGGCGCACGCGATGAAATGACAAGGGCCGCGGCATCGCGCCGCGGCCCTGGGTCGCGCCCGGCGCCCGAGGCGCCGAACCGATCGCGGCGACTCAGCGCGCCGCGTCGATGCTGGCCGACGTGAACGCCGGATAACCGGCCGGGCGGCCGTTGTTGAGGTTGGTCAGGAAGTTGCTGTCCTTGACCGGCACGTTGGCCGAGCCGTAGTCGAAGCCGTTGAGCAGGCCGCGCATCGTCGCGTTGCTCACGCCGTCGCCGGTCATCGCGGTCCAGCTGACGATCGCCGGCGTGAGCCACTGGCCATACGGGTTCTCGGCGGCGATCTCGTCGGTGCCGGCGAAGCGCATCGCATGCGTCAGCGCGCCGTCCTTGTGATAGACGAAGCGCACGTGCCCGTTCTGCACGGCCAGCGTGCCGACCGCCGCGTTGGTCAGGTCGCCATGCGCGCTGTAGCCGGCATGGGTGACCACGCCATTCGTGGTCCAGATCGCCGCGTGCTCCCAGTCGTGGCGATGGCCGCCGCCAAGCGCCGTCACCTGGTCCTTCAGGAAATACAGCGCGTAGAAATGGCCGCAATAGACGTTGCCGCCGCTGGTGACGCAGGCATGGCGATGCAGCGTGTTCGCGTAGTCCAGGAAGTCCGCGCGGCGGCAGCCGGCGGTGATGCCGCCCGAGGTCTTCAGTCCGCCGTTCTGCTGCCCGCTGCGGCTGACGCCGGCGCTGGGCAGGCAGCCGTCGGTGTCGAAGTCGAACAGCGGATAGGTCGCTGCGATCGACACGTTCGCCGGCCAGGCCGCCGAGAGGGCGGGGAAGTCGTCGGCCCATGCCGACGGCGCGGCGACGACGGTCGACAGGACCAGCGCGGCGGCGGCGCTCAAGCGTCTCATGCGATTCATGCGCTTCGTGTGGTTCATGCGCTTCATGCGGTTCATGCGATGTCCCCTCGTGCTCAGTTGATGCGGATCTGCAGACCGGTGGCCGTGTAGGTCGGCGTCGCGGTGAAGCCCTCGACCACCACCTTGTCGAACTTGCCCTTCAGCGTCGCCGCCTGGATCGCCACCACGGTGTCGCCACTGCGCGGCACCGTGCCGGCCTGGAACTTCACCGTCAGCGTGCCGCCAGCGATCACCACGTTGCCCGCCGCGGTCAGGCTGCCGGCGTTGGCGGCGCCCAGGTGCAGCTCCAGCGCGCCGGTCGCGAGCTGGGTGTAGTTCACCACCGCCACCGGCGTGGCCGCCTGCGTCATCAGCGTGCCGGTGTCGACGTAGACATCGCCGGTGCCCAGCGCCTTGGCGCTGTCGGCGCGCAGCACGCCGCCCGAGACCTGCGTGCCGCCGGTGAAGGCATTCGCGCCCGCCAGGGCCAGCGTGCCGCTGCCGAGCTTGGTCAGCTTGCCGGCGCCGCGGATGTCGTTGCGCCACACATCCAGCGCCTGGAAGCCGCCTCGGGCCGCATCCATCGTGACGCTGACGTCGCCATCGAAGGCGCCGTAGCCGTCCGCCGCGGCGAAGAGGTTCAGCCGGCCCCAGCCCTCGGCATCGTCCATGACCGGCGTGCCGGAGGCCAGCGCGGTCGTCTTCAGCACCACGCGGCGCTGGTCGGCGCTGAGGTAGGGCAGGCGGGTCTCCAGCAGCACCTCCGCGCCCTTGGGCACGACCGCCGCCTTGGTGGTGGCGGCGATCGGCGCCAGGCCGAAGGTCATCAGGCGCAACACCGTCGCCTTGTTGGTGGCGTAGTCGGCGTAGGGGTCCTGCGCCAGCGGCAGCGAATGCGCATAGGCCTGCAGCGCCGCGGCGTCCTTCGCGCCGACGGCGGCCATCAAGGCCGTGCGCGCCTGGTCGTAGGCGGCCTGACGGCCGGATTTGTTGGGATCGGTCGCCAGGTTGGCCGCCGCGGCCGCCACGCCCTGGATGCGACCGCCGATCACGTCCAGCGGCGAATGCATGCCCGCGTAGATGCGGTTCTCGCCCAGCACCAGGGCACGGGTGACCATCTCCTGGTAGCGCTCGGGCACGAGGTAGGCCATCGCCAGCGCCTTGCGCACGGCTTCCGCGCTGTGGCCGCTGACGAAGCCGCCATCGGTCGTCGGCGTGCCGCTCTTGGCCGGCTCCAGCGCCGGCACCACCTTGACGCTGGCGCTCCAGCGCCAGGGGCGGGCGTACTTGTAGAAGCGCTTGGCCGGCTCCGTCGACGCGTTGTTGCCAATGTTGGCCACCAGGTCGATCGCGGCGCCGAAGCCGTGGCTGTTGGCGCTGCCCGCGTTGCCGATGTCGTTGCCCTTGTCGTTGTAGAGCACCGTGGTCGCGTCGGCCGCGATGTCCGTGATGGTGGTGCTCTGCTCGCTGAGCGTGCGCCAGGCCGTCGTCAACGGGCCCATGCCGTCGCTGATGCTGTAGCCCTTGCCGCGGCGATCGTCGAGGTAGGCGGCCAGCTCCTGCGCCGGCGTGCGGCGCGCGGTGGCATCGACGACGTACTGCACGTTGGCGGCATGGACCGCCGCGTTGAGCACCTTGCCGTCGGTCGCGTCGCCGGGCAGGCCGCTCCAGCTCGATGCGGCCACGGCCGCGAAGCCGTCGCGTGCCGGAGCGCTCGCGCCCGCGTCGACGAGCAGCGTGCTCGGCTGCCAGATGTCCAGGAAGCCCGACACCACGCGCACGCCGGCATTGGTCTGCAAGGTGGCGTAGCGCGCGTCGCCGCGCTGGTTGCTCGCGATGTTGTCGATGAAGGGCGGGACCTGCGTCTCGTCCTGCACCGCGGCGCTGTCGGTCGTGCCCAGGCCCTTGGGCGCGGCGGGGATGACCAGCGGCTGCTCCGGGCTGTCGTCGTCGTCGGAGGAGCAGGCGCCGAGCAGCAGCGCGGGCACGAACACGGGGAGCAGGGCGAGCAGCAGCGGGCGGCGCTTGGCCGGGAAGGCGGAGAGAGACATCGGTGGTGAGACAAGCGGGTGGGAACGGCGGCGGACTCTAGGGCGCCTCGATGTCGTGCCGATGACAACGCAGTCATATGGCGTTACCCATTCTCACCAGGGCTTGCGGACGAAGCCGGGACACTGCGGCGGTCCAGTGGGATGGACCACGGATTCACCAGTGTTCATCGAGGTCAAACGGGGGAAATCGTCATGACATTACGGCTTGCGGCGCAGCGCCGCGCGTTCCTGCCGCTGCTGGTTGGCGGCTTGCTGGCGGGCTTGCAGCTCACCGCCGCGGCGCAGGGCAACTACCAGCAGACCCATACCGGGCAGGGCACCTTCTACGGCTACGGCGGAGGCGGCAACTGCTCCTTGCCCAAGCCCACCGACATCCTGACCGCGGCGATGAACACCGCCGACTACAACACCGCGCAGGCCTGCGGCGCCTGCATCGAGGTGACCAACCTCAACACGCAGCAGAAGGTGGTGGCACGCGTCGATGACCGCTGCCCCGAGTGCGCGCCCGGTGACGTGGACCTGTCGCAGGAGGCCTTCGCGAAGATCTCGCCGATCGAGGCCGGACGCATCCCCATCAGCTGGCGCTACGTGTCGTGCAACGCGCGCTCGGCCAAGCTGTTCTTCAAGGAGGGATCGAGCCAGTGGTGGGCGGGGGTGCAGGTTCGCGATCACGCCGGCCCGGTGGCCTCGCTCGAATACCGGCCCAGCAGCGGCGGCGCGTTCACGACGCTCGGCCGCGAGATGTACAACTACTTCATCGCCCCGAGCGGCATGGGCCCCGGCCCCTACGACATCCGGATCACCGACGTCTTCGGCCAGCAGATGCTGGCCCCGAACGTGACGCTGGCGGTGACGACGGAGATCGACCTCGGCCAGCAGTTCCCGCTGGTCCTGCCGGCGGCGGGCTCGGGCGGATCGTCCGGCGGCGGCGGCACGCCGACGACCCCGACGACACCCGCGCAGCCGGCCACGGTCAGCATCAGCGTGGCCAACGACTGGGGCCAGGGCTACTGCAACAACGTCACCGTGGGCAATCCGAACGCGACGCCGCTGAACTGGACGGTGTCCTTCCCGGTCGTCGGCGCGATCTACACCGCGTGGAACGCGACGGTGTCGCAGAGCGGCGCCAGCGCGACCGCGGTCGGCGTCAGCTGGAACCAGACGCTGCAGGCCGGCGCGACCACCTCGTTCGGCTTCTGCGCCAACCGCTGAGCGGCACGAGACGGGCGGGGGCCGGCCCGGCGCGATGACCCTGACCGGTCAGAACGCCCAGCCGGCCTGGACCCAGACGCGCACGGCGCGGTCCGGCTCGGACTGCGCCCGCTCCGCGCCGTGCCCGGCGATCGAGAGCGTCCAGTCCATCGTCCGCCAGGTGCCGCGCAGGGCGGCGCCGTAGCTGTGCAGCGTGCGACGGTTGTCCGTCGGGAGGAAGGGCGCCTCGTTGAGCCGCACGCCGCCGGCGCCCAGGAACACGCTGGGAATGAAGGCCGGATTCGCCGCGTAGTAGAGCTCGCCGGACGCGAGCCAGCCCTCGTCGCCGACGGCCTCGCCCGAGGGGTAGCCGCGCAGGCCCTGCACGCCGCCGAGGACGAACTTCTGGTACGAGTCCAGGTTGCGCGAGGCGAGCTGCCCGCTGGCCGCCATCAGCACGCCCCAGCCGCCGCCGAGTCGCTGGTTGCGCTGCAGGTCGAGGTTGAACGTGCCGTAACGCCCCGCGGTGCGCGCGCTCAGGCTGTCGATGAGCGCCGCGTCCGATGAGGTGAAGCCCAGGTGCCCGCGGCCCACGCGCACCGCGATCCGTGTATCCGCGCCGGCGCCGACATCGTCCCGCAGGCCGAGCATCAGCTGCAGCGTGCCATGCGTCGCGCGCTTGCCGGTGGCGGTCCCGGTGGCGCGGATCTCGTCGTTCAGGCGACGGCGCTCGAGGCTGGCCTGCGCGGTGAGGTTGAGGGCGGTGCCGCGGATCAGCGGATAGCTGAGCTGCCATTCCGCCACGCTGGCCTGCCCGCGCGCGTCGAGCTCGGTGAAGGACGAGCCCAGCGCGTACTGGGTGCGCGTCACGCTCAGCCCCGTGCTCCATCCGCCGTTGCCGAGGGGGAGCTGCGCCGCCAGGCGGCCGTAGTAGAGGTCGCCCTCGCTCGCGAGCAGGCGGGCGCTGATCGATTCGCCGTGCCCGGTCGGGCTGTCCAGCACGATGGACCCACCGGCGCGGCGCTGGCCGGTGTAGCGCGAGCCGTGGTTGTCCGCCTCGATCCGGCCGCTGACCAGAGGGGCGGGTTCGGACTCGATCGAGATCGTCGTGTCCCCGGGCTGCGCGCCGGCCTGCAGCCGCGCCTTCAACCGGGCGCCGGGCAGGTCGGACAGCAGCAGCAGCGTGCGGTCCACCTGCGCCTGGTTCAGCGGCTCGCCGAGCGGGATCGCGGCCATGCGGGCCTCGAGGACCGAGGCGTCGATGCGGCTGCCGGGGGCCACCTGGACACGCACCTCGGCCAAGCGGCCTTCGATCACGCGGATCTCGACCTCGCCATCGCGGATCGTCTGCGGCGGCAGGACCGCGCGTGCCAGGAACCAGCCGTGATCGCGGTAGTGCTCGGTGATGCGGGCCGCGCCGCGCGCGAGCTCGTCCAGCGTCCGCGCGCCGTCGTTCAGGTCGGCGACCAGGGCCTCCAGGGCCTCGGCCGGGAACAGCCGCGCGCCGGTGACGCGGACGCGGCGCACGGGAATGGGGGTCGCGTCTCCGGACGCCGAAGCCTGGGCGGGATCGTCCGGGCGACGGGGCAAGGCGATGTCGCGCGGCGGGGTGGTGAGCAGGCTGGGCGGCGCGCTGGCGCGATTGGCGGCCTCCGCCGCCATGGGCAGTGCGTCCGCCTGGGCCTGCTGTGCCATCAGGAGCAGCAGCGAGGCCTGGACGAGGGTTCGATGAGCTGGGGGTGTGTCGCGCGGGCGGCGGATCATGAGGGGATCGTCGTGGGACCCGGCGACTCTATCGCACCGACTCCGGCGGCGGATCGCGGGTCTCGACCGAGAGCGTCCCGGTCCACCAGCGGCCGATGCCCACCGTCGCCGGTTCCAGGTGGTCCAGCGGTGCGGAGGTCATGGTCCGGGCCTTCCAGAACAGGTCGGCGAGCGCCGAGAGGTAACGCGACGCGGCCTGCTCCGAGCCGGTCGCGATCAGGCCGGCGCTGGCCGGGAAGACGGTCAGGACGCCCGGCGCATAGCGGATGTCGTAGTTGCGGCTGGACAGGCCCGTGGCCGACACCTCGTAGCGTCCGGGCGGGGACGATGCCGTCGCGCCGGTGAGGTAGCGCAGCGTGCCGGACAGGTCGCTGGTCGCGGCCGTCTGGCCGGCGACCAAGCCGGCATAGGTCACCGAGAACGCCGGGTCGGGCCGGCCGATGAGGCGACTGGCGTTCGTGACCGAGACGAGCAGCGGTGCGGGCGTGATCTCGTAGCTGTGCCCGGGCGTCACGGTGACGAGGTAGCCGAGGCGGTCGGCCAGCGTGCCCGGCTGGACCGCGTAGCGGCCACGGTCCTGGCCGGGCGCGCGGTCCAGGCTGCCGGTGAGGATCATCGCGGCGCTGTCGCCGTGCCGCTGGCCCGCCACCGTGTAGGCGATGCCGGGATCGCTCAGGCCGCCGTCGTAGACCTTGGTGTTGGCGCCGTCGGCGGGCGTGACCGTGAGCGAGGGGCGCTCGCGATACAGGACGTAGGTGCTGCCGTCGCCGACGCCGGTCGCGCCGGGCGCGTCGCCGGCCTGCCGGCCATAGCGGAAATTGCCGCTGCCGTCGGGCGCGCGCTCGGCGAGTGTGCCCGCCAGTCCGGTCCCGTCGAGGCTGCCGGTGTAGACGGTCAGCAGGCGGCCGGGGTCCAGGCTCAGCGTGGCGGTGCTGATCACGTCGCCGCCGGCCGCATCGCCGAGCGCGCGAGCGGCGCCGGCCGACAGGAGGAGGTCGCCGCCGGTGACGCGCCAGGTCCCGGAGGCGCTCAGGTCGCCAGCGGTCGTCGTCAGCGAGACATTCCCCGTGGCGCCGACGCCATCGACGGTCATCGCCTGGCTGTTCACGACGGCGAGGCTGCCGGCGTCGACGACGCGCAGCGTGTGCAGGGCATTGAGCGGGTCCTGCAGCAGGACGGCCGCGCCGCCAGCGTTCAGCGTCGTGGTGCCGCCCACGGCCAGCGCGCCCAGCTGCGAGACGCCGGACGCGGACAGGTCCAGGTTGCCGCTCACTGCCGAAGCGCCGAGGACCAGGGGGCCGGCGGCGGCAACGCTGGCATCGTTGGCGGTCAGGCTCAGCGTGCCGCCGAAGTGGTTGTCCGGGCGGGGCAGGGCGATGTCGGCGCCACCGGCGTCCAGCGTGGCGGGACCGGTCACCGAGACGGCGCCGACCTGCTGGATGCCAGGGGCGCTCACGCGCAGCGCGCCGCCCGCGGACGAGGGCGCGAAGACCAGCGGGACGCTGGTGTTGAGCAGCACGTCGCCGCTGGTGAGGCTCACGGCGCCGGTGAACGCGTTGCCGGCGTCGGCCAGCGTGATCGCCGAGGTGCCGCCGTTCAGCGTCGAGGTCCCGGCGACCGACAACGCTCCGGTCTGCTGCAGCCCGGGCGCGCTGGCCGTCAGCGAGCCGCTGAGCGTCGATGCGGCGAAGGTCAGCGGCGTGTGGGCCACGATCGTCGCGTCGCCGCCGGTGAGGCTCAGCGCGCCGCTGAAGGTGTTGCCAACGTTGGCGAGCGTGACGGCCGAAGTGCCGCTGTCGAGCGTGGACGGACCCGCGACCGACAAGGCGCCCGTTTGAAGCAGACCCGGCGCGCTCGCGGTCAGCGAGCCGGTCAGCGTCGACGCTCCAAACGTGAGAGGCGCGTTGGCGGCCAACGTCGCATCGCCGCCCGTGAGACTCATCGCGCCGCCAAACACGTTGGCGCCGTTGACGAGCGTGATGGCCGAGCTGCCGCTGTTGAGCGCGGTCGTGCCTGCGACTGAGAGTGCGCCCGTCTGCAGCAGCCCGGGCGCACTCGCAGTCAACGAGCCGGTCAGCGTCGATGCTCCAAAGGTCAGCGGCGCATTGGCGGCCACCGTCGCACTGCCAGCGTTGAGACTAATCGCGCCGCCAAACACGTTGGCGCCGTTGGCCAGCGTGATGGCTGAGCTGCCGCTGTTGAGCGCACTCGGGCCGGCGATGGAGAGGACGCCGCCCTGTGAAATTCCCGGTGCGGTGGCAGAGAGACCACCGCTCAAGGTTGAGGCCGCGAGGAGCAGCGGCGTGCTGGAGTTGATCGCTGCGTCGCCGCTGATGAGGCTCACGGCGCCGGTGAACACGTTCCCGCTGTTGGCGAGCGTGATGGTCGACGTGCCGCTGTTGAGCGTCGTCGAGCCTGCGACCGAGAGCGCGCCCGTCTGCAGCAGCCCCGGCGCGGTCGCGTTCAGCGAGCCGGTCAGCGTCGATGCTCCAAACGTCAGAGGCGCGTTGGCGGCCAACGTCGCATCGCCGCCCGTGAGACTCATCGCGCCGCCAAACACGTTGGCGCCGTTGACGAGCGTGATGGCCGAGCTGCCGCTGTTGAGCGCGCTCGGGCCGGCGATCGAGAGGACGCCGCTCTGCGAGATGCCCGGTGCAGTGGCATTGAGGCCACCGCTCAAGGTTGAGGCCGCGAGCAGCAGCGGCGTGCTTGAGCCGATCGTCACATCGCCGCCGATGAGGCTCACAGCACCGGTGAATACGTTGCCGCTGTTGGCGAGCGTGATCACCGATGTGCCGCTATTGAACGTCGCCGTGCCGGCGACCGAAAGCGCGCCCGTCTGCAGCAGGCCGGGCGCGGTCGCGTTCAGCGAGCCGGTCAACGTCGACGCTCCAAAAGTCAGCGGCGCATTCGCGGCCACCGTCGCATCGCCAGCGTTGAGACTCATCGCGCCGCCAAACGCGTTGGCGCTGTTGGCCAGCGTGATCGCCGATGTGCCGCTGTTGAGCGCGGTCGCGCCTGCGACCGAGAGCGCGCCCGTCTGCAGCAGCCCCGGCGCGGTCGCGTTCAGCGAGCCGGTCAGCGTCGACGCTCCAAACGTCAGCGGCGCATTCGCTGCCACCGTCGCATCGCCAGCGGTGAGGCTCATCGCGCCGCCGAACGCGTTGGCGCCGTTGGTCAGCGTGATGGCCGAGCTGCCGCTGTTGAGCGCGCTCGGGCCGGCGATGGAGAGGACGCCGCTCTGCGAGATGCCCGGTGCGGTGGCAGTGAGGCCGCCGCTCAAGGTCGAGGCCGCGAGGAGCAGCGCCGTGCTGGAGTTGATCGTTGCGTCGCCGCTGGTGAGGCTCACGGCGCCGGTGAACACGTTGCCGCTGTTGGCCAGCGCGATCGCCGACGCGCCGCTGTTGAACGCGGTCGTGCCTGCGACCGAGAGCGCACCCGTCTGCAGCAGCCCGGGCGCGCTCGCAGTCAACGAGCCGGCCAGCGTCGATGCGCCAAACGTCAGCGGCGCATTCGCGGCCACCGTCGCATTGCCAGCGGTGAGGCTCATCGCGCCGCCGAACGCGTTGGCGCCATTGGCCAGCGTGATGGCCGAGCTGCCGCTGTTCAGCGTGCTCGCGCCGGAGACCGAGACCGCGCCGCTCTGCGAGATCCCGGGCGCCGTGACCGTCAGTGCGCCGCTGATGCTGGACGCCCCGAAGGTCAGCGCCGCGCTGTTGCGCAAGGTCGTGTCCGCCGCCGTCACCGCGACCGCGCCCGAGAAGGCATTGCCGGCGTTGACCAGGCTCACCGTGTTGCCCGCGCCGGCCGCGGTCATCGAGGTCGCGCCGCCGATGTGGAAGTAGCCGCCGAAGGTGGTGTCGTCGGCCACCATGCCGGCGGCCGTGGTGATGCTCAGCGCGCCGGGCACGATCAGCCCGCCCTTGTTCCACAGCGCGCGCCGCGTGGCGACCTGGCTCTCGGCGCTGATCTGCAAGGGCGCCAGCGTCAGCACCGACAGCGTCGCCGGGCCGCCGATGTAGAAGCCGGTGTAGCCGCTGACCGTGTCCAGCGCCTGCGCGGAGATCTGGATCGGGATCGCCGCCGGCGCGCTGAGCCGGACGGCGGCGGTGCCGGATCCCCAGACGCCGTCGCCCCCCGCGTTGCTGCCCGCGATGTGCAGCGCGCCGGTCGACGCGGTGATGTCGACCTTGCCGTCGATCTTCACCGCCGCGTTCCCATTGCTGGTGCTGGCGGCGCCGCCGACCGTCGTGTTCGTGCCGTTGATCGTCACCGACCCGCCCGTCAGCGTGACCGCGTTCGAACTGCTGCCGATCAGCGCCACCGTGGATTGCTGGTTCCGGTAGGTGCTCGCCGACGGATTGGAGGCGGTGCCGGTGATCGTCAGCGCCCCGGCGGTCGACAGCGCGTCCAGCGCGCCGAGCGTGACCGCGCTGCCGGACCAGGTGGCCGTGTTGCCGGTCGCGGTCCCGGCCAGGGTGATCGCGCCGCCGCCACTGCTGCTCAGGGTGTTGCCCCCGTTGAGGTAGACGCCGATGTTGCCGGTCGAGAACAGCGGCGCGCCATTGGCGTTCGTGCCGGTGACCGTCGCGATGCCGCCGCTGGTGCCGTTCACCGAGATCGACCCGGCGGCGGTGCTGAAGCTGTTTGAGCGCAGCCAGACGCCGATCCCGTTGCCGCTGCCGGCCTGCGTCCCGGTGATCGAGATGCTGCCCGCGCCGGCGGTGGTCCAGACGTTGGTGCTCAGGTCCACCGCCGCGGCCGTGGCCGCCGAGGCGCGGTTGGCGGTGACCGTGATGTTGCCGCCGTTGGCGTTGATGTCCAGGAAGCGCAGGCTGATCGGGCTGTTGCCCGAGGTGGTGGTGGTCGCCGCCGCGCTCATTGACACGTTCAGCGCGCCGCTGGTGCTGGTGATCGTGCGATGCGTGCCCGCGCTGGCATTGGTGGTGATCCGGCCGTCGGCCTCCAGGCTGAGCGTGGCGGCCCCGCCCGCGGTCTTGGCGATGTTGCCGTTGATCGCGATGTTGCCTTCCTGCGCGCCCGCGCCGACGGTGCGGATGGTGACGTTGCTGCCGCTGTTGAGCAGCGTCTGGATGCTGTTGACGCTGACCAGCGAGCCGCTCGCGCTCGGCGTCCAGATGCCGCCGGAGAAGCCGCCCCCGGTCTGCGTGCCGGTGGAGATGGTGACGTTGTACGGGTCCAGCAGCCACAGGCCGCCGCTGGAGACCTCGACATCGATGCCGGTGGTGTCCAGCACATGGCCGGAGGTCTCGATGCGACCGCCGGCGCCGCTTTGCGGTCCGCCGACGGACTTCAGTCGGCCGAAGACGTTCGCGACCTCGGTGCCCCAGACGACGATCTCGCCGCCGTCGCCCCGCGTGGTGGCGCTCGCGTCGATGGCGGCCGTGGGCGCGACATAGGCGGCGGTCGCATTCGGCGACGGTCCCGCGCCCTGGAAGTTGCCGCCGACCAGCACCTGGCCGCCCCCGCCGGCGCCGCGGGCGTCCAGCCGCGCGCCGTCGAAGACGCCGACCTTGTCGCCCAGCACGCGGATCGTGCCGCCGACCCCGCCGGCCTCCGGCGCGCTGGCGTCGAGTCGCCCCTCGACCCGCGCGACGCCGGTGGCCGGGTCGGCGATCAACTCGATCACGCCGCGGTCCTGTCGCACCGTCCTGGCCTGCACGACGCCCGACGCGTTGACGACGGACTCGGCCAGCCCGTCCAGCCCCTTGGCGGTGAGCACGACATGGCCCCCATCGGCGACGATCAGCCCGCCGTTGGCGGCCAGCGCCTGGGCCGCGCCGCGGCTGATGGTGTAGCCCAGCGGCCGGCCATCGGCCAGCGTCAGCGAGACCGCGGACGCGCCCGCGAGCAGCACGCTGCCGCCGTCCGCGTTCAGCGTGCCCGCGTTCTCGACCTTGGCGGCGATCAGCGCCAACTTGCCGCCGGCGCCCGCTTGGATCGCGCCGCGGTTGACGACGCTCGCGGCGCTGTCGCCGGAGAACGCATGACGCCCGGCCTCGAAGTCCGCGTTGCTCAGCTGCAGCGTGCTGGCGACCAGGCTGCCGACGTCGACCCGCGCGCCGCCGCCGAAGAGCACGCCGTTCGGATTGAGCAGGAACACGGTGCCGTTGGCGCTGAGCTCGCCCAGGATGCTGCTGGGTTCACGACCGGTGACGCGGTTCAGCGCGATCGCGCCGGGGCCGGGCTGGATGAAGCGGACCGATTCGCCGGCGGCGATGCCGAAGCTGGTCCAGTCGATCGCCAGCCGGGGCGATTGCTGCGTGATGGTGGTGGTGCCGTTGCCCTGGACGATGCGGCCGTTGCCCGCGGTCACCTGGCCGCCGCCCGGCGCGGCCGCCGCGGACGGCGCCAGGGCCGCGCCCGCCAGCAGGATCGCCGCGGCGCAGGCGACCGGCAACGGGGCTGGCAGCGGAGCCGGCGGGGCACTTCGATGCGGAACGCGCGGAACGTGCTTGTTCATGGGCGGGCCTGCAGACGTGACGTCGCATTCTTACGCAAGTGCGGCGGAATCAGCCATCCAGGGCCTGCCGCACCAGGTCCGCCTGCTGCTCGCGGTGCAACACGGCCGACGCGGTCGCCCCCGCCGCGGAGGGCGCCCGCGAGACCTCGCGCAGCGTCACGCCGGCCGGCAGCAGCGCCGACAACTCGTCGCGCACGAAGTGCCACGCGCCTTGATGCCGGGTTTCCTCCTGCGCCCAGACCGCGGTCTCCAGGCCCGGATAACGCCGCAGCACGGCGCCCAGTTCATCGCTCGGGAACGGGTAGAGCCGCTCGACGCGCACCAGCGCGATCTCGGCCGCCCGCTCGGGGGCGTACACCGACATCGCGTCCCGTCCGTCGCGCAACTCGTAATGCAGCTTGCCGCTGCACAGCACGACGCGCCGCACGACGGCCGGATCGGCCGCGACCTCGTCCAGCACGGGCTCGAAGCGACCGTCGGCGAGCATCCGGACCGGCGTCTGGCTGCGCGCGTCGCTCATCAAACGGGTCTTGGGCGTGAGCACGATCAGCGGCTTGCGCCGCGGCGTCATCGCCTGGTCCAGCAGCAGGTGGGCGTACTGGGCCGAGGTCGACGGGCAGGCGACGCGCAGGTTGTCCGCGCCGCACAGCTGCAGCATGCGGCCCAGGAAGGCGTTGGACTGCTCCGGCCCCGCGCCCTCGTGCCCATGCGGCAGCAGCAGCGTGAGGCCGCTGGGCAGGCCCCATTTCTCCTCGCCGCAGCTGATGTAGTGGTCCAGGAAGATCTGCGCCCCGTTGACGAAGTCGCCGAACTGCGCTTCCCACACGGTCAGCGTGTCGCGGGCCTGCACGCTGTGGCCGTACTCGAAGCCGAGCACCGCCTCCTCGGACAGGAGGGAGTTGTGGATCTCCAGCCGCGCGCCGCGCCGCGCCGCGGGTGCGAGCGGCGTCCAGCTCGACGGCGCGGTGTCGGCCTGGTTGTGCCAGACCGCGTGGCGATGCATGAAGGTGCCCCGCTGCACGTCCAGCCCGGACAGGCGCAGCGACACGCCGGCGCGCAAGGCCGTCGCACAGGCGAGCGCCTCGGCCGTGCACCAGTCGACGCCCAGGTGCTCGTCCGCCGCGAGGGCGCGTCGACGCACCAGCAGCGCGGCCAGCATCGGATGCGGCTCGAAGCGCGGCGGCGGCGTCGTCAGCAGCGTCAGGGCGAAGCGCACGGCGGCCGTCGTCAGCGCGGCGGTGGGCTCGCCATGCGCGGGCGAGGGCGAGGGCGCGGCGACGCTCCCCGTCCGATCGGTTTCCCGCACGGCGGGCGCGGTCGCGTCGTGGCCGAGCGGCCGGGCCATCGCGCCGGGAAGGTCGCGAACCGGCCGGCCCGGCGCCGCGTCGGGATCGAAACGGTCGCCGGCGGCCGCCAAGGCGCGCCCCTCGGCGACCGACAAGCGGCCATCGGCCACCAGCCGGTCGGCGTAGAGCGCGGTCACGCTGGCGCGACGCGCCAGGCGTCGATACAGGGCGGGGCTGGTCAGCGCGGGAACGTCGTGCTCGGAATTGCCGTGGCGCCGATAACCCACCAGGTCCAGCACCACGTCGGCGGCGAAGCGGGCGCGATAGTCCACCGCCAGGCGCGCGGCCTGCAGCACCGCCTCGGGATCGTCGGCGCCGACGCGCAGCACCGGCGCATCGATCATCCGGACCGGATCGGTGCAGAAGCGCCCGGCCATCGGGTCCATCCGGTTGGGTTCGGTGAAGCCCAGCTGGTTGTTGATGACGATGTGCAGCACGCCGCCGACCTCGTAACCCGGCCGCAGGCCGAGCGCCAGCGTCTCCATCACCACGCCCTGGCCCGCGAAGGCGGCGTCGCCATGCAGCACGACGGCGATGCTGCGCTCACGCCCCGGGCCGTCGGCGCTGCGCGCCGCGCGGGTCCGGCCGAGCACCACCGGATAGACGCTCTGCAGGTGGGACGCGTTGCTCGCGAGCGCGACCCGCAATTCGCCTCGCGGGGTGTGCAGCCAATAGTCGCCGCCCAGCTGGTGGACCAGCTCGCGCTGGCGTTCCGGATGGACCGGCTCGGTCGCGAAGTGGTCCAGCAGCTCGGCGACCGGATGCCCCAGCAGGGTGGCGAGCAGGTTGACGCGCCCGCGATGCGGCATGCCCATGAAGACCTGGTCCACGCCCTGCGCGGCCGCCGTCTCCAGCACCTGCTCGAGCAGCGGCAGCAGCGCCTCGCAGCCTTCGAGCGAGAAGCGCTTGGCCTGCGGATGCAGGCGCGCGACATGCCGTTCCCAGGCCTGCGCATTGGCCAGGCGGCGCAGCAGCGTGGCCGCCTCCGGACCGGTCAGCACCGGCCGGTCCGACTCCATCCGGCGCTGCAGCCAGTCGCGTCGCTCGGCGCTGCGCACGGCCGAGGCGTCCAGCGTCAAGGTGTCGCAGTAGATCGCCCGCAGCCGGGCGAACAGCGCTTCGACATCGGTCGCGCCCATCACCGAACCGCCGTCGCCGGTCAGCGCATCGCCCGGCGCCAGGCCGAAGTCGGCAGGGCGGGGCGGCCGCACCCGCGAGCTCGTCGCCAGCGGGTCGAGCAGCGCATGGCGGTGGCCGTCGCGTCGGAAGGCCTCGATCAGGGCCGTGACGGCGGGGCGGGGCGCGTCCGTGCCCACACGGAAGGAACTCATGGGAGGTTCGCGCCGGGTCTGCTCACTCCAGTGCGGCGACGAAGCGGTAACCGACGCGGTGGTAGGTGCGGATGATCTCGACCGAGGGCGGCAGCGCCCCCTGCAGCACCGCGCGGATCCGCGCGATCGCCATCGCCAGCGCGCCGGGCTGCACATCCTGCTCGCCCCAGACCACGTCCAGCAGCTCGTCGGCGCTGACCACGCGGTCGCGGTGCTCGATCAGGTGGACCAGCAGGTCGAAGGGGCGCGGTTGCAGGTGACGCGACTGGCCGCTGACAACGATGTCACGACAGGCCGGCCGAACCATGCATTCACCGAAACGCCAGCTGGCGTCGGAGAAGGGCACCGAGGGTCGAAGAGGGGGTTCCGCGCGGCTGTCCGCATCAAGGCCCGTCGGGAGGAAAGCCGCATGACGCGGTGGCACGGCAATGAACATCGTGGGATCCTGAAGAGCTACTGCGAGCGTGTAGGTGAAACTCTACAGGACGATGCAATGAAAAACCTGTGCAGGAATCCGCACTTTTGCCACTTCGTGTAGTCGAACAACTACGTACCGTAGGGGGACGGTGGCGCCGCGGGCGTGCCGGGCACGACGCGCAGTTCGACCACCGTGCCCTGACCGGGTGCGCTGTGGATCGACAGCGTCCCGCCCAGCAGGCGGGCCCGCTCATGCATGCCCATCACGCCGTAGCCGGCGGGCCGGCCACCGGGGTCGAAGCCGCGACCGTCGTCGCGCACCGTGAGGATCCACAGGCCGTCGTCGAAGGACAGCGACAGGGCCGCCCGGGTCGCGTCGGCATGACGGCGCACGTTGTTGAGCGATTCCTGCGCGACGCGGAACAGCTGTGTGGCGGCCTCGGAGCCCAGCTGGCCGGCGCCCGCCGCGACGGCCACGTCGCAGGGCAGGCCGGTGTCGCGGCTGAACTCGGTGCCGAGCCAGCGGAAGGCCGCTTCCAGGCCGCCATCGAGCGCCGGCGGACGCAGTTGCGAGACCACCGCGCGCACGGCGGCGACGAGCCGGTCGACCCGCTCATGCAGCAGGTCCAACTGGCCGGCGTCGATCGAGGCGGTGGCCCGTGCGGCGCGCGCGCGCATGACGGCGATTTCCAGGCGCAGCGCCGCCAACTGCTGCCCCAGCTCGTCGTGCAGCTCGCGCGACACCCGGGTGCGCTCCTGCTCGAGCGCCAGCGCGTTGTGCTCGCTCAGCCGGTGCAGGGCCTCGCGGGAGGCGTGCAGCTCGGCGGTGCGCTCGTCGATGGCCCGTTCGAGCGTGCGCCGGCGCGCCCGCGCGCGGCGCTGGGTCCACAGCGTCAGCGCCCACCAGAGCGCGCCCAGCAGCGCGAGGTAGGTCAGCCGCATGCCGGGCGAGTTCCACCACGGGGGCGCGATGGTGAAGGGCAGCGCCAGCTCCGGTCCCGGCGGCTCCAGCGGCACGCGGCCGGCGGCACGCAGCGTCAGCACATGCCGGCCCTCGTCCATGGCGCCGACGTCGATCGACGCGCCCTCGACCGCACGCCACGGCGCCTGCGGCGACAGCCGGTATTCGATGCGGCGGTCGCGCGGCAGCGAGAGCGTCGGCGTGCCCAGCGTGATGCGCAGCTGGCGGTCGGTCCAGGGCACCGGCGCGGTCGGCGGCCCGCTGAACTGGTGGGTGCCGAATTCCAGCCGGTCCACCCGCAACACGGCGGGCGGGCCCGGCGGCGGCGGCCGCCGGCGCACCCGCGTCGCGCCGCCGCTGGTGCCGATCCAGGCGTCGCCGGCGGCGTCCAGGAGGAAGCTGTCGTCATTGACGTCGTTCCACACCAGGCCGCTGTCGCGGTCCAGCAGCCCCAGCCACTCGCCCTGCGGGCCGAGGCGGAAGACGCCCCGTCCGGTGCCCAGCCAGATCTCGTTCCCCGGGCCGTGGACCACCCACATCGGATCGGCCCCGCCGAAGGACGCCTTGGGGATCCGCCGCCGCAGCTGCGCGCGGTCGCCGGACAAGGTGTAGGTCGCCACGCCCTGGTCGTTCGAGGCCCATAGCGCGCCATCCGCGACCGTCGCGGTGTAGGCCGTGAGCACCCGGCCCTGGTCGTCGCGCAGCGGCACCCAGGCGTCGCCTTGCGCGCGGAAGACCTGCCACCGGACGTTGATGAACCAGTCCGTCGTGCCGTCGCTGAAGACCGAGATGGCCGGCTCGCCGCCGGGCAGGTCGGCGGCGACCGGCTCGCGCTTCACGCCGCCCCGGGGCTGGGGGATCAGCCGCTCGATCCGCGAGCGGCTCGTGACGTAGAGCTTTCCGCCATGCCCGGCCAGCAGGCCCAGCAGCGCAGGCTCGGTGAGCACGCGGCGGGCCGTCGTGCCGCCCGCCTTGATGGTGTTGAGCTGGCCGCGGTCCAGCCACCAGAGGTCGCCCGCGGCATCGATGGCCGCGCCCGCCACGATGCCGGCAACGCGGGGCGCCGTGGCGGCGGAAGGGGGCAGCGGCTGGAAGCGGCGGGCCGCGGCGTCGAACCAGGCCAGGCCCTCCCGGGTGATGGCCCAGTGACGGCCACTGCGGTCCTGCAGCAGGCGGAAGACGACGTCGGACGGCAGGCCCGAGGCCCGGCTCCAGTGGTCCACGTCGCCGTAGCCGATCCAGCGATGGAAACCCTGGCCGGACGCGCCCAGCCACAGCGCGCCGTCGCCGTCCACCAGCAGGCTGCGCACGGCCGAGTCGGGCAGGCCGTCATCGCGGGACCAGGTTTGCCAGGCCCGGCCGTCCCAGCGGGCGATCCCGGTCGCCGCGGCCATCAGGATGCCGCCGCGGGGATCCTCGATGAGGGGACTGCTGGCCTCCCATTCCTGGTTCACCATCGGCGCCTCGACGGTCTCGAAGCGCTGGGCGCCGGGCGCCAGGCGGGCCAGGTGGCTGCGACCGCGCGCCCACAGGCTACCGTCCCGGCCGACCAGCAGCGTCGCCCAGGTTTCCGGCGGCAGGCCCTGCGCGGCGGACCACAGCGTCACCGCCGCCTGGCGTCGGTCCCAGGCGCACAGGCCGTCGCCGCAGCCGAACCAGAGGCGGTCGCCAAGCCGCCGCAGCGGGATCGTCTCGACGTAGCCGGCCGCCGGCGGGCGGTCGAGGGCAGCCACGGGGAGGGGCTCGGCGCGGACCGTGGACGGTCCGGCATCGCTGACCGTGGCCGTCCAGAACCGATGGTCGCGATCGACCGCCACCAGCACGCCGCGCTCGTCGACGTCGAACTGGCCGTCGAAGGCCACGTCCAGCGGCTGGCCGTCGGCGCGCCGGATCTCCACCCAGTCCGCGGCCTCGCCGCCCTCCGGGCGTGCCGCGTCGCTCGACGGGCGCCGCAGGAACAGCCCCTGGTCGGTGGTCAGCCAGAGCCGGCCGAGCCCGTCGACACGGCCGCCCCAGATGCCGTTGCCGACGGCGGCCGGCAGCGGCTCGCGATGGACCCGGAAGCCGTCGAAACGGAACAGGCCGTTCTCGGTGCAGATCCACAGCACCGCGCGCCGGTCCTGCGTGAGGCAGGTGGGGGTGAGGTTCTGCAGGCCCTCGCGCTCCTGGTAGGAGGCCAGCACGATGCGCTCGGCGCGCGCGGGCAGGGGCAAAAGCACCGCCAGCAGCGCCAGGGCGAGGGAGGCGACGACAGCGAGGAGCGGGAGACGCGCCCGGCGCGAGGCGGCGGGTGGGCCGCTTGAGGGGAGCAGGTCGAGCAGGCGCCGCGCCGGCGACACGACCGGGGCGAGCCCGGTCGCGTGCTCAGTCGACGATGCCATGGCGCACGGCGTATCGCACCAGGTCGCTCAGGGAGGCCTGGTCCAGCTTGTCCATGAGGCGGGTCTTGTAGGTGCTCACCGTGTTCGGCGCGACCTGGAGCGCGGCGGCGATGTCCACCAGCGACTGGCCGCGCACCAGCGCGACCAGCACCTGGCGCTCGCGCGGGGACAGCGATTCCAGCGGCTCCGGCGCTTTCGGTTCCTGGCGGATCAGCGCGGCGCTGAGCGAGGGGTCGACGTAGCTGCGGCCGGCGGCCACGTGGTGCATGGCGTCGATCAGCAGCTCGGTGGAGATGTCCTTGGTCAGGTAGCCGCCCGCGCCGGCCTCCAGCGCGCGGCGCGCGATGTGCGGATCGGCATGCATGGTCAGCACCAGCACCGGCAGCTCGGCATGGGCGGCATGGATGCGCTGGATCAGCTCGACATCGGTGCAGCCCGGCATCAGCAGGTCCAGCAGCAGCAGGTCGACGCCGCCCTGCGCCAGGCGGGCCATCACCTCGTCGGCGTTGGCGGCCTCGCCGGCCAGCTCGATGCTGTCATCGAGCTCCAGGACCTTGCGCAGACCCTCGCGCACCAGCGCATGATCGTCCGCGATCACCACGCGGGTCTTGGCGGCGGGGCTCACCGCCAAGCCCCCCGGTCGCGCGCGGCGGGTCCGCGGGGATGCGAGGCGGATCGCGGGAAAGGAGCCGCCCGCGCAGGGCGCGGGCAGGGGCGGTCGCTGGATATGCTGGGTGTCATCGTCAATGCACGAACTTGCCTCCGGGGCCGATCATTGTCATCTCAACCCGATGGGTGCCGGCGTGGTCGGTGGGCGAGTAGGAGATCCGGTAGCCGCCCGCGTCCCAGCCCTGCATCGACTCGAGGGCGGCGATGAGCCGGGCGCGGTTCGGTTCCTTGCCGGCGCGGCGCAGTCCTTCGGTGAAGACCTTGGCGGCCAGGAAGCCCTCCATCGACCCGAAGCTGCGGTGCGGCACGCCGGCGCGCTGCAGCGCCTGGTTGTACTCGCGCTGCAGCGCGGTGCCTTCACCCCAGGGGAAGGGCACGACCTCGGAGATCCACACGCCGCTGCCCTCGCCGCCGAGCTCATCGGCCAGCGACTTGCCGCCGACGTAGGAGGTCGCGACGAACTGGCCGGCGTAGCCCTGCTTCTTCATCGTCTTGATGAGGGCGGCGCTCGAGGTGTAGGAGGCGATCAGGATCACCGCCTGCGGATGACCGGCGGCCAGCTTGCGGGCGACGTCGGCCACCTCGGTGGCGTCGCGCTCGACGGCGGCCATGCCCACGTTCTTCACGCCGCGCTGCGTCAGCGCGCGTGTCACCGACTCCAGCGCCGCCTTGCCGAAGGCGTCGTCCTGATGGAGCACCGCGACGCTGCGCAGGCCGCTGGTCGAGAGCTGCTCGACGATGTAATCGGCCTCCTGGTTATAGCCGGCGCGCACATGGAAGATCTGCCGGTTCAGCGGCGTGCGCAGCGCCTCGGCGCCGGTGGACGGCGCGAACAGCGGCACGCCCGCCGCGGTGGCGACCGGCACGGCCGCCAGCGTCGTGCCGGTGCCGACGGTGCCGAACAGCGCGAACACGTCGTCCTGCTCGATCAGCGCCTTGGCCTGGCGGGCGGTCTCGGCGGGGTCGTAGCGATCGTCGCGGGTGCGCAGCTCGACGCGATGGCCGTTGACGCCGCCGCGCTCGTTGAGCGCCTGGAAGTAGGTCCGTGCGCCCAGGTTGTATTCCTCGGCCAGCTTGACCGACGGGCCGCTGAACGGCGCGACCTGGCCGAGCAGGATGGTCCCGGTGACCGCAGGATCGGCCGCGGCGGCGGCGCCGGCCACCGCCATGGTGGAGAAAAAGACACCCAGTGTGGAGAACATGCGCATGGCAAGACTGCTGGTTGGAAGGGGTGGCCGCAGCTTACGGAGGGACCGCGCTGCAGACATCACCGAGCGCTGACGCCGCGTTCACCGGCGCGGAAATTTGCCCGGAAGACCGCCAGCCGCACTGCCGCACTGCCGCTCAGCGCCCGAGGTGCAGCTTGAAAGCGCCGACGAGCTCGGTCAACCGGCGCGCCTGCTGGCTCAGGCTGTCCGCGGCGGCGGCGGATTCCTCGACCAGCGCGGCGTTCTGCTGCGTCACCTGGTCGAGCACGTGCACCGCCTTGCTCACCTCGCCGATGCCCAGGCTCTGCTGGCCGGTGGCGGTGCCGATCTCGGTGATCAGCTCGGCCACCTGCCGGATCTGCCGCACGATCTCGTCCATCGTGGTGCCGGCGCCCTCGACCAGGCGCGACCCGGTCTCGACGCGGCTGACGTTCTCGCCGATCAGCGCGCGGATCTCCTTGGCGGCGGTGGCCGCGCGCTGGGCCAGCGTGCGCACCTCGCCGGCCACCACCGCGAAGCCGCGGCCCTGTTCGCCGGCGCGCGCCGCCTCCACGGCCGCGTTGAGCGCCAGGATGTTGGTCTGGAACGCGATGCCGTCGATGACGCCGGTGATGTCGGCGATCCGGGTCGAGCTGGCGCTGATGTCGCGCATCGTCGCGACGATCTCGGCCACGGCCGAGCCACCGCGGGTGGCGACCTCGCTGGCGGTGGCCGCGAGCGCCGTGGCGTTGCGCGCCGAGTCGGCGCTGCGCTGCACGGTGGAGGCGACTTCCTCCATCGCCGCGGCCGTCTGCTCGAGGCTGGAGGCCTGCTCCTCGGTCCGGTGCGACAGGTCCATGCTGCCGGTGGCGATCTGGGTCGAGCCGGTGGCGATGGACTCGCTGCTCAGCCGCACCTCCCCGACGATGCGCACCAGGCTGTCGTTCATCGAGCGCAGCGCGGCCAGCAGCTGGCCGGTCTCGTCGAGTGCGCCCACCGCGATGGTGGAGGTGAGGTCGCCGGCGGCGACCGTCTCGGCCACCCGCACCGCCTGGGCGATGGGCCGGGTGATCGAGCGCGTGAGCAGCACGGCGATGCCCACCGCCAGCAGCACCGCGATCACCGACAGCACGATCATCAGCGTGCGGGCGCCGCGGGCCAGCGCCGAGGCCTGCGCGCCGAACTCCTCCATGCTCTCCGCCTGGGTCTCGACGAAGCGCTCGACGGCCCCCAGGTAGACGGTCTGCAGCGGCAGGATGTCCGTCACCAGGAGCGTGCGGCCCTCGTCGACCTTGCCGGCCTTGATCAGGTCGACCAGCTGACGCTCCTTGTCCTTGAACTTCGCCCGGCCCTCGACCAGCGCCTGCAGCGCCGCCTTGCCGCGTTCGCTGTGCACCGTCGCGCCGAGCTGGTCGATCGCGCGACCGACCAGCGGCAGCGAGGCCTCGAGCTTGGCCAGCTCGCTGTCGACGATGGCGCGGTCGGACACGATCAGCGCGGTGCGCATCGCGCGGAGCTGCTTGTTGACCTCGTTCTCGACGGTCTGGGCCAGCTGCACCTTGACGAAGCGGTCATGCAGGATGACCTCGGTGTTGGCGTCCACCGCGCTGATCTTGGTGACGCCGATCACCGCCAGCACGATCAGCAGCGCGATCACTGCCGCGAAGCCGCCGGTCAGGCGGACACCGATCTTCAGGTTGCTGAATGCGGTCACGATGGTCTCCCTCGTTCGATGAGAGGGTTGTATCGCATCGGCAGGCCATCGCGCCACCGCGATAGCCCGCGTTCAGATCGGCGATTCGGCCAGGGGGAAGGGCGGGAAGGCGCTGTCGCAGGCCCGCGGTGCCTGGGAGCCGGCGCGCTGGTCGATCAGCTTGAAGGTCGACGACGCCGCGAAGGGGATCGTCACCGGTCCGGGGCCCAGCGTCAGGGTCGCGTCATCCGGCTGCGTGGGGCCGCCCTTCTTGCCGTCGGCGGTGAGGAAGCTCGTCGAGTCGAAGACGACGTTGTCCAGCGTCATCTTCAGCGGGTTGACGACGCTGCCGTTGCGATAGCCGCGGAAGACCAGCTTGCCGGCGCCGAACTTCGCGCTGCTCAGCACATGGATGTTCTGCAGCAGGATGTCGTTGATGTTGGGCGCGGTGCTGTGGTTGCCCGAGCTGTAGTAGGGCGTGAAGATCAGCGGCTGCTTGACGTTGCGCATGCAGACGTTGGCGAAGATCACGTTGCTGACCGTTCCGCCGACGCTGTCGTAGGTCTTGATGCGCAGGCCGTTGACCTGCGCGTCGTCGAAACCGTCGATGCTGAGGTCGTCGACCCGCACCTGGTTCACGCCTTGCGTGGTCTCGCTGCCGATCGACATGCCATGGCCGTGGTACAGGTCGTTGTGGGCGATGTAGATGTCGGAGGCCGGCGCGTCGGCGGCCTTGATCGCGATGTGGTCGTCGCCGGTGCTGATCGACGAATGCGCGATCCTGACCTTGGAGCTCTCGACCACGTCGATGCCATCGGTGTTGGCGGCCGTGGCCGGGGTGAAGCAGGTGCTGGGCCGGGTGGCGGCGACGTCGGGGTCGGGCGTGGTGCCGGCGGCGCAGGCGTAGTTGGGCTTGGAGTAGGCCAGCGACGGCGCCAGCACCTTGGTGCCCCAGGCCACGAAGCCGGTGAGCCCGCTGACGACGACGTGCGAGTTCGGCGAGTTGAGCAGCGAGATGCGATAGAGCGTGAAGTTGCTGCCGCCGATCAGGTTGACCAGGCGCGGATTGTTCTGCTTCTTGCCGGTCGCCTCCAGCAGGTTGGCGACGTCCCACCAGGTCATCTTCCCGGCGTTGGGGCCGGAGGTGAGTACCGCGCCGCCGCGGCCGTCGATGCGGCCGTCGCCGACGATGCGGCTGTTCGCGGCATTCTTCAGGCGGATCAACGCGTTGCACGACTTGCCGTCACCGCCGGCGGTGCCGCAGCGGCCGCCGCCGTTGTCGAAGTCCTTGGGGCTGCGGGACGCGAAGAGCGTCACGTTGCTGTCGACCCACAGCGTGACGCCGCTGTTCAGCACCAGCGGTCCCGACAGGAAGGCGTTGGCGTTGCCGCTGGCGACCAGGCGCACCGCCTGGCCGGCGGGGCAGTGATTGATGGCGTCCTGGATCTGGGCGGTGTCCGGTTGCGAGTGCGCGGGATCCGCGTCGACCGAGCTCGGCAGCAGGCCGCCGGTCTGCGTCAGCGAGGCGGTCAGGGTCTTGCAGACCTCGGTGGCGGTGGGCAGGCGCGGTTCGGCCGGCAGCGTCGGGTTGAACGACGCGGCGTGCGCCGCCGGCAGAGCGGCCGCGCCGAGCGCGGTGACGGCCGCGAGGTGACGGATCGAGCAGGACAGGGACATGGGATCCTTGAAGTCGGTGCGCCGGCCGGGCGGGCCGAGGCAGGCGCGAAGCGTTGATCAGGGGCCGGAGCTTACGGAGCAGCCGCCACCCAAACATCACCGAGTCCCCACCGTCGCGTCACCGGCTTGGAAACAGGCGGTATCGGTGGATGCACCGCTTCGGAGGTCACGCCCCTTCGTTAAGCTCGCCGGCAACCATGACCGCTGGAGACGACATGAGGAATGCGTGGGACGACGTCCCCGAGGCCGACGAGGCGCGGGTCTCGCGCCGGACGGTGCGCCGGCCGCGGCTGTGCACGGCGCGTGCAGCGCTGACGGTGCTCGCCCTGGGCCAGGCGCTGGGCGCGGCGGCCGATTGCGGCCCGGCCGCGCTGGGCACCTCGCGCGTGCTGACGCTGCCGCGCGAATCCGCGGCCTACGGTCGCGCGCAGCACGGGCCACTGCCGCTGCAGCCGGGCGAGGTGGTGATCACCTTCGACGACGGGCCGCGGCCGGCCTCCACCCCGCTCGTGCTCCAGGCGCTGAAGGCCGAGTGCGTGCGGGCGACCTTCTTCATGAACGGCGAGCCGATGCTGGCCGATGCGGCGCTCGCCAGGGAGGTGAAGGCGCAGGGGCACAGCGCCGGCCTGCACGGCTTCCGCCATCCCCACTTCGCGTCACTGCCCGCATCGGAGCAGCTGGATGACCTGCGGGCCGCCGAGGCCGCGTACCGCGAGGTCTTCGGCGGCCGGGCGGCGGCCTACCGCTTTCCCTTCCTCGAGGAAACACCGGTCCTGCGCGAGGCGCTCGCGGCCTCGCGCTACACCGTGATGTCGGTCGACCTGGGCGTCGAGGACTGGGAGCCCCAGAGCGCCCAGCAGATGCCCGACAAGCTCGCGCAGCGCCTGGGCGCCTCGGGTGGCGGCATCGTGCTGCTGCACGATGCGCAGGACCGCACCGCCGCGGCGCTGCCGCTGCTGCTGCGCACGATCAAGGCCCAGGGCCTGCGCGTGGTGCACCTGCAGTGGCGCGAGGAGTAGGTCCCCCGCCACGCGTCATGCGGCGCGGTCGGGCGCCTGCACTGCCATCGTGGCGAAGGCCACGCGGTTCCTGCCGTCGCGCTTGGCCTCGTAGAGCATCTCGTCGGCCCGGGCGAGGCAGGCCGCCGCGGGCGCGCTGCCGTCCGCCACCCAGGCCACGCCGATGCTGGTGGACACCGGCAGGGGCGTGCCGTCCTCGACGATCTGCAACTGCTCGACGCTGGCCCGGAGTCGCTCGGCGATGGAGCGCGCTACCGCCTCGGTGACGTTGGGCGTGTACACCAGGAACTCCTCGCCGCCGGTGCGGGCCAGCAGATCGGACTCGCGCAGCTGCGCCTTCAGGCAGCTGGCGAAGGCCACCAGGACCGCATCGCCGGCGGCGTGTCCGTACTGGTCGTTGATGCGCTTGAACCGGTCCAGGTCCAGCTGGAGGACCGCACTGTGGCCTCGCAGCTGCTTGGGCAGGCGCGTGCCGAGCCAGCGGCGGTTGCCCACGCCGGTCAACGGGTCCGTGTCCGCCAATTGGGCGAGGCGCACTTCCGCGCGCTCCTTGGAGATGGTGGCCACCATCAGGGCGATGCCGAAATGGCAGAACATCTGCACGAAGAACGCCAGCGAGAAGCCGGCGCTGCCCGCGGTGCCATTCAGGATGAACACCAGCCTGAGCGTGTAGACGCCGCCGCTGAGCGCCAGGAGCGCCGCGAGCAGCCGGCTCGATGGCAGGGCCTCGAGGCGATGGTTGCGCAGCATCTCGTGGGCGCTGCACGCGAGCGACAGCACGGCGGCCGCATGGAACACGCCGGCGCGGCTCAGGTTGTCGCGGGGGAACCCGGTGACCAGCCCCACCAGAAAACACAGCAGCACCGGCGTCAGCAGGAGCCCCCAGTGGACGCGGCGGCGGCCGCTCATCGCGAGGATGCCGGCGTGGAAGACCGCATAGCCGGCCGTGCCGAGCAGCAGGCTGCCGTGCGTCCAGACCGCCGCGGGCAGGGCGGCTTCCTCGCCGTTCCAAGCCAGCGCGGCTCCGGCGGCCAGCATGAGGTAGGCGGTCGCCAGCCCCATGAGGCCCTCGGGGCGGCATGAATTGCGACGGACGTGGACGATGGCGAATGCGCCGGCGAGCAGGGACGTGTTGTAGAACAACAGGACGGTCGGCAGATCGAGACGGGACAGCATGCGGGGACTCGGCCGGCGCACGAGCGGTCGGGTGCGCGGATCTGGCGGTTGGGGACCACCCCGCGCAGGCCGGCCCTCGGTATCGAACCTCGGTGGCTGTCGCCGGGGCAGGCGATCGCGGGGCGGTCCGCATCCCGAGGGATGGGCCGCGCCGCGCGCGCATTCTCGTCGCAGAAGCTTGCCGATGGACGACCGGGCGCCGCGGCGACGCGGGGCCGCCACGCGCCCGATGCTGGCTGCCGCTCAGCGCAGCGGTGCCGGATTCGCCAGGTAGGCCTTGAACAGGCGGGCGAACTGGCCGCCGTCCGTCGTGATGTTGACCGAGCCGCTGCCGCCGCCGCTGAACACGATCGCGAACACGCCGTTGGCGGTGTACTCGGTCGGATGGGTCAGCATGTACTGGACGTGGTTGTCGCGGTAATGCCCCCAGGTGCCGCCTGGCGTGGATGAGGGCACGCCCATCGGCGTCTGCCAGAACAGGATGGGCAGGTTGCCGAGCTTGCCCTGCACGGCGACCCATTGGGCGAGGTCCTGATGGAAGTTGGGCGTCGCCACGTTGTTCTCGTCCCAGTAGAACGGCCCGTTGCCACGACCGGCGCATTCGGACGGAGGCGGCGAGACCTCGAAGCAGCCAGCATCGCGGTCGCTGGTCTGGGCCACCATGAAGTCGGCCTTGTCTGCGCCCAGCTTCAGCATGAAGTTGCCGACGGTGGTGGCGTCGCGGCCCCAGAAGGACGGCGGGAAACCGATCCGGGCCTTGGGCGCGTAGGTCCGTCCCAGCGCCAGCAGGCAGCCCGCCATGCCGACGGCGTTGTCCGGCTGGTTCGCGCATTCGGCCACCTGGCTCACGCGCGCCGGCACCTTCGTCGGGTCGCCGCCCGGGGCGCCGGTCAGCACGAAGCCCCAGAAATCCGGCTCCAGGTTGACCAGCGTGGGCAGGTTGGTCGCGCCGATCTTCTGGTACATGAGCTTGACCTGGGCCCAGTAGGGGGTCATGAAGCTTGCGTCGTTGATCGCGGCCAGATTGCCCTCGCCCCGGCTCGCCATCTGGTAGAGCGTGAACATCGGCACCGCGCCGACGGCCGACACGTTCGCGGCCGTGTAAGTGACATAGGCCCCGTCCGGGCTGTTCCAGGTGGGCCACGCGCCGCCACCGACACCAACCAGGTAGGTGTCGATGATGTCGGGACGGATCTGCTGCGTCGTCATCTCCGCGATCGGGTTGCCGGCGCCCAGGCCGCCTAGCAGCCGGTTGGCCGTCCCCAGGGCCGTGGTGATCGAAGCCGCAGGCGAAGGTGCGGGCGCTGGAGCAGGCGCCGGAGCGGGTGCAGGCGAAGGCGAAGGTGCGGGCGCCGGAGTGGGTGCTGGTGCCGGCGCGGGGGAAGGTGCCGGGGCCGGGGCCGGCGCTGGAGCGGGCGAAGGCGAGGGCGAGGGCGAGGGCGAGGGCGAGGGCGAGGGCGAGGGCGAGGGCGAAGGTGCCGGTGCGGCACCAAGCGGCGGTGCCGGCGCGTCGGTCGCTGGCGATGAGGCCGATCCGCCGCCACCGCAGGCGGCGAGGCCTGCCGTCAGGAGGGCGAGCGCGAGCCGCTGGACCGCGGGCGTGGCGTTCGGGATGGACGACATGGGTTCCTTTCGAATGATGTGAAGCGTCATGCGCGCGCGGCGGTGACAGGTCCGTTGCAAGTTGGTGGCATCGCACTGACGAAATTTGTCAGCGTTTTCATCCAACGCGGCCAAGGAATGTCAGACGCGGCTCGGATGGAGCCGCTTTAGGTGCCTCGCGCGTCGTGCGCGCGAAGGCGTGCAATTCGCGGGCCAGCACTTGCCCATCGACAGCGAGGGCTTGTGCGATTCACCCCGGCTTGCCTTGACGCTTGCGCCAGGCCTCGATCACCCGCGCGGCCAGCGCGTCAGCCTCGCGCTGCTGCTCGGCCGTCAATGGCGACGGCACCATGCCCCACTGGCTCATCGTCTTTTCCGTGTCCGCCATCGCATCGCGGCTGGCCTTTTCCATCTCCGCGCCCGACATCAAACCCTGGATGCGAAATTGCGCTTCCTTGTAGGCCTGCCGCTGGACCTCGGTGATGCCCATCGCGCCCGGATTGAAGGCGAAGCTGAAGGTCACCAGCGCCATGAAATCGCCGTCCTCGGCCGTCTGGCGCGCCTCGCGCTGCAGCTGCCCGCGCAGCGCCGGATCGATCGGCTGCCGGTTCGCGTCCAGCCATTGCAGGTAGGGCAACGCGGCGTCCTTGGCGCCGCCATCGTGGGCACGCTTGAGCAGCTCGCCCTGGCGGGCGAGCGTGGCGGCATCGAAGACCTGGCAGTGACGCTGGAAATCCTGCGAGCGGCGGATCCACTCCTGGCTGGACAGGCCCGTGATCCGCTCGAGCTGCCGACCCGTCGCGGACGGCTGGTCGCGCTCCCTGTACTGGTGGTCCACCATCGCGTCCGCGCCCTGGCAGGCGGAGAGCATCATGGCCGCCTCCATCATGTCCTTCGGCGTCCCATGGCCGTCCAGCGCCAGCTGGACCCGACGCAGCGCGTCCTCTGGCCAGCCGGGCGCAGGAGGCGGGGCGCTCGTCGAGCCGGGCGCCGACGAGGCGACCGCCATCACGGCCGATGCCGCCTCGGACTTCGCCGCCGGAAGCGACGAGCCGGGTTCATTCGTGGGCGAGCTCGCCGCCGTCGCCTTGGCGGGGCCAGCGGCATCACTGGGCCGGCTCGACAGCCAACCGCCGGCCGCCAGCAGCAATGCGCCGATGACCACGGCCAACGCCATGCGGCGACGCGACCGATCCGCGCGCGAACCCTGATTCGATGCCATGCCGATGTGTCCTTCCTTCGTTCGAGCCTGCCCGGGCCGCGCCCAGGCGATGGCGGCCGGACAGCGTAACGCCGTGGACCGGTGCGACGCCCGCTCAGAACGCCGGCAGTCGCGCGCGGCCGGTGACCTGCAGGGTCAAGGCCCGACCCGGCGCGCGCACGCCGGTGATCGCCGGCACCGGTTGTCCTCCGCCGATCCACAGCCACACCGGCCCGTCCTCCACGACGCGCTGTCCATCGGACTGCACGACGCTCATCGCCTTGGCGTCCAGATCGAAGCTGAGCCGGCGCGATTCGCCGCCGCGCAGCACGACCCGCCGGAAGGCCACCAGCGTGCGTTCCGGCGCGAGGGCACCGGGGCGCCGGGCATAGACCTGGACGACCTCGGCCGCCTCGCGTCCGCTCTCGTTCTTCAACAGCACCGACAGCCGCGTGCCTTGCCCGGCCTGGACCCGGGGGCTCGCGAGCCGGGCCTGTGCATAGCTGAAGCGCGCGTAGCCCAGCCCGTGGCCGAAGGGGAACAGCGGCTCGCCCTTGAACCAGCGGTAGGTGCGCCCCTGCATGCCGTACTCCTTGAAGGGCGGCAGTTGCTCGGCGGACCGGTAGAAGGTGACCGGCAGCCGGCCGGACGGACTGAAGTCGCCGGCCAGCAGCTCCGCCACCGCCTGGCCGCCTTCGCCGCCCGGATACCAGGCCTGCACGATGGCCACGGCCTGCGATGTCGCGGCGCCGAAGGCCATGGCGCTGCCGCTGAAGTTCACCAGCACCAGCGGGCGGCCCAGGCCGGCCAGGCGCTCCAGCAGCTTCTGCTGGGGTGCCGGCAGATCGATCCGGGTGCGGTCCCCGCCCGCGAAGCCGGGCGCCAGCACCGTCATCTCCTCGCCCTCGAACTCCCAGGTCAAGCCGCTGGCGAAGACCACCAGGTCGGCCTCGCGCGCGGCGGCCAGGGCGGCCTCGTCGCTGGCGCCGGGCCGGCTCCACTGCAGGCGCTGCTCGCCTTCCCAGCCGGTCTGCAGCGCCTCCACGCGCAGGGCGTAGGTCCGCCCCGCCTCGAGCTGCACGCCGCGGGTGCTGGTGGGCCAGGCGATGTCCCACAGGTCCACCACCCGTTCGCCGTCGATCCAGACGCGGTAGCCCCGGTTCCCCTTCAGCCGGAACAGATGCTCGCCGCTCTCGGCGGCGCGCACGAAGCCGCTCCAGCGCGCCGATTCCTGGCGGTCATGCGCATCCGGCCAGCCCCATCGGAAGCGGGCTTGCGCCTCGACCGTCGACGAGATCGGCGGGCCCTCGAGCTGGAGATTGGCGAAGCGCTCGAAGCTCAGGCCGGGGCGGGTGCAGGCGGCGTCGGCACACAGCCGCTCGGCCGGCAGGTCTTCCAGCGGCGGCGCCACCCAGCCCGTGCCTTCGACGAAGTCGATCCGGGCGTCCGGATAGCGGGCCTTCAGACCGGCCAGCAGCGTGACCGGCCGGGACGGCGTCCCGTTGTAGTTGCCCACCAGCGCGTCGACGCTGTCGGCGTTGGGGCCGATCACCGCGATGCGCCGGGGCGGCGTCTTCAATGGCAGCAGCCCATCGTTCTTCAGCAGGACCAGCGAGCGACGGGCCGTCTCCAGGTTGAGCGCGCGATGCGCGGGCGTGTCGAACTCGTCCGCCGTGATCCCGGCGAAGGGCCCTTGCCCAGGCGGGTCGAGCAGGCCCAGGCGCAAGCGCACGTCGAACAGCCGATGCAGCGCCCGGTCGAGGTCGGCCTCGGCCAGCAGGCCCTGCCGCACGGCCGCCACGGTGGTGGTGGGCGAGGCGGTGCTGTTGCCGCCGAAGTCGCAGATCAGGTCGGTGCCGGCGCGCACCGCCAGGGCCACGGCGGCCTCGGGCGTCTTCACATGGTGGTGGGCGCTGTCCTGGTGGATGTCGGCCACCGCGCCGCAGTCCGACACCACATGCCCCTGGAACTTCCATTCCTCGCGCAGCCGCTGCCGCAGCAGCGGCTCGCTGGCGCACGCGGGCACGCCGTCGACCGCGTTGTAGGCGCACATCACCGATTCCGCGCGGCCTTCGGTGACCGCCGCATGGAAGGCCGGCAGGTAGGTGTCCACCAGGTCGCGCGGCGAGACCCGCACGTCCTCCTTGTGGCGATCGGCCTCGGGGCCGCTGTGCACCGCGAAGTGCTTCACCGCCGCGGACACGCGCGGATGCCGCGGGTCCGGTCCCTGCAGCCCCTGGATGAAGGCCACGCCCATGCGCGCGGTCAGCGCGGGGTCCTCGCCATAGGTCTCCTGGCCGCGGCCCCAGCGGGGGTCCCGGAAGATGTTGACGTTGGGCGACCACACCGTCAGGCCGCGGTACAGGCCGGACGAGCCGTCGGCACCGACGGTGCCCCGGAACTTGGCGCGGAACTCGATGCCGATGACTTCGCCCACGCGCTGCACGAGCGGCGTGTCCCAGGTCGCCGCCAGGCCGATGGCCTGGGGGAACACCGTCGCCACGTCGGCGCGCGCGACGCCGTGCAGGCCTTCGCTCCACCAGTTGTAGGCCGGGATGCCGAGCCGCGGAATGCCCGGCGACTCGTGCTGCAGTTGGCTCGCCTTCTCGGCCAGCGTCATCCGCGCCACCAGCGCCTGCGCCCGTTGCATCGAGGGGCTCGGCGGCGCACCGGTGGCGGCGGGCGGCGGTGCGTCCGCGAGCGGGGACGCGGTGGGGGCGGCCGCGACGCCGGTGGTCGACGCGCATGCCAGCGACGCGGCCAACGACGTCGCCAGCACTGTGGTCAGGGGCGAGGCCAGGACCGACATCGCGCGCCGACGCCAATCCGTCGAGGCTGCAGGCAGGGGTGTTTCAGCAGGCATGTCGTTTCAGAAGGCGTCGAGGGTCAAGGTCGCGGTCGGCAGCCCCTCGCCGCGCGCGCGCAGCGTGGCTGGGCCGCTCGCGCCGGTGGACTGCAGGATCACCTGCGCCTGCCCGTTGAAGACCCGGCGCTGCCACGGCGCGGCCGGCGTCGTCGCCCGCAAGGTGACCCAGCGCTTGCCGCCTTGCGCGTTGTCGGTCATCGCGCGCAGGCCGCCGGCCGGCGTGGGGAAGACCAGGGCGAGCGTGTTGCGGTCGCGCAGCTGCGCAGGATCCAGGTCCACCACGCCGAGGCCCTGCTCGAGCCTCGGCGTCACGGCCCGGCCGTTCACGTAGACCAACTGGCCGGCGCCCAGGTCGCCGATGAACAGCGTTGACCGCTCACCCGCCGCCGTGGTCGGGCGCGGGAAACTGGCGCGCACGAGGTTCCAGGCGCGGTCGGCGGGCTGCTGCTCGGGCGGCACCCATCCGAAGGGCTCGCGCCAGCCCGTCGCGCCGGTGTCCGCGATCAGCGCGGCGGCGTCCTCCGGCCGCTCGATGCCGCGATGCCGCCATTCGGTGAGCGGCACGAAGCGATGGCGCTCGGTCGGCTTGTCGGCCTCGTGCGAACCCGGATCGCCGTTGCCCATGCCGATCAGCCTCGCGGCGCCGTCGACTTCGAAGTCGATCCGCTGCCCGGCCGTGGGCACGACCCGGCCCTCGCGGTCGACCACGTTGACCGTGACCAGCGCCACGTCGGTGCCATCGGCGCGGATCTTCGCGCGGTCCACCGTCAAGCGCACCGCCGCGCCGTCGCCGGTGGTGGCCACGGTGTCGGAGGCGACCCATTCGCCGCGCCTGTAGCCGCGCGCCACCAGCGTGCCCGGCTCGTAGGGCACGCTCCACTGCAGGTGCCCGTAGCGCTGCAGCGTCTTGCGGCCCAGCGAGCGACCGTTGAGCAGCAGCTCCACCTCGTCGGTGTTCCCGTAGACCCGCACGTCGATCGGCTGGCCTTCGCGGCCCGGCCAGTTCCAGTGCGGCAGCAGGTGGACCATCGGCTCGGTGGTCCAGGCGGCCTTCAGGTAGTAGCCGCTGTCCTTCAGCGCGCCGGTCGTGTCCATCATCCCGAACTGGGACGAGATGGCCGGCCAACCGAAGGGCGTGGTCTCGCCGCGGTAGTCGAAGCCGGTCCAGACGAACATGCCGGCCAGGAAGGGCCGCTCGGCATTGAAACGCCAGGCCTCCTCGATGGTCGAGGTCGACGCGCCGCCCGAGCGCCGGTCATAGGCGGCGACCTGCACCCGCGCCGCGTCGTCGGCGTAGACGCCGCGGGTGGCGTAGGTCAGGCCCTCCTCGGTCACGACCATCGGCCGCTGGGGGAAGCGGCGGTGCATCGCGTCGATGTCGTGCTGGCCCTTGTAGTTGAAGCCGATCACCTGCGAGCCGACCGAGGTGCCCTCCGGCTGGCCCGAGCTGGACGCCGCCAGCGTCGCCGGGCGGGTGGGATCCAGGCGCGCCACGATGGCCTGCATCTCCCGCGCCAGGCGCGTGCCGATCTCGGTGTTCTCGATCGCCCATTCCTCGTTGCCCACCGACCACAGGATGATGGACGGATGGTTGCGGTCGCGCCGCACCATGCGCTCGAGCTCGTCGCGGATCTGCGGCGCGGTGCCCATCATGCGGTGCTCGTCGATGACGAGGATGCCCAGGCGGTCGCAGGCGTCCAGCAGCTCCGGCGTGGCCGGATGGTGGGCCGAGCGGATGGCGTTGACGCCCATGGCCTTGAGCATCCGCAGCCGCGCGTCGTGCATGGCGTCCGGCAGCGCGATGCCGATGCCGGCATGGTCCTGGTGGTTGTTGGCGCCATGCAGCTTGACGGGGCGGCCGTTGAGGAAGAAGCCCTGGTCGGCGTCGAAGCGGATCGAGCGGATGCCGAAGGGCGTGTCGTAGCGATCGACGACCCGGCCGTCGCGGCGCACTCGCGTCGTCAGGGTGTAGCGCTGCGGCGTCTCCAGCGACCACAGCCGCGGCATGGCCACCCGCAGCGTCGCGCCGCTCGTGACGGCGGTATCGGCGGCCACCTGGCGCGCCGGCACGGCGGTGCGCGCGACGACGCGGCCGTCCGGGTCGCGCAGTTCATGTTCCAGCGTGAACGAGGCCGCGCCCTTGCCGTCGTTGCGCACCGTGGTGTCGACGGCGACTTCGGCCCGCTGTCCCGCGACGGTCGAGCGCACGAAGGTGCCCCAGTGGTCCACATGCAGCGGGTCGGTCTGGCTGAGCCAGACATGGCGATAGAGGCCCGCGCCCTCGTACCACCAGCCCTCCTGCGTGGTGGCGTCCACCCGCACGGCGACGACATTGCGGCCGCCGTAGTTCAGGTAGTCGGTGAGGTCCACCCGGAAGCTCGAGTAGCCACTGGCCTCGCGCCGCAGGTAGTGCCCGTTGATCCAGACGACGCTGTCGCGGAAGACGCCGTCGAACTCCAGCGCGATGCGCCGACCCTGCGCCGACGCCGGGATGGCCAGCTCGCGCCGGTACCAGCCGATGCTGTTCTCGGGGAACGCGCGGCCGATCGCCTTCGAGCCATGGGGCGAGCTGCCGCGCTCGCTGAACGGCAGTTCCACCGCCCAGTCGTGCGGCAGGTCGACGCGGCGCCACGGCCGGTCGTCGAAGTCCGCCGCGGCGGGCCCGTCGCCGAAGCCGGCCTTGGCGAAGAAGAAGGCACGCGTGCCATGGTCGAAGTCCTGAGCCGGGTCCCAGGCGTGGCCCAGCGCGAAGCGCCAGCCGTCATCGATGCGCACGCGTTGCCGGACATCGTCGGCCGCGGCGGGGCCGGCGATCACGAGCATCGCCAGCGCGAGCAGCCAGGAGGTGAGCAGTGAGGGTCTCATGAGGAAGAGGGACTCGGGAGGCGCTGTCGATCGCGCCGTCCGGTGGTGGGACCTCGCGAGGCCGGCAGGGCCTGGCGAGGGCTCGATCGTCAGTTGGCCGGCTTGCCGATCACCCGCACTTCGCTGAGCGCGGCGGGATGGTCGGGCGTGACGGCGGGGAAGCGGATGCGCAGGAAGCGCGCGGCGACCACCGGCTCGAACAGTGCGAACTCATAGCTCTTCCGACCGGCCTTGGCCTCGCCGACCTGGCGCCAGTCGCTGGCGTTGTTGCTGATCTCGACGACGAAGTCGGGCGCCCGGTCATCGGGCAGGATCACCGACAGCCAGTGCAGCGTGTACAGGTTCTCCAGGTCCACGGCCCAGAACGCCGGACCGTCCTTCGCGGCCGCGCGCCACGCGGTCTGCAGCTGGTCGTCGTTGGCCAGCGGCGCCTCGTGGCCGGGCGCGGAGCCGCTGGTCGAGGTCGGCCGGCTGATGGTCACGTTGATCGGGTCGCCCTCGAAGGCCTTGCGCGTGACTGGCGGATAGGCGATGACCGGCTGGTCCGGCGCCAGCGGCGATTGCCCCGGGATGAAGGGATCGGGCCCGGTGGTTGTGATCTCGATGCGCGCCGGCTTCAGGCCGGGCGAGCTCGCTTCGATGACGCTGCGCCCGGCGAAGTAGGACCGGAAGCTGATCGCGGCCTGGCCGTCGCGGATGGCGACCAGGGACTGGTGGCTGAAGCGGATGCTGCGGCCCGTCGGGAACTTGCCCGGACCGCTCACGATGGTCAGCGTCACGTCCGGTGAATTGCTCAGCGCGCGGCCCGCCTCGTCCTGCACCGACACCACCAGCTGCGCGTCGTCCAGGCCTTGGGTGCCGTGGATGACGGTCTGGCTGGCCGCCAGGTGCAGTTGCGCGGGCTTGCCGTCGACCGGCCAGACCGGCGGCGGCACGCCGGCGTAGGCGTTGCGATACCAGTGGTACTGCCGCTTGGGCAGGCGGAAGTAGTCGATGAAGCCCATCGAGCCGAACTCGATGGAGGCGATGGAGCCATGGTCGAAACCGGCCCACAGCGCCTCGCCCGAGCGCCACGGGTAGCGCCAGGCGTAGGTGGGCGAGCCCGGGGCGCTCGGCGCGGCGCCGGCCTTGGCCTTCTGGTCCGGCGTCTCGGGCATCAGGCCGAAACCGGGCTCGTACTCCCCCGGGCGGTCGACCATCGTGGACCCGTACTCCGACACGATGGACGGCACGCCCGGATCGAGGAAGAGCGTGGCGCCATCGCCGTTGTAGCCGGCCACGTCGCCGAGCTTGTCGATCTCGCCGCGCTGGGCGCCGCCGATGGCCACGGGGCGCGTCGGATCGATGCGGTGGAAGAAGGCCACCTCGCGCCGCAGGAAGTCGCGCATCGCCGGCATCGCCTCGCCCTTGGTGAAGAAGGGCTCGTTGCTGGCGCTCCAGAGGAAGACCGACGGCCGGTTGCGGTGGATGCGCACCATCTCCTGGACCTGCTGCAGCACGCTGGCCTCGAAGGCGGGGCGATCGGCCGGGTCCGGCGGATAGGCGCTGGACAGCCAGTTGCCATCGGCGCCGAAGCCGCCGATGCCCCAGAAGGGCGCCTCCGACCAGAACAGCAGGCCCAGTTCGTCGGTCGCCTGCGTGAAGGCTGGCGAGTGCGGGTAATGCGAGCCGCGGATGAAGTTGAAGCCGGCGTCCTTGATCATCCGGACGTCGCGGCGCGCGGCGCCGTCGGTCACGCCGTCGCCCCAGCCGGCCTGGTCCTGGTGCACGTTGGCGCCGACCAGGTAGAGGTGCTTGCCATTGAGGAAAAAGCCGCGGTCGGCGGTGAACCTGAGGCTGCGGATGCCGAAGGGCGTCTCGAAGCGATCGACCGGCCGACCGTCGACGTACAGGCGGCTGATCATGCGGTAGAGATGCGGATGGTCGGGGGACCACAGCCGCGGGGTCGGGATCGCGGGCATCGTCTGGTCGTAGGTGACGGTGGTGGCGGCGGGCACGCTGCGCTCGCTGCGCCGCGAGGCCACGCGCCGGCCGGTGGCGTCGAGCACTTCGGACACCAGCGCGACCCGGGCCGCGGCGCGGGGGCGGTCGTTGCGCACCTCGGTCTGCACGCGCACGGTGGCGCGTTCGTCCGACACCTGCGGCGTGGTGACGAAGGTGCCGTACCACGCGACATGGATGGGGTTGGTGATGACCAGCCGCACGTTGCGATAGATGCCGCCGGAGAACACATGCTCGCCGGCGCGAGGCGCGACCCGCGCGTTCCATTCGTTGTTCACCCGCACGGCGACCAGGTTGGCCCCCGGTGTCGCGAACGGGGTGATGTCGATGCTGAAGCCGGTGTAGCCGCCGACGTGCCGGCCGGCGCGCTGGCCGTTGACGAAGATTTCGGCGTCCTGGAAGACGCCGTCGAACTCCAGCGAGACCCGCCGGCCGGCGACAGAGGCGGGCAGCGTCAGCTGCTTGCGGTACCAGCCATGGCCGACATAGAAGCCGGTGCCCAGGAAGTAGGGCTCGGAGAACGAATGCGGCAGGTCCACGCGGCGCCAGTCCGCCGTGTCGCGGTCGACGGCCTGGCCATCGGCCGGGTCGCCGAGCGTGAAGGTCCAGTCGCGGTTGATGAGCTCGCTGGAGCGCTCGCTCGCCGCGGCCGTGGCCGTCGCGGGGACGGCGGCGGTCGCCGCGCGCGCCAGCGGCGCGAGCAGGGCGGCGCACAGCGCGATGGCCAGGACGGGCAGCGTGGTCACGGGGCGGAAACAGGGGATCGGCGTGGTCATCGAGGGGATCTTCCGGCGCCTTGCGCCAGGTTCATGAGCCTGGCGAGGTAGGCGTGATGCGGGGGCAGCGGCGCGACGGCGCGGGCGATGGCCTCGCGACGCTGCCGCAGGATGTCGCGGGCGTGGTCCAGCGGCAGTTCCTCCAGGACCGGGTCGGTCCGCTGCGGCCAATGCCGCATGCCGGCGTGGATCGCGAGCCAGCTGGTCTCGTCGAAGCCCTCGTCCTGCTGCTGGTGCAGCACGCCGTGATGGCGCCAGAGCTCGATCTTGTAGGCCAGGGTGTCGGGTAGCTCCATCGTCGCCATGTCGCGCCAGAGCGCGCTGTCGCGGCGCGCGGTGAGGCAGTAGTGCAGGAGGATGAAGTCGCGGATGCGGCGGAACTCGCGCGTGCCGCGCGCGTTGAACGCGTCGATCGCCGCCTCGTCGATCGGCGCCTTCGCTTCGAGCAGCGTCATCAGGTGGGCCAGGTTGGTCTGGATGAGGAAGATGCTGGTGGACTCCAGCGGCTCCAGGAAACCCGAGGAGAGCCCGAGCGCCACGACATTGCGGACCCAGAAGCGCTCGCGGTGACCGGTGCTGAAGCGCAGCAGCCGCGGCTCCGCCAGCGGCTTGCCGTCGAGCTGCGCCATCAGCTGCGCGCGCGCGGCGTCCGGGTCGATGTACCGGCTGCTGAAGACGTGGCCATGGCCGGTGCGGCTCTGCAGCGGGATGCGCCACGCCCAGCCGCCCTCCAGCGCGGTGGCGCGGGTGTAGGGCGTCAGCGCCTCGCCGACGCGCTCGCAGGGGCAGGCCCAGGCGCCGTCGACCGGCAGCCAGTGGCTGAAATCGACGAAGGGCTCCTTCAGCGCGCGCCCCAGCAGCAGCGAGGCGAAGCCCGAGCAGTCGATGAACAGGTCGCCCTCGACCTCGCGGCCGTCGGCCAGGCGCAGCCGCTCGACGTCGCCGTCCTCGCGCCGGAGCACCTCGACGATGCGGCCCTCGATGCGCCGTGCGCCCCGGCGCATCGACCACTCGCGCAGGAAGGCCGCATACAGCATCGCGTCGAAGTGGTAGGCGTACTTGTAGGGCGCGCCGCCGTCCTCGTCGGGCACCACGAAGCGGCCCTGCATCGCCATCGCCGTGGGCAGGCATTGCTCGCCGAGCTCGCCCAGCGAGGCATCGGCCGCGCGCCGGTACTGGCCCCACAGCATGTAGGGGCCGAGCAGGCTGCCGAAGTTGCCGAAGGTGTGGAAATAGCGATCGCCGATGCTGTGCCAGTCGCGGAACTCGATGCCCAGCTTGTAGCTGCCGTGGGTGGCGTGCAGGAACTCCGCCTCGTCGATGCCGATGCGCTCGTTGAAGGCGCGGATCGAGGGGAAGGTCGCCTCGCCGACGCCGATGATGCCGATCTCCTCGGACTCGACCAGCGTCACCGACCAGCGCCCCTGCCGACTCGACGCCAGCGCGGCGGCGGTCATCCAGCCGGCGGCGCCGCCGCCCACGATCACGATGCGTTGGACCATCTGCTTCTCCTCTTTCGCAAGCCGGCGCCGACGCACGCGCGCAGCCTCGCGCGGGCGATGCCAACGCCACGATGGCCTCGCCCAATTTTTGGTATTACCACTTTGCCATGATGTTTTGTTGGTCAGACCGGTAGATACCCTGTTCCTCGGGGGCGAGGGCTCCCCCTATAAAAGGCCCACAAGGACAGGAGTCGCGTTTTCGCGCGCAGGGAGCCATGGCACAACATCCGTACGGCGGCGAGGTCCGCCGGCAATACCAGGTCGTGGCCGACCGGGTCCGCGTGCTGATCCGCGATGGGGCCTACCTCGCCGGCGCGAGGCTGCCGGGGGAACGCGAGCTCGCCCAGCAGCTCGGCGTGTCGCGTCCTTCCTTGCGCGAGGCGCTGATCGCGCTCGAGATCGAGGGCCGGATCGAGATCCGGGGCGGCTCCGGCGTCTATGTCTGCGCCGCGCCGGAGGAGCTCGGCGCGACGCCGACACTCGGGGAAAGCCCCGCGGAGCTGATGCACGCGCGGGTGGTGGTGGAAAGCGCGGTGGTCACGCTGGCGGCGGCGCGGGTCGACAAGGCCTCGCTGGATCGCGTCCGCGACGCGCTCGAGGCGATGCGGGCCGATGTCGCCGCGGGGCGCAAGCCGGTCGAGGCGGATCGGCGCTTTCACGTGAGCATCGCCGAGATGAGCGGCAATCTGGTCCTGGCCGGCGTGGTGGGAACCCTGTTCGACGGGCGCCACGGCGCGATCTCCACCCGCATGAGCGGCCGCATCGAGTCGGTGACCCCGCCGTGGCGGGACGCGCTGGACGAGCACGAGGCCATCCTGCGCGCGCTCGAGTCGCGCGATCCGCAGGCGGCCTCGGCGGCGATGTGCCGTCACCTGTTCGCGGCCCATGACCGCTGGGTCGGCGTGTCCGACTGAAGCGCCTTGCGGCGCGGCGACGACCGGCCCGCGCGTCAGGACCGGCGGGCGGGTCCGGCCTCCGGTGGCGGTCAGGGCGCAGCCGACAGCGTGACGACGGCGATCGAAGCCGGCGGCAGCATCAGCGTCAGGCCGTCCTTGCCGGGCTGCGCATCGAACGGGACCGGCACCACCGCACGGGGCTGCGCCACGGTGTTGTGGGCATCGATCGCGGTGGCGGTCAGCAGCCGGCCGTGCGCCGCGCGCTTCAGGCCGGTGGCGAGCTTCGCCGGCTGCTTCGGATCCAGATTGACGAGGGCCAGGACGACCTGGCCGTCCGGCGTGCGGGCCGCGCTGACGTCCACCGCCGGCAGCTCGACGTCGTCGATGCGGAAGCGGGGCGTCGTCAGCGTGGCGCGCAGCGGCGTCGCGCCGCGGAACGGCCGGTACAGGTCGAAGGCGTGATAGGTCGGCGTGAGCACCATGGACGGGCCGTCGGTCAGCACCATGGCCTGCAGCACGTTGACCATCTGCGCGATGTTGGCCATCCGGACCCGGTCGGTGTGGCGATGGAAGACATTGAAGCTGAGCGCCGCGATCAGCGCGTCGCGCAGCGAGTTCTGCTGGTGCAGCGCCGGCGCGCCGGGCGGCGTGTCGTACCAGCTGCCCCATTCGTCGACATACAGGCCGATGCGACGCGTCGGGTCATGCTTGTCCATGATGCGGGAGACGGCGGCGATGCGGCCCTCGATGCCCATGGCCGACTTCAGCGTGCGCGCCCAGGCGGTGGCGTCGAATCCGGTCGCCGCGCCCTTGGCGGACCAGTCTCCGGGCATCGTGTAGTAATGCAGCGTGAACGCGTCCATGTGCTTGCTCGAACGCGCCATCAGCACCTCGACCAGTTGGTCGTTGCCTTCCCCATCGCCGGAGGCCACGCGCACCACCTGGTTCAGGAAGGTGGCGTAGCGGTTGTGCAGGTCGGACTGGTACTCGCCGCGCATGTTGCCGCCGCAGCCCCAGCTCTCGTTGCCGACGCCGACGTACTTGACCTTCCACGGCTGCTCGCGGCCGTTGCGGCGGCGCTCCTCGGCCAGCGTGGAGGCGCCGTCGGCGGTCATGTACTCCAGCCACTGGCTCAGCGCGCGCGGCGGCATCGAGCCCATGTTGCCGGCGAGGTAGGCCTCGCTGCCGAGCTGCTCGACCAGGTCCATGAACTCGTGGGTGCCGACGCGGTTGCTTTCCGTGCCGCCCCACCAGCGGTTGACCCGGACCGGCCGTTTCGCCGGATCGCCGATGCCGTCGCGCCAGTCGTAGTCGTCGGCGAAGCAGCCGCCCGGCCAGCGCATCACCGGGATGCCGACCTGTCTCAGCGCCTGCACGACGTCATTGCGCCAGCCCCGGGTGTTGGGAATGGGGGACTCCGGGCCGACCCAGAGGCCGCCATAGACGCCGGTGCCCATGTGCTCGACGAAATGGCCGTAGACGGCGGGTTCGATCGCCGGGCCGGCGGCGGCCTGGCCGAGATCGAGGCGCGCCTGCGCCGGCGCGGTCGGGGCGGTCTGGGCCGGGGCCGCCGTGGTCAGGAGGGTGCAGCTCAGCGCCGCGAGGGAAAGCAACTGCGTCATCTGTCTCTTCTCATGGCGCTTGACGCCTGGGTTCTTGGAGAGCCGCCGAATCGGGAGGCCGCTTGAGAGCGCTACCATTGGTCAGTCCACTTGAGAGCGTTGGGAAGAGCATGGCCATGCCACACCGCGGCGGCGAGACCCGCCGGCAATACCAGTTGGTTGCCGACCGCATCCGGTCCCTCATCGAGACCGGCGGCTTTTCCGCCGGGGCGCGCCTGCCGGCGGAGCGGGAACTGGCGCTGCAGCTGGGGGTGTCGCGACCCTCGCTGCGCGAGGCGCTGATCGCGCTGGAGATCGAAGGCCGGATCGAGATCCGCGGCGGCTCCGGCGTCTATGTGACCAGCGTCCACCCGCTGGAGGACAACGGGACGCCGTCCCTGGGCGACAGCCCGGCGGAGCTGATGCATGCGCGGCTGGTGCTGGAGAGCGCCGTGATCACGCTGGCCGCGGCCCGCGTCACCAAGGCGGGACTGCAACGCGTGCAGGAAGCCCTGGACGCGATGCGCGCCGAACTGGCCAGCGGGCTCAAGCCGGTGGAGGCCGACCGCCGCTTCCACCTGAGCATCGCGGAGATGAGCGGCAATTCGGTCCTCGTCGACATGGTCGGATCGCTCTTCGATGGCCGCCACAGCCCGCTGTCGTTGCACATGAGCGGCCAGATCGAGTCGAACGACACCTGGAAGGACGCGCTGGCCGAGCACGAGGCCATCTACCAGGCGCTGGAGGCCCGCGACCCGCAGGCCGCGTCGGCGGCGATCTGCCGTCACCTGATCGCCTCGCATGCGCGCTGGACCGGCGATGCCGCGGAGATCCCGTCGCGCGGCGCCCTGATGCTCTGAGCCGCGGCGCTCACATCACCGCCCCGAGCTGCCAGGGCACGAACTCGTTGTCGCCCAGGCCGTGTTCCTCGCTGAGCGTGCGGCGGCCCGAGGCGGTTTCGCGCATCAGCTCGAAGAGCGCCGCGCCAGCCTCGGCCACGGTCTGCGTGCCGTCGACGATGCCGCCGGCATTGAAGTCCATGTCCAGGCGCATGCGTTCGAACAGCGCGGTGGTCGTGGCCAGCTTCAGCGAGGGCGTCGGCTTGCAGCCGTAGGTCGAGCCGCGGCCGGTCGTGAAGCAGATCAGCGTGGCGCCGCCCGCGACCTGACCCGTCGCCGACACCGGGTCGTAGCCCGGCGTGTCCATGAAGACCAGCCCGCGCGCGCGGACCGGCTCGGCGTACTCGATCACGTCGTTCAGCGGGCTGCCGCCGCCCTTGGCGACCGCGCCCAGCGACTTCTCCAGGATGGTGGTGATGCCGCCCGCCTTGTTGCCGGGCGAGGGGTTGTTGTCCAGCCGCGCGCCATGGCGCGCCGCGTACTGCTCCCACCACTGCAGGCGGTCCAGCAGTCGCCGGGCGACCTCGGGCGACGCGGCCCGCGCGGTCAGCAGGTGTTCGGCGCCATGGATCTCCGGCGTCTCCGACAGCAGGGCGGTGCCGCCATGGCGCACCAGCAGGTCGACCGCGGCGCCCAGCGCGGGATTGGCGCTGATGCCCGAGTAACCATCCGACCCGCCGCACTGCAGCCCCACCACCAGCGCCGACATCGGCACCGTGCTGCGGCGCGCCAGCCCCGCCTGCTCGGCGAGCTCGCGCACCAGCGCCTGGCCTTGCTCGACGGCTTCCCGGGTGCCGCCGGCCTCCTGGATGGTCAGCAGGCGCAGGCGTTCGCGGGTGGCCGCCGGCAGCGCCTGGACGAGCGGCTCGATCTGGTTGACCTCGCAGCCCAGGCCGACCAGCAGCACGGCGGCGAAGTTGGGATGCGCCGCATAACCGCGCAGCGTCCGCTGCAGCAGCACCAGGCCGTCGCCCTCCGCGCTCATGCCGCAGCCGCTGCCGTGGGTGATGGCCACCACGCCGTCCACGCCCGCCGGCAGGCCCGGCCCCTGGAAGACCTGCGCGATCGCCTTGCAGACGGTCGCGGAGCAGTTCACCGACGCGATGACGCCGATGTAGTTGCGGGTGCCGACGCGGCCATCCGCGCGCCGGTAGCCCTCGAAGGTCGCCGCCGAGTCGACGGGCATCACGGCAGCCGCGGCGTCCGCGGCCTGCGCCGCCGCTCGCGGCGGCATCACCTCGGCCATCTCGAGGTTGTGCCCATGCACGTGGGCGCCGGGCTCGATCGGCGCGCTGGCCAGGCCGATGGGCTGGCCGTACTTGAGCACCAGCTCGCCGCGCCCGATCGCGCGCAGCGCGACCTTGTGCCCGGCCTCGATCGGCGCCAGCACTGGCAGCGTGCCCCCTTGGAGGCCGGCGATGCGTGCGCCGGCGGGCAGCGCGAACCGCGCGACCGCGATGTTGTCGTCCGGATGCAGGACGATCAGCGCCGAGGCCGGCAGGGGCCCCGGATCCGCGGCGGCGCCTTCGCCCGGTGATTCAGTCGACATGGAACACCTGCTCCATCGCGGCCCAGTGCTCGCCCTCGGCCCGGCTGTCCAGCGGCCGCTGGCAGGGCCCGCAGAAGGTCCACCAGCGCTGCGTCTCGGGATCGGCGGCGATCGCGGCCATGTCGGCCGCGTAGTCGCTGCCGTGGTACTCCCAGTAGCCGAACAGCAGGTGCTCCGGCTCGCGCAGGAAGATGCTGTAGTTGCGCACGTTCGACGCCGCCAGCCGGGCCAGCACCGCCGGCCAGACGGCCGCGTGCAGGCGCTTGTATTCGGCGATGTGCTCCGGCGCGATGCCGATCACCATGCCCATGCGTTCCATGTCCTGCTCCTTGATCACGAGGTCCTGAGGGCGGTCCGCAGCCGCGACTGGGACAGCGCCGGCACATGCCGCCGCGCCAGCTCGACCACCGGCAGCAGGCGGCGGGCCTTCTTGCTCGCGTGGTGCTGCGCGATGTCGGCGAGCCGGTGCTCGAGGAAGGGGTTCAGCAAGCGGTCGCGCAAGCCGTCCAGGTAGACGAGCGCCTCCTCGCCTTGCCCGAGCGCCGCCAGCACCGGCAGCACCTCCTCCTGCCAGGTGTCCTCGAGCGGCTGGCGCAGCGCGGGGTCTTCCATGGCCTGCCGCACCGTCATGTCCGGCGCCCGGTCGAGGACGCGCCAGAGCTCCGCCAGCATCGTGTGGCCCAGGTTCAGCAGGAAGAGCTTGAGTCGTTCATGGCGCGCGAGGTCCTCGGTCACGATGAGCGCCGGGTGCCGGCACGGCAGCTGCAGGCCCGGCTGGGCCTGCACGGCCCACAGCGCATAGGGCTCGGCCACCGCGCCGACCGGCTCCAGCGCCTGGGCCACGATGCGGTCGACCAGCGAGCTGGCCCAGACGACGTGGCCGAGCAGCCAGTCGATGAAGGCCGGCGGGCAGTGCCAGGACCGCGCCAGGGCCACCACCAGGTCGCCCAGGACGGCGCCGTTGCGCGAGACCAGCTCGCAGGGCAGCAGCGTCAGCCCGGCGTCCGGGGCCGCCTGCCAGCGGTCGTGCAGCAGCACCAGCAGCCGGGCCGGGAAGGCCTCGGGCGCGGGCGCCGCGTCGGCCAGCAGCGCCGGGCCGTCGCGCAGCGACAGCGCCCAGCCCTCGTCGCCGGTGTTGGACACGATCACTCGCACCGGTCCGCGCACGCGCTCGCGCACCGCGGGCCAGTCGGCGGCGGCATGCAGGACCTCGCGCACCGAGCGGCAGGTGCGCTGCATCTCCACCGGCACGCCGCCGACCAGACCGCGCAGCACGACGGGAAACCCCTGCGCGCGGGCCAGTTCCCGCGCGCGGCGGGTGCTGGCCGGATGGTCGGTGCTCTGCACCACGGTGATGCCGCCCAGCGCGTCGCCGGTCTCCGCCGCCTCGCTGACGAGCAGGTCCACATGGGCCTGCAGGAAGCGCCCGGTGCCGAATTGAAGGATCGGCGGCGCACCGTCCAGGCCAGGGCTCAGCATTCGACCAGCGCCTTGATCACGCCTTGCCCGGGATCGAGCAGGTCGGGGAAGCGCGCCGGCAGGTCGCCCAGCGCCAGGCGATGCGTCGCCAGCGCGGCATGCGGCACCTGGCCCGCGCGCATCGCGGCGATCACGGTGTCGAAGTCCTCCATCGTGGCGTTGCGGCTGCTGAGCAGCGTGGCCTCGCGCTTGTGGAACTCCGGATCGGAGAAGCGGATGTCGCCCTGCACGATGGACAGCAGCACGTAGCGGCCGCCATGCGCGATGAAACGGAAGCCGCGCTCCATCGCCTGCGGATTGCCGCTGGCGTCGAACACCACGTCGAAGAACTCGCCGTCGGTCAGCCGCGCGAGTTCGGCCTCGTCGCCGTCGCCCAGCGGCACCGCGGCCGCGATGCCGGCGTGGGCGCGCGCGACCTCGAGCCGGTCCCGCCGGCTGTCCAGCGCCACCACGGTGGCGCCGCGCAGGGCGGCGAACAGCATCGCGCCCAGCCCGATCGGACCGGCGCCCACCACCAGCACGCGCTGTCCGGCGCCGACCTCGCCGCGACGCACCGCGTGCGCCCCGACGGCCAGGAACTCCACCATCGCGGCCTGGTCCAGCGTGAGGCCGTCCGCCTTGCCGACGAAGCGGCGGGGCAGGCAGAGGTACTCGGTGAAGGCGCCGTCGCGATGCACGCCCAGCACCTGCATCTGCACGCAGCAGTTGGACTTGCCCTGGCGGCAGGCCCGGCAGCGGCCGCAGGACAGGTAGGGCATCGCATACACGGTGTCGCCGGGCTGCAGGCCGCTGTCGGGATCCGCCTCCTCGACCACGCCGGACAGTTCATGCCCCATGACCCGCGGGTAGGCGAGGTAGGGCTGGTGGCCGGTGAAGATGTGGAGGTCGGTCCCGCACACGCCCACGCGGCGGACGCGCAGCAGCACCTCGCCGGTCTGGCGTTGCGGCTTGGGACGATGGTGGACGGCAAGGGTGCCCGGGGATTCGCAGAGGACGGTCAGCATGGCGTGAGGCGGTAGAGGGCGGCGGCATTGCCGCCAAACAGGGCATCCAGGTCGGCGGCGGCCGGTGCGGGGTGGAGCTGGCTGGCCAGGCGCTGCGCCTGGTGCCACCAGGGCGCGTAGTCCGCGGCCAGGCGCAGCACGGGCCAGTCGCTGCCCCACAGCAGCCGGCGCGGACCGAAGAGCTCCCACAGCGCCTGCATGTAGGGCCGCAGCGCCGCGTCATGGAGGCGGTCTCCCGCCTCGGTCAGCAGGCCGGAGACCTTGCAGTGGACCTGGGGCAGGGCGGCCAGCGCGGCGAGGTCGGTGCGCCAGGGCTCGAGCTCGCCGCGCGCGATGAAGGGCTTGGCGGCATGGTCGACGACCAGGCGCAGGCCGGGATGGCGCCGGGCGAAGCGGCCCAGCGCGGGAAGCTGGCGCGGCAGCACCAGCGCGTCGAAGACCAGGTCGTGCCGCTGCATCGCGGCGGCCGCGGGCGCGCAGGCCGGATCGTCGATCCAGTCGTCCCGCGGCAGGTCCTGCAGCATCGGTCGCAGGCCCCTGAGCGCGGGGTCGCGCGCCAGCTCGTCGATCTGCGCCGCGGCGTCGGTCGCCTTGAAGTCGACCCAGCCGACCACGCCGCGCACCCAGGGCGTCCGCGCCGCGACGGACAGCATCCAGCGCGTGTCCTCGACGCTGGGCAGCGACTGCACCAGCACCGTCGCGTCGATGCCGCAGGCGCGCAGTTGCGGCTCGAGGTCCTCCGGGCCGAAGTCCCGGTGGATGGCCGCCAGCGACGGCGGCGGCCATTGCCCCTCGCGGTCGGCGAGGCGCCAGAAATGCTGGTGGGCATCGACCCGCATGTCAGCCCGCCCCCGGTTCGTCCGGCAGCGGCACGCCGGCATGGATCAGGCCGCGATCGCGCAAGGCGTGCCACAGCGCGCCGGGAATCGGCTGCCGCATCCAGTCGACGTTGCGCCGCACCTGGTCCGGCGAACGCATGCCCGACAGCACGTTCGCCACCGCCGGATGGGCCAGCGGGAACTGCAGCGCGGCCGCCGGCAGGGGCACCTCGAATTCGGCGCAGACGGCGGCCAGCGCCTCGGCGCGCTCGCGCACCGCCGCCGGCACGGCGCCGTAGTCGTACCTGGCCTGGCCCGCCAGCAGCCCGGAGTTGAACGGCCCGCCAATGAGGACGTCCACGCCGTCCGCCACGCAGCGGTCCATGAAACCGAGCGCCCCCTGTTCCAGCAGCGTGTAGCGGCCGGCCAGCAGCACGCAGTCGATCGGCGCGGCCGACAGCGCATCCCAGGCCACCTCCCATTCATTCACCCCCAGCCCGATGGCCTGCACCGCGCCCTGGTCGCGCAGCGACTCGAGCGCGCGAAAGCCCCGGCCCTGGGTGAGCGCGCGCCAGTGGCGCCCGTGCTGCTGGCCGTGGGTGGCGCGGCCGATGTCATGCACCAGCAGCAGGTCGATGCGCGCGCCGCCCAGGCGCGCCAGGCTGTCCTCGAACGAGCGCATCACGCCGTCGTAGCTGTAGTCGAAGACGGGGCGGAAGGGCAGCGGATCGGCCCAGCCGTCGCTGCCGGGCTGCACGCTCGCGTCGGGCCGCAGCAGGCGCCCCACCTTGGTCGAGAGCACCAGCCCGTCGCGCGGCCGTCCGGCCAGGAAGGCGCCGACGCGGTGCTCGCTGCGCGTGTAGCCGTAGAACGGCGCGGTGTCGATGCAGCGCAGGCCGGCGTCCCAGGCGGCCTGCAGCGTTGCGGCGGCCGTGGCCTCGTCGACCGCGTCGTAGAGCCCCGCCAGCGCGGCGGCGCCCAGGCCCAGCGGACACGCGCGCAGGGCCTGGCGCAAGGGACGGTCCGGTGCGGGCATGACGGCGGCCGCGCGGTCGGCGAGGGGCGGGGGCGCCAGGGACGAAGGCACGACGCTCATCAGTAGAGGACCGCCCGGGCCTCGGGCGATTGCAGGTTGGTCTTGTTGACCCAGACCACGCCGGTGTCGCGGAACTTGGGCACCGGCTTGCGCTGCAGCAACTCGTCCACGGTCTTGACGCCCAGGTAGCCCATGCGGAACGAGCTCTGCACCGCGATGCCCTCCAGCGTGCCGTCCTGGACGAACTTCTGCAGGTCCTGGTTGCCGTCGAAACCGATGGCCACCACCTGGCCGGCGCGACCGCTCTGCACCAGCGCGCGGCCCATGCCGACCGCGGTCGGCTCGTTCGCGCCGAACAGGGCCTTGAGGTCGCGATGGGCCGCCAGCACGTCGGTGGTCTGGTTCATCGCGGTGGCCATCTGCGACTGCGAGTAGTACGGGCCGACGATCTCCAGCTTCGAGTGGGCCTGCAGGTAGCGCTTGAAGCCGCCGACACGGTCCGCCTCCGAGCCCGCGCCGGCCACGTAGGACATGAGCGCCACCTTGCCGGTGGTGCCGACGCGCGCGATCAGCGCCTTGGCGCAGAGCTCGCCCGCCGCGATGTTGTCCGTGGACAGGAAGGACTGGTAGTAGGTCTTGCCGGCGTCGGACACCCGGGAGTCGATCAGCACCACGGGGATGCGGGCCTCCCACGCGCGCTTGATGGCCGGCACCAGCGCATCGGGGTCGGACGGCGCGAGCACGATGCCCGCGACGCGGCGGTTGACCGCGTTCTCCACCAGGTTGACCTGGTCGGCGACCGCCGATTCCGACGCCGGGCCGGAGAAGGTCAGCGTGTGGCCGGTGGTCTCCTTGATCGCCGCGTCGGCGCCCTTGTTGACGTTCTGCCAGAAGCTGGAGTTGGTGGTCTTGACGATGACGGCGATCTCGCCCGCCTGGGCGCTCGCGCCCAGCAGCGCGAGGCCGGCACCGAGCAGCGCGCGCCGCAGCGCGCGGACCGTGAAGGGAGCGAGGGACGAGGGGATGCGGGGCATGCGGGTCTCCTGGTGGGATGTGCCGGTCTTGCGCCGGTGTTCTGCGCCGGTCTTCAGCGCCGGTTGCGGAGCTGGTCGATCCACACGGTGAGGAGGATGACCAGGCCGATGATGATCTGCTGCGAGAACGCCGACACGCCGTTCATGTTCAGGCCGTTGCGCAGCACGCCGATGACGAAGGCGCCGATGACGGTGCCGGACACGCTGCCCACGCCGCCGCTCAGCGAGGTGCCGCCGATGACCGCGGCGGCGATGGCGTCGAGCTCGTACATCACGCCCTCGTTGGGCTGCGCGGTCACCAGGCGCGACATCAGCACGCAGCCGCACAGGCCAGCCAGTGCGCCGGAGCAGGTGTAGGCGAACATCGCCACGCGCGCCACGTGGACGCCCGACAGGCGTGCGGCCTCGGCGTTGGAGCCCACCGCATGCAGGTGCCGGCCCAGCAGCGTGCGGCGCAGCAGCAGCCCCACGATCACCGCCAGCGCCACCATCAGCAGCACCGGGTAGGGGATGCCGGGAAAGATCACGTTGGGGAAGCCCTGCGCATCGATCTCCTCGATGCGCCACAGCGCGCCGTTGCCCAGCACGCCGAAGGCCTCGCCCAGGCCAGAGACGGCGCGCGCGTCGGTCAGCTGCAGCGCCAGGCCGCGCGCCACCAGCATCATGCCCAGCGTCGCGATGAAGGGCGGCAGGCGCAGCCGCGTCACGCAGAGCCCGTTGACGGCGCCGCACAGCCCGCCCACCACGATGCCGGCGGCCATCGCGGGCGCCACCGGCAAGCCCTGCTTGACCAGCAGCCCGGCCGTCACGCCCGACAGGGCCAGCACCGAACCCACCGACAGGTCGATGCCGCCGGTCAGGATGACCAGCGTGGCGCCCAGGCCGAGGTAGACGATGGTGCTCACCTGCAGCGACACCGTCATCGCGTTGCCCACGCTGAAGAAGGCGTTGCTGGTCAGCGAGAACACCAGCACGAGCGCCAGCAGGCCGGCCAGCGCGGCGAACTTCTGGAGCAGGTCTTTCTGTCGTTCGTTCATGGGGCAGTCGTCTCGGGCGCCGCGTCCGGCGCTGGGGATGGGGAAGCCGGGCCGACCGAGGCCAGGTGCATCACGTCCTGCTGGCTGCTGCCGCGCGTGTCCAGCACGCCGGCGATGCGGCCCTGGCGGAACACCGCGATGCGGTCGGTCAGGCCGAAGATCTCGGGCAGGTCGGAGCTGATGAGCACAACGCCGACGCCCTGGGCCGCCAGCTCGTCCATCAGCGCATAGATGGCGTATTTCGCGCCGACATCGATGCCGCGCGTGGGCTCGTCGAAGACGATCACCCGCGCCTGGCGGAACAGCCACTTGGCGATGACCACCTTCTGCTGGTTGCCGCCGGACAGCAGCCGCGCGACCTGGTCCGGCGAGGGCGTGCGGATCTGCAGCTGCCGGATGAAGCGCTCGGCGGTCTCCCGCTCGCGCGCCGCGTCGATGAGGCCGGGCCCGCGGGTCAGCGCGCCCAGGTTGGCCATCGTGATGTTGTGGGCGACGCTCATCGCCACCGCCAGGCCGTGGGCCTTGCGGTCCTCGGAGACATAGGCGATGCCGGCGTCGATCGCGTCGCGCGGGCAGCGGATGTCCAGGGCTTGTCCGCCGAACTCGATCTCGCCGCCGTCCAGCGGGTCGGCCCCGAAGAGCGCGCGGGCGGTCTCGGTGCGACCGGCGCCGACCAGGCCCGCGAAACCCAGGATCTCGCCGCGCCGCAGCTCGAAGTCCAGCGGCCCGAAGACGCCGTGGCGCCGCAGGCCGCGCACGCGCAGCAGCACCTCGTCGACCGGCTGCCGCGTGGCCGGCGGGAACTGCTGGTGCAGCTCGCGGCCCACCATCAGGCTGACGATCTCGTCGATCGAGGTCTCGTGCCAGTGGCGGGTCGCGATGTACCGGCCGTCGCGCAGCACGGTGACGCGGTCGGCGATGCGCTCGAGTTCATCGAGCCGGTGCGAGATGTAGAGGATCCCCACGCCTTCGCGCCGCAGCTCGCTCACGACCTGCAGCAGCCGCGCCGCGTCGGCCTCGCCCAGCGAGGAGGTCGGCTCGTCCATGATCAGCAGCCGTGCCTGGAGCGACAGCGCCTTGGCGATCTCGACCAGCTGCCGCTGCGCGATGGGCAGCGTCGCGACCAGGGCGTCCGGGTCGATGTCGGCGCCCAGCCGGGCCAGGCAGGCGCGCGCGCCGTCCCGCTGGCGCTGCCGGTCGACGAACCAGCCGCGCCGCGGCTCGCGGCCCAGCCAGATGTTCTCGGCCACCGTGAGCTGCGGCACCAGGTTCAGCTCCTGGTGGATCATCACGATGCCCAGGCGCTGCGCATGCGCGAGGCCTTCCAGGCGCACCGGCTCGCCATCGATGCGCAGCTCGCCGTCGTCGGGCGCATGCACGCCGCTGAGCACCTTCATCAGCGTGGACTTGCCGGCGCCGTTCTCGCCGCAGATCGCATGGACCTCGCCGCGATGGACCTCCAGCGCGACATCGGCGAGCGCGACGACGTTGTCGAAACGCTTGCACACGCCGCGCATGCCCAGCAGCGCGGGGAGGGCGGGGAGGGTGGACGTGTCGGGCAGCGCGTTCATCGGCGCAAGCCTCCCATCGCATGCGGCCGGGCGGCGCCTCTCATGGCGCCGCCTTCGCCTGGCCGCGTTCGAGCGTGACCCGCCCGATGAGGCCCGAGGGCTGGCCCGGCTGCGCGCGCACCAGCACGGTCATCGTGCGCCAGCCCGGTCCCTGGGCCAGCGGCAGGCTCAAGGGGCCGGGCGCCGGCGAGGTCTTCTCGCCGATTTTGACGCCGTCGACCCAGACTTCGGCCTGGCCCGCGATCTCCTGGAACAGCAGCTGGCCCTGGCCGTCGTTGCGGTCGGCGCGCAGGCGCAGCGAGGCGCGGTAGGCGCGCCAGGGCGCGGCCTCCGCCACCTGCCGGATCGGCGGCTCGCCCCAGCCCCAGCTGTTCATGTCGTTCTCCGCCAGCACCTGGTTGGGATCAGGACGCGTGGCCTGCGGCGGCGAAATGCGCCAGCCACCGACGCGGCTGATCGCCTCCGCGGCCGGCACCGACGGGACCCGCGCGGGGCGCACGTCCAGCACCAGCTCGGCGGCCGCCAGCCCGTCCGCCGTCGCGCGCAGCCGCAGCGGTCCCTGGCCGTCACGGTCGGTCTGGAGGATCGCCTGCGCCAGGCCGTTGAAGAGCGAGCGCTCCGGCGCCTTGGACGCCTCATGCGAATTGGGGTCGCCATTGCCGACGCCGATCAGGCGGCCGGCGCCGGTGGTCTCGAAGCGCACCATCAGGTTGGCGGTCGGCACCGCGCGACCCTGCGCATCGACCGCGCTGACGGTCACCGCCACCGCATCGCGGCCGTCGCCGGCCAGCGTGGCGCGGTCGGCGGCAAGCACCAGGCGGGCCGGGGCGCCGCTGGTCTCCACCAGGTCGCGGGCCAGTTCACGCGTTTCCTCCAGCGCGACGGCCTCGAGCCGGCCCGGTGCGTAGGGCAGGTCGACGCTGACGATGCCGTCACGGTCCGCCGCCTGCTCCGCGACCGTCTGGCCGTTCAGCAGCAGGCGCACGCGCGGCGCGTTGGTGGCGACCATCACCTTCACCGGCTGGCCCTCGCTGCCGGCCCAGTTCCAGTGCGGCAGGATTTTGACCACGGTGCGGTCCTTCACCCATTGCGCCTGCCGGATGTAGAAGGCCGCCTTGGGGAAACCGCACAGGTCCAGGGCGCCGAAGAAGGTCGAGGCGCTCGGCCATTCGAAGGGCGTGGGCTCGCCGTGGTAGTCGAAGCCGCTCCACACGAAGCCGCCCGCCATGAACGGCCGCTGCGCGAGGTGCCGCCAGGCGTCGCGGTGGGTCTGGCCCCAGGACGCGGGCTCGTCGTCGTGGCTGCCCAGCACCTGCGCCTGCCGGTCGCTGCGCCAGGCGCCGCGCGTCATGTAGGCGGAGGTGTCCTCGGAACTGAACATCGGCCGGCCCGGATGCTCGCGGTGGTAGCGGTCGTAGGCATGGACCTGGTAGTTGACGCCGACCACGTCCAGCACCTCCGAGGCGTTGCGATCGGCGAAAAGGCCGTCGTGCATGCCCGCGGTGACCGGCCGGCTCGGGTCCAGCCGCTTGATCTCGGCGGCCATGCGGCGCGCCATCTCGCGGCCTTGCCAGGTGCCTTGCAGCGGCTCTTCGTTGAACAGGGACCAGAGGATGACGCTCGGCCGGTTGCGGTCGCGCCGCACCAGCCAGGTCAGTTGGGCCATCGCGTCCGGGCTCGCACTGAAGTTGCGGTTCTCGTCCATCACCAGCAGGCCCAGGCGGTCCGCGAGGTCCATGACCTCCGGCGCCACCGCGTTGTGGGCGAAGCGCACCGCGTTCACGCCCATCTCCTGGAGGCGGCGCAGACGGAATTCCCAGATCGCCGTCGGCACCGCGACGCCGACGCCGGCATGGTCCTGGTGAATGCACACGCCCTGCAGCTTGAGCGCTTCGCCGTTGAGGAAGAAGCCCCGCTCGGCATCGAAGCGCAGCGTGCGGAAACCGGTGTGCAGCTCGGTGGCGTCGATCTCGCGCAGCGGCCCGGCGCCGGGTTGGCGCAGCACCGCCCGCACGCGATACAGCCGCGGCGATCGCGGCGACCAGAGCGCGGGTTGCCGGATGTCCAGCGTCAGGCGCGCGGTGGCCGAGTCCAGCGCGGCGACGCTGACGCGGGTCTCCTTCCGGGCCACCACGGCGCCGTCGGGGCCGGTCACCTCAAGCGACACGACCGCGGCCCGCGCGGCCTCGCCGGTGTTGTCGACCTGCACCTCGACCGGCAGCGTCCAGTGGCCGTCGCGCTGCACGGGATTGGCGTAGAGGCCGTCGGTGGCGATGTGCAGCGGGTCGCGCTTGACCAGCCAGACATGGCGGTAGATGCCGGCGCCTTCGTACCACCAGCCTTCCTGGGCGTCCGCGTCGACGCGCACCGCGATGCTGTTCACCTCGTCGCCGTAGCGCAGGTAGGGCGTGATGTCGATGGCGCGGCCGTTGTAGCCGGACCAGTTGCGATTCACCACGATGCCGTTGACCCACACCGTGCTGTGGGTCGCGATGCCGTCGAACTGCAGTTCGATGTGGCGGCTCCGGTCGGACTCCGGCAGCTGCAGGTAGCGCCGGTACCAGCCGATGCCTCGGGCGCGGTAGCCCTGCGACGCGTTCTCTTGACGGTCGAAGGCGTTCTCGATCGCCCAGTCGTGCGGCAGGTCCAGCCGGCGCCAGTCGGAGTCGTCGAACTCCGCCCCACCGGCGCCGACGACGCCGCCCGCCTTGGCCTGGTGGTAGCTCGCGCCGTGTCCCTTGACCGGCTGCGGCGGCACTTCGCCGCGGTGGAACAGCCAGCCGGCGTCCAGCGACAGGCGCTCGCGCGGCCCCTCGGCGCGCGCGGTAGCTGGCAGCAGCGCCGCGATCGCCAGGCAGGCGATCAACAGCCCATGAACCAGTGACGCAGGGCGCGTCATCGTCTTGAACATCTTGTCTCCATGACGAGGACCGCGGCGCCGGAAAGGCGGCGGTCCTTCGAGGCTCTGACGGCCGTTGATGTGGTCTTACCAGTTTCTCAGAATCTACTTTCGGTCTTACCGGTGAAAACACCGAGCCGACGGCTCAGCCGCGGAAGCGATACCGCTCCAGCGACTCCGGCTTCATCGTGATGGAGAAGCCCGGCGCGGTCGGCAGCAGGTAGGCGGCGCCACGCACGACGCAGGGATCGACGAAGTGCTCGTGCAGATGGTCGACGTACTCGATCACCCGGTCCTCGCGGCTGGCGGAGACGCACAGGAAGTCGATGACGGAGAGGTGCTGCACGTACTCGCACAGGCCGACGCCGCCCGCATGCGGACACACCGGCAGGCCATGCTTGGCCGCCATCAGCAGCACCGCCAGGATCTCGTTGACGCCGCCCAGGCGGCAGCTGTCGATCTGCACCACGTCGATCGCGCCGCGCATGATGAACTGCTTGAACAGGATGCGGTTCTGGCACATCTCGCCGGTGGCGACCCGCATCGGCGCGATGGCCTCGCGGATCGCGCGATGGCCCTCGACGTCGTCGGGGCTGGTGGGCTCTTCGATGAACCAGGGGCGCGCGAAGGCCAGGTCCTTCAGCCAGTCGATGGCCACCGGCACGTCCCACACCTGGTTGGCGTCGATCATCAGGCGGCGGTCGGGCCCCAGCACCTCGCGGGCGATGCGCAGGCGGCGGATGTCGTCCTCGCGGTCGCGGCCGACCTTGAGCTTCACATGGCCGAAGCCGGCGTCCACCGCCTCCTGGCACAGGCGTCGCAGCTTGTCGTCCGGGTAGCCGAGCCAGCCGGCCGAGGTCGTGTAGCAGGGATAGCCCTCGCGCTCGAGCAGGGCCAGGCGCTCGGCCTTGCCCTCGGCGGCGCGGGTCAGCAGCGCGAGCGCCTCGTCCGGCGTGATGCAGTCGGTGAGGTAGCGGAAGTCGATGCAGCGCACCAGCTCCTCGGGGCTCATGTCGGCGACCAGGCGCCACAGCGGCTTGCCCTCGGCCTTGGCCCACAGGTCCCAGACCGCGTTGACGACGGCGCCGGTGGCCAGGTGGATCGCGCCCTTGTCGGGTCCGATCCAGCGCAGCTGGCTGTCCGAGGTCACGTGCCGCCAGAAGCGCCCCATGTCGGCGGCGATCCAGTCCAGATCCAGGCCGACGACGAGATGCCGCATTGCCTCGATGGCGCGGCAGCACAGGTCGTTGCCGCGCCCGATGGTGAAGGTCAGGCCGTGGCCCTCCAGCCCCGGCCAGTCCGTCTCGAGGATGACGTAGGCGGCCGAGTAATCCGGATCGGGATTCATCGCGTCGGAGCCGTCCAGGTGGGCCGACGTGGGGAAGCGCACGTCGACGGTGCGCAGATCGGTGATGCGGGTCATGGGGTCGGGGTGAGGTGGCGGGCTTCAGGCGGCGACGGTGCGCTGGGTCTGCGTGCCCAGTCCGGCGATGCCCAGTCGCATCGTCTGGCCGGGCCGCAGGTAGACCGGCGGCTTCTGGCCCAGGCCGACGCCGGGCGGCGTGCCGGTGGAGATGACGTCCCCCGGCTGCAGGCTCATGAAGCGGCTCAGGTAGCTGACGATCTGCGCCACGCCGAACACCATCGTGCGGGTGTTGCCGTTCTGGTAGCGGTGGCCGTCGACCTCCAGCCACAGGTCCAGTTGCTGCGGGTCCGGGATCTCGTCCGCGGTGACCAGCCAGGGACCGAGCGGGCCGAAGGTGTCGCAGCCCTTGCCCTTGTCCCATTGGGTGCCGCGCTCGAGCTGCCATTCGCGCTCGGACACGTCGTTGACGACGCAGTAGCCGGCGACGTGTTTCATCGCGTCGGCCTCGTCGATGTAGGCGCCGCCCTCGCCGATGACGACGCCCAACTCGACCTCCCAGTCCGTCTTGACCGAGCCCCGCGGGATGCGCACCGGGTCGTCGGGACCGCTGATCGCGCTGGTCCATTTGGCGAAGACCACCGGCTCCTGCGGCACCGGCAGGCCGGACTCCGCGGCGTGGTCGGCGTAGTTCAGGCCGATGCAGATGAACTTGCCGACCTGGCCGACGCAGGGACCGAGCCGCAGGTCCCGCTGCGGCGTGCCCGGGACCCGGGGCAGGGTGGTGGTATCGAGCTGGCGCAGCAGCGACAGGCCGGCGGGGGTCAGCACCTCGCCGGCGAGGTCGTCGATGTGTTCGGAGAGGTCGCGCACCTGGCCGTCGGCGTCCAGCAGGCCGGGGCGTTCCTGGCCGGGCGGGCCGTAGCGGAGCAGTTTCATGGCAGTCCTTGCGAGAGAGGCGAAAGGGGCGAGAGGAAATCGGAGGGGCGGCTTGAAGGCCGGAACGGCCCGAAGGCCTGTCGGCCTGGCGACCGGGAAACGGCGACGGCCACGGGGTTCAGATCGTGACGCCGCCGTCGACGCTGACCGCCTGGCCGGTGATGAAGCGGGACGCATCGCTGAGCAGGAACACCACCAGCGGCGCGATGTCGTCCACCGTGGCCAGGCGTCCCATCGGCTGGCGCGCGATGAAGTCGCGCTCGGCCTGCACCGGATCGGCGGCCGCGGCGATGCGTCCGCGCAGCGAGGGCGTGTCCACCGTGCCGGGGCACAGCGCATTGCAGCGCAGGCCCTGCTTGACGTAATCGGCCGCGACCGACTTGCTCAGGCCGATCACCGCCGCCTTGCTGACGCCATAGACGCAGCGGTTGGGAAAGCCCTTCACCGAGGACGCCATCGACGCCATGTTCAGCACCGAGGCGCTGCCGCCGGGGCGCGCCGCCTCGGCCAGCATGCCGGGCAGGAAGGCGCGCAGCATGCGCCACATGCTCTTGACGTTGAGGTCCATGCTGAAGTCCCAGGCCGACTCGTCGCAGTCCAGGACCGAGCCGTGATGGACGAAGCCGGCGCAGTTGAAGAGGCCGTGCAGCGGCGGCAGCTCGCGCGCCAGGGACTGGATGGCGGCGGCGTCGCGCACGTCGAGCGGCGCGGTCCGCAAGCGGGACGAATCTCCGGCGTCTTCGCGCAGGCTGTCCAGGCCAGGGGCCGCGAGGTCGGTGGCGATCACCTCGGCGCCCGCCGCGAGGCAGGCCAGCGCGCTCGCGCGGCCGATCCCTTGAGCGGCGGCGGTGATCAGCACGGTCTTGCCAGCGAGGGAGCCAGCGGCGGAAGAGGGCGGAAGGGGCAGGTTCACGGTCGAAATCCGGCCAAGAGGTCTGACCAGTTTATGCCAGACAGGGTTGTCACCCCCACCCGGGAACTACCCTTGATTCGTATCGTTTCAAATTGGTCCGACCGGATGGGTGGCCTGTCGAGCGGCGATCCGCCTTCCCGCGGCGGGCGGGGCCGGGTAGGGCGGGCCCGGCAAGGATTCCGTGTTTATGCCGGTAAGACCGAATTAAGATGTTGCGATACTGGTCAGTCCACATCCGGGATGCAGCCCATGACCTTCCGCTCCTTCGATCCCCTGCCTGGCGCGCTGTCGGGCGCGCTGCTGAGCGCGCTCGTGCTGGCCCTCGCGCCCACCGCGCAAGCGCAGGACGCCGGCCCGGTGACACCGGACGCGGCCCGCGCCAACTTTGCCCGGCCGATCGTGCTGGCGGCCGACGATGTCCGCTCGACGCCGCCGCCGCCGCGAGGCTTCGACGAAACGCGGCCCGGCGTCGTACCGGGCCGGGTGGAGACGTTCAGCTACGAGTCGGGCGTCACCGGCGGGCGGCGCCAGGCGCTGGTCTATCTGCCGGCCGGCTACACGCGCGAGCGCCGCTATCCGGTGCTCTACCTGCTGCACGGCATCGGCGGCAACCAGCACGAATGGACCGGTTACGTGCGGGCCAACGCCGTGCTGGACAACCTGATCGCCGACGGCAAGGCGGTCCCGATGATCGTGGTGATGCCCAATGGCCGGGCCCTGCCGGACGACAGCGTGCCGCCGCCGGATCGCGTCTTCACCGAGGCCAACGCGGCCGGCTTCGCGAAGTTCGAGCGCGACCTGCTGGACTTCCTCATTCCCGCGGTCGAGGCCGCCTACCCGGTCCGGGCGGACGCGAGGCATCGCGCGCTCGCGGGGCTGTCGATGGGCGGCGGGCAGGCGCTCAACATCGGCCTGGGCCATCCGGAGACCTTCGCCTGGATCGGTGGTTTTTCCTCCGCGCCCAACACGCGGGCCACGGCGGAGTTGACGCCCGATCCCGGCGCGCTGCGCCGGCAATTGGCGCTGCTGTACCTGTCCTGCGGCAACCGGGATGGCTTGATCAGCGTCTCGCAGCGGGTGCACCGGGACCTGCTCCGGCAAGGCGTTCCCCACCAGTGGAACGTCGACGCCAGCGGGCACGACCGCGAGAGCTGGAGCGACAACCTGTACCAGTTCTCGCAGCGGCTCTTCCGATGAACCGCCGTGCCGCCCGGTGGCGCCGGGTCGCTCAGACCTTGAGGCCGCGCTCGATCTCGGTCAGCTTGTAGCGCGCCAGGGCCAGGTTGCCCTTGGCCCGGTCCAGCACCAGGTAGAGGAACAGGCCGGCGTTGTTGGGCACCAGCCGGATCAGGTGGTACTGGTCCGCGAGCGTGATCAGGATGTCCTCGATGCCGCCCTTGCGCAGGCCCAGCGCTTCCATGGTCTGCAGCTTGGCGCGCACCACCTGCGTGTTGCCGGCCGCGGCCAGTTCGAGGTTGAGGCCGGAGCCCGCCTGGGCCAGGCACATGCCGCTGCGGTAGTCCACCAGTGCGGCCGACATCGCGCCGTCGATCGTCATCGCAGCCGACATCGACTGCTGCAGGTTGTTGCTCATGGGTACTTTCGTGAGGTCAGAGGGAGGGAAGGCGGCCGGGCCCTGCGGGGTCGGCCAACGGTCGAGTTCGTCGATGAGGACGAACCACAGGGTTTCCGCGCTGCTGTCGGGCAGGCGGTAGAGACGCCGGGCGTCGTCGCTTCGCGGCACCATCGATCGCAGCGCCGATTCCTCGACGAGGGCGTTGGGCGCCAGCAGCGCATGGATGCGGGGCACGCCGGCATCGACGGCGCGCTGGAAGACCTCGGTGGCGGCCCGGACCGAGCCCGGCCCCACCAGCAGGAAGAGGGCGTCCGGCCCGGCGCCGGGCGAGAGCTCGTCCAGGTGCCGGGGCGGCTTGACCCATTCGAGGGCCGGCCCCGACGGCGAGGCGCCGGGGCGGACGATCCGGCGCCCGTCGCTGCCCGGCGGGGTCGGGGGCGAGGTGCCGGCGCATTGCGCCAGGGCCTGGTCGCCCAGGCGCGCCGTCAGGTCAACGACGCGGATCGCGGGTCGGGTCATCGCTCGTTCCTGTCGTCGAATCCGGAGGGTGAAGGTGCGTGGCCATGTCCGTGGGCCTCGGACGTCGATCAGGTCGCGCGACGAGGAAACAGATGCGTTGGGCGGATTGTCCCGAGCCCTCCCCGGCATGCCTTCACTGACCCGTCACTGCCGTCCCACCGGGGGCTGCCGGCGTGCAGGACGCGTGTCCGGCCCGTGCGCGCTGCGCGCTTCGAGGCATTTCTTCACTTGCCCGCGCGGCTCGGTGATGTCGCCGGCGTGCGCTCGGACGTCGGCTCGGTAAGCTCGCCAGCGAAGACGACAGCCGGAGACGACATGAGGAACGCATGGAGCCGCGCGATGGTGCGCGGCGCATGGCTGCTGGCGTCGATCCTCGGATCGTCGGCCGGCTTCTGCGAGCAGATGAACCTGCGGGAGTTCGGCCAGCCGGACGGCCTGGGCAACCTGGCGCTCAACGCGCTGCAACAGGATGCGCAGGGTTTCCTGTGGGCCGGCACCGACAACGGCCTGTATCGCCACGACGGGCAGCGCATCGAGCGCGTCGCCACGCAGGAACTGCGGCGGGTGGCCGCGCTGGCCAGCGGCGGCGGACATCTGTGGATCCTCTCCGACACCGGCACCTGGTGGTGGCACGACGGCCGGCTGGAGCGCGTGCTCCCCCGGACGGCGAAGCTGCCGCAGGACGTGCCGATGGCGATCGCCGCGCGCGGCGACGAGGCCTGGTTCGTCACCGTGGGCGGGCTGCAGCACGTGGTCGTCGACCGGCAGACCGACAGCTGGTCCTCGAGTCCGGTGATGACGCCCGAGCAACTGGCGCGTCATCCGGAGATGGGCCGCCTGGCCAGCGTCATGCTGGCGCGCGACGGCGCGCTGTGGGCGGGTTGCGGCGACGCCATCTGCCGCTGGCATCGCGGCGAGCTCCAGCGATGGGATGCGCGCAGCGGGGTTCCGCGCCAGCAGTGGCATGCGCTGCTCGAGGCCAGCGACGGCAGCGTCTGGGCGCGCTCCACGCAGGCGACGCTGCAACTGTCCGCGGGCGCCGAGGGCTTCGTCGACCGCACCGCGCCCAGCGACCGCGGCGACCCGATGCATCGCTATCCGCTGGTCGAGGATGCCGCGCACCGCATCCTGACCGCGTCGCAGCTGGGCGTGCTGCGCTGGCAGGGCCAGCAGTGGCAGTCCTTCGGCAAGCGGCAAGGCCTGCCCGGCGACGGTCGCGTCCACGCGCTGCTGAGCGACCGCGAAGGCGGGCTCTGGCTCGGGCTGCGCGGCACGGGGCTGCTGCAGTGGCGCGGCTACGGCCGCTGGGAGAGCTGGACCGATGCGGACGGCCTGCCCAGCAGCGTGGTCTGGACGATGCAGCGCGACGGGGAGGGGCGCGGCGCGCTGCATGTCGGCACGGGACGGGGCCTGGCGGCGTTCGACGCGGCGCAGGGCGTGTTCCGTCACGTGCCGCTGCCGCATGCCGGCGACCTCTTCGGGCTGGTCCCCGATGGACAGGGCGGCCTGTGGGCGGCCACCGATGTCGCGACCTTCCACCACGTCCGCGACGGACGGGCCCTGCCGGGCCCGCTCGCGACGCCCGGCGGGACCGAGGACGGCTTCCTCTGGGCGCTGGCCTCGAAGGACGGCGCGCTCTGGGTCATCACCGCCGGCAAGCTGCATCGCTGGCCCGAGTCGGGCCGAGGCCCGGTGCAGGCGGTGCCCGGCCCCCCGGGCAACGCGCAGGAGCACTTCTACGACGCCTGCGAGACGCCCGACGGCGCGTTGTGGCTCGCCGGGGATCATGGGCTGTCCCGACGCCAGGCGGGCCAATGGCTCCCGTCCCTCGCGATCGAGGACGGGGCGACCTACGTCGCCTGTGGACAGGACGGCGCCGTCGTCGCGGCCAGCGAGGCCGGTCAGGCCTGGCGGGTGCGGACGCCCGGGGCGGCGAAGCCCTCGCTGGAACGCCTGGACGCCCCCGTCCTCAAGGGCCGGATGATCGTGTCCCTGCTGATCGACAGCCGGCGCTGGCTGTGGCTCGGCACCGACGCCGGGCTGGTGGTGCACGACGGGACGCATTGGAAGCTGCTGGATCGCTCGCAGGGGCTGGCCTGGAACGACACCTCGGGCCACGCGCTGTACGAGGACGGCGACCGGTCGATGTGGATTGGCACCAGCCGCGGCTTGTCGCGCCTGATCGATCCCTCCCAGGTCTTCGCGACGACCTTGCCGCGCCCGGTGCTGATGTCGGCGACGCGCGGCGCCGGCCAGGTGCCGATGTATGACGGCGAGACGCTGGCCTGGTCGCGGGACCGGATCCATCTGCGGGTCGCGCCCTTGCAGTTCAGCGACCCCCGGGTGCGCGTCGAGTACCGCCAGGTCGGACGCGACGAGGGCTGGACCGCGACCGCGACGCCCGACATCGACCTGGCGGGCCTGGAGCCGGGCGCGATCCAGGTCGAGGTGCGGCTCGCGGATCCGGAGACCGGTAGGTATTCCGCGACGACGAGCTTCGGCTTCACACTGCAGCCGCCCTGGTGGCGACGGGCGTGGGCGACGGCGCTGGGGCTGGTCGCGCTGCTGGGGCTGTCGCAGGGCTGGCACCTGTGGCGGCGCCGTCAATGGCGGAGCCAGCAGGCTCGGCTCGAACAGTTGGTGGGCGAGCGCACGCGCGAGCTGGAGGCCTCCCGCGCGCAGCTCGAGGAACTGGCCAGCCGCGACGCGCTGACCGGGCTCTGGAATCGGCGCGCCTTGACGGAGATCCTCCAGCGCGAGGTCGTGCGGGCCCGCCGCGAGCGCACGCCGCTGACGCTCGCGATCGTCGACATCGACCACTTCAAGCGGGTCAACGACACCCACGGCCATCCGGCCGGGGATGCGGTGCTGAAGGACTTCGCCGGCCGCCTCGCCGCGACGGTGCGGCCCTACGACGCGGTGGGACGGCTGGGCGGCGAGGAGTTCTGCCTCGTGCTGCCGGGGCTGGACCTGTCGCAGCCGGAGGATCGCCAGCGCCTGCGCCGCATGCAGGTCGACGTCAGCCGCGCGCCCACCGTCATCGGCGTGGTGACCAGCTCGTTCGGCGCGGCCATGCTGGGCGTCGACACCGGCGACGGCGAGCAGCTGCTGGAAGCCGCGGATCGCGCGCTCTATCGGGCCAAGCGCGGCGGGCGCAACCAGGTGGCGTTCCACGAGGCGTCGCCGGCCCAGCTGGCGGAACCGGTGGGAGCGGCGACAGCGGCGCCGCCAGAAGTCGCCGTGGTCGCGGCGGAGCCGGTCGCGCAGGCCTTCGCGGGTGAAGACGACGCCGCCATCACGGTCGGCGGCCGTCGGTGATCCGTCGCCCCGGGGCGGTCCTCAGCGCGACGCGGCCGGCGGCTCGAGCCATTGCAGGCCGAGCTGCTCGCCGATGTGCGTCTGGAGGGTCCCCAGCGAGACCGGCTTGGTCAGGAACACGTTGACGCCGGCCCGCAGGCAGGCGGCGCGGTGCTCGGCCGTGGCCGTGGCCGAGATCGCGATCACTGGCACCGTGGCCGTGTCGGGATGGCGGCGCAGCTGGCGCGTGGCCTCCACGCCGTCGGTCGTCGGCATCATGCTGTCCATCAGGATCAGGTCCGGACGGAAGCGGCTCACCGCCGCGGCCAGCTCAGCGCCGTCGCTGGCCTGGGCCACCTGGAAGCCGGCGTCCGACAGGAAGTCGCACAGCAGCGCGCGGTTGGCCGCGACGTCGTCGACCACCAGCACGCGCCGGGGCGCGCCGAGGTAACGCGGCACGCCGGGCGCGATCTTCGGCGTGGCGTCGGCCTCCGCCTCGGTGGGCGACAGCGGCAGCTCCAGCTGGAACCGGGTGCCGACGCCGAACTCGCTGCTCACCCGCACCTGGCCGCCCATGTCGGTCACCAGCGCCCGGGTGATCGCCAGGCCCAGCCCGGTGCCGCCGGCGCGGCGCTGCGCGGCGCCGACCTGCACGAAGGGCTCGAAGATGCGGTCCAGGTCCTCGGGGCGCATGCCGATGCCGGTGTCCTCGATGTCCAGGCGCAGCCGCACCTGGTCCGCCGCGAGCGGCTCGGCGCCCGCGCGCAGCGTGATCGTGCCGGCGTCGGTGAACTTGATGGCGTTGCCCAGCAGGTTCAGCAGCACCTGGCGCAGCCGGCGGCCGTCGGTCAGCACCGTCGCCGGCAGGGCGCTCGCGGTGTCGAACACGAAGGCCAGCTGCTTCTCCTCCGCCTTGATGCGCATCAGGTTGACGACCGATCGCAGCAGCTCGGGCAGGTTGACCGGCGCCAGGTCCAGCTCGGTGCGGCCGGCCTCGATGCGGGCGAGGTCCAGGATGTCGTTGATCAGCGCCAGCAGGTGCAGCCCGCTCTGCTGGATCGTCTCCAGGCCGCGCGCCTGCCGGGCGCTCAGTCCGCCTTCCATGCTCAACAGCTGGGCATAGCCCAGGACGCCGTTCAGCGGCGTGCGCAGCTCGTGGCTCATGCCGGCGAGGAACTCGCTCTTGGCGCGGTTGGCGGCCTCGGCCGCATGCCGGGCGGCCCGCTCGGTCTCGAGCATGCCCTGGTGCAGGTCGGTCGCGGCGGCGCGCGTGCGCTCCTGCTCGTCGAGCTTGGACAGCAGGCCCTGCACCTGGCTTTCGACCACCGTCGGGCCCAGGCCCAGCACCTTGGAGATCTCCTCGTACGCATTGCCCTGGGCGATGAAGCGCAGCAGGCCGATTTCCGCCGGCGTGAGCGCATCCACGGGGATCTGCGCGGCCAGCTCGAAGGAGGTTTCGGAGGGCAGGGCCATGCGCCCGGCATGCACGGCGCGGATCGCGTCCAGCAGCTCCTTGTGCAGCGCGTTCTTCAGCAGGTAGCCCAGCGCGCCGGTCTGCAAGGCCTGCTGCGCCTGCGCATCGTCGACATAGGTGGTGAGGACGATGATGCGGGCGTCCGGGAATTCGGCGCGGATCGCCGCGATCGCGTCCAGCCCGCCCATGCCGGGCATCTGCAGGTCCATCAGCGTGACGTCCGGACGATGGGCGCGGAAGCGCTCGATCGCCTCGCGGCCGTTGGACGCCTCGGCCACCAGCGTCATGTCCGGCTCCACCGACAGCAGCGTGGCGATGCCCTGCCGGACGATGGGGTGGTCGTCGACGCAGAGCACCTGGATGCGGCTCGATTCTTCAGTCATGCGGGATCTCCCAGGGCGGGCGTTTCTTGAAAGGGAACCACGACCGGGCTGACGCGACGGGACTATAAGCCCGCGCCGCCGGCACGCTGAACTCCACTTCGGTGCCGGCCCCGACGCCGCTGCGGACGGTGAGCCGGCCGCCCAGCAGCTCGGCGCGCTCGCGCATGCCGCTCAGGCCGAAGTGCCCTTCCTTGCGGCCCGCCTGCAGGACCGTCGGGGCGATGCCCCTGCCGTCGTCGCGCACCCGCACCCGCAGCTGCCGCGGGTCATGGCGGATCTCGACCTCGACCTGCGTCGCCTCGGCATGGTGGAAGGCGTTGCGCATCGCCTCGCCCGCGATCAGGAAGGCCTCGTCGCGCACGACCGGGCTCAGCGGCCGCGGCGGGCCTTGGACCTCGACCTGCGTCGCGGGCGCCGGGCCGTGTTCCCGGGCCAGCGCCTGCGCGGTGGCGCGCAGCGCCTGCGCGAGGTCGTTCGCCGGGGCCGCCGCGGTCCGCAGGCCCTGCACCGCGTCGCGGCCTTCGGTGATGGCCTCGGCGACCTGGTCGATCGCGACGGCGAGGACCTGCCTCGATTCGCGCGGCCGGTCGGGCAGGAGGTTGCAGGCGGCCTGGAACTGCAGCAGCAGCCCGTTGAAGCGCTGCAGCAGGGTGTCGTGCAGGTCGCGGGCGATGCGGGTGCGTTCGGCCACGCGCGCCTCCACCGTCGCCTCGAGCTGCAGGCGCAGCCGGCGCATCCGCATCCGCATCCGGACCTGGAAGACGCTCACCACCAGGAGCACCAGCAGGAGGCCTGTCAGCACGCGGAACCAGGTGGTCTGGTGGAAGGCCGGCTCGATCGAGAACGCCAGCTGCGCGCCGTCCTCGTTCCAGATGCCGCTGTTGTTGGCCGCCTTCACCTGGAAGCGGTAGGCGCCGGGCGGCAGGTTGGTGTAGCTGGCCTGGCGCCGGTCGACGACCTCCTGCCAGTCGGTGTCGTGGCCGTCCAGCCGGTAGCGGAAGCGCGTGTTCTTCGGGTCGACCAGGCTCAGGGCGGTGAACTGGATGGTCATGTCGCGCACCTGCGGCGGCAGGCGCAGGCCCGGGGCGACGGCGTAGGCGGTGTGGTCCGCCACCAGCGACTCGATGTGGACCGGCGGCGGCAGCGGATTGAAGGGCAGCCGGGCCGGGTCCAGCACCTGGGCATCGGCGCCCGAGACCATCCACAGCCGGCCGTCGCCGGCCTTGGCCACCGGGGGATTGAAGTAGGCCGGCGTTAGGGCCAGCAGCGGCACACCGTCCGCGGCACCCCAGGTCTTGGGCGCGACGCGGTGCGCGGGATCGGCCTCCCACGCGGCCAGGTCCTCGCCCAGGATGCGGATCAGCCCGCAGGCCGTGTACAGCCACAGCGCCCCGTCGTCATCGACGACCGACCAGTGGATGGTGTTGCAGGGCAGGCCCTGGCCGACGCCCAGCGTGGCGACGCGGCCGTCCTTGATGCGGCTGAGGCCGCCGTCCTCGGTGGCCGCCCAGACCGTGCCGTCGGCCGCCAGGCGCAGGCCCGCCACATGGCCGGCGCCCAGGCCTTCGGCGGCGGTGTAGGTGGCCAGGACCTTGCCGTCCTTGACCCGCATCACCCCGCCGTCCTGCCAGAAGGACAGCCACAGGCCGCCCCGGTCGGCGACGATGACCTTGGCCTGCTGGCGGCGGCCGAAAGCGGACCAGGGCAGGCTCTCGACGAAGCGCCCTTGATGCAGCCGGATCAGCCCCTCATTGCCCGAGAGCCAGAGGTTGCCGGCGTCGTCCCCGGTGATCGAGTAGATCTCCCGGCCGGGCACGCCGTCGACGCGGACGAACCGTTCGGCCGGCTGGCCGGGCGCCGCACGCGCCCCCCGCGGCGGCGCCAGGGACGCCAGGCCCGCGGCGGTGCTGGCCCAGAGCCGCCCGTCGTGGTCCTCGTACAGCGAGTGCACCCGGGCGTCCGGCAGCCCCTGCGCCTCCTTGTAGACGGCGATGGCGCCGTCCTTCCACCGGGCCAGGCCGTCGTCGGTGGCGACCCAGACGCTGCCGTCCCGGCTCGCCAGCACCGACCGCGTCGCCTCGTTGGGCAGGCCCTGTGCCTTGGACAGCGTGGTGACGGGCAGCTTGCGGAAGCGGTCCACGCCCTTGTCGCTGCCGTACCAGATGTTGCCTTCGCGGTCCTCGAACAGGCTGCAGGCGATGTTGCCGGACAGGCCGTCGGACCGGGTGAAGGCGGAGGCCTGGTCCTCGCGCACGTGCAGCAGCCCCAGGCCGTCGGTGCCGATCCACAGGCCGCCGTCGCGGGCTCGCAGCAGCTTGTTGGCCAGGATCTGGCGATCGGGCAGCAGCTCCGCGGGCCGGGTGGCGCTGCGCAGCGGATAGGGGTCGAGCCGGTCGCCGGCGGGGCGCTTGAGCCCGGCGCCGCGGACGCCGACCAGCAGCTGGCCATCGGCGGTCTCGGTCAGGTCGCCCAGGCGCTGGCCGGGGGCCTCGATGCGCTGGGGCGTGCCGGGCCGCCAGCGCCACAGGCCCGAGTCCGCGCTGGCCCACAGGTCGCCCGAGCGATCCTGCGCCAGGCTCCACACGAAGGTGCCGAAGCCGCCCTGCGCGTCGTCGCAGCGGGCCTGTCCGCCGCGCACGGCGCAGAGCCGGCCGGGGGGACCGAGCAGGCCGGCCCAGACGGTGCCCTCGCTGTCCTCCAGCAGGGAGGTGACGAGCCCGCCGTCGGTCTCCGGATAACGGGTCAGGCGACTGCCGTTCCAGCTGACCAGGCCGTTGAAGGTGCCGATCCAGAGCGTGCCGTCGCGCGAGACCAGCAGGGCGTAGGGATTGCTTGGCAGCGAGGAGCCTTTCGGCGGCTGCCAGGGCACGAAGCGCAGCCCGTCGAAGCGGAAGAGGCCGTAGGAGCCGCCCACCCACAGGTAGCCGTCATGGGTCTGTGCGAAGGCGAAGACCAGCCCGAGCTGCGCGCCATCCCGCGCGGTCCACGAGGTGTGGGCGTACTGGGAGATCTGCGGCGCGGCGTCGGCCGCCCGGGCTGCGGAGGGGGCGCCCAGCAGCCAGGCCCAGGCCAGGAGCAGGCAGAGGATCAGCGGCGGGAAACGGTGGCCTTGCAGGCGACTCACGAAGGGTCCTTCGCTGCCTGTCGCGTCGGCGGCGTGGCCCGACTATCGCATCGGCGCGGGCGCGCGTCCCCACCACGAATGGGCGGAGGGCGTCGGGGAAACGCCAATCCGGTCACAGCGCCAGCCAGGCCACCAGCGGCGCGCACACGGCCAGGAAGGGCAGGCTGATGCGGTGGAACTCCTTGAGCGCGCCCGGCGCGCGGGCCAGCCGCAGCGCGATCAGGTTGGCCATCGAGCCCGCCACGAAACCGAAGCCGCCGACGTTCACCGCGATCGCGAGCACGGCGACGCTCGGCACCGCGTCGGCCAGCACCAGCGTGGCCGGCACGTTGCTGATGACCTGGGAGGCGCCGATGGCGGCCAGGTAGGCCGCCAGCGGCTGGTCCAGCGGCAGCCCGCGCAGCAGCGCCGCCACCTGCGGCAGGGCCGCCAGCTGGTGCAGCACCACGAACATCAGCGCGAAGGTCGCAAGCAGCGCCCAGTCCAGCTTCATCAGCACCGGGCGGTGCCACAGCGCGTAGATCGCCAGGACCACCGCGAGCGCCGGCGCCCACTGGTGCAGCTCGAGCGCCAGCACGAAACCCACGAACAGTGCGCCGGAGAGCGCGAGCAGCCCGGGCCGGGTCGGCGTGCGGCGTGTGTCCGCGGCCAGCTTGATCGGCGCGCGCGGCATGGTGATCAGGATCGTGGCCACCAGCAGCAGCAGCATGAGGCCGACGGTGGGCGCCATCATCGCGATGAAACCGCCGAAGGACTCGCCGGACTTGTGCCAGAGGTAGAGGTTCTGCGGATTGCCGATCGGCGTCAGCGAGGAGCCGGCGTTGACCGCCAGCGCCTCCAGCGCGACCAGCCGCGCCAGCGGCAGGTGTGCCTGGGCGGCCAGCTCGCGGGTCAGCGGCACCAGCAGGAAGAGGCTGACGTCGTTGGTGACCAGCGCGGCCAGCCCCGCGGCGACCGCGCACAGCAGCAGGGCGAGCTGGCGGGCGCTGCCGGTGCGGGCCAGCAGCGCGCGCGCGGCGGACTGGAGCACGCCGCTGCGTTCCACGCCCTGGGTGATGGCCAGCAGGCCGGTCAGGGCGCCCATCGTCTGCCAGTCGATCAGGCCCAGCCAGGCCTGTGGCGACATCGGCCGCAGCACCGCGAAGACCACCGCCGCGAACAGCAGGAACCACAGCAGCTTGTTGCCGCCGGGGCCGAGGTCGTGGTCGCCGGGGCCGGCAGCGGCGGGAGCGGGGGAAGGAGAGGGCGGCGGAGGCGTGGAGATCGTCATGAAGCGTGGGACGGGCGAGGGGGCCTGAGCCGAAAACCGCCGATTGTCCTGCACGAACGAGGCGGCGATCGCCCCCGCGTCCCGTCCTCGCGGTGCCGGATCAGCGCGCGGGCGTGAGCCGCACCATGATCACGCCGTGCGAGGCGACGGTGCCGCCGTAGCCGCCCGCCACGCCCTTGGCGACCCGCTTGCTCCACAGGTCCTTCACGTCGACCTTCTGGTCGGCCGGGAGCTTGAGCTGGGCCCAGTCCACGCGCATCGCGGCCGGGGCCTGGCCGCGGTTGAACAGCACGACGGCCAGGTCGCCGCCCTGGAGCGGGCGCGACCAGATCTCGAGCTCGCCCTGCTTCCAGATGCGCTGTCCCTGCCGGCCCAGCGGGTCCTGGTCGACGGCGATGACGTCGGCATTGGTGAGGATGCGCAGCGTGTCCGCGTCCATCTTCGACAGGTCGTTGCCGGCGATCAGCGGGGCGGCCAGCATGGCCCAGAGCGAGAAGTGGGACTCGTACTCGGTGGTCGTCATCCCGCCGTTGCCGACCTCCAGCATGTCGGGGTCGTTCCAGGCGTTGGGGCCGGCATGGGCGGCGCGCTCGACCTGCATGTCCAGGATGTCGGTCATGCCGTGCGACCAGTCCTTCTTGCCGGACCACGCGTCGAAGATGTCGCCGGTGGTGCGCCACAGGTGGCCGACGGTGGGACCCCAGCGCTCGGGATGGTCGGTGCCCCATTCGCAGATCGACAGCACGATGTCGCGGCCCGATTCGCGCAGGGCCTTGGCCATGATGGTGTAGGCCGCCTCGGCGTTGCGGGGGCCGGTGTGGCACCAGTCGTACTTGAGGTAGTCGACGCCCCAGCGGGCGTACTGGCGCGCGTCCTGGAACTCATGGCCCGCGCTGCCGGGCCGGCCGCCGCAGGTCAGGGAGCCCGCGTCGGAATAGAGCCCGAACTTGAGGCCCCTGGCATGGACGTAGTCGGCCAGCGCCTTGATGCCCGACGGGAAGCGCTCGGGGTCGGCCTGGATGTTGCCGTCGGCGTCGCGGCTCTTCTGCCAGCAGTCGTCGATGACGATGTACTGGTAGCCGGCGGCCTTCATGCCGGAGGCGGCCATCGCGTCGGCCTGCTGCCGGATCAGCTGCTCGCTGACGTTGCAGGCGAACTTGTTCCAGGAGTTCCAGCCCATCGGCGGCGTCGGCGCGAGATTGGGCTTGGGCGCGTCGAGCTTGAGAGTCTCGTGGGCCTGAGCGGGCAGCGCGGCCGTGGCGACCACGGCGACGAGCGCCAGCGCGGCGCGTCGGAGGAAGGGCGGCATGAACAAAGTCCTTTCAGGAAACGGATCGCGCGGGCACGGCCCGCGCGTGGCGATGGGGACGGACAGGGCGCGACGGCTCAGCGCCCGTAGCGGCGGCCGGCCGAGGCCAGCGGCCAGTCGTCGGTGCGCAGCGGCGGCAGCGGCAGGCCGTCGCCGCCGACGATGTTGGCCTCGCCGGGGTTGTCGACCCAGGCGTAACGCGCCGCCACCGGCGCCGCCACCGCGTCGCTGCGCAGCACGATGCGATCGCCGTCGAAGCGCGCCTGCGCCGGCGCCCAGCGGCGATCGGCGCCGGCCAGGTAGAAGCCGCGCAGCGGCTCGCCGGCCCGCGTGGTGCGCAGCCCGCCTTCGGTGCGGTCGAAGCGCAGCTCGAACTCGGCGCCGCGGGCCTGACCACCGATCAGTCGCGGCCCCATGGCCGGCGCGTCGCGCAGGCCCAGCTCATGCATCGCGACGGCGGCCAGGCGCTCGCCCACGGTGCGCTTGTTGCGCGGATGGATGTCGATGGCGTCGCCGATGTCGATCGCGGTGGCCATGCCGGTGTGCGGCAAGGCGAGCGCGGCGGCCTGGCTGCCGCGCAGCTCGGCGAAGCCGTTGCCGTCGGGCCGGTTGTCGGCCAGCGGCCGCCAGGCGGCGAGCTGCACGAAGAGGAAGGGCAGGTCCGGGTCGCCGAACTGCTGGCGCCAGTCCTGGATGAGGCGCTTGAAGCCGTCGGCATAGGCCGCGGCGCGTCCTGCGTTTTCTTCGCCCTGGTACCAGAGCACGCCACGCACCGACAGTCCCTGCAGCGGCGCGATCAGGCCGTTGTGGCCCAGCGCCGGCGCGTTGTTGGCGACCGGGCCGGCCGCCGGCGCGAGCTTCTCGACGCGGGCACGCCAGGCACCGACCAGCGTCACGGCACCGGCCGCCGTGTCCAGGCGCAGGTCGGCGGCGTCGCCGTAGATGCCGCCACCGCCGCCGGTGTCAGTCACGCGCACGGCGATCCAGTTGGCGCCCGCGCGCAGCGTCCCGGTGGGCACGGCATAACGGCGGGACAGCTCCCAGCCGCACTGGCCGCCGATGCGCTGGCCGTTGATCCAGACCTCGTCGCAGTCGTCGACCTTGGCCAGGTGCAGCTCGGCCGCGCCGGCCGCCTGCGCCGCGGTCAGCTCGACGCGCTTGCGCATCCACACGATGCCGTCGACATCGGCCAGGCCCTGGCCTTCCCACGCGCCCGGCGCCTGCAGCGTGGGCCACTTGGCGTCGATGTCGCCCGCCGCGTTCCAGCCCGAGGCATCCACCCCCGCGAGCGACAGGCCGGGCTGCCAGGCCGCCACCCGCCGCTGCAGCTGCTGCCCCAGCACGGCGCTGAAGGCGGCGTTGTCCGCGGGCAGCGCCCGCACCGTCGGCGCCAGGTCCGGGTCGCGCAGGGCGGCGCCACGGCTCATCCAGGTCTCCAGCATGGAGCCGCCCCAGGCGGTGGCGATGAGGCCGATCGGGATGCCTTGCACCGCCTGCATCCGGCGGGCGAAGTGGTAGCCGACCGCGCTGAACTCGCCCACGCGTCCGGGCTCGGCGACGACCCAGGGCGCCGGCGCGATCTCCGCTTCCGGCCGCACGCTGGCGCGCAGCGGCACCCGCAGCTGGCGCAGTCGCGCATCCTGCGGCGACGCCACCTCCTGCGGGCCGGTGTCGGTCTGCGCCAGCGGCCATTCCATGTTGGACTGGCCGCCCAGCAGCCACACGTCGCCGATCAGCACGTCCTCCAGCGTGACGGTCTGGTCGCCGGTCACCTGCAGCCGGTGCGGACCACCGGCCGGCAGCGGATCCAGCTGCACGCGCCAGCGGCCATCGGCGCCCACGCGGGTGGTGGCCTCCCGGCCGCCCAGTGTCACGGTCAGCGACTGGCCGGGCGTGGCCTGGCCCCAGAGGCGCAAGGGACGGTCGCGCTGCAGCACCATGTGCTCGCCGAAGACCTCGGACAGGCGCACCTCGGCCTGGGCGGCGGCGGCCAGCAAGGCCAGGATCAGGGGAAGGACGGTCTGCTTCATGGACGGGAGGAAGGGGAGTCGATGAGGGCGTTGTCGCGGGAGTCGATGCGGGAGTCGAAGGACAGGGCCAGGGCCCGGCCCTGGTACTGCACGGAGCGGGTCTGCTCGACCCGGTCGGGGGTGGCCATGACGCGCACCCGCAGCGTGCGATGCGTCACCAGGCCGGGGAAGCGCCCCTGACGGGCGCCGATGTGCAGCGTGCGGCGGGCATCGTCCCAGCGCAGCGCGACGGTGGCGCGCTCGCCGCGCTCGTAGCGGTAGGTCTCGCCGTCGTCCTCGTAGAGGACGAAGCGGCCGTCGGCGCCGGGATAGACGCGGATCTCCCACGGTGCGCCGGCGTCCTGGCCGGTGTGCTCGACCACCGGCCCCAGGGGCACGATGGCACCGGCGCGCACGAAGAGCGGGAACTCGTCCAGCGCGTAGTCGCGCGCGACGCGGCCGCCGCCGGCGTGGCGCTGGCCGGTCCAGAAGTCGGTCCAGTCGCTGCCTTGAGGCAGCAGGGTTTCCTGCCGGCGGTCCAGCCGGCCCTGCATCTCGACCAGTTCGCGCGCCTGGGTCGGCGTGCGCCAGGCCAGGCGCAGCAAGCGGCCGCGCGTCTCCTGGAAGTAGTCGATGCGCAGCTTCAGGCGCTGGCCGGCGCGCAGCGTCAGGCGATGGCCCTTGAAGCGCGGAGGGCCCAGGTTCCAGTCGTCGACGACCAGTTCGTCGTCCAGCCACAAGCGGAAGCCGTCGTCGCCCTCCAGGCCGATCTCGTGATCACCGCTTTCGGCGGCGATGAGCTCGCCGGTCCAGCGCGCGGAGAACCGCATCAGGCCGCTCAACCCCGGCGGCACGCTGCCCAGCGGCGGATCGGGCCAGCGATGCTCGATCACCGTGTCGACGGTGCGGCTGGCCGGCTTCTCGAAGTCCATGCCGTCGAAGTATTCGAGCAGCAGGCCGCCCTGGCCGTCCGGCGTGCGCAGCTGCGCGGCCGGCACGGTCGCGGGCGGCGGCAGCACCGCATGGAACATCGGCCGCGTGATCGGCTGCACCAGGAAGGCCGGGCCGAACATGTAGGTGTCGTCCACCTTGCGCAGCGCGGCCTGGTCCGGGAAGTCCATCGCCAGGCCGCGCATCATCAGGGTGCCCTCCTGCGTGGCGCGCCAGGCGAGGCTGTAGAGGTAGGGCAGCAGCTGGTAGCGCAGCTCGGCGGCGCGGCGCAGCGAGCCGTACACCGCCGGGTCCAGGCTCTTGAACAGGTAGGGCTCGCGCTCGACCGAGGTGCCGTGGATGCGGTAGATCGGATTGAAGATGCCGAACTGGTTCCAGCGCGCGTAGAGCTCGCGCCAGGCGGGATTGCGCTCGCCGTCGGCGAAGTTCACGAAGAAGCCGCCGGTGTCCTGCGACCAGTAGGGCAGGCCGGCCATCGCGACGTTCAACCCGCCGGCGATCTGCGCGCGCAGCGAGGCCCAGCTGGATTCGGTGTCGCCCGACCAGGGCAGGGCGGCGTAGCGCTGCTGGCCGGCCCAGGCCGAGCGCGTCAGCGTGAACACGCGCCGGCCTGACGGGCCCGCCGCGCGCTGGCCCTCGTAGACGCCGCGGGTCGTCAGCAGGCTGTAGACGTTCAGGTAGCGCGTGAAGTCGCCCATCGCGTTGCGGCCCAGGCGCTTGATGTCGGCCTCGACCTCGGCCGGATCGTGCGCCGCGCCGCCGACCTCGACCTCGGTGCCGTCCATCCACAGCGCGTCCACGCCGACGTCCAGCAGGCCCTGCTTGACGTGCTTGAAGTAGATGCGCCGCCCGGCGGGGCTGAAGGCGTCGTAGATCCGCGCGCGCTTGGAGATCCAGTGCAGTGGCTCGAAGCGCAGGTGCTGCGCGTCGAGCTCACGGGCCAGCGCCGTGTCGTTGCCCACCGACGGCCAGATCGACACCATCAGCCGCGTGTGCAGCGGCCCGTGCAATTCGCGCGTCATCGCGGCCGGATCGGGGAAGCGCTCGCGGTCCCAGACCATGCCGCTCCACTTGCCGTCCCAGACGCCGTCCTTCTCGCCACCCCAGTACTGCCAGTCCTGGACGATGGTGTCGAGCGGGAAGCCGTCGGCGCGGAAGTGCCGCACCACGTCCAGCAGCTGCTGCTGGGTCTGGTAGCGCTCCTTGCTCATGAAGAGCCCGAACGCGGACTTGGGGAACATCGGCGCGGCGCCGGTCAACTGGCGGTAACCGGCGATCACGCCGTCCATGTCGGTGCCGGCCACGAGGTAGTAATCAGCCCCGGCGGGAGCGCTCTCCGCGCGGAAGGTCGCGCCCTGCGGCCCGTCGCTGAAGCTCATCTTCGAGTACACGTCCCACAGCAGACCCCAGCGGCGCGTCGACACCATGAACGGCACGACGATGCCGATGTTGGTCTGCACCATCAGGACCTCGCGGCCGCGGTAGTCCATGTAGGGCTCGTTGTACTGGCCCAGGCCGTACAGCGACTCGTCCGGCGTGAGGCTGAAGTGCTGGGCGAGCGCATAGCTGGGACTGCCGGCGATCTCGACCTGCTGCAGCTCGGTGGGCGCGCGCTCGCGCTCCCGGGTCAGCAGGCGGCCCGCGCCGTCGAGGAAGGTCAGCGCGCCACTGTGCTTGTCCACGAGGACCTGCACGCCGGGCGCGACCACCCGCAGCGTGTCCGCCTCCTCGCGCACTTCGATGGCGAGCGGACGCGGCCTGGCCACGACCACCAGGCTGGGCTGCGCGGTATGCGCCACGCCCAGGTGGGCGGTGACCCGCACCAGTCCAGGGCCGTAGAACAGCACGCCCTTGGTCAGGCCGTCGACGCGGAACTGCACCCCTTCGGCGACGCGGCGCCAGCGGAAGCCGTCCTGCGAGCCGTCCAGCGGCAGCGCGTTCAGTTGCCCGGCCGCGTCGAGCGCGGAGGGCAGCGGCGTGGCGCTCCCGGTGGTACTCGAGGCGACGGCCAGCGGGCCGGCCGAGGCCAGCGCCATCAGCCCGAACACATCACGGCGTCTCATGTCGGTGCGTCCTCCTTGGCGTTGGCTGGCGCGAGCGCGCGCGTCCTCACGGCGCCGGCTCCAGGATCACGGCGGCGCCGCCGGCCGCGGCCAGCGACAGCGTCAGCACGTCGGCGTTCGTCACGCTGCGCGTGCTGCGACGGACCTCGCGCACGACCTCGCCGTCCTGCCAGATCGTCGCGCGCCACCGGCCGGGCGGCAGGAAGCGGAGCGGGACCTTTTCGGTGCGGGCGCGTTCCGACGTCATCGCGCCGAGGTACCAGGACTTGCCGCTGCGCCGCGCCAGCACGATGTCCTCGCCGGGTTCGCCGGCGAGGAAACGGGTCTCGTCCCAGGCCGCCGGCACGCGGCGCACGAAATCGAAGCCGGTCTCGCCGCGGTAGTTGGACGGGTCGTCGGAGACCATCTGCAGCGGGCTGTCGTAGACCACGTACATGGCCAGCGCCTGGCCGCGGGTCGTCTGCGTCAGCGGCATCGAGGCGCGCACCTCGAAGTCCCGCGGCGTGGCGTTGCGGAAGCCGCCGGGCGTGTAGTCCATCGGGCCGGCCAGCATCCGGGTGTAGGGCAGCATCAGGTTGTGCCGCGGCGTGATGCGCCGGTCCATCTTGTTCCACTCCGCGCCCAGCACGCCTTCCTGGGTGATGAAGTTGGGATAGGTCCGCTGCAGCCCGGCGGGCACGTAGGCACCGTGCAGGTCCAGCAGCAGGTGGCGTTTGGCGGTGGCTTCGGCCACGCGCTGGTAGAAGGCGACCATCTCCTGGTCGTCCCGGTTCATGAAGTCGACCTTGATGCCCTTGATGCCCCAGCGCGCGTAGGTGTCCAGCACCTCGTCCATCCGCGGCGCCAGGTGCTCCCAGTGCACCCACAGCAGCAGGCCCACGCCCTTGTCGGCGGCGTAGCGCACCAGGGCCGGCATGTCGATGCCGTCGGCCGCGCGGGTGATGTCGGTGGTGGGCAGCGGATCGCAGCACGGTCCGGTGCCGAAGGCCCAGCCAGCGTCCATCAGGTGGTAGGGGAAGCCCGATTCCGCCGCGAAGTCGATGAATCGCTTGTAGGCGGCCAGGTCGGGCTTCACGCCCTCGAGCGGCCCGGACCACCAGTCCCAGGAGGTCTTGCCGGCCTTGACCCAGCTGAAGTCGCCCCGCGGCGGCGGGTTGAGGTTGCCCACCAGCTGCGACTCGATCAGCTGGCCGGCGCGGTCCGCCATCATGACGGCGCGCCACGCGGTCGTCAGGCCGGCGCTGGAGACATAGGCCGGCCCCTCGCGCTTGGGCACGCCGGACAGGCGCACGCGCAGCGCGGCGCCGTCGCGCCACAGCGAGGCGCCGGTGTAGCCCTCCAGGTGCGCCTGCGTGATGGCGTAATGCGTGCGGCCCGAAGGCGAGGCGCAGACCAGCGGCACGTCGTAACCCGCATCGCGCTTGAGCTCGGAGATCCGCAGCCGCTCGAAGGGCAGTTCATGCGCGCCTTCCACCGGGGTGACGAGGCAGGCGGGATCGCCGGCCGGCACGAAGGCCGTGCGCTCATCTTTCAGCCGCACAGGGGCCTGGCCCTCGAGCCGGTAGCGGAAGGCCACGCCCTCGTCATAGGCGCGCGCATCGATGAAGAGGCGCCGTCCGCCGCCCGCTTCCCGGAAGGTCAGCGTCGTGCCGAGGTAGTGGTCGCGCGCCGTGGCCGCCTTGGTCGCGACGAGCGGGATGACGCGGTCCTCCCGCGTGTCCTGGCGCAACTCCAGCGTCAGCGCGCCGAGCGGCGGCTGGCCGTCCAGCTCCAGCCCCAGCGGCGAGTCGGCGATGACCGTCTCGCCCTTGCGGCTGATGCTGAAGCGGCTGGCGTCGTCGGCGATGCGCAGCGTGATGCGCCCGTCGGGCGACGAGAGCAGGGCGTCCGCCGCCTGGGCACCGGACGCGCCCAGGGCCAGGACGGCCGCGGCGATGGGGGTGATGATCTTCATGCGGAGAAAGGGAAGGGGCCCGTCGCCGGGCCCGTTGGTCAGTTGCTGTACACCACGCCGCGGCAGCTGCCGCCGGCGTAGATCCGTCCGTAGAGGCCTTGGTCGGCCGCCATCACGCCGAGGCCGGCGTACTGGTGGGCGTCGTCGTTGTGGCGTACCCAGGTGGCGCCGGCATCGTCCGAGCGCCAGACGCCCCACACGCCGTTGATCACGCCCACCACGTAGACGGCCGCCGAGTAGCTCGAGCCCGGCTTGGCCTTGCCCAGCGCGACGATGCTCGCGCCCGCCACTTCGGGGCCGAGCCAGTCCTGCCGGCCGCCCCAGATCGGCGCGAACGCGCCCACCTTGGTCCAGTTCGCGCCCGAATCCAACGAGTGGTAGACGGCCAGGCCGTCGGCCACCCACAGGTCGCCTTCGGCGTTCGGGTTCACCGCCATCGACGACGCGCCCCACGGCGCGAAGCGCATGTTGGCGGCCACCGAGCCCTGGCTCAGCGCGAAGCTCCGGCCGCCGTCCGTCGAGACGTAGACCTTGGCCGGGGTGTAGGTCCACCAGGCGCCGCCCGAGTCGTAGGCATAGACCTTGTTGGCGTTCCTGCGGTCGGCCACCAGGCGATAGCTGCGCGGCACGCCGTTGACGACGGTGAGCGCCGGCAGGTTGGTGGCCGTCCAGCTGTTGCCGTTGTCGGTGGTGTAGGAGGGCACCGAATCGGCCGGCGCCCAGACGACGCGGTTGCGCGCCGGCACGGCCAGGTTGGACGCCTGGTTGATGTTGGCCGCGGCGCCTGCCGGCAGACGGGCGAAGGCGGCCCAGCTGCGGCCGCCGTCGCCGGACCAGTAGCCGGTGCCGACATGGCCGCTCGCGGTGCTGGTGACGTTGGCGTTGGCGATGTAGTTGGGGTCGGACCAGGCCATGTCGGCGGAGTTGCCGTTGCTCCACTGCTTGTAGGGGCTCAGCGTCGGCGTCGTGCCGAGGTCGGTGTGGATCCAGGTGCCGACGTCGCCCGAGTTGTTGATGAAGGTGTAGGAGGCGCCCGCCGGCGGCGTGGCCAGGCTCAGCGTGCAGGTCTCCTCCAGGCCGTTGACCGCGAAGTTCCAGCTCGGCGTCGACGAGGACGCGTTGCGCGTCTCCCAGATGCCGCCGCCGAAGACATGCAGCACGCGATCGCGGTTGAAGGGATCGATCTCCACGTCGTCGATCCAGCCGGAGAAACCGTCGCTGGCCGGCGTGTGCGGCATGGTGGCCGCGATCTCGCGCCAGTTGCGGCCGCCGTCGTCGGACAGCTGCACCACCTGCTGGCCGCTGTAGTTGCCCCAGGTGCCGCTCACGCCCAGCGCGATGCGCGCCGTGGCGCCGGTGCCGAGGACCGACAGGCCGCCGTAGCCGGCGCCATCGTTGCTGTTGAGCAGCGTCCAGGTGTTGCCGTTGCTGGCGTCGTACCTGTAGAGCCGCGCGGGGCCGGCGTCGCCCGGGCCGGCGCCCTTGGTGAAGAGCAGGTACAGCGCGCCGTCGGCGGTGCGCACGATGTGCGGGATGTGGAATCCGGACACCGGCGTCGCGACCGGCGTCCAGGTGGCGCCGCCGTCGACCGACTTGTAGAGGTTGGACCCCAGGCCGGCCGCGTTGACGTAGTCCGGCGCGATGGCGGCCCACAGGGTCCGCGTCGGCGAGCCGCTGCCCTTGGTCGAGGTGTCGAACACCAGGTGCTCGACGCCCATGACCTGGCCGCCCAGATTGTTGATCTGGTCGGCGGTCAGCTTTGTCGACGACAGCCCGCTCACCTGGGCCCAGGTGCGGCCGGAGTTCACGCTCCTCCACAGGCCTGCCGTGCGCGAACCGTAGAAGAGGATCGACGGATTGTTGGGGTCGACCGACAGGCGCTCGCCGATCGCCCGGCCGTTGTTGTTGCCGCCCGCCGAGAACGGCAGGTTGAAGAAGGTCCAGCTGCCGCCGCGGTTGTTGGAGATGTACAGCCGCGCGGTCGCGTCCGCCGAGGCCGACATGCCGGTGACCATGTAGACGCGCTGGTCGTTGGTGGGATCCAGGGCGATGCTTTCAACGCCGTGATGGAAGCCCTCGGCCGCGGTGAAGCCGTCGTTGATGGGAATCCAGGACGACGAGCCGGCGTCCCAGCGGTAGGCGCCGCCGACGTCGGTGCGCGCGTAGAGCAGGTCCCGGGCGCTCGGATGGAAGACCAGGCCGGTGACATAACCGCCGCCGCCGAACTTGGCGCTGGCCCAGGTGCCGGCCTTGATCGAGAACGCCTGCTGGCTCTTGGCGCCGCAGGCGTTGGTGTAGGTGGCCGTGGCGGTGCAGGCCGCGGCGGGCTGAATGGTCTGCTCGCGGGAGGCGCCGACGGTGCCACAGCCGCTCCAGCTCCAGCTGCCGCCCGAGACCGGCTGCGGACCCAGCACGGCCGAGCCGCCGGTCTTGAGCGTGGCCGAGGCCGTCGCCGACCAGCTGCCGCCGACATTCACGAAGGGCTTGATCGGCGTCGGCGTGCAGGTCTGCGCCATGGCGGTGGACACGCCGGCGGCCGCCAGGGCCAGCAGCAGGGGGGAGGATCGCAATCTCATCGGTCGACCTTTCAGCAACGGGCCCGGCCGGTTGTCTCCTCCGGGCGCGAGCTTGATGGAATCTGGTTACGGCCCTGTTGTGGGCGCGTGATATTCCGCTAAATCAAGGCGACGCGATGTTAGTTTGTGTATTGAATGAACTATCTAGGGGAAAGACCTCACCGGGACGGTGCGACGCCCCAGCGCGGGGCGCGATGACGAGGCGCGACCTCAGACGTCCGTCAAGCGCGCGTCAGGAGATCGCCAGGCGCTCGCGTCGCGGCGCCCCCAGCGTGACGCCGGCAACGAGTTCGGTCGGCAGCACCAGGTGGCCGGGAGCGGGCAGGGGCTTGTTGCGCCGCATCGCATCGATCCGTTCCACCAGCAGCTCGACCGCGCGGCGCCCCATGTCGTGCAGCGGCTGCCGCATCGTGGCCATCTGCACCGAGCGGGCCATCAAGGTGTGGTCGTAGCCGACGACGGAGATGTCCTCCGGGATGCGCAGGCCGCGCGCGCGCAGCGCCTCGATGCAGCCGAACGCGATGGCGTCGTTGCAGCCGAAGACCGCGTCGGGCAAGGGGCGTCCGCGGTGACGGCGCAGCCAGGCCTCGATCGCGTCGCGCCCGCCGTCGATGGTCAGCGGCGCCCGGATCACGTGGCCGGCGGCGGGCTTCACGCCGGCCTCGGCATGGGCGCGCAGATAGCCGTCGACCCGCCGGTTGGCGCCGGCGAAGGCCTCCGGGCCGCCCACGTGGAGGATGCGGCGATGGCCGCGCGCGAGCAGCTCGCGCACCACGTCGTAAGCGCCGACCTCGTCGTCGGTTTCCAGGTTGGCCACGCCGGCGAGGGGGCGGTCGGCGTGGACCGAGACCATCGGCGTGTGCTGCGGCAGCCAGCTGGCGTGGTCGTCCGGCAGGCGCGGGCCGAGCAGGACCAGGCCGTCGACGCGGCCGTCGCACAGGGCCGGGAGGCGGGCGCGAGCCTCCGCCCAGTCGCCCAGGGTGAAGACCACCGCGGTCTGGCCGGCGGCGGTCGCGCCATGGATGACGCCGGTGAACACCTCCAGGACATAGAGGTTGGGCTCCTCGCTCTCGAAGTTGGCGACGAAGCCGATCGCATTCGTGCGCTGGCTGGCCAGCGCGCGGGCCGTGGCGTTGGGGCGGTACTGGAGCCGCTCGGCCGCGGCCAGGACGCGTTCACGGGTTTCGGCCGACACCCGCGCCGAGCCGCGGCGACCGCCGTTGAGCGCGGACGAGGCCGCCATGCCCGACACGCCGGCCGCGCGCGCCACATCCGCCAGCGTCGGCGCGTCGCTGCGGCGACGGGTCGATGGGGCCGGCGAAGCGACCGCCTCGGCAGGCGGTGGGGCCGGCGCTTTGAGGGGTGCTTTGGAGGGCGCCTTGGGGGCCTTCGACGCCTTGGCAGGCGGCTTGGCGGGCGGTTTTGGCGGCGAGGCTGGCACGGAGGAGCGGAGGCGAAGTCGTGACGGCGCGAGGCCGCGGACTGTAGCACCGGCCCTCCATCGCCTGCCGCCCCCGAACCGCGTATCGCCCGCCTGGCCGCGGGGTGCCCGATCAGGCCGGTTCGTGGCAGGGGCCGGTGGTCTCGCGCACCTCGAGGTGGATGGCCGGGACCGTCGGCGCCGGCTCGTCCATCTCGCGGCCCAGGGCGTTCAGCAGCGCCCAGGCCGCCGCCAGCCCCATCGCGAAGGTGTGCTGGCGCACGGCGGTGACGGGCGGCGTCATGTACTTCGATTGCGGCAGGTCGTCGAAGCCGACCAGCGACAGGTCTTCAGGCACTCGCATGCCGCGGCGGTGCAGCACCAGCTTGGCGCCCCACAGGGACTGGTCGTTGGCGCAGAACACCGCGGTGAACCCATGGCCTGCGCCCAGCAGCGTTTCCATCGCGGCGATGCCGCCGGTTTCCATGAAGTCGCCCTCGACGATCAGCGCCGGATCGACGCTCAGCCCGGCCTGGCGATGGGCCAGCATGAAGCCTTCCTTGCGTTCCTGGCCGTCGACCTGGTTGGAGGGCCCGGCGATGTGGGCGATGCGGCGATGCCCCAGCGCGATCAGGTGGGCCGTGGCCAGCCGCGCCCCTTCGACCTGGTCCTGGGAGAAGGAGAAGACGCCCGCCGCGTCCGTGCGCCGGCCGATGATCGCCACCGGCAGCTGCTGGGCCAGCTCCGCGAGCCGGGCGTCGCCCAGCCGCCCGCCCAGCACGATCAGGGCATCGACCTTGCGCGCCGTCAGCAGCGCGACCCGCTCCGACTCCTCGTCCGGATTCCAGTGGCCCGGCACCACGATCGGCGTGTAGCCGCTGCCGGTCAGGCCTTCGTCGACGCCCTTGACCGCGTTGGCGAAGTAGGGGCTCTCGAGCTCCTGCGTCAGCACGCCGATGGTGTGCGTGGAGCCGCTGCGCAGCCCGCGCGCCGACAGGTTGGGGCGGAACTTCAGCTTCTGGATCGCCGCCTCGACGGCGCGCCGCTTGTCCTCGGCCACGCGGGCCGAGCCGGTGAGGATGCGCGAGACCGTGGCGGGCGAGACGCCGGCCAGCCGGGCGACGTCCTGCACCGTGGCCGGCTCGGATTTCGGGCGGGTGAGGGGAGGGCTCGGATCCATGAAGAGGGAGCGCCACGGGCGCCCTGTGACGGGAACGTCGCATGATAACGATTTCGCGGCGTCCGCGAGACAGCCATCGCATGTCGCCCTAGGGGACTTCCCTCAAGAGCGTCGATTCGTGCGATGACAACGTTGACAACGCAATTCCCGTGCAGGCAGACTGCGTGAATTCGATTTCAAGCCAACGAGACAAGGCTGCGATCCGAGGCGTCGGATCGTCGACAACAGGAAGAACCATGAGATCGCTGAGACGCCGAGAGGCCTTGATGCTGCTGTCCTGCGCCGCCGCCGGTGGAGCACGGGCCGCGCCGGCCCGGATCACCGTCGCCAGCTATCCCGACCTCGATCGGGCGCTGAAACTGGCCCTCCCGGCCTTCGCCCGGCGCCACCCCGGCGTGGCGGTCAACGTGGTGACGCTGTCGCACAAGGACCACCACACCGCGATGACGACGGCCCTCGCGGCCGGCGCCGCGCTGCCCGACCTGATCGCCCTTGATATGGATTTCTTGGGCAAGTTCGTCGACTCGGCCGGATTGGAGGATCTGTCGCGCGCCCCGTATCTCGCGGGTGGCCAAGCCGCCCGCTTCCCTGGTTACGCCTGGCGCGCCGGCGTCAACCGCCGGGGCGAGATCAAGGCACTGCCGGTGGACACCGGTCCCGGCGCGCTGTTCTACCGGCACGACCTGCTGGCGCGCGCCGGGCTGCTTGAAACCGATCTCACGCACTCGTGGTCAGGTTTCATCGAGGCCGGCCGGACGCTGCGGGCCCGCACCGGCGCCTACCTGGTCGCGCATGCGCAGGACCTCAAGGACATCCGCATCCGCGCCGGTCTGGCCGACGGGGAGGGGGTGTTCTTCGATCCGCAGGGGCGCAGCCAGGTGCAGACGGCGCGTTTCCGCCGCGCCTTCGAACTGGCTCTGCAGGCGCGCGATGCCGGCATCGACGCGCGGGTGCGCGCCTGGAGCAATGAATGGTCCGAAGGTTTCCGCCGCGGGGCCATCGCGACGCAGATGATGGGCTGCTGGCTGGGCGGCCACCTGAAGCGGTGGATCGCGCCGGAGACGGCCGGGCTCTGGCGGTCCGCGCCCTTGCCCGAGGGCGCGGCCGCGGCCTGGGGCGGCTCCTTCTACGCGATCCCGGTGCACTCGCAGCAGAAGGCGCTGGCCTGGGACCTGCTACAGCTGCTGGCCCTGGATCGGGACCAGCAGGTGGCCGCCTTCCGCTCGCTCGACGCCTTCCCGGTGCTGCTGTCCGCGCAGGACGACGGCTTCCTGTCCGAGCCCATCGACTTCCTGGGCGGGGAGGCAGCGCGCCTGCAGTGGCGGGACATGGCGCGCCGGATTCCGGCGATCACGATCGACCGCCATGACGCCGTGGCCGACGAGGTCGTGCGCAACGAACTCGACCAGGTGCTGCTGCATCGCAAGGGCATCGACCAGGCGCTGGCTGACGCGCGCGCCACCGTCGAGCGCCGCGTGCGCCGACGCGCCTGATCCGCCGCGCTTTCCCTGGAACCTCGCCCACGAGCCCTTGCATGAGTCCCCGCATGAGCCTTCGCCTCACCTGGCCGCACCGGCTGCGCATTCCGCGCCGCTGGATGCCTTACCTCTTCATCAGCCCGTTCTTCGTGCTCTTCGCGGCCTTCGGCCTGTTCCCGCTGCTGTTCTCCATCGTGCTGTCGCTGAACAGCTGGGACGCCGCCGCCGGGCTGGGCGCGATGCAGTGGGTCGGCCTGGACAACTACCTGTACGCGCTCACCCGTGACGACGGCCTGCGCGCCTCGCTCTTCAACACGCTGTGGCTGGCCGTGGTGGGCTGCGTGCCGCAGCACTTGGTCGCGCTGCCGCTGGCCTACTACCTGCACACCGCCTTCCGGCGCTGGCGCAACGGCGTGGTGGGGCTCTATTTCCTGCCCTTCATCACCTCGACCGTCGCGGTGTCGCTGGTCTTCTCGGCGCTGTTCTCCAAGGACTTCGGCGCGATCAACGCGGCGCTGCTGGGCCTGCATGAGCTGCCGCTGCTCGGCGCCTTGTTCCCGTCCACGCCGATCGACTGGGACCAGGCCGAGAACACGCGCTGGATGGTCGCGATCGTGGTGTTCTGGCGCTACGTCGGCTGGAACACGGTGCTCTACCTCTCCGCCATCCAGACGCTGCCGCGCGACCTCTTCGAGGCGGCGCGCGTGGATGGCGTCAGCGAGCGCCAGACCTTCCTGCACCTCGTGCTGCCGCAGCTGCGGCCGATGATCTTCTTCGCGGTGACGCTGGCCATCATCGGCAGCCTGCAGCTGTTCGAGGAGCCCTTCATCCTGACCAGCGGCACCGGCGGCTCGGGCCAGGCCGGCAAGACCGTGGCCATGCACCTGTACTCGGTCGCCTTCACCGATGGCGACTTCGGCACCGCCTCCGCGATCGCGTGGCTGCTCTTCCTGCTGATCGCCGCCGCCACCTGGCTCAACAACCGGCTGCTCGGCCGCCAGCGCTGACGCGGCAAGGACACCTCCCCATGTCGACCCTGCTTCCCCTCCACGCCGATCCGGACCGGCCCGCCCGCCTCGGCGCCCGCTGGCGGCCAGTGCCCTCGGCACGCGTGATCGGCCACGCCATCGTGCTTGCCGGCGCGCTGCTGATGTTCGCGCCCTTCTACCTGATGATGGTCTTCGCGACCCACACCAACGCGGAGATCCTCTCGGTGCCGCCGCCGCTGTGGTTCGGCGACGCCCTGGGCGACAACCTGGCGCTGCTGCTGGACCGGCTGCCCTTCTTCTGGCGCAACCTGGGCTGGAGCTTTTACGTGGCCGGGGCCGTCACGGTGCTGAACCTGCTGCTGTGCTCGCTGGCGGGCCATGCCTTCGCGCTGCTGGACTTCCCGGGACGGGACCGGCTCTTCGGCCTGGTGCTGGCCACCATGCTGCTGCCCGGTTTCCTCGGCATGGTGCCGACCGTGCTGACCATGGCCTGGCTGGGCTGGCTGAACGAGCACAAGGCCCTGATCGTGCCGGGCGCCTGCGGCGCGCTGGGCATCTTCATGATGCGCCAGTACATCGGCAGCACGGTGCCGCGCGAGCTCGTCGACGCCGCGCGGCTGGACGGCTGCGGCGAGTTCGGCATCTTCTGGCGCATCGTGCTGCCGCTGACGCTGCCGGCGCTGGGCACGCTCGGGCTGATCACCTTCATCGGCTCGTGGAACAACTTCATGGGGCCGCTCGTGGTGATCCGCGACATGGACCTCTACACCGTGCCGCTGGCGTTGCGCGCCCTGCAGGGCAGCGGACAGACGCCCTGGGGCGCGCTGTGCGCCGGCGCCGCGGTCGCGGTGCTGCCGCTGCTGCTGCTGTTCGTCGTCGCCTCGCGGCGCCTGATCGACGGCCTCACCGCCGGCGCGGTCAAGTAGCCACGACGCGCTCCGTCTCCTCACCGAATCAACGCCTCCTCCCGTTCCTCCCGTTTTCAAGCCCTCCGCCTTTCCAGCCCTCATGAGCTCGACCCTTTCCATGACCGACCGCTTCACCGCTTCCGACCGTCTCTCCGCTGCCGCGCTGCGTCAGCTGGGCGACGCCTTCACCTGGGGCGTCGCGACCAGCGCCTACCAGATCGAGGGCGCCGTCGACGTCGACGGCCGCGGCCCGTCGATCTGGGACACCTTCGCGAGCCAGCCCGGCCGCACCGTCAATGGCGAAAGCGGCGCCGTCGCCTGCGACCACTACCGCCGCTGGAAGGACGACGTCGCGATGATCGCGGGCCTGGGCGTCGATGCCTACCGCTTCTCCATCGCCTGGCCGCGCGTGCAGCCGCTGGGGCAGGGGCTCTTCAACGAGCGCGGCCTGGACTTCTACGACCGCCTCGTCGATGGGCTGCTCGAGCGCGGCATCGCGCCGCACGCGACGCTGTATCACTGGGACCTGCCGCAGGCTTTGCAGGATCGCGGCGGCTGGGGCAATCGCGACACCGCTTTCCACTTCGCTGTTTATGCCGACGCGATCGCGCGGCGGCTGGGCGACCGGCTGGCCTCGCTGGCGACCCACAACGAGCCCTGGTGCACCGCGGTGCTGGGCCACGAGATCGGCAAGTTCGCGCCGGGCGAGCGCGATCCGCAATTGGCCGCGCAGGTCTCGCACCACCTGCTGCTGTCGCACGGCCTGGCAATGAGCGCGATGCGGGCCAGCGGCACCGCCTGCCCGCTGGGCATCGTGCTGAACCAGTCCAGCGTGACCGCGGCGACCGCGAGCGCCGCCGACCAGGCTGCGGCCGCCACCGAGTACGCGCGCTTCGTGCGCTGGTACATGGATCCGCTGTTCCAGGGGCGCTATCCGCAGGATGCCGGCATCGCCCACTACCCGCAGGTCCAGGACGGCGACATGGCGCTGATCCAGGCGCCGCTGGACTTCCTGGGCATCAACTACTACGCCCGCATCTGGGCCAGCCGCGACGAGCCGCCGGTGCCGCCGCCGATGGCGCTGGGCGCGACCGACATGGGTTGGGAGATCTACCCCGACGGCTTGCGCGAGCTGCTCGTCGGCCTGAAGGCGCAGTACCCGGACCTGCCGCCCATCTTCATCACCGAGAACGGCATGGCCAACGCCGACACGCTGGACCACGGCCGCGTGCCCGACCACGCGCGCATCGACTACGTGCGCCGCCACCTCGAGGCGCTGGCGCAGGCCAAGGCCGCCGGCGTCGACATCCGCGGCTACTTCTACTGGAGCTTGATGGACAACTACGAGTGGGACTCGGGCTATGCCAAGCGCTTCGGCCTGGTCCATGTCGACTACGCGACCCAGCAGCGCACGCTGAAGGACAGCGCCCACTGGTACAGCGCCACGATCGCCCAGGCGCGCCGCCACGTGGACGCCCCGGCGCAGGAGCCCGTCCATGGCTGACGTGCAGTTGCGCGACCTGCGCAAGCGCTACAGCGGCGGTGTCGAGGTGCTCAAGGGCATCGACCTGGACATCGCCGATGGCGAGTTCACCGTGTTCGTCGGCCCGTCCGGCTGCGGCAAGTCGACGCTGCTGCGCATGATCGCGGGGCTCGAGGACATCGACGACGGCGATGTCCGCATCGGCGGACGCAGCGTGGCCGCGCTCGATGCGTCGCAGCGCGGCGTGGCGATGGTGTTCCAGAGCTATGCGCTGTACCCGCACATGACCGTCGAGCAGAACATGGGCTTCGCGCTGAAGATGTCCGGGCTGCCCCGCGCCGAGGTGCGCGAGCGCGTCGGCCAGGTCGCGGAGATCCTGCAGATCGGGCCGCTGCTGCAGCGCCGGCCGCGCGAGCTCTCCGGCGGCCAGCGCCAGCGCGTGGCCATCGGCCGCGCGATCGTGCGCCGGCCCTCGGTCTTCCTGTTCGACGAGCCGCTGTCCAACCTCGATGCCGCCTTGCGCGTGCAGATGCGCCTGGAGCTGGCGCGCCTGCATCGCGAGCTGGGCACGACCATGATCTACGTGACCCATGACCAGGTCGAGGCCATGACGCTGGGCGACCGCATCGCGCTCTTCAACGCGGGCCGCGTCGAGCAGGTCGGCACGCCGCTGTCGCTGTTCGAGCAGCCGGCGAGCCGCTTCGTGGCCGGCTTCCTCGGCACCCCCACGATGAATTTCCTGACCGTGCCCGCCATGTCGGCCGGCCCGGACGAGGGCCTGTCGCGGGCCGGCGTGCGCGTGCCGCAGACCGGTGCGTCGGCTCGTCGCCCGATGACGCTGGGCGTGCGCGCCAACGACATCGCGCTGAGCGCGCCGGAGCAGGGCCTGCCCGCCTCGATCGAGGTGATCGAGCACCTGGGCGACACCGTGATCGCGCATGCCCGCTGGGCGCCGGACCAGCCGCTGATCGCGGTGCGCCTGGCCCCCGATTCACCGCCGCCGCGCGCCGGCGATGCCGTCGGCCTGCGCATCCGGACCGAGCGCGCGCATTTCTTCGATGCCGAGGGCCACGCGATCGCCGCCTGATCGGCGACCCGGCCCATTTCCCCTCTCACGTTTTTCCCGCCAACGCAGTTCCACCCGCGCCCTGGGCCCGAGGCCCGCGCCACCCGCAACCCTGACTCCCGCCAGAGGACAACAATGACAAAGAGACAAGCCCCCCAACAGCCCGCGTCGCCGACCCATCCCTTCGCCATCCCGCTCGTGATGGCGGCCGTGCTCGCTGTGTGCCACGGCCATGCGATGGCGCAGGCGACCCCTGACGCCCCGCGCGCCGACGAAAAGCCCGCCGCGAAGGAGCCGCAGCCCGCCGCCGATTCCAGCCGCCTCGAGACGGTCACCGTCACCTCCAACCGGCGGCTGGAGACGGCGCAGAAGGTTTCCGGCGTGGTGCAGTCCGTCAGCGGCGACCAGCTGCGCAAGGACGGCATCACCGAGGTGCGCCAGCTCCAGGCCGCGGTGCCGGGCCTGAGCATCGCCAACCAGGAAGGCAACGTCGAGATCTTCATCCGCGGCGTCGGCTCGGCCAACAACACCGAGCTCGGCGATCCGGGCGCGGCGCCGCACCTGAACGGCGTCTACATCCCGCGTCCGCGCGGCCTGGGGCTGATGTTCTACGACCTGGAGCGGGTCGAGGTGAACAAGGGCCCGCAAGGCACGCTGTACGGCCGCAACGCGCTGGCCGGCACGCTGAACATCATCACCGCGCAGCCGCGCCTGAACCAGTTCTCCGGCTACGCGCAGGGCGAGGTCTCCAACCGCAGCGGCCATGGCGCCGAGGCAGCGGTCAACGTGCCCATCGGCTCCGACGCCGCGATCCGCATCGCCGGCTACCAGAGCACCAAGGACTACGGCTTCACCAACGTGTCGACCGACCCGGCGGCCAGCCAGCTCAAGCCGGCCGGCCAGGAGAACAACCGCGCGCTGCGCCTGTCCGCGCGCTGGGAGCCGACCGAGGCGCTGCGCTTCAGCGTCGTGGCCGACACGGGCCGCGAGCGCGGCACCGGTTATCCCGGCGCCAACATCTTCAGCGCGGTGACCGCCAGCGGTCTGCGCGCGGAAGACCTGGACCTGCGCCACGTCGTGTACCGCGGCGCGCAGGGCGACATGCGCAACGACCTGTGGGGCCTGCTGGGCAAGGTCGAGGCCGACCTCGGCCCGGTCAGCGCCGAGTTCAACGCCAGCCGGCGCTCGGTGGACTTCTGGCAGCGCAACGGCCAGTCCGACGGCATCGACTGGCCGGGCCGCGACCTGTCGGCGGTCAACTACGACAACTACTCGACGCAGTACTGGCAGACGCTGTCCAAGAGCAATGTCTACGAGCTGGTGCTGCGCTCCAACGACAGCCAGTCGCCGCTGCAATGGACCACCGGGCTCTTCCACTTCAAGGAGAAGCAGGGCGTGGGCTACCTGTCGCTGGCCGACGGCGGCTGCTGCTACTGGGGCAGCGAGTTCACCATGCCCGACGTGCGCGGCAAGTCCACCGCGGCCTACCTCGACGCGACCTACAAGGTGGCGCCGGACTGGCGCGCGATCGCCGGCTTCCGCCGGACCAAGGAGAGCAAGTCGCGCTACGGCGTCGGCGGCAACCTGGGCGTGGTGCTGGGCGGCGAGAACTACGACTGCTGCTACGCCACGCGCTGGGGCACGGAGGGCTTCCAGCCCGCGTTGCTGTCGCGCCCCAACTTCGACATGAGCAAGGTCACGACCGATGCGCAGCGGGCCCAGTTCATCCTCCAGACCTTCCTGACGGCGGGTCGCCGCGACCTGGTGGGCCAGCAGCTGGGACCGGTGGCCGACGGCTCCAATCCGAATGGCGCCTGCATCGACCGGCCCGACGTCAACGGCAATGGCCGGCTCTCCTGCCCGCGCACCAACCCCGCCACCACCAATGGCGGCTTCTCCTACCTGAGCGCCTGGGACCTGCCGACGCAGCAGTACGGCACCAGCAGCGCCCAGTACAACGACTTCCGCGTCGGCGTCGAGCACGACCTGGGCCGCGATGCGATGGTCTACGCGAAGTTCTCGACCGGCCACAAGGCCGGCGGATTCAACGACACCTTCGCCACCTCGCCGATCCCCGAGGTCTACGGCCCGGAGAAGCTCAGTGTGCTCGAGGTCGGCTCGCGCAACGTGATCGAGCTGATGGGGCGCCGCTCGGTGGTCAATCTCTCGGGCTTCTACTACGACTACAAGAACCAGGTCTTCCAGGACCTGAGCTGCATCAAGGTCAACACCGAGGTCACGCCCAACACCTGCAACGGCTACTCGCTGGTGAACCGCAACATCGGTGCGTCGCGGCTGTACGGGCTGGAAGGCGAGCTGCGCATGCCGCTGCCGGCCGGCTTCTCGCTGGACCTGAACGCGGTGCTGCTGCAGACGAAGATCCGCAATGCGGTGGTGGCCGACGCGCGCGCCATCGACTACGGCCAGGGCGGCAAGGCGCCGCAGATCAGCCTGGCCGGCAACCAGTTGCCGCTGGCCTCCAAGGTCAGCGTGTCGGCGCGGCTGCAGCAGGCCTTCGCGCTGGGCTCGGGCCGCTTCGACTGGCAGGCGCTGCTGAGCTACCGCTCGTCCTACTACCTGACCCAGTACAACGAGCTGGACGTGGTGACCCTGGCGGGCGCCCGCACCAGCGCGCTGGCGGCCGGTTTCCCGGACCGCCAGAAGGGCTTCGCGACGCTGAACCTGGGCGTGGGCTACACGCTGAACCGCTATCGCATCGAGGCCTTCGCGGCCAACGTGACGAACGAGCAGGCCTCGACCAAGGCACTGGTGGGCTCCAGCCTCAATGTGCGCTTCCTCAACGACGCGCGCAGCTACGGCCTGCGGGTGCGCGCGGACTTCTGAGAACCCAAAAACCAAGGAGACAAGCATGACATTCCGATTCAAGCGCGCGCTGCGCGCGGCCCGGCTCATCGGCGCCATGGGCGCGATTGGCGCTGCGACCGTCGGTGCCGCCGGCACCGCGCACGCGGCCAGCTTCTTCGACGGCTTCGATGGCACCGGCGGCGCCGGGCCGGCGTGGGAGACGGCCACCTGGCACAACGGCACGCCCTTCGGCTGCGGCTTCGCCTACAGCGAGGTGTGGAAGGACGCCGGCAACATGGTGCTGAACGTCAATGCCGGCACCGGCCGCTGCGGCGAGATCCGGACCCAGCAGAGCTTCACCTACGGCAAGTTCACGACACGCCTGAAGGCCAGCACCTTCGCCGGCGGCAACACCTCGTTCTTCCTCTACACCGGCACGGCGGGCACGGCCAGCCACTTCGAGATCGACATCGAGCTGATCAAGGGCGGCACGGTGCTGCACACCAACGTCTGGAAGGGCGGGGTGCAGAACTACAAGCAGTTCCCGATCGCGACCGGCTGGCAGACGCTGGGCTTCGAATGGCGCGAGAACTTCGTGCGCTGGTTCACCGTCAACGCGCAGGGCGGCGAGACCACGATCCGTCATCAGATCGTGTCGGTCTCCACGCCGATGCGGTTGATGCTGAACCACTGGCGCGGCGACAACAGCCCAGATGCGATCGGCTTCCTGGGCCAGTGGAACGGCGGCGGCGGCCAGGCCCAGTACGACTGGGTCAAGGTCGAGTGAGGGCAGGGGGGCGGTGGAGCGGGGCGGTGAATTCGACCACCGTTCCGCCGCCCTCGGGGCAGCGCACCGAGAGCTGACCGCCGACGACCTCGGCGCGCTCGCGCATGCCGCTCAAGCCGAAGTGGCCCTCGCGCTCGCCCCGTCGCAGCACCTCGGGATCGATCCCCTGGCCATCGTCGCTGATCCGCAGGCACAGTTGCCGCGCGTCGTAGCGCAGCTCGACATCGATCCGCGTCGCCTGCGCATGGCGGAAGGCGTTGCGCAGCGCCTCGCCGGCGATGCGCACCGTTTCGTCGCGCAGCAGCGGATGCAGCTCCTGCGGCTTGCCTTGCACCTGGACATTCACCGGCAGCGCGCGGCCGCTTTCGCTGGAGAGCTCGCGCGCGAGCGTCCGCACGGCTTCCGCCAGGCTGTTCGTCTCCAGCGTCGACGCGCGCAATCCCTGCACGGTGTCGCGGCCCTCGGTGATCGCGCCGGCCACCTGGTCGATGGCGGTGTCCAGCACCCGCTTGGATTCCCGCGGACGGTCGGGCAGCAGGTTGGACGCGGCCTGGAACTGCAGCAGCAGCCCATTGAAGCGCTGCAGCAGCGTGTCATGCAGATCGCGCGCGATGCGCGTGCGTTCCGCGACGCGGCCCTCCAGCGTCGCCTCGAACTGCCGATGCAGCCGCCGCACGCGCAGCCGCAGCGCGAGCTGGAAGCCGGCCCAGATCAAGCCTGCGAGCACCACGAGGCTGCCCACGCGGAACCAGGTCGTCTGGTGGAAGGCGGGCAGGATCGTGAACTCGAGCTGCGCGCCGTCCTCGTTCCAGACGCCGCTGTTGTTGGCCGCCTTCACCTGGAATCGATACTGACCCGGCGGCAGGTTGGTGTAGCTGGCCTGGCGGCGGTCGACGGCCTCTCGCCAGTCGCTGTCGTGGCCTTCGAGCCGGTAGCGGAAGCGCGTGCGCAGCGGATCCGCCAGGCTCAGCGCGACGAATTCGATCGTCATGTCGCGGATCCGCGGCGGCAGCCGAAGGCCCTGCTCGATCGGGTAGCTCTGGTGATCAGCGGTCAGGCGCTCGATGTGCACGGGCGGCGGCACCGTGTTGGAGGGCATGTTCGCCGGATCCGCCCACAGCAGCTCGGCGCCGGCGATGAACCAGAGCTTGCCGTCGGGCTGCCGGGCCACCGGCGGATTGAAATAGGCCTGCGGGGTGACCATGAGCGGCACGCCATCCGTCACGCCCCAGGACACCGGCGAGACGCGGTGGGCCGGGTCGGCGATCCAGGACGCGAGATCGCCTCGGTCCACCCGCACCAGCCCGCAGGACGTGTACATCCACAGGGCGCCGCCCTGGTCCAGCGTCGACCAGTGGATCGTCTCGCAGGGCAGGCCGTTGGCTGGCGTCAGCGCCGTGACGCGACCGTCCTTGATGCGCTTGAGGCCCGTGGACCCGGTGGCCACCCACAGCGCGCCCTCGTCATCCACGCGCAGGCCGGTGACCTGGCCACGGCCCGGCACATGCGCGAAGCTGTAGTTCGCTTCGACCTTGCCATTCCTGACGTACGACACGCCGCTGCCATCCCAGAAGGACAGCCAGAGCCCGCCGCGATCGGCCACGACAAGCTGCGCCTGCTGCGAGTGCCCCAGCGCGGCCCACGGAATGTTCTCGGCGAAGCGGCCTTGATGCAGCCGCGCAAGCCCCTTGTTGCCGGACAGCCAGAGGTTGCCCGCGGCGTCCCCGGCCATCGCGTAGATCTCGCTGCTGGGCCCGCCGTCGACGGCGACGAAGCGCTCGTTCGCGAAATAGGCCAGCCCCGTGGCCGTGCTCACCCACAGGCGCCCCTGCGCGTCCTGGTACTGGGCCTGCACCTGCGCGGAGGGCAAGCCCTCCTGCTCCTTGAAGATGGACAGGCGACCGTCCTTCCACCGCGCCAGACCGCCGTTCGTGGCCACCCACAGGGCGCCGTCGGCGGCGGCCAGCACGGACCTGGTGACGTCGTCGGGCAGGCCCTGGCGTGTCGACAACGTGGTGACCGGCAACTTGCGGAAACGGTCCACGCCCCGTTCGCTGCCGTACCAGACGTTGCCCTCGCGATCCTCGAAGAGGCTGCATGCGATGTTTCCGGAAAGTCCCTCCATGCGCGTGAAGCTGTCGGCCTGACCGTCCTTCACATGCAGCAGGCCCAGGCCCTCGGTGCCGATCCACAGTCCGCCATCGCGGTCGCGCAGCAGCTTGTTGGCCTTGACCTCCATGTCGGCCATCCATTCATCGGGCTTGGAAACCTTGCGGAATCGATAGGGCACCCACTGGTCGCCGGCCCGTTCCCAGAGCCCCTTGGACGCGATGCCGGCCAGGACCTGGCCGTCGGCGGTCGTGGTGAGGTCGCCCACGCGCGCGCCCGGCACGGGATAGCGCCGCGGCGTTTCGGGGCCCCACCGCCAGATGCCGGCCTCCGCTCCCACCCAGAGCTGGCCGGCGCGGTCCTCCGCCAGACTCCAGACAAAGTTGCCGAAGCCCCCCTCGGGCGCGGCGCACTGGATGCTCTTCCCGCGGATGGCGCACAGGCGCCCGGCCTGGCCCAGCAGGCCGGCCCAGACGGTGCCTTCGCGGTCCTCGATCAGCGAGGTCACGAAGGTCTGGCCGATCTCCGGATGCCGCGCGACGAACTTGCGTCCGTCCCAGCTCGAGAGTCCATGGAAGGTGCCGATCCACAGCGTGCCGTCCCGCGAGGCCAGCAGGCTGTAGGGGCCGCTGGGCAGCACCTGGCCGTCGGGTGGTTGCCACTCGGTGAATCGATGTCCGTCGAAACGGAACAGGCCCAGCGATCCGGCGATCCAGAGGTAGCCATCGGGGGTCTGCGCCATCGCGAAGACCAGTCCCAGCGAGGCGCCGTCGCGCGCGGTCCACGAGGTATGCGCGTACTGGGCGACCTGTCGCGGCGGATCAGCCGCCAGCGCCGGGGGCAGCGCGGTGCACAGCGCCGATGCCAGGAGCAGCCTCGTCACGAGGCGGCTTCGACCTTGGCCTTTCGGTGGGCTCACGGGCACTCCTTCGCGGCGGGCGACGCGTCGGCAGCGTATCGCGAATGCCGGCGGGCCGCATCCCGGGAGTGGTGGGGCGAGCGCGCCTTCGCGCCTATTTGCGCTTGTTGTAGACGTCGACGAACACGGCGGCCAGCAGCACCAGGCCCTTGATGACCTGCTGGTAGTCGATGCCGACGCCCAGGATGGACATGCCGTTGTTCATCACGCCCATCACGAAGGCGCCGATCACCGCGCCCATGATCTTGCCCACGCCGCCCGAGGCCGAAGCCCCGCCGACGAAGCAGGCGGCGATCACGTCGAGCTCGAAGCCCAGGCCCGCCTTGGGCGTGGCGGTATTGAGCCGCGCGGCGAAGACCAGTCCCGCCAGCGCCGCCAGCGCGCCCATGTTCACGAAGGTCAGGAAGGCGATGCGCTGGGTGCGCACGCCCGACAGCCGGGCCGCCTTCTCGTTGCCACCGACCGCGTAGACGCGACGGCCCAGCGTGGTGCGGCCGGCGATGAAGTCGTAGAGCAGCGTCAGCGCCACCATCACGACCATCACCGTGGGCAGGCCCTTGTAGGACGCCATCAGCCAGCTCATCGCGAGCACCGCGCCGGCCAGCAAGGCCTGCCGCAGCCAGAAGACCGGCCCGGGTTCGGTGTCCATGCCGTGCCGCAGCGCCGCGCTGCGGTGGCGCCAGGCCACGACCACCGCCACGGCGGTCAGCAGCAGGCCCAGGCCCAGCGTCGTCGGACGCGGGTCCTCCTGGCCGAAGAGCTCGGGCAGGAAACCGGCGCTCAGTGCCTGGAAGCTGTCGGGGAAGGGGCCGAGCGACTGGCCCTGCAGCAGCGCCAGCGCGAGGCCCTTGAACACCAGCATGCCGGCCAGCGTCACGATGAAGGACGGAATGCCCAGGTAGGCGACAAACCAGCCCTGCGCGCCCCCGATCACCGCGCCCGCGAGCAGGCAGACCAGGCCGGCGGGCAGCGCGGCCCATTCGTACTGCACCATCAGCACCGCCGCGAGCGCGCCGATGAAGCCGCACACCGAGCCCACCGAGAGGTCGATGTGGCCGGCGACGATCACCAGCAACATGCCCAGCGCCATGATGACGATGTAGCTGTTCTGCAGGACCAGGTTGGTGAGGTTGAGCGGCTCCAGCAGCGTGCCGTCGGTCAGGAACTCGAAGAGCGCCATGATCGCCACCAGCGACAGCAACATGCCGTAGTCGCGCAGGTGGCGCTTGAGGAAATGGCCGATGCCGGCGGCCCCGGCGGCCGGGGAGGAGGGGCGGGCGGTTGGCGTGACGCTCGCCGCGATCGGTTCAGACATACGCGGTCTCTCCGGCGCCGACGATGGCGCCCATGATCATTTCCTGGGTCGTGCCGGCGGCCGGGAACTCCGCCACCAGACGCCCCTCGTTCATCACGTACAGCCGGTCGGACAGGCCCAGCAGCTCGGGCATCTCGGACGAGATCACCAGGATGCCGCAGCCCTGTTCGGCCAGGCCGGCGATCAGGCTGTAGATCTCGAACTTGGCGCCGACGTCGATGCCGCGCGTGGGCTCGTCCAGGATCAGCAGGCGCGGTTGCGAGAACAGCCACTTGGCCAGCACCACCTTCTGCTGGTTGCCGCCGGACAGGTGCACGACGCTCTGGTCGACGCTCGCGCAGCGCGTGGCCAGGCGTCGACGGTAGTCCTGCGCCACCTGGTGCTCACGCGCGTTGTCCAGCACGCCGGCGCGCGAGACTTCCCGCAGGTTGGCCAGCGTCGTGTTGACGGCGATCGATTCGTCCAGCAGCAGCCCCAGCGACTTGCGGTCCTCGGTCACGTAGGCCAGGCCGGCGGCGATCGCCTTGGGCACTGTGGACACGTCGACCTCGCGGCCGTCCATCCAGGCGCTGCCGCTGATGCGCCGTCCGTAGCTGCGGCCGAAGACGCTCATCGCCAGCTCGGTCCGGCCTGCGCCCATGAGGCCGGCGATGCCGACGATCTCGCCGCGGCGCACCTTCAGGTTCACGCCTTTGACGACCTCCCGGCCCGCCTGCACCGGGTGCTGGGCGCGCCAGTCGCGGAGCTCGAACAGCAGGTCACCGATCTTGGGCGTGCGCCGCGGATAACGATCCGCCAGGTCGCGGCCGACCATGGCCTGGATGATGCGCGCCTCGCTGAGCGGCTCGCCCCGGCAATCGACGCTGAGGATGGAGCGCCCGTCGCGCAGCACGGTCAGGCCGTCGGCGACGCGGGTGACTTCCTTGAGCTTGTGCGAGATCAGGATGCAGGCGATGCCCTGCGCCCGCAGTTCCATCAGCAGCGCGAGCAGCGCGTCGCTGTCGGCCTCGTTGAGGCTGGAGGTGGGCTCGTCCAGGATCAGCAGCCGCACTTCCTTGGCCAGCGCCTTGGCGATCTCCACCAGTTGCTGCTGGCCGACGCCGAGTTCGCCGACCAGCGTGTCCGGCGATGCGCGCAGGCCGACGCGCGCCAGCAGCTCGACCGCGCGCCGGTGCATCGCCACGCGGTCGATGACGCCCCAGCGCGCCGGCTCGTGGCAGAGGAACAGGTTCTCCGCGATCGAGAGCTGCGGCACCAGCGCCAGCTCCTGGTGAATGATGATGATGCCCAGCTGCTCGCTGTCGGTGATGCCGGCGAAGCGGCGCACCTCGCCGTCGAAGCGGAGTTCGCCGCCGTAGTCGCCGCCGTGGTCGGGATGGGGGTAAACGCCCGACACCACCTTCATCAGCGTCGACTTGCCGGCACCGTTCTCGCCGCAGAGCGCATGGATTTCACCGGCGCGCACCGACAGCCGCACCTCCTCCAGCGCCGCGACGCCATGGAAGCGCTTGGTGATGCCGCGCAGCTCCAGCAGCGGACCGGAGCCCGCGCCGTTCCCAGGAATCGGGTTCATGACTGCAAGTCCCGCGGATCAACGCAGCTGCGTGTCCTTGTAGTAGCCGCTGCCCACGAGCACGGCCTTCGCGTTGCTCGCGTCCACCGAGACCGGCTTGAGCAGCACGCTGGGCACGACCTTCACGCCGTTGTTGTAGGTCTTGGTGTCGTTGATCTGGGAGGGCGTCTTGCCGGCCAGCATCTCGTCGCTGACGGTCGCCGCCGCCTGCGCGAGCTGGCGCGTGTCCTTGAACACGGTGCTGGCCTGCTCATGCTTGAGGATGGACTTGATCGACGGCAGTTCCGCATCCTGGCCCGAGACGATGGGGCAGGGCTGCTTCGCGGTGCAGTAGCCGGCGCCCTTGAGCGAGGACAGGATGCCCAGGCTGATGCCGTCATACGGCGACAGCACGGCATGCAGCTTGTCCTTGCCGTAGAACGCCGAGAGCAGGTTGTCCATGCGGGCCTGCGCGGTGGCCGCGTCCCAGCGCAGCGTGCCGACCTTGCCGATGCCGAACTGCTTGCTGCGCACGACCAGCTTGCCGCTGTCGAGGTAGGGCTTGAGCACCGACATCGCGCCGTCGTAGAAGAAGGCGGCGTTGTTGTCGTCCGGCGAGCCGCCGAAGAGCTCGATGTTGAACGGTCCCTTGCCCTGCGCCAGGCCGAGCTTGTCGACCAGGCTCTGGCCCTGCATCACGCCGACCTGGAAGTTGTCGAAGGTGACGTAGTAGTCGACGTTCTTCGTGCCCTTGATGAGCCGGTCGTAGGCGACGATCTTGATGCCGCGGTCGGCCGCCTTCTGCAGCACCGGCGACAGCGCCGAGCCATCGATGGACGCGATCACCAGCACCTTCACCTTGCGGGTGATCAGGTTCTCGATCTGCGCGAGCTGGTTGGGGATGTCGTCCTCGGCGTACTGCAGGTCGACCTTGTAGCCCTTGGCCTGGAAGGCCTTGACCATGTTGTCGCCGTCGGCGATCCAGCGGGCCGAGCTCTTGGTCGGCATTGCGATGCCGACCAGGCCCTTGTCCTCGGCGCGAGCGCCGCCGGCCAGCAGGCCCAGCGTCGCGCCGCCGGCGATCGCCAGCGTCCGGATGACCGCGACGCGGCGTTTCACATTCGTTCCAAGCTTCGACATTGCCTTGTCTCCTGGCCGGTCGTCGTCTTGAACAGACGATCTGTGCGTGAACCGGCCTATTAGAGGATGTTAGTTCGCGCGCTGCACTAATTAATCAGAACTAACCCTGTGATGCTCAACGCACGGACGTCGGTAGCGCGCCGGCGAAGAAGCGCTACCGGCCCGCGTTGCAGCGGCCCAGCGTCCATGCATACTCGACATCAATTGAACCGAGCATTGCGTCGCATGAAATTCGACCTCCACGACCTCATCGCCTTTCGGGCCGCCGCGGAGCTGTCGAATTTCCGCAAGGCCGCCGAGGCGGTGCACATCTCCCAGCCCGCGTTCAGCCGACGCATCGACAAGCTGGAGCAGGCGCTGGGCGTGAAGCTGTTCGAGCGCACGACCCGGCGTGTCACGCTCACCGCGGTGGGGCGCGAGTTCGCGCGCAAGATCGGCCTGCTGCTGGACGAGCTGGACGAGACGCTGCTGACGGTGCGCGGGGTGGGCACCGGCCGGATGGGCGAGGTGACGGTGTCCAGCGTGCCGTCGACGGTCTACTACTTCCTTTCCCAGGTGATCCACCGCTACCGCGAGCGCTATCCCAAGCTGCGGGTGAAGATCCTGGACGCCAGCGCGAACGAGGTCCTGGCGGCGGTGTCGCGCGGGGAGTCCGACTTCGGGCTCAACTTCATCGGCAGTTCGGAGCCGGGCATCGAGTTCCGGCCGCTGCTCGAGGAGCGTTTCGTCGCGGCCTGCCGACGCGACCACCCGCTGGCGCGACGCCGCGAGGTCAGTTGGAGCCAGCTCGCCGCGCATGACTTCATCGCGGTGGCGAAGTCCTCCGGCAACCGGCTGCTGCTCGACCAGGCCCTGGCGCGCGTGAAGGACCGCCCCCAGCCGGTGTACGAGGCCCAGCACGTGACGACCTTGCTGGGGCTGGTGGAGGCGGGGCTGGGCGTGGCGGCGGTGCCGTCGATCGCGATGCCGGGGCCGGACCATCCGCTGCTGGTCAGCGTGCCGCTGGTCGACCCGGTCGTCACGCGGCGCATCGGACTGATCACGCGCCAGGGCCGTCGGCTGTCGCCTGAGGCGCAGCAGCTGTACGACTTCCTGGCGGAGATGAAGCTGACGCCGCGTGCGGTGCGGCGGCGCTCACGATGATCGGCAGGGTCGATCCGGCGCCCGAGCTCCAGCGCGCTGGTCGCGCCGCCTGCGATGCAGCCGGAGCCGCGCGTCAGAAGTTGTGGCGGATGCCGAGCTCCGTGCCGGTGGAGGACCGGCCCGCGACGAGCCCCGCCGGGCCGCCGGGCACGGCATAGGCCGCCACGCCGTCGTTGTCGACACGCGCCACCTGGGCATAGACCGCCACCTGCTTGGAGAGCGCGTGGACATAACCGACGCCGAACTGGCGGGCATCGTTGGCCCCGACATCGACGGCACCGACTCGCCCGGCCATGTTGCTCGCCAGCCATTGGAACTTCAGCTCACCGCGCCCCAGCGGCACCCAGGCGCCGAGCATGCGCAGCGTCTGCGCGGCGTTGGCCTGCTGGAAGCGGCGCTGCGTCACGGCCACGCGCACCACGCCGAAGTCGTAGCCGCCGCCGAACAGCGTGTCCGTGAAATCGCCGCTGGCCGCGGTGACGTTGTTCTCGCTCCTCACATGCGCCGCGTACAGGGACGCCGCGCCCTTCACGTAACCCAGCCGGGCCCCGATCAGCTTGTTGGCCCCCTGGGCTTGCGTGCCGCCTTCCGCCGCGGCCACCATCACGCCGCCCTCCAGGCCGCCGAAGCGGTCGGGCAACAGCCACTGCACCGAGTTGCTGCTGCGCACCAGCGTGTTGGGACTGCTGCCGAAGGCCGAGCGGATCGGACCAGCGGGCGCGGCGGTGTAGAGGTTGGTCGAGCCGGCCACGCCGACGTGGCTGAAGGGGTCCTGCTTGACCCACACGGTGTAGGTCGGCACGTAATCGCGGCCGGCGCGCAGCTCGCCGAGCTCGCGGCTGGCCAGGCTGAGCGTGGCGCGGCGATCCCAGAACTGGCTCGCGCTGGTCGCGGCGCCGGTGTCGAGCGCGATGCCGTGTTCCAGATGGAAGCCGGCGGACCAGCCGGCGCCGAGGTCCTCGGACCCGCGCAGGACGAGCCGACTGGTCGCGTTGCCGCCGCTGATCAGGGACTGGAGACGGCCGACACCGTCGTTGCGCACGCTGCGCACCGCGGCATCGACGACGCCGGACAGCGTCACGCTGCCCTGGGCGGCGGCCGCGGCGGCGCAGGTGCCCAGCGCGGTGGCCGCGGCGATCCGCAGCAGGGGGGAGGGGAGTGTCATGCGGAGGGCTCCTCGAGGCGTTCTGCTGCTCATTCGGCGGTCAACCTGGCCTTCTGAACGACGGCCTTCCATTTCGTCAGCTCGCTCTTGACGAGCGTGCCGAGCTGCTCCGGCGTGCTGGCCTCGACGTCGGCACCGTGGTCCTCGATGCGCTTGATGACCTCCTTGTCGGCCAGCACCTGGTTGAGGGCCTTGTTCAGCTTGTCGACGATGGGACGGGGTGTTCGCGCCGGCGCGAAGACGCCGTACCACTGCTGCACCTCGACGCCGTCGACGCCCGCTTCCTTGAGCGTCGGCACATCGGGCAGCAGGTGGCTGCGCCGCGGGCCGGCGACGGCCAGCGGCTTGAGCTTGCCGGCCTTCACATAGGGGATCGCGGTGAAGAGGCTGGGGAACATGAACTGCGTCTGGCCGCCCAGCGTGTCGGTGATGGCGGGCGCCGAGCCCTTGTAGGGCACGCCGAGCATGTCGACACCGGCATTGAGCTTGAAGAGCTCGGCGGCGAAGTGAGGCGCCGTGCCGTTGCCGGCGGAGGCGTAGCTGTAGCGGTCGGGTTTGGCCTTGAGCTGGGACGCGAGGTCCCGGACGTCCTTCACCGGCGCCAGGGCATTGGCGACCATCAGCGTCGGCGAATATCCCACCAGGCCGACCGGCTCGAAGTCGGTCACCGGGTCGTAGCGGAGTTTCTGCAGTGCCGGGTTCATCGCATGCGTGCCGACGTAGCCCAGCATCAGCGTGTGGCCGTCCGGCGCCGCGCGGGCGACGAACTCGCTGGCGATCGCGCCGTTGGCGCCGGCGCGGTTGTCGATGATGACCGTCTGGCCCAGCAGCGGTCCGAGCTTCTGCGCGATGGTGCGCGCCATCGCATCGTTGCCGCCGCCCGCCGCCGTCGGCACGACGATGGTGATCGTCCGCGTGGGATAGGCGATGGGGGCGACGGTTGGCGCGGCGGCGGGCGCCGCGATGGGGACGGCGAGGGCGCTGATGGCCGTGAGCGCGGTGAGAGCGGCGGTGGCCACCAGCGCCACGGGCGCGAGCAGAGTCTTCATCGGTTTGTCTCCTTCGTTGATGTCGAGAACACGTCCTCGGGCAGATGCAACTCGCCCTGCAGGATCTTTCTGGCAGTGCGCACGAGCGCGGCGCGCTGGATCGAGGCCGCCTCGCCCTGGCCGGCGATCAGGACCTCGATGGCGATGCGTCCCTGCGGATGCAGCACGGACACGGTGCGCGTCCCGTCGCGCCCGGGCGCGCCACTGGCAACGGTGCCGGGCAAGGCGAAGGCGGTGGCGACGCCGATCGCACCCGTCACCGCATGGGCGGCGTGGCAGCGGCGCGGCGTGAAGTAGCGGGAGGTGATGCTGTCCGGGTCGTCGCCGGCGCTCACGATCACCGGCTTGGGCACGACGCTCGCCGACACGTCGCCCAGGCCCATGGCCAGCCCGGCGGCACGACGGACCGCTTCGATGCGAGCCAGCAAGGCGGCATCCGCATCGAGTTGGGCCGGGGTTTCGCGACCGTGCAGGCCGAGGTCCGCGGCGCGCAGCAGGACGAGCGGCATGGCGGCATCGATGCAGGTCACCGGCAGGCCGTCGATGGCGTCGATGCGGCGGCCGGTCGGGAACAGCGATCCGGTGACCGAGCCCCAGGCATCGAGGAAGTTCAGGCGGATGGGCGCCGCGGCGCCGGCGACGCCGTCGATGCTGGTGTCGCCGGCGTAGACCACGCGCCGGCCGGGGGTCAGCACGGTCACGTCGATGCGCGAGCGGGTGTTGACGTTGAACACGCGGACCGTCGTCTCGCCGTCCTGGGCGTCGATCAGGCCTTGTTCGATCGCGAACGGCGCGACGCCCGAGAGCATGTTTCCGCAGTTCGGCCGCGTGTCCACCGAGCGCTGGCCGACGCCGACCTGGGCGAACAGGTAGTCGACGTCGCAGCCCGGTTCCTTGGACCGGGACACGATGGCCACCTTGGAGGTCAGCGAGTTGCCGCCACCGACGCCGTCGAGCTGCAGCAGGTCGCTGGCGCCGATGGCGCCGATCAGCGCCTCGTCACGCTGGCGTTCGTCGGCGGGCAGCCAGTCGCGCAGGAAGAACGGGCCTCGGGAGGTGCCCGCACGCATCAGGACGCAAGGGATGGTTCGTGTCATGGAGCGGCATGCTCGGCCATGCCGTTGATGACGTGAAGTGCATCGTTTGGATCAATAAATGCGTGGGACGCAAGGATGTGCCGGCGGTTGCGAGGTGGGAGCCATTAGGCGGGAACGCGCGGTGGTGGATCACGGAACGCGAACGGAGCCAGTGAGCTCGATAACGAATGGGTCAAGGACAGCGCATGAATGCAGGTTTGAGTGATTGACAATGTGCATTATGTGATGTCACGGGGAGATCGATTTCTCGCTGGGGCTATGCACGGCAATTGGCGGAGCAACGTGATCTATGTGCCGATGCATTCGGCGCAGCAAGTCAAACCCTCGACCTAGGCACTCATGGCGATGGCGCACAACGATGAAGTGAGGCCTGTCATGGCGCACAACGTTAAGGTCCGACTGGCGAATCCCGAACGTGATCTCCGTGCGCAGTCATGCCGCTACGACTGCAACGGTGCTCCACCGCCCCTGAACGGCAGCCAGTGGCTCGCGGTGAAGCAACAGGCCTTCCGCGTGGCTCGACCAGACGAAAGACCAAGGCGTCGCGCATGCGGAGCACCGCGTTACCCACCGACGGCCGGTTCCCGGTTCGTCGCAAGCGCCCGAACCAGCCGTCCGTGGATAACGCTCGTCGCGCCTCGTGGCGTCCACCGAACGGGGGCTGGTCCAATGTGCCAAGCGCCCTGCCCCCGCTCACCTCTGGACAGGTTCAGCGCGTGGTGCTCAACGCCCAGATGTCTGGCGACAGTCCGCGCTTGGCTCCGCTGCCGCCTCGGTGTCGAGCCTTGCGGGCTTGCACGTGTTGGCTTTTGCTGGAGCGCAGGAAGTAGGTCTCGTCGGCCTCATCTGCCGCAGCAAAACGTGTATGACCCAATCTCATCTGCTGAGGAGATTGAGGGCACTCGGAAGCGGTGTGCCTTGATCGTCCTCCGGGATCTGGGACGCCAAGAAGTCGATGAAGGTACGAACCTTGGCAGAGAGATACTTGCGGCTTGGATAGACGGCATGCAGCGTGTTGCCGAACCGTAGGATATCGGGCAAAACCAGTTCCAGACGCCTCGCCGCGAGATCCGCCTCAACCATCCACAGCGGCAAGAAGGCAAGGCCCATGCCCTGAAGCGCCGCCAAGTGCAGGACTGTTTCGTTTTCGCTCAGCATCACCGTACGCAACGAGATTTTCTGTTGACCATTCGGGCCATCCAGCCCCAAGTTCTCGCCGATGCTGACCCCGCTGTAGCGAAGCAGCGCATGACCGTTGAGTTCAGTGAAGTCTTTGGGACGCCCCATCCGCTTGAGGTAGTGGGGCGATCCGACCAGACGGAACTCCACTTGCATCAACGGACGCGCGACGAGGCCTGAATCGAGGCGATCGCGCGTCATGGCGCGCAAGGCCAGGTCAAAGCCTTCGTCCACCAAGTTCACGATGCGACCACTAAGGTCCATGTCGAGGGATACATCGGGATGACGCCGGTTGTACTCCGCCAGCATGCTCACGAAGCAAGTGTTCGCCGTCCAAACCGGCGCACTTAGCCTGAGCGTCCCTCGCGGTGATACCGCGACATTGCTGATGGCCGCCTCCACCTCGTCCAGACCGTCGAGCGTCGACTTGGCTTGAGCGAAGTAGAGCGCGCCCGGCTCGGTCAGGCTGACATGCCGACTGGTCCGGTTGAGCAATCGGATCCCAATGCGGTTCTCCAGATGGATCACGTGCTTGCTCACCATTGCCGGCGAGAGGTTTAGGCGCTTTCCGGCGGCGGCAAAGCTCTTCAGCTCCGCCACGAGGCAGAACACCCGCAGGCTGATCATCGTGTCCATCTTCATCAATGTATCGGAAATGATCCATCAACATAACGGGTGTTGATCCACCTACAGGAAACCACGACAGTGTCGTCACCAACGAACGCAGTCTGACCGCAAGGCTCCGGGTTGCACCAAAAAGGGAATGTGAAAGTGACTGGCCCCAGGCTTCCAACCTATTTCATCAGCCATGGCGGTGGTCCATGGCCCTACATGACCGGGGAATTCCGCGCCAACATGGCCCAGCTCGAACAGTCGCTGCTCGACATGCGCATGGAGCTCAGCGACGCACCCAAGGCCGTGCTCGTGGTCTCCGGTCATTGGGAAGAGCGCGGCTTCGCCGTTTCCTCGGCTGAGAAGCCCGGGATGGTCTATGACTACCACGGCTTCCCCGACTATCTCTATCACATCCATTACGGCGCACCTGGGTCGCCGGAATTGGCGCGACGGGTGCAGGAGTTGCTGCACGCGGACGGCATCGATGCACGGTCCGACCGTACTCGCGGCTTCGATCACGGCACCTTCAGCCTCATGAAGCCGCTCTACCCCGAGGAAGACATGCCGCTCGCCCAGCTCTCGCTCGACGCCGGCCTCGATCCGGCGCTACATCTCGCGGTCGGCCGGGCGCTCGCGCCACTACGCGACGAGGGCGTGCTGATTATCGGAAGCGGCCTCAGCTTCCACAACTTGCAGGCAATGCGCGGCACCAGCGGCTACGAGCCTGCGCGGCAGTTCGATGCATGGTTGCAGCAGACGCTGGTTCACACCTCTTCCGACGAGCGCGCCCGCCGGCTAATCGACTGGGAAGAGGCGCCCGCTGCGCGCATCGCGCACCCGCGCGAGGATCATCTTCTTCCTTTGATGGCCGCGGTAGGTGCCGCCTGGGATGAGCCGGGCACCGCCACCTATCACCAGACCGACTTCTTCGGCGGCTTCACAGCCTCGAGCTTTCGCTTCGGCGCCCCACCCGTTTCCAATCCTGCGAGGACCATCCCGCAATGAATACCACCATCTGGGCTCCGCGTGCTCTAACCGCCCTGCGCATCGTCGCGGCTCTGCTCTTCATCGAGCATGCGGCGATGAAGTTCCTGCAGTTCCCTGCACCAGTTCCAGGCATGACCTACCCGCTGCCGACGATCCTGATCGTCGCCGGAGCGATCGAGGTCATCACCTCCGTGTTGATGATCATCGGCTTCCAGACCCGAATCGCTGCATTTGTCGCTTCTGGCGAGATGGCCGCTGCCTACTTCATGGCCCATGCCCCACAAACCTTCTGGCCCGTGCTGAACATGGGCGAACCGGCGATCCTGTTCTGTTTCATCTTCCTCTACGTCGCCGCTGCCGGCGGTGGTGCCCTGACGCTCGACAACGCCCGGCGCGTCGCTGCGCAGTAGACAGCAGCCACAGGTATCCCATCCATTCCGTTGCCGCCGGAAGCCCGAGGCTTCCACCTGGCAACGCACTACTCCGGAGAACGCAATGAAAGCAGCACTTCTCAAGGCCTATGGTGGCGTCGATCAGTTCGAGATCGGTGACCTACCGATTCCCCAACCCGCTGCAGGCGAAGTCCTGATCAAGATCGCGGCCTCCGCGGTGAATCCCTTCGATCTCATCCTGCGGCAAGGCTTCATGGCTCAGTACATTCCGCTCCCGCTGCCAGCGGTACTTGGCGGAGATGCCGCCGGCACCGTGGTCGAACTGGGCCAGGGCGTCACGGGACTGGCCGTAGGCGATCGGGTCGTCGCCGACTTCGCTGCGAACGGTAAGGGAGCCCACGCCGAGTATGGTGTGGTCCCAGCCACGTCCATCGCCAAGCTTCCCGCTGAACTGAGCTTCGAAGAGGGCGCATCCCTGGTCAAGGCTGGCCTCACCGGTCGGCAGACGGTTGAAGCGCTAGGAGTCAAGCCCGGCGATCGGGTGCTGGTCTCTGGAGGCCTCGGGGCGGTCGGGCGCGCAGCGCTGCAGTATCTGAAGCAGATTGGCGCAACGCCGGTTGCCGGGGTTCGCCCGGAGCGTCTGGGCGAGGCTCGCGAACTCGCGGACGAAGCGTTGGACATCACGGTGCCGCCGACCAGTGCGACGTTCGACCGCGCCATCAGTGCGGCGGGCCCGGTGGCAGGAAATCTCATCCGCCATGTGCGCGACGGCGGCAAGGTGGTGAGCATCGTTCCCGTGCCCAAGGACGTCAATCCAGGCAACCGCGTGTCCATTCACGAGCTCTATCACCGTACGGATGCCGCGATGCTGGGCGATGTGTTGGACGCGGGTGCCCGGGGAGTACTAGTCGTGCCGATCGCCCAGACCCTGCCGTTGAATCAGCTCGGCGCGGCCCACGAGGCTGTCGCCTCAGGGGCCCAGGGCAAGGTCGTCCTGAGGCACTGAACGACCGAGACGAGAGGGCGGATGCACGCAGTGCGATCTGGACGCGGTCGAAGTGCGAATGCGGCGTGTACCTCCCTTCACCGTGATCGAAGGCGGCATCCTGCACGGCGTGCTCGCGATAGAGTCCTCCGCCGTCGGGTGTACATCAACAGGCACCTAGACACATCATGTCCGACGCATCCCTGGTGGTCCAACGACCCACTACCCAAGCCTCGCAGCTCGTGCTGCTGTTTCACGGGTTTGGCTCGACGCCATCCAACATGGCGGGCGTCGGCCGGCAGATCGCCGCGATTGACGCGAAGGCGTTCGTGGTATCCGTCGCAGCGCCGTATCGCTCAGACTTGGGCCAGGGGCTGCAATGGATCTCGGTCACGGGCCTCACGGAAGGCAATCGTCCCGAACGCGTCGCCGCCGCATTGCCACTGTTCGTCGAGACGATCCGCCGATGGCAATCCGACGCAAACGTTCCGCCGGAAGCCACAACGCTGATCGGCTTCTCGCAAGGCGCCATCATGGCCCTGGAGTCAGCCGCAGGTGGTGGTAGTGCGATCGCTGCGCGCGTAATCGCAGTGTCCGGTCGGTTCGCCCGACTGCCCGAATTGATGGCCTCGGGTGTCACTGTCCACCTCGTGCATGGCGATGAAGATACCGTCATGGTGCCAGCCCACAGCATCGAAGCTTTGGCCCATCTTGCAAAGGCCGGTGTGCCGACATCGATTGACGTGGTTCCCGGCCTGGGCCACGGCATCGACGGACGGGTCCTGGGCCACATCCTGAATCGCGTGCCCGCCCCGGCGCGCCTGCCTTGACCAACCTTCTGAGCAACCCAACCCTGCGCGCGGGGTTGCGCGACCGCCCGTCGCGCCTTCACTTCCCAGATGAGTCCCAACGTTGGGCAAGCCCCTGGCGGCGCGGTCAGCGCCGGGGAATTCATGTCCATTCCAATCTGACCCGCTGGAGCTCACCCCCATGAAGAAGCTTTCTGTGATCGTTCTCGCCGCCCTCGGCCTTGCCGGCATCGCACATGCTGAGACCGTGACCTACAACTTCGACCCAACGCACACCTTCGCGACGTTCGAGATTGGCCACTTCGGTACCTCGACCAACCGCGGTCGCTTCAACAAGACCGAAGGCTCCGTCGAACTCGACAAGGCCGCCAAGACCGGCAAGCTGTCCGTGACCGTCCACGCCGACTCGCTGGACACCGGCTTCGCGCAGTTCACCAAGCACATTTCGAGCAATGAGATGCTGGACGTCGCAACCTACCCCACCGCGACCTTCGCGGGCGACAAATTCACCTTCAACGGCGACAAGGTGACCGACATCTCGGGCGCGCTGACGCTGCACGGCAAGACCAACCCGGTCACGCTGCATGCAGTCAACTTCAACTGCTACCAGAACCCGATGCTCAAGCACGAGGTCTGCGGCGGCGACTTCGAGGCCACGATCGTGCGCAGCCAGTACGGCGTGAACTACGGCCTGAACTACGGATTCCCCGACAACGTGCACCTGGTCATCCAAGTCGAGGCTGTCAAGCAGTAGGCGAAACCATCCTGGCTACGGCGCACGTACTTGTCGTCTAAAAGGGCATGGCTCACAAACCACTTAGATGCTTCCGCGCGGAACGCACATTACGTGGCCCCTCCAACAAGTTCGTCGTCCGAGTCCCCGATGCGAGCGCGAAGCCGGGCCGGCCCGGCCTGCTCAGGTGCCGGCCGCCCGTTCTGCGGCCGCCAGCCGCTTGGCCTTGAATAGGTCGCGCAGCACCCGGCTGTGGGCATTGGCCGCGCCGTCGCCGGTGGTCTCGATGCTGCAGAAGATCGCCTGCGGGTACTTCTCGGTCACCAGCGCCTGCACGCCGTCGGACACGCCGGACGACGGCATGCAGCCGAAGGGCTTGACGCTCACCACCATGTGGGCCTTGCGCGCGGTGACGCTCTGGATCAGCTTGCCGACCTCCATGTGCCCCTCGCCGCCGCGCAGGTGGTTGTCGTAGAACGGGTGTGACAGCGTCGCGATCTCGTCGAGGTTGCACAGCCGGCGCGCCGGCAAGCCGAGTACCGCCGCATACAGCGCATAGCAGCCGCGCAGGCCGGCCTCGGCGGCGCGCGCCGCCGCCAGCCGCCGCCAGGGCGACCTGCCGGCCAGGCCGTGGCGACCGCCGTCGTGCCGCGGGAGCGCCATCCGCCGCCGCGTGTCCCAGCGCATCTGCCAGAGGTTGTAGAGCAGCCAGGCGGTGACCGGCTGCACCAGTACCTCGGCGCCCTCGGACTCGAGGAAGGCCTGCAACCGGTAGTTGCCGTCGCCTTCGGTGGTCATCGCCCAGAACTCGCCGATCACCGACACCTTGGGCTTAACCCGCGCGCGGTCCAGCTCGACCGCGCCCAGCAGCCGCCGGCATCGCCACAGCGCCGCCAGGACGCTGCCGCGCACCGCCAGCGCGTTGTGCAGCACCGCCTTGCAGCGGGCCAGCGCCGCCTGCGTCGCGCCCGGATCGCGTTCATACGGCCGCAGCCGGTAGCCCATCGCGTTGAGCACGTCGCCGGCCACCACCGCCCGCAGCAGCGCGAAGAAGAAGCGTCGATCCAGCACCAGCCCGTCGCCATCGCCGCAGGCCTGTCGCAGACCGCCCTGCTGCTGGAACAGCAGCACGCGGAAGCCCTCGAAGCCGGCATCGCGCAGCGCCTTGCGGTACTCGGTCGCGTAGGTCCCGAAGCGGCACGGCCCGCAGGCCCCGGCGGTGACGAAGACATGCCGCGCGATGATCTCGCGCGGGCTCAGGTCTTGCTCGTCGCGCAGCCGCTGCAGGTGATGGACGAGATTGCCGACGGTGAAGTAGGTGGGATTGCACTGGCCACGGTTGCCGAACTCGCGCCCGACGCGCAAGGCCTCGTCGTCCGGCGTGCCCAGCACCTCCACCCGGTAGCCGATGCCCTGCAGCGCGCCCTGGATCAGCAGGTCCTGCGCCTGCGTCAGTCCGCCGCACAGCAGCGTCGTGCCGGCGCGCTCGTCGCGCGTGAAGGGCCGCGGCGCCGGATCGCGCCACTGCGCCACCGGCACCTCCGTCAGCCCCAGCCGCGCCCGTTCCTCGCGCTCGAAGGCCTCGAGCTCGCGTTCGATCTCGGCGGCCCGCGCCAGCTCGTCGCGCAGCCAGATCACCGGGCGGTCGCCCTCGTCCGTCAATCTCATGAGGTCCTCCGGTGGATGGTGATCGGATGCGCCTTCGCGGCGGTGTCGCAGGCCCGCCCGGTGGTCGGCTCCAGCGGCGCGAATCGCGGCACCGTCTCCTCGCCCAGCCAGGCCGCGTAGTCGCGCTCCGAGGCCGGATCGTGCGTCGCGAGACCATCGAGGCCGCCCTTCTCCTCATGGTCGACCTCGCCGTCACGTGCCCTCGCCCGCGCTCGCAGCTCGCGCCGCTTCGCCTCGATGCGCCGCGCCAGCTCGTCCTTCGCGGCATGCAGGTCCTGCAAGCGCTCGGCGTGGCGCTGCAGCGTATGCCCATAGGTGCGCACCCGGATCTTCAGCGAGCCCGACGGCTTGTTGGCGTCCAGGTCGTGCAGCGCCGAATACGGCGTCGCGCTCGCCGCGACGATGTTGTCGATCATTCCGTAGGTGGGCGCGTCGTGGCCGCATTTGAAGCTCGACAGGTCCAGCACCACCAGGTTGGGATGCCGGGCGGCGAACTTGGCGGCCCAGACCTTCTCGGCGCTGTTGGTCGAATAGGCCTCGGGCCAGACATCGGCCACGCCCAGCGGGTCGCCGCCCTCCCCGGCGAAGAAACGCGCCAGCCACTGCGGATCCTTCGGGATCGAGCGGATCGACAGTACCGGATAACCCAGCGCCTGGAACTCGTCGAGCACGCCATGGTGCAGTCCCGGATCCGCGTGATACGGCCGCGCCAGCAACAGGATGCCGACCCGTCCTTCGTCCTCGAGCTGCGCCAGCAGCTGCATGCCGCGGCGCTGCATCTCGCTGTCGAAGGCGCGCAGCGCCGCCCAGCCCTGGTCGACGGCGAAGTCGCTCTCGTCCCGCGTCACGCCCAGGCGCTCGCCCCAGGCCTCGAACATCTGCTGCTTCATGAAGTGGGGCTCGCACAGCGAGATCGCCGGGTCGACATAGACCACGCCCTCGCGCGCGAAATGGTCGACCTCCTGCGTGAAGGCCGCGCGCATCACCTTGGGCACGCCGGCCACGATCGGGCAGGCCGTCGTGTCGGGCAGACCGCGCACGAAGCTCGGTACATGCGTCAGACAGGGGAAGAACAGGAAGTCCAGCGGCCGCTCCCGGTGCTTCACCTTCAGCAGGTCGTGGATGTGCGCCTGCACCACCTTCGACGGGAAGCACGGATCGATCGACCCGTAGCGGCTGCCGGCCTCCCACAGTTCCTCGCTGGTGACGTCGGAGAACACGATCTGGCGCGGGGGCACGCCCAGCGTCTCGAAGTAGGCGCGCCACAGCGGCGCGGTCGAGTACATGTTCAGCACCCGCGGCATGCCGATGCGCAAGCCGGCCCGCCGCGACGCGCCGTCCGAGCGCTCGAAGCTGCGCGCCGCGCGGGCGCGCCAGGGCAGCAGCGCCGCCGTTGCCCAGCCGCGCGAGCGCCGCCCCGGATCGACGGGCGAGCCCGCCTCAGGCAGCGGCCGCGGCGCGGCCCCCGCCTTGAAGGCCAGGCCAGCCTCGTAGTCGACCAGGTTGGGGAACTGCGCCTTCAGCGACTTGCGGTGCGACACCAGCGCCTTGAGCGCGTCCTTGGACTCGACGGTCCCGTGCTCGCAGGAGAAACCGGCGATGTAGCGGCTGTTGAGGCCCTGCGGGGTCGCCGCGTCGATGAAGGTGCGACGGCAGGCGTTGGCGCAAAAGTGGCAGACGGTGCCCTCGTCGTTGCGGGACGTCCAGGCCAGGCCGATCGCCGCGTCCACGCCGACGAAGCGGCTGTGGCCGCGCCGCGCGACGATGCGTCGCGCCTCGAGCGCCGCGCCGATGGCGCCGGCCTCGCCGCAGTGCGGATGCACGCGCACGATCGCGCCGGGCACGCGCTCGACGAGGTAGTCGTGCTGCGCCTTCACCGCGGCCAGGTTGTGCTGTGTCCCGCCCTGCAGCACGAAGACGCGGCCAAGCTCCGCCAGTCGCGGCAGCTGCACGACGTACTGCCAGATGTTCTTCGGCAGCACCAGCGCGAGGCCGGCCATCAGTTCCTCCTTGCCGTAGCCCTCCTTCTGGAAGGTGACGCGGTCGGTGTCGAGGAACACGGCACAGCCGTAGTTGAAGCGCGGGCTCATCCGCGCGCGGAAGGCCAGCGCCGCGTAGTCGGAGAGCGCGACGCCGAACTGGCTCGCCATCGCCTGCAGCAGCATGCCGTTGCCGGCCGAGCACTGGTTGGACAGGCGGAAGTTGCGGATCTCGCCGCCGGCCATGAACAGCACCTTGATGTCCTGGCCGCCGACGTCGCAGACCACGTCGACATCGTCGAAGGCCTGCCGCGCCGACATCATGTGCGCCACCGTCTCGACGATGTTGGCGTCGACCTCGAGCGTCTCCTCCAGCAGGTCCGCCGCGTATCCGGTCGCGCCGGCGCCCAGCACCTCCAGCGCCGCGCCCTGCCCGGCCACGAAGCCGCGCACGCGGCGCAGGATCTCCTGCACGTCGGCGAGCGGATTACCGCGCGAGAGCTGGTAGTCCTTGAACAGGACCTCGCCGCCCTCGTCGACCAGCACCGCCTTGGACGAGGTCGACCCGCCGTCGATGCCGAGGAACGCGCGCACCCGCTGGCCCGGCGAGAAGACCGCCGGCACGAACGGCGCCTGGCGGAAGCGCTTGATGAAGGCGTCGCGCTCTTCGTCGCTGGCCACCAGCCCGGGTCCTTGCGCCGGCAGCACGCGCGCGCCGCGGCCACGCGCGATCGAGGCGCGCAGCGCCCCTGCGCCGGCGTAGCGGCCGATGTCCGGCGCCTCCTGCATCCCGTACACCGCGGCGCCGTAGGCCGCGTACAGCGCGGCGTTCCCGGGCACGACGACGAGGTCCTCGATCGGGGCGCCCGCCGGCAACGCGGTCCCGCGCGAGGCCCACAGCTCGGCGATGCGCTGGCGCCAGCAGGCCTGCAGGAACGGCAGGTAGGTGTTGGGACCGCCCAGCAGCAGCACGCGCGGCTGCAGCGTGTGGCCGCGGGTCAGCACCGTGAGGTTCTGCGCCACGATCGCGTCGGCCAGCGAGCACATGACCTCGGCCGACGGGATGCCGGCCTTGAGCAGGCCGACGATGTCGGTCTCGGCGAAGACGCCGCACTTGGCCGCGACCGGGTGCAGCCTGGCCGGTTCCCAGGCGAGCGCGCCCAGCGCCTCGGGCGCGAGCGCGGCCTTGAGCACGCACTTGTCGATCGTCGCGCCGGTGCCGGAGGCGCACTTGTCGTTCATCGACGCGATCACGCGCCGGTCCGCGTTCGAGGCGCCCGGCGGCGCCGGCTTGTAGATGATGATCTTGGCGTCCTGGCCGCCGAGCTCGATCACGCTGCCGACGTCCGGATGCAGCGCCTCGACGGCGAGCGTGACCGCGTTGACCTCCTGCACGAACTTCGCGCCGAGCAGCGTCGCCAGCGGCGGCCCGCCGGAGCCGGTGACGAAGGCGCGCGTCGTGTCGGCGTCCAGCTCGCCGAAGCGGGCCTCGATCGCGGCCAGCTGCGCGTCCAGCGCGTCGGCCTGCCGCGTCTCGTGGCGGCGGTAGTCGGACCAGAGGATCCCGCCGCTGGCCGCGTCGACGACCACGGTCTTGACGGTGGTGGAACCGATGTCGATGCCCAGGATCCGCGCGCCGGGCCGCATGGCGGAACGGGCCTCGGGCCGTGTCATCGACGCCCCTCGATCAGGACGACGGTCTCGTCCGGCGGCGGCAGGCCGCGCAGCCGTCGCCACGCGAGCTGCAGGCAACGCCGCCAGGGCGCGGCCGCCGGCGCCGGCACCAAGGCCAACGGTGCTTCCTGCGCCGGCGCATCGGGCGCGGGCGCCACCGGCAGGGCCGGCGACAGCCCCAGCATCCTCACCACCTCGCGGTTGCCCACGCTGCGCTGCAGTCGCAGCACCGACCGGGCCCAGACGGCCTGGCCGCCGCGCGACGACACGGGCGGTGCCGCGAGGCGGAGCGGTTCGGGATTGAGGTCCGGCATGGTGTCTCCTCGAAAGCCACGGAGGGGATCAGCGCGGGGCGTCCCGCACGATCAGGTGGTAGATGCCGCGTGCGCCGCGCAGCAGGGCCCGCGCGCCGCGCGCGCCGACCAGGTTCGCGATCAATCCGGACAGGACGCGGGCCTCCCGCTCGTCCAGGGCCCGTCCCGCGTGCGAGAGCGCGTACAGCGTCGACGGGCGGCCGTCCACCGACCCCAGCGCCTGACACGAGACGCCGAAGGCCTGCGAGGTGCGCCGCACCGCGATCGGTCCATGCGGCGCCTGTGGCAGCGACCGCAGCGACCGCAGCGACCGCAGCAGCCGCGCGACCTCGTCCGCGTGGCGCGGCGCCAGGATGCGATGCCGCGCGCGGCCGGTCAGCGCCAGCACCGCCAGCCCCAGCGCCGTCGCCAGTCCCACGCCGAAGTGCCAGTCGGCGCGCGGCAGCCGGCCCTGCCATTCGCTGGCGAGCACCGCCGCCATCAACACGGTCGAGGTCCACTGCGCCTCCGAGAAGCGCCCCCAGTACGGCCGGGCCGCGTCGCCGCGCAGTTCCTCGAGCCAGATCCGCACCGCGCAATAGCAGACGACGTGCAGGGCGAGCACGCTGCCCGCCGGGGCGCCGCGCCAGGCCAACGCGCTGCCCGCCACGACGATGGCGGCGACGAGCAGGGACTCCAGCACCTGGACCGGGAACAGCCGCACGCCGACGTAGCAGGCGGGGAATCCCTCGTTGGCATGCGACTCGCTGTAGCGCACGCCCCAGTGGTGCGGCCGGCCGTGGCAGCAGCCGACCATCAGGCAGCCCTGCCGCCCGAAGACCAGGAAGGCGCCGAGCCACAGCGCGTTGAGGTCCAGCACGCGCAGCACCGGCGCGCCCAGCGCCTGCAGCTGCAGCGCGCTCGTGGCCAGAATCGCGATCTCGTGGTGATAGAAGACCAGCGTCTCCTGGCCGGTGAGGACCTTGGTCGCCATCGCCAGCACGAAGGCGGTGGCCAGGCCGCTGGTCAGCAGGCACGGGACGATCCAGGGCGGCAGCCGCAGATGCCAGGTCAGCACCGACACCAGCGTCGTGGCCACCACGAGACCGACGGCGCCGCAGACCTGGAAACTCGACACGCGGCGGCCGAGGAGGGTCATCCGCGGCGGCGGGCTGGCGAAGTGACGCGGGACGAGCATGGACGAGCCCTTTCAGCGCACTGGCCGGCGCTCGACCTGCAGTCGCCCCCAGGGCAGCTCGTTGAACTGCGCCAGCGTGCAGGACGGGAAGCCGTACGCGCGCACGATCGCGCCGGTGATGTTCTGGACATGCAACACCAGCCCCCGCGACGCATGGATGCGTTGGCTGTGGACGCTCCCCAGCCCCGAGCGCTCGATGGCTTCCGCAGGCCCCAGCAACTCATCCAGCGGCCCGGCGGGCACGAGACCGGCCACCTCGATCGCCAGGATCGCCTCGTCGCGCAACCAGACCTGCACGGCATGCGGCACGCGCGGCGAGGGTCCATAGCGCCGGAAGGCGGTCGCCGTGCCCTCGAGCGGAGCGACGCCGTCCGGACCGCCCTCCCCGGGCCCGAAAGCCGCCTCCGCCGCCTGGCGTCCGCACCCCCTGGGCAAGCCCGGCCAGGCATCGAGACGACCCTCGACCAGCGCCCGCATCGCGTCGACGCAGACGGACGGCATGGGTGCATTCATCGGTTCAGCCTCCAGGTTCGATGAGAGGAGCAGCAAGACCACCAGCGCGGCGCCGGCGACGGGACGGGCGTTCATCGCTTCGGAATCAGCAGGCGGGTGCCGGCGGCCAGCGATCCCCACGACGCCGCCGGGTTGGCGTCGGTGAGCGCCGCCACGGTGATGCCGTTCTGCCGGGCGATCTGCACTTGCGTTTCCGATCCACCGGCGCCCGCCTCCACGACGACATGTTCGCGCGCGCCCGGGACATGCAAGGTGCCGGCAACCGGCGAACCGGCGCTCAGGCCCGGATTGGCGGCCACGATGTCGGCCTCCGCCACGTGGGCCGCCCTGGCCAGCTCGCTCACCGTCGCGATGCCCGCCGGCACCGTGACCAGGTCGCGGTCCGCGGCGACCACCGGCGACGCGGTGGCGCCGCCCGGCGTCAGCCCGAGGAACTCCACATGCCCCTGGAAGAAGGCCGCCTTCACGGCGCTGTCTCCCACGGCGGTACGGATGGCCGTCGCATGCTTCAGGTACTCCGCGTAGCTGCCGGCCTCGAACGGCGGCACGGTGCCGGCCGGCGGCTCGGGGAAGTGGCCGCCCTCGATGTCCGCCCGCAGCGCCGCGTTCTTCGGTGCCTTGGGAATCTGGTCGAGCAGCACTTCCTCGCTGAACATCGTGCAGAAGCCCTCCGACATGATGCGGTTGCTGGCGCCGCCGGCGGTGTGAAACACCGGATGCTCCAGCGTGTGGATGTACTCGTGGACCAGGGTCTCCCAGGCGGACCAGCGCAGCGACCGCTGCGCCTCGGAGGGCGCGCCCCCCGAACCCGGCGCGGTCCCCAGGCCGGGGCTCGTGGCCGTGCCGATGACGATCTTGCCGGTGCTCGGATCGGTCAGGGCGAAACCGAACAGGTCGAACAGCTCCAGGTCCGGTTTGTGCGCGTTGACGAAGGGCGTCACGATCTCGGTCTCGAGGAAGGCCTGTTCCTCGCCGCCACGCGTGGGGCTGAAGTTGTGCGGCTTCATCGCGTCGGCGCCGAAGGTCTCGGCCATCCAGCCCGCGAGATCATGCGCGTCGATCGGCAGATTGGCCAGCGCGCGCTGCGCGCGATCGTTCGCGTCGAACAGGTTCTTGCCGGCGCCCGAGGCCCGGAACGCGAAGCCATGCCGCACGCTGGACTGCGAAGGCGTCAGCGCCGCCACCGAGATCCAGTCGCCGAAGTGCCTGTCCACCACCTTCTTGGCGGCGTTGCCGGGCCCCTCCAGGTCGGCGATCGGCACCCGTGCGGTGCCCGAGACGGCATGGATGCCGGGCATCGTCGCGGTGAGCTCCGCCAGCATGGCTTGCGTCACCTTGGTCTTCAGGTCCGCCTTCAACGCGTTCTTCTGGGCCACCGTTCCCGGCGCGGCGGCGCCGGCGTCCCAGGCGGCGAGCGCCGCGCCCACGGCGGCGGCGGCGGGATGCAGTTCGCGTTGCACCTGCTGCAGCTTGGCCGCGTCCGGTGCGACGGCGCCTGCGTGAAGGTCCCTGCCCTGGGCCACGGCCGGTGCCGCGGTCTTGTCCTTGGAGCAGCGCGACAAGCTCAGACCGCTGCGCAGACGCGGCGCCACCTCGCGCGCCGGGGCCTGCCCGCCCAGCCAGTCCTTCCGCACGAAGGCCTCGGCGCTGCGATCCGCGTCGGCCTCCAGCGAGCCCGCGCGCGCCGCCGAGCCCGGACCGGGCTCGCGGGCATGGCCTTGCTGGACGACATGCGCCAGTTCATGCGCGATCAGCGCATCGCCGGCGGGCGTCCCCGGGTGGAACTCGCCGGCGCCGAAGGCCACGTGATGTCCCACGGTGAACGCACGGGCGTTGAACTCATCGGAGAGGCGGCGGCCGGGGCCGTCGTCGTGCAGCCGGACGCCCGCGAAGCTGGTGCCGAACGCGGGCTCCATGCGCTCGCGCACCGACGTCGGCAGGGGCTGGCCCGGCCCCAGTTCCCGCTGGACCGAGGCGGGCGGTCGCGTGGATTGCGCACCGCCCGGGCGCCCCTTGAAGAACATGCCGCCGAAGGCGTCGAGCAGCCCGCCACCGGCCATCGGCGAGGCGGGCATGTCCTGCGGCAGTCCGGTGAGCTCGCCGGTCGTGGCCCAGGTGCGTGCGCTGCGGCCCACCCGGGCCGACACGGCGCCGATGTAGTCGGCCGCGCGCGAGGCGCCGCGCGACTCCGGGGCGTATCGCCTCAGCGCCTGTTCAACCTGGCTGGCGCCGCGTTCCGCGTAGTACCCGAGCCAGTGATCGATCCAGGGACAGCCTTGCGAGTCCCTCCCCGTGCCGGCCAATCCGGCGTCGACCGCCTCGCACAAGGCCACGCGCAATGCGTCGAGGAACTCGCCCTTGCGCATCTGCCCGGGCTGGAGGGGACCCTCGTCATCCGCCAGCAAGGCGCCCCGCCCCTCGGCCGCCGACGGTCCGGACGCCGCCCCCTCAGGCGGGGCTTCGGCGGGTGCCGGCATCGCGGTCGCCTCGAACGAGGCGTCGGACCCCGCCCTCGGTGCCAGCCGGATCGTGGGACTCTCCCGCGGCGCCGCGCCGCCGGCCAGGGACCAGGCCGCCCCGCCGCCCGGTCCCTTCGCCACCGCGCGCGCGACGCGGTCCGCCTCGGCCTCGAACGCGTCGTCGCGCGGGCCCATGGGCTCGGTGAACCGGCCGCGCCCACCCGCGCCGAGCGACGCCCGGCCGACGCTCGGCGAGGTCCTGGAAGCGGTCGGTGCCCGTTTCATGCTGCCGCCTATCTGCGCCGCCCGCCGCTGCCGCGGTTGCGAATCGCGTCGCCGCGCTCGCCCAGCGCCTTCTCCAGGTTGGCGTTGGCGCCCGGCACCGTCGATCCCGTCGCCTCGCGCAGCGTCTTGTCCTTCGGATCCCAGCCGACGGTGCGCTCGGCATCGGCCTTGGACGCCTCGACGGTGGCGTTGGTGACCCACAGGTCCTGGCCCTTGCGCGTCAGGTGAGCCAGCGCATGGCCGGCGTCGATCCGGTTCTCGACGATCGCCTCGTCGCTGGCGCGCACCGCCACGTGGAAGGCCTTCAGCGACGCGCCGGCCTGCTGCAGCAGGTGCGCGCCCAGCATCGCGAAACCGGTGCAGACCAGCGGCCGCAGGCCGAAGATCGACAGCGGCCGCGTGTACAACTCGGCCACGCCGCTGACCTTCATGTCGTCGAACTTGTCGATGACGCGGTGATAGAAGTAGGCCCCGGCGTAGCTGTCGTAGGCGTCGATGACCTCGGCGTTGCCCTTGGTCTTGAGCGCCTTGAAGAAGTCCTCGGCATTGCCCAGCGTCGGCACCGGCGAGGCCGGCTTGACCTGCGCCGCCGCCATCTTGGCCCGCACCGCGAGCTGCTGCTCCAGCACCGACGCGTAGATGACGAAGATGTCGAAACCCATCGTCTCGCGGCCGTCGCCGAAGACCAGGTTGAAGTCCTGGCCCAGGTTGCCCTGCGTGCCGGCCAGGTAGGCCTTGATCTCGTCGTCGGTCGGCGCGACGGCGCGGCCCGGCGCGTTCAGCGCCAGGAAGCTGCGCAGCACGAAGAGGATGCGGCCCACCGCCGCCGGCAGTTGAGACGACCGGGTCTTCAGGTCGCGGACCAGCTCCTTGACCGCCCGCACGTGCTTGCGGATCGCGTCGTAGGCGTCGTCGATGGCGCTCGCGTCGTTCTGCAGCCCGTCGAGCGCCGCGGCGATGGCATCGGTGTGTTCCTTGATCGCGGCGACGTCCAGCGTCTGGCTCAAGGCCGTCACCCGCGTGTTGACCTCGTTGGACGCGTCGATCGCGCGGTTCAGCGACAGCCGCGTCTGGTTGGCGGCCAGGCGCTGGTCCTGGCTGTCGCCGCCGGTGGCGCCGCTGGTCGAGCGCGCCGCCTTGGTCTTGGCGACGACCTCGTCGAGCTGCGGCCCGATCTCGTCCAGCGCCTGGATGCCGAAGGTCGCGTTCGCCTTGGTCAGCAGGTCGATCGCCTCGGCCACCTTGGCGGCCTCGGCCGGCGCCAGGTCCTTCACGCCCTTGATGTCGGGCACGCCCTGCTGCTTCTGCTGCCCCGTGGCCCAGGCGCTGACGTCGCGCAGGCGCTCGCCGGCGCCGGACAGCGATTGCTGGCGCTCCTGCAGCGGGGTGAGCTTGACCTTGGCCGGGGCGCCCTGCGCGCCGGGCACCGCCGTCTTGGGCTTGCTCGCGCAGCGCTGCAGGCTCAGACCCGAGCGCAGGCGCGGCCGGGCCTCGCGATGCAGGCCGGACACCGAGCCGGCGTCCCACAGCGTCGCCGCCACGCCGGCGGCGGCGGAGTCCGCGTCATGCTCGAGCGCCGTCGATGTGGCGCCGGAGGCCACGGGCTCGCGAGCGCCGCTGGGGGCGCCACCTGGGGCGCCTTCGCCGCCCTGTCCTTGCTGCACCACGTGCGCGAGCTCGTGCGCGATCAGCGCGTCGCCCGCCGGCGTGCCGGGCTGGAACTCGCCACCGCCGAAGGCGATGTGCGGGCCGATCGCGAAGGCACGCGCGTTGAGCTGGTTGGACAAGCGCGCCGCCGTGCCGTCGGTGTGCAGTCGCACGGCGGAGAAGCTGGTGCCGAAGGCGCCTTCCATCCGCGCGCGCAGGCCGCCGCCGAGCGATTCGCCACGGCCCAGCTGCTCGCGCACCGAGACCGGGTCGGCCGCGTGCGCGCCGCCGGAGCGCGGCTTGAAGAACATCGCGCCGAGGCCGGCGAGCAACCCGCCGCCGCCCGCGGCGCCTGGCATCTCGTCGGGCAGGCCGGTGACCTCGCCGGTGCGGGCCCAGCGCTGCGCGCTCTGGCTGACGCGCGCGGTGACCACGCGGATGTACTGCGCGGCAGTCGGGACGCCGGCGGCCTCAGGGGCGTAGCGCAAGAGCGCGCGTTCGATGTCGACGGCGCTGCGGGTCTCGTAGTAGCCGAGCCAGTGCTCGATCCACGGGCAGCCTTCGGAGTCGCGCCCGGTTCCCGCCAGCGCCGCGTCGACCGCGGCGCAGATGCCGGCGCGCAGGGCGGCCATGAACTCGCCCTTGCGCATCTGTCCGGGGGACGCGTTGACGTCGTCGGGCACCAGCAGCGGCGAGGCGCTCGTCGGGGCGGTGACTGCCGCGGGCTCGCCATCGCCGGGCTTGGCGGAGCGCTGGATGAGGCTCACCCCTGCCCTCTCCCGTCCCGCGGGAGAGGGAGCAAGAGAGGCAGGATCGGTGGCGGCGGACCAGCCGGACTGGCCGGGGAGCGGCCATCGCCGGCCTTGCAGCACCGCGTCGGCGATGCGGTCGGCCTCGTGCTCGGCGGGGTCGTTGGCCGGCGCGACCGTCTCCTTGAGGGACGGCACGCGCGCGGTGGCCGACGCCGGTTGTGCGGCTGCCCGGGTCGCGTCCATGTCAGGGCGGGCCGAACACGGCCTTGACCTGTTCCGCGAAGAACTTCTTGTCGCGTTCCAGGAGCGAGGGCGACGCGTCGACGCGTGCCTTCAGGTGCGCCACCACGGCCTTGGCGACCTCCGGATGCAGCGCCTTCTTCAGCACGTTGAGCTGGCGCGGCACGTCCACGTCCGGATCGTCGGTGGGATTGGGCGGCGCGGTGCCGGTCTCGGGATGCGCATAACGACGCTCGCGCAGCTCCGCGAAGATCTCGGTCTCCGCGTACTCGTAGGTGTCGAAGAACTTCTGCCGCAGCACCGGATCGGTCTTCCACTTCTTGCGCTCGGCCTCGGGCATGCGCTCCAGCGCCGCGCTCATGATCTCGGTCGCGTAGGCCTTGCCGTACTCGAAGTGCCCGCCGAGCTCGTGCGCCACGTTGGGCCACACGTTCTTCGCGTCCTTCTCGGCCAGCTCCACCCATTGCATGCCGACCTCGAGCTCGTCGCCGAGCTGCGCGCCGAAGTAGCCCTGCTCCAGCGCGTCCTTGGGGTCGAACTTCAGGCGCTTGCCCTTCATCACCGTCTCCAGCTCGGTGCCGGCGACGCTGGCCACGACCTTCTTCCAGGCGGCATCGGCGCGCTTCTTCCAGTCGTCCTGCACCTTGGGGTCCAGCTTGGTCCAGGCATCGGCCGGCTTGGGCGGATCGGCGGCCTTGGTTTCGCTCTTGATGATGTCGTCGACGGTCACCGTCGGCGGCGTGACCGGCGGCGGCAGGCCCGACTTCTTCGCCGCCTCCTCGGCCTCCTTGCGCTTGCGGTCCTCGGTTTCCTTGCGCTGCTTCTCGAGGAAGTCGTACTGCAGGCCGCCGAGCCGGTTGATCTCCGCCTCGCGCGCCTTCTCGGACTCGGACTTGCAGCGCTGCAGCCGCAGCCCGCCGCGCGTGGGCGGGCCGCCATGGCGCACCGGCGGGCCGGCGCTGCCCTTGCCGTAGAGCGTCGACAGCGCGCCCAACGCCGAGCGGTCGGCCTCTTCCTCCAGGCCGGGCGTTTCCCCCATGTCGCGGCCCGCGTCCGGCGCCCGCGCGCCGTCCTGCTGCGCCACGTGGGCCAGTTCATGGGCGATCAGCGCGTCGCCGCGCGGCGTGCCCGGCTGGAACTCGCCCGAGCCGAAGGCGACATCGCGGCCGATGGTGAAGGCCTTCGCGTTGAGGCGGTCCGCCGCCTGCGCGGCCGTCGCGTCCGTGTGCAGGCGCACATGGCCCAGGCCCATGCCGAGCGCGGATTCCATCCGTCCCCGCACCGGGCCCGGCATCGGCTCGCCGCTGCCCAGCCCCGCACGGACCGACGCCGGATCCGCCCATCGCGCGCCGCCGGGGCGCGCCTTGAAGAACATGCCGCCGAAGACCGCCAGCGCGCCGCCGCCGGCCATCGCGGGCAGGCCCGGCAGGTCCGGGGGCGCATCGATCTCGCCGGTCCTGGCCCAGACCTGCGCGCTGCGCCGCACGCGCGCCGTGACCAGGCGGATGCCGTCCTGCGCGTCGCGCGCGCCGCGGGTCTCGGGCGCGTATCGCTGCAGCGCGCGCTCGACGTCGCCGCTGCCACGCTCGGCGTAGTAGCCGAACCAGTGGTCGATCCACGGGCAGCCCTGGCTGTCGCGTCCCGTTCCGCTCAACGCCGCGTCCACCGCCACGCAGACATCCCCGCGAAGCGCGGCGAGGAACTCGCTCTTGCGCATCTGCCCGCCCGCCGGCTCGGCATCGTCCGCCACTAGCAGCGATGTCGGCCGGGCCTGCGCTGCGCTCGCCGCGGACCATCCGGCCTGCTCCGGCCGATGCCAGTCCCCGCCTTGCATCACCGAGTCGGCGATGCGGTCGGACTCGCGCTCGGCGCCCTCATGAAGGGGCTGCGCGGGCGCCGCACCGGTGGACGCGCGCGCGAGCGACGACGAGTCAGCAGCGCTGCGCGTGGCTGCGGCTACGGACTGAGGCGAGGATCTTGCTTGGCTCATGACGTCACGCGGGGCCCGACGCAGAGGCGCGGGTCACAGAATCTGAATCAACTTGGTCTTCGTCCCGGTGCTCCAATGCCGCTCCTGGGCAAAGACCTTGTACCCAAGGTCGCGCGGCAATTGGCGTCTCAACTGCTTCGCGTACTCGATCGTCTTTTCCAGATGCAGCCCTTCCTCCTGACCGATCGCGCCGGGGATCTTTGCCAGGGTGCCTGGCCTGGCGGTGATATCGCCCACGATGATGGTCTTGTCCGCATGGTTGATCCCGATGAGATCCGGACGAGCCCGCTGATCGGTGAACATCGAACTCAGTCTTCGGCCACCGACCCTGGCGTCGCCAAAGCGATTCCTCGGGAAAGTCTCATAGCCTTTGCCCGCGAGCTCGGCGGCCCAGTCCTCGACCTCCATCGACTCGATGCCTGTCCCGATGCTCGCGGCGTCCTTGCCATGCCCCGCGTCCCTCGTCGCCTGAAGTTCCTCAAGCGCTTCACCGGTGTCTTGGGGCCCCTGCACACTGGAGCTCCGGACTGAACCGGACGTCCCTGTCGACGTGTTGGACGGATGCACCTTCGGCGTCCTGAGGTCGGCGACGGTCGTCGGCGTGGTGCGGGCGCCGCTGACCATGCGCGATTCCATGTTGGTCGACACCGTGCCGCCGACGCCCTTGCCCACGCCGGCCGCGGCCTGCTCGCCGGCCGCCGCCTCGCTGAAGACCGCCACCAGCGCGTCGAAGGCCTCGACCGCCTTGTCGACCACGCCCTTGAAGAACTTGAGCGCCCCATTGACCGCCTTGCGCAGCAGCGCGCCGGCCTCCAAGAACACGCCCTTGATCCATCCGAACGCCTGCACCGCCTTGCCCGCCACGAACTCCGCGGCCTTGCCCACCAGGCTGGCGCCCTTGGCGATCAGGTTGCCGATCGCCTCGCTGAACACCAGCATCAGCACCTGCGCGACCAGCGTGCCGACCACCTCCCCGATGCCCTTGCCCATCTCGTAGAAGTCCTTGCCCAGCAGGTCGAAGATCGCATGCGCCCCGCTCGCGCCCATGTCCCGCGCCTTGGACTGGGCCATCTGCATCAGGTTGTCGAGCAGCCCCGAGAACTTCTGCACCGTGCCCTTGGGATCCGTCACGAAGCTCGCCAGCGCACCGCCCAGTTCCCCCATCAACGCGTTGAGCCGGACGTTGAGCTCCGCGATCTTGCGTTGCCGTTCCGGACTCACCGCGATTCCCAGCGGCGACCACTTCGCCAGCCACTCCAGCCCGGACAGGCCGAGCTTGACCAGTCCGACCACGCCCTTGACCAAATCGGTGATCGGGCTGACCAGGCCGATGACCAGCCCGACGAGGTAGCCGCCGTAGAACCTGGCGGCGTTCCACGGCACCATCAATTCGGACAGATGCGCCTTGGCGGCGTCGGCGCGGCCCGCGCGGACATCGGCCTTCAACCCGCCCACGAATCCCTCGAGCACCGCCTTGATGAACGGCCAGGACGCGTCGCTGGTGGCCTTGCGTCCCACCGTGTCGATCAGCCCGGTTCCCAGCGAATACGGCGCCTCTTCCTCCGGTGCGCACTGGATGCGTTGCACGGGCAAGGTCGGCACGTCGGACGCCAGCAGCGTGCGGGCATCCTGCTCGTGCGGGGAATCGGGCGCATCGACCACCGGTTCCCGCGCCGCCACCGCCCAATGCTGCTGCGCGACGTGGCGCAGTTCGTGCCGCAGCAAGGCCCGCCCTTGCGGCGACTCCGGCGCATACCGTCCCGCGCCGAAGGCAATGTCGCTGCCGACCGTGTAGGCCGACGCATGCAAGGCGCCGGCGGCGGCATGCGCCCCCGGTCCGTCATGCACGCGAACGTGGCCGAAACCGAAGCCATAACGCTGCGCGGCCTCCTGCTGCACCTGGGGCGGCAGGGGCCGCCCTCCCGCGCCACGCAGCGCGTCGACCGCGCGCTCGGAGGGGGCCTTTCGCGTGGGCGTTCGCACGGTCGTCCTGCCGTCAAGTGGGTCGGGCCGGATCCGCCTTTGTCTTCGTCTCCGCTTTCGTCCCCGCCTCCGTCGCCGACCCGGGCTGGGTCTCCGACCGCGTGCCCTCATTGCAGTTCCACCAATACGGCCCCGTCGTTCGCAGCTGCCGCCGGCAGGCGCAGTTGTCCGGCGCGCTCACCTTGCCTTGCTCGTCCACGGTGACCTTGGCCAGCACCACCCACGGATCGGTCGGGCATGGCGGGCAATCCGGGATGGCGCCCGGTTCCGTGAACTGCGCCATCGACGGCGGCGACGCGTGCGACTCCGGGCAGGCATCGAGCACGCACAGCTCATAGCCGTCCTGCCAGCGCGAGAACTCGCAACCGGTGTCGTCGCAGCCGCAGCCCACCGGCTGCACCCGCACCGGCCGCGCGGCCACCTGCCGGTAGCGCACCGCGACGAACAGCGGCGCGCCGGGATCGCGCGTGGACACGGTGCGGTCCGGGCACAGCGGGTCGATCGCGATGTCGTCGCAGGCATCGCCGCTGACCGCCGACACGCAACGGGTGCGGAGGTCGAAGCACACGTCGCGCTCGATCATGATCTCGTCGCCCTGCGGCCCGAGCAGGTAGCCCGGCTGCACCACCACGCGCCAGGCCTGCGTGCTGGCCTCGACCCGGGCGCCGCACACCACGCCCCAGCCGTGCAGGTAGCGGTTCATGCGGCGCAGCCGGTCGCGGAAGTAGTCCTGCCCCAGCGTGAGGTCGTCGGGCGTGATGAGCTGCCGGGGGAAGAAACGCGGCCGCTCGATCCCGCCGCGCGCGCCGGTGCCCGATCCGCTCGTCGCGGTGCCTCCGCAACCCCCGCCGCAACCGCAGTCGCCCGAGCCTGTCGTCATTGAAGCCATGGTCGTTCCTTTCAGTACTTGCCGCCGCGCCGGGCCTGCGACTCATGGCTGAGCGCCAGCACCAGTTCCCACAGCACGTCGGCGCCGTAGACGATCGGCCGGACCGCGATGTCGATGTCCGACAGCTCCAGCGTCTGCCCCGCCGCGGGCAGATGCAGGTTGGCCAGCGTGATGCAGCCCGCGCCGGTGTCGCAGTCGCAGGGTCGGCTGACCCATTCCGCCAGCGCCTGGTAGTTCACGCTGTTGCCCTTGATCAGGCCCGGGATGTCGGCGTCCACCGGGATGTGCGGCGCCTTGCCGGGTCGCAGCACCAGCGAGTAGCCCTCCCGGATCGCCCCCGGCGCGCAGCGCGTGGCGGTGTCGCAGCCGCCGGCCATCACCGGCTCCGGATCGGTCCGGCACTCCTCGTAGCAGACCACCAGGTGCATCCAGTCGTCGTCGCAGTGGCCCTCGCCATCACGGCCGCCGTTACGGCCACCGTTGCGCTGTCCCCGCGCGGCCGCGGCGGCGTTGGCCGCGGCGCCGGTCGGCACGGGGTCCGACTCGGACTCGGCCGGCGGCGCCGCGCGCGACGGCACCGCCAGCGGCCTGGACCGCGACGGCACGACGATCTCGCGCCCCTGCTTGTCCAGCGCCAGCCCGGCCATCACGACCACGCTGTGGTCGTCCTCGCCCAGTTGCACGTCCAGCCCGCACACCACGCCGAAGCCGGCGACCAGGCGGTTGAGCATCCACTGCTTGCGCTTGAAATAGGCCTGCTCGGATTCGAAATGACGAACGTCGAGCAATTGACCGTGGAAGTAGCGCGGACGCGAAAAGCTTCGCAGCGCCTCGCATTCGACCGATTCGTCTCGCATGTGCCTTCTCCTGATGGCCATCAAAGTTGCGCCCGCGCACCCACGCGGCTGTCCACGCCCAGGCGCGCGCGCGGCTCCCCGCCCAGCACCAGCGCGCCCTCGCCCAGCGGGCCCGGCTCGGGCGGACCACCCCCCAGCAGCGTGTCCACGCCCAGGCTCGCCTGGTATCCCACCCGCAGCCCCGGCGCGATCGCGCACAGCTGCCACAGGGTGTGCGCCGGCTTCTCGCGCTCGACGATCTCCCGCACCCGCGCCAGCGTGTCGGCGCAGTGCAAGTCGCGCGGATAGAGCCGCACCAGGAAGCGGTAGGCCGCCTCCTCGAACAGCGGCGTGCCGAAGGCGTCGGACGCGATCAGCCGCGACCGGTCCAGCGTCGCGGTGCTGCCCAGCACCGCGCCCGGCGGCTCCGACGCCGGCAGCACCGTGTTGAACCCGAGCACCGAATCCCCGCCGTCGGCCCAGGTCCCGGCCTGTCCCGGCTTGCAGGAGCTCGACGGCGCCGGCAGCGCCCACCAGCCCAGCGCCTGCAGCGGTTCCTCGATCACCGCCCGCACGCCGGCCTCGTCGCGCAGCGCCTCGCCCAGCCCGGCCGCGGTGCCGCGCCGCGCATGGCGCGCCCAGGCGCCGGCGATCGACGCGCGCCGCGTGGCCTCGTCCTGGGTCTGCGACAGCGGCACGGCCAGGAACCCGGCCAGCCAGTCCAGCGCCTCGTCCGGCGCACCCGCCGGATCCAGCAGCGCCGGCAACTCGCCGGTCGTCGCCTCGATCTCGCGGAAGAAGCTCTCGAACAGGCTGAGGTAACGCAGCAGGAAGTTGTCCCGCGGCCGGTCCGGGTACAGCGACGGCGGACGCTCGCGGTAGATCCCCGGCAGGTCCGGCAGGTAGCTGGCCTGGTCGAAGTCCACGCGCGCCTGGCGCAGCACCGGCGTGCCGTGCAGGTCGTTGGCGAAGCGCGCGCCGATCCACAGCGCCCGCTGCGGCCCGGTGTCGTCCAGGTCGATGAAGAAATCGGTCACGTCGGCGCCGACCGCGCGCCACGGCGCGGCGAAGAGCCCGTCCGCCGTCGGCGGCGGCACGGGCGCGGCCAGCGCTCCCGTCGCGATGTGGAAGGTCACATGGCTGCCCGCGGGCAGGGCGATGCTGGCGTGCAGCCGGTTCCAGACGTGATCGAGCGTGTCGACGGTGATCGCGTCGCTCCACAACCAGCCTTCGGCCGCATGGCTGCCTTGCAGCGCCAGCCGCAGCGGCGCGAGGCCACCGCCAGGCGAGACCCACAACGCGCCGTCGCCATCGCTGCCACTGCCGCCGCTTGCGCTTGCGCGACCGTTGATCGCGAGCGCGGCGACCGGCCCTTCATAGCCCGCGGCATCGCCGGCGTGGAAGAAGGACCCGTCCTGACCGCGCGACCAGACCGCGATCCGCCGCCGCCCCGGATCGCCGATGAACAGCGAATCGCCGGACACCGCCAGCGCGATGGCGCCTTCGATGCCGGTGGGAATGCTCTCCATCGGCGCGCCCTGCGGCGTGAACGCGGTGACCTGATGCGTCTGGGCGTCCAGCACCCACAGCCGTCCGTCCGACCACGCGATCGCGCACGGATGATCCGCCTGCCCGCTGGCCCGCACCGCGTCGCCGAAGGCAGGTGCCCGGTCGCCCCACGTCGTGATGCACTCGACCCGACCGTCGCCCAGGTCGGCGACGTAGAGCTGCCCCGCCTCGTCCAGCGCCAGCGACACCGGCAGCTGGAACCCCTCCAGCACCTCCACCAGCGCCAGGCTGCCGAGGTCGAAGACCTCCACCCGGTGGTTGCCGGCGTCGGCGACATACAGCGCGCCGCGCGCCGGCGCGATCGCCAGCCCCGCGGGCGCATCGAAGCGCGTCGCATCGCTGCCCGGTCCACCCAGGCACGGCACCGGGCCGATGGCGCCGAAGCAGCCCTCGATCCACGACACCACGCCCCCCGCGGGATCGGTGAAGAACACGGTGCCGCCGGCATCGACGGCCACGCCGCCCTGCGGTTGCGCGTCGGCGAGCGTCCCCAGCGCCGCGGGCAACTCGCCCTCGAACGCCGGCAGCGCCGCCAGCCGCAGCGCGCCATCGTCGCCCCGCGCGAGGCCGTGCCAATGGAAACGCGGCCACAGGCCGTCCTCGTTGAGATGACGGAAGGGTCGGAGGTCCGGTGCGCCCATGGCTTCAGCCCTCCACCCCGATCCACTCGATGCGCCACTCGTCGCGCACCTGCTTGAGCAGCTGCTTGCGGAAGTCCTCGCTCTGCGGATCGGGATCGTCCGCGCCGGGCGGCAGGCTGGCCAGCAGCGAGTCCGGCACCAGCATCGAGAACTTGAACCCGGCCTTGTCCGCCGCCAGCAACATCACGAAACCGTCGACCAGGCGCACCACGTCGCGATCGCCGACGTCGAAACTGAAATCGCGCCGGCCCAGCACCTGCGCCGAGTAGCAGGGCATGGTCCGGAAACCGGCCGAGGTGGTGTCAACCACCGCCTCCAGCTGCAGCCCGAAGCCCGAGGCGCCCGCGCCGGCCGCCGGCATCGTCCAGGCCGGCTTGGCGACCAAGCCGCTGGCCACGTAGGGCTGCGCGGCCGGCCGCGCGTTGCGCCGCTGCGCCAGCGACAGCGGCTGCTCCAGCCGGCAGTTGAGCACCTGCGCCCGCGCCAGGCGCAGCTGGGTGCCGTTGACGACCGCGTCGCGCAGCTTCGCATCGGTGGGCAGGTAGTCCGGCGCCGGGCCGAGCCGCACCCAGCAGAACACCGGCGTCTCGCGCAGCCGGATGGCGCCGCCGGTGGCGCCGCACGCGCCCTCGCGCGTCTCGGCCACCTCCAGCGCCTCGGTGGGATAGGACACCGTCAGGTCGAAGAACACCGGCGCGCCGAAGTCGTCGCCGGCCACCGGCGGCACCGGCTGCACCACCGCGTCGGCCAGCACGATCTCGCGGCCGCGGGCGTCGATCGCGTAGCCGGGCTGGATCGAGACCTCGCGCGCACCCTTGGTGCCGGTGGTGGCGAACCCGGCGCCGATGCCGGGCTGGTGCAGGCTCTGGTTGTGCAGCCAGCGCATCTGGCGGTTGAAGTCGTCCAGCTCCTGCAGGTCCGATGCGAACAGGCGCTGGCCGTTGAAGAAGCTGCTGCGCTCCGCGAAACGGGTGTCACCGATGAGGGCCATGATGTCCGGTTCCTTCCTCAGGGGTCAGGCGCAGGGATCGCCGGGTGTCTGCCCGGGGCAGTCGGTCACGGGCCGGAACTCCTGCTGGCAGCCGAACCAGCGCACCACCAGCCGTTTCTTCTGCGCGAAAGTCACGAAGGCGGCCGGGAAGTCGCTGTTGAAGCTGGTGATCAGCGACAGCGTCTCCGGCCGGAAGCGGTAGGCCGGCGTGGTCGCCGGCGTGACCGCGTACAGGTGCAGCTCGGCGTCGATCGGATACGGCCAGGCCGCGCGCGACTGGTAGACGCCGGTGTTCAGGTCCAGTCCGTACAAGGTCGCGATCGCGCGGCCGTCCAGTCCGCCGGCCGAGTCCATCCGCACCAGCGGTTGCCAGGTGGCCGGGAAGTCCATGGGCCGTGCCGGGTCCCAGGTCAGCGCCGCCGGCCCGACCAGCCCGCCGTCGATCCAGCCCTGGTCCACGATGCCGTCGCCCTGCGCCAGCGTGGGCCGCACCGTGACGGTGTTGCCCACGATCTGCTGCACGTAGGCGCCGTTGGAGACATCGGCGTGATGGACCAGCAGCCCCGCGACGTCGTTCGGGCCGAAGACGAGGTCGTCGGCGACATCGAGCTCCCGGGGATCGGCATCGACGCGGGTGATCCGCGCGCTGTCGCGCCAGTGCACCGTCGCGAGCCGGTCCCCGGTGGCCAACGCCCCCGGCGACCCGGACAGCACCAGGTCGACCCCGACGATCGCCACCACTTGCGCCACCGCGCTCTCCAGCGTCACGCTGCCAATGAGCGGCCAGGCCATCACGCAGTCGCCGACGGCGAAGGCGGCGGACTCGGCCAGCGTGATCCGTGTCTCGTCGGTCTGTTGCGCCACCACCGTCGCGACGCGGCCGAAGCGGCCGACGGCCAGCAGGTCCAGCCGGCGAGCCGTTTCCACCAGCGGCGACCCCAGGCCCAGCAGCGTGCCCGTCACCGCGGCCACCGATGCCGGCGGCGGCGACTCGGCGCCGTCGGCCACGCGCAGCCGCAGCACGTCCTTCACCCGCGCGGCGCTCGCGCGTCCGACGCGCACTTCGTTCGGCCGCTTGGGCTCGAAGGCGTCGATCGTCGTGGCGCAGCACCAGTCCGCCGCCACCAGCCGATCGCCCACCGCCAGTCCCAGCCCGGCGCTGAGCACCAGCGCCTTGCGCTTCTTCACGATCTTGTCCACGACGGCGACCAGGGACAGGTCCCGCATCGGCGCCACGACGTCGCCCACGGCGAACGGCGCGACGTCGCTGACGCCCACCTCGCTGCTGGCCTTCGGGACCAGGCGCTGGATCGTCAGGCCGCCCGACAGCGGCACGGCGCGCGTCAGCGTGGCCACCTCGGCCGCCGTCGGCGGCGGCTGCAGCTCGAGCTTCACGCCGTCGCTCACCGTCACTTCGGGCGCCGTCGCCAGCGGCTGCCGGTCCGCGTCGAGCAGCACCGCCCGCGCGCCCTTGCCCAATCCCTGCGGCGCCGACTTCAGCTCCAGCTGCAGCGACTTGCCGTCGGCCGACAGCGTCGCGCGCTTGATGTCGATGGCGTCGGTCATCCGCGCCACGTGCAGCCCGTCGCTTTCCTTCCAGGCCGGCGGCGGCTGCTCCACGGTCATCCGGCCGGCGCTCACGCCGTCGATCAGCGCGACGGCGCCGTCCGAGTCACGGTGCAGCACGTCGCCCTTCTTGATCGCCGGCGCGGCGGTGTAGTCGGCCAGCATCGCCGCGCTGTCGTCGGGCACCGTCACCACCTCGGCCAGGCGCGGCAGGTTGCCCAGCGCCAGCACGCTGTCGTTGACGCGCACGCCGTCCAGCGGCGCGGCGAGCGTCACCGTCGATCCCTCGGCCGCGGTCAGCGACACCGCTGTGCGGGCCCGCGGCCGCAGCAGCGCGATGACGTCGTTCGGCTTGAAGACGGCGGCGTCGTCGAGGTCGATCGAGAGCTGGTCGCCGGCGCCTCGCCGGATCGCCGACACCCGCGTCTGGCCGTACCAGGCGGCGACGCGGCGGCGCCCGATCTCGGCCATCAGCAGCCGGAAGGTGAAGCCGTCGACGGCCGGATCGGCCACCTCGGGGAAGAAGGCCGGCGCGAACTCGGCCTTGGCCAGGTTCCAGCTGCGCGCCTGCACGTTGGCCACATAGCGCGGCACCTCGGTGAAGCCGCTGGCGGAGGTGTCGACCCGCGTCTGCACGCCAACCACCTTGCTGACGATGCCGCCGTGGCCGTCGGGGGACTCGACGATCCACGGTTCCCAGGGCGTGCCGCCCTCGACCGTCTCGCCGCGCGCCAGCCGCGGCCGGGCCAGCGGCCGGACCCGGGGCGGGCGGAAGTCGGTCTTCAAGCCGCCGTCGTAGCGGGCCAGCACCGCGCCGTCCGGCGCCTCGTTCGCGGCGATCGGCACCCAGGCCAGTTCCACGTCGCTCTCGAGCAGGCGCGCGTCGTCCAGGACGCAGCCGGGCTCGTCGGGCACGCAGCACGTCCCGCTTCCGTTCCCGCCGCCGCGGCGCGTGGCGCGCAGGCGCAGCACCAGCCAGGCGGCCTCGGTGGGCAGCGGCACGCGGCGCGCGCGCTGCAGGATCAGCTCGCGGCCGCGGCGGTCGTAGGCCAGCCCGCAGGCGACCTCGATGCCGGTCACCTGGCCGGTCCCGTCTTCAGTCACTTCAGCGCTCACCAGGCCGAAGGCGATCCCGCCCGTCTCATGCAGCGCGCGGTTGTGCAGCTGGCGGCGCAGCGCCTCGAAGCGCTGCTGGTCGCGCGCGTCGCGGCTGCGCAGCGTCTGGCCCTGCCAGTACTGCAGCCGTTCGAGATCCCGGCGGTACGGCGTCGACATGTCAGGCCACCTCGATGTTGTGGCGGCCGGCGGCGACCAGCCAGTCCGGACGCAGGCAGACATTGCCGCAGCTCGGCGCGCAGCCCTCGGCGATGAGCTCGAGCGCGATCACGTGGTCCACGCCCGGCGTCTGGTCGATCACCTGCATCACCTCGGCGCGGTAGACGTCACGGCCCAGCGGCCAGCCGGCGGCGTCGGGGCCGCCGCTCACCGGGTCGAAGAATCCGTCCAGCGCCGCCGACACCTCGGTGGCCAGTCGCTGGCGGTCGATGCCGTCCAGCGCCTGGACGCGGGCGCGGACCGCCACCTCCAGGTAGCCCGGTCCGGCCACGACCACGCGCGTGCCGAGGACCCGGCGCCTCTCCAGCCGCGCGGCGACCCGGTCGAGGACGCCGCGGCTCGGGAACGGCCGGCCGAGCGGCAGGAATGGCAGCACGATCACGGTGACCATGCCAGGGGCGTTCACGCAGGCCAGGCCGGGACAGAAGTTGGGCAGCGCGATGGCGCGGGCCACGCGCAGGCCGGGCGTGGCGAGCGCGAGCGCCTCGAAGTCCTCGCGGGTCACCGCGCGCAGGCGGGCCTCTCGCTGCTCGATCGCGCGACCCAACGCATGCGCCAGCGTCTCGGCCGGCGCGGCGTCCTCCAGCACGATCGGCACCCCAGCGGCGATCCGCCCGATCGCGCCGGCGTCCGGCAGGAACACGCGGTTGCGCGGGCTGTCGGACAGCCCGTCGATGCGCGCGACCGCCGGCGCCGGCCGCGTCCACGCGTGGAACGCGACCATCTGGCAGCCGCGCGGCAGGACGCGACCCCGCTCGCCATCGCCACCGACGACCTCGCCGCTGGTCGGATCGAGCGTGAAGTGGGCGTCCGAGCGCGACGAGGCGCTGAAGTCGTCCACCCGGGTCCAGGCGCGCGGATGGCCGTCCTCGACGGTGAAGAGCCGCAGCGACGCCTTGACCACCGGCCGCTGCGCGAGCGTCAGGCGTTGGGACGGCTCGCCGCTGCCCGTGCCGGCGAGCGTGCCGTCGACGGCCAGCAGGCCCGGGTCGGTCGCGCTTGCCGCGGTGTAGGCGAGCACGGTGAAGACCGGCGCCTCGCCCGAGGCGTCCACCGACAGCGCGACGACCCGCCCCTGCTGCAGCGTCAGGCGCAGCGCGGCGCCCTGCCCGGGCGTGATCGGACCGCCGGTCACGACGGTGCCGGGCGCGATCGGCCAGGAGGTCCAGACCGGCGTCGATTGCTCCAGCTGGACGCCATTGAGCAGCAGCCGCCGCAGGCGCGGCGCGGCATCGAAGGCGCCGTCGACCAGCCGGGCCCGCACCCAGCACTGCGGCTGCGCGACGCGGCCCAGCACGGACGCCTTCATCGCCGCGCCCGGCCGCAGCCGCAGCGCGCCGTTGAGGCTGAACGAGCGGGTGCCGTCGTCGACCTCCAGCGGCAGCCAGCGGCCGGCGGCGCCGTCGTCGGCGAAGTACTCCCAGACCAGGCGCGCGCCGTGATGGACGAGCGGCGCGTCGATCGGCGCCTCCTCGGCCAACCGGGCCCGCTCACTCAACCGCGCCTGATCGCCCTCGATGCAGACGAACACCTGGGACCACCGCCCCGCCGGCAACGCGCGGTCGAAGCCGATCTGGCATTCCGCGCCGACCGCCGGGTCGTCGCCGAAGGCGGCGAACGGCTCTTGCCGCGACCAGGCCGCCGTCAGGTTCTGGAACCCGGCCGCGTCCTTGCGCTGCACGGCGCGCAGCGCCGCGTCGACGACCTCGACCGGCGCGGTCGTGCGCAGCGGCGCCGCGGTGGCGTCCAGCCGCATGCCGTCGAACTCGGTGCCGGCCGGCAGCACGACCGGCGACGGCCCCGCCGCGATGCGCAGCTCGCTCACCAGCGTCGCGGGCCGCGGCGGCGCGCACCGGATGTCCATCAGCGCCAGCAGGCGCCGCTTCTGCGCGTCGGTGAAGCGGTTGAGGCGGTAGAGGTCCGTCTCGGCCACCGACGCCAGCAGCTCCATCAGCGTGATGCCGGGGTCCGATGCGTTGTGGTCGGTCCACGCCGGCGCGACCAGCGGGATCAGCGCCCGGCCCTGTTCGACCAGGTCCGACCAGCGACGATCGTCGAGTTGAGGCAGGGGGATGCTCATGGCGTCACGCTTCCGATTCGTCCAGGCGCAGGACCAGGGTCCCGGCCGCCACCACCGCGTCGTCGGGCACGCGTACCGACTCGCCCTGCGGCACGCCGTCCAGGACGAGGTCGAGCGCCTCGATGTGGTCGACGCCCGGCGTGCGTTCGAGCTCCGCCGCGACGTCCGACACGTACACGTCGCGCCCCAGCGCCCAGCCGGTGCCCCCCGGGCCGCCGACCACCGGATGCAGGAAGCGCTCGAGCGTCTCGCGCACCGCGCGCTCGACCACGCCGGCCTGGCTCGGATCGAGCGGCACGATGCGGGCCGACACGCCGACCGGCAGGTAGGTCGGGCCGGTCACATGGATGCGGTGCAGCGCGGCAAGATCGGCGGGCGCGCGCGCCTCGATGTGGCGGCGCACCTGTTCGCGCAGGCCGAACGACGGCTGCGGCCGCGCGTCCAGGCTGCCCGGCACGATCAGCACCGTCACCCAGCCCGGCAGCGTCCGTCCGCCGGGGCTGCGGCCGGCGATGGCGCGCACCATCTTCACCGCCGGCGAGGCCTCGACCGCCAGCGTCTCGTAGTCCGAAGGCGTCAGCGCACGGCCGCGGTGGCGCACCGTGCGCGGTCCGCGGTCCAGCACCGCCGACGGCGCTTCGCCGTCCGCGCCGCCCTCGGCCGCGCGCGGGTTGAAGACCGCCTCGATGCCGGGCACGACGCCCAGCAACTGCGCGATCGCGCGGGCCGGCACGTTGCCGCGGGAGCCACCGCCGACGCTCATCCGGCGCACCAGGATCGCCGCCCCGGCCGGCGGCACGCGGCCCGACACGCCGTCGCCGAAACGCACTCGCCCGCTGGCGCCGTCCAGCGCGTAATGGCGGTCCGTCGGCGACGAGAAGAACAGCTGCTCGCGCCGCTCCCACAGCACCCAGGCCTCGGTGACCTGCTTGTGCCGGTTGCGGGTCAGCCGCAGCGGGCCGAGCGACACGCTGGGCTCGGTCGACTCGACCGCCAGCAGCCGCTCCAGCCGGCCCAGCACGGCGCTGTCGCCCTGCCACAGTTCCATCGCCAGGATCCGCCACTCGACATTGGCGCGCGCGCCGCCGAGCTCGCGCACCTCGAGGCGCTCGCCGGCCAGCACCGGCGTCTGCGTCAGCAGGAACACCTGGTCCGGCGTGCCGTTGCTGGTGCCCAGGGGCAGGTCGTGAAGCGTGTGGCGCTCGCTCGCCCACACCGCGTTGACATGCAGGCCGGCGAAGACGGGCTCGCCCGGCGGGCCGTCCTCCTTCAGCCGGGCGCGCAGCCAGTGGCGCGGCGTGCCGAAGCGCGCCAGCTCGGCGTCGTCCGCCTGTGCCAGCACGTTGACGATGCCCGGTCGGCGCAGCGCGCCGGTCTCGTCGTCGGCCGGCGTGCGCGTCCAGGCGTCGCCGTTCCAGTACTCCCAGACCAGCGCCGGACCGGCCGGCGTGTCCGGCGCCTCGACGACGTCGACGAACAGGCCGAGCTGGTCGACCGGCGGCGCCTTGTCGAAGCCCAGGTAGAGCGCCGGGGTCAGGTCGCCGACCCGCTCGAACGGCGCGAAGGTCGTGCCGGGCCACATCGCCTCGGCGGTGCGGTCGACAAAGCGGAAATCGTTGCGGGCCAGCACGCGTTCCGCGTGGAAGGGCCCGTACTGCCAGGTGTAGCCGATCGAGAACGCGCCCAGCACCGGCGGCTGCGCGACGACGTAGGTGAAGGTGTTGACCGCGCCGCCCGCGGCGTCGGCGTTGAAGCCGACGGTGCGGCTGAAGCCGTAGGAGCCGCTCTGCAGGCGCACGCGCACCCAGCGCGCCTCCTGCTGATTGACGCTGACCGGCGCCATGTCGATCGGCACGGTGAAGTCGATGACCTCGGTGCGGTCGAGGTCGCGCTGCGAGCCGGCCAGGCTCGAGCTCACCGGCAGCGGCGCCCACAGCCGGCCGTTCCAGTACTCCCAGTCGAGCTGGTGCGCCAGCGCGGCGGAACCCGCGATGGCGCCCTGGTCCTGCGGCGACAGGCTGCGGCCGACGAACAGCCGCACCTTCGCCAGCGGCTTGCCGAAGGCCTCCTCGCTGGTGAAGTAGAAGGCCGAGCCCGGCTGCGGCTGCTGGCCCAGCGGATAGAAGGGCTTGCTGACGTCGAGCGCGGCGCCGTCGGCGAAGGCCTTGTCCGGCGCCAGGCCGGTGACCGACAGCGTCAGGTCCACGACGCTCCGAGTGGCCGACGGCGCGGGATGCGCGTGCCGCGAGGCCTGCGGCGCGGTGAAGACGATGCCGGCGAAGGCGACGCTGAACAGGTAGTCGCGCGTGAAGTTGACGTTGGCGATCAGGTAGGCGCCGGTCTTGCCGGTCGGCTGCGAGGTGTAGGCCGCGCGCGTCGGGTCCGCCGGGTCGGTCAGCCGCACCACCGCGCCCTCGACCGGCTGGCCCGCGTCATTGCGGACGATGCCGCCGAGGCTGTTGGGCGCGGACGGTACCGGTGACTCCGCCGCGATCGCGAGGATGCCCGGCGTGCCCTGCCCCGTCTGGGTCTGTGGCGCCACCGGCTGGCCGACCGCGATGCGCCCGCGCAGCGCGCCGTTGACGGTGCTGGACAGGCGGATCGTGTCGACCTCGGGCAGCGACTGGCCCGGATCGGGCGGCAGCGACTCGTCGAGCCGCGCGCGCAGCCAGTAGCCCTCGATGCCGTTCACCGTCGTCTTGCCGGCGGAAGCGCAGTCGGTCACCAGTTGGAAACTGCCGCTCTGCGTCAGACCGTTGGTGCTGTCCACATCGGTGACGACGGTGTCGACGCCCTGGTCGTCGAGGTCCTCGTCGTCCTCCCCGTCCTCCTCGTCACCGGCGACGTCGCTCGTCGCCGAGCCGCGGCATTCGGTGCTGGTGTCGATGAACCCGCGCCAGGTCGCGCCGTCCCAGTACTCCCAGACGATGTCCAGCGGCGTGGTCGCGTCGTGCTGCAGCTCGAACTCGACCGACAGCTTGACCCGGCCCGACAGCGCCAGCAGCACCGGATGGGACAGGTAGAGCTCATGCGGCGTCGGCCGCAGCAGCCGCGCGGCGAAGGGCTCGACCGGCTGGCCGGCGAGGTAGGCCGCGCCGTGGTCGACGTACTGGTCGCGGCCGGGCCACAGGCTCACCAGCTCCACCAGGCGACCGGCGGTGACGCCGACGGCGCGTTCGGTCTCGAACAGCACCTGCTCGCTGCTGCCGGCCGGCGGCGGCGCCCCGACCGGCGTGCGGGCCGGCGCCGAGCCGCCCGTCGCCTGGTCGGAGAGCCGGAACACGACCGGCGCGCGCGCCTCCTGCGCGGGCACCAGACTGAGCCCGGCGACGTCCAGGAAACCCAGCTTGAGCTTGTCCGGCACCTGGCCGAGGCGTTGCGTCAGCGCCTCCAGGTAGCGGGCCGCGATCGCGGCCAGGCCGGTGCCGGCGCCACGGTCCGCCGCCAGCCATTCCGGCGTGTAGCCGGCGCGGCGCGCGAGCAGCTGCGCCAGCAGCGCCGGCGCATCGCGGCCGTCGAGTTCGACGCGGGGCGGGGTGTTCACTGCGCCGATCCTTCCTCGAGGTAGAACGGGTAGACGAGGTTCGCATGCGAGTTGGTCGCCCGCACGCGGTAGCTCATCTCGATGCGCACCTTGCCGGTGTCGGCGACATCGGCGACGGCGGTCACCGCCGTCACGTCGATGCGCGGCTCCCAGTCGACCAGCGCCTCCATCACGCGCTGGCGGATCGCCTCCAGCGTGGCGGGGTTCAGCGGCTCGAAGACGAACGCGTTCAGGCCGGCGCCGAAGTCGGGCCGCATCACGCGCTCGCCGGGGTTGGTGCCGACGATGATCAGGATGGCCTGGCGCACGTCCTCGTCATAGGCGGCGGTGGCGGTCTGGCCGGCTTCGATGCCGACCGGGAACGCCCAGCCCTGGCCGAGGAAGGTGGACGGCGTCTGCGCGGCGGCCATGGCCTCAGCCCCCGATCTCGACCAGCGGGCAGCCCATCACGATGGGCGCGCCGCAGCCGCTCATGTCCCCGACGCGCGCGGCCGGCCGGCCTGCGATCAGCACCGTGGCGCTGCCCTTGGCGATCGGCGTGGGCGGATGCGGGCCGGCGGTCGGCGGCATCGAGCAGGCGTGCAGGTCGCCGACGACCGCGGCGGGCATGCCGCCGATGAGCACCATCGCCACGCCGGGGCCGGTGATGACGCCAGGATGACCGGTGGGGTCGCCCACGCGGGCTGCGGGAGGCATGGTGTCGTCCCTCCGTCAGTTGAGCTTGATCGGCAGGCCCTGCACGCTGCAGGGACCGGCGGACTGGATGTTGACGACGCTGCCCTTGATGTCGACCTGCGTGCCCTCGAGCGCGATCTGCAGCGCCTTGAGCTCGATCTTCAGCGCCGACTGCACGGTGATCGTCTGCGTCTTGTTGTCCATCGCGATCGACAGCGTGCCGGCGGTGTTCTCCAGCTTGATCTGCAGCGGATCGATCGTGACCTTCTGGCGGGTGCTCGTGGTGATGGTGATGGACTGCAACGCGTCGTCGAACTCCACCTCGTGGCCGACGCCGCCGGCCAGGCCGGTCTTGATCAGGCGCTTGACCAGGAAGTCGCTCTGCAGCGTCAGCGGCGGGCGGTCCCGGGTGCTCCACAGCCCGCCCAGCACGTAGGCGGCCGCCGCGTCGTTCTGCGCGAAGGCCACCAGCACCTCGTCGTCCACCTGCGGCACCCAGATGAAGCCGCGGCCCGAGCCGCCGCCCATCGACGGCAGCCGGCACCAGGGCTCCATGCCGGGGATCGACGGGATGCGCACCTGCACCCGCCCTTCCGACATCGCGTCGAAGTTGCTGGTCACGACGCCGGGTGAGATCGCGAAGCCCTCCTTCAGCGATTCGACGCCGAGGTGGTCCAGTCGCTCGAAGAGTTGTTCATCCATGGTGGGTGTTCCTGCTCCTGTCGCCGCTCACACGGTGAACTGCCCTTGCAGCCGCACCAGCCCGCCGCGCCCCTTGGGCAGCGGCACCGCGCCGAACCACACTTCCTTGCGCGCCTGGAAACTGGTGCGATAGCCGCTGCCGTCCAGCGTGTGCGTGGCCGAGGTGATGCGGTACAGGCCGCCGAACTGGTCGCCCAGCCCCTCGAGGTTGACGACGCGGCTGGCCTTGATGCGGGGGTCGCCGACGGTGCTGCCGGAACCGGTCAGCCGGTTGTTGAGCTTGGGCAGCAGCTCGGTGAGGATCTTGGACGGGGCGGTGGCGTAGCTGGTGGGCTTGATCGTGGTGACCTTGCCCGGCGCGAGCAGCTCGCCGAGCTGGCCGCCCGGCGTGATCGAGAGCTTGAACATCGCGCGGTCGTAGTCCCAGTTCAGCGCGATGGTGAAGTCCATCTTGATGCTGTCGACCCAGACCTTGGCGGCCACGCCCTCGATCTCGCCCACGGTGGTGATGCGCGGCGTGAAGTCGGTCAGCGAGGCGCCCCACTTCAGCGTCAGGCTGGGCGCGTAGTCCTGGATCAGGAACTGGAACTTGAGCACCCGGCCATGCGGCTCGGCCGTGTGGTCGATGTACATCTGCCAGCCGTTCTCCTTGGCCACCTCGCTCAGGAACTGGAAGTCGTTGACGCCGCTCTGGCGCCGCACGCCCATCTGCGCGAACTGCGGGAAGCTCAGGTAGGTGGCCAGGCCCACCAGCGTCGACAGCGTGCCGCCGACCGGGTCCAGCGCCGGGATCAGCGCGTTGGTGCCGGCCACCAGCGCCGCCACCGCCGAGTCCGGCAGCGGGAAGTTGCCCACCGTGGGGATCTTGATCGCGAAGGCGCGGTCCTTGGTGCCGACGGTGAGCCGCTGCAGGTAGTCCTGCGCGGTGAGCCGGATCATCGGGATGCCGCTGGACGGGAACGAGGGCTCCACGCCGGTGATCTCGCCGACGAAGACTTCCTCCAGCGGCCCCGGCGCATACCCGAGCGACAGCCGGAACTCGTTGTTGACCTGCAGCAGCGGATGGTCCAGCCACTGCAGCGAGGTGTTGGCGATGCTCAGCTCGACGCGGTCCGCGCCCTCCATGCCGTCGGTGTGGCTCAGGCTGACGATCGAGGCGCGCAGCGCCGCGGGGATCGTGTCGCCGTTGATGCGGATCGTGCATTCCGGGGCGAGGCGGCTCATGAGCTCACCTCCCCGGTGGCCGGATCGGTGAAGGGCAGCGCCGGCACGCGCAGCGCCTGCCCGGGCACGAGGCTGCGCGGATCGTCGATGCCGTTGACGATCGCGATCGGACGCCACAGCGCCGGGTCCTCGTAGAAGCGCCACGCGATCGACTGGAGCGTGTCGCCGCGCTGCACCGTCCAGCCCTTGCTGAAGTCGGCCGTCTGGCGGTTGACCTCCTTGGCCTCCCGCTCCGGATCGATGAACTCGCTGAAACTGACGGTGATGCGGGCCCGCGTCGGCCGGCCGTCCTCGAGGAACTTGATGAACTTCTGGTTCGCCCGCGTCAGCACGCAGCGCAGCTGCAGCGAGCCCCAGGCCACGCGCAGCACCGGCGGCGCATGCAGCTCGGAATCGATCTTGAGCAGGTCCACCACCTTCTGCGTCTGGCCGCGCACGTCGGCGCGGGTGTCGGTGGTGTCGAAGAACAGCTCCATCTCCAGCGTGCGCAGGTTGCCGTGCACGAACTGCAGGATCGGCGAGCCCAGCCCCGGGATCGCCTGCGAGGCGAAGTTGTTGTCCTTGTTGAGGCTGTACTCCTCGGGGTTGAACATGACGTCGAACTGCGCCCCGGTGTGCTCGACGGTGATGCGGGCCTTGGCCAGTGCCATCGCTCAGACCCTCCCCATCCGTTCGCGCCAGGCGACCAGGCGGCGGTCGATCTGCTGGATCACCAGGCCGGTCAGCGCGTCGACGTCCACCGCGGGCGCGGCGGGTGCCTGAGGCGGCGCGCTCGGCTGCTGGCGGGCGGCGGCCTGCACGGCGGCCTTCGCCTCGGCCTCGGCGGCGCGCGCCGCCGCGCGTCCCGGCGCGGTCAGCACCGCCGCGGACGGGGCCGGCGGCAGTTCCTCGCGCGTGGCGCCGCGGCGCAGGCGCGTCGCGATCTGCGCCGCATGCGCGGCCGCGACCGGCGCGATCGGCTGGACCCCGGCACGCAGCACCGGCGCGGACGGCGACGCCGCCAGCATCGGCCGCGCGGTCGCCTCCCTGGCCGGCACGAAGAGCGGCGCGGCCATGCGGTGCGTCATCGGCACGCTCGCCATCTCGCCCGGATGTCCGGGCGCGCCGTCCGGTCCCGCGGGTCCGGGCCGCCCCGGGCGGCCATCGGGTCCGGCGCTCGCGATGGTCATGCGAGGGGTCTCGGCGGGCGCCTGCAGGGCACCCACGGGCATCGGCTGGCGCAGCACCATCGGCGCCGCCGGCCGGGCGCGCAGGCTCAGCGGGAAACGCGCCGTGACCGCCAGCCGCAGGTGCTGGTGGATGACCGGTCCCGCGTGCGCTTGCACGACGGTGCCGGCCGCGCCGGCGCCGCGTCGCAGCGCCATCTCGCCGGCCGCGCGCCACGCGTCGACGCGGCCATGCCGCGCGCGCAGACGCCCTGCCCATGCTTGCCATTGGTTCACGTCGACTCCTGTGGTGTCACTGAACGGCTTCGCTGTTGGCTCTGTCGTTGATCGCGGAGATCTCCTCCACCCAGCGCTGGCGCTCCTTGTGCTCGAGCAGGAGCACGTCCTCGTGCGACCAGTGGAAGTGGTAGGCGACGAAGGCTACCTCCCTGTACAGCGCGGACAGGGGGTAGCCTACGATCCCCCCGGGCTGTTCATCTCCATCGCGAACTCGTGCGCGCACTTCGGGCAGGCGGCCTCGATCGTGGCGCGGCCGCTGCGGTTGATGCGGTTGTAGAACTCCTGCAGGTAGGCCAGGTCGGCCGCGTAGAGGCCCTCGACCACCTTGGGCGTGACCTGCCCCACCGAGCCGAGCCGCGACAGCACGCGCGACAGCAGGATGATGGTCAGGTAGGCCTCGTTGCCCTGCACCCGCGGGTCGCGCAGCGGCAGGATCTCGTCAGCCGCGGTGGCCAGGCGCATCACGCCCTCGCGATGCAGGTCGCCGTCGGCGTCGACATACCCCAGCGGCAGCGTGAACTCGAACTCGGTCTGGAACATGGTGCACCCCGGTTCAGGCGCGCTCGACGCGTTCGCAGCTCACCGTCAGCGCGTCCAGCGACACGTCGTTGCCCTTGGCGTTGAAGTCCGGCCCGTCGTACTTGCTGGGCCAGGCGCTGAAGAAGTTCCAGCGCACCTTCTCCTGCCCCGCGTCGTCCTGCAGGATGATCGAGCCGTTGCGCCGGTCGATGGTCCCGTTGACCGCGGCCAGGTGCCAGTCGTAGAGCTCGCGCGAGTCGGTCACGCCCCACTTGAGCGTGATGTCGGGATAGGACACCTTGCCGGGCAGCTTGCGCACGGTGGCGACCTCGCCGCCCTCGCGGTACTCGACCACCTCGATGTTGGAGCCGAAGCCGCTGCACTCCGCGAAGCCGGCCTGCACGATGCCGTCGATCTCCACCAGGAAGCGGAAGTTGCGATAGGGATCTTTTCTGGCCATGTCTGCTCTCCTCAGGCGCCGGTGTTCTGCTGGATGCGGAAGATGACGAACTCCGCGGGCTTGACGACCGCCACGCCGATCTCGGTGATGACGCGCCCGGCCTCGCGCTCGCTGGCCGGATTGGTCTCGAGGTCGCACTTGACGAAGAAGGCTTCCTTCGCTGTCGCGCCGAACAGCGCGCCGTCGCGCCACTGGTTGTAGAGGAAGTCGCTGACCGAGCGGATGATCCGCTGCCACAGCGCCGGCGAGTTGGGCTCGAAGACGACGAACTGCGTGCCCTCGTCGATCGATTCCTTCAGGAAGTTCATGAAGCGCCGCACGTTGAGGTAGCGGTATTCCCCGTTGCGGTCGCCGCCGAGCGTGCGCGCGCCGTAGACCATCGGCGAGCCGCCGAAGGGCCGGATCACGTTGATGCCGGGGGGGTTCAGGCTGACCTGCTTGTCCTTGCCCATCGGCCGCTCCAGGTCGACGATGCCGATCACGCCCTCGTTGGCCGGTGCCTTGTGCACGCCGCGCGTGGCGTCCACGCGGGCCCAGATGCCGGCCACGTGGCCGCTGGGCGGCTGGTCGATCAGCTCGGTCTCCGGCCCGGTGCCGGTGAACAGCGGATTGAAGACCTTGACCCACGGGAAGTAGATCGCGCCGTAGCTGAACTTGTCCGGCGTGGACGGGCCGCCGCCGGGCATGGGGCCGCCGTAGATGTCGGCGGGCGTGCTGTCGGAGGCGGGCGCGTGCTCGCCGTCGAGCACGGCCACCCGGTCCTGCATCTCGAAGCAGTGGTCCATCAGCTGGACCTTGGCGGCGGTGCCCTGCGCGCCGGGCGCGGCGACGATGGCGATGTCGTCGAAGGCCTTGAGCGTCTCCAGCGGCGCCTGCAGGTTGGCCAGCCCGCCGGCCGCGACCGGCACCACGTAGCAGGTGGTGCCGCCGTTGGCGAAGAAGCCGAACACCGCCAGCGCCAGCATGCGGTTGGCGGTGGTGTGGATGGGCGTCGTCGGCGTGGCGCCGGCGCCGACGATGAAGGTGGCGAACTCGCCCCAGTTGGTGAACTTCCTCGGTTTGCCGACATCGGCCGGATCGAGCCGGTCGGCCACGCCGATGAAGGCGGCCGTGCTGGTGCCCACGCCGGCGATCGGCCGGGCGACGGGCGGGACTTCTTCGACGTAGACGCCGGGTGCGAAATAGTTAGCCATCGATGCCCTCTCTCGGTCAGATCAACTGCACGTCGTAGCCCGCGACCGCGGGGGCCGGGACGACGATGGCACGGTCCCGCGTGACGGCGCCCGCCGTCACGCGCAGGGTGTAGCTGCCCGCCGCGACGGCCGACAGCGAGAACTTGCCTTCGGCGTCGGTCAGCGTGCTGCGGCCGCGCCCCAGCAGCTGGACGCCGGCATTGGCCACCGGCACCGACGCGTTGTCGCGCACCACGCCGCCGATGCGGAAGAACGGCGCTTCCAGCGCCGCGCCGTCGGGCAGCGATTCCAGGCGGATCTCGCTGGTGATGACGCTGGGATAGGTCTCGGTCTCGAAGACCTCCAGCGACACCGTCACCGACAGCAGCAGCGAGGCCTTGATCCGGTTGCCGATCGCGGCCCAGAACTCCGCCGGGTTGCGCACGCCGTCGGGCTGCACCATCAGCATCGGCAGCGGCGGCTCCTGCGCCTGCAGCGCCGGCGTCAGGAAGGCCGGCGGGATCACCGGCGAACCGGCGATCAGCTGCAGCACCTGGCCCAGCAGCTGGTGCTCCTGCTTGGGCAGGTCGGTGCCGCCGACCGGCCAGGCGGTGACCAGGTAGAGGCAGTTGGCGCGCCACGCTGGCGGCACCACGAGCGACTGGCCGCCGACTCGGCGCGTCACCGGCTCGTTGCTGCGCAGCTCCAGGTGCTCGCGCACCTCGAACAGGAACAGGTTGACCGTGGTCTGGTCGAGCGCGTACGGATCGGTCGGCCGGTCGAAGCGGATCGCCGCGTCGCGCAGCGGCGGCGCCAGCCCCGGCTGCTTGAAGAAGGCCTCCAGGCTGTCGGTGACCTCATGCAGCATGACGATCTCCCGGCCGGGCCAACGCCTCCACGCGCGCCGCGTAGGGGCCGAACTCGCTGCCGGCGACGCGCCGGCCGGACTTCTCGATCTCGCGCCGCGCGGCCCACAGCAGGTGCTCGGTCTTGAGCTCGCCGCCCTGCTCCGCCGCCAGGAAGGCCGCGGCCACCGCGATGTTCTTCACCGCGCCGCCGGGCACCTTGAAGTTGGCGGCCAGGAAACCCAGGTCCAGGTCCTGGCTGCGCGGCACCTTGGGCGGCCAGATCGATTCCCACAGCCGGCGCCGGCTGTCCTCGTCGGGGAACGGGAAGTCGACGATGAAGCCGAGCCGGCGGGTGAAGGCCACGTCCAGGTTCTGCCGCAGGTTGGTCGCCAGGATGCTCAGGCCCTCGTGTTCATCGAGCTTCTGCAGCAGGTAGGCGACTTCGATGTTGGCGTAGCGGTCGTGCGCGTCCTGCACCGTGGTGCGCTTGCCGAAGAGCGCGTCGCACTCGTCGAAGAACAGGATCGCGTTGCCCGCGCGCGCCTCGAGGAACAGGCGGTCGATGCTCTTCTCGGTTTCGCCGATGTACTTGCTGACGACCTGCGACAGGTCGATCTTGAACAGGTCCAGTCCGAGGTCGTTGGCGATGACCTCCACCGCCATCGTCTTGCCGGTGCCGGGCGGGCCGCTGAACAGCGCGCTCAGGCCCTTGCCGACGGAGAGCTTGCGATCGAAGCCCCAGTCGCCGAACACGACATGGCGAAAGCGCGCCTGGCGGCAGATCTCCTTCAGCTGGGCGATCGCGTCCGGCGGCAACACGAGGTCGTTCCAGACATGCAGCGGGGCGAGCTTGCGCGCCAGCGTGCCGGGGTCGCGCGAGAGCTGCTGGCGCGCGGCCCGGGCCAGCGCGGCCGGGTCGGGCGTGGTCTGCTCCAAGGCGGACTGGCGCGCCGCATGCGCCGTGGCGGCGGCGATCTGCGCCTCGTCGAGGGGATACCGCGCGGCGAGGTCATCGAGGGCGCGGGGATCGAGCTCGATGCGCTGGCCGCGCAGGCCGGCGGTCCAGGCGGCACGGCGGTCGCGGAAGCCGGCCGCGGCCACCGGCACCGACGCCATGCCGCGAAAGCGCGGATCGCAGGGCCGGGCGCCCGACATCACGATCACGAGCCCCGTCGCCGGCGTCCGCGCCGCGAGGGCCTGGGCCAGCGTGCCGCGCTCCGCGTTCGTCAGCGCGTCATGCCCCTGCAGGTGGACGACCGCCGACAGCAGGTGCGCCTCGCGCAGCAGCAGTTCGAGCGTGGTCGCGAACTGGTCGGCCGGATCGGCGGCGCGCACGAGGTCGACGACGATCAGCGACTGCCCCAGCCGCGCCGCGAGCTTCGCCGCCGCGGCCTCCTGGCCGGCACTGGATTCGCCCTCCAGGTAGAACTGCGGGCCGCTGCCGTCGGCCAGCGCCTTGGACAGGCTCAGCGCCAGCGTGTCGGCCGCTCCGCCCTCGCCGGCCTCGGGCGCCGCGGTGAACCGCGCCACGCCGCGCAACCGCGCGTCCAGCCAGGGCTGGCCCAGCAGCAGCCGCACCACCGGCTCCTCGAGCTTGATCGCCTGCGACAGCAGCGGCGTGCCGATCGCGCCGGCATCGCCGGCCAGTTGCACCAGCCGGTGCCGCACCAGCGGCGCCTCGGGACCGAAGCGGGCGCGCGCGAGGATCTTGGCGTCGCGCGACGCGCACAGCAGGTTGAGCACGAGGTCGACGGTGGGCCTGCGCCGCGTCACGTCGTCCTGCAGGTAGGCATAGAGCCGCTCGTAGCGCAGGTCGACCTCGGGCGCGAGCGCGACCAGCACGATGTCCAGGTCGATGGTGTCGAGCCCGAAGGCCTGCTGCAGCCATGGGAAACGCGAGCTCTCGGGCATCGGCGGCGGCGCGGCGGGCTCCACGGCGCCGGCACCCGGGCCGTGGCCGGCCAGCCACGGTTCGCCGGGCCCCTGGCGGACGAGCCGCTGCACGTCCTGCGTCGTGACGTAGAGGCCGCGATACGGCTCGGGCTGCGCGCCCGCGGCCGCCGGGACCGCCGCGGCATCGGCGGCGTTGGCGGCGCGCTCGAGCATGCGGTCCAGCCGGCCGAGCGCGGCCCACAGGCCTTCCATCTGGAAGTCCGGCGGGCGGTTCGAGGCGATGGCGGGCATGGCGGTGCGCATCCGTCAATGCCGCGCGGGCGGCAAGGCGCGATAGACGGTGCTGCCGTCGACCTGGGTGATGACCTCGATGCGGCCATCGGCCACCAGCAGCACCAGCGCCGCCTCGGCGGCGCTGCGCAGGTCGTCGCGCTGCTGCCGCACCAGCCACCAATCGCAGATGCCATCGATGGAATCGCAGGCGCCGGGATGCGCGATGACGTAGCGCAGGATCATCGCGGCCACGTCGGCGCTGGACGGAGGGGTGGTCATGCCGGCTGACCATGCGTAAACCGTGCCAGGTGGCCGGCCCGCCTCAAGTCCTTGATTTGATTGAGGCAATCGTGATCTGCGTCACATCGTCCGAGTCACCGCCGACACGGACCCGCGCGACCGCGGGCAAGGCCGCGATGCCGTCGTGGCGGGCCTCGCGAGGCCCTGTGTCGATCGCGACACGGCCGTGTCGCGATGGCACGGATGGCCCGATCGCGCCCGGGTTGTAACGGTCGTCAACATTAGGGAGGTGCTCGGCAAACGGCCTTCCGTACACTGCCTGCCGACCGATGTCAGGCCAGGGAGGCGACACGATGAGCACCCCAACCAAGGCTCACCCGGGGACGCTGGACGCGATGCTCGTGGGCACGTCCGCGGGCTTGCGCAAGGCGCTGGACCTGGTGGCACGCTATGCCGATTGCGCGGCGCCGGTGCTGGTGGTCGGCGAGACCGGCACCGGCAAGGACCTGGTGGCGCGCGCCATCCACTACCTGGGGCCGCGGCGCGATGGCGCCTTCATTCCCGTCAACTGCGGCGCGCTGCCGGACACGCTGATCGAGAGCGAGCTGTTCGGCCACGCGCGCGGCGCCTTCACCGACGCGGCGCGCACGCGCCGGGGCCTGGTGCGCGAGGCCGAAGGCGGCACGCTGTTCCTCGACGAGATCGAGGCGCTGTCGCCGCGCGGCCAGGTGGTGCTGCTGCGCTTCCTGCAGGACGCGTCGTTCCGCGCGGTCGGCGACGACCAGACGCACAAGGCCGACGTGCGCATCGTCGCGGCCTGCAACGTCGACCTGTTCTCACTGTCGCAGCAAGGCGGCTTCCGCTCGGACCTGTTCTTCCGGCTGGACGTGCTGCGGGTGGACCTGCCGCCGCTGCGCGAGCGGCCGGAGGACCTCGACCTGCTGGTGCCGCACCTGCTGCGCGGCGTGGCGCAGACCACCACCGGGCCGCCCAAGGCGATCAGCGACGAGGCGCTGGCGCTGCTGCGATCGCTGAGCTGGCCGGGCAATGTGCGCGAGCTCGAGCACACGCTGGTGCGAGCCTGCCTGAGCACGACGGCGGGCTGCATCGACGTCGACACGCTGCTCACCAGCTCACCGGGGCTGCGGGAAGCGGCGGCGCAGCGCAGTGGCGAACGCGGCTGCGCCTCCTTGCGCGAAGCCAAGCGCGCGGCGGTGGTCAACGTCGAGCGTCAGTTCGTGATGGAGGCGATGGCCGTCGGAAACGGCAACATCAGCGAGGCCGCGCGCATCTGCAACATGCAGCGGGCCACGCTGAGCAAGCTGGTGAAGAAACACGGCGACGCGCTGGCCTGCCGGGACCGCGGCGCGGCCAAGCCGGCGGATACCGGCCGGTCGCTGTACCTGACGACCACTTCGCCGACCATCCGGACCTCGAAGTGACCGGGCTGCTGGCCCTCGATAACCCGACGCAGGGCCGAGCGTGTTGGCGCGCAAAGGAAGGCCTCGGCTGCTACCGGCATGCAGCTTCCCCGATCGCCGATTCACCGCTCAGCCTCCTCCAGGTCATTCCCCGCCCCGACCAACCTCCCCCGGATCACCGCATTCACCTCAGCCCCATAGATCAGCGTCGCCGCGCTGAGGTAGAGGAACACCAGCGTGGCCACCACGCCGGCGAAGCTGCCGTACAGCAGCGCCAGCTTGCCGGCGCTGCGCAGCGAGTACGACAGCACCGCCACCAGCGCCACCCACAGCGCCGCGCCGACGACGGCGCCGGGCAGCACGGTGCGCAGGCGCTGGCGGATGTCGGGCAGCCAGCCATACAGCAGCGCGTACAGCACGGTGAGCATCGGGAATGCCAGGCCGTAGCGCACGCTGTTGCGCAGCCAGAGCGTCTCCTTGCCCACGCCGGTGCTGCGCTCCAGCGCCTCCCACACGTAGGGCATGACGATGATGGAACTGAAGGTGAGGAGGATGCCGCCACCGACGACCACGGTGAACACCGTCACCTTCAGGCGCGCCCGCCAGAACGACAGCCCGCGCTCGATGCCGTAGGACCGGTTGAGCGCGGTGCGGACTGCCTGCATGCCGGAGGACGCGGTCCACAGCGTGACGAACAGGCCGATGGTCACCAGCGTCTGGCTGCGCTGCGCCAGCACCTGGTCGACGACCGGCTGCAAGGCGCCGCGCACCAGCGGCGGCGCGTACTCGGCCACACGCCGCGCCAGCGCCGCGGCATCGCCGGGAGCGCCGATGTACGCCGCGCCCGCGGACAGCAGCACCAGCAGCGGAAACATCGACAGCACCATCGAGAACGCCATGCTGCCCGCCTGGTTGGCGCTCTGGTGGAGCACGTAGTTGCGCACGGCCAGCAGCAGCACGCCCAGGCCAGGCGCATGAACAGCCGCATGTCGAAGTCGATGCCAGAGCGTCGGGCGTGTCACGAAGGGCTCAGTTGAAGGTCTCCGACAGGCTCACGCGCTGCCGCCAGGCGTGGTCGACGCGGCCGTCGAGCGAGCCGTCGTGCTGGGCGAAGTAGCGCGACGGGCAGTCACCGTAACAGCGCATCCACACCTTGGCCAGGTGGGCGGAATCGGTGAACCCGGACGCCTGCGCGATGCTGGTCAGCGCGCGGCCGCTGCCGAAGAACATCGCCGCGCGCTGGATCTTGGCGGCCAGCGCGTACTGCCGCGCCGTGATGCCGAGCGAGCGCACGAAGCCGCGCGAGGCCTGCGCCGCGGACAGGCCCACCGCCGCGCCCAGCGCCGTCAGGTCCAGGGACGGGTCCAGGCGCAATGCGGCCATCATCTGCCGCACGCGGACCTCCAGCGGTCGGTGCGGTGCCACGCTGTCGGCGACGCTGCCGACCAGCAACTGCACCGACGCCTGCAGGCGCCGGCCGCTCAAGGTCCGATGCGCGAAGGCCCGCGCGCAATCGCGCAGGCCGGCAAAGCCGTGGGCGTCGAGCACGCGCACCGGCGCGCGGTCGGGCCAGTGGCTGAAGGTGTTGTAGCGCGGATGGGTGGGCTCCAGGTCGATCAGCACGACGGGTTGCCCGCCCGAGTCGATGGCGCGCCAGGAAAACGGGCGGATCGCCATCAGGTGACCTCGCCACTGCTGGCCGTCGGCGCTGATGCTCAGCGGCTGCGGCGTCAGCGCGCAGGCCAGCGTCGCGGAGTGCCGGCAGACGCGCGACCGCAAGGCCGCGCTGGCGTAGATGAAGCTGTCACCCAGCAGGCCGAGGCGAGGCTCGACGGTGTCGCCAGAGGTCATGGCGGCATGCTCCCGGGCGCGCGTCGCGGCGTCAAGGCGGAACCGCACCGCGCTCCTGGTCATAGCGCACCTGGGCCCGCATCGCCTTCTCCTCCATGCTGCGCGCGGTGGAGGTGTCCTCCCGCATCAGCTCGAGGATCCGGCGCGCGACGGCATCGTCCTGCGCGAACATCTGCCGCGCCGCGTCGGCGCCGAAGTGGCTGGCCCGCAGCGCCTGCATCGCCTGCAGTTGCGCGAGCCCCTCCTCGGGCACCAAGGGCGCCCTGCCCGGCGGGAACGCGGCGGCCTGCGCGTCCTGGTAGGCCTCGAACTGCGCGACCAGCTCGCGCGCCCGCGCGGCGGCGGTCGGCGTCAGCCCCGCCAGTTCCGCGTCCAGGCGCGCAGCCAGCGCGTCGCCTTCATGGAGCGCGAGAAGCGCCTCGACCCGCAGGCGCATCGCCTGGTCGACGACCAGCCGGCCCTGCGCATCGACCCGGAACACGCTGGAGGACGTGCTGGCAAGGTCTGACCCCGCCGACGCCTGCGAGGATGCCGGCGACGCCGATGTCCCCTGCCCCGCGACGACGGGCGTCGTGCCGGGCGGTGTCCCCGATTCGGACGACGACGCCGCGACCGGGGTGCGCGTCCAGGGGAACACCGCGGCGGGTTCCTCCGCGGCCGCCGGGGCGAGCGCCGCGGCGGCCAGCCAGACCAGGAGGATCGCCGAGCCGAGGCCGGCGGCAAGGGCCCAGGCGATGCGCCGGCCCCGAGGTCGATCGGACGGGTGCGACATGGTGTCCTCCTGCGGCTGCGGGCTCAGTACGGGCAGTTCTGGCTGTAGCGGTCGAACACCAGCGCCGTGGCGTAGGCCTCGTGCGGCGCGCCGCAGAGGAAGGGCGAGTAGCGGCTGTCCGCGTCGACGAAGCGCTTCATCCACGCGGTGCCGTAGCGGCCGATCGGCGTGTTGGTGCTGTTGGGCGTGAAGTGGCTCGCGCCGTTGAGCTCGGCATAGGCCTTGAAGGTCGTGGCGGGCAGGCTCGCGTAGAACGGCCGCGCATGCACGGCCACCGAGGCCACCGCGTCGCCATCCGCGCCGACGATCAGCGTCGGCACCCGCACCTGCGTGAAGCTGCTGCTCAGGTTCCACGGCGTCAGCGGCAGCGCGGCCTTGAGCGTCGGGTTGTTCTGCGCGGCGATCAGCGCGCCGCCGCCGCCCATCGAATGTCCCGCCACCGCCAGCCGGGTGCTGTCCACGCGGCTGCGCACCGTGCTGCTCGCGCTGTTGACGACGTGGTTGAGCGCCGCCATCAGCTGCGTGGCGCGGCTGGCGGGCTGGTCGAGCGTGGTGTTGGTGTTGATGGTGATGACCACCAGCCCGTGCGTGGCCAGGCGGCGGCCGAGCCAGGCGACGCTGGACTCCGTGGCGGTGAAGCCCGGGCTGATGGCCACGACGCCGTAGCGCCCGGTCGCGGTGGGGTAGTAGATCGTGCCGCCGCCGAAACCGCGCGCGAGCACCACGTTGCTGGTCGAGACCGCGAACGGTCCGGCGGTGGCATTGAGGCTGGCGGACGTGGGGTCCGGACCGACCTGGGCCGAGGCGCCGGCGGCCGCGAAGGTGCCGCACAGGACCAGGGCGCGCAAGGCGCGTCGCAACGAAGCTGACTGGGTCATGGTGTCTCCCTGAGTGGATGCGCCCGCGATGCAACATGCATCGGGCGAGGCGCAGTCTAGGAAGCACGGCGGCGATGCGCCTTGTATGCAGCGGCGAGGCGCCCCCCTAGGATCATTGAGGGAAAACCCGGGGTCCCGTCGCCCCGCCCGGGTGCCCTGCCCTCGCGCCTCCGGCTCCGCCATCGCTCGGCAAGGACCGCGGCGCCTGGGCCGGTCGCGCCAGCGCTACTCGAGGTCGCCTTCGATGAACGGGTTGTCGGCCTCGTACTCCGCGCGGGTCTTGCGGCGATGGTCGCCCGCGAGGGGCACGGCGGCCATCGCCCGGTCGACGTAGATCTCGGACCGCAGCGGCCAGGCTCGAGCCGCATCGAACAGTCCCGGCATGAGTTCGTAGCCCTTGGGCTGGCCGGCGTCGTCGACGTCGTTGAACCAGAGGTGCGAGCCGCAGCGCGGGCAGAAGGCGCGCTCGGCGAAGGAGGACGAGCGGTAGCGCGTGACCTCGCCCTTGACCGTCACGGCGGAGACGTCGGCGGTGAAGCACAGGAACAGGCCGCCGGTCCATCGCTGGCACATCCGGCAATGGCAGGCGCCGACGCGTGGGTCGTGGTGGCCCGCGACGGTGATCGTGACCGCGCCGCAGAGGCAATGGCCGGTGAGCGTCGAAGCGCTGGCGCTCACGGCGGAGGACGGGTCGGACTCGGCGGTCGTTGGCTGCATGTCGGTGGCTCCGGAAGGTGGCGGCGGGAAGGGGCAACCGGCGCGCCGGGGCCAAGGCCGACGGGCAGCCGGCGGCGTCTGCGCCCTACCGCCTTCCCGCGCCGCCCGCGGCGTTGCCTGGGGGCGGCCCACTGTCGCTCTGCTGCTGCCGATCCTTGATGAAGGCGTCCGCGGCCTCCAGACCCGCGCTGAGTTCGACCTTCTGCAACACGCGCCGCTTGTTGAGGGTCCATTCCTTGACCGGCGCGTCCGGCACGTCGGTCCGGCGCAACTCGGCGAGGAGTTCGCCGCGCGTCACGCCGGTCTCGAGTCGCCCCTGCCACTCGCGCGCCCATTGCGCCATGGCGGCCGGGCCTTGCCCGTTCTGCGCGAGCGTGCCCAGGGCCTGGTACGCCTCGTCCGCCTTGCCGGTCAGCGCATAGGCCAGCGCCGCGAAGCGGGTGAGCGCGTCCACGTCTCGCGCGGCCTGCCAGACGGCAATGACGCCTTGAAACGCGGCGTCATCCGGCGGGTCCGCCGCGGCGACCTCCGCCTTGAACCCTGCGAGCGCGACTTCGGGTGATCGCGGGTTCAACGCCAGCGCGCGTTGCAAGTGCTGCCGCGCCGCCTGGAGATGAGCCGCCCGGGACACGCCTTCGCTGCGCCCCGCAAGACTGAGATGCGCCCTGCCCGCCAGGTAAGGAGCCTCGAAGCCTGTGTCGTCGTCCCGCAGGTCGGCCTCCAGCCGGGAGAGCGCCGCCTGCGGATCACCCCAGTCGATCTGCGCCCGGCTCCAGGTGAGTCGCCCTGGCCGATCCTCCGGGAACCTGGCCGCCAGCTCGGAGGCTTCCTTCAGCAGGGACTCGCCGGCCTGCCGGCCCGGGCAGGACCGCAGGGCTGCGTCCACCAGCACGAACTCGCCCGCTCCCCGCGTGAGCGTCCGGAAGCGGACCGGCGTCGGGGGGAGCGACTGGGGCGCGCCTCGCAGCACTTCCATGCCGCGCTGGCCGTAGCGCCACATCGCCGGGCCGAGCCCCGCGCTTGTCAGGCCAAAGGCCCGTTCGAACGCCGCGGTCGGCGACGCGCCGTCACCGACGAGCCGGAGATAGCGGCTGAGGCGCTTGCGGTTGTCGTCCGAGGACAGTGCGTAGTGCGTCAGCAGCCAGGACTTCGCCTGGAACTCGAGACGCGCGCCGGCTTCGCCGCCATGGCCGTGCGCGTCAGCCAGCCGATGCGCCAGCACATCCTCCCATTCGAGGTGGTACTTGCGCCCCGCCCCCAGGAACCTCAGGTAGCCGGCGACGTCCCTGGGCGCCCGCCCGACGACCGTCTGCTGCGCCGAGAACCGCACGCTGGAGAAGTACTGGGCGAAGCCATCGATGAACCACGCGGGGCTGCGGATGTCGGTATGGCGATAGAGGAAGTGCCGCGCATAGGCCTCGAAGACATGCGTCAGCGAGTCGTTCAGCGGCGCCTTCTCGAGTTGCTCGTCGTCCAGCGCGGCCATGCGTTCCAGGTGAACGCCGAAGCCCTGCACCCCCTCGGCGCAGCGGGTGTACAGGCCGACGGCATCGACCGGCACGCTGCCCGGGACCGCCCGCAGGCCCGACAGGCTGGCGTGGTAGTACAGCGTCAGTTTCGATGCCGGCGGCTCGGCCTGCGACTCGGCGGGGCCGGCCGGCAGGAGGTAGGCCCGCAGCAGCCGGTCCAGCTTCTCCAGGTTGTCCAGCAGGGGCGCGACGTCCTCCTCGCGGGTGTCCGAGTACACGACGAAATGCGGGCTCTCGGCGCGGAACCACGGCGAGACCTCCGTCTTCCTGCCGGCCACTTCGACGCGGTCCAGGTTGGCCGTGCCGGCTTGCTGGGCGCAGGCCGTGCCGGCCGAGAGCAGGACGAGGGTCGCGGCGAGCGCGACCCGGAGCGACATGGGCATGACTGCGAATTGTTGGGGTCGGGGCTTGCGCCCCGACCTCGCCTCAGAGCTCGTACCGCCCCGTCAGGTAGTAGCTGCGTCCCGGGAAGTTCCAGCTCGCGCCCATGGCACCCGGCGTCTGCTGGAAGGTGCGACGAACCGTCACGTTGTTCAGGTTGGTCACGCTGAGCGACAGCCCGAACTTCTCCGTGAAGTTGTACGACACGCCGCCATCCCACTGCCCGAAGGCCTCCTGGTACTGCGGCAGGCCCCACCAGGTGTCCTGCGCGCCAGCGCGCGCCGGATCCGCGCTCGTGCCGTTCTGGCCATTGAAGTCGACGCCGACGTTCCTCAGCACGCGGCTGGTCCAGTTGTAGGCCAGGCGGGCCGAGAAGCCGTAGCGGTCATAACGCAGCGCGAAGTTGGCGGCGTTCTTCACCAGGCCGGGCACCGGCAGCGCGCCGAAGGGCCTGCCGTTGGTGTCGCAGCCGTACACCTTGAGCGCGTCGCTCGTGATCGTGCCGCTGGGCGGGCAGAACTGCACTTGGGCATCGCGGTAGAAGCGCTGGCTGCTGCCGAGGTAGGTGTAGTCCGCCGACACGCCAAAGCCCTTGGCCCAGTCGGGCAGCCGGTCCTTCAGGAAGTCGAAATGGTCCAGATAGGTCTCGGCCTTGAGCTCGATGCCATGCACCCAGGCGCGGGCGGCATTGCGCGGCCCCTTGATCAGGAAGGTCTGCGGGTTGCCGGCCAGGCTGTTGTAGTCGCGCGTGTAGGTCGAGTCGTAGATCACGTCCTTCACGTCCTTGTAGAAGGCCGTGACCGACACCATCTGGCCGCTGCGCGGGTACCACTCCAGCCCCAGGTCGAAGTTGTCGGACGTCAACGGCTTGAGCTTGGCGTTGCCGGTGTTCTCGCCCGTGTAGGTGATGCGGTTGTTGGCCGTGTCGATGTTCTGCTTGAGCGACACCGATTCCTGCAGCTGGTTGAAACCCGGCCGGTACACGCTGCGGGCCGCCGCGATGCGCCCCAGCAGCTTGTTGTCGCCCGTCAGGTTGAACTTCAGGTTCAGCGAGGGCAGCACGTCGACATGATTGGCGTCGACATTCAGGTTCTCGTTGATCGGACCGAAGCGCGGCACGTCGGGCGGCGTGCGGTCGTCGTAGGTCGCGTCGAAGGTCGTGTGCCCGTGCGACGAACGTCCGGTGTAGACCACGCGCAGGCCCAGGTTGCCGTCCACCGGGATCTTCCAGTCATCGAAGCCGAAGCGCAGGCTGCCGTAGACGGCATGGGTGCGCTCGGAGACGTTGCTGGTCATGTTCGGGTTCAGCCCGTAGTACAGCGTCGTGTCGTACTGGTAGTCGCTGGCGTTGCAGGTCGGGACGTTGATCTGGTTCTGCGGGTTCTTCGCGTTCTGCCCCTTCGCCCACGCCTGCGAGTCCAGGCACTGGTTGTATCGGACGTCACCGATCAGCTTGCTGTAGGTGTTGTAGTCCTTGAGGGCGCCATAGGTCGGGAACACCACGCTGGGCGGGCGGTTGCCGCCGAAGGCGGCGTAGTTGAACAGCTCCACCGGCGCGGCCGCCGCGTAGCGCGGATCGCTCAGGTAGGCGAAGTTGCCGCGCGACTTCCAGCTCTGGTCATCGTTGGGGCCGGGCAACTGGCCCGGCGTGCTGGTCTGACGCACCACCCAGGGTTCGGCGATCGACTTCCAGCCGACGCTGGTGGGGTCACCGGCATAGACCGCCACTTCGCGCTTGGAGGTGCGGTAGGTGGTGCGGAAGCCGACTCTCAGGTCGCGCAGGATCGAATCGTCGAACACGTACTTGCCGTCGACCTTCCAGGCATACAGGTCGGCGTCCCCCTTGTAGCGGCCGGGCATGACCGACAGCCAGAAGTAGTTGCCCGGATCGGCGAGGAAATTGCGCGACCGCTCGTCGAAGCCGATCTGCACCGGCTTGCTGCCGGAGGTGGTGATGTCCATGCTCGGCACGAAGGTGGCCGTCTGCACTTCCTCGCCGCGGGTGCGGAAGGTGGACTTGACCCACTGCAGGTCGTTCTGCAAGGCGAAGCGGTCGTTGACGGCCCACTGGAAATTCCAGGCCAGTTCGGCGGTGTTGGTGTGGTGCTGGGTGAACGCCCGGCTGGTGCCCATCATGATGCCGCCGTCGGCGAACTGGTTCGCGCCCTTGCCGCCACGGTTGAAGTCCGTGACGTTGCCGTTGGCATCGCGCGGCAGTTGCAACGGATAGCTGTAGTGGCCCGACACCACCACGCCCCGATCGTCGACCACCGGGTTGTCGACCCGCACGTTGTACGGCGACATGTTGAAGTTGCCATCGGCGAAGCTCGGGTAGATGTTCGAGCCGGTGTTCTCCTCCCGCGACTTCGACACGAAGGCCGTCAGCGACGACTGCATGTTGTTCTTCTTCCACTGCAGCGCGCCGTAGAAGCCCTTGCGGTCGCTTTCACCGAGGTTCTGCCCCCAGTCCGCCGCGCCGGGCACCCACACCGTCCGGCCGGGCACGACGTCGCTGCGCGGGTAGTAGGGCTGGACCTCGAGCTTCTGCTGCTCATAGGTCGAGTGGTTCATCGCCAGGTCGACCAGCGCACCCCAGCGGCCCGACTCGGCCTCCCACCTCGTCGAATAGAGCCCCGAGAGCGTCGGCGAGGCCTTCTTCGTCCGCTGCTCGTAGTTGCTGCCGAAGGAGACGACGCGCTTGGTGCCCTCGTAGTCGAACGGCAGCGCCGTGCGCAGGTCCACCTGGCCGCTGACGCCGCCTTCGATCTTTTCCGCCGAGGGGTTCTTGTAGACGTCCACGCCGGCCATCAGCTCAGAGGGCACGGCGCTCCAGCTCAGGTCGCGCCCCGGCCAGCCGGCCGAGAACACCTCACGGCCGTTGAGCGTGGACGAGCCCCACGAGAGCCCGCGCACGTTGATGCGGTCGTCGCTCCCTTCGGAGAAGTGCTTGGGGTCGTTGTTGGTCGAGCGCAGACGCTCGACGGTCACGCCGACGATGCGCTGCAGCACCTCGGTGATGGACTTGTCAGGCAGCTTGCCCGCCTCCTCCGCCACGACGGAGTCGACGATCTCCTCGGAGTTCTGCTTGATCTTCTGCGCCGACTGCAAGGCGGCGCGCTGGCCCTTGACGACCACGGTGCCGAGCGCGGCCGGCGCCTCGGGCTCCTTGGGGGGCGGCGTGGTCTGGGCAAATGCGGTGCTGCCAGCGGTCAGCAACAGCATCTGGACCATGCCGCGATGGACGGCGGTGGTGCGGAACTGTCTCATCGTTTTTCTTTCTGATTCGGTTGTGCGGCGCCTGGCGATCACTGGAAGGTGATCGGGCCGAAGACGGTGACGTCGGTGCTGAGCGTGTAGCCCGGGTCGGTTGGCGCGGGCAGCGTGCCGTCCGCGTTCGGCGTCGGTCGGCTCAGGTTGATGCTCGGACCGAACTGCAGGGCGCGCACGCCGAAGCTGCGGATCTGCGCCAGCCCGGCTTCCGCCGTCTGCGCGATGTCGGTGCCGCAGGTTTCCGTCACGGAGAAGTTCTTCAGCGGGAGGAAGTAGGCGGTGGGCGCGGCGGACGTCGGCTGCACGTTGACCGAGGCGGTGATGTAGCACTCGTCGCCGTTGGCCTTCTTCTGCAGGTTGTTCGTCTGGATGCGGACCGCCACGGCGCCGCCGCCATCGAACAGCGTCTGGTTCAGGCCGAGCGTCACGAACAGCGACTCCTCGGTCTTGAGGTCGAAGGGCAGGCGATCGCCGCTCGAGGTCTTGGGCGCGCCGATCTCGTAGTTGTAGTAGGCCCACCATCCGGCGGTGGAGCCGTCCCAGCCGCTGCCCGCCTTCTGCTTGATGTCGAACCCGAAGGTCGACGAGAAGGAAGTCACCGTCAGGTTGCAGAAGGACGGGTCCGCGCCGCCGCACCAACCGGAGATGGGTACGCCGGCGCCGGTGTTGATGTCGCCGAACTCCAGCGTGCGATTGGTCGTCGGGTTGAATCCGCTCGCGAAGAAGTGCGGATCGACGACCACGCCGAGGTTCTCCGTGGCGCCGCTGGTGCTGGACAGGGTCAGCGTGCAGGTGCCCTTGGCCAGGATCTGCAGGTCGCTGCCGGCCACCGCGCAGACGGCGGGCGCGGTGCTCGCATAGCTCAAGGCGCTGCCGTCCGCGTCGGTGGTGGCCAGCGCGACGATCTGCGTCTTGCCCTGGCTCTGCACGACGGCCGGCGGCAGCGGCGACACGGCGATCACCGTCGTGCCGGTCAGGGCCTCGTGGGTGGCGTCGGCGGGTGCGGTCACCGTCAACTGGCACAGCCCGTCGCCGAGTGCCGTCAAGCTCGTGCCGCTGACGGTGCAGATCGAGGGCGTGGTGCTCTGGTAGGTCGCCGCCAGCCCCGCGTCCGTCTTGCCCGACAAGGTCACCGTCGCCGTCGTGGCGCGCCGCATCACCGCGACCGGCACGACCGGCGTCTGCGCGCGTCCCAGCACCTTGAACAGCTGCCCGACCTCGTCCGCCGCGGCCCATTGCTTGCCGTTGGCGCCGGCGCCGCCGGCCTGGCTGGCGATGACGCTGCATTCGCCCTTGGCCACCAGCGTGAGCTGGTCGCCGGAGACGGTGCAGATATCGGGCGTGCCCGACCTGAAGGCCACGGGGAGGCCTGAATCGGCGGTGGCCTTCAGCGTCACCGGCCCGGCAAGCAGCGTCGCGCCGCCGGGGTAATTGAAGCTGATGGCCTGGAACGCGCCGGAGTTGCCTCCGCCCTCGCCGCCCCCGCCGCCGCAGGCCACCACCAGGGCGCTCGCCGCGAGCACGGACAGCTTGGCCCGATGTCTCAACACCTTCTTCGTCACGTTGTGTCTCCTTTTTTTGTAGGTGGCCGGAGCGCTGCCCAAGCCTCATCAACGGCTGCTCTTCTGGTTAGACCAGAATTGCTGGATTGACCGCTAAATCATATGTTTGGCCTGACCAAATTAAGCTAGGGCAAACGCCCGGTCTGACCAACTTCCAGCAGCGACCCTGGGTTCTTTTGATGCGAAGCCGCCCCGACCGGATCGCCATGGTCGGCGGTGGTCGCGCCAGACGCTTCACGACCTCGTCACATCGTCATCACGACGGCGCCACTGGCGCTCAGGCGCTGTGGGCGCGTCCAGACGATGGCGAGCTCCCCATTGGGGTATGCACTGGTAAGACCAAATTCCGGTTCTGGCAAAGTGGATATACCAATTGAGCAAGACCCCGGGATGCCCCGTGGGACAGCCCCACGCATGCCCCTCCTCCGAACCATGACCTCCTGGCGCTCGCTGTTCGCCACCGCCCTAGCGATGCTGGCCTTGAGCGGCCAGGCCGAGTCCTACCGCTGGGACAGCCTGGCCATCGGGGGCGGTGGCTACGTCGCCGCCCTCGTGACGAGCAAGACCGAGCGTGGCCTGATCTACGCCCGCACCGACGTGGGCGGCGCCTACCGCTGGGAGGCCGCCAAGCGTCGCTGGGTGTCGCTGATGGATGGGGTGTCCGAGGCCGACGTCGGCTGGTTGAGCGTGGACGCGCTCGCGCTCGATCCCCAGCACGGCGATGTCCTGTACCTGCTGGCCGGCGTGCCGTATTTCAGCGAGGGCAGAACCGTCGTGATGCGCTCCACCGACCGCGGCGCCACCTTCAGCCGCATCACCGACGTGAGCCACCTGCTGCGCGCCAACGGCAACGGCATGGGCCGGGGCAATGGCGAGCGACTGCAGGTGGACCCGGGCGACAGCAAGGTGCTGTACCTCGGCTCGCGCGCCAACGGCCTGTTCAAGAGCACCGACGCCGGCGTCAGCTTCTCACGCGTCGAGGCGCTCCCCGTCACCACGACACCCAACGAGACCGGTCTCAGCTTCGTGCTGATCGACCCCACCAGCGTGGCCCGGGGCGTGGCGCAGCGCCTGTTCGTCGGCGTCTCGCGCTTCGGCTCGGTGGGCCCCAACCTCTATCGCAGCGACGACGCCGGCGCCACCTTCCAGCCGGTGCCCGGCGCCCCGTCCGGCCACATGCCGCAGCGGGCGGCGCTCGCGGCCGACGGGCAGCTCTACATCACCTTTGGCAACGGCGCCGGCCCGCATGGCGACTGGAAGCAACTGACGCCGCCCGAGCCCCAGACCAGCGGCCAGGTGTGGAAGTACGACGTCGCCAGCGGCCGCTGGACCAACGTCACGCCGGGGGGCTTGGACAAGCCCTTCTCCGGCGTGTCGGTGGATCCCGGCAATCCGAAGCGGGTGGTCGTCTCCACCATCAACACCTGGATGCCGCAGGGCGGCAGGAACGGCGGCGACCGGTTCTTCCTCACCACCGACGGGGGCGGCCACTGGACCGACGTGGTGGCGCGCGGCTTCGCCATGGACACCCGCGGCGTCAGCTGGGTCGCCGGTTATGCCATCCACTGGGCCGGCGCCATCGAGTTCGACACGGCCGATCCGCGCGCCGTGTGGGTGACCTCGGGCAACGGCGTCTTCCGCACCGACGACATCGACGCCACGCCGGCCACATGGCGCTTCATGGTCGACGGTCTCGAGGAAACGGTGCCCAACGTGGCCATCAGCGTTCCGGGCGGCCCGCTGCTGTCGGCGATCGCCGATTTCGACGGCTTCCGCCATCAGCGGCTCGATGCCTACGCGCCCATCCACGAGCCGCGCATCGGCTCCACCTCGGGCCTGGCCGTGGCGGGCAGCCGCACGGCGGTCGTCGTGCGGGTGGGCGAAAAGAAGATGTACCGCTCCACCGACACCGGCCGCACCTGGGTCGAGGTGGCCGGCATGCAGGGCAGTTCCGGGACGGTGGCGCTGTCCGCGGATGGCGCCAGCCTGCTGCACAGCTTCCGCGCCGGCGATGGCCGCCCCACCACCGTGCGTTCCGCCGATTTCAGCCAGGCCCAGCCGACCTGGGTGCCGGTGCGTGGCCTCGAGGGCGCTTCGGTGCGGCCGGTGGGCGACCCGGTGAACCCCGCCAGGTTCTATGCCTATGACGCTGGCACGGTGCGGGTCAGCACCGACGGCGGGGCCAGCTTCGTGACCACCGCCCGGCTGCCGGCCGGCGGCTCGCCGCTGGTGCGCGTGGCGCCGGGACGCGAGGGCGACGTGTGGGTACCGCTGAAGGACGGCGGCCTGGCGCGCTCCACCGATGCCGGCCGCAGCTTCAAGACGCTCGCCGCCATCGACCGCTGCGGCGCCGTGGGCTTCGGGAAGGCCATGGCGGGTGCGTCCTATCCCACCGTCTTCATCTGGGGCGCCCCCAAGGGCGAGCCGCTGGGCGTCTATCGCTCCACCGATGCCGGCGCCACCTGGCTGCGCATCAACGACGACGCCCACCAGTTCGGTGGCCCCGGCAACGGCCAGTTCGTGACGGGCGACATGAACGTCGAAGGCGTGGTCTACATGAGCACGGTCGGCCGGGGCATCGTCTATGGCGTGCCCGCCGACGGCCGCGACGCCCGCTCCCCGCCCTGACCGACCGACGCCGATCCTCACCGCTCGTCGAGCCCCGCCAGCGCTGTGTTCCAGCGTTGCCCGTCATCTCTCACCTTCACCACGCCCCGATGCAAGCACCCAAGAAGACCCTTGGCGCGGACTGGACACGCCGCTCGTTCCTCCAGGCCTCGGCCGCCGCCGGTGCGCTGGCGGCACCGCATGTCCATGCCGCCCCGGCCGCTCCTGCCGCGCCTGCGGCGTTCGCGCCGACCTGGGACTCGCTGGTCGGCGGCTACCGCGCGCCGGACTGGTTCCGCGACGCCAAGTTCGGCATCTGGGCCCACTGGAGCGCGCAGTGCGTGCCCGAGGTGGGCGACTGGTACGCGCGCAGCATGTACCTGCAGGGCCATGGCCACTACGACCATCACGTGAAGACCTATGGCCATCCGTCCAAGGTCGGCTTCATGGAGATCCAGAACCGCTGGAAGGCCGAGCACTGGCAGCCGGAGGAGCTGATGGACCTGTACGTGAAGGCGGGCGCGAAGTACTTCGTGGCGCTCGCCAACCACCACGACAACTTCGATGCCTACGACTCGAAGTACCACGGCTGGAACAGCGTGCGCGTCGGCCCCCGGCGCGACATCGTCGGCATCTGGGCCAAGGCGGCCCGCCGGCGGGGCCTGCGCTTCGGCGTCAGCAACCATTCGGCGCACGCCTGGCACTGGCTGCAGCCGGCCTACGGCTATGACGCCGAAGGCCCGCTGGCCGGCCAGCGCTACGACGCCTTCCGCCTCAGGAAGGCCGACGGCAAGGGCCAGTGGTGGGAAGGCCTGGACCCGCAGGAGCTGTACACCGGCCCCAACATGGTGATTCCCGACGGCATCACCAGCATCAAGGCGGCCCAGGACTGGCACGAGGCCAACGACCGCATCTGGAACGAGGATCCGCCCGCCGGGAACCCCGCATTCACCCGCCAGTGGTTCCTGCGCTGCCGCGACCTGGTCGACAGCTACCGCCCCGACCTGCTGTACTTCGACAACTACGGCCTGCCGCTGGGGCAGGCCGGGCTGGACATCACGGCCCACTTCTACAACGCCAGCATGGCCTGGCACGGCGGCAGGCTCGAGGCCGTGGTCAACGCCAAGTTCCTGCCGCCCGAGCGCCGTGCCGGTCTGGTGGAGGACACCGAACGCGGGTTCCGGGAGGGCATCGAGCCCCTGCCGTGGCAGACCGACACCTGCATCGGCGAATGGCACTACAACCGCTGGATCTACGAGGGCCACCAGTACAAGCCGGCCGCCGCGGTCATCCACCGGCTGTGCGACATCGTCGCCAAGAACGGCAACCTGCTGCTGTCGGTGCCGCTGCGCGGCGACGGCACGCTCGATGCCGACGAGCGCAAGATCCTGGCCGACCTCGCCGAATGGATGGGGCGCAACGCCGAGGCCATCCACGGCACGCGCCCGTGGCGCCGCTACGGCGAAGGCCCCACCCGCGTCCGCGCCGATGCCGAGGAAGGCCAGCCCATGGCCTTCGGCGCGCAGGACATCCGCTACACGACCAAGGACGGCGCGCTGTACGCCATCGCCCTGGGCTGGCCGGAGAGCGGCGTGCTGCGCCTCACGGCCCTGGCCCAGGATTCGGCGCTGGCGCCCGGGGCGATCGAGCGCGTCGAGGCGCTGGGCGCCGCGCAGCCGCTGAGCTTCTCGCGCACGGCCAAGGCGCTGGAGGTGCGCGTGCCGGAGGGCCTGGCCGGCTCGGCAGCCATCGCGCTGAAGATCCAGGGCCAGGGGCTGGTTTGATCACGCTTGGAGTCCTCACATGCACGCAGGCAAGACCGGCGCCGCGTTGACGCGCCGATCCCTTCTCCAGGCCACGGCCGCGGCCGGCGCGCTGGCGTCGGCGCGGGTCCATGCCGCTGCGCCTGCCTTCACGCCGGACTGGGAGTCGCTCATCGGCGGCTACCGCGCGCCGGACTGGTTCCGCGATGCCAAGTTCGGCATCTGGGCCCACTGGACCGCGCAGTGCGTGCCCGAGGCGGGCGACTGGTACGCCCGCAACATGTACCTCCAGGGCCATGCCCAGTACGCGCATCACCTGAAGACCTATGGTCATCCGACCCAGGTCGGCTTCATGGAGATGAACCATCGCTGGCGGGCCGAGAACTGGGATCCCGGCGCCCTGCTGGACCTGTACGTCCGGGCCGGCGCGAAGTACTTCGTGGCCCTGGCCAACCACCACGACAACTTCGACAACTACGAGTCGAAATACCACGGCTGGAACAGCACGCGCATCGGCCCCAGACGGGACCTGGTCGGCCTGTGGGCCGAGGCGGCCCGCCGGCGCGGCCTGCGCTTCGGCGTCAGCAACCACTCGGGCAACGCCTGGCACTGGTTCCAGACCGCCTACGGCTATGACGCGCAAGGACCGCTGGCCGGCCAGCGCTACGACGCCTTCCGCCTCACCGTGGCCGACGGCAAGGGCACGTGGTGGGAGGGACTGGATCCGCAGGACCTGTACACCGGCCGCAACATGGTCATCCCCGATGGGTTCACCGACGCCAAGGCGGCGGCCGAGTGGCATGCCGCCAACGACGGCGTGTGGCACGTGCCGCCACCGGCGCACAACCCGGCCTTCACGCGGCGCTGGTTCCTGCGCTGCCGCGACCTCATCGACCGCTACCGGCCGGACCTGCTGTACTTCGACAACGACGGCCTTCCGCTGGGCCAGGCGGGGATGGACATCGCCGCCCACTTCTACAACGCCAGCCGGGCCTGGCATGGCGGCCGGCTGGAAGCGGTGCTGAACACCAAGGGCCTGCAGGGAGATCGCCGCCTCGCCGTGGTGGAGGACGTCGAACGCGGCTCGCGCGACGACATCCAGCCCCACCCCTGGCAGACCGACACCTGCATCGGCGACTGGCACTACAGCCGCAGCGTCTTCGAGAACCACCAGTACAAGTCGGCCGCCACGGTGCTGCACATCCTGTGCGACGTCGTGTCCAAGAACGGCAATCTGCTGCTGTCGGTGCCGCTCAAGGCGGACGGCACGATCGACTCGGACGAGCGCCAGACGCTGGAGGGCCTTGCCGCCTGGATGGCGCGCCACGGCGAGGCCATCCACGGCACGCGGCCCTGGCGACGCTTCGGCGAGGGCCCGACGGTCGTGAAGGGCGGCGCGATGAGCGAGCAGCCGGCGACGCCTTTCACCGCGCAGGACATCCGCTTCACCACCCGGGGCGACGCGCTCCATGCCATCGGGCTGGGCTGGCCGCAGGACGGCGTGATGCGCGTCCAATCGCTGGCCCAGGACTCGGCCTTCGCGCCCGGCAGCATCGACCGCGTCGAGGTGGTAGGCGCCGCGGGCAGCCTGCCCTTCAAGCGCACCCGCCAGGGGCTGGAGGTGCGTGTGCCGGAGGGATTGGCCGGCTCGCCGGCCATTGCGCTGAAGGTGTTCGGTCGCGGTCTGGCCTGAGTTCCGCCGCGACATCCAACCAGCCACAGGGGCTCTCGCCGAGCCGCTCACCATGCAAGCTCTCAAGAAGACCCTCATTGCCTGCGCGCTGTCGCTGGCGTCCCTGACCTCCGCGTGCGCCCAGAGCGCCGAGGGCCATCCCGACTGGCCAGGCCCCGGCCAGCTCTTCGCCGGCGTGAACTACCAGCCGGTGGACCGCACGCTCGAGCAAGTCAGGCGCGATGTCGCGCTGATGAAGCAGTCCGGCTTCAAGGTCGTCCGCATGGGCGACCTGTCCTGGGACTATTTCGAGCCCACCGATGGCAAGTTCGACTTCAGGCATTTCGATGCCGTCATGGACATCGTGAATGCCGCCGGCATCAAGGTCATCCTCGACATTCCCGGCCTGCCGGCGCCGATGTGGCTGCATCACAAATATCCCGGCGTGGACATCACCAACCAGGCCGGCACCCGCCTCGCCCCCGCCGAGCGCTACATGGACAACATCGGCGACCCGGACTACCGGCGCCTGGCCATCCGCATGGCCGACACGCTGACCAAGCGCTACGCCAGGCACCCGGCCCTGCTCGCGGTGGGTTACGACAACGAGATCGGCAACGGCTTCATGTCGTATTCCGAAGCCGACCGCCAGCGCTTTGTCGCATGGCTCAAGCAGCGCTACGGCAGCCTCGAGGCGCTGAACAAGGCCTGGGCCACGCAGCGCTGGTCGCGCCGCATCGGCCAGTGGGACGAGGTGCGCCTGCCCTATGCCGACGGCCCCGGTCCGGCCGAGCGCTACCTGGACCTGCGGCGCTTCTGGTCCGACCTGACCCTCGCGACGCTCGACGACCTCGAGGCAGTACGCCGGAAAAACCTGCCCGACAAGCCGGTGCTGTCCAACTATTGGGACTGGTCGGGCCGCAAGGGATTCGATTTCCTGGGCAGCTACCGCCGGCACACCACCTATGGCGCGATGGGCTTCTATGCCGGCGACGCGATCAATGGCGGTTGGGAGGCCACGATGATCAAGGGCGGCATGAGCACGCCGACCTGGTTCAACGAGTTCGCCGCCGGCGGCGGCGGCTCCTACGGCAGCAAGGGCTGGTCGCGCATGTGGGCCCACTTCGTGCTGCTGATGGGCGGCCAGGCCGCGCTGGCCTGGACCTTCAACAGCCACCTCGGCGGCGAGGAGCAGGCGCTGATGGGCCTGATCGACCATGACGACCGGCCCTCCTGGAAGCTCGCCGAATGGGCGGCCATCGCCGCGGACTACGCCAAGCTGGAGAAGCTCGGCTTCCCGCGCCGCGTCGAGCCGCAGGTGGCCATCGCCTACTCGTTCGAGAACGTCCACGCCACCAGCCCGAACGGCCCGTCCAACACGGTGCGCCAGTACATCAAGACGCCCTACCTGAAGCAGGCGCAGGGCGCCTTCGAGCCGCTGCTCAAGGACAACGTCGACGTCGCCATCATCAAGCTGTCCTACGAGGACCTGAGCCGCTACCGCCTGATCATCCTGCCCGGCATGTACCTGCTGGACCAGGCCTCGACCGAGGCGGTGCGCCAGTTCGTGGCCGGTGGCGGCACGGTGGTGATGACGGCCCAGTCCGCCAAGGTCGGCGACAACAACCAGTGGCACAGCACGCCGCTGCCGGGCCAGCTGACCGATGTCTTCGGCCTGCGCACCAACGAGTTCTACGACGCGGCCGGCACCCTGACGCTCGGCGGCGAGGAGATCAAGGGCACGGTCGAGCATTACGAGGTGCTGGAGCCCTCCAGCGCGCAGGTGCTGGCGCGCTTCACCAACCTGGAAGGCACGCCGCCCGCCATCACCGTCAACCGCTTCGGCAAGGGCAGTGCGTACTACGTCGCCACGCCGGCGCAGCCGCAGATCATGCGGCCGCTGCTGCGGCAGCTCCGGGCCGAGCTCGGCATCGCGGCCGGCCCCAAGACGCCGGACGGCGTCTTCGCCCGTGCGGTCGACGGCCGCGTGCTCTACGTCAACACCAACAACGCGCCGGTCGACGTGGCCATCGACGGCGCGATGCACGGCGTGCTCAGCGGCAAGCGCTTCGACGGCACGCTGCGGCTGGAGGCGCGCGGCGCGGACCTGCTGGAGCGGTGAGCGCGGGACGGAACGGCCGGACGGGAACCCGGCTTGTTTACTAAACGTCGCGAAATTGGGGGCGATTCCCTCCGGCGAGATTGACCGTGGCGAGGCGCGCCCCCTATAACGGCGCGCAAACCCTCCGGGGCGTCGGCGTTGCGCCGGCGATCCCCACGGACCTTTCCTCACCATGCCCAACGCCCGCGACCTTCCCGCCCTCCCCGACTTCAGGTCTCCGACCGTGCTGCTCGCGCATGCCCGCCGCACCATGGACTTCTATCACCCGCGCTGCATCGACCCCAGCGGCGGGATGTACCACTTCTTCAAGGACGACGGCACCGTCTACGACGCGCATCAGCGCCATCTGGTCAGCAGCACCCGCTTCGTCTTCACCTACGCGATGGCCTACCGCCACTTCGGCGATCCGGCTCATCTGGAAGGCCTGCGCCATGCGCTGCGTTTCCTGCGCGAGGCGCACCGGGACACGGCGCAGGAGGGCTACCACTGGCTGCTGGACTGCCGCGCCGACCGGCGCGAGGTGCTCGACGGCACGCGCCACGCCTACGGGCATGCGTTCGTGCTGCTGGCCTACGCCCATGCCGTGATGGCCGGCCTGGACGAAGCCCGCCCCTGGCTGGCGGAGACCTTCGAGCTGATGGAGCGCCGCTTCTGGGACGCGGCCGCCGGCCTGTATGCGGACGAGGCCAGCGCGGACTGGTCGGCGCTGTCGCCGTACCGCGGCCAGAACGCCAACATGCATGCCTGCGAGGCCCTGCTGGCCGCCTTCGACGCGACCGGCGAGCGCCGCTACCTCGAGCGCGCCCACCAGCTGGCCTACAACATCACCCAGCGCCAGGCCCAGCGCTGCGGCGGCCTGATCTGGGAGCACTACGACACGCAGTGGCAACCGGACTGGCAATACAACATCGACAACCCGGCTCATCTGTTTCGCCCCTGGGGCTACCAGCCCGGCCACCTCACCGAGTGGGCCAAGCTGCTGCTGCAGCTGCAAGCGCGCGGTGACGCGCTGGAGGCGGACCTGAGCTGGGCGCTGCCCACCGCCGAACGCCTGTTCAAGGTCGCGATGGACAAGGGCTGGGACCGCGCGCAGGGCGGCCTGCATTACTCGCTGGCGCCCGACCTGAGCGTCTGCGACGCGGACAAGTATTTCTGGGTGCAGGCCGAGAGCGCCGCCGCCGCGGCGCTGCTGGCGGTCCGCACCGAGGGCGACGCGACCTTCTACTGGGACTGGTACCAGCGGCTCTGGGCCTACAGCTGGACCCATTTCGTCGACCACGCGCACGGCGCCTGGTACCGCATCCTGGACCGCGAGAACCGCAAGCTCAGCGATGAGAAGAGCCCCGCGGGCAAGGTCGACTACCACACGATGGGCGCCTGCTACGACATCGTCCGGGCCATGGGAGCAGCCGCTCATGCATGACGCGCCGTCGATGCTCTGCGCCGGCGAGGCGCTGACCGACCTGCTGCACCAGGGCGAGGACCGCTGGGTCAGCCGCGTCGGAGGCTCGGTGTGGAACGTGGCGCGCGCGCTGGCGGCGCTGGGCGAGCCCACCGCCTTTGCCGGCGCCGTCAGCCGCGACCACTTCGGCGACGCGCTGTGGCGGGCCAGCGAAGCCGCCGGCCTGGACCTGCGCCTGATGCAGCGTGTCGATCGCGCGCCCTTGCTCGCGGTCGTCGAGCGGGGCGAGCCGCCGTCCTACTTCTTCATCGGCAACGACAGCGCCGACCTGCACTTCGACGAGCAGGCGCTGCCCGCCGGCTGGTCGCAGGGGCTGCGTTGGGCGCATTTCGGCGGCATCAGCCTGGCGCGCCAGCCGCTGGCCGAGCGGTTGGTGGCGCTGGCCGAGCGCCTGAAGCGCCAGGGCGTGGCGATCAGCTACGACCCCAACTACCGCACGCTGATGGACGCCTCCTACGCACCGACGCTGCGGCGCATGGCCGCGCTGGCCGATCTGGTGAAGGTGTCCGACGAGGACCTGCTGGGGCTGTTCCCCGGCGTGGCGCCGGACGAATCCCTGCGTCAGCTGCGCGCGATGAACCCGTCGGCGCTGTGCCTGTTCACCCGGGGCGGCGCCGGCGCGAGCCTGCTGCGTGGTGAACAGCGCTGCGACGCGCAGGCGCCCCGGGTCGACGTGGTCGACACCGTCGGCGCCGGCGATGCGAGCGTGGCCGGGCTGCTGCACAGCCTCGCCAGCCATCCCGACCGGGCCTTGCCGGATCACCTGCACGCGGCCCTGGCGGCCGGCTCGGCCGCCTGCCAGCACGCCGGCGCCACGCCGCCCAGTCGGGAGGCCGTCGATCGTCTGTACGAGCAGCTGCGCGCCGGGGCGGCGCTCGCGTGACGCGGCGCCCGCCATCGCGCCATGAACCGCCATGAACCCAGGGGCCGCGGCAAGGCTGCAGTTATGCTGCGCGCCCATGAGCTCGACGCGCGACAAATCCGCTCCCCTCGACCAGTCCCGCCTCGCCCACACGCTGGGCTACGCCATCGCGCGCGCGGCGGTCACCACCAACCAGCTGTTCGCTCAGGGTGTTGGTGATCCGCTGGGACTCAGGCCGGTGGAGTTCACGCTGCTGCAGCTGATCTTCTCCAATCCCGCCACCACGCAGAAGCGGCTGTGCGACCTGCTGCGCGTGCCGGCGCCGCAGATGACGCTGATCCTGGACCGGTTGCAGGAACGCGGCTGGCTCGTGCGCGAGCGCGATGCCAACGACCGCCGCGCGCTGCACCTGCGGCTCACGCCCGCGGGCACCCGGCTGGCCGAGAAGAGCCTCGCGGCGCTGCAGGACTCCGAGCAGGCGCTCGAGCAGGTGCTGACCAGCGGCGAGCGCCTGCTGCTGCAGGAACTGCTCGCCAAGGTCGCCCGCTGAGGCGGCCGAGGCAGCCGAGACGGCAGCTCGGGCGCGCTCGGGCGCCCTCGCCTTCGCCGCGCTTTCGTGCTCGCCTGTGCTCGCCTGCGAGGGCCTTCGCTCGTCGCCCGCTGGCGCGCTCAGGCCAGCGCCTGTTTCAAGGCCTGCGCCATCTGCGCGAGCGCCAGGCGCGCGGCCGGCACGGCGCCGGCCATGCTGATGACACCATGCGCCAGGCCGTGGTACTCGACGACGGTGACGGCATTGCCGGCCGCGCTGAGCGCCTCGCCGTAGGCCATGGCCTCGTCGCGCAGCGCGTCATGGGCCGCGAGCACCAGCAGCGTGGGCGGCAGGCCGGCCAGGCTGGGCGCCAGCAGCGGCGCGCCGCGCCAGTCGGGCGCCTTCGCCGTGGGGCCGAAGTAATGACGGCTGAAGTAGTCCATCGTCCGGCGCGTCAACGTCGGCCCCGCGGCATGCCGCTCGCGGGACGGATAGGCGCCGTCGTGGCCGCCGGCGGCCGGCGGATAGACCAGCAGCTGGAACGCGATCGCCGGTCCGCCCGCATCGCGCGCCATCAGCGCCGTGGTCGCCGCCAGCGCGGCACCGGCGCTGTCGCCGGCCACCGCCAGCCGGGCCGGGTCGCCGCCGAAACCGCGAATCGCCTCGGCGACCCAGCCGAGCGCGGCGAAGCAGTCCTCGACGGCCGCGGGATACGGATGCTCCGGCGCGAGGCGATAGGCGGCGGAGACGACCATGACGCCGCTGTCCGCGCAGAGCTGGCGGCACACCGCGTCATAGGCGTCGAGGTCGCCCAGCACGAAACCACCGCCGTGGAAGTACAGCGTCACCGGCAAGGCACCGGCAGCGCCGCGCGGCTGGTAGACGCGGACCCGCAGGGCCTGGCCGCCGAAGCGGGCCTCGTGCGGCGTCACCTCCACGTCGGCGGGCGGCACGGTGGCGGCCGTGCAGATCTGCCGGTACAGGCTGCGGCAGGCGTCGGGCGGCAGGTCGCAGAGATCGGGCGCACCGGCCGCCTGGGCGAGCACGTGTTTCAGATGCAGGTCGAGCATGGGGTCTCCTTCAAGACGATCGAGGTGAGGTGAGGCGTCGTGTCAGGCGGGCCCGGCCGTGCTGGCCGCGCCGCTGGTGGTGGCCGCGCCGCTGGTGGTGGGCGTGTTGCCGTTCGCCTTGGCGGCGTGGGTGGCCGTGCCGGTCGGCTTGAGCAGCCAGTGGGCCAGCGCCGGCAGCAGCACCAGCGCGCCGACCATGTTCCAGACAAACATGAAGGCCAGCAGGAGGCCCATGTCGGCCTGGAACTTGATGGGGGACAGCGCCCAGGTGCCCACCGCGAGCGCGAGGGTCACGCCGGTGAGCATCACCACCCGCCCGGTGAACTGCAGCGCGTGCAGGTAGGCCGCCGAGAGGCTCTCGCCGGCGCGCAGCCGGGCCAGCATGACGCTGAGCACGTAGAGCGCGTAGTCCACGCCGATGCCCACGCCCAGCGCGATCACCGGCAGCGTGGCGACCTTGACCCCCATGCCCAGGCCCACCATCAGCGCCTCGCACAGGATGGAGGTCAGCACCAGCGGCAGCACCGCCACCACCACCGCCCGCCAGGAGCGGAAGGTCACCCAGCACAGCACGACGACGGCGCCGTAGACCCACCACAGCATCTCCCGCATCGCCTGCTGGACGACGATGTTGGTGGCCGCGGCGATGCCGGCCGAGCCGGCGGCCAGCATGAAGCGCTCGGAGGGCGCAGCCGCTGTCCCGGACGGCCCGGCGCCACCACTCGGTGCCGTTGCGTTGGTGGAGTTGGCGGCGATGAAGGCCTCGACCGTGTCGACGACGCTGGTCAGCGTCTCGGCCTTGTGGTCCTTCAGGTAGACGTACAGCGAGAGGAAGGAGCAGCCCTGGTTGAACAGCTCGCGCGGCGCGCGGGTCTGCACGCCGCCGAGCGCGCTGTCATTGGGGATGAGTTCGTACCACTTCAGCTGGCCCTCGTTGTAGCCCACCATCGCGAGCTTGGAGAGCGCCGCCATGGAGTTGGTGGACTCCACGCCGGGCAGCTGCTCCAGCCGCCAGGCGAGCTGGTCGACCTTGGCCAGCGTGCCGTAGCGCGTGCACTGGTCCTCGGGCGTGGCGACCATCACCACCAGGATGTCGCTGGAGGCGGCGTAGTGCCGGGTGACGTAGTCGTTGTCGCGGTTGTAGCGCGAGTCCGCGCGCAGCTCGGGCGCGCCGGGGTCGAGGTCACCGACATGCAGCCGCGTGCTGACCGCATAACCCGCCACGGCCAGCACCGCCGAAACACCAAGCGCCATCAGCGCCGGGCCGCGTTGCGTGAAGCGGTCGAGCAGGCGCCACAGGCCCGAATTGCCCGCGGCGGGATTGAACGCGGGGTCGTCGCGCAGGCTGCGCCGGGCGGCCGCCGGGCTCACGCCGACGTAGGACAGCAGGATGGGCAGCAGCACGAGGTTGGTGAAGATCAGCACCGCCACGCCGATGCTGGCCACCAGCGCCAGGTCCTGGATGGCCTGGATCTTGATCAGCGCCAGCACGGCGAAGCCGACCGCATCGCACAGCAGCGCGGTCAGGCCCGCGACGAAGAGGCGGCGGAAGGTGTAGCGCGCGGCGACCACGCGGTGCGTGCCGCGGCCCACGTCCTGCATGATCCCGTTCATCTTCTGCGCCCCATGGCTCATGCCGATGGCGAAGACCAGGAAGGGCACCAGCACCGAGTACGGATCCAGCGCGTAGCCCAGCAGCGCCAGCAGCCCGAACTGCCACACCACGGCGATGAGCGAGCAGGCCACGACCAGCACGGTGCTGCGCACGCAGCGGGTGTAGGCCCACAGCACGCCGGCGCAGATCACCAGCGCCACGCCGAAGAACACCAGCACCTGGCGCAGCCCCTCGATGAGATCGCCCATGACCTTGGCGAAGCCGGTCACGTGCAGCGTGACGACGTCGCCGTCGTACTTCGCGCGCAGCGCCTCGATCTGCCGGCCCAGCGCGCCGTAGTCCAGCGCCTGGCCGGTCTTGGGATTCACGTCCAGCAGCGGCGCGAAGACGATGCTGGAGCGCGCGTCGCCGGCGACGATCTGGCCGATCTCGCCCGAGCGCTCGACATTGGCGCGGACCTCGGCCAGCGCTTCGGGCGAGCCGTCATAGCTGTCGCCCATGACGGTGTTGCCGTCCAGCCCCTCCTCCGTCACCGCGACCCAGCGCGTGTTGGCCGTCCACAGCGACTTCATGAAGGGCCGGTCCACGCCCGGCATCAGGTAGACCTCGTCGCTGATCTTCTGCAGCGTGTCGAGGTAGCGCTTGTCGTAGATCGTCCCCTGGCGGGCCTCGACGACGATGCGCAGCGCATTGCCCTGGCCGCCGAGGTCGCCCTTGTGCGTCAGGTAGTTGACGATGTAGGGGTGCTGGGTCGGGATGGTCTTCTCGAAGCTGGCGTTGAGCGTCAGCCGCAAGGCCTGCTGGCCCAGCCACAGCGTGGCCAGCAGGCACAGCAGCATGACCCAGGGCCGGTGGTTGAAGAGCAGCCGCTCGGCCCAGGAGCCGGAGCGGGTGTCGAAGTCGTCGAGCCGGGTCACCACGGGTGGGGTGCCGGCTGGGTCGGTGGCGGCGTGCATCGTTGGTGTCAGGGAGTGGATCAGGGTGCGGGTGAGGCGCGGCGGGTACCGCGCAGGCTGGCGATGACCCAGGCGCCGTCGGGGGCGGCGGCGAGGCCAGCGGCAGGCAGCGGCCCGGCGGGCGGGGGACGGCGCGTGAAGCGGTGGCCGTCGTCGGTGCTGACGAAGAGCTCGCCGTTCTGGGCCAGCAGCGTGAGCTCGCCGCGGTCGGCGCGCTCGAGGCCGGCCTGCAGGCTGACCGGCGTGCCGAACTCGACCTTGTCCCAGCTCGTCCCGGCATCGCCCGAGCGGTAGACGCTGCCGCGCAGGCCGTAGGCCAGCAGCGCGCCGCTGCGCGTGGACAGCAGGCCGAAGAAGCTGCCCTTGTAGGGCGAGGCCAGCGCGGTGAAGGAGACGCCATCGTCGCTGGAGCGCAGCAGCAGGCCCTGCTCGCCGGCGATGACCCACGCGCCGCCAGGCCCGCCGACGGCGCGCACGCCGTACAGGTGCAGGCCGCGCGGGTTGACCGCGCGCAGCGGCAGCGGCTCCCACGTCCGGCCGCCGTCGCGCGTGGCCATGGCCAGGCCGTAGGCGCCGACGGCGATGGCCCGCTGCGCGTCGATTGCCTCCAGATCGAACCAGGGTTTGTCGGCGCCCTCCTCCACCAGGCGCTGCGCGGCGCGGCGGCTGGCGTCATCGGTCGCGGCGGCCAGCAGGGCCCGGGCCGCCCGCAGTCCGTCCAGTTGCAGCGCCCACGTCTTGCCGCCGTCCTCCGTCTTCAGGATGACGCCGAGGTGGCCGACGGCCCACCCGATGCGGGCATCGACGAAGCGCAGCGCCGTCAGGCCCGCGCGCACCGGCACCCGGGCCTGCTGCCAGGTCTTGCCGCCGTCGTCGGACCACAGCACCGTGCCGCGCTCGCCGGCCGCCACCAGGCGATCGCCGGCGCGTGCCACGGCCAGCGTGGACGCGCCCAGCGCCTTGGGGCTGATCAGGGCCGGCTCGGTCAGCGCAGCCGGCACGGCGGGCACGGCCGGCGCGGCAGGAGCACCCGCCGCGGACGGACTGGCCATTGCCGGAGACCCAGCCACTGCGGGAGACACGGTGGCCGCGGGCGGTGCGCCCGGCTCGGGCGCCGTCGCGGCCGCCGTCGCCGCGACGGCGCAGGCCAGCATCAGGACTGCCGGCCCCCGCATCACCGCGCTCCTTCGTTGGCCAGCTCCTCGGGGCTGAAGAAGCTGCGCGGCAGCGGCGCGACGACCTTGTACTGGCTGGGCAGCTCGTTGCTGGCCATGTTCAGGTAGTAGGCGCCGGTCTGCAGGTCGTAGCCGCCCCAGTACATGTTGCCGACCAGGGCCGGGATGTCCGGCGCCAGAAGCGTCAGCGTGTAGTTGGTGCGCCAGAGGTCGCCCTTGGCGTCCCAGCCGTCGAACAGGATGATCTGCCAGCTGTCCTCGTCGATGTAGTACTTGCGCTTGGGCACCACGTGGCGCTTGCCCTCGGCGAGCGTCGCCTCGACCTCCCAGACGCGGTGCAGCTCCCAGCGCACCAGGCTCGGATTGAGCGTGCCCGGTGTCACCAGGTCGGCCACCTTGGCCGAGGCCGCGCGGTTGTTGTTGTAGGGGATGTAGAGCTCGCGCTTGCCCACCAGCTTGAGCGTGTGCTTGTCGATCGGGCCGAAGAGGTTGAAGGCTTCATCGAACAAGCCGATGCCCGAGGTCACCGAGTCCGGCGTGTCATAGGCCACCGACGGCGCCTTGCGCACGCGGCGCTGCCCCACCAGGTACTGCCACAGGCCGCGCGGGTTGCTCGCGTTCAGGTTGTCGTGCGCGAGGATGGCCTCGCCGGTCTTGGAGCCCGGCTCGCTGACCGCGAACTTGCCGAGCTGGTAGTAGCCGTCGAATTTCTCGAGGCTGCCTTCGGGGTCGTAGAACTGCTTGCGGAAGCTCTGCGTGCCGCCGGAGGCCATCGCGCGCTTGCCGTCCGCTGTCACGACCCACACGCGCACCGGCGCCTGGATGTAGGTGCCGGTCCACGCCAGGCGATGGTTCTGGAACACCTCGTAGCCATCCTTGGGAATGGGGAACGGCGTACCGCCATAGGCGCCCTCGGTGCCGTGACCGTTATCGACCAGCTTGGCCCGCGTCGCGTTCTTGAAGGTGTTGTCGTAGACCCATTGCGGCGCGGCGGCGGTGCGGTGGGTCGGGTAGACCTCGATGCGGAAGTCGGGGTACTTCTTCATCAGCGCCTTCACGCCGTCGCTGAGTTTGGCCTCGTACTGGGCCATGTTCTTCGCGCTGATCGCATAAAGCGGCTTCTCGCCCGGGAAGGGATCGGGCCGGGCGTCGCCGGCCTTGAAGCCCGCGGGCGCCTTGGTCATGCCGCCGTCCCAGGCAGGGATGCTGCCGTCCTTGTTGGCGCCGCGCTCGGCGCCCAGCGGGGTCAGCGTGGTCTTGAGCCGGGCGGCCTCCTCGGCCGTGACGGCGGCGAGCGCGGGAGCGGACAACAGCATGGCGACCGCGGCAGCGGAAGCAGCGGTGGCGGCGAAGACGCGCGCCGGGAGAGGGATGCGATTCATGGGAGGTCTTTCGTGTGGCGTCAGAAGGTGCGCGAGACGGCAAGGCTGACGTAGGCGCGGTCGCGCAGCGTCTGGCCGAAGGTGAGCTGGCGCGGCGAGCCGCTGCCGGCGACGAGGGTCTCGGTGAAGGTCCTGGCGGTGCCGAAGAAATCGCTGTAGGTCAGCGCGACGTTCCAGGCGTTCTGGTACTTGCCCTTGAGCCCGATGCTGTAGTCACCGGCCTTGGACGCGCCGCCGGCGAAGTTGGCGATGGCCGAGGACCGGCCGCCGAAGTTCCAGCCCAGGCCGAGGGGCACCGAAAGGTCCAGCCCCGGCAGCACCTGGAAGTACTGCGGCTCGAAGAGCACGCGCAAGGCGAAGGCGCCCTTGGTGGTGTTCGGGTCCAGCCCGCCGATGCCCTGGCTCGCGCCGTTGCTGGCGGCGAAGATGTCCTTGGTCACGCTGAGCCGGCGGTTGTAGGCCAGCTCGGCCAGCAGCGCCCCGCCCTGCCACAGCGCGCCCGGCTGCAGCACGTAGATGCCCGAGGCCTGCAGATGGGCGGTGCGGCCCACCGCGAAGCACGGCGCGTCGCTGCCACCGCAGCTCAGCACCGGGCCCAGGCCGAGCACGGCGGGATCGCTGTTCAGCGGCGCATTCCAGCGCAGCGAGCCCTCGACGGCCCAGTTCAACTGGCCGATCGACGAGGTGACGCTCGCGCCGAGGGTGCGGATGTCGTCGCCATAGGCCAGATGCACATTGCCGTTGACGAAGTCGAACACCGGCACGGCGGGCGTCTTGTCGTGGTACTGCGCGGCGTAGAGGCCGAACTCGTAGTCGCTGCCGGTCGGGCTGATGCGCAGCTGCACGCCGCCCTGCCCCGAGTCGCGCGGCCGCAGGTCGCGGCTCCTGTCGTAGGTCAGCAGGATGGGACTGCCGTCGGGCGCCTGGCCGAAGTTGACGGTACCGGTGCCGACGTAGTCCTGGTTGGAGAAGTAGCTGCCGACGCCGGGGATCTTGCTCGGCCGCCACTTGAGCTGGTAGTAGGCGCCCAGCGAGAGGCCCTCGGCGATCTGCAGCGAGCCCGACACCTGCTCCACCGGCAGCAGCACTTCCTTGAACTGCCAGCCGGGCACCGACATGATCTTGGCCACGTCAACCGGCCCTTGCGCGTTGGCGATGCCGTTCTGGCCGAAGAACAGGCTCTCGCCCCATTGCAGCGTGTGGCGTCCGACGCGCACGGTGCCCTTCATGCCGGCGATCTCGCCCTTGAAGTAGACGAAGGCATCGAGGAACTCGCCGCTGCGACCGTGCTGGCGGCGCGTGTCGGGGAGGAACTCGTTGGCGGCCTGGCCCGGGAAGCCGTTGGACGTCGGGACGGCGGTGCCCAGGTCGTTGCCGCCGGCGTAGAGCTCGGTGCCGGCGTAGCGGTTCTTGCGCAGGTAGACCGCGTCACGCCACGCGTTGCCGCTGAGCCGCGCGCCGAAGTTCTGGCTGGTGAGGTCGAGCTCGGCCAGCAGGTCGAAGCGGTTGGAGATCTGTCCGCGCTTGAAGTTGTGGTCGCCGTCGTCCTCGTTGACGGTGCCGGGATCGACCGCCACGTCCAGGCGCGTCAGCGCGGCGGACGGATTCTTGAGCCGCACGGCGGTGCTGTACTTGGGCGTCAGGTCCAGGCGCACCTTGTAGTCGCTGCTGGGCAGGTCGATGTCGAAGGCGTGGGCGGCCGGCAGGGCAAAAGCTGCCGCCACCGCCAGCGCGAGGCGGGTGGGTCGGGTCATGGTGTCTCCTCGAGGGTGGTGCGGGCTCGGCGGCCCGCTTGAATGAATCAGAGGTAGGTCGAGGCCAGCCCGCCGTCGACCGGCAGGTTGACGCCGCTGATCCAGCGCGACTCGTCGGCGCACAGGAAGGCGATCACGGGCGCGACCTCGTCCGCCAGCGCCGGGCGCTTGATGCGGTGGGCGTCCTTCTGCACGCGCTCCTCGCCGAGCATCTGCACGAAGTCGCCCAGGATGGGCGTCATCACCGGACCGGGCGCGACGCAATTCATGCGCACGCCATGCGCGAGGAACCACTTCTGCGACTGCGTGACGGTCCAGACGATCAGCGCTTCCTTGAAGTACTGGTAGCAGGTCTCCTGCGCCACCGGCTTCTTCGCGAGGAAGGCCAGGCCGGCCTCGAAGCTGGGCGTCTCGGCCAGGGCCTTGTGGAGGTCCAGCCGCGCGGGCCATTCGGCGCCGAGGATGGAGGCGATGTTGACGATGGCGCCGCCGTGATTCCCATGGGGAAGGCGCTCGATGGCGCGCGTGCACAGGTGGCGCAGCCCGAGGTAGTTGACCCGCGCCACCAGGTCCACCGGCGCGGTGCCGGGCACGCCGGCGATGTTGCACAGCGCGTCGAAACGCTCGGGCAGCTGCTTGAAGGCGGCGTCGATGGCGGCCTGCTCCGACAGGTCGGCCTTGATGAAGCCGTCCAGCGTCAGCGCGGGCTCGTTGCGATCCACGCCGATGACGCGCGCGCCCTTCAGGCGCAGGAAGCGCGCGGTCTCGGCGCCGATGCCGGAGCTCGCGCCGGTGATGACGATGGTCTTGCCATGGAAGTTCATGCTTGTCTCCTTGTGTTGTCGTCTGTCTGCTGCCGCGGGCCCGAGCCGTCTCGCGCGGCGCGCGTCAGAACGGGAACTGCGGCGGCGCGTCCTTGACGGTCAGCCACTGCCAGGTGCTGAACTGCTCCCAGTCGCCGGGGCCGCCGTGCGAGTTGCCGTTGCCCGCGATGCCGGGGCCGCCGAAGGGATTGACCGCGTCATCGTTGACCGTCTGGTCGTTGATGTGGACCATGCCGGCGCGCAGTTGCCGCCCCAGCGCCAGTGCGCGACCGACCGAGCGCGAGATCACGCCGGCCGCCAGCCCGCCCTGGCTGTCGTTGGCCAGCGCCACGGCCTCCTCGTCCGTCTTGAAGGTCACCAGGTTGACGACGGGGCCGAAGGTCTCGTGGTCGTAGGTCGGCATGCCGGGCAGCACGCCGGCCAGCACGGTGGGTTTGTAGAAGAGGCGATCGAACGTGCCGCCAGCCAGCAGCTGGGCGCCAGCCCGCACGCTGGCCTGCACCGCGGCGTGCACGCGGTCGCGCTGGCGCTCATCGATCAGCGGCCCCAGCGCGACCTGGCCGGTGGCACCGTCGCCCACCGGCAGCTGCCGGGCCTTGGCCACCAGGCGCTCGGTGATGGCGGGGGCGATGGCCTCGTGCACCAGCACGCGGTTGCTGGCCATGCAGATCTGGCCCTGATGCAGCCAGGCGCCCCAGGCGATGTTGCTCGCGGCCAGGTCGAGGTCGGCGTCGTCGAGCACGACCAGCGCATTGCTCCCGCCCAGCTCCAGCGAGACCTTCTTCAGATGGCGGCCCGCCAGCTCGCCGATGCGGCGCCCCACGCCGACCGAGCCGGTGAAGGAGATCATCGCGATGGCCGGATCCTCGACCAGCGCCTCGCCCACGGCCGCGCCGCCCGGCAGCACGTGCAACAGGCCGGCGGGCAGGCCGGCGGCCTCGAAGACGCGGGCGATCAGGAAGCCGCCGCTGACCGGCGTGCGCGGGTCGGGCTTGATGACGACGGCGTTGCCCGCGGCCAGTGCCGGCGCCACCACGCGCAGCGTCAGCACCAGCGGGAAGTTGAAGGGCGAGATCACCCCCACCACGCCGAGCGGCACGCGCCGCGCGACCGACAGCCGCCCCGGCGTGCTGGGCAGCACCTGCCCCTGCGCCTGCAGCGGCATGGAGGCTGCGATCTGGCAGAACGCGATGGCCTCGCGCAGCTCGTGCTGGCCCTTGGGCAGGATGGCGCCGCTCTCGCGGGTGACGAAGAGCGCCAGCTCGTCGAAGTGATCCTGGAACAGCTGCGCCGCGCGCAGGAACACGGCGGCGCGCTCGCGCGGCGGTGTGGCCGCCCAGCCCGCCTGCGCCTGCGCGGCGATGCGCGCGGCCGGCGCCACGTCGGCCGCCACGGCAACGCCGGTGCGCGTCAGCACCGCGCCGGTGGCGGGCTCGATCAGGTCGGCGGACTCGGCGGCGGCGCGCCAGCCACCGCTGTACACGTGCTCCTGCCACAGGGCGGGGTCGAGGAAGGGTCGAGAGGTCATGTCAGGCCACGCTGAAGAGGTTGAAAGGCACGAACCCGGTGTTCGCTCGCCCTCTTCCAGTGCAACGCCCGTGCCGCGCCATGCCAGGGCGGCGCGCCGCCGCGGTGCATCGATGCGCCGTCCTGGATCGTTTTCAGAGTGAAACCATCGCCCGCCCTGGGACTTTCCCTGCCCTCAATGTGAATGCCACTGTCACGGGTTATCCCGGGTCATCGATATTTATGAAATGAAAACAATTTGAGGACCCGACCCGCGGTCGACCTGCTCAATTGATCAAGCCATGACCAAGCCGCCTCGCATCTCCCTGGCCGAAGTGGCCCGCCAGACCGGCGCGATGCTGCGCCGCGGCGACAGCCGGCACTTCGTCGAGGCACAGCAGCCGACGATGGACGACCTGACCGAGTCGCTGTTCTTCTCGCCCGGCGACGGCCGCATCTGGCTCAACGACCAGCGCATGCTGCTGCTGCACAGCTCCGCCGTCGGGCACCTGCGGCGCGAGCTGATCGACACGCTGGGCCTGGAGCGCGCGCGCGGCCTGCTCACGCGGGCCGGCTACGTGTCCGGCGCGCGCGACGCGCAGTTGGTGCGCGAGCGCTGGCCGCAGGCCGACGCAGCCAACGTCTTCATGGCCGGCACGCGGCTGCATGCGCTCGAGGGCGTGGTGAAGGTGACGCCGCTGGCCTTCGACTTCGACATCGATCGCGGCACCTACGAGGGCGAGTTCCTCTGGGAGCACTCCAGCGAGGACGACGAGCACATCAGCGCCTACGGCATCGGCACCGAGGCGGCCTGCTGGTCGCAGGTGGGCTACGCCACCGGCTACGTGACCAGCCTGTTCGGGCAGCTCGTGATCTTCCGCGAGGTGGAGTGCCGCGCCATGGGCGCGAGCGTCTGCCGCGTGATCGGCCGCCATGCCGCGGCCTGGGGCGACATCAGCGAGGACCTGCGCTACCTGGAGGCCAAGGACTTCCGCCGCATCAACGCCGCCGCGGAACCCGCCCCGTCGTCGCCGGCCGCGCCGACCGACGCCCGTGGCGAGCGGCCCGCCGAGCGTGATGGAGCCCCCGCGGAACGCCACGCGGAAGGCCGCGCAGACCGCCAGGCCGAACGCCATGACATCGTCGGCGCCTCCTCCGCCTTCAACTCCGCCTGCCACCAGCTGGCGCGCGTGGCCGCGACGCGCGCCACCGTGCTCTTCACCGGCGAGTCGGGCGTGGGCAAGGAGGCCTTCGCGCGCCGGCTGCATCGCATCAGTCCGCGCGCGGCCGAGCCCTTCATGGCGGTGAACTGCGCCGCCATTCCGGAGACGCTGATCGAGAGCGAGCTCTTCGGCGTCGAGCGCGGCGCGTTCACCGGCGCCAGCCAGTCGCGCCCCGGTCGCTTCGAACGCGCGCACGGCGGCACGCTGTTCCTGGACGAGATCGGCACGCTGAGCCTGGTCAGCCAGGGCAAGCTGCTGCGCGCGCTGCAGGAGGGCGAGATCGAGCGCGTGGGCGGCACGCGGGTGATGGAGGTCGATGTCCGCGTGGTCGCCGCGACCAACGTGGACCTGCAGGCCGAGGTGCATGCCGGGCGCTTCCGCGAAGACCTCTACTACCGCCTCAACGTCTACCCCATCCACCTGCCGCCGCTGCGCGAGCGGCGCGACGACATCCCGCTGCTGATGGCGCATTTCCTGCGGCGCGAGGCCCAGCGGCACGGCCGCCATCCGACCGGCTTCACGCCCCGCGCCGTGCGGGCGATGCTGCACTACGCCTTCCCCGGCAACATCCGCGAGCTGCAGAACCTGGTCGAGCGCGGCGTCATCTCGGCCGAGGACGGCCAGGCCATCGACGTGGCCCACATGTTCCGGCGCGAGCAGCTCAGCGACGAGGCGCTGCTGGCCATCGGCGCGCACGGCACGCTGCGCAAGGGCGCCGCGCCCGCGCCGCGCCTGCTGGACCTGCTCGGTGAGGCGCTGCATCCCGGCAGCGCCGGCCACGTGGCGCTGGACGCCATCGAGCGCCAACTGCTGCGCGAGGCCACCGAGGCCGAGCACGGCAACCTGGCCGCCGCTGCCCGCCGCCTGGGCCTCACGCGCGCGCAGCTGGCCTACCGGCTGCAGCGCGCGGCGCAGCCGCCGGCGCCTGCCGGCTGAGCCGCGGCATCTGGTCGGGGCAATCAATTCATTTAAGTAATCAATCCATCGCTTGACGGCCGGCGGCGGCATCGCCTCGGCCGCGCAAGCCTGCGCCACACCGTCGATCAGGTGCCGTTGAAGCCGCTGATTGCGGTTCCGATGTCCGTGCAAACCCTGAATGTCTTGCTCCGCTTTTAGTTAATACTGTTAATCATCAGCAGCCAAGCAGCTGGCATCGCCAGACGCCCCCATGCCCGACTTCTCCGCCCGATTCGACGATCACTGGCTCCTCGACGGCGCGCGCACGCCGCTGGTGGACTACTGCGGCGCGCTGGCCGATGTCTCCCCCATCGACCTGGGCATCAAGGCGGCCCGCGCCGCGCTGACGCGCGCCCAGGTGCCCGGCGCCGCCATCGACTCGGTCGTCACCGCCTCGATGGCGCAGGCCTCCTTCGACGCCTACATGCTGCCGCGCCACATCGGCCTGTACGCCGGCGTGCCCATCGAGGTCCCGGCCATCCTGGTGCAGCGCATCTGCGGCAGCGGCTTCGAGATCATTCGCCAGGCCGCCGACCAGATCACGCTGGGCTACGCCAGCCTGGCGCTGGTGGTGGGCGCGGAGTCGATGTCGCGCAATCCGATCTGCGCCTACACGCACCGCGGCGGCTTCCGGCTCGGCGCGCCGGTCGAGTTCAAGGACTTCCTGTGGGAAGCGCTCGACGACCCGGCCGCCAAGGTCTCGATGATCCAGACGGCCGAGAACCTCGCGCGGAAATACAGCATCACGCGCGCCGAGGTCGACGCCTATGCCGCGTCCTCGTTCGAGCGCGCGCTGCGGGCGCAGGCCGAGGGCTTCCATGCCGGCGAGATCGTCCCGGTGACGAGCGAGCGCTTCGAGCTCGACGGCTATGAGCCGCGCGGCATCAAGCTGCCGCGCAAGGTCGCCGTCGCCGATCGCGACACCCATCCGCGCCCGTCCCCGCTCGAGGCGCTCGCCGCGCTGCGGCCGGTGTACGAAGGCGGCGTGCAGACGGCCGGCAACTCCTCGGCGCTGGTCGACGGCGCGGCGGCGGTGGTCGTCGCCTCCGGCGCCCAGGTGCGCGATCGCGGCTTGCGACCACTGGCGCGCCTGCGCGGCGCGGCGGCGGCCGGCGTGCCGCCCGAGATCATGGGCATCGGTCCCGCGCCAGCCATCCGCGCGCTGCTGTCGCGCTGCGGGCTGACGCTGGCCGACATCGACCTCATCGAGATCAACGAGGCCCAGGGTGCCCAGACCCTGGCCTGCGCGAAGGAGCTCGGCCTGGACCTGGACCGGCTCAACGTCAACGGCGGCGCCATCGCGCTGGGCCACCCGCTGGCCGCCACCGGCGTGCGCCTGACCCTCACCGCCGCGCGCGAACTGCAGCTTCGCGGTGGCCGCTACGCCATCGTCTCCGCCTGCGTCGGCGGCGGCCAGGGCATGGCCCTGCTGATCGAAAACCCCGCTGCCTGAGGCCCCCATGAAGATCATCACCGCCGACCAGGTCGGCCCCCTCGTCAAGGATGGCGCCACCCTCTTCCTCGGCGGCCTGGCCATGATGGGCCTGGCCGAGGAAGTGCTGCAGGGACTGGAGCGCCACTTCCTCGCCACCGGCCATCCCAACCAGCTCACCACCTGGGCCTGCGGCGCGATCGGCAACGCCGGCAGCGGCGGCATGGCCCACCTGGCCCATCCGGGCATGGTCAAGCGCGTCGTCGCCGGCCATTTCGGGCAGACCGGCAAGGCCATGATGGCCAGGGTCCATGCCGGCGAGGTCGAGGCCTACAACTTCCCGCAGGGCTCGCTGTCCAGCCTCACGCGGCACATCGCCAGCCGCTCGCCGGGCCTGCTGACCAAGGTCGGCCTGGGCACCTTCGTGGACCCGCGGCAGGAAGGCGGCCGGCTCAACGCCGCCTCGCGCGAGGACCTGGTGCGCCTGGTCGAGTTTGAAGGCGAGGAGTGGCTCTTCCATCCCGCGCCGCGCATCGACGTCGCCTTCATCCGCGCCACCTATGCCGATGAACGGGGCAACCTCAGCATGGACAAGGAAGGCGTGCTGCTGGAGCAGCTCGCCATCGCGCAGGCCGCGCGCGCCTGCGGCGGCATCGTGGTCGCGCAGGTCGAGGCGGTGGTGGCCGCCGGCAGCCTGCATCCCAAGAGCGTCAAGGTGCCGGGGCTGGTGGTGGACTACGTCGTCGTCGCCCAGCCGGAGAACCACCTGCAGACCATCACCACCGCCTTCAATCCCGCCTTCAGCGGCGACGTGCGCGTGCCGCTGGACCGCGTGCCGGCGCTGCCGCTGGACGAGCGCAAGGTCATCGCCCGCCGCGCCGCGATGGAGCTGCGGCCCGGCGCGGTCACCAACCTGGGCATCGGCATCCCGGCCGGCGTGCCGTCGGTGGCGGCCGAGGAAGGCGTGGCGGGCCTGCTCACGCTGAGCGTCGAATGCGGCGTGAACGGCGGCGTGCCCGCGCAGGGCGGCGACTTCGGCCTGGCCTACAACCCCGAGTCCATCATCGAGCAGTCCTCGCAGTTCGACTTCTACGACGGCGGCGGCCTGGACTGCAGCTTCCTGGGCCTGGCCCAGACCGACCGCCACGGTAACGTCAACGTCAGCAAGTTCAACGGCCGCCCGGTGGGCTGTGGCGGCTTCATCAACATCACGGCCTCGACGCCGCGCCTCGTGTTCTGCGGCAGTTTCACCGCCGGGGGCGTCGAGCTCACCGTTGCCGATGGCGAGCTGCGCATCCACCAGGAAGGCCGCGCGCGCAAGTTCGTCGAGCAGGTCGAGCAGATCACTTTCAACGGCCGCGATGCCGCGCGCCGCGGCCAGGAGGTGCTCTTCGTCACCGAGCGCGCCGTCTTCGCGCTGCGCGAGGACGGCCTGGAGCTGACCGAGGTCGCGCCGGGCATCGACCTCGAGCGCGACGTGCTGGCCCACATGGAATTCCGCCCGCTGATGCGCGACGTGAAGACCATGGACGCCGGACTTTTCCGCGACCATTGGGGCGGCCTGGCCGCCGCCCTCACCTCCGCGAGCCCCGCATGAACGCCGCCACCGACTTCCTCCCCGCCAGCGGCCTGCTGGCCCAACTCGACCTGCTGCTCATCGAGCATGCCGGCGCCGTCACGCACCTGCGCCTGAACCGCCCCGCCAAGCGCAACGCCATCAACGAGGCGTTGATGCGGCAGCTGCACACCGCCCTGCTCAACCTGCCGCCGTCGACGCGGGCGCTGGTCGTCAGCGGCGAAGGCGCGCACTTCTGCGCCGGCCTGGACCTGTCCGACCTCAGCGAGCGCAGCGTGGCCGAAGGCGTGCTGCACTCGCGCAGCTGGCATGTGGTCATGGACGCGCTGCAGTTCTGCAGCGTGCCGGTCGTGGCGGCGCTGCACGGCGCGGTCGTGGGCGGCGGGCTGGAACTGGCGGCGGCCGTCCACATCCGCGTGGCCGACGAGACCGCCTACTTCGGCCTGCCCGAGGGCCAGCGCGGCATCTTCGTCGGTGGCGGCGGCTCGGCCCGCATCCCGCGCCTGGCCGGCACGGCCTGCATGACCGACATGATGCTCACCGGCCGCGTACTGGATGCCCACGAGGGCGAGCGGCGCGGCCTGGCGCAGTACGTGGTGCCGCCCGGCGAGGCCGTCGCCAAGGCCATCGAGCTGGCCGGCCGCATCGCGCAGAATGCGCCGCTGTCCAACTTCGCCGTGACCCAGGCGCTGCCGCGCATCGCCGACCTGCCGCAGGCCGACGGCCTGTTCATGGAATCGCTGATGGCCGCCATCGCCCAGGGCGACGAAGTGGCCAAGCAACGGCTGCAGGACTTCCTGCAGAAACGCAGCCCCAAGATCGTCAAGTCATGAAGCCGCGCTACCGCCCCGTCGCCATCGGCGGCTGCCTGGACCACACCCTCGTCGAGCCGCGCGACGACGGCGGCTTCGTGCTGCGCTCGACCGAGGCGCTGGCGGCCTATCCCCGGCACATGGGCGAGCGCCTCCAGCACTGGGCGCGGACCGCGCCGGACCGGCTCTTCGCCGCGAAGCGCGATCCGGACGGCGCCTGGCGCGCCCTCAGCTACGCCGACATGCTGGCGCGGGCGCGCTCGCTGGGCCAGGCGCTGCTGGACCGGGGCCTGGACGTGGAGCGACCGCTGGTCCTCCTGTCCGACAACGACCTCCCGCACCTGAGCCTGATGCTGGGCGCGATGTGGGCCGGCATCCCGAGCGTCAGCATCTCGCCGGCCTACTCGCTGGTGTCGACCGACTTCGGCCGCCTGCGCCACATCGTCGGCAAGGCCACGCCGGGTGCCGTCTACGCGGCGGATCCAGGCTACGCCGCGGCCATCGAGGCGGTGGTCGAGGCCGGGACCTGCGTGGTCCTCGGCGAAGGCCGGCTCGCCGGCCGGGCCACGGATCGCTTCGACGAGCTGCTGGACACCGCACCGGGGCCCGAACTGGACGCCGCCCACGCGCGGATCGATCCCGACACCATCGTCAAACTGATGTTCACCTCGGGCTCGACCAAGGCGCCCAAGGGCGTGATCGTGACGCAGCGCATGTGGTGCGCCAACCAGCAGATGACGCTGCAGACGCTGCCCTTCCTGGCGGAGGAGCCGCCGGTGGTGCTGGACTGGCTGCCGTGGAATCACACCTTCGGCGGCAACCACAACCTGGGCATCGTGCTCTACAACGGCGGCAGCCTCTACATCGACGAGGGCAAGCCGGTGCCGGGCCGCTTCGAGGACACGCTGCGCAACCTGCGCGAGATCGCGCCGACCATCTTCTTCAACGTGCCCAAGGGGTATGACGAGCTGGTCTCGGCGCTGCGGGCCGACACCGCGCTGCGCGACCACTTCTTCAGCCGGCTGCGCCTGGTGGAATGCGGCGGCGCGGGGCTCTCGGCCAAGACGCTGGACGCCTTCAACCAGCTGGCCGAGGCGGCCATTGGCGAACGCATCCGCCTGGCCGCGGGCCTGGGCATGACCGAGACCGCCCCGACCTGCACCTTCGCCATCCCCGAGGACAGCCGGCCCGGCTTCATCGGCTGCCCGGTGCCCGGTGTGGAGGTCAAGCTGGTGCCGGCCGGCGACAAGCACGAGGTGCGCTTCCGCGGCCCCAACGTGATGCCCGGCTACTGGCGCGAGCCCGAGCTGACGCGCGAGGCCTTCGACGACGAGGGCTACTACCGCACCGGCGACGCCGCGCGGCCCGCCGATCCCGCCGACCCGGCCCAGGGCCTGATGTTTGACGGCCGCATCGCCGAGGACTTCAAGCTGTCCACCGGCACCTTCGTCAGCGTCGGACCGCTGCGCGCCCGCGTGGTCGCGCTGGGTTTCCCCTGCGTGCACGACGCGGTCGTCACCGGCCTGGGGCGCGACGAGATCGGCCTGCTGATCGTGCCGCGCCTGGGCGAGGTCCGCCGGCTGGCGGAGCTGCCCGACAGCCTGCCCGCCGCCCAGGTGCTGGCCCATTCGATCGTGCGCGGCTTCTTCCAGGACCTGGCCGACCAGCTCTGGGCCCAGGGCACCGGCAGCGCCAACCGCCCGGCGCGACTGCTGCTGCTGGCCGAGCCGCCGTCCATCGACGGCGGCGAGATCACCGACAAGGGCTCGATCAACCAGCGCGCGGTGCTGAGCCGCCGCGCGGCGCTGGTCGAGCTGCTGCACGAGGCCGCCGACGGCCATCCCGACGTCATCACCCCCCACCGCTGACCACCATGAACCTCACTGGACAAGCCGCCCTCGTCACCGGCGCCGGCTCCGGCCTCGGCGAAGCCGTCGCCCGCACCCTCGCCGCCCAAGGCGTTCGCGTCGCGCTGCTCGACATCAACGAGGCCGGCGCGCGCCGCGTGGCCGATGAGCTCGGCGCCGACCGCGCGCTGGCACTGCGCTGCGACATCACCGACGCCGCCTCCGTCACCGCCGCGCTGGACGCCGCCACGGCCGCCCACGGCCCGGCCCGCATCCTCATGAACGTCGCCGGCATCGGCACCGCCAAGCGCATCGTGCAGCGCGACGGCTCGCCCGCGCCGCTGGAGGACTTCGAGCGCGTCGTGCGCATCAACCTGATCGGCACCTACAACATGACGCGCCTGGCGGTGAGCCGCATCGCGGCGCTGGCGCCGCTGGCCGACGGCGAACGCGGTGTCGTCGTCAACACCGCCTCGGTCGCCGCCTTCGATGGCCAGGTCGGCCAGGAGGCCTACTCGGCCTCCAAGGGCGGCATCGTCGGCATGACGCTGCCGCTGGCGCGCGACCTCGCCCAGTTCGGCGTGCGCGTCTGCACCATCGCGCCCGGCCTGTTCGCCACCCCGCTGATGAAGGAATTGCCCGAGGAGGTGCAGCAGAACCTGGCCGCGTCCATCCCCTTCCCCAAGCGCCTGGGCCTGCCCGAGGAATTCGCCGCGCTGGCCGCGCACATCGTCGCCAACGGCCACCTCAACGGCGAGGTCATCCGCCTCGACGGCGCGCTGCGCATGGCGCCGCGCTGAGCGCGCCGGTCCCGCCCCAGGTCCGTTCCCGAGGAGTTCCCATGTTCATCACCAACACCTGGTACGTCGCCGCCCGCAGCGAGGAGGTCGGCACCGACAAGCCGCTGGGCCGCAAGGTCTGCAACCACGCGATGGCCTTCTTCCGCGACAGCGCCGGCGCCGTCCGCGCGGTGGAGGACTTCTGCCCGCACCGCGGCGCGCCGCTGTCGCTGGGCCGCGTGAACGGCGACACGCTGGTCTGCGGCTACCACGGCCTGGCCATGGGCGGCGACGGCAGGACCGTGTCCATGCCCTGCCAGCGCGTGCGTGGCTTTCCGGCCATCCGCAGCTTCCCGGTCCATGAGGCGCACGGCTTCATCTGGGTCTGGCCGGGCGACGCCGCGCAGGCGGACCTGGCCGCGCTGCCGGCCTTCGAGTGGCTGGGCAACCCGGCCTTCGGTTATGGCGGCGGCCTGTACCACATCGCCTGCGACTACCGGCTGATGATCGACAACCTGATGGACCTCACCCACGAGACCTACGTGCATGCCGGCAGCATCGGCCAGAAGGAGATCGACGAGATCCCCTGCACCACGCGCGTGGACGGCGACCACGTCATCACCGAGCGCCACATGCAGGGCATCGAGGCGCCGCCGTTCTGGCGGATGGCGCTGCGCATGAACGGCCTGCCCGAGGACCAGCCGGTGGACCGCTGGCAGATCTGCCACTTCACGCCGCCCAGCCACATCATGATCGAGGTCGGCGTGGCGCTGGCCGGCCACGGGGGCTACGAGGCGCCCGACGAGGTCAAGGCGGCGAGCTGGGTGGTGGACTTCATCACCCCGGAGACCGACACCTCCATCCACTACTTCTGGGGCATGGCGCGCAAGTTCAAACCCCAGGACCCGGCGCTCACCGAGCAGATCCGCGAAGGCCAGGGCCGGATCTTCGCCGAGGACCAGGAGATGCTGGAGCGCCAGCAGCAGAACCTGCTGGCCTGGCCGCAACGCCAGCTGCTGATGCTCAACATCGACGGCGGCGGCGTGCAGTCGCGCAAAGTCATCGATCGGCTGATGGCGGCGCGGGCATGAGCGCGCCGATCCTCGCGCCCATCACGGCGCTGATCCCCGTCCGCGTCCAGGCCAAGGCCGCCGCCGCGCGGGACGTCTGCGCCGTCACCCTCGTGGCCGCCGATGGCGGCGCCCTGCCCGCGTTCACCGCCGGCGCGCATGTGGACGTCCATCTGCCGGGCGGCCTGGTGCGGCAGTACTCCCTCAGCAACGATCCCGCCGAGACCCATCGCTACGTGCTGGGCGTGCTGAGGGAAGCGGCCTCGCGCGGCGGATCGCGCGCGGTGCATGAGCAGTTGATGCCGGGCCAGACGCTGCAGATCGGCGCGCCGCGCAATCATTTCCCGCTGGTGCCGTCGGCCCGTCGCAGCCTGCTGATCGCCGGCGGCATCGGCATCACGCCGCTGCTCGCGATGGCGCGCCAGCTCGCCGGCGCGGGCGCGGACTTCGCGCTGCATTACGCGGCCCGCGACCTCCAGCGCATGGCCTTCCGCGCGGAGATCGAGGCCAGCGCCTGGGCCGGCGCGGCCCATTTCCATGTCGGCCCCGACCGGATGGACGTGCCTGGGCTGCTGGCGGCGCAGGCCGCCGACACGCATGTCTACGTCTGCGGCCCCAAGCGCCTGATCGACGCCGTGACCGAGGCCGCCCGGGCGCTGGGCTGGGCGGGAGACCGGGTGCATCACGAGTTCTTCGCCGGCGCGGAGGCACCGCCCCCGGGCCAGGACCGTCCGTTCGAGCTCGAGCTGCGCTCCGGCCGCGTCATTCCCGTGGCGGTCGGCCAGAGCGCCGCGCAGGCGCTGATCGCGGCGGGCATCCCGCTGCTGACGTCCTGCGAGCAAGGCGTCTGCGGCACCTGCCTGACCGGCGTGCTGGCCGGCGAGCCCGAGCACCGCGACCTGTACCTCACGCCGGAGGAACAGGCGGCCAACGATCAGTTCACGCCCTGCTGCTCGCGCGCACGGAGCGACCGGCTGGTGCTTGATCTCGGTTGAGCGGCGGGCGGGCGGAGGATGCGCCGGTCACTCCTGGACGTATCGAGCCCCATGGCATGAGCCGTCGCCCCGCACTCTGCGCCGCGGCGACCTGAAAGTCCTGAGCCCCGGATGAATTGCGGCTGAATCGTCCGGAAAGTCGCAACGCGGCCGGTTTCAGGATTCTTCAGGGGGGCTCCCGCTCCGCTATCCTGCGCGCACGTCCGCGCCCGTGCGCGCCCCAGTCGCCGGCCCCCGGGCCTGCCCGCCGTCCCCGCCCCGTCCCGTCCCCTTCATGCGCGCCGCCAGCCTCAGATTCGCCGACCGCTTCGAATTGCAACCGCTGGAGCGACGCCTGCTGGTCGACGGCCAGCCCGCGACGCTCGGTTCCCGGGCGCTGGACGTGCTGATCGCGCTGATCCAGCGCGCTGGCGAACTGGTCGGGAAAAGCGAGCTGATCGACCTGGCCTGGCCCGGCGTCGTCGTCGAGGAGAACAACCTGCAGGTGCAGGTCAGCGCGCTGCGCAAGGTGCTGGGCGGCGATGTCATCACGACGATTCCCGGCCGCGGCTACCGCTTCACGGCGCGCGTCGAGGACGCAACGCACGCCGCGTCGCCGCGCACCTCGCTTCCCTCCTCGCCCCTCTCCTCGCCCCGTTCCCCGCCGCCGCCCGCGACCCTCGCCTTGCGGACCAACCTGCCGGCCGGTCTGCCGCGGCTGCTGGGCCGCGACGAGGACCTGGCCGCCCTGCTCAGCCTGATCGAGCACCACCGCCTCGTGACCCTCGTCGGCGCCGGCGGCATGGGCAAGACGCGGCTCGCGCAGGCGCTGCTGCACTCCCGCACCGAGGCCTATCCGCATGGCGTGTGCTGGGTCGAACTGGCCCCGGTCACGGACGCCGCGGCACTGCCGGGCGCGATCGCCGCGGCCCTGGGCATCCGGCTGGGCGCCGGCGAGGAGCCGCTGGACGGCCTGGCCGCCGCCCTCGCGTCCCTGACCCTGCTGCTCGCGCTCGACAACGCCGAGCACCTGCTCGATGCCACCGCGCGGATCGCGGGCGTGCTGCACGCCGCGGCGCCGGGCCTGCGCATCGTCGTGACCAGCCAGGCCCCGCTGAAGCTGCCGCCGGAACGCGTCTACCGACTGGAAGCGCTGTCCACGCCCCAGGGGGCGGTGTCCGCGGCGCAGGCGCTGAACTTCGGCGCGGTCGCGCTGTTCGTCGAACGCGCCCAGGCCGCGGACGCGCGCTTCGCGCTGACCGACGCCAATGCGCCGGCAGTGATCGAACTGTGCCGCGCGCTCGACGGCCTGGCGCTCGCGATCGAGCTCGCCGCGGCCCGGGCGCCCATGCTCGGCGTGCAGCGGCTCGCCGCCTCGCTGGACGAGCGGCTGCGCCTGCTGACCAGCAGCCGCAACCGCGACGCGCCGGCCCGCCAGCAGACGCTGCGTGCGGCCCTGGAGTGGAGCCACGGCTTCCTCGACGAGCGCGAGCGCATCGTGTTCCGGCGCCTGGCCGTCATCGCGGGCAGCGCCTCGCTCGAGCTGATCCAGCAGGTGGCCGGCGACGCGCCGGGCGGCCGTCCGGTTCAGGGGCCGCTCGATGCCCAGGACCCCGTCGAGCTTGACGAGTGGGCCGTGCTCGACGCGGTGACGGTGCTGGTCGAGCGTTCGCTGCTCGTGTGCGTCGTCGGCGACGACGCGGAGTCGCCGCCGCGCTACCGGCTGCTCGACAGCCCGAGGGCCTTCGCGCGCGAACTGCTGGCGCGGTCGGACGAGGACGATCTGGTCCGCGACCGGCACGCGCGCGCCGTGGCGACGCTGTGCGAAGCCTTGCACCACGCGCGCCTGAGCGGCGAGATCGGCGTCGATGCCTGGGGAGAACGCGCCCGCGCCGACCTCGACAACGCGCGCGAGGCGCTGCTGCGCGCACAGGCGCTGGGCGACACCGACGCGGCGCTCGCGATCATCGCGATGCTGCTCTTCGCGCTGCCGCGCACGCTGCACGCCGAACGCAACGCGCTGTGCGACCGTTTCGACGCACTGGCCGGCGGCGCCCAGGGCCCGATGTGGCTGCAGGCCAGCCTCGGCGTGGCGATGCAATACCTGAACAGCGTCCACAACCCGCGCGCCCAGGCGCACATGCGGCGGATGGTTGAGGTCGCCCGCGCGCGGATCGACGCGCCCGACGGCCGCTTCCACCTGTACCGCGCGCTCGCCATGTCCCTGGCCATGCCGCCGGCCGGCCGCGAGGACGAGGACGCCGAACTGTGCGCGCTCGAGGATCCGGACTGGCCGCCGCAGCGCCTGCACTACGGCCTCATCGGCCTGATGCTCAACCGGTCCGATCCGCGGGAGCAGTTGCGCCTGGGCCACCGGATCGTGGCCAACTGCCGCGCCGGCGGCGACGCCAACCCGATCTACCTCGCCAACCTGGCCGACGCCCAGCTGCTGGCGGGCGATCCCGAAGGCGCGATCCGCACCGGCATCGCGCTGCTGGCGCAGTTGCAACCGGGCCGCGACGAGTACGGGCTCGCCTATGCCCGCCTCAACACCGCGGCCGCGTATCTCGCGCTCGGCGACACCCGCTCATTCCGCCCGCTGGCGGAGCAAGGCTGGCCGCTGGCGGCCCAGGCCGACCTGCAGCGCTACTGGTGCCAGTACCTGTCGCTGCTGGCCGCGCTCGAGGGCCGGCCGCGCGCCGCGGCCCGGCTCGCGGGCCATGTGGAGTCCGGCACCGCGGGCCTCCTGCGCTTCGGCGAGAACGAGGCCCTGGCAGGCGCCCGCGCCCAGCGGCTGGCGCGGGAAGCGCTGGGCGCGGCCGAATTCGAGCGCCTGAAGCAGGACGGCATGCTGCTGCGCAACGCCGACATCGGCGCGCTGGCGTTCGCGCTGACCGACGTCGACTGACGGGGCCCCGTCCCTCGGCGCCGGCGCGCGCGCAAGCCCGGCAGAAAGCAGGAGGGCGCGCCACTGAAGCGCGCCGCTGAAAAATCCTGAAACGCCACCTTGCTGAATCGTTTCGGAACGATTCAGACCGGCTTCAGGACTTTGCCGCGCCTGGCGTCGACAGTGGCGGCATGCTCTCTCCCCGTCGATTCCCGTCCCCCGCGTTGAGCGGCGCGATCCTGGCGCTGGCCGCCGGCGGTGCGTTCGCCCAGCAGGCCCCGCAAGCGCCCCAGGTCACGCCGCGCGACCTGCGTCCGCCCGAGCCCGCCGCCTCCGCCGCGCCGCTGCCCACGCCCGCGCCCAACGCCGTCCCGGCGCAGGCCCGTGCGCTGCGCGTGTCGCCCGCGGGGATCCGCGTCGAGGACGGTTTCCCCGAACTCGCCAGCGCCACCGAGGCCCTCACCGCGCCGCTGCGCGGCCAGCGCCTGCCGGTGTCGGCGTTCTACGAGCTGGCCGACGCGATCGAGGCGGCCTATCGCGAGGCCGGTTATCCGCTGGTGCGCGTAGTCGTTCCGCCGCAGTCGGTGAAGGATGGCGGCGTCTTCGCGCTGCGCGTGGTCGACGGCCACATCGAGCGCATCGACACCGCTGCCGTGCCGGAGCGCGCGCGCCATGCGGTCGAGCGCTCGCTCGCCCCGCTGCTGGGCCGCCGCCGGCTGCGCGGCGAGGAGCTCGAACGCGCGCTGACGATCGCCGGCCGCGGTCCCGGCCTGCAGCTGCGCAGCGCGCTGGGCGCCGGCCGCGAGCTCGGCGGCACGGTGCTGGTGCTCGAAGGCGAGCACCAGGCGACGGCGCTCACCGTCTCGGCCGACCGCCGCCTGGGCGAATCGCTGGGCCCGTGGCAGACGACGATCCAGCTGCGCCTCAATCAGCCGCTGCGGCGCGGCGAGCAGTTCTACAGCTACGTCTCCGGCGGCAAGGACTGGGGCACCGCCTGGCGCGACGACGCGCCGCGGCGCGTGCTGGGCGGCGGCGCGATCGTGCCGCTGAGCGCCGACGGCCTGAGCCTCAACCCCGAGTTCACCGTCTCCGACACGCAGCCGCGCGTGCCCGCCGGCAGCCTGCGTTCGCGCAGCCAGCTGGAGCGCTACAGCCTGCGCCTGATCTATCCGCTGCAGCTGACACGCGCCCAGGAGATCAACCTGACCGCCACGCTCGACGCCAGCCGGCAGGTCGACTCGCTGCCCGATTTCGACTTCACGATGAGCGAGGACAAGCTGCGCGTCGGCCGGCTCACCGTCGACTGGAACCGCAACGGCGACGCGGCCCGGCTGCGCGCCGGCGTGACGCTGTCGCGCGGCCTGCCGGGACTGGGGGCGCGGACCGCCGCCGACCTCGCGGCGACCGGCATCCCGGTCTCGCGGCCCGGCGCGAAACCGTACTTCACCAAGCTCGAGGCCAACGCGAGCGTCGAGTTGCCGCTGCCCTGGGGCTTGAACGCGCGCACCTCGGCGCGCCTGCAGGACTCGTTCGGCGGCGTGCTGCCGAGCGCGGAGCTCTTCAGTCTCGACGGCGAGGACGCGCTGTCGACCTTCCGCTCGGGCGCGATCTCCGACGACGGCGGCTGGACGCTGCGCCAGGAGCTCTCGCGCGCCTGGTCGCCGACGCAGGGCGGCGCCAGCCTGTTCCTGCAGCCCTACCTGTTCGCGGCGCTGGGCCGGCCGATGTCCGAGCTGCCCGCGGCGGGCCATCGCCTGGCCGCGTCCGGCGGCGCGGGCCTGCGCACCCAATGGCGCGGCGCCGAGCTCTCGGTCGAGGCCGGCCGCCGCCGCTACCGCCCCTTCGGCATGGACGAGTTCCAGGCCTTCGTGAAAGCGCAAGTCCAGTTCTGACGACCATGACCCGCCTCCTGCCCACCCCCTCCTCCATCCCCGCCCGCCCCGCTGGCTCGCGCCGAGCTCCGGTCCGGCGCCCGCGCCTCACGGCGCTGACCGCCGCGATGCTCGCCGGCCTGCTGCCGCTGACCGGTGGCGCCCAGACGGCGGCGTCGCCGACGCTGCCCGGGAACGGCAGCGTCAGCGCCGGCCAGGCCGTCATCGGCGCGCCCGCCGGCAATCGGCTCGACATCCGGCAGCAGTCGCAGCGCGCGGTGCTGCGCTGGGACAGCTTCTCGGTCGGCGCCGGCAGCGCCGTCGAGTTCAAGCTGCCGAACGCCCAGGCCGCGACGCTCAACGTCGTCACCGGCCCGCTGGGCAGCGAGATCGCCGGCTCGCTGAAGTCCAACGGCAGCCTGTTCCTGGTCAACCCGCAAGGCATCGCGATCACGCCGAGCGGCGTCGTCGACACGCGCTCCGGTTTCATCGCGTCGACGCTGGGCCTGTCCGACGAGGACTTCATGGCCGGCCGGCTGCGCTTCAACGGGCGCGGCGGCACCGTGCTCAACCAGGGTCTGATCACGGCCGGCGGCGGCGGTCAGGTCGCGCTGCTGGGCAGCCATGTCCAGAACGACGGCGTCATCCTGGCCCCGCTGGGCAAGGTCGCGCTGGGTAGCGCCTCGGTCGCGACGCTGGATTTCTCCGGCGATGGATTCCTGCAGGTGATCCTGCCGGCCGACGCGGTCGACGGCGACAGCCGCCCGCTCGTGGAGAGCAACGGCCGCATCGCGGCTGGCCTGGTCGCGCTGCGCGCCGCCACGGTCCGCGAGGCGCTGCGCGAGGCCATCCACCTGCCCGGCGAGATCCGCGCGACGACGCTGTCCGGCAGCGATGGCGCGATCGTGCTGGACGGCGGCGCCGGCGGCACGGTGCGCGTCAGCGGCCGCGTGGACGCCTCGTCGGCCGATGCCGCGGGCGGGCGCATCGACATCACCGGCCAGCGTGTCGAGTTGGCCGGCGCGGCGCTCGATGCCAGCGGCGCGACCCGCGGCGGTCTGGTCCGCGTCGGCGGCGCCTTCCAGGGGGGCAAGGCCAGCGGCGCCCAGGCCGAGGGACATGAACGCTTCCTCGACCGCTTCGGTGCGCTGCCCGCGCTGGCCTCGGCCGATCAGGTGTCGGTCGACGCCGGCAGCCGGATCGACGTCTCCGCGCGCGGCCCGCAAGGCCTGGGCGGCACCGCCGTACTGTGGAGCGAGCGCGCCACGCGCATGCTCGGCCGTCTCGACGCGAGCGGCGCGGCATCGGGCGGCGCGGTGGAGATCTCGTCCGCCTCGACGGTGCAATCGGTCGCGCTGAACCGCCTGACCCTTGGCGCGGGCGCGCGCCTGCTGCTCGATCCGCAGGACATCGTCATCGGCGACGGCGCTTCGGCCACGCCGTCCGGCGACATCGGCTACGGCGACGCGCCCGGCACGGCGACGACGCTGAACTCGGCCGACCTGGCCGCGCTGCTGGGCAGCGGCGTCAGCGTCCGCCTGCAGGCCAGCCAGGACATCAGCTGGTCGACCTTCTTCACCGGCATCACGCGCGGCGCGGCACCGGTGGGCGACCTGACGTTGGCGGCCGGCCGCTCCATCACGCTCGCGGGCGTCTTCAGCAACGGCGGCGGCCACTGGATGCTGACCGCCAACGACACCGCCGCGCATGGCGTCGTCGATGCGGAGCGCGGCGGCGGCCCGGCCTCGCTGGACCTGTCGGGCGCGCGCTTCATCAACGACAACGGTCCGTTGACGCTGCTGCTGGCCGACGGCGCCGGCAACACCGAGCGCACCGCGGGCGCGCTGCGCATCGGCGCCTTCGCCGGCCAGTCGCTGACGGCGACGGTGATGCCGACGGCCACGACCGGCGGCGGCTCGCCCGCCGAGTTGATCCTGCAGGGCGACGTGTCGGTGGCGGGCGCGGCCACGCTGAGCGGCCCGATCCGCGTCAGCGGCGCCAGCGAAGTCGCGGGCGGCTCCGTCACCTGGACCACGGAAGGCAGCGACACGATCGTCGGCGAAGGCGGGTTCCGGTTCGTCGAGAGCGGCGTCGTGACCCGGCTCGCGCGGCTGGGCGGCGTCGACGCGACGCGCGTCGCGCTCGGCAACGACACCGGCACGGCGGTCACCCGCGCCTATGGCGACGCGGAGCCGGATGCCGATCACCTCGGCCGCGCGCCGGTCCATGTGGTGCGCGGGACGCCGGCCTCGGTGGACGGGCTGTTCGCCGCCGGCTCGCTGAGCGTGACCGGCCCCGGCGTCACCGCGCCCGCGGGCAGCGGCACGCTGACGCTGTCGGCCACCGGATCTGCAGCGATCGACTCGGCGGCCGTCGGCAACTTCTTCATCGACCTGAGCGCGGCGACGCTGCCGCTCACGATCACGCGCCGCGCGCTGACACCGACTGTCTCGAACGGCAGCCATGTCTATGGCTTGCCGGGCGCGGTCGTGAGCCTGGCCGGCGTCGTGAACGGCGACAACGTCGCGCCGATCGCGACGCTCGGCGCGCAAGGCGGCGTCGCCATGAGCGCGAACGGCGCCGGCTACGGCTTCGCCGACCGGGTCGGCGCGGGCAGCTGGAACTTCACGCTGACCGGCCTCGGCGGCAGCGCGGCCTCCAACTACACGCTGGACCTGTCGGGCACGGTGAGCGCCCAGCTGTCGATCGCGAAGAAGCCGCTGGACTACGTCGTCGGCAACGGCTCGCAGACCTATGGCTCGACACACACGATGCCCACGGCCTTCATCGGCGGCGTGCTGGCTGGCGACGACGTGACGCCGGTGGTCGGACTCTCGTCCGGCGGCACGCCTGTCGCGGTGAACGACCGCCTGGCCGCGCGCAGCTACGTCGCCTCGGTCACTTCGCTGGGCGGCGCCTCCGCGTCCAACTACACCGTGGGCACGGTCAACAACCACGACGGCGTCTATCGCGTCGACCCGAAGCTGCTGACCTGGTCGGTCGGCGCGGGCGGCGGCGTCTACGGGACGCTGGGCACGCTCGGCGGCGCGGCGCTCAGCGGCGTGCTGGCCGGCGACGTCGTGAACGGCACCGTCTCGCCCAGCGCCGACGGCGGCTCGACCGTGTTCGCGCCGGCCGCGACGACCCGCGCCGGCACCTACACCGCGATCGTGTCCGCGCTGACCGGCCCGCAGGCCGGCAACTACGCGCTCGCCGCCAGCGGCAACACGCCCGGGCAGTTCGTCGTCGCCCCGAAGCCGGTCACCTACACCGGCACCACGGTCGACCAGGTCTACGGCCTCGCGCTGCCCTCGCCGGTGCTCAACGGCGTGCTGGCGGGAGACGTCGTCGCCGGCTTCCAGAAGGTCGACGCGCTGCGCGTGGACGCTGGCAGCGGTCATTCGCAGGCGTGGCCGGTGGGCCAGTACGCCACGACGCTGCTCTGGCTGACCGGCGCGGACGCCGGCAACTACGTGATCGCGGGCAGCGGCAACACCGCGACGACCGTCAACGTGCTGCCCAAGGCGCTGACCTATGTCGCGGCCACCGGCAGCAACGTCTATGGCACGCCGCAGAGCGGCGCGATGCCGGCGCTCTCCGGCGTGGTCGCGGGCGATCAGATCACAGCCGCCCCGGCGATCGAATCGGGCGGCAATCTCTGGCTGCTGGACGCGGGCTCCCGCGCGGGGACCTACACCTCGACGGTGCTCGCCGGCTCCCTGTCGGGCGCGGGCGCCGGCAACTACACGATCGCCGCCGCGGGCAACACGAACGGCACGTGGACCGTCACGCCCAAGCCGATCACCTGGAGCGTCGCGGCGGGTTCGGCGATCTACGGCAATGCGCCGACCGCGTCGACCAACGTCACGGTCCTCGACGGACTGCTGCCCGGCGCATCGGTGAGCCCGGCGCTGACCGCGCTGGACGGCAGCGGCGCGCCGGTCGCCCGGCCGACGGTTGGCGGCAGCTGGTGGGCGGGCGTCGCCGGCCTGAGCGGCCCCGACGCGGCCAACTACCTGCTCGCCGGCAGCGGCAATACGGCGGGCGCGCTCACCGTGACGCCGCGTCCGGTCACCTTCTCGGTGGCCAGTGCGAGCTCGGTCTACGGCAACCTCGCCACGACTGGCGCGGTGACGTTGAACAACGTGCTCGCCGGCGACTCGGTCGGCTACACGGCCGCGGTCCTCGCGGGCTCGACGCCGGTCACGCTGAGCGCGCGCACCGGCGCCGGCGCCTACACCGAGACGGTCACCGCGCTCACCGGCAATCCGAACTACCTGCTGGCCAGCGCGGGCAACGCGCCCGGCACGCTGACCGTGCAGCCGCGGCCGATCAGCTACATCGCGCAGGATGCCTCGTCGACCTATGGCACCGCGGCGACGCCGGGTGCGGTGACCGTTCAGGGCGTGCTGGCCGGCGACAGCGTCGGCGCCGGTCCGGCCGTCCTGCTCGCCAGCGGCCTCGCGCCCGCCGAGCGCACCGCGGCGGGCACCTGGACGCTGGGCCTGCGCAGCCTCACCGGCGCCGATGCGGCCAACTACGTCCCCACCGAGACAGGCTCGACGACGGGCACGCTCACCGTCGCGCCCAAGCCAGTCACGGTCACAGTGCAGGGCTACTTCACGATGTTCGGCGGCTTCCACGACAGCTTCATGGACCGGGCGCTCACCTACGGGACGGGCGACACGCCGCGGGCCAGCGGCAGCATCAACGGCCTGCTGGCCGGCGACCAGGTCGCGGTGACGACCGCCACCACGCCGCTCACGCGGTCCCGCACGGGGCGGCTCAACGTCGGCACCTACACCTTCAGCGCCACCGGTCTGGAGGGCGCGGACGCCGGCAACTACGTGATGGCCGCGGACGGCAACCGCTTCGCGACGCTGAGGATCACGCCTGCCGTGGTGGCGAATGCGGCCTGGGTGCAAGGGACGGATCACACCGACGTGTCGCCCACCTACGGGTCCGCGGCCAGCTACACCATCAGGACCGAGCTCCTCAACGCCTTCGCCGGCGACGACGTCGCGCTCGGCGCCTGGGCCGATCTCCCCGGCGGCCGCTCGACCACGCTGCCCGCGCGCCTGACCCCTGGCACGTACGTCGTCGACAGCGAGCTGCTGGGCGCGGACAAGGGCAACTACGTGATGCTCCGCGCGTCCACCAGCACCTTCCGCGTCGTACCCAAGCTGCTCACGGCCGTGATCGACAACACCGCCAGCACCTATGGCGACGCGCTGCCGGCGACGGGGGGCAACCTGTACGGTGTGCTGGCGGGCGACACGGTCTCGGTGACAACGGCGATCGCTGGCGTGCCCGCCAGCAACGGGCGGATGCCGGCGGGCCAGTACGGCATCCACGCCACCGGGCTGGCGGGCGCGGAAGCGGGGAACTACGCCCTGAGCCCGGAGAACTTCGGCGCGCCCGGCCTGCCGCTGTCGCGCAGCGGCCAGCTCACGGTGCTGCCGCGCAGCCTCCAGCGCGCGATGGATCCCGGCAGCCTGAGCGTGACCTACGGCGACACGCTGCCGCAGTTGCGCCTGACCGGCGGCGTGCTGCCGGGCGACGAGGTCTTCATGACCAATGTCGTCGTGCCGACCCAGGTCCAGGGCCTGCCGGTCCTCGACGGCCGGGACACGGCGCTGTCCACCTCGCTGGCGGTCGGCACGTATCGCTACGTGCCGCGGCTGAGCGGACGCGACGCGGCGAACTACGTCAGCGGCGGGGATGCCGGCACCGTCACGATCGCGCCCAAGCCGGTCACCGTCACCATCGACCCGATCAGCACCGTCTACGGCAGCTACGTGGCACCGTCCGTGTCGGTCTGGGGGCTGGTCAATGGCGAGCAGAACTGGGTCAAGCCCAACTTCGACGTTGTGGGCGCCAGCGGCTTCCTGACCTACAACGACCGCAGCAACGCGGGCAGCTACACCCAGCAGGTCACCGGCCTGCATCTGGAGAATGGCTTCAGCGGCATGCCCGACTACACGAAGAACTACGTCTTCGTGTCGACCCCGGGCGCGTCGGCACCGCTGACGATCGCGCGCAAGCCGCTCACCTTCACGCCGGCCGCGAGCACCACCGCGGTCTACGGCGATGCGCTCACGCTGGGCGCGCTGTCGGGCGTGCTGCCCGGCGACGACGTCGGCGTGCGCCTCGAGGCCGGCGACGGGTTCCAGTCGCAGCAGCTCCTCAGCGGCAACGGCACGCTGAACTACGCCACGCGCGTGGATGCCGGCGACCACCTCTGGAGCGCGTCGCTGACCGGCAGCCGGCGGGGCAACTACGTCGTCGATCCGATCGGCGGCCGGGTCTCGATCGCGCGACGCGACGTGATCTACGGCATCAAGGACGCCGAAGGCGTCTACGGCAACTACACCCGCGCCTGCACGCCGTCCGGCTGCACGCCGTTGCCTTACCTGCCGGGCGCGACGACATTCCAGGGCGTGCTGTCCGGCGACACGCTCGGCGGCAACGTCGCCTTCACCGACCTCACCGGCCAGCTCATCACGATCGACGGCAGCACCCATGTCGGCACCTATTTCGAGGTCCTCACCGGCCTGACCGGCGACTCGGCGAAGAACTACCGGATCGCCGACAGCGGCAGCCGGCCCGGCCTCTACAAGATTCTGCCAATGCCGCTGAGCTACACGGTCAGCAGCGGCGTGTTCCTGGGCCAGCTGTACGGCACGCCCGGCGAGGCGACGTTGTCCGACCTGCAGGGCCCGATCACCGGCCGCCTGGACATCGCGCCGATCGTCACTGCCTACGATCCCCAGGGCCGGCCGGTTTCCGACCTGAGGCAGCTGACGGTCGGCCGCTACACCTTCCGGGTCACCGGCCTGACGGGGGCCGATACGCATGACTACCGCGTCGGCGACGGCCCGGCGGGGACGCTGGACGTCTTCGCGTCGAGCTCGCTGGGGCTGGGGCTGGTCGAGCCGCTGCCGACGCCGCCGGTCATCCCGACCGTCGCGCCGGTCGCCTCGCCGGCCCTGCCGGTGGCGCCGCCGCTGAACGGCCAGTTCCGCAGCAGCGGCAGCGGGCAGGAGGAGGACTTCGGACGCAACATCGACGCCACCGGCATCGTCGGCGGCGTGGCGCTCGGTCCGACCGGCGGAGGCGTCTCCGGCCGCGCCAGCGGCGTGGTGGAAGGGAGCGTCGATCTGGGCGGAGCCGACTTGTCGGCCCAGGCCAGCGGCGAGATCGCCGGCCTGGCCAAGTTCGGCATCACCGGCGTCCGGCTCGAAGCCAGCGCCGATGCGCATGTGGACGTGACCATCACCACCGGTCCCGGCTACGTGATGTTCGGCGCGCAGGGCGACGCCTACGCGATCGGCTCGCTGGGACGCAACGGGCTGCGGATCGGCGCCGAGGCGCGCGCCGGCGTGTCGGCGCAGGCCGGCGCCAGCGGCCACGTGGACGGCCTGGGTGACGCGCATGCGGACACGACGGTCAGCACCTTCGTCTACGCGCGCGCCGACGAGCAGTACACGCTGCGCGACGGGCAGGTCGTGCAGCGCTTCGACAACGCGGTGGGCGTGGGCTCGTCGGCGGGCGTCTCGGCCGGTGTGTCGGGCAGCACCGGCTCGGTCGGCGGCGGCGCGACGGTCTACACGCCGGGCTCCATCGGCGGCACCTTCAACTACTCGGTCGGCCTGTCGGACGGCGCGATCAGCGTCTCGCTGGACCTCGGCGCGCAACTGGGCTTCGGCGGGCTGGGCCTGTCGCTGAACTTCTCCATCGACCCGATGGGACTGGCGGGCGCGATCGCCAACTCGCCGGTCGGCGATTTCGTCATCAACGCCTTCGGCATGAATCACCGGGAGCCCGACAACCATTACTCGGAGGCCGACTCGCGCCATGCGGCCTCGATCAGCGATCCGGTCGAGCGCTACAACTACCTGGCCGGCAACACCCGGTGGCGCGACCGGCCGTGGAACTACGACAGCAACCCCGACGCCCGGACCGACTGGGACGCCATGCAGAACTTCTTCAACACCTACAACCAGCTGCTGAGTCGCACGCAGACCCTGATCAAGAAGGAGCAGACCGACCAGGCCCGCTTCCTGGACCTGCTGAAGACCGACCCGAAAGCGGCGATCGAGATGTCGCACAGCGGCAACTTCGTCCAGGCCAACCGCGACGAGGAAAGCGCGCTTCAGGGGCTGTCCCGGCAGCTCGGCGTGCAACTGGCCGTCGTGGACGGCCAGGTCACCTACGTCGCCGGGGGCGGTCGATGAGGAGGATGTCCATGATCACCCGTGCGGCCTGGCGGCAAGGCCTGTCCCGTGCCGTACGGTCCCCGGTCGCCGCGCTGCTGGCCCTGCTCGCCGCGACGACCTGCGCGGCGCAGGTCGCGCCGGAGGGACCATTCGAGGTGTCGCTGACCGGCCAGCCGACCCGCTACCTCGTCGAGGGCGCGCCCTACCGCATCACCGGCCACGGCGGTGCCCGCTTCGGCATGAGCGTCGCCGAGCTGCGCGCGGTGATAGGCCGGGAACATCCCAAGGCCCTCGCGTCGCTGCGCGAGGACGCCGATCCGGAAACGGGCGGCGTCGCCTGGACGATCCAGGTGCCGTCGCTCGCGCCGGCGGCGCTGCCGGGCAGCTTGCGCTACCACTTCGGCGCACATGGCGGCACAGATGGCGGCACGCCCGGCGGCCGGCTGGTGGCCATCGATGCCGAATGGCGGACCGACGGCCCCGCCACCGCGGCGCAGCGCACGGCGCTGGTCGAGGCCGCGAAGGCGGTCGGCGCGACGATGGCCGGCTGGCGCTGGCCGCCGCTGGCGACGGCGCGCGGCCGCCTGCTGCCCGACGGCACGCTGATCGTGTTCGCCGGCCGCGATGCCGAGGGCGCGGGCGCCGAGATCCGGCTGACCGGCGTCGATGTGGACGTCGAACCGCGGGCTCGCACGGCCGCCTCGCCGGCACGCGCGCGCGAACACCGCGTCGCGCCGCCGGGGCCGTCGATGCTGCGGCTGCGGCTGGCGGCGGCACCGAACCCGGCCTCCGCGCCGGCGACGGCGTCCGCCGCGTCCGCCTCCGAGCCGGTGCAGCCCGTCGCGCCGCACCGCGTGACCGGTTTCCGCTCCGCGCGCTTCGGGATGGACGAGGACGAGCTGCGCGCCGCGATCGCGCGGGACTTCGGGGCCGCGGCCGACGCGCTGCAGGTGACCGGGCACCCGACCGAGGGCACCCGCGCGCTGGTGCTGCGGCTGGCCGCGCTCGAGCCCGGTCCGGGCGCCGCGACGATCAGCTACCTCCTGGGCGCGACCTCGCACCGGCTGATCCACGTCAACGTCGTCTGGTCCACCGGCAACGCCCCCGACGAGGCCCAGCGCCAGCGCATGGTCGAGGCTGGCGGACAACTGGCCCGCTACTTCCAGCAGCTCGGCTGGCGACCGGGCGCCACCACCTCGCGCCTGGCGCCGGACGGAAGCCACGCGGTGCTGTTCGCGGGCGTCGACCCGCGGGACGCGGCGCTGGAGCTGCGCATCTCCGGCGTGCAGGTCCAGCGCCTCGGGCAGCCGGCCATCGCGCCAAGGGGGCCCGCGGTGCTGCGCGTGGCCTACTTCGCGACGAGCGCCGGCGGCGACATCGAGGCGTCGCCGCCCGGCGCGCCCTGACAGTTCTTACAGATGTCCGAAGCGGGCCGCCCTCCTCACAATGGCCCGATCCTCAGGAGGGCGTCAGCCACAGCCGCTGACCGCCCTCGGACACGTCGGCCCTGACGGCCGTCACCCGGGCTCCAGCCACGCACGCCTCCCTCCGCGAGGTCCCGTGAAGGTCATGGAACGTCCAAGCCCTCGAGCGCGCGGGTCCTGCCGACCCTCCCGTCCAGGCGCGCACGCGCCTGCCGCTCTCCCTCATTCATTCTTCAAAGGACAGTTCCATGACTTCATCGATTCGATGGACCTCCCGGCGCGCGTGGCTCCGGATCCTGTCGGGCCTGGCCCTGCTCGCGGGAGCCGCGCTGGCTCACGCGGCACCGGCGGCGCGCTCGGTGCCCAGCTGCACGAAGGTCTCGGTGAACGCCACCATCGACGTGCCCGCGGGCACCACCTGGGACGGCGTGGCGAAGTACGGCAAGTGGGTCTGCCTCGTGGGAAGCACGTCCAACATGAAGGGCACCCAGAGCGAGAGCCAGATCCCCATGTTCAAGCTGAACAATGGGGCGACGCTGAAGAACGTCGTGATCGGCGACGGCGCGCTGGGCTCCGGCACCAACCTCGCGGCCGGCGGGGCGGACGGGGTCCACTGCCATGGCGTGTGCAACATCACCAACGTGTACTGGGCCGATGTGGGCGAGGACGCGGCGACGCTGCTCAAGCTCAGCGGTGTCACCAGCAAGCTGACCATCTCCGGCGGTGCCGCCTTCAAGGCCGCCGACAAGGTCTTCCAGCACAACGGCGACGGCACGCTGGTCATCTCCGACTTCTATGCCGACAACGTGGGCAAGCTCTACCGCTCCTGCGGCAACTGCTCGACCCAGTACGCGCGCAAGGCGACCGTCTCCGGCGTCCGGCTGGGCACCTTGAACGTGGCCGCGGTGGGCGTGAACAGCAGCTACGACAGCAAGTCCGGCATCTCCGGGCAGTACGACGTGGCCACGATCGTCGACCTGGTCTACGCCGGCTCCAAGACCCGGTGCGACACCTACGTGGGCACGGGCAAGGGCAGCGACCCTCCCAGGGACACCAACGCCAGCCACATCGCGCGCAGCTGCGTCTTCAAGTGATGCGTGGGCGCCTGGCCTTCGCGCGCTGGGCGACCTGGTCGGCGCCGGGGCCCTTGGGCGCCCTGGTCCTGCTGGCCGGCGTCGCGGGCGGCGCGGCCCTGGTCGCGTCCACCGGTGGCGATCCGGCGCTCCCGTCTTCCGGGAGGGCTCCGGTGGCCGCCCTGGTCGACGCCGCCTCCGGCCCGTCGGCCAGTTCCGGTGTCGTGCCATCGACGCTGGCGCAGTCCGTCGACGAGGCCGGACTGGAGGCCCTGGTCACCTCGCTGGCGCGGCGCTGGCAGCGCGAACCGCTGCCGCGACAGGGCCGGGCCGCCGACCCGGCCCTGTTGTCCGACAGCCTGTCCCGCCTGAGGCCCTGGCTGCTGCGTCGACCGCAGGCGGTGTGGTCACGCCTGCCCGACCTCGGCCCCAGCGCCCTGCCCCTGTGGACGGCGCTGCTGCTGTCCGAGCTGAACCTGGATGCGTCCCTGGCATGGCGCCACGCCCTCCAGTTGAGTCAGCGGCATGCCGCCTGGACCGGGGACATCGTGGCGCCCTTGCTGGCGCCGATGTGGCAGCGCCGCGAGTTCGAACTGCTGTTGCGCGAGCTCGATGGCCTGCCCCTGGACGCGGACCTGCGGGAGCGATGGCGGACCGACACCGCGATGCGCTGGGCCGAAGCCGCCCCGGCCCAGGCCGCGGCCTGGGCCGCGCGCGGCGGCTCGGGCACGGCGGATCTGCTCGCGCAGATCCAGGACCGCTGGATCAACCAGGACGCCCGATCGGCGACCGTCTTCGCGAGCATGCTGCCTCGCGGGACCGGGCAGGCGCTGCTCGAGGAGTCCTTGTCGCGCTGGCTGGCGCTGGATGGCGTCGGCGCCCGGGACTGGATCCTGTCGCAGGGCAGCCAGGAAGGATTGGACCGGGTCATCGCCGCGCATGCGACCCAGGACGAGCTGGCTCGACACCAGCCGCTGGAGGCCATCGCGCTGGTGCGGCGCATCAGCGATCCGGACCGCCGCGACGAGGCTCAATGGGCGCTGGCCCGCACGCTTGGCGAGATCGACGCCACCCGCACCGACCTGATCGATCAGGCCCTGTGGGGCGCCCGGCCGCCGCACTGAAAACGGCTTCCCCACCTCGCTGAAGTCCTTCAGCCCAAGCTCAGCGAAGTCTCCTCGCCCGTGGTCCCCGAGAAGCGCAAGCCGTGCCGCGCCGGATCCTTGAAGTCGATCCACAACTCGGCCTGGTGCTCGCCGTGGGTCCAGGCGAGTCGAAGCTCCTCATCGCTCCCGCCGCGCATCTCGAACTGGCCGTTGAAGGCGGGGTGCGCGTTGCGCAGCTCGATCAGCCGCAACAGCTGCTGGACCACGTCCGCGCGCAGGCCTTCGTCGATCTCCGCGCGGGTGTAGTGATGACGGTTGATGTCGCGCCCGACGCCGGTGCGCTGCAGCAGCGCCAGGTCGTTGCGCCCGGCCAGCAAGCCGACGTAGTACACCTGCGGAATGCCGGGCAGGAAGAACTGGATCGCGCGCGCCAGCAGGTAGTCGCGCTCGTTGCCGCCCAGCGCGTCGAAGAAGGTGCAGTTGACCTGGTACAGGTCGAGGTTGGAGGCCGCCGCGCCGGTGGCCAGGCGGCTCTCGCCGCGGCTGTTGCGGTGGATCCATTCGACCAGCGCATCCAGCTCCTCGGGCGGCACCAGTCCCGGCGATCCCGCGCGGTCTGCCGCATCCGCGCCGATGTCGATGATGCCGATGCCGTCATGCGTGTCGAGCACCGTCAGCGCATTGCGCGGCCGCATGGCCGCCCACTGCTTCAAGGGCCCGGCGGTGCCGAAGGCGAAGGCATGCAGCACCAGCGGCGGCAGCGCGAAGTCGTACACCCAGTCGACCTGGCGCGCGATCTCGATCTGGCGGCGGTAGTAGCTGTGCACCTCGACCAGCACCTCGATGCCCAGCGCCCGGGCCTTGGCGCTGAAGGCGGCGATGAAGTCGAAGGTCTCCGGCATCATGAAACACGAGCGCCCCGCGCGCTTGATCGCATACCCCGCCGCATCCAGCCGGATGCTGCGGATGCCCACCGAGGCGAAGCGGCGCAGGATCGCGTCCAGGTAGGCCTCGCCGCTGGGATGCTCGACGTCGATGTCGATCTGCTGCGGCGTGAAGGTGGTCCAGAAGAGGCGCCGCGCATCGCCCGCCGGCAGCATCGTCAGCGGCAGGCCGGGACGCGGCCGGTAGACGGCGGTCAGCAGCGCCTCGTTCGCGCCGTCGGGGAACACGGCGTCCAGCGTCAGGAACAGGCCGGCATGCTCGGACGCCTCGCCGCGCGCCTGGTAGTCGAGGAACTGCGGCGACTGCGAGGACATGTGGTTCACGATCACGTCGGCCATCACGTCCAGCCCGCTCTCCGGCGCCGCGAGCGCCGCCAGGTCGGACCAGTCGCCCAGGCGCGGGTCCACCCGCGTGTGGTCGATCGGATCGAAGCCCGCGTCGGCGCCGTCGATCGGATGGAAGAACGGGAGCAGGTGCACGCCGCCGAAGCGGCCGCGCAGCGGATTGCCCTCGCCTTGCGTCAGCAGCGCCTGCAGCGCGCGCAGGTCCCCGCCGCCCAGGCGGTCGACATAGGTGATGAGTTGGACTTGGTTCTTCATGGACGGTCGAGGGTGACGGGGGGCGGGAGCGACGGCGCGCGCGCGGGCGCCTTCACCCGCAGCGTCGCCAGCGCGGCCAGCAGCATCAGCGTGCCGGCCAGGCGCAGCACGTTGGCGGGATCACCGTGCAGCACCGTGTCGTAGAGCAAGGGCAGCGTGAGCATCTGCAGCAGCATCGGGATCACGATGAACATGTTGAAGATGCCCATGTAGACGCCGGCCCGCTCCGGCGGAATGCAGCCGGCCAGCATCACGTAGGGATTGCCCATCATGCTGGCCCAGGCCACGCCGATGCCCAGCATCGGCACGAACAGCCAGGCGCGCTCGCGCACCAGCGGCAGGCTCCACATCGCGATGCCGGCGGCCACCAGGCAGGCCGCATGCACCCGTCGCGCGCCCAGGCGGCGCGTCAGCGGCAGCATGGCCAGGGCGGCGAGGAAGGCGACGAAGTTGTAGAAACCGCCGATCTGCCCGTTGAGCAGGCCCGCCTCGCGGAAACCGGCCGAGGACGCGTCGCTGGTGCCGAACAGCGAGCGCGCCAGGCTCGGCACGATGTAGATCCAGTAGCACATCATGGCGTACCACTGGCACAGCTTCATCCACCACAGCCGGCGCATCGTCTCGGGCATCTCGCGCAGCGCCGAGACGATCTCGCCGACGATCGCGCCCGGCGTGCGCGGCTGGGCGCGCAGCGCGTCGAGCGCGCGCGGCGTCATCGGCAGCTCCGGCACGCGGCGCACCGACCACCACACCGTCGTGAACGACAGCAGCGCGCCCAGCCCGAAGGCCACCGTCGTCGTCTGCGGGATGTGGTTGCCGCCGACCGCATCGCGGCTCATGCCCATGGCCACCAGCAGCGACGGCGTCAGGTAGGCCAGCGTCTGCGCCAGGCCGGTGAAGGCGCTCTGGATCATGAAGCCGGGCACGTGCTGCGACTCGTCGAGCCGGTCGCTGACATAGGCGCGGTAAGGCTCCATCGTCATGTTGTTGGCCGCGTCGAGGATCCACAGCAGCCCCGCGGCGAACCACAGCGCCGGGCTCATCGGCATCAGCAGCAGCCCCAGGCTGCACAGCAGCGCGCCGAACAGGAAGTACGGCGTGCGCCGGCCCCAGCGCGTGACCGTGCGGTCGCTGACCGCGCCGACCAGCGGCTGCACCAGCAGCCCCGTCACCGGGCCGGCCAGCCACAGCAGCGGCAGCGTGGCCTCGTCGGCGCCGAGGTACTTGTAGATCGGGCTCATGTTGCTCTGCTGCAGACCGAAGCTGAACTGGATGCCGAGGAAGCCGACATTCATGTTGACGATCTGCGCCAGGCTCAGGCGCGGCTTGATGCCGTTCATGGCTGCTCCGGTGCGGCCAGCGCGGCCCGCCAAGGGGTCGGATCGTGCATGCGCGGACCTCAGAAGTCGATCTTCAGCGTGGCGCGCAGCGTGCGGCCGTTGAGCGCCCGGGCGGCATGGCCGTCGCCCTCGATCTCGGTGTAGGCCAGCTTGTCGAACAGGTTGTTGGCCGACAGGCCCAGCATGATCTTCTCCGTCAGCGCGTAGTTCGCGAAGGCATTGACCACCGCATAAGCCTTCATCGTGATGGTGTTGGCATCGTCACCGTAGGACTTGCCGGAGCCCACCACCGCCGCGCCCAGTTCGAGGTCGCCGATGGTGTACGACGGCGCCAGCTGCCACACCAGCGCGGCCTGCCGTCGCGGCTTGTTGCCCACCAGCGCCGGGTCGTTGGCGCTGCGGATGCGGGCATGGGTCCAGGTCGCGCCGGCGGTCAGCCGCCACGGGCCGCTCGCGTACGCGCCTTCCAGCTCCAGGCCGCGGGCGCGGTAGCGGTTGGCGGTGAAGGTCCGCGTCGTGACCTCGTAGTTGCTCTCGTTGGTGCGGGCATCGAAGGCGGTGACGAACAGGCTCAGGCCGGACTTGTCGCGCCACTTCAGGCCAAGTTCGGTCTGGTCGATCTCGTTGATCGCCACCGGCACGGAGCCGTCCAGCGGATTGCCGTAGAGCAGGCGATCGGCGGAGAAGGCCACGCCGTTGCTGACGCGCCCGAACACCGCCAGGTCGCTGCTGAGCGCGTAGTTCACGCCGCCCGAATAGGAGGTGTGGGAGACCTTGTAGTCCACCTCCTGGCGCGAGGCCGGATCCCAGTTGCGCGTCTGGGCATTGCCGGCCAGCGTGTAGCCGCTGGCCCGCTGGCCGTCGCGGCGCACGCTCAGGTCGACGTTGACCGGGCCGCCCTCCCAGGCCAGCGCCAGGTAGGGGGAGGTCTGCGTGTACTGCACGTCGAAGGTGCGCGCGCAGCAGCCGCCCCAGGTGTCCCAGCCGCTGCTCACCGGCAGCGTCGAGGGCTGTCCGGCGGCATCGACGACACGCGCGCCGTTGTTGCTGAAGCTCAGGTTGTACTGGTTCCAGAACCAGGTCTGCGCCACCTGCTGCACGCCGTTGAACAGGCCGCCGAGCACCGTCGCCGACCCGCCGGCCAGCGCGAACTTGCGGCTCAGCTTCAGGTCGTTGAAGGTGTTGCCCAGGTCGTCCAGCGAGGTGTTGAACAGCGTGCCGGTGAAGAAGGCATTGCTGCCGTTGTTGCCGTTGTCCGCGGGGAACAGCGCCATGAAGCGGCCCGAGTTGCTGGTGCGGCGGAAGCGGTCCTCCAGCGTCCAGCCCTGGCCCAGGTCCAGGCTGGTCTCCAGCCCGATGGCGAAGCTCTTGACCCGCAGCCCGTCGCGCGTGCTCGTGGTGACGGGATTGCCGTTCCTGTCGACGGTGGTGTCGGCGGGCAGGCCCGAGGTCAGGAAGAAGGCCTGGCGCGGATCGATGCCGGCGACGGTCCGGATCTGGCCGTCGACGACCTGCACCGGCACCGGCATCAACGAGGGCGTGCGATCGTCCAGCGCCTTGAGGTTGAGCCGCAGGTAACCCGCGTCGAAGGTCTGGGTCAGGTTGGCCTTGATCTGCCCGCCCTGCTCCAGCGTGCGGCCGGTGGGACGGCCGCCCTCGCCCTGGCGCTGGAAGCCGCCGATGTGGAAGCTGGTGCCGCGCCCCAGCGAGCCGCCGTAGTCGGCCTCCACGCGCCACAGGCGGTGATCGAGGCCGCCGGTCAGCGCCATCGATCCGCCCTGCTCGCCCTTGCCGGTCTTGCTGATGAAGTTGATCAGGCCGCCCGGCGAGTTGCTGGCCAGCGTCGAGGCCGAACCGCCGCGCACCACCTCCAGCCGGTCGATGTTGACGTCGGCGCGCAGGAACTGGTCGGCGGTGCCGAAGGCGATGTCGCCGAACAGCAGCACCGGCAGCCCGTCCTCCTGGATCTGCACGTAGCGCGAGCCGCCCGCCGACAGCGGCACGCCGCGCACGGTGATGTTGGCGTTGCCCTCGCCGCCGGAGGACTCGGAGCGCAGACCCGGCACCGCGCGCAGCAGTTCCGCCGCGCTGGTCGCGCCGGTCTTGGCGATCTGCTCGCTGCCCATCGAGCTGATGGACAGGCTCTGCTTCATCTTGCTGGTCCTGGTCGAGGTCCCGGTCACGACGACCTGGTTCAGCGACAGCGCGTCGGTCGACGCCTCCTGGGGCGCCGCAGCGGCGGCTGGCTCGCTGGCGCGCTCGTTGGCCGAAGCGGGCGCGGCGGCTAGCGGCGCGGCCTCGGGCGTGGCGGTCTGGCTCCAGGCAGCGGGGAAAGCCAGCGAGAGGGCGATCGCCAGCGGCAGCCGGCGCAAGGGCGAGGAAGGACGCATGTCGGGTGTCTCCGGTCGTTGTGCCGCACCGACCTCGACGTGGGTCGGCGTGGATCGCCGCACTGGTGGCGGCCTGCATGCATTGTGGTCGACCCGGCCGTTCATTGCAATCGATTGCAAAACAGCGAAAACCCTAAGTCATCGCTCAGGCAGACATTAGTTTGACGGCATGAAAAAGCATCAAACAGCGTATTGAGCGAACTTCACTCTACGGTATCGGGTGCAATCCGGCGCAATCCAATGCAATCGGTTGCATTCGATTTTGCAGAGTGCCGTGGCGCGCACGTCCGCACCCGGGCCTTAGCCCTTTGCGCGCAGCGAACTGTCGCGGACGACGAGGTGGACCGGCAGCGTCAGCGGCGCGACGCGCTCGCCGGCGAGCATCTGCATCAGCGCATCGACCAGCGCCTCGGCCGCCTCGGCCACCGGCTGGTGGACGGTGGTCAGCGCGGGCGTGCCGTAGGCGGCAAGCGCCATGTCGTCGTAGCCGGTGACGGACACGTCCCCCGGCACCGAGCGCCCCGCCGCGCGCAGCGCGCGCACCGCCTCCAGGGCCAGCAGGTCGGAACAGGCCATCACCCCGTCGACCTCCCGGTGCGCGGCGAAGAAGGCCTCGATCGGCGCCCGCGCGGCGGCCGGCGCGAAGGAGACCGGCAGCTCCAGCGCCGGGTCGGGCGCGAGGCCGGCATCGCGCAGCGCCTGCCAGTGGCCCTGCCGGCGATGCAGCACCTCGGGCAGCTGGGCATCGCCGAGGAAGGCGATGCGGCGGCGGCCGGCCTCGATCAGGTGCCGCGTGGCGATCAGCCCGCCCGCATGGTTGTCGCCGCCGACGGTGCAGTAGAGCTGCTGCGGCAGCTCCGCGCCCCAGACCACCACCGGCATGTGGCGCGCGGCCAGCTCGTTGAGCTGGTCGTGATGGCGCCACTGGCCGATCAGCAGCAGGCCGCAGGCCTTGCCCATCTCGACGCCGCGCACGGCCTGGTCGAGATGGTCCGCGTCGACGCGCGACAGCAGCATGTCGAAGCCGCGCGCGGTCAGCACGTCGGCGATCGCGCCGACGATGGTGAGGAAGAAGGGATCGGAGATGTGCTGGCGGGAGTCGCGGTCGTAAGGCACGACCACCGCGACGGTGCGGTTCTCCTGCAGCCGGAAGCTCTTGGCGCCGAGGTTGATGGTGTAGTTCAGCGACTTGGCCAATTCCTCGACCCGCCGGCGCGTCTCCGCGTTGACCAGCGGGCTGCCGTTGAGGCAGCGGGACACCGTCGAGACGGACACGCCGGCCATCCGCGCGATGTCCGCCATCTGCAAGCGCCGCCGGTCGGCGGCCTCCCTCTCATCCGATTTCATGAACACGACCTTCTCGAGCGAATCGGGACGAGTTTCGCAGAAGGTCCGCGCCGCTCGCAGGGTCGCCCACGACGCCGCTGAGCCGCCGCAGTACCAGCGCAGTACCGCCGCGGCGAGGCACCGCCCCACCGCGGCGGCGCCGCTTCACTTCACGGTGACGGAGAAGTTCTTCGCACCGAAGTTCATGCCGCCGGCCGAGGAGGTGATCTCGAAGCCGTACTGCACGTCGCCGACGACCAGGTCGCCCATCCAGCCCAGGTTCTTCAGGTAGTTGAGGATGGCGCGCACGTCCACGGTCGTGTTGTTGGTCTTCGTGGTGCGCAGGAAGGAATACACCATGTTGTTGCCGTTGTTGCCGCGGTAGACATTCCAGGTCGAGCCGCCCACCGAGACGTTGGTGTAGACGGGGATCGCGCAGCCCGCGGCGGTCCAGTTGTAGGAGATCGGCTTGACGTTGCCGCAGCCGCCGGCGGTGCCGGTGTAGTTCAGCCACAGCATGATCTCGTGGGCGTTGTTGCCGACCCAGATGTCGTAGGTCGACTCCCAGGCGCCGCCCGATGGCGTGGTCGCGCTGATGGTGGACGTCAGCGTGGACAGCGAGCTGATCGTGCGGTTCACCGCGTAGCCGATGTGCGGGTAGGACTTGATCCCGCCGGTGTTGGGCTGGTCGGACCAGACGCCCCAGTCGGCGTTCGAATTGGCCCAGATGGTCTGGGCACCGGCGGCCAGGTTGCTGCAGGGCGACCAGACGTCGTTGTTGAAGCCGTAGCTGCCGTAGGTCCAGGTGGCGAAGAGATTGGGCGCCGAGCAGGAGGACGTCGCCGGCGAGGAGGCGGCCCAAGTGGCGGCCTGCGCGCCCGGTGCGGCCGCGGCCAGCGTGGTGACGAGGGCGGCTGCGAGCAGCGTGCGATGGGTGAGGTTCATAGGTCTCCGTGTGTTGTTGATGTGAGGATGCCGTGAAGACCGCGCGCGATGTCAGCGTTGTCAGCCGGCCAATTAATTCAGCCCCCAAACAATTAGTTCAACCATCGGGGTAACCCGGCGTCGGCCCCCTCCCGGACCACTCCCGCCGCCTTGCCCATTCATCCCCGCGCAAGCAGGAATGGGCAAGACGAAAGCAGTTTCGTGCCTTGTCGGCTCCTGGGCGCCGGCGGAACAATCCGCCCCATCGAGTCGATCCTTCGATCACCGCCACGGAGCCGCAAGCCATGAACAACTTCATCCTCAACACCCCCACCAAGATCCTTTTCGGCCAGGGCCAGATCGCCCAGCTCGGCCAGGAGATTCCCGCCGACGCGCGCATCCTGATCACCTACGGCGGCGGCAGCATCAAGAAGAACGGCGTGCTCGACCAGGTCCGCGCGGCGCTGGCCGGCCGCACGGTGCTCGAGTTCTCCGGCATCGAGCCCAATCCCACCTTCGAGACGCTGATGAAGGCCGTCGAGGTGGTCAAGGCTGAGCGCATCGACTTCCTGCTGGCCGTGGGCGGCGGCTCGGTCGCGGACGGGACCAAGTTCATCGCCGCGGCCGCGCGCTACGAGGCCTCGCCGGATACCTGGGAGATCCTGCTGACCCGCGGCGCCAAGGTCGCCGACGCGGTGAAGATGGGCGTCGTGCTGACGCTGCCGGCCACCGGCTCCGAGTCCAACAACGGCGCCGTCATCAGCCGCCGGGAGACCGGCGACAAGCTGCCCTTCTTCTCGCCCTTCACCTATCCGGTGTTCGCGGTGCTCGACCCGGCGACCACCTACTCGCTGCCGGCGCGCCAGGTCGCCAACGGCGTCGTCGACGCCTTCGTCCACACCGTCGAGCAGTACCTGACCCATCCCGCCGAAGGCCGCATCCAGGACCGCTTCGCCGAGGGCATCCTGCAGACGCTGATCGAGGAAGGCCCGCGCGCGCTGACCGAGCCCGAGAACTACGACGTCCGCGCCAACGTGATGTGGAGCGCGACGCAGGCGCTCAACGGCCTGATCGGCGCCGGCGTGCCGCAGGACTGGGCGACGCACATGATCGGCCACGAGCTGACCGCGATGCATGGGCTCGATCACGCGCAGACGCTGGCGATCGTGCTGCCGTCGGTGCTGGCCTACAAGAAGGAGCAGAAGCGCGCCAAGCTGCTGCAGTACGCGGACCGCGTCTGGGGCCTGCGCGAGGGCACCGAAGCGCAGCGCATCGACGGCGCGATCGCGGCCACGCGCGCGTTCTTCGAGCAACTGGGCGTGGGCACGCGCCTGTCCGCCTACGGCCTGGACGGCAGCACCATCCCGGCGATGATCGCCAAGCTCCAGGAACACGGCGGCACGGCGCTGGGCGAGCACCAGGACATCCGCCTCGAGGACAGCCAGCGCATCCTCGAAGCGGCCCGCTGAGCCGACGGCCTTCCCCTCGCGCGGCGCGGACGGACCCTGGTCCGCCCGCGCCCGATGTCCTTCCAGATCCCATGGCGACCACCCTCAACGACAGCATCCGCCGGCGCATCGTCGACGCCGCGACTCGCTTCTCGACCGGGTCCTTCGCGACGCCCTCCCCGGTGGCCGGCGTGCGCGTGCTCTACACCGAGACGCCGCATCCCCGCACGCCGGTGCTCTACGAACCGTCGATCGTCATCGTGGCGCAGGGCGCGAAGGTGGGGCACGTGGGCGACCGGACCTTCCGCTACGACGCGGACAACTATCTGCTGCTGACGGTGCCCCTGCCCTTCGAGTGCCAGACGATCGCGAGCCGCAAGGAGCCCTTCGTCGGCGTGTCGATCGACATCGACACCGCGATGCTGCAGGAGCTGCTGATCGACCTGGAGGACGAGGACTTCGACCGTCCCGCCAGCCTCGAATGCCCCGGCGTCAACAGCGCGCCCTTCACCGAGGAGGTGCTGTGCGCGCTCGAGCGGCTGGTCGACGCGATGGACCATCCGCGCGACGCCAAGGTGCTGGGCCGGCTGATCGTCAAGGAGATCGTCTACCACGTGCTGTGCGGCGACAGCGGCGCGGCGCTGCAGGCGCTGGCCCACCGGCACACGCACTTCGCGCAGGTGACCAAGGCGCTGCAGCACATCGAGTCGAACTACGCCAAGCCCTTGAACGTCGAGCAGCTGGCCAAACTCGTGAACATGAGCGTGTCCGCCTTCCATCACAACTTCAAGGCGGTCACCAACACCTCGCCGCTGCAGTACGTGAAGAGCTACAAGCTGCACAAGGCGCGGCTGATCATGCTGAACGAAGGTGTGAAGGCCGGCGTCGCCGCCACGCGCGTGGGTTATGAGAGCCCGTCGCAGTTCAGCCGCGAGTTCAAGCGCTACTTCGGCGCCACGCCGCTGGATGAAGTGGCGCGGCTGAGGGCGCCGCGGTAAGCCGCGCGCCCTCGCCGCCTGGGGCTCACTGCCCGCCGGTCTTGCCGGCCTTGGCCTCGGCCGAGGTGCTCGCGCTGCCCTGCCCGCTCACCCGACCGCCGTCCCGGCTGGCCTGCGCGGAGCCCGAGGCCTTCGCGCTGCCACTGGCCTGCGCGCCGTGGGCGCGCTCGGGCGAGGCCGGCGAGGAAGGTGACGTCGGCGAGGAAGGCGAGGAAATCGTGGAAGGGGTCGAGGTCGAGCCGGTACCGCTCGTTGCCGCGGCAGTTCCTTCCGCGCTGACCTGATGGGCCTGGCCCGCCGTGTGATCCAGCTGGCCGCCAGCTGCGCTGGCCGCACCCGCCGCGCGGGTGACGCCTTGTTCGGCGCGTTCGTTCAACGAGGTCGTCGCGTCGGCGGCCTTGTCCTGCGCCCGTGTCGCGAGATCCTGCGCGCGGCCGACGCCGTCCTGCGCGCGCTCCGTGGCCTTGCCGCGCGCGGCCTCGACGCCATCACCCACCCGGCCCGTCGCCTGCTGCGCGCGGTCGCTCACCTTGCCGGCCGCCTGGTCCGCGCGGTCCCGCGTGTTCTGCAGCGCATCGCGGCCGCGACTCAGGTCCGGTCGCTGGCCCAGGCCGCCCATCCCACCCAGGCTGCCGCCGATCTGCCCGCTGGCGCCGCCGGAGAGGCCGCCACCGCCGCCGAGCAAGCCCGCATGCGCCGGCTGTGCCAAGGCGCCGAGGACCGCCACCAGGGTGCCTGCCACCACGGGCCAAAGACCTTGGGTCTGCTTCGAAATTGCGTTCATGTCGATCTCCTGGTTCGAGAGCCGCGGAACCGTTCCGCGGCTTGCACTGGGAGAACGACGCGGCCGGATCGCTTCTTCCCGGCCAGTTGCAACCAATGGTTTTCAGCGCAGGTCGCCAGCGTTCACGCGCAGCGAGGCGCCAACGAGCCCGACGCCATACACATCGTCACGCCCCGGGGCGCCCAGGTCGATCGCCTCGCGCGCGAGCGCATTGAAGGCTGACGAGGACGCTGCGCGATCGGACGACGGCAGGCGCGCCGCGAGCAGCCCCGCCACCAGCGGCGCGGCGAACGAGGTGCCGCGCACGGCCGCGTAGCCACGCCCGCCGGCCTCGGCGGCGACCATGTCGGCCCCCGGCGCGGCGAAGGCGACATGCGGCCCGCGCCCGGCCTCGACGAGCACGCGCCGGCGCGCGTCGACGCCCGTGACCGCGATCACGCCGGGCCATGCGGCCGGATAGAGCGGCGGCGCCGACGGCCCGTCGTTGCCGACCGGCGCGACGATCAGGAGCCCCTTGTCCTGCGCCGCCTCGACCACGCGTCGCAGCAGCGCGTTGGGCGGGCCGACCAGGCTGATGTTGACCACGCCCACCCGCATCCGTGCCAGCCAGGCAAAGCCTTCGGCGATCGCCTGCACGCCGCCGCCGGCCTGGGACCCGCCCTCGCAATACACGTCCATCGCGAAGAGGCGCCCGCGCGGCAGCGCGCCGCGGAAGCCGATCTCGGAATCGCCCACCAGCAGCGACGCCACGGCCGTGCCATGCGCCGCGGGCCGGGCCTGGCCCTCGCAACCCTGTCGAGTCAGCGCCACATGCCGCAGCGAGGGATGGGCGGCATCGACGCCGCTGTCGATCATGCCGACGCGACGCTCGCCGGTGACGGCCCCTTCGGTCTCGATGGAGCCGGTCGCGTTTCCGCCGGTGCTGGTGCTCGAGGCGGCGGGCTGGGTCGCGGTCGCGCTTGCGCTTGCGCTTGCGCTTGCGCTTGCGAGCGTGGTCACCGTAGCGCCCCGACTCGACGGCGGCGCGCCTTCCGTCGACGTTGCCGTGCCCGCGTCGACGTAGACATGGTGATAGTCGTAGCTGCCCTCCGGGTCCTCGGCGCGCAGCTGCGCGATCCGCGCGGCCAGCGCTGAAGGCGAGGTCCCTGCGGACGCCCGCAGCCGCAACCAGGCGAGGTCCAACCCATCCAGCCGCGTCTCCTCCACCCGATCCCACCCGTCCATCGACAGCACGCGCTGCCGCGCCTGCGCCGACGACGGCAACGCGAGCACCTCGCCGATGAACACCAGTTCGTCCGCCGCGTTGCGCTGAAGCTGGTCGGGATGGCGCCGAAGCAGCTGATCGGCGAGCCGCTCGCGCCAGCGCAGCGGATCGACCGGCGCGAGCAGTTGGCTGGTCGAGGTCAACAGCGGCTCGGTACGGCGCAGCAGCTCGCCGCCGGGCAGGCGCCCACCGCCGGGCAGATTGGGCAGACGGACCTGCGCCGACGCGGGCAGCGCCGTGATCAAGGCCGCGGCCAGGCCGAGGATCGGAAGGAATTTCAAGCTCATCGACGGATAACGTCCGGCACACGGAAGAAAATCCGCGCCGCCGTCGTTCTATTCATCAGGCATCCCATCGCATGAGCATATTGGAGTTGCAATCCGCCCTGGCCGCGCTGCTGCCCCGGCTGCGGCGCTTCGCCCGCAGCCTGACGCATCACCGCGAGGATGCGGACGACCTCGTGCAGGTGGCCGTGGAGCGGGCGCTGCGGGCCTTGGACCAGTACGAGCCCGGCACGCGCCTGGACAGCTGGATGTTCAGGATCATGAAGAACGCCTGGATCGACGAGCAGCGCGCCCGCGGCCGGCGCGCCGAGGTGCTGGCTCCCGAGGAGGCGGGTGAGCACGTCGGCGTGTCCGAGACGGGTCGGCACATCGCGCGCTTGTCGGTGCAGGCGGCGATGGCGCGGCTCCCCGAGGAGCAGCGCCTGGTGGTGAGCCTGGTGCTGGTCGAGGGCCTGCCCTACAAGGAGGCCGCGGCGGTGCTGGAGGTTCCGATCGGCACCGTCACCAGCCGGCTGGCACGGGCGAAGGACACGCTGCAGCAACTGCTGGGCGACGGCGACATCGACGCATGAGCGGCACATGAGCGGCGAAGGACAGGACATGAACGGCGCAATGGATTCCGGCCGCGAGCGCGGCCAAGACAGCGGCGATGGCGGCGATGAGGTCGGCGGCGCAGGCCCGGGTCGGGAGCGCGGCGAGCACCGCGAGGATGAGCTCGATGCCACGCGGACGATGGACGATGCGACGCGCGTCGCCGCCTATGTCGACGACGAGATGGACGCGGCGGAGCGCGCGCGCTTCGAAGCGAGGCTGGCGGAGGATGCGACGCTCGGCGCCGCGGTGGCGAGGGAACGACGCCTGCGCGCGCGGCTGGCGCAAGCCTTCGATCCCGTGCTTGCGGAGCCCGTGCCGGAGCGGCTGAGCGCGCTCTTCGCGAATCGCGAGGCCGTCACCGAGGCCGCCGCCGAGCCCGCGCCCGCCGCGGTGCCCGGTCCGTCCGCCAAGCCAGGCACCAGGCCAGACACCAAGCCCATCGACCTCGACGAGGAACGTCGGCGTCGCCGCGGAGGTTGGCTGACCTGGGGCGGCATGGCGGCCAGCCTGGCGCTGGGCGTGTTGATCGGCACGACCTGGCTGGCGCCGCGCGGAGCGCTCGAGGTGGCGGCAGACGGCGGCTGGCTCGCCGAAGGTGCCCTCGCCCAGGCCCTGGACGCGCAGCTGTCCGGCGCGGCGGCGCCCGGTTCCTCCACCCGCGTGGGCCTGAGCTTCGTGTCGCGGGACGGTCGATACTGCCGCGCCTTCACGGTGGGCGGGGCGGATGCCGGCGGTGCCACGGCGGGCCTGGCCTGCCGCGGCGACGACGCATGGCGCGTGCGGCAACTCGCGACGATCACGGCGGGGTCCGCTTCAGCGTCCCCGACCGCATCGACATCCGCAGCGTCGGAGGCCTTCCGGATGGCGGCCTCTCCCTGGCCGCAAGCGCTGCTCGACGACATGGATCGCCTGCGCGAGGGCGATCCCTTGTCGAGCGCGGACGAGCGGGACGCCATGCGTCGCGACTGGCGGCGCTGAGCGCCTCAGCGGCGCTCGGCATCCACCGTCGCGTGCAGCCCACGCGCGGCGCGGCGTGCCTGCCAGCCGGTCACGCGACGTCCCAGCCGGGACGCCGCGATGGCGGTCGACTCAAGGGAACGAGACGTTGGTGGTCGTCGTCGCGCCGGCGGTCAGCGTCAGCGGTCCGGCCGTCTTCGTCGCCAGGCCGGAACTGGCCTCCAGCCCGTACTTCGCCGCGGCGCTCGCATCCGCGCCGAAGTTCAACGCACCCAGCGGCGCGACATACGCCGCCACCATCGGCGCGCCGGTCGGCAGCGTCATGCTGTAGGCGCCGGTGGTCGCGTCGACGCCGCGTGTCGCGACCTCGATCTTTTCGCCGCCGAGCAGCGTCTGGGTCGCGCGCACGCTCGCGTCGATCGGCGTGAGGCTGGTGGTGACGGTCCCGGCCGCGGTGCCGCTCATCGAGACGCCCAAACTCAGCGGCGAGGTGGCGCCGTTGAGCAAGGTGACGGTGGAGGCGGCCACGGTCAAACCGGTGACGACGTCGGTCGTGCGTCCTGGCGCGGTGATGACCAGCGTGTAGCTGCCCGGCGCGACCGGCTGCAGCAGGAACTTGCCGGTTGAATCCGGCGCCGTCGCCTTGATGACCACCCCGCCTTGCTGGACGGACACCCTCGTCGCGCCGTTGGCCGCCGCGCTGTCGACGTAGCCGCTGACACCCGAGACGAAGTTGGGCGTGACGGCGACGACCGGCTTGAGCAGGTACTTGCCGGAGTTGCCGGCGGTGACGACGGACTTGCAGGCGTCGAAGTCCAGCACGAAGTCGGCGAGCTGGTTGGCGGCGATGGTGATGTCGACGTTGAGCTTCACACCGCTCTGGATGGCGCTGGGCGTGTCGAGCGCAACTTCGGTGCCGCCGGTCGGCACGATGGAGTTCAGCAAGGGATCGCTGCCGCCGTTGGCGGCGAGCACGAGGCGCATCTGCGTGTAATGGCCGGTCTGCAGGGGGATCTGCCCGAGGGACGCGAGCACGCCGTTGGTCAGCGTGAGCAGGTCCACGCGCTTGGGGGTGCTGAAGTTCAGTTCCGCCCAGCCGGCGTCGGTGTCGGCGGCGGTCGCGCTCTGGTGGACGCGGATCTTCTGGATCGCGACGTTGACGTGGTCGAAGCCGCAAGTGGGGGCGTCGGTCAAGGAGAGGCCGAGGGTGCCCATGGCTGCGGCAGGAGGGTCATCGCCGCCGGAGCCGCCGCCGCAGGCGGCAAGCAAGGTGAGACAGGCGGCGGTCAGGCCGGCGGTGAGAAAGCGGGGGAACTTCATGGCGGCTCCTTGCCTTTCGGCCACCGCCTGGACGCGGGTCACAGCCGATGGGTACGGGGAGCGTACGCCTTGCGCCTCGTCAAGGGTGATGCGAGGTGGTGGGAAGTATCACCAGATGCAACGGGGCTTGTTTAAAGGCTGCGCTCACGTCTTAACTGCGCCACATCGAGGCCCGCCCCGCGCCAGCACCCCGGAATGTTGCTTACGCCAGTGAGTTTCCTAGCGAGCGCTGCGCTGTCGCCAGCGCAGCGGATTTAAATCTCGCCTTAAGCCAGACAGTCGAGCCGCCATCTCAAAAACCTGGAGGCCATTCCGAGTATTCGGGAGTAGCCCAGAGATCAGGGGAATCGGGGAACCGTTCAAAACCCTTATCAACTCGAAGCCTGTATTGTTCAAGCGGCAAAGAACGATACAGCTCTCCAAACAAGCGCTCCCAAACCCGCTTCTGAAATATTTGAAGGCTTCTTGCGTGCTCTTTCACGTCGCCGGTGGCCTGCCACCGATCGTCTATCCCCGGCAGCCAAAAGCTGCTAAACGGAATACCTTGAGAGATGCAGACCCTCGAAGCTTCCCGCCTCAGTTCTCTTCCCCGCGCACTCCAATTCACCGTTTGCGGCATCAGCCACTTTTCAATAGCTGCATCTGCATGAATTGCGTCCGCAAGATCCATCGAAAACAGTTGCGCGTCATAACCATAATGCTCAGCCTCATCCTCAGAGAAGGGAAGCATTATTAATTCAGCATGACGAAAGGAAACATCTTTCACGGCCTGACTCCCCCTCCGCTGACGCGCCTCCGATCTGGCATCTTCACGCTTGCATTTTTCAGAAAATGATATACACCCATCTTCCCCTAATTCTTGTTGTCCATCTTTCCAAGAAGATCAAGGAGCCGCTTACGCTTCTTACTTAACCGTCCTTTAGAAGGCACGACGCCCGGTACGTCTTCTTCATCGCCAATTCCATTCCAGGGCGGAGCCCAATTTCCGTCCTCCACGATGGGGAACCACCCCGGAGACATTCTTTTAAAGAACGCCAAATCATGGATCAAGTACTCATCCACTTCCACGCGGAGCAGAGTAACCAATGCAAACGAATAATGCAAATACTCTCCACCAGCCCCCACCGGCACACGACCATTAATGTCATTTAAATTAAAATCAACGACCTCTCCCGTTGCCTCAAAAAGGGGCTCCAGGAATTCAATTAGGAATTTTCCTTGGCCAATTTTGCAAATACAAGGAATTTTTGGCAAAGACAATATTTCAGCCAAAAATCGGTCTTCCGGAAACTGAGCCTTCAGAATCAAAGAACTTTTGCTCATTTAACCCCCTTGGGCACAGCTACCTCGCCGGTGAATGCCCTTTTAAATGATTCGACTGGACTAAAATATTGTACACCGTGTGGATCGCGGATTGCGACGACAGGGACGCCACCTTTGTTTGTTACACCGTCCACTACGACAAAATGTGAGAATGACCCGGATTCATTCTTAATTCGAACGATAACCGGGACGCCGTCGCTCGTAAATCGTTCAAGATCTTGAACAGTTTTTCCATAGTACGCATTGGCGGGGATGTCAGCAAATTTGAGAGCCCCAGCGACATCGGCGAGGTAGACGCCGTTTCCAGTCGGAGGGAATGTCTTCACAAGCGAGAACAGGTCCACCGAAGTTCCGAGAGTGTCACCCGCCATCACGCAAGAATTATGACCGCACGTAGGCGTATCTCCTTGATTCACCACCAACCGATCGCCTTTGCGGGTTATCGCGTCCCCCAGCAAGGGGTTCTCCGGATGGATCGCGGCGGCCCTGTCAATAGCAACTTTTTCGCCGGAAGCAACTGCTCCGCCAGCTACCTCAGAGACGTTTGTTGCGCTTTTTACAGCAACATAGGCATCCGCCTCGGCACGTGAAATAACATTCGACGCGACTAGATCATCGAGAGTTTGGCCCGTCTTCTGAATTGCTGCGCCGATCACCTTTGCGGTAACAACACCTCCGGCGCCCAACGCACCACCGATAACGGCTTCGCGCGCGACGACCTCGCCGTCGATTTTCCCTTTATCGATATATTGATCGCTGGTGCTCGACGCGCCGCCTATCACTGCCCCGCCAACTACAGCCCCAGGCAAAGTTACCGGCGCCGTGACTCCGACCGCCACAACAATCCCCCCCTTCACCGCATCTTTCGTCAGCGACTTCTTGACTGCAGCGTCGTATGCGTCGAGTTGAGCCTTGTCCTCTGCGCTCAGCCCGAACCTGGCGATGTTGTCCGTGTTTTGGCAACTCACTGCCGGGCAGTCCGCGATTGCCAAGCGGAACGACTGCCCGTTTGCGCTGACCGTTTGATATTGCAATCCCGTAGCCTTGCCGCTTTGAGCCAATTCGGGATAGGTAATCTTCTTTGGCGCCAGGTCGTAGTAAGGAGAGTTTTCCCCGCCCGTGTTGGCTCGAACGAAGGCTGCAAGATCCGGATCGATATTGGATGAGTTCAGTGCGGTATTGTCGCGATTGATCTGAACGAAGCTCTTCCCGTTATCGCCCGTCGTGAACGGTGCACCCTTGTCATAGAACGCATTGGGATCCTTTGGATCACGAATGACCATGCCGGCGGTGACATCTTCCTTGTAATAGCTATTTCCGCTATTACGCATCGCGTCCTCGATCTGCTCCTGGGTGTATTTACCCTTACTCCTCTTCGCCAGTTCAGCAGCCTTATCGCGCTCCTTGGGGTGCAACTGCCGATTGTTGTAGTCCTGATTCAAGCCAGCTGCTGCGCCGTCAAAACCGCCACCAGCGATCGCGCCGATTCCGGTAGCGAGCGCCCCGCTCGCCAGCTTTGACAGTGCCGTCGCCCAATCGTTCTTTTGACCCTCTCCCCCAAGACCCGCCTTATCAAGCCGGTCCCTGAGCGTCTCTTGAAGTGAGTTCAGTTGATCGGCCACCTTCGCGCTCGCAGCAGCGCCCAATGCTCCGCTGAGATCGCCGGTCATCGCGCCGATCACCGCATGCGCCGCCACTCGGTACTCACCGCCCTCCTCGTACTTCTTGGCTTCCTGCTCTTTGCCTTCAGCCCGCAGCTTGTCCGCCTGCTTCTTGAACTGTTCGGCCACCTCCTTCGACGCCTGCGCCCCAAACTCCGCCACGATTTGCGCATTCACCTTCACCTGCTGCGCGAGCTTCTGCCCATCCCAGCCCTGCGACAGCTTGCCCGCCGTCGCATCGTTCGTCGCGCCGCGGTCCAGCTTCTCCAGCTTCTCCAGCGTCGCCTGACTCGCCGCATCGCCGCTAGTGATCGTCGTGCTGCCCGCGCTGATCGTGCTGCGCGTCGTGCTGCGCTCGTCGCCGCTGTCCTTGAACGCACCGGCCATGCCACCGCTCGTGCCCGCGCTCACCGTCACGGCGCTGGCGCTGAACTGGCTGCGGTTATCGATGTCGCTGCTGGTCAGCGTGCCGGTGCTGAAGCTGTTCTTGCCCGCGTCGATCGCCGCCTGGCTGCTCGTGATCGCACCGCCCTTGAGGTCGGTGTTGCCCTTCACGCTCACCTGGAAGCCGCCGTCGCCGGCGCGGATGCCGGCCTGCTCGCCCACCGCCGCATAGTCCGCATTGACCTTGGACTGGCTGAAGTTGGCGCTGCCGCCCGCCCCGTACCCGACGGTCACGCTGCCGCCCATGCTCTGGCTCTTGGAGTCGAACTTGGCCGTGTCCTGCAGGCTCTCGATCTTGAGGTTGCCGCCGATGTCGGCCACCACCTTCGGCGCCGTCACCACCGCGCCGCCCAGCGTCGTGTCCCCACCGGACTGCAGCGTCACCGAGCTGCCGCCCGTGACCTGCGTGGCCGAGTAGTTCGTGTCCTTGCCGTCCGCGTTGCCCTTGGACACGCTGGCGCTGGCGGTGAAGCCCAGCCGGTTCTCCTTGCCCAGCGAGATGCCGATGCCGATGGACGCGCTGCTGCTCGAGTCCTTGCTGTGCTGCTCGCTGGTGTTCTGCGCGGCCAGCAAGTCGATCTTGTTGTCCGCCTTGATGAACACGTCCTGACCCGCGAGCGTGCTGCCTCGCACCGTGACGTTGGAGTCCTGCCCGCCGCCGGTGGCGATCAGGCTCAGCTTGCCGTCCGCGAGCACCGAGCTCCCCGCAGCCTGGTTCGCCTCGTTGTGCTGCGAGCTCTTGCTCTGCTGGCTGCCCACCGACAGGCTGATGCGGATGCTCTGCTCCTGCTGCGCCTTGGCCAGGTCGTTGAACTTCTGGATCTCCTCGACCGCCTGCTTGGCCTTGGAGATCGCCGTGGCCGCCGCCAGTGCCTTCATCCGGTCGTCCTGCGTCTGCGTGACGTGCTCCCCGGCCTTGATGGCGCCCATCGCCGCATCCACGCCCGGTGCGCTCAAGGACAGCGACAGCCCGCTCTGCCTGAACTTGGTCTCCGTGTCCTGCGCCGACTGGTTGCGCGCCTCCACGATGTCGATGGACTTGCCCTTGATCGTCACGTCGCCCTGCGGCGCCTGCACCTCCGAGCCCACCTGCCGGTACTTGCCGCCGGCGTAGATGTCCACGTCCCCGGCGACGCTGGCCACCACCGAGCCCTGGTGCGTCTCCTGGCTCGTCTTCGTCGCCTGCGACAGCTCCTGCTTGCCGATCGTCACCCCGATCCCGCCGCCGCTGAACAGCCCCGACTTCACCGTCTTCTTGAACTGCTCGGTATCCACCGAGTTGGTGACCCCGTCGATGGTGATGTCGCGGTCGGCGATGAGCTTGGTGCCGTTGTCCGACACCGCCTGCGCCGCGGCCAGCGTGATGTCGCGCCCGGCCACGATGTTGACCGTGTCGCCCGACAGCGTCGTGCCGATCGCGGTCGTCGTGTCCGTCTTGTTGTAGGTCGTGACCGTCTTCTTCTTGAACAGACTCTTCTTGGTCTTCTGCGTCATCTCCTCGACGACCTTGTTGGCCTCGCCGGCCAGCAGCTCGACGTCGCGTCCCGCGCTCAGCGTCACCGCGCCTTGCGCGCTGGCGATCTGCGCGGCCGTGGCGCTCAGGTCCTGGCCGGCCTTGAGCAGCACCGCGCCCTCGGCCTTGATCTCCGTACCCACGTCCTGGCGCTGGCTTTCCTTCTTGAAGTTGGTCGCGTTCCAGACCTGGTCGCGCGAGCTCGAGGTCTGCACCGTGCCCAGCGTCAGGTCGCGCCCGGCGGCCACCATCACGCCGCCTTCGGCGCCTGCGCCCTCCGCGCCGCCCTGCGTGATCTGCACCGCCTGCAGCTGCGCGTCGCGCCCGGCCTGCACCACCATCACGCCGCCCGCGGTGAGCGAGGCCACCTGGTCCAGCACCGTCGCCTTGGTCGTGACGTTGCCCTTCACCGTGCCGCCGCTGGCCGTGGTGCTCTGCATGACGACGTCACGCCCCGCCACCAGGCTCATGTCGCCCGTGGCCGCGAGCTGCCCGCCGATGTTGCGCAGATCCTCGCGCGCCGTCAGCGCCAGCGTCGTGGCGCGCATGTCGCCGGTGTTGGCGATGTTCTGCGCCTGGATGGCCACCGCCCCGCCGCGCACGCTGCCGCCGTTGTTGAAGTCGCCCGTCAGCGCCATCTCCACCCGGCCGCCGGCGATCAGCGAGCCGCTGGGCAGCAGGTCGCCCTCGCGCGGCACCAGGTACACCTGCGGCACCAGCACGCGCTGCGTCGTGCCGTCCGCCAGCGTCACCGTCTGCTCCACCAGCCACACCAGGTCGCTGGTGAGCTGCGTCATTTGCTCGGCGCTCAGCGCCACGCCCGGCACCAGCTGGTGCTCCTTGGCGAAGGTCGCGCCGTTGGTCAGCAGCGCGCGGTACATCGACTCGTCGTCCGCATAGCCCGACAGGTAGCCCGTGCCGGTGAGCTGGCCGATCTGCTCGCGCACCAGCCGCTGCTCGTAGAAGCCGTCGCCCAGGCGCTTCTGCGTCACGGTGGGGTCCAGCGCCATCTGCTGCAGCAGGAAGTCGCTGGAGAGCCACTCGCGGTAGTTGGCGAAGCGCGGGTCCGTCTCGACCAGGTACTTGCTGCCGGGCTCGCTGTGCGTCTTGAACAGGCTGTTGGAGGGCAGCGTGAGGTTGGGCATCACGCCCACCACGCGGCCGCCGACGCTCAGGCCCGAGACCCTCAGCGCCGCGTTCTGCGCTGAGCCGGGGCGGCTGGTCGAGCCGGTCTGCGTCGTCACCTTGCCGATCTGCGTCGTGGCCTTCTGGTCGGTCTGCGCGGACGCGTCGACCTGCGCGGCCGATGCGGCACGGGCCCGCTGAAGCAGGCCGGCGAGACCGGTCCGCGCCGTGCCCTGCACCTGTTGCGTCGTGCTGTTGCCTTGCGCGGCGTCGATCGCCTGCCCATCGCGGAACTGCGTGGTCACGCGCGCGCCTTGCAGATCCTGCGCCGAGCCCGTCTGCACCGCGTCGCCATCGCGCTCGTGACGGAGCGTCGCCTCCACCTGCGCGCCCGCGTCGCCGGACTGCGCGGCGGCGATGGCGCGCTCGGTCGCGGTCGCGCCACTGCGCTGGATCGCCTGGACCACGCCGGCGCCCGCGGCGCCGTTGCCCGTCGCCACTGCGTTCGACGTGATCGCACTGCCCGCCCGCACCTGCGCATTGCCTTGCGCGTTGGCCTGCGCCGCAGCGCCCTGCTGCACCTGGCGGATCAAGCGGGTGAGGAAGCCGCCAGTACCGGCGCCACCGCTCGCGTTGGCGGAAGCACTGCCTTGCGCCTGTTGCGCCGAGGCACCGCCCCCCGTGCTCACCGCGCCAGCGCCCTGGCGCCCGCCGGGCGCTTGCGACACCTGCCCCACCACCGGCGCACCGCCTGCCAGCGAGAGATTCACCGTATGCGCCACGCCCTGCGTGTCGACGGCCGTCACCGTGTGCGGCACGTTCGTGACCTGCCCGCCGGTGATCGCCACGCCGGTCATGCCGATCACCTGGCTCATGTCGTTGTTGATCGTGCCGGCACCGATGCTCAAGGTGCCGCCCACGATGATCTTGGCCGCGAGCGACTGCGTCAGCGGCGCGCCCGCGTCATTGCCGCCGAATGCCTCCCACGAAACGATCCGGTGGGTGCGATGCGTCCGCGCGTAGTCGCTCAGCACCTCCTGCGCCGTGCGCCCGTTCATTGGAACGGCAAGGTCTTCGATCGGCCCGTTGTTGATCGAGTAGACGATGCTGACAAATCCTTCCGAGCCCGGCGTGTAGTTGCCCCACATCAGGTACGGATTGACGTTGTCGATGCGGTTGGCCGTCAGCGTCAGGTTGCTGCGCGCCTCGATCGTGGCGCCGCTGTTGAGCAGCGTGTCGCCGGAGATCGTCATGTCCCCGCCGGCGCGGATGAAGGCCGCCGAGGCCAGCGTTCCCTGCCCGGTTCCCTGCCCCGTGCCCACGCCCTGCAGCACCGTCCGGTTCACGATCCCACCCGTCATCTGCAGCGCCAGCGCACGGCTGGCCTCGATGGTCGAGTTCTCGTTGAGCAGGCTCGCGCCCGCGAGCCGCAGGTCGCCGTCCGCGAAGATCAGCGCCCCATCCGTGTTGGAGATCTCGCGCGTGAGCTGCGCATCGATCGAGCGCCGCCCAGCGATCACCGCCGCCACGCCGCCCTCCGCGCCGTTGACCAGCGCACCACCGTCGATGACCACGTCCCCGCCGTAGATCCGCCCGGTGCCCAGGTTGACCAACCGGTCCGAGGTCAGCAGCACGCCGTCCCCGTCGATCAGGCCGCGGTTGGTGATCTGCCCCGCCGCGGTGAGCAGCGTGTTCACGCCGCTGAGCTCGCCGCTGGCCGCGTTGTCGATGTTCTGCGCCGAGATCGACAGCGTCCCGCCGCTGCGCAGCGTGCCCTGGTTGGCGAAGTTGCCCGAGACGTCGAGCACCATGTCGCCCGCCGACTGGAACTGGCTGCTGGCGCCGTAGACGAAATCGCCCACGAGCTTGACGCTCATGCCCGCGCCGCTGCTGATCTGCCCGCCGACACCGCCGGCGAGCTCGCGCAGGTTCAGCCCCATCGCGCTGCCGGACCAGATGCGCCCGCCCGCATTGTTCAGCGACAGCGCCGACACCGACGCCCCATCCCCGATCGTCTGCGTGCCCGACGCGCCCAGTGCCCCGCCCGCGTTGTTGAGCGACTGCGCGATCGTCAGCCCCAGGCTCCCACTGGCCAGCACCTGACCGCCGATGTTGTCCAGCTGCTGCGCGCGCACGTTGACGGCGCCGCCCTGGATACCCTGCCCGGCGCCGCCGGTGTTCGTGTTGTCGATGCGGCCCGCGGCCGTGAGGTTCAGCGCGTTGCCGCCGTAGATCAGCCCGCCCTGGTTGAGCACCTGCTGCGCCGACGCGTCCAGCGTCTGCGCGCCGATCAGCCGTCCACCCTGGTTGTCGAGCGTGCCGCCCACCGACACCGTCAGCGCCGAGGCCGACAGCTCCGCGCGGTTGACCAGCTGGCTCAGGTTCACCTGCGCCGACGTGCCGGCGCTGATGCCCTGCTCGTTGGTCAGCGTGCCGGCGTTCAGCGTCATCGCGCCCTGCGCGCGGATGCCCGTGGGCGTCGTCACCGAGCCGTCGCGCGTGTTGTTCAGCGCCGCGCCATGCGTCTGCACCGACAGGCCGCCGCCCGATTGCAGCAGCCCACCGCGGTTCTCCAGCGTGCCGCTGTCCACCGTCAGCGACTGCGTCGCAAGCAGCCGGCCGCCGCTGTTGTCCAGCGTCTGTCCGCGCGCATCGATCACGACCGCTGCGCCCGAGACCTCGCCCCGCGCGTTGATCAGCGAGGCCGAGCCCAGATCCGCCGTCTGCCCGGCCTGAATGGCGCCGGCCGTGTTGTCGATCGCGCCCTGCGCGCGCAGCGTCACGCCGCCTTGCAGGCTCGAGATCCGGCCCTGCTGGTTGCCCAGCGTCGCCGCGCTCAGCGACACGCCCTGCTGCGCGAGCAGCGTGCCGCCCGCGTTCTGCAGCGCGCCGCCCGTGGTGACGCTCAGCACGCCGTCGCTGCCAGCCCAGCCGCCGCGGTTGTCGACATTGCCCGCGTTCAGCGTCATCGCCGCGCCGCTGCGCAGGCGACCGCCCTGGTTGTCGAGCGTGCCGCCGATCGTGGCCTGCAGCGTCGAGTCGCTCTGCATCAGGCCGTTGCCGCCGTTGAGCAGGCTCGCGCCGCGCACATCGAGCGCGCCCGCACTGGCCACCGTGCCGCCCCGGTTGTCGATGCCGCCCGTGAGGTTGAGCAGCGCCCCGCCATTGCTGACGAGGTTGCCGCCGCGGTGGTCCAGGCTGCTGCCCGACACCGTCACGCCGGTGCCCTGCGTCTGCGCACTGGCCAGCGTCACCGCGCCGGTCGCGGCGATCGTCACCGCGCCGCTCGCGAGGATCTGGCCCGAGCTGCCATCCAGCGAGCCCGTCGTGACCGTCAGCGGACCGCTGCCCGCCGCCATCAGCGTGCCGCGCACGTTGTCCACCGACTGCCCCTGCAGACGCAGGCCCGTGCCAGCCGCCTGGATGCGGCCATCGGTGTTGAGCAGCTGGTTGCCGATCGTCGCGGTCAGCGCGCCGGCCGCGCCGGTCTGCGTCAGCGAGCCGCCGATATTGCGCCAGTCCGTCGCCGTGATGCCGACGTTGGCGCCGCTCAGCGTCGCCGCGTCCGTCGACAGCAGACCCGCGCTCGCGAGCATCAAGTCACCCGCGACCGCGACGATGGCGCGGTCCAGGCGCAGCGCGCCCAGGCCCGAGGCGCCCGTTGAGCTCATCGACACCGACGTCGCCTGCAGACGGCTGTCCTGCAGTTGCAGATCGCCGCCGCGCAGCGTCATCGCGCCCGCGGCCAGCATCGATCCGGCCGATTGCAGCGTGCCCGTCGTGCGGACCGTCAGGTCGCCTTGAGCGCCCAGCGAGTTGTCCGGACGCAGACCCGCGGCCAGCGTGCCGGCGCCCGCCAGCGCGAGTGCGTCCACGGTCAGCGCGCCCTGCGCGCCGATCAGGCCATTGTTGGTGAGCGTCTGGCCCGCGTTCACCGTGGCGTTGCCTTGCGCGTAGATGTTGCCGCTGTTGCTCAGCGCACCGGTCGTCGTCAACCGCGTGTCCGCGCCCGATTGCAGCGAGCCCGCGTTCGTCACCTGACTCGCGCCGATGGTCAGCGCGGTCTGCGCGTTGATCAGGCCTTGCGCGCCGTTGGTCAGCGTGCCGAGCGTCAGGTCGACAGCACGAGCGCCGAGTTGGCCGCCGGTGTTGTCCAGCGACGCCGCCTGCGCGCGCAGATCGCCGCCCGCGCCCATCGCGCCGCCGGTGTTGTCGATCGCGCCGGCGACGCGCAGCTGCGCATCGCCGCCGCTCAGCAACTGGCCGCCTTGATGACGCAGGCTGTCCGCCTGCAGCGTCACCGTGCCGCCCTGCGTCTTCGCCTGACTCAGGTCGACCGCGCCCGTCGCCGTCAGCGTCACCACGTGCGCGCCGAGGATCTCGCCGTTCGCGCCGCTCAGCGTGCCGGTCGTGAGGCTCAGCCCCTCAGCGCCCGCATGCACCAGGCGGCCGCGCGTGTTGTCGATCGAGCCCGCATTCACCGTCAGCGTGCGGCCCGCCGCGGCGATCTCGCCGCGCGTGTTGTCCAGCGCGCCCTGCAGCGCCGCGCTCAGCGCGCCGGCCTGGCCGGTCTGCGTGACCACCCCATCGACGTTGGACCAGCGCTGCGCCGTCACCGACAGCGTGTCGCCCGAGATCGACGCCGCGCCCGTGTCCATCGCGCCCGCCGCCGACATCGTCAGCGCCCCCGACGATGCCAGCGTCGCGCGGTTCAGACGCAGGTCGCCGGTGCTGGCCGTCAGGTCCGCGCGCTGCGCCTGCAGCTTCGCGTCCTGCAGCTGCAGCGTGCTGCCCGACAGCGTCATCGCGCCCGCGGCCACGGTCTGGCCGCTCTGCTGCAATGCGCCGCTCGTGCGCAGCGTCAGGTCGCCCTGCGTGCCGAGCGTGTTGTCCGGCTTCAAGCCCGCGACGAAGCCGCCGCTGCTCGCGATGCTCGCCGCCTGCACCGACAGCGCGCCCTGCGCCGCCAGCATGCCGCTGCTCGTCAACGCGCCGTCGGCGGTGATCGTCAGCGGGCCGCGCGCGTACGCGCTGCCGGTGTTGCCGAAGGCGCCATGCACCGTCAGGTCCATCGCCGCCTGCGACTGCAAGCTGCCGGCGTTGTCGAGCTGGCCGGCTTCGATCGTCAGCGCCTGCGCCGAAGCGATCAGACCCTGACCACCGTTGAGCAGCCGGCCCGCCGTGCTCAGGCTGACCGCGCGACCGCCCAGCTGGCCATCCGTGTTGTCCAGCGAAGCCGCGACGATGCGCAGGTCCTCACTCGCCTGGATCAGGCCGCGCGTGTTGTCCATCGCGCCACCGACGGTGAAGGCCGCGCCGGTCTGGCTCAGCAGCTTGGCGTCGCGATGGCTGAGGCTGCCCGCGTTCACCGTGATGTCGCGCGCCTGCGTCAGCGCGCCATCCAGCGTCAGCGCGCCCGGCGTCTGGATCGCCAGCGCACCCTTGCCCAGGATCTCGCCGCCGGTGCCGTCGAGCTGCTGCGCGCTCAGCGTCAGCGTGCCGGTGCCGGCATGCAGCAGCGTGCCTTGGCGGTTGTCGATGCGCACCGCGGCGAGCGTCACGTCCGCCGCGTTGGCCGCGATCGAGCCGCCCTGGTTGATCAGCGACTGCGCCACCGAGACGCGCAGCTCGCCATCCGCCGCGCTCTGCGCGAGATCGCCGCCGGCGTTGCGCCAGTCGGTCGCCGTGATCGACACCGAGCCCGCGCCCAGCGTCGCGCCGGACGTATCCAGCGCATTCGCCGCGGACAAGGTCAGGCGCTCGCCGCCAGCCACGGTCGCGCGGTCCAGGCGCGCGTCGCCGGCCAGCGCCGTCATCGTCACGCGCTGTGCCTGCACGCGGCTGTCCTGCAGCGCGAGCCCGGCGCCACTCATCGTCAGCCCGCCGCCCGCGAGCGCGGTGCCGCTCTGCTGCAGCTGACCGCTCGCGGTCAGCGTCAGGTCGCCGCGCGTGGCAAGCGTGTTGTCGGCATTCAGGCCAGCGGCGAAGGCGCCGCTGCTGGCGATGTCGCGCGCTTGCGCGATGAGCGCGCCCTGCGCCGTCACCGTGCCGGTGTTGACCAGCGTGTCGGCGTTCAGCGTGCCATCGCCCTGAGCGCGGACGGTGCCGCTGTTGCGCAATGCACCGCTCGCGCGCAGGTCGAGATCGCCGCCCGCCTGCATCGAGCCCGCGTTGCTCAGGCTCGCCACGTCCGCCGAAAGCTTCCCGCGCGCCACGATCAGCCCAAGGCCCGCGTTGTCGATCGTGCCGCCCTTGAGCGTCACGTCCACCGCGCCGAGCTGGCCATCGCGGTTCGTCAGCGTGCTGGCATCGATCGTCAGGCTGCTCGCGCCATGCACCAGGCCGCCGGTGTTGTCGAGCTCACCGCCAACGGTCAGCGCCGTCGAGCTCTGCGCGAGCAGCTCACCGCCGCGCAGCTTCAGAGTGGCCGCGTGGACCGTCACGCGGTCGCCTTGCGCCGTCGCGCCGCTCAAGTCGGCATCACCCGCGAGGTTCAGCGCCAACGCGCCGTTGCCGGCGATCGTGCTGTTGACGCCATTCAGCGTCGTCGCATCCAGACGCAGCGTGCCGCCCGTCGTGCCCGCATGAATGATCTGACCCGAGCCGTTCTCGATGCGGTCCGCCGACAGCGTCAGCGCCGTGCCATTGCCCGCGATGCGCCCGCCCTGGTTGTCCAGAACCCCGCTCAGCGTGGCCGTGAACTGGCCCGCAGCATCCGTCTGACCGATCTGGCCGCCGGCATTGCGCCAATCGGCGGCGGTGATGGCGACGCTGGCGCCGCTCATGCGCGCGCCCTCGGTGTTCAGCGTGCCGCTGCTGCGCAGCTCGAGCAGATCACGCACCGACAGCAGCGCGCGGTCCAGGCGCAGCGCGCCGCCACGCGCGTTCAGCGCGATCGACGCGGCCGTGGTCTGGCTGTCCTGCAGCAGCAGCGACGCGCCCTCGAGCGTCGCGCGGCCCACCGCCTGCGCCGTGCCCGAGTGCTGCAGCGCCTGCGCCGCGGACAGCGTCAGCTCGCCCTGCGCCGCCGGCGTGGTGTCCGGCTTCATGCCGGCGGCGAAGGCGCCGCTGCTGGCGATGCTGTCCGCTCGCACCGTGAGGTCGCCCTGCGCCGCGATCAGGCCGGTGTGCGTGAGCGCGCCGCCCGCCGTCACCGTCATCGCGCCCTGCGCGTAGAAGCTGCCGGAGTTGTCGAGCGCGCCGCTCACGCGCACCGCGGCATCGCCCTGGCTGAGCAGCTGGCCCTCGCGATGGCTGAGGCTGCCCGCGTCGAGCGTGATCGTCCGCCCTTGCGTCTGCGCGCCATCCAGCGTCGCCGCGCCGCTCACGGTCAGCGCGAGGTCGCCGCTGCTGGCGATGCGGCCATCCGCGCCCGACAGCGAGGCCGCCGAGATCGCCAGCGCGCCCGCGCCGGCATGCGTGATCGCGCCGCCCCGGTTGTCGAGCTGGCCCGCGTTCAGCGTGGCCGATTGAGCGTTCGCGCCGATGCGGCCGCCCTGGTTGTCGAGCAGGCCGGCCACATCGACGCGCATCGCGCCCGCTGCGCCGGTCTGCGCGAGCGTGCCGCCCGCGTTGTGCCAATCGGCGGCCGCGATCGAGACGGAGTCGCCGCTCAGCGTCGAACCCGCCGCGTCCAGCGCGCCCGAAGCCGACAGCGTCAGCTGCCGCGTCGCCGCGACCGTCGCCTGATCGAGCGCGAGGCTGCCCGCCAGCGCCTGCAGCGACACCGAGCCCGCCTGCGTCTTGCTGCCTTGGAGCGCGAGGCCGTCGGCGCTGAACGTCAGCGCGCCACCCGCCACGGAGGTGCCGCTCTGACGCAGTTGCTGTGCGGTGATCGTCAGATCACCACGATCGCCGACGGTGTTGTCGGCCTGGAGACCCGCCGCGAAGCTGCCGCTGCTGGTCAAGGTGCCCGCCGTGATGCGGGTGTTGCCGCTCGCGGCCACGGTGCCGGTGTGATCGAAGGCGCCCGCATTCACGCGGACATCGCCCTTCGCGGTGATCAGGCCGGCATTCGTCAGCGCGGCGCGAGCCGTCACGTCGACATCGCCCGCGGCTTGCAGCTGGCCCGCGTTGTCGAGGCGATCGGCGTTCACCGTCAGGCTCGATCCCGAGGTCACCAGGCCCTGACCCGCGTTGTCGATCGCGCCAGCGCGCAGCGTGACTGCCGCGCCGCCGATCTGGCCGTCGCGGTTGGTCAGCGTCGCCGCCTGCAGCGTCACCGGGCCGCCGCCCTGCACCAGGCCGCTCGTGTTGTCGAGCGCCTGCCCAGCCGTGAGATCGACCGCGCCCTTGGCCACCAGTTGCGCGTTCTGCAGCGACAGGCTGGCGGCGTTGACTGTGATGCGGTCGGCTTGCGTCTGCGCCTGGCTCAGGTCGGCGGCACCGCTCGTGGTCAGCGTCAGCCCGCCGTTGCCGAGGATCTCGCCCCGCGCGCCGGCCAGCGTGCCGGCATCGATGCGCAGTTCACCCGCGGCTGTGCCCGCATGGACGATGTGCCCCCCCGTGTTGTCGAGCTGCTGCGCCGACAGCGTCAGCGCCGTGCCGTTGACGGTGATGCGGCCGCCGCGGTTGTCGAGCGCGCCCGTCACCGTCGCCGCGAGGCGACCCGTGGCGTCCGTCTGCGAGAGCTCGCCGCCGGCGTTGCGCCAGTCAGCCGCCGTCAAGCTCACCGAGCCGCCGCTGAGTTGGGCGCTCTCGGACACGATGGCGCCAGTCGCGCCCAGGTCGAGCGCGCCGGCCGAAGCCATCGCCCCGCGATCGAGGCGCAGATCACCCGCCTTCGCCTGCGCGGTGACGCTCGCGGCCTGCGTGCGGCTGCCTTGCAGCTGCAGCTCGGCGCCTTCGAGGCGCGCGGCGCCGCCGGCCAGCGTCACGCCGCTGTGCTTCAGCGCGCCCTCGGCCTTCAGCGACAGGTCGCCCGTGGTGCCGACGGTGTTGTCCGCCCTCAGACCCGCGGCGAAGGCGCCGCTGCTGTCGATGGCGCCGGCGTGCACGTCCAGCGTACCGCCCGCGGCGATGGTGCCGCTGTGCGTCAGCGTCCCCGCGTCGATCGAGGCCGCGCCCGCCGCGCGGATCACGCCGGCGTTGGTCATCGCGTCGGCACGGACGCTCAAGTCGCGCGAGGCCACGATCAGGCCGCTGCCGGTGTTGTCGACCTGCTGTCCGCGCACGTCCACGCCGCGGCCGCTCAACTCGCCATCGCGGTTGTCGAGCTGGCGCGCATCAACGCGCAGATCGCCGCTGGTCGACAGCACGCCCCCCTGGTTCGCGAGCGACTGCACGGTCATCGTCAGCGCGTCGCCGGACGTCGAGAGGCGGCCGCCGGTGTTGTCGACGCCCTGCGCCGTCAGCGTGAGGCTGCGCGCGTTCGTCTGGATCTTGCCCTGGCGGTTGTCGAGCTGGCCCGTCAGCTCGACGTTCCAGTCGCCGGTGCCGCTCATCGCGAGCTGGCCGCCGGCATGGCGCCAGTTCTGCGCCTGCAGCGTCAGCGACGAGGCGCTCATCCGCGCGCCTTCCGTGACCAGGTCGCTGGCCGTGCTGATGCGCAGCGCATTGGAGGCCTGCAACTGCGCGCCGGCTAGGTCGATGCCGGCGGCGTCGAAGGCGGCGTCGGCGGCCAGCAGTTGACCGCGCAGCAAGAGCTCGGAACCCGCCGACATCGACAGCGCGCCCTGCGTACCCACGCGTCCGTCGCTGCCCAGGCCGGCCGCGACGGTCGCGGCGTTGCCCGTCTGCAAGCGCCGGGCGGCGCTCGCGTTCAGGTCGCGTTGAGCGGCGAGCAGGCCGCTCACGCTGAGGTCGCCGCCGGACGTGACGTTCACGTTGCCGCCGTAGATCGAGCCCCCGAGCACGGCGCCGTCACGCGCGGTGAGGGCGAGCGCGCCACCTGCGCGCACCTGCGCGTCGGAGGCGATGGAGGCGGCGTCGACGGACAGGCCGTTGCCGGCGGCCAGCCGCGCGCTCGCGTCCTGACGCAGCGCGCCTTGCAGCTTCAACGCGACGTCCTGGCCGTCGATCGACCCGCCCTGCTCCTGCACGAGCGAGCGCGCTTCCACGGAGATGCCGTCGCGCGCCGCGATCGCGCCAGCGGTGTTGACCACATCGGCCTGGCCCTGGATCAGGATGCCGCCCGCGGCGGCGTTCAGTTCGCCGCGATCGTTGCGCAGCTCGGTGCCGGCCTGCAGCGTCACGCCGCCATCGGCGGCGACGCGCGCGTCGCGGTTGTCAATGCGGTCCGCGCTCAGCGTCGCGGCACCGGCCGAGCGCAGCCACGCGCGTTGCTGGCTCAGCGTGCCGTCGGCCTTCAGCGAGATCGACAGCGCCTGGACATCGGCGCCATCGAGCATCAGCTGCGCCGAGCGCGCCGACAGCGCGCCGTTGGACCAGAGCGTCGCGCCGGTCAGCGTGAGCGCACGGGCGTCCAGGGTGAGCCCACCGGTACCGTACTGCTCGATGCTGGCGCCTTGGGCGCTGAAGGCATCGGCGGTGATCGTCAGCGCGGCGCCGTTGCTCGCGAGGCGCGCGCCATCGGCGGTGATGGTCGGTGCCTGCAGGGCCAAGCCGTCGCCCGCGAGCAGTTGGCCCAGTTGCGTCGCCGACTGGGAGGCGGTCAGCGACAGGCTGCCGGCTCCAGCGACGATCGTGCCATCCGAAGTCATGCCGGCGACGGTCGCGCTGCCGGCTTCGCCGCTCAGCTGCGGCGCCTTGAGGTCCACGCTCCCACGCGAAGCGAGCCATCCCGCGTTGCGCACGCCGGTGTTGGACTGCACCGTCAACGACGGCGTGCCGTTGGCATCGGCCTCCTGCGCGTAGATGGTGCCCGTGTTGTCCAGCCAGCCATCGGCGCGCAGCGTCAGCTGCCCACCGACGATCTGCCCGGCCTGGCGCACACCCAGGCCCGCTTCGGTGCCGACGAGCGTGATGCGTTGGGCGTAAATGCCGCCCAGGGCCGTGCTGTCGAGCGCATAGCGCGGACGTTCGCCGCTCGGCGCCAGCGCTTCGCCCGCGCCATTGCCGGCGGCCGCGCCTTCGACCGTCATCACCTGCGTGCCGGTCTGGATGCGCGCGTCCTTGGCCCACAAGCCCGCGTTGAGCTCGACCGCTCGCGCCAGCAGCGCGGTGTAGTCCGTCTGCGAACCATCCAGCCCCTGCCCATCGATGCGGATCAGCCCGCCCTGCACGCCGTAGCCGGCGATGCTGCCGTCAGCGTTGAAGCGCGGCGTGCCCGTCGTCAGCACCGCGGCGCTGGCGTTGATGAAGCCGCCGCCGTCCACCTGGATGCCGGCCGGGTTGGCGATGATCACCTCGGCCCGCTGCCCCGCCACTTCCACGTAGCCCTTGAGCTGGCTGGGCGCGCTGCTGTTGACCTCGTTGAGGATCACCCGCGCGCTGCCCTTGGCCAGCCAGGGGTTGCCCTGCACGAAACCGCCCAGCTGCGTGCTGGCATCGGTGCGCGAGTTGTTCAGGATCACGCCCTGCCTGTCGACGTCGAACTGGCTGTAGGTGTTGCGCGAGACGCCGGCCGCGCTGGGTGTCTGGATGTTCACCTGCACCGTGCCGTTGGCGCTGTTGACCACCGTCGGCTGCTGCTGCTTCGGCGCATTCGGATCGGCCTTGACCTGGGCCAGCGCCTCCGGTGCCAGCGTGATCACCGCCCCCATCGCGAAGGCCGCGGCCAGCGCGAGCAGCGCCGGCGGGCCGCGCGAGATCGCCGGCACCACCTCCGTGGCGGCCAGCGCGCGACGCGCCGGTGCCGCACTCTCCCCGCTGCCGCCCTTGGTCTGGCTGACGGCGGTCTCGGCCACGGCCATCAGTTGGCCACGTTGCTTGTTGAAGACGATTCGGTACTGGAGACGGTTCATCGTGAGCTCAACGGAGAAATTGGGGAGCGAGGGATCCGGGTCAGCGCAAGGGCATCAACGGAAAGGCATCAACGGGAATAGGTCAGGCTGAAGCCCGCGACGACGCGGGCCGCCGGGAAGCGCGCGGGCTGCCACAGCGGCGCGCCGGCGAAGACATCGAGCGAGAAGCCCTGCGTGCGCAGGCGCGAGCCGATGACGGCGCCGGTCAGGTGGCGTCCGGCCAGGCGTTCCGCGCCGTTGCCGCCGACCAGGCCGGCGTCCAGCCCCAGGTACATCGACACCGCCGGCGAGCCCTGCGGCGCGCTCAGCGGCAGCTCGGCCTCGTTGCGCCAGAGCAGGCCGTCATCGGCGGACAGCGAGGCATCGCTGCCGAAGCCGCGCACCGTGTAGCGGCCGCCGATGGAGAAGCGGTCCTGCGGCGTCAGGCGGTTCAGCGCGAGCTGGCCGCGCAGCGAGCTGCTCAGCTGCAGCTGACGGGCGCCCAGCGGCAGCGCGCCGTTGACACTCACGCTGCCCTGCAGCAGCTTCACGCGCGAGTCGGCCTCGCCGAAGGCCTCCTCGGGCGCCTCCAGCGCGTGGAAGGCACCGGTGCCGCGCTTGAGGCTGAACTCGGCCTCGCTGCCGACGCCGCCAGCCTGGCGCTTGAGGTTGAGGCCGGCTTCCCAGCCGCCGGTGCGCCGGCGCTGCACCTCGACCTCGGTGTCGTCGATGTAGTTGCGCGAGCCGCGGCCGAACAGTTTCACGAAACCGCTGAACTTGTACTGGCCATCGCGCCAGAGCATGCGGGTCAGCTTGAGTTCGCCGTTGCTGCTGGCGCCGCGGTAGACATAGGTCTGGTTCGCACCGATGACGACCTGGCGGTAGCCGCTGCGGCTGAAGGTCACGCTCAGCAGCGCGTGGCCCCAGGGCAGCGAGTAGTGCAGCACGTGGCCGCCAGTGCCCTTGTGCGGACCGTCGCGCTCGTCGACGCGGCGCGCGAGCCAGTCGGCGTCGCGGTTCAGCGTCACATAGAAGAGGTCGTTGAGCGTCAGCGCATGGTCCAGCGAGGCGGTCAGCGCCAGCGGATAACGACCGGTGGCCTCACTGCCGCTGTCGTCCAGCGACACCTGCCAGCGCCATTGGCGCCCGCCCTGGTAGCTGACGGCGAGGTCGCTGTAGCCGGGCTCGACCGTGTCGCGGGCGGGTTCGACCTGGATGTCGGCCTGCGCGCCGGGCACGCGCTGCAGGTTCTCCAGCGCCTGCTCCATGTCGCGCAGGTTGAGCACATCGCCGGGCTTGACCGGCAGCGCGTTGGCCAGCCGCACCTGCGGGGAACTGCCCTCGCGCACGCGGATCGCGTGGACGCGTCCCGGCACCACGGTCAGGCGCAGCACGCCGGTGGACAGGTCCTGGGGCGCGGCCAGCACGCGCGTGGTGATGAAACCTTCCTCGATCAGCGCGTCCTGCAGCCGCGTGACCAGCGTGGCCACGCCGGTGGCGCCCAGGCAGCGGCCGATCGGGGCGTCGTCGCCCTGCGGGCCGTCCAGCGCGCGGATCTGGCGGGCCATGCGGGGCTGGTCCTCGACGCCGTCCAGCTCGATCCGGGTGATGAGGAAACAGGGGGACTCGTCGTCGCGCAGGCGTTGACGCGCCGGGGGCGGGCTGGCGCGCAGGCGCACGTCGGGTTCGCGCTCCAGCGACTGGCGCTGCTGCGCCTCGCGCTGTTGCTGGAGCTGGCGTTGCGCGTCGGGGTCGACCGTGCCCGGCGGCAAGGCCTGGCCCCAGGCGGTTTCCACGCCGGCGGCGAGCGCCGCGGCCAGCGCCACCATCGCCACTGCCGGCACGCCGGCGGCCGGGCGCGCGTGCGCCCGCTTGTTCTTGTCCTGCTGCATCCCTTGCCTGCCTGTTGGGCGTTGTTTTTCTGAACCCAAGGCAGCCGGGAAGACGGCAATGCATCACGGACTGGCGCGGACCCGTCCGGCAACCCCGCTATCTCGCGCCACGGCATCGGAGGGATGCCGGCGGGAGACCGGAAGCTTTGCGTCGCCGGCTCGCGCCGGTTTTGCCCTAGGCAGTCCGCGCCCTGTGAGATTGCTCACGAAGTGCTCGCTCGGCGGCGGACTCGAGTGAAGCACTGTATCGGAGTGCAACACGATCGACACATCGCACTTCAGGGAGGATTGACGAAGCGGCCGCGAGCCGCTAGCGCGGCTTTCGAGGCAGAAAGTCTCACGCCCGGCCCTCGCGATCAGCGCCCGGTGCGACACGGTGCGATGAGCGCCCGCCTGCCCGCTATCCTCCGGAGCTGAACGTGCGTCGCGAACCGCTGCGGCGCCTTGGCTGATCGCCGGTCCTCGCGCCCACCGATGCCCTCTTCCGCCACGCTCGCCCCACTCGCCTCGCCCGCTCCGCGCCGCTCCGCGCCGATCCGGTTCGCCCGCTGGATCCTCGCGGGCCTGCTGGCGGGTGCACTGGTCGCCACGGCCCCGGCGCAAGACCTGGCGCTGACCACGCACACGCAGTCGGACGGACTCTCCAATCTCTCCGTCACCGCCATGGTCCAGCTGCCCGACGGCCGCCTGGTCATCGGCACCGAGAACGGCCTCTATCGCCACGACGGCGCCCGCATCACCCGCATCGACGCGCCCGACCTGTCGCTCGTCAACCGCCACGTCAGCTCGCTGGCGCCGGACGGTCGCGGCGGCGTGTGGGTCGGGATGATCAGCGGTGTCGCCCGCCTGGGGCCCCAGGGGCTGGAGGTGATCGACGCCGGCGGCCCCGCGCTCTCCGTGCGCCAGGGTCATCGGACCATCGCCGCCACGGCCGACGGCGGCGCGCTGGTGGCGGCAATGGACGGGCTGTACGCGCTGCGCCGGGACGGCAGCGGCTGGCGCGCCGCGCCGGCCTTCGCGCAGGCGCTGCGGGACCGGGAGCCGTCGCTGGCCGACATCCACGCGGTGCTGGTGGAGCCGGATGGCAGCTGGTGGCTGGGCTGTGGCCGGGCGCTGTGCCGCTGGCGGGACGGCGCGCTGACCCGGTTCGGCGAGCGCGAAGGCTTGAAGCCGGCGCGCTGGGGCGACCTGCTGCGCACGCGCGACGGCGCCCTGTGGGCACGCGGCCAGACGCAGGTCGCGCGCCAGGCGCCGACCACGGATCGCTTCGAGGACCTCACGCCGTCGCGCCTGGGCGACAGCACCGTGCGGCTGCACCTGCCGCTGGCGGAGGACGCACAGGGCCGCGTCCTCACCTCGAGCGACGACGGCGTGCTGCGCTGGCAGACGGGCCGCTGGACGCGCTTCGGCGCCGAGCACGGCCTGGACGTCGGCAGCGGCGTGCACGCGATCCTGCAGGACCGCGACCACGACCTGTGGCTGGGCACGGCCGGTCACGGGCTCGTGCACTGGCGCGGCTACGAGCACTGGCGCCAGTGGACCCGGCGCCAGGGCGTGCCGAGCGACGACCTCTGGACCTTCCTGGAGGAGGCGCCCGGACGGATGTGGCTGGGCACCGGCAACGGCGCGGCCCTGCTGGATCCGGACAGCGGAAGGGTGGACGTCCGGACGCCCGGCGGGACGAGCGATCAGGTCGGGGGCCTGGCGCGGGACGAGGCGGGCCAGCTGTGGATGGCGACCTACTCCGGCGAGCTGTTCCGGCGACGGGCCGGCGAAGCGTGGCAGCGCGTGGCCAAGGGGCTGCCGCTGGTGTTCGTGCTGCAGCCGGCGCTGGGCGGCGGGCTGTGGGTGGGCGCCGACAAGGGCCTGTTCTTCGTGCCGCCCGCCGGTAGGGCCGCCAGGGGGGCCACCGGGACGCCGCCCCGGGTGGTGCCGGCGCCGGGCATGGCGGCCGACCGCGCGAAGTCCCTGACCGTCTTCGCGGCGTGCACCTCGCCCCAGCGGCGCACCTGGTTCGCCACATCGGCCGGGCTGATCGCGCATGACGAGGCCCACGGCGTGACGACGCCGGCCATCGCCGGGCTGCCGGACGGCCTGTCGATCGAGAAGGTCGCCTGCGGCCGGGACGGCGCGCTGTGGGTCGCCTCGCGGGACCACCGGCTCTGGCGGGTGGCGAGCGACAGCGACAGCGACGGCAACAGCAGCGGCGGCAGCGACGGCGCTGGCGCGTGGCGCGCCGCCGCGCTGCAGCCGGGCGAGGTCCTCGGCCGCCGCACGGTGATGGCGCTGCTGTCCGACCGTCGCGGCTGGCTGTGGGTGACGACGGACGACGGCGTGCTGGTCTGGAACGGCGGTCCCTGGCGCCGTTTCGACGACAGCAACGGCCTGGGCTGGAACGACTGCAACCAGAACGCGCTGGTCGAGGACGCCGCCGGCGACATCTGGATCGGCACGAGCCGCGGCGCGACGCAGGTGATCGCGCCCGAACGGCTGCTCGACCCGGCGCGCGTTGCCCTGCACCTCACCCGCGTGACACGCGACCAGGTGCCGATGCCGCTGGATCGCGCCTGGACGGCGGACTGGTCCGCCGGCGCGCTGGAGATCGCCTGGGCCGCGCCGGTATTCCGGAACCGCGCCACGCAGCAGGTGCGCTACCGCCTGCGCGGCCTGGACGAGCAATGGCGCACCACGGCGCACGAGGACGTCGTCTTCCCCGCGCTGCCCGGCGGTCGCTACGTCTTCGAGGCGCGGGTGGAGAACATCGACCTCGGCCTGGTGTCCGAGCTCGCCGCGCTGCCCTTCGAGATCCGGCCGCCCTGGTGGCGCAGCGCCTGGGCGCTGGCGGCGGCCGGCGCGCTGGCGGTGGCGCTGATCGCGCTGGCGCATCGCTGGCGGGTGCGCGCCTGGGTGCGGCGCCAGCGCGAGCTGGAAGGCCTCGTCGGGCGGCGCACGGCCGAGCTCAAGGCGTCCTACGAGCAGATGCGCACCCTCGCGCTGACCGACGGCCTGACCGGCGCGATGAACCGGCGCGCCATCACCGACCTGGCCGCCCGGGAGATCGCGCGGGCCCGTCGCGGCGACGCGGCGGTGACGCTGATGCTGATCGACATCGACCACTTCAAGCGCATCAACGACACCCATGGCCATCCCGCCGGCGACGCGGTGCTGACGCAACTGGTACTGCGGCTCAAGGCCACGATGCGCGACTACGACGCGATCGGTCGCTGGGGCGGCGAGGAATTCCTGCTGGTGCTGCCCGGCCTGTCGATGGCGCAGGAGCAAGGCCGGCGCCGCGCGCAGGCCCTGCAGCGCTGCATCGGCGACCAGCCCTTCGACATCGGCACCGGCACGCCGCTGGCCGCGACCTGCAGCGCCGGCGTGGTGGGCGTGCCGCCGGCCTGCGACGAGTCGCTGGAGGCGCTGGTCGCGCGCGCCGATGCGGCGCTCTACGACGCCAAGCACGGCGGACGCGACCGGGCAGTGATCATTTCGTGATGACTCGGTGAGCTCTCCGGTCCGCACCGCCGCGGCCCGGGGGCCGGGTGTTGTGCGACGCCGACGGGCAGCGGTCACAGAGTGCAACGGTTGCGGCGATGACAACGGTGTCCGGCCAAGATGCGCCACGCGCTCGCGAGCGCCGCATGCCGCCATCCCTTCCTCTTCCGACGCAGGCCCCACCGTGATGAATTTCGACTTTGGCGCGTGGCTCGCGTCGACCAGCACCCGCCGCCAATGGATGCGCCGGGCCCTCGTGACCGGCGGCTCGGCGCTGGGCCTGTCGGCCTGCGGCTCGGGCGGCGGCGGTGCCAACGAGGCCGTTTCGGCCGAGAGCACCGGCGGCGCGTCGACGCCGACCGGTGGCACCACCAGCGGCAGCACCGGTGGCACGACCACCGGCGGCACCGCGACCGCGCGCGTCTTCACCCACCCCGGCCTGCTGCACACCGAGGCCGACTTCACCCGCATGCGCACGCAGCTCGCGGCCGGTCGCGAGCCCTGGGTGAGCGGCCTTCGCGCGCTGACCTCGAGTAGCCGCGCGCAGCTGGGACGCGATCCGCAACCGGTCGTCACCGCGATCCGCGGCGGCGACGGCGAAAACTTCCGCGCGATGGTCGAGGACGTGCAGCGCGCCTACCAGCTGGCGCTGCGCTGGAAGGTCACCAACGACCCCGCCTATGCTGACCAGGCCGTGCGTTACGTCAACGCGTGGGTGAGCACGATGACCACGCTCACCGGCAACGGCGACCGTTTCCTCGCCGCCGGCATCTACGGCTACCAGTGGGCCAACGCGGCCGAGATCCTGCGCACCTACAGCGGCTGGAGCGCGACCGACCGGGCCGCCTGCCAGCAATGGCTGCTGACGCATTTCTATCCGCTGCAGAGCAGCTTCCTGAAGGACCACAACGGCACCAACATCACCAACCAATGGGCCAACTGGGACCTGGTGTGCCTGGTGGGCATGCTGGCCGTCGGCGTCTTCGCCGACCGGGCCGACGTCTACCAGGAGGCGCTGGACTACTTCCACCGCGGACGCGGCAACGGCGCCTCGCGCCACATGGTCTACGCGCGCCATCCCGGCCACATGGGCCAGTGGCAGGAAAGCGGCCGCGACCAGGGCCACGCGACGCTCAGCCTGGGCATGGCCGGCTACCTGTGCGAGATGGCCTGGAACCAGGGCGACGACCTCTACGGCGAGGACGACAACCGGCTGCTGGCCGGCGCGGAGTACGTCGCCAAGTCCAACCTGAAGGACGCCGCCGGCGCCTTCTACACGCTGCCCTTCTACCTCTACATCAACCGCCAGGGCACCTTCACCGCGGTGTCCGACGGCGGCCGGCCGAACGGCCGCCCATGCTGGGAGCCGATCTACAACCATTACGTCAAGCGCAAGGGCCTGGCCGCGCCGTGGGTCAGCGCGCTGGCCGCGCAGCTGCGGCCCGAGGGCAACACCTGGCTCGGCGACGACCTGAGCTTCGGCACGCTGACCTTCTCGCGCGACGCGGACGTGACGCGCGTCCCGCCCGCCGGGCTGCAGGCGATCGTGCGCGGCGGCGCGGTCCAGCTGTCGTGGTGGGGCAGCGCGGATGCGGCGGCCCATGCGGTGATGCGCGCGCCGGCCGGCTCCTCCACCTACACCGAACTCACCCGCGTGAACGCCGGCGGCCTGCCCACCTGGACGGACAACGCGGTGTCGCAAGGCCGGTGGCAGTACCAGGTCCGCGCGCTGGACGGCGCCGGCACGGTGCTGTCGACCTCGGCCACCTCGACCGTGGACCTGGGCGCCCCGCTGCTGCTGAGCCTGCCGCTGGACGACGGCCAGGGCATGACGGCGCGCGATGTCGGCGGGCGCCAGCGCAACGGCACGCTGGTCGGCGGCGCCTCCTGGGGCGACGGCCGCAAGGCCGGCACGAAGGCGCTGGCGCTGGACGGCGCCTCGGGCCACCTGGCGCTGCCCACCGGCGTGCTGGCCGGCGTCGGCGACGTCACCATCGCCGGCTGGGTCTGGTGGAACGGCGTGAACAAGGGCAATGCCCGCGTCTTCGACTTCGGCTCGACCGACATCACCTATCTCACGCTGCTGGTGAGCAACGACACGATGCGGGTCAGCGTGACCAACACCAGCTACTTCGGCGAGCAGACGGTCTCGACCGGTCCGCTGGCCAAGGGCCGCTGGGTGCATCTGGCGATGACGCTCAAGGACCGCACCTGCACCCTGCACGTCGACGGCACGGTGGCCGCGTCGATCACGACGATGGACCTGGCGCCCTACCAGCTCGGCGACACGACGCAGAACTGGCTCGGCCGCGCGCAGTACGGGCAGGACCCCTACTTCAACGGCCGGCTGCAGGACTTCCGGATCTACGGCGGCGCGCTGAGCACCGCGCAGGTCCAGGCGCTGGCGCAGGGCTGAAGTTCAGGCCGAGGCTCAGGCCGGGGGTTAGGCCGCCGCGGCCGCGCGTTCCGGCCGGGACGCGGGCGCCGCGCCCTCGACGATGCGGCCGTGGGCCATGCGGATCACGCGATCGGCCAGGTGGAAGTAGCGGTCGTCGTGCGAGACCACGATCAGCAGGTGGCCCTTGTCGCGCAGCTCCGGCAGCAGCTCCGTGTAGAAGAGGTGGCGGAAGGTCGGATCCTGGTCGGCCGCCCACTCGTCGAAGACCAGCACCGGGCGGCCCTCCAGGTAGGCATGCACCAGCGCCAGGCGCTTGCGCTGGCCGGTCGACAGGTCCACCGTGCTGAACGCGCCGTTCTTGACCGACACCTTGTGCGCGATCTCCAGCCGCTGCAGGTAGGGCAGCGCGCGCTGCGGCAGGCTGCCGCCCTGCCCGGCCTCGGCGGCCAGGTCCTCGAACAGGTAGAAGTCCGAGAACACCGTCGTGTAGAGCTGGCGGTAGTGGTCGCGGGTCTGGTCGGTCACCGGCCGGCCGTCCGCCAGCACCTGGCCCTGCTGCGGCGCGTACAGTCCCAGCAGCAGCTTGACCAGCGTGGTCTTGCCCGAGCCGTTGTCGCCGACGACGAACACCATCTCCCCGCGCCGCAGCGTCAGGTCCACCGGCCCGAGCACGAAGGCCTCGCCGCCGTCGGGTGCCGGGAAGCCGTAGCGCACGCCGCGCAGCTCGATCGACTCGGCCAGCGCGGCCGGCTCGCCGGGCTGGTCCAGGTCCAGGAAGGGCTCGGGCGTCGCGAAGCGCGCCGACATGTCCGCGATGCGCTGGAAGGCCACCCGCGCCCGGCCGATGCCCGGCACCGCCGCCGCGATCTGGTCCAGCGGGCCCTTCAGGAACAGCAGCACCAGCACGAAGCCGCTGAGCACCGGCGGCGGCATCGTGCTGAGCGCCGCCCAGCCCAGGATCAGCGCGATCAGCAGGAAGAACAGCGCCGAGCCGAAGGCCGTCGCCAGCACGTAGGTGTTGATCGCGCGCCAGTTGATCTCGCGGATGCGGTCGACCGTGCCCTCGATCTGCCCGCCGTACATGCCGGCGCGGCGCGCGCGGTGCATGCGCAGCTCCTTGGCACCGTCGCTGATGGCGCGGTAGGCCTTGTGCAGCTGCTCCTCGGCGTCGCGGGCCTTGTGGAAGCCCTTGATGCCGCGCGCCTGGGCCCAGGTCTGCACGCCCACGCCCACGACCAGGGCCACCAGCAGCAGCCCGAACAGCGCCGGTGACAGCCAGGCCAGGTAGCCCAGGCAGCCCAGCGTGATCGCCAGCGCGATCAGCGCCGAGGACAGCACGAAGGCGGCGTCGCTGATCATGTCCACGTCGCCGGTCAGCACCGGCATCAGGCGGTGGGTGCGGTAGCGCTCCAGGGCATCGATCGGCGCGGCCAGGATCTTGCGCGCCAGGCTCTTGCGCACCTGCGCCACCAGCCGCTGGCCGACCAGGTTGGTGCTCATGCTGGACGCCGCGCGCCCCATCAGCGCGATCGCGCACAGCGCCACGAAGGTCAGCAGCAGCCCGCCGGCCATGCCGCCGGGCCGGTTCAGCACCGCGTTGATCGTGCCCAGCAGCGCCACCGTCGCCGCGCCGGCGGCCACACCGGTCACCGCGGAGAAGGCCAGCCAGGGCAGGAAGGGCTTCAGGAGCCCGGAGACTTCGCCGGCCTTGCCGGGAGCGGGGCCCGGCGGATCGCCAGCCGGGGTGCCAGGAGCAGTGTTCATCAGCGCGGTCTTTCAGCCGCCGAGCCAGCGGCGCGGCGGACGGGTGAGGTCCTACCGGGTAGACGATCCGGCGGCGGGTTTGTTCATGGCTCGCGCCGCGAAAAGGTGGCGCCGACGACGACCGCCCATGAACAAGCGCGCGGGACGGACGTCTTACCTGCAGGCGCGTGATGGCGCCCTTCCCGCAACGAATCCGCCCCGCGCCGGCGCCCCTCCCATGCCCCTGCATCCCGATCTGGAAGCCTTCCTCGACCTGGTCAACGCCGCGAACGCCGACGGCCCGGCGCTGCACGAGTTGACCGCCGAGCAGGCCCGCGCCGCCTACGACCGCTCGACGCGGGCGCTGGACCTGCCGGGCCCCGACCTGCCCTGCGAGGCGCTGACGCTGCCCGCCCGCGACGGCCACCCCCTGCCCGCCCGGCTCTACCGCGGCGACACGGCGCCTCGCGCGCCGGCCCTGTTGTTCTTCCACGGCGGGGGTTACGTGCTGGGCGGGCTGGACTCGCACGACTCGCTGTGCCGGGACCTGGCGCGGCGGGCGGCCTGCGCGGTCCTCGCCGTCGATTACCGGCGCGCCCCCGAGCACCGCTTCCCCACCGCCTTCCACGATGCCGAGGACGCCGCGGCCTGGCTGCGCGCCCATGCCGTGGCGCTGGGGCTGGACCCGGCCCGCATCGCCGTCGGCGGGGACAGCGTCGGCGGCACGCTCGCGACCGCGCTGACCCTGGCCGCGCGCGACGCCGGCCTGGCGCAACCGGTGCTGCAGCTGCTGCTCTATCCCTGCACCAGCGCCCACCAGGACACGCCGTCCCATCGCCGGCTGGCCACCGGCCATCTGCTGGAACAGCGCAACCTGCAATGGATGTTCGGCCAGTACCTGCGCGACGACGCCGACCGCCTGGACTGGCGCTTCGCGCCGTCGCAAGCCGCCAGCCTGCAGGGCCTGGCCCCCGCGCACCTGGCGCTGGCCGAGTTCGACCCGCTGCTGGACGAGGGCCTGGCCTACGCGCGGGCGCTGGAGGCCGCCGGCGTGCGCACCAGCGTCCAGGTTTACGCCGGCATGGTGCATGACTTCGCCCGGCTCGGAAACGTGGTCGAGGACGCCGCCACGCTGCGCGCCGACGCCGCTGCCGCGCTGGCCCACGCCTTCTGCTGAGCCGGGCGCGCCGCGCCCCCGGGCACCGCCCGCATGAACAAATCAGCGCGGCCAACGTCATTACCGGAAGACGGCGGCGCGCCGAGCGCCGCGACCACTTCCGAGGCAGTCCCATGTCCATCGCTGCGCCGGCCCTGTCCGCCGGCTCCGATCCTTCCCTCGCCAGCGTCGGCTCCCGCGCCGCCGGCCGCATCCTGAGCCGCGTCGCGGGCCAGGAGCTCGAGACCGTCATGAACGGCCCCCACCTGAGCGTGCTGCCGCGGGGCGGCGGGCCGGTCAGCGCCTGGATGCTGGAGCCCGCCGCGCCGCTGCCGCTGCTGCAGCCCCGCGACGGCCTGGACCGGACGCCGCCGGCGCTGCTGGACCTCCACCTGCCCGCGGCGCTGGAGGCGGTCTTCGCGCTGCGCCCGGACCTCCCGGCCGTGTCGCTCGGCGGCGCGTTGCCGGCCGGCTCGGCGCTCCTCGCGGGCGGCATCGCGCTGCAGCCCGCTGGCCAGCCGACCACCGTGTCGCGGGAGCTGTTCTGGCAATGGGACCGCCTCTGGCTGACCGACCGGCGCGATCCGCCGCCCAGCCAGCACGTCTTCAGCAAGGACGGCCGCCGCCATCCGCGCCGGCCGCCCAAGCCGACCGGCACCGTCTACCGCCGCCACATCCCCTGGCTGGACCAGGCCTTCAGCCTGCGCGCGATGGACGTCGAGCGCGACCTGGCCACCGTGAACCGCTGGATGAACGAGCCGGCCGTCGCGCACTTCTGGCAGGAGACCGGCGACCTGGAGCACCACCGCCGCTACCTCGCCGGCGTCGCCGCCGACCCGCACACCGTCGGGCTGATCGGCTGCCTGGACGAGCGGCCGTTCTGCTACGTCGAGGCCTACTGGGCCAAGGAAGACCGCATCGCGCCCTTCTACGACGCCGCCGACCACGACCGCGGCTGGCACGTGCTGGTGGGCGAGCCGGCGCTGCGCGGCCGGCCCTTCCTGACCGCCTGGATGCCGGGCGTCTCCCATTACCTCTTCCTCGACGACTGCCGCACCCAGCGCCTGGTGATCGAGCCCCGCATCGACAACCGCCGGATGATCCGCAGCCTCCACCGCTGCGGTTACGCCTCGCTCAAGGAGATCCAGTTCCCGCACAAGCGCGCGGTGCTGGGCCTGCTGATGCGCGAGCGCTTCTTCGATGACGCGCTCTGGATCCCGCGTCCCGACGACGACGTCGACGCGCATGCGCCCGCGTCCTCCGGCCATTCCCTCGCAGTTCCCCAATCCTGAGGCACCCATGCACATCCATGACCTGATCGGCATCGGCTTCGGCCCGTCCAACATCGCCCTGGCCATCGCGCTGGAGGAAGGTCGCGACGCGCGCCCGCAGCACCGGCCGCTGGACGCGCTGTTCGTGGAACGCCAGCCTGGTTTCGTCTGGCACAGGAACATGCTGCTGGACCAGGCGCACATGCAGATCTCCTTCCTGAAGGACCTGGCGACGCTGCGCAACCCGTCCAGCCGCTTCACCTTCCTGAACTACCTGCATGAGAAGGACCGGCTGCAGGACTTCATCAACCTGAAGACCTTCTTCCCCAGCCGCCACGAGTTCAACGACTACCTGGCCTGGGCCGCGGCGCAGTTCGAGGACCGCTGCGCCTATGGCGAGGACGTGGTCGAGGTGCTGCCCGAGCCGCGCGCCGGCGAGGTGAAGCTGCTGCGGGTGCGCTCGCGCGACGCCGCGGGCACGGTGCGCGAGCGCCTGACGCGGCACCTGGTGGTGGGCGTCGGTGGCGCACCGCGCATCCCGGCCGAGTTCAAGGCCTTCAAGGACGATCCGCGCGTCTTCCACTCCAGCCACTACCTGGAGGCCATCGCCGGCCACGGCCAGGCGCGGCGCATCGCCGTCGTCGGCGCGGGCCAGAGCGCGGCGGAGATCTTCATGGACCTGCACGGCCGGCCGCAGCGGCCGCAGGTGGACCTGGTGATGCGGGCGCGCTCGATCAAGCCCTCGGACGACAGCCCCTTCGTCAACGAGATCTTCAACGCCGACTTCACCGACTTCGTCTTCAGCCGCTCCGGCAGCGAGCGCGAGGAGCTGCTCAACGAGTACTGGCACACCAACTACGCGGCGCCGGACCTGGCGCTGATCCAGCAGATCTTCGAGGTCTTCTACCGCCAGCGCGTCAGCGGCGAGCCGCGCCACCGCTTCCTGCGCCGCCACGAGGTGGCCGGGGTGCAGGCCGGCGAGCACGGCCTGCGCCTGACGCTGCGCGACCTGAACCACGCGCGCACGACCACGCAGGACTACGACGCGATCGTGCTGGCCACCGGCTACGAGCGCGACCGCCACCGCAGCCTGCTGGCGCCGCTGGCGCCCTACCTCGGCGACTGGGAGGTGGACCGCCACTACCGGCTGCGCGCGCAGCCCGGTTTTCATCCCAGCGTCTTCCTGCAAGGCGCCTGCGAGCTGACCCACGGGCTGAGCGACACGCTGCTGTCGGTGACCGCGATCCGCTCGGGCGAGATCCGCGGCGCGCTGCACGGCGCGACCGGCCTGGACCACGCGACCGGGCGGCAGGACAGCGCCCGGCAGGCCGCATGAGCGGCTGTTCCCGGTCGCCGCGGGCCGGCCTCTGCCGGCCGCCGCCGGGTCCTTGAACGGAGGACCCGACCACGCCGACCAGCCCCTTCTCCGCGACGCGCGCCGCCACACGGGATCCGTGGCGGCGCGCTTTTTCACGTTCCGGGCGCCTCGTTGCCCACCCTCGTTCCCGTTCGCCACAACCATGAATCCTCAGAAGGATCGCGCCATGTCCCCGTTCCCGTCGCTCGCCCTGTTCCGTCCTCACCGGCTGTCGTTGGCCCTGGCCACCGCCTTCGGCACCCTCGCGCTCGCCGGCGCCGCGCCCGCGCGGGCGCAGACCGTCGCCGCCGAGGCGCCCACCGACAGCGCGCCTGCTACTGCCGCATCGGCCGCCGCATCGGGCACCGCCTCCGGCGCCGCGCTGCCGACCGTGTCGGTGAGCGGCCGGTCCGCCACCAGCGAGGGCACCGGCTCCTACACGGTGCGCAGCACCGGCGCCGGCACCCGCATGCCGCTGTCGCCGCGGGAGACGCCGCAGTCGCTGACGGTCGTCGGCCGCCAGCAGATGGACGAGCAGAACCTGGACACGCTCAACGAGGTGATGCGCCAGACGCCCGGCATCGTCGTCAACCGGCGCGACGAGCGCGTGGACTTCACGTCGCGCGGCTTCTCGCTGAGCCAGATGGTCGACGGCATCCCGACGCTGGCCTACAACAATGTCTCGGCCGAGGCCAGCATGACCAGCATGGCGATGTATGACCGCGTCGAGGTCATCCGCGGACCGGCCGGCCTGCTCAACGGCGTGGGCCAGCCCGGCGGCTCGGTCAACCTGGTGCGCAAGCGCCCGACGCAGCAGTTCGAAGGCAGCGTGACCGTCGGCGTCGGCAACTGGAACCGCTACTTGGCGCAGGCCGACATCGGCGGCAGCCTCACCGCCAGCGGCGGCGTGCGCGGCCGCATCGTCGCCTCGCACTCGGGCGGCGACACCTTCATCGACAACAAGCGCCGCAAGGACAGCCTGCTCTACGGCATCGTCGAGACCGACCTCGGCGCCCGCACCGTGCTGGCCGCCGGCTTCGAGTACCAGAAGAACGACATCGACGGCGCCAACTTCGGCAACATCCCGCCCTACTACGGCAACGGCGCGCGGCTGGTGGTGCCGCGTTCCTACTCCTTCAGCACGCCCTGGAGCACCTGGAACATGGAGACCCGGCGGGTCTTCGTCAACCTGCAGCACGCCTTCGACAACGGCTGGCAGGTCAAGGCCGAGGTGGCGCAGGTCAAGAACCAGCGCGAGCGCTACAGCGGCGACCTGCAGAGCACGCTGCCCACCTTCCCGATCAACGCGGCGACCAACATCGGCGTCGTCTCGCTGAGCGACAACCCGGCGGACGGCACCAACAAGTCGCTGGACGTCTACGCCTCCGGCCCCTACCAGCTGTTCGGCCGCACGCACCAGGCGGTGATCGGCTTCAACGTGAACAAGCTGGAGACCGAGATCGCCAACAACAGCGCGCTCAACACCGGCACGCGGCTGGATCGCCGCCCGGGTGGCGTCTTCGACCTCGGCGCGATCGCCAAGCCCGACTTCCAGTACCCGCGCCTGCGCCAGAACGCCGAGACCGAGGAACGCGCGGCCTATGCGTCCACGCGCCTGCAGGCGACCGATGCGCTGTCGCTGCTGGTGGGCGCGCGGGTGACCTCCTACGAGAACCGGTCCTACCAGCGTTCCTGGGCCGGCACGGCCAACGGCGCGCGGGTGGACGGCGTGCCGATCAAGGAGACCTCGGTCGTCACGCCCTACGCCGGCGTGGTCTACGACCTGACCGGCGAGTTTTCGGTCTACGGCAGCTTCACGCAGATCTTCCAGCCCAACACGTCCAAGGACGAAAGCGGCAACGTGATCGATCCGCAGCGCGGCAGCAACGTCGAGCTAGGCGTGAAGGGCGAGCACTTCGGCGGCCGCCTGAACACCGCGGTCGCGGTCTTCCGCACCAAGCAGGACCACGTGCCGGTGGCCACCGGCACGCTGCAACCGGATGGCTCGCCGGCCTTCCGCGGCGAGCGCGGCACGGTGACCGAGGGCTTCGAGCTGAGCGTCTCCGGCGAGGTGCTGACCGGCTGGCAGCTGATGGCCGGTTATGCCTACGGCACGCCGCGCAAGGCCGATGGCACGCCGCTTTCGCCGCACCTGGCCACGCGCACCGTCAACCTGGCGACCAGCTACCGCCTGCCCGGCGCGCTGAGCCGGCTGACCATCGGCGGCAACCTCAGCTACCAGAACGCCACCTCGATGGACATCGTCTCCAAGACGCCGCTGACGCAGGGCGGCTACACGCTGATCGGCCTGCTGGCGCGCTACGAGCTCACGCCGCGCATGACCGTGTCGCTCAACGTCGAGAACGTGACCGACAAGACCTACATCTGGATGAGCGGCCAGTCCGGCTACATGTTCGGAACGCCGCGCAGCACCTGGCTGCGCGGCAGCTACCGCTTCTGAGGCCACTTCTAAGGCCGCTGGCGACGCCGGTGTCGGCGTCGCCACGGGCGGGATCCGGTGCCGGGAGGCACCGGATCTCCGCGTTCACGCCGTCCCCGCGCGGCCCGCCACTTCCACGCAGTGGTCGATCAACGCGACCAACTGCGCCCGGAAGCCTGCGGCCAGCGCCTCCATCGTCGCCGGCTTGAACATGCGGTCGCTGTAGGACCAGTTCATCGTCAACACGCCGTCCATCACCTGGCCGATCACCTCGATCCAGCAGGGCAGCGGTCCGCGCTCGTCGCGGGCCATGCCGCCGGAGTCGCGCGCGCGGCTGAAGCCCGCGCCGTCCCTCAGCGTCTGGTCCAGCTGGCCGAGGTAGTTGAACGCGATTCCCGGCTGGACCGCCGCCAGCGACGCACGCACCGCCTCGTCGGCATGCAGGTGGCGCAGCACGCCGAAGCCGACACCGCGGTTCGGCACCGCGCGCAGGTGGCCGGACACCGCCGGGATCGCCGCCGCCCACGGCTGGTCGTGGCCGGACAGGCGGACCGGATAGGCACTCGTGAACCAGCCCACGGTGCGGCTGAGGTCGATGTCGGCCGCATCGCCTTCGCGGCCGTGGCCCTCGAGCAGCACCAGCGCCTCGGGATGGCCGCTCCAGGCGGACAGCGTCCGCCCGAGCGCGGTCAGCAGCAGCGCATCGATGCCGCCGCCGTAGGCCGCGGGCGCGACGCGCAGCAGCTGCCGCGTGAGCGCCGCGTCCAGCGACATCGCCGCGGTGCGGCGGTCCTGGATCCAGGCGGGGGCCTGCGGATCGTCCCGCGGCAGGTCGGGGATCGCGGCCAGCTCGCGCCGCCAGTGCGGCAGCTCGGCGGCCAGCGCCTCCGAGCCCGCCCAGCGCGCCAGATGCTCCGCCCAGGCCTTGAACGGCGCGCTACGCGCGGGCAGCACCGGCTCGGTACCGGCGACCAGCGCCAGGTAGGCGGCCTGCAGGTCCTCCAGCAGCACGCGCCAAGACACGCCGTCGATCGTCAGGTGATGCACGGCGATCAGCAGCCGCGCGCTGCCGTCGACATGCCGCAGGTGCAGCACCCGCCACAGCGGGCCCCGCGCGAGGTCGAGGCTTCGCTGGGCCCGGTCGGCCTCGCGCCGGATGTCCTCCGGGCTGGCGACCTCGTGACTCCACAGCACGTCGGAGCGCGGATCAGGAGCTGTCGCCGTCGCCACGGTCGACGCGTCCTCGTAGCGCTGTGTCCATCGGCCATCGGCGTCCTGGTTGAAGCGCAGGCGCAGGCCCTCGTGGTGCTGGGTGAGCAGCGCGATCACGCGTCGCAGTCGGTCCTCGTCGAGCCAGGTCGGCGCCCTCAACATCACCGACTGGTTGTAGTGATGACGCGCCGGGATGGGCTGCTCGAAGAACCAGCGTTGGATCGGCGTGAGCGGCACTTCACCTTCCGCGGCGTGAGGCGTCGACACGCTCCCGGTCAAGCCCGTCGCCGCGCTCACCGAGCCGCCAGCCGACATCACCATCGACGCATCCGTCGCGTCCGTCGCGTCCGTCGCGTCCGTCGCGTTCGACGCGGCCGCAGCGCCCGCCGTGGCCGAGCCGGCAGCAGCGAAGGCGGCCGTCAGGCCCTCGATCGTCTGATGGCGGATCAGGTCGCGCAGCCGCAGTTCGAAGCCCAGCCCGGCGTTGCGCACCCGCGAGATCACCTGCAGGCTGAGGATGGAATCGCCGCCCAGCTCGAAGAAGTTGTCGCCGATGCCGACCTGCTCGATCCCCAGCACCTCCTGCCAGATCGTCGCCAGCCGCTGCTCGACCTCGGTGCGCGGCGCGCGGTAGTCGCCATCGTGCGAGCTCGCCGGATCGGGCAGCGCCGCGCGGTCCAGCTTGCCGCTGATCAGGCGCGGCAGTCGCGACAGCAGGACCAGATGAGCCGGCGCCATGTGCTCCGGCAACTGCTCGGCGATGCGCTGGCGCAGTCGGGGCAGCAGCGTCGCCTCGCTCACATCCGGCAGCGCGACGACGTAGGCCACGAGCTGCTTGCCGGACGGACTCTCGCGCGCCACGACCGCCGCCTCCAGCACGCCGGGCACCTCGCACAGGCAGGTCTCGATCTCGCCCAGCTCGATGCGGAAACCGCGGATCTTGACTTGGTGGTCGGCGCGCCCGATGTATTCGATGTTGCCGTCCTCCATCCAGCGGACCAGGTCGCCGGTGCGGTACAGGCGGCCACCGGCGGCGTCGAAGGGGTCGGCCACGAAGCGCTGCGCGGTCAGGCCGGCCCGTCCCAGGTAGCCGCGCGCGAGGCCGAATCCGCCGATGTAGAGCTCGCCGACGACGCCCGCCGGCACCGGCTGCAGGTCGGTGTCGAGCACATGGATCGCGCGGTCCCCGACCGGCTTGCCGATCGGCGCATAGGCGCAATCGAAGCCCTCGCTCGCGGCCGACTTCCAGATCAGCGGCGTGATGACGCACTCGGTCGGGCCGTAGCCGTTGATCAGCGTGCGCGGCCGCAGGTGGCGGCAGACCTTGTCGTAGGCGGCCTTGGGCATGGCCTCGCCGCCGAAGACGTACAGCTCCACCGGCGGCGCGTCGCCGCGCAGGCCGGCCCAATCGGCGATCTGGCCGAGGTAGGCCGGCGGGAAGGCGGCGTTGGTGACCTCGTAGCGATGCAGGGCCTCGCAGGTCTGCTCGGCGGTCCACAGCTCGTTGTCGCGCAGGGCCAGGCCCGCGCCCACGCACAGCGGCGTCAGCCAGCGCTCATGCGCCCCGTCGAAGGAGAAGGACATGAAGTGCAGCTCGCAGGAAGCGGCGCTCATGCCGTAGATCTCCGCCGTGGCCAGGCAATGCATGGCCAGCGGTCCGTGCGTCACCGCCACGCCCTTGGGCAAGCCGGTCGAGCCGGAGGTGTAGATCACATAGGCGAGGTGGTCGGGATGGTCCGCGAGCGCGAGATTGGCGGCATCGTCCGCCGCTGTCGCCGCAGTCGCCTCGCGGACCTCCTCCATCGTCACGACCTCGAGGCCCGGCACCGCCGGCAGTCGTGCGCGCAGGCCGCGCTGCGTCAGCAGCAGCGCGGCGCCGCTGTCCTGCAGCATGAAGGCGAGCCGGTCCGGCGGATAGGCCGGGTCCAGCGGCACGTAGGCCGCGCCGGCCTTCAGCACGGCCAGCAGGCCGACGATGCTGTCGAGCGAGCGCTCCAGCGCCACGCCGACGCGGGCGTCGCGCGGCAGGCCGCGGCGGACCAGGTGGTGGGCCAGCCGGTTGGCCCGCGCGTTCAGCTCGGCGTAGCTCAGTTCCTCGTCGCCCAGCAGCAGCGCGATGGCCTCGCCGCGGGTGGCGGCCTGGCGCTCGATCAGGCGATGCACCGGCGCCGGCCGCGGCTCGACCAGGCCACCACCGCCCTGCCCGAGCGCGCGCAGCGCCCGTGCCGCCGGCGCGTCCAGCCAGCGCAGCTCGCCCAGCGGCGCCGACGGGTCGGCGGCCATGCCGTCCAGCAGCGTCTCCATCTGGGTGCGCAGCCCCTCGACGAAGGCGTCGTCGAGATCGCGGCGGCTGTAGCAGTACTCGATCACCAGCCGGTCGCCGGCGACGACCTGCAGGTCCATCGCATAGCCGGTCAAGCCTTCCCCACCGATCTCGTCGAACTCGAGGCCGTACTGGCCGAGCTGCCGCAGCGCGCGGTCGATCGGTGCGTTCTCGAAGACGATGATGCTGTCGAACAGCGGCCGGCCGGAGGAGCCGGCCCAGCGCTGCACGTCGGCCAGCGCGGCGTGCTCGTGGTCGCGCAGGCGCAGGTTGGTGTCCTGCACGGCGCGCAGGTAGTCGCCGACCCGCTGGCTGGCGTCCCAGGTCACCGGCACCGGCACGGTGTTGATGAACAGGCCCAGCATCTCCTCCGCGCCCGGCAGCGTGGCGGGACGGCCCGCGACGGTGGCGCCGAAGACCACGCGGTCGCGGCCGGTGTGCCGGTGCAGCAGCACGGCCCAGGCGGCCTGCACCAGGGTGTTCACCGTCACGCGCTCGCGCTGGGCGAAGGCCGTCAGCGCCGCGGACCGCGCGGCGTCGAAACGCGAGTAGCGCTTCTCGAAGCCCGAGCGGCCGGGCGCGGCGCGGGTGGACTCGGCCAGCAGCGTCGGGCCATCGAGGGCCGCAAGCGCCTCGGTCCAGAAGGCCTGCGGCGCGCCGGCATCCTGCCGCTGCAGCCAGCGCACGAAGTCGCCATAGCGCGGCGGCGCCGACGGCAGCGCCTCGCCGGCGTAGCAGCGCAGCCATTCCGCCATCAGGCGGGCGTCGCTCCAGCCGTCGGAGAGCAGGTGGTGGCGGGTCCACACGAGCTGGTGGCGATCCTCGTCCAGCTGGATCACGGCGACCCGCGAGAGCGGCGGGCGGAGCCAGTCGATCGGGCGCGTGAGCTCGGCGCGGGCGAAGTCGGCGATGCGACGCGCGGTGTCCGCCTCGCCGCACCAGTCCAGTCGCGTCATGGCGCTGGGCGCCTCGCGCAGCACCAGTTGCAGCGGTCGCGTCATGCCGGGTTGCCACAACACGGCGGTGCGCAGCATCGCGTGCCGCGCGACCATCACGCGCCACGCCGCCTCCAGGCGATCGGGATCGAGGTGGCGGACCTCGACGTTCAGCTGGTTCACGTAGAGGCCGGAGTCCGGCGCCTCGACCGAGTGCAGCAGCATGCCTTCCTGCGTCGGCACCAGCGGGTAGACGTCCTCGATCGAGGCGGGGTCGATCGGCAGCGCGGCGATGGCGGCGGCATCGAGGAAGTCGTCGAGACGACCGAGCGGTGATGCCGCATCGGGCGCTGCCGGCGCGCCGTCGTCGATCCGCTGCGCCGCAACGCCGAGACGGGCGATCGTCTGCAACTCGAAGATCTGCCGCGGCGTCAGATGCCATCCGGTGCGACGCAGGCGGGCAATGATCTGCAGGCTGAGGATGGAATCTCCGCCGACTTCGAAGAAGTTGTCGTGGCGGCCCACTCGGCTGATGTCCACGTCGAGCACGTCGGCCCAGACCGCGGCGATGGCGGTCTCGACCTCACCCTGTGGTGCCTCGTAGGCGGCTGCCGATGCGGTATGGAGATCGGGGGCCGGCAACGCCTTGCGATCGACCTTGCCGCTGGGATTCAGCGGCAGCGTGTCGAGCACGACGATGGCGCTGGGGACCATGTACTCGGGCAAGCTGCGGCTGAGCGCCTCGCGCAGGATTTCGGTGTCGATTGCACCGTCACGCTGCACCGTCGCTCCGGGCTGCGCCAGCGCCGTCGCGTGCGCAGAGACGTATGCCACCAACCTCGCGCCGGTGGGCGTCTGCATCGCCACGACCACGGCCTCGCGCACGCCGGGCTGGGCTAGCAACTGCGCTTCGATCTCGCCCAGCTCGATCCGGAAGCCGCGGATCTTGACCTGGTGGTCGATACGGCCGAGGTAGTCGAGTTGACCCTCGGTATTCCATCGCACCAAGTCGCCGGTGCGATAGAGCCGGCTGCCGTCGACGGCCATCGGATTGGCGATGAAGCGCTCGGACGTGAGCCCGGCGCGGTCGTGATAACCGCGCGCAAGGCCAATGCCTCCCAGGTACAGCTCGCCCGGCACGCCGGGAGGCACCGCGTTGAGGTCGCCATCGAGCACCCAAGTCGAGATGCCGGTGATCGGGGCGCCGATCGGCACTTGGCTGCGGCCGTCGTCGCGGCAGGTCCAGTGCGTGACGTCGATGGCCGCTTCGGTGGGGCCGTAGAGGTTGTAGAGGCCCGCCTTAGGAAGCCGGCGGAACACGGCGGCTTGCGCCTCGGCTGGCAGCGCTTCGCCGCTGCACACGATGCGCCGTAGCGAGGTGCAGGCCTCGACGCCGTCATGGGCCAGGAAGGCCTGCAGCATCGAGGGCACGAAGTGGATCGTGGTGACCTGGTGCTCGTTGATGAGCTCGACCAGCCGCTGCGGATCGCGGTGATCGCCGGGCGCCGCGATGGCCAAGCGAGCGCCTTCGGCCAGCGCCCAGAACAACTCCCACACCGAGACGTCGAAGCTCAGCGGCGTCTTCTGCAGCACTGTGTCGGCCGCGCTTAGCGCGTAGGCTCGCTGCATCCAGGCCAATCGGTTGTGCAACGCGACGTGGCGGTTGGCCGCGCCCTTTGGCCGCCCCGTCGAGCCGGAGGTGTAGATCACGTAGGCGAGGTTCTCGCCGTGGATCTCGACGTTGGGATTCGCCAGCGATGCATCGCTCTCACCATCGCTGACCGCCTCATCGGCGGCTTCGGCCGCACGGTCGGTGCGACCGCGCGTGTCCTGCGAGGCCTGAGCGGCGACGGTCGCGTCGATATCGACCAGCTCGACGCCCTGCCCGACCGGCAGCTTCGCGTGCAGAGGCGACTGCGTCAGAACCAACGACACGCCGCTGTCTTCGAGCATGTAGGCGAGCCGATCGGCGGGAAGCTCCGGGTCGAGCGGCACGTAGGCGCCGCCGGCCTTGAGGATGGCCAGCACGCCGACCATCATCTCCATCGATCGATCGACGGCCAGTCCCACGCGCGAGTCCGGGCGCACCCCCAGCGCGATGAGGCGATGCGCGATTCGGTTCGCGCGCGCATTGAGTTGACCGCGTGTCAGCGTGCTCTGCCCAAAGACCAGCGCCGGTGCATCCGGATCGATCGCCGCCTTGCGTTCGATCAGCCGATGCATCGGCACGGCCTCGTCAGCAGACGGCGGCACCTCGCTCCAACGCGTCAGGGTCGCAGCCTCCTCCGGCCCGATCACGCTCAGCGCATGCAAGGCCTGCCCGCCGCCCGCAGTCAGCGCGTCGACGATGCCGCGCACGGCCGCTTCCAGATAAACCTGCATCCGCGCCACACGCACCGAGCGCTCGACCTGCAACACCAGCTCGAAGACCTCCCCGCGGTCATTGACCGAGAGCGTGAACGGATAGTTGGTCCGCTCCTTCGCGCCGACCAGCGTCATGCCATCCCAGACCGCGTCCGCACCATCCTCGCCGCGGCGCGGACCGCTATGGCGATAGTTCAGCAGGCTGGAGAACAGCGGCGTGCCGCCCGGCAACCCGCTGCAGCGCTGGGCCAGCGACAGCGGCGCGTGCTCGTGGTGCAACAAGCCGGTGAGGCGATCATGCGTCTCCCGCAAGCCCTGCGCGACGCTGCGCCCGCGCAGCTCGACCCGCAAGGGCAGCGTGTTGATGAACATGCCCATCGCACGATGCGCCTCGTCCCCGCCCTGCATGCGGCCGAACAACACCGTGCCGAAAACCACGTCGTCGCGCCCCGCCGTGCGCGCCAGCACCAGCGCCCAGGCGAGGTGGAACAAGGTCGCCGCGCTCACGCCCTGGCGACGCGCCTGCTCGCGCAACTCGATCGAGAGCGCCGCCGGCAAGGTCAGGCGCGACTCCTCGTTCGCGCTTCCATCGAGTCGCGCGTCGGCGAGGCCGAAAGGCGCGGTCACTTCGTCCACGCCGCCCAGCATCTTCCGGAAGAAGGCCTCGTGCTGGTCCCCGCTCATGCCCGCGCGCGCCTGCGCCACGTAGCGGCGGTACGGCACCGGCCTGGGCAACTCGGCATGACGCTGCTGCAGGATCAGCGCGATCTCCTCGATCATCAGCTTCTCGGCCGTGTGGTCGAGCGCAAGGTGATGGCTGGGCAGCTGCAGCAGCCACTGGCCGCTGGGCGCATCGTGGACCGCGATGGCCCGCACCATCGGCGCGCGGCGCACGTCGATGCGGAAGGCGCGGCGATCCACGTAAGCCGCCAGCCGCTCCGCGGCACGGCCCGCGGCGCGGTCGGCCTCATCGATCGGCAGCCATTCGAGGGTGAGCGGCGCCGCGCGGCAGACGACCTGCACCGGCTCGCGCAGTCCCTCCCACACGACGGCGGTGCGCAGGATGTCGTGACGCGCGATGACCTGATTCAGCGCGTCGATGAAACGCGTCAACCGTGCCTCGCCGTCGAAGCGCAGCAGCAGCGAGATCACATAGGCGTCGCCCTGCTCCTGCATCAGATGATGGAAGAGCATGCCCTCCTGCAGCGGCGCGAGGGGGTAGATGTCCTGGATGTTGGCCGCGCCACCGGGGATCGCGGCCTCGATGCGCCGCAGCTCGGCCGTGTCGAGCTCAACCAGCGGCAGCATGCCCGGCTCGAGTGCGGTGCAGCCGGCCGGGATGGTCGCCGCATTGGCGTCGGGGTCTGCGATGGGGACGGCCACGCCCGCCGACTGGGCCACGGCTGACGCGAAATCGGCGAGTCGCGGATGAAGGAACAAGGCCCGCATCTCCGATGGCCAACCGCACTGGCGCAGTCTCGCCTGCAGCTGGATCGCGAGCAGCGAGTGCCCGCCCAGTTCGAAGAAGCTGTCCCACCGGCCGACGCGCTCCACGCCGAGCAGGTCACGCCAGATCGACGCGATGGTCGCTTCGGCCTCGCCCTGCGGGGCCTCGTAGGCCGCTGCTGACTTGGCATGGAGGTGCGGCGCCGGCAGGGCCTTGCGATCGACCTTGCCACTGGGGTTCAGCGGCAGCGTGTCGAGCACGACGATGGCGCTGGGGACCATGTACTCGGGCAAGCTGCGGCCGAGTGCCTCGCGTAGCTGGTCGGTGTCCAACGCGCCCCCTGACTGCGTCGACACTCCCATCGGCACGGAGGTTCCGGGCTGCACTGACGTTGCTGGCTGCACCGGGGCGACCGCCTGAGCCGAGATGTAGGCGACCAGCCGCGCGCCGGTTGGCGTTTGCACCGCCACGACCACGGCCTCGCGCACGCCTGGTTGCGCCAGCAACTGCGCTTCGATCTCGCCCAGCTCGATCCGGAAGCCGCGGATCTTGACTTGGTGATCGATGCGGCCGAGGTAGTCGAGCTGCCCTTCGGCGTTCCATCGCACGAGGTCGCCGGTGCGATAGAGCCGGCTGCCGTCGGTGGCCATCGAATTGGCGACGAAGCGCTCGGAGGTCAGGCCGGCGCGGTCGTGATATCCGCGCGCCAAGCCGATTCCTCCCAGGTACAGCTCGCCCGGCACGCCGGGAGGCACCGCGTTGAGGTCGCCATCGAGCACCCACGTCGAGATGCCGGTGATCGGCGCGCCGATCGGCACTTGGCTGCGGCCGTCGTCGCGGCAGGTCCAGTGCGTGACGTCGATGGCCGCTTCGGTGGGGCCGTACAGGTTGTAGAGGCCCGCCTTAGGAAGCCGGCGGAACACGGCGGCTTGCGCCTCGGCCGGCAACGCTTCGCCGCTGCAAACGATGCGTCGTAGAGAGGTACAAGCCTCCACGCCGTCATGGGCCAGGAAGGCCTGCAGCATCGACGGCACGAAGTGGATCGTGGTGACCTGGTGCTCGTTGATGAGCGCGACCAACCGCTGCGGATCGCGATGATCGCCCGGAGCCGCGATGGCCAAGCAAGCGCCTTCGGCCAGCGCCCAGAACAGTTCCCACACCGAGACGTCGAAGCTCAGCGGCGTCTTCTGTAGGACCGTGTCGACCGCGCTCAGCGCGTAGGCTCGCTGCATCCAGGCCAAGCGGTTGTGCAACGCGACGTGGCGGTTGGCCGCGCCCTTCGGCCGCCCCGTCGAGCCGGAGGTGTAAATCACGTAGGCGAGGTTCTCGCCGTGGACCTCGACGTCGGGATTCGCTGGCGATGCGCTCAGACGTTCATCGGCGCTCTCCGCGGGGTCGATGTCGACCAACTCGACGCGCTCGCCGACCGGCAGCTTCGCGTGCAGATGCGGCTGCGTCAGCACCAGCGCCACGCCGCTGTCTTCGAGCATGTATGCCAATCGATCGGCGGGCAGCTCGGGGTCCAGCGGCACGTAGGCGCCGCCGGCCTTCAGGATGGCCAGCACGCCGATCATCATCTCCAACGAGCGCTCGACGGCCAGTCCCACGCGCGAGTCCGGGCGCACGCCCAGCGCGATGAGCCGATGCGCCAGGCGGTTCGCACGCGCATTGAGCTGACCGCGAGTCAGCGCGCTCTGCCCAAAAACCAGCGCCGGTGCATGCGGATCGATCGCCGCTTGGCGCTCGATGAGACGGTGCATCGGCACGGCCTCCGCCACCTCATCGCCATTGACGCTCAGGCGCTCCAGCCGCTTGAGCTCCTCCGGCGACATCAGCGCCACGTCCCCGACGGCTCGCTCCGGCGTCGCGCTGATCGCCTCCAGCATGGCCACGAAATGCCCCGCCATCCGCTCGATCGCCGCCGGCTCGAACAGCTCGGCCGCGTAGCTGAAGCTCGCGCGCACCGTGCCCTCCGCGGTCTCAGTCGTCGTCAGCATCAACTCGAACTGGGCCGCCTGCTCCCCCAGCGCGTACGGCGTCAATCGCAATCCGGGCAGCGCCATGGGCCCCTGCGCGCCCGCGCTGCCATGGTTGAACATCACCTGGAACAGCGGATGCACGCCCAGCGTGCGCTCAGGCTGCAGCGCATCCACCAGTTGCTCGAACGGCAGATCCTGATGCGCCTGCGCGCCGAGGGCCGACTCCCGCGCCTGATCGAGTACCTCGCCCAGCGACCGGCGTCCGTCCACGCGGTTGCGCAGCACCTGCGTGTTGACGAAGAAGCCGACCACGCCTTCGGTTTCGACCCGCTGCCGGTTGGCGACCGGCACGCCGACGCGCACCTCCGCCAGCCCCGCATGGCGGCCGAGCACCGCCTGATAAGCAGCCAGTAGCGCCATGAACAGCGTCGCCCCCTGCGCCTGCGCGCGCGCCCGCAGGCCCCGTACCAGCGCCGCCGGCAGCTCCACGCCATGCTGCGCCGCCCGATAACGCCCATCGGCCCGCCGCGGGCGATCCGTCGGCAGCTGCAGCACCGACTGCTCGCCGCCGAGCTGCGCCACCCAGTACGCCAGCTGCCGCTCCCGCTCACCGGCCTCCAGCCAGTGCCGCTGCCACGCGGCGTAGTCGGCGTACTGGATGGGCAGCGCGGTCATCGACGGCGTCTCGGCGCGGACCCGGGCGCCGTACTGCGCGATGAACTCGTCGACGATGACCTTCATCGACCAGGCGTCCGACACGATGTGATGCATCACGACGACGAGCACCTGCCGCCGCGCGCCCTGGCGCAGCAAGGCCACCCGCAGCAGCGGGCCCCGCTCGAGGTCGAACGGCGTGTCGACCAGTCGGCGGACCTGCGCGCGGGTGCGGGCCTCGATCGCATCACCGCCGTCACCGCCCTCGCCGTCTTGCAGGTCGATCATCTCCAACCCGAAACCGATGTCGCCAGCGGCGTGGACCCGCTGGACGACCTGCCCCTGCGCATCCGCATGGAAGCTCGTCCGCAGCGATTCATGGCGCTCCACCAGCGCCGCGAAGCTGTCGCGCAGCGCGACGACATCCACCTCGCCCTCGAGCGTCAGCGCGCCGGACAAGTGATACGCGGTGCTCGTCCGATCCAGCGTCCACAGGAACCACTGCCGCAGTTGCGCGAACGACAGCGGGCGCGTCTCGAGCGGCGCCGGCACGATGGGCAGCATCGCGAAGTCGATCCCCTGCGCCTTGAGCGCCTGCAGGAAGCCCCGCTGCTTCTCCGCCGGCAGGCGCGCGAAGCGCTCGGCCAGCGCGCGCCGGGGATCGCCGGGCGGTGCGGTCGGAGCCTGGGCCGGGGCCGCGTGGGTCGTCGTGACCGTGTCGTTCTTGTCGAGGGTGCTCATTCAGTTCTCCCAGGTATCCAGCAGCGCGGCCATGCGATCGAGGTCCGCGCCCTGCGCGGCGGCCAGCGCCTCGCTCTCGCGCTGCACGCGCGCGGCGGCATCGGCGAGCGTCGGGCTCTCGAAGTACGCGCGCAACGGCAGTTGCACGCCAAAGCGCCGCTGCACCTTCATCTGCAGCTTCATCAAGGCCAGCGAGTGGCCACCCAATTCGAAGAAGTTGTCGTCGCGCCCGACGCGCTCCACGGCCAGCGTCTCGGCCCACAGCGCGGCGAGCGCCGTCTCCGTTTCGCCGCGCGGCGGCTCATGCGGGCGTCCGGCATCGGCCTGCGGCGCGGGCAGCGCCTTGCGGTCGACCTTGCCGTTGGGATTCAGCGGCAGCGCGTCCAGCACGATGAAGAGCCCCGGCACCATGTGGTCCGGCAGCACCCGGGCCAGACCTTCCCGCAGCGCGCGCGGATCCAGCGCCTGGCCGGGGAGCGGGGAGACATAGGCCACCAGCCGCGCGCCCCCCGCCCCTTCGGCCGCGACGGCGACGGCCTCGCGCACGCCCGCCTGCAGCCGCAGCTGCGACTCCACCTCGCCCAGTTCGATGCGGAAGCCGCGCACCTTCACCTGGTGGTCGATGCGACCGAGGTATTCGAGCTGCCCTTCTTCGTTCCAGCGGACGAGGTCGCCCGTGCGGTACATCCGACCGCCGGTGCCGTTGAACGGATCGGCGACGAAGCGTTCGGCGCTGGCGCCGGGCCGGCCGAGGTAACCCCGCGCGAGACCGCCGCTCAGGTAGAGCTCGCCCGGCACGCCAGGCGGGCAGAGATTGAGATCGGCGTCGAGCACCCGCGCCTGCCGGTCCCCGACCGGCTTGCCGATCGGCATGTAAGGCGCGGCGAATCGCTCGCCCGCCAGCGCGACTCCGACGGTCGGGGTGATGACGGTCTCGGTCGGGCCGTAGCCGTTGATGATGCGCGGTGGCTTCAGCACCGATTGCACGAGGTCGAGGTTGGCGCGCGACATCGCCTCGCCGCCGACCGTGTAGGACCGGATCGGCAGCTGGCTGCCGCCCTCGCCGAGCAGCTCGGCCATCTGCGTCAGGTAGCCCGGCGTGAAGCAGGCGATGGTGATGCCGTGACGCTCGATCTCGGCGGCGGTGCGCTCTACCGGCCACAGCTCCTGGTCACGCGGCATCAGCGCAGCGCCGAAGGCCAGCGGCACCCAGGTGCGCTCGTGCGCGCCGTCGAAGGCGATGGACGCGAACTGCAGTTCACGGTCGGCCGGCGTCATGCCGTAGACCTCGCCGATCGATTGCACGTGCATCGCCAGCGGGCCGTGCGTGACCGCCACGCCCTTGGGCCGTCCGGTCGAACCGGAGGTGTAGATGACGTAGGCCAGGTGCTCCGGGTGGATGTCGACGGCCGGATCGGACTCGGCGCCGGTGAAGGCGTCCTCGCCGTCCAGCGCCAGCACCGCGAGGCCGTCGGTCGACGGCAGCCGCGCCGCGAGCGCCTGCTGCGTCAGCAGCAGCCGGATGCCGCTGTCCTCGACCATGTAGGCCAGCCGCTCGGCCGGATAGGACGGGTCCAGCGGCACGTAGGCCGCGCCGGCCTTGAGGATGGCGAGCAGCGCAACCACCATGTCCATCGACCGCTGCACGGCCAGGCCGACGCGGTCCTCGGGGCGGATGCCGAGCGCGATCAGGCGATGCGCCAGGCGGTTGGCGCGGGTGTTGAACTGCGCATAGCTGAGCTGCTCGTCGCCGAAGAGGAGCGCCACCGCGTCAGGGCGCTCGACAGCCTGACGCTCGACAAGGCGGGGCACCGGCGGCGTGCCGTCGAAGCGCGGCGTCGGGATGCCCCAGCGGGACAGGCGCGCGCGCGAGGCGTCGTCCAGCACGTCCAGCGCGCACAAGGCCTGCCCGGGCCGATGCGCCAAGGCATCGACCAAGCAAGTCACAGCCGCCTGCATCAGCGCGCAGACCTGGCCGGGATCCAGCGATTCATGCACCTGCGCGACGAGGCCGAAGCCTTCACCGTCGTCGTCCACCGACAGGCCGAAGGGATAGTTCGATCGTTCCTGGGCGGCATCGATCTCCATGCCGTCCCAGGCGGCGGAGGACGCGTCGCGGCGTCGGTGGGCGTGCCGGTAGTTCAGCAGCGCCGAGAACAGCGGCGTGCCGCCCACCAGTCCGCTGCAGCGCTGCGCCAGCGACAGGCTGGCGTGCTCATGACGCAGCAGCGCGGACAGCGCCGCGTGGGCGTCGCGCAGCCCCTCGGCGACGGACTGTTCGCCGACCCGCAGGCGCAGCGGCAGCGTGTTGATGGACAGGCCCAGCGCGCGCGCCGCGCCGTCGTCGACCTGCAGGCGGCCAAGCAGCACGGTGCCGAAGACCACGTCGGTCCGGCCGCTCGCGCGGCCCAGCACCAGGGCCCAGGCGAGATGGAACAGCGCCGCGACACCCACGCCCTGTTGACGCGCCATGCGCCGCGTCTGACTGGCCAGCGCGGCAGGCAGTGCCAGTCGCGACTGTCGCAGCCGCGACCCGTCGCCTCGCACATCGGCCACGCCGAAGGGCACGGTGGGCTCGGTCACGTCGCGCAGCATCGCGCCGAAGAAGGCCTCGTGCTCGGCGCGGCTGACGCTGAGGCGGGCGTGCGCGACGAAGCGCCGGAACGGCACCGGTGCAGGCAGCTCGGCCTCGCGATCCTGCTGGATCAGCGCAATCTCCTCGACGACGCCGGCCAGCGTGCTGTGGTCCGTCACCAGGTGGTGACTGGACAGTTGCAGCAGCCAGCGACCGCTGCCGGCGTCGAAGCCGGCCACGGCGCGCAGCAGCGGCGCACGTCGCACGTCGATGCGGCCGGAGCCGGGTCGGCCCAGCGCCTCGAGGCGCTCGGCCACCGGGCCGTCCGTCGGCGAGAGCCAGACGATGTCCAGGCGGGCCTCGCGGCACACGACCTGCAGCGGTTCGTCCAACCCCTCCCACAGGATCGCGGTGCGCAGGATGTCGTGGCGCGCGATGACGCGATCGAAGCTGTCGATGAACCGGCGCAGCCGCGCTTCGCTGTCGAAGCGCATCAGGTGCGCGGTCACGTAGGCGTCGGTGTCGCGCTGCAGCAGGTGGTGGAAGAGGATGCCTTCCTGCAGCGGCGCCAGCGGGTAGATGTCCTGGATGTTGGCCGCGCCGCCGGGGATCGCCGCTTCGATGCGGCGGATCGCGGCCGCGTCGAGGTCGACCAGGGTAAGCATCTCCGGCTGGATCTCGGTGCAGTCGTCGGGGATGCAGTTGGGAGGCACGACGATGTCGAGCGGCGCCGCGTCGGCTGAGCGGGCCGCTTCGGCGGCGATGGCCGAATCCGAGGCCCTGCCCGCCTGTGGGTCGATCGACTGCGCAAAAGCCGCCAGCTCCGGATGGAGGAACAACTGCCGCACCTGAGCGCGGAGGCCGCGGCCGCGCAGTTGATCGAGCACCTTCAGCGCCAGCAGCGAGTGGCCGCCCAGCGAGAAGAAGTTGTCGCGGCGGCCGACCTGGTCGGTCGGCAAGCCCAGCACGTCGGCCCAGACCGCGGCGATGGCGGTCTCGACCTCGCCCTGCGGTGCCTCGTAGGCGGCTGTCGATGCGGTGTGGAGATCCGGCGCCGGCAGCGCCTTGCGATCGACCTTGCCGCTGGGGTTCAGGGGCAGCGTGTCGAGCACCACGATAGCGCTGGGAACCATGTACTCGGGCAAGGTCCGGCCGAGCGCTTCGCGCAGGCCCTCGGTGTCGAGTGCGCCGTCGGGCGGCGCCGTCGCTTCGGCCTGCGCGGACGCCGTCGCGTGCGCAGAGACGTATGCCACCAACCTCGCGCCGGTGGGCGCCTGCAGCGCCACGACCACGGCCTCGCGCACGCCGGGCTGCGCGAGCAGCTGCGCTTCGATCTCGCCCAGCTCGATCCGGAAGCCGCGGATCTTGACTTGGTGATCGATGCGGCCGAGGTAGTCGAGCTGCCCTTCGGCGTTCCATCGCACGAGGTCTCCGGTGCGATAGAGCCGGCTGCCGTCGACAGCCATCGGATTGGCGATGAAGCGCTCGGACGTGAGCCCGGCGCGGTCGTGATAACCGCGCGCAAGGCCAATGCCTCCCAGGTACAGCTCGCCCGGCACGCCGGGAGGCACCGCGTTGAGGTCGCCATCGAGCACCCAAGTCGAGATGCCAGTGATCGGCGCGCCGATCGGCACTTGGCTGCGACCGTCGTCCCGGCAGGTCCAGTGCGTGACGTCGATGGCCGCTTCGGTCGGACCGTACAGGTTGTAGAGCTCCGCCTTCGGAAGGCGTCGGAACACGGCGGCTTGTGCCTCGGCCGGCAACGCCTCGCCGCTGCACACGACGCGGCGCAGCGAAGTGCAGGCCTCCACGCCGTCGTGCGCCAAGAAGGCCTGCAGCATCGAGGGCACGAAGTGGATCGTGGTGACTTGGTGCTCGTTGATGAGCTCGACCAGCCGCTGCGGATCGCGGTGATCGCCGGGCGCCGCGATGGCCAAGCGAGCGCCTTCGGCCAGCGCCCAGAACAGTTCCCACACCGAGACGTCGAAGCTCAGCGGCGTCTTCTGCAACACCGTGTCGGCCGCGCTCAGCGCGTAGGCGCGCTGCATCCAGGCCAGCCGGTTGTGCAGCGCGACGTGGCGGTTGGCCGCGCCTTTGGGCCGGCCCGTCGAGCCGGAGGTGTAGATCACGTAGGCGAGGTTCTCGCCGTGGACCTCGACTTCGGGATTCGCGAGCGATGCGCCCAAGCGTTCATCGGCACTCTCCGCGGCGTCTATGTCGACCAAATCGACACCCTCCCCGACGGGCAGCTTCGCGCGCAGGTGCGGCTGCGTCAGCACCAACGACACGCCGCTGTCCTCGAGCATGTAGGCCAGCCGATCGGCGGGAAGCTCCGGGTCGAGCGGCACGTAGGCGCCGCCGGCCTTGAGGATGGCCAGCACGCCGACCATCATCTCCAGCGAGCGCTCGACGGCCAGCCCTACGCGCGAGTCCGGTCGCACGCCCAGCGCGATGAGGCGATGCGCGAGTCGGTTCGAGCGCTCATTGAGCTGACCGCGAGTCAGCGTGCTCTGCCCAAAGACCAGCGCCGGTACGTGCGGATCGATCGCTGCTTGGCGCTCGATCAGCCGATGCATCGGCACGGCGTCCGCCACCTCATCGCCCTTGACACTCAGCCGCTCCAGCCGCTCGAACTCCTCCGACGACATCAGCGTCACATCCCCGACGGCTCGCTCCGGCGTCGCGCTGATCGCTTCCAGCATCGCCACGAGATGCCCCGCCATGCGCTCGATCGTGTCGACCTCGAACAGCTCAGCGGCGTAGCTGAAGCTCGCCTCGATGCCGTCGGTCCGCAGCTCGGTCGTGTGCAGCGTCAGCTCGAACTGCGCTTCGCGCCCGGCCAGGGCGACCGGCTCGATCTCGAGCCCCGGAAGCCGGCGCGCCGTGAGGTCCTCCCCGCGCAGGTGGTTGAACATCACCTGGAACAGCGGATGCACGCCCAGCGTGCGCTCCGGCTGGAGCGCCTCGACCAGTTGCTCGAACGGCAGGTCCGGATGGGCTTGCGCGCCGATCGCGGCCTCGCGGGCCTGCGCCAGCACCCGCGCCAGCGGCATCCGCGCGCCGATGCGGTTGTCCAGCACCTGCGTGTTGACGAAGAAGCCGACCACCGGCGCGATCTCCGGCCGGTCGCGGTTGGCAATGGGCACGCCGACGCGGATCTCGGTCTGCGCGGTCCAGCGGCTCAGCACCGCCTGGAAGCCGGCCAGCAGCACCATGAACAGGGTCGCGCCCTCGTCGCGGGCGCGTTGGCGCAGGTGCGCCGACAGTGCCGGCGGCAGCGTCCAGGCGTGACGCGCGGCCCGGTAGCGGCCATCGGGCCGACGCGGATGATCGGCCGGCAGCTGCAGCACCGGCTGCTCCGCGCCGAGCCGCTCACGCCAGTAATCCAGCTGGCGCTGCCACTCGGCCCCTGCGCGCCACTGGCGCTGCCACACCGCGAAGTCCGCGTACTGGATGGGCCAGGGCGCCAGCGTCGTTGCCTCGCCCCGCACGGCGGCGGCGTAGTCCGCGAAGACCTCGTCCACGACGACGCGCATCGACCAGCCGTCGGACACGATGTGATGCATCACGACGACCAGTTGGTGCCGATCGATGCCCTGCCGCAGCAGGCCGACACGGATCAGCGGACCGGTGGTCAGGTCGAACGGCGTCTGGACGAGCCGTCGCGCCTGCGCTTCGTCGGCGAGCAGGGTGAATGCCACTCCGGCCGTGCCGGGCGCTTGCACTCGCTGCTCCACCACGCCCCCCTCGCCCAGCCGGAAGACGGTGCGCAGCGATTCGTGCCGCCGCACCAGCGAATCGAAGCTGGTGCGCAGCGCGTCGACATCCAGCGTGCCGTGCAGGTTCAGCGCGCCAGCGATGTGATACGCGGTGCTGGCCGGATCCAGCTGCCACAGGAACCATTGACGCTGCTGCGCGAACGACAGCAGCAGGCCGGCCGCACGGGCCTCGTCGCCCAGCGGCACGACGGCGGACCGCACGCTCGAGGTGATGGCCGGCGCGACGGACGGCGCGATCGCAGCCCCCGCTGTGTCCGCGTGGATCTCCGCTACCACGCGCGCGAGCGCCGCCACCGTCGGATGCTCGAAGACATGCCGCGGCAGGAGGCGCCAGCCCCGCTGATGCCCCAACGCGACGACCTTGAGACTCAGGATCGAATCGCCGCCTGCGGCGAAGAAGTTGTCGCCGCGGCCGATCCGCGCCAAGCCCAGCACCTCGGCGAACAGAGTCGCCACGGCCGCTTCAATCTCTCCGCGAGGGGCCTCGAACACGTCGGCGACCTGCGGCTCCGGCGAAGGCAACGCGCGCCGATCGACCTTGCCGTTCGGGTTGAGCGGCAGGGCCTCCAGCACGACGACCGCGGCCGGCACCATGTGGTCGGGCAGCGTCCGCGCGACCTCAGCGATCACCGCAGCCGGGTCGGCCACACGGCCCTCTTTCGCGACGACATAGGCCACGAGCCGCGTGCCGCTCGCGCCCGGTGCGGCGACGACCACAGCGTCGCGCAGTTCCGGCAGGACCTTGAGCGAGGCCTCGACCTCGCCCAGCTCGATGCGGAACCCGCGCACCTTGACCTGATGGTCGATGCGACCGAGGTACTCCAGCTCGCCGTCGGCGCTCCAGCGCACCAGGTCGCCGGTGCGATACAGCCGCGAGCCCGGCGCGCCGAACGGATCGGCGACGAAGCGCTCGGCCGTCAGGCCGGCGCGGTCGAGGTAGCCGCGCGCCAGGCCGGTCCCGCCCAGATAGAGCTCGCCCGGCACGCCGGCGGGGCATGGCGACAGATGGCGGTCGAGCACGCGGGCGGTCCGGTCGCCGACGGGGCGGCCGATCGGCACGGTCGTCCGGTCGCCGAGGCGATCGATCTCCTCGGCCGGAACGTCCCAGGCGCATGGCGTGATCACCGCCTCGGTCGGGCCATAGGAATTCACCAGGCGCCGCGGCAGGAAGGCGTCGCGCGCCGCGTGGAAGTCGGCGGCGGACCAGGCCTCGCCGCCGGCGATGCACAGCCGCACCGGCAGTCCCCCGCCCGCATGCTCAGCCGCGAGCTGCCGCAGATAGGCCGGCGGCAAGTGCAGCGCCGTCACGCCCTCGCGACGGACGGTGCGGGCGACCTCCTCGGTCGACCAACCGTCCCGCGGCAGCAGCACGACGGCCGCGCCGTGGATCAGCGGTGCCATCCACTGCGAACCGCCCGCGTCGAAGCTGATCGACGCGAACTGCAGCAGGCGATCCCCGGGAGTGAGCTCGAGCCGCTTGCCGATCGCCTGCAGGTGCATGGCCAGCGGGCCGTGCGCGACGGCCACGCCTTTGGGCCGGCCGGTCGATCCGGAGGTGTAGATGACGTAGGCGAGCTGGTCAGCCGCGAGCGCCGGAAGCGGCAACTCGTCGCACGCCGAGGCGTCGGGGTCGTCCGGTTGATCGATACACAGCGTCGGCACGCCCTCGGACATCGGCATGCGATCGAGGACGTCGGCCTGCGTGAGCAGCAGCGCGATGCGGCTGTCCTCGATCATGTGGCGCAAGCGCGCCGACGGATACGAGGGGTCCAGCGGCACGTAGGCGCCGCCGGCCTTCAGGATGGCCAGCAGGCCGACGATCATGTCGAGCGAACGCGGCAGCGCGAGTCCGACGCGTGACTCCGACGTCACGCCCCGCGCGATCAGCCGGCGCGCCAAGCGGTTCGCGCGCGCCTCCAGTTCCGCGCGAGTGAGCCGGCCGTCGTTGGCGATCACCGCGATCGCATCCGGCCGCGCGTGGGCCTGCCGCTCGATGAGGTCAGGGACAGTCGCAGAGATCGACGCAGAGATCGACGCAGGGACTGATGCCGATGCCGTTGCCGTTGCCGTTGCCGATGCCGATGCCGAGGTCGGAGTCGGCGCCCGCAATGACGTCGCAGTCGCTGCGGCGACGGCCGCCTGAATCGCATCGCCGCCGCTCCATGCGTGCCACTGCGACAGCGCCGCCTGATCCAGACCGCCGAGCTCGCACAAGGGCTGATCGGGCTTTTCGGCCAGCGCGCGCGTGACCGCCTCGACCGCGGCCAGCACCTGCGCGCCGATGGCCTCGGCATCGAGCGTCCGATCGACCTGCGCCACCAGCCCGAAGCCATCGCCGAAATCGTCCACCGACAGCGCGAAGGGATAGTTGGTGCGCTCCTCGCCGTCGAGCAAGCGCACGCCGTCCCCATCGAGCACAGCGCTCACCGGCTGGCGGCGGCTGTGGCGGTAGTTCAGCAGCGCGGAGAACAGCGGCGTGCCGCCCGGCAACCCGCTGCAGCGCTGCGCCAGCGACAGCGGCGCGTGCTCGTGCCGCATCAGATCGGCCAGTCCGGCCTGCGCCAAGCGCAGGCTCGCCGCGACGCCCAGCGGCCCGACCCGTAGGCGCAGCGGCAGCGTGTTGATGAACAGGCCCAGCGCGCGCCCGGCGTCGCGCCCCGCCTGCATGCGGCCGAGCAGCACCGTGCCGAAGACCACGTCATCGCGCCCGGTCGCGCGCGCCAGCACCAGCGACCAGGCCAGGTGGAACACCGCCGATGCGCCCACGCCATGCCGTCGCGCCTCCTGGCGGATCCGGTCCGCCAGCGCGGTGTCGAGCGTCCGCCGCGCCTCGTGCACGCTGGTGCCATCGCCGCGCACGTCGATCAGCCCATAAGGCGTTGTCGGCTCCTCCACGTCGCGCAGCAGCGCGGTGAAGAAGGCCTCGTGAGCCTCGCGCCCCATCCCCAGGCGCGCGCGGGCGACCTGCTCGCGGAACGGCACCGGCGTCGGCAGCTCAGCGGCCGCGCCGCGTTGCATCAGACCGATCTCCTCGACGATGCGCTCCAACGTGGTGTGGTCGGACACCAGGTGATGGCGCGACAGCTGCAGCAGCCAGCGGCCAGGCGCGCCGGTCCGAGCCGATGCGCTGGCCCTGCCCTGCGCCGCGCCCGCGGCCGTCGCGCCATCGGTCTCTCCCACCGCCGAATCCCTCGGCGCCTCCGCGGCCACCTCCACCTCCGCGGCCACCTCCACGGCCGTCGCGCGGATCATCGGCGCCTCGCGGACGTCGATGCGCAGCCGGCTCCGGTGAACATGCGCCTTCAGCCGGTGTTCGGCGTCGGCAGTGGCGACGGCGCCCTCCCCGTCCAGCCACTGCAGCCGCAGCGGCGCCGAGCGATGCACCACCTGCACCGGCTCCCGCAGGCCCTCCCACACGACCGAGGTCCGCAGGATGTCGTGCCGCGCGATCACCGCGTCGAGGTGGGCGACGAAGCGCTCCAGCCGCTCGCGGCTGTCGAAGGCCAGGCCGCGCGAGGTGACGTAGGCATCGCCGTCGGCCTGCATCAGGTGGTGGAACAGGATGCCTTCCTGCAGCGGCGCCAGCGGGTAGACGTCCTGGATGTTGGCGGCGCCGCCGGGCACCGCCGCCTCGACGCGGCGGATCTCGTCCGGCGTCAGCGACACCAGCGGCAGCATCTCCGGCGCGAGGGCCTCGCAACCGGCGGGAATGCGGTTGGGCGGAACGAACAACTCCGACTCGACCGGCTCGATCGCGAGGGCCCGCGCGAAGTCCTGCAGCCGCGGATGGGCGAAGAGCTGGCGCACCTGCGCGCGGTGGCCGTCGCGACGCAGCCGCTCGACCAGGCGCAGCGCCAGCAGCGAATGCCCGCCCAGTTCGAAGAAGTGATCGCCGCGGCCCACGCGCGGCACCTCCAGCACCTCGGCCCAGGCCGCGGCGATCGAGGTCTCGACCGGACCTTGCGGCGGCTCGTGCGCCTCGGACGAGGTCCGGTCCGGCGCCGGCAGCGCGCGGCGGTCGATCTTGCCGTTGGGGGTCAGCGGCAGCGCGTCCATCACGACGAAGGCGGACGGCAGCATCGCATCGGTGAGCCCACGCGACAGGCGCTCGCGCAGCGCCGCCAGGTCCGGCGGGATCCCGTCGCGGCCGGTGACGTAGGCCACCAGCCGCAGGCCGCCGATCCCGTCCTGGGCGTCGACGACGGCCTCGGCGATCGCTTCGTCGGCGCGCAGCTGCGCCTCGACCTCGCCGAGCTCCACGCGGAAACCGCGCACCTTGACCTGATGGTCGACCCGGCCGAGGTACTCCAGCTGGCCATCGGCGGTCCAGCGCACCAGGTCGCCGGTGCGGTACAGACGACCGCCCCGTTCGTCGAACGGATCGGCGACGAAGCGCTCGGCCGTCTGTCCGGGCCGGGACTGGTAGCCGCGCGCCAGACCCAGGCCGGCGACATACAACTCGCCAGGCAGCCCCGGCGGCACCGGCAGCAGGTCGGCATCGAGCACGCGCATCGCCGTGCCGGGCAGCGGCCGGCCGACCGGCAGCGTCGCCGCCGATCGGTCGGCGGTCACCGCGTCCTGCGTGAGCGTGCCGACGGTGGTCTCGGTCGGGCCGTAATGGTTGAAGACGCGCAGCGTCGGCCGCAGCGCCTGGATGCGCGACAGCAGCGCCCAGGTCGTGGCCTCGCCACCCAGGACCAGCCGGTGACGCGGCAAGGCGTCCGCCGCCTCGCGGGCGCCGAGCAAGGCCTGCAGATGACTGGGCGTGATCTTGAGCACGTCGATCGATTCCCGCCGCATCACCTCGGCGAAGGCATCCGGGTCGAACGCCCGCGCGGCGGAGATCAGGTGCAGCGTCAGCCCCGCGCGCAGGGCGCCGAACAGCACCGTGTGGCCGAGATCGGCGGCCACCGTCGAGACCATGGCCATGCTTGAGAGGCGGTCGTCGATGTGCAGCCGATGCAGCACGCCGTCGAGGTAGTTGCCCAAGGCGCCATGGCTGACGACGACGCCCTTCGGGCGGCCGGTCGATCCTGAGGTGTAGATCAAGTAGGCCGCCTGGTCCGGATGGACGGCCGCGGCTGTAGCCGTGGCCGTCGCTCCGCTCGATGAGCGGGCCAGGGCGGCGTCGTTGTCGTCGTCGGTCGGAAGCCGCATCGTCGGCACGCCGAGGGCCCAGACCGGATCGCCGTCGCCGATCACCAGCGCCGCGCCGCTGTCCCGCAGTTGGAAATCCAGGCGCTCCGCCGGCAGCGCGGGATCCAGCGGCACGAACGCCGCGCCGGCGCGCAGCACGCCAAGCATCGCGACGACCATCGGGATCGAGCGGTCGAAGGCCAGGCCCACGCGCGCGTCGGCGCCGATGCTCCGATCACGCAGCCTTCGCGCCAGCGCGTCGACACGACGATCCAGCGCTGACCAGGTCAGCGCGTCGTCCTCCTGGACGAGCGCCGTGGCCTGCGGATGGCGTCGCGCGTGCAGGGCAACATGCTCATGCACTGGCACGAAAGACGAGCCGGTCAGCGCCGTTGCGCCCACGGGGACTGGCGCAGGCTTACCGAGGCCCCAAGCCGCGAGGCGCCGCAGATCGTCCTCATCCGCCAGGCCGACGGCCCCGACGATCTGGTCAGGCGCGCGCACGATGGTCTCCAGCATCGCCACGCAGCCGCGGACCAGCCGCCGTGCCGTCGCGGCCTCGAACAGGTCAGTGTTGTAGGCGAGCCGGCCGCCAACGCGCGCCGAGCCCACCTGGAAATTCATCGACAGGTCGAACTTCGCATTGACGTCCCCTTGCTCGACGAACTCGACCGTGACCTCGTCGAAGGCCAGCGCCGGCAGGTCCCCCATCTGCACGCCGAAGAGCACCTGGAACAGCGGCGAGCGCGTCGGATCCCGGCGCTCGTTGCGCTGGGCCAGCAGCAGGTCCAGCGGCAGGTCGGGATGCGACATCGCGCCCAGCGCGTCGCTCCGGATCTGGCGGCACAGCGCCCGCAAGGTCTGCTCGGGCTTGAGCCTGGCGCGATAGACATGGGTGTTGACGAAGAAGCCGATCAGGCCGAAGACCTCCTCGTCCTGGCGGCCCGCATGCGGCACGCCGACGGCGAATTCCGACTGCCGCGCGAAACGCGCCAGCAGCAGCTGCCAGGCGGCGAACAGCACGACGAAGGGCGTGCAGCGCTCGGCGCGGCAGAACTGGCGCAGCGCGGCCTCCAGTGCGGGCTCGAGCGCGAAGTCGATCGACGTGCCGCGGAACGACGGCATCGCGGGACGCGGCGCATCGGTCGGCAAGGCCAGCACCGGGACCTCGGGGCCGAGCTGCGCGTTCCAGTGGGCGAGCGCGCGATCGAACCCGCCGCGCGCCAGCGTCTCGCGCTGGCGGACCGCGTGGTCCGCGTACTGCAGGCGCAGCGGTGGCAGCTGGACCGGGCCGGCCTGCCGCAGCGCCAGGCCGTAGGCCGTCGACAGGTCGGCGGCGAAGACCGGGTTGGACCACGCATCCGACACGATGTGATGCAGGCACAGCACCAGGACGTGGTCGTCCTCGCCCCGCTTCAGCAGCCGCGCCACCATCGCCGGCGCGACCGCCAGGTCGAAGACGTGGTGGAGCGTGGCCTGCACCTCGCGCGCGATCGCCTCCTCGCGCGCCTGCGGCGCGAGCGCCGAGACATCCGTCTGCCCGAGCGTGAACGCGACCTGCGGCTCGGCCACGGCCATCGGCAGGCCGTCGCGTTCGAGGAAGCGGGTGCGCAGGATGGCGTGGCGCGCGATCACCGCCTCGAAGGCGCGCTGCAGGGCCTCGGCCCGCAGCGGGCCGCGCAGGCGCATGACGCGTGGCAGGTTGTAGGCGGTCATGCGCTCGCCCAGGCGCTGCAGCACCCACAGCGGCTCCTGCGTGAACGACAGACGGACCGCCTCGCCGTCGGCGACGCGGGCGGTGGGTGGCGTCGCGGCGACGCCCAGGTCGTCAGCGGCGGGCACGGGCGGGAGGGTCATGTCGTTCATGGGTGCAACAGAGGGATCAGGGGGACGGCGTCGCGGTCTCGGAGGCCGTGGTCTCGGATGTCGCTGTCTTGGATGTCGCTGTCTGGGGCCCTGCGGTCTCGGACGTCTGCCAGTCGGTGGCGGCCAGGCGCTCGAAGCCCGAGGTGTCCCAGGGGCCGGCGCGCAGCGCGGCGGCCAGCTCGGCCACGGTCGGGTGGTCGAAGACCAGGCCGGGCTCGATCTCAATGCCCAGCAGCTTGCGCAGGCGCGCGACCAGGCGGATCACCAGCAGCGAATGACCGCCGAGCTCGAAGAAGTCCTCGTCGATGCCGATCGGGCCGCGGCCCAGCAGCAGGCCCATGCCTTGCGACAGGACGGTCTCGAGCGCGTCGCGCGGCGCGCCGGCGGATGCGGCCTGGACAGAGGCCGTCGGGCCGCTCGTCCCGCTGAGCCCGTCGAGCGCGCCGAGCGCGGCAGGCACGACGACGGATGGCGTCGATGTCGCGGTGGTGGTCGAGGACGAAGTCAGGGCGGACGCCATCAGCGTCGCGATGGCCGCGCGATCGAGCTTGCCGTTGGGCAGGCGCGGGAGGTCGTCGACGCGCATCACCCGTGCAGGGACCATGTGCGAGGGCAGTAGCGACTTCAGCGCCTCGCGCAGGCCGCCGAGGCCGACGTCGGCGCCAGCACCGTCCTCAGCCATGGCGACGCAGGCGGTCAACTCGATGCCGCCGACGCCGGGCATCCCGAGCACGACGGCCTGGCGCACGCCGGACAGCGTCAGCAGCGCACCCTCAACCTCCGCCGGGTCCACGCGGAAGCCTCGCAGCTTCAGCTGGTGATCCGCGCGTCCGATCAGGCGCAGGCCGCCCTCGGCCAGCACCTGCGCGACATCGCCGGTGCGGTAGAGGCGCTCGCCGGGCCGGAACGGGTCGTCGACGAAGACGCCCGGCACCTCGCGACCCAGGTAGCCGCGGCACAGCTGCGGACCGCCCACATGGACCTGCCCCTGGGCACCGGCCGGCACCAGCCGCATCGCCTCGTCGAGCACATGGACCCGGGTGTTGGGCAGCACCTGCGTCAGCGGCAGCGCGTCGGCGCCTTGCGCATCGGACGGGCGCACGCGGTGGACCAGCACGCCCACCGTGGTCTCGGTCGGGCCGTAGTGGTTGTGGATCACGGTGCCCGGCGCCAGGCGCCAGATGCGCTCGATCAGCGCGCGAGGCGCGGCTTCTCCGCCGAGCACCACGGTGCGCGGCAACCGCGGCGACCGGGCGTCCAGCAGCGCCTCCAGGTGGGACGGCACGATCTTGATGGCGTCGATGCCGCGCCCGTCGACGAAGCGGGCGAAGGCGTCCGCGTCCCGCGTGTCGGCGTCCTCGGCGATGACCAGGCAGGCACCGTTGAACAGCGCGCCGAACAGCGCCGTGTTGCCCAGGTCGGCCACCACCGAGCTCGTCAGCGCCCAGCGGCGGCTGGCCGCCAGGTCCATCGCGGCCGAGCTGCCGACGACGTAATGGAGCAGCTGGCCATGCTCGATGGCGACGCCCTTGGGCTGGCCGGTCGAGCCCGAGGTGTAGAGCACATAGGCCAGATCGCCCAGTCCCGCGACGCTTGGCGGCATGTCGGCGTCGAGGGTGCACAAGTCGAGCGCCGGCTCATCTGCGGGGCTCAGGCCTTCGCCGGCGAGGACCGCCGCGCGGCAATGGAGCGCCACGTCGACCGCATTCGTGCCGCCGAGCGATGCGGCGTGCAGCACCAGCGCGGGCCGCGCGTCGGCGAGGAGCGCCTTCCGACGGACTTCCGGCCAATGGGGTTCCAGCGGCAGATACGCCGCGCCGGCGCGCCACGTCGCCAGGATCGCGACGATCAGGTCGGCGCTGCGAGGCAGGTTCAGCGCCACGAGCGCGCCCGGCGTCACGCCCAGCGAGCTCATCGCGCGGGCGAGCCGGTTGGCCCGCTGGTTGAGCGACCGGTAGTCGAGCGTCTCACCCTGCGCCTCCACGGCGGGCGCCTGTGGCGACAGCGCGGCCCACTCGGCGACATGCTGCGAGATCGTGAGCGTGCCCACGTCGCGTCGCTCGCCGCGCCAGGCCAGCAGCGCCGTCCGCTCCGCCTCGCCGACGGGATCCAGCATGTGCATTGCCGCGTGGGGGTGGTCGAGCGCCGCGCGGAGCAGCGTGGTGAACTGGCACAGCAGCCGCTCGAGGGCCGCGCGTGAATGGCGCGTCCCGTCGGCGCTCAGCACCAGTTCCGGGCGCGGACCCCAATGCACATCGAGCGAGAGCGCGACATCGCGCTCCGGCAACTCGACCTCCGGAGCGGACCAGCCGGCCGCGGGCGGCACGGCCTCGCGCCAGCCGAAGACGGCCTCCCGATGCGCCGTGGTCGGTGGGGCATCGACCGGCCAGTACTCCTGGGCGTCCACGTGATTCGTCGCGATCGCCGCGCAATGCGCGAGCCAGTCGGAGAAGCGGGCCTCCGGGCGCGGCGTCATCGCCATCGGCAGGATCTTCTCGAAGAGGCCCATGCCGCCGCGCATCAGGTCGTAGTCGGCGCGGCAGTCGTGCCGCCAACCAGCGACGAATGGCTCGAAGCCGTTCAGACGCGCGAGGAGCAGCAGCCACACCGCGTGCAGCAGCCGTTCGGGTCCGGCCGCGCTGGCGTCGCCGTCGCCGTCGCCGTTGGCATTGGCATCGGTGAGACGGCGAACCAGGTCAGCCGGCAACGCCGCGCGAGCCTGGACACGCCCCGCTCGTGGTGCGAGCGGCTTGGCGAGCCGAGGTGCCTGCCAGTCGGCGACGTTCAGCGCTCTCACGACGCCCACGGCGCCCGTGGTGTTCGCGGCGACCGCGTCAACCGCGGCGCCCGCGAAGTGACGCTGCCAATAGGCGTTGCCCGCCTGCGCCCCGTCGTCGCTCGCGAGCTCCGCACGCCAGTCGACGTACTGCGCGTATTGGAAGTGCTCGGTGTCGGTCGCATCCGCGGTCGCGATCCCGGCCACCCGCGCGAGCAGCGCGATCAAGCTGCCGGCGTCGACCACCAAGGCACTTGCGTGGACCGCCAGCACATGGCGCGCTTCACCGAGTCGCGCCAGCCCCGCGCGGACTACGCGCCCCTCATCGATCGCCAGCGGCGTCGCGAGTGCGCCCAGCCACGCGTGTAGCGCGCTGACGCCCTCTCCGCGTCCATGCAGCCCGCCCTCGCGTTCGTCCGCTCCGTCGGCCGTCGAGTTGGCCGTGGAGTCGGCCATGTCCGCGTCGCGCAGATCAGCGCCCTGCCAATCCAGCACCGGTGTCGCGGGCAGCGACCATTGCCGCAGGCCGCGATAGCCGTCCACGGCGCCGAAGGCCGTGCGCAGCAGGTCGTGCTCGGCCACCGCCTGCTCGACCGCCCGCCTCAGCGCGACGACGTCCAGCGGGCCGTCGATGCGGACCCACGCCGTCAGCGCCGCCGACGGATCCGCCAAGGCAACCGCCCGCTGCTCGGGGCTCAATCCGCTCGACGCCAGCGCGGCGGCGGCGATCTCGGGGGTGTGGACCGCGTTCATCGGATCACACCTCCCCGCCCAGCGCCGCGCGATCGAACATCGCGCCCATCGCCACGACGATCTTGCGCGGTCCCTCGTAGGGATCGCGCGCATGTGCCGCCAGCATGTTGTCCAGCATGATGACGTCGCCCTGACGCCACTCCAGCCGCACCGCGCAGGCCTCGTAAGTCGCGCCGACGACGGCCATCGTCGCGTCGGGGATCAGCGAGCCGTCGCCGAACATCACGTGTCGCGGCATCCGCTCCGGCCCCACCAGCCCGAGCAGGTCCTCGCGCACCTGCGCCTCCAGGCAGCTGACGTGATGCAGCTGCACCTGGTTGAAGAACACCCGTTCCCCGGTCAATGGATGCTTGACCACCGCCGGGCAGCGGGTGCGCGTCTGCAGCGTGTCGGCATCGAGCCAGCGGAAGCCGGTGCCGGCCAGCGTCAACCGCGCCTCGACCTCGGCACGGTCCGTGGTCTTGAAGAAGTCATGCCACGACACGTCCAGCCGCGGCGTGAAGGTGCGGACGTACAGCAGCCCTTTGCGCTCGAATTCGTCGACCAGGTCGGTGGGCAGGCGCCGCAGCATCTCACGGCAGTCGACGATGGGCGTCGCGCCGCCGACCGGCGACGGCAACTCGCAGAAGAACCACTGCTTGCGCGGCCAGCGCTCCAGGTGCGCGCTCTCGTTGTGGAACAGGATCATCTGCCGCTCGGGGTACGGCGTCGACCGGTAGGTGTTGCGACCGCCCTCCTTCTTCGGCAGGTCGCCATAGCCGCCGAACAGCTCGGGCTCGATGGTTTCGGCGAAGGCCTCGAACTCCTGCGGCGTCCGCAGCCCGAAGCCCCGCATCAGCAGGCCGCCATGCGACAACAGCAGCGACTCGATGGTGTCGCGATGCCGGCGCGCCCAGGCGACGGCATCGATGTCCGGACTGGTGGCCTCGACGATCAGCGGGAAGCGGCGATCCTCGGCCAGCGTGGACAGACGCACTGCGGGCAGCGGGGGCACACCCGGCAGCGCGGCGACGCCCGGTAGCGCGGCCTCGGCGGGCGCGCCCGTGCTGATCGCCGTCGCCGCGCCCTTGCCGAGCTTGGACAGCTTGTCGAGTTTGCTCAGCTTGTCGAGCTTGCCGGGCTTGTCGACGGCGGACATGGGGAGGGAAGTCATGGTCGGCTCCTTGAAAGGCGGAGGAGAAGCAGGCGACAGGCCGCCCGGCACGGCGTCGAGCAGCGCGTCGAGCGCCGCATCGGGCGCGGCCGCGGCGGCGCGCAGCAGCGCGCGCCAGCCTTGCGCGAAGGCCTCGACGCTGGCCCGCTCGTACAGCGCCGCGGCGAAGACCCACTCGGCGCGCAGGCCGTCCGGCGTGTCGGTCACGAAGACGGCCAGATCGAACTTCGAGGTGGCCGGCGGGCGCGACTCGAGTCGCAGGCTCAGCCCCGGCAGGTCCGTGCGCCCGGCCGGCGTGTTCTGGACGACGAACAGGGTCTGCACCAGCGGTCCATGTCGCCGCGTGCGCGGCACGCCGGCCGCGTCGACGATCTGGTCGAAGGGCATCGCGGCATGCTCGAAGGCGCTCAGGCTCAGGTCCCGCACCCGCGCCAGCCATTGGGCGAACGTGCCGCCGCCCTCGCGTCGTGAGCGCAGCGGCACGACATTGACGAAGAAGCCGATCAGGTCCTCGATCTCGGGCCGGTCGCGCCCCGCGACATCGGTGCCGATGACCAGGTCGTCGCTGGCGGCGCGGCGGTGCAGTGCCGCGAGGAAGGCCGCCAGCATCACCGCGAACGGCGTGCTGCCTTGCGCGCGGGCCAGTTGCCCGATGGCGTCGGCTTCCTCGCGCGGCAGCATCAGCTCGATCGCCTCCCCGGCCATCGATGCCACGGCCGGTCGCTCGCGGTCGGGTGGCAGCGTCGACAGCACCGGCGCGCCGCGCAGCGTCTCGCGCCAGTGCGCAGCGAGCGGGGGAAGCGCCGCAGCGAGCTGGCGCGTCTGCCAGTCGGCGTAGTCGGCGTACTGGACCGGCAGCGGCGACCAGGCCGGTGGCCGGCCCGCTTGGCGCGCGGCATAGGCGGTGGCCAGGTCGCGGACAAAGACGGCCACCGACCAGCCGTCGAAGACGATGTGATGAACGCCCAGTAGCAGTGCGTGGCGCTCGGGTGCCAGCCGCAGCAGCGTCGCGCGCAGCAGGGGGCCGTCGGCGAGCTCGAAGGCAACGCCCGCCATCGCGGCGAAGGCCTCGTCCAGCATCGCGGACTGGCGAGCCTCGGGCAGCGCCGACACGTCCGTCAGCGGGAGTTCGAGCGCGAACGGCGGCCGCGACACGGCCAGCGGCTCACCGTCGTCGTTCTCGGGATAAACGGTGCGGAGCACCTCGTGGCGCTCGACGAGGTCGGTCATCGCCGCTCGCAGCGCTGGCAGGTCCAGCGGGCCCGACAGATGCAGCGCGGCCGTCATGTTGTAGGCGGGATGGGCCTGGCGATCGGCGCGCGGCGTGAGGCGCTCGACCAGCCACAGCCGGCGCTGCGCCGGCGACAGCGGCATCGTGGCGCCCCGCGCGATGGGGACCAGCGGTGCCGATGTCGGCATCGCCTCGCCCCCCTGCCGCATCGCCTCGGCCTCCTGCCGCAGCGCCTCGACCCGCGCGGCCAGTGCGACGAGCGTCGGCCCCTTGAACAGGTCGCGCAGGGCCAGGCTCACGCCGAACCGCGCCGTCACGCGCGACGCGAGCCGCGCGGCGGTCAACGAGTTGCCGCCGACGGCAAAGAAGTGACTCTGCGGAGTCAGGCGAAGCGCGCCGGTGTCTTCTAGCACCTCGTGCCAGATCGCGGCGAGCGCCCGTTCGGTGTCGGTCAGCGCCGCATCGCCCCCTGCATGGGGTCCCGCGTGAGGTCCCGTATCGCGCTTTGCATCGCTTCCCGCGTCCAGCATTGCGTCGGACGCTGCATAAGCCGCTGCGTCGGATGCGGCATCGAGCCTCCGAGGATCGGCGGCCTCCGCATCGACCACGAAGCGCCCGTTCGCATGCACCGCGTAGGCATCGAGACTGCCGTCCTGCCAGCCGCGACGCGCCGCGCTGCGCTGGATCTTGCCGCTCGAGGTCTTGGGCAGTCCGCCGGGGTTCAGCAGGACGGTCACCCTCGGCGCCTCGCCGCAGACCTCGCCGACCACCGCCGCGATCGCGTCGACCAGCGCCTGCGGCGTCACCGCCTTGCGCGTGGCGCGGGACACCTCGGCCGCGACACCGATCGCGTCGCCCGTCGGGCCGGGCACCGCGAACGCCGCGATGCGGCCCTTGCGCACGAGCTCCAGCCGGGTCTCGAGCGCGGCCTCGATGTCCTGCGGATAGAGGTTGTGGCCCCGGACGATGATCAGGTCCTTGATGCGGCCGGTCACGTAGAGCTCGCCGTCCAGCACGAAGCCCAGGTCACCGGTGCGCAGCCAGCGATCCGGCCCCTCCTCCACGAAGGTCTCCGCGCTGGCCTCCGGCCTGCCCCAGTAGCCGAGCGCGACGCTGGGACCCTTCACCTGGATCTCGCCGATCTCGCCCGCGCCACGCACCGCGGCGCTGGACGGATCGACGATCCGCAAGGCGTGATCGGGCGCGACGGCCCCGCAGCCGACCAGGCGCTGGGCGCCGACGTCACAGGCAACCGCCCCGCTCTCTCTCGTCGCGTCGCTTGACGCGATCACTCCTCTCGCCTGCGTCGCCGCGGCCGGCGCCGTCGCCGCCCCATCCTCCGGCAGCGGCTCGGCGATCCCGCGCTTCAAGGCCTCGCTCGAGAAAAGCCGCGACACCGCGCCGTGCATGCGCTGGCTGCCGGTCACCAGCAGCGTCGCCTCGGCCAGGCCGTAGCTTGGCGTGACGGCACGCGCCGCGAAGCCGCACGGCGCGAAGGCGGCCTGGAAGGCCGCGACCGTGTCGGCGCGAACCGGCTCGGCGCCCGACAGCGCGATGCGCCAGGCGCTGAGGTCCCAGGCCGGCGGCGCGTTCCGGTCGGCGCGCGCGACACGATCGGCGCACAGGCGATAGGCGAAGTCGGGACCGGCGGCCACCGTGCCGCGATAGCGGTGCATCGCGTCCAGCCAGCGCGTGGGTCGCGCGAGAAAGGCCGCTGTGGTCATCAGCACCAGCATCCCGCCGGCGTGCAGCGGCTGTAGCAGGCCGCCGATCAGGCCCATGTCGTGGAACGGCGGCAACCAGCTGACGTAGACGTCCCGCGCGGTGGTGCCCAGCGTCGCCTGGATCGCGATCTCGTTGCCCATCAGGTTGCCGTGGCTGACCATCACGCCCTTGGGCGTGGACGTCGATCCGGACGTGTATTGCAGGAAGGCGATGTCGGCGGGTCGCGGACGGTGCGGACGCCACGCATCGGCGCGTTCGGCGGGGATGTCGTCGACGGCCAGCAGCCGCGCGGCGCCGGGCGCCGCGACGCCCTCGGCGCCCGCGATGCCCTCGATGCCCGCGAAGACGCCGCCGTCGATGTCCGCTCGCGCGGCGAGGACCGCCGCCGCGCCCGCGTCGCGCGCGATGGCACCGAAGCGCTCGAGGTGCTGTGGCCGGGCGGGCTCGGGCGGGAACACCGGCACCGCGATGAGGCCGGCGTACAGGCAGCCGAGGAAAGCGACGAGGTAGTCGTCCGTGCCCTCCAGCGCCAGCAGCACCCGCGCGCGCAGCGGCAGGCCGGCGTCCTGCAGCGCGGCAGCGACCGCCCGCGCGCGGCGCGCCAGCTCGGCGTAGCGCACGGGACGGTCCCGGCCGTCGATGCCGCCGTCGTCGAGCATCACGAGCGCGATGTCGTCCGGCCGCGTGCGCGCGAGCTCGTCGACACGGTCGACGAGCGTCGCGGATGGCATCCCGGACGCCGTCGAGGCAGGCGCGGACAAGGCTCGCGGCGCGGCCATCGCGGCGTTGTCCGTCGCGGTGGCGTCCGTCACGGTGGCCGGAGAAATCGGAGGAACCGGAGAAAGGGACGAAAGGCTCTGCATCGCGGCAGTCATGTCGCGCTTCTTTCTGTGAGGAGGTCGGAGCGGCGGCGTCCGGTTCGCCCGGACGGCCGCGCGCTCACGCGAAGGCGTCGGTCGCGCGGACGGCGCGCGCGCCGGCGGCGCTCAGGTGGCGGGCCAGCGCGGCCAGCACCGCGCCCTCCTGCTGCCGCACGAAGAAATGGCCGCCATCGAACCAGTCCAGGGTCATCGGCAGCGTGGACTCGGCCGACCAGGCGGCCAGCCGGTCCGGCGCGATCTCGTCCTGGCGACCGGCCAGCACGTGCAGCGGCACCGGCAAGGGCGCGCGCGCCTCGTGCCGGTAGCTCGCGCACACGCGGTAATCGGCGCGCAGCACATCCAGGGTCAGCCGCAGCAGTTCCGCGTTCGCGAAGACCTCTTCCGGCGTGCCGCCCTGGCGGCGCAGGTCGGCCACCAGCGCGGCCTCATCGCCGATCACGCGCTCCAGACGCGCCGTATCGCGCCGCGACGGCGCCGCGCTGCCGGAAGCGATCAGCGCCAGCGGCAGGCGCACGCCGCGCTCGCGCAGGCGCTGCGCCAGGCCATGCGCGAGCAGCGCGCCCATGCTGTGGCCGAAGAGCGCGAACGGCGTGGCCGGCGCCAAGCGCGGCGCCAGCTCCTCGCACAGCTGGTCGGCCAGCGCGTCGAAGTCCTCGACGAAGCGCTCGCCCAACCGGCCGCCCCGGCCCGGCAACTCCACCGGCGTGATCGCGATCCATCGCGGCAGCAGGCGCCGCCAGCGCAGGTACATCGTGGCGCTGGCGCCCGCGCAGGGCAGGCACAGCAGTTGGACGGCCGTCTCGGACATCGATCACTCCGCCGCGGCGGCGCTGCCCGACTCCTGGCGCGCCATCCACTCGCGCAGCGACTTCGGACGCATGTCGGTCCAGGTGCGATCCACGAAGGCCAGCACCGTCTTCTTGTCGCCGCGCACGTCCGGCACCACGGACCAGCCGCCGGGGACCGCCTTCCAATGCGGCCAGATGGAGTACTGGTCTTCGTGGTTGACGAGAACGATGAAGGTGTCGTCTTCGCGATCGAAGCAGCTGGTGGACATGGAAACGCCTCTTGCAGGATGGGTGATGCCGACGCCCTCCGGTCGATCCGGAGATGGCGGCTTGTCCTGTGAAGACGTTTCAGCGCGGGAGATGTTCATGGAGGCCGCGCCGACCCTCCCGGGTCAGTCGCAGGGCTCGGGCGGTGCGGTCGTGGCGGTGCCGTCGCCGCGCGAGGCGCGCGCGGGCACCTGCCCCGCGAGGTCCCAGAGCCGCGCCGCCTGCCGATGGGCGCGGCGATGCGCGGGATCCTCGGCCAGCCAGCGTTCGAGTTCGAGCCGGGCGGCGGCGTCGAAGCGCGCGCGGTCGAACTCGCGTTGCACCCACGTCCAGGCGGCTTGCCAGACGGGATCGTCCTGCTCTTGTGTCATGGTGGGTTGGCGGCGGCGTGACCCGGAGTGAAAGACCCGGGGCCGGTCGGCCCCAGGCGCGGGAGCTTACTCCAGGGAGGCGTCGCGGCGCGCGCCGGGCGCGCTTGCGGCGAGCGACGGGCGCGCGACGCGCGTCAGTCGTCGGCCAGCAGGTGCCGGCAGCCCGCGATCGCGCGCGCGGCGTCGGCGATCCAGGCGTTCACCAGGCCCAGCGCGCAGCCCATGCGCTTGGCGATCTCGCGCTGCGTCAGGCCCTCGAGGCGGTAGAGCTCGAAGGCCTGCCGCGTCTGCGCCGGCACGCCGGCCAGCGCCCGGTCGATCGAGCAGATCACCTGCTTGTCGCGCATCTGTTGCTCGGGTGACGCGGTGTCGGGGATGTCCAACTCATCGGCCTCCACGTCGAAGCAGCGGTAGTTCGCCTCGACGCTGTGCTTGCGGCAGTAGTCCAGGGCCAGGTTGCGCACCACCCGGCTGCAGTAGCACAGCGGCCGGTCGGCCTGCCGCGGCGACTCGCCGTGGATCAGCTTCAGGTAGGCGTCCTGCAGCACGTCGTCCGCCTGCTCGGGCGTGCGGACGATGCCCTGGGCGATGCGCCGCAGGCGCGGCCGGTTCTCGATGAAGACGTGAGCCAGCGTAGGCTCCACGCACGGGGTGGTCATGACAGGACGGCTCCCTGTGACTTCGAGGTCACCTAGATGATAATAATTCTCAACAAGTCCGGACTCTACCGTCATCCGAGCCGATCTTTCCTTTTCCCGCCGACAAAAGAGGGACATGACACAAGCGCTTCATCCGGCAACAGATCGCGTCGAGCCGTTTCCGTCGCCGCCATCCTCGTGCTGGGAGCGGCTCGCGCGCCTGGCGCCGCAACGCCTGGCGGCCATCGAGGCCTGCCTGACGCCCGCCCCCCATGCGCTGCCCGCCGGCGTCGTCGGGCGGGGGATGGATCTCGAGCGGCTGCGGGCGCTCGCGCAAGACCTGGTACCGGCGCTGGTGCCGCCCGCGTTGCAGCGGGCGAGCGCCTCACGGCAGCTCGGGCACCTCGGCGGCCGGCTGTGCGCGGAGGCGGCCATGGCCGCCGCGAGCGGGCGTCGCATCGCCATCGGCATCGGCGAGTCCGGTGCGCCACTCTGGCCGGCCGATCTGGTGGGGTCGATCTCCCACACGCGCGGCGGCGCGTGGGCCTGCGTCGGGCTGCGCCCGGCATGGTCGATGGTCGGCATCGACAGCGAATTGCTCGCCGATGCCGACGCCGTGCGCAGCATCGTCGAGCTGTGCTGTACCGCCGGGGAACGCCGGCGCTGGTTCCCGCGGGCGCCGGACCCGCTGCTGGCCACCCTGCTCTTCTCCGCGAAGGAGAGCGTCTACAAGGCCATCCACCCGGTGGTGCGGCGCTTCGTCGAGTTCGACGAGGTCGAGCTGGTGGCGCTCGACGCCGGCCGCAGCGCGTTGCGGCTGCGGCCGGTCCCTGGCGGGCCGCTGGCGGCGCGCTTCGACGGCTTCGAACTCACCGCCGTGATCGCCGGCGACCAGGTCCACACCGCACTGGTCACCGGCGCCTGACGCCGGCCTCGATGCGCCGATCGAAGCCCGCGCCGCGCTCGCGGCAGGCACCGATCACTGCTCCGGTCACGGCACCGATCACTGCGCCGATTACTGCGTCTTCGCCGCCGCCACCAGCCGGTCCATCGCCTGGGCCGGCGTGATCGCGTCGCTGTTCCAGAACTGGCTGACCACGTCCTTGAGCGCGCCCTCGGCGGCGGCGCGGACCGCCATGCCATGCGCGATCGACGGCAGCAGCGTGCCGGCCTTGCCCGCCTCCGCGAAGTCGGCGGCCGAGGCCTTGGCGCAGTCGTCGTAGCGCGCCAGGCTCACGCCCTGGCGCACCGGGATCGAGCCCTTCTCCAGGTTGAAGGACTCCTGCACCGCCGGCGACAGGATGGCCGAGGCCATGTCGCGCTGCGCCTGCTGGTTGGCCTCGCCCTTGACCTTGAACATCGCGAAGGAGTCGACGTTGAAGGTGTAGGACTTCGCGGTGCCCGGCGCGGGCACGCACAGGAAGTCCTTGCCCGCGGTCTTGCCGGCGGCCAGGAACTCGCCCTTGGCCCAGTCGCCCATGATCTGCATCGCGGCCTCGCCCTTCATGACCATGGCCGTGGCCAGGTTCCAGTCGCGGCCCGGCGCATTGCGGTCGGTGTAGGCCTTCAGGCGGCGGAAGGTCGCGAGCGACTTCTCCATCGTCGGGCTCTTCAGGCTGGCCGGGTCGAGCTGGATCAGCGCCTTGCGATAGAAGGCCGGGCCGCCGGTGCCCAGCACCACCGTCTCGAAGGTGGTGAAGTCCTGCCAGGACTGCCCGCCGTGGGCCAGCGGGATCACGCCGGCCTTCTTCAGCGCGTCGGCCGCGGTGAAGAACTCGTCCCAGGTGGTCGGCGGCTTGACGCCGGCCTTCTTCATCACCTCGGGATTGATCCAGAGCCAGTTGACGCGGTGCACGTTGACCGGCACGGCGATGTAGTGGCCCTTGTACTTCACGATGTCGCTGATGACGGGCAGCAGCAGCTCGTCCCAGCGCTCGGCCTTGGCGACGGTGTCGATGTTGGCCAGCATGCCTTCGGCGGCCCAGTCCTGCAGCAGCGGGCCCTTGATCTGCGCGGCGGTCGGCGCGTTGCCGGAAATGGCGCGCGACTTCAGCACCGTCATCGCCGCATCGCCGGCGCCGCCGGCCACGGCGAAGTCCTTCCAGTGGTGGCCCTTGGCCTGCAGCGAGTCCTTCAGGCCGGAGATGGCCTTGGCCTCGCCGCCGCTGGTCCACCAGTGCAGCACTTCCAGGTCCCCGGCGCGCGCCGGGCCGGCCAGCGCGCCCAGGGTCGCGATCGCCGCGGTGGCGAGCACGGCGCGTCGGGTCAGGTGAATGGTCTTCATCGTTTGTCTCCTTTTGTGGTCTGGGGGTGGATCGGAAGGATGAGCAGGCGCCGTCAGTCGATGCAGCTGGTGCTGTCGCGCACCACCAGCTCGACCGGCAGGGTCACGGTCAGCGCCTCCGGCGTCGGCAGCTCCAGCAGCAGCTCGACGCCCTTGACGCCCAGCGCCGTCTTGTCGACGCGGACAGTGCTCAGCGGCGGGTGGCTGACGGCGGCGCCGCCGATGTCGTCGAAGCCGATGACGGCGATGTCCTCGGGGATGCGCAGGCCGGCGTTCAGGCACTGCCGCAGGGCCACCAGGGCGGCGCTGTCGTTGAAGCAGACCACCGCGTCGGGCCGGCGGCGGCGGTCGAGCAGGCTGCGCATGGCCGCGGTGATGCCAGCCTCCCCGTCGCCCAGCTGCGGCGCGATGATCTCCAGGTCCGGGTCGGCCTGGACCTTGGCCTCGAACAGCGCCCGCCGGTAGCCGCGGGCGCGCTGCTCCAGGCTGTAATGCGCCGGCGAGCCCGAGATCAGCGCGATCGTCCGCCGCCCACTGCGCAGCAGGTGGCTGGTGGCCAGGAAGCTGCCGTGCTGATGGTCCGGGTTGACCGAGGTCATGCCGCGGCGATGCATGTCCACCAGCACCATCGGCTTGCCGCTGCGCTTGAGCGCGTCCAGCACCTCGGGCTCGAAGTAGCCGACGCACAGGTAGGCGTCGAGCGGGTGGACGCGCACCTGGTCGATCACCGGCTGCTCCGGCCCGGCCACGAGGAAGGAGAGCGACAGGCCTTCTCTCTTGCAGGCCTGCTCGGCGCCGTGGAGCACCGCCGAGAAGAAGGGGCTGGACGCCAGCGTGTTGTGCTGGCTGTGCAGCAGGAAGCCGATCCGGCGGATCTTCTTCTTGCGCAGGTGGTTGACGTCGTAGCCGAGACGCATGGCGGTCTCGCGCACGATCTGGCGGGTCTGCTCCGACAGGCCGGACTGGTTGCGCAGGCCGCGCGAGACGGTGCCGATGGACAGGCCGGCGGCCTTGGCGATATCGCGGATGGTGATGCTGCTCATGGGTTGGGGGCGATTCTTGGAAAGCCCGTTTCAAGGGTCAACGAAGTCGCACGAGTTTCCCAACTGTTTAGGACGGTTCGCTAAACACCCCAATCCTGACGACGATCGCTTCAGTTATTGACGCGATCGTGCTTCCGGCAGGACGCGGTCGTTCTCGCTCAATCCGCCGCCCAGCGCCTTGTAGAGCGCGATGGCATTGCCGATCTCCTCCCCGCGCAGGTCCAGCGCCGCCTGCCGGGCGGCGTACAGCTGCCGCTGGGCGTCCAGCACCTCCAGGCGGCTGTCGACACCGGCCCGGTAGCGCAGCTCCGCGAGCGCCGCCCGGCGGTCAGCCGCCTGCACGACACGCTGCTGCGCCTCGGCCTGGCGCGCGTAGCGCTCCCGGCCGGACAGGCCGTCGGCCACCTCGCGGAAGGCCGCCTCGATGGCGCGTTCGTACTCCAGCACCGCGGCGGACTTGCGCAGCTCGGCCAGCCGCAGCTCCGTCCGCAGCTGGCCGGCATTGAACAGCGGCTGCGTGATCTGCGGCGCGAAGGACCAGACGCCGGAGCCGCCCCTGAACAGGTCCTTCAGCCCCGGACTCGCCGATCCCACCGACGCCGTGAGCGAGATCCGCGGGAACAGCGCCGCGCGCGCCACGCCGATCTCGGCGTTTGCCGCCACCAGGGCGAGCTCCGCCTGGCGCAGGTCCGGGCGCCGTGCCAGCAGCTGCGACGGCAGGCCCGCCGGCAACTGCGTGATCACGGCCGCCTCCATCAGCGACACGCCCTCGGGCAGGTCCGCCGGCAGCGGCTGGCCGACCAGCTGCGCGAGCGCATGGCCACGACGCTCGGCCTCGCGCTGGCGCGCCTCGCGGTCGGCCTCCGAGGCGGCCACCTGCGCCTCGGCCTGGGCGAGCTCGAGCGCGCCCGTCTGGTTCGCGGCCCGGAGCTGGCGGACCAGCGCGAGCGAGCCGCGCCAGTCCTCGACGGTGCGCGTGGCCAGCGCCAGTTGCGCCTGCGCGAGCCGCTCGGCGAAGTAGGCCTGGGCCACCGCGCCGACCAGCGCGATGCGCGCCGAGTCGCGTCCCTGCGCCGAGGCCAGGTAGCGCGCCAGCGCCGCGTCCGAAGATGCGCGGACCCGGCCGAACAGGTCCAGCTCGAACGCGGTGATGCCGACGCTCGCGCCCGCCTGGGTCTGCGTCGCGCGCTGGCCGCCGGCGTTGACGCGTTCGCGCGTCATCGAGACGCCGGCATCCAGGTGCGGCAGCTCGGCCGCCTTCTGGACGTCGTACTGCGCGCGCACCATCTCGACGTTGAGCGCGGCCAGGCGCAGGTCGCGGTTGTGGGTCAGCGCGAGCTCGATCAGCCGCTGCAGCGCCGGGTCGTTGAACAGGGTCCGCCAGCCGAGGTCGGCGGCGGTCCGGTCGCTCACCGGATCGTCCCGCAGCGGATAGGCGGCGGGCACCGGGCTGGCGGGGCGCTCCAGCGGCGGCGTCAGCGCGCAGCCGGTCAGCATCGCGGCCGCCGCGAGGGCGATGAACATCATCTTCATGCGGGCTCCCGGGAGGAATGGCGGTTGTTGTTGTCGTCGTCGTTGCCACTTCCGGCGCGCGGGCCGACCGGCGTCGACGCGGACCGCCCGCGCCACGCGGCGAGGCGCTCCTGCACGCCCATCACGAAGACGAAGAAGACCGGCACGAACACCACCGCCAGGACCGTGGCGCTGACCATGCCGCCGAAGACGCCGGTGCCGATGGCGCGCTGGGTCTCGGCGCTCGCGCCGGAGGCCAGCATCAGCGGCACCACGCCCAGCACGAAGGCCAGCGAGGTCATCAGGATCGGCCGCAGGCGCATCCGCGCGGCGGTCACCACGGCGTCGACCAGGCCATGGCCCTCCTCCCGCAGCTGCTTGGCGAATTCGACGATCAGGATCGCGTTCTTCGCCGACAGCCCGATCACCGTGATCATCCCGACCTTGAAGAAGACGTCGTTGGGCAGGCCGCGCAGCAGCACCGCCGCGACCGCGCCGATCAGGCCCAGCGGGACGACCAGCATCACCGACAGCGGGATGGACCAGCTCTCGTAGAGCGCCGCCAGCACCAGGAAGACGACCAGCATCGACAGCGCCAGCAGCATCGGCGCCTGCGCCGCGGACTCGCGCTCCTGCAGCGACTGGCCGGTCCATGCGACGGTGAAGCCCGGCGGCAGCTGCGCCGCCAGCCGTTCCATCTCGGCCATCGCCTCGCCGCTGGAGGTCGGGTAGTTGGCGCTGCCCGAGAGGCGCGCGGCCAGGTAGCCCTGGTACCGCGCCAGCTGCAGCGGCGTCTCGCTCCAGATCGGCCGGACCAGCTCCGACAGCTGCACCAGGCCGCCGGCGCCATTGCGCACGGTGAGCTTGAGCACGTCGTCCAGCTGCATGCGGGCCGGCGCGTCGGCCTGCACGATCACCGGCTGCATCCGGCCCCGGTTCGGGAAGTCGTTGACGTAGAGCGAGCCCATCGCCGTGGACACGGTGTCGCTGATGTCGTTGAACTCGACGCCCAGCGCCTGCGCCTTCTGGCGGTCGATCTCCAGCCGCACGCCGGTGCCCGGCGGCAGACCTTCCGGATACACGCCGGTCACCGCGCTGCTCTGCGCCGCCAGCTCCAGCAGCCTGGCCTGCGCCGCCTGCAGCGCCGCGGCGCCCTGGTGGCCCTGGTCGACCAGCCGCATCGTGAAGCCGTAGGAATTCCCCAGCTCCTCGATGCCCGGCGGCATCAGGCTCATCACCATGCCCTCGGTGCCGGTCAGCGCCTCCTGGGCGCGCCGGGCCTCGTCGGCCGTGGTGGCGCCGTCGCGGCGGTCCCAGGGCTTCATGTTGGTGAAGGCCATTGCCGCGTTCGGGCCGGAGCCCGAGAAGCCGAAGCCCAGCACCGCCATGTTGCTGTCGACGCCGGGGCGCGTGGCCAGGTGGCGCTCGTAGGCGCGGATCGAGTCCATCGTGCGCTCGGTCGTCGCGTCCGAGGGCAGCTGGAACATCGTCATGAAGTAGCCCTGGTCCTCCTCCGGCAGGAACGAGGACGGCAGCATGCGCAGCGCCGCGACCAGCGCGCCCGACAGCGCCAGGAAGACCAGCATCATCCGCCCGCTGCGCGCGACCAGCCGCAGCACGCCGGACTCGTAGCGGCGCGTGAGCCGGTCGAAGCGCCGGTTGAACCAGCCGAAGAAGCCGCGCTTCTCATGGTGGCCGGCCGGGACGGGCTTGAGCAGCGTGGCGCACAGCGCGGGCGTCAGGCTCAGCGCGAGGAAGGCCGAGAACAGGATGGACACCGCCATCGACAGCGCGAACTGCTGGTAGATCACGCCGACCGACCCGCTGGAGAAGGCCATCGGCAGAAACACCGCGGTCAGCACCAGCGTGATGCCGACGACCGCGCCGGTGATCTCCTTCATCGCCTTGACCGTCGCCTCGCGCGGTCCCAGGCCCTCCTCCGCCATCAGGCGCTCGACGTTCTCGACGACCACGATCGCGTCGTCCACGATGATGCCGATCGCCAGCACCATGCCGAACATGGTCAGCACGTTGACCGAGAAGCCGGCCACCAGCATCACCGCCAGCGTGCCCAGCAGCGCCATCGGCGCGACGATCGCCGGGATCAGCGTGTAGCGCAGGTTCTGCAGGAACAGGTACATCACGAGGAAGACCAGCACCATCGCCTCGAGCAGCGTGTGCACGACCTGCTCGATCGAGAGCTTCACGAAAGGCGCCGTCTCGAACGGCACCGAGTAGCTCAGCCCCTTGGGCAGCGCCGGCTTGAGCTGCTCGATCCGGTCCAGCACCGCCTGCGCGGTCTTGACCGCGTTGCCGCCCGGCGCCAGCTGCACCGCGAGCGCGGATGCCGCCTTGCCGTTCTCGCTGATGACGAAGCCGTAGGACTGCGCGCCCAGCTCGACCCGGGCGACGTCGCGCAGCAGCAGCCGCGAGCCATCGGCATTGGCGCGCAGCACGATGGACGCGAACTCTTCGGGCGAGCCGAGCTGGCCTTCCACCGTCAGCGGCACCGTCACCCGCTGGCCCCCGGCGGCGGGCGAGTCACCCAGCCGCCCCGGCGAGATCTGCACGTTCTGGCGCGCGATGGCGCCACTGACGTCCGACATGCTCAGTCCGTAGCCGATCAGCTTGACCGGGTCGACCCAGACCCGCATCGCCTGCTCCGCGCCGAACAGCTGCACCCGGCCGACACCGTCGATGCGGCGTAGCTCCTCCACGGTGTTGCGCGCGAGGTAGTCGCTCAGCGCGGTCTCGTCGACGCCGCCGTCGTCGGCCCGCAGGCCGATGATCATCAGGAAGGAGGACGAGGCGGACTCGACGACCAGGCCGTTCTGGCGCACCGCCTGCGGCAGCCGGGCCTCCACGGCCTTGATGCGGTTCTGCACGTCGACCTGCGCCATCGCCGGATCGGTGCCCGGCTTGAAGGTCGCGGTGATGCTGGCCTGGCCGGAGGTGTCGGCGGTGGACTCGAAGTAGAGCAGCCCCTTCACGCCGGACAGCTCATGCTCGATGAGGCTCACGACGCCGTCGTTCAGCGACTGCGGCGTCGCACCGGGCGAGGTGGCGGAGATGGTCACCGACGGCGGCGCCACCGAGGGATAGCGGGCGATCGGCAGCTGCGGCAGCGCGATCAGCCCGAACAGCACGATGAACAGCGCGATGACCCAGGCGAAGACGGGCCGCTGGATGAAGAACTGAGGCATGGGTCGCTCCTCAGCGCACGGCCGCGGTGGAGGCGACGGCCAGCGGCGATGCGGCCTCGCTCGCGACCACCTGGGTCCTCACGCCTTCGACCAGCCGGTCCATGCCGGTGACCACGACGCGGTCGCCGGCGCGCAGGCCGGCGCTGACGCGGTAGTGGCGGTCGACCAGCTCGCCCAGCTGCACCGTGACGCGGCGGGCCTCGCCCGTGCCCGACAGCACCCAGACCTGCGTGCCCATGGCGCCGCGCTGCACCGCCTGCTGCGGCACGCGCAGCGCCTGCTCGTAGGCGATGCTCGAGAGGCGGGCTCGCACGAACATGCCGGGCAGCAGCTCGCGGCGGGGGTTGTCGACCAGCACGCGCATCAGCACGTCGCCCGTGCCCGCGTCCACGGACATGCCCGAGAACAGCACGCGCGCCTTCAGGTCGAGCGGCGCGCCGTCGGCGCCCAGGACGGTGACGGGCACGCCGGCACCCGCCCCTTCTTCGGCCCGGCCCTTGCCGGCGATCTCGAGCCGGCGCCGCAGCGGCGCCAGCGCGGCCGCGGGCTGGCGCACGTCGACATAGACCTGGTCGATCTGGACGATGCGCGCCAGCGGCGTGGCGTCGGTCGCGGCGACCAGCGCACCCTCGGTCTGCAGGGCCTGGTCGATGCGGCCGGCGATCGGCGCCTCGACGGTGGCGAACGCCAGGTCGAGCTGCCGGCGCCGATGCGTGGCGCGGGCTTGCGCCACGTCGGCGGCGGCGAGGTCGCGCTCGGTGGTGGCGTCGTCGAAGGCCTGGCGGCTGACGGCCTCGGCACGGGCCAGCGGCGCCAGCCGATCGTGCTGCTGCTGGGCCCGCGCGAGCGCGGCCTCGGCCCGCTGGAGCGCCGCGGCCGCGATGGCGGCCTCGGCCTGGAACGGCGCGGCATTGATCGCGAACAGCGGCTGCCCGGCGCGCACCTCGGCGCCCTCCTGGAACAGCCGGCGCTGCACGATGCCGCTGACCTGCGGCCGGATCTCGGCCACGCGCAGCGCGGCGACGCGGCCGGGGAAATCCTCCGAGACGGTCAGCGCCTCGGGCTTCAGCGTGGTCACCGTCACGGCGGGCGGCGGCGCCGGCGGCATCTCGCCGGCCTCCATCCCGCACGCGGCCAGCAGGCTCGCGGCCAGGGCACCCGCGCCGCGCCGGACCCAGGGCGTTCGATTCTTCATGTTCACGTCGCTTTCAGACTTCAGGGACAGCGGCGATCGCAGTCGCCAAGGGGCCGGAGTCTGGGCGGCGTCGATGGAGGCCGGGCTGAGGAACTGTGGAGATTCGATGGAGCGGCGATCGCCGGAGGAGAATCCGCGCCCATGACGGATGCCTTCACCAGTTCCCTCGTGCTCATCGTCGAGGACGAGCCCGAGATCGCCGACATCCTCCAGGCCTACCTGGAGCGCGAGGGCCTGCGCACCGCGCGCGCCACCGACGGCCGGCGCGCGCTGGAGCATCACCTCGCGCTCAAGCCCGACCTGGTGCTGCTGGACGTGCAGATGCCGCTGCTGGACGGCTGGCAGGTGCTGGCCGCGATCCGCCAGCGCGGCGACACGCCGGTGATCCTGCTGACCGCGCTGGACCAGGACGTCGACAAGCTGACCGGGCTGCGCATCGGCGCCGACGACTACGTCGTCAAGCCCTTCAACCCGGCCGAGGTGGTGGCGCGCGTGCAGGCGGTGCTGCGCCGCGCGGGCCGGCCCAGCCGCCCGCCCGCGCCGGTGCTGCGCGTGGCGCCGTTCGAGATCGACCTGGAGAACCATGTCGCGACCGCCGAGGTCGGCGGCCTGCCGCAGCGGCTGTCGCTGACGCTGACGGAGTTCCGGCTGCTGGCCGAGATGGCGCGCCATCCGCGGCGCGCCTACAGCCGCGCCGAGCTGCTCCAGGCCTGCCTGCCCGAGGGCGACGCGCTCGAGCGCACCGTGGACAGCCACGTCAGCAAGCTGCGCCGCAAGCTCGAGGACCTGGGCGTCGAGGGCGTGCCGGCCAGCGTGCGGGGCATCGGCTACCGCTTCCGGGAGGTCGAATGAATCCCGCGCCGGCGCGCCGGCGGGCGGAGCTCCCTGCCGGCGGGCTGAGCCGGCAGATCGTGCTGTCGATGACGATGGTCGCGTTCTGGCTGACGGTGCTGGTGATCAGCACCTCCTTCGCCTTCTATTACGTGCTGTCGCGGGTGCAGCCCGAGATCATGGAGACCGACTCCATGGCGTTGACGCCGCCCGAGATCGTCTGGATGGTGCTCACCACGATCGCGGCGATGGCGGGCGCGGCCTGGGTCGCCTCGCGGCTGGCGCGGCGCATCCTGGTGCCGCTGAACTCGGTGGCCGACTGCATCCAGCAGGTCGCCGCCGGCGACCTCAGCGCCCGTGCCGTCGGTGGTGACCTGTCGCTGGGCGAGGCCTCGCGGCTGGTCGAGGACTTCAACTCGATGGCCGACCAGCTCGAGCGCGTCACCCAGGAGAAGGCGCAGTGGAACGCCGCGATCGCGCATGAGCTGCGCACGCCGGTGACCATCCTGCGCGGCCGCCTGCAGGGGCTGGCGGACGGCGTCTTCGAGCCGTCCGAGGCGCAGTTCCGCAAGCTGCTGTCGCAGGTGGAGGGCCTGTCCCGGCTGATCGACGACCTGCGCACGCTGGGCCTGTCCGAGAGCGGCCACCTGCACCTGCAGATCGTCGAGACCGACCTCGCCGAGGAAGTGCGCAAGGTCGTCGACGTCTACGAGCACGCGATGGCGGCGGCGGGCCAGCGCGTCGTCCTCGACCTGCCGCCGGGCCGCGCCCACGTCGATCCGGTGCGCCTGCGCCAGGTGCTGCTGGCCCTGCTCGAGAACGCCCGCAAGTACGCGGTGCCGGGCGTGGTGCGCGTGCATGCGGGCGTGAGTCGCGGCGTCTGCGTGCTGCGCGTCGAGGACGAGGGACCGGGCGTGCCCGCGTCCGTCGCGCAGCGCGTCTTCGAGGCGTTCTGGCGCGCGGAAAGCTCGCGCTCGCGCGACAGCGGCGGCACCGGATTGGGATTGGCGGTGGTCGGCGCGATCGCGCGCGCGCATCGCGGCCACGCGGTGTGCGTGCCGTCGCCGCTGGGCGGGACGGCGATCGAGCTGACCTGGCCGGACACGCCGGCCGAGGGCTCAGGCGTAGGAGCCGCCGAGCGCTGACGTTGACGTTGGCATCGACGTCGGCATCAGCGAGCGATAGAAGGCCTCGATGCGGGCGACCGCCAGGTCCCGGTCATAGGGCGACAGGTCATAAGCGACGCGTGACCGCACCCGGCCATGCCCCGGCAGGCGCAGGCCGCGGATGCTCGCCTGCAAGGCCGTGCCCAGCGCGGTCACGTCCTCCACCGGCACGAGCGTCGCCGGCGCGTCCGACAACAGCTGCTGCAGCCCGTTCGTGCGCGTGGCCACGATGGGCAACCCGGCGCGCATCGCCTCCAGCACCGCCAGCGGCAGCGCCTCCTCGCGCGAGGGGGAGACGAACAGGTCCATGTCCTCCAGCACCGCGTCGACGTCGTCGCGGAAGCCGAGGAAGTGGATGCCGGGATGACCCGCGGCCAGCCGCTTCAGCGCCCTCGCCTCCCGACCCTCGCCGAGGATGGCCAGCACCGCGTGGCCCGGCGCATGCCGCGAGAACGCCCGGATCAACAGATCGACCCCCTTGCTGCGATGCAGCCGGGCGACGGTGCCGACGAGCACCTGGTCGTCGGCCAGCTTGAGCTGCTCGCGCAGGCCCGGCCGCGGCGGCGCTTCGCCCGGGGCCTTGGGCTGATCCGATCGCGGCGGCCAGTTGTAGATCACGCGCGCCGCGCCGAGGTAGTCGCCGAGCGAGTCCCACTGCGCCTGGTTGACGCAGATCAGGCCGTCGAGTCGCTCGTGGTGATGGGCCTTGTAGCCGACGTGCAGCGTGCCGAAGCGCAGCGCCGCCTTGCAGCGGGCGACGGTCTTGCAGGCGGGGCCGAGGTGGCCGTGGCAGAGGTCCGCGCCCAGCCGGCGCAGCAGCGCATCCAGGCGGGTGCCGCGCCACAGCGGCAGCGCCAGCACATGGTGGTCGACGCCCGCCGGCATGGCGCGGCACAGCGCCGTGCTGCCGCGGGTGACCACGTGGACGCGGTGGCCGGCCGCGGCCTGCGCGGCGGCGAGGTCGAGCGCATGCCGTTCCGCGCCGGCCAGGCGGGACGAGAAGACGACATGGACGATGGTCAGCGGAGGAAGTGAGGGGGAAGCCATGGCGCCCAGTCTGGGACGCCTGCATGGACCCTTCGTGGACGGATCGTGGAGAGATGATGGAGGGCTCGGCCCACCCCGGCGGCCCTCACTCGATCTGGACGTTCGCGTCCTTCACCAGCTTCGCGAACCTGCTGGTCTCGCTGCGGATCTGCGCGGCCAGTTGCTCGCTGCTGCCACCGGTCGGCTCGGCGCCGATCTCGTCCATGCGCTTGCGGAACTCCGGCGCCTGGATCACCTTCACCATCTCCGCGTTCAGGCGGGCGACGATGTCCCGGGGCGTCGCCGCCGGCGCCAGCACGCCGAACCAGGTGCCGATGTCGAAACCCTTGAGCCCCGCTTCCTCCAGCGTCGGCACGTCGGGCAGCGCGCTGGAGCGCCGGGCCGTCGTGACCGCCAGCGCGCGCAGCTTGCCGGCCTTGATGTGCGGCAGCACCGGCGTGATGGTGTCGAAGGACATCTGGATCTGCGCGCCGAGCAGGTCGGTGGCGAGTGGGCCGCTGCCCTTGTAGGGCACGTGCAGGAGCGTGGTGCCGGTGGCGTTCTGGAACTGGGTACCGATCAGGTGCTGCGCGGTGCCGTTGCCGTTGGAGCCGTAGCTCCATTGGCCTGGATGGGCCTTCAGCGCCGCGACCAGCTCGGCCACCGACTTCGCCGGCGTCGCGCCCGCATTGACGACCAGCACGTTGGGCACCAGCGCCAGGCCGGTGATCGGCACGAAGTCCTTCTGGAAGTCGTAAGGCAGTTTCTTGTAGACGCTGCTCGCGATCGTGTGGTGGACCGCGCCGATCAGCAACGTGTAGCCGTCCGGCTTGGCCTTGGCGACGTAGTCGGCTCCGAGCGTCGCGCCCGCGCCGGGGCGGCTCTCGACGATCACCGGCTGGCCCAGGCTCTGCTGGAGCTTCTCCGCCAGCGCGCGGGCCAGCACGTCGGTGGTGCCGCCGGCGGGGAAAGGCACGACCAGGGTGACCGGCTTGGTCGGCCAGGGCTGGGCGAAGGCCGCCGGTGCGAGCAGCGCGGGCGCGGCGACGGTCAGGCCGATCGCGGTGGCGAGCAGCGCGCGTCGGGCGCGGTGGAGGGTCGAAAGGCTCATGGGGTCTCCTGATCGATGGCTCTGGGGCCACTCGGGCGGGTGCGGCCCTCACCCCTGCCCTCTCCCGCAAGCGGGAGAGGGAGCAAGACAGGTGAGCGGCTGCGCGGTGCGACGTGGTGCTATGCGGCGTGGCGGAGCGCGGCGATCACTGCGGCGGTGACATCGGTGGTCTTCGCCTGGCCGCCGAGGTCGCCGGTGTGCAGCGCCGGATTGGCGGTCACCGATTCGATGGCGTGCATCAGGCGCCGGGCGGCGTCGTCCTCGCCCAGGTGTTCCAGCAGCATCACCGCGGACCAGAAGGTGCCGATCGGATTGGCCAGGCCGCGGCCCATGATGTCGAAGGCCGAGCCGTGGATCGGCTCGAACATCGAGGGATAGCGGCGTTCCGGGTCGATGTTGCCCGTCGGCGCGATGCCCAGGCTGCCGGCGAGCGCGGCCGCCAGGTCGCTGAGGATGTCGGCATGCAGGTTGGTCGCCACGATGGTGTCCAGCGTCGCCGGCTTGTTGACCATGCGCGCGGTCGCGGCGTCGACCAGCTCCTTGCCCCAGGTGACGTCGGGAAACTCCACGGCGACCTGCGCGGCGATCTCGTCCCACATGACCATCGCATGGCGTTGCGCGTTGCTCTTGGTGATCACCGTCAGCAGCTTGCGCGGCCGCGACTGCGCCAGCTTGAAGGCGAAGCGCATGATCCGCTCGACGCCGGCGCGCGTCATGACGGACACGTCCGTCGCGGCCTCGATCGGATGGCCCTGGTGGACGCGGCCACCGACACCGGCGTACTCGCCCTCGGAGTTCTCGCGCACGATCACCCAGTCCAGGTCGCGCGGTCCGCAGCGCTTGAGCGGCGCGTCGATGCCAGGCAGCACGCGGGTGGGCCGCACGTTGGCGTACTGGTCGAAGCCCTGGCAGATCTTCAGCCGCAGGCCCCACAGCGTGATGTGGTCCGGGATGTCCGGGTCGCCGGCCGAGCCGAACAGGATCGCGTCCTTGTCGCGCAGCGCCTCCAGGCCGTCGGCCGGCATCATCTCGCCGTGCGCGCGGTGCCAGTCGCCGCCCCAGCCGAAGTGCTCGAAGTCGAAGCGGAAGCGATCGGTCGTGGCGGCGAGCGCCTCCAGCACCTCGCGGCCGGCGGGAATGACTTCCTTGCCGATGCCGTCGCCGGGGATCGTGGCGATGCGATAGGTCTTCATGGGAATGGGTCTCCGGTCTCGTGTCCAAAGCGGCCTCAGGTGAGGCGTCTCGGGATCGACTCTAGGGAACGGCGACTGCCATGGATCGCGGCTACATTCAAGCCGTCCTTAACCTGGATTCAACAATCGGAGGGGCCATCGGCATGGCATCCAAGACCTCGCCGCGCAGGGAAGCCGCGGCCATGCCCGGGGCGGCGATCGCACCGGCGGACCTGAGCTTCTTCTCGACGCTGTGCAGCGCCGGCAGCCTCAGCGCCGCCGCGCGCGAGCTCGGCATTACCACCGCCGCGGTGAGCAAGCACCTGTCGCAGATGGAGAGCCGGATCGGCACGCCGCTGCTCAGCCGCACGACGCGCCGCATGAGCCTGACGCAGGAAGGCGAGCTCTACCTGGACCATGCGCGGCGCATCCTGGCCGCGATCGACGACCTGCAGGAACTGCTCAGCGCCAGCGGCGGCACCGCGAGCGGCCTGCTGCGGGTGAACGCGACGCTGGGCTTCGGCCGCACGCACATCGCGCCGCTGATCTCGAGCTTCGCGCGCCAGCATCCGAAGCTGCAGGTGCAGCTGCAACTGTCGGTCAATCCGCCGCCGCTGCACGAGGACGCCTTCGACGTCTGCATCCGTTTCGGCCCGCCGCCCGATGCGCGGGTCATCGCACGGCGGATCGCGTCCAACCGCCGGCTGCTGTGCGCGTCCCCCGCCTACCTGGCGAGGCATGGCACCCCGAAGACGCCAGCCGAGCTGGTGCGTCACGACTGCATCGGCATCCGCCAGGGCGAGGAGGCCTACGGGCTGTGGCGACTGAGCGCGCGGCGCGGCCGCAAGACGGTGACCGAGGCGGTGAAGACGCGCGGCGCGCTGACCACCAACGATGGCGAGATCGCGGTGAACTGGGCGCTCGACGGTCACGGCATCCTGATGCGCGCGGAATGGGACATCGCGCGTTTCCTCGCCAGCGGGCGCCTGGTGCAGGTGCTGCCCGACTGGGAGACGCCGGACGCCGACATCTATGCCGTCTATCCGCAGCGCGTCCAGGGAACGGCCCGGGTCCGGCAATTCGTCGAGCATCTGGCGCAGGCGTTCGGAGCGCTCATGCGCAGTCCATGAGCCCGATGCGCCGGTCTGTCGCGCGATGGCCGCATGACGCCGCGGCCAGCGCTATGGTGCCGCCCTGCCGCGTCGACCCGGCGCGGTGTTGCGAACCAAGGAGTACGTCATGAGTTTCTTCGGCCTGTTGTGCTGGCTGGTCCTGTTCGTGCTGTGCTGGCCGCTGGCCTTGCTGGCGCTGGTGATGTGGCCGATCGTGTGGCTGCTGACGCTGCCGTTCCGGCTGATCGGCCTGAGCGTCGAGGCGGTCTTCGCCCTGCTCAAGGCCATCCTGTTCCTTCCAGCCCGGGTGCTGGGCTGGCGCGAGACGCGCTGAAGGGCTCCGCCGCGGAGGCGCGGCGACATCGACGGCCACCATGCCCTAGCATCGACGGCCGCGACGATCAAGACCGCCGGCCCGTCGTCTCCCGCAGCCCCATGGGGTCTTGGGGATGCTGTGGCCCGGCCTCAACTGGCAGGCTTTCGCTTCACATGACAAGGGGCAGACGATGAGCGCACATGGACTTCTGGACCAATTGCTGAGATCCGGACGTGACCTGCTCGAAGGCCGCGGTGGCGGCATGAGCCGCGGCGGATCGGGCGGGCTCGGCGGGCTGGGCAGCCTGGGCGACCTCGCCAATCTCGGCGGCCTGGGCAAGCTGGGAGCCGGCGCCGGTGCGGCCGGCGTGCTGGGTGCGCTGCTGGGCAGCAAGCGCGGCCGCAGCTACGGCGGCAAGGCCTTGAAGTACGGCAGCATCGCGGCGCTCGGGCTGATGGCCTACAAGGCCTACACGAGCTGGCAGGCGCAGCAGCAGGCCCAGGGGGCGAGCGCCTCGGGCGGCGCAGGCGCGGCACGGCCGGGCGGATCGACCGCTTCGGCGACGTGGACGCCGGGCGCCGTGGCGGCTGAACCGCGCACGCTGGACCGCGTGCCGCCGGCGGAGGCGGAGCAGCACAGCCGCGCGGTGCTGCTGGCGATGATCGCGGCGGCCAAGGCCGACGGTCACCTCGACGACCGCGAGCGCGAGCTCATCGAGAACGAACTGGCCCGCCTGGACGGCGATGCCGAGCTGCGCCGCTGGCACGAGGACGCGCTGCGCCGGCCGCTCGATCCGGCGGCCGTGGCGCAGGCGGCCACGACGCCGGAGATCGCTGCCGAGATGTACCTGGCGACCCTGCTGATGGTCGACGAGACCAGCTTCATGGAACGCGCCTACCTCGACGAACTCGCCCGGCAGCTGAAGCTGCCCGACGGCCTCAAGGCGCAGCTCGAGGCGCAGGCGCTGCAGTCGTGACGCCGGCGCGCCGGCCGCCCGCCGCCGATCGCGGCGAGGGCCGGCGGCTCGCTCGCAATCAGTAGTGGACGACGGAGCGGATCGACTTGCCTTCGTGCATCAGGTCGAAGGCCTCGTTGATGCCGGTCAGCGGCATGGTGTGGGTGACGAAGGGCGCGAGCTGGATGTCGCCGCGCATCGCCTCCTCCACCATGCCGGGCAGCTGCGAGCGGCCCTTCACGCCGCCGAAGGCCGTGCCCTTCCAGGTCCGGCCGGTCACCAGCTGGAAGGGGCGCGTCGAGATCTCCTGGCCCGCGCCCGCGACGCCGATGACGATGGACTGGCCCCAGCCGCGGTGCGCGCACTCCAGCGCCGCGCGCATCACGTTGACGTTGCCGATGCATTCGAAGGAATGGTCGACGCCCCAGCCGGTCATCTCGACGATCACCTGCTGGATCGGCTTGTCGTGGTCCTTCGGGTTCACGCAGTCGGTCGCGCCGAAGACCTTGGCCAGCTCGAACTTGGACGGGTTGGTGTCGATCGCGATGATGCGGCCGGCCTGCGCCAGCTTCGCGCCCTGGATCACCGCCAGCCCGATGCCGCCCAGGCCGAACACGGCCACCGAGTCGCCGGGCTGCACCTTGGCGGTGTTCTTCACCGCGCCCAGGCCGGTGGTCACGCCGCAGCCGAGCAGGCAGACCTGCTCCGGGTTCGCCTCGGGATGGATTTTGGCCAGCGACACCTCGGCCACGACCGTGTACTCGCTGAAGGTCGAGCAGCCCATGTAGTGGTAGACCGGCTGGCCCTGGTAGGAGAAGCGCGTCGTGCCGTCGGGCATCACGCCCTTGCCCTGCGTGGCGCGCACGGCGACGCACAGGTTGGTCTTGCCGGACTTGCAGAACAGGCACTCGCCGCATTCGGCGGTGTAGAGCGGGATGACGTGGTCGCCGGGCTTGACACTGGTGACGCCCTCGCCCACCTCGACGACGATGCCCGCGCCTTCGTGGCCGAGCACGGCAGGGAACAGGCCTTCCGGATCGTCGCCGCTGAGCGTGAACGCATCGGTGTGGCAGACGCCGGTGTGGGTGATCTTCACCAGCACCTCGCCCTTGCGGGGCGGCTCGACATCGATCTCGACGATCTGCAGCGGCTGGCCGGCTGCGAAGGCGACGGCGGCACGGGATTTCATGAGGAGGCCTTTCGGAGGAACGGAATGAGCACGCGCCCCGGAGGGCGCGACGATGCGGGGCAGTCTATACCCCGAGCCTTCCGGGCGCGCCTGCGCGCCGCCCCCAAGTGCGCGCCGCATGCGCCTCGCGCACGACAGCCGCCTTCCGGCGCGTTCCGTTCCTCTTTCCGCTGTGCCCGGCCTGCCGGCCCGCTCAAGCCTTGCCCGGCTCCGCCATCCGCCGATGCTGCTCGGCCAGCACCTCGGCCGGCGTCACGTTGGCCAGCACGGCCTGCAGCTTGTTCTTCCAGCCGGCCACCACCGCGCTCTCGCCGTCCTCCATCGCCTCGTAGCCGGTGCGCGCGACCTCCTCGGGCGGCTGCTTGCGCTGCGTCCCGACCTTGGTGTCCGTCAACTCGGCGCGCTCGAAGAACTCGGTGTCCGTCGGCCCCGGCATCAGCACCGTGACCGACACGTTGGTGTCCTTCAGCTCGTTGCGCAGCGCATAGGCGAAGGAATCGATGAAGGCCTTGGTGCCGTTGTAGACCGCCTGGAAGGTGCCCGGCATCAGGCCCGCGATCGAGCCGGTGATCAGGATCTTTCCGGCATTGCGGTCCCGCATCGACCGCCCGACGCGCTGGATCAGATCGAGCGTGCCGGTGATGTTGGTGTCGATGACATGCCGCACCGCATTGAAGTCCTGGTCCAGGAAGGCATGGCCCAGGCCGTGGCCGGCATTGGCCAGCAGCGCGTCGACCGGCCGCGCCGCCAGCGCCGCATGGAGCGCGTCCACGCCGCCGGGCGTCGCCAGGTCGGCCTCGATCGCCTGCACCTGCGCGCCCTCGGCCTGGCAGGCGGCGACGGTGTCGTCCAGCGGCCGGTCCGCGGCGATCAGCAGGTCGTAGCCATGGCGGGCGCATTCGAGCGCGAGCTCGCGGCCGATGCCGCTGGACGCGCCGGTCACGACGGCCAGCGGCCGTCCGGAGGTGTCGTTCATCGTGGACTCCTTGGAAACATGGATCGGAAGACGGCTCAGCTGAACCCGAACGGCGTCAGCACCACCTTGCGGCAGTCCTCTTCCTTCTTGTTGAAGATCTCGTAACCGCGCGCCGCCTCGACCAGCGGCATCCGGTGGCTGACGATCAGGTCGGGCTTGAGCTCGCCGCGCTCGATGTGGCGCAGCAGCTCGGGCATGAAGCGCTGCGCATGCGTCTGGCCGCTGGTGAAGCTCAGCCCCTTCTCGAAGGCGTCGCCGAACAGGAAGCCGTGGATGAACCCGGCATAGACGCCAGGCACGCTGACGATGCCGCCGCGGCGCGTCGCCGCGATCGCCCAGCGCAGCGAGGTGCCGCTGGAGCCCTCGAGCTTGAGCGTCGACAGCACCGTCTCCACCGTGCTGCCCTTGGCCTCGAAGCCGACGGCGTCGATCGACGCGTCGACGCCGCGGTGGTCGGTCTGCTCGATGATGAAAGCCGCCGGATCGTCGATCTGGTCGAAGTCGATCGGCAGCACGCCGTAGGTCTCCTTGGCGAAGGCCAGCCGGTAGGGATGGTGGTCCACCATGAAGATGCGCTCGGCGCCGAGCAGCCGCGCGCTGGCCGCCGCCATCATGCCGACCGGCCCGGCGCCGAAGATCGCGATCGTCGAGCCCGCCGTCACCTGCGCGTTCAGCGCCGCCTGGTAGCCGGTGGGCAGGATGTCGGACAGGAAGAGCACCTGCTCGTCGCTCAGCTGCGTGTCCGGGATCACCAGCGGGCCGACGTCGGCCTTGGGCACCCGCACGTACTGCGCCTGGCCGCCGGGATACCCGCCGTACAGGTGGCTGTAGCCGAACAGGCCCGCGCCGGCGCGGATGTCCTTCTTGTTCAGGATCGCGCCGCGGCCGGGATTGGTGTTCTCGCAGGCAGCGAACAGCTTGCGGCCGCAGAAGAAGCAGTCGCCGCAGGAGATGGTGAAGGGCACGACCACCCGGTCGCCGCGCCGCAGCTTCGTCACGCCGCGGCCGACCTCCTCCACCACGCCCATGAACTCGTGGCCGAGGATGTCCCCGTCCTTCATGTCGGGGATCTTGCCGCGGTAGATGTGCAGGTCGGACCCGCAGATCGCCGTCGCGGTGACACGCAGCAGGATGTCGTCGTCGGCGGCGAGCACCGGATCGGGCACCGTCTCGACGCGCACGTCATGGGCACCGTGGTAGGTCAGGGCAAGCATGGGAAGCCTTTCTTCATCGATGACAGCGGGGTTTGCACCGAATCCGGCAACCGCAGGGCCCGCCGCGAGCGGGCTTCTTCCAGGCCAGCGGCGCCTCCGATCAGCACGCCGCGATGCGGGTCGGCATTCGCTGCCGACGCGTTGACGGCAAGGAAGCGCGTCCCCGCCGCCCGGCGGTGTTGCAGGCACCGCCTTTGCCTCGACGAGGTGTCGCCGAAAGGCGCTTCGGAGCGATGGATTCGATGTTCGACCTGCAAGTCAGTCCCTGGGAACTGCTGGCGCGCGCCGCGCTGATCTACTTCGCGCTGCTGATCATGGTGCGGCTCTCCGGCAAGCGCACCGTGGGCCAGTTCACACCGTTCGACCTGCTGGTGGTCATGCTGCTGAGCGAGGCCGTCAGCAATGGCCTGAGCGGCGGCGAGGAATCGGTGACCGGCGCCTGGATCGTGGCTGGCGCGCTGATCGTGATGAACGGCCTGATGGGCTTCTTCGGCTCGCGCAGCCGGCGTGTCGAGCGGCTGCTGGAGGGATCGCCGGTGCTGATCGGCCGCGATGGCCAGTGGTTTCCCGAGGTGATCCGTCGGCACCGGCTCAGCGACCTGGATGTCGAGAAGGCGCTGCGCGAAGCGGACTGCTCGCTCGCCGACGTCAAGATCGCCATCCTGGAGAGCGACGGCAGCATCAGCATCGTCCAGAAGAAGTGAGCTGCCGGCCACCGCGAAGCGGGCCCGCCCCGGGCCCGCCGCGGACGTTCAGTGCGTCTGCTGCTCGGCCATCAACTCGTCCTTGCGCTGCTGCAGCCGCTCGCCGAGCTCGGCCAGGTCCAGCCCGGCTTTCTTCGCCTTGGGGAACATCTCGTTCTGTTCCTCCTTGACGTGGTGCTTGACCCACTCGCTCATGACCTTGACCTTGGCGTCGTAGTCCTCGCCATCGGGCTCGACGCCCTGCACCGCCGCGATCAGGTCCTTGATGCTCTGGTGCTCGACGCGGGCCTCGGGGACCAGCTCCTTGTCCTTCAGCGCGGCCTGCACCTCGGGATAGAAGATCTCCTCCTCGATCTGCGCATGCACCGTCAGGGCCGTGCAGATCTGGGCGACGAGCTGCTGCTTCTTGGCGGCCGAGCGCGACTTCTCGAACTGCTCGAAGAGCTCGCTGACCTCCTTGTGGTCGGCGCGCAGCAGGGCGATGGCGTCGGGCGTCTTCGTCCGGGCCGTGGTGGCGCGCCGCGCGGTGGTTTTCCGGCTCGAGGCCGCGGTCGTGGAAGAAGGCATGGGGATTCTCCTGGCTGTGGATGTGCTGGGATGACGCGCCACACGGCGCGCCGGAATCTCTCGATGGCAAGCGTGATGCCCAGCATGCCGGGCACGCGCGGCGCGGGTATGCGCCTTGCTGAACGAAGGTCCGACTTTTCCTTCCCCCACCGGACACCCCGATGAGCAGCCGCTTCCTGACTCCCGACCTCGCCCAGGCCGCGCTCGACGCGATCACGCCGGCGATCGCCGCCCAACTGGCCTCGCCGGAGGTCAGCGGCCTCGGCGTCCTGCACCTGGTCGTGCTCGATCCCTCGGTGCCCTGCGGCGACGGCGCCTCCGAGCCGCGCGTGCTGCTGGAGCACTCGATCGGCGACCGCGCCCGCTGGGACGTGGACTACGCCGACTACGCCCGCCGCAAGGCGCTGCTGTCCTGGCGCCACCGCATGGACAGCCGGCGGCTGCAGCTGCTGGAGCCGCACCGCCTGAGCACCGACGACGCGGTGCTGTGGGGCGGCGTCTGGCTGGACGGCCTGGTGGTCGCCGCCAGCGGCGCCTTCCCGATCTGGGACGAGTGCTTCTCGATGATGGCCGCGGCCCAGCTGCGCGCCCGCGCCTGGATCGCCGCCGAAGCAGCGCGCTGACGCGCCGCGCCCCTGCCCTTTCCCGTTCTCCCTGTCCGATTTCACCCACCCTCCGCCGGAGTTCCCCATGATCGACAGTCCCTCGACGGCCGCGTCCACCGCGCCGGCCACCGTCCCCTCCACCACGCCCGCCGCGGACGCCGCCAGCCTGCACGGCCAGGTCGCGCTGATCACCGGTGGCAGCCGCGGCCTGGGCGCCGCGATCGCGCAGACGCTGGGCGAAGCCGGCATGCGCGTGCTGATCGCCGACATCGACCTGGGCCGCGCCCGCGACCGCGCCGCGCTGCTGGGCGAGCGCGACATCGAGGCGGTGCCCGTCGCGCTGGACGTTTCCGACCCGCGCCAGTGCGAGGAGGTCGTGGCCAGCGCGGTGCGCGACTTCGGCCGGCTGGACGTGCTGATCAACAACGCCGCGGTGGACGTCACCGCGCCGCTGTCGGAACTGGCCGTCGAGGACTGGCAGCGCGTGCTCAACACCAACCTCTCGGGCCCGCTGCTGATGACCAAGTACGCCTCGGCGCGGATGCTGACGCAGCCGCGCGGCGGCCACATCGTCAACATCGCCTCGACCGCCTCCAAGCGCGCCTGGCCCAATGCCAGCGCGTATCACGCGACCAAGTGGGGCCTGCTGGGCCTGTCGCATGCGCTGCACGCCGAGCTGCGGGACAAGCAGGTGCGGGTCTCCGCCATCGTCGCCGGCGGCATGCGCACGCCCTTCCTGCTGGACCGTTTCCCCGGCATCGACGAGAGCAAGCTGCAGGACCCGATGAACGTCGCGCGCGCGGTGCGCTGGGTGCTGCAGCAGCCCGAGGGCACGGTGATCCCGGAACTCACCGTCCTGCCCACCCAAGAGACCTCCTGGCCGTGACCACGCCGCCCGACCCCATCAGCATGCTGCCGGTGCAGGACCTGGACCTGAGCGCGGCGCCCGGCGAGCGCCTGCCCGCCGGCGCACTGCGTCCCTGCCTGTTCATCGACAAGGACGGCACGCTGATCGAGAACGTGCCCTACAACGTCGACCCGGCGCAGCTGCGCTTCATGCCCGGCGCCGGCCAGGCGCTGGCGGCGCTCGCGTCGGCCGGGCTGGCGCTGGTGATCGTCACCAACCAGAGCGGCCTGGCGCGCGGCTACTTCACCCGCGCCCAGTTCGCGCAGTTGCAGGACGCGCTGCTGCGGCGGCTGCGCGACGAGGCCGGCGTGCGCATCGACGACGTGCTGCTCTGCCCGCACGAACCCGATGCCCAGGGCCGGCCGGCCTGCCTGTGCCGCAAGCCGGCGCCGGGCATGCTGATCACCGCCGCGCGGCGTCACGGGCTGGACCTGACGCGCTCCTGGATGGTGGGCGACACGCTGGACGACGTCGAGGCCGGCCGCCGGGCCGGCGCGCGCGGCCTGCTCTTCGACAGTGGCGGCGAGACCGTGTGGCGGCGCTCGCCGCTGCGCGAGCCCGAGGCCGTCTTCGACAACTGGGCGGCGCTGGCCGCCCATGTGCTGGACGAGGTCGCGACCGGCGCGGCACCAGCCGGGAGACCGACATGATCGACAAGTGGGACAGCTCGCTCAAGTGCGTGCCGCCGGAGCGCCTGCGAGAGATGGCCGCGCGGCTGGCGCGACCGCTGGTGTTCACCAACGGCGTCTTCGACATCCTGCACGCCGGCCATGTGCGCGGGCTGGAGGCGGCCAGCGCGCAGGGCAGCAGCCTGGTGGTCGCGCTCAACAGCGACCGCTCGGCGCGCGGCCTGGGCAAGCGCGGCGAGCGGCCGTACCACACGCTGGAGGACCGGGCACGCGTGGTCGGCGCGCTGGCCTGCGTGTCCTGGGTCACCTGGTTCGACGAGCCCACGCCGCAGGCGCTGCTCGAGGCGCTGCGGCCCGATGTCTACGTCAAGGGCGGCGACTACCGCGTCGAGGAACTGCCGGAGACGCCGCTGGTGCGCAGCTGGGGCGGCCGGGTCTCGATCGGGCCCTACCTGCGCGGCCATTCGAGCACCCAGTTGATCGAACACCTGCGGGCCCCGGCGCCATGACCGCGACCACGCTCCCCGAACTGGCGCCGCCGGAGGTGCTGATCGTCGGCGACTGCATGCTGGACGTGTACCTCGAGGGCGCGGTGCATCGCATCTCGCCCGAGGCGCCGGTGCCCATCCTGCGCCTGCATCGCCAGTCGCAGCGCGCCGGCGGCGCGGCCAACGTCGCGCTCAACCTGGCGCGGTTGCGCTGTCCCTGCACCGTCAGCGGCCTGGTGGGCACCGACACCGCCGGCGCCTGCCTGGTCGCGCTGCTGGACCAGCCCGGCATCACGCAGCGCTTCGTCCGCGGGCCGGCGATCGACACCATCCAGAAGATCCGCATGGTGAGCCAGCGGCAGCAGCTGCTGCGCATGGACGTCGAATCCGAGCCGCCCGCCGCCAGCGTTGACGAGCTCACGACGCTGGCGGGCGAGCTCGCCGCGCGCCACCGCTGGATCCTGGTGTCCGACTACGCCAAGGGCGCGCTGCGCCAGGTGCAGACGCTGATCGAGCGCTGCCAGGACCTGCCTTGCCGGGTGCTGGTCGACCCCAAGCGCAAGGACCTGGAGGCCTATCGCGGCGCCTGGCTGATCAAGCCCAACCTGGCCGAATTGCGCGAGGCCGTCGGCGACTGGCGCGACGACGACGAGCTGTGCGAGCGCCTGGCGGCGCTGCAGCGGCGACTGGACATCGACCATGTGCTGCTGACGCGCGGCGAGCACGGCATGAGCCTGTTCTCCCGCGACGGCACCTGCCTGCATGTACCGACCGAGGCCCGCGAGGTCTATGACGTCAGCGGCGCCGGCGACACCGTGCTGGCCGCGCTGACCTGCTTCCTGGCGCGCGGCGCGTCGCTGGAGGACGCGGTGCGCGCGGCCAATCGCGCGGCCGGGCTGGTGGTCGGCAAGTTCGGCACCGCCTCGGTCACGCTCGAGGAACTAGGAGTCTCCGCATGAGTGCGCTTCCCCATCCCCTGCCCCATCCGCTGCCGCGCCCGGCCCGGCGCCCCGCCACCGCGCCGCCGCGCGTCGATCCGGACGCGACCTTCCTGGAAGGCTTGCGGGCGCATCGCGCGCTGTTCGACCAGCTCGATGCGCTCGGGCCCGACATCGCCCGCGCCGCGACGCTGATGAGCGACACGCTGCGCGCCGGCCGCAAGCTGATGCTGATGGGCAATGGCGGCTCGGCCGCCGATTGCCAGCACCTGGCGGCCGAGTTCACCGGCCGCTTCAGCCGGGAACGCGCGCCGCTGGCCGCGGTGGCGCTCACCACCGACAGTTCCGCGCTGACCTGCATCGGCAACGATTACGGCTTCGAGCAGGTGTTCTCGCGGCAGGTCGCCGGACTCGGCGCGCCGGGGGACTGCGTGATCGGCATCTCGACCTCGGGCAACTCGCCCAATGTGCTGCGGGGTCTCGCGCAGGCGCGCCAGCTCGGCATGACGACGATCGGCCTGAGCGGCCGGGACGGCGGCGCGATGCGGGAGCTCTGCGACCTGTGCCTGGTCGTGCAACACAGCGACACCGCGCGCATCCAGGAGGCCCACATCTTCATCGGCCACACCTGGTGCGCGCTGGTCGAGCAGGCGCTGCTCGCGCCGTGACCGGCGGCCCGCTGACCGAGCGCCCGTTCCGCTCCTTCTGGATGGGCGGCTACGAAGGTGCCGACCACGTCAACGGCCGCGGCGACGCGCTCGACATGGTCCGCGCCACCGGCCACGACCGGCTGCTGGTGCGGGACTACCGCGAGGCGCGCCGGCTCGGCCTGCGCTGCGTGCGCGAAAGCGTGGGCTGGCGCCTGAGCGAGCGCGCGCCCGGGGCCTGGGACTTCAGCCGCGCCCAGTGCATGGCCCGGACCGCGCGGCGCGAAGGCCTGCAGGTGCTGTGGACGCTGATGCATTACGGCGTGCCGCCCGACCTGACGCTGCTGGACGATGCGCTGATCCCGCGCTTTGCCCGCTTCGCCGCGGCGGCGGCCGCCGCGATCCGCCCGCTCTGCCCAGGCCCGCGCTTCTACACGCCGATCAACGAGATCAGCTTCCTGGCCTGGGCCGCCTCGTCCTCCGACGCGATGGGACCGGCGGGCGCGCCGCGCGAAGTCGGCGCCCGCGAGGACTCGCGGATCAGCGGCTACGCGATCAAGCGCCGGTTGGTGCGGGCGGCGCTCGCCGGCATGGACGCGATCCGCGAGGTCGATCCGCAGGCGCGCTTCCTGCACATCGATCCGGTGATCCACGTCGTGCCGACGGAGGACACGCCGGACCAGCGCGCGCTGGCCGAGCAGGTGGCGTCCTACCAGTGGCAGGCCTTCGACATGCTGGCCGGCCGGCAGGATCCCGAGCTCGGCGGCCATCCGGCGGCGCTGGACTGGATTGGCCTCAACCACTATCACAGCAGCCAGTGGGAGGTGCCCAGCGAGAAGCGGCTGGCCTGGCACCTCGGCGATCCGCGGCGGCAGCCGCTGTCCGCGCTGCTGGGTCAGGTCTGGCAGCGTTACGGCCGGCCGCTGCTGGTGGCCGAGACCGGCCACATCGGACGCGGTCGCGCCGACTGGCTGCACGACATCGCGGGGGAAGCGCAGCGCGCGCTCCGCGCCGGCGTACCGCTGGGCGGCGTCTGCCTCTATCCGATGCTGGACCGGCCCGACTGGTATGAGCCGGCGCGCTGGCACCGCAGCGGGCTGTGGCATGTGCCGCGCGATGCGCGCGGCGCCGCGGTCGGGCGGCGTCTGGTGCGCCCCTATGCCCGCGCGCTGGCCGACTGGGAGCGAGGTCGACGCGGCGCGACGGCGCTGGCGACGCCCGACCCGGTGCTCAGGCCACGGTGACGCTGCGCATCCCGAGCACGCCGCGGAAGTGCTCGATCGTGCGGCGCAGCCCGTCCTCCAGCGCGACTTCCGGCTCCCAGCCGAGCAACGCCTTGGCGCGGCCGATGTCGGGACAGCGGCGCTTCGGGTCGTCCTGGGGCAGCGGCCGGAACACCAGTCGCGAGCGGCTGCCGGTCAGGCGCAGGATCATCTCGGCCAGCGCCAGCATCGTGTGCTCGCCCGGATTGCCGACGTTGATCGGCCCGAGGTGCGCGCCGTCCATCAGCAGCAGCAGCGCGCGCACCGTGTCGTCGACGTAGCAGAAGCTGCGCGTCTGCAGTCCGTCGCCGTAGATGGTGAGGTCCTCGCCCTGCAGCGCCTGGACGATGAAGTTGCTGACGACGCGCCCATCGCCGGGCCGCAGCCGCGGGCCGTAGGTGTTGAAGATGCGGGCCATCCGCACGTCGACGCCGCGCTCCTGGTGGTAGGCCATCAGCATCGCCTCGGCGCAGCGCTTGCCCTCGTCGTAGCAGGAGCGCGCCCCGTTCGGATTGACATGGCCCCAGTAGTCCTCGTGCTGCGGATGGCACTCGGGGTCGCCGTAGACCTCGCTGGTGGAGGTATGCAGCAGCCGCGCGCCCGCCTGCTGGGCCAGCTCCAGCAGGCGCCAGGCGCCCAGCACGCTGCTGAGCACGGTGTCCACCGGCGCGGTCTGGTAGTACGCGGGGCTCGCCGGGCAGGCGAGGTTGAAGATGCGGTCCGCCTGCGCCATCTCCGGCGTCGGCTCCAGGCACACGTCGCGCCGGTGGAAGGTGAAGCCCTTGTGGCCGAGCAGTTGGTCGAGGTGGCCGATGTCGCCGGTGCTCAGGTTGTCGACGGCCATCACCCGATGCCCGCGGGCGAGCAGGCGTTCGCAGAGATGGCTGCCGACGAAACCGGCCGCGCCGGTGACCAGGATCGTGCGGGGGGTGTCGATGGCGTCGTTCATGTCGTGACCTCATGGAGAAGCTGCATCCAGTCCGCGACGAAGCGGTCGATGTTGAATCGCTCCCGCGCCAGCTCGCGGCCGCGCTCGCCCCACTCGCGGGCCAGGCCCGGATCGCGCAGCAGCCGCGCCATGGTGTCGGCGAGCGCCTGCGGCCGGTTGTCGATGAAGCCGTTCTCGCCGCTGCGGATGACGGTGGCCAGCTCGGTGGTGGCCAGGCCGACGACCGGCTGGCCGATCAGCATCGCCTCGATCAACGCCAGGCCCAGGCTGGTGTAGCGGACCGGATGCAGGAAGAAGCGGTGCGAGGCCATGTGGGCCGGCAGCTCCAGTTGCGAGGCCTCGCCCCAGCCGCCTGGCAGCGCCTCGCTGCCCATGCCCACCAGCGTCAGCGGCACCCGCTCGAGCAGTTCCCGGTACAGGTCGGCGCCCAGGCGGCGGCCGCGGCGCTGCAGGTGGTTGACGACCACCAGCCCGCGCTCCAGCTCGCCACGATAGACCACCTGCGTCAGCGGCCGCACGCCGTGCTCGACCACCCGGGTCGGCGTCCGGCCCGCGTCCCACATCAGCGCGTTGAAGTGGGTGCAATGGACCAGCATCGCGCCGGGGTCCTGCACCCAGTGCAGGGTGTCGGTGGGATGCTGCTGCGGCGGGTCGTGTTCCAGGTAGACGCGCGGCAGCCGCTGCTGCGCCTCGCTGAGCCAGCGCGGGCGGTCCTCGTCCCAGCCGGCGCGGTGCTGGTACAGCACCAGGTCGAAGGGCATGGTCGCGATCTGCTCCACCGGCGCCTCATGCACGTTGTCGCCCCAGGGCAGCGCGCCGACACGGCCCACGCGGCCTGGCGAGCCCGCCGGGTCGGTCACCAGGAAGAAGTCATGCGGAACCTGCGTGAGGTTGTAGAGGTAGTTGCCGTGGACGTGCCAGGTCAGGATGCGCAGGCGACGGGGCATGGGGACCCTCCTTGGAGATCGCGACGGATGGGATGGATGGCGCGGACGAACGCAGCAGGTCTTCCAGCGCCTGCAGCACCTCGAAGACCGACAGCGCATGCGCGCAGGCATGGCCGTTCGGGCATTCGGGATAGGCGCAGGGACGGCAGGGCGCGGGCTTGGCCAGCACCCGGTGCCGGGCGCGGTCCGGCGGCGCCCAGCGCATCGGCTCGCTGCCGCAGGACACCACCACGCTGGGCACGCGCAGCGCCGCAGCCACATGCGAAACGCCGGTGTCGTTGCACACCAGCACCCGCGCATCGCGCAGCAGCGCGCCCAGGGTCCACAGCGTGGTCGCGCCGGACAGGTCGGTGACCGGCACGCCGAGCGCGGCGAGCATCGCGGCGAATTCGCCGGTCAGCGGACGTTCGGCGGCTGTGCCGGTGAGCACGATCGCCAGGCCGGCGTCGTGCAGCGCCTGGGCCACGGCCGCGAAGCGGCGCAGCGGCCAGCGCCGCGACGCCAGCTGCGCGCCCACGTGCAGGCAGGCGTAGGGCCCTGTCTGAGCGCGACCCGGCCAGGCGCGGGCGAGCGCCACGTCGTCCTCGTCGCGCAGCGGGAACTCGAGCGTGTCGTCGTCGGCCGGCAGGCCGAGGTGGCGGCACAGCGACAGCAGCCGCTGCGTCTCGTGGCCCAGCAGCGGCCAGGGCGCGAAGCGGGCCTCGTCGGCCGGCGGCACCCAGGCTGCATCGCTGCGAAAGCCTGCGTGCCAGCGCGCGCCCAGCAGGGCCAGGAAGGGATTGGTCCGCTCGCCGCTGCCGTGCAGCTGGATGGCGAGGTCCCAGTCGCTGGCGTGCATCGCGGCGAGGAAGGCGGGCAGCGCGCGCACATCGGGCTCGCGCTCCGGCAGGCCCGGCCAACCGGGAAACGGCCGCCACTCGTCGACGCAGTCCAGGCGCGACAGGTACTCGCGCGCGACCGGCAGGCCCATCAGCGCGATGTGCGCCTGCGGCCAGGCGCGCCGGATGGCCCGCAGCGCGGGCACGGCGCAGATCGTGTCGCCCAGCACCAGCGCGCGCAGGATCAGGATGCGCCGCACCTCGCCGTCGATCGACGCGGGCGCCGCAGCGGCCGACGTCGCGGACCCTCGGACGGGGCCGGTGATGGACTTCGGGCTCGCCCCCGGAAGAGGCGAACTCGCCGGAGCCGGCGTATTGGACGGAAGCGGAGGTCGCATCGCGGGCTCAGAGGAACGGCGTCCGGAAATGCCACGCGCCGCGCAGCCGCCAGTACACCGAGAGGAAGGGGATCGCGGCCGAGGTGCAGAGCATCTCCCACACATGCGGCAGCGCACGCGAGGTGGCGCGCAGGCGGCGGGCGGTCAGTCGCAGGATCAGCGCGGCCGACGCGGCCAGCAGCCCCGCCGCGATCGCGCCCTGCCCCGCCGCGGCCAGCACGATCGCCGCCGGGGTCATCGCAACGATGGCGTAGTAGTCCCACGGCGGCACGCGGCGGATGCGCGAGCGGTAGATCCCCGGATGCTTGCGGTACAGCAGCGCGTCGAAGTAGACGTTGCGCTGCTGGCGCAGCGACACGCCCCAGCGTTCGGGACGCACGGGATGCCAGACCAGCGCGTCGGCGACGCGTCCCACCGGTCCCTGCGCCTGCAGGCGGAACTGGAGGTCGGAGTCCTCGCGCCAGGCGCGCAGGAAGCGTTCGTCGAAGCCATCGATGCGCGCCAGCACCTCGCGCCGGGCAAAGGCATTCGCCGTCACGAATTCGGAGGTCTCCAGGCCGCGGGTCATCAGCTCATGGTCAGTCGGTCGCGCGTCGCGCCGGGCAGGAACGCCGTCGCGGCCGATGTCGCTGTCGATGTCGCCGTCGGTGGCGGTGCCGATGCCACCGGCGCTCGCGCTCGGCACCCTGACCTGGCCGGCCGCGGCGACCCAGTCCGGGTGTGCCTGCATCGCGGCCAGGCCGCGCGCCAGCCACGACGGATCGGGCAGCGTGTCGTCGTCGGTGAAGGCGACGAGCGGCGCCGTCGCGGCGCGCCAGCCGGCGTTGCGCGCGACCGCGGGCCCACGGCCGCTCGCGGCGCGCAGGTAGCGGATCGCCGGCGCGCCCGGCGTCGCGGCGACCCGCTCGACCTGCTCTCGGCACCGGTCCTCCTGGCCGTCGTCCACGACGATCACCTCGAAGCGATCGGCTGGCAGCGTCTGCGCCAGCAGCGCGCCCAGGCAGCGGGCCAGCAGGTCGGGACGCCGATAGGTGGGCATGACGACGCTGAGGTCGAGCGTCGCGGTTGCCGTGGGCGTCGCCAGTCCATCGGGGCTCGCGACACCGACCAACGCGTCCGCCGCGGCCGCGCCTCGCTCTGGCAGGACCGCGCTCATGCGGCCTCCCCCAGCGCCGGCTGCGGTGGCGGCACGATCGCCGCGAACCGCGCTGGCATCAAGGCGATCGCCGCGGCCGCGACCTCGCGCGGCGACACGCCGCTCAGGCAGCGGTGGTGGCCTTCGGGGCACAGGCTCTTTTGGCAGAAGCGGCACGGCACGTCGCGGAACAGCACGCGCGACGGCACCAGCCACGGCGTGTGCTGCGGATTCGTCAACGCGTACAGGTCCACGACCGGCGTGCCGACCGCGGCCGCGAGGTGGACCGGGCCGCTGTTGTTGCCGATCAGCAGGTCGGCCTCGGCGATCAACGCCGCGAGTTCACCGACGCCCGACACCCGCGGCGAGAGCACCAGGCCCCGGGCGGTCGAGGCCGGCAGGTCCGCCGCGGCCAGCGCCCGGACCGTCTCCTGGACCAGCGACTCCTCGCCCAGCCCGCCGCACACGACGATCGCGGGCGGGCCATCGCCCGGGCCGCCCGCGCCGCTCGCGCCGGTGCTCGCCGCCATCGCCTGCCGCAGCAGGCCGGCGGATTCGCCCAGGCGGTCGGCCGGATAACGCCGCGACGGCGCGCTGGCGCCCGGATGCACGACGACGAAGGGCTGGCGCGGTCCCACGCCCGCCGCGACCAGGCGCTGACGGACCGCCTCGCGGTCGCCTTCGAGCACGCGAAAGCGCAGGCGCTCATCGCGCGTGCGCAGGCCCACCGCGCCCACCAGGTCCAGTTGGCGGCGGACCTCATGGCGCATGCCGTCGCCGACCTCGTCGCGATCGGGGATCTCGTCGCTCAGCAGGCCATAGGCGCGCTCGCGGGCATGGCCCAGCACCCGGGGAATGCCGGCGAGCCGGCACATCGTCGCCGCCGGAAAGACGCTCTGCGTGCAGACGGTGAAGATGATGGCCGCGTCATAGTCCTCGTCGGCCCATTGCGCGAGGGCCTGGCGCTCCGCCCGCCCCGCCGGCAGACCGCCAGCCGCCAACGCGTCGGCGCCGGCCTTCATCCACGGCGCATGGAAGCCGACGATGCGGTCCACCTCCGGCAGATGCGGCGCCAGCGCCGCCATCGACGGCGCGGCCAGCAGCGTCAGCTGGGCTTCGGGCAGCGACTCGCGCACCGCCGCCAGCGCCGGCGTCGTCATCAGCACGTCGCCGAGGTTGTCCAGCCGGATCAGCAGGACGCGGCGCGCCTGGCGCCATCGGGCGACACGTTCGGCCTGGGCCTCGGCGGCGGCCCCCACCGTCATCCCTGGCCTCCCGAATTGGCCAGCGGCATGGCGACGACCTCAGCATGGCCCGCGTCCGTCGCGCCGACGGCGGCCAGGTGCGGCCGCGCCAGGTGCCGCACCGCCGCCCCCGCACCGGCCTGGCCGGCCGCCGCGGCCAGCAGCCGGATCGACGAGCTGCCCTGCATCGCCCGCCGCGCGGCGACCTGGGCGTAGACGCCGGCCAGCTTGAAGGCGACGCCGTCCCAGGTGAACTCGCGCTGCACGCGCTGCAGCCCCGCGCGCCCCATCAGCCGGGCGATCTCGGGATGGCGGCGCAGGTCGTCGAGCCGCAGCGCCAGCAGCTCGGGGTCCTCGGGCGGGACCAGATAACCGGTGAGCCCGTCCACGACGGTGTGCTGGATGCCGCCCACCGCCGCCCCGATCACCGGCGTGGCGCAGGCCATGGCCTCCAGCGGCGTGATGCCGAAGGGCTCGTACCACGGCGTCGTCACGAAGACATCGGCGGCCAGGTAGTAGTCGCGCAGCTGGTCGCGGTCACGCCGGCCGACGAAGGTGACGCGGTCCTCGATGCCGGCCTCGCGCGCGATGCCGCGCAGCCGTCCGATCTCCGGCGTGCGGGTCTCGTCGGGCTGCGTCGATTCACCACCGACCACCAGCAGCCGCCACGGCCGCCGCTCCGGCATGCGGTGCAGATGCGCCACCGCGCGGATCACGTTGTCCACGCCCTTGCGCGGCACCAGGCGGCCGAGCTGCAGCACGATGAACTCGTCCTCGCGCAGATGCAGCCGTCGACGGGCCTGCAGCTTGTCGCCCGGGCCGAACTCCTCCAGGTCCACGCCGCAGGGCACCTGCGCGATGCGGTCGGCGGGCGCGCCGCAGTGGGCGACCAGGTCGGCCGCATCCTGCGGGCACTCGGCGATGACGCAATCGGCCTCGCAGGCGATGCGCCGCTCCAGATCGATGCGCTCGGCCGGGAACTTGTCGGCGTCCTTCTGATGCAGGCGCCGCACCGCGCCCAGCGCGTGGAAGGTCTGCACCAGCGGGAGGTTCAGCTGGCGCTGCAGCCGCAGCCCCACGACGCCCGACATGAAGAAATTCGCATGCACCACGTCGTAGCGCAGGCTGCGGCGCATCAGCCGCAACGCCTCGCTGCCGAAGGCCCGCATGTAGGGCAGCAGCTGCTCCTTGGGCACGAACTCCGGCGGCCCGGCATCGATGTGGAGCACCCGCACGCCCGGCCGCATGTCGACGGCCGTGGGCAGCGCGCGCTGGTCGCGCCGGGTGAGCACGTCCACATGGTGGCCGCGCCGCGCCAGCGCCGCCGCCACATGGGACACGTAGACGTTCTGACCGCCAGCGTCGACGCCGCCCTGCTGGGCCAGCGGCGAGGCGTGTTCGCTGATCAGCGCGACTCTCAAGGGGGCTTCGATCATGACTGCTCCTGCTGTTCGCATTCGCTTCTGGAAAGGCAAATGACATGCCGTCCGTTTGGACGGGGTTTCGCACGGCCGCTGTCCCGACGTGGCGACAGGCTCGTGTTCATCGGGTCTTTCGGCCGCCGACAGTGCCGCCGGCCATGCGCGGCTCGCGCGCGACCGTCAGCGCCGATGGGGCGGCGGCGGCCGGCCGCGCGAGGAGGCGCATCCGCTCGGCCAGCCGCTGCAGCGCCTCATCGAGCCGGTGATGCCGCTCCATCCGCGTCCGCGCGGCCTGCCCCATGCGCTGCCGCAGCTCATGCAGCGTCAGCGTCTGGTGCATGCGGCCGGCCAGGTCTTCGTAGTCGCGCGGCGCCACCAGCCAGCCGGTGCTACCGTGCGCGACGATCTCCGGCACCCCGCCGACGCGCGTCGCCACGACCGGCAGACCGCTGGCCATGCCCTCCATCAGCGCCAGTGGCATCGCCTCGGAGTTGGAGCTGGACACCAGCAGGTCGAGGTCGTGGAAGACCGGGCGAACGTCGTCGACGCCGCCCATCACATGGATGCGCGCCCCCAGGCCCTGCGCCGCGATCGCGTCGCGCAGCTGCGTCTTCATCGGTCCCTCGCCGACCAGCACCGCATGCGCGTCCGGCAAGCGCTGCAGCAACAACGCCGCCGCGCGCACGAAGACCTCGGGCGCCTTCTCCGGCGACAGCCGGCCGACGAAGCCGGCAAGCAGCGCCTCCGGCGCGAGGCCCAGCGTCGCGCGCAGGCCGTCGCCCGGTCTCGGGCCGGGGCGGAAGGCCTCGACGTCCACGCCATTGGGTTCCAGGCTCAGGCGGCCGCGATCGACGCCGAGTCCGAGCGCGTGGTAATAGCTCTGGCGGCAGACGACGCTCAGATGGCTGCCGACCAGCCGATGGATCTCCAGGTCGGGCAGGATCACCTGCCGGCCGTGGATGGTCGTCATCGCCGGCACCCCGGCGAGCCGCGCCGCCAGCCCTGCCAGCAGGTGCGCATTGGGCAGGTGCGCATGGACCAGGTCCACCCGCTCCGCCGCGATCATCGCGGCCACCATCTGGATCGAGGACCAGGGCGGGTCCTCGGGCATCGGGACGACGCCGATCCCGCCGCCGACCGCGCGGATGCGTTCCGCGAAGTCGCCCTCCGACGGGCACAGCACGGTGAAGCGGAAGTCGCCGGTGCCGCCCAGCCCGGCCACCAGCCGCTCCACGCAGCGTTCCATGCCGCCGACGATGCCGTTGCCGACGACCTCCAGCACATGCAGGGGCGCGGGGGTGGCCGGCGACGGCGGCACCGGGCGCACGGGACTGTCCGAGGGAAGGTCCATGGTGACGAAGCGAAGTGGAGGAAGAGAAGGAGCGGCGCTCAGGGTCGGCGACGGCCTCAGCAGCACACCGGCCGCCACGGGCGCGGCGCGTAGTCGCCACCGCCACCACCGCCGCCGCCCGTTCCTGCCAGCAGGCCCGCGTGCGGACGGTCCGAGTTGGAGCCGGCGTGGGTGCTGGCGTGGGCGCCGGCGTGGGTCCCGGCCGTGGCCGGCAGTCCGAGCCATGCGGCGGCGGTGCCGCTCCACATGCGCTCTCGCGTGTCGGCGCCCAGGTCCAGCTCGTCCATGAGATCGACCACCCACTGCTTGCGCTCGCGCACATGCGCGCCGGAACAAGGCAGGAAGCAGTCGCTGCCGAACTGCAGCGAGCCGGCGCCCAGCACGTCCAGCATCCGCGTCAGCACCTCGCGCCGGTACGGCGGCGGCGGCCCGAAGGAGATGTCCAGCCGGAACTGCGCGCGCTCATGCGGCACGCCGTGGATGCGGTCGATCAGGGCGACGGCCAGCGCCTCGTCGGTCCAGGGCCAGCCCATATGGGCCAGCGCGACCCGGGTGCGGGGGTGGTCGCGCAGGGCCTCGAAATAGGTCGGCCGGCAGAAGCGGCCGGAGCGGCCGTCGATGAAGATCCCGCTGTGGAAGAGCAGCGGCAGCGCATGCTCGTTGGCGACCGCGAAGACCGGCTGCACCCGTTCCTCGTAGGGGTACCAGCCGGTCGGCACCATCTTGCAGCCCCGCAGCCCGAGGTCCTCGATCGCATGCCGCAGGTCGTCGGGTGCGTCGGGATGACGGGGATCCACCACCGCGAAACCGACGAGGCGATCGGGATGGTGGCGCACCAGCCGGGCCAGGTGCTCGTTGGCGCGACGCAGCGAGGCCGCGTCGTCCAGCGAGTAGCCGTCCCCGAGGAAGGGCGCGAGCAGCACGCCGACGTCGATGCCGGCTTCGTCCAGCGTGCGCAGCACGTCGTCGGTCGTTTCCCGGCCGGTGCAGTGAAGATGCGCGTCGATGATCATGGCGGGCGTCCCTCAGGCCGCGCGCAGCGAGGCGCCGATGACAGGCGCGCCGGGGGCCACCGGGCGCAGGACCGCCGCCAGCCAGTCGCGCGCGCGCCCCGCGGCGGCGTCCCACGACGCCGCCGCGACCACGGCCGCCGCGCTGCCATGCCAGTACTCGCGCGACGCGATGTCCTCCTGCAGCAGCTCCTCGCAGGCCGCGACGAACTCCGGCGCGTCGTGCCCGATGCGGACCACGTCGCCGTACAGGCCGACCACGTCGCGGATCGGCGTGCTCACGACCGGCTTGCCGCCGGCCAGGTACTCCAGCGTCTTGGTCGGACTGATGAAGCGGGTGGACTCGTTCAGCGCGAACGGCATCAGGCAGACATCCCAGCCGGCGAGCAGGTGCGGCAGCAGCTCGTAGCGCTGCATGCCCAGCCAGTGGAGGTTGGGCCGACGCGGCAGGTCGGCCTCGGAAATCTTCACCACCGGCCCGACCATGGCCAGTTGCCAGTCCGGTCGGGCCGCCGCGATCGCATCGACCAGCGCGAGGTCCATGCGCTCGTCGATCACGCCGAAGAAGCCCAGGCGCGGCCGCGGAATGTGGCCTTGCACCGCCTCGGCGCGCAGCGCCAGCGGGTCGTCCGGCGCGGTGCGCGGCGGCGCGAAATGGGCCGCGTCGACGGCGCTGGGCAGGCAGTGCAGCTCGGGATGCTGGCCATGCCGTGCCGCGTACAGCGCCGGGCCGCCACACAGCACCAGGTCGGCCGAGGCCATCAGCGCGCTCTCGCGCTGCCGCAGCTGCGCCGGCGCGTGCTTGAACGCGGACAGCTCGTCCATGCAGTCGTACACCAGCGCGCGAGGCTGCATGCCGGCGATCAAAGGCAGGGCCATCGGCGTGTACATCCAGACGGCGTAGTCGCGCACCTCCCGCTGGGCCAGTTCGCGTTCGATCAGCGGCAGCAGCAGCGGCAGCTGCGCATCGTCGAAGCCGGGGGCCGCCACCGGCGTGACCGGCACCAGCACCTCGATCGCGCCGCCGGGTCCGACGCGACGCGACTCCACGCGCGGCGGTCCCGCCGGGTCGTGCTGCGGCTCCTCGATGAAGATGACGCGGTAGTCGTTCGCGAGCCGCGTCATCAGATGCTGCGGGCGTTGGAACACGAAGTCCCAGCGCAGATGCGAGAACACGAGGAGGTGGGGCTGCTGTGGCATGGAGGGTCTCTGCGGATGGTCGTGAGCAACGCTTCGGCAAGCCCGCGTCCCGAGACGTTTCCGTACAGCGTTGGTCACGTCGAAGCGCTGCTGGAGTCGCTGCTTCGTGGGACCGTCGCTCGCTTGCGTGCGACAGCGCACAGCGCTTCGCATCGCACTTGCCAACGCTGCTTTTGCCGAAGCGCTTGCCGTCTGCGATGCGGACGGAATTGCCGATGGACACGGGGATCGCGGCGATGCCGTACCGCTAGCTTCTGCGTGGCCGCGAGATCCCGGGCATCCCGCTTGCGAAGAGGTCGCCGATGGACGCCACTTCCGCTCCCGCCGCCTCCGCCGCTCCGGCGGCGCAACTCCCCGCCCCTTCGCCGACGCGCCAGGTCTTCCTCGGACTGGCGCGCGCGCTGTGGCGCTGGCGCGGCCGCACGCTGCTCGCGCTGTCGCTGCTGATCCTCTCCAAGCTCGCGGCGGTGGGCGTGCCGGCGATGCTCAAGGCCATCGTCGACCACCTCACGCCGGCGCAGCCGGCCGCGGCCGGCGCCTCGGCCGGCGCCGCGCTCGCGGTCGGACTCAGCGTGCCGGTCTGGCTGCTGCTGGGATACGCGCTGCTGCGCTACGCGAGCACGCTGTTCACCGAGCTGCGCGACCTGGCCTTCGCGCGCGTGGGCAAGCAGGTGGTCAGCAGCTTCTCGGAACGGGCCTTCGCCCACCTGCTGGCGATGAGCCCGCGCTTCCATGCGCAGCGCAACACCGGGTCGCTGGTGCGCGAGGTCGAGCGCGGCACCGATGGCCTGGGCTACCTGCTGGGCGCGGGCGTGTTCACCGTGGTGCCGACGGCGGTCGAGTTCGGCGCGGTGCTGGTGATCATCCTCAGCGGCTACGGCGCCAAGTTCGTGCTGATCATCGCGGGCAGCATGGCGGCGTACAGCGTCTGGACCGGCTGGATGACGCGCGCCCGCGTCGCGCGCCAGCGCGTGATGAACGAGTACGACTCGCGCGCGCACGGCCTGCTGGTCGACACGCTGCTGAACTATGAAGCGGTGAAAACCCATGGCCGCGAGGACAGCGAGCGGGACCGCTACGGCAGCGTGCTGGCGCAGTGGGTCGAGGGCAGCGTCGGCAGCCAGCGGACGCTGTCGGCCCTGCACCTGGGCCAGGCGGCGATCATCGCGGTCGGGGTCGGCGCCGTGATGCTGCTCGCCGGCATCGACACCGTCGCGGGGCGGATGAGCATCGGCGACCTGGTCATGGTCAACGCCTACCTGATCCAGGTCTTCCTGCCGCTGAACACGCTGGGCTTCGTGTTCCGGGAAACGCGCGACGCGCTGCTCAACACCGAGGTGCTGTTCGCGCTGCTGGGACGAGAACCCGACATCGTCGACGCCCCCGGCGCGCGGCCACTGCCGCCCGGCGACACGACGCTGCGCTTCGACGACGTGCGCTTCGGCTACGACCGCCAGCGGCAGATCCTCAAGGGCCTGACGCTGGAGGTGCCGCACGGCCAGACCTTCGCGGTGGTGGGCAGCAGCGGGTCGGGCAAGTCCACGTTGGCGCGCCTCTTGATGCGGATGTACGACCCGGACAGCGGCGAGGTCAGCATCGGCGGCCATCCGCTCACCGGGCTGACGCAGCAGAGCCTGCGGCAGGCGATCGGCGTGGTGCCGCAGGACCCGGTGCTGTTCAACGACACCATCGCCTACAACATCGGCTACGGCCGGCCCGAGGCCGATCACGCCGCGATCGTCGCGGCGGCGCGGGCCGCGCAGGCCGACGAGTTCATCAGCCTGCTGCCCGAGGGCTACGAGACCCGCGTCGGCGAACGGGGCGCGCGGCTGTCCGGCGGCGAGAAGCAGCGCATCGCCATCGCGCGCGCGTTCCTGAAGAATCCGCCCATCGTCGTGCTCGACGAAGCGACCTCGGCGCTGGACACCAAGGCCGAGCGCGCGATCCAGGGCGCACTGGACGAGGTCGCGCGCGACCGCACCTCGCTGATCATCGCCCACCGCCTGTCGACGGTGGTCGACGCGGACCAGATCATCGTGATGGACCGCGGCGAGATCGTCGAGCGCGGCCGCCATGAGGAGCTGCTCGAACGCCGCGGGCTCTATGCGCAGCTCTGGGAGCTGCAGCGCCAGCAGCAGCAGGCCGAAACACTGGAGCGGCGCATCGCGCAGCACCCGGTCAACGTGGCCGGCCTGCTGGTGCTGAGCCTGGACGGCCTGCGCGACACGGTGGCCGACGCCGACATCGATGTCTTCACCGATGTCGATCTGAACGTCGCCAGCGTCCATGGCGACGCCAGCCGCATCGCGCGCATCGTGCAGCTGATGTGCCTGCTGGCGCTGCGCGGCGCCACCCGCGGCCGCATGGAAGGCCGGCTGCGGCGCGTGGACCGGAGCAGCCAGTTGACGGTCGGCTTCCACGGCCGCCTCGATCCGGGCGTCGGCCCGCCGGACACGCTGGAGCTGCGCTCGCTGGTCGGCGAGGCTGGCGGTCACCTGGCGATCGATCGAGACGTGGAGGCCGGCTTCCAGCAGTACGTCGTCGACTTCCCGCTGCCGGCGCTGGCCGAGGCTCGCCTGTCCGAGGACGAGCTGCGCGCCGCGCCGCCCGCGCTGGCGCAGGCCGCGCTCGACCGCGAGGAGACGGCGCTGGAGACGGTGTTCGGCCTGGACGAGCATCCCCTGGCCGGCCTGAACGTGATGTGCGTGGACGACGACGAGGACGCGCTCGATTCGCTGGGCGCGCTGCTGGAGCACGACGGCGCGCGGACCGAGCGCCTGACCACCGGCCACGAGGCGCTGCGACGCCTGGCCGAGCGCCCGCCCGACGCGTGGCCGCATGTCCTGGTCTGCGACATCGCGCTCGGGCCGGAAGACGGCCATGCGGTGGTGCGCGCGCTGCGCGACCTGGAGGCGCGGCGCGAGGTGCCGCTGGGCCGGCGCCTGCCGGCCATCGCGCTCACCGGCATGGCGCAGCCCGAGGACCGGCTGCGCGCACTGGTCGCCGGCTTCCAGCGCCACCTGGCCAAGCCGGTCGTGCCCGAGGAACTGGTGCGGACGCTGCATGACCTCGCGAGAGTGCCCGCCTGAGCGCGGCCCTCTTCAGCTGGTCGCCACCCTCTTCGCCCTCTTCGCCCTCTTCGCCCGCCCCACCGGCCGCATCGATTCCGCCCCTTCATCCCTTCGCCCTCAACCCTCACGGAGCTTCCATGACTGCGACTTCCCCCCGACGCCTGCTGACGCTGGGCATCAATGCGAGCTTCCACGACTCGGCCGCGGCCCTGATGGTCGACGGCGAAGTGATCGCGGCGGCCGAAGAGGAACGCTTCACGCGGGTGAAGCACGGCAAGCGGCCGGTGCCCTTCACGGCCTGGGAGCTGCCTTATCACGCGATCGACTTCTGCCTGAAGGAGGCCGGCGCGACGCTCGGCGATCTGGCGCATGTGGCCTACAGCTTCGATCCGCGGCGCTTCCTCGGCGACCGCGCGCCGGACGGCCGGTTCACCCTGCCGCTGCAGCCATCGGACTTCGAGGCCGGGCCCTGGGAGAACCCGTGGGACCCGCTGTTCGCCGCCTATGTGATGAGCGCGCCGCGGCTGCTGACCGACGCGGTGCCGCATCACCTGCGCAAGCGCTTCGCGGGGGTGCGGCATGCCGATGCGCCCTACCGCTGGCATTTCGTACCGCATCACCTGTGCCACCAGGCCAGCGCCTTCCTCGCCGCGCCGTTCTCGAGCTGCGCGGTGATGACCCTGGACGGCCGCGGCGAGCAGGCCAGCACATGCTATGGCCGCTACCGCGACCACCGCTACGAGGCGCTGGGCGAGGTCCATGTGCCGCATTCGCTGGGGCTGCTGTACGAGCGGGTGACCTCGCACCTGGGCTTCCTGCATTCGAGCGACGAGTACAAGGTCATGGCCATGGCCGCGCTGGGCACGCCGCGGTATGCGGACCTGCTGCGCGAGCACCTGGTGGTGGACGCCGACGGCCAGTACCGCACGCTGCCGCTGGACCTGACGGCGCGTTTCGGCCCGGCGCGGGTGCCGGGATCGGCGATGGGCGAGGCCTACCTCGACCTGGCGGCCTCGCTGCAGGACGTGCTGGAGGAGACGGCGCTGCGGCTGGCGGTCTGGCTGCGCGAGCGCACCGGCGAGGACCGGCTGGCGATGGCGGGCGGCGTGGCCCTGAACTGCGTCATGAACTCGCGGCTGCGCGACGCGGGCATCTTCCGCGAGGTCTGGGTGCAGCCGGCCGCCGGCGACGCCGGCACCGCGCTGGGCGCGGCGCTGTGGGTGGACGCGCTCGCGCGCTCCGGCCAGGCGGACCGCGGGACGGACACGTCGACCGACGGCACCGTCCTGCTGGCCGAGCGCCGCTGGCAGATGGACCATGCCTACCTCGGCCCGGCCTATTCGGACGAGGAGATCGAGGCGCTGCTGCAGTGGGCGCAGCTGCGTTATCGCAAGGCCGAGAACGTGGCGGCCGAGACCGCCGCGCTGCTGGCCGGGAACAAGATCATCGGCTGGTTCCAGGGCCGGATGGAGTTCGGGCCGCGCGCGCTGGGGGCGCGCTCGCTGCTGGCCTCGCCGGTCGATCCGGCGATGCAGGCGCGGCTCAACGAGCTCAAGGACCGGGAGGACTTCCGGCCGGTGGCGCCCGCGGTCAATCGCGAGGACCTGGCCGACTGGTTCGAGCCGGCCGACGCCAACGGCGGCGAGTCGCCGTTCATGCTCTTCGTCTACAACGTCAAGCCCGGACGCGGTGAGCGCATCCCGTCGGCCTTGCACACCGACCGGACCGCGCGCGTGCAGACGGTGGACGCCGCCACCAACCCGGTCTTCCACGATCTGCTCCAGGCCGTGGGCGAGCGCACCGGCGTGCCGGTGCTGGTGAACACCTCGTTCAACGTGCGCGGCGAGCCGATCGTGGGCACGCCCAAGGCGGCGCTCGAGGCCTTCTTCAGCACCCCGCTGGATGCGCTGGTGATCGGGTCCTTCATCCTGGAGAAGTGACGCTCGGCAGCGAGAGCCGGCAACGAGGGCGGGCAACCGAGGCCGGCGGCGAGAGCCGCGCGCGTCAGTGGGCCAGCAGGTAGCGCGCCATCAGCCGCGCCTGCGTCTCGCTGATGCCCAGCGTGGGCATGGCGGTGTGGGCGTCGATCGCCTGGGGATCGCGGATCCACGCGGCCAGGCCGTCCTCGGTCGGAAAGGCCTTGCCGCCGATGCGGTCCCGGCCCGCCAGGCCGCTGAGCCGCGGCCCGTTCGAGGTGTCCGGACCAACGACGCCGGGAATCGCATGGCAGGCGGTGCAGCCGTGCTGACGGAACGCTCGCTGGGCGAGTTCGGCGTTGGAGAGCGCCGGCGTCAGCGGCGCCGGCGCCTCGACCAGCGCCCCGCAGCGCCGCGTGGACGCAGGGGCCAGGGCGGCGCCGAGGGCGGGGGCGGCCGCGACGCCGCTGCGCGAGGCGTCGCCCTGCCCTGTTCCGACCAAGGCCCGGTACTGGTCCGGCGTCATCAGCGGCAGCGCGTCGAGGAAGGCGACCACCGACCAGAGCTCGCCGTCGTCGAGGCGGTACTCCCAGGCCGGCATGCCGCTCATCTTGATGCCGTTGCGGGTGATCCAGTACAGGTCCTGGCGGCGCCAGTGCCGGGTGGCTTCGATCAGCGAGCTGGGCACCGGCTGCATGCCCAGCGCGAAGGGTTCCGGCGCGACGCCGGGCGCGCCGTGGCAGGTGACGCAGTGCTCGCGGAAGCAGGCGGCCCCCTGCATCACGCGCTCGCGGGTCAGCAGGTCGGGCGGCGGCGGGTGCGCCTCCGCCCGCCGCTGCACCGCCCGCTTGAGCGCGAATTCCAGCAAGGAATGCACCGGCTGCAGATGCGGCCCCGTCGCCGATACGTCGTAAATGCCGAGCCCGACGAAGGCGGCGGCGCCGGCCAGAGCGAGCGCCGCCGCCACGGCCAGGGCCGACCCGGCGGCTTTCGCGGGGGAGAGACGGCGCGGCGGATCGCTCATGGCGGCAGCGAGGCAAGCGCGATGCCGGACCCCTGCCCGGGCAGGCACTTCGTGTGCCGGGGAGCGCGCATGCAGCGCCCTTGCCCTCCTTCCCCCGCCCTGTCCGTGAGCGCGTGTGACGGCGCACCGCTGTCCGTGCCGGTCGTCGCCCACGGGTCCGAGCCGGACGTGGCGTGCCGGCTCCGGCCGCTCGCCGGGCGCCAAGCCGGGCTTCGCATCGGCTGCGCGTTCGCCCGGCTCGCCGCCCGCCTGTCCGCCCCCGCGTCGGCGGTCCTGCTGGTGCTTGGATTGACCGGCTGCGGCCCCGCCCCGGACGAGCCGCTGCGACGCTGGCAGGTCGACACGGCGGACCTGGCGCGCGGGCGCACGCTGATGGCGCATTACCAGTGCGGCAGCTGCCATGCCGTGCCGGGCGTGCCCGGCGGCGCGCAGCGCGCGCCGGAGCTGGCGCGCTTCGGCCGGCGCAGCTACATCGCCGGGCAGCTGCCCAACACGCCGGAAACCCTGCAGCGCTGGCTGCTGGACCCGCCCGGGATGCTGCCGGGCACGACGATGCCGCGGCTCGGCCTGTCCGAGCGCGACGCGCGCGACATCGCCGGCTACCTGCTGTCGCTGCAATGAGCGCGGGCGGCATGCTCCGGCCGGCCGGTCCCGAGGCGCGGGCGCTGGCGGAGGTCATGCACACGGCGCTGGGCGTCTGCGCCCTGGCCTTGGTCCTGGCGATGGGCTGCCTCGCGGCGGCGCTCTGGTGGAAGGGGCGCCGGCCGGTGGCCACCGCGTTCTGGCTCTGGGGCGGCGGGCTGGTGCTGCCGGTGCTGGTCTTCGGCGGCCTGCTGCTGCACGGCGAGCGCCGCGCGCGCGGCCTCGACGAGCCGGCCCCCGCCGGCGCATTGCGCGTGACCGTGACCGGTCACCTGTGGTGGTGGTCGCTGGTCTATTCGCCGGAGCACGGCGTCCCCGGCTTCGCCGCCGCCAACGAGCTGCGGGTGCCGGTCGGGCGACCGGTCGCGCTGACGCTGGCCTCGGACGACGTCATCCACAGCTACTGGGTGCCGGCGCTGGGCGGCAAGGTGGATCTGGTGCCCGGGCGGCTCAACCGCCTGACCTTCACCGCCGATCGTCCCGGCGTGTACCGCGGGCCGTGCTCCGAGTACTGCGGCACGCAGCATGCGGCAATGGTGCTGCAGGTCGTCGCGATGCCGCCGGCGGACTTCGAACGCTGGCGGCGCGCCCAGTCCGACGCGGCGCCGCCACCGGTCTCGCGCGCGGCCTTGCGCGGCGCGGCGCTGTTCCGCGACCAGGGCTGCATCGCCTGCCACGCGGTGCGCGGCGGCGGTGGGCCGGCCACCGCCTCGACCGCACCGGACGCCACGGGCGCGCCGGATCGTCCGCCGCTGGGGCCGGACCTCACCCATGTGGCGAGTCGGCTGTGGCTGGGCGCGGGCGCGCTGCGCAACCGCGATCCGCTGGGTGATCCCCGCACGGCGCTGCGCCAATGGATCGCCGACGTGCAGCAGGTCAAGCCCGGCGCGCGGATGCCGAGCTACCGGCACCTGCGGGCGGACGAGGTCGATGCGCTGGTCGAGTACCTCGCCGGACCGCCGCCCGGCGGCGCCGGGACCGAGCGGCCCCTGGTCGCCCTGACGCCATGACGGACACGGCCGACGCGCCCGCCCCGTCCGCGCCGCCGACGGCAACAGCGGCGGCAGCGTCACCCGCGCTGCACGAGACGCGGCCCGACAACCGCCTTCCCCGTCCGGCCGGCGAGCTGGAGCGGCTGCGCGCCGCCTGGACGCGGCCGTCGGGCTGGCGCGTCGTCGGCAGCGTCAACAACGTCTTCATCGGCAAGCTCTACATCGCGACGGCCTTCGTCTTCCTGCTGCTGGGCGGCGTGCTGGCGCTGCTGATGCGGGCGCAACTGGCCGCCCCGTCGCAGACGCTGATCGACGCGCCGCTGTTCCAGCAGCTGTTCACCATGCATGGCACGGTGATGATGTTCCTCTTCGCCGTGCCCATGGTGGAGGCGATCGCCGTCTACCTGCTGCCCAACATGTTGGGCGCGCGCGACCTGCCCTTCCCGCGCCTGTCGGCTTATTCCTACTGGATGTACGCGATCGGCGGGCTGGCCTTCTACGCCACGCTGTTCTGGCAGCTGGCGCCGGACTCGGGCTGGTTCATGTATCCGCCGCTGAGCGGCTCGCGCTACTCGCCAGGCCTGAACGCCGACTTCTGGCTGCTGGGCATCGGCTTCATCGAGATCTCCGCCATCGCCGGCGCCATCGAGCTGATCACCGGCATCCTGATGACGCGAGCACCCGGCATGAGCCTGGGCCGCATGCCGGTCTATGCCTGGGCGATGCTGGTGGTGGGGCTGATGATCGTGCTGGCCTTCCCGGCGGTGATCGCCGGCACGGCGCTGCTGGAGCTCGAGCGGGCCTTCGACTGGCCGATCTTCGACGCGACGCGGGGCGGCGATCCGCTGCTGTGGCAGCACCTGTTCTGGTTCTTCGGCCACCCGGAGGTCTACATCATCTTCCTGCCGGCGGCGGGGCTGGTGTCGACCATGGTGCCGGCGCTGGCGAGGACCTCGCTGATCGGCCGGCATGCGGTCACCGCGGCGCTGATCGCCATCGGCGCGGTCAGCTTCCTGCTCTGGCTGCACCACATGTTCACCGCGGGGCTGGGCGGGCTGGGGCTGAGCCTGGTGTCGATCTTCAGCGTCGCGATCGCGATCCCCGGGGCGCTGCAGATCTTCGCGTGGATCGGGACGCTGTGGCGCGGCCGCCTGAGGTGGACGACGGCGACCTGGTTCCTGGTCGGCTTCCTGGTGACCTTCGTGCTGGGCGGGCTCACCGGCGTGATGCTGGCGCTGCTGCCGATCGACTGGCAGGTCCATGACACCTACTTCGTGGTCGCGCATTTCCATTACGTGCTGATCGGCGGCATGGTGCTGCCGATGTTCGCGGCGCTCTACCACTGGATGCCGCTGTGGAAGGGGCGCGCGCTGTCGGAGCGGGCCGGCCGCTGGGTCTTCGGGCTCGTCTTCGGCGGCTTCCACCTGACCTTCTTCCCGATGCACCTGGCAGGCATGCTGGGCATGCCGCGCCGCGTCCACACCTATCCGGCGGGCCTGGGGCTGGACGTGCCCAACCTGCTGTCGTCGATCGGCGCGGTCGTCATCGCGGCGGGGGTGCTGCTGTTCGTCGTCGACCTGGTCCGCAGCCAGCGCGGCCCGGAGCAATCGCACAACGACCCCTGGCGCTCGTCGACGCTGGAGTGGCTGCCGAGCGAGGCCTACGGCACCCGCAGCATTCCGCATGTCGAGCATCACGAGCCGCTGTGGCACCGGCCCGAGCTGCATGAGGAGGTCGAGGCCGGTGCGCACTGGCTGCCCGGCACGGTGACCGGTGGCCGGGAGACCTTGATCACCAGCCCGGTCCGGGCCCACCCGCTGCGCGTGGTCGTGCTGGCCGGCGACAGCCTGTGGCCCTTGCTGGCCGCGATCGGCACGGCGGCCTTCTTCCTGCTGATGACCGTCAAGCAGGTGGGCGGGACGGTGGCGGGCGGCGTGCTCGCGCTGGTGGCGATCTGGGCCTGGCTGTGGCAGACGGACCGGGCGCCGGCCGCCGAGGACGCGCAGGCGGCGGACGGCGTGCTGCTGCCACTGGGCGCATCGGGCTGGCAGTCGCCGTCGTTCTGGGGCGTGGTGATCCTGATCGTGGTGGAGGCGACGATCTTCGCGTCGATGGCCTTCGCGCACCTGCATGTCGCGATGCGCCTGGATGTCTGCCCGCCGCCCGGGGTCGGCCTGGCGGGCGTCGACGCGCTCTGGCTGCAGACACTGGGCTTCGTGCTCAGCGCGCTGCTGATGGCATGGACCGGCCGCGGCGCCTGGCGCACGCCCGTGCCGGCCTGGCGAAGCGCGTTGCTGCTGCCCGCGTTCGCCCTGGCGGCATGGGCCTTCCACGCCGGATTGAAGTCGGCATGGCCTGCCGACCGCCCCCCGACGCTGGACGCTTGGACGGGCACGCTGGCCGCGCTGCACGCGCTGCAAGGGCTGCAGATCGTGGTGGCGGCGCTGCTGGCGCTGTACTACGGCGTGCGCATCGCCAGCGGCCTGGTCCGCCCCCGCCAGCACGCCACTCGCGAATCGGTGGTGCTCCTTTGGGGGTGGATCTGCCTGCAGGGCGTGATCACGGTGTGGTGGCCGCGCTGGGTGGCTTGATCGCCGACGCGAATCGCGCCCCACCCGGGCTTCCCCCAGAAGGTGGCCCCTCTTCTCTCCCCCCTCGAGAACCAGTTTGAGTCATGGCGAAACCGGCCTCGATTTCGAGAATGGGCACCTTCCACCGGCATGGGGTCGATGACGGCGAAAGGCAGTAGCGATGTTGAAGCAAGTCGAGTGCAGGGAGGCGCCGCATTTGAGCGCGCAGCAGAGTGATCGAACCGGGCCTCGGCCCGGGACGGTGTGGGTCTACAGCAAGGGACAGTCGCCCTACGAGTTCTGTCCCTCCCGGGATCCGTGCTCGCCCAAAGAGTGGCCCTACAACCTGCAGGCGCTGCGCGGCACGCCGGACCACGAGGACATCCTGGCGTGGCATCTCGGGAGGTACCACGAGTTCTCGCGCGTCGAGCTGGAAGCGCTCATGCAGCTGTTGATCCGACACGTCGGCGATCGGCAGATCAGCGTTGCCGTCTACCACGACGTCGACACGGGCCGCCGCCACCTCTGGTTCACGGTCTGGGGCTTCTCGATGGACCGCTGGAGCGAGGCGTCGACGCTGATTCAGCGGTTTGAAGACGACTGGGCCTCCAACCGGGCGCTGAGCCAGCTGCTCTGGGTGGTGGACGTCACCGCAAGCCCTGGCAGGTTCGAGGCCAGGGATCATGCCGCCGCGTCCGTTCAAGCCTGAGGCGCCTCACGCCGGGCCAAATACGCGCTCACGGGCAGCAGTCCCCGCATCCAAGGAGCCGTTGACTCCTCCCGCCGTTCATCCGGCGTGGCGGTCATGGCCGGCCGGAGAGTGCCGGCCGACCGCTGCGAGACCTGGCGGGAAGGTCCTCAGACGCCGAGCAGCGACACCGCCTTGGTGTTCAGGTAGGCCTCGAGCGCCTCGGGGCCGCCTTCCGACCCGTAGCCCGAATCCTTGACGCCACCGAAGGGCATCTCGGCGGACGGCGTGGCCGGCTGGTTGATCCAGAGCATCCCGACCTCGACGCGCTGCGCGAGCAGATGGGCGTTCTTGATCGACTTGGTGAAGGCATAACCGGCCAGGCCGAAGGGCAGCCGGTTGGCTTCCGCGATGGCGTCCTCGAGCGTGTCGAAGCCGCGAATCGCCGCGATCGGCCCGAAGGGCTCATCGTTGAAGACCGAGGCGTCCAGCGGCACGTCCGCCAGGATGGTGGGCGCGAAGAAGTTGCCCGCCGTCCCGACGCGCTCCCCGCCGGTGGCGATCTTGGCGCCGCGCTCTCGCGCCTCGGCGACGATCTTGGACATCGCGACGACGCGCCGCTCGTTCGCCAGGGGCCCGAGCGTCGTGCCTTCGGCGAGGCCGTCGCCGAGCTTGAGTCCCTGCGCGTGCTTGACCATCGCGGCGGTGAACTCGTCCTTCAGGCTGTTGTGGACCAGGAAGCGCGTCGGCGAGATGCAGACCTGTCCCGCGTTGCGGAACTTCGCGCCGCCGGCGGCCTTGACCGCCAGCGCGACATCGGCGTCCTCCGCCACGATCACCGGCGCATGACCGCCCAGTTCCATCGTCACCCGCTTCATGTGGGCGCCGGCCAGCGCCGCCAGCTGCTTGCCCACCGGTGTCGATCCGGTGAAGGTGACCTTGCGGATGACCGGGTGGGGAATGAGGTAGCTGGAGATCTCGGCCGGATCGCCGAAGACGAGCCCGACGGTGCCGGGCGGCACGCCGGCGTCGACGAAGGTCTGGAGCAGCGCAGCCGGCGACGCGGGCGTCTCCTCGGGCGCCTTCACGAGGAAGGAGCATCCGGTGGCCAGCGCCGCGCCAAGCTTGCGCACGATCTGGTTGACCGGGAAGTTCCACGGCGTGAAGGCGGCCACCGGACCGACCGGTTCCTTCAGCACCAGCTGCTGCGCCGCCAGGTTGCGCGACGGCACGATGCGTCCATAGACGCGGCGGCCTTCGTCGGCGAACCACTCGATGATGTCGGCGCCGGCCAGCACCTCGACCTTGGCCTCGGCCACCGGCTTGCCTTGCTCCTGGGTCAGCAGCCGGGCGATGTCGGCCGCGCGTTCGCGCAGCAGCGCGGCGGCGCGGCGCATGGTGGCGGCGCGCTCGTGGGCCGACACCTGGCGCCAGGCCTCGAAGCCCTTGCGGGCAGCTTCGAGCGCGCGGTCCAGGTCGACCTGGCCGGCATGGGCGACCTTGCCGATGACGGCACCGGTGGCCGGGTTGCGCACGTCGATGGTCTTGCCGCCGGCCGCATCGACCCATTCGTTGGCGATCAGCAGGCGGACATCGGGATAGGAAGGCGTCGTCATGGCGGGTCCTCGTGGCATCGCCCACGGGGCCGAAGCGGACGCGACGGCGGCGGGCGGGGGTGAACGATGGCGGCGACTCTACCCGCTCCCGCCGCGCCGCTGGGCGAGGCGCGGGGAGTCCGACGCCGTGCCGGCCCATTGCACGCCATGCGCCCAAACGGGCGCCGGCGCGGGATCAATCAGGCCGCTTGAGCACCTTCACCGCCCTCGCCCGCTCCTGCAGCGCGGCTTCGATGCGCCCCATGTCCACGCGCTCGCTGAACTGCCGCTGCTGCGGCGTCAGCTCGGTCCGGCGCTTGACGACGATGGCCCGCGCCTCCGGCGAGAGCGCCGCGTGGACGGCGTTGCTCGCCTGGCCCCAGCACCGGGCCTGCTCGAGCAGGCGCGGCGTCGGCAGCGTCGGCCCGACGCCCAGCAGCCCGGCGGTGGAGCTGAGGATCATCTGCCCCACGGCGGTGGCGACCTGGTCGCTGCGCAGCGACTCGGCGATGCAGAAGACGATCAGCGACTGCAGCCGGAACAGCTCCTCCCCGTTCGCCTGCGGCAGCCGCCGCACCGCGGCGTCGAGCCCGCTGGCGGTCGGCTGCATCTGGTCCAGCGTGCTGGCGTAGCGCTCGAAGCGGCGGCCGTCGATGTCGGCCACGTAGAGGTCCTTCTCCTGCAGCGTCAGCCGCACGCCGGGCGCGTTGCCGGTCTTGTCGTCGCCGGGCTTGAGCAGCACCTGGAACTGCCCGTGGCCGGGCCGGCAGATGCGGTAGAAGCCGTTGTCGAAGCGGATCAGGTGGGTTTCCTCGGTGGTCGCGTCGCGCAGCGTCGCGATCTGCCGGGCCCAGTCCGCGTTGATTCGCAGCAGGTGCATGGGGTGTCTCCCTTTCGAAGCAGACCGCAGGCTAGCCGCGCCTCAAGGCGGAGCCAGTGACCAAAGTCCGGCGCCGCGCGACCGGCCCGGGCAAGCCGATTGCCCCGCGGGCGGCACCTGCGCTGATGAATGGATCGGGATGACGGTGTCGACCGGATGGCTGTCGCGGCTTCTCGCGACATGGATGTTGGGCCTGCTGACGGCGGCGTCGACGGCCTGGGCGCAGGAGGCGCCGAGCGCGCCCGTCGATCCCGACAAGGTGCTGGAGGCCGCGCGCAAGGACTTGGCCCAGCTGCAGCGGCAGCAGGACAAGGGACTGGACGACGAGGCCGACCTGCAGGATTTGCGCAAGCAGGCGCTGTCGGTGCAGTCGCGCGCCGAGGAGGCGTCGGCGGCGCTGGAGCCGCGGCTGACCGACGCCCGCGCGCGGCTGGCCCAGTTGGGCGACGCGCCGGCGGGCGCGAAGGAGCCGCCGGAGCTTGCCGCTCAGCGCGCGCAGCTGGCGCGGGAGATCGCCGACACCGACGCGCAGGTCAAGCTCGCCAAGCTCACCGCCGTGGAGGCCGGCCAGGCGATCGCCAGCGCCGAGCAGAACCGCCGGATGCAGCTGGGCGCGCGGCTGGGAGAACGCGTGCCCTCCCCGCTGCAATCGAGTTTCTGGACCGGGCTGGCCCGCGAGGGGCCAGGCGACCTGGCGCGGGTGCGCACGTTCTGGCAGTCGCTGGCCGATCTCTGGCGCGCCGTGCCGGCCCGGGGCTGGCTGGTGCTGGCGGGCGCGGCGGCCCTGGTGCTGCTCGTCACCCACGCGCTGCTACGCCTGATCGCCCACCTGTGCGCGACCCGCGTGCCGCCGGGCCGGCTGCGGCGCTCGCTTTACGCGGTGAGCCTGGTGACGCTGCGCACGCTGCGACCCGGCCTGATCGTCCACGGCCTGATGCTGACGCTGGGCGCCGCGGCGCCGGTGGCGCCGGTGCTGGCCGGCTGGCTGGACACCGTCGAGGCCATCGTCTGGTTCGGGGGCTTCGTCGCGGGCCTGGGCATCGCCGCGCTGATGCCGCGCAAGCCCTCGTGGCGCCTGCTGCCCGCGCCGGATGAGACGGCCGCGCGGCTGGCCTGGTTCCCGCACACGCTGGCCGCCGCGGCGATGCTGGGCTGGTTGACCTCCCGGACGGCGGCGACGCTGGAGATCAGCCTGGCCTGGACCGGCGCCGCGCATGCGCTGGCGGCGCTGACCTTCGTGGCGGTGCTGGCCCTGGCGGCCAGGCAGCTGCCAAGACGCGGTGCGCCCGTGGATGCGCCTGGGGACGCGTCCGGGAAAGCGCCCGGGAAGACAGCCGGATCGAAGAACGCCGATGGCGCGCCCCGGTCGGCCGAGCCCGCCCTCCGCCCGCTCTGGTTGTCCGTGCTGCGCGCCGGCGTGTGGTTGCTGCTGACCGCCGCGGTGCTGGCGCTGCTGCTGGGCTTCGTGTCGCTGGCCGTGTTCGCGATGAACCAGTTCGTCTGGGCGCTCATCGTGCTGGGCGGCGCCTACCTGGCGAGCGCGCTGGTCGACGACCTCTTCATGACGCTGCTGGCGCCCCTGCCCGCGGCGCCCAAACCCGACGGCAAGCCCGCCGCGGCGCCCGACGAGGCCCCGGCGCCGCCGCGCACCCGCGAGCAGACGGCGCTGCTGCTTTCGGGCCTGTGCCGCATCGCGATCGCCTTCCTGGCGCTGCTGCTGCTCCTGGCGCCCTATGGCGAGGGCCCGCTGGACCTGGTGCGGCGGTCCGGCAAGGTGGCGGACGGCCTGGCGATCGGCGGCCTGACGCTGCGGCCGCTGGAACTGCTGCAGGGTCTGGCGGTGCTACTGCTGGGCCTGGGCGCGGTGCGGGGGCTCAAGGGATGGCTGTCGACGCGCTACATGCCCACCACCCGGATGGACGCGGGCATGCGCTCGTCGGCGACAACGCTGTTCGGCTACATGGGCACGGTCCTGGCGATCGCCGCCTCGCTGACCGCGATGGAATTCAGCCTGCAGAGCGTGGCCTGGGTGGCCAGCGCGCTGTCGGTGGGCATCGGCTTCGGCCTGCAGTCCATCGTGCAGAACTTCGTCTCCGGCCTGATCCTGCTGGCCGAGCGGCCGGTGAAGGTGGGCGACTGGGTTTCGCTCTCCGGCGTCGAGGGCGACATCCGCCGCATCAGCGTGCGATCAACGGAGATCCAGATGGGCGACCGCTCGACGGTCATCGTGCCGAACTCGGAGTTCATCACCAAGATCGTGCGCAACGTCACCTACGGCGAGTCGCTGGGCATGGTGCAGTTCAAGCTGCCGATGCCGCTGGCCACCGACATCGACCGGGTGAAGGCGCTGGTGCTGGCCTCGTTCGAGGCCCATCCCGGCGTGCTGGCGACGCCGGCGCCCAACGTCCAGCTCGACGGCGTGGACGGGACGAGCCTGGTGCTCAACGCCTCGGGATTCGTGAACTCGCCGCGCGCCGCCTACGGCATCCGCAGCGACCTGCTCTTGGACGTGCTGGCCCGGCTGCGCGGCGAAGGCCTGCTGCCAGGCCAGCCCTCGCCCGCGGCCTGAGGCGCCGCGGCGCCAAGGCACCGCCGCTACCTTTGCACCCTCTCCCGCTCGCGGGAGAGGGTTGGGGTGAGGGCCCGCCCGATCAGAACCGGTGCTGGATCCCCAGCCCGACGCTGGACTGCGAATCAGCGAAGCCGTTGTCATCGCGCGAGACGCTGACCACGCCGCCATCGCCGGACTTGGCGGTCGAAGCCACCGCGTACAGGCTGGTGCGCTTGGACAGTTCGTACTTGGCGCGCAGCGCGAAGAGGCGCGGATCGTCGGTGCCGCTGGCGCCGCTGGAGATGTTCTGGAAGTAGACGGCCGGCGTCAGGCTGATCGCCGGCGTGGCCTGCCAGGTCGCGCCCAGCCAGGTCATCGTGCTCTTGGCGTTGGCGCCGCCGGTGGCGAATTCCTTCTTGTAGACGCGCTGCGCCAGGAACAGTTTGACCGGCTTCCAGTCATAAGACACGCCCCAATGCAGCGCCTTCTCCTTGTCGTAGCGGCCGTTGGCCGCGATGGTGGCGCCATTGCGCTGGTCCACCACCAGCGCCGCCGCGAACGGTCCCGCCGTGTAGCCGCCCGCCAGCGAGAAGAAGCGCCCCGCCGAATCCGAGCCGGCCACCTCGCCCAGCGCATACGTCGCGCCGAGCTTCACCGGTCCGAAGGTCCCCTGGTACTTGATCAGGTTGGACACGCCGGTGACCATGCCGTCCTTGCGCGGCAGCGTCGCGATCTGGCCGCCGGAGGTGGCCCAGGAGTAGAACGGCGCGTAGCCCATCGGGTCGAAGGGCAGCATGAAGTCGTAGGTCGTCGAGTACGAGCGGCCGACGATCACGCGCCCGAAGTCGCCGTCCAGCCCGACGTTGGCCTGGCGGCCCCAGAACGACGAACCCGCCGCGCCGGTGTCCATGCCGACCTCGGCCTCGAGCTGGAACACGGCCTTCAGGCCGCCCCCCAGGTCCTCGCTGCCGCGCAGGCCCCAGCGCGAGGTGTTCATGCCGCCGGAGGTGACGCCGAAGCGGTGGTCGCCGGCCGCGTTCATGTGGTCGCGGTATTCCATCAGCACGTCGGCGATGCCGTAGACGGTGACGCTGCTCTGCGCGAAGGCGGCGGGCGCGGCGCACAGCGCCAGCAAGCCGGCGCACAGGGCGTTCAGTCGAAGGGTGCGGGTCGTTTTCAAGAGGTCTCCTCGTTGTCGTTGATGGGGATCGGGAAAGGCAAGGTGGCGGCGGGCGCTGGCTCGCTCAGCGCCGCAGGCCGAAACGGGTCGCGAGCTCGCCGTACTGGCGGTGCTGGCGGTCGATGAAGGCGCGCAGGGCCGGGCCCGTCAGCGCCAGCGGGAACAGCCCGTGTTGTGCGCGGAGTTCCTGGAAGGCCGGCGTGGCCATCAGCTGGTCGAAGCTGGCCGTCCAGGCCACGACCGCGCCGTCCGAGACCTGCGGGCCGACGTAGAAGCCGCGGATCGCGGGCCAGACGATGTCCACGCCCTGCTCCCGCGCCGTCGGCACGCCGGCCAGCGGCCCGGGCAGGCGCTGCTCGGCCAGCACCGCCAGCACCCGGAAGGGGCCGCCGGGGGCGAGCTTGTCGAAGACCTCGGACGCGTCGCCCATGTAGACCTGCACGTGCCCGCCCTTGAGCGCGGCGCTGGCCTCGCCGCCGCCCTCGAAAGCGACGAAGCGCATGGACTTGTGATCGACCCCCGCCGCCCCGGCCACGAGGGCGGACTTCACCCAGTCCTGGCTGCCGATGGTGCCGCCGGCGGCGAAGCTGATGCGTCCCGGGTCGGCCTTGAGCGCGGCCAACAGTTCCGGCAACGTCTTCCAGGGCGCCTGGCGTCCCACCAGCACCACGCCGTAGTCGATGCCGACGGCGGCGACCCAGCGCACGTCGTCGATGCTGCGCTTGCCGAAACGGCCGTTGGAGAGGTTGAGCAGCGAGCCGCTGGAGAAGGCGACCAGCGTCTGCGGTTCCGCGGGACGGCGGGTGACGATCTGGTCGAAGGCGATCGCGCCGACGCCGCCCGGCAGGTAGGTGATGCGCATCGGCGTCTTCGTCAGCCCGGCTTGCTGGAACGCCGCCTGGGCGAGCTTGCAGCTCTGGTCGAAGCCGCCGCCGGGCTTGGCCGGGGCGATGCATTCCGGCGCGGCGTCGCCCACCGGCAACGCGGGCGGCGCGGCATGAGCCGCCGGCGCCATCAGGCCGGTCCCGGCCGCCAGGGCGGCGGCCATCAGCAGCGCGCCCGCCCAACGCCGGCCCGCCTGCAACATCGGGGTCGATCGCATCTTGTCTCCTGCGGTGATCTGGGTCGCCGTCGGCCGCCGGGCTCGCGGGAATCGCGAATCGCCGGCAGGCTCGCGCGGTCGCCCGCCACCTGCTTGCAGCGGACTCTAGGAAAGCGGCGCTTTCAGCCGGCTTTCAGCGGTTCAGGAATTTCCGATGCCGGCGGCAGCGGAAGCCGCAGCGTCACGGTGGTCCCGCGCTCCAGGCCGTCGGCGTCCAGACGCGCGGCGCTGACGTCCATGTCGCCCAGATGCCGCCGGGCGATTGCCCGCACGATCGCCAGGCCCAGGCCCGAGCCCGGCAGGTCGACGTTGCTGCCGCGGAAGAAGCGCTCGCCGGCGCGCGGCCGCTCGTCGGCGGGAATGCCGGGGCCGTCGTCGACGACGCGGATCACCGCCATCGGGCCCGCGATGCCGACCTGCAGCGTCACCTGCCCGCCGCGCGGCGTGTAGCGCAGCGCGTTGTGCAGCAGGTTCAGCAGCGCCTCGCGCAACTGGCCTTCGTGGCCGAGCACGACGATGTCAGCCTGGCCGCAGTCGAAACCCAGGTCGATGCCCTGCTCGCGGGCCAGCGGCCAGGACTCGCGCGCGCAGCGGTCGGCCAGGCGATCCAGCGCCAGCGGCGCCATCACCACCGGCGCGGTGTCGGCGCGGGCCAGCGCCAGCATCTGGTTGGTGCGGCGCACCGTGTCGTCGATCTGGCCCTTGAGCGCTTCCAGCGCCTCGGCGATGCGCGCCGGATCGTGCTCGCGCCGCGCATATCCGACCATGGTGGCCAGCGTCGCCAGCGGCGTGCGCAGCTGGTGCGAGGCGTCGTCGACGAAACGCCGGCGGCCGTCGATCAGCTCCCGCTGCCGGACCAGATGGTGGTTGATCGCGCGCACCAGCGGCGCCGCGTCGGCGGGCACCTGGGTTTCGTCGACCGGCGACAGGTCGTCGTCGGCCCGCGCCTCGACCTCGCGCCGCAGACGGTCCAGCGGGCGCAGCGCCCAGCCGATCACCAGCGCCAGCGTGCCCGCGACGACGGACACCGTCAGCAGGTCGCGCCACATCGCCTGGATCAGCAGCGCGCGAGAGAACGCGTTGCGCGAGTTCGTGCTCTCCGCCACCTGGATGATCATGCGGCGGCCGGGCCGCTCCGGATCGAGCTCGCGCGCCCAGGCGCCGACGCGCACCGGCTCGCCGAAGTATTCGGCATCGATGAAGCGCGGCACGCCGCTCTTGAGCGGCTGCGCCGGCAACGGCAGCCCGGCGTTGCCGATCTCGACCAGGCCGTCCTCGGTGCTGACGCGGAAATACACCTGGCCGCTGGCGGTCAGCTCGAAGAACTCCAGCAGGCGATACGGCATCTCCACCGACAAGCCGCCGGTCTCGGTCGACACGTTGTTCTCGATCGCCTTGATGGCGCCGAGCAGCGAGCGGTCGTAGGCCGAGTTCGCGGCCTGCAGCGCGGTGCCCCAGGTCAGCGCCAGCTCGACGCCGACGGCGGCCAGCATGACGGGCAGCACCAGCGCCAGCAGCGTGCGCCGGACGCTGAAGCGGTGCCAGCGGGCCGGCAGCGACGGCAGCAGCGGCATCAGGCGGGCGAGCCGGCGCGCGCCCGACGCCGGCGCCGTCATGAGGCTTCCAGCACGTAGCCCAGGCCGCGCAGCGTGGTGATGCGCACCTTGCCGGATTCGATCCGGCGGCGCAGCCGGTGCACGAGCACCTCGACGGCCTCGGGCCGCACGTCCTGCTCGTCGGAGAACAGGCGCTCGAGGATCTCCTGCTTGGACATCGGCTCGCCGCTGTGCTGGATCAGCGTGCGCAGCACCGCGTGCTCGCGGGGGGACAGCGGGAGCGGTTCGCGGTCCAGGGTGAACAGCTTGGAGGCGGCGTCGTAGACCAGCGGCCCGCAGGCGAAGCGCGGCTGGTCGCGCCCGCGCGAGCGGCGGATCAGCGCGACCAGGCGGGCCTCGAGCTCCTGGATCTCGAAGGGTTTGGCGAGGAAGTCGTCGGCGCCCTCATGCAGCGTGCTGACGCGCTCCATCAGCGAGTCGCGCGCGGTCAGCACCAGCACCGGCACGCGGGAGTCGGCGTCGCGCAGGCGGGCCAGGACTTCGTGGCCGCCCAGTCCCGGCAGGCCGAGGTCCAGGATCATCGCGTCGTAGCGGGTCGCGCCGAGCTGGCCCAGCACAAGCCGGCCGTCGTCGACCCAGTCGACGACGAAATCGTTCTGCCCGAGCGCCTTCACCAGCCAGTCGGCCAGGGGCTTCTCGTCTTCGACCAGGAGGATCCGCATGGCGCGCGATGCTAGCGCGCGGACATGCGGTGGCGGCTAGTGTCTTTCCACATGCCGGCGGCGCCGGGCTGACGTCCGGTCGTCAGCCGCCTTCCGGCGATGAACCGTCCGATGGATCGGGCGCATCGAACACGCCCTTCCGGTAGGCGATGTAGTAGACGGTCAGGAAGAAGGCGAGGAAGAACACGAAGGCCGCGGCGCAATTGAGGAGGAATTCAGTCCACATGGAAACCCCTTATCAGCAAGTAGTAGTGCCCGAAGACGTTCAACACCACGAGCGCCCAGGCGCCTGCGCCACTCGCGATGCGCCAGAAGCTGGGCCGTCGGGCCCGGCGCGCGTGGACAAGCAGCGGCTCGCACCATTGGACGATCACGATCCAGATCACCAGCGAGACGAAAACCAAAGAGGGGGCCAATGACGGCAGGAATGCCCTCACCGCTTCGTTCGGGATGTTGCAGAGGACCTCCGGCCAGGTGATCGCCACCGCGCCGTCGAAGGCGAGCAGGAGCAATGCCCAATCGGCGCCGGACGTCTTCAGGCAGGCCGGACCACGAATCGCAAGATTGAGGATCCAGCTGGAGCTGGGTGGCAACACGCCCGCCAGCCAGAACGCCAACATTTCCGGAGTCATCGCCGCCACACGCGTTGTCGAAGATGTCGATGCTAGGGCGCGGGAGCGGAAGGCGTTTCGAGGGATCCGCGTGTTTTGCGCGGTTCCAGTGGTCCGAACCCCTTACGAAAGTCGGCCAGGCTCGAATTGAAACCGAAGGAGGTCAGCCGTCGCCGATCGGGGCGCTGCCCGACCGGTCGACGGCTGACTGATGGGGAACTGAATCGAGGCCCGATGAGCTTGCGCTCAGGCGAGGTCGCCGCGTGCGGCGTCGATCGTAGCGATCGCCTCGACGGTGTCGCCGTGGCGCACCAGCCAGCTGACCTTCTCCAGCTGGCGCAGCTCGGGGGCGCTGACCGGCAGGCGCTGCGCCATCAACTGGCGGCGGGCGTCGCGCAGCAGGTGCATCGCGTTGTCCTGGTGGTCGCAGTAGAGCTCGACCTGCACCGCGCGCAGTTGCTGCTGGACCATCGCGCGTCGCTCCGATCGGCGCGCCATGTCGTCGGGATCGGTCGCGGCCTGGGCCGACGCCGCCGCGAAGGCGGCCACCATGGCGAGGATCGGGGTGGACTTGCTCATGTGCTTCTCCTGCGGTCCGGCGGGCTCCGCGCCGGTGGCGTCTTCTGCAAGGCGTCGCCGTGGGCCGCGGAGCGGATCGGGCCGATTGCGTCAAACAACGTGTTGCCCTGGGACGTAAGGTGCGCCGGCCGGGTTAGGGAATGCTTAAGAAAACCCGCGATCACGCAAGTCGGCACAACGACTTGGCGTTGGGCGCACCCGCCTTCACGCCACCTCCACGTCGTCGTCACGCGCGGTCACGCGAGGTCACCGACGCCGGTTTGTATGCCACTGTGTCCAGCACCTGCCGCGACACGCGCCGCGCCAATTCGCCGCGGCGGTCACACACCGGCGATACATCGCCCCGATGCAATGCGGACCACGCAGCAGATCACGCTGCCTTCAAGCCTTCAAAGGAGTCCGCCATGTCCACCACCACCGACCACGTCCAAGTTCTCTACACCGCCCACACCCGCACCACCGGCGGCCGCGAGGGCCGCGGCCAGTCCGACGACGGCCGCCTCGACGTACAGCTCGGCACGCCCGGTTCGTCGCGTCCCGGCACCAACCCGGAACAGCTGTTCGGCGTCGGCTGGTCCGCCTGCTTCATCGGCGCGATGGGCCTGGCCGCCCAGGCGATGGGCGTGCGCCTGCCCGCGGAGACCGACGTCGAAGCCATCGTCGACCTCAACCGCGGCGCCGACGGCTACTTCCTGAGCGGCCGGCTGCGCATCCACGTGCCCGGCCTGCCGCGCAACCAGGCCTACGACCTGATCAAGCGCGCCCACGAGACCTGCCCCTACTCCAAGATGACGCGCGGCAACATGAACGTCGGCCTGGAGCTGGTCTGAGCGCGACGCCGGGAAACCCGCCATGAAGCGCCTGGTCCTCGCCCTGCTGTTCCTGCTCGGCGGCATGGCCCACGAGGTCCGCCATCCGCTGCAGTGCACCGCCATCACCAGCGGCGGCGGCACGCGCAGGCGCCCCACCGGCGGCTCCTGAGTCGCCTCGCCCCCGGGCCGTCGACGCGCCACCCTGGCGCCGGTCCGGGGCGGGCCGCCGGTCCACCGCGCGGCACTCGGCGCCCGGCGCTCGGTATAGTGCCCGGCACCCCCACCAGCCGCGAGCGCCCCGGCCATGAGCCACGCCTCCTCCGGCCTGTCGATCCAGGCCTTCCACGATCCCCAGACCGGCACCGTCAGCTACGTGCTGACGGATCCCGCGACCCGGCAGGCCGCCATCGTCGACCCGGTGCTGGATTTCGACCTCAAGTCCGGCCGCACCGCCACCACGCAGGCCGATCGACTGCTGGCGCATGTCGCCCAGGCCGGCCTCACCGTGCAGTGGATCCTCGAGACCCACGCCCATGCCGATCACCTCTCCGCCGCGCGCCACCTGCAGGCGCGTGTCGGCGGCCGCATCGCCATCGGCGAGCACATCCGCGAAGTGCAGGCGGTCTTCCGCAAGCTCTACAACCTGGAGCGCGACTTCCTGCCCGACGGCCGCCAGTTCGACCACCTGTTCCGTGACGGCGAGACCTTCCGCATCGGCGGCCTCGAGGCCGAGGCGATCAGCGTCCCGGGCCACACGCCGGCCTGCGTCGCCTATCGCATCGGGGACGCCGTCTTCGTCGGCGACACGCTGTTCATGCCGGACGTCGGCACCGCGCGCGCCGATTTCCCCGGCGGCGATGCGGCGACGCTTTACCGCTCGATCCAGCGGCTGCTGGCGCTACCGCCGGCGACGCGGCTGTTCGTCTGCCACGACTATCCGCCCGAGGGCCGCGCGCCGGCCTGGGAAACGACGGTGGCGGAGCAGCGCCGCGCCAACCTGCATGTCCATGACGGCGTGAGCGAGGCGGCCTTCGTCGCGCTGCGCCAGGGCCGCGACGCGCGGCTCGAGGTGCCGACGCTGATCCTGCCGTCGATCCAGGTCAACATCCGCGCCGGCCACCTGCCGCCGGCCGAGGACAACGGCGTGCGCTACCTGAAGATCCCGCTGGACACGCTTGGCCGGCAGTGAGCCGGCAGGGAGTTAGCAGTGAGGCGGTATTGAAGGATCAGTGCCCGCTGGCCGGTGTGGCTTCGGCCTCGCCGTCGTGTCCGGCCCGGATCGGGAACGGCGCGAACCAGGCCAGCACGATCGGCGGGATCGAGAACACCAGCACCCAGCCGAAGAAGCTCGCGTAGTGCTGGCCGACCCCGGCGAACAGCCAGCCGCTGACGCTGCCGGTGGCCCACTTGGTCATCGCCATCACGCCGGTGGCCATCGCGTAGTGGGTCATCTTGAAGGGCCCCGGCGCGATCTGCTGCATCATGTACAGCATGTGGCCGACGGAGCCCATGCCGAAGCCGAACTTCTCGATCGCGACCACGGCGCCGATCCACCACAGGTCGGTCGGCATCGCGTGGCTCAGGTAGTAATAGGTCAGGTGCGGCAGGTTGAGCGAGATCGCCAGCAGCAGGAAGGAGCGCCGCAGCGTCATCTTCGCGGCGATGAAACCGCCCAGGAAGGCGCCCGCGATGAAGGCCACCGTCCCCGCCGTGCCGTAGATGTGCCCCAGCGCGCCGTTGTCCAGGCCGAGGCCGCCGGCGCTGCGCGGATCGAGCAGGAACAGCGGGCCGAACTTCTCGATGAAGCCCTCGCCGAAGCGGTAGAAGAACACCACCGCCAGCATCATCCAGATCGACGGCTTCTGGAACAGCGTGGCCCAGGACTGCCGCAGCGACAGCATCGCGGTGGCCAGGTCCTGGCCGTGAACCGCGGCCGGCGCGCCCGGCGGCAGCACCCGCAGGTGCCACAGCCCGAAGCCGCCCATCATCGCCGCCGCCCCCAGCATCACGGCCATCCAGCACTGCACCCAGGTCCAGTGCAGCGACGCGTGCAGCCAGCCGGTCAGCGACACCAGCAGCCCCGAGGCCACCACCGCGCCCAGGTTCCAGCACATGCCCTGCAGGCCGGCGTAACTGGCCTGCTCGCGGGGCGGCATGGTGGTCATGAACACGCCGTCGGCCACGATGTCCTGCGTCGCGGAGGCGAAACCGGTGATCCAGAAGAAGGCCAGCGAAGCGCGGAAGAAGCCGTCCAGCGGCAGGCAGAACGCGACCGCGCCCAGCGACGCCATCATCAGGAACTGCATCGTGATCACCCACCAGCGCTTGGTCCGGTAGGGTTCCAGCAGGGGCGACCACAGCGGCTTGAGCACCCAGGGCAGGTACATCTGCGAGGTGTAGAGCGCGATGTCCTCGTTGGACACGCCCAGGTTCTTGTAGAGGATCGCCGCCACCGCGCCGACCAGCACGTTCGGCAACCCCATCGCCAGATAGAGCGACGGCACCCAGGTCAGCGGATGGCGGGCCGGCCGCGCGGGGGCCGCCGCGCCCGGATCGTCGCCCGGTGCCGCTTCCGCCAGGGCCGGCCCGGACGGCGTGCCGCCCCCGGTGATCCGGGAAAGATCTGCGCTCATCGACTTGTCTCCTTCTTGTGGGCGCGGAGCATACGACACCATGACAACGTTGTCAGCCCAGGGGAAGCGAGCATGCCTGGCCACCACCCGGGCATCCGGCCTGCCCCGCCAGGGAAATTCCAGGCAATGTTTCCGGGAGCTTCCCATGGCCTTGCTTCGTAATTTCCGGATCGGCAGGCGGCTGGCGCTGGCCTTTGCGGCGATCCTCGCCCTGCTCTGTTTCAGCGCTTGGTTCGGGACCCTGCAGATGGCCCGGATCAACGAGAACGTCCAGGACCTGAACGGCAACTGGCTGCCCAGCGTCACCCGGCTGGGCGCGATGCACGATGCCGCCAACCTCGCCCGCCGCCAGTCGCTGCGGGCCGCGCTGGTCACTGACGAGACCGCCCGCGCCGCCAGCGGCCGCGAGCGTGAAAGCGCGCTGCGCGCCTTCGACGAGGCCGCCAAGGCCTACGAAACCAGCATCACCGGCGAGACCGAACGCGCCCTCTACCAGGACATCCGGGCGGCCTGGACGGCCTATCTGGCGGCCGACGCCGAGCTGCTGCGCGCGGCTGCCGCCGGCGAGGCCGAGCACGCGAACGCCCGTCAACTGGCGACCGGACGCACGACGACGCTGTTCGTCGCCGTGTCGGCCGCGATCGCCAAGGACATCGACTTCAACCGCGCCGGCGGCGACCACGCTGCCCGGGCCGCGGCCGAGTCCTACGACCACGGCCGGCTGATCACGCTGCTGGTCGTCGCCGCCGCGCTGGCCGTGGGCATCGCGCTGGCGTGGCAGGTGACGCGCTCCATCACCTCGCCGATCGCCGAGGCGGTCAAGGCCACCGAGGACGTGGCCGCCGGCGACCTGACCGTCGACATCCACGCCGAGGGCCGCGACGAGCCCGCCGACCTCCTGCGGGCCATGGCGCGGATGGTCGGTCAGTTGGGGGCGCTGGTCGGCCAGGTGCGCGACAGCAGCGAGAGCATCGCCACCGGATCGCGCGAGATCGCCCAGGGCAATGCTGATCTGAGCACCCGCACCGAAAGCCAGGCCAGCAGCCTGCAGCAGACGGCCGCCTCGATGGAGCAGCTGACCAGTTCGGTGTCGCAGAGCGCGGCCTCGGCCGGCGAGGCCAGCCGCATGGCGGCGGATGCCTCCGGCGCGGCCAGCGAGGGTGGCCAGGCTGTCGGCGAGCTGGTCCGGACGATGCAGGGCATCAGCGATGCTTCGCGGCGCATCGAGGACATCATCGGCGTCATCGACTCGATTGCCTTCCAGACCAACATCCTGGCACTGAATGCGGCGGTCGAGGCGGCCCGGGCCGGCGAGCAGGGGCGCGGCTTCGCCGTCGTCGCCTCCGAGGTGCGTGCGCTGGCGCAGCGCTCGGCTGGCGCCGCCCGCGAGATCAAGGGCCTGATCCAGGCCAGCGTCGACCGTGTCGACACCGGCGCCCGCCAGGCCGAGGGGGCCGGCGAGGTCATGCAGCGGGTGGTCGCCCAGGTCGGCCAGGTCGACACCTTGATCCGGGAGATTTCCGCGGCGACGCAGGAGCAGAACGGTGGCATCCAGCAGGTCGGCGGCGCTGTCTCCCACCTCGACCAGGTGACCCAGCAGAATGCCGCTTTGGTCGAGCAGAGCGCCGCCGCCGCCGAGAGCCTCAACGGCCAGGCCCAGCAACTCGCCAAGCTGGTCAGCCAATTCCGCCTCCGCAGCGCCTGAGCCCCCTCCCGACGTCCTCGGTCGCAAAACCGACGCAGTACGGTCCTGGTCGGTGACGGTGAGGCGTGGGGTTCCGGCGCTTGACGCCGGGGCCCCATGCCTCGGCGGCCAACGCCCGGACCTGCGCAGGGGCGTCCTCGCCACCGCCCCCCCGCGCCTGGCCACGCCCCTCCCCGATTACCTAAGTCACGAGGTCCAACCGCCCCCACTGGCTATCCTTTCCTCCGGTCAAGAAGGACAGCCAAGATGCTCACGCCTCGTTCGGGACACCACGGATACATGCGCGCCGCTCGCCGCGGCGCCACAGGAACGCTGCTGGCGCTGGGCGCGCTCGGCCTGCTGGGGGGCTGCTCGTCGATCGACAAGCTCAATCCCTTCTCCAGCTCGCCCAAGCCCACCGAGGTGCGCGGCAGCATCCAAGCGTCGCCGCAGCTCAACCCGAGCGTCAACAAGCGCCCCTCCCCGCTGTTGGTGCGGGTGTATGAGCTGAAGTCGACCAACGCCTTCAATGCTGCCGATTTCATCAGCCTGTACCAGAAGGACCAGGCCGAGCTTGGCACCGAGATGGTCGCCCGCGAGGAAATGACCCTCCAGCCTGGCGAATCCCGGACCATCAACAAGAAGACGCTGTCGCCGGAGACCCGCTTCATCGCCGTCTTCGGCGCCTACCGCGACCTGGAGCATGCGCGCTGGCGCGCGGTGGTGCCGGTGATGGTCGGCAAGAAGCAGGACGTCCTCATCCAGGCCGACGAGCTGTCGGTCAGCGCCTCGGTCAAGCAGCCGTGAGCTGGCACAGCAAGGTCATCTGGTCGCAGGGCATGTTCCTGCTGCCCCACCATTTCCAGCAGGAAACCCGATATCTGGAGCACCTGGTCGACAGCCGCGCCCGCGCGCTGGCGCCGCATGGCTGGGGCTTCACCGAGCTGGTGCTGGACGAGGCGCTGCTGAGCGTCGGCCGGCTGGGCATCGTGCGCGCCAGCGGCATCCTGCCCGACGGCACGCCCTTCCAGATCCCGCAGGCGGACGCCGCGATGGCGCCGCTGGAGGTGCCTGCCGACCTCAAGGGCGACATGATCGTGCTGGCCGCGCCGATCGCGCGCCCGGGCACCGACCAGGTGGCCTTCAACGGCCACGATGCCGGCGAGCTGCACCGCTACCACGTCGTCGACCAGGACCTGCGCGACCAGACCAGCGCCGGCGACGAGCCCGAGCCGGTCCAGACCGGCGCGCTCACGCTGCGGCTGCTGCCGGCGCGCGAGCTCAACGATGCCTATGCCGCGCTGGGCGTGGCCCGCGTGGCCGAGCGCCGCGCCGACCAGCAGCTGGTGCTGGACCGCAGCTACATCCCGCCGCAGACCCGCATCGACGCCAGCGGCCACCTGTCCGCGATGGCCTCGCTGCTGCACGGGCTGGTGCGCCAGCGCGCGCAGCTGCTGTCCTCGCGCATGGGGCAGCTGGGCAACGGCGTGTCCGAGCTGGCCGACTTCCTGATGCTGCAGGCGCTGAACCGCGCCGACCCGCTGTTCCGCCAGCATGCCGAGTCGCCGCATGTCCATCCGGAGCTGCTGCACCGCGACTGCCTGCAGCTGGCCGGCGATCTGGCCACCTTCGTGAGCGACACCCGCCTGGCGCCCGAATATCCGCTGTACCGCCACGACGACCTGCGCGGCAGTTTCGCGCCGCTGCTGGAGGACCTGCGCCGCATGCTCAGCGTGGTGCTGGAGCGCAACGCGCTGCAGATCGACCTGACCGAGCGCACCCATGGCGTGCGCACCGCCGTCGTGCCCGATGCCGACCTGCTGCGCAGCGCCAGCTTCGTCATCGCGGTCAACGCGCAGGTCTCGGCCGAGCAGCTGCGCCAGCGCTTCCCGGCGCAATCCAAGCTGGGCCCGGTGGACCGCATCCGCGACCTGGTCAACCTGCAGCTGCCCGGCATCGGCCTGCGCGCGCTGCCGGTGGCGCCGCGCCAGCTGCCGTTCCATGCGGGCTTCCATTATTTCGAGCTGGACCGCGGCGGCGAACTGTGGAAACAGCTCGAGCGCAGCGGCAGCCTGGCGCTGCACGTGGCCGGCGACTTCCCCGGACTGGAGCTTGAGCTCTGGGCCATCCGGCAATAGCCGCCCCGCGCGGCGGCATGCCGGGCCTGGTCCCCGCTCCTCAGCCCTTCCATCGACAAGACAAGCAACCTCCGGGAGCCGGCATGGACCCCTCCGCGCTCAACGATCCGTTCGCAGGCTTCGACGATCAGCGCACCTTCATCAAGCCCCGCCCCGGCGGTGCGCAGGCGCCGCGTGGCGCCTCGCCCGCGCCGGACTCGGTCCAGCCCGACGCCGCCCCGCCGGCCGCCGGGCTCAACCCGCTGCTGACGCTGGCCAACCCGCTGCTGCTGCTGGTGCCGCAGCTGCGCACGACGCGCCGCGTCGACGACGTGGCCGCGCTGCGCAACAACCTGGCCCAGGGCATCCGCGACTTCGCCGCACGCGCCGCCGCCGCGGGCATCCCGCCCGAGCGCGTCATGGCCACCCGCTACGTGCTCTGCACGATGATCGACGAGGCCTGTGCCGACACCCCCTGGGGCGGCTCCGGCGTCTGGGCGCGGCACAGCCTGCTGTCGATGTTCCACAACGAGACCTGGGGCGGCGAGAAGGTCTTCCAGCTGATGGCCCGCCTGGCCGAGAAGCCCGATGCCAACCGCGACCTGCTCGAGCTGATCTACGCCGCGCTGACGCTGGGCTTCGCCGGCCGCTACCGCGTCATCGACAACGGCCCCGCGCAGCTGGAGGCAGTGCGTGACCGCCTGGCGCAGATCCTGAAGCAGCAGCGCGGCGACTATCCCGCCGCGCTGGCGCAGCACTGGCAGGTCGAGCCGACCGTGCAGCGCCGCCACATCGGCTGGCTGCCGCTGGCGGCGACCGCGGCGCTGACGGCGCTGCTGCTGGTGGGCGTGTACCTGACGCTGACGCTCTCGCTGGCGGATCGCTCCGATCCGGTGTTCGGCCAGATCCAGTCGCTGCGGCTCTCGCCGCCGGTGGTCGCGCCGCCGCCGCCGCCGGCCAAGCCGCGCCTGGCGCAGTTCCTGCAGTCCGACATCAAGGCCGGGCTGGTCGCGGTGCGCGACGAGGTCGACCGCAGCGTGGTCACGATCCGCGGCGACGGCCTGTTCGCGCCGGCCAGCGCGACCATCGTCCCGGAGCGCGAAGCGCTGATGGGCCGCATCGCCGACGCGCTGACGCAGGTGCAGGGCACGGTGCTGGTGACCGGCCACAGCGACAACACGCCGATCCGCACCGCCCGTTTCCCGTCCAACTGGCACCTGTCCGAGGAACGCGCCAACACCGTGCGCGAGCTGCTGATCGCGCGCCGCGTCGCCCCCGAGCGCATCCGCGCCGAGGGCCGCGCCGAGGCCGAGCCGGTGGCGCCGAACGACACCCCGACCAACCGCGCGCTGAACCGGCGCGTCGAGGTCAGTCTGATGATCAATGGCCGCGCGCCCGACGCGCCGGCGCGCGGAGCTTCGCGATGAAACGCGTCCTGGGATGGATCTTCAACCGCTGGGTGCTGCTGGCGGTGCTGGTGCTGGCGGTCGCGCTGCTGATCTGGATCGTCGGCCCGCTGATCGCCGTCGGCGAGGCGCGTCCACTGGACACCGCGCGCTCGCGCTGGATCACCATCGGCGTGCTGGTGCTGGTGGTGGCGCTGTGCATCGCCTGGAGCCGGTGGCGCGCCAAGCGCGGCAACACCGCCGTCGTCAACCAGTTGCTCCAGCAACCGGCCGCCGACACGACCGAGCGCGAGAGCGCCGACATGCTGGCCGTGCGCGAGCGCTTTCGCCAGGCGCTGCAGCTGCTGCAGCGCTCGCGCTTCGGCGCCGAGGGCTCGGCCGGCTTCGGCGCGAAGCTGCGCTCGCGCTTCGGCGGACGTTATCTCTATGAGCTGCCCTGGTACCTGATCATCGGCGCGCCGGGTTCCGGCAAGACGACCGCGCTGCGTCACAGCGGGCTGAACTTCCCGCTGGCCGACCAGATGGGCGACCACGCGATCCGCGGCGTCGGCGGCACCCGCCATTGCGACTGGTGGTTCACCGACCGCGCGGTGCTGATCGACACCGCCGGCCGCTTCACCACGCAGGACAGCGACCCGACCAACGACAAGGCGACCTGGAGCGGCTTCCTGCAGATGCTGCGGCGCTCGCGCCCGCGCCAGCCGATCAACGGCGCGCTGGTGACGGTGTCGGTGACCGACCTGCTGTCGCGCAGCCCGGCCGAGCGCGCCCAGCATGCCGCCACCGTGCGGGCCCGGGTGCAGGAGCTGCAGAAGGACCTGGACATCCGCTTCCCGGTCTACCTGCTGGTCACCAAGGCCGACCTGCTGTCCGGCTTCATGGACTACTTCGCCACGGTGGACAAGGACCAGCGCGCCGCGCCCTGGGGCTTCACCTTCCCGCGCGCCAGCGCTTCGCCGCTGGCGGGCTTCGGCGCCGAGTTCGACGCCCTCGAGCAGCGCCTGCAGGACGGCCTGATCGATCGCCTGCAGGCCGAGCGCGACCCGCAGCGCCGCGCCCGCATCTACGGTTTCCCGGCCCAGTTCGCGAGCCTGCGCGCGCTGCTGGCCGAGTACGCCGAGGGCGTCTTCGCGCCCTCTCCCTACGAGGCGCAGCCGCAGCTGCGCGGCATCTACTTCGTCAGCGGCACGCAGGAAGGCACGCCGATCGACCGCGTGCTGGGCTCGGTGGCGCGCAGCTACCAGATCGAGCATGCGGTGCTCGCGCCCAACCAGGCCAGCGGCCGCAGCTACTTCCTGAACCGCCTGCTGGGCGAGGTCGTCTTCGCCGAGGCCGGCCTGGGCGGCACGCACCGCGGCTGGGAGCGGCGGCGCAATGCGATGGCGCTGGCTGGCTATGCGGCCGTCGCGGTCGTCGGCGTGGGCCTGCTGACCGCCTGGACGGTCAGCTACTTCAACAACCGCAAGTACCTGCAGGAGACCAGCGCCCGCGCCGAGCAGGTCCGCGAGCTGCTGCAGGCCACGCCCAACCGCGCCTCGGCCGATTTGCTGCCGATCCTGCCGGCGCTGCAGGCCACGCGCGCGCTGGCGGCGGTCGAGGACGAGGTGCCGCTGTCCATGCGCATGGGCCTGTTCCAGGGCCGCAAGATCGACAGCGCGGCGCGCGCCGCCTACCAGCGCATGCTGGGCGACGCGGTGCTGCCGCGGCTGGTGCTGCGCATCGAGGAGCAGCTGCGCCAGGGCGCCGCGACGCCGGTCACGCTGTATGAGGCGCTCAAGGCCTACGTGATGCTGCACGACCCGCAGCACTTCGACGCGCAGGCGCTCAAGCAGCACATCGAGGGCGACTGGGAAAGCACCCGCCGCGAGCTGACGCCCGACCAGCGCGCCGCGCTCGGCGCCCACCTGGATGCCTTGCTGTCGCAGGGGGGCATCGCTTCGCCGCTGCCGGAGGATGCGTCGCTGCTGACGGCGGTGCGCACGCAGCTGGCGACGCAGCCGCTGCCCCAGCGCATCTACAACCGGCTGCGCGCGCAGGGCCTGGGCACCGAGTACCCCGACTTCACCGTCGCGCGGGCCGGCGGCCACAACGCGCCGCTGCTGTTCACCCGCGCCAACGGCGCGCCGCTGACGCAGGGCGTGCCGGGCTTCTTCACCCGCGACGCCTACCTGCGCGGTTTCCAGCCGCGCGTCGGCCAGGTGACCGACGAGCTGGCCGCCGAGGAGCCCTGGGTGCTGGGCGTGGCCGCCGCGCCCAAGGATGCGCAGGCCATGGTGCGCGCCAACGCGCCGCTGGTGGACGACGTGCGCCGGCTCTACCTGAACGACTACGCCGCGGCCTGGGAGGCCTTCCTCAACAGCGTCAAGCTGCTGCCGATGGCGACGGTGCCGCAGTCGGTGGAGCGCTCGCGCATGCTGTCCGCGCCGGACAGCCCGCTGGGCCCGTTCCTGCGCGCGGCCTCGCGCGAGACCACGCTGGCCCAGCCGGGCAACGCGATCGAGAACGCCGAGCGCCGCGCCGCCGACCTGGTGCAGCAGACGCGCGAGCGCGTCGCCGGCATGTTCTCCGGCAAGCCCGGCCAGCCCGCGCAAGCCGATCCGAACGCGCCGCGCATCGAGAGCATCGTCGACGACCGCTTCGTCGGCCTGCGCAGCATGGTCACCGCGCCCCCGGGCGGCGGCAAGGCGCCGCTGGACGAGACGGTGGGCCTGATCGCCGAGGCCAACATCATGCTGACGGCGGCCGATTCGGCGCTCAAGGGCGGCAGCGCGCCGCCGCCCTCGCCGGTGCCCACGCGGCTGAAGGCCGCCGCCGCGATGAGCCCCGAGCCGCTGCGCACGATGCTGGACGACCTGGGCAGCAGCAGCGCCCGCGTGTCGCAGGGCGCGATGCGCCAGAACCTGGGCATGGAGGTGCGCTCGCAGGTCGGCGAGTTCTGCAACCAGGCCGTGGCCGGTCGTTATCCGCTGGACCGCAATTCCTCGCGCGACGCGACCCAGGCCGACTTCGCGATGCTGTTCGCGCCGGGCGGCAAGATCGACCAGCTCTTCCAGCAGAAGCTCGCGCCCTACGTCGACACGACGACGCGGCCGTGGAAGTTCCGCGCGGTCGAGGGCACGCCGCTGGGCGCCGACAGCGGCACGCTGCCGCAGTTCCAGCGCGCGCAGGCGATCAAGGAGACCTTCTTCCCGGGCAGCAACACGCCGTCGCTGCGGCTGGACTTCAAGCCGATCGAGATGGACACCTCGATCCAGCAGTTCATCCTGGACGTGGACGGCCAGATCGTGCGCTACAGCCACGGCCCTCAAATCCCGACCTCGGTGCAGTGGCCGGGGCCGCGCGGCAGCTCGCAGGTGCGGGTGCAGCTGAGCCCGGCCAGCACGAGCGGCTCGTCCGGCATGGTCAACGACGGCCCGTGGGCGCTGTTCCGCCTGTTCGACCGGGTCAAGATCGAGAAGACCGCCGCGCCCGAGCGATTCAAGGCCACCTTCGAGATCGAGGGCCGCAAGGCGGTCTTCGAGGTCACCGCCAGCAGCGTCCGCAACCCGTTCCGGCTGCCGGAGCTCAACGAGTTCCGCTGCCCCGGCGGGCTGTGAGGCGCACCAGGAGAGACCGACGATGAGCGCGTTGCCCGAAGCCCTGAACACGTCCGGCGACACCGTGCCGGGCTGGTACGGCAAGGTCGCCGCCCTGGGCGACTTCGCCCAGCGGCGGCTGCCGCAGCACTGCGTGCGCCACTGCGACGCCTGGCTGTCCGGGATGATGCAGGACCTGCCCAAGGTGCTGGGCGCCCGCTGGCTGGACACCTACCTGACGGCGCCGGTGCTGCGCTTCGCCTGGGCGCCGGGCGTGGTCGACATGAAGTGGTGGTTCGGCGTGCTGATGGCCAGCTGCGACAACGTCGGCCGCTATTTCCCGCTGGTGATCGCGCAGCCACGCACGCAGCCGCCGATCGACCGCGCGGGGCTGGACCACCTGGACCGCTGGTACACGGTGCTGGCCAACGCGGCCATGCGCACGCTGGACGACACCGCCACGGTGGACTCGCTGGAGGCGGCGCTCGCGGCCGCCCCGCCCTGGCCGGCGAGCCACGCGGCGACGCTGCCCGCGCCGGAGAACGCGGTGCAGTGGGTCACCTACACCGCGCCGGCGAGCCTGCTGACCTCGGCGATGCCGATGCTGGCGGCGGGCGAGCTCATGGAGCGCCTGGCCGGCTGCACCGTGTGGTCGCCCAACCCCGAGCCCGGCCAGCAGATCGACATGCGCTGGGGGCCCGGCCTGCCCTACGTGGAAGCGTTCGCGGCGCTGCTGACGAAGAAGACCGGTTGATCAGGGTTTTCCCTGAATCGCGCGGCTCTTGAAGCGCGAGGCCCCAGTTCCTAAATCTGTGTCGACCCGCCATCCACCGATTCGGACGAGGAACTGAATCATGGCCAAGCCGCTCTCCGACACCCCCTCCCAGGCGCCGACCCGGCGCCCGCCGCGCCCGCTGCGCTCGACGCGGCTCGTGATGAGCCCGCCGCATCTCCAGGCCTATCTGCTCGCGCGCGAAACGCTGCGACGCCTGAAGTGTTCATCGCGCCCGTGCTTCGCGCGCGAGCCCTCCCCCGCCGCGACGGCAACCAAGACCACGACCAAGGCCGCGTCCCGTCCTGACGGGCGATAGCGCCCGCCTTGCCGCGACGGCGCGAGCCCGCCGAGCCAGCGCCTCGGGTCGCCCTCGGGCCGAGCCTGGCCGCGCGTATCCAGTCGTCCGCACCACCGGTTCATCACGGGACGGCGCCTGCGCCATCCCTTTCATCACCCCATCGATCCATCGACCAGGAAAGGAGGTCTCTCATGTTCGATACCGTGTTCCACCGCCCTCAAGGCCTGCTGGAGCAGCTCACCCAGCTGCAGCAGGCGCTGTCGCGTTCGCGCGCGCCGGACGGTCTGGCGGACAGCATCCGCTCGGCGACGGCGGGCGCCTTCCCGCCGATCAACGTGGGCCGCACCGAGCGCTCCATCGAGGTCTACGCCTTCGCCGCCGGCCTGGACGCGCAAGCCATCGACGTGACCGTCGAGCGCGGCGTGCTGCGGATCTCCGGCGAGCGCAAGCCCACCGCGCGCGACTCGTCCGACGGCGTGCAGCTCTACGCCGCGGAGCGCTGGCACGGCCGCTTCACCCGCGCCGTGGCGCTGCCCGACGATGCCGACACCGGCAGCGTGGACGCGCATTACCGCGACGGCGTGCTGCGCGTCACGGTGGGGTTGCGCGAAGCCGCCCGTCCGCAGCGCATCAACGTCCAGTGAACGACGACCTCACGAAGAAAGGAGCTGTCATGTCCACCCACACCCAACTGACCCGCGCCGATGGCGCCCGTGCGGAACTGGCCTCGACCGGGCAGAACGCGTCGGCCGGGAAGCCCGTCTCCGGTCCCCGCGCGGTCGCGGAACCCGCGGTCGAGATCTTCGAGGACGCCGGCGGCATCACGCTGCTGGCCGACATGCCGGGCGTGCCGCGGGAAGCGCTCGATGTCCGGCTCGATGGCGAGACGCTGGTGATCGAAGGCGAGGCCGCGGTCAGCGCGCCGGACGGCATGCGCCCGCTGTGGGCCGAGGTGAGCGTGCCGCGTTTCCGCCGCGCCTTCACCTTGAGCCGCGAGCTCGACATGGGCCGCATCGAGGCCGGCATGAAGGACGGCGTGCTGACGCTGCGGATCCCCAAGCAGGCGCATGCGCAGCCGCGGCGCATTGCGGTGTCCACGGGCTGAAGACGCGACGCGCTCACCGCGCGGACGGGGCCCGCCCGGGCACATGGGCACCGGCCCCGTGCGCGCCCGTCGGATCGGGGATCTGATAGACCTGTCCGCGGCGCCAGGCATCCGCGCCCGCATCGATGGGCGGGGCGGGGATGGCGCCGCGCTGCTCGCGCTTGCGCGCGCTGACGACGCCGAATCGCTGGTCGCGCGCGGCCACCATGGCCGCGTCCGCCTGGCCGTCCGCGGTGAAGCCCATCATCAGCTGCGGCACGCCCAAGGGCAGCGACTTGCCCTCATCGGTGTGCCAGGTGTGCCAGGTCTTCCCGTAGGTGCCGACCAGCCGTTCCATCAGCTGCCGCTCGGCCGCCTCGGGAATGCCGGGCGCGATCAGTTGGCCGGACTTCACCTCATGCACATGGCTGTGCCACAGGCGCTTCTCCGCCGCCGGCAAGGCCGCGAACTGCTGGCCGCTGATGATGTATTCCACGCCCATCAGCTTCGCGTCCTTGACGTTGCCGTCGTAGATGACGCATTGGATGAGTTCCTCGTTGAGGACGGCGCAGTAGTGATGCGCCTCCATCTGCGCCGTGGGCCGCCCGTTGTAGAAGTGGAAGCCATCGAGGTAGGCATTGAGCGCCTCGATCGGCGGCTTGTCCTGCAGGACGGCGGCGCCCGCTTCCAGGACCTTCGTCGCGGGCCGCGCCGGCGCGCCGGGCGACTGGACCGGCGATTCGGTCCGGTGGTCGCCACAGGCGGCGAGCAGCAGCCCGGTCAGGGCCGCCGACAAGGCGGTGCGCGGCCTCATCGCCAACCTCGCGACTCAGGCACCGCGCGCGAAGTCCGCCAGGCCGGGCCGGACGCGATCGGCATCGTTGCGCGTGTCGCTCGGCAGGCCGAGTTCGGGGCGCTCCTGCTCACGCAGCGACTCGGCGACGGCCGCGCCTTCCAGCGGCGTCAGTTGCGCGGGCTCGCCGCCGTCCGAAGAGGCGCGCGCGCTGCTTTCGGACCGCGTGCGGTCGGCCGCCGAGGAAGGGTCGGACGAGGGAGCGTCGGACAAGGAAGCGGCTGATGAGGACGCGTCCGTCGAGGACGCCGGAAGCGGCGCCGAGGACGGTGCGCCGTCTTGCGGCGCACGCAGGGAACGGAACAGGTGCGCGGACAACAGCGCGACGCCGCCAGCGACGGCCAGGTGACGAAGGGACATGGAGATCTCCAGAGGGAGGCTCGCGGGATCGAGCCCTGCGTGGTACGGGCAACCCCCGTTCCACGCGCCACGGCACGGAGAAACGCTCAGCGCTTCTCCCCGGGCGCCGCCGGCAACGGCACCTCGACCCACCGATTCAGCCAATCGACGATGCGCCCATGCCCGTCGAGCCGATGGGACGGTCGGCCCTGGCCCAGCGTGTGGTGGTCGCCGCCGGGATAGAGGACTATCTCGCTCGGCGTGCCGGAGCGCTTGAGCTTCACGAACATCTCCTCCGACTGGCATTTCGGACAACGCTCGTCGTCCTTGCCCTGCAGGAACAGCGTCGGCGTGTTGCCCTGCCCGATGTGCGCCATCGGCGAGAGCTCGATCATCAGCTCGCGGTTGGCGTCGGGCTTGCCTTCCATCGAGAACGGGTCGGCGTAGTAGCCGCTGTCGGAGGTGCCGTAGTGCGTCTCCAGGTTGCCCACCGGCGCGCTGACCACCGAGGCGCGGAAGTCCTCGCAGTTGCCGGTGGCATACGCGCTGAAGTAGCCGCCGTAGGACGAGCCGGCGATGGCGACCCGATCGTCCACCAGGCCCTCGCGCCGCAACGCGGCGATGGCGGCGCGGTATTGCGGCAGGTCGAGCCTGCCCCAGCACTTGCGCAGCCGCTCACTGAACCGGCGGCCGTAGCTGGCCGACCCCACCGCGTTGAGCGCCAGGATGGCCCAGCCCTGGCTGGCCAGCACCTGCCAGTAGGGTGTCGTCGGGAACTGCAGCGCCACATAGCTGGCCGGTCCGCCATGCACGTCGACCAGCAGCCGGCACGGTGAAGGCTCGCCTTCCCGCAGCAGCAGCCAGCCCTCGATCTGCTCGGTGCCGCCCTCGCCGTCCGGCACCTCGAAGCGGCGACGCTCGAGCTTGAGCGCATGCCGCTGGCGCCACCAGCCGTTGAAGTCGCTGATGCGTCGCGCCTGGCCGCCGTCGAGGTCGCAGCGGTGGGCTTCGATCGGGTGGTCCATGCCTTCCTCGACATAGGCGATCACCTCGCCCACCGCCATCGCGCTCACATGACCGGCGGCCGGCTCGACCAGCGGAGTGACTTCGCCGCTGTCCACCTGGATGGACACGATGCGCTGGACGCCGCGCCAGGCCTGCACCGCGAGCAGCCGGCGGCCATCGGCGTCCCAGAACAGCGGGTTGCTGAAGAGCTCGACATCCTCGTCGGCCACTCGACGCGTTGTGCCAGTGGCCACGTCCACCGCCCACAGCCGCATGATCGCGTCGCCGCCGTTCTCGGCGCCCATGAAGGCGATCGTCGATCCGTCGGGGGAGAACGCCGGCCACGAGGCGGTGGCCACCGTGGTGGTGAGCCGCCGCGCCTCGGGAAACGGCTGCGCGGGACCGTCGAGGTCCAGCATCCAGACATCGGTGCAGTGGCTCTCGCGTTCGTCCTCGCGTCCCCGGGTGTAGGCCAGACGCCGGCCGTCGCACGACCAGGCCAGATGCCCCACGTCGTAATCGCCGCGGGTGAGCGGCGTCGCCGCCTGCGACTCGATGTCCAGCAGCACGATCTGCAGCCGGGCGCCCAGCACATAACCGGAGCCGTCCATCTTGTAGGGCAGGCGCCAGACCACTTCCGGCGCCGTCGCGGGGGCGATCGGGCGTTGCAGGTCGATCTCCCGCGTGCCGTCGACGCGCTGGTCCGGATCGACATTGACCGCGCAGACCAGCGCGAGCTGGCGGCCATCCGGCCGCCACGCCAGGTCGATCACGGTGCCGGCGAAACGCGTGATCTGGCGGGCCTCGCCGCCGTCCGCCGGCATCAGGAACACCTGCTTCGGCCCGCCATGCCGGTCGCTCAGGAAGGCGATGCGATCACCGCCGGGCGACCAGCGCGGCCGCGAGTTCTTGCTGGGCACGAAGGTCAGCCGGTTCGACGGTCCGCCGCCCAAGGGCAGCAGCCACAGGTGGGTCTGGTAGTCATCGTCCGCGCGTTGCACCGACTTCACCGCGCACACCGCACGCTGGCCGCAAGGGTGCAGGTCGAGCGACTCGATGCGCTGCTCGTTGCAGAGGTCGTCCACGGTGAAGGCGCTCGGGGCTTCGCCCATCGGCATTTCCTTTCGCTGGAAGATGAAAGGGGCCGACCCCTGCGGGCCGGCCCCTGCGCTTGCCGGCGCTCAACGCTCGTCGCGCTGCTGCCCGCCTTGTTCACGCTGCTGGCCGCCTTGCTGGCGCTGCTGCTCGGCGCGGTTCTGCGAGCCGTCCTCACGCTGCTGGCCTTGCTGGGCTTGTTGGCGCTGCTGCTCCTGGCCCTGCGAGGCCTGGCCTTGCTGGCCCTGGTTCTGACCCTGCTGGCGCTGCTGCTCGCGGTTCTGGTCCTGCTGACCCGGCTGGCCTTGTTGACCTTGCTGGTTCTGCTGGTTCTGCTGGTTCTGCTGGTTCTGCTCGCGCTGCGAGCCGGAACCGCCCTGCTGGCCTGGGGTCGACTGACCTTGGTTGGATTGCTGAGTCATGGTGGTGTCTCCGTCAATGGTCATTGGCACATGCCAACGACCTCTTCATTGCAAAGCCCATGCCATCGAGGTTGCGGGGCGGCAGGCGGTTGTGGACGACCGGCAGGTGAACCAGTCAGTCGCGGAGAAGCGAGCCTGGGCGCGGCCTGCTAGAGAGAGCATGCGCGCGCGCCTCGCAGTGCGCGAAGCGGCGCAAGTCTTGACCCCAAAACACTTGCCTGGACAAGTGTGTGAGTTCTGCCGCATGCCCTTCCGAACGTCGGAAACGCATCGACGCAATTTGCCTGTCGGCTGCGAATCCCGATGCCATCGGCGATCTCCGTCCATGGCCGTCGCGTCGTAGCGGGAGAGACCCTCATCGCAGCGCTGGATCGGCCCTTGCCAGATCGCCTTGTCGCCATGCACGCCGGCCCCGCTTGAGGGCTGCGTGGTGCGGCGCTTCAAGTTGCCCTCATCCCCGCCTACCGCAAGGAGATTCCATGTTCGCCCACAACAAACGCCTCCAGTACACCGTCCGCGTCCGCGAATGCAATCCGGCGCTGGCCAACCTGATGCTCGAGCAGTTCGGCGGTCCGCAAGGCGAGCTCGCCGCCGCCTGTCGTTACTTCACCCAGGCGCTGGCCGAGGACGACCCGGGCCGCAAGGACATGCTGCTCGACATCGCCACCGAGGAGCTCAGCCACCTCGAGGTCATCGGCACCATCGTCGCGATGCTCAACAAGGGCGCCAAGGGCCAGCTGGCCGAGGCGACCGATTCCGAAGCGGAGCTGTTCCGCTCGCTGCAGGGCGCCGGCAACGACTCGCATGTGACGCAGGTGCTGTACGGCGGCGGACCGGCGCTGACCAACTCCGGCGGCCAGCTCTGGAACGCCGGCTACATCGACAGCATCGGCGAGCCGACCGCCGACCTGCGCTCCAACATCGCCGCCGAGGCGCGCGCCAAGATCGTCTATGAACGGCTGATCGCGGTGACCGACGACCCCGGCGTGAAGGAGGCGCTCGGCTTCCTGATGACCCGCGAGATCGCCCACCAGCGCTCGTTCGAGAAGGCGCTGTATTCGATCAGCCCCAACTTCCCGCCGGGCAAGCTGCCGGGCAAGCCGGAGTTCGCCTCGGTCTACTACAACATGTCGCAAGGCGAAGGCGACATGCGGGGCCCGTGGAACGACAGCAAGCTGTTCCTGTACGAGTCGGCCCGCGAGCGACAGTGCGCGGTCGACGGCGGCGACGGCCAGGCCTCGGTGGGCCTGACGCCGGACGAGGAACGCGACTGCGAGGCCATGCGCACCCGCACCGCCTCCGATCCGCTGAGCGAGCCCGTCACCGGCGTGGAGCTGGGCAGCGGGCCGACCCCGGTGGATGCGTCGAATGCGGCGATGGACGAGCCGCAGCCGTAAGCCCGACGGAAGAGGCCACGCAGGCACCCGGGCCGGGGGGGATCGAACTCCTAGGGCTCGTCCTTCGGTGAACCACCTTCGCCAGATTGCACCGGCCGGGTCGCCTCGATCTCACTCTCTTCGCTGGACTCCTCCGACTCGTCCGAGTCCACATCGACGATCGTTGCCGCGGCGGGCTGGAGCGCGCCCGGTATCGGATAGTCCGTCTCCTTCACCGGACGGCCCTCCTTGAAGAGCGCATTGTTTCCCTTCAGGTAGTAGTACTCGCTTGCTCCGTCTTGATGAAGCTTCTTTCGCGCCTTGTGGGAAGTGATCGTTCGAATCGGCTTGCCCTGGTCGTCCGTCGTGAGCTGTGGAGCTCCGCCCTGGTCCGATGAAGCCCCCTGCTGCCTGCGTGCTTTCGAAAAGGCCGCCGAGGTCTCGATGGCACTCTTGCGACTCTCCGAGTCGTGAGGCTTCCAACCGGTTCGGGTCAGCATCTCGACCAGCTTCCTGCCAGTGATCGCGTCGATGGTGTACGCCGCCCCTGAGGTCGAGGGCGCGGCGCCATGGGCCTGCGCGTGAGCCTGCGAGATCAAGTTCCAATTGCCCTGCTTGAACGCGTGGTAGGTCGTATTGAGGCGCTCGAAGAACTCGGTCACGAAGTCCGGGATGGCCGAGTCCTTTTTGCCCAACTGAGCGACACCCATGGGTGACGCCGCAGCCGCTCTATCCGGCGAAGACCTGCCGGCGGCCTGCAACACTGGCCGATCCCCCTCTGCACCGCCAAGCACGCCGTCGACGAGCCGACGCTGCGCCTGCATGCGGGGTGACTGGTCGACAAAGGCCTGCAGCGTCCTCGCCTGGATCGGGCTGCGCTCATGCATCGCTCGCACCGGCACGCGGTCGCCCTGCGCCGCGGGGAGGTCCTGTGCCGAGGGGGCACGGTGGTGAGAGCGCTGCTTCATCGCGAACCCTTTGACGGAAGTGATGTCGAACGCCAATCTATCCGCCGGCGTCCCGAGGTTCCATCGGCCCCTGGCTGATCTGTCTCCCGCAAATTGCCGAAAGGCCGCCCCGCCCCGCACAGGGCGCGTTGATCAGACTCGTCACTCCCTCGCAGCCGCCTCGACGAGGTCCATCACCGCCGCGGCGAAGACGGACGGGCATTCCTGCGGGAAGTTGTGGCCGACGCCATCCACCCGCTCATGCCGCACGAGCCGCGCGAAATGGCGCGCATGCGAGCGCGTGTCGGGCTCGACGGCAACGCCGTCCGCCAAGCCGTCGAGCAGGATGGTCGGGACCTGGATCACCGGTCGGGTCAGCAACTGCGCCTCAAGCTCGAGGAAGCGCGCATCGCCCGGGACCAAGCCATAGCGGTGGCGATAGGAATGCACGACCACCTCGACGAAATCGGGGTTGTCGAAGGCCGCCGCCGAGCGAAGGAAGTCCGCCTCGGTGAACGGCCAGCGCGGCGACCACATCTGCCACAGCAGCTTCGCCATGGCCTGCCGGTGCTGCTCCAGGCCGCGCCGGCCGCGCTCGCCATGCAGGTAGAACTGGTACCAGTAGCGCGCCTCGTTGGCCGGCTCGTCCGGCGCCATCGCGGCCGGCGGATGCAGCAGGTTGTAGCCGTTGCAGGACACCAGCCCGGCGCAGCGCTCCGGCCAGGTCGCCGCGACCACGCAGGCGGCTCGACCGCCCCAGTCGTATCCGGCCAGCACCGCGGACTCGATCCGCAGCGCATCCATCAGCGCCCGCAGGTCGGCGCCGAGCACCGCCTGCTCGCCGGACCGCAGGGTGTCCGCCTCGAGAAAACGCGTCGAGCCGTAGCCGCGCAGGAAGGGCACCAGCACGCGGCAGCCGCGCTCGACCAGGCGATCGGTCACCGCCTCGTAGGCATGGATGTCATACGGAAAGCCGTGCAGCAGCACGACCGCCGGCCCGTCGCGCGGGCCCTCGTCCCACAGGCCGACGCTCAGGTCGCCGGCGTCGACTTGACGGACCGTCCTCATCGGCTGTCTCCAGAGGTCTACGACTGTCTCGCGGCGCCTGGCACCGTCTCGCGCCGGCTCCCGCGGCGGCGCGCTCGCGCCCCGCGCTCAGAGCGGCATCCGCCGCGTCGACTCGTCCTCTTCTTCCTCTTCCAGCGGGACGGGTCCGGAGTCCACCGCGGTCTCGTCCGTGGCCGTGCCGGCCGCGTCCGCCGGGGCCTCGGCGGCCACCGCCAGGGCCGGCTCGCCGACCCACAGCGCGATGGCGCTGAAGTTGTCCTGGTCCGGCAAGCCGCGCTCCTCGATCACCGCGCGCATCGCCGCCAGCCAGTCGTCCGGCGAGGCGGCCGCGCGCAGCGTGTCGTGGATCAGCGTGTCGCCCGCGCTGCCCCACCAGCCGTCGCTGCACAGCAGGAAGACGTCGCCGTCCTGCAGCGGCTGCGGCGAGGTCGTGTGGGGATGCAGCTCGTCCTCGATGCCCAGCGCCGCCACCAGGTGGTTCTTGTGCGGGTGATCCTCGGCCTGCTCCGGCGTCAGCAGCCCGGCCTCGATCAGCATCTGCACCACGCTGTCGTCCTGCGTGATCGTGTCGATCTGGCCGTCGCGGAGGCGGTAAAGGCGGGAGTCGCCCACATGCGTCCACAGCGCGAAGTTGCGCTGCGCATCCACGCACAGGGCCACCACCGTCGTGTGCATGCGGTCGCGGCCGGTGCCCTCGACGCCGCGACGCACGTCGTCGTGCGCGGCCAGCACCGCGCCGGTCAGCAGCTCCGGCCGCCAGGGCAGCGTGGCGTCGCCCAGGCTGGTCTGCATCCGGTGGACGGCGCGACGCGCGGCCTCCGCGCCATTGCGGTGGCCGCCGGCGCCGTCGGCCAGCACGGCATACCAGCCGGGGCCGTTCTCGTGCGCCACGATGGCGTCTTCATTGTTGGCGCGCGCGCCTTGTTCGCTGCAGGCGGCGACCCGGATCTTGAGCATGGTGTGAACGACGTGTAGGACGATCGGCGGGGCTCAGGCCCCGCTCTGCTGTGGTTGTGCGTGCGGCGCGACCGGCGCCGGGCCCCGGCCGTGCTGGCTCAGGCGCTCGAGCTGGTCTTCGTAGGCCTCCAGGAAGGCCTTGCCGAACAGGGTGTGGAAGTCCTCCTGCGCCTCGTCGCGGATGGATTCGAAATGCTGCAGGTAGAGCTCCCAGAGCTTGGCCTTGCGGTTCATCGCCAGCACGCTGTCCAGCACCGAGCGGCTGGTCAGCTTGGCCTCCAGCGCCGAAGGCTGGAAGCGCGTCAGCACGCCCTCCAGCGCCGCGCGGGTGCCGGCCATCGTGCCGATGGTGTGGCCGACCAGGTCGCGCATCGCGTCCTGCATCGCCGCCGGGCCGGGCAGGAAGCCGCGCACCGGCGGCTGCAGCAGCTGCTCGAGCGCCGACTGCGCGTCGGGCGAGAACTTCAGCGGGTTGTTGTCGCGCGAGCGGATCACCGTGACCTGCGCGCGCAGCTCGTGCTTCGTGGCCGCGCGCACCGCCATCATGCGCAGCGCGCCGTCGACGGAGGCATTCAGCAGCTGGCCGATGACGCGCATCAGGTCGGCGTTCAGGCCTTGCGGCGGCGCGGCCATGCGCACGCCCGCGCCTTCGCAGAAGGCCTGCCAGAGCGCGGCGGTGTCGGCCGCTGGACCGGGCGCGGCGGTCGCCGACGCCGCCGGCTGCGGCCGGGCGAAGGTCGGCGGCGGCGCCACGGCCGGCGGCGGCGGCATCACCGGGGGCGGCGTCACTGGAGGCGGCATGACCGCGGCGGGCGGCATGACCGGCGGCGGCATCACGGCCACCGGCGGAACTGGCGGAGGCAGCGGCGCCGGCGCCAGGCCGCGGACCTCCGGCGGACGGAAGGACGAGTGCAGCGCCGGCGTGTGGTCCGGCAGCGCGGGCGTCTGCGGCTCGGTGTTGGCGGCCGGCGCCGCGGCGCCGAAAAGCGCCAGCGGATCCGACGGCAGGCCGTCGCGCGCGCCGGTGTCGGCACGCGGCGCCGCGCCGGCCATGAAGCCGGCCAGGGGGTCCGCGCCCGGGGCCTGCAAGCCGAACAGGTCGTCCAGCGAGCGGTTGTTGTCGCCCGGCACCAGGTCGGCGAAGGCTCCGCCGAAGCCCAGGTCGTTCGAGGCCGCCGGCGGCGCGATGGGCGCGGGCGGCGGCGCCAGGTCCAGGCCGCCGAAGGGGTCGAACGCGGCCGGTCCGGCGGCGCTGGTGGTGGATGCCTGGCGCGACGGTGGCGGCGGGGCGAAGGGATCGAAGTCGTCCGGCAGCAGCATCGGTCCGGCCGGCGCGGGCGTCGGGGCGGGCGGCGGGGCCGCGAACGGCGAGAGATGCGGCGCCGGGGCCGGCGTCGCGGCGAACAGGTCGGCCGGGGTCGGCGCGCCGCCGAACAGGTCGGCGAACGGGTTGGAACTGGACAGCGCGGCGGGCGCCGAGGTCGCGCCGCCCAGCGGCGTCGGCGGCGCCGGGATCGGCATGGGCATGGGCCCAGGCGCCGGCATGACCGGACGCGCCAGGTCCGGCGCCCGGCGGATCACGGTGGCGCCGCTGTCGTCGCCGGCCTCGTTCTGCACTTCCAGCAGGTAGCCGCCGATGCGGACCTGGTCCAGGTGCCGCAGCGGCACGGCCTGACCCTGGGCGACCGGCTGCCCGGCGACGGTGATCGGATTGGCGCTGCCGACGTTGCGGATCACGAAGCCGCCGGCGTCGGCGCTGATCTCCGCCTGCTGGCGGGAGATGTGGCGCTCCGGGTCGGGCAGCGCCATGGTGTTGTGGTCGGCGCGACCGATGGTTCCCCCGGTGGCGTCGAAGCGCGCGGTGATGGGCTGCGTCAGGGGCAGGTCGTTGAGCGACACCGCGCGCAGGGTGAGGGTCATGATGCTGCCTTTGGGACCTCGAGAGACTGGCATGGGATGTTTGCGTGACAAAGGTCCTGCTTCAATGAACGAAAGTCACCTGCGGGGGGCTTGTCGCTGTTTCATACTCCACCCCGCTCGAATCCCGACGTGATGCCGATGTCGACCACTTTCCGTCCCGACGCCCCGACCGCCTCCCCCTCGATTGCCGCCGCGCTGCGAGGTGGTGCGCCATCCGCCCTGTCGGCCGTCTCGGTGCTGCTGCTGAGCCTGGCCCTGGCGGCCTGCCAGACGCCCGCGCCCGCGCCGCCGCCGCCCGAACCGGTGGTGACGGCGCCGCCTCCGCCGCCCCCGCCGCCGGAGCCGGTCCCGCCGACGCCCGCCGAGCAGGCCCTGGCGCAGAAGACCGCGATGCAGTCGATCGAACTGCTGGAAGCCGGCCAGGAAGACCAGGCCCGCGCCGAGCTGCAGCGCGCGCTGCAGCTGGATCCCGGCAACAAGCTGGCCAACAGCCTCATGAAGCAGATCACCGCCGACCCGGTGGCGCTGCTGGGTCGCGAGTCCTTCGCGTACACGGTGCAGTCCAGCGACACCCTGTCGCGGATCGCCGGCCGCTTCATGGGCGACATCTACGCCTTCTACATCCTGGCCCGCTACAACGACATCCGCGTGCCGCGCCAGGTCGCCGGCGGCCAGGTGCTGCGCATCCCCGGCAAGCCGCCGGCGGGTCCGCTGTATCCGCGCCCCTCGGCGCGCCCTGATCCGAAGGCCACCGCGCCGGCGGCGCCGCCCGCGACCGTGGCCGCCGCTCCGGCGCCCGCCGCCCCGCCCGCGCCGCCGCCGGTGGCCGAACTGTCGCCCGGCGAGAAGGCCATGCGTGCCGGTGATGCGCACGAGCGCGCCGGCCGCATGGACAAGGCGCTGGAGGAGTTCCGCCGCGCCGAGGCCGCCGATCATCCCGGCGCCGCCGCCCGCATCGAGGCGCTGCGCAAGAAGCAGATCGCCCGGGCGACGCTGAATGCGCGCACCGCCTTCGCCAAGCAGGACCTGGCCGGCGCGATCCGCGGCTGGGACACGGTGCTGCAGCTCGACCCGGACAACGAGCTGGCCAAGCTGGAACGCCAGAAGGCCGTCACGCTGAAGGCCAAGGCCGACCAGCTGAAGTGACACCGCGCCGCTGCGACGGCGTCGGACACCCCAAGGAAGAGGCGCCGCGTGCGCCTCTTTTGCATGGGCGCTCGCCGGCGGAATCCCCTCGCAGGCGGCCGGTGATGCGAGAGCTGGATGACTCAATTACTGTATATTCATACAGTTGTTTGTCATTCCCGCGCGCCCCATGGACCTCGACCGCAAGCTCGCCATCCTGGCCGACGCCGCCAAGTACGACGCCTCCTGCGCATCCAGCGGCACCGACCGGCGCGATTCCGTCGGCGGCGCCGGCATCGGCTCGACGGAAGGCATGGGCATCTGCCACAGCTACGCGCCCGACGGCCGCTGCATCTCGCTGCTCAAGATCCTGCTGACCAACCATTGCCAGTACGACTGCCTGTACTGCGTCAACCGGTCGTCGAGCAACGTGGCGCGGGCGCGCTTCAGCGTCGAGGAGGTCGTGCGGCTGACGCTGGACTTCTACCGCCGCAACACCATCGAGGGCCTGTTCCTCAGCAGCGGGATCATCAAGAGCCCCGACCACACGATGGAACAAGTGGTGCGGGTGGCGCAGACGCTGCGCGAGGTGCATGACTTCCGCGGCTACATCCACCTCAAGACCATCCCGGATGCCAGCGACGAGCTGCTGCGCCGGGCCGGCCGGTATGCCGACCGGCTCAGCATCAACGTCGAGATGCCCACCGAGGCCGGTCTGAAGCAACTCGCGCCGGAGAAGGACACGAGCGCGATCCATCGCTCGATGGGCCGGCTGCGGCTGCACATCGACGAGGCCCGCGAGGCGCGGGCGTCAGCGGGGGGATCAACCGGCGGATCGACCGGTGGGTTGTCGGTCGGGTCAACCGTCGGGTCCACTGGCGCGACAACCGGCACGACAACCGGCGAGGCGCCGATCCGCGTGATCCCGGGCGCCGCGCCGCGCCCCGCGCGGCCGCCGCGCTTCGCCCCGGCGGGCCAGAGCACGCAGATGATCGTCGGCGCCGACGACAGCGACGACCGCAGCATCCTGCGCAGCAGCGCCGCGCTCTACGGGCGCTTTCGCATGCGGCGCGTCTATTACTCGGCGTTCAGCCCCATTCCCGATGCCGCGCGGGCCCTGCCGCTGAAAGCGCCGCCGCTGGTGCGCGAGCACCGCCTCTACCAGGCCGACTGGCTGATGCGCTTCTACGGCTTCGACCACGAGGAGATCGTCGACGACGGCACCGGGCTGCTGCGGCTGGACGTCGATCCCAAGCACGCCTGGGCGCTCGCGCATCCGGAGCGCTTCCCGGTCGACCTCAACCAGGCGCCGCGGGAACTGCTGCTGCGGGTGCCCGGCCTGGGCGTCGGGTCGGTCGACCGGCTGATCGCCGCCCGTCGACTGCGCCGGGTGCGGGCCGAGGACCTGCGCCACATGAAGCTGCCGCTGCGCCGGGTGTTGCCTTTCGTCATCGTCGACGGTCATCGTCCTGGCGCGGCACCGCCAGCCCCGACTCGCGCCAGTGGGGCAGCGGACGCGGGCACGGGCACGGGCGTGGTCGGGGGCGTTGTCGCGGGCGCTCCCACGCAGCTGGGGCTGTTCGGATGATCCGCGTGCGGCTCGACGGGCCGGTCGACTTCGACGGCTTTCGGCACGCTGCCCGGCGCCTGGTGCTGGACGGCGTGGCGCCGGAAACCGTCGAGTGGATCACCGGCGAGGACGGCGGCGACCTCTGGTCGACCGCGGAGGACGGCGATGCGACCGATGCGAGCGAGCGCGTCGCGAGCGCCGCGTTCACGGTGCCGGCCTCGTTCCTGTCGCTGTGCCGGTCCGCCCTGCTGCATCGCGAGCCGCGGCGCTTCGAGCTCCTGCATCGCCTGCTGTCGCGCCTGAGGACCGATCCCGCGCGCTGGCACGACCGTTTCGACGAGGACCGCCGCCACGCGGAGCGGCTCGCGCGCGAGGTGCGGCACGAGATCCACAAGACCCATGCCTTCGTGCGCTTCGTCCCGGTCGAGGACACCGACGGCGAACGCCTGGTCGCCTGGTTCGAGCCCGAGCACCATGTGCTCGAGGCCGCCTCGCCCTTCTTCGCGCGGCGCTTCGCCAACCTGCGCTGGACCATCCTGTCGCCGCGCGTCTCGATGCACTGGGACGGCGTCCGGCTGTGCGCTGGCCCGGGGGCGCGGCGGGAAACGGCGCCGCCGCCGGACGCCGGCGCGGCGCTGTGGCTGACCTACTACCGCAGCATCTTCAACCCGGCGCGCCTGAAGCTAGCCATGATGACCCGCGAGATGCCGCGCCGTTACTGGGCCAACCTGCCGGAGGCCGCGCTGATCGAGCCGCTGGTCGCGCAGGCCGACGGGCGGGTGCGCGACATGCTGGACGCCGGACCGACCGCACCGCGCCGCATTCGTCCGATCGTGCTACCGCCCCGCGGCTCGACGACGTAACGCCCGTCACTCCGATGAGCGGCCGCGCCGACGCCAGGCGCCGCTAACATCCGCGCCGCCATCCTTCTCGGCGGCCTGATGCCGCTGCTCCGCATGACCGACACCACGCCGCGCAACTTCGCCATCGACTGCCTGCGTGGCGTGGCCATCCTGCTGGTGGTGGTCCACCACCTGGCCCTGCCCTTCCGCCTGCCGCTGGCGCCCAGCCTGGCCAGTGCCTGGCTGCCCAAGCGCCTGATCGACGCGATCAGCTTCAACGGCTACGAGGCGGTGTTCATCTTCTTCGTGATCTCGGGCTTCCTGATAACGACCCGCCTGCTGGCGCGCGATGGCGACCTGCGCCGGGTCGACCTGCGCGCCTTCTACCGCGCCCGCGCCACGCGCATCCTGCCGCTGCTGCTGGTGATGCTGGCGTTGCTGTCGACCCTGGCGCTGCTGGGCGTGCCTGGTTTCGCACCGGGCGAGCGGCAGTCGCTGGCCGGCCTGCTGGGCTCGGCGCTGAGCTTCACCTTCAACTGGTATGAAGGCCGCACCGGCTGGGCGCCGGCGGCCTGGGACGTGCTGTGGTCGCTGTCGATCGAGGAGGTCTTCTACGTCGGCTTCCCGCTGCTGTGCCTGGCGCTGCCGCGGCCGCTGCTGGTGGCGGCGCTGGTGGCGCTGGCGCTCGCCCTGGTGCCGCTGAGGGCGCTGGTCCCGCCAAGCGACGAGGTGTGGTGGGAGAAGGCCTACCTGCCCGGCATGTCGGCGATCGCCTGGGGCGTGCTGGCGGCGCTGCTCGCGCGGCGCTGGCGGCCAGGCGCGCGCGAGGCCCGCCTGCTGGCGGTGCTCGGCGGCGTCGGCCTGCTGCTGGTGATCGGCTGGGGCGAGCTCGTCCACCGCCATCTCTTCAAGGGCGGCATGTACGTCCTGTGCGTCGGCACCGCCGCGCTGCTGGTCGCCGCGGTCGCTCACCCGCCGGCGCCGCGGCGTGGCGGGCGATGGCTCGCCCGCATGGGCGAGCTCAGCTACGAGCTCTACCTGAGCCACATGCTGGTCGTGCTCGGCACGGTGGCGCTGTATCGCGCCGTGATGGGCGCGTCGCAGGCCTGGACCTTCGTGGTCTACGCGCCGGCGGTGGTGGTCTGCGTGCTGCTGGCGGGGGTGCTGGAGAAGACCGTCTCCGGTCCCCTGCTCCGCCGCTGGCGCGGCAGCAGGAGCAGGCCGCCGAGCGTCAGCATCGCCCAGGTCGCCGGCTCCGGTGCCGGAACCGCCGACGGCGCGGCGGACCGGGCGTGATCTGAGCCGGACGCCGAGGACCCTGGCAGGCGCATCGTCCTTGTCCCGCACTCCAGGGGCGCGGCGGGCCGTCGAAGGAAAAACGAATGACGCCGGCGCGCCGCGGGGATAAGAACGCGGCTTGCCCCGACCGGCTTCATGCCGACCCACTTCAAGGAGCCTCCATGGAAGTCCAGCAACTGCACCGCGGACGCCTGATCGACCACCTGCAGCTCGTCGTGCGCGACCTGGCCGCGAGCCGCCGCTTCTACGAGGCGGTCCTGCCGCCGCTGGGCGTGCCGATCGGCGGATCGGGCGACGACTATTTCTGGGCCGACGAGCTGTTCGTGTCGACCGCGAGCAGCGATGCAGCGCAGGGCCAGCTGACCGGGCGGCATCACCTGGCCTTCCAGGCCCGGGACCGCGCAGCGGTCGACGCCTTCCACAAGACCGCGCTGGCCAACGGCGGCACCGACAACGGCGCGCCCGGCGAGCGGCCCTACCACCCGGGCTACTACGCGGCCTTCGTGCTGGACCCGGACGGCAACAACATCGAGGCCGTGTTCCACGGCGAGGCGCAGCGCAGCGCGCCCTCGGTCACGGTGACGTTCTAGGCGTCGGGGCGCGGGCGGCCATCGGCGGCGGCCGTCGGCTGGCGCCGGCGGCCGGCTAGCGCTTGTCGACCTTGTTCTTCGCCGCCGCGGCCGGTCCCGCCGCGGCGGGGGCCTTGGCGGCCGACTCGTCGATGAGCTGGCGCATCAGCGCGGTCGCGCGCGCGTTCTTCGGATCCACGCGCAGGCACTTCTGCAGCAGCATCACCGCGCCGGACTTGTCGATGGTCGAGATCTTCTCGGCCTTGCGCACGTAGAGGTCGGCCAGCAGCCGCTTGGCCGAGGGATCGTTGCGGTCCTGCGGCGCGCGGCGCTCGAGCAGCCGGATCGGCTCGTCGAGCTCGCCCTGCGCGGCCAGCATCGCGATGTGCTCCAGTTCGTTGCGGTCCGGCCCGGCCGACGCCGCGGCCGGGGCCGCATCCTTGCCCGACGCACCCGCCGCCTGCGCCTTGGCGGCCGGCTTGGCCGCCACCGGCGGGCTCGCCTTGCGCAGCGTCAGCCGCGTCGGCTTGCCCAGGTAGCTCTTCTGGTTGCGTTCCTTCTCCAGGCCACGCAGCGCGTCGGCGGCGGCCTCGTTGTCCGGCTGCAGCGCCAGCACGCCCAGGTAGGCCGTGCTTGCGCCGTCGAGGTCGCCGCGCTTTTGCGCCGCCCGGGCCTTCTCGAGCCGCTCGCTCACGCCGCTGTCGATCAACTGGCGGGTCGCGGCCAGGCTGTCGCGGTAGCCGGCGTTGTCGGGCCGCAGGACGGTCAGCGCTTCCCAGGTCCAGGCGGCCTCGGCCAGCTGGCCGTCCTTCACCTGCTCCTGCGCGCGCGACACCTGCGCCTGCTCGAAGGCCGTGGGGGGCGAACCGGCCACGCCTTCACCACCGCGCAGCGCGCCGCTCGGGCCGCTGCTGCAGGCCGCCAGCGCGGCGGCGGCCAGGAGGACTGCGAGTGCGGCCCTCATGGCGTCTGTCCAATGCGGCGGCTGGTCTGCAGCCGGGCCTTGAAGGCCTCGAGGTCGTGGTCGCCGAAGATCATCGTGCGGCGCAGCATCAGCGGCTGCGCGTAGAAGGCGTTGCCGCCCGGGTTGACGGTCACCGCCAGCGTGTACTTCTGACGCGTCAGCGTCTCCAGCACCAGCTCGTTGGCGTCACCGTAGGGATAGGCGTAATGGCGCACCTGGTCCTTGGTGTTGAGCTTCTGCTCGATCAGGTCGCGCGGGCCGGCGGTTTCGCTGTCGAGGTTGCGCTTGTAGCGCTCGTCGTTCTCGCCGGCGGTGCGCTCGATCAGGTTGCGGTGCGACTTCGAATGGGCCTGGATGTCCATCAGCCCCGAGGCCTGCATCTCCGCCAGCTGCGGCCAGCTGACCGCGTCGCCGCCGGCGCCGACGAAATCGGTGTAGACGAACATCGTCGCGGGCAGGCCCAGCTTGCGCAGCACCGGGTAGGCGAACTTGTAGACCGACTCGTAGCCGTCGTCGAAGGTGACCACGACCGCCTTGGGCGGCAGCGGCTCCTTGCCCTCGAGGTAGCCCGTCAGCTGCGAGAGCTTGACGACGCGGTAGTCGTTCTTCGCCAGCCATTCCATCTGGGCGGCGAAGCTGGTCGGGGAAACGGCCATCTTGCCGCCGGTGGTGCCCAGCCGGTGGTAGCAGAGGATGGGGACGGTCTGGAAGCTGCCGGCGCGCACGCCCACCGGGTTCATCGGCTTGAGCGGCACGATCAGCGGCTGGCCGGGATCGACCTTGGTGGCGCCGGCGTTGGCCTCGCTGATCTGCCAGTCGCGGTCCTCGCTGCCCAGCAGCCGGGCGGCGATGCCGCGCAGGGATTCGCCGGCGACGGGGACGTAGATCAGCAGCCGGTCGTTGCGGGCGATGACCTCGCCGTGGGCGGCGGTCGCGGCGGGCGGCGGGGTCGGCGCGGGCTCGTTCAGCGGCGGCGTGCCGGTGGGGGTCGTGACGCAGGCGGTCAGGGCCAGCGCGGCAAGGATAGCGGCGATGGCGGACTGCATCGGCCGTCGGCCCTCACCCCTGCCCTCTCCCGCAAGCGGGAGAGGGGGAAAGAAAGAGGGAAAGAGGGAGGCCAAGCGAAACGCGGACGGTCCGGCCCCCTCTCCCGCTGGCGGGAGAGGGTTGGGGTGAGGGCCATTCATCGGAAGGAATCCTTTCACGCTCATCGGGCGACGCTCAGGGCTGCTTCGGCGCATCGGCAGCGTCCGGCCCGGCCGGCACCGGCGGCGCGGGCTGGGTCTGTTCGTCGGACGGCGCGGCGGCCTGGCCGGTCACGGGCGCGGCGGCCTGCGCGGCCGCTGCCGCGGCGGGCGTCTCGGCCGCCGGCGCGATCGCGGCACCACGCAGCCCGGAGCGCCGGCCGATCGTCGTCGGTGCCTCCGCCTTGGCGGCCGATGCCGCCAGCGCCTGCTTGTCCTGCAGCGCCTGCGCCATGCGGTCGAAGGCGGCGTAGAGCAGCCCGAACTCGTCCTTGCGCTGCTCGCGGATGCGGAAGTCGACGCGGCCGCGGCCGATCTCGTCCAGCGCCTCCACGACCAGCTTGATCGGCCGCGAGAACCAGTTGGCGACGAAGAACATCGCGATCGCCACCGCCAGCACCGTCGTCACCGCCAGCACCGCCATCAGCGTGCGCGACAGCCGCGCCACGCTCTCCAGCGGGCGCTCCGGCAGGCCCAGGGCGACGCGGCCCACGGTCTTGTCCTGGAAGGTGATCGGCGAATCGAAGCCCAGCACCGCCGCGCCGCCCGCGGCGTGATACCGCGTGCGCTTGACGCCGCCCTGCTCGCCCAGCAGCTCGCCGGGCGGCGCCTGGTAGGGCTTGCCGACCGCGTCGGGCTGGCTGGACGCCGCCACCACGCCGGCGCGATCGATCACGGTGACGCTCTCGAAGTCGCGCGTCTTCATGATCTCCTGCAGCGACACGTCCACCGACACCCAGTCCTCGCCCAGCGCCGCGGTGGCGTTCTGCGCGGCGATGAAGCGCGACAGTGCGGTGCCGTAGTCGGCCACCTGCTGCATCAGCGCCGCGTTCTGGCGCTGGCTGATGATGGAGCCGCTGACCGCCATCACGATGGCGACGATGCCGGCCATCATCGCGGCCCACTTCACCCGCAGCGGGATCAGCTTGGAGCGGTTCTTGTTGCGCGCTTCCTCGTCGATCTCGTTGAGCACCTTGACCAGCGCGTCCGCCAGCTCGGCGCCGGTCTGGAAGCGGTTGTCGGGCGCCTTGGCCAGGCAGCGGTCGACGACCCGGCGCAGCGACGCGGGAATCTCGGGCCGCAGCTTGTTCAGCGGAGTCGGGTCGTCCTTGGCGATCTTGAGCGCCAGGTTGACCACGCTGTCGCCGGTGAACGGGCGCACGCCGGTGAGCATCTGGTACAGCACGATGCCGACCGAGAACAGGTCGGAGCGGCCGTCGATCTTCTCGCCGTTCATCTGCTCGGGCGCCATGTACTGCGGCGTGCCCAGCACGTCGCCGACGCGGGTGCGCTGCTCCCCTTTCGTCGACTCCATGTGGGCGATGCCGAAGTCCATCACCTTGATGTCCAGCGTGCCGCGCACCCGGGCGATGTTGCCCGGCTTGATGTCGCGGTGGACGATGCCGCGCTTGTGCGCGTAGTCCAGCGCGCGCGCCAGCTGGATGGCCATCACCACGGTGTCGCGGATGGCCAGCGGCTGGCCGGGCTCGAGCAGGTCGGCCAGCGGCTCGCCGTCGAGCAGCTCCATCGCCATGTAGGGGCGGCCGTCGACCTCGCCCACGTCGTGCACGGTGACGATGTTGGGATGCGACAGGCCGCCCGAGGCGCGCGCCTCGCGCAGGAAGCGGGCGCGGTACTCGTCGTCCTCGCACAGCGAGGCATGCAGGAACTTGATGGCCACGTCGCGGCCGATGCCCGGGTCGTGGGCCTTGAACACGCTGGCCATGCCGCCGCGGCCGATGCGGTCCAGCACCTGGAAGCGGCCGACCTGGCGCACCGGCGCGTCGGCGCTGGCCTTGGCGGCGGCCAGCGCGCCGCCGGGCAGCGTGCCGGTGGACGGACGCCCCACCGGCGTGGGTTCGGGCGGCAGCGCGCGCATGGCGGCCACCGCCGCGACGGCGTCCGGATCGAGCACGGTCTCGGCGAACTCGGACGCGTGGAACTCGGAATCGCCCGCCTCCTGCGCGGGCGGGACGGCGGGCGCGGCGGGCGTGGCCACCGGCGGCGCGACGGGCGCCTTGCCGGCCGGAGCTCCGACGGCCGCCAGGCTGGCCGCCGGCGCGATCACCGTCTCGTTGCCGGTCGCGGCGATGGCTTCGACGGGCTTGGGCGCGGGGGTGGGCGCCACGGTGGGCGCCGGCTTGGCCACGGGAGGCAGCGCCCTGGCGGGCACGATGACGGTTTCGTTGTCGTTCACGGAAATGGCGGCGGCTGGGGTGGCCGGGGCGGCGGGAGGATCGATCGGAGCGGCGGCGGGCGCGCTGGGCAGGGGCGCCGCGGGGGCGGTCGCCACGGGGGACGAAGTGGGCGCCGGGGTCGGTGGCGCGGTCGGTGCCGGCGTGGACGCGGAGGCGGCGGGCTCGACCGACTCGCGCGGCATCAGCAGCGCCGCGGGCGCGATCACGGTGTGGTCGGTGTCGACGGGGATGTCCGCGGGCTTGCGGCCGGCGCGCATCGAGAAGGTGTCGGGGAAGGTCGGGTCGATGAAGCTGATGTCGCGCTCATGCTGGACGGTCTCGGGACCGTCGTCATGGGGCGGCTCGGCGGGGGGCGCGGCGCGGTTGGCGGCGGTGTCCGGCGGCATGCGCTCCAACGGCGCGGCACCGGCCGGCAGCGGCGCCGGCACGATGCGGGTCGCGTCAGGATCGAGCGTGGGATCGTCGGCGGGAGCCGCCGGCGCGCTGCCCGGCTTGGCCGAGCGGGGATTACCTTCTGATCGTGACATCGAACGCCTCGCCGCGGCGAGGATCGCCGCCCAGCCCGCATCCTCCGTGTCACGGGGATCGGGGGCAATGAACGAAAGTCACGAGGACGCTGTGGCAGAGCCGCGCAGCCGCTGCAGGCCCTCTATCCGTCGACGTCCACGCGGAGCCAGGCCTGGGGCTCGATGAAACGCTGTAACCAGGCGTTCATGACGTCCTCGTCGGCCAACTGGCCGTACATCGGCGAGCAGTTGGCCAGCAGCGCCGGCTTCAGCGCCTGCGCCACGGTCACCAGCGGCGCCAGCGATTCGTCGGCATGGATGTCGCCGCGCAGCGGTGCCGCGCCAGCCGCCAGCATGGTGGCATCGCGTCCGCGATGGACGAACACCTCGGCACCGGCCAACCCGGCCAGGGCCGCCGGATCGATGCCATGCGCCGCCGCGAAGCCATCGCCGACCAGCGTCAGCCAGTTGACGCCGGGCAGCCCGCGCAGCGCATCCCACTGCAGGATCGCGGGCTCCAGGATCTGGATCGCCCAGCACCGGCGCGCCAGCGCCACGACGTGACGCGCCGCCATGTAGGCCGAGCCCTCCACGACGTCGAAGCACCAGCCCGCCGTACCCCACAGCACCGGCAGGTGCGAGAGGCTCCAACGTGCCACCTCGGCGATCTGCCGGTTGGACGCATCGTCCGGGAATTCGAAGATCAGGTGACTGGCCCGCTCCATCCCCATCGCCGGCCCGAGGTCGGCGATCTGCAGGGACATCGCGGTCCGGCCATGCTTGCCGTCGCCCGCGAAGGCGACGCAAGCCGCCGGATCGACGCCCGCTCGGCGCGCCCAGATGCGGCCGGAGCCGCCGGCCGGAGGCAGCCGCCACTGCGTCTCACCGCCCCGCCGGAAACGGTTCAGGTGCGCGGCGAAGGGCTGCTCGCGCAGCAATTCCCACAGGGTGTCGGGATCCATGTCCTGCCGGCTCAGGGATCCACGCACGAACACCGCCAGCTTCAGCCGGACGTCGACCCGGGCCTGGGCCCGGGCCACTTCCATCAAGGTCTGCAGGGCGGCCAACATCGCTCAGAACTTGCTGCGGGTCCAGGGCGTCGCGGCATTGGCCGGGTCATGGACGATGAACTGCATGCGCGGCGCGGCTGGCTCGGTGAAGAACACCCGCCCGCGCCCCTCGAAGGCACCTGCGGTCTTGAAGTTGTCCTTCACGACCTGCACGTCGCGCCCGACCAGCTCGGCCACGCCGTTCCAGATCGCGAACAGCAGCCGGTCGCCCAGCACCGCCACGTCGTTGAGCGGCAGCGGGTAACGACCGAATTCGGTGAAACCCGCCGCGCTGCCATGCAGCAGGCGGCCGCCCTCGCCGGACGCGCAGAGCATGACGGCGCGCTCGGGCAGCAGCGCGATGCCGCCCAGCGTCTCGCCAGGGCCCGGCGTGCCGGGGATGGGCAGGTTGCGCCATTGCTGGCCGTCGAAATGCAGCAGGGTGTCCACGGCGCCGACGGCGTACACATCGTCACCGGCGTGGCCGCGGATCGTGCGGATGGTCTGGTCGGCGGAGCCGTCGCCCGCCCGGGTCTGCGTCCACGCCTTCCCGTTCCAGTGATACAGGTGCCCGCCGCGCGTCCCCACGTGGACGTCCGAATCGCCGCTGCCCCAGATCGCGGTGATGTTGGGCACCAGCCCCTTCACGCTGTCGCGGGGCAGCGTCGAGACCGTCCAGGCGGGGCCGCCGTTCATCACCTCGTAGTCCAGGTCGCCGCCCGGCGCGGCCCAGCCGGTGGCGGCGGTGGTGGCGACATGGCCGTCGGCGCTGCCGACCCACAGCTGGCCCGCGGGCGAGGCCCACAGCACCCGCAGCGCGTCATTGGTGTTGAGGATGGGCACGGCCGGATCGCCGGCCTTGCTGCCCGGCGCCAGCCGGTACAGGCTGCCCACGGCCGCGCCGATGTCCTCCGGCGGATACGACAGGCCCATGAACACGAGGCCGTCGGCCGTGTCCACGACCTGGTTGATTTCTTTCTGCAAGAGGGACTCCTTCGAAAACGTCTAGTGTCGCCGTGCCATCCGAGGCGGTGTTACATGATGTCGACGTCCATGTTCACCGCCTCCGCCTCGGCCTTCTGGGCCTTGGTCGCGGCCCAGGGATTGCGCAGCGGGGTCTCCGGCTTGACCGGCGGATCGAGCTTGGCGAACGACTCCGCGGCGGCCAGCGCGATGCACTCCGCCGCGGCCGCGATCAGGTTGTCGCGGTCGAGGTCGGGCCGATTGATCGTGCGCGTCGGCTTGCCCCGGGACAACGCATCCTTCGCGCCCTGCTTGTACTGCTCCATCCACTCGCTCATCGGCGCGTTGCGATTGGCCAGGTCGTTCTGCTGGGAGAACTGGCGCATCTGGTCCGTCAGGATCTTGTGCTCCATGCCTTCGCTCTGGCCGTCGCCGGCCATGAAGGTCAATGCGCCGCCGGTGCTGTAGCCCTCGCAGCCGGGGAACTTGGCGCCGCCTCGACCCAGGTCGTGCATCGCCGAGGTCGGCAGGATGTGTTCCGCCTGGTAGCCGTCCTTGGTCCCGACCATCTGCGAGTGGCTGCCGAATTCGATCGGCGGATCGAAGCACGCCAGGATCTCCGAGCACTTCATGTCCGCGATGGCGCCGGCACCGCCGGCCTTCATCACCTTCAACTGAACCATCGCGGCGCTGGTACCCATGGCCTCACATCTGGTTGCCCATGCCGGAGCTGCCGGTGTAGACCACCGCCTTGCCCTCGAACTGGACGTTGGGACTGCCGTCGATGATGAAGGCGGAGGAGCCGATCTTCAGGCTGACCACTTCCTTCTGCGTGCCCGGCTGGTTGCCGATGCAGTCGTGCACGACCGCGTCGACGTGGAAGGTCGGCTTGCCGCCGATCTTGACGCCGCGCGTGTCGCCATCGAGCTTGCCCGAGCCCACCGGCGTGGTGATCGGATACGGGATCGGCACCGGGCTCGGCGCCGCGGGCGTGAGGCAGACGCTCGGATTCATGTAGACGATCACGTGGTTCGTCGACTCGCCGGCCACCTCACGGAAATTCGCGTTGACGCTCATGCGGTCACCTCCCGATGCTCGGCCGCCCGCGGCCGTGCGCCGGCCGCGGCCGGATCGCCCGCCGCCAGCAGCAGCGCGCCGCGCGCGCCGTCGTCGGCGCCGGCGGCCAGCACCGCGAACTCGTCGCGCGCCACGCCATGGGCCCAGTCCTGCAGCACCAGCGCCGCCATCAGCGGCAGCGCCGCCGCACCGACGTCGCCCAGCTCCTTGAGCGGCAGGCGCAGGTCGGTGCCCGGATCGAGCACGTCGCCAAACCGCGCGATGACGTTCTGCACCTCGCGCGTCGCATGGCGTTCATGCGAGGCGTCCAGCGCCCACAGCGCGCAGCGCCGGCCCGTCGCCCGCAGCGGCGCCACCGCCGCCTCCAGCGCCTGCGCGAAACCGTCCGAGCGGCACGGCCCGTCGCTGCCCACCGGATGCGCCTCGCGCCCCAGCCCGAGCCCGGCGACCCAGCCGTCCTCGCGGCCTTCGTGCGTCACCATCGCGAAGGCCGCCGCCTCGCCCGGACGCACGCCGTCCACGTTCTCCATCGTGAGCAGCCGTTCCCGCTGCTGCAACGCCTCCAGCGTCGGCCAGTGCAGCAGGCTGTCGACGCCGCCCCAGATCACCTCGCGCCGCGACTCGGCCAGCTGCAGCGCACGCGCCATCGCGATCGCGCCGGCGGCGCGTCCGAACGGGAAGGCCTCGATGTCCGCGCCTGCGAAGGGCGGCGGCAGCGCGGCCGAGAGACGCTGCACGAAGTCGCGGCCGGCGACATTGAGCTCGTAGCTCTGCGGCTCCAGCGCGAAACGCGCCGGCAATCCCAGCAGCAGGATCGGCGGCCGATCGGGCCGCGGGTGCGCCTGGGCCGCGCGGCGCCGGCTGACGCCGATGAGCGCGTGCACCGCCAGCGCCAGCAGCCGCTCGCGGGCCGGCAGGTCCGGCGGCAGCGCCGGCGAGGCGCAGCCCATCACCCGGCGCCCCTGTCCGTCGACGAAGTCGGTCAGCCCGATCCCGGACACCCCGGCGCGCAGCAGCAGCGCAGTTTCGGACAGCGTCTCGCCCAGGCAGGTCACCGCCTCCGCATGGGCCAGGCCGGCGCGCCAGCCGGACGTTTTCTGGGAGGCGCTCATTCGATGTACTCCTTGGCTTGCACCGTGATCGAGGTGAAGTGACCCCGCATCTTGGCCGGGCAGCGGAACACCGCCCGCCAGACCATCTCCAGCATCAGCGCGTCGCTGTCGACCACCACCGTGTCCAGGTGCGGGCGTCGCGTGTCGGGCTGGCCGTCGACGATCGCGTCGATGCGCAGCAGCTGCCGGGGCAGCGCGAAATCGAGCAGCGCCTGGGCATGCACGCCGGCGATGCGCACCGCCTCGCCGCCGCGCAGCGGCTCCTCGAAGACCAGGCCGGGCGCGGCGCAGTGTTCGTGCTCGGGCCGGTAGTCCGACGGCCGGGCCGGATAACCGCCCGACAGCCAGGCCGCGTCATGGGTGCCGGCGTGCGCGCGGCGCGGCGCGAAGTGGCGCCCCAGCGGCGCGCAGCCCGCGGGGGTGTGGCGGCCGCCGGCGCTCGTCACCGGCTCGCCCGAGGTCTCGATCTGCGGCGCGGGCCGCCCCACCAGCGCCTCCGGATGGCGGCTGATGCCGCTGCCCACGGGGTTGCGGGCCTCTTCCACCGGTTTGGCCGGGTCGCTGAAATCCGCGCCGCCGTAGGCCCTCGACCAGGCCAGCGGCGTGCGCTCGAGCGGGCCGCTCTCGCCCGGTCCGATGCCGCCGAACTGCCGCACCCAGACCCGCGGGCCGTGGACGCGCAGCAGCTTGACGCGGTCGCGCACCCGGATCCCGACGTCCATGGCCGTGGCGGCCTCGCCGCCCAGCGGCGGCACCGCGTGACCGCTGAGCACGAAGTCGGTCCCGGGCTTGGGCAGGCCGTAGTCGCCCGGCAGGCGCAGGTCGGCGATCGCCGGATCGCCCCAGGGCTCGTCGCCCAGGCGGATCTCGCGCGGCGCCTCCGCGGCGCGCAACCCGCCGCCCGGCACGATGTCGTAGCTGGCCTTCACGAGCACGAGACGCGCCTCGGCGCCGTCGCGGTCGAGGATGGGCAGCACCTGCGCGTGGTGGCCGCTGTGGTTGTAGAAGGCGGGTTCGTCCATGGGCGCTCGACGACGATCAATGCGGCCCGTCGGCGCGTGCATCCCGCGGCACCATCGCGTCGGCGATGCGCTGCAGCGAGGCCTCCTGGGCCGCGACGAAATCGAAGGGGCTGAAACGCGGCGCCTGGCCGCGCGAGGCCGCGACCAGCTCCAGGTACTGGTCCTGGCGCACGGCGCGCGACCAGCCCGGTCCGCGCAACCGGGCCAGCAGCACGCCGGCACCGAGCGGCCGGCCGCCGCGCACGCGCAGGTCACCCGGCGCCTGCGCGACCCGTCGCCACCATCCGGCGCTGTCGCCCTCCGGCGCCGGACCGGCGATCGTCGCCAGCGCCTGGGCCGCCAGCTGACGCTCCTCGTCGTTGCGCAGCGGGTCGTCGTGCAGCGCCAGCAGGTCGGGGATCAGCGCCGGCAGGCCCAGCACGCCGGCGGCGCGCGCGGCCTGCCAGCGGTCGGCATTGCGCAGCATCGCGCGCAGCAGCACGGCATCGCCGGGATGGCCGTGCATCGCCATGGCCGTCAGCGCGTCGGCCCAGCCGGGGTCGCGCGTCGCCATGCGCGTGGCCTGGCCGTGCATCGCGGGCAGGCGCAGGGCCGCACCCAGACGCAGCGCGGCCCGCGCGACCGGCTCGACGGGCGAGTGCGCCGCCGCCAGCAGCAGCGGCTCGCAGCGACCGGGATCGAACTGATGCGCCGGCGCGCCGAGCGCGGCGGCGACCACCGCCGGCGCCGCGTCCCGCATCGCCGTCTCCCAGGCGCGCTCCGGCAGTTCCCAGCGGAAGGCCAGCACGCGCGCGGCCGCGGCGCGCAGCGCCGGCGATTCATGGCCCAGCCAGGGGCTCAGCAGCTCCGGCAGGTCGGTCCTCGGCGACAGCGACAGGGCCTCGACCGCATGCGCGCCCTCCTCCGGATGACGGCTCACGGCGGCCTCGAAGATCCGCTGCATCGCCGGCCACCAGCGGTCGCCCGCCACGCAGCCCAGCACCAGCAGCGCCGCGAAGACCCGGCCGGGGTCCGGCAGGTCCGGGTCGATGGCCAGGGCCGCGACCTGGTCGAGCGCCTCCGCGCCCAGCCCGATGATCGCGTTGACCTGGGCCAGCAGCCGGCGCTCCGAGTCGATCGGCGTGCGCCAGTGTTCGTCCGGTTGCGGGGCCCGGTAGGCGCGCAGCACCGCGACCAGGTCCAGGCATTCCTCCGCCGCGCGGCGCCGGAACGCCGCGGTGCCGCCGGCCTCGAAAGGCGACGGCGCCTCGCCACCGGACGGCCAGGCGCCGCGCCAGCCGGGCTGGGCCGGCACGCGCAGCGAGGGCGCCGGCGCGCCGACGGCGCCGAGGTCCAGCAGCCGGGGCTGGTCGATCATCAGGCGCCGGGACGCCGCGCCGGCGCCGGCACGGGAGGCGCCGGTCGGCGCGGCCGGTCCGGCCGCCGGCATCACGAGGGCGGAGTTCACGATCGCCGCGCTCAGTTCATCTTGATCATCGGCGCCAGCAGCCGCAGCAGCCGGCGGCTGCGCGTGGCGAAGCTGGCGCAGACGATCTCCACGTCGCCGTCGGCGCCCAGGCGCAGGCGGGACTGGCCGTTGCGCAGCACGATGTCGCCGCGCGCCTCGAGCACCAGCGTCTCGGGCCGATCGGCGAAGGCCTTGGGATCGGCCACCGGGCGCGATTCGGCCAGCTGGCGTCCGATGCGCCCGAGCACGATGCCGCCGCCGGCGCCGTCCTGCCAGACGAGCACCGCGTCGCCGCCGCTGCAGGCCGCACCGGGCGCATCCGGCTGGAGCAGCTCGCAGCGCAGCAGTTCGCCGCCGGGCAGCCGCACGCGCAGGTGGCCCTCGTCATCCACCTCGGCCACTTCGCCGCGGCACAGCGCCTGCGGTTGACCGATGAGCGGCGCAAGATCGAAGGGGTTGGACATCGCGCCTCCTTCAGCTGTTCTGGTTGATGTTGGGCGAGCCCTTCAAGTCGAGGTTGCCCCCGGCCTTGATGCCGATCTTGCCGCTGCCCTGGATGGTGATGCTGGTGCCCTTGAGCGTGATGTCGCCGCTGCTCTTGAGGATCAGCTGGGCGGAGCCGCACTTGAGCACCAGCTCGGACGCCGCCTCGACGCCGGCCTTGGCCTTGCTGTTGACGCTGTAGTCGCCGCCCGACTGGAAGCTCATCGTCGAGCCCGACTGCGCCGAATAGCTGGCGCCCGCCTTGTGGCTCATCTTCGCGCCGGCCTCGTGGTTCATGTGGGTGCCGGCGGACACGGCCTTGCTCAGGCCCACCTGCTCCGAGCTCAAGCCCCCCACCGCCACCACCTTCGCGGCGCCGACTTCCTGCATCAGCGCCGCGCCGATGGCCTGGTTCATCGCCGCGCCGACGGTGAGCGCGTAGGCCGCGCCGATGGTCTCCGCCTTGAGCAGCGCCACGGTGACCGTCTGCGTGCTGCCGAAGCTCTGCGTGTCCGCCGCGCCCACGGTCAGCGTGCGCGTGGCGCCGATGCTCTCGACCTGGTTGGCGCCGACCGTCAGCGTCTCGTCCACGCCCACGGTCTTGCTGCGGTTGCTGCCCACCGTCATCGTCTGGTTGGACCCGATCGAGATCGTCTGGTCCACGCCGACCGTCTGCGTCTGGTTGTTGCCCACCGTCTCCGCATCGTCGACGTCGACGGTGTCGGTGCGGTTGTTGTGGATGGTCGAGGTCTGGTCGTGCTCGATCGTCGTGGCCATGTCGTACTGGCCGTGGATGGTGATCATCTCCTTGCCGGCGGTGTCGTCCATCGACAGCTCGTTGTAGCCGGCGCCCTTGTGGGTCTTGGACTTGATGCCGCTGATGACGGCGGCGGCCGGCAGGCCGTAGGGCGGCATCTGCTCGGCGTTGTAGACGCGGCCGGTGATGAGCGGCTGGTCCGGGTCGCCCTCGACGAAGTCGACCACCACCTCCTGCCCGATGCGCGGGATGGACACGCCGCCCCAGCCCTTGCCGGCCCAGGGCTGCGAGACGCGGATCCAGCACGAGCTGCTCTCGTTGCGCTTGCCGCGGCGGTCCCAGTGGAATTGCACCTTCACCCGGCCGTACTTGTCGGTGAAGATCTCCTCGCCCGACGGCCCCGTGACGATCGCGGTCTGCGGGCCGGGCGCCATCGGCTTGGGCGTGCGGCGCTCGGGACGGAACTGCTGGTCGGCGGGAATGGCGCTGAAGCGGCAGCGCAGGTCCGACTCGCCGGAGGCCGATTCATTGGCGGCCTGCCGCATCTGGATGGTCGTGCCGGTGACCAGGTACTTGGCGTTCTGGTCGTCGCGCGGATGGCGCTCCAGCGACAGCAGGTGGCCGGTGCGCACGCCCTGCGCGTTGGTGTCGCCGTCGAAGCGCGCGTAGGCGGTCTGGATCTCGTCGAGGCGGTCCTCCGCGTACTGCGCGCCGTCGCCGGCCTGCAGGTAGCCGCCGGGATAGTCGAAGACCTCGCCGTCGGAGAGGTCGTAGTCGCGGGTGCGGTCCTGCTGCTTCTCCAGCGAGCTGGAGGGCCGCTCGAAATCGAAGTCGGTGATGACGACCTTGCCGGGCTTCAGGCTCTCCTGCGTGATCCAGGCGTCGACGTACTCCAGCTCCGGCGGCACGTTGGCGGAGCTGCCGTAGAACGGCAGCGACTCGCAGCCGGGGGCGCAGTCGTGGGCCGAGGCGGCGTCGGTCAGCACCAGCGTGTGGCCGGCCTCGTCATGGGTGAAGTACCAGTAGATGCCCTCGTTCTCGAGCAGGCGGGCGACGAAGTTGAAGTCGGTCTCGCGGTACTGGACGCAGTAGGTCCAGGGGCGGTAGGCCCGCATCAGCTTGAACTCGTGGCGCGCGACGGGGTGGTCGTCGAAGACCGCCCGGACGATGTCGGGGACGGTCATCTCCTGGAAGATGCGGCAGTCCGCGGTGCGCGTGAGCAGCCACAGCCAGGGCCGCAGCGTCATCTGGTAGACGGTGTGCCGGCCCTCGAAGCCGGTCTGCGCGAAGCGCGTGACGTAGCCGGCCAGCTGGCGCGGCGCGTCGTCGCGCAGCGCCATCGTCAAGGTGGCGGCCTTGCCGAGCAGCTCGGCGGCGCGGATGTCCTTGCGCTCGCTCAGCAGCGTGAGCGTGGTCTCGCCGAGGTCGCTCAGCGCCTCGCGCGACGCGCAGGCGTGGACACGCAGGACGTCGTCGCCGAGCGCGGTCTTGAGGCGGAATGGACTGGCCATGGGCGGACCGGAGGGGACCCGGGGAGTGGTGCTTCACGGTAGGCCGGTGCGAGGAGCGCCGGAAGCGACCAAAGTCATTCGCGCGACGCGCCCTTGTAAAGGGGTGAATCAGCCGGCGACGGCGTGTCACCAGTGTGGGTGACGCCACAGACGCCGCCGGCGGCGCGCGCTACGGTGCCGGGCGGGCGACGCCGCGCCCTCCCCGCCCGGTCGATGGGTTCACCGGCAGACGTTGGTGTCCACGGCGGAGCCGTCCCACAAGCGCTTCAGGTTGTTGTACTTGTCCTGCGACACGCTCTGCCAGTCGTCCTGCAGGATGCCGCCGGTGTCGCCGGAATTCGGATTCCAGGACCAGTAGAAGAAGTTGCGCACGCCCTTGCACTTCAGCCAGTCGACGAACTTGACCTGCCACTGGCGGTCCTTGTCGGTGAAGCGTCCGCCGAACTCGCCCAGCACCACGGCGTTCTTGCCCATGAAGCGACCGAGCTGGTTCTGCCAGATGGCCGGCATGTTGTTGGGGAAACCGGTGCCGTCGCCGAAGTAGGGCTGGCCGCTCACCGACGGGCCGTAGATGTGGGGCGACAGGACCAGGCGGTTGCGCGGGATCTTCGTCTCGTCGATCGGATAGCAGGCCGAGGGCTCGATGTTGCCGCCCCACCAGTGGGCATCGGGGTTCTCGCAGCGCCCGCCGTTGTCGGACACGCCTTCGACGAAGACCAGCAGCTTGGCATTGGTGGCGAGCACCGCGCTGCCGGCGCGCTCGGCGGCGAGCTTCCAGTCGTTGTTGATGTCGCCGGTGCCCCAGAAGGCGCCGCTGCCGCCCGTGCTGTGCGGCTCGTTCTTCAGGTCGATGGCGAAGACGTTGGGCACGTTGCGGTAACGATCGGCGACGAACTGCAGGTCGGCGACCCACTGGTCCAGCGTGTAGCCGGGAATCTGGGGCGTCGTGGAGATCGCGTTGCAGTCGGGCCGGTGATGGTCGAGCAGGACATAGAAGCCACGCGTCGCGAACTCCGCGACGATGCGGTCCAGCACCTGCAGCGGCGTCTTGTTGGCCAGGTCGGGGTTGACGCTGGTGTTCAGCGCGCCGCTGGGGCGACCGGTGGAGCGCAGCGTCGCCGGGCAGAACGGCAGTCGGACCGCGTTGAAGCCCAGGTCCTTCATCTGGCCGATCATGTCCTTGTAGTTGCGCTGCCACAGGCCGTGGGCGACGAGGTCCGGCGTCTCGAAACCAAACCAGTTGACACCGCGGATCGACACCGCGACGCCCTGGCTGTCGAGGATGCGGCCATCGGTCGCGACGCTGAACGGCAGCTTGAACTGGCCCGTCGCGGGGACGGAGAGGTCGCTGGAGGGCGCTGGCGCTGGTGCCGGTGCCGGTGCCGGTGCCGGTGCCGGTGCCGGAGCTGGTGCCGGAGCGGGAGCGGGAGCCGGAGCCGGAGCCGGAGCCGGAGCCGGAGCCGGAGCCGGAGCCGGAGCCGGAGCGGGAGCGGGAGCCGGAGCGGGAGCGGGAGCGGGAGCGGGAGCGGGTGCCGGAGCGGGTGCTGGTGCCGGAGCGGGAGCCGGTGCCGGCGCACCGGCCTCCGAGATGCGGAAGGAGGCGCTATTCGGCGCGGTGCCGGTGCCGCAGAAGCCGACCTCGAAGCTCTGGCCCGGCGCGACCGGCGAGTTCCAGCTGGTGCCGGTGACGGCGAAGGTCGCGCCCGACTCGAGCTTGAAGGTGCCGTTCCAGGAGCCGTTCATCTGGCCGCTGGGCAGCTCGAAGCGCAGCGTCCAGGCGCCGCTGGCGGTGGTGCCGGGATTGCGGACGGTCACCCGCGAGCAGAAGCCGCCCGACCAGACGTCCTGGGCCACGTTCAGGCTCAGGGCCGCATAAGCGGGCGCGACGGCCCCAAAGGCCATCGCCACGAGGCTGGCACGCTGAACGAAGCGACGAGGAACTGGATGCATGACGTTGGCCCATGAAGTTGAGGGACGGGGAACGCCAGCAGTGTCGAAGCCTCGCCCGCAAGGGCTGGTGAGAATGGGTAACGCGGTATGACTACGTTGTCATCTTCGCCACAGCGGCGCGTTCCGGCGGCGAGTCCGGGCGGCGCGCGCGGCGGGTCAGAGCGACAGCGGCAACGCGACGGTGAGGGTCAGCACGGCGCCGTCGTCGGCGTAGTCGGCGGTCAGCTCGCGGTCCTCGAGCTGCCACTGCTCCCACTTGACGATGCCCTCCTCCTCTTCGCCATCGGACGGCGTGCCGTAGGCGGCGAGCGCCTGGTCGCGGGTCTCGACCGGTGTCGATGCGAACGGCGCGTCGCCGGCATAGGGCTCGACTTCCTCGCTGCCCTCGGGGTAGTAGAAAAGCGCGCTGAGCACATGGGTGCCGGGCCCCAGCGGCTCGCCGAAGTCCACGGCGTGGGTTTCACGCGGGGTGAAGGACATCACGACGCCGAGTTCCTTGAGCAGGACGAAGCCGGCGCGGATCTCCTTCTTGCGCTTCTGGGAGAGCTCGGTCGGCGCTGGTGCGCCGGCGGGCGTGGTGTGCGCGAGGATCGCGGCGATCAGCGGCGCGTCGACCTCGGTGAGGCCGAGCAGGCGGGGGAGCTCGGGGAGCGACAGGGGGGCGGTGGCGTGGGTGTCGGTCATGGAGGCGAACGATAACGCGTCGCGGCGCTCACCAGGCGGGTCCGGCGATGAGGATGGAACTCAGGCAGTCCTCGCGGCGCTCGGCGAAGCCGAAGCCCAGCTTGCCCCAGGGCGTGGGGCGGGACCAGTGGGTTTCTTCGTTCAGGGAGGCGCCGCGGGGATGTCGTCGCGGTGCATCGGGCGCGCGGCCGCAAGGAAGGCGGTGAAGGAGTCGGCGATGAAACCGATGTGTTCGTAAGACATGGGACACGGGATGTGGAAGGTCGAGAGGAAGAAGACCTGCCCCGCCAACTCCCCCTCAACGCCCAGCAGGAACAGCGAATTTCCGGCGTCCATGCCGATCGGCAGCAGGCCCGGCGGATGGAGATGCCTGTTCCAGACGATGTTGTCGTCCAGGTCGCATCCGCCCTTGTACGGCGATTCAATGTCCTTGCCTTCGAAGATGCCGAAGGTGCTCTCCAGACCGCACCGATCTCCGTAGCTCTTGGCTGCCTTCCCTTCCCAATCCACATCGAACTCGACAGCCCGGAATCGTCCGTCCTCGTTCTGGAACATCGGCGAAGAGCCTCGGTGCGCCAGCAGATACGCCGCATAGTCGGCGGGCAGCTTCAGCTGATTGCGTCCCTCGAAAGCGAGGATGTCCGCACGAGTGATGACGGGGTAATCATGCGCGAAGGGGAACGCCAGCTTCCAGCTCATGTGGAGTGCCTTCGTTGAATCCGAACCTGGAATCCGCGCCGCGCAGGCGAAGCCAAGACGATCGGCGCCAAGATCAGCGACTCGGCGAGCCCTCGGCCCAGGTCTCCGCGACGAACTCCCCCCAGAGTGCGGGCAGCTCCACCGCTTCACCCTGATTCGGATCGCTCACCCCGGTGCCTTCGATGTGCATCGGTCGCAGCTTGACGCGTTCGTTCGGCGCCGCATCGAGTGCAATGTCTTCGACCACGGCCGCCTGGACACAGAATCCTTTTCGCCAGCGCAGCAACAGGGGCAGATCCGGCGGAATGAATTCCCCAAGGAACTCGTGATGGTCTTCCAGATCAAGCCACATCCACGCCACTTGCGACGGCATGCCCGCCTGACAAAGCGTCTCGAACGCCGGGCGGAGGCGCTTGCATTTTTCACACCAGCCCTCCGCACCGATCACCACGAGCAGTTCAGCATCCTCCCGTGCGAGGTGTCGGCCGAGTAGCTCGGCATCGTTCCAAGGATCAAACGCAGGCATGCTCAGGAGATTCCCAGGGATTGAAGCGTCGACCGCTGCACGTCGGGCCGCGCTCGGATGTTCAACTCCGCCTCGGACTGGATTCGATTCAGGGCATTCGCCGCAACAAATCGCAGCCCCTGCGGCAAGTCGGCTTTGGGGTCAACGATCTGCTTGAGTTCGTGTTCCCCCGCCGGGCGGCCCAGCAGTGCTCGTCTGCCATCACCAAGCCGCAGTCTGTTCATCGGATGCGCTGCCACCCGATCACGATCCGGCAGCACCAGCCCGAGGTCCGCATCTCTGCGTCCCGGCGTCATACGTGCATCGAGGTCCAAAGGCGGCTCGTCGAGCGCCAGTCCCTCAGCCAACAGGTCAACGCCGGTGAGACAGTGCCAGACCCATCCAGCCCAGCGCGCCTGTTCGTCGTCCGCCATGCGATGCACAACAAGATCGAGCAGCGCGATGTCGCCATGGTGAAGCATCGCTGTCAGTCCCACCCGGGGGGGAAGACGCTGCACCAGCTCACGCATTCCCGGATGCCCAATGGGCGCCAACTGCGCCAGATGGCGGACCCATCGATTCAATCGGCGATCGGCTTGAACGAGATCCCATCCACTGGCGCGCTCGCGATAGGCCACCTGCTCGGCCACGCATTGCCAGAGGCGCGATGCGGCAGCCATTCGGTGTTCGTCCGCCTCGGCGTCCAGAAGCCGGGCAAGCGCGATGCAACTCTCCGCGCGCACGGCGAGCGCTTCGTCAGCGCAAAGGCGTTGGAGTGCCGGGATCATCGCGGCGTCTGCACACCGACAGGCGGCAGCACGCACGTGAGGAGAAGCATGGACAACGAAGGCTTCAAGGTCGGCGACGGTGCCTCGCATCAAGACACTGCCTCGCAACGCGATGACAAGGTCTACGGGGTCGGAGAGGCCGGTGACTGTGGCCAGCCATCGGCGGGTCGCCGCTGGTGATGCCCAGGCGAGCGCCGATACGGCCCCGCGCACCAGAAGATCCGGCCGGAGCCTGACCTGTCGAAGAACTGCCTCGATCGCGGCGATGCGTCCCTCCCCCTCCAGCGACAGCGCCGCGACGCAGGCGACGAAAGCCTCTCCAGGCTTGCGCCACCGCTCAAGCGCTTGCAGCGCCATCGCCGCTGCCGCTTCTTTCCCAGCTCGCACGCCCTCGAGATGGGCGGTGAGCAAGGCAGCGAACTGCGAAGCCCGTTCGGCGCCAAGCTGCGGCGAATCGATCGATCCATCGAGTTGCGACCAGTAGAACGCCGCGTCCTCAACGTGACGCCGCACCACCACCGCGATGATCGGCGGCCGCTCCTCCAGACGCAGCACTGTGCTCATCCGCCCTGGGCCTGGCGAGCCAGCTCGGCGATGCTGAAAAGGCGTGACCACGACTGACCATCATGCAGCGCAGCGCCGTAAGCGCCCGCCATCAGCATCACTCCGTCAGCGACGGAAAGATTGCCCGCGCAGTTGGTGATCTCAATGGGGGCCTGGCTGGGCTGCAGCCGGCCTTCGTGTATCTCCCAGAGGCCGTAGTCGTTCGTCGCGTAGACGCGGTCCTTGAACCAGACCATGTCGCGGAACGGCAAGCTCAGATCGCCTTGATGAATCATCATCCACTGATCACCGCGACCGCGATAGACCGTACCCGACTGCGCGCCGATGTAGACATACCCATCTTCGCCACAGCAAACCGATTCGATCCACATGTTGGATGGGAAGGCGATCTTGTGCCATGCAGTCCCGTCATAGCGCCAAACGTCGCCTTTGCCACCCGCCGCGTAGATATCGGATTCAGAGAAACCGTCGAAATCCTGGAAGCCGGTTTCGCCGCGGCCTTCTGGCGGCAGAGGGCCGACCTCCTCCCAGTGCTCGCGGCCAGTACGCTTGAACAGGCTACGCGGGCTTCCGCAGCCAAACAGCCAGCCGTTCAATTGCTTGATATTGCGAACGCTCCCACGCTTGGGGCCTTGTCCCATGCCACCCGGGATCTTCCTCTCGGTTTCGGACGCGCCGCTACCCTTGACGTATACCTGTCCGGAGCGATCCACACAGACGTTCTGGAATAAGGGCTTGAGCGAAGCCCCGGCCATCAATCCCGCAAAACCCTCCAGATGATCTGCCCCCCATCGATCCTCGTCGCGGAAATAGCAGATGTAGCGTGTTTTCAGTTCTTCCTCGAAAGGCCTTGGCTTGGCGTCATCCCAATCCTGCAGTGCAATGAACACCAGAATGTTGCGGTCCCGTAGCACTGCATCCCGGATGCCGAACCCTTCGAAGTACGCCTTGTAGTCCTCAATTCGCAGCAACACACTCTCCTTAACGGCTGCCAGTATTTCCGCCTGTCGCTCCGCCGCCCTTGCCGGACGCGGCCGAGAGAGACTTACCGGAGCACTTGTAATGCGCGTCGAGTTGGGCTTGCAAGCATTTGCGGCTGCAACCGGACTCCGGAAATGTCTCGTAGAACGCCATCATCGCCTGTGTCCGGTAATCGGCGTATGAGATCTGATTCGTTCCGCGCCGTTCCTTGTGTTCGCGCATTCGACGATCCAGCACATCGTGGAGCCTCTGGTGCGACCCACCATGGCTGTTGCCGGTCCCCTCCGCACAGACTGTTGGAGCGGCTTCGTAGTCATAACCCGGGCACCCGGCATCTTTGACGGCCGCGTCTGGTATGAGGTGATGTCCGGTTTGGCCTGGGCAGCAGCCGTCGCCCGACAGGTTGTTAGCCTTCCCTTTAGGAACCAGGGAGCAGCGTCTGGCTCGCATGCAGGGATTGAGCTTCGCCGCGCCGGCCATGAAGTCCGCGATCGCGCGTTGCGGATCAGCCTTTGCCTGCTGGCCCAGTCGTTCCAGTTCGTTACCAACGCTCTTGAACTCCTTCACCATGTCATCCAAGGCACCGAGTTCTTGATAGGCGTTGTAGCCGGTCTTTGCGACATCCCAGCCTGTGCTCGCCATATCCCAAAGATTCCAGACTGTCGCAATTCCCTCGGTCACGAGTCCTCCGACACCGCCTACGGCGGCACCGCTCGCGCCAACAAACCACCTCGTCCCTGCTCGCGCCGCAGATTGACCGGCCTTCTTCTTGGCCATGTCGATCGCTTCCTGTTTGAGCTTCTCCTTCGCCGCGTCCATCGCGGATGCTAGCTTCGTGTCGACAACCTCGGCCAAGTCGTCCTTCAAGCTGTCCAGCTTCTTCAAAAACTCATCATGCGAATTCGGCCCCGGCGGAATCCACAGGAAATCGCAGTGATCCGCCATCCAGGACTTGTTGTCGGTCCCGCCCTTGCTCAGCGTTCCGCTGTGATTCTTGTACTTCGATCCCAGCAGCTTCTTGAATGTGGGCCGCGACTTTGGCTTCGTGTCGTCATCCTTCGCACAGGCCTTTTCGATCTTCTCGAAGTCCTTCTTGCACGCGGCCGCGACGGCGGACGAATCCTTGTAATACGTGGTGGGCGTGTTGGCGCTCATTCCCGGTCGCTCCGTCGTCAGCCGTGGTTGTGAGTCATCGGGTCAAAATGCCGGCACACGTTGAGTCCCTCGACTTTCACGTCTGGCGACCAGTCCACGAAGTACGCCTTGCCTTTGATGACGCCGCTCGACACGCCTTTGGCGAACTGCTGCGTCGCCGGCTCGTTGCCAGTGCTGTTTGCCAGGAAGGACTTGTCGCGCAAGGCGAGCGGCGTGCCGCAGATGAAAACCGTACTGCTGCCCTTCTGCAACTGGTTGGAGAAGGCCGTATTGGCATAGACGATCACGACTGGACCGGCGCTCGGCGCCGGTGGGCTCCAGCACGGGTCGACGGCGACCTGGGACGTTCCGTCCGCAGCCTTGGAGCAGACCTCCGAGCCGTTTGCAAAGACACGCGTGTCCATTTGCTTCCTTCAAGCCGCCATCGGCAGGGTGCCGACGACGATTGCGCAGCGCAGACCATCGTCCTGCGCGAGATGAATGAGACCAAGCTGTCCGGGACAGAACGCCGGCCGGTTGGAAAGGTAATGGAGCAAGGCAATTCCGACCACGCCGACACTGACTCCCACATCACCAATTTTGTCGGCCAGCGTAATCAGCACAGGCGACCGATCAGGATCGACATCCGCCATCAGACGCGTCATCGCATTTGCGGCGTCGCGCACCAGGAACGTCTCACCGTTTTGGTCCGAGAGACGGTAGTCGACATCGGCCATCGTCACATGCGCGGCTCCCAAGGCGGCACGGACAGCCCTTGTCAGCCCCTGCGACCGATTGGGAAGCCCGTTGTTCCACCGGGCCGCTTCTTCCGCGCCCCCCCAGCCAAGCAATCGGAAATCGGCCTGGCCGACGATCCCGGCAGGCCCGGGGCGCAATGGGTTTTCCAACAACACCGCCGCAGCGGCCTCGCCCGGCGTGAAGCCATCGCGATCCGAGCCCGGTACCCGCAGACGTTCTTCCTCGACCATCCGCTCTATCAACTGCACATCCAGGAGGCTGTCCGCCGACACCAGCAGCACACGTCCTTCTGGTGCGTGCTCCAGTAGCGCCGCGGCTTGGTCCAAGGCCCTGCTCAGGCCCGCTTCGCCAAACGGCAGCACGCGCGTGGCATTGGAGAACTGCAAGCCCAAAAGATTGGCCACCGCTTCGGGTAGGCCGTCGACGGTGATGTCGCGATCCTCCAGCGCCTCCGCGGTCGGCGTAAGCAGCAGCAGTGCGCAGGATCTGGCGATACCAATCAGGCCCTCCTGCGTAAGGCCGGGATATGCGTTCACAAGGCAGTCCCGGACGGCCCAAGCGGCCCAATGTGCCAATCTCGACACACCCCACACCCGCCCCGAGGGCAACGCAGCGACAGGGATGGGCACTCCCGTATCGGTAAGAAAACCGGCTGTACCGAACGCATCGAGATTGGCGGCAATAGCCGGCCCCGCGGCGGCAAGTTCGTGGCCCAGGGCGCAACAGACGCCCGCCGAGACCACGCGCAGTTCAGAACGCGCTCGATCCATCAGTCGACCTCCTCGAGGTCGCCTGCCAAAGCCGGCGCTTTCGCCTCGCCACATCCCACGCAGGCGCCATCCGCCTGACCAGACGCCTTCGCCGCCCACCAGGCTTCATCAACCGGTCCAACGGTGACCGCGCTGAACTCCTGAATGCGGCGCCGGATGGGAGTAGCGACGCGCCAGACCGCGGTGAAACGTCCTCGTCGTCCGGTCTCTTCATCAATCACCGCGTCTGTCTCGAAGAACAGGGTGTCGACCACCGGTTTCAAACGCTCCTGCGAATAGTCCGTGCGCAGGATGCGGACTGCAGGTTGGTCGAGCTTCGGAAGAAAGAAGCGCCGCTCGGTTTCGCCGGCGACATGTGGCATCAAGCGCGTGAGGACGACCTCCTCGCCACCGACCGGATATGGCATCTGCTGGTCGGGCGGCGCCACCTGGTTGAATGCTTCGTCGAAGTCGTCGGGCAGGAAGGGGAAAACCTCACGGCGCCAATGCTCGTCATAGGTGCCGGAGAAAGTCTTGCGCGGCATCCAATGCCGACCAATGGGCCCGAAGGACTGACTTCGATGGGAGCCATCGGGCCGGCGCACCGGATCATCGACGGCCTCCAGCGTCGGCAATGGTTGTCCAACCATCTGCCGCAGCGTATCCGGTCCTGCGAAGCCCAGTCCCACGGGATTGGACAGCAACGACTCGGCATGCCGCCCGCCGTCGTCGGACCAGCGCGTTCCTCCGAAGGCCAGGCTGTAGCGGATGGGCATGCGATCGAAGGGCGCTGGCGCCCCAGGCTCCAGGGAAGCAGACCAAACGCGCGGGCCGATCACCCGCACCTGCTTGGCAAGCGCGCCTACCTGCCAGCCTGCGAGCAGCGTGGTGACCGGCGCGCCGGCGGCGCTATACGCAGTGGCGTCGAAGATCACGTCGCACTGCGGCTTGTAGCGGGCCGCATCGGCGCCGTACCTCATTGCGCTCTCGCCGGGATCCCCAAAGTAGTCGTCTGTTGAGACGATGGGACGAGGCGCCAGCGGTCGCGGCCGCTGCCCCCATTCGGGGATGCTCCACGTCGCCTTCGCGATGATCACGAGATGCTCCCTGCCACTCGCATCCAGCGCCACCGAGACATCGGTCGCCAGATGCTTCGACCCTACGTGTACCTGCATCTCTGCGTCACCCTCAGTTCACGTGCACCGACCCGCCGACGATGCGCTGCGTCGCGCTCGCATGGCTCGTGATGTAGGTCCCGCGGAGCTGGATGCGGCCATCGGCCGTCAGCACGATGCGTGCCTCACCACAGCGCAACTCAAGCTCTTCGGCGGCCTCGATCACCTCACGATGGCCGTCGACCGTGATCTCGATTCCTTCCGGCTGGCCCCCTGGCTGCCGATCCGGCAGTTCCAGGGAGTGCTCCGACCCCGCGCCATTCCAGAGCAGCCCCAGCACGATCGCCGAGCCGCCCGCAAGGACGCTCAGCGCCACACCTCGCCCCTCCTGCGCCGGTGTCAGCGGCACGAGGCTGTGAGCGACGCCCACCACGCCCAACCCCGGCACCAGCGCCGCGCCCGCCGAACCCATCACGGGTGCCGTCTGCAGCGTGCCGATGACCACCTGGCCCGGCGCCGGCAACGCCGCCACCTGCGCCCCTTGGCTCAGCAGCGCATGGAACGGGGATGCCTCCTGTGAGGCCTCCTCGGCGCCATGCGCCGGAAAGTCGACTCGCTCCACGTCAGTTCTCCAGGATCTTTTTGCCCTTCACGGTCACCTCGCCGTCAGCGTTGAACGTCTGTTCGGCGGTGGTACCCAGGCTGAAGCTGTGGCCATTGATGATGATCGTGCCGTCCTTCTTCATCGTGAGGCTCGCCTTGCCAACATTGATGGACAGCTCGTCGCCGGCGGTGATGGCGTAGCTCTTGCCAACGTTGGTGCTCTTGTTTTGTCCGATCTGCGCGGTCTGACTCAATGCGACGGTCGTGTTCATCATGGCGCCGACCGTCGTCTGATAGCCCAGCCCGATCGTGAGCGCCTTGCCCAGCCCGATCGTCTCCGCCTTGGCCAGCGCAACCGTCTCCGTCTTCATTCCCCCGATCGTCACCGACCGGTTGTCCCCGATCGAGATCGTCTCGTTGAGATCCACCCGCTCCGTCCGGTTCTGATGCACCGTGATCGTCTCGTCCAGGTCGACCGTCTCCGTGCGGTTCCCCTTCACGAACACCGTCTCATGCCGGTCGATCGTCTTGGTCCGGTCCCGCCCGACCCAATGCGTCTCGTCGTTCTCGACCTCGATGTCCTGGTTCTTCTCCGCGTGGATCCACAGCTGCTCCGCGCCCTGCTTGTCCTCGAAGCGGATCGCGTTGGCATTGCCGTAGCTGCCGCCCTTGGTCGAACGCGTCAGGAAGCCGCTCTGCGTCGCATTGGCCGGCAGGTCCCACGGCGGCAGGTTCTCGCCGTTGTAGGTGCGGCCGATGATGATCGGCGCGTCCGGATCGCCCTCGATGAAGCCGACGATCACCTCCTGCCCGATGCGCGGGATGTGGATGCCGCCGAAGTTGGACCCCGCCCACGGATGCGCCACGCTCACCCAGCACGAGCTGCGCTCGTCGCGCTTGCCCCGCCGGTCCCAGTGGAACTGCACCTTCACCCGCCCGAACTTGTCGGTGTGGATCTCCTCGCCCGCCGGCCCCGTCACGATGGCCGTCTGCGGCCCCGACACCAGTGGCTTGGGCGTGCGACGCCCCGGCCGGAACTGCTGCTGCGCCGGGATGCAGCTGAAGCTGCAGCGCAGCGAGGTCTCGCCCGAGCCCGATTCATTGGCCGCCTGGTGCAGCGCCAGCTGCGTGCCAGTCACCAGGTACTGCGCGTTCTCGCTATCGCGCGGATGCCGCGTCAGCGCCAGCAGGTGGCCCGTCTGCACGCCCTGCGCATTGGTCGTGCCTTCATAGGTCTCATGGCTGCTCTGCAGCTCGTCGAGCCGGTCCTCCACGTACTGCGAGCCGTCCCCGGTCTGGATGTAGCCGCCCGGGTAATCGAAGATCTCACCGTCCGACAGGTCGTAGTCGCGCTTGACCATCTGGCTGGTCTCCAGCGCGCTGGACGGCTTCTGGAAGTCGTAGTCGGTGATGACCACCTTGCCGGGCCGCACGCACTGCGCGCCGCTCCAGCCCTGCACGTACTCCAGCTGCGGCGCAGCCTGCGATTCCGAGCCATAAAACGGCAGCGACTCACACCCCGGCTTGGCGTCATGCCCGCTGGCCGAGTCGCACAGCACCACCTTGTGGCCGCTCTCGTCGTGCTCCACGTACCAGTAGATGCCTTCGTGCTCCAGCAGCCGCGCCACGAAGTTGAAGTCGGTCTCGCGGTACTGCACGCAGTAGTTCCAGGTCCGGTACGGGCGCAGCAGCTTGAACTCGTACCGCGCCACCGGATGGTCCTCGAACACCTGCTTGACGATGTCCGGCACCGACATCTCCTGGAAGATGCGGCAGTCCGCGGTGCGCGACAGCAGCCACAGCCACGGCTTGAGCTGCATCTCGTAGACGCAGTGCTTGCCCTCGAAGCCGCGCTGAGCGAAGCGCGTGACGTAGCCGCTGAGGTGGCGCGGCGCGTCCTCGCGCAGCGCGATCGTCAAGGTCGCCAGCTTGCCCAGCAGCTCGGAGGCCAGGATGTCCTTGCGCTCGCTCAGCAGCGTCAGCGTGGTGTCTCCTGCCTCGCTCAGGCCCTCGCGCGAAGTGCACGAATGCACGCGCAAGACGTCGTCGGGCAAGGCGGTTTTGAGGCGGAACGGTGAGGCCATAGGTCTTCCAGGATCTCCCTGGCCGACACGGTAGGGGGCGCCTATCGCGCGCAAAAGAGGCGAAAGTCACTTTGGCCGCCGCCCGGCGCCCGTTACCGTCCATCCTCCCCATCCGCATCAGGGGCAGGACTTGCGCTGCCCGCGGCCTCCGGGGTCGTATCCAGGAGATCTCCATGCCTGCCTGCCGCATTCCCGGGCCGCTTGGCGCCGGCGCCAATTGCTTCGACATCGACGACGGCACCCTGGTGCGCGCCGCGTCGCCGCTGCCGGCCCCGGTCGGCACCGCGCCGCGCGACAAGCCGCCGGCCATCGATGACGACACTCGCGCGCTGGCCGCCGTCGCTTATGGCGAGGGCTCGACCGGCAACGTCTACGAGGAGATGGCCGCCATCGCCAACGTGCTGGTGCGCCAGCAGAAGGCCCGCGGCTACAAGACGATCAGCGCCTTCATCAAGGCCGACAAGACCTTCGCCTTCGCCGCGCATGACGGCAACCAGCGCCACGGCAAGCTGATCAAGGCCAGCGCCGAGGAGATCGCCAAGGACGCCGGCATGAACGACGCCGTGCGCGGCGCGCGCAATGCGCTCGATCCCAGCGGCACGGACTACTCGAACGGCGCCTACTTCTGGGACGGCGCCGACATCAAGTCCAACTACGACAAGCATCCCAAGGTCAAGGCCGGCATCCACATCACCGACCCGAAGCACAACATCTACGACATCAAGGACAAGGACGTCCCCGGCGAAGAGTGGTGGCGCAACGCGCAAGGGCAGAAGACGAAGCTGCGCGGCAAATGGGATTACAAATACGAGTCCACCGCCGCCTATGGCGGCACGATCTTCTGGAAGTACAACGCGGACTTCGTGAAGGCCACCAACAACAAGGAATACGACTGATGCACCCCCAGCGTCCCGTTGCCCTCGCCGCGATCGCCCTCGCCTGCTCGGCCTTCGCCGCCTGCGCCGCCCAGGCCGACGCCCTGGCGAAGAACGCCACCGAGTTGCGCGACCTGCTCCGCGGTCCAGCCACGGCGGCGACGCTGACCCCAATCAAGACCGAAGGCTGGTGCGGCCCCCAGGGCTGCTTCGTCGATGCCGGCGAGTTGCGCATCGACCGCGACAAGGGCGGGTTCGCGCGCGCCGAGGGCGGCCAGCGGCTGCAGGTCGTCGAGCACAAGGCGCCGGGCGGCGACGCCCTGCCCGACCTGGACTGGACGCCGACCGACGCGTACCGCGTGATGGCGGGCGGTCAGCGCTGGGGCAGTTGCCTGGAGTTCTCGCACGCGGGCGTGGGCAAGAGCGGCACCTTCCAGCGCTGGACCAGCGTGGTGCTGGTGCCCTTCAACGGCGCGGCGCCGGGCGCGACGGCGCATCGCTTCGTCGGGTACTGGACGGGCTGCGATTCGCTGGTGTCGGGCGCCACCGCGGGCACGCTCACGCTGCGCGTGGTCGAGCGCTCGGAGCCCAAGGCCGGCAAGCCGCTGCGGCTGGTCGCCTACCAATGCAGCGCGCGCGGCTGCGAGGGCCAGGTCGATCGCCGCACGGTCGGCGGGGAGCCGGGCAACGCACAGGATGGGACCTTGACGATCGGCCAGCCCTGAGCGTCAAGCGCGCGGATCAAGCCTCCGGCCGGCGCCCCAGGATGATGATCGCCATTCCCACCAGGCTGACGGCCACGCCAATCCAGTCGGTGGGCGTGGGCTTGACCTTGTCGACGAGCATCAGCCAGACCATCGCCACGCCGATGTACACACCGCCATAGGCCGCGTAGACGCGGCCCGCAGCGGTCGGATGCAAGGTCAGCAACCAGGCGAAGAGCGCCAGGCTGCCGGCCGCGGGCACGAGCAGCCACGCGGACTTGTCCTGCTTGAGCCAGAGATACGGCAGATAGCACCCGACGATCTCGGCGACGGCGGTGACGACGAACAGCAGGAAGGTCTTGGCCAGTTCCATGGTTCAGCGCTCGCCGATCACTTCGTGGAAGTGGATGACGAGCCGCTTCGAGCTTGCGCCGCAGCGACTTCGGGTACTTGCCTCGCGGTCGCTGCCGAAAGTTTCGAAGATGTCTTCATACGAGCTCGATACCGCCGGTGCTCACGCGAGCAAGTTTCCGGCTTCAATCGAACCCGTACTCGAAGTCCCCATCCTTCACGTTCAGCGCGACCTTGGTGATCGTCTGGCCATTGGTCAGGCGCGTCAGGTATTCCCGGCTGATGCGCGGCAGCACCGTGTTCGTCAGGATCGCGTCCACCACCCGGCCGCCGCTCTCGACCTCGTTGCAGCGGCTGATGATCAGCTTCACCACGTCGTCGCCGAAGCTCAGCGGCACGCCCAGGTTCTCGCCCACGCGCTTCTGGATGCGGCCCAGTTGCAGACGCACGATCTGGCCCAGCATCTCCTCGCTCAGCGGGTAGTACGGGATCGTCACCAGCCGGCCCAGCAGCGCCGCCGGGAACACCTTCAGCAGCGGCTCCCGCAGCGCCTTGGCGATGCCCTCCGGCTCCGGCATCAGCTCCGGATCCGCGCACAGCTTCATGATCAGGTCGCTGCCCGCGTTGCTCGTCAGCAGGATGATGGTGTTCTTGAAGTCGATGTAGCGGCCCTCGCCGTCCTCCATCCAGCCCTTGTCGAAGACCTGGAAGAACAGCTCGTGCACGTCCGGGTGAGCCTTCTCGACTTCATCCAGCAGCACCACGCTGTACGGCCGGCGGCGCACCGCCTCGGTCAGCACGCCGCCCTCGCCGTAGCCGACATACCCCGGCGGCGAGCCCTTGAGCGTCGAGACGGTGTGCGCCTCCTGGAACTCGCTCATGTTGATGGTGATGACGTTCTGCTCGCCACCATAGAGCGCCTCGGCCAGCGCCAGCGCCGTCTCGGTCTTGCCCACGCCCGAGGTGCCCGCCAGCAGGAACACGCCGATCGGCTTGCTCGGGTTGTCCAGCCCCGCGCGCGAGACCTCGATGCGCTTGGCGATCATCTCCAGCGCATGCCGCTGGCCCACCACGCGCTGATTCAGCGTGTCGGCCAGCTGCAGCACCGCCTGCAGCTCGTTGCGCACCATGCGGCCGACCGGAATGCCGGTCCAGTCCTGCACCACCGCGGCCACCGCCTGCTCGTCCACCTGCGGCAGGATCAGCGGCGCATCGCCCTGCAGCGTCGCCAGTTCGGCGCGCAGGCCGTGCAGCTCGCTCAGCAGCGGGCCACGCTCATCTTCCGAAGGCGCGCCCTCCCCGTCCTTGCGCAGCAGCGCGTGCAGCGCCAGCACGCGGTCGACCATGCCCTTCTCTTTCAGGTGGCGCGCCTCCAGCTCCGCCTTGCGCGTCTGCGATTCGTCCAGCGCCGCCGCCACGCGCTGCTGGCGCTCCGCGACGTCCATGCCGATCGCGCCCTCGCGCGCGATGATCTCGCGCTCGATCTCCAGCGCCTGGATGCGGCGCAGGCAGTCCTCCAGCTCCGCCGGCGTCGCGTGCTGGCTCACCGCCACGCGCGCGCAGGCGGTGTCCAGCAGGCTCACCGCCTTGTCCGGCAGTTGCCGTGCCGGGATGTAGCGGTGGCTCAGACGCACCGCGGCCTCGATGCCCTCGTCCAGCAGCGCCACGCGGTGATGCTTCTCCAGGATGGAGGCCACGCCGCGCAGCATCAGCACCGCCTTGTGCTCATCGGGCTCGGGCACCTGCACGACCTGGAAACGCCGCGTCAGCGCCGGATCCTTCTCGATGTGCTTCTTGTATTCGGCCCAGGTCGTCGCCGCGATCGTGCGCAGCTTGCCCCGCGCCAGCGCCGGCTTGAGCAGGTTGGCCGCGTCGCCCGTGCCCGCCGCGCCGCCCGCGCCGATCAGCGTGTGCGCCTCGTCGATGAACAGGATGATCGGCTTGGGCGAGGCCTGCACCTCGTCGATGACCTGGCGCAGCCGGTTCTCGAATTCGCCCTTCATGCTCGCGCCCGCCTGCAGCAGGCCGATGTCCAGCATGTACAGCGACACGTCCTTGAGCTGCGGCGGCACGTCGCCCTGCGCCAGGCGCAGCGCGAAGCCCTCCACCACCGCCGTCTTGCCCACGCCCGCCTCGCCCGTCAGGATCGGGTTGTTCTGGCGCCGGCGCATCAGGATGTCGACGATCTGGCGGATCTCCTCGTCGCGGCCGGCGATCGGATCGATCTCGCCATTACGCGCGCGCTCGGTCAGGTCCACCGCGAAGCGCTTGAGCGCCTCCTGCTTGCCCATCGCCGCCGGCGCGATCGCGCCGCTCGCGTCACCGGGCGCCGCGCCTGGCTCGGCCGCGCGCATCGCGCGCTCGGGCGAGCCTTCCAGGATCTGGTTGAAATGCTCGCTCAGGTCGTCGACCGGGATCTTCTCGAACTGCTTGGACACCGACAGCAGCACGTTGCGCATCGACGCCGTCTTCAGCATCCCCAGCACCAGATGGCCGGTGCGCACCTGCTGGTCGCCGAACATCAGCGAGCCGTAGACCCAGCCGCGCTCGACCGCGTTCTCGACCCAGCTCGACAGGTCGGTGACCGACGTGGCGCCGCGCGGCAGCCGGTCCAGCGAGGCCATCAGGTCGGCCGACAGCTGCGCCGCGTCCAGCCCGTAATGCTTGACGATGCGATGCAGGTCCGAGTCCGGCGTGTTGAGGATCTGGTACAGCCAGTGCTGCAGCTCCACGTATGGATTGCCGCGCAGCTTGCAGAACACGGTGGCGCCTTCGATCGCCTTGTAGGCCAGCGGATTGAGCTTGCCGAAGAGGCTGGTGCGGGCGATTTCTGTCATGACGATGCTCCCTGTGATGCCGGTGGCGTGGCCCGTCCCTTCACCCGCTGTCGCGGATGCAGGTGCAGGTCGCCCCGGTCGTGACGATGCGGACGGCCGCCCGAGCGGCCGGTCCAGGACGTGAAGCCCAGGCGCGCGCGGCCGCTCAGCGCCGCGGCGGGCACCTCGTCGCGGCGCAGCACCGGCTGCAGCTCCCATTGCAGGTTGTGGCCGACGTACTGCCGGATCCAGTCGTTGAGCGGCCGCCACGCGTCGCCGTCGGGCAGGAAGCCCTCGTACTGGCGCAGCGTCAGCGGGCCCAGCACGACGCGGAAACGGTACTGCCGGTCCCAGGCCTTGTTGCCGCAGGCGGTGTCGACGCCCAGCCGCGGCAGCTCGCGGCCGATGCGCTCCGGCCGCTGGCGCGCGAAGCCCAGCCGCGTGCGCTCGCCGTCCTCGACGGGCAGCCAGTGCGGCACGTGCTGCTCGATGCGCACCGGCACCCCGAAGTGCAGCGACAGGATCTTGGCCAGCCCCTCGGCGTGCTGCGCCCGCCCGCCGTGCAGCCCGGCCTGGAACAGGCGCGCGGTCTGCGGCAGCGAGTCCGCCGGCCGCTGCGCGCCGTCCAGCCCGGTGGCGGCGCCCAGCCAGGCGGCATAACGGTCCGTGGCTGGCCGGTCATGCTGCACCGCGGGCTGGGACTGGGCCCAGGCGCGGTAGAAATGCAGCAGCAGCCGGTGATGGAAGACGTCGAGGAAGCGGCTCAGCGTCGGGTCGCCGCGCTGATGCAGCCGCTCGCGGGTGTATTCGGTCAGGTGCAGCGGCATCGGCCCCTGCGGACCGAGCAGCCCGAAGAAGCGCACGCCCAGCCGCGGCGCGGGGTTCTGCCCGCGGGTCAGGCTGGCCAGCGCCGCCGGCGCGAAGTCCAGCTCGGGCTCCTGACCCAGCCGGATCGCCTCCTGCGACGGCCGCAGGCCGCGCCCCAGCCGCGGCACATCGGGCGTCAGGCCTTCGATGCGGCGCAGCAGCGCGAAGAAGTCATGGGCCCAGGGCGTCGCCTCCACGCTCTCGAAGAGCGCGCGCAGCGCCGCGTCGTGCTCGCCGCGGCGCGCGGGACGACGCGCCAGCAGCGCGGCGGGAGACGGCTCCGCGCCCGCGTCCTCGGCGTCGCTGACCGCGGCGCTCGCGGCCGCCGCAGCGCCCGGTACCGCGCCTCCCGCGGCGGACGGCGCCTGGGCGTCGTCCGACCCGCCGGCGTCGCGCACGTTCATGGACGGCTCCCCGGGGAGGCTCGTCCGTCGCGTTCCGTGCGCTGCGCGCGGCCCTCGGCATCGCCGCCGATGCGCGGCGCCCAGCGCTTGACCTGGCCGCGCTGCGGCGTGCGCAGGCTCAGCTGCGTGAAGCTGTTGATCGCCGCGTGGCGGGTGAAGTAGCGCTCCAGCACGCTCGCGAACAGATAGGCGCTGTGGCCCTGGAAGGCCAACTCGTCGAGCTCCAGCGTGATCTCGGTGCCCGCGCCGAAGCTCAGCGGCCCGGTGAACGGCAGGCGCCGCACGACCGGTTGCGCATCGACGCCCCGGACGCCCTCCACCTGGCGCAGCCAGGCCGGATCGCTCGGCGGGCCGTACAGCGCCAGCAGGCGGCGCAGCGTCGCCGCGGCCTGCGCGGGCGGCTCGTCGGCCCAGGGCAGTTGCTGCTGCGTCAGCAGGCCCACCAGGCTCCAGCCCGCCTCGCCCACCGGCTGGCGGTTGACCGGCCGCGTCGGGCCATGCACCGCCTCGACCTTGAGCACCGGGCCCGCCGCGTCCAGCCGCCAGGCGCCGGCGCCGTTGTGCGGCAGCAGCATCGGCAGGTCGCGGTTGGTCACCAGTGCCGAGACCGACAGCTGGCGGATGTCCTCGCGATAAGGCGCATGGCGCGGGTCGACCAGCGACAGGAAGACCTCGTCGCCGATGTAGCCGGTGCGCGGCCCCTGCTCCTTCTGGCGCGTCGACAGCAGGCGCGGCTCGCGCCGCACCGTGTAGAAGCCGGGCGCCTCGGGCGGCGCCTGGTGGTAGGTCGCGTACAGCGGCTCGAAGCCCTGCTGGCCCAGCGCCCCGGCCCCGTAGCCGGTCACCGACTGCAGGCTGTGGATCTCGTAGTCCATCGGCCGGGTGCGGTCCGGGACGACGTGGTACTCCCAGCTGCCGGTGCCGAGCTGGATGCGGTCCAGCCGCTTCGGGAACAGGTTGATCGCCGGCGTGCAGTGCAGCGAGACGCTGTCCACGTCGACCATCGCCTCCAGCGCGCCGTCGCCGCGGCTGAAGAACAGCACGATCTCGAAGCTCGTGCCCTCCACCCGCGCCAGGCGCTCGGCGAGCTGGTCGATCTCGAGGAACAGGAAGCGCCGCGGCATCGCGGCCAGCTCCTGCATCAGCCGGCATCCGGAGAAGTTGCGATGCGTCTCGGGCAACAGCGCCTCGTCCGGCGCGAAGCCCAGCGGGCGGATGCTGGCCGCGGACCGCCACTGCGCCGGCACCGCGGGGGCGTCGATGCCCTCGCCGGTGACGAAGCTGCCCAGCGGCGCGCCCAGCGCCAGCTCGTGCAGGCGATAGGCGACCTCGTCGGGCGCGCTCAGGTAGAGCGCGAGCCGGTCCAGCCCCAGCTGGCGCACCGGAATGCCGCCGCCGGTCTTGAGCCGCAGCCGCAGCCCGCCGCGGCTGCCGGCGGCATCGGGCAGGCGCGACATCGGCAGGTCGGGCGCGTGGCTGAAGTACTGGACGTCGTCCAGCGTCAGCGGCCACAGCGTCACGTCATGGGCGGTGCGGAACTCGCAGCGGGTGTCCTGGCCGCGCGGCACGCCGGACTGCAGCACGCTGCCCCGCGGCACCGGGTGGCCCTTGGAGAGGTTGGGGTCGGTCGGATCGACGCCGAAGCGCGCGATCATCATCGACGGCACCGGCGCCAGGAAGTTGGGGTAGATCGACTCCAGCAGGTGGGCGATCAGGCGCGGATGCTCGGCGTCGAGCTTGAGCTGCACCCGCGCCGACAGGAAAGCGAAACCCTCCAGCAGCCGCTCGACATAGGGGTCGGCGACCTCCGCATCCTCCAGGCCCAGGCGCGCGGCGATCTTGGGGAAGTCGCGCGCGAACTCGGCGCCGACCTCGCGCAGGTGGGCGAGCTCGTCGTTGTAAAGGCGCAGCAGCCGGGGATCCATCGCGCGTCCTCAGCCCTCGCGCACCTCGACCTGCCCCGCCTCGAGGTCCATCTGCGTGCGCAGCAGGATCTCCAGCGGCACCGGCTGCGACCAGAGGTGGCCGCGGATGTCGAACTCGATCACGTTGTGGGTGTCCATGACGCTCTGCGTCTCGATCGCGCGGACCTCGAGCGTGTCGGGCAGGATGCGCGGCTCGAAGCGCAGGATGGCCTGGCGGATCTGCTTCTCCAGCAGGTGCACGTCGATGCGCGAGGCCAGCTGCCCCGACAGCGCCGGCAGGCCGAAGTTCAGCACGCTGTCGCCGACCCGCGCATACGGGTCGCAGGCCTTGCCCAGCGGCTGGATGGCGTTGAACAGCCAGCCCAGGTCGCGCAGCACCGCCTGGCGCAGCTGCGACTTGGTCATGACGCGGCGCTCCTCCGCCTCGACGCGGTGGAAGGGATCGTCGTCGGTGAGGCGGTCCAGCAGGGCCGGCTGCAGGCGATCGCGGGTGATCTGGGTCATGGCTCGCGCGGCGCGGATCCGCTCACTTCGCGGCGCCGGTGTCCAGGCGCCAGAAGACGACCTCGGCGAACTTGCCGTCGTTGGCCCAGGGGTCCCAGATCGTCTTGTCGCCCTTGCTCTTGGCGCCGGCCCAGCCGCCCAGCGAGGTCGACATCGCCAGCGGATACATGCCGCGGGCGCGCATGGTCTGGGACTTGCCGCCCGAGGTGTAGGCATACCCGCCGGCCGGCTTGGCCGCGCCGGGATAGACGACGATCACGTGGCCGTTGGGCTGCGTCACCAGGCCGCCGACGATCAGCTCGCCGCGACTGGCGCGCTCGGCCAGCTCGGACACCGGCGTCTCCTTCCAGCGCTTGTCGGCCTTCAGGAAGGCGACCAGCGAATTGGCGGTGCGGTACTCCTGGTCCGGGATGTAGCGCTTGATGACGTGCCACACGGCGTGGCTGCAGGAGCCGGGGTACTTCTCGTAGGCCTCGTCGGCGACCTGCTTGAGCTGGGCGGCCGTGACGGGTTCGGTGGCGGAGGGATTCAGGATGTCGGGCATGGGGAGTCCGCGGACGGCTTGGCGCCCGCTGCGCGGTAACGGTGTTCGGCCGCGTCCCAACGCAGCGCCGGCAGCGCGTAATCGCCGCCGACGGCCGGGTTGCTGACATGGACGCGGATTTCCTGCGGCACGCCGTCACGCCACAGGCCGTGGCGCAGCGTCAATGTCCGCGGTTGATCGAAGGGGAACAGCTCGGGCAGCCCGCCGACGCAGCGGAACTCGCGGTCGACCAGCATCGGTTTGGGGAAGTCCTCCCACGGCGCGTCAGCGGCGCGGGTGGCGTAATAGGTCTCGGCGAAGACCGAGATCAGCGCCACGCGCGGCGTGCCGCCCGGCGCCGCCAGCTCGCAGCGGCGCGCCGCGTCGAGGTACTTGGCCCAGCTGGCGGGCAGCTTGGCCCGGTCGGCGTCGGCCAGCGGCGTGCAGGCCTCGGGCGACAGCGCGCGCCAGGCCGCCTTCGCGGAGGGCGCGGCCTTGGCCGCCGCGGTCTTCGCCGCCGGCGGCATCGATCCCGCGTCGGCGTGGACGGACGACGCGACGATGGTCCCGGCCACGGCCAGGACCGCCTTCATCGCGATCGAACGGAGCGGGGACGCCGCGGGCGACACCGTGGCCGGCACGCCAGCGGACAGGACGGATGGCGCCCGGGTGGCGCGGGACAGGAACGGACGGGACGGACGGCAGGGCATTCACTTCCTCAATTCGATGAGACGGACATCCAGCAATCCTGCCTCGCCTTGGTCGCTCATCAGCACGCGCTGGCCGATGCCGGCGTACTGGTCGTCCTCCGATCCCGGCAGCGGCTGCCATTCGGTGCGGCGCGACAGCCAGACGCGTTCGTCGTCGAAGGCCACGCTGCGCGGGTAGCGCGTCGGGATCAGCGCCACCGAGGCGCCGCCGTTGGGGAACTCCAGGTGCGCCGCGGCCCAGACCAGGTCGCGCAGGTCGGTCGGCGGCTCGATGTGGATTTCCTTCAGCGCGGAGAACGGCACCCAGCAGTAGCGGCCGTTGATCACGGCCTCCAGCACCGGGCCCAGGCGCGAGTCGCCGTCGCACAGCCACTCGAATGCCTGGCCGTCGATCGTGCCGGCGGTGGCCGGCGCGGCCTCCAGCGCCTGCGCGCGCAGCTGCCGCGCGCCGGCCGCGTCGCCGTCGTGGTCGAGCTTGAGCGCATGCACCAGGTTCGCGACCCACTCGGCGGGCTCGCCCATCACCATGGGCGTGGTGCGGCCCTCGAAGACGGCCTCGCGCACCAGCTCGCACTTGAGCGCCTCGCGGTAGGTGTTGACCATCGCCAGCGTGCCGGCGTCCAGCTCGCCGCAGACTTCCAACTGCGCCGCCGCCCGCGCCCACTGGCCGGTCACCGCCAGCAGCTGGAACAGCATCGTGCGCAGCTTGGCGTCCTGCGGATGCTGCCGGACCTCCGCCTGCGCCGCGGCCAGCGCCTCGGTCGGGCGGCTCGCCGCCAGCAGTTCCTGCACTGCGCTCATCGCATGCTCCGTGACATCTCGTCGTTGTTGGGGTGCAGACCCGCCCTCGCCCGCCGCGCGGGAACGGGCCGGTCAGGTCAGGTCGTCGTCGAAGGTGTGGGTGCCGCCCATCGCGCCCTTGGCGTTCTGGGTCCGGTACTCGATGGAGACCTTCTGGAAGCTCATCGCGATGCGCTCGACCGGCGCGCCGTCGGCATCGCAGTCGATGTCGTAGGAAGCGATGCGGGCCTTCTCCAGCGTCAGGCAGAAGTAGTCCTCCTGCGCGCCGCCCGCCTTGCGCAGGTAGAGCTTGGCGGACTTGACCTCGTCGTTGGTCGCCACCGCGCTCATCAGCGCGGTGCTGGCGCTGTCCAGGTCCTTGGTGATCGTGAGCTGGCGATAGCTGCGGCGGCCGGTCTGCTGGCCCGCCACCGCATCGCCGGCGGCGCCCACGCCCCAGCTGAAGCCGCGCACGACGACGTCGCCGGCGTGGCCCGCCGAGGTGGATTCGCCCTTGACCTTGCCCGCCCGCTTGAGCGACAGGTCCAGGTACATGTCGGCGCTGGTCGCGCCGCCGCTGGTCATCGGATTCATCTTTCGCTCCGGCATGGACAACGGATGACGGCGTGCGCGCCAGGCGGCGCACCGTCATGCGTTGTCCGAGCGCGGCGCGGCCGGCCAGGGGCCGTCGCGCCGCGGATCCGCGAACGGAAGGCGCCGGCTCGCACCGGCGCCCCGCCGATCAACGGGTTTCGGTCGTGGCCACGTTCCAGCCGAACTTGACCGCGCCGCCCAGGCCGCCCTTGGCGTCTTGGGCCTTGTACTCGAACTCGATGTCCGCGTACGACAGGGCCACGCTCTCGCTGATCTCGCCACCGGCGGAGGCCGACGGGGCGACGTTGGTCACCAGCACCTGCTTCAGCGTGACCTTCAGGAAGTCCTGCTGGCCTTCGCCGGCCTTGCGGCAGGTCAGGACGGCCTGGTCGAAGTGCTTGCCCGAGGCGCAGGCCTTGGCCAGCACCGGGGACGCCTTGTCGTAGTAGTGCGCGAACACGAACTGGCCGGGAATGCCCTTGCCCTTGCCGGAACCGGTGCCGGCGGCGGCGGTGCTTTCCTGACGCACATCCCACGACCAGGCGAGCAGATCAATCTCGCCCTTGTGGTCCTTGTGGGTGGATTCGCCTTCGACTCCGGCGAACTTCAGATTGGCGTCGATCGTCATGGTCGGTTTCTCCTAGATGGACTCTTTGAAAAAAGTCTCCGCATCAACGCTCACCGCATGCGGAAACCGGGATTTCGGGCCCGAGGGCCCGGTTGGCTCATCGCCTCGAAAATTTCAGAACGGCGCCTTCGACAGCGCTCCCTTGGACGCGTCGCGCGTCGTTGCGCGCGATTTCTTTGTTTCCTTCGCGCGGGCCGCCGGGGCGACCCGCCGCCTCACTTGCCCTTCTGCGACGGCAGCGTCGAGACCAGCCGCAGCGAGACCGTCAGGCCCTCGAGCTGGTAATGCGGACGCAGGAAGAATTTCGACGAGTAGTAGCCGGGATTGCCCGGGATCTCCTCGACCACCACCTCGGCCGAGGCCAGCGGCTTCTGCGACTTCGTCGTCTCCGAGGAGTTGGCGGGATCGCCGTCGACGTAGTTCATGATCCACTTGTTCAGCCACTTCTCCATGTCGGCGCGTTCCTTGAACGAGCCCACCTTGTCGCGCACGATGCACTTCAGGTAATGGGCGAAGCGGTTGCAGGCGAACAGATACGGCAGCCGCGCGGCCAGGTTGGCATTGGCGGTGGCGTCCGGATCGTCGTACTCGGCGGGCTTCTGCAGCGACTGCGCGCCGATGAAGGCGGCGAAGTCGGAGTTCTTGCGGTGCACCAGCGGCATGAAGCCGTTCTTGGCCAGCTCGGCCTCGCGGCGGTCGCTGATGGCGATCTCGGTGGGGCACTTCATGGCCACGCCGCCCTCGTCGGTCGGGAAGGTGTGGGCCGGCAGGCCCTCGACCGCGCCGCCCGCCTCGACGCCGCGGATGCGGGTGCACCAGCCGTAGGTCTTGAACGAGCGGTTGATGTTGGTCGCCATCGCGTAGGCCGAGTTGGCCCAGGTGTACTTGGCGTGCTCACCGCCACCGGTCTCTTCCTCGAAGTTGAACTCCTCGACCGGATTGGTCTTCGCGCCGTAGGGCAGGCGCGCCAGGAAACGCGGCATGGCCAGGCCGATGTAGCGCGCGTCGTCGGACTCGCGCAGCGACTTCCAGGCGGCGTACTCGGGCGTGCTGAAGATCTTGGTCAGGTCGCGCGGGTTGGCGAGCTCCTGCCACGAGCCCATCTGCATCAGCGAGGGATTCGCCGCGGCGATGAAGGGCGAGTGGGCGGCGGCCGAGACCTTGGCGATCTCGCCCAGCAGCTCGACGTCGGGCGGGCTGTGGTCGAAGTAGTAGTCGCCGACGATGCAGCCGAAGGGCTCGCCGCCGAACTGGCCGAATTCCTCTTCATAGACGCGCTTGAAGATCGGGCTCTGGTCCCAGGCCGTGCCCTTGTAGCGCTTGAGCGTCTTGCCGAGATCGTTCTTGGAGATGCTCATGACGCGGATCTTGAGCTGCTCGTCGGTCTCGGTGTTGTTGACCAGGTAGTGCAGGCCGCGCCAGGCCGACTCCAGCTGCTGGAACTCGGCGTGGTGCAGGATCGCGTTGACCTGCTCGGACAGCTTCTTGTCGATCTCCGCGATCATCGACTCGATCGAGACGATGACGTCGCTGCCGATCAGCTGGGTCTGCGACAGCGCCTGCTGCGCCAGCGTCAGCACCGCCTGCTCGACGGCGGACTTGGCCTCGTCGGTCTTGGGCTTGAATTCCTTGTTCAGCAGCGAGGCGAACTCGCCGCCTTCATATTCGATGCCCTGCAGCGAGGGCGAGGCTTGCGAGAGGATCTCTTCGGCCATGGTGCGTGCTCCGTGGGGTCCGGCTAGGGGTCTGAAGGCGCGCGGCGCTTATTGCGCGGCGGCGTCGTCGGCGGGTTTCTGGGCCGAGGCCAGGGACTTCAGCAGCGCCTCGTCCTTGACCACCTTGGCGATCAGCTGCTCGGCGCCGGCCTTGCCATCCATGTAGGTGATCAGGTTGGCCAGTTGCTGGCGCGCCTCGAGCAGCTGCTTGAGACCGTCCACCTTGCGCGCGACCGCGGCGGGCGAGAAGTCGTCCATCGACTCGAAGGTCAGGTCGACCATCAGGTTGCCTTCGCCGGTCAGCGTGTTGGGCACGGCGAACGAGACGCGCGGCTTCATCGCCTTCATGCGGGCGTCGAAGTTGTCGACGTCGAAGTCCAGGAACTTGCGGTCCGACACCGGCGGCAGCGGCTCGGTGGGCTTGCCCGACAGGTCCGACAGCACGCCCATCACGAAGGGCAGCTGGACCTTCTTCTCGGCGCCGTAGAGCTCGACGTCGTACTCGATCTGCACGCGCGGGGCGCGATTCCTGGCGATGAACTTCTGGCTGCTGGTGGCCATGGGGTGCTCCTTGAAGCGTGGATCGGGTGAAGGGTGGAAACCGTGGAGGGAAGGAAGGCGATGCGGATCACTCGCTCGGCGTGCCGGCGAGCTTCTCGATCTCATGCACGCCGTCCGGATTCAGGTCGCGCATGATTTCCAGGAAGGACTTGCTCATCAGCCGCTGCGCGCGGCGGATCAGCAGCGGTGCGGGATTGCTGGGCTCGTGGCGCTCGATCCATTCGCACACGCGCTGCAGCGCGCGGACCGCGTCGTCGCGGCTGGCGATGGTGCCGGGCGCGGCGACCGCGCCGGCCACCACGGCGCCGACCGCGAGGCCGGCCGGCGCGCTGGCGCCGTCCACGGGCGCCGCGACCGCCTCGCCGCCCTGCCCCTGCAGCTGTCCGGCGGCGGCGGCCAGCGGCTTGAACAGGCGCAGCAGCGGCGCGAAATCGGGGCCTTGGCCGGCGCCGAGCTGGGTTTCGATCGCCGCGACGATGCCTTGCGCGATCGGGAGCGATTCATGCAGCCGGGCGGCCAGCGCCGGGTCGTTCGCGGCCTGGGCCGCCAGTCCGGCCATCAGGCCTTCGGGCGAGGGCACGGATTCATCGGCGATCGGATCGGCATTGCCGAGCGCCAGTTCCACGTCGCGCACCCGGGGGCCGCCGCGCTGGCCGGTCAGGCTGGCGGCGCGGAAATCGGCGATCGCCGCCGTGCCGCTGACCAGCGGCTGCAGCGCGTTCAGGCGCATCGTGGGGTCGTCGTTGTCCGAGGCGTCCAGCTGCGGATGGACGTGCGCCCAATGGCGCTCCAGCAGGCCGCGGATCAGCGACAGGCCGTCGAGCGCCGCGCCGAAGCCGTGCAGCCGGGCGCCGGCGCGGGCCAGCCACACGGCCACGCGCAGGTCGCGGGTGCGCCGGGCCAGGGCCAGGGCCTGTTCGTGCACGGCGGGCCAATCCGGCTCCTCGGCCGGGATGACGGTGTCGCCGTACTGCTGCTCCGGCTTGCCGGCGCCCGCCGCTTCCAGGGCGAGGAAGGCAGGGTCGTACTCCAGGTCGGCGCCACACGGGGCGTCGTCCTGCAGCGGGGCAAGCAGCGCGTCGAGGTCGAGATCAGCCATCGCGTCGGAGGCAGCGGAACAGTTGCATGTCATGGACTCTATTGACAGCTGTAACCGCGCACAGTGGTCGAAAGTCACTTTGCCCCCCAGGGAGGCGCTCAGCCTAGGGATTGCACCGCCGCCCGCCCGCGGCGCGGTCGCCACGGAACGGGCAGCCGGCGATCCTTGCCTCTTTGGAGGTAGCGGTGTTAACGCAAACGCAGGGAAACCTTAACGATGTGTTTCGGTGCGGGACAAGAACACGAACGCCCGGCCATACTCCGCCCCCGCAAGACTTGTCCCTTCTGTCAGGGACAGGTCGATCCGGCGGCTCCGCCGGTCCGCGGGCGCACGAGGCCCGCGCGACGCGTTCTCCTCGGGAGGGAGAGCGGCGGGCCGCCTCCATCCAAGAAGAGGCCCGCCCCATGAAGCCAACCCCGATGCCTGCCGCCGAGCACGCGGTCGATCCCCTGAACGCGCTCGTCGCCCCGCCGCCCCCCGATGCCCAGCGCCGTCGCCTGCTCACGATGGCCGGCGCCGGCGTCCTCGGCGCCACGCTGACCGCCTGCGGCGGCGGCGGTGGTGGCGAGCCGGCCACACCTGCCGCGCCCACCCCGCCCGCGCCACCGCCGGCGACCTCGACGGTCAAGCGCGGCCTGGCGTACGACCTGAAGGACGCCGCCGATTTCAGCGCGCTGTCGGGCGGCACCGTCGGCTGGTGGGTGAACTGGGCGCTCAAGCCCAATGCGGCGGTGCTCGCCCAGCCCGCCATCGCCGGCGCGATGGAACACGTGCCGATGCTGTGGAACTTCGACTTCGACACGGCGGAGGTGGTCGCCTACCTGAAGTCGCGTCCGGCCGTGAAGTCCCTGCTGGTGCTCAACGAACCCAACCTGACCGACCAGGCCAACAAGACGCCGGCGGAAGCCGCCGCCCAGTGGCCGCGATACGAGGAGGTCGCGCGCCAGACCGGCGTCAAGCTCGTCGGTCCGGCGATCACCTGGGGCACGATGGCCGGCTACGCCGACCCGGTGGTCTGGATGGATGCCTTCATCGCCGCCTACCGCAATGCCAACGGCGGGCGCGATCCGCAGATCGACGCGCTCGCCTTCCACTGGTACGACTACGGGCTGGCCGACCAGCTCAAGCGGCTGGAGAAGTACGGCAAGCCGTTCTGGATCACCGAGATGGCCAACTGGCATGTCGGCGACGGAAGCGCGCAGGTCGACTCGGCGGCCAAGCAGAAGGCGCAGATGGCGGACATGGTCAAGACCTGCGAGACCCGCGCCGACGTGCTCCGTTATGCGTGGTTCACCGGCCGCTGGTCGCCGGATCCGCATTTCACCAGCCTGTTCGGCGCCGCCGGCACGCTGACGGAGGTGGGTCAGCAGTACAAGGCGCTGCCGACGTCCTGACGCGCGATCGAGGCCGCCCGGCGGACGGCGGCGCGGGAACCGGGATTGCTGTCTCCCGGACATCACCACTTCATGGAGTGATCCCCATGACCGTCATCGCCTCCTCCCGCCCGCGCGCCCTGCCCGCGATCGCCGCGATCGCCCTCGCCCTGGGCGGCGCCCTGGCCGCCGGCACCGTCGCCGCCCAGACCGCCACGACCGCGGCCGCGCCGGCCTCCGCGGCGCGTTCGCACGCGGACAGCAGCTTCATGAAAAACGCCGCCGAGTCCAACTTCGCCGAGATCGCGGCCGCCGACCTCGCGCTCAAGAAGGGCACCAGCGCCGACGTCAAGGCCTTCGCCCAGAAGATGATCGACGACCACAAGAAGGCGGATTCGGAACTGCAGACCTTGGCCGCGTCCAAGGGGGTGAAGCTCCCGACCGATGCCTCGATGGTCCAGAAGGGCAAGGCCAAGATCCTGGAGCAGCGCGACGGGACCAGCTTCGACCACCATTACGCCGAAAACCAGGTCGGCGCCCACAAGGACGCCGTCAAGCTGTTCGAGAAGGCGTCCAAGGACGCCAAGGACGCCGACGTGAAGGCCTGGGCCGCCAAGATGCTGCCGGCCTTGCAGCATCATTTGCAGGAGGCGCAGGCCCTGGAGCAGGCCACCAAGGCGGCCGACAAGAAGAAGTAAGCGCGCTTCAGCGCAGCGCGGCCAGCAGCGCCGCCTGCGCGATCCACGGGCGCCGCTCGGCGCCCGTGCCGCGTCCAGACGCGGGCGCCAGCACCGCCCGCGCGTCCAGCACCGGCACCACCGCGGCCATCGCCAGGCCGCGCATGACGGCGGCGGGCACGCCTTCGCACGCCACCGCCGCGTAGAGATGGCCCAGCAGCCGGGCGATCTCGTCGAGCGCGGCGCCCTCCTCCAGCGCCCGCGCCGGGTCCAGCATCGTGACCTGCGCGCCCAGCGCCTGCGCGGCCTCGCGCAGACAGCGGACCGTCTCGGACCGTTCGTCACCGCAGAACAGCCCCAATCGCATGCCGACCAGCGGCCGATGCGGCGCGCCGCGCTGCGTGGCCTGCGCGAGCTCGTCCGCGGACCGGTCCAGCGCGGTCGCGGACAAGGGCAGGACGGAGGTCGGCATCGCAGACAGCGGCGGGGCGTGATGCGGCATGGTCGACAGGCGCGGAACGCAGGCTTGGGAAGGAGGACGCGTGAGGGGCGCGAGGGGCTGGAGGGGGCCCGGCCGACACGCGTCGGCAGCGAGGTTGGGGAGCGTAGTCAGCCCGCGCCGGGAAGCGTTGATGGATGTCAAACGACGGCGGTTGGCGCGCCTCGATGCGCAGGAACACTGCGACGTCTTGAGGGTCCGTTACTGAACCGTCACCGAGGGTTCACCAACTGTTGCCGAGCGATGTCAAGGATTGGCGCAGCCGTTGCGCGCGCTTCCTAGCATCCCTTCAACGCCACCAACCACGAGACCATCATGCACAGCGCCATCGCCACCCCCTCGAGCGACCTCTCCCGCGACCGTCTGCGCGATGCCCCGGCAGGTCGCCCGCGCATCCCCCTCGTCCCCGCCGCTTCCCGCCTCGCCGCCCTCGCGCTGCCCCCGGCCGCGACCGCCGTCTCCGAACTCCGTCCGCTGACGCGCCCCTTCACGGTGGCCACCAGCGACACCCGTCCCTCCCCTCGCGATCCCCACCAGCGCATGCTCGAAGCGATGCGCATCATCCGCGACCTCGTCCAGCCCAGCGCCAAGGTCGTGCGCGCCGGCGACATGATCTTCCGCGCCGCGCAGCCCTTCAACACCGTGTATCTGATCAACGCCGGCGCCTTCAAGCTGGTGAGCCGCAGCCTGGATGGCCGCGAGCAGATCGTCAGCCTGAAGTTCCGGGGCGACTGGCTGGGCTTCAGCGGCATCGCGCAGGGCCGCCATCCGTGCGACGCCGTCGCGATGGACACCGGCAACATCTCCATCATTCCCTACGACACCCTCACCGAGGCCTGCGCGCGCCATCCGGAGATGATGGCCATCGTCCACGAGGGCATGAGCACCGAGATCACCCATGAGCGGCAGTCGCTGATGTCGGTCTGCACGCTGGCCTCGCTGGCACGGGTAGCGGAATTCCTCTGCGCCTGGGCGCGCAGCATGCACCAGCGCGGCCTGCGCGCCGACGAGCTGACGCTGCGCATGACCCGCGCCGACCTCGGCAACTACCTGGGCATGACGCTGGAGACCGTCAGCCGCTGCCTGTCCCGGCTCAGCCGCGAAGGCCTCATCCGCTTCGGCGAACGCGGCCGCCGGCAGATCTCGATCCCCAACCTGGAACGGCTGGAGCAGTTCGTCATCGGGGGCCTGCCGGACGCCGGCCCGGCCGCGGTCCAGTGACGGCGGCGGCGGACACGCCGCCGCTCAGCGGCTGAGCACCTTCGCGATCGCCCGCGCCAGCGCGGTGCGGTCATAGGGCTTGGGCAGCAGCTCCCAGCCCAGGGCGGCCTCCGGGCCCGACCCCAGCAACTCGGCGGAGAAGCCGGACACCAGCAGCACCGCGATGTCGGGCCAGGCCTGCTGGACGGCCCCCGCCAGCTCCGTGCCCCGCATGCCGGCGCCCAGGGCGATGTCGCTGACCAGCAACTGCGGCCGCTCGCCGCCCTCGCCCCCGTCAACGCGGTCCGCGACCTCGCGCAGGTGCCGCAAGGCCTCCTCCCCGCTCGCGCAGGCCACGACCCGGCACCGCAGGTCGGTCAGGAAGCGCCGCGCCACCGCGCGCACTTCCGCGTCATCCTCCACCAGCAGCACCCGCAGGCCCGCCGGCACCGTCTCCACGACGGCATCGCCGTCCAGCGCGCCCTCCGGCGCGTCCGGCGGTCGGGGGAGGATCAGCGTGAGCGTCGTGCCACGGCCCGGCGTGCTGTCGATGGCGAGCGCCCCGCGGGACTGCCGCGCGAAGCCGTAGACCGTGCTCAGGCCGAGTCCCGTGCCGCGACCGGCCTGCTTGGTGGTGAAGAAGGGCTCGAAGGCCCGCTCCTTGACGTCCTCCGGCATGCCGACGCCGTTGTCGGTCACCGCGATGCGGACGTAGCGCGCCGGGCCGTCCGGATCGGGCGGCGCCCCGTCTTCCTCCAGCTCCCGCCGCAGCTCCGGCGGCACGGCGCCCAGCGGCGCGGCCTCGAAGACCAGCTCGCCGCCCTCGGGCATGGCATCGCGCGCGTTGATCGCGATGTTGAGCAGCGCCGACTCCAGCTGCGCCGGGTCGGCCTGGACATCGGGGCAGTCGGGCGCCACCTCGATGCGGATGCGGATGCGCTGGTCCAGCGTGCGGCGCAGCATGTCGGCCAGCGATCGCATCATCGCCGCGACATCGACGCTGGCCGGCTGCAGCATCTGCCGGCGGGAGAACGCCAGCAGCTTGCCGGTCAGCTCCGCGCCGCGTCGCGACGCCCGCGTCGCGGCCGCCACCAGCTGTGGCGCGAAGCCGTCGTCGGTCACCGCCGGCAGGTCGGCCAGCACCTGCAGGTTGCCCTGGATCACGGTCAGCAGGTTGTTGAAGTCGTGCGCGATGCCGCCGGTCAGTTGCCCGACCGCCTCCAGCCGCTGCGAGTGATGCAGCGCCTCCTCCGTCTGCGCGCGCTGCAGGCAGGTGCCCAGCAGGTTGGCGACGGACTCGAGGAAACGCAGCTCCGCGTCGCCGAAGCGCTTGGCCTGGCGCGAACGCACCGCCAGCGCGCCGACCGGCCGGCCGCGGTCCGAGAGCGGCACCGACAGCGCCGACACCAGGCCCTCGCGGCGATAGGTGGCCGGCACGGCGAAGCGCGTCTCGCGCCCGTAGTCCTCGACGATCACCGGCCGCCCCTCGGTCAGCACGAAGCCGGGCGGCGTGTCGGGCCGGTTCGGCACCACGGCGCCCAGTCCCTCCTCGGCCAGCAGGCCGACGCCGCCGGCCACGCGCAGCGTCGAGCGGCCGGGATCGAGCAGGAACACGATCGCCAGCTCGACCTCCAGCGCCTGGGCGGCGATCACCGGCGCCTGCTGCAGCACCTCCTGCGGATCCAGCGCGTCGACGGCGATGCGGCCGAGCTGGGCCAGATGCTCGCTGTAGCGGGCCCGCTGCAGCGCCTGGCGCACGCGCGGGTACTCGGCGACGCTGCGGATCGATGCCATTGTGTAGGGCAGTCCGAGCGGCTGCAGCGGGCTGAGCGCGATCTCCACCATCACCTCGGAGCCGTCGCGCCGCCGCGCGACCAGCTCGGTCGCCGTGCCGCCCATCGGTCGCGCGCGGGGCGCGCTGCCGTAGGCCTGGCGATAGGCCGCGTGGCGCGGGCGGATGGCATCGGGCACCAGCATCTCGACCGGGGCGCCGACGAGCTCCTCGTTCGCGTAGCCCAGCAATTGCGACACCGTCGGATTGGCCAGGCAGATCCGTCCGCTGCCGTCGACCAGCATCAGCCCGTCCGGCGACGCGGCGAACAGTGCGCGGAAGACGGCGTGTTCCTCGACGCCAGTCGGCCAGGTCGCCATCGCCACCTCAGCCCGAGAGCGTCGAGGTCACCCTCGGCGCGAAGAGATAACCGGCGCCGCGCACCGACTTGATCCACTGGCCTTCGCCCGACTCGGCGCCGAGCTTGCGGCGCAGCCGCCCCACCTGCACGTCGATGGTGCGGTCGAAGGGGCCGGACTCCCGGCCGCGCGTCTGCTCCAGCAGGAAGTCGCGCGACAGCACCCGCCCCGGATGCAGCAGGAAGGTGTGCAGCAGGTCGAATTCGCCGGTGGTCAGCGCCACCTCGGCGCCGTCGGGGCCGGTGACCAGACGCGCCGCGAGGTCGACGGTCCAGCCCTCGAAATGCAGGCGCTCCCGGCCGGCGGACAGGTCGTGGACGATCTCCCCGCCCGGCCAGCGCGCGCCTCCCGGGGCCGGCACGCCTGGCGCGCCGGAGGCCTGCGACGCGGCACCCGATGTCGCCGGCGTCCCCGCACCGGCGGCCGCATCGGGGCCCGGCGCCAGTCGTCTCAGCACGGCCTTCACCCGCGCGACCAGCTCGCGCAGGTCGAAGGGCTTGGTCACGTAATCGTCGGCGCCGACCTCCAGCCCGACGACCTTGTCCACCGCGTCGCCGCGCCCGGTCACGATGACCAGGCCGCAGCGCCAGTGCTCCCGCAGCTGCCGCGCGATGACGAAACCATCCTCGCCCGGCAGGCCGAGGTCGAGCAGCACCAGGTCGGGCGGGTCGTCGGCCATCAGCGCCATCAGCGCGCGCCCGGTGTGCAGCTGCGTCGTGCGGAAACCGTGGGTGGCGAGGTAACCGGCCAGCAGCTGGGTGATGTCCACCTCGTCGTCGAGGATCGCCACGTGCGCGGGCGCCGGCGCGGGGGCGCTCGGCGAGGAGGACGGGGAGGTTCCGGGCGTGCTCATTGGGCTGGCATTCTAGGAGGGCGTCCCGCCCGCGGGCCGCCTGTCCGAGCGCGCCGCCCGGGCACGCCCCGACATGCGCGTCGACACACGCCTGAACGCGCGTCGGCGCGGATCAGGCGCGGATCAGGCGCGGATCAGGCGCTCGAGCGTGCGCGTCAGCCGGTCCAGGTCGATCGGCTTGACCATGTGCTCGTCGAAGCCGCTGCTCAGGGCCTTGTCACGGTCGGACGCCTGGCCGTACCCGGTCAGCGCGATCAGCCGCGGCGCGCCCGCGCCAAGCTCGTCGTGGATCAGCATCGCGAGCTGGTAGCCGTCGATGACCGGCATGCCGATGTCGAGCACCGCCGCATCGAAGCGCGAGCCGCGCAGCCGGTCCAGCGCCTCCTGCGGCAGCGTGGTGGTGACCACGTCGTAGCCGGCGTAACGCAGCGCCAGCCCCAGCGTCTCGGCGGCGTCGCGGTTGTCGTCGACGACCAGCACCCGCCCCTGCACCGGCGGCAGCGTGTCCAGCGCCTCGGCCGCGGGGCCGGGTTCGGGCGGCACCGCATGGATCTCGGCCGGGAGCGTGACCCGGAAGGTCGCGCCCTGCCCCGGTCCCTCGCTGTGCACCGCCACCTGGCCGTGATGCATCTCGACGAGTTGCTTCACGATCGCCAGCCCGATGCCGAGCCCGCCCTTGGAGCGGTCCAGCGTCGTCGAGCCCTGCTCGAACAGTTCGAACACGCGCGGCAGCATCTCGGCGTCGATGCCGGCGCCGTTGTCCTGCACCTCGATCACCAGCGCCTGCCCCTCGGCCCGCGCGGCGACGCGGATCTCGCCGTTCGTCGGCGTGTACTTGGCGGCGTTGCTGAGCAGGTTGACCACCACCTGCCGCAGCCGCGCGCGATCACCGACCAGGCGCAGCTCCGGTCCGACCTCGCAGGCGACCCGCAACTGGTGGTTGCGTTCCTCGAGCAGCGGGCTGACGCCCTCGATCGCGTCGCTGAGCAGGAAGGGCACGTCCACCGGCTCGCGCGACAGCTCGATCTTGCCGCGCGTGATGCGGGTGATGTCGAGCAGGTCGTCCACCAGCTTGGACAGATGGCCGACCTGGCGCTCGATGATCTCGTGCTCGCGCGAGAGCTGGCCCGTCTGCAGCCGGATCAGGTGCAGCGCCGTGGAGATCGGCGCCAGCGGATTGCGCAGTTCGTGACCGAGCATCGCCAGGAACTCGTCCTTGGCGCTGGCGGCGCGCTCGCGTTCGTGATCCAGCCGGGCGGCATGCAGGCCGGTGGAGGCCAGCGTCGCCGCCGCGCGCATGAAGGCGCTCTGGTGGGCGGAGGGGAAGTCCGGTCGCGACGAGCCGAACCACAGACTGCCCGCCCGGCCCGCCGGCCCGAGGTAGAGCCGCACGACGCGCAGGGTGCCCAGCGGCGATTCGAGCGCGGTGGCGGCGTCGGCGGCGTCGGGCATCTGCCGGCAGGCGGTGATGAAGTCGGTCCAGGCATCGTGCGCGACACGCACCCCGCCGAGCTGCAGCAGCGTCGTCGGCGCGGCGTCGGGCACCAGCGGCGCGTGCACCAGGCAGACCGCGGTGCCGACGATGCGGTTGACCGCCTCGGTCGTCAGCTGCAGCACGGTGGCGGCATCACGGCCCACCCACAGCGCGGGCAGCGCCAGCAAACCCATCAGGTCGCGCAGCGCCCGGTCGGCGGCGGACGGTTCTCTTTCTCGGGACATCGTCGTCATTCGGCACGCCGGTCTGGTGCCGGCACTGGAAGCGCCGCCGGTGCCGACCGTCCGCGGCGCCGGCCGGTGGCGCGACGCGCGAACAGCTCGCGCAGCATCTCGGCCGGCGGCGTGAAAAAGGGATTCTCGCGCAGCACGCCGCCAATCATCGTGAGCGGATGCGTCCGCAGCAGGTCCATCATGGTGGCCCCGTCCAGCGGCGCGAGGTCGTAGACGCAGATCGCCAGCTGCTGGTTCGTGTCCAGCACGCGATTGAGCCGCGCCTCGTATTCCAGCAGGTCCAGCCGGTCGATGCCGGGGCGGACCGCCCAGCCCATCTGCGCCATGACCCGCAGCCCGTCGAAGGCGCCGGACGCCGCGCCGCGCTCCGCCGTGGCGCGGTCCATCGCCTCGAGCAGGCCTTCGACGTCGAAGGCGCCCGCCTCGTCCGGCCATGGGCGCAGGACCAGTTGCCCGCGATGCTCGCAGCCCGGCACGTCGATGCCGGCGGCGGCCAGCCGCTCGCGATGCTCGTCCAGCCCGTCGGGTTCGACCAGGTGCAGATTGCACTCGTTGCGCGCCTGCGCCTCGCGGTAGAACGGCGCCAGCACCTGGCCGGCCTCCTCGCGGCTGTCAAAGAACGCGCAGATGTGGAAATGGGTGGTGATCACTGCTCTCTCATTCCATCCGGGGGCGCTCGCGCCGCGGATGTCCTCCGACCCGAGGTGTGGCGGCCAGGTAGCTGGCTCTTGTGAGTTAGGCTGGTGATGTTAGCCTTGATGAGTATGTGCGACCCGCAACCGCGCAAGGAGTGTCCCCATGGAGCCTGTCGTCCACCCGTTCTCGGCGCTGTTCGAGCAACTGGGACTGCCCGCCGCCGAATCCGACATCCGCGCCTTCATCACCCGCCACCGCCCGCTGCCCGGTGACGTGAAAGTCCAGGACGCGCCGTTCTGGACGCCGGCCCAGGCCAAGGCGCTGCGCGACATGCTGCTGGAGGACGCCGACTGGGCGCCGGTGGTCGACCAGCTGAACCTGGCGCTCCACTGACTTGACGCCCGACACGCTGCCGGGGCCGCCAGCCCTGGACGACCGGCTCGCGCGATGGGTCGGCCTCGGCGCCGCGTGCGCGGTCCTCCTGCTGATCGTGCTGTTCGCCGGCTGGGCGGCCAGCCTGCCCGGCGGCTTGCTGGCCGCGGTGCCCGCGGTCAGCCGCTTCGAACTCCGCGAGGTCGCGCCCGGCGACCCGGACGGCCGCGGCCCCGGCGGCCGGCTCGTCGAGGCCCGGGAGCGGCTCGCGTTGCCCGCGTTCATCCGCACCGACGGCGACCAGTCCTTGCACCGCGCCGTCTTCGAGATCGACCTCGACCCGTTCATCGGCCCGGAGGACGGTTTCGACCCCGCGCGCGACGGCGACGCGGCCACGGCGCACCGTCCGCCCGCCAAGAGCCTGGTGCTGTCGCAGGCGATCAACGGCGCGGACATCTACCTCAACGGCGTCTGGATCAACGGACTGGCGCAATCCAGCGCGCGGGCCCGCTTCATGTGGTTCCGCCCGCTGGTGTTGGAACTGCCGCGCAAGCTGCTGCGCCGGGACGGCCCCAACCGGATCACCCTCGAAGTGAACAGCTGGGAGCCCTACTTCACGATCGCGCCCGTGCTGATCGGTCCGGCGGATCACGCCGCCTACGTCGCCGAGTCGATCCATTTCCTGTGCCGCACGCTGGCGAACGCGTCGCGGGGCTTCTGCCTGCTGGCCGGCCTGTTCATGGTGGGCGTGTGGCTGGCGAATCGCAGCGATCCCGCCTTCGGGCTGCTGGGCGCGGCGTCGCTGATCTGGGCGGCCGTCTACACGCTGTCGCTGTGGATCTACATGCCGGCCGGGTGGCGCCCCGCCTGGCTCTGGGCCTTCTACCTGTGCGCGGGCGCGCTCAACGTGCTGCTGATCCAGTTCATCCTGCGCTACATCGACCAGCCGCTGAGCCGCCGCGCGCTGACGACGCTCGTGGCCATCTCGGCCGGCGCGGCGACGGTCTGGCCCTTCCTGGGACAGGTGGTCGAGTGGGACCTGGACATGTTCTGGATCTGGGTGCTGGTGCCCTTCCAGGCCTGGGCGATCCTGCGGCTGGCGCGTCACGCGTGGCGCACCCGCAGCAGCGACGCGGTGCTGCTGCTGGTCGTGGTGCTGGCGGCCGGCGCGCTCATCCTGCACGACTACAACGTGCTGATGCAGCTGGTGCGGCGCGCACCCCGCGAGGACGACGGGACGCTCATGCGCCTGCTCACCGCGCCGATCTACCTGACCCACCTCGCCCTGCCGCCGCTGCTGATCGTGATGGCCCGGGTGCATCTGGCGAAGTTCCGCGTCAGCGTCGAGCATGTGCGCGAGGCCAACCGCATCCTGGCCGAAGCGCTGCGCCGGCGCGAGATGGAACTGGCCGTCAGCCACGCCCGGCAGCGCGACCTCGAGCGCGGCGAGGCGGCGCAGGAGGAACGCGAGCGGATCTACAGCGAGCTGCATGACGGCATCGGGTCGAAGCTGGTGCGGACGATCTTCAGCGTCCGGGATGGCCGCCTCGACCGCGATCAGGTCGAGCGCGGCCTGCTGGACGTGCTGCAGGGCGTGCGCGAGGTCATCAGCGAGACCGACACCACCGAGCACCGGCCGATCCAGGACATCCTGTTCGACTACGGCGTGGATCTGGACGCGCTGCTGAGCGCGCCCGATTTCCAGGTCAGCTACGACATCGAGAACGACCGCGAATGCGTGCTGCTCGGCGGGCTGTCCAAGGAGGTGATGCGGATCGTCGAGGAGAGCGTGGCCAACACGCTGAAATACGCCCGCGCCTCGCGCCTGAACCTCTCGCTGCGGCTGGACGGCGACGTCCTCGTCGTGGTGGTCGAGGACGACGGCCAATCCGCCGCCGGCCCCGCACCCGCGGTGCGGCCGGCGTTCGGCACCTCCACCGGGCAGGGGCTCATCAACATGCGCGAGCGGGCGCGCCGCATGGGCGGCGAGTACCGCTTCGAGCGCGGCCCGGACGGGGCGCGTTCGACCCTGACCTTGCCGCTGGTGGCGGCCGTCGCGGCACCGCGCCACGAGGTGGTCGCTCCTCGCTGACGAGCGCAGCCGGGCGGCCGTGGCTGCTTCGCTTTTGCGAAACGTCAAATCAAAGTGAATATTCGACGGCAAACCGGAGTCATAGCCCTTGACGCGAATATCTCCAGTTGATCCAAATCCACGAACACTCGCCTCCACGGAATATCCCGCTGGAAACTCGATCACGGCGATATAAACGCTAGCCAAGCGAGGAATTCACCATCGGAAAGGTGAATATCGGCGTCGCGCCAGGCAAGTACCGAACGCGGGCTGCGCCGCTCAATGGCCCGGCTGCAGCCGATGCCGCTCGCCCGCATGCACGTCGCAGGCCTCGGCGCAGGCGCGGCAGGCTTGCGCGCAACGCTTGCAATGGGCATGGGAATGCCGCTCGCACTCCTCGGCGCACGCTCGGCACAGGTGGGCGCACAACGCGCAGAAGTCACCGTGATGCTCGGACTCCCGGGAGAGCGCGCCCAGGGTGGCCTCGCAGAGGGCGGCGCAATCCAGGTTCAGCAGGGCGCAGGCTTCCAGGGTGCGGTCGCCGGAACGGATACAGGCGTTCGCGCATTGCCGGGTCGCGAGCAGCGCCTCGGCGCAGGCCCGCATGCAGGGCTCCAGGTCTTCAGAAGGGTTAGTCATGACGACTCCTCGGGGAAGGGGTGAAGACGGGATGTTGGCAACCGACATTCCCCGCCGGCCTCGGCTGGCCAGCACTACTCAAATTTGCTAGTCGCAATTCGGCATCCAGGGGCAGCAGATCAAAGAGTGACAAAAGGCTAGCAAATGAATGCTATTGTTGGCCGGCGAGACGAGAAAGGAAACTGAGCACCGAAGCAAAACCACTCCACGGAGTTTCCGGTGCTGACTCAAAACCCCTGCCCAGCGACGACCTGGATCCATATTCCCGGTTCGAAAACCTGGCGATATATCGCGATCGCCGCGACTCTCTCCGCCACCGCCGTCCCGGCCATCGCCGACGACGCCTCCGCGGCGATCCCCGCGCCTGAAGCCGCGGCCTCGGTTGCCTCGGCCCCCAGCCAGCCTGCCGTAACGCCTCCCGCGTCCCACTGGGGCGCCGCGATGGACGACTTCCTGCTGACCGCCCTGGCCGAAGATCCTTCGATCGAGCGCGCGCGGGCGTCGATCACCGCGGCCGAGGACGGCATCACCGCCGCGAAATGGCAGTTCGGCCCGTCGCCCAGCATCAGCCGGGAACTCGCGGGCGGCACCCATCGCTATGTGAACGTGGTGCGCGTGCAGCAGCCGCTGTTCAGCGGCGGCCTGCTGACCGCCAACCTCAGCGCCGCCCGGACCGCCCTGCGCGGCAGCCAGCAGGAATTGCTCGCGGCGCAGCTGCAGCTCAAGCTCCGGATCGTCCAGACCTGGGCGGACTGGGCAAAGGCGCGCGGACGCGTCCAGGCGCTCGAGACGCTCCAGGACAGTCACCGCCAACTCCTGGACATGATCCGGCGCCGCCACCAAGCCGGCGTCGCGACAAAGGCCGATGCAGCGCTCGCGGCTTCCCGGGAGAGCGCCGTCCAGGCCGAACTGGCCCAGGCGCGGCTCGAGGAAGGCCTGCAGCGCGACCGCCTCGCCCGCCTGGCGCGCCGCCCGGTGGAGCCGTCGCTGGGCGCGGCGCTCGATGGCGCCCAGCCCGCCCCGCCCGAGCTGCACCAGGTGCTGGACCACATCCAGCTCTCGCCCGAGATCGCGCTGGCTCGCGCCAACGTCGACCTGGCGCGCGACGAACTGGCCAAGGCCAAGGCGGCGCTGCTGCCCACCATCAGCCTGCGCCTGGAGCACCAGAGCGGCGCCTACCGGGACCAGCGCGTCGGCCTGGTGTTCCAGGCCGGCCTGCAGGGCGGGCTGTCGGGACTCGCCGGCGTCAACGCCGCGCGGGCCCGCATCGCCGCCGCGGAGGCCGCGGTCGACGCGACCGAACAGGATCTCCTGGGCAACTACCAGCTGGAATACACGCGCTTCGCCGCCGCCGGCGCGTCGTTGCGCAACGCCGAGCTCACCGCCGCCACAGGCGAAGAGGTGCTGGCGTCCTACCGCCGGCAATTCGACGCCGGCAAACGCGCCTGGCTGGACCTGCTGAACATGGTCCGCGAAGCCCACGCCACCCGCCAGACCCAGCGCGACGCCGCGATCGACGAACGCGCCGGCCGTTACCGCCTGGGCCTGCTGCTGGGCGACGCCGCCGCTGGCGACTGACCGCCCGCAGCCTGCTTCCTCCCTCGTCGCCCCCATTTCAGGATCCGCCATGACCGCCCTCCTCTCCTCGTCGTCCGATTCGACGACCGCGCCGCCGCCCGCCTCCGACGCGCTTGCCGCCGTCCTCACCCAATGGATGCGCATCACGGGCCGGCCCGTTCCGATCGAACGCATCCGCCAGCACGCCGCGTCGTCGGCGCTCGCGGGGGACGGCCTGGACGCGGCGCGCGAACTTGCCGGGCGCGTGGACGAGCAGACCCGATTCGTCGTCCTGCCCGAGCCCCAACGCGCCGCGTTGCCCCTGTTGTGCCATCACACCGAACACGGCTGGCAGGTGGTGACCGCCCGCACCGCGCACGGCCTGTGGGCCTGCGCCGGCGCCGATGGCGCCCATCGCGAGCTCGTCCTCAACGACATTCCCTGCCTCCACGCCATCGCCGACGCGGACCGTGCGCCGTCGAGCGTCACCAGCGCGCGCCGCATGATGCTCTCGCAGGTCCGCGGGCAATGGCCGATCTTCATGGAGGCCGCCGGACTCTCCCTGGTGCTGGCCACGATCGGCATCGCGATCTCCTTCTTCTCCATGCAGGTCTACGACCGGGTCATTCCGAACCAGGGCGTCCAGACCCTGTGGGTGCTGACCGCCGGCGTCGGCCTGGCCGTGCTGATCGAGTTCCTGCTGAAGCTGGCCCGGGCCTCGCTGCTGGAGCCGCGACTCAAGCGCCTGGACGTCGGCATCTCCAAGGCGCTGATGGCCCGCCTGAACGCGGTGCGCCTGGATCAGCGCCCGGGCTCGGTCGGCACGCTCGCGTCGCAGGTCCAGAGCTTCGAGTCGATCCGCGGGATCCTGTCGACCAGCACGCTGTTCCTGCTCTTCGACATGCCGATGGCCCTGATCTTCGCCCTGGTGATCGCGGCGATCGGCGGCTTCTGGATGGCGCTGCCGGCGCTGGTGCTGTTCGGCGTCACCGTGCTGACCGGCCTGCTGCGCGCCCGGCGCATCGTCCGCCTGACCGCCAGCAACCAGTCCGGCGCGAACGCCAAGACCGGCCTGCTGGTGGAAACCATCGAAGGCACGGAGTCCATCAAGGGCCTGGGCGCCGCCTGGCGCTTCGAGGCGCGCTGGGCCGGCCTGTGCGAAGTGAATGCCACGCAGAGCCTGGCCCTCAAGCATGAAAGCGACACCACCTCCTACATCGCCGCGGCCCTGCAGCAGGCGAGCTACGTCTCGCTGATCTGCGTCGGCGCGGTCCTCGCGATCGAGGGACACCTGACGCAGGGCGCGATCGTCGCCTGCTCGATCCTCTCGGGCCGCGTGCTGTCGCCGCTGGCCTCCATCCCGCCGCTGCTGGTGCAACTGGGCAGCGCGCGGGCTTCGATGAAGGCGCTCGACGCCATCTTCAAGCTGCAGGTCGACAACGAGGCCATCGAGCGCCCCATCGTTCCCGAGACCCTCCGCGGCGAGCTGCGATTCGACGACGTCGAGTTCGCCTACCCCGGCCAGAAGGACCCGCTGCGCATCGGTCACCTGCACGTCCGGCCGGGCGACAAGGTCGCGATCCTGGGCACCGTCGGCGCCGGCAAGACGACGCTGTTGTCGCTGGCCTGCGGCCTGTCCAAGCCGACGCGCGGCACGGTCTATCTGGACGGCGTGGACCAGCAGCAGATCCACGCCGGCTGGCGCGCGTCGCATCTGGCCTACGGGCCGCAGCACGCCTGGTTGTTCGCCGGCACGCTGCGCGAGAACCTGCTGTTCGGGCTGCCCAACGTCAGCGACAACCTGCTGATGGCGGCCTGCCGCAAGACCGGCCTCTGGCCCATGGTGACGCAGCACCCGCTGGGCCTGGACCGGAAGCTGTCCGAGGGCGGTCGCGGTCTGTCCGGCGGCCAGCGCCAACTGGTCGCGCTGACCCGGCTGGTCCTGGCCGACCGTCCCGTGTGGTTGCTCGACGAGCCGACCTCCGGGATGGACGACGCGCTGGAACAGTCGACGGTCCGTCTGATGAAGCAGCTCCTCAAACCCGAGGCGACCCTGCTGCTGGTGACGCACCGCCTCTCGATGCTGGCGCTGGTCGATCGCGTGATCGTGCTGACGCCGCAAGGCGTGGCGATGGACGGGCCGCGGGACGAAGTCATCGCCCGCTTGCAGGGCCGCGTCACCGTAACGGCCACCTCCCCAACGGCCGCCGCGCCCGCCGCGCCCGCCCCGCCCGCCATCCGCGCCGTCGCGACGGCGCCATGACCCCGTCTTCCGGAGATCCTCATGAAACACGCAAATGCGCCGCACGACGGCCAGACCCGGGTCCGCTGGACCGTCATCGCCACCGTGGCGGCCCTCGGAGCCGGCCTGTGGTGGGCCTCCCAGGCCGAGATCGAACAGGTGACTCGCGCCGGCGGCAAGGTCATGGCATCCTCCCGCACACAAGTCATCCAGGCGCCCGACGGAGGCGTGGTGGAACGTCTGTTCGTGCATGAGGGAGAGGCCGTGCGCAAGGGCGACCTGCTGGTCCAGCTGGACAACACCAAGGCCAGCGCCGCGTTGGCGGATTCGAGCGAGAAGGCCGCGGCCTTGCAGGCCTCGCTGGCGCGACTGCGCGCCGAGACGCTCGGCACGCCCTACCGCCCCGCCGGCGCCGGGGCCTTCAACGACCTGCAGCGCCGCTTGTATGAACGCCGCCAGACCGCGCTCCAGGAAGAGCTGGCGGTGCTGTCCAAGTCCGCCGACCTTGCCCGGCGGGAAGTCGGGCTGAACGAGCCGCTGTTCAAGGCCGGCGACATCAGCGCCGCCGAGTTCCTGCGCCTGCAGCGCGCCGCGAACGAGGCGGCCGGCCAGGTCACCACCCGCCGCAACCGCTTCCTGCAGGACGCGCAGGCCGAACTGGCCAAGACCGAGGAGGAGCTCGCCAGCGTGCAGCAGATGCTGAACGATCGCCGCGGCAACCTCGAGCACACGGCGCTGCGCGCCCCGGTGGACGGCGTCGTCAACCTGATCACGCTGACCACGGTGGGTGCGGTGCTGCGCTCCGGCGACGAAATCATGCAGCTGCTGCCCACCGGCGACGACCTGATCATCGAAGCCCGGCTGCGCGCGGCCGACATCGGCTTCGTCCGTCCCGGCATGCCGGCGACGATCAAGCTCGACGCCTTCGACTACAGCATCTACGGCGCCCTCGACGGCGTCGTGACCTACGTCAGCCCCGACGCGCTGACGGAGCGCACGCCGCAAGGCGAGCAGCCGTATTACCGGACCCACATCCGCGTCAGCGGCAAGCGCTTCAAGGGCGCGAAGGCCGAGCGCGTCGTGATGCAACCCGGCATGACGGCCACCGTGGAGGTCATCACCGGCCGCCATACGGTGCTGGACTACCTGCTCAAGCCCGTCAAGAAGACGATGTCGGAGTCCCTCGGCGAGCGCTGAGGCCCGACCCACTCCTCGATTCCACAACAATCCGAACCATCAGGGGATTCACACATGATCACTGTCACCATCATCGAAGACGACGCGACGGTTCTCCAACGCCTGATCGACGTCGTGTCCGCCAGCAGCGCCTGCCAGATCGTGGGCATCGGCCGCAACCGCGGCGAATCGGTCTCCGCGATCCTGGCCAACCGCGCCGACATCTACCTGGTCGACCTGGGCCTGCCCGACGTGGACGGCATCGACCTGATCAAGCTGATCGCCGAGAAGTGCCCCGACGCGCGCAGCCTCGTGATCAGCACCTTCGGCGACGCCAAGCACGTGATGCGCAGCCTGCGCTCGGGGGCTTCCGGCTACCTGCTCAAGGAAGAGATCCAGCCCAGTCTGATCGACAAGATCATCGCCACCCACAACGGCCACGCGCCGCTGAGCCCGGCGGTGTCGCGCCTGGTGCTGGACAAGCTGGAAAGCCTGGAGACCGGCGTGAAGCCCAAGGTCGACCGCGTCCAGAAGCTCAAGGAGCTGGGCCTGGGCCAACGCGAATGGAGCGTGCTGAACCTGCTGATCGAAGGCCTGCCCATCGTGGACATCGGCAACCGCCTGTCGATCTCGCGCTTCACGGTGAACCAGCATCTGCGCTCGATCTATCGCAAGCTGAATGTGAACTCCCGCGCCATGGCGACGAGCGTCGCCCGCATGCATGGCCTGATCGACGACTGAGGCGGCTGCGGCCGGTCGCCGCACTCCCGCGAAAAAGCCGCCCGAGGGCGGCTTTTTCATGCGGTGTCGGAATGCGGTGTCGAATGCGGCGCAAGGCCGCATCGACGGCCGCGGCGCTCACAGGCGAGGCGTCTCCAGCGGGCCGGCGCGCCGCATGACCGGCTTCGCTGCGGCCGACGCTCCGTTGCGCCCACCTTGCCGCAGGCGCATGCGCAGCAGCTGCCGGCACATGTAGAACGAGGCCCGGTCGGCGTCGGTCGGCGATCTCACCCGCCCCTGCTCCTTCAGGCGTCGCTGGCCTTGCGCAAGCTCCTCGCGCAGGAGGGCGCTGAGCTGATGCTCCCGGCCGTGGATGGCGGCAAGGCCGAACACCGACAACCACGCGACCAGGACGGGGCGAGGCAGCGAGGCCAGCAGTTCCGCCAGCGACTCGGAGGTGGCCACGCTCTGCGCGGCATGGATCTCCTGCACGCGCAGCAGCCGCGCGACCAGCGAGGGATGCAGGCCCGCGACCATGGCCAGCGTCGCGGCGCAGGCGCCCGAGGCGGCCAGTTGCAGAAGCTGGGCGACCACGCGGGCATCGGTCTCCGGCAATGCCGGCACGGCGACCGTCGCGGGGCGCGCGATGCCATAACCCTGGAAGAAGTCGGCACCGGCACGCAGCGCGCGCTGGTGGGCTTCATCGTTGTCGACCTTCTCCGCGATGACGGCCAGGCCAAGCTGATGGGCATGGCGGATCAGGGCGCGCAGCGCCAGCGGCGCGAGGCCCAGCATGTCGATCTTGGCGAACTGGGCCCAGGGGGCCAGCGCCCACCGGGGATCGTCCAGGCTGACGATGTCGTCCAGCGCGAAGCGGTAGCCCCGGCCATGAAGGTCCTCGATGCGCCGCATCAGGGCTGTGTCCACCTCGACCGTCTCCAGCAGCTCGATGACGCCGACGTCGGGTGTCATCGCCTCGGCGATCGGACCCATCAGCGTGCGACCGTCCATGTTGACCAGCAGGTCCCCCAGCGGATGCTCCGCGGCGGTCGCGCTGGTCAGGAGCGCGCCATCGATCAATGCGTTGGACAACACGGCGGCGGTCGCGTGGGCACCGAGTTCCGGGCCGACCGGGCCGTCATCGCCGTTCCAGCGGAACAGCAATTCGGTCGCGACGACGCGGCCCGTGCGATCGATGATCGGCTGGCTGGCGTAACGAACGTGGGGGACGTGAGGAAGGTGGGGTGCGGGGGAGTTGGAGCGTTCGCGCGACGGGACGGGCGGCGAAGTCGATGACGCATCGCTGACGGGGATGCGGCCGGTATCGGAGGGGCGGGACATGACTTTCCGCGGAGTGGAAGAACAAGGCTTCATGCTAGGAATCGCCCACTCGACACCAAATAGCAAACACCTGTCATCCCTGACCACCGACTAGCAGTTATAGGTGGGTTGCGCTGACTGGGATCAAGGCATCGCGCGGGCGCCGCGCTTGCCCCTGGCGATCACCGTCGGCCGCGCGTGCGCTGGAACTCCGGCGCGGCGCGCGCGCAACTCATCCGCCGGCCACGGACGGACCACCGCCGCGCGGGCGACATCCGCGCGGATCGGTGGGACCGGCTCCGCGGCCGTTGGGTTTTCTTATCCGGATCACAAGGAGAAACGACATGCAGATGCGACACCCTCGTCTGGCCGTGGCCGCCCTCGCGGCAGCCGTCCTGGCAGGCTGCGCCAACATGGATGAACGCCAGCGCGGCACCGCCGGCGGCGCCGCGATCGGCGCGGTCACCGGCGCGGTGATCAGCTCGGCCACCGGCGGCAAGGCCGGCACCGGCGCGCTGATCGGTGGCGCCGTGGGCGCGGTGGCCGGCAACGTCTGGTCGCGCCACATGGAGGACAAGCGTCGCGCGATGGAGCAGGCCACGCAAGGCACCGGCGTCGAGGTGACCCGGACCGCCGACAACCAGCTCAAGCTCGACGTCCCGAGCGACATCTCGTTCGCGACCAACAGCGCGACGCTCGAGCCGCGCCTGCGCCCGGTGCTGGACGCCTTCGCCAATGGGCTCAACAGCAACCCGTCGCCGACGGTGGTGCGCGTCGTCGGCCACACCGACAACACCGGCAGCGACGCCATCAACGATCCGCTGTCGCTGCGCCGGGCCGAGAGTGTGCGCGGCTACCTGGCCGACCGCGGCGTGCGGGCCGACCGGATCGAGGTCGCCGGCCGGGGCTCGCGTGAGCCGATGGTGTCGAACGACACCGCCGAGAACCGCGCGAAGAACCGCCGCGTCGAGATCTTCCTGCGCGAGCCGCAACAAGGCTCCGGCGGCTGAACGGCAGCGCGCCCGGTGTCCACCGGGCGCGCTGCCGACGGTCCTCATGACGGGGTCCTCATTGCGGGGCCCTCATGACGGCGCCCCGGCGGCGCCGCCCACGACACGGCAACGAAGAATGGCCTGCCACCCCGGCACAGGGGTGGCAGGCCTTTTCGCATCGGGCCCGTTGGAATGCTCCGCGGCCCGGTGCGAGCGACGCGGGTCGCGTCAGTGCGCCGGCTTGGTGGGCTCGGGCCCCATGTGCGGGCCGGTGCGATGCAATGCGCCGCCCTCGCCCTCCCAGGTGGTCATTTCCTCGGGTTTCCCGTGCGAGGTCTTCAGGCGCTGCTCGGTGCGCCGCGCCTGCCATTGCCACAGCGCGTAGCCGGCCAGGCTGGACAGGGCCAGGGGGACGAGTCGTTTCATCAGCATGGTGTCGCTCCTCGGCGATCGATCAGCGCGCCGGCGCGCTGGCCTTAGGCTGGCGCGGCGGCGGCACGTCGGGACCCGGACGCATCGGCGCGCTGGGCGGCGCCGACGGCGCACCGGCGGCGGTCGGGTTCTCCTGCACCAGGCGTTCGATGCGCGTCAGGATGCCGCCGCTCTGCACGCTGCCGTCGCGGGTGCCCTGGCCCATGACCATCATCCGGCAGTCCTCGCGGTCGGCCTCGGCGACGCGCTGGCAGCGCAGCATCGCGTTGTTGGCCAGCTCCTGCGTGCTGGCGGTGCGCAGGTTGCCGCGCATCGCCTCCTGACGGGCGGCGCCGGCCTCCTTGAGACAGGTCGCCTGGCTCTGGCCGGTCTTGCCGGCCAGGCAGTCCGCGCGCTCCTTCTCATAGGTGCGCTGGATCTCCGACTTGGAGGTGCTGCCGGCGGCGAAGGCCGGCGCGGCCACCATCATCACGGCCGACAGCACGGCGCCGGCGGTCACCAGCGCGGCGGTGGACGGCGACGAGAGGGACTTGTTGAGCTTGATCATCTTGGATCCTTTCCGGCGCGGGGCGCCACGGAGTCGGACGTCGGGAAGGGAGGATGAAGCAAGGCTAGGCCGATGCGCGGGTCGCGTCTGTCGTACCGCGCCGGTGCCGTGTGTAGGACGAGTCCGGCAGCGCCGCGCTGGCGCCGCCGGGCACCTTCGAGGTGGTCCCTGCCGGGCGCGCGCGGCGGCGTGATGTCCTACATCCGGACGTGGACCCTGCTGATCCCCGCTCGCGCCGCGGGGCGCCAACATGCCCTGCAAGCGCCGCGCCGCGGCCGTTCACCTGAAAGGATTCGTCATGTTGAAGTGGGCCTTGATCTTCGCCGTGATCTCGCTGGTGGCGGGCGTGCTCGGCTTCACCGGCATCGCCGCCGGCGCCGCCGGCATCGCCAAGATCCTGTTCGGGATCTTCCTGGTCATCTTCCTGGTGCTGCTGGTGCTCGGCATCACCGGCGTGAACGCGCTGCGAAAGTGACCCTCCCCCCGTTTTCCGCATCCAGAGGAGCCCGCCCATGAACGCCCCTGAACACAAGCACCTGCAGCTGGACGAGCAGGCCTTGCAACGCGCTCGCCAGCACCTGGACGAAGGCCCGGTCACGCCCAGCTACGGCCCGTGGCGCGACGACGTGATCCGCCTGCTCAACGACGCGTTGGCCACCGAGCTGGTCTGCGTGCTGCGCTACAAGCGCCACTACTTCACCGCGCACGGCCTGAACTCGCCCCGCATCGCCGAGGAGTTCCTCGAGCACGCCACCCAGGAAGCCGTGCATGCCGACCGCCTCGCCGAGCGCATCGTGCAGCTGGGCGGCGATCCCGACTTCAAGCCGGACTCGCTGACGAGCCGCAGCCACGCCGAGTACGACGAGAGCAAGGACCTCAAGGCCATGCTGCGTTCCAACCTGGTGGCCGAGCGCATCGCCGTCGAGGCCTATCGGCAGATGATCCAGCTGATCGGCGACAAGGACCCGACGACGCGCCGCATCCTCGAGGAAGTGCTCGCCGAGGAGGAAGAGCACGCCGACGACCTGGCCGACCTGCTGAGGGATTGAGCGATGCGCCGGCGCGTCGCGGCCCTGCTGCTGGTGCTCGGCGCGAGCTTCGGCCTCGTCGCCTGCAGCACGCCGCGTCCGCCGGTCAACGGCCGCGTCCCCGAACCGCCGGCGTCGGCGCCCGCGCTGACGCGGGTCGCCGCGCAGGTGGACGTCGTCGGGCCGCGCGGTCCGATGAACCAGGCCAGCCGCGAGCAGGCGCTGCGCGCGGCCGCCGCCCAGGGCAAGGCCGAGCTGCTCAAGCGGCAGATCGCCGCCATGTCCTCGTTCGGCGATGTCGACCTCTACGCGGGCAACGAAGCGTCGCTGCTGGTCGACGGGCCGGCCACCTTCGCCGCGATGTTCGCGGCCATCGGCCAGGCGCGCCGGCAGATCGTGCTGGAGAGCTACATCATCGAGGACGCCGACGTCTCGCAGCGCCTGGCCGACCTGCTGCTGCAGCGCCGGGCGCAGGGCGTCGAGGTCGCGCTGATGTACGACGCCATCGGCTCGATGGGCACGCAGGACGCCTACTTCGACCGCATGCGCCAGGGCGGCATCGCCGTCTGCGCCTTCAATCCGGTCAACCCGCTCAAGCGCGCGCGGTATCACAAGATCACCCACCGCGATCACCGCAAGATCCTGGTCGTCGACGGCGAGACCGGCTTCACCGGCGGCATCAACATCAGCGCGGTCTACTCCTCCGGCTCGGGCGGCTTTGGCAGCCGGGGCTCGTCGCCGCCGCCCCGGCCGGCGGCGGCTGCCAGCGGCGCCGACGGCGAGGCCGGCAAGGAGGGCAAGGCCGGCGACAACGGCTGGCGCGACACCATGATCCAGGTGCGCGGCCCGGCGACGCGGGCGCTGCACACGATGTTCCGCGAGGTCTGGGCGCAGCAGCAATGCCAGGGCACGGTCACCGCGATCGAGCCGCCGGCCGGTCCGCCGCCCGGCCGCCAGTTGATGCGAGTGATCCCGTCGACGCCGCAGGACACCGAGAACCGCATCTACACGCTGCTGCTGGGCAGCATCCGCGCGGCGCAGCGCAGCGTGTACCTGACGATGGCCTACTTCGCGCCTGGCCAGGACATGGTCGACGCGCTGTGCCAGGCCGCCGACCGCGGCGTCGACGTGCAGCTGATCCTGCCCTCGCGCAGCGACTTCTCGCCGGTCATGCACGCCGGCCGCAGCCATTACGAGCGGCTGCTGAAGTCCGGCGTCCGCATCCATGAATTGCAGGAGGCGGTGCTGCACGCCAAGACCGCGGTGATCGACGGCGTCGTCTCCACCGTCGGCTCCAGCAACATGGACTGGCGCAGCTTCGTCTACAACAACGAGGTCAACGCCGTCGTGCTGGGCGAGGACTTCGGCGACGCGATGACCCGCATGTTCGAGCGCGACCGCGCCGCATCGCAGGCCATCGACCTGCGACGCTGGCAGGACCGCGGCGTCTGGCAGCGCGGCAAGGAATTCTTCTCGAGGATGTTTGAACAATGGTGGTGAAGGACGCGCCCGCGGGCGAACCGGGCGGCATGCCGCCGGGACCGGCCCCTCGACGACATCGGCACCGGCACGGGTGGGCGATGGGCCTGCTCACGCTGCTGGCGATGCTGCTGGTGGCCATCGGCGTCTGCGAATGGCTGGGCTGGCCCTTCCTGCGCCGTCCGGCGGAGCAATGGCTGAGCCAGAAGCTGGACCGTCAGGTGCGCTTCGACGGCGTCGAGGGCCAGGACTGGCAACTGCGGCTGATCGGGCACCTGCGGCTGCGGGCGCACAGCGTCACCGTCGCCGGTCCGAGCTGGAGCACGCTGGGCGGCCCCACGCTGCAGGCGCAGGATGCCGCCCTCACGCTGCGCTACAGCGACCTGCTCGCCCTGCGCCATGAGGGCCAGGCCTTGCGCGTGAAGGCGCTGCGGGCCGGCGAGCTGGCGCTGCGGCTGGAACGCGATGTCGAAGGTCGCGCCAGCTGGCAGTTCGGCGATCAACCGCCGAGCGACACCCAGGTGCGAAAACGCCCCCGCGTCGACGGCATCCACTTCGACCTGCTGGAGGTCCGCCAGGGCACGGCGCTGGTGGACGACAAGATCCAGCGGCTCTCGCTGCTCGCACGCTTCGCGCTGCGCGAGACCTGGACGACGGCGGAGCAGGCCGCCAGCGCCGCAGGCGCCGGGGCCTCGGGCGCGACCGCCCGACGCGCGTCGCCGGACTCGCCGCCCGGCGTGGCCGCCCGCGCGGCCAGCGCCGCGGCGTCGGGCACGCGCCTGGCGGTCGACTTCGGCGAGCGCGTCGCGGGCAAGCCCAAGGGAGCGTCCGCGCCCGCTGGCGAGCCGGGCCCCGGCGAAGGCGGCCGCTATGGGGTGACGGCCCATGCCGAGGGCCACTTCCGCGACCTGCCGATCAAGGCCTCCCTGCAGACCGGCTCGGCGCTGCCCTGGCTCTCCTCCGACCCGAACGCGCCGGCCGTGCCGGTCACGCTGCGCGGCAACATCGGGCAGGCGCGGCTGAGTTTCGACGGCGAGGTGCGCGACCTGCTCGTCAGCCAGGGGCTGGCGGGCGACTACACCCTCAGCGGCCCGTCGCTGGCCGCGGTCGGCGAGCCGCTGGGCGTCACGCTGCCGACCACGCCGGCCTTCTCGATGCGCGGGCGGCTTACCCGCGAGGGCACGCGCTGGACCACCGCAGTGCGGCAGGCCACGATCGGCAAGAGCCAGCTCAGCGGTGAATTCCAGTACGACAAGCCCGAGAACGCCGTGCCGACGCTGACCGGCGAGCTGCGCGGCCGCGAGCTCTGGCTGGCCGACCTGGGCCCGGCCGTCGGCGTGCCGGCCGAGCCGGGCGCCCCGCGGGCGAAAAGGGCCGCGTCGCGCGTGCTGCCGGACAAGCAGTTCGACCTGCCCTCGCTGCGCGCGATGAACGCCAACGTGAACGTGAAGCTCGCGCGCTTCGAGTCCGGCTCGGCCCTGCTGCAGGCGGCCGAGCCGCTGAACGCCCGCATCGTGCTGAAGGACGGCGTGCTGGAGCTGCGCGACATCGACGCCCGCGTGGCGCGCGGCCAGGTCGCCGGCCTGATGCGCCTGGACGGCCGCGAGCCCAAGGCCCGGTGGCAGGCGCGGTTGCGTGTCAGCGGCGTGCATCTGGAGCAGTGGCTGAACCTGGAGCGCAAGAACGGACAGCGCTGGGTGACCGGCGTGATGGGCGGACGCATCGCGCTGGATGGCGTCGGGCGCTCGACGGCGGAGCTGCTGGCCAGCGCCGACGGCCGCATGGTGCTGTACTGGACCGATGGCACGGTGTCGCACTTGATCGTCGAGGCTGCCGGTATCGACATCGCGCAGGGCCTGGGCCTGCTGGTGCGCGGTGACGACGCCCTGCAGGTGAACTGCGGCGTCGCCGATCTGCGGGTCAAGGACGGCATGGTGACGCCGCGGCCGATGGTCGTGGACACCAAGGATTCGGTGGTGCTGGTCGACGGCGACATGTCGCTGGCCACCGAGCGGCTGAACCTGGTCGCCAAGGTCGATCCCAAGGACAAGAGCCCGCTGACGCTGCGCACGCCCTTGAACATCCAGGGGACATTGGGCGATCCGCGGCTCAGCCTTCAGAAGGCCCCGCTGCTGCGCAAGCTCGTGCCGGCGGCGGTGCTGGGCGTGGCCGTGGCGCCGCTGGCGGCGATCGTGCCGCTGATCGACCTGGGCGAGGACCCGGACGATGAAAGCCTGCGCGCGCTGTCCGAATGCAACGCCCGGCTGGCGCCCGTGTCGAAGCGGAGGCCGGGATCGTGATAATGGGCGCCTCCCATCTGCCCACGCCCATGTCCACCGTTCCCGTCATCGATCCGACGCCCGGCACGCTGAACTGTTTCCTGGTCGAGGACAGCCCGCTCATCCGCGAGAACCTCGTGGCGACGCTGCAGGAGATGCTGGACCTGGCCGTCGTCGGCCAGGCCGAGGACGAGGCCGCCGCGCTGCGCTGGCTGCATGACGAGGCGGTCCCCTGCGACCTGCTGATCATCGACCTGTTCCTCAAGCGGGGCTCGGGCATGTCGCTGCTGCCCAAGGCCCGGCTGCTGCAGCCCGAGGCCAAGCTGATCGTGCTGACCAACTACGCCACCGTCGACATGCGCCAGCGCTGCGAGCAGCTCGGCGCCGACCGGGTCTTCGACAAGTCCAGCGAGCTCGACGAGCTCATCGCCTACTGCCTGGACCTGGCGTCGTCGAAGGCGTGAACCGCCACTGAAGTTCGCTGGTGGGCGTGAGGCCGCTGGCGCTCAGTGCGCCCCGCCCGCGTCCACCGGCGCGCCCATCTTCGGCGGGCGCTTGGTCAGCCAGACGAAGGCGATCAGCACCAGGAACAGGATCGCCGAGGCCAGGAAGATGTCGTCCGCCGCCCGGGTGAAGGCCTGCTGGTCGACCAGCCGGTTCAGGTAGGCCAGCGCCTGGTCATGGCTGAAGCCCTGGCGCTGCAAGGTCTCGATCGCCTGGGTCTCCGGCACGTCGCCCAGCGCCAGGCGCTCCGCCAGGTGATGGTGGTGCAGCGTCGCGCGGTTCTCCCACAGGGTCGTGGAGATCGACGTCCCCATCGCCCCCGCCGTGATCCGGACGAAGTTGGACAGGCCCGCCGCCGCGGCGATCCGCTCCGGCGTGATACCTGACAGCGTCAGCGTCGTCAGCGGGATGAAGAAGAAGGCCAGCGCCCCGCCTTGCAGGATGGTGGGCACCATGATGGCGGCCAGGTCGGTGTCGGTCGTGAACTTGGAGCGCATGAACAGCACGATCGCGAACACGACGAACGCGAAGCTCGCCATCGCGCGCGGGTCCCACGTCGACACCTTGCGCCCCACCACCGGCGACAGCAGGATCGCCAGCACGCCCACCGGCGCCAGCGCGAAGCCCGCGGCCGTGGCGGTGTAGCCCATGTGCTGCTGCAGCCACAGCGGCAGCAGCACGACGTTGCCGAAGAACAGGCCGTAGGCGATCGACAGCACCGAGGCGCCGAACAGGAAGTTGCGCCGCGCGAAGAGCCGCAGGTCCACCACCGGATGGTCGTCGGTCAGCTCCCAGACGATGAACACCGCCAGGCCCACGACCGCGATCACGGCCAACGCGACGATCTGGTTCGACGCGAACCAGTCGAGCTCCTTGCCCTTGTCGAGCATCACCTGCAGCGAGCCGACCCACAGCACCAGCAGGGCCAGCCCGATGGTGTCGATCGGCAGCTTCTTCACCGGCGTCTCGCGGGTCCGGTAGATGCTCCAGGTCAGGCCGGCCGCGAACAGGCCGACCGGGACGTTGATGTAGAAGATCCACGGCCAGGTGACGTTGTCGGTGATCCAGCCGCCCAGCAGCGGCCCCACCACCGGCGCCACCAGCGTCGTCATCCCCCACAGCGCCAGCGCCGTGCCCGCCTTGTGCTTGGGGTAACTCGCCAGCAGCAGCGTCTGCGACAGCGGGATCATCGGCCCGGCCACCAGCCCCTGAAACACCCGCGCCGCCACCAGCATCTCCAGCGAATGGGCGAAGCCGCACAGCCAGGACGCCAGCACGAACAGCAGCACGCTCATCGTGAACAGCCGCACCGCGCCGAAGCGCTGGGTCAGCCAGCCGGTCAGCGGCACCGAGATCGCGTTGGCCACGCCGAAGCTCGTGATCACCCAGGTGCCCTGCACCGGGCTCACGCCCAGATCGCCCGCGATGGCCGGCAGCGACACGTTCGCGATGGACGAGTCCAGCACATTCATGAAGGTCGCCAGCGACAGCGAGATCGTGCCCAGCACCAGGGCCGTGCCGGTCAGCGGCGGCGGCGCGGCCGGCGCGACCGGTGCGGCGGACGGCACGGGCGCCGGTGCCGCATCCATGGAAGTGGAATTGCTCATTGCACGCGCGTGGTGGTCGAGGCCGAGGTCGAGGTCCTGGCGGCAGCCGCCTTGCCGAGGTTGGCCGCGATGATGCGGTTCACCTGCTCGTCGGCGGCCTTCTCCTGCGCATCGAAGATCGTCGTCTGCAGCCGCGGCGCGCTGGCGCCGGTCGCGGCGGCCAGCATCTGGCCGCCCTGCTCACGGACGTCGACCTGCACGTCCATCGACAGGCCCACGCGCAGCGGGTGCTCCTGCACTTCCTTCGGATCCAGCGCGATGCGCACCGGCACGCGCTGCACCACCTTGATCCAGTTGCCGGTGGCGTTCTGCGCCGGCAGCAGCGCGAAGGCCGCGCCCGTGCCGGCGCCCAGGCCCTGGACCGTGCCGTGGTACTCGGTCTTCTTGCCGTAGACGTCCGCCTCCAGCGTCGCCTTCTGGCCGATGCGCAGCTTGGCCAGCTGGCTTTCCTTGAAGTTGGCGTCGACCCAGACCTGCTGCAGGCCGACCACCGCCATCAGCGGCGCGCCGGCGGCCACGCGCTGGCCCAGCTGCACCGAGCGGCGCGCGACCCAGCCGTCCACCGGCGCGATCAGCTCGGCGCGCTGCAGCGCCAGGTAGCTCTCGCGCAGGCGGGCGGCGGCGCGCAGCACGTTGGGATGGTCCTCGACCTTGACCCCGTCGGTCAGCACCTGGTTGGAAGCCAGCTGGTCCTTCGCGGCCTGCAACGCCGATTGCGCGGCCGCGGCCTGCGCGCGGGCGGCGGTCAGCTGCGACTGGGCATGCTCCAGCTCTTCCTTGCCGACCGCGCCGGTGGCGATCAGCGGCTGGCGGCGAGCGACGTCGGCCTGCAGGCGCTCCATGTCGGAGGCGACGCGCTTGAGGTCGGCCTCGCGCACCTTGACCTGCGCTTCCAGGCCGCTGTTGTTGGCATACAGGGTGCGGACCTCGCGGACCGTCTGGGCCAGCTGCGCCTGCGCCTGCTCCAGCGCGACACGCGCATCGACCGGGTCCAGGCTGACCAGCTTCTGGCCGGCCTTCACGAAGTCGGTGTCGTCGGCATAGACGGCGCGGACGGTGCCGCCCACCAGCGGCGTGATCTGCACGACGTTGGCCTGCACGTAGGCGTTGTCGGTCGTCTCGTAGCGGCGGCCGACGATCCATTCATAACCGCCATAGACCAGGCCGGCGACGATGACGGCGGCGGCGATGACGGTCAGGCCCTTCTTGCGGGCGCCGTTCTTGGCGGGAGCTTGCGTGTTGTTCGGGGGCGTTGCGCTCATGGTGTGCTCTGCGGAATGTCGTTGCGCGAAGGGCGCGGAAGTCGGAGGAAGGCTGGCGGCACGGGCTGCCGGCGTCCGGATGCGGGTTCGGTTGCTGCCTGCGGAAGCGTCCTGGCGGGACGGGCGTCAGCCGCGCCCGGCCGGCGCGGTCGGCGCGGGCGCCTCGGCGCGGCGGGGTTCGCTGTAACCGCCGCCCAGCGCGCGCATCAGGTTGATCTGCGCGTCGACGGTCAGCGCCTGCAGGTCGATGCGGCCGCGCTGCTGCAGCAGCTGGTTCTGCTGCGCGGTCAGCAGCGCCAGGCGACCGGTCAGGCCGGCGCGATGGCGTTGCTCGGCCAGCGCGGCCTGGCTGTCGGCGTTGGCCACCAGCGCGTCCTGCTGCGCGCCCTGCAGGCGCAGGGAATCCAGCGTCGTGACCTGGTCGCTGGCGTCGCGCACCGCGTCCAGCACGGCGGCGTTGTAGCTGGCGATGGCGGCGTCCTGCTCGGCAGCGCTGCCGCGCAGGTTGGCGCGCAGCCGGCCGCTGTCGAACAGCGGCAGGTGCAGCGCCGGGCCGGCGCCGTACTGGCGGCTGCCGCTCTTGAAGAGATCGTCCAGCCCGATCGAGTTCAGGCCGACGAAGGCCGTGAGGCTGACGCTCGGATAGAACTGCGCGCGTGCGACGCGGATGTCCTGGGCGGTGGCCTCGACCCGGGCGCGCGCGGCGGCCAGGTCCGGGCGGCGGCCCAGCAGATCCAGATGCGGCGCCTGGCGCCAGTCGAGCGCGCCCGGCAGCGCCGCATCCAGCGACGCGGTGGCCGTCGGCCCCTGCCCCGTCAACGCGGCGATCTGGTGACGCAACAGCGCCTGCTGCTCGCGCAGCACGACCTGCTGGCGCTGGATGTCGGGCAGCGGCGCTTCGGCCACGCGCAGGTCCTGGCCGTTGTCCAGCCCGGCGGCGCTGCGCTGGCGCACCAGGTCCAGGCTCTGGTCGCGCAAGGCCTTCTGCTGCTCCAGCAGGCGGCCTTGCGCCTGGCTGCGGGCCAGCGCGACGTAGGCCTTGGCGACGGCGTTGGACACGCTCAGCCGCGCGGCGGCCGCGTCGGCCTCGGCGGCGCGCTGCTGGCCCAGCGCCGCCTGCAGCGCGGCATCGTGCTTGCCGAAGAAGTCGAATTCGTAGCTCAGGCCGGCCTGGATGTTGGCCAGCGTCTGCACGCTGCCCGCCAGCGGCGGCGGGTAGATGCCGTGCTCGCTGAAGCGCTGGCGCGTCGCGTCGGCCTCGAGTTCCGCCGCCGGCCGCCGGGCCGCCTCGGCGTTCTCGGTCAGCGCCGCGGCGCGGGCGATGCGGGCCCGTGCCAGCGCCAGCGTCGGCGAGTTCGCGATCGCCTGGTCGACCAGCGCGTCCAGCTGCGGATCGCGGAAGGCCTTCCACCATTGCGCGTCGAGCGCCTCGGCCGGGCCGGCCTCGAGGCCCAGGCGCGCGACGGCCTCGTCGCCGTCGATCGGCCGGCCCGGCTCGGCCAGCTTGGGGATGGGCGCGCAGGCGGCGAGCACCATCAGCAGCGCCGCGCCCATGGCCAGCGCCAGCGTCGTGCGATGAAGGGATCGGGAGGTCATCGGGGGTTCCTCGGGACTGTTGTTCTTGTGAAGGGGGAGAGAGCAGCGGGAGATCGTCATCGACAGGTGCGGGTCAATCGTCCTTGTCCAGGATCGAGGTCTCGGAGCTCAGGCCCGCGTCGCGGATCGCATGGCCGTTGGCGACGACGCGCTGCAGCAGGCCGATCAGCGTGCGGAACTCGTGGTCGGTGAAGCCGGCCAGGTGATCGTTGAACACCTTGGACAGCACGCCCGGCGCGGCCGCCATCGCGCTCACGCCGACCTCGGTCAGCGACACCATCACCACGCGCCGGTCCTCGACCGAGCGCTCGCGGCGCACCAGGTTCTTCGCCTCGAGCCGGTCCAGCAGGCGGGTCATCGCGCCGCCGTCCATCGCCAGTTCACGCGCGAGCGCCGCGCTGGACATCGGGCCGTTGAAGCGCAGGCGCAGCATCGGCGCCCACTGGGCGTGGGTCAGGTCGTGCTGGCCCAGCATCTTGTCGGCCTGCAGCACCATCGACTGCTTGATCTGGCGCAGCAGCCAGCCCAGGCTGGGCTCGGAGGTGAAGCTGTCGGCGCTGTAGAAATCGGCGGGAGGCGGCAAGTTGGGGCTCATGGCTGGGCTTTCTGACTTCGGCTTTCCGGGAGGCAGGCTGCGGAAAGACTTGATGACAATTATTGCTTAGGCAATGATTGCCTTGCCAATCACTGCCTGGGATGGGCTTTCTGCGGGTGGGGACTTTTCCGCCACACCGGCCCCCTAAACTGATCCGATGTCCGCCATGTCTCCCTCCTCGACGCGCCCGGGCGCCTCGACCACCCCGGCTTCGCCCCCCGGCACCGGCCCTTCGGCTGAGGCTCAGGCAAACGCCGTGCGCAACCCGCCCCCCTTGCGGGCGATGGCGCCGGCGCTGTGGCCCTTCCTGCGGCCGTATCGGGGGCGGATCGCCGCGGCGATCGTCTTCCTGGTGATGGCGGCGGCGGCGACGCTGGTCTTCCCGATCGCGCTGCGCCAGCTGATCGACCAGGGCCTGGTCGCCGCCGACCCGGGCAAGCGGCTGATGGCGCTGCGGGAACACTTCCTCTGGCTGTTCGCCACCGGCGCGGCGCTGGGCGTGTTCTCGGCGCTGCGCTTCTATGCGGTGAGCTGGCTGGGCGAACGCGTCAGCGCGGACCTGCGCACCGCCGTCTACAGCCATGTGCTGCGGCAGAGCCCCGAATTCTTCGAGACCACCCAGACCGGCGAGGTCATCAGCCGCATCACCACCGACACCACGGTGATCCAGAGCATCGTCGGCTCCAGCCTGTCGATGGGGCTGCGCAACCTGATCATGGGCGTGGGCGCGGTGGCGCTGCTGATCGCCAGCAACCCGTGGGTGATGACGCAGGTGCTGGGCATCCTGGTGCTGGTGGTGGCCCCGGCGATGTTCTTCGGGCGACGCGTGCGCCGCCTGTCGCGGGCGAGCCAGGACCGCGTCGCCGACACCAGCGCGATCGCGGCGGAGATGCTCAACGCGGTCACCGTCGTGCAGTCGCATGCGCAGGAGGCGCGGGAGGCCGCCCGGTTCGATGCCGCCAGCGAGGCCGCCTTCGACACCGCCCGCAAGCGCACCCGGGTGCGCTCCTTCCTGGTCGCCTTCATCATCACCGCCACCTTCGGCGCGCTGCTGTGGGGCCTGTACCAGGGCACGCAGGCGGTGATGGCCGGCCGGATCAGCGCGGGGCACCTCGGGCAGACGGTGGTCTACGTGATCCTGCTGGTGTCGTCGGTGGCGGTGCTGGCCGAGGTCTGGGGCGACCTGCTGCGCGCCGCGGGCGCGACGGAGCGGCTGATGGAGCTGCTCGCCGCGCAGTCGCCGGTGGCGGATCCGGCCGCGCCGGTGGCGCTGCCCGCGTCGACCGGCCCGGCGCGCGTCGCCTTCGAGCAGGTGCGTTTCCACTACCCGTCGCGGCCGGACCGCGCCGCGCTGGACGACTTCAGCCTGCGCATCGAACCCGGCGAGACCGTCGCGCTGGTCGGCCCCAGCGGTGCCGGCAAGAGCACCGTGCTGCAGCTGCTGCAGCGCTTCTTCGACGTCCAGTCGGGGGCTTTGCTGCTGGACGGCGTGCCGGTGGACCGGCTGCGGCTGGCGGACTTGCGCTCGCGCATGGCGCTGGTCCCGCAGCAGAGCGTGATCTTCTCGGCCAGCGCGCTGGACAACATCCGCTATGGCCGTCCGGACGCGAGCCGCGAGGCGGTCATCGCCGCGGCGCGGGCCGCGCATGCCGACGAGTTCATCCGCCAGTTGCCCCAGGGCTACGACAGCTTCCTCGGCGAGCGCGGCGTGCGCCTGTCCGGCGGCCAGCGCCAGCGCATCGCGATCGCGCGGGCGATGCTGCAGGACGCGCCGCTGCTGCTGCTCGACGAAGCCACCAGCGCGCTGGACGCCGAAAGCGAGCGACTGGTCCAGCAGGCGCTGGACGAGGCGATGCGCGACCGCACGACGCTGGTGATCGCGCACCGGCTGGCGACGGTGCAGCGCGCCGACCGCATCGTGGTGATGGACCACGGCCGCATCGCCGAGCAAGGCACGCATGCCGAGCTGGTGGCACGCGGCGGGCTGTATGCGCGCCTGGCGGCGCTGCAGTTCAATGCCTGACGCCCGGCGGGGCTCCCCGGCTTCTCTAGAATCGCGCCCCATGACCGCAGACACCACCGCCGCACGCCCGGTGCGCAGCCAGTACGAAGACTTCATGCGCCACGTGTACGAGCACGGCGTCGCCAAGGGCGACCGCACGGGCACGGGCACGCGCAGCGTCTTCGGGCATCAGATGCGCTTCGACCTGAACGAGGGGTTCCCGCTCGTGACGACGAAGAAGGTGCACCTGAAGTCGATCATCCTGGAGCTGCTGTGGTTCCTGCGCGGCGACTCCAACGTCAAGTGGCTGCAGGAGCGCGGCTGCACGATCTGGGACGAGTGGGCGCGCGAGGACGGGGACCTCGGGCCGGTCTACGGCGTGCAGTGGCGCAGTTGGCCCAAGGCGGGCGGCGGCCATGTGGACCAGATCGCCGAGGTGGTGAAGCAGCTCAAGACCAACCCGGATTCGCGCCGGATCATCGTCTCGGCCTGGAACGTGGCGGAGCTGGACCAGATGGCGCTGATGCCGTGCCACGCCTTCTTCCAGTTCTACGTGGCCGACGGCAGGCTGTCCTGCCAGCTGTACCAGCGCAGCGCCGACATCTTCCTGGGGGTGCCCTTCAACATCGCCAGCTACGCGCTGCTGACGCAGATGCTGGCGCAGCAATGCGGGCTGGGCCTGGGCGATTTCATCTGGACCGGCGGCGACTGCCACATCTACGCGAATCACTTCGAGCAGGTGCGGACGCAGCTGGAGCGCGCGCCCTTCCCCTACCCGACGATGCACATCAAGCGCCAGCCGGCCTCGATCTTCAATTACGAGTTCGACGACTTCGAGCTGCGCGACTACCAGCACCACGCGGCGATCAAGGCGCCGGTGGCGGTGTGACACCCAGGACGCGCTCCCGGTCGACCTCATGCGGCCGGCGAACTCGCGATCAAGCGCGAACTCAAGGCGTGGGGAATGGGCGCCATGCGGATCGACAACCGATTCGCATGGCAAGCGGGCGCCCGGCGATCGCCGGGCCATTGCTCATCAATACGAGTAGCTCACATACACCGCCCCCACCGGCGAGGTCGCGCGGCGCGTGAGCGGGCTCTTGCGCGCGTCGCCGAGGAGGCGCTGCGCGCCGACCATGCCGGTGATGCTCCAGTCCGATGAGAGCTTGTGCTGCCAGCTCACGCCGCCTTCGGCCATGTGGGCGCCGGCCTTGGGCGTGAACACCGCATAACCCGAGCGCGCCGACTGCGCGGCGGTCACGCCGTGATAGGTCTGCATGTACTTCTTGTCCGCCGCGTTGGCCGACACCGACAGCACCACCGTGTTCCTGCCGCCCGACAGCACCGTGGCCGCCGCGCCGAGGCTGTAGAGCGCGCCGTTGGTCCGCGTCGTGATCGGCTGCTCGGTGGCGATCTGCAGTTCGAGCCAGTCAGTCACCGCATAGCCCAGCGTCAGGTGCGCCGTGGCGCTGCCCTTCACCTCGCCCATGCCGCGCAGGTACTTGCTGCCGCTGTTGCCGCCCAGTCCCTTCGTCTCCTTCTCTTCGCGCTTGCCGCGGTAGCCCAGCGCCGCGCTGTAGCTCAGGCCGCCGGTCGATCCCGCGTAGCCCAGGCCACGCTGCGTGCTCAGGAAGAAGCCGCTGGCATGCGCGTACTCCACCCCCAGCAGCGGCGCGACGAGGTGCTCGTCCGAACCGGCATAGCGCGTGGCGACGGCCACGCCACCCTGGACGACGATGGTGGACGTCGGCGCGGATGCGGACGCCGATGCGGGTCCGGTCTGCGCCTGGGCCGCGGCGCACAGCGGCAGCAGCAGGAGGGCGGTGGTGATGGGGGTGAGGGGGAAACACTTCATGGATGTGGTCATGTCGATCATGGGAAAGAACACCGCCGCCCGAGCACTGGAGCGCCAGACGGGGCCTGGAACGCGTCGGCAGTGTCAAAGCGGTCCATGAAGCCGACCTTTTCCACGCATGAAGAAAGCATGAAGCGCCGCGCGGCGCGGCGCGTGCCGGGCCGCGGGGCTGGTCCAATGGCCGGCATGAAGATGCAGCTCATCGGGGCCTCACGCGTGCGCGACTTCACGCGCGCCCTCACCCAACCCAGCCTGGTGCGGCGGCTGCTGATCGCGCAGATGCTGCTGCTGACGCTGCTGTGGTCGGCGGGCGCGGGCTACCTGCTGAGCCAGGGCGCCCGGCCGCTGCTCGACACCCGCAAGCTCTACGAGACCATCAATGCGATCGCCGACGAGCTGGCCGACGACCCCGACCGCCGCCAGCGCGTGCTCGACCGCGCCCACGAGGCGATCGTCGAGGACTACGACGCGATCAACGACCCGCTGCCGGGCTTCGTCGTCCAGCAGCACGGGCGCATCGTGTACCGCAGTCCGAAGGCGCCCGACTTCGTCCCCGAAGGGCCGCTGGACCGCCAGTTCCCGCTGCGCCTGGGCGACGTCGCCTACGTCGCCAAGACCATGCAGGCGCCCTCGGGGACGCGCACGACCATGTTCGCGCGCAACCAGGGGTGGAACGTCTTCATCACGATCTACTCCAAGGGCTTCTACCTGCTGCCCTTGCTGATCAGCCTGCCCATCCTCGTGGTGCCGGCCTGGCTGTCGATCCGCCTGGCGATGCGTCCCTGGAGCGCGGTGGCGCGCGAGATGGCCAGGCGCGGCCCGCAGGACCTGACCCCGCTCGCCTATCGCGAGGGCCATCGCGAACTGGCGGTGATGGTGGAGGCGATCAACGGCTGGATGCGACGCGTGTCCGACAGCAGCGAGCGCGAGCGCGTCTTCGTGGCCGACGCGGCGCACGAGCTGCGCACGCCCCTGGCGGCGATGCTGGTCAACGTCGAGGCGCTGCGAGCCGACGCGCGCGACGAGCGGGAGCGCCAGCTCATGGCCGGCGTGCTGAGCAGCGGCCATCGCGCGTCGCGCATGGTCAACCAGTTGCTCCGGTTGATGCGCAGCGAGGCGCCCGGCGCGGAGCGGCGCGAGCGCATCCGCCTCGACCGCCTGCTGCAGGACCGGCTGGCGGCCCTGTCGCCGCTGGCGTCGGCGCGCTCGGTCGAGCTGGAGCTGGCCGCGGCGCCCGACCTGTGCGTCGAGGGCCAGCGCGGCGCGCTGGAGTCGCTGGTCGACAACCTGGTCGAGAACGCCGTCAAGTACGGACCGGCGGGCGGTACGGTGCGCGTCGCGCTCCGGCAGGCGGCCGGCGAGGCGCTCGTCACCGTCGCCGACGAGGGTCCGGGCATCCCGGCCGCGTTGCGCATGCGGGTGTTCGACCGCTTCTTCCGGGACCCCGCGCAGCGCGAGCCCGGCAGCGGCCTGGGACTGTCGATCGCCCGCGCGGTGGTGGAGGGCCTGGGCGGGCGCATCGCGCTGCACGACGCGCCGGGCGGCGGGCTCCTGGTGCGGGTCGCGCTGCCAATGCCCCGGGAAGAGCGCGGACCGCGCTGATCCCGGCGCCCTCGGAACTTCCGCTTGTCCTACACGCGCGCGCACTCCTCTCCGGCAGAGACGCGTGCGAAGCCTGGGTACCGTTCACGGCAACGTTTCAGAGGGATGCCATGACCACCAACCCGCCGATCACCGCCGCCGACCGTCTGCTCAGCCGCCCCTTCGAGCGCCCGCTCGACCCCTCGCTTGATCGCGCCACCCCGGCGTCTCAAGCCGCGCCTCGCGCCGACGAGGTCGAGCGGCAATGCTCCGCGCGGCGCCTCAGCGACGCGGCCTTGGACGCGATCGCCGAGCTGGCCGTGCTGACCGACAACACCGACGAAGCCACCCTCGAATCGGCCTGCCGCCAGGCCATCGCGCAGGATCCCTGCCACGTCGAGTCCTTCGCCCGGCTGACCACGCTGCTGAGCCGCCAGGGCCGCCATGACGAGGCGCTCGAGCTCATCGACCAGGCGGTCGGCTGGTGTGGCGACATCGCCGCGCTGTACCACTTCGCCGGGTGCGTGCTCGAGAGCGCGGGTCGCCTGCCGCAAGCGATCGCCTCGTTCGAGCAGGCCCTGGACCTCAACCCGGCGCTGGCCGAATCGCATTACCGCCTCGGCGCGCTGTGCGAGCGGCTCGGCGAGCCACGCGCGTCGGCGGCGCACTTCCGCGTCTATCGCCGCCTGGTCGACGAGAACCGCTCGAACCAACGCCTGAGCTGAAGGCGGGGCGAGATCGGTGCTGAGTCAAGCGCGCGGAGCGGGACTAGCGCCGCAGTCAGCGCCCTGCGCGAGCAGGCCGCCCGTTAGCATCCGCGCATGACCGCTTCCGCCCCATTGCCCGCCGCGGACCCGCTGCACGTCGGCATCGTCGGCTGTTCCGCCGAAGGCGCCGCCCTCTGTTACCGCACGATCTGCGCCGAAGGCGCGGGGCTGCTCGGGCCGCACGCGCATCCCGAGCTCAGCCTGCACACGCCCTCGCTGCACCGCTATGTCGAGGCGCTGGATCGCGGTGACCGCGAGGCGGTCGCGGCGCTGATGCTCGACTCCGCGCATCGTCTGCAGGCCGCCGGCGCGCAGCTGCTCATCTGTCCGGACAACACCATCCACCAGGCCTACGACCTGGTCGAGCCGCGCTCGCCGCTGCCCTGGCTGCACATCGCGCGCGTCGTCGCGGACGAGGCGTGCCAGCGTGGTTTCCGCCGTGTCGGCGTGCTGGGCACGCAGTGGCTGGTGCGCAGCGAGGTCTATCCCGAAGCGCTGGCCGCCGCCGGCATCGAGGCGGTCCGGCCCAGCGACGCGTGGCGCGACGAACTCGGCGCGCGAATCATGGACGAGCTCGTCCCGGGCCGCGTGCAGCCGGGCACCGTCGAGCGCTTCCAGCGCGCGATCGATGCGCTGCGCGAGCGCGGCTGCGACGCCGTCGTGCTGGGCTGCACCGAAATCCCGCTGATCATCGACGACGCCAACGCGTCGCTGCCCACGCTCGATTCGACGCGCCTGCTGGCGCGCGCCGCCTTGCGGCGGGCCGTCGCTCAATAGCGCTCGGGCACGAACATCTGCGGCGGCACCGGCTGGCGCGCGTAGTCGTCATGCCGTTCGCGCTCGGGCAGGCGGACCTCGGCGCGCTCCACCTCGTGGTACGGGAAGTGGTCCAGCAGATGCTGGATGCAGTTGAGCCGCGCACGCTTCTTGTCGTCCGCGGCCACCACCCACCAGGGCGCCTCGGCGATGTGGGTGCGTTCCAGCATCACCTCCTTGGCACGGGTGTAGTCCTCCCAGCGCCGGCGCGACTCCAGGTCCATCGGCGAGAGCTTCCACTGCTTGAGCGGATCGTGGATGCGGCCCAGGAAGCGCAGGTGCTGCTCCTCGTCGCTGATGGAGAACCAGTACTTGATCAGCGTGATGCCGGAGCGCACCAGCATGCGCTCGAACTCGGGCACCGAGCGGAAGAACTCCTCGACGTCGGCCTCGGAGCAGAAGCCCATCACCCGCTCCACGCCGGCGCGGTTGTACCAGCTGCGGTCGAACAGCACGATCTCCCCCGCCGCCGGCAGGTGCGGCACGTAGCGCTGGAAATACCACTGCGTGCGCTCGCGGTCATTGGGCGCCGGCAGCGCGACGACGCGGCACACGCGCGGATTCAGCCGCTGGGTGATGCGCTTGATCGCGCCGCCCTTGCCCGCCGCGTCGCGGCCTTCGAAAAGGATCACCACCTTCTGGCGGGTGTGCTGCACCCAGTCCTGCAGCTTCACCAGCTCGCGCTGCAGCCGGAACAGCTGCCGGAAGTAGGCGATGCGCTCGCCGTGCGCGCTGTCGCCGTCGCCCTCGTCGAGCGCGCGCAGCGCCTCGTCCACGTGGCGGTCCTCGATCTCGAGTTCCAGTTCCTCGTCGTAGCCGTCCTGCAGGTCGCGGCGGATGCGCTCGACAAGCGCGTCGTGATCGGAGGCTGGGCTCATGGTGCGGCAAGGGGCGGAGCTGGGGACCGGCCATCATTCGCGGCGCGGGTGACGGCTTCGTGACGGACCGGAGCGCGCCCGCCTTCACCGCCTTCACCGCCCCCACCGGCCCCATGCCGCGAAGCCGCAAGACCTACCTTCGTACAGGTCTTGCAGACGAGGGTCGGATGGGCGCGCGCCGCAGCGTTTGATGTGATCGCCTCCGCATTCACAGCCTCATGCGGAGACCTGATGTTCAAGAAATCCCTTCCTCCCGCCGTCACCGACGCGGCCTCCACCCCGGCCCTGCCGGGCGCGTCGACCCAGTCGACCCCGACGCCGGACGCGTCCGCGACCGCCGCCCGCGACGCGGCGGGCCGGCGGCGCTTCCTCGCCACGTCCGCTGCCGCCGGCGCGACCGGCCTGGGTCTGCTGTCCGCGGCCGGTGCCGCGCGCGCCGCCGGTGCCGCCCCGACCGGCGCCGTCACCTTCTCCGGCGGCGACACCACCGCCCTCACCACCGCCGTCCCGATCGGCGATTTCTCCGTCCGGCGCTTCCGCATCGACATCCCCGATGCCGCGCTGGCGGACCTGCGCCGCCGCATCGCCGACACCCGCTGGCCCGACCCGGAGCTGGTGCCCGATGGCTCGCAGGGCATCCAGCTCGCGCGGCTGCGCGCGCTGTGCGACTACTGGAGCCGCAGCTACGACTGGCGCCAGGTGGAGCGCCGCCTCAATGCCCTGCCCCAGTTCATCACGCAGATCGACGGCCTGGACATCCATTTCCTCCACATCCGCTCCAGGCACGCCAACGCGCTGCCGCTGGTCATCACCCATGGCTGGCCAGGCTCCATCCTGGAGATGCTCAAGACCATCGGCCCGCTGACCGACCCGACCGCGCACGGCGGCCGCGCCGAGGACGCCTTCCACCTGGTCATCCCGTCCATCCCCGGCTACGGCTTTTCCGGCAAGCCGCGCGAACTGGGCTGGGGTCCGGAGCGCGTCGGCCGCGCCTGGAACGTGCTGATGAAGCGCCTGGGCTACAGCCGCTACGTCTCGCAGGGCGGCGACCACGGCTCGGTGATCTCCGATGCGATGGCGCGGCTCAAGCTCGACGGCCTGCTCGGCATCCACGTCAACATGCCGCCCACGGTGCCGCCCGAGCTGGTCAAGCCCATCAACGCCGGCGATCCACCGCCGCCGGGGCTCTCCGACGCAGAGCGCACCGCCTACCTGACGCTGAGCCGCTTCTTCGGCCGCAACGCCGCCTACGGCGCGCTGATGGTCACCCGGCCGCAGACCATCGGTTATGCGCTGTGCGACTCGCCGGCGGCGCTGGCCGGCTTCATGGTCGAGAAGATCGTCGAGTGGACCGACAGCGGCGGCGAGCCCGAGCGCGTCCTGACCAAGGACGAGATCCTGGACGACGTCAGCCTCTACTGGCTGACCAACACCGGCGCCTCGGCCTCGCGCTTCTACTGGGAGAACAACAACAACAATTTCAGCGCCGCCCACCAGCGCACCACCGAGATCACGATCCCGGTCGCCGTCACCGTCTTCCCGGGCGAGATCTACCGCGCGCCGCGCTCGTGGACCGAGCGTGCCTATCCGTCGCTGGCCTACTTCAACGAAGTGGACAAGGGCGGCCACTTCGCGGCGTGGGAGCAGCCCGAGCTCTTCGCCCGGGAACTGCGCGCCGCCTTCCGCCGGCTGCGCTGAACGTCGAGCGCTGAGCGCTGAACGTCCGGGCGGCGACGGGCGACGTGCGACGGTCGGCGACAAGTGGTGACAGGCGGAGCCGAGCTCTGCGCGCAAGGCACCTCGCCGCCCGTAAACTCGCGATCCCGGCCCGCCTCGCCTTCGCGACGCGGGCCGCCTCCCCGACGTTTCCGCCCTGCTTCGCCGCCGTTCCCCATGCCCCATCTCACCCTCATCGCCGCGCTCGATCGCGCGCGCGGCATCGGCCGCGACAACGGCCTGCTGGTCCGCCTGCCCGAGGACATGGCGCGCTTCAAGGCGCTGACGCTGGGCCACACGGTGATCATGGGCCGCAAGACCTGGGACTCCATCCCCGCCAGGTTCCGCCCGCTGGTGCAGCGGCGCAACCTGGTGCTGTCGCACCAGCCAGGACTACGGCTCGACGGCGCCGAGGTCTTCGCCACGCTGGACGCGGCGCTCGATGCCTGCGGTGCCGACGAGGCCGTCTTCGTCATGGGCGGCGCGCAGGTCTATGCGCTCAGCCTGCCGCGCGCCGATGCGCTGGAACTGACCGAGATCGACGCCCGCTTCGACGCCGACGCCTTCTTCCCCGCCGTCGACCCGCAGGTCTTCGCGCCGGTCTCGCGCGAGCGCCACTACAGCCCTGCCGACCGCAGCCACGGCTGGGACTACGACTTCGTCCGCTACGAGCGCCGCCGCTGAGCGAGCGTCCCGGCCCGCGACCTCGGGCCGGTCGCGACCGCGGCCCGGCAACCTTCACGCCTCCTTTCCGTCTTCCGACTCCACGTTCTCCCACTCCCATGTCCGGCAATCACTTCCACGTCCACGGCCCGCACGACCACGAGCTCGAACACGCCGCGCACCATGAACCCAAGGGCCTGGCCGGCCAGCTGGCCGTGATCACCGCGGTGCTGGCGACGCTGGGCGCCTTCTTCTCCTACATGGGCGGCGCCACGCAGGCCAACGCGGGGCTCTTCAAGAACAACGCCGCAATCACCAAGACCGAGGCCGCCAACCGCTGGAACTACTTCCAGGCCAAGAGCAGCAAGCAGAACCTGGCCGAGTTCGCGCTGGACCTGACCGCCAGCGACGAGCAGAAGGCCAAGTACCGCGAGAAGATCGCCCGCTACGAGACCGAGAAGAACGAGATCAAGGCGCAGGCCGAGAAGCTCGAGGCCGAGTCCACCGAATGGGACCGCCGCAGCGACGATCAGCTGCACCTCCATCACCGCTGGGCGCAGGCGACGACCGCGCTGCAGGTGGGCATCGCGCTGGCCGCGATCGCGCTGCTGACCAAGCGGCGCTGGATGGAATACGCGACGCTGGGCGCCGGCGCGATCGGCATCGGCCTGGGCATCGCGGCCTGGCTGCACGTCTGAGCGCCGCGGCCCGGCACGACGACGCGCCGCCCGGCCCCTCAAGTTCTGCCGCGGGCGGCCGATAGCGAAGGGATCACCGTCGCCGCCACCAGAGCGACGGGACACCGCCGCCAGGGAGGCGCTTCGCATGAACTTCATCGCCTCGGCGGGCCCCGGCCTGCTGGACCGGCTGGCCGCCCGCCGCGCGGCCGCCTCGTTCCGCCCCGCGGGCGTGTCCTCGCGCGCCGCCGACGCGGCCTCCCCGGCGGCTTCAACCGCGGGCACGCGCGTGACGCTGGACGCCGCGACCACCGACGCCGCCGTGTATGCGCGGCCCTCGGCGCCCGGCGCCGGACCGCGGCGCGTCTGGGCCAAGGCCGGTGACGACGGCCTGAGCGAGCTGATGTCGCGCAACAGCGGCAAGGAAGCCCACACGCTGTCCGACCGCTGGCGCGGACTCGGCGGCGCGCTGCTCAAGCAGTTGGCCGACACCGGCGAGCGCTACCGCCAGACGCTGGCGGACGTCGTGCCGGCGCTCCCGGACGCCGGCGCGACCGATCCGGCCGCGAGCACCCCAGACGCGGAGGGCGCCGGAAGCGCCGACCCCGCCGCCGCGGCCGCCGCTTTGCAGCAGCAGGCGCTGTCCGGCGTCGCGACCAACGCCACGACGGTGAGCCTGAAGGTGCAGACCCGTTCCGGACAAACCGTCGAGCTCAAGATCGGCGTGAACAGTGGCGAATCGGGCGGCACGCGCGGCCTGCAGGTCGAGGTTTCGAGCTCCGGGCCGCTGAGCGGCGCCGAGCGCGACGCGCTCGCCCGGCTGTCCGACGGCCTGGACCGTGCCCTGGAGGGCCTGGGCGACGGCGTGCCGACGCTGGACCTGTCCGGCCTGACGGGCTTCGACGCCGACGGCGTGCTGACCGGCCTGGACCTGCGCATCGACCATCCCGACGCCTCGGCCGACCGGCCCGGCCAGTTGCGTTCGTTCTCGCTGCAACTGGGCGCCGAGAAGAAGTCGCTGTCGCTGCGCTCCACCAGCGGCGAGATGGCGCTCGAGGTGGACGCCGCCGCCACGTCCCGCGCGACCACCGGCGCGCCGGCGAGCGGCAGGCGCTGGTCGGCCATCGACCAGTTGCTCCAGCAGGTCGATGCCGCGGCCGAACGCAGCCACGCGGACGCGGCGATGACGAAGTCCTTCAAGGACGCCTTCCGGCAGCTGCAGGCTCCGCCCGCGGATCCAGACGAGACGCGACGCGTCGATGACACCCGGCGTTCCGATGCCGGCGAAGGGCGTGGGCGTCCGCAGGATGCGGCCTCGCTGCTGGCGGTCCGCCACGCGGCGAATACCGGGAGTTCAAGCGGCGCCGGCACTGCCGCCAAGGCCACGACCGCCGCGAAGGGCGGCGCCGTGGACGCCCTCGACCCCAGCGCGATGGCACCGATGAGCGACGGGTTGCGCACGCAGACGCAATCGCTGCAGAGCGGCCTGGCGGACTTCCAGGCCAGCTTCAGCGCCGATTCGCAGCGGACCAGCCGCATCGGCAGCGTCCAGGAGGCCGGCCATGCCGAGTACCGGATCGGCCAGACAACCGGCGAGCGGCCCAACGCGGCGACCGGCGGCCGCTCGATCACGCAGACGCAGACCGAGACGCTGAGCGCCAGCTTCCAGAAGTCGCGCACCTACACGCTGGACCGCGCCGGCGGCAACTACGACGCCACCACCGTCGAGGACAGCAATACCGTCACCACGCTGATCGACACGACGCGCGACTCGATCGCGCGCGCGATGCGCAAGACCGACGAACAGCGGCGCAAGACCTTCACCGAGGTGGAGAACCACCGCGCCGCCTCGCACCAGGAATGGCCGGATCAGCGCAGCGTGATGGAGCGCCTGCGGTAGACGGCCGCTCGCCGCGTTGATCCAAGGCGTCGCGATCGCCGTATATCGACGCGGAACAACGAAGGGACGCTTCCCGTGTCCGGGCGCCTGAAGGCGCCCGGACACCGCGCCGCCGCCATGCCTGCCAAGCCGTCATCGCCATGAAGGGCGCCGTGCGCTCGCTGGTCATCGTGCTGGGAGACCAGTTGGACCTGCACAGCTCCGCCTTCGACGACTTCGATCCCGAATGCGATCTCGTCTGGATGGCGGAGGTGCGCGAGGAATCCCAGCATGTCTGGTCGAGCCGGATCCGCATCGCCCTCTTCCTCTCCGCGATGCGGCACCATGCCCGGGCGTTGCATGGGCTGGGCCGACCGGTGGATTACGTGCGACTCGACGACGCAGGCAACACCGGCAGCCTCGCCGGTGAACTCGGGCGCGCGCTGGCGCGCTGGCAGCCGCGACGCGTGGTCCTGACGGCGCCCGGCGACTGGCGCGTGCTCAAGGCGCTGCGCGATGCTGCGGCGGCCGCCGGGCATGCGATCGAACTGCGCGACGACCGGCATTTCTTCTGCACCGTGCGGGAGTTCGCCGCCTTCTCCCAGGGACGCCGGACCTTGCGCATGGAGGTGTTCTACCGGCACATGCGCCGCCATCACGGCGTGCTGATGAACGGCGACGAGCCTGTCGGCGACCGCTGGAACTTCGACGCGGAGAACCAGCGCCCCTTCCCGCCGGGCGGGCCGGCTTTCGTGCCCGATCGCGCTCGCGTGCCTCCCGACGACATCACCCGCGAGGTGCTCGCACTCGTCGAGCAGGCCTTTCCCGAGCATCCGGGGTCGCTGCGGGACTTCGATTGGCCGGTGACCCGGGAGCAGGCCCTGCACGCCCTGGAGCGCTTCATCGCGGAGCGGCTGCCCGAGTTCGGCCTCTGGCAGGACGCGATGTGGCCGGGCGAGCCGTGGCTCTGGCACGCGCAGCTGGCCGCAGCGATGAACCTGAAGTTGATCAGCCCGCGGGAGGTGGTGGCTCGCGCCGAGCAGGCATGGCGCGCGGGCGCCGCGCCGCTGGCCAGCGTCGAGGGCTTCATCCGTCAGGTGCTCGGATGGCGCGAGTACGTGCGGGGCATCTATTGGACCCACATGCCGGCGCTCGCCACGGCCAATGCCCTGGCGGCGGACCAGCCGCTGCCCGCCTTCTACTGGAGCGGCGAGACGGAACTGGCCTGCCTGGCGGACGCGCTGCGGCAGACGCTGCGCCTGGGTTATGCCCATCACATCCAGCGGCTCATGGTCACCGGGCTGTTCTCTCTGCTGCTGGGCGTGCGGCCCGCGCAGGTCCACGAGTGGTATCTGGCGGTCTACGTCGATGCGGTCGAATGGGTCGAGCTGCCCAACACGCTGGGCATGAGCCAGTTCGCCGATGGTGGCCGGATGACAAGCAAGCCTTATGTCGCCAGCGGCGCCTACATCGAGCGCATGAGCGGCGGCCAGCATTGCGCCCGTTGCCCCTACCAGCCCGGCGTCAAGCTCGGTCCCCAAGCCTGTCCGTACACGACGCTGTATTGGGATTTCCTGCTGCGCCACCGCACGCGCTTCGCGCGTCATCCCCGACTGGGCGCGCAGGTCCACCACCTCGATCGGCTGTCGGCGCAGGAGACGCGTGCGATCCAAACCCAGGCGCAGGCGCTGCGCGAGCGCTTCGCCCGCTGAGCCATCGCACCGGATCGGCCCGGATCGCCCTGTCCATCGGCAATGTGGGGCGCCGCACCCAGCGTAACGATTTCCCTTCCAGATGATCCGCCGCGCCGCGGGCGACGTAAGACCGTCGCGCTCCCGGGCCGGTCGTGCCGGTCCGGGCCGCCACAACCGCCATAACGTGAACCCAGGAGAACCATCATGCTGCGTCTCTTCAAATGGCTGCTCGCGGCCGCGACGGTGTCGACGATGCTCACCGCCTGCGGCGGCGACGACGACGATCCCGCGCCGATGCCGACCCTCGCCCAGGCCGCCCAGAACGGCGGCTTCACCGCGCTCACAGCGGCCGCCACGAAAGCGGGGCTGGCGTCGACGCTCGCGGACGGTTCGGTGTCCCTGACGGTCTTCGCGCCGACCAACGAGGCGTTCACGACACTGGCGACGCAGCTGGGTTTCGCCAGTGCCGATGCGATGGTCACGGCCCTGCCCGCATCGACGCTGGCCGGCATCCTCCAGTACCACGTGCTGGGCACGCGCAAGGCCGCCGCCGACCTGGCCGCGGGCGGCGCCACGCAGGCGACGCTGTACAAGTTCAACGGCAACGCCACGACGCTCAGCCTGAGCTTCACCGGCGGCGTCACCATCCAGGATGCGGCCCTCACCACCGCCCGTGTGACGACTGCCGACGTGATGGCCAGCAACGGCGTCATCCATGCGGTCGACAAGGTGCTCGTGCCTCCGGGGCTGCTGAACATCGTCCAGATGGCGCAGGTGAACCCGACCTTCGACACGCTCGTCGCCGCGGTGGTCAAGGCGAACCTGCAGGGGACGCTCAGCGGCGCCGGCCCCTTCACCGTCTTCGCGCCGACCCATGACGCCTTCGCGGCCATCGCCTCGACGGTGAACGGACTGAGCACGCAGCAGCTCACCAACGTGCTGACCTATCACGTGCTGGGCAGCGAGGTGCTGTCGGCCAACATTCCCTTCGGCACGCCGGTCACCACGGTGCTGGGCCAGTCCCTCGTGATCAACGCCGGCACGCCGCCCACCATCACCGACTCCAGCGCGACGCCGGCCAGGATCGTCGCGGTCGACGTGCGGGCCAGCAACGGCGTGATTCACGTCGTCGACAAGGTGCTGATCCCCAACCCGCTGTGATGCGGCAGCGCGCGGCGCGCCGCGATGGAAGGGGCGCCGCCATGCAGGCAGGCAGTGCATCGAGGAGGCGGCTGATGATCGGCCTCGTCCAGTTCTGCCTGTTCCAGGCCGCCTGGTTCGCGTGCGTGCTCGGCGCGGCGCATGGTCAGGTCGCGGCGGGCCTGATGGCGGTGGCCGCGGTCGTGCTGCTGCACCTGGCCGTGAGTCCCGCCCGCGCCGCGGATCTGGCGCTGACGGTGCTGGCCATGCTGATCGGCCTCGCGTGGGACAGCGCGATGGTCCGGCAAGGCTGGGTGCAGTACGCATCGCCCGGCCCGCTGCCCCAGTTGGCGCCGATCTGGATCCTGGCGCTCTGGGCGCTGTTCGCGACCTTGCTCCGGGGGCCGCTCGCGTGGCTGCACGGGCGGCCGCTGCTGGCGGCGGTGCTCGGCGCCATCGGGGGACCGCTGTCCTACCTGGCCGCCGTGCGCCTGGGTGCCGGCAGCTTTCCTGACCCGGCGGTCGCACTGGCCGTGCTGGGCGCGGGTTGGGCGGTCATGACCCCGGCGTTGATCGAATCGGCCCGGCGCCTGGGCAGGCGGCACCCGCCGGCACCCACCGGGCCCACCTGAGCCTCTCCAGTTGGCGTCTGCAGGGCGATGGCGCGTCGGCGCCGAAGGACTGGGTACGATGCGGCGTTGCCTGCCTCATCACCTACGAGCACCATGAAATTCGCCACCTGGAACGTCAACTCCCTGGCCGTGCGCCTGCCGCAGCTGCTCGACTGGCTGGCCGCCAATCCGGTCGATGCGCTCGTGCTGCAGGAGACCAAGCTCACCGACGACAAGTTCCCGACCCTGGAGATCGGCGAGGCCGGCTACCAGGTCCAGTGGTTCGGGCAGAAGACCTACAACGGCGTGGCGCTGCTGTCCCGCGAGCCCGCCCGGGACGTCGTCAAGAACATCACCGGCTATGCCGACGAACAGGCGCGGCTGATCGCCGGCACCGTCGGCGACGTGCGCGTGATCGGCGCCTACTTCCCCAACGGGCAGGCGCTGGACAGCGACAAGTTCGTCTACAAGATGGCCTGGCTGGACGGCCTGCGCGCCTGGCTCGCCAGTGAACTCCAGCAGCACAAGCAACTCGTGCTGATGGGCGACTTCAACATCGCCCCCGAGGACCGCGACTGCTACGACCCCGCCGCCTTCGTCGGCCAGACGCACACCTCGCCGCAGGAGCGCGCGCACTTCCAGGCCTTGCTCGATCTGGGCCTCACCGACGCCTACCGGCTGTTCGAGCAGCCGCCCAAGAGCTACAGCTGGTGGGACTACCGCATGCTCGGCTTCCAGAAGAACAAGGGCCTGCGCATCGACCACATCCTCGTCAGCGAGGCGCTCAAGCCCCGCGTCACCGCCTGCACGATCGACCGTCAGATGCGCAAGCTGCCCAAGCCCAGCGATCACGCACCGGTGATCGTCACGCTGGACTGACGGCCGGCGCGCCGGCACTCCTTCACGGCGCGCCAACCCTCTCCCGGGTCAACCCGCAATGGCTTGATCTTGCTCAAGTGACGCCCTGACCACCTCATCGATGCTGTGTCTTGATCCAAGTCAAGACTTACCGTACAGGGAACGCATCGATGAGAACGAATCTGCCGGTCACGCAACGGGAATTCCCGTTCCCCGAAGGCCGCGCGCTGGTGTCCACCACCGACCTGAAGGGCCGGATCCTGCACTGCAACGACGTTTTCGTCGCGGTCAGCGGCTTCAGCCGCGAGGAGCTGATCGGCCGGCCGCACAACCTGATCCGCCATCCCGACATGCCGGCCGAGGCCTTCCGCGACCTCTGGGCGACGGTGCAAGCCGGACGACCCTGGTCGGGCCTGGTGAAGAACCGCCGCAAGGATGGCGACCATTACTGGGTGATGGCCAACGTGACGCCGCTGCTGCGCGACGGCCAGCCGGCGGGCTACCTGTCGGTGCGCAGCCAGCCCACGCGCGAACAGGTGCGCGCGGCCGAGACGCTGTATGCGCGGATGAACGCCGAAGGCCGGCCGGGTCGGCCAGGTCGGAGCGAACTCGCGCTGCATCACGGCCGTCTTCGCGCGCCGCTCTGGCGGCGGCTCGCGGTCGGGGTCGTCTCGGCGCTGCGCGTGGGCCAGAGACGCGCCGCCCTGCGCGCAAGCCTGCGGGTGGCGGAGCGCCTCGCGGCCGGCGACCTGGGCGCGCCTCGTCCTCATGTCACCGAGGCGGCCGCGCCGCCGGGACCGCTGGATCGCGCGCTGACGCAACTGCGGGTGAACCTGCGCGCGCTGGTGTCGGACACGCAGCATGAACTCGGCCAGATGCGGGCGGTGTCGGACGCGATCGCGCAAGGCAACCATGACCTCGCCCGGCGCACCGAAGCCCAGGCGTCCAGCCTGGAGCAGACCGCCGCGAGCATGCGCCAGATCACCGACGAGGTGCGCGGCAACCGCGACGCGGCCCACCGGGCGCGCGAGGTCGCCGCGGAGCTCGGCCAGGCGGCGCGGCGCAGCGACGGCAACGTGCGCTCGGTCAACGACACGATGACCGCGATCGCCGAGGCCTCGGCCCGCATCGGCGAGATCACGCAGTTGATCGAGGGCATCGCCTTCCAGACCAACATCCTGGCGTTGAACGCGGCGGTCGAGGCCGCGCGGGCCGGCGAGCATGGCAAGGGCTTCGCGGTGGTGGCGTCGGAGGTGCGCGCGCTGGCGCAGCGCAGCACGGTGGCGGCGCGAGAGATCAAGCAGCTGATCGCCGCCTCCGGCGAGAAGGTCGAGGCGGGCACGCGCCAGACCGGCGAGGCGCGCCGCAGCATGGCGGACACGCTCTCGGCGGTGGAGCGCTTCGGCGGCGTCATCGAGGACATCGAGCGCAGCGCGCAGGCGCAGCTCGACGACATCTCGCAGGTGACCGACGCCGTGCGTCAACTTGAGCAGATCACGCAGCAGAACGTGGCGATGGTCGAGGACCTGGCGCGGTCCTCGGATCGGCTGCGCGGCCAGGCCGGCGAGGTGGCTGCGGCGCTCGACCTGTTCCAGATGGGACGTTGAGCCGCGTGAACGTTCAGGGCGCTCGGGGCGCTCTGGGCGTTGCTCGGGTTTGGAGCGCTCGGAGCGTTCAGGCGCTCATGGCGAGTCGCCATCGAGCTCGTCCGGATCGACTTCGCCGCGCATCAGCGCCGCGCATTCGTCGAGCAGCGCATGCAGGCGCTGCACGCGCTCGTCGCCCAGGCGCTCGTTGAGCGAGAGCTGCGCGCGCTTCCAGGTCGCCTTCATCTGCTTGCGACGCGCGTGGCCCTCTTCGGTCGCCTGCAGTTGGCGGCTGCGCGCGTCGGGCCCGGGCAGGGTCTCCACCAGTCCCATCGCGAGCAGGGGCTGGATGTTGCGCGACAGCGTCGACAGATCCAGGTCCATGCGGCGCGCGAGTTCGCTCGGCTGGATCGGACCGAGCACCACGATGTGCGACAGCAGCGCGTACTGCGTGGTCTTCAGGCCGGTCTCGGCAAAATGGGCCTCGCAGTGGTTGGAGACCAGCCGCGTCACCTGGCGAAGCTTGAAATTGGTACAGCCCTTGGGCGAGATGGGCTCCGCCTGGGCGGTGCTCGCCGTGGCGGACGTCTTCGTGGCGGTGACGGACGCGTTCATGGGTCCCCTCACGTGGAAGCCTGCGGCTGTCGCAGGGATGCTTGACAGCGAAAGATTGTAGCTGCAACCATTGCAGCCACAAGTTTCCGGATGGTCTTCATTCACCCGACAGGAATGCACGATGAGCGCAGCTTTGACCCCCTCGCACGACGAAGCGCTGGCCCAGTGGCTGGACGAAGAAAAAGCGGTCCGCGCAATGCTGCGGCCCGAGCATGGCGTGGCCACGATGGCGGAGATCGCCGGCCTGAACGGCCTGCAGCAGATGCAGGCGATGCTCGACGGCAAGCTGCCGCCGCCGCCGATCGCGCAGACCCTCGATTTCACGCTGCTGCGCGTGACCAAGGGCGAGGTGATCTTCCAGGGATCGCCCAAGTTCCGGCACTACAACCCGATGGGCACGGTGCACGGCGGCTGGTATGCGACGCTGCTGGATTCGGCGCTGGGCTGCGCGGTGCACACGACGCTGGATCCCGGCCGCGGCTATACGACGCTGGAGCTCAAGATCAACCTGGTGCGGGCGCTCAACGAGCGCGTGCCGGTCGTGCGCGCCATCGGCCGCGTGCGGCATGTCGGCCGCCAGATGGCGACGGCGGAGGCGGACCTGATCGGCCATGACGGCAAGCTGTATGCGCATGGGAGCACGACTTGCTTGATCTTCGATCCTGTGAAGCGGTGAACCAGGCAACCGGCGGCCACGGCTCTGGAAGCCCTTTTCATCGTTTCGCTCCCACCCCATCCCCGCCCTCCGAGCGGGCGGGGCAGCAGTTACCCCACCCCGGCCCGCCCCCATGGGGCGGGTGAGCGGCGAGGGGTCAGCGCAGCGCGCTCGCTTCCTTGGCCAGTTGGGTGATGCGGGCCCAGTCGCCCGCCTTCACCGCGTCGGCCGGGGTGAGCCACGACCCACCGCAGACCTTGACGTTCGGCAGCGCCAGGAAATCGGGCGCGGTCTGCACCGTGATGCCGCCGGTGGGGCAGAACGCCACGTCGGGGAACGGGCCGGCCAGCGCCTTCAGCAGGCCGACGCCGCCCACCGCGGTCGCAGGGAACAGCTTCAGGAACTTGTAGCCGGCGTCGCTGGCCATCATCACCTCGCTGGCCGTCGACACGCCCGGCAGCAAGGGCAAGAAATGCGCCTCGCAGGCGCTCGCCACGTCCTGCGTGAAGCCGGGGCTGACCGCGAAGCAGGCACCGGCCTGCTTGGCCGCGACCGCGTCGGCCGAGGTCCGCAGCGTGCCCGCGCCGACCAGCGCCTCCGGCACCTCGCGCGCGATCGCGGCGATCGCCTCCAGCGCCACCGGCGTGCGCAGCGTCACCTCCAGCACCTTCACGCCGCCGGCGACCAGCGCGCGCGCCAGCGGCACCGCGTCCTCGACGCGGTCGATGACGATGACCGGAATCACCGGACCGTGTTCGGCCAGGCTCAGGGTGTCCTTGATGGAACTCATGGGGTTCTCCTCGTAATCGAATCCGAATCCGCCGACGCGTCGATCCTCCAGCCTCACAGCCAGGTGACCGCGCCCTCCTCCGCCGACGTCACATTGCGCCGCATGCCGGCGAACAGCTCGCGGCCCAGTCCGGCGCCGTTGTCCATCACCGCGTCCGCGGTGATCTGCGCCAGCTCACGCCGGTCCCACTCCGCCGCCGGCACCAGCGCCGTCAGCTCGCCGCTGTTGGCGCACACCCGCACCAGGTCGCCGTCGCGCAGCTTGGCCAGCGGTCCGCCCGAGAGCGCCTCCGGGCTCACGTGGATCGCCGCCGGCACCTTGCCCGACGCGCCGCTCATGCGCCCGTCGGTCACCAGCGCCACCTTGAAGCCCTTGCCCTGCAGCACCGCCAGCGGCGGCGTCAGCTTGTGCAGCTCCGGCATGCCGTTGGCCTGCGGTCCCTGGAAGCGCACGACGACCACGACGTCGCGCTCCAGTTCGCCGGCCTTGAACGCGGCCTGCATCGCCTCCTGGCTGTCGAAGATGCGCGCCGGCGCCTCCACCGTGTGCCGATCCTCGGGCACCGCCGACACCTTGATCACCGCGCGCCCCAGGTTGCCCGCCAGCAGCTTCAGCCCGCCGGTCGGCGAGAACGGCGCGGCGGCGGTGCGCACGACCGCCTCGTCGCCGCTCCGGGCCGGCAGGTCGCTCCAGCTCACCGACCCATCCTCGGCGCGGCGCGGCAGCCGCGCGAAGGCATTCAGATCCTGCCCCGCGACCGAGGTCAGCACGTCCCCGTGCATCAGCCCGGCGCCGATCAGTTCCTTGATCACGAAGCCGGGGCCGCCCGCGGCCTGGAACTGGTTCACGTCGGCGCTGCCGTTCGGATACACCCGCGCCAGCAGCGGCACGACCGACGACAACTCGGAGAAATCGCTCCAGTCGATCAGGATGCCCGCCGAGCGTGCCACCGCGATCCAGTGGATCAGGTGGTTGGTCGAGCCGCCCGTCGCCAGCAGCGCCGCCATCGCGTTGACGATGCTGCGCTCGTCCACCATGCGGCCGATCGGCGTGTAGTCGCGCTGCGGAATGATCTTCAACGCCTGGCGCACGGCCTCGCGGGTCAGCGCCTCGCGCAGCCCGTCATGCGGATGCACGAACGCCGCGCCCGGCACATGCAGGCCCATCGCCTCGAGCAGCATCTGGTTGCTGTTGGCCGTGCCGTAGAACGTGCAGGTGCCGGCGCCGTGATAGGCCTGGGACTCGGCCTGCAGCAGCTCGTCGCGGCCGACCTTGCCCTGCGCGTAGAGCTCGCGCACCTTGGCCTTGTCGTTGTTGGACAGCCCCGAACTCATCGGCCCGGCCGGCACGAACACGCAGGGCAGATGGCCGAAGTGCAGCGCGCCGATCAGCAGGCCGGGCACGATCTTGTCACAGATGCCCAGCAGCAGCGCGGCATCGAAGACATCGTGGGACAGCGCCACCGCCGTGCCCATCGCGATCGTGTCCCGCGAGAACAGGCTGAGCTCCATGCCCGGCGTGCCCTGCGTGACGCCGTCGCACATCGCCGGCACGCCGCCCGCGACCTGCGCCGTGGCGCCCTGACGATGCACCTCGTCGCGGATGATCGCGGGGTAGTTCTCATAGGGCTGATGGGCCGACAGCATGTCGTTGTAGGCCGTGACGATGCCCAGATGCGGCGCCTTCTCGGCGACGATGCGCAGCTTGTCGTTGGCCGGCATCGCGGCCACCGCATGGGCGACGTTCGCGCAACCGAGGCGCTGCACGCCGCGCTGGCGGCCCGCCATGCGCTCGATCAGGTCCAGATAGCGCTCGCGCGAAGCGGCGCTGCGCGCCTTGATGCGCGCGGTGACGTCCAGAAGCGTCTTGTTCATGCCGACTGCCGATGTAACTCGGCCAGGGTTAGATTGGTAACCATATTACACGCCGACGGGGTCCCACGGCCCTCCGCAAGCGCTTTCCCAGGTACAAGAGAGTTACGAAAACGCTCACCCACTGCGCGGCAGTCCACGTTCCCGAAGCGCGCCCGCCGCACGACACCTTCCGCTCTCCGCTCTCCGCTCTCCGCCTCCGTTCTACGCCCTGCCACCGCTTCGTTGCAGTCAGCCCTGCTGCCGGGACGGGAGGGCATGGGGTTTTGGCGCTGGCCGCCAAGGCCCCATGCCCTCGCGGCCAACGCACCGCCAGTGGCAGTGGGAGTGCCCCCCCTATGGCAGCATTCCCCCATGATTCACGACCCTTTGGCCGAAGCCCGGCTCGAAGACCTTCCTGCCCACAGTCAAGCGCTGCTGCAAGTGGCGGAGCGTCAATGGGACCGCGAGCACGGCCTGATGATGTTCGCCTATGGCTCGTTGATGTGGAACCCCGGTTTCGAGCCTGCGCAGACGCTGGTGGCGAAGGTCCAGGGTTATCACCGCGCGCTGCGCCTGCGTTCGCTGGTGAACCGGGGCAGCGCGGAGCAACCAGGGCTGGTGATGACCTTGCTGTCGGGCGGCAGTTGCCGGGGTTTGCTTTACCGCGTGGCGCCGCAGGACAGCGAGGCCACGCTGCATCGTCTGTGGCTGCGGGAGATGGTGGTCGGCACCTACGTGCCGCGGTGGCTGGACTGCCAGTGCGCCGATGGCCTGGGCACGCGCAAGGCGCTGGCCTTCACGCTGTCGCGGCGCAGTCCGGGCTGGGTGGGTGACCTCGCCGACGACCGATTGCTGCACATCCTGCGCCACGCGCGCGGGCGCTATGGCACGACCTTGGATTACCTGACGCGCGCCGTGACCTGCCTGCGGGAGCACGGCATCCACGACCGCGCGCTGGAGCGCCAGCTGGCGCTGGCTCGCGCGCACGGGTTGTGAAGCGACCGGCCGCGTCGGCTTGAGCCGCGGCTCGACATCGCGAGCCGGCAGGTCTCAGCCGGAGCCGGCCTTGGCCCGTTTCAGCCGCCGAAGCTGCGCATGCCCAGGTCGCTCGGGCGCGGCATCGACGGATCCACCTTGAGCCGCTGCAGGTCCTCGACGGTATCGACGTCGATCAGCACGCCCGGATCGTCGACGTCCACGGCCTGCGCCGGATAACGCGCCAGCAGGCGGCGCGCGCCCTCATCGCCCTGCAGGCTGGTGAGTTCGGAGAAGAGTTCGGCGTTGAAGCCCACCGGATGCCCCCGGCGCCCGCGGTGCTGGGCGTAGGCGATCGGATCGCGCTCGATCGCATCGGCCACCGCGGCCAGGGTGCCGGGTCGCACCATCGGCATGTCGGCCGGCAGGATCAGCCACCCCGGCGCGTCCCCGGTCGCGGCGACACCCGCCGCGATCGAATGGCCCATGCCCAGCGGCGCCGGACGTCCCAGGCGGTCCTGGTCGGGCAGCACCAGCATGTCGCGCGAGGCCACATGGCGTCGGACCAGAGGCGCCAACGCGGTCGAGGTCACCACGAGCATCGGCAGGCCGGAAGCCATCGTCTGGCGCAGCGTCAGCGCCAGCACGGTGTCCCCGTTCAAGACCTGTTCCAGCTTGTGGCCCTCGCCGCGAAAGCGCTGGCCGCGCCCTGCCGCGAGCACGACGACGGCGGGTCGTCGCTGATTCATGCAAACTTCCTTCTGGTTTGGTCCCGAGTCCCCCCGGCCGCCGCTCTCTGGCACGGCTCCATGCCGGGAAGCATGCCTGCCGGAAGATGGGGCTCGCACCCGGAGTTTCACGAGTGGGAGCTTTACTTAAGGATTCGCCCGATACTCCAAAGGATGGACAAACTCTCCGACCTTCGAAAGAGCTACGAGCGTGACGAGCTCGACGAGCAGCTGGCCTCGCCCGAACCGCTGCGCCAGTTCCGCGAATGGCTCCAGCAGGCGCTGGACGCCGGCATCCCCGAACCCAATGCGATGACCCTGGCCACGGTGGGCCCGGACGGCCGGCCGTCCACCCGCATCGTGCTCATCAAGGACATCGAGGAGCGCGGGCTGGTCTGGTACACCAACTACGACAGCCGCAAGGGTCGCGAGCTGGCGGCGCATCCGTTCGCGGCGCTGCAGTTCCATTGGGTCGAGATGGAACGGGTGGTGCGCATCGAAGGGCGGGTCGAGAAGGTCGAGGCCGCGCAGTCGGATGCCTACTTCGCGTCGCGGCCGCTGGACTCGCGGCTGGGCGCCTGGGCGTCGCCGCAGAGCCAGGTGATCTCGTCGCGCGCGGTGCTGGTCGCCAACGCGGCGAAGGCTGCGGCCCAGCATGGGTTGAATCCGGCGCGACCGCCGCACTGGGGCGGGTACCGGCTGGTGCCCGAGCGCTGGGAGTTCTGGCAGGGGCGCAAGTCGCGGTTGCATGACCGGCTCGTGTATCGGCTCGAGGACGGCATCTGGGTCCGGGAGCGACTGGCGCCCTGATCTTCTACTTCCACGGCCGCTGGCCCTCACCCCTGCCCTCTCCCGCAAGCGGGAGAGGGAGTGCGAAGCGCAACGATGGCCGCCCCTTTCCCACAAGCGGGAGGGAGTGCGGGGCGCGCAGATGGCACCCTTTTCCGCAAGCGGGAGGAAGTGCGAAGCGCGCCGGTGAAGCTCCCTCTCCCGCTTGCGGGAGAGGATGGGGGTGAGGGCCGGCGCCCGCGTCAGAACTTGACCTGCAACCCCGCGAACACGCTGCGCCCCGGCAGCGGCGTCAGCTCGCGGATGGTCTGCACGCTGCCTGCGTTGTAGGCCAGCTTGTTGGCCAGGTTGTCCAGCTTCAGGTACCACATCGCGTCCAGGTTGCCGATGTCGAAGTGGCGCGCGATGTTCAACCTCAGGATCCCGTAACCGGCCGTCGGCGTGTCCAGCGCCGGCACGCGGTCCTGGCGCCTGGCGCCGCGCAGCTCGGCTTGGATCAGCCACGGGCCGCGCTCAGCCTGGATCGACAGGCTGGCGCGCACCGGTGCCAGGCGCGGCAGCGGCTCGCCGGTATCGCGGTTGGTGCCGCGCACCAGGTCCAGCGTCGTGCCCAGCATCAGGCTCCAGCCGGCCACCGCCGGCAGCGGCTGACGACCTTCGAGCTCGATGCCATGCATCCGCGCCCGCACGCCGCGGTACAGGTATTCGGGCACGGTCTCGGTGCCGCCGTCCTCGCCGACCAGCTCGACGCTGCGGCCGCTCGCGTCCAGCGCGATGTAGTTCGAGAAACGCGTCTGGTAGACCTGCAGGCTCCATTTGGCCTCGCCCTGCTTCCAGTGCAGGCCCAGGTCGACCGCCTTCGCGCGCTCCAGCCCGAGGTTGACGTCGCCGACCTCGAACGCGCCCGAGGCCACGTGCACGCCGTTGGCGAAGAGCTCATAGAAGGTCGGCGCGCGCTGGCTGCTGCTCAGGTTGCTCGACAGGCTGAAGCCCTGCCCCAGCTCATAGGCGCCGCTCAGCGACAGGCTCTTCGGGCTGAAGCGGCGCGTCACGGGATCGCCGAAGCGCTCCTCGTCACCGCCGGTCGAAGCCACGCTGACGCGCTCGGCGCGCGCGCCCGCCTGCAGGCTCCACGGGCCGGACTTGAACTGCTCGATCAGGAACAGCGCGTTGCTCCGCGTCTTGGTGCCGGGCACCAGCGCCTCCTCGCCGAGCGCGGAGAAGTCGCTCTGGTCCCACTGCCAGCCCAGCACGCCCTGCACCGAGCCCCAGCCGCCCTGGAAGGCCGCATGCGTGGCCTCGACGCGGCCGTCCTTGCCGTCGGATTCGAAGACGGTGCCGATCTCGCCACTGCCCTCCACTTCCTGATGCTTGTAGCGGCTGCTCGCGAACTGCCAGGTCACGCGAGCCAGGCCCGGGAGCGGATCGCGCCACTCGCCGGCGGTGGCCAGGCGCTGGCGCTGCATCTGGATGCGCACGTCGGGCTCGACGGTCACGCCGTATTCGTTGTGGTAGTCCTCCACCGACACGCCGGCATAGCCCTGCGAGAACAGCAGCGAGCCGCCCACCGCGCCGCTGCGGCCGTGGGCGTCGGAGTTGCGCACCCGCGTGCTGCTGCCGTCTTCGCTGGTGAAGCGCGGCACGCGCTGGTCGTCGGCGCGACGGTCGGCGGCATCGACGTGCCAGGCGAACGCGTTGCTGCCGCCGTCGAGCACCACCGCCCCGCCGCGCTCATCGGACGCGCCGCCCAGGCGCAGCTCGGCCACGCCGTTCAGGCCCGGCTGGGCCAGGCGCGGGATGCGGTTGTCGATCGCGTTGACGACGCCGCCGATCGCGTTGCCGCCGTACTGCAGCGCCGCCGCGCCCCGCAGCACCTCGACCCGCGTCAGCACCAGTGGATCGACCGGCAGCGCATGGTCGAAGCTCAGGCTGGAGGCGTCGACCGAGGCGCCGGAGTTGCTCAGCATGCGGACGCGGTCACCGTCCAGGCCCCGCATCGTCGGGCGGTTGCTGTTGGGACCGAAGTAGGTCGAGCCCACGCCGGCCAGGCCGTCCAGCGTTTCGCCCAGGCTCGCGCCACGCTTGAGGGTCAGCGCGTCGCCGCTCAGCGCCTGCACCGGCGCGGCGAGCTCGCGCTGGCTCAGCGGGTTGCCGGTCACGACGACGACGTCGAGCTTGTGCTTGTGCGCGCGGGCCGCGCCGCCCGCGGCGGTGTCGGCATTGGCGGCCTCACCTGTGGGAGCAGCGGCATCGGCGGTCGACACGACGGGGGCCCGCTGGGCCCAGGCGGTGCCGGCGCCCAGCGCGAGCGCCAGGGAAATGGGAGACAGGAGGAACGGGAAACGGGGCTTGTTGGCCATGAGGACACTCTCGAGCGCCGGCGGTCGAGCACCGCGGCGCGATCAGATGCTGATGTGGATCCCGCGGGCGCGAACGCCAGCGCCGAGGCGCGTGCCGGGCGCGCCGCCGTGCGGCGCACGGCCCCGTCGAGGGGCGTGGCGCGCAGCGCGGAACGGCGCGAGCACGGCACGAGCACGGTGCAAACGGCGCAAAGAACGTCGAGGAACGACGCCGAAGCGACGCTGAAAGGACGCGGGAAATATCGACGGAGGTGTCAGGCGCGCGGCGGACCGCGCGCGCCCTTGCGCCACAGCTGGGCCAGCGCCGCGTCGTGCGGCGCGTCCACGTCGACCGGGAGGTCCGGCGACGGCGCGGTCCAGGCGAAGGCCTGGGCGACCGGCCCCAGCGCATGGCTGAGCTGGTCGAGCAACTGGCAGTCCGGCGTGCCGGCCGCATGGCCGAAGCTGGGCGCGGGCGTGTCCTCGCCCGCCGCCTGCGCGATCGCGATGGCGATGCGCGAGGGATGGCCGGCCGACCCGTGCAGGCTGCGGTGCACCAGGCCGAGCGCCTGGAAGCCGAGCACCGCCGCCACGCACAGCCAGATCCACCAGCGCTGCTGGCGGGTCCGGAGGGTCGCGGTCGGGCGATGCATGAGCGTGGGGTCGGTCGTGGGCGCGTTCAGCGCGCCGCGGGCACGGCCTGCGTGACGCGGTAGAACATGCCGTAGGGGTCGTCGTTGAGGACCGCCATCTGGCCTTCGACGGTCACGACCTCCAGCGTGTAGCGCACCGGCGTCTTGCTGCGCACTTCCACCAGACCTTCAGGGCCGGCGGGCACGCAGAAGGAGCAGCTCGTCGGCACCGACGACAGCAGGAAGTGGCTCTGCTTGTCGCCCGGCTCGAGCGGCATCATGAAACCCTGGATCTTCACGGTGCGCTTGTCCAGCGCGAGCACGCCGGAGGGAAAGGTCGGGATGACCTTGCTCTTGTCGGCCTTGACCGTGACCGAGGACAGCAGCTTCCAGCTGACGACGCCCTCGACCTCCTGCAGCGGCTTGAAGGGGCCGCGGGGATCGTGGTAGCCGGGGCCCGAGCCCATCGGGATCGCGGTGCCCGGCGAGGACGCCTGGGCCCGGACCGGGTCGGCGGCGACGAAGGTGGCCGCCGCCATGCCGATCGCCACGCAGGCGAGCGCGCTTCCAGGAAGGCGCGGCATGGCGATGGCGATGACGGTTCGTGAGGACATCGGGCGTCGGGGCGTCGGCGTGAACGCGGCGTCGGCGCCGCGTGAAACGCGACATTGTGCCTCGCCTCGCCTGGCCCCCTCAACTCGCCTCGCCGATTCGCGACGCGTTGCGCCGAGCCCGTCGCGTGGGGGCGCAGCGCTCGCCCCACTGCCCGCCGCTTGCGGTCCGCCGCTCAACGCGGCGTCTGCAGCAGCTCCGTCACGTCGAGCCGGTAACCGCGCCAGGCCGGCCAGGCCGCCGCGATCAGCGCCAGGCCCAGCGCGAGCGCCGGCACCAGCGCCTCCCAGGCCGAGACCCAGGCGCCGGAGATCCGCACCGACTGCTGCTGCGCGAGCACCGCGCCGAGCACGGCCGCGAAGCCATGGGCGAGTCCGAGCGCCAGCAGAGTCGCGAGCGAGGCCAGCATCAGCGCCTCCAGCGCGATCAGGCCGGCGACGCGGGCCGGCGTCGCACCGAGCATCCGCAGCATCGCGAGGTCGCCCTGGCGCTCGCGCACCGCGTGCAGCAGCGCTACCAGCACCGACAGCGCCGCCGCCAGCAGCAGCACACCCCCGAAGCCGCGCAGCACGTCCACGCCGACCCCGACCATGCTCAGCAGCCGCGCGGTCTCCAGCGCCGGCACCGAGGCCTGTAACCCCGCCTGCGCGTTGACCCAGCGCGGCAGCATCACCGCGGCCAGCGGACTGCGGTAGCGCACCAGCACCATGCTGACCTCGAGCGCGGCGTCCGCGTGAGCACCGGTGTGCTCGCGGTCGTGCTCGTGCTCGTGCTCGTGCTCGTGCTCGTGGTCCGCGGCGTGGCCGTGATCCTCGGCGCGGTCGCGGTCGCGGTCGCTGGCGTCGTCGCGGTCGCTGGCGTGATCGTCGTGGCCCCTGCCCTTCGATTCGCGGGCCGACTTCGCCGCGTGCCCATGCGCCGCATGGGCCTCCCAGACCGAGGCCAGGTCCGTCAGCACCAGCCGGTCGACCACGCCGCCCGTCGGCGCCAGGACGCCGGTCACTTCATAGGGGTGCTCGTGTTCCTCGCCGCCACCGGCCAGGCCGTGCGTGCCGTGGAACCGGTCGCCCGGCTTCAGCCCGGACTGACGCGCCACCTCGGCGCCCAGCACTGCCTGCATGGGCCCGGTCCAGCGCCGGCCCTGGGCGAGCTCCAGCTGGTAGAGCGCCAGGTAGTCCGCCGTCGTGCCGACGATGCGATGGCCGCGGAAGCTGTCGCCCAGCGAGATCGGCACCGCCTGCGCCACCAGCGGCTGCGCCTTCAGCTGCGAGACGGTGGCGAGCGGGATGTTCCCCGTCGACTGGTCCAGGTGGAACACGCCTGCCAGCAGGATCTGCATCGGACTGCCCTTGGCACCGACGACCAGGTCGATGCCGCCGAGATCGCGCCGAAGGCCTTGCTCCAGCTGCTCGCTGACCAGCACGACGAAACCGATCGCGGCCAGGCCCAGGCTCAGCAGCATCAGGTTGAGCGCCGTCAGCATCGGACGCGCCCAGAGGTATCGCCACGCCAGGCGCGGCAGGTTCAGCGGGGACCGGCTCATGGGGTGGCGCACGACGTCGGCAGCGGCATCGCCGCGCTGCCCATGCGCGTGAGCCTCAACCGTTGCAGCGCCGGCCACTCGCTCCAGACGGCCTCGATGCGGGCGTCATGCGAGGCGATCACCAGGCTGGCGCCGTGTTCCGTCGCCACGCGACGCAGCAGCGCCAGCGTGGCGTCACAGGCCTCGTCGTCGAGGTTGGCGGTGGGCTCGTCGGCGAGCACGAAACGCGGCGCCCGCAGCAACGCTCGCGCCAATGCCACGCGCTGCGCCTGGCCCTGGCTGAGCGCATGCGGACGTCGGTCCAGCAGTGGCGCGATGCCCAGCTCGGCCAGCAGCGCCGTGATCCGGGCGTCGTCGGGCTTGAGCCCGGCGGCGACGTAAGGCAGCGCGAGGTTGTCGCGCACGCTCAGCGAGGCGCTCAGGTGCAGACGCTGCGGCATGAAGCCCAGATGGGCGCCGCGCCAGGCGTCCCGCGCGGCCGGCGCGAGCGCGCCGACCTCCGCCCCGTCCATCGCCAGGCGTCCCGCCGTCGGGGTCAGCAGTCCGGCCATCAAGGCGAGCAGCGTGCTCTTGCCGCTGCCCGACGCGCCGCGCAGCAGCAGATGACCGCCGCGCGGCAACTCGAAGTCGGGAAAGTGCAGGTCGGCCGCGGCGGACGCCCCGTAGCGGAAGCGCAGCCCGTGGCTCGCGATCAGCGCGGCGGCGTCCGTCGACGCCATCAGCCGGCCGCCTCGTCCTTCAGCAGTTCCTTGAACTTCTTCGCGAACTTGTCGACCTTGGGCGCGACGACGAACGCGCAGTAGCCCTGCTCCGGGTGATTGGCGAAGTAGTCCTGGTGATAGGCCTCGGCGGGCCAATAGTTCTGCTCGGGCTGGACCTCGGTGACGACCTTGCCGCCATGGGCGCGCTGCGCCTCGTCCAGCACCTGCCGGATCACGCCCAGCTGCTCGGGCCGCGTGTAGTAGATGCCGGAGCGGTACTGCGTGCCGACGTCCGCGCCCTGGCGGTTCAACGTCGTCGGATCGTGGATGGTGAAGAACACCTGCAGCAGATCCTCGAGGCTGACGACGCGGGTGTCGAAACGCACCCGCACCACCTCGGCATGACCGGTGTTGCCGGAGCAGACCTGCTCATAGTTGGGCTGCGCGACCTGGCCGTTGGTGTAGCCCGACTCGACGCCCAGCACGCCCTTGACGCGCAGGAACACCGCCTCGGTACACCAGAAGCAGCCGCCTCCGAGGGTGATCAGGTCCTCGCCGGCCGGCAGGGAAACGGGATTCGGAGTGGTCGTCATGGCAGGTCCTCAAGGCTGGCGGGAAGTCTTCCCGCGACAGGCGGATTCAGATCGGGCGCGCGCCCCGGAAATCAAGCCCGCCAGCATAGGCGAGCGACGCCCGCTCACTGTGCGCTGAGCGCCAGATCCACGCGCGGCTGCCAGGGCTTGTCCTTGTCGGCGCCGCGCTCGTCGTCCTTCGCGTGCAGCTTCGGCGAGGCCAGGAACATGCGCGCGTTCGGCACGCCGCGCTCGATCAGCGCATCCCGCACCGCGACCGCGCGCTGCAGCGCCAGCTCCCGCAGCTGCTCGTCGGTGACGGTGTAGCTGTCCATCAGCAGCTCGCGCATCTGCTCGGCCGGGATGTCCTTGGTCAGGCCGACGAAGTTGCGCGGCTTGTTGGGCAGCTTGGCGTTGTCGTAGACGACCTTGAGCAGGCGCGCGCGCTGGGTTTCGTCCAGCGTCACCGGCGCGTCGGTCGCGGCGGAGGCCGCCGTCGCCGGCCCCACCGCCTGCCCCGCTGCCTGTGTCACCGCCGCCCGCCGCAGTTCGCGACGCCGTTCCGCGAGCAGCGCGTCCTCGAGCCGCGCCGCCTGGGCCGCGCGGCGCTCGCCGGCCGGATCCACCCAGCCGGTGATGCTCAGCTGCAGCGCCGGGCGGTCCGCCAGCACCCGGGTCAGCGGCTCGAGCTTCCTCGCCGCGTCCGGCTGCAGCGCGGCCGTGCCGGGCTGGAATTCGAGCTGGCTCATCTCCGCCCCGCCGCCGCCGGACAGCAGCGAGAACGGCGACATCAGCGCCTTGGTCAGCAGGTTGACGATGAGCTTGACGACCAGCCCGCCGACGCTGAACTCCGGATCGTTGAGCGAGCCGCTGACCGGCAGGTTGACGTCGATCACGCCGTCCCGGTCCTTGAGCAGCGCCACCGCCAGCTTGACCGGCAGCTTGGTCGCGGTCGGGCTGTCGATGCGGTCGCCGAAGGTCAGCTGGTTGAGCACGATCTTGTTGTCGGCCTGCAGCCGGCCGCCCGGCTCGATCTCGTAATGCACGCGCGTCGAGAGCTTGCCGCGCTCGATCGCATAACCGGCGTACTTGCCGGCATAGGGCGACAGCGGCGCGAGCTCGATGTCGGTGGCGCTGGCGGTGATGTCCAGCGCGAGCGGCGCCCCGCTCGGGTTCAGGCGGCCGCTGATGTCCAGCAGCCCGGTGCCCTCGACCTTGCCCTTGAGCTGCAGCGGCGCCATCTCCTGCGAGCCCGCCGAGAACGCGCCCAGCGTGCCGGTCAGTTCGCTCAGGTTGGCGCTGTAGTTGGGCTTGATGAACCGGTCGTTGAAATCGACCTTGCCGCCGTTGAGCCGGGTCTCGGCGATGCTGAGCCGCAGCGGCGGCTGCCCGGCGGCGGACGAGGCGGCCGCGGCACCGGTGGCCGGCGCGGGCGCCGAGGTGGCCTGCGCCACCGTCGCCGCCACCGGGGCCGAGGCCGCCGCCGTGCCGGCCACGGCGGCCACCGCCTGCCCCTGCTCGGTCTGGTTCAGGTCGCGCAGGTTGAGGCGCCCTTGCTCGTTGACGATCAGCCGGGCGTAGAACTCGTCGAGCACCGCCTGCTGGATCTTCAGGTCCGGCGTGCCGCCCGCCGCGAGCGCCAGGCTCAAACCACCCAGCTTCAGCCCCTGCCAGCTCAGCAGTTCCTCGGCCGAGCGCCGCCGGCCGTCCTGCAGACGGGCCTGGCGCAGGCGCAGATCGGCGATCAGCAGGTCGCCGCCAGCCGCGACCGACGGCCCCTTGGGCGTCTCGGCCAGCTCGAAGCTGCCGCGCATCGAGCCCTCGGCCCGCTGCAGGTGGATGCCGATCGACGGATCGAGGTAGGGATCGGCCCAGTGCAGCGGCAGGTGCTCGGCGCTGACTTTGCCGGACAGCTTCAGCGGCGCCAGCGCCAGTTGGCCGTCCCAGCGGAACTTCGGGACCTCGCGCTGGTTGCGCCGCGTGGCGTCGGGCCGGCGCAGGGTGGCGCTCAACTGGACCGGCATCGGCTTGCGCAACTGCCGCCCGTCCCACTCGAGGCCGGAAAGCTTCAGCGCCAGTTCCTGCAGGCCGATCGGCCGGGCCGGCTCGTCGTCGAGCACATGCGTGGCCAGGTCCAGCAGCGTCGCGCTGCCGCCCTCGACGGTGACCTCGGCGACCTGCGCCGTCCACGGCGCGGGGACCGGTGCGGCCGCGACCTCACGGTGTTCGGGCGCATCCAGCGTCAGGCGATCGCCCCGCGTTTCTGGCGCGCGCTGGCGCGAGGCCGTCGCGGCACCCGCGCCCTGGGACGGCGCCGACGCGGCCGTCCAGGCCTCCCAACTCCATCGACCCGCCTTGTCGCGCCCCAGATGCGCCTGCGGCGCCACCAGCGCGAGCTTGCCGGCGCTGAGCCGGCGGCTGTCCAGGGCCAGTTCCGCCTGGTCCAGGCTCAGTTGCTTGAGCGCCAGCACCGGCTGTTTGCCATCGGCGATCTCCACGCCGTCCAGGCTGAGCCCCTTCAGCGACAGCTTGACGTCCTCGCCGCCGGGACCGGCGCGCACGGTGCCCTGCGTCGCGAATCGGCCGCGCACGGCCAGCGGCGTCGCCGCCTTCAGGTAAGGCGCGAGCCCGTCCAGCGCCAGGTCCTTCACGGCCCAGTCCAGCGCGATGCCGGCCGCGCCGACCTGGCCCTTGCCGGAGACCGTCGCGGGCGACGCCGCGCCGTCGGCGCCCAGGGTGGCGGTGATCTCGACCGGCGCCGCCTTCGCCGCCAGCGGCCAGTTCAGCCCGCTGCCGGTCACGCTCAGGGCGTCCACCCGCCAGCGGGCGGCCGGACGCAGCGTCTCATCGGTCCAGCCGACACGGCCGCCTTCCAGCGCCAGGCGCTGGACGCCGACGCGCCACGGCGCCGCGGCGGTTCTCGAGGCACCGGCCGCCGAGGCGGCGGTTGCGCTCGCTACCGGCTTCGGCGCGGGCGCCGCCGGCATGTCCGGCAGCCACAGCCGGCCTTGCGCGTCGCGCCCCATCAACAGCTCGGGCTGCTTCAAGGTGACCGCGCCCAGCATCACCTGCCGCTTCAGCGGCTGGACGTCGGCCAGGTCGACGGTCAGCGCCTGCCAGCGCAGCCAGTCCGCCCAGACGCCGTCGCCGGCGCCACGCTGCAGCGACAGGTCGCGCAGCGCGGTGCGGCCGCTGATCTTGACCTCGGGCGCCTGCCCGGGCGGCTGCTTGAAGTCGAGCGTCAGTTGCGTGTCGAGCCGGCCCTGCGCCAGGCGCATCGGCAGCGACTTGGGCCAGTAGGCGCGATAGGCCGACAGGTCCAGCGCGTCGAGCTTGACGGTCATGCTCGCGCTGCGGGTGTCCGCGAACGGCTGCGCCTGGCCTTCGCTCTGGAATCCCACGCCATTCAACTGCCCGGACAGGCGCGGCTGCACATGCACCTCGACATCCGCGTCGAGCGTCGACAGGAAAGGGATGCCCAGGTGCAGCGCCTTGAGCTCATGGACCATGCCGGCGGTCCGGTCGTCCAGGCGGAATTCGCCGTCGGTCAGTTCGATGTTGTAGAGCGCCGCCTCGGCCGGGCCGTCGTCCGGCGACGGCGGCGTCTTCGGCGTCCCGGCCAGCCGGGCGAGGATGTCGTCCAGATCGGTCTTGCCGTCCGGCAGCAGCGCGACGCGCCCGCGCGGCGCCTCCACCGTCAGCGAGGACAGCACCGGCGCCAGGTGCCAGAGCGAGCGTGGCGACAGGGCCGCCCGGACACGACGCACCTCCAGCAGCGGCGGCGCCTGCGCCGCGGGGCCGGCGATCTTCAGGTCCTCCAGCGTCAGCGCCAGCCGCCACGGCGTGAAGCTGGCGCGGCCGAGCGTCACCGTCCGGCCGAGTTGCTCCGTCGCGATCCGCACGCCCGCCCGCTCGATCCACATCGGCAATGCCATCCACGCGACCAGCAGCAGGGCCACGAGGAACAGCACCAGGCCCACGAGCGCGCGCAGGACGCGCCGGGGCCAGACGGGAAGAGCGGAGAAGAACACGGGCGCAGCCGGCCGGGACCGGTCGAATCGTCAAGGAAGCTGATTATGCTGGCGGGCCTCAACACCTGACACCCATCCCCGGCTCCCGATGAACGACCTGATACACGCGGTCGCTGCCTTCCTCCTGCCACCCACCGGCGCCTTTCCGCTGCTGCTGCTCGCCTGGTGGCTGCGGCATCGCCGGCGGTGGTTGTCGGGCGCGCTCTTCGCGGCCGGGCTGGTCGCGGTCTGGGTCGGCAGCACCGAACTGGGCGCGCTGTGGCTGCAGCAGCGCCTGCTCGGCCCGCAGCAGGCCGTGCAGATCCAGCGGCTCCAGGACATCCCGCCGGGGGACAGCGTCATCGTCGTGCTCGGCGGCGGCGCCCGCCGGCTGATGCCGGAGTACGGCAGCGCGCAGCTCAAGCCGGCGTCGATCGAACGGCTGCGCTACGGCATCTGGCTCTCGCGCCGCACCGGCATCCCGCTGATCTTCACCGGCGGCACGCCGCGCGACGAGCCCGGGGACCGCATGACCGAGGCCGCGCTGGCCGAGCGCACCGCGGCGCAGGAGTTCGGTTTCAAGCTTGCCGCGAAGGAGGATCGCGCCACCGACACCCGCGAGAACGCGCGCTACACCGCCGAGCTGCTCCGCGGCCAGCCCGTGCGCCGCGTCGTGCTGGTCACGCACGACGTCCACATGCGCCGGGCGCTGCGCGCCTTCCGGGAGGAACTGCCGCCCGGGGTCGAACTGGTGCCGGCGCCCATGGGCCTGGCGCTGTCCGGGTTCGAATGGCGCGACCTGCTGCCGTCGCAGGACGGCACCGCCCGCGCGCGCTACCTGGGCTACGAATGGCTGGGCTACCTGGCCGGCCACTGAACGGGCCATCCGCCGGGCCGGGATCGCGCAGCCGCCCCAAATAGAAACCCCCTCCGCGCCGGGCATCCCGGACGGGAGGGGGTGGGCGGACCAGCCGCCTTTGGGGCTCCGCGGCGATCTGCCGCAGGGCTCCTGGCGCGCAGAGACTGCGCCAGAGGAAGTGCCGGAAAGGCCTGACAACCTTAGGTGGGCCATCCGGCCTATTCAAGCCGCGCCCCCTAGGAATCAGGACATTCCTAGCCCCCGAACAAACGCTGATAGAGATCCGCCGCGCGGGCCTTGTGCTCGGCCGGCATCTCGATGACGCGACCCCATTCGCGACTGGTTTCGCCCGGCCATTTGTTGGTCGCGTCCAGGCCCATCTTCCCGCCCAGTCCGCTGACCGGCGAGGCGAAGTCCAGGTAATCGATCGGCGTGCCCTCGACCAGCGTCGTGTCCCGCACCGGATCCATGCGGGTCGTGATCGCCCAGATCACGTCCTGCCAGCTGCGGATGTCCACGTCCTCGTCCACGATCACGATGAACTTGGTGTACATGAACTGGCGCAGGTAGCTCCACAGGCCGAACATCAGCCGCTTCGCGTGGCCCGGGTACGCCTTCTTGATCGAGATCACCGCCATCCGGTAGCTGCAGCCCTCCGGCGGCAGGTAGAAGTCGACGATCTCCGGGAACTGCTTCTGCAGGATCGGAACGAACACCTCGTTCAGCGCCACGCCCAGCACCGCCGGCTCGTCGGGCGGCTTGCCGGTGTAGGTCGAGTGGTAGATCGCGCCGTCGCGCTGGGTGATGCGGTTCACCTCGAACACGGGGAACCAGTCCTGCTCGTTGTAATAGCCGGTGTGGTCGCCGTAGGGCCCCTCCAGCGCGTGCAGGTAGCCGCCCTTCTCCTTGAGCGGGATGCCGTCCTCGCTGTGGCCGGTGAAGCCGGGCGCCGCCGGCGGGATGTGCCCCTCCAGCACGATCTCCGACGTCGCAGGCACCTGCAGCATCCGGCCGGCCTCGCCGACCTGCGTGTCGGCGACCTCCGTCCGGGAGCCGCGCAACAGCCCGGCGAACTGGTATTCGGACAGGGTGTCCGGCACCGGCGTCACCGCCCCGAGCGTCGTCGCCGGGTCCGCGCCCAGCGCCACCGCGATCGGGAAAGGCTGTCCCGGATTCGCGATCGCGAAGTCGCGGAAATCGAGGGCGCCGCCGCGATGCGCCAGCCAGCGCATGATCAGCTGCCGGCGGCCGATCAGCTGCTGTCTATAGATACCCAGGTTCTGGCGCAACCGGGGGTTGGCGATCCGCTGCGGTCCGCGCGTCACCACGAGGCCCCAGGTCAGCAGCGGGCCGATGTCGCCTGGCCAGCAGGTCTGGATGGGCAGCTGCTTGAGGTCGACGGCCGCGCCCTCGACCACCTGTTCCTGGCAGACCGGCCGCTTGACCAGCGCCGGCTTCATGTCCCACAGCGCCTTGCCCATCTGCGCCAGCTTGCCCAGGTCGCGCATGCCGCGCGGCGGTTCCGGCTCCTTGAGCGTCGCCAGCAACTGGCCGACCTCCCTCAATTGGGTGGTCGACTCCGCGCCCATGCCCAGCGCCACCCGGCGCGGCGTGCCGAACAGGTTGGCCAGCACCGGCATGCGATGGCCGGTGGGCCGCTCGAACAGCAAGGCCGGCCCTTCCGCCCTCAGCACCAGGTCGCTGAGGGCCGTCATCTCCAGGACCGGCGACACCGGATCGGTCACCCGACGCAGTTCCCCCATGCCTTCCAAAGCGCCCACAAAGTCACGCAGATCTCGGTACTTCATAACCAAAAGTTTTGATGAACAAGGCCCATACTATTGACGGGTTATTGTTGATCCATAGAATCGCGCCCTGCCCTGGCCCCCAGGGTTATCCCGGTCTTCGCCTTTGGGACGGCGAAACCGGTCCGCTGCCAATGGACGCTGGATCGCCCGTCTGTCGCGCCAAGCGCCCGGAGCCCTCTGAGAGCCCTCCGAGCCGCCGACAACGCCCGAACCGGCCCATTATCGCCACCCCCAAGGGTGCGTCCGACGAGTGAACGCGATCTGCGACTCGTCCCGCACACACCGGGCGTGGTCGGAGAAAGGAGTCGCATGACAGCGCGTTCGGACCTGCTATCCCTCCCCCGCCAGGCGCGTGCCGCCCTGGTGCTGTTCATCAAGGACATCGGCCAGGGTTTGCTGGTCGTCAGCCACAACACGCTCGCCCTGGTGGGCTTCGCCGTCGTCGCCGTCGGGCTGGTCTTCGCCAGCCAGGCCGACCTGCGCCAGCAACTGGAAGGCCAGGTGCTGGGCTGGCTCAACGCCCGCCACGAGGCGCGCGTCGAGGCTTCCGGCGACGTGCTCGCGCTGATGGCCGAGCCCGAGGCGATCACCCGCGCCACCGCGGTCGATCCCAAGGAGCTGACCCGCCAGCAGGCGCTGGTCGCCAACTACCTGGCGCGCCGCTACCGCGTGGCGCCGGAGCCGGTGAGCCGCCTGGTCAAGGAAGCCTGGGACGTGGGCCAGCGCGCGCGCGTCGATCCCACGCTGATCCTGTCGATCATGGCGATCGAATCGGGCTTCAACCCCTTCGCCCAGAGCGCCGTCGGCGCACAGGGCCTGATGCAGGTGATGACGCGCGTCCACGACGACAAGTACGAGGCCTTCGGCGGCAACCTGGCCGCGTTCGACCCGATCACCAACCTGCGCGTCGGCGTGCAGGTGCTCAAGGAATGCATCCAGCGCGCCGGCAGCCTCGAGGAAGGCCTGCGTCGTTACGTCGGCGCCACCAACCTGCCCGACGACACCGGCTACGCCGCCCGCGTGCTGGCCGAGCAGGACCTGCTCAAGGCGGTGGTCCAGGGTCGCAACGTCAGCCCGTCCGCGCCGCGCCCGATCCGCGAGCCGGCCTCAGCGCCGGCCACCGGCGGCGAGCAGGTCGCGATGACCGCCGTGATGCGCTGATCCAGCCACCGCGCCTCGAAAAAACGGGTTCCTCGGAACCCGTTTTTTCATTGGCGCGTCGGCGTGCCTCCAGCCAGGAACAATGTCACGACCCGCGCCGTGCCCCGCTCCGGTGCGGCTACACTGCACGCTTCGCGCAACTGGCGATCAGGGCGCCCTGTCCGGTGATGATTCCTTCACCGCGCAGGCGTCGCCCGAGGTGGGTCACCACCGGGAAGCGCGAACGGCCGGGGTCTCCTCCGGCTGTCCGTGCCGTTCGCCTGGGCCGCCGTCGTTCCGGCATCCGTCGCCGCATCGCGCCCCGCGATCGCGCCGATGCGCCGCCGGGCGGGCGGCGCCAACCCTTGAGCCGACATCAAATCATGTTTGACCGCACCCAACAGACCCTCGCCAACGTCGACGCCGAAGTCTTCGCCGCCATCCAGCAGGAGAACCAGCGGCAGGAAGAACACATCGAGCTGATCGCCTCGGAGAACTACACCTCGCCGGCGGTCATGGCCGCGCAGGGCAGCCAGCTGACCAACAAGTACGCCGAGGGCTATCCCGGCAAGCGCTATTACGGCGGCTGCGAATACGTCGACGTCGTCGAGCAATTGGCGATCGACCGCCTCAAGCAGCTCTACGGTGCCGAGTTCGCCAACGTGCAGCCCAACAGCGGCTCGCAGGCCAACCAGGGCGTGTTCTTCGCGCTGCTGCAGCCGGGCGACACCATCATGGGCATGAGCCTGGCCGAAGGCGGCCACCTGACCCACGGCATGGCGCTGAACATGAGCGGCAAGTGGTTCAACGTCATCTCCTACGGCCTGGACGCCAAGGAGGAGATCGACTACGACGCGATGGAAGCGCTGGCGCGCGAGAAGAAGCCCAAGCTGATCATCGCGGGCGCCTCGGCCTACTCGCTGCGCATCGACTTCGAGCGCTTCGGCAGGATCGCCAAGGAGATCGGCGCCTACTTCATGGTCGACATGGCGCACTACGCCGGCCTGATCGCCGCGGGCGTCTACCCGAACCCGCTGACGCACGCGGACGTGGTGACCTCGACGACGCACAAGAGCCTGCGCGGCCCGCGCGGCGGCATCATCCTGACCAACGACGAAGCGATCGCCAAGAAGATCAACTCGGCGATCTTCCCCGGCATCCAGGGCGGTCCGCTGATGCACGTCATCGCCGGCAAGGCGGTGGCCTTCAAGGAAGCGCTGTCGCCGGAATTCAAGGCCTACCAGCAGCAGGTCGTCGCCAACGCCAAGGTGCTGGCGCAGACGCTGATCGAGCGCGGCCTGCGCATCGTCTCCGGCGGCACCGAGAGCCACGTGATGCTGGTGGACCTGCGTCCGAAGAACCTGACCGGCAAGGAAGCCGAGGCCATCCTGGGCGCCGCCCACATGACCTGCAACAAGAACGGCATCCCCAACGACCCGCAGAAGCCCATGGTCACCAGCGGCATCCGCCTGGGCACGCCGGCGATGACCACCCGCGGCTTCAAGGAGGAGCAGGTCCGCGCGACCGCCCACCTGATCGCCGACGTGCTGGACAACCCGCATGACGAGGCCAACCTGGCCCGCGTGCGCGACAAGGTGGCCGAACTGACCCGTCAGTTCCCGGTCTACCGCTGAGCGGAGCCCGCGGCGCATGCGTTGCCCCTTCTGCGGTCACGGCGACACGCAAGTCTCGGAGACCCGCGAATCGGATGAAGGCGACGTGGTGCGTCGCCGTCGGCGCTGCCAGTCCTGCGACAAGCGCTTCACGACCTACGAGCGCGCGGAGATCGCGCTGCCCATGGTCGTGAAGAAGGACGGCACGCGCGCCGACTTCGACATGGGCAAGCTGCGCGCGTCGATGACGCTGGCGCTGCGCAAGCGTCCCGTCAGCATCGAGCAGATCGACGCCGCGCTGGAACGCATCCAGGAGAAGCTGCTGAGCAGCGGCGCCCGCGAGATCCCGTCGACCAAGCTCGGCGAGCATGTGATGCGCGAGCTCAAGCGCATCGACAAGGTGGCCTACGTGCGCTTCGCATCGGTGTACCGCTCGTTCGAGGACGTCGACGAGTTCCGGCAGCTGATCCGGGACATCTGAGCCCCCCAAAAGCCGGCCCCCTTCAGCGGGCCGGCTTTTCCCACCTGAAGGCGAAGCGCCGCGACGCGTGTCTCCCTAGAGTTCCTGGCAACTCTTCCGGAGACCGACGTGCCCACTGCCCTTCCCCTCCCTCTTCCCGTCCCCGCCCTTCCCGTGCCCGCATTCCGCGATGGCCCCGTGCCACCGGGCGACGGTCGCGGCTTCAGCCTGATCGAGTTGCTCGTGTCGATCGCGATCGTCGCGCTCGCGGCGATGCTCGCCGGCCCCGACATGCGCGACTGGCTCTGGCGCCAGCGGCTCGCCAACAGCGCGCAGGCTGTCCTTGGCGACCTTCAGCTGGCACGCAGCGAGGCCATCCAGGGCGCGCGCAATGTGATCCTGCGCTTTGGCGGCGACGAGTCCCCGGTGGCCGGCAGCGGACGCTGCTACGTGCTGCACACCGGCCCCCTCGGCGGCTGTGGCTGCCGGATGGACACCCCGCCGGTCTGCGACGCCGGTGCCCAGGCCATCAAGCAGATGCGCTGGACACGAGGCCGCGGCCAGCCGGAGGTGGTGTCCAACGTGCCGTCGATGCTCTTCAGCGGCCGCCAGGGCACCGTGTCGGTGAGCGGCACGGTCGAGGTCCGCATGGAAGGCATCGGCGCGATCCGCCACATCGTCAGCCTCACCGGTCGCGTGCGCAGTTGCGCGGCCGAGGGCACCGCGAGCCGCCTGCCGAGGTGCGCATGAGGACGCGGGGCTTCTCGTTGATCGAGATCGTGATCGTGATGGCGATCCTGGCCGTCCTCGCCGTGCTGACGCTGCCGAGTTTCCGCGAGCACGTCCTGAAAGGACGGCGCGCCGAAGCGCGGGAGGCCTTGCTGGCGCTCCAGCTGGCGCAGGAGCGCTTCAGGTCCGGCCACCCCCGTTATGCCGACCGGCTGGAGGACCTGGCGCAGTCGCCGTTGACGCGCAGCAGCCTCTACCGGCTGCGCATCGCGCAGGCGGACGCGACGCGCTACACGCTCGAGGCCATCGCGCAGGGCAGCCAGACGGGGGACCGCCAGTGCCAGGTATTGACACTCCGGCTGGAGGCCGGCGCCATCCACACCTTGGGCCGGGACGCCGGGGGCGCCGAACAGCCCGACGCCTGCTGGCCGCGCTGAAGGGGGCAAACGCATGTCCGCTCATCGTCACCCTCCGCTGCAGCCCCTTGCGTCGCGAAATGCGCGGGGGATCTCGCGCGGCTTCACGCTCGTCGAACTGCTGGTCGGCTTGGCCATCAGCCTGATGCTGATGGCGGGCGCCTTCACCATGGCCGGCCTTCAAGTCGGCGCCCATCACCGGTTGCTGCTGGAGCTGCAAGTGCAGCAAGAGCTGCGCGCCACCGCGGAGCTGATCCTGCGCGACCTGCGCCGTGCCGCCTTCTGGGACCGACCGCAGGAGGCCCTCTGGCAGGCCGATGCACCCGCGCCGGTCCGCAACCCCTACGCCGACCTGGACGTGGGAGAAGCCGGCACCCACGTGACCTACAGCTTCTCCCGGGACGGCAGCTCGGCCGGCGGGACCGGCGTCCGGGAGGTCGCCGGGTTCCGCTGGAGCGAGGGCCGCATCGACCAGTTGGTCGCGGGCCGCTACCAGCCGCTGACCGATCCGGCGCTGCTGCGCGTGCGCGCCTTCGACCTGCGGGTCGACTCGCAGGCGAAGTCGCTGGGAGACGCCTGCGCGCGCGCCTGCTCGCCGGGAACGCCGCCGCCCGCGCCGCCTCCAACCGACGGCGGCAGTGGCAGCGGTGGGGGTGGCGGTGGGGGTGGCGACGCGCCCGCTTGTGGCCCAGCGATCCTGACCCGCATGGTCGAACTGGTGCTCGACGCCGAGGCCGTTCACGATCACCGGGTCCGTCAACAGCTGACGGTGCGTGGCCTCGTGCGCAACGACGCGCTCGCGGGAGACTGTCCATGACCCGGCGCCTGCAACGGGGACTCGGCACGCTGGCGATGTGCGTCGTGCTGCTCGGCGTGCTGGCGCTGGGTGCTGCCTGGGCCACCCGCCAGTTGACGACGGCCCAGCGCGTGGCCGCCAATGACCACCGCGCCGCCACCGCCTTCGAGGCGGCCGAGGCCGGCATGGCCTGGGCGATCGCGATGCTCAACGGCGGCCATGTGGACGACAGCTGCCGGCCGGCATCGCATCCAGCCGGCCCGAGCGCCGACATTGCCGCCGCCGGCACCTCCAGCGCCTCCGCGACCGACTTCCGCAGCCGCTTCCTGGAGCTCGGCGCGGACGGGCATTACCGCGCGAAGCCCAGCGCCCCAGGCGCAGGGGGCGCGATGTCCCCGGCCTGCACGAACACCGGACCGCTCCGCTGGACCTGCCAGTGCGCGACCCAGCGCGACCCCGCCGGCGCATCACCCACCGCGGACGCGCGACCCCTGGATCCGCAACCACGCTTCACCGTTCGTTTCACCGACGCGGGCCCGGCCGGCCAGCTGAAGCTGATCGTGCGCGGATGCAGCGACCGCCGGGCCGACTGCGACGACCTGTCCGAAGGCCCCTCCGGCCTTGCCGAGGCTGCCCGGCATCTGGCCCTGCTCAGCGCCCTGCGGCTGCCGCCGCCGCAGGCGGCGACCGAAGGGCCGGGCAGCTTCCTGCGCGTCTTCGGCTATCCGGCGATGCGATATCGCAGTCAGCCCGCCATCGCGCGCATGCGCTGCGACGCCGACTGCGGCGCGCCGCTCGCCCAGGCCCTGGCGCGGGGCCGTCGCCTGATCTGGATCGACGGCGACGCGCGCCTGAGCGAATGGCCGCCCGCTGCGCTGGACGGCGCGCCCCTGGTGCTGGTCGTCGACGGCCGCCTCGACCTCTCCGCGCCGGGCAGCGCGCAAGGCGTGCTCTATGCGCGGGAGGGCATCGGCTGGCACCCGCCCGTCGGCCAGGCCGCCTCCTGGCGCGGCGCGATCGTGACCGACGGCGTCTTCGACCCGGGAAAGACCGTCACCCTGACCCACGATGCCGCGGTGCTATATCGCGTGCATCGCCAGATGGGCAGCTTTCTTCCCGTCCCCGGTGGCTGGAGCCCCACGCGATGACCGACGCCCGCGCCCCTTTCCCGCATGACGGTCGGCGTCGTCGCCGGGGCTTCACCCTGGTGGAAGCCTTGATCGCGCTGGCCTTGCTCGCGATCGGCACGGCAGCGCTCATGGCGCTCCAGGTCCGTCTGCGACTCGTTGTCGACGACATCCGGCACCAGGAGCAGGCGCTGCGCCTGGCGCGCAACGAACTCGAGCGCTGGCGATGGCGGCCCGACGGCCCGGCCCCCTCGCTGACCTGGGAGGGCCCGGCCACCGAGTTCAAGCTCGACGCGCAGTCCGCGCCCTGGCATGAGCCGATGCCGCCCGGCAGCCTTCCGGCGGACGGTCCGGCGGACGGTTTCATGGCCGACGTCCCGCCACTGCGCGCGGTCCACCTCCGGGTCCACTGGACCGATCGCGCCGGCAGGCCGCGGTCGCTCACGCTGGACAGCCTGCTGCCGGCGGAGGATCCCGCCCTCTCGGGCCTGCTTCTGCTGCCGCCCAAGGTCGCCGCTAGACTGCGCGCCATGCAAGCGCCCCGCCCCGCCTCATCCCCGCCCCCTTTCCATGCCGACACCCGGGACAGCCGCTGGATGACCGAGGCGGTGCGACTGGCGCAGGGCGCCGTCGGCCTCAGCGATCCCAATCCCCGCGTGGGCTGCGTGCTCGTGGACGCGCAGGATCGGGTGCTCGGACAAGGGCACACGCAGGCGGCGGGCCAGGCCCATGCCGAGGTCATGGCGCTGCGAGACGCGCAGGCCCGTGGTCACGATCCGCGCGGCGCCACCGCGTATGTGACGCTCGAGCCTTGCGCCCACCACGGTCGCACCCCGCCCTGCTGCGACGCGCTGATCGCGGCCGGGGTAGGCCGGGTCGTCGTCGCGCTGGACGATCCCAATCCGCTGGTCGCCGGCCAGGGCCTGGCGCGGATGCGCGCCGCCGGCATCGTCACGGACGTGCTCGCGACGGACCATCCGGCCGCGGTCGAGGCGCACGAGCTCAACATCGGTTTCCTGACCCGCATGCGCCACGGCCGCCCGTTCGTGCGAATGAAGATCGCCGCGTCGCTGGATGGCCGCACGGCACTGTCCAATGGCGTCAGCCAATGGATCACCGGCCCCGAGGCCCGCAAGGACGGCCATGCCTGGCGCCGTCGCGCCGGGGCGGTGCTGACCGGCATCGGCACCGCCCGCGAGGATGATCCGCGCCTGGACGTCCGCGACGTGGAGACCGCCCGGCAGCCGCAGCGGGTGCTGATCGACTCGCGGCTGGAGCTCTCGCCGTCCGCCCGCCTCCTGGCGCCGCCCGGCGGGCTGCTCGTTTATCACGCGCTGGCGCAGGCCGGCGAACGGGGCGCGGTGCTTGCGGGCCTCGGCGCGGAACTGGTCGGCCTGGCCGATCCGGCGCGGGGCAAGGTGGACCTGGCCGCGGCGATCCACGACCTGGGCCGCCGGCAGGTCAACGAGCTTCACATCGAGGCCGGCTACAAGCTCAACGGCTCGCTGCTGCGCACCGGGCTGGTCGACGAACTGCTGGTGTACCTGGCGCCGACGCTGCTCGGCGAGGGCCGGGGCATGGTCGACCTGGGCGGGCTGACGGCACTCGCCCAGGCCCCCCGCTTCCGCCTGGTCGAGAGCCTGGCGGTCGGCGGCGACCTGCGCCTGCGCCTGAGACCGGCCACGAGCGCCTAGACCCAGCCCTCCTCCGGCCCGCCAGGCCCGCCCCGCCTACAATCGCGCCCATGCCTATTTCACCGATTCCCGAGCTGGTCGCCGAACTGGCGGCCGGCCGCATGGTCATCCTTGTCGACGAGGAAGACCGTGAGAACGAGGGGGACCTCGTCCTCGCCGCCGACCACGTCACGCCGGAAGCGATCAACTTCATGGCCAAGCACGGCCGCGGGCTGATCTGCCTGACGCTGACCCGCGAGCGCTGCGAGCAGCTGCAGCTTCCGCCGATGGCCACCCGCAACGGCACCAAGCACGGCACCGCCTTCACCGTGTCGATCGAGGCCGCCACCGGCGTCACGACCGGCATCTCCGCCGCGGACCGGGCGCGGACCGTGCAGGCCGCGGTCGCCAAGGGCGCCGTGGCGTCCGACCTGGTGCAGCCGGGCCACATCTTCCCGCTGCAGGCCCAGGACGGCGGCGTGCTGATGCGCGCCGGCCATACCGAGGCGGGCTGCGACCTGTCGCGCATGGCCGGCCTGACGCCCGCCGGCGTCATCTGCGAGATCATGAACGACGACGGCACCATGGCCCGTCTGCCGGATCTGGAGGTCTTCGCCCAGGAGCACGGCCTGAAGATCGGCACCATCGCCGACCTGATCGAATACCGCAGCCGCAACGAATCGATCGTGCAGCGCATCGCGCAGCGGCCGCTGGACACGCGCGAGGGCCGGTTCGAATGCCACGTCTTCCGCGATCGCTCCAACAACGTCCACATGGCGCTGGCGCTGGGTCAATGGCAGAAGGACGACGAAGTCCTGGTGCGGGTGCACGAGCCCTTCTCCGCGATGGACCTGCTGGACGCCGGCCGCTGCGGCCACAGCTGGCCGCTGCCGCAAGCGCTGGCGGCCATCCAGCGCGAAGGCTCGGGCGTGGCGGTGCTGCTGAACTGCGGCGAGGACGCCGACGCGCTGCTCGCGCGGCTGCAGCCGGCGACCGGCGAGGAACCGCGTCAGACCATGGACCTGCGCACCTACGGCGTCGGCGCGCAGATCCTGCGCGAGCTCGGCGTGCATCGGATGAAGCTGCTCGGCAGCCCGCGCCGCATGCCCAGCATGACTGGCTACGGGCTGGAAGTGACCGGTTTCCAGGCCGCCCAGGCCACCCCCAACGACTGCTGAATCCGAGGACCGCATGCAAGGATCTGACAAGGGTCAGTCGACCCGACTCGACGGACGCGGCCTGCGCGTGGGCATCGTCCAGGCGCGCTTCAACGACGAACTGACGACCGCGCTGGCCCAGGCCTGCCGGGCTGAACTGAACCGGCTCGGCGTCCAGGACGCCGACATCCGCCACGTCACCGTGCCCGGCGCGCTCGAGGTGCCGGTGGCTCTGCAGGCCATGGCCGTCAGCGGCCGCTTCGACGCGCTGGTGGCGCTGGGCTGCATCATCCGCGGCGAGACCTACCACTTCGAACTGGTCGCCAACGAGAGCGGTGCCGGCGTGACGCGCCTGACGCTCGACCACCGCCTGCCGATCGCCAACGCGATCCTGACGGTGGAGAACGAGGAACAGGCCTGGGCCCGTGCCGAAGAAAAGGGCCGCGATGCCGGAACCGTCGCCGTCGAGATGGCGCAGCTGCTGAAAGAACTCAAGTGAACACCAAGGACACCTCCTCCCCCGCCGGCAAGCCCGCGGCCAAGAACGGCGGCAAGCCGGCCGCCAGGAAGGCGCCGGCCAAGTCGGCCCGCCGCCGCTCGCGCGAGCATGCGCTGCAAGGCATCTACCAGTGGCTGGTCACCGGCGAAGACCTCGGCGTGATCGACGCGCACACGCGTGAGCAGGACGGCTTCGACAAGGCCGACCGCGGTCATTACGACAAGGTCTTCCACGGCGCGATCGAGGAAGCGGCCGACCTGGACGCCGTGCTCGCCCGCCACGCCGACCGCAAGACGACCGAGCTCTCGCCCATCGAGCACGCGATCCTGATGATCGGCGCCTACGAGCTGAAGAACTGCATCGACATTCCCTACAAGGTGGCGATCAACGAGGCGGTCGAGCTGGCGAAGTCCTTCGGCGGCACCGACGGCCACAAGTACGTCAACGGCGTGCTGGACCGCGCCGCGATCGACCTGCGACCGGTCGAGGTGAAGGCCGCCCGCGGTTGAGCGCGCGGCGCCTCAGGCGCCAGAAGCTGCAAGGGCCCGGGACGATCCGTCCGCGGGCCCTTTGTCATTGCCGGGCGTCTCAGGCCGCGGGCGTGCCGAGGGGAACCCCGGGCGTCAGCAGGCGTTCGAGCAGCTGCCGCACGCTGGCGATCTGGTCGCCGAACGGCAGTGCGCCGCGACCGCGGAAGAACAGGCCTCTCGCGGTCTCGCCGCGCAGCGCCGAGGCCAGCCGCTGGTCGATGCAGAACTGACCCCAGTCCTTCAAGCCATCGCGCAGGCCGCACTGGCTCAGGCAGTCGAAGGCCAGGGTGCAGCGCTTCTTGCGCTGCGCGACGGACTGCAGGCGCGCCTCCGCGCCCAGGTACTTCTTCAGCCACGGCGTCATCACCGCCCGCGCGGGCAGGCCCGCGACGCTGCAGAACTCGACAAGGTCCTCCTCGCGCGCCTGGGCCAGCACCCGCTTGAACGACGGATGCGCATCGCACTCCAGCGTCGCGGCGAAGGGCGTGCCGAGTTGCACCGCGTCGGCGCCCAGCGATTGCAGCCGCTGGATGTCCTCGCAACGCCGCACGCCGCCGGCGGCGATCAGCGGCACCTGGCCCTCGACGCCCGCATCGCGCAGGAAGCGCCGGACCGCGGGCAGCACGGTCTCGAAGTCGAAACGGCCATCGCCGAGGTCCGCGACCCGCGCCGCGCCGAGGTGCCCACCCGCATGGCCGGGATGCTCGATGACCACGGCCGCCGGCAGCCGCTGCCGGCGCTCCCATTTCTTCCACAGCAGCGTCACGCCGCGGGCCTCGGACAGGATGGGGACCAGGGCGGTGCGCGGATGGTCCTGCGCGAGCTCGGGCAGATCCAGCGGCAGCCCCGCGCCCACCACCAAGGCGTCGATGCCGGATTCGAGCGCCGTCCGCACCGAAGACGCGTAGTCGCTCACCGCGCGCATCACATTGACCGCCAGCAGGCCGCGCCCTTCGCAGAGCCGGCGAGCCGCCCCGATCTCGCGCGCCAGCGCCTCCTGGTTGGCCTGTTCGATCACGGCCTTCTTCTCGTCGCCGTCGCGCATCGACTCGCTGCGCGCCATGAGGTCGGGGTGATGACGCCGCAAGTCCACCGACGCGATCGTGCCCCAGGCGCCCTGCCCCGCGACGCTGCCGGCCAGCCGGTGCGCCGAAACCCCCACCCCCATGCCTCCTTGAACGATGGGCAGCAGGTCGCGGCCGGCGAGGCGCAAGGGGCGCAATCCGGCGGCGCGGACGCGGTCGAGGAGCGAAGCCATGGTCATGGTGGGGTTCCGGAAAAAACGAAAGCCCGGATGGTGGCGGCTCGAGCGCCGATGCGCCTTGACGCGGCTCAACAAGGGCTCGGGGCGCCCGGCTGCGAGTTCGTGTCGAATTCGCTGCGCCAGCGTGGGCGGTCGACAACGGCACGCCTGGCCCATACGCGGCGGTGAAATAAAACTACGACCGCCGCGCGGCACTTGGACCTGGCCCGGCCGATCCTGTCCCTTGTGCTGTCCCATTCAGCCAGGACATGTAGCGGAACTTCGGGGTTTCACTATTCAGTGACGTAGTTTTACTTCACTAGCATCCGCCGACCTCTTGAAGGGACAAGGCGATGCGCATCGGAACTGGGGCGGGTTGGCGAGCGGTGCTGGGCACCTGGGCGGTCGCCCTGAGCGGGTTGCTCAGCGCGTGTGGTGGCGGCAGCGGCGAGGCCGACACTCCCCGCGCCCAGTCAGCGGGCGCAGCCGCTTCGGCTGCGAGCGATCTCGGCGTCACCGTGCTCGCCGCCGTTCCCGATCCCGCCGCCGGCGGCGGCGCCAGCCGCGCACGCGCCGCCGCGGTCGCCTCGCCGGACGCGCCGGCCACCTCGCTGCGCGTCCACTACCGCCGCGCCGATGGCAACGCCGCCGGCTGGCAGATCCACACCTGGAACGCGGCCCGCAGTCCCAACTGGAACGAAGGCTGGAACGCCAGCGGGAGCGACGACTTCGGCGTGTACTACGACGTGCCGCTCGCGGCCGGCAGCGGCACCGTCGGCTTCCTCTTCCACAAGGGCGACGAGAAGGACAACGGCGGCGCCGACCAGTCCCTGGTCCTGCAAGCCGGGGCCAACGAAGTCTGGCGCCTGCAGGGCGACGGCACGACCTACACCAGCAACCCGCTGGGCCAGCCGGCGCCCGACCTCACGACGGTGCGCGTCCATTACAAGCACTTCGATGCCCACTACGCGGCCTGGGGCCTGCACCTGTGGAACGGCAGCGGCCTGGACACGGCCGCCCTGCCGTCCGGCGTCACCATCGACCGCTGGAACCAGCCAGTGCCGTTCAGCGCGATGCCGGGCCATGCGGTGGGCAGCGACGAGGTGGTCTTCGACCTGCCGGTGCTCAATCCGCGGGACGACGCCAGCCGCAAGGGGCTGGAATTCATCATCCACGGCATGCCGCCCAACGAGAACGACAAGGACGGCCGCGACAACAACCTGCGCGTCGAGTTCGGCGCGCTGACGGTGCAGAACCGCGTCGGTCAGATCTGGCTGGTCGAGGGCGACGCCACCGTCCACACCGCACCGCCGGACCTGCGCCAGGTGTCCAGCACCGATGCGCGCGCGGTGTGGCTCAACAAGACGCTGGTCAAGTGGCCCCGCATCAGCGCCAGCGGCGGCGTGCGGCTGTACCACTCGGCCACCGGCCAGATCGCCGTGGCCGCCGGCGCGGCGGTGACGGGCGCCGACGGCTTCATCACGCTGGACGCCTTCACCGGCACCGTGCCGGAGGCCGCGGCCCGGCGCTTCAAGTACGTGACCAGCGGCGGGGTCTTCGCGGTGCGCCCGGACGACATCGCGCGCCTGCCCGCCCTGCATCAGCAGCAACTGGTGCTGGCGCAGGTCGACGCCGACGGCCGGGTGCTGAACGCGACGACCGCCCAGATCGCCGGCGCGCTCGACGACCTCTATGCGGCCGCGGACGAGGTGCCGGACCTGGGCGCCGTCGTGGCCAGGGGCAGCACCAGCTTCAAGGTCTGGGCCCCGACCGCGCAGAACGTCCAGCTGGTGCTGACCACACCGATCGGCGCCTCCTCGCTGACCCGCACGACGACGGAGTCCATGACCCGCGATGCCGCGACCGGCGTCTGGCACCTGAGCAAGCCCGGCAGCCTGCACGGGGCGACCTATCGCTACCAAGTGCAGGTGTTCGTCAAGGGCGTGGGACTGGTGCGCCAGCTGGTGGCCGATCCCTACTCGCGGGGCGTGACGCTGGGCGGGCAGCAGAGCGTGGTGATGGACCTCGACGCCGGCGCCACCAAGCCGCCCGGCTGGGACGCCGGCGCGCCGCCGGCGACGGTGAACGCGCCGTCGGACCTGAGCATCTACGAGCTGCACGTGCGCGACTTCTCCATCAACGACGCGACCGTGCCCGCGGCGCGGCGCGGCAAGTACCTGGCCTTCGCCGAGAGCGGCTCCAACGGCATGCGGCATCTGGCGGCGCTGGCCGCGGCGGGGCTGACCGACGTGCACCTGCTGCCGGCATTCGACTTCGCCACCGTCAACGAGAAAGGCTGCGTGACGCCCTCGCCCACCGGTGCGCCCGACGGCGAGACCCAGCAGGCCGCCGTGGCCGCCTCGGCCGCCGCCGACTGCTTCAACTGGGGCTACGACCCGCAGCATTTCTCGACGCCCGAGGGCAGCTACTCGAGCAACGCGAGCGATCCGGTGGCGCGGGTGGTCGAGTTCCGCCGCATGGTGCAGGCGCTCAACGCGGCGGGCCTGCGGGTGGGCATGGACCTGGTCTACAACCACACGACCTCGTCGGGCCAGAGCGCCACCTCGGTGCTCGACAAGGTCGTGCCGAACTACTACTTCCGCTACAACGCCAGCGGCGGCATCGAGCGCTCGACCTGCTGCGAGAACACCGCGTCCGAGAACCTCATGATGGGCAAGCTCATGATCGACTCGGCGGTCATCTGGGCGCGCGACTACCGCATCAGCTCGCTGCGTTTCGACATCATGGGCCACCATCCGCGCGCGGTCATGGAGACGCTCAAGGCCCGCGTGGCGCAGGCGGCCGGACGCGAGGTGCAGATCGTCGGCGAGGGCTGGAATTTCGGCGAGGTCGCCAACGGCGCGCGCTTCGTGCAGGCGGAGATGCTGTCGCTGAACGGCTCGGGCATCGGCAGCTTCAATCCGCTGATCCGCGACGCGGTGCGCGGCGGCGGTTGCTGCGATTCGGGCGCGGCGCTGCGGGCCAACCAGGGCTACGTGAACGGCTTCTTCTATGACAGCAACGGCTGGAACGCCGGCCAGACGCGCGGCGAGCTGATGTGGCAGGCCGACCGGATCCGCGCGTCGATGGCGGGCTCGATCCGCGGCTTCCAGATGCAGACGAACTGGGACGAGACCCTGCGACTCGAGCAGATCGACGTCGGCGGCATTCCCGCCGGCTGGGTGCTGGAGCCGGGCGAGGTCGTCAACTACGTCGAGAACCACGACAACCTCACGCTGTTCGACAACAACGTGTTCCGCCTGCCGGCCGGCACCAGCCGCGAGGACCGCGCCCGCGTGCAGGTCCTGGCCAGCGCGATCAACGCGTTCAGCCAGGGCGTGGCGTACTTCCATGCGGGCGGCGACACGCTGCGCAGCAAATCGCTGGACCGCAACAGCTACGACAGCGGCGACTGGTTCAACCGGCTGGACTGGACCTATGCCGACAACCACTTCGGCGTGGGCCTGCCGCCCGCGCGGGACAACGCCGACAACTGGGCCCTGGCGCGACCGCTGCTGGCCGACGCGACGATCAAGCCGGGTGCCGCCGACATCGCCTGGACGCGCGACGCGTTCCGCGACCTGCTGCGCATCCGCAAGAGCTCGACGCTGCTGCGCCTGCGCACCGCGGCGGACATCCAGGCGCGGCTCAGCTTCCTGAACACCGGGTCGGCGCAGGAGGCGACGGTGCTGGTCGGGCGGCTGAACGGCGTCGGTTATCCGGGGGCCAACTTCGACGAGCTGGTCTACCTGATCAACGTCGACAAGACGGCGCATGCGCTGACACTGCCCGCGCTGGCGGGCCATGCGCTGGTGCCGCATCCGGTCCACGCGACCGGCGCGGACGCCCGCGCGCGCCAGGCCCGCTTCGACCGCGCGACCGGTCGCTTCGAGCTGCCGGCGCGCACGGCCGTCGTGTTCGTCGTTCCCGCCGCCTCAACACGCTGAACCCACGCGCTGAATCCACCCGTTGAATCCACGTGCTGAATCCCCCCCTGATTCCATCCGCCGATGAAAGTCCTCCCCATGACAAGCTCCCCTTCCGCAGCGGCCCTGGCCGCCTGGTCGCTGGCCGCGGTGATGGCGCTCGGCGCCGCCGGCGCGCAGGCAACGCCGGTCGCCATCGACGTCAGCGGCGCGCAGAGCATGGACCTGCCGGGCGATGCCGGCAACACGGTCTGGTTCGTCAACGTCGGCGCGTATGCGGCGCTGAACGCGCTGAGCTGGTCGGTCACGCTGGAGGCGTTCTCGCCGAGCGTGCTGTCGGAAATGCAGCTGAGCTTCGGTGCATCCAGCGGGCTGGAGCAGATCACCTTCGCGCCGGGCGACGGCGATTTCCTCAGCGGCACGGGCCGCTACACGGGGATGCTCGACCTGCGCGGCCTGGGTGTGAGCGCCGGCGCGGACGGCCTGCTGCGCCTGGAGTTCAGCGAAGCCTTCAAGGACCTCGCGCCCGGCGTGGCCGATGGCCGCTGGCTGGGCGGCACGCTGAGCTTCGACGTGACGACCGCCTCGGCCGTGCCGGAGCCGGCGAGCCTGGCGCTGGTGCTGGCGGGCCTGGCCGCGATGGCGGGGATCGGTCCCCGCGTGGCCCGACCCCAGGCGCCTCGCCGGCCCGGCTGATGCCGTCGGGGTGACCCGGGGCGAGCCGGCGGCGGTGCGCGCGCCAAAACTAGAATGGCGGCCGCACAGCACTTGCACCCAGCGATGAGACTCTCCGATCGCGTCCAGGCCATCGATCCCTTCTACGTCATGGAATGCGCCAAGCGCGCCGACGCGATCGCCCGCTCGGCGGTCTGCGATCCGGCGCAGGGCGGCCGGCCCATGATCTACCTGAACATCGGCGAGCCCGACTTCGGCGCCAGCCCCGCCGTCCGCGAGGCCGCCGCCCGCTTCACCGCCGCAGGCCGCATCCCCTACACCCATGCCAACGGCCTGCGCACGCTGCGCGAGCGCGTCGCCGACTGGTACCGGCAGACGCAGCGGCTGACGATCGATCCGGACCGCATCGTCATCACCGCCGGCGCCTCGGCCGCGCTGCAGCTCGCCTGCCTGGCGCTGTTCCAGGCCGGCGACGAGGTGCTGATGCCCGACCCCAGCTATCCCTGCAACCGGCACTTCGTCGCCGCGGTCGATGCGACGCCGGTGCTCATTCCCTCCACCGCCGCCGAGCGCTTCCAGCTCAGCCTGGACCGCCTGCGGCCGCACTGGACCGAACGCAGCCGCGGCGTGCTGCTGGCCTCGCCGAGCAACCCGACCGGCACCTCGATCGCGCCGGAGGAACTCGCCCGCATCCACGCCTTCGTGCGCGAGCGCGGCGGCGTCACGATCGTCGACGAGATCTACCAGCCGCTGAGCTTCGACAGCCGTTATGCGCGCAGCGCGCTGGCGCTGGGCGACGACGTGGTGTCGATCAACAGCTTCTCGAAATACTTCGGTATGACCGGCTGGCGCCTGGGCTGGCTGGTGCTGCCCGAGGCGATGGTGGGCGCCGTCGAGAAGCTCGCGCAGAACCTCTACATCTGCCCGTCCACGATCGCGCAGCAGGCCGCCCTCGCCTGCTTCGAGCCCGAGTCCATCGCCGAATACGAGCGTCGTCGCGAGGAACTGCGTCGTCGCCGCGACCTGGTCGTGCCCGCGCTCGAGGCCATGGGCCTGCCGGTGCCGGTGCCACCCGACGGTGCCTTCTACGCCTGGGCCGACGCCTCCGGCACCGGCCTGGGCAGCTGGGACCTGTGCATGGACCTGATGACGCATGCGCAGGTCGCGCTCACGCCCGGCCGCGACTTCGGCCCCGCCTTCGGCGAGCGCTTCCTGCGGCTGTCCTTCGCCTCCAGCATGGACGACCTGCGCGAGGCGCTGGCCCGCATCCGCGTGCGCCTCGACCAGCTGAAGGCCCGCGCCGCATGAACGCCGCGCCCGACGCCTCGACGACGACCGCCCAGTCCCCGACCTTCGAGCTGGAGCTGAAGGTGCGGGACTACGAATGCGACATGGACCATGTCGTCAACAACGCGGTCTACCTCAACTACCTGGAACACGCCCGGCACGAGCTACTTGAGACCCGCGGGCTGAAGTTCGGCGAGCTCTCCCGGCGCGGCATCAGCCTGGTCGTCACCCGCGTGGAGATCGACTACAAGGGCTCGCTGGTCAGCGGCGACACCTTCGTCGTGCGCACGACGCTGCGGCGCCAGGGACGGATCCGCTTCCTGTTCGACCAGACCATCCATCGGCGCGCGGATGATCGCCTCATGCTGAAGGCGGTGGTCACCGGCACCGCGTTGAACGCCAAGGGCCGGCCCGAGTTCCCGCCCGAGATCGAGCAGGCCTTCGGGTAGATCGGCGCTTCACCGGCTGTCGCCCGCCTCCGAGGCGCCCATCTCGCGCAGCAGCGACCACGGATAGATGCCCCGGTCGTGTCCGTCGCTGAAGCTCAGCCGCAGCGCGTAGTGCCCCACCAGTTCCGCGTGACTCAACGCGACCTCGGGGTCCCCGGCCGATGAGACCGCGCCCTTCAACGCCGCCGCCTTGCAATGCGCGCAGCGGCAGGCCGCACGCAGGGCCCAAGCCGCCAGCACGAGCTCGGCATCCGGCCAACGCAGGCGCAGATGGCCGGCGTGGAGCTCGACCGCCTGGGGCGCGTCGCCGCTCATGACAGGCGCTGGCGCGCCAGCCTCGCAGCCTTGCGCACTTCAGGATCAGGGTCGGCGTCGGCAGCCTCCAGCGCCGGCAGCGCGCGCGGGTCGCCGATCTCGCCCAGCGCGATCGCCGCCTCCTTGCGCAGGTTGCCCGCGCGGTGGGCCAGCGCCTCGATGAGCACCGGCAGCGCCGCCCTGTCGCGCAGGCGGCCCAGCGAGCGCGCGGCGCGCAGGCGCACCTGCCAGTACGCATCCGTCATCGCCTGCCGCAAGGCCACCGCGGGTTCGGTGGCCCTGCTGCCCTCGTTGCCCCAGTTAGCTTCACCGGCGTCGATGGCGCCGTTGACGTCGTTGGCTGCGCCGGGTGCGTTCGCCGTGCCGCCTGCGTTGACGGCGTTGATGGCGTCGGCATCACTGCCATGGCCGATCGCGATCTGGCCCAGCTTGCCCAGCGTCGTCGCCGCCTCCTCGCGGACCTGCCAGGCCGGATCGCGCAGCGCCGCGCACAGGGCCGGCAGCACCGACGGCGCGTCGCCGGCCGCCGCGAGGCCCAGCGCCCCCGCCGCCGCGCGGCGCACCTCGGCGTCCTCGTCGCCGTTGGCCAGGCGCGCGAGCGCCGGCAGCGCCGCCGCATGCTTCAACCAGCCCAGCACCCCCACGGCCTCGCGGCGCACCGCCGGATCGGCATGAGCCAGCGCGGCCGTCGCCGGCGCCGCGGCCGCCGGCACGCGCAGCTCCTTCAGCGCGCGCAGGGCCGCGGCGCTCACGAAGCCGTCCGCATGGCCCACCCGGGACACGAGCCGCGCACCCGCCTCGGCGTCCTTGAGCTCGGCCAGCGACTGCGCCGCGGCCTCGCGCACGCTCGCCTCGTCCGCGAGCGCATCGGCCAGCGCCTCCACCACCTCGCCATCGCCCCAGCCGGCGAGCGCGCGCGCCGCCTCGGCGCGCAGTGCCGGGTCGGGATCGCCGCGCAACACCGTGACGAGGGCCGGCAGCAGCGCCTCGTCCTCGACGTCGGCGAAATCGAGCAGCGCGACGCGCCGCACGCCCGCGTCGGGGCTGGTCAGGCGTTGCCGCAGATCGGCGGAACGGGGATCGATGTCAGGGGAAACAAGGCTCATGGTCATCAGGTGGCGAAGCGCCATTGCGGCGGCAGGGAGGGCGACCCCAGCGGCGTGAGCCGCTCGAGCGCGGGCGCCCGCGCGTCGTGCCTCAGCAGCGCGAGGCACCGGCGCTTGAGCGCGACGAAGGCGGGATCGGTGAGATGCGCGGCGCGGCGCGGGCGCTCGAAGGGAACGTCCAGCGCCTCGACGATGCGGCCCGGACGCGCGCTGAGCACCAGCACCCGGTCGGCCAGGAACAGGGCCTCGTCGATGTCGTGGGTGACGAAGACGACGGTCGGCGAGAGCCGCGCCCACAGGTCCAGCAGCAGTTCCTGCATGCGCGCGCGGGTCAGCGCGTCCAGCGCGCCGAAGGGCTCGTCCATCAGCAGCACGCGCGGATGGTTGATCAGCACGCGCGCGATCTCCACCCGCTGCTGCATGCCGCCGGACAGTTCGCGCGGATAACGATGCTCGAAGCCCGCCAGGCCGACCATCCCGATCAGCTGCCGGGCCTCGCGTTCGCGCGTGGCGCGGTCCACGCCTTTCATCTTCAGCCCGTAGGCGACGTTGTCGAGCACCGTCTTCCAGGGAAACAGCGTGTGCTGCTGGAACACCAGGCCGCGCTCCGGGTCCGGACCCCCGATGAGCGCGCCGTCGAGCCGCAGCTCACCGCGCGCGGGCCGCAAATGCCCGGCCAGCGCGCCCAGCAACGTCGACTTTCCGCAGCCCGAGGGGCCCAGCAGGCAGATGAACTCGCCGGGCGCGGCGTCGATCGTCACCTCGCGCAGGACCTCGACACGCGCGTTCCCCTGACCGACCTCGATGCTCACCTGCTCGATCAGGAGCCGGCTGCCACGCGGCGGCGCGGGCTGCACGGCTTGCACGGGCGGCACCGATTGCACCGTCTGCACTGATTGCACGGACGCTGTCATTGCGCCTCCCGCTGCGGGCGATACCACGGCATCAGTCGCCGCCCGGTCCACTGGATCAGCGCGCTGCTGCCCATGCCCAGGGCGCCGATCAGCAGCATGCCGACCACGATGTTGGGATAGTTCTGCACGGTGTAGGACTCCCAGGTGAAGTAGCCGATGCCGTACTGGCCGGCGATCATTTCCGCGGTCACGAGGCAGAACCAGCAGGTGCCCATGCCGATGGACAGCCCGGTGACGATGCTGGGTGCGGCCGCCGGCGCGATCACCTCGGCGAAGAGCCGCCAGCGGCGCGTGCCCAGGCTGCGCGCCGAGGCCACCAGCCGCGGGTCGACCGCCTCCACGCCATGGACCGTGTTGAGCAGGATGGGGAACACGGCGCCGGTGAAGGTGATGAACACCATGCTGCCTTCCGAGGACGGGAACATCAGGATGGCCAGTGGGATCCAGGCCACCGCCGGAATGGGCCGCAGCACCTCCAGCGGCGGCAGGAGCAGCTCGCGCGCCAGGCGCAGGCGCCCGATCAGCAGGCCCAGGCCGACGCCGGCCAGCACCGCCGCGCCGAAGCCCAGCCCGATGCGCAGCAGGCTGCTGCCCAGGTGCGCGCCGAGCTTGGGCGAGCGCAGCAGCGCCAACGCGGCGCCCAGCACCTCGGCCGGCGCCGGCACGTTGGCGAAGGTGATCAGCCCGAGGTTCACGCGCGTCGTCGCCGCCAGGTGCCACAGCGCCAGGCACAGCAGCAGCGACGCGATCGGCAGCCCGCCGCGCCGCCACCGCGCGGACCGGACACCGGCGGTCGCGTTGGCCGAGGATGTCGCCGGCGGTGTCACCGGCGAGGCCGTCGAGGCCGCCGGGGCCAGGGAAGGAACGGCGCTCATGTCGTCACAGCGCCGTCGGCCCGGCCGCCTTCGCGCCGGCGAAGTCGAGCACGCGGCCGCGGTTGGCCGCCGCGTAGGCCGCGGCGGCGTCCTTCTGCAGGAAGGCGCTGAGCTGCCCCTTCGCATCGATCGCGTACCAGCTGGTCGGCGCCAGCAGCTTGATCCGGTGGATCAAGTCGTGGACGTAGACCGCGCGCGCCTTGCCGCCGGCCGCCTCGATCCGGCGCAGGTCGGCGAGCGCGTTCTCGATGCTCGCGTAGTGGCGCACCTTGGGCTCGCCCTGGACCCAGATGCCGGCGGCGCGCTGCACGTCGGTGATCGGCCGGCCGGTCGTCGCATCGACGGCCTTCAGCGGCAGCTTGTCCCGGTTGGCGAGCCGCTGCTCGTAGTCCAGGCCGGACTGCTTGAACGCGGCGCGGATGTAGCGGTCGTCGATGAAGCTGTCCGCGTTCAGCGGTGAGTCGCGCCCCATCAGCTTGAGCGTCTCGATCGAGGTCCTCAGCGCCTGCCGGTATTCCGGCTTCCAGGTGAGGTCGCGCGTCTGCAGGCCCAGCGGCCCGTGGTAGAGGTAGTTCACCGCCGCGTCGATGCCGGTCACCTGCTCGATCAGCAGGCTGTACTTCTCCGGCTCGGCGGCGATCAGGCGGTCCGCCTCGAGCGCCGCGCGCAGGAAGGCGACGATCACCTCCGGATACTTTTCCGCATACTCCGCGCTGACCAGCGAGCCGTGGTACGTGGGCGCGTTGGCCTGTGCGCCGTCATAGATCTTGCGGGCGACGCCGCGGTGCTCGAACAGCTCGACGAAGGGCACGAAGTCCGCATGCGCCTCGATCCTGCCGGCCTGCAACGCGGGGCCGGCGACCTCGGGCGCCTGGGTGATGATGGTCACGTCCTTCTGCGGATCCCAGCCCTGCGCGGCCACCGCGCGCAGCAGCATGCCGTGGGCGGTGGAGGCGAACGGCACCGAGATGGTGTGGCCCTTGAGCTCCGACAGCAGCGTGACCTTGGAGTCGCGCGGCACCACGATGCCGTTGCCGCTGCCCAGCGTGCTGCCCGACAGCACCGTGATGAACACGCTGCGCTTGCCGGCCTTGAGGAAGGCCGCACCGTTGTTGGAGCCGGGGAAATCGGCCATGGAGCCGATGTCCAGCTTGTCGGCGACCATCTCGCTGGTGAGCGGCGCGCCGGAGGTGAAGTTCTTCCACTGGATGTCGTAGCGGACCTCCTTGTAGCGGCCGTCGCGCGGCAGGTACTTCTCCAGCAGTTTCAGCTCGCGGATCAGCAGGCCGCCGGTGGCGCAGTTGATCGTGGTGTCCTGCGTGCCGATGGCCACGCGGATGGTCTCGGCGCGGGCGCTGGCGGGCGCGCCGGCCAGTGCGACGGTCAACGCGGCGGTAAACGCGGCATTCAGCGCCGCGGTCGGCAGGACGCTCAAGGGCTTGAAAGGCATCTCGGGTTCTCCGGTGTCAACGCAGCAGGTAGGGGATGTCGACGCGCACCGCGCCAGTCGGGCAGTCCTTCTCGCAGGGCATGCAGTACCAGCACTCGTCGAACTTCATGTAGGCCGAGCCCTTGACCAGGTCGATGGCCAGGACGTCGAGCGGACACACGTCCACGCAGACGGTGCAGCCCTTGTCGGCGATGCACTTGTCGGCGTCGACGGTCACCGGGACGGCGCTGGGATGGAAGGCAAGCGGGGCGATGGTGGTCATGCGGGAAGGGCCTCGGTGGGAGCCTCGATGGGCGTGGCGATGCGCAGCTGCCGGTAGGCATTGCGGTCGGCGTCGGCGATGGGGACGAGGTAGGGCTCGATGGCGCGCTTGAAGCTGACCATCCGGCCCTGCCCGTCCTTCATCAGCTGGGCGTGGCAGAACCACTGCGCGTCGTCGCGATCGGGGAAGTCGACGCGCGCGTGGTACAGGCCCCAGCGGCTCTCGGTGCGGTAGAGCGAGGCGCGGGCGGCCATCTCGGCGCAGTCGCGGATGGCATGCACCTCCAGCGCCCGCATCAGCTCGTGGGGCTCGCGCGCCTTGAGCCGATCCAGGTCCTCGCGGATGGCCTCGAAGCGCTCCAGGCCGATCTCCATCTTGCGGGTCACCTTGGGCGGCTGCAGGTAGTCGTTGACCATGCGGCGCAGCTTGTATTCGACCTGGTTGGGCGGCAGGCCGTCCTCGCGCAGCAGCGGCGCCCAGACGCGGCGGCGCTCGTCCTCGACCTGGCCCGCGTCGACCGCGGCCAGGCCGTGCTCCGCGCTGAAGCGGGCGCTGCTCTCGCCCGCCAGCTTCCCGTAGACGAAGGCGCCCAGCATGTAGTTGTGCGGCACGCAGGCCATGTCGCCGGCGGCGTGCAGCCCGGGCACGGTGGTGCGCGCGTGCTCGTCCACCCAGACGCCGGAGGCCGAATGACCGCTGCACAGGCCGATCTCGGAGATGTGCATCTCGACCATGCGCTCGCGGTAGTCGGTGCCGCGGCCGGCGTGGAAGCGGCCGCGGCTGGGCCGCTCGTTGGTGTGCAGGATGGTCTCGATGGCGGAGATGGTCTCCTCGGCCAGGTGGTCCAGCTTCAGGAACACCGGGCCCTTGCCGCCCTGCAGCTCACGGTGGAACTCCCACATCATCTGGCCGCTCCAGTAATCGCATTCGATGAAGCGCTGGCCCTCGGCGTTGGTGGTGTAGCCGCCGAAGGGACCGGTGACGTAGGCGCAGGCCGGGCCGTTGTAGTCCTTGATGAGCGGGTTGATCTGGAAGCACTCCAGGCCCGACAGCTCCGCGCCCGCGTGGTACGCCATCGCGTAGCCGTCGCCCGCGTTGGTGGGGTTCTCGTAGGTGCCGAAGAGATACCCCGACGCCGGCAACCCCAGCCGTCCCGCCGCGCCGCAGCTCAGCACGACGGACCTGGCGCGGATCACGTGGAAGTCGGCGGTGCGGCAATCGAAGCCCATCACGCCGGCGATGCGGCCGTCCTCGGCGGTGAGCAGCCGCGTCGCCACGACGCGGTTGGTGATCTCCACGCGGGCGCGCTTGAGCTGCCGGTACAGCACCTTCTTGATGTCGTGCCCTTCCGGCATCGGCAGCACGTAGCTGCCCATGTGATGGACCTTGCGCACGGCGTAGTCGCCGGTCTCGTCCTTCTCGAAACGCACGCCCCAGCGGTCCAGCTCCTCGATCATCGCGAAGCTGCCCTGCGCGTAGGCCATCACCGTCTTCTGGTTGACGATGCCGTCGTTGGCGATGGTGATCTCGCGCACGTACTGCTCCGGCGTGGCGTGGCCGGGGATGACGGCGTTGTTGAGGCCGTCCATGCCCATGGAGATCGCGCCGCTGCGCTTGACGTTGGCCTTCTCCAGCAGCAGCACGCGCAGCGCCGGATTCGCCTGCTTGGCCTTGACGGCCGCCATCGGTCCGGCGGTGCCACCGCCGACGACGACCACGTCGTATTCATGTTCGAAGGTCTGCATTCAGCGCTCCTGGCGGTGACGGTCGACGCGCAGCCGGTACTGGAAGGCGTCGGCCCGGAAGTGGAGGTATTCGAAGTCGATCGGGCGCCCCTGCGCGTCGTGCGTGAGCCGCTCGATGCGCAGCACCGGCGCGCCTTCGCTCATGCCGAGCGCCTCGGCCAGCTCGGCGTCGGCGAGCGTCGCGTCGATCTTCATGTCGGCGTGGCCCAGCGGCAGGCCGCATTCGTTCTCGAGGATCAGGAAGATGTCGCGGGTGACCAGGTCGGCCTGGGCGAGCTTGCGGCCGATCGCGGCCGGCACGTAGGTGAGCTCCAGCGACACCGGCGCGCGGTCGAGCAGCCGCACGCGCCGGATCTCGGCCACCGGCGCGCCGTCCTCCAGGCCGAGGCGCCGGGCGACCTCGCGCTCGGCCGCGACGAAGCGCAGGCCGCGCAGCTGGTTGAGCACCTCGTGGCCCTGGGCCGACATGGACTCGGCGAAGCCCATCAGGCTGCTGACGTTCTGGAAGGCCTTGGGCCGGGAGACGAAGCTGCCCTTGCCCTGCAGCGTGTAGATCAGCCCTTCGCGCTGCAGCGCACCCAGCGCCTGGCGCAGCGTGATGCGGCTGACGCCGAAGGCGGCGCCGAGTTCGCTCTCGGACGGCAACTGGGACAGCGGCGCGTAGGTGCCGTCCAGGATCCGGGCGCGCAGGGTGTTCTTGACCTGCGCATGCAGGGGCGCGCTGGGCAGCGCGATGAGTTCGGCCGTGTTCGGTTTCATCCAGGTCCAACCTGTCATGACGAGTTGGCGCGAAGCGTAGGCAGGCGGACCGGTGGCGCGAAGCAAGATTCCCGCATATCGATATCGGGTGGCGCGAGCAGGCGCAGGCCGCGGTGCATGGGCGCGTGTCGTCGGGCGCGAGCGTCACGCCCATCGATGGGCAAGCACGAAATCGGCATGTGGCTGGCGGGATTTCGCATTTGCCGGGGCGGGAGGCCGGCCAACATAGTCGCGCCCTGTCCTGTCACCACGCCTTGAATCACCGATGCACCCGTTGAGCGCGAAGGGCCGCGGCCCGGCCCCTGCGCATGCGCCGCACCAGGAAGAGATCCACCGCCCGTCCCGCGCCGTCGCATGGCTGCTGGGACTCGCGAGCCTGGCCGCCCACGCCCAGGAAGCGCCCGGCACGGTGCTGGCGTCGGACGACTTCCGCCACGGCACCAGCGCCTGGCGCATCGAGCGGCAGGCGCCCGACAGCCTCGTGCGCGCCGAGGACGGCGTGCTGGACCTGCAGGCGAGCGCCGGACTGACGCTCTGGTATCGCCAGCCCTTCAGCGGCGATTACGAGATCCAGCTCACCGCGACGCCGCTCAAGGCGTCGTTCCCGGGCCTGCCGGACCGGGTGTCCGACCTCAACCTGTTCTGGAACGCCACCACCGCCGAGGGCGGCGATCCCGGCGCGCGGCAGGCCGACGGCGCGCTCGCCAGCTACGACGCGCTGCGCCTCTATTACCTCGGCTTCGGCGCCAACGGCAACCGCAGCACCCGCCTGCGCCGCTATGACGGCACCGCCGCCAGGCCGCAGGTCGCCGGCTATGCCGACCCGTCGCTGGCCACCGCCGACGACCGCCTCGGCGCGCCGCCCGCGTTCGCGCGCTTGAAGGACGGCGAGGCGGTGCGTCTGCGCATCCAGTCGCGCGCGTCGCCGGGCCAGGCGGCCGAGCTCCGTGTTCTCGCCGATGAGCAGCTGGTGTTCGCGTGGACGGATCCCGCGCCGTACCGCCACGGCTGGCTCGCGCTGCGCACCACGGCCAGCCATCTGCGGATCAAGGATTTCCGCGTCCTGCGGCTCTGAACAGTCCTCCCGCCCGCGCCGTCGCGACGCCGCTTCCACGAATCCTTCGCGCCGTCGTGACAACGTTGTCGCCCCTCGTCTCATTCATCTCTTTCGTCTTTTTCGTCTTTTTCCACAACAAGAACCCAGGTCCCCCATGTCGATTCCCGTCCCCTCCCTTTCGCGTCCTCCCCTCGTCGCGGCCCTGTGCGCCGCCGGCCTCCTGCTGGGCGCCCATGCGGCACAGGCCGCCGCGTCCAGCGACAACGCCAACGCCAACGCCAATGTCACTGCCGGTGCCAATGCCAGCGCCAAGCTGAACACCACCGTCAACGACAGCAACACGGCCAGAGCCACCGCCAACGTCACCGAGCTCGACGCGGTGCAGGTCACCGGCCGCGCGAAGAAGGAGCAGCATCCGCAGCGCCCCGCCTCGGCCGTCTCGCGCGTGCGCGGCGAGTCGCTGGCCGAGCTGCATGTCGAGGACATCCAGGACCTGCAGTACGTGGTGCCGGGCCTCTACATCCAAAGCACCGATTCGAATGACACGCAGCTCACGATCCGCGGCGTGGGCGACGGCGGCGGGCAGACCAGCGGCGACCAGAACATCGGCATGCCCAGCAGCGTGGCGACCTATGTGGACAACGTCTACTTCCCGCGGCCGGGCATCATCCGCTCGCTGACCGACATCGATTACGTCGACGTGTTCAAGGGCCCGAGCGGCACCGTGTTCGGCCAGAACGCGACCGGCGGCGCGATCGACATCCACACCAAGGGCCCGTCCTTCCAGCGCGAGGGCGCGGTCAGCGTCTCGTATGCGGAGCGCAACACGTCCAAGCTGACGGCGGCCTTGTCGGGACCGCTCAGCGACAGCGCCGCCTACCGCGTCACGGCGCTGTACGCGCACAGCGACGGCGCGGTGAAGAACCTCGCCGACGGCGGCCACCTCAACGGCTACGAGCGCAAGGGCCTGCGCGCGCAGGTGCTGCTGCGGCCCAGCGCCAGCTTCGAGTTGAAGCTGACCGCGGACTACGGCGCCGAATCGGCCACGCCGGCCCGCGTCTACAAGTCGGTGGCGGACAGCTTCCCGGCCACGGCGCGCAAGATCGGCGCGAGCTACGTGGCCGGCGGCCGCGAGACCATCGTCGACGACGTCACGACCACCGCCGCCGAGCAGGGCGGCGTGTCCGCCGAGGCCAACTGGAAGCTGGACGGCGGCTACAAGTTCCGCTCGGTCACGGCCTGGCGCCATTACCGCTACGTCCCGCAGTTCGCCGACGAGCTCAGCGTGCGCATCTACGCCAACAGCGGCACGGCGGTGGACGACTCGACCTTCACCCAGGACCTGCGCCTGGAGTCGCCGCGCGGCGAGTTCTTCGACTACGTCGTGGGCCTGAGCTACTTCCGCGACAACCAGGACACCGAGGCCCACACCCGCTACGCCAGCACGGACATCGTCAACACCTACGCGGGCAACGGCTTCAAGGGCCTGGACATCGTCCGCAACGGGCATCTGGAAGACGAGATGAGCTCGGCCTACGGCCGCGGCACCTTCCACCTGAGCGACCGGCTGGACCTGCAGCTCGGCGCGCGCACCACCTACAACGATCGCGACGCGAGCTTCGTGCGGCTCAACCGCGCCGCCTTCGATTCCGGCGACCTGCGCGTGCACAAGGTGCTGCCGTCCGCGTCGGCCAGCCTGAAGCTCCAGATCGACGACGACTGGAGCAGCTACCTGTCCTACGGCTACGGCCGCAAGGCCGGTGGCATCAATGTGTCCGCGGGCGCGGCCAAGAAAGCCGGTCTCGACACGCTGCTGCTCAAGCCCGAGACCACGCGCAACGTGGAGATCGGCGTGATCGGCGCGCTGGTGCCGGACCGGCTGACGCTGCAGGCCGACGTGTTCCGCACGCAGGTGAGCGACTTCCAGACGCAGGCCTACGACGATGCCAACGCCACCAGCTACCTGATGAACGCGGGCGACTACCGCAGCCAGGGCGTGGAAGTGGCGCTGCGGGCGCAGCCGCTGGAGCGGCTGGACGTGGTGCTGAGCGGCATCGTCAACGATGCACGCTACACGGATTACCGCCGCGCGCTGTGCCCGCCCGAGATCACCGCCACCTTCTGCGACCTCACCGGCCAGCGCGTGTTCAACGCGCCCAAGCAGGTGCTCGCGCTGTCGGCGCGCTACAACTGGTCGCAGGGCGACTTCAAGCCCTACGCCTCCGCGCGCTACACCTACCGCGGCTGGACCTACGGCTCGGTCGACAACGCCGCGTCCGCCCGCGTGCCGGGCTACGGCCTGGCGGCCTTCACGCTCGGCGTGAAACGCCCCGGCGCCGACGGCGACTGGGACGCGGCGCTCTGGATCACGAACGCCTTCAACAAGCTGTACTACACCCGGCTCAATGGCGGCAGCACGGTGATCGGTTACGTCGGCGATCCTCGCACCGTCGGCGTCACTCTCGGCTACGCCTTCCGCTGAGCCATGCCGATCAGCCGACGCCACCTGCTGCGGGGCCCTGCCCTGCTGGCGCTGTCCAGCGCCGCCGCGGCCGCGACAGCCGCCACCGCGGCAAGCACGCCAGCCGGTACCGGCGGGACGGCCCTGCCCGCCCCGCCCCGCGCGCTCCCCCGGTCCCCGTCGGACGCGTGGGACCGCCCCGCTACCCAGGCGGCGCCGACGCCGCTGCCGCACGACCTCGACCCGCAAGCGCTGCGCTGGCTGGACGGCGCGGCGCCGACCGGGCATGCCGGCACGGACTGGGGCTGGCCATGGCCGCGCGGCGAGGTGCGGCGCGGCCAGGCCTTTGCGCTGCGGGACAGCGAGGGTCGGCTGCACGCGCTGCAAGGCTGGCCGCTGGCCTGGTGGCCCGACGGCTCGTTGAAGTGGTCCGGCCATGCGTTGCCGCCCGCCTTGACGCCGCCGGGCGAGGCCACCAAAGCCTGGCGCATCGTTGCGCTGCCACCCGGCAAGACAGCGCCCTCGCCCATCCCGCCGCTGCGCGTGGAGGAGACGGCCGATGCGGTGATCGTCGACACCGGCGTCATCCGCTGCACCGTGCCGCGGCGCGGCGCCACGCTGGTGGCCTCGATCACGCGCGGCGGCGTCGACCTCCTGCGCGAGCTGCGCCTGGTGGCCGATGCCGACGACGCGCCCGATGACGAAGGGCCGAGGCGCCGCACGCGGCGCAGCTGCGGCGAGGTGGAGACCGTCGACATCGAGCAGCGCGGGCCGCACCGCGCGGTGCTGCGCTTGCGCGGCCGCCATCGCGTGCTCCCGGACACTGCCACCGATACCGCAACGGCCACAGCCACCAGCACCACGGCCACCGGCTCCGCTGCCGATGCCGCCGCGCGCGCGTGGCTGCCCTTCGACCTGCGGCTCTACCTGTACGCCGGCGGCGACGCGCTGCGCATCATGCACAGCTGGGTCTTCGACGGCGATCCGCAGCGCGACTTCCCGCGCGGCCTCGGCCTCATCGCCGACGTGCCGCTGCGCGACCCGCTGCATGACCGTCACCTGCGTTTCGCCGGCGCGGCCGAGGGCCCGGACGCGGGCCTGTGGGCCGAGGCCGTGCGCGGCCTCACCGGGCTGCGCCGCGACCCCGGCGCCGAGGTCCGCGCCGCGCAGCTCGAGGGCCGCGCCTGCCCGCCCGACAGCACCTGGCAGCGGACGGTGCGCGAGCTCCAGGATCACATCCCCGCCTGGGGCGACTTCAGCCTCACCCAGCACTCGCCGGATGCCTTCCAGATCCGCAAGCGCACGCGGCCGGGCCACACCTGGATCCATGCCGCCGACGGCGCGCGCGCCGCCGGCCTGGGCTACGTGGGCGGCCCGGGCGGTGGCCTGGCCTTCGGACTGCGCGACTTCTGGCAGCGCCATCCGGCGCAGCTGGAGGTGCGCGGCGCCCACACCGACACGGCGCAGGTGCGGCTGTGGTGGCACAGCCCCGACGCGCCGGCGATGGACCTGCGGCCTTACCACGACGGCCTCGGGCAAGACACCTTCGAGCAGCAGCGCCAGGGCCTCGAGCTGACCTACGAGGACTACGAGCCGGGCTTCGACACCGCGGTGGGCGTCGGCCGCAGCCACGAGATCACGCTCTTCGCGCTGGCCGCGACGCCATCGCGCGAGCGCCTGCTGCAGCTGGCGCGGCTGGTGCAGACGCCGCCGCGGCTCGTGGCCGCGCCGCGCCGCTACCTCGACACGCAGGTCTTCGGCCCGCTGTGGTCGCTGCCCGACCGCGGCACGCCGGCCAAGGCCGCGATCGAGGACCGGCTCGACAGCCTCTTCGACTTCTACCGGCGCGAGGCGGAGCAACGTCGCTGGACCGGCTTCTGGGATCACGGCGACATCCGCCACACCTATGACGAGGACCGCCACGAGTGGCGCTACGACGTGGGCGGCTTCGCCTGGGACAACTCGGAGCTCTCGCCCGACCTGTGGCTCTGGTCCGCCTTCCTTCGCAGCGGGCGGGCGGACATCTTCCGCTTCGCGGAGGCGATGGTGCGCCACACCAGCGAGGTCGACACCTACCACCTCGGCCGCTTCCAGGGCCTGGGCACGCGGCACGGCGTGCTGCACTGGAGCGACAGCGCCAAGCAGCTGCGCATCAGCACCGCCGCCTACCGTCGCCACTACCACTACCTCACCGCCGACGAACGCATCGGCGACGTGCTGCACGCGCTGCGCGACGCGGACCGCACGCTGATCACGCTCGATCCCGGACGCAAGCTGGGCGCGCGGCCGAGCGGTGCCGGCGACGGGCTGCTCGGCGTCGGCACCGACTGGGGCGCGCTGCTGGCCAACTGGCTGACCGAGTGGGAACGCAGCGGCGACCCGCGCTGGCGCGACCGCATCCGACGCGGCATGCAGAGCGTCGCCGCGATGCCGCATGGCTTCTTCAGCGCCGCCACCGCGGGTTATGAACTCGAGACCGGCGCGTTGATCGATGTCTCGGGCGGGCGCGTCGGCGCGAGCCATCTGAGCGCGGTGTTCGGGCTGACGGAGATGGTGGCCGATCTCATCGCGCTGGTCGACGTGCCGGGCTTCGAGGACGCCTGGCTGCAGTACTGCGCGCTCTTCAACGCGCCGGTCGAGGAACAGCGCCGCGCGCTGGGCGCGCCGCACGGCGGGGCCCGGGCGCTGTACGTGGGGCACTCGCGCCTGACCGCCTACGCGGCATGGCGCCGCCGCGATCCGGCCCTGGCGCAACGCGCCTGGCGCGAGTTCCTGAGCGATCCCCGCTCCGGGCCGCTGGCGACGCGGCGCGTCGATGGTCCCGCCGTGCTCCGCCCGGTGGTCGAGGCGCCCGGCCTGAGCACCAACGACGCCGCGCAATGGGCGCTGGCGGCGATCCAGAACCTCGCCCTCATCGGCGATGCCCTTCCCGAGGCGTCTCCCTGAGGCGCTTTCCCGTCCCCGGCCGACGCCTCGACATCGCGCGGGCGGCCTTCATCCACGAGGAGCAAGCATGTTGAATCCCCGATCCTGGCGCGCCTGGCTGGCGCAGGCCGCCGTCGTCGCGAGCGCGCTCGCCCTGCCCCATGCGGCGATGGCCGCGTTCAGCCTCACCACCCGCTGGGACAGCGGCAGCGCCTCCAAGGTCCAGTACGAGGTGGACACCAACGCGGGCCTGGTCCTGCGCGTCATGGCCTATGACAACGGCGCCAGCACGCAGTCCGCGGGCGACATCTCCAGCCTCGTCTACAACGGCGTCCAGTACCAGGATCCGGCGCGCGGCTCCCAGCTCAACTCGGGCTTCGACGGGCTGTACAGCAATGTCTCGGCGGTGAGCGTCTCGGCGGAGATGCTGTCTGCCAGCGGCGCGTCGACGCCGGCCTCGACGGCGCAGAACGGCGCGCTCACCGGCGGGGCCTACATCAAGATCACGGTCACCAGCAACAGCGGCAAGGGCGGGCTGCTCAAGCACTACTACCTGATCAAGGCGGGCGAACCCCGCGTCTACATGGCCACCTATTTCACCGAGGAGCCCGACACGCTGGACATGGTGCGCTACATCGTGCGCGTGCCCATCGGCGCGCTGTCCAGCGGCCCGCCGGCGGGCGTGCCCGGTGGGCAGACCAGCGCGGGCACCTGGCCGCAGGACCTGCGCGGCACCGACACCACGGTGGAGTCAGGCGACGTGTTCGGCTTCTCCGCGGGCAACGCCTCGGCGGGCCAGACGCGCTCCAAGCATTACGCCAACCAGCGCCTCAAGGACTGGCAGTACTTCGGCGGCCGCAACAGCGCCGGCACCGTCGGCTTGTGGCTCTACCGCGATGGCCAGGAGGGCGGCTCGGGCGGGCCGTTCTATCGCAGCCTGCTCAACCAGATCACGACCACCACCAACGAGCTGACCTATATCGTCAACTACAGCGAGGGCCAGACCGAGCCCTTCCGGCTCGGCGTGCTCAACGCCTACACGCTGATCTTCACCGACGGCAGCGCCCCGGCCGCGCCCGACACCAGCTGGTTCTCCGTGGCGGGCCTGCAGGGCTACGTGCCGCCGTCCGGTCGCGGCGGCATCGCCGGCGTGGCCTTGACCGGCACCGTCGCGGGCAACGCCTACACCGTCGGCTTCGCCAACGACCAGGCGCAGTACTGGGCCTCGGCCGACCTGGCCAACCGCGGCTTCTTCAAGTCCACCGGCATGCTGCCCGGCGCCTACACGCTGACCGTCTACAAGAACGAACTGGCGGTCTACAGCACCGGCGTGCAGGTCACCGCGGGGAGCACCGCCTCGCTGAACACCATCGCCATCGACGGCGATCCGGAAGCCACGCCCGCGCTCTGGCGCATCGGCCGCTGGGACGGCGCGCCCACCGAGCTGCGCAACGGCGCCCAGGTCACGACGATGCACCCGTCCGACGTGCGCCTGGCCAGTTGGTCGCCGGGCGCCTTCACCGTGGGCAGCTCGGCCGACACGGCCTTCCCGGCGTATCTCTGGCGCGACGTGAACAGCGGCCAGGTCGTGCGCTTCACCCTGACCAGCGCCCAGGTCAAGGACGCGACGCTGCGCATCGGCATCACGACGGCCAGGGCCAACGGACGGCCGTCGATCAGCGTCAACACCTGGAGCTCGGACACGCCGGCGGCCTCGACACAGCCCACGACGCGCACGCTCACGGTCGGGACCTATCGCGGCAACAACACCACCTACCGCTTCGCGATTCCCGCGAGCGCGCTGGTCGTCGGCACCAACACGCTGACGATCAACGTCGCCGGCGGCGGCTCGGCCACCGGCTACCTGAGCCCGTCGTTCGCGGTCGACGCGATCAATTTCGTCCAATGAGCGCGGGGCGTCGCGGGCCGAGCCGCCGCGCGCTGCTGGCGCTGGCGGCGGGGCTGGGAGCGGCGTCGTGGCGCGGGGGTCGGGCGGAGGCGTCGGCCGCCGGGCCCGCGCCGATGGATCGTGGCAGGACCCTGTTCATCGTCGGCGACTCCACCGTGCGGAGCGCCGGACGCCATGGCCAATGGGGCTGGGGGGAACGGCTGGCGCCGTGGTTCGACCCCGGCGAGCTGACGGTGGCCAACCACGCGATGGCCGGCCGCAGCAGCCGCAGCTTCCTGCGCGAAGGACGCTGGGCCGAGCTGCGCTCGCTGCTGAAGCCGGGCGACGCGGTGCTGATCCAATTCGGCCACAACGACCTCGGCCGCGTCGGCGATCCCGCCGCCAAGCAGCGCGGCGTGCTGCCGGGGATCGGCGACGAGACCGTGGAGGAAGCGCTGCCCGACGGCGGCGTCGAGCAGGTCCGCAGCTTCGGCGCCTATCTGACGGCGTACCTGCGCGACGCGCGGGCCGCCGGCGCGGTGCCCGTCGTCGTCTCCCCGGTGCCGCACCGGGACCGCTGGCGGGACGACGTGGACTTCCCCGAGATCGGCGCCTGGGGCCGGGAGGTGGCGCGGCGCGAGGGCGGGTGGTTCATCGACCTGACCGGGGCCGTCACCGAGGCCTACCGCGCGCTCGGCCAGGCCGAGGTGGACCGGCTCTTCGCCGACGCCAACACCCACACCAACGAGGCGGGCGCGACGCTCAACGCCGAATGCGTCGCGCGCTTGCTGGGCGCCCTGCCGGACGCGGCGGGCGTGCCCCGGCCGCGGGCGCGGCCGCGCGCGTAGTCCGAGGCCGACGGTCGCGGCGTTCAGGTGCGCATGGTCTCCCCCTCGCACCGCTGACACGCTTCTTTGCATGTGGCTGGTTCGCCGTTTGCCAAGGAGGCCGCCAGTCTTGTCACAATTCCCCCTTTCGATCACGACCCGACCCTCGACCGGCCACCGCTCACCGCCGGCCTCCGCGCGCCTTCGCGCCGGGTGCCGTCCCGCGATCACCCTTCGTTGACCTCATGAACCAAGACCTCTCCATCATTTCCCTGATCGCCCATGCCAGCCTGACGGTGCAGCTGGTGATCGCCGCGCTGCTGCTGGTGTCGCTCGCGAGCTGGAGCGTGATCTTCAGCAAGCTGATCGCGCTGGGACGCGTCAAGGCGCGCAACGAGGGCTTCGAGCAGGAGTTCTGGTCGGGCAAGAACCTCAACGACCTCTACACCAGCGTGTCCAACCGCCCGGACGGCGCGCCGCTGGAGCGCATCTTCGCCTCGGGCATGCGCGAATTCCTGAAGCTGCGCGAGAAGCGCGTCGTCGATTCCGGCGCGCTGCTGGACGGCGCCCGCCGCGCCATGCGCGCCAGCTACCAGCGCGAGCTCGACGCGATGGAATCGCACCTGTCCTTCCTGGCGTCGGTGGGCTCGGTCTCGCCCTACGTGGGCCTGTTCGGCACCATCTGGGGGATCATGCACGCCTTCGTGGGGCTGTCCAACCTGACCCAGGTCACGCTGGCCACCGTCGCCCCGGGCATCGCCGAGGCGCTGGTCGCCACCGCCATTGGCCTGTTCGCCGCCATCCCGGCGGTGCTGGCCTACAACCGCTTCGCCCGCCAGATCGACCGCAACGCCATCACGCTGGAAACCTTCATCGAGGAGTTCTCCAACATCCTGCAGCGCAACGCCGGCCAGCCGGCGCCGGCCGCGCAGCGCTGATCCGGAGGAACGGCCATGCCCGCGATGTCCTCCCGCGGCGGCTCGCGCCGCCGCACGATGAACGAGATCAACATGGTCCCCTTCATCGACGTCATGCTGGTGCTGCTGATCATCTTCATGGTCAGCGCGCCCCTCATCACCACCGGCGTCGTCGACCTGCCCAGCGTCGGCACCGCCAAGACCCAGCCGCAGCACGTGATCCAGGTGATCGTGGGCACCGACGAGCAGCTCAAGCTCAAGCTCGACGGCGACCAGGATCCGTCGCCGGTGCCGCTCAAGGCGCTGGCCGCGCGCGTCCGGGACGCGCAGAAGGGCGACGCGGCCACGCCGGTCGTGATCTCCGCCGACCGCAACGTGAAGTACGAGGCCGTCGTCAAGACGATGGACGTGCTGCAGCGCGCGGGCATCCAGCGGGTCGGGCTGGCCGTGAAGAACGGCGCCCCGGCCGATCGCTGAGATCGGGAAGCGGCCCCAGACGATGAGCAACGCGATGGACATCGCCTCCCGATTCCACCCCGAACGCGATCCGCTGCGTCCTCCGCCGGCGCCGGGCCTGGGCCGCGGCTTCAGCTTCGCGGTCGTCGCGCACGTGCTGCTGGTGGTGGCGCTGAGCTTCGGCGTGAGCTGGCGCTCGACGCCGGTGCCGGCGCTCGAGGCGGAGCTGTGGTCGGCCGTGCCCCAGGCCGCCGCGCCCAAGGAACAGCTGCCGACCGACCCTCAACCCGAGCCGCCCAAGCCGCAGCCCGAGCCGCCGAAGCCGCAGCAGCCCACGCCCCAGGAGGTCCAGGCGCAGCGCGACGCGGACATCGCGATCGCCAAGGCCAGGGAGCGCAAGCAGAAGGAAGAGCAGGAGCAGCGCGAGGCCGAGGAAAAGCGCAAACAGGACCAGCGCCGCAAGGACGAGGCCGAGCAGAAGGAGCGCGACCGCAAGGCCAAGGAAGAGCAGGCGAAGAAGGACGAGGCCAAGGAGAAGGCCGACAAGGCCAAGACCGAGAAGGCCCGCAAGGACGCGGAAGCCCGCGCCGAGGCGCAGCGCCAGGAGAACCTGCGGCGCATCCAGGGCATGGCCGGCGCCAGCGGCGGACCGACCTCGACCGGCACGGCGCTGAAGAGCTCCGGCCCGTCGGCCAACTACGCGGGCCGGATCAAGGCCCGCGTGCGGCCCAACATCATCTACGCCGACCCGGGCGGTCCGTCCAACCCCGAGGCCGAGGTCGAGGTCCGCGCCGGCCCGGACGGCACGATCGTGGCGCGCAAGATCGTCAAGTCCAGCGGCCTGCCGGACTTCGACGGCGCGGTGCTGCGCGCGCTCGACAAGACGGAGAAGCTGCCGACGGACACCGACGGCACCGTGCCGCGGGTGATGATCATCACCTTCCGACCCCGCGAGTGAACCGCAGGGGGAACGCGACGCCGTAGGCGTCGGCGCCCCCGCCCTGCTCGACCGTCTCGACCCGCGCCATCCAGCCGCGCGTCATCGCCACCGGCAGCCAGGCGCTGAAGTCGAAGGCGGCGCCAGCCAGCTGGAGTGCGCGCTCGAGGTCATGACCGGCCAGGAGCGCCTCGAACCAGCGCAGCGCGGCGGCGTCGATCGCCATCGCGCGGCCCTGCCAGCCGTCGCGCCAGACGACCACCGCCTCGCGCGCGCCGATGCCGAAGCTCTCCGTCGGCAGCTCGAGCAGCCCGCGCAGCGAGGGCGCGTGGCAGCGATGCAGCGCCACATGGTCCGCCAGCACCAGCCGCACCGCCGCGGCGGGCAGTCGTCCCAGCAGCACCAGCGAGCCCGGATCCCGCCCCGGCTCCGGCAGGCGCTCGACCTGATGCAGGTTCCATTCGAGGCGCGCCAGCGCGGTCCACAGCGGTGGCAGCCCGACCGCCTCGGCCTCGGCGAGCAGGCCGATGAGCGCCTCGCCCCAGGTGCCGAGGTCGCCCTGGACCGGCGGGTGACGGCGCCAGCAGGTCCAGGCCAGCGAGGCGAAGCTGCCTGCCTGGTGGGCTTCCATGCGCTCGCGCAGGCGCGGATAGACCCCGGCCAGCACGCGCTCGGCGCGGAGGCCGGCCTGGACGCGGTACAGCCGCAGCGCCTGGGCCAGGCCGCCCGGGAGCGCCGGCAGCGCATGCAGGCCGGCCGGCGCCAGGGCCAGCGCCTCGCCCTCGGAGGCCGCGAGCAGGGTGTCGGCCAGCCGGCCCTGGCGTTCGATCAGCTTGCGCTGCCCGTTCTGTTCGTCGCTCTCATGCCGCGTCATCGTCGGACTCCTGGAACTGGATGGGGAAGCTGTCCCGGCCGCGCCGGTCCTGCCGAGGTGGCGGCGGCGCGATCACCTCGCGGTCGAAGGCCTGCTGCTCGCGGCGCGCCCGCGCGACCTCCTCCGTCAGCGTCGCCAGCGGCGGCGCCGGACGGCCGCGGTCGATCACGGTCGGGCGGGCGCCGATGCGGCCCAGCGCGTGGCGGTAGAGCGACCAGACGTCCTCGCCGACCGGATCGCCCTGCCCGCCAAAGGCCACGCCCTGCGCCTGCGCATGGCCGGCCAGGTGGTACTGGCCGACGACGGCCGGATCGATCTCGTCCAGCCAGGCGATGCCGGCCCGCACGATCGCCTCGTCCCGATGACCGCGGTTGATCGCAGTGACGACCAGGCTGTCCAGGTTGACCAGCACCCCGCAACCGGTGCGCCGCGCCAGCGCATTGAAGAACGCGGGCTCGCTCAGCGTGTCCTCGTCCCACGCGAGGCAGGCCGCGATCGGCTCGATCAGGATCTGCCGCCCCAGCGCTTCCTGCGCCGTGTCGACATGGTCGGCCAGCAGCGACAGGCTGCGTTCGCTGAAGGGGATCGGCAGCCGCGCATGCAGGTGGATGGGCGCTCCGGGTCGATGCACGCGGTTGAAGCAGGCGTATTCGGACACCGCGCCCGGCCGCACCGCGTCCACCAGCTCCCTCACCTGCCGCAGGTGGCCGCCGTCGATGCCGACCGCCGAGCCCAGCCCCAGGCCCGCGCCGTGCAGGCTCACCGGGAACCGGCGCGCGGCGTCCAGCAGCAGCTGGCGGGCCGCGCCGCCGGGCGACAGGAAGTCCTCGGTGAGGACCTCGAGGAAATCGATGCCGGGCGCGCCGCGGACCATCACCTCCTGGTAATGGGGCTGCCGCCACGCGACGCCCACGGCGACCGGCCACAAGGGGGCGCCGGACCTCACGATGCCGCCTTCGCGCCGCCACGGCCCTCGGCGCCGATGGACCCGGGGCCGATCCCGCTCGTCACGCGGGCCGGTGCTGCGGGGAGGTATTGCCAGTCGCTCGGCAGTTGACCGATCGCCGCCTCGACTGACAGATCTTCATGATTGTTCTGACTTGCCTTGATGAGGCCATACCACCTCTTGGTGTCGCGACCGTCAGGCGCATGGGCCGAGGTGCCCGCCGCCAGCGCGGCCGTCAGCGCGGCGAGGATGATGTGGCGTGTGGTCATGAACAACTCCGATGGGACGGGGCCTGGCCCCGCGAGGGTGGATGGATCGGCGCGTCGCCGGATCTCGTCGATCCGCCGGCCACGCGCCGGGGCCCTCAGTTGTCGACCTCTCCCACGCGTTTGGCGTCGGGTCGGAGTTCATTGACAAGGATCAAGCGCATTGACGCCGTCGCCCCACGCCGACGACACGCTGCGACACGCCGTCCGCGCCCGTCGCCGCCGGCCTCAGCCCAGCGCGACCATCCCCGCCTGGTGCCAGGCCTGCCACGCGGTATAGAGCGCCGTGACCCACAGCAGCAGTCCCACGCCGCGCAGCAGCAGGCGCTGGCGCCGCAGTCCGGCGGCGTCGGCGGTGCCGAGCCGGCGACGCCCGCCCGCGGCCAGCCAGGCCAGCCCGCCGTAGACGCCGATCTGCGTCGCGGCGGTGACGATGCCGATCGCGCCGAGCTGCAGCGCCAGCCCGCCGCGCTCGGGATGCACGAACTGCGGCAGCACCGCCAGGCTGAAGAGGTAGGCCTTGGGATTGAGCAGGTTGGTCAGCATCGCGCCGAAGAAGGCCGAGTGCGCCCGCGGCCCGTCCACCGGCCGCGCCTGTGTGGCGCTGGGTTCGGCGCGCATCAGGCCCCAACCGAGCCAGCCGAGGTAGATCGCGCCGGCGACCAGCATGATCGTGAACGCGCCGGGCAGCGTCTGCAGCAGCAGGGCCAGGCCCATCGCGCCCATCGCGAGGTGGCAGAACGCCCCCGCGACGACGCCGCCCAGCGCCGCCAGGCCCGCGCGCAGTCCGCCGGTCAGGCTGTGCCCGACGACGAAGGCCATGTCCATGCCCGGGATCAGCACGATGCCGAGCACCAGGGCGAAGTAGAGCGTCAGATCGGCGGGATTCATTCGAGGGTCTCCTGGTTGGGGGGCGGCTGTGGCGCCCAGACAGCGCACGAGGCGCGGAATGGCACGCAGCCTAGGGCCGATATAGGACGGATCCAGCCCTATATCGAACGCAGGGGCCGTAGACTCGCCGGCATGTCGCTCCCCGCCTCCCGGATCCTGGCCTTGCTCGAGCTGCTGCAATCGCGTGGGCAGCTTGACGGCGCCGCCATCGCCGCCGAGCTGCAGGTCGAGCGCCGCACCGTGCGGCGCTACATCGTGGCACTGGAGGCGCTGGGCATCCCCGTCGACCGCGAGCGCGGCCGCTTCGGCGGCTACCGCCTGGCGACCGGCTTCCGCTTGCCGCCGCTGATGTTCAGCGAGGACGAGGCGCTGGCCCTGGGCCTGGGACTGCTCGCCGCGCGGCAGCTGGGACTGGCCGACACCGCGCCGGCGGTCGCCAGCGCGCAGGCCAAGCTCGAACGCGTGCTGCCCGCGGCGCTCAAGCAGCGCCAGCGCGGCATCGCCGAGCGCGTGGCCCTCGACCTGCAGCCGGCCGTGCCCGCGAACCCGGCGGCGCTGTCGACGCTGGGCGCGGCGGCCTTGGCGCAGCAGCGCGTGGCGATGCGCTACCGCGACATGCAAGGCCGGCTCAGCGAGCGGCCGTTCGATCCCTACGGACTGGGCTACCGCGGCGGGCGCTGGTATGCGGTGGGCCATTGCGGGCTGCGGCGGGCGCTGCGCTCGTTCCGGCTGGACCGGATCGAGTCGGTGGATCCGCTGCCGCAGAGCTTCGGCCGCCCGGAGGGCTTCGACGTGCTCGCGCACCTGAACGCCTCGCTGGTCGAGATGCCACGCGCCCATGCAGTGCGGGCGCTGGTGCAGGCGCCGCTGGAGGCGCTCACGCGCCAGCCGCTAGCCGCGATCAGCAGCCTGGAGCAGCAGGAGGACGGCGTGCTGCTGCGCTGCCAGGCGGATGAACTGCCCTGGATGGCGCTGTCATTCGCCGCCCTGCCCTTTCCGTTCCGCATCCTGGAGCCCGATGCGCTCGCGCGTGAGATCGCCTCGCATGCGAGGCAACTCCTGACCCTCGCCGGTCAGGCGCCGGCCCCCGACTGAGCCAGCCGCTCAGTCGAGCTGCCCGCCGCCGACGCGGGCTTCCTCGGCCGTCACGGCCAGTTCGAGGGCCAGCCGCGTGGCCGCGACCAGCGTCGGCAGGGGCAGGCTGGGAGCGCCGGGATGGCGTGCCGCCTGCTCGGGCAGGTAGGGAATGTGCATGAAGCCGCTGCGAACAGGGCGTTCCTTCACCAGATGCTGCAGTCCGTAGAACAGGTGATTGCAGACGAAGGTGCCGGCGGTCTGCGACACCGACGCCGGAAATCCCGCTTCCCGCAGTCCCGCCACGATCGCCTTGATCGGCAGCGTCGAGAAGTAGGCGGCCGGCCCGCCCGGGACGACCGGTTCGTCGATGGGCTGGGCGCCGGCGTTGTCGGGGATCCGGGCGTCGTCGACGTTGATGGCCACCCGCTCCAGCGACAGGTCGCAGCGCCCGCCGGCCTGGCCGATGGCCAGCACCACCGACGGCTTCACCCGCGCCAGCGCCTCGTCCAGCCGCGTCAGCGCCTCGCCGAAGACGCAAGGCAACTGGACCGCCACCACGCGCGCGCCGGCAATCGCCTCGCCGTTGAGCGCTCGCGCCAATTCCCAGGAGGGGTTGATGGTCTCGCCGCCGAACGGCTCGAACCCGGTCACCAGCACGTTGTTCATGGTCGGCGAGTCTAGCCGGGCGGACAGCTGGGGCCAGCGACGAGCCAGGCCGGATAGGCAGGCACGCCGCCTGCTTATCCGAGTAGTGGGCCCACCACAAACGAGTTACTCTCCCGCCCTATATCTGCCTAGACACAGAACTCCGCGGAGACCGCCTGATGACCGACCCGTCCGTGCCGCTGCAATGGCCTCAAGCCCAGCCGTCCGCCTCGCCGGCGGCTGAGGTGGCACCGCTGTTCGAGTGGCCGACGCCCCCCTTCGCCGCCTACCCCCGGCCGCGCACCCAGCGCGAGCCGCAGGCCTGCGAGATCCTCGGCCTGAACGGCAGCCGCACCGTCGGCAAGGTGATCCTCATGGTGCCGGGCGAACGCCTGGCGCAAGTCGTGGTGCCGCCGGCGCGCAACGCGATGCCGCTGAAGTTCTCGCAGTTCAAGGCGCTCAAGCTGCTGCACGCGATCGAGGTGCCACCGCGCGATCCCGCCACCGCCAACGACCCGCTGTCGCTGGACCAGCGCCCGCGCAGCGAGTTCAAGCTGGTCTACCAGGGCGGCGAGGAGCAGAAGGGCACGACCATCGGCCATCACGAGACCGACCTGGGCCTGTTCCTGTTCCCGCCGGTCAGCGAGACCAGCGACTGGGTGCGCTGCATGTTCGTGCCGCGCGAGGTGCTGGTCAGCTTCGAGGTCGGCGAGCGCATCGGCGACCTGCTGGTGCGCCAGCAGGTGGCGACGCAGGAACAGGTCGATGCCGCCGCCGGCGAGCAGCGCGACCTGCGCGATCGCCGCGTCGGCGACATCCTGGTGGCGCAGCACATCGTCTCGGCCGAGCAGCTGATGCTCGCGATCGAGCAGCAGGCCAAGATGCCGATGGTGCGCATCGGCGAAGCGCTGCTCGCGCTGGACCTGGTCACGCAGGCGCAGCTGGACGAGGCGCTGGCGCAGCAGAAGCAGGACCGCTCGGTGCCGCTGGGCGAGCTGCTGGTGCGCAAGGGCATCGTCACGCGCGCGCAGCTGCAGTCGGCGCTGGCCCGCAAAATGGGCTACCCGCTGGTGGACGCGGACAACTTCGCGATCGAGCCGGACGCGGTGCGCAAGCTGCCGTTCTCGGTGGCCAAGCGGCTGGAGGTGCTGCCGCTGGTGCTGCGCGACGGCCGCCTGATCGTCGCGATGGAAGACCCGACGCGGCGCGACTGCATCGACGAGGTCGAGTTCATCACCCAGCTCAAGGTCGTGCCGGCGCTGGCGCGGCTGGGCTCGCTGCAGTTCGCGATCCCGACCTCCTACGAACGCTTCGGCAGCCAGCCGGTCGCCAACCGCGACGGCGGTCTGCCGCCGCTGACGATGGACTTCGAGCTCGACAGCTCCGACAAGCTGATCGAGACGCTGGAGCGCGAAGGCCAGGAGCAGGTCGCCCGCGAGGCGGCGCGCGAGGAGGAGAAGGAACGCCAGATCGAGCAGAGCGACAACTCGCTGGTCCGGCTGATCAACACGATGATCATCGACGCGCACAACCAGAACGTGTCGGACATCCACATCGAGACCTATCCGGGCAAGGAGAAGGTCAAAATCCGCTTCCGCAAGGACGGCGTGCTGCAGCCCCACCTGGAACTGCCGCACACCTACCGCAGCGCGATGATCGCGCGCATCAAGATCATGTGCGACCTCGACATCTCCGAGCGTCGCAAGCCGCAGGACGGCAAGATCAACTTCGCGAAGTTCTCGGAGCGCCACAAGATCGAGCTGCGCGTGGCCACGATCCCGACCAACAACGGGCTCGAGGACGTGGTGATGCGGATCCTGGCCTCGGCCAAGCCGATCCCGATGGAGAAGCTGGGCTTCTCGGAACACAACCTGCGCGAACTCAAGGCGGCGTCGGAGCGGCCCTACGGCATGGTGCTGTGCGTGGGCCCGACCGGCTCGGGCAAGACGACGACGCTGCACTCGGTGCTGGCCAACATCAACACGCCGGAGCGCAAGATCTGGACGGCCGAGGATCCGGTCGAAATCACGCAGGCGGGGCTGCGGCAGGTGCAGGTCAATCCGAAGATCGACTGGACCTTCGCGAAGGCGCTGCGCGCCTTCCTGCGCGCGGACCCGGACGTGATCATGGTCGGCGAGATCCGCGACGAGGAGACCGCCGAGATCGCGGTCGAGGCCTCGCTGACCGGTCACCTGGTGCTGTCCACGCTGCACACCAACAGCGCGCCCGAAACCGTCACGCGCCTGCTGGACATGGGCATGGACCCGTTCAACTTCGCCGACTCTTTGCTCGCGGTGCTGGCCCAGCGGCTGGTGCGGCGCATCTGCCCGGCCTGCCGCAAGTCCGAGCCGATGCCCGAGGCGACGCTCAACGAGCTGCTCGACGACTACCTGCATGTGTTCTCGGCCGAGAACCGGCCGGCGCGTGAGTCGGTGCTGGCCGAGTGGAAAGGCCAGTTCGGCCAGCCCAACCTGCTGCATTACCACTCGCCGGGCTGCGACAAGTGCGACCACACGGGGTTCAAGGGCCGCGCGGGGCTGCATGAGCTGCTGACCGTGTCGCGGCCGATCCGGCGGCTCATCCAGACCGGCGGCCGGGCCGAGGAGCTGATGCACCTGGCCATGGCCGAGGGCATGCGGACACTGCGTCAGGATGGCATCGCGAAGGTGCTGCAGGGGGTCACGACGCTCGGTGAGGTTCGGTCGACGAGCAACCAGTAGAAGACGCCTGCAACGATCCGGGCGTTGGCCGCGATGGCATGAGGCCTTGGCGGCAAGCGCCAAAACCTCAAGCCATCCCGTCCCCGATCAGCACCGTCCTTCGACGGATTTGCGACCGAGGACGCCGGATCAGGCTGCAGCCAGTTTCAGGATGGGTGCGGCCATTCGCGCCGCAGCGCCGCGATGCGCGGCCGCGAAGGCCCTCGCAGCGTCCGCCATCTCTTGCCGCTCGCTGGGCTGCGTCAGCAGCGCGAGCGCCTGCGACAGGCCCTCGGTCAGCGTGGCTACGCGGCGCGCGGCGCCGGCCTGCAGCGACAGCTCCGCTGCCTCGGCGAAGTTGAAGGTGTGCGGGCCCATGAAGAGCGGAACGCCGCAGGCGGCCGTCTCGATGAGGTTCTGGCCGCCCAGCTTCTCGAAGCTGCCGCCCAGCAGCGCGACATCGGCCAGGCCGTAGTACAGCGCCATCTCGCGCATCGAGTCGCCCAGCCACACGTCCACCACGCCCGCGCTCAGGGGCGGCGTCGCGATGTCGCTGGTGCCGAAGGCGCTGCGGCGCGCGAGCGTCAGGCCGGCGTCCGTCACCATCGCGGCGATCTCGTCGAAGCGCTGCGGATGACGCGGCACGATGAGCAGCAGCGGTGAACCCGCTGGCGCCCTCGCCGCCTGTGCCGACTTCCAGGCCGCGAGCATCGCGGCCTCCTCGCCCTCGCGGGAGACCGCCAGCATCACCACCGGCCGGTTCAGGCCGGCGCGCCAGGTGCGTCCGCGCGCGAGCAGGGCCTCGTCGGGCTGCAGGTCGAATTTCAGGTTGCCGCTGACACGCACCTCGGCGACGCCGGCCTGGCGCAGCCGGTCGGCGTCCTCGGCGGTCTGCGCCAGCGCCAGGCGCAGGCTGCGCGCCGCGGGCGCCAGCAGCGCCTTGAACTTCTCGCCGCGGCGCAGGCTGCGCGCGGAGAGCCGCGCATTGGCCAGGACCATCGGCACGCCGGCCTTCAGCGCCTCGTGCTGGACGTTGGGCCAGATCTCGGTTTCCATCAGCACGCCGACCGCGGGCCGGGTGCGCCGCAGGAATCGCCGCACCGCGCCCGGCGTGTCGAAGGGCAGCCAGCGCTGCGTGTCGCCGTCGCGCAGCAGCGCGCGGCCGGCTTCCCGGCCGGTCGCCGTGGTGTGGGTGAGCAGCAGCCGCAGGCCGGGCCGCTCCCGCCGCAGCTGCTCGATGAGCGCCGCGGCGGCGCGTGTCTCGCCCAGCGAGACCGCATGGACCCAGATCGAGCCGGGTTCGATCGCCGCGCCGAAGCCGAAGCGTTCGGCCGGATGCACCGCGTAGAGCGGCTCCTGGCGGCCGCGCAGGAACAGGCGCAGGAAGTACGCCGGCGCGGCGAGCCTCAGCACCGTGCTGAAGACGCCGCGCGCCATGCGCTCCTTGAACGAGTCCGGCGTCACCGGCAGCGAGCGCCGCTCAATGGCCCGAGGTGAAGGTGATGTCCGGCTTCACGCGCGTGAGCTGCGCCAGGACTTCCTTCTGGATGCGCTCGAGCGCCTCCTGGGTGTGGCCCTCGAAGCGCAGCACCAGCACCGGCGTGGTGTTGGACGCGCGCACCAGGCCGAAGCCGTCGTCGTACTCGACGCGGATGCCGTCGATCGTGACGATCTCCTTGGCATTCGGGAACTCGGCGATTTCCTTGAGCTTGGCCACGACCTCGTGGTGCTCGCCTTCCTTGCAGGGGACGTTGAGCTCGGGCGTGTTGACGCTGTTGGGCAGGTCGTGCAGGACCTTGGACGGGTCCTCGCTGCGCGAGAGGATCTCCAGCATGCGCGCCGCCGTGTACATCGCGTCGTCGAAGCCGTACCAGCGCTCGGCGAAGAAGATGTGGCCGGAGAGTTCGCCGGCCAGCGGTGCGCCGGTCTCCTTGAGCTTGGCCTTGGCCAGCGAGTGGCCGGTCATCCACATCAGCGGCTTGCCGCCGTGCTCGCGGATCCACGGGGCCAGGCGCTGGGTGCACTTGACGTCGAAGATGATCTCCGAGCCCGGCAGGCGCTTGAGGATGTCCGCGGCGATCAGCATGATCTGGCGGTCCGGCATGATCATCGTGCCGTCCTTGGTGACGATGCCCAGGCGGTCGCCGTCGCCGTCGAAGGCCAGGCCCAGCTCGGCATCGGTGGCATGCACGACGCGCTTGAGGTCCTCGAGGTTCTCGGGACGCGAGGGGTCCGGATGGTGGTTGGGGAAGTCGCCGTCCACCTTGGAGAAGATGTCGATGACCTCGCAGCCCAGCGCGCGCAGGATGGCCGGGGCGGTCGCGCCGGGGATGCCGTTGCCGCTGTCGACGACGATCTTCATCGGACGCGCCAGCTTCGCATCGCGGACGATGCGCTGGGTGTACTCGGCGATGATGTCCATCGAGGCCACCCGGCCCTTGCCGGTGGCGTAGTCCTCGGCCTCGATGCGGCGCTTCAGGTCCTGGATCTGCTCGCCGTAGACGGCGGCGCCCTTGAGGACCATCTTGAAGCCGTTGTAGTCCTTGGGGTTGTGGCTGCCGGTGACCTGGATGCCGGAATTGCAGCCATGCTTGCCGCGCGTGGCGGCGACGTAGTACAGCATCGGCGTGGTGACGGCGCCGATGTCGACGACATCCAGCCCGGTTGACTTCAGGCCGCGGATCAGCGCATCCACCAGCGACGGGCCCGACAGGCGGCCATCGCGGCCGACGGCGACCGCCTTCTCGCCGAGCTTGAGCGCCTCGGTGCCGAAGGCCTTGCCGAGGTGCTCGGCCAGCGCCTCGTCCAGCGTCGTGCCCACGACACCGCGGATGTCATAGGCCTTGAAGATGGATGCGTGAACTTGCATGTGCGTCCTTGCAGGAATGGGTGATGGTTCAAAAACTGGGGCGCATTGTAGGCAGGCCCCATGCGGCGTTCGTGTAACCCGGTGCACGCAGGCAATTCGCGGACCAAGGGGCGCGCGGCCGGGCCCCGGCGGCCCGCAGGGACATGTCCGAAAACGGCCAGATCCGGCGCGGGCCGGCTCCTATCATCCTGGCCATGGACTTCCTCCTCGACCCCGACCACTGCTACCCCGCGCTGCTGGCGCGGGATGCGCGCTTCGACGGCCAGTGGTTCGTCGGCGTGACCTCCACCGGCGTGTACTGCCGGCCGATCTGCCGCGTGCGCACGCCGCGCCGGGAAAACTGCCGCTTCTTCCCGAGCGCCACGCTGGCCGAGGCCGCGCGCTTTCGCCCCTGCCTAAAGTGCCGCCCCGAACTGGCGCCCGCCGCACGCCCCTGGAGCACGATGGACGCCGCCGAGGTGCTGGCCCGGGAAGCGGCGCGCTGGCTCGACGAATGCGCGCCGGAAGAGGCCTCGCTGCCCGCGCTGGCCGCCCGCCTGGGCGTCAGCGAACGGCATGTGCGGCGCGTCTTCACCGCCGTGCACGGCGTGGCGCCGCTGCAGTACCTGCAGACACGCCGACTGCTGCTGGCCAAGCAGCTGCTGACCGACACCCGGCTGCCGATCGCCGAAGTCGCCCTGGCGGCCGGTTTCTCGAGCCTGCGCCGCTTCAACGCCGCCTTCCAGGAGCATTACCGCCTGAGCCCGACCGCGCTGCGCAAGGGCGGCGCCGAGGCCGAGGGCGCCCGGCCCGAGCGCCCGGCGGAGACCACCGAGCTGCGCCTGGACCTACGGCCGCCGCTGCTCGGCACCGAGCTGCTGCGCTTCCTGGCCGCCCGCGCGGTGCCTGGCGTGGAGCAGGTCGACGTGGCCGGCTTGTCGCTGGCGCGCAGCGTGCGGCTGACGCGGGCGGGCCAGCCCGACCTGCTGGGCTGGGTGGCGCTGCGCCTGAGCCCGGACGGCGCCGAGCGCCCGCAGGTGCGGGTGTCGCTGAGCCCCTCGCTGTGGCCGGCGATCGCGACGCTGATGCCGCGGCTGCGCCGCTGGCTGGACCTGGACGCCGACCCGCAGGCGATCGCCGCGGCGCTCGGCGAGACCCTGGGCCCGGCCGCCGAAGGCCTGCGGCTGCCGGGCTCGCTGGACCGCTTCGAGCTGGCGATCCGCGCGGTGCTGGGCCAGCAGGTGACGGTCGCCGCGGCGCGCACCCTGGCGACCCGCCTGATCGCGCGTTTCGGCGAGCCCCTGCCCGAGGCCGCCGATGCGCCGCCCGGCGTGACGCATGCCTTCCCGACGCCCGCCACGCTGGCCGCCGCGACGGTGGACGAGATCGCCACCCTGGGCATGCCCGGACGGCGCGCGCAGGCGCTGATCGACCTGGCGCGTCACTGGCCGACGCTGGCCTTCGCGCAGGGCCGCGGCACGGTGGAGGACGCCATCGCCGAGCTGGCCGCCCTGCCCGGCCTGGGCCCCTGGACCGCGCACTACATGCTGATGCGAGGCTGGAGCTGGCCGGATGCCTTTCTGCCGGGCGACGTGGTGCTCAAGCAATGCCTGGAGCAACGCGCCGGGCAGCCGTTGCGACCGCGCGAACTGGTCGCCGCCGCCGAGCATTTCGCCCCTTACCGCAGCTACGCCGTGTTGCAACTGTGGCGGGAAGCCGCGCTCAAACCCCGCAAAGGAACCACGCCATGAAGACGTCCACCGTCACGCACACCGCCTGGACCGAGGCCGACACCCCGCTGGGCCGCCTGCTGATCGCACGCAACGCCCAGGGGCTGTCGGGCCTCTGGTTCGAGGATCAGAAGTACCACCCCGGCACGATCGACGCGCCGCGCGACGACGCCGATCCGCTGCTGCGCGAGACCGTGGCCGCGATGACGGCCTACTTCGCCGGTCGCGACGCGGCCTCGACGCCACCATCGCTGCCGCCGATGGCACCGGCCGGCACCGCGTTCCAGCAAGCCGTCTGGCGCGCGCTGCTGGACATCCCGTCGGGCCTCACCGTGACCTATGGCGAGCTGGCCGCGCGCCTGGGCCGGCCGGAGGCGGTGCGCGCGGTCGCGGCGGCGGTCGGGCGCAATCCGGTGTCGGTGCTGATCCCGTGCCACCGCGTGCTGGGCGCCGACGGCAGCCTGACCGGCTACGCGGGCGGGCTGCATCGCAAGGAGGCCCTACTGACAATCGAGGGCGGTCTTCCGGCTACGCTTCGCCCCTCGCCGTCCGGCCCGCCGGCACGGCGCCACGACAACAACACACCAGGGGTATCCGCGTGAAGCGAAGCGATCTGATCGAACTGCTCGTCCTGGCCGCCATCTGGGGCGCGTCCTTCCTGTTCATGCGGCTGGCCGCGCCGGAGTTCGGCGCCGTGGCCACCGCGGCGGTGCGCGTCGCCGGCGCGTCGCTGTTCCTGCTGCCGCTGCTGGGCCTGCGCGAGGGCCTCGGCGACCTGCGTACCCACTGGAAGGGCCTGCTGCTGGTGGGCGTGCTCAACAGTGCCTTCCCGTTCGCGCTGTTCAGCTATGCCGCGCTGTCGATCAACGCCGGCCTGTCGAGCATCCTCAACGCCACCACGCCGATGTGGGGCGCGCTGGTGGCCTGGGCCTGGTTCGGGCAGCGCCTGGACGGCTCGCGGATGCTGGGCCTGGCGCTGGGCTTCGCCGGCGTGGTCCTGCTGGCCTGGGACAAGGCCTCGTTCAAGCCGGGCGGCAGCGGCTTCGCGATCGTCGCCTGCCTGATCGCCGCGCTGAGCTACGGCGTCGCCGCCAGCGCCACCAAGCGCTACCTCACCGGCGCCAGCCCGCTGGCCGTGGCCACCGGCAGCCAGTTCGCCGCCGCCCTGCTGCTGGCCGCGCCGGCCTGGTCGATGCGACCGGCGGCGATGCCCAGCGCGCACGCCTGGGGCGCGGTCGCGCTGCTGGCGCTGCTGTGCACCGGCGTCGCCTACATCCTGTTCTTCCGCCTGATGAAGCGGGTGGGGCCGACCAACACGATCTCGGTGACGTTCCTGATCCCGGTCTTCGGCCTGCTGTGGGGCTGGATCTTCCTGGGCGAGACCCTGAGCGCCAGCATGGCCGCCGGTTGCCTGGTGGTGCTGCTGGGCACCGCGCTGGCGGTGGGCGTGCTCAGGCTGCCTTCGACGACGCCGCCAGCGACGTCCTGAGGATCCGCTCCGACAGCCCCGGCGCCGCGCCCGCGCAGGCCCGCGCCAGCACCAGTCCGCCGACCATGGTGGCCAGCAGCCCGATCGCGCGGGCCTCATCCTCGGCGGTCGGCGTCTCGACCACCGTGCCATCGGGCCGGTGGGTCGCCAGTTCGTGGACATAAGCGCCGATGCCGGCGCTCATGGACTCGCGCAGCAGGCCGCCCTCGCGCGCCGCGTCCACGCCCAGCGCCGCCATCGGGCAGCCGCCGCCCGGCGTATCGCGGTGCGCGGCGCTGAAGTAGCGCTTCAGGAGCGGCCCCAGGTCGCCATCGTGCTTCTCGAGCTGCGTCGCCAGCCGGGACAGCGAGGCCTCAAAGGCCTGGTCGCAGGCCTCGGCCGCGAGCTCTTCCTTCGACGCAAAGCGCCCGTAGAAGCCGCCGTGGGTGAAGCCGGCCTCGCGCGAGATCTCCGCCAGGCCGACGCCGGCGATGCCGCGCTCGCGATATAGCTTGGACGCCGCGTCGACCAGCGCCTGGCGGTTGGCGGCCGATTGCTCTTTGGTGACTTTCATGATGCTCGGCATTGTAGGAAGCGCGCTCGGCCAGCGCGGCGACGGCACGCCGGAATCCTCGATTTTAAGTAGGGGCATCATTAAATCTGCGCTCGACTTCGGGAAGGCCGATACCATGCCGGCCATCATCAAAAACCGTCCCGACGGCGCCGCATGGCGGCCCGGCGCGGACGCCGGCACCCGAAGGAACCGCATGCCCGCCGCCGCCCTGTCCCACCGCCTGACCCATCGCGGTCTCCATTTCAGCTGGGTGATCGCCGGGCTGACCTTCCTGACGATGCTGTTCATGTCGGCCGCGCTGGGCCTGCCCGGCGCGATGCTGCAGCCGCTGGCGCAGGAATTCGGCTGGTCCACCAGCCAGATCTCGTCGGCCCTGGCGCTGCGCTTCGCGCTGTTCGGCCTGATGGGGCCGTTCGCGGCGGTGCTGATGGAGCGCTTCGGCGTGCGGGCCGTGGTCAGCGTGGCGCTGGCGCTGGTCGGCGGCGGGATGCTGATGGCCGGGCTGGTCACGCAGCTCTGGCATCTGGTCGTGCTGTGGGGCGTGGTGCTGGGACTGGGCAGCGGGATGACCGCGCTGGTGCTGGGCGCGGTCGTCTCCAATCGCTGGTTCGCGTCCCGCCGGGGGCTGGTCATGGGGATCCTGACCGCGAGCGCGGCGACCGGCCAGCTGATCTGCCTGCCGGTCGCCGCCTGGATGATCGAGCGCTGGGGCTGGCGCGCGCCGCTGCTGCCGCTGGCCGTGCTGTGCCTGGGCGTGATGGCGCTGGTGCTGCTGTTCATGCGTGACCGGCCGTCGGACCTGGGCCTGGCGCCCTATGGCGCCGAGCCGGCCTCGTCGACGCCGGCACCGGCCGCCACCGCCGCGGCCGCGGTGACCTGGCGCACGCCGTTCGTCGCGCTGCGCGAGGCGTCGACGCAGCCGACCTTCTGGCTGCTCTTCGGCACCTTCTTCATCTGCGGGCTGTCGACCAACGGCCTGGTGCAGACGCATTTCATCTCGCTGTGCGGCGACTACGGCCTGGCGGCGGTGCCGGCGGCATCGGTGCTCGCGATGATGGGCGTGTTCGACTTCCTCGGCACCATCGCCTCGGGCTGGCTGAGCGACCGCTACGACGCCCGCAAGCTGCTGTGCTGGTATTACGCGCTGCGCGGGCTGTCGCTGCTGTGGCTGCCGAGCGCGGAGTTCACGCTGTACGGGTTGTCGCTGTTCGCGGTGTTCTACGGGCTGGACTGGATCGCCACCGTGCCGCCGACGGTGCGCCTGACCGCCGAGCGCTTCGGCGCGGCGAAGGTCGGCATGGTGTTCGGGTGGATCTTCGCCGGCCACCAGATCGGCGCCGCGGTGGCCGCGTACGGCGCGGGACTCAGCCGCAGCCTGCTGCTGAGCTATGCGCCCGCGCTCTACGTGGCGGGCGCCGCCTGCCTTCTGGCGGCGGGCATGGCGATGACGATCCGGCGCCGGACTGCGGCAGGCTGATGGCCCTCACCCCTCCCCGGCCAGCAGCGCCTGCAGCCCTGCCTCGTCGAGGATGGTCACGCCGAGCTCGCGCGCCTTGTCGAGCTTGGACCCCGCCTCCTCGCCCGCGATCACGTAGCTGGTCTTCTTCGACACCGACCCGCTGACCTTGCCCCCCGCGGCCTCGATCAGCTCCTTGGCCTCGTCGCGCGACAGCGTCGGCAGCGTCCCCGTCAGCACCAGCGTCTTGCCCGCCAGCGGCTGCGGTCCCGCCGGCGCGGCGGCGGCGCCATCGCTCTCGGGGAAGCTGACACCCGCGGCGATCAGCTGCGCGACGACCTCCCGGTTGTGCGCCTCGGCGAAGAAGGCCGCGATGCTCCTGGCGACGATCGGCCCGACGTCCTTCACCGCGAGCAGCTGCTCCTCCGTCGCGTTCATCAGCGCATCCATGTTGCCGAAGTGCTTCGCCAGGTCCTTGGCCGTGGTCTCGCCCACCTGGCGGATGCCCAGCGCGAAGAGGAAGCGCGCCAGCGTCGTGTGCTTGCTCTTCTCGAGCGCGTCGATCAGGTTCAGCGCACTGCGATCGCCCATGCGCTCCAGCGCCGTGAGCTTGGCCACGCCGAGCTTGTAGAGCCCCGGCAGGCTCGTCACGAGGCCGCCGTCGACGAGCTGGTCGACCAGCTTGTCGCCCAGGCCCTCGATGTCCATCGCGCGGCGGCCGGCGAAGTGCAGCATCGCCTGCTTGCGCTGCGCCGGGCAGAAGATGCCGCCGCTGCAGCGGTGGTCGATGCCGCCCTTCTCGCGCACCACGTCGCTGCCGCAGATCGGGCAGTGCCTGGGCATGCGGAAGTTGGGCACGTAGTGCGCGCGCCTGGCGTCGACCTTGCCGACGACCTCCGGGATGACATCGCCGGCGCGCCGGATGATCACCTGGTCGCCGACGCGGATGCCCTTGCGACGCATCTCGAAGAGGTTGTGCAGCGTCGCGTTGCTGACCGTCGTGCCGCCGACGAAGACCGGCTCCAGCTTGGCCACCGGCGTCAGCTTGCCGGTGCGCCCGACCTGGATCTCGATGCGGTCCAGCCTGGTGACCTGCTCCTGCGCCGGGTACTTGTGCGCGACCGCCCAGCGCGGCTCGCGCGACACGAAACCGAGCCGCCGCTGCAGCTCGCGGCTGTTGACCTTGTAGACGACGCCGTCGATGTCGAAGGGCAGCGCGTCGCGCTTCTCGCCGATCTCGCGGTGGAACTTCACCAGCCCTTCGGCGCCGCGCACCACCGCGCGGTCGGCGTTGACCGGCAGCCCGTAGGACTGCAGCGCGTCCAGCATCGCGCTGTGCGTGGCGGGGATGTCCCAGCCGCGCGTCTCGCCGATGCCATAGGCGAAGAAGCTCAGCGGCCGCTGCCGCACCAGCGCCGGATCGAGCTGGCGGATCGCCCCCGCGGCCGTGTTGCGCGGATTCACGAAGGTCTTCTCGTTGTTGGCGCGCTGCCGCTCGTTGAGCTTTTCGAAATCGTCGCGGCGCATGTAGGCCTCGCCGCGCACCTCCAGCACCTCGGCCTTGGCGCCGTCGCCCCGCAGTCGCAGCGGGATCTGCTGGATCGTGCGCACGTTCTGCGTCACGTCCTCGCCCGTCTCGCCATTGCCGCGCGTGGCGGCCTGCACCAGCACGCCGCGCTCGTAGCGCAGGCTGATCGCCAGGCCGTCGAACTTGAGCTCGGCCGCGTACTCGACGGGCGCAGCCTGCTCGCCCAGGTCCAGTTCCCGACGCACGCGCGCGTCGAAGTTCTCGGCGCCGCTGGCCTCGGTGTCGGTCTCGGTGCGGATGGACAGCATCGGCACCACGTGCCGCACCGGCTCGAAGCCCTCCAGCACTGCGCCGCCGACCCGCTGCGTCGGCGAATCGGGCGTCAGCAGCGACGGATGCGCGGCCTCGATCGCCTGCAGTTCCTGGAACAGCCGGTCGTACTCGGCATCGGGCAGCGCCGGCGCGTCCAGCACGTAGTACAGGTGGGCGTGATGGTGCAGCTGGTCACGGAGTTCGGCGGCGCGGACGGCGGCCTGGTCGAGGGGAAGCGAAGCCGCGGAGGCAGTGGAAGCGGGCTGGGCAGTCATCCGCGCATTGTGGCGCAGGCAGGCCGCGCGGCCGTTGGTCAGGCCGTCCCTGGACACGCTGCCGGAGGGCCGGCGGCCGGGGGTCAGGCGCCCGTGTCGGTCGCCGGCGGTGCGGCGCGGGCGATCATGACCTGGTCGACGCGGTGGCTGTCGACGTCGACGACCTCGAAGCGCCAGCCGTGCCATTCCACGACGTCGGTCCGCTTGGGGATGCGCCGCAGCATCACCATCAGGAAACCGGCCAGCGTGTCGTACTGGCCCGGGTGCGGGAAGTCGTCGACGCCCAGCGCGCGCTGCACGTCCGGGATCGGCGTGATGCCGTCGGCCAGGAAGCTGCCGTCGTCGCGGCGGATGATCTGCTGCTCCTCCTCGTCGGTGGAGACCAGCGAGCCCATCACCGTGCTCATCACGTCGTTCAGCGTGATCACGCCCACCACCAGCGAGTACTCGTTGACGATGACCGCGAAGTCCTCATGCGCCTGGCGGAACTGCGTCAGCACCTCGGCCAGCGTCAGCCGGTCCGGCACGATCAGCACCTTCTTGACCAGCGCCGGCTCGGCGCGCAGCGAGATCACCTCACCGCGCAGCACGCGCTGGAACAGGTCGGTCGCGTCGACGTAGCCGACCACCTGGTCGATCTCGCCATCGCAGACCAGGTAGGTCGAGTGCGGCGAGTCCGCGATCCGCGTGCGCACAAGCGCCTCGTCGTCGTCGAGCGAGAAGTAGACGACGCGCTCCCGCGAGGTCATCGACGACTCCACGGTGCGGGTCTCGAGCTCGAGCACGTTCTCGATCACCTGCTGCTCCGCGGCCGCGACGACGCCGGCCTGCTGGCCCGCGGCGGCCATGGCGAGGATGTCGTCATGGGTGATGGTGTTGTCCGGCGTCATCGGCCGGCCGAGCAGCCGCAGCAGGCCGTCCGTGACCAAGCCCAGCGCCCAGGCGACCGGCCGCAGCAGCACGGTCAGGAACAGCATCGGCCGGATCAAGGCCAGCGCGACGCGCTCGGGTTCGTTCATCGAGAGCCGCTTGGGCAGCAGGTCCGCCAGCACGACGAACAGCGTCGTGACGCAGCCGAAGGACAGCGCGAAGGCCACGCGCTGCGCGGTGTCGACGTCGATCAGCGGCCGCAGCAGCGATTCGAAGTGGGGTGTCAGCGCGCCCTCGCCGACCACGCCGGCCAGGATGGCCAGCGTGTTGACGCCGATCTGCACCACGGTGAAGTAGTGGCCGGGTTGCTCCTGCACCTTCAGCACCTGCGCGGCCCGCGGGTCGCCCTCGTCCGCCATCTGCCTGAGCTTGAGCCGCCGCGACGCGGCCAGCGACAACTCCGCCATCGAGAAGAACGCGCTGGCGGCGATCAGCAGGAAGATGAGGAACAGGCTGGAACTCAAGGCAGCTTTCGCAGTGGGCAAGCCGCCAGTGTAGCGGGCGCCCCTGCCCCGGCGCCCCGGCGCGAAGGCGCGGCGACGAGGGCCTGCGGCGCATCACGGCAGGTCCGGCGAACGCACCGCCACCACCAGCACGCCAGGCCGGTCGCGGGCGTCGCGCTCGCAGCGCAGCCACCAGACGCCGCCCTTGCGCAGCCGCCAGGGCGTCGTGTCCGCGAGCCGGTCCAGCGGCACGCCGCCGACCAGGTGGGCGAGCGCCAGTCCCAGCGTCGGCTGGTGACCCACGACCATCACCGGGGCCGTCGCCTCGGCCCAGCCGGCGGCCTCGAGCAGCGCCCGCACGTCCCGTTTGGGCGCGAGCGCGTCGCTGGACACGACCTTGCGGCGCAGGTCCTGGACCGTCTGGCGCGTGCGCACCGCCGGGCTGACCAGCACACGGGTGTCGCGCGGCAGGTGCCGGTCCAGCCAGTGCGCCATCTCGCGGGCCTGGCGTTCGCCGCGGCCGGTCAGCACCCGCGACAGGTCGTCCATACCGGGCGCGGCGTCGGCGGCCTCGGCGTGGCGCCACAGGATCAGGTCCATCGAATCGGCCATCGGGCGGGGCTCTCCAGCGCAGGGTGCGGGTGCGGATCGGATGCGGATGCGGATGCGGATGGATGGCAGTGGCAAGCGCCGCTCCCAGCACCGCCGGTTCGCGTCCCCCATCGCCGTGGCGCTCCCCGCCGTCCAGGCAGGGCCGATGCGGGTGCGCCGCTTGCTAGGCGACGCCTAGACTCGACTGCCCCTGTCCCGACAAGGGAATTCCTGCCGATGCCTGTTCTGCCCGCCGGTCCCGCCGGTATGCCCCCCGAGGGCCGCAACGACGCGGCCGCACTGGTGCCCTCCTCCCCGCCGCAGCCCGGTGCACCGGCCGCGCCGCGCCGCGAGCACTTCCTGGACGGGGGCGGCGAGATGGGCGCGCGCATGCGGGCCCTGGACTGGACCCGCACGCCGCTCGGTCCGCCGGACGGCTGGCCGCGCGCGCTCAAGACGGTGCTGCGGATGATGCTGGACTCCCGCTACGCGATGTGGCTGGCGTGGGGCCCGGAGATGACCTTCTTCTGCAACGACGCCTACCTGCCGACGCTGGGCCTGAAGCGCGAGTGGGCGCTGGGCGCGCGCTCCGAGCGGGTCTGGGCCGAGGTCTGGGACGCCGCCTACAGCCGCATCCGTCATGTGCTGAGCACCGGCGAGGCGACCTGGGACGAAGGCCTGCTGCTGTTCCTGGAGCGCAGCGGCTTCCCGGAGGAGACCTATCACACCTTCTCCTACAGCCCGGTCCACGACGACGAACTGCGCGTCAACGGCATGTGGTGCGTGGTCACCGAGGTCACCGACCGCGTGATCGGCGAGCGCCGATTGCGGGTGCTGAAGGACCTGGCCACGCGCACCGTCGGCGTGGAGCAGCAGGACGACGTCGCGCGGCGCACCTGCGAGGTCCTGTCCGACTACCCGCTGGACCTGCCCTTCACCGCGCTGTACCTGACCGAGCCCGGCGGACAGTGGGCGCGTCGCGCCGGCTGCACCGGACCGCTCGCCCACGACGCGGCCGGCGAGGCGTCGCATCGCGGCGCCGCCGAGGACTTGCCCGAGCGGCTCGACCTGGTCGATCCGCCCGACGGCTGGCCGCTGCGCGCGCTGGTGGACGGCGCGCCGGCGCAGGACCTGCCGTCGATGGCGGCCCTGGGCGTGTCGCTGCGGCTGCCGGAGTGGCCGGAGCCGCTCGAGCGCGCGGTCCTGCTGCCGCTCAAGAGCGCCGGCCGCGAGCCGGCCGGTTTCCTGCTGGCCGGCGTGAGCCCGCGCCGGCCGCTCGACGAGGCCTACCGCAGCTTCCTCAACCTGGTCGCGGGCCAGCTCGCCGCGGCGCTGGCCGACGCCTCGGCCTACGAGGCCGAGCGGCGCCGCGCCGAGGAGCTCGCTCAGCTGGACCGCGCCAAGACGGCCTTCTTCTCCAACATCAGCCACGAGTTCCGCACGCCGCTGACGCTGATGCTGGGCCCGCTCGAGGACCTGGTGACCGCGCCCGACCTGAGCGGACCGCAGCGCGAGCGCCTGGCCCTGGTGCTGCGCAACGCGTCGCGCCTGCAACGCCTGGTGAACACGCTGCTGGACTTCTCCCGGATCGAGGCCGGCCGCGCGCTGGCGCGCTTCGAGGCCACCGACCTGGCGGCGCTGACGCGCGACCTGGCGAGCACCTTCCGCTCCGCCATGGAACGCGCCGGCCTGGACTTCGAGGTCGACTGCGCGCCGCTGGACCAGGCGGCCTGGGTCGACCGCGAGATGTGGGAAAAGATCGTCCTGAACCTGCTGTCCAACGCCTTCAAGTTCACCCTGCGCGGGCAGGTCACGGTGCGCCTGCGCGGCCAGGGCCATGACCCGCGGCTCGCGGTGCTGGAGGTCGCGGACACCGGCGCCGGCATTCCCGCGGAGGAATTGCCGCGGGTCTTCGAGCGCTTCCATCGCGTCGCCGGCGCCGAGGGCCGCACCCACGAGGGCTCCGGCATCGGCCTGGCGCTGGTGCAGGAGCTGGTCAAGCTGCACGGCGGACGGATCGAGGCCTCCAGCGTGCAGGGCGAAGGCTCGCTGTTCCGCGTGCTGCTGCCGCTGGGCCGGCAGCCCGCATCGCCGGCGCGGGCGGGCGGATCGGCGCCGCTCCCCGTCGCCGCGGCGGCCACCACGACCGGCGCCAATGCCACCGCCAATGCCGCCACCACTGCAGCCGCTGCTGCCACCGCCATTACCACGGGCGCGGCCACCACGACTGGCGCTCGCGCTTTCGTGGAAGAGGCGTTGCGCTGGCTCCCGGCGCCCGAGCCGGTGGGCGAAGGCGAACCGGGCCGCGTCCAGGCGGGCGGTTGGGCCTCGGCCGACCCACGTTTCGCGGCGACCTTCGGCGCGCGGGTGATCGTGGCCGACGACAACGCCGACATGCGGGCCTACCTGCGCGACCTGCTGTCGCCCTGCTACGCGGTGGAACTGGCGGCCGACGGCCTGGAGGCGCTGGAGGCGGCGCGACGCGAGTCGCCGGACCTGGTCCTCAGCGACGTCATGATGCCGAAGCTCGACGGCCTGGCGCTGCTGGCCGCGCTGCGCGGCGACGCGCGGCTGGGCGGCGTGCCGGTGGTGCTGCTGTCGGCCCGGGCCGGCGAGGACGCCCGCATCGAGGGCCTGGATGCCGGCGCCGACGACTACATGATCAAACCCTTCTCGGCCCGCGAGTTGCTCGCGCGGCTGGGCGCGCTGCTGGAACTGCGCCGGATGCGGCAGGCGGCGGAAGCGGCCTTCCGGCTGCGGACGGCGCAGTTCGAGACCCTGCTCAACGCCGCGCCGATGGGCGTCTTCCTGGTCGAGCACGACGGCACCGCGCTGCGCATCCGCGAGGCCAATCCGACCGCGCGCGCCACCTTCGGCGATCCGCCGGACCTGATCGGCTCGCGCTTCGATGCGCAGGTCGAGCGCCAGTGGGGCCACCCGCTGGCCGACCAGATCCTGGCGCTGTTCCAGCGCACCCTGGAGACCGGCGAGCCCTACCACACGCCGGAGTTCGTGCAGGAGCGCAGCGACCTGGGCGTGACCGAGGCCTACGAGTGGCAGATCAGCCGCATCCCGCTGGCCAGCGGCGCGCCGGGCGTCGTCTGCTACTACCGCGAGATCTCCGCCCACCTGAGGGCGCGGCGGCGGCTGGAGGCGGCGGACCGCCAGAAGGACCAGTTCCTGGCGATGCTGGCCCATGAGCTGCGCAACCCGATCGCGCCGATCCGCAGCGCCGGCGACGTGCTGAGCCGGCTGGGCCTGCCGGACGAACGCTCGCGCAAGATGGTCGACATCATCCGGCGGCAGGTCGAAACGCTGACCCGGCTGGTCGACGACCTGCTGGACGTGTCGCGCATCACCCAGGGCCGGGTGGAACTGCAGCTTGGGCCGGTGCTGCTGCCGGAGGTCATCGCCCAGGCGGTGGAGACGGTGGAGCCGCTGATGCGGGAGCGCCAGCACCGGTTCTCGGTGACGCTCGGCGGCCCGCCGCTGCGGGTCTGGGGCGACCAGGCCCGCTTGATCCAGTGCGTGGCGAACCTGCTGACCAACGCGGCCAAGTACACCGACCCGCTGGGCCGCATCGAGCTCTCGCTGCGCGAGGAGCGCGGCCGCGACGGCGCCCCGGGCCAGGCGCTGATCACCGTCAGCGACGACGGCATCGGCATCCCGCCCAGCCTGCAGCTCACCATGTTCGACCTGTTCGTCCAGGGCGACCGCACCCTCGATCGCTCGCAGGGCGGGCTGGGCATCGGCCTGTCGCTGGTCAAGCAGCTGATCGGCATGCATGGCGGCCAGGTCGGCGTGCACAGCGAAGGCAGCGGCACCGGCGCCCGCTTCGAGCTGCGCCTGCCGCTGATGGACGCCAAGGCGCTCAGGGCAGTCCCAGCAGCTTGAGGCCGCGTGTCAGCGTCTGCCGCGCGCCCCAGTAGTCCTGCCAGGGATCCTGCTTCTGGAAGCTGAGCCGGTCGCGCGCATTGGCGATGGTCCAGTGGTCGGCGCGCTTGAGCTCGCCCAGCTCGTCCCAGTCGATCGGCATCGACACGCCCAGGCCGGGCCGCGCGCGGGCCGAGAAGGCGCAGGCGGTGGTCTGCCCTTCCCCGTTGCGCAGGTAGTCGGGAAAGATCTTGCCGATGCGGTTGCGCGGGCCGCTCTTGGCCGAGAACTTCTTCGGGAAGGTCTCGGCCAGGTGACGCACGACGGCCTGGCTGAAGGCCTTCACCGTGGCGTGGTCGTGGCGCCGGTCGAGCGGCACCACCACGTGCAGCCCCTTGCCGCCGCTGGTCTTGAGCCAGCTCAGCAGGCCCAGTTCCTTGAGCAGCGCGCGGGTGATGCGCGCCGCCTCCACCACCGCGCCGAAGGCCACGCCCTCGCCGGGATCGAGGTCGACGATGAGCCGGTCCGCGCGGTCGAGCCGGTCGTCCTGCGCGTTCCAGGTGTGGAACTCGATCGCGTTCATCTGCGTCATCTGCATCAGCGCCGCGGCGTCGGGGATCACGATGAGCTCGTCGCCCTCGACATGCTTCTGGAAGAACAGCTGGCCCTCGATGCCGTCCGGCGCCCGCACGATCGCCACCGGCCGGCGGCCCAGATGCGGCTGCATCCATTCGATGACGCTCTCGTAGTAGCGGACCAGTTCGATCTTCGTGTGGCCGGTGGAGGGATCGATCACCCGGTCCGGATGCGTGATGCGCAGCTGGCCCGATGGCGCGGCGGCGGCCGACCGCTGGTCCTTCGCTGTTGGGGAAGCGCGCTTGGCGGCCTGCGCCGATCGGCTCGGCTTCTCCGCCTTGTCCGCGCTCTCCGCCTTCGCGGCCTTCGGTGCCTTCCCGGCCGCGCTCGCCGCGTCCGACTTGCCCGCCTTCGCGCCCTTGGCCGCCGGCGCGGGCTTGACCTCGTCGGCGGGCTTCGCCGATTCGCGACCCACGTCGCGCGGCGCCTTGTCCACGCGCACGCCCTGGAACGAGGCGTGACGGACATGCCCGTCCGGCGTCCACTCGGCGAAGGCGACCTCGACCACCACCGTCGGTTTCACCCACCGGGCCACGCCGCCGCTGCGGCCGCTGAGCTTGGCCCAATGGCTGCGGGCGATCGTGGCCTCGTCGAAATGCGGCTGCTTGACCTCGAGCGCCGCCAACTGCCCGTGCAGCTCGCCGGCGAGCTTGAGCGACCAGCCCGTGCCCACGCGCCCCGCATACCGCAGCGCGCGGCCCTCGTAGTAGCCCAGCAGCAGGCTGCCGAGCGCCTTCGCGCCGTCGGACCGGTCGGTGAAGCCGACGACGACGAACTCCTGCCGCTGCTGGCACTTCAGCTTGATCCAGGCGTCGCTGCGCGCGGACACGTAACTGCTGTCGGGGCGCTTCAGGATCAGCCCCTCGAGCCGCATCTGGCAGGCCGCGGCCAGCATCTCCTCGGGCGGCACCGCGAAGTCCTCGCTGAAGCGCAACGGCCCGTCCTCCTGCTCGGCCATCAGCGCGCGCAGCACCGCGCGGCGGTCCCGCAGCGGCACCTCGCGCAGGTCGTGGCCGTTGAGGAAGGGCACGTCGAAGAGGAAGTAGACGAGGTCCGCCTGCGCGCGGCGCTTCGGATGGCCGATCGCGTTCTGCAGCAGGTTGAAGTCGGGGGCGCCGTCGTCGCGCAGCACGACGATCTCGCCGTCGAGCCAGCCGTTGTCCAGCCCCAGGCCGGCGACGGCCTCGGCCAGCGTGCCCAGGCGATCGGTCCAGTCGTTGCCGCCGCGGGTGATCAGGCGCACCTTGCCCTTGTCGACCCGCGCCATCAGGCGGTAACCGTCGAACTTGGCCTCGGCGATCCATTCGCCGGGCGGCGTGGCGCTCACCAGCGTCGCGAGCTGCGGCGGCAACTCGGCCGGCAACCGCGCCTTGCGCGCGCGGCTCAGGTCCGGGGTGACGGCGGCCGCGTCCTCTTCACCGGCCTCGCGCTCCTCGATCAGCCCCAGCGGATGCTGGATCACGCTGTCGGGCAGCGCGAGGGTGACGTCGTAGTCCGCATGCGCGCGCTCGCGGCCGTCGTGCTTCTTGATCAGCAGCCATTGCTCGCGCTTGGCGGCATCGCGGGAGGTCCGCACCAGCTGCCACAGCCCCGCCAGCTTCTGTCCATGCAGGCGGAAGACCAGCTTGCCTTCGCGCAGGCCCTGCGCCGGATCGCCCTCGGGCTCCCAGGTGCCGTTGTCCCAGACGATGACCTCGCCGGCGCCGTACTGCCGCGGCGGGATGGTGCCCTCGAAGCCGCCGTAGGACAGCGGATGGTCCTCGACATGGATCGCCATGCGGCGCTCCTTGGGGTCGTAGGACGGTCCCTTGGGCACGGCCCAGCTCAGCAGCACGCCGTCGAGTTCCAACCGGAAGTCGTAATGCAGGTGACTGGCCCAGTGCTTCTGGATGACGAAGGACAGCGCCTGTGGTCGCGTCGCGCGGCGCGGGGCGGTGCCGCTTCGCCGGCCGCGGGCGGCACGCGCCGGCGCGGCCGGCGCCTCGTCCGGTGCGTCGTCCGGCTCGGGCGTGATGCGGAAGTCCCGCTTCTGGCGGTAGCGGGACAGTGGGTCCTGGCGGGTGGCGCTGGGCATGGCGGATCGGCGCCGGCCTCAGGCCGACTTCTTCCTGGACTTGCCACCCAGGCTGCGCTTGAGCAGCTCGGTCAGGTCGACGACGTTGCCGCCCTCCTCGCCCGCCTCGGGCGCGGCCTCGAGCGGCGTGACGGTCTCGGTCTCGCCCTCCTCGACCTTGCGCGCGATCAGTTCGCGGATCGCGGCGGTGAACTCGTCGTGGTAGTCCTCGGGATGCCAGTCGCTGCTCATCTCGTCGATCAGCTGCCGGGCCATCTGCAGCTCGCTGGGCTTGAAGCCGTGCGCGGACTTGCCTTCGGCGGGCAGGTTCAGGTCGTCGCAGGGGCGGATCTCGTTGGCCCAGCGCAGCATGCCGATCATCAGCGCCGGTCCGGCGGGCAGCAGCGCGGCCAGGTGCTCCTTGCTGTGGATCACCAGCCGCGCGATCGCGATCAGGCCGGCGTCCGACATCGCCTCGCGCAGCAGCGCGTAGACCTTGCCGGACTTGCCGATGGGCTCGAGGTAGTACGGCTTCTCCAGGTAGACGAAGGACACCTGCGTGGCCGGCACGAAGGTCTCGATCTCGATGGTCTGCGTGGTGGTGGGATAGGCCTTGCGGATCTCGTCGTCGGAGACCAGGACGTAATCGCCGTTGTCCTGCTTCACGCCCTTGACGATCTGCGTCTTGTCGATGTCCTTGCCGGTGCGCTTGTTGATGCGCTTGTAGCCGACCGGATCCATGCTGCGCTTGTCCAGCCAGTCGAAGTCGACGCGCTGGTCGCGCGAGGCGGGATACAGCGACACCGGCACGTGCAGCAGGCCGAAGCTGATGGCGCCCTTCCAGATCGCTCGCCGGGCGGCCGGCGCGTCGTCGCTGTCGCCGCGCGCCGCGCCGCGTCCGGAGGACTTGCCGTGCGCGGCATGGTCGGCATTGGAGGCACGCGTGCGGCGCGCGCCCGCGCCGGAGCGACCGGACGCACGCGGCGGCGCCTTGCGAGTGGTGCGGGTCGTGGAGGAAGAGCTTCGAGACGGCATGGGGACCTCGGCGGGGCAGCGTCCTGGGAATGCCGGAGCGGCAAATGACGCGCCCGAGCCGGCGGGCCGCGGCGGGCACCCGGCTTGCTCTGAACTGGGGATGGAAACAGCGTCCCTGCGAGACCACCATGACCCCGGAGACCCACGCCATGCTGCCTGTCCGCCCGTCCCCCGAGATGCCCGATGCGGCGACGCATGCCGCGCCGTCGACGGCCGCGGGGCGTCGCTTCGCTGACCGGCGCGACGCGGGACGCGAACTGGCGCTGCGGCTGGCCGCCTATGCGCACCGGGACGACGTGACGGTGCTGGCGCTGCCGCGCGGTGGCGTGCCGGTGGCGGCGGAGATCGCGCGGGCGCTGGACGCGCCGCTCGACATCCTGGTGGTGCGCAAGCTCGGCCTGCCCGGCCAGCCCGAGTACGCGATGGGCGCGATCGCGTCGGGGGACGTGCGGGTGCTCAACACGCAGGTGATCCAGCAGCTGGCGATCAGCTACTCGGCCATCGACATCGTCACGCGGGCGGAGATGCGTGAGCTGCACCGGCGCGAGCGGCTCTACCGCGGCGACCGGCCGATGCCCGCGATCGAGGGGCGGCAGGTGATCCTGGTCGACGACGGCATGGCCACCGGGGCCACGATGCGCGCGGGGGTGCAGGCGCTGCGCGACCTGCAACCGGCACGCATCGTGGTGGCGGTGCCGGTCTCGGCGGCTGAAACCTGCCACCTGATCTCGCAGGACGCGGACGAGGTCGTCTGCGGGCAGACGCCGGAGCGCTTCCGCTCGGTCGGGCAGTGGTACGAGACTTTCGAGCAGACCACCGATGACGAGGTGCGGCGCTTGCTGGCCAACTCGGCGGAATGCCGGGCCATGGCAAAGACCTAGGCCGCGGCGAGTGCCGGATTCCCTTGCGGGTTCGGGGTCGGGCCCGTTCGCAGCAGGTCGATGAAAGGGTGGGCCGCCAGAAAGGCCAGAAACTCCGCATCTTCGGTGAGCAGAGGTCGCTCCGCGCTGGCCGAGAGGTCCAGATCATCCTTGCGCGAATGCCAGATCGCATACACGCGACCCAACTGATGACGGTGGAAGGACTCGTAGCTGATGCCGTGGACGAGATGCCCGTATCGGCGATATAGCTCCAAGGCGATCCAACGGGTCGATTCGTAGCTGGGTTCCAGCTTTCCCTGAAGACGGAACGCCGCACGATTTCGCCCGTCGATAGGGATGAAGATCGCCGGTCGTCCCGGTGAGAACCTCACCACATGGAACTTGGAGGCCGCATCTTCGTCCCAGTAGAAGCGATCGTCATCCGCGTCCCAGAACAGCGCGCGGACCTCCATTGCGCTCGATTGAATGTTGGTCGACGTGTACATGACGGCGAAGGACTCACCGTGCCCTGGCGGGGGATCGACTCGGTTGGTACGGAACTCAACAGGTGGAGGCTCCCAATCTGCGTTGGGGTGCTGATAGGACCGCAACAGCGTGACCGTCCCCGCATCGAGAAGTTCCAATTGGAGTTCCTGCCCACGGAACGGCGGCACGCGCACGGGCACTTGGACGTCGTCCATCAGTTCCTCCGATGCATCAGTTCGTCGTGCGCCGCGCCGAGCACGGCGCGAAGGCGGCAGGAAGCGTCCTGTGCATACAGCCATGCGGCTTCCTGCTCGATCGGCGCGTCGTACAGCCGATGTCCCAACAACACTTCCAATGGCGTCGCCCACGCCAGCATGTTGTTGGGTGCCCTGAAGAAGGAGGCGAAGTGCTGCTCCGTCATCCACGTCTGCCTGGCATCAATGGCCCCGTAGAAGCGGGCAAGGATGGCCTTCAGCGGCGCACCGGCCACCTCCGGCAATGCCTGATAGAGGCCATACAGCCGATATCGCTTGGATCGGCTGACGAAGCTGAACAGTTGCCGGTCCCGGTCCATCTGCTCGACCGTCGCCGGGCTCACCTGGAGCAAGGCCGCCAGTTGCGCTTTCGACCCGAACGTCGTAGCAAGTATGAAGACATGCGCATTGACTTCCGGCGCAGGATCACTCGGAAAGGCCAAGGCATCGATCCCGGGCATCGTGCTGGCGGGCTTCGACATTGAAACGGCTCGAGGGTCAAGAGTTTCGATCACTTCGTCATCGGTACCTCGTTACCGAGGCCGCGTCCATCAACACAGAGGTCCACCACTGTGCCGATCGCGCGTCCGTCACACGATGACCGAAATCCCTGCCAACCGAGTCCATGCCTAGAAGAACGCGCAGTCACGCCCACTCGAACTTGTGCGCGACGCCGCCATGCGGCGCTCCCATGCAAACGGGCGCCCGAGGGCGCCCGTCTTCGTCGTCGGCGAGAACCGCCGGCATCAGCTGAACAGCCGCCGCGCCACCGGACTGCCTGCCGCGAGGTCGCGCGCGGCCAGCGACTTGTAGAGCTCCGCCAGTTCCTGCCCGATGGACTGGAACGCATGCAAGTTCAGGACCTGGTTGCGGTCGTCGCAGATGTCGGCCTCGAAGTCGCGCGCCAGGTTGCGCGCCGACTCCTGCCAGGTCGCGAAGGGCTCCAGCGCCTCTGGCGTCTGCAGCACGTCCAGCGACAGCGTCAGCTCACGCAGCGACGAGGCCTGCGGATCGTCCGCCAGCGCCGCCTGCGCATCGAAGTTGAGCGTCAGCAGCGGCGGCGCGCCCTCCTCGGCCGACGGCAGCACCAGCCGGCCCGGCATCGCGCCCGGCACGAAGCCGTGGCGCAGCGCGCCCTGCTGCACGAAGCCCAGCGTCCAGGCCGCGCCCCGGGCGCGCAGCACGATCGCCAGCTGCGCGTCGTGGCTGGCCGCGAACTGGTCGAGCTCGCGCGACCGCGCCACCACGTCCAGCATGTCGGGGAACTCCGGCATCGCGCCGATGCCGTCCGCGAAACCCTGGATCTTCTGCACGAACTCCGAGTACTCGATCTCGTTGAGCGCGCCGCTGCGGTTGGCCATCTGCAGCCCCGCCTGGAACTCGCCGTAGCGCTGGCCCGGATGCGGCAGCTCCCACTCGCCGCTGTCCGCGTTCAAGCCCTCGATCTGGAAGGGCTTGGTCCCGGCGCGTCGGCTGCCCGGCAGGTGCGACAGCGCCATCTCGCCGCTCACCGGCGAGTCCGGCGCCAGCGTCGCGATCGCGTCGATCAGCGCATCGATGCGGGTCGAGGCCTTGCGCGTGCGGGCCACCGCCGGGACGGTCTCGTCCAGCGTCCGCAGGTCCGGCAGCGGCTCCCCGTCGGCGGCGCCGTCCAGCGTCACCGGCGCCTGGCCCGGCGCGGCACCGCCGGCACCCAGGCTGGGCTCCTGACGGTCGCCCACCGGCGCGAGCGGCTCCGCGCGTCGCGGCCCCGCCTTGCGCGCGCTCCACCAGCCCTGCGCCAGCAGCCCCACCAGCACCACGCCGCCCAGCGCGGCCAACAGCGTCGTCAGGTTCCAGTCCGTCGTCATCGCTCGTTTGCTCCTGCGGCCTCGCGCGCCTCGTGCCCCACAGGCGCCGCGATCACCGTCGTCATCCTCATTGCTCGGCCATCGCCAGCGCGGATTCCATGTCCACCGCCACGATGCGCGACACGCCCTGCTCCTGCATCGTCACGCCGATCAGCTGCTTGGCCATCTCCATCGCGATCTTGTTGTGGGAGATGAACAGGAACTGCGTGATCTTGCTCATCTCCGACACCAGCCGCGCGTAGCGCTCGGTGTTGGCGTCGTCCAGCGGCGCGTCGACCTCGTCCAGCAGGCAGAACGGCGCCGGATTCAGCTGGAAGATCGCGAACACCAGCGCGATCGCCGTCAGCGCCTTCTCGCCGCCCGACAGCAGATGGATGGTCGAGTTCTTCTTGCCCGGCGGCTGCGCCATCACCTGCACGCCGGCATCCAGGATCTCGTCGCCGGTCATGACCAGCTTGGCCTGGCCGCCGCCGAAGAGGCTCGGGAACATGCGGCCGAAATGCTCGTTGACCTGGTTGAAGGTGGAGCCCAGCAGGTCGCGGGTCTCCAGGTCGATCTTGTGGATCGCGTCCTCCAGCGTGGTGATTGCGCTGGTCAGGTCGGCGAACTGCGAGTCCAGGAAGGTCTTGCGCTCGCGCGCGGCGCCCAGCTCGTCCAGCGCCGCCAGGTTCACCGCGCCCAGCGCCGCGATGTCGCGGTTGATGCGGTCGATCTCGCCCTGCAGCCCGTACAGCTTCACGCCGCCTTCCTCGATGCCCTTGGCCAGCGCCTCGAGGTCGACGTTCTGCGCCACCAGCTGCTCCATGAACTGCTGACCGCCCAGCGCGGCGGCCTGCTCGTCGAGCTGCAGCCGGGTGATGCGCTCGCGCAGCGGATCGAGCGCGCGCTCGATCGTCATGCGCTGCTCCTCGCTGCGCTTGAGGCGCTGGCTGAGGTCGTCGTAGTTGGCGCGCACGAGGGCCAGCGCCTGCTCGCGCTCCATCTTCAGCGCCAGCGCGTCCTGCAGCCCGGCCTGCGCCGCGGCGTCGTCCAGTTCGGCGCGCTCCTGCGCCATGTTCTGCACCGTCTGCTCGTTGACCTGCACCTGCTGGCGCGAGGTCTCGATGCTGCGCTGCAGCTCGCCGCGCTTGGCCGCCAGCGCGCGGGCGCTGAACACCGCCTCCTGCGCGCGCCGCTCCAGCACGCGCTGATGCTCGCGCGCCTCGGTCAGCTTGCGCTCGGCGTTGATCACCGACTCGTCGAGCTCGGCGTGCTTTTCCTGCGTCGCCGCGAGCTGCAGGTCCAATTCCTCGAAGCGCGCCTCGCCCTCCATGCGGCGCTCCATCAGCGCTTCGGTCTGCGCGTCGATCTCGCCCAGCTCGTCATCGAGCTGCGTGCGGCGCGCGACGGCGGCCTCGGTCTGCTGCGCCAGGCGCAGCAGCTCGACCTGCAGTTGATGGGCACGGGCCTGCGTCTCGGAGGCTTCGCGCCGCACCACCGCCAGGCGCTGCGACGCATCGGTGTAGACGGCCTCGGCGCGGACCGCCTGGGCGCGCGACTCGTCGGCGATCAGCGTCTGCGCGCGCTGCTCGCGCTCCAGGTTCTCGATCTCCTGCGCGCGCGCCAGCAGGCCGGCGGTTTCGGAGTCCGGCGCGTAGAAGCTGACCGCGAACTGGCTCACCGCGTGGCCCTCGCGGGTCATGATGAGTTCGCCGTGGCTGAGCTTGGGGCGCTGCGCCAGCGCGTCCGCGATGGACTCCGCGGTGTAGATGCCCTCGAGCCAGTCGTTCATCAGCGCCTTCAGGCCGCTGGACTCCAGCTTGAGCTGGTCGGTCAGCGGCGGCAGCGCGCGGTGCGTGTTGGCGATGTCGCCGCTGGGCAGCGAGTAGAACGCCAGTCGCGCCGGTGGCGGATCGGACGCGAAGGCCTGCACCGTCTCCAGCCGGCCCACCGACAGCGCGCCCATGCGCTCGCGCATCGCCGCCTCGAGCGCGTTCTCCCAGCCGGGCGTGATGTGCAGCTGCGTCCACAGGCCCTTGATGTCCTGCAGGCCGTGCTTGGCCAGCCAGGGCTTGAGCTTGCCCTCGGTCTGCACCTTCTCCTGCAGCGCCCGCAGCGCGGTCAGGCGCGCGACGATGTCGGTCAGCTTCGCGGCCTGCTGCTGCGATTCCTGCTGGGCCTGCTGGCGCGCCTCGTCGGCGGCGGGCGCGGCCTCGGCCAGTTCCGCCAGCCGCGCGTCGGCCACCGCCTGCTGCTCGTCGGCGGCGACGGACAGCCGCTTCACCTCATCGAGCTTGTCGTGCTGCGGCGCGGCCAGGCCCTGGCGTTCCTGCGCCAGGCGCTCGCGGCGGCCGCGCAGGCCCTTGAGCTGCTCGTCGACGCTGCGGCTTTCCGCCGCCAGCACCTGGATCTGCTGCTGCACCTGCGTGACCTGCGTGCGCTGCTCGTTGGCGCGCGCCTGCGCGGCGCGCACCTGGTCCTCGACCTCGGGCAGCTTCATCGCCTGGTCTTCGGCCTGGGCGGCGAGGATCTCGCTCTGCTCCTCGGCCTGCGCGATCTGGGTGGCGACGTCGTCCAGTTCCAGCTGCGCCTGCTCGGCGCGCTCCTGCCACTGCTGGTTCTGCGCCTGCAGCTCGACCAGCCGCTGCTCCAGCCGCTGGCGCCCTTCGACGACATAGCGGATGCGCTCCTCGAGCCGGCTGACCTCCATCTGCGCCTCGGCCATGCGGCCCTGCGCGGCATGCAGCTCGTCGCCGGCGCCGTAATGGGCCTGGCGGATGGTCTCGAGTTCGGCCTCGAGCTGGCGGAGCTCGGCCATCTTGGCCTCGAGCGCGTTGACCGCCTCCGCATGCTCGGTCTTCACCCGCGCGGCCTCGCCGGCCGCGTCGCGGTGCTTCAGGAACCACAGCTGGTGCAGCTTCAGCGTGCCCTGGTCCTGCAGGTGGCGGTAATTCGCGGCGACCTCGGCCTGGCGCTCCAGCTTCTCGAGGTTGCTGTTGAGCTCCCGGAGGATGTCCTCGACGCGCGTCAGGTTCTCGCGCGTGTCCTTGAGGCGGTTCTCGGTCTCGCGGCGGCGCTCCTTGTACTTGGAGACGCCGGCGGCTTCCTCGAGGAACATGCGCAGTTCCTCGGGCTTGGATTCGATGATCCGGCTGATCGTGCCCTGGCCGATGATGGCGTACGCGCGCGGGCCCAGGCCGGTGCCCAGGAACACGTCCTGCACGTCGCGCCGGCGCACCGGCTGGTTGTTGATGAAGTAGCTGGACGTGCCGTCACGCGTCAGCACGCGCTTGACGGCGATCTCGGTGAACTGGTTCCACTGGCCGCCGGCTCTCGCGCTGGTGTTGTCGAACACCAGTTCCACGCTCGAGCGGCTGGCCGGCTTGCGGTTGCCCGAGCCGTTGAAGATCACGTCCTGCATGGACTCGCCACGCAGTTCGCTGGCCTTGCTTTCGCCCAGCACCCAGCGCACCGCATCCATGATGTTGGACTTGCCGCAGCCGTTGGGGCCGACCACGCCGACCAACTGGCCGGGCAGCTGGAAGTTCGTCGGATCGGCAAAGGACTTGAAGCCCGAGAGCTTGATCGAGTTCAGTCGCATCGAGACGTTCGAACCATGACCTGCCCGGAATGTGAGCCAAGTCTTTGATTTGATTGTGGAAACGCCCCTTGAAGGGGCGTCCGGTTCGCGGCGGATGATACCATCGCGCCCTTCGTCTTTTCCCCAGCCCCATGGCCAAGAATCCCTCCGCCAAGCCGGCCGCCAAGGCCGGCGCCAAGGCCGCCAAACCGACCGCCAAACCCGCCGTCGCGCCCAAGATGCGCGAGATGCCGCCCAACCCGCCCAGCCGGCCCAGCAAGGAGATCCACGTCTTCCCCAACCCGGCCCCGGAGCGCGACTACGTCATCCAGTTCCAGATCCCAGAGTTCACCTGCCACTGCCCGCTGACGGGCCAGCCGGACTTCGCGCACTTCACGATCGACATGATCGCGGACCAGTACTGCGTCGAGCTCAAGAGCCTGAAGATGTACTTCTGGAGCTACCGCGACGAAGGCGCGTTCCACGAGAAGGTGACCAACACCATCCTCGAGGACATCGTGAAGGTGACCAATCCGCGCTTCATCCGCATCACCGCCAAGTGGTACGTGCGCGGCGGCATCTACACCAACGTCGTGGCCGAGCACCGCAAGAAGGGCTGGAAGCCGCTGCCGGCGGTGGACCTGCCGGCGCACGGCTTCGAGACCGGCCTGCTGCGCTGATCCGCGCCTCGCATCCCGCACCAGCTCCCGCCGGATGGCCCTCGCCTACGACAGCGCCACGCAGTTCGTCGCGGTCGCGCTCAAGCGCAGCCGCATCGACGGCTACGGCGTGTTCGCCGCCGAGGACATCCCGGCCGGCACGCGGCTGGGCTTGCTGACCGGCGAATCGATCACCGTGGCCGAGGCCCGGCGCCGCGCGCAGGAGAGCCGCCGGCTGATGCTGGTGGAACTCTCGCCGGCGCGGGCGATCGACGCCAGCCGCTCGCAGGACGCGATGCGCTTCACCAACCACAGCTGCCGGCCCAACGCCCGCATCCAGGTCGAGGACGGCGAGGTCAGCTTCTTCGCGACCGAGGACCTGCGCCCCGGCGACGAGATCACCGTCGACTACGGCGTGACCCACCACGAGGGCCGCCTGCCCTGCCGCTGCGGCGCGCCCGGCTGCCGAGGCTCGCTCTGAGCGTCAACCCAGCGTTGTCCAGCCGAGTACGGCCGCCGCGAAGGGCCCGCCTATGATTCCGCGCATGAGCACGTCCCCCGCCTCGCCCCTGGCCGATCCCGCGGCCCCTCCCCCGGTCAACCCGCGATTGGCGCTCCTGAACCCCTATCCCTTCGAGCGCCTGCGCACCCTGACCCAGGGCATCGTCCCCAACCCCGATTACCGCCCGATCTCGCTGGGCATCGGCGAGCCCAAGCACCCGGCACCCAAGCTGGTCGAGGACGCGCTGATGGCCAACCTGAAGGGCCTGTCCAGCTACCCCGCCACGGCCGGCGAGCCCAAGCTGCGCGAGGCCATCGCGGGCTGGCTGCAGCGCCGCTACGCGCTGAGCCTGGATCCGGCCACGCAGATCCTGCCGGTCAACGGTTCGCGGGAAGCGCTGTTCGCACTGGCGCAGGTCGTGATCGATCCGAGCCGCCCGGGCGCGACCGTCGTCTGCCCGAATCCGTTCTATCAAATCTACGAAGGCGCCGCGCTGCTGGCCGGCGCCACGCCCGCCTTCGCGAACTCCGACCCGGCGCGCAACTTCGCCGCCGACTGGTCGCAGATCGACGACGCCACCTGGGCCCGCACGCAGCTGCTCTACGTCTGCTCGCCGGGCAATCCGACCGGCGCGGTGATGCCGCTGCCCGAGTGGAAGACGCTGTTCGAACTCAGCGACCGGCATGGCTTCGTGATCGCGTCGGACGAGTGCTACTCCGAGATCTATTTCCGCGATGGACCCGACGCCGCGCCGCTGTCGGGCCTGCAGGCCGCGGTCCAGCTCGGCCGGCCGGACTTCCGCAACCTGATCGCCTTCACCAGCCTGTCCAAGCGCTCCAACGTGCCGGGCATGCGCTCGGGCTTCGTCGCCGGCGACGCCGCCTGGATCAAGCGCTTCCTGCTCTATCGCACTTACCACGGCTCGGCGATGAGCCCGCTGATCCAGGCCGCCAGCATCGCCGCCTGGAACGACGAAGCCCACGTGATCGAGAACCGCGCGCAGTACCGCGCCAAGTTCGCAGCCGTCACGCCGCTGCTGGCGCAGGTGCTGGACGTGGCCCTGCCCGACGCGGGTTTCTACCTGTGGGCGGCGGTGCCAGACGGTAACGATATTGGCTTCGCCCAGGGCTTGCTCGCTCAATACAATGTCGGCGTTCTGCCCGGCAGCCTGCTGGCCCGCGACGCCCACGGCCTCAACCCGGGCGCCGGCCGCATCCGCCTGGCGCTGGTGGCCGGACAGGCCGAATGCCTGGAAGCCGCCCACCGCATCGTCTCCTTCGCGAAGCAACTCAAGACCTCCGCCTGATCCGTCCCGCCGCGCGGCACCGCGCGTGCCGCCGGACGTGTCCCACCGACCCGAATCGATCGAATCCTCGAGATCCCCACCATGACGCAAGACCTGCAATCCATCATCGACCTGGCCTGGGAAGGCCGCGCCAACCTGACCTCGGCCAACAGCCCGGAAGTCCGCGCCGCCGTGGACGAGGTCCTGGCCCGCCTGGACGCCGGCACGCTGCGCGTGGCCGAGCGCAAGGCCGTCGGCGAGTGGACCGTGCACCAGTGGGTCAAGAAGGCCGTGCTGCTGTCCTTCCGCCTGAACGACAACCGCCAGATGGGCGCCGGCGACATGACTTTCTTCGACAAGGTCCCGACCAAGTTCGGCGGCATGAGCGACGAGGCACTGCGCGCCACCGGCGTGCGCGTGGTGCCGCCGGCCGTGGCCCGCCGTGGCAGCTTCATGGCGAAGAACGTGGTGCTGATGCCGTCGTACGTGAACATCGGCGCCTACGTCGACGAGGGCACGATGGTGGACACCTGGGCCACCGTCGGTTCCTGCGCCCAGATCGGCAAAAACGTCCACCTGTCCGGTGGCGTGGGCATCGGTGGCGTGCTGGAGCCGCTGCAGGCCAACCCGACCATCATCGAGGACAACTGCTTCATCGGCGCCCGCTCCGAGATCGTCGAAGGCGTGATCGTCGAGGAGAACTCGGTGATCTCGATGGGCGTGTACATCGGCCAGAGCACCCCGATCTACGACCGCGAGACCGACACCGTCTCCTACGGCCGCGTGCCGGCCGGCTCGGTCGTCATCAGCGGCAGCCTGCCCAAGAACGACAAGTACAGCCTGTACGCCGCGATCATCGTGAAGAAGGTCGACGCCGGCACACGCGCCAAGACCTCCATCAACGAACTGCTGCGCGCCTGAATCGGGCCCACCCCCTACCGGCTTCGCCGGCCCCCTCAAGAGGGGGCGAGCCCCTGAGCCTGGCAGAGCCAGCCTCAGGGCTCCGCTTGGTAAAACGAACTATCCGCTTTGGAAGGGACGGAGATGAGCACTGGAAACATGGAGCGCATCCTGCGCCTGATGGCCGAGAAAGGCGCGTCCGACACCTACCTGTCGGCCAACATGCCGGTGCTGATCCGGATCAACGGGCAGATGCTGCAGCTGTCGGACCAGCTGCTGACGCCAGCCCAGCCGCGGGCGCTGATCTCCGAGGTCCTCGACCCGCAGCACCTGGCCGAGCTCGACGCCAACGGCGAGCTCAACATGGCGGTCTCGATTCCCAAGGTCGGCAGCTTCCGGCTCTCGGGCTTCCGCCAGCGCGGCTCGATCGCGGCGGTGTTCCGCCACATCCCGCACGTCATCCCGACGCTGGACAGCCTGTCCCTGCCCCCCGTCCTGGGCAAGCTGATCACCGAGAAGCGGGGCCTGATCCTGATGGTCGGCGCCACCGGCACCGGCAAGAGCACCACGCTCGCGTCGATGCTGGAGCACCGCAACCAGACGATGACCGGTCACATCCTCACGATCGAGGATCCGATCGAATACCTGTTCACCAACAAGCGCTCGCTGGTCAACCAGCGCGAGGTCGGCCGCGACACCGCCTCGCTGAACACCGCGCTGAAGAACGCGCTGCGCCAGGCACCGGACTGCATCCTGATCGGTGAGATCCGCGATCGCGAGACGATGACCGCCGCGATCTCGTACGCGCTGTCGGGCCACCTGGTGGTCGCCACGCTGCACGGCAACAACAGCTACCACGCGCTCAACCGGATCATGTCCTTCTACACGCCGGAGTCGCGCCCGGCGATGCTGAACGACCTGGGCGCGGGCCTGAAGGCGGTGATCTCGCAGCGCCTGGTGCGCGCCGCCGCGGGCGGCCGCGTGCCGGTCACCGAGATCCTGCTGAACACCAAGCTGATCGCCGAGCTGATCGAGCAAGGCGACTTCGCCGGCGTGAAGGAGGCGATGGAGAAGTCGATTGCCGAAGGCTCGCAGAGCTTCGAGGAGCACTTCGCCAAGCTGATCACCGAGGGCACGATCACCCGCGAGGAAGGCCTGGCCTTCGCCGACTCGCCGACCAACCTGCTCTGGCGCCTGCAGAACGACGGTCCCGGCGTCAAGCCCGGCGGCCCGGGCGCGTCGAAGAAGGAAGAGCCGGCCGAGGACACCGCCAACTTCACCTCGATCACGCTGGACGTGCAGCCGGGTTGATGCCCGCCCACCCTGATCCCATGGACGACGACACCCTTGCGCTGCTCGAGCAGCTGATCGCCCGCGCGTCGGTGACGCCGCGGGATGCCGGCTGCCTGGAGCTCATCGGCGCCCGGCTGGAAGCGGCCGGTTTCGCGCTCGAACGGATGGACAGCGGGCCGGACGACTTCCGCGTCAGCAACCTGTGGGCGGTGCGCCGCGGCGCCGCGGCGGAAGCGCCGGTCCTGGTCTTCGCCGGCCACACCGATGTCGTCCCCACCGGCGATCTGGCCAAGTGGAGCAGCGATCCCTTCGTGCCCACCGTGCGCGACGGTCGCCTCTACGGGCGCGGCGCGGCGGACATGAAGACCTCGCTGGCGGCGATGGTGGTGGCGGCCGAGACCTTCGTCGCCGCGCATCCGGAACACCGCGGCAGCGTCGCCTTCCTGCTGACCAGCGACGAGGAAGGCCCGGCGCGCGATGGCACGGTCGTCTGCGTCGAGCGCCTGCGCGCCCGCGGCGAGCGGCTGGACTACTGCATCGTCGGCGAGCCGACCTCGGTCGAGCGCCTCGGCGACACGGTCAAGAACGGCCGCCGCGGCTCGTTGTCGGGCAAGCTGCGCGTGATCGGCATCCAGGGCCACGTCGCCTATCCGCAGCTGGCGCGCAATCCGGTGCACCAGGCCGCGCCGGCGCTGGCGGAACTCGCGGTGACCGAGTGGGACGGCGGCAACGCCTACTTCCCGCCGACGACCTTCCAGATCTCCAACATCGCCGCCGGCACCGGCGTGGGCAACGTGATCCCCGGCGAGCTGGTGGTGGACTTCAACTTCCGCTTCTCGACCGAATCGACGCCCGACACGCTGCGCCAACGAGTGCACGCGCTGCTCGATCGCCATGGGCTGGAGTACACGCTGGACTGGTCGCTCTCGGGCGAGCCCTTCCTGACACCGGTGGGCGCGCTGTCGGCCGCGATCAGCGCCGCCATCGAGGCCGAAACCGGCGTGACCACCGAACTCTCCACGACCGGCGGCACCTCGGATGGGCGATTCATCGCCAAGCTGTGCCCCCAGGTGGTGGAATTCGGACCGCTCAATGCGAGCATCCACAAGATCGATGAATACGTGCCGCTGGACCAGATCGCGCCGCTGACGCGCATCTACCGCCGCACGCTGGAGAATTTGCTGCTGTGACGCTGTTGGAATTGATCGAGGCCCAGGCCGCCCGCCTCACCGAGGCGGGCGTTTCATTTGGGCATGGCACCACGAACGCCTTCGACGAGGCCGCCTGGCTGAGCCTGTGGGCGCTGGACCTGCCGCTGGACGCGCTGGACGCGCATGCGGGCGAGCCCGTCGACGACGCGGGCCGCGAGAAGGTGGAGGTCCTGGTCGAGCGGCGCATCGCCACCCGCAAGCCGGCCGCCTACCTGACGCGCGAGGCCTGGCTGCAGGGCGTGCCCTTCTACGTCGACGAGCGCGCAATCGTGCCGCGCAGCTTCATCGCGGAGCTGCTCGCCGACGCGACCATCGATGCCTGGCTGTCGGACCAGACCACCCGCGTGCTGGACCTGTGCACCGGCAACGGCAGCCTCGCCGTGCTGGCGGCGATGGCCTGGCCGGAGGTGTCGGTCGACGCGATCGACCTGAGCGCGGACGCGCTCGCGGTCGCGGCGATCAACGTCGAGCGCCATCAACTCGCCGACCGCGTGCGGCTGCTGCAGGGCGACGGCCTGGCGCCGGCCCAGGGCGCGTATGACCTGATCCTCTGCAATCCGCCCTATGTGAACAGCGCCTCGATGGCCGCGCTGCCCGACGAATACCGCGCCGAGCCCGAGCTCGCGCTGGCCGGCGGCGCCGATGGCATGGACTTCATCCGCCGGCTGCTGGCTGACGCGCCGGCGCGGATGAACGAGCATGCGGTGCTGGTCCTGGAGATCGGCAACGAGCGCGCGTTCTTCGAGGCTGCCTTCCCGCAGCTCGAAGCGGCCTGGCTCGAGACCTCGGCCGGCGAGGACCAGGTGCTGCTGCTGACGCGCGAGGCGCTGGTGGCGGCCGGCTTCGGCGCCGAGGGAGCGTCCGCATGATCACCTTGCGCAACGTGGTGCTGCGCCGCGGCACCAAGGTCGTCCTGGACGATGCGAGCGTCGTGCTGCAGCCCGGCGAGAAGGTCGGCCTGGTCGGACGCAACGGCGCGGGCAAGTCCAGCCTCTTCGCGCTCCTGACCGACCGGCTGCACAGCGACAAGGGCGACGTCGAGATTCCGCGCCACTGGGCGCTGGCCGAGGTCGCCCAGCACATGCCCGAGACCGACATGCCGGCCACCGAGTTCGTGCTCGAGGGCGACATCCGGCTGATGGCCGCCCGCCAGGCGCTGGCCGACGCGGAAGCGGCCGATGACGGCCATGCGATCGCCGATGCCTACGCGCAGCTGATGGACGCCGGCAGCCTCGACGCCCCGGCCCGCGCGCAGGCGTTGCTGATGGGCCTGGGCTTCAAGGGCACGCAGGTCGATGCGCCGGTGAACAGCTTCTCCGGCGGCTGGCGCATGCGGCTGCAGCTGGCGCGCGCGCTGATGTGCCCGTCCGACCTGATGCTGCTGGACGAGCCCACCAACCACCTGGACCTGGACGCCCTGGTCTGGCTGGAAGCCTGGCTGCAGCGCTATGAAGGCACGCTGATCATCATCAGCCACGACCGCGAATTCCTGGACGCGATCACCAAGGTCACGCTCCATCTGGACGATGCGAAGCTGCATCGCTACGGCGGCAACTACACCGCCTTCGAGTCGATGCGCGCCGAGCGCATGCTCCAGCAGCAGCAGGCCTTCGACAAGCAGCAGGAGCGCATGGCGCACCTGCAGAAGTTCATCGACCGCTTCAAGGCCAAGGCCTCCAAGGCCAAGCAGGCGCAGAGCCGCGTGAAGGCGCTGGAACGCATGGAGAAGCTGGCGCCGGTGCTCACCGCGTCGGACTTCAGCTTCGAGTTCCGCGAGCCGCTGAACCTTCCGAATCCGATGCTGATGTTCGACACCGTGTCCGTGGGCTACGACACGGACGAGGGCGAGAAGGTCATCGTGCGCGGCATCGACCGCTCCGTGCTGGCGGGCCAGCGCTTCGGCATCCTGGGCGCGAACGGCCAGGGCAAGTCGACCTTCGTGAAGACGGTGGCGCGCATGCAGCGCGCGATGGGCGGCACGATCACCGAGGGCAAGGGCCTGTCGATCGGCTACTTCGCGCAGCAGGAGATGGACGTGCTGCGACCCGACGAGGGGCCGCTGATGCACATGATCCGGCTGACCAAGGAGGTCAGCCCGAATGCGCGCGAGCAGGAACTGCGCGACTTCCTGGGCCAGTTCCGCTTCGTCGGCGACATGGTGAACCAGGAGGTCGGCAGCCTGTCCGGCGGCGAGAAGGCGCGGCTGGTGCTGGCGATGCTGGTGTGGCAGCGCCCCAACCTGCTGCTGCTGGACGAACCGACCAACCACCTGGACCTGCAGACGCGCGAGGCGCTGTCGATGGCGCTCAACGAGTTCGAAGGCACCGTCATGCTGGTCAGCCACGACCGCGCGCTGCTGCGCGAGGTCTGCGACGAGTTCTGGCTGGTGGCCGACGGCAAGCTCGCGCCCTTCGATGGCGACCTCGACGATTACCAGCGCTGGCTGCTGGAGCAGTCCAAGGAGGCCGCGAAGCTGGCGAAGGAACAGGCCAAGCAGGCGATTCGCGAGGCGCGGGCCACTGGCAAGGCTGAGGCACCGCCCGTTGCAGCTGCACCGGCCCCGGCCGTCGCGCCTCCACCCGCCGCGGCGCCCGCGCCCTCGCCCGTCAAGCGCGAGGACCGCAAGCTCAGCGGCCAGGCCCGCCAGAAGCTCAATGAGCAGACGCGCCCGCTGCGCAAGGAGATGGAGCAGATCGACGCGAAGATGAAGGCCTGGGCGGAGGAACGCGCAGCGCTGGAAGCGCAGCTCTCCAACCCCGGCCAGACGCCCGCGCAGATCGCCGACGCAGGCAAGCGGCTGAAGGCCATCGGCGATGAGATCGACGAAGCCGAGATGCGCTGGCTGGAACTGAGCGAGCAAGTCGACGCGATTCAATCCGCAGGCTGAGCGCTCGCACCCTGTCATGCCCCTCACCTGTCGCGTGAAGGGCTGCGGGGAAAGGCTCAGCGATCTGCGCAGGGCTTTGCCCTCACCCCTCCCTCTCCCGCAACGCGGAAGAGGGTGATATCACCGAGACCTTCGAACGGGTGGCGTCGAATAGGTGGCTTCGGACGGGTGGGGCTCCTTCGCGTCCCCTTTTTCCGTGCTGGCGGCGCTCGCCCCAGGCATCGATAGTTCGCCTCAACAGCGGACAAAGACCATTTCAATTGTGTGCAATTGAATTGCTCGCTACATTTCATCCCATGCCGAAGACGATCCCTCCCAGCCAAAAGGACGCTGCCGCCGTCAGCACCGCTGGTGGCCAGCCCTCGATGCCCGCCGGCACCGACTGGCTGAAGCTGGACGTTCAGCTCTGCTTCGCGCTGTATTCGACCTCGCTGGCGATGACCAAGCTCTACAAGCCGCTGCTGGCGCCGCTGGGCCTGACCTACCCGCAATACCTGGTGATGCTGGTGCTGTGGGAGACGGAGGGCCTGGGCGTCTCGGAGCTGGGACAGCGTCTGAGCCTGGATTCCGGCACGCTCACGCCGCTGCTGAAGCGGCTCGAGGCCAGCGCGCTGATCGAGCGCCAGCGCGCCCGCGGCGACGAGCGCCGCGTCGAAATCCATCTGACCGCCGCTGGCCGCGCACTGCGCGATCAGGCGGTAGGCATTCCCGAGCAACTGGCCTGCGCCAGCGCCTGCGGGCCGGCCGAGCTCGAATCGCTGACACGCCGTCTGCAGGCCTTGCGCACCAACCTGCTGACCCACCTCGCCGCAGATTCCGCCGCCGATCCCGCCGCGCTCACGGAGAGCGACGGCGAGGACGGCAACCCCTGACCCCAAGCGTTCTTTCCCCTCACCACCAAGGAGCCCCACATGGCCATCGAAAAAGCCCTCTACACCGCCACCGCCACCGCCACCGGCGGCCGCTCCGGCACCGCGCAATCGTCCGACGACCGCCTGAAGGTCCAGCTGTCCACGCCCAAGGCGCTGGGCGGCGACGACGGCGCCGGCACCAACCCGGAACAGCTGTTCGCCGCAGGCTATTCCGCCTGCTTCATCGGCGCGATGAAGGCCGTCTCGGCCCGCAACAAGGTCGCCCTGCCGGCCGAAGTCTCGATCACCAGCGAAGTCGGCATCGGCCCGCACGCCAACAAGCCGGGCGCCTTCGGCATCGCCGTGGCGATGAAGATCTCGGTGCCGGGCATGGACCGCGCGCAGCTGGAAAAGCTGGTGGCCGATGCCCACGAGGTCTGCCCCTACTCGAACGCCACCCGCGGCAACGTCGACGTCACGCTGACGATCGTCTAAGCCTTCCGCGGCGCCCGGTCACCACCGGATCGAGCACAAAGAAAAGCGCCGGTCATGCCGGCGCTTTTTCATTCATGGGTCCAGCCGTCGACGCTTCGCTCCGTCGCGACTGACGAAGCCACTCGCGACGGCTGTGGTTCAGCGTTGCAGCAGGCTGAGCATCAACTCGACACGCGCCGCCCACGGCGACAGCGCGGCGGCGGGCTCATCGCCGGCGCCCACGATGCGTCCCTGCGCGCACCGCGTCGTCCGCCACACTGGCACGCCGGCCTCCTTGAGCGCGCGCACCGGCGCCTCGAGCACCTGATTCACCGTGCCGTTGCCCGTGCACGCCAGCACCAGCCCCTGGAGACCGGCCGCTCGCCAGGCTTCGAGCGACCGCGCATCGGCGCCCGCATGGCTGGCGAGCACCTCCACCCAGGGCCACTGGGTCGCGTCCTCCGGCAACAGCGCCGCGCCGAGCGCCTCGCCCCCCGGCCAATCGCGGAAGCGCCGCACGACGCCCTCCTCCACCACGGCCAGCGGCCCGGCGTCAGGCCCGGCCTCGAAGGCGTCGAGCCGGTAGCTGTGCGTCTTGCGCAGCTCGAGCCCGGACCAGACCTGCCCCGCCACGACGGCGATGACGCCTCGCACGCCTTCGCTCTCGGCAACGGCCACGGCGTCCAGCAGGTTCTGCGGACCATCCGCCTGGATGGCGGTCGCCGGCCGCATCGCGGCGGTCAGCACGACCGGCTTCTCCGGCGCCAGCACGCGCTGCAGCAGATAGGCGGTCTCTTCCAGCGTGTCGGTGCCGTGCGTGATCACCACGCCGCGGACCTCGGGCCGGTCCAGGTGCTCCCGCACCCGCTTCGCCAGCCGCGCCCAGGTGGCGTGATCCATGTCCTTGCTGTCGAGCTGGGCCAGCTGTTCAGCCTCCAGCGACCTCGCCGCGAGCGCCGGGACCGCCTTCACCAGCGACCCCACCGACAGCGAACCCGCCTTGTAGCCGACGTTGTCCGTGGCGGTGCCGGAGGCGCCGGCGATCGTCCCGCCGGTGCCGATGATCACGAGGGTCTGGGGCGCGCTTTGCAATTTGTCGTCTCCTGTATAAAAATCCAGATGCTGGATGGATTCTCAGGCGGCTTTCGAACCCTCGAAGCCGTTTTGCATTCCAACCAGTCCTCCATGGAATAAAGGCCTGTGCTCGTGGATACACCGCCCAAACTCACCGCCCGCCAACAACAGATCTTCGATCTGGTCCGCGACAGCATCGAGAGCACCGGCTCGCCGCCCACGCGCGCCGAGATCGCGCAGCAACTCGGCTTCAAGTCCGCGAACGCCGCCGAGGAACACCTGCAAGCGCTCGCCCGCAAGGGCGTCATCGAACTGGTGGGGGGCACCGCGCGCGGCATCCGCCTGCCGTCGACCGCGCTGCGCCAGGTCAACCGCGCCCGGGAGCACAGCCAGTTCGCCCTGCCGCTGGCCAGCCTGGCGCAACTGACGCTGCCGCTGGTCGGCCGGGTCGCTGCCGGCGCGCCCATCCTCGCCGAGGAACATGTGGAGCAGCACTATAGCGTCGACCCCTCGATGTTCTCGAAGGCGCCGGACTTCCTGCTGCGCGTGAAAGGCATGAGCATGAAGGACATCGGCATCATGGACGGCGACCTGCTCGCCGTGAAGAAGATCAGCGAAGCGCGCAACGGCCAAGTCGTCGTCGCGCGCCTGGGTGACGAGGTCACCGTGAAGCGCTTCCAACGCCATCCGGACGGCATCCGACTTCTCCCGGAGAACGCCGATTTCGCCCCGATCGAGGTCACGCCGGATGAGCAGTTCGCCATCGAAGGCTTGGCCGTCGGATTGATCCGCTCCGGCGGGTTTCACTGAGCGGGTACGAGTGCCGCATGGCTGCGCGAAAGACGCACACGAAAGCGGCTTCGGCCGCTGAATGCCTCACGCTGCGGCAAATTCCCAACATCGGTCCTGCGATGGTTCGGGATTTGGAATCGATGGGGATTCGGCAGCCCGCGGATCTCATCGGCGCCGATGCATTTGCGCTCTATCAGCGGATTTGCAAACTGACCGGCAAGCGCCACGATCCCTGCGTGCTGGATACCTATATGGCGGCCGTCGATTTCATGAATGGTGCCTCGCCCAGAGATTGGTGGAGTTATACCGCCCAGCGCAAGCGCGAGTATCCGGACTTCTGAATACTCCGCAGGCGTGGCCCGCCTTAACCGGAATGAGACCGGAACGGGCAAAAGAAAAAACCCTGCCGACTTGCATCGACAGGGTTTCAATATTGGCGGAGTGGACGGGGCTCGAACCCGCGACCCCCGGCGTGACAGGCCGGTATTCTAACCAACTGAACTACCACTCCAGATACGACGCTGTTGAGCGCGTCGATATCGTTCGCGAACAAGTTTCGCTGCGAGCCAACGGATCCATTCGGAACCGCGATGCAGCCAAGCCTTGTCAAACTTGGCGTCCCCTAGGGGATTCGAACCCCTGTAATCACCGTGAAAGGGTGGTGTCCTAGGCCTCTAGACGAAGGGGACTGAACCTTCTTGCTGTGACTCGGTCAATGCGTACCGGCAACCCAGACTCCCAAGAAATCTGGTGGAGGTAAGCGGGATCGAACCGCTGACCTCTTGCATGCCATGCAAGCGCTCTCCCAGCTGAGCTATACCCCCGAATGCTGACGCATCGAATCGGTACGCTGCCCGAGCCTCAACTGTGTTGGCGGAGTGGACGGGGCTCGAACCCGCGACCCCCGGCGTGACAGGCCGGTATTCTAACCAACTGAACTACCACTCCAGATACTCAGAATCTTTCGATTCCTTCGCATCAAACTGGTCTCGCTTTGATTCGATCAATGACTTGATCGCTTCTCTGCGTCGATTTCGTTACTATACCTGATTTTGACAACGCTCAAATCGAGTTCCGAAGAATTTTCGATTTCGCGTTCAATCTCAGTCAGTAACCAAGCTCGAAAACTTGGCGTCCCCTAGGGGATTCGAACCCCTGTAATCACCGTGAAAGGGTGGTGTCCTAGGCCTCTAGACGAAGGGGACTGAACCTTCTTCCTTGAACCGCGCGCCACGCAAACCGAAGTTTGGTGGAGGTAAGCGGGATCGAACCGCTGACCTCTTGCATGCCATGCAAGCGCTCTCCCAGCTGAGCTATACCCCCTTTGGGGATTCGAACCGATTCGATTCAGCTGCCTTTGAATCTCATCGGGGAGCTCGCGCTCCCCGATTTGATTCGCCGTCTGCTGCTTCGAAGTTCGTTTCGAACAACGCGCTGTTCAAGCGAGAACGAGAGTATAGAACGAGTTTTAAACGGAACGCAAGCGGTTCAACAAAATTTCTTTGTCGAAGAGTTCCAGCACCGCATCGACCGACGGCGTCTGCGCGCGGCCGCAGGCCAGCACGCGCACCGGGATGGCCAGTTGCGGCATCTTCAGGCCGTGCGCCGCGATCGTTTCCTTGATGGCGGCGCTGATGGAAGCCTTGTCCCAGCTGGCCAGCGCCTCGAGCTTGTCGGCGAACGCGAGCACGGCCGGCTTGACCGCGTCGGTCAAGTGCTGCACGCGGTCGGCCTCGCTGGGCGTCACCGGCGACACGTACATCGCCAGCCAGTCCGCCAGCGCGACCGTCGTGCTGCAGCGGTCCTTGAACAGGCCGCACATCGCCTCCAGCCGCTGCGGCGCGGTCAGGCCGCGCTTGGCCAGTTGAGCGCTCACCAGTTCCGCCAGACGGGCGTCATCGGCCAGCTTGATGTAATGCGCATTGACCCATTCCAGCTTGGCCGGGTCCCACTGCGCGGGGCTCTTGGAAATGTGACTGCCGTCGAACCACGACACCAGCTGCTCGCGCGAGAACAGCTCGTCGTCGCCGTGGCTCCAGCCCAGGCGCGACAGGTAGTTCAGCATCGCCTCGGGCAGATAACCGTTGTCCTCGTAGGCGGTCACGCTGACTGCGCCGCGGCGCTTGGACAGCTTCAGCCCGTCATCGCCCAGGATCACCGGGATGTGCCCGAAGGCCGGCAAAGGTGCGCCCAGCGCATTGAACAGGTTGATCTGCCAGGGCGTGTTGTTGATGTGCTCGTCGCCGCGGAAGACATGGGTGATCTTCATGTCCCAATCGTCGACCACCACCGCGAAGTTGTAGGTCGGCACGCCGTCCGGACGCAACAGGATCAGGTCGTCGATCTCGCGGTTGTTGATCGTGATGGTGCCCTTGACCAGGTCGTCCCAGCTGACATCGCCGTCGATCGGATTCTTGAATCGGACCACCGGCGACACGCCGGCCGGGATCACCGGCAGCGTCTTGCCTGGCTCCGGGCGCCAGGTGCCGTCGTAGCGGCGCTTCTCGCCGCGCGCTTCCTGGCCGGCCTTCATCGCGGCCAGCTCTTCGGGCGAGCAGTAACAGCGATAGGCGGTGCCCGCGGCGATCATCTGCTCGATCACCGCGTGGTAGCGCTCCAGGCGCTGCATCTGATAGACCGGGCCCTCGTCGTAGTCGAGGCCCAGCCACTTCATCGACGCCAGGATCTGGTCGACCGAATCCTGCGTCGAACGCGCGACATCGGTGTCCTCGATGCGCAGCACGAATTCGCCGCCGTGGTGACGCGCATAGGCCCACGAGAACAGCGCGGTGCGGGCCGTGCCCAGGTGCAGGAAGCCCGTCGGCGACGGCGCGATGCGGGTGCGGATGGGAGAGGTCATAGCGAGTTCAAACCACGGGCCAGGTCGGCCTTGATGTCTTCGATGTCTTCGAGGCCCACCGCGACGCGGATCAGCCCCTGCGTGATGCCGGCCGCCTGGCGTTGCGGCTCGGTGAGCCGGCCGTGCGAGGTGCTGGCCGGATGGGTGATGGTGGTCTTGGTGTCGCCCAGGTTGGCGGTGATGGAGCAGATGCGTGTCTGGTCGATCACGTGGAAGGCGGCGGCGCGACCACCGTCCTCGGCCGCCCGGGCGCCGCCCTTGACGATGAAGGACACCACCGCCCCGCCCTGCCCGCCTTGCTGGCGCATCGCGAGCTCATGCTGCGGGTGCGACTTCAGGCCCGGGTAATAGACGCGCTCGACGCCGGGATGGGCCTCCAGCCATTCGGCCAGCCGCGCGGCGCTGGCGGTCTGCGCCTTCATGCGCACCGACAGCGTCTCCATGCCCTTGAGCACGACCCAGGCGTTGAACGGCGAGAGCGACATGCCCACCGAACGCATCACCGGCGTGAACACCTCGTCCACATGTTTCGACGACGCGCAGATCGCGCCGGCGATCACGCGGCCCTGGCCATCGAGGTACTTGGTGCCGGAGTGGATGATGAAGTCCGCGCCCATCTTCGCCGGCTGCTGCAGCGCGGGGGATGCGAAGCAGTTGTCGACCGCGAGCAGCGCACCGTGGCCGTGCGCGATGTCCGCCAGCGCGGCGACATCGCAGACCTCGGTCAGCGGATTGGTCGGGGTCTCGGCGAACAGCAGCCTGGTGTTGGGCTGCAGCGCGTTCTTCCATTCCGTCAGGTCGGTCTGCGAGACGAAGGTCGTCTGGACGCCGAACTTGCCGAACTCGCCCTGCAGCAGCTTGATCGTCGAGCCGAAGACCGAGCGCGAGCACACGACGTGATCGCCGGCCTTCAGCAGGCCCATCACGAGCAGCATGATCGCGGACATGCCCGAGGACGTCGCGATGCAGGCCTCGGTGCCCTCCAGCGCCGCGAGCCGGCGCTCCATCATCATCACCGTCGGATTGGAGAAGCGGCTGTAGACGAAGGCCTCCTCCTCGTTGGCGAAGCGGCGCGCGGCGGTGGCCGCGTCCGGATGCACGAAGGAGCTGGTCAGGTACAGCGCCTCGGAGTTCTCGCCCCAGGGCGACGGCGGCAGGCCCTCGCGGACCGCGAGCGTGTCCAGGCGCGCGTCGGCCGGCAGGTCCACGCGCGGGATGCCCCCTTGCTTTTCGTTGGCCATCACTGGTCTCCGCCGCTCTGCAGCGCGAGGCGGCTGCGCGCCGGCAGGTCCTCCTCCTCGGGCTGCGACTTGCGCTGCGCCTGCAGCGTCGCGAAGTCCTCGGCCGACACGTCGCCGGTGATGTACTGGCCGTCGAAGCAGGAGGCCTCGAAGCCGTTCAGACCCGGACGCAGCTGGGCGACGACGCGTTTCATCGCGTCGACGTCCTGGTAGATCAGCGCATCGGCGCCGATGAACTGGCGGATCTCCTCGATCGAGCGGCCATGGGCGATCAACTCCTCCTTCGTCGGCATGTCGATGCCGTAGACGTTGGGGAAGCGCACCGGCGGCGCGGCCGAGGCCAGGTAGACCTTGTTGGCACCGGCCTCGCGGGCCATCTGGACGATCTCCTTGGAGGTCGTGCCGCGCACGATGGAATCGTCGACCAGCAGCACGTTGCGGCCCTTGAACTCCAGGCCGATCGCGTTGAGCTTCTGGCGCACCGACTTCTTGCGCGTGGACTGGCCCGGCATGATGAAGGTCCGGCCGACGTAGCGGTTCTTGACGAAGCCCTCGCGGTACGGCTTGCCGATGCGGTGCGCGAGTTGCATCGCCGACGGGCGGCTCGATTCCGGGATCGGGATGACGACGTCGATCTCGCTGGGCGGGATCGTCGAGATCAGGCGCTGGGCCAGCGTCTCGCCCATGTTGAGGCGCGCCTGGTAGACCGAGATGCCGTCCATCACCGAGTCCGGGCGCGCCAGGTAGACGAACTCGAACATGCAGGGGTTCAGCGTCGGGTGCTCCGCGCACTGCTGCGTGTGAATGGTGCCGCTGGTGTCGATGAACAGGGCCTCGCCGGGCGCGAGGTCGCGCGTCAGCGTGTGACCGGTGCCCTCGAGCGCGACGCTCTCGCTGGCCACCATCACCTCGCCGTCGCCCGACTGGCCGAAGCACAACGGCCGGATGCCATAGGGATCGCGGAAGGCGAGCAGGCCATGGCCGGCGATCAGCGCGATCACGCCGTAGGAGCCCTTGATGCGCTTGTGCACCGTGCCCACGGCCTTGAAGATCTGCGCCGGCGTCAGCGGCAGGTCGCGGCCGGCCATCTCCAGCTCGTGCGCCAGCACGTTGATCAGCACCTCGGTGTCGCTCTCGGTGTTGATGTGGCGGCGATCGACCTCGAACAGCTCGTCCTTCAGCGCATGCGCGTTGGTCAGGTTGCCGTTGTGGACCAGCACGATGCCGTAGGGCGCGTTGACGTAGAACGGCTGGGCCTCTTCCTCGGAGTAGGCATTGCCGGCGGTCGGGTAGCGGACCTGGCCCAGGCCCACGTTGCCGGGCAGCGCGCGCATGTTGCGGGTGCGGAAGACGTCGCGCACCATGCCGCGCGCCTTGTGCATGAAGCACTTGTGGCCCTGCATCGTGACGATGCCGGCCGCGTCCTGGCCGCGGTGCTGCAGCAGCAGCAGCGCGTCATAGATCAGCTGGTTGACCGGCGCCTTGGAAATCACACCGACGATGCCGCACATGGGAGGTCCTTCAAAGCTCTGGAAACGGGAGGAAAGCGAAGACCCGGGCGCTCGTGACGCTCAGGCCGGAATGTAGTCGTGCAGCGCCGCCGGCAACAGCGGCCGCAGCTGCGTCAGCGCCGCCTGCAGCCAGGGCGCGGCCTGCGATTCGGTCCAGGCTTGCGAGCGCACCGCCGGTGTCATGCCGACGATGACGGTGGCCAGCAGCGCCAGCAGCACCGCGCGCAGCACGCCGAAGGCCGCGCCGCCGAGCCGGTCGATCACGCCCAGCGGCGTCGCGTGAATCAGCGCCCGGACCAGCTTCGCGCCCAGGCCCCACACCAGCAGGACGAGGATGAAGCCCAGCACCAGTCCCAGCGCATGGATCAGCGCCGGGCCGACCTTCTCCGGCGGGATGAAGCGCTCGATGAACGGGGCGACGAAGGGCGAGGCCAGGTAGGCCACGCCCCAGCCGGCGATCGTCATCAGCTCGAACACCAGGCCGCGCCAGGCGCCCAGCAGCACCGAGATCGCCAGCAGGCTCAGCAGCGCGATGTCGACCCAGTTCATCGCGGTGCTCCGCGACGGGCAACTGGCGATCGGGGCGCGAAGCGTTCATGGCCGGGCATCGTCCTGGTCTCCGTGCCGGCCCGTCAGAGCGTCAGCACGGCCGAGGAGAGACCACCGCCGCGCACCTTCGCCGCGACCTTGTCCGCCTCGTCCCGCGAATTGAACGGCCCCACCCGCACGCGGATGCGCTTGCCGTCGGCGGTCTCGACCGCCTGCGTGTAGGTCTTCAACCCGAGCCGCTCGACCTTGGCGCGCACGTCCTGGGCGGCCTTGCCGTCGGCGTAAGCACCCACCTGGACGATGAAGCGCCCGCCGCCGGCGGCGGCATCGGGCTTGCGGTCCGACGCGGACCGGCCTTCCAGCAAGGCCTGCGCGCGGGCGGCGTCGGCCGACCGGGTGTCGGGCTTCGATTCGGGCTTGGCTTCGGGCTTGCGCTCCGGCTTGGCCTCGGGCTTCGGCTCGGGCTTGCGCTCCGGCTTGCTGCTTTCGGGCTTGCTGCTTTCAGGCTTGGACTCGGCCCGCGTGTCGGGTCTGGACTCCGGCTTGGGCTCGACGCGCGCCGGGCGTGCCGGTTCGGCCATCGTGGCGCGTTCGTCGGGCTGCGTCGCCATGCGCGTCGGCGGCATCGCCTGCGCGACCTGCTGCTCCGGCGTCGCGGTCTGGGGCGGCGGCACCGCGCGGTCGGCGGCGGCCTGCTCGGCGGACTCGGTGATGATGCCGCGACCGGCATCGCCATCGGCGGCCGGGGGACGCGCGGTCTGGGCGGTCGGCGCCGGGATGTTCAGCGGCGCGGCGCCGTCCTTGCGCGGGATGTCGATCGGCAGGTCCACCGGGATGGGGCGGGGCTGGGTCTCGAACAGCAGCGGGAACACGATCACCGCCACCCCCACCAGCACCGCCGCACCGATCAGGCGCCGCCGGGCCCGCAGGCGCAGTTGCTGGACGTCGTCCACCGCCTCGGCGCCACCGCGGGCACGGCCACGGCCACCGTCGCCGGCGCGCCCCCGCTCGGCACCGCGGTCGCCGGCCTCATTCGCTTCGCCGCGCTTCAGGAAGGAAAGAAATCCCATGTACTCGGAAGACCTGGTTGGTGCCGCGCCGCCCCGGAGCGGAAAGCGGCCCTGGCGCATCTGCGGACAGGGCCGCCGACTTCAATCGCGACAGATTCGAATGCAGCGTTGCGACGCGTTCAACGCGCGGTTGGCGCGGCATGGGCGGTCCCTCAGGGCGCGGCTTCCGGCTGGACGCCGCCGCCCAATCTCGGGATGCCGTGCTTGAGGATGCCGCCCACGGTGAAGAACGAACCAAAGACCAAAATTCTATCAGCGGGGTCCGCCTCGGCCGCCGCGGCGGCCAGCGCCGACGCGGGGTCCGGATGCAGAGAACTGCCCACTTCCTTCGGCGTCTGCAGCGCGCTGGCGGCGCGGGCCTCGTCGAAGCGCTGCTGGAGCGCCTGGGCGCTCGCCGCACGGGCGATCGGCAGGTCGCAGAAGTGCCAGTGATCGATCAGCGGCGAGATCCGCGCCAGGATGTTGGCCAGGTCCTTGTCGGCCATCGCGCCGAACACCGCGCGGGTGCGCGGGTAGAAGCCCATCTGGTCCAGGTTCTGCGCCAGCGCCGCCACCGCGTGCGGGTTGTGCGCCACGTCCAGCACCAGCATCGGCGAGCCCGGGATCACCTGGAAGCGCCCCGGCAGCTCCACCAGCGCCAGGCCGGCGCGTACCGCCTGGGCGGAGATCGGCAGCCGCTCGTACAGCGCCTCGAACACGGCCAGCACGCCGGAGGCATTCAGCAGCTGGTTCACGCCACGCAGCGCCGGATACGACATGCCGCTGTAGCGGCGCGAGCGCCCCGCCCACTGCCACTGCTGCCGGTCGCCCGAATAGGTGAAATCGTGGCCCAGCTGGCGCAGGTCGGCCCCGATCGAGGCCGCATGCGCGGCGATCGAGGCGGGCGGCATCGGGTCGGAGACGATCACCGGCTTGCCCGGCCGCATGATGTGCGCCTTCTCGCGGCCGACCGATTCGCGGTCCGGACCCAGGTACTCGGTGTGGTCCAGGTCGATGCTGGTGATGACGCTGCAGTCGGCATCGATCGCGTTGACCGCGTCCAGCCGCCCGCCCAGGCCGACCTCCAGGATCACCAGGTCCAGCGGCTCCGCGGCCAGGCGGTGCAGGATCGCGAGCGTCGTGAACTCGAAATAGGTCAGGGTCAACTCGCCGCGCGCGCGCTCGACGGCCTCGAAATGCGGCAGCAGCGACGCGGCATCCACCGGCGCCCCGCCGACGCGGCAGCGCTCCTGGAAGTGCACCAGGTGCGGCTTGATGTAGAGGCCGACGCGGTAGCCGGCCTGCAGCGCGATGCTCTCCAGCATCGCGCAGGTCGAGCCCTTGCCGTTGGTGCCGGCGACCATGACGACGGGCGTGTCCGCGCCGAAGCGCAGGCCCAGCCGGTCGCGCACCTCGGCGACCCGGGCCAGCGTCATGTCGATCTCCTTGGGATGCAGCCGCTCGCAGCGCGACAGCCACGCCTCCAGCACCGGCTGGGCGTCGCCGCCCGGGGCCAGTTGCGGGATCGACAGGTCGTTCGGGGAAGAAGTCATCGGAATGTCCAAGGCTCAAATGAAGACGGCCAGACCGGGAGGGGTCTGGCCGTGCTGAGGACCGGAACCGCCGCGGGCGGTTCGGCGGCGCGCCGTCAGGCGACCGCGTCGGCGCTCTGGCGCTGCAGGATGGCCAGGTTGCGGGCCACGACCTCGCGCAGCTTGCGGCGGTCCACGATCATGTCGATCGCGCCCTTCTCCATCAGGAACTCAGCGCGCTGGAAGCCGGCGGGCAGCTTCTCGCGCACGGTGTTCTCGATCACGCGCGGGCCCGCGAAGCCGATCAGCGCCTTGGGCTCGGCGATGACGATGTCGCCGACGAACGCGAAGCTCGCCGAGACGCCGCCCATCGTCGGGTCGGTCAGCACGCTGATGTAGGGGAGCTTGGCCTTGGCCAGGCGCGTCAGCGCCGCGTTGGTCTTGGCCATCTGCATCAGCGAGAGCAGGCCTTCCTGCATCCGCGCGCCGCCGGTGGCGGTGAAGCAGATGAAGGGGGTCTTCTGCTCCAGCGCGGTCTCGACGCCGCGCGCGAAGCGTTCGCCGACCACGGAGCCCATCGAGCCGCCCATGAAGTCGAACTCGAAGCAGGCGGCGACGACCGGGATGCTCATCACCGCGCCGCCCATGACGACCAGCGCGTCGGTCTCGCCGGTGTTCTCCAACGCTTCCTTGAGGCGGTCGGGATACTTCTTGCTGTCCTTGAACTTCAGCGCGTCGACCGGCAGCACCTCCTGGCCGACCTCGTAGCGCCCTTCCCCGTCCAGGAACGCGTCCAGGCGGGCGCGGGCGCCGATGCGGTGGTGGTGGCCGCACTTCGGGCAGACGTTGACGTTCTGCTCGAGGTCGGTCTTGTAGAGCACCGTCTCGCAGGACGGGCACTTGATCCACAAGCCTTCCGGCACCGTGCGGCGCTGGTCGGGGTCGGTCTGCTGGATCTTGGGCGGAAGAAGTTTCTCAAGCCAACTCATGGCGGGCTCCTATGTCTGTCGCGAAACGCGAAAGCGGGGCAGATTGCCCCGCTCAGGCGTCCAGCGCGGCGCGGATGTCTCGGATGAAGGCCGCAGCCTGGATCGCGACATTATCCCTGGATTGCACCTCGATCAGCTGAACCAGGGCCGAACCGATCACCACCGCGTCCGCATGCCGGGCCACGGCGGCGGCCGTCGCCCCGTCACGGATGCCGAAACCCACGCCCAGCGGCACCTTCACATGCCGGCGCAGGCGCGGCATCGCGTCGGCGACGGCGCCGGTGTCCAGGTGGCCGGCGCCGGTCACCCCCTTGAGCGAGACGTAGTAGACGTAGCCGCTGGCCAGCCGGCCCAGACGCTCGACGCGCTCGTCGGTGGAAGTCGGCGCCAGCAGGAAGATCGGATCCAGTCCCTTGGCCTTGAGCGCGGTGGCGAAGGCCTCGCACTCCTCGGGCGGATAGTCGACCACCAGCACGCCATCGACGCCGGCCGCCTTGGCCTCGGTGACGAAGCGCTCCAGGCCGAAGCGCTCCACCGGATTGGCGTAGCCCATCAGCACGACCGGCGTCGCGTCGTCCTGGCGACGGAACTCGCGCACCATCTCCAGCACGCGTGCCAGCGTGATGCCCTTGGCCAGCGCGCGTTCGCTGGCCTTCTGGATCACCGGGCCGTCGGCCATCGGATCGGAGAACGGCACCCCCAGCTCGATGACGTCGGCGCCGGCCTGGGCCATCGCCAGCATCAGCTCGACCGTCACGTCGGCATACGGATCGCCGGCGGTGACGTAGGGAATCAGCGCCTTGCGGCCCGCGGCGGCCAGCCGCTCGAACGTGGCCTGGATGCGGCTCATTGGGCACCTCCCTTCACGGCGTGGCCGGCCATCGAGGGCCGGTCGAAGTACTCGGCGCCCGACAGGTCGGCGACGGTGCCGATGTCCTTGTCGCCGCGGCCGGACAGGTTCACCAGCAGGTGCTGGTCGGGACGCATCGCCGGCGCGAGCTTGATCGCATGCGCGAGCGCGTGGCTCGATTCCAGCGCCGGGATGATGCCCTCGGTGCGACACAGCCGGTGGAAGGCGGCGAGCGCCTCGGCGTCGGTCGCTCCGACGTATTCGGCACGGCCAGAGTCCTTCAGGTAGGCGTGCTCGGGCCCGACGCCGGGATAGTCCAGGCCGGCGGAGATCGAGTGGGTCTCGATGATCTGGCCGGCATCATCCTGCAGCAGGTAGGTGCGATTGCCATGCAGCACGCCCGGCGAACCGGCGCTCAGCGTGGCCGCGTGCTTGGGCGTGTCGACGCCCTGCCCCGCCGCCTCGACGCCGATCAGGCGCACGTCCTGGTGCGGGATGTAGGGATAGAAGATGCCGATCGCGTTGCTGCCGCCACCGACGCAGGCGATGACCGCATCGGGCTGCTTGCCGATCATCTGCGGCATCTGGACCAGGCATTCGTCGCCGATGATGCGCTGGAAGTCTCGGACCATCATCGGATACGGATGCGGGCCGGCCACGGTGCCGATGATGTAGAAGGTCGACTCGATGTTGGTGACCCAGTCACGCATCGCCTCGTTGAGCGCGTCCTTGAGCGTCTTGGAGCCGGATTCCACCGGGACGACCTTCGCTCCAAGCAGGTTCATCCGGTAGACGTTGGGCGACTGGCGCTTCACGTCCTCCGAGCCCATGTAGACGACGCATTCCATCCCGTAGCGGGCGCAGATGGTGGCGGTGGCCACGCCGTGCTGGCCGGCGCCGGTCTCGGCGATGACGCGCTTCTTGCCCATGCGGCGCGCCAGCAGCGCCTGGCCGATGGTGTTGTTGACCTTGTGCGCGCCGGTGTGGTTCAGGTCCTCCCGCTTGAGGAAGATCTGCGCGCCGCCCAGCTCGCTGCTCAGGCGCCGGGCGTGATAGATCGGGCTCGGGCGGCCGACGAAATGGGCCAGTTCGTACTGGAATTCGCGGATGAACTCCGGATCCTGGCTGTAGCGGGCGTAGGCCTCGTTCAGTTCGTCGAGCGCATGGATCAGCGTCTCGGCGACGAAGCGGCCACCGTAGTAGCCATGGGCGTTGGCGGTCGGCACGGGGCCGAAGCGGCCTTGCGCGTCGGGCTGCGCATAGCCGGCCAGCGGTCCCGTGACGAACGGGATCGAATCGGGAATGGTCTTGGACATGAGGGGTCCTCTATGAGGATGCCCGCGCGCGCTTCGAAGCGGAATCAGGCCGACTTCAGGCGGTCGGCCTCGCGCACGGCATCGCAGAACTGGCGGATCTTCACGGCGTCCTTGAGGCCCTTGGCGGCCTCCACGCCGGAGCTGACGTCAACGGCCCAGGGCCGGACCTGCCGCACGCCATCGATCACGTTGGCTGCACTCAACCCACCAGACAAAACGACCGGAGAGGGAACGCTTGGAGGCAGCAGTGACCAATCGAAGACCTTTCCGCCTCCACCGTAGCCGTCGACGAAGGCGTCGACCAGCACGGCCTGGGCGCGGGAGAAACGAGTCGCGAAGTCTAGCAAATCGAAGCCCGGCGCCATGCGCGCCGCGCGCAGATAGGGGCGCGACCAGCGGTCGCAGTCCTCGGGCGACTCGTCGCCGTGAAACTGCAGCGTCAGCGTCGGGATCGCGGCCAGCGCCGCCTCGATCGCCGCGGGCGCGGCGTTGACGAACAGGCCCACCGGCGTCACGAACGGCGGCAGGCGCCGCGCCAGCTCGGCGGCGCGCGCGATGCTCACGGCGCGCGGGCTCTTCTCGTAGAACACCAGACCGATCGCGTCGGCGCCGGCCTCGACGGCGGCATCGACATCGGCTTCGCGGGTCAGGCCGCAGATCTTGATTCGGGTTCGGCTCATGGGACGCCAGTCTAGGCAGGTTCTCGGACGGCGAGGCCTCCGCTCACGGCAACCAGTCCATCGCGGCGGTGTGCCGCGGCAGGTTCAGGTGGTCGTCGTAGGTCGGGCCGACGAAGTACAGCCCGTCGGGCGGGAAGGTCGGCGCCGCCGCGTCGCGCGAGCGCGCCGCCAGCACCTCGTCCATCCACGCGGGCGGCTTCTGTCCGGCACCGACCGCGACCAGGCAGCCCATGATGTTGCGGATCATGTGATGCAGGAAGGCGATGCCATCGAACTCGAAGCGCCAGTAGGCGCCGCGCTTCTCGATGCGGATGCCGTGCAGGATCTTCACCGGCGAGGCGGCCTGGCACTCCGACGAGCGGAAGGAGCTGAAGTCATGCTCGCCGACCAGGCGCGAGGCCGCGTCGCGCATCGCCTCGCCATCCAGCGGGCGGAAGGTCCACCCCACCCCGCCGGCCTGGATGGACGGGCGCACGTTGGACTCCAGCAGCAGGAACCAGTAGCGGCGGCCGCGCGCCCAGTTGCGCGCATGGAAGTCCTCGCCGGGAAAGGCGGCCCATTGGATCGCGATGTCGCGCGGCAGGTAGCGGTTGACGCCGCGCACCCAGGAGAAGGCTTCGCGCGCCACCGGCGAATCGAAGTGGACCACCTGGTTGAGCCCATGGACGCCGGTGTCGGTGCGGCCGGCGCAGATGGTGCGGATCGGTTGCGCGACGAACTGCGCCAGCGCCGCTTCCAGCGCGTCCTGCACCGTGCCGCCGCCGGGCTGGCTCTGCCAGCCCTTGTAGGCCTCGCCGCGATAACTCACGCCCAGCGCCACGCGCATGCAGGTCTCCGAACTCGAAAGGAAGCCGCCAAAAAGAAAAGGCGCCCGGCCAGGCCGAGCGCCTTGTCGTGAACCGGCCGCAGTTTAGCGAAGCTGGTCCAGCATCTGCTGAGCGCGATCGCGCACCGGACCGGAGGCCTTGCCGACCAGCTCCTGCAGCACGTCGCGCGCGCCTTCGGTATCGCCGATCTGGCGGAACTCCTCGGCCAGCTCCAGCTGACGCTGCAGCGCCTCGTCGTCGTTCGGGTCGATGCTGTCCAGGTCGACGCCCAGGTCATCCAGGCTCATCGTGTCCGGGGTCGGCCGGGTGTCCGGCAGCGCGTCCAGGGCCGGCAGGTCGATCGAGGCGATGTCCTGGGTCTCGAACGACTGGCCCGACTTCCCAGGGCTCGCCGGCGCGTCGGACGGCAGGTCCAGGTCGATGCTCGACAGGTCGAAGTCCAGCGACGACGGATCGTGCGCGGGCGCCGGGGCCGGCGCGCCGCCCAGGTCGTCCAGGTCGTCCAGGTCACCGAGGTCGAACTCCAGCTCGCGGGCATTGGACGGGGCCGGCGCCGCCGGCGGCGTGCTCAGGTCCAGATCCATGTTCATCGGCGCCTGGCTGGCGGACGACGGCAGCGCCTGCGTGGCGGCCATGGCCGGTGCCGGTGCGGGCGGCGACGCCAGGTCCAGGTCGAGGTCCAGATCCATCAGGCTGGACGGACCGCTGTCGCGCGGCGCGGCGGCCGCGGCGGCCGCTGCGGCGCGGGCGATCGCGCCGCTGCCCGGGTGCGCGAGGCCCGCGGCGGGCAGCGTGCTGGCGTTCATCGGCTCGGGGCGCTCATCGTCGCTCTCGAACATCGTCGGCGCGCCGCCGGGCTGGTACAGCGGATTCTCCGGATCGACCTGGCGGCCGAGTTCCTGCACCTTGGTCCAGTCCTCGCCCTGCCCCTTGGTCTCGGCGTAGAGCTGCACGGCCAGTTGCTCGAAGCCCTTGATGTCGCGGCGCTTGCCGTAGACCTCGAGCAGCTTCAGGCGGATGGCCAGGCGTTCGGGATTGGCGCGCAGCGCTTCCTTCAGGATTTCCTCGGCCTGCAGGTCGCGGCCGTAGGCCAGGTAGACATCGGCCTCGGCGACCGGGTCCACGTCGCCGATCGCGTCAAGCTGGCTCAGCGAGTAGCTCATCGACGACTGGCCGGTGGTCGACGCGTCACGGGTGTCGACGCGCTGGCCGCCGCTATGGCCGAAAAAAGAATCCGGCGCCAGCCGGCTCTCGGCGAAGGCGGTCTCCGAGCGGGAAGCCGCGTCGCGGCGGGCGCGCCAGCGGTTGTAGCCGATGCCGCCGGCGATCACCGCCAGTGCCGCGACCAGCGCGGGCAGGTAGTCGCCGAGCGAGTCCAGGAAGCTGGGCTCCTCCGGTTCCGCGTGCGGCGCGGGCACGGCGCGCGGCGCCGACGCGGCGACCGGACGCGAGGCCGGCGCTTCGGCCACGGCGGCCGAGGCCGGCGCGGACGCGGCGGCAGGCGCTTCCGAAGCGGGCGGCACGTTCGCGGCCACGCTCACCGGCGGCGTCACCACCGGGGCGGGTGCTGGCGCGGGAGCAGGCGCCGGAGCGGGCGCGGGGGCCGGTGCGGCGGCGGTCGCCGTCGGCGCGGACGGCTTCGCGGCGGCGGAGAGCTTCTTCAGCTCCTCGACGTTGCGCGTCAGTTCGGCGACGCGCGCCGCCGAGTCCTTCTTCTCGGTGTCCTTGGACACCTTGGCCTCGCCGCCGGTGGCGACGTTGGGCTTGCTCAAGGTCAGCTTGTCGGGCGTGGCGGAGGTCGCCGGCTTGCGGTCCTCGACGGCCGCCTGCACCGAGCCCTTGGCCTGGCGGGCGTTCTCGTCGGGCTTGAGCGTCGGCGCGGCTTCGGCCAGGCGCTGGCGGTAACCGCCGAAGTCACTGCTCTGCGCCTGGATGACGCGGCGTGCCTCCTGCGGCGTGATCGACTGGACCGACTCGCTGCCCGGCACCGACAGCACCGCGCCGGACTTCAGCCGGTTCATGTTCTGGCCGATGAAGGCGTCGGGGTTGCTGCGGTACAGGCCGACCAGCATCTGGTCCAGCGACACGCCCGCGGGCTGGGTGCGCGAGGCGATGCGCGACAGCGTGTCGCCCGGCTTGACGGTGTATTCGGATGCGTCCGTGGCCGGCGCCGGAGCGGCCGGGGCTGCGGACGGGGCCGGTGCCGGACGCGGCGTGCGCGCGGTCACGGCCGGCGCGGGCGGCTGGTTGACCGGGGTGGCCGGCGCGGAAGACACCGGCGCCTGCGTGCGCGCGGTCGCCGGCGACGGCGCCGGGGCCGAGATCACCGGCGAGGTGGTCGGTTCGGCGGGACGCGCGACGTTGTTGCTCGGCGGATCGAACAGCAGCGTGAACTCGCGGGTCAGGCGGCCGCTGGACCAGTTCAGCTCGAGGATGACGTCGACGAAGGGCTCCTGCACCGCGCGGTCGCTGGACAGGCGCAGGTAGGGGCGTCCGTCGGAGCGGCGGGCCAACTGCACCTGCGTGTTGGCCAGCACCGCGTTGTAGTCCAGGCCCGAGGCGCGATAGGACTCCGGCGGCGCGACGCGCAGCTTCAGCGAACTCGCCTCTTCAGGGCTCAGGCTGCTGACGTCGATCTCGGCGCGCAGCGTTTCGCCGAGCGCCGACTGGACCGTCAGTTTCCCCAGTCCCAGACCCCAGGCGGAGCCCGCCGCCAGTCCCAACGCGGTGACCGCGGCCACCTGGCTCAGCGCAAAACGCGCATATGCGCTCGCATGTTTTTTCAAGGCGTCCCCCAAAGCAACAAAGCGGCCCACCCGGAGGACCGCTCGTCATGACGTATTGTTGTTGTGCGACTCATGCGCCGCGCAGGCTCCCTGCCCATCCCGCGGTAGAAAATCACAACGGTGGCAAGCATATACGCATCGTTGCTGAGGTAGCTCATGAATAACATCCATGAGCCAGCCTCGATTCACAGGTGGTTACGGCCTTGTCGCTAGAAGGCAACGCGAGCGCCGTGCTCGCTTTCCCTCATCGGAGCGAAAAAAAGCGGTGGCACGCCACCGCTTCCCGACCCCTGGCTCAGCGATCCAGCAGGATCCTCAGCATCCGGCGCAGCGGCTCCGCCGCGCCCCACAGCAACTGGTCACCGATCGTGAACGCGCCGAGGTAGTCCGGGCCCATCGCCAGCTTGCGCAGGCGGCCCACCGGGATGGTCATCGTGCCGGTCACGGCCACGGGCGTCAGGTCCTTGATCGTGGCCTCGCGGGTGTTGGGGACGACCTTCACCCACTCGTTGTCGGCGGCGATCATGGCCTCGATGTCGGCCAGCGGCACATCCTTCTTCAGCTTGAAGGTCAGCGCCTGCGAGTGGCAGCGCATCGCGCCCACGCGCACGCAGAAGCCGTCGACCGGCACGGCCGGCGAGCCGAAGCCTTCGCCCTGGCCGAGGATCTTGTTGGTCTCGGCCATGCCCTTCCACTCTTCCTTGGAGGTGCCGTTGCCCAGGTCCTTGTCGATCCACGGGATCAGCGAGCCGCCCAGCGGCACGCCGAAATTGGCGGTTTCCTCGGCCGACAGCGAACGCTGCTTGGCGATGACCTGGCGGTCGATCTCGAGGATGGCGCTCTTGGGGTCGTCCAGCAGCGGACGCACGGCGGCGTTGAGCGTGCCGTACTGGGTCAGCAGCTCGCGCATGTGCTGCGCGCCGCCGCCCGAGGCCGCCTGGTAGGTCTGCGTGGACATCCACTCGACCAGGCCCGCCTTGTACAGCGCGCCCACGCCCATCAGCATGCAGCTGACGGTGCAGTTGCCGCCGATCCAGTCCTTGCCGCCCTTGGCCAGCGCGTTCTTGATCACCGGCATGTTGACCGGGTCCAGCACGATCACGGCGTTGTCGGCCATGCGCAGCGAGGACGCGGCGTCGATCCAGTGGCCGTTCCAACCCGCGGCGCGCAGCTTGGGGTAGACCTCGTTCGTGTAGTCGCCACCCTGGCAGGTGATGATGATCTCGCAGCGCTTGAGCTGCTCGATGTCGAAGGCGCTCTGCAGCGCGGTCTCGTTCTTCGCGAACGACGGAGCGGTGCCGCCGGCGTTCGAGGTGCTGAAGAACAGCGGCTCGATCAGGTCGAAATCGCGCTCCTGCGCCATGCGGTCCATCAGCACGGAGCCGACCATGCCGCGCCAACCCACCAGTCCAACCAAAGTCGTCATTTGCGTTCCTTGAAGAGGCCCGGCACTGCTGGCCGGGCATGTCGCCCAAACACCGTCACAAACCCTGAGGAGCCTGCCCGGCTCGCTTCGCCGGGTTTGTGAGTGGGGGCGAGACGAACCGGAGCGGACTAGCTCTTGATGGTTTTGGTCGTGGTAATGGTGGTCGTGCCCTTGCTGGACGCAATGGCGGCGACGACGGCATCACCCATCTCGCGCGTGCTCACCTTCTGGGTGCCCTCGCTCCAGATGTCCGCGGTACGCAGACCCTGGGCCAGCACGGACTGAACCGCCGACTCGATGCGAGCGGCGGCTTCGGGCTGGTTGAGGGAGAACTTGAGCATCATGGCAGCGGACAGGATTGTAGCGAGCGGATTGGCAATCCCCTTTCCTGCTATGTCTGGCGCGCTGCCATGACTCGGTTCGTACAGGCCTTTGTTGTTCTTGTCCAACGAGGCACTGGGCAGCATGCCGATCGAGCCGGTCAGCATGGCCGCCTCGTCCGACAGGATGTCGCCGAACATGTTGCCGGTGACGACGACGTCGAACTTCTTGGGCGCCTTGACCAGCTGCATCGCGGCGTTGTCGACGTACATGTGCTCGAGCTCGACGTCCGGGTACTGCTGGTGGACCTCGGTCACGACATCCTTCCAGAACTGGAAGGTCTCCAGCACGTTGGCCTTGTCGACGGAGGTCACCTTGCGATTGCGCTTGCGCGCGGCCTGGAAGGCGACGTGGGCGATGCGCTCGATCTCGGGACGCGAGTAGCGCATCGTGTCGAAGGCTTCCTCGCTGCCGGGGAAGTGGCCATCGACGGCGGTGCGGCGGCCGCGCGGCTGACCGAAATAGATGTCGCCGGTGAGCTCGCGGATGATCAGGATATCCAGGCCCGCGACGAGTTCCGGCTTGAGGCTGGACGCATGGGTCAGCTGCTCATAGCAGATCGCCGGGCGGAAGTTGGCGAACAGGCCCAGCGCCTTGCGCAGGCCCAGGATCGCCTGCTCGGGGCGCAGCGCGCGCTCGAGCTTGTCGTACTTCCAGTCGCCGACGGCGCCGAACAGCACCGCGTCCGCCGCCAGCGCCAGCTTGAGCGTGGCCTCGGGCAGCGGATGACCGGCGGCCTCGTAGGCGGCGCCGCCGACGGGCGCGCTTTCCATCTCCAGCGGCAGGTCCAGGACCTTCAGGACCTTGACGGCCTCCGCGACGATTTCGGTGCCGATGCCATCACCGGGCAGGACTGCGATCTTCATGGGGTCCTCAGCGAGTAATTCGGTTGTTGAGCCACGGCTTGGTGGCGATGCGTTCGGCCTCGAAGGCCTTGATCTTGTCGGCGTGACGCAGCGTCAGGCCGATGTCGTCGAAGCCGTTGAGCAGGCAGTACTTGCGGAATGGTTGCACGTCGAAGGGCAACTCCTCGCCATCGGGCTTGACGACGACCTGGCGCTCCAGGTCCACGGTCAGTTGGTAGCCCGGGAAGGCGAAGACCTCGTCGAACAGGCGTGCGACCTGGCTCTCGGGCAGCACGATCGGCAGGACGCCGTTCTTGAAGGTGTTGTTGAAGAAGATGTCGGCGAAGCTGGGCGCGATCAGCGCGCGGAAGCCGTACTGCTGCAGCGCCCAGGGCGCGTGCTCGCGGCTGGAGCCGCAGCCGAAGTTGCCGCGCGCGATCAGGATCGAGGCGCCCTGGTAGCGCGGCTGATTCAGCACGAAGTCCGGGTTGGGCTTGCGCGAGGCCGGATCCTGGCCCGGCTCGCCGTGGTCGAGATAGCGCCACTCGTCGAAGAGATTGGGGCCGAAGCCGCCGCGCTTGATCGACTTCAGGAATTGCTTGGGGATGATCGCGTCGGTGTCGACGTTCTCGCGATCCATCGGGGCCACGAGGCCCTTGTGCACGGTGAACTTGTCCATGTGTTGCTCCTGCGTCCGGGCGCTCAGGCCAGGCGTCGCACGTCGACGAAGTGGCCCTCCATCGCGGCGGCGGCGGCCATCGCGGGGCTGACGAGGTGAGTGCGGCCGCCGGCACCCTGCCGGCCTTCGAAGTTGCGGTTGCTGGTCGAGGCGCAGCGCTCGCCCGGCTCGAGCCGGTCGGCGTTCATCGCCAGGCACATCGAGCAGCCCGGCTCGCGCCATTCGAAGCCCGCGGCCTTGAAGATCTGGTCCAGCCCTTCGGCCTCGGCCTGCGCCCTCACCAGGCCGGAGCCCGGCACCACCAGCGCCAGCTTGACGTTGCTGGCCACGCGGCCGCCCAGGCGCTTGACCACGGCCGCGGCCTCGCGCATGTCCTCGATGCGGCTGTTGGTGCAGCTGCCGATGAAGACCTTGTCGATGCGGATGTCGTTGATCGCCTTGTTGGGCTCCAGCGCCATGTATTGCAGCGCGCGCTCGATGGCGCCGCGCTTGACGGCGTCCTTCTCCTTGTCGGGATCGGGCACGCGATCCTCGATGGACAGGACCATCTCGGGCGAGGTGCCCCAGGTCACCTGCGGGCGGATCTGCGTCGCGTCCAGCTCGACGACCGCATCGAAGGTCGCGCCCGGATCGGAATGCAGCGTGCGCCAGTACTGAACGGCCTGGTCCCACTCGACGCCGGTGGGCGTGAACGGACGGCCCTTGACGTACTGGATCGTCGTGTCGTCGACGGCGATCAGGCCGGCGCGCGCGCCCGCCTCGATCGCCATGTTGCAGACGGTCATGCGGCCTTCCATCGACAGCGCGCGGATGGCGCTGCCGGCGAACTCGATGGTGTAGCCCGTGCCGCCGGCGGTACCGATGCGGCCGATGATGGCCAGCACGATGTCCTTGGCGCCGACGCCGGGCATGACCTGGCCCTCGACCTTGATCAGCAGGTTCTTTGCCTTCTTGGCCAGCAGCGTCTGCGTGGCCAGCACGTGCTCGACCTCGGAGGTGCCGATGCCATGCGCCAGCGCGCCGAAGGCGCCATGGGTCGAGGTGTGGCTGTCGCCGCAGACGACGGTCATGCCGGGCAGCGTGGCGCCCTGCTCCGGGCCGATCACGTGGACGATGCCCTGGCGCTTGTCGCTCATCTTGAACTGCGTGATGCCGAAGCGGTCGCAGTTCTTGTCCAGCGTGTCGACCTGCAGCCGCGAGACCGGGTCGGCGATGCCCTGGCTGCGGTCCGTGGTGGGGACGTTGTGGTCGCTGACGGCCAGGTTGGCCGACAGGCGCCAGACCTTGCGGCCGGCCAGGTCCAGGCCCTCGAAGGCCTGCGGGCTGGTGACTTCGTGGACCAGGTGGCGGTCGATGTACAGGACGGCGGTGCCGTCCTCCTCGGCGTGCACCACGTGCTCGTCCCAGAGCTTGTCGTAGAGGGTGCGTGGCGCACCAGCGTTGGCGATGTTGGCGGTCATGGGATGGCTCTCCATCACTTCAGGAATGGCGCTTCACCGGGAAGCGCCCTTGGAAACGGGGGTCGACGAGGTCGCGGGCGAGGCCGGGGTAGAGGCCGGGGTCGAGGCGGACGCTTCGCCCCGGGCCGCCGGGCACAGCGCGTCGACGAAGCGCTGCACGACGGTGGGCAGCCGCTCCTGGCGGGCCACGCCCAGCACGTAGTCGCGCTGGGCCCAGGCTTCATCGAGCGCCAGCCGGCGGACATCGAAGACCTGGGCGAAACGGCGCGCCGGAGCGTCCGGCAGCACCGCGACGCCCATGCCGGCCTCGACCAGCTGGGCGATCGCATCGAAGCCGCGCACCTGCAGCCGCGCCTTCAGCGTGCGACCGCGGGTCATGGCCTCCTGCATCATGAGTTCCTGCGCCGCGGCCCCGCTGTGCAGGCCGACGAGGTCGTGATCCAGCAGGTCGTCGAAGCTGACCGACTCGCGCCCCGCCAGCTCGTGCGCCGCCGGCACCAGCACCGCCAGCCGGCCGGTGCGGTAGGACCAGGTCTGCAGCCGGTTGTCCAGCAGCGGCGTCGTGAAGACGCCCACGTCGGCGCGGCCTTCGGCCACGGCGGCCTGGACTTCGGCGCTGGTCTGGTCCTCGAGGCTGATGCGGATCTGCGGATGGGCCTGGGAGAACGCGGCCAGGTCGGGCGGCAGCGCCTCGGCGATCGCGCCGGCGTTGGCGGCGATGCGCAGGTGGCCCTTGATGCCGCGGGCGAATTCGACGACCTCGCTCTCCAGCGCGTGCAGCGACGCATGCAGCGAGCGGATGTGGCGGACCAGCGCCCGGCAGGCCTCGGTGGGCTCGACGCCGCGGGCGCGGCGCTCGAAGAGCTGCACGCCCAGCCGGGTTTCCAGGTCGGAAATCCGCTTGCTGGCCGCGGCCAGCGCCAGATGTTCGCGCTCGGCCCCGCGGGTGATGGAGCGGGTCTGTTCGATCGCCAACACGAGGTTCAGGGTGGTGAGGTCGAGGCGCATGGTGGGGCGGCGGCTGGGTTGCACTGTAGCCTTCGCTCAGAGAGCAAGACTCTGGGCGTTCATGATAATTCCTTCGCCCGAAACGAAAGCTCAAAGATTTTCAGCCACGGCCGTTACCGTTGTTTAGCTTGTATTGGTCTGCATCGGGTCCTATGGTGGTCCTGCTTTGGTGTTGTGTCGGGCCACTTCATCCAGGCATTCCACTTCTCAATCAGGAGACTTGCATGCAATCCCGAGCCCGAACCGCTGGCGCCTGGTCGCTGGCCGCGCTGTCAACCACCATGACCGCGCTGACCGCGATCGTCGCCCCGAGCACCGCGTTCGCCCATGGCGCGCCGGAATTCCCGATCTCGCGCCAGTACAACTGCTTCAAGAACCCCTCGCTGCCGGCCTGCCAGGCGGCGATCGCCTATGGCGGCGAGCAGGCGATCTATGACTGGAACGGGGTCAACCAAGCCAACGCCAACGGCAATCACAAGGCGGTGGCGCCGGACCTGAAGATCTGCGCCGGCGGGCAGGAGAAGTTCAAGGGCTTCGACCTGGCGCGGGCGGACTGGCCCGCCACGGCCTACTCGCCGGGCACGGATGGGAAGTACGAGTACCGCTACAACGCGACCGCGCCGCACCGCTCGCTGAACTGGACCTTCTTCCTCACGCGCGACGGCTGGAACCCGGCGACATCGCCGCTGCGCTGGTCGGACCTGGAGCAGGTGCAGCAGCTCGGCCCGGAGCAGATCGTCACCAGCGGCAAGACCATCTACACGATGAAGCTCACGCTGCCCAAGCGCACCGGCCGGCATGTGCTGTTCTCGGCCTGGCAGCGCTCGGACAGCACCGAAGCCTTCTATGCCTGCTCCGACGTCGACTTCGGCGGCGGCACGACGCCTCCGGGCACACCCTCGGACCTGAAGCAGATCGGCCAGGTGTCGGCGGCGCAGGACCTGCCGTCGGGCAGCACGGTGAAGCTGCGCGTGTTCAACGGCGCGGGCAACGACCTGGAGACGACCTCGATCACGCTGACCGCGGCGGCGACGAAATCGGCGTGGCTCGGCCAGATCGCGACGAAGGTCAACCAGAGTTCCGCCTATCTCAAGATCGGCACGCTGCAAGGCGGCGTCGTGGTCGTGCCCGGCGGCGCGACGGTGATGGACGTGTACCTGCAGAACGCCAATTCGGGCGCGAGCTACGCGATGGACGTCCTCCTGCCGACGACGCCTCCGACCACGCCGCCCGGCACGACCTGGACGGAAGGCGCGAGCTACACGGTCGGCCAGGTGGTGAGCTACCAGGGGCGTTCCTACCGCTGCCTGCAGGCGCACACCGCCTACGTGGGCGCCGGCTGGACGCCGGCGAGCTCGCCCACGCTGTGGCAGGCGCTCTGATGACCGCGCGCTGAGTCCTCCCCGCGCCGGACCGAGGCCCGGCTCGGACATTCCGAGGCCCCGCCCCGGTCCGGCGCCGGGTGCCTCGGAAGGCCCGCGGGCCGAGAGTGGCTCCACCCTTTCACGTGGAGGCTCTCACCATGGCACTGCCCACCCCGGCCGACCGCCGGCCGCTCCCGTCCTCGACCCGGGCCGCCGCGGCTCATCCTGGCACCTCGACCGGCCGCGCGCCCGCAGGACCGCCCCGCGAGCGCTGGCGGCGGCCCGCCCGGCCGCCATGGCCGCGATGGGGCCTCTGGCCGCTGGCGCTGGCGATCGCCACGGCGCTGCCGCCGGCGGTCACCTACGCCTTCACGCAAAGCGGTGCCGGGGTGGTCCTGGGCAACGGCATCCCGATGGGCCATGAATGGCTGACGCGGCTGGCGGCGCTGGAGCTGACCGGCGGCGATCCCATCATGCCGACCGACCCGCAGGACCCGCGGCGCAACTGGACGCAGGGACGGGCGAAGAACCTGGACCTGAGCGGCGCGTCGACGCAGGCCGAGCTGGCCCGGCTGCGCGCCCTGCCCTATCCGGACCAGCGCTACCAGTCGACTTACCGGTTCGTCTTCGACGCCATCCTGGGCGAGCGCTGGGTGGACCTGGGCGGCACCAATGTCGCCAAGGGTCATCTGGACCAGTTCAACTGCTTCGACGCGGTGGCGCAGGAGCCGCCGGACGTCCAGTACGACCACTTCATGCGCCGCTACGACGACCGCAACGGCGACGGCGGCGTGAATGCCGCGCAGCAGTCGCGCCAGCGCTTCGTGCGGTACTTCGTGGCGGCCGCGATGGCGCCGCGCGCGCAGATGCGGACCTGGGACGGCGGCGCCTACAGCACGTCCTACACCGTGGACCGCAACTACTACCTGATGGGCCGGGCGGCGCACCTGCTGCAGGACTCCTTCAGCACCGAGCACACGGTCCGCGACCCTGGCTCCAACCTGGAGCGCCTGCTGCAGGTCAAGAGCTACCTGTGCGCGGCCGGCTCCGAACAGCACACCCATGACAACGGGCAGTTGCTGACCTACGCGAGCGGCGACGTCATCTGGCGTCCCGGCACGCAGCTGCAAGGCGGCTGGTCCGGCTACAAGCCCAGCAAAATGAAGGTGCCGGCGCTGGTCGCGCTGGAGGCCAGCAAGGACCTGTGGGCCGCCTTCATCCGCACGATGGGCACGCCCTACGGCCAGCGCGAGGCCAAGGCGAATGAGGAGGCCGAGGCGATCGCCAGGAACTGGATGAGCTTCGACGACCAGGCGATGCAGGCTTGGTACGACGAGCCGGCCCACCGCGACGCCACCTACGTGCTGGCGCAGAACCAGCGCGGACCTGGCCGCAGCGTGGCGGACTGCATGCGCGGCCTGGGCGAGCCCTCCGGCGACCAGATGGTGCGCGTGCGCGAGCTCGAGGAGGCCCGCAGGCAATGCCTGTTCAACATCGAGGCGCAGGACGGCTATGGCGACCTGGCCGATCCACAGCTGCGCCTGCCCTTCTATTGGCGGTGGAAGGACCAGAGCTGGCTGCCGGCGCCTGAGAACTGGCAGCCGCCCATCCCCGCGGCGGACAGCGGGAACCGGGTGCGCCTGCGCAGCCTGGCCAACCAGCAGACGATGACGGCGCCCGACGGACTGGTCGACAACGCCTGGCTCTACAACCGGGCCGGGACGCCGGTGGAGTTCGTCCAGGTGTCCGGCGCCGGGGGCGCCTCCTGGTTCCGGGCGGCGGACCAGAGCGACCTGTTCCTGAGCTATCGCGCCGCGACCGGCGCGGTGAAGCTGTACGCGTCGCCGGCCGAGGCCTCGTTCAGCGTGGCCCCGGCGCGAGCCGGCATGGGGCTGCGCAACCTCTACTGGAACCAGTATCTGTGGCTGTCCGGCGAGTCGCCCTACCTCACCCGCAGCGGCGATCCCAACCAGCCCAGTGGGCAGTGGTCGCTGGACCCGTCGCCGCCACGCTGAGCGGCCGGCGCAGGCGCTTCAGTCGAGGAGGCCCAGCATGGACTTGCCCACCGCCTCCGCCACCTCGATGCCGTCCACGCCGGCGGACATGATGCCGCCGGCGTAACCGGCGCCCTCGCCAGCCGGGAACAGGCCGCGCACGTTCAGGCTCTGGTAGTCCTTGCCGCGCGTGATGCGCAGCGGCGAGGACGTGCGCGTCTCCACGCCGGTCAGCACCGCGTCGTTCATCGAGAAGCCGCGGATCTGGCGCTCGAAGGCGGGCAGCGCCTCGCGGATCGCGTCGAGCGCGTACTCGGGCAGGCTGCCGAAACCCTTCTGCTGCAGGTCGGTCATCGTGACGCCGGGCTTGTAGCTCGGCTCGACGCCGCCCAGCGCGGTGCTGCGCTGGCGCTTGATGAAGTCGCCCACCAGGCCGGCCGGCGCCTTGTAGCCGCCCTCGCCCAGCTCGTAGGCGCGCGACTCCCAATAACGCTGGAACGCGAAGCCATCCAGCGGATTGACGGTGCTGCCGTCCTTCTTGCCGTCCTGGCGGTAGTCCTCGGGCGAGATGCCGACGACGATGCCGGCATTGGCATTGCGCTCGGCGCGGGAATACTGGCTCATGCCGTTGGTGACGACCCGGTCCGGCTCCGAGGTCGCCGCCACCACCGTGCCGCCCGGGCACATGCAGAAGCTGTAGACCGAGCGGCCGTTCTTCGCGTGATGGACCAGTTTGTAGTCCGCGGCGCCCAGGAGGGGATGGCCGGCGTTGGGGCCGAAGCGCGCCTTGTCGATGATCGACTGCGGATGCTCGATGCGGTAGCCGATCGAGAACGGCTTGGCCTCCATGTAGACGCCGCGGGCATGCAGCATCGTGAAGGTGTCGCGCGCGCTGTGGCCGAGCGCGACGACGACATGGTCGGCGCGGATCTGCTCGCCCGAGGCCAGCGTCACGCCGCGCACCTGGCGCTGGCCATCGGCGCCGGGCTCGATCAGCAGGTCGGTGACCTTCTGCTGGAAGCGGATCTCGCCGCCCAGGCGCTCGATCTCGGCCCGGATCTTGATGACCATGCTCACCAGGCGGAAGGTGCCGATGTGCGGCTTGCTGACGTAGAGGATCTCCTCGGGCGCGCCGGCCTTGACGAACTCCGTCAGCACCTTGCGGGTGAGGAAGCGCGGGTCGGAGATCTGGCTGTAGAGCTTGCCGTCGGAAAAGGTGCCGGCGCCGCCTTCGCCGAACTGGACGTTCGATTCCGGGTCCAGGACGCTCTCGCGCCACAGGCCCCAGGTGTCCTTGGTGCGTTCGCGGACCTGCTTGCCGCGCTCCAGCACGATCGGCCGCAGGCCCATCTGGGCCAGGATCAGCGCGACGAAGATGCCGCAGGGGCCGAAGCCGATGACCACCGGACGCGGCCGCTCGCCGGCGTGGAAGTCGGCCGGCGCATGGCCGACGAACTGGTAGCGGGTGTCCGGCGACGGCTTGATGTGGGCGTCGCCGCCGTGGCGCTGCAGCAGCGCGGCCTCGGCAGCGGCGTCGCCGACCTCGCAGTCGACGGAATAGATCAGGACCATCGCGGTCTTCTTGCGCGCGTCATAGCTGCGCTTGAAGACGGTGAAGGCGGTGAGTTGCGCGTCGGGGATGCCGAGCCGCTGCAGGACGGCGGCGCGCAGCGCCTCCTCGGGGTGGTCGAGGGGCAGGCGGAGTTCGTTGATGCGGATCATGGCGATTGATCGGGCAGCAGGGCGAGGTCGCGGCGGGCGGCCGGACGTCGCAGAAAACAAAACAGGCCCCGCCGGGAGGCATGGGCCTGTTGTCGAGTCGCTGGGGTCTTGCTCCCCGCGACCTCAACCCGAGTGCGGACGCTTGCCCGGGTTCTTCTTCGAGCGGGTGTGCGAGCCGCGCTCGAGGCTGCTCTTCTGGCCGCGGTGCGTGGTGACGGTCACGCCCTTGGGCGCGGCGGGACGGGGGGAAGCCTTGCGGTCGGCTTCGGTGACGATCTTGTTGCCCATGTTGGCTCCGGTAATGAACGAGAGACACCTGCCCGAAGTCACAGACTCGCCGGCCTCGGGCCCGAGCGGGCGACCGGTTGCCTTGAGCAGCGTCGGAAATACGGTGAAGGGCGGGAGTTTACACGCGTCGCGCGCGGCTCGGCGCGGCGGCGCGGGTGCCCGGCTCAATCCAGCCCGTGACCGCCGGCATCCAGGGCGGGCGGGCGCAGCAGGTCGGCGTCCACGCCCATGACCTCGCTGGCGCGCTCGACCGCCTGCCAGAGCGCGGCGGGCATCGCCAGGATGTCCTCCGGCGTGTCGGAGCGGGCGATCCAGGCATCGATTTCCTGGTGCTGTTCCCGCGTGATCAGGTCGAGGTTCAACATCTCGTCGATGGTCTTCACGGCGGCCTCCTTCAGTCGTGCGGGTCTCAACGGCGAGTCGCTCGCGCCAGGGTACCAGCCTCCCGCGACGCCCAAGCGGCAGTCGATCACGCATATCGCCCTGTCCATGCGCGTCCGTGCGCCGATCCCGCCAGGTCCACCGCCGTGCCGGGTCCGCCGATTGCCCGTGTTCCGACCCGCGAACGGAAAGTCGAAGGGATACGGCCATGAAACACCTCCGCATCGCCCTCATCACGGCGTCGGTGACCGTCGTCGCCGCGGCGGCCATCGCCCAGACGCAGGAACCGCCGCCCTCCTCGGCCGCGAGCCGCAAGCAGTCCGGCGTCGTGGGCCCACCGCTGGACGCGGCGCAGATCCAGCAACCGGCGGCGTCGACAGCCACGCCCGCTCCCACGCCCGCCCCTGCGGTCGCGCCGGCTCCTGTGGCTCCTCCGCCCCCCGTCGACACGCCCGAGCCCCGGCCGGAGGCCGCGGCCCCGTCCCGTGCCGAGCGCCCGACCGCCCCCTCTAGCCGCCGGGCCAGCGGCCGCGTCACCGAGGCCGCCGAGCCCGCCGGCGCGCTGCCGATACGGCCCGACCGGAACTGACCGGCCGGCGCGTCGCCCTCGACGCCCCGCACCTCGCCACACCTAACCGCATCCGCCGTCTCCCCGCCTCCACCCGACGCATGAAGCCAGCCGCGCCCTCCCCCGATTCGCAAGCTCCCGCGCCGCCCACCCCTCCACGGGACCCTCGGCCCTCCGACGAGGACGCCGTCCCGCTGCTGCTGCGCGGCTTCTCGGTGGTGCATGCCGCGCTGGCGCTGCTGTTCACCGTCATGGCCTTGCTGCTGCTGGCCATCGCGGCGAAAGAAACCTGGATGGCGCTGCACCTGGACTGGAACGACGAGGCCGCGCAGCTGGTGATCGAGGCGATGGGCGTGCTGGCGGCCGCCGTGGTGGCGCTGCAGATCGCGCAGACGATCACCGAGGAAGAGGTGATCCGCAGCGCCCACATCAGCGCGCCCACGCGGGTGCGGCGTTTCCTGTCGCGCTTCATGGTGGTGATCGTGGTCGCGCTCGCGATCGAGGCGCTGGTGGCGACCTTCCGCTCGGCGCATTCGGACTCGACGCTGCTGCTGCACGCGGCGGCGATGGTGCTGGCGGTGGGTGCGCTGCTGACGGGCTGGGGCCTGTTCATCCGCCTGAACCGCGCCGCCGAGGAACTCGAGCCCGAGGCGATGCAGGAGGCCAAGCGGGAGGATCACAAGCTCAAGTGAGCGAGTCGCCCACCGGGCCACCTGCCCGGCCGCCCCGAGCCCAGTTGCTCAATCGTTCTCGAACGGCATCGTGTCCAGGAAGTCCTGCGCCTCGACCTTGCGGGCGACCAGGCGCGCGCAGCCCTTGAGCCGGGAGAGGTCCTCGGTCTGCAGGCCCGGGTTCGGGTGCGCGCTGAAGCAGCACACGGTGCCGAAGATGCGGCCGTCGGACAGCACGACCGGCGCGCTCAGGTGGGCGCCGATCGGGATCGGCGTCGGGGGCAGCTGCAGCGCCTCGGCCAGCGCCGACGCGTTCGTCATCAGCTGCGGCGCGCGTCCCTCGACGATGCGCTGGCAGTAGCTCTGCTCCAGCGGCGCCGAATCGCCCACCTGCACGCCGATCTCGGACTCGCCGTCGACGAAGCGGAACACCCGCTCGCCCTCCAGGAACTCGGACACGAACACCACGTCCATGCCCAGTTGCTCGCGCAGGCCGCGCAGCACCTGGGTGATGCGCGCGTCGAGCTCCGGATCGAAGCCGTCCGAGGTGGCGGCGAGCAGCTCGGAGATGGCGACATCGAGGGACTGGGCGGTGAACGGACGGTCGTACATCGGGGCGAAGGGTTGGAAGGAGGACGGCGGAGACAGGCGGTCGATGCTACTCATCCACCGCGCGGCGTCCCCGTGGCGCCAAGGCGCGCAGGTTACCGCGTGTAGCAGGACCTCGCGGCCTCAGGTGCCGCGCGTCAGGCGATAGAGCCCCACGTCGACGCGTCCGGCCAGGAATCCCGCCTCGCAGTAGCTCAGGTAGTAGGTCCACAGCCGCTGGAACGGCAGGTCGAAGCCCTGCGCCTCGATCGCCGGCCACTCGGCCAGGAAGCGCCGGCGCCATTCCGCCAGCGTCCTCGCGTAATCGCGGCCGAAGCGGGCCTCGGTGTGGAAATCCAGCCCGGCGCGCGCCGCCTCCCGGGCCATGCGCTCGGGCGTGGGCAGCATGCCGCCGGGAAAGATGCAGCGCTGGATGAAGTCCGGACTGGCGCGGTAGCGCTCGAAGTGCGCCTCGTCGATCGTGATGGCCTGCAGCACCGCCCGGCCGCCCGGCTTCAGCCGGTCCCGCAGGGTGGCGAAGTAGGTCGGCCAGTAGGCCTCGCCGACCGCCTCGATCATCTCGATGGAAACGATGCGATCGAAGCGCCCCTCGATGTCGCGGTAATCCTGCAGGCGCAGGTCGACCTGCGCGGCGACGCCCCATTCGGCCGCGCGCTGCTGCGCGAAGGCGAGCTGCTCGGTCGACAAGGTCACGCCGACGACCTCCACGCCGCAGCGCCGGGCGAGCGTCGCCGCCAGCGTGCCCCAGCCGCAACCGATCTCGAGCACCCGCTGGCCCGCGCGCAGGTCCAGCAGCTCGACGATGCGGTCGAGCCGCCGCGCCTGCGCGGCCTCCAGCGATGCGTCGTCCGGCGTCGCGGCCCCGTCTGCGCAAGACACGTCCCCCGCAGCGGTCTCTTCACCGCCGTACATGGCGCTCGAGTAGAGCATCGAGTCGTCCAGCCACTTCGCGTAGAACCGGTTGCCCAAGTCGTAATGGGCGGCGATGTTGTGGCGGCTGCCGCGCCGCGTATTCGCATTGGCGCGATGGCGCCACCGCGAGAGCCAGCGCGCCGGGCCGCGCGTCGCGGTCACGCCGCCCAGCGCCGCCTCGTTGGCGACGCCGAACATCAGCAGCGCGGTCAGGTCGGGCGAGCTCCAGTCGTCGTCGCGGTAGGAGAACGCGAGCCCGAGGTCGCCCGCCATCAGCAGGCGCAGCACCGGCCGCCACCGATGCAGGCGGAGCTCCGCGCGCGGTCCCGGCGCGGGGCCGGTGACCTCGAGCCGCCGGCCATCCGGCCAGATGAGCGTCAGGCGGCCATGCCGGACCCGCGCCAGCCACCGTCGCAGCGGTGCCTGCCACGCCGGGAGCGGATCGCCCGCCAGCGTGGCCGCCGACGACGGCACGTCGCGGGGCGCGGTCAGGATCGAACTGGTGTCGTGATGCATGAGGGTCTCGTGGGTCGGTCTCGGGAAGTCGGTCATGGCAGGGACGAAGGAACGTCGTCCCGCCGCACCACGGTCAGCGGCGAGGCCGGCGCGGCGGGCCGTTCATGCAGCCGCGCGCCCTTGAGCCACAGCCGCAGCGCCTCCCAATGGATGCCGGCGACGACCTTCAGCGTCAGCAGCGGATAGGCGACGAGCAATCGCAGCAACCGGGCGTCGGTCAGCGGCGCGCGGTGCGCGTCGAGCCGGGCATGCAGCACCGCGGCGCCGTCGGTCTCATGCACGCTGACGCCGATGGACATCGACTCGCGCGGCGGCTCGATGCGGAAGCGGTAGTGCAGCGCCATGCCGAGGAAGGGCGACACGTACAGCCGTTTGTCGCTGCGTTGCTCGATCAGCGGCGCGGCGCGCTGGGCCGGATCGACTTCGATCAGGTAGCTGTGCCGTTGGCCGAAGGTGTTGTTGACCTCGTAGAGGATCGCCAGCGGCGTGCCGTCCGGCGCGTCGCAGAACCACACGCTCAGCGGATTGAAGGCGTAGCCGAGCAGGCGCGGCATCGTCAGCAGCCGGACTGCGCCACCGGCGGGCAGGCCGGCCGCCGCGAGCTGCGCATCGATCCACGCGCGCAGCCCGGCCACGTCGCCGGCGCGGCCGTCGCCGTGGTCCGACGGACGGAAGCTGAAGAGGTTGAACCGCCCCAGCGAGAACCAGCGCAGCCGCGCATCGAGCGCCGGCAACTCGTCCAGGTCCAGCAGCAGCGAGAACATCCGATAGCTCAGCCGATGACGCAGCGGTCGCAGCCGCTGGTGCATCACCCGGCCGAGGTAGAGCGCGGAGGCGCCCGGGGCGCTCGCGCCGTCTAGTGCGCTCATGCCACCACCCCGGCCCGGTCGGCCAGCCCGGCCGCGCCGCGCGGCAGGTGGATGCGGCCGGATTCGTCCGGCACCGACCAGGGCCGGCGCACGCCGCCCAGCGCCTCGGCCACCGCCAGGCCCGCCTGCAGGCCATCCTCGTGGAAGCCCGATCCGAACCAGGCACCGCAGAACCAGGTGCGCTGCCGGCCCTGCAGCGACCAGAGCTCGCGCTGCGCGGCGATGCCAGCCGCGTCGAAGCGCGGGTGCTCGTAGACCTCGGTGCGCAGCAGGTGATCGGGATGCGGCGGGACGGCCGGATTCAGCGTCACGAACAGCGGTTGCGCATCCGGCCCCTGCGGCAGGTGCGGCTGCAGCCGGTTCATCCAGTAGGTCACCGTCGGCGCCACCTGCCCGCTTTCACCTTGGCGCGAGGCGAGGTAGTTCCAGCTCGACCAGACCGCCCGGCGGCGCGGCATCAGCGCCGGATCGCGGTGCAGCACGGCCAGGTTGCGCGTGTAGGGAATGGCCCCGAGCAGGCGCCGCTCGGCGGCGCTGGGGGCGAGCAGCATGCGCAGCGACTGGTCCGCGTGCATGGCCAGCACGACGTGGTCGAAGGGCGCGGTCCAGGCGCCGCGCCGGGTGCGCAGGCGCACGCCGTCCGGCTCGCGCGCGACGGCGATGACCGGCTCGTCGCGGTGGATGCGGTCGGCGAAGGACTGCGTCAGGCGTCGCACGTACTCGCGGCTGCCGCCCTCGACGGTGCGCCACACCGGCCGCCCGCTGACCCGCAGCAGGCCGTGGTTCTCGCAGAAGCGGACGAAGGCGGCCACCGGATAACGGCCGATGTCGGCGGCCGTCGAGGACCAGATCGCGGCGCCCATCGGATAGAGGTGGTCGTCGCGGAACGCGCGGCCGTAGCCGCGCGCGTCGAGGTAGTCGTCCAGCGCCAGGTCGCCGCTGGCCTGGGCGTCGCGCGGGGCTTCCCGGTAGAAGCGCAGCAGGTCGCGCAGCATCGACCAGAAGCGCGGACGCAGCAGGTTGGCGCGCTGGGCGAAGAGGCCATTCAGGTCGGTGCCGGCGTATTCCAGCGCGCCGCCGTCCAGGCTCACCGCGAAGGACATGTCCGACGCGCGCGTCGGCACCGCCAGGTGGTGGAACAGCGCGCTCAGGTTGGGATAGGCCGGCTCGTTGTAGACGATGAAGCCGGTGTCCACCGGCACGCTCGCGCCCCGGTCCGGCGCGTCGACCGTGTGGCTGTGGCCGCCGATGCGACCGTCGGCCTCGAAGACCTGGACGTCGTGGCGCCCCGACAGCAGCCAGGCGCAGGACAGCCCCGAGATGCCGGCGCCGACGACGGCGATGCGCAGCGGACGGCCGTCCGGGGGGCTGGGGAAGTCGGGCGGGAGGGGGTCTGGGCCGGGCATCGTCGCGTCCTGGGGTTTGGCGCTTGTACGCGAACCGATCGGATTTGGATCGCCGGCCCGCGAACCGACCCTCCGGGCGCGGCCTCGGCCGGGCGAGGGTCGCCCGCATGGCGTCGGAGGCCCGACCCGGCGATGATCCGACCCGCCGTCCGTCGCGTATCAGGGTCCATGGGTACCCCGCATCGCGACGATCCGACCTCCGCCCCGGCCTCCCCGCCGGGCGAGGCGGCGTCCCCGTCCGCCTTGCCGAAAGCCCGCCACTTGAAGATCGTCCCGCTCGATCCGGACCGCCGGTCCGCGCCCCCGCCGTCCGAGCCGGACTGGGCGGCGCTGATGCGTCGCGTCGCCGAGCAGCACGATCGGGAGGCCTTCGGCCGGCTGTTCTCGCATTTCGCGCCGCGGCTCAAGAGCTACCTGATGCGCACCGGCAGCAGCGACGCCGCCGCCGAGGAACTGGCGCAGGACACGCTGGTGACGGTGTGGCGCAAGGCGGCGATGTTCGATCCGGCGCAGGCGGCGGTGTCGACCTGGATCTTCACCATCGGGCGCCGCCTGCGCATCGATGCCGCGCGGCGCCACCTGCTGGACGGCGCCGGCGACGAGTGTTTCGAGTTTGACCGCCTCCAGGCCGACCAGCCCGACGTGGCCGACCACGCCGACGCCGCGCGCCAGGGCCAGCGGATCCGGGAGGCGCTGTCGCGCCTGCCGCCGGAGCAGGCGCAGGTGCTGCGGCTGTCCTTCTACGAGGACGAACCGCATGCGCGGATCGCCTCGGAACTGGGATTGCCGCTGGGCACGGTGAAATCGCGCATCCGGCTGGCGGTGGCGCACCTGCGCCGGCTGCTGGATCCCTGAGCCGCCCGCGCGATCGCCTCGCCCCATCAATCACGCCACACCGTTCCCATCACGCCAGCCATCACCAATCACCGCCCTTCCCCTTCTGACCGCCCGACCATGCGCCCGCCCGACATCCACCATCACCCCGCCGACGAGCTGTTGCTGTCGCTGGCCGCGGGCACGCTGCCCACGGGCATCCGGCTGGTGACGGAAATCCATCTGGAGCTGTGCGCCGCCTGCCGCGAGCGGGTGGCGATGCTGCGGGCGGTCGGCGGGGCGCTGATCGAGGAGGAAGCGGCCGCGCCGATGCGCGATGACGCGCTGGCGCAGGCGTTCGCGCGGATCGACGCGATGGACGCGATCGAGGCCGTGGCCGGCGCGGACGGGGCGGCCATTCCCCGCAAGGTGCCGGCGCCGCCGCCGCTGCCGACCGGCGCGGTGTGGCCGCGGGCGCTGGCCGACTGCAGCGCGACGCGCTGGCGCTGGATCGGCCCGGGCATGCGCTGGAGCAAGGTCAGCGTGCCCGGCGCGCCGCAGGCCAATGTCTTCCTGCTGCGTATCGGGCCCGGCAAGTACCTGCCGCCGCACACGCACCGCGGGACCGAGCTGACGCAGGTCATCTACGGCCGGTTCCACGACGGGCGCGCGCTGTTCGGCCCGGGCGACTTCGACCTGGCCGACGGCGAGGTCCACCATCAGCCGGTGGTGCAGGAAGGCAGCGAATGCATCTGCGTGGCCGCTGTCGACGGCCGGCTGCATTTCGACGGCTTCATCGCCCGGTGGTTCGGGTCGCTCGTCGGGATGTGAGGGCGGCTGTCACCAGCGCGGCGACGCCGGACGACGCGCCGCTGACGACGGCGCCCCACGCCAGGTCGATGACGGTGATGAACCAGGGCCAGTCGCGCAGCGTGGCCTGGTTGGTGAAGTCGTAGGTCGCGTAGGCCAGGAAGCCGAAGCAGGCGCCCTGCGCGAACGCGAGCCGCGGACGGCCGCCCCGCAGCGCGGGCGCGACCGCGAAATGCACCAGCCCGGCGACGAACAGCGGATAGAAGATCGCCACCGCGCGCCAGTCGACGGTGGCGGCCATCAGGTGACCGATGGCCGGCTGGTAGAGCGCGGCGGTCATGGTGCCGAGCCAGACGGCATCCATCGCCAGGAAGACGACCAGCGTCGCGAGGTAGGCCAGCGGCCAGCGCCAGGCGGGCGCGGCGGCAGGCAGCGGGTGAGTCGTCGTGGTCGATGCATTCATCGCGATCTCCTGGGGGTTGGTTCACGGCAGCCGATAGCTCAGCACCCGCCCGCCCTTGACCACCGCATCGAGCCCGATCCAGCGGCCATCGGACCGGTCTCGCCACAGTGTCAGCTGCTGGCGCTGCGCGGGCTTGCCGGCGGCGGCGGGCGGCGTGGCGGTGAGGCGCCAGCGCATCGCCTCGACCTCGCGGCCGGCCACCGCAAGCGAGGCATCGGGCAGGCGCTCGATGCGGACCTCGTCGATTTCGCCCGTCTGCGGATTCAGCAGGCGCTGCTGCCGCACCAGCGCCGGATGCCAGTAGGCGTAGCTCATCAGGCAGTCCGACTCGGCGACGGCCGATGCCGATGCCGATGTCGATGCCGACGGAGCCTGCGACGATGGCGATGCGGTCGACGGCCCTCGCGCATTGAAGGTCTTGTTGACCTCCACCGGCTTGCCGTCATCGTCGGTGCGGCTCTGGATCGCCTGCAGGCAATCACCGCGCCAGCGCTCGCTGGCCTCGTGGCGGTAGCGGAAGACCGTGAGGCCGAGCAGCTTCACGTCGAAGCGGGCGAGGCTCCGCACGGTACGGCCCCCGGGCTCGCCCTCGACGACGAAGCGATGGGTGCCGATCGGCTTGCCGTCGAGGCGGACTTCAAAGTCCCAGGCGCCGCTCGCGGTCGTGCGCGCGTCGGCCCCTCGAGGCGTGGGCGTCGCGACAGCGCCCGACGCCGACGCGCCGTCTGCACCGGGCGCGCCATCGGCGCCGATCGCGGCGCCGCCAATCCAGGCGGCCGCAAGGACGGCGACGCGCAGGCCGAGCCTCGGCACGAGCGTTCGGCCCGCCCTCATCGAGCGCCGCTCCGTTTCGGTGGCCACGGGATGAAGGCGCTGGTGCGGGCGATGTAGTCGCGATAGGCGGGACGCCGCTCACCGATGTCCTGCTCGAGCAGCGTCACGCCGCTGACCTTGAGCAGCAGCACCGTCATCAGCACCGGCGATGCGAGGCACCAGGCCGCGGTGGTTCCACCCGCCGATACGGCCATCAGCCCCAGCCCCCACCACACGCAGCTTTCGCCGAAGTAATTGGGATGCCGCGAATAGCGCCACAGCCCGCTGTCGAGCACACGGTCGCGGTGCCCCGGCGCGCGGCGGAAGCGGCTGAGCTGAGCGTCGGCGATCGCCTCGATGAGCAGGCCGCCCCCGGCCAGCATGGCGCCGACCGTGTCCCACGCGGACCACACCGACCGGTCGCCACCGCTGGCCGCGAGCATCGGCCAGGACACGACCCAGCCGAGCACCGCCTGCAGCAGGAACACCAGCCACAGGCTCTTGAGCCCGAAGCCGGGCTGGTTGCGCGCGCGGATGGCCTGGTAGCGCGGGTCCTCGCCATGACCCCAGTTCCGCACGGTGACATGGACACCGAGCCGCAGCGCCCAGACCAGCGTGATCGCCAGCATCACCTGCGCCCGGGCATCACCGCCGAGGCTGACGACATAGCAGGCCGCCGGCGCGGTGATGAAAGCCGACCACACGCGGTCGGCCAGGCTCGCGTCGCGCCGCGTGAGGCTCACCAGCCAGGTGGGCAGCGCGATGGCGACGGCGATCGACAGGCCGATGCCGGCCGCGACGGCGAGTTCGACAGCGGAAGGCGCCATGTCCATCCCCGCCCTCAGCGCCGAGGCGCGAAGAGGTAGTGGCTGACCCACCACTGTTGCCCCTTGTCGTAGGCGAACAGTTCCTCGACCGAGAGCAAGAAGAGCCGCCAGCGCTGCCACCACATGGTGGCGTCGGCAGGGCCGTAGACGCGCTCGAAGAGCGGCATCAGCTCGGCCCGGTGCGCGTCCAGGCGTTCCAGCCAGGCCGCCGCGGTGCGCGCGTAATGGCGGCCGTCCCAGCGCCAGCGCTGCTGCAGCGCCAGGTCGTCCTGGCAGAGCAAGGCCAGGTCGTCGCTGGGCATCATGCCGCCGGAGAAAAAGTGGCGGCTCATCCAGTCGGTGTCATCGCGGACCTCGAAGGCATAGGGCGCCTCGCGATGCGCGAAGACATGCAGGAAGAAGCGGCCATCGTCGCGCAACCAGTTCGACACCTTGCGGAAGGCGCGCGGCCAGTTGCGCAGGTGCTCGAACATCTCGACCGACACGATCCGGTCGAAGCGCCGGTCGAACTGGCCGTCCTCGCCCCAGGACGAGAAGTCGGCCGTCTGCACCTGCAGGTTGCGCAGGCCCAGCCGCAGCGCCTGCGCTTCGATGAAGGCCCGCTGCGAGGCCGAGTTCGACACCGCCAGGATCTGCGCCGCCGGCAGGTGCTGCGCCATCCACAGGCTCAGCGAGCCCCAGCCGCAGCCCAGCTCCAGGATCGTCTGTCCATCGGCGAGCCCGGCGCGCGCCGCGGTTTCCGCCAGCGCCGCCTCCTCGGCCGCCGCCAGCGTGTCGACGCCTTCGGGCCACCAGCAGCAGCTGTACTTGCGCCGCGGTCCCAGCATGGCCTCGAACAGCGCGGGCGGCAGCTCGTAATGCTGCGCGTTGGCCTGCTCCGGCAGCACCGCCAGCGGCGCGGCGCGCAGCCCGGCCAGGAAGTCCTGCGTCAGCGCGGCCGCCGCCTCGGGGTCCTGGTGGTGCGCCTCGTCGAGCCGCAGGCGCAGCAGGCGCCGGATGCCCAGCCGCACCGCGGCCTCAGGCAGCAAGCCGCGCTCGGCGAGCCGGACGGCGATCGAGGAAATTGCAGGCGCCATGGCATGCCCTTCGGGGATTGGTCTGCCGCTTGTACGCCGGGCCGGGCGACTTGGATCTCCGGTGCGCGCGGGCGCGACGCCCGGTCGCGGGGGCCGCCGCGCGGCTGGCGACCGCGACGCTCGCGCATTAGCATCGCGCCGCATGACTGCCACCGCCGACCCGCTGGACCTTTTCCTCGCGCTGGAAACCCGCCGCACGCGCGCCATCGTCGACCGTGACCTGGCCACGATCGAGGCGCTGCACGCGCCCGGGTACGAATTGATCACGCCCGCCGGCCGGGTCTTCCCGCGGGCCGAGTACCTCGCCCGCATCGCCGAGGCGCCGTTCTACACGGGCTGGGAGATGGACGACCTGCAGGTGCGTGCCTCGGCGGACCTGGCGGTGCTGCGCTATCGCGCGCGCCTGAGCTTTCCTTCCGGCAAGGTCGTCGACTGCTGGCACATGGACGTCTACGAGCGCCACGAGGCCGGTTGGCGGGCCGTGTGGTCCAAGGCGACGGCCATCGCGCCGCCGGCCTGAGGCGCGGCGCCCACCACCGCCCGCTGGCCCTCCCCGCCTCAGCCCGCCACCACCCGTCCCTTGCCGTCGCGCTTGCCGCGCAGCATCTCGTGGTCCGCGCGCTCGATGAGCTCCTGCGCGCCGGTCGTGTCGTCGGGCGAGAACACCGCGACGCCGACGGTCGCGCCCACCGCGACGATCGCGCCGGAACTCAGCGCCACCGGCTCGCCGATGGCATCGACGACGCGCGCCAGCACCGGCCGCCAGTCGTCGCCGTCCACGCAGGTCAGCACCAGCACGAACTCGTCCCCGCCCAGGCGCGCCGCCGTGTCCAGCGGCCGGATGTGGGCCAGCAGTCGCCTCGCCACCGTCTCCAGCAACTGGTCGCCGGCGTCGTGCCCGTGCTCGTCGTTGACGGCCTTGAAGCCGTCCAGGTCCAGGTAGCAGATCGCCACCCGCTTGCGTTCCCGCCGCGCCACCCCCAGCGCCTGCTCGATCCGGTCGTGCAGCAGCACCCGGTTGGGCAGCTGCGTCAGCGCGTCGTGGAAGGCCGCGTGCGCCAGGTGCTCATGCGCCGCCTTCATCGGCGTGATGTCGACCGCCATCGCGAAGATCTCGGTGACCGACAGCGGCGCCGCGCCGAAATCCACCCACACCGCCTCGCCGCCCTTGCTGCGCATCCGGATCTGCGACCGGTAGTGGCCGTGCTCCGCCAGCGCCGAATACACCTGCCGCCCGACCTCCTCGTACTGCGCGTCGTCCCAATAGAAGACCCGCGCCGGTGCGCCCTGCAGCTCGCCGGGCCCGTAGCCGAGGATGCGTTCCAGCGCGCGATTGCGCCAGGTGATGGTGCGGTGCTCGATCTTGGCCATGGCCACCAGGTCGCTGTCGAGCATCGCCGCCTGCTCGCGCTGCAGACGCCGCGCCTGGGTGACGTCGCGCCCCGACGAGAACACGTAGAGCTCGCCACGGATCTCGGTGACGCTGAGCTGCAGCTCGACGTCGATCACCTGGCCGTCGTCCCGGCGATGCTGCACGTCCACGCGCTGTCGGTCGCCCGCCTTGATCTTCGCCAGCCAGGCATTGATCGCGGTCTCGTCCTGGTTGACGTCCCAGCTGCCGACGTGGCGCCCCATCAGCGAGGCGCGGGTGGACTTGAGCATCTCCGCGAAGGAGTCGCTCATCTCCACCAGCCGCCCTCGCCCGTCGATGATGTGGATCCCATCCGCCGAGACCCGCATCAGCGCCTGGATGCGCTTGCCCTGCTCGGCCAGCGCCGTCATGGCCTGCTCCTCGCGGCGGTTGGCGCGCCGCACATGCCAGGTGGCGAGCGCCACCAGCAGCCAGGCCAGCGCCGCCAGGGACGCCACCGTCCAGGCCTGTTCCCGCCAGGGCTTGAAGAAGCGCTCGTTGTTCACGCCGGCATAAACGACGAAGGGCCAGTGGTCGAGCGCGCGGTAGGCGCTGGTGCGGTCGCGGCCGTCGATGCTCACCGTGGTGACCACGCTGCCCTGGCGGGGATTCGCCGCCAGCATCTCGCGCATCCGCGCCGAGACCTTGGTGTCGCCGACCTCGCCCTGCACCGGACTGCCCGGCGCGATGCGCGCGACCAGCCGCAGGTCGTCGCGGCGCAGCGTCATCGCGTCCAGCGGCGCCAGCTCGTAGCGCTCGAAGAGGTGGCGGAAGTGGTCGACGCCGACGCTCACGTAGAGGACGCCCGCGAAGCGGCCCCGCACGACCAGCGGCCGCACGAACGCCACCACCCAGTTGCCCGACACCCGCGAGACCAGCGGACCGGTCACCAGCGTCGCGGGCTCGGCGAGCGCGCGCGCCTGGAGGAAGTAGTCGCGGTCATGGACGCGCGCCGGCGCGCCGGCGGGCAGGCGCGTGCCCCAGCGGACCTCGCCGCTGGCGTCGGCGGCGCGGAAGGCCTCGATGCCGTGCAGCAGGCCGAAGCGCGCATGCAGCACCTCGTTGAGCACCGCGTCGGGGGCGCCGCCGGGCGCCGCCATCAGCCGTTCGAGCTCGGCGCCGGTGGCGCGCAGCACCGCGTCCACGCGGCCGATCTCGGCCTCGACGTTGAGCTGCGCGACGGCGGCCAGGCCTTCGGCGACATCGCGCGCCTGCGTCGCGTAGGTGCGATGGGACGCGTCCAGCACATGCCAGACCAGCGCCGCGAGCACGAGCGCGACGGTCAGGTTGGCGCCGACGAGCCAGACCGTCATGCGGCGCCGGCGTTTGGCGGCACCGTCGACAAGGAGTTGCGGATCGGTCAGCGGCATGGCTTGCGAAGCATCGGCTCCGGCGCGCCGGGCGGGCGCTGAGCCCTGTCCCGGCTGGTCTCCCTGCGAGTGGCCGGTCCCGTGGCCGGCCTCAGGGCCAGTCTACTGAGCCCCGGCCCCGTGACGCGATGCCCGTAAACCCGGGAATGCGGGGGGTGTTACAACCCCTCCATCGCCCGTTCCTGGGCCTTGTCCTTGAGCGTGCCGCCCTTGGGCGCGAGCAAGTCCCGCGCATTGGGGATGCCGGAGCCGGCCTGCTCGGGCGGCGGCGGGGCCTTGTAGGCCGGCATCACCGACACCGTGCCGCCCTTGACCTTCTGCTCGGCGCTGCCGCGCGGGCAGGCCTCGTTGGTGTAGAGCACCTGGCCGTCGACGACGCAGCGGCGCACGCCGCCCGGGGTCGGGGCCGAACCGCCACCGGCCCCGGGCGGCGTGTCGTTGCCGGTGCGCAGCTTCGGCAGCTCGACCTTGCCGGCCTGGCGCTCCAGCTGGCGCGTGGCATCGCGCAGGAACGGGATCTCGTCGCGCTTCTTCCAGCCGATGACGCCGAGCACCACGACGATGACGATGAGCAGCACTGCCCGCATGAAATCTTCTCCCTGATGTCGCGCACTGCGGCGCGTTGGTTGGCGGCCGGTCCGCGCGGGACCGGCGGCTGCGCATGATATCGACGGCTCCGGTCACTGCGGTGCTGGCGAGCCGGCATCCTCTCGCGCCATCGCCAGAGGGAGCCCGCGGAGCGATCGCCGTCCCTAGCGTGTCGACGGCGGCGCCGACGCGCCCTTGGCCGCGGCGCGTACGGCTGCCAGTTCGCGCATGAGCCACGCCTTGCTCTCGACCGGCGAGGCGCCCGCACAACGCACCAGGTAAGGCTTGCCGCTCATGCTGCTCTTCGAGGCGCCGAGCTCGATGAACTGCTCCGCTGTTTTCACGAGCTGCTTGTCCTCCAGGTAGGCGAGCTTGCGTTCCAGGTGCCGCTTCGCGTCGGACGCCGAGTGCCAATCGCCGTTGCGATTGAACTCGCAGGACGAGGCTTGCAGTCGCCCCAGCAAGGCGGTGACCTCGGCCTTCGCCGCCGCGGGCAGTGGATCGGCCCGGCCGGCGATCGGCGCGGCCAGCGCCAGGGCGAGGAGCATCGGGATCAGGGGAGCTCGCATGGGCAAGTCGGTCGGGTCATCGAGAGGCGGCGATCTTGCCACGCGGCCCACCTCGCGGACGGCGGCCTGAGGCACACTTCGCCGCCAACCCATCGTCCCCATCCAGTTGTCCGCCCCCCGCGCATGACCCGTCCGAACGATTCCACCGCCACGGTCGCTTCGCCCCCGGACCGCCCCGCCCCCGTCTCCTTCCGGGAAGCCTTCCTCTTCTGGCTGAAGCTGGGCTTCATCAGCTTCGGTGGCCCGGCCGGGCAGATCGCGATCATGCATGCCGAGCTGGTCGAGCGCCGCCGCTGGATCAGCGAGCGGCGCTTCCTGCATGCGCTCAACTACTGCATGCTGCTGCCCGGCCCCGAAGCCCAGCAGCTCGCCACCTACATCGGCTGGCTGATGCACCGTGGCTGGGGCGGCATCGTCGCTGGCGGACTCTTCGTGCTGCCGTCGCTGTTCATCCTCGTCGCGCTGTCGTGGATCTACGTCGCCTTCGGCACGCTGCCGGCGGTCGCGGGGGTCTTCTACGGGATCAAGCCCGCGGTCACCGCGCTCGTGCTGCACGCGGCCCACCGCATCGGCCGTCGCGTGCTGCGCAACGGCTGGCTGTGGAGCATCGCGGTCGCGGCGCTGGTGGCGATCCTCCTGGACCTGCCCTTCCCGCTCATCGTGCTGGGCGCCGGGATCGCCGGCGCGATCGGCGCGCGCTTCGCGCCGCAGGTGTTCTCGCCCGGCGCCGCGCACGCCGCCGCGCAGGCCGGCTACGGCCCGGCGCTGATCGACGACGACACCCCGACGCCCCCGCACGCCCGCTTCACCCGCGGTCGCCTCGCCCGGGTGCTGATCGTGGGCCTGGGGCTGTGGCTCGCCGCGATGGGCGCCTTGATCGCCGTGTATGGGCTCGACGGCGCGTTCACGCAGATGGGGCTGTTCTTCACCAAGGCCGCGCTGATGACCTTCGGCGGCGCCTACGCGGTGCTGCCCTACGTCGTTCAGGGCGCCGTCGAGCACCACCACTGGGCCACCGGGCCGCAGATGATCGATGGCCTCGCGCTGGGCGAGACCACGCCGGGGCCGCTCATCATGGTGGTCGCCTTCGTCGGATTCCTGGGCGGATGGAAAGAACAGGTCTTCGGACCGGACGCGCTCTTCGCCGCCGGTGCCGCGGCGGCGGCGCTGGTCACCTGCTTCACCTTCCTGCCCTCCTTCGTCTTCGTGCTGGCCGGCGGCCCGGTCATCGAGGCGACCCACGGCGACCTGCGCCTGACCGCGCCGCTGACCGCGATCACCGCGGCCGTGGTGGGCGTGATCGTCAACCTGGCGCTGTTCTTCGCGAGCCACGTGTTCTGGCCGCAGGGGCTGGGCGGCCCCTTCGACGCCACGTCCGCGCTGATCGCCGCGGGCGCGGCGATCGCGCTGTTCCGCTTCAAGTGGGGCGTGATCCCGCTGCTCAGCGCGTGCGGCGCGATCGGGCTCGCGCTGGCGCTGGCGATGCCGGCGGCGTGACGGCGGCGTAGCGGCGGCGTCACGGCGGCAACAGCGAGCGCCTCCTGCGTCCTCGCGGGTGATCACGGCGCTGCCCTCCGCATGCGGGAGCGCCGGCAGCGCCACAATGGCGCCTCGACGCGCTTCCGATGCCTTGTCGCCGCCATGCCGCCTGCTTCGCCGCCCCTGCCTTCGTCATCGCCTGAACCGCGCCAGGAATGCGCGCTCCTCCCGCAGGCGATCACCGACCGATTGAAGCTCGCCGTGCGCCGCTTCCGCACGCCAGCGTTGCCGGAATCGCTCGACGAGGTCCGCGACTGCGACAGCGCGACCGCGCTCGCCACCGCGATTGAGCACGCGCGGCAGGCGCTGGCCGCCGACTCGGCGCCAGGCGACGATGTTCGTGCGCTTTTCCTCGACGCCCTCGCGCGACACATCGCCGAAGCCATGCAGCCGGAGCACGGCGATGCCGCGCTCCAGGCGACGGTGCTGCGCCATCGCTCGTCCGCCGTGCGCGAGTTCGCCTCGCTCAATGCGCATGCGGAGGCGGACCGGCGGCAGATCCGTTCGGCGGCCAATGCGCTGGCCCATCCGGCGAAGCTGCAGGACCACCCCGCCGGCGAGATCCGGGACGGCTTGCAGCGGATGCAGCAGGCGAGCGCCGCGGCGGACTGGTCCGACGTCGACGACGCGATCATGGACCTCCTGGGCTTGCCCGAGGTGCAAGACGAGCCGGTGCTGTTTCGCAGCCTGGAGCGGATCGTCAGCGATGACGCGCTCAGGCGGCTTTGCCGGATCGAGGCACTGGGCCAGCGGGACGAGGTGCAGCGATATCGCGCGCTGTGGGCACGGCAAGGCCCCGCGGCGGGCACCGCGCAGGCCGCCTCGGCCGGCAGCGACGCGCAGCGCCGCGGCGACGCCGTGGAAGCGCTTGCCGCGCAGGCGCTCGAGGTCCTGGCCGCGCGTCTGAATGCGGGAGAGGACCCGCCGCGCTACCGCGTGGCGACTTCCTTGAAGGTGCCGTCGTCGATCCCCGGCGATCCGCGGCGCGCCAAGAGCGAATGGGACGTGGCGCTGCTGCGCCGCCACGACACCGGCGCCTGGGACCTGCTCCTGCTGGTCGAGGCCAAGGCCTCGGCCGATGCAGCGACCACCGACCTGCCCCGGCTGCTGCGCGGCCTGCGGCTGCTGGCGCAGGCGGACCCGCAGTCGACCTATGCCTTTTTCTCGCATCAAGGCGAGATCCCCTTGCGGGGCGCCTCGCTGCGCGCCCTGCCGACCGAGGAAGACGACCTGGCCCGCGCGGTGCTCTATTGCAGCGACGCGCCGGCCGAGCAGGCACCGCGGCTGCTCAGCGCCGCGAGCCGCATGCAGTTGCTGTCGGCGCCGGCGAGCCTGGACTTCGCCGACCGGCTCGAGCGCGGCGTCCCGGTGGAACCCCGCCAGCTCAAGGCGGTCTGGGACCAACTGCTGACGGCGCCCGCCTTCAAGCCAGTGCTGCGCCAACATGCGACGCTGCGGACCGCGCGCGAGCTCATGCTCCATCCGCGCGACCTGATGGCGGTGGCCCAGGACGCGCCGGACTCGACCTAGTCCGCCGACCGTGCAGCCTCGGGCTGCGAAACAATCCCGCGATCCCGCCCTGCACCTCCGCACTTCCTCACTTCCGCGATCCCGCGTTTCCAACCGAGAGAACGACCCGCCATGCCCCGCGCCTTCCTGCCCTCCTTCGCCCGGCGAGTGCCGAGCCGGTCGACCTGCCTGGCCGCCTTGGGCGGACTCGCCTGCCTGACCGGCCTGGCCGTGTCGTCCGCCGCCGTCGCCCAGCCGGTGATGGCGCGCGAGAACCTCAACGCCACGCTCTGGTTCCAGACCGCGGTCGAGCGCCAGGCCGCCACGCTGGCGGTCTACCGCGCCGCGACCGCCCGCCTGGGCGCGGCGCGTCGGGCCACGCGCGAGACGGCCTCGCTGGAACAGGCGGCGCAGGGCGGCTTCTCGCGCAAGCCGCCGGCCATCGTGCTGGACGTGGACGAGACCGTGCTCGACAACTCGCCCTATGAGGCCTGGCAGATCCGCGACGGTCGCAGCTACGAGGAAAGCAGCTGGGCCGCCTGGGTGGCCAGCGCCCAGGCCGCCGCCATTCCCGGCGCGCCCGAGTTCATCGCACGGGCGCGCGCGACCGGCTTCCGGGTCGTCTTCATCACCAACCGGCGTTGCCCGGCCGACGGCCCCTTCGGCCCGGACGGCTTCCACGCCGCCTGCCCGCAGAAGGCGCAGACGATCGCCAACCTGAGCCGCGTGCTCGGCCATGCGGTCGCGCCCGCCGACGTGATGCTGCGCGGCGAGCGCGCGGAATGGGCGGCCTCGGACAAGACGCCGCGCCGGGAGGCCGTCGCGCGCACGCACCGCATCGCGATGCTGGTCGGCGACGACCTCAACGACTTCGCCCCGCGCGCCCGCTACGTCGAGCCGGACCACGCCGCGCGCTGGGGCACGACCTGGGTCCCGATCCCCAATCCGACCTATGGCTCCTGGGGCGATGCGCTGTCGCTCACCCAGCGCTACGCGGCCTTGAAGCCGTGGGCGGGTCCCGCGGCCGCCGAGCCCGCTGCGGCGGGCACAACGGGCGCGGGAAACACGGCGGGCTCGCCAGGCTCGGCGGCTACCGCAGCCGCGGCAGCCGCAGCGGCTTCCGCCGCCTCGGCTCAATAGCCGGGTTCGATCGCCGGGTTCGATCCCCGGGCTCGATGCCCGGCCTCGACCACCGCGCTCAATAACCGGCGGCCAGCCCCGTGTTGCGGCGCGGATCGTTCGCGCCGTAGAACCGGTTGTTGCCCACCGGCTTCCCGTTCAGCGAAGGCGCGCCGACGATGATCGCCGCCAGGTGGTTCGCCGGATGCGGCGCGCCCAGCTTGTGGCCCATGCCCTCGAGGATCCGGCGCGTGTCCGGCGACAGCGCGTAGGGCTCCACGTTCGTCAGGTCCGGCATCCACTGGTGGTGGAAGCGCGGCGCGTCCACCGCCTCCTGGACGGTCATGTCGTAGTCGATCGCATTGATCATCGTCTGCAGCACCGCCGTGATGATGCGGCTGCCGCCCGGCGTGCCCACCACCATCACCGGCTTGCCGTCCTTGGTCACGATCGTCGGGCTCATCGAGGACAGCGGCCGCTTGCCCGGAGCGATCGCATTGGCTTCGCCCTGCACCAGGCCGTACATGTTGGGCACGCCCACCTTGGAGGTGAAGTCGTCCATCTCGTTGTTGAGCAGCACGCCGGTCTTCGCGGCGGTGACCTTGGCGCCGAACCAGTCGTTCAGCGTGTAGGTCACCGACACCGCGTTGCCCCACTTGTCGGCGATGGAGTAATGCGTGGTGTTGCTGCCCTCATGCGGCGGCACGCCCGGCTTGAGGTCCTGCGACACCCCGGCCTTGGCCGGATCGATCGCGGCGCGGATCTTGGCCGCGTAGTCCTTGTCCAGCAGCCGCTGCAGCGGGTTCTTCACGAAGTCCGGATCGCCGAGGGTGCTGTTGCGATCGACGTAGGCATGCCGCATCGCCTCGATCTGGTAATGCACGCCCTGCGCCGAGCCCCAGCCCAGTTGCCGCAGCGGATAGCCCTCCAGGATGTTGAGCATCTCGCAGATGATCACGCCCCCCGAGCTCGGCGGCGGCGCCGACACCACGTGGTAGCCGCGGTAGTCGCACTCGACCGGCGCCAGCTCGCGCGTGCGGTACTGGTCCAGGTCGGCCTGCGTCAGGATGCCCTTGCCGGCCTGGCTCGACTCGACCAGCGCCTTCGCCACCCAGCCCTTGTAGAAGCCGTCGGTGCCCCTGGCCGAGACCTCGCGCAGCGTCTTCGCCAGGTCCTTCTGCACCAGCTTGTCGCCGGGCTGGAAGGCCTTGCCCTTGTTCAGGAAGATCGCCGCGGACGCGGGATCGGCCTCGAAGTCCTTGGTCGCCGTCTGGAACATGTCGACGTCGCCCTGGTCCAGCGCGAAGCCGCGATCCGCCAGCGCGACCGCCGGCGCGATCAGCGTCTGGCGCTTCATCGTCCCGTACTTCTCGCGCGCGTACTCGAGGCCCGACACCGTGCCGGGCACGCCCACCGCCAGGTGGCCGTGCGTGCTCAGGCCCTTGACGACGTTGCCGTCCTTGTCCAGGTACATGTTGGCCGTGGCGGCCAGCGGCGCCTTCTCGCGGAAGTCCAGGAAGGTCTTGCGGCCGTCGGCCAGCTGGATGGTCATGAAGCCGCCACCCCCCAGGTTGCCCGCGGCCGGGTACACCACCGCCAGCGCATACCCCACCGCCACCGCGGCGTCGACGGCATTGCCACCGTCCTTCAGCACGTCGACGCCGACGCGCGTGGCCAGGTGCTGCGCCGTCACCACCATCCCGTTGGGCGCGGCCACCGGCGCGGCGGAGGCCGCATACGACGGCGCGACCGGCGCGAACGCGAACGACGCGGTCGCCGCCGCGGCGCAGACAAGCAATCGGAAAGTCTTCATGAACCTGATTCCTCAACAGATGCGACCGCGCGATTCGACACCGGCCCCGGCATCGCCCGCAATCCCACGAGGCGTCAGGTCGTTACTGGAGAGGGTCTTTCAGCGCGTCGGGCACCGGCAGTGCGACGATGTCGATGCCTTCGTCCGCCAGTTCGCGCGCCTCGTCGGGCGTGGCGCGACCGCGGATGCCGCGCTCCTGGGCCTCGCCGTAATGGATGCGGCGGGCCTCGGTGGCGAAGCGGTCGCCGACGTCCTCGGTGTTGGCCATCAGCGTGCGCACCGCCTGGATCACCTGCTTCTGCAGCTCGGCGGCGATCACCGGCGCGCCGGGCGGCAGCACCGGCGCGGTGGGCTCGGGGGATGGCGCCGCCGGCGCGCGCCGCCGGGCCGGCGCCGGCTCGGCGGCGGAGAGGTTCAGCCGCGGGGCGCTCGGCATCTTGCGCACCTTGGCGCTGTTGCACAGCGGGCAGCTCAGCAGGCCGCGCTGCTGCTGCGATTCGAAATCGTTGGCCGACGCGAACCAGCCTTCGAAGGAATGGCCTGTCTCGCAGGCCAGGTTCAGGACCAGCATGATCGGCCGATGCTAGCGGCTCGCCGCCTCGGCCGCCGGCATCCAGTCCAAAGGCCATGCGCCGGCACGCCAGCGCTGCAGCCACAGCAGGCAGGTCAGGGTCTTGGCGTCGGTGACGCGGCCATCGAAGGCCATGCGGTCCAGCTCGTCCTCGCCCACGGCCAGCAGGTCGAGGAACTCCTCGTCGTCCAAGCGGCGCTCGCCGGCGACCAGCCCGCGCGCGAAGAAGACCTCGATGCGCTCGTCCGAATAGGCGATCGCGTTGTGCATCACGCCGGCGTAGGCCCACTCGCGCGCGGTGTAGCCGGTCTCCTCGACCAGCTCGCGCATCGCGCAGCGCAGCGGGGGTTCCAGCGGATCCAGCTTGCCGGCGGGGAACTCCAGCACCACGCGGCCCATCGGGTAGCGGTACTGGCGCTCGAGCAGCACGCGGCCGTCGTCCAGCAGCGGCACGATCACGGCGGCGCCGGGATGGCGGATGTACTCGCGCGTCGCTTCGCGGCCGTTGGGCAGCGCGATGCGGTCGCGCTTGGCATGAAGGAAGTTGCCCCGCAGGATCCAGTCGGAACTCAGCGGGGTCTCGCGCAGATGGGGATCGGCGTCGGCCGCCGGGGGAATGCCGACCACGCCGTCGGCATCGGGTCGAAGGGCCTCAGGCAGCTTCTTCGTCATCGAACTCTCGCACCTTGGACCGCGAACGGCGCAGATAGCGCCACACGAAGCCCGGGAATCCCAGCGTCACGAACAGCGCCAGCGCCGCCGCGTAGAACTCCCAGCCCTGCGGCGCGCGCTGACCCAGCCGGGCCTCCAGCCCGAAGCCGACGGCCAGCGTCGCCAGCGCCAGCAGGAAGAGTTCCAGCAGCCGCCAGCCGGCGGCCTTGGGATCGCGGCGCGGCCCGACGAGCAGGATGCGCGAACTGAGGTAAGGCAGGTTGGCCGCGACCAGCGCGACCACCAGCACCACCCACACCGAAGCGCCCTGCTCCATCCCGGGTCCGCTCAGCGCGCGCTCAGTGCGCCAGCGCGCGGGTCACGGCCTGGCCGCACAGCGCCAGCAGGCCGCCGGGCAGCAGGCCGAAGGCCAGCACCGCGATGCCGTTGAGCGACATCACCAGGCGCGCGTCGGCCGGGGCGTTCAGCGGGGCATGGTCGGTCGGTTCATCGAAGAACATGACCTTCACGACACGCAGGTAGTAGAACGCGCCGATCAGCGACAGCACCACCGCCACCACCGCCAGCCACAGGTAGAGCGACTGGCCGGTCGTGACCATCGCCTGCAGCACGGCCAGCTTGCCGTAGAAGCCCACCGTCGGCGGAATGCCGGTCAGCGAGAACATGTAGATCGCCATCACCAGCGCATACCAGGGGCTGCGCTTGAACAGGCCGGCCAGGTCGCTGATCTGCTCGGACTCGAAGCCCTGGCGCGCCAGCAGCATGATCAGGCCGAAGCTGCCCAGCGTCGTGAGCACGTAGGTGATCGCGTAGAACATCGCCGAGCTGTAGGCATTCAGCGCATGGTTGTCCGGCTGGCCGTTCACCACGCCCGAGGCCAGGCCCAGCACGACGAAGCCCATCTGCGAGATCGTCGAGTACGCCAGCATCCGCTTCAGGTTGCTCTGCGCGATCGCGGCCAGGTTGCCCACCACCAGCGAGGCCACCGCCATCACCAGCAGCATCTGCTGCCAGTCCGTGGCCAGCGGCAGCATGCCCTCCACCAGCAGGCGCAGCGCGATGCCCAGCGCGGCCAGCTTGGGCGCGCCGCCGATCAGCAGCGTCGCGGCGGTCGGCGCGCCCTGGTAGACGTCCGGCACCCACATGTGGAACGGCGCGGCGCCCAGCTTGAAGCCCAGGCCGGCGACGACGAACACCACGCCCAGCACCAGCACGCCCTTGTTGACCGTGCCGCTGGAGATGACCTCGAACACGCGCGGGATCGACAGCGAACCGGTGGCGCCGTACATCATCGACAGGCCGTACAGCAGGAAGCCCGAGGCCAGCGCGCCCAGCACGAAGTACTTCATCGCGGCTTCGGTCGAGATGGTGTGGTCGCGACGCAGCGCGGTCAGCGCGTACAGCGACAGGCTCATCAGCTCCAGGCCGAGGTAGATCGACAGGAAGTTGTTGGACGCCACCATCACGTTCACGCCCAGCAGCGCCAGCAGGCTCAGGGTGAACAGCTCGCCCTTGAGCATCTCGCGCGACTCGGCGTAGGGACGCGCATAGACCAGCGTGATGATCAGCGCCAGCGCACTGACGCCGCTGAGCAGGTGGCTCAGCGGATCGACGACCAGCAGGCCCTGCATCGCCTCGGCCGGCACGTTGCCCATCGCGGCGAAGTGCATCGCGCCCACCACCGCCAGGCTCAGCTGCGTCAGCCAGTAGGTCGGCGTGCGGCGCGGGTCGGTGACGAACAGGTCCACCAGCGCGACCACGCAGGCCAGCACCAGCAGCAGGATTTCGGGATAGACCGCGACCCAGTTCATGTCATTCATTGTGTTGGGCCCTTATTGGAGCTTGGACACCGCGACGTGCTTGAGCAGCGCGTCGACGGATGGGTGCATCACGTCGGTGAACGGCTTCGGATACACGCCCATGTAGAGCGTCGCGATCGCCAGCACGCCCAGCATCAGGAACTCGCGGCCGTTGATGTCGGTCAGGTTGCGGACGTTGTCGTTGGTCACAGCGCCGAAGTAGACGCGCTTGATCATCCACAGCGTGTAGGCCGCGCCGAAGATCAGCGCCGTGGCCGCCAGCAGGCCGATCCAGAAGTTGTGCTGCACCGAGCCCAGGATCACCATCCACTCGCCCACGAAGCCCGCGGTCGCCGGCAGGCCGCAGTTGGCCATGCCGAAGAACACCGCCAGCGCCGCGAACTTGGGCATCGTGTTGACGACGCCGCCGTAGTCGGCGATCTCACGCGAATGCACGCGGTCGTAGAGCACGCCGATGCACAGGAACATCGCGCCCGAGACGAAGCCGTGCGAGATCATCTGCACCAGGCCGCCGGAGATGCCCAGCTCGTTGAAGATGAAGAAGCCCAGGGTCACGAAGCCCATGTGGGCGACCGACGAATAGGCCACCAGCTTCTTCATGTCGCGCTGGACCATGGCCACCAGGCCGATGTAGATCACCGCGATCAGCGACAGGCCGATGATGAACCAGTCGTAGTGACGGGCCGCGTCAGGCGCGATCGGCAGCGAGAAGCGCAGGAAGCCGTAGGCGCCCAGCTTCAGCATGATGGCCGCCAGCACCACCGAGCCGCCGGTCGGCGCCTCCACGTGCGCGTCCGGCAACCACGTGTGCACCGGCCACATCGGCACCTTCACCGCGAAGGCCGCGAAGAAGGCGAAGAACAGCAGCGACTGCGCCGACATCGGCAGCGGCAGCTTGTGCCAGTCCAGGATCTCGAAGCTGCCCGACTGGCTGTACAGGTAGAGCAGCGCGATCAGCATCAGCAGCGAGCCGGCCAGCGTGTACAGGAAGAACTTGAAGGCCGCGTACACGCGCCGAGGTCCGCCCCAGACGCCGATGATGATGTACATCGGGATCAGCGTGGCCTCGAAGAACACGTAGAACAGCATGCCGTCCAGCGCGCAGAACACGCCGATCATCAGGCCCGACAGGATCAGGAAGGCGCCCATGTACTGGTGCACCCGCGTCTCGATCACTTCCCAGGCCGCGATCACCACGATGATCGAGATGAAGGCCGTCAGCGGCACGAACCACATCGAGATGCCATCCACGCCCAGGTGGTAGTGGATGTTGAAGCGCTCGATCCAGGACGCGTTCTCGACGAACTGCATCGCCGCCGTCGAGGTGTCGAAGCCCGAGATCAGCGGCAGCGTCACCAGGAAGGAGGCGACCGACGCGACCAGCGCCATCCAGCGCACCGCGCCGGCGTTGTTGTCGCGTCCGAGCGCGAGCAGCAGGCCACCGCAGACGATGGGCAGCCAGATGGAGAGACTCAGCAACATTCTTATTCTCCGCCCGCGTCACAGACCCAACAGGGCCTTGAATTGGGGCCACATGGAAGGCCACAGCTGCCAGGTCATCAGACCCACGACACCCAGGATCATGACCAGCGCGTACCAGTACAGGTGGCCGGTCTGGATCAGGCGCACCAGGCCGGCGATGCCGCCCACCGTGCGCGCGGAGCCGTTGATCAGGACGCCGTCGATGACGCCCTGGTCGCCGGCCTTCCACAGGCCGGTGCCGAGGGCGCGGGCCGCGCGGGCCAGCACGTTCTCGTTGAACCAGTCCATGTAGTACTTGTTCTCGAGGATCGTCACGATCGGGCGGAAGGTGCGCGCGATCGCGGCCGGGATCGCCGGGCTGATCATGTAGAACCAGTAGGAGACGGCCACACCGGCCACGGCCAGCCACAGCGGCAGCGTCTGCAGGCTGTGCAGCGCCATCGCGAAGGCGCCGTGGAACTCCTCGCCCAGCTCGTGCATCGCGTGGTGGAGCTCGTGGTTCACGACGATCGCGTCCTTGAAGAACTCGCCGTGCACCATCGGGCCGATCGTCAGGTAGCCGATCACCACCGACGGGATCGCCAGCAGGATCAGCGGCACCGTCACCACCCAGGGCGACTCGTGCGGCGTGTGGTCATGCCCGTGGCCGTGGTCGTCGTGATGGTCGTGCTCGCCCGGGAAGGGCTTGTGGTGGAAGTGTTCCTTGCCGTGGAAGACCAGGAAGTACATCCGGAAGCTGTAGAACGCCGTCACGAAGACGCCGGCCACCACCGCGAAGTAGGCGAAGCCCGCGCCCGGCAGGTGCGAGGCATGGACCGCCTCGATGATCGAGTCCTTCGAGTAGAAGCCCGAGAAGAACGGCGTGCCGATCAGCGCCAGCGAGCCCAGCAGCGAGGTGATCCAGGTGATGGGCATGTACTTGCGCAGGCCGCCCATGTTGCGGATGTCCTGGTCATGGTGCATGCCGATGATCACCGAGCCCGCGCCCAGGAACAGCAGCGCCTTGAAGAACGCGTGCGTCATCAGGTGGAACACGGCGACCGAGTAGGCCGAGGCGCCTAGCGCCACCGTCATGTAGCCCAGCTGCGAGAGCGTGGAATACGCGACCACGCGCTTGATGTCGTTCTGGATGATGCCCAGGAAGCCCATGAACAGCGCGGTGATCGCGCCGATGATCATGACGAAGTTCAGCGCGGTGTCCGACAGCTCGAACAGCGGGCTGAAGCGCGACACCATGAAGATGCCGGCCGTCACCATGGTCGCCGCGTGGATCAGCGCCGAGATCGGGGTCGGGCCTTCCATCGAGTCCGGCAGCCAGACGTGCAGCGGGAACTGCGCCGACTTGCCCATCGCGCCGATGAACAGGCAGATGCAGGCCACGCTCAGCATCATCCAGGGCTCGCCGCCGAAGGGGTTGGCGAAGCCGATCTTGGCCAGCTCGGCCGACTTGGCGAAGGTCTCGGTGTAGTTCAGCGAGCCGCCGTAGGCCACCAGCAGGCCGATGCCCAGGATGAAGCCGAAGTCGCCGACCCGGTTCACCAGGAAGGCCTTCATGTTGGCGAAGATCGCCGTCGGCTTCGTGTACCAGAAGCCGATCAGCAGGTAGGACACCAGGCCCACCGCTTCCCAGCCGAAGAACAGCTGCAGCATGTTGTTGGACATCACCAGCATCAGCATGCTGAAGGTGAACAACGAGATGTAGCTGAAGAAGCGCTGGTAGCCGGGGTCTTCCTCCATGTAGCCGATGGTGTAGATGTGCACCATCAGCGAGACGAAGGTCACCACGCACATCATCATCGCGGACAGGCCGTCGATCATGAAGCCGACTTCCATCTTCAGGCCGCCCAGCACCATCCATTCGTAGACGGTCTGGTTGAAGCGCGCGCCGTCGAGCACCGCGCTCAGCGTCATCGCCGAGAGGATGAAGGCGATCAGCACGCCCAGGATGGTGACGACGTGGGCGCCGCGGCGGCCCACCTGCTTGCCGAACAGGCCCGCCACGATGGCGCCCGCCAGCGGGGCCAGCGGCACCGCCAGCAGCAGGTTCTGGGAGAGTGTTGCAGACATTGTTTTTCTCGCTTCCCTCGTCAGCCCTTGAGGGCGTCCAGCTCTTCCACGTCGATGCTGCTGCGGTTGCGGAACAGCACGACCAGGATCGCCAGGCCGATCGCCGACTCGGCGGCCGCCACGGTCAGGATGAAGAACACGAACACCTGGCCGGCCATGTCGCCCAGGTAGTGCGAGAACGCGACGAAGTTCATGTTGACCGCCAGCAGCATCAGCTCGATGGCCATCAGCAGCACGATCAGGTTCTTGCGGTTCAGGAAGATGCCGATCACCGACAGCGCGAACAGGAACGCGCCCAGGATCAGGAAGTGGTTCAGGCTCAGCGCACCCATCACGCGGCTCCTTCGTTCTTGTCAGCCGCCGCCACGGACGGGGCTTCGACGGTGGGGGCGACCTTCACGATGCGCAGGCGGTCGGCCTTCTTGACCTTGACCTGCTGCGAGGCGTCCTGGTGGCGCGAGTCCTTGCGGCCGCGCAGCGTCAGCGCGATCGCCGCGATGATCGCCACCAGCAGCAGCACGGCGGCGATCTGCAGCGGGAACAGGTAATTCGTGTAGATCTCGATGCCCAGCAGCTTGGTGTTGCCCATCTGCGCCATGCCCGCGATCTCCGGCGCGTTCTCGACGCCGCGGAAGCCGCCCATCAGCACGGCCGCGATCTCCAGCGCGATCAGCGCGCCGACGAGGCTGGCCACCGGCAGGTGCTTCCAGATGCTCTCGCGCACGGCGGTGGACTCGAAGTCCAGCATCATCACGACGAACAGGAAGAGCACCATGACGGCGCCGATGTAGACCAGCACCAGCGTGATGGCCAGGAACTCGGCCTTCAGCAGCATCCACAGGCAGGAGGCACTGAAGAACGACAGGATCAGGAACAGGGCCGAGTGAACGGTGCTCTTGGCCGTGATGACACGGAACGCGGAGCCCAGCAGCACGGCCGAGAAGACGAAGAACAGCGCGGTAGTGATATCCATGCGATTTCCTGCAAGCAGGCCGCCGGCCGCGGCGCCCTCCCCTCGCTCGCGCGAGGGTCCGGGCAGCCGCTCGACCGGTCAGCGGTACTTGGCGTCGGCCTCCTTGCTGGCTGCGATCTGCGGCTCGTACCGGTCCCCCACCGCCAGGAGCATCTCCTTGGTGAAGTAGAGGTCGCCGCGCTTCTCGCCGTGGTATTCGAAGATGTCGGTCTCGACGATCGAGTCGACCGGGCAGCTCTCCTCGCAGAAGCCGCAGAAGATGCACTTGGTCAGGTCGATGTCGTAGCGCGTGGTGCGGCGCGAGCCGTCGGCACGGACGTCCGATTCGATCGTGATCGCCATGGCGGGGCACACGGCCTCGCACAGCTTGCAGGCGATGCAGCGCTCTTCCCCGTTCTCATACCGGCGCAGCGCGTGCAGGCCGCGGAAGCGAGGAGACAGCGGCGTCTTCTCTTCCGGGAACTGCACCGTGATGTTCTTCGAGAGGAAATGCCGGCCCGTCAGGGCCATGCCCTTCAGCAGCTCGGTGAGCATGAAGCTCTTGACTAGGTCCTTGATCACAGCAGATACCTCGGATTACTTCCAGATGTTGAACGGCGACTGGATCCACAGACCCACCACGACGAGCCACACCAGGGTGACCGGAATGAAGATCTTCCAGCCCAGACGCATGATCTGGTCATAGCGATAGCGCGGGAAGGTCGCGCGCACCCACAGGAAGCAGGTCACGACGAAGAAGGTCTTGGCGAACAGCCAGAACCAGTTCCAGAAGGCCATGGTCTGCTGGATGAAGGCCGGCGTGTCCATGCCCAGCAGCGACCAGGAGATCGGCGCCGACCAGCCGCCCAGGAACATCAGCACCGCCAGGGCCGACACCAGGATCATGTTGGCGTACTCGGCCAGGAAGAACATCGCGAAGGACATGCCCGAGTACTCGATCATGTGGCCGGCCACGATTTCTGATTCGCCTTCGACGACGTCGAACGGATGGCGGTTGGTCTCGGCCAGGCCGGAGATGAAGTACACGAGGAAGATCGGCAGCAGCGGCAGCCAGTTCCACGACAGGACATTCACGCCGTGCGACGCGAACCACCCATGCTCCTGGCTGGTGACGATGGCGCTGACGTTCATCGAGCCGGTGACCATCAGCACCACGACCAGGCAGAAGCCCATCGCGATCTCGTAGGACACCATCTGGGCCGAGGCGCGCAGCGCGCCCAGGAAGGCGTACTTCGAGTTGGAGGCCCAGCCCGCAATGATCACGCCGTAGACCTCCAGCGAGGTGATGGCCATCAGGAACAGCAGGCCGGCATTGACGTCGGCGATCGCCGCGCCGGGGCCGAAGGGCACGACGGCCCAGGCCGCCAGCGCCGGCATGATGGTCATGATCGGGCCGAGGAAGAACAGGCCCTTGTTGGCGGCGCTCGGGACGATGATCTCCTTGAAGATCAGCTTCACGGCGTCGGCGATCGGCGTCAGCAGGCCCATCGGACCGACCCGGTTCGGGCCCGGACGGATCTGCGACCAGCCGATGGCCTTGCGTTCCCACAGCGTCAGGTAGGCGACGCAGCCCAGCAGCGGCAGCAGCACGGCGATGATCTTGAGCAGGCTCCAGACCACCGGCCAGACCATGCCCAGCATCGAGGCGCCGGCGTTGTAGAAGTTTTCCATGGTCGTCTCGTCCTCAGGCCTTGGTCACGGCGATCGCGCCGGTGAACGCGCCCAGCGCGGCGGTCTCGGGGATGCCGGCGGGAATGCGCACCACGTTCGCGGGCAGCGACGCGTCCAGCTGCGCGGCCAGCACGGCCTCGCCGCCGTCCTGCGACACGCGCACCTGCGCGCCCTTCTCATTCAGGCCGAGGCTGGTCCACAGCGCTTGCGGCAGCGAGGCGATGGCCGCGTCACGGCCGTCGCGGGTCAGCTGCAGCGAGGTGGCGCGGCGCACCAGCGCGTCGGTCGCGTAGATCGGCACCGTCGTCAGGCGCTCCAGGCCTTGCACCGGAGCAACCGCTGCGGACTGCGCCGACATGCCGTTGGACAGGCGGTTCGTCAGGTCCAGCTCGGAGCCCAGCGCCGCGGCGCGGACCTGCTCGGAGCTGTCGAACTCGAAGCCCTGCAGGCCCAGCAGGTTGCCCAGCACGCGCAGGATCTTCCAGCCCGGACGGGTTTCGCCACGGGCCTTGGCCACGCCGACGAAGCTCTGCAAGCGGCCTTCCGCGTTGACGAAGCTGCCCGAGGTCTCGGTGAACGGGGCCGTGGGCAGCAGCACGTCGGCGAACTCGACCACCGGGCCGGTCTTGAACGGGCTCAGCACGACGACCATCTCGGCCGCGTTGACGGCCTTGGCGGCGGCGGCGGCGTTGGGGCCATCCAGCACCGGGTCGGTGTTCAGCAGCAGCAGCGCCTTGGCCGGCTGGTCGTTCAGCAGCTGGGCCGCCGAACGGCCGCCCTGCCCCGGCTGGGCCTTGACCAGCTGGGCGCCGACGGTGTTCGCCGCGGCCGACAGCACGCCGACGCTGGCGCCGGTCTGCTCGCCGATCCAGTTCGCCAGCGACAGCAGCGTCGCGGCCTGCGGATGCTGGATCGCGGCATTGCCCAGCAACACGGCCTTGCGCTCGCCCGACAGCAGCGCGTCGGCGATCGCCTTGGCGGCGTCCGTCGCTTGGCCCTGGCTCGCTTGCGCCGGAGCGCTGACGCCCTTGGCGGCGCCGATCGCGGTGGCGACGTTGGCCAGTTCAGCGGCCCAAGCCGACGGCGCGGCGACGAGCGTCGAAGCGACCGTCATCTTCCAGTCTTCGACCGAGCCCCCCAGCGCGACGATCTGCGCGCCGCGGCGGGCGGCCTGGCGCAGGCGCTGCGCGAACAGCGGGTGGTCCTTGCGCAGCGACGAGCCGACGATGAAGGCGCGATCCAGCGCCGACAGCGACGCGATCGAGGTGCCCAGCCAGAAGGCCTTGCCTTCACCCGCGCGCAGCGCCGGATCGACCACGCGCAGGCGCGTGTCGATGTTCTCGCTGCCCAGGCCGCGCACCAGCTGCGCCAGCAGGTGCAGCTCCTCGACGGTGCTGTGCTCCGAGCCCAGCGCCGCGATGGACGCGCCGCCCTTTTCGGTCTTGATCTGCTTCAGGCCGTTGGCGACGTACTCGAGCGCCGTGGTCCAGTCCACCGGCTTCCATTCGCCGCCCTGCTTGAGCATCGGCGTGGTCAGACGTTCGTCGCTGTTCAGCGCCTCATACGAGAAGCGGTCGCGGTCGGCGATCCAGCACTCGTTGACGGCCTCGTTCTCCAGCGGGACGACGCGCAGCACTTCGTTGTTCTTGACCTGGACGATCAAGTTGGCGCCGGTCGAATCGTGCGGGCTGACGCTCTTGCGGCGCGACAGCTCCCAGGTGCGGGCGCTGTAGCGGAAGGGCTTGCTGGTCAGCGCGCCGACCGGGCAGATGTCGATCATGTTGCCCGACAGCTCCGAGTCCACGGTGCGGCCCACGAAGGTCTGGATCTCGCTGTGCTCGCCGCGGTGCGCCATGCCCAGCTCCATCACGCCGGAGATCTCCTGGCCGAAGCGGACGCAGCGCGTGCAGTGGATGCAGCGGCTCATCTCCTCCATCGAGATCAGCGGGCCGACGTTCTTGTGGAACACCACGCGCTTCTCTTCGGTGTAGCGCGAGGAGCCCGCGCCGTAACCGACGGCCAGATCCTGCAACTGGCATTCGCCGCCCTGGTCGCAGATCGGGCAGTCCAGCGGGTGATTGATCAGCAGGAACTCCATCACGCCCTGCTGGGCCTTGATGGCTTTCTCGCTCTTGGTGCGCACGATCATGCCCTGCGTGACCGGGGTCGCGCAGGCGGGCAGCGGCTTGGGCGCCTTCTCCACGTCGACCAGGCACATGCGGCAGTTGGCCGCGATGCTCAGCTTCTTGTGGTAGCAGAAGTGCGGGATGTAGGTCCCGGCCTTCTCGGCGGCATGCATCACCATGCTGCCTTCGGGCACTTCGACCTTCTGGCCGTCGAGTTCGATTTCAACCATAGTTCTTCTCAGCGGCTCCGATCAGGCGTGCGCCGGCGACTTCGCCGTGGCGGACGGGGACGACGCGGCGGGCGCCTTGTTCTGCTGGGCCTGTTCGATCATCGCGATGAACTCGCCCTTGAAGTGCTTGAGCATCGCGCGCACCGGCATCGCGGCGGCATCGCCCAGCGCGCAGATGGTGCGGCCCTGGATGTTGTCGGCCACGGAGTTCAGCAGGTCGATGTCCTCGACGCGGCCCTTGCCGTGGGCGATGCGCTCGATCACGCGGTGCATCCAGCCCGTGCCCTCGCGGCAGGGGGTGCACTGGCCGCAGGACTCGTGCGCGTAGAAGTAGGACAGGCGCAGCAGGCTGTTGACCATGCAGCGGGTCTCGTCCATCACGATGACGGCGCCCGAGCCCAGCATCGAGCCGGCCTTGGCGATGGAGTCATAGTCCATCGTGCACTGCATCATGATGTCGGCCGGCAGCACCGGGGCCGACGAGCCGCCCGGGATCACCGCCTTGAGCTTGCGGCCGCCGCGCACGCCGCCGGCGAGCTCGAGCAGCTTCTCGAACGAGGTGCCCAGCGGGATCTCGTAGTTGCCCGGACGCTCGACGTCGCCGGAGATCGAGAAGATCTTGGTGCCGCCGTTGTTGGGCTTGCCCACTTCAAGATAGGCCTGGCCGCCGTTGCGGATGATCCAGGGGACCGCGGCAAAGGTCTCGGTGTTGTTGATCGTCGTGGGCTTGCCATACAGGCCGAACGAGGCCGGGAACGGCGGCTTGAAGCGCGGCTGGCCCTTCTTGCCTTCCAGCGATTCGAGCAGCGCGGTTTCCTCGCCGCAGATGTAGGCGCCGAAGCCGTGGTGCGCGTGCAGCTGGAAGCTGAAGTTGCTGCCCAGGATGTTGTCGCCCAGCAGGCCGGCCGCGCGGGCCTCTTCCAGGGCCGCCTCGAAGCGCTCGTAGACCTCGAAGATCTCGCCGTGGATGTAGTTGTAGCCGACCTTGATCCCCATCGCGTACGCCGCGATCGCCATGCCTTCGATGACGATGTGCGGGTTGTACATGAGGATGTCGCGGTCCTTGCAGGTGCCCGGCTCGCCTTCGTCGCTGTTGCAGACGAGGTACTTCGCGCCCGGGAATTGGCGCGGCATGAAGCTCCACTTCAGGCCGGTCGGGAAGCCGGCGCCGCCGCGTCCGCGCAGGCCCGAGGCCTTCACTTCGGCGATGACCTGGTCGGCGGTCATGCCCTGCCCTTCGCCCTGGGCCAGGATCTTACGCAGCGCCTGGTAGCCGCCGCGCGCTTCATAGTCCTTCAGCGACCAGTTCTTGCCATCGAGGCCCGCGTAGATCTGCGGGGTGATGTTGCGGTCGTGGAAGCAGGTTTCCTTGCCGGTGGCCTGCCACTTCGAGAGGTCGATGTTCGCGATGTTGGTCATCGTCCAGGTCCCTCAGTTCTTGTTGGCCGCGTGGTGGGCTCTGAGCGCGTCCACCAGCTCGTCCAGCCGTTCGGCGCTCATGAAGCTCAGCATCTGGCGGTCGTTGACCAGCATCACCGGCGAGTCGGCGCAGGCACCCAGGCACTCGCTCTGCTGCACGGTGAAGACGCCGTCGGCGGTCGTGCCGCCGGCCTCGACGCCCAGCTTCGTGCACAGGTGGTCCAGCGCCTTCTGGCCGTCGCGCAGCTGGCACGGAAGATTCGTGCAGACGTTCAGCTTGAACGCGCCCAGCTTGCGCTGGTTGTACATGTTGTAGAAGGTCGTGACCTCGTAGACGGCGATCGCCGGCATGCCCAGGTAGTCGGCGATCGCGTCCTCGGCCTCGCGGGACACGAAGCCCTGCTCCTGCTGGACGATCGACAGGCAGGCCATCACGGCCGATTGCGCCTGCTCCGCCGGGTACTTGGCGACTTCGCGCGCGAAGCGCGACTTGGTCGCGTCGCTCAAGACAAATTCAGTGCTGCTCATCGCTTCACCACTCAACGGTCAATTTCACCGAACACGATGTCCATCGTGCCGATCACGGCCACGGCGTCGGCAATCATGTGGCCCCGCGCCATCTCGTCCAGCGCGGCCAGGTGCGAATAGCCCGGCGCGCGGATCTTCAGCCGGTACGGCTTGTTGGCGCCGTCGCTGACGATGTAGATGCCGAACTCGCCCTTCGGATGCTCGACCGAGGCGTAGGCCTCGCCCTCGGGGACGCGGAAGCCTTCGGTGAACAGCTTGAAGTGGTGGATCAGCTCTTCCATGCTGGTCTTCATCGCCACGCGCGACGGGGGCGCCACCTTGTGGTTGTCGGTGATGACCGGACCCGGATTGGCCTTGAGCCACTTCACGCACTGCTGCACGATGCGGTTGGACTGGCGCATCTCCTCGACCCGCACGCAGTAGCGGTCGTAGGTGTCGCCGTTGGTGCCGACCGGGATGTCGAAGTCCATGCGGCCGTACACGTCGTAGGGCTGGGTCTTGCGGGTGTCCCAGGCGATGCCCGAGCCACGCAGCATCGGGCCGGTCAGGCCCAGGTTCAGCGCGCGCTCCGGCGACACGACGCCGATGCCCACCGTGCGCTGCTTCCAGATGCGGTTGTCGGTCAGCAGCGTCTCGTAGTCGTCGACGTTGGCCGGGAAGCGATTGCAGAAGTCCTCGATGAAATCGAGCAGCGAGCCCTGGCGGTTCTCGTTGAGCTTGTCGATCGCCTTCTGGTTCTTGATCTTGCTGACCTTGTACTGCGGCATCGAGTCCGGCAGGTCGCGGTACACGCCGCCCGGACGGAAGTAGGCCGCGTGCATGCGCGCGCCCGACACCGCCTCGTACATGTCGAAGATGTCCTCACGCTCGCGGAAGCAGTAGATGAGGATGTTCATCGCGCCGCAGTCGATGCCGTGCGCGCCCAGCCAGAGCAGGTGGTTCAGGATGCGGGTCAGCTCCGAGAACATCACGCGGATGTACTGCGCGCGCTCGGGGACCTCCAGGCCCAGCATCTTCTCGATGGCCAGGCAGTAGGCATGCTCGTTGGCCATCATCGACACGTAGTCGAGACGGTCCATGTAGGGCAGCGACTGGATGAAGGTCTTGGACTCGGCCAGCTTCTCGGTGGCGCGGTGCAGCAGGCCGATGTGCGGGTCGGCGCGCTGGATCACCTCACCGTCCAGCTCGAGCACCAGGCGCAGCACCCCGTGCGCGGCCGGGTGCTGGGGACCGAAGTTCAGGGTGTAGTTCTTGATTTCGGCTGGCATGCTCACAGGCCCCCGTAGTTGTCTTCGCGGATCACGCGCGGGGTGATCTCGCGCGGCTCGATCGTGACCGGCTGGTAGATCACGCGCTTCTGCTCGGGGTCGTAGCGCATCTCGACATGGCCCGTCACCGGGAAGTCCTTGCGCATCGGATGGCCGATGAAACCGTAGTCCGTGAGGATGCGGCGCAGGTCCTCGTGGCCCTCGAAGATGATCCCGTACAGGTCGAAGGCCTCGCGCTCGAACCAGTTGGCGGCGTTCCAGATCGGCGTCACCGCAGCCACCGACGGGAAATCGTCGTCAGGCGCGAAGACCTTGACGCGCAGGCGCCAGTTCTTGTTGATCGACAGCAGGTGCGAAACCACCGCGAAGCGCGCGCCGTCGTAGGCGCCGTCCTTGTAGGCCGAGTAGTCCACGCCGCACAGGTCGATCAGTTGCTCGAAGCGCAGCTCCGAGTGATCGCGCAGCAGCTTGGCGACGTTGAAGTAGTCCTTGGCCGCGACGGTGATCGTGATTTCGCCCAGCTCGCGCTTGAGCGCGACGATCTGCTCGCCGAGCACGGATTGCAGCGCCGCCTGCAGGGTGTCGAGTTTCATGGTCATGGGAATCAGCCTGCTTCTGCTCAGCGAGCGATGGTGTTCTCGCGACGGATCTTGGCCTGCAGCTGCAGGATGCCGTAGAGCAGCGCCTCGGCGGTCGGCGGACAGCCCGGGACATAGACGTCGACCGGGACGATGCGGTCACAGCCCCGCACCACCGAATAGCTGTAGTGGTAGTAGCCGCCGCCGTTGGCGCAGCTGCCCATGGACAGCACCCAGCGCGGCTCGGCCATCTGGTCGTAGACCTTGCGCAGGGCGGGCGCCATCTTGTTGCACAGCGTGCCGGCCACGATCATCAGGTCGGACTGGCGCGGGCTCGGACGGAACAGCATGCCGAAGCGGTCGATGTCGTAGCGCGCGGCGCCCGCGTGCATCATCTCCACCGCGCAGCAGGCGAGACCGAAGGTCATCGGCCACAACGAGCCGGTCTTGGACCAGTTCACCAGCTTGTCCAGCTGGGTGGTCATGAAGCCTTCCTTCAATACGCCTTCGTTACCCATATCGAATTTCCAATCTTTCGAGATCAGCGGAGAAGGACCTTCGAGCGCGCGACCGTCGCCTTGACGCCGCGTTGACGCGTTGCCCTTCCCTAACGGACACGCGCCCGAAACGGGCGCTGTGTCCTGATGCGTTCACGGGCCCGGCGCGTCGCCGCGGGCCCGCGGTCGGGTCGTCACTCCCAGTCGAGCGCGCCCTTCTTCCATTCGTAGGCAAAGCCCACGACCAGGATGCCCAGGAAGATCATCATCGCCCAGAAGCCTTCCGGGCCGATCTCGCGCAGCGAGACCGCCCAGGGGAACAGGAAGGCGATTTCCAGGTCGAAGAGGATGAAGAGGATGGCGACGAGGTAGTAGCGCACGTCGAATTTCATGCGCGCGTCCTCGAAGGCCTCGAAGCCGCATTCGTAGGGGCTGTTCTTTGCCGCGTCAGGGCGACGCGGACCCGCCAGGAAGCCCAGCACTTGCGGGGCGATACCCACTCCGCAACCGACCAGGATGAAAAGGATGACGGGCAGGTATTGTTCCAGGCTCACGGCTTGCTCTCGTTTTGATGCCGGGATCGAGATACTGCCGCAGTGGGCGGCAATTCCAATTCCCAACGTGTCACCGAAGATTGGCGGGCCAGGGCCGACCAACGATTCGGCAAAAGCAACGGGCGCGCCGCCAGCGATTATCCAATCGCTCACGGACCGCGCCCGCCTAGGACTCCGGAAATTCGCACACGCCTGTCGCGTGGAGATTCCCCCGAATCCTTCAACCTGCTTGATCTGCTTCGATCCGGCTTTCCGGCTAGATCACGAAGACCATGGCAGGCCGATTTATCTGGTGCCGACGGCGAGACTCGAACTCGCACAGCTTTCGCCACTACCCCCTCAAGATAGCGTGTCTACCAATTTCACCACGTCGGCTGGTTGTCACCCTTCAGTGACTTTGTCTTGACGGCTCGCGTTTCAGACAGCCTCGAATTCTATAGCGCTTTCTGAGCGACAAAAAGAAACCGAAGCAATTTTGTCGAGGAGCTTGCGCTTGCCGCCCATCTCTGTCAGTTCGAGGCGCCCGAGGCCGCCGCCGAAGGCGCGGCCTGAGGAGCGATCGACGCACCGGGCAGCGCCGCGGCCGATGCCGGGGAGGCCGGCGTGGCGGCACGTTCCAGCAGCTGCTCGCCCGCCGTCGGGCCGGCACCGATGCCGCCCTCGCGGTGGCTGCCCATGTAGGCCAGGGCCAGCGTCGCCACGAAGAAGATCGTTGCCGCGACCGCGGTCGAGCGCGACAGGAAGTTGGCGCTGCCGGTCGCACCGAACAGCGAGCCCGAGGCCCCGCTGCCGAACGAGGCCCCCATGTCGGCACCCTTGCCGTGCTGGACCAGCACCAGGCCGATCATCGCCAGTGCCGCGATCAGCTGCACCACCAGCACCAGGTTCATCATCACTTGCATTGCTTCTTTCTCCAGGAACCTTGAACGCCGGACTTCAGCCGGCGGCGCGGCAGATCGCCGCGAAATCGGCCGCCTTCAGCGCGGCGCCTCCGATGAGGCCGCCATCGATGTCGGGCTGCGCAAACAGTTGGACGGCGTTGTCGGGCTTGACGCTGCCGCCGTACAGGATCTGCATCTGATCGGCCTTCTGCGTGGCCGCGCGCAACTGCTGGCGCAGCAGCGCATGCACCTGCTGGGCCTGCTCCGGCGTGGCCGTCAGGCCGGTGCCGATCGCCCACACCGGCTCGTAGGCCACGACGATCTCTCCGATGCAGTGCGTCAGCGTGTGGATCACCGCCGCCAGCTGGCGCTTGACGACCTCTTCCGTCTTGCCGCCCTCGCGCTCGGCCAGCGTCTCGCCGACGCACACGATCGGCGTGACGCCATGCGCCAGCGCCGCCTTGGCCTTGTCGGCGACCAGCTGGTCGCTCTCCGCGTGGTAGGCGCGGCGCTCCGAGTGCCCCACGATCGCGAAACGGCAACCCAGGTCGGCCAGCATCGCCGAGGACACCTCGCCGGTGTAGGCGCCCTGCTCGTGCGTGGACACGTCCTGCGCACCGTAGGCCATCTGCGTGCCGGTCAGCGCCAGCGCCGTCTCCGTGATGTACGGGAAAGGCACGCACACGGCCACCTGGGCGTTCCACGGACCCGCTTCCTTGAGGCCCGCCAGCAGCACGGCGTTCGACGCACGGGTGCCATGCATCTTCCAGTTGCCGACCACCAGTTTCTTGCGCATCAGATCAACTCCCTTGAAACCGAAAAATCCCGCGAGCGCGCTGGACGCTCACCAGCTCAGCACGATCTTGCCGATGTGCTCGCCCGACTCCATCAGCGCGTGCGCCGCGGCCGCCTCGGACGCCGGCAGCTGCCTGAAGATCACCGGCGCGATGGCACGGGATTCGAGCAGCGGCCAGACCCGCTCGCGCAGCGCGCGGGCGATGCCAGCCTTGAACGCGATCGGACGCGGACGCAGCGTCGAGCCGGTGATCGTCAGACGGCGACGCAGGACCTGGCCCGCGTCGAACTCCGCCTTCACGCCGCCCTGCACCGCGATGATCACGGCGCGGCCGTCATCCGCCAGGCACTGCACGTTGCGCGCGACATAGCTGCCGGCGACCATGTCCAGGATCACGTCGACGCCACGACCACCGGTCGCCGCCTTCACCGCCTCGACGAAGTCCTGCTCGCGATAGTTGATCGCGACGTCGGCGCCCAGCGCCAGGCAGGCCTTGGCCTTGTCCGCAGTGCCGACGGTGACCAGCACCGTCGAGCCCAGCGCCTTCGCGATCTGGATCGCGGTGACGCCGATGCCCGAACTGCCACCATGCACCAGCAGGCTTTCGCCAGGCTGCAGGCGGGCGCGCTCGAAGACATTGCTCCAGACGGTGAAGAAGGTCTCCGGCAGGCTGGCGGCCTCGGCCATGCTCCAGCCCTTGGGGACCGGCAGGCACTGGACCACCGGCGCCACGCACAGCTCGGCATAGCCGCCGCCCGCGACCAGCGCACAGACCGCGTCGCCGACCTTCAGGCCAGCTTCGGCCAGCGCCTGCGCATCCCCCGCTTCGACAACACCCGCGACCTCCAGGCCAGGCAGATCGCTGGCACCCGCCGGCGGCGGATACGCGCCCTTGCGCTGCAGCACATCCGGACGGTTGATGCCATAGGCCTGCACGCGAATCAGGCACTCGCCAGCCCCGGCGACGGGGTCGGCGCGCTCGATCAGCTGCAGGACCTCCGGTCCGCCGGGCTGTGTGATGGCAATGGCCTTCATGGCAGGTCGGGTCGCGGTGCGTCGAAGCCGGGCCGATTACTCGGCCGAGCCTTCGCCGTGAGCCGGAGCGACCGGCGCCGCGTCGCGGTCCAGCAGCGCCTTCATCGACAGCTTGATGCGGCCCTTCTCGTCGGTCTCCAGGACCTTGACCTTGACGATCTGGCCTTCGCTCAGGAAGTCGGTGACCTTCTCCACGCGCTGGTGGGCGATCTGGCTGATGTGCAGCAGACCGTCCTTGCCCGGCAGGATGTTGATCAGCGCGCCGAAGTCCAGGATCTTGGTGACCGGGCCTTCGTAGACCTTGCCGATCTCCGCTTCGGCGGTGATCTGCTCGATGCGCTTCTTGGCCAGCTCGGCCTTGTCGCCGTCGGTCGAGGCGATGGTGATGGTGCCGTCCTCGGCGATGTCGATCTGCGTGCCGGTCTCTTCGGTCAGCGCGCGGATGGTGGCGCCGCCCTTGCCGATCACGTCACGGATCTTCTCCGGATTGATCTTCATCGTGTACAGGCGCGGAGCGAACTGCGAGATCTCGGCATTGGCCGAGCCCATCGCGTCGACCATCTTCTCCAGGATGTGCAGACGCGCTTCCTTGGCCTGCGCCAGGGCGACCTGCATGATCTCCTTGGTGATGCCCTGGATCTTGATGTCCATTTGCAGCGCGGTGATGCCCGAGGTCGTGCCGGCCACCTTGAAGTCCATGTCGCCCAGGTGGTCCTCATCGCCCAGGATGTCGGTCAGCACGGCGAAGCGGTTGCCGTCCTTGATCAGGCCCATGGCGATGCCGGCGACGTGCGCCTTCAGCGGCACGCCGGCGTCCAGCAGCGACAGGCAGCCGCCGCAGACCGAGGCCATCGACGACGAGCCGTTGGACTCGGTGATCTCCGAGACCACGCGGATCGAGTACGGGAAGTCTTCCTTGCTCGGCAGCACCGCGACCAGCGCGCGCTTGGCCAGGCGGCCGTGGCCGATCTCGCGGCGCTTGGGGCTGCCCACGCGGCCCGTTTCGCCGGTGGCGAACGGGGGCATGTTGTAGTGCAGCATGAAGCGCTCGGAGTACTCGCCGGCCAGCGCGTCGATGACTTGCGCGTCGCGGTCGGTGCCCAGCGTCGCGGCGACCAGCGCCTGCGTCTCGCCGCGGGTGAACAGCGCCGAGCCGTGGGCGCGCGGCAGCACGCTGTTGCGGATCTCGATGGCGCGGACGGTGCGGGTGTCGCGGCCGTCGATGCGCGGCTCGCCGGCCAGGATCTGGCCGCGCACGATGCGGGCTTCGATCTCGAACAGCAGGCCGTCGACTTCCACGCCGTCGAAGGCGACGCCTTCAGCGGTCAGCGCGTCCTTGACCTTGGCGTAGGCGCTGCGGCAGGCCTCGGTGCGGGCCTGCTTGGAGCGGATCTGGTAGGCGGCGCGCAGCTCTTCCTCGGCCAGCGCGGTGACCTTGGCGATGAAGCCCTCGTCCTTGGCCGGGGCGACCCAGTTCCAGGACGGCTTGCCGGCTTCGCGGACCAGCTCGTTGATCGCGGCGATCGCGATCTTGCCCTGGTCGTGGCCGTAGGTGACGGCGCCCAGCATGATGTCTTCGCTCAGCTGGTCGGCTTCCGATTCGACCATCAGCACGGCCGCTTCGGTGCCGGCGACCACCAGGTCCAGCTTCGAGTCGATCAGCTGGGTCTTGCCCGGGTTCAGCACGTACTCGCCGTTGACATAGCCCACGCGCGCGGCGCCGATCGGGCCGTTGAACGGGATGCCGGAGATCGCCAGCGCGGCGCTGGTGGCGATCATCGCGGCGATGTCGGCCTGGACTTCCGGGTTCAGCGAGACGGTGTGGATGACGACCTGGACTTCGTTGAAGAAGCCTTCAGGGAACAGCGGACGGATCGGGCGGTCGATCAGGCGCGAGGTCAGGGTCTCGAGCTCGCTCGGACGGCCTTCACGCTTGAAGAAGCTGCCGGGGATCTTGCCGGCGGCGTAGGTCTTCTCGATGTAGTCGACGGTCAGCGGGAAGAAGTCCTGGCCGGCCTTGGGGGCCGACTTGGCGACGACGGTCGCCAGGACCACGGTGTCCTCGATGTTCACCAGGACGGCGCCGCTGGATTGACGGGCGATCTCGCCGGTCTCCATCACGACTTGATGCTGGCCCCATTGGAAGGTCTTGGTGACCTTGTTGAACATGCTCATTCGAGTTCTCCTCAGTTCAGGGATGCGCCGCTCGCGGTGCGGCGCGGAACCGGGAGTGAAGCTGGGTTTGGCGGGATGCCATTCCAGAGCGCCTGCTTGCCCGGCCCCTGCCGGCAAGCGCATTGGAATGACACAGCAGCGCCACGTCAGCCCGACTCCATCGTCTTCTCAGGCGGCCTGCCCTGCGGGCGGGCGGCCTGACCGGCGACTGGACCGGCGGCGGGCCGTCCGGAACGCTCCGGCAGCGGCTCGCAGAAACGACAAAGAGCCTGTTGGAATCGGACCAATCAGGCTCTTTGCATGCACGCGCGACTTACTTGCGCAGACCCAGCTTCTGGATCAGGGCGGTGTAGCGGTCAGCGTCCTTGTTCTTCAGGTAGGCCAGCAGGCTCTTGCGCTGGTTGACCATCTTCAGCAGGCCGCGGCGGCCGTGGTGGTCCTTGGCGTGCAGCTTGAAGTGGGGGGTCAGCTCGTTGATGCGAGCGGTCAGCAGGGCGACCTGGACTTCGGGGGAGCCCGTGTCGTTGGCGCTGCGGGCGTTGGCCTTGACGATGTCGGCCTTGTTCAGATCGGCGATGGACATGATGCGTTCCTTGTTCCGGAATGGTTCGGAAGGTCCGCCGGGCATGGCCGATGAAGGCTGCGAGTGCGCTGACGGTTTCCGAGGATTGACTTGCGGTCACAGGTGAAACCGACCCGTGCCGTGCTGGCTGTTTCCCTGGACGGGCCAGGCAAAACAGCGCGCAGTATATACGAATCGGGCATCGAATCGGCGCTCGCCCAGAGCCGACGGCCCTGGCGCCCCGCCCGGCCGCGGCGGCGGCGATCAGTCCGGGCGGCGCATCCGGCAGGTCGAAGGCTGCGCCGCCTGCGCCGCATCCAGGTAGCGCAGGGTGCGGAAGCCGTAGCCCGATCCCTCGTTGTCGTGCGGCACGCCGGCCTCCCCGGCGCGGCGCATCACGCTGACGTACAGCGGCTGCTGGAGCTGGTGATCGGCCGCCCGCATCACGCCCTCGTGAGCGATGCCCAGCGGCCGGCCGTCGAGCTTCAGCCCCTCAAGCGCCGTCGCCACCGCCTGGGGCGAGGTCGTGCCGGCCCGCTCCATCGCGGCGACCAGCATCTCCACCATCAGCTGCATGCGGGCATGCAGGTAGTCGTGCTCCGGCTTCGGGAAGCGCTGGCGGAACGCGGCATAGAAGCGCTCCGCGTCGGGGGTGCCGACGTTGGGATGCCACTCGGCCACGGCCAGCACCCGGTCGACGCCCACCTCGCCGAGCACGCCCGGCACGCCCAGCGCATTGCCGTAGAAGGTGTGGAAACGCGCCGTCAGGCCGATGTCCTTGGCCGCCTTGATCAGCAGCGTCAGATCGTTGCCCCAGTTGCCGGTCAGCACCGCCTGGGCGCCGCTGGCGCGGATCTTGGTCGCGTAGGGCAGGAAGTCCTTCACCCGGCCCAGCGGATGCAGTTCGTCGCCGACGATGCGCAGGTCGGGCCGGCGTCTGGCGAGCATCGCCCTCGCCTGCTCGCGCAGATGCTGGCCGAAGCTGTAGTCCTGGTTGATCAGGTAGATCGTCTTCAGCGCCGGGTCCTGGGCGATCACCTCGACCAGCGCGGCCAGCCGCATGTCGGTGTGGGCATCGAAGCGGAAATGCCAGAAGCTGCACTGCGCGCCGGTCAACGCGGGATCGACGGCGGCGTAGTTCAGGAACAGCGCGCGGCGCGTCGGCTCGCGCGCGTTGTGCTTCTCCAGCGCCGCGATCAGCGCACCGGCGACCGCCGAGCTGTTGCCCTGCAGCACGACCGGGATGCCCTGGTCGGTCGCGGCGCGCAGCATGGACAGCGACTCCTCGACCGAGCCCTTGCTGTCGAATCGCACCAGCTCCAGTCGCCGAGCGCCGCCAGGCAGCCGCACGCCGCCGCGCGCGTTGACACGCTCGGTGGCCCAGACCAGGTTGCGGAACACCGCTTCGCCGCCATTGCCCAGCGGACCGGACAGGCCCTCGATCAGCGCGAGCCGGATGGGCACCGCCGGCTCGCTGATCTGGCGCAACGACACAGAAGACGGAGACCGAGACGGTGGTGGTGACGAGGACGAAGCGTTCGGCCCCGTCGTCACGCGGGTCGCTCCCGCGGCGCTCGCCATGCCAACGGCCATCACGGCGCCCAGCAACAGCGCCGCCCGCCTCGCCAGGCGCCTCACAGCGCGGCCGGGCCGTTCAGTTGCGACAGGTCCCAGCGCGGGCGGACCTCGAAGCCGCCACCGCGCGTGAGCGCCGCCATGTCGCGCTGCAGGCGCAGCGCGGCGGCGAGCGCGATCATCGCGCCGTTGTCGGTGCACAGGTGCAGCTCGGGATAGTGCACGCGCACGCGGCGCTTGTCGCAGACCGCGTTCAACTGCTCGCGCAGCCGCTTGTTGGCGCCGACACCGCCGGCCACGACCAGCCGCTTCAGCCCGGTGTCCTTGAGCGCGAGCAGCGCCTTCTTCACCAGCACCTCGACGATCGCGGCCTGCGTCGATGCGGCCAGGTCGGCACGCTGCGCCTCGGTGATGCCGCCGGGCTGCGCCTCGAGCTTGCGCACCTGCGTCAGCACCGCCGTCTTGAGGCCCGCGAAGCTGAAATCGGGCTTGCCGCTGTGCAGCAGCGGTCGCGGCAGCGCGAAGGCCTCGGGATCGCCCTGCTCCGCCAGCTTCGACAGATGCGGGCCACCGGGGTACGGCAGGCCGAGCAGCTTGGCCGACTTGTCGAAGGCCTCGCCCGCGGCGTCGTCGATGGTTTCGCCGAGCAGCTCGTAGCTGCCCACGTCGTCGACCCGCATCAGCTGCGTGTGGCCGCCCGAGACGAGCAGCGCGACGAAGGGGAACTCCGGCGGATCCTCGGACAGGAACGGCGACAGCAGGTGGCCCTCGAGGTGATGGACGCCCATCACCGGTCGATCGAGCGCGGCGCCCAGCGAGGCCGCCACGCCCGCGCCCACCAGCAGGGCGCCGGCCAGACCGGGCCCCTGGGTGTAGGCGACGACGTCGATGTCCGCCAGCGACAGGCCGGCGCTGGCCAGCACCTCGCGGGTCAGCGGCAGCACGCGGCGGATGTGGTCGCGCGAGGCCAGCTCCGGCACCACGCCGCCATAGGCCTGGTGCATCGAGATCTGGCTGTGCAGCGCATGCGCCAGCAGCGCGGGCACGCCGTCGCCCGAGGCGTCCACCAGCGCCACGCCGGTTTCGTCGCAGGAGGATTCGATGCCGAGGACACGCATGGACTCAGCCGCCGCTCAATGGTTCTCTTTGGCGTGGTTGATCGAGTACTTGGGGATCTCGACCGTCACGTCGGTGTTGGACAGGATGGCCTGGCAGGACAGGCGCGAGTTGGGCTCCAGGCCCCAGGCGCGGTCCAGCATGTCCTCCTCGTTCTCCTCCATCTCGGACAGCGAGGCGAAGCCCTCGCGCACGATCACGTGGCAGGTGGTGCAGGCGCAGACCTGGTCGCAGGCGTGCTCGATCTCGACGTGGTTGTCGAGCAGCGCCTCGCAGATCGTCGTCCCGGACGGTGCCTCGATGGTCTTGCCCTCGGGCGCGTATTCGGGATGGGGAAGGATCTTGATGACGGGCATGGGATGTCCTTGAAGCTGGCGGTGTCGGCTCGCGCTCAGACCTGATCGATGCTGCGGCCGGTCAGGGCCTGCTGGATGCCGCGGTTCATGCGCGCGGCGGCGAAGGCCTCGGTGCCCTTGGCCAGCGCCTGGACGGCGGCATCGATGGCATCGGCGTTCGCGGCCGCGTCGTCGACCTGCGCCTTGGCGAGCAGGTCCGACTGCAGCGCGGCGATCTCGGCGCGCTCGGCCTCGCTGAGCAGGTCGCCATCGGCACGCAGCGCGGACTGGGTCGCGAGGATCATGCGCTCGGCCTCGACGCGCGCCTCGCGCAGCTTGCGGGCGGCCATGTCGGATTCGGCACTGGCGAAGCCCTCGCGCAGCATCGTGGCGATCTGCTCGTCGGCCAGGCCGTAGCTCGGCTTGACCTGCACCGCCGCCTCGACGCCCGAACCCAGCTCGCGAGCGGACACGCTCAGCAGACCGTCGGCATCGACCTGGAAGCTCACGCGGATGCGGGCGGCGCCCGCGGCCATCGGCGGGATGCCGCGCAGCTCGAAGCGCGCCAGCGAGCGGCACTCGCTCACCAGTTCGCGCTCGCCCTGCAGCACGTGCACGGCGAGCGCGGTCTGGCCGTCCTTGAAGGTGGTGAAGTCCTGAGCCTTGGCGACCGGGATGGTGGCGTTGCGCTCGATGATGCGCTCGACCAGCCCGCCCATGGTCTCCAGGCCCAGCGACAGCGGGATCACGTCCAGCAGCAGGATCTCGCCGTCGGCGCTGTTGCCCGCGAGCTGGTTGGCCTGGACCGCCGCGCCGAGCGCGACGACCTCGTCGGGATTCAGGTTGGTCAGCACCTCGCGGCCGAAGAGCTCGCTCACGACGCGGCGCACGATGGGCATGCGCGTCGAGCCGCCGACCATCACCGTGCCCTGCACCTCGTCGGCGCCGACCTTGGCGTCGCGCAGCACGCGGCGCACCGCCAGCAGCGTCTTGTTGACCAGCGGCAGGGCCAGTTCATCGAACTGGGCGCGCGACACCTCGACGCTCAGCGCGCCGGCGTCGAGCGCGGCGCTCAGCGTGACGCGTTCGGCATCGGTCAGCGCCTCCTTGGCCAGGCGCGCGGCGACCAGCACGCGGCGCTTGTCGGCGGCGCTGGTGACGCTCAGGCCGGCCTGCGCCAGCGCCCAGTCCGCCAGCAGGCGGTCGAAGTCGTCGCCGCCGAGCTGCGCGTCGCCGCCGGTGGCCACCACCTCGAAGACGCCTTTCGTCAGGCGCAGCAGCGAGATGTCGAAGGTGCCACCGCCCAGGTCGTAGACGGCGTAGAGCCCCTCGCTGCCGTTGTCCAGCCCGTAGGCGATCGCGGCGGCGGTGGGCTCGTTGATCAGGCGCAGCACGTTCAGGCCCGCGAGCTGCGCCGCGTCCTTCGTGGCCTGGCGCTGCGCGTCGTCGAAGTACGCGGGCACCGTGATGACGGCGCCGAACAGGTCGTCGTTGAAGGTGTCCTCGGCGCGCTGGCGCAGCGTGGCCAGGATCTCGGCGCTGATCTCGACCGGCGACTTCAGGCCCTCGCGCGTGGCCAGGCTCAGCATGCCCGGCGTGTCCTCGAAGCGATACGGCAGCTTGTCGCGGTTGGCGATGTCCTCGACGCGGCGCCCCATGAAGCGCTTGACCGAGACGATGGTGTTCTCCGGATCCTCGGCCTGCGCGGCCAGCGCGTCGTAGCCGAACTGGCGGCGGCCCTCGGGCATCACGCGCACCGCCGACGGCAGGATCACGCGGCCCTGATCGTCGGGCAGGCACTCGGCGACGCCGTGGCGCATCGCCGCCACCAGCGAGTGCGTCGTGCCCAGGTCGATGCCCACGGCGGTGCGCCGCTGATGGGGATCGGGCGACGCGCCGGGTTCGGAGATTTGCAGCAGGGCCATGGTGTCGTGTCTTGTTCTTCGGAAGTCGAGGCGGCGGGCAGCGATGCGCGCGCGGGCCTCAGGAGTGCTCGAGCGCCTCCAGGCGCTGGTCGATGTCGGCGCGGAAGCGCGTCAGGAACATCAGCGCGCGCACCGATTCGGCGGCGGCCGCGGCGTCGCCCTCGTCGTCGAGCTGGCGGCCGGCCTGGGCCAGCAGCGCGCGTTCGCGGCCGGCGACCTGCTGGTCGATGGCCAGGATCGCGTCGGGCGTCTTGGCCTCGTCCAGCGACTCGCGCCATTCCATCTGTTCCATCAGGAAGGCGGCCGGCATGCGGGTGTTCTCGTTGGCCTGGATCGGCGCGCCACGCAGCTCGCAGAGATAGGACGCGCGCTTGAGCGGATCGCGCAGGCGCTGATGCGCCTCGTTGACGCGCAGCGACCACTGCATCGCCAGGCGCTGCGAGGCGGCGCCGTCGGCGGCGAAGCGGTCCGGATGCACCTTCGCCGCCAGCGCCTTCCAGCGCTGCGCGATCTCGGCGCCGTCCTGCGCGAAGCGCTGCGGCAGGCCGAACAGGGTGAAGTCGTCGTCGTCGAGTTTCACGATGTCAATGAAAAAAGCGCGGCCGAGCTGCCGCGCCGATGAAGCGGTGACCGTCAGCGCGCGCAAGACATCGCCGGGCCGCCCCAAGATGTCTTGCTGCCCCCTCGGGGGGCGGGACGGGCGTACACGCCCGTCCGGGGGCCGACAGTCAGACGCGGAAGGATTCGCCGCAGCCGCAGCGGTCCTTCTCACGCGGGTTGCGGAACTTGAAGCCCTCGTTCAGGCCCTCGCGGACGAAGTCCAGCTCGGTGCCGTCCAGGTAGGGCAGGCTCTTCGGGTCGATCAGCACCTTGACGCCATGGCCCTCGAAGACGACGTCCTCGGGGGCCACTTCATCGGCGTACTCCAGCTTGTAGGCCAGGCCGGAGCAGCCGGTGGTCTTGACGCCCAGGCGCACGCCGACGCCCCGCCCGCGCTTGGCGATGTAGCGCGTGACGTGCCGGGCGGCGGCTTCGGTCAGGGTGACGGACATCGCGCGGACCTCAGGCGGTGGCGGTCGCGGCGTCGGCGGTCTGGCCGTGCTTGGCGCGGTAGTCGTCCACGGCGGCCTTGATGGCGTCCTCGGCCAGGATCGAGCAGTGGATCTTCACCGGCGGCAGCGCCAGTTCTTCCGCGATCTGGTTGTTCTTGATGGACAGCGCCTCGTCCAGCGTCTTGCCCTTGACCCACTCGGTGACCAGCGAGCTCGACGCGATCGCGGAGCCGCAGCCGTAGGTCTTGAACTTGGCGTCCTCGATCAGGCCGGTGGCCGGGTTCACCTTGATCTGCAGCTTCATCACGTCGCCGCAGGCCGGCGCGCCGACCATGCCGGTGCCCACCGATTCGTCGCCCTTGTCGAAACCGCCCACGTTGCGGGGGTTCTCATAGTGGTCGATGACCTTGTCGCTGTATGCCATGACTGTTCTCCAACGTCGTTGTTCGGGTGTCCTGCGGATCAGATCAATGAGCGGCCCACTGGATGGTGCTCAGATCGATGCCTTCCTTGTACATGTCCCACAGCGGGGACAGCTCGCGCAGCTTGGCGACGCGGTCCTTCAGCAGCGAGACGGCGTAATCGATCTCTTCCTCGGTCGTGAAGCGGCCGATCGTCATGCGCAGCGAGGAATGCGCCAGCTCGTCGCTGCGGCCCAGCGCGCGCAGCACGTAGCTGGGCTCCAGGCTGGCGGATGTGCAGGCCGAGCCCGAGGACACGGCGATGCCCTTGATGCCCATGATCAGCGACTCGCCCTCGACGTAGTTGAACGAGGCGTTGACGTTGTGGGGCACGCGGCGCTCGAGATCGCCGTTGATGAAGACCTGCTCGATGTCCTTCAGGCCATCCAGCAGGCGCTGCTGCAGCGCCTTGATGCGGGGCAGCTCGGTGGCCATCTCCTCGCGGGCGATGCGGAAGGCCTCGCCCATGCCGACGATCTGGTGCGTGGGGAGCGTGCCCGAGCGCAAGCCACGCTCGTGGCCGCCGCCGTGCATCTGCGCTTCCAGACGCACGCGCGGCTTGCGGCGCACGTACAGCGCGCCGATGCCCTTGGGACCGTAGCTCTTGTGCGAGGCCAGGCTCATCAGGTCGACGGGCAGCGTCGCCAGGTCGATCTCGACCTTGCCGGTGGCCTGCGCGGCGTCGACGTGGAAGATGATGCCCTTCTCGCGGCACAGCGCGCCGATGGCGGGGATGTCCTGGATCACGCCGATCTCGTTGTTCACGAACATCACCGAGATCAGGATCGTGTCCGGGCGGATCGCCGCCTTGAGCACGTCGAAGTCGATCAGGCCGTCTTCCTTGACGTCGAGGTAGGTCACCTCGAAGCCCTGGCGCTCCAGTTCGCGCGTCGTGTCGAGCACGGCCTTGTGCTCGGTCTTGACGGTGATCAGGTGCTTGCCGCGGGACTGGTAGAAGTTGGCCGCGCCCTTGATGGCGAGGTTGTTGGACTCGGTCGCGCCGGAGGTCCAGACGATCTCGCGCGGATCGGCATTGATCAGCTTGGCGACCTCGCCGCGGGCCTTCTCCACGGCTTCTTCCGCTTCCCATCCCCAGGCATGGCTGCGCGACGCCGGATTGCCGAAATGCTCGCGCAGCCACGGGATCATCGCGTCGACGACGCGCGGGTCCACCGGCGTGGTGGCGCCGTAGTCCATGTAGATGGGGAAGTGCGGGGTCATGTCCATGGGAACGTTCTTCTTGTCGACTACTGAATCGGGTTGACGCGGACCGGAGCGGAGCGGAGGGCCGGGATCACTTGCTCATCGCATTGCCGAGCGCGAAGACGGAATTCGGCGCGGTGATGCGGATGGGCTTGACGACGGGGGTGCTGGAGATGGCGCGCTTGACGGGCGCTTCCTCGACGGTGACGCCCTTGGCGAGCTGGTCGTCGACGAGCTTGCGCAGCGTCACGGAGTCCAGGAACTCGATCATCTTGTTGTTGAGCGCGGTCCAGAGGTCGTGCGTGATGCAGCGGCCGTTGTCGTCGCCCATGCAGTTTTCCTTGCCGCCGCAGCCGGTGGCGTCGATGGGTTCGTCGACGGCGACGATGATGTCGGCGACGGTGATTTCATCGGAACGGCGGCCGAGCGAGTAGCCGCCGCCGGGGCCGCGGGTGGACTCGACGAGCTGATGGCGGCGGAGCTTGCCGAACAGCTGCTCCAGGTAGGACAGCGAGATCTGCTGGCGTTGGCTGATTGCCGCCAGCGCGACGGGGCCGCTGTTTTCGCGCAGGGCCAGATCGATCATCGCGGTGACGGCAAAACGACCTTTGGTGGTGAGACGCATCGAACTTCTCCTTGGCGCCCGTGTCGGGCTTCAGGACATGGAGGCGGCGGCTCGGCTGACGCCGGGTCGACTCACGAAGCAGGGTTTCCCCCTGCAATGTCCGAGCATTTTACTCAATTAAGAAGGAGCTTGCTCGGGTTACCCCCGACTGGCGTCGAGGGGGCCGTTCCAGGCCAGGCGCCGGACGGCGATTTGCGCTAGAGGCCAATGTCCAGCGGCTGGGCGGCCGGACCAGGGCGGGCCTTGGCATCCCGCGCCGCCGGATTCTCAATGACAGCGCCAATAACCCTTCCCGCAGGCGGGGTCTTGCGAGCGATCTCAGGCTCGTGCGGTCCGGGCCCGTCTGAGGTCGGCGTTCGCCAGATCGGCGAGCGGCGAAAGCAACGTCCGGTCGAACTCCTCCAGCGGCAGTCCGTCCCGAACCCGCCGCGGCCAGTCGGCATTACTCAGCGCGCCCCGTCCCAGGGCGATGAGGTCCGCCTCCCCGCGCGCCACCATCCCCGCGGCGCGGGCCGGATCATGCAGCGATCCATTCGCGATCACCGGCACCGACCCGTACCGCCGCGCCAGTGCCGCGAGGCTCGGACCTTCTCCGAAGGCCGGCTGCCAGGCCTCGAACTCGGTCGTGTGCAGGTAGTCGATCGGTGCCGCCGACAGAGCCCTGAACACCAGTGCTGCGTCGGCCTCGGCGCCGCGCCACTTGTGGCCGAAGTCGTTGACCTTGCCCTGCGACACCCGATAGCCGACCGGGAACCCCGCGCCCACCGCCTCCCGCACGGCGGTGATCACTTCGACGCCCAACCGCAGTCGCTGAACCAAGGCGCCGCCATAGCCGTCCTCGCGCCGATTGGTGTGCTCGGTGAGGAACTGGTCCAGTAGATACCCATTGGCGCCGTGCAGCTCCACCCCGTCGAACCCAGCCTCCCTGGCCCGCAACGCCGCCGCGGCGAACCCGTCGATCGCCGCGGTGATCTCCGCGAGCGTCATGGCTTCGGGCATGCGATACGGCCCCTCCCCTCTATAGAAAGACATCTGGACGCCCGCCAGCTGCACGGCCGACGGGCCCTTCGCCACGGCCCGGTGCGCGTTGCCCTGGGAGATCGCGCCCGCGTGCATCAGCTGCGCCACGATGCGTCCGCCCGCGGCATGGACGCCCGCCACCACCGGTCGCCAAGCGTCGCGTTGTGCGTCGGCGGCCAGCCCCGGCTGGAAGAGATATCCCTGCGAGTACGCGCGGTCGGTATAGATCCCTTCCGTGATGACCAGCCCAAAGCCGCCCGCCGCGAAGTCGGCGTAATACCGCGCCATGCGCGGCGTCGCCTGGCCGTCGATGGTTGCGCTGACGCGCGTCATCGGCGCCACGACCCATCGATTCGCAAGTCGCAGCGGCCCCAGGTCAACGGGCTCGAACAGGTTGGACGCCTTCATGTCAGCGCCCCTGCGCATCGGGCACTTCGGCGATCGCCTCGATCTCGATCATCGCGTCCGGCGTGTAGAGCGCCTTGATCTCGGCGATGGTGTCCGCCGGGTACGGCATCGAGAAAAACTCGCGCCGCAGGGCCACCACATCGTCGAAGTGGCCCATGTCGGTCACGAAGATGGTGACCTTGATGACGTCCTTCAGCCCGGCGCCGCCGGCTTCCAGCGCGCGACGCAGGTTCGCGAAGGCCTGGCGCCCCTGGGCCAGGAAACCGCCCGCCACGATGCGGCCGTCCTCCCCGGCGCCGGCCTGACCGGAGATGAAGAGCAGTCCGCCCGCCTTGATGCCTTGCGACAGCAGATAGGGCTCATAAGGATCGGGATGGGTGATGAGGCGTTCCAGCATGATTGCATTCCTTTCATTCATCGAAGCCGACGAAAGCGCCGACCTCGGGGTGAACGATAGGGATGCGACCAACTGGCGACAAAGGTTCAATTGTCAGCCGTAAGATGAGCAGAACTCATTCATCAACACCATCCGATGGATCGTCGATCGCTTCCACTGTCCGCGCTGCGCGCCTTCGAGGCGGCCGCGCGCCTGGGCAGCTTCAAGGCCGCCGCCGAGGAACTCGCCGTGACGCCGACGGCGATCAGCCATCAGATCCGAGGACTGGAGGAGCAATCCGGCGTCGCGCTCTTCGAGCGCCAGGTGCGCCGCGTCACCCTGACCGAAGCCGGCGCCCAGCTCTATCCCGTGCTGCGCGACGGCTTCGACGCGATCCAGTCGGCGCTTGAACGCCTGACCCAGCCGCGCCGCCGGCCGCAGGTGGTGATCTCGGCGACCAATGCCTTCACGGTGAAGTGGCTGGTCCCGCGCATGTCCGACTTCCGCCTGCGGCATGCCGGCATCGACCTGCAGTTGCAGGCGTCGGACGAGGTGGTCGACCTGCGCTCGACGGCGGTCGACATCGCGATCCGCTACGGTCGCGGCCCCTATCCCGGTCTCAGCACCGAGCCGCTGTTTGCGGACCACTTCGCGCCCGTCGCCAATCCGCGGCTCGGCGTGAGCTCGATCGAGGACCTGGCGCGCGTGCCGCTGATCTGCTTCGATTGGAAACGGCCGCAGCCGGAGAACCCGACCTGGGAGCGCTGGTTCGCCGCGGCTGGCGTCCCGAGTCGGTCACCGGCCGGGCAACTGCGTTTTTCGGATGAAGGCCATGCGATCCAGGCGGCGGTCGCCGGCCACGGGATCGCGCTGGTGAGCCAGGCGCTGGTCGCCGAGGAGCTCGCCGCCGGTCATCTGGTGCAACCGTTCGGGCCGGTGATCGATGGCCACACCTATCACCTGGCCGTCAGCAGCGAGCGGGCGCCGTCGACCAGCACGCAGGCGGCCATGGTCTGGCTGAGACAGCAGGCGGCGGCGGGATCGTGAGCGGCCGGGCCTACCCGGGACCGGCAATTGCCCTCTCCGCGACTCCACACCTGGGAGGCCCCCATGACCCTCACGCAAATCGAGACTGTCCGCGCCGCACGCCTGCAGCTGATCGACCTGGGCGACGAGAAAACCGCCGCCCTGCTGGCGTGGGCCCTGGAGGAGCCGTCGACGCCGCGCCCGTCGACCGAGCCTCCGCCCCAGCGGGACCTGCCGCCCACGGCTTGAAGGGTCGGTAAGGCTTGCCGGCAAGACGCCGGCGTCTATCGATCCTCGCTTTGCTTCGTTCCGATCCCTGGCCGGGATCCCTAGGCTGCGGCGCTCAGATGCCTTGCGCTCCACGCGCCCGCCGCCATGACCGTCCTGCATCCCACCGACACGATCGCCACGACCGCGTCCAACGCCACAACCGCTCCGGCCGCTTCGGCCGGCTCGTCGCCCGCATCCGCAGCCGCGCCGGTACTACACCCGCCTCAGGCGCCCCGCCATCCGGCGCCGCTGCCGACTCGCACGGTCGCCGACGTCCGCGCCGCGCTGCTCGCGCGGGTGGAGATCGCGCTGCTCGACGTGCGCGAGGAAGCGGCCTATGCCGAGGCCCATCCGCTGTGGGCCGCCAACCTCGCCGCCTCGCGGCTGGAGCTCGACGCCTGGGGGCGCCTGCCGCGGCGCGGCGTGCCCATCGTCGTCTACGACGACGGGGAAGGCGTGGCGGCAGCGTCGGCGCGCAAGCTGCAGGCGCTGGGCTACACCGACGTCGCGCTGCTCGCCGGTGGCCTGGGCGCCTGGCGCGAAGCCGGTCTCGAGCTGTTCCGCGACGTCAACGTGCCGAGCAAGGCTTTCGGCGAGCTGGTCGAGGCCCGGCGCCACACGCCGTCGATCCCGGCCGACGAACTCCAGCGTCGCCTCGCGCGCGGCGACCAGCTCGTCCTGCTCGATGCCCGGCGCTTCGACGAGTACCGCAGCACGAGCCTGCCCGGCTCGATCAGCGTGCCCGGCGGCGAACTGGTGCGACGCGCCCGCGACCTCGCGCCCGACCCGACGACCCTCATCGTCGTCCACTGCGCCGGCCGCACCCGCAGCCTGATCGGCGCGCAGTCGCTGATCGACGCCGGCGTGCCCAATCCCGTCGTCGCGCTGCGCAACGGCACGATCGGATGGACGCTCGCGGGCCTGGCGCTCGCGCAGGGCCAGGGGCGCTCGCACGAGGACGTGCCGCTTGGCGACCTGGACGCGGCGCGCGAAGGCGCCACGGCACTGGCCCGCCGCGCGCATGCGCAGCGCATCGATGCGCGCGTGCTCGCCGACTGGCTGGCCGATCCGCGCCGCTCCACCTACCGCTTCGATGTCCGCGGCGCCGACGAATACGCACGCGGCCACCGTCCGGGCTTCCGGCATGCGCCGGGCGGCCAGCTGATCCAGGAGACCGACCACCACGTGCCGGTGCGCGGCGCGCGCATCGTGTTGAGCGACGACGACGGCATCCGTGCCTCGATGGCGGCGGCCTGGCTGGCGCAGATGGGCTGGGAGGTGGCGGTGCTGCCGCCGGATCCAGCGGCGCACACCGAGACCGGCCCGGACCTGCCGCCGCAGCCGCTCTCCCCGACCGTGGCCACGGTGACGCCGGCCGAGCTGGCCCGTTGGCGCGACGAGGACGCCGACCGCGAACAGCCGGACACGGTGGTCATCGACGTCGCGCCGAGCATCACCTACATCGTCCGGCACATCCCCGGCGCCTGGTGGAGCCCGCGCGCGCGGCTGGCCGAGGCGCTGCGCACCGTCATTCCGGCGGCGCGCCGCGTCGTGCTGACGGGCAACCTGGGCGTGCTGCCGCGCTTCGTCGCTGCCGACCTCGCCGCGGAACTGGCGGCCGAGGGTCGCGAGCTGCTGGTGCTGGAGGGTGGCACGACGGCCTGGTACGACGCGGGCCTCCCGATCGAATCCGCCAATCCCCGCCTGGCCTTCCCGCGTGACGACCGCTACCGCCGCCCCTACGAGGGCACCCACCATCCGCGCGACGCGATGCAGGCCTACCTCGACTGGGAGTACGGTCTCCTCGCGCAACTGGACCGCGACGGCACGCATTTCTTCCGCGTCATCGAAGACTGACCGAACGACATCACGGCGCACGCCCCACCCACAACAAGCGCTCAACCCGGGGTCAGCGAGCGCCGGTGGGGCCGGAAGGCTGCTGGGGGTTCCCGGACGGGATGCCCCCTGCTGCCTGGAGTGCCCGCGCTCCCCGTCCCGCAGTCAATCGAAGCCCTTCTGCCCCATCAGCGCCCAGCGCACTGCTTTCGCACCGCGCTGCTCCCCGGGGTCACTTGCCCTTGCCGGCCGAAATCGGCACGACGTTGTCGTGCACCGCCGCGCCGAAGGCCTGCTCCTTGAGTTGCGCCAGTTGATCGCGCAGCCGCGCCGCCTTCTCGAACTCGAGGTTGCGCGCATGCTCCAGCATCTGCTTCTCCAGCTGCTGGATGCGCTTGCTCAGATCCTTCTCGCTCATCGCCTCGACCTCGGCGGCCTCGGCGATGACCTTGGCGTCGTCGCGGCCCGGCTTGTCGCTGTAGACCCCGTCGATCAGGTCACGGATGCGCTTGACCACGCCGCGCGGCGTGATGCCATTGGCCTCGTTGAACGCGATCTGCTTGGCGCGGCGGCGCTCGGTCTCGCCGATGGCCTTCTTCATCGACTCGGTGATGCGATCCGCATAGAGGATCGCCTTGCCGTTCACGTTGCGCGCCGCCCGGCCGATGGTCTGGATCAGGCTGCGCTCGGCGCGCAGGAAGCCTTCCTTGTCCGCATCCAGGATCGCCACCAGCGAGACTTCCGGAATGTCCAAGCCTTCGCGCAGCAGGTTGATGCCGACCAGCACGTCGAAGGTGCCCAGCCGCAGGTCGCGCAGGATCTCGACCCGCTCGACCGTGTCCACGTCCGAGTGCAGGTAGCGCACCTTCACGCCGTTGTCGCTGAGGTACTCCGTCAGCTGCTCGGCCATGCGCTTGGTCAGCGTGGTGATGAGCACGCGCTCGTTGATCTCGATGCGATCGCGGATCTCCTGCAGCACGTCGTCCACCTGGTGCGTCGCCGGTCTGACCTCGACCACCGGATCCACCAGCCCCGTCGGCCGCACCAGCTGCTCGACGACCGCGCCCGCCTGGCGCTTCTCGTAGTCGCCCGGCGTCGCGCTGACGAAGATGGCCTGGCGCATCTTGCGCTCGTACTCCTCGAACTTCAGCGGCCGGTTGTCCATCGCCGACGGTAATCTGAAGCCGTAGTCCACCAGCGTGCTCTTGCGCGCCCGGTCGCCGTTGTACATGGCGCTGAACTGGCCGATCAGCACGTGGCTCTCGTCCAGGAACATCAGCGCGTCCGGCGGCAGGTAGTCGACCAGCGTCGGCGGCGGATCGCCCGGCGCGGCCTGCGAGAGGTGACGCGTGTAGTTCTCGATGCCCTTGCAGTGGCCCACCTCTTGCAGCATCTCCAGGTCGAAGCGCGTGCGCTGCTCCAGCCGCTGCGCCTCGACCAGCTTGCCCTCCTTGATGAAGAAGGCCACGCGCTCGCGCAGCTCCTCCTTGATCGTCTCGATCGCGGCCACCACGCGGTCGCGCGGCGTGACGTAATGGCTGGACGGATAGACGGTGAAGCGCGGGATCTTCTGCCGGATCTGACCGGTCAGCGGATCGAACAGCGTCAGCCCCTCGACCTCGTCGTCGAAGAGCTCGATGCGCAGCGCCAGCTCCGAGTGCTCCGCCGGGAAGACGTCGATGGTGTCGCCGCGCACGCGGAAGTGACCGCGGGTGAATTCCATCTCGTTACGCGTGTACTGCATGCGCGCCAGCTGCTGGATGATGTCGCGCTGGCCGAGCTTGTCGCCCACCCGCAGCGTCATCACCATCTGGTGGTAGTCGCTCGGGTTGCCGATGCCGTAGATCGCCGACACCGACGCCACGATCACCACGTCGCGCCGCTCCAGCAGGCTCTTGGTGCAGGACAGCCGCAGCTGCTCGATCTGCTCGTTGATCGCGCTGTCCTTCTCGATGAACAGGTCGCGCTGCGGGACGTAGGCCTCGGGCTGGTAGTAGTCGTAGTAGCTGACGAAGTACTCGACCGCGTTCTTCGGGAAGAACTCGCGGAACTCGCTGTACAGCTGCGCCGCCAGCGTCTTGTTGGGCGCGAAGACGATCGCCGGACGGCCCAGCCGCGCGATGGTGTTGGCCATCGTGAAGGTCTTGCCCGAGCCCGTCACGCCCAGCAGCGTCTGGAAGCTCTCGCCGTCGTTGACGCCTTCCACCAGCTGCTGGATGGCGGTGGGTTGGTCGCCCGCCGGCGGGTAAGGCTGGAACAGCTGGAACGGAGAGCCTTCGAAAGAGACGAATTCGCCCTTCGGCGGCGCACCCACCTCGGGCGTCTGCGCCTCGGGCGAAGCGGACTTCTTCCCCTTGGCGGCGGGGGTTGAGGGCGTGGCGGCGGTGGATCGGCTCATCAGGGTTTCCCAGGGGCAACGCTTGTTCCCTGCCTACAATCGGCGGGCTTCGCTGGGCGCGCGGGAGGCGCCTCGGGCGTCAGGACGCGACAGCGTAGCGCAGCCGGACGGGTTTCTCCCGTCGTGCCCTTCCCGCTCTTGCCAACGCACTGTCAGGAAAGCCTCCATGTCCCTGTTCGCCGCCGTCGCCATGGCCCCCCGCGACCCCATCCTGGGTCTGAACGAGCAATTCAACGCCGATCCGAATCCCGCCAAGGTCAATCTGGGCGTGGGCGTCTATTACGACGACAACGGCAAGCTCCCGCTGCTGGCCTGCGTGGCCGCCGCCGAGGCGCAGATGCAGGCGGCCCCCAAGCCGCGCGGCTACCTGCCCATCGACGGCATCGCCGCCTATGACGCGGCCGTGCAGGGCCTGGTCTTCGGCGCCGACAGCGAAGTCCTCAAGGCCAAGCGTGTCGCCACCGTGCAGGCCCTGGGCGGCACCGGCGGCCTGAAGATCGGCGCCGACTTCCTCAAGCGCCTGAACCCCGGCGCCAAGGTGCTGATCTCCGATCCTTCCTGGGAAAACCACCGCGCGCTGTTCACCAACGCCGGCTTCCCGGTCGAGACCTATCCCTACTACGACGCCGCCAACCGCGGCATCGACTTCAGCGGCATGCTGGGCGCGCTGAACGCGGCCCCGGCCGGCACGGTCGTCGTGCTGCATGCCTGCTGCCACAACCCGACCGGCTACGACCTGACGCCCGCCCAGTGGGCGCAGGTCGTCGAGGCGGTCAAGGCGCGCAACCTGGTCGCCTTCCTGGACATGGCCTACCAGGGCTTCGGCGAAGGCATCGCCGAGGACGGCGCCGTGATTCAGCAGTTCCTGGCCGCCGGCCTGGACTTCTTCGTCTCGACCAGCTTCTCCAAGAGCTTCTCGCTCTATGGCGAGCGCGTCGGCGCGCTGAGCGTGGTCTGCGCTTCCGCAGAAGAAGCGACCAAGGTCCTGAGCCAGCTCAAGATCGTGATCCGCACCAACTACTCCAACCCGCCGACGCACGGCGCCCAGGTCGTGGCCACCGTGCTGTCCACGCCCGCGCTGCGCGCCCAGTGGGAAGAGGAACTGGCCGGCATGCGGGTGCGCATCAAGCAGATGCGCGAAGCGCTGGTCGCCGAGCTCCAGGCCGCCGGCATCACCGACGACCTGAGCTACGTCACCCGCCAGAAGGGCATGTTCAGCTACAGCGGCCTGTCCGCCGAGCAGATGCAGCGCCTGCGCTCGGAGTTCGGCGTCTACGGCGTCGATTCGGGTCGCATCTGCGTGGCGGCGCTCAACAGCAAGAACCTCAAGCCGGTTGCCGCCGCGATCGCCGCGGTCAAGAAGGTCTGACCCTTCCTCGCCGCCACACTTCGATGCGCTGATCGCACGATCGGCGCTCGAACCCAGGGCCGGTACCGCCGCAAGCGGGCCGGCCCTGCGCATTTATGGCGAAATCCGCCGGTTCGAAGTCCCTGCCGCGGCCCCCGACGGCACGCCGGCGACACACACTTCCGATGGCCGGGACCTAGAATTGCTGCGTTGCACAACGGGTGCCAGCTTTCGCCTCACTCCCCCTCGAGAGGTCCGCCAGATGCTCTACCAGCTTTATGAAACCCAGCGCGCGTTGCTGAGCCCGTTCTCCGAGTTCGCCAGCGCCACCGCCAAGCTCTACAGCCATCCGCTGTCGCCGTTCGCGCACACGCCGCTGTCGCACCGGATGTCCGCCGGGCTGGATCTCATGCACCGGCTGGCCAAGGAGTACGAGAAGCCGGAATTCGAGATCACCAGCGTCGAGGTCGACGGCATCGACGTCGCGGTGCAGGAACTGGTGGCGCTGGAGAAGCCCTTCTGCCGCCTGCTGCGCTTCAAGCGCTACACCGACGACCCGGCCGTGCTGGCCAAGATGAAGGCGCAGCCGACGGTGCTGGTCGTGGCGCCGCTGTCCGGCCACCACAGCACGCTGCTGCGCGACACGGTCAAGCAGCTGCTCAAGGACCACAAGGTCTACATCACCGACTGGACCGACGCCCGCATGGTGCCGCTCGAAGCCGGTCCCTTCCACCTCGACGACTACATCTACTACGTCCAGGACTTCATCCGCCACGTCGGCGAGGACTGCCACGTGATCTCGGTCTGCCAGCCGACGGTGCCGGTGCTGGCGGCGATCTCGCTGATGGCCTCCAAGGGCGAGACCACGCCGCGCTCGATGACGATGATGGGCGGCCCGATCGACGCCCGCCGCAGCCCGACCGCGGTCAACAACCTGGCGATGAACAAGAGCTACAGCTGGTTCGAGAACAACGTCATCTACCGCGTGCCGACCAACTTCCCGGGCGCCGGCCGCGAGGTCTACCCCGGCTTCCTGCAGCACACCGGCTTCGTGGCGATGAATCCGGACCGCCACCTGAGCTCGCACTACGACTATTTCCTCGACCTGGTGCGCGGCGACGACGACAGCGCCGAGTCCCATCGCCGCTTCTACGACGAATACAACGCCGTGCTGGACATGCCGGCCGAGTATTACCTGGACACGATCAAGACGGTGTTCCAGGACTTCGCGCTGGTCAATGGCACCTGGGATGTCGGCGGCGACCTGGTGCGTCCGCAGGACATCACCCAGACCGCGCTGCTGACCGTGGAGGGCGAGCTGGACGACATCTCCGGCGCCGGCCAGACCAAGGCGGCGCATGAGCTGTGCAGCGGCATCGACGCGAAGAACCAGTTCCACTACGACGCGATCGGCGCCGGTCACTACGGCATCTTCTCGGGCCGTCGCTGGCGCGAGAAGGTCTACCCGGTGATCCGCGACTTCATTGCCAAGTACGATGCGGCCCCGTTGCACCAGCCCGCCGCGGCCAAGCGCGCGCCCCGACCGGCGACGCGCCGTCCGCGCAAGCCGACCGAGTGAACCCCGCCCCGTCCGACTCCGCCTCCGCTGACCCGTCCGCCACCCCGTCCGCCGGCGTGGCGGACGCCGCCTTCGACGCGCTCGTCGAAGGCCTGAACCAGGCCTTGCCGCAGACGCAGTGCACGCGCTGCGGCTATCCCGATTGCCATTCCTACGCGCATGCGATCGCGCGCGGCGAGGCCGCCATCAACCAGTGCCCGCCCGGCGGCGCCGAGGGCATCGCGCGACTGGCCGCCCTCACCGCCCGCGAGGCGCTGCCGCTCAACCCCGAGCACGGACTCGAGGGTCCGCGCCGGCTCGCGGTCATCGACGAGGACTGGTGCATCGGCTGCACGCTCTGCATCAAGGCCTGCCCGGTCGACGCGATCGTCGGCAGCAACAAGCTGATGCATCACGTCATCGACGCGGACTGCACCGGTTGCGAACTCTGCATCCCGGTCTGCCCGGTGGATTGCATTTCACTGGCCGAGGTCACGCCAGGGCGCAGCGGCTGGTCCGCCTGGAGCCCGGCGCAGGCCGAGCGCGCCCGCGAGCGCTACCGCTGGCACGAGATCCGCGTCGAGCGCGAACGCCGCGAGCACGACGACCGCCTCGAGGCCAAGGCGCGCCACAAGCTGGATCATCTCGAGTCGGAAACCCGGCTCACCGACGCGGCCCAGATCGATCGCAAGCGGGCCGTCATCGAAGCCGCGCTGGCGCGCGCCCGGGCCAAGCGCGGCGCCTGAGCCCCCCCGCATCGCCCTTCCCCGTCCTCCGTCCGCTCGCACGCCCTGCCCGCACCGGCCGCTCGCCATGAACCAGACCCAGATCCGCGAGTTCTTCGAGATCCTCCGCACCGCCAACCCGTCGCCGCAAACCGAACTCGAATACGCCAGCGTCTTCGAGCTGCTGGCCGCGGTGCTGCTCTCGGCCCAGGCGACCGACGTCGGCGTCAACAAGGCGACGCGCCGGTTGTTCGTCGTGGCCAACACGCCGCAAAAGATCCTCGAACTGGGCGAGGAGCGGCTCGCCGAATACATCAAGACGATCGGCCTCTACAAGACCAAGGCGAAGAACCTGCACGCCACCTGCCGCATCCTGGTCGAGCAGTATGGCGGCGCGGTGCCGCAGAGCCGCGAGGCGCTGGAGTCGCTGCCCGGCGTCGGCCGCAAGACGGCCAACGTGGTGCTGAACGTCGCCTTCGGCGAAGCGACGATGGCGGTGGACACGCACATCTTCCGTGTCGGCAACCGCACCGGCCTCGCGCCCGGCAAGAACGTGCTGGAGGTCGAGCAGCAGCTGCTGGCGCGCGTGCCGCCGGAATTCCTCGTCGATGCCCATCACTGGCTGATCCTGCATGGGCGCTACGTGTGCCAGGCGCGCCGGCCGCTGTGCGAGCGTTGCGCCGTCGTCGCGCAATGTGACAGTGCGCCGATGGCTGCGGCGCGTTGAGCGAACCCGGCCCCCTACAATCCGCGCGTCCATCCGTCAGGGAAGCCATGTCCAGCATCACCGACCTCGTCGACCGCGTGGAGCGCCTGCTGGTGCGCCACGAGGAATTGAAGCGCACGAACACACTGCTCGAGCAGCAGGTGCAGGCGCTCACGCTGGAGCGCGACAGCCTGCGTTCGCGCCTGGCCGCGGCGCGCGGGCGCATCGACGCGCTGCTCGACCGCCTGCCGGTGGAGGCGGCCGATCTCCTCGAAGGCAGCGACGGATCCGAGGCCACCGACTCTCGAAAGACGGGCGCATGAAGCAAATGGAAGTCACGATCATGGGCCAGAGCTACCTGCTCGGCTGCCCCGAAGGCGGCGAGGCCGCGCTGCAGAAGGCGGTCGCCCGGGTCGACAAGGAAATGTGCGCGATCCGCGATGCGGGCCGCATCAAGGCGCGTGAGCGCATCGCGGTGCTGGCGGCGCTGAACCTGGCCTATTCGCTGACCGAAGTCGGCGCCTCGCCCGCGGCTGGCGATGCCGCCGAGGCAGGCGCTGGCGACAGCGGTACGAGTGCCGGACAGCTGCCTGCACCGGATCTTGAAACGCTGATGAAGCGGCTCGATGAAGCCCTGGTGCAAGACGGGCAACTGCTGTGATCGCCGCGGCTCGCCGCGTAGAATCCGCTCCGTCCACTGCGTTCGCGTGAGTTTTATATTTCCTTGAACCGATGCTCTCGCGAGCAAGGGCTTGGAACATTACCTGGCTGGTGTGAGCGTCTCGCGTCAGATGAACCCGAAGCCATGTTGACCTCGCCCACCTGTACCCCTAGGGTTCAGGAATGCGGCTCACGGCTCGCCGTGGACACCTCTTCCCGAAACCGCGCCTGACCGCTCAGAGCGCGGTTTTTTCATGGTCGACGGCCGGCGCCGCGGCGCCGCCGATCTCGCGGGGTTTCACCTTGAGCACTGCCCAGCCCTCCCAGCCCACCGGCGACGCGCCGCAGTACTGGCTGATGAAGTCCGAGCCGGACGAGGCCTCGATCGATCACCTGCAGGCCGCCGGCGAGTTGCCCTGGACCGGCGTGCGCAACTACCAGGCGCGCAACTTCATGCGCGATCAGATGCGCATCGGCGACGGGGTGCTGTTCTATCACTCGTCCTGTCCGGAGCCGGGCATCGCCGGCTTCGCCGAGGTCAGCAGCACCGCCTATCCGGACGCCACGCAATTCGATCCGGCCAGCCCCTACTTCGACCCGAAGTCCAAGCCTGAAGCGCCCCGCTGGTCGCATGTGGACGTGCGCTTCGTGCGCAAGACGCGGCTGCTGAGCCTGGCGGAGATGAAGCGCGATCCGGTGTTGTCGCAGATGCGCACGCTGCAGCCGGGCAACCGCTTGTCGATCACGCCGGTCACGGCGGCGGAGTGGCGGCACCTCCAGGCCCTGCTCGCCTGAGCGGCGGGCGACGGGGCGGGCGCGGCGGGCCCTCAGCCCATGCCGAACGGGATCGACGCCAGCACGACCTGGTTGCCGCCGCGGCGCTGGGCTTCCTTGACCGCCATCTCGGCGGCGCCCAGCAGCTCCTCCTGGCGCGACGCGGTATGCGGGAAGCTCGCGACGCCCATCGACAGGGACAGTCCGATGTCCTGCCCATGCAGCACGACGATCTGCGCATGGCACTGGCGGCGCAGCTGTTCCATGCGCGCATGCGCCGTTGCCAGGCCCACGCCCGACAGCAGCACCGCGAACAGGTCGTCGCCGATGCGGCAGGCCGCGTCCATCGCGCGGGTGTTGGCGCGCAGCATGCGCCCCAGGCCCTCGAGCAGGCGCTGGCGCGCCTCCTCGCCCAGTCCGGCCTCGGCCGTGACCGGATCCAGCGCGATCAGCACCAGCGTGAATTCGCGGTGCTCGCGCGTCGAGAGATCGATCTCGCGCAGCAACTGGTCGTCGAACTGCGCGCGCATGTAGAGCCCCGACACCTCGTCGCGGCCGCTGCCCTGCTGCAGCTCGCGGCGCATCTGCTCGAGCGACTTCTGCTGCTGCTCGAGCTGCTGCAGCGCGCGCTGCAGATGCGTTTCGCGATGGCGTTCCTCGGTCTTGTCGCTCCACAAGGCCATCACGTGCTCCTGGCCCAGCGGGAAGCGCATGACCATGAACTCGCGGCGGCGGCCGCCGATCTCGAGGCGGTGCTCGGAACTCACGACGCCGCGCTGGGCCAGCGTGGCCTGCTCGGAGCGGCGCATCGCCTGGACTTCGTCGCCGCGCATCAGGTCGGCGTCGGTCGCGCCGACGATGCCGGCCTCGATCCGGCCGAACAGTTCGCCCATGGCCGGGCTCGCGAAGACGTAGCGACCGGTGGCCATCGACTTCACGGTCAGGCAGGCGCCGGTCGGTTCCAGCAGGCCGAGCAGGCCGGCCGCGACATGTGCCTGGGGCGTTCCCGACGACGCCAGCCAGGCATCGAAGCTGGCGGGCGCGGGCGTCGCGGCGGCGTTTAATTCCATGGGTCGGGCCGGGCCGGGGATTCCCCTGGCGGTCGAATGGTGGTGGATCGAATGTAGATGGGTGCCGGTCGCCCGGGCAAGTGCCGACCACGATCGCGGGGGCTCTCTCCCCCTAAGCTTGGGGTCAGGCATCCTAGCGTGCCGCGAGAGAGGGCCACGGCGATGCACTTCCCCCAGCGCGCCGACGCGAAGCGCGCGCGGCGGCAGCGCGTGAAAAAGTCACGCCCGGGATGAAGCCAGCGGCGCGGGACGTGATGAGCGCGGGGCCCGCCGCATCGCGCTCGCGGGCGTCCGGGCACGTCGACCCGCTTCAATTTGGCGGACCGTCAAAAATGAGGCTAGAATCCGCGTTTTGCTGGCAAACCCTGCGCGTCGATTCGGAAGTGGAATCCGGATACTCCGCTTCGAAGGCAAGCCCTTCCTCGCGAACACCGAGCGCTATTTGAAGGAATTTCATGACCACCATTCGCGTCAAAGAAAACGAGCCGTTCGACGTGGCCCTGCGCCGCTTCAAGCGCACCATCGAGAAGCTGGGCCTGCTCACCGAGCTGCGCGCCCGCGAGTTCTACGAGAAGCCGACCGCCGAGCGCAAGCGCAAGAAGGCTGCCGCCGTGAAGCGCCACTACAAGCGCGTGCGCAGCATGCAGCTGCCCAAGAAGCTGTACTGATCGAAGGATCGGACCGCTTCGGCACCGGGGACCCTCGCTGAGCGCTCCCCACTGCCCGAACAGCACAGAAAGCCCGCGCAGGACGCTGCCGCGGGCTTTTTTGTCTCCGCGCCGCACCGGCCCGCGACGGCCGATGATCTCCGCGAGACCGAGAAACGCATTTCGAGAGAGAAGCAAGGAGCCCTCATGAGCCTGAAGGAACAGATCACCGAAGACATGAAGACGGCGATGCGCGCCAAGGACAGCGAGCGCCTGGGCACGATCCGCCTGCTGCTGGCCGCCGTGAAGCAGAAGGAAGTGGACGAGCGCGTGACGGTGGACGACGTGATGCTGGTGGGCATCGTCGACAAGCTGATCAAGCAGCGCAAGGACTCGATCAGCCAGTTCACCGCCGCCGGCCGGCAGGACCTGGCCGACAAGGAAACCGCCGAGCTGAAGGTGCTGGAGGTCTACCTGCCGCAGCGCCTGAGCGAGGCCGAGATCAAGGCCGAGGTCGCCGCGATCGTGGCCGAACTGGGCGCCAAGGGCCCGGCCGACATGGGCAAGGTGATGGGCGCCGTGAAGGGCAAGCTCGCGGGCAAGGCCGACATGGGCCTGGTCTCGGCCGCGGTGAAGGCCGCACTGGCGGGCTGAGCCCCTCCCTCCCCGGCCCGCTTCCGATTCAACGACAGGAGCCTCCATGGAACTGACCGTCCAACAACTGACGCCCGATTTCTGCGTCGCGCCGCAGCTGACGCCGGACACGATGGCCGCGCTGGCCGCGGCCGGCTTCAAGTCGGTGATCAACAACCGCCCGGATTTCGAAGGCGGCCCGGACCAGCCCACCAGCGAGCAGGTCCGCGTCGCGGCCGAGGCGGCGGGCCTGGTCTATCACCACCTGCCGGTGCAGGGGGGCTACCAGTCGCCGGAGGAGATCGCCGCGATGCGCGCGCTGCTCGACGAGGCGCCCAAGCCGGTGCTGGCGTTCTGCCGCTCCGGCGCGCGCTCGACCCGGCTCTTCGCCTCCGCGATGCAGCTCGACGCCTGACGCGTCCCGACCACCGCGCCCCCAAGGGCGCAGCAGGCCCTGGTCCCCGACCGGGGCCTTCTTTTTTCTGCCTTCCGCTTTCCTCAGGGCTTTCCCGGAACAGCGTACGAAATCAGGTCGCCGTCAGCGCTCGCTGGCTACAGTCCGCGTCTACGACAAGAAGCGAGCCCTCCCCCGTCGCGGGCTCACATGGAGACCTGGATTCCTCGATGAACGCCCTGCTTGCTTTCGCCAAGGGCATCGACTGGCTGACGGACCGGTTCGGCACGCTTGCCGCCTGGGCCGTCCTGCTGTCGTGCTTGATCAGCGCCGCCAATGCGGTGATTCGCTACGGCCTGGACATCAGCTCCAACGCCTTCCTCGAGATCCAGTGGTACCTGTTCGCCGTCTGCGTGATGGGCGGCGCGGCGCAGGTGCTGCGCCTGAACGAGCATGTGCGGGTCGACATCCTCTACGCGCGCTGGCGCGGCCACGGCAAGGTCTACATCGACCTGTTCGGCCTGATCGTCTTCCTGATCCCGGTGATGGCCTACGCGGGCTGGCTGTCCTGGGACTTCTTCCTGGGCAAGCTCATGACCGGCATGCGGCCGGACGACACGATCGCGACGCTCGGCCTGGGCGGCTACCTGCACAAGCTGTTCACCAGCGGTGAGGTGTCGGGCAACGCGGGCGGCCTGATCCGCTGGCCGGCCGCGCTGACCTTGCCGGTCGGCTTCGGGCTGGTGTTCCTGCAAGGACTTTCGGAGGTGATCAAGCGCCTGGGTTACCTGGCCCATCTCGTCGAGATGGACACCCACTACGAGAGGCCGCTGCAATGATCACGATGGAGCAGTTCCCCCCGCTGATGTTCGCGGGGCTGATCATCATCATGCTGATCGGCTTCCCCGTGGCCTTCTCGCTGGCCGCCCTGGGCCTGGCCTGCGGGTTCTTCGCGGTGAGCCAGGGCTGGTTCCCGCCGGAGTTCATGACGGCGCTGCCGCAGAACGTCTTCGGCATCCTGTCCAACGACCTGCTGCTGGCGATCCCGTTCTTCACCCTGATGGGTGCGCTGCTGGAGAAATGCGGCCTGGCCGAGGACATGCTCGATTCGATGGGCCAGCTCTTCGGCCCGGTGCGCGGCGGGCTGGGCTACTCGGTCATCATCGTGGGCTTCATCCTGGGCGCGATCACCGGCACGGTGGCCGGCCAGGTGATCGCGATGGCGATGATCTCGCTGCCGGTGATGATGCGCTACGGCTACAACATGCGCTACGCGACCGGGGTGCTGGCGGCGTCGGGAACGATCACGCAGCTGGTGCCGCCCTCGCTGGTGCTGGTGGTGCTGGCGGACCAGCTCGGCAAGCCGGTGGGCGACATGTACAAGGGCGCCTGGGGCCCGTCGATCCTGCAGGTGCTGATCTTCGCGCTCTACACCTTCGCGCTGTCGCGGCTCAAGCCGGAGCACGTGCCCGGCGTGCCCAAGGAAGCGCGCACGCTGGACGGCTGGGCGCTGTGGAAGAAATGCCTGCGCGGCATCATCCCGTCGGCGGTGCTGATCTTCGCGGTGCTGGGCTCGATGGGCGGCCTGCCCGGCATCAACACGGCGATCTGCACGCCGACCGAGGCCGGCGCGATGGGCGCGGTGGGCGCCTTCATCCTGGCGGCGTCGCACCGGCGCCTGAACTGGCCGGTGGTCCGCGAAGCCATGATCGGCACGATGCGCATCACCGCGATGGTGGTGTTCATCCTGATCGGCTCGCGCACCTTCTCGCTGGTGTTCCAGGGCGTGGAAGGCGGCAAGTGGATCGAGCACATGCTGACCAGCCTGCCAGGCGGTCAGATCGGGTTCCTGATCGTGGTGAACCTGTTCATCTTCTTCCTGGCGTTCTTCCTGGACTTCTTCGAGATCGCCTTCATCATCCTGCCGCTGCTGGGTCCGGTCGCCGACAAGATGGGCATCGACCTGGTGTGGTTCGGCGTGATGCTGTGCGTGAACATGCAGACCAGCTTCATGCATCCGCCCTTTGGCTTCGCGCTGTTCTACCTGCGGGGCATCTCGGATTCGCTTTTCAAGACCGGCGCGCTGCCGCGGCGGGTGCTCTCGAGCGACATCTACCTGGGCTCCATCCCCTGGGTGGTGATGCAGTTGATCCTGGTGGCGATCGTCATCTTCTTCCCGGTGACGGTGACCGCCTTCCTGGACAAGGCCGAGGCGGTCGACATGGACAAGGCCACCGAGATGCTGCAGGGCATCGATGCCGGGCAGGCGGAACGCGTCGATCCGAATGCGGACACGAATGCGCTGTTCGGATTGCCGCCGGAAGCGGCGTCGGCGGCCTCCGCGCCAGGCGACCCGGCCTCGGCGCCGGCGTCCGAAGCCGAGGACCCGATGGAGGCCGTGCGGCGCTCGCTGGAAGAGAAGAAATAGCGGCGCCAGCCTCAGCGCGTGGACGGCGGCATGTTCGAGGCCTCCTTGATGCGCTGCCACGCATCCTTCACGGCGGGCTTGGCGCGCGCCCAGTCGAGCGACGACCCCTTGCGCTGCTCGCCCCAGTCGCGATGCAGTTCGGCCTCGAAATCGTCGAAGTCACGGTCCGGATAACGCGCGAACGCATCGACGCCGTAGGCATACGCCGGGCCGAAGTCGTCATGGGTGTCGCCTTGCTCGATGTACGGCCGCTTGGCGTAGTTGTCGCGCCAGTAGGCGGCCTCCTGCTCGCGGTCGTAGGCGTGGTCTCGTCGTTCGTCGAAGTCGGGCATGAGGAACTCCTGCGGTCTGGATGACCGTGGACGGCAAGTCCCATGCCCTGCCCGCTTCCCGCTGGCGGGCCGGCGCCGACGCCGGCCCGGCCCTCACTGCGACGAGACCATCTTGAGCCCGACGATGCCCACGGCAATCAGCCCGATGCAGGCCAGCCGGGCCGGCGAGGCGGATTCGCCCAGCAGCACGATGCCCGCGATCGCGGTGCCGACCGCGCCGATGCCGGTCCAGATCGCATAAGCCGTACCGACCGGCAGGTGCTTCAGCGCCCAACCCAGCAGCACCACGCTGGTCACCATCGCCAGCACGGTGCCCACCGTCGGCCACGGCCGGGTGAAGCCCTCCGTGTACTTCAGGCCGACCGCCCATCCGATCTCGAACAGCCCCGCCAGGAACAGCACACCCCACACCATGTCGAACTCCTTGTTGAGGGCCTCGGCGCGTTGAGCTTGGCCGCCCCTGCGCCGAGGCCTTGATTCACGATGGGACGAACTGTATGTTCGCCATCCTGATAGTTGAAGTCAGCATCCATCAGCCCGGCTGACAGATCAACCTCTCAACCTCTCCCAAGGATCGCCATGGCCTTCGACCTGGACAATCTCCGCGTCTTCCTCGCCGCGATCGACCACGGCTCGTTCTCCGCCGCCGCCCGTGCGCTGGGCCGGGTGCCGTCGGCGGTGAGCATGACGATCGCCCACCTGGAGGCCGAACTCGACCTGCCGCTCTTCGACCGCGCCGGCCGCGAACCCGTCCCCACGCCTCAGGCGCTCGCGCTGGTCCCGCAGGCGCGCCGGCTGGCCGAGCAGTTCGGCCAGCTCAACCGGCACGCGCTGTCCATGACGCAAGGCCTGGAGCCGTCGCTGGTGATCGCGGTCGCGCCTGAACTGGTCGCGGCGACGCCGTGGAGCGACGCGCTGACGACCTTGTCGACCGAGTTCCCGCTGCTGGAGATCGAGGTGCTGACCGCGCCGCAGGCGGATGCGCTGGCGATGCTGAAATCCGGGCGCGCCCAGTTGGCGCTGGTGTTCGAGCGCCAGGGCCTGGACCCGTCCGAGCAGTTCCAGGAAGTGGCCCGTGAGACGCTGGTCGCCGTCGTCGCCGCCTCGCATCCGATGCTCGCGCGCGAGCCCTCGGCGCTGCGCGACGAGCACCTGATCGCCGAGCGCCAGATCCTGGTCGCTGGCCGCGATGCCTGCGACGTCGACAAGCGGATCTCGGTCTCGCGGGTGCAGTGGCGCACCGACAGCCCGGTCGCGGCGCTGCGCATGGTGTCGGCCGGGCTGGGCTGGGCCTGGTTGCCGTCCGGTTTCGTGCGCGCGGCGCTGGCCTCGGGCGAGCTGGCCCAGATTCCCGCCGGCAACTTCACCACCGCGCTGCAGCTTTACGTCGACGTGGTGTGGACGCAGGCCCGGCCCCTGGGCTTGGCGGCGCGGCGCTTCGTCGAGTTGCTAAACGGCCGCTCAGGCTGCTCGGGCGCGATCGCGAGCGACCGCGCCGCGCCGGCAGTATCTGCCGCGGCCTTCAGCGCCTTCAGCGATAACGCTCCGGATCTGGCGAGTCGGTCGGCTGCGCCACCACGCGCCGGAAAGCGGCGTTCATCGGCAGCTTCAGGTTGATGCCGGAGGGCGGCAGCGGGGACTCGAACCAGCGTCTGTAGATCGTGTGGATCTCGCCGCTGCGGTACAGGCCGACCAGCACGTCGTCGACCATGGTCTTGAACATCGGATCGTCGCGGTTCAGCCCGATCGCGTAGGGCTCGACCGTGAGCGCCCGATCGGAGATCACGTAGTCGTCGGGCGAGACCGCCGACCCCTGCTGCGCCAGCAGGCTGCGGATGATGACGTCGTCCATCATGAAGGCGTCGGCGCGGCCACTGCGCAGCAGCTGGAAGGCGTCCGGATCGTCCAGCCCCGCGACGATGCGGATGCCCAGCCCCAGTTGCTCGTTGACCTTGGCCAGGTGCTGGATGCTGGTCGTGCCGATGGTGCTCACCACCGGCCGGCCGCGCAGGTCGGACAGGCTCTGCACCTTCTCGCCATGGCGCGTCATCAGCTTGGTCTCGGCCACGAAGATCGTCACCGAGAAGGCTTGGCTGCGCGCCCGCTCCGCGGTGTTGGTGGTGATGCCGCACTCCATGTCCAGCGTGCCGTTGCTGACCATCGGCATGCGCGTCGCCGAGCCCACCGCCACGCGCCGCACCTCCAGGTCAGGCAGCTTCAGCCGCGTGCGCAGCGAGGCGATCACGCGCTCGCACAGTTCGACGGAATAGCCGGTGGGACGCAGCTGCGCGTCGAGGTAGGAGAACGGCGCCGATGCCGGCCGGTAGCCCAGGACGATGACGCCGGTCTCGCGGATGCGGGCCAGCGTCGGCCCCTCGGGCGGCTGCGCCGGACGCACCACCGGCGCCGGCTTGGCGGCCGCCGCCTGCGCGAACGGCGCGGCCCCGCCCAGGCCAAGGCTCAAGGTCAAACCCAGGACCGCGCCGAAACACCGCCCGCGCATCCGCGCGACAGCCTGCCCAGCGCGCACCAGGCGCGTCGTGAAAGAGGCTCGCCACGCCGCGCCCATGCTCAGTCCTCGCGGTCCTCGCCGCGGCGGGACGAGGCCTCGCCCTCCTGACCGAGCGCCTCCGCGTCCAGCCGTCGCAGCTCGTCCATCCGGGCGCCGATCTTGATCTCCAGGCCACGCGGCACCGGCTCGTAGAAGCGCTGGTCCTCGAGGCCGTCCGGCAGGTACTGCTCGCCGGCGACATAGGCGCCGGGGAAGTCATGCGCGTAGCGATAGGCCTTGCCGTAGCCCAGTTCCTTCATGAGCCGCGTCGGCGCATTGCGCAGATGCACCGGCACCGGCCGCGAACTGTCCTGCTTGATCAGTGCGCGCACCTGGTTGTAGGCGTTGTAGACGGCGTTGGACTTGGGTGCGATCGCCAGGTACACGACCGCCTGCGCCAGCGTCAGCTCGCCTTCGGGCGAACCCAGGCGCTCGTAGGTCTCGGCCGCATCCAGGCAGATCCGCAGCGCGCGCGGGTCGGCGTTGCCGATGTCCTCGCTGGCCATGCGGATCAGGCGGCGCGTGATGTAGCGCGCGTCGACGCCGCCATCGAGCATGCGCACCAGCCAGTACAGCGCCGCGTCGGGGTTGGAGCCGCGCACCGACTTGTGCAGCGCGGAGATCACGTCGTAGAACTGGTCGCCGCCCTTGTCGTAGCGCCGAAGCTGCTCGCCCAGGGTGCGCTCCAGCAGCGCCTCGTCGATCTCCGCCGTGTCCGCCGGTGTCAGCTGCGCGACCGTCTCCAGCGTGTTGAGCAGCCGCCGCGCGTCGCCGTCGGCATAACCGATCAGGCGCTGGGTGGCGGCCTCGCTGACCGGCGGCGCGCCCAGGGCCTCGCGCCCGCGCGCCAGCAGCTCGCGCATGTCCTGCTCGTCGAGCGACTTCAGCACATGCACCGTCGCGCGCGAGAGCAGCGCCGAATTGACCTCGAAGGACGGGTTCTCCGTCGTCGCGCCGATGAAGCTGAACAGGCCGGACTCGACATGCGGCAGGAAGGCATCCTGCTGCGCCTTGTTGAAGCGGTGGACCTCGTCAACGAACACGATCGTGCGCCGCCCCTGCCCGGCCGCGGCCAAGGCGCGCTCGACCGCCTCGCGGATGTCCTTGACGCCGCCCAGCACCGCCGAGATCGCGATGAACTGCGCGTCGAAGAACTGCGCCATCAGCCGCGCCAGCGTCGTCTTGCCGACGCCCGGCGGGCCCCACAGGATCATCGAATGCGGCCGGCCGCTCTCCAGCGCGACGCGCAGCGGCATGCCGGGCCCGAGCAGGTGGCGTTGGCCGACCACCTCGTCGAGCTGGCGCGGCCGCAGCCGCTCCGGCAGCGGCGCGTGCTTGCCCGGCGTCGCCATGGCCGGCGGCCCGCTGGGAACGGGATCGAACTCGTCCGGGAAGAGCGACGCGTTGCTCATCGGTGCAGGCTCGAAGCTCGGTCAGGGTTGGCGCGCGATGTCCGTACCCGGCGGCGGGGTGAAGCGGAAGCGCTCGGCCGACACCTTGGCATTGGGCTCCACCGCGCTGAACTGCATCACCGATTGCTGGCCGAAGCCGTCGACGATCTCCAGCGCCGACAGCTCGCGTCCCTTGAAGCCCAGCTTCAGGCTCTGCAAGCCGCTGTCGTTGCGCCGCGGCGTCGCCTGCACCCAGTCCAGCCCGTTGGCCGCCGGCAGCGCCTTCAGCGTGAAGTCCCGCGACAGGTCGCCCCCGGCGAGCAGCGCCACCGGCGTCGCGCCCAGCGCCTGGTCCATCTGCCGCACCGTGGCCTGCTGCAGGTCCGGGTCGTAGATCCAGACCTCCTTGCCGTCGGCCACGATCAGCTGCTCGGCCGGCTTCGCATAGGCGAAGCGGAACTGGTTCGGCCGCTGGAACTCGAAGGTGCCGGTGGTGGTCTTCTTGCGCTTGCCATCCGGCGCGGTGACCGTCTGCGTGAAGCTGGCGCGGCCACTCTTCACCTCGGTCACGAACTGCTGCAGCGCGCTCACGCCGTCGGCATGAGCCAGCGCGGCGGCCCCCAGCAGCGCCGCGCCCGCGACCGCGCGGGTCGCGCGAAGGCCGCGGAGGGACAGGGTACGGAGCGATTGAAGCGGGTGGAGCGGATGGACCATGGGAGGCTCGTCGACGATGGCGTGGATGCTTGAACGGAGCGGGAGGTGCGGGAGGTGCTGGAGGCGAGGAACGCGGCGGCCGGCGCCGTTCATTCGTCCCGCTTGGGCACGACGATGTCGCGGTTGCCGTTGGTGGCCATCGACGACACCAGGCCCGATTTCTCCATCTGCTCCAGCAAGCGGGCGGCCCGGTTGTAGCCGATGCGCAGGTGGCGTTGCACCAGCGAGATCGAGGCCCGCTTGTGCTGCAGCACCACGGCCACCGCCTGGTCGTACATCGGATCGGATTCGCCGTCGCCACCGGCGGCCAGGCCGGGCAGGCCATCGCCACCGCCGTCCCCGTCGAGCACGCCGCCTTCGAGGATGCCCTCGATGTAGTTCGGCTCGCCGCCCTGCTCCTTCAGGTAGTCGACGACGCGATGCACCTCGTCATCGCTGACGAACGCGCCGTGCACCCGCACCGGCAGCCCGGTGCCCGACGCCATGTAGAGCATGTCGCCCATGCCCAGCAGCGCTTCGGCGCCCATCTGGTCGAGGATGGTGCGCGAGTCGATCTTGCTCGAGACCTGGAAGGACAGGCGGGTCGGGATGTTGGCCTTGATCAGGCCGGTGATCACGTCCACCGACGGGCGCTGCGTCGCCAGGATCAGGTGGATGCCGGCCGCACGGGCCTTCTGGGCCAGGCGCGCGATCAGTTCCTCGATCTTCTTGCCGACCACCATCATGAGGTCGGCCAGTTCGTCGATCACGACGACGATGTGCGGCAACCGGTCCAGCGGTTCCGGCTCTTCGGGCGTCAGGCTGAACGGGTTGGGGATCTTCTCCTCGCGCTCGGCCGCGTCGGCGATCTTCTTGTTGTAGCCGGCCAGGTTGCGCACGCCCATCTTGGACATGAGCTTGTAGCGCCGCTCCATCTCGTTGACGCACCAGTTCAGCGCGTTGCCGGCCTGCTTCATGTCGGTCACGACCGGCGCCAGCAGGTGGGGGATGCCCTCGTAGACGCTCATTTCCAGCATCTTGGGGTCGATCAGGATCAGGCGGACGTCGCGCGCCTCGGCCTTGTAGAGCAGCGACAGGATCATCGCGTTGATGCCCACCGACTTGCCCGAACCGGTCGTGCCCGCGACCAGGCAGTGCGGCATCTTCGCCAGGTCGGCCACGACCGGCATGCCGACGATGTCCTTGCCCAGGCCCATCGTCAGCGGCGACGCTGCGTCGGCATAGACCTGCGAGCCGAGGATCTCCGACAGCCGGATCGTCTGGCGCCGCGCGTTGGGCAGCTCCAGCGCCATGTAGTTCTTGCCGGGGATGGTCTCGACCACGCGGATCGACACCAGGCTCAGTGAGCGCGCCAGGTCCTTGGCCAGGCCCAGGATCTGCGCGCCCTTCACGCCAGTGGCCGGCTCGATCTCGTAGCGCGTGATCACCGGCCCGGGCGAGGCGGCCACCACCCGCACCTCGACGCCGAAGTCCTTCAACTTCTTCTCGATCATGCGGCTGGTCATCTCCAGCGACTCGGGCGTGACGGTCTCGATGCGCGGCGGCGGCGCATCCAGCAGGTCGACCTGCGGCAGCTTGGCGTCGGCCGGATCGGTGAACAGCGTCTGCTGACGCTCCTTGATCACGCGCGTGGACTTGGGCACCTCGACCACCGGCGGCTCGATGACGATCGGGATGTGGTGCTCCTCCTCGACCAGCCGCTCGACCTCGACGATGGCCTCGCGCTCGCGCTTGGCTTCCTTGCCGACGCGCTTGTCCTCGGCGATCTCGCGGCGGACCTCGCGCTTCTCGATCAGGCGTTCGATCGAGGCGCCGATCTGCTCGGACAGCTTGAGCCAGGAGAATTTCAGCGCCAGCGACACGCCGGCCACCAGCGCGGCGATCCACACGACGCCCGAACCGGCGAAGCCCAGCAGCTTCATGCTGGCCGGCCCCAGCAGGTAACCCAGGACGCCGCCGGCATGGCCCGGCAGGTGCGACTCCCAGCCGTACAGGCGCGTCCACTCGAGCGCGCAACTCGCCGCCAGCAGCAGCGCCAGGCCGCCGATCGCCGGCAGGCGTTCCTTCAGCGTGGGGAGCGGGCTGCCGTCGGCGCGCAGCAGGCGGGCCAGGCCGCTCAGCCAGGCGCGCAGCGACACCAGCATCAGCCACCAGCAGGAGTAGCCGAAGCCGAAGAGCATCAGGTCGGAGATCCAGGCGCCCAGCGATCCGACGCGGTTGTGCGTCGGCCCGGCGGTGCCGGCGGTGCTGAAGGCGGCGTCGGCGCGGTCATGGCTGACCATCGCGAGCAAGACCAGGCACCAGACCAGCGCGCCGACCAGCAGCCACAGCGGCGTGCGCAGCGGGCTGGGCGGCGTGGGCGCCACCGCGGCAGCGGCGGCGGCCTTCTTGGACTTGCGCGCCGGCGCGGGGCGCTCGGGCGACGTGGCGGCGTCGTCACCACCGCCCAGCAGGGAACCAGGAAAACTCATCCCGCGATTGTGACGCAAGCGCCCCGCATCCCGGACGCGGGGTCACATGCCATGGTGAAGAAACGTTGACGCCTCAATCGTGCTGCAGGCGTTCCTTGATGACCACCGAGCCGTTCTCGAGCGTCTCGATCACGCCCTTGTCCTCGAGGTCCTTCATGACGCGGCTGACCATCTCGCGCGACGCGCCGACGACCTTGGCCATGTCCTGGCGCGACACCTTGCCGCGGATGATCTTCACGCCCTTCTCTTCCTCCGCCATGTCCAGCAGCGTGCGGGCGACGCGGCCGTAGACGTCGAGCAGCGCGAGCGACTCGATCTGCCGGTCCGCGTTGCGCAGGCGCGCGACCAGGCCGCGCAGGATGCCGTAGGCCAGGCTCGACGGCTCGGGCAGGCCACGCGCGAAATCGGCGCGGCCCAGCACCAGCATGTCGGTCTGCACTTCGGCTCTGACGGTGGCCGAGTGCGGCTCGTTGTCGATGAGGCTCATCTCGCCGACATAGTCGCCGGGCTGAAGCACCGCGAGGATCACCTCGCGGCCTCTGCTGTCGGCGGTCAGGACGCGGGCCCGACCGTTCAGCAGGATGAAGAGCGCGTTGGATTTGGTGCCCTGCTCGACGATCAACTCGCCGCGTTTGAAGCGCCGCTTGACGACGCTGTCCGCGATGGACTGGGCCTGGTCGGCGGTCAGCAGGGAGAACAAGGGAACCCTGCGGATCAGATCCAAGTTGGACAACATGGCCATGAAGGGATGCCTCCTGTCGGGGGTTAGGGTCAATCGTGGTTGTCAGGATGGCAGAGGGACCCGCCACCTAGAATGGATGCATTGTGCCAATTTGTTCACGGCTGTTCATAGGGTCAACGCTGTAACGGCCGTAGGCTATTGACCCTTGCGTCCGCTGTGCGCATCCCCAATTGCCTGTCATGAGCCAAAACACCCGACACGCCCAACTGCTGATCCTCGGCTCCGGCCCCGCCGGCTACACCGCCGCCCTGTATGCGGCCCGCGCCAACCTCAAGCCGCTGCTGGTCACCGGCATGGCGCAAGGGGGTCAGTTGATGACCACCACCGAGGTCGACAACTGGCCCGCCGACGTGATGGGCGTGCAAGGTCCCGAGCTGATGCAGCGCTTCCAGCAGCATGCCGAGCGCTTCCAGACCGAGATCGTCTTCGACCACATCAACAGCGTCGACTTCTCCAAGCGCCCCTTCACGCTGACCGGCGACAGCGCCGTCTACACCGCCGACACGGTGATCCTGGCTACTGGCGCCTCGGCGCAGTACCTGGGCCTGCCGTCCGAGGAGTCCTTCATGGGCCGCGGCGTCAGCGCCTGCGCGACCTGCGACGGCTTCTTCTATCGCGAGCAGGAGGTCTGCGTGGTCGGCGGCGGCAACACCGCGGTCGAGGAAGCGCTGTACCTGTCCAACATCGCCAGCAAGGTCCACCTGATCCACCGCCGCGACAAGTTCCGCGCCGAGCCCATCCTGGTCGACAAGCTGATGGACAAGGTCCAGGCCGGCAAGATCGAGCTGCACCTGTTCCACACGCTGGACGAGGTGCTGGGCGACGCCAGCGGCGTCACCGGCGTGCGCATCAAGAGCACGCAGGACGGCGCGACCACCGACGTCAAGCTGCAGGGCTGCTTCATCGCCATCGGCCACAAGCCCAACACCGACATCTTCGCCGGCCAGATCGAGATGAAGGATGGCTACATCCGCACGAAGAGCGGCCTGGAGGGCTTCGCCACGATGACCAGTGTGCCTGGCGTCTTCGCCGCTGGCGACGTGCAGGATCACGTCTACCGCCAGGCCATCACCAGCGCCGGCACCGGCTGCATGGCCGCACTCGACGCCCAGCGCTTCCTGGAGCAGGAAGCCCGCTGAGCACCGCGAGTCCGCGCGCCATTCAGGCGACACCCGCATTCCAGCCGGCCCGCTCTTTCGCGGGCCGGTCTGTTTCTGCTACACTCGCCGTTTTCCTGCGCCGACAACCTGTGAAGGATCTCGACGCGGGGAAGATGGGAAACCGCCACCCTATGGCGAGGTGAGGCCGCCGCCCGCGATCCGACAGCAAGGTCGGGACGATTGGGACGGTCGCCGGATGACAAGTATCGGAGTGTCCTCATGGCACGCGTCTGCGAAGTCACGGGCAAGAAGCCCATGGTCGGGAACAACGTTTCCCACGCCAACAACAAAACCAAGCGCCGGTTCCTGCCGAACCTGCAATACCGCCGTTTCTGGGTCGAAAGCGAAAACCGCTGGGTCCGTCTGCGCATCAGCAACGCCGCGCTGCGTCTGATCGACAAGAAGGGCATCGACGCCGTGCTGGCCGACCTGCGTGCCCGCGGTCAAGCCTAATCACTGAACCAGGAGCGACACCATGGCATCCAAAGGCGGACGCGAAAAGATCAAGCTGGAATCCACTGCCGGCACCGGTCATTTCTACACCACGAACAAGAACAAGAAGACCACGCCCGAAAAGCTGGAATTCATGAAGTTCGACCCCAAAGCGCGCAAGCACGTGCTGTACAAGGAAACCAAGCTGAAGTGATTCAGCTCGCGAGGGCTGCGACAGCACCGCCCTCACCTTGAAGAAAACCCGCCAATCGGCGGGTTTTTTCATTCTGGAGCGCGGGCGACGCGCCGCCCAACTGAGCCGTCCCGCGCCGCTCAGGGCGTCACGCGCGCCAAGCGGTCCTTGCCCAGCAGATCCTTGGCCATCCAGTCGTCGATCATCTTCTTCTCATAGCGCAGCGGCTCGGAGTCGAAGTAGCGGTTGCTTGCGTTCTGGTAGTCCATGTCCTTGATGTCCGCCTTGCCGGACTTCAGGACCTTGCCGTTCTCGCTGAGCGTGTAGGTGAAGCTCATCCGGGGAATGGTGACAGTGCGCAGCACCCGCAGGCGGTCGACGCGGGCCGCCGGCTCCAATTCCCCGGCTAGGTCGATGTCGGTCACTTCAATCTTCAGTTGCTTGCCCGGCAATTCGCGGGCGGCCAGCGCCTTGAAGTGATCCTCCAGTTGCTTCATTGCCGTGGTGCGATCCACGTAGTTGAAGCCGATGTCCGAAAAATTCTCCGGCTTGATGAAGCTCACCTCCGCCTGCGCCTGGGCCACCGACGCCATCGCCCCAAAACTCAGGGTCATCAGGCTGACCAGCGCGATGCGCTTGAACGGGATTGCGGCAATCATGTCAGTCTCCTTGTGTGAGGGTCCCAACAAATTATGGGCGCCCCAATGAAAAAAGGCGCCCGGTAAGGGCGCCCTTTGCATTCCTTCATCCGTCGACAGCCATCACCAAGACGGCCTCACCGCGGGCGACACGCGTGCCAGTCGATCAGGCGCGCACTGCGCGCAGCCCCATCGCGAAGGCCTTGAGTTCCGCGATACCGCTTTCCTCGGCCTTGCGGCACCACGCCTGGAGGTCATGCACCAGCTGCTCGGCCGACACGTTCGTGCGAGTCCACAGCTGACGCAGTTCCTCGCGCATGGTCACCAGCTTGTCCAGCACCGGGCTGGCGGCGCGAGCCCCATCCAACTGCGCCTGGAAGACCGCCGGGATCTTCTCGGCGTCACGATGCAGCCAGCGCTTGGCCAGCTTGAACTGGTGGAACTTGACACTGTGCTGCTCGCCCGCTGCCTTGAGCTTGGCCAGCTCGTCCTTGCAGGCGCCGCGCAGGCCGCGGGCATAACGCGCCATCACCTCGTAGCGATTGGCGATGATGGCTTCCAGCGTGTCCTTGTCCGCGACGGCCTTGATCTCGCCCGTCTTCATCTGCGGCGCGGTCTTGCGGACCTTCGCCCAACCGATCATCTCCATCGCGCGGATGTAGCCCCAGCCGATGTCGAATTCGAACGGCTTGACCGAGAACTTGGCCGACGTCGGATAGGTGTGGTGGTTGTTGTGCAACTCCTCGCCACCAATGATCAGGCCCCACGGGGAGACATTGGTCGACGCGTCGGTCGCCTCGAAATTGCGGTAACCCCAGTAGTGGCCGGCGCCGTTGATCACGCCGGCGGCCCAGAACGGGATCCAGACCATCTGGACGGCCCAGACCGCCAGACCGGCCACACCGAACAGCGCCAAGTCGATGATCATCATCAGGGACACGCCCCAGACCGAGCGCCCGCTGTAGACATGGCGCTCCATCCAGTCGTCCGGCACACCATGGCTGAACTTCTTGATGGTTTCTTCGTTCTTGGCCTCGGTGCGGTACAGCTCGGCGCCTCGGGTCATCACGGTCTTGATGCCACGGGTGACCGGGCTGTGGGGGTCTTCCTCGGTCTCGCACTTGGCGTGGTGCTTGCGGTGGATCGCCACCCACTCGCGGGTGACCATGCCTGTGGTCAGCCACAGCCAGAAGCGGAAGAAGTGGGAGGGGATCGGCCCCAGGTCGAGCGCGCGGTGCGCCTGGGCGCGGTGCAGGAAGATCGTCACCCCGGCGATGGTGATGTGCGTCACCACCAGCGTGAAGACCACGATCTGCCACCAGCTGGCGCCGGTGAAGCCGTCGATCATCCAGTTGAGGACGGCATCGTGCACAGACATCAATACGTTCATTCGGTCCTAACCCTGCTCGCGAGGAGCCAGTTGTCCACAGGAAGCCACGATTGTAGGCGAGGCCCTCTAGAAATCGCCCAAATCAGACCGGCTTTCCCGCCTGCTTTTGACGCACCAGGGTTGGAATGGCCTGACATCGTGATCCATCGAACGAACCCCGCAGGCCCTCGAACGCCGGCGATCCGGTTCGCAGCGTGGCCCGCGAGGTGATCAGTTCGTTATAAGAATTACACGGCACCAGCCGGACCTGTCCGCCTTACTTCTTGCGTTCCCAGACGGCCGCGAAGAAACCGTCGCTGTGATGGCGGTGAGGCCACAGGCGCAGGTAGCCGTTGTCGGACAGCGCCATGGCCTGCTCGGCGTTGACCTGCGCATGGGCCAGAACCTCCTGGGCCGGCTGCAGCGTGAAATCGGGATGGGCTTCGGAGAAGACCCGGGCGACCGCCTCGTTCTCGGCATCCAGCAGCGAACAGGTCGCATAGACCAGTCGGCCGCCCGGCTTCAGCAGGCGGGCGGCGCTGTTCAGGATCGCCACCTGCTTGTCATGCAGTTCCTTGACGCTGTCGGGCGACTGGCGCCACTTCAGGTCGGGATTGCGGCGCAAGGTCCCCAGGCCCGAACACGGCGCGTCGACCAGCACCCGGTCGATCTTGCCGGCCAGGCGCTTGATCCGGTCGTCGCGCTCATTGCTGATCTGGACTGGATAGACGTTGGACAGCCCGCTGCGCGCCAGCCGCGGCTTGAGCTTGTCCAGCCGGTGCCCGGACACGTCGAACGCATACAGCCGGCCGGTGTTGCGCATCGCGGCGCCCAGCGCGAGTGTCTTGCCGCCGGCGCCGGCGCAGAAGTCGACCACCATCTCGCCCCGCTTGGCCTCGGTCAGCAGCGACAGCAACTGGCTGCCCTCGTCCTGGACCTCGACCTGGCCGCTGGTGAAGACGTCCAGCTTCTGCAGCGCGGGCTTGCCGTCCAGGCGCAGGCCCCAGGGCGAATACGGCGTCGGCGTCGAATTGAAGCCCTTCTCCTTCAGCGCCGCCTGCACCTCCTCGCGCTTGGCCTTGAGCAGGTTCACGCGCAGGTCCAGCGGCGCGGCGGTGTTGACGGCGTCGGCCAGCTGCCAGAACTGCTCGTCGCCCAGGCGCGCCTTCAGCGGCTCGACCAGCCAGTCGGGCAGGTTGTGACGCAGCTTCTCGGGCAGCTTGGCGCGGTCGATGGACCCCACCTGCTTGAGCCACTGCTGCTCCTCGTCCTTGAGCGCGCCGCGCAGGAACGCTTCGTTGCCGGCCCAGGCGAGGATCGCCAGGCGCCGCGCCATCGGACCGCGGCCGGACTGGGCCAGGTGCTGCAGCAGCGGGCGCTGGCGCAGCACGGCGTAGGCGGTTTCGGCGATGGTGTGGCGCTCGCGCTGGCCGAGGGCCTTGTTGGCGCGGAAGAAGTCGGAGACCAGAGCGTCGGCCGGCTTGTCGAACAGCAGCAGGCTGTCCACCAGTTCGGCGCAGAGTTCAAGAAGGGCATTAGGATGCATCGCCGGATTATCCCCGAGCCTTCCCGCATGAGCGACGCCCCGCCCTCCCCCCACCCCAGCGCCGCGCCCACCGCGCTTCCCTCCAGCCACGGCGCCGGCGATCCGCTCGCCCCGCTGCCCGAGGCGCCGCCCGGGCGCTACCGCCATTACAAGGGCGGCGAGTACGAAGTCCGCGGCGTCGTGCGCCACAGCGAGACGCTGGAACCGCTGGTGCTCTACCGCCCGCTATACGGCGACTCGGGCCTGTGGGTCCGGCCCCACGCGATGTTCTTCGGCAGCGTCGAGGTGGACGGCCGCGCCGTGCCCCGCTTCGCCCGGATCGGCGACTGAGGCCCTCGCCCGCCATGCCGCTACTGCACCAGATCCAGCGCCGACCGCGCCTGCTGATCGGCGCGGCGACGGGTGCGTTGCTGGCGGCCTCCTGGCCGATGGAACTGGCCTGGCACACCCGCCTGCTGCTGGGCTGGAGCGCCGGCGTCTGGACCTACCTGCTGCTGATCGGCTGGCGGATGTTCCACACCGACGCCGAAGACGTCGAGGAGCAGGCCCGCGCCGTCGCCGACAGCGTGCCGACGGTGCTGGCGCTGGCCATCCTCGGCGGCGCCGCGAGCATGGCGGCGATCGCGCTGGAGCTCGCCCAGGTCAAGGAAGCGGGCCTGCTGAACGCCTGGCCGCACCTGCTGGTGGCGTCGGCGACGCTGACCGGCTCCTGGCTGCTGCTGCCGGTCGAGTTCGGGCTGGCCTACGCTTCGCTGTTCCATTGCGGGCCCAAGGCGCCGCACGGGCTGGAGTTCCCCGGCGACGAAGAGGCGCCCGACTACATCGACTTCCTCTACTTCGCCGCGACGGTGGCGGCGACCTCGCAGACCTCGGACGTCGTCGTGAGTTCACGGCCGATCCGGCGGCTCGTGCTGGTGCAGGCGGTGCAGGCCTTCGTGTTCAACACCGTCGTGCTGGCGCTGACGATCAACTTCCTGGCCGGCATGCTGGGCTGAGCGCCCGGCCGGCCCGGCCTCAGCTGAACATCTGCGGCTCGCCGGCGGCGTGGCGTACGCGGGCGCCCTCGACGGCCAACTGACCCTCGACGAACCAGCGCACCGCGCTCGGATACATGCGGTGCTCGAGCCGCAGCACCCGGGCCGCCAGCGCCGCCTCGTCGTCACCGTCCAGCACCGGCACCACCGCCTGCGCGACGATCGGCCCGTGGTCCAGCTCCGCGGTCACGAAGTGGACCGTCGCGCCGGCCACGCGGCAGCCGGCCTCGATGGCGCGCTGGTGCGTGTGCAGGCCGGGGAAGGCCGGCAGCAGCGAGGGGTGGATGTTGAGCATGCGCCCCGCGTAGTGGGCGGTGAAGCCCGGCGTCAGGATGCGCATGAAGCCGGCCAGCACGACCAGGTCGGGGCTGAAGCCGTCGATGACGCGCTGCAGCTCGGCGTCGAACGCGACGCGCGCGGCGTCGCCCTTGCCGAAGGCCTTGTGGTCGACGACCGCGGTGGGCACGCCGTGCGCCTGCGCGAACGCCAGCCCGGCGGCGTCCGGCCGGTTGCTGATCACCGCGGCGATGCGCGCCGGCCATCCGCCGGCGGCGCAGGCCTGCACGATGGCCTCCATGTTGGAGCCGCGGCCGGAGATCAGGATCACGATGTGCTTCATGGGCCGGCAGTGTAGCCAAGGGCATGGGCATGACCGGCCGTCGCGCGGGCCGTGCCTCCCTACAATCGCCCTCCCGCCGCTCGCCCGGACGGCCGCCCGCCCCGCCTCGCGGTGCGACCGTCTCGCGGCGCGGCCACCGCCCAGCCCGCCGCCATGACCGACCATCCGCCTCCCCTCCCGCGCCAGCGTGTGCTCTCCGGCATGCGCCCGACCGGCGCGCTGCACCTCGGCCATTACCACGGTGCCCTGAAGAACTGGGTGCGGCTGCAGGCGGCCTACGACTGCTTCTTCTTCGTCGCCGACTGGCATGCGCTGACCACCCATTACCAGCACCGGGAAGGCCTGGAGCAGAGCGTCTACGACATGGTCGTGGACTGGCTGGCCGCCGGCATCGACCCGGCCCAGGCGACGCTGTTCATCCAGAGCCGCATGCCCGAGCACGCCGAGCTGTTCACGCTGCTGGCGATGAGCACGCCGTCGAGCTGGCTCGAGCGCATGCCCAGCTACAAGGACCTGGTGGCGGAGAACCGCGAGCTGGCCACCTATGGCTTCCTCGGTTATCCGCTGCTGCAGGCGGCGGACATCCTGATCTACAAGGCGGCCTTCGTGCCGGTCGGCGAGGACCAGGCGCCGCACGTCGAGGTGACGCGCGAGGTCGCGCGGCGCTTCAACCATCTCTATCGCCAGCAGGCGGCGCCGCTGTTCCCCGAGCCCCAGGCGCTGCTGACCGAGACCTCGCGCCTGCCCGGCCTGGACGGCCGCAAGATGAGCAAGACCCACGGCAACGCGATCGCGATGCGCGATGCACCGGAGGTCGTCGCGGAGAAGGTGCGCACGATGCAGACCGACCCGCAGCGGGTGCGCCGCGGCGATCCGGGCGAGCCCGAGCGCTGCCCGGTCTGGGCCTTGCACAAGGTCTATGCCGACAGCGACACCCGCGCCTGGGTGGAATCCGGCTGCCGCAGCGCGGGCATCGGCTGCCTGGACTGCAAGCAGCCGCTGATCGAGGCGATCCACGACGAGCAGGCCCCGTGGCGCGAGCGCGCCGACGAGCTGCTGGCCGACCCGAAGAAGGTGCACTGGATCGTCGAGGTCGGCACGGAACGTGCCCGTGCAGTGGCGCGCAAGACGCTGCGCGAGGTGCGCGGCGCGATGGGCATCGACTATTGAGATGGCTGAGATGGCTGGCATCCACATCACCGACATCGAATCCGCCATCAACTGGTGGCGCCAGCGCGCGCCGGGCGACGGCGTGTCGCTGGGCCCCGAGCTGCGCGCCCTGGCCGAGGTCTACGCGCTGATGGTCTTCCACCACGAAACCGAGTGCGACGAGGACTCGATGCCCGCCCCGGCGCTCGGCGCCTGGATGCGCTGGTACGACACGACGCCGGACGCACCCTGCATCGCGATCTGCTCGACCAGCCAGGGCGACGAACTCTGCAAGGGCTGCGGCCGCAGCTTCGACGAGGTGCAGAACTGGCCGGTGTTCACGCCGGGCGAGAAGCGCGCGACCTGGCGGCGGATCACGCTCGAGGGCACGGCCTGGCGCTTCAACCGCTATGCGGAGCGGGCCATCGAGCGGCGCGGCGACGCGACGCCGCCGGATCCGGGTGCGACGGAGCAGGACGCGGCCGGCGGGGAGTCCGTTTGACCGACACCGCGGACGCCGACCACGCCGCGAACGCCGGCGCACGGGCAGCCCTCGGCGGACGGCTGCAGAGCCTGCGCCAGATCCTGCCGCTGGCCTGGCCCGTGTTCATCGGCCAACTGGCGGTGCTCGCCTACTCCACGATCGACACGCTGCTGGTGGCGCGGCATTCGGCGGTTGACCTGGCGGCGCTGGCGGTGGGCTCGGCGGTCTACACCTCGGTGTTTGTCGGGCTGATGGGCGTGGTGCTGGCGATCTCGCCGGTGGCGGGGCAGCTGTTCGGCGCCAGGCGCATGACCGAGGCCGGCGACAGCCTGCATCAGGCCGCCTGGCTGGCGCTCGCGCTGACGGTCGTGGGCGAGTTGATCCTCTGGTTCCCGCAGCCCTTCCTGGCGATCTCGCAGGTGAGCCCGGAGATCGCCGTCAAGGTGCGGGACTACCTGCGCATGCTGGGCATCGCGCTGCCGGCCGCGCTGCTGTTCACGGCGTATCGCGGCTTCAACACGGCGGTGTCGCGGCCCAAGGCGGTGATGGCGCTGCAGATCGGCGGGCTGCTGCTGAAATTCCCGGCCAGCGCGCTGCTGATCGCTGGCTTCTCGGTCGGACCGCTGCAGGTGCCGCCGCTGGGGGCGGTGGGCTGCGCGATCGCGACGGCGATCGTGATGTGGAGCCAGCTGCTGATCGCGCTCGTCGTGCTCAAGCGCGACCCGTTCTATGCGCCGTTCGGGTTCGCCGGGACGGGGCTGCACCGGCCGCGCTGGGCGACGCTGGTCCGCCTGGTCAAGCTCGGTGTGCCGATGGGCGCCTCGGTGCTGATCGAGGTCACCGGCTTCACCTTCATGGCGATCTTCATCGCGCGGTTGGGCACGACGCCGGTGGCCGGCCATCAGCTCTGCGCGAACCTGGTGGCGATGATGTTCATGCTGCCACTGGCGCAGGCCAACGCCTGCAGCACGCTGGTGGCCCAGGCGCTGGGGGCCCGCGACTACGCGGCGGCGCGGCGGCTCGGCTGGCATGGGTTGGAGATCGCTCTGGCCATCGCCTTCGTGCTGGGCGGGGTCATCTTCGCGCTGCGGGAGCAGGTGCTGGGGCTCTACACCAGCGACGCGGCCATCGTCGCCGCGGCACTGCCGCTGCTGGGCTGGTTGTGGCTATTCCACGTGTCGGACGCCGGACAGACGGTCGCGGCCTTCGTGCTGCGCGCGCATCACATCGCGACCGCGCCGATGCTGATCTATGCGTTCGCGATCTGGGGGCTCGGACTGGGCGGGGGCTACTGGCTCGCCTTCGGGGAGCATGAGGTCGAGTTGCCGGCCGTCATGCAGGGCGCGCGTGGGTTCTGGAGCGCGGCGTCGGTCGGGTTGGCGGCGGCCGCGCTGGGATTGAGCGTGCTGCTGGCACTCGTGCATCGGCGGGAAGTCAGAGAGGCTTGAACTTCCCGGAGCGGGCTGCGTGGATCGACTGAGATCCTGCGACGAGCCCCCTCACCCCCGCCCTCTCCCCCTTTCGGGGGCGAGGGAGTGAGCCCCAATGAAACTCCCTCTCCCCGCTCCCCCTCTGGGGGCGAGCGAGTGAGCAGTGGCGTTGGGCGCAGAGGGAGAAGGAGCCCACGCACCCAATGGAACTCCCTCTCCCCGCTTGCGGGGAGAGGGCTGGGGTGAGGGGTCTTCGCTCCCCACGAGCGCTCAGTTCAGCGGCAGCGTGATCACGAAGCAGCTGCCGCCGCCCTCCCGGGCGTCGCAGCGCACCGTGCCCTGGTGGGCGGTGGCGATCTGCTTGACGAGGTTCAGCCCCAGGCCCACGCCGCCGGACACCTCGGCATGGCCAGGCAGGCGGAAGAAGGCCTCGAAGATCCGCTCGCGCATCGGCTCGGGCACACCCGGGCCGCGGTCGCAGACCTGCAGCTCGATGCGGTCCTGGCCGGCGCGACGCACCTTCAGCTCGACCACCGGGCCGCCATAGCGACGCGCGTTCTCCAGCAGGTTGCGCAGCGCGCGACGCAACAGGCGATCGTCACCGCGGAGCGTCAACTGGCCCAGGCCCTCCTCGACCTCCAGCTCGGCGCCGCCCTGCGCGGCCGATTCGGCGGCGATCGCGAGCAGGTCCACCGGCTCGAGCCGCAGCGACTGCGCGCCGCCCTCCAGGCGGCTGGCGAGCAGCACTTCCTCGACCAGCGCATCCAGTTCGGCGATGTTGGTGTTGATCTCGTGGCCGAGCCGCGCCCGCTGCGCCGGCGAGGCGTCGTCCAGCATCGAGAACGCCATCTTCAGCCGCGCCAGCGGCGAGCGCAGCTCGTGGCTGGCGTTGGCCAGCAGGCTCTTGTGGGACCGCAGCAGCGTCTCGATCTGCTCGGCCGCCCGGTTGAAGCTGGTGGCCAGCGCCGCGACCTCGTCCTTGCCGTTGTCCTGCACGCGGAAGCTCAGGTCCCCGGAGCCGAACTGCTCGACGCCCGACTTCAGCGATTCGAGCCGCCGCGTGAGCCGGCGCACGACCGGATACGCGCCGCCGGCCACCGCCAGGAACAGCACCGCGAGCAACACCGCCAGCGCCTCGCCGCTCGGGCGCGGCACCCAGCCCGGCACCCAGGAGGCCGCGCTTTCCTCGCGGCGCTGCTGCTCGAGCCGGTCCAGCATGCGCTGGCGCATCTGGTCCATCTCGGTCCGGCCTTCCCGGCGCCCGGGATCACGCGGCTCGGGCGGCGGACCGTCGACGAAGGGATCGCGACGCTCGCGGAAGACGCGGCGAGGTCCGCTCGCGGCGCGCGCCTCGGCCTCGAGCTTGTCCTGCCCCATCGGGCCGGACGCGCCGGGCGGACGCGCCAGGCGCAGGAACAGCAGGTGACGGCCGTCATCCAGCGGCACACGCTGCACCCGCGAGCCGGGCAGGTCCTCGCGGCGCTCGAACAGCGGCGAGGCGCCGATGCGGCGCCCGCGCGCATCCTCCAGCGCCAGGGCCATGCGCAGGCGCTGGCCCCAGTCCTCGACGGCATCGGCCTGTTCGTCGACGGAGGCGGTCGACGGCGGCAAGGCGCGCTGCACCAGCACCGCGAGCGCCACCAGCCGCTCCGAGGCCGCCTGCTCGAAGGTGCCGCGCTCCTGCTCGATGCGGCCCTGGAACAGCCAGGCCGAGCCCAGCGCGAAGGCCAGCAACACCACCACGACGGTGACGTAGATGCGGAGGTACAGCGCCTTCACTTACTCGAGGCCTTCGGCGTCCTGCTTGCGTGCGAACACGTAGCCGGCGCCGCGCACCGTCAGCACCCGTCTCGGGTTCTTGGGGTCGTCCTCGATCACCGAGCGGATGCGGGAGATGTGCACGTCGATCGAGCGGTCGAAGGCTTCCAGCGGATGGCCCTTGAGCGCGTCCATGATCTGGTCGCGCGACAGCACGCGACCCGGGCTCTGCGCCAGCACGACCAGCAGGTCGAACTGGTGGCTGGTCAGGTCGCAGGCGTTGCCGTCCAGGCGCACCTGGCGCGCCGCGAGGTCGATCTCCAGTCGCCCGAAGCGCAGCACCTCGTCCCCCATCGCCTGCGGCTCGGTGCGGCGCAGCAGCGCCTTCACCCGGGCCTGCAGCTCGCGGGGCTCGAAAGGCTTGGGCAGGTAGTCGTCGGCACCGAGCTCCAGCCCCAGGATGCGGTCCATCGGCTCGCCGCGGGCCGACAGCATCAGCACCGGCAGGCGGCGCCAGCGCTTGTCACCGCGCAGTTGGCGGCAGAACTCGAGGCCATCGCCGTCGGGCAGCATCAGGTCCAGCACCAGCAGCTCGAACTGGCCGGCCTCCAGCTCCGAGCGCCCTTGCGCCAGCGAGCCGGCGAAGCTCACGTCGAAGCCGGCGCTGCTGAGGTAGTCGCCCAGCATCGCGGTGAGCCGGGCGTCGTCGTCGATCAGGAGCAGTCGTGGATTCATCGGGCGTTGCGAGGCGGCCACCGACCGGGCCGGATCGGCCAGGCCGCGCGCCGCGGACTCATCGAAAGACTGAAGCATAGCCGGCCTCTCGCGTTCAGCGTTCGGTGAAAGGCTGCGGCACCGGGTTGTCCGGATTCGCACCCTGGCGGTCCTTGCGATGCTGGCCGCGATCCTTCATGCGCTGCTTCATCTTCTCGCGCTGCTGCTTCTTGAGCTCGGCGATCTTGGCGCGCTGCTCAGGCGTGAGCACCCGCGACGCGTCGATCATCGCCAGCGTGAGGCGCTTGGAGGCGACCTCGTGCTGCGCGGCGATCTGCTGGCGCAGTTGCTCGACCGCGTTGGCGTCGACGGTCGGCGCGGTGAACAGCGCTTCCATGCGCTCGTGCAGTTGCCGGCCGGTCTCGCGCTGGCCCTTCAGGTCGTTGTGGGCGGCTTCGAAGATCTGCTTGAGCTGGGCGCGCTGGGCGTCGGTGACCCCGGCTTCCTTCAGCAGGCGCCCCTGCATCGCGAAGCCACCGAAGTCGTGGCCGCGATGCATCGCATGCGGCGGAGGCGGCGTGTCGCCCGGGGCGGGTTGGGCCTGCGCCGCCAGCGCGCCCAGGCCCAGGCTCGCGGCCAGCGCCAGCATCGTGAGGGGTCGGGTAATGCGTTTGACCATCTCGGAATCTCCAATTCGTTTGGGGGTGAGGAGATGGTCGGCGGCGCGCGTCAATCGCCCATGGGTGCGCCGTAAAGATTCGTGAAATGAATCGCCCCCAATGAAAAACGCCCGCGACGCCTCTTGAAATCGAGGCCTCGCGGGCGCCTGGCGCGATCCGCGCCAGAGGGCGCGGATCGGGGGTGAGGATGCCGGGTCGATCAGGTGATCGGCTTGAAACGCACGCGCTTGGGACGCGCGCCTTCCTCGCCCAGACGCTTCTTCTTGTCGGCTTCGTACTCGTGGAAGTTGCCGTCGAAGAAGAACCACTGCGAGTCGCCCTCGCAGGCCAGGATGTGGGTGCAGATGCGGTCCAGGAACCAGCGATCATGCGAGATCACCATCGCCGAGCCGCCGAACTCCAGCAGCGCCTCTTCCAGCGCGCGCAGGGTTTCGACGTCCAGGTCGTTGGACGGTTCGTCCAGCATCAGCACGTTGCCGCCCTGGGCCAGGGTCTTGGCCAGGTGCAGGCGGCCTCGCTCACCGCCGGAGAGCTGGCCGACCATCTTCTGCTGGTCGTTGCCCTTGAAGTTGAAGCGGCCGATGTAGGCGCGCGATGGCATCACGAACTTGCCCACGACGATGTTGTCCAGGCCGCCCGAGACGTCTTCCCACACCGTCTTGTTGGCGTCCAGGCTCTGGCGGCTCTGGTCGACGAAGGCCAGCTTGGCCGTCTTGCCGATCTTCACCGTGCCCGAATCCGGCTGCTCGACGCCCTGGATCATGCGGAACAGCGTCGACTTGCCGGCGCCGTTGGGACCGATGATGCCGACGATCGCGCCCGGCGGGACCTTGAACGACAGGTTGTCGATCAGCACGCGGTCGCCGAAGGACTTGGTCACGCCTTCGAACTCGATCACTTCATTGCCCAGGCGCTCGGCGACCGGGATGAAGATTTCGTTGGTCTCGTTGCGCTTCTGGTATTCGACGTCGCTCAGTTCCTCGAAGCGGGCCAGGCGCGCCTTGCTCTTGGCCTGGCGGCCCTTGGCGTTCGAGCGCACCCACTTCAGTTCTTCCTTCATCGCCTTGGCGCGGGCGTCCTCGGACTTCTGCTCCTGCTCCAGGCGGCGTTCCTTCTGATCCAGCCAGTCGGAGTAGTTGCCCTTCCAGGGGATGCCGTGGCCGCGGTCCAGTTCCAGGATCCACTCGGCGGCGTTGTCCAGGAAGTAGCGATCGTGGGTGATGGCCACCACGGTGCCGGGGAAGCGCTGCAGGAACTGCTCCAGCCACTCGACCGATTCGGCGTCCAGGTGGTTGGTCGGTTCGTCCAGCAGCAGCATGTCGGGCTTGGACAGCAGCAGGCGGCACAGCGCGACGCGGCGCTTCTCGCCGCCGGACAGCACGCCGATGTTGGCGTCCCAGGGCGGGAGGTTCAGCGCGTCGGCGGCCAGCTCCAGCTGCAGGTCGGTGTTCTCGGAACCGGCGGCGGCGATGATGGCCTCCAGCTCGCCCTGCTCGGCCGCCAGTGCGTCGAAGTCGGCGTCCGGCTCGGCATAGGCGGCGTAGACCTCATCCAGGCGCTTCTTGGCGGCCAGCACGCCGCCGATGCCTTCCTCGACCGCTTCACGCACGGTCTGGTCGGGGTTGAGCTTGGGCTCCTGCTCCAGGTAGCCGATCTTGATGCCGGGCATCGGGATCGCCTCGCCCTCGATCTCCTTGTCGACGCCAGCCATGATCTTCAGCAGCGTGGACTTGCCCGAGCCGTTCAGGCCCAGCACGCCGATCTTGGCGCCGGGGAAGAAGGACAGCGAGATGTCCTTGAGGATGTGGCGTTTCGGGGGAACCGTCTTGTTGACGCGGTTCATCGAAAAGACGTATTGAGCCATGGCGATGGTTGTTCAGCGTTTCGTGGGTTGACCTGGGGCCCCTCGGGCGCCGGGGATCGCGGGGCGATCCAGGGGCCGGGGCGTGCATGGGCGGTGGTGGCTCGCCCGGGCAATAGGCCGGCATTGTCGCAGCTTCCGCCCATGCCCCTAAACTCGACCGCCCTTCCCCGCCCCTCCCCCGCCCTCCCGTTCACACCGAGATGACCACCATGCCGTTCCGTTCCATCTCCGTCCGTCCGCGCGCGCCGCGCGCCGTCACCGTCCGGGCCGCCCGCGCCGCGCTGGGCGCGCTGCCGCTGGCGCTGGCCCTGATCGCCGGCGGCGCGCAGGCCCAGACGCTGCGCTGGGCCAGCCAGGGCGACATGCAGACGGCCGATCCGCATTCGCAGAACGAGATCGTCACCAACGCGATGAACGGCCAGGTCTACGAGCGGCTGGTCTCGCGCGACCGCCAGCTCAACCTGGTGCCGGGTCTTGCCACCGAGTGGACCCAGCTCAAGCCGACGCTGTGGCGGCTCAAGCTGCGCCAGGGCGTGAAGTTCCACGACGGCTCGCCGTTCACCGCCGACGACGTCGTGTTCTCGATCAACCGGGCGAAGGACCCGTACTCGCAGATCAGCGTCTACGCGCAGGCGGTGGGCACGCCGCGCAAGATCGACGACTTCACCGTCGAATTCCAGCTCGACAAAGTCAACCCCATCTTCCTGCAGCACCTGGACACGCTGTTCATCATGAGCAAGCGCTGGTGCGAGCAGCACAACGTCGTCAAGCCGCAGAACTTCAAGGACAAGCAGGAGACCTACGCCGCGACGCATGCGAACGGCACCGGCCCCTACCAGATGACGGCGCGCGAGCCCGGCATCCGCACCGCCTTCAAGCGCAATCCGGCCTGGTGGGGCCAGTTCGACGGCAACGTGCAGGAGGCCGTCTACACGCCGATCGCCAACGACGCGACGCGGCTGGCGGCGCTGGTCTCGGGCGAGATCGACTTCGTGCTGGATCCCTCGCCGCGCGACATCCCCAAGCTCAAGCAGACGCCGCAGGTGAAGGTCCAGGAAGGCCCGGAGAACCGCATCGTCTTCATCGGCATGGATCAGGCGCGCGACAAGCTGCTGTACGGGAAGGTGCCGGGCGACAAGAACCCGTTCAAGGACCTGCGGGTGCGCCAGGCGCTCTACCAGGCGGTGGACATCCAGACGCTGCGCGCCAAGCTGATGAACGGCCTGAGCCTGCCCACCGGCGGGCTGACGCCCTCGCCGCTGGGCGCGTTCAACGACCCGCAGCTCGAGACCCGGCTGCCCTACGACCTGACGGCGGCGCGCAAGCTGATGGCCGACGCCGGCTATGCCAACGGCTTCGAGGTCACGCTCGACTGCACCAACAACCGCTACATCAACGACGAGCGCATCTGCCTGGCGCTGGCCTCGATGTGGTCGCAGCTCAAGGTGAAGGTCAAGGTCAATGCGCAGCCGCGCGTGCTGATGTTCCCCAAGCTGGAGAAGCTGGACACCAGCCTCTACATGTATGGCTGGGGCGGCAGCATCACCGATGCCGAAGTCGCGATGACGCCGCTGATGCGCAACCGCGGCGAGAAGTCGGTGGGGCAGTACAACTTCGGCAACTGGACGGACGACAAGTTCGACCAGTTGGCCGCGCAGTCCAGCGAGGAAGCCGATCCGAAGAAGCGCGAGGAGCTGATCAAGGCCGCGCTGCGGGAGTTCCGGTCGCAGGTGCACCTGATCCCGCTGCACCGCCAGATGATCCCGTGGGCGACGCGCGCCAACGTGACGGTGGTCCATCGCCCGGACAACTGGTTCGAGCTGCGCTGGGCGTCGGTCGCCGCGAAGTAAGCGCCGGTCTTTCCCGTCCCCCGCCGCAGCCCACTGCCGTCTTCAGCCGCTCGGTCGAACACCCTCGCCCGCTTGCGGGAGAGGGAGGGGTGAGGGCCAGCGGCGATGGCAGTCCGCCCGCCTCTTCCTTCACCTCAACGGCGGATCAAACAGATACCCGATCCCCCGCACGGTGCGGATCAACGGCGAACTGGGGTCGTCATGCAGCTTCTGCCGCAGCCGCGAGACCATCAGGTCCACGCTGCGCTCCAGCGCGGTGACGCCGTCGCCGCGCGCCAGATGCAGCAGTTCCTGCCGCTGCAGCACGCTGTGCGGTCGCTCCAGGAACGCGCGCAGCAGCTTGTATTCGCTCTGCGACAGCACCACGCAGAAGCCCCCCGGCCCGGTCAGCCGGCGGGTCATCGGCTCGAGCCTGAATCGCCCGAACATCAGCACCTCCGCCGCGTCCCCTTCACGCGGCCGCAGCAAGGCCTTGATGCGCGCCTGCAACTCGCGCGGTTCGCCGTCCTTGGCCAGCACCGCATCCGCGCCGCGCTCCAGCGCCAGCACCCGCTCCAGCGTGCTGTCCTGCTGCAGCAGCACGATCACCGGCAGCCGCGAGCGCTGCCTCAAGCGCGTCAGCGCGCCCCAGCCGGCCTCCCGCGCGTCGCTCGGATCGATCAGGGCCAGGTCCACCGGCAGCAGCGGCACGCGGTCCAGCAGGGCCGGCTCGCTGCTGTCGGTGACGCGAAAGCCCCACGCCCGCATCAGGCCGGCGAATCGCAGGCGCGCATGCGGGTCGGGGTCCAGCAGCAGCAAATGGGTGCCGGCGGCAGGATCGGGAAACAAGGCGCTCATGGACAAGGGGACAAGTGGAAACACTGGCGCAAGACTATGCCGCCGCAACCCCGTCCGAAGGCCGATCAGCACGGGCCTCGCAGCCCTTTTTACCCGCGGTTTACCGCGCCGAAACACGACTGCGGGCGCCGACACGCGCGGCTGAGCGACGGCTGTCACCGAGCTTGCGCGAAGCTGTCCGCGGCCCGTGTCGATCCCGTGAGCAACCCGTGCGGAACTTGCATCCTTCCCACTTCGGGCGGGACCCTTCCCCCGGTGGAGGGACACCCCTCGGCTACAATCCGGCCCATCACCGCGGCTCAGTCTTGCCGCGGTTTTCATTTCTGAGCTCACGCTCTCCCACGGCAGCCGAAGACTGGCGCCAGGCCTCACCGGCCGGCGTGCTGCACACAAAGCCCGTCCGGGCACGAACAAAGCAGCTTATGAGTTTTGACGCACTGGGGCTCTCCCAGCCCCTGCTCCGCGCGATCGCCGATGCCGGCTACTCGACCCCCACTCCCATCCAATCCCAGGCGATTCCCGCCGTCCTGACCGGCGGCGACCTGATGGCCGGCGCCCAGACCGGCACCGGCAAGACCGCCGGCTTCACCCTCCCCGTGCTCGAGCGCCTGTCCGCCGGCAAGCCGGTGCGCGACGCCAAGGGCCGCATCGCCATCCGCGCCCTGGTGCTGACGCCGACGCGCGAACTGGCCGCGCAGGTCGAGGAAAGCGTGCGCACCTACGGCAAGTACCTGCCGCTGACCAGCATGGTGATGTTCGGCGGCGTCGGCATGCAGCCGCAGATCGACAAGCTGCGCAAGGGCGTGGACATCCTGGTGGCGACGCCGGGCCGCCTGCTGGACCACGCGCAGCAAGGCACGCTGGACCTGTCCAAGGTCGAGATCCTGGTCCTGGACGAAGCCGACCGCATGCTGGACATGGGCTTCATCCACGACATCAAGAAGGTGCTGGCGCTGCTGCCGGCCAAGAAGCAGAGCCTGCTGTTCTCGGCGACCTTCAGCGACGAGATCAAGGCGCTGGCCGACCGCCTGCTGGACAACCCGGGCCTGATCGAAGTCGCGCGCCGCAACGCGACGGCCGACACGATCGCCCAGCGCATCCATCCGGTCGACCGCGACAAGAAGAAGGAACTGCTGGCCCACCTGATCACCAAGCACGACTGGCATCAGGTGCTGGTGTTCACGCGGATGAAGCATGGCGCCAACCGCCTGGCCGAGTTCCTGGACAAGCAGGGCATCACCGCGATGGCCATCCACGGCAACAAGAGCCAGGGCGCCCGCACCAAGGCGCTGTCGGAGTTCAAGAGCGGCGACCTGAAGGTGCTGGTGGCGACCGACATCGCCGCGCGCGGCATCGACATCGACCAGTTGCCCCACGTCATCAACTACGAGCTGCCCAACGTCGCCGAGGACTACGTGCACCGCATCGGCCGCACCGGCCGCGCGGGTGCGCAGGGCGAGGCGCTGTCACTGGTGTGCGTCGACGAGGAAGGTTTCCTGCGCGACATCCAGAAGCTGATCAAGCGCGAGATCCCGCGTGAGGTGGTGCCCGGCTTCGAGCCGGACCCGAACGCCAAGGCCGAACCGATCGTGATGGGCCGCATGGTCCTCAACGGCGGCGTGGGCAAGTCCTCGGGGTCGCCGCGTCCGGCCGGCGGCGGCGGTGGCCGTCGTGGCGGCGGTGGCAATGGCGGTCGCCCGCAAGGCCAGGGTCGTCCGCAGGGCGGGGGCCAGGGCGGACGTCCGGCGCAGGGCGCGCAAGGCGGCCAGCGCAGCGGTGGCTCGGGCAGCGGCCAGGGCCAGCAGCGCCATGCTCACGGCCAAGGCGGCCAGGGTGGCCAGGGACAAGGCCAGCGCGCCTCGTCGGGCCAGAACGCCGGCGGCCAGCGCCACGGTCAAGGCCAGGGCCAGGGCAGCCGTCATGGCAGCCAGGGCAACCGCCCGGCCGGCGCGGCGCTGACGCGCCCGAAGTCGACCTCCTGATCGGCCTTCAGCCGGCAGACCACGGCGCCGTCATCGGCGCCGTTTTCCTTTCCGCCGTCACCGGCGGCTGCGCCTCGCCCGGCTTGGGCATACTCGCGGCCACTCCCCATGAAGACCGCGCCCATCGTCCCCGCCCGCGTCGACTTCTCCGGCGCCGTGCCCCATGCGCCGGAGTTCGGCGACCTCTACCACGCCCCCTTCGGCGCCTTCGAGCAGGCGCGGCAGGTCTTCCTGGCCGGCAACGGCCTGCCCGGTCGCTGGGCCGGCCGCGCGCGCTTCGTCGTGCTGGAGACCGGCTTCGGCCTGGGCAACAACTTCCTGGCGACCTGGGCCGCGTGGCGTGACGATCCCTCGCGCTGCGAGCGCCTGGTCTTCCTCAGCCTCGAGAAGCACCCGCTGACCCGCGAGGACCTGGCGCGCGCCCATGCCGCTTCGCCGGCGCCCGAGCTGGCCGCGCAGCTGATCGAGGCCTGGCCGCCGCTCACGCCCAACCTGCACGTGCTCGATTTCGAGGACGGCCGGGTGCGGCTGATGCTGGCGCTGGGCGACGCGCGCGAATGGATGCCGGAGCTGGTGGCGTCGGTCGACGCGTTCTTCCTGGACGGCTTCGCGCCGGCGAAGAACCCCGAGTTGTGGGACGACGCCGTGCTGCGCCAGACCGGCCGGCTGGCCGCGCCCGACGCCACGGCCGCGACCTGGAGCGTGGCGCGGCCGGTGCGCGACGGACTCACGGCCGCGGGTTTCCAGGTCGAGAAGCGGCCCGGCACCGGCGGCAAATGGGCGACGACCGTCGCGAGCTTCGCGCCGCGCCACCGCGCGCCGGCGCCACCCGGCCGCGCCGCGCCGCATCCTGCGCCGCGCGACGTGGTGATCGTCGGCGCCGGCCTGGCGGGCGCGGCCTGCGCCCGGGTGCTGACGCGGGAGGGCCTGCGGGTGACGGTGCTCGAGGCCGGTCCCACGCCGGCCGGCCAGGCCTCCGGCAATCCGGGCGGGCTCTTCCACGGGACGATCCACGCCGACGATGGGGTACACGCGCGCTTCAACCGGGCCGCGGCCCTGGCCACCGAGCGCGAACTGCGCCGGATCACCCCTGCCCTGCCCTGGCTGCAATGGGGACTGCTGCGGGTCGAGCGCGCGCCGCAGGCGCTCGACGAGATGCGCGAGCTGCTCGTGCGCAGCGGCCTGCCGGAGGCATACATCCAGGCGCTCGACGCCGACGCCGCCGCCGCTCTGGCCAAGCTTCCCCTGGGCCGGCCCGCCTGGCACTTTCCGGGCGGTGGCGCGGTGTCCCCGCCGGCGCTCGCGGCGGCCTGGCTCGCGGAGGCGGCGGGCCGTCCCGGCTTCTCGCTGCGCCTGGACGCTGTCGTGGCGGGCCTGCGGCGCGACGACGCCAGCGATCGCTGGATCGCGCTGGGAGCGGATGGGGCGACGCTGGCGACCGCCGACGCGGTCGTGCTCTGCTGCGGCACCGCCAATGCCGCGCTGATGGCGGAGTGGTCGGCCGGCCCGGCGTGGCCGTGGATCTCGCAGCGCGGGCAGTTGAGCACCCTGCCGGCGGATCGCTCGCCATGCGCGCTTGCCCTGCCGGTGGTTGGGCTCGGTTACGCCTTGAGCCTGCCCGACGGCACGATGTGCTTCGGCGCCAGCGCCGATGCCAACGACCCCGAGCCCCAGCTTCGCGCCGCGGATCAGGCGCAGAACCTGGCTCGCCTGGCCGAGCTGCTGCCCGGCGCCCTGCGCGCCGCGCCGACACGCCCCTCGCCCGCCCTCGACACGCGCGATGATGATCCGCCGCCCCTTGCGGGCCGCGTGGGATGGCGCAGCCTCGTGCCGGACCGGCTGCCGATCGTCGGTGCCGTGCCGGCGCAAGCGCCCGCGCAGCGCGCCGAGCAGGTGCGCTTCTGGCCGCGGCATCGCGGGCTGATGATGCTGGGCGCGCTGGGCTCGCGCGGCATCACCTCGGCGACGCTGTGCGCGGAGCTCATCGCCGCGCAGCTCACCGGCGCGCCGTGGCCGATGGAGGCCAGTCTGGCCGAGGCCGTCGACCCCGCGCGCTTCGGCGCGAAGCAGCGTAGAAGCAGCAGCTGAAACAGCAGCTGAAACAGCGGCTGAAGCGGGTCACGGCCGGCTTGGTGTTCGGCCACGGTCACGTCGGCAACTCGGCAACTCGGCCAGGTCGCGGGGTCACGGCGTCACGGCCGGGTCGGCAACTCGGCCGGCTCCGCCGCCACGGCGGCCACGGCCTCGCGACCCCGCGAGAAGGACGAAAAGTGCGGCGACATGACGGTCACGAAGGCCGCCGCCGCGGTGATCGCGCTCAGCCCGATGCCCAACCCCCACTTGATGGCACTCGCCACCGTCTGATGCATTTCCGCGCGCAGCCCACCGATCTCCGCGCGCAGTTCGCCGATCGAGTCCTTGATCTCGGCGCGCAACGCGCCCACCTCGTGCTTCAACTCGCCGCGAAGCGCGCCGATCTCCTGCTTCACCTCGCTGCGCAGGTCACCGATCTCCTGCTTCATCTCGCTGCGCAGGGCGCCGATCTCGTGCTTCATCTCGCTGCGCAGCGCCCCGACCTCCTGCGCCAGTTGTTCCCGTGTCGCCAGCGTGGGCAGCACCGTGTCCATCCGCGTCTTCAAGGCCTGGACCTGGATCGCCAGCTCCACCGTCCCGCCACCGCTGCGATCGCCTCGCAGCCCACTGTCGATTCCTTGCATTGCCTTCTCCAGCTTCGATGACGAGTCCTGCTCGTCCCAGGCGACGACTCTGCCACCGGACGCGGCCGTCGACTTGCCAACCTTGGGGGAGCCGACGGGGGAGTGAGATCCCTCTTGCGGAGGATCAAGCGGGAACGACCGCGCGGTGGCTCGGATCGGACGGGGCGGCAGCCCCCGCCCGGGCGTGACGGATGACGCACCGCAGGCCCATTCGCCGGGCCGCGTCCCCGCCGTCATTCAAGTTCCGGGCGCCGGCGTCGATATGGAGCGGAAACGCCGTCAAGGGCGTCCCGCGCCCGCCAGGGCGCGGGTCCATCAACGCACATCGACATCTTTGGGGGACATCCATGATTCATCTCGTCGCCGGCCGATCGATCGGCCAGCGGCTCGGCGTGGTGCTGGGCCTGGTACTGCTGATCGCCTTCGTCGGCTCGGGCCTGAGCTACCTGGCGCTGGGCCGCGTGGCCGCCGAGACCGACGTGATGCTCAACCAGGACCTGGCCGCCGAGCGCGTCGCCTCCGACTGGTACCGCAACATCACCAACGGCGTGAACCGCACCAGCGCGATCGCCGTCAGCGCCGACCCCAGCCTCGCCCAGTTCTTCGCCGCGACCTCGGCCGAGTCGACCCGGCAGTCGGGCGAGCTGCAGAAGCGGCTCGACGGCTACATGGTCACGCCGGACGAGCGCCGGATGTTCGACACGCTCAGCGAGGCCCGCAAGGGCTACCTGAGTTCGCGCGACGCGGTGGCCGCCAGCAAGAAGAGTGGAGACGCCGAGAAGGCGCGCGAGATCTTCGACCGCGACTTCCAGCCCGCCGCGGGCCGGTTCCAGGAAGCGATCCAGGCCATCGTGCAGCACAAGCGCAGCCTGCTGGACGAGGCCGCCCTGCAGCTCGACGCGACCAACCGCCGCGCGCGCACGGCGCTGCTGGTGTTCTCGCTGGTCGCGCTGGGCCTGGGCGCCTGGTTCGCGGTCGCGCTGACGCGCTCCATCACCCGCCCGCTGCAGGGCGCGGCCGAGGTCGCCGACGCCATCGCCCACTTCAACCTGACCCGGCCGGTGCCGGCCGGCGGCCGTGACGAGACCGGCAAGCTGCTGGGCTCGCTGGGCGGCATGCAGGCGCAGCTGCTCAAGCTGATCGGCGACGTGCGCGGCTCCGCCGAGAGCATCGGCACCGCCAGCGCCGAGATCGCCACCGGCAACCACGACCTGAGCGCGCGCACCGAGCAGACCGCCTCCAACCTGCAGGAGGTCGCGGCCTCGATGACGCAGCTGACGGGCACCGTGCGCCAGACCGCGGATTCGGCGATGACGGCCAACCAGCTGTCGAGCTCGGCCGCGGAGACCGCGCAGCGCGGCGGCTCGGTGATGGGCCAGGTGGTGGCGACCATGGGCGAGATCAGCGAGAGCTCGCGCCGCATCGCCGACATCATCGGCACCATCGACGGCATCGCCTTCCAGACCAACATCCTGGCCCTGAACGCGGCCGTGGAAGCCGCCCGTGCCGGTGAGCAGGGCCGCGGCTTCGCGGTGGTCGCCAGCGAGGTGCGCTCGCTCGCGCAGCGCAGCGCCGAGGCCGCCAAGGAGATCAAGACGCTGATCGGCGCCAGCGTCGAGCGCGTGGAATCGGGCTCGCGCCTGGTCGAGGACGCCGGCGGCGCGATGACCGAGATCGTCGCCAGCGTGCAGCGCGTGGCCGACATCATCGGCGAGATCAGCGCCGCCTCGCGCGAGCAGAGCGACGGCATCCAGCAGGTCAACGCGGCCATCGGCCAGTTGGACCAGATGACGCAGCAGAACGCGGCGCTGGTGGAGGAGTCGGCCGCCGCGGCCGAGAGCCTCAAGGAGCAGTCGCAGCGGCTGGCCGGCGCGATCTCGGTGTTCCGCCTGCGCTGAGGTCGACAGCGTCGCCGCCCTCCGCTCCGTGAGGCGGGCGGTCAGGCGCCGGTCAGAAGGTCATCGTCTTCACGCCCTGCGCCGTGCCCAGCAGGCACACGCCCGCCTTGTTGCGGGCGAAGACGCCGACGGTGACCACGCCGGGCCATTGGCTGACCTCGGCCTCGAAGGCGGCGGGATCGGTGATCCGCAGGCCCTTGACGTCCAGGATGCGGCAGCTGTTGTCGGTCACGCAATCCTGGCGCAGCACCGGCTCGGCGCCCATCGCGCGGAAGCGGCGCGCGATCTGCGCGGCGGCCATCGGGATCACCTCGACCGGCAGCGGAAACGCGCCCAGCACGTCGACCAGCTTGCTCTCGTCGGCGATGCAGACAAAGGTCTGGGCCAGGTCGGCCACGATCTTCTCGCGCGTCAGCGCCGCGCCGCCGCCCTTGATCATGTGGCCCTGGCGGTCGATCTCGTCGGCGCCGTCGATGTAGACCTGCAGCGACTCGACCTCCGACGCGTCCAGCACCGGGATGCCCAGCGCCTTCATGCGCTCGGTGCTGCGCACCGAGCTGGACACCGCGCCGGCGATGCGCACGCCGCTGGCGGCCAGCGCGTCGATGAACTTGTCCACCGTCGAGCCGGTGCCCACGCCCACCACCGTGTCCGGCGTCACGTACTGCAATGCGGCCTGGCCGACCAGGGTCTTCAATTCGTCTTGGGTCATGGAGGGGCGAGCGACGGCTCGTCGTAGAGGGCCGGAAAACTGGCGGGAGAGGAAAGGCGGGATTATCTCCGCCGCTCAGGCGGGCGACGACCGCAGCCCGTACACCTTCCCGCCGACGAACAGGTACTCCGCCCGCAGCACCGCCGCGCCCTGCTCGCCCGGGGCGGCGAAGCCGATCACCGACACCTGGGTGCCAGGTCTGATCTCTTCGACCTGCCAGGCCTCCAGCCGCGTCAGCGGCGCCAGCTCGACCTCCCAGCGCCGGTCGCGCCGCGTCGGCACCTGCGTCTTCGCGAGCAGGGCCTCGCCGTCGACGGCGGTCGTCTGCTTGGGCAGGACCCGCTGCTTCAGGTCGGCCGGCAGCACGAGCCGCTCCGGCACCTCCAGATCCAGCTCCACATGCGGATTGCGCCAGGTCACCCTGGCCGCGCGGCCCTCCAGGTACAGCGGGCGGTCCTGGTCGAAGCCGCTCCACCCATGGTGGGCGCGGACGGCGGCGGGCATCAGGGGCGCGGCCGCGAGCGCGGCCAGCAACAGACGACGTTCCATCGAAGCCTCCTTGAAGGGCGTGAAGGACCTGAAGGACGCGCTGGCGGGAAGGACGTCAGACGAAGGCGATCCAGCGCCCGCAGATGATGACAGCGACCCAAATCCCCAACGACAGCAGGCATTGCCAGCGGCCCAGGCGGTCCTGCGCCCGCACGCCGCCGCGCCAGTGGAACCAGGCCGCGTTCAGGCCCGCCACAGCGATCAGCGCGAGCTTCACCCGCAGCGCCGGATTGACCCACAGCTCCTGCGGCTGGGTCGCGAACATGGCTGCGCCGGAGACGGCGCACAGCGCGAAGCCCGCCAGCGCCGTGGGAATCGCCAGTCGCGCCAGCGCGCCGGGATCGAGCTCGCGACGCGCGCCCAGCGCGCGCAGTTCAAAGACGAGCAGGCCGCCGAACAGCGCGCCCAGCCCGATCAAGTGCACGACCGAGAACGCGGGGTAGGCCCAGGGATGGGCCGCCAACGCCGTCAGCGTGTCCCACACGGCTCGGCACGCCGCTCACGCGCCTTGGCGGTCGCGGCGCTGGCGCACCGCGGCGGCCAGCGAGCGCAGCAGCGGCTCGGTCTGGCTCCAGCCCAGGCAGGCATCGGTGATGGACACGCCCGGCAGCAGGTCCGCCTTGGTCTGGCCCGCGAGCAGGTCCTGGCGGCCCGGCTGCAGGTGCGATTCGATCATCACGCCGGTGATGCGCGCGTCGCCACCGGCGATCTGCGCGCCGACATCCTGGCCGACGTCGATCTGGCGCTCGTACTTCTTCGACGAATTGGCGTGCGAGAAATCGATCATCAGCTGCTCGCGCAGGCCCGCCGCCTTCAGCACCTCGGCCGCCGCCTGCACCGAGGCCGCGTCGTAGTTCGGCGCCTTGCCGCCGCGCAGGATCAGGTGGCAGTCGTCGTTGCCGCGGGTCTCGAAGATCGCGGCCAGGCCCATCTTGGTCATGCCCATGAAGGCGTGACTGGCGCGCGCGGCCAGCACCGCGTCGGCGGCGATCTTCACCGAGCCGTCGGTGCCGTTCTTGAAGCCCACCGGGCAGGACAGGCCGGAGGCGAGCTGGCGGTGGCTCTGGCTCTCGGTGGTGCGCGCGCCGATCGCGCCCCAGGCGATCAGGTCCGAGATGTACTGCGGCGACAGCAGGTCCAGGAACTCGGTGCCCGCCGGCAGGCCCAGCGCGGTCACGTCCAGCAGCAGCTGGCGGGCCAGACGCAGACCCTCGTTCATGTGGAAGCTGCCGTCCAGGTGCGGGTCGTTGATGTAGCCCTTCCAGCCCACCGTCGTGCGCGGCTTCTCGAAGTAGACCCGCATCACGACCAGCAGGTCCTGCTTCAGTTCCTCGCGCAGGTCCTTGAGCAGGCGGGCGTAGTCCATCGCCTGGCCGTGGTCGTGGATCGAGCAGGGCCCCACCACGCACAGCAGCCGGTCGTCCCGGCCGTGCAGCACGTCGCTGATCTCGCGCCGCGCCGTCTCGACGACCTCGAGCGAGGCCTCGGGCAGCGGCAGCTCGTCCAGCAGCAGCGCCGGCGAGATCAGCGGGCGGACCGCGTCGATGCGGGTGTCGTCGGTGCGGGTGGCGTCGCGGGTGGCGTCGGCGGAGCCGACTTCGCGGTCGTGCTGCGGATGGTCGAGGTGCTTCATGGCGGCGGCGCGTGCCCTCTCGGACACGGAAACGCGAAAAAGGAAGCGGCGATTATCCGCCGCCGCGCAATCCCGGACATCAACCGCCCCGCTTCATCGACGCCAGCCCCACCGCCGCGGCCGCGACGACGAAACCGGCCAGCGACAGCGCGCCCAGGTGCTCGTCCAGCAGCGCCACGCCCATCAGCGCCGAGACGCCGGGGATCAGGTAGAACAGCCGCGCCACCGCCGCCGCCTGACCGCGCCGGATCATCACGAACATCAGGCTGAAGGCGCCGATCGAGTTGACCAGGCCCAGCCACAGCGTCGCGCCGATCAGCTCGGCGCTCCAGTCCGCCACGCCGGGCTCGCGCCACAGCGCCAGGGCCGTCACCGCGAGCGCCGAGACCGTCATCTGGATGCCGCTGCCGGTGCGCAGGTCCATGCCGGCGCAAAAGCGCTTCTGGTACAGCGTGCCGGCCACCAGCCCCACCAGGCCGAGCAACCCGGCGCCATAGGCCTGCCAGGCGCCACCGCCCAGGGGGCGGTCCGCGATGACCAGCGCCACGCCCGCCAGGCCGCCCAACATGCCCAGCCACTGGCGCGCGCTCAGGCGCTCGGCCAGCCACAGGTGCGCGCCCAGCGCGGTGGCCAGCGGCATCAGGCCGATCAGCAGCGCGGCCACGCCGGTGGGCAGCCCCCAGGCGATCGCGCAGTAGACGCCGGAGAAGTGCAGCACCTGCATCAACAAGCCGACCACGCCGAGGTGGATCCAGGCCCGCGGCGTCTTCGGCCACGGCGCGCCGGTCGCCGCCGACACGCCGAGCAGCACCACCGCGGCCAGCCCGAAGCGCAGCGCGAGCAGGGTGAACGGACCGGCGTGCGGCAGCGCCAGCTTGCCGGCGAGGTAGCCGGTGCTCCACAGCAGGATGAAGAGCGCCGGCAGGCTCAGCGCGACCAGCGCGCCGAGCCGATCCGCGCCCGCGGTCGACGGGGTCGGCAGAGCGCCGTGGGTGGCAGTCGTCATGGCCAGTTCCTTTCCGAAGATCAATGGACGCACTCTAGAAACGCGCCGCTTCGGACACAATCCGCTCTACTTTCGTTTTAGAGTTTCCAGATCGAGAACAATCGGAGACCGCCATGGGACGCCTGGAAGACCTGCAGGCCTTTGCCCGCGTTGTCGACGCGCGCAGCTTCTCGGGGGCGGCCAAGCTGCTGGGCGCGACCAAGTCCGCCGTCAGCAAGCAGGTCGCGCGACTGGAGCAGCAGCTGGGCACCCGGCTGCTGCATCGGACCACCCGCAGCATCAGCCCCACCGCCGAGGGACGCGGCGTGTACGAGCGCGCGCTGCGGTTGCTCGAGGAGGCGCAGGCGCTGGATGCCGAGCTCGCCGGCCAGCGCGAGCAGCCCCGCGGCGTGCTGCGCCTGAGCACGTCCACCGCGTTCGGCAACCTGCAATTCACGGCGCTGCTCACCGAGTTCTGCGCTCGCCATCCGCAGTTGCAGGTGGTGCTGGGGCTCAACGACCGCTACGTCGACCTGGCCGAGGAAGGTTTCGATCTGGTGCTGCGGCTCACCGGCCGGCCGAGCCCCGGCCTGGTCGCACGCAAGCTGGCGGACATCCGTTTCGTGCTGTGCGCATCGCCGGCCTACCTCGCGGCGCAGGGCACGCCGACCTCGGTCGCCGAGCTGGCGGACCACCGCTGCCTGCGCTTCGGCTACCTGCACGCGCCGGAGCGCTGGCGCTTCCGCCACCCGGAGCGGGGCGAGGCCGAGGTCGAGATCTCCGGCGCGCTGCGCTTCGAGAGCGGCCTGACCGCCAACAGCAGCGAATCGCTGCGCGTGGCCGCGCTCGCCGGCATGGGCCTGGCGGTGCTGCCGACCTACGCCATCGGCCGCGACCTGCGCGCCGGCCGCCTCACCGCCCTGCTCCCCGACTGGACGCCGCTGGGCGGGCCGGCCGAGGCGGACACGCTCTACGCGGTCTATCTGCCCAGCCGCTTTCCGAGTCCCAAGGTCCGGGCGCTGATCGATTTCTGTGTCGAGCGATGGGGGGACGTGCCGCCCTGGGATCGCCCCGACGACCCGGCGGACGCCCCGTGAAACCGGCTCGGGCGGCGTGCCCGTCCGGGCCCGGGCCCGTTGGAGCTAGGGCGAGTCCCCCATCACCGTTCGCACGCGGAGCCTAGGCGCGACCGGCCCGACAAGGGCGCGATGAGACAATGCCGCCCCATCATGGCCCTCATCCCCTACGGCTTCGCCCGTCCCTTCCTGTTCGGCCTGGATCCCGAACACGCGCACGAACTGACCCTGGGCAGCATCGCCCGACTCCAGAACACGCCCGCCCAGTGCACCTGGGCGCAGGCGCGGGTCGCCGATCCGGTGACCGTCGCCGGCCTGAAGTTCCCCAATCGCATCGGTCTGGCCGCCGGCCTGGACAAGAACGGCCGCTGCATCGACGGCCTGGGCGCGATGGGCTTCGGCTTCATCGAGGTGGGCACCGTCACGCCCAAGGCGCAGCCGGGCAACGACAAGCCGCGCATGTTCCGCCTGCCGGCCAGGCAGGCGCTGATCAATCGCCTGGGCTTCAACAACGAGGGACTGGACGCCTTCATCGCCAACGTGAAGCGCTCGCACAGCTTCCGCCACCACGGCGGGCTGCTGGGCCTGAACATCGGCAAGAACGCGGTCACGCCGATCGAGCGCGCCGTCGACGACTACCTGATCGGCCTGGAAGGCGTGTTCCCGCACGCGGACTACATCACCGTCAACATCTCCAGCCCCAACACCAAGAACCTGCGCCAGCTGCAGAGCGACGAGGCCCTGGATGCGCTGCTCGGGCCGCTGCAGGCGCGCCGGCTGGCGCTGCAGGACGAGAGCGGCCGGCAGGTGCCGCTGTTCGTGAAGATCGCGCCCGACCTGGACGAGGACCAGGTGGCGGTGATCGCCGCGAGCCTGAAGCGCCATGGCATCGACGGCGTGATCGCAACCAACACGACGATCGCCCGCGAGGCGGTGCAGGGCCTGCCGCATGCCGGCGAAACCGGTGGCCTGTCGGGCGCGCCGGTCTTCGAGGCCAGTAATCGCGTCATCCGCCTGCTGCGCGCGGCGCTGGGCAGCGGTTATCCCATCATCGGCGTGGGTGGCGTGCTCAGCGGCGAGGACGCACGCGCGAAGCTGCAGGCCGGCGCCGACCTGGTCCAGCTCTACACCGGCCTGATCTACAAGGGCCCGGCCCTGGTGCCGGAATGCGCCCGGGCGATGGCGCGGCTCTGACGCCGCCCCGCCTCCCCGCACGACCGAAGCGCTCCCCAGGGAGCGCTTCTTTTTTGCGCCCGTCCACAAAAACCTGCTATTGCAAATGCGAATTACATGCATCTGAGTCATTGACAAGACGATAATGCCTCGCATTTGCAACAGCGCTTCATGCCCTCGGCCGCCATGACCGACCTCGCTCCCACGCCCTCCCGCGCGCCGGGCCGGCTCCCGCCGCTGGCGCTGCTGTCGCGCATCGGCGCGGCGGTCCTCGGCGGCTATGCGTTCTGCTGGGGCTTCATCGCCGTCGTCCATGCCGGGCTGTATGGCCTGGGCATGCCCTTCCACGACGCCGAACACCTGGCCGCCATCCTCGGGGTGCTGCTCTACCTGGTGGTCTTCCTGTGGTCCTTCGCGGCGCGGCGTGTCGGCCGGTGCTGGGCGGTGCTGCTGGCGGGCGGCGGGCTGATGACCGGGGCGGCGGCGCTGATCCAGCGCGCGCTGCTCGCCTGACACAAGGAGCGACCCGTGTTCCAGAATTTCCGGCTCTCGATGGCCTGGCTGCACACCTGGTTCGGCCTGGTGCTGGGCTTCGTGCTGATGGTGGTGTTCTTCTTCGGCTCGCTGTCGGTGTTCGACCGCGAGATCGACCGCTGGGCGATCCCCTCGTCGCGTTTCGCGCCGCAGCCGATGCCGTCCTTCGACACCATCCTCAAGCCCGCCTTCGAGCGCATGCAGCCGGACAAGGACGCGATCGCGCTGCTCGACGGCCGCGTCGACGGGCCGCTGCCCGAGCGCTTCGAGGTCGTGCGCAGCTGGGGCGCCTACACGACGCACCGCGATCCGGTGGTGTCGGTGTTCGCCGGCTTCGAGGTGCCGCGCGCGAAGGACCCGGACGAGACCGTCTTCGCCAGCCACGCGCTGGACCCGCGCACCGGCGCCGTGCTGCCGCAGGGGCAGTTGCGCGTGGGCAGCGAGTTCTTCTATCCGCTGCATTACAGCCTGCACCTGAAATGGAAGGACCTGGGCACCTGGATCGTGGGCTTCTCGGCCTTGATGATGCTGGCCGCGCTGGTCAGCGGCGTTGTGATGCACCGCAAGATCTTCCGGGAGTTCTTCACCTTCCGCCGCCACAAGACCGTGCAGCGCAGCGTGCTGGACCTGCACAACCTGACCGGCGTGGTCGCCCTGCCCTTCCATTTCTTCTTCGCCTTCACCGGGCTGGTGATCTTCGCGGGCATCTACTTCCCGGTGGCCCACACGCAGCTGCATGAACTGCACGAGCTGCACGAGCGCGTCGAGGCGCGCGAGACCGGCCTGCCGCACGAGCGCGCCGGCGTGGCCGCGCCGATGGCCTCGGTGGACGCGATGGTGGCGCAGGCGCAGCGGCGCTGGCAGGCCAAGGGCATGGCGGGCGACGTCGGTTTCGTCTACGTCAGCCATGTGGGCGATGCCAACGCCTACGTCAGCGTCTATCGCGCCGGCACCGACCGCGTCGCGCTGACCGGCGAAGGCGTCCACTTCAAGGCGACCACCGGCGAGCTGCTGCGCGAGGATCCGCCGCGCAGCGCGGTGGACAGCGTCAACGAGTTCCTGACCGGGCTGCACCTGCAGCACTTCCGTCACTGGCTGCTGCGCTGGCTGTACGTGCTGGGCGGGCTGCTGGGCTGCGTCTGCATCGCCACCGGCTTCCTGTTCTTCGTCGAGAAACGCAAGCAGCAGCATGCGAAGGCGGGCAGCGCGGGCAGCCGCGTGGTCGATGCGCTGGCGGTCACCACGGTCACCGGCATGCTGGTGGCGACGATGGCGATGCTGGTGGCCAACCGGCTGCTGCCGGAGTCGCTCGCCGACAAGGGCGACTGGGAGCGCACGGTGTTCTGGAGCGCCTGGGGCCTGGCGATGCTGCACGCCTTCACCCGTGGCGGCGCGGTCGCGCGGGCGCGGATGAACCCGGCCTGGCGCGAGCAGTGCGGCCTGATCGCCGCCAGCGCGGTGACGGCGGTCGTCGCCAACGCGGTCACCACCGGCGACCACCTGGGACGCACCCTGGCGGCCGGCTACTGGCCGGTGGCGGGCGTCGACCTCAGCCTGCTGGCGACCGCGGCCGTGGCGATCCTCGCGGCCGGCCGGCTCGGTCGGCGGGCGAAGGCCACGGCGACCGGCCACTCGCCCGCCGTGCTGGCGACCGCGGAGGCGCGCCATGGTTGAGCCGGCCTGGCTGCTCACCGGTGCCGCGGTCAGCGCCGTGCTCGGCTTCGGCTGGCTGGCGCTGGCGATGGACACGCATTGGGAACAGGTCCATGGCGATGCCGCCCCGCCGCCGTCGCTGGCGCGCGCACTGCGCGTGGCGGGCGCGCTGGCGCTTGCCGCGTCGCTGGGGCTGTGCCTCGGGGCGGACCATCCGACGATGGCGGTGCTCGTGTGGCTGATGCTGCTGGCCGGCGGCGCGGTAGCGATCGCGGCTACCCTGTCGTGGCGGCCGCGCTGGCTGCGAGGGCTGTGGCCGCGCCGCGTCGCGGCGCAATGAATTTGCGCCGCCCCAATGAAAAAAGCATCGCGCCGGGAGGGCGCGATGCTTCGCAGGGAGACCTCGCTCGAGCGAGGACGCCGCGTCCGATGACGCGGCGGAGCGCTCAGGCGCGACGGCGGCGGGCGGCGACGCCCAGGGCGCCGATGCCGGCCAGCATCAGGGCGTAGGTGGCCGGTTCCGGCACCGCGGCCGCGACGGCATTGACCGTCGTCGACAGCACGGCGACGTTGCCAAAGCCGCTGCCGCCCAGCGAGCCGCTGGCGATCAGCTGGTAAGTGCCCGCGGCCAGGTTGGCATAGCGGAAGCCGCCCGCGCTGGCATCCAGGTCGCTCACCGCCAGGCCGGTGCCATTCAGGCCGGCGAAGCTGAAGCTCACCGACTGCAGCGGCAGCGTGAAGCCGCCGCCGAAGTCGATCGAGGTCGCGGCGAACACCGAGCCCGTCACGTCCGACGCTTGCGTCAGGGTGAAGCTGCCCAGGACCACGTCCGAGAAACTGCCGTTGGTCGGCGTGACGAACACCGGATCCAGCGTCGACGCAGCGGCGGCGCCACCGATCAGGGCCGCGGCCAGCGCCACGGCGAGAGACTTGAACTTCATGCTGCTCCCATCCCGAAAAACGAGTTGATTCGTGAGGAAGTTTGCACCGCAGCATGCGTTCGTGTCTTGCACAAACCCGCGACTTTTGTTGCGGCGCGTCACAGCGGTAAGAAACAGGGGACACGCTTGTCCCCTGCGTGCCTGAATCAGGCATGCCAGCGTGCGTCGCCGGCGCCCCGACCGGCGCTCAGGCCGCCGTCACCCGCATCGGCTTCTGCATCAGGTCACAGGCCTTGCCCTTCTTGGCGCGCTTGCCGGCGTAACCGGCCAGGGCCATGCCCTTCAGCGGTTCCTCCTTGGCCTTGCCGCCGCGCGCCGTCCCGCTGACCAGGAGCTGGTTGGTGAAGGCCGCGACGCTCACCAGCGCGTCCTTGGCGTCCAGGTCGATCAGCGTCAGGCCGCGGCCGCCCTTGGGCTGGTGCTTGAGCTCGTCGATCGCGAAGGTCAGCAGCCGCCCCGCCATCGAGAGGCAGGCCACCTGCACCCCGGCGACTTCGCCGGCCGGCACCACCGCCGGCGGCAGCGGCCGCTCCTCGCCTTCCAGGCTCAGGAAGCCCTTGCCGGCCTTCTGGCGGCCGACCAGGTCGCCGACCTCGGCCACCAGGCCGAAGCCGCCGGTGCCCGCGAGCAGCAGCTTCTGCGTCGCCGCGCCGGCGAAGTAATGGGCGATCTGGCTGCCGGATTCCAGCTCGATCAGCGTCGTGATCGGCTGGCCGTCGCCGCGGCCGCCCGGCAGCGCCGAAACAGGGACCGAGTAGGCCCGGCCGTTGCTGCCCAGCACCACCAGCGGATCGACGCTGCGGCACGGGAACACGCCGTAGAGCGAGTCGCCCGACTTGAAGGCCAGCGCCGCCGGATCGACCTCATGGCCCTTGAGCGCGCGCACCCAGCCCTTCAGGCTGACGACGACCGTCACCGGCTCGTCGACGATGCGCACCTCGGCCACGGCACGCTTGTCCTCCTGGATCAGCGTGCGGCGCTCGTCGCCGTACTGCTTGGCGTCCGACTCGATCTCCTTGACCACCGTGCGGCGCAGCACCGACGGGTTGGACAGGATTTCCTCGAGCTTGCCGGCCTCCTCGCGCAGGCCCTTGAGCTCCTGCTCGATCTTGATGAACTCCAGGCGCGCGAGTTGGCGCAGCCGGATCTCGAGGATGTCGTCGGCCTGGCGCTCACTGAGCTTGAAGCGCTCGATCAGCGCCGGCTTGGGCTCGTCGGAGTGACGGATCAGCGCGATGACCTCGTCGATGTGCAGCAGGATCTCGTGCCGGCCTTCCAGGATGTGGATGCGGTCGCGGACCTTGTCCAGGCGGTGCTGCGTGCGGCGCGTCACCGTGTTGAGACGGAAGCCGATCCATTCGGTCAGGATCTTGCGCAGCGTCTTCTGCACCGGGCGGCCGTCGTCGCCGACCATGGTCAGGTTCAGCGGCGCCGAGGTCTCCAGGCTGGTGTGCGCCAGCAGCGTGTTGATCAGGTCCTGCTGCTCGATGGTGCGGCTCTTGGGCTCCAGCACCAGGCGCACCGGCGCGTCCTTGTTGGATTCGTCGCGGGCCTTGTCCAGCACCGCCAGCACCGAGGCCTTGAGCTGCAGCTGCTCCGGCGTGACCGTCTTCTTGCCGGTCTTGACCTTGGGGTTGGTCAGCTCCTCGATTTCCTCGAGCACCTTGGCCGTGCTGACGCCCTGCGGCAGCTCGGTCACGACCAGTTGCCACTGGCCGCGCGCGAGGTCTTCGATCTTCCAGCGCGCGCGCAGCTTCAGGCTGCCGCGGCCGGTGTTGTAGGCGGCGCGGATCTCCTCGGCCGAGCTGATGAGCTGGCCGCCGCCCGGGTAGTCGGGGCCCTGGATCGCGGCATAGAGCTCGTCGTCGCCCGCGTCCGGGCGCTTGAGCAGCAGCACCGCCGCTTCCGCCACCTCGCGCAGGTTGTGGCTGGGCACTTCCGTGGCCATGCCCACCGCGATGCCCGACGCGCCGTTCAGCAGCACGAAGGGCAGGCGCGCCGGCAGCTCGCGCGGCTCGTTCTCGGAGCCGTCGTAGTTGGGCTGGAAATCGACCGTGCCCTGGTCGAGCTCGTCCAGCAGCAGCCGCGAGTAGATCGACAGCCGGGCTTCCGTGTAGCGCATCGCCGCGGCGTTGTCGCCGTCGCGGCTGCCGAAGTTGCCCTGCCCGTCCACCAGCGGATAGCGCTGGCTGAAGTCCTGGGCCATGCGCACCATCGCGTCGTAGGCGGCCTGGTCGCCGTGCGGGTGGTACTTGCCCAGCACCTCGCCGACCACGCGGGCGCTCTTGACCGCCTTGGCGCCGGTGGCGCCGGCGAAGCCCAGGCCCAGCCGCTCCATCGTGTAGAGGATGCGGCGCTGCACCGGCTTCTGGCCGTCGCTGTAGGTGGGCAGCGCCCGGCCCTTCACCACCGACAGCGCGTATTCCAGGTAGGCCTGCTGCGCGTACTGCGCCAGCGTCAGCGCGTCGCCCGACGGCGCCTGTCCGCCGCCCGGCTGGCCCGGCGTCTCGAAATCAAAGGTCTCTTGCGTCATCTCTCTCATGCCGGCCTGCGCCGGTCGTTCGAATCTTCTTGGGAAATCCTCGGTCGCCGCGCCCGCTCACTCGAGCGGCGTGGCGACCATCGTCAGTTGCCGGGCCCGGGCGCCGAGGCTGCGCTGCAGCAGCGCCCAGTACAGCTCCAGCACCAGGTGCACATGGGCCTGGGTCTCGTCGATGTCGGGCATCTGCCCGCCGGCCCGCCGCACCGCGCCTTCCCCGGCGTTCCAGGCCGCCAGCGCCGCGTCCAGCCGGCCGAAGCGCCGCGTCAGGTCCGCCAGCATGCGCGCGCCGATCATCACGTTGGTCCGCGGCTCCAGCAGGTGCAGTGGCCGCCGCAGTTCCTCCGCGGTGGCGTAGCGCTGGGCCGTGGCCGGCGTGATCTGCATCAGCCCGGACGCGCCGCGCGGCGACACCGCTTCCGGCCGGAAGCCGGACTCGACCGCGATGATGGCCTTCAGCAGTTCGGCATCCACGCCGGTCGCCGCCGCGGCCTCGCGCAGGTAGGGCTGCACCGCCTTGACCTCGGGGGCGATGTCCAGCCAGGTCAGCATGCGCTGGCCGTGGTCGGTCTTGCCGGGCACGCGCTGGATGCCGCTGAGCGGCGACATCACCGGCTGGAAGCGGCCATCGACCTGCGTCGGCGCGAAGTGCGCGATGCCGTCGGCGTCCACGTAGCCCCACAGCTCCGCATGCGCGGGCGTCAGCTTGGCCGCGAAGGCCACGGCGATGCTCAGCGCCAGGCGCTTGCGCAGCCGCACGCCGCGCGTCGTGGGGCCGCGGCCGTGGCTCATGACGGCTCCAGCCCCTGCGCCACGCGCGCCTCGAACTCGCGCTTGAGCAGCGACATCACGATCAGGTCGTCGAAGCCCTCGCCCATCACGCCCTGCGCGTCGGGCAGCGGCTCGGCGCGCACGCATTCGCGCAGCCGGCCCTCCTCGACGTAGCCCTCGCTGCGATACAGCGCCTGGGCCCGCGTATTGCGGCCCTTCACATCCAGCCAGAAGCGGTGCGCGCCCAGCTGCGCGAAGGCCATCTTCTTGAGCAGCCGCACGCACACCCGCCCCACGCCCTGCCCCTTCGGACCGAGCACGATGCGCTTGAGCTCCACCGAGCGGTTGGGATTGCGGCAGCCCTGCAGGATCACGAAGCCGGCACGCTCGGCATCCAGCTCGACGATGAAGTGGCGCGCGTCCGGAAAGCGGATGGCGCCCTCGTGCTGCGTGCGCTCCCAGGGCGTGATGAAGGGCCGGTTGCCCGCGTCCTGCTCCACGCCGACGACGAAGTCCAGGTCGGACAGCATCGTCGGTCGCAGGGTGACGCGGTGGTCTTGCATCACGGTGCTGGCCATGTCGGCCTCAACGCCCGCCCGGCCGCCCGAAGGGCGTTGAGCGCCCCCTCGGGGGGCAGCGAACGAAGTGAGCGTGGGGGCGCATCGTCCAACGCCCGCCCGGCCGCCCGAAGGGCGTTGAGCACCCCCTCGGGGGGCAGCGAACGAAGTGAGCGTGGGGGCATAGGGTCCTCAGACGTCGACCTCGATGGCGTCGCCGTGCAGCTCCATCAGCTCGCGGCGGGCGGCCGCCTCGCCCTTGCCCATCAGCTTGTTGATGGCGCCCTCGGTGTCGGCGAAGTCCAGGTCGCCGTACTGCACCTGCAGCAGGCGGCGGGTCTCGGGATTGAGCGTCGTGTCCCAGAGCTGCTCGGCGTTCATCTCGCCCAGGCCCTTGAAGCGGCTGATGCTCCAGCTGCCCTCGCGCGCGCCTTCCTTGCGCAGCTTGTCGAGGATCGCCGTCTGCTCGCCCTCGTCCAGCGCGTAGAGCTTGGCGGCCGGCTTCTTGCCTCGCGCCGGCGCGTCGACCCGGAACAGCGGCGGCCGCGCCACGTAGACGTGGCCGGTGGCGATCAGCTTGGGGAAGTGGCGGAAGAACAGCGTCAGCAGCAGCACCTGGATGTGGGCGCCGTCGACGTCCGCGTCCGAGAGGATGCAGATCTTCCCGTAGCGCAGGCCGGACAGGTCGGGCTCGTCGTTCTTGCCGTGCGGGTCCACGCCGATGGCCACCGAGATGTCGTGGATCTCGTTGTTGGCGAACAGCCGGTCGCGCTCGACCTCCCAGGCGTTGAGCACCTTGCCGCGCAGCGGCAGGATGGCCTGCGTCTCCTTGTCGCGGCCCAGCTTGGCGGAGCCGCCGGCCGAATCGCCCTCGACCAGGAACAGCTCGTTGTGCAGCAGGTCGGTGCTCTCGCAGTCGGTGAGCTTGCCGGGCAGCACGGCCACGCCGGAGCTCTTACGCTTCTCGACCTTCTGCGCCGCGCGCTGGCGGGTCTGCGCCTGCTTGATGACCAGTTCGGCCAGCTTCTTGCCGTGCTCGACATGCTGGTTGAGCCACAGCTCCAGCGCCGGCTTGACGAAGGCCGACACCAGCCGCAGCGCGTCGCGCGAGTTCAGCCGTTCCTTGGTCTGGCCCTGGAACTGCGGGTCCAGCACCTTGGCCGAAAGCACGAAGCTGGCGCGCGAGAACACGTCCTCCGCCATCAGCTTGACGCCCTTGGGCGCGAGCGCGTGCATCTCGATGAAGCCCTTGATCGCGCCGAACAGGCCGTCCTTCAGGCCCGATTCATGCGTGCCGCCGGCCACCGTCGGGATCAGATTCACGTAGCTCTCGCGCATGACCTGGCCCTCCTCGGTGAAGGCCACGCACCAGCTCGCGCCCTCGCCCTCGGCGAAGTTCTCGCTCTCGGAGGCGGTGGCGAACTGCTCGCCCTCGAACAGCGGGATCAGCGGATCCGCCGGCAGCGACTGCATCAGGTAGTCGCGCAGGCCGCCCTTGTAGGTCCAGGTCTGCGTCTCGCCGCTTTTCTCCTGCGTCAGCGTCACCGTGACGCCGGGCATCAGCACGGCCTTGGAACGCAGCAGGTGGACCAGCTCGTTCTTCGGCAGATCGGCGCTCTCGAAGTACTTGGCGTCCGGCCAGACGCGCACCGTCGTGCCCTGCTTGCGGTCGCCGGCCTTGAGGTCGGCCTTGCGCGTGGCCACCGGCTCGACGACGTCGCCGCCGGAGAAGGCCAGCGTCGCGACCTGCCCTTCGCGGTAGACCGTCACCTGCAGCCGCTTGGCCAGCGCGTTGGTCACCGACACGCCCACGCCGTGCAGGCCGCCGGAGAAGCTGTAGGCGCCGCCCGAGCCCTTGTCGAACTTGCCGCCGGCGTGCAGCCGGGTGAAGACGATCTCGACGACCGGCACGCCTTCCTCGGGGTGCAGGCCGTAGGGGATGCCGCGGCCGTCGTCCTCGATCGTGATCGAGCCGTCGGTGTGCTGGGTGACGGCGATGCGCTTGCCGTGACCGGCCAGGGCCTCGTCCGCCGCGTTGTCGATGACCTCCTGGATGATGTGCAGGGGGTTGTCGGTGCGGGTGTACATGCCCGGACGCTGCTTGACGGGCTCCAGTCCCTTGAGGACGCGGATCGAGCCTTCGCCGTAGCTGCCCGGTGGGTTGACTGCTTTGGTTGCCATGGGGCGGGATTCTATGCAGCGTCGGTGACGCTCCCTGACGCCGGATGGCAGGGGTCGCTCCCATGGGGGTTTCCCCTCGGAAGCGGGGCCTGCGTGGGAAGGCCGCGCGCATGCCGCACGGCGGGTGCGCGGCGGCACGTCCGGTTACCGATCGGACGCCGGCGAGCGGGAGGCGCTGTCGTAGCATCCGCCGCTTCCCGGCTTGTCGGGCCCCGCTACCGGGGGTCCGCCGCACTCCCCCACCGTCGCCCTCCCCGGTTTCATGCCCGCCCCGTCCCGCCCCCTCCACGCCGTCCGCCCCGTGCGGGCCTTGCTGGCGCCGCTCGCCGTGGCCCTGAGCGCGCTGCTCGTGGGAGGCCCGGCCCGGGCGGAGGACTTCAAGGCCAGTCCCGAGATGGCGATGGAGCTGCGCCACGCGCGCTGGTTCGACGGCGAGAAGCTGCAGAGCGGGACCCTCTATGTCGAGGACGGCCGTTTCGTCGAGAAGCGCCCGCGCAAGGTCAACCGGCTGCTGGAACTGCGCGGCCAGACGCTGGTCGCGCCGCTCGCCGACGCCCACAACCACAACCTGCAGGGCGCCTGGGGCCTGGACAAGTTCGGCCAGGATTACCTGCGCGACGGCGTGTTCTACGCCGCGATGCTGTGCGCCGATCCGGCCGCGATCGATCCGATCCGCGCCCGGATCTCGCAGCCGGAAACGCCGGACGTGCTCTTCGCCACCGCCTGCATCACCTCGTCGGACGGCCAGCCGCTGGCGATGCTGCAGTCGGGCACGCCGCCGATGACGCTGGACCAGATCGTCGACAAGGCGGTGCTGGTGATGGACTCGCCCGACGACGTGGCCAGGAAGTGGCCGCTGATCGCCGGCCGCCACAGCGACCTGGTGAAGGTCATCATGAGCTACCACGACCGCCCCGAGCTGCGCCAGCAGCCCGAGTTGCGCGGCCGGCTGGGCGTGACGCCCGAGGTCGTGGCCGAGGTCGTGCGCCGCGCCCATGCCGAGCAGCGCCGCGTGGTGGTCCACATCGAAAGCGTCGCCGACTTCGCCGCGGCGGTGCGCGCCGGCGCCGACTTCATCGCCGAGCTGCCGGGCTACTTCCCCCAGCACGGCGAGGCGCCGGAGACCCACCTGATCCCGCCCGAGGTCGCCGCGCTGGCCGCCGAGAAGCAGGTCGGCATCGTCACCGCCACCGTCGCGACGCGGCTGTTCCAGCCGGCGCCGGAGCTGCTGGCGCGGATCGAGGCGGTCCAGAAGCAGAACCTGGAACGCCTGAAGGCGGCCGGCGCGCGGCTGCTGGTCGGCTCGGACCTGTTCACCGGCAATGCGCTCAACGAGCTGCACCACCTGGACCAGCTCGGCGTGCTCGACAAGGCCGCGCTGCTGCGCCTGGCCACCGTCGACACGCCGCGGGCGCTGTTCCCGCAGCGCAAGCTCGGCTGCTTCCAGCCCGGCTGCGAGGCCAGCTTCCTGGTGCTGATCGGCAATCCGCTCGAGGACCTGGACGCGCTGGACAAGCCGTTGCTGCGCATCAAGCAGGGCCGCGTGCTGACCCAGCTGGACGACGTGGCCGCCACCGCCGGCGAGGAGAACAACGCCCTCAACGCGGCCCCCGGCAAGAAGAAGGCGACCGGCAAGAAGGCCGGCACCCGCGGCACGAAGAAGTCGACCCCGGCCAAGGGCAAGGCCAAGCCGGCTGCGGGCAAGTCCGGCTGAGGCGCGACTGACCGGGCGGATCCCGCCGACCGGGCCGCCCCTTGCGGGGGATGTGCGTCATTCAGGTGTCAGCCAAGCCGACCCGAAGCCATTACATTGCCCGGATGAGCGCGATCCCGACCTCCCCCTCCTCGTCCCGCACGCTGTCGCTGCAGCAGGTGCTGATCTGCGGCGCCGCGATCGTCACGCTGTCGATGGGCATCCGCCACGGCTTCGGGCTGTGGCTGACGCCGGTGACGATGGACCGCGGCTGGACGCGCGAAGCCTTCTCGCTGGCGCTGGCCGTCCAGAACATCGCCTGGGGCGCCGCCGGGCCGTTCGCGGGCATGCTGGCCGACCGCTTCGGCGCGCTGCGGGTGCTGGTCGCCGGCGCCTTCCTCTACGCGGCCGGCCTGGCGCTGATGGCCGTCTCCACGACCGCCGCCGGCTTCCTGGGCAGCGCCGGCGTGCTGATCGGCCTGGCGCAGTCGGGCACCACCTACGCGGTGGTCTACGGCGTCATCGGCCGCAACGTCGCGCCGGAGAAGCGCTCCTGGGCGATGGGCGTCGCGGCGGCAGCCGGTTCCTTCGGCCAGTTCCTGATGGTGCCGGTCGAGAACTGGCTGATCGGCTACAGCGGCTGGCAGAACGCGCTGTTCGTGCTGGCGATCGCCGCCTGCCTGATCGTGCCCCTGGCCTTCGGCCTGCGCGAACCGGCCCGGGACGCCGCCCACGGCGCGCACCACCAGAGCATCGGCCAGGCCCTGCGCGAGGCCTTCGGCTACCGCAGCTTCCAGCTCCTGATGCTGGGTTATTTCGTCTGCGGCTTCCAGGTCGTGTTCATCGGCGTGCACATGCCCAGCTACCTGAAGGACCACGGCCTGACGCCGCAGGTCGCCACCAACGCGCTGGCGTTGATCGGGCTCTTCAATGTCTTCGGCACCTACGCGGCCGGCACGCTGGGCCAGAGACTGCCCAAGCGCTACCTGCTCTCGGCCATCTACCTGCTGCGCTCGATCGCGATCCTGATCTTCCTGAACGTGCCGCTGACGCCGGCCAGCGTCTACGCCTTCGCCGCCGTGATGGGCGTGCTGTGGCTGTCCACCGTGCCGCCGACCAACGCCATCGTGGCGCAGATCTTCGGCGTGCAGCACATGTCGATGCTGGGCGGCTTCGTGTTCTTCAGCCACCAGATCGGCTCCTTCCTGGGCGTCTGGCTGGGCGGCAAGCTCTACGACGCGACCGGGTCCTACGACGTCGTCTGGTACCTGGCGATCGCGCTGGGCGTGATGGCGATGCTGGCCAACCTGCCGGTGCGCGAGTCCGCGATCGCGCGCCGCCCGGTCCCGGCCGCCGCCTGAGGCCGGCATCCGGGAACCCCACCATGACACGGCGCGCGCTCCGTCGGATCCTCGCCGGACTGGGCGCCGCGGCGGTGCTGGCGGCGGTCTTCCTGGCCTACACGCAGCCCTCGCTGATGCAGCAGCTGGGCGACGCGATCTGGGCCTGCTTCTGAGCGCCGGCCGCGGACGAAGCCGATGCGCACCGGCAAGGGGCCACGACAGACCGCGGACCACCGCGGCGGCGAGGCGGGCACTCGGGTTCTGGATCTGACAAGGAGAACGGAGACAACATGGTCGTGATCATCACGGGCGCCTCGGACGGCATCGGCGCCGAACTGGCGCGCCAATGGGCGCGGCGCGACGGCGCCAAGCTCTCGCTGGTGCTGGCCGCGCGCAGCGTCGACAAGCTGGAACGGGTGGCGGCGGAATGCGAGGCGCTGGGCGCCCGCACGCTGGTGCAGCGCTGCGACGTGGAGTCCCAGGAGGACTGCCAGGAGCTGGTGCGCGCCACGCTCGGCGCCTTCGGCGCGATCGACGTGCTGGTGAACAACGCCGGCATGTCGGCGCACGCGCTGTTCGACCAGGTCAAGGACCTGGCCTGGTACCAGCGGCTGATGCAGATCAACCTGTGGGGCTCGGCCTGGTGCACCCAGGCGGCGCTGCCCGCGCTCAAGGCCAGCCAGGGCCGCATCGTCGCGGTCTCCAGCCTGGCCGGGCTGCTGGGCATCCCCGGTCGCACCGCCTACAGCGCCACCAAGTTCGCGATGACCGGCTTCTTCGAGGCGCTGCGCACCGAGGTCGCGGCCAGCGGCGTCAGCGTGACCATCGCCTATCCCGGGGTCGTCGACACCCAGATCCGCTACCGCGGCTTCAACGCGCAGGGCCAGGCCTCCGGGCTGAGCAGCCTCGACGAACGCGGCGCGATGTCGGTGCAGGCCTGCGCGCGGCTGATCCTGGACGGCACCCTGGCCCGCGAGCGCGACATCGTCATGACCGCCAAGGGCAAGCTGGGCCGCTGGCTCAAGCTGCTGGCGCCGGCGATGGTGGACCGCATGGCGCTGAAGGCGCTGAAGAAGGAACAGCGGCCCGCATGAGCACGACGACTTTCCTCGGCAGCCCGTCGCGCCTGGTCGCGGGCGGCGGCCATGGCACGGGCTTGCCCAGCGACTGGGTGCTGCGCTGGTCACAGGCCTGGCGCGACCGCGACGGCCTCACCGCGCTGGACCTGGCCTGCGGCTCGGGCCGCCACCTGCGCCTGCTGGCGGGCGACGGCGTGGCGGTCACCGGCGTCGACCGCGACACGACGGCCCTCGCGGGGCTGGCCGGGCTCTCCGGTCGCGTCGAACTGATCCAGGCCGACATCGAGCAAGGCCCCTGGCCGCTCAAGGGGCGCGTGTTCGACCTCGTGCTGGTCACCAACTACCTGTGGCGGCCGCTGCTGCCGCGCATCGTCGAGGCCGTCGCGCCCGGCGGCTGGCTGATTTACGAAACCTTTACCGACGGACAGCAGACGATTGGCCGCCCCGCGCGGCCCGAGTTCCTGCTGCGTCCGGGGGAACTGCTGGACGCGGCCGACGGCCTGCGCGTGATCGCCTACGAGGATGGCTTCATCGAGTCGGAGCCGACCGCCTCGGCGGCGAGCGGCGTCAACGGTCGTTACGTGCAGCGCGTTGCTGCCGTTCGCGACAACCGGCCCGCCGCCAGCGCGCCCACGGCGGACGCCACGGGGGCCGCGCCTGGGGTCTACCCGCGATACCGGTTGCGCTGAGCGCGGAGCCCCGGAAGCGCCCCGGCGCTTCAGTAGAATCCGCCGATCACGAGGAATCCTCAATGAACGCAATTGTTGGCAGCATCGTCGCGTTGGTCACGCCGATGCATGAAGACGGCCGCATCGACTTCGACGGGCTGCGCAGCCTGATCGACTGGCACATCGACCAGGGCACGGACGTCATCGGCGTCGTCGGCACCACCGGCGAGTCGCCCACCGTCACGATGGAAGAGAACCGCGAGGTCATCCGCGTCGCGGTCGAGCATGTGAAGGGCCGCAAGCCGGTCCTGGCCGGCACCGGCGCCAACGCCACCGCCGAAGCCATCGAGCTGAGCCGCTTCGCCAAGCAGGTCGGCGCCGACGCCACGCTGTCGGTGGTCCCCTACTACAACAAGCCCTCCCAGGAGGGCATCTACCAGCACTTCAAGGCGATCGCGGAAGCGGTCGACATTCCGATGATGCTGTACAACGTGCCCGGCCGGACCGTGGCGGACATGGCGCCGGAAACGGCCATCCGCTGCGCGGCCCTGCCCGGCGTCTTCGGCATCAAGGAGGCCACCGGCAACATCGAGCGCGCCGCCTGGCTGATCAAGCATGCGCCCCCGGGCTTCAGCATCTATTCCGGCGACGACGGCACGGCCATCGCGCTGATGCTGATGGGCGGCCGCGGCTCGGTCAGCGTCACGGCCAACATCGCCCCCAAGGCGATGCACGAGCTGTGCATGGCCGCGATCGAGGGCCGCGTGCGCGAGGCCACCGCGCTGCATTTCCAGCTGCTGCCGCTGCACAAGCAGCTGTTCTGCGAGCCCAGCCCGGCCCCGGCCAAGTGGGCCTTGAACAAGCTGGGCCGCAGCAGCAACCATCTGCGCCTGCCGCTGACGCCGCTGACGCCGCCGGGCCAGCAACTGGTCGAAGCTGCCCTGCGCGAGGCCGGCCTGCTCTAATCACCGCCGGCCGGCGCCGCCGGCGGCTCCTTTTCCTTCAGCGGCCGCGGGCCGCAGCGACCTACCTCGGAGATCTCCAGCGTGACTCGTTCCCTTCCTGAATCCGGCGCTCCCACCCCGGTGCGCGTGGCCTGCCTGATGGCGCTGGCCTCGCTGACGGCGTGCAGCACGTTCGAGAGCATCACCACCAGCGACAAGGTCGACTACCGCACCCAGGCCAAGCAGACCACCGGCCTGGATGTGCCGCCGGACCTGACCCAGCTTCCGAAGGAAAACCGCCCGACCGGCCCGATCAGCGCCGCGCAGATGGCCGCCCAGCCGAACGCGCAGCGTCAGGCGATCGGCGCCACCGCCGGCGCCCCCGTGGCGCTGGACAAGGCGGGCAACGTCGAGTTCCATCGCCTGGGCAACGCGCGCTGGCTGCATAGCGCGCTGCCGCCGGAGCAACTCTGGCCGCAGATCAAGAGCTTCTGGCAGGAGCGCGGCTTCACCATCGAATCCGAGGACCAGAACGTCGGCGTCATGGAGACCAACTGGGCCGAGAACAAGGCCAAGCTGCCCCAGGACTTCATCCGCAAGGCGCTGGGCTCGCTGCTGGATTCGCTGTACTCGACCGGTGAGCGCGACAAGTACCGCACTCGCCTGGAACGCAACGAGCAGGGCGGCACCGACATCTACGTGACGCACCGCGGGCTGGTCGAGATCTACACGAACTCGCAGCGCGACGAGACCGGCTGGCAGCCCCGCCCGTCGGATCCGGAACTCGAGGCCGAAATGACCTCGCGCCTGATGCTCAAGCTCGGCGGCAAGGAAGAAGACGCCAAGACCATGGTCGCGAATGCGCAGCAGCCGGCGCCGAGCTTCGCCGAAGCGCCGCGTGGCGCCGCACCGCGCTCGCTGGCCGACGTGCCCGACCAGCTGCAGATCAACGAAGACTTCGACCGCGCCTGGCGCCGCGTCGGCCAGTCGCTGGACCGCCACGGCTTCACGATCGAGGACCGCGACCGCAAGCAAGGCCTGTTCTTCCTGCGTTATGCCGACCCGAACCAGGCCGGCAAGGAAGAGCCCAACTTCTTCCAGCGCCTGTTCGGCGCGAAGAGCGCCTCCAGCGCCGTTCGCTATCGCGTGTCGGTCAAATCGGATGGCGGCAAGTCGACCGTCCAGATCCAGGACGACAAGGGCCAGCAGCAGACCGACGAATTGGCCAAGCGCATCCTCCAGTTGCTGATGGAAGACGTCCGCTGATCTGGCCGACGGGCAACCGCACGCCCTCAGTTTGCGCAAAACAAAATCGCCACCCTCGGGTGGCGTTTTTCATGGGCGCGAATATCCAGTCAAATACCAGCGCGCGGGCGGGCGATGTTCGCGCCGATACCTTGCGCCATGGAGGCGCCAAAGAAAAAGCCGCATGGGCGAACCCATGCGGCTTTCTCAGGACGAGAGATCGTCTTAGTTGCTGGCGGCCGAAGCGGGAGCAGCAGCGTCCGAGGCAGCAGCCGAAGCTTCAACGGCCGGGGCCGAGGCTTCAACGGCGGGAGCCGAAGCTTCCGGAGCGGGCGTCGCCACCGGAGCGGCAGCTTCTTCCTTCTTGCCGCAAGCGGTCAGGGCAACAGCGGCCAGCAGGGAGGCCATCAGAATCGACTTTTTCATACTTGTCCTCAAGTAACTTTTAGACGAACAATCAATTACCGGTAATTAATGAAGTCGTACATGATGACCAGTACGAACTTCAGCAGACCAAGACGCGAGAAACCTCGAGCGCTTCCCTCGCCTAGCCGGCAATTATAGCCACCAGTTTGTAATCGTCTTACAACCCTAGGGTGCTGCTGGCGAACGAATCGGCAGACCGTTGCTCAATTGCGTCAAACCATTCGCGCGCCATGGCTTCTTCGCGGGCATCACGCAGCGCCAGCGACGCCCGCGCCGGCGTCCACAACTTCAAGGTCAGCAATCCGGGTGCCAGCACCACGCCTTGCGGCGTCGGGGTGCTGCGGTCGCCCAGATCCGCCGGATCGAAGGCCCGCGCCTGCACCACATGGTCGTGCAGCTGGCGCCACTGGACGAAACGCGGATGGACGCGGCGCAGCGCTTCATAGTCGAGCGCCGCGAGCAGGCGCAGCCGGCGGTGCGGCAGCGCCCAGCGATGCAGGGCATCCAGGAGCTCCGGATCGGACAAGGGCCAGGCGGCGAAGTCGGTGTCGAGCCAGCAGAGTTCCCGCCCGCCCTGCGACGCGGCGAGCAGCAGCGCTTGCCGCAGCAATTGCCGGACTTCCTCGACGGTTTCCACGAGGCCCGGTCGGAGGTTTTCCGGGATCAGGGGTTCCTGCGACATGTCGAGCTCCTCAGGAAATCACGGTAGGCGACCATGGGGCGGCGACGATCATGCCCGTTCAACCGGGCAGGATCCAACCGTCCTCGGTCCACTGATCGAGCAGGTCGCGCGCGCCTTCGCTGAGGCGGGCCACCTCGGCCACGGACAGCGTCCGCCGATCCGCCAGACGGCGCATGAGGGTCGCGTCGCGCCCGCCGGCGCGGAAGGACTGGCCATTGATGAACACGTGCGCCGCGTCGTACATCATGCGCGTGCGCGGGCTCAACCTGGCGCCCTGCCCTGGCGGCAACGCGTCTCCCGGCTCGAAGAACACCCGCGGCTTCGGCTCCGTCAGCGCCTCGCCCAGCGCCCGCTCCAGCGCAAGCGGCTGGGCCACCGCCTTGAGCACCGCTTCGCGCGCGAAGGCGGTCAGCGCCTCGGGGATTCTTCCCGGTTCGGCGGTGGCCGCCTGGCGGGGATCGACATACATCCGGTCACCGCGCGGCGCCTCCTCGTCGTCGGTCAGGCGCACCAGCAGTTCATTCGCCAGTTCGCCTCGCCAAGGCGAGCGGAAACCGACCGACGCCGTCATGCAGTCGCCGCCGACGGCGACGCCGTCGTGCGCCCAGCCCGGCGGGAGGTAGAGCATGTCGCCGGGCTCGAGCACGAAGTCCTGCTCCGGCTCGAAGTCGGCGAGCACCTTCAGCGGCACATCCTCGCGCAGCGCGCCGGAGGTCGACACGCCCAGGCGGCCGATGCGCCAATGACGACGTCCGCTGACCTGGATCAGGAAGACGTCATAGGAATCGAAATGCGGCCCCACCCCGCCGCCCTCGCTGGCATAGGAGAGCATCAGGTCATCGAGGCGGGCCTCGGGCACGAAACGGAACCGGCCGAGCAAGTCATGCGCGGCGTCGACATGCAGGTCCAGGCCCTGCACCAGCAGCGTCCACTGCGGCTTGCTCCAGGCGGGCAGCTTGGGAATCGGGCCCTGGCGCAGGGTCCAGCGATCCCCGGGCTGCTGCGCGACCAGACGGGACTCCACCTCTTCGCTGGCGGCCAGCGCGGCCAGGCCGGCACGGTCGATGGGCGGCTGCACGCCTGGCAGGGCCTGACGCACCAGCAGCGGCTGCTTCTGCCAATGGCGCTTCATGAACTGCGCCGGGCTGAGGCCGCCGAGCAGCGGCAGTCGGGCGTCGATGTCGAGCCCCGACGAGGCGGCGGCCGGCGCCGGCGGGCGCTTCGAGGAGGACGTGGGCTTGGAAGTCATGGGCAGGGATTGTCTGAGAGAATCGCGCGATGCAAATCACTGCCCCCTGCGTCGTCTCCTTGACCTGGAGACTGGAGGACGCCCAAGGCCAATCCGTCGAGGTCCTGGACCCGGCGATGGAGTTCTTCTACGGCGGCGAGGACCTGTTCGCGAAGGTCGAGGAAGCGTTGGTCGACAAGACCACCGGCGACGAAGTCAGCGTCGCGCTCGAGCCCGAAGATGCCTTCGGCGATTACGACAGCGATCTCGTCTGCTTCGAGCCGCGCGAGGTCTTCCCTGAGAACGTCGACGTCGGCATGCAGTTCGAGGGCCTGCCCGAAGGCTCCTCGACGCCCGACATGCCCGCGGACCGCATCTACACCGTCACCGAGGTCTATCCGGAGCACGTGGTGCTCGACGGCAACCATCCGCTGGCCGGCGTCGGCTTGCGCATCCATGTGACCGTCTGCGACGTGCGCGAGGCGACTGAGGAGGAGATCGAAGCCGGCACGCTCGGCGACTCGGGCTTCTCGGTCGTCAGCGGACCGGACCCGGACGAGCCGCTCCACTGAGCCTTGCAAGCCGCCCTGCAAGCCCCGCACCGCGGGGCTTTTTACTTCTGCGCGTCAAAAGGGGCCGCAGCGCTCGAGCAGGGTCGGTCGAGTCGGCGGGGGGATCGACTCGCGTGAGCAGAGGCGGCGATAGAGATCGAACACCTTGGCTTCGAGTTCGGCCGGGCTGCTGCAGGCGCGAGCGCCGATCAGCCGGGCGCGATAGTTGTGGATCTGCTCACGCACGGCCTGCGACCAGCTCCGGGTGTGCGGCGACAGATCGAAGGTGCTGGTGCGCAGCACATGCAGCCAGCCGATCAGGACCTGCTCGGGCAGGTCGGCCAAGGCCTCCGTCAACGAGGCGGGCGGCCGCAGCCGGTTCAGGTAGAGCCGGTGAAGCATCAGCAGCCGGACGACCAGCGCCGGATCGGCCGCCGCGGCCATGGCCAGCGCCTCGTGCGGCGCGCCCAGGCGCGCCAGGCGGAACAAGCGCGCCAGGACATCGAGATCGCAGCTGGGCAGCGCCCGCGGAGACTCCTCCTGAGGCGGCCCCAGCAGGTCCCCCTGGAAGTAGCGCACACCCCGGGCCTTGAGCCGCAGGTAGTCGGCCGGTTCGGTCAGCCGATCGGCGATCAGCGCCACCCCGGCCTGGCGCGCCAGGTCCTGGATCGGCGCCCACGCATCGAGCGGCGCCAAGGACACGTCCAGCTTCAGGAACGCGACCATCGGCAGCCAGGCCAGGCGCGGGTCGTCCGGCGAAGCGATCCCCGCCAGCGCGAACTGGTAGCCGCGGGCATGCAGTTGCGCGATGCGGCGCGTGGTCGACGCCTGCACCGGCACATCGGTCGGCAGCTGGATCGCGCCGAGCGCCCCGCAGAGCACGTCGGCGACCGGACTGAGCAGGGCCGCGGCATCCATGTCCACGAACAGGCAGCCGGGCCGCCGCTGCTGGATCAAGCCGCCGTCGAGCAGCGCCCGGCTGAGCAGCAGGCTGGTGGCGCCGGGGCTCGGCGGTCGCGGGGGCCGGCGCTGCCCCTCCTTCCAGCGGAAGGCGAGTTCCAGGCCCATCGGTTCGACCGAGCCATCGATCACCGCCTGGCGGGCGAAGTGGACCTGCGGCGGCTGCGGCGCCATCAGGCGTTGGACCAGCGTGACGCCACTGCGGGAAGGACGGGAGGAAGGCATGGCCGGGGCTTCGTCGACTGGCCCGCGATTCGGGCCGGGACGCCAGTATTTCCAGGATCGGCCCGGCGTTCGATGGCTCAGCCCGGTGGGAATGCAGCCGCGCCCAACTGAGAGCTGTCGCGGACCGACTCGTTTCCCGGCCGCGCGTCGCCGGGCACGCGCAGCGGCAGCCTCAGCAGCGTGCGGGCGCCGCGTGGCGTGCGCTCGAAGTCGAAGCTGGCACCGATGCGCCGGGCGCGACGCTGCAGCCCTGCCAGACCGGTGCCGCCGCGCAGGGCGGAGGCGCGACGACCGGTCGCGTCGGCCGCCTCGCCCCGCCGGTCGCCGGACTGGCCGTTGTCTTCGATCACCACCTCCAGCAATTCCGCCTCGACGATCGCCATGCGGATCGACAGGCGGCTCGCGCCGGCGTACTTGATGGTGTTGGCCACCGACTCCTCGACGATGCGCATGAGCTGCTTCGACAAGTCGGCCAGCAGCACGAGCTCCAGCCCCTCGGGCACCTCGTATTCGACCTGGAAGTCGGCCCGCGTGAGCGCCTCGTCGAGGCCGCTGCAGTAGGTGAACAGGATGTCCTGGAAGGCTCGCTGCTCCCGGACCTGCGTCACCGAGATGATCTCCCGCAGGTCCGTCAGGGCCTCCAGCAGCCGCCCTTCGAGCCGTTCGTGGTCGATGGCGCGGTCGCGCACGCTGAACAGCGTCGTCACCAGCTTGGAGCCGATGCCGTCGTGCAGGTCGCGATAGATGCGGTCGCGCTCGAGCTGCATGGCGGCTTCGTTCTCCATCTCGCGCTGGCGGTTGTGGCTGATCAGCAGTTCGCGTTCGCGTTGCTGCAGGGTCTCGGTCAGGATGCGGTTGTGGTCGCGGATGCGCTTCACGTTGGCCTGGAACTTCGTCAGCAGGATCTGGGCGACGACGAACAGCAGCAGCGGCACGCTCAGGTGGCTGAGGAAGATCGGCGCCACCAGCAGGTGCGTCATCGACCAGCCGGCTTCCGGCATCGGGATCGAGATCAGGTGCTGCACCGCGTTGTGATCGCGCAGCGCGAACACCTGCGCGAGCACCGATTGGAAGAGCAGCGACATCGCCGTGCGCGAGCGGGTACGGGCGATGTGCAGCGCCAGTCGCGAACAGGCGTACAGGTGAAAGCAAAGCATGGTGGGCAGCCACCAGAGGTCCAGCCATTCCCGGCCGCGCAGCCCGAGCAGCGGATAGGCGAGCGCCGCGAACGCCGCCGTGCCGAAGAGCGCCGCGCGGCCGCGCCAGCCCAGGGGCTCGCCGACGAAGGCGAAAAGAAAGAGCGTCAGCACCGCGATCACGCCGCCCATGCAGGCGTACTGCGCCCAGGTCCACAGCGGCAACCACGCCGCCGGGACATAGGGCAGCAGCACGAGCGTGAACAGCACCGACCACAGCACCGTGGTGGCGCCCGCGTGCAGGAACACGGCGCCGTCCTTCCTGCTCGCCAGCCAGGCCCCCAGCATGAACATGCCCGCCAGCAGGCAGAAGACGTTGGACGCATTGGCCAGCGACGAGCCGATGAACAGGGTCAGCTCATGGATGGTGGAGGTGGCGTCCAGGTCCCCGATGTAGATCGGCGCGAGCTGGATCTGCGGATCCCAGGTCGTCAGCTCGACCGTCAACTGGTTGCCCTCGGGCTGCAGCAGTCGGCGCGCCAGCGGCACCTGGAGCGGCCGGTACCACTTGTAGCGTCCGCTCGCGTTCGACTTCGGCAGGCCCGCGACCCAGACCCCGTTCAGGTAGACGTCCATCCCGTCGAGGGCCTGGCTGATCACGAGGCTGGTGCCGGGGATGCGTCTGCCGCCGATCACGCCGCCATCGGCGTCGATCTCGCAGCAGGCGGTCGGCCGCTCGAGGTAGCGGTCCAGGTCGATGCGGAATCTCACCCGCTTGAATCCCCCCGCCTGGCTCACGTCCTCGAGATGGGGCAAGGCCACCCGTGGCGCCTGGACCAGCACCCGCCCGGCCAGGCGCGGCGCCTCCGGGCCCGCATCGCGCGAATCGGGCGCCGCGGCGACGACCTCGAGGTCGCGGATCGCGTCGACGTGGTAGACGCGCGTAGCGACAGTGCTGGTGGCGATCACCAGCAGCGCAATGATGAAGAAGCTCAGCCAGAAGAAGACCGTCTTCAGCGAGCCGCGGCGGGGGCTATTCATCGATCAGTCCATGCAGCCGCGCCGCGTTGGCCGCCATCGCGCGGGACTTCACGCCCAGCTTGCGATAGACGCTGCGCAGGTGCTGGTTGACGGTGTGATGGGAGATGCTCAGCCGGCGACCGATCTCCACGATGGGCAACCCCTCGATGAGCAGGCGCAGGACCTCCCATTCGCGCTCGCCCATGCCGAGATCGCGCAGCACCTTCTCGCGATCGACCTGGGGCCGCACGTTGTTCTCCAGCATGGAGATCCGCTCGACCACCAGTTGGGCCACCGCCGGGCTCAGCGGCGCCTGCCCGTTGTGCGCGCTGACCAGCTTCTCCACCAGCGACGGCTGGATCTCGTCCTTGAGCAGGTAGCCCCGGGCACCCGCGCGCAGACTGCGCATCACGTGCTTGCTGTCGCCGAAGGTGCTCAGCACCATGCTGCGGGATTCCGGACACCTTTCCCGCACCAGCTGGATCAGCTCCACCCCGTCGGCGTCCGGCAGTCCCAGGTCGATCAGATAAAGATCGGCCCGGTTGGCCAGAATCGCGGCCATCGCTTCGCCGCGATTCCTGGCGACACCGACCACTTCGCAGAAACTGCTATTTGAAATCACGTCCACCAGCCTTTTCATGACAGCCGGATCGTCCTCGATGATCACGACGGCGATACTCATTCCTCAGCTCCTTCTCTCGTTATCCCAATGCCATGGGCGGGCACAGTTTCGCGAGCGGCAGGAAACGAGCAATCACCGAAGCAAGTAAACAAAAACTGCTGGGTGACTGGAGTCAGTGGTGATCGACGATTGGCGGTGGATGGCGCTCCCAATCCGGCTCAGGCGAGCCGCAAGCGCGGCGCCGTCGGGCTCGCAGCCAGGCGTCGGCCGAGGCGGCTAGGCAGGCGATCAGCAGCATCAGTCCGCCGCTGATCAATAGATAACCGATGACAGCAAGTTCAAATGAGGGATTCCCGGGTATCGACCGCGTGGATTTCTCGGCCAGCAGGCACCCGGCGCCGGCGAAGGCCAGACCGATGGAGATCGCGTACATATTCTTCATGACAGCAGTCCGTCTGCAGGTTTCGGCCGGCAGTGTGTCCGAGTACGCCTCACTTGCTAATAACTCACAAATGTGAGTGATCAGCCTAAATTTGCTATTCGACGAGGACGGTCGTGAGAAAGATCATGATTGGCGAATATTTCTGGCGCCAGCATTAATCCCCTTGAGTATCACAAGACCCTGTCAAGGCTTTGAATACCGTCCATTGACGGATTCGGTGAATTTCGAGATAGCCAATGACAACGGGCGCCCGAAGGCGCCCGTCAGCTGAGAAATGGACCGGTCCAGGCTCAGCGCAGGAATCGGCCTCGCGGATCGATGATGGCGATGTCGGCGTAGTTGGTGCCGGTGTGATCGGTGGCGCTGAAGTTGAGTTCCATGCCGCCCAGGTCGTAGCGCGACATGTTGTTCAGCGCACGCAGCAGGCTGGCGCGGCTGGCGTCCTTGCCGGCGCGCTTGAGTCCCTCGACCAGCACCTTGGCGCTCGCGAAGCCCTCCATCATGGCCGGCGTGACCAGGCCGCCGCTTTCGGCCGGCTTGGCCTTCACCAGGTCGGTCAGTTCCCTGACCATCGCCAGGTTGGTGCTGCGCTCGCTCGGGAACACCTGCGACACGATGACGCCGGCGGCGTTCTGGCCCAGCAGCTGGACGAAGCCGTTGGACGCGTTGTTGGACAAGGTGGCGCCGAGGATGCGCGAGCCGGCCGCGCGCAGCGCGTTGATCGTGTCGGCGGTGATCTGCTGCGAGGCCACCAGCAGCACGACCTGCGGATCGGCGGCGATCAGCTGCTTGACCACGCCGGCGATGTCCGGCTTCTCGCGCTCGTAGGTGAAGTGGGCGACCGGCTTCATCTTGCGATCGTTGAAGCCGGTCATCGCGCCGGCGACGCCATCGGCGCCGAAGGTGTCGTTGACCTGCACCAGGGCGATCCGGGTGTTGCCCATCTCGAGCAGCAGCTGGACGGCGCGTTCGGCCTCGCGCTGGTAGGTCGAGCGCACGTTGAAGACGTAAGGATGCACCGGCTTGTGCAGCAGCATCGCGCCGGTCGACGGCGCCACCAGCGGCACCTGCGCCTTGTCCAGCAGCGGCATCACCGCCTGGGTGTGCGGCGTGCCGCGGGTGAGGAAGAGCGCGACCGCGCCCTTGTCGATCAGCGTCTGCGCGTTGGCCGCGGCGCGCTTGGGATCGAAGCCGTCGTCCAGCGACTGCAGGTCGATCTTCTGGCCGTTGACACCGCCGGCGGCGTTGACGTGGTCGATGTAGAGCTTGGCGCCCAGCGTCAGTTCCTTGACGCTGGCGGCGACTTGGCCGGTGAAGCCGGCCGTCTGGCCGATCAGGATGTCCGCGCGGGCGGCGGTGCCCAGTCCAAGGGCCAGCACCGCGGTGGCGGCGGTGGCGATGGTCGCGACGAACCGGCTCAGGGGCCGGCTCCGGGAAGGCTTGCTCATGGTGATCTGTCCCACCGGCGCGCGGTGACGGCCGGCTGTGTCTCCTGCACACCGGCGGTCAGGTCGACGGCCGGCCCCTCGGCGCCGCCACCCCCATGTTCAGGGGGGATCAGCGTCCGGCGCGCATCTTAGCCACGATGTCCGCCACCCGCCCCTGCAAGGCCTGGGTGTCGAAAGTCAGAACGTTGCGATTCGACAGCACCTGCCGGCCGCCCACCCACACGTCCGTGACATGTTCACGCCCGGCGACATAAACCAGCTGCGCGTCCGCGTGATAGACCGGCTGGCATTCGATCGAGTCCAGCGCCACCGCGACGACGTCGGCCAGCTTGCCGGCCTCCAGCGTGCCCAGGTCGCTGGCCCGGCCCATCGCCTTGGCGGCGCGCACGGTGGCCATCTCCAGCGCGGTCCGCGCCGACACCGTCAGCGGATCGCCGGTCACGCCCTTGGCCAGCAACGCGGCGGCGCGGATCTCGCTGAACATGTCCTGGCGGTTGTTGGAGGCGGCGCCGTCGGTGCCCAGGATGGTGTTCACGCCGGCCGCTTCCAGCGCCTTCACCGGCGCCACGCCCGACGCCAGCTTCAGGTTGGAGCTCGGGTTGTGAACCAGGTGCACGCCCTGCTTCGCGACCAGGTCGATCTCGTCGTCGCTCAGGTGGACCATGTGCACGGCGATCATCTTCGCGTTCAGCAGGCCGAGCTTGTTCAGGCGCGCCAGCGGACGCTCGCCGTACTGCTTGAGGCTGCCGTCGATCTCGTCCTGCGTCTCGTGGATGTGGCAGTGCATCTGCAGGTCGTACTTCTCGGCCAGCTGGCGCAGCTGGATGAAGGTCTCGTCCGAGACCGTGTACGGCGCATGCGGCGCGCTGGTCCAGTCCAGCAGCTTCTCACCCTTGAACTGCTCGTAGGCGGCCAGGCCCTTCTCGATGTAGTCCTGCGCGTTGGCGGCGTAGCCGGTCGGGAAGTCGATCACGTTGATCGACACGCCGGCGCGGATGCCGCTGTCCACCGCCGCGCGGGCCATCGCGGTGGGGAAGAAGTACATGTCGTTGAGGTAGGTCACGCCGCCGCGCAACGCCTCGGCCGCGGACAGCAGCGAGCCCTGGTAGGTCCAGTCCTCGCTCACCCACTGGCGCTCCAGCGGCCAGATGTGGTTGTTGAGCCAGTCCATCAGCGCCAGGTCGTCGGCCACGCCGCGCAGCAGCGACATCGCCGAGTGCGTGTGGGCATTGATCAGGCCGGGGATCAGCACGTGGTGCGGCAGCTCGACGCGCTCGGCATCGGCGTAGCGCTGGAGCGCCTCGTCGCGCGGCAGGACGGCGGCGATGCGCTCGCCCTCGATCGCCAGCGCATGCTGTTCCAGCACCGGGCTGTCGGGGGTCATGGTGATCAGCCAGCGGGGCAACAGCAGCTTCACGGCTTGGGTCGTCATCAGGTTCTCCTTGGGGCGCGGGTCGGCGCGCCGTGCATTGTCTTGAAACTCGAAGGCGTGGCGAAGGCCGCCGCCGGCGTCAGAAGATCTCGTCGAACAGCGCCAGCACGCGCGCCGCGTCGACCGCGACGCAGACCTGCTGCGACGGGTGGCCGCTCCACGGCGTGCCGGTGCCGTGCTCGTTGCGCCAGTCCTGGATGGTCTGGCCGGTGGCGATGCCCTCCAGCACGACCCGCACCGGCCCGGCGCGCAGGGTGAAGGCCTCCGGCACCAGCAGCAGCGCCGCGGCGCTCGCGTCATGGGCATAGATGCCGCCGATGCCGTCGCGCGCGTCGTAGAACTGCTGGTAGTGCCGCGTGGCCTGCCAGAGCAGGTCGCCGGCGCCCTCGCCGCGGCCGCGCAGCCTGTCCAGGTCGGCCTCGCGCATGATCGCCTCCTGCGTCACGTCCAGGCCGACGATGGTGACCGGCCAGGGCGCGGTGAAGACCTGGTCGGCGGCCTCGGGGTCGGCCATGATGTTGGCCTCGGCCACCGGCGTGACGTTGCCGCCATGCCCCTTCAGGCCGAAGGCGCCGCCCATCACGATCACGCGCCGGACCTTGCCGGCGATCGAGGGATCGTGGGCCAGCGCCAGCGCCAGGTTGGTGAACGGGCCGACGGCCACCAGCGTGATCTCGCCGGGGCGCGCGTTGACGAGGTCGCAGATCAGGCGATGCGCCGGACGCGGATCCAGCGGGCGCGTCGGCGCGGGCAGGCCGGCGGCCATGCCGCCCAGGCCGTCGTCGCCGTGCACGTGCGCGGCGTCCTTGCGGCGGCGCTTGTCCAGCAGCGGGCCGGCGGCGCCGGCGGCGACCGGGATGTCCTGGCGGTAGAGCGCGGTCAGGCCGCGCGCGTTGCGGGTGGTGGTCTCGACCGGCGCGTTGCCGAAGGCCGTCGTGACGGCCAGCAGCTCGAAGCGCGGATGACGCGCCAGCAAGGCGAGCGCGAGCGCGTCGTCGATGCCGGGGTCGGTGTCGAAGATGACGGGAATGCGGGCGGAAGCCGGGTTCGTGCTGTCCATGGGAATACTGCGCTCCAGGGTCAGGGGTTGCCGTCGGCGGAGTGTGCCGCCTTCGCGACGAGCGCAGCGAGCTCGGGCAATTCCGGCAGTTCCGAGCGGTGGGGCATGGCCTGCTGGACGCCGGCGCGGCTCACCGCGATCGCGGCGGCCGATTGGCCCAGCGCCACCGCGCGCGCCGCGACCAGCCCTTCGGCCAGCCCGACCGCGAGGCCGCCGACCAGCGTGTCGCCCGCGCCGACCGTGTCCACAGCGTCGACGCGCGCGGCGACCAGATGCAGGCCCTCGGGATGCGCGTCGCACAGCAGCCAGGCGCCGGCGGCGCCCAGCGTCACCAGCACGTGACGCGGCCCCAGCGTGCGCAGATGCGCCGCGGTCGCGCGCGCGATCGTCAGTTCGTCGGCATCGCCGGGCAGCGTCACCGCGCGCGCCAGTTGCAGCGCTTCGGTCTCGTTGACGACCAGCCAGTCGCTCAGCGCCAGCAAGGCGGCCGGCAGCTCCTGCGCCGGCGCGGCGTTCAGCACCGTGGTCACGCCGGACTGTCGGGCGATCTCGAAGGCGCGCTGGATCGCCGGCACCGGCACCTCCAGCTGGGCGACGACGACCCGGGCCTGGCGCAGCAGCGCCCCGCCCTGCTCGACGTCCGCCGGCGCCAGGTCCGCATTGCTGCCGGGCACGACGACGATGGCGTTCTCGCCGCCCTCGCTGGCGACCATGATCACGGCCACGCCGGGCCAGGCCGCCTCGTCGCGGCGCACGGCCTGGGTGTGGACGCGTTCCGCCTCCAGCGCGCCCAGCAGGTCCTGGCCATGCTGGCGCATGCCGACGCGGCCGATCAGCGCCACCTCGGCGCCCAGCCGAGACGCGGCCACCGCCTGGTTGCCACCCTTGCCGCCGGGGGTGCCCGCGAAGGCCTGGCCGATCAGGGTCTCGCCCGGCGCGGGCAGCCGCGCGGCGTGGGCCACGAGGTCCATGTTGACGCTGCCGACCACCACGACGGTGGCCGCAGCCTGGGCTGAAGTCATGAAAGCTCCGGAGACGACGGCGCCGCGGTGCTCTCGCGCAGCACGACCTGCGGCACGAGTTGCAGGTCCTTGAACGGCGCCTGGGGATTCTCGATGCGCTCGATCAGCGCGCGGCCGGCCTCCCGGCCGAGCTCGCGGATCGAGCAGCCCACGCTGGTCAGCGCGGGATAGACGTAGCTGCCGAGCTCGATCGCGTCGAAGCCCACGACCGACAGCTGGCGCGGCACGACCCGGCCCATCTCGGCGGCGGCGCGCAAGGCGCCCATGCCCATCAGGTCGTTGCAGGTGAAGACGGCGGTGAGCTCGGGCTGTCGCGTCAGCAGCGCCTTGACGGCCTCGTAGCCGCCGGCGGTGCTGAAGTCGCTTTCGGCCAGCCATTCGGGACGGGCCGCCAGGCCGCGCTGCTCCATGGCACTGCGCCAGCCGGCGACGCGCTCGGTGGTGACCTCGAATTCGCCCGGTCCGCTGACGCAGCCGATGCGGCGATGGCCCAGTTCCAGCAGGTGGCGCACCACCTCGAAGGCGCCCAGCTGGTTGTTGACGCTGACGCGGTCGGCGCGCGCGCCCGGCACCAGGCGGTCCACCGTCACCACCGGCACGCTGGCATGGCGGAAGGTGCTGGCCAGCGCCTCGGTGTCGCCGGCCGAGCTCAGCAGCAGGCCGTCGATGCGCTTCTCGAGCAGCGTGCGCAGGTAGGACTGCTGGTGCTTGGGATCGTTGTCGGAATTGCAGAGGAAAACGGAATAGCCCGCCTGGCGGCACCACTCCTCGGCGCCGACGACCAGTTCCGCGAAGAACGGGTTGCGCACGTTGGGCACCAGCACGCCGACGATCTTGGTCTCGCTGCGCCGCAGCGAGCGGGCCACCGCGCTGGGCAGGTAACCGATCTCGTCGACCGCCGCCAGGACGCGCGCCCGCGCCTCGGCGCTGACCGGCCGCGTGTTGTTCAGCACATGCGAGACCGTGGTGAAGGACACCCCCGCCAAAGCGGCCACATCCTTGATGGTGCTCATCGGTAGATTCGGTCCCCTGCTCGTGCCAAACTGGCGTGTTCCGTCAATTGCAAACGTTTGCAGAGCATACCGCAAGCTTGACGGAAGCCGTGCTCAGGCGAACCCCGCGCATCAAATATTCAAAAGAAAAGCCCCTGGCCTCGGGCGCAGGGGCTTCGCAGCGACGAGCCGCCGGGGCGGCTCGCGGTCCCGATCAGCGCTGGGCGATCGGCTTGACGTCGCGCTTGGTGGCGCCGACGAACAGCTGGCGCGGACGGCCGATCTTGTACTCGGGGTCGCCGATCATCTCGTTGAGCTGCGCGATCCAGCCAACGGTGCGGGCCAGCGCGAAGATCGCGGTGAACAGCGGCACCGGGATGCCGATGGCGCGCTGCACGATGCCCGAGTAGAAGTCCACGTTCGGGTACAGCTTGCGGGCGACGAAGTATTCGTCTTCCAACGCGATCTTCTCCAGCTCCATCGCCAGCTTGAACAGCGGGTCGTCGTGCAGGCCCAGTTCGTTCAGCACTTCGTGGCAGGTCTCGCGCATCAGCTTGGCGCGCGGGTCGTAGTTCTTGTAGACCCGGTGACCGAAGCCCATCAGCTTGACGTTGCTGGACTTGTCCTTGACCTGCTTGATGAAGTCGCCGATCTTGGCCACGCCACCCATCTGCTGGATGTCGTTCAGCATGTTCAGGCAGGCCTCGTTGGCGCCACCGTGCGCCGGGCCCCACAGGCAGGCTACGCCGGCCGCGATCGCCGCGAACGGGTTGGTGCCCGACGAACCGCACAGGCGCACCGTCGAGGTCGACGCGTTCTGCTCGTGGTCCGCGTGCAGCGTGAAGATGCGGTCCATCGCGCGCACCAGCACGTCGTTGGGCTTGTACTCCTCGCAGGGCGTGGCGAACATCATGCGCATGAAGTTGCCGGCGTACGAGAGGTCGTTCTTCGGATAGATGTAGGGCTGGCCGATCGTGTACTTGTAGGCCATCGCCACCAGCGTCGGCATCTTCGCGATCAGGCGGATCGCGGCGATCTCGCGGTGCTCGGGGTTATTGATGTCGGTGCTGTCGTGATAGAAGGCCGACAGCGCGCCCACCAGGCCCGTCATCACCGCCATCGGGTGCGCGTCGCGGCGGAAGCCGCGCAGGAAGAACTGCATCTGCTCGTTGACCATCGTGTGGTTGGTCACGCGGCTGACGAACTCTTCCTTCTGCGACGGGGTCGGCAGTTCCCCGTAGAGCAGCAGGTAGCAGGTCTCGAGGTAGTCGCAGTTCACCGCCAACTGCTCGATCGGGTAGCCGCGGTACAGCAGCTCGCCCTTGTCGCCATCGATGTAGGTGATGGTCGAGTTGCACGACGCCGTCGACAGGAAGCCCGGGTCGTAGGTGAACTTGCCGGTCTGCGCGTAAAGCTTGCGGATGTCGATCACATCCGGACCGATGGTGCCCTTGTACAGGGGCAGATCCATTTGCGGGCTGCCGTCGGAGAACGACAGGGTGGCTTTGACGTCAGACGGGGTCATGGGCATTCCTTATGACTTCGGGGGGTTCTTGTTACTGAGGGGTCCGCAGCAGCGCGAGCACGGCATGCACGTCCGGCCGGTCCAGGTCGTCCGCCGGTTCCTTGCGGGCCAGCAGCAGGTCCAGCAGGTCGTTGTCGGACAGGTCCATCAACTGCCGCAGGCCTTCCGCGTGGAAGACGGTCAGCGCGCCTTCGTGACGTTGGAAGAACCGCTCGATGAAGAGGTCATTCTCCAACAGCCCGCGGCGGCAACGCCACTTGAGCTTGGAGAGATCCCTCTCATCGATGAGGGTGTTGGTGTCCACGGCGTTCATGCGTGTGCGCGCTGCTGTCTCGCGGTGCGGGCCTCAGACGGCGCGACGCACCATCAGTTCCTTGATCTTGCCGATCGCCTTGGTCGGGTTGAGACCCTTCGGGCAGACGTCGACGCAGTTCATGATGGTGTGGCAGCGGAACAGGCGGTACGGATCCTCGAGGTTGTCCAGGCGCTCCGCGGTGGCCTGGTCGCGGCTGTCGGCGATGAAGCGGTAGGCCTGCAGCAGGCCGGCGGGACCGACGAACTTGTCGGGGTTCCACCAGAAGCTGGGGCAGCTCGTAGAGCAGCTCGCGCAGAGGATGCACTCGTACAGGCCGTTGAGCTCGTCGCGCTCCTCGGGGGACTGCAGGCGCTCCTTCTCGGGCGGCGCTTCCTCGTTCACCAGGAACGGACGGATCGAGTTGTACTGCTTGAAGAACTGCGTCATGTCCACGATCAGGTCGCGGACGACGGGCAGGCCCGGCAGCGGCTTCAGGACGATGACGTCCGGCAGCGAGCGCAGGTTGGTCAGGCAGGCCAGGCCGTTCTTGCCGTTGATGTTCATCGCGTCGGAACCGCACACGCCTTCGCGGCACGAGCGGCGGAACGACAGCGACGGATCCACTTCCTTGAGCTTGAGCAGGGCGTCCAGCAGCATGCGTTCGTTGCCGGCGAGCTCCAGCTCGATGGTCTGCATGTAGGGCTTGGCGTCCTTGTCCGGGTCGTAGCGGTAGATCTTGAAGGTGCGCTTGATCATTTGAATGCTCCTGCGGCGCTCAGAAGGTACGGACCTTCGGCGGGACGCTCTCGACGGTCAACGGTTGGAGGTTGACCGGCTTGTAGGTCAGGCTGTTGGTCTTGGAGTGCCACAGCGTGTGCTTCATCCACTCCTTGTCGTTGCGGCCCAGCGGGAATTCCGCATCGTCCGGACCCCGCTCGTAGTCGTTGACGGTGTGGGCGCCACGGCATTCCTTGCGGGCGGCGGCGGACACGATGGTGGCCTGCGCGGCCTCGATCAGGTTGTCCACTTCCAGCGCCTCGACGCGGGCGGTGTTGAAGACCTTGGACTTGTCCTTCAGCGTGATGTTCTTCACCCGCTCGCGGATGGCGGCAACGGCGGTGACGCCCTCGTCCAGCAGCGCCTGGGTGCGGAACACGCCGGCGTGCGACTGCATCGCGGCGCGCAGGTCGTTGGCGACGTTCTGGGCGTACTCGCCGCCGGTGTTGGATTCCAGACGAGCCAGGCGCGCCAGCGTCTGGTCGGCGGCGTCCTTGGGCAGCGGCTTGTGGGCCTTGCCGGCGGCCTTGAAGCCCTTGTGCGCCTCGACGATGTGGTTGCCGGCGGCGCGGCCGAAGACCACCAGGTCCAGCAGCGAGTTCGTGCCCAGGCGGTTGGCGCCGTGCACCGAGACGCAGGAGCACTCGCCCACCGCGTACAGGCCGTTGACCACGCTCTTGTGGTCCTCGCCCTTCTGGACGACGACCTGGCCGTTGACGTTGGTCGGGATGCCGCCCATCTGGTAATGGATGGTCGGCACCACCGGGATCGGCTCCTTGGTGATGTCGACGTTGGCGAAGTTGTGGCCGATCTCGAACACGGACGGGAGCCGCTTGAGGATGGTGTCGCCGCCCAGGTGGGTCATGTCCAGCACGACGTAGTCCTTGTTGGGACCGCAGCCGCGACCTTCCTTGATCTCCTGGTCCATGCAGCGCGAGACGAAGTCGCGCGGCGCCAGATCCTTCAGTGTCGGGGCGTAGCGCTCCATGAAGCGCTCGCCGTTGGCGTTGCGCAGGATCGCACCCTCGCCGCGGCAGCCTTCGGTCAGCAGCACGCCGGCGCCGGCCACGCCGGTCGGGTGGAACTGCCAGAACTCCATGTCCTGCAGCGGGATGTCGGCGCGCGCCGCCATGCCCAGGCCGTCGCCGGTGTTGATGAAGGCGTTGGTCGAGGCCGCGAAGATGCGCCCCGCGCCGCCGGTGGCCAGCAGCACGGTCTTGGCTTCGAGGATGTGGATCTCGCCCGTCTCCATCTCCAGCGCGGTCACGCCGACCACGTCGCCCTCGGCGTCGCGGATCAGGTCCAGCGCCATCCACTCGACGAAGAAGTTGGTGCGGGCCTTGACGTTCTGTTGGTACAGCGTATGCAGCAGCGCGTGGCCGGTGCGGTCGGCCGCGGCGCAGGCGCGCTGGACCGGCTTCTCGCCGTAGTTGGCGGTGTGGCCGCCGAACGGGCGCTGATAGATCGTGCCGTCCGGGTTGCGGTCGAACGGCATGCCGAAGTGCTCGAGCTCGTAGACCACCTTCGGCGCTTCACGGCACATGAACTCGATGGCGTCCTGGTCGCCCAGCCAGTCCGAGCCCTTCACGGTGTCGTAGAAGTGGTAATGCCAGTTGTCTTCCGACATGTTGCCCAGGCTGGCGCCGATGCCGCCCTGGGCGGCCACGGTGTGCGAGCGGGTGGGAAAAACCTTGGACAGCACGGCCACGTTCAGGCCGGCGAGCGACAGCTGCAGCGACGCGCGCATGCCGGAGCCGCCGGCTCCCACGATGACGACGTCGAATTTGCGCTTGGGCAGCGAGGTTCCGATTTGCATTTCTTACAGCCTCCAGAGCACTTGGATCGCCCAACCCGCGCAACCCGTCAACCACACCAGCGTGAACACATGCAGCGCCAGCCGCACGCCCACCGGCTTCACGTAATCCATCCAGATGTCGCGCACGCCGACCCACGCGTGATACGCCAGCGAGACGATCAGGCCGAAGGTCAGGAACTTCATCCATTGCTTGCTGAAGATGCCGGCCCACAGGTCGTAGCCCAGCGGCTGGCTGGTGAACAGCACCTGCGCCAGCAGCACGAGGGTGAACAGCGCCATGAGCAGCGCGGTGGCGCGCTGGGCCATCCAGTCGCGCAGGCCGTAATGCGCACCGGTGACGATGCGCTTGCTTCCGTAGGTTGTCATTGTTGATTTGCCTCTTGGGTCAATCGTCGGGATTCATCCCGGTCGCGCGAGCCGAGCCACGCGCCGGCGGCGGGATCAGTACAGGCCGAAGAGCTTGGCGCCGAGCGCGATCGTCAGCACGATGGACAGCACCAGCGTCACGATGGCGCTGCTCTTGCCTTGCTGCTTGCTGACGCTGTGGGTCGCATCCATCCACAGATGGCGCACGCCCGCGATGAAGTGGTGGAGGTAGCCCCAGATCAGGGCCAGCGCGACCAGCTTGATGAACCAGCCCGGCAGGAAACCGATGCCCGAGACGAAGGCCGCGGTGAAGGTTTCGTAAGAGATCTCCGACGTGAGGCTGGTGTCGAACATCCAGATCACGAACGGGAGCAGGAAGAACATCAGCAGGCCGCTGATGCGGTGCAGGATCGAGACGATGCCCGCCGGCGGCAGGCGATAGCCAACGATCTGCGTGACATGGATGTTGGTGTAGACCGGTCGATTCTTCTTGGTGGCTTGGGTGGCGTCCGTCATGTCCGACCTTGTAATCAATGTGAAACCCGAAGATTTTATGGCAACGCAACACCCCGGAAGGGTGTCCTGGGCGCATGTCGTTTTCATGCGGTGCCATGAAAACGTCATCGCCGCAACGCGAATGCATCAGTTCAGGTCGTTGCGATAGAAGTGATGAGTAGTGTTGTAGAGGCCGCGGCGCAACTCCACCGGCTTGTCGCCGTAGGTGAAGGCCAGACGCTCGACGCTCAGCAGCGGACTGCCGGGCGCCACCTGCAGCAGCGCGGCGGCGTCTTCCTCCGCCGCGACCGCCCGGATCTTTTCCTGCGCGCGAATCATCGGCACGCCGAATTCGGTTTCAAGCAGGCTGTAGAACGGCCCGCGATGCTCCAGCAGCCGCTCCGCCGTCAGCCCCTTGAACAGGGCGCCGGGCAGCCAGATGTCGTCCAGCACGACCGGCTGGCCGCCGCTGTGCAGCAGGCGGCGGATCTCGATGACCGGGTCGCCGGCGCGCAGCTGCATCAGCTTGGCGATGAAGGCCGGCGCGCGCTGGCGCTTGCAGTCCAGCAGCTGGCGCCCGAGCGACGCGGCGGCATCGCCGTCGGGCGTGAGGCGCAGGAAGCGGTATTGCTGCTGCTGTTCCGCATGGGTGGCGACGAAGGTGCCCTTCCCTTGCTTGCGGACCAGCAGGTTGTCGGCCGCGAGCTCATCGACGGCCTTGCGGACGGTGCCCTGGCTCACCCCGAAGCGGGCGGCCAGGTCCATCTCGCTGGGGATGGTCTCGCCCGCCTTCCACTCGCCGGCCTGCAGGCCCTTGAGGATCAGCCCCTTGATCTGGCGATACAGCGGGCTGAACGACGGCGCGGCTTCCGCGCGCGCCAGCTCATTGAGCGGCGTGACGGGGTGAACCGGGGCGGCGGGGGGCGACATGGGGCGCGATTCGAGCACAACTGCGGTGCGAGCGTCCATCCTGCGGGGGGAGTCCGAGGAGATTAGTCTTATATAAGACACAAGAGTGTCAGTTTCACGCAATGGTCGCCCGCTAATTTGGGGGCGACTCCCCACACCGGTGGGCGAAGAAGACCCTATCGCGATCCGTGCCGCCACCGTGCTGGCCTACACTTGCCGCCGCTGGCGCGGACCGCGCCTCCCGCATCATTCACTCGCACTTCCCCGGAGACTTCTGATGAGCAAGAAACCCGTTCGCGTCGCCGTCACCGGCGCCGCCGGCCAGATCGGCTACGCCCTGCTGTTCCGCATCGCCAGCGGCGAGATGCTGGGCAAGGACCAGCCCGTCATCCTGCAGCTGCTGGAGATCCCGGACGAGAAGGCCCAGAACGCGCTCAAGGGCGTGATCATGGAACTGGAAGACTGCGCCTTCCCGCTGCTGGCCGGCATCGAGGCCCACAGCGACCCGATGACCGCCTTCAAGGACACCGACTACGCGCTGCTGGTCGGCGCCCGTCCGCGCGGCCCGGGCATGGAGCGTTCGGACCTGCTGGCCGCCAACGCCCAGATCTTCACCGTGCAGGGCAAGGCGCTGAACGCCGTGGCCTCGCGCAACGTCAAGGTGCTGGTGGTGGGCAACCCCGCCAACACCAACGCCTACATCGCGATGAAGTCGGCCCCGGACCTGCCGGCCAAGAACTTCACCGCCATGCTGCGCCTGGACCACAACCGCGCCGCCTCGCAGATCGCCGCCAAGACCGGCAAGCCGGTCGCCGGCATCGAGAAGCTGGCCGTGTGGGGCAACCACTCGCCGACGATGTACGCGGACTACCGCTACGCCACCATCGACGGCCAGTCGGTCAAGGCTTTGATCAACGATGAAGAGTGGAACCGCACCACTTTCCTGCCGACCGTGGGCAAGCGCGGCGCCGCGATCATCGCCGCGCGCGGCCTGTCGTCGGCCGCCTCGGCCGCCAACGCCGCCATCGACCACATGCGCGACTGGGCCCTGGGCACCAACGGCAAGTGGGTCACGATGGGCATCCCGTCGGACGGCTCGTACGGCATTCCGAAGGAAGTCATGTTCGGCTACCCGGTGACCGTCGAGAACGGCGAATACAAGATCGTCCAGGGCCTGGAGATCGACGCCTTCTCGCAAGAGTGCATCAACAAGACGCTGAACGAGCTGCTGGAAGAGCAGAACGGCGTCAAGCATCTGCTGTAAGCCGCGCGAGGGTCCGCAGGGGCCCGCGCACCGCTTCCGCTGAGCGACACTCGACGGGCCGGCCTTTCGCAAGAAGGCCGGCCCTTCTTCCTTCCAGAGTTCAACCCCTCCCGCCGTCATCGCATGAGCACGCTCCTCCACCCCGCCGACGCCCTGTTCGAAGACGGCCAGGCGCCCGTCGTCCTGCCGGTCGTCGACCATTACTGCGGCGTCGAGGCCCGCATGATCAAGAGCCTGGAGCTGCAGGCGCGGATGGGCCCGGTCTTCGACATCACGCTGGACTGCGAGGACGGCGCGCCGGTCGGCGGCGAGGCCGAGCACATGCTGCTGGTGCTGCACCTGCTCAACGGCTCGCTCAATGCGCATGGCCGCGTCGGCGTGCGCGTGCATCCGTTCAACCACCCGGCCTTCGAAGCGGACGTGGAGGCGGTCATCGCCGGCGGCGGCGAGAAGCTCGCCTTCCTGATGATCCCCAAGCCCGAAGGCATCGCGGACCTGGACCGCGCCATCGCCTTCATCGACGACTGCCTCAAGCGACACGCGATCCGCAAGCCGCTGCCGCTGCACACGCTGATCGAGACCCACGGCGCCCTGCGCGACGTGATGGCGATCGCCGCGCATCCGCGCATCGAGTCGCTGTCGTTCGGGCTGATGGACTTCGTGTCGGCGCATCGCGGCGCGATCCCGCGCTCCGCGCTGACGGTCGAGGGCCAGTTCACCCATCCGCTGGTGCGGCGCGCCAAGCTGTCCATCGCGGCGGCCGCGCATGCCTATGCGAAGACGCCGTCGCACTGCGTGGTGACCGAGTTCAAGAGCGAGCGCGCGATCCAGTCCGCCGCCGAGCGCGCCGCGCGCGAGTTCGGCTACACGCGGATGTGGAGCATCCATCCGAACCAGATCCAGCCCATCATCGATGCCTTCGCGCCGAGCGTGGCCGAGATCGACGAGGCCATCGAGATCCTGCAGGCCGCCCAGGCGGCGCAATGGGCGCCGATCCAGCACCGCGACATGCTGCATGACCGCGCCAGCTACCGCCTGTTCTGGCACCTGCTGCAGCGCGCGCACGGCACCGGACAGAACCTGCCGACGGAGGTCGCGCAGGCCTGGTTCGCGCCGCGGCCGTCGCCGCTCTGACGCGTCGACGCCGCAGTGGCGGGCCGGTCGCGCGCCGGGCGCAACAATGTGCAATCGCCCATCCGTGCAGGACTTCACGTGCCGTGGACCATCGCGGCGAAAAAGCGGCGTCACGCCTCGCGTCGCGCCGCGCACAACCGGTGAAGACCCTAGCGTCGATCAACGGTTTGACACATTAAATGCGGGTTTTGCGGGACGAGGCCGCGGTGACAATTGCGCATCGCCGCCTGTCGGCGTTTGTTTTTCGGCCACCTGCATCGGCTGGTGTTTCCAGGTCCCTCTTCCCCATTCCCAGAATGCGACTGACCGCCCTCCTCCTGTCCGGCGCCGCTGCCGCCGCGCTGACCCTGACCGCCGGCCTCGCCGCCGCTCAGCCCGACCCGAATGCCGGCAGCAAGGCCGCACCGGCCAAGGCCGCGAAGCCCGCCGCCGGCAAGTCGACGGCCAAGAAGCCCGCCGCCAAGACCCCGCCGCCCCCGCCCCCGCTGCCGGAGGCGAACGAGGAGCAACTGGCCGCCGCCAAGCGCGCCTACCTCGGCCTGTACGAGTGCGAATTCAAGCAGTCCGTCACCATCGCTCCCGATGAGAAGCACGCCGGCTACATCAACGTCGGCTTCAAGAAGGACACCTTCACGATGAAGCCGGTGCTGTCGTCGACCGGCGCCCTGCGCCTGGAGGACGTCACCGGCCGCACGCTGATGGTCCAGATCGCCAACAAGTCGATGCTGCTGGACGTCAAGGCCGGCCAGCGCCTGGTCGACGAATGCGTCCACCCGGAACAGCGCGCCGCCATCGAGGCCGCCCGCGCCGCGTCGGCGCCCGCCGGCCCCGGCCTGGGCATCGCGCCGAGCGCGAACTGAGCCTCGCGCCCCGACGAAGCCGCCCTCGAGGCGGCTTTTTCACGCCCGTCCGCCACCGCTTCCCCCAGCGCGGACCTCGGGCTTGCGCACGCCGGGCTGGATTTCGCGAGCCGAAAGTACGTACAATTCATGCATACTTTCCGATTCATACCGCACCGGCGACCGGCCGCGGGCGGTCATGAAATCGCCAAGGCCGTCGCCTAATCTCCCAGGATCGCCAGGAGCCCGCATGGAAGCCACCGTCGCCGAACGAGGTCAGATCACCCTGCCCAAGGCCGTGCGGGACGCCCTGGGGCTGACCAAGGGCACCACCCTCAAGGTGGAACTCGACGGGGCCCGCATCATCCTGCGCAAGAACGTCGACGACGCCATCTCCCGCGCCCGCGGCCGTTTCAAGCTGCCCGAAGGCACCTCGACCGACGACGTCATGCGCGATCTGCGCGGCCGCGCGCCCGACCAGTCCTTCGACGAATCCACCGACGCCTGATCCGATGATCGCCGTCGACAGCTCCGTTCTCATCGACCTCCTGGGCGACGCGCCCGGCGCCGACGCGGCCGAGGCCGCGCTGCGCCTGGCGCTGTCCAGCGGCCCGGTGGTGCTGTGCGACGTGGTGCTGGCCGAAGTCACGGCCGGCCTCGGGCACGGCTCGGAGGTGATGGACGCGCTCGAGGAGATGGGCCTGCGCTTTCTGGCCATCGACCAGCGCGCGGCGATCCGCGCCGGCGAGATGCAACGCAAGTTCAAGCAACGGCTGGCCGACAAGGGGGCGCCTTCCGGCGCGCCCGAGGCCGCCGCCACGCGGGCGATGCCCGACTTCCTGGTGGGCGCGCACGCGATGTTGCAGTGCGACGGCCTGATCACCCGGGACCAGGGCTTCTTCCGAGACTATTTCAAGGGCCTCAAGGTCATCGTGCCCAGCGCGCCGTGACCGCCGAGACCCGCTCTTTCGACCCAAGCAGAGACCACACTGGAGTTCGCATGCTGCAAGCCTATCGCCAACATGAAGCCGAACGCGCCGCGCTCGGCATCCCGCCGCTGCCGCTCGACGCGAAGCAAGTCGCCGAGCTGATCGAGCTCATCAAGACCCCGCCGGCCGGCGAGGAGGCCTTCCTGCTGGACCTGCTGACCCACCGCGTGCCGCCGGGCGTGGATGACGCCGCCAAGGTCAAGGCCAGCTTCCTGGCCGCCGTCGCGCACGGCGACCTGAAGGTGGGCCTGATCTCCAAGGCCAAGGCCACCGAACTGCTGGGCACCATGGTGGGCGGCTACAACGTGCATCCGCTGATCGAGCTGCTGGACGACGCCGAAGTGGCGGGCGTCGCCGCCGACGGTCTGAAGAAGACCCTGCTGATGTTCGACTACTTCAACGACGTCGCCGCCAAGGCCAAGGCGGGCAACGCCAAGGCCAAGGAAGTGATGCAGAGCTGGGCCGACGCGGAGTGGTTCACCTCGCGTCCGGAAGTCGAGAAGAAGATCACCGTCACCGTCTTCAAGGTGCCGGGCGAGACCAACACCGACGACCTGTCGCCCGCGCCCGACGCGTGGAGCCGTCCGGACATCCCGCTGCATTACCTGGCGATGCTGAAGAACACCCGCCCCGACGCGGCCTTCAAGCCCGAGGAGGACGGCAAGCGCGGCCCGATGCAGTTCATCGAGGACCTGAAGAAGAAGGGCCACGTCGTGGCCTACGTCGGCGACGTCGTCGGCACCGGCTCGTCGCGCAAGTCGGCGACCAACTCGGTGATCTGGGCCACCGGCCAGGACATCCCCTTCGTCCCCAACAAGCGCTTCGGCGGCGTGACGCTGGGCGGCAAGATCGCGCCGATCTTCTTCAACACGCAGGAAGACTCGGGCTCGCTGCCGATCGAGGTCGACGTGTCCAAGCTGGAGATGGGCGACGTCATCGACGTGTTGCCCTATGACGGCAAGCTGGTGAAGAACGGCGAGACCGTGGCCGAGTTCAAGCTCAAGAGCGACGTGCTGTTCGACGAAGTCCGCGCCGGCGGCCGGATCAACCTGATCATCGGCCGCTCGCTGACCGCCAAGGCGCGCGAGTTCCTGGGCCTGCCCGCCTCCACCCTGTTCCGCCTGCCGCAGGCCCCGGCCGCCTCGAACGCCGGCTTCACGCTGGCGCAGAAGATGGTGGGTCGCGCCGTCGGCCTGCCGGAAGGCCAGGGCGTGCGTCCGGGCACCTACTGCGAGCCCAAGATGACGACGGTCGGTTCGCAGGACACGACCGGCCCGATGACCCGCGACGAGCTGAAGGACCTGGCCTGCCTGGGCTTCTCGGCCGACCTGGTGATGCAGTCCTTCTGCCACACCGCCGCGTATCCGAAGCCGGTGGACGTGAAGACGCACCGCGAGCTGCCCGCCTTCATCTCCAACCGCGGCGGCGTGTCGCTGCGTCCGGGTGACGGCGTGATCCACAGCTGGCTGAACCGCCTGCTGCTGCCCGATACCGTGGGCACCGGCGGCGACTCGCACACCCGTTTCCCGATCGGCATCTCCTTCCCGGCCGGTTCGGGCCTGGTGGCCTTCGGCGCCGCGACCGGCGTGATGCCGCTGGACATGCCGGAATCGGTGCTGGTGCGCTTCAAGGGCGAGATGCAGCCGGGCGTGACGCTGCGCGACCTGGTCCACGCGATCCCGCTGTACGCGATCAAGGCCGGTCTGCTGACCGTGGCCAAGGCCGGCAAGAAGAACATCTTCTCGGGCCGCATCCTGGAGATCGAGGGCCTGCCCGACCTGAAGGTCGAGCAAGCCTTCGAGCTGTCCGACGCCTCGGCCGAGCGCTCGGCCGCCGGCTGCACGATCAAGCTGAATCCGGCGCCGATCAAGGAGTACCTCACCTCCAACATCGTCCTGATGAAGAACATGATCGCCGACGGCTACGCGGACGCGAAGACGCTGCAGCGCCGCATCGAGAAGGTGGAGGCCTGGCTGGCCAAGCCGGACCTGCTGGAAGCGGACAAGGACGCCGAGTACGCCGCCGTCATCGAGATCGACCTGGCCGACATCACCGAGCCGATCGTCTGCTGCCCGAACGACCCGGACGACGCGAAGGTGCTGTCCGAAGTCGCCGGCACCAAGATCGACGAGGCCTTCATCGGCTCGTGCATGACCAACATCGGTCACTTCCGCGCGGCGGCCAAGCTGCTGGGTGGCCAGCGCGACATCCCGGTCAAGCTGTGGGTCGCGCCGCCGACCAAGATGGACCAGAGCGAGCTGATCAAGGAAGGCCATTACGCCGCCTTCGGCACCGCCGGTGCGCGCACCGAGATGCCGGGCTGCTCGCTGTGCATGGGCAACCAGGCGCAGGTCCGCGAGGGCGCGACGGTCATCTCGACCTCCACGCGCAACTTCCCCAACCGTCTGGGCAAGAACACCAACGTGTTCCTGGGCTCGGCCGAGCTGGCCGCGATCGCGTCCCGCCTGGGCCGCCTGCCGACCAAGGCGGAGTACCTCAAGGAAATGGGCGTCATCGATGCCGACAAGGCCAGCGTCTACCGCTACATGAACTTCGACCAGATCGAGGAATACGCGGAGACGGCGAAGTCGGTCGCCTGATCGGCCGGACCATCGCGGACCCCGGTCCGCGGCGACGCAGGGGAAGGTGAGTCCCCTGCCCCGCCAACGACAAGGGCCCGGAGGTGCGAACCTCCGGGCCCTTTGTTCATGGTGAATCGACGGCGCGGACGGCGCGGCCCCCGTCCGGACGTCCGGCGGCCGCTGCTGCGCCGCTGCTCAACCGCCGATCACGCCGCAGGCGATGCGCGCGCCGCCACCGCCCAGCGGGGCCGGATGGTCGGCGTGGTTGTCGCCGCCGGCATGGACCATCAAGGCGTGGCCCTTGACCTCGTCGAGCTTGGTCAGTCGCGGCGACAGCACCGGATTGACCGCCTGCCCGTCCTGCGCGACGAACAGCGGCGGCAGGTCGCCCAGGTGGCCGTCGCCCCAGGGCTCGCCATGGCGCTTGCTGCCCTTGGGATCGAAGTGCCCGCCCGCCGCGCCGGCCGGGGTCACCGTGCCGTTGGTCGTGGCGGGCCCGCAGGACGGGTTCTCATGCACATGGAAACCATGCAGGCCGGCCGGCAGCCCCTGGAGCTGCGGATAGAAGGCCAGGCCATACGGCGTCTCGACGATGCGCACCGTGCCCGCCGAGGCGCCGGCCCCATCGGGCTGCGCGATGGCGAGGTTCACCGTCAGTTCGGCGGCATGCGCGGCCGTCAGGGCGGCACCGGACACGATCAGGCCCAGGCACAGGGACTTGGCGACTTTCATTCGAAACTCCTCTTCGGATGGACGGGAAAGGCGACCGGGCCGACGACGGCCATCGGTCGGGGCACCGGCCGGCGGGGAAGACCGGCGATGCGCCCTGGGGTCGAATGATCGTGCAACGGCGCGTCGCGCGCACGCCAACGAAGCGACGCGGCAGCCGCGCAACGCGCAGGGCAGCCAATCGTCGTCCGATGCTCACTGCTTGCTCACCCCGCGCTCACCCGGTCTTCACGCCCTCCTCGGGATGAAGGCGAAAGCGCCACGTCAGAGCTCCACTTCGGAGCACCACGTCAGAGCACCCCTCGCAGCGCCTCGGCCCTCGCCAGATGCACCCGCACGCGGCTCTCCAGCCAGTTGTGACGGTGGCTGCCCGGCGGCGGCGCCAGGCGGTCGAGCAATTGCGCGTAGCTCGCGCTGAGCGCCTCGAAGCCGCGATCCAGGCCGTCTTCATCGCGCGGGGCGATGGCGCCGGGCACGAGCGCCTCGATCGCCGGCGGCAGGCAGCAGCCCATCGCGGCCAGTTGGTGGGTCCGACGGAATTCGCCGGCCAGGCCGTCCACGAGCACGTCGGGACGCCGCACGCCGATGCGCCGCAGCCGCTGCTGCGCCGCCGGTGTCGCGCAGGACTGGCCGAGCTCGCGCAGTTGGACGAGCACCCGCACCCACAGCCCGCGCAGCGCCTGGCATGCCGCGTCGGCGCCCTCGACGCCGCCTTCGGACCGGCCGCTCCGCGCCGCGAGCACGCAGCGCTGGGCCGTCATGGCCAGCGCCGGGTCCAGGCGCGCAGCCCCGGCGCGACGCTCGCTTCGCGGTGCCAGTCCTTGCCGCCCGGGGCGGCGGGCCATCGCTTCGCCGCATCGCGGACGAGGTCGATGACGGCATCGAGGACAACATCGATGACCATGGCTGTCTCCTGCGGCCTGCGCCGTCTGCTTGTCGCGTCCCGGCCCGTCGAGGGACCGGGACCGGCGGCGAGGCTCCCCGCGCCGGACCTGCCGGCCGGGGGCGCCCCGCCGCCCCTTCATGGCGCGTTCATCGCGCCAGTCTTGTCACCCGCCGATCAGGCGAGGTCGAAGCGGTCCAGGTTCATCACCTTCGTCCACGCGGCGACGAAGTCCCGGACGAACCGGCCCTGCGCGTCGGCGCTGCCGTAGACCTCGGCCAGCGCGCGCAGCACCGAGTTCGAGCCAAACACCAGGTCCACGCGGGTGCCGGTCCAGCGCGGCTGCCCGGTCTCGCGATCCAGGCCTTCGAACACGTCGGGGTCCTGCGCGCTCGCGCGCCACTGGGTCGACATGTCCAGCAGGTGGACGAAGAAGTCGTTGGTGAGCACGCCAGGCCGGTCGGTGAAGACACCGTGCGACACGCCGCCGACATTGGCGCCGAGCACCCGCAGACCGCCGACCAGCGCCGTCATCTCGGGCGCGCCCAGCGTCAGCAGCTGCGCCTTGTCGACGAGCAGCTCCTCGGCCGAGACGGTGAAGCGGGCCTTCTGGTAATTGCGGAAGCCGTCGGCGACGGGCTCCAGCACCGCGAAGCCCTCGACGTCGGTCTGCGCCTGCGAAGCGTCCGTGCGGCCCGGGGTGAACGGCACCACGACCGCATGGCCCGCGGCCTGGGCCGCCTGCTCGATCGCGGCGACGCCGCCCAGCACGATCAGGTCGGCCAGCGAGACGCGCTTGCCGCCCGTCGCCGCCGCGTTGAAGTCGCGCTGGATGGTCTCGAGTGCCGACAGCACCTTGGCCAGTTGCGCCGGCTGGTTCGCTTCCCAGTCCTTCTGCGGCGCGAGGCGGATGCGCGCGCCGTTGGCGCCGCCGCGCTTGTCAGAGCCGCGGAAGGTCGAGGCGCTGGCCCAGGCGGTCGACACCAGCTCGCTCACCGTCAGGCCGAACGCCAGGATCTGGGTCTTCAGCGCCGCGACGTCGGCCGCGTCGATCAGCGCGTGGTCGACGGCCGGCAGCGGGTCCTGCCAGAGCAGGTCCTCGGCCGGCACGTCCGGGCCCAGGTAGCGCGACTTCGGGCCCATGTCGCGGTGGGTCAGCTTGAACCAGGCGCGGGCGTAGGCATCGGCGAAGGCGGCCGGATCCTGATGGAAGCGGCGCGAGATCGGCTCATAGATCGGATCCATGCGCAACGACAGATCGGCCGTCGTCATCATCGGCGCGTGCTTGCGCGACGGATCGTGCGCGTCCGGGATCATGTGCTCGGGCTTGACGTCCTTGGCCACCCACTGGTGGGCGCCCGCCGGGCTCTTGGTCAGCTCCCACTCGTAGCCGAACAGCATGTCGAAGTAGCCGTTGTCCCAGGTGGTCGGATTCGGCTTCCACGCGCCCTCGATGCCGCTGGTGGTGGTGTGCACGCCCTTGCCCGACTCGAACTGGTTGATCCAGCCCAGGCCCATCGCCTCGATCGGCGCGGCCTCCGGTTCCGGGCCGACCAGCTTCGGATCGCCGGCGCCATGCGCCTTGCCGAAGGTGTGGCCGCCGGCGACCAGTGCCACGGTCTCCTCGTCGTTCATGCCCATGCGGCCGAAGGTGTCGCGCACGTCGCGGCCCGAGGCCACCGGATCGGGCTTGCCGTCCGGGCCTTCCGGGTTCACGTAGATCAGGCCCATCTGCACCGCGGCCAGCGGCTTCTGCAGTTCGCGCTCGCCGGTGTAGCGGCTGTTCGGCTTGTCGCTGGTGGCCAGCCATTCGGTCTCGGCGCCCCAGTAGACGTCCTCCTCCGGCGCCCAGATGTCCTCGCGTCCGCCGGCGAAGCCGAAGGTCTTGAAGCCCATCGATTCCATCGCGACGTTGCCCGCCAGGATCATCAGGTCGGCCCAGGAGATCCGCTGCCCGTACTTGCGCTTGATCGGCCACAGCAGGCGGCGCGCCTTGTCGAGGTTGCCGTTGTCGGGCCAGCTGTTCAGCGGCGCGAAGCGCTGGTTGCCGGCGCTGGCGCCGCCGCGGCCGTCGGCGGTGCGATAGGTGCCGGCGCTGTGCCAGGCCATGCGGACGAACAGCCCGCCGTAGTGGCCCCAGTCGGCCGGCCACCAGGGCTGCGAATCGGTCATGAGCGCGGTCAGGTCGCGCTTGAGCGCCTCCAGGTCCAGGCGCTTGAATTCCTCGGCGTAGTTGAAGTCCTCGCCCATCGGATCGGACTTGGCCGAGAGCTGTCGCAGCACCGACAGGTTGAGCTGGTTGGGCCACCAGTCGCGGTTGGTCCGCGCCACCGGCGCGCTGCCATGCCCCATCACCGGGCACTTGCCTTGTTCACTCATCGCTTCTCCAGTTGTCTTGCTGCCGGCACCGCGTCGCCAGGATGTCGAGCCCTCCTCGACGCGGCGCTTCCTGTCCCCTGGAATGTCAGGGGTGGCGCGAGTATTTGCTATCGGCAATCAGAGAGCCATTTGCAATTCCTAATGGCCTGGATAGCGGCAAGCTTGGAGAAGCCGGGCCTTGGTCACAGCCCCCGCACCATCTCCACGTGCGCGATCCCGGCTTCCTCGAACACCGGCCCGCGGCGCTGGAATCCGGCGCGCGTGTAGAACCCTTCGGCGCTGAGCTGCGCGTGCAGCAGCACCTCGCGGTAGCCCTGCTCGCGGCCGGCCTGCATCAGCGCGTCCAGCACCTGGCGGCCGACGCGGCTGCCGCGCATCGGCGACAGCACCGCCATCCGGCCGATCTTGGCCACGCCCGGCACATGCTCCAGCAGCCGGCCCGTGGCCAGCGGCCGGCCCAGCCGGTTGTAGGCGACCGCGTGCGTGCAGCTCTCGTCGGCGGCGTCCCACTCCATGTCGGCGGGGATCTTCTGCTCCTCGACGAACACGGCCTGCCGGATGCGGTGCGCGTCCGCGCCCAGCGTCGCCCAGTTGCCCACGCGCGCGTCGGTCATCGGCTCGCCGCGCTCGAAGCCCAGCAGCAGCTCGCGCAGCGCCTGCGGCACCGCCTTGGGCACGCGCGCCACCGGATCGGCGAAGACATAGACCAGCTCGCCATGCACCAGGCACTCGTCGCCGCGGAACACCGCGCAGCTGACCGTCAGCGAGGTCGTGCCGACGCGCTCGGTGCGCACGCCGATGTCCAACAGCTCGTCGTAATGCGCCGAGCCCAGGTATTCGATCGTCGACTTGCGCACGAACAGGTCACCCTCGAGCGCCTGCATCGTCGGCGCGTAGGGCAGCGCCAGCGCGCGCCAGTAGCCGCCCACCGCGGTGTCGAAGTAGGTCAGGTAATGGCCGTTGAAGACGATCTGCTGCGCGTCGATCTCAGCCCAGCGCACGCGCAGGCGTTCGAAGAAGCGGAAGCGGTCGCGCGCGAGCGCGGAGGCGGTGGTGCTGCTCATGCGGAAGCCCCGGTGGGGGTCGTGGAGGTCGTGGAAGTCACGGGGGCGGTGGCCGGCGCCGGCAGGCCGAAGGCGGTCCGGAGCGCATCGGCGCAGGCGTCCAGCGCCTGCTCGGCTTCGGGGATGCTGCGACCCATCTTGATGAAGTCGTGGGTCACGCCGCGGTACAGCTCCAGCCGCACCGCGTTGCCGCGGGCGCGCAGCAGGTCGGCGTAGGCGATGCCCTCGTCGATCAGCGGATCGGCCTCGGCCAGGATGAAGCAGGCGGGCGCCAGGTCCTCGTGGTCCTCGGCCTGCAGCGGCGCGAAGCGCCAGTCCTCGCGTCGCTCGGCCGGGATGTACTGGTTGAAGAACCAGGCGATGGTGTCGGCGTCCAGCAGGTGGCCCTTGGCGAAGCGGCGGTGCGAGTCGGTGTCCGCATGCGCCGTCGCCCCCGGCGTGATCAGCAGTTGCAGCGCGAGCGGGACGCCCAGCTGCGCGCGGATGTCGCGGGCATGCAGCGCGGTCACCGCAGCCAGCGTGCCGCCGGCGCTGTCGCCGCCGACGGCGATGCGCGCGCGGTCCAGGCCCAGCGACGGCGCGGCCTGCGCCAGCCAGGCGAGCGCGGCCCAGCAGTCGTCGACGGCGGCGGGGAACGGGTGGTCGGGCGCCAGGCGGTAGTCCACCGCGACGACCGCCGCGCCGCTGCGCAGCGCCAGCTGGCGGCACAGGCTGTCGTGGGTCTCCAGGCTGCCGATGACGAAGCCGCCGCCATGGAAGTACAGCAGCACCGGCAGGCCGCGCGGATCGCGGGCGGCGGCATCCTCGCGCGTGACCGGGGCGTACAGGCGCACCGCGATGTCGCCGGCGGGACCGGGGATTGCCAGGTTCTCGATGCGCGGCAAGGGCGCCCGCGGCAGGTCCAGGATCTCCGCGCCCATCAGGTAGGCGATGCGCGCCTGCTTGGGCGAGAGGCTGTGGAAGGACGGGCGGTTGGCGCGGTGGATGCGCTCGAGCACCGCGGCCATCCGCGGTGTCAACAAGGTGCTACTCAACGGGAACTCCAGGGCGTAGGCTCAGCCGTTCGCCGAGCCGCAATCGCGGGATTTTCCCAGACAACGCGCGCCGTCGCCGAAGCGGCGCCAAGACCCGCCTTCCCCCTCGTCCACCTCCCGGCAGAAGGACTCCGCCCATGGCCCTGATCCAGTACCTCACCCACATCCATCTCGAGGTCGGCGCGCGCCGCGTGCTGGGCGCGGAATGCGCCCGTGCCGGCATCACGCGGCCGCTGATCGTCACCGACAAGGGCGTGCGCGCGGCCGGCGTGCTGGACCTGGTGATCGAGGCCTGGACCGCGTCCCCGATCGACGCCGCCGCCCTGCCCGTCTACGACGGCACCCCGCCGAATCCGACCGAGGCCGCGGTGCGCGAGGCCGCCGCGCTCTACCGCGCCCACGGCTGCGACGGGCTGATCGCGATCGGCGGCGGCTCCAGCATCGACCTGGCCAAGGGCGTCGCGATCGCGGCCACCCACGAGGGCCCGCTGACGGCGTACGCGACCATCCTCGGCGGGGCCGGCAACATCGGCCCGCAGGCCGCGCCGCTGATCGCCGTGCCGACCACCGCCGGCACCGGCTCCGAGGTCGCGCGCGGCGCGATCATCATCGTGGACGACGGCCGCAAGCTGGGTTTCCACAACTGGACGCTGATGCCGCGCTCGGCCGTCTGCGATCCGGAGCTGACGCGCAAGCTGCCTGCCGCGCTGACCGCAGCGACCGGCATGGACGCGATCGCGCACTGCATGGAGACCTTCATGTCGGCCGCCTTCAATCCGCCGGCCGACGGCATCGCGCTGGAGGGCCTGCGCCGCGGCTGGCGCCAGATCGAGCGCGCCACCACGCATCCCGACGACCTCGACGCCCGGCTCGACATGATGGCGGCCAGCACCATGGGGGCGCTGGCCTTCCAGAAGGGACTGGGCTGCGTGCATTCGCTGAGCCACGCGCTCGGCGGGCTGATGCCCAGGCTGCACCACGGCACGCTCAACGCGGTCTTCCTGCCGGCGGTGATCCGCTTCAACGGCATGCACGACTCGATGCGGCGCGACGACAAGATCGCCCGCATGGGCCATGCGATGAACCTGCAGGAAGGCACGCCGGCCGATGAACTGGCTGGCGCGGTCAAGGCGATGAACCAGCGGCTCGGCCTGCCGTCGGGCCTGCGTGAGATGGGCGTGACAAACGAGCTGTACGACCAGATCGTCGAGCGCGCGCTGCACGACCACTGCCACAAGACCAACCCGCGCGAGGCCTCGGCCAGCGATTACCGCCGGATGCTGGACGAGTCGATGTGAGCCGCAGGCTAGCCTCGGGGGCTTTGACAACCAACCTACCAACTAGTAGAGTGCGACCCAGTTTCACGCGACGGCCTCCGCATTCATGACCATCGAGCTCTCCCCGAAAGCCGCCGAGATCGCCGCCCACACGCGGGCGCTGCTGGTCGCCGGCGGCTACAACAGCTTCAGCTATGCCGACCTGGCCGAGCGGGTGGGCATCACCAAGGCCAGCATCCACCATCACTTCCCGAGCAAGGCGGCGCTGGTGCAGACGGTGGTCGCGCGTTACCGGGAGGAAGCGCGGCAAGGGCTCGCCTCGCTGGAGCGGCAGTTCGACGATCCGCTGTCCGAGCTCAACGCCTATGCGGACTACTGGGCCGGCTGCATCCGCAGCGGCGAGCATCCCTTCTGCATCTGCGCGATGCTGGCCACCGAGATGCCGACCATTCCCGAGGACGTGGCTGCCGAGGTACGCGCCCATTTCCACGACCTGAACGCCTGGCTGGCGTCGGTGCTCAAGCGCGGCGTCGGGGCCGGCCAGTTCCACCTGCTCAACAGCCCCGCGATCTCGGCGCGCTCGTTCATGGCGGTCGTGCACGGCGCGATGCTGGTGGCGCGGGCGCTGGACGACCCCAAGTCCTTCGCCGCCATCGTGCAGCCGGCGATCCTCAAGCTGACCCAGCCCGCCTGACGGGCGCTGCACCGCGGGCGGCTTCGGCCGCCCTTCTTTCGCGCCATCAATCTACCAACTAGTAGATCGTACTTTCATCACCTGCTTCAACGAGGTCCCCATGCCCCACCCGCTTTCATCGCTCGGCATCGCGCACACCCTGATCAGCCTGATCCCGCTCGTCGCGGGCCTGCACGGCTTCGCGCGCAGGCGTCGCATCGAGCCCTCCACGCGCTCCGGCCAGGTCTATCTCGCCGGACTGACGCTGTCGGTGTTCACCGCCTTCGGGCTGTCGAGTGTCACCGGCGTCAATCCCGGTCACGTGCTGGGCGTGCTGGCCCTGCTGGCGGCGTTCGGCGGCGCCTGGGTCGCGCCGCGGCTGGGCGTCCTCGGCCGGCTGAGGCCCTATGCGCAGACCTTCGGCCTCTCGTTCAGCTTCTTCCTGCTCCTGGTGCCGGGCATCAACGAGACGCTGACACGGCTGCCGGTCGCGCATCCGCTGGCCACCGGTCCGGACGATCCGGTGGTGAAGGCCGCGCTGCTGGGCTGGCTGCTCGTCTTCGCGGTCGGCTTCACGCTGCAGGGGCTGGCGATCCGGGCGGAGAACCGCGCCGGCAGCCGGTGATGACGAGCTGGACCGCCGCTCGACCACGCGCGAGCGCGCGGGCCGGCGCTCAGTTGCCGGGCCGGCTCCTGGACTTGTAGCCGGAGCCCGGCGGCGTCCAGAACACCGCCCCGACCGAGGTCTCGTTCAGATGCGGCGGCAGGCCGCGCGCCTCGAGCTGCTCCCGCACGCCGTCCAGGCCGGTCTCGGAGTCGATGATGTAGCCCTCCTCCAGCACGTCGCCGTAGTTGGCCTCGGTGTTGCTGACCGCCAGCTCGACCAGGTCGCCGAGCTCGCCGCCATCGAGCGACCAGACATGCACGTCCTGGTCGGTGGCATAGGTCTTGATCCGCCACGCGGCGCCGTTGGACGCGAAGAACTGGATGGTGTCGAAGGTGTCCTCGGTCGCCGGCTCCTCGGAGTTGGCGACGTAGCTGCTCTGGATGGCGAGGCGGAAGAGGATGAGCTGGGTGGTCATGCGCGGCGGTGGGCGGGAGCGATGAGGCTGGATCGTACCGGGCGCCCGTGCGGCCGTGCGCCGCGCCGCCGTGTCGTCGCGCCGCTGTGGCGTCATGGCCTCGTGGCGCTGTCAGCGTCCCGGATTACGCTCGGGGCCATGACTTGCCCTGGGTCCCTCTCCCGCCGCGGCCTGCTGCAGGCCGCTCTCGTCGCCGGCTGCGCGCCGGCGCTGCTGCGACACGCCGATGCGGCCGCCGAGCCGCTGTTCGCGCTCGGCGTCGCCTCCGGCAGTCCGCGCGCCGACCGCGTGGTGCTGTGGACGCGGCTCCTCGGCGAGGCCCTGCCGGCAACGGTGCCGGTGCACTGGGAGCTGGCGCAGGACGAGGCCTTCCGGACCGTGGTGGCGCGCGGCACCGAGCACGCCGAGCCCGGCACCGCCCACAGCGTGCATGCGGAGCCCGCCGGCCTGCGCCCGGACCGCTGGTACTGGTATCGGTTTCGCGCCCTGGGGCAGCAGAGCCCGGCTGGCCGCACCCGCACCGCGCCGGCGGCCGACGCGATGCCGGCGGCCCTGCGCTTCGCCATCGCGTCCTGCCAGCGTTTCGACCACGGCGAGTACGCGGCCTGGGGCGACATGGCGAGGCAGGACCTCGACCTGGTGCTGTTCCTGGGCGACTACATCTATGAATACGCCACGCCGCACGATGCCCGCGTGCCGCGGCGCCACCATGGGCCGCAGTGCCGCAGCCTGGCCGACTACCGCGACCGCTACGCCCAGTACAAGCGCGACCCGCAGCTGCAGGCGATGCATGCGAACGCGCCCTGGATCCTGACCTGGGACGACCACGAGGTGCAGAACGACTGGGCCGGCGACGTGTCGCAGGACCTGGCGCCGGACTTCCATCAACGCCGCGTCGCCGCGGCGCAGGCGTACTGGGAGCACCAGCCCTTCCCGGCATCGATGCGGCCCAAGGGCGTGGACATCGCGCTCAGCCACCGCGTCGACTGGGGCCGACTGGCGCGGCTGATCACCCTCGACGATCGCTCCTGGCGCGATCCGCAGGCCTGCCCCAAGCCCGGCCGCGGCGGCTCCAACACCGTGAACGTGAAGGACTGTCCCGAGCTCCTGGACACGCGCCGCACGCTGCTGGGCGGGCCGCAGGAGCAATGGCTGCGCGACAGCTGGGACGCCACGCGGCCGTGGAACCTGCTGGCGCAGCAGACCCTGATGGCGCGCTTCAACCGGCAGGATCCGGCGCAGGGGCCGGGGCGCTACTGGACCGACGGCTGGGACGGTTATCCCTTCGCGCGCGAGCGCCTGCTGCGCGACCTCCAGGCGCGGCGCGTGCCCAACACGGTGGTGCTGGGCGGCGACGTCCACGCCAACTACGTGGCCGACCTGAAGCTGGACTGGGACGACGAGCGGGCGCCGGTGCTGGCCAGCGAGTTCTGCGGCACCTCGATCTCCAGCCACGGCGCGGAGCAGTCGCAGCTGGACAAGGCCCTGCCCTTCAATCCGCACCTGCGCTACGGCCGCAGCGACCAGCGCGGCTACATGCGTTTCGAGCTGAGGGCGGACCGGCTCGATGTCGAGCTGCGCAGCGTGGCGTCGCCGTGGGACGCGAAGAGCCCCGTGTCGACCGCGGCGCGCTTCGTCGTCGAGGCGGGGCGACCGGGCGCGCAGGCAGCCTCCTGAGGCGCAGCGACGGGACGCCGATCGCCCCCGCGGCGTCGCCGTGCTTCCTCGGCGCGCGAAACAAACTCGGTACACTCCGCCCCGCTCGCGGTCTCGGGGCGCTACCCCGCCCCACCCGCCGCCAGCGCCCTCCGCCACCGACGCGGAGCGCGAGCCAGCCAGGCCCGTCCACGACGCGGCCATCCGCACAGCCAGCCAACGCCTCGATCGCGGCCTCGATGCCGCCGCCGGACCCGTCCTCGCGGGACCGGTCGACCTGCCGTGCCTTGCTCGCTGACGCCATGCAACGCGGATCCCTCCACCCCGTGCGCCGTGCGTGTCCCGCGCCGGCGTCCCGTTGCCGTCGACGTCCATGTCCTTCCGTCTCCATCGTCGTTCCACTCTGCCGCGCCCGTGCGCGCCCGCCCAGCATCCCGTCGCCATCGCCGTGTTCATCGCGCTGAGCGTGCACGGCCCCATCGCCCTTGCCCAGACGCCGTCGGCGTCCGCGTCCCAGTCCGGCGGCCCTGTGGCAACCAGTGGCCCTGTGGCACCCGGCGGCACCGCCGCGCCGGCCGCGCCTGCCGATGCCGCCTCGGAGGCCGAGCCGCGCCGCATGGACTCGGTCGTGATCTACGGCAGCGTCCAGCGCGACACCGGCTTCGCGCCGACGCAGGGCATCACCGCCGGCAAGGCCGAGATGCGCCTGCTCGAGACCCCGCGCTCGATGAGCGTCGTGACCCGCGAGGTGATGGACTCGCGCCAGATCACCAACCTGCAGCAGGCGCTGCAGACGGTGCCCGGCGTGAGCCCGGTGAACTTCGGCCGCCGAGGCTTCGACGACATCAACATCCGCGGCTTCCGCTCCACCGAGTCCATCCTGATCGACGGCCTGGTGCAGAGCCCCGGCATGTGGACGCGGCTGACCAGCTACGCCTACGAGCGCTTCGAGGTACTCAAGGGCGCGTCCTCGATCCTCTACGGCCAGGTGCAGCCCGGCGGCCTGGTCAATGCGGTCAGCAAGCGGCCCGAGACGGTACGCCGCCTCGATGGCGGCGTCGACATCGGCAGCTTCAACAGCCGCACGCTGTCCGCCGACATCAACGAGCCGCTCTCCGCCAACGGCCGCACCGCGCTGCGCATCACCGCGCAGACCTCCGACGGCGACGACGCCACCGACCAGGTCTGGCGCAAGGACCGCTGGGTCTCGCCGTCGCTGTCGATCGACTTCGGCCGCGACACCGAGGTCGTGATCTTCAGCAGCTACTCGCACAGCCAGTGGATCCGCCAGCAGGGCACGACGCCCTACGGCACGCTGCTGCCCAATCCCAACGGCACGGTGGACCGCCGGATGTTCACCGGCGATACCGCCTTCGGCGGCTACGACGTCGAGCAGAAGACCCTGGGCTACAGCCTGGAGCACCGCTTCGATCCGGCGCTGACGCTGCGCCAGGGCGTGCGCTACGAAGAGGAATCGGGCACCGGCAACTTCGTCGCGCTGCAGGCGCTGCAAGCCAATCGCCGTCTGCAGAATCGCTCGGCGACGCGGCAGTACCTGGACTACGACATCCTCGCCACCGACACCTCGCTGCTCTACCGGGCGGACACCGGACCGGTCGCGCACCAGCTGGTCGTCGGCCTGGACGCGCGCCGCGGCCACAGCCGCCAGGGCTCGCGCGCCTGCACGATCGCGCCGCTGGACCTGTTCAATCCGCAGTACGGCATGCCGGCCACCTGCCCCGCCAACCTGACCGCCTTCGCGCCGTCGACGCTGACGGTGGCGGGCCTCTACCTGCAGGACCAGATGAAGTTCGGCGCCGGCTGGACCGCGCTGGTGGGCCTGCGCCGCGACCATTCGCGCGAGCGGCTCGAGGACCGCGTCCGCAACACGCAGTCGCTGAAGACCGACGCGGCCACCGTGGGCAGCGCCGGCCTGGTCAAGGAGTTCCTGCCCGGCTGGTCCACCTACGTCAGCTGGTCCGAGTCCTTCCTGCCGGTCAGCGGCCAGGACTTCGATGGCAAGGGCTTCGTGCCCGAGACCGGCAAGCAGTACGAATGGGGGCTCAAGCATGAATCGGCGGACGGCCGGCTCACCGGCTCGCTGGCGGTGTTCGACCTCAAGCGGCGCAACGTCACGACCTCGGATCCGGTCAACACCGGCTTCAGCGTGCAGACCGGCGAGCAGCAGTCGCGCGGCGTTGAACTCGAGGTGGGCGCCCGGCTCAAGGACGGACTGAGCCTGACCGCCGGCTACGCCTACACCGACGCGCGGGTCACGCGCGACAACAACGCCGCGATCCTCGGCAAGCCGATCAACCTGCAGCCGCTGCATGCGGCGACGCTGTGGGCGCTGTACAAGCCGACCGGGCTGCCGAACTGGACCTTGGGCCTCGGAGGTCGCGCGGTGAGCCGCCAACGCGGCAGCCTGCCCTTCGCGCTGCCCGGCTACGCGGTCGTCGATGCGAGCGTCGGCTACGCCGGCCCGGCCTGGCGCGTCAATGCGGGCTTGAAGAACCTGCTCGACAAGGACTACTTCGACGGCGCCATCAACGCCAACGTGGTCTCGCCGGCGCTGGGCCGCACCTGGACGCTGAGCCTGCAGCTGAGCTATTGAGCTACTGAGCTCTTGAGCGTGGCGAGCGCGGCAACGCCGGGCGCGGCGGACCCCGTGCTCGCGGATCAGCCCAGCGTCAGCTCCCAGGTTTCGCCGACGAGATCCAGGCCGAATCCCTGGAAGGGCTCGCTCGCGACCAGTTGGTAGCCCGCCTTGCGATAGATGTGCTTGGCGGCATCGAGCTGGCTGTTGGTCCACAGGCGCACCTGCCGGTAACCCGCCTCGCGGGCGAAGCGGTGGCACTCGGCGACGAGGCGATCACCCAATCCGAGTCCGCGCGCCGAGGGCTCCACCAGCAGCAGTCGCAGCTGCGCCACGCCGTCGATCGGCGCGCCGGTCGCCTCGTCGCGGGCCTGCACCAGCGCGACGCTGCCGATGTTGGTGCCGTCGCGCTCGGCGATCCAGCAGGCCTCGCGACGCGGGTCGAAGCGCTCGAGGAAGTCGGCGGCGATGCGCGCCACCAGCGCCTCGAAGCTCAGGTCGAACTGGTACTCGCGCGCATAGAGCGCGCCATGCCGCGCGACGATCCAGCCCATGTCGCCGGGCCGGTGCGGACGCAGCAGGAGGCCGCCCTTCGCCGGCTTCGCGCCCGGCTCCTCGAGCAACGACTGCACCCGCCGCAGCGCCTGAAGCAGCTCCACCTGCTGGACCTCGCCGAGCTGGCCCAGCAGCTCGCCCACCTGCTCGCGCGAGCGGCGATCCAGCGGCTTGAAGGCCTTGCGGCCGGCCGGGCTCAGCGTCAGCAGCGACTGCCGGGCGTCCGCCTCGCTGCGCGACGCGCGCACCAGGTCGCGCTCCTTCAGATGGCGCAGCAAGCGGCTGAGGTAGCCGGCGTCCAGGTCCAGCAGCCGCCCCAGTTCGGTCGCGGTCATCCCGGTTCCGGCCTCCAGATGCGCCAGCTCCCAGAGGATGCGGCACTCGGTGAGGCTGAACTCGGAGTCCAGCAGCCCTTCGTCGAGCACGCCGATGCGGCGCGTGTAGAAGCGGTTGAAGCGGCGGACGGCTTCGATACGGTCACTGTCGATCATGGCGCGCATGCTGCGCCATGTATTTGCTTTTGGCAAGCAATTGATTGCCAGCGGACCTCACACGTTGGGCGGAGCGCCGCCACGCTTCGGCAGCTCCCCGGCGCGGCGCAGGTCCTCGATCCACGCGGCGATCGCCGCGTCACGATCCGGTCCGCGGTCGCGCAGCAGCGCCGACGGGTGCAGCGTGATCAGCACGCGCCGGCCATCCTCGCGCGCGAGCCATTGGCCGCGATTCGCCAGCACCGGCACCGCATGCCCCAGCACCGCGCGGGCCGCCGTGGCGCCGAGCGCCACGATCGCGGCCGGGTCCACCGTGGCGATCTCCTGCTCCAGCCACGGCGCGCAGGCCTGCACCTCGCGCTGCGCCGGCGACTTGTGCATCCGCCGCTTGCCGCGCAGTTCGTACTTGAAGTGCTTGACCGCGTTGGTCAGGTAGAGCTGGTCGCGTGGCCAGCCCAGTTGCTCGAGCGCCTCATCAAGCAGACGTCCCGCCGGGCCGACGAAGGGATGCCCCTGCAGATCCTCGCGATCGCCGGGCTGTTCGCCGACGAGCATCAGCCGCGCCGCGACCGGCCCTTCACCAAATACCGTATGCGTCGCGCCCTGCCACAAGGGACAGGCCCGGCACGCCTTCGCCTGCTCGGCGAGCTGCGCCCACTGGGCCTGCCGGGCGGCGCGAGCGACGCGGGCCATGTCGCTTCCGGCCCACTCAATGCCTGGGCGTGCGATTCCCGTATGCGGGACGCGCCGGCCGGATCGCCGGCGCGCTGCCGCCGGCGACGAAATTGCCGGGTCGGGCGGTCAGCAATACCGCCAGCAGGTCGGTCACCTTCAGCGGCTTGTAGAGCAAGCGGTTGAAGCCCGCCGCGCCGGCGCTCTCGTCGGTGATCTCCGGGCCGCCGCCGGTCAGGCAGACGTACATCACGTGGCGGCCGGCCTCGGCATCGATGAGCTTGGCTTCGGACACCACCTCCAGGCCATTCATGTCGGGCATGTCGAAGTCGACGAACACCAGCTCCGGCTTGAACAGCTTGAGCAGCCGAAGGCCCACCCGGCCGCTGTAGGCCACCGCCGTCGCGCAGCCGTAGCAGCGGAACAGCTCGCTGAGGCTGCGCGCTCCCTCCGGGTCGTCGTCAATGACGAGGACCCGCAGCGCATGAGGCGATGGTTCGGACATCGAGGTGTTCTCCCTGAGTGCAACACGACGCAACAGCCCTACCCGCGCGACAAAGCGCGTCCGGCCACTGCCGTCCGTCGATGACTGAGAAGGGCAAGTGGCGTGCCCGCACCCCTTCGCGCCGACGCTCCTAAACCCAGCCCCCATGGTGGTGTACGCCCGGCTAAAGTCCATCGGTTGAGCCGCGTCGAGACGGCCGGGAGATGACCATGAGCGTCTTGGAAGAAGGGGTGGCCGTGGTCCCGGCCGAACACCTGAATGCGATGCTGCTCGCGCTCCATGCGCTGCGGCGTGGCGACCCCGACGTCCGGTTGCCGTTCCACTGGACCGGCGTCGCCGGCAAGCTCGCCGATGCCTTCAACGAGGTGGTCGAGCAGAACGCGTCGATGGCCGCGGAACTCTCCCGCCTGCGGCAGGTCGTCGGCAAGGAAGGCCGGCTCAAGCAGCGCGCCGCCCTGCCCGAGATGCGCGGCTTCTGGGGCCAGCAGATCGACTGCATCAACGCGCTGATCGACGACCTCGTCCATCCCACCAGCGAAGCTGCCCGCGTCATCGGCGCCGTCGCCGAGGGCGACCTCACCAAGTCCATGGCCCTGGAGGTCGACAACCGCCCGCTGCAGGGCGAGTTCCTGCACACCGCCAAGACCATCAACCGCATGGTCGAGCAGCTCGGCGACTTCTCCGCCGAGGTGACCCGCGTCGCGCGCGAGGTCGGCACCGAGGGCAAGCTCGGCGGCCAGGCCAAGGTCAAGGGCGTGGCCGGCACCTGGAAGGACCTGACCGACTCGGTCAACTCCATGGCCGGCAACCTCACCGACCAGGTCCGCAACATCGCCGACGTGACCACCGCCGTCGCGCAGGGTGATCTCTCCAAGAAGATCGAGGTCGACGTCAAGGGCGAGTTCCTGACGCTGAAGAACACCATCAACACGATGGTCGACCAGCTGCGCTCGTTCGCGTCCGAAGTGACCCGCGTTGCGCGCGAGGTCGGCACCGAGGGCTCGCTCGGCGGCCAGGCGCGCGTCGAAGGCGTGTCCGGCACCTGGAAGGACCTGACCGACTCGGTCAACTCGATGGCCGGCAACCTGACCTCGCAGGTGCGCAACATCGCCGACGTGACCAAGGCCGTGGCCGCCGGCGACCTGTCCAAGAAGATCACCGTCGACGTCAAGGGCGAGATCCTGGAGCTCAAGAACACCGTCAACACGATGGTGGACCAGCTGCGCTCCTTCGCGGCCGAAGTGACCCGCGTCGCGCGCGAGGTCGGCACCGAAGGCAAGCTCGGCGGCCAGGCCGACGTGCAGGGCGTGGCCGGGACGTGGAAGGACCTGACCGAGTCGGTGAACTTCATGGCCGGCAACCTGACCTCCCAGGTGCGCAACATCGCCGAGGTGACCACCGCGGTGGCTGCGGGCGACCTGTCCAAGAAGATCACCGTCGACGTCAAGGGCGAGATCCTGGAGCTCAAGAACACCGTCAACACGATGGTGGACCAGCTGCGCTCCTTCGCCGCGGAAGTGACCCGCGTGGCGCGCGAGGTCGGCACCGAGGGCAAGCTTGGCGGCCAGGCCGATGTGCAGGGCGTGGCCGGTACGTGGAAGGATCTGACCGACTCGGTCAACTCGATGGCGTCCAACCTGACCTCGCAGGTGCGCAACATCGCCGACGTGACCAAGGCCGTGGCCGCCGGCGACCTCTCCAAGAAGATCACCGTCGACGTGCTCGGCGAGATCCTCGAGCTCAAGACCACCATCAACACGATGGTGGACCAGCTCTCGTCCTTCGCCGCGGAAGTGACCCGCGTCGCGCGCGAGGTCGGCACCGAGGGCCGCCTGGGCGGCCAGGCCACGGTGCGCGGCGTGTCGGGGACCTGGAAGGACCTGACCGACAACGTGAACTTCATGGCCGGCAACCTGACCGGCCAGGTGCGCGGCATCGCCAAGGTCGTGACCGCCGTGGCCAACGGCGACCTGGCGCAGAAGCTGACCGTGGAGGCCAAGGGCGAGATCGCCGCGCTGGCCGACACCATCAACTCGATGACGGACACGCTGGCCATCTTCGCGGACCAGGTGACCACCGTGGCGCGCGAGGTGGGCGTCGAGGGCAAGCTCGGCGGCCAGGCCAAGGTGCCGGGCGCGTCGGGCACCTGGAAGGGCCTGACGGAGAACGTCAACGAGCTCGCCGCCAACCTGACCACCCAGGTGCGCGCGATCGCGGAGGTCGCCACCGCCGTGACGCAGGGCGACCTGACGCGCTCCATCACCGTCGAGACGCAGGGCGAGGTCGCGGCGCTGAAGGACACGATCAACGAGATGATCGTCAACCTCAAGGACACGACCCAGAAGAACACCGAGCAGGACTGGCTCAAGACCAACCTGGCCAAGTTCAGCCGCATGCTGCAGGGCCAGAAGGACCTGGTGACCGTCGGCCAGTTGATCCTCAGCGAGCTGGCGCCGGTGGTCGGCGTGCAGCAGGCCGAGTTCTACGTGCTCAACATGCGCGGCGAGATGCCGCGCCTGAAGCTGATCGCCAGCTATGCCTCGGGCGGCCTGGCCACGCATGGCAAGGAGCTCGCGCTCGGCCAGGGCCTGGTCGGCCAGTGCGCGCTGGACCAGGAGAAGATCCTACTGGCCAACGTGCCCAGCGGCGCCTTCCGTGTCGCCTCCGGCCTGAGCGAGACGGCGGCGATGGAAGTGCTGGTGCTGCCGGTGGTCTTCGAGGGCCGCGTGCGCGGCGTGCTGGAGCTGGCCTCGCTGGAGCGCTTCAACCCGACCCACCAGGCCTTCCTGGACCAGCTCACCGAATCCATCGGCATCGTGATCAACACGATCGAGGCCAGCACCCGGACCGAGGACCTGCTGATCCAGTCGCAGTCGCTGGCCGAAGAGCTGCAGCGCCGGCAGCAGGAACTGCAGCAGACCAACGGCGAGCTGCAGGAGAAGGCGCAGCTGCTGGCCCACCAGAACCAGGAGGTGGAGCGCAAGAACGCCGAGGTCGAGCAGGCCCGGCAGGCGCTCGAGGAGAAAGCCGAGCAGCTGGCGCTGACCTCCAAGTACAAGTCGGAATTCCTGGCCAACATGTCGCACGAGCTGCGCACGCCGCTGAACTCGCTGCTGATCCTGTCCGACCAGCTCTGCAAGAACAGCGAGGGCAACCTGACGCTCAAGCAGGTCGAGTTCTCCAAGACCATCCATGCGTCGGGCAACGACCTGCTGATGCTGATCAACGACATCCTGGACCTGTCCAAGATCGAGTCCGGCACCGTGGCCGTGGACGTCAGCGAGCTGCGCCTGGACGAGCTGCAGCGCTCGGTGGAACGCAGCTTCCGCCACTTCGCCGAGTCCAAGCACGTGGGCTTCAGCGTCGAGATGGAGCCGCCGCTGCCCAAGTCGCTGGTCACCGACGTCAAGCGGCTGCAGCAGATCATCAAGAACCTGCTGTCCAACGCCTTCAAGTTCACCCACCAGGGCCAGGTCACCTTCGCCGTCACCGCGGCCGCCGACGGCTGGTCGGCGGACAACGAGGTGCTCAACCACGCGGGCCAGGTGATCGCGTTCTCGGTGGCGGACACCGGCATCGGCATCTCGGCCGACAAGCAGCAGATCATCTTCGAGGCCTTCCAGCAGGCCGACGGCTCGACCTCGCGCAAGTACGGCGGCACCGGCCTGGGCCTGGCGATCAGCCGTGAACTCGCGCGGCTGCTGGGCGGCGAGATCAAGCTGGTGAGCGCGCCGGGCCGCGGATCGACCTTCACGCTCTACCTGCCGCAGCACTACACGCCGGCGCGCACCGCCCGTCCGCGCCCGGCCGGCGCGAAGCCGGTGGTCGATGCCGTCGACGTGGTGGACACGTCCCCTGCAGCCGATGCGGCGAAAGCGGACGCCGCGACGGCGGGCGCCGACGACGCGCCGCGCTCGCGCGCGGCGATCACCGCGGCCGAGCTGGCCGAGGCCGCGGTGCAGCGCGCCGCGGCACGCCGCGCGCCGGCCGGGCGAGCCCGTCCGGCCCCGTCCGACGCCGCCGAACCGCCGCCGCTGGAGCCGCAGCGCCCGCAGATGGACGCACCGCCGGACAGCATCGTCTTCGCCAATGTCGCCAAGGACGATCGCGAGGACATCGCCAGCGGCGACCGGGTGCTGCTGATCGTCGAGAACGACCTCGCCTTCGCCGACGTGCTGCTGGAGGCGGCGCGCCAGGGCGGCATGAAGGGGCTGGTGGCCACCACCGGCGCCGGTGCGCTGGCGATGGCGCAGGAGTTCCGGCCCAGCCTGATCTCGCTGGACATCTTCCTGCCCGACATGCAGGGCTGGCGGGTGCTGGACCGGCTCAAGTCCGATCCCGACACCCGGCACCTGCCGGTCTGCGTCGTCTCCACCGACGACGCGCGCGACCGCGCGCTGCAGGCCGGCGCGCTCGGCTTCCTGTCCAAGCCGCTGCAGTCGCGCGACGACGTGGACGTGGCGCTGCGCGAGCTGCAGCGCTACCTGGACCGGCCGCAGCGCCGGCTCGCCGTCGCGATGCCCGACGGGCCGGAGCGGATCGCGCTGCTGGCGCCGCTGGCGCATGACGTCGAGACGATCTTCGTCCGCTCGGCCGAGGAGGCGCGCGAGCTGCTGCCCGGCGTCGACGCGCTGCTGGTCGACGCGGCCAACTGCCCCTTCGGGCCGCAGGACGTGCTGGATGCGCTGGAGCGCCGGCCCGGCACGCTGCCGCTGCCGGTGGTGGCGCTGAACGCCGAGCCGCCCGCCGGCGCCGAAGCGTCCGACGAGCCGGGCGTGGCGCGACGATGGTCGCGGCCGCATGGCCTGGCGGTGCGCACCGCCGCCAGCACCGATGCGGCGCTCGCGGCCCTGGCGATGGCGCTGCACCGCGCGGCGGCCGACATGGGCGACCGCGAGGGCCAGGCGCTGCGCGACGCGCAGGAGGCGCGTTGCCCGCTGGCCGGCAAGAAGGCGCTGATCGTCGATGACGACATGCGCAACATCTTCGCGCTCGCGACCGTGCTGGACAGCCACGGCATGGTGATCGTCTCGGCCGACAACGGCCGCGAGGCGATCCGCCTGGTGCAGGAGGATCCGTCGATCGACATCGTGCTGATGGACATCATGATGCCGGAGATGGATGGCCTGGAGACCATGCAGCAGATCCGCCGCCTGCCGCGCGGCCGCGAGCTGCCGATGGTGGCGGTCACCGCCAAGGCGATGAAGGGCGACCGCCAGAAGTGCATCGAGGCCGGCGCCTGGGACTACCTCTCCAAGCCCGTCGACCCCGCCAACATGCTGACGGTGCTGCGGGGCTGGCTATGCCGCTGAGCGCCCTCTTCGACGGCTACGCGACGCCCGACGCGGCGGAGCGCGCCAGCATCCTGATCGTCGACGACCTGCCCGAGAAGCTGCTGGTCTTCGAGACCATCCTGGCCGACCTCGACCAGCACCTGGTGATCGCGCGCTCGGGCAGCGAGGCGCTGCGCGAGGTGCTGCGCCAGCAGTTCGCGGTGATCCTGATGGACGTGAACATGCCGGGCATCGACGGCCTGGAGACGGCGCGGCTGATCCGCGGCTACCGGCGCTCGGCGCACACGCCCATCATCTTCGTCACCGCCTACGCCGACGAGCTGCAGACCGCGCAGGGCTACTCGCTGGGTGCGGTCGACTACATCCTCTCGCCCGTCATTCCCGACGTGCTGCGCAGCAAGGTGCGGGTCTTCGTCGACCTGTTCATCATGCAGCAGCGCCTGCGACAGCAGGCGCTGGAGCGCATCGCGATCGCGCGCGCCGAAGCGGCGCAGCGCGCCGCCGAGGAGAACACGCGGCGCTCGATCTTCCTGGCGCAGGCCGGGCGCGAGCTGGCCGACTCGCTGGACGCCGAGGTCGCGATGCGGCGCCTGCTTGCGCTGCTGGTGCCGCGCTTCGCGCCGCGCGCGCTGCTCTGGCTGCGCGACGCCGGCCATGGCCACGAGCGCGTGCTGCGCTGCGACGCACCGATCGCGGCCGGCGAGCCGGCGCTGTTCACCGAGGGCCGCGAACAGATGCTCTCCGAGGTCCTCTACAACGCGACGCGCAACGCGCTCGAGCAGATGGTGCCGGCGCTGCAGCCCGGCGGGTCCGGCGCCGGAGCGGCCGCCCTGCCCGCGGCGCTGCCCGCCTTCGCGCCGTCGGTGCTGCCCGAGGACGACGAGCCGCCGCCGCGGGCGCTGCTGCGCCGCGACACGGCCAGCGGCGTCGTGCTGCCGCTGGTGGCGGGCGAGCGCGCGCTCGGCGGGCTGCTGCTGGTCGAGCCGCACCAGCCGCCCGACTGGCCGACGCTGGAGGAGCTGGCCGGACGGGCCGCGATCGCCTTCGAGAACGCGCGCCTGTATGGCGCGCTGCAGGCCGAGATCGTCGAGCGCCGGCAGGCCGAGGCCGGGCTGCTCGAGGCCAGCCGCCGCAAGGATGAATTCCTCGCGATGCTGTCCCACGAGCTGCGCAATCCGCTCGCGCCGATCCGCAGCGCGATCGAGGTGATGCGCGCGCTGGTGGTGCCGCAAGCGGGCGAGGAGGCTGCCGCGCGCGCCGATCGCGACGCCCGGCTCGCCCAGGCGCTGGCGGTGACCGACCGTCAGGCGCGTCACCTGACGCGCCTGGTCGACGAGTTGCTCGACGTCGCCCGCATCAGCCAGGGGAAGATCGTGCTCAAGACCGAGACACTGGACCTGCGCGATGTCGTGCGGCAGAGCCTGGAGGCGGTGCAGTCGCTGGTGGACCTGCAGCGCCAGGAACTGCGCCTGCAGTTGCCCGACCGGCCGGCGCGGGTCCGCGGCGATGCCGCGCGGCTGATCCAGGTCATCACCAACCTGCTGCACAACGCCAGCAAGTACACCGGGCCCGAAGGCCGCATCGAGCTGACGTTGGCGCGCGACGAGCCGGTCGATGGCGACAGCGATGACGACGGCCGCGCCGCGGCGTCGCGCGCGCCGGGCTTCACGCTGACCGTGCGCGACAACGGCCGCGGCATCCCCGCCTCGCTGCTGCCGCACGTCTTCGACCTCTTCGAGCAGGGCCCGCGCGGCCTCGATCGCAACCAGGGCGGCCTGGGCGTCGGGCTGACGCTGGTGCAGCGCTTGGTGCAGCTGCATCACGGCGAGGTCGAGGCACGCAGCGACGGCCCCGGCCACGGCTCCGAATTCGTGGTGCGCCTGCCCGCGGTGCAGGCGGACGAGGCGATGGACACGGTGCCGCCGGAGCCCGCAGCTGCGGCCAGCACCGCCCCGACCGGCGGCGCGGGGGCCGGTCGCGGCACGTCCGCGCCGCAGCCGCAGCCGCAGCCGCAGCCGCAGCCTCAGCAGGATGACGAGCCCTGCCACGTGCTGGTCGTCGACGACAACCGCGACGCGGCCGATTCGATGGCGGTCTTCCTCGAGCTGGCCGGCTTCGACACGCAGGTGGAGCTGGACGGCGCCCGCGCGCTGGACCTGGCCGCCGCCAGCGCGCCCGACGTGGTGCTGCTGGACATCGGCCTGCCCGGCCTGGATGGCTACGAGGTGGCCCGCCGGCTGCGCACCCTGCCCGGCGGCGATCGCTGCCTGCTGATCGCGCTGACCGGCTACGGCCAGCAGGACGACCGTCGGCGCGCGCACGAGGCGGGTTTCGACGTGCACCTGGTCAAGCCGGCGGACCCGGATGCGGTCGTCGAGCTGATCCAGGAATGGCGGCTGCGCGCGCCCGCCGCGCTGCATTCCGAGGCCACGACGCGCTGAGCCCGCGCCACGGCGCCATGAAGCCGCGGCGCCATGAAAAAAGGGACTGCTCCCGCAGTCCCTCTTCCGGTTCATCGACCCCGCGTGAACGGGGCCGCCGCGCGGCGATCAGCCGTGCTTGGCATCGAAGAACTGTTCGTCCTCCGTGGAACCCTTCAGCGCCGCGGTCGACGCCTGCGCCTCGATCGTGGTGGTGACCGCGTCGAAGTAACCCGTGCCGACCTCGCGCTGATGCTTCACCGCGGTGAAGCCCTTTTCGGCGGCGGCGAATTCAGCCTCCTGCAGCTCGACGAAGGCGCTCATGTTGTTGCGCGCATAACCGTAGGCCAGGTTGAACATCGAGTAGTTCAGGCTGTGGAAGCCGGCCAGCGTGATGAACTGGAACTTGTAGCCCATCGCGCCCAGTTCGCGCTGGAACTTGGCGATGGTGGCGTCGTCCAGGTTCTTCTTCCAGTTGAAGCTCGGCGAGCAGTTGTAGGCCAGCAGCTTGCCGGGGAACTTCGCATGGATGGCCTCGGCGAAGGCCTTGGCGAAGGCCAGGTCGGGCTTGCCGGTCTCGCACCAGATCATGTCGGCGTAGGGCGCGTAGGCCAGGCCGCGGCTGATGGCCTGGTCCAGGCCGTTGCGGGTGCGGAAGAAGCCTTCGACAGTGCGCTCGCCGGTGCAGAAGGGCTTGTCGTTGTCGTCGATGTCGCTGGTCACCAGGTCGCCGGCCTCGGCGTCGGTGCGGGCCAGCAGCACGGTGGGCACGCCCATGGTGTCGGCCGCCAGGCGCGCCGCGACCAGCTTGGCCACCGCTTCACGCGTCGGGACCAGCACCTTGCCGCCCATGTGGCCGCACTTCTTGGCGGCGGCCAGCTGGTCCTCGAAGTGCACGCCCGCGGCGCCAGCGTCGATCATGCCCTTCATCAGCTCGAAGGCGTTCAGCACGCCGCCGAAGCCGGCTTCCGCGTCCGCCACGATCGGAGCGAAGTAGTCGATGTCGTTCTTGCCTTCGCTCCACTGGATCTCGTCGGCGCGCTTGAAGGTCGCGTTGATGCGCTTGACCACCTTCGGCACCGAGTCCACCGAGTACAGCGACTGGTCGGGGTACATCTCGCCATTGCTGTTGGCGTCGCCGGCGACCTGCCAACCGGACAGGTAGATCGCCTTCAGGCCGGCCTTGACCTGCTGCATGGCCTGGTTGCCGGTGAGCGCGCCCAGCGAGTTGACGAAGGGCTCGGTGTTGACCAGGTTCCAGAGCTTCTCGGCGCCGCGCTTGGCCAGCGTGTGCTCGATCGGCAGCGAACCGCGCAGCCGCACCACGTCGGCGGCGGAGTAACCGCGCTGGATGCCCTTCCAGCGGGGGTTCTCGGCCCAGTCCTTCTCGAGGGCGGCAATTTGTTGTTCGCGGGTCAAGGTCGTCATGGTGAGCTCCTGTGGGGAATGAAGTTGCTGGAGAAAACGAAAACCGATGGGCTCAAATCTAGGCGCCTTGACTGCCGCCGTGTTGGCGTATGTCTTATATAAGACTGAATTTTTTATCCATACAAATCAATCACTTGCAAACAGGAAACCGGATAGTGAGAATGACTCTTCCATCATGAGAAATCTTGCGGCGGTGCAGCACGACTGCTTTTTGCATGCCGACAAACTCTTTTCATGATATGAAATCACCCGGGCGGCGATGGGAATCCGCAGACCGGAAATCCGGCCAAGAAAAAGGGCGCCCTTTTCGGGGCGCCCTTTTTGCGGAGACCGGTCCGGTCAGTCGAGCTTGAGCTTCTGCGTCTCGACGACCTTCTTGTAGACCGCGTATTCGGCCTTGATCTGCTCGCTGAACTGCTCCGGCGAGTTGCCGATCACGATCGAGCCGGTTTCCTCGATGCGCTTCCTGACCTCGGGCATGTCGACGGTCTTGCGCGCGGCCTCGTTGATCTTGGCCACGACCTCCTTGGGCAGGTTCTTCGGGCCGAGGATGCCGTAATAGGCCATGCGGTTGACCGGCTCCAGGCCCAGTTCCTTGAAGGTGGGCACGTTGGGCAGCACGGCCAGGCGCTGCGGCGCGGCCACGGCGATGGCCACCAGGCGGCCGTCCTTGATGAACGGGAGCGCGGACGGCAGGTTGTCGAAGATCATCGGCACCTGGCCCGCGACGGTGTCGTTCAAGGCCGGGCCGGCGCCGCGGTACGGGATGTGGGTGACGAAGACGCCGGTCAGGCTCTTGTAGAGCTCCATCTGCAGGTGACCGATGCCGCCGGTGCCGGAGGTCGCATAGCTGTACTTGCCGGGGCTCTTCTTCAGTTCGGCGATGAAGGCCTTGTAGTCCTTGGCGGGGAAGGACGGATGGACCGCGATGACGTTGGGCGTGGCCGCGAGGTTCACGATCGGCGTGAAGTCGGTCAGCGGGTTGTACGGTGTCTTCGGATTGATCGCCGGGTTGGTGGCCGTGGTGGACACGGTGGCCACGCCCAGCGAGTAGCCGTCGGGCGCGGACTTGGCGGTGTCGTTGGCGCCGATGATGCCGCCGCCGCCGGCCTTGTTCTCGACGACCATGGTCTGGCCCAGCGGACCGGCGATGTGCTGCGCGACCACGCGCGCCACGATGTCGGTGGTGCCGCCCGGCGCGAACGGGACGACCAGCTTGACCGGCTTGGTGGGATAGGACTGGGCCAGCGCCGCGGCGCAGGACAGCGTCAGCGTGCCCAGCAGCAGGCCGCGTTGGAGGATCGAGCGACGGTTCATGAGCTCCTCGTCTTCTGAAGGATTGGGGGATCGGGACAGCTTAAGTATCTCGTCGGCGCGCTCGCGCTAGCGGAACTACGTAGAGACCTCGCCGGCGGGGCGGGAAAGCGCTGGCACACTCGGACGCCCCCTTCGAGTCTTCCGATGCTGCTGCTGTTGCCTGACTTCCTGCTGATCGTCGCCGGCTTCGTGCTGTGCCGGTACACGCCGCTGGACCGCCCGGTCTGGGAAGCGGCCGAGAAGCTGGTGTACTTCCTGCTGTTCCCGGTGCTGCTGTTCAACTCGATCTCGCGCAGCAGCCTGTCGCCGGGGGACACGATGGCGCTGATGGGCGGCGGGCTGGGCGTGATGCTCAGCGGCATCGCGCTGGCCTTCGCGCTGCGCTGGGTGCCGGGCGTCGACGCGAGAACACATGCTTCCGGCGCGCAGGTGGCCTTCCGCTTCAACTCCTTCGTCGCGCTCGCGCTGGCCGAGCGGCTGCATGGCGCGCAGGGCGTGGCGTGGATCGCGATGATCGTCGCGGTGTGCGTGCCGGTGGCCAATGTCGCGGCGGTCTATCCGCTGGCCCGGCATGGCGGGCACGGCTACCTGCGCGAGCTGGCGCGCAATCCGCTGATCGTGTCGACGCTGGCCGGCCTGGCCGCCAACCTCACCGGGCTGCGCCTGCCGGAGCCGGCGGCGATCTCGCTGCAGAAGATCGGCCTGGCGGCGCTGCCGCTGGGGCTGATGGCGGTCGGCGCGGGACTGCGGCTGGGGGCGCTCAAGGACGCGCCGTGGCTGGCGAGCGCCCTGCTCGCGATCCGGCACCTGGTGCTGCCGGTGATCGCGCTGGCGATCGGCCATGCGCTCGCGCTGCCCGCGCCGCAGGCGGCCTTGCTGCTCGCCTTCGCGGCCATGCCGACGGCCTCCAGCGCCTACGTGCTGGCCGTGCGCATGGGCGGCAACGGCCCGTTCGTGGCGGGGCTGGTGACCGTCTCCACGCTGCTGGGGATGATCGTGCTGCCGCTGTGGCTGGCGCTGGGGACCGCGGCGCGCTGAGTACGGCTCGCCGCGCGGTGGCGGCGAGCCGTCCGTTCAAGGTCGATCGCGATCGGAACACTGCTCACGCCGGGCCGATCCGCGCCGTGCGAGCCATCGACCAGCCACCACGGCGCCAACCGCGATCAGGCACTGGTCGACGAGGAATCGCGGCATCGACATCCGCGCCTCCGCGCCTGCGTCAAAGGACGCGCCGAGTCCGACGAGGAGGACGCCCAGAGCGCCCCAACCCCACGAGCGATGGCCCGTGGCCCCTCGTACGAAGGCCGCGACGTAGCAGGTGGCGCCCAATTCGAGAATCATGCATCTGCTCCTCGGGCAGGACCATCCCGCCCGCAAGCGCATCTTCCCGACTGGAGGCGCCGGGAACCATCCTGGATTCCTCGTCGCACGTCGATGCCAGACACCGACTGGAATGTCTACTTGTGCCGCGGCGCCAGCGCCCAGGCCACGGCCTGGCGCGCCAGCGCCGCGGTGGCATCGATGACGGGCGCGCCCGCCGCCGCGGCGTCCAGCACGAGGGGGATCTCGGTGCAGCCCAGCACGATCGCCCGCGCGCCGCGTGCGCACAGGGCCTGCGCGGCCCTCGTCAGCCGCTGCGCCGCCGAGTCCATGGCTCCGGCCTTCACGTCGGCGATGCCGGGCATCACCAGCTCCAGCATCTCGCCCGCCGTGGGCAGCAACCAGTGGACGCGGCGTCCGTCCGGCGAAGCCCGGTTCAGGTAGAGCCCGGACGCGAGCGTCGCATCGGTCGCCAGCAGGCCGACCTTGCCGCCATCGGGCACGCGCTCCAGCGCCTCGGCGATCGCCGCGTCGACGAGGTGCAGCATCGGCAGCGCCAGCGCCCGTTCGAGCTCATCGAACCAGAGGTGCGCCGTGTTGCAAGGCACCACCACCACGCCCGCGCCGGCAGCCACCAGCCGGCGCCCGCTGTCGACCATGGCCGCGAGCGGCGACTCGCCCTCGCCGCGGAACGCGGCCGTGCGGTCCGGCACCTGAGGGATGCTGCTGACGACGACCGGCACGTGCTCCTGGTCCGTCGCCGCGGGCGTGGCCTCGAGCATCTTGCGCATGAAGTCCACCGTCGCCAGCGGGCCCATGCCGCCCAGGATGCCGACGATGCCCGCGGCACCGGGCGCCGCGACCGGACGCCGGATCGCATCGACGGCCGTCGGCGCGGCGGGCAAGGCTCCGCCCGCGCCGCGCGCCAGGCGCGGTGTGTCGTGCGTCATCGCGGTCTTACAGCGCCGGCTTGTCGGACAGCGTCTTGAGGTTGTCCTGCAGCTCGCGGCTCATCGGCGCATTGAGATTGATCCCCTTGGGCGGGATCGGCGACTGGAACCACTTCTTGTAGAGCGTCTCGAACTCGCCGCTCTTCATCAGCTGCGTCAGCGTCGCATCCACCAGCTGCTTGAAGGCCGGATCGTCCTTGCGCAGCATGATCGCGTAGGGCTCGACCTGGACCGCGTCGCCGACCACGGCCAGCTCCGCGGGATTGATCGCACTGGCGCGCAGGCCGTAGAGCAGGATGTCGTCCATCGCGAACGCGTCGGCGCGGTCCGACTGCACCAGCAGCGCCGATTCCGCATGGTCCTTCGCGCTGATCAGCTCGAAGCCCAGTTGCTTCTCCGCGTTGAGCTTGCGCATCACCTGGAAGTTGGTCGTGCCCGTGGTGGACACCACCTTGCGCCCCTTCAGGTCGGCGAAGGACTTGATCGGCGAACTGCTCTTCACCAGCAGCCGCGTGCCCGTGTAGAAGTAGTTGATCGCGAAGCTCACCTGCTTGGCGCGCTCGCTGTTGTTGGTGGTGGAGCCGCATTCGATGTCCACCGTGCCGTTGGCCAGCAGCGGGATGCGGTTCTGCGAGGTGACCGACTGGGTCGCCACCTTCAGGTCGGCGCGGCCGGTGGCCTTGCGGACCTGCTCGACGATCCGGCCGCAGATTTCCCAGCCGAAGCCGGTCGGCTGCGCATCCGCGCCCAGGTAGGAGAACGGGATCGAGGAATCCCGGTAGGCGACCGTGATGACGCCGGAGGCCTTGACCTTGTCGAGCGTGCCGCCCGCCTGGGCCCACGCGCCCATCGGCGCGACGAGCGACAGGGCGACGACTGCACTGGAAACGAACACCTTCATGGGAATTCCTTTCTCGGGGACGCGGGGGTTGCAATGCCGTGAACGATATTGAACCTCAGTGCCCAGCGGGCATCGCGGTTGCGCGTCATCCTATAAGCTGGCCTTATGTTCCCTATGGAGACGGCGTCATGCGCCTGAAGCACATCGAGGTCTTCCACGCCGTCATGCTGACGGGATCGGTCAGCGCGGCCTCGAAGCTGCTTCATGTGACACAACCGGCGGTCACGCAGTCGCTGCAGCTGGCCGAACTCCAGCTGGGCTACGCGCTGTTCACACGCCAGCGACGCCGCCTCGTACCCACGCGCGAAGCGCAGGCGCTCTACCCGGAGGTGCAGGCGCTGATGTCGCAGCTGGAGTCGGTGCGGCGCATGGCCGGCGCGCTGGGCAGCGGCGAGGGCCAGGGCTTCCGCATCCTGATCGTCCCTTCGCTGGCGGTGAAGGCCCTGCCCGAGGCGCTCAAGCGCTTCCGCTGCCGCTACCGCGACCTGCCCATCAGCGTGCGGACGATGCATTCGAACGACATCGCCCGCGCCATGGCGCTGCAGGAGGGCGATGTCGGCATCGTCTACGGGCGGCTGCCCCACCCCGCCCTCTCCGATGAACTGGTGGCGACCGGCCGGCTGGTGTGCGCCTCGCCGCGCAGCCGCACCGGCGCCGACCGCCGCACCACCGTCGCGCTGCAGGACCTGCTGCGCGAGCCCTTCATCCGCATCGACGAGCGCGACCCGCTGGGCGCCGTGCTGGCCGATCAATGGGCGCGGCTGGAGCTGTCGCCGCGGGCCGGCATCACCGTGCAGACCCACCACATCGCGATGATCATGGCCGAACAGGGATTCGGGCCGGCCATCATCGATTCGTTCACCGCGCAGGCCAGCGCGGGCGACCTGCACATCCGGACGCTGCTGCCGGAAGTGCCGGTCGAGGTGCGCGCGGTGCAGCCGCAGGGCTTGCGCTCGCCGCAAGCCGTGTCCGACTTCATCGCCGCGTTCAGGCAGGCCGTCGAGGGCTGAGGTCCTGCGCCAGGGCCCAGTCGATGTGCTCCGCCAGCAGCGGCGACGCGCCAGCGCGCGCCGCCTCGAGCGCCGCCCGCATCGCCGCCCGCAGCGCCGGCGCCAGGTCTTGCCGCAGCGCGTTGCCCAGCGCGACCGCGATGTTGCGGCGCCACCGCGCGTGGCCGATGCGGCGGATCGCCGAGCCTTCGGTGCGCTTGAGGAAGGTCGCCTCGTCCCAGGCCCACAGCGTCAGCAGCGAGGCGTCCCCGAGCGGCTCGCGCCATTCGAAGTCGGGCAGCGGGTTCCTGCGCGCGAACTTGTTCCAGGGGCAGGCGAGCTGGCAGTCGTCGCAGCCGTAGATGCGGTTGCCGATCGCGGCGCGAAACTCGACCGGGATCGGGCCGTCCTGCTCGATCGTCAGGTAGCTGATGCAGCGCCGCGCGTCGAGCCGGTAGGGGGCGATGATCGCCCCGGTCGGACAGGCATCCAGGCAGGCGCGGCACTGGCCGCAATGCGCGCTGACCGGCTCGCTGGGCGGCAGCGCCAGGTCCAGGTAGATCTCGCCGAGGAAGAACATCGAGCCGCTGTCGCGGTGCAGCGTCAGGGTGTGCTTGCCGCGCCAGCCGATGCCCGAGCGGCTGGCGAGTTCCACCTCCAGCACCGGCGCCGAGTCGGTGAACACGCGGTGCCCCATCGGGCCGACGCGCGCCTGCAGGCGGTCCGCCAGCTGCTGCAGGCGCTGGCGCAGGACCTTGTGGTAGTCCCGGCCGCGGGCGTAGAGCGACACCTGCGCCCGCGCCGGGTCGGCCAGCGCGGCCCACTCCCGCGCCTGCCATTCGGGGCCGATGGCCTCGGGCAGGTAGTCCATGCGCGCGGTGAGGATGCTGATCGTGCCGGGCACCAGTTCGGCCGGGCGGGCGCGCTTGAGGCCATGCGCGGCCATGTACTGCATCTCGCCATGGAAGCCGGCGTCGAGCCAGGCCTGCAGCCCGGCCTCCGCATCGCTCAGATCGACGTGGGCCACCCCAATCTGTGAGAATCCGAGCTCATGCGCCCAGGCGCGGACCTCGACCATCAGCGCAGCCAGCGCGTCGGGGTCGCGGGAGGGGCTCGAGGAGGCGTCGGAGGGCGCGTCGGGCCGCGGGGTGTTGACCAAGGAATTCATCGCTGTTGAGCATTCTAGAAACCCGCCCATTCCGTTGGCCCGACGAGGCCGCCTGCGAGCGCTTCGCGCAGGCGCTGGCCCGCTGTCCGCAGATCGCGGACCTGGGCATCGAGCTCGACGGCGGCCTGGGGGCCGGCAAGACCAGCCTGGTGCGCCACCTGCTGCGCGCGCTGGGCGTCACCGGCCGCATCAAGAGCCCCAGCTACGCGGTGGTCGAGGACTACACGCCGCCCGGCCTCGGCGGCCTGCCCGCCCATCACTTCGACTTCTACCGCTTCAGCGATCCGCGCGAGTGGGAGGACGCGGGCTTCCGCGACGTCTTCGCCGCGCCGGGGCTCAAGCTCAGCGAATGGCCGTCCAAGGCCGCCGGCATGCTGCCGCCGCCGGACCTGCGGCTGGTGCTCGCGGTCAATGACGACGACAGCCGGGACGTCCACGCCGAGGCGCACACGCCGCGCGGCCAGGCGCTGCTCGCCGAGCTGGACCGGCAACTGGCCGCCTCGACCTCATCGTCCGCCGCGCCCGCCGCTTCCGATGCGCCGGGCACGAACGGCGCCCCCGATTGACATCGATTCGAACGAGACCGACACGCCTCACATGAACGGAGACCTGACCGGCCTGCCTGCCGCCCCCCTGCCGCACGACGCGGTGGCGGCCCCGTCCACGCCCGTGACTGCGCCCGCGTCGCGCGACCGCCGCAAGGCCCTGCGCCGCATGGGCGCGGTGGTGCTGAGCTTCCCGGCCCTGCCCGCGCTGGCTGCGGGCGTCACCGGCGCCGCCACCATCGTCGCGGTGCGCGTCTGGCCGGCGAGCGACTACACGCGCGTGACCATCGAGTCCGACCGCCAACTGGCCGCCAGGAGCTTCATGGCCGCGAATCCGGACCGGCTCGTCATCGACATCGATGGCCTGGAACTGAACGCCGGCCTGAAGGAGCTGCTCGGCAAGGTGAAGCCGGACGACCCTTACATCGCCGGCGTGCGCGTGGGACAGAACCAGCCGCGCGTGGTGCGCATCGTGCTGGACCTGAAGCAGGCGGTGGCGCCGCAGGTGTTCACCATCGAGCCGGTGGCGGCCTACAAGAACCGCCTGGTGCTGGACCTGCATCCGACGCGCGAGCGCGATCCGCTGCTGGACCTGGTGCGCGAGAAGGAAGCGGCCGAGAGCGCCGCGGCGCAGTCGGTCAACGACGCGCTGGGCGAGCTGATCGGCCGCATCGACCGGCCGCAGACGGCGGCCTCGAGCGCCGAGAGCGCCGCCAGCGCGGCCGCCCTGCCCCCGCAGCGGCCGGCCAGCGCGGTCGCGCGGATCGAGACCCCGCCGCCGCCCGCGCCGCCGCTCAAGGAGGTGGCGCCGGAGATGAGCCAGTCCAAGCTGGATCGCCTGATCGTGATCGCGATCGATCCGGGCCATGGCGGCGAAGACCCCGGCGCGATCGGCCCCACGGGCCTGCGCGAGAAGGACGTGGTGCTGGCGATCGGCAAGAAGCTGCGCGACCGGCTGAACGCCAACCCGCGCATCCGCGTGATGATGACGCGCGATGCGGACTTCTTCGTCCCGCTGGGCGAGCGGGTGCGCAAGGCGCGGCGGGTGCAGGCCGACCTGTTCGTGTCGATCCATGCCGACGCCTTCATCACGCCGAAGGCGCGCGGGGCCTCGGTCTTCGCGCTGTCCACCAGCGGCGCGAGCTCGACGGCGGCGCGCTGGATGGCGGACAAGGAGAACGCGGCGGACGTGATCGGCGGCGTCAACAGCAAGGCGGTGAAGGATGCCGGCGTGCTGCGGGCGATGCTGGACATGAGCACCTCGGCGCAGATCAAGGACAGCCTGAAGCTGGGCGGCGAGGTGCTGGGGCAGATCGGCAAGCTGGCCAAGCTGCACAAGGGCAGCGTGGAGCAGGCCGGCTTCGCGGTGCTGAAGGCGCCGGACGTGCCGTCGATCCTGGTGGAGACGGCGTTCATCTCCAACCCCGAGGAAGAAGCCAAGCTGCGCGATCCGGACTACCAGGACGACCTGGTCAAGGCGCTGGCCACCGGCATCGCGCGCTACTTCGCAAAAAATCCGCCACTGGCGGCGAGACATCGGGCGTTGTGAAAGCGCTCAGGCGCGGCGCCGCGCCTTCGCCTTGCCGGACTCGGACTTGATCGCCAAGGGTGCGCCGTCGGACGACAGTGTTCCCAGGCCATCCAGGACGATCACCACACCGGCGGCCGTGCGGATCGTGAGTTGAAGCTCCGCCCCCATGGCGGAGACGTATTTCCGCAGCGTGGACAAGAGCATGTCGCTGCGCTTCTCCAGCTGCGTGACCGCGTTCTGCCTGATCTGAAGCACATCCGCCAGTTCGGTCTGTGTCTTCTCCAGGGCGCGGCGCGCGTCGGCCAAGGTGTCGGCGTAGCGGATCATGTCGTCCGCCATTTCCCGCCCCTTCGTCTCGACCCATGCCCGATCATCCGGCGGCAGGTCCGCGATGACGCTCTTCAAGGTGCGGCCCATCTTCAACTCCTTTCAGGCTTCTCAATTCCATTGACCGCGCTGGCAAGCAGGTCTGCAAACCGACGATCCGCCACCTGGATGAGCTGCTTGTAGAACGCTGACTGGCTCTTGCCCTGTTTCGCACCCGCCACCAGGACGCAGGCGCGCCTGTCGGGATCGAAGGCGAAGGCCGCCCGCCAGACCTCCCTTCCCGCCCTCGCGGTGAAGCGCAGTTCCTTCATGTTGGCGAACTTGGACCCATGGAGAACATCCACGTGCGGCCTGCCCGCGTGCGGTCCAGCATGCTCCACAGCCCGCATCGCGGCGATCAGTCCCAGGCGCACGGCCCGATCCAGATGTTCGAACTCGGCGTCGAACTCGTCATGGAAGTAGACCTCCCACTCTTGCCCTGTGCAGTCAATCGAGGCGCTCACCATAATCCTTGCGTGATATCACGTCAAGGTGATGGTAGAGCCCCTCATGCCAGCTTGCGGCGCTTCTCCCCCATCGCGCTCGGTGCTCCACCCGCAAGGGGGACCGACGTCAGTTCGCCGCAAGCAGCGCTCAATCCGCGATGACCGTTGTCCGCGGCCAGCGTTCGACGTAGCGCTTTGCCGCGGTCCTGTCCCGGAAGTTCTGCTCGCTGGCTCGCGTCGGGTTGCGGCGCACGACCATGTTGAAGAGGTCGTCGAGCCCATGGGGCGCGATCACATGGATCGTGTCGTCCGCGTCGAGCCAGAGTGCCACCGACGTCGCGTATTCGGGCCAGCTGCCGACGGCTTCCTCGAGCGAGCGCAACGGCGCCACGGCGTGGCCGAAGTACGACTCGAACCAGAGATGCACCGCGGCCTGATTCGTCACTTCCCACGGCAGCCCGGGCAGGCGTTCAGACAACCGGCGCTGGAGTTCGGCATCCCGCTCGCCACGCAGGTCCACGGGATCGAAGAACGCGACATCGACATCGGACAGGGCCGAGGGCTGCCCATGCCCGCTCAGCGCGTCCCACACGAGGTTGCGAACCGCGCCGGCACCGATGCACCAGGACGCCAGGCCCAGCGAGCGCACGGCGCGCAGCGCGTCCATGAGCCAGCCGCTGCCGCGCGCGAGCTCGACGAGCCGCGCGCGGTGGTCGACGCTCACTTGCCCAGCTGCGTCGGCATCGGCGGCGCCACGGTGCGTTGGATCGGCTGCCATGTCTTCAGGCGCTCCATCACGTTCGCGACCGCCGCCTCGAGCTGCACGTCACGGCCGGCGTTGACCGCCACCGGGTCCAGGTCCACATCGATGTCGGGCGAGACGCCTTCGTTCTCGATGCGCCATTCGCCTTCCGGCGTGAAGAAGCGGAAGAACGGCACGACCAGGAAGCCGCCATCGATCAGGCTCGGATTGGCCGAGATCCCGATCAACCCACCCCAGGTCCGCTTGCCGATCAGCGGCCCCAGCCCCGTGCGCTTGAACGCATACGGCATGAAGTCGCCGCCGGAGCCCGCGTCCTGGTCGATCAGCATCGCCTTGGGCCCGTAGATCGCGCCCGCGGGCGTGTCGTAGATCAGGCCATCGCGGTCCTTCCAGCTGCCCAGGTAGGCCCGGTTCAGCAGCTCGGTCACGTAGTTGGCCGCCTGGCCGCCGCCATTGCGGCGGTCGTCGACGATCAGGCCCGGCTTGTCCACCTGCGCGAAGAACATCCGGTTGAAGTGCTGGAAGCCCGGGCCGGCCGTGTCCGGCATGTAGACGTAGGCGATCTTGCCGCCGCTCAGGCGATCCACTTCCTCGCGGTTGTGGTCGATCCAGGCCCACTGGCGCAGGCGGCTCTCGGTCGAGATCGGCTCGACCGTCACGCGCCGCGCGCCCTGCCCGTTCGCGTTGGCCGACACCGTCAGCTGCACCTGCTTGCCGACCGTGTTCTCCAGCTGCTGGTACAGGTTGTGGGTGCCGTCCACCGGCTGGCCGTTGACCGCCAGCAGGTAGTCGCCCTCCTTGACGCCCAGGCCAGGCGCGGCCAGCGGCGCCTTCAGGTAGGGATCCCAGCGGTCACCCTTGAAGATCTTCTTGATGCGGTACTTGCCGTTCTCGAAGCTGAAGTCCGCGCCCAGCAGGCCCACCGCGACGCGCGCCTCCTGCACCACGTCGCCACCGCCCACGCGGTTGTGGCCCACCTGCAGCTCGCCGATCATCTCGACCAGCAGGTCGTTCAGGTCCTCGCGGCGCTGCACGCCGGCCACCAGCGGCGCATAGCGCTGATAGACGCCTTGCCAGTCCAGGCCGTGGAGCTTGGGGTCGTAGAAGAACTCCTTCTCCATCCACCAGGTCTCGTCGAAGATCTGGCGCCACTCGGCGCGCGGGTCGATGCGCGTCTTCAGGCCCGACAGGTCGATGCTCTTGGTGTCGACCTTCTCGCGGGCGTCGGCGATTTCCAGTCGGCCGCCGCCCAGGTTCAGCAGGAGCTTCTTGCCATCGGGGCTGAGGCTGTAGTCCTCGACCTGCGGCTTCACCAGCTTGGCCTTCTTCTCCTCGAAATCGAAGCGGTACAGGTCGCCCTTGCGGCCGTTGCCGCCCTCGGCGTCAATCGACACGCCGGGCTGCTTGCGCTCCAGGTAGAACAGCGCGCCATCGTCGGCCACGCCCAGGTCGTCGTAGCGGGCCGTCGCGACCGGCAGGCCGACGATGCGGTCCTTCAGGCCGGCGAAGTCGATCCGCACCGGCTTGGCCTTGGGCTTGACGTCCTTGGCGTCGTCCTTCTTGTCGGACTTGTCGGCCTTCGCGTCCTTGTCGCCCTTGTCGCCCTTGTCGGACTTTTCGCCCTTGTCGGACTTGTCTGCGTCCTTGGTCTCGTCCGCCTTGCCCTTGCCGTCCTTGCCCTCCTCGTCACCCGCCTTGGGCTCGAGCGGCGACTTGCCGTCGGCACGCAGCACCGCCGCGTACAGCCCCATGCGCAGCGAGCGCTCCTGCGTCGACATGTCCAGGCCCACCTGGGCCGGGCCGGAGTTGATCGAGGCGGCGAAGAACAGCACGTCGCCCTTGGTCGAGAATGCCGGCAGGTTGGCGTGGCTCAGGCCGTCGGTGACGGTGTGCTGCTGGCCGGTCTGGAAGTCGACGATGCGGACCTGGCTGAAGAAGTTCTTCCCGACCACCGTGTAGGCCAGGTAGCGACCGTCGGGCGAGAAACTGACGTCGAAGCCGGCGCGGCGCTCGCTGGTGTCGATCTTCGCGAGCCTGCCCGACTGCGGGCCGCTCAGCGGCAGCTGGTAGAGGTTGAGGTGGTTGTCCTGCAGCACCAGCCGCGCGCCATCGGGCGACCAGTCCAGCAGCGTGTAGTAGCCGACCTCGGGCAGCAGGATCTTGCGCGTGGGCTTGTTGGCGGCCTGGTCGCCGAGCTGGTCGCGGATCACCACCTGGTGACGCATGCCGGGCTCGTCGGAGACGTAGGCGACCTGCTGACCGTCGGGACTCCAGATCGCATCCTTCTCGCGCACGCCGGAGGTCTGCGTCAGGTTGCGCACGACGCCATCCTTCACCGGCACGGTGAAGACCTCGCCGCGGGCGCTGATCACCGCGCGCTTGCCGGTGGCCGACAGCGCCGCCTTGGTGACGGTGCGGGCCGCGTCCTTCCACTGCACGCGGGCCTCGTTGCTGGGCTCGTTCAGCGCGATGCTCAGGATGCGCGCGGTGCCGCCCTCCAGGCCGATCTCCTTGAGCTGCCCGCCGGCCTCGTAGACGATGCGCCCGTCGCGGCCATCGGCGCTGCGCACGTCCCAGACGGTTTCCCGCGTCAGCTGGCGCAGCGCCTTGGTCCTGGTGTGGAAGGCGAAGAGGTTGGCCGCGCCGTCGTTGCGGTCCGAGATGAAGACGACTTCGTCGCCCATCCAGATCGGATTGCTGTCGGTCGCGTTGACATGCGGGATCTGCTCCCAGGTCTTGCCCTTGGGATCGAGGATCCAGATCGGCGGCGTGGTGCCGCCGCGGCTCTGGCGCCAGCCGCTCGGGCCCGAGTAGGCCGCGCCGTTGGGGCGGTAGGCCAGGCGCGTGCCGTCGGGCGACCACACGCCTTCATAGGCGACGGCCTCCATCACCTTCTGCTCGAAGCCGCCTTCCAGCGCCACCTCGAACAGCTGCTTGCTGCGGGTATTCAGCACCTCGCGATTGGAGGCGAACAGCACGCGCCTGCCATCGGCGCTCCAGCCGGTGACCTGGTCCGCGGACGGATGCCAGGTCAGGCGCCGCGGCTGACCGCCGCTGGCGGCGATCACGTAGACATCGGTGTTGCCGTCGTAACCGGCGGAGAACGCGATCCACTGCCCGTCGGGCGAGAAGCGCGGCGCGAACTCCGGCGCGGCATGACCGGCCAGGCGGCGCGGCTGGCTGCCGTCGCGGTTGGCGATCCACAGGTCGCCGCCGTAGACGAAGGCCAGATGGCGCGCCGAGACGGCCGGCTCGCGCAGCAGCATCGTCACGGCGGGGGCCTGCGCGGCGACGCTCGCGGCGGAAGAAACGGAAGCCGTCGCGGCCTGCTGGGCCTGCGTGGGCGCCGCCGCGATGGCGGCGGTCAAGCTCAGGGCCAGGGTGGCGGCCTTGCTGAGAGTGCTGAGTTGCATGGGCTTGTCGGCGGTGAAAGGCAGCGGGCGAGGATAGCCCCGTGACTTTCCCGTGACGAAGCTCACCCCCGGGGTTTGCGCGCGGGGTGCGTCGGTGTTTTCCCGGGAGGGTGGCTGGGGGGGAAGACCGCCCACCTGCCGAGGTCGAGCGCTTGGTCGCTGGGGCGTGGGGCCCTGGCCGCAAGGGCCAGAACCCCACGCCCCACCGCCCCCGAACGGCTCGCTGTCCGCGTCGCAGGCTCGTGGTCTGCGTCGAGCTGTGCGCTGTCTGGGGGAAGTGCGGTTATGCGGCGGAGGCGGACTTCGCGCGCGAGGCCTTCCATCCGCCGTAGAGGGCGATGAGGCCGGGGATGATGATCATGGCCCAGATGATCTTGGAGAGATGGGTCTGGACGAAGGGGATGTTGCCGAAGAGGTAGCCCGCCAGCGTCAGGCCCACCACCCAGATGACGCCACCGGCGACGTTGTAGGCGGTGAAGCGGCTGCGGGTCATCTCGGCGACGCCGGCCACGAAGGGCGCGAAGGTGCGGATGAACGGCATGAAGCGCGCCAGGATGATGGTGACGCCGCCGTGCTTCTCGTAGAACTCATGCGCGGCGTCGAAGGCGCGCTTGTTGAAGAAGCGGGACTGCTCCCACTGGAATACCTTGGGCCCGAAGTAGCGCCCGATCGTGTAGTTGCACTGGTCGCCCAGGATCGCGGCCACCAGCAGGACGGTGATCGCCAGCGGCAGATTCATCATCCCGGTGCCGCACAGCGCACCGACCACGAACAGCAGCGAATCGCCCGGCAGGAAGGGCATCACCACCAGGCCGGTCTCCACGAAGACGATCAGGAACAGCAGCGCGTAGACCCACATGCCATAGGCGGCCACGAACTCGGCGAGGTGCTTGTCGACATGCAGGATGAAGTCGACGAGGAAGTGCATCAGATCCATGGGCGCGGATTATGGCGGGCGGTTCCATGACAACCGGTGACGAAACGCGAGGACGGACCGGATCGAATTTCCGCTCCTCCTACAATCGCGCCCCATGGATGACACCCTCGCCCCGATGGCGGACTCCGCGGCCGATCCGGGCCACGCCGTCTCCGGCGCGCGCCGCGCGATCCGCGAACTCCCCGATGAACTGATTTCCCAGATCGCCGCCGGCGAGGTCGTCGAACGCCCGTCCTCCGTCGTGCGCGAACTGGTCGACAACGCGCTGGACGCCGGCGCCGGCCAGATCCAGCTCAAGCTGATCGCCGGCGGCATCCGCTCCCTGATCGTCGAGGACGACGGCCACGGCATCCCCGATGGCGAACTGCCGCTGGCCATCAAGCGCCACGCCACCAGCAAGATCGGCAGCCTCGGCGACCTCGAGGCCGTCGCCACCATGGGCTTCCGCGGCGAGGCCCTCGCCGCCGTGTCCTCGATCGCGGAACTGGCCATCATCTCCCGCTTCCACGGCGCCCCGCATGCCTGGCGGCTGGAAGCCCGCACCGGCGAGCTCAGCCCCGCCGCCCGCGCCAGAGGCACCTCGGTCGAGGTCCGCGAGCTGTTCTTCAACACCCCCGCCCGCCGCAAGTTCCTCAAGAGCGAGGGCACCGAGCTGGCGCACTGCCTGGAAGCGCTGCGGCGCCACGCCCTCGCCCGCCCCGACGTCGGTTTCGCCGTCTGGCACGAGGGCAAGCTGGTCGACCAGTGGCGCGCGTCACCGCTGCCGCAGCGGATCGCCGAAGTCCTGAACGAGGAATTCATCGCGCAGAGCCGCGAGGTCTTCGCCGAGGTCGGCCCGATGCGCATCCACGGCCGCGTCGGCCTGCCCGAAGCCGCTCGCAGCCGCGCCGACATGCAGTACGTCTACGTCAACGGCCGCTACGTGCGCGACAAGCTGATCGCCCATGCGATCCGCTCGGCCTTCGACGACGTGCTGCACGGCCATCGCCAGCCCAGCTACGTGCTGTTCATCGACGTCCAGCCCGAACTGGTCGACGTCAACGTCCACCCCACCAAGATCGAGGTCCGCTTCCGCGACGGCCGCGAGATCCACCAGCAGGTGCGCCGCGCCGTGGTCGCCGCGCTGGCGCTGTCCCGCGCGGAGGACGGCGCGCCGGCCACGGCCGAAGGCGCTGCCGCCGGGCCGGCCGCGGACCCGGGTCGCCAGCGCTGGACCGGCACGCCGGCCTGGGAGCGGCCGATGGACGGCGCGCCCGCCGTCTCCGGGGCATCGTCCGGGGCGTCGTCCAGTGCGTCGTCCGACACGGACGCGCCCGGCGCCCGCGCCTACGAGCCACCCGCGCCGTATCACGCCCCCTCGGCCCGCTTCGCCGGCCCGGAAGGCTGGCGCGCGCCGATCCCGACCCGCGCGCAGACCGCGCTCGCGCTGGAGCAGGCCGAGGCGCTCTACGCCGGCGCGCCGGCGGCCGGGCTGCCGACGGCGCCGGCCTCGTCTGCCGCCGCGCTGCTGCGCGATGCGCCACCGATGCCGCTGCCGCTCAGCCAGGCCGGTGAGTGGCCGCTGGGCCGCGCGATCGCGCAGATCCAGGGCATCTACGTGCTGGCCGAGAACGCCCAGGGCCTGGTGATCGTCGACATGCATGCGGCCCATGAGCGCGTCGTCTACGAGCGGCTCAAGGCCGCGCTCGGCGAGACCCGCATCGACTCCCAGCCGCTGCTGATCCCGGTGACCTTCGCCGCGACGCCGGCCGAGATCGCCACCGCCGAGGCACAGGCCGAGACGCTGCGCCGGCTCGGGCTGGACATCTCGCCGCTGTCGGCCAAGGTGCTGGCGGTGCGCGAGCGGCCGGCGCTGCTGGCCGGCGGCGACGTGGTGGAGCTGGCCCGCGGCGTGCTGGCCGAGCTGGCGCAGTTCGACGCCAGCCACGCGATCGAGCGCGCCCAGCACGAGATCCTGGCCACGATGGCCTGCCATGGCGCGGTGCGCGCCAACCGGCAGCTGACGATCGACGAGATGAACGCGCTGCTGCGCGACATGGAACGCACCGAACGCGCCGACCAGTGCAACCACGGCCGCCCGACCTGGCGCCAGCTCACCCTCCGCGATCTCGACGCGCTGTTCCTGCGCGGACGCTGAGCCGTCGCCGCTCGCCCCGCCCGCTTTCCCGTTCGCATCGGCGATCCACCCTTTCACCAGAAGCAGTACCGACATGGCCACGCTCAAGCTCAACAAGAACAAATCGGCCGACGCCAAATCCGCGGACGGTCCGGACAAGGGCCCCCGCCGCGCGCCGCTGCGCGGCCAGGGCGTCAACAAGCCGCGCCCGACGCTCGCCAAGGCGCAGGCCGAGCGCGCCGAACGCGAGGCCTCGTTCCAGCAGCGCCGCGCCGAGGAAGGTCGCCAGGAGCGCCGTGATCCGCGCGGCGACGATCGCCACCGCGACGCGCGCGGTCCGCAAGGCCGGGATGAACGCCGCGGCGGCCCCGGCCGCCCGCAACGCGAAGGCGGCTACGGCGATCGCGCCGACCGCGGCCCGCGCGAGGACCGTGGTGGTTTCGGCGCCCGCCCTGACCGGGGCGGCGACGAACGCCGCGCCCACAGCGACCGTCCCCAGGGCGACCGCGGTCGCTACGGCGACCGTCCGCACGGAGATCGCCCCCGCTACGAAGACCGCTCGCAAGGGGATCGTTCCCGCTACGGCGATCGCCCGCGTGACAACGACCGCCCGCGCCAAGAGGACCGTTCCCGCTTCGAGGGAGACCGTCCGCGCCGCGACGACCGCGGCGGCGACCGTTACGGTGACCGCCCCGCCCGCCCGCAAGGGGACCGCGGCTACGGCGACCGTCCTCAGGGCCCACGCGCCTTCGGCGAGCGCCCCCAGGGAGACCGTCCTCAGCGCGACCGTCCCTTCGGCGACCGCCCAGCGGGGGACCGCGGCTACGGCGACCGTCCGCGTCGCGATGAGCGAGGCGGCGACCGGGGCGGCGACCGCTACGGCCGCGGCGCCGAAGGCTCGCGCTACGGTTCGGGCCCGGGCGCGAATCCCGGCTTCCGTCACGGCGAGGACCGGCCGCGCCGCGCGCCCGTCGGTGATCGGGGCGCCGCCCATCCGGGCGACGTCCACGCTCGCGCCGAACGCGAGGAGCGCGCCGAGCGCACCGACCGTCCGCGCCAGCCGGACGCGCCGCGTCAACCCGCACCGGTGCGCTTGGCCGATCCCGACGCCGGCGAGCGCCTGTCCAAGCGCATGAGCGAGCTCGGCCTGGCCTCGCGCCGCGAAGCCGACGAGTGGATCGAGGCCGGCTGGGTCACCGTCGACGGCGAGCCCGCGACGCTGGGCCAGCGCGTCGGCCCGGACGCGAAGATCGAAGTCGATCCCGCCGCCCGCGAGCAGCAGGCGCAGCGCGTGACCATCCTGCTGCACAAGCCCATCGGTTATGTCTCCGGCCAGGCCGAGGACGGCTACGAGCCGGCGTCGGTGCTGGTCAAGGCCGACACGCACTGGGGCGAGGATCCCGCCAAGATCCACTGGGCGCCCGGCCACGGCCGCAACCTCGCGCCCGCCGGCCGGTTGGACATCGATTCCACCGGCCTGCTGGTCCTGACGCAGGACGGCCGCATCGCGCGCCACCTGATCGGCGAGGACTCCGACGTCGAGAAGGAATACCTGGTGCGCGTCGCCCTCGAGCACGGCGATGGCGGGCAGCATCCGCAGCACCAGCTCGATCCGAAGGCGATCGCGCTGCTGAACCACGGCCTCGAGCTGGACGGCGTCCAACTCAAGCCGGCCAAGGTCAGCTGGGCCAACGAGGACCAGTTGCGCTTCGTCCTGCGCGAGGGCCGCAAGCGCCAGATCCGCCGCATGTGCGAGCTGGTCGGCCTGAAGGTGCTGGCGCTCAAGCGCGTGCGCATCGGCCGCATCCCGCTGGGCCAGCTGCCGCCGGGCCAGTGGCGCTACCTCGCGCCCTGGGAGCGCTTTTGATCGAAGCGCCGGCCGCGATGGCCGCAACGGCCGCCGCGGTCGCGCCCCGCCCGCCGCCGGCGTTGCGGCCGCTGTGCCTCGCCGGGCCGACGGGCTGCGGCAAGACGGCGGCCGCGCTCGCGATCGCGCGCCGCCAGCCGGTGGAGATCATCAGCGTCGACTCCGCGCTGGTGTACCGCGGCATGGACATCGGCACCGCCAAACCGACGCCGGAAGAACTCGCCGCGGTGCCGCATCACCTGATCGACGTCCTGGAGCCGACCGCGAGCTACTCGGCGGCGCAGTTCGTCCGCGACGCGCTGCGCCTGGTGCCCGAGATCCAGGCCCGCGGCGCGCGGCCGCTGCTGGTTGGCGGCACGATGCTTTATTTCAAGGCGCTGTTCGACGGCCTGTCCGAGCTGCCGCAGGCCGATCCAGCGCTGCGCGCGCAACTCGATGCCGAGGCCGCCCGCGACGGCTGGCCCGCGATGCATGCACGGCTGGCGGCGCTGGATCCGGAGACCGCCGCCCGCCTGGCGCCGCTGGACGCGCAGCGCATCCAGCGCGCGCTCGAGGTCTGCCTGCTCAGCGGTGAGCCGATGTCGGCGCTCTACCGGCGCCAGCGCGCGCAGGGCGTCGACTGGCCGCTGATCTCCCTGGAGCCGTCGGACGCGGCGCGCGCCTGGCTGCACCAGCGCCTCGCGCAGCGCTTCGAGCTGATGATCGAACAGGGCTTCGTCGACGAGGTGCGGCGCCTGCGCGCCCGCGGCGACCTGCACCTGGGGCTGCCGTCGATGCGCTGCGTCGGTTATCGGCAGGCCTGGGAACTGCTCGACGCCAACGAGGCCGCGCCCGACTTCGCGGCCCTGCGCGAACTGGGCACCGCCGCGACGCGGCAACTCGCCAAGCGCCAGATCACCTGGCTGCGCAGCATGCCGGCGCGGCGCGTGGTGGCGGCGGAAGCGCCCGACGCGCTCGAACAGCTGATCGCGCTCGCCGACGACACCGCCACTGCCGGCGCCAACTGAGCTCGACGATGGACGTCCCCCTCCTCACCGCCACCGGCCTGACCAAGCGCTACGGCGCGCAAACCCTGTTCGAGCACCTCTCGCTGACGCTGCATCGCGGCGAGATGCTGGCGCTGCTCGGCGAATCCGGCAGCGGCAAGTCCACGCTGCTGAACGGGCTGGCGGCGCTCGAGCCACTGGATCGCGGCCAGGTGGTGCTGCAAGGCCGCGACCTGCTGGCGCTGGACGAATCCGGCCAGGCCCGGCTGCGTCGCGAGCAACTCGGCTTCGTGTTCCAGGCCTTTCATGTGCTGCCCCACCTGACCGTGCGGGACAACGTCGCCCTGCCGCTGCTGCTGCAGGGCAAGCCCGACGCGCGCCGCGTCGAGGAGATGCTGGACGCGGTGGGCCTGGGCGCGCAGGCCCGCCACCTGCCGCGCCAGCTGTCCGGCGGCCAGCTGCAGCGCGTGGCCATCGCCCGCGCGCTGGTGCACCGCCCGGTGCTGGTGCTGGCCGACGAGCCCACCGGCAACCTCGATCCCGCCCATGCCGACCAGGTCATGCGGCTGCTGCGCCAGCAGTTGCGCGACCAGGGCGCGGCCTGCCTGCTGGTGACGCACTCGGCCCATGCCGCCGAGCTCGCGGACCGGCGCCTGCGGCTGGAGGACGGCCGCCTCGTCGAGGCCTGAGGGCGCGACGCCCGCGCCCGCCGATTGCCCGTCCCCATCGCATGAGCGCCCCGACCGTCTCCCCGCCGCGCGGCACCGGCCGCCACGCCCCGCTCGCCGGCCTGCGGCGCGCCTGGGGCTGGTGGTGGCAGCTGTCCTGGCCCGCGCTGCGCCTGCAGTGGGGCCGGCAGCTCGCCGCGCTGCTGACGATCGCGCTGGGCCTGGCGCTCGCGGGCGCGGTCCACTGGATCAATGCCTCGGCCCTGGCGCAGTTCGAATCGGCCGCGCGGCAGAGCAGCGCGCAGGCCGATGTCGAGCTCGGCGCCACCGCCGGCGCCGCGCCGCTGTCCGACCGCTTCTTCGCCGAGCTCGCCGCGCGCGAGGACATCGCCGCGATCGCGCCCCGGCTCGACGCGAGCATCCGGCTGCAGGGGCGCGACGGCCAATGGCAGCGGGTGCGGCTCATCGGCCTGGACCTGTTCCAGATCGGCGCCTTCCATCCGCAGTGGCTGCCGCGGATGGACGGCGCGGACCTCGGCCGCGCGCTGCGCGAGCCCGCGCTGCTGGTCAGCGACGCCGCCTGGACGCGGCTCGGCCTGGACGCCCCCGCCGCGCTGCGCGTGGACCTGCCCGGCGAGCCCGCGCCGCTGCCGGTCGTCGGCCGGGTGCCGGATCGCCAGCAGGCGCTGGTGATCATGGACATCGCCTGGGCCCAGCAGCTGCTGCATCGCCCGGGCCAGCTCGACGCCATCCTGCTGCGCATGGCCACCGGCCACGCGGTGCCGGCGGCCTGGCCGCCCGGCGTGTCGGCGCATGCGCCCGACGACCAGGCCCGCCAGCAGGCCGACGACGCCCGCCGCCTGACGCGCGCCTACCGGCTCAACCTGGGCGTGCTGTCGCTGATGGCGCTGTTCGTCGGCGCCTTCATGGTCTTCGCGGTGCACAGCCTGTCGGTGGCGCAGCGCTTGCCGCAACTGGCGCTGCTCGGCGTGCTGGGCATGAGCGCAAGGCAGCGCCTGGCGCTGCTGGTGTCCGAGGCGCTGGCGCTGGGCCTGGCCGGCGCGGTGCTGGGCCTGGGCCTGGCGATCGGGCTGGCGGAACTCGGGCTGCAGGCGCTCGGCGGGGACCTGGGCAGCGGCTTGACCGGCCTCAGCGGCGGCCGGCCCGCGCTGCGGCTCTCGACGGCGTCGATCGTGGGCCTGCTCGCGCTCGGGCCGCTGGTCAGCCTGGGCGCGGCGGCGCTGCCACTGGCGCGGCTGCGCCGGCTGCCCGTCGCCCAGGTGCTCAAGGGCCTGGGCAGCGGCGGCGACACGGGCCGCTGGTGGTGGATCGGTCCGGCGCTGCTGCTGGCCGCGCTGCCGCTGGCGGCGCTGCGGCCGGTGCTCGGGCTGCCGCTGGGCGCCTACGCCGCGATGGTGGCGCTGCTGCTGGGCGCGCTGGGCAGCGTGCCCTTCGTGCTGCGCGCGATCACCAGCCTGCTGCGTGGCTGGGCGGCGCGACGCGCGCTGCCGCTGCTGGCGGTGGAACGCGCCCGCGACCAGGCGGGCGAGGCCGGCCGGCTGATCGCCGGCGTGCTGGTCGCGCTGGCGCTCGCGGTGGCGATGCTGGTGATGGTCGCGAGCTTCCGCCAGTCCCTGGACCAATGGCTGAGCGACATGCTGCCGGCCGATCTCTACCTGCGCCAGACTGCTCGCGACAGCGCCCAGCAGGGCCAACCGATGCCGCCGGGGCTGGCCGCCTCGGCCGCCCGGCTGCCCGGCATCGACCGCGTGGCGGCACAGCGCACCCGCGACATCGGCTTCACCGTGCGCGGCATGACGGGCAGCACGACGCTGCTGGCACGACCGCTGGACCACCGCCTGCCGCTGCAGGGCGAGGCGGTCGCGCTGCCGGACGGCGTGCAGCCGGTCTACATCAACGAGGCGATGCGCGACGAGCTGCGCCTGGCGCCCGGCGACCGCTTCACGCTGCGGCTGGAGGGCCGCCAGTTGCCGGTCGCGGTGAAGGCGATCTGGCGCGACTACAGCCGCCAGACCGGGGCGGTGCTGATGGAGCGGCGCGACTGGGAACGGCTCAGCGGCGACGCGGCGATCACCGAGCTGGCGCTGTGGCTGCGGCCCGGCGCCGATCCGGTGGCGGCGCAGCAGGCGCTGCGCGAGGCCTCGGGGGCGCCGGACTCGCTGGAGATCGCCTCCGCGGGCGAGCTCCGCCGCTTCTCGCTGGCGATCTTCGACCGCAGCTTCGCCATCACCTACTGGCTGCAGGCGGTGGGCCTGGGGCTGGGGTTGTTCGGCGTCGCGGCCAGCCTGTCGGCGCAGTTGCTGGCGCGCCGGCGGGAATTCGGCCTGCTGCTGCACCTGGGATTGACGCGCGCGATGCTGCGCCGACTGGTGCTGGCCGAGAGCCTGCTGCAGGCGGTGGCCGGCGCGCTGATGGGACTGATCGTCGGCCTGGCGATCAGCGCGGTGCTGGTGTTCCGGCTCAATCCGCAGAGTTTCCACTGGAGCATGGACTGGTCGGTGCCGGCGGGCCGGGTCGCGGCGCTGCTCGCGGCCAGCCTGGTCGCCACCGGCGTGACCGCCGCCTGGGCCAGCGCCCGCGCGCTGCGCGCCGGTCGGGGCGAGGCGCTGCGCGCGGTGCGGGAGGACTGGTGATGATCGGACGACGACCGCTGCTGGGCGCCCTCGGCGGCCTCGGCGCCATGGGGCTGGCCCGCGCGCAGGCCACGCCGACCGACGAGACGCTGTCCGACGCGCCACTGCGCTTTCCCCGCGACCACGGCGCGCACCCCGAGACCCGCATCGAGTGGTGGTACGTCACCGGCGTGCTGCGGGTCGACGGGCGCGCTGGCGAGACGACGCGGCCGGACTTCGGCTTCCAGCTCACCTTCTTCCGCGTCCGCCATGCGCTCCAGCGTCCGCTGTCGTCGGCCTTCGCGCCGGACCAGGTGATGCTGGGCCACGCGGCGATCTCGGACCTCGGCCGCCAGCGGCTGCTGCACGACCAGCAGGTGCTGCGCCACGGCTTCGCCAACGCGCGCGCCGACACCGACGACACCCGCGTGCGCCTGGGCGCCTGGCAGCTGCGGCGCAGCGACGGCCCCGGCGGCCGCAGCCGTTATGTGCTGTCGATGCCCAGCGAGCACGCGGGCTTCGCGCTCGCGCTGACGCTGGACGCGCCCCAGGCGCCGCTGCTGCAGGGCCGCGCGGGCTGGTCGCGCAAGGGCCCGGGCGCGCAGCAGGCCAGCCGCTACGTCAGCGAGCCGCAGCTGGCCGGCAGCGGCCGGCTCGCGCTGCGCGACGGCGGCACGCGCACGGTGCGGGCCAGCGCCTGGCTGGATCACGAGTGGAGCAACCAGTACCTCGGTCGCGGCGCCGACGCCGCGCCGGACCGGGCGGTCGGCTGGGACTGGCTTGGTCTGAACCTGGACGACGGCTCGTCGCTGACGCTGTTCCAGATGCGCGCGCACGACGGCGCGGTGATCTGGACCGGCGGCAGTTGGCGTGCCGCGCACGGCGGCGCGCCAGTCGACTTCGAGCAGCAGCTGCGCTTCGAGCCGCTGGCCTTCTGGAAGAGCCCGGTGAGCCGGGCCACCTACCCGGTGCGCTGGCGCATCCATACGCCGCGCGGCGTGCTGCTCGTCGAGGCGGCCTACGCGGCCCAGGAGATCGACACCCGGCTCAGCACCGGCTTCCCGTACTGGGAGGGCGTGGCGCGCGTGAGCGACGAGGCCGGCCGCGGACTCGGCTGGGGCTACCTGGAGATGACCGGCTACGCCGGCCGGGTGCCGCTGTAGCGCCACCGACCGCGGGCCGAGGACCGATGGCCGATGGCCGATGGCCAAGGGACGACGGCCTCAGGCCGGGCGCGTTCCGCTGTAGCGGTTGCGGCCGGAGGGCATCGCCGCGTAGGCGCGCACGCAGTTGCAGCCGGCGCCGCGCGCCATCGCCAGAGCCTGACGCGCCTGCTGCAGCAGCTGGTCGGCGCCCTGCTGCGGCTCGCGCCGCCAGTCCTGCCAATGGGCCAGGCCCAGGCTCGCGCTCAAAGGCAGCGACTGGCCCTGCCAGCGGTAGTCCAGCGTCGCGACGCGGGCCCGCAGCCGGTCGGCCGCGTCCAGCGCGCCCAGCGGATCGGTGCACGGCAGGTAGGCGGCCCAGACGCCGCGCGGCAGCGGCAGCAGCCAGTCGCCGCCGCGCAATTGCTGCCGCATCAGCTGGTCCAGGCGCTCGTCCAGCGCCTGCAGGCATTCCTGGCCGTGCTGCTGCTGCAGGCGGGTCCAGGGATCGAGTTCCAGCAGCATCAGCACGCCGTCGTGGCGGTGGCGCTGCGCCCGGGCGGCCTCGCGTTTGAGGCCGTCCATCAACTGCGCCTCGTCCGCCGCGGCCACCCGCGCGGGCGGGTCGCGGCGCGCCACCCAGCGCCGCCTCAGGAATGCCCACCAGGCCCCGGGGCCCCTGTCCGAGTCTTGAGCCATGCTGCCCGCCTTCGCCGGAGATGAGGATTGATTGCAGCACAGGAGCAAGCCGCGCGCCGCCCCCTTGAGCGAGGGAGGATAGGCGCTTGCGCGGCGACGCGTCGCGGCAGATGTAACGAATCCGGACGCGCCGCAGGGACGCCATGCCGCCGCGCGGCGGCTGCTCTAAAGTACCCGGCTGTGTCCACGCCCAGCGGCCCCGCCGCCCCGCCCGTGCACGACGCTCCAGCGCACGACCTCGCGTCCCCGCTCCCGGCCCCAGCGCCCACGCCCGCACCATCCTCCGGGGCCGGCGACCTGCCGATGCCCGCCGTCGTCGGCGCGCTGCTGGTGCTGCTGGCCGGCCTGGCGCTGACGCTCAGCGCGATGCTCTGGAACCGCAACCGCGTCGTGGCCGAGGCCCATCGCCTGCTCGACGCCCAGATGGAGCGGCTGGAGCGCGACATCGTCCAGCGCTTCGTCCAGCCGGTGTACGGCCTCAAGGGCGCGCGCGGCGCGCTGGCCGCGCTGGGCGGGCGCGTTGACCGGCAATCCTTCCGCGCTTACGTCCAGTCGCGCGACCTGACGCGCGAATTCCCCGGCGTGCGCGGCTTCGGTTTCGTGCCGCGGGTCAAGCGCGCCGACCTGCCCGCCTTCATCGCCGCCGAGCGCGCCAACGGCGCGCCGCAGTTCTCGGTACGCAGCCGGGGCGACGCGCCCGACCTGTTCGTCGTCGCGCACATCGAGCCGCTGTCGCAGAACTACGCGGCCTGGGGCTTCGACCTGGGCTCGGAGGCGATCCGGCGGCGCGCGATCGAGCGCGCCATCGCCACCGGCGAGGCCACGCTGTCGGCGCCGGTGCCGCTGGTGCAGGACCATGCGCACGGCCCCGGCATGCTGCTGCTGGTGCCGGTGTTCCGCGACGGCGCCGACCCGATCGACGCCGCCCAGCGGCGCCAGGCGCTGCTGGGCCTGCTCTACGCGCCGCTGGTGGCGCAGGAGATCCTGCACGGGCTCAAGGAAGGCCTGGCGGCGGCGCCGATGGATTTCCGCCTGCTGGTCGACGACCACACCGCGACCGAGGACCTGCTGCTCGACTCCAGCACCGGCATCCAGCCACTCGATGCCGCGCCGAGCGCGCAGCCCGCCTTCGACCTCCGCGTGGTGGCGGCCGAGCGTCGGGTGGAGATCGCCGGGCGGGCGTTCCGGCTCGAGGCCGCGCTGACGACCGCCTACGAGCGCGCGGTGATCGACGCGGCGGGCTGGGGGCCGGGCCTGATCGGCCTGCTGCTGACGGCGCTGCTGGCGGCAACCACCTACCTGCTCGCGGCCGGCCGGGCGCGGGCGCAGGCGCTGGCCGACGCGATGACCGAGGACCTGCGCCGCCTGACGCTGGACCAGCAGGCGATGCTGGACGCCGACGTGATCGCCATCGCCAAGCTGCGCGGCCGGCGCATCGTCTGGAAGAACCGCGCGCTGGAACAGCTCTTCGGCTACGGCACCGACGAGATGCTCGGGCTGCCGGTGCGCGAGCTCTATGTCGACGAGGACACCTTCGCCGCGCTGGGCCGCAATGCCTATCCGGTGCTGAGCCGCGGCGGCCACTACCGCAGCCAGCTGCAGATGCGGCGCAAGGACGGCAGCCTGGTCTGGATCGACCTCAACGGCGTGGCGCTGCCGGGCGAGCGCGACGTGGACACGACGCTCTGGATGATGGCCGACATCACGCAGAGCAAGGCGCACGAGGCGCGCGTGGAGCGGGCCGCCTTCCATGACGCGCTCACCGGCCTGCCCAACCGGGTGCTGCTGGCCGACCGGCTGCGCCAGGCGATGGCCGTGGCGCAGCGGCAGTCGCAGAAGATGGCGGTCGCCTACCTGGACCTGGACGGCTTCAAGGCCATCAACGACGCCCACGGCCACGACGCCGGTGACGAGGTGCTCAAGGTCGTCGCGCAGCGGCTGTCCAGCGGCATCCGGGGCTCGGACACGGCCGCGCGGCTGGGTGGCGACGAGTTCGTCGTGCTGCTGACCCCGCTGCCCGCGGTGGCCGACAGCCGGCCGGCCTGCGAGCGGCTGCTGAGCGAGATCCTCGCCCCGGTGCGGCTGTCCAGCGGCGTGACGGTGCAGGTCGGCAGCAGCTTCGGCGTGGCGCACTACCCGCTGGACGGCGTCGACCCCGAGGTGCTGATGAGCCGCGCCGACCAGACGATGTTCGAGTCCAAGCGCGCCGGCCGCTGCCGCATCCGCTGGCTCAACGGCGCGTTGCCGCCGGAGGAGCTCGACCTCTCGGCGCTGCGGCGCACGGCCGAGGAGCTGGCCGCCGAGGCCGCCGAGGCCGACGGATGACCGGCGTCATGCCCGCTGAACCGCTGAACCGCCGTACAGTCGCCCGATGACCTCACTGACCACCGCCCGGCTCCGCCTGGAGCCCATGACCGATGCGCATCTGCACGGCCTGTTCGAGATGAATCGCGACCTGGACGTGATGCGCTACATCACGGGCAAGCCCGACACGCTCGAGGACACGCAGGCGATGATCGACCGCGTCAAGGCGCGCTGGGCCGAATGGGGCTACAGCTGGTGGACCTTCTTCGAGATCGAGACCGGCGAGATCATCGGTGCCGGCTGCATCCAGCACCTGGGCCGCGACGCGGCCAATCCGCACGAGATCGGCTGGCGCCTGCGCCGCGACCGCTGGAACCGCGGCTACGGCTCGGAGGCCGCGCGCCGCATGGCCGCCTTCGCCTTCGACGACCTGCGCGCGCCGCAGCTGGTGGCCGTCTGCGACCCGGCCAACGAGGCGTCCTCGCATGTGATGACCAAGCTCGGCATGCGCTATCGCGGCGTGGAGCGCTGGTACGACAACGACGTCGCGGTCTACGGCATGACGGCGGCGGAATGGCGCGCGGCGCAGGCCGCCGCGCGGACCGGGCCGGCCAATTCCGCCGATCAGAGCCCGCCGACGAAGTAGCGCTTCAGGCCCGACAGGATCATCTCGACCGCGATGGCGGTCAGCACCAGGCCCATCAGTTTCTCCAGCGCCGAGACCACCGAGTCGCCCAGCAGCTTGCGGATGCGGTCGGCCAGGATCAGCGCGAGGAAGGAGATGACCATCGCGGTGAACAGCGCGCCGATCCATTCAGCCACACGGTCCGGCTGGCGCGAGGCCAGCAGCAGCACCGTGGCCATCGCGGACGGACCGGCCAGCAGCGGCACCGCCAGCGGGAAGATGAAGGGCTCGCGTCCGGTGTCCACGCCGTAGGCCGACTCGCCGGCGTGGCTGAAGATCATCCGGATCGCGATGATGATCAGGATCACGCCGCCGGCCACCTCGAGCGAGCGCTCCGACAGGTGCATCAGGCGCAGGAACCCCTCGCCCAGGAACATGAAGGCCAGCAGCACCGCGAAGGCGATGCCGACCTCGCGCAGCGCGACCTTCAGCCGGCGCTCGCGCGGCACGGCCCGCATGATGGGGATGAAGATCGGCAGGCTGCCCAGCGGGTCGAGCACCAGCAGCAGCAGGATGAGGGCGGAGAGGAAGCTGTGATCCATGGGGCGCGATTCTCGCCGATGACGGCGTCGCGTTCGCCGCGGGTGGCACGCGCTCGCGCACGCTTCGTTCACGTGAATCCCTAGAATCGCAACAATTCCTCATCACGACCTCGCCGATGAACAAGTTGGACAAGAAGCCGCCTCGATCCGTTCCCGCCCCGGCGATCAGCGCGGGCCGGCCGGCCGCGGCGCCGACGCGCCCCCGCCCCCTCGGGCCGGTGACGCTGGACGCGATCGACCTGCGCATCCTGGGGGCGCTGCAGCGCGACGGCCGCATGTCCAACGTGGACCTGGCGGCGCAGGTCCACCTGTCGGCGCCGCAGTGCTTCCGCCGCGTGCGCGCGCTGGAGGAACGCGGCGTACTGCGGGGCTATCGCGCCGACGTGGCGCCGCTGGCGCTCGGGCTGGGCGTCACCGCCTACGTCAGCCTGAACATCACCGCCCAGGCCTTCGCCCGCGTGCGCGAGATCGAGTCGCTGATCCGCGACTTCCCCGAGATCCTGGAGTGCCACACCGTCTCGGGCGATTCGGACTACCTGCTGAAGGTGGTGGCGCGCGACCTGCAGGCGCTGTCCAAGTTCCTCACCGACAAGCTGATGCAGCTGGACGGCGTCGCGGACGTGCGGTCGATGATCTGCCTGGAGGAGATCAAGCCGCCGGCGGGCCTGCCGGTGGACTGAGGCGGCGTCGGCGCGACCGGCGCTCAGCCTCGCGGATGGTGCGCCGCGTGCAGCGCCTTCAGGCGCTCCCGCGCCACGTGCGTGTAGATCTGCGTCGTGGACAGGTCGGCATGGCCCAGCAGCAACTGCACCGCGCGCAGGTCCGCGCCATGGTTCAGCAGGTGCGTGGCGAAGGCATGCCGCAGCGTGTGCGGCGAGATCGGGCTGGTGATGCCCGCCACCACCGCGTATTTCTTGACGATGCGCCAGAAGGTCTCGCGCGTCATGGCCTGGCCGAAGCGGGACAAGAAGAGGTCGTCGGTGTTGCGCGCGCTCAGCAGCTGCGGACGCGCCTCCTGCAGGTAGCGCATCAGCCAGGCGTGCGCCTCCTCGCCGAAGGGCACCAGCCGCTCCTTGTCGCCCTTGCCGGTGACGCGCAGCACCGCCTCGCGCAGGCCGACATGCACGCTCTTGAGCGTCACCAGCTCGGTGACGCGCAGGCCGCTGGCGTACATCAACTCGAGCATCGCGCGGTCGCGCAGTCCCTGCGCGGTGCCGACGTCGGGCGCGTCCAGCAGCGCCTCGACCTGGGTCTGGTGCAGCGTCTTGGGCACGCGCAGCGGCTGCTTGGCGGCGCTGAGCTTGAGCGTGGGATCGCGCTCCAGCCGGCGTTCCCGCAAGGCCCAGCGGAAGTAGCGCTTGAACACCGACAGCCGCCGGTTCGCGGAGGTCGCCTTGCCGCCCTCGTGTCGCGCGGCCGCGTAGCCGAACAGGTCCTGCTCGCGGGTGTCGTCCAGCGCCAGACGCGGCTCGGCCGCCAGCCAGTCGGCCAGCAGCTGCAAGTCGCGGCGATAGGCCAGCTGCGTGTTGCGCGACAGGCCCTCCTCGATCCAGAGGGCCTCGATGAAGGCGTCGATCGCACGCTGGCTGCGCTCGCGCTCGGCCGAGCGCAGGGCCGGCTCACCGGGCGAGGCTTCGGGGGGGCGTGGTGCGGATGGGGTCGATCGGGACGAGGACATGCCGCGCATGATGCCAGCGCGAGGCCGCCGAAAAAAAGGGGCCCGCGCCACCACGCGCGGGCCCCACGGAGCAACCGCCACAGGCAGCGGTTGGTTGGGAGAACGGTTCAGGTCATCAGCCGATGCGCACCGGCACGAAGATCTTGTCGGCGCCGCGCTGCACCAGCAGCGCGACCGACTTCTCCGCGCCCTTGACCGCGCCGCGGACCTGCTCGACCGACTGCACCGGCGTGCCGTTGACGGCCAGCAGCACGTCACCCGGACGGACGCCGGCACGCGCCGCGGCGCTGCCCTCGCCCACTTCCTGGATCAGCAGGCCGTCGCGGGTGCCGAGCTGGCGGCGCTCCTCGGGCTGCAGCGGACGCAGCGCCAAGCCGAGCTTGGCGTGGTCGCCATCAGCGTCGCCGCCAGCCTTGGCCAGCTTCGCGCCCTTCTCGTTCGCGTCGCCAAGCGTGGCGGTGATGGTCTCGCGCTTGCCATTGCGCCAGACCTCGATGTCCACCTTGTCGCCGGGCAGCGACTGGTCCACGAGCGCCGGCAGGTCGCCGCTGGAGACGATGCGCTGGCCCTTGAAGCCCAGGATCACGTCGCCCGAGCGCAGGCCGGCCTTGGCGGCGGGGCCGTTCTCCTCGACGTTGGCGACCAGCGCGCCCTCGGGGCGGTCCAGCTTGAAGGAATCGGCGAAGCCCTGGTTGACCTCCTGCACCATCACGCCCAGCTTGGCGTGCTGCACCTTGCCGCCCTTCTCGATCTGCTGGCGGACCTTGTTGGCCACCTCGACCGGAATGGCGAAGGACAGGCCCTGGTAGCCGCCCGACGCGCTGTAGATCTGCGAGTTGATGCCAACCACCTCGCCGCGTGCGTTGAACAGCGGGCCGCCGGAATTGCCGGGGTTGATCGCGACGTCGGTCTGCAGGAAGGGCACGCGGCTCTCGTCCGGGCCCAGCGAGCGCCCCTTGGCGCTGATCACACCGGCGCTGACGCTGTTCTCGAAACCGAAGGGCGAGCCGATCGCCAGCACCCATTCGCCGACGCGCAGGTCGCGGGTCGCGCCCAGGCGCACCGTCGGCAGGTTCTTGGCCTCGATCTTGAGCACCGCGACGTCGGTCGACTTGTCGCTGCCCAGCACCTTGGCGCGAAACTCGCGGCGGTCGGTGAGCTTGACCACCACTTCCTGCGCGTCCTGCACGACGTGGGCGTTGGTCAGGATCACGCCGTCGGCGCTGACGATGAAGCCCGAGCCCTGGCCGCGGATCTCGCGGCTGCCGCCCTCGCCGCCGCCATTCGGGCCGCCGGGCATGCCGGGCACGCCGAAGCGGCGGAAGAACTCGTAGAACGGATCATCCGGATCGATCTGCGGCACGCGCGCGGCGCGCGTCTTCACCGTGCCGGACACGCTGATGTTGACCACCGCCGGCCCTTGCGCCGCGGCGATCTGCGCGAAGTCGGGCATGCCCGCCGGCGGCGGCGTGAAGTTCGCCGCCGGCGCGGCCGCGTTGGCCAGCGGCGTCGTCACCGCGGCGACCTGCGCCTCACCGGTTTGCGCCGGCGCGGTCGCCGCCGAGTCCGAGACCGAGACTGGGGTCACCTTGGCGTTGCGCATCGCCAGCGCACCGCCCGCGGCACCCAACACGCCGGCCGCGGCCAGCGCCCACACGAGCTTCTTCACCGGAATCATCTTCTCCACTTGTTGAGCCATCTGAACCTCCAGATTCGCTGCCGGCGGTCGGCCCGGAGGCCTTGCGCCGATTCGATGGCTCGAAGTGTGAGGAGCTTCGCTTAGGTCGCTCTTAATCGCCGTGGCCCCGCCGTGAAGCGGCGGTGGCGAGCGCCTTTCAGGCGCATGCCTTTCAGGCGTGCGGCAGCGCCGGCGGCACCGCGGGCGGCAAGGTTGGCGCCGCGGCCGGCGTGGCGCGCGAGAGCGGCATCGCCAGCTCCACGCGCAGGCCGCCCAGCGCGGTGCTGTGCCCCAGGCGCAGGCTGGCGCCGTGGTCGTCGGCGATGCTGCGCACCAGCGCCAGGCCCAGGCCGCTGCCCGGGGCCTGCTGGGCCTGCGCCTCGGAACGGTAGAAGCGGTCGAAGACCCGGCCGCGCTCGGCGTCGGGGATGCCGGGCCCGTCGTCCTCGACCACCAGCAGCGCCTGTCCGCCGCTGCGCTCCAGGCTCAGGTCGACGCGGCTGCGCCCGTACTTGATGCCGTTGTCCAGCAGGTTGCGCAGCAGCATGGTCAGTGCCTCGCGGTGGCCGTCCACCAGCACCGCATCGCAGCGCTCCATGCCCAGGTCGATGCCACGGGCCTGCGCCAGCGTCGCCGCGTCGATCACGCCGTCGCGGCACAGCGCATCCAGCGCGATCGGCTGCGACGGTGCCTGCGCCCTGGCACTGTCCTGCCGCGCCAGCGCGAGCAGCTGCTCGATCAGATGGGACGCACGGTCGATGCCCTGCCCGAGCTTCTCCAGCGCCTGCGCGCGGGCGGCGTCGTCCGGCGCGCGCCGCAGCGACTGCAACTGCAGCTTCAGCGCCGCCAGCGGCGAGCGCAACTCATGCGCCGCGTCGGCGACGAAGTGCTGCTGCTGCTCGAAGGCCTGCCGCACGCGGTCCAGCAGGCCATTGAGTTCGGTGACCAGCGGCTGGATCTCGGCGGGGAGGTCCTCGTCGTCGACCGGCGCCAGGTCCTGCGCCGCGCGGCGCGACAGCTGCTGGCGCACCCGCTCCAGCGGCGCCAGCGAATGCGAGACCACCCACCACACGACCAGCGCCAGCATCGGCAGCATCAGCGCCGTCGGCAGCACCGTGCGCCACGCGAGCTGCCCCGCCATGCGCTGGCGCACCGCGATGTCCTGCGCGACCTGCACGACCTGGAACCGGCCCTGCACCGCGAAGACCCGATAGCGCTTGCCGCGCAGCGCGACATTCGAGAAGCCCAGCACCGCGCGCTGCGGCAGCCAGTCCGGGCCGGCCGAGCGGTACAGCGGCGTGCCGTCCAGGCCCCAGACCTGCACGATCAGGTCGATGCTCTGCTCCTCCCCCAGCGGCAGCGGCAGGCCGGTGCCCATGCCCGCGCGCAGCGACAGCGCGACCTGCTGCATCTGGTAGTCGAAGATCTCGTCGGTCTCCATCAGCGCGTTGCGGTAGGCGCTCATGCCCTGGATCAGCGCGCTGGTCAGCATCGCGCCCAGCAGGAACAGCAGCAGCCGGTAGCGCAGCGAGCGCGGCAGCAACGCGAACCGGCCGCGCCGCGGCGCGTCGGGCTCCAGGCCCGCGTTCATTCCTTGGGCACGCGGTAGCCGACGCCGCGGACGTTCTGGATCAGCTCGGCGCCCAGCTTCTTGCGCAGGCCGTGGATGTAGACCTCGACGGCGTTGCTGCTGATCTCGTCCTTCCAGCCGTACAGCTTCTCCTCGAGCTGCTGGCGGGACAGGACCATGCCGGGGCGCGCCAGCAGCGGCTCCAGCACCGCCCATTCGCGCTGCGACAGCGTCACCGGATGGCCGTTGGCGGTGACCTCGCGCGTGGCGGGGTTGATGCTCACGCCCATGTGCTCGTAGACCGGCTCGGCTCGGCCGGCGGCGCGGCGCAGCAGCGCGCGGATGCGGGCCAGCAGCTCGTCGAGCTCGAAGGGCTTGAGCACGTAGTCGTCCGCCCCGGCATCGAGCCCGGCCACCCGCTGCGCGGTGGCGTCGCGCGCGGTGGCGATCAGCACCGGCACCGTCTGCTTGCGCCCGCGCAGGGCCTGCAGCACGCTCATGCCGTCGCGCTTGGGCAGGCCCAGGTCGAGCAGCACCAGGTCGTAGGTCTGGGATTGGAGCGCGGTGTCGGCGATCTCGCCGTCGCGCACCCAGTCCACGGCATAACCTTCGGCGCGCAGCAGCCCGAGCAGCTGCTCGCCGATCATGAGGTCGTCTTCCACCAGCAGGAGTCGCATGGGCGCGATTGTGCACGTCCGGCTGGACCGGGTCATTTCCATGACTACAATGCGCGCCTGTCAGGAGAGAGCCCCCTCGCGGGGGCCGCCGAAGGCGCAGTGGCACTGGCGATCCCACGCTGCGAACGCTCAGGCAAAAGGACTGACGAAACGCCCGAGACATCGGGCGTCCTCACTGGAGAGAGGCGGGGCGGACCACCGGTCGAGCCCGTCCACCGAAGGGGCAAGCCACCGGTCAACCACCGGCGGCCAATCTCTCAGGTAAAGCGGACAGCGAGGGCATCTCCCCCACCCGGACGTGATCGGTTCACAGTCGGGTGGTCATGACGAATGCCCTCGGAGCGAGACATGTCCGCCGATCAGAACCTGAACACGCCCCTGCACAAAACCCCCCTGCACGCGCTGCACCTGGAACTGGGCGCCAAGATGGTGCCCTTCGCCGGCTACGACATGCCGGTCCAGTACCCCGCCGGCGTGATGGCCGAGCACAAGCACACCCGCGCCAAGGCCGGCCTGTTCGACGTCTCCCACATGGGCCAGGTGCTGCTGGTGGGCGACGACGCCGCCGCCGCGCTCGAGACCCTGGTGCCGGTCGACATCGTCGACCTCGGGATGTTCAAGCAGCGCTACGCGCTCTTCACCGCCGACGATGGCGGCATCCTCGACGACCTGATGGTGGCGCGCCGCACCGACGGCCTGTTCGTGGTCGTCAACGCCGGCTGCCGCGACCAGGACATCGCCCATATGCAGAAGCATCTGTCGGGCCGCTGCGAGGTGCGTCCGCTGCCCGACCAGGCGCTGCTCGCGCTGCAGGGCCCGCAGGCGGTGACCGCGCTGTCGCGCCTGAACCCGGGTGTCGCCCAGCTGGTCTTCATGACCGGCGGTTTCTTCGAGCTGGACGGCATCCCCACCTTCGTGACCCGCTCGGGCTACACCGGCGAGGACGGCTACGAGATCTCCGTCGCCGCCGACCGCAGCGTCGAGCTGGCCCGCAAGCTGCTGGCCCAGCCCGAGGTGATGCCCATCGGCCTGGGCGCGCGCGACTCGCTGCGCCTGGAAGCCGGCCTGTGCCTGTACGGGCACGACATCGACACGACGACCACGCCGGTCGAGGCGTCCCTGACCTGGGCGATCCAGAAGGTGCGCCGCGCCGGCGGCGCGCGCGCCGGCGGGTATCCGGGCGCGGCCGTCATCGACCGCCAGTTCGCCGAAGGCGCCGCGCGCAAGCGGGTCGGCCTGGTGAGCTCGGAACGCATGCCGGTGCGCGAAGGCGCCAAGCTGGTCAACGCCGACGGCCAGGAGATCGGCGTCGTCACCAGCGGCACGCTGGGCCCGACGGTCGGCAAGCCGGTGGCGCTGGCCTATGTGCAGACGCCGTACGCCGCGCTGGGCACCGAGCTCTTCGCCGAAGTCCGCGGCAAGCGCACCCCGATGACGGTCTCTTCCACGCCGTTCACGCCCAACGGATACTTCCGCGGCTGATCCGCGATCCTGGGTCACCTCGTCCCCCGTTCCCTCGAGCCGACGCGAGTCGTCCTCGGGATTCCCGTTCCAACCATCCGATTGCACGGAGCCTCTCCATGAGCATCAAGTACACGCCCGACCACGAGTGGGTCGACACCACCGACGGCATCGCCACCGTGGGCATCACGGTCCACGCGCAGGACGCGCTGGGCGACGTCGTGTTCGTGGACCTGCCGGACGTCGGCAAGTCCTTCGCCGCCAAGGAAGTGGCCGGCGTGGTCGAGTCGGTCAAGGCCGCCGCCGACGTCTACGCCCCGGTCTCGGGCGAGATCGTCGAGGTCAACGAGGCGCTGCGCGCCGACCCGTCGCTGGCCAACACCGACCCGCTGAAGTCGGGCTGGTTCTTCAAGGTCAAGCTGTCCAACCCGGCGGAACTCGACGGGCTGATGGACACCACGGCCTACGACGAGCTGGTGAAGAACTCCTAATCGTCGCCCCCTGCGCGCAAGGCCTCGTCAGGCCTGCCGCCGCCGCTGGCCCTCACCCCTGCCCTCTCCCGCAAGCGGGAGAGGGAGCCCGGCAGGCCTTGCGCCGCAAAGAACTTCATCTCCAGGATCGCCCCGCCATGTCCGCCCTGCCCTCCTTCGCCGAACTCGAGAACGCCGTCGAGTTCCACGCCCGCCACATCGGTCCCGACGCGCACGACGAAGCGCTGATGCTGTCGGCCATCGGCAGCGCCTCGCGCGCCGCGCTGATCGACGCGATCGTGCCGGCCGCCATCAAGCGCGCCGCGAAGATGGACCTGCCGGACGCCGTGACCGAAGCGCAGGCGCTGGCCGAGCTCAAGGCCATCGCGGGCAAGAACCAGATCCTCAAGTCCTTCATCGGCCAGGGCTACCACGGCACCCTGACCCCGGGCGTCATCCTGCGCAACATCCTCGAGAACCCCGCCTGGTACACCGCCTACACGCCCTACCAGGCCGAGATCTCCCAAGGCCGCATGGAGGCGCTGGTCAACTTCCAGACCATGGTCTGCGACCTGACCGGCCTGGCCATCGCCAACGCCTCGATGCTGGACGAGGCCACCGCCGCCGCCGAAGCGATGACGCTGGCCGCGCGCGTGGGCAAGAGCAAGAGCCAGACCTTCTTCGTCGCCGATGACGTGCTGCCGCAGACGCTGGAAGTCGTGCGCACCCGCGCCGAGCCGCTGGGCATCACCGTCCAGGTCGGTCCCGCCGAGGACGCCGGCAAGGCCGAGTGCTTCGGCGCGCTGGTCCAGTACCCCGGCGTGACCGGCGTGGTGCGCCCGCTGCAGGCGATCGCCGACGCGGTCCACGCGCACGGTGGCCTGCTGGTGGCCGCGGCCGACCTGCTGGCGCTGACGCTGATCGCCGCGCCCGGCGAGCAAGGCGCCGACATCGCCGTCGGCACCACCCAGCGCTTCGGCATGCCCATGGGCGCCGGCGGCCCGCACGCCGCCTACATGGCCTGCCGCGACGAGTTCAAGCGCTCGCTGCCGGGTCGCCTGGTCGGCGTGTCGGTCGACGCGCACGGCAAGCCCGCCTATCGCCTGTCGCTGCAGACGCGCGAGCAGCACATCCGCCGCGAGAAGGCCACCTCCAACATCTGCACGGCGCAGGTGCTGCCGGCCGTCGTGGCCAGCATGTACGCCGTGTATCACGGCCCGCAAGGCCTCAAGCGCATCGCGCAGCGCGTGGCCGCCTACACCGCCGTGCTGGCGCAGGGCCTGAAGTCGCTGGGCCTGACGCTGGCCCACGAGACCGCCTTCGACACGCTGCACGTGAAGACCGGCGCGCACACCGGCCCGGTGCTGGCCGCCGCCGTCGCCGCCGGCATGAACCTGCGCCGCGCGAGCGAGGACAGCATCAGCCTGACGCTGGACGAGACCACCACCCGCGCCGACGTGCAGGCGCTGCTGACCGTCTTCGCCGAGGGCAAGCCGGTGCCGGACGCCTTCGCCGCGGCCGGGGCGCCGACCACGCTGGTGCCGGCCGCGCTCTCGCGCACCAGCGCCTACCTGACGCATCCGATCTTCAACATCCACCACTCCGAGACGGAGATGCTGCGCTACATCCGCCTGCTGTCCGACAAGGACCTGGCGCTGGACCGCAGCATGATCCCGCTGGGCTCGTGCACGATGAAGCTCAACGCGACCAGCGAGATGATCCCCATCACCTGGCCCGAGTTCGCGCAGGTGCACCCCTTCGCGCCGCAGAGCCAGCTGCAGGGCTACGCCCAGCTGGACCAGCAGCTGACGTCCTGGCTGTGCCAGGCCACCGGCTACGCGGGCGTCTCGCTGCAGCCCAACGCCGGCTCGCAGGGCGAGTACGCCGGCCTGCTGATCATCAAGGCCTGGCATGAGTCGCGCGGCGACGCGCATCGCAAGATCTGCCTGATTCCCGAGTCGGCGCACGGCACCAACCCGGCGTCGGCGCAGATGGTGGGCATGCAGGTCGTCGTCACCAAGTGCGACAAGGAAGGCAACATCGACCTGGCCGACCTGAAGGCCAAGTGCGAGCAGCACAGCGCCAACCTCGCCGCGATCATGATCACCTACCCTTCGACGTACGGTGTCTTCGACACCCACGTCAAGGAGATCTGTGCGCTGGTGCATGAACACGGCGGCCGCGTCTACGTGGACGGCGCCAACATGAACGCGCTGGTCGGCATCGCGGCGCCGGGCCAGTTCGGCGGCGACGTGTCCCACCTGAACCTGCACAAGACCTTCTGCATCCCGCACGGCGGCGGCGGCCCGGGCGTCGGCCCGGTCTGCGTGGTCGAGGACCTCGTGCCCTTCCTGCCGGCGCACCGCTCGGCCGGCCTGGGCGAGAAGACCGCCATCGGCGCCGTCTCCGCCGCGCCGCTGGGCAACGCGGCGGTGCTGCCGATCTCGTGGATGTACATCCGCATGATGGGCGAGACCGGCCTGAAGGCCGCGACCGAGACCGCGATCCTGTCGGCCAACTACGTGGCCGCGCGCCTGTCGGACCACTACGACATCCACTTCAGCGGCAACATCGACGGCGTCAAGGGCGGCGGCGTGGCCCACGAGTGCATCCTGGACCTGCGCCCGCTCAAGGACAGCTCCGGCATCTCCGCCGAGGACGTCGCCAAGCGCCTGATCGACTACGGCTTCCATGCGCCGACGCTGTCCTTCCCGGTCGCCGGCACGCTGATGGTCGAGCCGACCGAGAGCGAATCGAAGTTCGAGCTGGACCGTTTCATCGCCGCGATGATCCAGATCCGCGAGGAGATCGCGAAGGTCGAATCCGGCGCCTGGTCCAAGACGGACAACCCGCTGCTCAACGCGCCGCACACCGCCGAGAGCCTGCTCAAGACCGAGTGGACGCATGGCTACAGCCGCGACGACGCGGCCTATCCGGTCCCGGCGCTGCGTCACGTGAAGTATTGGTCGCCGGTGGGCCGCGTGGACAACGTCTACGGCGACCGCAATCTCGTCTGCTCGTGCCCTCCGCTCTCGGCCTACGCTGACGAGTGATCAGGGTGAATCAAGGAGGCCGCTGACGCGGCCTTCTTTTTGGCCTAGCTTCTTTCAAGGCCGCACGGTCGGCGCGTCACGAGCGCGCAGAACCGGACGGCGCAAGCCCGCAAGGGAATACCCACGAGGTCCGCCATGGCAGTTTCCGTTTTCGACCTGTTCAAGATCGGCATCGGGCCGTCGAGCTCGCACACCGTCGGGCCGATGCGCGCCGCGCGCATGTTCGTGCAGCGCCTGCGGCATGAGGGCGTGCTCGAGCGCACGGTGCGCGTGGCCACCGCGCTGTACGGCTCGCTGGGCGCGACCGGCAAGGGCCACGGCTCGGACAAGGCCGTGCTGCTGGGCCTGGCCGGCCATGAGCCGGACACGGTCGACATCGAAAGCATTCCCGGCATCCTCGACGCCATCCGCAACGACAAGCGCATCGCGCTGGGCGGCGACCATGTCGTCGCCTTCGACGAGGCGCGCGACCTGGTGATGTACCGGCGCCAGAGCCTGCCGCTGCACGCCAACGGCATGCGCTGCATCGCCTACGACGCCGAAGGCAACGAGCTGCAGAACCGCGTCTACTACTCCGTCGGCGGCGGCTTCGTCGTCACCGAGGAAGTCCTGGCCGACGGCGCCAAGCAGAAGCAGATCGCGCCGGACACCACGGTGCTGCCCTACCCGTTCAAGACCGGCGCCGAGCTGCTCGCGCTGACCGAACAGGAAGGCTGCTCGATCGCCGAGATCATGCGGCGCAACGAACGCCACTGGCGTCCCGACGAGGAGACGCGCGCGGGCCTGCTGAAGATCTGGCGCGTGATGCAGGAATGCGTGCAGCGCGGCTGCCGCACCGAGGGCATCCTGCCCGGCGGCTTCAAGGTGAAGCGACGCTCGGCGGCGCTGTACCGCGATCTGGTCGCGCATCCGGAGGCGGCGCTGCGTGATCCGCTGCAGGTGATGGACTGGGTCAACCTGTACGCGCTGGCGGTCAATGAAGAGAACGCCGCTGGTGGCCGCGTCGTGACCGCGCCGACCAATGGCGCGGCCGGCATCGTGCCGGCGGTGCTGCACTACTACGCCCGCTTCGTGCATGGCGCCAATGAGGACGGCATCGTCGACTTCCTGCTGACGGCCGCGGCGATCGGCATCCTTTACAAGGAGAACGCGTCGATCTCAGGCGCCGAGGTCGGCTGCCAGGGCGAGGTGGGCGTGGCCTGCTCGATGGCCGCCGGCGCGCTGTGCGCGGTGATGGGCGGCACGCCGGCCCAGGCCGAGAACGCCGCCGAGATCGGCATGGAGCACCACCTGGGCCTGACCTGCGATCCGGTCGGCGGCCTGGTGCAGATTCCCTGCATCGAACGCAACGCGATCGCCTCGGTCAAGGCCATCAACGCGGCGCGCATGGCGCTGCGCGGCGACGGCACCCACCATGTCAGCCTGGACAAGGTCATCAAGACCATGCGGGAGACCGGCGCCGACATGATGACCAAGTACAAGGAGACCGCCCGCGGCGGTCTGGCGGTCAACATCGTCGAGTGCTGACGCGCCGACGGCGACGCGTCAGCCGTCGTCGCCGACCGTGAACGACGCCGGGGCCGGGCCGGCGTCGCCGTCGTCCTCCAGGCCCGCGCCGCGGGCGTCCTGCACTGCGCTGAACAGCAGGCCGATGGTCATGGCGAGGCTGCACAGCAACAGCGCGGTCTTGAACAAGCTGGTAGGTTCGGTCCTCGCGGCCTTGGCGTGCTTGGTGATGCTCATGGCGGTCTCCTTTGGATCTGACGCATGGTCCGCCCGTCGATGCCGCCGAGGCAGACGCCGATGACGCATCGCCGGGTCCTGCAATGGCGTCAGCGCGCGTCGGCGATCGACCGACAACGAGGATGTAGAAATCCGTCAGCCCCGATCGTCGTGAAGCGAAACCCCGTCTGTCTTCACGAAGCCGTCACGGGTCCTGCCACCCCCTCTGAATGGATGCGAATCCGCCATGACTGCTCACCTTGATCCGAAGCGGCGCCGCTGGCTGGCGCTGGGCGTGCTCTGCCTGGGCGTGCTGATGATCGTGCTGGACACGACCATCGTGAATGTCGCCCTGCCCTCGATCCGCGCCGACCTGCACTTCACCGAGACCTCGCTGGTCTGGGTGGTCAACGCCTACATGCTGACCTTCGGCGGCTTCATGCTGCTGGGGGGCCGGCTGGGCGACCTGTACGGCCACCGGCGCATGTTCCTGGCGGGGCTGGCGCTGTTCACCGCCGCGTCGGCCGCCTGCGGCCTGGCGCACACCCAGGGGCTGCTGATCGCGGCCCGCGCGGTCCAGGGGCTGGGCGGGGCGGTGGTGTCGGCGATCTCGCTGTCGCTGATCATGAACATGTTCACCGAGCCCGCGGAGCGGGCCAAGGCCATGGGCGTCTACGGCTTCGTCTGCGCCGGCGGCGGCAGCATCGGCGTGCTGCTGGGCGGCCTGCTGACCAGCACGCTGAGCTGGCATTGGATCTTCCTGGTGAACCTGCCGATCGGCGTGGTGGTGATCGGCCTGTGCCTGTGGCTGATCGAGCGCGCCGGCCCGACGGCGCCCGACGAGACCCTGGACTGGGCCGGCGCCGTGACCGTGACGCTGTCGCTGATGCTGGCGGTCTACGCCGTCGTCAACGGCAACGAGGCCGGCTGGACCTCGCCCCGCACGCTGGGCCTGCTGGGCGTGGCGGCGGCGCTGATGGCGGCCTTCCTGGTGCTGGAGACCCGGGTGGCGCATCCGCTGATGCCGCTGTCGCTGTTCCGGCTGCGCTCGGTGGCGGTGTCCAACGTGATCGGCGTGCTCTGGGCGGCGGCGATGTTCGCGTGGTTCTTCCTGTCGGCGCTCTACATGCAGCTGGTGCTGGGCTACGACGCGATGCACGTGGGCCTGGGTTTCCTGCCGGCCAACCTGATCATGGCGGCCTTCTCGGTCGGCCTGTCGGCGAAGCTCGTGATGAAGCTGGGCCTGCGCAAGCCGCTGTGCGGCGGGCTGCTGCTGGCGGCGCTGGGGCTGGCGCTGTTCGCGCGGGCGCCGGCGGACGGCGGCTTCTGGCTGGACGTGCTGCCCGGCATGCTGCTGCTGGGCCTGGGCGCCGGGGTGGCCTTCAACCCGGTGCTGCTGGCGGCGATGAGCGAGGTCGCGCCGAGCGAATCCGGTCTGGCCTCGGGCATGGTGAACACGTCCTTCATGATGGGCGGTTCGCTGGGGCTGGCGGTGCTGGCCAGCCTGGCGGCGTGGAAGACGGCCGAACTCGGCGCGCTGGGCGCCGCATTGCCGGCGGCGCTGGCGGGCGGTTACCGCGTCGCCTTCGCGGTCGGCGCGGTCTTCGCGGCCACGGGCGGGCTGCTGGCCCTGCTGCTGCGCGAGCCCGCGCCGCAGCCGGGCATGGCGGCGCCGGCCGGTCACGCCGGCTGAGGCTCTGCCGCCTCCACCTTGCCTGCGCGCCTACCGATCCTTGCACAGTTGTTCCTGGGTGTCCGGCGGCCCTCCGGAACGGGATGAGAATGCCCCTTCGTGAGGACGGACGAGGAACGTGGCAATGAGCATGAACACCTATCTGAAGGGCCGCCTGCGCAACACCGCCCTGTTGCGCAGCCAGGGACTCATGCCGCTCTACGAGGCCGTGGTCAATGCGATCCAGGCGATCGCCGACTCGGACGATCCCGACGGTGGGGACATTCGCATCGAGGTGCTCCGCACGCCCCAGCAGCAGTTGCTGGAAGACACCCGGCAGCGCCGCGGGGCGCCGCCCCAGGAGCCCATCGTCGGCTTCCGCATCATCGACAACGGCGTCGGGTTCGACGAACGGAACATGTCCTCGTTCGAGACGCTGGACAGCGACTACAAGGCCGCGCTGGGCTGCCGGGGCGTGGGGCGACTGCTGTGGCTGAAGGCCTTCGAAGCGGTCAAGGTGTCCAGCATCTTTCGTTCCAGTGACGGCAGCCTGCGCCAGCGCAATTTCTCGTTCACGCCCGCGCATGGCGTCACCGCGCAGGTGATGACCGACGCTCCTCCCGACGCACAGCCGACAACGATCATTGAACTCTGCGGCTTCGACCAGCCCTATCGCGAGGCTTCACCAAAGACGGCCACCACCATTGCCCAGAACGTCTTCGAGCATTGCCTCTGGTATTTCGTGCGCGAGGGGGGCGCACCGGCCGTCTCGGTCGTGGACGGCGACGAGGTGATCGACTTGCATGAGGTCCACGCCGCCTACATGCTGTCGTCCTCGACCAAGGAGCGAATCACGCTCAAGGGGCAGGAGTTCGAACTGACCCATCTGCGATTGAAGGCCGGCGCGGACCGCCAGCACTTCCTGGCCTGGTGTGCCGCGGGCCGCGTCGTGGAGAAGGAACCCTTGGGCGGTCGGATCTCCGGTCTCCACGGTCGGATCAAGGATCCGGAGGGCGACTTCCACTACGCCTGCTACATCACCTCGGCCTACCTGGATGGCCACGTCCGGCCCGAACGCATCGGCTTCGACCTCGAGGCCATCAGCGATGACCTGTTCTCGGCTACCGAACTCGGGATCGACGACATCCGGGACGCCGTGGTCACCCGCGCCAGCCAGCACCTGCGTGACCACCTTGAAACGAATGCAAAGGCCAGCCGGGACCGCGTGGAGCGCTTCGTCTCCGAGCGGGCACCTCGCTACCGGCCGATCCTCAACCGGATCGAGCCGGCCCGGTTGAGCGTTGATCCCGACATCTCGGACCGCGACCTCGATCTGCTCTTGCACCGTCATCTCGCGGACATCGAAGGCAGCCTGCTCGCGGAAGGCCACGAGATGATGAACCTGGGAGACGCCGAGTCACCGGCCCAGTACCAGCTTCGACTGCAGCGCTATCTCGAGAAGGTCGATGACATCAAGAAGTCTGACCTCGCCAACTACGTCTTCCACCGCAAGATCATCCTCGACATCCTGGAGAAGGCCATCAGCGTCGGCGCCGACGGTCGATACGCGCGCGAGGATCTGATCCACGATCTGATCATGCCGATGCGCAAGACCTCCGACGAAGTGTTCTCGGATGGCTCGAACCTCTGGTTGATCGATGAACGACTGGCGTTCCACAACTTTCTCGCATCGGATCGGCCGCTGGCCTCCATGCCGATCACCGGAAGCATCGATGCCAAGGAGCCGGACCTGTGCGCCTTGAATGTCTTCGACCAACCGCTGCTGGTGAACGAAGGTCAGAAGCTGCCGCTGGGATCGATCGTGGTGGTGGAGATCAAGCGCCCGATGAGGAACGACGCTCGCGCCGTAGAGGACAAGGACCCGATCGAGCAAGCGCTCGGTTATCTCGAACGGATTCGCGAAGGCGGTGTCAAGACCGCGCGGGGGCGCCCCATCCCGGGTTCCGACACGATCCCCGGCTTCTGCTACGTCATCGCGGACCTGACTTCAACCGTGCGCCATCGTTGCAAGGTCCTGGGGCTGCGCGAAACCAGCGACAAGCAGGGCTACTTCGGCTTCAACGACAACTTCAGGGCCTACATCGAAGTGATCTCGTTCGACCGACTGCTCAACGCGGCCCGGGAACGCAATCGCGCCTTCTTCGACAGGCTCGGATTGCCAACACCCTGAAGAGCGGGCCGGCTGAGGCCTCACTTGTCCAGCAGCGGCCAGACGTACTTCACCGGTACCGCGTAGCTGATGCCGCTGGGCGCGCTGAGCGCCGATTCGCGGGTGCCCTTGAGGGCCACCATGTTGACCACGCCCACCACCTTGCCGGTGCGGATGTCCAGCAGCGGCCCGCCGCTGTTGCCCGGATAGGCCGTGGCGTCCAGCTGCAGGAACTCCAGCGCGCCTTCCCTCAGCTGGCGCACCGCGCGCTCGGACAGCGCATTGGAACTGGGCGCCGGCAGCGCGGCCCGGGTGATCGCGGCGATGCTGCCGCGATGCGTCGCCATCGTCACGCCCAGCGCGGTGCCGATCGGATACCCCATCAGCGCCACCGCCGCGCCCTCCCGGACCACCGGCCGGTCGCCATCGACCTCCGCCAGCGACAGCACGTCCACCAGCGCGCCCTTGTCGTCGGCCAGCTCCAGGATCGCCAGGTCGCGCGCCGCGTCGCGGCGCAGCAGCTTCACCGCCCGCAGCTGCGGCTGCCCCGACGCATTGCCGGCCGCCGGCACGGTGATCATCAGGTCCTTCTCGACCGGGTTCGGGACCACATGCGCGCAGGTCACGATGCGGCGCCCGTCCCCCACCGCGAAGCCGGTGCCGCGGAAGCCGAAGCGCGGGTTGTCCGTCGCCGCGAAGGTGCCCACCGCCACCACCGCCTGGCGGCTGCGGTCGATCAGGTCCGGCAGGGTGTTGGACATCTCCTGCGCCCGGGCCGTGCCCGTGCCGGCCAGGCCCCAGGCGCCGAGCGCGCCGCCCGCGCCCCAGGCCAGCAGCTCGCGGCGCGCCACGACGCGGGCGCGTCCGGGAGCCCGTGCGGCATCGGTCGCGTTCGGGGGCGTCGTCGAGGGGATCCGGTCGGTACTGCGGGTCATGCGGCAAGGTCCTTCGAGGTGATGCCCATCTCCAGCGTGGAGACGAAGCTGCGCCAGTGGCGGTCGGGTTCGTCGATGCGGAAGCCGTAGAAGCTGCCCTGGTCCGTGTCCTTGCGGCGCACGGCGCGGCAGGTCACATGGGCCGTCTCGCTGTGGCCCAGCTCGATCTCGACCGTGCCGTCCACCTGCAGCGGGAGTTCATGGTCGCACTCGGCCTGGAAGCCGTGGGCCGAGACCTCGATCACGTCGAGGTCGAAGTGGCCCATCTCGCTGTCGTTGGCGGCGCGGATGTCCAGGTGGCCGGGGCAGCGGATCGAGTAGCGCGGGTACTGCCGCAGCGAGCGGCCCAGGTCCTGCCCGCCGCCGCTGAGCATCGGCAGCACCGAGCGGAACTGCGCGTCCTCGCGGTACACCGACCACAGCAGCGCCTTCTTGCGGTCGTCCATCTGCGCGAACACCGGCACCACGCGGTTGAAGAAATGGTCCAGCAGCGCCGGCGTCATGACCGGGTCGTTGGTGGTGTGGAAGCGGCGCTCGGGCAAGCGGATGTTGGGCAGCCGGTGGCGGAAGAAGTAGTGGTGCAGGTTCTTCACCGGCTTGCGGCCGCGGTAATGGCGCTCGAACAGCGCATCGGCCTCGTGCAGGTCCAGCGTCGCCCCGACCGCCGGCGCACCGTTGGCGAAGTCGTACTCCGCCACCGTCTGCTCCTTGAGCCGCCGGAAGAACAGCAGCGCCTCGTACAGCTCGATCTTGTCGGGGTTCACCGCGATCACCAGGTGCCGGGTATCGAAGTACTCGGTGCAGTACTGGTGCATGAACTTCATCAGCGGGAACAGGATCGCGCCGCCGGTCTTGCGGAAGGCCGGCGCCACCGCCAGGGCCGAGATCTCGGCGATCTTGCCGCCCTTGGCCCGCACGCCCTCGAGGTCGAAGACGGACTGCAGCGGGAAGCCGAACACGCCCTCGCGCACCATCGAGATGGTGCCCACCACCACGCCGTCGTACTTGGCGCACAGCGTCGTCGTGGTCGGGAGGGCGTGATAGACCGTCACGCGCAGACCGCTCGGGTCGGGTTTCATGAAGCCGCTGCCGACATAGGCGTCGTGCAGGATGCGGAAGCAGGCGTCGAGTTCCTCCTGCGTGTCCGCCACCTTGAGCTCCAGGCGCTCCGAGGGCGACGGGTCGCAATCCACCATGCGGCGGTAGATCGCGAAGCGCATCGGCTTCGGCAGCGAGGAGAAGATCCGCCGCAGCCCCTGGTGGAACCGCTTGCGAAGACTGGATCGTCGAATCTGGCTCATGACCGTCCCCTCCCCGGGTGCGGTGTCTCCGCCGCCTCTCGGCCCGCGCGGGCGTCCGACCTCGTGGTCGACCGCCTCAGCGGATCGCGGCCTGCAGCTTTCGCACCTCGGCTTGTTGCTCGAAATTCGGTCCCAGGTCCGCCAGGCGCTTGAGTTCCGCCTCGGCATCGCCCTTGTTGCCGCCGGCCACGTACAGCTGCGCCAGGCGCAGGCGGTACGCGGGCACCGACGGCGCCTGCTTCACGGCTTCCTTCTGCACCTCGACGGCCTTGGCGTTCTGGCCCTTGGCGGCGAGGGCCTCCGCCAGCGTGTCCATGTAAGGCGGCACGTTGGGGCGGAGCTTGTTCGCTTGCTCGGCAAATTTCAAGCCCTCGTCCGCCTTGCCGGCCCGCAGGCGCAGCCAGGCGACGTTGTTGGCCGCCGCCGCGTTCATCGGATTGGCGGCCAGCACCGCCTGATAGCGCTGCTCCGCCTCGGGATAGCGGCCGCTGTTGAGCGCCACGTCGCCCAGGTGGTACTGGAACAACTCGTCGGTCTTGTACTTGGCCAGGTAGGCGGCGGCGTAACGCTCGGCCTCGTCCTTGCGGCCGGACTCGATCAGCGTGCTGTGCAGCACGATCGCCAACTCGGTGTTGGCGGTGGTGGCGCCGGCCTCGGCGGCCAGCTGGTCGGCCTTGCGGTAGGCGGTCACCGCGGCGGGGAAGTCGCGCCGGCTGCGCGCCACGTCGCCCTCGAGCTTCCAGCCCAGGCCGAACTTGGGCTGCGCCTGCTGCAGGCCCTTGACCGCGACGAGCGCCAGGTCCGGGCGGCCCATCTGCAGGGCCTTCTCGACCACCTTGCGCGCCAGCTCGCCGTCGCCGGGCCCGATCGCCTGGGCCCGCTTGAGCGCCGCGGCCGCGGCCTCCTTGTCGCCGGCCAGCAGGTGCAGGTCGGCCAGGCGCAGCGGTCCCAGCGGCGAGCGCGGCTGCAGCGTCGCGACCTTGTTGAAGCTGCTGATGGCCTGCTGGCGGTCGCCGGTGGCGGCCTGCACCTGGCCCAGCAGGTCGATCAGCGCCGGGTTGTCCGGGCTGGCGGTGACGCCTTCCTGGGCCAGCGACAGCGCGGTCTTGAAGTCCTTCTGCTCCATCAGCAGGCCGACCGCCGCCTGGCGCGGCGTCGGGTCGTCCGGATGCTGCCGGGCGAGTTCGGTCAGGCGCTTGATCGCCACGTCCTTCTCGACCAGCTTGTGCGCCAGCTTCAGCCCCATGGTGGCCATCTCGGCGCGCAGGTTCTTCGGATCGGCCTTGAGCACCACCTCGTAGCGCTTGACGGCGTCCTCGGCCTTGCGGTCCTGCAGGTCCATGGTGGACAGGCTGTTGGCCGCGGTCATCGAGGTGGGCTCGCGCCGGACCGCCTCGTCGAAGGCGGCGCGCGCGCCGGCGCGGTCGCCGCGCAGCAGCGCCATGCGGCCGCGCAGCTCGGGCGCGGTCGAGGACTTGGGATCCTTCTTCTCCAGCGCGGCGATCGCCTGCGTCGCGGCCTCGTCGTCCTTCTTGCGCGCCAGCACGCTGATCAGCGCGATGTCGGCGGAGGTGCCCTTGTCCTCGGCCGAGAGCTTGCGCAGCGCGGCCACGCCGGCAGCCTCCTGGCCCTTCTGGATCTGGCCCAGCGCCAGGCCGACACGACTGCGCACGTCGTTCGGATTGACCTCCGCGGCGCGGGCGAGGAAGCGCTCGGCCTCGGCGCCCTGCCCCTGCTTGAGGCGGATCTCGGCGGCCAGCGCCAGCACCTCGGCCGACGGCGCCTTGCCGTCGAGCGCCGGTTGCAGCGTCGTCATCGCCTGCTCGGCATCGCCGCCGCGCAGCTGCAGCTGCGCCAGCGCGACGCGGGCCGACTGCGCCTCGGGCGAGGCCTGGATCAGCTTGCCGTAGTTCGCCTCCGCCTGGCGCAGGTCGCCGTTGGCCTGCGCGACGCGACCGGCCAGGAACAGCGCGCGCTCGTTGTTCGGCGCGACCTTCAGCAGCGCCTGCGCCAGCGCGGTCGCCTCCTTCACCTGGCCCGCGTCCATCGCGAAGACGGCCGCGTAGTAGAAGGTCTGCGCATGCTGCGGCGCGGCCGCCTTCATCGCGGCCACCGCGTCCTTGGCCCCGGCCTTGTCGCCGGTGCGCATCAGCTGATTGATCAGGCCGGCATGGGCGCCGACCAGCTTCTTGTCGAACTCCAGCGCCTTGCGGAAGCTGGCGATCGATTCGGCCGCCGGCGCGTCGGCCAGCACCTGCAGCTCGCCCTTGAGCTGCCAGGCCTCGGCCGCCTGCGGCGACTTGGCCAGCACGCGCTCGACCTCCTCGCGCGCTTCGGGCAGCTTGCCCTCGCTGGTGAGCAGCCGCACGTTGACCAGCCGCACCGCCACGCTGTCGGGTGCCGCGCGCACGGCGGCATCGGCGGCCTTGCGGGCCTCGGCCAGCTTCTGCCGGGCGACGTAGGCGCCGACCAGCGTGGTCTGCAGGTCGGCCTCGTCGGCGGCGGTCTGCAGGTGACGGCTGCCGTACTGGCCGATCAGCTCGTCGACCTTGCCCTGCATCAGCAGCAGCCGGGCCTGCAGCGCGATCAGCGCGTCGCCGCCGAAGCCCTGCGAGCGCGCCTTCTCCGCCTCGATCGCGGCGCCGGCGACGTCGCCGCTGTCCAGCAGCGCCTTGGCCAGCAGGTAGCGGGCCTCGGCCAGCGACCCGTCCTTCTGCAGCGCGTTCTTGAGCTGGATGATCGCGGCCTTGTGGTCCTTCTTCTCCAGGTGCGTCTTGGCGGAATTCACCAAGTCCTGCGCGGATTCGCCCAGGCAGGCCGACAGCAGCAGCGCCGAACCCAGCGCCAGCGCGGTCGCGCCGCGCTGCAGGGCCCGCGGGAGGCCGTCGGGCGCGCTGCGGGAGGAGCCGTGGAAGGAACCGGTCGGTGGGCGGTGCGCGGGCTTGCGGGACATGCGTGTCTCTTTCGCTGTCGGTGGGTGTCGGAGGATCGGTGCGGTGCTCAGGCCTTCATGCCTACGCCTTGACGCCGAGGCGGGACATCAGGTCGTACAAGGTCGGCCGGCTGACCCCCAGCAGGTCGGCGGCCTTGGCGATGTTGCCGTCGGTGCGGGCCAGCGCGGCCACCACGGCCTGGCGCTCGGCGCGTTCGCGCACGGCGCGCAGGTCGAGTTCGGGCTCCTCGGCGGCGGCCTCGCCGCCGGCGGGCAGCGGCAGGTTGAGGTCGTCGGCGGTGATGCGGTCGCCGTCGGCCATGATGGACGCGCGCTTCATCACGTTCTGCAGCTCGCGCACGTTGCCCGGCCAGCGGTGGCCCTCGACGGCGCGGATCGCGTCGTCGGCCAGGCGCAGGATGGGGCGGCGCTGCTCCGACGAGAAGCGGCGCAGGAAGGCATGGCTGAGCAGCACCGCGTCGCCGACGCGATCGCGCAGCGGCGGGATGTCGACCACGATCTCGGCCAGGCGGTAGAACAGGTCTTCGCGGAACAGGCCCTGCGCGATCTTGGCCTTCAGGTCCTGGTGCGTCGCGCCGACGATGCGCACGTCCACCGCGATCTCCTGGCGCCCGCCCAGCCGCTCGATGCTGCGCTCCTGCAGGAAACGCAGCAGCTTGGCCTGCAGCGGCATCGGCAGGTCGCCGATCTCGTCCAGCATCAGCGTGCCGCCATGCGCGGTCTCGATCTTGCCGACGGTGGTCTTGGTCGCGCCGGTGAAGGCGCCGCGCTCGTAGCCGAAGAGCTCGCTCTCGAGCAGCGCCTCGGGGATGGCCGCGCAGTTGATCGCGACGAAGCGGCCCTTGCGCTTGGACGCATCGTGCAGCGATTGCGCCAGCACCTCCTTGCCGGTGCCGCTCTCGCCCAGCAGCAGCACGGTGGCGTCGCTGCCGGCCACCCGCTCGACGGTGCGGCAGATGCGCTGCATCTGCGGGTCGCGCGTCAGCAGCCGACCGGTGGGCTCGCCGTCCTGCTGCGTCAGCAGGCGCTGGTTCTCCTGCTGCAGCTCGTGCAGGCGCATCGCGCGCTCGACGGTCAGCACCAGCACGTCGGGATCGACCGGCTTGGCCAGGAAGTCGTAGGCGCCCATGCGGATGGCCCGCAGCGCGTTGCTCTGGTCGTTCTGGCCCGTGAGCACGATGACCTTGGTGCCGGGCTCCAGCTCGATCAGCTTCTCGAGCAGGCGGAAGCCCTCGGAGGTCGAGTCCTGGTCCGGCGGCAGGCCCAGGTCCATCGTGACCACCGGCGGCTTGTGGCGGCGGAACTGCAGCACGGCGCTGGCGACGTCGTCGGCCGTGACCGACTCGAAGCGGTCCATCGACCACTTGAGCTGCTTCTGCAGCGCGAGGTCGTCCTCGACGATGAGCAGCGAAGGGGGCTGGGCGCTCATGCGCGTTCCCTCCGCCGCGCGGGGCCTTGCGGGAGGGAGGCGGCGGGGCCGGCGAACGGCGCTGCGGCGGGGCTCATCGCGCCTCCACCAGGCCGGCGTCGCTGCCCGACTGGGCGAAAAACAGCGGCAGCAAGATGGTGACCTTGGTGCCTCGTCCGGGCGCGCTTTCCACGTTGATCTTCCCCCCTAGTTCCTGCAGGTACTGGTAGCTCTCGTAGGCGCCGATGCCCATGCCCGCCGCCTTCGTCGTCTGGAACGGCTTGAACAGCCGTTGATCGATGAACTCCTGCGACATGCCGCAGCCAGTATCTTCCACTTCCACCTGCGCGTGGCTGCCCACGCGCTGCAGCCGCAGCGTGACGCGGCCGTCGATCGGCGTCGCGTCCAGCGCGTTCTGCACCACGTGGCCGAGCACGCGCTCGATCCGTTCCTCATGGCCGCGCGCGCTGACCTCGTCGCGCAGCTCCAGTTCCAGGCCGCGGCCCTTGCCGACCGCCGCCGCGGCCAACCGCCGCGCGATCGCCGTCAGCGCCACGCCGCCGGCGCTGCCGTGATGCGGCTTGTCGCCCTCGCGCAGCTGCAGCATCAGCTGGCGCATCTTGTCCAGCGAGTTCTCCACCGTGTCCAGCATGTCCTGCTGGAACTCCGGGTTGTCGCGCAGCCGCTTGGCGTTCTTCATCATCAGCGACAGCTGCGTGACGATGTTCTTGAGGTCGTGCACGACGAAGGCCGACATGCGGTTGAAGGCCTCGAACTTGCGCGCCTCCAGCAGCGCCTCGGCCGCCTGCATCTGCGCCAGGTAGCTGGCGGCCTGCTGGGCGGCGGTACGCAGCAGGTCCCGCACTTCCCAGTTCAGCTCCAGCCGCGTGCGCGGCTGCCCCAGGATCACCCAGCCGGTCAGCGTGCCCGCGTTGATCAGCGGCACCAGCAGCCAGTGGCGCGCATCGCCGGCCAGCGCGGCCGGCAGCGGCGCGTGCTCGTAGGCGCCGGGGTCGCGGCGCCATTCGTCCAGGTCGACGATCCAGGCGCGCTCCTGCAGCAGGTGCAGCAGCGCGGCGTCCGCGGCCAGCGGCTGGCGGTCGTCGTTGAGGTTCCAGCGCGCGGCCTGCTGGTATTCGCCGTCGGCGCCGGCCGCGGGCGCGCGACGCAGCCACAGCGCGCCCGAGGGGCTCTCGACCAGGTGCGCCAGCCCGCGGATCACCGACTCGCCCAGCTCCGCCGGCGAGGCGCTGGCCGACAGCATCGCGGTGAAGCGCAGCCACTCCTGGCGATAGTCGTAGCGGTAGCTGAAGAAATGCTTGCTGATGTAGACGCGCAGCTTGGCGCGCAGCGAGCCCGACAGGCCCATCGTCAGCAGCGCCAGCACGCCCACGGCCAGCAGCACCTGCTGCAGCGCGCGGCCCCATTCGCCGCCGGTGTAGCGCACGTAGTAGCCGATGCCCGACACCCCCAGCAGGTAGACGCCCACGATCAGCAGCGTGGCCGAATGGAAGGCCGCGGTGCGCGAGACATGGAGCTTGTCCAGCCACTTCTTGTGGCGCCGGCTGGCCAGCCACAGCAGCGGCACGGCCAGGCTGTGCACGGCGGCGCGCACGCTCAGCGCGTCGCCGTCGAACTGCTGGAACAGCGAGGCCTGCGAGAACACGAACACGTCGAACGCGAAGACCGCGCCCAGGCCCAGGCAGACCGGCTTGGCATTCCAGCGCGCGTCGCTGTGGATGTTGCGCAGCATCTGCTCGAGCAGCACCAGGCCGAAGACGCCCAGGCCCAGCCAGGCCATCGTCATCGGACGCTGCATCTGGGCCAGCGGCGCGTCGCCCCAGTAGCGCCACAGCGGCAGCGCGACCGCGGCCGCCACGCCGGCCCAGGCCAGCCACTGCAGCGGCCGCGCGACGCCGGCGCTGCGCGCCTGGCCGTCGTCACCGCGCGATTCGATCAGCGCCAGGATGAAGGAGAACCACGCGCCGTAGCGCAGCGCGTCGCAGATGGGCAGCAGCACCAGCGCGGGCCACTGGTGGGACCCGAGCCAGCCCTGCTCGACCGCCGCGTCCAGCCCCGCCCAGACGGCGCTGAGCAGCAGCGCGGCCTCGAGTCGCAGCGCGCGGCGCCGGTGCTGGCCGAACTGCGGCAGCACCACGACCGCCAGGGCCAGGTGCGCCAATACCGCGACGATCCCGGACGCGGTGCCGAGGTTCAGGGTGTCTGCCCACATGGATCAGGGTCCCGGCGCGCGGGCCGCGTTCCGAGGCGGGCGCGGGAACGGGACGCCGGGAGCGGGTCGCTCCGCCGTCGCGCTCAGCGCGCCCCCCGGCCCGTCAGGACCACCGCCACCGTCTCCAGCATGATCAGCAGATCGAGGAACAGCGTGTGGTTCTTGACGTAGTACAGGTCGTACTGGAGCTTCTCCAGCGAGTCCTCGATGGTGGAGCCGTATTCGTAGCGCACCTGCGCCCAGCCGGTCACGCCCGGCTTCACGCTGTGGCGCACCGCGTAGTACGGAATCTGCGCGACCAGCTCGTCGACGAAGAAGGGCCGCTCGGGACGCGGGCCCACCATGCTCATCTGGCCGCGCAGCACGTTGATCAGCTGCGGCAGTTCGTCGATGCGGACCTTGCGGATGAAGTTGCCGACGCGGGTCACGCGGGCATCGTTCTTGGTCGCCCACTGGGGGCGGCCGTCCTTCTCGGCGTCGTTGCGCATGCTGCGGAACTTGATCACCTTGAAGGTGGCGCCGTTCAGGCCCACGCGCTCCTGCGTGTAGAAGATGCTGCCGGGCGATTCCAGCTTGATGAGCAGCGCGGTGACCGCCATGATCGGCGCGGTCGCCACCAGCAGCACCAGCGAGGACACCAGGTCGAAGGCGCGCTTGACGGCACTGCGCAGCACGCCCTGGTTGAAGCCGTCGCCGAAGATCAGCCAGCCGGCGTGGACGTGGCTGATCTTGATCTGCGCCAGCGTCTTCTCGAAGTAGGTGGCCAGGTCCACGACGCGGATGCCGTAGAGCTTGCAGTCCAGCAGCTGGCGCAGCGGCATGGAGCCGCCGCGGCGCTCGGACAGCGCCACGACGATCTCGTCCACGCCCAGGCGCATCGCGGCGTCGGTCAGGGTCTCGCCGGCGGCCAGCAGCTGGTGGGCGGGCACCTGCGGATCGATCTCGTTGGGGCCCGGCAGGAACCCGACGATCTGCGCATGCGGATCGGCGGCGCGCAGGCTCTCGCTGACGGCCAGCGCGGCGTGGCCGCTGCCGAAGATCAGGATCTTGGTCCGGCCCGCGCCCTGCACGCCGGAATGCGCCGCGTAGACGCGGTGCACCATCACCAGCGCGACGGCCAGCATGGCGGTCGTGGTCAGCAGGTCGCGGTGGGAGACGGTGGCGGGGATCAGGCTGAACAGGCCGTAGGCCAGCGGCAGGCCGATCAGCAGCGCGAACAGCGCGCGGGCGCAGGACTGCGTCAGCGAGCGCTTGTGGGATTGGGAGTAGAGGCCGGACGCGGAGTTGATGACGAACATGCCGCCGGCCAGTGACAGGCCATAGGACGCCGCGAAGCTCATCATGTGCTCGCCGCTGCCGTGGCTCAGCGCGACCGCGAACACCGCCGCGATGATCAGGCCCAGGTCGAACAGCACCTGGATCAGGGTACGACGATGGAGGTAGTGGTTAAAAATTCGAATCATGCCCGTCCCCAAAGCTGGTCACGGCATCCTCTTGGGACGCTGTCGCCGACCCGGGTGAACCTCTCTGGACCGCTCGTCGCGAACGCCTCCTCCAGAGGAGGACCCTGTTCGCTGCGGGGGGCATCATGCCTGCGCCCCCCAGGCTTGAAAGCCCCCTGTTTGCAGGGGCGTCCGCCTTGCAATCCGACCCGGTTGAACCCGTCTCCCGTCGACCGCCGCCGGATCCCCGAATCGATCCCTCGGCACGCTGACGCAGGCCATTGTCGGTAGCGCCTCGGAGGCGCAAACCCCCTGACTGAATGCTTTGGGGGGCTCTCGTGCGGGAATGCACGCGAGTGAGGGGGTGATCCCTCGATCAGGGGACAGCGCCATGTCGCATGGCCATGGACGAAAAAAAACGCCCACCGAAGTGGGCGTCCTTCAACCTTGCAGCGCTTGGAGGATCAGCGCACCACGGCGATCTGCTCGCGGTTGCCACCCTTGTAGGTGTACAGGGTCAGCGCGCCGTTCTTGATGTCGCCCTTGGCGTCGAAGGCGATCGTGCCGGTCACGCCCTTGTAGTCCGAGGTCTTGGCCAGCACGGGCAGGTAGACCTTGGGGTCGGCGGACTTGGCCTTGACCATGGCGTCGACCATCACGTTGACCGCGTCATAGACGTACGGAGCGTAGATCTGGACGTCGACCTTGTACTTGTCCTTGAACTTGGTCTTGAAGGCGTCCAGCGACTTCTTCGATTCGCCTTCCACGCCGCCCGCTTCCGCGCAGACGACCTGGCTGTCGCTGATGGTGCCGGCGGACAGCTTGGGCAGTTCGGCCGTGCAGATGCCGTCGCCGCCCATGAACTTGGCTTCGATGCCCAGCTGCTTCATCTGGCGCAGCATCGGGCCGGCCACGGCGTCCATGCCGCCGAAGAAGACGACGTCGGGCTTCTTGCCCTTCAGGGAGGTCAGGATGGCGGTGAAGTCCGTGGCCTTGTCGTTGGTGAATTCGCGGCCGACGACCTTGCCGCCGGCGGCCTTGACGCCCTTCTCGAATTCGTCGGCGACGCCCTGGCCGTAGGCGGTGCGGTCGTCGATGACGGCGATGGACTTGCCCTTGAGCTGCGTCACCGCGTACTTGCCCAGCGTGCCGCCCAGGTGCACGTCGTCAGCCACGACGCGGAACGCGGTCTTGTAGCCGTTGCGGGTGTACTTGGGGTTGGTCGCCGACGGCGAGATCTGCGGGATGCCGGCATCGCTGTAGATCTTGGACGCGGGGATGGTCGTGCCCGAGTTCAGGTGGCCGACCACGCCGTTGACCTTGGAGTCGACCAGCTTCTGGGCGGCGGCGGTGCCTTGCTTGGGATCGCCGGCGTCGTCTTCGGCCAGCAGTTCGAACTTGACCTTCTTGCCGCCGATCGTCACGCCCTTGGCGTTCAGCTCGTCGATGGCCATCTTGGCGCCCAGTTCGTTGTCCTTGCCCAGGTGCGCGATCGCGCCGCTGGTCGGACCCACGTGGCCGATCTTGACCACCGCATCCTGCGCCATCGCGGCGCCGCTCGCGGCAATGGCGATTGCGCCCACGATCACATTCAGCTTGGATTGCATCTAGGAACCTCCGACTCGGGATATGTGGAATGACGTTGAGTTCTCAACGCGAGCGACCATACCCCGAAAGGCGGAGCCGTTTCCATAGTGAAAATGCTGTGAACGCGGTCACGGCGCAGGCGTTGTCGCGCCCCTGTCACCGGGGCAAACCCGGATGGTTTTCACAGGAGTGCGAAGGCGCACACAGCCCCTGCGCGAAGAGTGCGGATTTCCGCCCACCCGGCGCCCGACAAGCCCCGCCAGCGCCCTGTCCATGGGCGTCACGGCACCACGCCCGCGCGCGGCGGCACCACCGCGGCGCGATCGGTCGCGGTGAACGTTCGTGGTGATCGACGCCGGCGTTCAAGCCGACATCACGTGATGATTCAGCGTCAGGCCGAGGGCCTTGTAGGCCTTGAATCGCGCGCGTCCCGCGGCGACCTGTTCGGCATCTGTGGAGACCAGCTCCAGCACGCGCTCGAAGCGTTCGATGCCCGGCGGCACGCCCGGCTCGAAATTCAGCAGCACCCGGCACCCGGCCAGCGCGTCGAGCTGGTCCGAGAGCAGGATGGGGGTGCGCGCGCGCAGCAGTTCCGGCGTGTCGCCGCGCAGCAGCAGGTGGGGCAGGAACTCGCCGGGATCGAAGGTCCAGAGCGTCTGGTCGAGTCGTTCGAGCAGCCGCATCGGTCCCCACACCCCGACGGTCAGCCCGGCCGCCTGCGTCTTGCGCAGCAGGCGGCAGGCGTAGACCTGTCGGTCGGGCACGCCGGTATAGAAGTTGACCTCCGTCACCGGACCCGCCCTTCCCTTGTCAGCTTCCGAGGAACGCGGCGCGCGCTCAGCGGACCTGCGACAGCACGAAGTGCGTCAGCAGGCCGACCGGACGGCCGGTGGCGCCCTTGGCGCCGCCGCCCTTCCAGGCGGTGCCGGCGATGTCCAGGTGGCCCCAGCGGTACTTCGAGGCGAAGCGCTGCAGGAACTTGGCCGCCGTGATGGAACCGCCCTCGCGGCCGGCCACGTTGGCGACGTCGGCGAAGTTGGTCTTCAGGCCGTCGGCGTAGTCGTCGTCCAGCGGCAGGCGCCAGCACGGATCCAGCGCCGTCTCGCCGGCGGCCGACAGCGCGGCCGCCAGTTCGTCGTCGCTCGCGTACATGCCGGAGCGCACGCCGCCCAGCGCGATCACGCAGGCGCCGGTCAGCGTCGCGACGTCGACCACGGCCGCGGGCTTGAAGCGCTCGGCATAGGTCAGCGCGTCGCACAGGATCAGGCGGCCTTCGGCGTCGGTGTTCAGGATCTCGATGGTCTGGCCCGACATCGAGGTCACCACGTCGCCCGGCTTGACCGCGCGGCCGCTGGGCATGTTCTCGCAGGCGGCGATCAGCACGACCAGGTTGATCTTGGGCTTGAGCTCGGCCACCGCGCGCAGCGTGCCCAGCACGGAGGCGGCGCCGCCCATGTCGAACTTCATCTCGTCCATGCCGGCGCCCGGCTTGAGCGAGATGCCGCCCGAATCGAAGGTGATGCCCTTGCCCACCAGCACGATGGGCGCCTGCGTTCTGGCGGCGCCTTCGTATTTGGCGACGATGAAGCGCGGCGGCACGTCGGAGCCCTTGGCCACCGACAGGAAGGAGCCCATGCCCAGCTTCTCGATGCCCTTCTGGTCCAGCACCTCGACCTTGATGCCGTGGCTCTTGGCCAGCGCCTTGGTCTGGTCCGCCAGATAGGCCGGCGTGGCGACGTTGGGCGGCAGGTTGGCGCATTCACGCGCCACCGCGATGCCGGCACCGATGGCCTGGCCGCGCGTCAGGCCGGCCTTGACCGCCTTGGCCTCGTCCTTGCCGTGCAGCAGCGCGATCTTCGTCAGCTTGGACGCGGCGGGCGCGCTGGGCTTGGTTTCGCGGTAGACATAGACGGCGTCCTGGGCGGCCAGCACGGTCTGCTCGGCCAGGGACTCGGTCAGCTCGGCGCCGAAACCGGCGTAGGCCACCGAGGCGCCGGTCGCGCCCTTGCCCTTGAGCTGGCCCAGCGCCGCGGTCAACGCGGAACGCGCCGCCTTGAGCGTCGAACCGCTGGCGGCCACGATCAGGCGCGGGGCCTTCAGGCCGGCGGGACGGACCAGGGACAAGACCTGACCCGCCTTCAGCTCGAAGTCGCCGAGCTTGATGGCGTCCTTGACCAGGGCGGAGACGGTCTTGTCGAGCGACGCCGGCAGGCTGTCGCCGGCGACGATCAGCACCAGGGCGTCGGCGCCGTGCGACGACAGGGCGTCGAGGGACGCGAGCTGAGAGCGAAAGTCCATAATACCGAGAAGTAGATAAAGTGCCCGGATGTTATTCGATTCATCAGTACGCAAAGAACTCGCCCGCAGTTTCGGATTGGCCTTCGTGGTCATCCTGACCATCGTCGTGACGATGCTGCTGGTGCGCTCCCTCGGCATGGCGGCCAAGGGCACGGTGGCACCGCAGCATGTGCTGCTGTCGCTGGGCTACCTGGCCCTGGCCCAACTGCCGGTGATGCTGAGCCTGTCGCTGTTCGTCGCCGTCGTCATGTCGCTGGGGCGCATGTACAAGGAATCGGAGATGACCATCTGGTTCGCCAGCGGCCTGGGCCTGACGCGCTTCGTGCGGCCGGTGCTGACGATGGCCTCGCCGGTGCTGGTGGTGGTGACGGTCTTGATGACCATCGTCTGGCCGTGGAGCAACGAGAACAGCGCCCAGCTGCGCGAGCAGTTCGAGCAGCGCAGCGACCTGTCCCGTGTCGCGCCGGGCCAGTTCCAGAGCTCCAACGACGGCTCGCGGGTGTTCTTCATTGAACGCGACCCGGCCGACGAGGCCGCCGCGCGCAACGTCTTCATCATGAACAACACCGAGCACCTGGAGTCGGTGACGACCTCGGCGCGCGGCGCGCTGCAATACAAGAACAACCAGCGCGTCCTCGTGCTGGAGCACGGCCAGCGCAACGACGTGGACCTGCGCAACGGCGACAAGTCGGTCGCGCGCTTCCAGCAATACCAGGTGGTGGTCGACGACGAGGTGATGCGCGCCGACGGCAAGCGCGCGCCGAAGACGCGTCCGACGCTGGACCTGCTGGTCGACCGCTCGCCGCAGAACGACGGCGAGCTGGCCTGGCGCTTCGGCATGATCCTGGGCTGCGTCAACCTGGTGCTGCTGGGCATCGGCATCTCGGCGACCAACCCGCGCCGCGCCAGCAACTGGAACCTGCTGTTCGCACTGCTGGCCTTCATCGTCTACTTCAACCTGATCAACCTGACCCAGACCTGGGTGGTGGGCAACAAGATGAAGCTGGGGCCCGCGATGCTGGCGCTGCATGGCGGCGCCTTCGTCGTGACCATGCTGCTGCTGCTCTGGCGCGAACAGGGCGCGCGCCTGGGCGCCCCGCGCAGCGGCGTGCTGCCGGCGCCGCCGGAGAACCCGGCCTATGCCGAGACCGTGCTGGGCCCGGTCCCGGCGGGCGTGGTCATCGCGCCGGCCTCGATGTCCTCGTCCACGCCGGGAGTGCCCACATGAGAACCGTGCGGCGGCTGCTGTACCGCGACATCCTCAGTTCCTTCACCCTGGTCATGGCCGGGTTCCTGGCGCTGTTCTTCTTCCTGGACTTCATCGACGACCTGGACCGCTTCCAGCGCCTGGGCCTGGGCCTGGGACTGGCGGTGTGGTCCAGCGTGCTGAAGCTGCCGGGCCGTTTCTACGAACTGATGCCGATCGCGGTGCTGATCGGCACCATCTTCAGCATGGCGCGGCTGGCGCAGTCCAGCGAATTCACCATCCTGCGCACCGGCGGCCTGGGGCCGCAGCGCGCGCTGGGCCTGCTGAGCGTGATGGCGCTGGCCTTCGCGGTGCTGGCCTTCGTGGTGGGCGACTTCGTCAACCCCTGGGCGGACCGCCAGGCGCAGCTGCTCAAGTCCACCGCCAGCGGCGGCGTCACGAACGCGCAGGGCGCGTGGATGAAGGACCGCATCGGCGACTTCAGCTACGCGGTGCATGTCGGGCGGGCCCGCTCGAACGGGACGATGGAGGACGTGCTGGTCTTCGAGTTCGACAGCAAGGGCGCGATGGCGACCCGGCTGACCGCCAAGAGCGCCACCGTCGACGCCACCGGCCGCTGGCAGATGAACGAGGTGCGGCTGACGCAGTGGTCGCGCGTGGCGACCCCGCTGAGCCAGCCGGCCGCCAACGCGCCGCAGCCCAAGGACCCCGCGGCGCCGCAGGACAAGCTGTCCGAGAACCCCGCCATCCACGAGGTCCTGCTGCCGCGCTTCGACTGGCAGAGCCAGTTGCCGGCGGGCGTGGTGTCCGCGGCGGTGCAGCCGACCTGGAACATGTCCACGCTGGAGCTCTACCGCTACACGCGCCACCTGTCCTCGCAGGAGCAGTCCTCGGCGCAGCCGGAGATCCAGTTCTGGCGCAAGGCCTTCTATCCGTTCGCCTGCATGGTGATGGTGGCGCTGGCGCTGCCCTTCGCCTACCTGCACTTCCGCTCGGGCGGCATCAGCGTCAAGGTCTTCGGCGGCATCATGCTGGGCATCAGCTTCGTGGTGCTGAACGCGATCACCGGCCACCTCGGGCTGCTGCGCGACTGGACCCCCTGGCTGGTGGCGTCCGCGCCCAGCCTGCTCTACCTGGGCATCTCGATGGCGGCGTTCTACTGGCTGGTGCGCTATCGATGAAGGGCGGGAGCGCCGCCCGCCGGTCCGGCACCCGCCGGTCCCTTCCCCCGGCCGCGACCCGGCCGCTTCAACCGACGGAGGACTGCTGATGGACGGTCTGCTGCTCTTCGCCCACGGCGCCCGGGATCCGGCCTGGGCCGCCCCGTTCCAGGCCATCGCCGCCGAGCTGCAGACGCGGCGGCCCGACCTGCCGATCGCACTGGCCTACCTGGAGCTGATGGCCCCGGACATCGCCACCGCCGCCGGCGCCCTGGCCGCGCGCGGCTGCAGCCGCATCCAGATCGTGCCGATGTTCCTGGGTGCCAGCGGCCATGTGCGGCGGGACGTGCCGCCGCTGGTCGAGTCGCTGCGCGCGACGCACCCTCGGGTGCTGTTCGTGCTGCACGACGCGATCGGCGAACAGGCCTCCGTCATCCGCGCGATGGCGGGCGCGACGCTGGACCTCATCTCCGGCGTCACCCTGCCCGCCGATCCGCTCGACCCTTCCACCCCGACCGTGCTGCCCCAGGCCTGACGCCTGCGATGACCACGCCATGAACCTGCACCAGTTCCGCTTCGTCCAAGAGGCCGCGCGCCGCAACCTCAACCTGACCGAGACGGCCAAGGCGCTCTACACCTCGCAGCCAGGCGTCTCCAAGGCGATCCTGGAGCTCGAGGAGGAGCTCGGCGTCGACATCTTCTCGCGCCATGGCAAGCGGCTGCGCAGCATCACCGAGCCGGGGCGCCAGGTGCTGAAGTCGATCGAGATCATCATGCGCGAGGTCGGCAACCTCAAGCGCATCGGCGAGGAGTACTCCAAGCAGGACGTCGGCACGCTCTCGATCGCCACCACCCACACCCAGGCCCGCTATGTGCTGCCGGGGCCCGTCACCCAGCTGCGCCGGCAGTTCCCGCAGGTCAACATCGGCCTGCACCAGGGCAGCCCGGACCAGGTCGCCCGGATGCTGATCGACGAGACCGCCGACGTCGGCCTGGCCACCGAGTCGCTGTCGCAGTTCGAGGAGCTCGTCACCCTGCCCGCCTACGAATGGCAGCACGTGCTGGTGATGCGCGCGGAGCATCCGCTCGCGCAGGTCGAGCGCATCGACCTGGAGCAGCTCGCCCAGCAGCCGCTGGTGTCCTACCACCCCAGCTTCACCGGCCGCACCCGCATCGACCGGGCCTTCGCGCAGCGGCATCTGACGCCCAACATCGTGCTCGAGGCGATCGACTCGGACGTCATCAAGACCTATGTCCGGCTGGGACTGGGCATCGGCATCGTCGCCGAGATGGCGGTGCGCGAGGACCCACCCGGCGGCGAGCTGGTCTCGCGGCCGCTGGGCCACCTGCTGGGCCAGAACGTCGCGCGCATCGCCTTCAAGCGCGGCGCCTACCTGCGCAACTACGTCTACAGCTTCGCCGAGCTGCTGTCCGACCGGCTCAACCGCACGCTGCTGCAGCGCGCGATGAGCGGCGAGGCCAGCGACTACGACCTCTGACGCGCAACAAGCGCCCACCCGACGCCTTCCCCCGATCCGATCACGGCCACCTCCAGCGCCTCCCCCGCTTCCGACCCGCCCCTTCATCGATCCCACCATGCGTGTTCACACCCCCGTTCCCGCGAGCCGCCTGCCCCAACTGGGGGTGACGGTCTTCAGCGTCATGTCGGCGCTGGCGCAGCAGCACCAGGCCGTCAACCTGGGCCAGGGCTTCCCCGACTTCGACGGCGATCCGGCCTTGCTGGATGCCGTCGACGCCGCGATGCGCGCCGGCCACAACCAGTACCCGCCGATGCCCGGCGTGCCGGCGCTGCGCCAGGCGATCGCCGCCAAGATCCAGACGCTCTACGGCCATGCGTATGACCCGGACAGCGAGATCACCGTCACCGCCGGCGCGACGCAGGCGATCCTGACGGCGCTGCTGGCGGTGGTGCATCCCGGCGACGAGGTGATCGTGCTGGAGCCCGCCTATGACAGCTATGCGCCCAACATCGCGCTGGCGGGCGGCGTGCGGGTGGCGGTGCCGCTGGATCCCCAGACCTTCCGCCCCGACTTCGACCGGCTGCGCGCCGCGCTCACGCCGCGCACGCGGGCGATCATGATCAACAGCCCGCACAACCCCAGCGGCGCGGTCTGGAGCGCGGACGAACTGCGGCAGCTGGCCGAGCTGCTCGACGGCACCGAGGTGCTGGTGATCAGCGACGAGGTCTACGAGCACATGGTCTACGACGGCCACATGCACCAGAGCGTGTCGCGCCTGCCGGAGCTGGCGGCGCGCAGCCTCGTCGTCTCCAGCTTCGGCAAGACCTACCACGTGACCGGCTGGAAGGTGGGTTACGTGGCGGCGCCGGCAGCGCTCACGGCGGAGTTCCGCAAGGTGCACCAGTACAACGTGTTCACCGTCAATTCGGCGATGCAGCACGGCATCGCCACCTACATGCGCGATCCGGCGCCTTACCTCGGCCTGAGCGACTTCTACCAGCGCAAGCGCGACCGCTTCCGCGCCGGACTGGCGGACTCGGGCTTCGTGCTGCGCCCCTGCCCGGGCAGCTACTTCCAGTGCGTGGACTACGGCGGCCTGCGGCCCGAGCTGGCCGCGCTCGACGACATGGCGATGTGCCAGTGGCTGACTCGCGAGATCGGCGTCGCGGCGATTCCGCTGTCGGCCTTCTACGGCGGCGGCAGCGACGCGAAGGTCATCCGCTTCTGCTTCGCGAAGAAGGACGAGACGCTGGACCTCGCGCTCGACCGCCTGAAGCGGATCTGAGGCCGGGCCGGCCGCTGGCGGCCCGCAACGCTCGTCAGCGGCCCTTGGCGTCTCTCGGCGGCTCGTCGTCCACCAGCGACAGGTCCAGGTCGACCGACTGCGTGAGGACCGACCGCGGTGCCGGCATGCCCGGCGGCGGCGGTGGCGACTGCCACACCATGGTCGCCATCTGGTCCACGTGCGCCGTCGCATCCAGCGGCAGCACGACATCGATCGACTGGCCGTCGACCTCGTGCTCCGCGCGGTCCCGCGCCACGGCGTACAGCAGCAGCAGGTCGCGGTAGGCCGGCAGGCCCAGGTCGCCGCTGTACTCCTGATGCTTGGACAGCAGGTCCTGCAGCAGGCTCATGCTGCCCTCGGCGTCGACCCAGGCGGCCTCGAGCCGATCGATCAGTTCGTCATGGGCCTCCAGCCCCTCGCCCTCGTTCAGGTCGTCGCTCCACGACGGCGCGCGCGCATGGAACTGCTCCGCGAAACGCGTACCGACGCGATCGAAGGCCTCGCGGTCGCCGCGGCGCTGGTAGAGCTCCATCAGCTTGAGGAAGGGCAGGCCGCTGGCCGCGTCGCGCTGGTTCAGGCGCGAGGACAGCAGCTCGATGGCCGCGTCGTCCTGGCCCAGGACCATGAAGAAATCGACCTGCTGCTCCAGGTCGATCAGTTCCTCGACGGTCACCAGGCTGCCGACGCCGCCCAGGTCGGCGGTGAACGGCGCGGGCCGCGTGTCGTCGCGATCGAACTGCAGGCTCAGCGGCTCGACCGCCTCCATGGCCTCGAGCGCGGCCAGCGCCTCCAGCGCGTCGTCGGCGGCGGTGGTCGGCGCCCGCGTCGAGGCGCGCGCCGGTGGCGGCGTCAGCGGGCCGGGCCGGGTCGGTTCCTCGACGGCGGTGAGCGGCATCGGGATCGTCGTTGGCGCCGACGAGGCGGGCGGCCCGTCGGTCGACAGGTGCGACATCAACGGGGCCGGCGAACTGTGCGGATCGGTCGGCGTGAAAGGCGACGGCCCCGTGGGCATCGGCGGCGGCACCGTCGCGGCGCCTCGCATCTCCGCCTCGGCGTCCTGACGCGAATCGGTCAGCCAGTGCTGTTCCGCCTCGCGCCGCTGCATGCGGTTGCTGCGCCACAGCAGCAGGCTGCTCGCGGCCAGCGCCAGGCTCAGCAGGCTCAGCCCCAGCACCCAGGTCGAGGACGATCCACCCGTCTCGGCGGCCCGTTCGCGCGCGGCCTGCAGGTCCTGGCGCAGCGTGTTCATCGCGGCGAGCGTGCGCTTCTGCTCCGCCTGCAGGTCGGCGATCTGCTTCTGCATCGCCAGCACCTGCTGGCGGGCCTCCTCGGCGGCGCTGGCCGCGCTGGCGGCGGCCTCGGCCGCCAGCAGCGCGGGCGCGGACGACTGCAAGGCCTCGGCGGGTTCGAGGCTCAATCGGGGCGCGGACGATCGTGTCGCGCGTTCCTCGCGGCGAACGGCCGCCGGCGCCGCGGCGCTACCGTCGCGCTCGGGGCCAGGGCTTGCCTGCGCCACGCGACGGGGGGCGCGGCGTGGGCGCTCGGCCGCGGAGGACCTGGGCGTCGCGGCCGCGGCCAATGCCGGTTCGCCTGCACTGACGGGCGCCGAGGCACGGGGCGCCTCGGTCACGCGGGCGGGCTGCCCTTCCCGCTGCGCTTGCATCGCGGGCGACACCAGCGGCACGGTCGTCGCGCCGGTGTCGGCCAACGGTTCTGCATTCAGGCCGGGCGGATCGATGAAAGCGGTGTATTGGCGCGTCAGCCGCGCGCTGCAGCCCACGCTCAGCTGCACCGAGACGATGGGCTCGTCGATGCGCTGCACGCTGCGCAGCCGCACGCCGGTGGGGCGTCCAGCGTCGCCCTCGATCTGCCAGTGCAGGCCCGAGGCGGACAACGGGTTCTCGCCCGCGCTGACCTCGGCGCGCACGCAGTCGGGCGTGAGGCTCTCGCCGGGATTGAGCTGGACGGGGAACAGCAGGTTCAAGGGCTGCCCCAGCGACGAGGCCGCCTGCGGTCGGCCCACGCCGAGACTCCACGCGGGCGCCGACATCACGAGGATGGCCAGCACGAGAACGCTATGCGACGGCAACACGCCGCGCGGGTCGTGATGATCTCGATCCATGCCCGCTGTCATTGCTGTTGGAGTGCGTTTCACTCTAGCACGGCGCTCCCCGGGACAAACCCGGAAAAGCGCCCCTCCTTCGCCCGCGACGCGCATCGCCCGCGCATCATGCGCGCATCGGCGCGGCGCCATGGGGCGCGCCGCGGGTCCCTCACAATAGGCCGGATGAGGTCGCGACACACGCGGCCCGTCCGCATCTTTCAGGAGACGGCTGGCCTGTCACGCCAGCGACAAAGCATGAACAGCTCGGTTCTTACAATTTCCGAACGCAACAACATCGAGTCGGGGCCGTGGTTCTCCAAGCTGTCACTGCCGTTGCGCAGCGACATTCTGGCGCGCGCCACCGTGCGTCGCCTCGCCGACGGCGCGCTGATGTCGGTGCGCGGCGAACCGGCCGAGGAATGGATCGGCGTGGCCAAGGGCGCGGTGCGCGTCAGTTCGGTGTCGCTGTCAGGCAAGCAGGTGACGCTGACCTATGTCGAGCCCGGCATCTGGTTCGGCGACATCGCCCTCTTCGACGGCCTGCCCCGCACGCACGACGCCAGCGCCCATGGCGAGACCACGCTGCTGGTGATCCGCAAGCCCGACTTCAAGGACCTGCTGCAACGCCACACCGAGCTGTACGAGGCGCTGCTTCGCCTGAACTGCCGGCGGCTGCGGCTGATGTTCGACCAGGTCGAGGACCTCAACACCCGACCCCTGGCCTCGCGGCTGGCCAAGCAGATCCTGCTGCTGGCGCGCAGCTACGGCGTGTCGCAGGGCGAGGAGGTTCGCATCGGCCTGCAGCTGGCGCAGGAAGACCTCGCGCAGTTGCTGGGCGCGTCGCGCCAGCGCGTGAACCAGGAGCTCAAGGGCTTCGAGCGCGAAGGCGCGGTGCGCGTCGAGCCGACGCGGCTGGTGGTATTGAGCAAGGAGAAGCTGTTGGCCATCGCCAACCGCTGAGCGCCCGGCGACCGATCCCCCGGTCCCCGGAGCGCGTGTTTCGCATCTCACGACAACTCCAGGAGACCTTGTGGACGACGCATTCACCGGCACCCGCGCCCCGACGCATCCGATCGACGCCCAGGCGCTCGCCGCCTGGCTGGCGCGCGAGATTCCCGGCTTCACCGGCCCGCTGACGATCGAGCAGTTCAAGGGCGGCCAGTCCAACCCCACCTACCAGCTGATCACGCCCGGCGGCAGCTACGTGATGCGGGCCAAGCCCGCGCCGGTGGCGAAACTACTGCCCTCCGCGCACGCGATCGAGCGCGAATTCACCGTGATGCGGGCACTGGCCGGCACCGACGTGCCGGTGCCGCAAATGCTGGCGCTGTGCGAGGACGAGTCCGTCATCGGCCGCGCCTTCTACGTGATGGCCTTCGTGCAGGGCCGCGTGCTGTGGGACCAGACGCTGCCCGGCGCGTCGAACGCGGAACGCGCCGCGATCTACGAGGAGATGAACCGGGTCATCGCGGCGCTGCATCGCGTCGACTTCCGCGCGCTGGGCCTGGAAGGCTACGGCAAGCCGGGCAACTACTTCGAGCGCCAGATCGGCCGCTGGAGCAAGCAGTACCAGGCCACGATCACCGGCCCGAACGAGGCGATGGACCGCCTGATCGACTGGCTGCCCGCGCACATCCCCGAATCGGCGCGCGACGAACGCGAAGTCTCCATCGTGCATGGCGACTACCGGCTGGACAACCTCGTCTTCCATCCGACCGAGCCCCGCGTGCTGGCGGTGCTGGACTGGGAGCTGTCGACGCTGGGCCACCCGCTGGCGGACTTCAGCTACCACTGCATGTCCTGGCACATCCGCAAGACCGGCGCCGCGCGCGGGCTGGGCGGCGTGGACCTGGCGCCGCTGGGCATCCCGGGCGAACTGGACTACGTGCGCCGCTATTGCGAGCGCACCGGCCGTGCCGATCCGCAGCTGGTGATGAAGGACTGGAACTTCTACCTGGCCTACAACCTGTTCCGCATCTGCGCCATCCTGCAGGGCATCGCCAAGCGGGTGGAGGACGGCACCGCCTCGAGCGCGCAGGCCCGCGAGGCCGCGGCAGGCGCCAAACCGATGGCGGAGCTGGGCTGGGAGATCGCGCAGAAGCTGTCGCGCTGAGGCCCCGACCTCCTGCTTTGGGAGCAGAGGGTCGCGAGTTCCCGAACAGGCGAATTTCCAGGCTACAATCTGCGGCTTCGTCGGGGCGTAGCGCAGTCTGGTAGCGCATCTGCTTTGGGAGCAGAGGGTCGCGAGTTCCCGAACAGGCGAATTTCCAGGCTACAATCTGCGGCTTCGTCGGGGCGTAGCGCAGTCTGGTAGCGCATCTGCTTTGGGAGCAGAGGGTCGCGAGTTCGAATCCCGCCGCCCCGACCATTTCTCCAGAAGAGCCGCAAGGAGCAATCCTCGCGGCTCTTCGTTTTTTCAGAGTGGCGACGCGCGACCGCGCTCTGGCGCTCTGGATCAGCGCCTCGCATCCAGCGGCACCGCCGCGGTCTCCACGAAGATCGACGGCCGGAAGCCCTCCGCGCGCCCTTCCGTCGACTTGTCCGGCTCGGCCGCCAGCACCTCGATCGCGAGCGCCGTCATCGGCTTCGCGAACAGGTAGCCCTGCAGCTCGTCGCAGCCCATGGCCACGAGCTGGTCGCGCTGCGCCGCCGTCTCCACGCCCTCGGCCACGACCTTCAGGTGCAGCACGCGGGCCATCTCGATGACCGCGCGCACGATGGCCTGCGCCTGGACGCTGGTGGCGACATCGGCCACGAAGGCCCGGTCGATCTTGAGCTCCTGCGCCGGCAGCTGGCGCAGCGCAGCCAGGCTGGAGTAGCCGGTGCCGAAGTCATCGATCGACACATGCACGCCCAGCGCGCCCAGGCGCTTGAACGCGCGGCCGGTGACCGTGGCGTGCTCCATCGCGACCGATTCGGTGATCTCGCAGGTGAAGCGCTCGGGCCGCAGGCGATGGCGCCGCAGGCCTTTCTCGAGGCGCCCGATGAATTCGTCCGAGCGCATCTGGTAGCCCGACACGTTGATCGCGACGCGCATGCGCAGGCCCATCTCGCGCCAGCGCGCCGCCTGCGTGAGCGCGGTGTCGGCCACCCAGTCGCCGATCGGATCGATCAGGCCGTAGCGCTCCGCGATCGGGATGAAACGCGACGGGCTCACCATGCCGAGCGTCGAATGCCGCCAGCGCAGCAGGGCTTCCACGCCGGTCACCTGCAGCGTGCGCGCATCCATCTTCGGCTGGTAGACCAGCTCCAGCTCCCGGTTCTTGATCGACTCCCGCAGCTCGCGCGCCATCGTGAGCTCCTCGCGCAGCTCCTCCTCCTGGACCGCGTCGAAGAAGGCGTGGCCGTTGCCGCCCAGGCGCTTGACCGAGCGCATCGCCGTCTGCGCGCGGCGGATCAACCGGATCGAGTGGCCGTGCTCGGGCGACATCGCCACGCCCACCGACAGGCTCACCGTCAGCGGTGTCGCGCCGACCAGGACCGGCTCGCCCAGCGCCTCCAGCACCTGCCGCACCAGGGCGTCGGTCTGCGATGCCGGGACCTCGCTCCACAGGGCGAATTCATCCCCCGCGAGCCGCCCGACGAGGGACCGCTTTCCGGCGAGCTGCCGCAGCCGCTCGGCGGTGCGCACCAGCAGGTGATCGCCGTGGTCCTTGCCGTGCTCTTCGTTGATCAACCGGAAGCCATCCAGGCCGATGTAGAGCAGGCTGCCCTCGCCGCCGCGGCGCTGCAGCGCGTCCAGCAGCGCGGCGAACTCGTCCTCGAAGCGGCGCGCCGGCAGCAGCCCGGTGAGCCGGTCCCGACGCCGGGCACCGGACGCGCGGCCGAACTTTCCCTGGACCGCCATCAGCAGGACCAAGGTCAGGACCACGCCCAGCAGGACGCCCAGGAGAACCCACATCAGCGTCAACAGCGGCTCCAGATGCAGCAAGGAGGAAGTGGGGATGCTAGGCGCTGAACGCACTTTCGTGCGGCGGCAGCACCGGAATGCGGGGGCCCGTCCGATCGGCGCGCGGTCCGGGCGTGAAGAACTCGGCGTGGCGCGAGCGTCGTCCGCGCCGACGGACACGGGGTTCGCAGCCTCAGCGCGACACCCCACCCGTCAGGGCGATAGGCGGGTGGCGATCAGGGGAAACCCCATGCGAGGGCTCGTGTCAGCGCGATGTCAGGCAGGGACAATGCGCGCTGTTTTTTTGTTTCAAAAGAGCGTCCTTCCTGGTCACGAGCCTGGAGCCGGGCGCGGCAACGGGCAACCCGGGAAGAGGATCGAGCACAGCATGGCGCTACAGCATTTGACCGACGAGCAGGTGCAGACCTGGTCGCGCGCGCAGAAGGACGAGTGGTGGTTCAAGAACGTCTTCCGCGGCGACATGGCGCAGCTCTCGCTGCGTTCGGGCTTCACCGGCTTCATGCTGGGCGGCATCCTGGCCGCGACCTCGCTGTACATCGGCGGCAAGACCGGCATCAGCGTCGGCGTGGGGCTGACCTCGGTGATCCTGGCCTTCGCGATGTTCCGCATCTTCGCGTCGCTGGGCTGGGCCAAGGACTACACGATCCTGGAGAACAACTGCACCCAGTCGATCGCCACGGCCGCGGGCTACGTGGTCTCGCCGCTGTTCTCGTCGCTGGCGGCGTACATGCTGTTCGTCGACCACATCGTGCCGTGGTGGCAGATGATGATCTGGATGATCGTCATCGCGGTGCTGGGCGTGCTGGTGGCGTTCCCGATGAAGCGGCGCTTCATCAACGAGGACCAGCTCCCCTTCCCCGAGGGTCGCGCCTGCGGCGTGGTGCTGGACTCGCTCTACACCGGCGAGGGCGGCGAAGGCATGTACAAAGCCAAGCTGCTGGCCAAGGTGGCGGCGGGCGCCGCGATCTACCAGGCGCTGATCAGCGATGGCTGGATGAAGCTGCTGCAGTTCAAGCTGCTGCGCATGGACAAGTGGGCCGGCATGACCGAGCCCTGGACCTTCCATGAGCGGCTGGACCAGTACTACTACGGCATGGCGGCCAAGGCCGAGATCTGGATCCCGAAGATCCTGGGCACCGACATCCGCGCGCTGGGGCTGCGCCTGACGCTGGACGCGGCCATGCTGGGCGTGGGCGGGCTGATGGGCATCGCGGTGGCGACAAGCTGCCTGCTGGGCGCGTTCGTGAACTTCGTGGTGCTGGCGCCGATCATGATCCAGGCCGGCGACATCGTGCAGCGCGTGGCGCCCAACGGCGCGCCGATCCCGATCTCGCGGGCGGAGATCGTCAACCAGTGGTCGATGTGGTGGGGCGTGGCGATGATGGTCGCGGGCTCGCTGACGACGCTGCTGGCCAAGCCCGACCTGTTCGTGGCGGTGTTCAAGTCCTTCCGCCGCAAGCCAGGCCAGGCCGGCGGCGGCAGCGACCTGCTCAAGGACATCGAGGTGCCGCTGTGGATCTCCTTCGTCGGCGTGCCGGTGATGGGCGTGCTGACGGCCTACATCGCGCACCTGTTCTTCGGCGTGCCGGTGGGCATGGCGCTGATCTCGCTGCCGCTGATCCTGGTGCTGACGGTGATCTGCACGAACTCGATGGCGCTGACCTCGTGGACGCCGACGGGCGCGCTGTCCAAGATCACGCAGTTCACGATGGGCGCGATCGACCGGACCAATCCGGCGTCCAACCTGATCCCGGCGGGCATGACCTCGGAGATCTCGTCGAACGCGGCCAACCTGCTGAGCGACATCAAGCCGGGCTACATGCTGGGCGGCAAGCCGCGTCACCAGGCGATCGGTCACGTGATCGGCGTGGTGGCGGGGGTGCTGTTCTGCGTGCCGCTGTTCTTCCTGCTGTTCGTGCCGAAGAACGCCGAGGGCCTGCGTTCGACGTCGACCATCATTTCCGAACAGTTCTCGATGCCGGCGGCGGTGCAATGGCGCGGCGTGGCGGAGATCATCGCCAACGGGCTGCACAGCCTGCCGGCGTCGGCGCTGATCACGATGGCGATCGCGGCGGTGTGCGCGGTGGCGATCGAGCTGATCAAGATGGCGACCAAGGGCAAGTTCCCGCTGTCGTCGGTGGCGATCGGCCTGGGCGTCGTGCTGCCGCCGGAGTCGACCTTCGCGATGTGGGTCGGCGCGATGATCTTCTTCGTGATGGCCAAGGTCCACAAGACGCCGGGCACGTCGGGCTGGAAGCGCTGGGTGGACGGCTGCGAGCCGATCTGCGCGGGGCTGATCTCGGGCGCGGCGCTGATGGGCATCGGCAACGCGATCGTGAACGTGCTGATCTGATCTTCAGCTTGTCGAGAGTCGATCGACCATGGATCGACTTCGAACCGTTCCCCGGCCGTCGTTAACGGCGGTTCGCATGGCACAATTCGGGCCCTTCGGAGGCGTGGGAACGCCCTCCCGGGGCCCGAAGTCCGTTCTGGACAAAGGCATCGATCGGTCTACCGATTTCCGTCTGCCCATAGCTCAACTGGATAGAGCAGCCGCCTTCTAAGCGGCAGGTCGGGGGTTCGAGTCCCTCTGGGCAGGCCAGTTCAACGGTGCGGTGAAAGCGCTCGCTAGGCTTGGCCTAGCGCCTTCCGTGCTCGGTGGGTTCTGGCGAACTGCGTCGAGACGCTGACCGCCGGTCAGCCGCTTACCTGCATGGGGATTGGCGTGCTCCGGCGCCGCGGCGTGCTCGTCGCAATCGACGGTGTTGATGTTCCAAAGGTAGGACGCCGTCTCCTCGACGATGAACCAGCCGGCGTCCTCGCGGGTTGCCGGGATGAGCACCAGCGCGAGGGCGTCGTTGCCCCAGGTCAGCACGGCCACGATGTCGCCGTGGACGCGGGGCCTTGCGCAGGTCGAGTCCAAGAGCCATGGCTCCCCCGGAAAGTTCGCGGGGAAACTGCCATCCTTGACACGACAGGCCGAAGCGCGGCGGGCATGAAAAGGTCCGACGCGCAGCCGGGCTGCAGGTGCGGACGCGGTACTCAGCGATCCGACGGACGCGGCGGGCTGCCGAAGCCACCGCCGGGGCCCATGGAGCCCGTGCCGGGCCCGCCGGGCTCGCGGCCCTTCTTCACGATCAGCGCGACGATGCCGATCACGATCAGCAGGCCGAGCACGGCGCGAGGGCCGTAGTGTGGCCGGCATCGGCATCCTCGGCCAGCACTGCCCTGGCGGCGGCATCCGGCACGGTGGCCGCGGCGTTGGGCGGGTCCGCGGCCAGGGCCACGGGTGCGGCAGCGAGCGCGGCGGCCGCCAGTGCTAACGCCACCAGCGGGCGCGGAAACAGCGAAGGGTTCAACATCGGGAGCCTCTCATCGAGTGGACGGGTGAGGCCGCGCTAGCGGCGCACCGATCAGCCCCCCGAACCTAGTGGGTCGAGGCGCGGCGCGACCTCAGGCGGAAGGCTGCCATCCTTGGTACGCTGATCGGATGTCCGCCCTCGGTCCTTTCCAACGACACCCGCAGTTCGCCAACGGCACGTTCTTCGAAGCGGATCCGCTTGCAGGTGTCGAAGCTCTATACCGATGGTGCGACGAGCGCTTCGGCACTACATGGCGCACAGGCAGGAGCAGCATCCTCGCTAGGGACTGGAATGAAGGTTTCGAGCCCGCAGTGAAGCGTCTCCTTTTCATCGCTTACGCAATTGAGCGATATGTGGCGAACCTCACCACAGAGTCAACGCCGGCCATCGACCACAAAATCCCAACATTTCTCAAGTGCAATAGCGTTACGCAGTTTCGAGAAGATCTTGGGGAATTGGTAATTGGTGGCATTATCGGCGACAAGGCCGGCCCGGTGGCTTGCGACCCACTCGTCCGGCCACTAACCTTCAGTGGCGATTCAGGGGCGACGCGGCCCAATAGCTGCGATTTTGCGATAAGGATGCCGAATGACGACGGCGAGCCGACGGACATATTAGTCGATGTAACAACACTCAACTTTGGCCACTATCGGGACTGGCAAAAGGCCCTCGACGAGGTCGCCAACAGCATTTCCAACCAAATCATTAAGGCGGGCCTATTCAAACAGCTATCGTTCTCGGCTTCGCTTGGAATCACAGCACACAGCCCCTTTAGACGCGATGTGCTCAGCCTCATCGAAGAGATGCGCGACTCAGCGGACGGACGCAAAGTTCTCAGCCTACCTGGCGGGGAAGTGGAGGTGGCCTGGGAGGGGATGGACATCATACAAATTGAGCCGGATGAATTTCCTACAGGAAATTTCCGGGGCCGAGCAGCTGTCTTTCATACTGCTGGAGCTGTTGCTCATTCAAGTGTTTCTGTAAACCGCACACTGCGACCCGCAGCGACGGACGAAGCCATCATCTACAAGAGCTTGATCAGGACGCTCAAAGCCAAAAAGGAACAACTAAAATTTTTGGACAAAGAGACAACAGAAACAGCCATCTTCATTCAGAATGCATCAGAGGTCATCCCCGACGCCTATCTAGAATGGCTTCTTCACACTCGAGTTTGGCCCAATCCGGAATTTCGTTGGCTCAGTTGTGTGTCAATATTCAGAATAACAGAGGATTACTCCACACGGAATCGTGCTGTGGTGATCGCAATAATCACCAATCCAAATGCACACCACAAGACCCCACAGAGTTTTCTCAATGCAATGACAACTGAGGTCACTTATCGCGGTGGAATTGTCCAACCTACACCGCCATCGGAGACACTCCTCGCCGCTTCGCCCCCGTCTTCCTCGTAGCCGGCGCGATAAACATTGCGAACTTCTCCCCGGCCTCGCGGATCTGGCCGAACTGCCGGTGGGCATCCGACCGGTGGCTGCTGGAGTTGACGATTGAGGTGCTGAAGAGCGCTTGATCCAGGTCGCGTCGGTGGCAAATCAGCAGGATGTCTTCTTGTTGGACATCGCGGCTGCTAGAGCTGGCTGGCGGTGCGCGAGGCAGACGTGACTAGCGACTCGGTCATGTAGGCCACGAGGTCCTCCGCTCTTCCAGAGGTTAAGCAACTACGGCGAATACTGCCGGCGTGCCGCAGCTGAGGTCCGCGATACTCCTCCCGCAATCGGAACGGGGTCCTGACTGACCATCTGAATCTCGAGCCCCGAGAGCAGCAGTGTGCTCACGCGCAACGCTGCTTCGATCTCCTCACGCGAAAGTTCGGGGCGACGTGCCGCCAGAAGGTCCACGACCTCCCCGCGCTCCAGGTCGTAGGCAATGTCGGAGAGGAGTGCGTCTTTCCCTACGATCTTCAATCCGAAAGTCCGCTTGAGTTCCAGTCTCTTTTCTGGAGAGACCGAATACTCGACATGTTCCGAGCATGAAATGTTGTCGGGTGTGCTTGACGCCTGCCGCAGCAATGCAGTGCGAATGCCTTCATTGTCGATCGCGCTGTTCGGATCGACCAAGAGGCGGTCCATCGCCGCTTGCACGGCACGCACGAGATCATCGCGAATCAAGAACATCGCTCAGCGTTCCCGAGAGCTATCGCCCGCGCTGATTGAACTCGCAGTTCGTGTTGCCAGATTTCGAGTCCCTCCGCACAATCCGAGCCCCCCCGACAGCACGCGCGCCCCAATTAGCCGCGCGGCTTCTCGTAGACAGGCGTGAACTCGGGCGCCGCGGAATCCAGCTTCCCGTACAGCCTTTCGCTGTCATCCTTCCACCAATATTCGGTGTACTGAGCGGGTGCCTTCCACTCGTGAATGGCGATCAGGCCGAGCAAGGAGCAAGGGTTGTCGGCCATGAAGTCCCAGCCATTCTTCTCGGCGCAGTACATGTCGGTATCGACATCGCGCCAGAGACGAAATCCCTTCTGCTTCAACACATTCAATGCGGTGTTGTAGACATTCGTATATTCAGAAAGCGCTGCCATCGTTCCTTCTCCGTAAATCAGCGATCGACCATTGAATCATCTTCGGCAGGTGCCGCCGTTGACCAGTTCCATCGCCTCGAATGGAATTCCGCCCTTGAGGAGCACTTCAAGGGCAAGTTTCGCGTTCTTCACCGCCGTTTTGTCCCCGCTGCGCTCGACCGCGCTCAGGACGTTGTTGTGATCGACAAAATTGCAGCCGCCGTCGATGACTTTCTGCACGTCGATCTTCACCAGGCCGTTTCCGGACGCATATCGTTTGGTGGCTTCCGCTGTCTTGGACGCGGAGATGTACTGCGTGTCGATGCCCTGGACGTGCTCCGCGATCGACCCACCCGTTCCCTTGGGCGTCAGCCCCAATCCCTGGTCGAATCGCTCCCGGTCCTGGGCGCTCAATTGGCGATAGACGGGTTCATACCGCGGCCGCCTCGCCATGAGCCCCAAGGGGTCCACCCAGGTCGAGGCGTTGGCGGCGTATTGATAGGGATGGGGGCCCGCGCCCATTCCTAGCGGATCCTGGGTCACGAACTGACCGGCCAACGGATCAAAGTACCGATGGCGGTTGTAATGCAGGCCGGTCTCGCGATCCTCGTACTGACCCTGCAGGCGGATTGAATTGGCGAGGTCGTCAACCAGCGCTCGCGCCTCTCCCCACGCTTCCTGTCGAGCGGCCCACACCACCCGTCCATCGCCTCGGGTCACGCGTATCGGACAACCGTTCGGGTCGTTGTGGAACCGATAGCTGACTTCTCCGTCCACCACCGCCAGCGGCACGAAGCTGTGGGGGTAATACAGGTACTCGCGCCGCGACCTCGTCCCAGGTTCCTGGTCGATTACCCTCTCCGCCACCAGCGCATCGCCATCCCAGCCGAAGCGCACCTCGTCGCTCCCTGTCCGCTTGAACACCCGCCGCCCCATCGGGTCGTAGCCGTAGACGGTCTCGGCCTCGTCCGGCTCCGCGTCACCGAAGGTCGCTCGTCTGCGGCTCCGCACCAGCCGCTGATTCGCATCCCACGCTAACGCCAGCGTCCTCGGCTCCTCGCCGTCCAGCTGCCGCTCATCGCGGCGCTCGATCAGGTTGCCCGCCGCATCGAAGCGGTAACGCACACCCTCGCACCAGCCCTCGCGCCGCCAGGTGCCGTCCCGCTTCACGCCCGTCGTCAGCCGATCCCCGGCCGGGTCCTGGAAGAACTTCTTCAGCTTCCCCTGTGGATCGATGTGCTCGACGATCTGTCCGAGCGGGTCGTAGCGGAACTGGTCCAGGCCGTACTGGCTGTCCTTGCGGTGCGTGAGATTGCCGGCCGCGTCGTAGGCGTACTGCGTGCTGAAGAGCCACTCCGACTCGCGCCGCACGCCCTGACCGGTGAGCCGGCCCTCGGCGTCGTACTGGTACTGCCGCTCGAGGCCCGGTGCCAGCGTCTCCTTCACCACCTGCCCGTTCTCGTCCCGCTCGATCGTGATCGGCGGTTCGTCGTTGATGCGGATGGCCGTGGGCTGTCCGAGCGCGTCGTACTCGTAGGCCACCGTGTTGCCGGCGCTGGTCTCGCGCCGGATGCGACGGCCCAGCAGATCGAATCCGTTCTTGATGACGAAGTCGCCCTGCTGCTCCTCGATCAAGCGTCCCTCGACATCGAGCACCCGCTTCACCGTCACATGCTCGTTGGCGCAGCCGGTGAGGTTGCCATTCGCGTCGAAGTCGAAGGTCTCCTCGAACTGGCGTCCCGCCGCGAACGGATGCTCGAAGCGCTTGCGCCGGACCCGGCCGAGCTTGTCGGTCGTGAAGTCGATGACACGCCCCAGCGGATCGACGCTCTGCTTCAGATGCCCGGCCACATCGAAGACATACCGCGTCGCCTGCCCCCAGTAGTCCACTTCCTCGACCACGCGCCCGAGCGCATCGCGCCTGAGCTCATACATCTCACCGCGCTGGTTGCTCACGCCGATGAGCTGCTCTTCCGTGTCGTAGTGGTACTGCACCACGTGGCCGTCAGGCTGATGGCGCTTGGCGATCAGGCCTTGCCCGAAGTACTCGAAGCGCGTGCGCGCCCCGTTCTCGTCCTCGTGATGCGTCAGGTTGCCCTGGGCGTCGTAGGCGCAGCGGATGCGCGCGCCCGTGGGCAAGGTCGCCTCGACGAGCCGCCCCTTGCCGTCGTAGCGATAACGCGTGGCACGGCCCGAGGGGTCCGAGCGCTCGAGCACATTGCCCAGCAAGTCGCGCTGGAGCCGGGAGACATGTCCCAGCGCATTCCTCACGCTCACCAGCTGGCCATCGGTGTCATAGCCCAGCCGCGTCGTCGCCTTCAGCGCGTCGCTCACACTGAGCAGCAAGCCGTCCGCGCTGTACTCGTAGGCCGTCACCGCGCCGAGCGGGCTCGTCTGCTCGGCCAGCAGCCCGCGTTCATCCCATCGCTGACGCCAGCTCGCGCCATTGGGATCGGTGATCGCCACCGGCTTGTCGCGCGCGTCGACCTCGATCGACATCGCGCTGCCGTCCGGCCGCGTGAGCTTCAGCAGGTTGCCGCGCTCGTCATAGGCGTATTCGGTCCGGTGATTCGCCGCGTCCACCACCGCCGTCGTGCGTCCGACCTCGTCGTACTCGAAGATCGTGCGACCGCCCAGCGGGTCGATCTCCAGGATCGGCAGGCCGTGCTCGTCGCACTGGACCGTGGACACATGCCCCAGCGAATCGGTGATCCGCACCTCGCGGATCGCGGGCCAGTAAGCGAATTGGTAGTCGTACAGCCGGCCGTCGCCCCACGCGCGCACGACCTGCCACTCCTCGCCGCCTTCGCCGCGCTTGTCGTACTCGTAATGGAAGGACAGTCCCGTCCGGTTGGTGTGCCGCACCATGTGGCGGCCGTCGTAGGCGAATCGGTAGGGGTGGTCCAGTTCATCGCGGACCGCCGTCAGGCAGCCCTGCGCATCGTGCTCGTAGCTGACGAAGGTGTGGCTGAACTCGGCCTCGGCCACGTACAGCGAGAGCGACCGGATGAAGCGCCCGGCGTACTCGACCAGCAGATGTCGTCCGCCCGATTCGCGGATCGCGCTCAGCCGGCCCTCCACCCATTCGTAGAGCAGCCAGTTGCCGCACAGGTCGCTGACGCGGCCCAGCGGCACTTCCCGCAGCTGCCCGGTCACGGGGACCGTCAGCGACTTCGGGAAGTGATAGGTCAGATCGCCCTTGGTGCGCACCCGCCACTCGTCACCGTGGTCGCTGAGCCGCGCGCCATCCATCAGCTCCAGCACCGCCGCCGCGTCGCCCTGCGCGGCCGGCAGCGCGGGGAAGAGTGCCGGCCCGGCATCCGGATGGAAGAACACCACGCTGCCGTCGGCCGCATCGATCTCCAGCCGCGCATCGGCCGGACTCTCCCAGCCGACGCCGCACGCCCCCACCCGCTCGCGCCCCGAGGCGTAATTGCGCACCCAGTCCATCGGGACACGCCAGGGCAGGCTGAAGTCCACCTGCTCGACACTGACCTCGCCGGTCAGGATGTTCACCGGCTCCGCGCGCAGCACCTTGCACTTCAGGAAGCCGGGGTCCATGTTCTTGAAGAGCTTCTGCCGGAACTTCTTGAAGCCCGCGCCCATCGCCTTGCCGAGCCGCGACTTGGCCAGCTTGCCCAGGCCCGCGAAGGCGCCGCGCGCGATCATGCCGGCCATCGAGATCGTCGGCGCGCCGCCCACCTTCACCGTGTTGGGGATCGCCAGGTTGAAGCTGGTGGGCAGCAGGTTGGGCAGCTTGAGCTTTTTCTTCTTCGGCCGCGGCGGGCTGGGCATGCCCGCGATCTGGCAGCCCAGCACCGGCAGCGCGAGGTAGGACAGCGGATCGCCGTCGGCCACCACGGTGGCGCTGCCCATGAACAGCTCGTCGTCCTTGTCCGGAATCATCGGCGCGAACGGGAAGCCGGGCGGGATGTGCACCACGATCGCCGAGGTGCCGGCCGTCGCGCGCTTCATGCCCATCACCTTGACGGTCGCGCCGATGAAAGGCAGGTAGTCGAAGGGATCGAACACCACCGACAGATGCGGCGTCGGCAGCGGCACCGGTCCGGCCGGCGTGGTGCACAGATGGATGTCGATGCCCAGCTGCGGGTCACCGTGCTTGGCGGAGAGATTCATGCGGCGGATCCTTGGGCGGTCGACGGCGCCGCGGCGGGGCCGATGGCGCCTGGCATCGCGATCGGCCAGGATGGACCGAACAGGCCTCGTGCCTGTTCGAACAGCTCGAGGAAGGCGGCGCTGCCGCCGGCCGCCTCGCCGTCCGCCCTCGCCTGCGCCGCATGCTGCAGCGCCTGCTCCTCGTCGAGGTGCTCGCGCTCGACCCGGCGCAACTCGGCCACATCGGCGGACGACTCCAGCGCCGCGGCCTGCTGGTCCAGACGCCCTCGCCGGCTCAGCTGCTCGCGGTCGAGGTCGCGCCGGATCGCCTCGATGCGGCCAGCGCGCTCCGGATCGACGAGCCGCAGCAGCTCGAAGCAATGCAGCGGCAGCGTCGTCATCGGCCGCGACGCGGGCCGCAGCCCCTCGCCGACGGCCAGCGCCGGACGCCCGAAGGCCAGCGCCGCGTCAGCATCGCCGGCACGCGCCAGGCAGAAGCTGCCCATGCGCAGCGCTTCCAGGCGCATCAAGGGATTGGGCAGCGCGGCGGCCAGTTGCTCGGCGGCCTGGTAGCACGGCACCGCCGCGCGCGGCTCGCCGGCCGCGATCAGCGCCGCGGCCTCGCCGAACCAGGACTGCAGCACCAGCTGACCGCCCGCCGGATGCCCCGCCTCGCGAGCGGCCTCGGCGGCAGAGCGCGCATGGCGGTAATGGTTGACGGCCTCGTCGCAGCGCCGCTCCTTGAGCATCACGCCGGCGGTGAGCAGCCGCACCGCCACCTCCTGGTCGGGCCAACCCTGCTGGCGCGCGAAGGCCAGCGCATCCCGTGCCTTGAGCTGCACCTGGTCGGCGGAGCCCTTCTCCGCGAGCGCGAACAGTCCCGTGAGCAGGCTGCGGAACACGCCGCCCGGCCCCACCGCGGGCTCCTGCGCGAAGGTTTCCTGCGCCACCGCCCACGCATCGAGCGCCAGCGGCTGCACCAGCACATCAGGACGATCCTCGCGCGCCAGCCGCTCCAAGCGCGGCGCGCCATCGGCATCGGGCACCAGCAGGCGCACGCCATCGGGCACGCCGGCGTCGAGCGCGCGGGTCACCCAGGCGGCCCAGGCCTCGTCGTCGGTCACGCTCGCGGGCGAGAGCACGGCGACGAGCTGCCCGAACACCGGGTGATGCCCGGCCAGCGCGGCCAGCGCGCGCATGAAGGCCGCGGCGGTGTCGGGGACCTCGTCCGGCTCGAAGCGCCAATCGGGCGTCTGCCCGGCCTGGCGCAGATCGTCGTGGCTCGCGGCGTACTGGCCGGCCAGCGCTTCCTTGAGCGCGCGCGAATAGGCGATGGACTGCTCGAACGGCGCATCGAAGACGACGAAGGTGTCGCCGCCGACGCCGCCGGTGGCGTCGCCCGCGGGCGCATGCCGCTGCATCTCGAGGAAGGCGTCGAGCAGGCGCCTGCCGCCGTCCGGCACCTGCCACAGCAGCAGGCGCTTGTCGGGCTGGTCGACGAACGCCTGCCAGTGCTGCAGCAACTCGGCGAGCCGGCGCTGCACCGGATTGATGGCCATGGCCATCCTTTCTTCAGCAGTTCAGGGAGATTTCCGTCCCGTTGACCGACACGCCACTGGCATCGACCTTGATGACGGAGCCGCCGGCGCTGATCGTGATGCTGCCGCCGTCGATGACGACGGTCGACGAGCCCACGCCCAGGGTCAGCGCGCTGGCCGAGGTGTAGCTGCCCGCGCCGGTCGCATGCAGGGCCATGGTCTCGGTGGCGCCCTGCGTCAGCGGGCCGCTCGCCTGGACCGCGAGCGGGCCGGTGACGGCCTGGCTGTAGCCGCCGGTGACGGACTGCGTGTAGCCGCCGGTCACGGTCAGGCGCTTGCCCGCGCTCACCGTCTTTTCCTCGCCCGCGGTGACCGTCTCGACGAACTGGCCGTTGACGGTGTTCTCGCGCTTGCCGTTGACGGTGTTGGTGACATCGCCATGCACGGTGCGCGCGGTCACGCCGGTGATCGTCTGGGTGTAGCCGCCCGCGGTGACCGTCATCTCATGCCCGGCGTTCACCGTCTCGGCCAGCTTGCCCACCACGCTCATCGTGCGGTCGGCATTGACGGTCAGGGTGTCGTTGACCGACACGGTCGTCGTGCGGTTGTTCTTGACCGTGTTGGTCTGGTCGTGCAGCACCGTCGTGGACATGTCGTACTGCGCATGCAGGGTCATCTGCTCCTGCCCGGCGGTGTCGTTCATCGACAGCTCGTTGTAGCCGGCGCCCTTGTGCGTCCTGGACTTGATGCCGCTGACCACCGCGCCCTCGGGCAGGCTGTAGGGCGGCATCTGCTCGGCGTTGTAGAGGCGGCCGACGATGAGCGGCTGGTCCGGGTCGCCCTCGAGGAAGTCGACGACGACCTCCTGCCCGATGCGCGGGATGGAGACGCCGCCCCAGCCCTTGCCGGCCCAGGGCTGCGACACGCGGATCCAGCACGAGCTGCGCTCGTCGCGGCGGCCGCGCCGGTCCCAGTGGAACTGCACCTTCACCCGGCCATAGGCATCGGTGTGGATCTCCTCGCCGCCCGGCCCGGTCACGGTGGCGGTCTGCGGCCCCGGCACGATCGGCTTGGGCGTGCGGCGCGCCGGCCGGAACTGCTGCGCCGCCGGGATCGCGGCGAACTCGCAGCGCAGGTCGGTTTCGCCACTGCCCGATTCGCTCGCTGCCTGCCGGACGATCAGGCGGGTCGACGTGATCAGGTACTGGCCGTTCTGGTCATCGCGCGGATGCCGCGTCATCGCCAGCAGCCGGCCGACGCACACGCCCTGCGCATTGGTGCTGCCCGCGAGCAGGCTGAAGGCGCTGTGCAGTTCGTCCAGGCGGTCTTCCGCGTACTGCGCGCCGTCGGCGGACTGCAGGTAGCCGCCCGGGAAGTCGAAGATCTCGCCGTCGGCCAGGTCGTGCGCATGGGCCCGCGACTGCTCGGTCAGCAGCGAGGTCGAGGGCCGCTCGAAGTCGTAGTCGGTGAGGACGACCTTGCCGGGCGGCATGCGCTGCTCGCTGGTCCAGCGGCCGATGTGCTCCAGCAGCGGCGGCGCCTGCTCCACGTTGCCGTAGAACGGCAGCGACTCGCACCCCGGCGCGCTGTCGTGCGCGCTGGCCGCGTCGCAGAGCACCAGCTTGTGGCCGCGCTCGTCATGCTCGACGTGCCAGTAGATGCCTTCGTGCTCCAGCAGCCGCGCGACGAAGTTGAAGTCCGTCTCGCGGTACTGCACGCAATAGGTCCAGGGCCGGTACGGCCGCATCAGCTTGAACTCGAAGCGCGCCGCCGCATGGTCCTGGAACACCGCGGCCACGATGTCGGGCACGCTCATGTCCTGGAAGATGCGGCAGTCCGCGGTGCGCGTGAGCAGCCACGGCCAGGGCCTGAGCGTCATTTCGTAGACGGCGTGGCGGCCCTCGAAGCCGCCCTGCGCGAAGCGCGCGACATGCCCGCTCAGCCGGCGTGGCGCCGCATCGCGCAGCGCGATGACGACGGCCACCGGCTTGCCGAGCAGGTCGCCGGCGGCGATGTCCAGCCGCTCGCTGAGCAGGCGGAGCTGGATCTCGCCGAGCTCGCTCAAGGCCTCGGTGGCGTGGCACTCGTGCACGCGGAAGGTGCCGTCGGGCAAGGGGGATTCAAGCCGGAGGGAAGCGGTCATGTCGCGCGGTGCTCGGTGGGGCCTGCATTAGAGGCAGCGCCCCCCGAGGGGGTAAAGCGACGAAAGTCACCAGCGGCCGGCACGCCAGCGCGACGGCGCCGCCAAGGGGTGACCTTCCGCATGGGCACGCCCGGGCGCGCCGGCGTCCGCCGCGGCGCCCGCGGACCGTCCACGCGTTGCGACGCGTTGCGATTCTTTCCGTCGTTTGCACCGCATACTCGCCACCGTCCGCCGCTTCCAAGCCCCTCGATGCTGTTGTCCGCGCTGCGCCAGTTCCTGACCTTGCTGCTGTCCCTGCTTCTCGCCGCCGCGCTGCTGGCCGCCTGGGGCCTGTTGATCGAACCCCGCTGGGTGGCCGCCCGGGAAGTCCAGGTTGCGGTGCCCGATTGGCAAGGCCCTCCGGGGCTGAAAGTCGCCGTCGCCTCGGACTGGCACATCGCTCACGAGTTCCGCCACGTCATGACGATGGCGCGCGCCCAGGCGGTGGTCGACGCGATCAATGCCGCGGCGCCGGACGTCGTGCTGCTGCCCGGCGACTTCATCCACGGCCGCGGCGAGGACGGCACCACGCCGGAGCAGATCGCCGCGATCCTTGGACGGCTACGCGCCCGGCATGGCGTGTACGCGGTGCTCGGCAACCACGACTGGTGGACCGACGGCCCGCGCTTCACGCGTGCGCTGCGCGCCGTCGGCATCCGGGTGCTGCTCAACGAGGCCGTGCCGCTGCCGGGCACGGCGGTGTGGGTGGTGGGCGTCGGCGACCGCATGTCCGGGCACAGCGACCCGCGTCGCGCCGTGCGCGGCCTGCCGCGCGGCGCGCAGGCCCTCGTCCTGATGCACGACCCGGCCAGCGCGCTCGACCTGCCGGCACTCCCCGGCCTCACGGTCGCGGCCCACACCCATGGGGGTCAGGTGCGCGTGCCGTTCTACGGCTCCGTCGTCGCGCCCCACGGGTGGCCGAAGGACAAGACGCGGGGATGGGTCGACGTCGGCCGGCAGCCGGTCTACATCACCAGCGGCCTGGGCGTGAGCATCTACCCGATCCGGATCAACGTGCGGCCGGAGTGGGTGATGTTCACGATGGGCTCGACCAGTGCGAAGGCGCATTGACTCGTCACGCGTCACGCGTCGACGAGCCGCTATGCCACCCACAGCGCGCGGGCGGCCGGCGCCGGCGCTGATGCCGACGCGACGCGCCGCGGACCGCCCGCCGGCCCTGCGGCCACGCCGAAATGGAGACGGCCCTTGCCGGCCCGCTTGGCCGCATACATCGCCTCGTCCGCGCCGCGCATCACCGCCGCCGTGTCGCAGGTGCCGAGGGCCAGCACGATGCCGATACTGGCGCTGATGGTCACCCGGTGTCCGCCGCCGATCGCGATCGGCCGCTCGATCTCCGCCAGGCAGCGCTGCAGCACCGCGCGCGCGCCGGCCGTGTCGCCGCTGGCGGGCAGCACGATCGCGAACTCGTCGCCGCCCAGGCGGGCCACGATGTCGTTGGCGCGCAGCGTCTGCTGCAGCCGCTCGGCCACCTGCCGGAGCACCTCGTCGCCGGCCTCGTGCCCATGGCGGTCGTTGACCGGCTTGAAGCCGTCCAGGTCGAGGTAGCAGACCGCCAGTCCCCGGTCCGCCCGCAGCGCGGCGGCCTGGGCGTCCACGAGCTTCTCCTCGAAGAGCCGCCGGTTCGGCAGCCCGGTCAGCGCATCGCGGAAGGCCATGCCGTAGGCCTTCTCCTCGCTCTGCTTGAGCGCGTCGATGTCGACCAGCATCCACAGGCTCTCGTCCTCGGAGACCAGGCTGCCGCTCAGGTCGATCCACAGCGGCGTGCCGTCCTTGCGGCGCATCTGCACCTGCGTGCGGAAGCGGCCGCCGGCCCGCAGCGCCGCGTAGCCGACCCGGCCGATGTGGTCGAAAGTGGCCTCGTCCAGGTAGAGCTCGCGCATCGACTGGCCGCGCAGCTCGCCCGGCGCATAGCCCAAGATCCGGCCCAGCGCCCGGTTGTCCCAGAGCACCACGCGGTCCTTCAGCCGCGCCATGCCGATCAGGTCGTTCTCCAGCATCAGCGCCTGCTCGCGGGCGGTGCGGTCGGCGGCCAGCCGGCCGTCATGCTCGCGCTTCTGGCCGCGGTAGAGCAGCACCGAGATGCCGCCGATCAGACCCACCATCAGCGCGACCAGCCCGGCGAGTTCCGCGCACTGCCGGTACCAGGCGCCGAGGTACTCCCCGGTGCTCAGGCCGGCGTACATCGTGAACGCGTAGCCCGGCACGCGGCGGTAGGCGGTGATGCGCTCGACGCGGTCCAGCGCGGTGGGCGTCACGTACCAGCCGCGGTCGGGACTGCGCTTGAGGTTGGCGCGCAGGGCGTCGGAGACGATGGCCTCCCCCAGGCCCTTGACTGAGCCGGGCTCCGACACGGAGTGGCGCGCGACCAGCAGGAAGCTGTCGTTCGTGCGCATCGCCATCGCGCCCGAGCGGCCGAGTTCCATGCCGGAGAAAAGCTGGACGAAGTGGGCCGAGGTCAGCTCGGTCAGCACGATGCCGTCGAACTGGCCGTCCGCGTTGATCAGGCGACGGGCGGCCACGATGCACCACTCGCCGGTGACGCGGCAGCGCAGCGGCTCCGACACCACGGTGGCGTCGCGGGCGCGCGCCCGGTCGAAGTAGCTGCGGTCGCCCAGGCGGATCGGCGTCGTGGGCGGCGCCTCGCCGTGGACCAGCACCTCGCCCGTCGCATCCGCCACCCGCAGGGCGCTGACGTGCCTGAGGAGCTCGCGCTGCTCGTCGAGCATCTGCGCCAGGACGCGGGTCCGGTCGGCGGCGTGCGCCGTCTTCGCATAGCGCTCGGCCACCGTGGCCAGCGCGTTGTCGATCAGGCGCAGCTCGGCGGCGACCTCGCCGCTCATGCTCGCGGCCAGGTTCTCCGCGGTCAGCTGCGCCGCGCTTTCATCGCCTTCCCGGGCATTGCGCAGGCTCAGCCAGGCGGCCGCGCTCAGGGTCAGCGCCAACGCCAGGTTGCCCGCCACCAGCCAGCGGCGCAGCCGGGCCGGGGAAGTCGTTCCAATCGTGCGTCGCTTGAGCATGAGGGTCCTTTGGGGCGGAGCCCCGGGCATGGCGATCCAGGCCGGCGGGTCCGTATCGCCGTTGTACGGGCGTCTCGATCGGTGCGCCATCCAGCACCGGATGAACCTCGTGTAGGTCGATCCACGACGGGCGGTACCCTTTCGCCTCCGTTCGCCGTCCATTTCCGCCCGCTCCCTCCCCCGCTTCCGCCCCTGTCCCGTCCCGAGCGCCGGCGGCCACGGAGCACCAGGAGAAAACTCACGATGCACATTCCCACCCTCGAATCGGAACGACTGGTCCTGTCGCCCCCGGACCGCCGCTGCGAGGACGCCTACCGGCGCTTCTATGCCGATGCCGACGCGTCGGGCGCCTACGGCGGCCCGCTGGCGCCGGCGGCCATCTGGTCGCGGCTGGCCTTCGACATCGGCGTCTGGACGCTGCAAGGCTTCGGCGTGTGGGCGATCCGCCGCCGCGACGAGGACGCGGTGCTCGGCATGTGCGGTTTCTGGCAGGGGCCGGGATGGCCGGTCGAACTCACCTGGTGGCTGCTGCCCGAGGCGCGTGGACAAGGGCTCGCGCTGGAAGCTTCCCGGCTGGTCGTCGCCCACGCCCATCGCGTCTGGCAGTGGCCTTCGGTGCAGACCTACATGCGCGACGACAACCACGCCGCCCGCGCCCTGGTGGCCCGTCTGGGCGGACGCCTGGTCGAGCGACGCGCCTTCCCCGATGGCGAGAGGCGCGATCTCTTCGAGATCCCTCCCGCCGCCTGAGCCCGGGCCCTGCGGAACCCGCCGGCCGGCACCGCACGCCGAGGCCGGGCGAGCCTCGGGCGCGTGATAGCCTCGCGCCCCATGTCCCAAGACCCCACCGCCGACGCGGCGTCCCCGTCGGACGCCGCCGGCGACACCGAGCTCTCCGGCAGCACGCGCGCCCGCGCCTCGATGGCCGAGGTCCTGCTGCTGGCCAGCGTCTTCGTCATCGCGGCCTGCGGGCTGGTCTACGAGCTCGCCGCCGGCGCGCTCGCCAGCTACCTGCTCGGCGATTCGGTGCTGCAGTTCTCGACCATCATCGGCGCCTACCTCTTCGCGATGGGCCTGGGCTCCTGGCTGTCGCGCTACATCGACCGCCAGCTGGTCGCGCACTTCCTGCGCCTGGAGCTGCTGGTGGGCGTCATCGGCGGCCTGATGCCGGCGGCGCTGTTCACCGTGCACAGCCTGCTGCCGCCCTCGCAGGCGCTGGCCTTCCGCGTGCTGCTCTACGGCCTGGTGCTGCTGGTGGGCACGCTGGTCGGGCTGGAGATCCCGCTGGTCATGCGCATCCTCAAGCGCCACTTCCGCCAGCGCTACGCGCTCAAGGAACTGGTCTCGCAGGTGCTGACCTTCGACTACCTCGGCGCGCTGCTGGTGGCCGTCGCCTTCCCGCTGCTGCTGGTGCCGCAGCTGGGCCTGGTGCGCACCGGCCTGTTCTTCGGGCTGCTCAACGTCGCCGTGGCGGTGTGGGCGCTGTGGCTGTTCCGCGCCGAGCTGCGAGCCTGGCGCTCCCATGCGCTGACCTGCGCCGTGGCCATCGCGCTGCTGGCCGCCGCGATGGCCGGCGCCGACCGCCTCAGCACCTGGGCCGAGGACCGCTTCTACGGCGAGCAGATCGTGTTCAAGGAAAGCAGCAGCTACCAGCGCATCGTCGTCACGCAGGGGGCCGGCGGCACGCGGCTGTTCCTCAACGGCAACCTGCAGTTCCACTCGCGCGACGAGTACCGCTATCACGAGGCCCTGGTCCATCCCGCGATGGCCGCGCAGGGCGCGCCCCGCCGCGTGCTGGTGCTGGGTGGCGGCGACGGCATGGCGGTGCGCGAGATCCTGCGCTACCCGAGCGTCGAGCACGTCACGCTGGTCGAACTGGACCCGCACATGACCACGCTGTTCTCGACAATGCCGCTGCTGCGCCAGCTCAACCAGGACGCGCTGCGCAGCCCCAAGCTGGAGATCGTCAACGCCGACGCCTTCGGCTGGCTCGAGGCCTCGCAGGCGAGCTTCGACGTCATCGTCATCGACTTCCCCGACCCCAGCAACTTCGCGCTGGGCAAGCTGTACACGGCCAGCTTCTACCGGCTGGTGGACCAGCACCTGGCGGCCTCCGGCTATGCGGTGATCCAGGCGACCTCGCCGCTGGTGGCGCCGCGCGCCTACTGGACCGTGGTGACCACGGTGGAGTCGGTGGGCCTGACGGCGACGCCGTACCACGCGCATGTGCCGAGCTTCGGCGAATGGGGCTATGTGCTGGCGAGCCGCCGGCCCTGGTCCATGCCCCGGCAACTGCCGCCGGGCCTGCGCTTCCTGAGCCTGGAGAGCCTGCCCGCGCTGATGAGCTTCCCGCCGGACATGGCGCGCCCCTCGGGCCTGGAGGTGAACCGGCTGTCCAACCAGGTGCTGGTCCACGAGTTCGAACGCGAATGGGGCAAGCTGCATTGAAGCGGCGCGACCTGCTCGTGCGCGCGACGGCGGCCGCGCTGCTCCCGATGCTGTCCGCCTGCGGGCGCGATGCGCGCCCCGTCGCCGATCGCCTGGCCGAGCGGCTGGCCGGGCTGCCCGGCGGCTGGACCGGCGCGAACTGGGAACGCGGCCATCGGCTGCGCGGCGCCCTGCCCGACTGGTCGACCGCCACCGCACCGCCCCGGCGCGCGCAGGTGCTGGTGCTGGGCGCCGGCATCGCCGGCCTGGCCTGCGCGCGGCGGCTGCGACTGCGCGGCGTTGACGTCGCGCTGCTGGACGTGGAGGACGTCCCCGGCGGCAACAGCCGCGGCCACCGCATCGGCGCCGGAGCGGCGCTCGGCGAGGGCCTGCGTTGCCCGCTCGGCGCGCACTACCTGCCCACGCCCGGGCCCGAGGCCGTCGAGGTGCGGGCGCTGCTGGAGGACCTGGGCCTCGCCCGCGAGGAACACGGCCGCTGGGTTTATGAGGAGCGCTGGCTGTGCCACAGCCCGCAGGAGCGGCTGTGGTGGCGGGACCAATGGGTCGACGGCCTGCTGCCGCCCGCGGAGTCGCCCGAGGTCCAGGCGCAGTACCGCCGCTTCGGCGAGCTGGTCGAGCAGGCGCGACGCGAGGTCGGCTTCGCGATGCCCAGCACCCATCACGCCTGGACCGCGGCGCACCGGTCTCTGGATGCCAGGACCTTCGCCACGTGGCTCGACGAACACCAGCTGACCGCGGCGCCGCTGCGCTGGTACCTCGACTACTGTTGCCGCGACGACTACGGCGCGGACGCCACGCAGGTGTCGGCCTGGGCCGGCCTGCATTACTTCGGCAGCCGCCATGGCTTCATGAGCGGCGAGGAGCGCGAGGCCGTGCTGACCTGGCCGCAAGGCAACGGCTGGTTGTCGGAGCGCCTGGCCGCGCCGCTGGCCGAGGCCTTCCACGGCGGCCGGACGGCGCTGCGCGTGCGCGAGGAACGGCACGGCGTGCAGGTGCTGGCCTGGAACGAGGCGGCGCGACGCGCGGAGCGGTGGGAGGCCGACCAGGTCGTGATGGCGATGCCGCTGTTCATCGCCGCGCGGCTGGTGGAGCAGCCGCCGGCCGCGCTGACCGAGGCCGCGCGCGGCATGCGCTACGCGCCGTGGCTGGTCGCCAACCTGCTGCTCGACGCGCCGCCGCTGGAGCGGCTGGGCGCGCCCCTGTCCTGGGACAACGTCGCTTATGGCGGCGAGGCGCTGGGCTACGTCAATGCCGGCCAGCAGGACCTGGATCCCAGCCGCGGACCGCTGGTGCTGACCGCCTACCGCGCACTGCGCGAGTCGCAGCGCCGCGACCTGCTGCAGGGCGACTGGCGCGCCTGGGCCGGTCGCGTGCTGGCGGATCTCGCGCCGCTGCACCCCGATCTGCCGGAACGGCTGCAGCGCATCGAGCTGATGCGTTATGGCCACGCGATGAGCATCCCGCATCCGGGCCTGCGCGGCTCACCCGCGCTGGCCGCGCTGCGCGAGCGGGCGCAGGGCCGGCTGCAGTTCGCGCATGCGGACCTCGCCGGCTATTCCGTCTTCGAGGAGGCGTTCACGCAGGGCGAGGCGGTGGCGGCGCGGATCCAGGCCGGGGCGTCGCGCTGAGCGCGGATCACCCGCCCGTCACCGGCGGGAAGAACGCGACCTCCGACCCGTCCTTCACCGGCGTGTCCTCCGGCAGGATCTGCTGGTTCAGCGCGCAGCGGATCGCCCGCCCGCGCGCCAGCGCCTCGGCATGCGCCGCGTCGCTCGCGATCAGCGCGTCGCGGATCGAGCCCAGCGTCGCGCCGGCGTGATGCGCGATGCGCTCGTCGGTCCCCAGGGCCTCGCGCAGCGAAGCGAAGTAGCGCACGGTGATCGTCATTTCGGTCAGCTTGTCGAAGGAAATCGCGGTCCGGCCGCAGCAGCGCGGTTGGTCAGAACAGCTCGTTGAACGGCAGGAAGCGCAGCAGCTGTCCGGGCTCGACGGTGCTGCCCGGCGGCAGGTCGATCAGACCGTCGGCCCAGGCGGCCGAACTCATCACGCCGGAGCTCTGGTTGCCGAACAACTGCAACCCGCCCGCGTCGCTGAGCTTCGCGCGCAGGAACTCGCGGCGCTTGTCGGCCTTGGTCCAGGTGAACTCGGCCGGCAGCAGGAAACCGCGCGGCGTCAGCTGCGTCGCTCCCTGCAGGCGCAGGAGCACCGGCCGCACGAACAGCAGGAAGGTCACGAAGCTCGACACCGGATTGCCGGGCAGGCCCATGAACCAGGTACGGCCGCCCTGGCTGGTCACCTCGCCGAAGGCCAGCGGCTTGCCCGGCTTGATCGCGATCTGCCACAGGTCCAGCCGGCCTTCGCGCTCCAGCGCGGGCTTGAGGTGGTCCTCCTCGCCGACGGAGACGCCGCCCGAGCTGAGGATGAGGTCGGCGTCCCGGGCCGCGTCGCGCAGCGCCGCGCAGGTCGCCTCGAGCGAATCGGGCACGATGCCCAGGTCGCGCACCTCGCAGCCCATCGCCAGCAGCAGCGCATGCAGCGTCGTGCGGTTGGAGTTGTAGATCTGGCCGGGGCCGAGCGGCTCGCCGGGCAGCACCAGCTCGTCGCCGGTGGAGAACAGCGCGACGCGCGGCCGGGACGCCACCGTCAGCGCCGCCGCGCCGGCGGTCGCGGCCAGGCCCAGCGAGGCGGCATTGAGCCGCATGCCGGCGCCCAGCACCGGCTGGCCGACGCGCAGGTCCTCGCCACGGCGGCGGATGTGCAGGCCCGCGACGAGTGGCGCGTTGATACGCACCCGGCCGAGGCCGGCGCCGCTCTCGGGCAAGGCCTCGCACATCTCCTGCATCAGCACCGCGTCGGCGCCTTCCGGCACTGTCGCGCCGGTGAAGATCCGCGCCGCCGTGCCGGGCTGCAGCGGTGACGGCACCGAGCCCGCCGCCACGCGCTGCGACACCGGCAGCACCGCGCCTTCGCCGCCCAGCGCGGCCACGTCGGCCGCGTGCATCGCGTAGCCGTCCATCGCGCTGTTGTCGTAAGGCGGCACGTCCAGCGGCGACACCAGGGCCTGCGCCAGCACGCGCCCGCGCGCCAGCGGCGTCGACACGGATTCGGTCCGCCCCAACGGCGTCACCTGCGACAGCAGACGCTGCAGCGCGTCCTCCATCGGCAGCATCGGCGCGCGCTGCGCCGCGGCGCCAGCGGTCGGAGCGGGCTTGGCGTCAGACATGGTCGACGATGAACTGCTTGACCTGGTCGACGGAGACCGGCAGCACGGTCACGCGCTTGGGGCGCGACTCGAGGTCGTCCAGCGCGGCGGGCCGCGGCGGGACCAGGCCCAGCGCTTCCTCGATGGTCGCGGCGAACTTGGCCGGCAGCGCCGTCTCCAGCACCAGCATCGGCACGCCGGGCTGACGCTTGTCGAGCGCCACCTTCAGGCCGTCGGCGGTGTGCGTGTCGATGATCACGCCGTACTGCGCATGGCATTGGCGGATCGTCGCGACCCGGTCTTCATGGGTGCTGCGGCCCGAGACGAAGCCGTAGCGCTCGCCGATGCGCGCGCGCTCCTCGGCGGTGATCTCGAAGCAGCCCTTGGCCGCCAGCTCCTCGCCGAACAGGCGGTTCACGCGCGCCGCGTCGCGGTCCAGCAGGTCGAACACGAAGCGCTCGAAGTTGCTGGCCTTGGAGATGTCCATCGACGGGCTGGAGGTCTCCAGCGTGTGCTCGGCGCCGCGCGGGCGATAGACGCCGGTGCGGAAGAACTCGTCGAGCACGTCGTTCTCGTTGGTCGCGACGACCAGTTGCTCGATCGGCAGGCCCATCATGCGCGCCACGTGGCCCGCGCAGACATTGCCGAAGTTGCCCGAGGGCACGGTGAAGCTGACCCGCTCCGCGTCGGTCTTCGTCGCCTGGAAGTAGGCCGCGAAGTAGTAGACGACCTGCGCCAGCAGCCGCGCCCAGTTGATCGAGTTGACCGTGCCGATGCGGTGGCCGCGCTTGAACGCGAGGTCGTTCGAGACCGCCTTGACGATGTCCTGGCAGTCGTCGAACACGCCCTGCACGGCGATGTTGTGGATGTTGGCTTCCTGCAGGCTGAACATCTGCGCCTGCTGGAACGGGCTCATGCGACCGTGCGGGCTGAGCATGAAGACCTGGATGCCGGCCTTGCCGCGCATCGCGTACTCGGCCGCGCTGCCGGTGTCGCCCGAGGTCGCGCCCAGGATGTTCAGCGTCTCGCCGCGGCGGCCCAGTTCGTACTCGAACAGCTGGCCCAGCAGCTGCATCGCCATGTCCTTGAAGGCCAGCGTCGGCCCGTTGGACAGCGCGACCAGCGCCAGCCCTGGCGCCAGCGGCTTCAGCGGCGTGATCTGCGGCGTGCCGAAGACGGCCTCGGTGTAGGTGCGATGCACGATCGCCTTCAGGTCCGCGGCCGGGATGTCGTCGATGTAGAGCGACAGGATCTCGAAGGCCAGGTCGGCGTACGACAGCCCGCGCCAGCGCGCGAGCGTCGCGGCGTCGATCCGCGGATAGGCGGTCGGCAGGTACAGCCCGCCGTCGGGCGCCAGGCCCTCCAGCAGGATGTCGCAGAAGTGGCGCTCGGTCTTGTCGCCGCGGGTGCTCAGGTACTTCACGCCAGCTCTTCCTTGCGCAGCTTCACGATCGGCGCGAGCACCGTCTCCAGCGCCTGCATCTTCGCCAGCGCCTCGCTCATGCGGCCTTCCTGCGTGTCGTGCGTCAGGATGATCAGGTCGGTCTGGCTCTCGCCTTCGGCCGACTCGCGCTGCAGCACCGCGTCAATGCTGATCTCGTGCTCGGCCAGGATGGTGGTGATGCGCGACAGCACGCCCGCCTGGTCCGCCACGCGCAGGCGCAGGTAGAACGCGGTCTGCACCTGCTCCATCGGCAGGATCGGCGTGTCGTTCATCGCGTCCGGCTGGAAGGCCAGGTGGGGCACGCGGTGGTCCGGATCGGCCGTCGCCAGGCGCGTGATGTCGACCAGGTCGGCGATCACGGCCGAAGCCGTCGGCTCCGCGCCCGCGCCCTTGCCGTAGTACAGCGTCGTGCCGACCGCGTCGGCCTGCACCAGCACCGCGTTCATCGCGCCCTCGACGTTGGCGATCAGGCGGTTCGCCGGGATCAGCGTCGGATGCACGCGCAGCTCGATGCCACGGTCGCGGCGGCGCGCGATGCCCAGCAGCTTGATGCGGTAGCCCAGCTGCTCGGCGTACTTGATGTCGGTGGCCTGTAGCGCGGTGATGCCTTCGACATGGGCCTGCTCGAACTGCACCGGAATGCCGAACGCGATCGCGCTCATGATCGTGGCCTTGTGCGCGGCATCCACGCCCTCGATGTCGAAGGTCGGATCGGCCTCGGCATAACCCAGCCGCTGCGCCTCCTTCAGCACCGTCGCGAAGTCCAGGCCCTTGGAGCGCATCTCCGACAGGATGAAGTTGGTCGTGCCGTTGATGATCCCGGCGATCCACTCGATGCGGTTGGCGGTCAGGCCCTCGCGCAGCGCCTTGATGATGGGGATGCCGCCGGCCACCGCCGCCTCGAAGGCGACCATCACGCCCTGCTCCCGCGCGGCGGCGAAGATCTCGCTGCCATGCACCGCCAGCAACGCCTTGTTGGCCGTCACCACGTGCTTGCCGGCCTTGATCGCGTCCAGCACCAGCGTGCGCGCGATGCCGTAGCCGCCGATCAGCTCGACGACGATGTCGATCTCCGGATTCGCGATCACCTCGCGCGCGTCCGCCACCACAGTGCAGGCGTCGCCGACGATGCTCCTGGCGCGCTCGACGTCCAGGTCGGCCACCATCGCGATCTCGATGCCGCGACCCGCGCGGCCGCGGATCTCTTCCTGGTTGCGGCGCAGCACCTGGAACGTGCCGCCGCCGACGGTACCAATGCCCAGCAGGCCAACTTTGATCGGGTTCATCGTCATGTGTCTTTCAGGAGGTCGAGGGGTCAGCGGCCGTGGCGTTTGCGATAGGTGCCCAGGAAGCGCTCGATGCGGCCGACGGCTTCACGCAGGTCGTCGGTGTTGGGCAGGAACACGAGCCGGAAATGATCGGGAGACTTCCAGTTGAAGCCCGTCCCCTGGACGATCAGCACCTTCTCCTCGGCCAGCAGCTCGTAGGCGAACTGCTGGTCGTCCTCGATCGGATAGATCTTGGGGTCGAGGCGGGGGAACATGTAGAGCGCGGCCTTGGGCTTGACGACGCTCACGCCCGGGATCTGCGTCAGCAGCTCGTAGGCGAGGTCGCGCTGGCGCGCCAGGCGGCCGCCCGGCGCCACCAGGTCCTTGATCGACTGGTAGCCGCCCAGCGCGGTCTGGATCGCGAGCTGGCCCGGCGTGTTGGCGCACAGCCGCATCGAGGCCAGCATGTTCAGGCCGGTGATGTAGTCCAGCGCATGGCGCTTGTCGCCGGAGACCACCATCCACCCGGCGCGGTAGCCGCAGCTGCGGTAGTTCTTGGACAAGCCGTTGAAGGTCAGCGTCAGCACGTCGTCGGACAGCGCCGCGATGCTGGTGTGCAGGTTGCCGTCGTACAGCGTCTTGTCGTAGATCTCGTCGGCCAGGATGATCAGTTGGTGCTGGCGCGCGATCTCGACGATCTCGCGCAGCAGCGGCTCCGGATAGAGCGCGCCGGTCGGGTTGTTCGGGTTGATCACGACGATCGCCTTCGTGCGCGGCGTGATCTTGGACTTGATGTCGGCGATGTCGGGAAACCAGTCGCTGGATTCGTCGCAGACGTAATGCACCGGATTGCCGCCCGAGAGCGCGACCGCGGCGGTGTACAGCGGGTAGTCGGGCGCCGGCAGCAGCACCTCGTCGCCGTTGTCCAGCATCGCGTTGAGCGCCATCACGATCAGCTCGGACGCGCCGTTGCCCAGGTACACGTCGTCGACCGCGACGCCGCGAATCCCCTTTTCCTGGCAGTAATGGACCACCGCCTTGCGCGGCGCGAACAGGCCCTTGGAATCCGTGTAGCCGGCCGCGTCGGGCAGGTTGCGGATCATGTCCTGGACAATTTCGTCCGGCGGCATCAGGCCGAAGGCGGCGATATTGCCGATGTTCAGCTTGATGATCTTCTGGCCCTCTTCCTCCATCTGCCGGGCCTTGTCCAGCACGGGTCCGCGGATGTCATAACAGACATTGGCCAATTTGCTGGACTTGGTGACGGTTCTCAAGATGGCTCCTGGAATACACAGGGGAAAATCGGGACCGTCGATTTAAACACAGGGTTATCGCGGGTAATCGCACGGCCGCGCGGCGCCACCCTCCGTCGCTGCCAGAATCAGCCTCAATGAAATTTCAACCCGACCAGCCGCTGGGCGGCAACATGATCTCCAAGCACGACCTGCACCACGTGTGGGTCAACGGTGTCGAGCAGGCGCACAGCGTGCTCGTCCCTTGGCAAGGGCAGCCCGAGGACTGGGACGTCACCCGCTTCGAGGACCTGACCGAAGCGCACTTCGAGCGCATCCTCAAACGCAAGCCCGAGCTGGTGATCTTCGGCAGCGGGTCGAAGATCCGCTTCGCGCGGCCGGCGCTGTATCGTGCGCTGATCGACGCCCGCATCGGCATGGAGACCATGGACATCGGCGCCGCCTGCCGCACCTACAACGTGCTGGCGAGCGAAGGCCGCGCCGTGTTGGCCGCGCTGCTCATCGAGCCCTGAGCGCCCGCCGGCCGCGACCGCCCGCGGCTCCCCGTCCGACCTCCCTCTCTCTGGGAGCGCATTGGCTCGTCCAGGTCAGCCGGGGAGAGAGACGACCCATTCAACGTATAATCGCTGGCTATGCCCGCCCGGGCACATCTCTCTGAAGAACGCCACATGACGCCAGCGCTCAACAAACCCCTCCCGGACATTGAAGCTCTTGCCACGGGAGGCGTGAAGTTCACACCCCAAGCCTTTCTGGGCAAGGTCGTGGTGCTGTACTTCTACCCGAAGGACAACACCCCGGGCTGCACCACCGAAGCGATGCAGTTCCGCGACCATCACAAGGACTTCGTGAAGGCCGGCGCCGTCGTGCTGGGGGTGTCCCGCGACAACATGGCCTCGCATGACAAGTTCAAGCAGAACCTGGAACTGCCCTTCGAACTGATCGCCGACACCGAGGAAAAGCTCTGCCACATGTTCGGTGTGGTGAAGAACAAGATCATGTACGGCAAGAAGGTCAAGGGCATCGAGCGCTCGACCTTCCTGATCGATGCCCAGGGCATCCTGCGCGAGGAATGGCGCGGCATCAAGGTCGCCGGCCACGTCGACGAAGTGCTCAAGGCCGTCAAGGCGCTGAAGAAGGAAGCCGCCTGATCGACGCCGCGATCCGGCCAGGGTCGCGGAATCTCGCATCGGACCACCGATTCCGCTGCCTCGCATCCCGGGTTTGCGCTGACTCGCGCGAGGCGCCGTCTGACAGCAACGCCGCCATCTGTCCGTCATGGGCACGCGCGGCGAGTTGTGCATAATCGGCCGCATGCCCCTGTGCCTGATCGCAGCGATTGAATCCCCAAGGACGAGCCGCACCGCCCCCGGTGCGGCTTTTTGTCTTCTGGGGTCCGCTGGCGAGTTCGAGGCCCCCGATGCCGCCGATACCTCCGGCATCGCCACCGCCCGTCAGGCCTGGGGCATGACCCCTGGTCCGCGTGGACCCAGGCTCATCACGCAAGCCCGCCACCCCCGCACATGCCACTGCCCAAGCCTCCGACCAAGCGCGCCAGCCGCCTAGATTCCGACGCCTACGCGACCGACCTGTCGCCCAGCAAACGCCCTCCCGCGCTCGAGGCCAAACCGTCCGCCACCATCACCGCCCACAGCGCGGCGAGCATCGCCGAGACCGCCCTGCCGGCCACCGCCCCGGCCCTGCCGCCCGCCGCCGCGCGCTCGCGCGCCGAGCCGGTCGAGGCCCGCGGCGGCGGATCGCCGTCGCTGGCGCTGGTGCCGCCGGCGCCGGCCAAGGCCCCCACCAGGAAGACCGCCACCGGCCGCGCCAAGGCGCGCAAGCCGGCGGGTGAGGCCAAGCTGTTCGTGCTCGACACCAACGTGCTGATGCACGACCCGATGTCGCTGTTCCGTTTCGAGGAGCACGACATCTACCTGCCGATGATCACGCTCGAGGAACTGGACGGCCACAAGAAGGGCATGACCGAGGTCGCCCGCAACGTGCGCCAGGTCAGCCGCGACCTGGACGCGCTGGCCGCCTCGCTGAAGTCGAGTTCGATCGAGGAGATGTCCAAGGGCCTGCCGCTGGACCAGACCGGCCACCGCGAGGCCGGCGGCAAGCTCTTCTTCCAGACCACGCTGTTCGACACCCCGCTGCCCCAGGGCCTGCCGCAAGGCAAGGCGGACAACCAGATCCTGGGCGTCGTGCAGGCGCTCAAGGCGCAGCAACCCGGCCGCGAGGTGGTGCTGGTGTCCAAGGACATCAACATGCGCATCAAGGCCCGCGCGCTGGGCCTGCCGGCGGAGGACTACCGCAACGACAAGACGCTCGAGGACTCCGACCTCCTCTACACCGGCGTGCAGGCGCTGCCGGCGGACTTCTGGGAGCGCCACGGCAAGACGATGGAGAGCTGGCAGCAAGGCGGCACCACCTTCTACCGGATCAGCGGCCCGCTGGTGCCGACGCTGCTCGTGAACCAGCTCATCTACCTGGAGGCGCCCGGCGCCGCGCCGCTGTACGCCAAGGTGCAGGAGATCACCGGCAAGACCGCGGTGCTGCGCACGCTGAAGGACTACGGCCACCAGAAGCATTCGGTGTGGGGCGTGACCGCGCGCAATCGCGAGCAGAACTTCGCGCTTAACCTGCTGATGGATCCGGACTGCGACTTCGTCACGCTGACCGGCTCGGCCGGCACCGGCAAGACGCTGATGACGCTGGCCGCCGGCCTGTCGCAGGTGCTCGACGAACGCCGCTACAGCGAGATCATCGTCACCCGCGTGACCGTGCCGGTCGGTGAGGACATCGGCTTCCTGCCGGGCACGGAAGAGGAAAAGATGGGCCCGTGGATGGGCGCGCTCGACGACAACCTGGAAGTGCTGGCGCGCGGCGACAGCACCGCCGGCGAGTGGGGTCGCGCGGCCACCAACGACCTGGTGCGCAGCAAGATCAAGATCAAGAGCCTGAACTTCATGCGCGGGCGTACCTTCCTCAACAAGTACGTGATCATCGACGAGGCCCAGAACCTGACGCCCAAGCAGATGAAGACGCTGATCACGCGCGCGGGTCCGGGCACCAAGATCGTCTGCCTGGGCAACCTGGCGCAGATCGACACGCCCTACCTCACCGAAGGCAGCTCCGGCCTGACCTTCGCGGTCGACAAGTTCAAGGGCTGGGCCCACAGCGGCCATGTGACGCTGGCCCGTGGCGAGCGCTCCAGACTCGCGGACTTCGCGTCCGAGGTGCTCTGAGCCCTTCCCCGCCCCATGACGACGAAGCCACCCTCCAGGGTGGCTTTTTCTTGCCCGCGAATCGGGGATGGAGGGCGCGCGATCAGTCCTCGGGCGTGAGCTTGGACCGCACGGTCTCCTCGGCCGCGCCCTCGTCGCGGCGCAGCTGGTGGAAGATGAACGCCGCCATCGCGGCCATCGCGCCCAGCGCCAGGTAGGTGCCGTGGAAGGCCGGCACGATGGCGGCGCCCTCGGTGCGCGCCAGGCCGTGCGAGAACAGCAGCAGGAAGGCGCTGGAGGTCGCCACGCCCAGGCTCATCGACAGCTGCATCACCACCGCCAGCAGGCTGTTGCCCGCGCTGGCGGTGCGCTCGTCGAGGTCACCCAGCGTCAGCGTGTTCATCGCGGTGAACTGCATGCTGTTGACCATGCCGAACAGGCCCAGGTGGATCGCCAGCCAGACATGCCCCACGCCGCGCGGGATCAGCGCGAAGCTGGCGATCAGCACGCCCAGCAGCAGCGTGTTGACGATCAGCACGCGGCGGTAGCCGGCGCGCTTGATCAGGCGGATGGCCAGCGTCTTGGTGAACATCGCGCCCAGCACCGAGGGGATCATCGACAAGCCGGCCTCGCTGGGCGAAAAGCCCAGCCCCACCTGCAGGAACAGCGGCGTCAGGAAAGGCGTCGCGCCGCTGCCCAGCCGCGCGAACACATTGCCCAGCAGCCCGATGCGGAAGGTCGGCACGGCGAAGAGCGCGGGCGAGAACAGCGGCTCGTCGGCGCGCGACGCATGCAGCCAGTAGGCCATCATGCAGGCCACGCCCGCCACCAGCATCACGAAGCACACGGCCACGCTGACCACGTGCTCGCCAAAGCCCTGCAGCGCCAGCGACAACAGCATCAGCCCCACGCTGAACAGCCCGTAGCCGCCCCAGTCGAAGCGCCGGCCCAGCGGCCCCTTGATCTGCGGCATGTAGCGCTGGCAGGCCCAGGCGCCCGCCACACCGACCGGCAGGTTGATCAGGAAGATCCAGTGCCAGCTGGCGTACTGGGTCAGCACGCCGCCCAGCGTCGGACCCAGCAGCGGCCCCACCAGCCCCGGCAGGCTGATGAAGGTCATCACCGCGAGGAACTCGCCTTTGGGGAAGGCCCGCAGCACCACCAGCCGCCCCACCGGCACCAGCAGCGCGCCGCCGATGCCCTGCACCACCCGCGCCGCGACCAGCACGTGCAGGCTGGGCGACACCGCGCAGGCCAGCGAGCCCAGGCTGAACAGCCCGATCGCCCACAGGAACACCGTCCTCGTCCCGAAGCGGTCAGCCAGCCACCCCGAAGCGGGGATCAGCAAGGCCACCGTCAGCAGGTAGGCCACGACGGCGGATTGCATCCGCAGCGGGTCCTCGCCGAGGTCGCGCGCCATGCCGGGCAACGCGGTGTTGAGGATGGTCGTGTCCAGCGTCTGCATGAAGAACGCGAGCGCGACGACCCACGGCAGCCAGCGGCGCGTGGCGTCGTCAAGGACCGGTCGGCCGAGCGCGTCCAGCGGTGTCGTCGAGGTGGGAGGCATGGGCGGCATCCGGCAAGTATCGAACCGGGCCAGCGTAGGATGTGCGCCTATCGCGGCGCTCATCCAGCCGCCCACGACCCATGCGCTTCTACGTTTCCGATCTCGACGGCACCCTGCTCGATCCGCAGGCCCGGCTCTCCGACACCACCCGGGCCGGCCTGACCGAGCTGCTGGCCGAAGGCCTGGCCTTCACCGTCGCCAGCGCGCGGCACGTGGTCTCGATCGCCCGCATCCTCGAGGGGCTGCCGATCTCGCTGCCGGTGGTCTCGTCCAACGGCGCCTACATCAGCGACCTGCGCACCGGCCGGCATGAGCTGGTCAACGCGATGGAGCCGGCGCTCGGCCAGGCGATCTTCGCGCTGGTGCGCCGCCACGGCCTGATGCCCTTCATCGCGACGCACGGCGCCAAGGGCGACCAGCTGTTCTGGCAGGAGGTCCAGAACGAGGGCCAGCAGCGCTTCGTCACCGAGCGCCAGCGCAACGCCGACCCGCGGCTGCGCCATGTGGACCGGCTGCAGGACCAGTTGGCGGACCCGCTGGTGACGCTGCTCGTCGTCGGCCGCGCGGAGCCCCTGGAGGCGCTGCAGGCCGAGATCCTCGCCACCTGCGGCGACCTGGTGACGACGCACCTGGCCGAGGACATCTACATGCCGGGCTGGCCCTGGCTGAACGTGCACGACCGCCGCGCCAGCAAGGACCAGGCGATCGCGTCGCTGGCGCAGCGCTACGCGCTGCATGAGCGCGAGCTGGTGGTCTTCGGCGACCAGGTCAACGACCTGACGATGCTGCGATCGGCGCACCATGCGATCGCGGTGTCGAATGCCAGCGACGACGTGAAGCTGGCCGCCCACCGCATCATCGGCGCGCATCACGAGGACGCCGTGGTGCATTTCATCCGCGAGGACTGGCGCGCCCTGCTGGGCCGCTGACGGCGGCGGGGCTCGCATCGCGCGAACGGCGCGCCGGCGCCCTCGCCCTCAGCACGCCATCGAACGGCCGCTCTCGGGTTCAGCCGGCGCCCGCGACCAGCTCGCGGATCTGCTGCAGGGCGGCTGGATCGTCCAGCGTGATGAGGTCGCCCGGATCGCGCTGCTCGCACACCGCCTGGATCGCGCGCCGCAGCAGCTTGCCCGAGCGGGTCTTGGGCAGCAGCTGGACGAAGCGCACCCGCGAGGGCCGCGCCACCGCGCCGAGCTGCTGGTCGACGCGCTTGAGGATCTCGCCCTCGAGGGCCAGCGCTGCCTGCGGCGTCGCGGCGCGCGCCGGATCCTTCAGCACCGCGAAGGCCATCGCGACCTGGCCCTTGAGCGCATCGGCCACCCCGACCACCGCGACCTCGGCCACCGCCGGATGGCCGGCGATGCACTCCTCGATCTCGCGCGTGCCGAGGCGATGGCCCGCGACATTGATCACGTCGTCGCTGCGGCCGAGGATGAAGTAGTAGCCGTCCTCGTCGCGCAGCGCCCAGTCGAAGGTCGAGTAGACCTGCCGGCCGGGCACGCTCGACCAGTAGGTGCGCACGAAGCGCTCGTCGTCGCGCCAGACGGTCTGCATGCAGCCCGGCGGCAGCGGATACGCGATCGCGAGCAGGCCCTTCTGATTCGGCGCCTCCAGCACCGCGCCGGTCTGCTCGTCCAGCAGCTGCACGCGGTAGCCGGGCATCGGCACGCCCGGCGAGCCGAACTTCGGCGCCGCCGGCTCGACGCCGCGCGCCAGCGTCAGGATCGGCCAGCCGGTCTCGGTCTGCCAGTAGTTGTCGATGACGGGCTTGCCGATGGCGTCGGCGATCCAGCGCGCGGTGGGCTCGTCCAGCGGCTCGCCGGCCAGGAACAGCGCCCGCAGCGAGGACAGGTCGTGCCGCGTCAGGCAGGCCGGGTCCTGTTTCTTGAGCACCCGCACCGCGGTGGGCGCGCTGAACATCACCGTCACCCGGTATTGCTCGACCAGCCGCCACCAGACCGCCGCGTCGGGGCTGACCGGCGTGCCCTCGTACATGAGCGTCGCCATGCCGGCGATCAAGGGCCCGTAGACGATGTAGCTGTGGCCGACGACCCAGCCGATGTCGCTGGTCGAGAAGAAGGTCTCGCCCGCGCGGCCGTCGTAGATGAGCGCCATGCTGGTGGCCAGCGCGACCGCATGGCCGCCGACATCGCGCTGCACGCCCTTGGGCCGCCCGGTCGTGCCGCTGGTGTAGAGCGTGTAGCTGATCGCGTCCGACGGCAGCCATTCACAGGGCACGCGCGTGCCCCACAGGCGCTCCCGCAGCGCGGCGTGATCCAGGTCACGGTCCGCGACGCGCCCGAACGGGCTCAGGCCGCGGTCGATCATCAGCACCTTCGCCGGCTTGTGCGCGGCCAGGCGGATCGCCTCGTCCAGCAGCGGCTTGTAGGGCACGATGCGCCCGTTGCGGCTGCCGGCGTCGGCACTGACGATCAGCACCGGCTCGGCGTCGTCGATGCGGTTGGCCAGCGCATGACTCGCGAAGCCGCCGAACACCACAGAATGGACCGCGCCGAGGCGGGCGCAGGCCAGCATCGCGAACGCCGCCTCGGGAATCATCGGCAGGTAGATCAGCACCCGATCGCCGGCGCGCACGCCCTGCCCGGCCAGGATCGCGGCCATCACCTCGACCTCGGCCTGGAGCTCGGAGAAGGTGTAGACGCGCTCCTGCCCGACCTCGCTGGAGACCCAGATCAGCGCCGCGTCGCCCGGCCGCGTGGCGGCATGGCGATCGACCGCGTTGTGGCACAGGTTGGTCCGCCCGCCGACGAACCAGCGCGCGAAGGGCGGGTGGCTGGTGTCGCAGACCTGGTCGAACGGGCGTTCCCAGTCGATGCGCCTGGCCTGCTCGGCCCAGAAGCCGTCCGGGTCGTCGATCGAGCGCCGGTACATCGCCGCATAGCTGTCGGTCATCGGGGTCTCCTCATGTCGAATGCGCGACTTCCGCACGGATCCTCGCACCGCGAGCTTTGCTGAAACTTTCGTTCACAACGTTTGGCGGAGGGCCTGTGGTCCAATCCGGGTTTTTCCTGGGAAGGGTCTCGTGGCCACGCCCGGACTTTCCCTAGCCAGGCGCCGCCCCACGGGCATTCGCGCTTGACCGGTACGGAGATGGTGCCTAGTCTCCGCGCCCAACAACGATGAGAACTGTTCGTCCCTCCCGCTCGGCCCCCTCTCGCAATTCGCTCCAGCGCGCCATGGCCGCACTGGGGCTGATCTGCGTCCTGGCGAGCGGAAGTTGCTGGGCGCAACAGTCGACGTCGTCCACCACCGACAAGCCCAAAGCGCAAGCCAAGGCCGCGCCGGCCAAGCCGGCCGCGAAGAAGAAGCCCGAAGCGAAGACCGCGAAGACCGCCAAGGCCTCGAAGGACACGAAGGCCGCCAAGCCGGTCGCGTCGAAGAACGGCGCCAAGGATTCCAAGGCCAAGGCCGACGACGACAAGGCGTCGACCGCCGCGGAAGCCGTCACGGACAAGGCCGTCGCGGCCAAACCGGAGGCGAAGGTCGCGGAAAAGACCGCAGACAAAGCCGCAGAGAAGACTTCGGAGAAAACCGCGCCGGCCAGGTCCGAGGCGAAGACGCCGGACGCCAAGGCCGATGCCCGCGCCGAAGCCGCGCCGCCGGCCGGCACGATGATGGGCGCCTACGGCCAGAGCCTGATGCGCACGCCGGCAGGCACCGCCGCCGCCACGACCGCCGTCGCCGGCGCGACCGCGGCGCTGGTCGCCGCCGCACCGGCAACACCTGCCCCCGTCGCCACCACCAACGCGTCCGCGCTGCCACCCACCGCCTTGATGGGCGCCGCGGTCGGCAATGCCAACGCCAATGCCAGCGACTCGGTCGCCCGCTTCCTGCAGCAGCGCGGCATCGTCGCGCAGGCGCAGCAGCTGTCGCCGAGCGCCGATCCGGCCGCGCCGGGCCTGCTGAACCAGGTGCGCGACAAGGCCTCCGACCTGGTCCTGTCGGCGATGAATTTCCTGGGCGTGCCGTACAAGCGCGGCGGCAACTCGGTCAGCAACGGCTTCGATTGCAGCGGCTTCACCCGCCACATCTTCGAGATGAGCGTGGGCCTGGTGCTGCCGCGCCGCGCCGACGAGCAGGCCAAGCTGTCCAGCCTGGTCCCGATCAAGAAGGAAGACCTGAAGCCGGGCGACCTGGTGTTCTTCAACACGATGCGCGCGACCTTCTCGCATGTCGGCATCTATGTCGGCGAGGGCAAGTTCATCCACTCGCCGCGCGTCGGCGGCGCGGTCCGCGTCGAGGACATGCGCGAGGCCTACTGGGCCAAACGCTTCACCGGCGCCCGTCGCGCCGACCTGAACCAGGCCAACGCGGGCACCTGAGCCCGCTCGCGCCGCAGCCGCCGTGGTCACGGCGGTCTTCGCGCCGCGCCCCTCGCGACGACACCTCTCCGAAGGCAAGCCCTGACACGGCGCCCTGGGGATCCCGGCTATGCTGCGCCCCAGCGCCGACCGCCGCGATCCACCTTGTCCGCCGTCCTCGATCCCGCCTCGACACCGCTGCTGCGAGCACCCGACCAGATGGGGCAGGCCCTGCTGCTGGCCGTGCTGCTGCACGTGCTGGTGCTGCTGGTCGTGGGCAATGCGCCGGGCGGCGCCGCCAAGCCCGGCGAAGGCGTCTGGGGCCCGCTGAACGTGCGCCTGCAGGGCGACCGCTACGAGCCGGGCTCCGGCGCGCCCGCGGTCGTGCTGCCCGAGCGGGGCCCGGTCGGCGATGCGAAGCAGCCGCGCTCCGGCGGCGCGGTCCGGGAGACGCCACCGACGCCCGAGCAGCGGAAAGCCCCGGGCGCCGCTCGCCAGGGCCAGTGGCGGCAACAGCCCGGCGATGAATTGACGGGGGACGCGCCCGCGGATCGCAGGGCACCGCCGGCGGCAACGACGCCGACGCCAAAGCCCGCTCCGACACCGACACCTGCCCCACCGCCGCCCGCGCTCACGACGCCCGCACCGGCTCCAGCGCGGGTGCCGACGCCCTCGCCCACACCGGCCCCGCCGCCCGCTCCGGCGCCCTCTCCGGCGGCGGCGCCAGCGCCTTCGCCCGAGCTGCCCCCGGCGATCACCACGCTCACGACGCCCGGCGAGGCGATGACCGCGGCACCGACGCCGATCGCGCCGGCCCGCGAAGCCGCGCCACTACGCCCAGCGGCACCGACGGACGCACTCCAGGCGCCCTCGCCGACCTTGCAGCTGCCAGAGCGGCCGGCCCCGATCCTCAGCGAGACGCCGACCACGGTGCGGCGGATCGAGCGCGCGCCGATCGAGCGCTCGGCGCCCGCGCCGCTCCCGCCGGAACTGAAGGCACCTGCCGAACTGCCGCCCTTGACCGCCGCGCCAGCGCCGGTCCCGCGACCGGCACCCAGCCCCGCGCCCGCACCGCCGACTCCTGCGCCGACGGCCCCGCCCACGCCCACGACCACGACCACGCCCACGCCGACCCCGGCGCCCGCGGCAACGTCCACGCCGTCGGCCCAGACGACGCCTCCACAGCCAACAGCGGCGACCACGCCGTCGCCCACTCCGGCCAACCGCGTCTCGCTGGACGGCTCGACCACAGCGACGACGACGCAGCCCAGCGTCGGCGCGCCGGACGCTGGCGCGCGCGTCGGTCACGACGTGGCGACGCCCGCCTCGACGCCGCCGAACGCTCCCAAGCTGAACCTCGACATGAATCCTTCGCGCGGCCCGATGCGACCGCGCGGCTCGCCGTCCGGCGTGATCCAGGCGCTGCCCAAGCCGCCCGAGGACAAGGACCCGTTGGCCGAGGAGATGCGCAAGGCTGGGCAGCAGGACTGCCGCAAGGCTTACGCGGACAAGGGGCTGCTGGCGGTCGTCCCGCTGGTCCGCGACGCTGCGCGCGACAAGGGGTGCCGCTGGTGACCTCCGCAACCAGCGGCGGTGCGAATGCCGCGCCAGTCCCCGCCCACTTGCCGTCGGCGCAAGAATCTCTGCTATAGTTCAAGTCTTCGTTGGGGGGGTAGCTCAGCTGGGAGAGCGTCGCGTTCGCAATGCGAAGGTCGGGAGTTCGATCCTCCTCCTCTCCACCAACACATCCAGGCCTCAGAGGGAAATCTGCCACTTTATAAGCATCCGCTTGCAGTGGTGCAGACCGTATGTCCATGGGCCGATTGCATCTCTAAATTTAAACAGCCCACTGGGGCTGTTTTTTTTTTGCCCTCAAAGGTGAGCCCACTGCAGGCTCCGCATATCCATTCGAACCGCACATGTAGCTAAGGAGCCGTGGACAAGATCACGAGGCGAAGCGAAACTTGATTTGATGACCATCGAAGAAACAATTGCTGCCTTTCGCTCGTCGGTATCACCGAACCTCCTAGCAGAGAGGGACTTCATTGATTGGCCAGCTATCGAGCTGCAGCAGCGAAACACTGCAAACGCCGTCCATGAGATTCAGCTACTGGTCAACGAGGGTGATCTGAGTCGTGACCGATTGGCAGAATTTCTTCGAACGAAGCCTCTGTCATATCCCCTGTTTCTCGATTTGATCGCCTTCAACACGAGTGGCAGCCAGGTCGAGAAATGGGGGCTACCACAGTTCCTTTCACATGGGTCCAACCGAGCGGACTGGGTCGCGGGCCAGCTGCTCCATGTCGGACTGGGTCGAATTCTTCGAACCGACACACCTGTCGAAGCCCTGCTGCGTGTGGCTGAGGTCTACAAAGACAGCTACAAGCGTAGGTTCAGGTCCGCGGGCGAGATGGAAACGCGGACTCATCGGCTGGTTCATGCCGCCGTAGGTGCCGCCAACGCGAGCCTGCAAGTCAAGGTATCTGTCAATTCAGCGGCACTCGTCGATGCCGGCCTACGTCGCAGCTTGACCCATGTCCTTGCAGTGGGCAACAGGCCTGTCGCCGGTGTGGCTACCGTCTTTCAGAATCAATCCGGCGGACGACAGCAACGAGACCTTGCCTTTACCTACCCCAATCTGCAAGAGCGCATGACTGAGCTCGGCATGGCTCTGATCCTGCTCGCCGACGGTCAGGGTTTGAAGGAAGTTTCTGATCGCACGCTGTCGACCCTGTTCGAGGCGGTTCGCTATCCAATGAGCCTGGCTCAAGCTGAGAGTGGCAGCTTGGCTGAGGCAATTAAACAAGCAGCCACCGTTGACGCGCCAAGGACCGTCGAGAGGGTGGCCCTCGACAAGATCATCGAAGAAGGCCTTAGGACACGATTGGAGGTTCGTGCAGAAGACCTTCCGGTTGGCCCTAACCAGGCAAGGCTCGCTCTTGCAAGCTATGCGGAAGGACGACACCAAATCGCGTTGGAGCTGGGGGACGGTGCACAGTCTGTGAGCTGGGGGCGTCGTCCATGGGTTGAGCGCGCCCGGACACTGAAACGGAACTTCAGCACTGGCCAGGCAATTGCTCTGTTCGCCGAGATGGTCGGGGATCCGCGTTCGAGCATTGGCTTGCTCGATACGACTGCAGACCTTGTTGCCCCTCAGATCCAACCGTTCGCATCCCGGCTTCATGTGGCGTCGAACTCTGCGCCCTTGACGCCTGAGCGAGCACGAACGGTGGCACAGCAGTCGATTGAACAGGCGCCGGGGTCACCTGTTGCCATCTATCTGGCGCCCCATCAGCTTGATGCTGAGCAGCTTCAAGCCCATCGAAAAAGTCAGATCTTCTTGCCAACCAATGTGGTCGTGCTTAGCCCGGATCATTTGGAAAGCATGGCCGAACGCCGGCGTCCGATTTTGCCGTTGATGGACTTTGTATTGACGCAGTCGGACCTAACCAAGGTCAGCCCGTACATCCTCAACAACGCCACACCGGCGCGCATGTTTTACGGGCGGGAGAGGGAAGCGGCGACCGTTCTGCAGACTATTGCAACCAACAGCGTGGCCATTCTTGGAAGCCGGCGTATCGGAAAGACGTCCCTCATCAGACGACTGCAACTAGAACTCAGCAATATGCGGTTCCAGACCTACTTTGGAGACTGCCAGACAGTCCGCACGTGGGCAGATTTCGGCGATCTTGCGCGGCGCAAGTGGGGAGTTGACCTGCAGGCAGATTTTCGACCAGACCATATGGCAGACCTCGTCGCGAAACTTGGCGAGAGAGGCGAAGGGCAAGTCGTCATCATCCTGGACGAGATTGATCAGTTGCTGGACTGGGACAGCACCCCTTCGAACGATTCAGTGCCGGAGGGCTTCTTCAGGGCTTGCCGGTCACTATCACAAGAAGGCGCAGCACACTTCGTCTTCTCGGGCGAGCGGCGTATCGCAAATCGCCTATGGGACCCGCTCTCTCCTCATTGGAACTTCTGTCGTGAGGTCCAACTGGCTCAGCTTGATAGGAGCGATGCGCTATCCTTGTTGATCGACCCCCTACGAGCCATGAACATCCAGATCGTGGACGGATCAGCCTTCGAGAACGAAGCTTGGTCTCGGACTAGTGGGCACCCGCAAATCGTTCAATACCTTGGCGATCGACTGATTCGTTCACTAGACGATCGCGCAGACCGGCGAAATCTGACTTTGTCCGCAGAGGACGTTGTCGACACGACAGAGACGTTTGAGTTTGCAGAACACTACCTCACGACCTACTGGGGCCAAGCCACGCCATTCGAGAAGGCAGTTAGTCGCGCCGTAGCCGCTGGTGCCACCACCTCAGCCGAAATCATTGAGCGTCTACCTGGCGACGAAACCGCATGGGGTGAAAACACGTTGGCGGGCGCTCTACGCATGCTCAGGCTCTACGGCGTCGTAGAGGAGCGTGATGGGCAATTGCAAATGCGGGCCTCCTGGTTCAGCCAAGCCTTAAGCCACTACAACGACTAATAGAAGGAAGCCGCATGCATCTGCAGGGACCAGTTCCACTTGATGACGGCGACTATGCAGAACGTCCGTTCGAGCTAGACCTTGTCCGACAAATCCAGGCCGGCCGGTGGGTGCTGCTGCTCGGCCCACGTCAACACGGCAAGACTTCTGCGCTGTTGCGCCTGCGGCGGACGCTCAATGAGAATGCGACGCCAACTGCCATGGTGGACCTTCAGGCCCAGCCGCCATTCACCGCCTATGCGCAGCTGACGACGTGGTTTGCTCGAAAAGTGGCCTCGGCGTTGAGACATGACGTCGTGATTGACGAGACCGATGACTTGTCGGCGGCCCTTACCTGCGCGTTGCCAGCCGGGGCGGGCCCAGTGGTGGTCCTGATCGATGAGGCGTCCACCATCGACAACGATCAGTGGCGCAACTCCTTCTTCGGCCAATTGCGCGCCATTTCAAGTGAACGCGCGGCTGCGGATGATGGTCATATCGCGAAGCGACTGCGCTTCGTGTTCGCCGGCACGTTCCGTCCTGAGCGCCTAGTCGCGGAAGCCAACTCGCCGTTCAACATCTGCGAACGGATCGACACCGCTGATTTGGTGGTCAACGACATTCAGCGTCTGGCCGAAAGGGGCGGCCTTGCAAACCCGCCTGAGGTCGCGACGATGATCCATGAGGCAGTCGGCGGCCAACCGTATTTGGTCCAGCGGCTGATACAAGCGATTCTTGGGACCGACGATCCGCAAGCAGCCATTGCCGCTGAAGCCGACCGCCTTTCGACGAGCGACCACATCAGCAACCTCTTCCGTCGCGTGTTGGGCGACGCGGCGCTGAGCGGCATCGTGTCATCTGCTGCTACCGGTCAGCCAGTACCTCTTGCGGCCGGCAACGAGGATCAACGATTTCTTGTCGTCCTTGGAGTGATGGAGCGAAGGGCGGGTAATTTGCATTTCCGCAATCGGCTCTACGCGCACATGGCTACCAGCAGCCCCCAGTTCTCACAGGTCGCAGCGCCTGTAGCGCGTCGTGCTGTGCTATTTCCACTGGAGTTGACCCGCTTCCAGAACGTCACCGACACGCAGCTCCGGGAAATTGCCTACGCTGCACAGAAGGGCGCAGTGGGCGCCTACCGGAACGGAAGTTGTCGTATTGCCCTGGCAGGATTCGGCACCGCCCTTGAGGCAGTGCTTATGGACTTCCTCAAGCGGCAGACAGCCGCTGATCTGGCCGTAGCAGCGGCCGCTCGCCTGAATCCAAAGAATTTTGAGGTTTCCACTGATCCGACGTCGTGGAACCTCAACAACCTAATGCGAGGCGCTCGCGGCCTGTTGAATCTTGGAACGCTGGACATCCCCGAGAACTTGCGAGAGTGGCGAAACCTAATCCATCCCGGTGTTTGCATAAAGGCATATCGGCCAGACAGTGCCTTCGTTCCTGAGGTGGGCGTCGCAGCACATCAGTTGGATATCATTCTTCGCGATCTCCCGTGAAGCTTAGCCGCGTTTTCGACGTGAGGCTGGGCTAGCTGGCCTACTTCGAGCTAGGCGCTTTCTAGGCGGTCGGCTTTGCGTGAGCCTTCGAAGCCACAGCGTGCCCGCTCAGCGTCTCCTTGTTCACTACCGCCCTGCCGGCCGGCCCACCGACGCATTCTTTGCCATCAGCTTCGTGGCTTTGACGAAGGACCCGTTGCCCGGCGCTGGTAGCGATCATGCGGGCCCTGGCCATGGCTGCGCGACCCGTCGTCGACCCAAGATGCGATCGCATGTTCTGGAAGTCGTTGCACGCCGGCTGCCGATGTTCTACGCCGGAGTATGGCAACAGGGAGCAGTGGGTGCAGGGCTGTTCATGACATGCGGCGTCTACCTGCTCTTGTCGCAGGCTCGATGGAAATCGGCGAACGCTGCGCTTCGCACATTAGGGTCCAACATGCTCAGCCCGCCTGCATCTATCGCCTCGCTGACGCTGCGTCGGACGATGTGGGTGCTACCCGCAAACAAATGACTGACGATCTCACGGGCGCGGTCGCGGTTGGCCGCATGCTTTGTCCGGATCGGGCCCGTCCCACCGCTTTCGAGTGATCGACAAGACGATCAAATGTCGGCCGCTCGGCGTACTTGAATCGGAGGGCGTTGAGGCCATGCTGACTCGCCTCATCCTTCGCCATGGCATACCTCCCTCCGCTCACAATTCGTTCGACCTCAACCCACCACCGTCCCCGCCGCAAAGCCCAGCACCACCCGCGTCCCCGCCCCCGGCTCGCTCTGCACCTGAAGGCTGCCACCGAGCAGCCGGGCGCGCTCCTGCATGCCCAGCACTCCGAAGCCGTCCCGGCGGGCGAGCGGATCGAAGCCGATGCCGTCGTCGCCGATGCTCAACAGCCAGCCGGCGCCTTCGCGCGCCAAGCGCAGGGAGGCGCGGCTGGCTTGGGCATGGCGTCGCACGTTGGTGAGCGACTCCTGGGCGATGCGGAACACCATCGTGGCCATCGGCAACGGGATCTCGCGCGTGTCCGGGTCCACCTGCAGGCTGCAAGGCAACGCGGTGTTGGACGTGAACTCAGCCGCCAGCCATTGCAGCGCCGCTTCGAGGCCGCCATCCAGCGCCGAAGGCCGCAACTGCGACACCAGACCGCGCACCGTGCTCACCAGCCGGTCGACACGACCCAGCAACAGGTCCGGATCCAGGGAATGCGCCGAACCGCCGGCGTTCTGCCGCATCTTCGCCACGGACACTTCCATCTTCAGCGCGGCCAGTTGCTGGCCCAGCTCGTCATGCAGCTCGCGGGAGACGCGCAATCGCTCCTCCTCCAGGGCATGCGCGTTGTACTCGCCCAGACGGAGCAGCGCCGCCTCCGAGTCCGCCAGGGCCGCGGTGCGTTCCGCGACGGCGGCTTCCAGTTGCCGTTGCCGCTCGCGATCGCGCCGGCGCGACCATCGGATGGACAGCCACCACAGCAGCATCAAGGACACGGCGGCCGCGGCGCGTGCCTCGCGCGAGTTCCACCAGGGAGGAAGCACGTCGAACGCAAGGCGCATCACCGGCCCCGGTGCTTCCACGCTCGTCAGCCCGCCGGCGCGCACCTCCAGCGTGTGCTCGCCGGACTCGAGCGCGCCCAGGTCGATCACGGCGCTCTGCGAGGTCCGCCAGGGCGACTCCGCGCCAAGGCGGTATTCGATCCGCAGCGAACGCGCCCGGGAGAAACCAGCCGTCCCCACCGCGATGCGCAGCGTGCGGTCCCGCCACGGCACCGGCTCCAACGGCGGCACCCGGGTGCTCGTGCTGCCGAACACCATGTCCTCCAGCCGCAGCGCGGGCAATGGCGCTTGCGTGTTCCCCGGCAGCAGGTGCGTCAACCCGGCGCCGGTGCCGATCCAGATGCTGCCGTCGGCGTCGGCCAGGAAAGCCGGCGTCACATCGTTCCAGACCAGGCCGGTGCGGCGATCCAGCCGCGACCAGTCGCCCCCGGTTGAGCGGATGAAGACCCCCTGGTCGGTGCCCATCCACAGCCGCCCGTCGAGGTCGGCATGGAGGCTGGCCGCGGCCGCGCCCCCGAAGGCGGACTTGGGCAGGAACTGCAACTGGCGCGCCGTGGCCCCCGACAGCGCGTGGATGCCCAGTCCCGACGTGCCTCCCGCCCACACCGTGTGGTCCAGCACCATCGCCTGCAGCGCGTCGATCCAATCGCCCTGCGCGTCCGCCACGGGGGTCCAGCCCTCCGGCTGGTACCGCCAGAGATCCCGTCCGCTGACGACGAAGTCCTCCCGCGCGCCGTCCGACAGGACGCGGATGTCATAACGCGGATCGAAGCGCCCGGCGCCGATCTTGTGGCGGCGCAGGCGCCCCTCGGACAGCTCGATCAGCTCGAGGCCGTCGCTGCCGGACGCGTAGACCCGACCGGCCCCCTGCGAGATCGTCTGCAGTCCGGTATCGCTGGCAACGACGCGCCCCTGGTCCTCTCCGGCCTTCACGCGGATCACCTGGCCGGCGTCCACCCACCACAGGTCCCCCGCCTGGTCCACCGCCAGGCGATGGACCAGGCCGGACGGCCGGGTCGTCGGCAGCTTCACCTTGCGGAACCTGCGGGCCGCGGCGTCGAACCAGGCCACGCCGTTCGCGGTCGCCGCCCAGAGCCGGCCCTTTCCGTCGCGCGCCACGTCGAGCACGGCCGGCGCGGGCAGGCCCGAGGCGCCGGTCCAATGCTCCGCCCGGCCGTAGCCGATCCAGCGATGGACGCCGCGCGCATTGGTGCCCAGCCACAACGACCCTTCCGCGTCGAACATCAGCCCGCGCAGCGGTGTCTCCGGCAGGCCGTCGTCCTGGGTCCACTCGCGCCAGCGTTCGCCGTTCCAGGCGGCAAGGCCGCGGGTCGTCAGGACGAGGATGAGGCCGTGCTCGTCCTCGGCCAGGCCGTTGTCGCCATACACCCACTGCCGCGGTGGCGCCGCCACGACGGCGAAGCGCGTCGAGCCGGGCGCCAGCCGGGCCAGGCGCCGGCTGCTGCGCGTCCAGAGACTGCCATCGCGCGACACGAGGAGCTGGCCCCACACGTCTTGCGGCAGACCCTGCGCCGGCCCCCACTGCTGCACGCGGCCATCGCGCCACTCGCACAGCTGCGAGCCGCAGCCGAACCAGAGCGCCTCGCCGCGTTGCCGCATCGGGAGCAGTTGCTCGGGGCGGGACTGCAGCTGGGGAATGGCCATCCGCTGAACCATCAGCGAGCTGCCCAGCGCACCCGCGGCGGTGGCGGTCCAGAGGAGCCGGTCTTCATCGATGGCGTAGACCCTGCCCTGCCGGTCCAGTTCCAGCTGCTGGCCGGAGGTGACGTGCAGGTGCTTGCCGTCGGGCTTGAGCAGCTCCGTCCAGGCGGGGCCGTCCTGCCCGTCCTTGCGCCCGTCGTCGCGCACGAACACGCCCCCTTCCGTCAGGAGCCAGAGGCGGCCGCTGACGTCCACGCGAGCCCCGTATGAATACCCTCCCGCCTCCTTCGGCAGCGGTTCCGCATGGATGCGGAAACCGTCGAACCTGAACAGCCCGTTGGCGGTGCAGATCCACAGCCTCGCCCGCGGGTCCTGCACCAGGCACTGCGAGGTGAGGTTGGTCAGGCCCTGGTCTTCCTGGTAGGACTCGAGCACGATGCGCTCGGCCCGCGCGCCCGCGCCGGCCAGCACGAGCCCCGCGGCCAGGGCGGCAAGGGCCCACCCCGCGATGCGCCTGCGCATCGCGGGGGCCTTGGACGGGTCCGGGCTGACGGAACGGCTGCAGGAATCCGGGGGTCGCATGGACGAAGAAGCGCGAAAACCTTCAATCCTGCGCCTGAACTTGGCATCGTTGTCGGCCATTCAGCGACGGCCGATCCTGCGTGATTCATTGGTGATGCCTTGGACAGGACGTCGTCAGGATCCGGCGCGGATCAGGCTTGCGCGATGGACGCGAACCGCCGTATCAGTTGCGCCAGCGAGTCCATCCCGAGCTTGGCGAACAGGTTGGCCCGGTGGGTCTCCACCGTGCGCGGCGACAGGGTCAACGCGCGCCCGATCTCCTTGTTGGTCAGGCCTTCGACGATGAAACCGAGCACCTCGCGCTCGCGCGGCGACAACTGGGCGTAGCACTCGCGCGCCTGCCGATCGGCCCGGTGCCGCTCGCGCGAGCGCACGTGCTGCCGGACGGCACTCTGCAAAGCCTCGATCAGCACCTCGTCGTCGACGGGTTTCTCCAGGAACTCGGCGGCACCGGCCTTGAAGGCACGCCGGCACATCTCCACGGTGCCGTGGCCGGTCAGCAGGATGACCGGATGGTCCACGCCGCCCGCCAGCAAGCGCTCCAGCACCGTCATCCCGCCGATCACCGGCATGCGCAGGTCCAGGACGATGGCGCCGATGCCCGCGCGATCGAACTCCGCCAGGAACACCTGCGGATCCGCCCAGGCCCGCACGCGCAGTCCCACCGTGCCGATGAGCTGGCTCAGGCCGTCGCGCACCGCGGCATCGTCGTCCACCAGATGGATCAGCGGCGAGAGGGACGAGGCGTTATCGGTCATGGCTAGCCGCGACGCTGGACAGGGTCAGGATGAACTCGGCCCCGCGCGGTGCCGACGGCGCCTGGGGCGCCAGGGTCAGGCGCGCGCCCATGGCCTGCGCCAGGCTTTCGCACAGCGTCAGGCCCAGCCCGAGGCCGCCCGGACGCGTGGAGTAGAACGGCTCGAACAGGCGCCGACGCGCCTCCGGCGCGATGCCGGGACCTTGATCGCGCACCGACAGCGTGGCCTGTCCGTGCTCCGCCGCCGTCATGGCGATGCTCAGACGACGCTCGCCAGGCGGCACCTGCTCCAGCGCCTGCAGCGCGTTCATCAGCAGGTTGTGGATGATCTGCTGCAGCGAGATCGGCTCCGCGAGCACCGAAGGCAGCCCGGGGTCGGTGGAGACCGTGGTCGCGATCCGGCGCTCCGCCAGGTCGGGCTCGAGCAGGCGCAGCACGTCCTGCGTGGCGGCGGCCAGCGACAAGGGCTGCACGTCGGCCGCCAGGTCCGGGCGTTCCACCAGCCGGCGCAGCCGCCCCACCACCGCCGAGGCGCGATGGGCCTGCTCCACGGCGCGGACCATGGCGGTCCGGGCGGCGTCGAGTTCGGGCGGATCTTCGACCAGCAGCCGTTTCGCCGCCTGCGTGCTGGACAGCAGCGCCGTCAGCGGCTGGTTCAGCTCATGCGCCATCCCCGCCGCCAGCTCGCCCAGCGCATTGAGGCGGGCGACCTGGCCCAGGCGCAGCAGCTCCTCCATCCGCCGACGCGATGCGCGTTGGCGCCATGCGGCCAGGCCGCCGGCCCCCGCGCCCGCCGTCAGCGCGCACCAGGCCAGGATGGCCAGCCAGGGCAGCTCGCGCAGTTCAACCGTGCGGTGGGCCACGACGTCCAGGGGCTGGCTCCGCACCATGAGGCGCTTGTGGAAGTCGTAGGTCCATCCCACGCTGGCCTGCCGAGGGCGGCCCGGCTGCACCACGAAGGCCGCGTCCCCCAGTTCCAGCGTGACGCGGACCGGGCTGGAGGCGACATCCATGGGCCACTCGTCATAGGGCACCGTGGCCTTCAGGTCGATCTGCAGCGCGTAGCTCGCCGGGGACCCCGCCATCACCAGGTAATAACGGCCCGCGCGCAGATCGGCCAAGGCCATCTCGGGCCGGCCCGACGCGCGCGAAGCCGCCTCCGCGGCCGCCAGCGGGGCCGCCAGCAGGGTGGGCCAGGCACCGGCGGCGGTCCGCTGCAGGACGGTCAGGATCTGCGGATACACCGACGCGAGGCGCGTGACCGGCGCCCCGCCTTCGACGGCCGTGGGCTGCAGCAGGGTCAGCGTGGCCATCACCGCGTCGTACTGGACCACCCGCTGGCTGATCCGGCGGTGTGCGATCCGCCCGTCGGTCTCGAAATCGGCCCGCAGCTCCTGCAGGCGCGCATGGGCGAGGAAGGCCGCGCCCGCGCACGCCACCACCACCCACACGAGCAGGGCCGCCACACCAAGCCTTGCGGGACCACCGCGTCCAGTTCCGATCATGGCCGGCATTCTGGGGCCGGCGGCGGCCGCCGTCGCGCACTGCGTAGTTGTACGGAGGCGCGCGCGTGGCCGACCGAATGGGCGGGAAGAGGCGGCCTTTCTACAGTCCGCTCACGGCGCCACAACGGGTGGTGCCGGCCCCCACCGCAGAAGGTCGTTACCGGAAAACATATGCAGCATTCCCTCGCCAAAGTCGCCGTCACCCTGTCGCTGATCGCCGTCGGCGCCGCCCATGCCGAAGGCCTGCGCGATCGCAAGGACATGTCGCTGGAGCTCGCGACGCAGATCGCGGCGCAGGCCGTGGCCACCTGCAGCGCCAACGGCTATGCCGTGAGCGCCACGGTGGTGGACCGCGCGGGCACCGTGCGCGCCGTCCAGCGCGCCGACGGCAGCGGCCCTCACACGATCGATTCCAGCCGCCTGAAGGCCTACACCGCGGCGTCGGCCCGGGAAAACACGCTGACGATGATGGAGCGCGCGCAACGGGTCCCCGCGGCAGCGAACCTCGCGCACATCCCCGGCTTCCTGCTGCTGGGCGGCGGCGTGCCCGTGAAGGTGGGCGACGAGGTCATCGGCGCCGTGGGCGTGGGGGGCGCCCCCGGCGGCCAATTGGACGAGCAATGCGCCCTGGCGGGCATCGCCAAGGCCTCGCGGCTCGATCGATGAGTCGGGGACCCGCCACTCTGCCCACATGGCGACGCGGCGGGCATCGGTGATGTCCTGGAGAGGATTCCGCCACTGGGGCGTCACCTGGCGTGAAGAAGATGCGCCGGCTTTCCGAGCATCCACCAAGGACTTCCCATGCACCTTCGTCTGCTTCCCCTCGCCCTCGCCTCGCTGCTCGCCTGCGGCGGCGCCTTCGCCGCCAGCGGCAGCTTCAGCACCCTCGCCTACAACGTCGCGGGCCTGCCCCAGGGCGCCTCCAGCGCGGCGGGCGACCGCGCCACCGCGACCAGGAAGATCAGCTGCTACGTCAAGGCCTTCGACATCGTCAACGTGGAGGAGGACTTCAACTACCACGCCGACCTGTACGACGCCTGCGACGACCACGCCTTCCGCACCCCGACCAGCGGCGGCGCCGGCGTCGGCAGCGGTCTCAACACGATGAGCCGCTTCCCGTTCGACGACCTGGCGCGCGTGCGCTGGAGCGACTGCAACGGCGTGGACTGCCTCACGCCCAAGGGCTTCACGATGGCGCGCACGCGCCTGGCCGAAGGCGTCTACGTCGACATCTACAACCTGCACGCGCAGGCCCAGGTGGAGACCGCGGACCTGACCGCGCGCCGCAAGAACGTCGAGCAGATGCTCGCCTACATCGAGTCGGAATCGGCCGGCAACGCGGTGATCGTGTTCGGCGACACCAACACCCGCTACACGCGCAGTGGCGACAACATGGGCCAGTTCCTGCGCCATGGCTTCACCGACGCCTGGATCCAGGGCGTGCGTGGTGGCAGCGTGCCGCCGGTGGGCGACGCGCTCCTGTGCGAGCCGGCCTTCACCAGCGCCAGCTGCGAGGTCGTGGACAAGGTGCTGTTCCGCGGCAATGGCGTGATCACGCTCACGCCGTCCGGCTATGCGGTGCGCACCGACGCCGTGGACTCGAACGGCACCGAGCTGTCGGACCATCGTCCGGTCTCCACGCAATGGAAGTGGAGCGCCGCCGACAACCGCCGCCTGAGCGACACCGTCGGCGGCCCGCACGGCACCAGCTTCAACGACGTGAACCTGCTGCCCGTCAGCCCGGCGGTGCGCCAGCTCAAGATCCGCAGCGGCAGCCGCGTGGACCGGATCGAGGTGGTGCTGTCCAACGGCTTCCCGCTCGGACACGGCGGCACCGGCGGCAACGAGCAGGCGCTCACGCTGGCCGATGGCGAGGTGCTGACCTCGGCCAGCCTGTGCGCCGACCAGTACAAGGGCCAGACCCGCATCTTCTCGGCCGCCTTCACCACCAGCGCGCACCGCACGCTGGCCGGCGGCAGCACGAGCGGCAGCTGCACCACCTTCACCGCGCCGTCGGGCTGGGCCATCGTCGGCTTCCATGGCCGCGACGGCGATGAGGTGGACAAGCTGGGCGTGGTCTACGCGCCGGTGGTCTCGAACACCGGCGCCAAGGCCGTGGCCACGCGCCTGGTGAACGTCCAGTCGGGCCTGTGCATGGACCTGAACCAGTCGCGGGCCGCGGACGGCAACGCCGTGCTGCAGGCCAGCTGCAGCGGCAGCGTCAGCCAGACCTGGAACTACGACGCCACCACGGGCCTGGTGCGCAGCATGCTCGATCCGCACATCTGCCTGGACAACGGCGGCGGCTATGCCGACGGCGCCGCCCTCGTGGTGGCGCAGTGCACCGGCAGCGCCAACCAGCGCTTCAGCTTCGATGCCGCGAGCGGCCGCTTCACGCTGCGCACCGCGCCCGACCAGGCGGTGGATGGCGCCGGCACGGCGGGCAGCGCGCTCAAGACCAGCCGCTACCGGGGCGCCGGCAACCAGCTCTGGAAACAGAAGCCCTGAGCGCCCGAGGCGCTCGAGCGCTCGCCCACGACGAGGCAGCGGCCACGACCCGAGGGCACGTGGCCGCGAGAGGCGCTCGGGCGCCTTACTTCACGAAGCGGGCCAGCAGCCGGATGTAGGCGGTCTGGTAGCCGTTGGACGGCTCGCTGATGGGCCAGGAGTTCAACGGCCAGCCGGTATTGAAGTCCAGGTAGGACTTCTGCGGCGGCTGGCCGTAGGGCGGCGTCGGCCGGCTCGAACCGCAGGCCGAAGAAATGCCGGGGCAGCGCGAGTCCCAGTCCCACTGGTTGTAGTTGGGCCCGCCCACGAGGTAGCCGGGCGCCGGCCCGTAGGTCGAGGTCCTGGCGTCATCCCACTTCGCGCTGCCGTCGGCGAACCACATGTGGAAGATCTGGTTCACCGAGTTCTCGGCGCCAAAGCTGGTCATGTTGGTCAGGTAGGCCTTGCCCAGCGGGTTCACGCCATGCAGGTAATGCAGGTAGTCGGCCGCGGCGGTGGCCACCTGCTCGGGCGTGTGGCGGCTGATGCCGTAGTAGCCCTCCTCCGTGAACAGCGTGCCGGCGTTGGCCTTCACCCCGTTGCTGCCCCAGGTGTAGGACGAGATGTACGCGCGGTAGGGATCGGTCTGCGCGTCGATGGCGCCCCAGCCGCCGTAGTCGCTGCGGCCCCACAGGTCGAGGAAGCGGGTGCGGATCGCCGTGGCGACGTCCGCCGTCGCGCCGGGCAACGAGGCGTAGTACAGCAGGTTGCGCGCGTTGCCGGCATTGAAGGCCGACACGTACCACTGCGAGAACATCGGCGCCTCGGTGTAATGCGTGTCGACGTAGCTGCGGTAGGTGGCGTCGCCGGTGGCGGCGAACAGCTTGATCGCCGCGAACAGGCGCAGCTCCGCGCGGCCCGCGTCGTCGGTCTCCTGCTGGCCCGCGCCCAGGCCGCCGGTGCCGCGGGTGGCATCGTTGTTGTAGAAGAGGACGTTGGGATTGGCCTGCGCCCAGGCCCAGGCCCGCTTGGCGCGCGCGAGCAGGTCCGCGGCGTACGTCTTCATCGCCGTGTTGTTGAGGCCGCCGAAGACCTTGGCCGCCTCCGCGTAGGCCGCGGCCGCCGCGAGCGTGGCGGTCGTGCTGGCGTCGCCGTAGTAGCTGGGACCGGTGGACGCCGACGGCGGGCTGCCATCGGCCAGACCCACGATCGACAGCACCGAGCCATCGCTGTTCTGCATGCGCGCCAGCCAGTCCGTGCCCCACTTCACCTCGTCGAGCAGGTCGGGAATGCCGTTGTAGGACTCGGGCAGATTGAAGTCGTCGGTCCAGACCGTTGGATTCTGGATGTAGGCGTCCAGCAGGTCCTGGATGTACGCGGCCGCCCAGCTGGTGTACTTGTTGGGATCGCCCGCATCGAACCAGCCGCCGCGCAGGTCGCGCGCCGTGCCGGCGTTGTTGGGATCGAGGAAGCGCCGCGCCTGCGGGTCCTGTCCGCCCTTGAGATGGCTGGCCCCGTCGGCCCAGCCCACGCCGGCGTTGGCCACGGTCTTCTCCTGACCGGCGCGTTGGTAATAGAACATCCGCACCGCCTGGATCAGCACGTTGCGGTAGACGTTGTCGCCGATCTCGAAGCGCGCCGAGCGCTGGTTGGCGGTGGGATCGACGATCTCGTAGGTGCCGGGCGCGGTGACCTGGCTGAAGTCGAAGTGCCACACCTGGTCGCCCGAGGACTCGTCGGTCTTGAGCCCGTTCCAGTCCTGGGGCCACGCGGTGTACACGACGGCGCCGGTCGCCGCGTCGACCACCTGCAGCTGCTGGGGCCAGTAGCTCTGGTTGCTGTCGAAGCCGACCTTGGGCAGGCGCAGCACGGCCACCTTCTTCATGCCGGGCAGATAGCCGAACTGGTCGACCATGATGAACTTGCCGGCATTGGCGGCCATGGCTGGCCACACCGTGAAGTTGAAGGCCTGCGTGGTCTTGGCCCCGCAGCTGTTGGTGTAGGTCGCCGTGGCGGTGCAGGTCGCGGTGAGCTTGAGCGTCTGCTCGCGGGCCGTGCCCGAGGCGCCGCAGCCGCTCCACGACCAGTTGCCGGACACAGGTTGCGGTCCGAGCACGACCTTCGCCCCCGCGTTCAGCGAGGCGGAGGCCTTCGCCACCCAGGACGTCGTGCCGTTGACGTTGAGATACGGCGTGACCGCGCTCGGTTGACAGTTCTGCGCCCAGGCGGGCGCGCCGACGATGACCGCTGCCAGCAGCAGTCCCTTTCCAGTTGCCATGTTGTCCCCTCTTGGATTTCTGCACGGATGAGCGCCCGGACCGGCGCGCCCGCTCGACGCGGAACGAAGTGGAACGACCTTGGCTCGCGTCAGTCGGCAAGTCTGAATTGGTCTAACCAATACTTCAATAGGAAGTTTCGGTATTACCAGTTGAAACACTGATGGGGCGCTCGACCAGCCTCGCCAGCGCGGCCCGGACCTCGCGCAGCTTCGGCGGCTTGCCGAGCACCTGGTCGACATGCCGCGGCTTCTCGCCGTCGTCCACCAGCCGCTGACCCCAGCCAGTGAGCAGGATCACCGGCGTGTCCGGCGACAAGGCCTTCACCGCCGCCGCGACCTGGCGACCGTCGACATGCGGCATGCCCAGGTCGGTCACGACGACCTGGAAGCCGCGGCCCGATGGACCGCCTTCCTCCGCCTCGTCGGCATCGACCGCATCGCCCTGCGCCATCGCCCGCTCCGCGTGGAACGCCGCCTCGAACGCCTCGATGCCCTCCCGCCCCGCATGGGCCGCCGTCACCGCGTGACCCTCCGCCTCCAGCGTCTCCTGCAGCGAGCGCAGCAGCAGCGGGTCGTCGTCGACCAGCAGGATCCGCAGCGGCGGCGGCTTCTCGTCCGGATCGGACTGCGGCGCGGCGAGGCCCTCCTCCGGCGCCAGCGCCGCGAAGCGCAGCGACACGCAGGCGCCCTGCCCCGGCACCTGCAGCCGCTCCTGCTGCAGGATCGCCTGCTGCGTCTGGCGCAGGTCCTCGTAGGCCTGCTGCAGCGCGCCATGGAGCTGCGCCTGGTGGCTGGCCAGGCTGACGTGCTCGCTGAGCTGCTGCAGGAATTCGCAATCGCTGCTGCTGAAGGCCTGCGGGTCCCGCCGCGCCGCCACGAGGACACCGAACACGCGGTTCTCCGACTGCAGCGGCGCGATCACCAGCGAGCGCAGCCCGCCCCCCGCCAGCCGCTGCGCGAAGGGAAACGGCACCTGCGTCGCATCGGGCTCGTAGACCAGCCGGCCGGCCAGGCACTGCGACAGGCCGTTGCCGTCGATCGACAGGTCGGCCTGCTCGGACAGCGCGAGCGACAGCGCCAGCGGCGCGCTCTTCACGCCGACGCCGGTCACTCGCAGCGTGTCGCTGGCGGCGTCGCGCAGGCAGATGCAGCTGAAGTCGACCGGCGCGTCGTCCTCCAGGCCGCGGATCACCGCCTGGAAGATGCTGCGCAGGTCCTGGCGCTCGCCGACCGCCCGCGTGATCTGGTGGAGCAGGTTCAGCCGCGCCAGCTGTTCCTTGAGCCGCATCTCGCCAAGCTTGCGGCTGGTGATGTCGCGCAGGAAGGCGTTGAAGCTCACCACGCCGTTGGCGCGGATCGCGGTGATCGCCAGCTCGATCGGGAACTCCCCGCCATCGCGGCGCACCGCGCGCAGCTCCACGCGCCGGTCCAGCACCGTCGCCACGCCGGTGTCGAGGTAGCGCCGCAGGCCCGCGAGGTGCGCCTCCCGGAAGCGCTCGGGCACGATCAGGTCGGCCAGCGACTGGCCGGTCGCCTCGGCCGCGGGCCAGCCGAACACCGCTTCCGCCTGCGGATTCCAGTGCGTGATGCGTCCGTCGCCATCGATGCCGACGACCGCGTCCAGCGCCGCGTCGAGGATGAGCCGCGTGCGGGCCTCGCTCTCCGCGAGCCGGTCGCGCGAGACGGTGGTGGTCCGCAGCAGCGCGCTCATACCGTCGAACTCGCGCGCCAGCTCAGCAATCTCGTCCGATCCCGTGCCGCCCACGGCGTGCTCCAGGTCGCCCGCGCCGACGCGCAGCATGCCCTCGCGCAGCCGGGCCAGCGGCCGGGCGATGTCGCGGAAGACCAGCACCATGCTGCCCGCCACCACCACGGCCAGCGTCGCCGACAGCGCCAGCACGATGGCGAACGCGCGCCGCTGCGCCGCGGCGACCTCCTCGCGGCTGAGGTCCTGCAGCCGGAAGGCTTCGCTCATCATGAGTAGCGTCTTGCGCGCCATGGCGGCGGCCAGTCGCCCGGCCAACTCGTCCAGCACCTGCCGGTCGCCGTCGCCGGCCTGCCGCGCCCGCTGGGCCCGCACCAGTTCCGCGAAGACGGCCGGCGACTTGTCGTAGGCGGCGCGGATCTGCGCGATGCCTTCCTGCTCGTCGCGCGCGTCGAAGCCCTGGGCGCGCTCCAGCGCGGCGCCCAGCGTGCGGTAGGCGCTGTGCCACTGGACCTCGACGCGTGCCTCGGGCTGGCGCGCGTATTCCAGCGTCAGGTGGCGCAGGCCGGCCACCGACTCGACCAGGTCGGCGGCGGCGCGGTTCTTGCGCACGCCCTCGGCGACCTGCTGGCCGGACAGCCCCAGCGACACCGCGATGGCCAGCGCGACCAGCACGCAGGTCGAGCCGACGATCGCGAGGCGGGTCGAGATCTTCATGGCCTAGTGGATGATCGTGACCGCGCGCGGCTTGACCGCGGCCAGGCCGTCCAGGTAGACGGCATCGAGGAAGTTGGGCGCCCGCCCGGCGTCCACCATGCGGTGCTTCATCGCCCAGCGCCCCTCGTCCTCCAGCACCACCAGCAGGTGCTGCTCCAGCGACATCGAGAAGCGGCTGCGCGCGAGCAGCTCGCGGATCTCCTCCGGCGGCTTGCCCAGCGCCTGCGCGACGATGGGCTCGCAGGCGGCGCGGTCGCGCTTGAGCAGTTCCTCGGCCTGCAGCAGCGCGGCGAGCAGACGGCGCGCCGTCTCGCCGCGCTGGAGCACGAAACCGCGCAGCGAGGCCAGGTTGAAGCTGGAGTCGTAGACGCCCTCGCTCGGAAAGACCGACGCGCGGTCCCCCAGGCGCCGGCGCGCGTCGGCGACGTAGGGCTCCCAGGTCGCGATCGCATCGACCTCGCCGCTGGCGAGCGCGTCGGCCAGCTCGCGCGGCTTGCGGTCGACCACCTGGACATCGGCCCGCGACAGGCGCTCGCGCACCAGCAGCACGTCCAGGACGAAATCGCCGCTGGTGCCGGCGCTGACGCCGATGCGCTTGCCGCGCAGCGCATCGGCGGACCAGATGCCCCGATCGGTGCGGGCGACGATGGCATGGTCGCTCTGGGTGGACAGGGTGGCCAGGATGGTGACCGGATGGCCCTTGACCACCGCCAGAGCGACCGGCAACTCGGCGACGGTGGCCACGTCGGCCCGGCCGTCGAGGACCGCGTCCAGCGCCTCCTTGCCCGAGCCGTGCGGCTGCACGGTCACGGCCAGCCCCTGGCGTTCGAAGTAGCCCCGCGCATGGGCCACGAAGGCGGGCGCCGCGCCGGCATACGGCGTCACCGCGAGCACCACGGCCTGGCGCGCGCCCGGCGCCTCGGCCGGCGCGTCAGCCGGCGGTGCCGCGGCGCGGTCACAGCCGGTCAGCGCCGCGGCAAGCGCGACGCACACGGCGCACGCGGCGAGCCGCCTCATGCGGCCAACCACGCGGCCAACCATGCGGCCCACGACGGCCAGGCGCCAAGGCGCCGCCGTCGCGGTCATCCTGTTTGCATCGGACATCGCAGCCCCCCTGCGTCTCGAAGGTCCCGGGGGATCGACGCCCCTCTCGGACAGCGACGATTAGAGGCCCAAGCCCGCGCGATGTCCAGGGACCGCGCCGGTCAGGCCGGCGCGGCCACGTCTTCCGGTGGCTTGACGGGAATCCAGACCTCGAAGGTCGTGCCTTCGCCGGGCACGCTGCGCACCTCGATCCGCCCCGCATGCTTCTGCACGATGGAGTAGGACAGCGACAGCCCCAGCCCGGTGCCCTTGCCCACCGGCTTGGTCGTGAAGAAGGGCTCGAAGATGCGGCGCCGCACCTCCTCGCTCATGCCGGTGCCGGTGTCCTGCACCTCGACGCGGACCCAATCGCCCTCGGCCCGCGTGCGCAGGCGGATCTCGCCGCGCTGCGGGATGGCATGGGCCGCGTTGACGATCAGGTTCATGAAGACCTGGTTCAGTTGCGCCGCGATGCAGCGCACCGGCGGCAGCTGGCCGTAGTCCTTCTTCACGTCGGCCTTGTACTTGACCTCGTTCATCACGACGTTGAGCGTCGACTCGAGGCCCGCGTTGAGGTCGGCGTCCTGCCACTCGGCATGGTCCACGCGCGAGAAGTCCTTGAGGTCGTGCACGATCTTCTTGACCCGCACCAGGCCGTCGTCGCTCTCGTCGAGCAGCTGCGGCAGGTCCTCCTTGACGAAGGCCAGGTCGATGCGCCGGTCCAGCTCGCGCAGCGCGCGGTCGACGGCCTCGGGCAGCGTGCCGGGCGCCTGCGCCTGCATGGTGTCGAGCAGCTCGAACAGCGGCTCCACGTAGCCGCGCAGCGTGCTCATGTTGGAGCTGACGAAGCCGATGGGGTTGTTGATCTCATGCGCCACGCCGGCCGCGAGCTGGCCGATGGACGCCATCTTCTCGGACTGCAGCAGCTGGTTCTGCGCCTCTTCAAGGCGGGTGTTGGTCGACTTGATGCGCTGGTAGTTCTCCTCGAGCTCGCGCTGCACGCGCCGCACCTCGCTGCGGTCCTGCAGCAGCCACCAGGTCTGGGCCAGGCGGTCATGCGGATTGGCCACGTAGGCGATCATCTGGATCCACAGCGGCCGGCCGCGCGCGGAGACCATGGGCATCTCGTGCTGCAGCGACTCGCCGCGGGTGAGCACCGGATAGGCGATCGACGCCAGCGACTGGAAGTCCTCGTCGCTGGCGAAGAAGGAACGCGTCGGGATGCCGCTGGGCGACGCACCGTCGAGCTCGAACATCTCGTTGAACTTGCGGTTGCCGCGCACGATGCGCTGGTTGAGCGTGGTGACGATGCCCACCGACGCGTTCTCCAGGAAGGCCTCCAACTCATGGTGCGTGAGCAGCAGCTCGGCGGTGCGCTCGCTGACCAGCTCCTCGAGCTCGGCGCGATGGCGGCGCAGTTCCTCCTCGGCGCGGCGCCGCTGGGTGACGTCCTGCAGCGTCTCGATCGCGCCGATGACGTTGCCATGTGCATCCCGCAGCGGCGCGGCGGTGAAGAACAGCCAGCGCCCGCCGCCGTCCATCTGCGGGAAGAAGGACTCGACCTCATAGGCGTCGTCCACGGTCTCCGAGCGGCGGCAGCGGCCCTCGTACAGCGGGACGCCCTCCGCCTCGATGGTGCCGGCGATGATCAGGTCGGCCAGCAGCGGGCGCTCGTCCGGATAGAAGGCCGACCAGGCGTCCTGCCGCCCCAGCATGTCGAAGCGGTCGCGGCCGGTGAGCTTGGCGCAGGCGGCGTTCCAGTGCGTGACCCGGTGCTCGGCGTCGAGCACGAAGCTCGCGACCGGACTGTTCTCGATGATCTGGTGCAGCACGCGCCCCACGTCGAGCAGGCTGGTCTGCACATGGCGCATGTCGCTCAGGTCCTGCACCGTCATCACGTTGAGCCGGCGTCCGCGCAGACTGACCGGTCGCGCGGTCAGCTCCAGCGACCGCGTCGAGCCGCTCGCCGTCAACGCCTCGATCTCGATGGCCGGCGGCGGATCGTCCTGCGCGATGGCCTGCAGGCCGTAGTGGCGCAGCGCCTCGCGCTGCTCGGGCGCGGCCCAGCCATCGAACGGCATCGCCGCCATCGTGGCCGCGTCGTAGCCCAGCAGCCGCAGCATCGCCGCGTTGGCATGGACGATGCCCGCCAGGTCATGCACGAGCACCGGCGTGGTCACCGCTTCCCAGGCGGCGGCCAGCTCGGCAGAGAGGTCGGCCGGCAGCTCGCCGGCCACCGCCGGCTCGGCGAGCGGCGCGGGCATCGACGCGGGGATGGCGGCGCTCATAGCTTCACGTCGCCCGGATCCTCCAGGATGAAGGATCCGTCGTCGGCCCAGTTGACATGGGTGATGCCGGGCTCCAGGCGCTCGAGCCGGCGCAGCTCCGCCTCCTGCGCGCTGATCTGGCCCTGCTGGGTGCGGACCAGGTCGGCCAGGCGGCGGTTCTCGATGACCAAATCGCGGACCTGCAGCACCTGCCGCACCGCGCTGAGCAGTTCGAAGTCGGCCCAGGGCTTGGCGATGAAGCGCGCGATGGCGGCCTCGTTGACGGCCCGCACCAGCGCGTTCAGGTCGGCGTAGCCCGACAGGATGATGCGCTCGCAGTCGGGCTGCAGCGTGCGCAGCGCCGTCAGGAAGTCCACGCCATTCATCTCGGGCATGCGGTAGTCGGAGATCGCCAGCGCGTAGACCTGGCGCCGCGCCTGCTCCAGCGCCAGCGCGCCGTTGGCGCATTCGTCGACCTGGTAGCGGCTGCCGTCCGGCGCGCTCAGGCCATGGCGCAGCAGTCGCTGCAGCGCATGAAGGATGCCGGGCTCGTCGTCCACGATCAGGATGCGTTCAGCCATGGGAGGCTCCTTGCGGGACGGTCGGCGCATTCGGTGCGGTCGGCGCGCTCGGCGCGGCGGCCGGCCGCGCGCGCACCGGCCCGGCGTCCTCATCCGGCAGCCGGATGTAGAGCGCGAGCCGCACGCCCTCGCGGCCGGCGAACTCGCGGATCTGGCGCACCAGGCGCGCGTCGAAGACATGCCCCGCCGCCAGCAGCAGCGTGCCCTTGGGCGTCAGCAGGTCGCGCGCGAGCACCATGCCGGGCTCGACGTCCTGCGGGCTGACCTGGCGGTCGCGCGGCTTGTCCTCGGGCTCGTCGGTCAGGGCGAGCTCGAAGGCCTCGACGATCTCCGGCTCGTAGCGCGTGCCCGCGCCGCCGCGGATCAGCTGCAGCGCCTGCGCCGGGGAGAAGTGCTGCTCGGCCATGCGGCCCGACTGCGCGGCGCAGTAGTCGCTGGCCACGCTCAGCGCCTGCGAGGCCAGACCCACCGCGTTGCCCGACAGGCCGTCGGGGAAGCCCTTGCCGTCGATGCGCTCATGCTGCGAGCGCACCAGTCGCGCCACATGCTGCAGCTGGCCCAGCGGCAGCAGCGCGGCCTCGCCGTTGAGCGTGTGGCGGCGGTAGCGCGCGATCTCCTCGGCGTTCATCGTCGACACCGGCTTGCGCAGCAGCGCGTCGGGGAAGCCGATCTTGCCGATCTCGTGCAGCAGGCCGGCGCTGTGGACGTCTTCCTCCACTCGCGGTCCCAGGCCCATGCGGCGCGCCGTGCGCCGCGCCAGGTCGGCGACCTGGCGCGAGTAGCCCGCCAGCCCGCCCTCGCGCAGCTCCAGCAGACCGGAGAAGACCTGGATGGAGAGCAGGAAGTTCTCCTTCACCTGCTCGAAGGATTTCTCCAGCATCGCGTTGACCTGCTCGATCTCCTGCGTGCGGGCGCGCACCCGCTGCGAGAGGTCGGCGTTGAGCGACTGCAGCTCGGCGTTCTGGGTCTTGGTCAGCTGCAGCAGCGCGCGATTCTCGAGTTCGAGCCGGCGGCGCGCCAGCGCGTCGTCGATCGCCAGGAGCAGCTCGCGGTCGTCCCAGGGCTTGGCGATGTGGCGCTGGATCTGGCCGCGGTTGACGGCCGCGACCGTGGCCTGGATGTCGGCATAACCGGTCAGCAGGATGCGGCCCACCGAGGGCCAGCGCTCCCGCACCTGCTCGAGGAACATCGCGCCGTCCATCTCCGGCATGCGCATGTCCGACACCACGACATCGACGGGTTCCTGGGCGAGGATCTCCAGCCCGGCCGCCCCGCCGGACGCGAGCAGCACGCGATAGCCCTGGGGCCGGACCAGCCGGCGCAATGCGCTGAGGATCGACGGCTCGTCGTCCACGAACAGGACGACGGGCTGCGCGGTCTCTTCGGTCATCTGTCGTCTCCCTGATGTGACCTGTCGCCGAACGCCCGACGAGTTTAGGCCGGGTCTTGCGTCGCGAGCCGTCGGCCGCCGTGCGATGACCCCGACGTCATCCGGGGCTTGGGGCGTGGGGGCCAGCGGAAGTCGCACCGCCGCCCTGCGCGCGCACGCCACAGCGTCGCCGCGCCCCCAGGCGCATCGACACCTGCCCGGGCGGGCGGCAAAAGCCATGCCTGTTCAATGACTTGAACGAAAGACTTGAAGCGGCACTTCGCCAGCGCGAGCGTCGTCATCAGCGCCGCGCGTTCCTGAGCACGGCGTGCAGCGTTGCGCAACCGGGCCCGGGGAATCCCCTGAATCAGCGGTGGGACTCCGCGCCGCGCGATTGCGACGACGGCCGCGAGGGGTCTAGTATTGGCCGCTCCCACCCGGCCTCCGCGAGCCTCGCGCTCCGAGCCGGGAGCCCGCCGCGAGCCGCGGCCAACCGCCAACAGGAGCACCCCATGCTTGAACTGATCGGCGCGATTCTGGTGGGCGCCTTCGCGCTCACCTTCGGGGTCCTGTGCGTGGGCCCCATGGTGCTGCAGTCTGACGACCAGTAAACCCTGACGGGCACAGGGCTTGCCGCTGGGCAGGCCATGAAGTTCACCGTCCTCACCGTCAATCTCCACAAGGGTTTCGGTTTCTTCAACCGCCGCTTCATCCTGCACGAGTTGCGGGAAGCGGTGCGGGCCGTGTCCGCCGACGTCGTCTTCCTGCAGGAAGTGCTCGGCGAGCATGAACTGCACGCGGCCCGCGTCCCGACCTGGCCCCAGGCGCCCCACTACGAGTTCCTGGCCGACAGCCTCTGGAGCGACTTCGCCTACGGCCGCAACGCGGTCTATCCGCAGGGGCATCACGGCAATGCCCTGCTGTCGAAGTTCGCCATCACCCATCACACCAACCATGACGTGTCGGTGGAGGGGCCGGAGCGCCGGGGCCTGCTGCACAGCGTGCTCAAGCTCGAGGGGGGCCGCCAGCTGCATGCGATCTGCGTGCACCTGGGCCTGCGCGAGTCGCATCGCCAGCGTCAGGTCGAGCGCCTGTGCCAGCTGATCGACAGCCTGCCGCCTGAAGACCCGGTGGTCGTGGCCGGCGACTTCAACGACTGGCGCCAGCGCGCCCACCGCATGCTGAGCCGCTGCGCGGGACTGGCCGAGGTCTTCGTGAAGTCCTACGGCGCGGCCGCGCGCACCTTCCCGGCGCGCTTCCCGCTGCTGCCGCTGGACCGCATCTACGTGCGCGGCGCCTCGGTGCAGCATCCGATCGTGCTGCCGCGCCGGCCCTGGTCGCACCTGTCGGACCATGCGCCGCTGGCCGCGGAGATCCGCCTATGAAGCGTCCGGACTGGACCGAGGGCAACCGCATCGAGCTGCTCGAGAACGGCGAGGAGTACTTCCCCGCCGTCTTCGCCGCGATCGAGTCGGCCCGCGAGGAGGTGCTGATCGAGACCTTTATCCTGTTCGAGGACAAGGTCGGCCTGGCCTTGCGCGAGGTGCTGATCGCCGCCGCCCGGCGCGGCGTGCGCGTGGACATGACGGTGGACGGCTTCGGGTCGCCGGAGCTGTCCGAAGGCTTCGTCCGCGGCCTCACCGAGGCCGGCGTGCGGCTGCACGTCTTCGATCCGCCACCGCGCTTGTCGCGCCGCCTGAAGCCGTTCCGGCGGCTGCATCGCAAGATCGTCGTCGTCGATGGGACGACCGGCTTCATCGGCGGCATCAATTTCTCGGCCGACCACCTGATCGATTTCGGTCCCGAGGCCAAGCAGGACTACGCGGTGCGCGTCCACGGCCCGGTGGTGACGCAGCTGCGCCGAGCGACGCTCGAGATCCTCGGCACGACGACGACGAAGACTGCAACAACGGAGACGACGACGGCGCCCTCGGCCGGCCCCGCCGCGCAGCGACGCTGGTGGCCCGGCCGGGCCCGCGAGCCGCGCGCGACGGCGTCGGTCGCGCCCGGGGACCAAGCCGCGCGCGCGGGCTCGGCCAAGGCGGTCGTCGTCACCCGCGACAACCATCGCCATCGCGACGACATCGAGCGCATGTACCGCATGGCCCTGCATGCGGCGCGGCACGAGGTGATCATCGCCAACGCCTATTTCTTCCCCGGCTTCCTGCTGCTGCGGAGCATGCAGCGCGCGGCGCGGCGCGGCGTGGCGGTCCACCTGGTCCTGCAGGGACAGCCCGACATCCCCTGGGCGCGCTGGGCCGCGCGCATGGTCTACGACCAGCTGATGCGCGCCGGCGTCCACATCCACGAGTACTGCGAGCGGCCGATGCACGGCAAGGTCGCGCTGGTGGACGGCGCCTGGGCGACGGTGGGCTCCAGCAACCTGGACCCGCTGAGCCTGTCGCTGAACCTGGAGGCCAACCTCATCGTCGAGGACCGCGAGTTCAACCGCGCGCTGCGCGACAAGCTGCAGCCGCTGATGCGCAGCCACTGCCGGCTGCTGAAGCTGGAGGAGACCAACGCGCACCGTTGGTGGTGGCGACTGGGCATGGGCGCGCTGGTCTTTCACGTGATGCGGCATTTCCCGCGCTGGCTGGCGCGGCTGCCGCGACAGACGCAGCCGCTGTTGCCGGTGGCGGAAACGCCGGTGGTGGTCAGCGCGCCGCAGACACCGGCGATCGAGGCCTGGCAATGGCACGCCACGAAGCAGTTGAGCAAGGAAACCGCGGAGTGAGCCGGAATGGCCGCGGCCACGCGGCGCCGGCGCGCCGTCGCTGGCGCGGCCTGGGCGGCTGGCGCGGCTGGGGGCGCTGGCTCAGCGCCGCCTTCGCGATCGCCGTCGTGGCGCTGCTGGCCTGGGCGGCGCGCCAGATCGACTGGCACGAGGTCGGCGACGCGCTGCGGCAGTTGCCGGTGGGCGTGCTGGTCGCGGGCGGCGCGCTGTGCGTGCTCAGCCACCTGATCTACAGCGGCTACGACCTGATCGGCAAGCGCTGGACGCGGCACCCGGTGCCGACGCGGCGCGTCATGCTGATCACCTTCATCAGCTATGCGTTCAATCTCAACCTGGGCTCGCTGGTCGGCGGCGTCGCGATGCGGCTGCGGCTCTATGCCCGCGAGGGCTTGAGGCATCCCATCCCGGCCAAGGTCCTGGCGCTCAGCATGGCCTCCAACTGGCTCGGTTATGGCCTGCTGGCGGGCGGCCTGTTCCTCTTCGGCTGGCTGGCCCCGCCGGCGGACTGGCGCATCGGCGCGGCGGCGCTGCGCGGGCTGGGCGCGCTGATGTGGGTCATCGTGCTGGGCTATCTGGCCTTGTGCGCCTTCTCGCCGCGCCGCGAGTTCCGCTGGCGCGGCCACGACTTCTTCGTCCCCAGCCTGCGCATCGCGCTGATGCAGCTGCTGATCGCCTCCGCCAACTGGCTGACCATCGGCGCGGTGCTGTGGGTGCTGTTGCAGCAGGACGTGGACTACGGCCACACGCTGGCGGTGCTGCTGGTCGCGGCGGTGGCCGGCGTCATCACCCATGTGCCGGCCGGGCTGGGCGTGCTGGAAGGCGTGTTCGTCGCCTTCCTCGGACCCACGCTCGGCGACGGCCAGGTGCTGGCGGCGCTGATCGCCTACCGCGCCCTGTATTACCTCGCGCCGCTGGCGGTCGCGGCGATCGCGTATTTCGTGCTGGAGGCGAAGGCGCGGCGCTGAACCCTCGCCCTGCTCAGGGTCCGTTGCCGTTGGCGTAGGGCAGCAAGGCCTCGACCAGCGGCTTGACCAGCTCGCGCAGCAGCAGGCCCAGTCCGCCCGCCAGCGCGATGCCCACCATCGCGATCGCCAGGCGCGCGATCAGGGGCCGATGCCCGGTGCGCACGATGAAGGACAGGCTGAACACCAGGCTGGTGAGCGATGCCAGCACCGCGCCGTTGGCCGCGACGTCGAAGCCGATCGCGCCCTGCGCCGCCATGCTCGCCGCGGCGGCCACCGCGCTGGCGCTGGACAGCAGCCCGCCGATGACGGTGACCGCATAGAAGCCGGCCTCGCCGAACTCGCGCTGCATCAGCCGGCCCACGATGTGCAGCGCCAGGAACAGCAGCCCGTAGCGCAGCGCCACCGGCAGCGAGAACGGCAGTTCCAGCTTGATGTCCGAGACATCCGCGGTCGGCGTGCCGTTGCGCTGCAGCAGGCTCAGCACCACGAAGCCCGCCGCCGACAGCACCATCATCCCGAAGGCCGCCGCCGCGTTGACGAAGGCCAGCGGCGTGAGGATCAGCAGCAGCACCGCGTTGCGCAGCACCATCGCGGCCACCGCCACCAGCACCGCGCGGTACGCGCCTTCGGCGAAGCGGCCGGCGGTCTCGCGGACCCGCGTGGCCATCTCGACGACGGTGAAGTTGCTGTTGACCAGGCCACCGAAGAAGGCCGACAGCTCCGCGCCCTTGGAGCCATACATCTTCCACAGGATGTAGTTCACGAAGCCGATGCTGGCGATCAGGATCACCGTGACCCAGGCGGCGCGCGGCTCGATCAGCCGCCACGGACCGACCGCGCCGGCCGGCAGCGCCGGGTAGATGACGATGGCCAGGATCGCGAGCAGCAGGGCCGAGCGCACCTCGCCCTCGGTCAGGCCCATCGACAGGCCCGAGAGCCGCTCCTTCCAGGCCAGCAGCGCGGTCGTGCTCACCATCACCGCCGCCGGCGTCACCGTGTGGCCGAGCCCGCACAGCACGCCCGCCATGCAGGTCACCAGCATCGCGGCGGAGGTCGTCAGCTCCGGCCCGTGGCCGCCGCGCATCGTGTGCACGTTCAGCGGGATCGCCAGGCCGGCGGCCAGGATCAGGCTCAGCAGCGCGTAATGCTCGCCCAGCGAGCCGCCCAGCGCGCCGAGCAAGGCGATGAAGCCGAAGGTCCGCAGCCCGGCCTCCTTGCCGCGCCGCTCCCGCTCCAGTCCCAGCAGCAGGCCCAGCGACAGGGCCAGCGCCAGGCGCAGGAGGATCTCGAGGTAAGGCCACTCCGCGTTGGGCAGTGGCGTGGCGATGGGCAGCGGCAGTGTCATCGGGCCAGGGTACCCCAAGGACTGAACGGGCCTCAAGCCTCCAGCGCGGGGACCGCCTCACCCTGCCCCGCCGCCTTGCCCTGCCCCGCCGCCTTGCCCGGTCGCCGCCGCGCTGTCATGTGTTCGCGGACCCTCGCTCCGAATCGCTTCAGGGAAGCCTCGTGGAACTCTACGGCGGTGATGCGCGCGGCACCCTACACCGCCCAGCGCAACATCGGCGCGGGCACCGGCACCGCCGCGTGGTCGGGCGGTGTCTCGGGCTCGCGGTCCGGCGCGCTCAGCACGCGGTCGAGCAGCCGCTGCTCCAGCGCCGCGAAGGCCGCATCGCGACGGCGCGGTCGCGGCAGGTCGATGCGCAGGTCCAGCGCCAGCCGGCCGTCCTCGATCAGCAGCACCCGGTCCGCCAGCGCGACCGCCTCGGCCACGTCATGCGTCACCAGCAGCGCGGTGAAGCCGTGCCGCGTCCACAGCGACTCGATCAGCCGCTGCATGTCGATGCGGGTCAGCGCGTCCAGCGCGCCCAGCGGCTCGTCCAGCAGCAGCAGCTTCGGCGCGTGCACCAGCGCCCGGGCCAGCGCCACGCGCTGGCGTTGGCCGCCGGACAGCCGGGCCGGCCATTCGCCGGCGCGGTCGGCCAGACCCACCTGCGCGAGCGCCTTCAGCGCGCGCTCGCGGGCGTCCTCGCCTTCCAGGCCGAGGGCGACGTTGTCGACCACCTTGGCCCACGGCAGCAGCCGCGCCTCCTGGAACATGAAGCGCGTGGCCGACGCCTCGCCGGCCGCGAGCGTCCCCGCGCTCGGCTGATCGAGCCCGGCGAGCAGCCGCAGCAGCGTGCTCTTGCCGCAGCCGCTGCGGCCGATGACCGCGACGAACTCGCCGGCCTCGACCCGCAGGTCCACGCCGCGCAAGACCTGGCGCTCGCCGAAGGACTTGCCCAGGCCCGCCAGCGTCACCGCCTGGCCACCGGCCGCGGCGTCGCGCGGGCCGGCCAGGCCGCGGCGCGCGAGCGGCGGCAGCGGCGCATCCACCTCGGCCGGCAGCGCCGCGGGCTGGGAGTCCTGCGCATCGGCCAGGAGGTCGATCTCGGTGACGCTCATCATGTCTTGCCCGTCATGTCTGATAGCCCGGATGCCAGCGCAGCCAGGCGCGCTCCAGCGCCTGCGCCGCGACGTCGGCCAGCTTGCCCAGCAGCGCGTAGATCAGGATGCCCACCAGCACCACGTCCGTCTGCAGGAACTCGCGCGCGTTCATCGTCATGTAGCCGATGCCGCTCTGCGCCGAGATGGTCTCGGCCACGATCAGCAGCACCCACATCAGCCCGAGCGAGAAGCGCAACCCCACGAGGATGGAGGCCGTCGCCCCGGGCAGGATCACCCGCCGGTACAGCGCCCCGCCGCGCAGGCCGTAGGAGCGCGCCATCTCGATCAGGTCGCGGTCCACGCCGCGGATGCCGTGGAAGGTGTTCAGGTAGACCGGGAAGAACACGCCCAGCGCCACCAGGAACAGCTTGGCCGTCTCGTCGATGCCGAACCACAGGATCACCAGCGGGATCAGCGCCAGCGGCGGGATGTTGCGCAGCATCTGCAGCGTCGTGTCCAGCGCCGTCTCGGCCCAGCGCTGCGAGCCGGTCAGCAGGCCCAGCAGCAGCCCCAGGCCGCCACCGATCGCGAAGCCGAGGAAGGCCCGGCCGGTGCTCACCACCAGGTGCCGCCAGAGCTCGCCCGACAGCGCCAGCTCCCACGCCGCCCGCGCCACCGCCGAAGGCGCCGGCAGCACCCGCGTCGACAGCCAGCCCGCCTGCGCGCTCACTTGCCAAAGCGCCAGCACCGCCAGCGGCACCAGCCATGGGGCCAATCGCCGGAGCGCCGCGGCGGACGCGGCTCGCCACGCCTGCGGTTGACGTGGCGCCTCCCGCTCGCGGGCGGTCCCTCCGGTCGCAGTCCCCACGATGCGCGGCGCGCGTGGCGCCTCGATCACGGCCGTTCCCATCTCAGCTCGCGGCGGCCAGCTTGGCCGGACCGGGGACGTAGCTGTTGGCGACGATCTCGCCGAAGGGGCCCGTCAGCTTGGGCGCGCTGAGCTTCTCGCGCAGCGCCAGCGGCAGCAGCGGGAACACCAGCTCGGCGAAGCGGTAGGCCTCCTCCAGGTGCGGATAGCCGCTGAGCACGAAGTACTCCAGGCCCAGCGCGGCGTATTCCTGGAGCCGGTCGGCCACCTGCTGCGGATTGCCGACCAGCGCCGTGCCCGCACCGCCACGCACCAGGCCGACGCCGGCCCACAGGTTGGGCGAGATCTCCAGCCCGCTGCGGATGTCGTCCTTGTTGAAACGACCCTTGTGCAGCTCGGCCATGCGGCGCTGCCCCACCGAATCCATCGCGGCGAACTTGGCCTGCGCCGCCGCGATCACGTCCTCGTCGAGGTGCTTCACCAGGTCGCCGGCGGCGGCCCAGGCTTCCTCCTCGGTCTCGCGGACGATCACATGCAGGCGGATGCCGTACTCGAGGCGGCGCCCCTTGGCCTGCGCGCGTTGGCGCACTTCGCCCAGCTTCTCGGCGACGGCCGCGGGCGGCTCGCCCCAGGTCAGGTAGGTGTCGACCTGCTCGGCCGCCAGCTCGATCGCCGGTCCCGATGACCCGCCGAAGAACACCGGCGGATAGGGCCGGCTCACCGGCGGGTACAGCAGCTTGCCGCCCTTCACCCGCAGCTGGTCGCCGTCGAAGTCGACGGCCTCGCCCTCGTGGCTGGCGCGCAGCACCTCGCGCCACACGGTCAGGAACTCGGTGGACAGCGCGTAGCGCTCCTCATGCGGCAGGAACAGGCCGTCGCCGGCCAGTTCGTCCGGATCGCCGCCGGTGACCAGGTTGACCAGCAGTCGCCCGCCGGAGAGCCGGTCCAGCGTCGCCGCCATGCGCGCGGACTGCACCGGCTGCACCAGCCCCGGCCGCAGCGCGACGAGGAACTTCAGGCGCCGCGTCGCCTCGATCAGGCTGGCCGCGACGATCCAGCTGTCCTCGCAGCTGCGGCCGGTGGGCAGCAACACGCCCTCGTAGCCGAGGCTGTCGGCCGCGATCGCGACCTGGCGGTAGTAGTCGAAGTCCGCGACGCGGGCGCCCCTGGAGGTGCCGAGGTAGCGCGAGTCGCCGTGCGTGGGGATGAACCAGAGGATCTTCATGGGGGGACCTTCTCTCGTCGTGCCGCTCACTTGGCGGCGGTGCGGACCGACTTCGGCAGCGCGTCGGCGATGCGGATGGGCTTGGGGATCAGCTTCAGCGCATGGAAGGCGTCGGCGATCTTCTGCTGCTCGGCGGCGATCGCCGGCGTGATCGGCTGGATGCCGTAGGCGAAGCGCGCGGCGGCGAGCTCGGTGGTCGCCACGTCCAGGCCGATCTGCGGCGCGAGCAAGGCCGCCACGGCGGCGGTGTTGGCCTCGGACCAGCGGTCCAGCCGCGCCAGTTCGTCGACGATCGCCTGCACCACCTGCGGATGCTTCTCCGCGTAGCCGCGCGCGGCCAGGTAGAACTGGTGGTTCGCGACCACGCCCTTGCCGTCGGCGATCACGCGCGCGCCGAGCTGCCGCTCGGCCGCGGCGAGGAAGGGATCCCAGATCACCCAGGCGTCGACGGCGCCGCGTTCGAAGGCGGCGCGCGCGTCGGCCGGCGGCAGGTAGACGACCTGGATGTCGCTGTACTTCAGGCCCTGCTTCTCCAGCAGCTTGACCAGCAGGTAGTGGACGTTGGAGCCCTTGTTCAGCACCACCTTGCGGCCCTTGAGATCGGCCAGCGTGCGCACCGGCGAGTCCTTGGGCACGACCAGCGCCTCGGCCGCCGGTGCGGGCGGCTGGTTGGCGACATAGACCAGGTCCGCGCCGGCCGCCTGCGCGAAGATCGGCGGCGCCTCGCCGACGGTGCCGAAGTCGACGGAACCGACGTTCAGCCCCTCGAGCAGCTGCGGGCCGGCGGGGAACTCGGTCCACTTCACCGTGATGCCCAGCGGCGCCAGGCGCTTCTCCAGGTCGCCCTTGGCCTTCAGCACGGTCAGCGTGCCGTACTTCTGGAAGCCGATGCGGAGCTCGGTGGGATTGGCCGGCGCCTGCGCGTGCGCGCCTGCATGCAGGCCGAGCGTCGCGGCGAGCGCGGCAGAGAAGGTGACGGCGCGGATCAGCGCCGCGCGGCGATCGAGGAAGAGCTTCATGAGGAGGTCGCGGAGTGGGAGGTTGTTGGAGAGCGCCGGCCAAGGCCGACGTTCAGAGGACCAGGGCGGGACGCGCGATGGGCGCCGCGCGCTCGGGCGTGGGCACGCGATCGATCACCTGCGAGGCGCCCACCAGCAGGCGGCGGGCGATGTCGTCGCCGACGCGGTACTCGCCGGCGGCATCCTTGGCGATCTGCGCGTCGCTGGCATAGACGCCATCGATGTGCGAGCGCGCCCCGAGCGCGGACAGCACCGGCAGCAGGCCGTAGTCGAGCGCCAGCAGATGCGCGAGGCTGCCGCCCGTCGCGAGCGTCCAGACCGTCTTTCCGGCCAGGCCGTCCTGCGGCAGCAGATCGAGGAAGACCTTCAGCAGCCCGCTGTAGGCCGCCTTGTAGATGGGGGTCGCGATGACGATGGTCTTCGCCTCGGCGACCGAGGCGAGCGCCTCGCGCAGGGTCGCATCCCCGATGTCCGCATGAAGCAGCGCCTGCGCGGGCAGATCGCGCAGCTTGAGGGTGCGGGTCGGGAGCCCGTGGTGATGCAGGCGCTGCGCCGCGGCGCTCAGCAAGGCGCCGGAGCGCGAGTGGACACTGGGACTGGCGGCGATGAGCAGGACGGACATGGCGGTCGGGGGATGAAGCAGGGACCGGGTCATTCTGCGAATCGGCCGTCATTCCCTGAACGAAGCAGAACGCCGATGGATAGGCGTAAAACGGCTATCGCCAGACGCCCGGGCACAACGCACCGAAGCCCCTCGCCCGCTTGCGGGAGAGGGGTGGGGGTGAGGGCCGATCACCCCGGTGGTGCCAACGCCGACAACACCTGCCCCCGCAGCGCCCCCAGTTCGGCGCTCCCACGCCCCCGGGGGTGCGGCACCCCGACGGGAATCTCCCGCACGATGCGCCCCGGCGCTGCCCCGAGCACCAGCACCCGATCGGCGAGCAGCACCGCTTCCTCGATGTCATGCGTCACGAGCAGCAGGCTGGTGCCATGCGCCCGCGCCACCTCCCGCACCAGGTCCTGCAGCTTCATTCGCGTGAACGCATCCAGCGCCGAGAACGGCTCATCCAGCAGCAGCACGCGCGGCCGCGTGTAGAGCGCCCTCGCGATCGCCGCCCGCTGCGCCTGACCGCCGGACAGCTGGCGCGGCAGCGCGTCCTCCAGTCCGGCCAGTCCGACCTCCTCGAGCAACCGCCTCACCCAGGCTTCGTCATGCCCTTGCCCGAGATCGAACCCGACGTTCTCCGCCACGGTCAGCCACGGGAACAGCCGTGGTTCCTGGAAGACGACCCCGATGTCCCGATCCGGCCCCTGCCGCGCCCGCCCGCCGAGCCGGACCTCGCCGCTGAAATCGGGGTCCAGCCCCGCCACGATGCGCAGCAGCGTGCTCTTGCCGCAGCCGCTCGCGCCGACCAGCGCGAGCACCTCCCCCGCCGCCAACGCGAAGCGGACGTCGGACAGCACCGGCGTTTCGCGCCGCGAGGCCTGTGCCCCGCCACCTTGGCCATTCCCGCGAACCTCGCCGGCCGAGCCCACCACGCTGGCCGCACCGGCGAATCGCTTCGCCCTCACCTGCACTTCGAGCACGCTCATGCCGGGCCTCCAAAGCTGTCGCGCCAGTGCAGCGCGCGTTGTTCCACCGTGGCCATCAGGCTGTCCGTGAGCTTGCCCAGCAGGGCCAGCAGCACGATCGCCGCCAGCACCAGGTCGGCCCGTCCGGTCTCGCGGCCGTCGGTCAGCAGGTAGCCCAGGCCGCGGCTCGCCGCGATCAGCTCGGCCGCGACCATGAACATCCACGCCAGGCTGAGCCCGTTGCGCAGGCCGGTCAGCAGCGCCGGCAGCGCCGCGGGCAGCAGCACGCGCCGCGCCAGCGCCGCTCGGCCGAACCCGCGCAGCCGGGCGACCTCGACCAGCTTGCGGTCCACGTCGCGGAAACCCGCGGACACGCCCATGTAGACGGGGAAGAACGCGCCGATCGCGATCAGCGCGAGCTTGGACGCCTCGTCGATGCCCAGCCAGAGCTGCAGCAGCGGCACCCAGGCCAGCGACGGGATCGCGCGCAGGGCCTGGAAGCTCGGCGTCAGCACCGCCGCCGCCGTGGCCGACAAGCCCACCAGCGCGCCCAGCAGCACCGCGAGGATCGCGCCCAGTGCGAAGCCGCCAGCCACGCGCAGGCTGCTGGCGACCACATGCGGGACGAGCTGGCCATCGCGCGCCATCTGCGCCAGCGCGGCGCCGACATCGCTCGGCGCGGGCAGCAGGTGCGGCGCGATCCAGCCGAGCCGCACCGCGGCCTCGGCCAGCACCAGCAGCGCCACGGGCGGCAAGGCGCCGAGCAGCCAGGCCGGCCACCGGCCGGCGGCCGCATCCGTCCCGCCCGCCGCATTCGCAACATTCGCCGCAACTGCCGCAGCCGCCGGCTGCTCCGGCAACACCGGTCCGAGCGAGGCCACGGCCCGCGCGATCAGGTCGGGATCGGCGCTCATCGCGGCCCGCTCGCGCCCGCTCACGCCTTCACCAGCCCGGTGGCGAAGCGCGTGTCGACCAGATCGGCGATCGTGCGATTCAGGTCCACGCCCGGCTTGACCAGCTGCTCCGCCGTCAGGATCGGCGCCGCCGCCTGCAGCGCCTTCAGATGCTCGTCCGACGGCTGGGGACGCGAGAAATCGCTGCGCAGCTTCACCTGCAGCAACGCCACCGGCAGGCTGACCTTGGCCTCCTCCGACAGGATCTTCGCGGCATCCGACGGATTCGCCAGCGTCCAGGCCCGCGCGCGTTCGTACGCGGCGATCACGCGGCGCACCGTCTGCGGGTGCCGGGCCAGGAACTCCTCGCGCACGTTGAGGAAGCCATAGGTGTTGAAGCCGACGTTGCGGTACAGCAGCTTCGAGCCGGCGTCGAGCTCGCTCGCCGCCATCAGCGGATCCAGCCCGGCCCAGGCGTCGACGCGCCCCTGCTCCAGCGCCGCGCGGCCGTCGGCATGCTGGAGGGCGACATGCTCGATGTCGCCGCGCTTGAGGCCGACGGTGTGCAGCGCGCGCAGCAGGAACAGATAGGGGTCGGTGCCTTTGGTCGCCGCGATCCGGCGTCCCTTCAAGTCGGCGAGGGACCGGATGCCGGAGTCGCCGCGCACCACCAGTGCCGTCCATTCCGGCCGCGAAAAGACATAGGGCGTGCGGATCGGATTGCCGTTCGCGCGCGCCAGCAGCGCGGCCAGGCCGGCGGTGGAGCCGACGTCCAGGCTGCCCGCGTTCAGGTACTCCAGCGCGCGGTTGCTGCCGGCGCTCAGCACCCAGCGCACCGCGGTGCCGTCCTTGGCCAGGTCTTCCTCCAGCCAGCCGAAGCGGCGGAGCACCAGGCTGGTGGGCGAGTAATACGCGTAGTCGAGCCGCAACTCCTTCGGCGCCGCGGTGCCCTGCGCGCGCGCGCCGACGCTGGTGAGCCCGGCGAGGCCAGCGGCCAGGCCCGCGCCCAGCGCCAGGGCGTCGCGCCGTGTCGGCGGCAGCGCTTGCTTTGAATCGTTCCTTCGGCTCATGCGGCAGGCTCCGTCAAGGGAATGGTCAGGGAAGTGAGGGACAGATCGGTGGCGGCATCGACAGCGGGGGCAGCGGCGTGGCGGGCGGCGTCGTGGCCCGCGGTCGAGCGCGCGTCCTGCGGCGTACCGATCCGGACCTGCCGCCCCGCGTGATTCGCCGGCAGCCGATCGCCACGATCAAAGAGCCGGGCTCGCAGCGTCGGCGCCGTCGCGTCGGCGTCGTCGGCACCGGGCCCGTGCTCGGGTGGGTAGCGCCCGCGCCGGCGCAGCTCGGGCACCACCAGCTCGACGACATCGCGGAAGGTCTCATGCGCCAGCGCATAGGTCAGGTTGAAGCCGTCGAGGCCGGTGGCCGCCTGCCAGTCGAGCAGTTGATCGGCGACCTGCGCCGGATCGCCGACGAACACCGGTCCCCGCCCGCCCAGCCCGATGAACGCGGCGGCCTCGCCGACGGTCCAGCGCCGCGTCGGGTCCGCGCTGCTGAACGAGGCCAGCGCCGTGCGACCCGCCTGCGTGTCGAGGTAGTCGATGGTCGCGTCCAGCGGATAGCGGCTGAAGTCGACGCCGGTCCAGCCCGACAGCAGCGCCAGCGCGGCCTCAATGTCGACATGGCGCTCCAGGTCCTTGAGCTTGGCCTGCGCCGCTTCGGCCGTCGGCGCGGTGATGATCAGCGCCTGTCCGTAGATCAGCACGTCGCCCGGCGCACGGCCGGCGGCCACGACGGCCTCGCGCAGGCCGTCCACGTAGCCCTTCACCACCGCCTTGCTGGGGCCGCTGACGAAGATGCACTCCGCATGCCGGCCGGCGAAGGCGCGGCCGCGGCTCGAGGTGCCGGCCTGGAACAACACCGGCGTGCGCTGCGGCGACGGCTCGCACAGGTGCACGCCGGGCACGCGGTAGTGCGGGCCGCGGTGGTGGATCGCACGGACCTTGGAGGGGTCGGTGTAGACCCGCCCCAACTTGTCGCGCCGCACCGCGTCGTCCGCCCAGCTCAGCTCCCAGAGCTTGTAGACGACGTCGAGGTACTCGTCGGCCAGGTCGTAGCGCTCGTCATGCGCGCGCTGGCCGTCCTGCCCCAGGTTGCGCGCCGCGCTGTCGAGATAGCCGGTGACGATGTTCCAGCCGATGCGCCCTCGGGTCAGGTGGTCCAGCGTCGACATGCGCCGCGCGAAGCTGTACGGCGGCTCGTAGGTGAGCGCGACCGTGACGCCGAAACCGAGCCGCCGCGTCACCGAGGCCATCAGCGGCACCAGCGCCAGCGGATCGTTCAGCGGCACCTGCACCGCATGGCGCAGCGCCGCGTCGGGCGAGTTGCCATGGACGTCGTAGACACCCAGCACATCGGCCAGGAAGACGCTGTCGAAGCCGCCGCGCTCGAGCAGGCGCGCCAGCTCGAGCCAGTAGTCCGGATCGGTGTAGCGATGGGACTCGTCGCGCGGATGCGTCCACAGGCCCGGGGACTGGTGCCCGACCGTGTTCATCGCAAAGGCGTTGAAGCGCACCGGCTTGGGCGCGCCAGGGTCCGGCGCGGCGCCCTTCGCGTGCGCGCTCATTGCAGGAACGCGGGCCGCGCGTAACCGGGGAACTTCTGCAACAGCACCGTCTTGAACTCCGGTGCGCGGAATGCGTCGTTCAGCGCCTTCGCCCAGGGCTGGCCCTTGTCCTTGCCCTTCACCGCGACGACCAGCATGTAGTGGTCGGGCGTCTTCTCCAGCAGCAGCGCGTCGCTCAGCTTGAGCCCGCTGGAGATCGCGAAGTTGCCGTTGACGATCGCGTACTCCGCGTCGTCCAGCGTGCGCGGGATCTGCGCGGCCTCGATGGGCTGCAGCTTCAGTTGCAGCGGGTTGGAGGCGATGTCCTTCTCGGTCACCCGGATCGGATCGGCGCCCGGCTTCAGCGTCAGCAGCTTCTGCTCGGCCAGCAGTGCCAGGCCGTGCGCCAGGTTGGCCGGGTCGTTGGCCAGCGTGATGCGGTCGCCCGGTTTCACCTCGGCCAGGCTCTTGCGCTTCTTCGAATAGATCCCGAACGGCGCCATCGGCCCCTGCACCACGTCCACGATGTCCAGCCCGCGGTCTTCGCGGAAGCGGTTGAGGTAGGTGATGTGCTGGAAGAAGTTGGCGTCCAGCGCGCCCTGGGCCAGCGCGATGTTGGGCTGCACGTAGTCGTTGAACTCGACCAGCTTGACGGTGTAGCCGCGCTTCTCCAGCAGCGGCTTGATGCCCTGGCGCAGCACCTCGATGTTGGAGCCGGCGGTGGCGCCGATCGTCAGTTCCTTCTTGTCCTGCGCGTGGACGAGGGGCGTGGACAGCGCGGCGGCGCTCAGCGCGAGGGCCAGCAGCGTGCGGCGGGCAACGGTCATCGGGAATCCTTGGAAGTGGACGTGAAGTGAATGGGGATGGGGACGGCCGCGCCCTGGCGCGGGCTCGCTCAGCGCTTGTCGAGCCGCCGCGCGACGCGGTGGCCAGTGAACTGGATCAGCTGCACGAGCGCGACGAGGATGGCCACGGTCAGCACCATGACGTCGGTCTGGAAGCGGTAGTAGCCGTAGCGGATCGCGAGGTCGCCGATGCCGCCGCCGCCGACCACGCCGGCCACCGCCGAGTAGGACAGGAAGCTGATCGCCAGCACCGTCAGCGCGCCCACCAGGCCGGCGCGGGCCTCGCGCACCAGCACGCGCAGCACGATCTGGCTCTCCGAGGCGCCCATCGCCTGGGCCGCCTCGATGACGCCGCGCGGCACCTCGCGCAGGCACTGCTCGACCAGGCGCGCGAAGTACGGGATCGCGGCGAAGGACAGCGGCACCGCCGCCGCCAGCGGTCCGATCGAGGTGCCGGCGATGACGCGCGTGATCGGCACCAGCGCGACCAGCAGGATGATGAACGGGAAGCTGCGCACGGTGTTCACCAGCGCGTTGACGATCCGGTGCACGAGCGCCGCGCCGCGATGGCCGGACAGCGACTGGCCCGGGCTCAGCAGGAAGAGCAGCACGCCCAGCGGCCCGCCGAGCAGCACCGCCGCGCTCAGGCCGATCGCCAGCATCAGCGCGGTCTGGCCGAGCGCGATCCCGATCTCGGGCAGCAGGCCGACGAGGTTCTCAAGCATGGCGGACCTCCCGGCGCCCGAGGGCGGCGATCACCGCGGAGGTCTCGAGCGCCGACTGGTCCAGCGCGGCCAGCCTGGCCTCGCGCCACTGCAGCCGCACCAGCTCGAGCCCGAGCGGCGATGTCGCGTGGCGCGACGCGTCGGCCACGTCGAACTGCTCGACCAGGCGCCCGTCCGCGATCACCGCGGCGCGCTGGCACAGCGCCTGCACCACCTCCAGCTCGTGGGTGACGATCACGATCGTCACGCCCAGCCGCGTGTTGATGTCGCGCAGCGTGGCGAGCAGCTCGCCGGTGGTCGCCGCGTCGAGCGCGGACGTCGGCTCGTCGCACAGCAGCACGTCGGGTCGAGGCGCCAGCGCCCGCGCGATCGCGACCCGCTGTTTCTGTCCGCCGCTCAGCTGCGCCGGGTAGTGGTCGGCCTTGTCGGCCAGTCCCACCAGCGCGAGGCTCTCGGCCACGCGCGCATCGATCTCGCGGCGCGAGTGCCCCGCGTGCAGCCGCAGCGGGAAGGCGACGTTCTCCGCCGCGGTCGCGTTCTGCAGCAGGTTGAAGTGCTGGAAGATCATCCCCAGCCGCTGGCGCTCGCGCCGCAGCTCCACCGGCTTCAGGGCCGTCAGCTCGCGGCTGCCCAGATGCACCCGTCCGGCGTCGGGACGCTCCAGCAGGTTGATCAGGCGCAGCAGCGTCGACTTGCCGGCGCCGCTGCGGCCGATCAGGCCGAGGACCTCGCCGGCGTGCACCGACAGGCTGGCCTCGCGCACGGCCTCGAAGCGCCGGCCGTCCGGCAGCGCGAAGGACTTGGACACGCCGTCGAGGCGGATCAGCGGCTCGCTCATGGGCATCTCGATCAGGAGTAGGCCGTCGGATCGGGAATCCGGCCGTCGAGGAAGAAGCGGCCGAGGTCGCGCAGCTTGTAGTCGACCGGGTCGTGCAGCGTGTGCACCCGCGCGTTGCGCCAGAAGCGGTCGAGGCCGAACTCGGCGGCGGTGCTGCGCGCGCCGGTCAACTCGAACAGCTGGCTGCCCACCTCGACGCTGGCGCGATGCGCCAGCACCTTGGCCTCGGCGACGGCGAGCGCGACCTCGCCCCGCTCCTGCGCCGTCAGCGCCTCGCCGCGCTCCAGGGCGCGGCGCAGCAGGTCGACCGCATCGGCCGCGACGGCCTGCGCCGCGCGGACCTTCAACCACAGGTCGCCGTAGCGGTGCTGCACCAGCGGATCGTCGACCGCGCGGGCCACGCCGGAGGCGGACCACGGCCGGGCGCGCGTCGCGGTGTAGCGGCGCGCCTCGTCGAAGGCGCCTTCCGCCAGGCCCAGGTAGAGCTGCGCCATGATCAGCTGCGCGATCTGGGAGCGCAGCGTGGCGCGCGGCGTCGGTCCCTGGCCGGGGACCTGCAGCAGTTCCTCGTCGTCCAGGCGCACCGCGTCGAAGCGCACCGTGCCGCTGTCGGTCTGGCGCTGGCCGAAGGCATCCCAGTCCTGCTCGACCCGCACGCCCTCGCGCCGCGTCGGCACGATGCCGATCAGGAAGCCGCCGTCGGCGGTGGTCGCCGACACGGTCAGGCGATCGGAGCCGAGCGCGCCGGAGCAGAAGCCCTTCGCGCCCTGGAGGCGCCAGCCGCCGCCCTCGCGCGCGGCGGTCAGCCGGGTGTCGGCCGGGTTCAGCGCGTTGCCCCAGAACAGGCGCTGCTCGGCGGTCTCGCGCAGGTGGCGCGCGCCGTGGGCCGTCGCGGCCGGCCCGCCGTACAGCGACACGCCATAGAGCTGGAGGTGGTGGAAGGCCAGCACGTGGGCGAGCGCGCTGTCGACGCGGGCCAGCCGCCGCACGACTTCGTAGAACTCGGGAAGGCCGCCACCCAGGCCGCCGTGCGCCTCGGGGATGGTCAGCGCGAGCAGGCCACTGGCGCGGATCAGCTCACGCTGCTCGGCGGCGTGGCCGCCTTCGCGGTCGCGTCGCACCGCCGTGGCGGCGAGCTGCTGCGCCACCTGGTCCAGGCCCGGACCCAACACCTGGGCGAGCGAAGCCGCGACCGGGACGGTCGTGGCGGAGGCGGCGGTCTGGGGAAGGTCGTCGGAACGACGGAGCACGGGAGCGGTCATCGGGGGCACTCGGGGCGCGGCTAGCGCGATGGCGCCGAGTGTTCCCGTCCGGCCGTGCGGACCGAAGCGAGAAATTCGTCTGTGCTTATGCGGCCCTCAGGCCGCGCCGCTCAACCAGGTACAGGCCGTCTTCGCCGCCTCCGCGTTGCTCTGGATGCCGACCTCCTGCGCCATCGCCCGCATGGCCTGGGCGCAGCGCTCGATGTGGCGGCGGTCCGGATGCCAGGGCCCCGCCGCGCTCCCGCTGCTCTGCAGGTTCGCGTTCTTCGTGTAGACGACGCGCCAGAGCGTCTGCTTGAGGTCGCTGGCATTCATGGCGCGCAGTATTCCGGCACCGCCCGCCGCCGCGGCAGAGGCCATCGCCGCCAGCGCCTGTCGGCAATCGCCCGACAATCGCCCGACAACGGGGCGCGGCGTGCGGAAGTGGCGCCCCGGGCTTGCCCCAGGGCAGTGCGTCCGCGCGGGCTGTTAATCTGCCATTCATGAACCTGCTGCTCGCCGAAGACGATGCGATCCTGGCCGACGCCCTGTGCGAACAGATGCGCGCCAGCGGCTTCACCGTGGAGCACGCGCCCAATGGCGCCGTCGCCCAATACCTGCTGGCCAAGCAGCAGTTCGACGTGGTGGTGCTGGACCTGGGCCTGCCGATGGTCAGCGGCATCGACGTGCTGCGCCAGCTGCGCCAGACCGACGCGTCGCTGCCGGTGCTGATCCTGACGGCGCTGGACAGCCTGGAGGACCGGGTCGCCGGCCTCAACGCCGGCGCCGACGACTACCTGACCAAGCCCTTCGATTTCCCCGAACTGGAAGCCCGGCTGCGCGCGCTGCTGCGCCGCAGCCGCGCGCTCAAGGCCAGCACCGAGCTGGGCCAGCTCAGCATGCAGCGCGAGACCCGCAGCGCCCAGGTGCGCGGCGAGATGCTGGAGCTGAGCCCGCGCGAGTTCGACCTGCTGGACCTGCTGCTGACCCACCAGGGCCGCGTGATCACGAAGGAGCAGATCAACCAGGCCTGGTCGGGCGACCGCGCCGCGCCCAGCGCGAGCGACGGCGCGGCGACCAACGCGGTGGAGGTCTACATCCATCGCCTGCGCCGCAAGCTCGAGGGCGCGCAGGTGGCGATCCGCACCGTGCGCGGGCTCGGCTACCTGCTGGAGCTGGAGCGGGCCTGAGGTCCCGCCCCGCGCTGCCCTGACCCGTGCCTCGCCCGCCGTCCGCCACGACCCGCGCGCCATGAGCCCCTCGCGGTTCTCGCTCAAGCGCCAGCTGCTGCTGTGGCTGCTGCTGCCGCAGGTGGTGCTGTGGCTGGCCGGTGCGGTCTTCAGCTACCGGCTCGCCGGCCGCTACGCCAACGAGGCCGTCGACGCGGCGCTGCTGCAGGCCACGCGCTCGCTCGCGCGCCAAGTCAAGCCGATGGGCAACGGGCTGCTGATCGACTTCCCTCGCGCCGCGCAGGACGTGCTCGAGGCCGACCCGAGCGACAAGCTGCTCTACACCGTCAGCTCGCCGCCGGGCCAGTTCATCCTGGGTAACCGCAACCTGCCCAGTCCGCCGGCGATGCCGGCCAGCCCGCCGCTGGGCCAGGCCCAGTTCTACGACGGCGAGATCGAGTCCGACGGCGCCCGCGCCGTCTCGCCGGTGCGAGTGGCCGCGCTGTACCTGCAGTTCGGCGAAAACCCCCGCGCCCAGCAGACCATGCTGGTGCAGGTGGCGCGCTCCAGCGCCAACCGCGAGCTGCTCGCGCGCCGGCTGCTGATCGACACGATGCTGCCGCTGTCGGTCCTGATCGTGCTGATGAGCATGATCGTGTGGGCCGGCGTCGGAGCGGGCCTGGCGCCGATCGCGCGGCTGCGCCGGCTGGTCGAGGGCCGCAAGCCCAACGACCTGCGGCCCATCGAGCTCGATGCCGCGCCGCAGGAACTGCGCTCGCTCGCGCAGGCCATCAACGATCTGCTCGAGGCCGTCAGCCACAACGTCGAGGCCCAGCGCCGCTTCATCAGCGACGCCGCCCATCAGCTGCGCACGCCGCTGGCGGGCCTCAAGAGCCAGAGCGAACTCGCGCTCGCCGAGGCGCCGCCCGGTCCGCTGACGATGCGGCTGGCGCGCGTGCATGAAGGCGCCTCCCGCAGCGCGCATCTCGTGAACCAGCTGCTCGCGCTCGCGCGCACCGAGCCGGAGTCGCTGCAGCGCCAGACGCCGGTGCGCTTCGACCTGGGCCGCCTGGCCCGCGAGGTCACCGCCGAGCTGGTGCCGCGCGCGCTGCAGCAAAACGTCGACCTGGGCTACGACGGGCCGGACAGCGATCCGGAGTGCACCTCTCCATCGCAGCTCGACGATCGGCATGGCGCGGGGCCGGAGACCGACGACGCCGACGGCGCGCCCGGGCGGCCGGTGGCGGTCGTCGGCATCCCGCTGCTGCTGCGCGAGGCGCTGGTCAACCTGATCGACAACGCCCTGCGCTACGCCGGCCGCGGCGCGCGGGTGACGGTGCAGGTGCACGAGGCGGGCGATCACGCGGAACTCGTCGTCACCGACAACGGCCCGGGCGTCCCCGAGGCCCTGCGTGAGCAGGTCTTCGAGCGCTTCTTCCGCGCCACCCACGAGGGCAATGGCTGCGGCCTGGGCCTGGCGATCGTCAAGGAGATCGTCGAGCGCCACGGCGGCCGCATCGGGCTGTCCACCGCCCGACCGCGCGGACTGCGCGTCTCGATCCAGCTGCCGATCGCGGCCTGACGGCCACGGCAGCCACTGCGACCGCCTTAGGCGTCTCAGGCGCCTCGGCCGCACCGCCATCCGCCCCCACGCACCAGCCCGACCCCGCCGAGCGCTGTTCGCCCGCCTACACGGATTTCACGCACCACGGCGCTAGTGGTAAGCACCAATATAGTTTCATTAATGGAAAATTAAAGTTCAGCCCGCATGCAAGAAAGATAAACGTCCGATTAACGGAGCACGCCCGGAGCGCCGTTCCTCGGACCCACACCGGAGACTGAACATGACCTGCACCCCGCGCGCCGCGCGCATCCCTGGCGTTCGCGCCACGCTCTCCACCGCCGCCGGCCTGCTGCTGGCCGCGGGCTCCGCCCACGCCCTGGACTACACCGGCTACCTGCGCGCCGGCCCGGGCGGCACCACCGACGGCGGCGCCAGCCGCGCCTGCTACGCCCTCAATGGCGGCACCAGCGGCATGAAGTACCGCCTGGGCAACGAGTGCGACATCTACGGCGAGTTCCAACTCGCGCAAGGCTTCAAGAAGGACGGCATCGACTACAAGGTCGTGCTGATGACCGACTACTGGAACCCGCATTCCGACGCCGACGACGCCAAGCACCTGCGCCTGGCGCAGATGTATGTCGAGGCCAAGGGCTTCGACTTCCTGCCCGAGGCCACCGTCTGGGCCGGCAAGGAACGCGGCCGCCGCGGCGACGTCCACATCGTCGACACCTACTTCACCGAGATGGCCGGCATCGGCGCCGGCATGAAGGGCATCCCGGTCGGCCCGGGCAAGCTCGGCGTCGCCTACTACACCAACGACAAGGACACCAACCAGCGCCCCGGCCATCGCGGCAACGTCGAGTACGTCGACATCCCGACCAACACCGACGGCACGCTGGCCTTCTTCGGCACGGCCACCAAGTCGCAGTTCGCCGGCGGCACCAACGGCTGGGGCCTGGCCGCCAAGCATGTGCAGAGCAAGCTGTTCGGCACCTCGCTGAACAACGTGCTGTGGGTGCAGTACGCGCAGGGCTCGACCGGGCTGAACTCCAATTTCGGCAACCAGACCGACACCTCCGCGGCGAAGAAGTTCCGCGTCGTCGAGTCGGTCAACTTCCAGCAGGGCGCCTGGGGCGGCATGGGCATGCTGCTGTGGGCCAACGAGAAGGACAACGCCGGCAAGGCGACGGTGTCCACCTCCATCGGCGGTCGCGTGTCTTACGGGGTCACCCGCAACTTCAAGCTGCTCACCGAAGCCGGCGTGTCGCAATACAAGCCCGACGGCGGCCAGCGCGCGCGCCTGACCAAGGTGACCTTCGCGCCGACGCTGTCCACCGGCCCGGCGCTGATGGATCGCCCCGAGTTCCGCCTCTATGTCACCCACGCCAAGTGGAACAAGGCCGCCGGCAACGTGACCGGCGTGGCCGGCTACGACGGCGAGACCTCCGGCACCAGCTTCGGCGCGCAGGTCGAAGTCTGGTTCTGATATCCCACCGATGACGCGCCCGGGGGCGGCAGCCCGCTCCCGCGGCCTCGCATGACAACATTCGCTCCAACTTCCCGACGACACGGAGACAACGGAATGACCCAGCTCAAGCAACTTTCCCAGGCCGCGGCGCTGTGCGCGCTGATGGCCGCCGGCGCGGCGCAGGCCGGCGAGGTCGAGGTCCTGCACTGGTGGACCAGCGGCGGCGAGGCCAAGGCCGCCACCGCGCTCAAGGCCACGCTGCAGAAGCAGGGCCACACCTGGAAGGACTTCGCGGTCGCCGGCGGCGGCGGCGACTCGGCCATGACGGTGCTGAAGTCGCGCGTGGTGTCCGGCAACGCGCCGGCGGCCGCGCAGATCAAGGGCCCGTCGCTGCAGGAATGGGCGGCCGAAGGCGTGCTGACCAACGTCGACGCCGTCGCCGCGGCCGGCAAGTGGGACGAGGTGATCCCGCCGGTGGTCGCCAACATCATGAAGTACAAGGGCCACTACATCGCCGCGCCGGTCAACGTGCACCGCGTGAACTGGCTGTGGGCCAACCCCGAGGCGCTGAAGAAGGCCGGCGCCAAGCTGCCCACCACCTGGGACGAGTTCTTCGTCACCGCCGAGGCGCTGAAGAAGGCCGGCATCATCCCGGTGGCGCATGGCGGCCAGAACTGGCAGGACTTCACCGTCTTCGAATCGGTGGCGCTGGGCGTCGGCGGCGTGGACTTCTACAAGAAGGCGCTGGTGCAGCTCGATCCGGCCACGCTGACCGGCCCGCAGATGGAGAAGGTGCTCACCACCTTCAAGCGCATCAAGGACTACACCGACAAGAACGCCCCCGGGCGTGACTGGAACCTGGCCACCGCCATGGTGATCAAGGGCGAGGCCGGCATGCAGCTGATGGGCGACTGGGCCAAGGGCGAGTTCATCGCCGCGGGCAAGGCGCCGGGCAAGGACTTCACCTGCACCGCCGCCCCCGGCACGCAGAAGGCCTTCACCTTCAACATCGACTCCTTCGCGCTGTTCAAGCTGAAGAACGCCGCCAACGAGAAGGCCCAGCAGGACCTGGCCACCGCGATCATGTCGCCGGAGTTCCAGGAGCTGTTCAACCTGAACAAGGGCTCGATCCCGGTGCGCACCGGCATGAAGATGGACAAGTTCGACGACTGCGCCAAGCAGTCGGCCACCGACTTCGCCGCCGATGCCAAGTCCGGCACCCTGGTGCCGTCGATCGCGCACGGCATGGCGGTCCCCGCGGCCGCCGAGGGCGCGATGAAGGACGTCGTCAGCCAGTTCTGGAACAGCGACAAGATGACCGCCAAGGACGCGCAGGCGCGCCTGGCCGCGGCGGCGAAGACCAAGTAAGCCGGGGGGCCGCGAAGACCCTCACCCCTGCCCTCTCCCGCAAGCGGGAGAGGGAGTCTTCCGGCTCCGCTCGTCGGTCCTTGGTCCTTGGTCCTTGGTCCTTGGTCCTTGGTCCTGGTCCCTGGTACCTGGTACCTGGTCCCTGGTCCTGGTCCTGGTCCTGGTCCTGGTCCTGGGCCTTGGGCCTTGGGCCCAGGTCCTTGATCTTTGGCCGTTTGCCTTCCATCCTTCCCACGCGCCACGCCGGCGCCCTGCAGGTCCGCACCGCATGTCCGCCTCCCGAGCCCCCCGCAGTCCCTGGCTTCCCAAGCTGGTGGTCGCGCCGACCTTCCTGATCTCCTTCCTCTTCATCTACGGCCTGATGGCGTGGAACGGCTACCTGTCGTTGTCCGCGTCGCGGCTGCTGCCGAACTACGAGTTCGTCGGCCTGGACCAGTACCGCGCGCTGTTCGACAACGAGCGCTGGTGGCTCGCGCTGACCAACCTGGGCATCTTCGGCGCGCTGTTCATCGGCGGCGCGATGGCCGTGGGCCTGCTGCTGGCCATCCTGCTGGACCAGAAGATCCGCGGCGAAGGCGTGCTGCGCACGGTCTACCTGTACCCGATGGCGCTGTCCTTCATCGTGACCGGCACCGCGTGGAAGTGGATCCTCAACCCGGGCCTGGGCATCGAGCACCTGATGCAGCAGTGGGGCTTCGAGTCCTTCAGCTTCGGCTGGCTGGTCGACCCGGACATGGCCATCTACTGCGTGGTCATCGCGGGCGTGTGGCAGTCGGCGGGTTTCGTGATGGCACTGTTCCTGGCGGGGCTGCGCGGCATCGACGACTCGATCATCAAGGCCGCGCAGGTCGACGGCGCATCGCTGCCGCGCATCTACTGGCGCATCATCATCCCGACGCTGCGCCCGGTGTTCTTCTCGACGCTGATGGTCGTGGCGCACATCGCGATCAAGAGCTTCGACCTGGTGATGGCGCTGACCGCGGGCGGTCCCGGCTACGCCACCGACCTGCCGGCGACCTTCATGTACACGATGGCCTTCTCGCGCGGCCAGATCGGCCTGGGCGCGGCCAGCGCCACGGTGATGCTGGCCACGATCGCGGCCATCGTCGTTCCCTACCTCTATTCCGAGCTCCGCTCGAAGCAGTGATCCCGTGCGGGACGAGCGACGCGACATGAGCCACACCCTTTCCCCCTCCCCGGCCGGATCCCGGCACCTGACCGCGCAGCGCCTGCTGCTGTGGGCCGTGCTGCTGGTCTTCGCCTTCTTCTTCCTGCTGCCGCTGTACGTGATGGTCAGCACCTCGCTCAAGAGCATGGACGAGGTGCGCACCGGCACGCTGCTGTCGGTGCCGCTGAGCCCCTCGCTGGACGCCTGGTCCAAGGCCTGGCACAGCGCCTGCACCGGCACCGACTGCGGCGGGCTCAAGCCCTTCTTCATGAACTCGGTGCTGATGGTGGTGCCGGCCGTGCTGATCTCGACGGCGCTCGGCGCGATCAATGGCTACGTGCTCACCAAGTGGCGCTTCCGCGGCAGCGAGCTGCTGTTCGGGCTGCTGCTGTTCGGCGTGTTCATGCCGATGCAGGTCGTGCTGCTGCCGATGAGCCAGGTGCTGGGCACGCTGGGCATCGCGAGCTCGGTGTGGGGCCTGATCCTGGTCCACATCCTGGCCGGCATGCCCTCGACCACGCTGTTCTTCCGCAACTACTACGCCGGCCTGCCCGACGAGCTGATCAAGGCCGCGACGCTGGACGGCGCCTCGTTCTGGCAGATCTTCTGGCGCATCGTGGTGCCGCTGTCCACGCCCATCCTGGTCGTGACGCTGATCTGGCAGTTCACCTCGATCTGGAACGACTTCCTGTACGGGGTGGTGTTCTCCGGCGCGGACAGCAAGCCGATCACGGTCGGGCTGAACAACCTGGCCAACACGTCCAGCTCGGTCAAGGAATACAACGTGGACATGGCCGCGGCGCTGATCGCCGCGCTGCCGACGCTCGTGGTCTACATCGTCGCGGGCAAGTACTTCGTGCGCGGGCTCACCGCCGGCGCCGTCAAGGGTTAAGAGGAGTCAACGCATGGGCGCGCTCGCCATTTCTCAGGTCCGCAAGAGCTACGGCTCGGCCGACATCCTCAAGGGCATCGATCTGTCGATCGAGGCCGGCGAATTCCTGATCCTGGTCGGCCCCTCGGGCTGCGGCAAGTCCACGCTGCTGGCGATGATCGCCGGGCTGGAGCATCCGACCTCGGGCTCGATCCACATCGGCGACCGCGACGTCACCTACGCGCCGAGCAAGGACCGCGACATCGCGATGGTGTTCCAGAGCTACGCGCTCTATCCCAACATGAACGTCGCGCAGAACATCGCCTTCGGCCTGGAGATGCGCAAGGTGCCCAAGGCGCAGCGCGACGAGACGGTGCAGCGCGTGGCGAAGATGCTGCAGATCGGCCACCTGCTGGACCGCAAGCCGGGGCAGCTCTCCGGCGGCCAGCGCCAGCGCGTGGCGATGGGCCGGGCGCTGGCGCGCGATCCCAAGCTCTTCCTGTTCGACGAACCGCTGTCCAACCTGGACGCGAAGCTGCGCATCGAGATGCGCGCCGAGATCAAGCTGCTGCACCAGCGCACGAAGACCACCACCGTCTACGTCACCCACGACCAGGTCGAGGCGATGACGCTGGGCGACCGGATCGCGGTGATGCGCGATGGCCTGGTGCAGCAGTTCGGCACGCCGGAGGAGATCTACACGCGGCCGGCCAACCGCTTCGTGGCCGAGTTCATCGGCTCGCCGACGATGAACTTCGTCAGCGCGCAGCGCGGCGCCGCCGGTCTGGCGGCCAGCGGCCAGGCCATGCCGGTGAACGCGGCGCAGCAGGCGGCGATCGGCGCTACCGGCGAGGTGCTCTACGGCGTGCGACCGGAACACATCCGGCTCGCCGACGGCAACGACGGCGGCCTGCCCGGCGTGCTGAAGATGAGCGAGCCCACCGGCCCGGAGACCTACCTGCTGGTCGACACCCCGACCGGCCCGATGACCGCCCGCGTGGCGGGCAATCCTCACCTCAACGTCGGTGATGCGGTGCGGCTGCAATGGGCGGCGGAGTCGGCGCACCTGTTCGACGCGAAGGACGAGCGCCGCCTGGCGTGATCGGACCGGCGGGCCGGTCGTTCAGGGCGGCCGTTCAAGCCGCTCGGGTCGTCCGGGCGTTCGGATCGTTCGTGCCGCCGGAGCGGCTCGGGCTGTTCGGACCCGGCGGCCGCAGGCGCAGCCAGACCGTCTGCGCCACGAGCGCCGCGGCGAGCCCCAGCGCGACCCAGGCGGACGTGTCCGCCCCCGTCATCGGCGAGGACCGCTGCTTCAGGTAGACCCCGACCAGGCCCCAGACCGCCGCCGCGGCGAAGGCCAGCGCCGCGGGTCCGGTGCCGGGCGCATGCAACCGCGCATTCGCCACCAGCAGCAGCAAGGCGGCGAGCGCCCACAGCACCAGCGTCCACGGCAGTTGATCGACGGTGGGCAGCAACTGCTGCGCGACGATCACCTGCGCGGTGTTCAGGAACGCCGCCAGCGACAGCCATCCGGCATGCAGCGCCAGCGGCAGCACCGCGAGCCATGAGGGCGCGCCGCGCGGCACCGCCCGCGCCAGCAGCATCAGCGCCCACAGCAGGCTGATCAGCGCCAGCCAGATGATGGCCAGCGCCAGCCAGAACCATTGCTGGGAGAACACGATCATCCAGCTCGCGGTGAGCGCGAAGCCGGCGACCACCAGCCAGTGGCAGCGATGGGAATCGCGATCCCCTTCCCGGTCGGGCACCGGCTGGCCGCGCAGCAGCCAGGCCGCGGCAACGAGGTCGAGCAGGAAGATCACGCCCCAGATGGAGAAGGCGTAGCCGTCGGCGACGAGCAGGGTCGGATAACGATCCGAGATCGTGCCGTTGTCGGGGCCGAAGACGCCGCGCTGCGTGGCCCAGGCCACGAGGGGCATGGCCAGGGCGGCGAGGAGGACAAGCACTTGATGCATGGCAGTAGGCGGGGAGTTTGCTCCGCTCGGGCAATGCGCGTACCCCCGGGACCACGTGGCCCCGGCCATTCACTGTTTTTGCATACAGCTATGATGCCGCCCCATGTGTGCCGCCCTTGCCGACGCCCCGCCCCGCGCGGCCGACGTCTTCGCCGACCTGAATCCCGAGCAGCGCTCGGCGGTCGAGCACGGCCTCGATGGACACGGCGTTCCCGGGCACGGCCCGCTGCTGGTGATCGCCGGCGCCGGCTCGGGCAAGACCAAGACGCTGGCAGCGCGCGTCGCGCGCCTGATCCAGTCAGGCGCGGACCCGCAGCGCCTGCTGCTGCTGACCTTCTCCCGCCGTGCCGCTGGCGAGATGGAACGCCGCGCCGGCCGCATGCTGCATCGCGCGCTCGGCCTGGGCGCCACGCAGGCGCCGCCGCGCTTCCCCTGGGCCGGCACCTTCCACAGCGTGGGCGCGCGCCTGCTGCGCGAATACGCCCATCGCATCGGCCTCGCGCCCAACTTCACCATCCTCGACCGCGCCGACGCCGAGGACCTGATGGGCCTGCAGCGGCAGGCCTTGGGCCTGGCCGAGACCACCGAGCGCTTCCCGCTCAAGGCCACCTGCCTGACGATCTATTCGCGCGTCGTCAACAGCGAGGCGCGGCTGGACCAGGTGCTGCAGGACCACTTCCCCTGGTGCTTCCCGGTGCATGACGGGCTCAAGCGCCTGTTCAAGGCCTACGTCGAGGACAAGCAGCGCCAGCAGCTGCTGGACTACGACGACCTGCTGCTCTACTGGGCCGAGCTGATGAGCGACGACGGCCTGGCCGCCGAGCTCGGGGAGCGCTTCCAGCATGTGCTGGTCGACGAGTACCAGGACACCAACCGGTTGCAGGCGACGATCCTGCGCCGGCTCAAGCCACGCGGCGAGCACCTGACGGTGGTGGGCGACGACGCGCAGGCGATCTACTCGTTCCGCGCGGCCGAGGTGCGCAACATCCTCGAGTTCCCGGTCCAGTTCGACCCGCCCGCGCGGGTGATCGCGCTGGAGCGCAACTACCGCTCCACGCAGCCGATCCTGGACGCGTCCAACGCGGTCATCGCGATGGCCCGCGAGCGGCACGAGAAGCGGCTGTGGACCGACAAGGCCTCGACCGAGCGGCCGCAGCTGGTGACGGTCGACGACGAGGCGCGCCAGGCCCAATGGGTCGCCGACAAGGTGCTCGAGCGGCGCGAGCAGGGCCTGCGGCTGAAGCGCCAGGCGGTGCTGTTCCGCACCTCGAGCCACGCCGCGCCGCTGGAGCTGGAACTGACGCGGCGCAACATCCCGTTCGTCAAGTTCGGCGGCCTGAAATTCCTGGAGAGCACGCATGTGAAGGACGTGCTGAGCGTGCTGCGCTGGGCCGAGAACCCGCGCGGGCGGCTGGCGGGATTCCGCGTCGCGCAGTTGCTGCCCGGCTTCGGGCCGGCGAGCGCGCGTCGGCTGATCGACGCGATGTCGCCCGCGGCGGACCCGGTGCAGGCGCTGCGCGCATTCGAGCCGCCCCGCGCCGCGGCCGCGTCATGGTCGGCGCTGCGCGACCTGCTGGCCGGGCTCATCGGCGATCCGCAGTGGCCGATGGACCTGGAGTCGGTGGTGGAGTGGTACGCGCCCCACCTGGAGCGGCTGCACGACGACGCACCGGTGCGCCTGGCCGACCTGGAACAGGTCGCACGCATCGCGCAGGGCTACGGCTCGCGGGAGCGCTTCCTGACCGAGCTGACGCTGGACCCGCCCGAGGCGAGCAGCGACGAATCCGGCGTCCCGCTGAAGGACGAGGACTACCTGATCCTGTCGACCATCCATTCGGCCAAGGGGCAGGAGTGGAACGCGGTCTACCTGCTGAACTGCGTGGACGGCTGCCTGCCGTCGGACCTGAGCACCGGCGCGCAGGCGCAGATCGAGGAGGAACGGCGGCTGCTGTACGTCGCGATGACGCGGGCGAAGGAGCACCTGGCGGTGATGGTGCCGCAGCGCTTCTACGTCACGCAGCAGACGCGGCACGGCGACCGCCACCTCTACGCGAGCGTGTCGCGCTTCCTGCCCGGCAAGGTGGTGCGCCACTTCGACAAGCTGGGGCCGGCCAACCAGACGCAGGCGGCGCTGCCGGAACTGGTCAAGCCCGCGATGGACGTCGCGGCGAGGCTGCGCAAGGTCTGGGACTGAGTTCCTCCTGGGCGCCCGCGAGCGGCTGGTGCGTCGCAGGACGAAAAGCGCAGCGCACGCGTAACGCACGTTACGGCACGCGCCGATGGACGCCCGGCGCGCAGCACTTAAACTTCCCGCCGGTCAATGCCTGACCCCGACGCCCTCCCCGGCCCTGCCCGCCTGTCACGCCTGCCGCCCACCGCCGTGTCGATCCGCCACACCGTCCTCCGCACCCTCGCCCACACCAACTGGCGCCTCGCGCTGCCGGCCCTGGCCCTGACCTGCGGCAGTCTGATCGTGCAGGCCGCCAGCGACGACCCCGAGGTCGTCGTCCCCACGACCGCGCCCACCTCGGCCGCGATCGGACCGACCGGCGTCGTGACGCCCGCGGTGCCGGCACCGATGGCCTCGGCGCCGTCGGCCGGCCAGGCACCGCAGACCGCCGCGGCTCCGGTGTCGCCCGCCACGCCGGTCGACGAACCGCTGATGAAGCTGCCGGTCAACGCCCGCCACATGCTGGTGATCGACGACAGCGGCCGCGTGCTGATGGCCAAGGATGCCGACACCGTCGTGCCCATCGCCTCGCTGACCAAGCTGATGACGGCCATGGTGGTGCTGGACGCCAAGCAGGACATGAACGAGGAGATCCGCATCGACGACGCCGACGTCGACCGCCTCAAGCACAGCCGCTCGCGGGTGCGCGTGGGCGCGACCATGAGCCGGGAGGCGGCGCTGGAGCTGGCGCTGATCTCGTCCGAGAACCGCGCGGCTTCGGCGTTGGCGCGCCACTTCCCCGGCGGGCTGCCGGCCTACGAGGCGGCGGTCGCCGCCAAGATCCGGGCGCTGGGCCTGTCGCACACGGCGCTGGCCGATCCGACCGGCCTGTCACCCCACAACACCTCGACGGCCGCCGAGGTCGCCCGCATCGCCGCCGCCGCGGCCCGCTATCCGGTGATCGCGCGCATCAGCAGCGACAAGTCCAGCGAGGTCGAGGTCAACGGCCGGCCGCGCGAGCTGCGCAACACCAACCACCTGGTCGGCGCCAAGGGCTGGGACATCCGCCTGTCCAAGACCGGCTACACCGAAGAAGCCGGCCGCTGCCTGGCGATGCGCATGAAGAGCGGCGGCCAGACCATCACCGTCGTGCTGCTCGACGCGGACGGCTCCGCGCAGCGACTGCGCGACGCCGCCGCGATCCGCAAGTCCCTCGCCAAGATCGCCGCGGTCTGACGAGGCCGCGTCCCTGCGGACGCGGACCAGCCGATCACCGCCGCATTCGATCGCCTCCGCCGGCTGGGACCGGCGATACAAGGAGTTCCCCATGAATCGCCGCCACTGGCTCGGCGCCGCCAGCGCCTGGGCCGCCGCATGGCCGCTCGCCGCGCAAGCGGACGCGCCGCCGCCCGCCGATCGCCTGCCCTTCGCCGAGCCGCCAAGGCCCGCGCGCATGCGGGTGTCGGCGGACCGCATCGTCGACATCACCGTCTGCACCCGCCCGTTCCGGGCCCAGGGGCCGCGCATCGAGGCGCAGCGACTGCACGGCAAGACCGTCATCCACCATTACGGCCACGGCGGCGCGGGCTGGTCGCTCTCCTGGGGCTCGGCGACGCTGGGGGCGCTGCCCTTGATCCGTCGCACCGGGGAGCGGCGCATCGCCGTGATCGGCTGCGGCGCGGTGGGCCTGACCACCGCGCGCGTGGCGCAGCGCGCCGGCCTTCGGGTGCGCATCTACTGCCGCGAGCGCCCGCCCGCGGTGGCCTCCACCTTCGCCACCGGCATGTGGTCGCCCGACTCGCGCGTGGTCACGGCCGAGCATGCGACGCCGGCCTTCAACGCGATGTGGGAACGCATGGCCCGCCACAGTTTCCGGGCCTGGCAGGACCAACTCGGGTTGCCCGGCGCGCCGGTTGAATGGCGCGACGGCTATGTGCTGTCCGACCTGCCCTTCGACCAACCGCTGCCCGCCGGACAGGGCGGCCATGGCGGCCCGGCCGAGCCCGACTATCCCGAGCTGCTGGACCTCATCCCCGACCTGCATCCGCGCTCCGCGCCGCTGAGCCCGGCGCAGCACCCGTTCCCGGTGCCGCATGCGCGCCGCTTCACCCAGATGACCTTCAACATCCGCCCCTACCAGCGGCTGCTGATGGAAGACTTCTTCCGCGAAGGCGGCGAGATCGTCACCCGGGACTTCAACGACGCGCGCGATCTGGCCGGCCTGCCCGAGCGCACGATCGTCAACTGCACCGGCTACGGCGCGCGGGCGCTGTTCCGCGATGACACGCTGATCCCGGTGCGCGGCCAGATCGCGCGGCTGGTGCCGCAACCGGAGGTGGACTACATGGTCGCCTGGCGCGGGCACAACCTGATGGTCGTGCCGCGGCGTGACGGCCTGCTGGTCCAGGCCCAGGGCGAGCACGACTTCAACAACCCGGACCGCAGCATCGATCGGGCGATGAGCGAGGCCGCCGTCGCGCGCTTGGCCGCTCTGTTCGCCTGAGCCGCGTCGCGGACGTTCCCACGAAACGCGCTCGTGACGCGATGCGTTGAGGTCGATCAAGGACCTCGGACCTTTGACCTCGCCGCCACACCGGGCCATGCCGACGCCGACCTAGCATCGCTGGTTCCTCCCCTCTCAACAGGAACCCGCGCATGCATCACCGCTCTCCCTATCCGACCGCCAAGCCACAGCCCTCTTGGCATCCTGACTTCCCGCTGCTCATGCATCGTCTGGATGAGCACTCCGTCCACATCCACGAACTGCGCGGCGACGTCCGTGAGCTCAAGACCTCGATCGACGCCGTGCGCATCGAATCGCGCGACCAGGTGGATGCGCTGCGCAAGGACTCGCAGCAGCAACTCGAGACCTTTCGCAAGGATTCGCAGCAGCAACTCGAGACCTTCCGCAAGGAATCGCAGCAGCAACTCGACACGTTCCGCAAGGATTCGCAGCAGCAGCTCGACACCTTCCGCAGGGAGTCGCAGCAGCAACTCGACGCCTTCCGCAGGGAAACACAGCAGCACCTTCAGGAGATGCGTGCCGAGATCGCCAGCACGGTCCACTCCTGCGTGTCCGCTGCGGTGGCTCCGCTCTGCGAGCGCTTCAACACGCTGAACGAGCGCGTCAACAACGCCGGGCTTGCGTCGGACGCGCGCCTGCTGAAGTGGTTCGCCGGCTCGGCGGCCAGCTCCTCGGGTTTGGCGATCATCGTCTCCCGGATGCTCTCGTGAGCCCGCCCGCGGCCCCACGCCACGCGCCCTCCTCCGTCACCGCCAGTAGGCCTCGTCCTACCCGCCCCATGACCCGTCGGAGCTACCGTCTAGCCATCTCGGCAGACCGGGTTCCGACCTCATGGTGTCTCCCTCCACTCCCGCGACGGACCTGCCGCCGTCCGGCCCTCCGGGTGCTTCGAGCGCCCGTTCACCTTCCGCGGCGACCGCCTCCGCGACGACCGCTCCCGCGCCCTCCACCACTGCGGCGCCCAAGCGCCGGCGCCGTCGGCCACCGCGTCTCTCCGCGGCCGCCTGGCGCCAGTTCCTGCAGATCGCCAAGCCCTACTGGCTCGGCGACCAGCGCAAGGCCGCCTGGGGACTGTTGCTGCTCCTGATCGTGCTGATGCTGTGCGAGACCCAGCTCGCGGTGCTGCTCAACGCCAAGACCGGCGAGCTGACCTCGGCCCTGGCCGAACGCAACCACTCCCGCTTCTGGACCGCCGTGCGCGACAGCCTCATCGTCCTGGCCTTCGCCGTGCCGGTGTACGCCTTCTACTACTACATGCGGGACGCCTTCTCCAACCACTGGCGCCGCTGGCTCACCGGCCGTTTCCTCGACGGCTACCTCGACGGCCGCAAGTACTACGAGATCGGCACCGGCGCCGCCGGCGACATCGACAACCCCGACCAGCGCATCTCCGAGGACATCAACACCTTCACCGGCCGCTCCACCCACTTCCTGCTGCTGATGCTGGGCTCGGCGATGCAGCTGGTGGCCTTCTGCGCGGTGCTGTGGTCGCTGTCCAAGGTGCTGGTGGCCTTCCTGGCGGTGTACGCGACGGTGGGCACCTTCCTGGCGCTGTATGTCTTCGGCTCGCCGCTGATCCAGCTGAACTTCTGGCAGCTGCGCCGCGAGGCCGACTTCCGCTTCGGCCTGATGCGGCTGCGCGAGAACGCCGAATCCATCGCCTTCTACCGCGGCGAGCCGCAGGAGCGCGCCCACATCGAAGGCCGCTTCGAGTCCGTCTACCAGAACTACTGGAAGCTGATCCGCAAGCAGCGCTCGCTCAACCTCTTCCAGCGCGGCTTCAGCCAGCTGACGCTGGTCGTGCCCAGCGTGATCCTGGCCGAGCGCGTGCTGTCGGGCGATCTGGAGGTGGGCGCCGCCGTCCAGGCGGCCGGCGCCTTCGCGGCGGTGCTGACGGCGGTGTCCCTGATCGTCGACAACTTCGAGAGCCTGAGCCGCTTCGTCGCGGGCATCGACCGGCTGCATGCGCTGTCGGACGTGATGCATCAGCGCAAGCCCCGGGCGGAGCGCCAGCGCGAACGCATCGTGACGAGCCACGCGGACCAGCTCGCGCTGCGCGACCTGACGCTGTACACGCCGCAGTTCGACCGGCTGCTGGTCGAGAAGCTCAACGTCGCGCTGCAGCCCGGTGAGAGCCTGCTGATCACCGGCGTCAGCGGCTGCGGCAAGAGCTCGCTGCTGCGCGCGATCGCCGGCCTGTGGCGCTGCGGCGAGGGCACCATCGAGCATCCGCCGCTGGAGGAGGTCTTCTTCCTGCCGCAGCGCCCCTACCTGCAGCCGGGCACGCTGCGCAGCCAGATGATCTATCCCGACACGGCGACCGGGCTGGACGACGACGCGCTGCGCGCGATCCTCGACGAGGTCGGCCTGCCGGAGCTCGCCGAGCGCGTCGGCGGCCTGGACGCCACGCAGGACTGGGACAAGCTGCTGTCCATGGGCGAGCAGCAGCGGCTCGCCTTCGCGCGCGTGCTGGTGCGCCGGCCTCGGATGGTCATCCTCGACGAGGCGACCAGCGCGCTGGACAGCGGCAACGAGCGCCGCCTCTATGAGCGCCTGTGCCGCGACGGCGTCACGCTGGTCAGCATCGCCCACCGCCACGGCGTGCTGCGGCATCACACGCACGTGCTGCGCCTGACCGGCGGCGGCGCCTGGCAGCTGCACGCGGCCGAGGGCTACGACTTCGATGCCGCTGAAGCCGAAGCCGAAGCCGAAGCCGAGGCCGCCGCCGCGCAGACCGCGCAGACCGCCCAGGCTGCGGCGCCGGTCGCCGCGCCCGCGTCGGACGCCCTGACCGCGACGCGGCCCGGCTCGGCGCCGTGCGCCAAGGAGCCGCCATGAGCGCCGACACCTGGACCGAGATCGTCGACACACTGCGGTCCGAGTTCTCGGACCTGCCCGATGCCGCGCAGATCACCCGCATCGCCGTGCGGCTGCTGCTGGCCGCGCTGCTGGGCGGCATCCTCGGCTACGAGCGCGAGCACCACGGCAAGGCCGCGGGCATTCGCACGCACATGCTGGTCTCGCTCGGCGCGGCGCTGTTCGTGCTGGTGCCGCAACAGGGCGGCATGCCGATGCCCGACATGAGCCGCGTGCTGCAAGGCGTCATCGCGGGCATCGGTTTCCTGGGCGCGGGGGCCATCCTCAAGCTCAAGGACGAGGAACAGGTCCACGGCCTGACCACTGCCGCCAGCATCTGGATGACGGCCGCCATCGGCATCGCCTGCGGCCTCGGGCGCGAGGCCACCGCAGTGTTCAGCATGCTGCTCGCGCTGTTGATCCTGGCCGTGCTGCCACTGTTCACCCGGCCGTATCCCCAGGATGACGGTGGGCGTCGCGAAGACGCGCGCGGCGACGACCGGCGAGCGTCGCCGCGTGACGACTGATCGTCGCCGCGGACCGGGGACGCGGCGGCTGGCGCTACAGCGAGGGTTCCGACACCGCCACCGACGGCGCGCCCGCTGGCCGGGTGCCGTCACGCGCGGTGCGCCGCATCTCCTGCAGCTTCACCGCGTGCGGCACCGGCTGCGGCCGCTTCGTGAGCGAGCCGCCCAGGCGCGTGCTCAGCTTCATTCGGTTGTTGATGGCCCAGCCGCTGGCATCCAGGATGGGTCCGAGGCTGCGCTGGCGCAGCTTGAGCCAGGCGATCAGCATGCTCGGCCCGGAGATCGACAGCACGATGCCCAGCACCGCGAGCGGGATCCACCAGCCCAGGTCGACGAAGCGGCCGAAGATGCCGACGATCACCGTGCTGATGCTGCCCAGCGCGACGCCGATCGCGGCGACGGTGCCGACGTCCACCCGCCGCCCCGGCACCGGCAGTCCGGCCGGCAGTCCGGCCGGCGGAACGCCCGCCGCGCCAGTCGTCGCCGGCGCGGCCGCGGGCTGGTCCACCGTGGCGATGCGCCCGGCCCACTGGCCCAGGCGCCCCTGCTGCGTCGAATCGCTGGCGGCGGCGCGCTTGGCCACCTGCTCCTCGACCAGTCGCACCAGCTTCTTGTAGGGCGACAGGAAGGCCTGTCCGACGCTGATCGGGTTCTCGATCACCTTGACGATGCGCGCGTCCCAGTCGTGGCCCTCGCGGTCGTAGAACAGCCCGTTGCGGCCAACGAAGAGGAAGTCGACGTCGCCCGCGCTGACCACCGCGACGATGGTGCGCTTCTGGTTGAGCCGCACGCACTCGCAGTACGCGAGGTAGGCCTTGGCCAGGCCCGCGATGGGCGCGTGCCGCGCGGGATCCACGACCTCCACGGCGAGCTCGCACGCGCGACCGTCGATGAACAGCGTGCCGGCCTGGAAGACCGCGCCGCGGCCTTCGTAGAAGTCCTCGAAGGAGACGAAGTTGCGCGCCAGCCGCAGCAGATCGCGCTGGAGCAGCAGCAGCTTCTCGAGGTCGTTGAGCGCCGCGTGCCGGGGCGCGGCCGCGCGGTCCTCCACCACCTGCGCCAGCAGCCGGGCGCGGGCCGCCTCCGGCTGAGCGCCCGCCAGCGCGCTCAGCGCCTCCACGCCGAGCGCGGCCACCGGCCCGGTGGGCTGGCGCTTGAGCCATTCGCGGCAGGCCTGGACCTGCTCCTTCAGCGCGCGCCAGTCCGCTTCGACGAGTTCGTCGGCATCGCGTCCGAGCAAGGGCCGCACCGCCTGCTCGCGCAAGGCCGCCAGCGCCGCACGCCAGGCGGGATTCGCGCGCGCGTCGAGCGGCAGCGCCGCGCCCGCCGCGACCGGCGCCGCCGGCAGCTGCTTCAGCGGTCCCGACTCCAGCGACAGCAGGCCGGCCGCATGCTGCTTGAGCTGCTCGGGTTCGGTGGCGTTGAGCGTCGCGGCGACGCTGGCGTCGTAGCTCGCCAGCCGGCAGCGGGCGAAGAAGTCCTCCACCTTGTCGTGGACCGCCTGCACCGCCATGGCCGCGGCGCGTCGACCGGCGCAGTCAGCCTCGCCCTCGGCATGCCAGGCCTGCACCGCGGCGGCCTGGTCGAAGAAGGCCTGGATGCGCGTCTCGTCGATCCCGGGCTCGCCGCCGGCATCGGCGACCGCGCCCAACGCGTCGGCGACGGCCTGCGCCAGCGCGCGGTCGGTCGGGTCCTCGAAGGCCGCGACCGGCACGATGCCGTCGCCGTTGTGCCGCTCCGCGACGAGGTGCGACTGGCGCTCGCGGATCTCGTCCAGGCCGATGTCGGACCGCTCGGCCGGCGCGGCCTGTCCCGCCAGCGCCAGCGTGCGTTGCAGCTCCTCGGCCAGCGCCCGTCCCTCCTCGGTGTCGGACAGCGACGCCGCCGCCAGCCGCGATTCGCCGCGCAGCAGCGGCTGCCAGTCCTTGAGCCGCGCGCCGACCCATTCGCAGGCGGCGATCAGCTCCGGCGCGCGGATGCGGCCATCGCGATCGAGGTCGATCAGGTCGAGGGTGCGTTCGTCGAATTCGAGGCCGCGCGTGGGACAGGCCAGCGCGACCCAGCGCTTCTGGTCGAGGTCACGGAGATGGAGGAGGTCGTCGGCGGTGTCGATGCGTGCCTGATCGGCGCCGCCCGCCCGGAAGAATCGCCAGGGGTGTGTCATGGGTGCGCAGGATGCGGCAAGCGACATGCCGCCGCCGGCACGCCGCCCTGCGCCCGTGCGAGTGCCGGACCGTCCCCCGCATCCGCGACTCGGGAATGACAGTTGCCGCCCGGTGGGTTAGGGTCGCCGGGTCGGAGGCGCTCCGGAGCTCAGCATGGACCTCGATACCGTCTCATACGTCTTCCAGAGTCTGGAGGGCACATTCACGATCAAGCCGCGGCTGTCACGGCGTTGGCGGGTGAAGCACGACAGCATGCCGTGGGGGGATTCCTTCGCGACGGCGGAGGAAGCCGCGAAAGCGCTGGCCGAGCGTTTCGCCGTGCCAGCCAACCTGCAGGAATGGACCGAGATCGGCGACTTCCACACCGACGTCGGCGGCTTCCAGCCCTGACACGCCACGTCGCCTGCCTCATCACCCCCTCATCACCCCCTCGCCACCCCGGGCGTCATCCGCCTCGCGCGCGCCGCGCCGCTGAAGGCTCCCTCTCCCGCTTGCGGGAGAGGGTCAGGGGTGAGGGTCGGCCCACACCGCGCCCCCCCCGACGGCATGACACCTGGCCCCAGGCGGCAGCCCCTCCACGGTGGTCCCGGTGAACGCGCCGAACGCCGGCAGGATCATGAGCCCCTCCACCTCGCAGAAGCACGGCAGCCGCTGACGTTCATGCGCGCGGCCATGCAGCGTCATCGCGGGATGCAGGTGACCCGCGAGCACATAGGCCTGCGCCACCCGCCGCGGGTGATGACAGGCCGCGAAGGGCCCGAGGCGACGCGGCTCATCCGCGAGCTCGAATCGCAGCGTCGCCGGCGGATCCCCCGCATGGCTGTCGTGGTTGCCGCGGATCAGCAGGCAGTCGAGCCCCGCATGGCGTTCGCGCCAGCGGTGCGCCGGATCCAGCACCCCGGCCTGCCGCGCGGCGGCGGCGTGGAGGAAGTCGCCCAGCACCACCAGCCGGGCGGCCCGCACGCCGTCGACCAGCGCGCTCAGCCGATCGAGGTTGTCGCGCGTGGTGCCCGCGGGCACCGGCTGGCCGAGCGCGCGAAAGCTCGCGGCCTTGCCCAGATGCACGTCGGCGACGAAAACGGTGCGCGCCGCCGGCCACCAGAGCGCGCGCTCGGGCAGCAGCCAGACGCGCTCGCCGGCCAGCGTCGTCGCGAGCGCCCCCACCGGCGCATCGATGTCCGGCGTCATCGCCCTCGCCTCGCCCGCTCGCCGCGCGGCCGCCGACGCGCCGGCGGCGCCTCGCCGCGAGCTTCCAGCGCGAGCGACTCCTGCACCGTCGCGATCGCGAACTGCGGCGAATCCTGCTTCGCGAACACCGCCAGCGCGCGCTCGGCCGGCTCGCGCGCGGTGCCGACCGCCTCCCCGCCGGCGCTGCGCTCGAGCTCCGAGACCATGCGCGCGATGCGATCCCCCAGCGACTCGTTGCTGAGCTTCTCGCGGAAGCGCTCGACCATCAGCGGAAACGCCAGCGGCGTGGGCCTGCGCAGCGCATGCACCTGCAGCGTCTGCCCCGCCATCCGGCCCAGCGCCTCGGCCAGGCGGCGCACGTCGAGCTCCTGCGTCAGCAGCTCGCGCTCGGCCTGCGCCAGCAGCAGGTTGCCGGGGTCGTGCTGCTGGAAGACCTCGAAGAACAGCGTAGCGGAGGCCTGCAGCTGCCGGTTGCTGCGGCGTTCGCCGGGGTGACTCTGGAAGATCAACCCGGCGATGCGCGCGATCTCGCGGAAGCGGCGGCGCGCCAGCTCGGTCGCGTTCAGGCTGGCCAGCACCTCGTGCAGCAGCGTCTCCAGCGGCGGCACGCTGAGCAGGCCCGGCAGCCGCTCGGCCCAGTCGATGGGCTTGGCGCTGAGCAGCTCGATGCCATAGTCGTTCAGCGCGATCGAGAAGGTGCCGGTCTCCGGCTGCGCCGCGCGCCAGGCGATCAGGCCGGCCAAGCCCAGGTGCACCTGCCGGCCGGCGAAGGGGTAGAGGAAGAGGTGCCAGCCCTCGCGCGACTTCAACGTCTCCGCCACCAGTACGTCGGGCGCGGGCACGCCGGACCAGCGCCGCTGGATGTCGATCAGCGGGCGCACGCAGGCCATCTCGGGCGAATCGAAGCGGCCCGCGTCGGCCTCGGCCAGCTCGCGCAGCACCGCATCGGCCAGCGTGCTGGACAAGGGCATGCGGCCACCGTTCCAACGCGGCAGCGCGGCCCGCCCGGCGGTGGCGCGGCGCACCAGCGCCGTCATCTGCTCGACCCGCACCAGCTCCAGCAGGCGGCCGCTGAACATGAAGGCATCGCCCGGGCGCAGCCGCGCGATGAAGCTTTCCTCGACGCTGCCCAGCTTGCCGCCGCCCAGGTACTGCACGCTGATCGACGCGTCGCTGACGATGGTCCCGATGTTGACGCGGTGGCGTCGCGCCAGCCGCGCGTCCGGCACGCGCCAGACGCCGTGCTCGTCGGGCACGACGCGGTGGTAGTCCGGGTAGGCGGTCAGCGAGGCCCCGCCCTGGCGCACGAAGTCCAGCGCCCAGCGCCAGTTCGCGTCGCCCAGTGCCTCGTAGGCGACGGTGCCGCGGACCTCGGCCAGCAGCGCGTCCGGTTCGAAGCCGCCACCCAGCGCCACCGTGACCAGGTGCTGCACCAGCACGTCCAGCGGCTCGCGCGGACTGTGCCGGGCCTCGATGCGGCCGGCGCGCACCGCCGCGCGCGCGGCGGCGGCCTCGACCAGCTCGAGGCTGTGCGTGGGCACCAACGTGATCCGCGACGGCCGGCCCGGCGCGTGGCCGGAGCGCCCCGCGCGCTGCACCAGCCGGGCGACGCCCTTGGCCGAACCGATCTGCAGCACGCGGTCGACCGGCAGGAAGTCCACGCCCAGGTCCAGGCTGGAGGTACACACGGCGGCCTTGACGCGGCCCTCCTTGAGGCCGAGCTCCACCCACTCGCGCACCTCGCGGTCCAGCGAGCCGTGGTGCAGCGCCAGCACGCCGGCCCAGTCGGGGCGCGCCTCCAGCAGCGCGCGGTACCAGCGCTCGGCCTGCGAGCGCATGTTGGTGAAGACCAGGCAGCTGGCGCTGGCCTCGATCGCCTCGACCACTTGCGGCAGCATGCGCAGCCCCATGTGGCCCGCCCAGGCGAAGCGCTCGGCGGTGGCGGGCAGCAGCGTGTCGATGACCAAGGTCTTGTCGGTCTCGCCGTGGACCAGCACGGCGTCCGTGGCGGCGCCCTCGGCGCCCGTGCCGAGCAGCGTCCGCAGCGCCTCGTCGAGGTTGCCCAGCGTCGCCGACAGGCCCCAGGTCATCAGGGCCGCGCCGCTTCCGGCCCCGCGTTCGGCCCTGAAGCGGCGCAGGCGCGCCAGCGCCAGCTGCGTCTGCACGCCGCGCTTGTTGCCCATCAGCTCATGCCATTCGTCGACCACCGCCAGCCGCACCTGGCCGAGCTGCTCCCGCGCGTCGGCCCGCGACAGCAGCAGCGACAGGCTTTCCGGCGTCGTCACCAGCACGGTGGGCAGCCGCCGGTCCTGCGCGGCGCGCTGCGCGGAGCTGGTGTCGCCGCTGCGCAGCCCGATCGTCCAGCCCGGGCAGAACGCCGCCATCGGTCGCGTCAGGGCTCGCAGCGTGTCGGCGGCGAGGGCGCGCATGGGCGTGATCCACAGCACCGTCAGCGGCGGCGCGACGGCCTTGCCGCCGTGCTGGCGCGCCTCGCCGCCGATGGCCTCGCGCAGCGTGGCCAGCGCGCCCAGCCAGATCGCCAGTGTCTTGCCGCTGCCGGTGCTCGAATGCAGCAGCCCGCTGCGGCCCCGCGCGATCTCGTCCCAGACCTGGCGCTGGAACGGGAAAGAACGCCAACCTTGCGCGGCGAGCCAGGCGTCGATCGACACGCTCACGGTGCGGCCTCGTCCGCGTCTTCGAGCGAGCCCTGCTCCGGCGCTGCGCCCGTTGCCGGCGGCGTCCGCGGCGCCGCGCGGACGAGGGCCGCGTCGCCGCCGCCGGCGGGCAGCAGCGCCTGCAGCGTCTGCAAGGTGTCCGCCTCCTCGACCGGCTTGTCCTCGCGCCGGCGCAGCATGCGCGGGAAGCGCACCGCGATGCCGCTCTTGTGCCGGCCGCTGCGGGCGATGCCTTCGAAGCCGAGCTCGAACACCATCGTCGGCGTGACGCTGCGCACCGGGCCGAAGCTCTCGATCGTAGTGCGGCGGATCGCCGCGTCGACCGCCTGGATCTCCGCGTCGGTGAGGCCCGAATACGCCTTCGCGAACGGCACCAGCTGGCGCGCCGGATCCTCCTGCGGGCCGTTCCAGACGGCGAAGGTGTAGTCGGTGTAGAGGCTCGCGCGCCGGCCATGGCCGCGCTGCGCGTAGATCAGCACCGCATCCACCGACAGCGGATCGATCTTCCACTTCCACCAGACGCCGACGTCCTTGGTGCGGCCGACGCCGTAGCGCGCGTCGCGCCGCTTGAGCATCATCCCTTCGACGCCCAGCGCCCTTGCTTGCTCGCGCTGGCGCGCCAGCGCCGCCCAGTCCGCGCCGCTCACGAGCGGGCTGAGCTCGAGCCCCGGCAGCGGATGCTCGGCCACCAGGCGCTCCAGCCGCGCGCGGCGCTCATGCTGCGGCAGCTCGCGCAGGTCCTGGCCATCCTGCTCGAGCAGGTCGTACACGCACAGCGCCACCGGCAGCTCGCGCAGCAGCTTCGCGCCCAGCGTCTTGCGGCCGATGCGCCGCTGCAGTTCCGCGAAGGGCATGGCGCGGCCGTCGCGCCAGACGAGGATCTCGCCGTCGAGCACCAGGCCGTCCGGCAGCGCCGCGCCCATCGCGGCGAGCTCGGGGAAGCGCTCGGTGACCAGCTCCTCGCCGCGCGACCAGATCGCGACCTCGCCGCCGCGCCGCACCAGCTGCGCGCGGATGCCGTCCCACTTCCACTCGACCAGCCAGTCCGCGGCCGGCCCGATCGCCGCGTCGAACTGCTCGACCGGCAGGGCCAGCGGATGCGCGAGGAAGAACGGATACGGCTGCAGGCCGCGCGCGCCGCCCTCGCCGGCCGTGGCCTGCGCCGGCGCGACCAGCGCGGCATGGTCCGCCGCGGTCGGCCGCGCGCCGACATGCGTGTAGCCCATCAGCCGCTGCGCGACCAGCTTGGCATCCACGCCGCCGACCGCCGCCAGCGCCTGCGTCACCTGCAGCTTCGACACGCCGACGCGGAAGGCGCCGGTGATCAGCTTGAAGTAGACGAAGCGCTGCTCGACCGCCAGCGAGGCCCACTGGCTCTGCAGCGCCAGCGCGAGCGCCTCGGGCGGCTGGCCGCGCAGCGGCAGCAGATGCTCGGTCATCCACACGGACAGCGGGCGCTCGACGATGTCCGTCGGCTCGGGCAGCAGCAGCGCGATCGTCTCGGCCAGATCGCCGACGGCCTCGTAGCTCTCGTCGAACAGCCACTCCGGCAGGCCGGCCGCCAGCCGCGCCTGCTCGCGCAGCAAGCGGGTCGGCACCAGCTGCCGCGGCTTGCCACCGGCCAGGAAGTACACCGCCCAGGCTGCATCCGCCGGCGGCGCCTCGCGCAGGTAGGCCTGCAGCGCGGCCTGCTTGGCCAGGCTGGACGTCGAGGCATCCAGCTCGCGGTACAGCGCGGCGAAGGCCTTCATGACGGCGGCGCTCCATCCGCGGGCTCGGCGGGCTCGGCGGGCCCGGCGGTGTCGGCGGTGTCGGCGGTGTCGGCGGTGTCGGCGGTGTCGGCGGTGTCGGCGACGGCATCGTCCTCCTGGCCGTATTCGGTCGCGAAGGCCTGCGCCTGCAGGCCCTGCTCGTTGAGCCATCGCACCAGCACCGGCACGCTGCCGTGGGTGACGAAGACGCGCTCGGCGCCGGTGCCGCGGATGGCCGCCATCAGGCCCGGCCAGTCGGCATGGTCGGAGACGACGAAGCCGCGGTCCACGCCGCGCCGCCGACGCGTGCCGCGCAGCTGCATCCAGCCGCTGGCGAAGGCGTCCGCCGGATCCGCGCCGAAGCGCTTCATCCACGGCGAGCGCGCGGCCGACGGCGGCGCGATCACCAGCGCGCGCGACAGCGCCGCCTTGTCGAGCGCCGGGTCGGCCGCATGGAAGGTCGGCGGCAGGGGCACGCCGGCGGCGCGGTAGACGGCATTCAGCGGCTCGACCGCGCCATGGCTGACGATCGGCCCGATCGAGGCATCCACGCCATGCAGCAGCCGCTGCGCCTTGCCCAGCGCATAGGCGTAGAGCACCGACGCGCGTCCCGCCGCGGCATTGCGCCGCCACCAGGCGTCGATCTCCGAGAACAGCGCCGCCTGCGACGGCCAGCGGTAGATGGGCAGGCCGAAGGTGGACTCGGTGATGAAGGTGTCGCAGCGCACCGGCTCGAACGGCGCGCAGGTGCCATCCGCCTCCAGCTTGTAGTCGCCCGAGGCGACCCAGACCCGGCCGCCATGTTCCAGCCGCAGCTGCGCCGAGCCCAGCACATGGCCGGCCGGATGCAGCGACAGCCGCACGCCGTGGTGCACCACGGCCTCGCCGTAGGCCAGGGTCTGCAGGGTGATGTCCTCGCCGAGCCGGCGCCGCAGGATGGCGGCGCTGTCGTGGTGGGCCAGGTAATGGGCATGGCCCCAGCGCGCGTGGTCGCTGTGGCCGTGGGTGATCACGGCGCGGTCCACCGGCCGCCACGGGTCGATGTAGAAGTCGCCGGGCGGGCAGTAGAGCCCCTCGGGGCGGGCGACCACCAGGTCGCCCTGCCCCGACCCGTCGCCGGTCGCTTCGATGCTGGATGGCAGGCCCATGTCGGCCGATGCTAGCCAGGACCGGCGCCGGCCGCTGTAGGACGAGCCCGCGTCCGGCCCGACGGCCATCCCCCGCCCGCCATCCGCGCGCGGCGCTGCGTCCTGCGCCGCACGTCGGTGAAAGCCCGGCCTTCCCGCGCCAGTTCAGGGCTTGCGCCCCGCGCCGCCTCCCCTACACTGCCCCGGCGTTCATCCATCACGGCCCGGCGGCCTCCGACCGGGCCTTCCAGGGAGGGAAAGGGATGGGTCGTGTGTCCGACTGGCTGCTGGGACATCGCCGGACCGCGTGGCTGCTGGCGGCCGTCGTGGCGCTCGCGCTCGGCATCGCCGCGAGCGAGACGCACCGGCGCTCGCTCGAACACGACTTCCGGCACGCCCTGGCCAATGCCGCCCAGCGCGAGGCGCTCGCCCTGCAGGGCCTGACCCTGACCGGCAAGGGCATGGGCGCGGTCGTGCTGGCCGGCCAGCTCAATCCCGACCTCAAGAACGCCGCCGCGCTCACCGACACCGACGCCGCCCGCCGCACCCGCCCGGCCTTCGAGACGCTGGAGGTCATCGGCACCAGCGTCGGCGCGCAGCTGGCCTACGTCGTCAACACGCACGGCCGCATCATCGCGGCCTGGGACGACGAGGGCGTGTCCCCGATCGGCCTGGACGTGGCCTTCCGCCAGTACTACCGCCAGGCGATGCGCGGCCAGCCCAACGTCTTCGCCGGCATCAGCATCACCACCGGCCAGCGCGCCTTCTGGCTGGCCGCGCCGGTCTATCGCCAGCCCGGCCAGAGCGGCGAGATCGTCGGCGTGATCGCCGCCCGCCAGTACGCCGACACGCTCGACCGCTTCCTCGACACCCGCAGCTACGCCGGCGCGCTGCTGGTCTCGCCGCAGGGCGTGGTGCTCGCCGCCAGCCGGCCGGAATGGCGCATGAGCCTGGACGGCGCCGCGACGGCCGAGCGCTCGAAGACGCTGACCGCCAGCGGCCAGTACGGCAAGCTCTTCGAGGATCCGGCGCGCGCGCACAGCCTGCCCTTCGAGCCGCGCGCGCCGACGGTGTCGGTCGGCGGCGCCCGCCACGCCACCGCCCAGGCCGAGGTCGCCTGGAACGACCCCGCCGGCCCCTGGCGGCTGGTGCTCCTGGGCGACCTGGACGCGCTGGAGCCCACCGCCACCCGCGTGGGCATCGCGGCGCTGGTGGCGCTGCTGGCCTTCGGGCTGCTGGCGGCCTCGCTGCGCAGCCTGGCCCACGGCGCGGCGCGCGACCGCAAGGACCTCGAGCTGCAGGCGCACCACCGCCAGCTCGAGGCCCTGCTGGAGGACCGCGAACGCGCCCAGGACGCGCTGCGCCAGGCCAAGGAGGATGCCGAGGAGGCCACCCGGGCCAAGTCGGACTTCCTGGCCAACATGAGCCACGAGATCCGCACGCCGATGAACGCGATCATCGGCATGTCCCACCTGGCGCTGCAGACCGGGCTGGACGCGCGCCAGCGCAACTACATCGAGAAGGTGCACCGCTCGGCCGAGAACCTGCTGGGCGTCATCGACGACATCCTGGACTTCAGCCGCATCGAGGCCGGCAAGCTCAGCCTCGAGGAGGTGCCCTTCCGCATGGAGGACGTGCTGGATCACCTGGTCAACCTGATCGGCTTCCGCGTCGAGGACAAGGGGCTGGAGCTGCTGCTGAACGTGCCGCCGGATCTGCCGACCGCGCTGATCGGCGATCCGCTGCGGCTGGGCCAGGTGCTGGTCAACCTGGGCAACAACGCCGCCAAGTTCACCGACCGCGGCGAGATCATCGTCGGCATCGAGTCGGTCGCGCTCGGTGCGCGCGAGGCGGCGGCGCTGGACGCCCTCGCCACGCCGGAGGTCGAGCTGCACTTCCGCGTCCGCGACACCGGCATCGGCATGACGCCCGAGCAGCAGGCGCGGCTGTTCCAGAGCTTCAGCCAGGCCGACAGCTCCACCACCCGCCGCTACGGCGGCAGCGGCCTGGGGCTGGCGATCTGCAAGCAGCTCGTCGAGATGATGGGCGGCCGCATCTGGGTCGAGTCCGCGCCGGGCCAGGGCTCGACCTTCCACTTCACCGCGCGCTTCGCGCTCCAGCCCGAGGGCTCGGACCTGCCGGCGCGGCGCGCGTTGATGGCGCACGAGCTGGCGCGGCTGCGCACCCTGGTGGTCGACGACAACCGCGCCGCGCGCGAGATCCTGTCCACGCTGGGCGCGAGCTTCGGGCTGGACGTCACCACCGCCGCCGACGGCGCGGAGGCCGTGCGCGACGCCGAACAGGCCCAGGCCGAGGGCCAGCCCTTCGCGCTGGTGCTGATGGACTGGCAGATGCCGGTGGTGGACGGCCTGGAGGCGACGCGCCAGCTCGGCGACGGCCGGCTGCAGGCGCCGCCGGCGGTGGTGCTGGTGACCTCCTTCGGCCGCGACGACTCGCTGACCGCGGCGCTGGCCGGGGCCGGCACCCAGCGCCGGCCGGTGCTGCTGACCAAGCCGGTCACCGCCTCGTCGATGCTCAGCGCGATCGGAGAGGCCCTGGGCCATGCCGACCTGCCCGCGCCCGCGGCGCAGCGCCGCCGCGACACCGCCCGCGAGGCGATGCGCCGGCTCGCCGGCGCGCGCGTGCTGGTGGCCGAGGACAACGAGCTCAACCAGGAACTCGCGGCCGCGCTGCTCGAGGACGCGGGGCTGCATGTCACGCTGGCCGCCAACGGACGCGTCGCGCTGGACCTGCTGGCCGCGACGCCCGACGGCTTCGACGGCGTGCTGATGGACTGCCAGATGCCGGTGCTGGACGGCTACGCCGCCACGCGTGCGCTGCGGGCCGATCCGCGCTGGCGCACGCTGCCGGTCATCGCGATGACGGCCAACGCGATGAGCGGCGACCGCGAGAAGGTGCTGGCCGCCGGCATGAACGACCACATCCCCAAGCCGCTCAATGTCGACCTGCTGTTCGAGGTGCTGGCGCGCTGGGTCCGCCCGGCCATGCCGGCCTCGGACCTGCCGATGGACACCCGCTCTGGCGCGGGCCGGCGCATCGACACGCGGCGGGCGCTCAGCCAGACGCTGGGAACTGACCAGGAAGGCCAGGGCGGCCAAGCCGCGCCGGAGGGCTCACGGGACCCTCGCGGCAACGATCGCCCGGCGGGCCGCGATGCGGACGCCCCATCCGCCCCCGCGTCCGCGGTTTCCTCGTCCACCGCCTCAACCTCCGCCGCTACCACCGCCGCTTCGCCCAACGCCGCGGCCGCCACGGTCGCCGGGCGAGCCGACGGCCTGCCGCAGATCGCCGGACTCGACGTGCAGGCGGGACTGGCGACCGCCGGCGGCCACCTCACGCTCTACCGCAAGCTGCTGCGCACCTTCCACGACTCGCAGAGCGACTTCGCCGCGCGCTTCGCCGAGGCGGCCAGTGCCGGCGACCACACGACGATGACGCGACTGGCGCATTCCCTGCGCGGCGCCGCGGGCACGCTGGGCGCGCGGCCCCTGGCGGCGGCGGCCGGGGCGCTCGAGCAGGCCTGCGCGCAGCGCCAGCCCGCGGCCGAACGCGACCCGCTGCTCATCCGCGCGCAATCGCTGCTGGCCGCGCTGCTGGTCTCGCTGGGTCGCCACCTGGCGCGCGAGGCGATGCTGCAGGCCGCCCCACCGGTTGCCCCCTCGGCCACGGCGCCGGCGGTGCTCGACGCGGCGGCGCTGGCCGGGCTCGACGCCCTGCTGGCGCGGCTCGAGGCCCTGCTGGAGGACAGCGATTCCGGCGCCGCCGACGCGGGGCAGGAACTCGGCGCCCTGCTGGACCGCCTGCCGCTGCCGACCGCGCGGCTGCGGACGCTGCGCCGCGCGGCCGACGCCGCGCAACGCTTCGACTTCGACGGCGCGCTCGTGCTGGTCCGCGCCGATGCCACCGGCCGCCGCGGTCCCGCGAGCCAGGCCGACACCGATCCCACGTCGTCCGGGAGCCCCGCATGACCTCGCACTCCGCGCCGCCCTCCGACCCGACCGACGGCGCCACCGTGCTGGTCGTCGACGACACGCCCGACAACCTCGCGCTGATGAGCGAGCTGCTGCGCGACCGCTACCGCGTCAAGATCGCCAACAACGGCGAGAAGGCGCTGCGCATCGCCGGCGCCGAACCGCGGCCCGACCTGATCCTGCTCGACGTGATGATGCCGGGCATGGACGGCCACGAAGTCTGCGAGCGGCTCAAGGCCGATCCGGCCACACGCGACGTGCCGGTCATCTTCCTCACCGCCCGCTCCGACGTGGCCGACGAAACGCGCGGACTGGCGCTGGGCGCGGTCGACTACATCACCAAGCCGATCAGCCCGCCGATCGTGATGGCGCGCGTGCGCACGCACCTGCGGCTCAAGGCCAGCGCGGACTTCCTGCGCGACAAGGCGGCCTACCTGGAGGCCGAGGTCGCGCGCCGCACCGAGGAGCTGGCGGCGATCCAGGACGTGACCATTCTGGCGATGGCCTCGCTGGCCGAGACGCGGGACAGCGACACCGGCAACCACATCCGGCGCACCCAGCATTACGTCAAGGCGCTGGCGCAGGCGCTGCGCGGGCATCCACGCTGGCAGGCGCTGCTCACGCCGGAGTACATCGCCACGCTGTTCAAGTCGGCGCCGCTGCACGACATCGGCAAGGTGGGCATCCCCGACCGCATCCTGCTCAAGCCGGGACGCTTCACGCCGGACGAATTCGAGATCATGAAGTCCCACCCGGCGCTGGGCCGCGACGCGATCGCGCAGGCCGAGGCCCAGCTCGGCACGCCGGTCGCCTTCCTGTCCACGGCCAAGGACATCGCCTACGGCCACCAGGAGAAATGGGACGGCTCCGGTTATCCGGAGGGCCTGCGCGGCGAGGCCATCCCGCTGTCGGCGCGGCTGATGGCGCTGGCCGACGTCTACGACGCGCTGATCAGCCGCCGCGTCTACAAGGACGCGATGCCGCATGGCGAGGCGGCCGCGATCATCGTCGAGGGCCGCGGCAGTCATTTCGATCCGGAGGTCGTCGACGCCTTCCTGCGCATCCAGGACGAGTTCCAGGACATCGCGCGCCGTTTCGCCGACGACGACGAGACGCTGCGCCGCAAGCAGGACTGGATCGAATCGACGATGGCCGCGCCCGAATGACCCGACGTCGCCCACCGCAGTCCGCCCCACCGCAGTCCCCCACCGCAGCCCGCCATCGCATGTCGTCGAAGGATCTCGGTGATCGGGGACGGTGATGCGTGGGGTACCGGCGCTTGCCGCCGGTGCCCCATGCATCGGCGGCCAACGCCCGGGCCTTGGCAGGACGGGAGCGCCCCCAACGCGCCATCGCCCCATAATCCCGCGCCATGCGCCGCACGACCATCCTCCTGCTTGCCACCCTCTTCCTCGCCACCGGGGCCCACGCCCAGCAACCGCGCCCAGTGACGCCGCGCGGCCCGCTCGACGCCCAGGAGCAGAACAACATCGCGGTGTTCCGCAAGGTGTCGCCATCGGTGGTGCACATCACGACGCTGGCGCAGCAGCGCGACTTCTTCTCGCGCAACGTGACCGAGGTGCCCAGCGGCACCGGCTCGGGCTTCCTGTGGGACGAGCGTGGTCACATCGTCACCAACTTCCATGTGATCCGCGGCGCCTCGGCGGCGAAGGTCACGCTGTCGGACCAGACCGCGTATGACGCGACGCTGGTCGGTGTCGATCCTGACCGCGACCTGGCCGTGCTGCGCATCGCCGCGCCGCGGGAAAAGCTGCAGCCGGTGCCGATGGGCAGCAGCCGCGAGCTGCAGGTGGGCCAGACGGTGTACGCGATCGGCAACCCGTTCGGCCTGGACCAGACGCTCACGCGCGGCATCGTCTCGGCGCTGAATCGCGAGATCGAGTCGATGACGCAGCGCACGATCCGCGGCGCGATCCAGACCGATGCGGCGATCAACCCCGGCAACTCGGGCGGGCCGCTGCTCGATTCGGCGGGCCGGTTGATCGGCGTGAACACGTCGATCTTCAGCCCCAGCGGCGGCAGCAATGGCATCGGCTTCGCGATTCCCGCCGACGAGGTGAACCGCGTCGTGCCGCAGCTGATCCAGCATGGCCGCGTGATCCGCCCGGCGCTCGGGCTGACCGCGGGCACCGAGCAATTGCGCCAGGTGCTGCGCCTGCCCAAGGGCGTGGTGCTGATCGGCCTGCAGGCCGGCGGTGGCGCGCAGCGGGCGGGCTTGCAGCCCTTCATGCGGGGGCGCGACGGGCGCATCGTCGGTGGCGACGTCATCACCGCGGTGAACGGCAAGCCGGTGGCCGATCTCGACGAGCTGCTCAGCGAGCTCGAGGAGCGCCGCGTCGGCGACAAGGTCACGCTGACGGTGTGGAACGGCGGCAAGACGCGGCAGGTGCAGGCGGAGCTCGGCAGCGATTGACGGGCCACCGCCCCTACCCCATCCGGCGATAACCCTGCCGCCGCCCCGGTCCCGGACCCGCGCCTAGACTCCGCGGCCATGCATCCCCGTCTTTCGATCCTCGACCTCGCCCCCATCGTCGAGGGCGGCACCGCCGCCCAGGCGCTCCACGACAGCATCGCGCTCGCGCAGCACGCGGAGCGGCTGGGCTACACCCGCTACTGGGTCGCTGAACATCACAACATGGACGGCGTCGCGTCCTCGGCCACCGCGGTGCTGATCGGCCAGATCGCGGCGGCGACCTCGACGATCCGGGTCGGCTCGGGCGGGATCATGCTGCCCAACCACGCACCGCTGACCATCGCTGAGCAGTTCGGCACGCTGGCGACGCTCTTCCCCGGCCGCATCGACCTGGGGCTGGGCCGCGCGCCCGGCACCGATGGCCCGACGATGCGCGCGCTGCGCCGTCACCTGTCGACGGCGCACGAAGACCGCTTCCCCGAGGACGTGCTGGAACTGACCGCCTACCTCGCGCCCGAGCAGGAGGGTCAGGTCGTGCGCGCGATCCCAGGTCAGGGCACCGAAGTGCCGATCTGGCTGCTGGGGTCGAGCCTTTATGGCGCGCAGCTCGCGGCCTACCTGGGCCTGCCGTTCGCGTTCGCGTCACACTTCGCGCCGGCGATGCTCATGCAGGCGCTCGAGATGTACCGGGCTCAGTACCGGCCCAGCGCCCGGCATCCCCAGCCCTACGCAGCGGTCGGACTGAACGTCATCGTGGCCGATACCGATGCCCAGGCGCAGCGCCTGTTCACCTCGCTGCAGCAGCGCTTCCTCGGCATGCAGCGCGGGCAGCGCGGACCACTGCCGCGGCCAGTCGACCAGATGGCCGACCTGTGGACCGCGGGCGAGCAGCTGGCGGTGGAACGCATGCTGTCGGAATCCATCGTCGGGTCGCCGCGGACGGTGCGTGAAGGGCTCGCGGCGACGCTCGAACGCACCGGGGCGGACGAGTTCATCGTCGCTTGCGCAGTCCACGATGCGGCGGCGCGAAGGCGGTCTTATGAGCTGCTGGCGGGCGTGATGGCGGGGTGAGAGGGCGCTCTCCGCCTGCCCTCTCTCTGGGTCCGCATGGGGGAAAGATTTTCCCGGCTCCGCCGCGAAAACCCTTCCCCCATACACCGACACATCAGCCTACTTCCACCGTTTGGCGGTAGGGGCGTGCGGGAGAGCCCGGAAGGCGTGACGCGCAGGTCGGAGCAGCCAATGAAAAGGGCCACGCGTGAGCGTGGCCCTTTGTCTTGCGCGTCGATTGATGCGTCGATTTATGCGTCGATTTATGCGTCGTTTGGCGCGTGGGGTTCAGGGGGGCGTGTTCAGCCCACCCACTTGCGGGCGTTGCGGAACATCCGCATCCAGGGGCTGAACTCGCCAGCATCGCCGCCCGTCCAGCTCATCTGGATGTTGCGGAAGACACGCTCCGGGTGCGGCATCAGCGCAGTGAAACGACCATCCGCCGTGGTGACCGCGGTCAGGCCCTGCGGACTGCCGTTGGGGTTGAGCGGGTATTGCTCGGTCGGCTGGCCGTCACCATCGACATAACGCATCGCGCGCAGCACCTGGTCGGGGTTGCCGCGCTGCGAGAAGTCCGCGAAGCCCTCGCCGTGCGCGACCGCGATCGGCAGGCGGCTGCCCGCCATGCCGGTGAAGAAGATGCTCGGCGAGTCGACGATCTCGACCTGCGCCAGGCGGGCCTCGAACTGCTCGCTGCGGTTGCGGACGAACTTGGGCCAGTGCTCGGCGCCCGGGATCATCGGCGACAGCGCCGCCAGCATCTGGCAGCCGTTGCAGACGCCCAGCGCGAAGCTGTCCGGTCGGGCGAAGAAGGCCTCGAACGCGGCCTTCAGCACCGGGTTGAAGAGGATGGAGCGCGCCCAGCCCTCGCCGGCGCCCAGCGTGTCGCCGTAGCTGAAACCACCGCAGGCGACGAAGCCCTTGAAGTCCTTCAGGTCGACCGCGCCGGCCTGCAGGTCGCTCATGTGCACGTCGTAGGCGTCGAAGCCGGCCTGCGCCATGGCGTAGGCCATCTCGACATGCGAGTTGACGCCCTGCTCGCGCAGGATCGCGACCTTGGGGCGCGCGCCGCTGGCGATGAAGGGAGCGGCGACGTCCTCCTTGACGTCGAAGGTCGGCAGCCAGTGCAGGCCCTTGCCGGGCGTGCCGGCCAGCGCATGCTCCTGGTCCGCGCAGGCCGGGTTGTCGCGATCGCGGGCGATGCGCCAGGACACCTGGTCCCACTCCTGCTGCAGCTCGTTGAGCGGCGCGGCGAAGACCTTCTTGGCGTCGCGCCAGACCTCGGCCTGCTTCGTGTCGTTGGTCTTGCCGACGACGTGCGAGATCTTCGACAGGCCGTGCGCGCGCAGCGTCTGCAGGACGGCGTCGCGGTCGGCGGTGGGGACCTGCAGCAGGACGCCCAGTTCCTCGTTGAACAGGGCCTTGAGCGTCAGTTCCTCGCGGCGCGCGCTGACCTGCGAGGCCCAGTTCTTGGAGTCGCCCATCTCGGCGCGGCTGTCGCTGATGCCGTCGCCCTCGGTGACCAGCATGTCGACGTTGAGGCTGACGCCGCGCTGGCCGGCAAAGCCCATTTCCAGCGCCGCGGCGAAGAGGCCGCCGTCGCTGCGGTCGTGGTAGGCCAGCAGGCGGCCCTGGCCGCGCAGCTCGTTGACGGCGGCCACCAGCGCCTTGAGCAGCGCGGGCTCATCGAGGTCGGGCACCTCGGGGCCGAACTGGTTCAGGGTCTGCGCCAGGATCGAGCCGCCCATGCGCATGCGGCCCTGGCCGAGGTCGACCAGCACCAGCGTGGTGTCGCCGTCCCGCAGTTGCGGCGTGAGCGTGCCCCGCACGTCGGCCAGCGAGGCGAAGGCCGTGACGATGAGCGAGACCGGCGCGGTGACCTGTTTGGTGACGCCGTCCTCGGACCAGCGGGTGCGCATCGACAAGGAGTCCTTGCCCACCGGGATGGAGATGCCCAGCGCGGGGCACAGGTCCATGCCGACAGCCTTGACGGTGTCGTAGAGCGCGGCGTCCTCGCCGGGCTCGCCGCAGGCCGCCATCCAGTTGGCCGAGAGCTTCACCCGCGGCAGCTCGATCGGCGCGGCCAGCAGGTTGAGGATGGCCTCGGCGACCGCGACGCGGCCGGACGCGGGCGCATCGACGGCGGCCAGCGGGGTGCGCTCGCCCATGCTCATCGCCTCGCCGCTGAAGCCCTTGAAGTCGGAGAGCGTGACCGCGCAGTCCGCCACCGGCACCTGCCAGGGGCCGACCATCTGGTCGCGGTGGTTCAGGCCGCCGACGGTGCGGTCGCCGATGGTGACCAGGAAGCGCTTGCTGGCCACCGTCGGGTGGCGCAGCACGGTGCGCGCGGCCGTGGCCAGGTCGACACCGTCCAGCGAGAGCGCGCCGCCCGAGCGCGCCACGCGCGTCACGTCGCGGTGCATCTTGGGCGGCTTGCCCAGCAGGACGTCCATCGGCATGTCGATGGCGCGCTCGCCTTGCGGGCCGTCCTCCAGCACCAGCTCGCGCTGCTCGGTGGTGACGCCGACAACGGCGAAGGGGCAGCGTTCGCGCTCGCACATGGCGGTGAAGAGCGGCAGGCTTTCCGGCGCGATCACCAGGACGTAGCGCTCCTGGCTCTCGTTGCACCAGATCTCCTTGGGCGCCAGGCCGCTTTCCTCGAGCGGGACCTTGCGCAGGTCGAAGATGGCGCCGCGGCCGGCATCGTTGACCAGTTCCGGGAAGGCGTTGGAGATGCCGCCCGCGCCGACGTCATGGACCGCCAGGATGGGGTTGCGCTCGGCCAGGCCCCAGCAATGGTTGAGCACTTCCTGCGCGCGGCGCTGGATCTCGGGGTTGCCGCGCTGGACCGAGTCGAAGTCCAGGTCGGCGGTGTTGGTGCCCGCGGCCATCGAGCTGGCCGCGCTGCCGCCCATGCCGATGCGCATGCCGGGGCCGCCGAGCTGGATCAGCAGCGAGCCGGCGGGGAACTGGATCTTCTTGGTGAGGTCGGCGCGGATCGCGCCCAGGCCGCCGGCGATCATGATCGGCTTGTGGTACCCGCGGCGGATGCCGTCGACGTCCTGCTCGAAGACGCGGAAGTAGCCGCCCAGCGCGGGCCGGCCGAACTCGTTGTTGAAGGCGGCGCCGCCCAGCGGCCCCTCGGTCATGATCTGCAGCGCGCTGGCGATGTGCGCGGGCTTGCCGACCGGGTCTTTCTCCCACGGCTCGCTCAGGCCCGGCAGATGCAGGTTGGAGACCGAGAAGCCGGTCAGGCCGGCCTTGGGCTTGGCGCCGCGACCGGTGGCGCCCTCGTCGCGGATCTCGCCGCCGGCGCCGGTGGACGCGCCCGGATGCGGGGAGATGGCCGTCGGGTGGTTGTGGGTCTCGACCTTCATCAGCACGTGCGCGGTCTCGGCACGGGCCTCGTACTTCGGCGCGCGGCGATCGCCGGCCGCCATCCAGCGCTCGATCGCGTGGCCTTCCATCACCGCGGCGTTGTCGGCGTAGGCGATGACGGTGTGCTGCGGCGACACCTTCTCGGTGTTGCGGATCATGCCGAAGAGCGACAGCGGCTGCGCTTCACCGTCGATGGTGAACTGGGCGTTGAAGATCTTGTGGCGGCAGTGCTCGCTGTTGGCCTGCGCGAACATCATCAGCTCGACGTCGCTGGGGTCGCGGCCCAGCTTCTGGAAGGCGGCGACGAGGTAGTCGATCTCGTCATCGGACAGCGCCAGGCCCCAGGCGCCGTTGGCTTCCTCCAGCGCCGCGCGGCCGCGGGCCTGCACCGGCACGTGCGCGAGCGGCTGGGCCTGCTTGTCGTCGAAGAGGTGGGCGGCATCCTCGCGCGACAGCAGCACGCTTTCGGTCATCCGGTCATGCAGCAGGTCGGCGCAGGCCAGCAGTTCCTCCTGGGTCAGCGGCTTGGCGCCGCCGGTCAGCCCGGCCAGCAGCCCGGACTTGAGCGTCAGGCGGAACTCGGTGACGCGCTCCACCCGGTGCAGGGCCAGGCCGCAGTTGTGGGCGATGTCGGTGGCCTTGGAGGCCCAGGGGCTCAGCGTGCCCAGGCGCGGGGCGACGACGATCAGCGCGCCCTCGGTGGCGCCGTCGTAGCGGTCGCCGTAGTCCAGCAGCGAAGCCAGCTTGTCGCGGCCTTGCGCGTCCAGCGCCGCGTCGGTCCAGACCCAGTGGACATGACGGGCATGCACCGCGGTGATGCGGTCGCTGACGGCCTGCAGACGCGCCAGCAGCGCCGCGGCCCGGAAGGACGAGAGGGCATTGCCCCCCTCGAAGTGAATCAGATGCTTGGAGGAGGTGGTGCTGGCCATGGGATCCCAGGGGGTTGCGCCGCGCGCGCCGCGGCGGTGAAGCCCGGCATTCTAGCCAGCGCCGCCGGACGACCCGGGTTTACCCCGGCCGGCACGCCCCTTCGGCGGCCCTCCCGGACCGACCTTGGGGCGCCCTCCCGTTCCCCCTTCAGCGGCACTCGCTGAGGCGGTCCAGCGCGATGTGCAGCTGGTGCTCGGTCAGCTTGCCCCGCGAGGGCTGCACCCAGGCCCCCGGCGCACCGGTGGTCAGCGCCTTGATCGCCACCACCTTGACCGGCTCGGGCTGCACCGGCCGCTCGCGATCCAGCGACCACCAGCCATCGGCCACCGTGCAGTTCATGCCGACTTCCACCACCGGGGCGGCCCGGGCGACGACCGGGCCCGCCATGACGCTCATGCCCAGGGCGCCTGATGCCAACAGGCTGACAAAAACGTTCGATCTCACCGCAACTCCCTGATATCTCGTTCGAGTGAGCGAATGTATCGATGTGACGTGACGTAACCGCCCGGAAACTCCGGAATTCGCCCGCGGCGGCGCCCCTCATTCAGGGGATGCCGGCCGCGCCGGAGGAAAAAGTGACGCCGCCGTGCCCTCGGACGGGGGCCGGAAGACTCATCCCCAGGGCGCCGGGGCTCTTCCATGCGGCGGATGGCGGCCGTCATGGCTTGTCGCTACATTGATCGGCTTTCGGACCCGACGGCCGCCTCCCATGAAGCTGGCGTCCCCGGGTCGTTCATCGCCACTGGAGACCACCATGTCCCGCAAGACCCCCATCGAGCACTACCGCAACATCGGCATCTCGGCGCACATCGACGCCGGCAAGACGACGACGACGGAGCGCATCCTGTTCTACACCGGGGTCAATCACAAGATCGGCGAGGTGCACGACGGCGCCGCGACGATGGACTGGATGGAGCAGGAGCAGGAGCGCGGCATCACGATCACCTCGGCCGCGACGACCTGCTTCTGGAAGGGCATGGACCTGTCCTACCCGGAGCACCGCATCAACATCATCGACACCCCGGGGCACGTGGACTTCACCATCGAGGTGGAGCGGTCCATGCGCGTGCTGGACGGCGCGGTGATGGTGTACGACTCGGTGGGCGGCGTGCAGCCGCAGTCCGAGACCGTCTGGCGCCAGGCCAACAAGTACAAGGTGCCGCGACTGGCCTTCGTGAACAAGATGGACCGCATCGGCGCGGACTTCTACCGCGTGCGCCAGATGATGGTGGACCGGCTCAAGGCCAACCCGGTGCCCATCGTGCTGCCCATCGGCGCCGAGGACCAGTTCAAGGGCGTGATCGACCTGCTCAAGATGAAGGCCATCGTCTGGGACGAGGCCTCGCAGGGCATGAAGTTCGAGTACCAGGAGATCCCCGCCGACCTCAAGGCCAAGGCCGAGGAATGGCGCGAGAAGATGGTCGAGGCCGCCGCCGAGGCGGACGAGGAACTGATGAACAAGTACCTCGAGAGTGGCGAGCTGAGCGAGGACGAGATCAAGCGCGCGATCCGCCAGCGCACCATCGCCGGCGAGATCCAGCCGATGCTGTGCGGCACCGCGTTCAAGAACAAGGGCGTGCAGCGCATGCTGGACGCGGTGATCGATTTCATGCCTTCGCCGATCGACATCCCGCCGGTGCACGGGACCGACGACGACGAGCGGGACACGACCCGCAAGGCCGATGACAACGAGAAGTTCAGCGCCCTGGCCTTCAAGCTGATGACCGATCCGTATGTGGGCCAGCTGACCTTCGTGCGGGTGTACTCCGGCATCCTGAAGTCGGGCGACTCGGTCTACAACCCGACGCGCGGCAAGAAGGAGCGCATCGGCCGGATCCTGCAGATGCATGCGAACCAGCGCGAGGAGATCAAGGAGATCCTGGCCGGGGACATCGCGGCCTGCGTGGGCCTCAAGGACGTGACCACGGGCGAGACGCTGTGCGATCCGGAGGCGATCATCACGCTCGAGAAGATGGTGTTCCCGGAGCCGGTGATCTCGCAGGCCGTCGAGCCCAAGACCAAGGCCGACCAGGAGAAGATGGGCATCGCGCTGGGCCGGCTGGCGGCGGAGGATCCGTCCTTCCGCGTGCGCACCGACGAGGAATCGGGGCAGACCATCATCTCGGGGATGGGCGAGTTGCACCTGGAGATCATCGTCGACCGGATGAAGCGCGAGTTCAGCGTCGAGGCCAACGTCGGCAAGCCGCAGGTGGCGTATCGCGAGACGGTGCGCAAGAAGGTCGAGGACGTCGAAGGCAAGTTCGTGCGGCAATCCGGCGGCAAGGGCCAGTATGGCCACGTGGTGCTGACGGTGGAGCCGCTGGAGCCGGGCAAGGGCTTCGAGTTCGTCGACGCCATCAAGGGCGGCGTGGTGCCGCGCGAGTACATCCCCGCGGTGGAGAAAGGCGTGATCGACACGCTGCCCAACGGCGTGCTGGCGGGCTACCCGGTGGTGGACGTGAAGGTGACGCTGACCTTCGGCTCGTACCACGACGTGGACTCGAACGAGAACGCGTTCAAGATGGCCGCGTCGATGGGCTTCAAGGAAGCCTGCCGGCGCGCCAGCCCGGTGATCCTGGAGCCGATGATGGCCGTGGAGGTCGAGACGCCGGAGGACTACGCGGGCACGGTGATGGGCGACCTGTCCAGCCGCCGCGGCATGGTGCAGGGCATGGACGACATGGTCGGCGGCGGCAAGATCATCAAGGCGGAGGTGCCGCTGTCGGAGATGTTCGGCTACTCCACCTCGCTGCGTTCGGCCACGCAGGGCCGCGCGACCTACACGATGGAGTTCAAGCACTACTCCGAGGCGCCGAAGAACGTCGCGGACGCGATCATGACGGCGCGAGCCAAGTGAACGCGCCACGCGCGTTGCAGTAAAGGGACGGGCCGCATTCGCGGCCCGATTTCATTTCTGCGCTGATTTCGCCGGTACCACCCGACATGCGCTGTCAGCCCGGTGCATGCCTGCCGATTCAAGCTGCTGAGAAGGCGGATGGCATGCGGCATGTCTGTCCACGCCGTTCAATGAATGCAAGCTATGGCTTGCAAACTTCACGTAATTCGACCTCTTTGCAAGCCACGGCTTGCAGTTACCTCTATTAAACGTCAGCTGTAGCTTGCAAAAAATAAACATTGTGCATAAATTGCAAGCCATGACTGACACTGCCAGCTTTCCAGAGGACATCGGGTTGATCCTGAAGGAGCAACGCGAGTCGAAAGGCCTGTCGAAAACGGAACTGGCCTCCCTGTCCAATCGCGTGCGCGAGGTGATCTACCGCTTGGAGGCGGGGCAGGAATCCACCGTCTCCTCGCTCATGGCCGTGACCCGGGCGCTGGGTTTGCGCATCCGTTTCGAACGAGCGGGCATGCCGACGATGGAGGAGCTTGCCGAACGCTTCGCCCGGGATGACGACGATGCTGCCTGACAAGCTCCCGCTGCTCGACGTCAGCATCGGCGCTTTGCGCCAGGCCGGTCAACTCGTCAAAGGCTCGACCTACGAGTTCCGCTACCTCGATCCGTCGCCGGATCAGCCCGCTGTGTCGCTGCTGATGCCGCCGAGCGCCAAGCTGAGTTGGCAGGCCGGCGACCTGTTCCCCTCCATGGATCAGAACCTGCCGGAAGGCGATCTGTTCATGAGGATCCGGCAGCTGTTCCCGAAACAGCCGACCACGCCGATGCATCTGCTCGCCCTGATCGGGGAGAACGGCATCGGGCGACTGGGCTTCACGATGCCGGGCGCGGTCCCCTCTCCGCGCGCGCAAACACTGAGCCGCGACTCGCTGCTTCGAATGCGCTACACGCCGGAGCTGTTCGACGAGCTGGTTCGCGCCTACTTGAACACCGGCGCCGGCATCGCCGGGATGCAGCCCAAGATCATGGTGCCGGACCGGCCGACGGTGCCCATCCCATCGCTCATCGTCAAAGCGGCCAGCCCGGCCTATCCCGGCCTGGCGGCGAACGAGTTCCTCTGCCTGAGCGCGGCCCAACGCGCAGGCATCGAGGTGCCAGGCTTTGACCTCTCCGACGACGGTCAGTTGCTGCTGGTCGACCGCTTCGACGTGATCGCGCGTCCGGGCGGGAATGTGGAGCGCTTGGGATTCGAGGACGTGGCGGCGCTGTCCGGCAAGCGGGTGCGGGACATCCTCTCGGACCGCAAGTACCACGGCAGCTACCAGCGTGTCGCCGAACTGCTGCAACTGATCGGCCTGCCGCCGCCGCAATTGCGTCGGTTCTTTGAACAGGTGGCGTTCTCGGTGATGGTCCGCAATGGCGATGCGCACCTCAAGAACTTCGGCGTCCTTTATCGATCGGCCCAGGATGCATGGCTCGCGCCGATGTTCGACGTCGTGACCACGGCGGTCTATCGCTACACGCAATACGCCGGCGGACCGGAGCTGGAGGACCGCACCCTGGCGCTCAAGCTCTTCGCCGGCCGACATGCGACGAAGGCCTATCCGACGACGGAGGAACTGATCCAGTTCGGCAGGCTCTGCGGCGTCGACGCGCCCAAGCCGGTGCTCTCTCGCATCGCCGCCGCGATGCGAGAAACCCTCGACACTGCGGTCGGGGACGACCGTATTCCGAAGACCTTGCTCGCCGACATGTCCGAGGTGTGGGAGGGCGGTCTGATGCACGGACGCTGAGCATCGCGCCCGGCGCCGGCCGAACGGATCCAGCGACGAGCGCCTGCACAAACCACTTTTGACGCCCCTCGCACGTCCATTCGTCATGCCCTCGCAAACCCTCCCGGTTTCGCCAAGGGTCGACGAATATGCTCCCGGCACTCTCATCCCAGGGTGCCCCAATGCCGACCAAGACGCTCACGAAGCCGACCTCGCTCACCAGCCTCTTCACCGTCACGCCCGCCCGCGCGGGCGTGATCGCTTTTGGCCTCGCGCTGCAGGCCGCCGCCTTCGCCGCCGACGCGCCGGCCCCTTCAGCCGACGCCGCCAAGCCCAAGTGGAACGTCAACCAGCCCCGCGGCGAGCAGCGCATTGCCAAGCTCGACGTCCGCTCCGGCACCTGGATGTCCGTGGACGTCAGCCCCGATGGCAAGCGCGTCGTCTTCGACCTGCTCGGCGACCTCTACGTGATGCCCATCGACGGCGGCGAAGCCAAGGCCCTCACCCATTCCATTGCCTGGGAGATGCAGCCCCGCTTCTCCCCCGACGGCCAGCAGATCGCCTTCGTCTCCGACGCCGGCGGCGGAGACAACATCTGGGTCATGAACGCCGACGGCAGCAACGCCCGCGCGATCTCCACCGAAGACTTCCGCCTGCTCAACAACCCCGTCTGGCACCCCAGCGGCAAGTACATCGCCGCCCGCAAGCACTTCACCGGCACCCGCTCGCTGGGCAGCGGCGAGATCTGGCTCTATCACGTCGACGGCGGCAAGGGCCAGCAGCTCAACGAGAAGCCGAACTGGCAGAAGGACCTCGGCGAGCCCGCGCTCTCGCCCGATGGCAAGTTCCTCTACTACTCGCAGGACAGCACGCCCGGCCGCCAGTTCGAATACAACAAGGACAGCACCGGCGAGATCTTCCGGATCTATCGCCAGGACCTGACCGACGGCACCAGCGAGCCCTTCGTCACCGGCCCCGGCGGCGCCATCCGGCCCACGCCCTCGCCCGACGGCAAGTACCTCGCCTTCATCCGCCGCCTGCGCGACGCCTCGGGCAGCCGCACCACGCTGTTCCTCAAGGACCTGAAGACGGGCCGCGAGTTCCCCGCCTGGACCGGCATGGAGCGCGACCTGCAGGAGTCCTGGTCCGTGCACGGCGTCTACCCCGGCATCGCCTGGACGCCCGATGCCCGCCAGCTCGTCGCCTGGGCGCAGGGCAAGCTCTGGCGCATCGACCCGTTCAAGGGCTCGGCCGCCGAGATCCCTTTCCACGTGAAGGACGAGCGCCAGTTCACGCCCGCGGTCCGCTTCTCGCATGAGGTCGCGCCGGCCAGCTTCGAGTCGAAGATGCTGCGCTGGGTGAAGGTCTCGCCCGACGGCATGCGGGTGGTGTTCTCGTCCGCGGGCTACCTCTACACGAGCGAGCTGCGCGACGGCCAGCCGATCGGCGAAGCCAAGCGCCTGACCTCGCAGACCGAGCGCTTCGAATACTTCCCGGCCTTCTCGCGCGATGGCCGCCAGCTGGTTTACCTCGGCTGGAGCGACGCCGACCAGGGCCGCGTGCGCGTGCTCGACCTGGCCAGCGGCCGCGACACCGTCGTCACGCCGGAGCCCGGCAAGTACCTGGCGCCGGCCTTCTCGCCCGACGGCCGCACCATCGCGTACCAGAAGGCCAAGGGCGGCTACCTGACCTCGCCCTGGAACAGCCTGGAACCCGGCATCTACGTCGCACCGGCCGATGGCAAGGGCCAGGCGCGCCGCGTCACCAAGGACGGCGAGGCGCCGCAGTTCGGCGCCGACAACGACACGCTCTACGTCACCCGCAAGCAGACCACCGGCGAGGTCGATGCCAATCGCCAGCTGATCCGCCTGAACCTCGTCGAACGCAGCGAAGTGGCGGTCGCCAAGAGCGAATTCGCGACGCGCTTCACCGTGTCGCCGGACGGCCAGTGGCTGGGCTTCACCGAACGCTTCCACACCTACGTCACGCCGCTCGCGCCGGCCGGCAAGCTGCAGACCGTCGGCCCCAAGGCCGAGGCGATGCCGGTCAGCAAGCTCGACGTCAATGCCGGCGACGACCTGCAGTGGTCCGGCGACGGCAAGGCCCGGCCCTACGCGCTGCACTACGCGCTCGGCAACGAGCTGTTCACCGTGCCGCTGGCGCAGGCGCTGCAGCCGGGCTTCAAGCCGGCCGAGCGCGGTGCGACTATCCAGCTGACGCTGACCGCCGACAAGCCCAAGGGCCGCATCGCCATCGTCGGCGCGCGCGTCGTCACGATGAACGCGGCCAAGCCCGATGAAGTCATCGAGGACGGCGTCATCCTGGTCGACGGCGACCGCATCGCGGCGATCGGGCCGCGCGCCTCGGTGACCCTCCCTGCGGGCACGGAGACGATCCAGGCCGCTGGCAAGACGGTGATCCCGGGCCTGATCGACGCCCACTGGCACGGCACGATGGCCGAGAGCGAAATCATCCCGCAGCAGAGCTGGATCAACTACGCCTCGCTGGCTTTCGGCCTGACTACGCTGCACGACCCGTCCAACCGCACCAGCGACATCTACACCCAGTCCGAGATGCAGCGCACCGGCCGCGTGGTGGGGCCGCGGATCTTCTCGACCGGCACGGTGCTGTACGGCGCGAAAGGCGACTTCTCCGCCGTGATCAACAGCCTGGACGACGCCCTCACCCATCTGAAGCGGCTCAAGTCCGCCGGCGCGATCAGCGTCAAGAGCTACAACCAGCCGCGCCGCGACCAGCGCCAGCAGGTGCTCGAGGCCGCGCGCGAAACGCAGATGATGGTCGTGCCGGAAGGCGGCTCGCTGTTCCAGATGAACATGAACATGGTCATCGACGGCCACACCGGCATCGAGCATGCGCTGCCGGTGGCCAAGGTCTACGACGACGTGAAGCAGCTGTGGCCGCAGACGCAGGTCGGCTACACGCCGACGCTCAACGTCGCCTACGGCGGCCTGGACGGCGAGCACTACTGGTACGCGCGCACCGACGTGTGGCGCCATCCGCTGCTGAGCAGGTTCGTGCCCAAGGCCGTGCTCGAGCCGCGCAGCGTGCGCCGCGAAACGGCGCCGGAGGAGGACTTCAACGTCATCCAGGTCGCGAAGACCGCGACCGAGCTGCAGCGCGCCGGCGTGCCGGTGAACATCGGCGCGCACGGTCAGCGCGAAGGCCTGGGCGCGCATTGGGAGATGTGGATGATGGGCCTGGGCGGCATGTCCTCGCTCGAGGCGATCCGCACCGCGACGCTCAATCCGGCGCGCTACCTGGGGCTGGACAAGGACATCGGCTCACTCGAGCCGGGCAAGCTCGCGGACCTGGTGATCCTCGACGGGGACGTGCTCAAGGACATCCGGCAGAGCGATCGGATCTCGCAGGTCATGCAGGGCGGCAAGGTCTTCGACATCCCGTCGATGAACGAGGTCTGGCCCGTGAAGAAGGCGCGCAAGCCGTTCTTCTTCGATGGCGTCAATGCGAGCGTGCCGGTGGATGCCGAGGCGGCGGGCGTGGAGCACGGGCACGGGCACGGGGATTGACCTCGGACGGCCAGGCGCGGGCTCTCCACGGGGCATGGGGCCTCCCGTCCGGGAACCCCAAGCCCCATTCCGGCCCCACACGCGCTCGCTGACTCCGGCCTGCGAGTCGCAGCGTGGGCTGCGCGGGGTGGTGGCCCGGGTCAGGCCTTGCCGGTCGAGCCGAAACCACCCTCGCCGCGCGAGGAGGCGTCGAAGTCATCGACCACGCGGAAGGTCGGCTGCACCACCGGCACGATCACCATCTGCGCGATGCGCTCCATCGGCTGGATGGTGAAGCTGTCCTTGCCACGGTTCCACACGCTGACCATCAGCTGGCCCTGGTAGTCGGAGTCGATCAGGCCCACGAGGTTGCCCAGCACCACGCCATGCTTGTGGCCCAGACCCGAGCGCGGCAGGATCATCGCCGCCAGGCCGGCGTCGCCGATGTGGATCGCCAGGCCCGTCGGCACCAGCACCGTGTCGCCCGGCGCGAGCGTGATCGCCTCGTCCAGGCAGGCGCGCAGGTCCAGGCCGGCGCTGCCGGTCGTCGCGTAGGCGGGAAGCTGCTCGGCCATGCGGCGGTCGAGCACCTTGAGATCGATGGTGGTCATGGAGTCAACGGGAAGAGAGTCGGGATGCCGCCATCGCCCATCGCCGCCCTCGCCCCCGGAACGGCCGGGGCGGCGTGAGCGCTTCGGGCGACGCGCGCGCCGGACGGCGCACCGCGCGCGGCGGAAAGTCAGGCAGTGTAGGTGGTGAGCCGCTGCGCGATCTCGCGCACCAGCTCGCGGGCCAGCGTCAGCTTGTCGGCACGGGAGAGCTCGCGCTCGCCGCGCGCGTCGACCAGCGTCAGCGCGTTGTCGTCCTGGCCGAAGGTCGCCGGTCCGACATTGGCCACGATCAGCGGCACGTTCTTGCGCTGGCGCTTCTCGCGCGCGTGCTTGATCAGGTCCTGGCTCTCCGCCGCGAAACCGACGCACAGCGGCGGCTGCGGCAGCGCGGCCACCGTGGCCAGGATGTCGGGGTTCTCGGCCAGCGCCAGCGCGGGCGCGACCGCCTCGCCGGCCTTGGCGTTCTTCTTGATCTTGTGCTCGGCCGCCTGCGCCGGCCGCCAGTCCGCCACCGCCGCCGTGGCGACGAAGACCTGGTGCGTCGCCGCGCGCGGCAGCACCGCGTCCAGCATCTCGCGCGCGCTCTGCACGTCGATGCGGGTCACGCCCAGCGGCGTGGGCAGGTGCACCGGGCCGGCCACCAGCGTCACCTCGGCCCCGGCCTCCGCCGCCGCGCGCGCGATGGCGAACCCCATCTTGCCGCTGGAGCGGTTGGTGATGCCGCGCACCGGATCGATCGCCTCGTAGGTCGGGCCCGCGGTGATCAGCAGCTTGCGTCCGGCCAGCACCTTGGGCTGGAAGTGGGAGACGACGTGCTCGAGCAACTGCTGCGGCTCCAGCATCCGGCCATCGCCGACTTCGCCGCAGGCCTGGTCGCCGCTGCCGACGCCCAGCACCTGCGCGCCGTCCGCCCGGACCTGCGCCAGGTTGCGCTGCGTGGCGGGATGGGCCCACATCTCGCGGTTCATCGCCGGCGCCAGCAGCAGCGCGCAGCGCTGGGCCGGGCGCGCCAGCGCGGTCAGCGACAGCAGTTCGTCGGCGCGGCCCTGGGCCAGCTTGGCGATCATGTCCGCGCTGGCCGGCGCGATCAGCATCACATCGGCCTCTCGGGTGAGGTTGATGTGCGCCATGTTGTTCTCGGGCCGCGCATCCCATTGGCTGGTGAAGACCGGCCGGTTCGACAGCGCCTGCATCGTCACCGGCGTGATGAAGGCCTCGGCGGCCTCGGTCATCACGACCTGCACCGTGGCGCCGGCCTTGACCAGCAGCCGGGTGAGCTCGGCGATCTTGTAGCAGGCGATGCCGCCGGACAGGCCCAGCAGGATGTGCCGACCGGCGAGGGAGTTGGATTCGGACATGGGGCGGAACTCTACCAGCGCGCCCCTTTTGACGGCCTTGAATGGCCTTGCGGGCCGGTCCGTGCCTGACCTTGGTCACGCAGCGATGCACCGCGGCCGCGCGGTCGCGGGGCCAGCGGCGCGATTCAGCCCTTGCGCTTGAAGACCAGGTCCCAGACGCCGTGACCCAGCTTCAGGCCGCGATGCTCGAACTTGGTGAGCGGGCGGTAGTCCGGCTTGTCGGCGTAGCCGTCGGCGCGGGACGAGGCATTCACCAGGTCCGGATCGGCGCTCAGCACTTCCAGCATCTGCTGGGCGTATGGCTCCCAGTCGGTGGCCAGGTGCAGGTAGCCGCCCGGCGCGAGGTGCTTCACCAGCTTGGCGACGAACGGCGGCTGCACCAGGCGGCGCTTGTTGTGCCGCTTCTTGTGCCAGGGGTCAGGGAAGTAGATGTGCACGCCGGCCAGCGAGCCCGGCGGGATCATCTGGTCCAGCACCTCGACGGCGTCGTGCTGGAAGATGCGGATGTTCGGGATGTCCTGCTCGCCGATCAGCTTGAGCAGCGCACCGACGCCGGGCTCGTGGACCTCGCAGCCGATGAAGTCGGTCCCCGGCAAGGTCCGGGCGATCTGGGCGGTCGGGCCGCCCATGCCGAAGCCGATCTCGAAGACCACGGGCGCCTTTCGGCCGAAGGTGGCTTCGTAGTCGAGCGCTTCGGGCTTGAACGGCAGCACGAACTTGGGGCCGAGTTCCGCGAGCGCCTTGATCTGCCCGGTGCCCATGCGACCCGCGCGCACGACGAAGCTGCGGATGCGGGCGCGCGGGTGGTTGGCGCCCTCGCCCGCCGGCGATTCGCTGGCGTCGTCGCTGTCGATGGGATCGTCGTTGGGGTCGATGGAATCGGGCATGGCGGGAATCAGGGAACGAGGGGCCGGATTCTACCGATCGGCATCGCCCCGCAGTCAGCCCAACTCAGCCATGACGAGCGGTGCCGGCGCCCAGTTCGGCGCGTCCTCGATGGTGACTGCCGCCAGCACCTGCGCGATCGCGCGTTCAGCGGAGGCCTCGTCCGCCGCGTGGACGAAGGCGATCGGATCGCCCGCCGACACCAGGTCGCCCGATTGCGCGAAGCGATCCAGCCCGACCCGCATGTCGAGCGCGTCGCCCGGCAGGCGCCGGCCGCCGCCCAGCTCCACGATCACCAGCCCGATGTCCCGCGTCTTCATCCCGACGACCCGCCCCGCGCGCGGCGCAGGCACCGCGCGCACGACCGGCGCGGCCGCGAGATACGCATCCGGCCTCTCCATCAGGTCCGCCGGCCCGCCCAGCGCCGCGACCATCTTCGCGAAGCGCTCCGCCGCCGCGCCGCTGTCCAGCGCCGCCTGCAGCTTCACGCGCGCGGCCGCCGTGTCAGGCGCCAGCCCACCCAGCACCAGCATCTCGGCGCACAGCGCGAGCGTCAGTTCATGGGTGCGGGCCTCGCGCGGCCCGTCGCCCTTCAGGTAGTCGATGGCCCCGCGCACCTCCAGCGCGTTGCCCACTTCCCGGCCCAGCACCTGGTTCATGTCGGTGATCAGCGCCCGCGTGCGCAGGCCTGCGCCACCAGCCACCTCGACGATGCTGCGCGCCAGCTCCTGGCCGAACTCGGGGGTCGCCGCGAAGGCGCCGTTGCCGCACTTGATGTCCATCGCCAGGCCCTGCAGGCCGGCCGCCAGCTTCTTCGACAGGATGCTCGCGGTGATCAGCGGCACGCTCTCGACGGTGGCGGTGATGTCGCGCACCGCGTAGAAGCGCTTGTCGGCGGGCGCCAGGTCGCTGGTCTGGCCGATGATGGCGCAGCCCAGCGTGCGGACGATGCGGTCGAAGTCCGCCGGCGCCGGCGTCGTCGTGTAGCCGGGGATGGCCTCGAGCTTGTCGACGGTGCCGCCGGTGTGCCCCAGGCCACGGCCCGCGATCATCGGCACGTAGCCGCCGCAGGCCGCCACCATCGGCGCGATCATCAGGCTCAGCTTGTCGCCCACGCCACCGCTCGAGTGCTTGTCCAGCACCGGCCCCGGCATGTCGGGCCAGCGCATCACGCGGCCGCTGTCCATCATCGCGCGCGTCAGCGCGACCGCCTCGTCCCGTCCCATGCCGCGCAGGAACACCGCCATGCCGAGCGCGGCCACCTGGCCCTCGCTCCAGCTGCCGTCCACCAGCCCGCGCACGAAGTGCCGGATCTGGGCCTCGTCCAGCGCGCGCCCCTCGCGCTTGGCCCGAATGATTTCCTGCGCCAGCATGATCGCCGCGTCCCTTCGATGTGTGGTCGTTGTCTCAGCGCCCCTTGTCGGCCGGGGCGTCGCTTCGTGATGGCCATCGCGGCAAGGTCGCGGATTCGTCGCGATGCGCCGCTCGCCGAGCCGCTTCTTTGTCGCGTCTTTGCCGCTTCTGCGCCCGTGCGTCGTCGCGTCAGTAGGCCGCGCTGACGGCCGCGCTGTCCTGCCCGGCCAGCACCGCCTCGATGTCGCCCAGCAGCCCGCTGGCGCCGAAGCGCATGCGCTGGGCCGTCAGCGCGCTCACGCCCAGCGCATCGGCGGCAAGCTGCAGGTAGCCGCGCGCATCCGCCACCGAGCGGATCCCGCCCGAGGCCTTGAAGCCCGCGTTGCCCAGGCCGCTCGCCGCGATCTCGCGCAGCATCGTCGCGGCCGCTTCGGGCGTGGCCGACACCGGGCTCTTGCCGGTGCTGGTCTTGACGAAGTCGGCCCCGGCCATCAGCGCCTGGCGCGTGGCCTCGGCGATGCGCGCCGGCGAGCCCAGCTCGCCCGATTCGATGATCACCTTCAAGGTCAGCGGGCGCGTCGCGTGGCGGACCTCCGCGAGGAACTCCGCCACCTCGGTCGATTGCCCCGCCATCAGCGCCTTGTACGGCAGCACCACGTCGACCTCCTGCGCGCCGGCCTGCGCGATCGCGTCGACCTCGGCCAGCACGCGCGGCAGGTCGAGGCTGCCGTCGGGGAAATTGGCGACCGCCGCGACCCGGATGTCCGCGGGCAAGGCGGCACGCGCCTGCGCGACGAAGCGCGGCCAGACGCAGACCGCGGCGACATGGCCGCGCTCCGGCGCGCCGATGGCGCGGGCGCACAGCGCGTCGATGTCGGCCGCGGTGTCGCCGTCGTTCAGGCTGGTCAGGTCCAGGCATTGCAGCGCCAGTCGCGCCGCTTGTTCAAGACTCATCTCGGTCTTCATCTACTGCTCCCAGGGCTGCGTCACGCAGCGCGCGGCGTTGGCTGGCCGGCGCACGGCGCCGCGCGCCCCGTGCTCCGGACGGAGGGGCGATCACGGCCTCGCGAGGCCGGACCACCGGCCCGATCTTGCGCCTTCCGGGCGGATCAGCCCTTGAGCGATGCCAGCGTCGCCAACGAGGCCAAGTACTGGCCCAGGAAGGCCGCCGCGCGCTCGCCCGAGGCCTTGGCCTGCTGCAGCGTCAGCGCGTGCGTCAGCGCCTCGTCCGACATGCCCGCGGCCATGTTGGTGATCAGCGCCAGACCTGCGACGCGCAGCCCGGCATGACGCGCCAGGATGGTCTCCGGCACGGTGCTCATGCCGACCGCGTCCGCGCCCCAGGCGGCGAACATGCGGATCTCGGCCGGCGTCTCGAAGTGCGGACCGACGGCCCACACGTACACGCCTTCGGTCAGCACCATGTTGAGGTCGCGCGCGACCTTGAAGCCCTGCTGACGCAGCTCGGCGTCGTAGGCGACGCTCATGTCGCAGAAGCGGTCGCTGCCCGGCAGGCCGGTCAGCGGCGAGCGCTGCGGCGCATTGATGTGGTCCGAGATCAGCATCAGGCTGCCCGGCGGCTGGTGCGAGCGCAGGCTGCCCGACGCATTCGTCAGCACCAGCACCTTCACGCCCCAGGCCTTCAGGCTGCGGATCGCGCCGGCCATGCCGGTGCAGTCGCCGCTCTCGTAGGTGTGCGCGCGGCCGCGCAGCATCGCCACGCGCTGCTGGCCGACGCGGCCGACGGCGATCTCGGCCACGTGGCCCTCGACCTTGGGCTGGGGGAAGGCCGGCAGCTGCGCATACGGCAGGTGCTTCGCGTCCTGCAGCTGGTCGACGGCGCCGGCCCAGCCGGAGCCCAGCACCACGGCCACTTCGGGGCCTTGCTCGCCGAAGGTGGCCTTCAGCGTGGCGATGGACGTGGTGATGGCGGCGTCGAGCTCGGCGCCGTGCAGGGGCATGGACATGGTTCTCTCCTGTCGCGGCCGTCGTGGCCGCGTCGATGTCAGTTCTTCAGATGGTCGGGACCGAAGCTCGCCGGCAGCAGCTGCTCCAGGGTCCAGTGCGCGCGCACGCCGCTGGCGTCGCCCGCGATCACGATCAACTCTTCGGGCCGCGCGAATTCGCGCAGCTTCTGGCGGCAGCCGCCGCAGGGCGTGATGATTTCCGAGCCGGCGCCGGTCACCATCACCGCGCGGGCGATGCGCCCGCCGCCCATGATCATGTGGCCCAGCGCATTGGTCTCCGCGCACCAGCCTTGCGGGTAGGCAGCGTTCTCGATGTTGCAGCCGGCATGGATGCGGCCGTGCTCGTCCAGCACCGCGGCGCCGACGAAGTACTTCGAGTACGGCGCATGCGCATGCCGGCGCGCGTCGAGCGCGGCCTTCAGCAGGCGCTCGATGACGTCGGCGGGCAGCGGGATCGAGGCGATGAGGTTCTGCGCGCTCATGTTCAGCGCTCCTTCACGTAGGGCTTGCTCAGCGCCTTGGGCGCGATCGCCTGGCCGATGAAGCCGGCCAGCAGCACCACCGTCAGGAGATAGGGCAGCGCCTGGATCAGTTGCACCGGCACCTCGCCGATGCCCGGCAGCGACACGCCCTGCAGGCGGATGGCGACGGCGTCCAGGAAGCCGAACAGCAGGCAGGCGCACAGCGTCGGCACCGGCTTCCACTTGCCGAAGATCATCGCGGCCAGCGCGATGAAGCCGCGGCCCGCCGTCATGTTGGGTGAGAACGAAGCATTCTGCGCCAGCGTCAGGTAGGCGCCGCCCAGGCCGCACAGGATGCCGTTGAGCGCCAGCGCGGTGTAGCGCAGCCGCGGCACGGACACGCCGGCGGCGTCGACCATCGCCGGGTTCTCGCCGACCGCGCGCAGGCGCAGCCCCGGGCGGGTGCGCTCCAGGAAGAACCACACCACGACGACCAGCGCGAAAGCCAGGTAGACCAGCGCGTTGTGACTGAGCAGGCCGTGGCCGATGACCGATGCGGCCCAGCTCCCCCGCGCTGGCTCGGCCCACTGCGGCAGCAGGCCGGTGATGCGCTGCTCGGCGGCGATCGGCGGCGTCTGGCCGCCCTGCGCGAACCAGGCGATGCCCAGCACCACCGTCAGGCCGGCGGCCACCATGTTCAGCGCGACGCCGGAGACGACCTGGTCGCCCCGGTGCGTCACCGTGGCGAAGCCGTGGACCATCGACATCGCGATCGCCACGCCGATCGCGGCCAGCAGGCCCAGCGTCGTCGAGTGCGACACGCTGGCCACCGCGGCCGCGGCGAAGGCGGCCGAGAGCATCTTGCCTTCCAGGCCGATGTCGACCACGCCGGAGCGCTCCGACAGCAGGCCCGCGAGCGCGGCGAACAGCAGCGGCGTGGTGACGCGCAGCGTCGACGCCAGCACGGAGCCGATCAGCACCTCATCCATGGGACTTCCCCTCCGCCGCGCGCTGCTTGCGCGCGAATGCCGCGTAGAGCTTCGCGAACATCGGCGCGCTCACCATCGCCATCGCGCCGGCGAACAGCACGATCAGGCCCTGCACCGTCACCACCATCTCGCGGCTGAAGCCGGGCACCTCGAAGGAGACCTCGACGCCGCCCTGGTACAGCGTGCCGAACAGCAGCGAGGCCAGCACGATGCCCACCGGGTGGTTGCGGCCCATCAGCGCCACGGCGATGCCGGTGAAGCCGGCGCCGGCGACGAAGTCCAACGTCAGCTTGCCCTGCACGCCGGCGATCTCGTTGACGCCGACCAGCCCGGCCAGCGCGCCCGACAGGCCCATCGCCGCCAGCACCTGCCAGCGCGGCCGGATGCCGGCGTAATGCGCGGCGCTCGGGTTGGAGCCGACCGCGCGCAGCACGTAGCCGGCGCGGCTCTTCCACAGGAACCACCAGACGAAGACGCTGGCGGCCAGCGCCAGCAGGATGGACAGGTTCAGCGGCGAGGACGGCCACTCGATGCCCAGCTTCGCGAGCAGCTCATGGACCGCCGGCATGCGCGCCGAGTCGGCGAAGGCATCGCTCTCCACCGACATCGAACCCGCCGGACGCAGCCAGTTCACCAGCAGGTAGCCGTTCAGGCCGGCGGCGAGGAAGTTGAACATGATGGTCGTGATGACCACATGGCTGCCGCGCCAGGCCTGCAGGTAACCGGGCACCGCGGCCCAGACCATGCCGAACAGCGCCGCCGCGAGGATCGCCAGCGGGATCATCACGAAGCCCGGCAGCTTGGGCGCCAGCCACAGCGACAGCAGCGCCACGCCGATGCCGCCCAGCGTCGCCTGCCCTTCCCCGCCGATGTTGAACAGCCCGCCGTGGAAGGCGACCGCCACGGCCAGGCCGGTGAAGACGAAGGTGGTCGTGTAGTAGAGCGTGTAGCCCAGCCCGCGCGCGCTGCCCAGCGCGCCCTCGAGCAGCACCGTCAGCGCCTGCACCGGGCTGGCGCCGATCAGCAGCACCACGCCGCCGGCCACCGCCAGCGCGATCAGCAGGTTCCACAGCGGCAGCAGGACCAGGTCCATCCAGCGCGGCATCTGCAAGGCTTGGGCGCTCATGCGGCGGTCGCCGCGGCCGCGGCGTTCTCGTGGGAGGGGGAAGCGGACATCAGCAGGCCCAGGTTCTTCTCGGTGCAGGCATCGATCGCGAGCTCGCCGGTGATGCGGCCGGCGTTCATGACGATGACGCGGTCGGCCAGCGCCAGGATCTCGTCGAGCTCGCTGGACACCACCAGGATCGCGCAGCCCGCGTCGCGCAGGCGGCGCAGCTGGTTGTGGATGAATTCGATCGCGCCGATATCCACGCCGCGCGTGGGCTGGCCCACCAGCAGCACCGCCGGCTGCTGGCCGATCTCGCGCGCCAGGATCAGCTTCTGCTGGTTGCCACCGGAGAACTTGGACGAGCCCAGCTCCGGATTGCGCGGCCGCACGTCGAAGCGCTCCATCATCTCGGCGGTCTGCGCGCGCAGGTGGCGCTGGTCCATGCCCAGGCCCAGCGGGCCGGCACAGTACTGGTCCTGCTCGTGGTAACCGAGCGCGGCCGTCTCCCAGGCCGGGAAGCTCAGCACCATGCCGAGCGCGTGGCGGTCCTCGGGGACGTGCGCCAGCTTGAGCTCGCGCGCGGTGCGCGGGTCCATCCACGTGGCCGCCTGGAAATCGCGCCCCGCGACATGCAGCGCGCCGGCGTCGGGCGCGCGCATGCCGGCCAGCACCTCGAGCAGCTCGCTCTGGCCGTTGCCCGACACGCCGGCCACGCCGACGATCTCGCCCGGGCGCAGCGCCAGCGTGGCGTTGCTCAGCAGATGCACGCCGGAGCCGGTGTCGCTCGCCACGGTCAGGCCCTCGGCCTTGAGCACCGGCTGCTCCGACTGCGGCTTGGCCGCGCCGCCCTCGCGGCCCAGGTTGACCTTGCGGCCCACCATGCTCTCGGCCAGGTCCTCGGGACTCGTGTCGCCGATCGCGGTGGTCTTGACCACGGTGCCGGCGCGCATCACGGTCACCGCGTCGCACAGCGCCATCACCTCGCGCAGCTTGTGCGTGATCAGCAGGATGGTGGTGCCGCGCTCGCGCAGGCGGCGCAGCACCTCGAAGAGCTGGTCCGTCTCCTGCGGCGTCAGCACCGCGGTGGGTTCGTCCAGGATCAGGATCCGGGCGCCGCGGTACAGGGCCTTGAGGATCTCCAGCCGCTGCATCTCGCCCACCGGCAGGTCGGCCACCGTCGCGTCCAGCCGCACCGTCAGGCCGGTGTCGCGCATCAGCGTCTCGAGCTCGCGGCGCACCTGGCGCTTGGCGCGCGACAGGAAGAAGGCCGGCTCGGCGCCCAGCATGACGTTGTCCAGCGCGGACAGCGTGTCCACCAGCATGAAGTGCTGGTGCACCATGCCGATGCCCAGCGCGATGGCCTGATGCGAATTGGCGATCGAGACGCGCTGGCCGTCGACCTCGATGTGGCCCTCGTCGGCGTGGTAGTAGCCGTAGAGGATCGCCATCAGCGTGCTCTTGCCGGCGCCGTTCTCGCCGACCAGGCCATGCACCGTGCCGCGCTCGACGGCCAGGCTCACCGCCCGGTTGGCCTGCACCGCGCCGAAGCGCTTGGAGATCTCGCACAGACGGACCGCGGGCGCGGCGGCGCCGCGTGGGGACTGTGTCATGTCAGGGACGCTCGCTCGCGAGGGGTCAGTTCTTGCAGGCGTTGTCGGCCATGTAGTCGGCGACCTTGATCTTGCCGGCGATGATGTCGGCCTTGTAGCCATCGAGCTTGGCCTTGACCGCGGGCGCGATCAGCTTGGCGTTGTTGGCGTCGACGGCGTACTCCACGCCGCCTTCCTTCAGGCCCAGCACGCTGATGCCGGGCTTCCATTCCTTGAGCACGTTGTAGACGGCCACGTCCACGCGCTTGACCATGGAGCTCAGCATGGTGCCGGGCTGCAGGTGGTTCTGGTTGCTGTCCACGCCGATGGCGAACTTGCCGGCGTCCTTGGCCGCTTGATAGACACCCACGCCGGTGCCGCCGGCCGCGGCGAAGACCACGTCCACGCCCTTGGCGAACTGCGCCTTGGCCAGCTCGCCGCCGCGGGTCGGGTCGTTCCAGGCCGAGGCGGTCGTGCCGGTCATGTTCTTGAAGACCTCGACCTTGCCGTTGGCGGCCTTGGCGCCCTGCTCATAACCGCACTCGAACTTGCGGATCAGCGGGATGTCCATGCCGCCGACGAAGCCGACCTTGCCAGTCTTGCTGGTCAGCGCGGCCAGCGCGCCGACGAGGAAGCTGCCTTCCTGCTCCTTGAACAGCACCGACTGCACGTTGGGCTGGTTGACCTTCTCGTCGATGATGACGAACTTGGTCTTGGGGAAGTCCTTGGCCACCTGGTTCAGCGCCGAGGCCTGGGCGAAGCCCACCGAGATGATGGGGCTCGCGCCCCGCTCGGCCATGCGACGGATCGCCTGCACGCGCTGGGTCTCGTTGCTGATCTCGAACTCGAGGTACTTGCCGCCGGTGTCCTTCTTCCACTGCTCGACGCCGCGGTAGGCGGCCTCGTTGAACGACTTGTCGAACTTGCCGCCCATGTCGAAGATCACCGCCGGGGTGGTCTGCGCGGCCGCGGCGCCGGTCGCCAGGGCCAGCACAAGGCCGGCGGCGATCGAGGTGACGGTCGGGGCGAACGACAGGAAGGGCTTCATCATTGCGATCTCGATGCGAAGGGGTGAGGAGCAGCCGGGCATTCTAAGAAGGCGCGAGTGTAAGCCACGTCAAGGAAAACGCTAAACGTTTGCGGGCTCATCAAATCAGGGGCCGCCTCACTAAATCAGGCCATTGCACCCAGCTGGAATGCGGGCTAGTGGCTAGCAGTTCCCGTGCCGGCTCGCGCGGATCGCCAAACGCCCTCGGATTGACCGAAACATCACCCCGGCTCGGTCGAGCAAGTTGAGAATTACTATCATTTAGAATGTTTCGCTTCGCAAGCCCGCAGGCTCCTTCCGAGATCCCCACGACATGAGCGCTGTCCTTCCCGTCCCCACCCTCGCGCAGGCCGTCCTCGGCCAGGCGCACCGCGTCAAGTCGCTGCAGGCGCCGGCCCATGCGCCGGAATGGAAGCAGATGCTGGAGGAGCTCGGCTTCGTCGCCGGCGAGCACGTCGCCGTGCTGGCCCGCGCGATGCCCGGCGCCGACCCGCTGGTGGTGCGCATCGGCCAGTCGACCTTCGCACTGCGCCGGGCCGAGGCGGACTGCGTGCTGCTCGAGGGCGGCACGAGCGGCGGGCTCACCGTCCCGACCGATGCCGCGATCGATGCCGCGACCGGCCAGGCGGGGGCCGCCCATGCGTGAAGCCGTCGTCCACATTCACCCGGCCGGGCCGCTGCTGGCGCTGGTCGGCAATCCGAACTGCGGCAAGACCGCGCTGTTCAACCGGCTCACCGGCAGCCGGCAGAAGGTCGCCAACTACGCCGGCGTGACCGTCGAGCGCAAGGAAGGCCGCCTGAAGACCGCCGCCGGCAAGCTGCTGCGGGTACTGGACCTGCCGGGCACGTACTCGCTGTATCCGCGCTCGCCGGATGAGCGCGTGACCGTCGACGTGCTGGCCGGCCGAGCCACCGGCGAGAAGCGGCCCGACCTGGTCGTGTGCGTGCTGGACGCGACCAACCTGCGCCGCAACCTGCGGCTGTTCCTGTCGGTGCAGCGCCAGGGCCTGCCCTGCGTGGTCGCGCTGAACATGGCCGACCTGGCCCAGCGCCGCGGCATCGAGATCGACACCGGAAAACTCGGCGCGCTGCTGGGCGTGCCGGTGATCCGCACCGTCGCGACCGACGGCGCCGGCCTGGACGACCTGCGCGCGCTGCTGGACCAGCCCGAGCGCTGGGCCACCGCGTCGACGGTGCCCGAGGGCGAGGACACGGCCCGCATCAATCACATCCTCAAGGAGCTCGGCCTGGATCAGCTGCAGGGCGAGCTGCCCAGCGACAAGCTGGACCGCGTCGTGCTGCACCCGGTGATCGGCCCGATCCTGCTGGCGGTGCTGCTGTTCTTCCTGTTCCAGGCGGTGTTCGCGTGGGCCGAGGTGCCCAAGGGCTGGATCGAGGCCGGCACCGGCTGGCTCGGCGAGCAGGCCGGCGCGCTGCTGCCCGAGGGCCATCTGCGCAGCCTCGTGGTCGATGGCCTGATCGCGGGCGTCGGCGGCGTGCTGGTGTTCCTGCCGCAGATCCTGATCCTGTTCTTCTTCATCCTGTTGTTGGAGGAATCCGGCTACCTGCCGCGCGCCGCGTTCCTGCTGGACCGGCTGATGGGCTCGGTGGGGTTGTCGGGCCGCAGCTTCATCCCGCTGCTGTCGAGCTTCGCCTGCGCGATCCCCGGCATCATGGCCACGCGCTCGATCGCCAACGCGCGCGACCGCCTGGTGACGATCCTGATCGCGCCGCTGATGACCTGCTCGGCGCGGTTGCCGGTGTACGCGCTGCTGATCGGCGCCTTCATTCCGCAGCGCGAGCTGTGGGGCGGCATCGAGCTGCAGGGGCTGGTGCTCTTCGTCCTGTACTTCGCCGGCATCCTGGTGGCGATGGCGGTGGCCTGGGTGCTCAAGCGCTTCACCGACGCCGGCCGTCAGGTGCGGCCGCTGATGATGGAGCTGCCCAGCTACCACTGGCCGCATGCGCGCAACATCGCCATCGGCCTGCTCCAGCGCGCGGAGATCTTCATCAAGCGCGTGGGCGGCATCATCCTGGCGCTGACGCTGCTGCTGTGGGTGCTGTCGACCTTCCCCGGCGCGCCCGAGGGCGCCACCGGCCCGGCGATCGAGTACAGCTTCGCCGGCTACCTGGGCCGCGGCCTGGCGACGATCTTCGAGCCCATCGGCTTCAACTGGCAGATCAGCCTGGCGCTGGTGCCGGGCATGGCGGCGCGCGAGATCGCGGTCAGCGCGCTGGGGACGGTGTACGCGCTGTCGGCCACCGGTGACGACGCCACCGCGCAGGCGCTGACGCCGCTGATCTCGTCGACCTGGGGCCTGCCGACCGCGTTCTCGCTGCTGGCCTGGTTCATCTTCGCGCCGCAGTGCATCTCGACGCTCGCCGCGGTCAAGCGCGAGACCGGCGGCTACAAGATCCCGGCCGTCATGCTGGCCTACCTGTTCGGCCTGGCCTACCTGGCGTCCTGGCTGACCTTCCACATCAGCCGCTGGCTGCTGGCCTGAGGGCGGCCGGCGCGCGCCCTGCGGGCCCGGGCGGGCTATGCTCGCGCCCCATGACGCACCGCCCCACCCTTCGCGCGCTGGCCGTGGCCGCGCTGACCACCGTCGGCGCCTGGACCACCCTGCCCGCGCTCGCGGCCGATCCCGCCGCCCAGCCGACCCGCAACGTCCTGCGCCCCGAACCCGACGCGTCGGCTACCGCCGACGCGCGCTTCCAGCGCCTGGCCAACGACTACATCGAGGCGCTGTGGCGCCTGGATCCGGACGCCGCCATCGCCGCGGGCCGTTATGAATACGCCGACCGCCTGCCCGCGCCAGACAGCGCGATGCGCGCGCGCACGCTGGCCTTCGCGTCGGACTGGCTCCGGCGCTTCGAGGCCGTCGACGCGGCGACGCTGAGCGCGGCCTCGCGCACCGACCTGGGCCAGCTGCTCAACAAGCTGCGCAGCGACCGCTTCCAGCTGACCGAGCTGCGCGAGTACGAGTGGAACCCGTCCTTCCTCAACATCGCCGGGCCGATCGACTACATCCTCGCCACCGACTACGCTCCGTTGCCGGCACGCCTGAAGACGATCTCCGCGCGACTGGCGCAGGTGCCGGCCTACTACCGGGCCGGCGCGGCGCTGCTGAAGCAACCGACGCTGGAGCACACGCAGCTGGCGATCGACCAGGCGCCGGGCGTGCTGAGCGTGCTCGACGAAGTGGCCAAGGCCGCGCAAGGCGCGGACGCCGCGTCGCTGACCGTGGCCGAGCGCCAGCAGCTCACCGCCCGCATCGCCGCGGCGAAGGCGGCCGTCAATGGCTACACCGCGCGGCTGAAGCAATGGCTGGCCGAGGGCAAGGCCAACGGCAAAGCGCGCAGCTTCCGGCTCGGCCAGGCGCTGTACGAGAAGAAGTTCGGCTACGACATCCAGTCCACGCATTCGGCCGAGCAGATGTACCAGCGGGCGCTGCAGGCGCGCGAGGCGCTGCTGACGCAGATGGCGCAGCTGTCGGACCAGCTCTGGACGCAGACGATGGGCGACGCGCCCAAGCCCGAGGACCGCTTCGCGCGCATCGGCGCGGTGATCGGCAAGCTCAGCGAGCGGCACGTCAAGCGCGAGGACTTCGTCAAGGAGATCCGCGCGCAGATCCCGCAGCTCGAGCGCTGGATCAACGACCACGACCTGTTGACGCAGGACGCGAGCAAGCCGCTGATCGTGCGCGAGACGCCGGTGTACCAGCGCGGCGTCGCCGGCGCCGGCATCGAGGCGCCCGGGCCCTATCGCCCGCAGGACCGCACCTACTACAACGTCACGCCGCTGGACGACCTCACGCCCGAGCAGGCCGAGAGCTCGCTGCGGGAATACAACCACTGGATCCTGCAGATCCTCAACATCCACGAGGCCGTGCCCGGCCATTACACGCAGTTGGTCTACGCCAACAAGTCGCCGTCGCTGGTCAAGACCCTGTTCGGCAACGGCGCGATGGTCGAGGGCTGGGCCGTCTTCGGCGAGCGGATGATGCTGGAGTCCGGCTACGGCGGGAACGCGCCGGAGATGTGGCTGATGTGGGGCAAGTGGAACTTGCGCAGCGTCACCAACACGATCCTGGACTACAGCGTGCACGTGCTGGGCATGAGCGAGGCGCAGGCGCTGGACCTGCTGCAGCGCCAGGCCTTCCAGACCGAGCGCGAGGCGCGCGAGAAGTGGCGTCGCGTGCAGCTGAGCTCGGTGCAGCTGACAAGCTACTTCAGCGGCTACAGCGACATCATGGAACTGCGCGAGCGGCGCCGGCAGGCGCTGGGCAAGGACTTCAGCGTCAAGGCCTTCAACGAGCAGTTCCTGAGCTACGGCAGCGCGCCGGTGTCGGTGATCGCGGAACTGATGTCGCAGCCGGCCGCCGCGGCGCCCAAGGCACAGCCATGAGCGCGAGCGGAGCGGATGCGGCCGCGGAGGTCCGGGTCCTGGAGGCCCGGGTCACCGAGCTCGAGATCAAGGCCAGCTTCGCCGAGGACCTGGTCGACCACCTGAACGCGCAGGTCGCGCGGCAGCAGGAGCAGATCGACGCGCTGGTGCGCGAGATCGCGCAGCTGCGCAAGCAGGTGCCCGAGGGACGAGGCGACGGCGCGGGCTCGCTGCGCGATGAGCTGCCGCCGCACTACTGAGGTCCTTCGACGGCGGCTGGCCCTCACCCCTGCCCTCTCCCGCAAGCGGGAGAGGGAGTCGAAGAGCGTGCTCAGGCGGTCGGGCGCGCGGGGATGTTGAGCCCGCGCTTGACCGCGTCGCGCGCCAGGAAGGCCGCGAGCACGCGCTGGACTTCCTTGAACTCGCTGAAGCCCACCAGCTCGCCGGCGCCGTAGAAGCCCACCAGGTTGTTGACCCAGGGCCAGATCGCGATGTCGGCGATCGTGTACTCGTCGCCCATGATCCAGCCGCGGCCGGTCACGCGCTGCTCGAGCACGCCCAGCAGGCGCTTCGATTCGTTGAGGTAGCGATCGCGCGGGCGCTTGTCCTCGTAGTCCTTGCCGGCGAATTTATGGAAGAAGCCGACCTGGCCGAACATCGGCCCGATTCCGCCCATCTGGAACATCACCCACTGCAGCGTCTCGTAGCGGCGTGCCGGGTCTTGCGGGATCAGCCGGCCGGTCTTCTCGGCCAGGTAGACCAGGATCGCGCCCGACTCGAACAGCGGCAGCGGCGCGCCGCCGGGGCCGTCCGGATCGATGATCGCGGGGATCTTGTTGTTCGGGTTGAGCGACAGGAACTCGGGCGTGAGCTGGTCGTCGGTCTGGAAGCTGACCAGGTGCGGCTCGTACGGCAGGCCCAGTTCCTCGAGCGCGATCGAGACCTTCACGCCATTGGGCGTGGGCAGCGAGTAGAGCTGCAGCCGCTCGGGATGCTGCGCGGGCCACTTCTTCGTGATGGGAAAGCGGGAGAGGTCCGTCATGAGGGTTCCGTCGATCGTTGGATGAAGGGGACGGGCGATTCTCGGCGCGGCCTCAGAGACCCTGCGCGACACAGGTCAATGCGGACCGTGCTGCAGGGCCGACGTAGTTGACGCGCCTCAGCGCAGCGGCGCGGCGAACCGGTCCCAGCGCGGCGCCCAGCGGCCGGTGATGTCGGCAGAGACCAGCACGCGATGCGCCTGTCCGATGATGAGCCGGCGTGGCACGAAGCCGATGAAGCGCGAGTCCTCGCTGTTGTCGCGGTTGTCGCCCATCATGAAGAACTGGTCGGCGGGCACGACCACCGGGCCGAAGTCGCGCCGCGCACGGACCTCCGGCAGGAACTGCACGACGCGGCGCTGGTCGCCCCATTGCTCGATCTCGCGCAGGCCGCGCACCGCGACGCCGGGCACCAGCGTCTCGGCCACTTCATCGACCGGCGCGTAGGTCGCGGGCTGGCCGTTGAGGATCAACCGGTCGCCGCGCAGCTCCACCGTGTCGCCGGGCACGGCGACGATGCGCTTGATCAGCCGGGTGCCGTCGCGCGGCGAGCCGAAGGTGACCACGTCGCCGCGCCGCGGCTCGCCGGCGCGCCGCAGCGAGATGTCGGTCAGCGGCAACTTCCAGTCGTAGGCCACGCGCTCGACGAAGACGACGTCGCCTTCGAGGATGGTCGGCCGCATCGAGCCGCTGGGCACCGGGTTCCAGTCCGCGATCGCGGTGCGGAAGAACAGGAAGCCGACCAGGAACAGCAGGAAGCCGCGGTTCTCGCGCAGCAGCTCGCGCAGACGGGCGATCGGGGGATGCTTCGGGGACGACATGCGACACGCTCCGGGTCTCGGTGGATGAGCGCCCAGTGTGGGTCGCGCCGATCGCCGCCATCGCCCGCGCTGCGGTGGATGGCGGGAAATCGCGGGCGGATGGCGGTGAGCGCGCGATCGACAGCACACGCTCGACCGCCAGCGTCAGCGGCCGCCGGCCACGCAGGCCGGTGCCTTGTCTTCCCAGCTTTCGACCCTCGCCTCGGTGAGCTTGGGGTCGGTGGTGACCAGCGAATCCAGCTTGATCGGCGCCGGCGGGAGGCCCGCCAAGCCGTTCGGGTGCGTGGCCACCTGCCAGGCATCGGTGCGGCTCAGCAGCTTGAAGGCCCAATCGTCGGCCGACCACTCGCTCGCCAGGCTGAGCATCGACGGCGCGGCATCGCCCCGCGTCGGCCCGGCCATCTGCGAGCAGACGGCAGCCCGGCGCACGATCGCCTCCGCCGTCGGCCCATGCCCCATCCGCAGCCAGCCGCCCTGTCGATAGAGCTCCCAGGCCGCCCGGTCGCAGGGCTCCCCGCGCGTCGCGACCAGCAGCCCATCCTCCGGGTCGAGCACCACCTCGTCCTTGCCGAAGAAATACGTCATGTCGGCGGAGCCGCCGTCACGCGAGCTGACGATCACGACCGCAAGTCGGGTCAGGCGCTTCAGGTGCTCGCGGTCCTGGCACTTCGGCGGCGGCGCCTCGTGGGCGCAGCGGTTCAGCAGCTCGACCTGCCCGATGCTCAGCGCCTTCCAGTGCGCCTGCGACGCGGCGGCGAAACGGTCGGCGCAGCTCAGCGGCTTGGGCGCGTTGGGATCCTCGCCGCGCATCCACAGCAGCGACATGACCAGGCCCGCCGTCAGCAGCGGCGCGATCAGCAGCAGGAAGGCTGGCGACCTCAACCATTGCAGCCACTCGCGCCAGGTGGTGCGCGACGGCGGCGGTGGATCGCCGAGCCGGGGTGGCGGCGCTTCCCGCGGCGCCGGCGCGGCCGGCTCGCCGACCGCCAGCGCGTGCCAGCGTCCGAGCTCGCCCGGCTGGCAGCAGATCTCGCGCACGGCGCTGTTCCAGTCGAACTCGCGATGCAGCGGCACCGCGTCGATCAGCGCCGGGCGCGGCTCCTCCGCCAGCCACAGCCAGATCGTGCGGGTGCGCTCGTCGAGCAGCAAGGCCGCGTCGATCCATCGATGCAGGCCGGCTTCATCACCGCCCGCCGGCAGCAGCGGCTGGCGTTCCGACCAGCGGAAGGCCTCGATGGCGGCGAAGAGCAGCAGGCCGGAGCGGCGGCGCAGGCTGCGGCTCAACAGCGCGCCGACGACGCGGCGTTCAAACGCCTCGCGGACCGCCAGCGAGGCCAGCGCCGGCGATGCCAGCGCATTCCGCAGCAAGCCGACCGCGGCGGCCAGCGCGCGGGCGTCGACGCGCCAGAACGCCGCAAGGAAGTCCTCATAGGCGACCCCGGCGACCCGCTCCGGATCCACCTCCAGGTCGGGTTGGGGTGGCGGTCGTGGCCGGGGATCCGCCGGGGCCGCAGGCGCAGGCGCAGGCGCAGGTGATGGCGCAGGCGATGGCGCAGGCGATGGCGATGGCGATGGCGCGGAGGCCGGCGCTTCGTCGGGCACGTCGCTCGGCGCATGACCCGGCGCTTCGTCCGAAGCCTCGTCTGGAGCTTCCTCCGGCGCGTCGTCGTCGGTGGGATCGCCGTCCTGGATCTCGATCTCGTGGAACCCGCGCCCTTCGCGCAGGTGCGCGATGGCCGCCTCGTAGTGACCCCGCAAGGCCTGGAACCCCTGGGGGTCGCGCGCGCGGTCCAGGCGCTTGAGCCGCGCGGCGTAGGCGGCCTTGACGTCCCCCTCCGTGGCCCGATCGTCCAGGCCGAGCGCGACGAAGTAGCTGGGCAGGACGACTGGCATCAGACCCCCAGCGGCGAGTCCGCCTCGATCGCGCGCACCAGGCGCTGCAGCATCTCGCCGCCCTGCTCGATGCGACGCGGCTCCTGCGAGTCGAGGTCGAGCTCGAAGCGCGTGATCGCCGTGCCCAGCTGCTCACGGTCCTCGCGGCCGACCTGCATGAACAGGCGCTCGGCGCGGGCGACGAGCGCGCGCACCTCCATGCGCTCGCGCGGATGCAGCTTCAGCTCGGACAGCGCCTTCAGCCGCTGCGCCACCTCCTGCGGCGACAGCCGCTCGTCGGAGTTCTGGATCACCAGGCGCTGCGGCTCGCCCGCGGAGCGATCGGCCAGCATCGGCGTGGCCTCGACCTCGAGCAGGCCGTCGATGTCGTAGGTGAAGCGCACGTCGATGTGGGGCCGGTGCTCGGCGCTGAAGCGCGGCAGGTCCACGTCGAACTGGCCGAGCAGGATGTTGTCCTTCACCAGCCGCGCCTCGCCCTGGTACACGCGGACCTGGATGGACTTCTGCTGCGGATGGATGGGCGAGAACGACTCGACGCGGCTGGCCGGCACGACGGTGTTGCGCGGCAGGATCGGCGACATGAAGCCGGCCGTCAGCCGGTCGGCGCTCACCTGTCTGGCGCTCTCGATGCCCAGGGAATACGGGCAGACGTCGGTCATCACCCGCTCGGCCAGTTCCGCCGCATTGGCCTTCAGCCCGGCTTGCACCGCCGCGCCCAGCGCGACGACCTCGTCCGGGTTGATGCTGGCGTTCGGGAACTTGCCGAACATCCGCGTCACCAGCTGCCGCACCGCGTGCAGGCGCGAGCTGCCGCCGGCCAGCACGATCGCCGACAGGTCGGCGGTGCCGATGCGGGCGTCGCGGATCGCGGTCTCCACCGGCTGGCGCAGGCGCTCCAGCACGGGCTGGATCAGCCGCTCGAACTCCTCGGCGTGCAGCGTCAGGTCGACGGTGTGCGACTCGTGCTGGAACGCGATCGGCACCGCGCCGGACGGCCCCAGCGCGCGCTTGGCCGCTTCGCAGCGCGCCTTGAGCCTGGAGACGAAGCGCTCATCGCGCAGCAGCGCATCGGGCAGGCCGGCCGCGCTCATCACCCAGCGCTCGAGGCAGGCGTCCACGTCGTCGCCGCCGAGCTGGTTGTCGCCCGCCGTGGCGCGCACCTCCATCACGCCGGAGAACAGCTCGAGGATGGACACGTCGAAGGTGCCGCCGCCGAAGTCGAACACGAGGAACTGGCTGTCTTCCTGCTCGTTGAGGCCGTAGGCCAGCGCGGCGGCGGTCGGCTCGTTGAGCAGGCTGACCTCGACGAAGCCGGCGATCAGGCCGGCGTTGCGCGTCGCCGCCCGCTGCGCGTCGGAGAAGTAGGCCGGCACGGTGATCACGGCGCGGTCGACGTCCTGTCCGAAGCAGGCCCGCACGTCGGCGCGCAACGCGCGCAGCACCATCGCCGAGAGCTCCTCGGTGCGGAACTTCCGGTCGCCCAATGCGTAGCTGGTCGCCGTGCCCATGCCTCGCTTGAAGCTCGCCACCGTGCGGTCCGGATGCGATTGCAGCCGCTCGCGCGCCGCGACGCCGACCAGCACGCTGCCGTCCTCGTCCAGGCTCACCACCGACGGCGTGAGCGTCTGGCCCAGCGCGTTGGGGATCAGGTGGGAGGCGCCGTCGCGCCAGTAGGCGACCAGCGAGTGGGTGGTACCGAGGTCAATGCCGACGAGGTCGGGGACGAACGCAGAGGCAGTCATGGATCGAGGACGAGACAAGGGGGAAATCGGTGCGGGCCATGCCGCCGTGCGCGCGGCGGTCCGCGAGCGACGCGCCACACTATCCACCGGCCAGGCGATGCCCCATCGCCCTCGCGGGGGGTTGACGGGACAAGGCGACAGCGCGCGTGACGAATTGCGCGGATCGCGGCGGCCCCATAATCGCGCCCCATGCGCAAGCACCTCCTGCACTGGTTGCTCCCGCTGCTCATGCTGCTGTCGCAGCAGGGCGCGGTGTGGCACGGCATCGGTCACCTGACCGATGCGCGGGGGCATGCGCCGGCTGGCGCGACCGTCGCGCATGGGACCGACGCGCAGGACGGCCAGCCCCATGCCGACGCGGATCCGCTGCCCGTCGACCCGCTGTGCGAAACCTGCCTGGCCTTCGACGACCTGGCCGCCTCGGCGCGCGCCGAAGCGCCCGTGTTCGTGCTCGCCGAGGCCGCCCACGTCCAGACGGCGCCGGCCGAGCTCGCCCCGCGCGCGCTCCCCGCGCCGCCGCCGCGCAGCCGCGGCCCGCCCCTGGCGATCTGAATCCCCGCCTGACCGCGACGCCTGCCGCCCGCGCCTGAACGCTTTCTTGAAGCGCAGGCGGGGCGCCCGGCGCGCGCTCGACCGATTCCAGATTTCCAGAGAAACACCATGACTCAACCTCCGCTGCGCGTCCTCGCGCTGTCCCTGTCGCTCGCCTATCCGCTGCTGCTCGCCCTGCCCGCGCGCGCCGACGACGCGGTCCCCGCCTCGCCCTCGCCCTCCTCCTCGCCCGCCAGCGCCGACGCGACGCCCGCCGCCGGCCAGGCGCTGCCCACGGTCCAGGTCCAGGGCGCGCGCAGTCGCCTGGATGCCGCGCGCAACGGCCTGTCGCCCGACACCGGCAGCACGATCTACAAGTTCAACAAGGCCGACATCGGCCGCCTCCCGCAAGGCGACGACACGCCGCTGAACCAGGTCCTGCTGCAGGCCCCCGGCGTGGTGCAGGACTCCTATGGCGGCCTGCACGTGCGCGGCGACCATGCCAACCTGCAGTACCGCATCAACGGCGTCGTCATTCCGGAGGCGATCAGCGGTTTCGGCCAGACGCTGGAGACCCGCTTCGCCGACCGCATCAGCCTGCTCACCGGCGCCTTGCCGGCGCAATACGGCTACCGGACCGCCGGCATCGTCGACATCACCACCCAGGGCGTCGGCGACGACGACAAGCCCTTCGCCGGCAGCGCCGGCATCACGCTGGGCACGCAGCGCTCGCGCGAGCTCGACCTCTCGGTCCACGGCACGCAGGGCCGCCTCAGCTACGAGTTCAGCGGCTCCTTCCTCGGCAACGACCTGGGCATCGAGAACCCGACGGCCTCGCGCGACGCGCTCCACGACCGCACGCACCAGGGCAAGGCCTTCGGCCTCGTGTCCTACCTGCTGGGCGACGACAGCCGCATCACCGCCATGGCCGGCGTCACCAACAACCGGTTCCAGATCCCCAACTCCCCGGGGCAGTCGACCGCGTTCGCGCTGGACGGCACGCCGGACAAGGACTCGAGCACGCTCGACGCGCACCAGCGCGAGCGCAACCGCTTCGCCGTCGTGAGCTACCAGGCCGCGATCGGCGACACGGTCGACTACCAGGTCTCGCTCTTCCACCGCTACACCGACGTGCATTACTCGCCCGACGCCGTCGGCGACCTGCAGTACCTGGGCGTCGCGGCCGACATCCTTCGCCGCAACGAGGCCAACGGCGTGCAGGCCGACATGAGCTGGCGCCTGGACAGCGCGCACACGCTGCGCAGCGGCCTCTTCGCCCAGCGCGAGCACGCCAGCACGCGCAACGACGCGCTGGTCTTCCCCGCCGACGACGACGGCAACGCCACCAGCGCCACGCCGATCAGCATCGCCGACAGCGGCCGCCTGGGCGGCCACCTCTGGGGCGCCTACCTGCAGGACGAATGGAAGCTGGACCGCACGCTGACGCTGAACTACGGCGCGCGCTACGACCAGGTCGATACCCTCACCAAGGAACACCAGTTGAGCCCGCGCGTGGGCCTGGTCTGGGACGCCACGCCCGCGCTGCGCCTGCATGCCGGCTACGCGCGCTACTTCACGCCGCCGCCGACGGAGAAGATCGACACCACCTCGGTCAGCGCCTTCGCCGGCACGACCAACGCGCTGCCGTCGGACGCCAACACCGCGGTGCGCTCCGAGCGCTCGAACTACTACGATGCCGGCGCGGTCTGGCAGGTCACGCCCAAGCTCACCCTCGGCGTGGACGGCTACTACCGCGCGGTGCAGCACCTGCAGGACGAGGGCCAGTTCGGCAACGCGTTGATCTATTCCGCCTTCAACTACGCGCATGGCCGCATCTACGGCGTGGACCTGACGGCGAACTACAAGGAGAAGGACTGGTCCGCCTACGCCAACCTGGGCACCACGCACGCGCGGGCGAAGCAGGTCGAGACGGGCCAGTTCAACTTCGAGCAGGACGAGCTCGACTTCATCGCCAGCAACTGGGTGCACCTGGACCACGAGCAGAAGCTGAGCGCTTCGGCCGGGGTCAATGTGCGGGTCGGCGACGGTTATGCGGTCGGCGCGAGCGCGTTGTTCGGGTCGGGCCTGCGCAACGGTTTCGCCAACACCACGCACCTGCCGTCCTACACCACGGTCAATGCCGACCTCAGCAAGCGCCTGGACCTGGGCGGTGGCGGTCCGGTGGAGGCGCGGCTGTCGGTGGTGAACCTGTTCGACAAGGTCTACCAGTTGCGTGATGGCTCCGGCATCGGCGTCGGCGCGCCGCAGTACGGCCAGCGCCGCACCGTCTACGTGAGCCTGACAAAGGAGTTCTGAGCCCACGGGCCGCGCCCGCGCCGCCGGGCGCGGGCCCCTGTCGCCTGGATCGGGCGAAGGTGGTGTGGCGCACGGCGAAGCGGTCGTGGTCTTGGTAGGCTGCGGAGCATGACTGCACCGCCGCCCGACCGCACCGCCGCCAGCGCGACAGCCACCGCGCCCTCCGCGCGCGCTCACGACGAACCGCTGACTGCCTCGAAGCGGGAGGCGCCGGGGCCCCTTGAAGCGAATGCCGAGCGTGAGGAGGCGATTGAGCGGAAAGGGGCCCCGGCGCCTCCCGCTGGTGCTCGGTCGCCGCAGGAGGCCTTGGAGCCGCCCCCAACCGAAGCCGACGAGCCGCCAAGCGACGAGCCTCCTTCCGCCGTCTGGGACCGCCGCTACGCCGCCCACCCGCTGAGCCATCAGGATGCGTGGCTCACTGGCTGGCAGCATCGATTGCCGGGCGTGCGACGCGCGCTGGACATCGGCTGTGGCGATGGTTGGGAGACGGCTGCCTTGTTGGAGCTGGGCGTCGACGTCACTGGCATCGACATTTCCGCCGAGGCGCTGGCGCGCTGCCGGCGGCATTCGCCGCGGGCGCGCCACCTGCTGGCGGATGTGCGGGCGATGCCGATGCTGCGTGACGGTGAGTTTGACCTGGCCGTCGCGCAGCTGTCGCTGCATTACTTCGACCGCGAGGACACCCGCCGCGCGCTGTGCGAGATTGCGCGCGTGCTGGCGCCGGAGGGCAAGCTCATCGGCTGCGTGAACGCGGAGGATGACTGGCACTACGGCGCGCCGGACGACGCCTCGAGCTGGGCGCTGACGCCGGTCGATGGTGTCGCCAAGCAGTTCTTCACTCGCGCGAAACTCGAGGAGGTGCTCACGGCCTGCTTTGAGATCGAGCACCTGGACAAGCGCACGCTGAGCCGCTACGGCAGGCCGAAGTCGGTGTGGGAGTTCTTCTGCCGCCGCAAGCGTGATCACGGCGAGATGGATGCGCTGCCCTCGCCCGCGCTCGATGCATGAGCGCGTGGCCGCTCAGGGACGCGGTGAGCCCCCCGGCGCGCCGAACCACTCCAGCCGATAGGTTTCGCGGTACGACAACGCGTCGTCGATGCCGGCCGTCGCCGACAGCCCCTGCAGCAGCGCGGTCGTCACCGCGACCGGCTGCGCGACGCGACCGCTCGGCGGCTGACCGGCGAAGCCCCGCCGCAGCTCGTCCGCCAGCTGCCAGCCTTGCAACCCGGTCGGTTCGGCGATCGTGGCGAACTGCATCGAGCGGCCCGACCGGATGCGGCTGAGCGCGGTGCGCGAGCCGTCCCCGGCCGCGATGCCGACGATGTCCGACCGCCCCATCGCGCGCAGCGGAAAACTCAGCGAATCCATGTAGACGTCGTTGATCGCCAGCACATGGGTCCAGCGCGCGCCGTGGCGCTGCTGCAGCCGCGTCAGCGCCGCCGGCATCGCGCGCGAGGCGTCGGAGATCGGCATGTCCTCGACGCCAAGCACCTCGCAGCGCGCGCAGCGCTGCAGCACCTCGACCATGCGCCGCGTCTTGACGTTGGCGATCTCGAAGCGGCTGTCGCTGAAGATCACCACCCCCACGCGCGCCCGCTCGGACTGCACCACCAGTTCCACCGCCTTCTCGGCGACGGCGGCCGGTTCCGTCGTCACGTTGGCCTGCAGCAGCGGCGTGGCGCCCGGGCGGGCGGCTGCGTGCCAGCCCACCAGCAGGGGCTTGGCGGCGCCGGCCTCGGTCGGCATCAGGTCGGCGATGTCGGTCTCGTTGAAGCCGCCCAGCACGATGCCCTCGGCGCTGCTGGCGACCGCGCGCTCGAAATGCGCGCGCACCTTGGCGCGTTCACCGTTGCCGTTGCTGACGGTGAGCGTCCAGCCCAGTTCCCGGCAGGCCTCCTCGAAACCACGGAAGACGGCGGCGATGCCGCCGTTGCGGAAATCCTGCGCGATGAAGGTCACCCGGCGCGGCGCTTCCTTGCTCGCGCCCGGCGAGGCGGTCGGGCCGGACGAGGCCTGCGCCGCGGCGGCCAGTGCGAGACCGGCCACCACCGCGACCGACAGGGTGCGGCGGCGCAACCCGGCAGGGCGGCGGACGTTCATCGATAGGTCTCCTCGGGGCGCGATCTTGCTCCCGTCGGGACCGTCGCGCCATCGGGCAAGCGAGGGGGGCTGAGCGCGGTTCAAGCAAGGCCCGCCCGCCACGCCCGGACCGCACCTCGGGCTGCCCCTCCCGACCGCGCTCAGGCCGGGGTCTCGGCGCGGCGCTTGTAGAGCGCGAGCAAGCCGTCCACGAAGTCCCGCCCGAGGAACTCCGCCACGGCCACCGCATAACCGTTGAAGCTGGAGGTGACGCGGAAGTGGGACTCGATGTCCAGCCGCGTGCGGCCGGCCGGCAGCGGCGTCAGGGTGAAGCGTGTCTCGCCGAGGTCGAAGTAACGTCCGCCGATGACGACATGCTCGTCCATCGTGCCCGGCGGGAACGAGTCCGGTGAGAACTCGTAGCGCCACGCCAGCCGCCGTCCCTCGACGCGCTCGGTCACATGGCCGAGGAAATGCACGCCGCGCTCCCAGCGCGACACGCGGACCTCGCCGTGCGGGGTCATCTGCTGGATGCCCTCGACGGGCCGCGGCACACCGATCAGATGGATCCAGGTGCGGGGAAACTCATCGCGCCGGATGTCCCGCGCGGCGACGATCTCCGCCCAGAGACGCTCCGGCGGCGCCTCGACGACCACCGACCGGTCGATGCGCTGCCAGCGCTCCGCGGTCAAGGGGCCGTCGAACGCGGCGACCAGCAAGGGCAGGACCGCCAGCACGCCCAGTTGCAGTGTCCCCAGGCGCGTGTTGCGCAGGACCAGGTTCATCACCACGCCACCGATCGACGCCATCGCGAGAAAGAGCGGCGTCATCAGCACCACGCAGATCGCGCCCTCCAGCAGCGTCACCATCGCGCCGATCATCATCAGCGCCGTGGCCGCCCAGGGCGCGAAGGCCGCCTGTGTCCAGGTGGGCCGCGACGCGCGCATGCCGTAGATCGTGATCGCGCCCACCACCATCGGCGTCAGGTGCACGAAGCCCAGGCTCATCACGAAGCCGTCGTCCCGGGAAAGCCCCAGCCATGGCGCCCAGACCTGGACCTTCCCGAACACCACGCGCATCAGCAGCCCGTACAGCGCCCCCACCACCACCGCCACCCAGCCACGGCGCCCCCAGGTGTGAGGATGACGCGTGATCGCATCCAGTGCTGTCGCGCCGGCGCCGGGCGCCGGCTCATTCTGTTGGTCCTGCATCGTTCATTTCCTCCCGCGGCGCATTCTGCCCAGCCGAAGCCCCTCCCTCTAACCCCGGCAAATCTTTTCGCTTGCCATTCATTCGCATACAAAGTAAATTTCGTCTCCATGGCACGCACCACCTCCACCAAGCAGCAGACCACGACCGGCACGTCCGCCGTCTGTGTCCCGCAGCAGATCGATGAACAGCTCTGCTTCGCGATCTACTCGACGATGCTGGGACTGAACAAGGTCTACCGCGAGCTGCTGAAGGACCTCGAGATCACCTACCCGCAATACCTCGTCATGCTGGTGCTGTGGGAGCGCGACGGCCTGACCGTCGGCGAGATCGCGGAGCGGGTCTTCCTCGACTCCCCGACGGTGACGCCACTCCTCAAGCGCCTGGAGGCCGCCGGCCTGGTCAGCCGCGATCGTTCGCCGCAGGACGAGCGCCAGGTGCTGATCACGCTGACCCCTGCCGGCCGCGGCCTGCGCCAGCGCGCGAGCCACCTGCCCCAATGCATCGTCGATGCCTCGGACACCGAACTGGCCGAGCTCATCGACCTGCGCGACCGCCTGCTCGCCCTGCGCGAGCGCATGGCCCGCAAATCCGGCTGAAGCCGCCCTCCTCTCACCCCCTCCTCACTCTCCTCTCATCGCCAACAACCGTTCGTATGACTGCCATTTAATTCGCACACTAACTATTAGCAAGCAATCCGACATTCGTCCGCTTGCCTCCGCATCCCACCACCGCGCCTTGTCGCGATCCCCTGAAGGAGCCACCACCATGAACGCCCTCTCCACCCTCGCCCGTCAATCGCGCCGCCAGTTGCTGGCGCTCTCGACCCTGGCCATCGCCGCCGCCGGCGCGGTCGCCACGCCCGCGCTGGCCGCCCGCGCCAAGGCCGCGCCCGCGCCGGTGGCCAGCGCGCAGCCGTCCGGCAGTTTCATCACGACCAAGGACGGCGTGCAGCTCTATTACAAGGACTGGGGCCCGAAGAACGGCCAGCCCGTCGTCTTCAGCCACGGCTGGCCGCTGAACTCGGACAGCTGGGAGTCGCAGATGATCTTCCTGGCCGACCAGGGCTATCGCGTGATCGCCCATGACCGCCGTGGCCACGGCCGCTCCAGCCAGCCCTGGGACGGCAACGACATGGACCACTACGCCGACGACCTGGCCACTGTGATCGAGACGCTCGACCTGAAGAACGCGGTGCTGGTCGGCTTCTCCACCGGCGGTGGCGAGGTCGCGCGCTACATCGGCCGCCACGGTACCGCGCGCGTGGCCAAGGCGGTGCTGGTCTCGGCCGTGCCGCCGATCATGGTCAAGTCCGACAAGAACCCCAACGGCGTGCCCAAGGAGGTCTTCGACGGCATCCGCGCCGCGCAGCTGGGCAACCGCTCGCAGCTCTACAAGGACATCCCCAGCGGTCCGTTCTACGGCTTCAACCGCCCCGGCGCCAAGGTCTCGCAGGGCCTGATCGACAACTGGTGGTTCCAGGGCATGCAAGGCGGCCACAAGAACACCTATGACTCGATCAAGGCGTTCTCCGAGACCGACTTCACCGAGGACCTGAAGAAGTTCGACAAGCCCACGCTGGTCATCCATGGCGACGACGACCAGATCGTGCCGATCGACATCTCCGGCCGCGCGTCGGCCAAGCTGATCAAGGGCGCGAAGCTGATCGTCTACCCCGGCGCGCCGCATGGCCTGACCGACACGCACAAGGAGCGCGTCAACGCCGACCTGCTGGCCTTCATCCGCCAGTGATCCTCGACGCGGCGTGACCCGCCGCTGCCCTTCCCCCACCTTCGGGGGAAGGGCCACGCGGGATTTCGGCTGGCGTGACGTTTGGTACGCTCGGTGATCTTTCCGATGGACGGCGCCGCGAGGCGCCGGCTCGTGGACCTCGCCGATGCCGATCCCCCTTCCCCCCTCCTTGTCGCTGCCCCGCGTTCACGTGCTCGAACTCCAGGCCAGCGACGAGGACCTGCTGCAGCGGTTCTATGAACGGAACCCCCTCTACTTCGAGCAGGTCAACGGCGCCCCACCCCGTCCGGACGAGGCCCGCGAGGAAATCCGCGACCTTCCCCCCGAAGGATGGAGCTTCAGTGCCAAGCGCTTGCTGGGTTATGCGGACGACCAGGGCGAACTGGTCGCGATGGCCTCGCTGGTGTCCGACCTGATGGCGCCGCGGGTCTGGCTGGTGGGACTGTTCATCGTCGCCACCGAATTGCATGGCTCGCCGGCCGCGCGCGAGATCTACGCCGAACTCGAACGCTGGATGCGGCGCCGCGGCGCCGCGTGGGTGCGGCTGGGGGTGGTCGTCGGCAACGACCGCGCGGAACGTTTCTGGGAGCGCCAGGGTTTTGCCGAGGTGCGCCGGCGCGATGGCATCAGCATGGGCCAGCGCGTCAACTCGCTGCGGGTGATGGTCAAGCCGCTGGATGGCGGCCGCATCGCCGACTACCTCGAGATGGTGCCGCGCGACCGCCCGGGCGAGGCCTGAGGTGCGGCGCCGCCGACGGCGCTGACAGCGGCGCGCTGACCACCAATGAATCAGGGCCCCAGTGGGGCCCTGTGTCGTTGGCGGCGACGGGAAGGTCCCGTCGCGAGGTCGCTCACTCGCCGAGGTAGGCCGCGCGCACCTTCGGATCGTTCAACAGCGCCTTGCCGTCGCCCTTCATCGTGATCGCGCCCGACTCCATCACGTAGCCACGGGTGGCCAGTTCCAGCGCGCGGCTGGCGTTCTGCTCGACCAGCAGCACCGTCACGCCCTGCTGGTGGATGTCGTTCACGACCTCGAAGATCTTGTCGACCATGATCGGCGACAGGCCCATCGACGGCTCGTCCAGCAGCAGCAGCTTGGGGCGCGCCATCAGCGCGCGGCCCATCGCCAGCATCTGCTGCTCGCCGCCGGACATCGTGCCGGCAAGCTGCGCGCGGCGCTCCTTCAAGCGAGGGAACAGGCCGAACACTTTCTCGATGTCGTCGGCGATCTCGTTGTCCTTGCGGATGAACGCACCCATCTGCAGGTTCTCGGTGATGGTCATGCGCGTGAACGTGCCACGGCCTTCCGGCACCATCACCAGGCCCTGCTTGGCCAGGTTCCAGGCGCCCTGGCCCTTGATCGAGCGGCCCAGGAACTTGATGTCGCCCACGGCCACCGGCTGCAGCCCGGTGACCGCCTTGAGCGTCGTCGTCTTGCCTGCGCCGTTGGCGCCGATCAGCGAGACGAGCTCGCCCTCGCGCACGTCGAAGTCCACGCCCTTGACTGCCTGGATGCCGCCGTAGGCCACCTTGAGGCCCTCGACCTGGAGGAGGATGTTGTCTGCCATCTTTTCGATTTCCGTAGGTCGGGATCAGGGGGCCGCGTGCGCTTCCTGCGCCGCGTGGGCGCCGAGGTAGGCCTCGATCACCTTGGGGTTGCGCTGCACTTCCGCCGGCGTGCCGGAGGCGATGAGCTTGCCGTAGTCCAGCACCGACACGTGGTCGCACAGGCCCATCACCAGCTTCACGTCGTGCTCGATCAGCAGGATCGTGCGGCCGTCGTTGCGGATGCGGTCGATCAGCTCGCGCAGCACCACCTTCTCGGTCGCGTTCATGCCGGCGGCGGGCTCGTCCAGCGCGATCAGCTTGGGATCGGTCGCCAGCGCGCGCGCGATCTCGAGCCGGCGCTGGTCGCCGTAGGACAGCGTGCGGGCCTTGAAGTCGGCATGCCGCTCGATGCCGACATAGGCCAGCAGTTCGCGGGCGCGGGCGGTGATCTCGGCCTCTTCCTTCTTGAAGCCGGGTGTGCGGAACACGGCGCCCATCAGGCCCGAATGGGTGCGCACATGGCGGCCCACCATCACGTTCTCCAGCGCGGTCATCTCGGCGAACAGCCGGATGTTCTGGAAGGTGCGCGCGATGCCGGTCTTGGCCACCTGGTGCACGGCCTGCGGCTTGTAGGCCTGGCCGCCCAGCTCGAAGGTGCCGCCATCGGGCACGTACAGGCCGGTGATCACATTGAAGAAGGTCGTCTTGCCGGCGCCGTTGGGACCGATCAGGCCATAGACCTGGCCCTTCTTGATCTCGATGCCCACATCCGACAGCGCCTGCAGGCCGCCGAAGCGCTTGGACGCGCCGGCCACTTTCAGTACGGTTTCAGTCATTCTTTCTGGCTCCTGGCACGGATCAGGCGTTGATGGCGCTGCCGGCGTTCGCGGGCGGCTGCGCCCCGGGCGGCAGCGGCCGCGACTTGCCGTGCTCGGGCGACGGCCACAGGCCGCGCGGACGCATGAGCATGATCACGATCATCGCCAGCGCGATCAGCAACTGGCGCAGGATGGCCGCGTCCAGGCGGCCGTCGGTCATCTCCTGCAGCGGACCGGCGACGTAGCGCAGCACTTCCGGCAGCGCCGCCAGCAGCAGCGCGCCCAGGATCACGCCCGGGATGTGGCCGATGCCGCCCAGCACGACCATGGCCACGATCATCACCGACTCCTGCAGGCTGAACGACTCCGGCGAGACGAAGCCCTGGAAGGCGCCGAACATCGAGCCGGCCACGCCGCCGAAGGTCGCGCCCATGCCGAAGGCCAGCAGCTTCATGTTGCGGGTGTTGATGCCCATGGCCTTGGCGGCGATCTCGTCCTCGCGGATGGCCATCCAGGCGCGGCCGATGCGGGAGTTCTCGAGCCGGTAGCAGATCACCACCGACGCGATCACCAGCGCCAGGAACAGGTAGTAGTACATCGACACCGAGTTGATCTCGATCCCGAAGAAGGTGTGGTTCTGGCTGAACTCGAAGCCCAGGAAGTGGACGCCGTCGATCTGGCCGATGCCGCGCGGGCCGTTGGTGATGTTCAGCGGGTATTCCATGTTGTTCAGGAACACGCGGATGATCTCGCCGAAGCCCAGCGTCACGATGGCCAGGTAGTCGCCGCGCAGCTTCAGCGTCGGCGCGCCCAGCAGCACGCCGAACAGCCCCGCCAGCAGCGCCGCCAGCGCGATGGCCAGCAGCAGCGGCAGGTGCAGCCCGTTGGGGAAGGCGGCGGCGATGTGCTCGAAGTTCTCCGCCAGGTGCGGGCTGTTGAGCAGCGCGAAGAGATACGCGCCCACCGCGTAGAACGCGACGTAGCCCAGGTCCAGCAGGCCGGCGTAGCCCACGACGATGTTCAGGCCCAGCGCCAGCAGCACGTACAGCAGCGCCAGGTCGATGATGCGCACCGGGCCGTTGCCGAAGGACTGCGCGAACAGCGGCAGCACCAGCAGCAGCACGCCGGCGATCAGGAAGGTGATCAGCTTGGATTTGTTGTGCATGTGAGGCTCCTCAGGCGCGATCGGCGACGCGTTCGCCCAGCAGGCCCGACGGACGCAGCGTCAGCACCAGGATCAGCGCGATGAAGGCGAAGATGTCGGCGTAATGGCTGCCCAGCACGCCGCCGGTCAGGTCGCCGAGGTAACCGGCGCCGATGGCCTCGATCAGGCCCAGCAGCACGCCGCCGACCATCGCGCCGGCGAGGTTGCCGATGCCACCCAGCACCGCGGCGGTGAAGGCCTTCAGGCCGGGCATGAAGCCCATCGAATGCTGCACGGTGCCGTAGTTGGCGGCCCACATCAGGCCGGCCACCGCGGCCAGCGCGGCGCCGATGATGAAGGTCAGCGAGATGACCGCGTCAGGCTTGACGCCCATCAGCGCGGCCACGCGCGGGTTCTCGGCGGTGGCGCGCATCGCGCGGCCCATCTTGGTGTGGTTCACCAGGAACAGCAGGCCGCCCAGGATCACGACCGTGGTGACCAGGATCAGCACCTGCGTCACCGTGATCACCGCGCCACCGATCTGGATCGGGTCGGTGGGCAGCAGCTGCGGGAAGGGCTTGGGGTTCGGCTTCCAGATGATCATGGCCAGCGTCTGCAGCAGCAGCGACATGCCCATGGCGGTGATCAGCGGCGCGAGTCTGGGGGCGTTGCGCAGCGGCCGGTAGGCGATCTTCTCGATCGCGAAGTTGAGCAGCGTGCAGACGACGATCGCGCAGGCCAGCGCGATGATCATCAGCAGCCAGCCCGGCAGGCCCAGGCCAGCCAGCGCCGTGACGACGGTCCAGCTCACCAGGGCGCCTGCCATCAGCACCTCGCCGTGCGCGAAGTTGATGAGGTTGATGATCCCGTAAACCATCGTGTAGCCCAGCGCGACGAGGGCATACATGCTCCCGAGCACCAGCCCGTTGATGATCTGCTGAAAAAGTATCTCCATAAGGCCCCAGCATGTTGTTGGACACGGCTCGCGCCGCGTGACGGCGCTTGCGGGTGCAACCCGCGTGCCAATCCGTCCGTTTCAAGGGTATTCACCGACGCGGGCGCCACCATGCGCACCCGCCGGGCATGTCTCCCCAGTCTCGGCGACGCAACGAAGTGCGGAAATCCGCACAAACCGCCTAGCCAGCCGGGCGAATCCTCGCCAGTCGCAAAAAAGCCGGTACGCCGGGTGCAAGGCGCGCGCCAACTTGGGCACACTGGACGGCGATTTTTCGTCTCCCATGGAACCGGTCGTCACCTCCTCCTTCGCCACCTCCTCCGCCCGCCAGCGGCTGGCGTACTTCCTGGGCCGGCCGACCTTCTACCTCTACCTGACCGGCGTGCTGATGCTGCTGGGGCTGCTGCTGGGCCACCGCCTCAGCGAGCGCGCCAGCCTCGACCAGCTCAGCGCCCTGGCCACCGAGCGGCTGGAGCTCTACGCGTCCAACCTGCAGACCGAGCTGGGCCGCCATGCCTACCTGCCCAGCCTGCTGGCCATCGACGGGGACGTCACCCGGCTGGTCGAGCATCCCGACGACGAGGCCCTGCGCAAATCGGCCAGCCTGGCGCTGGCGCGGGTCAACGTGCGCGCGGGCACGACCCAGATCTTCGTCGCCGATCCCGAGGGCCGCGTGCTCGCCTCCAGCGAGCCGCTGACCCCGCCGCTGCGCCTGCAGCAGGCCATCGAGCAGGACCGCCATCACTTCTTCGCCTCCGACGCCGGCCAGGCGGGGCTGAGCGGCTCGACCAACTTCTTCCTGCTGCATCCGCTGCGCCGCCACCAGCAGCTGCAGGGCGTGATCGTGGTCAAGCTCAACCTGGCGCCGCTGGAATCGACCTGGGTCGACCTGGGCCTGCGCTCGCAGGGGGAGCGCATCCTGGTCTCCGACGACCAGGGCGTGGTGATCATGAGCTCGGTGGAGGAATGGCGCTACGCCGTGCTCAACCGCGCCGACGCGTCCGAGCGCGACCGGCTGCAGGCCAGCGCGCGTTATCCGCGCGTTGGTCCGGACCTGGGCCTGCCCGGCGCGCTGGAGGCCTACAACAGCCTGCTGGTGCGCGCGCCGGCGCCGGCCAGCACGACGCTGCTGGCGCAGGAGCGCCAACTGTTGCCGCTGGGCCTGCGGCTGCTGGCGCTGTCCGACCTGTCCGAGGTGCGGCGCCAGGCGCGGCTGGCGGCCTGGAGCGGCGCGGCCTTCGGCGCGGCGATCGGGATGCTGCTGCTGTACCTCGCGTCGCGCCGGCGCGCGCTGCGACAACTCTTCCAGGCCAAGACCGAATTGCAGAACGCGCACGCGCAGCTGGAAAGAATCGTCGACGAACGCACGGCGGAACTCCGCCAGATCAACGAGGAGCTGCTCGAACAGATCGCCCAGCGCAGACAGGCCGAGGGCGAGCTGCTGCAGACCAGCAAACTCGCGGTGCTGGGGCAGATGTCGGCCGGTTTGTCGCATGAGGTCAACCAGCCGCTGACGGCCTTGCGCGCGCTGGCACGGAATTCGCAACGGCTGCTGGAGGCCGGCCGCCTGCAAGCGGTCGCGGACAACCTGCAGACGATGGACGACATGGTCGAGCGCATGGGACAAATCACCCGCCAGCTCAAGAGCTTCGCCCGCAAGGCGGAGCCGGCGCGCACGGCCGTGTCGCTGCTGGCCTGCGTGAACAACGCGCGGCTGCTGCTGGAACACCGCACCCGCGCGCTGGACCTGGCGGTGGAGGTCGACGTGCCGCCGGGGCTGCGCGTCAGCGCCGAGTCCAACCGGCTCGAGCAGGTGCTGGTGAATCTGCTGGGCAACGGCATCGACGCGATCGCGTCGGAGCCGCCGCCCGACGGCCCCGAGGACCCGCGCCGGCTGCGCGTGGCGGCGGTGCCGGCGGACGAAGGCCGGCGCGTGCTCGTGCAGGTGCAGGACAGCGGGCCGGGCTTGAGCGAGGCGCTGCTGCCGCGGCTGTTCGAGCCGTTCTTCACCACCAAGCCCGCCGGCGAAGGCCTGGGGCTGGGACTGGTGATCTCGTCCAAGATCGTCCACGAGTTCGGCGGCGCGCTGCGGGCGCACCGGCTGGACCAGGGCATGATTTTCGAATTCGACCTGGAGGTCGACACCTGGCAGGCCGAGGAGGGTCAGTATGTTTGAGGGCTACAAGGTCGTGTTCGTCGAGGACGACCTGCCGGTGCGGGTCAGCCTGACCCAGACGCTGGAGCTCGAGGGGCTGAGCGTCGTGCCCTGCCGCTCGGCCGAGGAGGCGCTGCCGCACGTGCAGCCCGGCGCGCAGGTGATCGTGATCACCGACGTGCGGCTGCCCGGCATGGATGGCCGCGCGCTGCTGGCGCACGTCCAGGCGACCGATCCCCAGATCCCGGTGATCCTGATCACCGCGCACGGCGACGTGAACATGGCCGTGCAGGCGATGCGCAACGGCGCCTACGACTTCATCGAGAAGCCCTTCGCGCCGGAGCGGCTGCTGGACACCGCGCGCCGCGCGCTGGACCTGCGGATGCTGCGCCACTCCGCGGACGAACTGCGCGCGCAGCTCTCGGCCGCCAGCGGCATCGAGGCGGCGCTGCTGGGCAAGTCCCCGGCGATGCAGCAGCTGCGGCGCCAGGTGCTGAACCTGGCCTCCACCTCGGCCGACGTGATGATCCTGGGCGAGACCGGCACCGGCAAGGAGCTCGTCGCGCGCTGCCTGCACGACCAGAGCCCGCGCCGCGACCGGCACTTCGTCGCCATCAACTGCGGCGGCCTGCCCGAGGCGCTGTTCGAGAGCGAGCTGTTCGGCCACGAGTCGGGCGCCTTCACCTCGGCGGGCAAGCGCCGCATCGGCAAGATCGAGCATGCCAACGGCGGCACCCTGCTGCTCGACGAGATCGAGACCATGCCGGTGCCACTGCAGATCAAGCTGCTACGCGTGCTGCAGGAGCGCCGCGTCGAGCGGCTGGGCTCCAACGAGGAGCAGGTCATCAACGTGCGCTTCATCGCCGCGAGCAAGGCCGACCTCAAGGAAATGGGCGAGCGCGGGCAGTTCCGCAGCGACCTCTACTACCGGCTCAACATCGCCACGCTGGTGCTGCCGCCGCTGCGCGAGCGCCGCGAGGACATCCCGCTGCTGTTCGAGCACTTCGTCGCGCAGGCCTGCAAGCGCTATGAGCGCGAGGCGCCCGAGCTCACGCCGGACAAGCTGCGCGAGCTGATGGCCCACGACTGGCCCGGCAACGTGCGGGAGATCCGCAACGCGGCCGACCGCTTCGTGCTCGCGCTGGACGACCTGGACTCCACCGCCGCGATCCAGGCGGTGCCCAACCTGGCGCTGGCGCGCCAGATGGAGATGGTCGAGAAGGCGCTGATCGAGCAGGCGCTGCGCCGCTCCGGCGGCAAGGTGCCGGCGGCGATGGAATTGCTGGGAACGCCGCGCAAGACGCTGTACGACAAGCTGCACCGGCACGGGATCCAGCTCGACGATTTCCGTTGACACGTCGAACGAGGGGGAACCCCCTCACCCTAACCCTCTCCCCCTCTGGGGGCGAGGGGATGAATGTGCCCCTTGTGCGTGCGAGAGGACGGGGGGAGTTTCACCCTCTCCCGCTTGCGGGAGAGGGAGGGGTGAGGGTCTTCTCACTCCCCACGGCGCTCGGTGCTTGTTGAAGCGCTACCTTCCTGCCATCTCTCTGCGCCAGCATGGGGGAGAGATTTTCCCGGCAGGCCGCGAAAACCCCTCCCCCATACCCCGACACGTCACCGTCCTGCGACGGCCCCGCACCGAGGCCTTCCCAGACGGCGTCGCGCCAGGTTCAGGCAGCCTGACGCACGCCCTGCTGCGCCTCGTCCAGCACCGCCTTGAGCTGCTGGATGGTGGCGGGCTTGACCAGGTAGGCGCTGGCGCCGCGCCGGATCGCCTCGGCGGCATCGCCCGGATCCGAGGTACCGGTCAGCATGACGATCGTCATCGGACCACCGCTGAGCGCCTCGCTGACGAAGTCCATGCCCTGCCCGTCCGGCAGTGCCCGGTCCAGGATCAGCGCGTCCGGCCGCCGCGCGGCAATGCGGGCGCGCGCCTCGGCCAGGGTCGCGGCGGTGGCGGCGGTGTAGCCCTCCAGCTCCAGAAGGATGGCCAGCGTCTCGCTGGATTCGAGGTTGTCGTCGACGATGACGGCGTACGGTTGCATGGCAAACCCTGCGGCAAGAGGTCCATGGAGAAGTTCCCGTACATGCGCGCCAGCGGCGCTCGACGGGCAGGCATGGCCCTCTGTTGGCAATTCCCGTGCCCTCGCCATCTTCGGCGCGCCGAGGAACGAACGACGCTTCAGGCTGCCACCGGAATGGGGGGACGGCGATTCCACCCCGGGTCGGGACGGATCTTTGCCCTGCGCCTTTCTGACCATAATCCGCGCCTTGGCGACCGGGTCCGGCCCTCGCGCCGCCCCCGCCGTCCGCGCGCCCGACCGCCCGCCGAGTTCCATGACGACGACCGACGCTCCCATTTCCACCGAGTTGCTGCCCCGCCTGCGCCGCTGCACCGCCCCCCTGCACGACGAGATCGAGGCGCTGCTCCGGCTCGGGGCGCCGATGCCGCTCGCACGCTACGGTCGGATCCTGCGCGGCTTCCATGAATTCCTTCAGCTCTGGGAACAGCGCGTGCGCCACGCGCTGCCCGAGTCGCTGCGGCCGTGGTTCGACGCGCGCCGGCGCGCCCCGTTCGCCGCGCACGACCTGGCCGTGCTCGCGCTCCCCCACGACGACACGATGCGCGCCGCGGCCCGGGCCTCGCAGCACCGGCTGCGACTGGACAGCCCGGCCGCCGCCTTCGGCTCGCTGTACGTGCTGGAGGGCTCGGCGCTGGGCGGCCAGGTGCTGACGCCGATGCTGCTCGCGCGGCACGGCCTGACCCCGGAGCGCGGCGCCGCCTATTTCCACGGCTTCGGCGAGCGCACCGGCGCGATGTGGCGCGAGTTCCGACAGCTCGCCGATGCGCAGGCCGGCGCCGAGGAGACAGATCGCAACGCCGCCTGCCGCGCGGCCGTCCAGACCTTCCAGGCGCTGATCGAGACCTTCGAGTCCGTGGGCGCCGCGGCGCCGGACCTGCCGGTCGCAGCGACCGCTCCGACCGCTCCGTCGATGTCATTCGTTTCGACCGCCGCGGCCACGTCGGTCGCAACCCCGCAATGAACGGGGACGTCGCCACCTTGGGCCAGGGGCCGTCGCCGACGTCGATGGACCGCCAGATGGCGCAGTGCGCCAATGAGCCGATCCGCATCCCCGGCGCGATCCAGCCACACGGCTGGCTGGTCGCGGTGGACTGGCGCGATGGCGCGCTGGTCGCCTACAGCGAGAACTGGCGCACGCTGCTGCCGGAGTCGGGCGACCTGCTGCCGGCGCGCATCGAGGGCGTGCTCGATCCGGTACGCGCGGCCCGCCATGCGTGGATCGACGGCGAGGGCCCGGTGTCCTGCGGCACGTTGGTGATCGGGGGGCGTCGCCTGCATGTGTCGGGCCATCGGCTCGGCGAGCGCGGTTATTTCGAGCTGGAGGCCGACGTCGAGGAGAGCGGCAACCGCGCGCCGATCTACAGCCTGGCCCGGCACCTGGTGCCGATGATGCAGCGCACCGCCGCGGTGGACGAGCTGTGCCGGGTGGTGGTCGCGGAGATGAAGCGCCTGACCGGCTTCGGCCGCTGCCTGGCCTACCGCTTCGATGCCGAGGGCCATGGCGAGGTGCTCGCCGAGGCGCTCGACGGCGGCTACGACGCCTATGCCGGCCACCGCTTTCCGGCCTCGGACATCCCGCCGCAGGCGCGCGAGCTGTACCGCCTCAATCACATCCGCCTGATCGCCGACGCCCATTACGAGCCGGTGCCGGTGCGCTTCGTCGACGGCCGCGACGGGACGGCGCTGGACTTGTCCCAGGCCGCGCTGCGCAGCGTGTCGCCGGTCCACCTCGAATACATGCGCAACATGCGGACGCTGGCGTCGATGTCGGTGTCCATCATCGTGCGCGGACAGCTGTGGGGGCTGGTGTCCTGCCACGACCACGCGCCGCGCCAGCTGTCCTGGCAGACGCGCATGGCCTGCGAGCACCTGGGGCAGCTGCTGTCGCTGCAGATCGAGGCGAAGGAAGAGAACGAGCAGGTCACCGAGCAGCTGCGCCTGCGCCAGCTGACACTGGCGATCGTCGCGCACCTGGCGGACAGCGACGCGACGCTGCAGCGCCTGGTGGAGGAACCGGGGCCGCTGCTGCGACTGGGCCGGGCCTGCGGCGCGGCGGTGATCCTGAACGACAGCTGCTGGTCGGTGGGCGAGACGCCGGACCGCGAGACGCTGCTGACGCTGGGCCAGTGGCTGGCCAATCGCGCCGACCCGGTCTGGCACAGCGACCGCCTGGCGCTGGACGTGCCGCCGTCGCTGGCGACGGCGCTGGCCGGCACCGCGGGCGTGCTGGCGATCTCGATCTCCCGGCTGCATCGCCATCACATCGTGTGGTTCCGTCCCGAGATCGTGCAGACCGTGGTGTGGGCCGGCAATCCGCACAAGACGCCCACGACGGAGCGCGACACGCGGCTGCATCCGCGCCGCAGCTTCTCGAGCTGGAAGGAGCAGGTCGGCGGCCGCTCGCTGCCCTGGACCTCGGGCGAGGTCCATGCGGTGCAGGAGCTGCGGCAGGCGCTGATCGGCGTGGTGCTGCGCCGCGCCGAGGAGATGGCCGAGGTGGCCATGGAGCTCGGCCGCGTGAACAAGGAGCTGGAAGCCTTTTCCTACACCGTGTCGCATGACCTGCGCGCGCCGATGCGCCACATCGCGGGCTTCGTCGACCTGGTGCTGGAGATGGAGGGCCAGGGGCTGTCGGCCCGCTCGCAGCGCTACCTCGCGCATGTGAAGGAGGCCTCCGCCCATGCCGGGCAGTTGGTGGACGCGCTGCTGGACTTCTCGCGGATGGGACGCTCGGCGATCAAGCACGCGTCCATCCACACCGGCCCCATGATCGACGACCTGGTGGCCGAGCAGAACGCGATGAACAAGGACCGCCGCATCGACTGGGTGATCCAGCGGCCGCTGCCGCGGCTGTGGGGCGACCCGGTGCTGCTGCAGGTGGCCGTGCGCAACCTGGTGGCCAACGCGGTGAAGTACACGCGTCCGCGCGAGGTCGCGCGCATCGAGATCAGCGCCGTCGAGGACGAGACCGGCGTGGGCCTGAGCATCGCCGACAACGGCGTGGGCTTCCAGATGAAGTACGTGGGCAAGCTGTTCGGCGTGTTCCAGCGACTGCACCAGAGCGAGAGCTTCGAGGGCACCGGCATCGGCCTGGCCAGCGTGCGGCGCATCGTCGAGCGCCATGGCGGCCAGGTCGACGCCTGGGGCGAGCCCGAGCGCGGCGCCCGCTTCAGCTTCACCCTGCCCACGCGCGCGATGCAGGAGGCCCAGGCGCCCGAGGGCGACGCGGCGGCCGAGGCCAACATCGACACCGACACCCACCGATCACTGTCCCCCGGCGGCGCAGGGGCGCCTCGCGCCGCCGATTCCCTCTCTCCTGATTCCTGAAGCCGAACGCCATGCTCAAGCCCATCCTGCTTGTCGAAGACGACGCCCGCGACCTCGAGCTGACGCTGGTCGCGCTCGAACGCAGCCAGCTCGCCAACGAGGTGATCATCGTGCGCGACGGCGCCGAGGCGCTGGACTACCTCAACCGCGAAGGCGCCCATGCCGACCGCGCCGAGGGCAATCCGGCGGTCATCCTGCTCGACCTGAAACTGCCCAAGGTCAACGGGCTGGAAGTGCTCAAGGCGGTGCGCGCCACCGAGGCGCTCAAGAGCATCCCGGTGGTGATGCTGACCTCGTCGCAGACGGAGTCGGACGTGGTGCAGAGCTATGCGCTGGGGGTGAATGCCTACGTGGTCAAGCCGGTGGACTTCAAGCAGTTCGTCGCCGCGATCGCCGACCTGGGCGTGTTCTGGGCGGTGCTGAACGAGCCGCCACCGGGCTCGCTGCGCGCCGCGCGGCGCTATGAATGACGCGATGGCCGATTCCGCGCCCCTTCCCCCGTCCGGTGCGCCGACGAGCGCCGCATCCGCCATCGCGGCTGGCGCGCCGCCGCTGGAGATCCTGCTGCTGGAGGATTCCACTTTCGACGCGGAGCTGCTGCTGGCCTCGCTGGAGACCACGCATCCGCGGGCGCGCGTGACCTGGGTGAAGGACGAGCCGGGACTGCTGGGCGCGCTGGAGACGCAGCGCTTCGACCTGATCCTGTCGGACTACCAGCTGCCGGGCTTCACCGGCGCGGAGGCGCTGGCGCTGGCGCAGCGGCTGGTGCCGGGCACGCCCTTCATCTTCGTGTCGGGCGTGATCGGCGAGGAGAACACGGTGGAGCTGCTCAAGCGCGGCGCCACCGACTACGTCATGAAGGGCCGCCTGGCGCGGCTGCCGGTGGCCATCGACCGCGCGCTGCGCGAGGTGCGCCAGCGCGACGCGCAGCGGCAGGTCGAGGCGCAGCTGCGCGAGGCCGACGCGCTGTATGCGCGGGTGGTGGATTCGCTGCAGGACCATGCGGTCATCCTGCTCGACGCCGAGGGCCGGATCCGCGACTGGAACCGCGCCGCCGGCACGATCTTCGGCCATGCGCTGGAGGCGGTGCGGGGCATGTCGGCGGAAATCCTGCTGACGCCGGAGGACCGCGCCGCGGACGTGCTCGAGAACGAGCTGGCGCTCGCGCTGACGCAGGGCTCGGCCCGGGATGACCGCTGGCTGATGCGCCAGGACGGCACGCGGCTGCGCGCCGAGGGCGTGGTGACGCCGCTGTTCAGCGCGTCGGGCGCGCTGACCGGGTTCTCGAAGATCATCCGCGACTCCACGCCGGCCTACGAGGCGCAGCAGGCGCTGCGCCAGGGCAAGGAGGAGGCGGAGCGGGCCAACGAGCTGAAGGACCAGTTCCTGGCGGTGCTGTCGCACGAGCTGCGCTCGCCGCTGAGCGCGATCACCGGCTGGGCGGACATCCTGTCTAATTTCTCGGACGCGCATCCGATGCTGGGCAAGGCCGCGGCGGTGATCCGGCGCAATGCGCAGCTGCAGGGCCGGATGATCAACGACCTGCTCGACATGAGCGCGGTGGCCGCCGGCAAGCTGGTGCTGCAGACGGCGCCGCTGGACCTGTCGGCGCTGGCCTCGGAGTCGGTGCTGGGCGCGCTGCACGAGGCGCAGGGCAAGGGCGTCGCGCTGAACTGCGCCGCGCCCGAGCCGGTGTGGATCGCCGGCGACGCGCAGCGGCTGGCGCAGGTGCTGACCAACCTGATCGGCAACGCGATCAAGTTCACCGACGGCGGCGGACGCGTGGACGTGCAGGTCGAGGTCGCGGACGGCGAGGCGCTGCTGCGCGTGCAGGACACCGGGCGCGGCATCTCGCCGGAATTCCTGCCCTACGTCTTCGACCGGCTGCGGCAGGAGGACGGCTCGTCCACGCGCAAGGTCGGCGGCCTCGGCCTGGGCCTGGCGATCGCGCGCGCGATCGCGCAGTTGCACAAGGGCCGCATCAGCGCCGCCAGTCCCGGCCCGGGCGGCGGCGCCTGCTTCGAGCTGCGCCTGCCGATGCTGGCCGACCAGGCCCTGCCGCCGCCGCCGAGCGCGGCGCCGGTGGAGCTCTCGGAGGAGACGCTGTCGGGCGTGCGGGTGCTGCTGGTCGACGACGAGGAGGACGCGCGCGAAGTGGGCCAGGTGGCGCTGAGCCGGCTGGGCGCGAAGGTCAGCGTCGCGGGCAGCGCGGCGGAGGTGCTGTCGCGCCTGACGGACGGCGAGCGCTTCGACCTGCTGGTGTCCGACATCGGCATGCCGGAGATGGATGGCCGCTCGCTGATCCGGGCGGTGAGGCAGCTGCCGGGCGGCAGCGCGGAGGAGTTGCCGGCGCTGGCGCTGACGGCCTTCGCGATGGTCGCGGACCGGCAGGAGGGGCTGGCGGCGGGGTTCCAGGGGTATGTCGCCAAGCCGATCGAACTGGGGGCGCTGACGCGGACGATCCAGGAGGTGTTGGGGCGAAGGATTGGGGCGGATTGAGGGGACGCGCGCGGCAAGTGCTGTGGACATATCCCCACTGATTCCAGTCGGCGGCCCCACTCGCTCACGTCGCCCATGACGTCATCAGCGCAGCTTTGACGGATGGCTCGCCATCGGTGAAGGGAGAACACTTGCTTCATGCGAGCAAGCCCTTCCCTACCCCGCTCCGCGCCCCCTGGAATTAGCTGGCCATTCCCACCGGGCTCCGCCATGGATGCATTACCCGCTCAAATGAGCAATACTGAGCGCTCGAAGGAGCGCATCATGGCCAAGTCGATTTCAGCAGCACGCCAAGCAATGAAGACCTCATCCAAGGCGCTCACCCAGAGCGGACGGCTCACATCGACCAGGAAGGTATTGGCGTTCGCCTGCACGGAACATCTGAACGCCGAGACCTACCGGATCCTGTTCTACGCCGAGCCCATGGAACGGGTCGTCATCGTCAAGCAGGGCATCCATCCCTGCGTCGTAGAAGACCTCGCGAAGCAGATGGCGATGCCGAAGGAGAAGTTTCTGGGCACGCTCGGACTGGCGCGTGCGACCGTTGAGCGCAAGGCCCGCGAGAACAAGCTGCTCTCGCCGGACGAAAGCTCGAAGGTCATCGGCATGGCGCGCCTCGTCGGCCAAGTGCAGGCGATGGTCGAGGAGTCCGGCGACCCGACGGACTTCGATGCACCCGCCTGGACCGCGACGTGGCTGGATCGTCCGCTGCCGGCGTTGGGCGGCAGGAAGCCCGCTGATTTCATGGATACCGCGGAAGGTCAGCAGTTGGTGTCCAACCTGATCGCGCGCATGCAGAGCGGAGCCTACGCGTGAGCATCCAGCTCTGGCGGATCGCGACGGACACCCGCGAGTACCTGGCCGAGGACCTCAGCGGCAAGGGCGCGGAAATCTCGGGCGGCCGTTGGAATCGTGCTGGGCGTCCGGTTGTCTACACATCGGTCACCGCCTCCCTGTCCTGCCTGGAAACTGTCGTGCATCTGCAAGATGGCTCGCTCCCGCTCAATCGCTATCTCATTCGGATCGACGTGCCGGAGGAGGTGTGGGCCTGCAAGTCCGTTCTTCGGGCGGAAGACCTGAACCCGGGTTGGAGCGCTATTCCCGAGGGACGGGTTTCGTTGGACATCGGTGACGCATGGCTCACGCAAGGCGAATCACCGCTCCTGGTGGTGCCGTCGGTGATCGTTCCCGAAGAATCGAACGTGCTCATCAACCCGATCCATCCAGCGATCAAGGACATCACGGCCACCAAGCTGCGAGCGTGGCACTACGACCGCCGCATCAAATGAACGGGCTGATGGGCGTGGCCGGTGGCCGCAGTTGAGCGCCGCGGCCGAGGCTGTCTCTCATTTCAATGAATCGACTTGGGGCCAGCTTGGAGTAGGCTTTGCCCCATGCGAAATCCCGCCCGAATCGACGAGATCCTGTCAGCGTTGCGAGCCGCCTGGGAAGAGTCACCCGACCTACGCCTTGGGCAGTTGATCGTCAACGCCGTTCGTCCCACCAACCCCTGCCCTGAAGTCTTTTACGCTCGGGACGAGGATCTAGTTCGAAGACTGATGGACTATCGCGCGATGGTGCGCGCGGCCAAGCAAAACGCGGATTCGGGACGAAGCTGACGACTAGATCCGGCCACCCGCGATGCCTCGCTTCCGGCTGGTCAGCAACACGCCCCTCCAAAAGCCAACAAGCCGTGCCCTCCCGGACACGGCTCGCTTCAATCAGGCCTGAGCTCGCTCAGAACCGCTGCGACTGCATGAAGTCGTCGAAGCCCGCTTCCGCGAAGCGGAACCACAGGTTCTGGTCGCGCCGGAAGTTGGCGTAATCCTCGTACACCTTCTTCCAGTTCGGGTTCTTCGCCGACAGCTCGCTGTACAGCGCCATCGACTCCTTGAACGCCAGGTCCATCGCATCCTTCGGGAAGCGCATCAGCTTGGTCTTGGCCGCCACCAGCTGCTTGAGCGCCTGCGGGTTCAGCACGTCGTACTTGGCCTGCATGTCCACATGGGTGTAGGCCGACGCTGCCTCGACGATCGCCTTGTACTCCGCCGACAGGCCCTCGTAGGCCTTGGTGTTGATGTAGAAGTCGACCTGCGGGCCGCCTTCCCACCAACCGGGGTAGTAGTAGAACGGCGCGACCTTGTTGAAGCCCAGCTTCAGGTCGTCATACGGTCCCACCCACTCGGCCGCATCGATCGTGCCCTTCTCCAGCGCCGAATAGAGTTCGCCGCCCGGCAGGTTCTGCGGCACGCCGCCCATGCGCTCGATCACCCGGCCGGCGAAGCCACCGATGCGGAACTTGAGGCCCTTGAAGTCGGCCGCCGACTTGATCTCCTTGCGATACCAGCCCGCCATCTGCGCGCCGGTGTTGCCGCCGGGGAAGTTGATGATGTTGTAGTTCCGGTAGAACTCGCGCATCAGCTTCAGGCCGTTGCCGTGGAAGGTCCACGCGGTCATCTGCCGCGAGTTCAGCCCGAACGGGATCGACGCGCCGATCGCGAAGGTCTCGTCCTTGCCGAAGAAGTAGTACGGCACCGTGTGCGCGATCTCCACCGTCGCGTTCTGCACGCCGTCGACGACGCCGAAGGCCGGCATCAGCTCGCCGCCCGCATGCACGCTGATCTGGAACTTGCCACCGCTGAGCTCGCTGACCTTCTTGGCGAAGACCTCGCCGCCGCCGTAGATCGTGTCGAGCTGCTTGGGGAAGCTCGAAGCCATGCGCCAGCGGATGTTGGCCTGCGCATGCACGATGGCCGGGGCCGCACCGGCGGCCAGCACGCCGGCCAGGCCGGCATTCTTGACGAAGGAACGACGCTCCATGAAGTCTCCTGTTTCGCTGCTTTCGTTGGTATGGACCACCCTCCCGGGGCGGCCTTGGGCGCACGCAGGATTAACCACCGCCGGGCTGGCGTCAACCTGACAAGCCCGGGGGGCGCCCAGGACCGCAGCACGAAAAAACAGAAGCGGCGCCGGGGCGCCGCTTCGTCGGAGAACGGGGAAGCCCGGGCCGCTCAGGCGCCGGCCAGCTTCATGCGCTCGATCAGGATCGATCCCACCGTCTTGCTGCCCAGCGTGTAGGTGTCGGCGCCGATGCCGACGATCTGCTGGAACATCTCCTTGACGTTGCCGGCGATGGTGATCTCGTGAACCGGATGCGCGATCACGCCGTTCTCGACCCAGTAGCCGCTCGCGCCACGCGAGTAGTCGCCAGTCACGTAGTTGACGCCCTGCCCCATCAGCTCGGTCACGAACAGGCCGGTGCCCAGCCGGCGCAGCATCGTCGGCAGGTCGTCGCCGGGCGCGGTGGCCTTGCTGCGCATCGTCAGGTTGTGGGAACCGCCCGCATGCCCGGTCGTGCGCATGCCCAGCTTGCGCGCCGAGTAGGTCGACAGGAAGTAGCCCTTGAGCACGCCCGCCTCGACCACGGTGCGGGCCTTGGTCGTCACGCCCTCGTCGTCGAATGGCGAGCTGCCCTTGCCCTTGAGCACATGCGGGTCCTCGACCACCTCCACATGCGGTGCCAGGACTTGCTGGTCCAGGCTGTCGAGCAGGAAGCTCGCACGGCGGTACAGCGCGCCGCCGCTGGTGGCCTGCACCAGCGCGCCCAGCAGGCCGGCGGCGACCGGCGCCTCGAACAGCACCGGCACGCTCGCCGTTCTGACCTTGCGGCCCTTGAGGCGGGCCAGCGCGCGCTCGGCGGCATAGCGGCCGATCGATTCAGGCGACGACAGCTCGGCCGCGTCGCGCATCGAGCTGTACCAGGCGTCGCGCTCCATGCCGGCGCCGCGGCCGGCGATCGGCGCCACCGACACCGAATGCCGCGAGCTCGCATAACCGCCGCGGAAGCCGCGCGAGTTGCCCGAGAAGAAGTGCGACTGCTGCGCCGACACCGCCGCGCCTTCCGAATTGGTGATGCGCGGGTCGGTCTTCAGCGCCGCGTCCTCGCAGCGCAGCGCCAGCTCGGCCGCCTGCTCGGCGGTGATCGCCCAGGGATGGAACAGGTCCAGCGACGGCCGCGCGGCTTCGTCCAGCGACAGGTCCTGCTCGTCGGGCAGGCCGGCGAACTCGTCCTCGGCGGTGAAGCGGGCGATGTCGTAGGCGGCGCGCACGGTGTCGCGCAGCGCCTGCGGCGAGAAGTCCGAGGTGCTGGCGTTCCCTCTGCGCTGGCCCAGGTAGACCGAGATGCCCAGCGACTTGTCGCGGTTGCGCTCGACGTTCTCGAGCGCGCCGCGCCGCACGGACACCGACATGCCGCTGCCCTCGGACACTTCCGCGCCGGCGTCGCTGGCGCCCAGGCGCTTGGCCTCGGCCAGGACGTCCTCGATCAACTGGCGGAAATGGTCCTGGCTGTAGGCGAATCCTTGCTCGGCTTGACTCATGAATGCGGTCTCTGTGAAAGCAGCGCGGCCTGGGGAGATCCGAGGCCGCGGCGGGGTGGCGACTATCATACGGGCGCTGTGCCCCGCCCCTTCCGGTCGGGGCTTCTCGCTTTCTTCCCCCATGCACCCCGATCACGACGACCACGACGACCGCGCGGACTTCGACGACTTCGAAGACGACCGCCCCAGCAAGAGCCAGCTCAAGCGCGACATGGACGCGCTGCAGGCGCTGGGCGCCGAACTGCTGACGCTGCCCGAGAAGCGCGTGGCCGCGCTCGACCTGCCCGAGGCGCTGATGGACGCGATCAAGGAAGGCCGCCGCATCGTGGCCGGCACCGCCCGCAGCGGCAAGAAGCGCCATCTGCAACTGATCGGCAAGCTGATGCGCCAGGTCGATCCGGCGCCGATCAGGGAGGCCGTGGCCGAGTTCAAGCTCGGTCGCGCGCAGGACTCGCTCGAACTGCACCAGGCCGAGCGCTGGCGCGACCGCCTCGTCGAGGACGACAACGCGCTGCAGGGCTTCATCGACAGCTTCGAAGAGGTCGACGTGCAGCAACTGCGCAGCCTGATCCGCGCCGCCCGCAAGGACCGAGCGCAGGCGGTCGAGCAGCGCAACGGCCGCGCCTGGCGCGAGCTGTTCCAGTTCATCAAGGCGCACCTGCTGGCCGCCAAGGGCGGGTCGCGCGACGAAGACACCGCGGACGATGGTGACGACGAGGGCGACGATGAGTGACGCCGCCCCGGTCGACGCCGCCGCGCTGCCCCCGCCAGAGCCGGTACGGATCGGCATCGTCTCGATCAGCGACCGCGCCTCCAGCGGCGTCTACGAGGACAAGGGCCTGCCCGCGCTGCAGGACTGGCTGCGCTCCGCGCTGATCAATCCGATCGAGTTCCAGCCGCGGCTGATCCCCGACGAGCGCGAGCAGATCGCCGCCACGCTGCGGGACCTGGTCGACGAGGCCGCCTGCGACCTGGTGCTGACCACCGGCGGCACCGGTCCCGCGATCCGCGACGTCACGCCCGAGGCGACGATGGACGTCGCCGACCGGGTGATGCCGGGCTTCGGCGAGCAGATGCGGCAGATCTCGCTGCACTTCGTGCCCACGGCCATCCTCTCCCGGCAGGTCGCGGTGATCCGCGGCCGCGCGCTGATCATCAACCTGCCCGGCCAGCCCAAGGCAATCGCCGAGACGCTGGCCGGCCACGCCGCGGCCAGCGGCATCTTTGCCGCGGTGCCCTACTGCATCGATCTGCTCGGCGGCCCCTATCTGGAAACCCGCGACGCGGTCTGCGCCGCGTTCCGTCCCAAGACCGCGCAGCGCCCACCGCGTCCGGCGTGACCGCGACGACGGCGGCCGCCGCAGGCCCCTGCCCCGCCGACGCTTCAACCGCTTCCACGAGAAGCCCCAACGAGAAACGACACCCCATGAAGATCACCAAGGACACCATCGCCACCGTCGAGCTGAAGGTCGCCAACAAGCTCGGCCAGGTCATCGAGAAGACCGACGAGCCGATGGCGCTGCTGATCGGCGGCTACGGCAACACGCTGCCGGCCATCGAGACCGCGCTGGAAGGTCAGGAAAAGGGCTTCGCCACCACCATCGAACTGACGCCGGAGACCGGCTTCGGCGAGCGCGACGAAAGCCTGCTGATCACCATCCCCAAGAAGGACTTCCCGCCCGGCGTGAAGGTCGGCGGCCAGCTGCAGATCCGCCAGGCCAAGGAGGGCGAGGAGGAACCGGCCGCGGATGACGGATTCCACGTCTTCACCGTCGTGAAGATCAAGGGCGACACCGTGCACCTGGACGGCAACCATCCGCTGGCGGGCCAGCACCTGAAGATCAGCGTCAAGGTCAAGGACGTGCGCGCCGCCACGCAGGAAGAGATCGAGCACGGCCACGCCCACGGCGATCACGGCCACCATCACTGATCTCTCATTCCCTCTCCCCCGCGAGGGGGAGAGGGAGTTGGAGAGCGCCGCGTCAGCGACTCACTTCACCAATCTCGACAGCTCGGCGGCGTCGAAGTTCTCGGCCTGCTGGGCCTCTTGCGGCACGCAGTCCTTGCGCTCCGCCTCCGACAGCTTCGCGATCGCCTGCCACAGCAGCGCGATCTGGTGCTCGTGCCCCGCCGCGTTGTCGATCAGGCCCTTCATGGCCTGCGCGACCGGGTCGTCGCCCTGCGTCACGCCGTAGGCCGAGAATCCCATGCGGGCCGCGGCCTCCTCGCGCTGCGCCTCGACCTTGGCTTCGATGATCCGGGCCGGGTTGCCGACCGCCGTCGCGCCCGGCGGCACCGGCTTGGTCACGACCGCGCCGGAACCCACCCGCGCGCCCTCGCCGACCGTGAAGCCGCCGAGGATGCAGGCGTTGGCGCCGACGATCACGCCGCGCTCCAGCGTCGGATGCCGCTTGGCGCCCTTCACCAGCGAGGTCCCGCCCAGGGTCACGCCCTGGTAGATCGTGACCTCGTCGTGGATCTCGGTCATCTCGCCGATGACGATGCCCATCCCGTGATCGATGAAGACCCGCCGGCCGATGGTCGCGCCGGGGTGGATCTCGATGCCGGTCAGGAAGCGGCCGATGTGCGAGGTGAAGCGCCCCAGCCACCGGAAACCACGGGTCCAGAACCAGTGCGCGCAGCGATGCACCATCAGCGCATGCAGACCCGGATAACAGGTCAGCACCTCCCAGGCCGAGCGGGCGGCGGGGTCGCGTTCGAGGATGCAGGCGATGTCTTCGCGAAGACGCTGGAACATGGTGGGGGAACCCGATGCAAGCCCGCGTGGGGCTCGGTGATGAGGGTCGGCCAGTTTAGCGGCGGGCCTCAACCTTGCCCGCCTCAGGCCTTATGGGGAGCACGTCCGGCTACTCGTCTCCCCCGAGTGCGGGGGGCGTGTCCGCCGCCGGGCGGGTCTTCTCGATCGCACGGGCGATGCCGCGCAGGATGTGGACCTCTTCCTGCGTCAGCCCGGCGCGGTTGAAGAGCTGGTTCAACCGCGGCATCAGCTTCTTCGGCGCGGCGGGATCCAGGTAGCCCAGGTGAACCAGGCTGCCCTCCAGATGGGTGAGCAGGCCCTGCACCGCCCGCGCGTCGGCCAGCTGCGGATCGGCGGTGCGCGCCGCGACCTCGTAGCCGCCCAGCGCCTGGCGCCAGTCGTAGGCCAGCAGCTGCACCGCCTGGGCCAGGTTCAGCGAGCCGTAGTCGGGATGCGTCGGGATCGACAGCACCGCATGCGCGCGATAGACATCCTCGTTGCTCATGCCGTAGCGCTCGGAACCGAAGAGGAAGGCCACCCGATGGGGGTGGCCGGCGGGGTCGGCGGGGTCGGCGGGATTGGCGAGTCGCGCGAAGAGCTCGCGCGGCTGGTGGGTCGGCGGACCGAAATCGCGCGGCGTCATCGCGGTGGCGCAGACGAAGGTGCAGCCGTCCAGCGCGTCCTCCAGCCGGTCGACGATGCGGGCGCGGGCGAGGATGTCGGCCGCGCCGCTGGCCATCGCGACGGTCTCCTCCTGGCTGAGCACGTCCGCGAAGCGCGGACGCACCAGGACCAGGTCGCGGAAGCCCATCACCTTCATCGCCCGGGCGGTCGAGCCGACGTTGCCGGGATGGCTGGTCTCGATCAGCACGAAGCGTGTCGGATCGGACGCCAGGGGGGTTGCGTTCAGGCCGGAGTCAGCCGGGGGCATAGGGGAAACCACGAGTCTGTGCCAAAATCGCGCATTATCCGCGCCGGACGTTGGTCGACATCGACGTCCGGCGCTTGCTCTTTCCCTTCGCCAGTCCACTTCTTCCACAGGAATCGTCCCGCATGACGCAAGCCGCCCTCCATCCCATGCTCAACGTCGCCATCAAGGCGGCGCGTACCGCCGGCGCGATCATCAACCGCGCGTCGCTGGACCTGGACATCCTGAAGATCAACACCAAGTCGCCCAATGACTTCGTGACCGAAGTGGACCAGGCCGCCGAGCAGGCGATCATCGAGACGCTGCTGCAGGCCTACCCCGACCACGGCATCCTGGCCGAAGAGTCCGGCCGCGAACACGGCGCCAAGCACTCGGAGTTCCAGTGGATCATCGACCCGCTGGACGGCACCACCAACTTCATTCACGGCCTGCCCTTCTATTGCGTGTCGGTCGCGCTGGCGCACCGTGGCGTCGTGCAGCAGGCCGTCGTGTACGACCCGACCCGCAACGACCTGTTCTACGCGACGCGCGGCCGCGGCGCCTTCCTCAACGACAAGCGCATCCGCGTGTCCAAGCGCACCCGCATGAGCGATGCGCTGATCGGCACCGGCTTCCCGTTCCGCCGCGGCGACAACTTCAAGCGCTACCTGAAGATGTTCGAGGAGATCTCGCAGCAGGTCGCCGGCGTGCGCCGCCCCGGCGCCGCGGCGCTGGACCTCTGCTACGTGGCGGCCGGTCACTACGACGGCTTCTTCGAGACCGGCCTGAACCCGTGGGACGTGGCCGCGGGCTCGCTGATCATCACCGAGGCCGGCGGCCTGGTGGGCAACTTCACCGGTGAGCCGGACTTCCTGCACCAGCGCGAGATCGTCGCCGGCACGCCGCGCATCTACGGCCCGCTGGTGCAGATCCTGGCGCCCTACTCCCGCGTGATCTCGCAGGACGACCTGGACGCCGACGCGGCGGCCACCGAGACGCCGGCCGACAAACCCGCCCCCAAAAAGAAGGCCGCCGCGGAAGGCGACGCCCCCAAGAAGCGGGGCCCGGTCCGGATCAAGAAGTCGGACGACGGCGCCGAGGCCTGACGCCATCCCCGATGCCATCGGCCTGAACAGCCGCCGCGGCGTTCCTGACGCCAGTATCGCGAAGCCCTCCCTTGGAGGGCTTTGTCGCTTTTGGCGCAAGTGCATCGAGCCGCCCGCGCCGCATCGGACCTAGCATGGCCTCCTGCCTCTCTCGCCGCGTGCGGCCATGCCCTACACTCCCTTCCCAGCCACCCAACGCGACGCCCTCCCACCGAGGGCGTTGTCCATTTCCCTCCTCCGATGAGCAGCGCCGCGACCGACGATTTCAGCCAGCACACGCCGATGATGCAGCAGTACTTCCGCATCAAGGCCGAGCATCCCGACACGCTGGTGTTCTATCGCATGGGGGACTTCTACGAGGTCTTCTTCGACGATGCCCGCAAGGCCAATGCGCTGCTGGACGTCACGCTGACCACGCGCGGCCAGAGCGGCGGCGAACCGGTCGTCATGGCCGGGGTGCCGGTGCACGCGCTCGAGTCCTACCTGGGCAAGCTGATCCGGCTCGGCGAATCGGTGGCGATCGCCGAGCAGGTCGGCGAGGTCGGCGCGACCAAGGGCCCGGTCGAGCGCAAGGTGGTGCGCGTCGTGACGCCCGGCACCATCACCGATTCGGAGCTGCTGGCCGACAAGCAGGACGCGATCCTGCTGTCGCTCTCGACCCAGGGCAAGACCATCGGCCTGGCCTGGCTGTCGATGACGCAGGGCGAGATCGGCCTGGCGCAATGTGGCGAGCGCGAACTCGGCGCGTGGCTGGCGCGCCTGTCGCCGGCCGAGGTGCTGGTCGACCGCGAGAAGCATCCGCAGGCGGTGCTCGCCGCGCGGCTGCCGATCACCAACCGCCAGGCCTGGCAGTTCGACGCGGCGCTGGGCCTGCGCAAGCTCTGCGCGCAGCTCGGCGTGGCCAGCCTGCAAGGCCTGAACGCCCAGGACCTGCCCGCCGCGCATGCGGCCGCCTCCTGCCTGCTGGCCTATGCCGAGAGCACCCAGGGCAGCCGCGCGCTGACGCATGTGAAGCGGCTGCAGGTGCTGCGCGCCACCGACCTGCTGGACCTGCCCCCCGCCACCCAGCGCAACCTGGAACTGACGCAGACGCTGCGCGGCGAGACCTCGCCGACGCTGCTGTCCCTGCTGGACACCTGCCGCACCGGCATGGGCAGCCGCGCGCTGCGCCACTGGCTGCTGCATCCCCAGCGCGAGCGCGCCACGGCCCATGCGCGCCAGGACGCGATCGCCGAGCTGATGACGACCGGCTTCGAACCGCTGCGCGAAGCGCTGCGGCAAGTTTCCGATGTCGAGCGCATTGCGGCGCGCATCGCGCTGCGCCAGGTGCGTCCGCGCGAACTGGCCGGCCTGCGCGCCACGCTGCAGATCCTGCCGGAACTGGCGCAGACGGTGCCCGCCGGCGCCGCGCTGCTGGATCAGCTGGGCGAAGGCCTGCGCGCCTCGCCGCACATCGCCGAGCTGCTGACGCGCGCGATCGCCGAGGAACCGGCCGCGCTGATCCGCGAGGGCGGCGTCATCGCCAAGGGCTTCGACGAGGAGCTCGACGACCTGCGCGCCGTCCAGACCAACTGCGACGATTTCCTGATCGCGCTGGAGACCCGCGAGCGCGCCCGCACCGGCATCGCCAACCTGCGCGTCCAGTACAACAAGGTGCATGGCTTCTACATCGAGGTCACCAACAGCGGCCTGGAGAAGATCCCGGCCGACTACACCCGCCGCCAGACGCTGAAGAACGCCGAGCGCTTCATCACGCCGGAGCTCAAGGCCTTCGAGGACAAGGCGCTGTCGGCGAACGAACGCGCACTGGCCCGCGAGAAGATGCTGTACGAGCTGGTCATCGATCAGCTGTCCGAGGAAATGCAGGCGCTGGGCCGGCTGGCGCGCTCGCTGGCCGCGCTGGACGTGCTCGCCGCGCTGGCCGAGCGCGCCGCCACGCTGAACTGGTGCCGCCCCGAGTTCGTCTCGCATCCCTGCATCGACATCCAGGGCGGCCGCCACCCGGTCGTCGAGGCGCGACTGCGCGAGACTGGCGCCGGCGAGTTCATGGCCAACGACTGCCGGCTCGACGCGCGTACCAAGCTGCTGGTCATCACCGGCCCGAACATGGGCGGCAAGAGCACCTTCATGCGGCAGGTCGCGCTGATCGCGCTGCTGGCGGCGATCGGCGCCTACGTGCCGGCCACCGCCTGCCGGCTGGGGCCGATCGATGCGATCCACACCCGCATCGGCGCCGCCGACGACCTGGCCAACGCGCAGTCGACCTTCATGCTGGAGATGACCGAGGCCGCCGCGATCCTGCACGCGGCCACGGAGCAATCGCTGGTGCTGATGGACGAGATCGGCCGCGGCACCTCGACCTTCGACGGCCTGGCGCTGGCCGGAGCCATCGCGACCCACCTGCACGACAAGTGCCGCGCCTTCACCCTGTTCGCGACCCACTACTTCGAGCTGACCGAGTTCCCGGCCAAGCACCCGCAGGCGGTCAACATGCATGTGTCGGCGGTCGAGAGCGGCGAGAACATCATCTTCCTGCACGAGATCCAGCCCGGCCCGGCCAGCCGCAGCTACGGCGTGCAGGTCGCGCGCCTCGCCGGCATGCCCTCGCCGGTGGTGCGTCAGGCCCGCGCCGCGCTCGAGGCCCTGGAGGCCCGCGCCACCGAAGGCGAGACGCAGATCGACCTGTTCGCCCCGCCGCCCGAGCCGGCGCGCGGCGCCTCGGCCGCGGAGCCCTCGGAGCTGCTCGACGCGCTGCGGGACCTGGATCCCGACGCGCTCAGCCCGCGCGAGGCGCTCGCGGCGCTCTACCAGCTCAAGACGCTGGCGACGACGCGCGCCTGAGCCTCCGGCCGCCGCAACGACCCGCCGCCCCGCCGCCCCACGCCATGGCACCGTCCCGCACCCTCGTCTTCTCGCACGCCAACGGCTTCCCCTCCGGCTGTTACCGCGTGCTCTTCGAGGTGTGGCGCGACGCGGGTTGGACCGTGCACGCGCTGCCGCGCATCGGCCACGACCCGCGTTATCCGGTCACCAGCAACTGGCCGCACCTGCGCGACGAACTGCTGCAGTTCATCCAGGACCAGGTGAAGCCGACCGGACCGGTGATGCTGGTGGGGCATTCGCTCGGCGGCCTGCTGTCGCTGCTGGCGGCGTGTCGCAAGCCGGCGCTGGCCCAGGGGCTGGTGATGCTGGATTCACCGGTCGTCGACGGATGGCGCGCGCACAGCCTGCGGGTGGCGAAGTCCGCCGGCCTCATCAAGAAGGTGTCGCCCGGCAAGATCTCGCACCAGCGCCGCTACGAATGGCCCAGCCGCCAGGACGTGCATGCGCATTTCGCGTCCAAAAGCAAGTTCGCGCGCTGGGATCCGCGCGTGCTGAAGGACTATGTCGACAGCGGCTTCGACGACCACGCCGACGGCCAGGTGCGACTGGGCTTCACCCGCGAGATCGAGACCCGCATCTACAACACGCTGCCGCACAACCTGCCGCGCATCCTCAGACGCCACGCGCCGAAGTGCCCGGTGGCCTTCGTCGCGGGCACGCAATCCGAGGAACTGCGCCAGGCCACGGCCGCTGGCTCCAAGGCCCTGGCCAAGGACCTGTTCCGCTGGTTCGAGGGCACCCACCTCTACCCCTTCGAGCGTCCCGACGACACGGCCCGGCTGGTGCTCGAGTTGATCGACGAAATGAAGGGCAGGACGGCGTCGCTATAATCGCGCTTTACCACCACGGCGTTTTGAGGTCCGGTACGACGCATCCGGACGCAATCAGGCGCTGCAAGACAATGACCAAGTACGTCTTCGTCACCGGCGGTGTCGTGTCCTCCCTCGGCAAGGGCATCGCATCGGCCTCTCTCGCGGCCCTTCTCGAGTCCCGCGGCCTCAAAGTCACCCTGATCAAGCTGGATCCCTACATCAACGTGGATCCGGGCACGATGTCCCCGTTCCAGCACGGCGAAGTCTTCGTCACCGACGACGGCGCCGAGACCGACCTGGACCTGGGCCACTACGAACGTTTCATCACCACGCGGATGAAGCGCTCCAACAACTTCACGACCGGACAGATCTACATGTCGGTCCTGGAGAAGGAGCGCCGCGGCGACTACCTCGGCAAGACCGTCCAGGTGATCCCGCACATCACCAACGAGATGCAGGAATTCATCCGTCGCGGCGCCGGTCACGGCACCGCCGACGCGGTGGACGTGGCGATCGTCGAGATCGGCGGCACCGTCGGCGACATCGAATCGCTGCCCTTCCTGGAAGCCGCCCGCCAGATGAGCCTGAAGATGGGTCCGACGAACGTCGCGTTCGTGCACCTGACCTACGTGCCGTGGATCGCCGCCGCGGGCGAGCTCAAGACCAAGCCCACCCAGCACACCGTGCAGAAGCTGCGCGAGATCGGCATCCAGCCCGACGCGCTGCTGTGCCGCGCCGACCGCCGCGTGCCCGACGACGAGCGCGAGAAGATCTCGCTGTTCACCAACGTGCCCGAGTACGGCGTGATCTCGATGTGGGACGTGAACACGATCTACAAGGTCCCGCGCGTGCTGCATGAGCAAGGCCTGGATCAGCTGATCTGCACCAAGCTGCAGCTCAACACCAAGTCCACCGACCTCAAGCGCTGGGACATGCTGGTCAACGAGGTCGAGAACCCGAAGACCGAAGTCACGATCGCGATGTGCGGCAAGTACACCGACCTGTCGGACAGCTACAAGTCGCTGAACGAGGCGCTGCGCCACGCCGGCATCCACAACCATGCCCGCGTCAACATCGAATACGTCGACTCCGAGACGCTGGACGCCGAGCACGTCAAGCAGCTCGACAAGTACGACGCGATCCTGGTGCCCGGCGGCTTCGGCAAGCGTGGCGTCGAGGGCAAGATCCTCGCCGCCCAGTACGCCCGCGAGCACAAGACGCCCTACCTCGGCATCTGCCTGGGCATGCAGGTCGCGACCATCGAGTACGCGCGCCACAAGGCGCAGCTGGACGGTGCGAACTCGACCGAGTTCGAACCCGACGCGCCGCACAAGGTGATCGCGCTGATCGACGAATGGCAGGACGCGGATGGCTCGATCCAGAAGCGCACCGCGCAGTCGGACCTCGGCGGCACGATGCGCCTGGGCGCGCAGAGCTCGGATGTCAAGCCCGGCACGCTGGCCTACGAGATCTACGGTCCGGTCGTCAACGAGCGCCACCGTCACCGCTATGAAGCCAACGAGCAGTACCTGGACCAGCTGCAGGATGCCGGCCTGGTGATCTCGGCGATCACCCAGCGCGAGAAGCTGACCGAGATCGTCGAGCTGCCGCGCAACGTGCACCCGTGGTACATGGGCGTGCAGTTCCACCCCGAGTTCAAGTCGACGCCGTGGGACGGCCACCCGCTGTTCATCGCCTTCATCAAGGCCGCGCTGGAACACAAGGCCAAGGTCGGCCACGAGGTCAGCGCTCCCGCGGCCGCCTGAGCCTGACGCCCGCGTGGCCTGAGGCCACGCCTCCGGCGACTTCCCGATCCACGACGAAAGAGACACCGCCCATGCCCGCCTTCATCATTGCCGACGTGACCGTGACCGACGCCGACCAGATGGCGAAGTACCGCGAATGGAGCACGAAGGCGATGCAGGAGCATGGCGCGGAGGTCCTGGTGCGCGGCGGCACGATCGAAGTGCTGGAAGGCGACTGGACGCCGAGCCGGCTGGTCGTGCTGAAGTTCCCGGACCGCACGGCGGCCCGGCGCTTCTACGAATCCGAGACCTACCAGCATGCGAAGTCGCTGCGCCAGCAGGCCGGCGTGATGCGCATGGTCGTCGTCGACGGCGTCTGACCCTTCGCCATGCCCCCGCACCAGCCATCGCGCGGCAGGACTCCCTCGCCCGCTTGCGGGAGAGGGCGGGGGTGAGGGTCTTCCGTCCCCCTTTCAGGCCACCGGTTGTTCAGCACAGGTAACCCGTTGCTGGCACCATGCGCGCCGACCGAGTTTTTTCACTTCTGGAGACTGTTCCCATGAGCGCCATTGTTGACATCGTCGGCCGCGAGATCCTCGACAGCCGCGGCAACCCCACCGTGGAATGCGACGTGCTGCTGGAATCCGGCGTGATGGGCCGTGCCGCCGTGCCGTCGGGCGCGTCGACCGGTTCGCGCGAAGCCATCGAACTGCGTGACGGCGACAAGTCGCGCTACCTGGGCAAGGGCGTGCTCAAGGCCGTCGAGCACATCAACACCGAGATCTCGGAAGCCGTGCTGGGCCTGGACGCCTCCGAGCAGGCCTTCCTGGACAAGACCCTGATCGACCTGGACGGCACCGAGAACAAGAGCCGCCTGGGCGCCAACGCGATGCTGGCCGTGTCGATGGCCGTGGCGCGCGCCGCCGCGGAAGAGTCGGGCCTCCCGCTGTACCGCTACTTCGGCGGCATGGCCGGCAACCAGCTGCCGGTGCCGATGATGAACGTCATCAACGGCGGCGCCCACGCCAACAACTCGATCGACCTGCAGGAACTGATGATCATCCCCGTGGGCGCGCCGTCATTCCGCGAAGCGCTGCGCTGGGGCGCCGAGGTCTTCCATGCGCTGAAGAAGATCATCGACGCCAAGGGCATGTCCACGGCCGTCGGCGACGAAGGCGGCTTCGCCCCGAACGTCGAGAACCACGAAGCCGCGATCCAGATGATCCTGGAGGCGATCGACAAGGCCGGCTACACCGCCGGCGAGCAGATCGCGCTGGGCCTGGACTGCGCCGCCAGCGAGTTCTACAAGGACGGCAAGTACGTGCTGGAAGGCGAAGGCGGCATCCAGCTGACGGCCGAGCAGTGGACCGACATGCTGGCCACCTGGGTCGACAAGTACCCGATCATCTCGATCGAGGACGGCATGGCCGAAGGCGACTGGGACGGCTGGAAGCACATCACCGAGAAGCTGGGCGACAAGGTGCAGCTGGTGGGCGACGACCTGTTCGTCACCAACACCAAGATCCTGAAGGAAGGCATCGACAAGGGCATCGCCAACTCGATCCTGATCAAGATCAACCAGATCGGCACGCTGACCGAGACCTTCGCCGCCATCGAGATGGCCAAGCGCGCCGGCTACACGGCCGTGATCTCGCACCGCTCGGGCGAGACCGAGGACTCGACCATCTCCGACATCGCCGTCGGCCTGAACGCCGGCCAGATCAAGACGGGCTCGCTGTCGCGCTCGGACCGCATGGCCAAGTACAACCAGCTGCTGCGCATCGAGGAAGACCTGGGCGACGTCGCCGTCTACCCCGGCCGCGCCGCGTTCTACAACCTGCGCTGAGCCTGCGCGCGGCCTGACCCCATCGGGGTCCGGCCGCCTGGCGACGAAGAAGGGCGAGTCCATCGGGCTCGCCCTTTTGCATTGCCGGATGCGTCGCGAACGCCACGGATCCCCGTGAATCCGGGGCTCGCGCGGGCGGCCTGGGCACGGGCTGCCACGCGAGGCGGCTACACTCGCGGCCTGTGAAAGCCCTGGCCATCGTCCTCACCGCCTTCCTTGTCGCCATCCAGGCCCAGCTCTGGTTCGGCAAGGGCGGTCTGGCCCGTGGTGTCCAGCTGCGCGCGGAACTGCGCGAGCAGGCCGAGGCCAACGAGAAGGCCCGTGCCCGCAACGCGCAGCTGCAGGCCGAACTGCTCGACCTGCGCGAAGGCCTCGAGATGGTCGAGGAAAAGGCCCGCATGGAGCTGGGCATGGTCAAGCCGGACGAGGTCTTCGTCCCGCTGCGCCGCTGAACTTCCCCACTTCCTGCATGCTCTCGCGGATGGATGCGCTGCTCGGGCCGTTGTCGGCCGCCCTCGATCAATCGCTCAACCTGGCCCTCGCGCCGGCGTTCACCGCGCTGGGCAGCCCTATCAGCTGGCTGGAGCTGGTCGCCTTCGTGCTCGCGATCTGGATGGTCGTGTGCAACATGCGGGTGCAGGTGCTGGCCTGGCCGCTGGCGCTGACCAGCTCGCTGCTCTACTTCCTGCTGTTCTGGAGCGGCAAGCTCTACGGCGAGGCCTCGCTGCAGCTGCTCTTCGCCGCGCTGGCGCTGTGGGGCTGGTGGCAATGGCTGCGCGGCCGCACCGCCGAGGGCGACACGCTGCATGTGCGCACGCTCGGCCCCAAGGGCCGCCTCGCCGCGCTGCTGGTCACGCTGGCCGCCTGGCCGCTACTGGGGCTGTTCCTGCAGCACCGCACCGATTCCCCCCTCCCCTATTGGGATGCCCTCCCCACGGTGGCCAGCATCACCGGCCAGTGGCTGCTGGGCCGGAAGTACCAGGAGAACTGGCCCGTCTGGGTGATGGTCAATCTGGTCAGCATCGGGCTCTTCGCGCTGAAGGGCTACTGGCTGACGGTGGTGCTGTACGCGGTGTTCGTGCCGATGTCGGTGGCCGGCTGGCGCGCGTGGCAGCGACAGCTGCGGCCGGCGACGGTCGCCGCCTGATCCCGCGGCCGACCGCCGCCGTCCTCGCAGACCCTCCCCCATGACGCTGCACATCGCCCTGGTCGGCGCCGAGAGCACCGGCAAGAGCCAGCTCGGCGTGGACCTGCTCGATCACCTGCGGTCGCAGACACGGCTGCGCTGCGCGCTGGTGGGCGAATTCCTGCGCGAGTGGTGCGAGCGCGAAGGCCGCACGCCGCGCCCTGACGAGCAGCGCTCGATCGCCGAGGAACAGTGGCGCCGCGCCGAGGCCGTCGCCGCCGACCACGACCTGGTCCTGCACGACACCACGCCGCTGATGACCGCGGTCTACAGCGAGCAGCTCTTCGGCGACACCTCGCTCCATCCCTTCGCGCTGCGCGTCCAGGCCCGCATGGATGCGACCCTGCTGATGGCGCTGGACCTGCCGTGGGTCGGCGATGGCATGCGCGACGGCCCCCATGCGCAGCAGCCCACCGATCGCCTGCTGCGGCGGGCGCTGCGCGACGCGGGGCTGGGCTACAGCCTGGTGTCGGGCGCCGGTCCGGAGCGGCTGCGGCAGGCGCTCAACGCGCTGGGGCCGCTGCTGCGTCCGCACCTCGGTCGCGAGGACGGTCTCTTCGGCCGGCTGCTGCAGCGCGGCGAACAGCTCGGCGGCGACTGGCGCTGCGAACGCTGCGACGACCCGGCCTGCGAGCACGCCGCCCGCCTTCTGGAACGCCAGCCGCGCGCCTGAACGCGGCCCTCACGATCGGGCCATGCCGGCGAGGCACAATCCGCCGCGTTCCGGACCGCAAACATTTGCGATCCTCTGATCCGGCGCCCCAGGAGCCTTCCCGATGACCCGTCCTTCCGTGCGCCGCCCGCTGGGCGCGCTGTCGATGCTGCTGAGCGCGGCGCTGCTCGCCGCCTGCGGCTCGCTGAGTTCCACCGCCCCCCAGGCGCCGCTGCCGCCCACGTTGGACGCGCCGGTGACGCCGGCCAAGGCCGCCACCGGGACGGTCGCCGTCAAGGTGCTGGCGATCAACGATTTCCACGGCAACCTGCTGCCCCCGGCCGGTGGCATCAAGCTGCCGGACCCGCAGGATCCGGCCAAGACGGTCACCCTGCAGGCCGGCGGCGCCGAACGCATGGCGACGCTGGTCGCGCAACTCAAGGCGAAGAATCCCAATCACGTGTTCGTGGCCGCCGGTGACCTGGTCGGCGCCAGCCCCTTGCTGTCGGCGCTGTTCCATGACGAATCGACGATCGAGTCGCTGGGCCTGATGGGGCTGGACATCTCCTCGGTCGGCAACCACGAGTTCGACCAGGGCATCACCGAACTGCTGCGCAAGCAGCGCGGCGGCTGCCACCCGAAGGACGGCTGCAAGGGCCCGACCGAGTTCAAGGGCGCGAAGTACCAGTACCTGGCCGCCAGCACCATCGACGAGAAGACCGGCCAGCCGGTGCTGCCCGCCTATGCGATCAAGCGCTTCGACGGCGTGCCGGTGGGCTTCATCGGGCTGTCGCTGAAGGGCACGCCGGAGCTGGTGAGCCCCACCGGCATCCGCGGGCTGCGTTTCGACGACGAAGCCGAGACCATCAACCGCCTGGTGCCCGAACTCGAGCGCCAGGGCGTGCATGCGATCGTCGTGCTGATCCACGAGGGCGGTTACCCGAGCGGCGGCATCAACGACTGCCCCGAGATCTCCGGGCCGATCGTGGACATCGTCAAGAAGCTGGACAAGCGCGTCGGGCTGATCGTGTCGGGCCACACGCACCGCGCCTACAACTGCCGCATCGACGGCCGCCTGGTCACCAGCGGCGACAAGTACGGCACCCTGGTCACCGAGATCGACCTGACGCTGGACCGCGCCACCGGCACCCTGACGGAGGCCCGCGCCAACAACGTGGTCGTGCGTCCGGAGACCGCCAGGGACCCGCGCCAGACCCTGCTGATCAGCAGCTACCAGCAGGTGGCGCAGCCGCTGATCGAGCGCCGGGTCGGCTTCCTCGCGCAGGCGCTGAGCAAGGAAGGCGATGACCGCGGCGACGGCGGCGGCACGACGATGGGCCAGCTCGTGGCCGATGCGATGCTGGCCGCGACGCGCGCGCCGGAGAACGGCGGCGCGCAGGTCGCCTTCCAGAACGTCGGCGGCGTGCGCACCGGCCTGATCCATCGTCCGGACGACAGCGTCACCTTCGGCGACCTGTTCGCGGCGCTGCCGTTCTCGAACGCGCTGGTGGTCGTGGAGATGTCGGGCGCCCAGCTGCAGCGGGCGCTCGAGGAACAGTGGTGGGCCGGCGACGCCAAGTGGCTGCCGCTGCAGACCTCGCAGGGCTTCAGCTACCGCTGGGACAAGCGCCGCCCGGTCGGGTCGCGCGTGGTGCCCGGCAGCATGACGCTGGACGGCCGCGTGATCGCGCCCGAGCAGAAGGTCCGCGTCGCCATCAACAACTTCCTGCAGGTCGGTGGGGACAGCTTCAAGACCTTCACCGAAGCCCGCTTCCTGCAGACCGGGCCGATGGACGTCGAGGCCCTGGAGGCCTACTTCAAGGCGCAGGGCAATGGGCGGGTGAAGGCCACCGCGCTGGATCGCGTGATCCGCGTGGACCAGGATCCGCGCTGAAGCTCACTGGACCTGTCTGGAGCCCGGAGCCTGGTTCTGCGGGTCGGTGAAGAGCTCGCCGACATCGACCGCGTCGAAGACGTAGTGGTTGCCGCAGAACTCGCAGCCGATCTCGACGCCGCCCAGCTCCGCCAGCACCTCGTCCACTTCCTGGCGACCCAGCCCCAGCAGCATGCGGCCGACGCGCTCGCGCGAGCAGGTGCAGGCGAAGCGCGGGTACTGCGGGTCGAAGCGGCGCACCGTCTCCTCCCAGAACAGCCGGCGCAGGATGGTGTCGCTGTCCAGCGTCAGCAGCTCCTCGGCCGTCAAGGTGGCGGCCAGCATGCTGATGCGGTTGTAGGCCTCTTCCATCTCCTCGCGCACGACGCCGGAACTAGCGCCCGCCTCGAGGTTGCCCTCGCCTTCGATGGGCAGGCGCTGGATCAGCAGGCCCGCCGCGAGCTGGTCGTTGGCCGCCAGCACCAGCGTGCTCTCGAGCTGCTCCGACTGGCGCATGTAGTGCTGGAGCACGTCGCTCAGCTTTTCCAGCGGCTGGCCGTCCGGCCCGCTCAGCGGCACCACGCCCTGGTAAGGCTGCTGGCCCGGCAGGCGGTCCTTGGGATCGAGCGTGATCGCGCAGCGCCCCTGGCCGTGGACGTTGAGCATCTGCTGCAGCGTGGCGTCGTCCGGCACGGCCTCGCGCGTCTTGGCCGTCGAGCGGAAGCTCATGTCCGGCTGGACCTCAACCACCGCCAGCTTCAACGGCCCGTCCCCCATCACCTGGAAGACCAGCGCGCCGTTGAACTTGATGTTGGCCTGCATCAGCACGCCCGCCGCCGTCATCTGGCCCAGCAGGTCGCGCACCGCCGGCGTCAGCGGCTCCTTGCGCCGGCCCAGCAGCTCCTTCCAGCTCTCGTCCAGGCGGACCAGCATGCCGCGCACCGGCAGGCCTTCGAAGAGGAACTTGTGGAGCTCGCTGGGCGCGGGCTTGGTCGACGTGGTCATGGGACTCCTTTGAATTCGGGTGATCTGGGGGCGGAACGCGGATCGTCAATGCGAACCAGCTCTTCGGCGTAGCGCCGCCCGTTGCGCACGTAATGGGCCGCGCTCATGGCCAGGCCCTGGATCTGCTGCGGGGTGAGCGCGCGCACGACCTTGGCCGGCGAGCCCATGATCAGGCTGCCGTCGGGGAACGTCTTGCCCTCGGTGACCAGCGAGCCGGCGCCCACCAGGCAGTTCGCGCCGATGCGCGCGCCGTTGAGCACCACGGCGCCGATGCCGATCAGCGCGTTGTCGCCGACGGTGCACCCATGCAGCATCACCTGGTGGCCCACCGTGACGTTGCGCCCGAGCGTGAGCGGCATGCCGGCATCGGCGTGCAGCACGCTGCCGTCCTGGATGTTGCTGCCGGCGCCGATGGTGAGGTGGTCGCTGTCGCCGCGCAGCACCGCGTTGAACCAGATGCTGACCTCGTCCTCGAGCGTGACGCGGCCGATGACCTGCGCGCTCTCGGCGACCCAGACGCCGGCGCCGAGTTCCGGCGTGTGCTCGCCGAGGCGGTAGACGGCCATGCGTTTCTCCAAAAGGGATAATTCTACGAATGGAACTTCGAACCCGCGCGCTGCAGGTCCTTCTGATCGCGGACCCGCAGGCCAAGGCGGCCGCGGCTCGCGAACTGCACGCCGCCGCGACGGCCATGACAGGCACACCGTCCGCCTCGCCCGCCGCCGACGGCGCGCCCATCACCCCCAGCCCCGACTGCGGCACCAGCCCCGCCCTCGCGCCCGAGGTCTGGCTCGACACCAGCGCCATCCTGGTCCCGGAGACCGAGCCCCCCGGCCGTCCCGCCCGGCCCCGGCTGGTGGCCGCGCTGCAGGTGGCCTCGCGGTCGCCCTACACGCCTGAAGGTCGCGCGGCGCTGCTGCACGCGATCGCGCACATCGAGTTCAACGCGATCAACCTGGCGCTGGACGCCGTCTGGCGCTTCCCCGACATGCCGCGCGCCTACTACCTCGACTGGCTGCGGGTCGCGGCCGAGGAGGCGCTGCACTTCACGCTGCTCGACGAGCACCTGCGCGGCCTGGGCCGCGCCTATGGCGACTTCGACGCGCACGACGGCCTGTGGACGATGGCGATGCGCACCGCCGGCGACGTGCTCGCCCGCATGGCGCTGGTGCCGCGCACGCTGGAAGCGCGCGGGCTGGACGCGACGCCGCCGCTGCAGGCCAAGTTCGCCAAGGCCGGCGACGCGCGCGCGGTGGAGATCCTCGGCGTGATCCTGCGCGACGAGGTCGGCCATGTGCGCATCGGCAACCACTGGTACCGCCACCTGTGCCGCGAGCGCGGCCTGGATCCGGTCGCGCTCTACCCCGAGCTGGTCGAGCGCCACGAGGCCCCGAAGCTGCGCCCGCCCTTCAACCTCGAGGCCCGCGGCGCCGCCGGCTTCAGCGACGAAGAACTGGCCTATCTCCGCTCATGAAGGCTGGCGCGAAGCTGCGCCCCGGCCCGTCCTCCGCCATCGTCGACACTCCGCCCCATGACCCGCATCCAAGCCAACCTGCTGCTGACCCTCATCGCGATGATCTGGGGCTCGGCCTTCGTCGCCCAGGCCCACGGGATGGAGAGCATCGGGCCGATGATGTTCACCGGCATCCGCTTCCTGATCGGCGCGCTGGTGGTGCTGCCGCTGATCGTGCGGGAACGCCGCGCGCCCGGCGCGACGGTGCTGCGCGGCGGCGACGCGCTGAAGATCATGGGCCTGGGCGCGCTGCTGACCACCGGCGCGGCGCTGCAGCAGATCGGCATCCAGTACACGACCGTCACCAACGCCGGCTTCCTGACCGCGCTGTACGTGCCGCTGGTGCCGCTGCTGGGCTGGCTGCTGCTGCGCCACCTGCCGCACTGGTCGGTGTGGCCGGGCGCGCTGGCCTGCCTGGTCGGCGCCTTCCTGCTGTCGGGCGCGCATGAACTGGACATCGGCCTGGGCGACGCCTGGGTGATCGCCTCCGCGCTGCCCTGGGCGGTGCACGTGCTGCTGGTGGGCATGGTCGCGGACCGGATGAACGCGCCGTTCACCGTCGCTGGCGGCCAGTTCCTGTTCTGCGGCGTGGTGGCGCTGGCCTGGGCCCTCGCCTTCGAGTCATGGAACTGGGCCGGCATCCAGGCCGCCGCCGGGCCCATCCTCTACACCGGCGTGCTGTCGGTGGGCATCGCCTTCACCGGGCAGGTGGTGGCGCAGCGCTATGCCCACGCGGCGGACGCCGCGATCATCCTGTCGTCCGAGACGCTGTTCGCCGCCGTCTTCGGCTACCTGATGATGGGCGACCGGCTCAATGCCGCCGGCCTGCTGGGCTGCGCGCTGATCCTGGGCGCGATGCTGCTGATCCAGCTGCTGCCGATGCTGCGCGTGCTGCGGCCGCGCGCGGCCTGAGCGCCCGACGTCGCGCTCAGTCCAGCGGAAAGGCGCTGGTCTTCTTCACCGTGCGCAGCACCAGCATCGAATTGGCCTTGGCCACGCCCGGCAGCTGCATGAGCACGTGGGTGTGCAGGCGCTCCAGGTCCTCGGCGTCCTTGTAGGCGAAGCGCAGCAGGTAGTCGTTGGTGCCGGCGACGTAGAAGCAGTCGAGCAGCTCCGGCGCGTCCTTCACCGCCTGCTCGAACTCGGCCAGCGCCGCCGGGGTCATGCGCTCCAGGTTGACGATGGTCCAGCTGGTGCCGGGCTTGCCGATCGCCTTCGGATTGAGCAGCGCGACGACGCGGTCGACGACGCCGCTGTCCTCCAGCCGCTTCACGCGCCGCAGGCAGGCCGACGGCGACAGGTGGACCTGCTGGGCGAGGTCCTGGTTGGAGATCCGCGCGTCGCGCTGCAAGACCGCGAGGATCGCGCGGTCGATCGCATCCAATTGCACTTCCTTGAGCATGGGCGGCATTGTGTTCGACGAAATGCGTTCGCAGCCGCATGGGATTGCGCCGTCGCGGGTTTACCCGCTGCCGGAACGCTCACCGATTGCGCGCCGGCTTGCCTAGACTGCCCTGATCGATCACCCGCGCCGAACGCGCCGCCCCGGGAGCCCCGCCATGTCCACCCCCACCCGTCCCGACCTCGACGCCTATTGGATGCCGTTCACCGCCAACCGGCAGTTCAAGCAGTCGCCGCGCCTGCTGACGCGTGCGGACGGCATGTACTTCACCGACGACCAGGGGCGCCAGATCCTGGACGGCGTCGCCGGCCTGTGGTGCGTGAACGCGGGCCACAACCGGCCGCGCATCGTGCGGGCGATCCAGGAACAGGCGGCGGAGCTGGACTTCGCGCCGCCCTTCCAGATGGGCCATCCCAAGGCCTTCGAGCTGGCGTCGCGGCTGGCCGGCATCGCGCCCGAGGGCATGAACAAGGTGTTCTTCACCAACTCCGGCTCGGAGTCGGTGGAGACGGCGCTGAAGATCGCGCTCGCCTACCACCGCGCCCGCGGCGAAGGCCAGCGCACCCGCCTGATCGGCCGCGAGCGCGGTTATCACGGCGTCAACTTCGGCGGCATGTCGGTGGGCGGCATGGTCGCCAACCGCAAGATGTTCGGGACGCTGCTGGCGGGCGTCGACCACCTGCGCCATACCCACGACATCGTCCGCAATGCCTTCAGCGTCGGCCTGCCGGCGCATGGCGCGGAACTGGCCGACGACCTGGAGCGCCTGGTCGCGCTGCATGACGCGTCGACGATCGCGGCGGTGATCGTCGAGCCGGTGGCCGGCTCGGCGGGCGTGCTGATCCCGCCGCAGGGCTACCTGCAGCGCCTGCGCGAGATCTGCGACCGGCACGGCATCCTGCTGATCTTCGACGAGGTCATCACCGGCTTCGGCCGCACCGGCCAGGCCTTCGCGGCGCAGACCTTCGGCGTGACGCCGGACCTGATGACGGTCGCCAAGGGCCTGACCAACGGCTGCGTGCCGATGGGCGCGGTGCTGGCGCAGCAGCGCATCCACGACGCCTTCATGACCGGGCCGGACCACCTGATCGAGTTCTTCCACGGCTACACCTACTCGGCGCATCCGCTGGCCTGCGCGGCGGGACTGGCGACGCTGGACACCTATGCCGAGGACGGCCTGCTGACGCGGGCCGCGGAGCTCCAGGGCTACTTCGCCGAGCAGCTGCATGCGCTGCGCGGCGAGCCGCATGTGATCGACGTGCGCAACCTCGGGCTGGTGGGCGGCGTCGAGCTGTCGCCGCGCGCCGGGGAGCCGACCCGCCGCGCCTTCGAGACCTTCCTCGACTGCTGGCAGCAAGGCGTGCTGATCCGCACCACGGGCGACATCCTGGCGCTGTCGCCCCCGCTGATCGCGGAGCGCGAGCACCTGGACCGCATGATCGACGCGATCCGCGTGGCCTTGCGACGCCTGAAGTAACCCCGCCCCGAGGCCGGGCGCGCCCGCCGCGGCCTCGGGCATCATCCCGCCCCATGTCCAGCGTCACGACCGATACGCCTGCCGCGCCCGCCGCGGCGCTCACACCGCCCGACAGCCCCGCGCCGCACGGCCGGCACGGCCCACACGACCCTCACGGCCTTCCCGGCCATCCAGGCCATCACGTCCCCTGGCTCTCCTACCTGAGCCTGGCCGCCAGCACCAGCGTGATCGGCAGCTACGTCGGGCTGTCCAAGCTGCTGGTGCTGGTCTTTCCGGTCTTCCTGCTGGCCTTCCTGCGCTTTGGCATGGCCGCGGTGTTCATGCTGCCGTGGCTGCGTCGCGGGCCGGCCGAGGCACCGCTCTCCCGCCGCACCCGATGGCTGCTCTTCCTCGAATCCTTCTTCGGCAACTTCCTGTTCTCGATCTGCCTGCTGTTCGGGATGAAGCACAGCTCGGCGGTCGTGGCCGGCGTGATCATGGCCGGCATCCCGGCGACGGTCGCGCTGATGAGCTGGCTCTTCCTGCGCGAGCGCATCGCCCCGCGCACGCTGGCCGGCATCGCGATGGCGGTCGGCGGCATCGCGCTGGTGGCGCTCAGCAAGCACGGCGACGGCGCCGGCGCGCCGACCTCGGGCTGGGGCGCGCTGCTGCTGGTCGGCGCGATGTGCTGCGAGGCCAGCTACGTCGTCATCGGCAAGCGCCTGACCGCGGACCTGCCGCCGCGCCGCATCAGCGCGCTGATCAACCTCTGGGGCCTGGTGCTGGTCACGCCGCTGGGCCTGTGGCAGGCGATGGACTTCGACTTCGGCGCCGTCGCGGTGAAGGACTGGGGCCTGCTGCTCTTCTACGCGATCGCCGCCAGCACCATCACGGTCTGGCTCTGGATGAAGGGCCTGCAGCACGTCAGCGCGGCCAAGGCCGGCGTCTTCATGGTGTTCCTGCCGGTGTCGACGGCGCTGGTGGGACTGGTCTTCCTCGGCGAACGCATGAACGCCATCCAGCTGGTGGCCTATGCGCTGGCGCTTGGCGGCGTGATGCTCGCCACCTGGCCGGCGCGCCAGACCAGTCGAACCCAGGGATTCCACCGGTCTTAGTCCAGTTTTACTACCAATGTAATACCATTTAGGGATTCACCCGCTAAGATGGGCTGATCGAACTTGCCGGAAGCGCTCGCTTCCGAACCGCCCATCCCCGCCGATGAACGCGAACGCCCCTTCCCCGGCCCTCACGCCTCCGCTTCCGACCGTCGTCGCCGCCACCGCCAGCCAGGCGGACTGGGAGTCCTGGATCAGCAGCTGGTATGCCCTCCTGGGGCAGCCACTGCGTACCGGTGTCAGTCCTTTGACGCCTTCGGGCGCCCGCGGCGCTGCCGATGCCTCGGCCCATCCGTCCCCGCAAATCCTGGTCTTCGCGCCGCATCCGGACGACGAATGCATCGTCGGCGCGCTGCCGCTGCGCCTGCGCCAGGAAGCCGGCTGGCGGGTGACCAACGTCGCGGTGACCCTGGGCAGCAAGCAGCAACGCCGTGCCGAGCGCTGGGCCGAACTGGGCGCCGCCTGCGACGTGCTGGGCTTCGACCTGCGCCTGCTGGCCGCCGACGGCTTCGAGCAGGTCAAGCCCGAAGCGGCGGCCGCGCGCACGGCGCTGTGGCAGGAACAGGTCAGGCTGGTCGCCGAGTTGCTGGCGGCGGAGCAGCCGGCGCTGATCCTCGTGCCGCATGCGGGCGACGGCATTCCGACCCACATCGGCGTCCACCTGCTGGTCACCGAGGCGCTGACCCAGGCGCGGATCTCCACCGTCTTCGCCCACACCGAGTTCTGGGCGACACAGCCGGCGCCGACCACGCTGATCGAGACCGGCCAGCGCGACACCGCCCGGCTGGTGCGCGCGCTGGCCTGCCACCACGGCGAGATCGCGCGCAATCCGTATCACCTGCGCCTGCCCGCCTGGATGGCCGACAACGTGCGTCGCGGCGGCGAGCTGCTCGCCGGCGCGGGCGAGGCGCCGCCGGACTTCGCCTTCGGCACGCTGTACCGGCTGACGCGCTGGGTCGACGGCGCGCCCGCCAGCGACCTGCCCAGCACGCACTGGTCCTGCGACACGCCGCTCGACGCGAAGGCGCTGCTCGGCGGTTGAGCGCCGTCCGCGCCCCAACCTGAACTCATCGCCGGTCGCGCTTTCGGCATACGCGGCGCGCACGCGCGTCCGCGCGGCGGGCCTATGCTCGGCGCTTCCCTCTTTCGAGCTCCCTCCCTCACCCCATGAGCGACGCCCGCACCGACCACCCGACCCACCTCCGCGTCCACCAGTTCGCCGGCCTGAAACCCGGTCCGAAGCTGCTGGTGACGGCCGCCGTGCACGGCAACGAGGTCGCCGGCGTCGGCGCGATCGAGCGCGTGATGCGGATGTTCGACGAGGGCCGGCTCACGCTGCTCAAGGGCACGCTGACGATGATCCCCATCGTCAATCCGCTGGCGCACCGGCTGCAGCGCCGCGAGGGCGAGCGCAACCTCAACCGCAACCTGCGCGTGAACCCGATCCCGCAGGACTTCGAGGACCGCATCGCCAATCGCCTGTGCCCCTGGATCGCCGCCAGCGACGTGATGCTGGACCTGCACAGCTTCAACAATCCCGGGCCGGCCTTCGCGATGCTCGGCCCGCGCGACAACGACGGCGAGCTCGAGCCCTTCCGCCACCAGGCCGCCGAGAGCGCGCTGGCGCTGGCGGTGGGCACGTCGCGCATCGTCGAGGGCTGGCTCTCGACGTATGCGCTCGGCCTGAAGCGCCGCGCCGAGAAGGCCGCCGACGGCTCGCGCCGCATGGCGCTGCAGCAGGATCCGCATTACGGCGTCGGCACCACCGAGTACATGCGCAGCACCGGCGGCTACTGCATCACGCTGGAGTGCGGCCAGCACGCCGATCCCCAGGGGCCCGAGGTCGCCTTCAAGGCGATCCTGCGCACGCTGGCGCTGCTGGGCATGGTCGCGCCGGAGGCGGTGGAGCCGGCCGATCCGAAGCGGCCGGTCGAGCTGCTGCAACTCTACGAGGTCATCGACCGCGAAAGCGTCGACGACCGCTTCGAGCGCCAGTGGGCCAGCTTCGACCCGATCGCGGAAGGCGAGCGCATCGGCACGCGCGCCGACGGCACGCCGGTGCTGGCGCCCTTCGGCGGCCGCATCGTGTTCCCCAACAACAACGCCGAGCCCGGCCATGAGTGGTTCTACCTGGCAAAGCCCAGCGACCGCGTGTTGACTTGAGCTTCTGGCTAGAGTCGCCGGCATGAACGATACCCCCGCCGCCACCGCCGCCACCCTCCCCCCGCTGCGCATCGACTTCGTCTCCGACGTCGCCTGCCCCTGGTGCGCGGTGGGATTGAAGTCGCTGGAGACCGCCCTCGCCCGCCTGCCGGACGTGGCCGTCGACCTGCACTTCCAGCCCTTCGAGCTCAACCCCCAGATGGCCCCGGAGGGGGAGGACATCGAGGAGCACCTCACCCGCAAGTACGGCTCGACCAGCGAGCAGCGCCAGCAGATCCGGGCGCACCTGCGCCAGCGCGGCGCCGACGTGGGATTCACCTTCACCGAGGGCGCGCGCAGCCGCATCTGGAACACCTTCGACGCGCACCGGCTGCTGCACTGGGCGGGCCTGCAGTCCGCGCAGGCGCAGCGCGACCTGAAGCTGGCGCTGCTGACCGCATATCACACCCATGGCCGCAATCCGGGTGACCGCGAGACGCTGCTGGCGGCGGTCCGCGAGATCGGCCTGGACGCCGCCGAGGCCGCCCGCGTCCTCGACAGCGGCGAGTTCGCCGAGGACGTGCGCCAGACGGAATCGCTGTGGCTGGGCCGCGGCATCAGCTCGGTGCCGGCGGTCGTGATCAACGAGAAGTACCTGATCCAGGGCGGCCAGCCGCCGGAGGCCTTCGAACAGGCGCTGCGCCAGATCGCCGCCGAAGCGGGGCAGGCCTGACCGGCAAGCCCCGGCGTCCTGGAGCACGCGCACGGGTCGTCACGCAAGGGGGTTGATCCGCGTCCGGACCGGCCGCCGGATTTGAGACAATCCGCCCATCGTTTGAACGGGGCCACGCGTCGTCCGCTTGGCCCCGTTGTCATTCCTGGCGCGTGCGCGCGCCGTCACCGCCTGACGCAGTTTCCAGATGTTCAAGAACCTGATCGTTTACCGCCTGTCCAACGACTGGCAGCCCAATGCCGAGAAGCTCGAGGACGCCCTCGAGAACGAGCGTTTCGCGCCCTGCGGCGCCACGGAAGCCCTGTCGGCCGGCTGGGTGCCGCCGCGCGGCGAGCCCGGCGCCCGGCTGCTGGAGGAGATCGACGGCCACTGGCTACTGAGCCTGCGCATGGAGAAGCGGGTGCTGCCCGGCTCGGTGGTGCGGGAGAAGGTCGAGGAGATGGTCGAGCGGATCGAGCTCGAGACCGGCCGCCGGCCCGGCAAGAAGCAGCAGCGCGACATGAAGGAGCAGGCCACGCTGGAGCTGCTGCCGCGCGCGTTCACGCTGCAATCGCACCTGCGGGTGTGGATCTCGCCCAAGCAGGGCCTGCTGATGGTGGATGCGGGCTCGATCGGCAAGGCCGACGAACTGATCACGCTGCTGGTGAAGGCCGATTCGTCGATCAACCTGCACCTGCTGCAGAGCGCCGAATCGCCGGCCGCCTGCATGGCGGCATGGCTGATGGACGGCGTGCCGCCCAAGGACTTCGTGATCGACCGCGATTGCGAGCTCAAGGCCGCCGACGAGATGAAGGCGGCGGTGCGCTACGCCCGCCACAACCTGGACACCGACGAGGTCAAGGCGCACCTGACCAGCGGCAAGATGCCGACGCGCCTGGCGATGACCTGGAAGGAGCGCGTGTCCTTCACCCTGACGGACACGATGCAGATCAAGGGCATCAAGTTCCTGGACGTGGTCTTCGACGGGCGGGACAAGCCGGCCAAGGACGAGGCCTTCGACGTGGACGCGGCGCTGGCGACCGGTGAGCTCGCGCAGCTGATCCCCGACATGATCGAGGGCCTGGGCGGCGAGCTGGACTTCATCGGCCAGTCGGCCAAGATCGCGGCCGAGCACGCGCCGGGCGGCGCGAAGGCGCCCGCGCCTGCGGCGGCCTCGCCGGCCAAGGATGAGGACCTGGCCACCGAAGCGGCGCCCTGGGATTGAGGCACCGCGCGCTGCGACGACCCTCACCCCTGCCCTCTCCCGCAAGCGGGAGAGGGAGTGTTCAGCGCGCAGTCCGCCGCCCGCTCCCAAGTTAACTCTCAGGGAGCAGCCCTCAACCAGATTTCCGCTCGTCAGCGAGCCATCCCCTCGCCCCCAGAGGGGGAGAGGGTTAGGGTGAGGGGGCTCTCCCTCAAGCGGGAACGGTGGTCCGCAGGGAAACGCCGCTCAGAACAGGTCCTGCTGTTCGCCCGCCTGCTGACCGGTGGCCCGGGCCTCGATCGCCAGGATCTTCAGCTTGGTCGCCACGCCGCCTGCCGCGGAGAACCCCGTGAGGTTCGCCGCCTTGCCCGCCGAGGGGGCGCCCATCACGCGATGGCAGGGCACGATCGGCGCGAACGGGTTGTGCCCCTCCGCGCGGCCGACGGCGCGCGCCGCGCCGGGCTGGCCCAGCCGCATCGCGACCTCGCCGTAGGTCAGCGTCTGCCCGACCGGAATGCGGCGCGTCAGCGCCAGCACCTCGCGATCGAAGGCCGGTACCGCGCTGTCGTCGAGCTCGACCTCGAGCAGGTCGCGCGCCTCGCCCGCGAGCAGCGCCCGCACGCCCTCGCAGGCCGCCTGCACCGCCGCAGGCAACTCCCCGAACGCCGCCACCTCGCGCGCCGCCGGAAATCGCACCCACATGCGATCGCGGGTCAGCGACGGCGTCTCCTCCGGCAGCTGCGATCCGACGACGCCGCGCTCGGTCCACGCGATGCCGCAGTGGCCGAGCACCGTCGGATAGCAATGGAAGAACACCTGCGGAGCCATGGCGCGATCCTGATCCGCGTCGCGGTCAGCCCGTGGCAGGAGCGGACTCGACGGGCGGCTTGAACGCCGGATGCTGGCTGGCGATCTCTGCCGCTTGCAGTCGGGCCTCGGTGGCGAGGCGGGCCACCTCGCGCGGCGCCATCGCCTTGAGCTTGTGGTCGGACCACACCTGGCGCCAGCGGCGCGCGCCGGGCAGGCCGTTCCACAGTCCCAGCGCGTGGCGCATCGCCTGCGACCACGGCCGGCCCAGCGCGACCTGGCGGTCCAGGTAGGCCAGCCACTGCTCCTCGACCTCCTCGCGGCGCGTGACCCGCGGCTGCGCCTCGCCGAAGAAGCGCTGGTCCCAGTGCGCCATCTGCCAGGGCTCGTGATACGCCTGCCGGCCGATCATCACGCCGTCGACGTGGTTCAGCTGCTCGGCGATCTCGTCGTCCGACTTCAAGCCGCCGTTGATCGCGATCGTCAGCCGCGGGAATTCGCGCTTGAGGCGATGGACCAGCTCGTAGCGCAGCGGCGGGATGTCGCGGTTCTCCTTCGGCGACAGCCCCTGCAGCCAGGCATTGCGCGCATGGACGATGAAGACCTCGCAGCCGGCCTCGGCGACCTGGCCGACGAAGTCCCGCACGAAGTCGTAGCTCTCGATCCGGTCGATGCCGATGCGGTGCTTGACGGTGACCGGGATGGAGACGGCATCGCGCATCGCCTTGACGCCATCGGCGACCAGCGCCGGCTCGGCCATCAGGCAGGCGCCGAACGCGCCGCGCTGCACGCGCTCGCTGGGGCAGCCGCAATTCAGGTTGACCTCGTCATAGCCCCACTGCTCGGCCAGCCGGGCGCAGGCGGCCAGGTCGGCCGGCTCGGAGCCACCCAGCTGCAGCGCGACCGGATGCTCCTCCGGATTGAAGTCGAGGTGGCGCGGCTGGTCGCCGTGCAGGATGGCGCCGGTGGTCACCATCTCGGTGTAGAGCAGCGTGTGGCGCGTCAGCAGCCGATGCAGGAAACGGCAATCGGCGGTCGTCCAGTCCAGCATGGGAGCGACGGACAGGCGCCAGGGGGAAAACGTCGGGGACATGGGCGCGGATTATCCCGGAGCGCGAATCCCCACACGCCCGGGCGCTGCGCCCGCCTTGCCAAGGAAGCACACCGCCGTCGTACCATGCCGACCGCTCATGTACCCGTCCCCTCGCCCGCTCCGGAGCCTTCGGCGTCTCCGCGGCTTCGTCCTCGCGCTGTTGATCTCGGCGTGGCTGCCCCTGCCGCGGGCCGTGGCCGCGACCGAGACCGCGGCGCCGGCGAAGGTCGCGAACAGCGCGAAGACCACCAGCGCCCAGTCGTCCAAGCGGAACTCGGCGTCGTCGACGCGCCCCCCAAAAACCTTGAAAGCTGCGCCAGTCGCGAAACCGACGAGCGCCGCGAAGACGTCGACCGGCCCGAAAGCCCCGAAGACATCAAAGACTTCGAAGCCATCGAAGGCCTCGCAAGCGTCGAAGGCATCGACGGGCTCGAAGGCCGCCAGACGCTCGACGTCGACCGGCATCGCCAAGCCGGGCGGCGCCTCGAAAGCGACGGCGCTGGCAGCGACGGCTGCGGCGACGGCATCCATCTCCACGGTCGCCACCGCCGCGCCGGCGGTGAACGCCGAGGCCGCGGACATCGACGAGCTGCGCGCACGTCTGGCCGCTCGCACGCTGCTGCTGATGCGGCGCGTCGAGGTCGACGATGTCTCGATCGAGGTCTGGTCGAACGCGGTGCCTCGGCGCTTCTACGTGGCCGTCCTGCAGCACGGCGAGCTGCGGCGCACGCTGGTGTCGTCCGACGAGGCCGAGGCTTGGCAACGCTTCGACAGTTTCCGGCGCATGGCCGCCGCCGGCGAAGTCGGGCGCCCGGTGCTGCTGGGCCGGATGACCGAGGCCACGCTCCCCGAGCCGCTGCTGCCGGCCGTGCCGCTGACGCCGATCTCCGACGGCCCGGACCTGCGCTTCTTCGGCAGCGCGGTGGAGACCCTGCGCCGCCAGCGCTTTGGCGACGAGGTCGTGCGCCTGGTCTGGAGCGCGGAGACGCAGGAATATTTCGCCGCCCTCACCCGCCACAGCACGGTGGTCATGATGCTGCGCAGCCGCGACGCCGACGACGCCACCCGCGCCTACGACAACTTCCTGCGCCAGGCCGAGGCCCGCGCCACGCTGCTGCCGGCCACCGCCGCTTCGGCGGCGGTGTCGACGCCGGCATCGGCACCGGCTCGCTGACGCCTCACCGGCCCAAGGCCCGCCCGGTCGCCCTCAGCCCTTGCGCCGCTGACGCGCGATCAGGCCCAGGAAGACAAGGCCGGCCGCGACGCTCGTGTGGCCGCTGTAGCTCACCAGTCCCAGGCCCCACCCCTGCGCGCCGACGACGACCGCCAGGCTCGCGAGCAGCAGCGCCCAGCCGATGATCCGCAGCGCGCGCGTCGCGTCTCGCGACAACGTCCGCTCAAGGACGTCCTGCTGGGCGCGCTCCGTCGCCATCGCCAGCGCGGCGAAGGCCCCGACGCAGATCAGCAGGCTGGCGAAGTGCGTCATCGCGCGCCCTCCACCGCCGCGGCGGTGTCGGCCGCTGGTCGTGCCGGCGTTCCGATGGCCCTCGCCCGGCCTGGCCGCGCGCCCTTGAGCCGATGCCGCGCCACACGCCTCGCCAGCCCGGCGAGCAGCGCCGCGAAGGCCAGTCCCACGAGCTCGACGCCGGCGAAGGCCCAGTCGCCCTGCGCCAGGCTGCGCCACAGCGGGCGATCCGTCGTCAGCGCATTGAGCACCGGCAGCAGCGCCAGGGCCGCGGCGCCCAGCGCGAACAGCTCGATCCAGGCGCGCCGGGGCGGCCGCAGCACCGCATGCGCCAGCGCCAGTGCCCAGACGATGAAGACGACGTGGATCTCCCACTCGCCGCGCCGCGACAGGTCCAGCGGCAGCAGGCGGTTGGCCCAGAGCATGGCCGCCATCGCCAGCGGCAGGCCGGCGATCGCGGCGATGTTGAGCCGCTCCACGATCCGGAAGCCCAGATGGGGCCGCTCCGGATCGGCCAGCTTCTGGCGTCGCTTGACCGTCCACATCACCAGGCCAGAGCCCACCATCGCGGTGCCGGCCAGGCTGACGAGGAAATACAGCCAGCGCGTCGCGCCATCGCCGAAGCGCCCCAGGTGCAGCCCGTACATCACGCCTCGCGTCTCGGCCGCCGCGCCCACGCCCTGCTTCTCCTCGACCACGCGACCGGAGACGCCGTCGAACAGCAGGTACTGGGGGCTCATCGACAAGCGCCCGCCCTCGCCGCGCGCGATCGCCACGCGCGCCGCCGCGTCGCCCGGATTGGCCGCGGTCACCCGCGCCACGCTGCCCGGGCCCCAGCGCCGCTCGGCCTCGCGCACCATCGCCTCGATCGACGCGAGCGGCGCCGCTTCGCCGGACGGCTTGGCCGGCTGGAGGAAGGCATTCATCTCCGAGGTCAGCTGACGCTTCATCGCCGGCGACTCGATGCCGGCCATTTCAGGCCACGGCATGTAGAGCGTCATCAGCGTCACCAGCCCGGTGTACGTGATCATCAGGTGAAAGGGCAGCCCGAACACCGACAGCGCGTTGTGCGCGTCCAGCCAGGACCGCTGGCCCTTCCCCCATCGGAAGGTGAAGAAGTCCGTGAAGATCTTCTTGTGGGTGATCACGCCGCTGACGATGGCCACCAGCATGAACATCGCCGCCAGCCCGGCCAGCCAGCGCCCCCAGGCCACCGGCATGTAATGGAACTGGAAGTGGAAGCGGTAGAAGAATTCACCGCCCGGCGTCTCGCGGGCCGCGACCTTGAGGCCGGTCTGCGGATCGAAGTTGGCGTCCTTGAAGGCACGCTTGGCGCCATCCTTGGGCGGCACGCGCCAGAAGGCGTTCGCGATCGGGTGGCGCTCGTCGGGCAGGCGCAGACTCCATTGGGTGGTGCCGGGCGCGACGGTCTCCAGCGTCTTGGCGATGCGTCCCGCCACGACGGCCGCCTCCGGCCGGTCGGCCTGGTGCGCGATCTCGGGCCGCATCCATTGCGACAGCTCTTCCTTGAAATAGCTGACCGTCCCGGTGAGGAACATCGCGAACAGGAACCAGCCCAGCAGCAATCCGGTCCAGATGTGCAGGTCGGACATCGTCTGCCGGAGGCCGCGCGGCGCGGCCGGGACGCGCGCTCCGGTACCGCTGGCGGCGTCGGGCGTGGCGTGAGGGGAAAGGTCAGGGGCGCTCATGGCGAGACGGCCGGCGCGGCGCCATGCCAGACGGACCACGCCAACGGCAGCAGCGGCAGCGCGGCCACCAGCAGGCCGATCCAGGCGCGGGTGGCGCTGCGCACGGCGAAGACCCACACGACCGCCGCGGCGTAGACCGCGAAGCTGCCCAGCATGCCGCCGATGACGGCCTGGATGCGGCTGACGGGCAGCGCCAGCACGGCGACGCTGGCCAGCGCGGCGAGCGCGTAACCGCCGCCCACCGCCGCGACGATGCGCGAGATCAAGGGCAGCACGGCCCGCAGCCGCGCCAGCCCGCCGGCGGAAGAGGCGCCGACGCGGCGCGCGGAGGGGGTCGGTGAGACGGTGACGTTCATGTCATCAGTGCGAACAGTTCTCAAATGAGAATTCCTCGCATCATAGTGGCGGAAACGCCTGGAAACGCGGTGCGGTCGGCTCGACTGGCGCTCCTCGCCCTATTCTTGTGGCGCTCCGGCCCGCCCGGGCCGAGACAGGCATAAGGGAGACAAGACATGCGAATTTCCGTTCGAGGCGGCCAGCGGCCGCTGCTCGCGCTGACCCTGGGAATGGCCGCGCTGCTGGCCGGCTGCAACGGCGACGGCGACGACGGCGGCGAGCCCGCCGCCACCTACCGCGCGGAGATCCGCCGCACCACGATGGGGGTGCCGCACATCAAGGCGCCGGACTGGGGAGGTGCCGGCTACGGCTACGGCTATGCGCAGGCCCAGGACGACCTGTGCACGATCGCCAACGCGATGCTGACCTTCCGCGGCGAGCGCTCCCGCCACTTCGGCGCCGACGCGACTATCCCCTTTCAGGGCACCATCGGCCAGCCGCGCAACCTCGATGCCGACTTCTATCACCGGCACGTGCTCAACGACGCGGTGATGCAGCGGCTCATCGCCGCGCAGCCGGACAAGCTCAAGCAGCTCGTGGCGGGTTTCGCTGCCGGCTACAACCGCTATGTCCGCGAGATCAAGGCCGGCGCCGAGCCTGGCGCCCACGCGGCCTGCCGCAACGAGGCCTGGGTCGTGCCGATCAGCGACACCGACGTCTTCCGGCGCCTGTACGCGGCGCACTTCGCGGCGGGCTACAGCAACTTCGTCGCGCCGATCGCCAACGCGACGCCGCCGGCCGCGGCCAGTCCGGCGACGGCTGCGGTGACAGCAACGGCGACGAAGGCGGCGCGCCCCTCCGGGCGGCTGCAACTGGCCATGGACCGCCTGCCGACCTTCCAGGTCGGCGGCCATGACGGCGTGGGCAGCAACATGATCGGCTTCGGCACCGCGGCCACCGGCGACGGCAGCCCGCTGCTGTTCGGCAATCCCCACTGGTACTGGCGCGGCCCGGATCGCTTCTACCAGGCGCACCTCACCATTCCGGGTGAACTCGACGTCGCCGGCACCTCCTTCCTGGCGGTGCCGGTCATCCAGATCGGCTACACCGACCACATCGCCTGGAGCCACACCGTGTCGACGGCGCGGCGCTACGGCCTGTTCCAGCTGACGCTGGTGCCCGGCGACCCGACCAGCTACCTGCGCGACGGCGTCGCGACGAAGATGACCGCCCGCGAGATCACCGTGCAGGTGAAGCAGGCCGACGGCAGCGTCACGCCAGTCACGCGCACGCTCTACGAGTCCCAGCACGGCCCGATCGTCAACCTCGGTGCGCTCAACGCGGCGCTGGGTTGGAACAGCAACACCGTCTTCGCGATCCGGGACATCAACGCGGAGAACTTCCGCGTGTTCCGCGTCTGGCTGCGCTGGAGCCAGGCCAGGACGCTGGACGAGGTGGCGACCATCCAGCGCGAGGAATCGGCCATCCCCTGGGTCAACACGGTGGCCGTGGCCCGGGGCGGCTCTCAGGCCTGGTACGCCGACATCGGCGCGATGCCCAACGTCGCGCCGTCGCAGCTCAGCAGCTGCGCGACCGCGCTGACGACAGCGCTCAGCGCGGCCCTGCCCCGCACACCGGTGCTCGACGGATCGCGGACCAGTTGCGACTGGCAGACCGATGCCGATTCCAAGCAGCCGGGGGCGCTTGGCACCTCCCGCATGCCCAGCCTGCTGCGTGACGACTACGTGCTCAACAGCAACGACAGCTACTGGCTCGCCAACGCGGCCGCGCCGCTCACCGGTTATCCGGACATCCTCGGGCCGGCCGGCACCGCGTCGATCAGCTTCCGCTCGCGGCTGGCGCACCTGCTGGTCCAGGATCGGCTGGCCGGCAGCGACGGCCTGGCCGGCAACAAGGCCACCAGCGAGACCGTGCGCGCGATGGTGATCAACAGCCGCGCGCTCACCGCGGAGCTGTTCAAGGACCAGGCGCTGGCGATGTTCTGCGCGCCGGCGACGACGATCGCGGTGACTGGCGACTCCGCCACCGGCGAGACCTTCAACCCGGCGCGCAACGTCGACCCCGCCGAGGCCTGCGCGGCGCTGCAGGCCTGGGATGGCAAGGGGCTGGTGGACTCGCGCGGCGCGCACCTGTGGGACGAGTTCTGGACCCGCGCGTCGCGGGTGCCCGAGGCCTCGCTGTTCCAGGTGCCCTTCAGCAGCGCCGATCCGCTGCGCACGCCGCGCGACCTGAATCCCGCGCTGCGGTCCACGCTGCTGCAGGCCTTCGGCGCGGCCATCCTGCGGGTGCATGCCAGTGGCTTCGCGCTGACGGCAACCCGGGGCGAAACGCTGTTCGCGACGCGCGGCACGGAGAAGATCCCGATGTTCGGCGGCTGCGGCGCGCAGGGCTACTTCACCGTGGCATGCTCGCTCAGCCGGCTCGACCAGGGCGGTTACGACCTCAACACGGCGACCAGCGCCAACAGCTACATGCAGGTGGTGCGTTTCCCCAGCGAGGGCGTCGAGGCCTACACCTTCCTCACCTTCTCGCAGAGCGACGATCCGGCGTCCCCGCACTTCAGCGACTACACGCGCGCCTACAGCGCGGGGCAGTGGCAGCGGATGCCGTTCTCCGAGGCCGACATCGCGAAGGACCCGGCCTTGGTGACGAAGACCATCAGCGAGTGATGCAGGCGCGGGACTGTCGTTTTCTCCCCGTCAGTCCTGCCTGCCAGTCTTCACGCCCCAGTCACATCGCTTGAACACGGCGTCAGCGAGGCTGACCTGAGCGTTCGCCTCCTCATCCGAGATGCGCTCGTCCAGGCGATAGTCAGCACGCAGTCGAAGCGCTCGCAAGGTGCCAAGTTGCCGAGCCAACCACTCCGAGCGCTTCACCTGATCCTTGCTGCAACGCTTGTCGGGGCGCTGCAAACGTTCGATCAGTTGCTGGTGGACACCCTTTGTGCTGGATCGGGTCTTGCCGGGCTCCGGCAGCGTCCTCTCCCATTCGCGACAACAGTGATAACAGGCGTAGTACGCCCGCCCCACCAGCGCTCGGAACACGGCCTCCTCCGGCACGGCCAGGCCCTTGGCCTGGTTCAGCAGATCACGATGGGAGATCGGCATGCGTGTCTCCTCGCGTCGTCTGCCCGAGCTCTTCGGCGCGCTCACGCAAACGCCGGAGGTCTTCTTCGGTCCACGCCCCCGAGAACGAAAACGTGAACCCGGGGCGGCACATCTCCAACTCGCAGAGCCACCACGTCAACGCATCGTCCAGGTCAGCCGCCACATGGTGCGGTGCATCGAGGCGCAGGATGTAGCGCATCTGGACATCATCCGTGCCCTCGTCCAACACCCAGACGTCCACCGCCGGGCCATCGCAGATCGCGAGTCCGCGGCGCCGCACCATCTCCGCGGCCATCTGGACGGTTTCCATCATCGTGGTGCACGGGATGCCCCGGAACGCAACGATCTGATTCAGGATCTCCGCCAGCCAGTCCCCATCCAGGCTCGGCCGATCCGGGCGGGCAGTCGCCCTGACCGCGCTCGGCGCACCGAACATCGCACTCGGCTCGCACAAGACCGCGACCAGGTCGTCATAGCTCACCCGCGGGCGGCCCGCCAACGGCGGCAGATTCGCCACCACGGATCGCGCCCGCGCCAACTGCTCGTTCATCGTCATCGCTGCAACTCCTGCTTGCGGGACTCATCCCGGGAAGGCCAGCAGTTTCTGCGCGAAGACGCGTTTGTCGATTCCCTCGGAAGAGCGTTTCGTTGGGGGTCACTCAGACGAGTAGGCCATCCCCCTGCGCCGACGGGCCGTCCCGGCGCGTCAGCGCAGCGTCAGTCGGCAGCGGCCGGCGCGCTCAGTCCAGCGCCCGCAGCGGATGCTCCGCCGCCGGCCAGGGGCTGCGGAAGAAGGCCTCGACGTCGGCACGGCACACGTCCTCGACCCGCGCCGGATTCCACTTCGGCGCATGGTCCTTGTCGACCGCCAGCGCGCGCACGCCCTCCACCGTCTCGCTGGCCGCGCCGGGCCGCAGATGGAAGCAGTGGTGCACCAGGTCGCGTTCCATGCGCAGGTCGTCCGCCAGGCTCATCGCGCGCGCCCTCCGGATCTGCTCCAGCGTCACCGCCATCATCAGCGGTGAGCGCTTGCCCAGCGTCGCCAGCACCTGCTGCGCCCAGGGATCCGCATCCGCCGCCAGCGACGCGAACAGCGCCGGCACCGACGCCGCCGAGAAATGGCGGTTGATCAGCGCCCGCGCGTTCCAGTGCTCGGCCACCGGCGCCAGGTCCACGCGCTCCATCACCGTCGCCACGACATGCTCGGCGCTGTCCTGCGCGCCGGTCTTGAAGGCCGCGATGATCGCCGGCAGCTCGCTGCTGCGCACGAACACGTCGCCCAGGCCCAGCTCGATCGCATCGCCCGCGCCGATGACCTGGCCGGTCAGCGCCAGCCATTCGCCGCTGTGCCCCGGGCAGCGCGACAGGAAATAACCGCCGCCCACGTCCGGGAACAGGCCGATGTTGGTCTCGGGCATCGCCAGCTTCGAGTGCTCGGTCAGCACCCGCAGCTTGGCGCCCTGGCTGATCCCCATGCCGCCGCCCATCACCACGCCGTCCATCAGCGCGATGTAGGGCTTGGGGAACTGGTGGATCAGGTGGTTGAGCGCGTATTCCTCGGTGAAGAACGCGTCCAGCGCGGCGTCGCCCGCCAGCGCGGCCTGGTGGAAGAAGCGGATGTCGCCGCCGGCGCAGAAGGCCGCGGGCTTGCCCTCGCGCCCCGCGCCCAGCACCGCCACGGCCTGGATGCGCGGATCGTCGCGCCAGGCGCTCAGCAGCACGGTCATGTCGCGGATCATGGCCAGCGACAGCGCATTGAGCGCCTGCGGACGGTTCAAGGTGATCAGGCCGAGGCAGCCATTGACCTCGGCCAGGACCAGTCCTTCGGATTGCAGCGACGGAATCACAACGACATCTCTCCACTCTTGGAAGCGGCCGGGCGGCGCCAGGCGCCCAGCAGCTCATTGCCAATCAACGCGGCCAGCACCATAACACCGCCGAGCAGCGCCGCCGGGGACGGCGCCTCCCCCGCGATCAGCCAGGCCCAGAGCACCCCCAGCAGCACTTCCATCAGGCCCAGCAGCGCCACCTCCGCCGCCGGCAGCACCCGCGTCAGGCGCACGACGATCAGGCAGGGCACGGCGAGCTGGAACACGCCCAGCCCGGCCAGCAGCAGCAGGTCGCGGCCGGAGGCCTCGAAGGGCCAGGCCAGCGGCAGCGTCGCGGCGGCCGACAGCATCGCGCCCAGCCACACGGCCGGCAGCAGGTCCGTCGCGCCGTCGCCGGCCCGCGCCTGCAGCAGCGTCCAGTTGCTCGCCGCCGCCACCGGCACGGCCAGCGCCACGCCCATGCCCAGCCAGGCGTGGGCGCCGGCGCGCATCTCGCTCGCGAACATCCAGGCGATGCCGGCGCTCGCGATCCAGATCGCGACCCAGGTCCGCGCCGCCAGGCGCTGATGCAGGAACACGCGCGCGAACAGCGCCGTCAGCAAGGGCCCCAGTGCCATCGTCACCAGCACGTTGGCCACGCCGGTCATCGTCAGCGCCAGCATGAAGGCGGTGTACATCACCGCCCAGCACAGGCCCGAGCCCAGCACCGACGGCGAGCACCGCAGCCGCGGCAGCGCCTGGCGCCAGTAGTCGCGCCCGCGCAGCATCGGCAGCAGCAGCGTCAGCGCCAGCGCGTTGAAGGCGCTGCGCCAGAAGGTCACTTCGAAGCCGCGCGCCGAGTCCAGGTGGCGCGACACCGCGCCGGCGCTGCTCCACAGCAGCGTCACCAGCAGCATCAGCAGGACGGCGGATCGATGGCGCATCGGTCGTTCCAGGCGCGGGCGCGTCATTCGTCGCGGTAGATGCCCACGAGCGGCTCGCCGCCGGCCTCGACCCAGCCGCGGTACATGCCCTCGGTGTTGAAGCCCAGCCAGACATTGCCCAGCCCGTCGACGGCGATCAGGCCGCCGTCGCCGCCGACCTGGGGCAGCTCGTCGAAGACGACGCGCGCGCAGGCCTCGGCCAGCGGCAGTCCGCCGATGCGCATCAGCGCGCCCACCTCGTGCGCGGCGGCGGCGCGGATGAAGGCCTCGCCCGTGCCGGTGCACGAGACCGCCACGCTGCGATCGTCGGCATAGCAGCCCGCGCCCGGGATCGGCGAATCGCCCACGCGCCCCGGCCGCTTGTTGGTCATGCCGCCGGTGGAGGTCGCGGCGGCCAGGTGGCCGGCGGCGTCGCGCACGACCGCGCCGACGGTGCCGAACTTGGTCCGGTCGTCGATCGGGCCGCCCGGCTCCGGCGCGGCGGCCTGCGCATCGGCCGCCATGGCCGACTGCCCGTCGTGATCGAGCACCTGCCCCTGTGCGAGCGCCCTCGCCTGCCGCAGCTGCGCCAGGCGCTGCGGCGTGCCGAACCAGGTCGGCGCGACGCGCTCCAGGCCCTGGTCGAACGCGAAGGTCTCGGCGGCCGGGCCGATCAGCAGCACATGGCCGCTGTGGTCCATCACCGCGCGCGCCGCGAGCACCGGGTTGCGCACCCGCGTCACGCCGGCGACCGCGCCCGCCGCGCGGTCGCGCCCGTCCATCACGCTGGCGTCCAGTTCATGGCGCTCGTCGGCGGTGTAGACCGCGCCCTTGCCAGCGTTGAAAAGCTCGCACTCCTCGAGCCGGCGCACCGCCTCGACCGCGACGTCCATCGCCGCGTCGCCGCGCGCGAGCTGCCGGGCGCCGTCGGCCAGGATCGCCGTCAGCGCGGCGCGGTAGGCCGCTTCCATCGCGGCGCTCATGCGGTCGCGGCGGATGGTTCCGGCGCCGCCATGGAGGGCGAGCACGGGGCGCGGCAGGGCGGTCGGGAAGGCAGCGGTCATGGCGTGGCGGCGGCGGAGCGGGAACCGGGAAGCCGCGCATTCTCGCGCGGCTCGGGCATGTCCCTGGGCTTGTCCCGGTCGGGACAGGGCAAAAGCGAACGCTCGTGCTAAAACCCCGCGCAGCTCACCGACAGCGCCGACCGCGCCCACCACGCGCCAGAGCGCCGGCCCGACATCGAAGACCGCAGGAGACACGCATGGACCTCAACTTCACGCCCGAGGAGCAGGCCTTCCGGGCCGACATCCGCCGCTGGGTGGCCGAGCACCTGCCCCAGGACATCAGCCACAAGGTGCACAACGCGCTGCGCCTTAACAAGGACGATCTGCAGCGCTGGGCCCGCATCCTGGGCAAGCAGGGCTGGCACGGCTGGGCCTGGCCCAGGCAGTTCGGCGGGCCGGGCTGGAACGCGGTGCAGCGCCATCTCTTCGAAGAGGAATGCGCCCTGGCCGGCGCGCCGCGCGTGGTGCCCTTCGGACCGGTGATGGTGGCGCCGGTGATCATGGCCTTCGGCTCGCGCGAGCAGCAGGAGCGCCACCTCCCGGGGATCATGAGCGGCGACGTCTGGTGGAGCCAGGGCTACAGCGAACCGGGCTCGGGCTCGGACCTGGCCTCGGTGAAGACCCGCGCCGAGCGCCGGGGCGACAAGTACATCGTCAACGGCCAGAAGACCTGGACCACGCTGGGCCAGTACGGCGACTGGATCTTCTGCCTCGTGCGCACCGACGCCTCGGTCAAGCCGCAGGCCGGCATCTCCTTCCTGCTGATCGACATGAAGTCGCCCGGCGTGACCGTGCGGCCGATCATCATGCTCGACGGCGAGCACGAGGTGAACGAGGTGTTCTTCGACAACGTCGAGGTCCCCGCGGAGAACCTGGTCGGCGAGGAGAACAAGGGCTGGACCTACGCCAAGTACCTGCTCGCGCACGAGCGCACCAACATCGCCGACGTGAACCGCGCCAAGCGCGAGCTGGAGCGGCTCAAGCGCATCGCCAAGGCCGAAGGGCTGCTCGGCGGCGATCGCGAGGACGCACGTTTCCGCGACCAGATCGCGCTGCTGGAGGTGGACATCGTCGCGCTGGAGATGATGGTGCTGCGGGTGCTCTCGGCCGAGAGCAGCGGCAAGCAGTCGCTGGACGTGGCGGGGCTGCTGAAGATCCGCGGCAGCGAGATCCAGCAGCGCTACACCGAGCTGATGATGCTGGCCGCCGGCCCCTACGCGACGCCCTTCATCCACGAGGCCATGGAGGCCGGCTGGCAGGGCGACCACGTCGGCGCGGCCCATTGCGCGCCGCTCGCGAGCCACTACTTCAACTATCGCAAGACGACGATCTACGGCGGCTCCAACGAGGTGCAGCGCAACATCGTCGCGCAGACCGTGCTGGGCTGAGGCAGGAGACAGGACATGGATTTCGATTTCACCGAAGACCAGAACTCGCTGCGCGACGCGGTGCGGCGCTACGTCGACAAGGATTACGGCTTCGAGCAGCGCCGCGCGATCGTCCGCGCGGGCGGCTTCTCGCGCGAGGTCTGGAACGCCCTGGCCGGCCTGGGCCTGACCGCGCTGGCGGTGCCCGAGGCCCACGGCGGCCTGGGCTTCGGCCCGGTCGAGGCGATGGTCGTCATGGAGGAACTGGGCCGCGGCCTGGTGATGGAGCCGTATGCGCAGGGCGGGCTGGTCGCGCCGGCGGTGCTGGCGCAGTCCGGCGAGGACGCGCAGGGCGAGTGGCTGCCGCGCATCGCGGGCGGCGAGGCGCTGGTCGTGCTCGCGCACCAGGAGCGCCGCGCGCGCTACCGGCTCGAGGTCTGCGACACGCTGGCCACGGCGGATCACCGGCTCACCGGCCTGAAGAGCGTGGTGCCGGCCGGCGACACGGCCGACGCCTTCATCGTGCCGGCGCGCGCCGGCGGCGCCGACGCGGGCATCGCGCTGTACCTGGTCGCCAAGGAGGCTGCCGGCGTCGCGCTGCGCGGTTATGCGCTGCACGACGGCTCGCGCGCCGCCGAGCTGACGCTGCAGGACACGCCCGCCACGCTGCTGGTCGGTCCCGATCGTGGCCTTGCGGTGCTGGAACACGCCGTCGACATCGCCATCGCGGCGCAGGCGGCGGAGGCGGTCGGCGCGATGGACCGCTTCGTCGCGCTGACGGCGGAATACCTGAACACGCGCAAGCAGTTCGGCGTCGCCATCGCCAGCTTCCAGGCGCTGCGCCATCGCATGGCCGACATCAAGATGCAGCTGGAGCTGGCGCGCTCGATGAGCTACTTCGCCACGCTCAAGCTGGGCGAGCCAGCCGAGGCACGCCGCCGCGCGGTTTCGCAGGCCAAGGTGCAGCTCGGCCAGGCGATGCGCTTCGTCGGCCAGCAGTGCATCCAGCTGCATGGCGGCATCGGCGTGACCGACGAGTATGTCGGCAGCCATTACTTCAAGCGGCTCACGCTCATGGAGATGCAGTACGGCGATTCGCTGCATCACCTGGGCGAGGTCAGCCGCCGCATGCAGGACACGGCCGGCGTCTTCGCCTGACACCTGACACCGCCCGGCGGCGGCCCCTACACTCGGCGAGCCTCGCTGCCTTCGCAGCAGGGAGAACGCCATGTCGAACGCGACCTCCGCCGCCGCCTCCTGCCTCGCCGGCCTGCTGCTGGCCGGCGCGGCGATGACCGCCGCCGCCCAGGATTTCAAGCCCGGGCTGTGGGAGATCAAGCAGAAGCCCGAGCTCGATCCGCAGCGCCAGGCGCAGATGGAGCAGATGCAGAAGCAGATGGCCGCGCTGCCGCCGGAGCAGCGCAAGCAGCTGGAATCGATGATGTCGAAGAACGGCGTCAGCATGAACTTCCAGGGCGGCGAGCTGACGCTCAAGTCCTGCGTGACGCGGGAACAGGCGGACCGCGCCGGCATCCCGAAGACCGAAGGCAAGTGCGAGCACGACAGCAAGCGCACCGGCGACCGGATGCTGGTCAACTTCCGCTGCACCAACCCCGCGTCCGAGGGCACGAACGAAATCACCTTCCTGGGCACCGACCATTACCGGACCAGGAGCGAGGTCCGCGTGCAGCGCGACGGCAAGACCGAGGTGCTGCGCTCCACCGGCGAGGCGCGCTACCTCGGCGCCGACTGCGGCAGCCTCAAGCCGCAACCGCAGCCTCAGGGGCCGAGCCAGGGCGGCAAGCCTTGAGCGAGCCGGTCGTCCCCGCCGGCGCCGAGCGCGCCGACGCCGGCAGCCTGTGCGACGTCGCCGGGCTGAAGCTCGGCCACTACACCCATCCGTCGGCGCCCACCGGCTGCAGCGTCGTGCTGTGCGAGGCCGGCGCGACCGCCGGCGTCGATGTGCGCGGCGCCGCGCCCGGGACGCGCGAGACCGACCTGCTGCGTCCCGAGAACACGGTCCAGCAGGTCCACGCGCTGCTGCTGAGCGGCGGCAGCGCCTTCGGCCTGGCGGCCGCGGACGGCGTGATGCGCTGGCTGGCCGAACGCGGCCACGGCTTCCCCGTCGGCCAGGTGCGCGTGCCCATCGTGCCGGCGGCGGTGATCTTCGACCTGTGGCGCCACGACGCGGCGACCGCGCCGGATGCCGCCGCGGGCCGCGCGGCCTGCGATGCGGCCTCTGCGGCAGAGCACGCGCGCGGCCCGGTCGGCGCCGGCACCGGCGCGACGGTGGGCAAGTTGCTGGGCGTGGACCGCGCGATGCCCGGCGGCCTGGGCATGGCCTCGCTGCGCCTGGGCGAGGTGACGCTGGCGGCGATGGTCGTGGTGAACGCGGTGGGCGACGTCGTCGACCCGCGCGGCGGCCAGGTGCTCGCCGGCCCGCGCGGCCCGGACGGCCGCGCCTGCTCGACGGTTCAGGCCCTGCTGGACGGCGAGCGTCCCGGCCGCGCGCTGCAAGGCAGCGCGACGACGATCGGCCTCATCGCCACCGATGCCCGCCTGACCAAGCCCCAGGCGACCAAGCTGGCGCAGATCGCGCACGACGGGCTGGCCCGCGCGATCCAGCCGGTGCACACGGTGATGGACGGCGACGTGCTGTTCGCGCTGGCGACCGGCGCCGCCGAGGTCGACGGCGACATGACGTTGCTCGGCGCGCTGGCCGCCGAGGTCGTGGCCCGGGCCGTGGTGGACGCGGTCCGGCCGGGCTGACGGACGACCGGAGGGCGGGCGGCCCCGCGGCCGCGGCGACAATCCCGCCCCATGAGTTCGAGTTCCCCCACCCCCGCCAAGGCCGCCAAGCCGGTCGCCATCGCGCAGATCCTCTTCAGCCAGGGCTTCGGCACCCGCCGGCATTGCGCGGCGCTGGTCGAGCACGGCCTGGTGTCGGTCGCCGGCGAGCTCGTCGAGGACCCGCGGCAGGCCTTCGACACCACCGGCCTGGTCTTCGAGGTCGAAGGCCAGGCCTGGCCGTATCACGAGAAGGCGCTGATCCTGCTGCACAAGCCGGCGGGCTACGAGTGCTCGCGCAAGCCCAGCCACCATCCGAGCGTGTTCTCGCTGCTGCCCGAGCCGCTGCGCAACCGCGACATCCAGCCGGTGGGCCGGCTCGACGAGGACACCACCGGCCTGCTGCTGCTGACCGACGACGGCCCGCTGCAGCACAAGCTCACCAGCCCGAAGTACCACGTGCCCAAGCTCTACCAGGCGAGCTGCAAGGCCGAGCTGGACGAGGGCCAACTGCGCCGCCTCGTCGAGGGCGTGCTGCTGGAGGAGCGCAATCCCAAACTGGCCGAGGAGCCGGTGCGCGCCGTGTCCGCCGAGCGCCTGCCCGACGGCCGCCTGCAGATGGCGCTCACCGAGGGCCGCTACCACCAGGCCAAGCGCATGGTCGCCGCGGTCGGCAACCGGGTGCTGGCGCTGCACCGCCAGCGCATCGGCGCGCTGGACCTGCCGGCCGAGCTGCCGTCCGGCGGCTGGATCTGGCTCGACGAGCACCAACGCGAACTGGCGATGACAGATCCGGCGTCGGGATCAGGATCCGGACCGGCTTCGGCCTAGACCTCGAGCCGGATGGGCGTCAGGCGCCCACCGGCACCGCGCCTGCGCACGAGGACCGGACGGTCCCCGGGAAGTCCCCGAGCCTCGCCGCTCACGACCTTCGGTAGAAACGCCCCACTTGGACGCCGCCCGCGAAGCGGCGCCACCGATCTGGAGGGCGGTCGGCCGGAATCCTCGACGGCCGGGTCGTATGGGAGTGCCTGAAATCAAACATCACGGGGATCCTGGCGGCGCCAGCGTGGCCATGCAGGTGCGGGCGGAACGCCTGACCAGCCTGCAGGCGCGCGTGGCGATGCCGGCCTGCGTCGGCGGGCTGTTCAGCCTGCTGCCGGTGGCGCTGCTGTGGTCGCACCTGCCGGCCGTGGACCTGCTCGGCTGGCTGGCGGCGCGCTGGGGCATCTCGGCCTGGCGCGCGCTGGAAGCCCGCAGCTTCCTGCGGCTGCCGCTGGCCGAGCGCGCCTCGCCGGGCCGGGAGCGGCGCTACCTCGTCGGCCTGGGGCTGGACGGCCTGGCCTGGGGCGTGATCGGCGCCCTCTTCGCCACGCCCAACCTGCCGGAGATCGACGGCGCGGTCATGACCACCCTGGTCGGCCTGGTCGCCTTCACCATGGTGTCGCTGGGCCACTGGGCGCGCGGGCAGGCGCTGTTCGCCTCGCTGGTGATCGCGCCGCTGGCGATCCGCCTGGCGCTGCAGGGCGGCACCACCGGCTGGCTCAGCGCCGGTGGGCTGACGATGTTCTGGCTGCTGACGGTGCTCGAGTCGCGCCGCATCGAGGCGCGCACGCTGGAGCTGCTGCGGCTGCGCTTCGAGCAGGCCCGGCTGGCCGAGCAGCGCCGCCTCGCGCTGGACGCGGCGGAGGAAACCAGCAGCAGCAAGAGCCGCTTCGTCGCGGTGATGAGCCATGAGATCCGCACGCCGCTGAACGGCATCATCGGCATGGCCCAGCTGCTGGAGCGCGGCGAACTCAGCCCGCAGCAGCGCGAGCAGGTGGAGATCGTGCGCCGCTCCGGCCGCCACCTGATGACGCTGGTCAACGACATCCTGGACCTGGCGCGCATCGAGTCGGGCAAGCTGGTCGTCGAGGCCCGCCCCTTCGACCTGCGCGAGGTCGCCGGCGACGTCGGCCGCCTGCTGGGCGAGACGGCGCGCGCCAAGGGCCTGGCCTTCTCGCTGACCGTCGCGCCGCAGCTGCCGGCGCGCGCGATGGGCGATGCCTCGCGCATCCAGCAGGTGCTGCACAACCTGGTCGGCAACGCGATCAAGTTCACCGACCGGGGCAGCGTCGACGTCGAGGTCTCGTCGGTGCTGGACATGCGCGCGGGCACGCTGCTGCGCTTCGCGGTCAAGGACACCGGCGACGGCATCCCGGCGGACCAGCTCGAGCGCATCTTCGCCCCGTTCGAGCAGGCCGGCCGCGCCGGCGACCACCGCGCGCGCCGCGATGGCGCGGGGCTGGGGCTGACGATCTCGCGCGAACTGGCGCGCGCGATGGGCGGCGACCTGCGCTGCGCATCGGCGCCCGGCCAGGGCTCGGTGTTCGAGTTCACCCTGCCGCTGCAGGTGGTCTCCCCGGCGCCGTCCTCGACGGCGCTCGCCCCGTCCGCCGCACTGCCTGGATCGGACGCGCCCGCCGCATCGACCGAGCCCGCGGCCTCGACCGCGGCGCCGCTGCCGCGGCTCGAAGGCCGCGTGCTGCTGGTCGACGACAGCCCGGTCAACCTGCTTGTCGCCACGACCATGCTGGAGCGCTGCGGCCTGCGCGTGACGCCGGCGGAACACGGCCGCGACGCGCTCGATCAGCTGCGCGCGCAGCGTTTCGACCTGGTGCTGATGGACTGCCAGATGCCGGAGCTCGACGGCTATGCGGCCACCGTCGCCTGGCGCCAGGAGGAGGCGCGCCGGCTGCTGCCGCGCACGCCGGTGGTCGCGCTGACCGCCAGCGCCATCGACGACGACCGGGCCCGCTGCCTGGCCAGCGGCATGGACGGCTACCTGGTGAAGCCGTTCGAGATCGACGAGCTGCTGGCCGTCGTCACGCAGCACCTGCGTGGCCCGGCGGCCTCGCCCTCGGCGCAAGCCGCACCACCGGCCGCCGCCGCGGCCTGACGGGCGGCGCCCGGCCGGCAGATAATCCCGGCCCATGCACGTTTTCCGAGGCTTCCACCATCCCGGCGTCGCGGCGCACTGCGCGCTGACGATCGGCAACTTCGACGGTGTCCACCGCGGCCATCAGGCCATGCTGGCGCTGCTGCTGTCCGAGGCCCGCCACCGCGGCCTGCCGACCTGCGTGCTGACCTTCGAGCCGCACCCGCGCGACTTCTTCGCCAGCAAGCTCGGCAAGCCCGAACTGGCGCCGGCGCGCATCGCCACGCTGCGCGACAAGCTGCAGGAGCTCGAGCGCTGCGGCGTGGACCAGGTCGTGGTGCTGCGCTTCGACGAGGCGCTGGCCTCGCTGCCGGCGCAGGACTTCATCCAGCAGGTGCTGGTCGAGGGCCTGGGCGCGAAGTACGTGCTCGTCGGCGACGACTTCCGTTTCGGCGCCAAGCGCCAGGGCGACTACGCGACCCTGGACGCCGCCGGGCAGCGGCTGGGCTTCGACGTCGCCCGGATGATGAGCTACGAGGTGCATGGGCTGCGGGTGTCGAGCTCGGCCGTGCGCGAGGCGCTGGCCGCCGGCGACATGGACGGCGCGGCGCGGCTGCTGGGCCGGCCGTATGCGATCTCCGGCCATGTGATCCACGGCCAGAAGCTGGGCCGCCAGCTGGCCGAGACCGCGCCCGGCCGCGGCGACGGCTTCCGCACGCTGAACCTGCGCTTCGACCACGACAAGCCGGCCGCGCACGGCATCTTCGCGGTGCGGGTGCACGGCATCGACGGGGACGAGGGCCCGGCGCTGGACGGCGTCGCCTCGCTGGGCGTGCGCCCCACCGTCGAGGACGCGGGGCGGGTGCTGCTGGAAGTCCACGCGCTGGACTGGCCGGCGGACCTGGCCGCCCGCCTGGGGGCCGCGGAGGCCTACGGTAAACTCGTGCGCGTGGAACTCCTCCAAAAACTGCGCGATGAAGCCCGTTTCGACGGGCTTGATTCGTTGACGGCCGCGATCCGCGAAGACGTCCGTCAGGCGCGCGAGTACTTCGCGCAACAGGCGGCCACCCACGCCGCCGTCCGCCGTCAGACCACCCGCGACCGAATTTGAAGGGCTGACCGCCCTCCCCTGCGCTCAGCCGGCGCGCGGCCCAGTGCATCCCACCTCGCCGCCTCCGCGCCCTTCTCTTCATGCCTCGCCGCCCCGCGCACGCCGGGGCTGCCCTCTTCGATTGCCGCTGCCATGACCGACACGTCCAAGCCCGACTACCGCGCCACGCTCAACCTGCCCGACACGCCCTTCCCCATGCGCGGCGACCTGCCCAAGCGCGAGCCGGGCTGGGTCAAGGAATGGGAGGACCAGGGCGTCTACCAGCGCCTGCGCGTGGCGCGCCAGGGCAAGCCCAAGTTCGTGCTGCACGACGGCCCGCCCTATGCCAACGGCCAGATCCACATGGGTCACGCGGTCAACAAGATCCTCAAGGACATGATCGTCAAGGCGCGCCAGCTCGAGGGCTTCGACGCCGCCTACATCCCGGGCTGGGACTGCCACGGCCTGCCGATCGAGAACCAGATCGAGAAGACCTTCGGCCGCGGCCTGCCGCGCGACGAGGTGCAGGCCAAGAGCCGCAAGTACGCCGGCGAACAGATCGACCAGCAGCGCGCCGACTTCAAGCGCCTGGGCGTGCTCGGCGACTGGGACCACCCCTACCGCACGATGGACTTCAAGAACGAGGCCGGCGAGATCCGCGTGCTCAAGCGCCTGTTCGAGCGCGGCTTCGTGTACCGCGGCCTCAAGCCGGTGTACTGGTGCTTCGACTGCGGCTCCTCGCTGGCCGAGTTCGAGATCGAGTACGCCGACAAGCAGTCGCCCGCCGTCGACGTGGCCTTCCTGAGCGCCGAGCCGGACAAGCTGGCGGCGGCCTTCGGCCTGCAGAAGCTCGACAAGGACGCGTTCACCGTCATCTGGACGACCACGCCCTGGACCATCCCCGCCAACCAGGCGCTCAACCTGAACCCCGAGCTGCCCTATGCGCTGGTGGACACCGAGCGCGGCTACTTCGTCGTGGCCGAGGCGCTGGTCGAGAAGTGCCTGGCCCGCTGGGGCATCGAGGGCCGGCAGGTCGCCGTGACGCCGGGCAAGTCGCTGGAGCTGCTGAAGTTCAAGCACCCGCTGGCCCACGTGCATCCGGGCTTCGACCGCGAAAGCCCCGTCTACCTGGCCGACTACGCCACCGCCGACGACGGCACCGGCGTGGTCCACTCGGCGCCGGCCTACGGCGTGGACGACTTCAACTCGTGCATGGCGCACGGAATGACGTTCAAGGACATCAAGAATCCGGTGCAGGGCAACGGCGTCTATGAGGCCGAGTTGCCGCTGTTCGGCGGCCAGCACATCTGGAAGGCCAACCCGGTCATCGCGCAGGCGCTGCAGGATGCCGGCCGCCTGATGGCCCAGAGCAAGATCAGCCACAGCTACCCGCACTGCTGGCGCCACAAGAGCCCGGTGATCTACCGCGCCGCGGCGCAGTGGTTCGTGCGCATGGACGAAGGCGACGGCGTGTTCACCGTCGACAAGGCGGAGAAGACGCTGCGCCAGCTGGCGCTGGACGCCATCGAGCAGACCAGCTTCTATCCGGAGAACGGCCGCACCCGGCTGCACGACATGATCGCCGGACGGCCCGACTGGTGCATCTCGCGCCAGCGCAGCTGGGGCGTGCCGCTGCCGATCTTCCTGCACAAGGACAGCGGCCAGCCGCATCCGAAGACGCTCGAGTTCATCGAGCGCGCCGCGCAGTTGGTCGAGGCCGGCGGCATCGAGGCCTGGTCCAAGCTCGACCCGGCCGAGTGGCTGGGCGCCGAGGCCGAGCAGTACTCGAAGGGCCAGGACATCCTCGACGTGTGGTTCGACTCGGGCTCCACCTTCCAGCACGTGCTCAAGGGCTCGCATGCCGGCGCGGCGCACGAGACCGGCCCCGAGGCCGACCTCTATCTCGAGGGCCATGACCAGCATCGCGGCTGGTTCCACTCGTCGCTGCTGATCTCGTGCGCGATCAATGGCCGCGCGCCCTATCGCGGCCTGCTGACCCACGGCTTCACCGTGGACAGCCAGGGCCGCAAGATGAGCAAGTCGCTGGGCAACGGCGTCGATCCGCAGGAGACCAGCAAGTCGCTGGGTGCCGAGATCATCCGGCTGTGGGTGGCGGCATCGGACTACTCGGGCGACATCGCCGGCGACAAGAAGATCCTGGACCGCGTGGTGGACGGTTACCGCCGCATCCGCAACACGCTGCGCTTCCTGCTGGCCAACACCTCGGACTTCGACGCCGCCCGCGACGCCGTGCCGATGGACCAGCTGCTCGAGGCCGACCGCTATGCGCTGGCGCGCGCCGCGCAGTTCCAGGAGGAGATCCTGGCGCATTACCAGCGCTACGAGTTCCACCCGGTGGTGGCCAAGCTGCAGGTCTACTGCTCGGAGGACCTGGGCGCGTTCTACCTGGACGTGCTGAAGGACCGCCTGTACACCAGCGCGCCGAAGTCGGCCGCGCGCCGTTCGGCGCAGACCGCGCTGTGGCACATCACCCACGCGATGCTGCGCTGGATGGCGCCGTTCCTGAGCTTCACCGCCGAGGAAGCCTGGAAGGTCTTCGCCGGCAAGCAGGCCGGCGACACGATCTTCACCGAGACCTTCTGGTCCTTCGGCGTCGCGCATGACGACGGCCTGATCGCCAAGTGGAACCGCATCCACGAGGTCCGGGACGCGGTGAACAAGGCGATCGAAGCGGTGCGCACGACCGGCGCGATCGGCTCGTCGCTGCAGGCGGAGATCACGCTGGGCGTGAACGGCGAGGACCTGGCGCTGCTGAGCAGCCTGGGCGACGACCTGAAGTTCGTGCTGATCACCTCGGCCGCGAACGCGGTGCTCGCCGATGAACTGAGCATCACCGTGACGCCGTCGACGCACCAGAAGTGCGAGCGCTGCTGGCACTACCGCGCGGACGTCGGCGCCAATCCGGCGCATCCCACGATCTGCGGCCGCTGCGAGAGCAACCTCCACGGCGACGGCGAGACGCGCACGGTGGCCTGAGCCTGCGCGCATCGACGGCAAGGCCGCCGAGCCCCTGCGGGCCGGCGGCCTTTCTCATGGTCGCGCGGGTCGGCGCGTCGCCGCGGGCGATCCCGCGGGATCGGCGTGGGGTCAGAGCGTGTCGACGTTCAACCCGACACCGATCAGCTCACGGCGTGTGCCGCCGGGTCCGCCGCGCGCCTCCAGGAACACGCGTCCCCGATAGAGCCCCGCCGGCAGGCCCGGATTGTCGCCCTCGACGAACTGCAGGCTCACCCGCGACAGCCGGCGCCCCTCGCAATCGACCGTCGCTGCCATCGGCATCGGCGCGCAGGCGCCGGCAGTCGCCGGCCGCCGGAACGCGCGCAGCACAAGGGTCCGATCCCGGCCTTCCAGCACATCCCTCACCGTCACGATGACGCGACTCGAGGGCTGCACGCCGCCGGGCGCCTCCCCATCGCGATGCGCACGCGTCTGGACGGGCAGCGCGACACGCACTGGCGAGCCGTCTTGCGCGGAAAGCAGCCCCGCCAGATCCGGCGACTCGTAGCCACGGCTCGCCGTGACGGTGCCTGCGGTCAGGTGCCCGATCCGCAACCGCAGCGGGAAGCGCTCGCGATAACGCCCGTCGCTCGTGCCGACCGCCTCGATCTCGATCTGGCCGACATAGCTGCCTCGCATCAGTCCGGGGTTGTCTTCCGCATGGAAGGACACCGTCAGGCGGGCGCCCCGCCGCTCGCCGCACGTGGTGTCGTCCTCCATCCGCGAGGCCCAGCCGCAACCGGTCTCGCGCTGGCCGCGCAGACGGATCTCGGCCCGGTGGCGCGTCAGTTCGTCCTCCACGACGGCCTGGATGACGCTGTAGCCCGAGGCGCCGGAAGTGGCGGGCTCGGCAGGCCCGGTGGCCCCGGTCTGCGCCGGCACGAGATAGACCACCGTGCCGCTCGAGACGTCTTCCGAGTGATCGCGGGAAACGAACGGGGCGCCGGCGCCGACGCTGAGGCGGTCGCTCAAGGTGCGGATGCCGGGGAAGACGCCTTTCACCCAGTGGACGAGCGCCGCCATGCGAGGGCCTTCCGAGCCACGCCAGCCCTTGTCACGGGCGCTCGCCGTGGCGACGACATGCCAGTAACCCCAGCGCGCCTGCCAGAAGGCACCGCCGCTGTCGCCCGAGGTCAGCGTGAACCAGCGATCGGTGTCGCCGGTCGGCTGATAGCCGACGGTGAACCGCTGCCGCGCGCGCCCGGTCGCGCGGCCGGGCGCACGGGCCCAGAGGCGCCCGGCGCGGTCAATCGACCGGGTGCCGACATGCCAGGCGCCATAACCGACGAACTCGGTGACCGCCCCCACGGGATGGGCGCTGGCGACGGGGTCGTCGTCGAGGTCGTCGAGCAATGGCGGCGTTTCCGACGCCAGCGGGCGAGCCGTCCGGCGCGGCAGCCGCAGGATCGCCAGGTCGCTGTCGCTGGCGCTGCCGTCCTGCTCAACCGCGTCGCCGTCCTGCGACGGGCGCGGCATCGGGATGAAGGCCAGGCCTCGCCCTTCATGCCTCGACGGGAGACGGCTGCTCAACGTCACCGGCCCCAAGGACCGGGCCCAGGGGGCGTGCCGGAAATCACTGGCCACGCAATGCGCCGCGGTCATGACGAAGGCATGCTGCTCGTCTTCGCCGAGCCAGGTCGCGGTGCAGTCGCGGTCGGTGCCGGGAAAGCGCAACTGGCCCACGTTGCGGAACCTGGGCCGGAGGCTCTCCCGCTCCAGGGGGGTCTGCACCAGGTGCAGGAAGGACAGCGGTTCGTCGAGCCGGCCACCGAGGGCCTCGAACCGCTGTTCGTTGATACCGATGGCGAGGGCCTTGGTGGCCGCCGCTGCCGTGGCGATCGCGATCGCCGCTCGTTGGATCCTGGTGCTCATCGTCGCTGCCTGTGCTCTTGGAGACAGGCAGCGATCGTGTTGAGACCCCTTCTAAACCGGGATCGCTATTGCAGGTCGTGGCGGCTCAGGCGCCGACCTCGTTAGGTGGGTCTGGCCATCAATCCTTGCTACTCAACCCTCGCATCCAGACCAAACCGTCGGAGGTGCCACCTGCGACATCGCCCCGCCGCGGCCGGTACTCGCAGCCGATCCAGCCGTCCCAGCCGGTGGCCGCCGCGATCTCGTCGATTGCAGCCAGCGCGCCGCGCCAGTCCAGCGAGCCCACGTCCGGCTCATGCCGGCCCGGCACGCCGGCGATCTGGCAATGCGCGACACGACCCGTCGGCAGCCAGCGCCGCACCTGCACGACCACATCCCCCTCGACACGCGCGCAGTGGTACAGGTCCATCTGGACCCTCAGATGCGTCGCACCAATGCGATCGACGATCGCATGCGCCTCCTCCTGGCGCTGCAGCAGGTAGCCCGGCATGTCGTGCGGATTGATGGGCTCGATCATCAGCGTCACGCCCGCGCGTGCGCCCTGCTCCGCCGCCCAGCGCAGACCCGCCTCGTAGCGCGCGAGCGCGGCATCGCGCGAAACATCCGGCGGCAACACCCCCGCCAGCACGTGCAGCCGCGGCGACCCCACCCGGCTCGCGTAATCCAGCCCGCGCTCGATCGAATCTCGAAAGTCAGCCTCCCGCCCCGCCAGCGACGCCAAACCACGTTCACCCGACGCCCAGTCGCCCGGCGGGGCATTGATCAACACGACCTCAACGCCCGCCGCATCCGCCCGCGCTCGCAAGTCAGCAGCCGGCACGTCGTACGGGAACAAACACTCCACAGCCGCGAACCCGTCGCGGGCTGCAGCAGAGAAACGGTCGAGGAACGGGAGATCCTGGTACAGGAAACCTAGGTTGGCTGCGAATCGAAGCATGCGGCGTAGTGTCACCGAGCCCGCGCAAAACTGCCCGAGGCCGGCGGCGGAGCCCGCTTTCGGCGCTCAACTCGCTCTGCTCACCTTCGGCTCGCGACGCTCAAACAGAACGCGCCTGGTCAGTTATGGAAGCGGGCTCCGCCGCCGGCCTCGGGCAGTTCTGCGCCCCCCCCACGAAGAACGGCCCCGGAGGGCCGTTCTGGAAAAGTGCGTCGGGCGTTGGCGTCAGCAGCAGCGGCCCGTGCGGGCGCTGTAGCGAGCCTCCTGGCGCTCGAGGAAGAAGGCCTCGTAGCTCAGGGGCTCATCGTCAGGATGCGTGCGCGCCATGTGCGCCAGGTAGGCACCATAGTCCGCGCCAATCAGCTGCTGACGCACGCCACGGGCCATGTAGCGGCCCGCCTGCAGCATGTCCGACGCAGCGGACAACGCCGCCTGCGCGGCGTCCGCAGCCACCTGCTTAAGCATGGCCGCCCGCCACCGCGCCCTCAGGCATGCGCTCGAACGGCGTCTCCTGCACCGTGGGCTTGCGCTCGGCACGCGCCTTCAGCACCGCCTTCACGCTGTACACCAGCACGCTGATCACGACGAACATGAAAAGGCCGCACAGCGCAGCATCCAGCCGGTCATTGAAGATCACCCGCTCCATCGCCTCCAGGCTCTTGGCCGGCGCCAGGACCTTGCCCGCCGCCAGGGAATCAGCGTACTTCGAGGCATGCGCCAGGAAGCCCACCTTCGGATCGGCACTGAAGATCTTCTGCCAGCCCGCCGTCATCGTGCACACCAGCAGCCAGGCCGCCGGCACGATCGTGGTCCACGCGTAACGGTCCTTCTTCATCTTGAACAGCACCACCGTGCCCAGCAGCAACGCCACCGCCGCCAGCATCTGGTTGGCAATGCCGAACAGCGGCCACAAGGTGTTGATGCCGCCCAGCGGATCCACCACGCCCTGGTACAGGAAGTAGCCCCAGGCCGACACGCACAGGCCCGTGGCGATCAGGTTGGCCGGCAGCGATTCGGTGCGCTTGAGCGCCGGCACGAAGGTGCCCAGCAGGTCCTGCAGCATGAAGCGGCCCGCCCGGGTGCCCGCGTCGACCGCGGTCAGGATGAACAGCGCCTCGAACAGGATCGCGAAGTGGTACCAGAAGGCCATCATCGCCTTGCCACCCACGACCTGATGCAGGATGTGCGCCATGCCCACCGCCAGCGTCGGAGCGCCACCGGCGCGCGCCAGGATGGTGTTCTCGCCGACGTCCTTGGCGGTCTGCACCAGCATCTCCGGCGTGATCACGAAGCCCCAGGTGGAGAGCGTCGCCGCCACCGTCTCGGGCGTGCTGCCGACCAGCGCGGCCGGGCTGTTCATCGCGAAGTAGACGCCCGGCTCGATGCACGAGGCCGCCACCAGCGCCATCACCGCCACGAAGGATTCGGCCAGCATGCCGCCGTAGCCGATGAAGCGCGCGTTGACCTCGTTGTCCAGCATCTTGGGCGTGGTGCCCGAGCTGATCAGCGCATGGAAGCCCGACACCGCGCCGCAGGCGATGGTGATGAACAGGAAGGGGAACAGGTTGCCCGACCAGACCGGGCCGTTGCCGGCCGCGAACTGGGTGAACGACGGCATCTGCATCGGCGGGGCGACGACCACGATGCCGATCGCCAGCGCGATGATCGTGCCGATCTTCAGGAAGGTGGAGAGGTAGTCGCGCGGCGCCAGCAGCAGCCACACCGGGATGCAGGCGGCGACGAAGCCGTAGCCGATCAGCATCCACGTCAGCACCTTGCCGTCGTAGGTGAACATCGGCGCCCAGGTCGGGCTCTCATGCACCCACTGGCCGGCGACGATCGCCAGCATCAGCAGCACGAAGCCGATGACGGAAACCTCGCCGATGCGGCCCGGACGGATGAAGCGCAGGTACACGCCCATGAACAGCGCGACCGGGATCGTCGCCGCGACGGTGAAGGTGCCCCAGGGCGAGTGCGCCAGCGCCTTCACCACGATCAGCGCCAGCACCGCCAGGATGATGATCATGATCATGAACGCGCCGAACAGCGCGATGACGCCGGGCACCGTGCCCATCTCCTGCTTGACGAGGTCGCCCAGCGAGCGGCCGTCGCGGCGCGTGGAGATGAACAGCACGATGAAGTCCTGCACCGCGCCGGCGAAGATCACGCCGGCCAGGATCCACAGCAGGCCCGGCAGGTAACCCATCTGCGCCGCGAGCACGGGGCCGACCAGCGGGCCCGCGCCGGCGATGGCGGCGAAGTGATGGCCGTACAGGACGTACTTGTGGGTGGGGACGAAGTCCAGCCCGTCGTTGTACTTCCAGGCGGGCGTCTGGCGGGTCGGGTCCAGGCCCAGGACCTTGGTCGCCAGGAAGAGGCTGTAGTAGCGGTAGCCGATGAGGTACACGCAGATCGCGGCGACGACGACCCACAGGGCGCTCACCGCTTCTCCGTTGGCGAGCGCCACGGTGGCCAGGGCGAACGCCCCGAGGATGGCCACGCCCGCCCAGGCGAGGTGGCGACTCAAGTTCGACATCGATGTCTCCTTATTGGGCGCGCACCGACGGACGAGTGGGACCTGGCACGCGAGCTCTGTTTGCCGCGGCAGTTTCCATGCCCGTGCGCTTCCCCACATCCGTCGAGCGGACTAGTCCACCGGCGTAGGAGCGCTTAAGTGGAAACCCTCGGCGGCGCGGCGATCGCCCCTCGGGGCGAGGCCCGCGCAGCCCGTCAGACCTCGTCGCGATGCGGGCCGCGGGCGTGCTCGACCGCGTAGCGGATCAGCTCGGCCTGGCCCTCGAGCTCGAGCTTGCGCTTGATGTTCTGGCGGTGCGTCTCGACGGTCCTCACGGAGAGGTCGAGCGCCTTGGCGATCTGCTTGCTCGATTCGCCGCGGCCGAGCGCGGAGAGGATTTCGCTCTCGCGCGGCGAGAGGATGGGCCGCGGCTGCTGGCTGCGGAACATCCGCTTGGATACGCCCGGGCTGAGGAAGGTGCCGCCCGCCGCCACGGCGTCGATGGCGGCGACGATCTCGCCGGCCGGCGCGTCCTTGAGCACGTAGCCGCGGGCGCCGGCCTGCAGCGCGCGCTGCACGTACTCGGGGTTGTCGTACATGCTGTACATCAGCACGCGCAGCTCGGGCACGCGCTCCAGCATGGTCTGCGCCAGCTGGATGCCGTTGTGCCCCTTCAGGCCGACGTCCAGCAGCACGACTTCCGGCTGCGTGGCGATGAGCATCATCATGGCCTCCTCCGCGTTGCCGGCCTCGCCGACGACGAGGTAGCGCGGCTCGCCCTGCAGCCGCGAGCGCACGCCCTCGCGCACCAGCGGATGGTCGTCGACCAGCAGGAGGCGCACGGGCGTGGCCGTGCCGGGGGCGGAGAGGCGCTCGGGGCTCATGGGGCGGGATTGTCGCGCGCCAGACGCCGGATCGCCGCGGCGCTCACCAGCGCCTCGATCTGGGTGCCGTGTCCCGGGCTGGTCTGCAGGTCCAGCGCGCCGCCGACCGAGGCCATGCGCTCGCGCATGTTGCGCAGGCCGATGCCCAGTCGCGGATCGGCGCGCTCGGCGGCCTCGGGGTCGAAGCCGTCCCCGTCGTCGAGCACCCGCAGCAGGACGCCGCCGGGCTCGCCGCGCGGATCGTCGGGCGCGAACTCGAGCGCCATCTCGACCCGCGCCGCGCCCGCATGCTTGGCCACGTTCGTCAGCGCCTCCTGCGCGACGCGGAACAGCACCGTGTTGAGCAGCTCCGGCAATTCGCGCGGCTCGCCGGCCACGCGCATCGCGACCGGCACCGCGCCGCCTTCGTCGAACTCGCGCGCCAGGTGCTCGAGCGCCGCCGGCAGCCCCAGGGTGTCGAGCAGGGCTGGCCGCAGCCGGTGCGAGAGGCCGCGGACCTCGGTCAGGCTGGCGTTGAGGCGCTCCAGCGCGCGGGGCAGCAGCGCGGTCGAGCCGGCCTGCTGCGCCGATTCGATCAGCAGCTTGGTCGACACCAGCGTCTGGCTGACGCCGTCGTGCAGCTCGCGCGAGAGGTGGGCCCGCTCTTCCTCCTGCGAGCGCACGACCTCGTGCGCCAGCGCGCGCAGCTTGGCCTCGGACTGGCGGTGCTCGCTGAGGTTGAGCGCCAGCGCGCAGGCGCTGATCAGCGCCACGCCGAAGAGCGCGATCGCCGCGATGCCCCACATCGTGCGGGCGATGTTGGCCTGCGCCTCCCGGTCGAGCTGCTCCAGCGTCGCGCGGATGCCGTCCAGGTAGAGCCCCGTGCCCAGCATCCAGTTCCAGCGCTCCATCGCCACGACGTAGCCGAGCTTGGGCGCGCGCTCGCCGCTGGACGGTTTGCGCCATTCGTAGTCGACATAACCGCCGCCGGCCTTGGCCTGCGCGACCAGTTGCTGGATGGTCGGCCGCCCCTGCGCGTCGCGCAGGCCCCAGAGGTTGCGCCCGACCAGTTCCGGCTGCCGCGAATGCATCAGCACCCGGCCCTGCAGGTCATAGACGAAGAAGTAGCCGTCCTCGCCGTAATCCAGCGCGGACAGCAGCCGCAGCGCCTCGCGCTTGTCGCGCTCGACGTCGGCGTCGCTGGTCCGGGCGGCCAGCGCGGGCGAGCGCTCGTATAGCGGCTGCAGCGTGCTGACGGCCAGCTCGACGTAATGGCGCAGCTCGTCGCGGCGCGCGTCCATGTAGGCGCGCTGCACGGCGGCGTGCTCGCGCTGGAGCAGCTCGCGCTCCTGCTGGCGTACCGCCACCGCGATCAGCAGCAGCGAGGCGACCAGCGGCAGCAGCGCCAGCAGCAGGATCTTCAGGCGGAGTCTCATCGGGTCCTCTTCGGGCCCGCACTGTAGCCGCACGGCGCGCCCGTGGCGGACGCTACAGTTGCGGGTTTCGCGCCCGCGCCTTCCCTACCCGCAGCAGCCATGGCCACCAAGTCCCCGTCCTCGTCGAACAACCGCCTGATCCAGTGGCTGGCCATCGCCCTGCTGGTGATCGTGGCCGATCAGTTCACCAAGGTCCTGATCCTGCACAGCTTCCAGTACGGGGACAGCCACTACGTCCTGCCCTTCTTCAACCTGGTGCGGGTCCACAACACCGGCGCGGCCTTCAGCTTCCTGGCCGGCGCCTCGGGCTGGCAGCGCTGGTTCTTCGTCGGCCTGGGCGTGGCCGCCGCGGTCTTCATCATCTGGATGCTGCGCCGCCACGGCCACCAGACCCAGTTCGCCTGGGCCCTCAGCCTGATCCTGGGCGGCGCGGTGGGCAACATCGTCGACCGGCTGCTGCATGGCTACGTCGTCGACTTCATCCAGCTGCACTGGGCCGGCTGGTACTACCCGTCGTTCAACATCGCCGACAGCGCCATCACCATCGGCGCCGTCCTGCTGATCTGGGACGAGCTGCGCCGCGTCAAGCGCGGCTGATCCGCGCCCTGCCCCCTCCACCCCAGGGTTCCTCCGGAGAAACGAGGCTGGCGTTCCGGCGCCCGCCTGCGTAGCCTTGTCGACATCGAGGGCCGCGTCACGCATGCGCGGCTCGGAGGGACTCCACCGGGCGACATCGGCCCGCCATCCGGCGAGCGCCGCGGCAGTGCGCGCGCGACGCGACGGCGGGCGCTCTTCACGCACTGGCGCGGGGCCGCGCACGGCCGCGCGGGGGACGTGACGAAGTGGACATCGCGACCATGGACAGGACACGGCCGGCGGCGACAATCCGCTGCGACCAAACGTAACCAGAACAGGGCCTCGCCCCCATGCTCGACTTCTCCTGCCTGACCCACTATGACTGGCTCGATGTGCCCATGTGGGTCTACGACCAGGAGCGTCAGCGCAACCTGTGGGCCAACGCCGCGGCGCTGGCCTTCTGGCGGGCGGACAACGCCGAGGAGTTCCTCTCCCGCGACCTCAGCGACATGAGCCCCTCGGTGGCCGAGCGGCTGGCCGTGACCGCCGCCGACCACACCCAGGGCAAGCTCGTGCGCGAGCAGTGGACGCTCTACCCCAAGGGCCAGCCCACCACGGTGATGCTGGTCTCCCGCGGCATCCGCACCCCCGACAAGCGCCAGGTGATGCTGTTCGCCGCCGACTCGCTGGTGAGCGGCGTCGACAAGAGCCTGCTGCGCGGCGTCGAGGCGCTGCAGCACACCTCGGTGCGCATCGCCGTGTTCTCGCTGCGAGACGGCAGCGTGCTGATGCGCAACCCGGCCGCGGCGATGTGCTTCAACGGCCTGCGCAAGACCATCGGCGCGACCGACTTCAGCGCCATCTTCCCCGAGCCCGACCTGGCGCGCCGCATCATGGCGCAGGTGCGTGGCGGCCAGACCTTCGGCGCCGAGCTCGAGATCAACACCGCCAACGGCCGACGCTGGCATGCCGTCGACGCGCGGCCGATGCGCGATCCCGTCAGCGGCGAGGTGGTGCTGCAGCTCAACGCCCGCGACATCGGCGACTTCAAGGCGACGCAGGCGCAGCTCGAGGCCGCGCGCGAGGCCGCCGAGGCCGCCAGCCAGGCCAAGAGCTCCTTCCTGGCCAACATGAGCCACGAGATCCGCACGCCCATGAATGGCGTGCTGGGCCTGACCGAGCTGGTACTGCAGACCGAGCTCAACGAGCGCCAGCGCAAGTTCATCGAACTCGCGCACAGCTCGGCCAAGGGCCTGATGGTCATCATCAACGACCTGCTGGACATCGCGAAGATCGAGGCCGGCCGCGTGATCATCGACCAGGCCCCGTTCAGCCTGCACGACTGCCTGCGCGAGGCGCTGCATCCGCTGCTGCTGCAGGCGCACGAGAAGGGCCTGCAACTGCATGCGCGGGTGCAGCCCGGCGTGCCGCAGCACCTGCTGGGCGACGCGCTGAGGCTGCGCCAGATCCTGGTGAACCTGGTCGGCAATGCGCTCAAGTTCACCGAGCGCGGCGAGGTCCGCGTCGACATCCAGCGCATCGACGCCGACGAGCCGCTCCACGCCGGCCCGCTGCGGCTGCGCATCGCGGTGCATGACACCGGCATCGGCATGACGCGCGAGCAGATCGCGCAGATCTTCAGCCCGTTCACGCAGGCCGACGGCAGCATCACCCGCCGCTACGGCGGCACCGGACTGGGCCTGACCATCGTCAAGCGCCTGGTCGAGCTGATGGGCGGCGAGGTGCAGGTGGAAAGCCAGCCCGGCGCCGGCTCCTGCTTCAGCTTCGAGGTCAAGGTCTCGCAGCCGCTGGTGCTGGACGAGGTGCTGCGCACCGAGACCGTGGACGTCGATGTCCACGAGACGACCGCGGGGGCGCTCGACGACGAGGCCGCCACCGACTTCGGCGCGGACACCGTGCCGGCGGGGCTCGACGAGCTGCCGCCGCCGCGCCGCGTCGTCACCGACGCGGGCGGTCCGCAGGCGCTCACGGACACGCGCCGGGCCACGCTGACACCGGCGCGGACCGACGCGCGGGACGAGCGCAGCGCCAACGAAGCGCTGCTCGACGCGGAGACGGTGGCCGCCGACCTCGACGGCCCGATCACCGCGTCCGGTTCAAACCAGCAGCACGCCTGAGCCGGTGGTCGTGCGGGCCTCCAGCTCGAGATGGGCGCGCTGGACCTCGTCGAACGGATAACGCTGCTCGACCTCGATCCGCACCGCGCCGCGCTCGACCGCGGCGAACAAGTCGCCGGCGATCTCCTGCGTGGTCTCGAGCGAATCGAGGTGCACGAACAGCGAGGGCCGCGTGAGGTACAGCGCCTTGGCCGACAGCGCGCCCAGCGCCACCGGCGGGACCACGCCCGAGGCATTGCCGAAGCTCACCATCAGCCCGAACGGCCGCAGGCTGGCCAGCGAGCCTTCCCAGGTCGAGGCGCCGACCGAGTCGTAGACCACCTTCACGCCGCGGCCGCCGGTGATCTCCTTGACCCGCTCGGCGAAGTTCTCGGTCGCGTAGTTGATCGCGAACTCGGCGCCATGGTCGAGCGCCAGGCGGCACTTGGCGTCGCTGCCGGCGGTGGCGATCAGCCGCAGCCCCAGCGCCTTGGCCCATTGGCACGCGATCAGCCCGACGCCGCCCGCCGCCGCGTGGAAGAGCACGTGGTCGCCCGGCTGCAGCCCGCCCTGGGGCAGCGTGCGGCGCAGCAGGTACTGCACCGTCATGCCCTTGAGCATCATCGCGGCGCCCTGCTCGAAGCTCAGGAAGTCCGGCAGCTTCACGACGCAGCGGGCCGGCATCACGCGCGCGGTCGCGTAGGCGCCGATGGGCTGACTCGCATACGCGGCGCGGTCACCGGGGCGCAGGTGGGTGACGCCCTCGCCCACCGCCTCGACGATGCCCGCGCCTTCCATACCCAGGCCGCTGGGCAGGGGCAGCGGATAGACGCCGCTGCGGTGGTAGATGTCGATGTAGTTCAAGCCGCAGGCCGCGTGGCGGATGCGGATCTCGCCCGGGCCGGGGTCGCCGACCTGGACCGGCTCGATCGTCAGGACTTCCGGTCCACCAGCTTGCGAGATGCGCACGGCTCTGTCGCTCATCGGGGTTCTCCTCATGGGGGGATGTCGCTCGCGCGTCGCCCGACGCGTCGATTGCGGCTATCGTGCCAGCCTCCCGACCGACGCGCATCGCCGCGATGAGCTTGACCCCACGCCTGGCCCTGATGCTGACCCTGCCCCCGCTGCTGTGGGCCGGCAACGCCGTGGTCGGGCGCTCGGTCGGCCCGCTGGTGCCGCCGCTGCTGCTCAACGCGATGCGCTGGACGCTGGCCTTCGCGCTGCTGCTGCTGATCGCCCGCCCGGCGCGCGCGCTGCTGCAAGACCTGGCCCCGCTGCGGGCCCGCTGGGGCTACTTCGCGCTGACCGGGCTGCTGGGCATGGGCTGCTACAACGCGCTGCAGTACCAGGCGCTGCACAGCTCCACCGCGCTCAACGTGACGCTGATCGCGGCCAGCCTGCCGGTGTGGATGCTGGCGGTGGGCGCGCTGCTCTATCGCGTCTGGCCGACGCGCCGCCAGCTCGCCGGGGCGCTGCTGTCGCTCGGCGGCGTCGCGCTGGTGATCTCGCGCGGACACCTGGAACGCCTGGCACAGGTGCAGTTCGTGCGGGGCGACCTGCTGATGCTGCTGGCCGTGCTGACCTGGGCCTTCTACAGCTGGCTGCTGGCGCGGCCGCCCGCCCACATGCAGGGCGAGCGCCGGCCCGACTGGGACTGGTCCGCGCTGCTGATGGCGCAGATGCTGTTCGGGCTGGTCTTCAGCTGGGCCTCGGCCGGCGCGGAGCAGGCCATCGGCGTGCCCCCGGTGCGCTGGGGCTGGCCGATGGCGGCGGCGCTGGTCTACGTGGCGGTCGGGCCATCGCTGATCGCCTACCGCTGCTGGGGGCTGGGCGTCGCGCAGGCGGGGCCGACGCTGGCCGCCTTCTTCGGCAACCTGACGCCGGTGTTCGCGGCGCTGATGTCGGCGGCGCTGCTGGGCGAATGGCCGGCCTGGTTCCACGGCGCGGCCTTCGCGCTGATCGCGGCGGGGATCGTGGTGTCCTCGGGCCGGCGCTGAAGTCGGAAGCCGCTCGCGGCGTCACGGCGCCAGCGGCACCCACACGCCGTTGAGGACCAGACCGCGCGGCGCCGTCCGGACCGGTTCACGGGGCACCGCGCTCACGTCCCGCGCTTCGACGTCGACGACGTCCCGTTCCGCTCGCCCCATCAGGCGCGTCGACCTGCCGACCGCATCGCCGGCACCGACGCGCGCGCGGCGCTCGACGCGCTCCAAACGCACGACGCGTTCGACACGCTCGACGCGTTCGACGCATTCAATGCGCTCGACGATCTCGATCCGGTCGCGGGGCATGGGGACGATCCGACGCCGAAAGGCGGGGTGGTGACGACCGGCCCATTCTTCGGCGCCGACCGGATCGGTTCCATCCCCTTCATGCGCCAAATGCGCGATCTACCCACCTCTCTAGGTGGGCGACTAGCAATGGCTTGCTAGTCCGCCACTCGATACGCGGCCCCCCGCTCCAGACGGGGCCGAATCACTCCCGCTTCAGAAGGTGCCCGGATAGGCACCGCCGTCCAGCAGGATGTTCTGCCCGGTCAGGTAGCCGGCGTGGGCCGAGCACATCAGCGCGCAGATCGCGCCGAACTCCGCGGCGCTGCCGAAGCGCTGGGCCGGGATCGCGCCCATGCGCTTGGCGCGCACGTCGTCGATCGGCTGGCCGGACTTCTGCGCGCCGGCGGCCAGGGTCTTCTGCAGGCGTTCGGTATCGAAGGCGCCCGGCAGCAGGTTGTTGATCGTGACGTTGCGGCCGGCGATGCGCGGCTGGCGCGCGATGCCCGCGACGAAGCCGGTCAGGCCGGAGCGGGCGCCGTTGGACAGCCCCAGCACGTCGATCGGCGCCTTCACCGCGCCGGAGGTGATGTTGACGATGCGGCCGAAGCCGCGATCGGCCATCTGGTCGACCGTCGCCTTGATCAGCGCGATCGGCGTCAGCATGTTGGCGTCCAGGGCGGCGAGCCACTGTTCGCGGTCCCAGTCGCGGAAATCCCCGGGCGGCGGACCGCCGGCGTTGTTGACCAGGATGTCGACGCGCGGCGCCGCGGCCAGCGCGGCGGCGCGGCCGGCCTCGGTGGCGATGTCGCCGGCAACGGCCACGACCTGCACGGCGGGGTTGATCGCGCGCAGCCGCGCGGCCTGCGCCTGCAGGGCTTCCTCGCCGCGCGCGGTGATCACCACGTTGACGCCCTCAGCGGCCAGCGCCTCGGCGCAGCCCGCGCCCAGGCCCTTCGAGGCCGCGCATACCAGGGCCCACTTGCCCGAAAGTCCCAAGTCCATGTCGATCTCCGTCGTCGTGTCGATGCCGGCGCGATTGTGCCGAGAACGTCCTCTCCCCATGGGGAGAGGGGAAGAGAGTCACCGACGCTGGCGCGCCAGCAGCCACACGCCGCCCAGCACCAGCACCGTGCCCGCGACGACCCAGCCGGTGAGCGGCTCGTCGAGGATGAGCACGCCCATCAAGATCGTGGACATGGGCCCCACCATGCCGGTCTGCGCGGCGACACCCGCCCCCAGGCGCTCGATGGCCATCATCACCATCAGCACCGGCGCGAAGGTGCAGGCCAGCGCGTTCAGCGCCGACAGCCACCACACCGCCGGCGCCAGTTCAGCCAGTCCCGAGACCGGCCGCGTCAGCAGGAACTGCGCGATGCAGAAGCCGCAGGCCACCGAGGTCGCCAGGCCGGTGAGCCGCATCGCGCCCAGGCGCTGGACCCATTCCCCGCTGTAGACCAGATAGAGCGCGTAGGACACCGCGCTGCCGAAGACCAGCGCGCCGCCGAGCCACACGTTGGCGCCCGCGACCTGGAGCTCATGCCCGAACACCAGCAGCACGCCGGCGTAGCTCACGGCGAGCGCGCCGGCCTGGCGCAGCGTCACGCGGCGACCGAACATCGCCCACGACAGCAGCAGCACGAGGGTCGGGTTGAGGTAGAGGATGAGGCGCTCGAAGCTGGCGCTGACGTAGGCCAGGCCGGCGAAGTCCAGGAAGCTGGCCAGGTAGTAGCCGCTGAAGCCCAGGCCCAGCACCGCGAGCTTCTCTCGCCCCGTCAACGCGGGTTTGCCGCGACCGGCCCACCAGGCCAGCGCGAGGAACAGCGGCAGCGCCAGCAGCATGCGCAGCATCAGCAGCGTGATCGCGTCGACGCCATGGCGGTAGGCGAGCTTCACGATGATGGCCTTGCCCGAGAAGCCGATCGCGCCGCCGACGGCCAGCATCAGGCCCGGCAGCGGCGCGCGCGCGCCGTGGGCATCGGGACGGGCGACCGGGACCGCCGGTGTGGGGCTGCTCATGGCGGACGATTCTAGGAATCGAGGCCGGCCCCGCTTTCGCGAAGGGGCAATGGATGATTGCCAGCCGTTCGTCTCTGTCCGCACCGCGCCCGTCGTCCTCGCCCTTCGCCCTCGCCGAGCCGCTGGTGCCACGCGCGCCGCGCTCGTGTCCCCTCCCCTGTCCCTTCCCGCGTGAATAGTTGTGCCGCCTGCCGCCGCCGTGCGGTGGCGCGCTCAAGACCTGCCCCCGCACGCCGATGACCGGAAGCGCCTGCCGCCATCGAGCGGGAGGCGCCGTGGGGATGGCAACGACAAGGGGCAGCGCGCCGACGGGCGCGACAAGGCCTCGGACCTGAGAGGGACCCTGCATGAGATACACCGAGAGCATCGCCGCCAGCGCGCAGGCGCTGCGCGCCGCCTTGCCGCTGATGTCGAGGCAGCGCGCGGCGCTGCACCCCGTCACCTACGCGGTCTGGTACGAGCACGTGACCGCGATGAACGGCGCGCTGAGCCGCGAACTGATGAGCCTGACCCAGGACGGCGCGACGCTGGACGAGCCGCAGACCTGGGCGCTCTACCGCCGGCACATCGCCGAGCTGGACGAGCAGATGGCCGCGACGCTGGCGCGGGACGTCGGCGAGGTGCTGCGCGGCGTGTCCGACTGCACCGACCAGGCCGGCCAGCAGGTGCAGCACTACGCACGCGCGCTGCAGGGCTGGGAGCGCGCGCTGCGCGAGGCCGCGCCGGGCCAGCACGTGGCGGTGCTGGCCGCCGCGCTGCAGGGCACGCGGGACATGCGCCACGCGGTCGACAGCCTGGTGACTCGCCTGGAGGCCAGCCGCCAGGAGGTGGCCTCGCTGCGCCAGGAGGTCCACCGCGCCCGCAGCGAGGCACTGCTGGATCCGCTCACCGGGCTGAGCAACCGCCGCGGCTTCGACCGCGCCCTGGCCGACTGCGTGCGTTGCCCCGAGGCCGGCACGCCGACCGCGCCCTGCCTGCTGCTCGGCGACGTGGACGACTTCGCCGCCCTGCGCGAGCGCCTCGGCCCGGCGCGCCTGGACGAGGCGCTGCGCCAGGTCGCCAACACGGTGCGCAGCATCGCGCAGAGCCACCACCTGGCCGCGCGCCTGGAAGACGACGGGTTCGCGCTGCTGATCCCGGGCGCCGGCCTGCACGAGGCCTACACCCTGGCCGAGCAGCTGCGGCACGGCGTCGGGCAGCTGCAGGCGGACGCGGAGCGCCGGCTCAGCCTCTCGCTGGGCGTCACGCAGCTGGGCGACGGCGAGACGGCGCGCGACTTCCTCGGCCGCGCCGACCAGGCGCTGCGCTCATCCCGCGCGCAGGGCCGCAACCGGGTCACCGTGCTGGCCGCGGATGAGCGTTTCGCCGCATGAGGCCGCCTTCCCCGGTGCGTATCATCGGCCGTCACAAGGGTGGGACAGAGGGACGGACGTGGCCCTGATGAAGACTTCGTTGCGCAGCGCCGTGATCCTGGCGCTGCTGGTGGGCCTGGCCCTGCCGACCGGCGGCGTGCTGCTGTACGAGCAGCAGCTCAGCCGCCGCGTCGTGATGGAGGACCTGCAGCGCGACCTGTCGCGCGTGTCGGAGGTGCTGGCGCTGTCGCTGGCCGAGCCGATCTGGCAGGTCTCGCCCGACCTGGCCGAACCCATGGTCAAGGCGCAAGTGGAGGACCCGCGCTTCGTCTCGGTCGTCGTGACCGAGAACTCCGCCCAGCAGGCCTTCGTCGAGTTCCACCGCGGCTCGCCCGACGACGCGATGACGCTCAGCGAGACCCGCACGGTGATGCGCGACGGCCGCGAGATCGCCAAGCTCACCGTCGTCATGAGCGCCGAGCCGCTGATGGCGCGCAAGCGCGCCGACCTGTGGAACGCGCTGTGGCGCAGCCTGCTGACGCTGACGGTGTCGCTGGCGCTGATCCTGGTCGTCATGCAGCGCCGCGTGCTGCGCCCGATCGATCGCCTGTCCGGCGCGGCCGACGAACTGGCCTCCGGCCAGCTCGACAAGCCGCTGGAGCTCGGCGGCGAGGACGAGATCGCGCGCGTCGGCAAGGCGATGGAGCGCATGCGGCTGGCGCTGCTCAAGGCCTTCGACGACCTGCGCGGCCATGCCAGCACGCTCGAGGACCAGGTGGCGCAGCGCACCGCGCAGCTGACCGAGGCCAACGCCGAGCTGACGCAGGCGCTGGCCAACCTCAAGACGGCGCAGCGCGAACTGGTGGAGTCGGAGAAGCTCGCTTCGCTGGGCCGCCTGGTGGCCGGCGTCGCGCATGAGCTGAACACGCCGCTGGGCAACGCGCTGACCGTGGTCTCCGCGCTGGAGGACCGCTGGAACAAGCTCGACCGCATGCTGGCCGACAACACGCCGATGCGCCGCAGCCAGCTCGAGGAACTCGTCAAGGACACGCGCCGCGGCCAGGACATCCTGCACCGCAACGTGCAGAAGGCCGCAGACCTGGTGCGCGACTTCAAGCAGGTCGCCATCGACCAGACCAGCGACACGCGCCGCGACTTCGAGCTGAGCCAGGTGGTCGAGGACGTGCTTGTCATGGTCGAGCCCAGCTTCAAGCACACGCCCTTCCGCATCGTCACCGAGCTGCGGGAGGACCTGCGCATGAACAGCTATCCCGGCGCGCTCGGCCAGGTGCTGACCAACCTGCTGATGAATGCGCTGGTGCATGCCTTCGAGGGCAGCGAGCGCGGCCAGGTGACCGTCAGCTGTCACCGGCTCGACGACGGCCAGGTGGAGCTCAGCGTCAGCGACGACGGGCGCGGCATGGACGCCTCGGTCGTGCGGCGCATCTTCGATCCGTTCTTCACGACCAAGCTCGGCAAGGGCGGCTCGGGCCTGGGCATGCACATCGTCCACAACATCGTGACGAATGTGCTGGGCGGGCAGATCGAGGTGATCTCGCAGCCCGAGGAAGGCACGCGCATGGTGATGCGCCTGCCGGTCGACGCGCCGCTGCGCGCCACCGGCGAGGACCGGATCGCCTGATCCGTCCTCCGTTCGTGGACGTCGCGGACGTCGCCGACGCCGCTGACGCCGCCGTCTACGTTTACTGCGAAGCGCCCGACGCGGCCGCCGAAGCCGCCTGCGTGGGCAGCGCCGCGGACGCCGCCGCGATCGCGGCCGAGGCCGCGTCGCTCGCCGCCTGATCGGCGTGGCCGCCGGTCACATCGTGCTTCTCGCCCGTCAGGTCGATGTTGCCGCCGCTCTTCATCAGCACGAACAGGGCCACCGCGGCGAAGACGATGAATCCAAGGACGAGTTTCCACATGGCTGCGAGTTTCCTTCTTGAGGTTGCCGGTCACGACGGTCGACCGGGTTGGCGGCCATTGTGGAAAGCCAGCCTGACATCAGGCTGAGCGCCGCTTCGGCCGCGCCGATGTGCGCCATCGCAAAGGCCATCGCAAGGGCGACCGGACCGGCGGCCGGCGCCATGAAAAAGGGCGGCCCGAAGGCCGCCCTGGGCGTCGAGGGGGTGGGCGCCGCGCGCCGCGTCCCTCGTCCGTGCCGCGCGTTCAGTCGCGGGCGTAGATGTCCACGTCCTTGGTCTCGCGCACGAACAGCAGGCCGACCACCAGGGTGAGCGCGGCGATGCCGATCGGGTACCAGAGGCCGTGATAGATGTTGCCGTTCTGGGCCACCATCGCGAAGCTGATCGACGGCAGCAGGCCCCCGAACCAGCCGTTGCCGATGTGGTACGGCAGGCTCATCGAGGTGTAGCGGATCCGGGTCGGGAACAGCTCGACCAGCATCGCGGCGATCGGGCCGTAGACCATGGTCACGTACAGCACCAGCACGCTCAGGATCGCGACCACCAGCGGCGTGTTGATCTTGGCCGGATCGGCCTTGGACGGATAACCGGCCGCCTTCATCGCCTCGCCCAGTTCCTTCTTGAACGCGGCGATCTTCTTGGTGCTGTCCTCGTCGAACTTGTGGCCGCCCGCGGTCAGCGTGGCGCTCGGCGCCTCGATGACCTTGTCGCCCACCTTCACCTGGCCGGAGCCGGCGGCGCCGGGCACGGTCTCATAGTTCGCCGCGGCCTGCGCCAGCGCGCGCTTGGCGATGTCGCAGGGCGTGGTGAAGTCCACGTCGCGCGCCACCGGGCTGCCCTGGAAGGAGCACTGCGCCGGGTCCGTCGTCAGCGTGATCTGCGCGGTGGCCTGGGCCTTGGCCAGGTCCGGGTTGGCCGCGTTGGTCAGCGCCTTGAACAGCGGGAAGTAGGTCAGGATCGCCAGCAGCAGGCCGGCCATGATGATGGGCTTGCGGCCGATGCGGTCCGACAGCGTGCCGAACACGACGAAGAACGGCGTGCCGATCAGCAGCGCGACGGCCACCATGATGTTGGCCGCGGCCGGGTCGACCTTGACCACGCTCTGCAGGAAGAACAGCGCGTAGAACTGGCCCGTGTACCAGACCACGCCCTGGCCGGCGACCAGGCCGAACAGCGCCAGCAGCACGATCTTCAGGTTCTTCCACTGGCCGAAGGACTCGGACAGCGGCGCCTTGGAGGTCTTGCCCTCGGACTTCATCTTCTGGAAGGCGGGCGACTCGTTCATCGACAGCCGGATCCACACGCTGATGGCCAGCAGCAGGATCGAGACGATGAACGGGATGCGCCAGCCCCAGGCCGCGAAGGTCGCCTCGCCGAGCGCCGTGCGGGTGCCCAGGATGACGATCAGCGACAGGAACAGGCCCAGCGTCGCCGTGGTCTGGATCCACGAGGTGTACGCGCCGCGCTTGCCGTGCGGGGCGTGCTCGGCGACGTAGGTCGCGGCACCGCCGTACTCGCCGCCCAGCGCCAGGCCTTGCAGCAGGCGCAGGCCGACCAGGATCACCGCGGCGGCGGGACCGATGGTTTCATAGGTGGGCAGCACGCCGACGATGAAGGTCGACAGGCCCATGATCAGGATGGTCACCAGGAAGGTGTACTTGCGGCCGATCATGTCGCCCAGGCGGCCGAACACCAGCGCGCCGAACGGACGCACGATGAAGCCGGCGGCGAAGGCCATCAGCGAGGCGATGAACTGGGCCGTGGGATCCAGGCCGGTGAAGAACTGCTTGCCGATGATCGCGGCGAGCGAGCCGTACAGGTAGAAGTCGTACCACTCGAACACCGTACCCAGCGACGAGGCGAAGATGACCTTCTTCTCCTCCGCTGTCATCGGCGCATTGGTGGTCACTGCGCTTGCAGTTGCCATGGGGTTGTCTCCTCGATTCCCAGAACCATCGACCGATGGCCCTTGGGGCGGGACTATCCGAGCGCGCTCTGACCTGTTTCTGACGGCATCCTTGCCTCAGGCTGACAAACTCCGGCGTAACCCGGAGTCGCGATTTCTCGATGCGGAATTTTCGGGGCTGTGCGCCGCATCAAAGGGTATGTCCCTACCCATGCTTGCTAGCTCGAATCAGCTGCGCCGCACCCCCACCGGCAGCGTCGCCGCGGCTGTCCAGGCGGGGCCGTCGAACCAGGCGTCGCCGTCGAGGTACGCGGTCACCATGTCCATCGCGTCCAGGCCCCAGAACAGCTTGTCGGCGACGGCCATCGTCGGCACGCCGAAGACGCCGCGCGCCAGGGCGGCGTCGGTGGCCTCGCGCAGCGCGGCCTTGACCTCGTCGGACGCCGGATCGCGCTGGGGCGCGAGCTCCGCCGCCAGCGCGGCCAGGCGCGCCGGATCGGCCGCGTCCTGGCCGCCGCGCCAGACGTGGCGCAGCACCTGCTCGACCGCGTGGCGGCCCGGCGTCTGTCCGGCCGGCGCGGTGGCCCAGAGCAGCCGCAGCAGCGGCAGCGGGTTGAACGGATGCGCCGCCGGCAGATCGAGCGGCACGCCGAGGCGGTGGCCCAGCCACAGCACCTGGCGGTAGGTCCAGTCGCGCTTGCCGGGGATCTCGGCCGGGCCCTTGTGGTCGAGCGACTTGAGCATCGCGCCGAACACGATCGGCAGGTAGCGCACCGCCACGCTGCGCCCGGCCAGCGCCTCGGGCAGGCGCTCGAAGGCCAGCGCGGCGTACGGGGAGATCGGGTCGAAGTAGAAGTCGATCGTGTGCACGGTCAGGTCTCCTGCTGGCGCCGATGCCGGTCGCCGTCGTGGGGATCGAGGGCCCGTCGCTGGCGGCGCGGGCGCGGATCGGGGAGCGCGCGGGCGCGGCGGCCCGCGGAATCAGCCGCGCGGCGGCTCGGTCGCGAGCGCGCCGTGCGCGGCCAGCAGCGCGCGGCGCTGCGGCAGCAGGTTGAGCAGCCGGATCCGGTCCGCGTCGTCGGACTTGCTCCAGCCGGCGATCTCCGGGATCGTGCGCGCGCAGCCGCGGCACAGCGCGGTGGGCTCATGCATCTTGCAGATGTTGATGCAGGGCGAGGCGACCCGCCCTTCCGGCGTGCGCCGCGCGTTCTCGGCGGTGACCGGGGCGTCGAGGTCCGCTGGCAGCGCGGTCGGGGCGGTCATTGCGTCACCTCGATCACCGGCGCGCCGGTCAGCGCCACGAGCTGCGGCGGCGACATCAGGAACACGCCATTCGGATGCCCGGCCGCGGCCCAGATGGCATCGAAGCGGAACAGTTCCTGGTCGATGAAGAGCAGCGGCGGCGCGGGGTCGCCGTCGGCGGCGTAGCTCGGCTGGAAGCCCAGCGGCGACACGCCGCCGATCGAGAAGCCGGTGCGCGCCTTCACGTAGTCGGCATCGGCACGGCCGAGCTTGCCGGTGTGGGCCTCGAGCTTGCGCTCGTCGACGCGCTTGTCGCCCGAAGCGATCACCAGCACGGCCGCGTCGTCGGCCTTGCGCCGGAACACGACGCTCTTGGCGATCTGGCCCAGCGCCACGCCCAGCGCGTCGGCCGCTTCCTGCGAGCTGCGGGCCGAGACCTCGAGCCAGCGCGGCTCGTGCTCATGGGACAGCGCGCGCAAGGCGGCGCACACGCGCTGGAAGCCGTCGGGGCGGGCGGCATCGGCGGCGGGGGCGGTCGAAGGGAATGTCGTGTCGCTCATGGCGCGCATTGTGCCGAAGCGTCAGCGACCCGATGCGGGCCGGGGTCGCCGTGTCACCTCGGCGTCAGGCGCGGCTAGGGGGAGCGCTCTCCTGCGGCGCGCGGGCTTGCGCTATGGTCCGCGCTCATGACCGATGCGAAGCATGAATCGAAGGCCGGCCCCGCCGGGACCGCGTCCGACGCGATCCACGACGACCCGGGCGCCGCGCCGACTGGCGTGAAGAGCCCGTTCGAGCCGGAGTTCACCGAGGCGCTGTGCGAGATCTTCGAGCGGCTGATCACCTTCAACCAGGTGCTGGGGCTGAAGGTCGACGAGCTGCAGCATGAGATCGTGCGGGCCCACATCCGGATGCGGCCGGACCTGGTGGGCCACTACGCCCACAACCGGCTCCACGGCGGCGTGATCAGCGCGACGCTGGACGCGATGGGCGGTCTGGCGGTGATGGCCGCCACCGGCGCGCGCCACCTCGACGAGGCGCCGCAGCAGCGGCTGCAGCGCTTCGCCAAGCTCGGCACGATCGACCTGCGCGTGGACTACCTGCGCCCGGCCATCGGCGCCGTCTTCCGCTGCGAGGCCGAAGTCATGCGCCTGGGCAGCCGCGTCGCCAACACGCGCATGTCCTTCACCGATGAACAGGGGCGGCTGCTGGCCACCGGAGCGGCGGCGTACATCGTGTCGTGACCACCGATCCGAGGACTGCCGTGGCAGTCCTCGGATCAATCCGCCGCGACCTCTTCCTTGACCGCCTTGATCCGATACGCGCAGCGCCGCGCGCCGGCCAGTAGATGCTCGGTGCGCTCGACCACGAGCGCCGGTCCCAGGCAGCGTTGGAACAGCGCCAGTTCCGAGCGGCAGAAGCCCTGGCAGCTCCGCGCCGCGGCGCAGATGGGGCAATGGTCCTCCACCAGCAGCCAGTCGCGGCCCGCGCGCTCGGCGCGCGCCATGTAGCCCTCCTCCGCACGCAGCCGGGCGAGCTCCCGGACCTTGTCGCCGGTCGTGCGGCAGCGCGCGAGCGCGGCGCGATAGCGTTGCTCGCTGTCGCGCTCGCGGGCGGAGATCAGCTGGTCCAGCCCCGCGTCGCCAAATACCGCGCGCGCCTGCTGGATCAGTTGCAGCGTCAGGTCGGCATGTCGATCGGGAAAGCGGCCGTGCCCGGCCTCCGTCAAGGCCCAGAGCTTGCGCGGCCGCCCCGGGCGCGACACGGCGCCCGGCTCATCGGTGCCGCCGCCCTCAACGCTGCGAAGGGTCCTGGCCATGCCCTCGCCCTCCTCGGCGCCCTCCTCCGCCCCCTCACCGAACGACCGCATGTCGCGGCGCTCGTCGCGCGCATCGACCAACCCCTGCTCCTGGAGCCGCGCGAGCAGCTTGTGCGCGCCCATCGGCGTGATCGCCAGCGCCGCCGCCAGCGCGGCTGCCGGCTGCGGGCCGCGGCTCTTGAGCTCGAACAGCAGCCGGTCCTCGTTGCCCTGGCTCATGAATGGCGCCTCGCGAAGCGGATGAAACCGACCGCCGCCAGCAGGCAGGTTGCACCGCCCAGCAGCATGATCCAGCGCGCCGAGAGCATCCCGAGCGCGCCGCCGATCAGCGCGATCAGCGTGTTGGACAGGCAGAACACCGTCGTCAGCAGCCCCATCACGCGGCCCTGGCCATGCGCGGCGAAGCGCTCCGACATCCACGCCGGCATCAGCGCGTTGTAGAACGACAGCGGCACGCCCAGCAGCGGGATCAGCGCCAGCCCCAGCCATGACGGCGCCAGGCTCAGCGCCAGCAGCCCGATCGCCGCCACCACCGCGAAGCGCGCCGCGCGGTGCAGCGGCGTCGGGCCCGAGCCGATGCGGGCCGCGAAGAGGCTGGCCGCGGTCATCGCGGCGCACTGCACCGCCGTGACCAGCGCGATCCCGCGGCTGCCCAGCCCGGCCTGCTGCAGCATCCACAGCGGCGCGAACTCGTACAGCGCATTGACCCCCAGCGTGTAGGCCAGCTGCAGCAGCGCCAGATGCCGCAGCACCGGGTCCTGCACCACCAGCCCCAGCGACTGCTGGCGCCGCATCGCCGCCAGCAGGCCGCCCTGCGGCCGTGCCGCGGGCCGGTCATCCGGCAGCCCCAGGCCCAGCAGCACCAGGCAGGGCACCAGCACGACCGCGGCGACGATGAAGGGCACCGCCTCGCCCCAGGGCAGCGTCAGCCCGCCCAGCAGCGGGCCGACCAGCCAGCCGATGTAGAGGCTCGCGTTGAGCCAGGCGAAGCTGCGGGTGCGCTCCAGCTGCGGATGCCAGTCCGCCAGCAGCGCCCGCACCACCGCGACGTTGCCCTCGGTCAGCCCGGTCGCGAAGCGCGACAGCACGAACAGCGGATAGTCCCGCGAGGCCAGCGCGAAGGCGCTCAACCCGTAGCCGACCAGCGTCGCGGTGATGGTGATGCCGAGCACGCGGCGGCGCCCGTAGCGGTCGGACATCGGCCCCACGAACAGGCTGCCGACCAGGATGCCGGCGGGATTCACGGCCAGCGCCAGCCCCATCAACAGCTCGGGCCGCAGGCCGAGGAAGTGGGTGAAGTCGTCCACCGGTCCGCCGACGAAGATCGGCGCCAGGATGGGATACGGCAACGCGACGCCGGCGGTGCTCATCAGCGCGAGCGCGCAGACGGCCCAGAGCAGCAGGTGCGGATGGCGCAGCGGCGCCGGCGAGGCGGAAGGGGGCGCGGACGAAGAGAGCACGGCGCTCATTGTGCGGCCCCTTCCCGGCGCAGGCACAAGGCATAGCCGGGCCAGCCGCGATGGCGCCACTCCTCGCGGGCGGCGTCGGCGACCTTGATGCGGTGGTCGTTCATGGATCCCTGCAGCGCGGGCAGCTCGCGCGTCCAGTCGTCCTCGGACGCGCTGCCCGCATGCACCAGCGCCCAGGCCGGCGCCGGCCGCTGGTCCGACAGGTAGGTGCCCAGCCAGGCGCGCCAGACGCTGCGCAGGACCTGGCCTTCGTCGACGACCAGACCGCGCGAGGCCGCCGCCGCCAGCAGCACCCGCAGCGCATGGGTGCCGGTCACCAGGTGCAAGGCGGCGAACTGGTGCCGCGCCAGGTAGACCGCCAGCGAGGCCTCGGCCAGGTCGTCCAGCGTCAGGCGCGGACGCTCGACGTAGGCGGCGAAGCCGGGCAGCGCCGCCGCGTGCTGCATGCGGGTCGTGATCAGGCTGCCCGGCATCGCCGGCATGGCCATCGCCGGATCGGCGCGCACCGCGTCGATCACGTCGCGCAGACGCGCGCTGCCCTGGCCCGAGGGCACCGGCGCGCCGAGCGGCGAGGTCAGTCCCACCGTCGTCCGCAGCGCCGCGTCCAGTTCCTTCGCATGCCCCGACTGCAGCGCGTAGGCCAGCCGGATCGCCACATGGAAGGCCTGCGCCTCGGGTACGTCCAGCACGCGCAGCAAGGCCTCCTCCACCGTCGGGGCGGGCGTGTCGTCCGCCACGGCCGGACGCGACAGCGGCGCCCAGTGGTCGATCTGCCGCTGCAGCGCCGCGCGCGGCGCGCCGAGCCGCGCCAGCGCGCCCAGCGCCATCGGCAAATGGTTGAACAGCGGCATCGCCTCGGTGCCGTACATCGGGCCGAAACGGACCGACTGGTCCAGCGCCTCGTGCAGGCCCGCAGGCCAGGGCGGCCCCTTGAGCTCGAGCTCGTTGTCGTCCGGATCGAACAGGTACAGCGACGGGCCGTCGCCCTCCGCACCGTAGCGCGAGCCATAGGCATCGACGCGCACGCCGCGTTCGGTCAGCCAGCGGCGCAGCGCGGGCTCGTCCAGCGACTCGACGCGCAGGCAGAAGTGGTCGACGTTGCGCCCCTCCGCGCCCGGCCCCGCGCCCCCGGCGCTGCCGAGCTTGCCGTCCAGCGGCACGAGGTCGATCAGCTGCGCGCCGGCGCGCAGCTGCACCAGGCCGATCGCGTCCTGGCGGCGCTCGACCGTGCAGCAGAGCAGGTCCACGTAGAAGTGCAGCGAGGCGGACAGGTCCCGCACCCGCAGGACGAGGTGGTCGAGGCCCTGGATCTTGATCATGGCGAGCTCCTTGTGCTTGCTGTCGTTGCGCCATGATCGCGCCGCCCATCGATTTAATAAACAGTTTGTTTATTAACACTCTTCCCCGCAGGGAGACCCGACAATCGCGCCCATGGCTTTCCGACCCCTTCCCCTCCCCGATGACGTCCCCGGCCGGCTCTGGCTGCAGTCGATGCCGGGCCGCCGCGAGCCCTGGAGCGCCTTCCTCGACGAGGCGCGGCTGAACCGGCTCGACATGCTGGTCTGCCTCAATCCGCTGGAGGAGGTGGCTGAGTTGTCGCCGGCGTATCACAAGGCGGTCGCGCAGGGCCGGATGCCGTTCCGCTGGCTGCATGTGCCGATGCGCGACTTCGGCCTCGCCGCGGATGCCGCCGCCTTCCGGCAAGGGGTGGAGCAGGTCGCGCAGGGCCTGCGCATGGGCGATCGCGCGCTGCTGCATTGCGCCGCCGGCATGGGCCGCACCGGCACGATGGCGGCCTGCGTGCTCAAGCGCCTGGGCATGCCGGCGGCGGAAGCGCTCGCCGCGGTCAGCGCCGCCGGATCGAATCCCCAATCGGCGCTGCAGTCCGGCTGGATCCACCAGTTCTGACGCGCGTCGGAACCGGCGTCCCAATTCCCCTCATGTCGCCCTCGCCCTTGCCCTTCGCCCACCTCGACCCGCAGGTCCTGCACGCCGACGACGATCGTGTTGTCGTCGACAAGCCGTCGGGCCTGCTGTCGGTGCCGGGTCGCGGCGAGGACAAGCAGGATTGCGCCTGGGCCCGTGTCGCGGCGCGCTGGCCCGATGCGTTGATCGTCCATCGACTGGACCAGTCGACCTCCGGGCTGATCGTCTTCGCCCGCGGCGAGGCGATGCAGCGCGCGCTCAGCGAGGCCTTCGCGGCCCGGCTCGTCGACAAGCGCTACGAGGCCGTCGTGCATGGTCTGGTCGCGCGCGATGCGTTCGAGATCGACCTGCCGCTGATCGTCGACTGGCCCAACCGGCCGCGCCAGATGGTCGATGCCGAGCGCGGCAAACCCAGCCTCACACGGGTGCGGGTGCTGCATCGCGACCTCGCCGCGGGCACCACACGCGTCGAGCTGGAGCCGGTCACCGGGCGCTCGCACCAACTGCGCGTGCACCTGCTGGCCGCCGGCCACCCCATCCTCGGCGACGCGCTGTACGCGCCGCCCGAGATCCTTGCCCGCGCGCCGCGCCTGCTGCTGCACGCGCGGGACCTGCGCTTGCCGGCGGTGCTCGACGCGCCGCCGCTGTCGCTGCATTCGCCCCCCGCGTTCTGAGCGCCCCTTGCGCCGTCCGACCCAGGAGTCCTCGTCATGTCCCCTTCCCCCGACGCCCCCGGCGTCCCGAACGCCCCCACCGCCCTCACCGTGATCACCGGCAGTTCCCGCGGCCTGGGCGAAGCGCTGGCGCGCCAGTCGCTAGCGGCCGGTCACCTGGTGGTCGGCATCGCCCGCGGGCGCAGCGAGGCGCTGGAGCGCTTCGCCCACGAGCGCGGCCTGCCGCTGCAGCAATGGCAGGCGGACCTGTCCGCGCCGCTGGCGATCGCGCGGCACCTGGCCGACTGGCTGCGCACGCAGCCGCGCGACTGGCGCTCGGCCACGCTGATCAACAACGCCGGTGTCGTCACGCCGCCGGGACCGATCGACGGGGAATCGCTGGAGGTGCTGTCCGCCGCGCTGCGCGTCGGCCTGGAGGCCACGGTGCTGCTGAGCGCCGCCTTCCTCGACGCCACGCGCGACTGGCCGGCGGCGCGCAAGGTGCTGAACATCTCGTCCGGGTTGGGTCGCCGCGCGATGGCCGGCAGCGCCCTGTACTGCGCGGCCAAGGCCGGCATGGACAACCTCAGCCGCGCGATGGCGCTGGACGAGGAACACAAGGCCGCGCAGGGCGAGCGGGCGGCGCGTGTCGTGTCACTCGCGCCAGGCATCATCGACACCGACATGCAGGCGCAGCTGCGCGGTGGCGATGCGTCGAAGTTCCCGGACCGCGACCGCTTCGCCGCGTTCAAGGCCGAGGGCCAGCTCGTCAGCGCCGAGGACACCGCGACGCGCGTGCTGCGTTTCCTGGCGCGCGACGACTTCGGCCAGCAGGTGCTTGCCGACGTGCGCGACGCCTGAGCGTCGTTCAGCCGACCAGGTTCGCCAGCGTCAGCAGCGCCAGCAGCATCATCCACAGCACCACCGAGCGCCAGACCAGGCCGACGACGCTCTGCAGGTGGCCCAGCTGCGGCGGCACGCCGCCGGTCGAGCCCTCGGCGCGGGTGGCGTCCATGTCGCCGCCGGACTCGAAGGTCTTGCTGCGGTCGGGGGTCACGCCCGGCGCGGCGCTGCCGCCCAGCTGCACGCCGACGGCGCCGGCCGCGGAGGCCAGGATGATGCCCTCGTTGTCATGCGCCCAGAGCGCCGCGTCGCGACGCCAGGCGTTCACCGCCTCTTCGAAGTTGCCGACGATGGCGAAGCCGGTCGCCGTCAGGCGCGCCGGGATGTGGTCGATCATGCCGAACAGCTTGCGCGACAGCGCCATCAGGCGCTCGTTGGTCGGCGCGTCCAGCGTGCGGCTCTTGAAGGCCCAGTAGCGGCCGGCGAATTCGGCCATCCGGTACAGCACCGCGCCGGCCGGCCCCAGGCCCAGTGTCGAGAACAGCACGAACCAGAAGAAGACACCGAAGACATGCCGGTGCGCCGCCAGCAGCGAGTGCTCCAGCACATGCCGCAGCAGCTCGGTACGCGGCAGCTCGCTGGCGTCCAGGTGGCGCCATTCGGCCAGCAGGCGACGGGCCTCGAGCTCGTCACCGCGCTCGAGCGCGTCGCGGATGTCGGTGAAGTAGTGGCTGAACTGGCGGAAGCCCAGCGTCAGGTAGAGCACCAGCACGTCCAGCGCCAGCGACAGCAGCAGGCTGTAGGGACGCACCAGCGCGTAGATCGCGCCGACCAGCAGCGCCGGGCCGACGACGGTGATCGTCCACACGACGGCCGCGTGATGCGACCGTCCCGCGTCGAAGTTGCGCCCGGTCCAGCGCACCCAGGCGATCATGCCCTGGTGGACCGGGTTCCCGTGCGGCAGAGGCTTGAGCTGCTCGCACACCAGCGCCAGCAAGACCGCGAAGAAGTTCATGGCCCGGGATGATAGCGGGCGTCAGACCTGCAGGAAGCGGTAGAGATTGCGCAACATCGCCGCCGTCGCGCCCCAGATGAAGAACTCCTTCGGACTGGCCGCGGTGAGGGCGACGTCGGGGTCCGCGTTCGAGACCGCAAGACCTGGCCCCGTCCACGGCATCGAGAGGAACTGGCGTCGTCCCATCAGCGGGCCGTCCGTGCCGGGGACCTCGTACTCGAAGCTGTGGCGCTGGTGGTGGGCCGGGTTCATCAGGAAGGCCAGCGGCACCTCGAAGGCCTCGGCCACCTCGAACGCGTCCAGCCGCAGCGAGAAGTCGGGGCGCACCAGCGCGACCACCGGGGTGACCTCGTAGGCGGTCACCGTGCGGTAGACCGGCAACTGGCCGATCAGGTCGACGTGATGCTCCTCCAGCCCGATCTCCTCCTGCGCCTCGCGCAGCGCGGTGCGCTCGGGCGAGCCGTCCTCGGGCTCGGCGCGGCCGCCGGGGAAGCTCACCTGGCCGGCGTGGTCGCGCAGGTGCGCGGTGCGCTGCGTCAGCAGCACCTGCAGGCCGGACGCCCGCTGGACCAGCGGCACCAGCACCGCCGCCTGGGTCGTGGTGCGGCCGGGGAAGATGCCGCCGTCGCCGGGAATCTCCGGATCGATGTCGGGCGGGTGAAGGAAGCGCTGGCGCAGCCAGGCGGGGGTCAGGCGCTCCGGCGGAACGGCCGGCAGGTGGGCATCGGTGCCGGCGACGGGAACGACGCGGGGATCCTTGATGGCGGGACGGCTGGGGGAAGGCGTCGACATGCGGCGGGATCGTCCGGTGAGCCGGACTTGTTCGTGGGCGCCCGGGGCGCGAAGCCCCGATTGGACGCCAGAAACGACAAAGCCGCTCCGGGCAGGGCCTTGGAGCGGCTTTGAGGGGGCGTGCGCCGAAGGATTATTCGGCTGCCTTGAAGGACAGCTTTTCCTTGATGCGCGCCGACTTGCCCGAACGCTCACGCAGGTAGTACAGCTTGGCGCGACGGACGTCGCCGCGGCGCTTCACCTCGATCGAGGCGATCAGGGGGCTGTACAGCTGGAAGGTACGCTCAACGCCTTCGCCGCTCGAGATCTTGCGGACGATGAAGTTGGAGTTCAGACCGCGGTTGCGGCGGGCGATGACCACGCCTTCGTAGGCCTGCACGCGCTTGCGGGTGCCTTCGACGACGTTCACGTTGACGATCACGGTGTCGCCGGGGGCGAACGCGGGGATGGTCTTGTTCAGGCGAGCAATTTCTTCTTGCTCGAGGGTCTGGATCAGATTCACGAGGATCTCCTGGTGATCGTGCCGGCGCGAATCAGGATGATTCCAGGACTGGCCGCCATCGAAAGACTTCTTCGGCGCCGCCCGCGTGGGGATTCAACCAACAGCACCCTGGACCCTGGTTTCCCTTGGTCCTGTACTGCCCTTGCCCCATCAGCCCGGTAGAGGATCGGCAAAACCGGCGATTATAGACGTGGACGGGCGACCGTCAAACTTTGTGCGGCCTGACAGCCGTCCCGCCGGCGAGCGAGGCGAGGAATTTCTCGTCCTTCTTGTCGAGCCGACCGTCGCGGCGCGCGGCCTCGATCAGCTCCGGGCGACGCGCCAGCGTCAGCGCCAGCGACTGCTCGCGGCGCCAGCGCGCGATCTCGGCATGGTGGCCGGACAGCAGCACCGGCGGCACCGGCAACGGTCCTTCGGGCGTCTCCAGGACCTCGGGACGGCTGAAGTGGGGGCAGTCCAGCAGGCCGTCGGAGAAGCTGTCCTGCTGGTGCGAGGCGGCATCGTTGAGCACGCCGTCCTGCAGGCGGGCGATGGCGTCCAGCATTGCGATCGCCGGCAGTTCGCCGCCCGACAACACGAAGTCGCCCAGGCTGATCTCCATCGTCACGTGGCGGTCCAGCACGCGCTGGTCGATGCCTTCGTAGCGGCCGCACAGCAGGATGGCGCCCTCGCCCGTGGCCAACTCGCGCGCCAGCGCCTGGTCGAGCCGGCGGCCGGTCGGGCTGAAATGGATCACGGCGGGCACGCCCGGATGGGCGGTGGCTCGATCGGCCTTCACGGCAGCCAGTGCGCGCTCCAGCGGCGCGGCCAGCATCACCATGCCGGGCCCACCCCCGAACGGGCGGTCGTCGACGCGGCGGTAGTTGTCCTCGGCGTAATCGCGCATCTGCCACAGACGCACGTCGACCTGCCGGCTCTCATAGGCGCGACGCGTCACGCCGACCCGCAGGAAGGGGTCGAAGAGTTCGGGGAACAGGGTGAGAACGTCGAAGCGCATGGGCAGTCAGGCCCGCGGCTTCAGTAGTCGAGATCCCAGTCGACCGGGATGATCCGCGCGGCCTTGTCGACGTCGCCGACATAGGCGTTCACGAACGGGATCAGGATCTCTTCATCGGGCTTGACCGGCGCGGTCTTGCCGGCGGGCAGGATGCGCAGCACGCAGTGGGGGCCGGTGTCGATCAGGTCGATCACCTCGCCCAGCGTCGTGCCGTCCTTGTTGACAACCGACATGCCGATCAGGTCGACCCAGTAGAACTCGCCGTCGTCCGTCTCGGGGAACACGCTGCGCGAGACGAAGATGCGGGCACCCTTGAGCGCTTCGGCGCCGTTGCGGTCGGCCACGCCCTCCACCTGGGCGACGATGCCGTCCGCATGGTCGCGGACAGCCAGGATCTTGAGCACGGGCGGCACGACATGCGGCTTGCCCGGCAGGGCCTTCTCGCTGGGCTTCAGGAACCAGCGGCGAGAGGCGAAGAGCGCCTGGGCATCGGCGGAGTGGCTGAGGATCTTCAGCCAGCCCTTGATGCCCCAGGCGTCCAGCACGCGCCCGACTTCGATGGCGTCTTCCGGAAAGGCCGGGGAGGACTCGATCACGTCGTCAGGCGCCTGCTTCATCACTGCGATCCGAGGATCAGGCAGCAGCGGCGGCCGGAGCGGCAGCCTTCTTGGACACATCGACCAGGCGGGCGACGGCCGGCGACAGCTGGGCGCCCACGCCCACCCAGTACGACACGCGGTCTTGCGAGACGCGCAGGCCTTCGGCATTGCCGGAGGCGACCGGGTTGTAGAAGCCGACGCGCTCGATGAAGCGGCCGTCGCGGCGGTTGCGGCTGTCGGTCACGACGATGTTGTAGAACGGACGCTTCTTGGAGCCACCGCGGGAGAGTCGAATCACGACCATGATCTATCCTTCAGGTTTTGAGCGTTCCACCGCACCAGGGAGACACACAGGGGCAAGCAGACAATGAACCGACCGTTCCGTGCGGGGAGCGCGTGTGTCGCGCATCGAGTCCCCGGGACAGGTCGGCAGCTGGCACCGTAGATACGCCCCCGGTCCGTCCTTCGCCCCCTCAGCCCCGGATCAGGAAGCTTCGAAGCGTGACAGCCACACCCAGGGGCCAGCGCCAAAACCCGGCATTATAAACTCGCTCTTGACGCTTTGTCCTCCTCCCCCAATGACGACAACCACCAGCAGTTCCTCCCCGCTCCTGATCCGCCCCAGCCTGGAAGGCGACATCGCCGCGATCCAGCAGATCTACGAACACGCGGTGCTGCACGGCACCGGCACTTTCGAGACCGAGGTCCCCGATCGCGCCGAGATGGCCCGCCGCCGGACCGAGGTGCTCAGCCGCAGCCTGCCCTACCTGGTCGCGGAGCGTGACGGACAGGTGCTCGGCTACGCGTATGCCAACTATTTCCGCCCGCGGCTGGCCTATCGCTATTTCGTCGAGGACTCGATCTACCTCGCGCCACAGGCGCAGGGACAAGGCGTCGGCCGCCTGCTGCTGGCGGAGTTGATCGCGCGCTGCGAAGCCGCCGGCGCGCGGCAGATGATCGCCGTCATCGGCGATTCGCAGAACCTGGGCTCCATCGGCGTCCACCGCAGCCACGGCTTCGAGGACGTCGGCGTCATGAAGGCCGCCGGGTGGAAGTTCGGCAAGTGGCTGGACGTGGTGCTGATGCAGCGCCAGCTGGGCCAGGGCGACACCAGCTCGCCCACCGGCGCCGCCCCGGCGACCGCGCCGGCCACCCCGGATCCGACGCCCGCCGCATGAGCGCCCTCGCCCCGACCAACGGCGGCGGCGCGGACGTCAAGTCCAAGACCGTGGCCACCTGGCTGAGCTTCGCGCTCGGCAGCCTCGGGGCGCACCGCTTCTATCTCCACGGTTTCGGCGACCGGCTGGGCTGGTTGCACCCGCTGCCGACGCTGCTGGGGCTGTATGGCATCCACCGGATGGACACCCTGGGCCAGGACGACGTCGTGGCCTGGTTCCTGATTCCGCTGCTGGGGCTGATGCTGGCGCAGAGCATGCTGGTCGGCATCGTCTACGGCCTGATGCCGGACGAGCGCTGGGCCGAGCGCTTCAATCCGGGCCAACCGGTGCGCAAGACCGGCTGGTGGCCGATCCTGGGCGTCATCGCCTGCCTGATGGTGGGCGGCGCCTGCCTGATGGCGACGATCGCGTTCTCGGCGCAGCGCTATTTCGAATCCCAGGTCGAAGCCGCCCGCGAGATCAGCCAGTAGCCGCCCGCGAGCGCAGCCCGCCTCAGCCCGCTCAGAACAGCGTGAAGCTGATCCAGTAGAACAGCCCGCCGATGAAGGCCGACGCCGGGATCGTGAAGATCCAGGCCCAGACGATGTTGCCGGCCACGCCCCAGCGCACCGACGACGCGCGCTGCGTCGAGCCCACGCCGACGATGGCGCCGGTGATGGTGTGCGTCGTCGACACCGGGACGCCCAGCGCGGTGGCCAGGAAGAGCGTGATGGCTCCGCCGGTTTCCGCGCAGAAGCCGCCCACCGGCTTGAGCTTGGTGATCTTCTGCCCCATCGTGCGGACGATGCGCCAGCCGCCGAACATGGTCCCCAGGCCGATGGCCAGGTAGCAGACGACGATCACCCAGGTCGGCGGCGAGTGCTCGCCAGCACCCGCGTAGCCCGACGCGATCAGCAGCATCCAGATCAGGCCGATCGTCTTTTGCGCGTCGTTGCCGCCGTGACCCAGGCTGTACAGGCCGGCCGAGACCAGCTGCAGCCGTCTGAACCAGTTGTCCACCCGCAGCGGCGAGCTGCGGCGGAACAGCCACGCCACCGCCACCATCAGCAAGGAGCCGAGCAGGAAGCCCAGCAGCGGCGACACGAAGATGAACAGCACCGTCTTGCCGATGCCGCTCATGATCAGGCCCTTGGTGCCCGCTTTCGCGATCGCCGCGCCGACCAGGCCACCGATCAGCGCGTGCGACGAGCTCGACGGGATGCCGTAGAACCAGGTGATCACGTTCCACGCGATCGCACCGATCAAGGCGCCGAAGATCACATGGTGATCGACGATGCTCGCGTCGATCGAGCCCTTGCCGATCGTCGCCGCCACCTTCAGCTCGAAGAACAGCACCGCGATCACGTTGAAGAAGGCCGCGAACAGCACGGCCTGCTGCGGCTTGAGCACGCCGGTCGACACGACCGTCGCGATCGAGTTGGCCGCATCGTGGAAGCCGTTCATGAAGTCGAAGGCGATGGCCAGCACCACCAGCATGGCGACGACCCAGAAGGCCACCTGCATCGTTCCCATAGCAGACGCTCCGCTATCGGATCAGGAGTTCTCGAGGACGATGCCCTCGATCAGGTTGGCCACGTCCTCGCAGCGGTCGGAGATCGACTCCAGCTGCTCGTAGATGGCCTTGAGCTTGATCAGCTCGCGCACGTCCTCCTGCTCGCGGAACAGCTTGGACATCGCGGCGCGCATCACGCGGTCGGCATCGGACTCGAGCTTGTCGATCTCCTCGCAGGCCTTGATGGCGGCTTCGGCGGTGTGCGGCTCGCTGAGCTTGGGCAGCAGCGTGACGGCATGCTTGACGCGTTCGCAGCACTTGGCCGACAGCTCGCCCAGGCGCAGCACTTCGTCGGGGATGGAGCGCACGTCGTAGAGCTGCATGGTTTCGCTGGAGTCCTGCAGCAGGTCCAGGATGTCGTCCATCGCGTTGATTAGGCCGTGGATCTGCTCGCGGTCGATCGGCGTGATGAAGGTCCGGTGCAGCAGCCGGTTCACCTCGGCGGTGATGCGGTCGGCGTGGTGCTCGGCCTTGTCGACCTCGGCGGCGTACTTCTCGCGCAGCGTCAGGTCGTTGTAGTTCTGGATCATGAGCATGAAGGCGCGGGCGCCTTCCACGATCTGCGTGCCGTGCTCATTGAACAGTTCAAAAAAATTGCCCTCACGGGGCAGCAGCTTGCCGAAAAACATGGGGAGGCTCCGCGCGGTGCGATCCACGCCGGATCGTCACAAATGGTTCATTTCCGTGTCACGGAAAACCGGCAAGTGTAGCGGCCTGGGGCCCGAACGGGCCATGGGGCCGGCGCAACGGCTCGTCCTCGCGTTCGATCGCCTGGGCGGCGACGCCGGGCAGATGGCTCCGCAGATCGCCCAGTCCCGGCGCACTCAACGCCGGATCGAGCTCCAGCAAGGGCTTGAGGACGAAGGCGCGCTGATGCAGCCTCGGATGGGGCACGGTCAGGCGTTCGAGTGCGAGGGTCTCGTCGCCGTAGAGGAGCAGGTCGAGGTCGAGCGTGCGCGGCGCGTTGACATAGGGCCGCTCGCGCCCGTGGCGCTGTTCGATCGCCTGAAGCGCCTCGAGCAGCACCAGCGGGGCCAGGCCGGTGCGCAGGCGCGCGACCGCATTGAGATAGTCGGGCCCCTCGCAGCCGACCGGCGCGCTGCGCCAGGCGCCGGAGACGGCCTCGACGCTCAGGTCCTTCAGGTCGGCGAGGTCGACCAGCGCCGCCTCCAGCGTGCGCCGCAGGTCGCCGAGGTTGGCGCCCAGGCCGACGTAGGCCGTGATCATTCGTCGGCGGAGGACGCCGGCGCGGCGCTCGACGCTTCGCCGGCACCCGCCGACTTCGGCTTGCGACGACGGCGGCGCTTCTTGGCCGGATGGGCCGCGCCGCCCTCCCCGTCCATCACCTCGGGATCGATGGGCAAGGCCGCGGCCGATTCGCCGGCCACCGGCACCGCCGGCACGTTGCCGGCCGCCACCGAACCGCGCGGCACCGAATGCACCCGTCCGCCGCCCGCCTTGGGCTTGCTGCGCGGACCGGTCTGGCGCTGCGTCTCGCGCGCCTGATCGAGCAGCGCGCGGCGGTCGTCCTCGCTGCCCAGCGCGAAGTCCTCCCACCAGTCGGCCAGCGCCGGATCGATCTCGCCCGCCTCGGCGCGCAGCGCCAGGAAGTCGAAGCCGGCGCGGTAGCGCGGCTGTTCGATCAGGCGGTGCGGGCCGCTGCCGGTGCGGCGCTCGAAGCGCGGCTGCATCATCCAGATCTCGCGCATGTCCGCGGCCAGCTTGCCGCGGCCGGAGATGTCGCCCACGCGCGCGTCGAAGACCAGGTCGATGGCCTGCTGCAGCGCGGGCACCGCGCCTTCGCCGCCGTCGATCAGGCGCTGCCAGCGCTGCTGGACCTCGCCCCACAGCATGCAGGCGAGCATGAAGCTCGGCGCCACCGAGCGGCCCTCGGCCACCCGCTTGTCGGTGTCCTCCAGCGCCAGCCGGACGAACTTGCCGTGCACGTTGTCGGGCAGCGCGCCGTCCTTGTCCAGCACCGCGTCCAGGATCGGGAACACGCCGCGCGCCAGGCCCTGCTTGCGCAGTTCCTCGATGCTGGCCAGCGCGTGGCCGGTCTGCAGCAGCTTGATCATCTCGTCGAACATCCGCGACAGCGGCACGTTCGCGAGCAGCGGCCCCATCGCCACGATCGGCGCGCGCGTCTTGGGCTCGATCGTGAACCCCAGCTTGGCGGCGAAGCGCACCGCGCGCAGGATGCGCACCGGGTCCTCGCGATAGCGGGTCTCGGGGTCGCCGATCATGCGCAGCACCTTCTTGCGCGCGTCGGCCAGGCCGCCGTGGTAGTCGACCACCAGCTCGCGCTGCGGGTCGTAGTACATCGCGTTGACGGTGAAGTCGCGGCGCGCGGCGTCCTCGATCTGCGGGCCCCAGACGTTGTCGCGCAGCACCCGGCCGGACGCGTCGACGACGTGCGACTTGCCATCCAGCGCGCTCTTGGACGTCTTCTCGTTGCCCTGCACCTGCTCGGCATCGTCCTCCTTGAGCAGCGCCCGGAAGGTCGAGACCTCGATGACCTCGTGCTCGCGGCCCCGGCCGTAGACCACGTGGACGATGCGGAAGCGCCGGCCGATGATGAAGGCGCGGCGGAACTGGTTCTTGACCTGTTCCGGGGTGGCGTTGGTGGCGACGTCGAAGTCCTTGGGCCGGCGTCCCAGCAGCAGGTCGCGCACGGCGCCGCCGACGATGTAGGCCTCGAAGCCCGCGTCGGTCAGCCCCTTGACGACCTTGACGCCGCGCTCGTCCAGCAGCGCCGGATCGATGCGGTGCTCCTCGGCGGCGATCTCCACCCGCTTGCCCAGCGGCGTGGCGGTCCCCTCGGGCTTGCCCAACAGCTTGTTGATCAGTTTTTTAATCATTCGAACAGCTTCAATATCGGCCAGCCGCGCTCGCGCGCCAGCGTCTCGAGGGCCGCGGTGGGATTGGTCGCCACCGGATGGCTGACCCGCTCCAGCAGCGGCAGGTCGTTCATCGAGTCGCTGTAGAAATGCACGCGCTCGAAATCCTCCCAGCGCCGGCCCTGCGCGGCCAGCCACTCGTTCACGCGCACGATCTTGCCCGCCTGGAAGGACGGGGTGCCGCGCACGCGACCGGTGAACGCGCCGGCCGCGTCGCGTTCCAGCTGCACGGCGATCAGGTGATCGATGCCGAAGGCCTGGGCGATCGGCGCGGTCACGAATTCATTGGTCGCGGTCACCACGACCACGAGATCCCCGGCATCCAGGTGGCGCTGCACCAGTGCGCGCGCATTGTCGCGCAACATCGGCGCGACGACCCGGCTCATGAATTCGGCGCGGGCGGCCTCGGCCTCGGCCAGCGGACGGGCGCGCCAGACGGAGGTGGCGAACTCGACGTATTCGTCCAGGTCGAGCTCGCCGCGCTGGTACTGCGCGTAGAACTCGTCGTTGCGGGCCGCCCAGGCGGCGCCGTCGGCCCAGCCGATCTCCACCATGTAGGCGCCGAAGGCGTGATCCGAGTCCTGCGGGATCAGGGTGCCGTCCAGGTCGAACAGGGTCAGGTCCACGTGATGTCCTTGAAAAACCTTGAAATCGTTGCAACCAGCGGCACGACGCGCCTCAGGCGGGCGCGCCCTGGTCGGCGAGCATCTGGCGCAGCAGCGGCACGGTGACGGCCCGCTTGCTGGCCAGGGCGAATTCGTCCAGCCCGTCGAGCAGCGTCATCAGGTGCTTGAGGTCGCGGGCGTAGCGGGTGAGCAGGTAGTCGATGACGTCGTCGGTCAGCGCGATGCCGCGGCGGTCGGCCTCGCGGCGCAGCACGGCGCGCACCTCGGCCTCGGACAGCGGCACCAGCGCGAAGGTCGGGCCCCAGCCCAGGCGCGTGCGCAGGTCCTCGCGCAGCGCAAGGTCCACCGGCGGCGCGGTGCCGGTCGAAACCACCGCCAACCCCAGCGTCGCGGCCTCGACGAACAGCGCGAAGGCCGCATGCTGCCGGCCGTCGTCGAAGCGCTGCGTGTCGTCGAGCAGCAGCAGGCTGGGATGGGTGGGCAGCTCCCAGGGCAGCGGCGTGTCGGCGTCGTACCAGCCGACCTGCGCGCCGGCGTGCTGCCAGTGCTGGGCGAGCGCGCGCAGCAGGTGCGTCTTGCCGCTGCCCGGCGGCCCCCACAGGAAGACCGGCGGCGAACCCGCGCCCAGCCCCAGCACGTGCGTGAGGGCCGCAGTGTTGGCGCCGGTGAGGAGCGTGTCAAAGGTGTAGTCGGGCTCGGGACCGAGCGACAGCGGGATCTGCTTCAAACCACTTCAGCGTTGGATGGAGGGAGACCCGGCGGCGATGCCAGGCCCCGGCCCTCAAGGAGCGGGATTCTAAGCGGCGCCTCCCACCCTCCCGCCTCGCCGACCACCCGGAGGCGGGGGTCGACGGAGGACGGGCAGGGAAACCGGGCCTCAGTGGAAGGTCGCCGGCCCGCCTTCGCCGTCCCGGATCTGCTGCAGGCACTGCTCCAGCTCGACCTGCTCGACGCGGTCCCCCGGCAGCAGCGCCACCAGCTTGCGCTGCACGGCCAGCAGCCGGGGCAGGTCCTGCCGGTCCATGTGGATCTGCTTGAGGTTGCGCAGCATGCGCGCCAGGATCTGGCGCGGCGACGCGGTCCCCAGGAAGGCATCCAGCGACATCGGCTCCTGCGGCATCAGCCCGGCGCGCTCGCGCCAGGGGCTGAGGAACTCGTCGAGCTCGCCGCGCCCCAGCGAGCGCCCGCTGAACGGGTCCAGCACCACCTCGCCCTGCGGCAGCCGCAGCTTCATCAGGAAGTGCCCCGGAAAGCTGACGCCCTTGACCCGCAGGCCGACATGGGCCGCCAGCTCCATGTAGATGATCGCCAGCGTGATCGGGATGCCGCGCCGCGTCGCCAGCACCTGGTGCAGGTAGCTGTTGCCGATGGCGTAGTAGTCGTTGACGTTGCCCGCGAAGCCGAGCTCGCCATGGAAGTACTGGTTGAGCATCCGGAGCCGGTGGCTGGGCGGCGCATCGGCCGGCAGGCGCTGGCGCAGCCGCTCGCCGAGCCGGTCCAGCTCCGCCATCACCTGCTGCACGTCCAGCCGGGGGACGTCGTCCAGCGCGATCGCGGCGGCGGCTTCGGCCAGGTTCAGCGTGTCGTCGTCGGCAACCAGCGTCGAGAAATAGTCCAGCGCCGACGGCACCGTCCACTGCAGGGGCGAACTCATGCGCCCGAGTCTACGCCCTGGCCTGCCGGCGTCATCGGCGCGGTTCCCGAGTCCGGAAACTCACGCCCCGGCGCTCAGGCCCGCCGCGCGAAGTGGCGCAGCTTCACGCCCAGCAGCAGCAGCACGCCGAAATACAGCAGCGCCGACGCCCCCAGGCTCAGCGCCATCCACCCGGCGCGCGCCAGCTCGAAGTGGAAGCCCTTGCCGCCGACCCAGGCGAAGTGCCCGGCCAGCCACCACTGCAGCGCGCCCATCGCCGCGCTGGCGATCAGCACGCGCAGCAGGAACAGCGCCCAGCCGGCTTCCGGCGTGTAGGTGCCCAGCCGGCGCAGCCCGCGCAGCAGCAGCAGCGCGTTGACCACCGCCCCCAGGCCGATCGACAGCGACAGACCGGCGACGCCGATCTGCAAGCCGAAGACGAAGATCGCGTTGAAGAGCTGCGTCAGCACCAGCACGCCGACGGCGATGCGCACCGGCGTGCGCATGTCCTGGCGCGCGTAGAAGCCGGGCGCCAGCACCTTGATCGACACCAGCCCCATCAGCCCGAGCCCGTAGCCCATGACCGCGTGGGCGGTGCTGGTGACGTCGGCGGCCCGGAAGGCGCCGCGCTGATAGAGCACCGCCACCAGCGGCTCGGCGAAGACCACCAGCGCGACCGCGCAGGGCAGCGCCAGCAGCAGCGTCAGGCGCAGGCCCCAGTCGAGCAGGCCCGAGTACTTCTCGGTCTCGCCCTTGGCGGTGCTGGCGGCCAGTTGCGGCGTCAGCACCACGCCCAGCGCGACGCCGAGCAGCGCGATCGGGAATTCCATCAGCCGGTCCGCGTACGTCAGCCAGGATGCGGCGCCCTCGCCCACCGCGATCGCGATCTGCGTGTTGATCAGCAGCGACAGCTGCGCCACGCCGACGCCCAGCAGCGCCGGCCCCATCTTGCGCAAGACCTGGCGCACGCCCTCGTCCGCGGCGGCGCGGCGCAGGCCGGACAGGCCCAGCGCGAAACGCGGCATCAGTCCGATCTTCGTCAGCGCCGGCACCTGCAGCGCGAGCTGCAGCAGCCCGCCCACCATCACGCCCACCGCCAGCGAATAGATCGGCGCGTAGCCATGGCGCTCGAGCACCGGTGCCAGCCCGTAGCCGCAGGCGAGCGAGGCCAGGTTCAGCAGCACCGGCGTGACCGCGGGCACGACGAAGCGCTTCCATGTGTTCAGGATGCCTGCCGACAGCGCCACCAGCGACATGAAGCCGATGTAGGGGAACATCCAGCGCGTCATCACGACGGCCGCCTCGTGGGCGGGCGCGGACAGGCCCGCGCCGAGCGCCCACACCAGCACCGGCGCGCCGACCACGCCCAGCACGCAGGTCGCCAGCAGCGCCCACAGCAGCACCGTCGCGACGGCGTCGATCAGGTGCCGGGTGGCGTCATCGCCGTCCCTGGCGCGGGCCGCGGCCAGCGCCGGCACGAAGGCCTGCGAGAACGCGCCTTCGGCGAACAGCCGCCGCAGCATGTTGGGAATGCGGAAGGCGACGTTGTAGGCGTCGGTCATCGCGTTCGCGCCGAACAGGCCGGCCACCATCTGCTCGCGGACCAGCCCGGTGATGCGGGACAACAGCGTGAAGATCGAGACGACGGAGGCGGTGCGGAGCAGATTCATGCGGGAAGCGGCGCGGCGGAGCGCAAAGGCGCGGGGGTGCCCGGCGGGCGACCGCGCATTATGGGTGTCCCGCTCAGGCGCAATGCCGCGGATTTGGTTTTTCCATTCCTGGCTGCTATACTCGCCGTCTTTGCACCAACTGGACCCATAAGACAATGGCAAGCTCTTCCAAAGCCAAGAAGAAAACCGTGCGTCTGGCCTCGGGCCGCAAGCGCGCACGTCAAGACGTCAAGCTGAACGCCGCCAACTCGGCGCTGCGTTCGAAGTTCCGCACGGTCATCAAGAACGTGCAAAAGGCGATCGTCACTGGCGACAAGGCCAAGGCCGCCGACCTGTTCAAGACCGCCCAGCCCGTGATCGATTCGGTCGCCGACAAGGGCATCTTCCACAAGAACAAGGCTGCTCGTCACAAGAGCCGCCTGTCCGCCAAGATCAAGGCGCTGGCCGCCTGATAACCAAGTTCCAGCTCTGGTGCACGAAGAGCCCGCCACCCGGCGGGCTTTTTCATTCCCGCAGCTCCGAGCGGCTTCGGGTTGGGCGCAGAGCGTCGTTGCGGATCCTCGCCATAGCCCCCGCTATGGCTGCGGTCCGCGCCTAGCTCTGCATCCCAACCCGAAACCGCTCGAAGCTGCGGACCGCGGTAGCCGTCATCAGAGGGGCATGGGGGTGGTGATCTGGCCCACCACCTCGCGCACGTGGAGCCAGTCCACGACGTTGCGCGCCACCCAGTCACCATCATCCAGCGGCAGGTCGTGGCCGGCGTGCTTGTGCAGCCGCAGTGGCGCCCCCCAGGCGCGGCTGATGGCCTGCGAGCAGCGCCAATCCACCAGCGAATCGCCCTGGCTGCACAGCAGCAGCATCGGCGGCTCGGGCTTGGCCAGGCTGGCTCTGTAGCGCGCTGCCGCCAGCAGCTGGCGCAGCGCGTTGCGACGGCGCACCGGGCGCCGTCGCTGGATGGAGACCCAGTCATCAATCACCTGGTCGGGCTGGCGCTGCAGCCGCGTCGTCATCTGCAGCACCTTGGCCTCGCGCCGGCGCAGGCTCAGCCGCGTCAGGCTCAGCATCAGCAAGGACCAGTAGTTCGACGGCCGCAGCCGCCTGAAGAAGGCGCTGAACGGCCTCAGGCTGGTGTTGATCAGCACGACGCCGTCGAGCTCGCCCGGATGCCGCGCCGCCCACTCGCTGGCGACCATCGCGCCCAGCGACATCGCCAGCACCTGGTACGGCGGCGGCACGCCGCGCCGGCGCAGTTCCGCGCGGCAGGCCTCCATCATCGCGTCCACATGGGTGGGACTGCTCTGCCGGTGCTTGTCGCCATTGCCGGGCAGGTCCAGCAACTCCAGTCGCGCATCGGGCTGCTGCACCAGCAACGCCCGCTGCAGGCGCGCCGGAAAGTCGCCCCAATGGCCGCTCTCGCGTGTCAGGCCACGCAGCAGCACCCAGGTGTGCATGCTCATCGGACCGTCCTCCGATACCAGCGGATCAACGCCTGCTCCCCGTGATCGATTCGTGTGTCCGGCCCCGGCAGCCACCGGAACGCGCTCTGCGTCGCGCGAGTCATGAAATCCATCCAAGCCATGTGCCGGCGCAAGACCCGTTGCTGTCGATGTTCGATCAGCGGGTTGAACATGCCGTGCCGGGAGAGTAGCTGGCGCGGATTTTTCTTGACCCACAGCCATGACCCCATTTCGAGCGTCATCGGCAGGAAGATCCCCCGATCAAGGGAGAGCGCCTCGTCGTACAGGTGATCCCACAGGTCGCCATGGGTCAGGTAATGCCGGCTCTGCGGCTCCATCACGTAGGGATGCGGGGACAGGCATTGATCGAGCACCTCGCACAGCGCATGAATCTCCGCGAGGTGGCGCATCGGCCGGCGCGTGCGCGCGTACGGGAACCAGATGCGGTCGCGCAGGCCGAAGCCGCTGTGAAAGTCGATGGACACCGCGACCGGCCGCCCCAGCAACTCCTCGCGGACGAAGCGGCACAGGGCCTCGCTCTCCGCCTCCATCGGCGCGCCGCCCGGGCCGCGGAAGAACGGCAGTTGCCGGGTCAGGCGATGCCCGCCGATCAGGAAGGGCACGCCGCGGTCGGCGTCCTGCGGCGCGTTGCGCATCAGGTCCACGCCTCGCGGGTTCGCGCGCGTGCCGGCCTGGACGCCGCCCGGATTGACCACGGGGAGGAACACCAGCCGCAGCGACTCGAGCTGCTGGTGCAGGCTCAAATCCCAGCGCAGCCGCCGCACCAGGCTGCCGAGGTAAGCCAGCACCACCTGCGCGCCGATGCGCTCCAGCCCATGAACACCGCCGATGAACCCGAGCGCAGGAACCGACGGATCGGGGTTGCCCAGGGTCACGCCGATCACCGGCAGCGCGCCGGCGGAGGTGGCGACGCTCGCCAACTCGCGGGCCTGCAGCATCGATCCCCCCTGATCGATCAGGCGCAGCAACTCCTGCAGTTCCGGCAGGGCGGCCGCGGCCCGCGGGGCCGCGTCGGTGGGAAGGACGGCCATGTCCGGGCGCTCGGGCTAAGGGTCGCGGGGAACCCGGCAGCGTAGGCGAGGAGGGGCGCGCTGACGATGGCCCGATCGGGCCGGGCCTTCACCCTCCCGGGGAGGGGCCGTCGCTCAGGCCTTGCCGGACTCGCGCCCGTCGGGCAGCAGGCAGGCGTCGACGACCTGCAGCTTGTTGTCGCGGGCGAAGTTCATGACGAAGTCCCAGGCCATCGGCTCGACCGACTTCAGCGCCTCGTTGACGATCACGCACTTCACACCGTTGACGACGCGCGGCACGCAGTAGGGGGAATAACCGAGGTAGGCGTCGCGGCCGCTGCGGGTGCCGCCGGGCCGAAAGCAGGACATGGCGCCAGCCAGACGTTCGGCCCAGTCGCTCGGGCGGAAGGTGCGACCATCCGTGGTGATCCCCTGGATGAACACTTCTCGCGGCTTGGGCTGCTCAGTCATTGGCTACTCGGTCTGCGTCCCGGCCCGCGGCGGCTGCGGCACTCCTTTGACGAGGGTCAACCGCGGCAGGCAAAACCGCTATTGTGCCTCGGATGTGTTGCGCCGCAGCACACAAGGCCTTCTGCTCGCCCATTGGTCAGCCGGCCTGCCGACGCTGTCCAGGAGGAATCTCCTCACCCGCCAGGGTCGACCCGTAGAATCGGCCGCTTTCCCCTGCCCCTCCTACTTCCTGGAGACTTGATGAACGCCCCGGACTCCTCGTTCGCCGCCCCGACCGAACCCCATGTGATGCAAACCTACGGCCGCCTGCCGATCGCCCTGTCGCACGGCGAAGGCGCCTGGGTGTGGGACACGGCCGGCCGACGATACCTGGACGGCCTGGGCGGGATCGCCGTCAACACCCTCGGACACAACCATCCGAGGCTGGTGGCGGCGCTGCGGGACCAGGTGGGCAAGCTGATCCACACCAGCAACTACTACCACGTCCCGCTGCAGGAGCAGCTCGCGGCCAGGCTCTGCGCGCTGTCGGGCCTGACCAACGTGTTCTTCTGCAACTCGGGCCTGGAGGCCAACGAGGCGGCGCTCAAGATCGCGCGCAAGTACGGCCATGACCGCGGCAACGCCAATCCCGAGGTGATCGTGTTCGAGAAGGCCTTCCATGGCCGCTCGATCGCGACGCTGTCCGCGACCGGCAATCCCAAGGTCCAGGCCGGCTTCGGCCCGCTGGTGCCGGGCTTCGTCCGCGTGCCGCTGAACGACATCGAGGCACTGCGCCAGGCGCTCGCCGCCCATCCCGGCGTGACCGCGATCTTCCTGGAGACCATCCAGGGCGAAGGCGGCATCAACGCCGCGCGCGTCGACTTCCTGAAGGACCTGCGCAAGCTCTGCGACGAGCACGACCTGCTGCTGATGCTGGACGAGGTGCAGTGCGGCATCGGCCGCACCGGCAAGTGGTTCGCGCACCAGTGGGCCGGCATCGTGCCGGACGTGATGCCGCTGGCCAAGGGCCTGGGCTCGGGCGTGCCGATCGGCGCGGTGGTGTGCGGCGACAAGGCCGCCAAGGTCTTCGGACCGGGCAACCACGGCACCACCTTCGGCGGCAATCCGCTGGCGATGCGGGCCGGCGTCGAGACGCTGGCGGTGATGGAGGCCGACGGCCTGCTGGCCAACGCCGCGACCGTCGGCGCCGAGCTGAAGGCGGCGATCGAGCATGGCCTGGCGGGCCTGCCCGGCGTCGTCGAGGTGCGCGGCCAGGGCCTGATGCTGGGCATCGAGCTGGACCGCCCCTGCGGCGTGCTGCTGACGCAGGCCATGGACGCGGGCCTGCTGCTGAGCGTGACGGCCGACAAGGTCATCCGCCTGGTGCCGCCGCTGATCCTGTCCAGCGCCGAGGCCGCGGAGATCGCGGCGCGCCTGGTGCCGCTGGTGAAGGCCTTCCTGGCCGCGCCGGCGACGACGCCATGAAGCCGGGAGACCGCCTCATGCGTCACTACCTGCAGTTCAAGGATCTGCGCGCGGAAGAGTACGCCCACCTGTTCGACCGCGCCGCGATCATCAAGCGGCGCTTCAAGAACTACGAGAAGTACCAGCCGCTGCAGGATCGCACCCTGGCGATGATCTTCGAGAAGGCCTCGACGCGGACCCGCGTCAGCTTCGAGGCGGGCATGTACCAGATGGGCGGCTCGGTGGTGCACCTGACCACCGGCGACAGCCAGCTGGGCCGCGCCGAGCCGATCGAGGACAGCGCCCGCGTGATCAGCCGCATGGTCGACATCGTGATGATCCGCACCTACGAGCAGACCAAGCTGGAGCGCTTCGCGGCGCACTCGCGGGTGCCGGTGATCAACGGTCTGACCAACGAGTACCACCCCTGCCAGATCCTGGCGGACCTGTTCACCTTCATCGAGCAGCGCGGCATGGACCGCCGCGGCGCGATCGACATGGACTGCCTGAAGGGCCGCGTGGTGGCCTGGGTCGGCGACGGCAACAACATGGCCAACACCTGGCTGCAGGCGGCGGAGATCTTGGGCTTCACGGTGCACGTGAGCACGCCCAGCGGCTACGAGATCGATCCGGCGGTCGCCGGCATCAAGGACACCCGCTGCTACAAGGTCTTCCAGGACCCCAAGGAAGCCTGCCGCGGCGCGGACCTGGTGACCACGGACGTCTGGACCAGCATGGGCTATGAGGCCGAGAACGAGGCGCGACGCGCCGCCTTCGCGGACTGGTGCGTCGACGCGGACATGATGGCCGTGGCCAAGCCGGACGCGCTGTTCATGCACTGCCTGCCGGCGCATCGTGGCGAGGAAGTCGCCGCCGAGGTGATCGACGGCCCGCAATCGGTGGTCTGGGACGAGGCCGAGAACCGCATGCACGTGCAGAAGGCGCTGATGGAGTACCTGCTGCTGGGCCGGATCGGCTGAGCGCGGACCACGCGTCCACCGGCACGACCAGGCCCGCCTCGCGCGGGCCTTTTTCCGTGCGGCGCGGCCGCGCTACTTCGCGACAGCGAGCGGCTTGAGCCCTTCCTCGTAGGAGCCCGCCGGATAGTGCTTCTGCACGGTCTTCCAGGCCGCGCCCGAACGCGCGCTGCGCTCGAGCGCGTCGGCGAGCAGTTCGCGGTCCTTCGCCACGAGGTGACGCGACAGGTAGATCCCGCTGTCGGTCCAGGTGAGCTCGGTCACCGGCTCCAGCCGCAGCCGCTCCAGCAGCGGTCGCGTGCGCGAGTCCTGCAGCAGCGTCCCCGCCAGGATCGAGGGCGCCATCACCGTGACGTCGGCCAAGCTGCGCTCCAGCGCGCGCACGACCGCCGCCGGATCGGCCTCGACCACCAGGCGGCGCTGCGCCTTGAGCGTCCTGAGCAGCTCCAGGTAGGGCTCGCCATAGTCGAAACCGCGCACCACCGCCACGCGCAGTTCGCGACGCTCGGCCAGCTCGGCCAGACTCTCGATCGGCGCGCGGTCGGAGGCCAGCGAGATCAGCAGCGCCCGGGCCTTCATCACCGGAATGAAGTCGCCGTGCAGGTCGCGCTTGGAGGTCCGGGTCGCCGGCACCAGGACGTCGGCGCCGTTGGCGGCAAACATCGCCTCGACGCGCGCCCGCGGCACGACGGTGAACTCGAACTGGCAGCCGGTCTCCGCGGCCACCTTGCGCATCAGCTCCGGGAAGACGCCGCTGACCTCGCCGCCCGAGGTCACCACGCTCATGCCGATGGGCGCCACCGGCACCCGGATCGGACGTGTGCAGTCGGCCCGCGCCGTCCCGGCGACCAGGCCCAGTGCGCAGAGCAGCCAGCCCGCGGCACGCCAGGGCGCACGCGTCCAGCGATCGATCGCCGCCGGCCCCGCGCACCTGCGCGCGGGCCGGTCCGGCCGCCCGAATCCCCACGTCGTCATCTTGTCTTCTCCCGTGCCGGCGCTGCCGCTGGCGACGGAGCCGTCCGCCCCCGCAGCGCGCCATGTCGCCGTCCAGGGTAGCAAAGCGCCGGCGCACCACAACGCGTGAAACCCGCGCCTCCCGCTGTTCATCGCCCATCCGAAGGGGGAGCACCCCCTCCGGTCTGGGGGCGGCCCTCCGGTTCGGGGGAGCCCCGGCCCGTGCCTTGCGCTCCAATGAGGGTGGCCCTCGCCCGGTCCTCGCCCAGTCCTCGCCAACATGCGAAGCTTGGCGTCAGCCGTCCGTGGCATCCTGTGCCTGCTCATGAAAACCGCTCTGATCTCCGACCTGCACGCCAACCGCCAGGCCTTCGAGGCCGTCCTCGAGCACGCCCGGCGGCAAGGCGCGGGGCATTTCGCCCTCCTGGGCGATTACGTCGGCTACGGCAGCGATCCCGGCTGGGTGGTGGACCAGGTCCGCGCGCTGCGCGCCGCAGGCGCGGTCGTCGTCGCGGGCAACCATGACCTGGGCGTCACCCAGGGGCCGCGTCCGACGATGAACGAGGACGCGCGCGCCGCCATCGCCTGGACGCGCGCGCGGCTGGCCGAGGACCAGTTGGCCTTCCTCGCCAGCCTGCCGATGGCCGAGGAAGAGGACGACTGCCTCTACGTGCACGCCAACGCCTTCGACCCGGCCGGCTTCGCCTATGTGCAAGGGCGGCTGGAGGCGATGCGCAGCCTGCACGCGACCGAGTGCCGCTACACCTTCTGCGGCCACATGCACGAGCCGATGCTCTACCACCTGTCGGGCACCGGCAAGGCGGGCGACTTCCGACCCCAGCCGGGCGTGCCGATCCCGCTGCTGCCCAACCGGCAGTGGCTGGTCATCCCGGGCGCCTGCGGCCAGCCCCGCGACGGCAACCCGGCCGCGGCCTATGCGCTGTTCGACCACGACAGCGAGGAGCTCAGCTTCCAGCGCGTCCCCTACGATGTCGAGGCCGCCGCGGCCGCGCTGCGCGCCGCGCCCGGCCTGCCCGCCGGCCTCGCGGACCGCCTCGCCCAGCGCCTCGTCGCCGGCCGCTGAATCGATGAACGACGCCACCTTGCCGCCCGCCCCGTCGCCTGCCCCCTCCCCGGTTTCACCGATCACCGCGCCGCTGCAGCCCGGCCAGGTGCTGGACGGCTTCGTGCTCGAGGCCCGGCTGCACCAGGGCGGCATGGCCAACCTCTGGCAGGTGCGACGGCAGTCCCCGGCGGACGCGCCTCCCGGCGAGGACTTCCCGCTGATCATGAAGGTCCCCCGCATCAAGGGCGGCGAGGACCCGGCCAGCATCGTCGGCTTCGAGGTCGAGCAGATGATCATGCCGGCGCTCAAGGGGCCGCACGTGCCGCGTTTCGTCGCGCGCGGCGACTGGCGCCGGCAGGCCTACATCGTCATGGAGCGCATCGAGGCCGAGAGCCTGCGCCCGCGCCTGGACCAGGCACCGCTGCCGCTGGTGGAGGTCGTGGAGATCGGCATCCAGGTCGCGCATGCGCTGACCGACCTGCACCGCCAGCACCTGGTGCACCTGGACATCAAGCCCAGCAACATCCTGCTGCGGCCCGACGGCACCGTGGTGCTGGTCGACTTCGGTCTGTCGCGCCACGACTTCCTGCCCGACCTGCTGGAGGAGGAGTTCTCGCTGCCGATGGGCACCGGGCCCTACATGTCGCCGGAGCAGGTGCAGTTCGTGCGCAACGACCCGCGCAGCGACCTGTTCGCGCTGGGCGTGATGCTCTACCACCTGTCCACCGGCGAGCGGCCCTTCGGCCAACCGAACTCGGTGCGCCAGCTGCGGCGCCGGCTCTATGTCGACCCGATCCCGCCGCGCGCGATCCGGCCCGAACTGCCGCCGTGGTTCCAGGAGATCGTGCTGCACTGCCTGGAGGTGCGTGCCGAGCGCCGCTACCAGAGTGCCGCGCAGCTCGCGCTGGACCTGCAGCGGCCCGACGCGGTGCCGCTGACGGCGCGCGCGCACAAGCTGCAGCGCAGCGGGCTGGTGCGGCGCTTCAAGCGCTGGTTCCTGGCGATGGGCGAGGAGCCGCGCGCACCGGCCTCGGTCGGCGCGCAGGTGGCGCGCAGCCCGGTGATCATGGCCGCCGTCGACGTCCAGGGCGCCACCCCGGCCCTGCTGGAGGAACTGCGCGAGGTCGTGCGCCGCCTGATGCAGACCGAGCCCGGCGCGCGCCTGGCCTGCGTCGGCGTGATGAAGACCAACCGCATCGGCATGGACGAACTCACCGACGCGCATGGCCGCAGCCACCATGTGCAGCAGCTGATCGCGCTGAAGAACTGGGCGCATCCGATGACGCGCGAGCTCGCGCTCGAGGACGGGCGGCTCACCTTCCACGTGCTGGAGGCGCCCGACGCCGCCGACGCGCTGATCGAATTCGCCGCCCGGACCGGCGTCGACCACGTCGTGATGGGCGCGCGCGCCAGCTCGATGATGCGGCGCTACCTGGGGAGCGTGTCGGCGCAGGTCGTCACCCAGTGCGCCTGCACCGTCACCGTCGTGCGCGAACCCGCGCTGCCCGACGACCCGCCGCCGCCCGACAGCCCCTTGATCAGCCCGTCGGCGTCCAACTGAGCCTCAGCCTGGGGGGCGTCCGCCCGCCATGTCCGTCACGTCCGTCACGTTCGTCACGTCCGCCATGTCCGACTTTTCCGACAACCCCTGCACCCGCTGCGGCGCCTGCTGCGCGAGCTTCCGCGTCGACTTCTCGCGCCATGAGCTGCAGAGCGAGGGCGGCAGCGTGCCGGACGGCCTGGCGGTGGAGGTCACCGACTCGACCTGCCGGATGCGCGGCACCGACCACGCGCGCCCGCGCTGCGCGGCGCTGCAGGGCCAGGTCGGCGAGCGCGCCGGCTGCGGCATCTACGAGTGGCGCCCGTCGCCGTGCCGGGAATTCGGCATGCGCGCGCCGCTGGGCCTGGGCGACGAGGGCTGCGCGCGGGCCCGCGCGCGCCATGGCCTGCCGCCGCTGGACGGCTAGAACTTCCCCAGCATGTTGAGGAAGACCCCGCGGCTGCGGTAGCTCAGGTCCGTCAGGTCGTCCGAGAAGTCGGTGAAGTTGTAGCCCAGCCCCACCTTGAAGTTCTCGTTGACGTGGTAGTACCCCGCCGTCAGCAGACCGGTCTTGCGCTCGCTCAGCTCGCCGGCCCGCAGCATGCGCAGCTCCAGCAGCCAGTCGTAGCGACGCACCACCTTCCAGTCCACCCGCGCGATCGCCAGCTGCGCGCTGCTCTTGAACCACGGCGCGCTGTCGTCGCGGCTGGGCCGCAGCTCGCCGACGCGCCACGCCAGCTTGCCGCCGATGGTCCAGCGCGCGCTGACGTCGTAGGTCGCATCCACCGCCGCCACCTGGCTGCGCTGCTGGTAGTCGATGCCGGTCGTGCTGACCGTCGTCTGCGTCACGTCGGTCGCCACCACCTGCCCCGGCGACGACAGGTCGTACAGGTAGGTGTACTTCAGCAGCACGTTCAGCTTGTCGTTGCTCACCGGCCGGAACGCGTAGCCCAGCACCGCCTCGGTGTACTTGGCCGCGGCCAGCGCGCTCGCCGCGCTGTCGCTGTCCGCCCAGTTCAGTTTGCCCAGCCAGCGCGCGTTCGGGCCGTCCTGCACGCTGACCGAGTTCTTCAGCAGCCAGCTGCGCCGCGTGTCCAGCCCCGTGCGATCGCGCCGGTACTCGACGCCGCCGGCGTACTTCAGGCTCGCATCGCTGAAGCCCACCGAGAAGCCGAGCGCTTCGCGATCGGTCTCCCCGGCGTTCTCCGCCTCCAGCCGCCCGTTCTCCGCGCTCACCGCCAGCGTCCAGCGATCGTCCGGCGCGTACTGCACGCCGTAGGCATGCGTCAGGCCGCTCAGCACGCCCGTCGTCTGCTTGTGCTCGGTGTACGCGCTCAAGCCATCGGCCAGGCGCGACTTGATGCCGCCGACCAGCGTGCCGCCGCGCGCGTTCAAGGTCTCGTCGGTGCGGCCGGTGTCCAGCGCGTAGGTGACGTAGACGTTGGAGCGGTCGTTGTACTGGTAGTCCACGCCCGCCTTGCCCGCCGAGCCGCCATTGCCGCCCGAGGCCTCGCCGCGCAGCGACAGCTTGTCGTTGACGCGATAACGCACGCCCGCGCCGAGCCGGTCGTTGTCCTGCCGCGTGCCGGTGCGGTCCACCGTCTTCTGGCCGAAGCCGTACACGCCCCAGGCCTCCCCGCTCTCGTAGTCGACCTGCACGGCCGCGTCAGTGCGCTCGCCGCTGACCACGCCCGAGCTGGGCAGCAGCGGCGAGGTGTTCACCGCATCGGTGGACTTGCGGTCGGCCCGCAGTCCGCCGCTGACCGTCCAGCGCTCATCGACGCGCCAAGCCACCTGCGCCTCGCCGGCATCGGTGTTGTAGCCGTTGAGCTCATCCTTGTGATCGCCCTTGAGCCGCAGCTCGACCTGCTCGCCCACCGGCGCGGTGAGGCTGACGCCGGCCTGCCTCGTCTCGTTGGACGCGACCTGTCCAGGCGTCGAGAAGCCCGCCTCGCGCAGCTGCGCATAGGCGCCGACATGCCCGCTCTTGGCCACGCCGAGATCGGTCAGATCCGCCTGCCCTTCGACGCGCCACGCATTCGCGCCGCGGGTGTCGCTGGCCAGCGTGTTCTGAGAGAACCCGAAGCCGCCATCGAGCGAGCTGGTCGTGCCGATGCCGGGGCCATCGCTGCGCGCGGCCTCGATCTTCAGCGTGGTGTTCTCGCTCTTGCGCAGCAGCAGGTCCACGCCGCCCAGGCGCTGGTCGCCGCCAGTCTGCTGCTGCTTCGCGGCGGTGATGCCGACGCGCACCGCGTCCGTCACCCACCACGCCGTCCGGCCGCCCACCGCCAGCGTGTCGAGATCGCCCGACAGCGGCGTGTACTCGTAGTCCACGACCAGGAAGGCCGGCTGGCCGCTGAGACCGCCCGCCCGCACCAGCTGGCCGTTGTCGGCCAGGCTGGGCAGCGGCGAGGTCAGCAGCACCCGCCCTTGCAGGTAATCGACGTCGTAGTCGCTGCCCGGGATCAGCGCGCGACGCTGCAGCACGAAGCCGGAATCGCGATCGCGGATTTCCAGCCACACCTTCTCGGCGCCGCGGCTCACGTCCTGATGACGCAGGTAGTACAGCGAGCCGCCCGTGCCGCGGAACTCCTCGCGCGCGGCCAGCGTGCCGGGCTCGGCCGCGTACAGGTCGGCGGTGAAGCGCGCGTCGCCGAAGCTGGTCGCCTCCTCGCCTACGAGGTGCCCCTTCAAGCCATACAGCCCGCGGTTGATCTGCGCCAGCGTGTTGTCGGCGCCCAGGTTGATCTTGAAATTGCCCCACATCGCATGCGAGCGGCCATCGTCCACGCGCAGGTACATGCGTCCCTGCGTGGGCGCGTCCTCGACGCTGGTGGAGTCGTCGCCGAAGGTGCCCCAGCTGTCCACCGGATCCATGCGGCGGAACAGCGAGGTCGGGTCCTTGCGGTCGAGGTTGCGGAAGAGCTCACCCAGCGGGCGCTCCTCGGTGTCGACGCTCGCGGTCAGCGTCCAGCGCTCATCGAGCATGCCCTTGCCGTAGAAGGCCAGGCGCCCTTCGGTCCAGGTGTCGTTGTTGTAGCGGTTGCGCTCCTGCGTCACCAGCGCGGCGGGGCCGGTCGTGCGGTCATGGCCGATGGTGAGATCCGCCTGCCCGACGAAGAAGAAGTCCCGCGGCGGCAGCTCGAAGTCGCGGCGATAGATCCGCTCCTGGCCCTCGGCGCCGCGCACGACGATCTCGCCGGTCTGCACGCGGCGCGGCACCAGCTGCTGCATCACGAAGCGGCCCTGCGCGTCGACCGGCACCGCCAGTCCGAGCGCCCTCACCTGCTCGCCGGCCGCGATGCCTTCGCCGCTGGCCGTCACCGTGCCGCCGGTGATCGGGATGTTGGCGATGGACAGCCGGCTCTCGCCATAACCCGCCAGCAGGCGCTGCGCCTCGGTCGGCTCCTGCTCGAAGCCCGGCGCATGCCGATCGGCCAGCGCCAGCGGGACGTCGTCGGTCTCGTCGAAGCGGCCATCGCGGTCATAGACCCGCACACGCCAGTACAGCTTGCGGCGCGCCATCGGCCCCTGCGCCCACTCGGCGGGCACGGTCCATGTCGCGCGCAGCTCGCTGTCCAGCGGCACCGTGGCCAGCAGCTGCGGCCGCATGTCGCCATCGGCGCTGAACACGCGCAACTCGGCACGCGTCAGGAACAGCCGGTAGTTGCTGTAGCCGCTGAAGCGCACCGTGTCGCCGGGCACCGCGGTGGCGGGCCAGGCGGTGCCGTTCAGGCGGCGCAGCTGCACGAGGTTGTCGTACTGCAGGCGCAGCCGGTCGCGCTCGAGCCGCACGTCGATGCAGCGCTGGCGGTCGGCGCTGGAGCTGTCCGCGCCCACCACCGGCTGGCCGTCGATCGTCAGGCGCAGCGCCGCGTCGTCGGGCGCATACGGCGTCAGCATGCCGCAGGCGCTCGGGTCGACCAGCGTCACGCTGGACACGGTCTCCACGGTCGCGGGCACCGTGTCCTTCCAGTAGACGCGCACCTCGACGCGCCGGTTGGCCGACCAGTTCGCCCGGTCCTCCCGCGGCGAGGCCAGCGGCTCGTCGGGGCCGCGCGAATCCGCCACGTAGGCGTTTGCCGGCAGTCCCAGTTGCTGCGTCAGATAGCGGCCCACCTGCTGTGCGCGCGCCAGGCCGAGCGCATGGTTGTCGGGAAAGCGCGGACGCAGTTCCGGCTTGATGCGCTGCACGTCGGTGTGGCCGACGATCTCGAAATGCAGACCTTCGCGGCCGCGCACCTGCGCGACGATCGCGTCCAGCCGCGCCTTGTCCTCGGGCTTGAGCAGGTCCTCGCCCGAGTCGAAGTGCGGCGTGTGCGACTCCTCGCGCGGCTGCTCGGTGCCGGGCACGGTGCGCGTCGTCTCTTCGCGCCGCTGCTGCAGCGCGCGCGGGTCGCCGAGGATCACGGTGAGCTTGGGCAGTTCGCGCTCGCTCGAAGCCGGCAGATGATCGCGGCCATCGATCTCGACGGCGCGCACGTCGGCCGCGCAGCGATCGCTGAAGCGGCCGCGTGCGTCGGCGCGGCAGGCGCCGCCCTCGCGGGTCGCGTCCTGCGCCGCATCGCGGGCGGCGCCGGAGGCTGCCTCTTGCGCCGTGGCCGGCAGCCCGATGGCCAGGCAGGCGGCGGCCGCGGCGCTGGCCAGCGCCGCGCGGGGGAAGGTGGATCGGGTCATGCGAATGGCACGGAAAGAGGAAGAAGACGGGGAGCGGTTCATGCGCGCCCCCGGTCAGCGGTTCAGCGAGACCGGCACGCGCTCGACCTCGATGTCCAGGTTGAACAGGCTGCGGCCCTGGGACTGGCCGAGCGCCTTCCAGCGCGCCAGCAGTCCGGCCTTGAGCGCCGCGATGCGCTCGTCGCCGAGCGCGCGCGGCTCGTCCGCCGCCGGCTGGTAGGCCAGGCGCAGGATCGAGGGCCGCTCGGTCAGCGCGGCCACGGCCTGGTCCAGGCGCGCCTCGTGCGCCGGCAGCAGCGCGAGCTGCCCGTCGGCGAAGGCGGCCGCCTTCAGGTCCAGGCGCACGACACGGTGCACGGTGGCGCCGAAGTTCACCTTGATCGCCTTGCCGCGCGTCGCGCGTTCGGACGCCGGGTTCTCGGTCGTCACGCGGTAGCCCGAGGGCAGCGTGCGTTCATCGACCTTGAGCACCAGGTTGCTGCCCGTGCCCTCCTTGGGCACCGCCGCGCAGGCGATGTGATAACGACCCTCGGCATCGCTGCTCACCAGCAGGCCGTTGACGGTGGCGATGCGCACGTTGGGGATGCCGGGCTCGCCCTCGTCCTGCACGCCGTTGGCATTGCGGTCGTCGTAGACCTTGCCGATGACGTCGGTGCAGTCGAACAGCGCATCCGGCACGACCCGCACCGACGCGGTGGCCGTGTTGGACAGCGCGCGGCCGCCGGGGCCCTGCGTGGCGACCACGCTGTTGACGTACTGGCCCTCGCCCACGCCGATGCCCACCGCCAGCACCATCGAGACGCGCTTGGTCTCGCCGGTGAGGAAGGACTGGTCGGCCAGCGTCAGCTGCCGGCCCACGATCGTGGGCTTCACGGCCACGACCGGGCCATTGGGCAGCGTCTGCACCGTCAGCGAGCCGTCCAGGTACTTGAAGCCCGGGGGCAGCGTGTCCAGCAGCGCGACGTTGCCGATCGGGCCGCTGCTCGCATTGCGCGCGGTGATCACGTAAGGCACCGGCTCGCCCTTCTTCACCGTCAGCTTGGAGGTCGACTTGCGCAGCTCGATGGCCGTGCCGTCCCCCTCGCGGTCCAGCGGCAGGTGGTTGTTGACCACCTGGTGCGCCGCGCCGCCCGATTGCCAGTTCAGGAAATAAGGCGTCGCGGGGCCGGCCACCGGAGCGGCCGCGGCGCTGACGACGCAGGCATCGCTGCCGTTCAGGCGGACGCCGCGGCCGGCGGCGTCGCGGGCGCCCGCGGTGCTGGGCGCGCTGCAGTTGACGGCGTCGAGCGGGCCCGCGGCAGCCGGGTAGGTCGTCGACGGCAGGTAACCCGCCGGCGGTGCGACCGTGACGGTGTAGCTGCCCATCGGGGCGCCCGGCAGCAGGAAGAACTGGTACGAGCCGTCGGGACCGGTGGTGACCGACGCGTTGCCGCCGAGCAGGTGGAGGGCCGGATCGAAGCCCGCCGGACCATTCAGCGCGACCACCGCGCCGGGGACCGGCTCGGCGCTCAGGCTGTCGTACACCACGCCGCCCGGGTCGAGCGGCAGGTCCTGGCGGACCACGGCCGCGCCCGCGGCCACGCTCAGCGGAATCCAACCGCGTGGCGCCATGCCGGCAACGGTCGGGAACGCGCCGCCGGGGCCGTTCAGCGTCGGGTCGGTCGGCCAGACGCCGCCCACCAGGCGCCCTTGCGGATCGCGGAAGCGCAGCTGGTACGAGCCCGGCACGACGTTGTCGAAGCGATAGCTGCCATCGGCCGCGGTGACGCGGGTGTCGAGCACCTGCGCGCCGGTGTTGGCGCAGGTGGTGCCGCCATCGAGGCAGGCCACCAGTTCCACCGTCCAGCCCGCGACGGCGGGTTCGCCGTTGCCGGCCAGGCGGTCGTGGTCGGTGTCGCGCCAGACGCGGCCGCTCACCGCCGCCGGCGAAGTCGACTTCTCGAAGAAGTCGTAGCCGGTGCCGTTCGCCGCCACGGCGGGCAGCTTCACGTTGAGCCGGCCCGGGGCCGGCACGCTGCCGCCCAGCGAGCCCGGGGTCTCGCCGGCATGGGTGGAACCCGGCACCGGCGATTGCACGATCGTGTAGCCCGCGCCGTTGTCCAGCGGCAGGTCGACGAAGCGATAGCTGCCGTCGCGCGCCGTGACGGTGCTGCGCGTGACCGGCTGGCCCGAGGCATCGATGCCGGTCAGTGTCAGCGTCACGCCGGCCAGCGGCAGGTCGCCCGGCTCACGCTTGCCGTTCCCGTTGACGTCGTTGAACACCGTGCCCGCGATCGAGGCGCCCTGCTCGCCGAAGTCGTAGCCATCGCCCGAGCCGCCGGTGTAGACCAGGCCGCCGATGCGGTCGTTGCCCGCGAGCGCGCCCGCCGCCGTGCCGTTGAGGCGGCCCACGGTCTCGGCGCCATCGGCGTAGGTCGCCGGCTGCGTTTCGGTGATCACATAGCCCGTCGCGTCGGACGGCAGCACGCCGTCGAGGAGGTACTGCCCATCGGCCCCGGTGACCGCGGTGATGGTCACGGGCAGCCCACCGGCGCTGGTACCGCTGAGGGTCAGCGTCACGCCCGCGATCGGCAGCTCGCCCGCGTCGCGGCGGCCGTTGCCATTGCTGTCGACGTACACGTGGCCGGAGATCTGGCCGCCGCGCTCGCCGAAGTCGTAGTCCGTGCCGGCCTCTTCCGAGGCCAGCGCGATGTCGCCGAAGCGGTCGTTGACGCCACCCGGGTTGGCGGTGCCGCGCGCGGCGCCACCCACCAGGCCCAGATGCTCGGGGCCATCGCCGGTGCCCGCGGGTTGCGTCTCGTCGAGCTGATAACGCCCCGGCAGCAGGCCGGTGGCGGAGAAGCCGCCATCGGCCGCCGTCGTCAGCGTCCTGGTCACGCTGCGTCCGAGGAAGTCGGTGCCGCTCAGCGTCACCGTCACGCCGGGCATGGGCGGCTCGCCCGCGTCGCGCTGGCCGTTGGCGGGCGTGATGTCGGCATAGACGTGGCCCGACAGCGAGGCCGCGCGCACCGAGGCGAAGTTGTTGCCGCTCGAGCTCGAGCCCGGCGCGCCCAGGCGGATCTGCTGGATCAGCGGCGCGTTGGAACCCGACGGGCCCGCGTCGACGCCCGTGCCGCTGGTGGGCACGCTGCCCGGCGCCGAGCCGGCGCCCGTGACCGTGCCCGCGCGGGTCAGGCCCGGCAGGTAGCCGGCCGGACGCGTCTCGGTCACCGTGTAGGTGCCGGGCGCGACCTTGTCGAAGACGTAGTCGCCATGGGCATCGGTGACGGTGGTGACCGACACGGCGTTGCCGTTGGCATCGGTGCCGGTCAGCGTGATGGTCACGCCGGGGAGACCGGGTTCGCTCGACGTGGCGCCCTGGCTGCCATCGCCGTCGCGGTCGTAGAAGCTGCGGCCGCGCAGCTGGCTGCTGGTGAGCTCGCCGAACAGGTAGTCGCCCACGCTCGCCGGCGTGCCGGTCAGCGGGATGACCACGCCCTGGATCACGTTGCCGCCCGGCTGCGCCGTGCCGGCATGACCGTTCGGATTGGCCTGGCCCGGCGCATAGGTCGCGGGCTGCGTCTCGGTGACCGTGTAGCCCCCCGCCGCCGACGGCGGCACGTTGAGGAACTCGTAGCGTCCCGGCTGGCCGGCGATCGGCGTGGCGACGATGTCGACCGCCGCGCCGGTGCCGGACGTGCCCGTCAGGTGCAGCGTCACGCCGGTGATGCCGGCATCGCCCGCGGCGGGCAGGCCGTCGTTGTCGGTGTCCTCGAAGACGCGGACCGTCACGCGCGGCAGACGCTCGCCGAAGTGATAGCCAGTGGCGGCGGTGCCGCTGCCCAGCGTGATGCCGGAGATGCGGTCGTTGACGGCGGTGCTGCCGCCGGCCGTGCCCGCGGTCTCGCTGCCGTCGGCGAAGCCGTCAGGCTGCGTGGGCTCGGACACCGTGTAGGCGCCGGGCATCAGCGTGGCGAAGCTGTAGCTGCCATCGGCCGCGGTGGTGGTGCTCGCGTTCACGGCATTGCCGAACAGGTCGGTGCCGCTGAGCTGCAGCGTCACGCCGGCGATGCCGGGTTCGCTCGCGCCGAGGGCGCCGTTGTAGTCGCGGTCCTGATAGACACGGCCCGCCACCGAGGCGGCGCGCACTTCGCCGAACAGGTTGCCGGTGGAGCTGCCGCCCGGGCCGAGCACGACGTTCTGGATCACGTTGGCGTTGGAGCCGCTGGGGCCGCTGGTGACACCGGCACCGCTGGCCGGGACGCTGCCGGCACTGCTGCCCGCGCCACTGGCGCCGCCGGCCCGCGTGATGCCCGGCAGGTGGGACGCGGGCTGCGTCTCGGTGACGGTGTAGGTGCCCGCCGGAACGGAGAAGCTCCAGGCGCCCGTCGCGTCGGTCGTGACCGTGCGGCTGACCGGCGTGCCGGTGCCATCGGTGCCGCCGAGCGTCAGCGTGACACCGGCGATGCCGGGCTCGCCCGCGTCGGCCTGGCCGTTGCCGTTCAGGTCGTCATAGACGCGGCCCGACAGGCTCGCGGTCTGCACGGTGATCGTGCCAGTGGCGAAGTTGTTGCCCGCGTTGGGCACGGCGCCGCCGTCGGTATCGCCCGAGCCTGTCGTCACGATGGTGGCGGTGTTGCTCAGCACCGTGCCGTTGGCCGGCGTGCCGATCACCTGCACCGGGATGCGCAGCGTCGCCGCACCGCCGGAGGGCATGCTCGCGATCGCGCAGCTCGTGCTGGTGCCGCCGGCGCTGCCGGTGCAGGTCGGCGCCGCGGGGGTGAAGCTGCCGGCGGTCACGGTGAGCACCGGCGTGCCGGCGAGCTGCAGCCCGGCGGGCAGCGTGTCGGCGACCTGCGTGATCTCGGCCGCCTGCGGGCCGTTGTTGCGCACGTGGACCAGCCAGTCGAAGGCCTGGCCCTGCGCGACGGTGGCCAGCGGCGTGGTGGTGCCGCTGATGACGGCCACCTTGTCCACGGCCTGCACGTCGGCCTTGTAGCGGAAGGTGGTCGGCTCCGACGCGCTGTTGTTGGCCTGCGGATCGAAGGCGTCCTGCGCCGCGTTGGCGAAGCGCACCGAGGCCGCGTTGGTGTAGGTGCCCTTCTCGGCGCCCTGCAGCCGCACGCGCACCTGGACCGAACTGCCCTCCCCGGTCGCGCCGCCGCCGGTGCCGCCCAGGCTGGCGATGGTGCAGCTGATGCTGCCGCCGGCCACGCCGACGGTGACGCCGGCGGTGTTGCAGCTCACGCCCGCGGGCAGCGGCGTCACCAGGCCCACGAAGGTCGGTGCACCCGCCGTCGACGGCAGGGTGTCGGTGAGGACGACGTTCTCGGCCGTCGAGGCGCCGTTGTTGGTGACCGTGAGCGTGTAGGTGACGTTGTCGCCGACGTTGACCGGGTCCACGTCGTCGGCCTTGTTGACGATCAGGTCGTAGGCCGGCGAGATGACGGCGGTGGCCTGCGTCGCGGTGTTGTTGGCGGCGCCGCCGGCGATCTCGGGCGTGGTGGTGGCGATCGTCACCGTGTTGGAGATGCTGCCGCTGCCGCCCAGCGCCGTGGCCAGCGCGGCGCTGGCGCGCACCCGCACGACGACGGTCTGCTGCGCGCCGCGGGCGATCGAGCTCCAGCCGCAGATCAGCGTGTCATTGCCCGGACCGGTGGTGCTGCCGGCGACCGGCGCGGTGGTGCAACTGCCACCGCCGTTGGCGGTCGCCGACAGGAACACCAGGCCCGCCGGCAGCGTGTCGTCGATGCTCACGTTGAAGGCACGGCTCGCGCTGGTCGCGGCCGGATTGCTGGCCGTGATCGTGTAGGTGAGCAGCTGGCCGGCGGACACCGGGTCCGGGTTGTCGGTCTTGGTCACCGCCACATCGGTGCGGGCGATGAAGTAGGCCGTGGCCGGCGTGTTGTTGTTGGCGTTGTTGTTGAGGAGGTCGGGGTCGGCCTCGTTCTGGGCCAGCGCGAAGGCGGTGTTGTTGACGGTGAACTGGTGGTCCGAGGACGTGCCGTCGCCGAAGTGGCGCACCGTCACCTGGAACCTCGGGCAGTCGACGCCGGCGGTGCAGACCGGCAGGCTGGTGATCGTGCAGTTGCTCAGCGACACCGCCGATCCGGACGGCGCGAGGCTGCAGCTGCCCAGCGTGGCACTGCCGGCCACCGTGTTCAGCGAGTACTGGCCCGCGTTGGCGTTGAAGACGTTGTTGAGGGTGTCGGTGACGGCGACGTTGGTCGCGGCCTGCGGGCCGGCGTTGACCACCTCGATCTCCCAGACGATCGGCGAGCCCGCCTCCTGGCGGTTGCCCGCGCCGTCGCCCAGGCCCAGCACGCGCTTGAGCACCGACACGTCGGCCTGCGCGGCGTTGGCCTGCGGGTTCACGCCCACGCCGGTGCAGTCGTTGGCGGGCACGTTGTCGGCCGGCGCGTTGGCGGCGTTCACGCACACCTGGTTGGTCAGCGTGCCGCCCGCGGCCGTGGCCTGCGCATTGATGGTGACGCTCGCGGTGGTCGCGTTGACCCCCAGCGCCACGTTGGTGCTGGTGCAGGTGATGGTCACCGGACCGGCCTGCGGGAAGGCGCCGCCGCCCGAGGACACGCAGCTGAAGCCCGACGGCGCCGAGATGCTGTTGACCCGCAGGTTGGCCGGCACCGTGTCGGTGAGCGTGAGCGTGCCGCTGGCGGGGATCGCGCTGGGGCCGAGGTTGGTCGCCGAGATCGTGTAGTTGAATGCCTGGTTCACCGGCACCGCGGCCTGAGGCCAGCTCTTGGTCTTGTTGGCGCGCAGGTCGGCGGAGGGATCGATCACCGTCGTGTTCACCGCGCCGTTGACCGGGCTGACGCCCGTGGCGCTGGCCGTGGCGGTGTTGACGATGCCCACGCCGCTGGTCAGCGCCTGGACCGGCGCGCTGATGGTGCCCAGCGAAACGTTGCTGCCGGCACTGCCGCTGCCGCTGCGCGTGCAGCTCAGCGTGCCGCCCGCGGACGGGCAGGTGCTGGACGCGGTGCAGGTCCAGCCGCCGCTGCTGAAGCTGGCCGGCGCGACGGCGCAGAAGTTGGCGGGCAGGTTGTCGGTCAGTTGCGCGCCCGAGGGGAAGTCCCCGCTGTAGCGCACGTTGAACTGGAAGTTGAAGGCCTGGCCGGTCTGGACCGGGTCGGCGACGGACTTGCTCTTCGTCACCGACAGGCTGCTGCCGGCGGTGACCGCGGTCGTGGCGCTGGCGACGTTGTTGGTGGTGTCGCCGTCCGCGACCCCGCCGCTGCTGGCGATATCCGCCGAGTGCGTCAGCGTGGACCCGCCGCCCGCGCCGATCACGCCGGTCACCGTGACGCCGGCGCTGCCACCGCTGGCGATGGCGCCGAGGTTGCAGCTCAGCGTGGCGCCCGACAGCGAGCAGCCGCCCGGCGTGCCGCTCAGCGCGAAGCCCGGCGGCACGCTGTAGCTCAGCACCGACGCGGGCGAGGCGTCCGGCCCCGCGTTCGTCACGGTCAGCTGCACGACCTGCGTGCTGCCGGCCGCCGCCGTCGCCGGCGCGTTGATCGACAGCGCCAGGTCGGCGCCCGCGTTCACCGTGGTGGTCTCGGTCTGCGAGCTGCCACCGACGACGCTGGCCGTGACCGTCATCGTGCCGACCGCGATCGAGCGCACCCGCATCGGCAGGTGCACCACGTCCTGCGTGGGCACGGTGACGCCGGTGCAGCTCACCGTGCCGGGTCCGGCCTGTCCGACCGCCATGCCGCCGCAGCTCACGCCCGCCGGCAGCGCGCCGGTGCCGGCGTAGCGGCCGGTGGCGGGCACGTCGAAGTTGACCGTCACGCCGGAGCGCGCCACGCCCAGGGCGTCGCCGATGCCGACGTTGTAGGTGACGACGCCGCCCGCCGCGACCGGGTCCGGCGTGTCCGGCATGCCCGTCACCACCAGTTGCGCCTGCGCGGCGCCGGCCAGGCCCAGGGCCAGGCCGACGGCGGTGGCGGTCCGACAAAGAAGGGCCCGGCTGCGGGCAAGGGAATCCAACACGCGGTCAAACGTCATCGTGGTTCTCCGGGCAGCGGCAAGCCGCCCGTGCTGAGACAGGGAAATCGAAGAAAGGGGTGCACGGCGCTGCACGGGGGGGGACGAGGCCGCCAGGGGCCATCGATCCCGGCTTGTCGCGGACGGCAACAAGCGCATGGCGCGACGCGCGGGGCGTACGGTCGCGGCTCGGCCGCGACAAGTCTTCACTCGTTCATCACGGGCGCGATGCAAGCCACGCCGGGCTGGTATTTCTGCCGCTTCATGATGTGTCGGCGCGACAGGCGCTTCATCGCGGCGCCCCGGCCGGCGCCGACGGCGCGTCGAACAGGACCCGCCCGACCGCGGCGCCAATGACGCCGCCAGCGATGGGCGCGAGCCAGAACAGCCAGAGCTGTCCCAGCGCCCAGTCGCCGGCGAACAGCGCCACGCCGGCACTGCGCGCGGGGTTCACCGAGGTGTTGGTGACCGGGATGCTGATCAGGTGGATGAGCGTGAGCGCCAGTCCGATCGCCAGCGGCGCGAAGCCGGGCGCCGCCTGGCGCGAGGTCGCGCCCAGGATCACCAGCAGGAAGCAGGCGGTGAGCACGACTTCCGTCAGCGCGGCCGCCGCCAGCGAGTAGCCGCCCGGCGAGTGCGCGCCGTAACCGTTGGCGGCGAAGCCGCCGGCGGCCAGGTCGACGCCCGGCTTGCCGCTGGCGATCACGGCGAGCACCGCGGCCGCGGCCACCGCCCCCAGCACCTGCACGACGATGTAGGGCAGCACGCCGCGCGCCTGGAAGCGCCCCGCCACGCACAGCCCGACCGTCACCGCCGGATTGAAGTGGCCGCCCGACAGCGGCCCCACCGCATGCGCCATCGTCAGCACCGACAGGCCGAAGGCCAGCGAGACACCGAGCAGTCCGATGCCCGATTCCGGAAAGGCGGCCGACAGCACGGCGCTGCCGCAGCCGCCCAGGACCAGCCAGAACGTGCCGACGAATTCGGCGATGAGCGCTTTCAAGATCCTTCTCCCAGTTCGTGCCGCAGGAACAGCGGCGGGCGGACTGTAGGAAGGGCCTGCGGGAGGGACCAGCGTCGCTGACGATTGTTGACGTTTGGTCCGTCAGCCGGCGGCGCGGGGCAGCTCGATGAAGAACAGGTTGCCGTCGTCGGCCGGGCGCCAGCCGGCGTCGCCGCCATGCCGCCGGGCCACCGAGCGGACGATGGCCAGCCCGAGGCCGGCACCGGCGGTGGCGCGCGCGGCGCCCCCCGCGGCGCGGGCGAAGCGGTCGAACAGTGGCGCGGCTTCGGCCGGCGCCAGCGGCTCGCCCTGGCTGGCCACGTCGATGCGCCAGCCCGTCGCGGTCCGGGACAGCTCGCAGCGCACGACGCCGCCGGCGCGGCCGTACTTCAGCGCGTTGTCGACCAGGTTGCCCACGGCGCGCACCAGCAGCGCCACGTCGCCGTCGCAGACGGCCTCCTCGTCCGGCGCGCGCGTCTCGATCGCGACGCCGCGCTGGCGCGCCTCGGACCAGGCGCCGTCCACCGCTTCGACGATCACGTCGCGCAGGTCCAGCGGTGCCGTCCGCAGCGCCTCGGGCGCCTCCGCCCGGGCCAGTTCGACGAAACCCTCGGCCAGCGCCAGCGCGCGCCGGGTCTGGACCTCGATCGCCGCCAGGGTCGCTCCGTTGGCGTCGGCGTCGGCCAGCTCGATCAGGGCCAGCGTCGCGGACAAGGGCGCGCGCAGGTCGTGGGAGAGGAAATCCATCGCCTCCCGGCGCTGGCCCTCGAGCTGGCGCAGCCGGCTCGCCGCCGCGGTCAGCGCGGCCATGCGGCGGTCCAGCGGATCGCCCCCGGACGCGGAGACGGCCAGGCCGTCGCGTGGCGGCAGCCGCTCCCGCACGCGGTGGAACTCGCGCTCGAGGTAGGCGAGCGCGGTCTCGAGGCGCTGCCAGCTCCAGAGCGGGATCACGAGCGCCAGGCCCGCCAGCGCCGCCGACGGCGCCCACACCACGCCGGCCAGATGGTGCAGCGCCCAGGCGAGCATCACGATCGCCGGCATCAGGGCAAGCGCCACGCCGAGCCCGACGCGCGGCCGCGTCCGGCGCAGCACCGCGAGCGCGAGCAGCAGCGGCGTCACCGCCAGCAAGGCGCCCTGCCACCACGTCGGCGGGCGCAGAGTCCTTCCCTCGCGCAGCGCGACCAGGGCCTGCGCGGTGATCTCCACGCCCGGCATGAGCGCCTCGGTGCGCGACACCGGGGTGGGATAGGCATCGGTCAAGCCCGGCGCGGTGGCCCCGACCAGCACGGTCGCCTCCTTGAAGGTGGCGGCGTCCACCCGGCCGCGCAGCACGTCGACGTAGGACACGCGCCGGACGCTGCCGGGCGGTCCGGCGAACGGGATGAGGAAACGCGCCGACCGGTTCCAGCGACCGGCCTCCGCCCGTCCTGCCCGTCCGGCCGTTCCCGCCGTTCCCGCCGCTCCCGTCCCATCCGCCGGGTCGGGCGCCGGCTCGGGAAGGTCGATGCCGGGGCGCGCCTGCCGCAGCAGCGCCACGGCGAAATGGTCCCAGCTCACGCTGCCGAAGCCCTCCCTCAGGAACAGGGCCCGCACCAGGCCGTCGGCATCCCGGTCGACATGCAGCTGGCCCAGACCGGCCGCCGCGCCGGCCAGCGCCGGCACCGGCAGGGACACCATGCCGCCCGGCGTCTGGCCCAGCATCTGGCCCGGCGTGAAGTGCAGCGGCAGCACCACGTGTCCATGACGACGCAGGGCCGCGGCGAGCGCCGCGTCGTGCGCCGGGTCGGGCTCGGAGAGGATCAGGTCCAGGCCGACCGCGCGGCTGCCCGCGGCCGTCAGCCGGTCCAGCAGGCGGGCATGGACGTCGCGCGGCCAGGGCCATCGCCCGAGCGCCGCCAGGCTGGCGTCGTCCACGGCCACGATGACCACGTCGTCCGGGAGGGCGCGCGGCGACCAGTGGAGGAAGGCGTCCGTGATGAGCGCGTCCAGCCGCCCCACCCCCGAGGTCCCCAGCGCGCCGGCGCCAGCCACGGCGCCGATGAAGCAGGCCCACCCCAGCGCGTGCAGCCGGCGTCGGAAGCGGGCGTCGGCGAGCCAGGCGCTGCGCATCAGCGTCCGATGCGCACCGCGCCGGCGGTGGCGCCGACGGCTGCCCCGTCCTCGGTGCACAGGCCGCCTTCGCCGCTGATCAGCCGCGCCGCGCCGAAGGCGGAGCGGCGTCCGAGCGCATCGATGACCTGCAGGCGCACCGCCAGCGAGCGGCAGCCGGTGGGCAGGGTCAGGCGCGCCTCGGGCGCGTCGACCTCGACGTCGGACAGGATCCGCTCGAAGCCGGTGTCCTGCGCCACCTGCACGCGGTAGCGGGCCCCCGCCGCGCCGGCCCAGTGCAGGCGGTCGCCCTGCAGCGACAGCTCGGCGCCCGCGGGCGCCACCGGCAGCGGACGGATCTCCAGCCGGCTCGGGTCGCCGAACGGGCCGCGCTCCAGCGTGCCGTCCGGCTCGGGCGCCAGCGAGGCGACGCGCCAGTGGAGCACGCCGATCGGCGCCGAGGCCCACTCGAAGGCGCAGGCGGCGCCGGAGACCTGCCGCTCCAGCAGCGGGCGCTCGAAGCGCGCATCGGTCGAGACCTGGAAGAGGTAGCCCTGCGCGCCCGGCACCTCGGTGCATCGCAGCGTCACGGGCGCGGGCGGCAGGACCTGCCCCTGGGCCGGTTCGCGCGCGATCGGCGCATGCGGCAGGGTCTTGATGCGCAGCCGCGCCGTGCTTTCGCGACCGAACAGGCCGTCCGCGTCCAGCAGCCGGCCGCGGATCCGGTAGCGGCCGTCGGGCAGCACCGGCACCGACAGCGGCGGCCGGCCCTGCAGGGTGGCGACGACCCGCGTGAACGCGTCGTCATCGGCGATCTCCACGCGCACCTGCTGGTCGGCGCTCAGTTCACCGATGGGCAGCTCGCCGGGCAGGCTCTCCAGCCGCAGCTCGTCCGCCCACGGCGGCGCGGGCGGCAGGGTCCGCAGCTCGGGCGAACGCCCCGCGCGCACCACGGCGCCCTCGCCGATCGAGACCGAGGTCTCCGCCGCAGCGCCGCGCGCGGCCTCCACCGCCACCCGGCCTTCGATCACGTCAGCGGCCGTCAAGCCGCCCTGCGCCGGCATCGTCACGCCGAAACGGGTCCCGCGCACGCCGGCGGTCGCCAGCGGCGTGCGGACGCGAAAGCGCGACCCGGGCGTCTGCGGCGACACCCGCAGGTCAATCCGGCCGCGATCGAGCTCGATCAAGGTGTTGCGCGTCTCGCGCGGCAACTCGCGCAGGCGGACCAGGCGCGCGACGGAGCCCGACTGCAGCTGCAGCAGCGAGCCATCGGCCAGCGTCACGCTGATGAAGCCCTGCGCCGGCACGGTCAGCGTCGCGGCCTCCGCGATGCGGTCGCCGATGCGCAAGGCGACGCCATCCGCCAGCACGCCGCCGCGGACGTAGGCCACCGTGGCCGGGCTCGCCTGGCCCTTCATCAGCGCGAGCGGCAACAGCAGGCGTTGTCCGGGCTGCAGCCGCGAGGGACGCGCGATGCGGTTGAGCCGCGCCAGCTCCGGCCAGCGCGAAGGCTCTTCCAGCTGCTCCTGGGCGATGCGATAGAGCGATTCGCCGCGCTGCACCACATGGGCGACGGTGTCCGCGCCCTGCGCCCCGGCGGTCGACAGGACGCCGGCGGTCAACAAGGCCGCGAACAGCACGCTCGACCGGGCGCGCCTCATGCGCCGGACTCGCGGACCGGCAGGTCCCGCGTCGCGCGGGCATCGGCATCGGGGGACGGCGCGACCGGCGGCGTGGCGAGCGCCTCGGCGTGCTCCAGCGCTTCCAGCCGGTAGCCATGGCCGTACACGGCGCCCAGTCGATAGCCCTGCTCGGGCCGGAGGCCCAGCTTCAGCCGGATCGACGAGATGTGCGTGTCCAGGGTCCGCGTCGGCACCTCGTCGTCCCGTCCCCAGACGGCGTTCATCAGGTAGCTGCGGGACAGCACCCGCCCGATCTGCCGGAACAGGCAGGCGGCCAGGTCGAATTCGCGCGGCTTGAGCTCGACCGGCACGCCGTCCTTGAACCAGTCGCGCGTGGCCGCGCGCCATTCAAAGGCACCATGGCGCTGCACGCCGCCCTGCTCGGGATAGGCGCGACGCAGCAGGGCCAGCAGGCGCGCCTTGAGTTCGGCGCCGCGCACCGGCTTGACGACGTAGTCGTCGGCGCCCTTGGTCAGTCCCTGAACGATGTCCCGCTCCGCATCGCGATGCGTGACCATCACGATGGGCATGCCGGCGCCCTCGGCGCGCACCGTCTGCACGACCTCCACGCCGGACAGGCCGGGCAGTTCCCAGTCCACCAGCAGCAGGTCGAAGGTCTGGCGCCGCATCGCCTGCAGGAGGCTCGCGCCGTCGGCGAAACGGTGGGGCACATGCCCCATCGATGCCACGGTCCTCGACAACAGCTCTAGCAGATGAATGTCGTCGTCCACCACCGCGATTTGCATGAGCCCTCCCCAAGGCTGGTCAAACGGCGGCGGATTGTGCACAGAATCACGAATTTCTCTTCACGGCCGGGCGATCTGCGACCGTCGGCCACAGGAATACGCCTGGCGAGGGACCGGATGTCTCTCGCACGGCGGGCGGCGCTTCGGGCAGCGCGACAGGCGGCGCGACCTAACGCAGCTTCGTCGACGTCCGCTCCATCCGCGCCTTCAGGCTCTCGAGCTTGGCCGCGTACAGGCGGCGCTGCGGCTGGGTGACGCTGTACTCCTCGGCCTTGGCGAGCTCCTCGCGCACCACGTCCCACTTGCCCAGGCCGACGTTGGCCAGCGCCATCCAGAAATGGAACTCGTGGTAGTAGGCGGAGCGCGCGATCTCCTTGGCGAAGAGGTCGCGGGCCTGGGCGTACTCGCCGGCCTTCATCGCGGCGACGCCGAGGTCGAAGAACTTGAACGGCGGATAGGGCTGGATCTGCGCGAGCCGGGTCTCGAGCTGCTCCGCCTCGGCGAGCTGGCCTTGCAGGCGCAGCGCCTGCGCCAGGTTGGCCATCGCCTGCACGTTGGCCGGCTCGCGGGCCAGCACCGCGCGGAAGGCGCGCTCGGCCAGCGCCGTGTCGCCATGGCGGCGGTAGATCACGCCCAGCGTGTTCAGCGCCGCCAGCAGCCGCGGCTCGTGCAGCCAGGCGGCCCGCGCGTACCAGTAGGCGCGGTCGAGCTGGGCCTGCGCCATCAGCTCCGCGGCGCGGTTGTTGAAGTACATCGCGACGATGGTGCGCTCCTCCAGCGGCATGGCGCGCTGGCGCGCGATCTGCGCGCCGGGCAGGAAGTCCACCACCAGCGAGGGCTCGTCGTTGCCGATCACGCGGAAGTCCGACTTGCGCCGGCCCAGCGCGATGTTGACGTGGCCCGAGACGACCTGCAGGTCGCCGACGCGGCTCCACTGCTCCTCGTCGTAGATCTGCCGGAACATGATGGGCATGCCGGCCTCGCGGGCGAAGACCGCCGTCATCATCGCCAGCGACAGGCAGTTGCCGGCCTTGGCGTCGAAGGCCTCGGCGGCGGTGCGCGTCGTCTCGGCGTCGTACTCCAGTTGCAGCTCGCCGCGGGTGTAGAGCGCATCCAGCAACATGTGGCGCATGTCGCGGGTCTCCGTCATCAGCGTGCCGCTGCCGGCGTTGGGCAACCGGGCGCGCAGGAACTCGCGCATCTTGGGCGACATCGCCATCACCTGCGCCGGATCGATCACGTCGCGCGACGGCGGGAACAGCTCGTCATGGATCAGCGGCGCGGTGTCGACCCGGGCCGCCGTCGATTCGTCGCCCACCGACGCGCAGCCGGTCAGGACCAAGCCCAGGGCCAGGGCCGCCATCAGCGCCAGGCCGGCGCGACGCGGCGCGCCCAGCAGCGTCGCCCGCCACCCCGGCGCGCGCGTCGGATGCACCGGATGCGCTGGATGCGCCGCTCCCCGGGAGATCCCGGATGCTGCGGGGTGGACCTCGTGGATCGCGTGGCTCGTTCCCATGACCGTCTCCGACGCGGCCTCTGACAGGGCCGCTGGCGACCATGCTAGTCCTGCCGCGCCGCGCGCGCACCTCCGTGCGACGAAGACGGGGATATGCGGCGTGAACGAGGCCCTCAGCGGCGCTCGACCACGAAGACCGTCACGCTGCGCGCCGGCACGCGGAAGGCGCCGCGCGCATCGGCCGAGGCCTCCCGGCGGATCCGCGCGTCGGCGGCGCCGGCGGCGCGCTGCACCGGATGCAGCCGCCACGGGAACCCCGCCTCGGCAGCGATCGTCAGCGCCGCCGGCGCCGCGGTGGCATTGACCACGTACAGCACCCGGTCGAAGACCGCGTCCGCGCGCCCCGCGCCGTCCAGTCGCCCGACGATCACGCCCGGCTGCTGCGCCGGCCCGGTGTTGTGGAAGACCAGCCGCCGCGCGATCTCGCTCGGCTCGTTCAGCCGGAACAGCGGGGTGCTGGCGCGCAGGCGCAACTGGTCGAGGAACACGCGGCGCGTCCAGTCGATCACCGCCGGCCCCGGCTTGATCGCGGGATCGGCCAGCAGCGGACGCAGCAGCGCGAAGTCCGCGCCGTTGTCCCGCGTGGGCGGCAGGCCGGCGCCGAAGCCGTTGTCCCGGCCGGTCCAGTCGAGCCGGTTGAACCAGTCCCCCGAGTCGTAGCTGTTGCGGTCCATCGACTTGGACCGCAGCAACTCCCCGCCGGCATGGAAATACGCGATCCCCTGGCTCAGCGCGTTGATGCCCAGGGCGACGGCCTGGGTGCGGGCGCGGTCCTCGGCGCTGGTGGCGCGCGGCAGCTTCAGCACCAGGGCGTCGAACAGCGTCTGGTTGTCGTGGTTCTCGACGTAGTTGACGACCTCGGCCGGCACCGACGCATAACCGGCCGGCTGGTCGCCGTAGGGCAGGCGCTCGCCGGTGACGAGCCGGCCGTCGGCGGTCGCTAGCGGGAAGCCGCGCAGCGTGCCCGCCATCGCCAGCTTCAGCAGATCGCCCTGGCGCAGGAGTTCCTCGCGGCGTGCGGTGTCGTCAGCGGGCGCGGGCACGAGGAACCCGGGTCGGCGCATCGAGGTCGCCGCGTCGTCGCCCGCCGCGCCGCCGCGCACCGCGTCGCGGCCGCGGTCGCTGAAGGTGCCGATGCCCGTGCCGTTCAGCGACAACTGCGAGGCCTGCACGAAGCGCGCGCCGTTGGCGACCTCGCCGAAGTTCCAGCCCTCGCCGATCAGCTGCACCTCCCGGCCGAGCTCGCGCTTGAGCCGCGCCTGCAGGCGCTCCATCACGGCGCGCGGCTGATGGCCCATCAGGTCGAAGCGGAAGGACGCGATCCTGTACTCCCGCGCCCACAGCAGCACCGAGTCGATGAGCAGCTTGCCCATCATCCGGTGCTCGGTGGCGGTGTTGTCGCAGCAGGTCGAGCGCTCGACACGCCCCCGCGCGTCCAGCCGCTGGTAGTAGCCGGGGACGATGCGGTCCAGCACCGAATGCGGCTGCTGCCCCGCGGCCGTCGTGTGGTTGTAGACGACGTCCATGCCCACGCGCAGGCCGGCCGCATGCAGGCCCATCACCATCGCGCGCAGCTCGCGCACGCGGACCGCGCCGTCGTTCGCGTCGCTGGCGAAGCTGCCTTCCGGCGCGCTGTAGTGGTAGGGGTCGTAGCCCCAGTTGAAGCAGTCGGCATCGGCGACCGCCATGACGGCGGCCTGCTGCGCATCGCTGTCGGGCGCGGCCGCCGGCACGCGCGGGACCGCGCAGCCGCGCTCGGGCACGGTGGCCAGGTCGAAGACCGGCAGCAGGTGCACGTCGGTCAGGCCGGCGCGGCTCAGCGCGCGCAGATGGCGCATGCCGGCCGAGTCGCTCCGCGTGAACGCGAGGTACTTGCCGCGCTGCGCCGCGGGGACGGTCGGGTCGTCGCGCGAGAAGTCGCGCACATGCAGCTCGTAGACGACCATGTCGGTCGCCGCTTTCACCCGGTCGGGGATGCGGCTGGCCGCCCAGCCGCGCGGCTGCAGCCGGGGCTCGGACAGATCGGCGACATAGGCGCGCGCCGAGTCGGCCGAGAGGCTGACCGCATAGGGATCGGTCACCAGGTTGCGGACCCGGCCGACGCCGGGCACGAAGACCTCGACGAGGTAGCGGTAGTACGCGCCGCTGCGCACGCCGGTCCGGGCAGCGGACCAGATGCCGGTGAGCTCGTCGCGCGCCATCGGCAGGCGAGCGCGGGCGGCGCTGTCGGGGCCGTCGTGGAGGCAGAGCTCGACGCGATCGGCGGTCGGCGCCCACAGCTTGAAGCTGGCGCCGGCCGGCGTCAGCGAGACACCGAGCGCGCGCTCGTCCTCCGCGGCGGCATGGAGCACGTCGAGCGCCCGGGCCGTCTGCGCCGGGCTCCAGCGCAGCACGCGGCCCTGGTCGTCCTCCACGGTGATCAGCGTCTGGCCGCGATGCAGCGCGCGCCGGTCGACGGAGGGATCGATGGTGAAGTCCAGGCCCGCGCCCAGGTAGGCGCTCTGCGCGGCGATCTCGGCGTCTGGCGCGTCCTTCGCCGGTTCGAGGGCGCCGCTGAGATCGCTGCCAGTGAGGTGCCCGTCGACCACATCGAGCGCGCCTGCGGCCGAATGATGGAAGCGCACGACCTGCCCCGCGCCCAGCGTCAGCGCCGGCCAACGCATCCGGCGGTCATCGAGCCAGACCGGCTGCGGGGCGTCCGTCGTCACCTTGAGCGCGGGCGCTTGCGCGCGCAGCGTGGTCACCGGTCCGGCATCGCAGGCAGCGAGCGCCGGGCCCGACGCCGCGTCGGGCGATCCCATCGGAGACGCCCAAGCGGGCAGCGTCGCCAGGCCGCTCAGGATCACGGCCGCCATACGCGACCGGAGACCGGAGCGGAAACCGGACCGAGGACGGGAACAGGGACGGCACCACGGAAGGCACGGGGTCGGACGAACGCCCATCGGATCTCCATCGAACTGTTGTTTTTTGATCCGAGGCCATCCCGAGGGCTGGCAGCGGGTTCGGTTTTGGATGGTAGCAAAACTACATATCAGGAGGATCAGGACTTCCCATCACTACTCAATCCTTCTATGCTGCGCTGCGGCGGTATTCCAAGAACTCACAATCGCCTCACCGAGATTTGTACTTTTGCTACAAACCCAAGATCAGGAGACCGCGAGATGACGCCTCGCCCCCTCGCCTTCGCCGCCGCCCTGGCGACGCTGGCCTTGCTCACGGCGACAGGCGCCGGCGCCGCGCCCGCCGCGCCGGTGGACCTGTCGCCGGTGCCGGAGCGGCTGGGCCGCAGCGCGCTGCCGGAGGGCTGGCAGCACGGGCCGTTCATCGAGATCTTCGTGCGTGGCTTCCAGGACAGCGACGGCGATGGCATCGGTGACCTGCGCGGCGTGACGCAGCGCTTGGACTACCTGAAGGACCTGGGGGTCAAGGGCCTGTGGCTGATGCCGATCACCGCCAGCGCCGACCACGACCACGGCTACGCCACCACGGACTACCGCGCGATCGAGCCGCAGTACGGCACGCTGGCCGACTTCGACGAACTGATCCGCGAGGCCCACCGGCGCGGCATCGGCGTGGTCATGGACTACGTGATCAACCACGGCGCGCGGGAGCATCCGCTGTTCCACGCCGCGGCCGCCGATCCGGCCAGTCCGTGGCGCGACTGGTTCGTGTGGAGCCCCCAGCCGCTGGCCGAGCTGGCGGACTGGGACATCTGGGGCCACACGCCGTGGTACCTGCCCGGCGAGCAGGTGCCCGAGCTGCCCGAAGGCGCCAGCGCGCCCCCCAAGCCGACCTCGACGCCCCTGGCGCCGGCCGGTTCGCCGCGCTACTACGCGACCTTCGGTCCCGACATGCCCGACTTCAACATGCGCAACCCGGCGGTGGTGAAGTACCACGCGGACAGCCTGCGCTTCTGGCTCAACCGCGGCCTGGACGGCTACCGCCTCGACGCGGTGCCGCACCTGATCGAGAACAGCGCCAGGGACTGGAACGACCAGCCGGAGAGCCGCGCGCTCACCGGCGACTTCGCGCGGCTGATCAAGCGCTATCCGCATCGTTTCGTCGTCTGCGAGGCGACGGCCGAGCCCAAGGTCTACACCCGGCCCGAGATCTGCGGGAGCGCCTTCGCCTTCGGGCTGGAGCGCGCGGTGATCGACGCGGCCAAGGGCGGCGATGGCGCCGACGAGGCGGTCGCCCGGGTCGCGCGTTTCTTCACCGAGTCGCCGCTGTCGATGGCGACGATGCTGAGCAACCACGACATCTTCGCGGGCCGTCGCCCCTGGGACCAGTTCCAGGGCGACGAGGCGCGCTACAAGCTCGCCGCCGCCACCTACCTGCTGCTGCCCGGCACGCCCTTCCTCTACTACGGCGAGGAGATCGGCCAGGCCGGTGTCGCGGGCCTGCCGGGCGACGCGCCGCTGCGTGCGCCGATGAGCTGGACCGGCGACGTGCGCGGCTTCAGCTCCGGCACGCCCTTCCGGCCGGCGGCGCCCAACATCGCCACGCACAACGCGCAGGCGCAGGCGGCCGATCCGGGCTCGCTGCTGAACTTCTACAAGGCGATGCTGGCGCTGCGCAATACGCAGCCGGCGCTGGCGCGCGGCAGCTACGAAGCGCCGCTGGCGCAGGGCCGCGTGCTGAGCTTCCAGCGCGCGTACCGGGGCGAGCGCGTGCTCGTGGTCATCAACTACGGCCAGGAGGCGGCCCAGGTCGCGCTCGCCGGCCTGAGCGCGAAACGCCCGCTGCGCCGGCTCCATCCGACCGCCTCCACGCCGGCGCGGCCGCCGATGCCGGCGCCCCGCGTCGACGCCACCGGCCGCCTGACGCTGACCGCGGCACCGCTGTCGGTGCAGGTCTTCCGCCTGCGCTGAAGGACGGGCACGATGATCGTTCCGACCCGTCCCGCCGCACCTCTCGCCACGTCCCTTGCCTCCTTCCTCGCCCCCCTCCTCCCCCTCGCCTTGAGCCTGCTTGCCATGACGCACACTCCCGCCGCCGCCGCGACGGCCGCTCCCGTCTCCACGCCCGCCACCGTCACGCTCGATCACGTCGAGCCGCCGGACTGGTGGGTCGGCATGAAGTCCCCCGAGCTGCAGGTGATGCTGCACGGCGCCGGCATCGGCGCGCTGCAGGTCGCGCTCGCGCCGGCGCCCGGCGTGACGCTGGTCGGCACGCGGCGGGGCGACAGCCCCAACTACCTGTTCGTCGACCTGCGCATCGCGCCCACCGCGCAGCCGGGCACGCTGACGCTGCAGCTCCAGCAGGAGGGCCGGACGGTCCTGGAGCACCGCTACCCGCTGCGCGCCCGCGCGCCAGGTTCGGCGCAGCGCGAGAGCTTCGGGCCGAAGGACGCGATCTACCTGGTGGTGCCGGACCGCTTCGCCAACGGCGACCCGCGCAACGACGAAGTGCCCGGCATGGCCGAAGGCCTGCGGCGCGACGATCCGGGCGGCCGCCACGGCGGGGACCTCGCCGGGCTGACCGCGCACCTCGACTACATCGCGGGCATGGGCTTCACGATGCTGTGGCCGACGCCGCTGTCCGAGAACAACAGCCCGAAGTGGAGCTACCACGGTTATGCGGCGACCGACTTCTACAAGGTGGATCCGCGTTTCGGCACCAATGCCGACTTCATGCGCCTGGCGACGGAGGCGAAGCGCCACGGCCTGGGGCTGATCCAGGACATCGTGCTGAACCACATCGGCGTGCACCACTGGTGGATGGCCGACCTGCCGACGGCGGACTGGGTCAACGTCTGGCCCCGCTACACCGAGACGCATCACGCGCGCATGTCGCTGCAGGATCCCTACGCGGCGCCGAGCGACCGCAAGCGCTTCAGCGACGGCTGGTTCACGCCGGACATGCCCGACCTCAACCAGCGCCAGCCGCTGGTGGCGACCTACCTCACGCAGATGAGCCTGTGGTGGATCGAGAGCGCGGGGCTGGCGGGCGTGCGCACCGACACCTACAGCTATTCGGACAAGGACTTCCTGGCCGCCTGGTCGCGCCGCCTGAAGGACGAGTATCCGAAGCTCAACATCGTCGGCGAGGAATGGAGCCCGCATCCCGCGGTGGTGTCGTACTGGCAGGCGGGCAAGCGCAACCACGATGGCTACGTGTCGTCGCTGCCGAGCCTGATGGACTTCCCGATGCAGGAGGCCATCCTGGCCGGCCTGAACCAGGCCGACTCGCACGATGGCGGCTTCACGCGGCTGTACGAGGGCCTGGCGCACGACTTCGTCTATCCGGACCCGGCCAACCTGGTGCTCTTCGAGGGCAACCACGACACGCCGCGCCTGTACAGCATGCTGCACGAGGACCTGGACCTGACGAAGATGGCCTGGGCCTTCCTGAGCGTGGTGCGCCGCATTCCGCAGTTCTATTACGGCACCGAGATCCTGATGACCAGCCCGCGCCACCGCGACGACGGCGCGGCCCGGGCGGATTTCCCCGGCGGCTGGGCCGGCGACGCGGTCAACGCCTTCACCGGCGCGGGCCTGAGCGAGCGCCAGGCCGGCGCGCAGGCCTGGCTGAAGCGGCTGCTGAACTGGCGCAAGTCGGAGCGGCTGGTCCACGAGGGCGCGCTGATGCAGTACGCGCCGCTGAACGAGGCCTATGTGCTGTTCCGCTACGACGCGGCGAAGGGCCTGGGCGGCAAGCGGCTGATGCTGGTGCTGAACAAGGCGCGCGAGGCGCGGGAGCTGGACCTGACGCGCTTCACCGAGATGCTGCGCGGCGGCGAGACCGCCACCGACGTCATGACCGGGCAGAAGGCAACGCTGGGCGCGTCGCTCAGCCTGCCGGCGCGGTCGGTGACGTTGCTGTCGATCGAGTGACCGCGGTCGGGCGCGGCACGCCGCGCCCGATCATCGCCAGCGCGCGGGTTCAGTCCCGCTCGCTGCACACTGCGCCGAGCACCAGTCCACCGGCAAGCGCCAGGTAGACGATGCCCAGCCGGCGCGGCGTGAGCCGGGCCTCGAAGCCCGGCGTCAGGCGCCGGGGCACGAGCAGGTAGTCGGTGACCACCGCGGCGCCGGTCAGGATGACCGCGTCGGTCGCCGCATTGAGCGGCGTCGGCCGCCGATGCCAGCCGCGCATCAGCGCGTAGATCCCGCCCCAGAACAGGGCCGAGGCGACGTGCGTCGCGACGCCGACGCCGGTATGGCGCAGGTTGCAGGCGTCGGACTCGAGCGCCTCGTCGCCCCAGAGCCAATGGCTGGGCGCGTTGAGGCCTGCCACCGCGCGATGGCCGCCGGCGCGGCTGCCCCAGGCCACGGCCGCGGCGGAGAGCAAGCCGGAAGCGAGTCCGGCGATCAGCGATTCGCGGATGAGATCGGTGGTGCGAAGGCTGCGAGGCGAGAAATGGTGCATGAGGCTCTCCGGCAAGCGGCAGGGACGGGTGTGGCCCTGGGCGGGCAAGGGGGGCTCCCGCGCCGAGCGGCCCTGGCGGCATGCCGGGTGGTCAGAATTGCATCCGGCGCGCGCCCGAACGGGCGCTGCGGGACGTCTTCGAACCGATGCGGCCGCGAGCGTGACCGACGCGCCCATGTGGATGAACCTCATAAGGCGGCTGGGATTCGCCGCGGCGATCGGTGCCGCGTCGGATGCGCTGGCGATCAGCATTGACCGGGATGGCTCCGACCTCTGGATACGTGACGGCGTGCTTGACGACGCGGCCGTCGAGCGGATCGACAACGCCTTGCGCCGCCCCGGTGTCGACGCGATCCATCTGAAGGACCTGCGCGGCGGCCGGCCCATCAGGACCCGGCTCGCCCTGCATGCGGCATTCGTGTTCAGGCGCGTGGAGGTGCATGGCCTCTGCGAGGCGGCCTGCGCCCACCTCGCGCTCACGGCGCGGTCGACCGGCCTTCACCCGCAGGCGACGCTGATCCTTCAGGATCCGCCCGCGTTCATCGACTGGGAAGGCCTGGAGATGACCCGCTTCAAGGACGTCGAGTGGCTATCCGTCCGGCTGCCCACCCTGCCTCGCGCCGTCATCGAGCGCGTGCTCCTGGCACGCTGGCCGCGCGTGCCGCAGTTGATCCTCCGCCCACGGCGCCCACCCACCGACCTCATCGATGTCAGCTTCTGCGATCCATCGCCGGATCGCTGCCTCCCGCTCGCGCCCATCGGACCCGGCGCCTCTTCACTGACGCCGCTGCCCGGGACCTTCCCCGATCGTCGATAGGCGCCCCTCAGGCGCAGAATCCACCGCGACCTCATCGCCCTGGAGCCTGCCCATGCGCCGTGTGCCGCCTGCCCTGCTGTCCTTGCTCGTCGTGCTGGCGCTGTCGCCGGCGTGGTCCGGCGGCGCCCTCGCGGCCGACTACACCGGCCCGCTCTTCGACGCGCACCTCCACTACAACGAGGAAGCCTGGAACGGCCGCGATGGTCCGCATCCGCCGGCCGACGTGCTCGCGCGGATGCAGCGCAACGGCGTGAAGGCCATCCTCTCCAACTCGCGTCCGAACGACGGCACGCGCGCCCTCGCCGGGTTGCCGGAGACCCGCGCCGCCGGCGTGACCGTCGTGCCCTTCATCCGGCTCTATCGCACGCGCGCTGACTACGACAACTGGTTCCGCGATCCCAGCATCTACCGCATGGTCCAGGAGGAACTCGCGCGCGGCACCGCGGCCGGGCCGTATCGCGGCCTCGGCGAGTTCCACCTTTACGACAGCGCCAACGCGCGCGGTCCCGTCGCGCGCCAGTTGATGGCGCTGGCCGAAGAGAAGTCGCTCGTGGTGCTCGCCCATGTGGACGACGAGGCAATCGACCTGCTGATGGCCGCCACGCCGAGCCAGGGACGCGAGCTCCGCCTGATCTGGGCCCACACCGGCATCAACGGCACCCCGATCGAGCGCGTCCAGGCCCTGCTCGCGAAGTACCCGCGGCTGATGGGCGAGCTGTCCTACCGCCCCGGCCTCACCTGCGACGACGGCAAGCTCTGCCCCGACTGGCGCACGCTGATCGAGCGCCATCCCGATCGCTTCCTGGTCGGCTCCGACACCTGGGTCAACCAGCGCTGGCAGCACTACGACGCCACCATGCAGGGCTACCGCGCCTGGCTCGGCGAGCTGCCCACCGACATCGCCCGGCGCATCGCCTGGGGCAACGCGGCCAGGTTGTTCGGGTTGCCGCCCTGAGCGGCGCCTCGGCGTCGCTTCAGCGCACCCTCACCGCCCTTGCTGCCCTTGCTGCCCTTGCCGCTCCCTCACACGTAGCAGCTGCAGCCCAGCGCACCCCAGAACGCCTGCGCCGCCGACGCATCGCTCGCTGCGCTCGCGACCGCCGTGTGGTCGTGCCCATGGACGCCGCACTGGCTGGCGCAGCCGCACATCGCGGCGTACTGGTAGCGGCGCTCGGCATCGCTCATCGCCGAGGTCGACGACTTGCGCGCCTGGTAGCCGCCGTAGCGACGCACCGGCGACCAGTCCGGCATCGCCGGCGGCAAGGGCGGCGCGAGCGACGCGTAGGCGCCGCTGCCATGCACCGGCTTGCCCGCCACCACCGTCAGCACCGAGGTGATGTCCTGGATCTGGTCCTCCGGCACGGTGAGGAAATCGCGGTCCAGCACCGCCAGGTCGCCGAAGGCGCCCGCCTTCAGCACGCCCTTCTTCCCCGTCTCGCGCGAGAACCACGCCCCGTCCGCCGTCATCAGCCGCAGCGCGGCGATGCGTTCCAGCCGCCGTTCCTCCGGATAGAGCACCGTGCCGCCGATGGTGCGGCCCGACACCAGCCAGTACAGCGCCTGCCACGGGTTGTAGCTGTTCACCCGCGTCGCATCGGTGCCCAGCGACACCGGCAGGCCCATCTCCAGCATGCGCTTGACCGGCGGCGTCTCCGCCGTCGCCTTCAGCCCGTAGCGGCGGATGAAGTATTCGCCCTGCATCGACATCCGGTTCTGCACCGCGATGCCGCCGCCCAGCTTGCGGATCCGCTCCAGGTTGCGCGGCGTCACTGTCTCGCAGTGGTCGAAGAACCAGCCGAGCTGGTCGATCGGATGATCGCGATGGACCTTCTCGAAGACATCCAGCGCGCGCGACACCGTCTCGTCGTAGGTCGCATGCATGCGCCAGGGCCAGCCGTTGCCCGCCAGGAAACGCACCACGCCCTCGAGGTCGCTTTCCATCGCCGCCGGCATCTCGGGCCGCGGCACGAGGAAGTCCTCGAAGTCCGCCGCGCTGAAGGCGAGCATCTCGCCCGCGCCGTTGAGCTTGTAGAAGTCGCTGCCGTCGCCGGGCCGGCCAGTCTTCGCCCAGCGCTGGAAGTCGGCCAGCTCCTGCTTCGCCTTCTGCGGGAACAGGTTGTAGGCGATGCGCACCGTCAGCCGGCCCTCCTTGGCGAGCCGGTCGATGATCCCGTAGTCATCGGGATAGTTCTGGAAGCCGCCGCCGGCGTCGCCCACCGAGGTCACGCCCAGCCGGTTCTCCTCGCGCATGAAGTGCAGCGTCGAGTTGAGCTGCTGCTCCGGATCGAGCTTGGGCCCGAGGTTCAGCGTGTTGTAGAGGATGAAGGCGTTGGGCTCGGCCAGCAGCAGCCCGGTGGGCTCGCCGCGCGCGTCGCGCTCGATGATCGCGCCCGCGGGCTGCGGCGTGTCCTTGGTGTAGCCGACCGCGCGCAGCGCCGCGCGGTTCAGGAGGGCCATGTTGTAGAGGTTGAGCACGAACACCGGCGTGTCCGGCGCCGCGGCATTGAGCTCCGCCAACGTCGGCATGCGCTTCTCGTCGAACTGGAATTCGTTCCAGCCGCCGACCACCCGCACCCACTGCGGCGCGGGCGTGCGCGCCGCCTGGTCCTTGAGCATCTGCAGCGCCGCGCCCAGCGAGCGCACGCCGTCCCAGCGCAGCTCCATGTTGAAGTTGAGGCCGCCGCGGATGATGTGCATGTGCGAGTCGGTCAGCCCCGGGATCACGCGGCGCTTCTCCACGTCGACCACCCGGGTCCTGGGGCCGGCGAGCTTGGCGATCTCCGCGTCGCCGCCCACCGCCATCACCACGCCGTCGCGCAGCGCGATCGCGCTCGCCTCGGGCCGCGCCGGGTCCATCGTCGTGATGCGACCGTTGCGCAGGATCAGCTCCGGCGCTCCGCCCGCGGCGGATTGCGCGAGCACCGGCCCGGCCATCACGCTCAGGCCCAGCGCGGCGGCGGCCTCCATGAAGTCGCGGCGATTGCCCTGCGGCGCGTCCTCGCGGCCGGTGCGGATCAGGTCGGTGAACATGGCGGCTCCTGTCGAATGAACCCGCCGATTCTTCGCCCGAATGCCGGATCCGGCTTCTCCCAAAGTGGGGACACCGGACTGTGGCCGGTGTCGTCGCTGCCGTCCGGGTATCAGGGCCGGTCGCGCCCCACCACCCGCGTCTCCAGCGGCCGGACCTGGTAGTCCGGCTCGAAGCGGCAGGTCGATCCGAGCGCCACGCGCGCCTTCTCGCAACCGGCGGCGATCGATGCGGGCGTCGGCTTTCGGCCTTGCGTCGCCCAGCTCGACAGCGCCGCCATCAGCGCCGCATAGGTCGCGTCGCTCAGGTAGCTGTGGTCCTTGTCGCCGGTGAAGGTCTGCACCAGCGCATCGCCGCGCCCCGCCGCCGCCATCGTGCGGCCGAAACTCTCTTGCAGCTCGACCATCGCGGTCGGGTCGTGGATCGCATGCACCGTCAGCACCGGCACCGGGATCTTCCCGTCGAGGTCCGCGTCCGCCGCCAGCATCGCCACGGCCTTCGGATCCGCCGCGTAGCGCTGCACGCCCGCGTTGAGCGCCGCGTCGTCGCTCGATCCGGCGTACACCGCGCCCACGTTGCCGAAGGGACTGGCACCGCCGGTGCGCTTGAACGTGATGTCCTGGAAGTGCCAGGTGGCCCAGTTCAGGTGCGACAGGATGCTGCGCTCCGGGATGTGGACCACGTCCACGAGGGTCTTGATCTTCGCGGCCTGCTCGGGCGAGCGCTCCGCCGCGGGCTTGTTCAGGCCCAGGCAGTCGTTCACGCGACTGGCGAGGTCGGCCTGCTTCATCGTCGAGGCGAGCGGCAGCCCGATGTTCAGCGGGTACTGCGGCTCGCTCGGCAGCGGATGGTTGCGGCAGAGGTATTGGTAGACGACACGCAGGTCGAGCCGGAAATCGTAGCTGCGGGTGCCGCCACCCAGCACGCCCGAGCTCAGCAGCACCGCGTCGTAGGGCTTGCCGTCGACGAAGCGCTCTGCGCCCTTGGCCGCGACGCTGGCGCCCCAGGACTGGCCATGCAGGTAGACGTGTTTCGGCTTGGCCACCTTGTTGATGAACAGGCGTCGCAGCCGTTCGTTGTCCTGCGCCGCGGCCGTCACCGCGACGCCGCCCTGCCGGTAGCTCGACGCCGCGAGCGCGTAGCCCAGCCTCGGCATGATCGACCAGCGCTCGATGTCCTCGACCACGCGCCTGGCCGTCGGCGCGCCGAGGAAGGGCCCACCGTGCGCGTGCACCACCAGGTCGCCGTTCCAGGCCTTGGGCATCACGATCATGTAGAACGCGCCCGCGCTGTCCTGGCCCGCCAGGCAACGCGCGCCCTCGCCCACGCCCGACGGACAGCTCGCCGGCGCCGGCGCGGACTCGGCCGCCATGTCGAAGGCCACGGCCTGTGCGTCCTGCGCCTCCCTGACGTCCTTCGCGACGGCCACCGGCGCCGCGGCCGCCAGGCCGAGCACGACCGCCGTCATCATCGGCGCGCTCGACCAGCGCCGGCGCCACCGCAACATCCCCACCAGCGCCACGCCCAGCGCGGCCAACGCGAAGGAGCCGGGCTCCGGCAGCAAGCCGTCGCTCGTCGCGGTCGGCGCATACATGTCGGGCGTCGCGATGCCGGCGGCCGCGAGCGCGACCGCGCCGGCCAGGCGCCAGGAAAACTTCGTCATGGTGGACGGCATGGTCGTGCTCCTTCGTTGCTGGGGATTGAAGCGCGTGTCAGAAGTTGTGGCGGACGCCGGCCTCGAAGCCGCCGCTGTCGCCGCCGGGCTGGGTCGTCGCCAGGCCGACGTTGAAGCGCGTGCCGCGGCCCTTGTTGTCGACCTTCGCCAGGTTGGTGTACAGCGCGGTGCGCTTGGACAGGTCGTGCACGTAGCCGATGGCGATGTGCGTGGCGTCGCTCGCGACGTTCCTCGCCTTGAGCCAGGTGTAGGCGAAACGGAGCTCGCCCTGCGGCCACAGCTGCCACTGCGTGCCCAGCATCGTCGCCGTGGTGCGGGTGATGCCGACCTCGTTGCGGCCCCACAGCGCCATCAGCCTGGCCGGCCCCCACTGGTAGGACAGGCCGACGTTGCTCTGCGTGTAGTCGCCGGTGGCGTAGCGGGTCTTGGAGATCGCCGCCGAGGTGTTGAAGGTCTCGTTGCGCCAGCCGATGCGGATGCCGGTCAACTGGCCATCCTTGCGCGTGGGCCCGGCGCCCTGCTCGCCCAGCGCCAGCATCGCGTGGCCGTAGAAGCCGTTGATGCCCGAGGGCGTGAAGTAGCCGATCGAATTGGAGGCGCGCACATTGGTGCGAGCCGTCGTGCCGTTGGCGGGGACCGGGTAGAACAGGATCCCCGAGCTGCCCACGCCGTTCGTGCCGAACGGATGCATGGAGGTGGTCAGGTTGCCGAACGACGGCACGTAGTCGCGGCCCAGCCGCAGCTCGCCCCACGGGCCCGACACCTGCACCGTGGCGCGCCGCCCCCAGGTCAGGCCGCCGCTGACCGAATCCTTGTTGTTGGTGCTGGTGGCGCCGCTGGTGCCGTCGTCGACGGACACCGCCGACTCCAGCCAGAAGCCCACCTTGAGCCCGCCGCCCAGGTCCTCGGTGCCGCGCACGCCGAAGCGGCTGGAGGTGTTGCCGTCGCTGTTGACCAGATGGCGCGTGTCGGTCCCGCTGGCCTTCAGCGCCTGCACGCCGAGGTCCATCAGGCCGAACAGCTGCACGCTGGAGGCGGCCTGCGCCTGCGCGCCAGCGGCGGCCAGCAGGCCCAGGCCGATCGCCGCGGCCTGGGCGATGGGGGTGGTGGCGGTGGTGGCGAGGGACCGGGCGCGCGCGCCCCTCGAATGCGTGGTCGTTGCCTTCAACGTTGTCTCCGTCTCGTGTCGTTGTTGTCGTGTCCTCGTCGGGACCGTTCGTCGTACTGACCGCCGGACCGTCCTCGGACGGTGCTTGGATCGCTGTCTCGCTGTCGCTGCGTCGGTATCCGGGGCGGACCTTAGTGACGGTGCTCCATAGCGTCAAATACACTGATTCGCGAGATCCGAGACGTTTTGAATATGAGGCCTACGTAGCGCCCGCAGCCCCGGAGACACGCAGCCATGGACCTCCGACACCTGCGCTATTTCGTGACGGTCGCCGAGACCGGCCACATGACGCGCGCCGCGGCGCTGCTCGGGATGCAGCAGCCGCCGCTGAGCCAGCAGATCAAGACGCTGGAGCAGGAACTGGGCATCGCCCTGCTCCATCGCCATCCCAAGGGCGTGAGCCTGACCGATGGCGGCCGGCAGTTCCTCGACGAGGCCCGGCGCCTGCTGCGCGACTACCACGACATGCGCGACCGCATGGAGCGCCTGGCCAGCGGCCAGCACGGGCTGCTGGCGATCGGTTTCACCAGCTCGGCGGCGGCGCATGCCTACACGCCGGCGGTGCTGCGCGCCTGCCGGGGCGAGCATCCCGGCATCGCGCTGTCGATGACCGAGAACAATGCCGCCGGCCTGATCGACGCGATCGTGAAGACGCGGCTGCATGGCGGCTTCCTGCGCGTGCCGGTGGCGCGGCCGGAGGGCGTCAGCTTCGAGACGCTGCTGACCGAGCCCGCGTTGCTGGCGGTGCCGCTGGACCACCGGCTCGCGGCGGTGCCGCGCGCGGCCACGACGCCGGTGCCGCTGGCCGAGCTGGAGGACGAGGACCTGATCCTGGTGCGGCGCCCCGGCGCGCCCGGCCTCTACGCCAACCTGCTGGCGCTGTGCGAGCGCGACGGCGTGCGGCCGCGCAGCTTCGTCGAGGTCGACCGGATGATGATGAACCTCAACCTGGTCGCCGCCGGCGCTGGGATCACGGTGGTGCCGGCCTCGATGCGGGGCGTGCATGCGCATTCCATCGTGTACCGGCCGATGGAGAAGCAGGCGCGGCTCGAGGCCCCGCTGACGCTGGCCTACCGGACCCACGACCAGGACGGCCCGATGGCGACCTTCCTCGCGCTGGCGCGGCGCATCGCGATGGAGCACCGCGATGCGTAGGCGCGCGTGGGTGATCGGGCACGGCGCGGCGCTCGCGGGTGTGGCCGGCCTGCCTGCATTCACCGCGGGCGCGCAGGCGCAAACCTCGACCGCCGCCGAGCCGTGGCCGTCGCGCGCCCTGCACCTGATCGTGGCTTACCCACCCGGCGGCATCAGCGACGAGACCGCGCGCGCGCTCGCCCAGTTCATGGGCGCACGCCTGAAGGTGCCGGTGATCGTCGAGAACCGCGCCGGCGCCGGCGGCCTGACTGCGCTGGAGTCACTGGCCCGCGCCGCGCCCGACGGCCACACGCTGGCCTACTGCGCGATCTCGCCACTGGTCTTCGGGCCGCCGGACCCGGCCTCCGCCGCCACCGGCCGCGGCGACGCCCCGCCGCGGGACGTCGTGCCGGTCGTCAGCCTCATGGACACGCCGGTGCTGGTGCTCGCGCATCCGTCGTTCAAGCCCCGGGATTTCCCCGCGATGCTCGCCGCCGCGCGGGCCGCGCCGGGGCGACTGCGCTGGGCCACCTCGGGTCACGCGACGGTGGGCCACATGGTGCTCGCGCAGGTGCGCGCCGCGGCCGGCGTCGACATCATCCACGTGCCCTACAAAGGCGGCGGCCAGCAGCTGACCGATGCGATCGGCGGCCAGTTCGAGCTGCTGTCCTCCAACGTCGCCGCGCAGCAACTGCAGCTGGTGCGCCAGGGCCGGTTGAAGGCGCTGGCCATCGGCTCGCCGGTGCGGCTGCCGGTGCTGCCCGAGGTGCCGACGCTGGCGGAACTCGGCTTCCCGGACGCCAACCTGGTCTCGACCTTCGGCCTGTTCGCGCCGCGCGGCGTGCCCGAGGAGCGGCTACGCCGCCTCAACGCGCTGGTCAACGACGCCCTGCGCCAGCCCGAGCTGCGCGCGCGGATGCTGGAGGTCAGCAACCTGCCCACCGGCGGCAGCGCCGCCGACTTCGCCGCGCGCATCGCCAAGGAACGCGAGCGGGCGCTGCGCGTGCCGCCCGATTGATTGAGCGCGGCGCGCCGCGGCGTTCAGTCCAGCCGCGCGAGGACCTCCTCCGCGATCGCGAGCGCGCTGGTGAGTCCCGGCGACTCGATGCCCATCAGGTTCACCAGGCCAGGCACGCCGTGCTGCGCAGGGCCGTCGATGCGGAAGTCCGGCGCGGATTCGTGCGGCGCATGGATCTTGGGTCGCACGCCGCTGTAGGCCGGCTGCAGCGCTCCGTCGGGCAGCGCCGGCCAGTAGCGCCGCACGTCGTCGTAGAAGGCCTCGGCGCGGGCCGGATCGACGGCGTAGTCGATGTCCTCGGGGCGATCGACATCGAGCCACTGCGCATCCGGACCGAAGCGCGCCTGGCCGCCCAGGTCCAGCGTCAGGTGCACCCCGAGCCAGGCGTCCTGCGGCAACGGATAGACCAGCCGCGAGAACGGCGCGCGGCCCTGCAGCGCGAAGTAGCAACCCTTGCTGAAGCGGGCGACGGGCGGCGGCGGAAGGCCCTCGATGGTCCGGGCGAGCAGCGGCGCGTGCAGGCCCGCCGCGTTGACGACGAGGCGCGCGCCCAGCGACAGCTCGCTCGTGCGCACGACATGTCCCGGCCCGCCGCGATCCACCGCGGTCACCGCGGCGCCGAACGCGACGGCGCCGCCGTGCCGTTCCAGGTCCCCCTGCAGCGACAGCATCAGCCCGTGGCTGTCGACGATGCCGGTCGAGGGCGACAGCAACGCGGCCTCGCAGCGCAGCTGCGGCTCGAGCGCCTGGGCCTCCTCGCGCGTCAGCCATCGCAGGTCGTCGACGCCGTTGACCGCGGCCTTGGCCCGCAGCGCGCGCAGTCCGGGCAACTGCTCCGGCGCGGTCGCGACCACCAGCTTGCCGCAGCGCCGATGCGCGACGCCGTGCGAGGCGCAGTGCGCATACAGCAGCTGCTTGCCGCGCACGCACAGCCTGGCCTTCAGCGAGCCGGCGGGGTAGTAGAGGCCCGCGTGGATGACCTCGCTGCTGCGCGAGCTGACGCCGGTGCCGATGGCGAGCTCGCGCTCGAGCACCAGCGTCTCCAGGCCGCGCATCGCCAGCGCCCGCCCCACCGCGAGGCCGACCACGCCGGCCCCGATCACCACCGCATCGACTTGATCCATGGCGGCGATTGTGCCGAGCGGTCCTCGCCGGCCGGTACGGGGAATCCGCAGCGCGCGGGCGATCAACGATCAGCGATCAGGCGCGCAGGTCGGCCAGCGCCTGCGCGTGCTGCAGGCCGAAGGCGCACACGGCGGCGGCGTCATGGCTGAACTCGCCGCCGGCCAGGCGCTGGGCGAGCGTCTCCAGGTCCAGGGTCAGGAACTCGCTGACTTCGCCATCGCGGTTGCGCGGCGTGAAGCCGGCCGGCAGCGCAAGGCTGAACACGTGCAGCACCTCGTCATGCAGGCCTTCGGCTTCCATGCGGGTGCTGCGCAGCGCGCCACGCGGCTGTACCCCGGCGCCAAGCGCCGCCGGCACGCCGGCCTCCTCCATCAGCTCGCGACGGGCACAGGCGACCAGATCCTCGTCGGCGGTGAGGCCGCCGGCCGCGAGGTTGTCGAGCCGGCCGGGGTCCGTCGCCTTCGTCATCGCGCGGCGCCCGCACACGAGTCGCGCGCCGGGCAGGAAGCCGTTGACATGCACCGCGCGGCTCATCAGGCCGAAGAAGCGGAAGGCGGCGCGCTCCAGGCGGAACAGCGGCTCGCCGCGCGCGGTGCAGGGATCGTCGACCGGATGCTCGCAGGCGTAGCGCTCGCCGCGCCAGCCGGTGATCGCGCCGCGGGCCCGCAGCGCGAGCGCGACGGCCTCGATGCGCGCGGAGCGAGCCTCGACGTCGAGGGCACCAGCGTCCCAGTCGAGCCCGTCGTCGCGGACGCGCAGTTCGGGCCAGACCTCGCCCAGCAGCGCTCGTCTCATCGGATGCACATGACCCAGGGTCAGGCCGTTCATCCGCAGCGGCAACAGTCCGGCAGGCAGCGGCTGCCGCGCGAGTTGCAGGCAGCGCGGCAGGACGGCAACGAGCGAGGGGGGCAGCAGCGCAGGCATCGCGCGATTGTCCGGGCTCTCTCCCCCAAGAATCACTGGAATGTGCAAGAGACACGCCCTCGCGGACGCAGGATCATCGCGGCCTTGTTCAGCGATGAACCCGCAGTCCACGACGCCCAGGAGCCGCTCGATGAAGCTCGCCTTGCATAAAGCTTTCCGCCAGGTCGGTGCCACCGACCACGCCGCCACCCACGCCGCCGAAGCCATCGCCGGCGCTCTGGAGAAACGCATGACCGATCAGCAGACCCCATACGCCAAGCTCACCGACCTGCAGGCGGTGAAGGTCGACATGGCCGAACTGAAGTCGCAGTTCTCCGTCTGGCGCGGGGAGATGAAGCAGGACATCGCCGCGGTTCGCGGCGAGGTGGCCGTTCTGCGCGCCGAAATGAAGCAGGAGATCAGCATCGTGCGCGCCGAATTGAAGCAGGAGATCACCGCCGTGCGCGCGGAGATGCGGCAGGAGATCGCCGCGGTGGGGGGCGACATGTCGCAGCTGCGAGGCGAGGTCAAGCACGAGCTGGCCAGCACCAGGACCGAGTTGATCCGGTGGATGGTCGCGGGCCAGCTGACCACGGTGACGGCGCTGGGCTCGCTGATCTTCGGCGTGATGCGCTACTTGATGCGGTGACGCTCAATGGCGTCCGGTGGCGCGGGGTGGAGCGCCAGCGCACGCGATGACGCCCGATGACGTCGATCGTCGGCCAAGAAAAAACCCCGCCAGCTGACGCTGACGGGGTTGTTCTGGTGGGCGGTGCAGGGTTCGAACCTGCGACCCCTGCCGTGTGAAGGCAGTGCTCTACCGCTGAGCTAACCGCCCGGTATTCGGACCGGGTTGCCGGCTGGGTGCCGGATTTCGCTGGACATCAAGACGTGGTGGGCGGTGCAGGGTTCGAACCTGCGACCCCTGCCGTGTGAAGGCAGTGCTCTACCGCTGAGCTAACCGCCCGGTCTTGCCGTCCTCGACCGCTGCTTGCGCCGCTGCCGGGGATGTCCGGGAAAGTCGAAGATTATGCCATGAGTTTTTGACCCGATTCAAGAACTCGCCAGGAAATTCTGCCGGGCGGCACGAGCCGCAGTCGCGGTCAGGCCGTCGCCGGCACCTGCCAGATGCGCTTGCCGCCGCTGGCCTTGTCCAGGTCGATCAGCACCTTGTCGTGCAACGCCAGTTCTTCCGGCGTCGGCGCGATGACGGGCAGATCGAACGCGCTGAAGTCGATCGCCGCGACCACCAGCTCGCCGCCCTGGCCCGGCGACGACGAGGCGCTGTCGTCGATGACCAGCGAATCCTGGCCGCGCGTCAGCCGGATGTAGACCTCCGCCAGCAGCTCCGCGTCCTTCACCGCGCCGTGCAGGCCGCGGTTGCTGTTGTCGACCTCCAGCCGCCGGCACAAGGCATCCAGCGAGTTGGCCTTGCCCGGGAACATGTCCCGCGCCATCAGCAGCGTGTCCAGCACGTTGTCGACGCACTCGTGCAGCGGCGCCCGGCCGCAGCGCTTGAGCTCGGCGTTGATGAAGCCCACGTCGAAGGCCGCGTTGTGGGCGACCAGCTCCGCGCCCTCGATGAACGCGAGGAATTCATCGACGATCTGCGCGAACTTGGGCTTGTCGGCGAGGAACTCGCTGCTCAGCCCGTGGACGCGGAACGCCTCCTCGGGCATGTCTCGCTCGGGGTTCAGGTAGAAGTGCAGATGGCGTCCCGTCAGCTGACGGTTCACCATCTCCACCAGGCCAATGTCGACGACGCGGTCGCCCGATTCGGGATTCAGGCCGGTGGTTTCGGTATCGAAGAAGATCTGACGCATGTCTCGAAGTCTCGTGTGCGGATCGCCGGCGGCACTGGGTCCGCGCGGCGCTCAGTGCGCCGGGGCCGCGCCCCGCCGCGCCTGCCGGCGATAGGCCCAGACCATCATCAGCGCGCCGCCGACGATCATCGGCACGCTCAGCCACTGGCCCTGGCTCCAGCCGAAGGCGCGCAGGCCCAGGAAGGCATCCGGTTCGCGGAAGTACTCGGCCGTGAAGCGCGCGATGCCATAACCGAGCAGGAACAGGCCGGACACCGCCGCCATCGGCCGCGGCTTGCGCGCGAACAGCCACAGCACGATGAACAGCAGCACGCCTTCGCCCAGGAACTGGTAGATCTGCGACGGGTGGCGTGGAATGCCGCCGTCGTTGGCCTGCGGGAAGACCATTGCCCAGGGCAGGCCGGGATCGGCCGCGCGGCCCCACAGCTCGCCGTTGATGAAGTTGCCCAGCCGGCCCGCGGCCAGCCCCGTCGGCACGCAGGGCGCGACGACGTCCCCGACCTCGAGGAAATGGAACCCGCGCCGCCACGCGAAGAGCGCCAGCGCGATCAGCACGCCCAGCAGTCCGCCGTGGAAGGACATGCCGCCCTGCCACACCGCCAGGATCTCGCCCGGATGGCTCAGGTAGTAGGCGGGCTTGTAGAAGAACACGTAACCCAGCCGGCCGCCCAGCACCACGCCCAGCACGCCGTAGAACAGCAGGTCGTCGACGTCGCGGCGGGTCCAGCCGCGAGCGGCGTTCCAGGGGCGGGCGACCACGCGGTTGCCCAGCCACAGGAACAGGCCGAACGCCGCCAGGTACATCAGGCCGTACCAGTGGATGGGCCACTTCCAGAGATGGAAGGCCACCGCGTCGAACTGGGGATGCACCAACATGAGAGAGCTCTACTGCGCCGCAAAGGCGCGAATCATAAGGGCCGGGCAGCGACGGCCCGCTCAGCCGCCCAGCGCGGCGAGCTGCTTGCGGCAGTCCTCGATGTCGCCATTGCTGCCGCGGCGGTTGTCGACGCAGCGCTGCAAGGCCGTGCGCGCGGCCGCCTTGTCGCCCTTGGCCGCCAGCGTCGCCCCCAGCCGGCGATCCAGCCCCAGTTGCTCGGCGCCCTGCAGGCCGCGGGCGCGTTCGAACGCGGCCACCGCCTTGTCGTACTGCCCCAGCGCGTCATAGGCCCGGCCCAGGCCGTAGGCGCCCATCGCCTGGTTGGGCTGGTTCCGGAGCAGCTCCTCGAACCAGGGCACCGCCCTGTCCTTCTGCTCGCTGAACATCAGGTTGCGGCCGTAGTCGCTCCACAGCACGCGCAGCTCGAGCAGCAGCTCGGGTCGCTGCGTGCGCACCGCGCGCAGCGCCTTCTCCATCGCCGGCCAGTCCTTCTTCGACGCCGCCACCCGCGCTCGCATCAGGTTCAGCTGCGCCGGGTCCTTCACGTCCTGCTCCAGCGCGCGCGCCTTGGACTCGCCGCCGCCGATGAAGCCGGGCAGCGCCAGGTAGTACTGCTGCAGCGCGCTGCGCGGCTCGGGCGCGTCCGGCATCAAGGCCATCGCGCGCTGCGCCAGCTCGCTGACGCGTCCCAGCGAGCCCAGCGCCTTGAACTTGCTGCCGCCGCGCGCCTGCATCACCAGCGCGAGCGCCAGCGCGTAATGGCAGGCGCCCTCGTTGGGGGTGCGCTGCACGCATTGCTCCAGCCGCTGGATGTTCTGCTTCAGCACGCTGCCGTCGACCAGGTCCAGTTGCGCGAGCGCCAGAGCGGCCACCGCCTGCGGATCGTCCGGATCGGCCTTCACCCGCTGCGCGGCGAGTTTCTCCAGGTCGTCCGCCCGCCCGGCGTCGAGCAGCGTCTGCAGTTCATGGTCCTTGAAGACGGCCGCCTGGGCCGGCGTCGCGAAGGCCACGCTCATCAGCATCGAGAAGCCGGTGATGAGGCAGATCGCACCGACCACCCGGCGCAGCAGGCCGCGGCGGTCGCCATCGTCATTCTTGCGGGGAGCTTTCACGGGGGGAGATCCTTTCATCGGCGCATGGTCGCAGAACTCGGCCGGACGTGCATGCCCCGCGCCGAACGGCCGCTTCGCCTTCGCCGCCGGCCCCGGCAGGCCGAACCTGCCCCTGGCGGGCGGCAGTCGGCAGGGTCACGCCTTGACTTTCACCTGACGCCGGACATGGTCGACGAAGCGCCGCACCACCGGCGAGGCGTCCGGTCGCCAGATGAGGCTGGTGTCGCAGGCGGGCACGCGGGCCGAGGGCCACGGCCGGTAGCGCACGCCCGGCCGCTGCAGCGCGCACACCGATCGCGGCACCCAGGCCACGCCCATGCCGGCGGACACCAGGTTGACGATGGTCTGCATCTGGATGGCCTCCTGGGCGATCTGCGGCGTGGCGCCGTGGGCGCGGTAGAAGCCCAGCAGCGCATCGAACAGCGAGGGCGCGATCTCGCGCGGGAACACCACCAGCGGCTCGCGCAGGACCTCCTCCAGCGCAGGGGCCGCCTTGCGCCGGCCGGCCAGCCCCCAGTCCTGCGCATGGGCCAGGACCAGCGGCTCCGTCGACACGATCAGGCGCTCGAAGCCGGCCGGCTCCGCCCCCGGCGCGTGGATCACGAAGCCGGCATCGAGTTCACCGGACTCGAAACCCCGCAGCTGGACATCCAGCGTCGCCTCGCGCAGCGCGAGCTGCACCTGGGGCAGCGCCTCGCGGAACAGCCGCAGCCAGCGCGGCATGTCGCCGTAACCGACGGTCGACACGAAACCCAGGCTCAGCCGTCCGGCCTCGCCGCTGGCGGCCGCCCGAACCCGCACCGGCACCTGGTCGGCCTGCTCCACCAGCCGCGTCCCCGCCTCGACCAGCGCCTGACCGGCCGCCGTCAGCGCGACGGCCCGCCGCCCGCGCTCGAGCAGCTGCACGCCCAGTTGCGCCTCCAGCTTCTGCACCGCCAGGCTCAGCGGCGGCTGGGTCATGTGCAGCCGCTCGGCGGCGCGGCCGAAGTGCAGTTCCTCCGCGAGCACGAGGAACTGGCGGATCGGACGGAGTTCGATCATCGATATGTCGGGCAAATCAATTCGGCGTCCACTATATATTGGACCCGCATGGGCCGGCGGCGCATACTGGCGCGCTCCAAGCACTGCCCGCCAGGATGTCCGCCATGACCGACGCCAAGAACGCCACGCCCGACGACGCCCCGAATCGTCGCTCCCGGAACATCACCGAAGGCGTCGCGCGCGCGCCCAACCGCTCGATGTATTACGGCATGGGCTACCAGGAGAGCGACTTCGGCAAGCCGATGATCGGCGTGGCCAACGGCCACTCGACGATCACGCCCTGCAACTCCGGCCTGCAGAAGCTGGCCGACGCCGCCGTCGTCGGCCTGAAGGCCGCCGGCGCCAACGCCCAGCTCTTCGGCACGCCGACGATCTCCGACGGCATGGCCATGGGCACCGAGGGCATGAAGTATTCGCTGGTGTCGCGCGAGGTCATCTCCGACTGCGTCGAGACCTGCGTCGGCGGCCAGTGGCTGGATGGCGTGATGGTCATCGGCGGCTGCGACAAGAACATGCCCGGCGGCATGATGGGCATGCTGCGCGCCAACGTGCCGGCGATCTACATCTACGGCGGCACCATCAAGCCCGGTCACTACAAGGGCCAGGACCTCAACATCGTCAGCGTCTTCGAGGCCGTCGGCCAGTTCAGCGCCGGCAAGATGAGCGAGGAAGACTTCTGCCAGATCGAGAAGCGGGCCATTCCCGGCAGCGGCTCCTGCGGCGGCATGTACACGGCCAACACGATGAGCTCGGCCTTCGAGGCGCTGGGCATGTCGCTGCCCTACTCGTCGAGCATGTCCAACGTCGAGGACGAGGTCGTCGAGAACACCAAGCGCGCCGCCGACTACCTGGTCCGGGCGGTGAAGGCCAACCTCAAGCCGCGCGACATCGTCACGAAAAAGGCGATCGAGAACGCGGTGGCGGTGATCATGGCCACCGGCGGCTCGACCAACGCGGTGCTGCACTTCCTGGCCATCGCGCATGCCGCCGAGGTGGACTGGACCATCGACGACTTCGAGCGCATGCGCAAGAAGATCCCGGTGCTGTGCGACCTCAAGCCCAGCGGCCGCTTCCTGGCGGTGGACCTGCACAAGGCCGGCGGCATCCCCGCGGTCATGAAGCAGCTGCTCAAGGCCGGCCTGCTGCACGGCGACTGCATCACCATCACCGGCAAGACCGTCGCCGAGAACCTGGCCGACGTGCCGGATCTCTCGCCGGAGCAGGAGGTGATCCGCGCCGTCTCGGACCCGATCTACGCCGAAGGCCACCTGGCGATCCTCAAGGGCAACCTGTCGCCCGAGGGCTGCGTCGCCAAGATCACCGGCCTGAAGAATCCGGTCATCACCGGCCCGGCGCGCGTGTTCGACGACGAGCAGTCGGCCCTCGCCGCGATCATGGCCGGTCAGATCAAGGCCGGCGACGTGATGGTGCTGCGCTACCTCGGCCCCAAGGGCGGCCCCGGCATGCCGGAGATGCTGGCGCCCACCGGCGCGCTGATCGGCCAGGGCCTGGGCGAGAGCGTCGGCCTGATCACCGACGGGCGCTTCTCCGGCGGCACCTGGGGCATGGTGGTCGGCCACGTCGCGCCGGAAGCCTATGAAGGCGGCACGATCGCCCTGGTCCACGAAGGCGATTCGATCACCATCGACGCGCACCAGCTGCTGCTGCAGCTGCATGTGGACGATGCCGAACTGGCGCGCCGCAAGGCCGCATGGACGAAACCGGCACCGCGCTACACGCGCGGCGTGCTGGCCAAGTTCGCCAAGAGCGCCTCGAGCGCCAGCTCGGGCGCGGTGCTCGACAAGTTCGAGTGAACGATCCGGCGCCGGTCCATCGGTCGGCGCGATGAATGCGACAGCGGGGCCCGAGGGCCCCGCTGTCGTTGCCGGTCGTGGCGGTCGGCCGCAGTCCGGATCAACGCCGCTTGCGCTGCTTGTCCGCCTGGCCGAGCGCCTCGAGCGAGCGCTGGCGGCGCGCCTCCCGGCGCTCATCGAGCTTGTCCATCTCCTTGCGCTTGGTGTAGCCCGACTTGTCGGCGAACTCCCACCACAGCACCGCCAGCACGAAGGGCGACAGCACCCACCACCAGCTCAGCGCACCGATCGGCCCGAACTCGGCCAGCTTCAAGGCGATCAACAAGACGCCGATCACGATCAACCACATCGCATTTCTCCTCGTACACGCGCCAGGTCGGCACGGCTCCCAACACTACAATCGCCCGAGCCCGGACGCCCCCAGCCACTCGCCGCTCCCCCGGGAAGCGGTCCCCACGTCGCGAGCTTCTCGCGGGGTTCTCTCGGGGTGTTCCGCATCTTCCCGGCAGGATCTGAAAGGATGCCATGAAAAACGTCTTGTTCGTCTCCGCGGCCCTGATCGCCGCCCTGTCCGCCCCCAGCGCCTTCGCCAGCCAGGAACTGGCCCAGAAGAAGAACTGCATGGCCTGCCACGCCGTCGACAAGAAGCTGGTCGGCCCCGCCTACAAGGACGTCGCGGCCAAGTACGCCAAGGACAAGGACGCGGTGAAGAAGCTGTCCGAGAAGATCATCAAGGGCGGCTCCGGCGTCTGGGGCCCGGTCCCGATGCCGGCCAATGCGCAGGTCAGCCCGGCGGAGGCCGAGCAGCTCGCCAAGTGGGTGATGTCGACGAAGTGAAGGTCGACGCGCCGAGCCTGGCCGGCTCGCCATGAACAAGGCCCCTTCCGGGGCCTTGTCTCATTCAGCGCCTGCCGTCAGCCGCCCTCTTCTCGGGAAGTCTTCTCAGGAAGTTCAGCCGCACCCGGCCGCGCAGGCCGACGGAGATCAGGATCTCCCGGCCGCCGATGGCCAGCAGCAGCAACTGCGCCAGCGCGGCGGCACAGCGCCGGATTGGTTTCGGGGACCTCTGCGGGAACGAAGACTCCACAAGCGACTCCTTCTGTGAGATCGGCATCCGGGGGATGCCGCGCGAGCGCCGCCCTGATCGCGGGCCGGATCGCGGCCCGCCCCGATGGGGCGGTGCGACGATTCTTGGTCCATGAACCGCGCGGACACCACGACCCGAGCCAGTGTGGCTGCGGCCTTGGCTGCCACATGAAGGCCAAGCGCTGCCGGAGACCAGCGCCCCGCTGCCGCACCGCCCCGCGCACGCGGGCCGCGCGGCGGGCGTTCATGCGGGTGCCGGGATGCAGGTGTCTGCGCGAGCCCATGAAAAAACCCCGCCGAGGCGGGGCTTCACGAGCTGCTGCGGAGCGATCTCAGTAGGCCTGGCCCAGTTGCTCCAGGATCGCCGGATTCTCCAGCGTCGAGGTGTCCTGCGTGACGCTCTCCCCCTTGGCGACCGAGCGCAGCAGCCGGCGCATGATCTTGCCGCTGCGCGTCTTGGGCAGGTTGTCGCCGAAGCGGATGTCCTTGGGCTTGGCGATCGGACCGATCTCCTTGGCGACCCAGTCGCGCAGCTGCTTGGCGATGGCCTTGGCCTCGTCGCCGCTCGGACGCGGGCGCTTGAGCACGACGAAGGCGCAGATCGCCTCGCCGGTCGTGTCGTCGGGCCGGCCCACGACCGCCGCCTCCGCCACCAGCTCGGTGCAGCTGACCAGCGCGGACTCGATCTCCATCGTCCCCATGCGGTGGCCCGAAACGTTCAGCACGTCGTCGATGCGGCCGGTGATGGTGAAGTAGCCGGTGTCCGCGTCGCGGATGGCGCCGTCGCCGGCGAGGTAGTAGCCCTTGAGCTCGGGCGGGTAGTAGCTCTTCTTGAAGCGTTCCGGATCGCCCCAGATCGTGCGGATCATCGAGGGCCACGGCTTCTTGACGACCAGGATGCCGCCCTGCCCGTTGGGCACGTCGTTGCCGGTCTCGTCGACGATGGCCGCGGTGATGCCGGGGAACGGCAGCGTGCAGGAGCCCGGCACCAGCGGCGTGGCGCCCGGCAGCGGCGTGATCATGTGGCCGCCGGTTTCCGTCTGCCAGAAGGTGTCCACGATCGGGCAGCGGCCGCCGCCCACGTGCTGGTGGTACCACTCCCAGGCGGCCGGGTTGATCGGCTCGCCCACCGAGCCCAGCAGCCGCAGCGAGCCCAGGTCGTAGTTCTTCGGATGGACCGCCTCGTTGGTCTCGGCCGCCTTGATCAGCGAGCGGATCGCCGTCGGCGCCGTGTAGAAGATCGTGACCTTGTGCTTCTGGATCATCTGCCAGAAGCGGCCGGCGTCCGGGAAGGTCGGGATGCCCTCGAAGACGATCTCGGTGCCGCCCAGCGCCAGCGGCCCGTAGGTGATGTAGGTGTGGCCGGTCACCCAGCCGATGTCGGCGGTACACCAGAAGATGTCGGAGTCCTTCAGGTCGAAGGTCCACTTGGTGGTCAGCGCCGCATGCAGCAGGTAGCCGCCGGTGCTGTGCTGCACGCCCTTGGGCTTGCCGGTCGAGCCCGAGGTGTAGAGCAGGAACAGCGGATGCTCGGCCTCGACCCATTCGGGTTCGCAGCTCGTGGCCTGGCCGGCCACCGCGTCATGCAGCCATTCATCGCGGCCATCGACCCAGGCGATCTGACCGCCGGTGCGCTTGTAGACGAGGACCGACCGGATCGTCGGGCAGCTGTTGTCGGCCAGCGCGTCATCGACGATGGCCTTGAGCGGCAGCGACTTGCCGCCACGGGCCTGCTCGTCGGCGGTCAGCACCATCACCGCGCCGGCGTCCTGCACCCGGTCGCGCAGCGACTGCGCCGAGAAGCCGCCGAACACCACCGAGTGCGTCGCGCCGATGCGCGCGCAGGCCTGCATCGCCACCACGCCCTCGACCGACATCGGCATGTAGATGACGACGCGATCGCCCTTCTTCACGCCGCGCGCCTTGAGCGCGTTGGCCAGCTGCGCCGTCCGGGCCAGCAGCTCGGCATAGGTGACGCGGGTGACGCTGCCGTCGTCGGCCTCGAAGATGATCGCGACGCGCTCGCCCCGGCCGGCCTCGACGTGGCGGTCCAGGCAGTTGTAGGACACGTTGAGCCGGCCGTCCTCGAACCACTTGAAGAAGGGGGCGTCCGACTCGTTCAGCACCTTGGTGAAGGGCTGCTTCCAGCTGAGCAGCTCGCGCGCCTGGCGCGCCCAGTAGCCGGCGTAGTCGGTCTCGGCTTCCTTGCACAGCGCCTCGTAGGCGGCCATGCCGGACACGTGCGCGCCCTGGACGGCGGCTTGGGGGGGGTTGTAGATCTTGTCGCTGATCTTGTCGCTCATGGCCTATGTCTCCGTACAGGCAGGGATCTTCGAACTCGGCCGAACTCTCCGCTTTCACACTGACGATCTGCTTACTCTTGTAGAAGAGCGGCGGGCGCGCGGCCGCGAAACCAGCGGCATGCTCTCACTAAAATCGCCCGGTTTGGCGGTTCCCGCCCGTTACGACCTGAAGGATTGCCCCGATGACCGATCGACCGAAGGCCCCGGCCGACACCGCGCCCAAGCGCATGCACCCGCTCGCCCACCTGATGTTCGGGAGCCGCTGGCTGCAGTTGCCGCTGTACCTGGGGCTGATCCTGGCGCAGGCGGTCTACGTCTACCAGTTCTGGACCGAGCTGATCCACCTCGTGGAGGCGGCCTTCGGCAACCAGGAAGCCCTCAGACTGCTGGTGGACAGCGTGGGCTACAAGGCCGGCACCGCGCCCACCAAGCTCAACGAGACCATCATCATGCTGGCCGTGCTGGCACTGATCGACGTGGTGATGATCTCCAACCTGCTGATCATGGTGATCGTGGGCGGCTACGAGACCTTCGTGTCGCGGCTGCATCTGGAGGGCCATCCGGACCAGCCCGAATGGCTGGACCACGTCAATGCGTCGGTGCTGAAGGTCAAGCTGGCGACGGCCATCATCGGCATCTCCTCGATCCACCTGCTCAAGACCTTCATCAATGTGCAGAACCTGACCGAGCAGACGCTGATCTGGCAGACGGCCATCCACCTGGCCTTCCTGCTCTCGGCGCTGGCCATCGCGATGACCGACCGGCTGCTCACCCATCCGCCGGGCGACAAGCACTGAGCGCCACCGCGGCGCCGGGTCGGCGCCGGATCGACACTGGATCGGCATCAGCGACGAGGGAGCCCGCGGGCTCCCTTCTTTTTTGGGCGGGGCGCCCGCTCAGGCGCGTCTGCGCAGCAGGATCAGCGTGCCCACCACGCCGGACAGGATCGAGCCGCCCAGCACGCCGAGCTTCACCCGCGTCTCGTAGTCGGGCCCGTGGCCTTCGAAGGCCAGGCCGCCGATGAACAGGCTCATCGTGAAGCCGATGCCGCAGAGCACGCAGACGCCGAAGAACTGGATCCAGTCGGCGCCGCCCGGCCGCTGCGCCAGGCCGAAGCGGATCATCAGCCAGGAGCTGCCGAACACGCCCACCGCCTTGCCGAGCAGCAGCCCCAGCGCGATGCCCAGCGACACCGGATGCAGCAGGTCGCCCGCATGCAGGCCCAGCAGCGACACGCCCGCGTTGGAGAACGCGAACATCGGCAGGACCAGGAAGGCGACCCACGGATGCAGGCCGTGCTCGAGGTCCTCGGCCGGCGAGCGGCCGCGGCCGTCGTCCGACGGGATGAACAGCGCGGTCGCGACGCCCGCGAGCGTCGCATGCACGCCCGACTTGAGCACGCAGGTCCACAGCACCAGGCCGACGACGATGTAGAGGTCCGCGCGCGTCACCCGGGCCCGGTTGAGCGCGAAGAGGATCGCCAGGCAGGCCGCGGCGGCCCCCAGCATGACCAGCGACAGCTGGCTCGTGTAGAAGAGCGCGATGACGACGATGGCGCCGAGGTCGTCGATGATCGCGACCGCCGTCAGGAAGACCTTCAGCGAGGCCGGCACCCGGCTGCCCAGCAGCATGACGATGCCGATCGCAAAGGCGATGTCGGTGGCGGCGGGGATCGCCCAGCCGTGCAGCGCGACCGGATCGCCGCGGTTGATGACGGCATAGATCAGCGCCGGCACGACCATGCCGCCCAGCGCGGCCACCATCGGCAGCACCGCCTGGGAGCGCTGGGCCAGCTCGCCGCTGACGAACTCGCGCTTGATCTCCAGGCCGACGAGGAAGAAGAACACCGCCATCCACAGATCGTTCACCCAGACCAGCAGCGGCTTGGCGAGTACCAGCCAGTCGCCGCCGATGCGGACCTCGCCCTCGATGCGGGTGAAGGCGGCATAGAGCTCCCGCCAGGGCGAGTTGGACAGGATCAGCGCGGCCACCGCCGCGATCGCGAGCACGATGCCGCCGGCCGATTCGCTGGCGAAGAAGCGTTTGAGTCCCGGTGTCAAGAAAGTTCCTCCCGAAAAACGAGCCACCGGATCGGCGGCCCCAGGCAGTAAATCAGAGCGAGGGGGACGCGTCGATGACCCATCCCAGTGAAAGAGTTAACGCGCGCGTGAAGACCGCATCATCGCCGGTGCGCGGCCCGTCCCTCTGAAGAGGGAGTGTCGCGTTCTCCCGAGGATGCGGCCGGGCGCGCGTTGCTAGCATCCCGCGCTTCATCAGCCCCCCGGGACACGGATCCCGGACTCTCGAGGGAAGCACGACATGATCCGATTGTTGTTCGTCGCCGCGCCGCTGCTGGCGCTCGCCGCCTGCGCCAGCGACGGCGTCACCGCCACCGGCACGCCGACCGCCTCGGCGCAAGGCGAGACCGGCCAGAAGATGGTCTGCGAGCGCGAACAGCGCACCGGCTCGATGCTGGGCAAGCGCGAATGCGCGCCGGCGCTCAGCGAGGACGAGAAGCGCCGCCTGTCCAGCGAGGTCGGCAACATGGTCAAGCCGCGCGGGACGACGGCACCGGGCAGCTGAGGCTCCCCGGCTCGGGGCGCCGGACCGGCGGTCGACTGCCCGGCGTGCGGACCGCACCGTGCGCATGCCGCTCGGAAGCCGCTGCCGGCGGCGGGGCAATGGGGCGGTGGAGGATAATCCGCCGCGTCCCTGGATCCCCGAGCCCCACCATGACCACCACGATCCGTTACGCCGACCTCGTCGAAAGCGTCGCCGCCGCGCTGCAGTACATCAGCTACTACCACCCGGCCGACTACATCCAGCACCTGGCCCGCGCCTATGAGCGCGAACAGAGCCCGGCCGCCAAGGACGCCATCGCGCAGATCCTGACCAACTCGAAGATGTGCGCCGAAGGCCGTCGTCCGATCTGCCAGGACACCGGCATCGTCAACGTCTTCCTCAAGATCGGCATGGACGTGCGCTGGGCCGACTTCCCCGGCTCCATCCAGGACGCCGTCAACGAGGGCGTGCGCCGCGCCTACAACCATCCCGACAACAAGCTGCGCGCCTCGGTGCTCAGCGATCCGATCTTCGAGCGCAAGAACACCAAGGACAACACGCCGGCGGTGATCTTCATGGAGGTCGTGCCCGGCAACACCGTCGACGTGATCGTCGCGGCCAAGGGCGGCGGCTCGGAGAACAAGAGCAAGGTCTACATGCTCAACCCGAGCGAGAACATCGTCGACTGGGTGCTCAAGACCGTGCCGACCATGGGCGCGGGCTGGTGTCCGCCGGGCATGCTGGGCATCGGCGTCGGCGGCACGGCCGAGAAGGCGGCGCTGCTGGCCAAGGAAGCGTTGATGGACGACATCGACATGTATGAGCTGCTCGAGCGCGGCCCCCAGAACAAGCTGGAGGAACTGCGCATCGAGCTGTACGAGAAGGTCAACGCGCTAGGCATCGGCGCGCAGGGCCTGGGCGGCCTGACCACGGTGCTGGACGTCAAGATCAAGACCTATCCGACGCACGCGGCCTCCAAGCCGATCGCGATGATCCCGAACTGCGCCGCCACGCGCCACGCGCACTTCGTGCTCGACGGTTCGGGCCCGAGCTATCTGGAGCCGCCCAGCCTGGACCTGTGGCCCGACGTGAAGTGGGCGCCGGACTACAACAAGAGCAAGCGCGTCGACCTGAACACGCTGATCAAGGACGAAGTCGCGAGCTGGAAGCCGGGCGACACGCTGCTGCTCAACGGCAAGATGCTGACCGGCCGCGACGCCGCGCACAAGCGCATCCAGGACATGCTGGCCAAGGGCGAATCGCTGCCGGTGGACTTCACCAACCGCGTGATCTATTACGTCGGCCCGGTGGACCCGGTGCGTGACGAGGTGGTCGGCCCGGCGGGCCCCACCACCGCGACGCGGATGGACAAGTTCACCGACATGATGCTGGAGAAGACCGGCCTGATCGCGATGATCGGCAAGGCCGAGCGCGGCCCGGTCGCGATCGAGTCGATCAAGAACCACAAGTCCGCCTATCTGATGGCGGTGGGCGGGTCCGCCTACCTGGTGTCCAAGGCGATCAAGCACGCCAAGGTCGTCGGCTTCGAGGATCTGGGCATGGAAGCGATCTACGAGTTCGACGTGGTCGACATGCCGGTGACGGTGGCGGTGGACGCCGGCGGCACCAGCGCGCACATCACCGGCCCGGCCGAGTGGCAGCAGCGCATCGCCTCCGGCAAGGCGATCAAGATCCCGGTCGCCGCCGGCTGAGCACGCCCCTCGCGCCAATGACAAGACCACCCTCGGGTGGTCTTCTTCATTCTCCGGCGGTGCCTTCCAGCACTTCACGTCGCGCCGGCATCCCGCGTATCACCGCGGCATGAACGATCCCCTCCCCCACTGGATGGCCCCCGGCGGGCCGGTGCGTGTCGAAGGCGTGGAGGAACTCGTCGGCGAAATCCATGTCGACTGGCCCGCCGACGCGCCGGGCAACCACGTCGTGCTGACGCTGGCCGACCATCGGCATGTCCTCTACGAGCACCTACGCCCGGGCAGTGTGACGGTGCGGCCCGGCGACCGCGTCCGCAAGGGCCAGGTGCTGGGCGCGCTGGGATTCAGCGGCGACTCCACCGGCCCCCACCTGCACTTGCATGTCTGCGACGAAGGCGTACCGAACGCCGGCGAGGGCCTGCCCTTCGTCTTCGAGCGCTTCGAGCGGCTGGGCGCCTACGAGGACCTCGCGACGCTCGGTCGCGCGCGCTGGTCCGCAGCCCCTGCCGGCGACGCCATGGTCCGCCGGGACGAAAAGCCCGGCTCGAACCGGGTGATCCGTTTCACCGCGTCCTAGGCCGCCAGCGGCCGACGGCCAGGCAGCGGCCCGCCCAAACGCGGGCCGCCGAGCCGGTTCACTTCTCTGCGGGCGCGACCGGCGCAGCCGCGAGCGGCGCTTCAACGACCGGGCCTTCCGCCACAGGCGTTTCGGCCACCGTCCGCACCACCCGCTGCGGGAACGGGATGTCGATGCCCAGCCGGTTGAGCAGGCGCAGCACCGCCAGGTTCACGTCGGAGCGCACGCCGCCCTGCCCGTTGTGCGGGTCGGAGATCCAGAAGCCGATCGTCAGCTCCAGTCCATCGGCGGCGAAGTTGCTCAGCGACACCGACGGCGAGGGCTCGGACAGCACGCGCGGCACGCGCCGGATCTCCTCGATCAGCTGCGGGAACAAGGCGTCGACATCGGTGCCATAGGCCACCTGGACGACGGTCGTCACATTGACCTGCGGATCGGCGAGCGAGAGGTTCTCGACCCGCGTCGTGATCAGCGATTCGTTCGGCACGATCGCCTCGCGGCCGTTGAGCGCGCGAATCACGGTGTAGCGGGTCTTGATGTCGCTGATGCGGCCCTCGAAGTTGTCGACCTTGACCATGTCGCCGATGCGCAGCGAGCGCTCGGCCAGGATCATGAACCCCGACACATAGTTCGCCGCGATCTTCTGCAGGCCGAAGCCCAGGCCCACGCCGACCGCGCCGCCCAGCCAGGACAAGGCGCTCAGGTTCAGGCCCACCATGTTCAGCGCCACCATCGCGCCGACCACCAGCAGCGCCGTGCGCGTCAGGTTGACCGCGATCTTGCGCATCGACAGGTCCATCACCGACTTGCCGCGCAGCAGCCGCGACTCGATCGCCGAGGACAGCCACAGCACCACCAGCATGATGGCGCCGACCTGCAGCACACCCACCAGGAGGTCGTACACCGTCGTCGACTCGCCTCTGGCGTTCTTCGGCAGGAAACCCAGCTTGTACTCGTCGAGCTCGTCGATGAGGATGGGCAGCAGGCCCACGATCCACAGGATCGATCCCAGCCAGGCGACCCAGGAGACGCTGCGCTCCAGCAGCTTGATGCCGATCGAGTCGGGCATCGTCGCCCGCAGCACGCGCGCCACCAGGCGGATCACCACCAGCGACAGCAGCACCGGGATGACGACGCGGAACAGCGCGACCGGCTCGCCCAGCAGCGGCATCAGCCGCCGCGCGCCCAGCGCCAGCAGCAGCGCGATGACCGGGAAGAGCACGCCGTCGTACACGCGGTGGCCCAGCAGCACCGACTGGTGGCCCGGCGCCGCCGTCACGTGCTTGCTGATGCGGTAGACGATCAGCCAGGACAGCGCCAGGCAGGCCAGCACCAGGCCGACCTCGATCAGCGCGCGCGGTCGCGACAGCATGGTGAGCAGCGATTCCAGCTCACGCAGGCTCAGGGTGTGGTTCAGGGGCGCGGTCGTGCCCAGGGTGGAGCTCAAGGAGGAGATCAATTCGGCAACCGGCCGGGGCCGGGTCTATCGGTCAATGGGGAATGGAAATCGGGGCAGCGGGCGGCGCGGGATCCCGCTCAGATCCCGGCCAGCGTTCTCAGGTGGACGCCGACGCTGCGCGCCAGCGCGCCCAGGTCGTAGCCGCCTTCCAGGCAGGACACGATGCGGCCCTTCGCGTGGCGCCGGGCCACGTCCATGATGCGCAGCGTGATCCATTCGTAGTCGGCCTCGACCAGGCCGAGCTGCGCCAGGTCGTCGTCGCGGTGCGCGTCGAAGCCGGCCGAGACGAACACCATCTGCGGCCGGAAGCGCTCCAGCGCCGGCATCCAGAGCGACTCGATCATCTCGCGCACCTCGGCGCCGCGGGTGTACGGCGGCACCGGCACGTTGAGCATGTTGGCGCCCTTGGGCTCGCTGCCCGAATACGGGTAGAGCGGGTCCTGGAAGATGCTGACCATCAGCACCCGCTCGTCGCCGGCGAGGATGTCCTCGGTGCCGTTGCCGTGGTGGACATCGAAGTCGATGACCGCGACGCGGTCCAGGCCGCGCACGTCCAGCGCATGCCGGGCGGCGACGGCCACGTTGTTGAAGAAGCAGAAACCCATCGCCTGCTCGCGGGTCGCGTGGTGGCCGGGCGGGCGCACGGCGCAGAAGGCGTTCTCGGCGCGGCCGTCCATCACCAGGTCGGTGGCCTGCACCGCCGCGCCGGCCGCGCGCAGCGCCGCCGACCAGGTGTGCGCGTTGGCGCAGGTGTCGGGGTCCAGCGCCTTCATCGGATTGGGCACGCCCTCGCGGGCCTGCTGCTCGAGCGCCTCCAGCTCGGCCTTGAGCTCGGCGACGTAGCGCGCCGAGTGCGCCCGCTCCAGCGCCCGCAGCTCGGCGCGCGGCGCGTCGTGCCGGTCCAGCGCGGTGTCGATGCCGTGGGCGATGAGCCAGTCCTCGATCGCGGCCAGGCGCTGCGGGCATTCCGGGTGACCGGCGCCCATGTCGTGACGATGGCAGTCGGGGTGGCTGATGAAGGCGGTGGACATGGTCGGGGCGTGCGCGTGGCGTCGTCGGACCGTGGGGATTCTGAGATATCGTGCGTCGATGAGCTCCGACGCCCCGACCCTCGCCTCCCAACCGCTGGCCGACCTGCGGCGGCAGATTAGCACGATCATCAAGGGCAAACAGGCACAGACGGAAGACTGCCTGGCCTGCCTGCTGGCCGGCGGCCACCTGCTCATCGAGGACCTGCCCGGCGTGGGCAAGACCACGCTGGCGCATGTGCTGGCGATCTCGCTGGGCCTGCGCTTCTCCCGCGTCCAGTTCACGACGGACCTGATGCCGTCCGACCTGCTGGGCGTCAACATCTACCAGCCCGGGGCGCAGGGCGTCGGCGGCAGCGCCTTCCAGTTTCACCCCGGCCCGGTCTTCAGCCAGGTGCTGCTGGCCGACGAGATCAACCGCGCCGGCCCCAAGACGCAGAGCGCGCTGCTGGAGGCGATGGAGGAATACCAGGTCAGCGTGGACGGCACGACCCATCCGCTGCCGCAACCCTTCTTCGTCATCGCGACGCAGAACCCGAGCGAGCAGCTCGGCACGCACCCGCTGCCGGAGTCGCAGCTGGACCGCTTCCTGATGTGCATCAGCCTGGGCTATCCCGACCGCCAGGCCGAGCGCGAACTGCTGATGGGCGAGGACAGCCGCGAGCAGCTGCGCACGCTCAAGCCGGTGATGACGCCGGAACAGCTGCGCGCGCTGCAGCGCGAGGTGCTGCGCATCCACGTCTCGCCGGCGCTGCTGGACTACCTGCAGGCGCTGCTGGAGGCGACGCGCTCCGGCGAGTGGTTCCAGGAAGGCCTGAGCCCGCGCGCGGGCCTCGCGCTGCTGCGCGCCGCGCGCGCCAAGGCGCTGCTGAGCGGCCGCGACTATGTCTCGCCGGACGATGTGCAGGCGATCCTGCCGCAGACCATCGCGCACCGGCTGCGCCCCCGTGGCGGCAGCGCGCGCGGCGCCCGCGAGCAGGTGCGCGCGATGATGGCCGCCGTGCCGCTGCCCTGAGCGCGGCCTCGCGACCGCCCGACCGGAGACCGCCGTGCGCGTGCCCGCCTGGAAGCTGCCCTCGCTGAAACCGCCGGCCCTGCGCTGGCCGTGGCAGCGGCGCTGGGACGCGTGGTGGCAGGCCCGCCACCCGGCCAGCGACACGACCGCGCTGACGCAGCGCAACCTCTACATCCTGCCCAGCCGCCCGGGCGCCGCCTTCGTCGTCACCCTGCTGGTGCTGCTGCTGGCGTCGATCAACGACCAGTTGAGCCTGGGCTACCTGCTGACCTTCGTGCTGGCCGGCGCCGGCATGGCGTCGATGAATGCGACCCACGCCAACCTGCGCGGCCTGAAGCTGGACCTGAAGACGCCGCCGCCGACCTACGCGGGCCAGCCGCTGGCGCTGGACATCCGGCTGCACAACCCCTCGGCGGCGCGCTTCGGCGTCGGCGTGCGGCTGCCCGACGCCAAATCCGCCGATAGCGCCTTCGCCGACGTGCCCGCGCAGGGCCATGCGCAGCTGCAGCTGCAACTGAGCTTCCCGACCCGCGGCCGGCATGCGCTGCCGCGGCTGCGCATCGAATCGCAATTCCCCTTCGGGCTGTTCGTGACCTGGAGCTACTGGCGGCCGGCCGCGCAGGCCTGGGTCTATCCGGCGCCCGAGCTGGAAGCGCCGCCCGCCGCCGCCGTCGAGGAAGGCCTGCCGCAGGGCCAGGGCCAGCCCGGGCTGGGCGACGATCCGGGGCTGCGGCCCTACCGGCATGGCGACTCGCCGCGGCAGATCCTGTGGAAGAAGTCGGCGCTGGCGCTGGCCCAGCCGCAGCCCCCCGGCGGCAGCGGCGCCGGCGCGGCCCTGCTCGTGCGCGAGCGCCTGGGCAGCCGCGCCAGCGAGCAGTGGCTGGACCTGGCGGCGACGCGCGGCCTGCCCTTTGAGCAGCGCGTCTCCCGCCTGGCCGCGTGGGTGCTGCGCGCCGAGGAGGAAGGCCTGCCCTACGGCCTGCGCCTGCGCGGCGTCTCGCTGGCGCCCGACCTCGGGCCGGAGCATTTCCGCGACTGCATGGAAGCGCTGGCGCTGGCGCAGGAGCAGCCATGAGCGCCGCCCCGACCCTGGCGGCAGGCCGCCGTAGCCCGCTGCCGCGCGAGGCGCGCGACACGCTCTTCCTGCTGGCGATCATTTCCGCCGTGCTGCTGCCGCATGCCGGCCACCTGCCCTGGTGGTGCAGCGCCTTGACCGCGCTGATGCTGGGCTGGCGCGCGCGGCTGGCCTGGCGCAGCGAGGCGCTGCCCGGTCGCTGGAGCCTGCTGGCGGTGCTGGCGGTGGTCATCGGCCTGACCCTGGCCACCCACAAGACCATCCTCGGACGCGAGGCCGGCATCACCATGCTGGCGATGCTGATGGCGCTGAAGACGCTGGAACTGCGCGCCCGGCGCGACGCCTTCGTCGTGTTCTTCCTCGGCTTCTTCCTGGTGCTGACCCAGTTCCTGTATTCGCAGTCGCCGCTGATCGCGGTGTGGATGATCGGCTGCGTCTGGGCCTTGCTGTCGGCGCTGGTGCTGGCGCAGATGCCGCAGGGCGTGCCGAGCCTGCGGCTGGCGGCGCGCATCGCGGCGCGCAACACGCTGATCGGCCTGCCGGTGATGGTGGCGCTGTTCGTGCTGTTCCCGCGTTTCCCGCCGCTGTGGGGACTGCCCAAGGACTCGGGCGCGCGCACCGGGCTGTCGGACACGATGAGCTTCGGCGCCTTCGCCGAAGTCGCCACCGACGACACGATCGCGATGCGGCTGCGCTTCGACGGCGCACCGCCGGCGCAGCCGCAACTGTACTTCCGGGCGCAGGTGCTGACGCGCTTCGACGGCCAGCAGTGGACCGCTTCGCGGGTGACCTGGGTCGGCCACGAGGCCGCGCCGACGCTGGACGGCCCGGTCTTCCGCTACCAGGCCACGATCGAGCCGCTGCGCGTCACCGCGATCCCGCTGCTGGAGTTCAGCCCCGGCGTCACCGGGGACCGGATCCCGGTCGGGCGCCTGGCGGCGACGCGCTCGCCGCAAGGCCAGTGGCAGGTCGCGCTGCCGTTCGCGGAGACGCTGCGCTTCCGGCACGAGGCCTGGCCGCGCGCGCAATGGGGCACCCGCCTCGGCCGCGCCGATCGCCTCGAGGCGCTGAGCCTGCCGCCCGGCCTGAATCCGCGCGCGCGGGCGCTCGGCGCCTCGCTGCAGGAGCGTTTCGCGACGCTGGACGACGACGCCCGCGCGCTCGCCGTGAACCGGGAGCTGCTGACCCGCATCCGGCGCGACGGCTTCGGCTACACCCTCAGCCCCGGCGTCTATGGCGAGACCAGTCCCCATGCGATCGACGAGTTCTGGTTCGACCGCAAGCTCGGTTTCTGCGAGCACTTCGCCTCGGCCTACGTCGTGCTGATGCGGGCGGCGGGCGTGCCGGCCCGCGTGGTCACCGGCTTCCAGGGCGCGGACCCGCAGCTGCAGGACGGCGACCTGGTCGTGCGCATGAGCCAGGCCCACGCCTGGGCCGAGTTCTGGACCGCCGCCGGCGGCTGGCAGCGCGCCGATCCGACCGCGGCGGTGTCGCCTGATCGCATCCAGGGCCGGCCGCTGCGGCCGTCGCCGGGCGTGTTCTCCGGCGCACTGGAGCAGCTCCGCCCGGGCCTGCTGACGGAGCTGCGCACCGCCTGGGAGCGCTTGAACAACCGCTGGCAGCAGACGGTGCTGAACTTCTCCACCGGCGAGCAGATGAGCCTGCTCAAGCGCCTGGGTTTCGAGAATCCGGACTGGACCGCGCTGGGCCAGGTCGCCGGCGGCCTGATGGCGCTGGCGGCCCTGGTCGGCGCTGGCCTGGCGGCCTGGCACCGGCGGCCGCACGATCCCTGGTCGCGTCAACGCGCCCGGGTGCGGCGCGAACTCGATCGCCTCGGCCTGGCCACCCGCGACGACGAGACCCCGCGCCGCTGGGCCGCGGCGCTGGTCGAGCGCCATGGGGCGCCGGCCGAGACGGTCGCGGCCGCGCTGTTGCAATTGGAAGCGCAGCGCTACCGGCAGGACCTCGCCGCCGCCACGTCACAATGGCAGCGCCAGTTCGCGGCCCTGTGCGCCGACCTCCGTCAGGCGCTGGCCCGCTGAGCCCTCCTCTTCCATGTGCTTGACGCTGCACCGCCGCTCGCCGGCCCGCATCCGCCATCTCCGCCATTACCGCCGCCTCCGCCGTAGTCCCGCATGACCGCTGTCCGCCGCTCCACGCCCCGCCGCGTCTTCCTCCGTTCCCTGCTCCAGGCCTCGATGGCCGCCGCACCGCTGATGACCGGCCTGGCCGCCGCGCCGGCGCTGGCGGAGACGGCCCACAAGCCGCACCCGGCCGCGAAGCCGAAGTCCGCCGTGAAGAAGCCGGCGCGCAAGCCCGCGCCGCCGCCAGCCTATGGCGACCGCGACGACGTCATGGCCTTCGCCGACGCGCAGGCGGAGTCGCTCGGCTACCGGCGCGAGGAACTGCGCGCGATCCTGGCGCTGGCGCGTCCGCAGCCGGCGGTGCAGCGGCTGATCCTGCCGGGGCCGCCGGGACAGGCGAAGGACTGGGGCGCCTACCGTCAGCGCTTCGTCGAGCCGCAGCGGCTGCAAGCCGGGCTGGCCTTCTGGGCGACGCACGAGGCGGCGCTCGCGCGCGCGGAGGCGTCCTATGGCGTGCCGGCGGAAATGATCGCGTCGGTGATCGGCGTGGAGACCTTCTACGGCCGGATCATGGGCGGCTTCCGCGTGCTGGACGCGCTGGCGACGCTGAGCTTCGACTACCCCTCGCCGCTGCCGCCCGGCGCGCGCGACCGCAGCCCCTTCTTCCGCGAGGAGCTGCGCCAGTTCCTGATCCTGGCGCGCGAGAACGGCCTGGATCCGATGGCGATGAAGGGTTCGTACGCCGGCGCGATGGGCTGGGGCCAGTTCATGCCGGGCAGCTGGCGGCGCTTCGCGATCGACTTCGATGGCGACGGCCATGTGGACCTGATCAACAGCCCGGTCGACGCGATCGGCTCGGTGGCCAATTTCCTGCGCGAGCACGGCTGGCAGCGCGGCATGCCGACGCATTACGAGGTGCAGGTGCCCAATGACACCGCGGCCCGCGCCCAGCTGCTGATCAGCGACGTGCTGCCGCAGCTCGATGCGCGGCAGTTCGAATCGGTCGGCGCGCAGCTGTCGCCGCAGGGACGCGCGCACAACGGGCCGCTGGCGCTGATCGAGCTGCAGATGGGCGGCGCCGCGCCGGTGTACGTCGCGGGCACCCAGAACTTCTACACGGTGACCCGCTACAACCAGAGCAGCTATTACGCGATGGCGGTCATCGAGTTCGCCAACACCCTGGCGAGCTGGCGCAAGGCGACCGGCCCGACGCCCGCGTCGGCGCCGGCCAGCGCCAGCTGATCAACGGCCGGCTGCAACGCCGGTATTAACGGCCGAGATCAACAACCAGGGATTGGCGGCCAGAGGTCAGCGCCCCGGAATCGGTGGCTTGGTCCGCGGGCGCTCGGCGTGATCGCCGGAGTCGCGCTGCTCGTGGTGGGCGCGGTCGATGTCGCCGTCGCCTTCCGGCCCTTTCTGGCCGGTCTCGCCGACGCGATGGTCCTCGTCGTCATGCTCGAGCCCGCCGTGCAGGCCGGGCGGGAAGTCACTGGAAATGCGCGGAGCATTCATGGTTTCCTCCTGAAGTGGGCGATCGATCTTAGCCACGGTGTGGAAGGCCCCACGCGCAGGAACGACAAAGGCGCCTCGCGGGCGCCTTCTGTGTTCGATCCTGCGGAGACGGCGTGCTCAGTGCACCAGGCCGATCCACTCGCCGCGACGCTGGTAGGCGTCGAACAGGTCCTGCGCGACCGCCTGCAGCCGGGCATCGCCGCGCGCATGGGCCGTGGACAGGCGCTCCAGCGCATAGAGGCGGTCGTAGAGCATGCGGGTCGGCTGCAGCGTCAGGCCGTGGTCGGCCATCAGGTCCTGCAGCGTCAGCAGCTCGTCCATGCTCGCGGTCCCGGCCACCGTCAGGCCGAGATCCGGCACCAGTCCCCAGGGAGCCTGGGCGGTTTCGGGCATCAGGTGCGGGGGGATGGGGGTGTGCATGGCGGCCTCGGAGCGATTCATGTCGGCGTGGACAGGATGATGGATCGCACCGCCCGGAACTTGAGCGGGAAAAGCGGGGGAAATCCGGCCCAGTTCCTGCGATCGCCGCGCGGCCGGCCGGCGTCGATCAGCGACGGGGCCGGGCGATGAAGCCCGACAGCTCGGTGCACCAGGCGGCGGCGGGCACGTCCAGCTCGTTGAGCGCCAGCACGTCGATGCGGGCGTCGGTCAGCATCTTGGCCGAGGCCGCGTTGAGCCCGACCTGATGGTCCTTCTTCTCCAGGTAGACCACGCGCTGGATGCCGACCTGGATGATGGACTGCACGCAGCGCGGGCAGGGGTACTGCGTCGTGTAGATGGTGCTGCCGGTCAGCGGCAGCACGACGCAGTTGAGGATCGCGTTGACCTCGGCGTGGACGATGTAGCTGTGGCGCGAGTTGGCGGGATCGGCGTCGTCATCGGACCAGTAGGCCGGGTCGTTGTCGTCGCAGCCGCGCGGCAGGCCGTTGTAGCCGACCCCGACGATCTTGTAGTCCCCGCTCGCGATGCAGGCGCCGTTGCGCTTGCGGCTGTCCTTGGAGCGGGCGCTGGCCAGCAGGGCCACGCCCATGAACATCGAATGCCAGTCGATCAGCGGATGGTTGTCCATGGTGAAGGCAGAGGCGAAGGTCGGGGACAGGCGCAGGAGTGTAGTGGGCGGCCGCGACTTACCTCGCGACGCCGACGCCCTTGTTGGCCAGCGCGTCCGCGCGCTCGTTGCCGGGGTCGCCGGCATGACCCTTGACCCAGCGCCACTCCACCGTGTGCAGCTTGCGCAGCGCGTCCAGGCGCTGCCACAGCTCGGCGTTCTTCACCGGCTTGCCGTCGGCGGTCTTCCAGCCGCGGCGCTGCCAGCCGGAGATCCACTCCGTCATGCCCTTGCGCACGTACTCGCTGTCCGTGTAGATCACGATGTTGCAGCTGCGCTTGAGCGAGCTCAGCGCCTCGATCACCGCCGTCAGCTCCATGCGGTTGTTGGTGGTGTTGCGCTCGCCGCCGAACAGCTCCTTCTCGTGGTCGCCGCTCTTGAGCCAGGCGCCCCACCCGCCCGGACCCGGGTTGCCCTTGCAGGCGCCGTCGGTGTAGATGACGACGCTGGGCTTGGCGATCTTCGGCGCGGCGGGCGCGGCGGCGGGAGTGGTATCGGTCATGAACGGAGCGGAGCAACAGGGAAGGTGAAGAATGCGGACCGGACACGGCGGCGGGCCGGGTCCGGGCGTGCGACGCGTCGAGGCTCAGTCGACCTCGACGTCGTCGCGATGGTGATGATGGTGGACGGCGGCGACCGCTGGCGCGGCCTTGGCGACGCGCTTCTTGCCGCGCGCCAGCCCGATCAGCCGCATGCCGTGCACGCGCTTGACCGCGATGACGCCGTACAGCGCGCCCAGCACCGTCCACCACTTGCCGCCGGGCTTCTCGATCCACTGCCAGCGCGCCAGCCAGGGATCGCTCAGCAGCGGCGGTCGATAGCAGCCGAACTGCGCGCGCTCGACCTCGAACGACAGCAGCCGCAACCAGTCGCGCAGCCGCCAGTAGCCGATGTATTCGCGCTCCTCCGGCAGGTAGAGGCGTGGCGCGCGGCTCAGCAGCCGGCCGTTGACGCGGGCGAGATTCTGCCTCACGGCCCAGAGGCTGGCGGGGTTCAGGCCCAGGATCACCACCCGGCCCTCGGGCCGCAGCACCCGCTCGACCTCGCGCAGGCAGCGGTGGGGATCGACCGCCTGCTCCAGCGTGTGGGGCAGCAGCACCAGGTCCAGGCTGTTGGCCTCGAACGGGAGCGCGTCGAACTCGCAGAAGATCGCCGCGCGGCCCGCACCGCCCAGGCCCGGCGCGGGCTCGGCCTGCGGTTCGGGCTGGTATTCCAGCGGATGCGCCATCAGCGAGGGCCGCGGCGGCCCGGCGACGGCGTCCTCGAACGGCCGATGGTCCAGCGCGAGCCACCGGTTCGTCATGCGGTTGGTGCGCAGGCCGTGCAGTTCCGGGAAACCCAGCTGCAGCGCGTGATAGCCGAACCAGTCGATCACGGCGGCGTCGATGAAGCGCTGTTCCCAGGCCAGCAGGTAGCGCCCGGCCGGCGTGCGCAGCCAGTGCGCGAGCTCCGCCGCGGCAGCGTCCGGCCGGACCTGCGCCTCTACAATCGGCGCCTTCGCGTCGGTGTCCTCGTCCTGGCCCCGCGTCTTCATCTGGAACCCGATCCCCTTGCCTGCATGAACCTGGTCGCCGTTCCCGCCTTCACAGACAACTACCTCTGGCTGCTGCATGACGGCCGGTCGGCCCTGGTGGTCGATCCGGGCGACGCCGCGCCGGTGAAGGAGGCGCTGCGCGCGCTCGGCCTGGACCTGCAGGGCATTCTAGTGACGCATCACCACGGCGATCACGTCGGCGGCCTGCGTGAATTGCTGCCGCTGCTGGCGCAAGGCGCACAAGTCTGGGGTCCCGCCACCGAAACCATGCCGGTTCCGGTCGTGCCGCTGCGCGAGGGCGACCGCGTCGAGCTGCTCGGCCAGGTCTTCGAGGTGCTGGACGTGCCGGGCCACACCGCCGGTCACATCGCTTTCGTGCTGAAGCATCCGGCCGACGGCGACGCGCCCCTCCTGTTCTGCGGCGACACGCTGTTCTCCGCCGGCTGCGGCCGGCTCTTCGAGGGCACGCCGGCGCAGATGCAGGCCTCGCTGGCGAAGCTGGCCGCGCTGCCCGGAGAAACCCGGGTCTGCTGCGCGCACGAGTACACCTTGTCGAATCTGCGATTTGCTCGCACAGTCGAGCCCCAGAACGAGGCGGTCGCGCGCCACGAGGCCTGGTGTCTGGCCCGGCGCGAGCAGTCGCTGCCCACCCTGCCCTCCACCATCGCGGTGGAGCTCCAGATCAACCCCTTCCTGCGCTGCGAGCACGCCGAGGTCCGCGCGGCCGCGCAGCGCCATGACCCGAGCGTCACCGCGGAGCCGGTCTCGGTCCTGGCCGGGCTGCGCCGATGGAAGAACGACTTTCGCTGAGACCCCGATGCATCGACACCCGACCCCGTCCTTCCCGCTGCTTCGTTCCTCCCGCTCCGCGGACCGCGCGGCCGCCGCTTCCCCCTCCCCCACCACTTCGACACGTCCGGCGCTGACGCTGCTCGCCGCGCTGCTGCCGCTGGTGCTGGCCGCCTGCGCCAACCGCCCGGTCGCGCCCGCCGACAACCAGGACGCGCAGGCGGTGGCGCAGCAGACGGTGCAGGCGGTCGAGGCGGCCGCCTCGGCCGTGCCCTCGCCCGCGACGCCGGTGGCGAGCGTGGCCACCGCGCCGGAAGAGAAGCTCGACGTGCTGCTCGAGGACACGATGAACCCCGGCCAGAAGGTCGACCTCGACGCGCCGAAGACCCACGTCGACCTGTGGGCGCGGATGCGCGCCGGCATGGCGATGCCCGAGCTCGACAACGACCTGGTCCGCAAGGCCGAGGACTGGTACAGCAGCCGGCCCGACTACGTCGCGCGCATGACCGGCCGCGGCAGCCTGTACCTGTACCACGTGGTCGAGGAAGTCGAGAAGCGCGGCATGCCGATGGAGCTGGCGCTGCTGCCCTTCGTCGAGAGCGCCTTCCGCAACGATGCGCAGTCCAGCGCCAAGGCCGTCGGCATGTGGCAGTTCATGCCCGCCACCGGCCGGGACTTCGACCTCAAGCAGAACATCTTCCGCGACGACCGCCGCGACGTGCTGGCCTCGACCAAGGCGGCGCTGGACTACCTGCAGCGCCTGAACAAGCTGTTCGACGGCGACTGGCAACTGGCGCTGGCCGCCTACAACTGGGGCCAGGGCAACGTCAGCAAGGCGGTGGCGCGCAACCAGAAGGCCGGGCTGCCGATCGACTACGAAAGCCTGCGCATGCCCGACGAGACGCGCTACTACCTGCCCAAGCTGCAGGCGGTGAAGAACATCGTGATGCGCCCGTCGGCCTATGGACTGGAGCTGCCCGCGGTGGCGAACCACCCCTACTTCCTGTCGGTCAACATCGACCGCGACATCGACGTGACCCGCGCCGCGCAGTTGGCGGAGCTGGACGAGGAGACCTTCCGCCAGTTCAACCCGTCGATGAACAAGCCGGTGATCCTGGCGGCCAGCAGCGGCCAGCTGCTGCTGCCCTACGACAACGCCAGCACCTTCGTGACCAACCTCGAGAAGCATCGCGGGCCGCTGGCGTCGTGGACCGCCTGGGTCGTGCCCCGCACGATGAAGCCGGCAGAAGCCGCCAAGCAGGTTGGCATGAGCGAGACCGGCCTGCGCGAGATCAACCGCATCCCGGCGCGCATGCTGGTGACCAAGGGCTCGACGCTGCTGGTGCCGCGCACCGCGTCGCGCGACCAGGACGTCTCCGAGCACCTGGCCGACAACGCCCGCATCGGCTTCGCGCCCGACGTGCCGCCGATGCGCCGCGTGACGCTGAAGGCGAACAAGGGCGACACGGTGGCGAGCGTCGCGCGCCGCCATCGCCTGGGCACGACGCAGCTGGCGCAGTGGAACCGCGTCAGCACCAAGGCCACCTTCAAGCCGGGCCAGCAGATCGTCGTCTACGTGCGCGAGGGCCAGACGCTGGCTTCGGTGGAACCGTCCGGCAATTCGAAGGCGTCGGCCAAGTCGGGCAAGGTCACCAAGGTGGCGTCGACCGCCTCCGGCAAGGCCAAGGCCGGCGCCAAGACCCGCAGCGCCAAGGTCGCCAGCGGCGACGGCAAGGGCGCCCGCACCGTGTCGACCAAGACCGCGCTGCGCTGAGTCGGCCCTCTCCGCCTCACGAGGCGAGGAAGGCAGCGCGCGGCGTCAGGCGAAGAACAGCCCGATCGACAAGGCCACGCCGATGGCCCAGGCCGCGCTGCGCAGCGTCGGCCGATCGGCGATGTACAGCGCGATGTAGACCAGGCGCACCGCGATGAAGGACAGCGCCAGCGCGTCGATGCGGCCCTGGTCGTGCTGCATCTGCTGCGCCGCCAGCACGCCGGCGATAAACAGCGGCAGCGCCTCGAAGCTGTTGGCCTGCGCCGCGTTGGCGCGGGCCTGCCAGCCGGTCTGACGGCCGAGCCAGGCGCGCGGGTCGTGGTTGTCGAAGCCACCGTCACGGCGGCGCTTGCCGATGCCCTTGGACTTCGCCACCCAGGCGCACAGCAGCGGCAGCAGGCAGGCGACGATCAGGCAATGGTTGGCGATGGTCATCGAGTGCCCTCCCCGGGCGTGGCGTTGGATGGATGCCGCGACGCGGGCGCGGCCGGCCGCGGCGGTCGGTCAGGTGGAGCGCCGGTCCACCAGCGCATGCGCGATCGTGCCCAGGTCCACGTACTCCAGCTCGCTGCCGACCGGCACGCCGCGCGCCAGCCGGGTGCTGCGCAGGCCGCGCGCGCGCAGCGCCTCGGCCAGCACGTGGGCGGTGGCCTCTCCCTCGGCGGTGAAGCTGGTGGCGAGGATGACCTCCTCCACCTGGCCGTCGGTGGCCCGCTCGAGCAGTTGGTCCACGCCGATCTCGCGGGTGGACACGCCGTCCAGCGGGCTGATCCGGCCCTGCAGCACGAAGTAGTAGCCGAAGTAGGACGCGGTGCGCTCCATCGCGGCCTGGTCGGCCGGCGACTCGACCACGCACAGCAGCCGCGCGTCGCGGTGACGGTCCGAGCAGATGGCGCACAGCGGCGTCTCGCTGAAGGTGTGGCAGCGCTCGCAGTGGCGCACGTTGCGCGCCGCGTCCTGCAGCGCGCGGGCCAGCGCGTCGGCGCCGGCGCGGTCGTGCTGCAGCAGGTGGTAGGCCATGCGCTGGGCCGACTTCTGGCCCACGCCGGGCAGGCGCCGCAAGGCCTCGATCAACTGGTCGAGCGCGGTCACCGTCGTCCGATCAGAACGGGAACTTCATGCCCGGGGGCAGCGGCATGCCGGCGGTCAGCTTGGACATCTTCTCGGAGCTGACCTGCTCGGCACGGCGCACGGCGTCGTTGAACGCGGCGGCGACGAGGTCCTCCAGCATGTCCTTGTCGTCTGCCAGCAGGCTGGGATCGATGGCGACGCGCTTGACGTCATGCTTGCAGGTCATCGTGACCTTCACCAGGCCGGCGCCGGACTGGCCTTCGACCTCGATGTTGCCGAGTTCGTCCTGCGCCTTCTTCAGGTTGTCCTGCATCGCTTGCGCCTGCTTCATCAGGCCGGCGAGTTGACCCTTCATCATGATCGTGATTCCTTATTCAGAGATTCAATGGTGCGGTGGATGGCCGACCGGGGACGCGACCCGGAGGTCGATGCGATGGGCGGGATTGTCGCCCAGCGCCGGATCGGCCGCGGCGCCGGTCAGGCCGGCTTGATCGAGCCCGGCAGGATGCGCGCCGTCTTGAACTGCGCGAGCAGCTGCTGGACTTCCGGGTCCTCGAGGATGATGGCCTCGGCCTGCCGCTGGCGGGCGCGCACCGCCAGCGTGTCGCGCAGCGCCGGCGAGTCGGAGGCGCGCCCCGCCTCGATCTCGACGCGCGCCGGCTTGCCGGTCAGCGCCGTCAGCGCCGCCTGCAGCTTCTCCTGCAGGCCGGGCTGGCGCAGCGACTCGCGCTCGACGCGGAAACGCCAGCGCTGTGGCTCGGCGGCCTCGTCGATCTCCAGGCATTCGGCCTGCAGCGCCAGCTCGCGCGCCAGCGCGTTCAGGCCCAGCTGCGGCGCGAGCGCGTGCCAGCGCTCGCCCAGCGCGGTGGGGACCAGCACCACTTCCTCGATCGCGGTCGAGACGTAGATGCCGTCGCCGGCGTTGTCGGGCATCGGATCGTCCATGTCCGGCATCGACATGCCGAGCGAGGCTTCCTCGTCCGACGGCGGCGGCACGTCCATCCAGGGCGGAGGGCCGTCGTCGTCGTGCGGCGGGGACAGGTCTTCCGGCTCCTCGGCGTCGGCATCGGCCTTGGCGGCCGCCAGCGGCGCCGCACGCGGGCGCAGCCGGTCGCTGAAGCGCGTCGCCGGAGCGCCCGCCGGCGCGGCGCGCAAGGGACCGGACGGCGCCGGCGCGCGAGGCGCCTCCTGCGCGGGAGCGGCCATGGGCGCGGGAGCTGGCGCGGGTTCCGGCGCGGGGGCAGGCGCGGGTTGCGGCACCGGCGCAGCGGCGATGGGTTCGGGCGCCGCGGTGACCGGCTGAGATTCCGGCTCGGGCTCGGGGGCCGTTGTGAGCTGCGGTGTGGGCGTGGGTTCCGGCGCCGACGCGGATTCGGGGGCTGGCGCCGGCTCAGGCTCAGGGTCGGGTGCCGGCGCGGCGGCTTCCGCCACGCGCGGCACGGCGGGAGCCGGAGCCGGCATCTCCGGCGCACGCACCGGTTCCGCCTGGAAAGGCGCCGCGCTCACCGGCGGACGGGCCACCGGCGCCGCACTCGCTACCGGCGCCGGAGCGGGCACGGTCCGCGCCGCGGCGCTGCCCTCCGGCGCCGACGGCTGTCGAGCGCCCTGCCCGTTCGGCCGGAACGCCATCATCCGCAGCAGCACCATCGTCAGCCCGGCGTACTCGTCCGGCGCCAGCGGCAGTTCCTGACGGCCGTGCAGCGCCATGCTGTACATCAGCTGGATCTCGTCGGGCGGCAACTGGCTGGCCAGCGGCAGCAGCTCGGCCAGGTCGGGATCGCCCGCGTCGAGCGCCCCCGGCGCCGCCTGCGCGACGGCCAGGTGCTGCAGCGCCACCGCCAGGTCCTCGAGCGTGCCGCCCGCCGACAGGCCCATGTCGCGCAGCCGGTCCGAGGCGCCGACCAGCGCGGCGCCGTCGCCCGCGATCAGCGCGTTCAGGATGCCCAGCACATGGCCGCGATCGACGCTGCCCAGCATCTGGCGCACGCCGGCTTCCTTGAGCTCGCCCGAGCCGAAGGCGATGGCCTGGTCGGTCAGCGACAGCGCGTCGCGCATCGAGCCGCGCGCCGCGCGCGCCAGCAGGCGCAGCGCACCGGGTTCGTTCGGGACGTTCTCGTTGCCCAGCACGCGCGTCAGGTGCTCCAGCACCGTCTGCGGCGCCATCGGGCGCAGGTTGAATTGCAGGCAGCGCGACAGCACGGTCACGGGGACCTTCTGCGGGTCGGTCGTCGCGAGGACGAACTTCAGGTACTCGGGCGGCTCCTCCAGCGTCTTCAGCATCGCGTTGAAGGCGGTGTTCGAGAGCATGTGCACTTCGTCGATCATGTAGACCTTGAAGCGCCCGACGACCGGCTTGTAGACGGCCTGGTCCAGCAGCTGGGAAATTTCCTCGACGCCGCGGTTGGAGGCGGCGTCGAGCTCGACGTAGTCGACGAAGCGGCCGGCGTCGATGTCGCGGCAGGCGTCGCAGACGTTGCAGGGATGGGCGGTGATGCCGCCGGTGCCGTCCGGGCCGATGCAGTTCAGCGACTTGGCCAGGATCCGCGACACCGAGGTCTTGCCCACGCCGCGCGTGCCGGTGAACAGGTAGGCGTGATGCAGGCGCTGCTGCGTCAGCGCGTTGGCCAGGGCCTGCACGACGTGTTCCTGACCCATCAGCTCCTCGAAGGTGCGGGAGCGGTATTTGCGTGCGAGGACCTGGTAACTCATGGCGGGGCATTCTACGGGGGCGCACTCGCCCGCCGGCGCGCCGCCGGGCGGGCGGCGTCCGGGTTTGTCAGGAGGCCCGCGCGGCGCTGACGGATAATCCGCCGCCATGAGCACCCACGCCCCGCACGATCCTTCCTCCGGCACGCTGAGCTACGAACAGGCCGGCGTCAATTACGACCTGATCGACCCGCTGAAGATCAGCGCCCAGCGCGCCGCGGCGGCCACGGCCGTCCACATGAGCGCGCACGGGTTCACCGAGGTGAAGGCCTCGCGGGGCGAGTCGGCGTATGTCGTGGACGTGGGGCCGTTCTACATCGCCTCGATCGTCGAATGCCTGGGCACGAAGACCCTGGTCGCGGATGAGATGGCGACGCTCACCGGCAAGAGCTACTACGACGGCATCGCGCAGGACACGATCGCGATGGCGGTGAACGACCTGATCACGGTGGGCGCGACGCCGCTGGTGGTGCAGGCCTATTGGGCCGCGGGCGGCTCGGACTGGTTCGGCGACGCGCAGCGCGCGCAGGCGCTGGTGGCGGGCTGGAAGAAGGCCTGCGACGTCTGCCAGGTGGCCTGGGGCGGCGGCGAGACGCCGGCGCTGGCGGGCATCGTGGAAGGCGGCCGCATCGATCTGGCGGCCTCCTGCACCGGCCTGATCAACCCGAAGGAACGGCTGTCGGTCGGCGACAAGCTGGGCGCGGGCGACGCGATCGTGCTGCTGGCCTCGTCCGGCATCCACGCCAACGGCCTGAGCCTGGCGCGCAAACTGACCGAGCGCCTGCCCCAGGGCTACCTGACGGAAGTCCAGCCGAGCCTGAGCTACGGTGACGCGCTGCTGGCGCCGACGACGCTGTACTCGCCGGTGACCGAGGCGCTGTACAAGGCCGGCATCACGCCGCACTACTGCGCGAACATCACGGGCCACGGCTGGCGCAAGCTGCTGCGGCATCCCGGCAAGTTCACTTACCGCATCCACACGGTGCCGCCGGTGACGCCGGTGCTGAAGTTCATGCAGGAGCACGCGCAGCAGGACGACCGCGAGGCCTATTCGACGCTGAACATGGGCGCGGGTTTCGCGATCTTCGTGAAGGCGGACCAGGCGGCGAAGGTGGTGGAGATCGCCAAGTCCTGCGGTATCGAGGCGTGGGACGCCGGCCGCGTCGAGGACGGTGAGAAGCAGTTGCTGATCGAGCCGCTGGACATCCGCTTCGGTGACGACGACCTGCAGCTGCGCTGAGCGAGGCCAGGTCTGGAGGCAATGAAAGGCGCTGAGGCGCCTTTTTTTTCGCTCCTACCTTCTCGCCGAATGAATCCTGGCATTCAGCCTCCCGCTGCGTGAGCGTGCTTTCGCCGCCCGGCAAAGATCCTCAGGGCGGCACGCACGTGCCTTGAGCGCTTCAAAACGTCACGCGAGTCCTGCTGAGAGAAGATCCGCTCAGTCAAATAGTCCGCGATGTTTCGGCGTCGCCTCAAGTATTCAAGGCCCTCCGCGATCAGCCTTTCACCGGCTTGTTCGTAATGGTGCCGGGTGCGCAGATGCACTTCGCTCCCCTTGTCGCCAATGACGGCCAACTCACGCGCCAGGATGAACACGCCGTAGTACGCGCGTGAAGCCGCGCTTCGCATGCTGCCCTCGCTTTGCCGAGAGCTCAGGTGCTCCGCCACCTCCAAAAACTCGTCCGGATCGAATCGATGCATGCGTCACCTCTTCCACATGTCCCGCCGATCCTCGAAGGCTCCACGCCTTGCATCGAGTCCGACGGTTCCCATGAGCGAGCGCAACGCGGGGACGGCAAACCAAACCCTGCTCATGGTCTTGATCTCAATGGACTCGAAGCAGAACTCGCCCTCCGCGAAACCCCAGAGCGTGAACAGCAGATCCAGTGTGGCCAGCTCCGGATCCCGCCTGATCTCCACGCTGATCTGACGGCCTCGTGAACACCGAATCAGCTCCTCTTCGAAGTGCCGTACGTCTTCGCGGGGTACGGCGGGATGCCTCGACAAGAACCATTCGATGATGTCGCTCCAATCCTCCGTGCCGCGCAGCGCCTGCAAGTCGTAGGGCCATTCGGACGGCGCGCAGGGATTGAGGCACGGATGAAACTTGTAGGGCGGCTGGGCCTTGCTGTCGACCCTCACCCAGCGGTAGTGTGGCCACTCCGCCTCCCTGCCCGACGCGGCCAGCACACCGCTCGGCTTGCATTCCACTTGATCAATCATCTTCACGACCTTTCGACTCACCGACCCACGTCGATGGAAGGCGCCCATTCTCGAAATCGCGGCGCGTCCTGCCATGACTCAAAGTGGTTCCTGGCGGGGGTTGAAGCGGGCCCACCTTCGAGGGAAGCCGCCTGGCCTCTTGGGCCCTGCCCCGCGTTCCCCGGATTGACATCCCCCGCCCGGGTGACGAAGCTCCGCGCTCATGGACTGGTTCTATGGCCCGATGGTCGAGATGCATGCGCTGCTCGCGTGGTGCAGCGTCGGACTGTTCCTGGTGCGGGGGCTGGCGCATCAATTCGGCGCGGCGTGGGTGATGGACGAGCGGCTGCGCACGCTCGTGTTCAGCAGCCATGTGCTGATCGTGGTGTCCGGACTGAGCCTCTGGGGCGCGATGCACCACGACCCGCGCTACGAGCCCTGGATGACGGCGAAGTTCATCGCGCTCGGCGCGTACTTCGCACTCGGGCACTGGGGCATCGGACGCGGAGAGTTCCGCGTGGTCGGTTATCTGCTGGCGCTGGTCGCGCTCGGCTACGTCATGGCGGTGTCGATGACGCGCCAGGTCTTGCTCGGGCTCTGAGCCAGCGCGCGCACGCGGCGCCCACAGGCCCTTGACGTCCACGAGCCATGCCGGGCGTAGCATGGGCAAATGACCTCCACCCGCCCCATCCACGACGCCGCGCAGCGCGGCTACACCAGCGCCTCGGACAGCTACCAGCGTGGCCGCCCGGAGTATCCGGAAGCGCTCGCCGAATGGCTGGACGCGACGCTGGGCGCCCGCGAGGGCGCGCGCGTCGTCGATCTCGGCCCGGGGACCGGCAAGTTCACGAAGCTGCTGGCGCGCACGGGGGCGGCGGTCACGGCGGTCGAGCCGGTCGACGCGATGCGGGCGCGGCTCGCGGAAAGCCTGCCTGACGTGCGGGCGCTCGGCGGCACGGCGGAGGCGATCCCGCTGGAGGATGGCGCGGCGGACGTGGTCGTCTGCGCACAGTCCTTCCACTGGTTCGCGAACGCGCAGGCGCTGCGCGAGATGCATCGCGTGCTGCGGCCGGGTGGGCGGTTGGGGCTGGTGTGGAACGTGAGGGATGAGTCCCGCGACTGGGTCGCCGCGATCACCGAGATCATCACCCCCTATGAGGGCGATGCGCCGCGCTTCTACAAGGGGACGTGGAAGCAGCCTTTCGAGGGGCAGTCGCTGTTCGGGCCGCTGCAGCGGACGGTGCTGCCGCACAGCCACGTGGGGACTTTCGATCAGGTCGTGATCGATCGGATCCTGTCGGTGAGCTTCATCGCGTCGCTGCCGGAGCCCGAGCAGCACGTTGTCGCGCAGCGGCTGCGGGCGCTGCGGGATCGCTTCGCCGAACTGAGAGCGCCGACGATCGCCTTCCCTTACGCGACCGAGGCCTGGTTGTCGGAGCGGCTCCCGTCGGCGTGACGGCGTGGCGAGCGCTCCGCTTGCGTGGCGGATCAGCCGACCAGCTTCCAGCCCGACTGCCAGAGCTGACGGACGGCCGCGGCCTGGAGCGCGCGGCGCAGCTCGGCGGGACGTTCGCCGGGGCGCGCGGCGTGAGGGGCGCTGATCCATTGCGGGCCGACCTCACGCGACACGCGAGCCTGACCGTGGCGATCGGCGCGCAGCAACGCGAGGCGCCAGGCGGCATTCAGGCGCTGGGCGTGGGCGTCGTCGGCGAGTGGGCCGATCCAGTCGTCGCCTTGCAGGCGATGGGCGGCCTTGAGCAGCTCGAGGTCGGAGGGGAAGCGGGAGAACTCGGCGACCGGCTCGCCCCAGGGGTCGCGCAGCGTGCGCAGCGGCTGGGTGGGTGCGGTGGTGCCGTGAGCGGCACGGCGGCGGGTCAGCAGCGAATCGAACTGAGCCAGACGAGCGGACATGAAAAAACTCCGAGAGCCCACAGAGATCACCGGCGTTTGCCGGCCCGGGGGCAGTCGGAGCCGCAACGCTTTAGCCGCATTTGTGAATCGCCCGCAAGTAGTTGGTAAATCGGCGATGGCCTGGGCGGGAGCGCGTCCCGCGAGGTCCGGGGCGGATTTAACCACAGGCCCGCAGGGCACGTCGACCCAGGGGTGGCGGTGTTCGCACGCGTGGCGTGCGGAGATGCACGCAGGGGGAGCGCGCGGCCGGAGGGCTCGGAAAGCTCGGCTAGAATCCGCCGCTGACGGGCCTCCTCGCATGGAAGCGCGGCCAACCGGGTCAGGTGGGGAACCAAGCAGCCCTAACCGTTGTGACCAGTGCCGAGGGTAAGGCTCGTCAACCTTCTTTACTTTTCCCCAGTATTCCTGCGGGATCCGGGCCTGGCCCTCCACTCTGGTGACAAGCCTCGGTGCCATGCCGTTCACGGACCACCAAGCCCTCGAGCTTCACATTCAAGCCGTGCACTTCGAAGCGAAGGCCCCGGTTTGCTCTGCCCACTTCCCCGACATGGCCGCGCCTTTGCGTGACGCCTATTCCAAATGGCGCGCAATCAACGCCGCTGCGCTTGAGCAGGGTGCAGTTTCCGCCAGAAAAAAGGGGATGAGCGGTCCGCAACCTCCGTCACTCACCCACGCGGCGAGCACGGAAGCCCAGCTGCTCGACTCTCTGCCATCGGACGACGTGCAACGGCGATGCCATGAGTTGCTCGCGGGCGTCGCATCACAGAAATAGACGCCCCTTCAAGCGCCCCTGCGGCTTCGCCACGCGAAGGACTTAGGTCACTTCGGGAGCCACGCCATCCCGCCCACACTGTTCCTTCAGCCGTGCTGGGAGCAACAGATGAGCGTTACCACCTTGAAGGATGTGCTTCGTTCCTTAGGGGAGGACCACAACTACTTCGACGGCAAGGTGCCGGTGAATCTTTGGCGAGGCCTTCACGCCAAAAAGGGTGGCGGCCTGTTCGACCTCATTGAAGAGGTAGTCGTCTACTCGGCTGGACGCCTTCGTCCGCCGGACATCGACATCGTGAACCGCGGTGGCAGCAAGTGGGTCACCGTGGCGAGGAGTCCCCGAGGCATCAGCACCTTCGACAAGGCCGGAGTGCCCTCTGGAAAGGACTGGTCGTACTATCGAATTTCTGCCGGCACCGTGCTGCCCAACGGGTTGGCGATCGTGAAAGACAATTTCAACCCGCGCCTGGGCGCCACCCACTACACCATCGCTCCCGCGCATGACATGCCCCTGGAGCAGTTCAAGATGCTCTTGAATCAACTCGCTGTGAATGCCATCAAGGAAGCCGCATGATCACAATCCCAAATCCGTACGCGGCCCTGCTTGTGACTGCGGTGCGCGACGCGGTGCTGTACCAGGAAGGACTGCTTCGCAGCGAGACGATCCGAGACCGTTCGGATCACGAGGAACACTACGTGTACCTCACGCAGTTCTTCGAATTTCTCAAGAAGGAATACAAGCAGAACGAGGAAGAAATCGGATTCCCCTTGGAGAAGCTGCTTCCCGGCGAATGATCAGCGTCGACGGTGACCGCTCCGCGCTACCGCACCCCCTCATGCCTGCGCCTTTCGACCTCGACCGCTTCCTCACCGCCCAGTCTCCTCAACTCGCCGACGTCCTCGGCGAGCTCAAGCGCGGTCGCAAGGTCAGCCACTGGATGTGGTACTTCTTCCCGCAGCTCCGCGGCCTGGGTCTCAGCAGCACAGCCCAGTTCTACGGCATCGAATCCCTCGACGAAGCCGCCGCTTTTCTGGCCCACCCGGTCCTCGGCCCGCGTCTTCGCGAATGCGTGACGCTGATGAACTCCCACCGCACCCGATCCGCCGAGCAGATCCTCGGCCAGGTCGACGCCCTGAAGTTCCGCTCCTCGCTGACGCTCTTCGCGCGCGCCTCCGACAACGACGCCGTCTTCGTCGAAGCCCTCGACCGCTTCTACGATGGCCAGCCCGACCCGCGCACGCTGGAACTCCTCGATGGCCACTGACTCCGCCCCGCGCGGCGGCGCCTTCACCCGCCTCCCCTGCCCGATCCCTGGCGTCGACATCGTCCGCGCCGACACCTCGCGCGCCTTCTCCCGCCACATCCATGACGAGTTCGGCATCGGCCTGATCGATCGCGGCGCGCAGAAGTCCGCCAGCGGCCGCGGCATCGTCGAAGCCGGCCCGGGCGACCTCATCACCGTCAACCCGGGCGAGGTCCACGATGGCCTGCCCATCGGCGACCACGGGCGCGCCTGGCGCATGCTCTATCTCTCGCCGGAACTGGTGATGGACCTCCTGGCCGACATCGCCGAGGACCACCCCGCACGCGACGTCGAGTTCCACCACCCCGCCCTCCACGACGCCCGCATCGCCACCCGCTTCGAGGCGCTCTTCCTCGCAACGACCTCGGAGCCCGCCGCCGCGACCGACACGCTGCGCGCCGACTCCGCGCTCGTGCTGCTGCTCCAGAGCCTGCTCCATCCCCGCGCGCCAGCGTCGACCGCGCTCCCTTCCGGCATCGCCGCCGCCCGCACCCGCCTCGATGACGAGCTCGCCTCCCCGGCGAGCCTGGCCGACCTCGCCCGCGAGGCCGGCCTGAGCCGTTTCCAGTTCCTGCGCGCCTTCACCCGCGCGACCGGCCTGCCGCCGCATGCCTACCTCGTCCAGCGCCGCCTGCAGCGCGCGCGCCGGCTCATCGGCCTGGGCACCCCGCTGGCCGAGGCCGCCGCCGCCAGCGGCTTCTGCGATCAGAGCCACCTCACGCGCCACTTCGTCCGCTGCTTCGGCATCCCGCCCGGCGTCTACGCGGCCGCGCTGCGCTGAGCCGCCCGGCCCTGCAATTTCGTCCAAGACGCGCCGCCCCTCGCGGCCCGACCATGACCTCTCCGCAGCCATCGCATCGAGGTCCGCCGTGCCCTTCTCCTCGCTCTCCAATCCCGAGTTCCTGGTCACCTCGCTGATCGTCGTGGCCTCGCCCGGCACCGGCGCGCTGGTGACGCTCGCCGCCGGCCTGTCCAGCGGCGGACGGGCCGCGCTCGCGGCCGCCTTCGGCTGCACCCTCGGCATCGTGCCGCACATGCTGGCCGCGATCACCGGCCTGGCCGCGCTGCTGCATGCGAGCGCGCTCGCGTTCGACCTCCTGAAGTACGCCGGCGTTGCCTACCTGCTCTACATGGCCTGGGTGTCGCTGCGCGAGCGCGGCGCGCTCGCCATCGATGCCGCCGGACCGCCTCGCTCCGCGCGCGAGATCGTCGCCCACGCAGTGCTGGTGAACCTGCTCAATCCCAAGCTGTCGATCTTCTTCGTCGCCTTCCTGCCGCAGTTCATCGCCCACGACGAGCCTCGCCCGACGCCCTTGATGCTCGAGCTGTCCCTCGTCTTCATGGCGATGACCTTCGGCATGTTCGCGGTCTATGGCGTCTTCGCCGCCGCGATGCGCGACCGCGTGCTGTCCCGCCCGCCGGTGCTGCGCTGGATGCGGCGCGGCTTCGCGGCCGCCTTCGTGGGACTGGGCGTCAAGCTCGCGCTGGTGCAGCGCTGAGGGCGCCCGCCAGGAACGCGCATCCCGCCGTCCGGGCTACACGCCCGCCTCGTCCTTCACTTCCCCATCGAAGTCGAACAGCTCGATGCGCCGCGGCGCGGCCGAGCGCCGCTCCACCTTGTGCTGCGGCCCGATCGCCTTGCCCGTGCGGGCATCGATCAGCTGCAGCTCCACCGGCTCGCCGGTCTCCGTGTCGATGAGCCGCATCGGCTTGCCCTTCAGCGCCGCGTGCCGGTTGCCCCAGTTCAGCATCGTCAGCATCACCGGCCGGAAATCGCGGCCCTTGGGCGTCAGCACGTACTCGAAGCGCGGCGGCTTCTCGCTATAGGGCCGCTTCTCCAGCAACCCGCGATCCACCAGCTCCGCCAGCCGCCGCGCCAGCGTATTGGACGCAATGCCGAGCTCGGTCACGAACTCGTCGAAGCGGTGATGCCCATAAAACACTTCGCGCAGGATCAGCACGCTCCAGCTGTCACCCAGCATGTCGGCCGTACGTGCCACCGGGCAGGCCATCTCCTCGAAACTCGTGCGGCGCATCGGCGGTCTCCTTGGGTTGCCCCGCCATTCTCACTGACTTCCATCATGGAAGTCAGTTGACGAATCCGGAACAGTGCATTCCACCGCCAGTCACTTCCATCATGAAAGTGACGTTCCTATAGTCCGCTCCATCACCCGCCGCCCCGGCGGGCCCTCGATGCCGGAGCTCCGCATGACCGCCTCTTCCCCCAACGCCACCGCCACGGCCGCTTCCCCGGCACCCGTTCCTCCCGCGCCTCCCGCTCCTTCTCTTCCTCCCGCTCCTTCTCTTCCTCCCGCGTCCTCCGCTGGCTCGCGCGGGCCGTTCGGCCGCACCGCGCTGTCGTGGGCCGCGCTGACCGCCGCCGTGCTCGCGGCCGGCGCCTATGGCGCCCACTGGTGGACCACAGGCCGCTTCCATGAGGAGACCGACGACGCCTACGTCGGCGGCGACGTCACCGTCGTCGGCGCGAAGGTCGGCGGCTACATTGCCGAGCTGCCGGTTACCGACAACCAGTTCGTGCGCGCCGGCGAGCTGCTGGCCCGCATCGACGCGCGCGACTACGACGCCGCGCTGCAGCGCGCGGCCGGCGCCGTCGAAGCGCAGGAGGCCGCCATCGCCAACCTGGCCGCGGCCACCGCGCTGCAGCAGGCGGTGATCGCCAAGGCGACCGCCGGCATCGCCGCGGCCTCCGCCGAGGAGCAGCGTGCCCGCGACGACTTCGCGCGTTATCAGGATCTGGTGCGGCGCTCGGCTGTCTCGGTCGAAAGCAGCCAGCGCGCCGAGGCCGCCTTCAAGACCGCGCAAGCCGGCTCCGCCCGCGCCCGTGCCGAGCAACTCGCCGCCGAGCGCCAGCTCGACGTCATCGCGACGCAGAAGCGCCAGGCGCAGGCCGCGCTCGACCAGGCCCGCGCCGAGCGCGAACTCGCGCGCCTGAACGTCGGCTACACGGAACTGCGCGCGCCGCGCGATGGCTACATCGGCAACCGCAAGGCGCGGCTGGGCACCTATGTCGGCGTCGGTACGCCGCTGATGTCGGTCGTCCCCGCGCAGGGCCTCTGGGTCGACGCCAACTTCAAGGAAGACCAGCTCGCCCGCATGCAGGCCGGACAGCCCGTGCGCATTCGCGCCGACGCCTGGCCCGGCGTCGTGATGCACGGGCGGCTCGGCAGCCTGGCGCCCGCGACGGGCGCCCAGTTCAGCGTGCTGCCGGCCGAGAACGCCACCGGCAACTTCACCAAGATCGTCCAGCGCGTGCCGGTGCGCATCCAGCTCGACGCCGCGGATGATCGCCTCGGCCGGCTGCGCCCCGGACTGTCCGTCGTGGTCGAGGTCGACACCGCCGCAGACACCGCCGCCCCGTCCGCCAAGACCGCGAGCCTGCCATGAGCACCGCGCTCGCCGCTTCCGCGTCTCCGTCGGCGCCGGCATCGATGCCGCCGCGCGCGCGTCCCGCCTTCTGGTCCAACGACGTCATCCCCGTCGCCCAGCTGAGCACGCGCGACAAGGTGCTCGCCTTCGCGACCATGTGCATCGGCATGTTCATCGCGCTGCTGGACATCCAGATCGTCTCGGCCTCGCTGCGCGACATCGGCGGCGGCCTCTCCGCCGGCGCCGACGACACGACCTGGGTCCAGACCAGCTACCTGATCGCCGAGATCATCGTCATCCCGCTGTCGGGCTGGCTCGCCAGCGTGATGTCCACGCGCTGGCTGTTCGCCGCCTCGGCGCTGGGCTTCACGCTGACCAGCCTGCTGTGCGGCCTGGCCTGGAACATCCAGAGCATGATCGCCTTCCGCGCGCTGCAGGGCTTCCTCGGCGGCTCCATGATCCCGATGGTCTTCACCACCGCCTTCATGTACTTCGACGGGAAGCAGCGCGTCATCGCCGCGGCCACCATCGGCGCCATCGCCTCGCTCGCGCCGACGCTGGGGCCCGTGGTCGGCGGCTGGATCACCGACATGCTGTCGTGGCAGTGGCTCTTCTACATCAACCTGCTGCCCGGCCTCGTCGTCACCGTCGTCGTGCCGCTGATGGTGCGCGTGGACAAGCCCGACCTCTCGCTGCTCAAGGGCGCCGACTACCTGTCGATGGCGCTGCTCGCGGTGTTCCTGGGCTGCCTCGAGTACACGCTCGAGGAAGGCCCGCGCTGGAACTGGTTCGGCGACACGACCATCGCCATCACCGCCTGGACCGCCGCGCTGACCGGCATCGCCTTCATCGCGCGCAGCCTGACCGCCGCGCGGCCCATCGTGGACCTGCGCGCGCTCAAGGACCGCAACTTCGCGCTCGGCAGCCTGTTCTCGTTCATCACCGGCATCGGCATCTTCGCCACCATCTACCTCACGCCGCTGTTCCTCGGCCGCGTGCGCGGCTACGGCGCGCTGGACATCGGCCTGGCCGTGTTCTCGACCGGCGTGTTCCAGGTGATGAGCATCCCGCTCTATGCCTTCCTCGCCAGCCGCTTCGATCTGCGCTGGATCCTCTTCGCGGGTCTGGCGCTGTTCGCGCTCTCGATGTGGGAGTTCATGCCGATCACGCACGACTGGGGCGCGCATCAGCTGCTGCTGCCGCAGGCGCTGCGCGGCATGGCGCAGCAGCTCAGCGTGCCGCCGGTGGTGACGCTGGCGCTCGGCGCGCTGCCGCCGGCGCGGCTCAAGCTGGCCTCGGGACTGTTCAACCTGATGCGCAACCTGGGCGGCGCCATCGGCATCGCGGCCTGCGCAACGGTGCTCAACGATCGCACCAACCTGCACTTCCAGCGCCTGGCCGAGCGCCTGCATGACGGCAACGAGGCGATGAGCGGCTTCCTCGCGTCCGCCGGCGCGCCGCTGTCCTTGCTGCCTTCGGGCGATGCGGCCACCGCGGCGCTGCGCCAGCTCTGGTCGCTGACCTACCGCGAGGCGCTGACGATGACCTTCTCCGACGCCTTCCTGCTCGTGATGGTCTGCTTCGTCGCGGCGCTGCTGTTCGTGCCGCTGCTGCGCAGGATCACGCCGCCATCCGCCCCTTCCGCCGATGCCCATTGAGCTTGCACGCCCTCCCCTCGCTTCGCGCCGCACTTCCTGGAGTTCCACCATGACGCTCCCGCTGTCCTCCGCTGCCCGCCTGCCACGGCGCGCCGCTTCGCTGAATCTGGCGCTGAGCGCCATGCTGGCGGCTGCGCTTGCCGCTTGCGCGCCGATGGCCGATCCGGCCGGCCGCCCCCGCGAGCTCGACGAGCAGTTCGCCGGCCAGGCGCTGATCTCGCAACGCCAGACCGGCGACTCGCCTGCGGCGCTGGCCACCTGGTGGCAAGGCTTCGACGATCCCGCATTGAGCGCCATCGTCCAGCGCGCGCTCGACCAGAACCTGGACCTCGCCATCGCGCTGGCCCGCGCCGAGCAGGCGCGCGCCGCGGCACAAGGCGCCGGCGCGAGTCGCCTGCCGCAAGGCGTGCTGCAAGGCCAGCTGCTGCATCAGCGCCAATCGCTGAAGAGCCCTGAAGGCCAGCTCGCGCGCGGCTTTCCCGGCTACGAGCGCGAGCAGACGCTGCAGACGCTCGGCATCGGCGCGAGTTGGGAAGCGGATCTTGCCGGCGACCTGCGCCAGGGCGAGACGGCCGCGATCGCCGAATGGCAGGCCGCCGAGGCCGCGCGCATGGGCGCACGCGTGACCGTCGCGGCCGAAGCGGCCGATGCCTACTTCCGCGTACGCGGCGCGCAGGCTCGCATCGCCGTCGCCGAGGCGCATCTGCGCAACCAGTCGCAGCTGCTGCGGCTGATCGAGGACCGCTTCAACGGCGGCCTGGCGGCGCAGCGCGAAGTCGCGCAAGCCCAGGCGCTGCAGCTGCAGGCGCGCGGCACGCTGCCACCGCTGCGCACCGAGCTGTCGCAGCAGCTGCATCGCCTGGACGTGTTGATGGGCGAGCAGGCCGGCACCTACGCGGCGAAGCTGATCGCGGACACGCCCGAGGCGCCGCGCGCTGCCGCGCCGGCCGCGACGCGTTCATCCACCTACCGCGTGCCGTCGCTGCCCGCGGACCTCACTCCTGCGGCGCTGATGCGCCGCCGCCCCGATGTCATCGCCGCGGAGCGCCAGCTCGACGCGAGCCAGGCGCGCATCGGCGTCGCCACGGCCGAGTACTACCCGCGCCTGACGCTCGGCGGCGTGCTCGGCGCATCGAGCCTGAATGGCGGGCTGCTGTCGGCGGCGGCCTTCCAGCCGCAGGCGCTGCTCGGGTTGCACTGGCGGCTGTTCGACTTCGGCCGCGTCGACGCCGAGGTCGCGCAGGCCCGTGGCGCGCGGGCCGAGGCGCTCGCGCAAGTGCGGCTGCGCATGCTGCGCGCCACCGAGGATGTCGAGAACGCCATCGTCAGCCTGTCCGAGCTGGAGCAGCAGCGCGGCGATCTGACGGAGGAGGTCCGCGCCCATCAGCTTGCACGTGACGCGGCCGAGGACGCCTACAAGGGCGGCGCCGCCAGCCTGATCGAGGTGCTGGAGGAAGACCGGCTGCTGCTCGGGGCACGCGACCAGCTGGCGCAGCTCGACGCGGCGCACGCGCGGGCGGCGGTCGCCGCCTTCCGGGCGTTTGGCGGCGGTTGGGACGCGCCGGCCGCCATCGCGGCTCGGTAGCATCGGGGCCCATGAGCCCGCCCTCCGCATCGCCCTCGCCCTCCCCCACGCCGTCCCCGTCCGGTGCCGCACGCGCCCATTCGATCAACGAGCTGCTGCCGCTGCTCTTCGTCGCCGTCTGGAGCACCGGCTTCATCGGCGCCAAGTTCGGCCTGCCCGACGCGGAGCCGCTGACCTTCCTCGCCTGGCGCTACGCCGCGGTGATCGTGCTGATGCTGCCGGTGGTCCTGCTGTTGCGCGCGCCGTGGCCGCGCTCGGCCGCCGCCTGCGGCCACATCGCGGTGACCGGCCTGCTGGTCCATGGCGTCTACCTCGGCGGCGTCTTCACCGCCATCTCGCACGGGCTGCCGGCCGGCATCACCGCACTGGTCGTTGGCCTGCAGCCGCTGGTGACCGCGCTGGGCGCGCGCGCCTTCCTCGGCGAGCGCATCGACCGCCTGCAATGGCTGGGGCTGGCGATGGGCTTTCTCGGCGTCGGGCTGGTCGTGGCGCAGAAGGTGGCCGCGGTCCCGGGCGGCGCGCTGGTGACGATGCTGCTGCCCGCCGTGGTCGCGCTGGTCGGCATCACCGCCGGCACGCTCTACCAGAAGAAGTTCTGCCCCTCCTTCGACCTGCGCACCGGCTCGATCATCCAGTTCGTGCCCAGCCTGCTGGTGACCGCCGCGATCGCGGTCGCGACCGAGACGATGCAGGTGCGCTGGACCGGCCAGTTCATCTTCGCGCTGGGCTGGCTGGTGGTGGTGCTGTCGCTGGGCGCGGTCAGCCTGCTGAACCTGCTGATCCGCCGCGGCAGCGCGGTCAACGTCGCGAGCCTCTTCTACCTGACGCCGCCGACCACCGCGCTGATCGCCTGGGCCCTGTTCGGCGAGACGCTGAGCGGGCCGGCGATGGCGGGCATGGCGCTGGTCGCGATCGGCGTGTGGCTCGCGCGAAGGGCCCGCTGAAGCGGCCGGCGGCGGGTCGCTCGGCAGCGCCTCGCCCGCTGCATTTGCAGCAAGGAAAAAGGCGACCCGTGGGTCGCCTGCGGGGTGGTGATGACAGCGGAATCAGTTGCGGTCGGCGCGCGCCGGCAGGTTGCTGTCGGAGCTGTTCGTCGACATGTCGGTGCTCGACGTGTCGCTGCCCATGGTCGACGTGCTGCCCTGGTTCATCGGCTGCGTCGGCGTTCTCACGCTCGGGTCCTGCCGCTGGTCGGTCGTCGTGTTGTTGCCGTTGTAGTCGCTGCCGGTGGCCGGCTGGCTGTTGCGCCAGTCGTTGGTCGTCGCGGGCTGGCCGGTGCTCGGGTTGGCCGCGGGGGTCGCGGGCGGCGCCTTGTTCTGATCATTGTTGTTGGACAGCGGATCCTGGGTCTGGTCGCGGGCGCCGACCGAGCCCGAGCTGCCGCCCTGGCCGCCGCTCTGTGCATGCAGGAAGCTGACGCCGGACGCCAGCGCGATCGCCATCGCCACGGTGGTGATCTTGGAACGTGAGTTCATGGTGGATCTCCTTGGAAGCTGAGGGTCGAGGTCTTGCCGGGAACGGTCGCGAACCCGCGTCGCATCGCGGATCGACGGGCCGTCCTTGCACGAATTGACCGGCAATCCCGATGCCCGCGCGCCTCGGCGCGGCCGGGTCAACGGTCGCGGACCACCGTCCGCGTCCTGCCCGGCACGAGTTCATCGAGCACCGCCCGCACCGCCGGCGCGCCCGCCGTCGTCGCGGGCACCGGCTCGGGCGTCAGCGGCTGCGTGAGCGCGCGCGCCTGCGCCGCGCCGCGGGACCCGGCAACCGCCGCCTGCGCCGCGACGCCGCGCAGGCGCTCGCCCAGCGCGTCGAGGCTGGCAGCCATCGCGTCCTCGTCCGCCTGCGCGTCGAAGGGCTCGAGGCTGATGCGCTCCTGCGCGATGCCCAGCCCCAGCGCATGGAAATAGCTGGCCTCGCTGACAACGCTGAGCTGGCTCGCGATCAGCCGGTGCACTTCGAGGTCGGGCATGTCCAGCTGGGACCCCTGCACCGAGCTGAGCACCGGCGTGCGCGTGATGCCGCCCGCCAGACCGGCCAGCCGGTGAGCGTTCGGCAAATGCGCGTGCAGCACGTCCGCCTGCCGATTCCGGATCAGCCCCACCAGCACCTGGATCGCGTGCCAGGGCGGGTCGTCGGGCATCGCGACGATCACGACCTCGGCGCCCCGGCTGCGCATCCGTTCCGCGAACGCACCGTCGGCGGGACACACGACGGTGAAGCGCAGGCCATCGTCCGGACCCAGGCGCTCGAGCAGGCGCTCCACCAGTTCGGTCGCGCCGAGCCGGTCGGCGGCGGAGGCCAGGCCCGAGGGGGCGTCCTCGTTCGCCTCGTCCGGCGGCACGGCGCCGACGACCTCGACCACATGCACCGCCTGCGACGTCGCCCCAGCGCCGGCCGACGCCGCCAAGGGAGCGGCGGGCAGCGCGGGGATCGTGCCGGGACGGCGAGCGGCGGGACGGTTCATCGGCGGCCTTTCACAACCGCCAGTCGCGGTTTTCCCCCGATTGGCAAACCCCATACCCGCGAGCGCGGCGCGGCTCAGCCCGGCTCAGTCCGGCTCAGTCGCGGGCGGCAAGGGCTTCAGCGACTGCAGCACCGTCGGCAGCAACTCGCTGACGGTGGGATGGATGCGCACGCCACCGGCCGTCACCTCGGTGTACGGCCGCTTCGACGCGATGACATCGAGCAGCGACTGCACCGCCTCGTCGCCATCGACGCCGAGCACCGTCGCGCCGAGGATCGCCTTCGAACCCGCGTCGACCAGCAGCTTGATGAAACCTTCGGTCTCGCCCTTCTCGATCGCCCGGCCCACCCGCGTCATCGGCCGCGTGCCGATCAACGCCGCACGACCGCTCGCGCGCACCTCGCGCTCGCTCAGGCCGATGCGCGCGAGGGGCGGGTCGGTGTACAGCGCATAGGTCACGACCCGATCGCCGATGCCACGGTCGGCGCCGTCGAAGAGGTTGGCCGCGGCCACTTCGAAGTCGTTCCAGGCGGTGTGGGTGAAGGCGCCGCGGCCGTTGCAGTCCCCGAGCGCCCAGATGTGCGGCACGCTGCTGCGCAGCCGGTCGTCGACGACGACATGACCGCGCTCGTCCACGCGCACGCCGGCCTGGTCCAGGCCGAGGTCGTCGGTGTTGGGCCGGCGACCCGTCGCGATCAGCACGTGGCTGCCGCGGACCTCCGGCTCGCCGGTCTGGCAGTTCACCCGCACGGCGACGCCTTCGTCGGCCGGCGCGAGCTTCACGCATTCGGCGCCGGTGCGGATCGTCAGCCCTTCCCGCTCCAGGATCCCGCGCAGCGCCTCGGCCACGTCGGCGTCCTCCCGCGGGACCAATCGCGGCCCCCGCTGCACGACGGTGACCGCCGAACCGAAGCGCCGGAACATCTGCGCGAACTCCAGCCCGATGTAGCTGCCGCCGACGACCACCAGATGCCGAGGCAGTTCCTCGAGCGCCATGATCGACGCGTTGGTGAGCCAGGGCACCGCGTCCAGGCCCTCGACGCCGGGCTGCGCCGGCCGGCCGCCGACATTGAGGAAGAAGCGGTCGGCCTTCAGCCGGCGCTCGCCGACGGTGATCGTGTGGGGATCGACGAAGCGCGCGTGGCCCATGACCAGTTCCACGTTCGCCATGCCGCGCAGCCACTGCTCGACATTGCGGCGCGACTGGCCGGAGATGCGGTCCTTGCGCGCGACCACCGCGGGCAGGTCCACGCCGAAGCGCTCCGGCGGGCGCACGCCCCAGCGTGCGGCCTCGCGCACGACCCAGGCGGCATGCGCGCTGGCGACCATCGCCTTGGTCGGGATGCAGCCGGTATTCACGCAGGTGCCGCCGACGCGCGAGCGCTCGATGACGGCGACCCGCCAGCCGGCTTGCGACATCCGCTCGGCCAGCGCCGGGCCGGCCTGGCCGGCGCCGATGACGATCGCGTCGAAGGTCTCAGGGGAAAGGCTCACGGCAATGCTCCTGGAAGAGGACCGTCGCGGAGTCTGCCACCGCCCCCTGAATGGGGGCTGAGCGCTCCACAAATTCACGTGCGCCCGCACCCCCTCGGTTTCCCACATGTTTTTGTCAATTCGAAAAGCGCAAAATTGACACCATCATGAAAGTCGTTGTCGTCGAAGACTCGCCGCTGGTGCGCAAGCACCTGCTGGCGGCGCTGAAGGAGCAGCCCTTCCTGTCGGTGGTCGGCATCGCCGCGACGGAGGCCGAAGCGCTGTGCACGGTCGGCCTGACGCGGCCGCACGTGGTCGTGCTGGACCTGGCACTGGCTTCGGGATCGGGGCTGGAGGTGTTGCGCAAGCTCCGCATGGCCGGTTTCGGCGGGACCATCCTGGTCCTCAGCAACCGCGAGGCGGAGATCTACGCCCCGCTGTGCGTGCAGAACGGCGCGAACGCCTTCTACGACAAGGGGCGCGAGTTCGAGCGCTTCCTCACCGACCTCAACATGCTGGCCGAGGCGCCCCGCCTCGCCGCCAGCCGGCCGATGACGCTGGGCTCGCTGCATTTGCGTTGAACGCCAGCGCGCGCGTGATGATCGAGTGATTCAATCCCTCGCGCCGGCGCTCCGACAAACTGGCCCCGGAGTTTTCAGGATTTCGCCCGACCAAAAAGAAAACCCGCTCAAGGCGGGTTTTCTAATTGCTTGATTCACAAGCATCTTGGCGGAGAGGGGGGGATTCGAACCCCCGGTACGGGGTTACCGTACGCCTGATTTCGAGTCAGGTACATTCAACCACTCTGCCACCTCTCCTGATTCGGTGCTCACCGTGGTTGTCAGCGAGTAAGCCTAAGAGTATAGCGAGGTTTTCCGAGCCTTGGCAACAAGTCTTTGGAGATTGTGCGAACGCCGCCGCGGCTCCGCCCCGCCTCAGCCCTTCAGGACCGTCAGCCCGCCCAGGTAGGGCTGCAGCACCTCCGGCACGGCGACGCTGCCGTCGGCCTGCTGGTAGTTCTCCAGCACCGCCACCAGCGTCCGCCCCACCGCCAGGCCCGAGCCGTTCAGGGTGTGGACCAGCTCGTTCTTGCCCTGCGCGTTCTTGAAGCGCGCCTGCATGCGGCGGGCCTGGAAGTCGCCCATGTTCGAGCAGGAGCTGATCTCGCGATAGGTGTTCTGCGCCGGCACCCACACCTCGAGGTCGTAGGTCTTGGTCGAGCCGAAGCCCATGTCGCCGGCGCACAGCAGCACGGTGCGGTACGGCAGGCCGAGCTTGCGCAGCACCGCCTCGGCGTGGCCGGTCATCTCCTCGAGCGCCTCCATGCTGCGCTCGGGCTGCTCGATGCGCACCATCTCGACCTTGTCGAACTGGTGCTGGCGGATGAGACCGCGCGTGTCGCGCCCCGCCGAACCCGCTTCCGAGCGGAAGCACGGGCTGTGCGCCGTCAGCTTCACCGGCAGGTCCTCGGCCTTCAGCACGCTCTCGCGCACGGTGTTGGTCAGCGAGATCTCCGAGGTCGAGATCAGGTACTGCTCCTGCTGCTCGTCGTCGCCGCCGCGCAGCACCCAGAACATGTCCTCCTTGAACTTGGGCAGCTGGCCGGTGCCCTCCAGGATCTCGCGGTTGACGATGTAGGGCGTGTAGCACTCGGTGTAGCCGTGCTCGGTCGTCTGCACGTCCAGCATGAACTGCGCCAGCGCTCGGTGCAGCCGGGCCGCCGGCCCCTTCAGGAACGCGAAGCGCGATCCCGACAGCTTCGCGCCGGTCTCGAAGTCCAGGCCCAGCGGCGCGCCGAGGTCGACGTGGTCCTTGACCGGGAAATCGAAGCTCCGCGGCGTGCCCCAGCGGCGCACCTCGACGTTGCCGGTCTCGTCCGCGCCGGCCGGCACGCTGGCGTGCGGCAGGTTGGGCACGCCCATCAGCATGCCGTTCAGTTCCTGCTGGATCAGCTCCAGCTTGTCCGCGCCCGCCTTGAGCTCGTCGGCGATGCCGCCCACCTCGGCCATCACGGCGCTGGCGTCCTCACCCTTGCCCTTCAGCATGCCGACCTGCTTGGACAGCTGGTTGCGCTTGGCCTGCAGCTCCTCGGTGCGGGTCTGCACCTGCTTGCGGTCGGCCTCCAGCGCCTTGAAGCGCTCGACGTCCAGGAAGGGTTGCGGGTTCTTGCGCAGCTGCAGGCGCTCGATGACGGCGTCCAGGTCCTTGCGCAGCAGGGTGATGTCCAGCATGGTGTGTCTTTCGTGTCCTGCGCCAGTGGCGGTCCTATGGGGGAGCACCGGCGCTCGAATGGGGGAGTCGGTTCAGGAAGGTCAGCGGAGAGTCAGGCGGCGGCCCCGCGCGGGGACCGGCCGCGGCGATCAAGATCGATCGCTGGTGACCTCGGCCATCGACTTGTCGCCCAGCCCCATCGGCAGCGGGAAGCGCACGTGTTCCTCGACGCCCGGCAGCGTGCGCACCGTCGTCGCGCCCAGTTCGCGCAGCCGCGCGATCACGGCCTGGACCAGCACGTCCGGCGCCGAGGCGCCCGCCGTCAGTCCGACCTTGGAGCGGCCGTCGAGCCACTCGCCCCGCACGTCCTCGGCGGCGTCGACCATGTAGGCCGGCGTGCCCAGACGCTCGGCCAGTTCGCGCAGGCGATTGCTGTTGGAGCTGGTGGGGCTGCCCACCACGACCACCACGTCCACCTGCGGCGCCAGCACTTTCACCGCGTCCTGGCGGTTCTGCGTGGCGTAGCAGATGTCCTGCTTCTTCGGCTCGCGGACCTGCGGGAAATGCCGCTTCACGGCGGCGAGGATCTCGGCCGCGTCGTCCACGCTCAGCGTCGTCTGCGTCACCACCGCCAGCTTCGACGGGTCCTTGACCCGCACGTGCGGCACGTCCGACGCCTCCTCGACCAGGTAGATCCCGTCGCTGAGCTGGCCCATCGTGCCCTCGACCTCGGGGTGGCCCTTGTGGCCGATCATGATGAACTCGTAGCCCTCGCGATGCAGCTTGGCCACCTCGACATGGACCTTGGTCACCAGCGGGCAGGTGGCGTCGAAGACCTGGAAGCCGCGCTGCTGGGCCTCCTTGCGCACCGCCTGGCTGACGCCGTGCGCCGAGAACACCAGCGTCGCGCCCGGAGGCACCTCGGCCAGGTCCTCGATGAAGATCGCGCCCTTGGCCTTGAGGTCGTTGACGACATAGGTGTTGTGCACGATCTCGTGCCGCACGTAGATCGGCGCGCCGAACTTCTTCAGCGCGCGCTCGACGATCTCGATCGCGCGGTCCACACCGGCGCAGAAGCCGCGAGGCTCCGCCAGCACGATGTCCTTGTCCATGGTCACGTCCGTCATCACAGCACCCCGATCAGCTGCACCTCGAAGCTGACGGGCTGTCCCGCCAACGGGTGGTTGAAGTCGAACAACAGCCAGTCCTCGCCGAGTTCGCGCACGACACCGGCGTACTGCCCCTGCCCGTCCGGCGTCGGGAACTGCACGACGTCCCCGACGTGGTACTGCTCGTCCGGATCGCCCAGTTCGCGCATCAGGCTGCGCTTGACGCGCTGCAGCAGCTCCGGGTTGCGCTCGCCGAAGGCCTCGCCGGGCGCCAGTTCGACGCGGGTGTGCGTGCCCTCGGCCAGGCCGATCAGCCGGGCCTCGATCGCGGGCGCGAGCTCGCCGGCGCCCAGCGTCAGCGTGGCCGGCAGCTTGTCGGCGAAGGTGTTGATCAGGTCCTGGCCGTCCGGCCCGCTCAGCCGGTAATGCAGGGTCAGGAAGGATCCTGGTTGAACGAGGTTCACTAGTCAGGGGGATTTTGGGAAACGAGGCGCGATTTTAGGCTGGAGCGCCGTGGTCCTTCCTCCGAGTCCCGCCATGACCGTTCTCGCCGTGTCTTCCTCCCTGTCCACCGGTGCCGCCGGTGCCGCCTCTTCCGCCGGCCGCGCCGGCTCCGCCATCGCCGCCCTGCCGCCCGAGACGCGCCCGCGGGAGAAACTCGTCGCCCTGGGCCCGTCCGCCCTGGCCGACGCCGAGCTGCTCGCCATCCTGCTGCGCACCGGCCTGCCGGGCCGCTCCGTCCTGCGCCTGTCGTGCGACGTGCTGGACGAGTGCGGCGGCTTCCGCGGGCTGCTGCGCGAACCCGCCGCCGCGCTGGCCGGCATCAAAGGCCTGGGGCCGGCCAAACGCGCCGCGCTGCTGGCGGTGCTGGAGATCGCCCGGCGCGCGTTCCGCGACGCGCTGGCCGACGGGCCGGTCTTCGAGTCCGCCCAGGCGGTGCGCGACTACCTGCGGCTCGAGTACGACGCCCGCCGCGCCGAGTGCTTCGCCGTGATGTTCCTCGACATCCAGCATCGGCTGATCGCCCTGGAGACGCTGTTCCACGGCACCCTTTCCCATACCATTGCCTATCCCCGGGAGGTGGTGAAGCGCGCGCTGACCCTGGACGCCGCCGCCGTCGTCCTGGTGCACAACCACCCCTCGGGCCGCACCGATCCATCGCCGCAGGACGTCCAGCTGACGCGCGCGATGATCGAGTCGCTGGCCCTGGTCGACGTGAAGGTGCTGGACCACTTCATCGTCGGCGCGGGCCAGCCCGCTTCGATGACCGACCTGGGCCTGCTGTGACCGACCGACTGCGCAGCCTGCAAGACCTGCAGACGCTGCACCGAGAACTGAAGCTCCGCCAACGCGCGGAAGAGGAACGCCGCGAGCGCGAGGCCGCGCTGGCGCGGCTGCGCGAGCAGGAGGCCCGCGTCTTCGAGCTCACCGTCGGCCCGGTCGTGCCGCTGCCAGATTCGAACCGCGCGATCCTGCGCCACGGCCGGCCCGAGCCCGAGCCGCGCCAGCGCGAACTCGACGAGCAGAGAGCCTGGCAACAGGCGCTGTCGGACGACTTCGACGTGGACTCGCTGCTGGAGACCGACGAGACGCTGTCCTTCCGCCGGCCGGAGATCTCAGCCGAGTCGGTGCGCAAGCTCAGACGGGGCCACTGGGCGCTGCAGGCGCAGATCGACCTGCATGGCCTGCGGCGCGACCAGGCCCGCGAGGCCCTGGGCCAGTTCATCCACGACAGCGCCCGGCGCGGCCTGCGCTGCGTGCGCGTCGTGCATGGCAAGGGCAACGGCTCGCCCGGGCGCGAGCCCGTGCTCAAGGCGCGGGTGCGGCGCTGGCTGGTGCAGAAGCAGGAAGTGCTGGCCTTCGTGCAGGCCCGCGCCAGCGACGGCGGGGCCGGAGCGCTGATGGTCCTGCTGAACGCGACCTGAGGGTCGGCGCGCCGTGGCCGGCGCTTCGTTCCTGTGGGGGATTCCGGGCGGCGGAGCGCCGCCGCGGTCAGTGCAGCATCAAGCTGCTGTAAGGCGAGACCGGCGTGGTGAAGGCCATCAGCAGGCGCTCGGGACGGAACTCGCCGACCGAATCGGCGCCCTGCCAGTGGGTCTCGATCGCGTGCTCCAGGCCCTTGAGCACGCAGAAGGACATGAAGGCGTGCTCGGCGTCCTCGCCGTCCATGTCGACGTGCTGCAGGCGGACGCAGGCGGCGCGCAGGAAGTTGAGCATCTGCATCGGGCTGTCCGTGTCCGGGCAGAAGCCGGCGCAGACCTCGATGTCTTCCCGGGCGTCTTCGGACAGCCACAGGCGGCCGTCGTCGATCCGGACATGCATCAGGTCGGGATTGGCTTCGATGCCGACCTCATCGTCGTGGAACAGCGTGGACATGATGGACGCGACAGTAGACGAAGCCGCCCGCGCCGTGTTCACCGCCAGCCCGTCGTGGCCGGCGTCGGTGTCAGATATGCACGCTGGTCGCGCCGTTTACATCATTTCGGCCCGCCGGCAAGCGAACCGGACCGTCATTAGCGCCACGCGGCGCCGACCGGCGCGGCCTCAGACGTTGCGCATCCAGTCCGCCGTGTGGGCGAAGGAGGCGGCCAGCCGCCGCTGCAGCTCGACGTCGAGTTCGCACTCGGCCATCGCCTGCGTCATGGCGGCCATCCACTGGTCGCGCTCGGCGATGCCGATGCGATAAGGCATGTGGCGCGCGCGCAGCCTCGGGTGTCCGAAGCGTTCGACGAAGTGGTCCGGACCGCCGAGCCAGCCGCACAGGAACCAGAACAGCTTGTCGCGCGAGCCGTCCAGCGTCGTCGGATGGATCGCGCGCAGCTGCGCGAAGCGCGGCTCCAGGTCCATCAGGTCGTAGAAGCGGTCGACCAATCGCCGCACGGCGTCCTCGCCGCCGACCCACTCGAAGGGGGTGGCGGGCGCAGCCGTCGGGGGGACTGCGGTGCCATCGGCGGCACCGGTCTCGGGGGAATCGGACATCGGGGAGGGGCGCTGAAAGGAGCGCTGAAAAGGGGCGCTGGAAGCGGGAAAGGTTCAGGGATGTCCGGCCGATTGTTCCAGCAACTTCGCGGCCAGCCCGCGGATGCCCTGCGCCGCGTCGCAGCCGGGGTAATGCTCCAGCAGCAGCTGGCGCTTGAGCACCGCCTGCCGGACCATCGGATCGTTCTTGACCTCGCCGAGCAGTTCCAGCTTGAAGGTCTGGCCCGGCGTCGGGCCGACGAAGCGCTGCAGCACCTGCTGCAGCTGGCCGCAGATCAGCTTGCCCTCGCCCGGCCGGTTGGCCTGGTTCAGGATGAGCCGCACCTGGCGGCGCTCCTGCTGCGTCGCCAGCACCTTGATGGTGGCGTACGCGTCCGTGAGCGAGGTCGGCTCCGGCGTCGCGACGACCAGCACGTCATGCGCCATCGAGACGGCGAACAGCACCACGTCGGAGATGCCCGCGCCGGTGTCCAGCAGCACGTAGTCGAAGCGCGGCCGCACCACCTCGAGGATGTGCAGCAGCTTGTCCCGCACGTCGGGCGTGAGCCGCGAATACTCCACCATGCCCGAGCCCGCCAGCAACACATGGAAGCCACCGGGCGCCGGCAGGATGGCCTGATCCAGGGTGCAGCGCTCGGTGAAGACGTCGTGCAGCGTGAGCTTGGGATGCAGGTTCAGCACCACATCGAGATTGGCCAGGCCGAGGTCGGCGTCCAGCACCAGCACGCGCTCGCCGCGCGCGGCCAGGGCCGCCGCCAGGTTGGCGGTGACGAAGGTCTTGCCCACGCCGCCCTTGCCGCTCGTGATGGCCAAGGTGCGAGCGCCTCCGCGGGCCTGGGGTGCAGCAGGAGCTGTTGTCATGCTCATTCACTATCCTGTTGCGTTACGGCGAACAACATGCCCTTTTCCTCGGCGCTCACCAGCGAGTCCACATGGCTCTCCAGGCAGGCGCGATTGCGGCCCTCGGCCTTGGCACGGTAGAGCTGGCGGTCGGCCCGCTCCGTCCAGATCAGCGTCGACGAGCGCACCCACTGCGGCGCGAACGCCCCGCCGATGCTGATCGTGCAGGTCAGCGGCGGCTGGCCGCCGCCCAGGCTGATGGCCAGCGCCTGCACCCGTTGCCGGATGCGCTCGGCCACGACCACGCCGAACGAGGTCGGGCAGTTGGGCAGGATGATGGCGAACTCCTCGCCACCGATCCGCGCCACCGTGTCCATCGGACGCACCGTCTGCGCGATCGACTGCGCGACCGCGCGGATCACCAGGTCGCCGGCCGCGTGGCCGTGCTGGTCGTTGACCGCCTTGAAGTGGTCGATGTCCAGCATCAGCAGCAGCGCCGGTTCGCCGGAACGCGCCACCCGATCGACCTCGCGCCCCAGCGCCATCTCGAAGCTGCGGCGGTTGACCAGGCCGGTCAGCGCGTCCTTGCTCGAGAGGTCGCACAGCGCGTCGACGATGCCTTGCAGCCACGGCTCCGAATAGGGCTCGGCGTCGGGCAGCATCGCGCCGGCCTGCTGCAGCAGCTGCAGGGCCAGATCCAGGCGCAGCTGGTGCGCGGCAATGAGACTGTGCGGTGCGTCCAAGGTGGGAAGGGGCAATTTCCGGCGCAGTCTAGCGGCTTCCCCCTCTAATGAGCGTGCAGAAATGAGGGGTTCCCCCCACCTCTTTCACAGATCAAAGAGACCAAACACAATCAAACTAACGATTGCCGACAATGGCGGCCATCCGGTGCTACGGCATCTCACCTTCGAAGAAGTCCAAACAGCCTCATGCGCCCAGGTCAACCGGTCTCGTTCGCGGCCCCGTCCCCGGTCGAGGCGATCGATCACGAGTTCAGCTTCAGCCGCGCCGACTTCGAACGCGTGCGCCAGCTGATCTACCAGCACGCCGGCATCTCGCTGCACGACGGCAAGCATGCGATGGTCTACAGCCGGCTGTCGCGCCGGCTGCGCGACACCGGCCATCGCAGCTTCGCCGACTACCTCCAATGGCTGGAGGGCGTCAGCGGCCCGCAAGGCGACCAGGAGTGGCAGGAGTTCGTGAACTGCCTGACCACCAACCTGACCTCGTTCTTCCGCGAGGACCACCACTTCGTCTCGCTCAACGACGACCTCAAGGCGCTGACCGGCAAGCCGATCCGCATCTGGTGCTGCGCCGCCTCCACCGGCGAGGAGCCCTACTCCATCGCGATGACCTGCCAGGAGTCGCTGGGCCCGAGCTCCGGCGTGCAGATCATCTCCAGCGACATCGACACCAACGTGCTCAACACCGCGCGTCGCGGCGTCTACGCGGCCGAATCGCGCGGGCTCTCGCCGCAGCGGCTCAAGCAGTTCTTCCTGCGCGGCACCGGCGCCAACGAGGGCCGCATCCGCGTCAAGCCCGAACTGGCCAAGATGATCGAGTTCAGGACGCTGAACCTCATGCACACCTCGTGGTCGCTGGGCGATCCCTTCCACGTCGTGTTCTGCCGCAACGTCATGATCTATTTCGATGCGCCGACGCAGCGCAAGGTGCTGGAGCGCATCCACAAGGTGATGCGTCCGGGCGGGCTGCTGTTCGTCGGGCATTCCGAGAACTTCACCGATTCCCGCGATCTCTTCCGCCTGCGCGGCAAGACGATCTACGAACGCGTTTAACGGAACACCCCCATGACCCTGCCTTCCGCCTCCTCCGCGATGCAGCAAAGCGCGGCGCTGGCCAGCGCCGGCGCGGCGCGCGTGGCCCAGCTCAAGACGGTGTCCCGCAAGAATGGCGAGGCCTCGTTCTTCTTCTACGACGCGCACTTCAAGAACGCCGCGGTCAAGGTCCTGCCCGGCGAGTACTTCGTCGACAACGACGACCTGCTGGTGATGACGACGCTGGGATCGTGCATCGCCGCCTGCCTGTGGGACCGCCACGCGCAGATCGGCGGCATGAACCACTTCATGCTGCCCGAGGGGCATGGCGACTCGGGCCGCTACGGCTCCTTCGCGATGGAACTGCTGATCAACGAGATGATGAAGCGCGGCGCCGCCAAGAGCCGCATGGAGGCCAAGATCTTCGGCGGCGGCGCGGTGATCTCGGGCATGAACACGATCAACGTCGGCGAGCGCAACACCAACTTCGTCATCGACTTCCTGAAGCTGGAGCGCATCCCCATCGTGTCCAAGGACGTGATGGACGTGTACCCGCGCAAGGTCTGTTTCCTTCCGAAGAGCGGCAAGGCGATGGTCAAGCGCCTGGCGCCGACCAACACCGACGCGCTGGTGCAGCAGGACAAGGCCGCCGCGCAGCGGGCCCAGCCGGTGGCGAGCACCGGCGGCTCGATCGATCTGTTCTGAGACGGCAGCGGCCGGAAGTACCGAGGAGTAAGCAGCAATGGCCAAGACCACCGTCGTTGTCGTGGACGATTCCGCGCTGGTGCGCAGCATCCTGACCGAGATCATCAACCGCCAGCCCGACATGCAGTGCATCGGCGCGGCCAGCGATCCGCTCGCGGCGCGCGAGATGATCCGCAACCTCAACCCGGACGTGATCACGCTGGACGTCGAGATGCCGAAGATGGACGGCCTGGACTTCCTGCAGCGGCTGATGCGGCTGCGGCCGATGCCGGTCGTGATGGTGTCCACGCTGACCGAGCGCGGCGCCGAGGTCACGCTCAAGGCGCTGGAGCTGGGTGCGGTGGACTTCGTGGCCAAGCCCAAGATCGGCGTGGCCGACGGCATCCGCGCGCTGGCGCAGGACATCACCGACAAGATCCGCATCGCCGCCAAGGCGCACATCCGCCGCCTGAACGCGCCCGCGCCGGCCGCGGCGCCGGGTGCCCCCGCCGCGGCCGGCGGCGCGACGCCGCCGCTCAAGCCGGCCTCGCCGATCGCCAACCTGGGCCGGCTGTCGACCGAGAAGATCATCTTCATCGGCGCCTCCACCGGCGGCACGGAGGCGACCAAGGACGTGCTGATCAACCTGCCGGCGGACTGCCCCGCGGTCTGCATCACGCAGCACATGCCGCCGGGCTTCACCCGCAGCTACGCGGCGCGGCTGGACGGGCTGTGCAAGATCCGCGTCAAGGAAGCGCAGGACGGCGAGCGCATCCTGCCGGGCCACGGCTACATCGCGCCGGGGGGCATGCACTTCAGCGTGGAGCGCTCGGGCGCCAACTACATCGCGCGCGTGCAGGACGGCGATCCGGTCAACCGGCACAAGCCGTCGGTGGAGGTGCTGTTCAACTCGGCGGCGCGCGTGGTCGGCCAGAACGCGCTGGGCATCATGCTCACCGGCATGGGCGCCGATGGCGCCAAGGCGATGAAGACGATGAAGGACGCCGGCTCCTACAACTTCGTCCAGGATGAGGCGACCTGCGTCGTCTTCGGCATGCCGCGCGAGGCGATCAACGCCGGCGCCGCCGACGAGGTGCTGCCGCTGCACCAGATCGCCACCCGGCTGATCGAGCGGCTGCGCAGCACCGCGGGCATGTCGCTGAACCGGGTTTGACGCGTTTGACGCTTTGACGGATGCGGGCAGCGACGGCCCAACGGGCGCCGACGAGGCGCCCGTTTGCATTGCCTTTGCCGCTCACGGCAGGCCGGCGGAGGTCAATCCCGCTGCGCCCGGCCTCACCGGCCGCGTCCGGGCTTCGCGTCGTCCGTCCGGTCCGCGACGGGCAGCGCCCGGGCGGTCCCCGTCACCGCCGTCGCGCGGTCATTGCCCGCCGCGACCAGCAAGGCCCGGCGCTCGGCCTGCGCGCGGGCCTGCTGCTGCGCCTCCTGCTTGGCCAGCCGCTGCTCGCGCGCGGTGATCTGCAGTTCAGCATTGACGTCATTGAAGGCGTTGGCGTTCGAGACCAGCGCCAGCGCCGAGACGATCGCGATCAGCACCGTCAGCGCCGGACCGATCACCGGGAAGCGCGTCCAGGGGGAATAGGCGTAGCACGGCAGTTCCGGCGTGAGTCGGGCCGGTCGGCCGCTGGCGGCCAGGGCGGCCGCGCAGGACGAGGCGGCTCGGGCGACGGCCTGATGCGCGGCGCGGACCGGCGCGGCAGTGGGTGAACAGGCCGGCGAGCGAGCGGCAAAGGCAGTCGGGAAACGGGGGCTGATGTCGGGCTCGTTCATGGTCGTTCCTTCGTTCATCGGGGTTGGTCGGGTGTGAATGCTGGTAATCCTAGGTGCCCAACCAGCACGCTCCAAACGCTATATCCTTGCCTCCTTGTGCAGCCAAACTTTCCAGGAAGTCGCTACAGTCGCCCCGCCCGCCGCCTGACCAAGGACCCTTCCGATGCGACTCCCTCGCCTGCCGCTCCAGTACCTCGCCGCCTTCCGGGCGGCCGCGCTGCACCAGAACCTGCGCGCGGCCTCAGAGGAGCTCAACCTGACGCACAGCGCGGTGAGCCAGCAGATCCGCGCGCTGGAGACGCAGCTGGGCTTCGATGTCTTCGACCGGCAGGGCCGGCGCGTGGTGCTGAACGCCGCCGGCGCGGCGCTGCTGCGCGGCGTCGAGCGCGCCTACCAGGAGCTGGACCAGGGCCTGCGCGCGGCCACCGCGGCGCATGGCATCGAGCAGCGCAGCCTGCGCGTGACGGTGCTGCCCTCCTTCGCGCAGCGCTGGTTGTTGCCGCGGCTGGGCCGCTGGCACGCGCGCCACCCGGAAGTCACGATCGAGATCGAAGCGACCGCGCGGCTCGTCGACCTGGAGCGGGAGAAATTCGACCTCGCGTTGCGACAGGGCCTCGGCCCGTGGCCGGGACTCGACAGCGAGCCGCTGTTCGACTTGTCGATGCTGCCGGTCGCGTCACCGGCGCTGGCCCATCAGCTGATCGGGCAGCCGCTGGAGGCGCTCGCGCAGGCGCCGCTGCTGGGCGACGCGTCGCAGTGGGAGGACTGGTTCGCGCAGGCCGGGCTGCGGCGCCAGGTGCTGCCGGTGGCGATCTTCAATGACTTCGGCATCCTGCTGCAGGCCGCCGAACAGGGCATGGGCGTGGGCCTGACGCGCGAGCTGCTGGCGGCGGACGCGCTGCTCGACGGCCGGCTGGTGCGCGTCGCGCCGCGGCAGGCGATGCTCAAGGAGCCGCAGCGCTACCACATCGTCTACACGCCGAAGTCGCGCGAGGAGCCCGCGGTACGGGCCTTCGTCGCGTGGCTGCACGAGGAGACGGCGCAGTCGCGCGCGGCGCTCGACGGCGCCACGACCTGCCTGTCGACCGGCCGGATGACCGCGGCCGCGCCGCCGCGCGGCGACGCGATCACGATGCCAGGAACAGCGCCTGCAGATCGCTGAGGAAGTCGAAGCCGCGCGGGGTGGCGCGGATCACCGCCGGATCGGGATCCAGCAGGCCTTTCGCGCGACCCTGTGCCATCGCCTGGGCGATCGCGGACGGCGGCAGGCCGGTGCGCTCGAGGAAGCTCTGCATCGTCACGCCCTCGCGCAGGCGCAGCGCATTGAGCATGAATTCGAAGGGCAGTTCCGAGCGCGCGACCTCGTGCTCGTTGGACACGGCCTGGCCTTCGGCCGCCTTCTGCATGAAGGTTGCCGGATCGCGCCAGCGCACCTGGCGCAGGAGGCGGTGCGCGAAGCTCAGCTTGGTATGGGCGCCGGCACCGATGCCGAGGTAGTCGCCGAACTGCCAGTAGTTGGTGTTGTGCGTGCAGCGGTGACCGTCCCGCGCGTAGGCCGAGACCTCGTAGCGCTGCATGCCCTGGGCGCCGGTGCGCGCGGTGATGAGGTCCAGCATGTCGCTGGCCACGTCCGGATCGGGCAGGTGCTCGGGCGGCGCATTCGCGAAACGCGTGTTCGGCTCGATCGTCAGGTGGTAGACGGACAGGTGCGGCGGATCGAAGGCCAACGCGGTGCCCAGGTCCTCGTCGAGCTCGGCCAGCGTCTGCTCCGGCAGCGCGTACATCAGGTCGATGTTGAAGGTCCCGAAGGACCGCGCGGCCTCGGCGATCGCGGCGCGCGCCTGCGTGCCGCTGTGGATGCGGCCCAGCGCCTGCAGCTTGCGGTCGTCGAAGCTCTGCACGCCGATGGACAGCCGCGTCACGCCCGCCTGCGCGAACCCGGCGAAGCGGTCCGTCTCGAAGGTGCCGGGATTGGCCTCCATCGTGATCTCGCAGCCCGGCTCCAGCGGCAGCCGGGCGCGCAGGTCGGAGATCAGCTCGGCGATCTGCTCCGGCGCGAAGAGGCTGGGCGTGCCGCCGCCGATGAAGACCGACACCACCGGCCGGCCCCAGACCAGCGGCAGCGCGGCTTCCAGGTCGGCCCGCAGCGCGGCCAGGTAGGCGCGCGCGGTGTCGACATCAAGCTCGCGCCCGTCGCGGTACTCGTGCGAGTTGAAGTCGCAGTACGGGCACTTGCGGATGCACCACGGCAGGTGCACGTACAGCGACAGCGGCGGCAGCGCCGACAGCGTCAGCGTGCCGGGCCGCATCATGCGGATGATGTCGGCCACGGGATCAGCCCAGGTGCCAGCTCTCGCGCATCTGGCGCAGCAGGTCCTGCGACGCGAGCGCGCGATGGCTCAGCCGGTTCTTGGCCTCGGCGCCCAGCGCCGCGACGCTCTGGCCGAGCTCGGGAATGAACAGCAGCGGGTCGTAGCCGAAGCCGCCCTCGCCTTCCTCGGCGCGCAGGATCTCGCCCTGCCAGCGGCCCAGCGCGATCAGCGGCTCGGGGTCGTCGGCCGAGCGCACCGCCACCAGCGCGCAGACGAAGCGCGCGCGCCGATCCTCGACGCCATCGAGCTTCTCGAGCAGCACGCGGTTGTTCTCGGCATCACTCTTCTCGCGACCGAACAGCGTCGCGTAACGCGCCGACAGCACGCCGGGCATGCCGCCCAGCGCCTCGACCGCCAGGCCCGAGTCGTCGGCCAGCGCCGGCAGGCCGCTGGCCTTGGCGGCGTGGCGCGCCTTGGTCAGCGCGTTCTCGACGAAGGTGTGGAAGGGCTCTTCCGCCTCCGGGATGCCGAGGCTGCCCTGCGTGACGAGCTCGATGCCCAGCGGCTCGAACAGCGCCTGCAGTTCCTTCAGCTTCTTCGCATTGTTGGAGGCCAGGACCAACTTCATCGCTTGCTCCAATCGGGAACGGGGTTTACTTCAGGCCGAGCGCCTCGCGCTGCGCGACGAGCAGCTCGCGGATGCCCTTCTCGGCCAGGTTCAGCAGCACGTCGACCTCGGCGCGGGTGAAGGCCACGCCCTCGGCGGTGCCCTGCAGCTCGACGAAGTGTCCCGCGCCGGTCATGACCACATTCATGTCGGTGTCGCAGGCGGAGTCCTCGACGTACTCGAGGTCCAGCAGCGCCCGGCCCTCGTGGATGCCCACGGAGATGGCGGCCACCGCGTCCTTGAGCGGCGAGGCGGCGATCTTGCCCTGTCCCAGCAGCCAGGTCACCGCGTCATGCGCGGCCACGTAGGCGCCGGTGATGGCCGCGGTGCGGGTGCCGCCGTCGGCCTGGATCACGTCGCAGTCGATCTGGATCGTGCGCTCACCCAGCTTGGACAGGTCGAACACCGCGCGCAGCGCGCGGCCGATCAGGCGCTGGATCTCCTGCGTGCGACCGGACTGCTTGCCACGGGCGGCTTCGCGGTCGCTGCGGGTGTGCGTGGCGCGCGGCAGCATGCCGTACTCGGCGGTGACCCAGCCCTCGCCGCTGCCCCGCTTGTGCGGCGGCACCTTCTCCTCGACCGAGGCGGTGCACAGCACCTTGGTGTCGCCGAACTCGATCAGCACGGCGCCCTCGGCGTGGCGGGTGTAGTGGCGGGTGATGCGGACCGGACGCAGGGCGTCGGCCGCGCGCCCATTCGGGCGGCTGGCAGTGCTGCTCATGGGGAATTCCTTCAGTGGGGCTTCTTGCCGGCCTTGCGGATCGCGTCCTGGATCTCGCGCACGGCGGAATCGATCTCGGCTTCGTCGAGCTGCACGTCCTGGGTCGCGCCCTGGATCGTGGAGGCGAAGCCCTGGTCGTCGAGGTCCTGGGTGGAGATGGAGTCCGGGGCATCGCCCTCGCCTTCCCATTCCACCGCCAGGGCGGTGACGTTGTCGCTGCGCGCGCCGGCCTGGCGCAGCGCCTGCTCGACCAGCTCCGGCACCGCGTCGCCGACCGAGCGGCTGTCCGACAGGTGGCGCAGGATGTCCACGTCGCTCACCGAGCTCCACAGCCCGTCCGAGCACAGCAGCATGCGGTCGCCGTTCTGCAGCAGCACCGGGCCGTTGACGTCGATCATCGGCTTGCCGGGGCTGCCCAGGCAGGTGAACAGCACGTGGCGGTTGAAGCGCTCGGCGCCGGCCGCGTGGCGGCCCAGCGCCTCCTGCAGCTCGCTGTAGGAATGGTCCCGGGTGCGGGCGATCAGCTCGGCATCGCGCAGCAGGTACATGCGCGAGTCGCCGCAGTGGGCCCACCAGATCTGGCCCTGCTGCATCAGCCCGACGACGATGGTCGTGCGCGGCGTGTCGTTCATGCCGCGCTGCTGGGCGTAGGCCAGCAACTGCTGGTGGGCAAGCAGCACGGCGGTCTCGAGGAACTGCGAGGGCTGCTTGATCACCGGCTGCGCGTCGCGCTGGAACAGCGCGGCCACGTTCTGCAACGCGAGGTGGGCGGCGACCTCGCCGTCCGGGTGACCGCCCATGCCGTCGGCCAGTGCGAAGAGGCCGGCCTCGCGGGTATAGCAATACCCCATCCGGTCCTCGTTCTTCTCCCGGCCGCCACGGCGGCTCACCTGGTAGACGGAGAACTTCACGCCTTCGCCCCGGTCTTCAGGTTCTCCAGCTGCAGCTTGAGGCGCTCGCTGAAGCTGAGCTTGGTGTAGCGGCGCTCGGTCTCGCGCGACAGTTCCTTCTGCAGCGCGAAGACGCTCTGCGGACGGGTCAGCGGGTCCAGCGACATGCACCACTCGGTCACTTCGAGCAGGTTGTCGGAATACACGTTGCGCAGGCGCGAGAGCGACAGGCCCAGGCGGTCCTTCTCCAGGCGCTGCGGCGCGTCGTTGGGCGGGTAGCCCTGCATGCACGCATAGATGCAGGCGCCGATCGCGTAGATGTCGGTCCACGGGCCCAGCGAGCCGTCGCGGCGGTACATCTCCGGCGCGGCGAAGCCCGGCGTGTACATCGGGCGGATGAAGTTGCCTTCCTTGGACAGCACCTCGCGCGCCGCGCCGAAATCGAGCAGCACCGCCTTGTTGTCGTTGGTGATGAAAATATTGGCCGGCTTGATGTCCAGGTGCAGCATCTTGTGCTGGTGCACGATGCGCAGGCCTTTGAGGATTTCGTCGAAGAGCGACCGGATGGTCGATTCGCGGAACACCTTGTCGCGCTTCAAATCGCGCGCGGTCACGATGAAATCCTGCAAGGTATCGCCCTGCAGGTAATTCATGACCATATAGACGGTCTCGTTCTCGCGCAGGAAATTCAGCACCGAGACGACGCTCGGATGCGAGATTTGCGCGAGGGAACGGCCTTCCTCGAAAAAGCTCCGCAGCCCCAGGCGGTACAGGGGCTGCTTTTCAGGCTTCACTCGAGGCGTGAGTTCGCCGGGGGATCGTTCTGCAAGGGACGAGGGGAGGTATTCCTTCAGCGCCACCAAATGATGGTCGGGGTCTTCGGCCAAATACACGACGCCGAATCCACCCGCAGCCAGCTTTTTGATGATCTGATAGCCCCCCACCACCGTGCCTGCGGGCAAGGGCGCCGGTTTCGGCTTTGACATAATCGCGGTTTCGATTGTTCTACCGATAGCTGATGCCAGTTTACAGCATGACCGGTTATGCCAGCGCCACGGCACAACCCGCGAACTCCGGCGAAACCCCTAGCCCTGCCGCCACGCCGGCGGTCACGGTGGAGGCGCGCTCGGTGAACGGCCGCTTCCTGGACCTCAGCTTCCGCATGCCCGACGAGCTGCGCTCGCTCGAGCCCGCGCTGCGCGAACTGGTCTCGGGCAGCGTCAAGCGCGGCAAGATCGAGCTGCGCATCAACACGCAGCGCGATGCCGACAGTTCCTGGCCGAACCCGCAGCCGGAGCAGTTGAACCGGCTCGCGCGACTCGAATCGCAGGTGCAGACCTGGCTGCCGAAGGCACAGGGGCTGAGCGTCCAGGAGGCATTGAACTGGTGCAAGACCGGCACGACCGGCGCCTCCGCGAACGACGAGACGGTGCTCGACGCGGCGCGCCAGTGCATCAAGGGATTCCTGGAAGCGCGCGAGCGCGAAGGCGCCAAGCTCGTGACGATGCTGAAGCAGCGCGTCGCCACTTTGCGGGACCTCGCCACACAGGCCGAGCCGCTGATCCCCGCGGCGGTGCAGCGTCAGCGCGAGCGCTTCCTCGAGCGCTGGCAGGAGGCGCTGAGCGCCACCGGCGCGGCGCAGACGATTTCCGAGCAGACGCTGCAGGAGCGCGCGATCAACGAGGCGGCCGCGTATGCGCTGCGCATCGACGTCGCCGAGGAGCTGACGCGGCTGCGCGCTCACCTGGACGAAGTCGAGCGCCTGCTGAAGAAGGGTGGCGAAATCGGCAAGCGGCTGGACTTCCTGATGCAGGAACTGCATCGCGAGGCCAACACGCTGGGATCGAAAGCGGTGGCCATCGAGCTGACCAACATCTCGGTGGAAATGAAGGTGGCGATCGAGCAGCTGCGGGAGCAGGTGCAGAACATCGAGTGACCTCTGGCGGCCAGAAGCAACTGATCGCGCAGCCCATGCAGTTCTTCGCCCCACCCCGAGAACACTTCTTCCGCCCGCTCACGCACGACAACCGCGAGCTCTGTGCGGCCGTGCTGCGCGCGCTGCATGAGCGGGTGCACGGGGCCAACGCCGACTATGCAGAAACGCTGACCCGCGACATCGTGCTCGAGGTCATCCTGCGTGCCCTCGCCGATCCCAAGCTGCGCGCACTGGCCTCCGACACCGGACAACCGGTGCGGCCTGAGGAAGAACGTGCCTACGCAGGCGAACTGCTGCGCAAACTCAAGGAGCATGGCTGGCTGCGCTCGCGTTCGGGTTCTCGCCTGTATCTGCGCATGCCATCGGCCGGAGGGGACCTGTCAGCCGTCGAGTCCTGGCTCTTCGGTGCGGCGCAGGTGCCTGTCAGCTTCTTCGGTGACCTCGACTTCGCGGGCATGCAGATCCTTGCCAGCCTGCGCGAGGTCTTCCCCGGCGCGGGCGCCTGGCACCCTGGTTATCGCGCCCTGACGCGCTTGCTGCCCCAAGGCGGGCATCTGCCGGATCAGGCATCCAAGGGTCTGCAGGTCGACCCCGGCGAGACGGGTTGCGGCTACGCCGACCAGGAATTGCTGCCGGCGATGCGCCTGCATGGCCGCTTCGTCGACCAAGAGGCGTTCGGCTTGACATAGGCCGTTCAGCCGAAGCGCCAGCATCGCTGGTGGACGACTGCCTCGACAAAGCGGCGGATACTGAATCGACGGGCTCGACGTGGCTCGAAAGCGGGATCGATGACAGCCAGACCATCGAAGAGCGACGGTTGAACCTTGGCCCTGATGCCGCACGACTTCAAGCGCTTGCGCAAGGTCTGGACGGCGACTCGCAAGTCTGAGGCGAGTGCCTCGACGTCCCAGTCGAACCTCATTAGCAGCAGCACGTAGGCCGACGCCTCCGAGTAACTGTGCCGGACGATCTTCGAATAGTCGACCTCGTCCTCGGCTTGCTGCAGTCGAACCAATGGGTCGGAATCCAGTGGCGAGGTGAGCAAGCGCGCCAAGGCACCTGCCGCAACGTCGGCGTCTTCCTGGTCCCAGTCCTTGTCGATGCGAACGGCGCAGCGCATCTGCTTCTCGGCAAACTTCACGAGCTTGCAGTAGAGCCACTTCAGCACGGAGTCCTGATCGCCAGGATCGCTGAAGTCAACCGGGTAACCGCGGCGCTGCTCAATGTCGGCCGCAACGAGCCAAGCCTCCTGCTTGACGTCCTCGACATTCATGTCGCCGCGCGTCGCACCGGCGATGCGCCGGAGGGCTGCAGCCTGATCTCTCAGGAACTCGCTGATGGCGTGCACGCGAGCAGCACCTCAGTAAACGAACGCGGGTTCAATCCCAGGACCATGTCCAATCCCCTCGGAACTCTGCGCCCGCGATAGTTCGGCATTTCAGCACTTGTGTCCAGCCGCTGAGCTGCAACGACGCGTCAACGAGTGACAGCGAGGCGGGTAGCAGTGGCCGGCGCACATTCTTGGGGGCTCGCGATGGGCGCGCTCGAAGGTCGTTTGCTGGAATTGCTCTCGCCTCGGAACGCGACCGGCCGCCGCTCATGATGGAACAGCGGCCGACGTGCGCACGGCCCGGGAGCAGCGTGAGCCGACGGTGGTCAGGAGGGCGTGCCCGCGCTGCAGCAATACGCCAGCAGGAAAGTGTTGTTGCTGTCAGCGCCCGTCTTGGAGGCTGCGATCTCCGCGTTCAGCTTATGCATCGCCACCCCATCCGGGCCCACATCCGACAGGTCGGGGTCCGACAGGTCGGCGGTGTTGAAGTCGTGCACGTCCAGCCGCACCGTCTTGCCGTCCGCCGTCTTCGGATTGGCCAGGGCCCGATCCTCGACGGCGAACTTCTCCTCGCGCTTCGCGACGGCGCCGACCTGGCCTTTGCAGCGGCCGTGGGTGCCGGACATGATGTGGATCGTGTGTCCCTCGCCGCGCAGCCCCGCGGCGATGGTTTCCACCGCCTTGGCCACGTGATCGACCGTGCATCGGCCGTGAAAGCCCCAGATCTGCACGCCGGTCGGGGTGGCTGCGGTGATGTTCACCAGTGTGGGCATGGTGTTTCTCCTTGAATGAGGTGGAAGAGAACGCATCCGGCTCCGGATGCGCCCTCATTCGATGCCGCCGCGCCCACGCGCGAAATCGGCGCCCCTCCCACACACGCCCTCCAAGTTGCCGAGGCCTTCTCGGCCAATCCGACCACGCGCTCGCGGCACCCCGCCGCTGCCCCTGTCGCGCGCACCTGCCAACGATGACGGCCATGCCGCCGGGTCTTCCGGCGCTGCCGGCCGCCCCGGTCCGGACCTTCGTCGATCCCAACCCTGAGGTGCCACGACATGGCCGATTTCAGCCAGTACCTGCCGACCCTGCTCCGCTTCGAAGGCGGCTTCGTCAACGACCCCCAGGACCCGGGCGGTCCGACCAACATGGGCATCACGCTCAAGACCTTCCAGGGCCTGGGGCCGTCGGTGGGCTTCACCGACACCAGCCTGGAGGCGCTCAAGCGGCTGAGCCAGGCGGACGCGGGCCGCCTCTACAAGCTCAAGTATTGGGACGCCGTCGAGGCCGACGCCATCGCGCTGCAGCCGCTGGCCGAGATGCTGGTGGACTTCCACGTCAACGCCGGCGGCCACGCGATCCGCGAGCTGCAGGCGCTGCTGGTCGAGCGCGGCGCCGCGATCAGGCCCGATGGCGCCTGGGGCCCGCAGACCGCGCAGGCGCTGCAGCGCATCGACCCCACCGACGCCTACCGCGCCCTGCGCGCGCGCCGCATCGCCTACTACGAGCGCCTGGCCGCCCGGCAGCCCGACCTGCGCAAGTTCCTCAAGGGCTGGCTCAACCGCGTCAACGCCTTCCCCGTGCTCTGACGCCGAGTCCCGCGGCGCCGCGCCCGCGCGCGCCGCCCGCCACCACCGATCTCCAACCATTCCGCAGGGAAGGACCCTCCCATGAGCTCACGTGTCGACTTGAAGGAACTCATCGAGGCGCTCGCCGGTGCCGTCATCGATGCCCAGGACCGCATCGAGCAGCACCAGATCGCCAAGCTCGGCCAGTACTTCGACGAGGACAACCGCCCGCGCACCGTCGTCATGCGGCTGCCGTCGATGCAGCCCGACGCCGAGCCCGGCACCGAGGACCTCTACCGCGCGCCGCTGCTCGGCCTGGTGCCGGCCAACGCGCTCAAGATCAAGGACGTCGAGATGCGCTTCGACGTCGACCTCGGCGCGCTCTCCGACGACGCGCTGCCCGGCGCCCGCCCCACGGCCACCGGCAGCGACTGGCAGGGCCCGGCCGGCGCCGCGCGCAAGAGCGTGCAGGTCCACACCCGCGGCCCGCTCGTGGGCCGGCGCAGCACCGCGCACGTGGTGCTGCGCGTCGAGGGCTGCGAGCCCACCGAAGGCCACGCGCGCCTGGTCGGCCAGCTCAACCAGGTGCAGGGCGTCTTCGACACGCAGCAAACGCTATGAGGCCAGGCCGGCCCGCCGCCGGCCCGCCATGGATCGGCGGACGGCACCGCCGATGCCGGCGCCGCAACGGTTGTGGCGCCGTCGTGACCCTGCCGATTCAAGGAGCACTGAATGCCTTCCGATCTCGTCAACATCGCCGACCAGTACAAGGGTCTGCCCATGGGCGAACTCATCGGTTCGCCGCTGACGGCCGCCTGCGACGCGCAGATCCGGCTCGCCAAGGCGACCGCCGACTTCATCCAGACCGTCGGTTTCGACGCCGACGCCAGCGGCAATCCGGGCGCGACCCGCCAGGTCAACTTCAACTTCAAGCGGCCCACGGCCAACACCAACAGCGCCGACGGCACCTTCTACGAGGAGCAGGTGGAACTCAGCGTGCCGCTGCTGGCCATCGTCAAGGTGCCCAACCTGAGCATCACCAAGGTGGACATCGTCTTCGACATGGAAGTGAAGTCGTCCTTCGCGTCCAAGGAGCAGAGCAGCGCGCAGGCCTCCGCCTCCGGCACGGCCAGCGTGGGCTTCGGCCCCTTCAAGGCGTCGGTGACGGTGAGCGGCTCGGTGTCCTCGCACAAGGAGAACACGCGCAGCTCGGACAACTCGGCCAAGTACCACGTCGAGGTCCACGCCGTTGACGACGGCATGCCCGAGGGCCTGGCGCGGGTGATGGACATCCTGCAGTCCGCCGTGGCGCCGCGCAAGGTCGGCGCGCCGACCCCCGTCTGACCCGGGCCCGAGCGCCCGCCACGCAGGTCCGTCCGCGCCCGGGCGCGGGCGGGCCTGCCCCTCGGAGCCGTCATGTTCGATCAAAGCAACGTCAAGTACATCAAGCGCCTCGTCGTGGGGAGCGACAACCCCGCGCGGCTGTGCACGCGCGAGGAGACCGAGGCCCAGATGGAGGAGCTCAACGACTGCCTGTCCGGCGCCTCGCATCCGCGCGGCACGCTGCTGGCGGTGGAGCGCAGCTTCACGCTGGTGCGCATCGGCGACCACCAGGTTGTGCTCGAGTGGATGGCCTATCACGTCGGCTTCGCGCGCAAGCCGGCGCCCAAGCCGCCGCGCCAGGCACCCGCCGCCGCCCCGGCGCCGCACGACGCGCCCGAGCCCGCGGCCGCCGGCGCGTCCCGGGCCGGTTCCGCCGCGGAGCCCGGTGAGGTCACCGACGTTCCCTCGACCGACGTGGCCGACCCGGCCTGATTTCAACCTTGTCTTCAACACTGCCGCGACACGCGGCCCAGGAGATCCCATGATCGCTTTCCGGAAGAATCGCCGTCCCGCCCCGGGACGTTTCGCGCCAGCCGCCTATGCGGTCTCGGTGTCCGTCTCGCTGGCCGGCGCGCTGGTGCTGCTGTTCGCGCCGCTGCTGCCCGCAGGTGCCTGGGCGCAGCCGGCGTCCGCCGCCGCGGAGGATCCGCCGGCGGCAACCCTCACCGGCCGGATGACGCTCAAGACCCAGCCGGGCGAACTGCCGCGGCTGGTGCCGGTGACCCTCACGCCGCAGGCCAAGGGCGGCTACGACGTCCACTATGAGGAGCAGCTTCGCTGTCACGTCGTGCTGGCGTACAACGGCTACGTCCCGGAGGCGGGACATCTGTACACGGCCTCGGTCGCCGGGACGGCTTCGGGCGGCATGGCCGCCTACTGCTCCAGCGTCGGCGGCAAGGGCAAGCGCGTGCTGCTGCGGCCGCTCGGCGGTGGCCAGCCGGGCTACTCGTACGAGGACCAGGCCCCGTCCGGCAGCCCGGTCCTCGTCGCGCCGGCGGCCCCGGCCACGCGGTCGCCGTGAGCGCCCGGCGCTGACGGCCATGGCCGGCCCGCCCGCCATCGCAACGCCCTCCCCGGCATCCGGCGCGGCCGTTCCCGCCGGGGCGGCGCCGCAGGACCGCCTGGAGGTGCTGGCGCAGCTGCGCGCCGAGATCACCGCGATGCTGCGCCACGCGCTGGCGACGGGGCGGGAAGTCCCGCCCGCGCTGATGCGCACGGCGCTCGAGGCGCTGAGCCCCGGCGACGACACGCCAGCGCCGGGCGCCGCCGCGCGGCCCCCCTCGGCGGGCGATCCGGAGACGCTGTCGCGGGTGCACGCGCGGCTGGCCGCGCTGGTCGCGCCCGCGCGGCCGGGCACCTTGCGGCTGATGCACGCCGCGCGCGACACGGGCGCGCTGCCGCTGCTCGGTCCGATGCGCAACGTGCGCTGGCTGACGCTGGCGGCCTTCGGCTGCCTGGTCGCGTTCATGGTGGTCGCGCAGTCGCCGCTGATCGACGGGCCTGCGCTGTCGTCCGACCTGCTGGCGCTCAACGGGTTCCAGCAGGTGGCCGTGACCACCCTGCTGCTGACCGCCGCGGGCCTGGGCGCGACCTTCCAGGCGCTGTTCACCGCCCAGACCTACGTCTCGCGGGCCACCTACGACCCGCTGTACGACGCTTCGTACTGGATCCGCATCGGGCTGGGGCTGGTGTCGGGCCTGATGCTGGCGGTGCTCATCCCGATCGACAGCGTGAACAACGCGGGCTCGCTGCAGCGCCCGCTGCTGGCGCTGCTGGGCGGCTTCTCCGCGCGCCTCACCCACCGGGTGCTGCAACGCCTGGTGGACACCGTGGACTCGATGTTCGACAGCGACCGCCACCAACTGGTCGAGCAGACGCGGGCCCACTCGCAGGCCGAGGCGCGGCAGTCGGCGATGCAGACGCGGCTGGCGCTGGCGCGGCAACTGATGGGCGTGCAGGGCGAGCTGCTGGCAGCCGCGCCGGACGACGCGGCGCGGCAACGGCTGTCGGCGATGCTGGACGAGCTGCTGGCGGGAGCGCCAGCGTCGGGCACGGCAGCCCCGCCGGACGAACCCGGCGCGCCCGGAACTCCCGGAACGCCGGGCGGACCGGGCGGACCGGGCACGCCGGGCGTGCCGGACCGACCCGGTGCCTGAGGGTTCACGGACGGGCGAGTCCCTCCCGGATGGCGTAGCGGGTGATGTCGGCCACGCCGCGCAGTCCGAGCTTGTGGACCGCATGCTCGCGGTGCGAGGCCACCGTCTTCTGGCTGACGCCGAGCTGCGCGGCGATGTGCTTGGTGGACAGCCCTTCGGCGAGCAGTTGCACGATCTCGCGCTCCTTGGGCGTGAGCCGGACGAAGGCGCTGGGCGCGGCCGCCGGATGCGCGCAGGCGATGACGGCGGCCTCGGTCAATGACGGGCTCAGATAGAACTGCCGCCGTCCGAGCGCGCCGATCGCGCGCACCAGTTCATCCACGCCGCTGTCCTTGGCGAGGATGCCGCTGGCGCCGGCGTCGAGCGCCGCGCGCATGCGATGCGGCGGTTCCTCGTCGGCCAGGCACAGCACGCGGGTGGAGGGCGATGCCGCCACGATGCGCTGCGTCGTGTCGACGCAATTGAGCCCGGGCAGCTCCATGTCCATCAGCACCACTTCCGGGCGCAGCCGCACGGCCAGCCGGACCGCCTCCTGGCCGTCGCCCGCCTGGGCCACCAGTTCCTGCCCGCCCTGTTCCTGGATCAGGGAGGCCAGGGCCTCCCGCAGCAGTTGATGACGCGCGATCACCATCAATCGAGTTCGCATGCTTGTTTTCTCCCTGTGAATCGAGCCCTGCGACATGGGCTACGTGGGCGATTGCAAACAGGATTGGGAGGCTCCGCAATCGAGGCGATACCGCGAATGAGGTCAGCGATTCACCGAGACGCGCCTCGGTGCGCGACCGCGGCCCGATGGCTGCGCGAGGCAAGGCGCAGAGCGGGTGGGAGATCGGGCGCGCGCAACTGTAATGTCTTGCAGGATGGGCGTTGCGACCTCGCGACTTGGCCCGCGCGCCGCGTGCCGCCAGGGTGAGCGCTTCGTCGGTTGTCCAGGCCGGACGCGCACGAGCGTCAATGCAGCTGCAGACGCGCGCGGATCTGGGCTCGGGAGCTCTCAAGCACCTTCATGGCGAAGCTCGGGTTCGGGACGGCCCTCGCCAAGGTGAGGGCCCCGACCATCTCCATCTGGACGGAGCGGGCGAGCTCCCGGGGCTGTTCGTAGCCGACTTCCTGGAGCAACGCGGCCAGGGCCTCCAACGCCTTCTTCACGCCTTGCTCGAAGGCTTCTCGAACGGGGGACGACATGCGCGGCAGGTCGCTGCCGAGCGCCGCCATGGGACACCCCGCGTCTCGCTGCTCCAGGTGTTCCCGGCTCAGGTAGCGGTCGATGAGGGCCGCCAACCCTGCGTCGGCGGACAGTCCCTCCAGGCATTCCTCCAGGGTGCTGGCGCTCTCCTCGAACATCAAGGTGATCGCCTCCTGGATCAACTCGTCCTTGGATCCGAAGTGCGCATAGAAGCCGCCATGGGTGAGCCCGGCCTGGGACATCAGCGCCGCGATCCCGATGTTGTCGGGGCCGTGCAGCCGCACCGCCTTCGCGGCCGCGGCCACGACCTTCTCGCGGGTGCGTTGTTTGTGTTCCGAGTCGTAGCGCATAGCCCCCTCAACCATTCGAGTGCGGTCCGCTGGTCCCGCAGACCAGCCCGCAGTTCTCGGAAATCATACGGTTCGGATTGGACTGAGCTCCCCAACCCGTGGTCCGCCGTTTTATATTACGCTCAACATTCAATGCGCTGATCGGGCGCATCTACCCATCAATCGACGGGCTGGGAAGCCCTGCAAGAGGAGACCGAGAAGATGATGTTCCGCAAGAATCACCGGCAGTCGATGCTCGTGTTCGTCACCGGGATGGCCTGTGCCACCTTGGGCCATGCCGCGGCCTTCAAGCTGAAGGAACAAAGCGCGGCGGGTCAAGGTCGGGCTTTCGCCGGCTCGATCAGCGAAGGCGGCGATGCCTCCGTGATCGCGAACAACCCCGCCGCCATGGCCCTGCTCGACGGGCGCCTCTTCCAGGCGGATGCGGCCGTCGTGAACTACTCGGCCAAGTTCAGTGGCGCAGGCCGCGACGCGCTCGGACGCCCGCTTTCCGGCGGCAATGGCGGCGATGCGGGGCAGACCGCGGCGATTCCGTCGCTGTACTTCCACTCGCCGTTGACGGACCGGATCCATCTGGGTTTCTCGGTGACCGCTCCCTTTGGTTTCAAGACCGAGTACGACGATGGCTGGGTCGGCCGCTACCAGGGCGTCAAGACCTCGCTGAAGGTCATCGACGCTGGCGTGTCCGGCTCCTACAAGGTCAACGAGGCGCTGTCCCTCGGGGTCTCGGTATTCGCCGAACGCCTGGATGTCGAGCTCCGCAACGCGGTGGACTTCGGCGCCCAGTTGGCAGCCTCCCGTGTCCCCGGGTTCCTGCCCACCAGCGCGGACGGCTATCTGGACGTCAAGGGAGACAACACCGAAGTGGGCTATACCCTGGGCGCGCTGCTGCGTCCCGCTGAAGGCACCACGATCGGCCTGGCCTATCGCTCGGAGGTCAAGCACAAGGCCAAGCGCGCCGACGTCACCTTCACGATCCCGGCGGCCGCGAACGCGGTGCTCTCCGTGGCGGCACCGAACACCTTCGTCAACACCACCGTCAATACCGAGCTGACGATGCCCGCCTCGTGGACGCTCAGCCTCAGCCAGCGGCTGAACGATCAATGGACGGTGATGGCCGACTACTCCCGTACCGAGTGGAGCAAGTTCGACAAGGTCGTGCTGGACTTCGCGTCGAACCTGCCGAATCAGACGCTGGACTTCGGCTACCGCGACTCGTCGTTCTACTCGGTGGGGGCCGAGTACAAGCTGAACGACGGCTGGACCCTCCGAGGCGGCTTCGCCTACGACCAGACGCCGGTCACCGATGCCGTGCGGGATGTGCGCGTTCCCGATGTGAGCCGCAGGTGGTTGTCGCTCGGCGCGACCTGGCGCGCAAGCAAGCAGCTCGCCTACAGCATCGGCTTCACCCACCTCTTCATCAAGGACACCAGCGTCAATCTCACCTCGCCTTCTGCCAGCACGCTGCAAGGGACCTACAAGGTCGGCAGCGACATCCTGGCGGTGTCCGCGCAGTACAGCTTCTGAAGGGAGCGGCCCTCGCTCTCGAGGTCCTTCCGCTCGCGTTTCAAGCAGTCGTCAGGCGAAAGCGTCGGCGCGCCCGGATGGATGCGATGCGGACAGGCGGTTCCAGGGGTTGTCGTGCGAGTCCCCTCGCACGCAACTCATTCACCCCAGATGGCAACGTCTGGGGTGTTTTTTCGGGCCGATGAAGCCCTCCAGCGCGGGTCCCGAGCCATTCGCAGGGGCCCTGTCAACTGCCGTCGTTGCGGCTCTGGCGATCGATGGTCGAGCGTCGATCACGCAAGGAGGTGGCGGAGCTGAGGAAGCGCACCGCTGGCGTCTTCCCGGCCGCAAGGGCGGCCGCCTTGGGCACCGCGCCCGCCTTGCCGGGCTTGCCCGCCTTAACCGCCTTCGCAGCCGCCGCGACGGCCGGGACGCCGGGCAGGACCAGGCGCGCGAAGGTGGATTGGACGCAGGGCTGATCGTCGTCAAAGGCGCCGTGGCTGCGCGCGGTGCAGGTCCTCAGACTGGCCGGTGGCTCGCTGTTGGGTGAAAGCACCAGCTCGGCTTGTCCGCCGCCGAAGAGCTTGCTCAGCGCCTGGTCCTTGTTGATGAACTTCTGCATCCCCAGGATGGGCCACCCGTCCCGGAAACCAGGAATCCGCGCCTCGTCCTCGAAGGCATTGGAGACGAGATACAGCAGGGAGCGGTTGTAGATCTTCGCGCAGTCGTCATCGTTCTCCGCCCGGTCCGTGAGGATGAAGGCGGCGAACTTGTCGATCGCCTTCGACTGGATGAGGGGCAGGTAGTCGCTCTTGAAGAATGGCACGGTGCAGGCGGGCGCCCAGAGCGTGCAGGTATTGACCTTGAGCTTGTGGGTCTGGGTGAGGAGTTGAAGCAGCGGGCCGTGGAACACCGAGCCGGCGCTGTGCCCGATGACATTGATCTCGAGATCGGGAAAGGTCTTCACCAGATTCGCCAGGTGCTGGGCGACCAGCCAGGCGGCTCCCCCCTTGTCGCTGGCCATGACCGCGTTCTCCTTCATTTCCTTCCACTGCGCCCGGCCGGTCAGGACACGCGCCAGCGGTTCCAGCATGTCGTCGACACGGTCGAGCAGAAAGTCCTTGGCCCCGTCCAGAAAGCCCTCGGGCCGCCGCCGGCGTACCGAATCGCTGAGGATGTTCCTCAGGGTGGTCCAGAAGTCGGAATGCCAGATGAAGGCCAGCGGGTAGACACCGCTGGCCAGTAGTCCCGGCCGGTATTCGGAGATGCGCTGGACCGCCGCCTGCTCGCTGACCAGGCCCCCGTGGGCGTAGAGGACCAGTCGCTTGACCGGCCAGTTCTTCATGACGCGCGGCATGTCCTCGACAAAGATCCGCTCGAGCTCGAGCTCCGTCGTGCCGTAATCACCGCCTGGCTTGAGCCGGCCGTCATTGCCGACGCTGACCAGGTGCGGTCGCAGGTCGGAGAACGCGTAGGCGGCCGACATGCCGGACACGGTCGAATGGACCTGGCTGATGGCGCCCGCCGTGCGCAGCACCACGGGCGCCCCCAGACGCGCGACCCAGACGTCGGTCCCGTTCTCCAGCCAGTCGTCATAGCTGATCCGCCCGAAGCCCCCCGCGCCCCAGCCCGCGGACCAGCTGTTCTGGATCCAGAAGCCCTTGTCGTCATAGGCGACGATGGCGAAGGCGTGGCCTCCGGTGATCGCCGCGCTCTGCTGGATGACGCCATCCTTGCCGACGCTGTCCCAGCCGGCATGCACCGTGGCCGTCGCATAGAGGATGCCAACCTCGGTGATCGCGGCATGCATCGCGATGAGGTCCTTGTGGTTCACCCGGCAGTAGGCCCCCAGCGGACGTTTCAGCGCCTCGGAGGTCCGGAAGTCGGTGAGCCCCTTCGGATCCTTGGGGCCCAGCAGGTAGGGCCAATCACGCTCCGAGCAGACCCCGTGCTTGTGCCAGCCCTTCATGGCGCCGCGCGCACTGGAACCGTCGTAGTTCACGCCCGGCCATTCGTCGTAGCGTCGGGCGTTCTCATACAGCATGCGGGCGCTGACCTGCACCGGATCCGGCACGACCCGGCGCACGCGCAGCAGGTAGTTCGCCACGGTCGCCAGGCCGAAGCCCGTGCAGGCGCCTTCCCTGCCCTGGTCGAGGATCGGCACCTTGACCTTCTTGTAGTCGGCCAGGGGCCGGGTGGTCGGCACCTCGATCAGGGTGGGGACGAACATGACGTCACGGAAGTCCATGGCGTCGGGCCTCGCATTCTTGATCCTGTCCGCCGGCTTCACCGCCCCGGCCGCCTTCGCCGCGCGCCCGGCCTTGGAACCCTCTTTCGTCGCCATGGCTTCCCCCTGGAATGACCTGGCGATGTTCCATGCCGCCAGGGATCGGGTCATCCGTCGGCTTGATGAAGGCGCGTGGTGAAGGCGCGGGGCTTGGTCGCGGGCCTATCCCTTCATCGGCTTGCTGAGGAAGCGCGACCCCGCCGCGACGAAGCGCCAGGGACGATCGACCGCCTTGCTGATGCCGATGCGGGTCCCGCAAAGCACCTCGGCCTGGCGCGACGGCGGCAGCAGTTGAAACGGCGGCGCGTCGAGCGAGGCCCCTCCCAGCGAGCGATCGATGCCCAGGGCCTGCCCTACCCGCCCCGGCCCCGAGGCGAGCAGGCGCGGCACCGCGGTGCCGCGCCGTTCGGCCATGCGGTCGATGCCATGCGTCGGTTCGAGCGCGCGGATCAGCACACCGGCGCCGTGGCCCTCGGGACGGCACACGAAGTTCAGGCACCAGTGCAGGCCGTAGCTCCGGTACACGTACGCATGCCCCGGCGGGCCGAACATCGCCGCGTTGCGCGGGGTCAGGCCGACGAAGCAATGCGAGGCCTCGTCGTCCTGGTCATAGGCCTCGGTCTCGACGATGACGCCGCCGACACCGTCCACCAGCACCGTCCACCCGATGAGCTGCCGCGCCACCAGGACCGGGCTCTCCATGAAATCGATCTGCTGCATCGCGCCAGTATTGCGGATCGACGCCCCGTGCCTGCGTCGGCGTGAACGAGTGCGCGGTCCCCGCGGCCCGCGGCCGGGCGGCCTGTCGAAGCCTTCACGCCGTCCTCTATAAAATCGCGCGATGGAATACCCGGGCAATCTCTTCGTTGTCGCCGCCCCCAGCGGTGCCGGCAAATCCAGCCTCGTCAAGGCGCTGCTGGAACTGGACGCCAAGCTGAGCGTCTCCGTCTCGCACACCTCGCGCGCGCCGCGCGGCCAGGAACAGCACGGCCGCGAATACCTGTTCGTCACCCCGGAGGAATTCCGGGCCATGGTCGACCGCGGCGAGTTCTTCGAATGGGCGCAGGTCCACGACAACCTCTACGGCACCTCCCGCGCGGCGATCGAGGCGCGCATCTCGCATGGCGACGACGTCGTGCTGGAGATCGATTACCAGGGCGCGCTGCAGATCAAGCAGCTGTTCCCGCATGCGGTGCTGATCTTCATCCTGCCGCCGAGCTGGGAGGAACTGAAGCAGCGCCTGGTCCGGCGCGGCGACACCGAGGAAGCGGTGATCGCCAAGCGGATGCAGACCGCCCGGGAGGAAGTCGCGCAGGCGAAACACTTCGATTTCGTGGTCATCAATGCCGTCTTCGAGACGGCGCTTTTCGACCTGAAGGCCATCGTCCAGGCGCAGCGGCTAAAATACGCGACCCAGCGCCGCAACCGGTCGACCGTGTTCCGCGCGCTCGACCTCATCGAGTAACCCCGTCCCCTCAGGAACCCGCATGGCCCGCATCACCGTCGAAGACTGCCTGACCAAGATCCCGAACCGCTTCCAGCTGGTGCTCGCCGCGACCTATCGCGCCCGCATGCTGAGCCAAGGCCACGCGCCGAAGCTGGAGTCGAAGAACAAGCCCGGCGTGACCGCGCTGCGCGAAGTCGCCAACGGCGACGTCGGCGTGGAAATGCTGCGCCGCGTGCCGGTCTGATTCCCGGCCGACCGCTGGATCGAAACGCCCCGCTCGCGGGGCGTTTTTCATGGGGCGCTCACCCCCGCCCCGCCCGCTCCCGCCAGAACGCCGCGTCGATCTCCACCGCGTTGCCGCTCTTCTCGTGGATGACCCAGAAGCGCGCGCCGTCCGCGGCGATGCGGTCGACCTCGCCGACCAGCCGTCCCGCGGCGATCCGCAATCCGCGCGTGTTGAAGGGAAAGTCCGCCGCCCGGGCGAGCGTCGACAGCGGCACGGCCTCGCGCGCATCGCCGGCCAGCCGCAGGCGCTGGACGATGGGCGCGAGCACCTCGTTCGTCAGGTCCGCCGGCGACAGGTAGATCACCACCTTCGCCTGCGCGCGGCTCAGCGCGACGTTGAGCAAGCGCCGCGCCTCGTCCGTGCGCAGGAAGGGCTGGGTCCCGTCGGCCGGATCGAAAAACACCACCGGCGCCTCGCTGCCCTGCGCGCGGTGCACGGTGCTGACCCGCACCCCGTCGTCGACGCCCGCCGCCGCCAGGCGCTGCCGGATCAGCGCGCGCTGCGCGCGGAAGGGCGTGAGCACGATGAGCTCGTGCGCTGCCCAGACGCCGCTGGCCAGCGCCTCGGCGATGGTGGCCGCGATCGCGTCGGCCGACTCCCTTCGGATCGGCCCGCGGTCCTTCGCGGACCAGCCGCCTTCCCGCGTCACGCGCCGCACCGCCACATGGACCTCCGCCGGGATGTCCCCCAGCGCGCGCGAGCGCGCGGCCTGCCAGTCCACCGACGCCAACGCCTCCTCGGCCACGCGCAGCGCGCCGTCGTAGAACAGGTCGCTGACCAGGGCGCCGATCGGGGGCGCCATGCGCGACTGCTCGTCGAGCATCGCCACCGCGGCCCCGCCCTGCCCGCCGCCGGGCAGGGCCGCGAACGGCGACCGCCCCAGCCAGAGCCGCGCCAGCCGGTCGTCGCCGCGCAGCACCGGCGACAGCTGCCGCGGATCGCCGGCGAAGAGGCGCGCCCGCCCCAGCGGCATCAGCGCGAGCGCGTGGGCCAGGCTGACCTGACTGGCCTCGTCGAAGACCACCAGGTCGAAGGGCGGCATCGCCGTCAACGTTTCCGGCGGCGCATCGGCTGATGCGAGCTCGCGCAGCGTCTTCAGCGTGAAGACCGCGCGCGTCGTCGTCATCGTGGCGAGCCGGCATTGCCGCAGCACCTGCTGCGACGGCGTGCCGGGCGCCGGGATCAAGTGCTCGCGACCGGCATAGGCCTGGGCATCGAAGCGCGCGCCGAGCCGGCGGATCGTCCCGCGCAAGGCCTCGCGGCGGCCCTTCTGGAGCGCCTTGTCCACCGCCAGCGTCGCCAGGTCGACCGCCTGGTTGGTGGTCGACAGCAGCAGCACCCGCGCCGCGGGGCTGCGCTCCAGGTACTCGGCGACCAGCACGCCCAGCGTCGTCGTCTTGCCGGTACCGGGCGGTCCCCACAGGAAGGCATCCTCGAAGGCAACCAAGCCGAGCGCCTGTCGCTGCGCCGGCCGCAGCCAGCGGAACGGCGAGCCGTCCAGGCGTGGTGCGGCCGGATGGGCCGCGAGCGCGGAGAGGCCCGGCCAGCAGTCCGCGGCGCGGCGCGCCCAGGCGTCATCGCGCCAGGCGTCGGCCACGGCCTGCAGGAAGCGCGGCGGATAGATCCGGATCAGGTGCCCCTCCCCCGGCGGCGGCGCGCTCGCGTCCTGCAGCACGAGCTGGTCGTCCTCGACCACCACCGCCCGCACGCTCGCGCCGCCCTTGGCCGGCGCGCCCCACCAGGCGGCCGCGCCCTCCAACCGCTCGTCGAGCAGCGTCTGCGCCGACGCCTGCCCGGGCCGCTGGCCCTCGGCGTAGACGTAGCCCGCCTCGAGCGTCACGCGCCAGCAGGCGCCGTCCGGCTCGCTGCGGAGCACGCGGAAGTCGTAGAACTCGGGCGTCGCGGCCAGTTCGGCCTCGATCGCCGCGCGGATGTCGGCGATGGGCATGGACGGCGACGGGCACCGGCGGACGCCGGCAGGAATGCGGAGGAGGCGGGACTATAGCGGCCGCCATCGTGACGAGCGGGACGGACGGCTCCTCCGGCACGGTGACGGCCGGCGCACGGGTCGACCCGCCGCGCAGCGCGGCCCCCCCGCTCGGCGACCCGAAGACCCGATCGCCACCGCGGGCCGTGCTCGCCGGCGCGCGTTGGCACGACGGGGCGGCACGGGACGCGCCACGCAGGACCGTCGCCGCGGCCGACCGGCCCGCGGACGCAGCGACGGATCGGCCGGCGCGCGCATGGCGACGCGCCTCAGCCGAGCAGCGCGCCGATGAAGGCGATGTCGGCCACGCCGGTCGCCGGCAGGCCACGCGTGCGTTGCACCTCCTGGACGCAGCGCATCGAGGCGCCACCGAAGACGCCATCCGCCTTGATGTCCGCGCCCAGCCCGGACAGCGCGAGCTGCACCCGCCGCACGTCGAGCCCGCGCTGCAGTGGCGCCTGGACCGACAGCGCGCGGCTGCCGGGCGCCGGCCCGTCGTAGCAGCCGGGCGGCGTGCCGTTGAGCGTCGTCATCGAGATCTCGGCGCCGCGCACCACCAGCGGCAGAGGCAGGCCCCATTGGCCGAGGTCGATCAGCCGCCGGAACGCATCCATCCGGTAGACCGTGCCGCGCAGGATCGCGATGCTGTGCGTGGCCAGCCATTGGCGACGCACCCGCACGTAGGCGTCGATCCAGGCCTGCTCGCCCGCCTGCGCGGTCGCGCCGACCTGCGCATCGGTGGCCGCGCGGATCCGCGCCCAGGAGCCGTGCACGAAGCTGTCGTAGACCACCGCCGAGCCCAGCGCCGACACGATGCCCAGCTTCCCGGCCGCGCGCGCGGCGGGCTGCCAGAAGTGCTCGTCGAAGAAGAGGTCCTGCGTCTCGCGCATCACCGGGTCGTCGGCGCAGGCGCGCAGGAGGTTGTGCAGGCGCTGGTCGGTGTCGAGCGCCGCACCGGCCGCCGCCAGGGCCGGCAGCCAGTCGCCGATCTCGGCCCCGAACTGCGCGCCCGGGTTGCCGGCGTACTGTCGCAGCAGCTCGACCAGCTTGCCCGACCCCAGGGTCGTCTGCGAGCGGCCATAGGTCAGCCGCCCCGGATCGCCCTCCAGCACGGTCACCTGGCCGTAGTCGCCCAGCACATGACCGGTCTCGAAGAGATTGACGATCGCCTGGGCGGTGCGGATCTGCGAGGGCGTGAGGAAGGACATGGCGCACTCCCGCCGGGGGGACCCGGACGGCGGCAGTCTGGCACCCGCCCCTCCCCCGCGCATCCGTCATCCAGGGGATGACCGCCCGCTCAGGCCAGCGCGTAGGGACCGCCGCGCTCGAGCGCCCGCTGGTAGGCGGGCCGGGCATGGATGCGCTGGAGGAATTCGGTGATGCGCGGCTGCCGTGCCACAGCGCCGCCACGCTGCGCCGCGGCCTCCAGCGGGAAGCTCATCTGCACGTCGGCAGCGCTGAAGTCCGCGCCGGCGAACCAGGGGCTGCGACCGAGTTCCGCTTCCAGGTAGTTCATGTGGTTGTCAATCTGCGGCTGGACGAAGCTCGCCTTGGCCTTCGCCGCGATGCCCCGGGCGATCGGCTTCACGAAGAACGGCACGGGCGCGCGTTCGATGCGGTCGAAGACCAGCTTGAGGAGCAGCGGCGGCATCGCCGAGCCCTCGGCGTAATGCATCCAGTAGCGGTAGCGCAGCGCCTCGGGCGTACCGGCGGCCGGCTTGAAGCGGCCTTCGCCGTAGCGGTCGACGAGGTATTCCAGGATCGCGCCGGACTCGGCGATCACCAGGCCCCCGTCGCTGATCACCGGCGACTTGCCCAGCGGATGCACGGCGCGCAGCTCGGGCGGCGCGAGCATCGTCCTGGGATCGCGCTGGTAGGGCTTGATCTCGTAGGGAAGCCCGAGTTCCTCGAGCAGCCACAGGACCCGCTGCGAGCGGGAGTTGTTGAGGTGGTGGACGGTCAGCATCGGCGCAGTCTATGGCACGCGCCGTTACTTGTTGTCGGGCCGGTAATGTCCCGCCCGGCGCGTCAGCGCGGCGCCGCGGCGGCACGTTCTCAGACGCATGCAGACCCGCTGGAGGTTCCTCATGCGCACATTTCGTCCCTTGCTGCTCGCCCTGGCCGCCGCGCCGCTGGCCGCGAGCCTGACCGGCTGCGTCGTGGTCCCGGCGCATCGTTATTACGGCTACGACCGGGGCCCCGGCTATACGGAAGTCGTGCCCGTCACCGGCACGATCTGGATCGATGGCTACTGGGACACGCGAGGCGGAGGCCGGCGCTGGATCCCGGGTCATTACGGCCCCCGCCGCTGAGCCCTCGTCCCTCTTTCCAGTCTCCCTTGAACGACGAAGCCGGCTCAAGGCCGGCTTCGTCAGTGGCGGCGTCCCTCACGGGCGCCGCCTCCTCGGGCTCACTTTGGGGTCACTTCGAGCTCACTTCGAGCAGTTGAAGATCGCGACGCCGCGGTACTTGCTCGCGCCGACCTTCACCACATACCCGACGATCACCGCCTGCTTGCTGGCATCCAGGCCCTGCGCCATGGTGAGCTGCAGGCCGGACGAGCCGCCCAGCATGCCGCCGGTGTAGGTGATCGTCGTCGGCGAGTTCAGCTTGCGACCGGTGGCGGATTCCGTGCCGGCGCTGCCGTCGGCCAGCGTCACGGTGATCGACGCATCCAGCTGCGCGCCAGAGGCGTCGAAGCTCAGCGAGGCCGAGCCCTTGGCCTGCCCGACCTCGGTGCCGGGGGCGACGTCCAGGGTGGGCACGGTGAACTGGCCCGCGTCGCAGGAGAAGCTGCCGCTCGTGGGGAACGCGTCCGGCGCGTTGTACACCGCGTAATGGACGGCGGTGCCGGTCGCGCCGAGGGTCTTCGTGCTGCTGCCGATCACGGCCGATCCGTGGGTCCAGCGTCCGATGGCGAAGGAGACGTCGCCGGCGATGTCCGCGATCGCGCGGTCGATGCCGCTGAGCGCGTTGCCATTCATCGTGATGACCTCGCCCGTCGTCTGCTGCTCGATGGTCTCGAGCCGGCCCGCGTTCTGCGAGGACGAACTGATCATCAGGTAGCGCGCCGTCTGACCTTTCACGAAAGCCGCCTTCACCTTGGGCCGGCTGGTATCGCCGGTGCCCTGCAGTCCGGCGGGCGTGGCCGGCCCCGAATCTCCACCACCACCGCCACCGCAGGCCGCCAGTGCCGCGATCAGCGGCAGCACCGCCAGGGCTTTCGTCATTCCAGCTTTCATGAGATCTCCAATCGTTGATGTTCGTGGTCGCCGTGCGGCTGCACGGCGGGGCGGTTAGTCGCGGAATGGAGAGGGACGCTCGCTCGCATGGAGCGAGGAATGAAGGGAAATGTCAAAGGCGATGCTCGCGCGGCTTCGATCGAGCAGGCGGGCCGATGGCGCCCGCCCGGAGGGTCATCGCGTACAGAGGAAGGTGGCGATGCCGCGATAGGCCGCGTCGCCGCCCGCCGTCACTTCATAGGCCGCGATGATGCGGAACTTGCCGTTGCCGCTGTCGCCCAGCGTCAGCATCATCCCGTCGCCCTGGCTGAAGAAGTTCCCGGTGACGGCCGAAGCGCCTGGTGCGATCGTTCGTCCGGTTGTCGACACCGTGCCGGTGCGGTGACCGGCGGCCGCGGTGACCGACACGTCGACCACGGCGCCCGCGTCGTTGAAGCTCAGCGCGGCCGAGCCCGTCGCGACACCGAGCGCCGGCGCCGAGGGGTTGCTGATGACCGTGGGCCGCGTGAACGTGCCGGCATCGCACCGGAGCGTGCCGCCGGCAGGGAAATGGGTCGCGGCGAGGTGGACGACGTAGTGATAGGCGGCGTTGCGCGCGCCCCCCAGGGTCGAGGTGCTGCCGGCGGCCAGCGCCGTGCCCTTGGCCCACCGGCCCTGCGCGAAGGTCTCGTCGCCGGCGATGTCCGCCACCGACAGGTCCGGGCCCGTCAGCGTGTGGGCGTTCATCGCCACGACGCCGCCCGTCGGTTGCTGCTCGAGGGTCTCCAGCGCCCCGGTGGATTGCAGGCTGGTGCCGAGCAGCAGGTAGCGCGCGGTCGTGCCACGAGGCGAGAGGTGGAACAGCTCATCCACCGCGGGCTTGGCCGGCGTGGCCGGCGTGTCCTTGGTGTCGCCGTCGGTGGCCGGCTGGCCGGTGCCCGCGCCCGCGCCGTCCGCGCTCCGGTTCGTGTCGACGGGGCTGCCGTCGCCCCCGCCGCCACCACAGGCCGCCAGCGCGGCCACCAGCGGCAGCAGGACCAGCGTCTTCTTCAATTCGTGCTTCATTGGATTTCCCTTCATGGATGACTGTCGTCGCCATGGCTGATGCATGGCGGCGCGTCAGTGACAAGCCATGAGGGCCCGGCAGCGCGGTTCGGCCGGAAATATCAAGGTTTCGCGGGCCGCGGCCCTGCCCGGAAGGACGATCCGTGAAGCCGCTCACGAACGGCGGCGGGCCCCCCGCGAAGCGGGCTGGGCTCAGTTCGCCTGCTTGAAGGCCATCACGGCCTGGTTGCGCAGCGTGCGCAGCAGCGAGAGCTGCTTCTCGTCGAGCACCACGCTGCCCGGCTCGGGCTTGTCCGCGTAGATCATCGCGAAGGGCGCGCCGCGCAGCGCCATCGGCAGGATCAGGAAGCTGTGCGCCTTCGCGCCGCTCAGGAACCACGCCGGCAGCCGCTCGGCGATCTTGGGTTGCGAGGCATCCGCGATCAGGGTGTCCACGCCCTTGGTGCAGATGGCCGTGAACAGGTCGGCCGGCATGCCGGGCATGACCCTCAGCGGCACGCGGAAGCTCGGCACCACCGCCTCGACGCCCTCGCCCAGGCCGAAACGGCCGGTCAGCGTCTCGGTCTTGGGATCGCGCAGGCAGAAGATCACCCGCCGGAACCCCAGCCCGCGGTACATCGTCTCCAGGATCATCCGCAGGATCTCGTTGAGCTTGAAGCTCTCGACCATGGCGTTGGTGATGTCCTGGATGCCGGCGGCCAGCGTCGCCGCCGCCTGCTCCGCCGAGATGACGCCGCCCGCCGGCGCCCCCTCGACCATCGTCGCCTGCAGCTGGTGCGGCGACAGCGAATCCTCCGCCGACGGCGTCAGCGGCGCCAGCAGCCGCTGCGCCGGCGAGTTCTTCGCCAGCTTGATGTCCATCGCCTGCGCCAGCTGCGTCAGCCGCTGCCGCGCCTGGTCGGCCGCGGCCTCGAAGGCCTTGGCCTCGACGCCCAGCGCGCGCGCGTAGCGCTGCGCCATCGCGCGCACCTTGGCATGGGCCTCGGCCGGATCGCTGTTCAGGATCACGTCGGCCACGTCGTTGCTGGCGCGGCCCAGCCAGCGCATGCGGTCCGTCGAATGCTCGACCAGCCGCGCCGGCGCGTCGCCGTCGGGCCGCTGCATGCTGCGCTGCAGGCTGTCGGGGAAGCCCCACTGCCGCGCCACGCCCAACCCGAGGCTCTCGTAGCTCAGCCCCAGCACCTGCGCCGAGGCCGCGGCCTCGCTCATCGGCGGCGCAGCTTGCTCGCCCATGCCGCGTTCGGGCCGCACGACGCGGCGCACCTGCTGCGCTTCCTCGGGCAGGTAGAACTCGGCCAGCAGACGACCCAGCCCCTGGAACATCGTGGCGAGGAAGGACTCCTCGTTCTCGCGCGGCACCAGGCACAGCTCGCGCGCCAGCGAGCCCGCCATCAGCGCGCGCAGGAACTCCTCCTTGAGGCGCTGCGCGTGATGCTTGTTCTCCATGCGCTCCAGCAGCACCAGCGACAGCGCCAGGTTGCGGATGCCGCCGAAGCCCACCAGCGCCACCGCGCGCGACACCGTGCTGATGTGCCCGCCGCCGGCGTGGCTGAACTGCACCGTGTTGACCAGCCGCAGCAGCTTGTTGGTCAGCGCGACGTCCTTGAGGATCTCGTTGGAGAGCGTGGTGAGGCTCTCGTTCTCCGACTGGGTCATGCGCTGGATGCGCGCCACCGAATCGGCCATCGCCGGAAAGTCGCTGCGATGGCGCATGCGGCGCAGCAGGAACTCCAGCGTCGCGTTGCCGCCCTCGCCCGCGTCGGGGGCCTCGCCGGCGGGATGCAGCCAGGCGGCCAGCGCGTCGTGGAAGGCCTTGGCATCGGACCAGCGCTGCGCCGACTCGCGCGCCAGGCCGCGCAGCAGCACGGCGCGCAGCGCGTCGTCGCTGTCCGGGCCCAGGTCCGCGGGCGGGTCCAGGGTCTGCTCCATCGCGCGGCGCACCGCGCGCCACGGATCGGGGTCGTAGTTCAGGCGCTGGCCGGACAGCATCTCGCTGAGCATCACGGCCGCCGCGAACACGTCCATCACCGGCGAGGGCGCATCGCCGCGCGCCGCCTCCGGCGAGATGTAGCCCGGCGTGCCGACGATGCGGTTGGGCCTGGCCGCGGTGCCGCCGGCGGCCACCCGCCCGGCGATGCCGAAGTCCATCACCTTGGGCCGGCCGGTCGAGTCGATCAGGATGTTGGACGGCTTCAGGTCGCGGTGCACGACGCCGGCCTGATGGGCCGCGTGCAGCCCGTCCAGGATGCCCAGCATCAGCGTCACCGCCTCGCGCGCGGGCAGGCGGCCGCGCTGGCGCAGGCGCTCGGTCAGCGTGCCGCCGGGCACGTACTCGAAGACCATGTAGGTCTGGCCCGCCTCGATGTCGGCCTCGAAGACCGGCACGATGTTGGGATGCGTCAAGCGGCTGACCGCGCGCGCCTCATGCAGCCAGGCATCGACGCTGGCGCGGTCCACCGCCTGCGTCAGCACCTTCAGCGCCACCTCGCGGTCCAGCCGCGGATCATGGGCCAGCCACACCGTCGCCTGGGCGCCCTGCCCCAGGCTGCGCAGCGGCTTGAAGCGCCCGACGGCGGGCGGCATGGCGGTCATGGGCGGTCCTTGCCGGGCTCGGGCATGCGCGTCCCTGGCGGGGGCGTCGTCAGGGACGACGAGGCCGGCGCGGTGGCCGAGGGCGCCGCCCCGGCGGACGGAGCCGCCGCCGGCACGCTCGCCGGGGCGCCCGATTCAGCGCGCTCCCGCAGCCGGGAACGCGGCGCCGCGGTCGCGGCCGCGCCGATCGACGGATCGGTCATCGCGCCCAGGCCGCTGTCGCCGGCGTCGGCGATCGCGCCGCTGGCGCCGAGCGCGTCGTAGATCTCCCGCAAGCCCAGGCCGAGCGCGCGCGCATAACGCCGCGTCGCCAGCTCGATCGCCGCCTGCCGCTTGCGCTCCGGCACGGCCAGCGCGTCCACCAGCTCGTTGGCCAGGCTGCAGGTCAGGCGCAGCAGCTCGATGTCGCCATCGGCATGGCGCACCGGCGCCTCCTGCGGCTGGCGGCGCATCATGTGCTGCAGCTCGTCGCCCAGGCCCCAGTAGCGGGCCACCGCCAGCCCCAGGCTTTCCAGGTCGCAGCCCAGCACCGCGTAGGCGGCCGACTGCTCGTTCATGCCGCGCGGATTGGGGTTGTCCTCGGTCGCCTCGGGCGCGACCTGCAGCTGGCGGATCTGCTGCGCGTCGTCCGGGAAGTGGTACTGCACCAGCAGCCGGCCCAGGTTCTGCATCAGCGAGATCAGATACACGACCTCGCCGTCATAGCCCGCCGGCCGCAGCGCCTGCGACACCTGGCCGGCGCGCTGCACGCGGCGCATCACGCTCTGCATGAACTGCGCCTGGCCGTCGTTCATCGGGCCGGGCCAGGGCTTGAGCGCGCGGGCCGCGTCCTCCAGCCCGTTCAGGCCCAGCATCGCGATCGCGCGCTGCAGATTCAGCACCGTGCCGCCGCTGGTCGGGCCCTGCTGCCGCAGCGCGTTGTTGACGCGCCGGATCAGCTCCAGCGACAGCGCCATGTCCTTGAGCGCCATCGCCGCGAGCTGGCTGCCGTGCTGCGATTCCATCGAGGACGAGGCCACCGTCGTCACCAGCCGCGTCGAGGTGCTGGGCAGATGGCCGAAGCGCTGCATCTTGTCCTTGAGCAGCGCGATCGGGCCGCCGTCGTCCTGCTCGGCCGACTGGCGCCAGCCGTCCAGCGCCCGCCAGAAGCTGCGCGCCAGGTGATAACGCTGGCGCGTCTGGCGGTCGCTGGCGCGGTTGACGATCGCGCGCAGCGGCTCGGGGATCGGATACGGGGTTTCCCAGCCCAGGCGCACCAGTTCGTGGCCCTGCGGCTGCATGCGCTGCAACACGGCCTGCAGGTCGGGCTCGTCCAGCACCGGCTTGCCGGTCAGCAGGCGGTGCAGCAGCAGGCCGATGCTGACGACATCCTCTTCAGCCGCCTCGCGCACCGCGCGCCGGGTGGCGGCGTTGAAGTCGGCGCTCGCGGGGACGATCTCCTGCGCCACTTCCAGGCCCAGCACGCGCACATGGTTGGCGCCGTCGACGACGAGGTGGGCGAGCTGGATGTCGCGGTGCGCATGGCCGGCCTCGTGGGCGAAGGCCAGGCCCTCGAGCGCCTGGGCGGCCCAGCCGGCCGCATCCAGCGGCAGCGGTGGGCCGCCGCGGGCCAGGCGCTCCTCAAGCGTCTCGCCCAGCGCGCGGTCGTAGGCGACATAGGGCCAGGGATCGACGCGGCCGGTCTCGATGACATGGGCCAGGTTGGGATGATGGATCCGCGAGGCCCCGTCCACCGTCTTCAGCCAGTGCAGCATCGCCGCCTCGCTGTTGGGCTTCTCGCGCGGCATCATCAGGTACATGTCCTGGCCCGACGCCGGGTCGAACACCACCCACAGCATCGAGCGCTGGCTCTTGTGCAGGAGCGCGCGCAGCTCGAAGCGGCCGAAGCGCCGCATCGGGGCGGCGGTGGATGTTGTGTTGTTGTCAGACACGAGCGATGAGCGACACCCGGTGGTGCGGGGGCCACGGACCTTTTGTAGCTTGGATTGGACCGAAAACCCGATGTCCTCGCCTGGAGAAGTAGGGGCGATTCTCCGCTCAGTTTTGTAACTGGGACCACACCTTTTCCAGGCGCTTGACGCTCACCGGCTGCGGCGTTCTCAGTTCCTGTGCGAAAAGGCTCACCCGCAGCTCCTCCAGCTGCCACCTGAAATCGTCGATCCGGGCATCCGGCGTGCCCTTGAGTTCCGCCACGCGGCGCGACCAGCGCTGCTCCAGCGGCCGCAGCTCCGACAGCAGCTTGGCGTCGCGCGCCGCGTCCGCGCGCAGCTTGTCCAGCCGCAGCGTGATCGCCTTGAGGTAGCGCGGGAAGTGCTGCAGCTGGCTCCAGGGCGTCTGCAGCACGAAGCGCTTGGGCATCAGGCGCTGCAGCTGCGCCTGGATGTCGTCGACGACTTCCTTGGAGGCCGAGCGCGTGTCCTTGAGCTTGCGCAGCGCGCCCTGGTACTCGATCAGGACGTTGAACGCCAGCCGCGCCACTTCCTGAGCGATCAGGTTGAGCCGCGCGCGGCCTTCCTCGACGCGGGCCTTGAAGCTGAATTCATCGGTGGGGAGCGGGTCGGCGAGGAAGGCGCGGTCCAGGGCGACAGCGACGATCTGGTCGCGCAGTTCCTCGGCGGTGCCCAGGCTCATGTAGGCGACCGCCATCTGGGTCAGGTCGGGGATGTTCTTCTCGAGGTACTTCAGCGGCTCCTTGAGCTGCAGCGCGATCAGGCGGCGCAGGCCGGCGCGGTGCTTCGCGGCGGCGAGCTCGGGTTCGTCGAAGACTTCGATCTCGACGTGCGCGCCCTTGTCGATCAGCGCCGGGAAGCCGATCAGGGTCTGGGCGCCCTTGCGGATCTCCATCAGCTCGGGGAGCTCGCCGAAGGTCCAGGCGGTGAAGGTCTTCGTCGCTTCGGCGGCGGGCTTGGGCGGTGGAGCCACCGTGGCCTTGATGCCGCGGGAGGGTTGGGCGGCTGAGGAAGAGGCTGATCCTTCGGCGGGCGCTGCCCTCACCCCTGCCCTCTCCCGCGAGCGGGAGAGGGAGTTGAGACCCGCGCCCGCACCAGCGGCAGCGCCTGCGGCCTTGCCTGTGCCTGCGTCGGCATCGGCGCGGGCATCGGCGCTGGTGGCGGTGTCGGTCGACGGGGTCGAGGATTGCAGCTTCAGCGCGGCGAGGGCCTGGAAGGCGGAGCGGGCCTGGCCGCCGAGTTCCGCCTTGAGCGTGGCCAGGTTGCGGCCCTGGCCAAGCTGGCGGCCGTGCTCGTCGACGACGCGCAGGTTCATGAACAGGTGAGCGGGCACCTGCTCGAGCTTGAAGTCGTTGCGCTGGACCGCCAGCTGCGTGCGCTCCTTCACCGCCTTGAGCAGCACCTCGACCAGGTTGCCCTGGGCGAAGGGATGCAGCTCGACGAACTCGGCGACGAACTCGGGCAGCGGCGTCAGCCGGGCGCGCGGCTTCTGGTGCAGGCTCTTGAGCAGCGCGGTGACCTTGGCCTCGAGCATGCCGGGCACCAGCCAATCGGCGCGCTCGTCGCTGACCTGGTTCAAGGCGTAGATCGGCACGGTGACGGTCAGGCCGTCGCGCGCGTCGCCGGGCTGATGCAGGTAGGTCGCCGTGCAATCGACGCCGCCCAGCCGGATCGTCTTCGGGAACGCATTGCTGGTGACGCCGGCGGCCTCGTGCCGCATCAGCTCGTCGCGGCTCAGGTGCAGCAGCTTGGGATCGGCCTTGCTGGCCTCGCGGTACCACTTCTCCAGCGTCGCGCCCGAGTACACGTCGGCCGGCAGCTGCTGGTCGTAGAAGGCAAAGATCAGCTCGTCGTCGACCAGCACGTCCTGCCGGCGCGACTTGTGCTCCAACTCCTCGACCTTGGCGATCTGCTTCTGGTTGTGCGCCAGGAAGGGCAGCCGCGTCTCCCAGTCGCCATTGACCAGCGCCTCGCGGATGAAGATCTCGCGCGCGGCGGCGGCGTCGATGCGGCCGAAGTTCACGCGCTTGTTGTTGTAGAGCACGATGCCGTAGAGCGTCGCGCGCTCCAGCGCCACGACCTCGGCCGCTTTCTTCTCCCAGTGCGGCTCCAGCAGCTGGGTCTTGATCAGGTGGCCGGCGATGCCCGGCAGCCATTGCGGCTCGATCGCCGCGATGCCGCGCCCGAACAGCCGCGTCGTGTCGACCAGCTCCGCCGCGACGATCCAGCGGCCCGGCTTCTTGCTCAGGTGCGCGCCCGGATGACGCCAGAACTTGATGCCGCGCGCGCCCAGGTACCAGTCGTCGTCATCGGCCTTGACGCCGATGTTGCCCAGCAGGCCCGCCAGCATCGACAGGTGGACCTGCTCGTAGGTCGCGGGCGCGCCGTTCAGACGCCAGCCGTGCTCGGCCACGACGGTGTGCAGCTGCGAGTAGATGTCACGCCACTCGCGCACGCGGCGCGGGCTGACGAAGTTGTCGCGCAGCAATTGCTCCTGCTTGCGGACGGAGAGCTTGTGTTCCCCTTCCCCTCCCCGCGCGTCGCCGAGCCACTTCCACAGCTTCAGATAGCCCATGAACTCCGACTTCTCGTCGTCGAACTTCTTGTGCTTCTCGTCGGCCTGCTGCTGTTGCTCGGCCGGGCGGTCGCGCACGTCCTGGCCGGACAGGGCGCTGGCGATGATCAGGATCTCGCTGAGCGCGTCGCGCTTGCGGGCCTCCAGGATCATGCGGCCCACGCGCGGGTCCAGCGGCAGCTTGGACAGCTCGTTGCCCATGGGCGTGAGCTCGTTGCGCTCGTCGACGGCGCCCAGCTCGTTGAGCAGCTGGTAGCCGTCGGCGATGGCCTTGCGCGGCGGCGGCTCGATGAAGGGGAAGTCCTCGACCTGGCCCAGGTGCAGCGCCTTCATCCGCAGGATCACACCGGCCAGCGAGCTGCGCAGGATTTCCGGATCGGTGAAGCGCGGCCGGCCGAGGAAGTCCTTCTCCTCGTAGAGCCGCACGCAGATGCCGTTGCTGACGCGGCCGCAGCGGCCGGCGCGCTGGTTGGCGGCAGCCTGGCTGATGTTCTCGATCTGCAGCTGCTCGACCTTGTTGCGGTAGCTGTAGCGCTTGACGCGCGCCAGGCCGGGATCGATCACGTAGCGGATGCCGGGCACCGTCAGCGAGGTCTCGGCGACGTTGGTCGCCAGCACGATGCGCGGCTGGCCGTGCGGCTGGAAGACGCGGTTCTGCTCCTGCTCGGACAGACGCGCGAACAGCGGCAGCACCTCCACGCCGGGCGGGTGATGCTTGCGCAGCGCTTCGGCGGCCTCGCGGATCTCACGCTCGCCGGGCAGGAAGACCAGCACGTCACCGCGCCCTTCGCGCCAGAGTTCGTCGACCGCGTCGCAGATGGCGTCGTTGACGTCGTACTCGCGGGACTCCTCGAAGGGGCGGTAGCGCTGCTCGACCGGGAACAGCCGCCCAGAGACCATCAGCACCGGCGCGGGCCCCTTCGCGGACGCGAAGTGCTGCGCGAAGCGGTCCGCGTCGATGGTCGCGGAGGTCACGATGACCTTCAGGTCGGGCCGGCGCGGCAGGATCTCGCGCAGGTAGCCGAGCAGGAAATCGATGTTGAGGCTGCGTTCGTGGGCCTCGTCGATGATCAGCGTGTCGTAGGCCTGGAGCAGCGGATCGGTCTGGGTCTCGGCCAGCAGGATGCCGTCGGTCATCAGCTTGACCGAGGCGCCGGGCTGCAGCCGGTCCTGGAAGCGGACCTTGTAGCCGACCACGTCGCCCAGCGGCGACTTGAGCTCCTCGGCGATGCGCTTGGCGACGCTGGAGGCGGCGATGCGGCGCGGCTGCGTATGGCCGATCAGGCCGCCGCCGTTGCCGCGTCCGCGGCCCATGGCCAGCGCGATCTTGGGCAACTGCGTGGTCTTGCCCGAGCCGGTCTCGCCGCAGACGATCACGACCTGGTGCTCGGCGAGCGCCCGCATGATCTCCTCGCGGCGGCCGGAGACGGGCAGCGATTCGGGGAACTCGATCGGCGGGATCGGGTTGGCGGGAGCGGGAGGCCGAGGAGCGGCCTGCTGGCGCGGGCGGCGCGGCGGACGCGGGGCGCGATCCGTCTTCGGAGCCGCCGGGGCGGGGGCGTTGGTGTTCTGACTCACGGGGCGCGGATTATCTCGCGCCCCGCAAGCGGGAGCCGGTCGTCAGGCTGGTGGCATCTCGGCGTAGGTGATCACGTTGATCACTGCCCCTTGCGGATCCTGGAGCGTCGCCATCCGTCCCACGGTGGGCACCTCCATGATCTCCATCAGCACCTTGCCCCCCATCGCCTTGGCCTGCGCGACCGTCTCGTCGACGTTGTCGACGGTCACGTACACGCCCCAGGCCGGCGGCATGCCCTGCTGCGGACAGGCCATCAACCCGCCGATCGCGTCGTCCCCGCCCTTGGCGGTCTTGATCAGGTAATACGGCGGCGCCTCCGCTGGCCCGCCGGGCATCGGCATCACGTCGATCTTCCAACCGAACAGCTTGCCGTAGAACTCCGAGGCCTTCTTCGGATCGGTGGTCAGCAGCTCCGACCAGCTGAAGGCGCCATGGGTCTTGAAGACTTCCATCGTCTCGCTCCGGGGGGTGTTGTGGAGGCGCCATGCTCCGCCGCCGGACGGTGTCCCGCAAGTGACCTTCCCGCCGCGTTGGGGGGACAGCCTGTTGCACAATCCGCGCCCATGAGCCTGGTCTTCCCCCATACCTTCGTGCCGTGGTTTCGCGCGGTGGCCCCTTATATCCATGCGTATCGCGGAGAAACCTTCGTCGTCGGGATGACCGGGGAAATGATCGCGGCCGGCAAGCTCAACAGCTTCGTCCAGGACTTGGCCATCATGCATGCGATGGGCATCAAGATCGTGCTGGTCCATGGATTCCGCCCGCAGGTGAACGAGCAGCTCGCGCTCAAGGGCCACCAGCCGCAATACAGCCACGGCATGCGCATCACCGACGGCATCGCGCTGGACAGCGCCCAGGAGGCCGCCGGCCAATTGCGCTTCGAAATCGAAGCCGCCTTTTCGCAAGGCCTGCCCAACACCCCGATGGCCAATTCCACGGTGCGCGTCGTATCGGGCAATTTCCTGACCGCGCGCCCCGTAGGCATCGTCGACGGCGTTGATTTCAAGCACTCCGGCATCGTGCGCCGCGTCGATGCCGCCGCGATCCAGCGCGCCATCGATATCGGCGCCATCGTGCTGATGTCGCCTTTCGGTTTCTCGCCCACCGGCGACGCCTTCAATCTGATGATGGAAGACGTCGCGACCGAAACCGCGATCGCGCTGCAGGCCGACAAGCTGCTGTTCATGACCGAGGTCGAGGGCGTGCGCGAAAACCCCGACGATCCGGAAAGCGCGATCGACACGGAACTCGCGCTGGCCGACGCCAAACGCCTGATCGCGAAACTGCCGCCGCCGACGCAGCCGACCGACGTCGGTTTCTACCTGAAGTACTGCGTGAAGGCTTGCGAATCGGGCGTCGAGCGCTCGCACATCCTGCCTTTCGCCGTCGACGGCGCGATCCTGCAGGAGGTCTATACCCACGACGGCATCGGCACGATGGTGGTCGACGAGAAACTCGAAAGCCTGCGCGAGGCGACCCACGACGATATCGGCAGCCTGATCGCGCTGATCGAACCGTTCGAGCGCGATGGCACGCTGGTCAAGCGCGAGCGCAGCGAAATCGAGCGCGACATCGAGTCCTATACCGTCATCGAGCACGACGGCGTGATATTCGGCTGTGCGGCGCTGCATCCCTACCAGGAAGCGCGCACCGCCGAAATGGCCGCCCTCACCGTGTCCAGCGCCGTGCAGGGCCAAGGCGATGGCGAGCGCATCCTCAAGCGCATCGAGCAGCGCGCCAAGGCGATGGGCCTGACCAGCATCTTCGTGCTGACCACGCGCACCATGCACTGGTTCATCAAGCGCGGATTCCAGCCGGTCGACCCGAACTGGCTGCCCGAGGAACGCAAGCGCAAATACAACTGGGACCGCCGCTCGCAGGTCCTGGTCAAGAAACTCAGCTGACCCGGCGCCGCCGGCGCAACCCGCCCGGCGACGTCCCTTCCCCCCACTTTCTGAACATCGAGGTTTGATATGGCCCGCACCGTGCAATGCGTTTATCTGAAGAAGGAAGCCGAAGGCATGGACTTTCCCGTCTATCCCGGCGAACTCGGCAAGCGCATCTATGAGAACGTCTCCAAGGAAGCCTGGGCGGCCTGGATGAAGCACCAGACCATGCTGGTCAACGAAAACCGCCTGAATCTGGCGGACCAGCGCGCGCGCCAATACCTCGCGCGGCAGATGGAGCAGTTCTTCTTCGGCGGCGGCGCGGAACAACCCGCCGGATATGTGCCGCCGACGGCCTGATTTCCCCGCGGCGGTGCATCCCGGGATGCACCGCCACTCCCCGGTTTAGGGCATTTCCCGCCCACGCCCGGGGGACTTCCCTCCCCAATTCGTGCCACGGCCGACACGATTTTTGACAGACCGGCGCTGAAATCCCCAGGAAATGCGGGACAGCCCGAGAACCGGGCATTTACCCCCTTGCGGTGATACTCGATTCCCTGCCTATAATGCGGCAATCCCTTTCCGGGGAGCTGTTGAACTACGCGAGGAATTGCATAAATGGCATCGCTCAAAGACCTCCTGGCCCAGCGGGCCGCCCTCGAACAGCAAATCGCCGAAACCCAGGAACGTGAGCGTTCCGACGCGATCGCCAAGGTCAAGTCGCTGATGCAGGAATACGGCCTGTCGGTCGCCGACCTGACCGCGCGCGCGGCCAAGACCGGTACGGCGAAGTCGTCCAAGGTGGCGGCCAAGTACCGCAACCAGGCGACTGGCGAAACCTGGAGCGGCCGCGGTCTGCAACCCAAGTGGCTCAAGGCCGCGATCTCCGGCGGCGCCAAGCTGGAAGATTTCGTGATCTGACGCCCGCCGTTTCAGGCCCCGCTTGAAAGCCACCTTCGGGTGGCTTTCTGCTTTTCGGAGCCGCTTTTCGGAGTCGCTTTTCCTGCCGCCCTTCCCAGGGCATTCCCCCGGCTGCATTCTTTTTTCATTCCCCGCTGCATTTCCGACGGCGCTTCTGCCCGCGCCGTGCCGGCTCCGCGTCTTTGGGGGCCAGCCACCCCCATTCCGGGGGGCGCGCCCACCGCGGCAGGGAATGCGCTGACCGTCCGCGACAAGGCCACGGCTAGCATCCCGCCCGATTCCGCGCGCGACCCGCGCGCGGCGCGCCCCTCCTGAGCCGCTGCCGCCTTGAAGTCCGACATGTCCGCCCACGCTGGCTGGGCGCTGCCCGCAGCGCCGCGCCGCCTGCCCGCGTCCGTCCCGACGGCGCTGCTGGTCGCCGCCACCCTGGCGCTGCTGCTGGCGGGCGCCTGGTGGCCCGCCTGGCGCGCGGTCGCCTGGTGGCTGTTGCCGCTGCTGGGACTGGGCGTCGTCCTGCAGGGCCGGATGGAACGTCGCCGCGCGCTCGACGAGCGCCGCGAATGGCGCACCAAGATCGACAGCGCCGGCCTGTCGCTGGCGCAATGGATCCCGGGCGGATCGATCGCCGCCTCGGCCGGCTGGGAGGCGCGCCTCGGACCGCCGGATCCGGCCGCGCCGCTGGCCTGGCTGGATCGGGTCCATGCGGTCGACCGGATGAAGCTCGAGGAGCTGCTGCCGGCGCTGCTGAAGGGCCCGGCGCTCGAGCGCGCCTCAGCCGGGCGCCCCGACGCCGCGGGCGCGGCCGATGCGCTGCACCATCCGCTGCGCCTGCCCGGCGACGACGGCGACTGGGTGTGGCACGAGCTGCGGCTGCGCGTCGTGCGCCGCGATCCGCGCGGCCACGCCCGGCGGGTGCTGGCCAGCCTGCAGGACATCCAGTGGCGCCGCACCGCCGAGGAACGCCAGCGCCTGAGCAGCGGCCTGTTCCAGCACCTGCACGAAGGCCTGGCGATCACCGACCTCGACCACCGGCTGCTCGACGCCAACCCGGCCTACTGGTCGCTGATGGGCGAGCTGCTCGAGGCCCCGACGGGGCTGGTCATCGAGGACGACGGCCCCTTGCCCGACACGGCCGAGGCGCTGCGCCGCCAGCTGCTGGGCCGGCCGGCGCTGCCGATGGAGGCGGCGCAGCTGCATCGCAGCGGCCACGACCTCGACGCGATCGCCGAGGCGCTGGCCGATCCCGCCGGCCACTGGCAGGGACTGGTGAAGGTCCGCGCCGCCGGCGGCCCGCCGCGCACGCTGCGGCTCACCGTGTCCTCGATCCCGGAGCCCGAGGGCCCGCCGCGCTACCGCGTGCTGGCGCTCAGCGACCTCACCCAGGACCTGCAGCGGCAGCAGGCGCTGGAGCGGATCGGCCGCTTCGACCTGCTGACCGGCCTGCCCAACGAGCAGGAGTTCCAGCGCCGCCTGCAGGCCGCGCTGCAGGCCAGTCGCGATGTCGGGCCCGGCTCGATGCTGTGCATCGCGCGGCTGGACCTGGATGGCTTCGCCGCGTTCAACCGCCGCCATGGCGCCGCGCGCGCGGACCAGGCGCTGCGCGAGCTCGCTCGTCGGCTGACGACGGCGCTGCGCCAGCAGCCGCAATGGTCCGACGAGGTGGCCCGGCTCGGCGGCGACGAGTTCGGCCTGCTGCTGCGCGTGCAGAGCCCCGCGGAGGCGCAGTTGGCGCTGGAGCGCCTCGTCCAGGTGGTGCGCCGGCCGATCGACGCATCGCCGGGCCACGCCCCGGCCGACGCCGCTTCGGTGGCCGAGGAGACGCCGACTTCGCCCATGGGCTTGGACAGGGACAGTGACGAGGACGGGGACGCCCGCGACGACGACATCTTCGGCAGCGCGGCGGGCACGCCCGGCGACGTGCTGCGGCTGAGCGCGAGCGTCGGCGCGACGCTGTACCCGCAGGATGGCGGCGAAGCCGAGACCCTGATGCGCCATGCCGCCCATGCGCTGTACCGCGTCAAGCGCAGCGGTCGCGACGGCGTGCAGTTCTTCGACGTCGAGAAGCGCCGCAGCCGCGAGGCGCAGGCCCAGGCCGCGCAGCGCGTGCAGCAGGCGCTGGAGGCCGGCGAGCTGTGCCTCCACTACCAGCCCAAGCTGGACCTCGTCACCGGCGAGCTGCTGGGCGCCGAGGCGCTGCTGCGCTGGCATCACCCGCAGCGCGGGCTGCTGGCGCCGGCGGCCTTCCTGCCGTCGGTGGAGCGCAGCGGCATGGCCGCCGCGCTCGGGCACTGGGTGCTGGAACAGGCGCTCGCGCAATGCGGGCGCTGGCGGGCCGAAGGCCTCGAGCTCACGCTCAGCGTCAACATCAGCCCGCGTCACCTGGCGGCGCCGGATTTCCCGGCACGGCTGGCCGCCCTGCTGGCCCGCCATCCGGAAGTCCCGCCGCAGCGGCTGGTGCTGGAGCTGCTCGAGTCCAGCGCGCTTGACGACGTCGTGCTGGCGCGCCGCCTGCTCACCGACTGCAAGCGCCTGGGCCTGTGGCTGGCGATGGACGACTTCGGCACCGGCTACGCGACGCTGTCGGTGCTCAAGCAGTTGCCGCTGGACCAGCTGAAGATCGACCGCTCCTTCGTCCAGACCATGCTGGTCGACCCGCAAGACCGGGCGCTGGTGCAGGGCGTGATCGCGCTGGCCGGGCAGTTCGGCTGCGAACTCGTGGCCGAGGGCGTCGAATCGGCGGCGCATGCGCGGGCGCTGGTCGAGATGGGCTGCCGCGTCGGCCAGGGCAGCGGCCTGTGCGAGCCGCTGCCGCCGCAGGCGCTGCTGGACTGGGCGCGGCAGCGCGGCGCCGTCGCCCGCGGCCGCGAAAAGCCGCCGCAGGCCATCACTTAAACTCCTGCGGTGATCCCGCCCGGCTTTATTCAGGACCTCCTGGCCCGCGTCGACATCGTCGACATCGTGGGCCGCCATGTCGACCTCAAGAAGGCCGGCATCAACCACAAGGGCCTGTGCCCGTTCCACGGCGAGAAGACCCCGAGCTTCACCGTCAGCCCCTCGCGCCAGACCTTCCACTGCTTCGGCTGCGGCCAGCACGGCAACGCCGTCGGTTTCCTGATGGAGCACCTGGGCATCGGCTTCATCGACGCGGTCCGGGACCTGGCCCAGCAGGCCGGCATGCAGGTGCCCGAGGACGACCGCAGCCCCCAGCAGCGCGAGCAGGAAAAGGCGCAGAAGCAGCGCCAGGCCACGCTCACCGAGATCCTGGCCAAGGCCGGCCAGCACTACCGCCAGCAGCTCAAGGGCAACCCGCGCGCGATCGAGTACCTCAAGGGCCGCGGCCTCACCGGCCAGATCGCGCTGCAGTTCGGCCTGGGCTATGCGCCCGATGGATGGCGCTCGCTGGCCAGCGCCTTCCCGTCCTACGACGACCCGCTGCTGGTCGAGACCGGCCTGGTCATCCTCCAGGACGACCCCGGCAAGAGCGAGGCCGAGCAGCGCCGCTACGACCGCTTCCGCGACCGGGTGATGTTCCCCATCCGCAACGTGCTGGGCGAGGTCATCGGCTTCGGCGGGCGCGTGCTCGACAAGGGCGAGCCCAAGTACCTGAATTCCCCGGAGACGCCGGTCTTCCACAAGGGCAAGGAGCTGTACGGCCTCTACGAGGCCCGGCCCGCGATGCGCCGGCGCGGCTATGCGCTGGTGGTCGAGGGCTACATGGACGTCGTGGCGCTGGCGCAGCACGGCTTCGGCAACGCGGTGGCCACGCTTGGCACGGCCTGCACGCAGGACCATGTGCAGAAGCTGTTCCGCTTCACCGAGTCGGTGGTGTTCAGCTTCGACGGCGACGCCGCCGGCCGACGCGCCGCGGGCCGGGCGCTCGAGGCCGCCCTGCCCCACGCCAACGAGACGCGGACGATCAAGTTCCTCTTCCTGCCGACCGAACACGACCCCGATTCCTATGTCCGGGAACTGGGGGCCGACGCCTTCGAGCGCTGCGTCGAGGGCGCCGTGCCGCTGTCGCGCCAGCTGATGGAGACCGCCGCCGACGGCTGCGACCTCGGCACGCCCGAGGGCCGCGCCAGGATGCTCAGCGTCGCCAAGCCGCTGTGGGCGGCGCTGCCCGAGGGGCTGCTCAAGCGCCAGCTGCTGGGCGAGCTGGCGCGGCGCGCTCAGCTGCCGGACGCGGAACTGCAGGCGCTGTGGGCCAACGCGCTCCCGCCGGCCGCGCCGGGCACTCGTCCGCGCGCGGATCGGCCCGCCGCGGCGCCCGCGCCGAGACCGGCCGCGCGCGCGGTCGCTCCGTCGACCGACGGCAGCCACGAAGACCCGTATTTCGACATCCCCGCCTCGGCCTATGGCGACGAGGGCTCGCATGGACCGGACGAGGTCCACATCCCGCACGATCTCGACGCGGGCGTCGCGTCCGGCGGACCGCCGCCGGGCCAGTCCCAGCGCAAGTGGGAACCCAAGGGCGACTTCAAGGGCAAGGGCGGCAAAGGCAAGTGGAGTGGCAAGGGCGAGTGGCGCAAGCGCGACCAGGACCCGACCATCGGCATGCCGCTGGAGCTGCCGCCGGCGCCGATGAACCTCGCGGTCCGGATGCTGCTGCTGCACGGCGAGCTCTGGCACCAGATCGGCGAACAGGACCTGCAGCTGCTGCATGAACTGCCCGGCGAACATGGGCAGCTGATCGCCTGGCTTGAGCGCTTCCTGGTCGACAACGGCCCGACGCCCTGGGCGGTGCTGCAGGTCGCGCTGCAGGAAGCGGACCTGATGGACCTCGCCCAGCGCGTCAGCGGCGGCCCGCTGACCGCCCCGCCCGGCGACGAGCACCTCGAGGCGGAATTCCGCGAAACCCTGCGCAAGCTGTGGATCGGCAAGCTGCAGGCGGACGCCGACCGCATCGCCCGCAGCCCGCAGCCGGACATGGCGCGCTTCCAGTCGCTGCAGCGGCAGATCCGCGACCTGAAAGCGGTTTAAGGGCGGTTTGAGGGCGCCCGATGGGCGTTCCATGGGCGCTCTTCGGGGCGGTTGAATCCGCCTTTTTGACCAAACAACCGATTTCGCAGATAATCAAGGGTTTTCGCGCGTCAAGAGTGACCGCAGCGCCAACCGGTCCCCGGCCCCCCAGCTGACCCTGGGTTCATATCCAAAGTGGCCAACCTTTACCGCCTGGGCTGCAACTTCAACGGTTCACGCTAGCCTTCACGCGCCAAGCCTTGAATGGCGGTCGGTTCGTCCCGACCTGTCGTCCAGGGCACGAGTTCGAGCCGCCTGGGCTCGTCGCGCCGCATAGCCCGCAAGTGCCGGGAGTTTGTGGGCGCCGGCGACGCAGGTGGCCGTTTGCATTGCCTGCATCACCGCGAATTTCCCCGCATTCACCTACTGGCCCCGAGCCACCGAGGAACTGCATGACCGCCAAAAAGACCGCGTCCAAGGCCGCCGCCGCAGAAACCGAAGAAGTCAAGAAGCCGGCCGCGAAGGCCGCCGCCAAGACCACCAAGACCGCCACCGCTTCGGCCGATGACAAGCCCAAGCGCGGCCGCAAGCCCAAGGCCGAGACCGAGTCGAAGAAACCCGCCGGCAAGGCCAAGGTCGAGGAAGAGGACGAGGACTTCGGCGACGCGGACGCCGACGGCGAGGTCGAGGGCGACGGCGAGGCCGACGCGGAAGTCGAGACCGCCGAGGTCGAGGAGCTGGGCGAGGACAAGCCCAAGGCCAAGCCGCTGCGCATGAAGGTCAGCCGCGCCAAGGAGCGCGCGCTCATGCGCGAGTTCGGCCTGGACGAGACCGCGCTCACCGAAGAGGAAGTCGCCAAGCGCCGCCAGGAGCTCAAGACCCTCATCAAGATGGGCAAGACGCGGGGTTTCCTGACGCATCAGGAAATCAACGACCACCTGCCCGAGAAGCTGATCAACGAGGAAATCCTCGAGGCGATCGTGTCGATGCTCAACGACATGGGCATCGCCGTGTACGAGCAGGCGCCCGACGCCGCCACGCTGCTGATCCAGGGCTCGACCTCCCCGACGGCCACCGAGGAGGAAGCGGAAGAAGCCGCGGAAGCCGCGCTGTCGACCGTCGACTCCGAATTCGGCCGCACGACCGACCCGGTGCGCATGTACATGCGCGAGATGGGCACCGTCGAGCTGCTGACCCGCGAGGGCGAGATCGAGATCGCCAAGCGCATCGAAGGCGGCCTGCAGGCCATGATGCTGGCGATCAGCGCCTCCCCGACGACCATCGCCGAGATCCTGGCCATGGCCGCCAAGATCCGCGCCGGCGAGATGCAGATCTCGGAAGCCGTGGACGGCTTCGTCTCCGATGACGAGGCGGACGACTACGTCGCCGAAGAGGACTTCGACGAGTTCGACGAAGAGGACGACGACGACGGCGCCGGCGGCTCCAAGGCCCTGACCAAGAAGCTGGAAGAGCTGAAGAACGCGGCGCTGGTGAAGCTGGACTCGCTCGCGTCCAACTTCGACAAGATGCGCAAGGCCTTCGAGAAGGACGGCTACAAGTCGGCCAACTACAACAAGGCCCAGGCGGCCATCAGCGCCGAGCTGATGACGATCCGCTTCACCGTCAAGACCATCGAGAAGCTGTGCGACATCCTGCGCTCGCAGGTCGACGACGTGCGCCGCTTCGAGCGCGAGATCCGCAAGATCGTCGTGGACAAGTGCGGCATGCCGCAGGACCACTTCATCAAGACCTTCCCGCCCAACGTGCTGAACCTGCAGTGGGCCGAGAAGGAAGTGGCCTCGGGCAAGCCGTACGCGAACATCATGTCGCGTAACCTGCCGGCCATCCAGGAGCTGCAGCAGAAGCTGATCGACATCCAGGGCAAGGCGGTGGTGCCGCTGGACGACCTCAAGGGCATCAACAAGCGGATGAACGAGGGCGAGAAGGCCTCGCGCGACGCGAAGAAGGAAATGATCGAGGCCAACCTGCGCCTGGTCATCTCGATCGCCAAGAAGTACACCAACCGCGGGCTGCAATTCCTGGACCTGATCCAGGAAGGCAACATCGGCCTGATGAAGGCGGTGGACAAGTTCGAATATCGCCGCGGCTACAAGTTCTCGACCTACGCGACGTGGTGGATCCGTCAGGCCATCACGCGCTCGATCGCGGACCAGGCCCGCACCATCCGCATCCCGGTTCACATGATCGAGACGATCAACAAGATGAACCGCATCTCGCGCCAGCATCTGCAGGAGTTCGGCTTCGAGCCGGACGCGCCGACGCTGGCCGAGAAGATGGAGATGCCGGAGGACAAGATCCGCAAGATCATGAAGATCGCCAAGGAGCCGATCTCCATGGAAACGCCGATCGGGGACGACGACGACAGCCACCTGGGCGACTTCATCGAGGACACCAACAACACCGCGCCGATCGAAGCCGCCATGCAGGCCGGCCTGCGCGAGGTGGTGAAGGACATCCTCGACAGCCTGACCCCGCGCGAAGCGAAGGTGCTGCGCATGCGCTTCGGCATCGAGATGAGCACGGACCACACGCTGGAGGAAGTCGGCAAGCAGTTCGACGTCACCCGCGAGCGCATCCGCCAGATCGAAGCCAAGGCGATCCGCAAGCTCAAGCATCCGAGCCGCTCGGACAAGCTGCGCACGTACTTGGACAATCTCTGATTGCCCAAGGACGTGCCCGCCGCAGGCGGATGACGACGCAGTCGGCATGCAGCGAGCGGCGAAGCCACAAGCTGCGCACCTACCTGGACAACCTGTAAATCCCCCGCCCCTTCGGCGGCCAGACGGCCGTCGAACTTCGGGCACCGGGTTTGCCTCCTCGACCGGCCACCGTCTTCGGACGCTGGCCGGTTTTTTCATGGCCGGGGCTGTCGCCCCGGGCGTGCTCCGGCATTCGCCCGCCCGTCGGGGGAGAGGTGTCGCACCCGGGCCGACAGGCCCCCGAGGCGAGGGCTAATCACCACGCGGCGCCGAGGGTGGCGCGGCTACACTGAGACTTCCTTCACACCTCAGCTCCAACAAGGCCGATGACCCAGATCCGCGAGCGCTCCGTCCTGTTTGCCGACCTGCGCGGCAGCACGGCGCTGTTCGAGACCCTGGGCAACGCGGAGGCCTCGGGGCTGGTGACGCAGACGGTCGCGCTGATCGGCCAGGCGGTCGACGAGAACCGCGGCGACATCATCAAGACCCTGGGCGACGGCCTGATGGCCGCCTTCGACAACCCGCGCGACGGTATCAAGGCCGCGATGCGGATGCAGGAGCTGCTGGTCAAGACCTCGGCCCGCAGCGAGCGGCTGCGCCACACCCACCTGCAGATCGCGCTGGCGCGCGGCGAGGTGGTCGAGATCCACGGCGACTGCTTCGGCGATGCGGTCAACGTCGCGGCCCGCTTGCTGGACCATGCCGGCGATGGCGAGACCGTCGTCACCGCCGAGGTGGTGCACGGCCTGACCAGCGCGCAGAAGTCGCGCTTCCGCAGCCTGGACCACATCAGCGTGCGCGGCCGTGCCGAGCCGGTCCACATCTACGTGCTGGACCAGGGCCGCGGCGACGCGGCGGCGACGCAGTTCGGCGAGATCGTCCGCAGCGCCGCGCCCGAGGGCATCCGCCTGGTCTGGCAGGACCTGGACCGCGTCTTCGACATCGAGCAGATGCCCATCGTGCTGGGCCGCAGCACGCAGGCGACCTACTGCATCACCGACGTCCGCGTCAGCCGCTCGCATGCCCGCATCGACTGGCAAGGCAGCAGCTTCAGCCTCACCGACCTGAGCTACAACGGCACCTTCGTGCGCTTCGGCGCCGGCGGCCAGACGCTGAGCCTGCGCCGCGGCTCCTGCACGCTGCACGGCGCGGGCGCGATCGGCCTGGGCGGGCCGCCGTCCGAGACGCAGGCGCCGACCGTGCGCTTCGAGGTACTGCACCTGGCCGAGGCCGCCTCGCCGATGCTGATGCGCCGCGGCGGCCTCTGAGCGCGCCGCGCGACCGCCCCGCCATTCCCTGTCCTTCCTTCTCCTCGCCGGATGAGCTTCCGTCCCGAACCCGACCACGTCCATGGGCGCGCGCCGACGATCGGCGTGCTGCTGGTCAACCTGGGCACGCCCGACGCGCCCACGCCCGAGGCCACGCGCCGCTACCTGGCGCAGTTCCTGTCCGACCCGCGCGTCATCGAGATCCCGAGAGCCGCCTGGTGGCCGATCCTGCACGGCGTGATCCTGCGCACCCGGCCGGCCAAGTCGGCGAAGAAGTACGCCAGCATCTGGACCAAGGACGGCTCGCCGCTGCTGGTCTGGACGAAGAAGCAGGCCGCGCTGCTGCAGGGCCAGCTCGGCGAGCAGGGCCACCGCGTCAAGGTGCTGCCGGCGATGCGCTACGGCAACCCGTCGATCGCGTCGCAGCTCGACGCGCTGCGCGCCGAGGGCGCCACGCGGGTGCTGGTGCTGCCGGCCTATCCGCAGTACTCGGGCGCGACCACCGCCAGCGTCGTCGACGACGTGGCGCGCTGGTCGCTGGCGCATCGCCACCTGCCGGAGTTCCGCTTCGTCAACCGCTACCACGACGACCCGCGCTACATCGCCGCGCTGGCCGACAGCGTGCGCGCCCACTGGAAGGCCGAGGGCCGCGGCGAGCTGCTGCTGATGAGCTTCCACGGCATGCCCGCGCGCACGCTGGCGCTGGGCGACCCCTACCACTGCGAGTGCCTGAAGACCGGCCGCCTGCTGGCCGAGGCGCTGGGACTGTCCGACGCCCAGTACAAGGTGAGTTTCCAGAGTCGCTTCGGCAAGGCGCGCTGGCTGGAGCCCTACACCGAGCCCACGCTGCGCGAGCTGGCCGGGCGCGGGCTGAAGTCGGTCGACGTGGTCTGCCCCGGCTTCTCGGCGGACTGCATCGAGACGCTGGAAGAGATCGACATGGAAGCGCGCGAAGCCTTTCTGCACAGCGGCGGCCAGCGCTTCAGCTACATCCCCTGCCTGAACGATCGCCCGGCCCACATCCGCGCGCTCGCGGCGATCGCGACCCAGCACCTGCAGGGCTGGCCGACGACCGTCGTCCCCGACGAGGCGCAGGCCGCCGCCCTCGCCCGCCAGCGCCAGGCCGCCACGGCCGCCGGCGCCGCTCGCTGACGACGACGGCGCGCGGTCGCGCCTCTGCCACGAGGGCGGCATGCCGACGCCGTCCCATCGTGCGGCCGGCCAACAAGGTCCCGATGAAGCGCCAATGAAGAAGGGCCCCCGCAGGGGCCCTTCGCGCGTCCGGCGCGGCGCTCAGCCGAGCGCGGTCGCCGCCTGTTGGCGCGCCTTGCGCGCGCCCAGCCACTTCAGCGCGCGCGGCAGCAGCAGCACGATCACCACGACGGCCAGCAGCCCCGCCGAGAGCGGGCGCTCGAAGAAGACGCCCCAGTGGCCGCCGCCGATGGCCACGCCGTTGCGCAGGTGCGCCTCGGCCAGCGGGCCCAGGATCATGCCGACGACGACCGGCGCGGTCGGGAAGTCGAAGCGCCGCATCACCACGCCCATCGCGCCGATGGCCAGCATCAGGTACAGGTCGAAGGCGCTCTGGCGCATGCCGTACACGCCCACGGTCGCGAAGATCAGGATGCCGGCGTACAGCGGCGCGCGCGGGATGCGCAGCAGCTTCACCCACAGGCCCACCAGCGGCAGGTTCAGCACCAGCAGCATCACGTTGCCGATGTACAGCGACGCGATCAGCGCCCACACCAGCGCCGACGAGGTGGTGAACAGCTGCGGCCCGGCCTGGATGCCGTAGTTCTGCAGCGCCGACAGCAGGATGGCCGCCGTCACCGAGGTCGGGATGCCCAGCGTCAGCAGCGGCACCAGCGTGCCGGTCACCGCCGCGTTGTTGGCCGCCTCGGGCCCGGCCACGCCTTCGATCGCGCCGGTGGTGCCGAACTCTTCCTTGTGCTTGGACAGCTTGCGCTCGGTCGCGTAGCTCAGGAAGGTCGGGATCTCGGTGCCGCCCGCCGGGATGACGCCGAACGGGAAGCCCAGCCCGGTGCCGCGGATCCAGGCCGGGATCGAGCGCTTCCACTCCAGGCGCGTCATGTGCACGCGACCCATGGTGTTCATCATCAGGTTGCTGCGGCCTTCGTAGAGCGCGACGTAGAGCGTCTCGCCCACCGCGAACAGGCCGACCGCGACCAGCACCGTCTCGATGCCGTCCAGGAACTCGGGCACGCCGGCGGTGTAGCGGATCTGGCCGGTGATCTGGTCCTGGCCGACCAAGCCCATCGCCAGCCCGATGAACAGCGCCGTCATGCCGCGCAGCGTGCTCTGCCCCAGCACCGCGCTGACGGTGGTGAAGGCCAGCAGCATCAGGCAGAAGTACTCGGGCGGGCCCAGCGTCACGGCGAAGTCCGCCAGCACCGGCGCGAACAGCGTGACCAGCACGGTGGCGATGGTGCCGGCGAAGAACGAGCCGATCGCCGCGGTGGCCAGCGCCGCGCCGGCGCGGCCGTGGCGGGCCATCTTGAAGCCCTCCAGCGCGGTCACCATGGTGCCGGTTTCGCCGGGGGTGTTGAGCAGGATGGAGGTGGTCGAGCCGCCGTACATCGCGCCGTAGTAGATGCCGGCGAAGAAGATCATCGACGCGGTCGGGTCGACCTGCGCGGTGATGGGCAGCAGCATCGCCACGGTCACGGCCGGGCCGAGGCCGGGCAGCACGCCGATGGCGGTGCCCAGCGCGCAGCCGATGAAGGCCCACATCAGGTTCGCGCCCGAGGCGGCCGTGGCGAAGCCGCCCATCAGGTGGGTCCAGAGGTCTTGCATGTCAGGACTCCAGGAGGCTCAGAGCCAGCCGCCGGCGGTGAGGGCCGGCAGGTTGAGGGCGAGCAGCTTGTTGAAGAGCCAGAACACCGGCGCGGCGATCAGCAGCCCGGTGACGACGTCGATGAGGAGCTGGCGCGCGCCGCCGTGGCCCTTGCCCTCGGCGCGGCGCAGGCCGCGCACGGCCAGTACGAAGCACAGCGTGCAGGCGAGCACGAAGCCGATCGTGGTGATCAGCGCCGCGTTGGCGATGACCGCGCCGGCGACCCAGGCGGCCGACACCCAGTCGGCGCGCGGTGCGCCCGAGGGCGGCTCCATCTGGCGGAAGCCGCCGGTGCGGGACTCCCACACCAGCCAGGCGCCGCAGACGATCAGCACCACCGCGACGAACCACGGCAGCGCGTTGGGACCGACGCCGCCGTAACCGGCGTCACCGGGGATGGCGGCGGCGCCGATGGCCATCACCGCGCCGACGACGACCGCGCCCACGCCGACCAGGGTCTGGTACAGCGGATGCGGGGTGGTGTCGACGACATCCGGCGCCGAGGGCGCCGCGCCGGGCACGGTGGCGGTCGGGTGGCCGGCCACGGCCTTGGAGGAAGAATCGGACATGGCGGGCCTCCCGGGATCAGACCATGCCGGACTTGTGCATGATCGCGCGCAGCGACGCGAACTCGGCGTCGACGAAGTCCTCGAAGGCCTTGCCGGTCAGCACGGCCGGCGTCCAGCCGTTCTTCTCCAGCGCCTCGGTCCAGGCCTTGGACTTGGTCGCCTTGACGACCATGTCGATCAGCACCTGACGCTGCTGCGGCGTGATGCCGGGCGCGCCGTAGACGCCGCGCCAGTTGCCGATCTCGACGTTGTAGCCGAGCTCCTTCATGGTCGGGATGTCCAGGCCCTTGATGCGCTGCGGCGCGGTGATCGCGATCGGGCGCATCTTGCCGCTCTCGATGTAGGGCTGGAACTCGCTGTAGCCGCTGCCGCCGATGGAGACGTTGCCGCCCAGGATCGCGGCCACCGCCTCACCGCCGCCGCGGAAGGCGACGTAGTTGACCTTGGTCGCGTCGACACCGACCTCGCGGGCCAGCATGGCCGCGGCGATGTGCTCGGTGGCGCCGCGCGAACCGCCGCCCCACTTCACCGAGCCGGGGTCCTTCTTCAGCGCCTCGACCACGTCCTTCATCGTCTTGAAGGGCGAGTTGGCCGGCAGCACGAAGACGTTGTATTCGCTGGTCAGGCGCGCGATCGGCGTGGCCTGCGTCAGCGTGACCGGCTGCTTGCTGGTGATCAGGCCGCCCAGCATCACGGCACCCATGACCATCATCGCGTTCGGATCGCCCTTGGCGGCGTTGACGAACTGCGCCAGGCCGATGGCGCCGGCGGCGCCGCCCTTGTTCTCGAAGGTCACCGCGCCGGCGGCGCCGGCGTCCTGCAGGGCCTTGCCCAGCGCGCGACCGGTGATGTCCCAGCCGCCGCCCGGGTTGGCGGGCACGAGGATCTTCAGCGCCGCGGCGGCCTGCGCGCTCAGCGGCAGCGCGCCCGTGGCGCCCAGCGCGGCGAAGGCGGCCGCGGACTTGAGGAACTGGTCTCGACGCATGCTCGTGTCTCCTTGGTTGTCGGCGCCGGGGCAGAGCGCGCACCCGACGTCGTTGTGCCGCGCATCGTGCACATGGCGGCTTTCATTCGGCTGTCGGGAAGCTCAGGGTTGACCCTGAGCGGCGGCCGCGCGGCCGCTGGCGGACACTGCCGATCATGAGGTTGCTTTTCGTCGAAGACAACGCCGCGCTGCAGACCACGGTGGCCCGCTCGTTCGAGCGCCGCGGCATCCAGGTGCTGGGCTTCTCCGAGGGTCGGCCGGCCCTGGAGCGCTGGCGCGCGCAGCCGCCGGACGTGGTGCTGCTGGACCTGTCGCTGCCCGACATCGACGGCCTGGAGTTGCTCTCGGCCGCGCGCGCCGCGCAGCTGGCCACGCCGGTGATCATCCTGACCGCGCGCGGCACCGTGGGCGACCGCATCCTCGGCCTGAACCTGGGCGCCGACGACTACATGCCCAAGCCCTTCGACCTGGATGAACTCGAGGCCCGGGTGCGCGCCCTCGCCCGCCGCAGCCGCGGCGCGGGCGGTGCGCCGGCGACCGCCGGCGCGCACGAGGACGAGGCCTTCTGCGGCCTGCGCGTGGACGCCGACAGCGGCGCGATCTACCACCTGGGCCTGCCGCTGGACCTGCCGCCGCGCGAGGCCGCGCTGCTGCGCGCGCTGCTGGCGCGACCGGGCCAGGCGGTGGCCAAGGAACGGCTCACCGAGATCGTCTTCGCCGACGACCTGGACGTGCAGCCCGACGCGGTCGAGGTCGTCGCCTACCGGCTGCGCAAGCGGCTGCCCGCGGACGGCGCCCGGCTGGTCACGCTGCGGGGACTGGGCTACCTGCTGAAGGCGCCCGACTGAACGGCGCGAGGTGCGGGGCGTGAGCGACGTGAGCGGCGTGGAGGTCAAGCGCGACGCGGCAGGCGCGCGCGGCATCGAGGGCTCGAGCAGCGCGGCGGGCGACCGCGCGAGCGGCGAGCCCCGGACCTGGGCAGCGCGACCGTGGCCGCGGCGACGCGGACGCGGGCTGAGCTCGATGCGCAGCCGGCTGCTGCTGGGCATCCTGGTGCCGGTGGGGCTGCTGATCGGCGCCAATGCGCACCGGCTCTACCAGGACGCGCGGCGCGCCATCGACACCGCCTACGACCGCACGCTGCTGGCCTCGGCCAAGACCATCGGCGAGCAGCTCGACGTGCAGGGCTCGCCCGACGCGCCGCGGCTCGTCTCCGAGGTGCCCTACGCGGCGCTCGAGGCCTTCGAGGCGGACAACCGCAGCCGCATGTTCTATCGCGTCACCGGCTTCCAGGGCGAATGGGTGTCGGGCTTCGACGACCTGCCCGCCTGGCACGGCAGGCTGCCCGACCGCGGCGCCTACGCGGCGCTGGTCGATTTCTACGACGACGTCTACCAGGGCGAGCCGGTGCGCATCGCGGTGCTGAAGCAGCCGGTGGCGGGCGCGGCCGGCCTGGGCGTGGCCACGATCCAGGTCGCCGAGACCCTGGAGATCCGCCGCACGCTGGCGCGCCAGGTGCTGGTCTCGACGCTGTGGCGTCAGGCGGCGCTGCTGGCGGTGATCGCGATCGTGGTGTGGGGCGTGGTGCTCTTCGCGACGCGGCCGGTGCGGGCGCTCAGCCGCACGATCGCCGCGCGCGCCGACGACGACATCGATCCCATCCCGATGCCGGGCGTGCCGGCGGAACTCGCGCCGCTGGTGGCCGCGATCAACGAGGCCTGGCACCGCCAGGCCGGGCTGCTCGCCCACCAGAAGCGCTTCGTGCGCGACACCTCGCACCAGCTGCGCACGCCGCTGGCGGTGCTCAAGGCGCAGGTGCAGTCGGCCCGGCGTGGCGACGTGCCGGCGGCGCAGGCGATCGACGAGATCGGCGCGACCGTCGACGGCGCGACCGCGCTGGCCAACCAGATGCTGGCGCTGGCCAAGGTCGAGCAGCTGCGCCAGCAGGGCGACCCGCCGCGGCTGGACCTGGCGGCGACGGTGCGCGAGGTGGCGCTGGACCTGGCCCCGCTGATCGCCGACGCCGAACTGGACTTCGAGCTGTCCACCGAGCCCGCGCCGGTGCGCGGCCATGCCTGGGCGCTGCGCGAGCTCGCCCGCAACCTGCTGCACAACGCGCTGCGGCACTGCCCTCGCGGCGGCCGATTGGCGGTCGCGGTGACGCTGCGCGGTCGCGAGGCCGACGGCAGCGGCGCGACGGCCGGCGTCGTCGAGCTGCGCATCGGCGACAGCGGGCCCGGCATCCCGGCGTCGCTGCGGGCCAAGCTCGGCCAGCCCTTCGCGGCCGGGCCCAATGGCGGCTCGGGACTGGGGCTGGCGATCTGCCGGGAGATCGTCGGCTCGCTGGGCGGCACGCTGGCGCTGGACAACCGCGAGCGCGACGGGGTCATCGAGGGCCTGGACGCCGTGGTGCGGCTGCCGGCGGCAGCATCGACCGACGCCGGTCCGGCGTAGGACAATCCGCCCCCTGATGCCTGCCTCCCACCGTTCCTCCTCCGAGCTGACCAGCCTGCGCCTGGACAAGTGGCTCTGGGCCGCCCGCTTCTACAAGACCCGCTCGATCGCCGTCGAGGAGATCGGCAAGGGCCGCGTGACCGTCAACGGCCAGGCGGTGAAGGCCTCGCGCGAACTGCGTCCCGGCGACATGGTGCAACTGCGCCAGGGCGTGGTGGCCCGCGAGGTCAAGGTGCTCGGTCTCAGCAGCGTCCGCGGTCCGGCGCCGGTCGCCCAGACGCTGTACGAGGAGACGCCGGACAGCGTCGCCGCCCGCGAACGCGCGGCCGAGGCGCGCCGCCTGGCCCCCGAGCCGGCCGACACCATCGTTCAGGGCCGCCCGACCAAGCACGACCGCCGCAAGCTGGCCGAGTGGGACGACCGCTGGAGCGCCAGCATCGACGAATGACGCCGATCCCCCTCCCCCGAAGTCCCCGGTCGCAAAACCGTGAAAGGACGACAGTGGTTGGGGACGGCATGGCTTGGGGTTTCGGCGCTGGCCGCCGGGGCCCCAAGCCATGGCGGCCAACGCCCCGACCTCCGCAGTAAGAAGCGCCACTAGCAGGCCCCCGGCTTGCCCGCGCACCGATGCCAAAATCCCCCTCTTGAACTTCCGGCCATGAGCCCCAGATGCGGCGGGTCGCCCGACGCAGACCGGCTCCCACCGACGCCGGTCCCCTTCCGAAGAGAAGTCGGGCTCCGCTTTGGGGCCATCCAACCATGACGACTGACAACCAACAACCCGACCCGACGCTGGACGAACTGACCCAGCAAGCTGCCGCCGCGGCCGCCGCCTCGGTGCCCGAGACGCTGGAGGCCAAGCTCGCCGACACCGAACGCCGCCTGGCCGAGATGTCCGACGCCTATCTGCGCGCCAAGGCCGAAGTCGAGAACACCCGCCGCCGCGGCGAGGAAGACACCGCCAAGGCCCGCAAGTTCGCGGTCGAGGGCTTCGCCGACGCGATGCTGCCGGTGGTGGACAGCCTGACCGCCGCCATCGCCCGCCCGGACGCCAGCGTCGAGCAGGTGCTCGAGGGCGTGCATGCCACGCTGCGCCAGCTGCAGTCCGCGCTGGAGCGCAACAAGGTGCTGGAGATCAATCCGGCCGCCGGCACCAAGTTCGACCCCCACCAGCACCAGGCGATCTCGATGATCCCGGCGGAGCAGGATCCCAACACGGTCGTGACCGTGCTGCAGAAGGGCTTCCTGATCGCCGACCGCGTGCTGCGCCCGGCGCTGGTCACCGTGTCCGCCCCCAAGTAAGCACAGCGAAAAATCGATCGGGGCCCTTGAACCCGGCGAAGTTATCCACAGATCAGCAGCATCCCGGAACGTTGTTTCAGCCGCTCGCTCCATCGAGCCCTCCCCCGCTGACCGTTCCGCCAGTTTTTCCCTATTCAGGAGCACCACATGGCTAAGAAGAAGATCATCGGCATCGACCTGGGCACGACCAACTCGTGCGTGGCGGTGATGGAAGGCAACACCACCCGCGTCATCGAGAACGCGGAAGGCGCCCGCACCACCCCGTCGATCATTGCGTACCAGGAAGACGGCGAGGTGCTGGTCGGCGCCTCGGCCAAGCGCCAGGCGGTGACCAACCCGAAGAACACCCTGTACGCGGTCAAGCGCCTGATCGGCCGCAAGTTCCAGGAGAAGGAAGTCCAGAAGGACATTGACCTGATGCCCTACACCATCGCCGCGGCCGACAACGGCGACGCGTGGGTGGAAGTGCGCGGCAAGAAGCTGGCGCCGCCGCAGGTCTCCGCGGAAGTGCTGCGCAAGATGAAGAAGACCGCCGAGGACTACCTCGGCGAGGAAGTGACCGAGGCGGTCATCACCGTCCCGGCCTACTTCAACGACGCGCAGCGCCAGGCGACCAAGGACGCCGGCCGCATCGCCGGCCTGGACGTCAAGCGCATCATCAACGAGCCCACCGCCGCGGCCCTGGCCTTCGGCCTGGACAAGCACGGCGCGGGCGACCGCAAGATCGCGGTGTTCGACCTGGGCGGCGGCACCTTCGACATCTCGATCATCGAGATCGCCGACGTCGACGGCGAGAAGCAGTTCGAGGTGCTGTCCACCAACGGCGACACCTTCCTGGGCGGCGAGGACTTCGACCAGCGCATCATCGACTACATCATTGCCGAGTTCAAAAAGGAGCAAGGCGTCGACCTGACCAAGGACGTGCTGGCGCTGCAGCGCCTGAAGGAAGCGGCCGAGAAGGCCAAGATCGAGCTGTCCAACTCCTCGCAGACCGACGTCAACCTGCCCTACATCACGGCCGACGCCACCGGTCCGAAGCACCTGAACATCAAGCTGACCCGCGCCAAGCTGGAGTCGCTGGTGGACGAGCTGATCGAGCGCACCATCGCCCCCTGCCGCACCGCGATCAAGGACGCCGGCGTGTCGGTGAGCGAGATCGACGACGTCATCCTGGTCGGCGGCATGTCCCGCATGCCCAAGGTGCAGGAGAAGGTCAAGGAGTTCTTCGGCAAGGACCCGCGCAAGGACGTGAACCCCGATGAGGCGGTGGCCGTGGGCGCCGCGATCCAGGGCCAGGTCCTGGGCGGCGAGCGCACCGACGTGCTGCTGCTGGACGTCACCCCGCTGAGCCTGGGCATCGAGACCCTGGGCGGCGTGATGACCAAGATGATCAAGAAGAACACGACCATCCCGACCAAGTTCAGCCAGACCTTCTCGACCGCCGAGGACAGCCAGCCCGCGGTGACCATCAAGGTCTACCAGGGCGAGCGCGAGATGGCGCAGGCCAACAAGAGCCTGGGCGAGTTCAACCTGGAAGGCATCCCGCCGGCGCCGCGCGGCGTGCCGCAGATCGAGGTGAGCTTCGACATCGACGCCAACGGCATCCTGCACGTCGGCGCCAAGGACAAGGGCACCGGCAAGGAAAACAAGATCACCATCAAGGCGAACTCCGGCCTGTCCGAGGCCGAGATCGAGAAGATGGTGAAGGACGCCGAGGCCAACGCCGCCGAGGACAAGAAGAAGGTCGAGCTGGTGCAGGCCAAGAACCAGGCCGACGGCCTGGTGCATTCGGTGCAGAAGTCGCTGGCCGAGCATGGCGACAAGCTGGACGCCGGCGAGAAGGAAAAGATCGAGGCCGCGATCAAGGACCTGGAAGAAGCCATCAAGGGCGAGGACAAGGCCGACATCGACGCCAAGACCGAAGCGCTGATGACCTCCAGCCAGAAGCTGGGCGAGAAGATGTACGCCGACGCGCAGGCGGCCCAGGCGGCGGCCGGTGCCGCGGGCGCCACTGGTGCGGCGGGTGCGGCGGGTGCGGACCACGCCGAGGCGGCTGCGCAGTCCTCGTCCAAGCCGGCCGACGACAACGTCGTGGACGCCGAGTTCAAGGAAGTCAAGGACTCGAAGTAAGCCGTGCGCGCCGACCCCGGTCGGCGCCGCGATCGGCAACCGCTGTCGCCTGACAGCCGCCGCGCGGGGCCGCCAGCCTCGCGCGGCGTTTTGGTTTGAGGCCCCCAGGAAGATCCATGGCAAAGCGTGACTATTACGAAGTCCTAGGCGTCGCGAAGAACGCCAGCGAAGACGACATCAAGAAGGCGTATCGCAAGCTGGCGATGAAGTACCACCCTGACCGCAATCAGGGCGAAGGTGCCAAGGACGCCGAGGACAAGTTCAAGGAGGCCAAGGAGGCCTACGAGATGCTGTCCGACGGCCAGAAGCGCGCGGCCTACGACCAGTACGGCCACGCGGGCGTGGACCCCAACCAGGGCTTCCGCGGCGGCCCGGGCGCGGAAGGCTTCGGCGGCTTCGCCGAGGCCTTCGGCGACATCTTCGGCGACCTGTTCGGCCAGCAGGGTGGCGGCCGGCGCCAGGGCGGCGGCCAGCAGGTCTATCGCGGCAGCGACCTGAGCTACGCGATGGAGATCACGCTGGAGGAAGCCGCGCGCGGCAAGGAGACGCAGATCCGCATCCCGTCCTGGGAAGGCTGCGACACCTGCCACGGCAGCGGCGCCAAGCCCGGCACCAGCGCCAAGACCTGCGGCTCCTGCGGCGGCAGCGGCACGGTGCACATGCGCCAGGGCTTCTTCAGCATCCAGCAGACCTGCCCGCACTGCCACGGCACCGGCAAGATCATTCCGGAGCCCTGCACGACCTGCAACGGCGCCGGCAAGATCAAGAAGACCAAGACGCTGGAAGTCAAGATCCCGGCCGGCATCAACGAAGGCATGCGCATCCGCTCCGCCGGCAACGGCGAGCCGGGCGTCAACGGCGGGCCGTCGGGCGATCTCTACATCGAGATCCGCATCAAGCAGCACGACATCTTCGAGCGCGACGGCGACGACCTGCACTGCACGATGCCGGTGTCGATGACGACCGCGGCGCTGGGCGGCTCGATCGAGGTGCCGACGCTGGGCGGCAAGGCCGAGATCGAACTGCCCGAGGGCACGCAGCACGGCAAGACCTTCCGCCTGCGCGGCAAGGGCATCAAGGGCGTGCGCTCCAGCTATCCGGGCGACCTGTACTGCCACATCAGCATCGAGACGCCGGTCAAGCTGACCGAGCACCAGCGCAAGCTGCTGAAGGAGCTGGACAAGAGCCTGCGCGACGGCGGCGAGCGCCACTCGCCGAACGCGAAGAGCTGGACGGACCGCGTCAAGGACCTCTTCAAGTAAGCCACCAACAGCGGCGCGCAAGTTCACGCCCGGATTGGGAATTCAAGCTGCGGCCCCCACGCAAACCCGGGGAGCCGGCGGCGATCGCCGGGCGGACAATCCGCCTCGTGGTTGACGACATTCGCACACATCGTTGGGGTGCTGCCGGCCCGCTCTCTTCGGAGGCGGGCTTTTTCACATGGGCGCCCGCCACGCCCGCGGGACGGCGGCCATGACGCTGGCCAGCCCCTTGTCCAGCCCCCTGTCCAAGACGCAGGCGCTGGTCATCGACGGCAACGCGACCTCGCGCAGCCTGATGACCGCCCAGCTGCGCGAACTCGGCGTCGGGCACGTGCGCCAAGCCACGCGGGTGCGCGACGCCCGCGTCATCCTCGAGACGCAGCCCTACGACATCGTCCTGTGCGATTACTACTTCGACGGCTCGGAGCTCTCCGGACAGGACCTGCTCGATGAACTGCGGCGCGAGCAACTGCTGCCCTACGCCACGGTCTTCGTCATGGTCACCGGCGAGGCCTCCTACGCGAAGGTCGCCGAGGCGGCCGAGGCGGCGCTCGATGCCTACCTCGTCAAGCCCTACACCAGCGCCGCGCTGGCCGACCGCCTGGCCAACGCGCGGCACCGCAAGCTGGAGCTGAAGGCGATCTTCGACGCCATCGACGCCCGCGACTTCGACCGCGCCGCCGACCTCTGCCTGGAGCGCTTCCAGCAGAAGGCGACCTACTGGCTCTATGCCGCGCGCATCGGCGCCGAACTGCTGCTGCGCCTGGAGCGCCACACCGAGGCGCGCGAGCTGTACGAGGCGATCATCGCCGCGCGCACCGTGCCCTGGGCGCGGCTGGGCGTGGCGCGCACCGAGGTGGCCAGCGGCAACCTGAGCGCCGCGCGCCGCACGCTGGAGACGCTGATCGGTGACATGCCCGACCAGGCCGACAGCTACGACCTGATGGGCCGGGTGCAGATGGAGCAAGGCGAGATCGACGCCGCGCTCGCCACCTACCGCACCGCCGCGACGCTGACGCCGGGATGCCTGCTGCGCCAGCAGCATTGCGGCACGCTGGCCTTCTATGCCGGCCAGCGCGACGAGGCGCTCAAGATGCTGGAACGCAGCCTCGCGCAGGGGCTGCGCTCCAAGCTCTTCGACTGGCACAGCCTGGCCCTGCTCGCGCTGATGCGCTTCGACGCGAAGGACGGCAAGGGACTGAAGTACGCCGCCGACGCCCTGGCGCAGGGCATCGAACGCGCGCCGCGAGACGTCCGGCTGCAGCGCTTCGACGTGCTGCTGCAGGGGCTGCGGCTGCTGATGGAACGCCGGCTCGCCGATGCGCTGCAGCTGGCGCGCGACTTCGCGCGCCGCGCCGCGGACGAGGCCTTCGACCTGGAAGCCGCCTGCCTGCTGATCGCCCTGTGGGTGCGCATGGCGCGGCAGGACATCGAGCTCAGCGAGATGGACCTGCTGATGAGCCAGCTCGGGCTGCGCTTTTGCAGCTCCAAGTCGGCGACCGAGGTGATGCTCGCCATGGCCGAGGGCCACGAGCCCAGTTCGCGGCTGATGCGCGAGGCCAATGCCCGCGTCTTCGCGATCTCGGAAACCGCGATGCGCCAGGCGATGCGCGGCGACGCGCAGGCCGGGGTGCAGCTGCTGGTCGAGCAAGGCGGGCTGACGCTGAACGCCAAGCTCATCGACATGGCGGCGCTGGTGCTCAAGCGCTACCGCGACAGGATGAGCGACCCGAGCGCACTGGCGCCTCGCATCGAGGACCTGCAACGCCGCTACGTGCAGGCCAGCGGCCAGGGGCTGAAGGCGGCCCGTGCCGCCGGCGGCATGGCCTTGCGGGGATGAAAGCCGGTCCGGTGGCCGCGCCGCGGCATGACGCAGGGCGAGGCTTCAGGAGATCTTCAGGTGGGACCACTACAAGGGCCGGTTTGATCATGCCGGCCTGACACAAGCAAGATGCCGTTTTCCGATTCCTCGACCTCGCGATCGCGCCAGGCCGGCGCCGCGCGCACACGTTCCCCGTTGACCCTGGCCTGGCTGGCTGCGCTCTGGATCGGCGTGCTCGGCAACTGGCCGCTGTGGCAGCGCATGAGCGGCATGCCCGACTACGCCGGCCCGTCGGGCCAGTTGTTCGTCGTCGTCTTCGCCGGCATCGTGATCCTGGTGCTGGCGGCCTGCTTCAGCCTGCTGGCCTGGCGCGTGGCGGTGAAGCCGCTGCTCACGCTGATGCTGCTGCTGACCGCGCCGCTGGCCTACTTCATCGGCAGCTACGGCGTGGTCATCGACAGCGCGATGATCACCAACGCGCTGCAGACCGACGTGCGCGAGACCCGCGACCTGATGGGTTGGGGCCTGGCGGCGCATGTGGCGGTGATCGCGCTGCTGCCGCTGCTCTGGCTCTGGCGCCAGCGGCTGACCGACCGGCGCTGGTACCAGCGGCTCGGCTGGAACCTGGCCAGCGTCGCGCTGGCGCTGGCGCTGGGCGTGGGCCTGGCGGCGACCCGCACCGCGGAGCTGGCCTCGACCCTGCGCAACCACAAGGTGCTGACCAAGATGGTCAGCCCGATCAACGCGATCTGGGCCAGCGCCGCGCTGGTCGTCCAGAAACAGAAGAAGCCCAAGGGCCCGCCGGAGATCGTCGCCGCGGACGCGACGCTGACGCCCCGACCCGACGGTGCGCGGCCGCCGCTGGTGCTGCTGGTGGTGGGCGAGACGGCGCGCTCGGAGAACTTCCAGCTCAACGGCTACGGCCGGCCGACCAATCCGGAGCTCTCGGGCAAGCCGGTGCTGAGCTACCGCGAAGTCGCGTCCTGCGGCACCTCGACGGCGGCCTCGCTGCCCTGCATGTTCTCGCAGCTCGGCCGCGAGGCGTATGTCGACCACCCGGGCAACCAGGAGACGCTGCTGGACGTGCTGCAGCGCGCGGGGCTGGCGGTGCTCTGGCTGGACAACCAGTCGGGCTGCAAGGGCATCTGCGACCGCGTGCCGAATGCGCAGGCCATCAATCCCGCCCGCGCCGACCATCCCCTGCCCGCCGGCCTGTGCCGCCCCGACGGCGAATGCCTGGACGAGGCGATGCTGCACGACCTGGACGCCCGCATCGCCGCGCTGGATCCGCAGCGCGTCGCGCGCGGCGTGGTGCTGGTGCTGCACCAGATGGGCAGCCATGGACCGGCGTATTACCTGCGCACGCCGGCCGAGCGCAAGCCCTTCCAGCCGGAATGCCGCAGCAACGCGCTGCAGCAGTGCCCGCTGGAGGAGGTGCGCAATGCCTACGACAACACGATCGCGTACACCGACCACGTGCTGGCCAAGGCGATCGACTGGCTGGGCACCCAGCAGTCGCGTTTCGATCCGAGCCTGCTGTACGTGTCGGACCACGGCGAGTCGCTGGGCGAGAACAACCTGTTCCTCCACGGCATGCCCTATGCGCTGGCGCCCAAGCAGCAGAAGCATGTGCCGCTGATCCTGTGGCTGCCGGCACAGACGCGCCAGTCGCAGCGCCTGGACGAGGCCTGCCTCACCCAGCGCCGCGACACGCCGATGTCCCACGACGGGCTGTACCACACGGTGCTGAGCCTGAGCGGCGTGCAGACCTCGGTCTACCGCAAGGACTGGGACTGGGTCGGCGCCTGCCGGCGCGGCGGCTGATCGACCGTCCGTCAGGCCCTCGAGCCCGTCAAGCCCCTCAGGCCCGTCAGAACAAGGACTGCTGCCCCTCCAGCTTCGAGGGGGGTCTGAACTCGCTGAAGTCGAACTGGTGCCGCTCGCGGCCCAGGCCCAGGCGCTGGGAGGCCTTGCGCAGCCGCTGCTGCAGCAGTTCGGCCCAGATCCCTTCGCCGGTGAAGCGCGTGCCGAAGCGCGGATCGTTGTCCTTGCCGCCGCGCATGTCGCGCAGCCGCGCCATGATGCGCGCGGCCTTGTCCGGCTGGTGCAGCCGCAGCCAGTCGTGGAACAGTGGCGCCACCTCCCAGGGCAGCCGCAGCGGGATGCTGAAGGCCTTGGTCGCACCGGCCTCCGCGGCCGCCTCGAGGATGCGCTCCAGCTCGGGCTCGTTGAGGAAGGGGATCACCGGCGACACGCTCACCCCCACCGGCACGCCGGCCTCGGCCAGCGCCTTGATGGTCTGCAGCCGCCGCTGCGGCGAGGCGGCGCGGGGCTCCAGGATGCGCGACAGCGCCGGGTCCAGCGAGGTCACCGACAGGTAGACCGACACCTGCCGCTTGAGCGCCATCGGCACGATCAGGTCGAGGTCGCGCTCGATGCCGCTGGACTTGGTCACCACCGAGAACGGATGCCGCGCCTCGGTCAGCACCTCCACCACCGCGCGGGTGATGCGCAGCTTGCGCTCGATCGGCTGGTAGGCGTCGGTGGCCGTGCCCAGCACCAGCGGCGCCGGCTGGTAGGCGGGCGAGGCCAGCGCCTCGCGCAGCCGCTCGGCGGCGTTGACCTTCGCGATGATCCGGGTCTCGAAGTCCAGGCCCGGCGACAGGTTCAGGTAGCTGTGCGTCGGTCGCGCGAAGCAGTAGATGCAGCCGTGTATTACACGAACCAAAAATATGTGGAGCACCCCTCAAATTCAGAGGAGAGGGCAGCTGGCACAAGTCGACAATAGGACGGAAGCAATCGCGCCCGCCCCGAAGAAGCGCGGTCCTCTGTTGACTGAGCTGGGTCAGACGCAAGGCGTTGTGGCTGCTCGGGAGTCGACCCGCTAGGTCTTGACCGACCCAAACGTTCGATGAGCCGCCACGCGCGCGACCTGCGGACGCGGACTGACTTTCCGTCAGCGCAACTAAGCCGACGGCGAGCTCAAGTTTGGACGGCGTCCGTTATCAGCAGGCAACACCGCTTCGCGCTACGAGACGCAAAGCGGTCCGCTCGGTGAGACTGTCCCGCCTCCAAGCTCCCCGTACCCACGACTCCAAAGGGCACGTCGCCGCTCTACCCCCATAAGGACAGAGGGCGAGTAAAAGGCTTCAGCGCACTGGTACGGCTCGGATACGCGCTCCCCGCGCCATGACCAACCTCCCCCTGGGCTCAACCGCCAGCCCTTAACTCCCGTCGGCTTCTTCAGGAGAGATTCTGGCCCGCTCCCGAGAGGGTTTTAGAAGCAGATGAGGCGCGACCCCTAGCGCGTTGGCGAGGCGCTCAATGCTGTCCAGACTTGCGGCTTGACGGCACTGTTCGACCTGGCTCACATAGGTTCGATGCAAGCCAGCTTTCCCGCCCAATGCCTCCTGCGACAGGCCCAGCTTCTTGCGATAAGACTGCAAAGCTGCAGCAAAAACTTTTCGAAGGGCTTGCCCTTCCACCTTCGCTTCTTCCATGTCCGCACGGTGCAAGAGCGCAGTTGAAACGTCTACAGTTCATTCATCTACCGCTTTTTCGTATACTGGCTATTCATATCGCCCACAAACGTCGGCTACGCCGGAACATCCGGGGGCTCAGCGACCCTTTCGGGTCCTCCAAGTAGGTTCAACGACCACGAGCGAGAAGGACATCCAATGAACGCGCAAGCTACGGCAATGCCTAAGGGTGGCATCAGCCTCGACCCCGCCCACCACCTGTTTATCGTTGACGTAGACGAGACGGTGGAAGGTCGAACGGTCTGCCAACGTCGCGCCTTCTTGGATTTCGGTGAGGCCCTCGCCTTCGCAGGAGAGAGGCCGTCGCGGTTGAGCGCGTTCTTCGCGCCGCTTGGCCCTTCCACAGATTCCGTCATGTTCGGCACCGTCCAGCAGGTCTTTGCCTCGCGCTACTCGGGCTCCTACGCACTGACGTTTGCCAACGCACCATCGTTGCTCGTGCGAATTGATGGCAAACCTACTGAGGCCGGGATGGAGCCATGCACGCTCGTGTATCCGCCGGCGGCCAAGTTTCGGACTTCCTAAAAGGAAACGAGCGTAGTGATGGCGCCCGTAGTCTTTCTAAATTTGGACGGGGTCACGCATCCCTTGAGCATGCAGTACGCAGTACTGAGAGGCTATCCGCATGCAGGTCCACCTCACTTTTGCTGGGCCACCCCGCTGCGCGACGTCCTCGAACGCTGGGACGCTTCGGTGGTGTTTCGCTCGACCGCAGTCAGCATGTTTGGCATCGAAGCCATCAAGAGCCTGGCACCGGCTTGGCTACAGGGGCGAGTGACTGGCGCAACCGGCGACGTCGTTAGGTGCATCGCATTGTTCGAGCTAAGGAAGGTGAACACAGTCTTCGGGACCATCCGGAATTGCGTCCAGCAGAACAAGCTGCTGCACTGGGTGTCTCTCGACGACAGCGACGACGGCTGGCCGTCCGACCCGGCCGTGAAGCGGCACTTGGTCAAGGTCGACGCTAGCAGCGGACTCAGCGACCCAAAGGTCATCAAACGGCTAGAGGCCGCGCTCAGGGAGTGCGCGCCATGACAGTGGCCGCGAAGCGTCCGACGGTGCTTTTGGACGTGGACGACGTGCTGTGCCCCAATCAACCGTTTGGCGGTCTGCACGTGTTTCGCGCATTGCATGGACTTGACGTTGCGGTGCCGGACCTCTACGAAAAGCTCTTCGCCGCCCAAGCGGTCGCGTTGCTGGATGAGCTCATGTGCGAGCTCTCACCACGTGTAGTGTTGACAACGAGCTGGCTCTCGCTCCTCAAGCGTCCGCATTTCGAGCACGTGTTCAGGCGATGCGGCCTAGCGAGCGTCGCTGACAACTTTCATGTGCATTGGGCGGCCCCGACCAATCGGGACGAATCTCGGCTTGATGCCGTCCAGAGGTGGTTGCGCGCACACCACAATGGGGAACCGTTCGTCATTCTTGACGACGTGGAGTCCGGAGAGAGCCTCACTGGTTCAACCCTTGACGTCGCCGGTCGAGTGGCTCTCTGTGACGCGACGGGTTGCTTGCAGCCCTCTCATCTCCAACTCGCCCGACGCGCTCTACAGCGGCCGATTTATGAGCCACACTCGACGGCGCCGCCAAGGGACTGAGATGCCGAGCGCGTTTGAGCCTGATGCGCGCCAGAAGCTTCTCATCAAGGAGGCGAACCGACTCGCGAATCGCGACAGCGGCCCAAGTCGGTACGCCCCCGCGGAGCTTGTTGTTCGCATGACTTCCGAGGGGCTACATGTGAACAGCACTTAAGATGACAGCCAGTCCGATGGACGGGACGGTAGCAACCAACCTATGCCTCCGTTGGACCTGGAGGCACAGCGCCGCGAGGAGAGCCTCCCTGCGGAGTTCTCGGTATGCCGGGTGGTACTTGCCGCGGCAGTGCACTCAGCCGAGGATTTCCCCCTGACCCAGCCAGAAATCGCAGCGAGATATCCGATGGCGAACTGCGTTGCCGCGCACGTGTTCAAGGTGCCACCACACGTCGTGTTGCTCGAGTTCGACCAACAAGTCAGTCATCGTGACGCCGCGATGGTCGCAAGCGTCGAAGCAGTCCTGCGCACCTTCCCACGCGCCGAGTTCATCGACTTGCCCGGGCAGAACTCCCTCATCGAATTGCTCGTCGATGCAAGTGACGAGATAGCGCCCGCCCAGAAGCAGCTTGAGACCATGTACCGGTGCACGATGCCTTCGGATGATTTGGTTGCCATCGCCGCTTCATCCGTCGATGGCCTTCTGGCGCAGCGAAATTTTGGTGCACGACTGGTTGAGGCAGATGTCTTCGAGGTGCACACAGAACTCGGCATCGCACACCTCGCAACGCCTGACGGACGCATGCTCTGCATTACCGAGCGGACGCCTGGAATTGCGAGCCTGAGTCTGCTCGAGGATGGTCAGCGGTACCGCTGCTGGGTTCACGGTAGGTCCAACCTAGTCCAGCGTGCAGAGCCGGCGGACTGAGAACTATCGATGTGTCATGAGGACGAAAGCATCAAGCGCGGCGAGCCGCGCAAGTTCGGGGTGGTCGTACTCGCCTTCCAGCACGCGGCGAATTGCCGGTCCGAGCTCTGGCGGCGGCGTGAGTATGAGAACGGCGACGTACTTGCCGTTGGGCAGTTCATCAGCATCGACGTCCGCGGACTACTCATCCATGTGACTCCTCCTGCTGAGGCACAGGTTGCGCCACCACGATTGGAAGACGGGCGCTCGGGCCAGGCCGGGCAACGAAGGCAAAGCGCGCCTCGCTGGAGCTCGCGCTCAACATGTGGATTCTTGCGGTGCGTCGTCCGGGTCGTCAACGTTCAAGCTGAGATGGAGCTGAGGCGATGAAGGTCTGCATGTGCCGGTTCTGCGGCGTCAAACACGAGTCGGTGATGGAAGTCGTCCTTGTGGGCATGAGCAAGGAAGAAGCCTATACCCGGACGCACTGTCGGTACTGCGAGGCTCCCGCATCAAGCTTTCTCGAGCTACCGGATGAGCCTGAGCTCGGAATCGATGAGATTGGCTACCCATCGGTGGTGATTTCCAAGAACCGGTTCGGGGCGCCGACGAATTGACGTCAGCTTTGCAGCGGCAGCAGTCTATCGGGCGTGCCGCCGTAAGATGCGCCCCTACCTGCACCGACCCGTACCGCTGAACCTGGAGAACATCGCAGTTGAGGCTGGCAGCACCACCGTTGCGCACCTAGCGATTTTGGTTCGCAGTGACCTTGGGGCTGTTCGTACGTTGGCGCCGCCAAAAAATGCACATTAGGGGCCGGGCTTGTCCTTGCGAAAGTCCGCCTCGAAGACTTCGATGCGACCATCCGTCCTACTCGGGTACAGCACGCGCGGGTCGTAGCGGTCCGTCGTCTCGACCCTTGCGTAGAACGTCGCGAAGGGACCTGCGAGACGGTCGAAAAACGGCGCGTATATGTGCGGCTCCTCAAAGTGCTCATCGCCCAGCTCGTCAATGTCGAGAATGTTTTCGAAAGGTATGGTGGCGAGCACTTCGAGCCAGGCCTTGTTAGCCTTCGGAAAGGCGTCCCAGACCTCCTGGATACGACTGCGCAGCTCGTAGTCTTCCTCCTCGCGCCGCCAAGGGTCTTGATGCGGAGACGAACGCACATGATTGAACGCCATGGCCGCGTCCCATTGCTCCCCATCGTCGTGCAGATAAGCGAAGTACCGACGCACGCAGAACACCAAGCCCTCGTGGCTCATCTGCCGATACTCCCGTACGAACCACGGTGGTTCACCTGTCTCAGGGTCGCGCACGTCCCTGGAGTGCGGGTACGAAGGAGCCTCGGGCGGCCGCAGAAGCAGGAACTGGTGCTGGTAGTCCTTGAGTAGCCGATTCGCCTTCCGCTTCATCGCGAGGCGCGCTCGGAGTTCGGTGCGTTGGGTGCGCCGACGAATGGTCAGCGAGATACCGAAGTATGCGAAAAGGAGGTGGTCCGCAGCCGGCTGGAACAACTTGTCTTCAAGCTCGGCCTTGCCCCAAAGGTGCCACTCTTGCAGACCCATGGCCTTGCACTTCTTGGCGAAGTCGTCACGTGCCTTCTTCGAGAAGTCTGCGGCGGCGGTGAATACTATCCCGTACAGCTGCTCGTCCGGGCTCAACACAACGCCGTCGAGGTAGTCCGTCAGCGCCTTGGGCCCGATGGCCCTCTCACGTTTGCATTGGATGAGCCACAGTCGGTCTTCGGCCCCTTCACGGACAGCCGTCTCATCAACAACCTCGGTCTCTCCGTCCGAGGAGCGCTGGGTGGTGTCCCCGCCGACGATTTCGTAGCCTCGAGCGTCAAACCCGTCATCGCTGCCGGACCGTCCGGTCGCTTCAAGTTTGCGCCAAGGTTTGAACTCGTACGCAAGCTGTCGGACCAGGTCCTCGAATCGCTTCGGCTCAAGGTCTTCAAAGTGAAGTGGCCCAAGCGTCTTGGTAGTCGTCGCCATGCGGTGGTTCAGTGGTAAGCCGCCCTCACGGTTTCGCGATGAGCAGGTCTTCAGCAGTCCTGCCCTCAGCCAGCGCGGCAACGAACCAGCCCGGACGTGTGCCCTTGCCTGTCCAGGTCTTGCCATCACCGTTGTGATACTTGGGTTCACCAACTCGCCTCTGCTTGCTGGCCGCCCGCTTCCCGCCGAGGCTGCGTTTGCCGCTTGAATCGCGACTGGGAGCGTCGGTTGAAGTAACGAGCAGGTCCTCCGGGGATTTGCCTGCTTCGAGCGCCTCGCGGAACCAGCTTGGACGCTTGCCCACCCCGCTCCATGTTCGCCCGTCGGCAGAGCTGTACTTTGCAACGCCGCCGCGTGGGGTCTTGGCAGGAGCGGCGCCCTTCTTGGCCGTCGAACTGAAGAGGTCCTCGGGTTTCAAGTTGTAGTGCTTGATTGCTTCCTTGATTCGCCCGATGACGCCAGCGACTTCCTTGGCGCGGATGGAGTCAGCCTCCTTCTGTAGCTTGTCGATTTGAATCAGGACCTGTTGTAGCGATTTAGGCATCGGGAGCTCCGTTGGACAGAAGGCATTGCGTTTCCGCGTACTGCTGATTTAACCACCCGAACGTCTCTAATCCATGCGAAAGCAGGTAACAGCAAGACATAGAGTGCCAGTAATTTCGATGGGCGCTCGGCGCCATCCACATCACGAAGTCAATAGACAACCGGCCAAGAAACTGCATTGAGGCGTCGTGCAAGCTCGGCGCCGTACTGCGGTTCCACTTGGCTGGCGTAAGCCGCAAGTCCCAATAGGTGATTTCTTAGCCCGGCCACGGCAGAGAAGCCGCGGGCTTGAGCGTGGCGAACCGCGCCCACATCAGGCCTCTCAAGGTAGTACAGGTGCTGACGCATCTTGTTCTTGAACTCCCTGGTGAGCCTGGGCTCCTTGCCGTCGACAAGCAACCCGAGGACGACCTTCCGAGAGCGAGGTGGCACTACTTGAGTCTTCGCAAGGTTGGGCTGCAAACCGAATCTTCCTAAGCTTCGGTAGACCTTCTGAATGAGTTCGACTGCAATCTCCCGTCCGAAATCCCTTCGGGGTGTTGAGAACGTGAGGTCGTCGGCGTAGCGCGTGTAGGTCATGCCGTGAAGCTTTGCAACCTTCGTCAGCTCTTCATCGACATCTCGCATGACAAGATTCGCGAGCATCGGACTTGTGGGCGCCCCTTGAGGGAGGTGCCCGAACCTCACCACTGCGTACTTTCGTATCGCTGCGACATAGCGAGGCGCGCGCCTGGTCCACCGCGCGTTGGCGTACAGACGAGAGGCTGGCCCCACCCTTGTGCACAGCCGCGCCAGTTCCAGTGAGACCAGCGGCTGGTAGCCCAATCTGCGGAAGGCCTTGTAGACCGAGACTTCTGAAATTGACTCGAAGAATCTTCTTACGTCAAGCTTCACCAACCATCGACTACCGCAATGCGGTTCCACAGCTGCGAGAAGAGTAGAGCCGGGAGCGAACGCCGTGCTTGCAGAGTGTGGTCGACCCCAAGAGAGAACGTTGCGCGACAGCCACCTTTGGAGAAATGCCAGCTCCACATCCGGTACGCAAATCGTTCTGAACGCAGTGCAATTCGGAGCAACCGGGCGTTTCTTGATGCGAAACACCCTGTAGGGGTCCTCAATCTCTCGGCTGACCCAATCGCGGAGTTTGAGGTAGCTCGTGTCTGTGAGATGCGCGAGATGCCGCAGCGTCAGGATTGGCGGCAACGAAGGATGAGCTGCTACAACCGCCTCGCTAGCAGCGACCGCAGCATCAAGAATCGACTGCGCAACTCCTAGCTGCTGCGCTTGTCGAATATAGGGTTGAGGCTTCCAATCATCCATCTACTTTGACACCCTCTGGGTGAGGTCTCCCGCCGCAAGTAGAAGGCTACGCCACGTAACCTTGTGGCGGGAGGGCTTAGCCGTAAGCAGGAGCTGGTTCATAGAGCGGCAGTAGTCTGCGCCCGGTTGATGAGCCGATGCTCATCAATGGTGGCTGCGTCCTCTCGACGCGCACCGAATCTAGACTTTCAGACTGGATGCCTCAACGACTTCGGATAGTACGGCAATATCTTGACGGAGCGAGGCTGGAAATCGGCTTCTTGTATGGATTCCGTCCATTGCTTTCGCGCATGCTTCAGCTGGCCTGCTCCCGCGTCCGTCATGCGTCTCTGGGAGTCAATCCACCCGTACTCGCCAAGGAGCCGGCAGAGTCTCCTCACCTTCGATACGTCAAAGCCTGAACGCGTAGCCAGCACTCTGTCGTTTGCCCTCGGCGGTGAAGCCAACGCCGCCAGCATCTGCAGCACCTCCCAGGCCGAAAGTTCCGACTTGACGACCCTCGAGCGAGCCAGCCGTTGCTGCCCGAGCTTCTCCAGTCGTCTCAGCACCCTCTCTGGGGTAAGCGCTTGCCCAAACGCATCGCTTCCTAACGATGCTGTAACTCGCGACGGAAACAGGGGTGTCCAGGGTCTCGATGCACTTCGGGATGCCTTGTGGAGAAATGATGGAGAAGTGTTCGGAGCCCCGTGGGCAAAGACAATCAGCGTTCCCAAAGAGCCAAACCCCAGCGGATTACCAGTACCGCCTCCCCATGGCGGCGCCTTCCCGTCGCCGTACACCGCGGGCGCATAGGCCTCGCACAGCCTCTTCATCTGCAGAGCCTTTCCTATGGAGAACTCCGTGTCGATGGTCGGCGCAGGGTGCACATGGGTGACGCGTGCCTTCGTTGAATGCGCGTCTATGAGGCGCTCGCCTTTTTCCGTACTGGCATAGGCAACGACGCCGAACTTGAGAAGCTCGCCTGACCACCAACTGCGAACAGAGCGAACTCGCCAAGCGGCCTCAAGGTAACTTCGGATGCGGTAGCCGCTCCCGACAAGGTCGGTGACGACCCAGAACTCTTTGACCTTCGCCTTCCGAATGCGCTCCGGTCCAGGGTGGTCGAGAAACTTCTTCGGATGCTCCTTGACGAGCTGAGAGATGAGTTGAGCGACGAGTCCCTCGCTCCCCACGGAGGCGTCATAGGCCTTGGTGGACTTCACAGGGGGTGGACCCATCGCGCCTATCGCTCTCTTGCGCCTTCCTGTTGTCTCCTTGAAGAGCCGATGCGGGATTCCAAGGCGACTACCCAGCTCGCGTTCGGCATAGAGGGCAACCGTCCCATGGACCGCCTCCGCCCGTTCCAAGATATGCGCTCGCAATCCGTCTGCAAACTCATCTCGCGAGACCAAGCGTAGCGCTCGAAGCAGTTCCGTAGCCAAAGCCTTATCCCCGAGCGGGAACTGCCCCAGCCACTGCTGTGCGCTCTCAGTCGTCTCGACTGCATTAGGGGCTTTCATAGCTGCCATATGCTAGGGAGAATTTTGGGAGTAGAGCATCTCACTGTCGACGAGTCCTGGTGCTTGGAAGCCACTGTGGCCCGGATGGGATTTGTAGATGGCCAGCCTTGCACATGCGCGTAGTAGCGACCAACTCTGGAGACCGTTATGTCAAAGTCTTCTCCCGCTCCAAGCCAAGGTAGCGTCCGGTAGCCATCTCCCGCAGGCTCATCTCCCGGTCGGTCTTCGAGCCATCCAGGGCCTGGAGGGAACTGGCCCAGCACGACGGGTCAGCCGCCTGGTGGTGGACGAGGAAACGCTCCACCAGGTTCGAAGAGGTAGCACTGGCGCGTTGCGCGCCGCGCCTACTCTTCGTCAGCCTCGCCCTCTTCGTCCCTAGCCTTTGCAATCGCAACACGCTGCAGTTCAAGTTCCTCGAATCGCTTATGGTGCCGGGCCAAATAGCTCGCGCGGCTAGCACATGGCTTGAACTTGAGCTTCCCGAAGGGCCCCAGCAAGGCCATAACTTCGGAAGGAACGCTTTTGGCGAACTTCACGCTTCCGGTTCGACTGAACGTAAGCAGATGCTTGTCAAACAGCGCATCCAAGTTGGCGGACAACAGCAATCCATTGAGCGGGTCCCGCCGCTCCTCTGCATTCGCCTCACGCCAAGGGACGATGTGGGATGCACGCAGCGCTGCGCGCAAGTTCATTCCAGAGGACGGACAGGTCCAGTTGAACTCCTTCCCAAGAGCCGCCCGGAACGTGCCTTGTCCAAGGCGCACCTTGATGAGTGCGTCCTTATCGGTGGCTGAGAGATTGGACTTTTCAATCTCGGCGATGTCGCGTGCTATGTCATCCTCGGCACCAAGCCCGAGAGCTCCGTCTACCCATTGGGCGGACTGCTTCATCACCTTCAGCGTTGCCTCTGTTCCGACAATTCGGTAGTAGCGCCTAACGTCCTTCCCTTCCGCGCGAATCGAGAACTGTGATTCGTCTAGATGATGAATCCTCATAAAATCCTCCGCCCCGTACTCCTTAGGCTCAGCGAAGCGGAGGCGCCCGGCACCGTCCAACGAGTTGAACCGATAGAGGCATCCGTAGCCGTGGTCCCAAAGGTCTGAGTGCATTTGCCCCACGTACACCCCGTCCCACAAGACGCGGATAAGATTCCGCTTTCTATTTGGGTTGGAGCTGGGGAGTGCAACGATGTCGAAGCCAGCAGCTCGGAGAGATGCACGCGTTCTCTCTGCGAAATCGTTGAGCTTTGGACCCGAATAGTTCTTGATTTCGGCCATGTGAATGTGAGGGACAACTTGGCGAGGTAGCTTGCCACGTACCGGCGAGCCCCAGTCGTGTCAGCGGTATGACAGAGGTCAGCGGAAGACTTCGCCAGTTGCCGCGTTCAGGTACACCCGATTCTGCTTGGTCATGCCGCCGCAGTAGGTGAAGTACACGGGCTTGTTTGGGAAGTTCGTGGACTTGGACCAGCCGCCCACTTCCTTGAAGTCCTGCACCGAGCACTGCTTACGCTGGATGAGTTCCTGCGAAGCCTTGATGAACGCCTTTCGGTATCGGGCGAAATCGTCCGAGCCTGTGAGCAGCTTAGCAATCTCAGGCTCATCAGACTTGGCCACCTCGTCAGCAGGCCGCGCCGCCGAAAGGTCCTTCACCGCAACCCAGCGCGCCACCTGCCCAGGAACGCCTTCCACTTGGCCGTCGTAGTACTTCGTGACGCGGGCCCATTGCCCCTTGACCTCAAGAACTTCCACCGCTTGGCGCGTGCGCAGCACGTTTGTGGATTTCGCGTTGGCGGCGGGGGCTAGGCGCTCATCCGTCTTTTCGACAGAAACGTAGTACGTCCCCGGTCCTTTGACCTGGCCGATGGCCGCGCTGGACGCCACCACCGCGGCGAGGAAGATGCAAGTAGTCAGGATGCGCATGCGCCGATTCTGGCGACGTCTTTGCAGATGCGCGCCACCCCATGTCGGGGGAGGCTGACCCAGCGCCACCTCCTCAACTCTTGACCAGAGAAGGGGTCAGGTATTGCCAGCAATCAATCCACGCTGACTGACAGATTGCGAAGATATGCCCGTGAGCATTTCGTCCATCCGTTGTGCATCCGACTTGTCGTAGAACTCCGCCGGCGGCGCGACGAGAAGAGCCTTCGCCTCATCGATGGAGCCCTGGAGCCAAGTTGTCCAGTGCGCCGGCTCAATGTGGGCCGACCCTCGCTTGTCCTGCTTCTCTGGCGGAAGGACCTCGCCGGTGACACGGTCCTTCTCCGGTCGATGCAGCCGGTTGAGCAACGGGTGGTCGTCGACGTTGAATGTCAACATGGCGTAATTGTTCACCAGCTCGCCGGACTCGGGGTCAGTCCATTCGGACCAGATTCCCCCCACCATCCACGGCAGCTCGTCAGCGCGACGTAGCTGCCACCAAACGCATTTGCCAGTCTGCCAGTTTGGCTCTTGCAACCGCAGAGCGGGAATCAGACAACGTCGGCCGCCGCGCCACGCATCTTTGAACGCGGGAGAGCTGGCAACGGTCTCTACCCTCGCATTGTTTTTCAGCATCGACTCACGCCGAGGCTGGCCGCCGGGCTTCTTCGACGGGTACTCCTTGTACTCAACACGCTCACGCTGCCCAGCCCGAATCATCCCCCACTGACCGAGGCGACCGGTCAGGCCGCCATCACCGGCCGGGATGAGGAACATGCCTGTATCGAAAGGGCCCACGATTGGCCTGGGCGGCTCCTCAGGCAGCCAGAGTTTCCCGATGTGCCGCCGGACGTAGATTTCGAAGTCGTCCCGCGGACTCATGTGGTAAAGGTTGCACATCTGTCGCGCTCCGCTCTCAAGGCGAGTTTCTTAGGCTGCCAAGGAAGGCCGCCGGGTCCACGGCGTAGCGCCACGCCGCAGAACGCTTCAAGGCGTCCAGCACGGATGCCGGGGTTGGTTGGAGAACCTCATGGAGTTCAGCGCTGAACAGGCTGCAGTCCAGCGCTGAAGCAAGCTTGCAGGTATCACGAACGAACCCGTCGGTTTCCGAGGCTCGAGCGTCGAAGCGAGCATGAATCTCACAGCCCCCGTCATCGAGCACGAGCAGGTCCACGCGATTCCCGACCTCACTTCCAAAAACGAACCATCGGTCAAGCATTTCGTCTCCTACGCCAAACAGCAGAGGAAGCAGGTGCTCTGCGGCCTCGCGTGTGGAAGCCGGCAGCGGTTCATCAAGAGCTTGCCGATAGAGCTGCACATCGAACTGCCAAGTCGCCATGGCACTCTCCTGCGGGCGGCGAGATTGGCCGCGTTATCCGGGTCCAGAGGATACGGCGCTCCCGCCGTTCGTGGAGGCGTGGCCTAGGCCAAGAGTCGTGGGCGATAAACTGGGCAGCATGCAGGCCTTGGTAGATTCCGCAGCCGACGAAGCGCGGCAACAGATTGGTGAGCGGATTGCTCGGTCGCTGCTCGACGTCGACCACTTCGTTTCGCTGCTGGCGCAAGAACTCGCCAGGTCCAAAGCGGCGGTGGTTCGCGAGCTCGTCCGAGACCTCGTCGCTCAGGTGCAAGCGCTGCGCCTGGCCATCAGCATGGACCGTACGGGTGAACACCTGCTGGGCCCGGCTCAGGACCTCAAGGCGACGTCGAGCCAACTTCGCCTCATCTGCACGAAGTCGCGCATCAGCGAGGGTTCGAAGTTGGCCATCGAGCTCGTCGCGAAGTTGCTGCCGCAGCTGCTTCGCGACCTCCACGAATGGGACGCCGCTCCCAGCGCTCCAGCGGGCGACATCAGTCAGCCGTGACGCCGAGGGCCTCTATGGCCTCCAGCAGCTTCATCACTTCGCGGCGTCCGTTCGACTCCTTCGGTTCGGAGGCAGGGACTGGCGGAGGCATCGGCCAGGCCCACAAAGTCTGGCGAAACGATGTTCGCCGCTTGCGGTCCCACTCATCCTCTTCACCGCTCACGATGATGCCTCTTGCCTCGATGCGAACCAGTCGAGCACTGAACATCTCGACCAGAGGCTGCAGAGAGCCTCCAACGGGCATCAGAAGGCACACGGTGCGTCCACGCCCATCCCGGCCCTGATAGCGGCTTGCATCGAGCCGTAAAAGCCCTTCCAAGGGCACGGCAGCACGCAGCACCGAGGGGTCGAGCTTCACCCCTCGGTGTCGAAGACGGAGTGCTCTGACCAACATCTTGCGAATACTGTATGTTTATACAGTACTATACCCGCATCGCGATTTCGGAACCAAGCCATGCTGCTCGATTTGAACGACCCTGCCTCAATCGTGCGTTGATACTCGGTTTACCCCGCGCGGCACGGAGCACTTCTGGCCGACTGGTGGTCGCGGCGACCGGAGTTCCGAAGCACCATCGAGCGAGCTCGTCAGCTCATCAAGTCCGACCCCAAGCTTCGGTCCGCGATGCGCCAAGCACGCGCCGCAGAAGCGTCCGAAGCAACTTGGGACGGCAACTATCGGCCGTCTCACGACGAAGTCTTCGCAGGTGAACTGGGGAACTGAGCGTGCTGGATGACGTATCGCCCCCTCATCAGCTACTAACCGATACCCGCGGAACCCTGCTGGAGTTCGAGTTCAGCTTGCGGTTTGAGCTCGAAGAATGCGATGGACTGCTGGATGTCGCCATGGAGCGACTTGACGCTACGGGGAGCACCAGCACTCTCCTCGGAGCAAGCATCAATGCGGTGCTTGAACTGCAGTTCGTTCGGCGAGCGGTCTCCGCCCAGGAGGCATTGACGGAGGCTACCGCGACCGTTGAAAAGGCCTTCCCGGGCGCCAGACTGGTGAGCATCTCACCCGCACCCGACACACCGGCGGCGTAGCCAGTTGGCGCTGGAGGCTGGACGACCGAGCCGCAGCGCGACGGAATGCGCTACCGACTTGCGCTTGGCTCCGCACGTTTCGGGGGTGAAGTCAGCCCGGTAGGCAAGGTAGGCTCCGCCCTATGCTGACCCCGAAAAAATACTGGCGCCTACCAGTCGACATCGATGACGAGTCCGTGCCGCGTTCCGCATTTACGCTGCCGTCGACTATCTCGGGCCAATCCCGCCCGCCAGCCGTTGGCGACGGTGTTGTACTTGCAGCGTATGACATCGAAAACTCTTCCGGCCTGTTCAGGTGGGTTGGTGTCGTGACGGGCATTGGTGTCGGCCCGGAGCGGATGGTGGACTGGCGACCTGCCAGCGAAGAAATCTACGTGGATACGGTTCCCGGCCGCGGCTACTGGCGTAAGGGAGCGTTCGGATTCGCGGACTCCAAGGTTGCTGGCTACGGACTCCACGAGGTATGGGCCCATCACTTTGGCCTGGAACTTAGGGACCACGCAAAGGTCGAACGTATGCCTCGCGCGCCGAGAAGCGTGGGCCCTACGCGCTCAGGCATCTCGAAGGAGCGGCTGGTTCCTGTAGAAATCATCGGGACACCGACGGTGGGACCAAAGGCTGGCGTTGTCTACGTACTGAAGTCCGCCTACGGCTACAAGGTGGGCCGGACTAACAATGTTCCTTCGCGCATGCGAGCCTTCGGTGTGCAACTTCCGTTCGCGTACTCCATTCCCTTCTGCATCTGGTTCAAGGACTGTCATGCGGCGGAACGAAGCTTTCATAGGCAGTTCTCGGACCGTCACATCAACGGCGAGTGGTTCGACCTCGGCGAAGACGATTTGTCCAACATGCGTAGCGGCCCGCGGGTCATGGCTTAGAGACAACGCTAGTCCAGCTCTTGGTTGAGCCCTTCGCTTGCACCTCGCGATGTCGGACCTTGCGGACCTCCGAAACGTGGTCCTCAGCGTGCCGCTTCGACGCGAGAAACAACACGCAGCGCTGCCCCGCAAGTTAAGAGTCGTGATGGGTTGTGAGTGCGAGCTCGTAAGGCGCGAGGTGCTCCGCCTCGTCCGCCAACGGACGGAACGCATTAGCGCAGATTCAAAGCGGCGGTCGCTCAAACATCAAGGCGTCGGCACTCGGACCGAGAACTCAGAAGATACAAGTGCGTCAAATCGAGAAGTATCGGCAGCGTTGTATCAATTCAGCTCCGCAGGATGGACCTGAGGTCGTGAATTGCGACGGAGAAATGCGTTTGAACGAAGTAGAACATCACAGCGAGTAAACATGGCGAGCATCGATTCTGTTCTATCCCCATTAGGCGAGGACCTGCCACTCCTCCACCTTTCAGAGATGGAGCACCTTAGAGAGGCGATGCTGACTAGGCGAGAGCGAGTCGTAGCCATATCCGGTGATAACGCCACCGGCAAAACCCTGCTGTGGCGGACGATGCTGGAGCGCCATCGCGAAGACCTCGTCGGAGGCGTTGAAGCCATCAGCTGTCGCCACACGCCGAGGAGCCTCCCCCGCATAGCTGGCGACACAGCACTGATAGTTCTCGACGACCTAGACAATGAAAGCATCGAGAGTTGGTTCGGCCCAATTGCGACCCTACTTCACCAGCATCCCGAGAAGCAGGTGCTGCTGGTCGGCTGCTACCCTGAGTTCTTCGAGCGATTCGGCCCGAGCACACACATCCGTATGGCGACGCTCGACGACCTTCACGTCCGACGCACCTTGTCAAAGCTGCTGTCAGGCGGTTCTACTGCAACTGAGTTGCGGCGCGCTGTCGATTACTGTCGAGGCGATATCAGACTGCTACGCGCACTTGTCAGGGAGCTCTCGGCCAACCCTGGCGACCTCCACGGCGCGCTTCAGACTATCTCCAGCGGCGTCGAGTACGCGCTGAGCAGCGGCGGCCTCCTACTCCCAGATAGGAAACGAGAGTGGCTCGAGTTCACGTCGCACATTCAAACAGTCAACGGCCAACTCCTTCGGTCGGTGCAAAAGAATCCGAACGCCATCTTCGACCTCACGTCTCGGCAGTTCGAAGAAGTCACAGGCGAGTTGTTGGAGAAGCTTGGATACAAGGTCGAACTCACTAAGGCAACCAGAGACGGCGGCAAGGACCTCATCCTGGCGAGCCATTCCAACGTTGGCCAGTTCGTCTACTACGTTGAGTGCAAGCGTTACGCCCCGGAGAGACCTGTCGGCGTCCACCTCGTCCGAGAGCTCGTGGGCGCAATCTATGCGGACAGAGTAACTGCCGGAATCATGGTCACCTCGTCCTACTTCTCGCCGGATGCCGTTAGCTACTCTCAGCAGCTTAAGCATCAACTTACTCTCGTGGACTTCCTGCGGTTGAAAGCTTGGCTCAAGGATGCACACTGACTCGCACCGGAACGGTCTGGAGGCCGGCATCTGCTCTCGAGGTGGAAGTCGCCATTCCAAGCCCGCTTGACGCCTTCAGCTACCAGGGCAAGGAAGTAGCCCCGCACGATGCTGCTCTGACCAAGCATCCGGTGTTTGGCCTCGGTGTGAGTAAGGGCCGCCCCCTCATCGGGGGGGGTTCACGTTTCGCATTCGCTCAACAATTTTCTTGTTTCACGTCTTTACACATCTCAAACACTCCTCGATGATGGCCCTCGCCAAACACAAGATTTCCTCCGCATGAACGGGGGCAAAAGAGGGAGGGCGCGTTGAGCGGAATCAACGGCGCGGCGGAGCTTCTGTCCGTCGCCAACAATCCAGACTACTCGGAGACCGGTGGTGGTCACGGCGCCAAGGGCGTTGACTTTCCGCGCTGGTGGGCGGTCTTCAGAATGATGGAGCTGGAAAAGGCCAACGAGCCGGACTTCCTGCTTCTCTTCGAATCAGTCCAAGACGTTGCGGAGCTCGATTCAGCTAGCGCGCCAACGCGGGCTAGGGTCTACCAAGTCAAGAAGAAGGACTCGGGCAGCTGGACTTGGGCGGTCCTAACTGGCACGGTCACTCCGAAGGACCCATCCGCGCCCCCAAAGAAACCGGCCAAGACTACAGCGGCGACGCCGAAAGCCCCTGACTTTTCGAAAGTCGCGGGCTCCGTGCTCGGAAAGCTCCATCTCAGTCTCAGTGCATTCACCGCGCTTCCCGTCGAAGGTGTATTCCTCTCTAACGCCGGTTGTGACCTTCCGCTCGCCGGCGGGGGCTCTGCGTCGACGACGATGCCCTGCTCCCTAACGGACTTGTCGCCCGACCACGTTCAGTTGCTGACAGACGCCTTCGCATCACTGGCGCCAGGCGGCCCACCGCCCGACCTGGCGCGCGTGAAGCTCCAGAAGGTCGCTATACATCCGGACAAGCTAGATGCGCCGGCCATTGCCGCAGCTCTGGAGCTGTTGATGGAGCGAAGCCCTTTACACGCCGGCCAGGCTAAGGCACTCGTTGAGTCGCTGGTGATGAAGATTTCGCCGTTGACCCGCGGTACCGACGCGTGCAAAACGTTCGAGGACCTCGTGAAGGAGCGAGGCTTCTCCAGGGGTGCGTTCATCGACGCGCTTGCGGCCCTGGAGACGGTGCCGGACCGAATGGCGCTGCTCAGCGACTTTCTGGGCCAGCTTCAGGCCGAGGGAATGCCGTTCATCACCATCGCTGCGATTCGCGTCGCAGCGGCACGGGTGCAGCAAGAGCGACTCACTGGAGGGACGGACGTTTCTCGGGAAATCGACGATTTCAGCGATGGATGGATAGCGGCGAACCCACCCACCCCGACATTGCGGCCCTACGTCGAGGCCGCGTTAACCGAGCTCAAGGTCAAGTTCAGCGCACATCGCGACCAGGACCTGATTGCTCGGTTCGTAATGAGAGCCATAACGAAATGCGTGGACCAGAACTAAGACTGCTCGTCCGAAGCCTGAGAACAAAAGACTATGCATCGCTTCCGATTCAAAAACATCTGGCTGCTCTCTCACCGAGAGAAGAAGGCGCGGCACGTGGAGTTTCATCCGAGCAAGAACTTGCTGGTGGGGAGGAACCACACGGGCAAGACGACGCTAATTCGGAGCCTGTTTGAAACGCTCGGCGCCACGCCGCAAGGAAAGCTCGAACAATGGGACGAGAACGCAGTTTCTCTGCTTGAGTTCGGCGTTGACGGGAAGAGCTACTTCGCGCTTCATCAAGATGGTCGACGTGCGCTCTTCGACGGGCAATTCAACCTCCTAATCTCCACTTCGAAGTTCGGAGAATGGTCTAAGCGCTTCTGCGAAGTCACGGACTTCAACTTGGTGTTCTCCGATAAGAAGCAGGCAGAAGTGGTCCCGGCCGACCCCGCCTGCTTCTTCGCCCCGTTCTACGTTAACCAGGACGGTAGCTGGCAGGCCGAATGGAACACATTCGGCGGCATGAAGCGTTTCAGCGCACCTTTCAAGCCCATCCTGGAGTACTTCACTGGGGTCTGCCCACCGGAGTACTACTCGGCAAGCGCTGAGAAGTCGCAGCACTCTAAGACGCTCGAGGAACATCGGCGTGAGTACAAGCTGCTCGAGCGCGCCATAGAGCGCTTCAGCAAATCCATCCCGTTGTCCGGCCCCAAAGTTGCCCCGGAGAACTTTGTCGCAGAGATTGAGCAGCTTACGCGGGAGGTCAATGAGCTCAACGTCCGGCAAGAAGGACTGAGGAGCACGGCCGTCCGTGAGCAGGAGCTCCTGAAGAGCCTTGACCATCAGATTCACCTCGCCGAAGGAGCCTTGGCTGCGTACGACAGCGACACAAAGTACCTTCTCAAGGAGGGTGCCGCACCGCTCATCTGCCCGACATGTCACGCGGAGCACGAGAAGCCATTCATCGACTTGCTCGAATTTGCTGAGGACGCCCGTGTTCTGCGGGAGCTAGCGGCACGACTTCGGGAGGATGCGGCAGAGGTCCGCAGACGCACGCACAAGGCGTTCTCTGAATTGAGTACGCTCAATGAGAACTATCTGCGCATCTCCCGCCTTCTGGATTCTCGCAAGGGCGAGCTGAAGTTTAAGGATGTGGTCGGTAGCCTCGGTGCCGAGTCCGCATTCGCGGCCTTCGAGGCGGAACGCAAACAGATACAGGCGGCCATCGACGCGGTGGTTCTTACGGTGGAAGCACTCGAGACAAAGATGGCAGAGCTTCGCTCAGTAAAGCGCACCAAGGCAATTTTGACGAAGTTCCGGGAGCACTACGTTGCAAGCCGCATCGCACTGCAACTGCACGCCGTACCGACCAAGACGCTCCAACTGGCCTCTCGCCCCTCCCTATCGGGAAGTGGCGGCCCAAGGTCCATCCTCGCCTATTACGCAGCCATCTGGCGGACGGTTCAAGGCGACCAGGGGAGCTACGACATTCCCATCGTCATTGACTCCCCCAACCAGCAGGCTCAGGACGACATTAACCTACCAGCCGTCCTGCAGTTCATCGCGAACGAGCTTCCCGCCGGAACACAACTCATCGTTGGTCTGGAGACTCCGACTGACTTTGTGTTCGACCGCGCGGAGACACTGACCGAGAAGTTCGGAATGCTTACCGAGGCGCATTGGGACGACACCAACGCTCTGGTGGAACCGCTGCTGTCCAAGATGTACGAGGCAACATTGGCCCAAAGCCGGAGTTGACCGAGAGCGGTGCCACGAGGTCCGGAGCCGAGGTCTGCGCGCTTGACGTCGCTACCTCGTAAATTTCCCCTTAGTCCATGCTTCGGGCGGACCGACGGACGATTCGCTAAGAGCTAAATCCGTCCGAGGGAGAGATATGAAAACAAGCAGCAGCGACAGTTTGCCCACTAGACCCAAGGGCAAGGCGACGAAGACTCCTCCGCTGCCGGTACCTGGACCGCTCGCTCGATTCATTCGACGAAGGACTCAGCCGCGTCCGGCCGACGCCACGGACAAGCGAGACTGGTTGTCCGGCCTCGTACCGATACTGGCCATCGCAGTCGCCGCGTTCATCTGGTGCGGGTGGGTTGCTTGGGGCGCGGCGTTTGTGCGAGGAAAGATGTTGTCTGAAGGCACAGCACCTGAGGCCGTTCCTGGCTCGGGAGCCCCCGCTGCGCCTGACGCCAAAGCGTATGTTGTAGAGATTCCCATGCCTAAGAATGGCGAGGCCGGCAAAGTGGCAAGCCAAAGCAGTGTCGCTATCCGTGTCGAACTGCCTGAGCTACCCAAGGCCCCAACGGAACCACCTTCGCGCTTGTCAGAGCTTGGACAGGCAGGTGACGCCTTCGGCGGGGCGAACGCTCTCTTCTCAGCCATCGCCGGTGCGCTGCTCATCTGGGCGGGCTGGCTGCAGCGACGGTCGTTGATAGAAGCAAGAAAGGTGAATGCTCGGCAGGCCTTCGAAACGACATTCTTCGAGTTGCTGACGTTGACGCGGGAGCTTGAGAGCCGCTTCAAGCGCGAGGTCAAAGAGCCCGCCTCCATCTTCGCAAGGCGGCCCCCTCTGAATCGGCGAACGAAGTACGTGCGAGACCGCTCCACGCGGTCCGAACGTCCGTTCCAAATGCCGCCCGAAGTGCGCGGCTCGGATGCTCTCTCAGCTTGGGCGGTAGCCCTCATGGAGTTCTCCGCGGCGAATGGCGCAGCAGTGCCCGAAGAGGACCGGCTGCGGTTGGTATCTACGTTCTTCCACAACTACATCTATCTGCCAAACTCCGGCAGCTTCGGGCCGTACTTCCGCACGCTCTATCAGACATTCAAGCTCATCGACCAATCGCCGATGTCGCGAATCGAGAAAGAGCGCTACGCAAAAATTGCGCGAGGGATGGTCAGTGAGGACGCGGTGCTTCTGTTGGCCGCTAACGCTGCGACGCCGGCGGGACATCGCTTCAAAGTCTATTTGCGCCGGTACGCACTGCTGGAACACATGAATCCGACCTACAAACGAGCGCTACGAGCGTCGCTTCTCAAGTACGTTGGCGCGTCGTCGTTCCTCCGCCATCCTGGGGCCATCCGGCCAGAGACATTGAACAAGTACACCGGCGCCCAAGCGTACTCAGAAGACCTACTACCGCTCACCGCCGGGCAACGGCTGTACTAGACGGCCAAGAACTTATCCGAGCGAGGACAGTCTGGGCGCCCGCCAATCGGCGCTACCTAGTTGATGCCCTACCAACAAGGTTCTGCGCAAGTCTCCAGCGAGACGTGAGCGACAAACCATGGTGCAACTACGCCGCTCGATATTGACTGCTGCCGCGGACAAGGTGGCCATCGCCTACGCCATGTTCCATCCTCGTCAGGGAGCTTTGAAACCCCAATCGACGCACACCTGGTCGATACGAGCGCGCCCGCGTGGAACAAGGTCCATCAAAGGGCATTGAGCCCAACGTACCCCATCAAGACAAGCAAGCATGGCGTCAGACAACTCGACATCGAGACTCCGCAGCGAGTACATGTCGAAGTGCTGATATCCAGCCACGGCCGCAACGAACGTTGCCGCGCGGCGGGCCTGCCCTGTGTCCGACCGCTCCGCCAGCGACAACAACAGCTCTAGCGCCTCCCTTGCTGGCTGTTGGGCAGCACGGGCACGCTCAGCCCACGCCAATTGCTCCGCCTCCCGCTCTCGGCGGCGCGCCTCGACCTGCTCAACGCTAGGTTCCTGGCGCTTCATGGGCGCCCGCGCCGGACTCAGCGGGTGCGGTTCATCACTGTCCTTCATGGTTCATCGGCCCTCTAGCCCCTCCTGAGTTCGCGACCACCTCGCCAGGCTCCGTATCGACGTAGTAGTCGCTACCCACAGCAACTGCACGAGCTAGAAGCGCGTTCGACACGCGCCAAATCGGCCGTTGGAGTTGCCCAGCCGCTGCCAAGCAAGCTTCCATATCCGCCGCGATGACGGGGCCAAACGCGGCAAGCTCAGTTTGCTCACCTCCCCAAATCATCTTCCGACCAAACGATATCACCGGCTCTCTACCCTCTTCTAAGCCGCCTTCTACTGCCTGAAGCAAACGCTCATACGCTTCATCCGCACGCCGAAAGGGAACCGCGCGCCCATAACTCTTGGACATCAGTACTCCAGTTCACAAGAACCCCGCTTTGAAACACTGGCCGCTGGGGGCATGGAAGTTGTGCACAGCAAATTCGCAAATATGCGTCGGCAGTGTATCGAGCGACTCATCTGCCTCAACGCACCCGACGAAGCTCTTGGTCAAAGAATTCGAAGAGGTCGGTATAACCACCCCAATAGTCGGAATAGCTGGCCCGAAGCGGGGAATCCATGGGAGGAATCTCGGAGGCGTACTCCCAGGGCAAAGGTAACGCACGCTTGGGGTCACTCATGCGCAACGGAGGAGGAGTTGGGCCTGCAAATGCCAGCAACCTCAGAATCCGCATCACCAGCTGACTAACCTCAATTCTTCCTGGCGGAGGAACCAAGTCGAGCACCGCTCTCATATGGTCCGAGAATGACCAAGCCTCGCAAGACCAATTCCCAGATTGGACACATGCCTCAATTCGGACGGCAATCTCCTCACCGTAACGAACCTCAATGAGTAGCCAGGAAACCTCCGGCCCGTCCTGCTCCCATTCGCTCTGATACGACCAGAGCTCCTCTGCGGCTCGTGCTGCGAGGCAAATCAACGACTCTCTCGAGACAAGATGGTGCTCAACGCTTTCGCCTCCAATGCACTGAAAGCGATGGTTTCTCTCGGTGACCGACCAACCAACATCCGACCCGTAAACCTCGGAAGTAAGGTCAAAACGAGGGCCCCAATGCAAAGCCCCATCTGCCGTTGTGTAGACCGCTAGCACATCCATCTCAAGCTCGTCGCGCGACTCCTCTTCCGCCGCTGTATCGGCATGGCCGTCGGAGTGCGACACCTGATTCGATACGTCATTGCTCATGACTGAAAACTTGCCCAAGCCAAGTAGGAATGGTCTGACGCTAACACCATCGTCGAGTTCAGAGCAAGTAAAAAAACGCAGAAGACCCCTGGTATCCACCTTTTGCATAGCCCGACCAGAACGGTATTCAACTTCAGCATTGCAAATCAAGTGGATGGATTACAGCAACTGTATCCATTGAAGGAATTCACATTTTCTTGAAGTGATAAAAGGGGTTTGCACCATTGAGTTTCGGGTGGCACATTCGGCGCCTTTCACATCTCGACCGACCTCGTGGCCGCCTCCATCGACTGGCAGTTAACACGTTGCCATCGCCCCCTTCCCTCTTCGCTCTTGCCGGAGGGATTTCCGGTATTGAGCGATGCCTCGTCTGACCTCCTATGCGAGCCCGCCGTAGTTTTTTTGTACGAAACGTTTGTTCGCGCAAAAATCAACTATGCGGATAAGGAGTACTCAGTAACAAACCTAGCAAACGACCTTAAGGGTTGGTTCACCTATCTAGAACATGTGGAGTTGGACTGGTCGGAGGCTACCGAGTCTCATGTGGCGGGATACATCCACGCAATGGCAATCACCATCGCTCCAAAAACCGCGAAGTTCCATTCGGAACAAACAATGAAGCGCCGCGTATCCACAGTCTCGAACCTCTATAGGTGGGCAGCAAGAGTCCACTTCTGCAAATGGGACGATAGTAACGACGAGTTACTGCTGCAGAAGGCCTCTACGAGTAGGGGCGCTAGATACTTCAAATGGCCGGATTGCTCCAGTAAGCAAGATGCCTATCGAATAAAAGGACTACTGAAGGATGAAGCCAAGGAAATATTCAAGAAGCTGGGCGAACGCCCTACCAAGCACGAGCAGGCGTGGAAGGACTTTGGACAAGGCGTCTCCAAGTCACTTCCACCTAGCGCAAAAGACAGACTAGCTGCAGAGATGGCACTTAATGCAGGCTTGCGAGTCTTTGAATGCACACGCTTGAAACTGGGTGCCGTGCAGAAGTATCTCGACGACATCGAGAATATTGTCGCCACGAAACTTTATCCGGTAGATATCAAGGGAAAAGGCGGCAAGACACTGCCGACCAATTTCTCAGGAGCGTTGCTTCTCCAAATTGCTGCGTACGTCCGCGGCGAAAGGGCTTGCTGTAATCCAAGATGCGATACGGTGCTAGTAAATCCGCCGCACTACGGACCGAGCCTTATGGGTCGCCAATGTACAACGAGGACTCTTGAGAAACGTTTTTCTGAAGCCTGTATTGCCCTTGGCGTTCTGCGGGAAGAAGAGTACTTTGCAATTGGAGATGATGGCAGATACGAAAGCACCCCGCGGAAACGCAAATGCCCCAAATACGTCTTTCACGACTTGCGACATACCTTTGCATTCTGGACCTATCTCGCCCGTCGGTGGACGGATGCAGAACCGTGGAAGTACGTTTCCGAACAACTTCGGCACGCCAGCATAGAAACAACGCTGAAAATTTACCTCGCACATATCAATGCATACGAAGCAATAGTAAGCGACGATTTCTTGGAAAGTTTTAAAACTCGCCGCGGCGGCGCAAAAAACTGAACTCCAATATGTCACGTCGTCCTAAACGACCTACTCATTACGACCAACTCTCTGCGGCTGCTTGGGAGGTCGTTGCTGCTCGGGATACGCTCCCCAGCGTTGATGCATCGCTTACGTCCTATACGGGAGATCCTTCGCTGGCGCCAAGCTTCTTGCAGCAGCTCGAGATTCTGCGCAACACAGTTCAGGAATGGCCCACGTCCGATTTCTGGCTGCAGGGATACGTGCTATGGGCGAACGACCCAAAGTCCAAACGTAAAAACCACCGTCAATTTTCAAACTTTGTAGGAGGCCTTCAGAATGGTGTCTTTGAGTTCATGGAAGCACACGATTATCTCCAAATCCAGTCGACGGAAATTGACACCAAATGGGTGAACGCCTTAGTTGACTGGTTGAAGACTGCAGATAGAAAGCTTAAGAAGCGGGCAATATCTAGCCTGGGTGAAGGGCCTCGTGCATACAACACTGCAAGACGCCAATACCTCTACTTCAAGGCACTAATTGATGCCTTGCGCGGAAATGCACGATGCAGCCATTTACTCAGCCCCAAACTAAAGCTTCCAAGGATTCCGTTTCCCGATGCAGAAGAGCATGGAAAGCGAACCAAGCGACTGTCAGATGAACTTTGGCTGAAGATTTACGATGCCGCTGTCGAAGAAGTGACGGAGACGATTACCACTTGCTATGAATCATGGAACATTCTGGAAGGCGATTTTATCGCACCTGACGAAAATCGCGCGGGCTCAGGCAGATTCCGCAACAACTTCCCAGCCGTTCTATGGGGCCTCAAGAATCGCCACCCCGACATTATTCCCACCATCCGCGAGATGCAGGCGGAATGGCCTGGCGACCTCACGAACGCAATTAAGGAACACATAAGCATTTATCGCGCGAGCCTGTGCTTCCAACCGACAGCTCGCTCCCTGTTTCCATTTGTCCTCCTTCTGTACATCTACTCGCAGGCCAACACTGGTTCCCTGCGGACACTGCGGATTAATGACATCGCAGAAATTGAAGGTTTCGGCGGTCAACGCGTGGCTTGGTACTTGAGCAAGCCTCGCGGAAGTGATTACACCCGGTCGTTTCCGATTGACCGAGAGGACATTCTATCTCCGAACGCCATCGTGGAGTTCATTATTCATTGGACACGCAGGATTCGAAGATTGGCGGGAGATTATCGAGAATTCACCTTCATTTTCGTGAATAACTGGGGAAACGTATTTCCATTCAGTGCATCGTCAATGCCTGGCAAGAAAACGGAAGCATGTGGACACTGGCTTTCAGCAGCAAAGGACTTCTGCAGGGTTCACAGTCTGCCGCATTTCGTTATCAAGGAGCTTCGCTTAACCGGCCTGCACGTTATTCGTGAACGTTCCGGTGATGACCTACTCGCGCATAAAGTTGCCTCGGGCACGAGCACTGAAGCAGTAATCAAAGACCATTACGAGGGGGAGGACGCCAAACTTATAAGGTCCCAGCAGTTGGGCGAAGCAATGGCTAATCAGTCTCGGTGGATTACGTCCAACGGGCGCATCCATCAGCGAGGAAACAACCTCAGCGAAGATTTACTCGCTGCAACGCCAGGATGGAACTGCCTCGACTGCTTCAATTCGCCGCGTCCCGGGCAAAAGCCCGGGCGCCTTTGCGATGCCTTTGGCGAATGCCCCGCTTGCCCTCACTCAGTTCTCGACACGGATTCGCCTTACTGCTTCGCCCGAGCAGTCCAACTTAGAAACGAGATAACCGACGCATTTGACTACATGGAGTATGAGCGTTGGGCAAAGGTATTCAGTCCCGTTGCAAAGCGACTGGATGAGTATTGGTTAAACCTGTTCTCGGACGAATGCATCGAAGCGGCTCGTCTGCTGAACGTCAATGACCTGGGACGTTTAACATGAAACTAAACGCACTGCAAAGAGCCGGCAGCTACGATTACCAACGGACGTTGGGGCAAGCCCTACGCGATGTACTTTGCTCCCCCTGGGACTCAATGAGTTGGTACTTCTCCCGTTTCCTGCCCACTGGAGAAGTTCGGATTCCGGCTCACTGGTCGTTTGTCATCGCCCCGGGCATTACGTCTGAACAGTACCCAGAACTAATCGAATGCTTCAAGGCTCTCTTGGCTAGCCTGCTGGCGAATCGTAATCAGCAATCCTATGATTTTTCCGTACGTTCAATCCCTGCGTTCCTCATCGGCGCGCGCGCGATGTTACGGTGGATGGCGACCAACAACATTCGTGACTTCTCCGAACTAACTCCGGAAGTGTGCGATGCGTACTTGGCAGACCTGCCGTCTGAGATTCTTCACCCAGTGAACTACCGTCCCGGACCGCAGGAGGGTCGAAAGAAGGTCACCGAACTCCGAGAGATGGCTGATATCGAACTCGCTTACGAAAGCGCGGGGGTCGATGAGTTCGACGAACAGGCAACGCCCACATTCGATGAAGAAACGGGCGGCGAGGATGAGTACGTCAATGACGACGTGAGGGACGAAGACGGCAACGAAACAGTGAGCGTCGAACAGATTGATGATTCCATCGTTGCGCAAAACGTTGCTGAGAATGAGGAAAACCGTCAACCCTCATTTAACCAAGTCTATTTGAGAATTAGCACCATTCATCAGATTTATTCGCAACGTCTCGACTTCGAAGAATTCGGAATTCCATTCATGCTTTCGCAGCCATTCGACGGTCTGTCGGCAAAGAAAGTGGCGGAGCCGGTATCCAGAATTGTCCGAGAAATTACGCCCCCACTGCCTGACGAGGTCGCTCTGCCGTTGCTGACTGAGGCTCTTACATGGCTTGACGATAAAGCACCCGACGTCCTTCGATTGCGCGACCTGGTTTTGATGGAACGCACTCGCCTTGCGAAGGAACATGGCTTGCGTACTACGAAGTACTACACGCAACTCAACAAGGCGCTGCGCGCTTTCGAGTTTTCGGTACTTACTGGTCAAGTCAGCCCCTGGCGTGAGGGCCTCGAATCCGTCTCCATGGAGACACCTACGACCAACCCCGCGAAGTTGATTCCAGTTCAGCTTGGGCCACTGAGGCAAGTCAGACGCCTTATCCTCACGCTACGTGATGCAGCCTTTGTACTACTAAACTATCTCGTTGGCCTTCGAATATCCGAGTACAAATCTATTCGGGTACGAAACCAAAGCGGATTGCTTTTCGGCTGTGTGGAAAAGAGAACTTCTCGCTCGGGAATTCTTGAGATTTTCTTTGTAAAAGGATTCATCACGAAAGGCCGTGACATTCCAATTGAGACCGAATGGGTTATTGGATGTCGTCCCGTAGGCTCCGATTTTGAGCCCATACCTCTTCGAGCAATTCGACTTCTGCACGAACTATTCCTACCTTGGAAGGGCGACTGTCAGGAGTATGGACTGTTCCAGCAGTTCTCCAACATGAACTCCTTGCCCTACGACGAAGATTTGACCGTCGATGCATTCTCTGGAAATCTGGTGTTGGGCTTACGTCGCTTTGTGCATCATGAGGTCGACCTCACGGGCCTCCCACAGAGAGGAGCGCATGGGGAAGACTTAACCCCCTACATTGCGACCAGGGGAAGATGCATCACCTCACATCAGGGGCGGAAGACCTTTTCGGCGTTTATGCTTGACTCTCGCCGGAGCTTGCTGCTTCCCGTTAGTCGACACTTTCATCACCTCAACACGACAGTAACTGAAGCATCGTATTTCGCCGCAGTTGCACGATTGAAAAGGGAGGTCAATTCTGAGACTACGGCCAACACTATCCGCGTTTTTGAAGAAGTGATGGACGGAAACGTCGTCCTTGTCGGAAGAATGGCGGCTGCGATTGACGCGATGGTGAATAGTGAAGCCTGGGCTAACGCAAGCACTCGACGCGAGCGATATATTGCAATCAAGGCCACCGTTCTGCTTCACGAGTTGACCATTTATTTCACTCGATATGGAATGTGCTTCATTAAAGCTAAGCCCCTCGAGTCACGCTGCAACGAGGCCGCCGAGCATACGGGATGGCTGTGGGACGAGCCTGCTTTTGAATACCGAACACCAGCGCTCTGTGCCGGATGCGGCTGCTTCGCCATTGACCCGAGCCATCGCACATATTGGGTAGACCGAGCTGACCGCCATATTGATGGGGACGCGCGGGAGTTCCATGTTCTGTTTTCGCAACGCGAACAGGCCCGAAAAGTAGTTCTTTGGCTTAAGGACGCGGCGGCATGAAGGCTCGACGTCAACAATGGGGCTATGTCGCGGAAACCGAACGCCTTCTGCGGGAAGCTTTTAACGCCATTCAAGCAGAACCTAAGGCGCGGTTAGGCATATCGTCCGTGGCACGCCGAGCAGGTTTCTCGAGGGATGTACTCAGCGGAAGGCGGACTGCTTATGTCGCTCTGCAAACGGAAATCCGAGAGGCGGTGCGCGCGAGAGCTAGTACCGCCAGAGCGAAGGTTTTGGCGGCCGCACAAGAGCGCCGTGACTTTCAGCAAGAAGTGGAGCGCCGTCACGCAGCAGCAGACGATTTGATTCGCCGCTGGAATCTGAGCAGGGGACGAAGCGCAGATGGGATGGACCGAGGCGCCTCAACATCTGCCCAGCGCCGCCGAAGCTTGCAAGTGGTGCCCAAGCCAAAGTTGTCCGGGGTTTGACACGGGCAGAAGAGCAGCTGCAGTTGCGGCCAGTGCACTAGGCGTCGGCGAGCCGCGTGGCGGAATCCATGAACTACTGTATATTTATACAGAAATCTTGCAGGCGTGCGGAGTCCCCACTCCGCGCGACAAGGAATGGCGCCATGGGCCACACACCCTCCTCCATCGTTCAGTTCGTCAAGGGCCGCGGCGTCGGGTCAAACGCCCGTTCACGTTTCGAAGCTTGGCAGCGCGAGCCCTCGCTGGAGCACCTGGACGAGGCGCGTCTGATTGACGGCGAAGGACCTTTAAGCGAACCGAGCGTCAGAACGGAAGTGATGGCGCGCGAGGCGAGGTCCATCATTAGCCACAACACATCGCCGGATATTCCGTTCGACCAAAGCATCAACCCCTACGCTGGCTGTGAGCACGGTTGCGTGTACTGCTATGCAAGACCGACTCACGCATACCTCGGCCTTTCACCAGGGCTCGACTTCGAGACCAAGCTCGTCGCCAAGACGAACGCAGCCGAGCTCTTGCGGAAAGAGCTCGGTCGCAAGGGGTACCAGCCTAGCCTCATCGCGCTTGGCGCCAGCACGGACCCCTACCAGCCGATTGAACGCGACTTCCGCATCACGCGGTCCATTCTGGAGGTATTGGCTGAACACCAAGCCCCAGTGAGTATCACGACGAAGTCAGCCCTGGTCACGCGTGACATCGACATTCTGGGACCGATGGCGGAGCGAGGTCTAGCCAGGGTGAACATCTCGCTGGCCACTGTCACTCCCGACCTGGCTCGCATCCTGGACCCTCGTGCCAATGCACCGCATCGGCGCTTGCGAGCCATGCAAGAGCTGGCACGGGCAGGCATACCCGTGGCCGTCTTTGCATCGCCGATGATTCCTGGCATCAACGATGCGGACTTGGAGTCAATCTTGGAAGCATCTGCCGCTGCAGGCGCCTCCTACGCGAGCATGATTGTGCTCAGGCTGCCACTAGAAGTTCGCGACTTGTTCGTTGAGTGGCTTCGCCAACACTTCCCTCTGCGTGCCGAGCACGTGATGAGCCTCGTGAGGCAAATGCGCGGCGGGGTCGACTACGACTCGTCCTTCGGTTCACGGATGCGTGGCACCGGCCCCTATGCCGCACTTCTGAGGCAACGATTCAACGTTGCAGCGAAGAGGTTTGGTTTGAGTAAGGTGCCAGGGGCGGTTGACACCAGCCTGTTTCGGATTCCTCCGGCCGTTCGCGCAAGTTCTGATGGCCAACAGACGCTGTTCTAGCTGGGGGAGCGAGAGCTCGCTGAGCCGCATCAACGCGCGCACGAGCAGCCAAGCGTTCGTTGTTGTCGAGCGTATTGAGAAGAGGCGCGCCCGCGGCAGCGTCCAATGACCCCGCGCCGTGGCTGCGCTCCAGCTATCGCGGCACGCTGCTGATGACCTGCTACATGCCATCGGAAGCGGAGGAGTCGACTGCCAAGGGCACGTAGGCCTGGTCTCGTTGGCGGTCTGTTCGTCTCGAATCTGGAGCTTGGACCGCATCCGCACCGACTAGCCCCTGGCAGCGGAACGCTGAGCTCTTCTACATGGGCGGCGCCAACGGCTACCTCGACTACGCGCACAACGGCGAGACGAAGGACATCGTGGCGGCCTAGGGAAAGGTTGACCGTCGGTACACAGTCATGACGAAGCAGGCTGGCCCTCGTTGCACGCCATTGGGGTCGCAACTTAGTGATGCAGCCCCTTCTTGCTTGTCATAACGGCGTAGAGCTCGGCCGCCGAGCCTCCACGTCGTCGATGCGAAGGTCGTCGTCGATGACGATGCGAATCACGCCGAAACCTTGCACGGGTTCTTGTATGAAGCGCTCGAGAGGCGTCAGTGGCCACGATATGAAGCCGTCTCGTACCCGGTCCAGATGAACCCAATCATCCATCCCAGGCAGCAGATGATGATTTCCGGTGTACTTGAGAAACGGAGCATGCTGCGCCATGTAAGACGTCGCAGCGGCGATTTGAGGGGGAGACGCTCCAGCAACCACTTTGCCGCCAGCGACGTGAGACAGGGGCAGGCCTTGGCTCATTCGGTCCGAGGCGAACCACACGAGGTAATTGGTTAGCTGCGACCAGTCATCGCCAAGGTCGCATTGCCTCCCCTCGGTCCCTTGGTACAACTTGGCAAGGCCGAGTCCCAGAGAGTCGGATTCGCCGACGCTCACGCCATCAGGTACGGTGAATGCGGAAGCGGATGGGCTCACCGGCAGTGCGGCTACCGCGGACTCCAGTCGCCATCCTTCATTGCACGTCCCCTTGGGCCTAACCACCGCATACTTTGCTTGCTTTGACCTGTAGTACGTGGGCTGCCATACAACGAAAGGGGTCGGAATCTTTGGAGCGTTGGCGGGGGGATTTAGCACCTCGAACGACGGCCAGTTGGCATACATGTAGCGCTGTATTAGCTCGCTTTCCTGAGTGAGCTTACAAACGTCATTGCCTTCGGCACGTTTGGCTTGAACCAGCAAGCTCCGAGAAACGCGGCTTACGCCGCTGCCTCGTTGCAAGATAAGTAGGAGGTCTGCTAGCTCCGGCTTGCACGGCTTGGTCGCTGAGTGCAATAGAGACTTCCAACTCACACGAGGAATGTTGTGGCAGAAGACGGCGGACACCGTCATCGACCCGGACGCCACAAAGGGCGACCACTGAGTGGCCAGGATTGCCGGCATATGGGCAACAAGCCGAGCGACCTCACACGGTTCGGTCGACCCGGCAATAAGGCTGTAATCTTTCAGCGCCGTGCCCACTGCGACGTCCGCAGCCGTCGCAAGTGTCTGCAGGTTCATGGTTCTCCCTCAGGCTGCACAGAACAATGCGTCCGTTTCGCAGCGACAGTTCGAAGCCTGAGCATAGCTGGCGACGGGCCCAACTCACTTCCCAGACGGATGGGAACCTCTTGCTTCATGCATTCCATGCGTTCCTGCTCAGGAATAGCTTTGAGTTGCCCCATGTACTGCTGAACGCCTCCCTTGGACGAATAGCTAGGAGGCCTCATCCACCCTGTAATGACTGGAACTAGCCTCAACACCTACTACCTGGTACCCCTTGATTTGAAGCTTCCCGACGATGTCCTTCTATGCCCGGATTGCATCTGACGCGGAAAGCTCACGCCTCGCGTCGATTTCTCCAACTCCAGCGTGCGAGTCCATCGGCTGTCGCAGAGCACGGGACCTCAGTCAAACGTCGCCTACGCTGGATGGCCCGCCCCAGAACCGACGCTTGCTCGCAGACACGCATGCCCTTTGCGACGTTAAAACCGCAGGGCTTCAAGGTAGTCATCGAGGGCAATGAACTTGGAAGCTTCCTCTCGGAGTTCGCGGGCCGCATGGCTCCAGAACACAACCTCCACCTTATACCCGTCCTTTTTGAGTTCCTTGATGGTCGGGACGTAATCCGCATCGCCTGAGACAAGCACGAAGGTATCGGCCTTTGGGTCGCCATGCTTGTACGCATCTTTGGTGAGCAGTGTAGCAATGCCGGTATCAATCTTCTTCTCCTTGTTCCGCACATTGCGGTCCTCAAGGTGAAGTTCAAAACCGACCCTCTCCGCAATTGCCCAGATTGAGTCGTTTGGCGGAGGGCGCGAGCCGAAGAGCGCCGCGCGCTTCAAGCTCGAAATGTCCTTGCCCACCAAGAACTCGTACAGCTTTCCGAAGCTGATGGTGTACGCGTGGTCGAACACCCCAGGGTCGGCAGCGCCTCCCGAATCGTCGGGACAAGCCCATGCTTCACGGCTGCGACCCGCCGTCCCTCGATGTAGAGATTAGAGTTGTCCACGTAGATGTAGTCAGCCATCGCCTTCTCCTTTTTCGCTCCCGTGAACTATGTTGGCAGAGTCCTTGGGGGTGGCGACATGGTGAATCTCCTCAGAAAGACGCCGCCTATGCCTTCACCCCCTCGACCAGAGGGGATAGGCAACGAGGAGATTGGGAGGCTCGTAGCTCGGCCGAGCTATGCGTCAGGCACTGCGATGATTTCGAGCGCAGTGCCAACGCATCCGCCAATGCATGGCGGCGGCGGTGGCCAGCAAGGGACCAAGCCGTTCGAAGCGGGGAGAGGCCGCGTGGTTCTCGGTCTCTCACTGCTTTAGCCACGGGCAACCTACTCGGTTCCTGCTGCTAGCGGGCCTCGATGTCTCGGATTGCATCGAGCGCCGCCTCGCCCACATCGACGTCATCCACGTGTGGGTAGAGCGAGGAGACGTCGTTGGCCGTTCCGAAACGACCCAACACTTGGATGGCAAGCAGGAGGTGGGACTGGGGAGGCTCAATCCTCTCGTAGTACCAAGCCGCGTCGGCCTTCGTCGCGAGTGCGTCTTGCGCAAGTGCGACAGACAGGCTCGGGAAAAGCTCGGGCAACTGCTTTGCGTTCATCGACATGGAACGGCCCCATCGCAGCGTGGCGACCGCAGCCATCGCGTGTAGTCCACCAACCAAGTTCAGTTGCTCCCGAGACTCGGCCAGCACGCGCTGACGAAGCCACCCAGCTTGCTCTGGTAACGCACTGACATAGTAGAGACGCGCACATGCAAGTAACGCGACCTTGGCCGGCTCTGGCAGCAACGCGGTCCATGAAACCGTTGGCAGCTCCAGCCCCATCGTTCCGAACGCCTCATGCGCAACAACGAGAGACTCCAACGACTCTTGTGGGCCGTGAGAGTGCTCAGAGGGAAGCTCCAACCACGGACTAATAGTTTCGACCACATAAGGAGATGGTCCGGCGTCGACGGCTCGGCGAATCAGCGAGGACGGAAAGCAGAAAGCGGCCTTGTCCGCGGTAGTTCCCCGGCAAGCCATCGCGCTCAGGAGAGCAATGTCTTCGGCCGACTGGTCATGCCAGGCTTGATAGTGAACATCCCCAAAAGGACTGTCGAACTGTTGCATGTAAAACCGCATCGCTGCCGCGCAGGCCTCGGCATCCTCCGGCTCCGCCAACAGCGACTTCAGCTCGGCCTTAAGCTGGTCAAGGTCGCCCCATTTGACGTCGTCATACGCGCCTTGCGCGTACATGGCTGCGGTCAGAGCATGTTGGAGGAAGGGATGGTTGGTCTTCAGCTCCCCCATCGCATCCAGTAGCTCCCGCTTACGTGCTTCGTCCCCCACCTCCATTTGTTCGGCGAGGTCCAGAGACTGGAGCTTCAAGTGATAGGGACTTCGCTTCCAGTCCTTCCTGAAGAAATCCACTAGCCTGTCGGTCAACGGTCCAGTCTCAGCGGGTGCTGGTCGCTTTAGCAACGCAAGAAGCACGTACGTTTCCAAGAGCGACTTGTCGCCAGTCCAATGCGCAGCACGCACCTCGCCTAAGCCGACAGGGTAGATGGCTCGGATGGAATGATGTCCGCCCGCGGTTGCTGAAATCAGCGCGCTCAAGGAGAACTCATTCCCACCGAAAAGCACGACCTCAGCGAACAGCTCCTCCGACAACTTGATTAGTTCTATCCGCTCGAGGTCCGCCCCAACAGACGCGAGCATGCGTAAGATTGCAGCGTCCGCTCGCCGGACGGCATCGAGCACGGGGGACAGGTAACGTCCTTCGCAGAATGCCTTCGTCACCAGCGTCAGCAGAACCTTGTCTTGCTCAGACCACGGAGGCGAGTTTGGAACGACACAGGAAACGCCTGTCATTCCAGTCCCGTCGCGCTCAAACGTCAGAACGTCTGCCTCTTGCTGCAACCTTGCAATGATTTCATCGCACTTGGCGCGTATCCACGCTTGCGATGCGGCGCCACACTGTCCAGCATCTGCCGCGCGCAAGAGTTCAAAATCCAGCACTTGCGGCAGCACGCTTTGAAGCAACTGTTTGCTCTCTATCGCGCCTAGCAAGAATTGGCGACTTTTTGCCAAGCGAGGGGACTGCAGTGTTTCAAGCGTCGTCTGTGCAGTTGTCATGCGCACGCGGGCGGCCCACTCCGCCGTAGCTGCGCGCAGGAACTGCTCGTGCCCGAAGCTCATCCTGTCACCGCGCCTCGCGAGTACACGCTTGGCAATCAACAGGTTGAGCAGGGCTCGAGCAGTCGGAACACCCTGTAGAAGTCGGTCTGCCTCTCGCACCGAAGTCGAGAAGCGGGCGTCTTCCGCCAGCACGCCGGCAAGGCGCGCGAGGAAGGCAATACCCTCGAACGCATGCTCTCCAAGCACTTTCCTAACGAACGTGTCAAAGAGCGCGAAGCCGCTACTTCCGTCGCCGAGCTCGGCAAGCACCTCCCCGACCAGTCTCGCTTCCAGACCACTGCCAACTGCGTCGAGGAAGTTAGGCAGTCGGTTCAACGCATCGCCGGTTCCGCATGCCCCTTGAGCAATGCGGACCTTCAAGTCGTTGTCCGGTCTCTTCACGTTCACGGTCACGCCATCGAGTAAGTCTGAGCGAACAAGGTGACCGCTCGACGTCACGACGCACGGTGAGCTGACCTTTCGCACGAACGCCCGAACCGCCCTCGTCAGGCGCTCTTGTCGGAACTCGTGGCACTCGTTGTAGCCGTCTACGCAGACAAGAACTGGTCTGCGTAGTCGCCGCACGTCGCTCAGGAACTGCTTCGCACTCGAGCCAGACAACAGACCAACCTCTCGCTCGATGAGGTCCTTGAGCGAGCCGTCGAAATCCTGCGCCTGGAGCAGCAAGGGAGCAAACCCCACCTCGATGCAGTCAATCGCGAGTCGTGAAATGAGCAACGACTTTCCGCAGCCCGATGGTCCGAGCAGAATGACTACTTGCCCAGGTGCCTTCAGCACCTCATTCATCACATCGGCCCTTGTTCGCGCCTCCCCGTCCAGTTCGTACTGGTCATCGACCAGTTGAGCTGCCATCAGCTCGTGCTGGATTCGGAACTGCTCGTTGTATAGCTCGATGCGCGACCGTGCAGCGGCCATCTCTTCGTCGACCGCATCGATATGCATAGCAACGCGTCTCAGCCCGAGAGAGGCCGCGACCGCCGCCACCTCCTTTGGAGTGAGGCGCTGCTGCGACCCACGCTGCAGCAGCTCGGGTAGTTGCCCTGGAATCGCTTTGCTCACTTTTTCTGTGGTCGGCACGGATGAGCCCTCGGGCCAGCCGAACGCGGCCATGACGCATGCGTCGGGATAGCCGGACGCCTTGCTCGCGGTCGCTCCAACTGCGTCCTTCCAGGCGTTCTTCGCGTCCAACGCTTGGCGATACGCGTTCCTCATCTCGAGAATGAGCCCGCCTTGCGTCGCTACGGTCCACGGACCGTTCTCCTTGCCAGTCACCGGCCATCGATAGGACTTGGCCTCGATAACCAACACGCCCTTCGGCGTACACACGACGAAGTCGAGCTGCCGACCAGAAGCTTCGAAGTTGGCCAATATCGCGAACGGCCCGGGGAGTCCGGCAAGAGCGACCAGTAGGTGTCGATACACCTCGACCTCCGAGGCGACATCGATTGGCGCGCCGATATAGACGTCGACTTGGCTGCTGCGTTGGGATGCCGAAGGGGCGCTCATGGTCAGCGAGGGTGCGAAATAGGCTAGCTGGGCGACGAGTGTGTCTTACCGAACCGGCACAACCGTTCATGCCTCATTCGTGAGGCGCGCCGTCGGCCACATTCTTCTAAGTCCCGTCTGTCCGCGCCAAAGGGCTGCCGCCGCCGGCCGCGGCCAACGAACTTACCGGGATGCTGAGGAGCGAGGTCAGGACCGTCCTCGCTGCCGAGATACGATGGTTTGCCACTAGATGCTCTGAAGGGCACGGTTCGTACGGACTGAACTTGGGATGGAAGTATGGGAAGAGCCGCTCGGGATGACTTCAATGCAGCTGCGCGACAGAAGCTTGCCGAGCGTGCCGGCTACATCTGCTCTAACCCAGACTGCCGAAATGGCACGGTAGGTCCCGCTGGAACCCCGACCGAGTCCGTGAGCATCGGCGTTGCAGCCCACATTTGCGCCGCGGCCAAGGGCGGTCCGAGGTTTGACCCCTTGCAGTCGCCCGCAGAACGACGCTCCTTGGAGAACGGAATCTGGGTATGCCATTCCTGCTCTCGGAGAATTGACGGGGATGTGACCACCTACACGCGAGAACTCCTACGTGACTGGAAGCGAGGCGCGGAGCAACTGGCTCTCCGCCACTTGGTGGAGTCTCACATCAGCGAGACGGTAGTGCAAGAACGCATGAGGACGATGCTGAGCATCGTCCCCAGTCCTCAGGCGCACAACGCGGTCACGTCGGTGCATCGGGCGACAGAGGCATTCTTGAATGGGAAGGACAAGCGCATCGCCGTCAAGAGCTCATTCGGTCCCGAAGGTCATGTGCTGGAACTCGTCGCCAAGGAGAACTTCGACGTCAAGCTTCGCCTGACGGGTACGGACATGGAAGCAATATCAGCGGCCATGGCCGCAGTGAGCGCTCATGGGGAAGTCGCCTCTATCGAGTTCACCGACCTTCGTTTCTTCGGTTCCGCACTGCTGGAGTACTTGAGCGAAGACCGCGGACCTGGCCGGCTTGAGCTGACCCCTGTGACCGAGCAGGCAATGCTTACTTTAAAGCTACAGCCTCCAGACGGAACAACTACGGAAGAGGTTCACTTTGAAGGTGCTGCAACGGCAGGACGCCAATCCGTAACGGTCCGCGGAGAGCTGTATGGCGGAGCTGTCGTGATTGCGGTGCGCGTTCACGTTGCAGGGGAACGGCTGGGGTCACTGGACGTTACGCTGGAGGTCAGCACGGCTGTGTGGAATAGGAAGGACCTTCGCTCCTTGCCGCACCTGCAGAAGACCTTCGAACTGCTGAGTCGTCTACTCTCGGACTGGAACTGCAAGCTTGAAGTCTTCGCCTATGGCAAGTCCGCTGGGCCGTGGGACATCACGCGACTGTCCGAAGCTCCACTTCTGAGAACTCACGCTGTTCGTTTGAGCTATGCATGCAACGCTCAGTTGGTTGCGAAGCACCTCAAGTTGGAAATTCCCTTCATCGACGGTCACCCGTTTAAGAAGGACGAGTACAACGCGCTACAACGAGCGGCTCATGCCGCATCCGGCACGCTTGCTGCACCCGATTCTTCCTATGATGAGTTTGTTGAGTTCGTCGTGAACTCGGCGTCGGCTGACGATGTCTTCGTGCCGACTCCTAAACAGCGGATAAGTCTCATCTTGCGTTTCCCCAAGGGCGAGCGCATCTCAGTGTTTGGTGTTCCTGTGGACCTTCCGCCGCTGGTGGGCAACACGCTCTGCGATGTCATTGAGGTCACCCCAATCGCAGACGGAACGAGGCACCGCGTGACGGCGAGGAAGGTGTCTGGCGTCGCCTCGCTGTACACCTTCACACCTCCAACTAAGAGTGCCGATGTGGAGATGCTCTCAACTGAAGTTCCAGGACTGTTTGCCAGCATCGTCGACGACAACACTCCCGAGTCGGACTCTCCGCGAACCTAGGGCTCCGTGAACGTGCTGAGCTTCAGGCTCAAGCGGTGGCCCAAGGGACGACGACGACGCGGTACCCACTCTCGACACCTTCAAGGACCTGTTCATCGCGCACGGCGAAGGGCTGGGAGGCTTGCAACCTGAGCGTCAAGCCCATGGCGGCAGCAAAGAGCACGGAGCCTCTCCGGCTCAGCCTGTGGAGGCGCTGCCCCCTCCTTCGACCGAGCGCTGGCAAGATGGTGAGCTCAGCGAAGGAGGGGCGCTTCAGACCTTCCTATATCGCTTGGGTCAAAAACTCCGCCCTCCGCCCCAAGAGGGGCTGCTGCTCCACACATTCTGCGTTCGCATAACATGCTCGCAGCCGCGGTAGGGATTGATCGAGAGGTCGAAGCCGATGTCCGGCGACTGGTTGCCGCTGAGGATCTTGCGGGCCTGCTCCTCGATGATCTCGGTCCTGGGCGCGACATGCTCCTCCAGCGCCGTCTGGTCCAGCGTGCCCCAGCCGTCGTCGTACTGTTCGCGCTCGCGCGATTCGAAGCGGTGCGGCATGGCCCAGCCGCTGCCCCGGCCCTTCAGGGCATCGGCCTGGATGTACAGCGGCGGCCTGGCGATCTTGGTGTCTTGCGGCATACTGTCAATTTATACAGTAATCAGCCGGATTGCCAGTGCCCGTCGGCATCTTCGCGGCCGACATAATCGCCGCCCATGGATGCCCTCGAAGACCTGCTGCGCGCCGCCCTCCACGAGATGGGCCGCGGCCGCCACGCCGAGGCGGCGGCGCTGCTCGCGCCGCATGCCCACGTCGCGTCCAACCCGCTGCAGCGCTACCTGGGCGAGTCGCTGCGGCGCAGCGGCCAGGCGCAGGCGGCGATCGGGCCGCTGATGCAGGCGCTGGCGCTGAAGATCGACGACATCGACGCCTACCTGCAGCTCGCCTTCGCGCTGCAGACGCTGCAGATGAAGACCGAGGCGGCGGAGTGCTTCCGCACCGTGGCCGCGCTGCGTCCCGACAGCGTCATGGCGCAGGCCTACCAGGCCCATGGCGACCAGCAATGCGCGCGCTGGGACGACTTCGACGCCAATCTGCAGGCGCTGCACGCGGCGCTGCGCGCCAAGCCCGAGGCGGCGGACGACGAGTTCGGCGTGCCCTTCGCGCTGGCCGCCCTGCCCCACGCGCCGGCCGACCTGCTCAAGGTCGCGCGCCTGAGCACGCGTTTCCTGAGCCGCGGCATCGCGTCCCTGCCGCCCGCGCGGGCGGTCGACAAACCGCGGCTGCGCATCGGCTACCTGTCCGGCGACTTCCACGCCCACGCGACGGCGGCGCTGATGGTGGAGGTGCTCGAGTGCCGCGACCGCGCGGACTTCGAGGTGCTGCTGTTCTCGCATGGACCGGACGACGGCTCGCCGCTGCAGCAGCGCGTGCGCGCCGCCTGCGACCGCTTCATCGATGTCGGCGCGCTCGACGCGGCCGGCATCGCCGCGCGCATGCGCGCCGAGAGCGTGGACATCGCGGTCGACCTCAAGGGCCACACGGCCGGCAGCCGCTTCACCGCGCTGGCCGCGCGGCCGGCGCCGGTGCAGGTCGCGTGGCTGGGTTTCCCAGGCACCTGCGGCGCGGACTACATCGACTACGTCATCGGCGACCCGATCGTGACGCCGCTGGCCGACGCCCCGTTCTACAGCGAGCGCATCGCGCAGCTGCCGCGCTGCTACCAGCCCGGCGACGCGACGCGCCGCATCGTGCCGACGCCGCGCGCCGCGCTGGGCCTGCCCGAGGACGCGATCGTGCTGCTGTCGGCGAACGTGGTGCACAAGGTCCTGCCGCCGATCTTCGAAGCCTGGATGGTGCTGCTGCATCGCCTGCCCTCGGCGCTGCTGTGGCAGCTCAGCGGCGGCGAGCAGGCGGACGCGCGGCTGCGCGAGGAAGCCGCGCGGCACGGCATCGTGCCCGAGCGCCTGGTGTTCATGCCGCCGGTGGACATGGCCGCGCACTGGAACCGCCTGGCCGCCGCGGACCTGGCGCTCGACACCTGGCCCTACAACGGCCACACGACGACCAGCGATGCGCTCGCGGCCGGCGTGCCGGTCGTGACGCTGCGCGGGGACGGCTTCGCGTCGCGCGTGGCGGAGAGCCTGCTCGCCGAGGCCGGTCTGCCGGAGCTGGTCTGCGAGTCGCTCGATGACTACGTGGAACGCGCCTGCGCGCTCGCGACCGGGCCCAAGCCGCCGATCCGGCCGTGGATCGATTCACGCGCCTTCGCGCGCGACCTGGAAGCGCTCTACCGGCGCATGTGGGCGCGCGCCGTGGCTGGCCTGCCGCCCGAGGCCCTGCCGGCCGTGTCCGTCCCGGTTGCGCCGGCCGGCGACGCCGCGGACGCTCGCAGACCGTAGCCTTCACCGTCTCGATCCGGCCGCGGTCGCGTGGCTCGATCCTGGCCATCGCCATCGTCGTCGCCCGCAAACGCCGGTGACGTTGACCGACGCCATGAAGCCGGGCTGTGGGTCACATGAAGAATCGATGAAGCGCCGCGCCGGCGGCGGCGCGGAGGCTTCGCGGACTGGTCCAATGCCGGCCATGAAGATTCTCCTGATCGAGGACGACCTCGACCTCGGCAATGGCGTGCGCATCGCGCTGACCGACCAGGGCATGGACGTCGTGTGGACCCGCCAGATCGCCGCCGCCTGGCACCAGCTGTCGCAGCAGCCCTGCGACCTGGTGCTGCTGGACCTGGGCCTGCCCGACGGCGACGGGCTGCAGCTGCTCGCGCGGCTGCGGCGCGAGCACGGGTCGCTGCCGGTGCTGATCCTGAGCGCGCGCGATGCGCTGCAGGACCGGCTCAACGGCCTGGATTCCGGCGCCGACGACTACCTGGTCAAGCCCTTCGAGCTGGCCGAGCTGCTGTCCCGCATCCGCGCGCTGGCGCGCCGCAGCTACGGCTTCGACGGCGAGTTGCTGTCGCTGCGCGGCCTGCAGCTGCACATGCCCACGCGCCGGGTCAGCGTCGAGGGCCAGCCGGTGGAGCTGACCGTCAGCGAATACGAGCTGCTGCGGCTGCTGATGATGCGGGCCGGCCGCATCGTGACGCGGCGCACGCTGGAGGAGCAGGTGCTGCCCGGCGGCCCGGGCAACGCGAGCAACGCGCTGGACGTGCACATGGCCAACCTGCGCCGCAAGATCGGCGACGGCTGGGTGCGGACGGTGCGCGGCGTGGGCTACGTGATCGACCAGGAGACGCGATGACCGCGTCGTCCTTCCGCCTGCCCCCGCCGCCGGGGCCGCGGGCCGCCCTCGTCCTTGTCCTCGTCCGCGTGGGCCGGGGCCTGCGCGAGGCACTGCTCGCCGTGGTCCGGCCCAGCCTGGTGCGGCGCCTGCTGGTGGCCCAGCTGGCGCTGCTGATGCTGCTGTGGGTGCTGGGCATCGCCTATCTGCTGCACCAGGGCGGGCGCGCCTTCCTGCTGCTCCAGTCGAAGCAGATCTACCCGACCATCCTGGCGATCGCCGACGACACCGACAGCACGCCCGAGCGGCGCCGGCAGGCGCTGGACCTGCTGCACGCCTCCATCGTGGAGGAGTACGACACCTCGCCCGAGCGCCAGCCCGCCATCCTGGTCACGCGCGGGACGCAGGTGCTGTACCGGTCCCGCAACGCTCGCGCGCTCGGTCGTGTCGGGCCATGGCGGCCGCATCGTGTTGGCAGAGGCGGCCGGCGGCCACGGCCTGCGGGTCGAGGTGCGGCTGCCGCTGCTGTAGCGCGATGCGCAGCACGCCGCCACGGGCGTGTTTTCGCCAATGGCCACGACACGCGCTCGTCCCTACATTAGTTCGGTCGCCGCATTAACTTGCCTCGCCGCGTTCGAGGTGGCGCGCTTCCCAACTTCCGGGCCCGTTGACGATGCTTCGCTCCCTGCTTGCCTTGGCGCTCAGCCTGTTTGCCCTGCACGCTCAGGCCGCCCGCGTGACCACCGCGCTGGAGAGCGCCTGGCGCTTCCAGCGCGCCGACGTGGCGGGCGCCGAGGCGCCGGACTTCGACGATGCCGCCTGGTCCACCGTCGCCCTGCCGCACACCTACAACGTGCCCGATGGCGAGACCGGCGGCAGCCCCTACCGCGGCGCCGCCTGGTACCGCCGCAGCCTGGACGTGGCGCCCGGCGGCGCGACGCGGCGCTTCCTGGAGTTCGACGCCGCGACGCTCGCCGCCGACGTGTGGGTCAACGGCCGCCACGCGGGTCGCCACGAGGGCGGCTATGCGCGCTTCCGCTTCGACATCACGGCGCTGCTGCGGCCGGGGCCCAACGTCGTCGCCGTGCGCGTCGACAACGGCAAGCTACCGCACGTGGCGCCGCTGGCGGGCGACTTCACCGTCTTCGGCGGACTGATCCGGCCGGTGCGCCTCATCGAGACCCCGCAGGCCCACATCGAGTTGCTGGACCACGGCGGCCCCGGGGTGCGCGTGGACATCGAGCAACTGAACGCCGAGCGGGCGCGCCTCCAGCTGCAGGTGCAGCTGCGCAACGACGGCGACCAGCCGGCCGTGCGTCAGCTGCGATTGACGCTGCGTGATGCCGCAGGGCGCTCCGTGGCGCAGCAGTCGCAATCGCTGCGGCTCGCGCCCGGCGCGCCGATCACGGCGACGGCGACGCTCGACGTGCGGCAGCCCCACCTGTGGCAAGGGATCCCCGACCCGTATCTCTACCGCCTCAGCGCCGAGCTGATGGACGCCCGCAGCGTGGCCGACACGGTGCAGCTGCCGGTGGGCCTGCGCCAGTTCGGCGTCGACCCGCAGCGCGGTTTCCTGCTCAACGGCAAGCCCTACCCGCTGCATGGCGTCAACTACTTCCACGCCGGCCGCCCCGGCCGCGGCGTGGCGGTGGGCCCCGCGGAGATCGACGAGGACCTGCGCCTCCTGATGGACCTGGGCCTCACCGGCCTGCGCCTGGTCCACTACCAGCACCCCGCCTACACCTACGAGCGGGCCGACCAGCTCGGCCTGGTGGTGTGGACCGAGATCCCGCTGAATGCCTTGATGGCGGAGACCGCCGCGTTCCGCGACAACATCCAGGCCCAGCTGCGGGAGCTGATCCGCCAGAACCGCCATCACGCCTCGGTCGCCGTCTGGGGCGTGGGCAACGAGGTCTACCGCAGCGACGAGCCCATCCGCGCCCTGCTGGCCGACCTGCACGCGCTGGCCAAGCAGGAGGATCCCTCGCGGCTGACCACCTATGCCCACTGCTGCGCGCCGGATGACCATCCGATGGCGCTGCAGACTGACCTGGCGTCCTACAACCGCTATTGGGGCTGGTACGACGGCGAGTTCAAGGACATCGGCCCCTGGGCCGACAAGCTGCACGCCCGCATGCCGGACAAGCCCATCGGCCTGGGCGAGTTCGGCGCGGGCGCCAGCGTCGTCCAGCAGGAGGACCCGCCGCGTCGCCCCGAGCCGGGCGGGCGCTGGCATCCCGAGCAGTACCAGGCGCTGTTCCACGAAACCTATGCGGCCGAGGTCGCCCGGCGGCCCTTCCTGTGGGGCAGCTTCATCTGGCTGGGCTTCGACCATGCCGCGGCGAACCGCCACGAGGGCGACACCACCGGTCGCAATGACAAGGGACTGGTCAGCTACGACCGGCGCCACCTGAAGGACGCCTATCACCTGATGCGCGCCTGGTGGAGCAGGCAGCCGGTGCTGCACCTGACCAGCAAGCGCCTCGTCCAACGGCCCGCGGGTCCGGTAGACATCAAGGCCTACAGCAATGCGCGCCAGGCGACGCTGGAGGTCAATGGCAAGGGGATGGGCACGGTGGACGTGGTGGACCGCATCGCCCGCTGGCCCGGCGTGGTGCTCGAGGCGGGCCGCGCCGTGCTCAAGGTCACCGACGACCGGGGCAGCGCCGACGGCGTCGAATGGGAGATCGGGAAGGTCGGAGAGACCGCAAAGACCGGCGAGGCCGGCGGCCCCGCCCGCTGAGCGCGGCAAGCCACCCAAACCCCGGGACCGTCGCCGCGTTGTCGCGTGCGTGCCGGTGCCGGGGAATCCGTGGACGGTCAGGCGAAGGCGATGCGCAGCGCGCTGACATGCCGGCTGGGCAGACGCTCCGGCACTTCGACCTGCAAGGCCTGGGCGGTCTGGCGGAAGCGCACGGCGCCCGCGCCCAGCAGCTCGACCCGACGGACCGGGCGGGACTCCTGCGCATTGCCGGTGCGCAGCGACACGATGTTCACCTGGCCCTTGGGCTCGCCCAGCGTCAAGGCGTACAGCGCGCCGTCCCGGGTGGTGAAGCGCAGGTCCTGCGCCGTGTAGGCGGTGTCTTCCTTGAAGGCGCCGCCGGCGGCTTCGGTCGGGCCTTCGCCATGCACCTTCCACGGCCGCGTGCCGTGGATCGCCGGCGCGTTGACCGCCATCCACGCGGCCATCTCGGTCAACAGCCGGTCCGATTCGGGCGGGAGCGTGCCGTCGGCCCGCTGCACCACGTTGAGCAGCATGTTGCCGTTCTTGCTGACGATGTCGCACAGCATGGTCAGCACCTGCGCCGGCGTCTTGTAGCGATCGTGCTCGGAGAAGAACCAGTCACCGTTGGAGGTGTCGGTCTGCCAGGGCAGCGCGTTGATGCCCTCGAGCACGCCGCGCTCGACGTCCTGCACGCCGATCTCGCGGATGAACTCGCCGGACCCCAGGGCCTTGTGGTTGTAGACGGCCTGCATCTCGCCGTTGCGGCGCAGCGAGGTGTTGAACAGGTGCGCGATCGCGGCGCGGCCCACGGCGCCGAACGGGATGCCGCCGTCCGAATACAGCAGGTCGGGCTGGTGGCTGTCGATCAGGTCGATGATGCGGCGGTACCAGATCTCGTGGAACTTCGGATTGGTCGTGTACCAGTCGCCGCCGCGGTTGAGGTAAGGCGTGTTGTGCGGCTCGTGGTAGAGGTCGGCGTTCTCGGGCTTGGCGCCGTCGTAGGCCACGCCGAGCTTGGGCCAGAACTGGTCGCACTGGTGGCTGGTCCACCACCAGTTGTGGCTGGCGCCCAGATGCTCGGATACGCCGAAGCGGAGTCCGCGCTTGCGCGCGGCGCGGGACCAGTCGCCCACCACATCGCGCATGGGACCGACCTGGGTGGCGTTCCAGCGGTGGTGCTTGGAGTTCCACAGATCGAAGTTGTCGTGGTGCACGCCCATCGACACGAAGTACTTGGCCCCGGCGGCCACGTAGCGGTCCATCAGCGCGTCGGGCTCGAAGCGCTCGGCCTTCCACAGCTTGAGCAGGTCCTTGTAGCCGACCTCCGACGGATGGCCATAGGTCTTGACGTGATGGTCGTAATGCGGGTGGCCGGGCACGTACATGAAGCGGGCGTACCAGTCGCCCTGGCCGGGGACGGCCTGCGGCCCCCAATGCGACCAGATGCCGAGCTTGGCGTCGCGGAACCAGGTCGGCACCGTCGACGCGCGCAGGGAATCGACCGCGGCAGTGAACGGGCCTTGGGCCAGGGGCGGCGGCGTGTACGGCGCGGGCGCCGGGCGCTCGCTGCCCTGGGCCTGGGCCTGGCGGGCGACGCCCAATCCGGCGGCGGCCAGCAGCGGGGTGGCAATGAAAGCGCGTTTGCTCAGATCAGACACAGGGACTCCAGTGGATGTGGGGGTTCCAAGACTGGCTGGCAAGGAGCTGCGCATCCGGTCTTACCAGAGAATAACGATATTCATCTGGTCTTACCACATCTTTACGGGTGTCATTGCCCGGATCAGTACTCGTCGCCTCCCGGGCTCACGTAGCCCGGCGCGAGGTTCTCGAACTTGGTGTTCTGCCGCGCGAAGGCCAGCTTCACCGTGCCCACCGGGCCGTTACGCTGCTTGGCGATGATGATCTCCGCCACGCCCGGCTCCTTGCACTCGTCCTTGGTGTAGTACTCGTCGCGGTAGATGAACATGATGATGTCCGCGTCCTGCTCGATGGCGCCCGACTCGCGCAGGTCGGACATCATCGGCCGCTTGTCCGGCCGCGTTTCCACCGAGCGGTTCAGCTGCGACAGCGCGATCACCGGGCAGCGCAGCTCCTTGGCCAGCGCCTTCAAGCCCCGCGAGATCTCGCCCACCACCGTCGCGCGGTTCTCCTCAGAACCGCCGCCGTTGCCGCTCATCAGCTGCAGGTAGTCGATGATGATCAGGCCGATCTGGCCCGAGATCCGCGCCTGGCGCCGCGCTCTGGCGCGCACTTCGCTGGGCGAGAGGCCGGGGCTTTCGTCGATGTAGATCGGCGCGTTGCCGAGCTTGTCGACCGCCTCGGCCAGGCGGCCCCATTCATCGTCCTTCAGGCGGCCGGTGCGCAGGTTGCTCTGGTCGATGCGGCCGATCGAGCCGACCATCCGCAGCGCCAGCTGCGCCGCGCCCATTTCCATCGAATAGATGATGACCGGCAGGCCCTCGTTGATGGCCACCGCCTCGCCGATGTTGATCGCGAACGCGGTCTTGCCCATCGACGGCCGCGCCGCCAGGATGATCAGGTCGCCGCGCTGCAGGCCGGCCGTCATGCGGTCCAGGTCGTAGAAGCCGGTGCGCACGCCGGTGACGTCCTCGGCGCCCTGCTCGGCCAGCTCGTTGACGCGGTCCATCAGCTCGACCATCAGCCGGTCCATGCTCTGGAAACCGGTGCCGCCGCGCGAGCCTTCCTCGTTGATGCGGAAGATCTTGCCTTCGGCCTCGTCCAGGATCTCGTTGACCGCGCGGCCGGCGGGATTCAGGGCGGCGGTGGCGATCTCGTCGGAGGTGGCCACCAGCTTGCGCAGGATCGCCCGCTCGCGAACGATCTCGGCGTAACGGCGCAGGTTGGCGGCACTGGGCACGCCCTGCGCCAACGCATTCAGGTAGGCCAGGCCGCCGCACTCCTCGGCCTTGCCGACCGAGGTCAGCTCCTCGAACACGGTCACCACGTCCGCCGGCTTGCCGGCATTCACCAGCTTGCCGATCGCGGCGTAGATCTGCTTGTGCTCGTAGCGGTAGAAGTCGGTGTCGCTGAGCGTGTCCGCCGCCTTGTCCCAGGCGGTGTTGTCGATCAGCAGGCCGCCGAGCACGCTCTGCTCGGCCTCCACCGAGTTCGGCGGCACGCGCAATCGCGCGATTTCGCTGTCGCTGGCACCGGACCCGGGCGTGGTGAAGATCGCGGACATTGTGGACAAGCCTGTGGATGAGCTATTGATAGCGTGTGGGCCGGCTGTGGGTTTCGCCGCCTCGAAAAAGCAGAAAGCCGACGGCTTCGCAGCTGTCGGCTTTCTTTGGGCCTTCCTCCATCGTTGCAGCCCCTGGCGGCGCTGCAAAGCTGGGGAATGTCCGGTGGACGCGCAGAGCGCCCGCCGGATGTATCGAGCGATTACTCGACTTCGGCGACGACCTTCACGGTCACTTCCGCCACCACGTCGGTGTGCGGAGCGACGGAGACGGGGAACTCGCCGACGGTCTTCAGCGGACCGTTGGGCAGGCGCACCTGCGACTTGACGATGGCCGTGCCGGCCTTGGTCAGCGCTTCGGCGATGTCGGCGTTGGTCACCGAACCGAACAGACGACCGTCAACGCCGGCCTTCTGCGAGATGGTGACGGTGGTGCCGGCGATCTTCTCGCCCAGGGCTTGCGCGGCGGCCAGCTTCTCGGCGGCGACCTTTTCCAGTTCGGCGCGCTTGGCTTCGAATTCCTTGATCGCGGCTTCCGTGGCGCGGCGCGCTTGACGGGTCGGGATCAGGAAGTTGCGGGCGTAGCCGTCCTTGACCTTGACGACGTCGCCGAGGTTGCCCAGGTTGGCCACTTTTTCCAGCAGGATGACTTGCATGGGGTGGACTCCTTAGACCTTGTGCTGGTCGCTGTAGGGCAGCAGGGCCAGGTAGCGGGCGCGCTTGATGCACACCGACAGCTGACGCTGGAAGAACGCGCGCGTGCCGGTCAGGCGAGCGGGAACGATCTTGCCGTTTTCGCTGATGAAGTCGCGCAGGACGTCGACGTCCTTGTAGTCGATCTGCTCGACACCGGCGACGGTGAAGCGGCAGAAACGCTTGCGCCGGAACAGCAGCGATTGTTGGTTGCGCTTGGGCTTGCGGTCCTTGGAGAACCGACCTTTACCACGTGGCGGGGGCATAGTGACCTCTTGATCTATCCAGATGTAAACGAATCGCGCGACGTGCCGCTCTCTTCAATCCTTGTCAGGCGTCCAGGCCGGTGATGTGAAACACCGTGCCCCGACCTTGCCGCTGGGCCGAGAGGAAGCCGGTGAACACCGTCTTCTCCGCCAGGTCCAGCGCCTGCACCCGCTTCACGATCTCGCCGATGGCCACCGCCTTGATCTCCAGCGCGATCTTGCGCGGAGCGCCGGCTTCGTCGGCCATGGACTCATGCTTGAGCATCAGGTCCAGGGCGGGGAGCCCGGCGGGGGTGTATCGGAGAGCCGCTTTCTCGAGGATCTGCGCCTGCAGCACCAGTCGGTTCATGCGTGCGCGGATCGGCGGGCAGGATTACGAGAACGTCAGGGAGTCGCGCCTGTCAGCTCAGGCGGACGCTTCTTGCGGAGCCTTGCGGGCTTCTTCGCGCTCGACGGCCTTCATCATCACCGACGGGTTCGTCTCGGCCTTGTCCTTGACGACGGTCAGGTGACGCAGCACGGCGTCGTTGAAGCGGAAGCCGGTTTCGATTTCAGCCAGGACTTCCTTGCTGCACTCGATGTTCAGGCACAGGTAATGCGCCTTGGCCAGCTTCTGGATCATGTAGGCCAGCTGACGGCGGCCCCAGTCTTCCACGCGATGCACCTTGCCACCACCGTTGGTGACCAGGCCCTTGTAGCGCTCCAGCATCGCCGGAACTTGTTCGCTTTGATCCGGATGGATCAGCAGAACGATCTCATAGTGACGCATGTGAACTCCTTATGGGTTTCAACGACCGCCGGCACCGGCATCCGAAGATGCCCTGCCCTTGGCCTGAAAGCCGGACCCCAGCGTCAACTCCTGGGCCCGGCAAGGGAATCGCGGATTCTAGTCGAGCCCGGGGGTCGCCGTCCAGCGCCGGGCTGCGGACGCGGCGGATTCAGGGCGCGGCACCCGTCACCCGCCCCTGCAGCGCCCGGGCCGTCGACGAGGGCGGCGGGGTCAGCAGACTGACCGCCACCAGCGCCGCCACGCCCGCCGGCAGGCCGAACAGCGCCGCGGCCATCGGCTGGATGCCCCACCAGAGCTGCGGCTCGCCGCCCAGGCCCAGCGCCTGGCGCAGGCCGGCATGCGCGCCGACCATGTAATACAGCGTCACCCCCAGCCCGACCAGCATGCCGGCGGCGGCGCCCTGCTTGTTGGCCCGTTTCCAGAAGATGCCCGCGACCAGCACCGGCACCAGCGTCGAACCCGACAAGGAGAACGCCGCCGACACCAGCAGCAAAATGTCCGCCGGCTTCTGCGCGGCCACCGCCGCGGCCGTCAGCGCGGTGGCCAGCAGCAGCGCCTTCGAGATGGTCACCCGCTGCGTCATCGATGCGCGCGGATTCATGACCCGGTAGTAGACGTCGTGGGACAGCGCACTGGAGATCGTCAGCAGCAGCCCGTCCGCTGTCGACAGCGCCGCGGCCAGCGCGCCGGCCGCCACCATCGCGGCCAGCACATGCGGCAGCCCGGCCAGCTCGGGCGTCATCAGCATGACGACGTCGCCGCCCAGTTTCAGCTCGCCGAGCTGCAGGATCCCGTCCTGGTTGATGTCCTGGATGCTCAGCAGGCCGGGATCGACCCGCATCCATTGCTTCATCCAGCCCGGCAGCTCGGCGATCGGCGTCCCCACGAGCTGATGCAGCACCTCGTGCTTGAGCATCACCGCCAGCGCCGGCGCGAACAGGTAGAGCAGCGCGATGAAGAACAGCGTCCAGGCCACCGAGGTGCGGGCCTCCGCCACCGTGGGCACCGTGTAGTAGCGGGTCAGGATGTGCGGCAGGCCGGCGGTGCCGACCATCAGCACCAGCACCAGCGCCAGGAAGTTGCGCCGCGACAGCGAGTAGGCCTCCTGCTCCGCCGGCGTGCCGTCGGGATCGCCGGCGAAGGGCCTCGCATGCGGCGGCATGCCGGCCAGCGGCTCGGCCCGCTGGTGGTTGGCGACCACGGCGCGCTGCCACAGCTCTCGGGCTTCCGCCTCGGTGCGCGGCAGCGCGGCACGGACTTTCTCCGCCGCCTGGATCTGCGCCAGCGGCGCATCCTCGGCCTTCAGCCGGGCGATCACCTGGGAGACACGCTGGCGCTCGGCGTCGAGCGACTGCGGCAGGCCGGCGATCAGCTGCTGGAAGTCCTTCGCGCGCTGCTCGTGCAGGCCTCTGACCTGCAGCTCCTTCGGATCGTGCAGCAGTTGCTGCTCGCGCGCGGTGATCTCGCGGACCTCGCCGCCCGCGGTGAACTGCGGCAGCGGGAAGCCGGTCTGCTGCGTCGACAACCACATCACCGGCACCACGTAGGCCAGGATCATGATGATGTACTGCGCCACCTGGGTCCAGGTCACGGCCCGCATGCCGCCGAGGAAGGAGCACACCAGCACGCCGCCCAGGCCGACGAACAGGCCGATCTCGAAGGTCAGGCCCGTCAGCCGGGTGGTGATCAGGCCGATCGCGTAGATCTGCGCGACCAGGTAGATGAACGACACCAGCACCGCCGCCGCCGCGCCCATCACGCGCAGCCCGCGACTCTCGAAGCGGGCGGCGAGGAAGTCCGGCACGGTGAAGCCGCCGAAACGGCGCAGGTACGGCGCCAGCAGCAGCGCGACCAGGCAGAAGCCGCCGGTCCATCCCAGGACGAAGGCCAGGCCGCCGTAACCCGCCAGGTACAGGCTGCCCGCCATGCCGAGGAAACTCGCCGCACTCATCCAGTCGGCGCCCGCGGCCATGCCGTTGTAAAACGCCGGGACGCGCCGGCCGGCAACGTAATACTCGACCGGGTCAGTGGTGCGGCTGAAGACGCCAATGCCGGCGTAGACCAGCACCGTCAGCAGCAGGAAGGAAAAACCCAGCCACTGCTTGGGCATGCCCATCCGCTCCAGCACGCCCAGCGCGCCAACAAGCAGCACGAAGCCGATCGTGTAGGCACCGTAGTTGCGGTGGAGCCGGCGGCGGAACGCGGCATCGGACGGGGGCGTGGACATGGGTGGGGATCATCGCCGGCTTGGCGGGGAGACACATCCACAACTTCCCCGGTCTTGCTTCACTGCGTCGGGCGGCGCGCTGGCCGCCAGGTCGCGGGGCCTTGGCGGCGAGCGCCAAAACCCCGCGACCTGCCGTCCCCCATCACTGTCGTCCTGCCACGGATTGGGAGTGGGGACTGCCATGAAAAACGGCCCTTGCGGGCCGTGGGTGGGGTGCGGTGGGGTCAGCGCTTGGCGAGGCGCTGCCAGGTGTCGACGACGGTGTCCGGGTTCAGGGACAGCGACACGATGCCCTCGGCAGCCAGCCATTCGGCGAAGTCAGGATGATCGCTGGGACCCTGGCCGCAGATGCCGATGTACTTGCCGGTGGCGCGGCACGCCGTGATGGCGCGCGAGATCATTGCCTTGACCGCCGGGTCGCGTTCGTCGAAGTCGCCCGACAGCAGCTCCAGGCCGGAATCGCGGTCCAGGCCCAGCGTCAGCTGCGTCAGGTCGTTGGAACCGATCGACATGCCGTCGAAATGCTCCAGGAACTGCTCGGCCAGGATGGCGTTGCTCGGGACCTCGCACATCATGATGACCCGCAGGCCATCCTGGCCGCCCGCGGCCGCGCGCTTCAGGCCGCGCTCGGCCAGCATCGCCACGACCTTCTCGGCCTGCCTGACGGTGCGGACGAAGGGCACCATGATCTCGACGTTGGTCAGGCCCATGTCGTTGCGCACGCGCTTGAGCGCCTCGCATTCCATCGCGAACGCGTCCTGGAACTCGCCCGAGATGTAGCGCGACGCGCCACGGAAGCCCAGCATCGGGTTCTCTTCGTCCGGCTCGTAGCGCGAGCCGCCGATCAGCTTGCGGTACTCGTTGCTCTTGAAGTCGGACAGACGCACGATCACCGGCTGCGGCCAGAACGCGGCCGCGATGGTCGCGATGCCCTCGGCCAGCTTGTCGACGTAGAAGGCGCGCGGCGACGCATGGCCGCGGGCCACCGACTCGACCGCCTTCTTCAGGTCGTTGTCGATGTTCGGATAGTCCAGGATCGCCTTCGGGTGGACGCCGATGTTGTTGTTGATGATGAACTCGAGGCGCGCCAGGCCGACGCCGCTGTTGGGCATCTGCGCGAAGTTGAAGGCCAGCTGCGGATTGCCGACGTTCATCATGATCTTCACCGGGCTGTAGGGCATCTCGCCGCGGTGCACCTCGCTGACCTCGGTCTCGAGCAGGCCGTCGTAGATGAAGCCGGTGTCGCCCTCGGAGCAGGCCACGGTCACCAGCTGGCCGTCCTTGAGCTTGTCGGTCGCGTCGCCGCAGCCGACCACCGCCGGGATGCCCAGCTCGCGCGCGATGATGGCCGCGTGGCAGGTGCGGCCGCCGCGGTTGGTGACGATGGCGCTGGCGCGCTTCATGACCGGTTCCCAGTTCGGGTCGGTCATGTCGGTGACCAGCACGTCGCCGGGCTGCACCCGTTCCATCTCCGCCACGCTGTCGACCAGCCGCACCGGGCCGGTGCCGATCTTCTGGCCGATCGCGCGGCCCTCGGCCAGCACCGTGCCCTGGCCCTTGAGCTTGAAGCGCTGCTCGACCTGGCCTTCGGCCTGGCTCTTCACCGTCTCCGGGCGCGCCTGCAGGATGTAGAGCTTGCCGTCGTTGCCGTCCTTGCCCCACTCGATGTCCATCGGGCGGCCATAGTGCTGCTCGATGATCAGCGCGTACCTGGCCAGTTCGATGACGTCGTCGTCATTGAGCGAGTAGCGGTTGCGCTGCTCGACCTCGACCTCCACCGTCTTGACCAGCTTGCCGCTGGCGGCCTTCTCTTCCGGGGTCGAGAAGGTCATCTGGATCAGCTTGGAGCCGAGGTTGCGCCGGATCAGCGCGAACTTGCCGCGCTGCAGCGCCGGCTTGTGGACGTAGAACTCGTCGGGGTTGACCGCGCCCTGCACCACCGTCTCGCCCAGGCCGTAGCTGGAGGTGATGAAGACGACGTCCTTGAAGCCGGACTCGGTGTCGATGGTGAACATGACGCCGGCGGCGCCCAGGTCGGAGCGCACCATGCGCTGCACACCCGCCGACAGCGCCACGTCCGCGTGGGCGAAGCCCTTGTGCACGCGGTAGCTGATCGCGCGGTCGTTGTAGAGCGACGCGAAGACTTCCTTCATCTTGTGCAGCACGTCCTCGATGCCGACGACGTTCAGGAAGGTCTCCTGCTGGCCGGCGAAGGAGGCGTCGGGCAGGTCCTCGGCGGTCGCGGACGAGCGCACGGCGAAGGACGCGTCCGGGTTGCCAGCGGTCAGGCGCTCGAATTCGGCGCGGATGGCCGCTTCCAGGTCGGCCGGGAAAGGCTGGGCCTCGACCCAGCCGCGGATCTCGGCGCCGGCGGCGGCCAGGGCGCGCACGTCGTCGGTGTTCAGGTCGGCCAGGCGACGCTGGATGCGGGCATCCAGGCCCTCGTGCTTGAGGAAGTCGCGGAAGGCATGCGCGGTGGTCGCGAAGCCGCCGGGGACCCGCACGCCGGACTGGGCCAGCTGCGAGATCATTTCGCCGAGCGAGGCGTTCTTGCCGCCCACCGACTCGACGTCGGTCATCCTCAGTTTCTCGAAGGGTACGACCAGGGCGGTCGCCTCGAAGCGTGCATCAGACATGGGAAAACTCCGTGATGTTGAGAAACCGGGGCTCCCCGCGCGCTCCCGAGCGGGCCGGCGCGGCCGGCGGCTTCGAGGGAGACGGGCATGGCACGGCGCACGACAGGTCTTGTCGATTCTTGTGGGCGTCGCGGCGTGGCGTTCATGCGGTGGGCAGGGGCAAGTTGCGGGCGATTCTAGTGGGAGGCCGATCTATGATGTAAGCCCTCGTTCGGGGCCGGGCCGGTGAGATCCACCGGCGAAACTTCTCGCTTCGGCACGCGGCGTGCCCGCTTCCGCGAAGGCTCCCCGACCGGTTTCAAAGGCCTGACATGACCCAGCACACCGTCTACTTCGTCTCGGATGGCACCGGCATCACCGCCGAAACCTTCGGTAACTCCATCCTGGCGCAGTTCTCGGTCAAGGCCCGCCATGTGCGGCGCCCGTTCATCGACAGCGGCGAGAAGGCACACCAGCTGGTGCAGGAGATCAACGAGACCGGCGAGCGCGAAGGCGTGCGGCCCATCGTCTTCGCCACGCTGGTGAACCGCGAGGTGCTCAACGTGGTGCGCCAGGAGTGCAAGGGCCTGGTGATGGACATGTTCGGGACCTTCATCGCGCCGCTGGAGGATGAATTCCGCATCAAGTCCAGCCACCGCGTCGGGCGTTTCTCCGACGTCGCCAAGAGCCAGGAGTACCACGACCGGATCGAGGCGATCAACTTCTCGCTGGCGCATGACGATGGCCAGTCCGCGCGCAACCTCGATTCGGCGGACGTGATCCTGGTCGGCGTGAGCCGCTGCGGCAAGACGCCCACCTCGCTGTACCTGGCGATGCAGCACGGCATCAAGGCGGCCAACTACCCGCTGATCCCCGAGGACTTCGAGCGCGGTCATCTGCCTTCGCTGCTGGTGCCCCACAAGAAGAAGTGTTTCGGCCTGACGATCGATCCGGAGCGCCTGGCGCAGGTGCGCAACGAGCGCCGCCCGGGCAGCAAGTACGCCGACCTGATGAACTGCCATTACGAGGTCCGCGAGGCGGAGACGATGATGAAGAAGGCCGGCATCAACTGGCTGTCGTCGACGCACAAGTCGATCGAGGAGATCGCGACGACGATCCTTCGCGACATCCGCCCGGACCGGCTGATGTATTGAGCCCGGCGACGACGGATGCCGGCTTCCGCGCTGGCCCTGGTCGTCGCGGCGGCGCTGATCCACGCGCTGTGGAACTTCGCCGCGAAGAAGGCGCAGGGCAACCATCACTTCGCCTGCATGACGGCGCTTGGCGTCAGCCTGCTGTGGCTGCCGGCCGTCTTCGTGGTCGGGCTCGACGAGTTGCCCAGTTGGGGCTGGCAGGCGTGGACCGCCACGGCCGCGAGCGCCGTCGTTCACCTGGCCTACTTCAACGCGCTGCTCGCCGGTTATCGCGCGGCGGACATGACGGTGGTCTATCCGGTCGCGCGCGGCAGCGGACCGCTGCTGTCCTCGCTCGTGGCCGTGCTGCTGCTGGGCGAGCACCTGGGGCTGGGCGGCGCGCTGGGCCTGGCGGGCGTGGTCGGCGGCATCCTGCTGATGGCGGCGGGGCCTGCCTTCTTCGCCAAGGACGCGGCGAGCGCCGATCCTGAGCGACAGCGCAGACGCAAGTTGGGCATCGCGTGGGGAGCGCTGACCGGCGCGACCATCGCCGCCTACAGCGTGATCGACGGCTACGCGGTGAAGGTCCTGGCGCTGTCGCCCATCCTTTACGACTACTTCTGCAACCTGCTGCGCGTGCCGGTCAGCCTGCCGGCGGTGCTGCGCGATCGGGCGGGATTCCTGCCGGCGCTGCGCCGGCAGTGGAAGCATGCGCTGGTGGTAGCCATCGGCTCACCGGCGGCCTACATCCTGGTGCTCTACGCGATGAAGCTGGCGCCCTTGTCGCGCGTGGCGCCGGCGCGGGAGCTGTCGATGCTGTTCGCCGCGCTGATCGGCGGGCAATTGCTCGGCGAGGGCGAACGTGGCTGGCGCATCGCCGGGGCGGCGCTCATCGCGCTTGGCGTGGCGGCGCTGGCGGTGGCGCGTTGACCACCCTCCGGCCCTCGCCTCACGCGGACCTTCAGCCCAGCCGCCGCCTGGCGGATTCGTAGAGACAGATCGACGCCGCGCTCGCGACGTTCAGCGACTCCTCGCCGCCGGGCTGTGGGATGCCGACGCGCAGGGCGCAGCGCCGCATCAACGCCTCGCCGACGCCCTGCCCTTCGTGGCCCATGACCCAGGCGCAGGGGCTCGGCAGCTCGGCCTGATGCAGCAGCGCATCGGCGTGCGAGCTGGTCGCCAGCAGCGGCACCTTCAGCGCGTCGAGGTCCTCGACAGCCAGCCCCTCGATCAAGCTCAGCCCGAAATGCGCGCCCATGCCCGCGCGCAGCACCTTGGGCGACCACAGCGCCGCCGTGCCCTTCAGCGCGAGCATTTGCCGGAACCCGAGCGCCGCGGCGCTGCGCAGGATCGTGCCGACGTTGCCCGCGTCCTGCAGCCGGTCCAGCACGACGGAATCCGCCCCGGCATCGATGCGCGGCTGCGCCGGCAACGCCAGTTCGAAGCCGATCTGCGCCGGCGACTCCAGCCCCGACACCGTCTTGAACAGCGCCGGCGAGACGACCAGCACCTTCGGCGCCGCGTCGGCCAGCGCGCGCAGCGCCTCGTCGGCCGCCGCCACGTCGGTGATCAGCGCCAGCGCCGGCCGCACGCCGCGCTGCACCGCGGCGCGCGCCAGGTGATCGCCCTCCAGCCACACGCCGCCCAACTTGCGGTAGGCGCCGCCGTCCTGCGCCAGCTTGCGCAGGCGCTGCAGGTGGGGGTTGTCTCGGGCGGTGATCGACTGCCAGCTCATGCGGCGCCTTCTTCAAAGTGATCCAACGAACGGGGCCGCGCGCGCTCCGGGAGGAGCGTTCGCGCGGCGGGATGCGCTCAGTCCAGCGCCGCGGCGTCGACCGCCAGGCGCATGTCGCTCAGGTCGAGCGACCGCACCGGCGCAAAGCTCTGCCGATGCCAGACCGTCGCGCCATGCACGCGCAGCGCCTCGAGGTGCTCGCGCGTGCCGTAGCCCTTGTGGCTGTCGAAGCCGTACTGCGGATGCTGCTCATGCATCTGCAGGCAGAAGCGGTCGCGGTGCACCTTGGCCAGGATGGACGCCGCCGAGATCGCCGGCACCAGCGCATCGCCCCGGACGATCGCCTCGGCCGGGATGCGCAGCACCGGCAGCCGGTTGCCGTCCACCTGGACGCGCCCGGGCTTCAGCCGCAGGCCCTCGACCGCGCGGCGCATCGCCAGCATCGTCGCCTGCAGGATGTTGATGCGGTCGATCTCCTCAACCGTCGCCTCCGCGATGCAGAAGCACAGCGCCTTGGCACGGATCTCGTCGAAGAGCTGCTCGCGCTTCTTCTCGCTCAGCACCTTCGAGTCGTTCAAGCCCTTGATCGGACTCTGGTCGTCGAGGATCACCGCCGCCGCGACCACCGGTCCGGCCAGCGGGCCCCGCCCCGCCTCGTCGACGCCGCACAGCAGGCCCTCGCCGGCCCACTCGAGGCCGAGCTGCGTCGGACGTTCAGGCGCCGAGGATTTTCGCGATCGCATCGCCGGCCCTTCGCGCGGTGTTGCAGCGCAGCTGTTGGTGGATCTCGAGGAAGCGCTCGCGCAGCCGCTCGCGCCGGGGCGCGTCGTCCAGCCACGCCAGGCCCTCGCGGGCGATGCGCTCGCCGGTGCACTCGTCCTGCAGGCATTCCGGCACCAGCGTCTCACGCGCCAGCACGTTGGGCAAGCCCACCCACGGCAACAGCGCCTTGCCCTTCATCCGCCAGGCATTGAACCAGTGCAGCTTGTAGGCGATCACGATCGGGCGCTTGAGCAGTGCCGCCTCCAGCGTCGCGGTGCCGCTGGCGACCAGCGTCAGGTCGCAGGCGGCCAGCGCGTCCTGCGCGCGGCCGTCCACCAGCGTCATCGGCAGGCCCTGGCCATGCTCGGCCATCAGCGCCTCGACCATCGGCCGCAACCCCGGCGCGATCGGGATCACGAAGCGCAGCGCCGGCCGCGCCTGCAGCATCCGCTGGGCCGCCTGCAGCAGCGGCGGGCCGATGTAGGTCAACTCGCTGCGGCGGCTGCCCGGCAGGATCGCGACGACCGTGTCGCCCTCCGCCAGGCCGAGCGCGGCGCGGGCATCCTCGCGGGGCGGCTCGAGCGGGATCTGGTCCGCGAGCGGGTGGCCGACGTAGGTCGCCGGGATGCCGGCCTTGGCCAGGATCTCGGGCTCGAACGGGAACAGGCACAGCACGTGGTCCGCGCTGCGCTTGATCGTGGTGACGCGCTCCGCGCGCCAGGCCCAGATCGACGGGCAGACGAAGTGCACGGTCTTGATGCCGGCTTCGCGCAGCCGCTGCTCCAGGCCGAAATTGAAGTCCGGCGCGTCGACGCCGACGAACACCGACGGGCGCTCCGCCAGCAGCCGATCCCCGAGCTGGCGGCGGATCGCCAGCAGCTCGCGGATGTTCTTGATCGCGTCCCAGTAGCCGAAGATCGACAGCTTGTGGCTGGGCCACCAGGCGTCGAAGCCCTGCGCCTGCATCTTCGGCCCGCCGATGCCCGCGGCGGTCAGGTCCGGCCAGCGCGCCTTCAAGCCCTGCAGCAGCAGGCTCGCGAGCAGGTCCCCGGAGGCCTCGCCGGCCACCAGGCCCAGTCGAGGATCCGTGGAGGTCATGTCAGGCGTCCGGGCCGATCAGCGGACGAGGCCGCGCTTGGCGCCGGCCAGGAAGTCCAGCATCACCTGGATGTCGCGGATGGACTCCGCGTCCTGGCCTTGCTTGAGCGCCTCCAGGTTGGCCACCGACTGCTCCAGCGTCGTGCCGTCGCGGAACAGCAGCTTGTGGACCTGGCGGATCACGCCCAGCCGGTCATTGCTGAAGCCGCGGCGGCGCAGCCCGGTGAGGTTGACCGCCCGCACCGTCAGCGGATTGCCGTCGACGGTCATGTACGGGGCGACGTCCTGCGCGACATGCCCCTGGAAGCCGATCATCGCGTGCGCGCCGACATGCACGAACTGGTGGACGCCGGTCAGGCCGCCGATGGTCGCCCAGTCGCCGACATGGACGTGGCCGGCCAGCGTGGCGTTGTTGGCCAGCACGCAGTGGTCGCCGACGATCACGTCATGCGCCAGATGCACGTAGGCCATGATCCAGTTGTCCGAGCCGACGCGGGTGACGCCCTGCTCCTTGAAGGTGCCGGTGTTGAAGGTGCAGAACTCGCGGATCGTGTTGCGATCGCCGATCACCAGCTCCGTCACCTCGCCGCCATGGCTCATGTCCTGCGGCATCGCGCCGATCGACGCGAACTGGAAGATGACGTTGTCGCGGCCGATCGTGGTCCTGCCCTCGACGACGGTGTGCGGACCGATGCGCGTGCCCGCGCCGATGCGCACCTCGGGGCCGATCACCGCGTAGGGACCGACCTGGACAGTGTCGTCGAGCTGCGCCTTCGGATCGACGATGGCGGTGGGATGGATCTGGGCCATGGGCGTGAGGAGGCTGCGGAAACGGGGCGGACGCCGGATCAGCAGTCCAGCTTGCGCATCGTGCACATCAGGCCGGCCTCGGCCACGATGTCGGTGCCCACCAGCGCCTTGGCGCCGAACTTGTAGATGCCGGCCTTGGCGCGGTCCAGCGTCACTTCCAGGATCAACTGGTCGCCCGGCTCCACCGGGCGCTTGAAGCGGGCGTTGTCGATGCCGGCGAAGTACACGACATGGTTCTCGTCCAGCGTGAAGTTGTAGCTCTCCACCGCCAGCAGCGTCGCGGCCTGCGCCAGCGCTTCCAGGATCAGCACGCCCGGCATCACCGGCCGGTGCGGGAAGTGGCCCAGGAAGAAGGGCTCGTTGATGCTGACGTTCTTGATCGCGCGGATGCGCACGCCCTTCTCCACCTCCAGGACGCGGTCCACCAGCAGGATCGGGTAGCGATGGGGCAGCTTCTCGAGGATGCCGTGGATGTCGATGCGGGTCTCGTTCATGTCGTCTTCTTTTCCAAGGCTCGCACGCGCTGGCGCAGCTCATAGAGCCCGCGCAGCGCGGCGGCGTTCTTCTGCCAGGACGCGGCGTCCTCGAAGGGCCACATGCCGGCGTAGGCGCCGGCCTTGTCGATGCTGTTGCTGATGTTGGCCGTCGGGCCGATCTGCACGCCGTCGGTGATCTTGATGTGGCCGTTGATGCGCGCCGCGCCGGCCACGATGCAGTTCGCGCCGATCTCGGCACTGCCCGCGATCGCCACCGCGCCGGCGATGGCCGTGCCGCGGCCGATCTTCACGTTGTGGGCGATCTGGACGAGGTTGTCGATGATCACGCCGTCGGCGATCACGGTGTCGCCCAGCGCGCCGCGGTCGATGCAGGTGTTGGCGCCGATCTCGACGCCGTCGCCGATGCACACCGCGCCGAGCTGCTCGATCTTCACCCACTCGACGCCGGCGGCGCCCTTGGTGGGCGCGAAGCCGAAACCGTCGGCGCCGATCACCACGCCGCTGTGCACCAGCGAGTGGGCACCGATCACGCAGTCATGGCCGAACACCACATGGGGCGCCAGGCGCGTGTGCGCGCCGACGCGGGCGTCCTGTTCGACGATGGTGTGCGCGCCGATGCGGGCGCCGTCGCCCAGCACCGCGCCGGATTCGATCACCGCATGCGGGCCGACCTCGACGTCGCGGCCCAGGGTCGCATCCGCCGCGACGGTGGCCGTCGGATGGATGGCCGGCGCCGCGCGCGGCTTGCGCATGTTCGCGGCCCACCACTGGGTCAGCCGGGCGAAATAGAGGTAGGGATCCGGCGCGACGATGCAGCAGGCGGTCGAGCCATCCCCCCGGCGCGCCGCGGCGGCCTCGGCCAGCTTGGGCGACACGATCACGCAGGCCGCGCCCGTAGTGGCGAGCTGGGCCTCGTACTTCGGATTCGAGAGGAAGGCGATCGCGTCCGCGCCGGCTTCCTCCAGGGGCGCGATCGCGCCGATCGCCACATCGGAGGCACCAACAAGATCGCCGCCCAAGGCGGCGATCAGATCCGAGACCACAAGCTGTTTCATGGTCACTTCTGAGCGTTGAGCTGGTCGATCACCTTCTTCGTGATGTCCACGCGGGGGCTGGCATGAATCGCATCCTGAACGATCAGGTCGTACTTGTCATCCTCGAAGATCTTCTTGATGACCTTGTTGGCCTTCTCGATCACCGCGGAGAGTTCCTCGTTCTTGCGCTGGGCAACGTCCTCGTTGAACTCGCGGCGCTTGCGCTGCAGGTCGCGGTCCTGCTCGATCAGCTCGCGCTGGCGGCGACCCCGTTCGGCTTCGCTCAGCGCGGGGCTGTCCTTGTCGAGCTTCTCGGCGGCGCCGCGCAGCTTGGTCTCTAGGTCCAGCAGGGCCTTTTCGCGGCGGCTGAACTCGGCCTGCAGCTTGGTCTCGGCGGCCTTGGCCAGGTTGGTCTCGCGCAGGATCCGCTCGCTGTTGACGTAGCCGATCTTGACTTCCTGGGCTTGCGCGCCCAGGGTCGTCGCACCCGCCAACAGGACGGTGGCGACGATCTGCGACAGCTTGCTCTTCATCAGAATGCAGTCCCGATCTGGAATTGGAATCGCTCGATTCTATCCGTGGACTTCTTGCGGATCGGCGAGCCGTAGCTCAGGCGCAGCGGGCCCATCGGCGACAGCCAGCTGATGCCCACGCCGGCCGAGGCCCGGACGTCCTGGAAGTCCAGCTTCTCGTCCTGCCCCCAGACATTGCCGGCGTCGAGGAAGCCGAACAGGCGGAAGCTCTTGTCGTTGCCGGAGCCCGGCACCGGGACGTAGAACTCGGTGTTCAGGTTGAACTTGCGGTTGCCGCCGGTGTAGGAACCGGTGACGTCGACCGGACCCAGCGTGCCGGGCTCGAACACCCGCACCGAGCCCAGGCCACCGCCGTAGAAGTTCTTGAAGATCGGATACGGCCGGCCGCCCAGGCCCTTGCCGTAGGCGAATTCGCCGTTGATCATCAGCGAGAACTTGCGGCCCAGCGGGAAGAACTCCTGGTACTGCAGGTTGGCGATCGTGTAGCGCGAGTCGCCGACCGGGCTCATTTCCAGGTTGACGCGCTTCATCGCACCGGCGGTCGGCGTGATCACCGAGTCACGGTTGTCCTTCTTCCAGCCGATCGTCAGCGGGATGGACATCGCCGAGGCGCCGAACTGCTCGCGGAACAGCCAGTAGCTGTTGGGCAGGCCGGTGCGCGTCGTGATGCGCGTGGTCTCGTAGCCGATGCCGAAGAACACGGTGTCGTCTTCCGAGAACGGCACGCCGAACTTGACCGAGCCGCCGTACGAGGCGAACTCGTATTCCTCGCCCAGGTTGTTGATCGGCTTGACGGTGCGGTAGAACACGTCGATCGCGCGCGACACGCCGTCGACCGTGAAGTACGGGTCCACCGTCGTCACGCCCAGCGAGCGACCGGTGCTGGCGGTGTTGACCTGGATGCCCAGGTAGTTGCCGGAGCCGAACACGTTCTCCTGCGAGATCGAGCCGGACAGCGACAGCTTGCTCGCGCTCGAGTAGCCGGCGCCGATCTGGATGTTGCCGGTCGGACGCTCCGTCACCGTCAGGGTGACGTCGACTTGGTCGGGCGAGCCCGGCACCTCGGTCGTGTCGATGGTGACGTCCTTGAAGTAGCCCAGCCGCTCGACGCGATCGCGCGAGGCCTTGATGCGCGCGCCGTCGTACCAGGACGATTCGAACTGGCGGAACTCGCGGCGGATGACCTCGTCGCGGGTGCGCGTGTTCCCGGAGATCAGCACGCGGCGCACGTAGACGCGGCGCTGCGGCTCGCCCACCAGCGTGACGGTGACCTGGCCGGTGGCGCGGTCGATCTCGGGCCGGCTCTCGACGCGGGCGAAGGCATAACCGAAGGTGCCGTACAGGTCCTGGAAGTTGCGCGTCGTCTGCGCCACCGCCTCGCCGTTGTAGGGCTGGCCCGGCTTGAGCGCCACCAGGCGCTTGAACTCCTCCTCGCGTCCGAGGAAGTCGCCTTCGAGCTTGATGCCGTTGACGGTGTAGGGCTGGCCTTCGCTGATCGTGATCGCGACGCTGATGCTCTGCTTGTCCGGCGAGATCGTGACCTGCGTCGACTCGACGTTGAACTCCAGGTAGCCGCGGTTCAGGTAGTACGAGCGGATCGTCTCCAGGTCCGCGTTCAGCTTGGCGCGGGAATAGCGGTCGGTCTTGGTGTACCAGGTCAGCCAGCCGGAGGTGGTCTGCTCGAGCAGGCCGGTCAGCGTGCTCTCGCTGAAGACCTTGTTGCCGAGGATGCGGATCTCGGCGATCTTGGCCGGCTCGCCCTCGGTCACCGAGAAGCTGACGTTGACGCGGTTGCGCTCGATCGGGGTGATCGTCGTCGTGACCTCGGCGCCGTACAGCGAGCGGGTCAGGTATTGCCGCTTGAGTTCCTGCTCGGCGCGGTCGGCCAGCGCCTTGTCGAAGGGCTTGCCCTCGCCGATGCCCACGTCCTTCAGCGACTTGGTCAGGGCCTCGGTGTCGAATTCCTTGAGGCCGACGAAGCTGACGTTGGCAATGATCGGACGTTCCTCGATCACGATGACGACCGCATCGGTGTCGAGATTGATCCGCACGTCCTTGAACAGGCCGGTCGCGAACAGCGCACGCAGCGCGGCGGCGCCCTTCTCGTCGTTGTAGGTGTCACCGATGCGGAAGGGCAGCGCCGCGAAGACCGTGCCCGGGTCGGTACGCTGCAGGCCTTCGACGCGGATGTCCTTGAGTACGAACGGTTCGGCGGCCCAGGCGGAACCGGCGTGCAGCGCGGTGGCCAGCACCGCCAGTTGGATCACGTGGGGGCGCAGGGCGTCGGGCAGGAATCGGGACATGCGGAAGCTTCAGTGCAGACCCAGCGTGCGGGTCAGATCGTTGAAAAGGGCCAGGCTCATCATCAGCAGCACGACGGCGATGCCTGCGCGTTGCAGCTGCTTGTGCCACCACTCAGAGACAGGGCGGCCGCTCAAACCCTCGAAAAGATAATACATCAGGTGTCCGCCATCGAGCATCGGCAGCGGCAGCAGGTTCAGCACCCCGAGGCTCACGCTGACCGCCGCGAGGAAACTCAGGAACGCCGTCAGCCCGAGGCTCGCCGACTGGTCCGCGGCCTTGGCGATCGTGAGGGGGCCGCTGAGGTTCTTTACCGAAGCTTCACCCACCAACATGCGGCCCAGCGTCTTCACCGTCAGCGCGCTGAGTTCCCAGGTCCGGGTCAGGCCTTGCCTCACCGATTCGACGGGACCGTAGTGGACCGTGACCAGCGCCGGCCGGGCGTCGAAGCCGGCGCCGATGCGCGCGACGCGCTGGTCGCCGGCGATCTCGACGCGCGGCGTGACCACCCGCTCGAGCTGCTGGCCGTCGCGAAGGACCTGCAGTCTGAGCGGCTCCGCCTGGTTGTCGACCACCGCGCGGCGCACGCGCTGGATGAACCAGGCGACGTCCAGCACTGGCTCGTCATTGACACGCAGCACGCGATCCCCGGGCAGCAGGCCGGCAGCCTCGGCGGGCTCGCCCGGGACCATGCGCCCCAGCACCGGCTCGACGAACACACCGCCCAGGCCGATGCGGCCCATGGTCTTCTCGTCGAAGTCGCGGCTCTCCAACGTGTCGGTCTCCAGCCGGACCGTGCGGCGGCCATGGCCGGCCGCGTCGCTGACGCTCAGCAGCAGCGGCCGCTTGTCGGCCACCGCCTGCGCCAGCTGCCAGCCGAAGTCCGGCATCGAACGCACGTCCTCCCAGTCCTCGCCATCGGAGGACCAGGCCTGCACCAAGTCACCGGCGCGCAGGCCGGCGCGCTCGGCCAAGCCTCCGGCCACCGGCGAACCGAGCAGCGCCTTGGGCTCCTCGCGCCCGATCCAGCCGACCGCCGCGAACAGCAGCACCGCCAGGATCAGGTTGGCGGCCGGGCCCGCGGCGACGATGGCCGCGCGCTGCCACAGGGATTTGCGATTGAAGGCCTGCGACTGCTCGCCGGGCGCCACCGGGCCGTCGCTTTCATCGAGCATGCGGACATAGCCGCCGAGCGGGATGGCGCTGAGCGTGAACTCGGTGCTGTCCGGCGACTTGCGCCGACGCAGCAGCACGCGGCCGAACCCGACCGAGAAGCGCAGCACCTTGACGCCGCAGGCGCGGGCGACGCGATAGTGACCCCACTCGTGGATCACGATCAGGATGCCCAGCGTGACGAGGAAATAGAGGACTTGGGAGAGCATCGCGGGCGTCCTGGATCGAAGGCGGGATCGGTGTGGCGACCGGTGACGGAAGGGTCAGACCGCGGCGGCAAGCGCCGCGATCCGCTGCCGGGCGTGCCGGCGAGCCCGGGCATCGAGCGCCAGCAGGCCTTCGACGCTGTCGACCTCGCCGGCCTGCGGCATCACCGCCTCGAGCGCGTCGCGGTTGATGCGGCAGATGTGATCGAAGCGCAGCTGACGGTCCAGGAAGGCGGCCACCGCCTCCTCGTTGGCCGCGTTCAGGACCGCGGTGCTGCCCTCGGCCGCGCGCAGCGCCTGCCACGACAGGTGCAGGCCGGGGAAGCGGACCGCGTCCGCCTCCTCGAAGGCCAGGCTGGGGGTCTTGAGCAGGTCCAGCAGCCCGGCGCCCGACTCGACACGTTCGGGGAAGGCCAGCGCATAGGCGATGGGCACCCGCATGTCGGGCGTGCCGAGCTGCGCCAGCACCGAGTGGTCGCGGCAGACCACCATCGAGTGCACGATGCTCTGCGGGTGGATCAGGACCTTGATCTGCTCGGGCTTGAGGTTGAAGAGCCAGCGCGCCTCGATGACCTCGAGGGCCTTGTTCATCATCGTGGCCGAGTCCACCGAGATCTTGCGACCCATCACCCAGTTCGGATGCGCGCAGGCCTGCTCCGGCGTGACATCGGCGAGCGAGGCCGGATCACGCTGGCGGAACGGCCCGCCGGACGCGGTGAGCACGATGTGGTCGATGCGCTGGGACCAGGTCGACCGGTCCTCGGGCAGGCACTGGAAGATCGCCGAGTGCTCCGAGTCCACCGGCAGCAGCGTGGCGCCGCCCTGCTCGACCGCCTGCATGAACAGCGCGCCGCCGAGCACGATGGCTTCCTTGTTGGCCAGCAGCAGCCGCTTGCCCGCGCGCGCCGCGGCCATCGCTGGCGGCAGTCCGGCCGCGCCGACGATCGCCGCCATCACCGCGTCCACCTCGGGGTGGGCGGCGATCTCGCTGAGCGCGGCCATGCCGTCCAGCACCTCGGTGCGCGAGCCGGCTTCGCGCAGTCTCGCGCGCAGTTGCGCCGCCAGCGCGGCATCCGGCAGCACGGCGAAGCGCGGCTGATGCTGCAGGCATTGGGCCGCCAGTTCGTCGACGCGACTCATCGCCGACAGCGCGAAGACGCGGTAGCGGTCGGGGTGACGCGCGATCACGTCCAGCGTGCTGGTGCCGATCGATCCGGTGGACCCCAGCACGCAGACCTGCTGCGGACGGTGGAAGGTGGAGCTCATCGCTGGGAAATCCGCGGTATCAGAGGGAGGTCAGCGCCAGTGCCAGCGGCAGGACCGGCAGCAGCGCGTCGACACGGTCCAGCACGCCGCCGTGACCGGGCAGCAGCTGGCTGCTGTCCTTGGCGCCGGCGGCCCGCTTGACCAAGGATTCGAACAGGTCGCCGACGACGCTCATCGCCGACAGGAAGACCAGCGCCAGCAGCGACACCAGGCCCAGCCGCTGCACCAGCACGGTGTACATCGAGGGCGAATCCACCGGCAGGCGCAGGTCGATCACATGCACCCAGACGACGCCCAGGACAATGACGCCGACGAGGCCGCCGATCGCGCCTTCCCAGCTCTTGCCCGGGCTGATCGCCGGCGCCAGCTTGCGACGGCCGAAGGTCTTGCCGGCGAAGTAGGCGGCGACGTCGGCCATCCAGACCAGGCACATCGCCGACAACAGGAAATTGATGCCGCGCTGGCGCGCGACGACCAGCGCCAGCCAGGCCGCCCACAGCAGCACCGCCCCGAGGAGCAGCCGCAGCGCCGGCGACAGTCTGGGCCAGCCGGCCACGCCGACCGCCAGCGCGCGCACGCCGCCAAGCACCCACAGCCCGCCCGCCAGCCACCAGCACCAGGCCGGCACCTGGAAACCGACGACGTAGAACGTCGCCGCGCAGGCCGCCGCCAGCGCGGCGCCGAACGCGAGCGCCGGAGCGCCGGGCTTGCCGTTCAGCCGCGACCATTCCCACCCGGCCGCCGCGATCATGACCAGCGTCAGCAGCGCGAACCACATCGGGTTCGACGCGAACAGCGCCGGCAACAGGATCGCGAGCAGGACCAGGGCCGTGATCACGCGCTGAAGCAGCATTTCAAGCCTCCTGGGCAACGCCCGGCACGTTGACGCCACCGAAGCGGCGGTCGCGCGCCCGGAACGCGGCGATCGCCTCGTCCAGTTGCGCTTCGCCAAACTCCGGCCACAGGCAATCGGAGAACACGAACTCGGTGTAGGCGGTCTGCCAGAGCATGAAGTTGCTGATGCGCAGCTCGCCGCCGGTGCGGATGAACAGGTCGGGATCCGGCGCATAGCTCATCGCCATGAACTCGGAAAGCTTCGCCTCAGTCAGTTCGGCCGGCTGCACGCCGGCCTCCATCGCCTTGCGGCAGGCCTGGACGATGTCCCAGCGGCCGCCGTAGTTGAACGCGACGTTCAGCGTCAGCTTGCTGTTGTGGGCGGTCGAGTTCTCGGCCTCGGCCCAGGCGGCCCGCAGCTTGTCGGACACCGCCTCGCGGTCGCCGACGATGCGGATGCGCACGCCCATCGCGCCCATGCGCGCCAGGTAGCGGGACACCGCCGCCAGCACCAGGCCCATCAGGCCGGACACCTCGTCGCTGGGCCGCTTCCAGTTCTCGCTGGAGAAGGCGAAGACGGTGAGGTACTCGATGTCGCGGTCGATGCAGGCCTGCACCACGCGCACCAGGGCGTCCACGCCCTGCTTGTGGCCGAAGAAGCGCGGCAGGAAGCGCTTCTTCGCCCATCGACCGTTGCCATCCATGACGATGGCCACATGACGGGGCACACCCGCCTTGCTGTCGGCGCTCACAAGGACGCGACGATCAGACGGCCATGATCTCGGCTTCCTTGGCCGAGAGCAGCTTGTCGATCTCGTTGACGACGCGGTCGGTCAGCTTCTGGACCTCGTCCTGGCTGCGACGCTCGTCGTCCTCGGTGATGAGCTTGTCCTTGGCCATCTTCTTGGCCTGCTCGTTGGCATCGCGGCGCAGGTTGCGCACGGCGACCTTGGCATCCTCGGCAGCACCCTTGGCGACCTTCACCAGATCGCGGCGGCGCTCTTCCGACAGCGGCGGCATCGGCACGCGGATCAGGTCGCCCTGCGACGACGGATTCAGGCCCAGGTCGGATTCGCGGATGGCCTTCTCGATCTTCTGGCCCATGCCCTTCTCCCAGGGCTGCACGCTGACCGTGCGGGCGTCCAGCAGCGTGACGTTGGCCACCTGCGAGATCGGCACCATCGAGCCGTAGTAGTCCACGTGCACCTGGTCCAGCAGGCCGGGGTGGGCGCGACCGGTGCGGATCTTCTGCAGTTCGTTCTTGTAGGCCTCGACGGACTTGGCCATCTTGGCTTCGACGTTCTTCTTGATGTCGGCGATGCTCATGTTCTTTTCCTCGGATCAAAGGGTCGAGCGGGATCGGCGGAGCAGGATCCGCTCCCGGTGGAGCGGCGATCCGGACTCCAACGCGCGAGCCGCCTCAGACGTGCACCAGGGTGCCTTCATCCTCACCCATCACGACGCGCTTGAGCGCGCCCGGCTTGAAGATCGAGAACACCTTGATGGGGAGCTTCTGGTCACGGCACAGCGCGAACGCGGTCGCGTCCAGGACTTGCAGGTTCTTGCTGATGGCCTCGTCGAAGGTGATGCGGGCGTAGCGCGTCGCGGTCGGGTCCTTCTTCGGGTCGGCGGTGTAGACGCCGTCCACCTTGGTCGCCTTGAGCATGATCTCGGCGCCCACTTCCGCGCCGCGCAGCGCGGCGGCCGTGTCGGTCGTGAAGAAGGGGTTGCCGGTGCCGGCGGCGAACACGACGACCTTGCCTTCTTCCAGATACTGCAGTGCCTTGGGGCGCACGTAGGGCTCGACGACCTGCTCGATCGCGATCGCCGACATGACGCGGGCGGTCATGCCTTCCTGGCGCATCGTGTCGGCCAGGGCCAGCGAGTTCATCACCGTCGCCAGCATGCCCATGTAGTCGGCCGTCGCGCGGTCCATGCCCACCGAGCCGCCCGCCACGCCGCGGAAGATGTTCCCGCCGCCGATGACGACCGCGACTTCGACGCCGAGCTTCGTCACTTCCTGGATTTCCTGGACCATGCGCACGATGGTCGCGCGGTTGATGCCGTAGGAGTCGTCGCCCATCAGGGCTTCACCGGAAAGCTTGAGCAGGATGCGTTTGTGGGCGGGCATTGTTACCTCGTCAATACAGCCGATAGAGAGAGTGTCGTGCGTGCGCCTGCATGCGCAAGCGCACAAGTGTAAAGGGCGCCAGAGGCGCCCTTTTTGAGTCGCGATGCTTATTGCTGCTTGCTCGCGGCCGCCACCTGGGCAGCCACTTCGGCGGCGAAGTCGTCGACCTTCTTCTCGATGCCCTCGCCCACCACGTACAGGGTGAACGACTTCACCGTCGTGGCCTTCTCCTTGAGCATCTGGGCGACGGTCTGCTTGCCGTCGGCGGCCTTCACGAAGACCTGGTCCAGCAGCGAGACTTCCTTCAGGAACTTCTGCACCGAGCCCTCGACCATCTTGGCGACGATCTCGGCCGGCTTGCCGGATTCGGCGGCCTTCTCGGCGGCGATCTTGCGCTCCTTCTCGACCAGCTCGGCCGGGACTTCGGCGGACGACAGCGCAGCCGGCTTCATCGCGGCGACGTGCATCGCGACGTCCTTGGCGGCGACTTCGTCACCCTCGAACTCGACGATCACGCCGATGCGGGTGCCGTGCAGGTAGGACGCCAGCTTGGCGCCTTCGTAGCGCTTGAAGCGGCGGATCGTCATGTTCTCGCCGATCTTGCCGATCAGGCCCTTGCGCACGTCCTCGACCGTCGGGCCGAAGCCTTCCTGCGACAGCGGCAGGGCGGACAGGGCGGCGATGTCGGCGGGGTTGTTCTCGGCGACCAGGCCGGCCAGCGCGTTCACGAAGGCCAGGAAGGCGTCGTTCTTGGAAACGAAGTCGGTTTCGCAGTTGACTTCGATGACGGCACCGGCGGCACCCTTCACGGCGGCGGCGACGACGCCTTCGGCGGTGATGCGCGAGGCGGCCTTGCCGGCCTTGTTGCCCAGCTTGACGCGCAGGATCTCTTCCGCGCGGGTCATGTCGCCGTCGGCCTCGGTCAGGGCCTTCTTGCACTCCATCATCGGGGAGTCGGTGCGGGCGCGCAGCTCGGCGACCATGCTTGCGGTAATTGCTGCCATTTCAATCTCCGTGTGTCGCGGCCCGGAACGACCCGGCGCCGCGGAATTCTGAATCTGGTTGGACGAAGGGGGCTGAATCAGCCCCCTTGTCATGTCCCTTGAGGGCTTCGGGCCTGGATCAGGCGCCTTCGTTCACTTCCACGAACTCGTCGCCTTCGGCGGCGACGGCCTGGACGACTTCGTTCGTCGAGTTGGCACGGCCTTCCAGCACGGCGTCGGCGACGGCCTTGGCGTACAGGGCGACCGCCTTGGCCGAGTCGTCGTTGCCGGGGATGACGTAGTCGATGCCTTCGGGCGAGTGGTTGGTGTCGACGACGCCGATGACCGGGATGCCCAGCTTCTTGGCTTCGGCGACGGCGATCTTGTGGTAGCCGACGTCGATGACGAACAGGGCGTCAGGCAGCGCGGCCATGTCCTGGATGCCGCCGATGTTCTTTTCCAGCTTGCTGATGTCGCGCTGGAACATCAGGGCTTCCTTCTTGATCGCGGGCTGGGTGCCGGCGTCGATCTGGCTCTGCATGTCCTTGAGCTTCTTCAGCGAAGTCTTGACCGTCTTGAAGTTGGTCAGCGTGCCGCCCAGCCAACGCTGGTTCACGCTGGGCACGCCGGCGCGCTCGGCTTCGGCGGCGACGATGTCACGGGCCTGGCGCTTGGTGCCGACCATCAGGATCGTGCCGCGCTTGGCAGCGAGCTGGCGCACGAACTTCAGGGCTTCCTCGAACGCGGGCAGCGTCTTCTCGAGGTTGATGATGTGGATCTTGTTGCGATGGCCGTAGATATACGGGGCCATCTTGGGGTTCCAGAAGCGGGTTTGGTGACCGAAATGGACGCCGGCTTCCAGCATCTCACGCATCGTGACGGACATAAGTACTCCGAAGGTTGGTTCTAGAATCCGGCACGAATTGCGACGTCTGCTTGTACGTTGCAACACCTTGATTCGCCGGATCCGCGAATTTGCGACGTGCGACAAGGACTTGGATCCTCCGCCTGCACACCGCGTTCCCGCCGGATTCCAGCCCCCTTGGCTGGGTCGTCCGGCAAAAACCCGAAGAGTATAACCCGTTTTGGCATGCCGATCGACTTGACCGACGCGCTGGCGTCCCTGCGCGAGGGCCGCCAGTCGGCCGCCGCCCTGCTCGCCACCAACCTGGCCCGCGCCGACGCCCCGGCCTGCGAGCACATCTTCCTGCGACGCTTCGACGCGGAGGCCCTCGCCGCCGCCCAGGCCAGCGACGCAGCGGCCGCCCGCGGCGAGCCTCGCCCGCCGCTGGGCGGCCTGGCGGTCTCGGTGAAGGACCTGTTCGACGTCGCCGGCATGCCGACCACGGCAGCCTCCGCCGCGATGGACGACGCCCCGCCCGCCACCCGCGACGCCCCGGCCGTGGCCCGGCTGCGCGCCGCCGGCGCGGCGCTGGTCGGCCACACCCATCTGAGCGAGTTCGCCTTCTCCGGCGTCGGCATCAATCCGCACCACGGCACGCCCCGCAATCCGGTGACACACGCCCTCGACGGCCTGGACCGCATCCCCGGCGGCTCGACCTCCGGCGGCGCGGTCAGCGTCGCGGCGGGCGCGGCGTGGGCCGCGCTCGGCTCGGACACCGGCGGCTCGCTGCGCATCCCGGCCGCGCTGCAGGGTCTGGTGGGCTTCAAGGGCACGGCGCGGCGGGTGCCGCTGGGCGGCTGCCTGCCGCTCTCGCCGTCGCTGGACACGGCCGGCGCGATCACGCGCTCGGTGAGGGACGCGGCGCTGCTCGATTCGGTGCTGAGCGGCGCTCCGCTAGAGATCGACGCGCGCCCGCTGTCGGCCTGGCGATTCGCGATCACGCCGACCTTCATGCAGGACGAGCTGGAGCCGGCGATCGCGAGCGCCTTCGAGCGCGCCCTGGCGACGCTGCGATCGGCCGGCGCGCGCATCGAGGAACGCGCGCTGCCCGCCCTGCCCCGTGTGGCGGAACTGCAAACCCAGGGCGGCATCACCGCCGCCGAGGCCTGGGCGTGGCACCATGCGCGCCTCGCCGAACGCGGCGACCGCTACGACCCGCGCGTCGCGCTGCGCATCCGCCGCGGCGCGTCGATCGCGCCCGACGCCTACCAGGCGCTGCTCGACGCGCGCCAGCGCTGGATCCACGACATGAAGACCTCGATGCAGGGCATCGATGTCTTCCTCAGCCCCACCGTTCCCCTGCAAGCCCCGGAGATCGCCCCCTTGCTGCACAGCGACGACCTGTTCTTTGCCACCAACGCGCGCCTGCTGCGCAACACCGCCGTCGTGAACCTGCTCGACGGCTGCGCGATCTCGATCCCGTGCGAGCGCCCAGGCGAGCTGCCGGTCGGCCTGATGCTGTGGGCGCCGGCGTCGCGCGACGCCGCCGTGCTCGGCGCGGCCGCGCGCGTCGAAGCGGCCCTGGCGGCGGGAGCGCGCTGAGATGCGGATCGCCATCATCGGCGCCGGCCTGGCCGGCGTGACCAGCGCCTACGAACTCGCGCTGCAAGGGCACGAGGTCCAGGTCTTCGAGCGCGACACCAGCGTCGCGACCGGCGCGAGCTTCGCGCCGCCGGGGCTCATCGCGCCGGGCCTGATGGCCGCGCGGGCGAACGCGCCGCTGCGCTGGCGCGGCAAGCCGGGCCAGATCGGCTGGCGCTTCGCCCACTGGCGCGCCGGTCGTGCGCGCGGCGCGCAGGCGATGCCCGAGGCGCTGCACGCGCTGGCGCTGCGCGGGCAGGCGGTGATGGCGGTGTGGCGACGTGAACTCCAGATGGAGGTCGAGCGCGAGGCCGGCGTGCTGCTGCTGTGGCGCAGCGCCAAGGACTACAAGGCCGCGGCGGCGCTGCTCGCCCGGCTGCAGGAGCGGCAGGTGCCGCACCGCGAACTCGATGCCGAGGGATGCCGCGCGCAGGAACCCGGACTCAACGCCGAAACGCCGCTGCACGGCGGCATCCTGCTGACGCAGGACGAAGCCGCCAACGCGCGCCAGTTCAGCCAGGCGCTGCGGGTGGAGGCGCAGCGCCTGGGCGTGCACTGGCACTTCAACACCGACGTGCTGCGCGTCGAGCCGGGCAGCTCGCCCGCGGTGCACGTCGCGGCCGGCGAGCCGGTGCGCGTGGACGCGGTGCTGGTGTGCGCGGGCAAGGGCGCGGCGCCGCTGCTCGCGGCGCAGGGCCTGAAGCTGCCCTGGGGGACGGTCCACACCCACACGATCACGGCACCGCTGCGGCAGCTGGAAGCGCACCCGGACCTGGGGCCGCGCGCCACCGTGGTCGACATGAGCCTCGGCGTCAGCCTCACCCGGCTGGGGCAGCGCGTGCGCGTGGGCGGCGCCAATGAGCTCGGCGGCGCCTCGTCGCAGCCCGACGGCCAGTCGATGGGCGCGTTGCACCAGGCGGCGCATGACTGGTTCCCCGGCGCGCTGCTGGCCGGCGGACAACAGCGCTGGAAGACCGCGCGGCTGCTGCTGCCCGACGAGCTGCCGCTGATCGGCGAGTCGGGCCTGCCCGGCGTCTGGCTCAACATCGGCCACGGCGAGCATGGCTGGACCATGGCCGGCGCCGCGGCGCAATTGATCTCGGCCCGGCTGGCGAAGCAGGACCCGGGCATCGACGCCGCGCTGCTGGAGCCCGGCCGGCTGCGCTGACCATCGACGCGGAAGCGTCTGGCGGCGCCCCGCCTCGCCACGCTCCGGGGGCCGAAGCGCTAGAGTCGGCGCCATGCGGCCCGTCCTCCCCCTCTCCCTCGCGCAGCCCTTGCACGATGCGGCGTCGAGTCGACGCATCGAGTCGGCCGCGCTCTCGCGCCACCCGCCCCACACGCTGATCGAACGAGCCGGCCTGGCGGTCGCCCGACTCGCGCTGGCGCTGCGACCGCTCGGCCGCCACGCCGTCGTCATCGCCGGCCCCGGCAACAACGGCGGCGACGGTCTCATCGCGGCCCGGCATCTCGCGGCGCGCGGATGGCGCGTCGACCTGCGCCTGGTCGGCACCGAACCGGCGCCGGGCACCGATGCGGCCCATGCGCTCGACGCTGCGCGCGCCACCGGCCTGGCAACGCTCACCGACCTTGCCACGCTGCCGGACGATACCGACCTGGTCATCGATGCCCTCCTCGGCCTTGGCGCGAACCGCGCGCCCGACGGCGCGTTCGTCGATGCGATCCAGGCCATCGCCGCCTTGCGCGCTGCCGGCGCCCTGGTGCTTGCCGTGGACCTGCCGAGCGGGCTCGACGTGCGCACGGGCCAGCCGCTGGGCGCTCATGCGGTCGAGGCCGACCACACGCTGACCTTCCTGACGCTCAAGACCGGGCTGTTCACCGGCGAAGGGCGCGCGCTCGCCGGGCGCCTGTGGTTCGATGACCTCGGCGAGGCGCCGGCCGAGGGCGCCGTCGCGCAAGCGCCCGCCACGCTCTTCGGCCGTGAGCGCATCGCGCGCTGGCAGCGCGATTTCCGCCGGTCGGCCTCGAGCCACAAGGGGCGGCATGGCGACGTGGTCGTGCTCGGCGGGGCGCCGACGATGCGCGGCGCCGCGTGGCTCGCAGCCACCTCCGCGCTCGCGGCCGGCGCCGGGCGTGTCTACGCGGCGCTGCCCGATGACGACGGCCTGGCCTGGCCGGCCCAGCCGGAGCTGATGCATTGGGACTTCGCGCGCTGGAGCGCTCCCGCCGAAGCCTGGCGGGACGTCGTCGCGGTGTGCGGCTGCGGCGGCGGGACGGCGATCGCGCCGGCGCTCTCGACCGTGCTGCATGGCGCACGCCACGTCGTGCTCGATGCCGACGCGCTCAACCTCGTGGCCGGCGATGAATCGCTGCAGGCCTCGCTGCGCCGTCGCGCCGCCCATGGCTGGTCGACCCTCCTGACGCCCCATCCGCTGGAAGCCGCCCGCCTGCTCGGACTGACGTCAGCCGCCGACGTGCAGGCCGACCGGCTCGCGGCCGCTGCGCAGCTCGCTCAGCGCTTCGGCGCGACGGTAGTGCTGAAGGGCTCGGGCAGCGTCGTCGCTTCGGCGGCGCAGCCCTTGTCGATCAACAGCACCGGCTCGTCGGCGCTGGCGACGGCGGGCAGCGGCGATGTGCTGGCCGGCTGGATCGGCGGCATGTGGGCGCAGTCGCCGGAGGTCTCGCCGCACGATCTCGCCACGGCCGCGGTCGCCTGGCACGGCGCCGCCGCGGAAGGCCACGCCGGTCCGATGCTCGCCGCGGACCTCGTGGCAGCGATGGCCGCGCTGCACGCCCCGGCCGCGTAGCCGCGTGCCCACAACGACGAAGGCCTGGCAATGCCAGGCCTCGTGTCATCCCGCTCGAAGCGGGTGATCTTCCGTCAGGCGCCTCGCTTGCGACGCGTCGTCTTGGCCGCGGGGGCGCCGCTGCCCTTCGCGGCGACCGACTTCGCCGCGCCGCGCGCCGTGCGCTTGGCCGCCTTGACCGGATGCGCCGACGCGCCCTTGGTCGCGCGTTCCGACTTGCGGCGCTCGGCCTTCAGCACGCGGTCGGCCTGCTCGATGCGCTCGAGCGCATCGACCGCCGTGGGCGGGTCCGGCGGCGGCAGCGGCATCGGCTCGACCGTCGCGGCGGGCGCGGCCGCGGCTTCACGCCGGGCGCGCTGCTCGGCGCGCTTGTCCTGCTTGCGCGCCGGCCCCTTGCCGTCGCCCCGCTTGTCGCCGAACTTGTCGCGGTGGGCACCGCGCAGCAGGCGGTGCTCGTCCTGCTCGCGCACCAGGCGGAAGTCGATCTTGCGGCCGTCCAGGTCGACGCGGCTGACCTGCACCTGCACGCGCGCGCCGGTGGCATAACGAATGCCGGTGCGCTCGCCCCGCAGTTCCTGGCGGACCTCGTCGAAGCGGAAGTACTCGCCACCGAGCTCGGTGATGTGGATCAGGCCCTCGACGTACATCGCGTCGAGCTGCACGAACAGGCCGAAGCTCGTCACCGCGCTGACGGTGCCGGCGAACTCCTCGCCCAGGTGGTCGCGCATGTAGCGGCACTTCAGCCAGGCTTCGACATCGCGGGAGGCCTCGTCGGCGCGGCGCTCGTTGGCGCTGCAGTGCGCGCCGACCACCTCCCAGCGCTCGAGCTCGGTCGACGCCAGGCCCGGGTTCGGGATCTTCGGCGCGGCCTTGCCCGGGCGCTTGGGCAGCGGATTGGCCGCTTCCATCTTGTGCGCGTCCAGGGCGTACTTCTTCGTCCCGAGCAGGGCCTTGATCACGCGGTGCACCAGCAGGTCCGGATAACGCCGGATCGGGCTGGTGAAGTGCGTGTAGGCCTGGTACGCGAGCCCGAAGTGGCCCGAGTTGAACGGCGTGTAGATCGCCTGCTGCATCGAGCGCAGCAGCATCGTGTGGATCTGCTGGGCGTCGGGACGGTCCTTGGTCGCCTGGGCGATCGCCTGGAATTCGCCCGGCGTGGGATCGTCGCTGATGCCCATGCCGATGCCCAGCGCGCGCAGGTAGGCCTGCAGCGTGCCGCGCTTCTCGGGCGTCGGGCCCTCGTGGACGCGATACAGCGACGCGTGCTTGCCGCCGGCGATGAAGTCGGCCGCGCAGACGTTGGCGGCGAGCATCGCCTCCTCGATCAGCCGGTGCGCCTCGTTGCGGGTGCGCGGCACGATCTTCTCGATGCGGCCGTTGTCGTCGCAGACGATCTGGGTCTCGGTGGTCTCGAAGTCCACCGCGCCGCGCTTGGCCCGCTGCGACAGCAGCGCGCGGTAGACCTCGTGCAGGTGCAGCAGGTGCGGCACCAGCGCCTGGCGCTTGTGGGCCTCGGGGCCATGGGTGTTGCCCAGGATCGCCGCCACCTCGGTGTAGGTGAAGCGCGCATGCGAGTTGATGACCGCGGGATAGAACTGGTAGGCGTGCAGTTCGCCGGCCTCGGTGACCAGCATGTCGCAGACCATGGACAGGCGGTCCTGCTCCGGGTTCAGCGAGCACAGCCCGTTGGAGAGCTTCTCCGGCAGCATGGGGATCACGCGGCGCGGGAAGTAGACCGAGGTCGCGCGCTCATAGGCATCGCGGTCCAGCGGCTCGCCGGGCTTGACGTAATGGCTGACGTCGGCGATCGCCACCAGCAGGCGCCAGCCCTTGAAGGCGGTCTTGCCTCTGCCCTGCTTGTGGGGTTCGCAATAGACGGCGTCGTCGAAGTCGCGCGCGTCCTCGCCGTCGATGGTCACCAGCGCCACGTCGCGCAGGTCGATGCGGTGCTTCATGTCGACCGCGCGGACGCGGTCCGGCAGCTTCGCGGCCTGCTGCAGCGTGTCGGCGCTGAAGGCGTGCGGGACCTCGTACTTGCGCACGGCGATCTCGATCTCCATGCCGGGGTCGTCGATCTCGCCCAGCACTTCGGTCACCCGGCCGACCGGCTGCGAGTACAGCGACGGTGGTTCGGTCAGCTCGACCGCGACGATCTGGCCGGCGGTGGCGTTGGCGATCGCGTTCTTCGGGACCAGGATGTCCTGACCATAACGCTTGTCTTCGGGCGCGACGAGCCAGATGCCCGACTCCAGCAGCAGCCGGCCGATGATGGGCTTCTTGCGGCGCTCCAGGATCTCAAGCACGCGGCCTTCGGGGCGGTTGCGCTTGTCGAAGCGCACAACGCGCACCCGCAGGCGGTCGCCGTGCATCACGGCGTGCATTTCCTGCGAGGAGAGGTAAACGTCGGGCTGGCCGTCGTCGGGCATCAGGAATCCGTGCCCATCCCGGTGACCTTGCACCGTGCCTTCGATCTCCCCCATCAGCGGATGGCTTTGGGGGCTTGCGTTCTTGAAGTTTTTGATAATAGAATCCTTGTCTTTCCTGAAACGCAGAAGCCGTTTGGCGTTTCGAAGAAACTGAAGGCTCAAGAATACTGCAAAGTCGCTTGAGCTGAGTTTTTCGAGAAGTTGGCTTTTGACCTTGCCCAGGTGGCGGAATTGGTAGACGCACTAGTTTCAGGTACTAGCGGGTAACTCCGTGGAGGTTCGAGTCCTCTCCTGGGCACCAATTCTGAAAAGCCGGCCATGAGCCGGCTTTTCTCATTTTTCCGCCCAGGAAGTGATGCCCGGTGGGCATCACGGGAGGACTCGAATGGTTTGGACCGTTGGTCCAAACCGGGGTCGCGCGAAGCGTGACCGAGTCCTCTCCGGCGGTGGCAGCGAGCGCGGCGCCCGCGCAGCAACCGCCAAACAAAAAGGGCCGACATCCGTCAGCCCTTCCCTCATCAGATCGCGAATTTCTTCGCCAGCGCATCTGGCCGCAGCGCGTCGTAATCCTCGAACGGCTGATGGATCCACGGACTGGTTTCCAGCATTTCGACGTAATAGTCCGGCGTGTACTCCGACACGCTCTTCGTCCAGATCACCGCCGAGCGCAGCTCGCTGATCGCCGGCATGCCCCGCAGCCGCTCCACGACCGCCTTCAGCGTCACGCCAGAGTCCGCCAGGTCGTCCACCAGCAGCACTCTCCCGGCCAGTTCACCCTTGGGCATGGTGATGTACTTGGCGATATCCAACCGCCCCTGGATCGTCCCCGCCTCGGCCCGATAAGAGCTGGTCGACATGATGCCCAGCGGCTTGTCGAACACCCGCGACAGCACATCCCCCGGGCGCATGCCGCCACGCGCCAGGCACAGGATCTGGTCGAACTCCCAGCCGGAGGCGTGCACCTTCAGCGCCAGGCGTTCGATCAGCAAATGGTATTCATCCCAGGACACGTACAGATGTTTGCCGTCGTCGGTCAGCATGGGGGAGGCTCCTCAGCGAAGAATGGATCAGGTCTGGATAAGACGGAATACAACAGGGCTCGAGCGATCGCTCAACCCTGGAACGGGTGCTGCAGCAGGATGGTGTGGTCGCGGTCGGGGCCGGTGGACACCATGGCGATCGGCGCGCCGATCACCGCTTCCACGCGCTTCAGGTAGTTGCGCGCGTTCTCCGGCAGTTGCTCCCAGCGGGTGATGCCGAAGGTCGATTCGGTCCAGCCGGGGAAGACTTCGTAAATGGGCTTGCACGCGGCGATCTCGTCGCCGTCCAGCGGCAGGATGTCGAGCTGCTTGCCGTCGAGCTCATAGCCCACGCACATGTTGATCTCAGCCAGGCCGTCGAGCACGTCCAGCTTCGTCAGGCACAGGCCGCTGATGCCGTTGATGATGATCGAGCGCTTCAGCGCGGCGGCATCGATCCAGCCGCAGCGGCGCGCACGGCCGGTGACCGTGCCGCGCTCCTGGCCGACCGTCGACAGGTGGTGGCCCACCGTGCCGGGCGTTTCCCAGTCCAGCTCGGTCGGGAACGGGCCCGAGCCGACGCGGGTCGCGTAGGCCTTCGTGATGCCCAGCATGTAATGCAGCATCTGCGGCCCCACACCCGCGCCTGCGGCGGCGTTGCCGGCGACGCAGTTGCTCGAGGTGACATACGGATAGGTGCCGTGGTCGATGTCCAGCAGCGTGCCCTGCGCGCCTTCGAACAGGATGTTGTCGCCGCGCAGATGCGCCTTGTGCAGCATGTAGCCGACGTCGGCCATCATCGGCTTGACCTGCTCGGCCAGCGCCATCGCATGGTCGAAGATCGGCTGGAACTCCAGCGCCTTCGCGTTCAGGTAGCCGGTCAGCGCGACGTTGTGCAGGTCGATCAGTTCCTTGAGCTTCTTGGCGAAACGCTCCGGATGCTTCAGGTCCTGCACGCGCAGCGCGCGGCGGGCGACCTTGTCCTCGTAGGCGGGGCCGATGCCCTTGCCGGTCGTGCCGATCTTGCCGCTGCCGCTGCTCTCGCGCAGCGCCTCGCGGGCGCGGTCGACCTCGACGTGGAAGGGCAGGATCAGCGGGCAGGACTCGCTGATGTACAGGCGCGAACGCACCTCGACGCCGGCCTTCTCCAGGCGCTCGATCTCCGACAGCAGGTGGGTCGGATCCAGCACCACGCCATTGCCGATGTAGCAGGCGACGCCGTCGCGCATGATGCCCGAGGGGATCAGCTGCAGCGCCGTCTTCACGCCCTTGATGACCAGCGTGTGGCCGGCGTTGTGACCGCCCTGGAAGCGCACCACGCCCTGGGCGTGATCGGTCAGCCAGTCGACGACCTTGCCCTTGCCTTCGTCACCCCACTGGGTGCCGACGACCACCACGTTGCGGCCGCGCGCGATCTCACTGCTTTGCATGACGTTCTTCCGATGAATTGAGGTTGAGGGGGTGGAGGGGCGGATCGCGTCGCTCAGAGCGATCGCAGCACCCATTGACCGCCGGCCTGAACCAGCTCGCGGTCGCATTCGAACTCGTCGTTCTCTTGTTCGTGGCCCGGCAGCACGCAGACCACGGTTTCGCCCTGCTCGCGCAGGCGACGGACGGCCGCGCGCAGGTCGGGATCCTCGCCCCAGGGGGCACGCACCGCGGCCCGCAGCGAGGTGGCGGGAATCAGCCCCACCAGCGTCTTCAGGTCCAGGCTGAAGCCGACCGCCGGACGGCGACGGCCGAAGACCGCCCCCACCTCGTCGTAGCGGCCGCCGCGCAGGACGGCATCGGTGCCGCCCACCGCGTACAGCGCGAAACGCACGCCGCTGTAGTAGCCGAAGCCCGGCAGGTCGGCGAGGTCCACGCCGATGCGCACGTCGGGATAGGCCGCGCGCAGGTGACGGATCAACCACTCCAGGTCGTCTAGCGCAGCCGTCACCAGCGCATTGGCCGGCAGCGCGCGGCGCGCGTCGGCCAGCACCTCGACACCGCCGTACAGGCGCAGCAGCGTCTGCAGCGCGGTGACGACGTCGTCCGGGAGTTCGTTGGAGAACGCCGCCACGCCGGCCGCGTCCTTGGCGGCCATGGCGGCCACCAGCGCATTCAGGCGGTCCTCGCTCAAGGCGTGATCGCCCAGCACGCCACGCACCAGGCGCGCGTCGCCGAGGTCCAGCACCAGCTGCGTCAGGCCGGCGCGCTGCATCGCGTCGATGGCCAGTTCCTGCGCCTCCAGGTCGGCCTCGAGCCCGGCATGGCCGTAGATCTCGACGCCGAACTGCAGCGGCTCGCGCGTCGCAGTCAGGCCTTCGGCGCGGGTGTGCAGCACCGGACCGCAGTAGCACAGGCGCGTCACGCCGGCGCGGTTCAGGAGGTGGGCATCGATGCGCGCGACCTGCGGCGTGGTGTCGGCGCGCAGGCCCAGGCTGCGACCGGAGAGCTGGTCGACGAGCTTGAAGGTCTTGAGGTCCAGCGCCTGACCGGTGCCGGAAAGCAGCGAGTCGAGATGCTCCAGCATCGGAGGCATCACCAGCTCGCAACCGTAGGTCCGCGCCATGTCCAGCAACTCGCGGCGCAGTTCTTCGATGCGGCGGGCCTGGGAGGGCAGGACGTCAGCAATGTGCTCGGGCAGCAGCCAAGCAGAGGCCATGGACGTTCAGGGAGGGGGTTAAAAACGGCATTGTACCGGGGTCGCGGCGAACCTCGACCTCCGAGCCCCTCACGCGGGGGCCCGGCGCGGATTCGCCAACGATTCACCGAGCCTTCGTGACGGGCTGCCCATTTGGGATGCTTCGGGCGCTTCGGGAGCGCGTCAAAGCAGCAACAGCAGCAGCGCGCCGCAGGCGAGGCTGGCCAGCCCGAGGAACCTCAGCTGGCCGTCACTCATCGCCAGCAGCCGGGCGAACAGCTGCCGCCAGGCGCCAGGATTCAGGAAGGGCATCAGCCCTTCCATGATCAGCAGCAGCGCCAGCGCCGCCAGCCACTTGTCGCCGCTCATGACGAGACCGCCCTCCCCGGCCGTGGCCGGTCAGCTCGATGGCGAACGGGCGGGCCGACTGGCCCGCCCGGGATCACTTCTTCGGGGCCGCCGCCGGCGCGCCCGGGCCGCCGGTGCGCATCGTGTTGAAGAACTGGCTCGACGGGTCCAGCACCATCACGTCGCCCTTGCCCTTGAACGAGCGCTGGTACGCATCCAGCGAGCGATAGAACTGCGCGAACTGGGGATCGCGACCGAAGGATTCCGAGTACAGCGCCGACGCCTTGGCATCGCCCTCGCCCATGATCTTCTGCGCGTCGCGGTAGGCCTCGGCGGTGATGATCTCGCGCTGCTTGTCGGCATCGGCCTTGATCTTCTCGCCCTCGGCGGCGCCGGTGGAACGCAGTTCGTTGGCGACGCGGGCGCGCTCCGACTTCATGCGGTTGTAGACCGACTCGGTGATGTTGGCGGCGAAGTCGACCCGCTTGACCCGCACGTCGACGATCTCGATGCCGAACTGCTTGGCCTCTTCCTCGAGGCGCTTGCGCACGTCCTGCATGACCTTCTCGCGCTCGGTGGCCAGCACCGCGCGCACGGTGCGCTTGGTCACTTCCTCGTTGAGCGCGGCCTGCACGATCGGGCTCAGGCGGGTTTCCAGGTTGCGCAGCTGCGTGCCGCTGTTGCGGATGTACTGTCGCGAGTCGACGATGCGCCACTTCACCAGCCAGTCGATGACCAGGCTCTTCTTCTCGGCGGTGAAGATGGGGCGCGGATCGGCCGCGTCCAGCGTCTGCACGCGGCGGTCCAGGAAGACCACGTTCTGCAGCGGCGGCGGCAGCTTGAACTTCAGGCCGGGCTCGGTGATCACTTCCTTGATCTCGCCTAGCGAATAGACGACCGCGAACTGGCGCTGGTCGACGACGAACAGCGTCGAGCTGGCGATCATGAACAGGATCAACAGGCCGACGACGACGGAGACGATGCGATTCATTGTTGTGGGCTCCCTGTCGATCAACGGCCGTCGCGGTCGCGGCTGCGCATGCTGTCGCGCGAGCGCGGATCGCTGCCCAGCGACGAGGCGCCCGAGGTCGCCGGATCGGTCGGCACCACCGGCGTGGGCGCCGTGGTCGTGACCGTGCCGCCGGGCTGCGTCTGCTGCATCAGCTTGTCCAGCGGGAGGTACAGCAGGTTGGAACCGCTCCTGGCGTCCACCATCACCTTGGTCACGCGGGAATAGACCTGCTGCATCGTGTCGATGTAGAGGCGGTCGCGGGTGACGGCCGGCGCCTTCTGGTACTCGGCCAGCACCGACTTGAAGCGCTGCGCGTCACCCTCGGCGAACGAGACGACGCGGGCGCGGTAGGCCTCGGCATCCTCGCGCAGGCGGGCCGCCTGGCCCTGCGCGCGGGGGATCACGTCGTTGGCATAGGCCTCGCCTTCGTTCTTCAGGCGCTCGCGGTCGGCGTTGGCCCGGAAGGCATCGTCGAAGGCGGCCTGCACCTGCTCGGGCGGCTGCACGCTGCTGACGTTGACGTTGACGATCTGGATGCCGGTCTTGAGCCGGTCCAGCTGCGCCTGGATGGACTTGGCCAGGTCGATCGCGATCGCGTCGCGCTGCTCGTACAGCACCGAGTCCATGTTGCTGCGGCCGACGATCTCGCGCACCGCGGACTCGGACGCCTGGTTGACGGCCTCGTCGGTGTTGAAGTTCTCGAAGAGGTAGTCGCGCGCATCCTTCAGCCGGTACTGCACGGTGAAGCGGATGTCGATGATGTTCTCGTCCTGCGTCAGCATCGACGAATCCCGCAGGCCCGATGCTTGGCCGACCGAATTGCGGCCGACCTCGACGGACTGCAGCTGCGTGAACGACACCACCTCGTGCGCCTGGAACGGATACGGCAGGCGGTACTGGATGCCGGCATCGACGGTGCGGCTGTACTTGCCGAAGGACGTGATGACGCCCTGCTGACCTTCCTGGACGATGAACACGCCGCTGGCCAGCCAGCCCAGCACCACCACGCCGACCACCAGGCCAACGCCGATGCCGGCGCCCTTCATGTCGGGCTGCGGGCCACCGCCGCCGCTGCCCGCCGGACCGTTGCCGTCATTGCCGCCGCGGCCGCCGAACAGGCGCGAGAGCTTGCGGTTGAAGTCGCGCCACAGCTCGTCCAGGTCGGGCGGGCCTTCGTTGCGGCCATTGCTCATCCAGAGCCCCACCCAGCGGCGCAGGCCACCGGCTCCACCCTGCGGGCCACGTCCGCCGCCAGCGGCGGACAGGCGATCGTCTTGATTCATACGCATCCTGATGAGGAAGTCTTGTTGCGAGTATCGGGCATTGCGCAGCGTTCTCAGCCTGTGCGTCCCTGCGGATCATCCTGCGGGACTGTCCGAGCTTGGGTCAGGTCTTGATCGTTCAAGGCGCCGTCGTCACCGTCATCTCCGTCGGCCGACGCCGGTTTTCCGGAGACCTCGGGCTCATCGCTCCCTTCGGCCCCATCGGCCTCCTCGAGCGCCAGGCCGGCGTACTCGGGCACCGGCTCGGCCTGCATCAGCGAGGCGATCATCGCGCGCAGTTCATCGAGGCCCTCGCCCTGCGCCGCGCTGACGAAGACGCGGGGCAGGCGCTGGCCGCCGTGCTCGCCGCCGATGCGCGTCAGCCAGTCCTGCAGCTGGCGCGGGCGCTGCGTGGGCTCGAGCAGGTCCAGCTTGTTGTAGACGAGGATCTGCGGAATGTGCTGCGCGCCGATCTCGGCGAGCACCCGCTCGACCTCTTCCATCTGCTCGGTCAGCACCGGGCTGGCGGCGTCGACCACATGCAGCAGCAGGTCGGCATCCGCGGCCTCCTGCAGCGTGGCCTTGAACGCCTCGACCAGCTTGTGCGGCAGGTCGCGGATGAAGCCGACGGTGTCGGACAACGAGACGCTGGTGCCCGCCTCCTCGAGGTAGAGCGAGCGCGTCGTCGTGTCCAGCGTGGCGAAGAGCTGGTTGGCCGCGTAGGTCCTGGCCTTGGTCAGGGCATTGAACAGCGTGCTCTTGCCGGCATTGGTGTAGCCCACCAGCGAGACGCGGAACACTCCGTTGCGGGCGCGGGCGCGGCGCTGCGTGGAGCGCTGGCGCTCGACCTTCTTGAGGCGTTCCTTGATCGACTTGATGCGGTCGTCGATCATCCGGCGGTCCAGTTCGATCTGGCGCTCGCCGGGGCCGCCGCGCATGCCAATGCCGCCGCTCTGGCGCTCCAGGTGGCTCCAGCGGCGCACCAGGCGCGTGGCGAGGTACTGGAGCCGCGCCAGCTCGACCTGCAGCTTGCCCTCGAAGCTCTGGGCGCGCGCGGCGAAGATCTCCAGGATCAGCGCGGTGCGGTCGGCCACGGGCACGCCGAGGTGGCGTTCCAGGTTGCGTTGTTGGGCGGGGGAGATGGCCTGGTCGAACAGCACGGTGTGCGCGCCCAGCGCGTCCACCATCAGCTTGATCTCGTCGGCCTTGCCGGACCCGACGAACAGCGCCGCGTCGGGCGCCTTGCGCTTGGCGACGATCCGGGCGACCGGCGTGTCACCGGCCGACTCGGCCAGCAGCGCGAGTTCGTCGAGGGTGGGGTCGAAGGCCACGTCGCGGCCCAGATCGACCCCCACCAGAATGGCGCGCGCCGCCTCGGGGGGCGGCGTCGAATGGGTGGGGTCTTGTTTGGTCAATCAGCGTCAGCTGGCGTCGTTGCTCTCGCCGGCGTGGAAGTTCACGGCGCGGCCGGGGACCACCGTGGAGATGGCGTGCTTGTAGACCATCTGCGTCACCGTATTGCGCAGCAGCACCACGTACTGGTCAAAGGACTCGATGTGGCCTTGCAGCTTGATGCCGTTCACAAGGTAGATGCTCACAGGAACATGCTCCTTGCGCAGCAGGTTCAGGAAGGGGTCTTGCAAGAGTTGTCCTTTGTTGCTCACGATATGCTCCGTGTTGTGAGAGTGGTGTTGGAAGCCCGGACCTTATCACAGCACCGGGTTTCCCCGGACGGCCGCGAACTCAGGTTTCGGCGAACGGGTTCTTCGAGGACCGCAGCTCGATCCGCAGCGGCGTGCCCACCAGCTTGTAGTGGTCGCGGATGCGCCCTTCCAGGTAGCGCTTGTAGACGTCGCTGACGCCGTCCAGCGCATTCCCGTGAATGACGACGATCGGGGGATTCATCCCGCCCTGGTGCGCGTAGCGCAGCTTCGGACGCGAGATCCCCGCCCGCTGCGGCTGCTGGTGCTGCACCGCCTCCTGGATGAGACGGGTCAGCACCGGCGTCGTCATCTTGCGATAGGCCGACGAATAGGCATCCGCCAGCGCCTTCCACAGCGGGCCCAGGCCCTGCCGCTTGAGCGCGGAAATCTTCAGGATGGGGGCGAAGCGCAGGAATCCAAGCCGCGTCAGGATCTGGCGTTCGATGGTTTCGCGCTGGTAGCTGTCGATCGCGTCCCATTTGTTGATCGCCACCACCACCGCGCGGCCGCTGTCCAGCACGTAGCCGGCGATGTGGGCATCCTGGTCGGTGACGCCCTGCGTCGCGTCGATCAGCAGCAGCACCACGTTGGCGTCGGCGATCGCCTGCAGCGTCTTGACGACCGAGAACTTCTCGATCGCCTCGAACACCTTGCCCTTGCGGCGCAGGCCGGCGGTGTCGATCAGCTTGAACTTCTGGCCGTTGCGCTCGAAGTCGACGCTGATGGCGTCGCGCGTCGTGCCCGGCATGTCGAACGCGACCAGGCGTTCCTCGCCCAGCCAGGTGTTGATCAGCGTGCTCTTGCCGACGTTGGGCCGGCCGGCGACCGCCAGGCGGATGGCCTTGGACTCGTCCTCTTCCGCACCCTCGCCTTCGAAGGCCTCGTCCTCGGCGGGCGCCTCGAAGCTGTCCAGCACGGCTTCCAGCAGCGAGCGGATGCCCTGCCCGTGCGCGGCCGAGACCGGATGCGGCTCGCCCATGCCCAGTTCATGGAACTCGGCCAGCAGCGGGCTGTCGCTCATGCCCTCGGCCTTGTTGACCGCGACGAAGACGCGCTTGTTGCACTGGCGCAGGTAGCGGCCGATGTCCTGGTCCTGGCCGGCCAGGCCGGTGCGCACGTCCAGCACGAAGATGACGGCATCCGCCTCGGCCACGGCCTGGCGGGTCTGCTTGGCCATCTCCTTGACGATGCCGGTGGAGCTGTCGGGCTCGAAGCCGCCGGTGTCGATGACGATGAACTCGCGATCGCCCAGGCGCCCGTCGCCGTAATGGCGATCGCGCGTGAGACCGGCGAAGTCCGCGACGATGGCGTCGCGGCTCTTCGTCATCCGGTTGAACAGCGTGGACTTGCCCACGTTGGGGCGGCCCACCAGGGCGATCACAGGTTTCATATCAGTCTTGGCGCAGCGCGAACAGGCGTCCGCTGCGGGTGGCGACCAGCACCGTGCCGCCGAGCTGCACCGGCGCCGCGGCGATGCCGGAGCTGTCGGTCTGCAGGCGCTGCACGGTCTGGCCCTTGTCCTTGGACAGGAAGTGCACATAGCCCTCGCTGTCGCCGACGATGACCGACTTGTCGGTCACCAGCGGTGCGCTGAGCTTGCGGTTCTGGAATTGGTCGGCGGTCCAGACGACGTCGCCGCTGCGCGTGCCCCAGGCGGTCAGCCGGTCCGAGGCGTCGCCGCCGACGACGATCGTCGCGTCGGCCCCCACGCCGCGCAGGCCGGCGTTGTTGCGGGTCCAGATCGTGTTGCCGCGCTCGCCGTTGACGCAGGCGACGGCCGACTGGAACGCGCGGGCGCAGAACACCTCGTTGTCGCGGGCCATCGGGCCGACCAGGTCGGCCAGGCGCTCGACCTCGTTGGTGCCGCGCGGGTTGGCGATGGTCGCTTCCCACATCAACAGGCCGCGGGTCGGGTCGACACCCGCCAGGCGGGAGCCCTGCCCCACCAGCAGCGTGTTCTGGTAGGCACCGATCACGCCGGCCTGCTGCAGCGTCAGCGGCTCGCCCGGACGGCGCAGCTCCCACAGGCGACGGCCGTCGACCGCGTCGAAGGCCAGCACCGCGCGGTCCAGCGTCAGCACGAACACGCGCTCGCCGGCAACGAACGGCGCGGTGATGACCGGCGTCGTCAGCGTCTTGCGCCACAGGATCCTGTCGCCCTCGGTGACGACCAGCTCGTTGTCGCGGGTCACCGCCGCGGCGAAGCGGCCATCGCTGCCGACGCCGGCGCTCAGACCCTTGCCGATGTCGGCGCGCCACAGCGTGGTGCCGTCGGTGGCGGAGATCGCGCTGATCACGCCGTCCGACCCGCCCACGACGAAGCGGTCGTTCACCGCGGTGATGGTCAGCGGGAACTTGACGCTGTCCACCCGCGCTTCCCAGGCCACGCGGGCCTGCAGCGACGGGGTGATGTTCTCCAGCGGCGCCGGCTTGGGCGCGTTCGAGCTGCTGAACAGCGAGCAGGCGCCCAGCGTCATCGCGACGCCGCCCAGCAGCAGCGCCCGGCTCAGCGCGCCCAGGGTGACGCGGGCCGTCATTGCGCGGCTCCCGCGGCGGCGGCATCGCCACCCACCGCCACACCCAGGCTGGCCAGCTTCACTTCCAGCAGGCGGCGGTAGTCCAGCTGCTTGTCCATGCCGTCATACGCCTTCTTGAACTCGGTCTTGGCGACATCGGGCTTGTTCTGCAGCAGCGCCAGGTCGCCGCGGCGATCGGCGGCCAGCGGCGCGAAGTCGGCGCTCTTGACGCCGTCCAGCGTCTTGGCGGCTTCGTCGTACTGCTTGGCGTCCATCTGCAGCGCCGCCAGTCTCAGGCGGGCCAGGTCGCGGTAGGCCTCGCCCTTGGCATTGGCCACCGCCCAGGTCAGCGTGGCGCGCGCGTCGTCGGCCTTCTCCTTGTCCAGCTGCAGCTTGGCGGTCATCAGCGCGGCCTGCGCCGTGTAGCCGGTGGAGGCGAAGTCCTGCTTCAGCGTGCCGAAGACGGCCGCGCCCTTGCCCAGGTCGCCGGCCTGGACCGCGCGTTCCAGCTCGCTGAACATCGCGCCGGCCTTGGCGGCCTCGTTGCGCTGCCAGTAGTTCCAGCCGGTCCAGCCGGCATAGGCCACCAGCACCAGCGTCAGCAGCCAGGTGATCGCATTGCCCCAGCGCTTCCAGAACGCCTTGAGCTGCTCCAGCTGTTCCTGTTCTTCGAGATCGAGATGAGCCGCCATGTGCGAGTGTGGGTCCGTCGGTTGAGGGTCGAAGCCGGCCCGGCGCGAGCGTCGGCCGGCTGGGGAAAGTTGCTGAATGCGGCCGGCGGCGCCCTCCTCGGGCACCCCGGCGAAGCCGCGATTATGCGGTGCGCAGATCGGCTGCCCACGCAGCCGCCGTGTTAAGCGGACGTGTCACCTGCTCGCCGTCGCCGCGCAGGGGCTTGACCGCGACCTCGCCCCGGGCGAGTTCATCGGCGCCGAACACCAGCGCGAAGCGGGCGCCCGAGGCGTCGGCCTTCTTGAACTGCGACTTGAACGAGCCGCCGCCCGCATGCATCTGCACCGCGACGCCTTCGGCGCGCAGCACTTCCAGCACCGGCATGGCCTGGGCCAGCGCCGACGCGTCGGGCAGGATCGCGTAGACGTCCGGCGCCGAGGACGGCACCGCCAGGCCCAGCTCGTCGATCAGCAGCAGCAGCCGCTCGATGCCCAGGCCGAAGCCGACCGCGGGCGTGGGCTTGCCGCCGAGCTGCTCGAACAGCCCGTCGTAGCGACCGCCGCCGCAGACCGTGCCCTGCGAGCCGAGCTGGTCGGTGACCCACTCGAACACGGTCAGGTTGTAGTAGTCCATGCCGCGCACCAGGCGCGTGTTGATGCGGTACTCCAGGCCGGCCGCGTCGAGGATCGCGCGCACCGCGTTGAAGTGGGCCAGGCTGGCCTCGCCCAGGAAGTCCATCAGCTTGGGCGCAGCCTCGACCACGTCCTGCATCGCCGGATTCTTGGTGTCGAGGATGCGCAGCGGATTGCTGTGCAGGCGGCGCTTGCCGTCCTCGTCGAGCTTGTCGGCATGGCCTTCCAGGTAGGCGATCAGCGCGGCGCGGTGCGCGGCGCGCTCCTCTGGCTGGCCCAGCGAGTTCAGCTCCAGGCGCACATGCTGGCCGACCACCAGGCCCAGCTCCTGCCACAGGCGGCGGACCATCAGGATGATCTCGGCGTCCACGTCCGGGCCGGCGAAGCCCAGCGCCTCGACGTCCAGCTGGTTGAACTGGCGGTAGCGGCCCTTCTGCGGGCGCTCGTGGCGGAACATCGGGCCCAGCGTCCACAGGCGCAGCGGGCCGTTGTACAGCGCGTTGTGCTCGACCATCGCGCGCACGATGCCGGCGGTGGCCTCGGGGCGCAGCGTCAGCTGGTCGCCGTTCATGCTGTCGGTGAAGGAGTACATCTCCTTCTCGACGATGTCGGTCACCTCGCCCAGGCCGCGCACGAACAGCGCGGTCGGCTCGACGATCGGGGTCAGCATGTACTGGTAGCCGTAGCGCTGCAGCACGCCGCGCAGCGTGGTCTCGAACCAGCTCCACAGCTGGCTGCTCGGCAGCTTGTCCTTGCGGTCGACGCTGGCCGGGAGGATGTCGTTCATCCCCTTCACGGCCTGGATGTTCTTGCTCATGCGGTGGTGGTGCTCGCGCCGTAGCGCTTTTCGATGTAGGTCTCGACCAGGGCGTGGAACTCGCCGGCGATGTTGTCGCCGCGCAGGGTCAGCGCCTTCTCGCCGTCGATGAAGACGGGCGCCGCCGGCGCCTCGCCGTTGCCCGGCAGGCTGATGCCGATGTCGGCATGCTTGCTCTCGCCCGGGCCGTTGACGATGCAGCCCATCACGGCCACCTTCATGTTCTCGACACCGGGGTACTTCTCGCGCCAGACCGGCATCTGCGCGCGCAGGAAATCGTCGATCTGCTTGGCCAGCTCCTGGAAGGTGGTGCTGGTGGTGCGGCCGCAGCCGGGGCAGGCGGTGACGCTCGGGTTGAACGCGCGCAGGCCCAGCGACTGCAGGATCTCCAGCGCGACGACCACTTCCTGCGTGCGCGACTCGCCGGGCTGCGGCGTCAGCGAGACGCGGATGGTGTCGCCGATGCCTTCCTGCAGCAGCACCGACAGCGCCGCGGCCGAGGCCACCGTGCCCTTGGTGCCCATGCCGGCCTCGGTCAGGCCCAGGTGCAGCGCGTAGTCGCAGCGCTTGCTCAGCGCACGGTAGACCGAGATCAGATCCTGCACGCCGCTGACCTTGCAGCTGATGATGATGTTGTCCGGATTCATGCCCAGCTCGCGGGCATAGGACGCCGACGACAGCGCCGACTGGATCAGCGCCTGGTACATGACCTGCTTGCCGTCCCAGGGCTGCGCGCGCCTGGCGTTGTCGTCCATCATCTGGGCGAGCAGTTCCTGGTCCAGGCTGCCCCAGTTGACGCCGATGCGCACGACCTTGTCGTACTGCATGGCCGCCTCGATCATCTGCGCGAACTGGCGGTCCTTCTTGTCGCCCTTGCCGACGTTGCCGGGATTGATCCGGTACTTGGACAGCGCCTGCGCCATCGCCGGATGCTCGCTCAGCAGGCGGTGGCCGTTGTAGTGGAAGTCGCCCACCAGCGGCACGTCGATGCCCATGCGGTCGAGCTGCTCGCGGATGTGCGGCACGGCGTCGGCGGCCTCGGGCGTGTTGACGGTGATGCGGACCAGCTCCGAGCCCGCCTGCGCCAGTTCCTTGACCTGGATGGCGGTCTCGATGACGTCGACCGTGTCGGTGTTGGTCATCGACTGGACGCGCACCGGCGCGTCGCCCCCGATGGTGACGATGCGGCTGCCCCAGCGCACCTGGGCCTGGCGCGAGCGGCGCGCGGCGGGCGCGGCGGCGGCGATCAGGTCCGACAGGTCGGCGGCGGCGGAATCGGGAGTGTCTGGCTTGTCCATCATGCGGCGCTCATGCGAAAGGGGTACGGCTGGCGGGGCGCCCGTCGGTCCGGGTTCAGTTCAGTTCAAGCCGGGCGACGTTGTCGCGCGCCCGGGCAGCGAGGTCCACCGGCTGGCCGCGGAACACCAGTTCCGTGCCGGACACGTTGCCCACGCGCAATCTCAGCGGCGCGACGCCGTGGACGTCGACCAGATCGCCAGGACGCAGCAGCCGGGACAGCAGCACCTGGCCCTTGGCGTCGACGACCTCAACCCAGGACTCGGCGCTGGCGCGGACCTTCAGCGGGGAGGTGCCGGGCGCGGGCGTGCCGGCCTGGATCGGCTGGCCGGCCCCTGCGGCGGCTGAAGCGGCGGTGGAGGCGGCCGGCGGCGTCGTGGCGGCGGCCTGCGTCGTCGCCGGCGCGGGGGACGGCGTGGCGGCCGGCGCCGTGATCGGCGTCGCGGCGCCGGAGGTCTGCGGCGGCAGCGTCGGCACGCTGGCGGTGGACTGCGGCGCGGCCTCGGAGGCGCTCACCACCGGGGCTTCGATGTTGGTCGGGGGGCTGTCGGTCGCGACCGGGGCGGTGCCGACGGCGCTGCCCGGGCCGGGGGTCGCGGTGGTGGTCGAGGCGTCGGGCGCCGATCGGAACCGCGCCGTCACCTGCTCGATCCAGCTCGACGGGATCGCGTACACGGCCACCGCGGCGACCAGCAGCACGCCCACGCCGAGCACCGCCGGGCGCTTCAGCAGCTCGGCCGAGAGCATCGGCTCCTGGCTCACCGAGCGCTCGCGGAACGGCTGGTTCAGGCCCGGCGTGACGCGGTCCAGCGAGGCCTCGGCGCCGCTGCTGGGCAGCATCGCCAGCACCGGCGCCGCCTCGATCTTCAGCACGCGGCACATCGAGCGCGCCAGCGCCCGGGCGAAGGTCGCGTCGGGCAGCTCGTGGTAGCGGTCGGCCTCGAGGGCCTCCAGCTTGGATTGCGGCACCTTCAGCGTCGCGGCCAGGGCGGCGATGTGCAGGCCGCGCGCCTCGCGCGCGCGCCGCAGCGCGGCGCCCGCGGAACTGGGGCCGAAGGTGGATGGCGCAGCGCTTGCGGCTGCGGGCGTCGCCTCGTCGGCGGCCGTCGGAGTCATGCGATGTCCCTCATTCATCGAATCGACCGTTGTTCAATGCCTGCGTCTCGGCCGCCTGCGGATACTTGCGCCGCAGTTGCTGACCGAGGTCGTCCATGTTGGCCGCGTTGCCCAGGCGGCGCTCGATGCGCAGCTCCAGCCAGAGGCTGGCCGCGTTCGCCTGTTCCACATTGCTGTTGACGCGGCGGGCGTAGAAGCGCGCCCGTTCGTATTCGCCCTGGCGGTACAGCACCTCGCCCAGGTTCAGCGCGATGGTCGGATTGCCGGGCTCGGCCTCGAAGGCCTTGGACAGGTGAGCCTGGGCCGGCACCAGCCGGCCCTCGCGGGCCTCGCAGGCGCCCCAGGCCAGCAGCGTGCGCGCGGGCGTGCGATAGGCCGGCAGCGCCACGGCGGCCTCGAACTGCTGGTAGGCCTCGGCATAACGCTGGCGCTGGCACAGGAACCAGCCGTAGTTGTGCAGCGTGTCGCCGTTGTTGCGGTCGCGGGCCAGCAACTGCTTGAAGCCGTCCTCGGCCATCGCGTACTCGCCCATCGCGGCGTAGATCAGGCTGCGCAGGCTGATCGCCTCGGGCAGGTCGGGCTTGGCGGCCATCGCCAGCTTGACCTCGTCCAGCGCGGTCTCGTACTGGCCGCGGGCGAAGTAGCCGCTGGCCAGCTCCAGCCGCACCTGGGCCCGGCGGTCGTTGTCCGTCTTGTCGCTCTCGGTCCGCGGTTGCTGCTGCTGCTGCGGCGAGGTCGTCGCGCACCCGGCCAGGGCCGCGGCGATCAGCAACACGACGGACAGGGTCCGGGCGGAACGACGCGGAAAGACGGAGCCGGGCGACGGAACGGTCATGGACGTGGGCCTGTGGGAGTGACGGGAGTGACGGGGGAAGAAGTCGCCGCCGGCGCCGGGGCCGCCGTGCCGGCCGATGCCGCGTCCCGCTGTACCACCACGGGCGCGCGCACCATGCGCAGATGGACACGGGTCCGGTCCTGCACTTCGCCGGCCAACTGGCCGCAGGCGGCATCGATGTCGTCGCCGCGCGTCTTGCGGACGGTGGTCACGATGCCGGCCTGGATGAGCAGGTCGGCGAAGGCCTTGACGCGCTCGTTCGAGCTGCGCTTCAGGCCCGACGCGGGGAAGGGATTGAACGGGATCAGGTTCAGCTTGCAAGGCACCTTGCCCTTGAGCAGCGCGATCAGCTCGCGGGCCTGCTCCGGCGCGTCGTTCACCTCGTGGAGCATGCAGTACTCGAACGTGATGAAGTCGCGGGGCGCCTTGTCCAGATAGGCATTGCAGCTCGCCAGCAGTTCCGCGATCGGGTACTTGCGGTTGAGCGGCACCAGCTGGTCGCGCAGCGGGTCGTTGGGCGCGTGCAGCGAGACGGCCAGCGCCACCGGCGCGTCCTCGCGCAGGCGGTCGATCATCGGCACCACGCCCGAGGTCGACACCGTCACCCGGCGGCGCGACAGGCCGTAGCCATGGTCGTCGAGCATCATCCGAAGCGCCGGGACCAGCGCGGCGTAGTTCTGCAGCGGCTCGCCCATGCCCATCATCACGACGTTGGAGATGATGCGTTCGTCCTTGCCCAGGCGCTGGCGCAGCGTGTGCTCGGCATGCCAGAGCTGGGCGATGATTTCCCAGGTCTCCAGGTTGCGGCTGAAGCCCTGGTGACCGGTCGAGCAGAAGCGGCAGCCCACGGCGCAGCCGGCCTGGCTGGAGATGCACAGCGTGGCCCGGTCGTCCTCGGGGATGTAGACCGCCTCGACGGCGTTGCCCTGGCCGACGTCGAACAACCACTTGATGGTGCCGTCGGCAGAGACGTGTTCGGAGATCACCGGCAGCGCGGTGATGTGGGCGCGCCCGGCCAGCTTGTCGCGCAGCGACTTGGCCAGGTCGGACATCTGGGCGAAGTCCGATGCGCCCTTCTGATGGATCCAGCGGAACAGCTGGGTCGCGCGAAAGCGCTTCTCCCCCAGCTGCTCGCAGTACGCGGCCAGGCCTTGCAGATCGAATCCGAGCAGGTTGACCGCGTCCATCATGCGTTCCTCTTTCTCAAGGGCCTCGTGGCCCGGAGGTCAGAGGCTTGGCCCGATTCAGCGGGCGTTGATTTCCAGGCCGGAGAAGAAGAAGGCGACTTCCACGGCGGCGGTTTCGGGGGCGTCGGAGCCGTGCACCGCGTTGGCGTCGATGCTGTCGGCGAAGTCGGCGCGGATGGTGCCCTTCTCGGCCTTCTTCGGGTCGGTGGCGCCCATCAGGTCGCGATTCTTCAGGATGGCGCCTTCGCCTTCCAGCACCTGGATCTGGACCGGGCCGGAGATCATGAAGTTCACCAGGTCGTTGAAGAACGGGCGGGCCTTGTGCACGGCGTAGAACGCTTCGGCTTCGGCGCGCGACAGCTGCTTCTGCTTCGAGGCGATGATCTTCAGGCCGGCGCCTTCAAAGCGGGAGTAGATCTGGCCGATGACGTTCTTGGCCACGGCATCGGGCTTGATGATGGAGAGGGTGCGTTCGATGGCCATGTCTTTTCCTTGAAAATCTTGGGCTTGGCAAAACCCGGCATTGTAATGCTTGAAGTCAAGCCCCCAGGTGACAACCCGTCATCGGACGGGGTCGCCGGGGGCGACGAGCAGGCTGACCCGCTCAGCGGCGACCGCGGCCGCCGCCGCCGCCGCCGCCACCCCCACCACCCCCGCCGCCACCACCGCGGCGGCCACCGCGATTGCCGCCCCGGTTGATGAAGGCGTCGGCGCCGATGTAGCCCATCGAGGTCTTCATCGGATCCGGAATGCGCTCGCCGCCCGGGCCGCGCTGGTTGCCGCCGCGGCCATGGTCGCCCGCATCGCTGCCGCCCTTGCCGAAGCCTTGCGGGATGCGCTTGCTGCCGGTGGCGAAGCGACGGTCGAAGGTCTGCTCCAGCGGATTGATGTGCTTCGGGATGAAGTCGTCATCGTCCTCGTTGCGGGGCCGGCGATCGCGTTCGCGCTCCTGCTGCTGTTGCTGCGGGCGCTGCGGCTGGTGGGCGCGCTGTTCGCCGCGCTGCTCCTGGCGCGAGGGCTCCGGACGGCTCGGGCGCGGACCGCCGCTGTTGCCGCTGCGGCGCTTGTCGCGACGCTCGGCGCGGTCGTTGTTGCGCGGCGGGCGCGGCTCGTTGCCGGCCAGCTGGCGGATGACGCGGACATCGGCGTCGCCCAGTTCGATGTAGACGCCGCGGCGCAGGCCGCGCGGCAGCACGACGGTGCCGTAGCGGATGCGGATCAGGCGGCTGACGGCCAGGCCGACGCTCTCGAACAGCTTGCGGACCTCGCGGTTGCGGCCTTCGGTGATGACGACGCGATACCAGCGGTTCACGCCTTCGCCGCCGCCGTCCTCGATGCTCTTGAAGCTGGCCTGCTGACCGTCGACGTCGACGCCGGTCAGCAGCTTGTCCTTCTGATCCTTGCTCAGCGAGCCCAGCACGCGCACCGCGTACTCGCGCTCGACGCCGAAGCGCGGGTGCATCAGCTGGTTGGCCAGTTCGCCGGAGTTGGTGAACAGCAGCAGGCCTTCGGTGTTCAGGTCCAGGCGGCCGACCGACTGCCACTTGCCCTGCGGCAGGCGCGGCAGGTTGCGGAAGACGGTGGGACGGCCCTCGGGGTCGTTGAAGGTGACGACCTCGCCGACCGGCTTGTGGTACGCCAGGATGCGCGGCGCCACGGGGGCGATGCGGACCTTGATCGGCTTGCCGGCCACCGCGACGCGGTCGCCGTAGGAGATGCGCTGGCCGACATGGGCGACCTCGCCATTCACCGTGATCTGGCCCTTGGCGATCATGTCCTCGATGTCGCGCCGGGAGCCGACGCCTGCCTGCGCCAGTACCTTCTGCAGCTTGGGCGCATCGGCATCGGGCGCGAGCACGCGCTTGCCGGGCTGGCCGTCGGTGCCGGTCTCGCCCTCGTCGGCGGAGGCCTCGACTTCCGCCGCGCCCGTCTCCGCCACGTCGCCGTCGCCTTCGACATCCGCGTCGAAGGCACCGGACACCAGCGCGTCGAAGCGCGCCTGGGCCTCGGCCTGCAGCTGGGCGTCGTCGACCGGATCGGCGGCACCTTCAGCGCCCTCGCCTTGCGGCGCGCGCGCGGGGCGCTGGCCGGACTCCTGGGCCTGCGCCTGCTGACCCTCGCGGGGCTCGCGATCACGATCGCGACCACGACGGCGGCGGTTGCGGCCACGCCCTTCACGATCGCCACCCGCGTCGCCATCGGCGGCGTCACCGCCCACGGGGCCGGCGCCGCGCGTCTCGGGCGACACCAGCTCACCGACCGCTTCCGCGACCGGCGACACCGGTGCCGGCGACACCTCGACGGTCGCGACCGGCAGGTGACGGATCGGCTCGGCCATCACAGCGGCGGACGCCTCGGCGCCGGCGGCGGGAGCGGCCTCGGCCGCCTCAGCGGCCTTTTTCGTCGTGCGGCGCTTGGGCTTGGGCGCCTCGGCGTCAGCGGCGGGCGCTTCGGCGGTCTCTGCCGCAGCAACCGCGGGGGCCGTCTCAGCCGGCGCGTCGACGGCCGCGGCCGTCTTTCGGCGCGCACGCGGCTTCGGGGTCTCCTCGGCCACGGGCGCGGCGCCGGGCTCGGCAGCCTCCGTCGGGGCCGCGGCCGCCTTGCGGGTGCGCTTGGGCTTCGCGGGCGCCTCGGACGGCGTGTCCGCGGCGGCGGTCAGCGTGTCGGGCTTGGAATCGTCGATTTCGTTGGAATTCATGTGTCGGCTTGCACCTTGTCAGCGGTGGACACGGCCCCTTCCCGGGGCGTTCAAGTGGGCTCGGGGTTGACCGCCCCGGCCGGTGGTTCTTCACCCGGCTCGCGCGAGGCGGCCGGCTTGGATTCGTCTTCGATGGCGGCCTGCGCCGCCGCTTCCGGCACTTCGGATGCCTGATCGTCGGCTTCGGCCGCAGCCTCCACGGCGATCGTCGATTCGGTCGCCGTCGATTCAGCGACTTTCGATTCGTCGGCCGTCGATTCAGCGACTTTCGATTCGTCGGCCGTCGATTCGTCGGCCATCGACTCCTCGGCCGTCGATTCAACGCCAGCCGATTCCGCCGCCATCAGGGCCACCGGGGTGGCGCCGTCCGGCTCGACTTCAACGACCGCGTCGCCGGGCGGCTCCTCGAGCAGCGAGCCCTGCAGCGCCCCGGCGATCGGCGTCGGGTCGCCGCCCTGGATCAGCGCCGGCAGTTGCTCCAGCGAGTGCAGCCCCAGGTCGTCGAGGAACTGCTTCGTCGTCGCGAACAGCGCCGGACGGCCCGGCGCCTCGCGATGCCCGATGACCTCGATCCAGTTGCGGTCCTCGAGCTGCTTGATGATCGGCGCCGCCACCATCACGCCGCGGATGTCCTCGATGTCGCCGCGGGTCACCGGTTGACGGTAGGCGATGATCGCCAGCGTCTCCAGCACCGCCCGCGAATACTTCGGCGGCTTCTCCGGATTCAGCCGGTCCAGATGCTCGCGCATCTCGGGCCGGCTCTGGAAGCGCCAGCCGGAGGACAGCGCGACCAGCTCGACGCCCCGCCCTTCCCACTCGCGCAGCAACTCGTCGAGCAGCGACCGCACGCTGTCCGCATTGAGCTCGTCCACGAACAGCGAACGCATCTCGCGCAGCGTCAGCGGCGCCTGCGCGCACAGCAGCGCCGTCTCCAGGACCCGTTTGGCCTCCTGCGTGTCCATGGGCTCAGCTCATGACGCCGGCCTCGGGACCGGTCAAATCGGTGTGTTTCGCCATCTTGGGCGCCAGCGGCGGCAACGGGCCGCGCTGGACGGGTTCGATCTGCTTGCTTGGGAGCTCTTCGCTCCATCGGCCGCCGTTCAGTGGACGGTCCCGGCCGGTGGGACGGACGCCGCGTCGGTCCGCGGCCTGCGCTGCGGACGGGGTCGACTGCCGCCCCGCCGCCGTCTTGCGCACGTTCTCGCGCAAGAATTGGTCGGCATTGTAGCGCGGGCGCGCGGACTCCTCTCAGAACGTCGGATCGGGCAAACCCGCGACGCGCCAGCCCGACGCCAGCTCCGGCGGCAACGGGGCCTCGAAGCGCATCGGCGCGCCGGTGACCGGATGCTCGAAACCGAGCCGCGCCGCATGCAGCGCCTGCCGCGACACGCCCAGCGCCTCGGCGCCGCCGTACAGCGCGTCGGACACCAGCGGATGGCCGCGATGCGAGGCGTGCACGCGGATCTGGTGCGTGCGGCCGGAGTGCAGCACGCAATGCAGCGCGGAGACGGTCCGTTCCAGGCCGCGGGCGTCCTGCCACTGCCCCTCGGCCAGCTTGAAGAAGTCGGTGCGCGCCGGCTTGCCGCCGCCGACCACCGCCATGCGGATGCGCGACTGGGGATCGCGCCCGATCGGCGCCTCGACGATCCATTCGTCCGGCGTGCGGCCGTGGACCAGGGCGAGGTATTCGCGATGGACCTCGCGCGCCGCGATCATCCGCACCAGCGCGGTCACCGCCGGCAGCGTCTTGCCGACGACCATCAGCCCGGAGGTGTCCTTGTCCAGGCGGTGCACGATGCCCGCGCGCGGCAGCATCGCGGCCTTGGCGTGATGCGCCAGCAGGCCATTCATCAGCGTCCCGGACCAGTTGCCCGCCGCCGGATGGACGACCAGGCCGGCGGGCTTGTTCACCGCGAGCAGGTGCTCATCCTCGAAGACGATGTCCAGGTCCAGCGGCTCGGCGCGGAAGGCGAGCGCCTCCTCGGTGGGCACCAGGTCGACGGCCAGGCGCTGGCCCAGCCTGGGCTTGCGCGACGCCTGGGTGACGAGCTGCCCGTCCAGCGTGACGCAGCCGCGCTCGATCAGGCCCTGCAGGTGGCTGCGCGAGAACTCCGGCGCCAGCTGCACCAGCCACTTGTCCAGGCGCAGCGCGAGCTGGTCGCGACCGGCCTCGGCCTCGCGGCGTTCGGGCGCGTCGAGGCCGACGTCCTGAGCGTCGTCGAGGCCCTCGCTGCCCGAGGGCTCGCCCGAGTCATCGCGCGGGTAAAGCCTGCCCTCGGGCGCCGGGTCGTGGCCGACCTGAACCATATAATCGCCGCTCCAATTTCAGATGAGGGCCGCCGTCGCGCGCGCCCTGTGGACCATGATCGAGACTTGGGTGTTGCGCCGCCGGACCGCGGAATCTGTCGGGCTGTCCGGGACCTGGCGCGCCGCGTGGCGCTGCGCCGCGATGACCGCCGCGACTGCCGCCGTGCTGGGACTGGCGGCCTGTTCGTCGGCCCCCAAGGAGGACCCGAATTCCCAGGCCAACCTGGAGAAATTGTACGCAGAGGCCAAGGAGGACATGCTCTCCGGCTCGTACGACCGGGCGATCAAGACGCTGGAACGCATCGAAGGCCGCGCCGCCGGCACGACGCTGGGCCAGCAGGCGCAGCTGGACCTGGCCTGGGCCAACTACAAGAGCGGCGAACGCGTGCAGGCCGTGACGGTGCTGGACCGTTTCATCAAGCTCAACCCGTCCAGCCCGGCGCTGGACTACGCGCTGTACATGAAGGGCCTGGTCAACTTCAACGACGACCTCGGCCTGTTCGGCCGCATCGCGCGCCAGGACATCTCGGAACGCGACCAGCAGGCGGCGCGCGACTCGATGCAGGCATTCAAGCAGCTGGTCGAGCAGTTCCCCGAGTCGAAGTACTCCGAGGACGCCCGCATCCGCATCGACTACATCACCAACAGCCTCGCGGCGTATGAGGTGCATGTGGCGCGCTACTACTACAACCGCGGCGCTTATCTCGCGGCGGCCAATCGCGGTCAGGCCGCGTTGATGGAGTTCCAGTACGCGCCGGCGCTCGAGGAAGCCCTGTTCCTGATGATGCAGAGCTACGACAAGCTCGGCATGACCCAGCTGCGCGACGACACCCGCCGCGTGCTCGTGGCGAGCTTCCCGGATAGCTCCTATCTGACGACCGGAAAAGCGAAACAAAAGGACAAAGCCTGGTGGCAAATCTGGTGATCTGGTGGCCAGACACCCGCCAGACGTCGTTGCTCGGGGCCTTGCATAGCGCTGCTATGCGGCGGCCCCTCGCGCCTAGTCTGGCGGGCGTCTGGCCACCAGATCCAAGCGCTAGCAAAGAATGCTCGAAGCCCGCTCGCTAGCGGGCTTTTCTTTTTCCGCTTGCTGGCGGACGTCTCTCTTGAGGGCTGACGCCGTCAGCGGTCGTGAGAAGTCTTGAGTTCGGCGAGCCACGCCTGCGCGGCGGCCTCGTCGGGGACCTGCGTCATCGGGGGTAGCGCCTCGCGCAGGCGCTTGCCGTAGTGCGATCCGGCCAGCCGCGGGTCGCAGACCACCAGCAAGCCACGGTCGGACTCCGTTCGGATGAGACGGCCAGCGCCCTGCTTCAAGGCAATCGCGGCCTCGGCGACGAAGTACTCCATGAACGGGTTGCGGCCCTCGGACTCCAGCCGCGCTACGCGCGCCTCGACCAGCGGATCGTTCGGCGGCGGGAACGGCAGCTTGTCGATCAGCACGCACTGCAAGGCGTCGCCCGGCACGTCGATGCCCTCCCAGAAGCTCGCCGAGCCCACCAGCACCGACGCCGGCTGGTCGATGAACTGCTGCAGCAACTGCCGCTTCGGCATGCTGCCCTGGACCAGCACCTCGATGCGGTGTCCACCCTCCTCGAAACGCTGGCGCAGGACCTCGGCCACCGTCTGCAACTGGCGCAAGGTCGTCGTCAGGATGAAGGTGCGCCCACCCAGCCGCGCTGCCAGCCGCGCTCCCAACCAGCCGACCGATTCGCCGTGATCGGGCTCGGACGGCTTCGGGAAATGCCGCGGCACGTAGAGCCGCGCGTGCGCCGCGTAGTCGAACGGACTGCCCACGCGCAAGGTGCGCGCCTCGCCGAGACCCGCTGGCTCGGTGAACCAGCTGAGCGCATCGTCCTCGCCCAAGGTGGCCGAGGTGAAGATCCACGCCTTGGGCGTGCTCGCGAGCGCCTCCTGCATCGCCTCGCGGATGTCCAGCGGCGATTCGATCAGGCGCACCTGGTGCGTGCCGACATCCACCCAGCGCACCGCGCCAGGATCCGGCGCGCGTGCGAACAGCTGCGCCGTCTTGTAGAGCTCGACCGCGCGCTCATGCAGCCGCGCCAGGTCCGGCCCGACCTCCATGACCGTCGCCAGCGCGTCGACGCTGAGCTCGACCGCCCGCGCCACCTCGCCCAGCGCCGCATCGAATTCGGTCCGGCCCTCGCATTCGTTCCAGCGCAGCTTCAGCACACCACGCAGCTCGCGTCCGCCGGCGCAGGCCAGCCTCAGTGCGCGCGCGGCGCGTTCGACGCCGCCAGCGATCGCCTGCCATTCCTGCAGTCCCCGCGCATGCGCGAGCCCCTGCGCCAGCAGGTCGCGTCCGAAGTCGAACAGCTGCGCGCTGCCCAGCATCCGGCCCAGGAAGTTCAGGCCCGCCTCGGGCAGCTGATGCGCCTCGTCGAAGATCGCGACCTCGACGCTGGGCAGCAACTCCGCGACGCCGCTGTCGCGTAGGACCAGGTCGGCGAAGAACAGGTGATGGTTGACGACGACAAGATCCGCCTCCATCGCCTCGCGCCGCGCCTTCACGACGTGGCATTCGCGGTAGGACGGGCAATCGGTGCCCAGGCAGTTGTCGCGCGTCGAGCTGACGATCGGGATCACCGGCGAGCGCTCGTCCAGGCCGTCGATCTCGGCGAAATCGCCGGTGTGGGTGCTCAACGCCCAGCGCTCGATGCGCGCGAGCTGCGCGACCGCCCGTCGATCCGGCAGCTCCGCGCTGTGGCGCGCCTGCTGCAGTCGGTGCAAGCAGAGGTAACTCCCTCGCCCCTTCAGCAACGCGGCGCGCAGCGGCAAGGCGAAGGTGTCGAGCAGCCGCGGCAGGTCGCGCATGAAGAGCTGGTCCTGCAGGCTCTTGGTCGCGGTGCTGATCAAGGTGCGGCCGCCGCTGAGCAGCGCCGGCACCAGGTACGCGAAGGTCTTGCCGACGCCGGTCCCCGCCTCGACGACCAGCGTGTCGCGCCCGGCGATCGCCTGCGCGACGGCCAGCGCCATGCGCTGCTGCGGCTCGCGCGGCGCATAGGCCGGGTCGTGGCGCGACAGCGGACCGCCGGTGTCGAAGGCCGCAACCACCGATTGCTCGAGCTCGCCCGGCCGCAGTTCCTCGGCCGCCGCGCGGGCGCGCGAGGCCGCCAGCGCCGGCGACGCCTCGGCGGCGCCCCAGGGGGCATCGGCCATCAGGGCGTCGGTCGAGTCGTCGGTGTCGGGTTCGTGAGGGTCAGGCCGGCTCATCGGGATCACTGGCCCGCTCGAGCCGCGCGATCTCGTCGCGCAGGGCCAGGCGCTGCTTCTTCAGCCGGCGCAGCGTGAGCTCGTCGACCGGCGGCACGGCGATGCCGGCGCCTGCGCCGCCGATGTCGATCACGCGCAGCGTGGAGGCGCCGATCAACGCGTCGATGCGGCCATCCAGCTCGGCATGCGCGATGCGCAGTTCGATCAGACGTCGGGCTGGAGAGTGAAGTTGTTCATCCATAAACGGGGAACCACCCGGCCGGAACGCCGAGCCGCACGATTATAGTTTTGGGATGAGTCGCACTACCCCAGGCTTTCGCCTCAGCGCCGCCACCGGCATCCATCGCGGCGATCGTCTGTACCAGCAGGATCAGGTCCAGGTCATCGCCCATCCCCGCCAGAGCGGCTGCGTGCTCGGCATCGTCGCCGACGGCATGGGCGGCAAGAGCGGCGGCCGCAAGGCCGCGGACCAGGTCATCCTGACCGCCCAGCAGCTGTTCGAGCGCTTCGTCCCCGGCGAGGAGGACGAGGCCGAACTGCTGCGCCAGATCGTCTCCGAATCCCACCTGATGATCCGCCTGACGGCGATCTCGGCCGAGGAGGAGCCACACAGCACCCTGGCCGCCTACCTGCTGACGGCCGACCGCCGCTGCTTCTGGATCCACACCGGCGATTCCCGCCTCTACCACTTCCGCGGCCCCAACATGGTCACGCGCTCGCTGGACCAGTCCTACGTCCAGCGCCTGGTGGACGAGGGCCAGATCACCGAGGACGAGGCGCTGGTGCATCCGCAGTCGAACCTGCTGACTGCCTGCCTGGGCACGGTGCAGGAACCGACGCCTGTCGAGTCCTTCATCGAGCGCCTGGAGCACGGCGACAGCCTGATGGCCTGCAGCGATGGCCTGTGGCACTACTTCAGCCCGGCCGAGCTGGGCACGGTGATGCACAGCCTGCCGCCGCGCGACGGCGCCGAACTGCTGGTCAACAAGGCGCGCCAGCGCGCCAAGGGCACCGGCGACAACCTGTCGCTGGCCATCGTGCGGCTGGATCCGCTCGAGTAACGCCCGCTCGGCGCCGCTCCGCGGCGCTCGTGCCTCTCCCGCCTTGCCCCCGCCCCGGCGCGTTCAGCGCTTGGGCAGCGCGCGGATATCCGAGGCCGACGGCGTCGGCAGATGCGCCGCCGGCGGCTTGCTGTTCTTGCCCGCCGGCGCGGAGGCGGCGGATGCCGCCTTCTCCGCCTGCCGGACCTGGAGCTCGCCGGCCTTGCGCTGACGCTCCTGCGCCTTCTGGCGGCGCTCGGCGGCGGCCTCTCGGCGCTTGGCGGCGTCGGCCTTGGCTTCCGCCGCCTGCTGGGCCTCGCGGCGCTGATGCAGCTCGGGATTCGCGCGCGGCGTGCGCGCGCCCGGGACCGCCGGCGCCGAGGCCGGCTGCACCGCTTCCCGCACCGATTCGGTCTTGCGGCGCGCCTCGTCCTGGGCCGCCTCGCGTTCCTTCTCCTGGACCCGCTCACGGGCCGCGGCGCTGCGGCGCTGACGCTCCTCCGCATTGACCTGGTGCTCGACCCGGTCCAGCGGCCGCAGCTGGCGGATGCGTTCGTCCCGCGCCTCTTCCAGGCAGCCGGTCACGACGAAGCGCTGGTTGCACTCCTTCACCCGGGACTGGTAGGCCTGCTCGATCCGGGCGCGCGCGGCATCGATCTCGGCACGGGTCATGTCCGCGGCCACAGCGACCGGGGACACGGCACACAACGAGATCAGCGAGATCAGCGAGATCGGCGCAATCAGCGCAATCAGCGCATTCAGCGCGATCGGCGCCCTGGACGCGGCGGCGAGAACGAAGCGGAAAGTCATGGGCGCGATCATCGCATCCGCTGGCGCCCCCGCCGGCGAAGCCGCCGCCCGTGACTTCCCTACATCCCCGGTCGGCGAGGCGACGGCAGCCCGCGGACGCGCGCTCAGGTCAGGCGCGTGTCGACCTCGCGCCGCTCGAGTTCGAGGTACTCCTTGGACTGCATCTCCTGCAGCCGCGACACGGTGCGCGGGAACTCGTGCGCGAGCGGGCCTTCGGTGTAGAGCTGCTCGGCCGGCACCGCCGCCGAGATGATCAGCTTCACGCGGCGGTCGTACAGGACGTCCACCAGCAGCGTGAAGCGGCGCGCCTCGCTGGCCAGCCGCGGCGGCATGGCCGGCACGTTGGACAGGATCAGCGTGTGGAACTGCGTCGCCAGCTCCAGGTAGTCGTTCTGCGAGCGGGGGCCGCCGCAGAGCTCGCCGAAGTCGAACCACACCACGCCGCCGGCGCGACGCCGGGAGCGGATCTCGCGGTGCTCGATGTGCAGCACGGGATCCTCGTCGCGCGCCTCGGCCAGCGACTCGAAGGCGGCCGTCAGCGCGCCTTCGGTGTCCGCGTTCAGCGGCGTGTGATAGAGCTCGACATGCTCCAGCGAGCGCTGCCGGTAGTCGGTGCCGTTGTCGACGTTGATGACTTCCAGGTTGGCTTTGAGCAACTCGATCGCCGGCAGGATGCGGTCGCGATGCAGGCCGTTGGGATAAAGGCCGTCGGGATGGAAGTTGGACGTCGTCACGATGGACACGCGGTTCTTGAACAGCGCATCCAGCAGGCGGTACAGGATCATCGCGTCGGTGACGTCGGCGACATGGAACTCGTCGAAGCAGATCAGCCGGAAGCGCCGCGCGATGCGCTTGCCCAGCTCGTCCAGCGGATCCTGGATGCCCTTGAGTTCCTGCAGCTCGCGGTGGACCTCGCGCATGAACTCGTGGAAGTGCAGCCGCGTCTTGCGCGTCAGCGGCACCGCCTGGAAGAAGCAGTCCATCAGGAAGCTCTTGCCGCGGCCGACGCCACCGAACATGTAGACCCCGCGCGGCAGCGGCGGGCGCACCAGCAGCTTGGTCACCGCGTTGGAGCGCCGCGCCTTGTAGGCGGCCCATTCGTCCTGGCAGCGCTGCAGCGCGGCCACGGCGCGCAGCTGGGCCGGGTCGGCGGTGTAGCCGCGTTCGGCCAGGGTCTGGTGGTAGAGCTCGGTGACGGTGGTCATGCGGCGGAGTTCAGGTCACGGGATCGGGATCGCGATCGGGCATTCGGGCGGCGGGCCCGCGCAGGTCAGCGCAAGAAAAAAGGGGCGACTCGCGCCGCCCCTCTCCTGCGCGTCCGTGGCGCTTCGAGCCTGGGCTCAGAAGTTCAGCGTGCGCTTGTCCACGGCCAGGGCCGCTTCCTTGGTCGCTTCGCTCAGCGACGGGTGGGCGTGGCAGATGCGGGCGATGTCCTCGGCCGAGGCCTTGAACTCCATCGCCACCACGGCTTCGGAGATCAGCTCCGAGGCCATCGGGCCGATGATGTGCACGCCCAGGATCTCGTCGGTCTTGGCGTCGGCCAGGAACTTGACGAAGCCGGTCGTGTCGCCCAGCGCGCGCGCGCGGCCGTTGGCCAGGAACGGGAACTGGCCCGCCTTGTAGGCCACGCCGTCCGCCTTGAGCTGCTGCTCGGTGCGGCCGACCCACGCGATCTCGGGGCTGGTGTAGATCACCCACGGGATGGTGTTGAAGTTGACGTGACCGTGCTGGCCGGCAATGCGCTCGGCGACCGCGACGCCCTCTTCTTCCGCCTTGTGCGCCAGCATCGGGCCGCGCACGACGTCACCGATCGCCCAGACATTGGGCAGGTTGGTCTTGCACTCGTCGTCGACGACCACCGCGCCGCGCTCATCGAGCTTCAGGCCGACGGCTTCCGGGTTCAGGCCGATGGTGTTGGCGACGCGGCCGATCGAGACGATCAGCTTGTCGACCGCCAGCGTCTGCTCGGCGCCCTTGGCGTCCGTGTACTTCACGGTCACGCCGGACTTGCCGTTGTCGACGGAGGTGATCTTCACGCCCAGCTCGATGTTCAGGCCCTGCTTCTTGAAGACCTTGGCGGCTTCCTTGGCGACGGACTCGTCGGCGCCGCCCAGGAAGGCGGGCAGCGCTTCCAGGATCGTCACTTCCGCGCCCAGGCGGCGCCACACCGAGCCCATTTCCAGGCCGATGACGCCGGAGCCGATCACGCCCAGCTTCTTGGGCACGGCCGGGATGCGCAGCGCGCCGTCGTTGGACAGGATGTTGGTCTCGTCGAACGGGGCGCCCGGCAGCTGGCGGGCGTTGGAGCCGGTGGCGACGATCACGTGCTTGGCCGTGATGGTCTCCTCGGCGGCGCCGGCGACCTTGATCTCGTACGCGCCGTCCTTGGCGGCCACGAAGGAGCCGCGGCCGTGGAAGAACGTGACCTTGTTCTTCTTGAACAGGTAGAGGATGCCGTCGTTGTTCTGTTTCACGACGGTGTCCTTGCGGCCGATCATCTTGGCGATGTCGATCTTCAGGTCAGCCATCGAGATGCCGTGATCGGCGAAGCCGTGGCCGGCGTGCTCGAAGTGCTCGCTGGACTGCAGCAGCGCCTTGGACGGGATGCAGCCGACGTTGGTGCAGGTGCCGCCGGGAGCGGGACCGCCCTTGTCGTTCTTCCACTCGTCGATGCAGGCCGCGTTGAAGCCCAGCTGCGCCGCGCGGATCGCCGCGATGTAGCCGCCGGGGCCGCCGCCGATGACGACGACGTCGAATTGCTTGCTCATGTCGTGGTCGTCCTCGGATTACAGATCGAACAGCAGACGGGCCGGATCTTCCAGCGCGTCCTTCATGGCGACCAGGCCCAGCACGGCTTCGCGGCCGTCGATGATGCGGTGGTCATAGGACATCGCCAGGTAGTTGATCGGACGGATCACGATCTGGCCGTTCTCGACGACGGCGCGGTCCTTGGTCGCGTGCACGCCCAGGATGGCCGACTGCGGCGGGTTGATGATCGGGGTCGACAGCATCGAGCCGAAGGTGCCGCCGTTGGAGATCGAGAAGGTGCCGCCGGTCATCTCTTCGATGCCGAGCTTGCCTTCCTGGGCCTTCTTGCCGAACTCGGCGATCTTCTTCTCGATGTCGGCGAAGCTCATCTGGTCCGCGTTGCGCAGGATGGGCACGACCAGGCCGCGTGGCGAGCCGACGGCGATGCCGATGTCGAAGTAGCCGTGGTAGACGATGTCATTGCCGTCGACCGAGGCGTTCAGCACCGGGTACTTCTTCAGCGCGTGGACCGCGGCCTTGACGAAGAAGCTCATGAAGCCCAGCTTCGTGCCGTGCTCCTTGGTGAAGCTGTCCTGGAACTTCTTGCGCAGCTCCATCACCGGGGCCATGTTCACTTCGTTGAACGTGGTCAGGATGGCGTTGGTCGATTGCGACTGCAGCAGGCGCTCGGCGATGCGGGCGCGCAGGCGGCTCATCGGCACGCGCTGTTCCGGGCGGTCGCCCAGGTTGACGGCGGCCGGGGCGGCCACGGCCGGCAGCGGCTTGGCGGCGGGAGCGGTCGGGGCCTGCACCGGAGCGGGGATCGCGGCCGGCTTGGCGCCGCCTTCGATCGCGCCCAGCACGTCGCCCTTGGTCACGCGGCCATCCTTGCCGGTGCCGGCGACCGAGCCGGCGGCCAGGTTGTTGTCGGCCATCAGCTTGGCGGCGGCCGGCATCGCGACGCCGGCCTTGCTGTCCGACGACGAGGCGGCGGCAGCCGGCGCGGGAGCCGCGGCGGCGGGTGCCGGAGCGGCAGCGGCGGGCGCGGCGCCGGCCTTGCCTTCGGAGTCGATCTTGGCGATGACCTGGTCCGAGGTCACCGTGCCGCCGTCGCCGACAACCAGCTCGGCCAGCACGCCGGCGGACGGCGCCGGCACTTCGAGCACGACCTTGTCGGTCTCGATCTCGATCAGGATTTCATCGATGGCCACGGCTTCACCGGGCTTCTTCTTCCACTGCAGCAGGGTCGCCTCGGCGACCGACTCGGACAGTTGGGGGACTTTGACTTCAACGATTGCCATGATGTTTGTTCTCTCGGTTTTTCAGTAAACCGGAGCCTTGCGCCTGCCGGTCGCCGGGCCGCCCCCGAAGGCGGCGCACGGCGCCGGTGTCATTGCGGCGCTTGGCGTCCGCAATGACTCACTTGGTCAGCACGAAACCCTTCAGCTTGCCGAAGGCCTGCTCCAGCAGCGCCTTCTGCTGTTCCTGGTGCAGGTGGGCGTAGCCGACCGCCGGCGAGGCCGATGCGGGACGACCGGCGTAACCGAGCTTCTGGCCGTCGGCCATGTTCTCGTGGATGTAGTGCTGGACGAAGAACCAGGCGCCCTGGTTCTGCGGCTCGTCCTGGCACCACACGATCTCGGCCAGGTTCGGGTACTTCTTGAGCTCGGCCGCGAACGCCTTGTGCGGGAACGGATACAGCTGCTCCACGCGCACGATCGCGACGTCCTTCTTCTCGCCGCGGGCCTTCATCAGGTCGTAGGCGACCTTGCCCGAGCAGGCGATCACGCGCTTGACCTTGCTGGCGTCGATCTCGGCGTTCACTTCGCCGATCACGGTGCGGAACTCACCCTTGGTGAACTCGCTCACCGGCGAGGTGGCGTCCTTGGCGCGCAGCAGCGACTTCGGCGTCAGGATGACCAGCGGCTTGCGGAACATGCGCAGCATCTGGCGGCGCAGCAGATGGAAGATCTGCGAGGCGCTCGTCGGCTGGACGATCTGCATGTTGTTGTCGGCGGCCAGCTGCATGAAGCGCTCCAGGCGGGCCGAGCTGTGCTCGGGGCCCTGGCCTTCGTAGCCGTGCGGCAGCATCATCGTCAGGCCGTTGGCGCGGCCCCACTTCACTTCGCCGGAGGCGATGAACTGGTCGATGACGACCTGCGCGCCGTTGACGAAGTCGCCGAACTGGGCTTCCCAGATCGTCAGCGTCTGCGGATCGGCGGCGGCGTAGCCGTACTCGAAGCCCAGCACCGCCTCTTCCGACAGGATCGAGTCGATCACGACGAACGGGGCCTGGCCTTCCGCGACGTTCTGCAGCGGGATGTAGGTGCCTTCGTCGAAGCGCTCGCGGTTCTGGTCGTGCAGCACGGCGTGGCGGTGCGTGAAGGTGCCACGGCCGCAGTCCTCGCCGGACAGGCGCACCGGGTAGCCCGAGGCCACCAGCGAGGCAAAGGCCATGTGCTCGCCCATGCCCCAGTCGACGTTGATGTCGCCGCGGCCCATGGCCGCGCGGTCGGCGATGACCTTCTCCACCAGCGTGTGGGCCTTGAAGCCGGCCGGCAGCGTGGTGATCTTCTCGGACAGGCGCTTCCACTCGGCCACCGGCAGCGCGGTGTCGCAGCTGTCGGTCCACTTCTTGCCGAGGAACGGGGTCCAGTCGGTGGCGTACTTGCTCTTGAAGTTGGTCAGCACCGGGTCGACGGTGTGACGGCCTTCGTCCATCGCGGCGCGGAAGGCCTTGACCATGCTGTCCGGACCGTCGGCGGCCAGGACGCCCTGGGCCACCAGCTTCTCGCCGTACAGCTTGCGCGTGCCGGGATGCTGGCCGATCTTCTTGTACATCAGCGGCTGGGTCAGCGCCGGCGTGTCCTGCTCGTTGTGGCCCAGCTTGCGGAAGCAGACGATGTCGACGACCACATCCTTCTTGAACTGCTGGCGGTACTCCAGCGCCAGCTGCGTGCACAGCACGACCGCTTCCGGATCGTCGCCATTCACGTGCAGCACCGGGGCCTCGATCATCTTGACGACGTCGGAGCAGTACAGCGTCGAGCGGGTGTCGCGCGGGTCGCTGGTGGTGAAGCCGATCTGGTTGTTGATGACGATGTGGACCGTGCCGCCGGTGTAGTAGCCGCGGGTCTGGGCCAGCGCCAGCGTCTCCATCACGACGCCCTGGCCGGCGAAGGCCGCGTCGCCGTGCACCAGCACGGGCAGCACCTGCTCGCCGGTCTTGTCGCCGCGGCGGTCCATGCGGGCCTTGACCGAGCCCTCGACGACCGGGTTCACGATCTCCAGGTGCGACGGGTTGAAGGCCAGGCTCAGGTGGACCGGGCCGCCGGGGGTGGTCACGTCGCTGGAGAAGCCCTGGTGGTACTTCACGTCGCCGGACGGGAGGTCCTCGGGGGCGGTGTGGTCGAACTCGGCGAACAGGTCCTTGGGCATCTTGCCCAGGGTGTTGACCAGCACGTTCAGGCGGCCGCGGTGGGCCATGCCGATCACGATCTCCTGCACGCCCTTGACGCCGGCGCACTTGACCAGCTCGTCCATCGAGGCGATGAAGCTCTCGCCGCCTTCCAGCGAGAAGCGCTTCTGGCCGACGTACTTCGTGTGCAGGTAGCGCTCCAGGCCTTCGGCGGCGGTCAGGCGCTCCAGGATCTGCTGCTTCTTCTCGGCCGTGTAGGTCGGCTTGCTGCGGATCGCCTCCAGGCGTTCCTGCCACCAGCGCTTCTCGGTCGGCTCGGTGACGTGCATGAACTCGGCGCCAACGGAGCCGCAGTAGGTGTCACGCAAGGCCTGCACGATCTCGCGCAGGGTCATGCGCTCGGCCTTGGTGAAGTAGGTGTTGGTCGCGCTGAAGGTGCGGTCCATGTCGGCCTCGGTCAGGCCGTAGGACGCGGGATCCAGCTCGGGAATCTTGGGACGCTCGGTGCGCTTGAGCGGGTCCAGGTCGGCCCAGCGCGAGCCCAGCGTGCGATACGCGGCGATCAGCGACTGGACGTGCACCTGCTTGCCGGCCACTTCGAGCTCGGCGGAGGACACCTGGTTGTTGAAGGCGTTGGCCTTGGCGCGCTGCGCGAAGGACTCGATCACCGGCGCATGCGCCACGTCGCGCTTGTCGCTGCCGTCCACCGCGGGGACGTGCTGCAGCGCGTCGAAGTAGGCGCGCCAGTTGTCGGGCACGGCGCCCGGGTTGTCGAGGTACTGCTCGTACATCTCCTCGACGTAGGGAGCATTGCCCCCGAACAGATAGGAGTTCGAGCTGTATTGCTGCATCATCTTTCGCTCACCTCTGCCCCGGCTTCCGGAGCTATCGGCTGGTTAACAAACCTTCCGCGACACGGCTTGACCGGTTGGCGGATTGCGACCCGCCTTTGCTGTTGCCAGAAAAGGGGACGGGAAGGACCTGAAGTCACAAGCGCAGGACTGTAGCACCACGCTGATACCGCCGCTGTTGCGGGTTCGCCCAATTGTTGTGCGGGCTGTCCATGACTTGAATCAATCGAGCGGCACCCCAAACCATACAAACGTTTGCGATGCAATAGCCCATAGAAGTAGACTTCGCGCTGGCGTACCGCCCCGACATTGAATGGCGGACAGCCCGGGACCACAGGAGATCCCACATGCAAGTTCGAGTCGTCGACTACCGCGCCGCGGATGCGGCCGAGCAATTCACCCGCTCCCTGCACGAGACAGGCTTCGGCGTCCTGGTGAATCACCCCCTGCCCCAGGACCTGGTCGAGAAGATCTACACGGACTGGCTGGCCTATTTCAATGGCACCGAGAAGCATGAGCTGGCGTTCTCCAAGGAGACGCAGGACGGCTACTTCTCCACCGAGATCTCGGAGACCGCCAAGGGCCACACGCAAAAGGACATCAAGGAGTACTTCCACATCTATCCATGGGGGCGCATCCCGGCGTCTCTGAAGGACGATGCGATGCGCTACTACCGCATCGCCAACGACCTGGCGGCGGAGCTGCTGTCGTGGGTGGAGAAGCACACGCCGGCCGAGATCGCGAAGAACTATCGCGAGCCGCTGTCCAACATGATCAAGGACAGCCGGCTGACGCTGCTGCGGGTGCTGCGGTATCCGCCGCTGACGGGCAACGAGCCGGCCGGCTCGCTGCGCGCGGCCGCGCACGGCGACATCAACCTGCTGACCATCCTGCCGGCGGCCAACGAGCCGGGGCTGCAGGTGCAGGGCAAGGATGGCGAGTGGGTCGACGTGCCCGGCGACTTCGGCATGCTGATCATCAACATCGGCGACATGCTGCAGGAGGCCTCGCAGGGCTACTACCCGTCGACGCAGCACCGCGTGGTCAACCCGACCGGCGAAGGCGCGAAGAAGAGCCGCGTGTCGCTGCCGCTGTTCCTGCATCCGCGTGAGGACGTCGTCCTGTCGGACCGCTACACCGCCCACGAGTACCTCGAGGAACGGCTGCGGGAACTAGGCGTGAAGGCCTGACAAGGACGCTGATCCTCACCCCTACCCTCTCCCGCAGCAAGCGGGAGAGGGAGCCAGAGATCACAGGCTCTTGAGCGGCACGACGTCCTTGCCCTTGAAGGTGAACACGGTGACGGCGGACGACTTCAGGTCGTGCTTCTCGTCATACGCGTACTCGCCGGCCACGCCCGCGTAGCTCGACTTGGCCAGGTGCTCGCCGACCTTCTTCGGATCGGTGGACTGCGTCGCTTCCATCGCGCCGGCCAGCAGGTAGGCGCCGTCGTAGAAGGCCGCCGCATAGGTCAGCGGATCGCGCTTGAACTCGGCCTTGTACTTCTCGAGGAACTTCTTGCCCTTGTCGCTGCGGTCGATCAGCGCGCCGCCCTGGGTGCAGTAGGCGTTCAGCTCGGTCGTGATCTGCGACAGCGTCGCGGTCTCCGTCGAGCAGATGCCGTCGCCGCCCAGCAGCGGCGCGGTGATGCCCAGGCCGCGCATCTGGCGCAGCATCGGGCCGCCCTGCGCGGAGTAGCCGCCGTAGAACACGGCGTCCGGCTTGGCGGCCTTGACGGCGGTCAGGATGCTGCTGAAGTCGGTCGCCTTGTCGTTGGTGAATTCCTTGGCCACCACCTTCAGGCCCAGCTTGGTGGCCTGGGCGGTGAACTCCTGGGCGACGCCCTGGCCGTAGGCGGTGCGGTCGTCGATGACCGCGACGGTCTTGACCTTCAGGTCCTGCGCCGCATAGACGGCCATCTTGGCGCCGAGCTGGTTGTCGGTCGCGCCGATGCGGAACAGGTTGGACTGGTTGGGCTGCTGCGTGATGCGCGGGTTGGAGGCCACCGTCAGCACGATCACGCCGCCGTCGGAGAACACCCGCGAGGCCGGCATGGTCACGCCCGAGTTGTACGGGCCGAGCACGAAGCGGACCTTCTTGTCCACCAGCGCCTGCGCCACCTGCACGCCCTGGCGCGGGTCGGCGACGTCGTCGTTGACATCGAGTTCGAAGATCACCGGCTTGCCGCCGATCTTCACGCCCTTGGCGTTGAGTTCCTTGATCGCCAACGCGGCGCCGTCGCGGTTGTCCGTGCCGTAGCCGGCCTGCGGGCCGGTGATCGGGCTCATGAAACCGATGCGCACGCGCTCCTGCGCCTGGGCGCCCAGCGCCACCAGGCCGGCGGCCAGCACCAGCCACTTCAACGAGATCTTCTTCATGGGTCTTCCTCGGTAAGGTCTTCCCGGGATCGATTCCCGGGAGGGGTCTTCCCCGATAGGGGAAACGCGAGTCTACGTAAAGACGCCGGTACCGGCCGACAACCGCACCGAAGTGCGCGACACGACGACCGCCCTCACGCACGCGGCACGTCTACAGTGGCGCATGGTCCGCCCCCTCTCCGGCAGCGTCATCTGGATCCAGCCCGAGGCCCCGCCCAAGCCCGCCGTCGGCGCGCCCTGCAACGGCTGCGGGGTGTGCTGCCTGGCCGAGCCCTGCCCGCTCGGCATGCTGGTGAGCCTCAAGCGCGAAGGCGCCTGTCGCGCGCTGGTGTGGTCCGACGCCGACCGCCAGTACCGCTGCGGCATGCTGGTGCATCCGAGCCGCTATGTGGGCCTGCGCACATTGCCGCCGCAGGGCCTGGTCAACCGCCTGATCCGCCGCTACGCGCGCCGCATGATCGCCGCCGGCATCGGCTGCGACGCCGCGATCGACACCGATCCGCCTGTCGACGCGGCCCCTCCGGAGAAGCGCTAAGCAACACCCGGCCCCACCGGGCATAGCATCGTCCGCGCATCGCCTGGTCCAGGCTCGATCGGAGGTTCCCCATGACTCGACTGCCGAGCGCTCCGCGCTTGCCTCGCGCCCACGCGGCGCTGTCCCTGGCGATCGCGCTCGGCGCGACGACCGCCGTCACCCTTGCCGCCACCCTCGCCGCCTCGTCCGCCCACGCGGTGCCGCTGCGCTGGGCGGCGCAGAACGACGTGCTGACGCTGGATCCGCATTCGCAGGACCACACCACCACCAGCGCCATCCTGCAGCATGCCTACGAGGGCCTGACCCGCTACAACGAGCAGTGGGAGATCGAGCCCTGCCTGGCCACGAAGTGGACGACGATCAGCCCGACGCAGGTGCGCTTCGAGCTGCGCAAGGGCGTGAAGTTCCACGACGGCTCGCCCTTCACCGCCGACGACGTGGTCTTCAGCTTCGACCGCGTCCGCCAGCCGCAGGGCACGATGCAGATCTACGTCACCGGCATCAAGGAAATCAAGAAGGTCGACGACTTCACCGTCGACCTGATCCTCGACTCGCCGCAGCCCATCCTGCTGCGCAACCTGGTCGACTTCCGGATCATGAGCAAGGCCTGGTCCGAGAAGAACCGGGCCACGCAGATGGCCGATTACAAGGCCAAGGACGAGAACTACGCCAGCCGCCACGCCGCCGGCACCGGGCCCTACGAGATCACCTCGTGGCAGCCCGACCAGAAGGTCTCGATGGTCATCAACAAGGGCTGGTGGGACAGGAACAAGGGCAACATCACCGAGGTCAGCTACATCCCGATCAAGTCGGACCCGACGCGCGTCGCGGCGCTGACCTCGGGCGACGTGGACCTGCTGACCGACGTGCCCACGCAGGACGTGGGCGCGCTCAAGGCCGATGCCAAGCTCAAGTCGATCGACGGTCCCGAGACCCGCACCATCTTCTTCGCGATGGACCTGGGCAGCGACGAACTGCGCGGCGCGTCGGTCAAGGGCAAGAACCCCTTCAAGGACGTGCGCGTGCGCGAGGCGCTGTCGCTGGCCATCGACCGCGAGGCCATCAAGCGCAGCATCATGCGCGGGCTGTCGGTGCCGGCGGCGCTGATGGTCGCGCCCGGCGTGCACGGCTACGACGCGGCGCTGGACAAGCCGCGCGCGCCCGACATCGCCAAGGCGAAGAAGCTGCTCGCCGATGCCGGCTACCCCAGCGGCTTCGAGGTCCCGCTGAACTGCCCCAACAACCGCTACGTCAACGACGAGAAGGTCTGCCTGGCCGTCGTGTCGATGTGGAGCAAGATCGGCATCACCGCGCGGCTGACCGCGCAGCCGATGTCGCAGCACAGCCAGCTGTTCCAGCGCTTCGAGGCGCCGCTGTTCATGCTGGGCTGGGGCGTGTCCACGCGCGACGCGCTCTACGCGATGCAGGCGCTGGCGCGCACCCGCAGCGGCGGCGCGGATGGCAGCTTCAACTTCTCCAAGGTCAGCGATCCCGCGCTCGACAAGCTGATCGACGCCGCCAAGAGCGAAAGCGACACCGCCAAGCGCGATGCGCTGCTGCGCGACGGCCTGGTGCTGATCCGCGATCAATACCTCTTCATCCCGCTGCACCACCAGGTGCGGCCGTGGGCCATGCGCGCCAACCTGCAGACGCTGCACCGCTCCAACGATCGGCCCGAGGCGCGCTTCACGACGATCAAGTGAGCGGCCCGCCGCCGAAGGGCCGGCGCGCGGACTGAAGGACCGGCCGCGGGGCTGGGTTTTCCGGTCCGGCCCTGGGGCAATCCCCAGGGTGGACCTCGCTCCCGGACCGGGTCCCGACGGCTAGTATCCAGGCGACTTCACGTTTGCTTAACGACGTTGCCAAGGGAGCTACCGCTCATGTCGAGGAAATCCATCGGACCGATCCGGTCCGCGCGCCTGTTGCTGTCCGCCGCCGCCGTCGGTGCCGCCGCCCTGATGGGCGCGGCCCTGGCCGCCCACGAGGCGCTCGCCGCCCCGCTGCGCTGGGCCGCGCAGAACGACGTGCTCACGCTGGACCCGCATTCGCAGAACCACAGCACCACCAACGCGATCTCGATGCATGCCTACGAGGGCCTGACCAGGTACGACCGCCAGTACCAGGTCGAGCCCGCGCTGGCCACCAAGTGGACGCAGACCGGCCCCACGAGCTGGCGCTTCGAGCTGCGCAAGGGCGTCAAGTTCCATGACGGTTCGCCGTTCACCGCCGACGACGTGGTGTTCTCCTTCCACCGCATCAAGCAGCCGGTGGGCACGATGCATCCGTTCGTGGCCGGCGTGGCCGACATCAAGAAGGTCGACAGCCACACCGTCGACGTGATCCTGTCGGCGCCCAATCCGATCGTGCTGCGGCAGTTCGTCGACTTCCGCATCATGAGCAAGGCCTGGGCGGAGAAGAACAAGGCGATCAACCTGCCCGACTTCAAGGCCAAGGAAGAGACCTTCGCCACGCGCAACGCCAACGGCACCGGCCCGTACCGGATCACCGGCTGGCAGCCGGACCAGCGCATCACGATGGTCCAGAACAAGGACTGGTGGGACGCGAAGAACGCGACCAATGTCGACGAGGTGATCTACACGCCGATCAAGTCCGACCCCACGCGCGTCGCGGCGCTGCTGTCGGGCGACGTGGACCTGCTGTCCGACATCCCGACGCAGGACGTGGGCCGCCTGAAGGCCGACGGCAAGCTGACGGTGCTGGAAGGCAGCGAGACCCGCACGATCTTCATCGGCATGGACCAGGGCAGCGAGCAGCTCAAGGGCAGCAACATCACCGGCAAGAACCCGTTCAAGGACAAGCGGGTGCGGGAGGCGATGTCGCTGGCCATCGACCGCGAGGCGATCAAGCGCGCGACGATGCGCGGCCTGTCGGTGCCCGCCGGCATCATGGTCGCGCCGGGCGTCAACGGCAATGCGCCGGACATCGACGTGCCGACCAAGGTCGACGCGGAGCGCGCCCGCAAGCTGCTGGCCGACGCCGGTTATCCAGGCGGCTTCGAAGTGCCGATGAACTGCCCCAACAACCGCTACGTCAACGACGAGGAGATCTGCCTGGCGGTGGTGTCGATGTGGAGCAAGGTCGGCATCAAGGCGCGCCTGCAGACCGAGTCGTTCAGCACCTTCAGCCCGAAGCTGCAAGCCTTCGAGTACCCGCTGTTCCTGTACGGCTGGGGCGTGCCCACGTATGACGCGCTGTACACGATGCAATCGCTGGCGCGCACGCGGGTCGGTGGCGCGGACGGCAGCGGCAACTATTTCCGGCTGAGCGACGCCAAGCTCGACCAGATCATCGACGCCGCGAAGGTCGAGGGCGACGTGGCCAAGCGCAACGCGCTGCTGAAGGACGGGCTGGTGCGCATCCGCGACGAGGTGTTCTTCATCCCGCTGCACCACCAGGTGCGTCCGTGGGCGATGAAGAAGAACGTCACGACGCCCCACCGCTCCGACGACCGGCCGGAAGCGCGGTTCACGACGATCAAGTGAGCGCCGAAGGCGGCGGCGCCTGCCGCCGCCTCGAGGGATCAGGCCGCGGCCTGCGGCACAGCCGGGGAGCGTCCGCAACGCGCAGCTCGCCCGACTGCCGGTCGTTCGTCCCCGCGCCTCGACCTCCGTTCACCCTGTAGCAGGGCAGGCATCGTCACGCCACGCCGTCGGCGACGCGGCTCGGTGGCTGAGCCCATTTCAGCAGCACCTCGACCAGCTCGGCCGGCACGATCGGCTTGCCGATGTGGGCGTCCATGCCCGCCGCCAGGCAGGCCTGGCGATCCTCGTCCATCGCCGCCGCCGTCATCGCGACGATCGGCAGGCCCTCGCCCTGCGGCAGCAGCCGGATGCAGCGGGTGGCCTCGATGCCGCTCATCTCCGGCATCTGCATGTCCATCAGCACCAGGTCGAAAGCGCGCTCGCGGACCAGGTCCACCGCCTGCAGCCCGTTGCCGGCAATCGTCACCGCCAGGCCGCCCAGTTCCAGGAAGGCCTGCGCCACCTGCTGGTTGACCGGGTCGTCCTCGACCAGCAGCACCTGCGCGCCCCGCAAGGACCGCAGCGCCTCGTCCAGCGTCTTCTCCAGCGGGCGCGCGATCCGCGGTGCCTCGGTGCCATGCTGCAGTCGCACGATCGCCTCGAACAGCCGGGACGGCGTCACCGGCTTGACCAGCACCTGCAGGCCCTCGCGCGGCCCGAGTTCGCGCTCGAGCGCATCGACGTGATGCTGCCCCGTCAGCACCAGCACGCGCGGCGTCGGCAGCCCCCGTTCGGCGCAGATCGTCTCCATCTTCTCCAGCACCGCCGCGGCGCCGGTCTTGCCGTCCAGCACCAGCAGCTCATACGGCAGCTCGTGGCTCGCGGCGCGCTGGAACTTGAAGACCGCGTCGTCGACGAAAGCTGCCGCGCTCACCTGGAAGCGCCAGCTCGACAGCATGCTGATCCAGGCCTCGCGCTCGGTCGGCGGTCCGTCCATCACCAGCGCGCGCATGCCGCGGATCCGATGCAGGTCGCGCCGCGGTTCACCCGCCGCCGTCAGTCCGAACCAGGCGCTGAAGCGGAAGGTCGAGCCGCTCCCCAACTCGCTGTCGACCGCGATCTCGCCGCCCATCAGCGCCACCAGGCGCCGGCAGATCGCCAGCCCCAGGCCGGTGCCGCCGAAGCGGCGCGCGGTGCCGGACTCGCCCTGCGCGAAGGCCTCGAAGAGCCGCTCGCGGGTCTCGCGGCTCATGCCGATGCCGGTATCGCGCACCGCCAGCCGCAGGCCGACGCGCTCGGGCGTGCGCTCGATCAACTCCACGCGGATCACGATCTCGCCGCGCGGCGTGAACTTGATCGCGTTGCCGACCAGGTTGTTCAGCACCTGCGTCAGCCGGAAGGCATCGCCGACGACACGCGGCGGCACCTCCCGGTCGATGTCGAAGACCAGGTCCAGGCCGGTCTCCTCCAGCCGCGCCGAGAACAGCTCGCCGACGTTCTCCACCACCTCCTCGATGCCGAACTCCTCGGCCTCCAGGCTGATCTTGCCGGCCTCGACCTTGGAGTAGTCCAGGATGTCGTTCAGCAGCGCGAGCAGCGCCTTCGACGAGGTGTGGGCCTTGGCGACATAGTCGCGCTGCCGGCCTTCGAGCGGGCCCTGCAGCGCCAGATGGGTCAGCCCGATCACGGCATTCATCGGGGTGCGGATCTCGTGGCTCATGCTGGCCAGGAACAGGCTCTTGGACGCGTTGGCCCGCTGCGCCTCGTCGCGCGCCAGCGCCAGCTCCGCGGCGCGTTGCCGCTCGCGGCCATGCGCCTGCGCCAGGCGCGCGTACAGCACGGCGTTCTCGAACAGCAGTTCCGCCAGCACCGCGCTGCAGGCCAGCAGGCCGTAGATGCGGCCCGCGTAGAAGCCCAGGTCGTAGCGGCCGCCGTTGAGCATGGCCGACAGGGCGATGTCGCACAGCCAGGCCACCATCACCACCATCAGGCCCAGGTCCAGCATGCTGGCATCGCGCCGCCGTGGCAGCAGCGCCAGCAGCGCGGCGATGCACAGGACCCAGACGGTGCCGACCGTCACCAGCATCGCCGGCGTGTAGCGGTTGCCGCTCATGATCGCCGGCAACAGCGCGTGGCCGGCGGTCGCCAGCGCCGTCAGGCCGACGCCGAGGATCAGCGCCGCCGCAGTCGCGAGCACCGCGGTGCGTCGCTCGCCGGCGGCATCGGCATCGGCATCGGCATCGGCATCGGCATCGGGCGCCGGCGTCCCGCGGCGCATCCAGGCGTAGACGACCACGAAGAGCGGAAAGCCGCCATGCCAGAACATGTAGATCCAGGCCGTCGATTGCGGCCCGGCGCCCAGCACGCCGCCGGGCGCGAACAGTCCGGGGAAGGACAGCGCGTGGCCGATGGTGATGGTGGCCGTGAACAGGTAGCCGCTGGCCAGCACCGCCAGCGCGCGCAGGCGCGTGATCCGCCATTGGCCATAGAGCAGCGCCGCGGTGATCAGGTCGTTGAGGACCAGCGCCGCCTCGTACAACGGGATGAAGGCCGCCATGGCCGGCAGCTGCAGCTTCGCGAATGGCGCCAGCGCCAGGCAGACGCCCAGGGACAGCCCCATCGTCGCGAACGCGCGCAGGCGGGCCCGACGGCCCGCTGGCTGGATCGCAAGAAAGGAAGGCGCCGGATCACCGGCCTCGTCCCCGTCCAACGCGACGCCGCTGGCCGCGGCGCGCTGTGCCTCGACTTCGCCCACGCTGCCTCCCTGAAGGCATGCCCGATCGACTTTGCGTCGATGTTGGCCGATCCCCCCGGGGAGCGCAAGGGCGCGCGCGAGGACGCCGCCTTCCCCCAATGGCGAACGCCCCGCAGGCGGGGCGTTCTTCAAGGGCGCCGGCAGCGCTGGCGCGGGGTCGGGCGGGCGACCCGCGGCGCGAGGACTCAGCCCAGCGCCAGGCGCTGGCGTGCCGCCGCGTATTCGCGGCCGAAGCGCGCGACCAGCTCGCCGGCCGGCAGCACCTCGCGGATCGCGCCGATGCCCTGGCCGCTGCCCCACACGTCCTTCCACGCCTTCGCGCCGTTGCCGCCGAAGTTCATCTTCGTCGGGTCGCTCTCGGGCAGGTTCTCCGGATCCAGGCCCGCCTTCACGATCGAGCCCTTCAGGTAGTTGCCGTGCACGCCGGTGAACAGGTTGCTGTAGACGATGTCGTCGCTGTTGCTCTCGACAATCATCTGCTTGTACTCGTCGGCGGCGCGCGCCTCCTCGGTCGCGATGAAGGCCGAGCCGATGTAGGCCAGGTCCGCGCCCATCGCCTGCGCCGCCAGGATCGCGTCGCCGCTGGCCATCGAGCCCGACAGCGCCAGCGGACCGTCGAACCACTCGCGGATCTCCTGGATCAGCGCGAACGGGCTCTTGACGCCCGCATGGCCGCCGGCGCCCGCCGCGACGGCGATCAGGCCGTCGGCGCCCTTCTCGATCGCCTTCCTCGCGAACTTGTTGTTGATGATGTCGTGCAGCACGATGCCGCCCCAGCCATGCACCGCGGCATTGACGTCCTCGCGCGCGCCCAGCGAGGTGATCACGATGGGCACCTTGTACTTGGCGCACAGGGCCATGTCGTGCTCGAGCCGGTCATTGCTCTTGTGCACGATCTGGTTGATCGCGAACGGCGCCGCCGGCGACTCCGGATGCGCGCGGTCATGCGCGGCCAGGGTCTCGGTGATCTCGGCCAGCCAATCTTCGAGCAGCTCGGCCGGGCGCGCGTTGAGCGCCGGCATCGAGCCGACGATGCCGGCCTTGCATTGCGCGATCACCAGCTTCGGATTGCTGATGATGAACAGCGGCGAGCCGATCACCGGCAGGCGCAGGGTGTTGAACAGCGGGGGAAGTGCCACCTCGGAATCTCCTCGGGTCAAGTCGACGGATCGTTGCCGTCCATGGTGGCCCCGGCGCGCGCGGGAGCGCGTCGCGCCGGGGACGTCGAGATCAGGTCGGGACGCGGCTCAGAAAGCGTCGACCGGCAGCGCCATCACGCTGCCCGCGCCGTTCACCACGGCATCGCGCTGCGCGGCGCAGCGCGGCAGGATGTGCTCGGCGTAGAAGCGCGCGGTGGCGATCTTGGCGTCCATGAAGGCGACATCCTGGCCTACGGCCTTGAGCTCCTGCGCCGCCAGCAGCGAGCGCGCCAGCTGCCAGCCGGCCATCAGGTTGCCGCCCACCATCAGGTAGGGCACCGAGCCGGCGAAGGCGGCATTCGGATTGGCCTTGCCGTTGGCGGCGATGAAATCGACGACGTCGACGAAAGCCGCGCGCGCCGCCGCGAGCTGCGCCCGCACCGCCAGCGCGTCGGCGCTGCCGCTGGCGGCCAGCGCGCCTTCGGTCTCCTCGACCTGCGCCGCGACCGAGCGCGCGAACGCGCCGCCGTCGCGCACCGTCTTGCGGCCCACCAGGTCGTTGGCCTGGATCGCGGTCGTGCCTTCGTAGATCGGCAGGATGCGCGCGTCGCGGTAGTACTGTGCCGCGCCGGTCTCCTCGATGAAGCCCATGCCGCCGTGCACCTGCACGCCCAGCGAGGTGACCTCCAGGCTCATCTCGGTGCTGTAGCCCTTGACCAGCGGCACCATGAATTCGTAGAAGGCCTGCGCCTGCTGGCGGGTCTCGGCATCCTCGTGGTGATGCGCCATGTCGTAGGCCGCGGCGGCATCGATCGCCATCGCGCGGCAGCCTTCGACCAGCGCGCGCTGCGTCATCAGCATGCGGCGCACGTCGGGGTGGTGGATGATCGCGGCCGCGTCCTTCGACGAGCCATCCACCGGGCGCGACTGCACGCGGTCCTTCGCGTACTCGACCGCCTTCTGGTAGGCCCGGTCCGCCACCGCGATGCCCTGCACGCCGACGCCGAAGCGGGCCGCGTTCATCATGATGAACATGTACTCGAGGCCGCGGTTCTCCTCGCCGATCAGCGTGCCGATCGCGCCGCCGTGATCGCCGAACTGCAGCACTGCGGTCGGGCTGGCCTTGATGCCGAGCTTGTGCTCGATCGACACGCAGTGCGCGTCATTGCGCGCGCCCAGCGAGCCGTCCGCGTTGACCAGGAACTTGGGCACCAGGAACAGGCTGATGCCCTTCACGCCTTCCGGCGCGCCCGGCACGCGGGCCAGCACCAGGTGGACGATGTTGTCCGCCATGTCGTGCTCGCCCCAGGTGATGAAGATCTTGGTGCCGAAGATCTTGTAGGTCCCGTCGCCCTGCGGCTCGGCGCGCGTGCGCACCATCGCCAGGTCCGAGCCCGCCTGCGGCTCGGTCAGGTTCATCGTGCCGGTCCACTCGCCGGAGATCAGCTTGGGGATGAAGGTCTGCTTCTGCGCCTCGGAGCCCGCCACCAGCAGCGCCTCGATCGCGCCATCGGTCAGCAACGGGCACAGCGCGAAGCTGACGTTGGCCGCCTGCACGATTTCGCCGCAAGCCGCGCCGATCGTCTTGGGCAGACCCTGGCCGCCATAGGCCTCCGGATGCTGCAGCCCCTGCCAGCCACCCTCGACGTACTGCTTGAACGCTTCCTTGAAGCCGGGTGTCGCGAAGACCTCGCCGTTCTTCCAGTAGGAGGGGTTCTTGTCGCCTTCCACGTTCAACGGGGCGATGACGTCCTCGTTGAGCTTGGCCGATTCCTCGAGCACCGCCTGCGCGGTGTCCAGGCCATGGTCGGCGAACGCGGGAATCTGCTCGGACAGCGTCTGCAGGCCGGCCAGGGCCTGCATGTCGAACAGCATGTCCTTGATCGGGGCGCGGTAGGTCATGGGGTGTCTCCGGATGAAAAAAGGCGCCGCGCGTCGTCGGCGGGCGCCCTTGGTCTTGTCGGCGACCGTTCGATGCGGTCGCGGTGCTCAGCGATCGATTACAGGGCCTTGACCAGTTCCGGCACCGCCGTGAACAGGTCGGCTTCCAGGCCGTAATCGGCCACCGAGAAGATCGGCGCTTCCGGATCCTTGTTGATCGCCACGATCACCTTGGAGTCCTTCATGCCGGCCAGATGCTGGATCGCGCCCGAGATGCCGGCCGCGATGTACAGCTGCGGCGCGACGATCTTGCCGGTCTGGCCGACCTGCCAGTCGTTGGGCGCGTAGCCCGCGTCCACCGCGGCGCGCGAGGCACCCAGCGCGGCGTTCAGCTTGTCGGCCAGCGGGGTCAGGACTTCATTGAACTTGTCGCTGCTGCCCAGCGCGCGGCCACCCGACACGATGATCTTGGCGGCGGTCAGCTCGGGGCGGTCGCTCTTCGTCACCTCGCGGCCGACGAAGCTGCTCTTGCCGCTGTCGGCCACGGCCGTCAGCGATTGGACCGCGGCGCTGCCGCCTTCGGCCGCCGAATCGAACCCGGTCGTGCGGACGGTGATCACCTTGACCGAGTCGGTCGACTGCACGGTCGCGATCGCGTTGCCGGCGTAGATCGGACGCTCGAAGGTGTCGGCCGAGACGACCTTGGTGATGTCGCTCACCTGGCCCACGTCCAGCAGCGCGGCCACGCGCGGTGCGACGTTCTTGCCGGCAGCGGTGGCCGGGAACAGGACGTGCGAGTAGTCCTTGGCGATGGCGATCACCTGCGCGGCGACGTTCTCGGCCAGGCCGTCGGCGAACTGGGCGCCGTCGGCGTGCAGCACCTTGGCGACGCCCGAAATCTTGGCGGCGGCCTGCGCGGCGGCGCCGGCGTTCGAGCCGGCGACCAGTACGTGCACGTCGCCACCGATGGCAGCGGCGGCGGTGACGACGTGGTGGGTGGCGCCCTTGAGCGAGGCGTTGTCGTGTTCAGCGATGACGAGGATGGTCATGTCTTATCTCCGAATCTTGTTCTGGGGGCTCAGATGACCTTGGCCTCGGTCTTCAGCTTCGTGACCAGCGTGGCCACGTCCGGCACCTTGATGCCGGCGCTGCGCTTGGGGGGCTCCGCCACCGACAGCGTCTTGACGCGCGGCGCCACGTCCACGCCCAGGTCGGCCGGCTTGACCACGTCCAGCGGCTTCTTCTTGGCCTTCATGATGTTGGGCAGCGTCACGTAGCGCGGCTCGTTCAGGCGCAGGTCGGTCGTCACGACCGCCGGCAGCGTCAGCGACACGGTCTCCAGGCCGCCGTCGACTTCGCGCGTCACGTTGACCTTGCCGTCGGCCACTTCCACCTTCGACGCGAAGGTGCCCTGCGGCAGTCCCGTCAGCGCGGCCAGCATCTGGCCGGTCTGGTTGCAGTCGTCGTCGATGGCCTGCTTGCCCAGGATCACCAGCTGCGGCTGTTCCTTGTCGACCAGCGCCTTCAGCAGCTTGGCCACGGCCAGCGGCTGCAGTTCGGCGTCGGTCTCGACGAGGATGGCGCGGTCGGCGCCGATGGCCATCGCGGTGCGCAGCGTTTCCTGGCATTGCGTGACGCCGCAGGACACGGCGATCACCTCGGTGACCACGCCCTTCTCCTTCAGGCGGACGGCTTCTTCGACGGCGATCTCGTCGAACGGGTTCATGGACATCTTCACGTTGGCGATGTCCACGCCGGTTCCGTCACTCTTGACGCGCACCTTGACGTTGTAATCGACGACTCGTTTGACGGGGACCAATACCTTCATCGAAGCACTCCAAGCTGGATTGACGTTAACGTTAATTCGATTCTATGGGAGCCCCGGGGCGCCCCCGTGTCTCCCAGCCGTCATGCGCCCCTGCTCCCGTCCCGGAATCTCCGTGGACCCGCGAGCACCGCCTCGGCGCCGGCTCGAAAATAAAACGAACGATCGTTCTATTCTAGCCATCGATTCACGGCTGCCAAGCGGGTGGAGGCCGGGAATGAGGGAATCCCTCTAGACTCCGCTCCCGACACGCCACCCCCACGATGACGATCTTGAGTTCAGCGCCCTCCGCCACCGCCCCCGTCGCCTCCCTCGAACGGGAGTCGCGCGTCCCCTGCATCGGGGTCTTCGATTCCGGCGTGGGTGGGTTGACGGTGCTGAAGGCACTGCGGGAGCAGCTGCCCGAGGTGCCGCTGCACTACCTCGCCGACACCGCGCACGCGCCCTACGGCGACCGCAGCAGCGAATACATCGTCGATCGCAGCGTGCGCGTGGCTGAACGCCTGCGCGAGGTCGGCGCGCGGATGGCGGTCGTGGCCTGCAACACCGCCACCGCGCACGCGGTGCAGGCGATGCGGGACCGCTGGCCCGACTGGCCGGTCGTCGGCATCGAACCGGGCGTGAAGCCCGCGGTCGCGGCGACCCGCAACGGCCGCATCGGCGTGATGGCGACGACCGCCACGATCGCGAGTCGACGCTTCGAGCAGCTGGTCGCCGCGCATGCGGGCGACGTCGAGCTCGTCAGCCAGCCCTGCCCGGGCCTGGTCACCCTGATCGAGCAAGGCGACCTGGGCAGCGACGCACTCGGCGCGCTGATCGAACGCTTCTGCGCGCCGCTGCGCGCGGCCGGCGTCGACACGGTGTTGCTCGGCTGCACGCACTATCCGCTGGTGCAGTCGCGCATCCAGGCGGCGCTGGGCGAGGAGGTGCGCTTGCTCAACATCGAAGACGCGGTCGCGCGCCAGGCCCGTCGGGTCTGGGAAGGACTGGGGCTGGCATCGACGGGGACGGGGCGCGTGGTGCTCGAGAGCACCGGCGATCCTGCGCCGCTGCAGCATCTGGCCCGCGAGGCGCTGGGCTGGCGTGACATCGTCGCCGCGCACGCCACGGCTTGAAGCCGGGCGCCGTCGAAGCGCTCAGACCAGCGCGCGCGAGAGGCCTCTCGTCATGTCCACGCGCCGCAGCAGCCAGTAGCCCAGCACGAAGAACACCCCCGTGGACAGGATCGCGAGCCGGTGGTTGCCCGCCGTCAGCACGGTGACCGCGCCGTAGGTCAGCGGCCCGATGATCGCGGCGAGGCGCGTGGCGAAGGTCCACAGGCCGAAGAATTCGGCCAGCCGGTCATGCGGCGCAAGTGCGCCGGCCAGCGCGCGGCCGCAGGACTGGCTCGATCCCATGCACAGGCCCGCGATCACCGCGGCGATCCAGAACAGCCAGGCGCTGGTCGCCAGAAAGGCGAGCAGCGCCATGATCATCCAGCCGACCAGCGTGATCGCGAGCGCCGGCTGGTGGCCGATGCGGTCCTCGTAATAACCGAACACGAACGCGCCGACGGCCGAGGCGATGTTGACCAGGAACACCAGGGTCATGGTCTGCGCCTGGGTGAAGCCGAGCGCCTGCTCAGCGTAGACCGCGGCCAGCGCGATGACGACGGCGATGCCGGCCTGGTAGCTGGTGCCGCAGGCCAGCAGGCGCAGGAAGTCCGGATAGGCACGGGCGCGCTGCCAAGACGCCCACAGCTGCGAGAGGCCGGAACCCATGCGCGCGGCCCGGCGTGTCGCGCACGGATCGGCGCGCTCGCGCAGCAGCAGGAAGGTGGGCAGCGCGGCCAGCAGGTAGAGGCCCGCAGTGATGAGCATCGTGACCGGCACGAAGTGGCTGGCGGTGTCGCCGCGCGCTTGAGCGCTCAGCACGTAACCCAGGCACAGCCCCAGCGCGAGCATGCCGCCCAGATAACCGAAGGCCCAGCCCCAGCCGGACACGCGGCCCAGCGCGTCGCGTCTCGCGAGCTCGGGCAGGAACGCCGCGATCAGCGATTCGCCATAGGAAAAGAAGACATTGGAGATCACGACGGCGACCGCCGCCCACCACAGCTGATCGGGGCCGAACACCGCGAGCGCCGCGGTCGAGAGCACGCAAGCGCCGGTGCAGAAGCCAAGCAGCTTCTTCTTCGCGCCGTGCGCGTCGGCCCAGGCGCCCAGCCCGGGCATGGTCACCATCACCAGGAAGCTGGAAATCGCGATCAGCACGGTCCAGAGCAGCGTCGCCGACGGCTGGCCCCGGGCGATCACGCCGACGAAATAGGCGTTGTAGACGGCGGTCAGGACAACGGTCGTGTAGCCCGAGTTGGCGAAGTCGTACATCGACCAGCCAAGGACCTCGCGTTTGCGGACGCCCGGGTTCAACAGTTCCTGCGCAAACATGCCCATGCGATGCGACCGCCGGTTGCCATGCGCGTGGTGCCTGGAACGGGACTCGAACCCGTACGCCGGTTGAGGGCGGCGGATTTTAAGTCCGCTGTGTCTACCGATTTCACCATCCAGGCCACGGCGGCTCCGAGCGGAGTTCCATGTCGTAGTGACCGGGCATTATCGGGGCCACCGGGCAAGAAAAAAGGGAAGCCGCGGAGGCTTCCCTTTTCGAGATTTTTGGAGCGGGAAACGAGGCTCGAACTCGCGACCTCAACCTTGGCAAGGTTGCGCTCTACCAACTGAGCTATTCCCGCATCGCAGGACAGTGGAGTGAATCACCCCACCGACCTTTGGTGTCGTGTGGAGCGGGAAACGAGGCTCGAACTCGCGACCTCAACCTTGGCAAGGTTGCGCTCTACCAACTGAGCTATTCCCGCAATGTCCATTCTTTGGAGGCGCGATCCGGAGTCGAACCGGACTGACCGGATTTGCAATCCGGGGCATAACCGCTTTGCTATCGCGCCCCAGAACCCTGGACGGGATTCTGTTGAAACCGGATTTGGTGTGTCCGATTCCGATAAAAAATGGAAGCCGGAGCTTCCATCCTTTTGAATACCTGGAGCGGGAAACGAGGCTCGAACTCGCGACCTCAACCTTGGCAAGGTTGCGCTCTACCAACTGAGCTATTCCCGCATGGTCTTCAACGCACTGCCTGCTTCAACTTCGTGGCGTCTCTTGCGATTCGCCTTGTCGTCGCAGCACCGTTTGCGCTGAAGCCGAAAGTATAGAACGGTTTTTCACCCGCTCGCAAGAGTTCGGCGACTTCTTTATGAAGATCGCCCAAACACCAGAACGATTCACCCGACCGTCACCGCCCCCCGCGCCGCTCGCGCGGCGGAATGAACAACGGCGCCCGAAGGCGCCGTTGTCATGGGGCTCGCGAACGAGCGCCGGTCAGTGCTTCAGCGAATCGCCGGTCGCGTCGGCCGGCTTGGTCTCCGCGACCTTCTCGGCCGGAGGCGTCGCCGCCTCCTCGTCCGGCAGCGCCTGCGGATAAGCCTCCAGCGCCACTTCCAGCACGCGGTCGATCCAGCGGACCGGGACGATCTCCAGCTGGTTCTTCACGTTCTCGGGAATGTCCTGCAGGTCCTTGACGTTCTCTTCCGGAATCATCACGGTCTTGATGCCGCCCCGGTGGGCCGCCAGGAGCTTCTCCTTCAGGCCACCGATCGCCGTCACCTCGCCGCGCAGCGTGATCTCACCGGTCATCGCCACGTCCGCACGCACCGGGATGCCGGTCAGCGCCGACACGAAGGCCGTCGTCATCGCGGCGCCCGCGCTCGGGCCGTCCTTCGGCGTCGCGCCATCGGGCACGTGGATGTGCACATCGCGCTTCTCGAAGAGCTCGTCCTTGATGCCCAGGCGGCGCGCCCGCGACCGCACCACCGTGCGTGCCGCCTCGACCGATTCCTTCATCACGTCGCCCAGCGAGCCGGTGCGGATGATGTTGCCCTTGCCCGGCATCGCGGTGGCTTCGATGGTCAGCAGGTCGCCGCCCACTTCCGTCCATGCCAGACCGACCACTTGGCCGACCTGGTTCTTCTTCTCGGCGCGGCCGAAGTCGTACTTGCGCACGCCCAGGAACTCGTTGAGGTTGTCCTCGGTGACCACCACCTTGCCGGTGAAGGTCTTGAGCTGCAGGCCCTTGACGACCTTGCGGCAGATCTTCGAGACCTCGCGTTCGAGCGAACGCACGCCGGCTTCCCGCGTGTAGTAGCGGATCACGCCGCGGATCGCATCCTCGGTGACCTCGAGCTCCTCTTCCTTCACGCCGTTGTTGCCGCGTTGCTTGGGCAGCAGGTAGCGCTGGGCAATGTTGACCTTCTCGTCCTCGGTGTAACCCGACAGGCGGATGACCTCCATCCGGTCCAGCAGCGCCGGCGGGATGTTCAGCGAGTTCGACGTCGCCACGAACATCACATCGCTCAGGTCATAGTCGACCTCGATGTAGTGGTCCGCGAAGGTGTGGTTCTGCTCGGGGTCCAGCACCTCCAGCAGCGCCGACGACGGGTCGCCGCGGAAGTCCATGCCCAGCTTGTCGATCTCGTCGAGCAGGAACAGCGGATTGCGCGTGCCGACCTTGGACAGGCTCTGCAGCACCTTGCCCGGCATCGAGCCGATGTAGGTGCGGCGGTGACCGCGGATCTCGGCCTCGTCGCGCACGCCGCCCAGCGCCATGCGGACGAACTTGCGGCCCGTGGCGCGCGCCACCGACTGCCCCAGCGACGTCTTGCCCACGCCAGGAGGCCCGACCAGGCACAGGATCGGCGCCTTGACCTTGTCGACGCGCTGCTGCACCGCGAGGTACTCGAGGATGCGTTCCTTGACCTTGTCCAGGCCGTAGTGGTCCTCGTTCAGCACGGCCTCGGCATTGGCCAGGTCGTGCTTGATCTTGGTCTTCTTCGACCACGGCAGGTTGACCAGCGTGTCGATGTAGTTGCGCACGACGGTCGCTTCGGCGGACATCGGCGACATCAGCTTGAGCTTCTTGAGCTCCGCCTCGGCCTTCTTGCGCGCTTCCTTCGGCATGCGAGCAGCCTGGATCTTCTTCTCCAGCTCCTCCATGTCGGCGCCTTCCTCGCCGTCGCCCAGTTCCTTCTGGATGGCCTTGACCTGTTCGTTCAGGTAGTACTCGCGCTGCGACTTCTCCATCTGGCGCTTGACGCGGCCACGGATGCGCTTCTCGACCTGGAGGATGTCGACCTCGTGCTCGAGCAGGTCCAGCAGCTTCTCCAGCCGCTTGCCCACTTCGGACAGGTCCAGCACCGACTGCTTGGCGTCGAGCTTGAGCGGCAGGTGCGCGGCGATCGTGTCGGCCAGGCGACCGGCGTCATCAATGCCGGCGATGGACGTCAGGATCTCGGGCGGAATCTTCTTGTTCAGCTTGACGTACTGGTCGAACTGCTGCGTCACCGCGCGGCGCAGCGCCTCGACCTCGGGCTGGTCGTCGGCTTCCGGCGGGATCGGCAGGACCTCGGCGGTGAAGTGCTCCTCGCCGTCCTCGATCTTGTTGGTCGTGGCGCGTTGCAGGCCCTCGACCAGCACCTTCACCGTGCCGTCGGGCAGCTTCAGCATCTGCAGGATGCTGGAGACGCAACCCATCTCGAACATGTCGTCGGGCTTGGGCTCGTCCTTGCCGGCGGCCTTCTGCGCGACCAGCATGATCTGGCGCCCTGCTTCCATCGCCGCTTCCAAGGCCTTGATGGACTTGGGACGGCCCACGAAGAGCGGGATCACCATGTGCGGGAAGACGACCACGTCGCGCAGCGGCAGCAGCGGCAGCGTGATGGGTTCCGCGGGGAGGATCGGATGACCGGACATGAAAACCTCTCTTTCTCAGGCCCATCTAGGGCCCGAGCTACCAATTACAAGGTGCCGTTCAATAGCCTTTGAGCAATTGCCTTCCACAAGGGGTCATGGCAAGCAGATCGCCCGGCGTGTGATCGCGACCTCAGGCGCTTGCCTTGGTTTCGCGATAGACCAGCAACGGCTTGGTGTCCTCGTCGATGTTGTGCTCGTCCAGCACGACCTTGGCGACGCTGTCCAGCGAAGGCAATTCGAACATGGTGTCGATCAGCGCGTGCTCGACGATCGAGCGCAGGCCGCGGGCACCAGTCTTGCGGGCCAGGGCCTTGCGCGCGACGGCGCTCAGCGCCGACGGCCGCACCTCCAGTTCCACGCCGTCCATCGAGAACAGCTGCTGGTACTGCTTGACCAGCGCGTTGCGCGGCTCGGTCAGGATCTGCACCAGCGCGTCCTCGGTCAGCTCGCCGAGCGTGGCGATCACCGGCAGGCGGCCCACCAGTTCGGGGATCAGGCCGAATTTGATCAGGTCGCCCGGTTCCACTTCACGGAACAGTTCGCCGACCTTCTTCTCGCTCTTGCTCTTGACCGAGGCGCCGAAGCCGATGCCCGACTTCTCCGAGCGGTTCTGGATGACCTTCTCGAGGCCGTCGAACGCACCGCCGCAGATGAACAGGATGTTGGTCGTGTCGATCTGGAGGAAGTCCTGGTTCGGATGCTTGCGGCCGCCCTGCGGGGGGACCGAGGCCATCGTGCCTTCGACCAGCTTCAGCAGCGCCTGCTGGACGCCCTCGCCCGACACGTCGCGGGTGATGGAGGGGTTGTCCGCCTTGCGGCTGATCTTGTCGATCTCGTCGATGTAGACGATGCCGCGCTGGGCGCGCTCGACGTCGTAATTGCAGTTCTGGAGCAGCTTCTGGATGATGTTCTCGACGTCCTCGCCGACATAACCGGCTTCGGTCAGCGTCGTCGCATCGGCGATCACGAAGGGGACATTCAGCACGCGGGCCAGGGTCTGGGCCAGCAGCGTCTTGCCCGAGCCGGTCGGCCCGATCAGCAGGATATTGCTCTTGGACAGCTCGACGCCGTCCTTGGTGTCGGCCGCGTGGCGCAGCCGCTTGTAATGGTTGTAGACCGCGACGGAGAGCGTGCGCTTGGCGACGTCCTGGCCGATCACGTACTGGTCCAGCGTCGTCTTGATCTCGCTGGGCACGGGCAGGTCCGACTTGCTCGCGCGACCGCCGGCCGCGGCCTCGGCCGGGACTTCGTCACGGATGATGTCGTTGCACAGCTCGATGCATTCGTCGCAGATGAACACCGACGGGCCCGCGATCAGCTTCTTGACCTCGTGCTGGCTCTTGCCGCAGAAGGAGCAGTACAAGACTTTTTCGCTGGAATTGCCTTTTTTCTCGGCCATGGGAGTGCTGCTGGGGCTGGGGCTGCTGGAGGGCTGCGGGGAATACAGGCAAGTGCCTGCATTGATGATAGTTCAATTGCCGGCACCACCCTTGGGGGGATAAAAGCCCCTAAGAGTGGTCAGTTGGCGCGCTCGACCGGCGGTCAGTTGCTGCACCGCGGCGGCAGTTCCCGGTGGCGTCGCCGAGCGGTGGATTCCACGGGTGAACGCCGCCGCCGGCGTCAGGAAGCGCATGGCGCGGGGATCCGGGCCGCGGCCCGCGACGACCACGGGACGCCGCGGCGGCCCGAATCCCGCGTCGCGATCAGGGACGCTTCTCGATGACCTGGTCGATCAGGCCATAGGTCGACGCCTCGGCGGCCGACATGAAATAGTCCCGCTCGGTGTCGGCCTGGATCTTCTCCAGGCTCTGGCCGGTGCGCTCGGCCAGGATGCGGTTGAGCTGTTCGCGGGTCTTGAGGATCTCGCGGGCATGGATCTCGATGTCCGTGGCCTGGCCCTGCGCGCCGCCCAGCGGCTGGTGGATCATGATCTTGGAGTTCGGCAGCGCGAAGCGCTTGCCCTTCTCGCCCGCAGCCAGCAGGAAGGCGCCCATCGAGGCCGCCATGCCCATGCACAGCGTCGAGACCTGCGGCTTGATGAACTGCATCGTGTCGTAGATCGACATGCCCGCCGAGACACTGCCGCCCGGCGAGTTGATGTACAGCGAGATCTCCTTGTCCGGGTTCTCGCTCTCAAGGAACAGCAGCTGCGCGACGACGAGGTTGGCGACGGCATCATTCACCGGGCCGACCAGGAAGACGATGCGCTCGCGCAGCAGGCGGCTGTAGATGTCGTAGGCGCGCTCGCCGCGGCCCGACTGTTCGATGACGATGGGCACCATGCCCAGGTTGCTGGTTTCAAGCGCGCTCATGAAATCCTCTGAATTGGTTCGAGATCACGACAAACCATTATGTCGTGCGCTCCATCCCCTTGCCGCCGCGCGGCCCCGGCGAAGCGGGATCGCGCCAGCGGCTGCGCCGGGGAAAGAAAAAGGCGCCGGCCTCTCGGCCAGGCGCCTTACTTGGCGATGAGTTCCCGGTGAATCAAGGGCGATGCCGGGAAAGCCCGCGCCAGATGGCGTCGAGCCGGCCGATCAGGCCGTGGCCATCAGCTCGTCGAAGGGCAGTTGCTTGTCGGTGACCTTGGCCTTGCCCAGGATGAAGTCGGTGACGTTGTTCTCGATCACGACGGCTTCGACCTCGGCCATGCGCTCGCGGTCCGACAGGTACCAGCGCACGACTTCCGCCGGCTTCTCGTAGCTCTGCGAGATTTCCTCGATGTGGGCCTGCAGTTGCTCAGGCTTGGCCTGCAGGTTCTGCGAACGGACCAGCTCGGCCACGACCAGGCCCAGGCGCACGCGCTTCTCGGCCTGCTCGTTGAACAGCTCGGCCGGGATCGGGGCCTTGTCGGCGTCCTTGATGCCGCGCTTCTTCAGGTCCTCGCGGGCGTTGGCGACCATGCGCTCGGCTTCGCCGGCGACCAGCGCCTTGGGCACGTCCAGTTCGGCCTTGCCGACCAGCGCGTCCATCGCGGCGCCCTTGTTCTTGGCCAGCACGCGGAACTTCACTTCACGCTCGAGGTTCTTCTTGATGTCGGCACGCAGCGCCTCGACCGTGCCTTCCTTGATGCCCAGGGCCTTGGCGAAGGCCTCGTTCACTTCGGGCAGGTGCTGGGCCTCGATCTTCCTGACCGTGACCAGGAAGTCGGCTTCCTTGCCGGCGACGTCCTTGCCGTGGTAATCGGCCGGGAAGGCCAGCGGGAAGGTCTTGGACTCGCCCGCCTTCATGCCGCGCACGGCCTTCTCGAAGGCCTCGAGCATCTGGCCTTCGCCCAGCAGGAACTGGAAGCCGTCGGCCTTGCCGCCGGCGAAAGGCTCGCCGTCGATCTTGCCTTCGAAGTCGATGGTCACGCGGTCGCCGTCGGCGGCCACGTCCGCCGCGCCGCGCTGGGCGAACGAGCGGCGCTGCTTGCGCAGGATCTCGACGGTCTTGTCGATGGCTTCATCGGTCACGTCGGCGGCGACGCGCTCGATCTCGGCCTCGGCCAGGTCGGCGATCTTCACTTCCGGGTAGACCTCGAAGGTCGCGTCGAAGGCCAGTTCGCCTTCGGCGGCCGTGTCCTTCTGGGCGATGGTGGGCATGCCGGCCACGCGCAGCTTGGCTTCGTTGGCGGCGACGGTGAAGGCCTCGCCCAGCTTGTCGTTCACGACCTCGTACTGCACCTGCGCGCCGTAGCGCTGCGCCACGAAGGACATCGGCACCTTGCCGGGGCGGAAGCCGTCGGCCTTGACGGTGCGGGCCAGCTTCTTCAGGCGGGACTCGACCTCGGTGTTGATGTCAGCGGCCGCCAGCGTGAGCGTGATGCGGCGTTCGAGCTTTTCGAGAGTTTCGACGGTGACAGCCATAGTGGACTCGGAATCAGTTGGAAGTGTGGTGCGCGGGGCCGGACTCGAACCGGCACGCCCGTGAAGGCGTCAGGACCTAAACCTGGTGCGTCTACCAATTTCGCCACCCGCGCCGGGTGATGGGGGCTCGTCGCGATCGCTGCGCGCAGTCCTGCGCGGCGGGCCCTTGGTAATTCGGAGATGCGAGAGAAGAGCCCAGGGCCCTGCCGTCCGCGATCCGGAAAACCGGCGATTGTAATCAAGGATTCAGCCGATTCCCACGGCCGCCCCCGCCCCTCCCGGGCGGGGGTTAACCCCCGAAGGCCGGAGGCCTGGGGGCCTCCGGCCTCGCCGGTTCAATGCGTCGACGGGGCGATGCCGGCGTCCTTGTCGCGCTCGACGCGGAACCAGGCCGCGTACATCGCCGGCAGCGCCAGCAGCGTCAGCACGGTGGCGACGATCAGGCCGCCCATGATGGCCACCGCCATCGGCCCCCAGAACACGCTGCGCGACAGCGGCACCATCGCCAGCACCGCGGCGGCGGCGGTCAGCGCGATCGGACGCAGCCGTCGCACGGCGGACTCCACGATGGCCTGCGCCGGTGGCACGCCGCGGCCGCGGTCCTGCTCGATCTGGTCGATCAGGATGACGGAGTTCCGCTGGATCATGCCCATCAGCGCAATGACGCCCAGCAGCGCGACGAAACCGAAGGGCCGGTTCAGCAGCAGCAGCGCGGCCGACACGCCGGCGATGCCCAGGAAGCCGGTCAGGAAGGCCAGCATCGCCCGCGAGAAGCTGTGCAGCTGCAGCATCAGCAGCGTGAAGGTGATGAACAGCATGATCGGCACGCCGGCGGCGATCGAGCCGGTGCCCTTGCTGCTTTCCTCGACCGCGCCGGCGATCGAGATCGAGTAGCCGGGCGGCATCTCCTTCTGCATCGCGTCGAGCGCGGGCCAGAGCTGGCTGGTCACCGTCGCGCCCTGCAGGCCCTCGATGACGTCGCCCTGCACGGTGATCGCGAACTGGCGGCTCTCGCGGTGCATCACGCCAGGCTCCCAGGTGAACTGCGGCTTGGCGATCTGCGTCAGCGGCACCGAGCGGCCCGAGGCGGTGGGCACGTAGGCGTTGGCGAGCTCCGACAGCGTGTCGCGCTCCTGCACCGGCTGGCGCAGGACGATGTCGATCAGCCGGTCGGCCTCGCGGTACTGCGACACCGTCGTGCCCGACACCAGGATGCGCGCCGCCTGCGCGATGCTCTGGCTGGTCACGCCCAGCGCCCGCGCCTTGTCCTGGTCGACTTGCAGGCGCAGGACCTTGATGGCCTCGTTCCAGTTGTCGTTGACGCCCACCATGTTGGGGTTGGCGCGCATCTGTTCCTTGGCGCGATCGGCGTAGATCCGCAGCTGCGCGGGATCGTCGCCGGCGATGCGGAACTGCACCGGATACGGCACCGGCGGCCCGTTGGGCAGCAGCTTCACGCGGCCGCGCACCTCGGAGAACTCCTCGGCCAGGATCTGCGGCAGCTTGTGGCGCAGGGTCTCGCGGTCGGCCGGCGTCTTGGGCAGGATGATGGCCTGGCTGACGTTGGTGTTGGGCAGGATCTGGTCCAGCGGCAGGTAGAAGCGCGGCACGCCCGAGCCCACCCAGGTCGCGATGCTGCCCACCAGCGGCTCCTTGGCCATGCGGGCCTCGAAGCGCTTGGCCACGACGTTGCTCTGCTCGATCGTGGCGCCTTCGGGCAGCCACAGGTCGACCAGGATCTCCGGCCGGCTCGAATCCGGGAAGAACTGCTGCTGCACCTTGCCCATGCCGGCCAGGCCGAGCACGAACACCAGGATGGTGAGGCCGATGGTCTTCCAGCGGTGGTAGACGCACCACGCGACCCAGCGGCGGAAGCGGTTGTAGAACGGCGTGTCGAAGACCTCGTGGGCCTCGCCTTCATGGCCGGCGCGGGTCTTGAGCAGCAGCGCGCCCAGGTAGGGCACGAAGTAGACCGAGACGATCCACGAGATCACCAGCGCCGCGGCGGTCACCGCGAAGATCGCGAAGGTGTATTCCCCGACGGTGGACTTGGCCAGGCCGATGGGCAGGAAACCCACCGCGGTGATCAGCGTGCCGGTCAGCATCGGCTTGGCGGTGGCGTCGTAGGCGTACGTCGCCGCATGCATCTTGTCGTAGCCCTCCTCCAGCTTGCGCACCATCATCTCGACCGCGATGATGGCGTCGTCGACCAGCAGGCCGAGCGCGATGATCAGCGAACCGAGCGAGATCTTGTGCAGCCCCACGCCGGCATACAGCATCACCACGAAGGTGATGGCCAGCACCAGCGGGATGGTGATGCCGACCACCAGGCCCGGCCACACGTCGATGCGCAGCGGCTTGGTGTGCAGGCCCAGGCTGATGAAGCTCACGCCCAGCACGACGATGACGGCCTCGATCAGCACGTGGACAAACTCGCCGACGGAGGTCTTCACCGCGGCGGGCTGGTCCTGGATCTGCTGCAGCGTGATGCCGGCGGGCAGTTGCTGCTGCAGCCGCTTGACGGTGGCCTGCAGCGCCTTGCCCAGCGCGATGATGTCGCCGCCCTTGCCCATCGACACGCCCAGGGCCACGACCTGCTTGCCGTTGAAGCGCACCATCGTCGTGGCCGGGTCGACATAACCGCGGCGCACCGTGGCGATGTCGCCCAGGCGCAGGCTGCTGGCGGCGCCGGTGGTCGGGTTGGTGCCACGGATCGGGAAGTCGCTCAGCGCCTGGACGGAATTGAGCTGGCCCTCGATGCGGATCTGCACGTTGGCGCTGCTGGCGTCCATGACGCCGGCGCTCTCGACCGCGTTCTGCGCGTTGAGCTGCGAGACCACCTGGTTGAAGTCCAGGCCCAGTTCGGCCAGGCGCTTCTGCGAGATCTCGATGAACAGCTTCTCGGCCTGCACGCCGAAGAGGTCGACCTTGGCCACGTCCTGCACGCGCAGCAGCTCGGAGCGCACCGCCTCGGCCTGCTGGCGCAACTCCTCGATCGAGAAGCCGCCGTCGGAGGACAGCGCGAAGATGGAGCCGTAGACGTCGCCGAACTCGTCGTTGAAGAAGGGCCCCAGCACGCCCTGCGGCAAGGTGGGCTTGAGGTCGCCGATCTTCTTGCGGACCGTGTACCAGAGCTGGGGCACCTCGCCCGGCGAGGTGTTGTCCTTCACCTGGAAGATGGTCAGCGACTCCCCCGGCTTGGTGTAGCTGCGGATCTTGTCGGCATGCGGCACCTCCTGCAGGGTGCGCTCGATCTTGTCGGTGACCTGCTCGGCCATCTGCTGCGGCGTCGCGCCGGGCCAGTAGGCCTGCACGACCATCGCGCGGAAGGTGAACGGGGGGTCTTCGTCCTGGCCCAGCTGGAAGTAGGCGGCGAAGCCCAGCACCATCAGCACCACCATCAGGTAGCGCGTCAGCGGGGCATGCTCCAGCGCCCAGCGCGAGAGGTTGAAACCGGCGCGGCTCGGGTTGCTCATTCAGCGCTCCCGAGGATCAGCGAGACGCGGCGCCGGACGGCGCGGGCGAGGGCGAGCCCTCGACCGGCGTGCCCGGCGGGCGGAAGCGCTTGACCTTCTGGCCGGGCGTCAGCACATGGCCGCCGGCGGCCACGATCTCCATACCGGGCGCCAGGCCCTGCACCACCAGCTCGTTGCCTTCCGCACCGACGACGGTCACCGGCCGGGGCTGCACGGTCATGGTCTTGGGGTCCAGCAGCAGCACGGCGCTCTTGCCTTGCGACTCCATCACCGCGCTCAGCGGCAGCTTGATCGCGTTGTCCGACGGCGTGCCGGTCAGGATCACCGTGGCGGTCTGGCCCAGGCGGACGTTCTGGTCGTTGAGTTCGGCCTTCACCAGGAAGGTCCGCGTCACCGGATCGGCGGCGGCGGCCAGCTCGCGCAGCTTGATCGGCTGCGGCTCGGCCTTGGTGTCGGTCCACAGGCGCACCTTCAGGCCGTCGGGCCGCGCCGCGGCGGCACGCACCAGCGCCACCTGGTCCTCGGACACGGAGAAGACGATGTCCCGCGGGCCGTCGTTGGCCACGCGCACCACCGGCGTGCCGGCGGCCACGACCATGCCGGGCTCGGCATCGATGCCGGTGACGACGCCGGGCGCGTCCGCCACCAGGCTGGAGTACTGCGCCTGGTTGCGCTGCACGTCGGATTGCGCGCGCGCCGATTCGTATTGCGCCTGCGCGGCCTTGAAGGCGGCATCGCGGCGGTCCAGTTCGGCGGCGCTGATGAAGCCCTGCCGGTGCAGGTCGATGTAGCGCCGGTAATCGGCGCCGAGCTGGTCGCGGTTCACCCGGGCCGCCAGCACCGAGGCCTTGGCCGCCTCCTGCGCGAGCACCAGGTCCGAGCTGTCGATGCGCGCCAGCGTCTGGCCCGGCTTCACCACCGAGCCCAGGTCCACGCGGCGCTCCAGGATCTTGCCGGCGACGCGGAAGGACAGCCGCGACTCGACGCGGGCACGGACTTCGGCGGCGAACTCGCGCTGCAGGCCGGCCGATTGCGGCGTCAGCACCAGCGTGCGCACGTAGCGGTCGGGCTCCGGCGGCGGCGCCTGCTTGCCGCAGGCGGCCAGCACCACGACGGCGATCGCCGCCAGGCCGCCGGTCAGCGCGCGGCCCCAGGTTCCGGCAACCCAGGTTCCGGAAACAACACGCCCGGACGGCGCGATGGACGCCAGGCCGGGCGCGGCGGCGGGCAGGGACACAAGAGACCGTTGGGGCATGAACACCTCGACAAAGCCGCGGCGCCCCTAGGAGGGCACCGGAGTAACTGACTGACCGGTCAGTAATGTATTCAGCGTGTCCGGACGTGTCAAACCGACGGCGTACGGTTCGCCGGGGTACTGCTCGTGTACTGCGGTTCTTGACGTTCCCGGGGAACGGCGCGGGGATCGGGGCGTCAGGTTGTCGGAAACGGCATCGCCGCTCAGCGGAGAATGCCGGCCGTGAGCATAGAGCACTACGAAAACTTTCCTGTCGCTTCCTGGCTGTGTCCGCCGGCGCTGCGTCCCGCGATCATGGCGATCTACAGCTTCGCGCGCACCGCCGACGACCTGGCCGACGAAGGCGATACCAGCGCCGGCCAGCGACTGCGCGACCTCGCCGATTACCGCGCCGACCTGCGCGCGGTGGCGGCGGGCCGGGCGCCCTCCCCGCGCTGGGCCGCGCGGGTGTTCGCACCGCTGGCGCGCGCGATCGCCGAGCATCGGCTGCCGCTGCCCTTGCTGGAGGACCTCCTCGACGCCTTCGAGCAGGACCTGGTCAAGACCGACTACGCCACCCGCGCCGAACTGCTGGACTACTGCCGGCGCTCCGCCAACCCGGTCGGGCGGCTGCTGCTGCACCTGTACGGCATCGACGACGCCGACGCGCTGAGGCAATCGGACGCGATCTGCTCGGCGCTGCAGCTGATCAATTTCTGGCAGGACTTCACCGTCGACGGTCCGCGCGGCCGGATCTACGCGCCGCTGGAGGACCGCCGGCGTCACGGCGTCGAGGGACAGGACCTGCTGTCCCTGCGCGACAGTCCGGCGGCGCGGGCGCTGATCGCCGAGCTCTGCGCCTGGGCCCGCGCGCTGATGGCGGACGGGGCGCCGCTGGTCCACCGGATCCCGGGCCGGGCCGGCTGGGAGCTGCGCTTGGTGGTACAAGGCGGCCTTCGCATTCTCGACAGGCTGCAGGCGATGCGCTTCGCCGCCCTGCTGCGGCGCCCCACCGTCGGCGCCGCCGACGCGCCCCTGTTGCTGTGGCGCGCGCTGACGATGAACGCGATCTCCAGCAACACCCGCCGCGAAGGGACGGCGCGATGAGCACCAAGACCGACAAGACCCCCGATGCGACGGCCAGCGCCGGCGCCGCCTCCACGCCGGAGCAGTACGTCCAGCAGAAGGCCGCCGCCAGCGGCTCGAGCTTCTATTACGCCTTCCTCTTCCTGCCGCCGCCGCGGCGCGCGGCGATCACCGCGTTCTACGCGTTCTGCCGCGAGGTCGACGATGTCGTCGACGAGGTCTCGGATCCCGGCGTGGCCGCGACCAAGCTGGCCTGGTGGCGCAAGGAAGTCATGAGCGCCTTCAACGGCCAGCCCTCGCACCCGGCGATGAAGGCGCTGCTGCCGCACGTGAAGGACTACGACATCCGCGTCGAGCACCTGCTGGCCGTCATCGACGGCTGCCAGATGGACCTGGAGCAGACGCGCTACCTGGACTTCGCCGGCCTGCAGCGCTATTGCCACCTGGTAGCGGGCGTGGTGGGCGAGGTGGCGTCGGGCATCTTCGGCCGCACCGACGCCCAGACCATCGCCTACGCCCACAAGCTGGGCCTGGCGATGCAGCTGACCAACATCATCCGCGACGTCGGCGACGACGCGCGCCGCGGTCGCATCTACCTGCCGGTGAGCGAGCTGCAGCAGTTTGACGTCAAGGCCCACGAGATCCTCAAGCGCGACGCGCCCTGGGGCTACAGCGACCGTTTCCTGGCGCTGATGAAGTTCCAGGCCGAACGCGCGCACCGCCTCTACGACGAGGCCATGGCGCTGCTGCCCGAGGCCGACCGCAAGGCGCAGAAGCCCGGCGTCATGATGGCCAACATCTACCGCACGCTGCTGCGCGAGATCGAGGCCGAGCAGTTCCAGGTCCTGCAGCAACGCATCGCGCTGACGCCGCTGCGCAAGCTGTGGATCGCGATGAAGACCAACTGGCGCGGGCGCTGAGGTGACCCGCATCGCCGTCATCGGCGGCGGCTGGGCCGGCCTGGCCGCAGCCGTGGAGGCGGTCTCGCTGGGCGCCGCCGTCACGCTGTTCGAGATGGCGCCGACGCTCGGCGGCCGGGCGCGCAGCCTCGAAGGCAGCGAGCCGGCGCTGGACAACGGCCAGCACATCCTGATCGGCGCCTACACGGCATCGCTGGCGCTGATGCGCCGCGTCGGCGCCGACCCCGAGGCGGACCTGCTGCGCATGCCGCTGCGGCTGCGCTATCCCGACCGCGACACCCTCACCCTGCCCGCCGGCCTGCCCACGCTCGCCTTCCTGCGCGGGGTGCTGGGCTGTGCGGCCTGGTCCTGGCCCGACCGGATGCGGTTCCTGATGGCGAGCAGCGGCTGGACGATGCGCGGCTTCCGCTGCGACCCGGCGCTCACGGTGGCCGAGCTCTGCGCCCACCTGCCGCGCGCGGTCCGCGATGACCTGATCGATCCGCTGTGCGTCGCCGCCCTGAACACGCCGGCGTCGCAGGCGAGCGCGCAGGTCTTCCTGCGCGTGCTGAAGGACGCGCTGTTCAGCGGCCCGGGCAGCGCGGACCTGCTGCTGCCACGGCGCGGCCTGAGCGCCCTGCTGCCGACACCGGCGCGCGACTGGCTGCTCGCGCGAGGCGCCCAGCTCCGCACACAGCGCGTTCAAAGACTGGAGGCATCGGGGCGCGGCTGGCTGGTCGACGGGGAGCCTGCCGACGCGGTCGTCGTCGCCTGCAGCTCGGTGGAGGCGGCCCGGCTCACCCGCGACCTCGCGCCGCGCTGGAGCGCCATCGCCGGCGCCTTCGAGTTCCAACCCATCGTGACCGTCTACCTGGAAAGCGCCGGCTCGGCACTGCCCGCGACGATGGTCGCGCTGCGGGAATCCGCCACCGAGCCGGCGCAGTTCGCCTTCGACCTGGGCCAACTGGGCCAACATCCCGGCCTGTTCAGCCTGGTCATCAGCGGCGCGGCGCCTTGGGTCGAACGAGGCCTGGAAGCGACCGGGGCCGCAGCCCTCGAACAGGCCATCCGGCACCTGCCCTGGCAGCGCGCGCCGAAGCTGGTCCGCGTGCTCAGCGAGAAGCGCGCGACCTTCGCCTGCACGCCGGGTCGGATTCGCCCCGAGGCGCCGATCGCGCCGGCGCTGTGGGCCGCCGGCGACTACCTGGCCGGTCCCTATCCGGCGACGCTGGAAGGCGCCGTGCGCAGCGGGCTCGCCGCAGCCCGTTCCGCAATGCGGCAATCCGGGACCGACGCCACCTCCTGAGGGGGATTCATCGCGGCGCCACGCACCGCTGATGGGCAAAAGCGACGGAATGCGCCCGCTAGATGCGGCTCTCGGTTTCGCCATGCAAAACCTGAGCGAAATCCTTCACAATCGTCCGCCATGAAGTCCAAGGAGCTCCAGACCCCCGCGATCCAGGTCCTTGAGCGCACCTTCGCGCTGTTGGACGTCCTGGCCCAGCACCAGGATCCGGTGTCGCTGAAGTTGATCAGCGAAACCACCGGCCTGCATCCCTCCACCGCCCACCGCATCCTGAACGACCTGGCGCTGGGTCGCTTCGTCGACCGCCCGGAGGCCGGCAGCTATCGGCTCGGCATGCGGCTGCTGGAACTGGGCAACCTGGTCAAGGCGCGGCTGGACGTCCGCGAGGCGGCGATCGGCCCGATGCGCGAGCTGCACAAGCTGACCCATCAGCCGGTCAACCTGTCGGTGCGCCAGGGCGACGAGATCGTCTACATCGAGCGGACCTATTCCGAGCGCAGCGGCATGCAGGTCGTGCGCGCCGTCGGCGGCCGGGCGCCGCTGCACCTGACCTCGGTGGGCAAGCTGTTCCTGGCGAGCGACGATCCCCAGCGGGTGCGCGCCTACGCGACCCGCACCGGCCTGTCGGGCCATACCCGCAACAGCCTGACCGACATCAGCCAGCTCGAGCGCGAGATGGCGCTGGTCCGCCAGCGCGGGGTCGCGCGCGACGACGAGGAGCTCGAGCTGGGCGTGCGCTGCATGGCCGCCGGCATTTACGACGATCAGGGCAAGCTGGTGGCGGGGCTGTCGATCTCCGCGCCCGCGGACCGGCTCGAGGAAGGCTGGCTGCCGCGCCTGAAGGAGACGGCGACGCGGATCTCCGCCGCGCTGGGCTTCCGCGGCTGAATTCCGCGGGCCCCCACGAAAAAGCGGACCCGAGGGTCCGCTTCTGCATTCAGCCGGAGGCCGCTTGCTCCGGGGCGCTCCGGCGATTACTTCGCCGACACCGCCGGGATCACGGCCGCGGTCGTCGCGGCGGCGGGGGCCGTCGCCACGCCCGCCAGCGGCGAGGCGGCACCGGTGAGCCACTTGCGGACGCGTTCGGCGTCGCCGATCCGGGAGTACTTTCCAGCGGAGTCCAGGAACACCATGATCAGCTTGCGGCCGGCCAGCTGGGCCTGCATGACCAGGCACTGTCCCGCTTCATTGATGAAGCCCGTCTTCTGCAGGCCGATGTCCCAATCGCCCTTGCGGACGAGGCCATTGGTGGTGCCGAAGCGGACCTGCCGGCGGCCCAGGGCCACGGTGTATTCGGACGAGGTCGACAGCTCGCGGATCAGCGGGAAAGCGTGAGCGACCTTGACCAGCTTGGCGAGGTCGGCCGCGCTGGATTGGTTGCGGCTGGACAGGCCGGTGGGCTCGACGTAATGGGTGTCCATCATGCCCAGCGCGCGCGCCTTGGCGTTCATCGCCGCGACGAAGGCCTCCAGGCCGCCCGGGTAGTTGCGCCCGAGCGCATGGGCCGCGCGGTTCTCCGAGGACATCAGCGCCAGGTGCAACAGTTCGCCACGGGTCAGTTCGGTGCCGATGGCCAGGCGCGACCCGGTGAACTTCTCGGTGTCCTTGTCCTCGTCGGTGATCTCGAGCTTCTCGTCGAGCGACTGGTTGGCCTCGACCACCAGCAGCGCGGTCATCAGCTTGGTGATGGACGCGATCGGCAGCACGGCCGACGGGTTCTTCGAGAACAGGACCTCGTTGGTGTCCTGGTCGACGACATAGGCGACGCTGGATTTCAGGTCGAGGGGGTCCTCGGTGTCATGCAGCCCGTACATCGTCCCGAAGGACGGTTTGGACAGGGCCACTTCCCGGGCCGGTGCCGCCGCGCGGGCGGCCACCTTGCGGGGAGAGCGCGGGGCCGGTTTGGCCTTGCGCACGCTCTTCACCTTGGCTTTGGAGGACGACGCCGTGGCCGCCTGCGCCGGTTGAACCGGCAGGAGACTGGCGGTCAGGCCCGTCAGCAACATGACGCCGCTGAGCGCGGCACCAGACAGCAATGTCGCAATGGTCTTCAATCCAGTCCCCAGAAGTGGGCGCGAGTTTAGGGGATCGCTGAAAGACCGGCAAGATCAATGACTTAACGCAGGCTCTTAAAGTGCCCGAATCCGTGCCATCCGACGCGACCGGGCGGCCGGCGTGCGCTGTCCTGTCAACCTTGGGCGGCGACCCGCTCCGTTTTGCTTTGAAGCTTGTTCAGAGCGCTCAAATATGCTTTCGCGGAGGCGACGACGATATCGGGGTCTGCCCCCACGCCGTTCACCACGCGTCCGGCATGCTGCAGGCGCACCGTCACTTCGCCCTGGGATTCTGTGCTCCCGCTGGTGATCGCGCTGACCGAATACAGCAGCATTTCGGCCCCACTTCCGACCTTGCTCTCGATCGCCTTGAGCACCGCGTCGACCGGGCCGTTGCCGTCGCTCTCGGTGCGGTACTCGGTCTCGCCGGCGGCGAAGACGACCTGCGCCTGCGGGCGTTCACCGGTTTCGGAGCGCTGCGCCAGCGCCACCAGCCGGTAGTGCTCCTGGTCCTGCGTGACCGACTCGTCCATCACCAGCGCGATGATGTCCTCGTCGAAGATCTCGGCCTTGCGGTCGGCCAGGTCCTTGAAGCGAACGAAGGCGGCATTGATCTCCGCCTCGGACGCCAGCTCCACGCCCAGTTCCTGCAAGCGCTGCTTGAAGGCGTTGCGCCCCGAGAGCTTGCCCAGCACGATCTTGTTGGCGCTCCAGCCCACGTCCTCGGCGCGCATGATCTCGTAGGTGTCGCGGGCCTTGAGCACGCCGTCCTGGTGGATGCCCGAGGCATGCGCGAAGGCATTGGCACCGACCACCGCCTTGTTGGGCTGGATCACGAAGCCGGTGGTCTGCGACACCATCCGGGACGCCGCCACGATCTGCGAGGGATCGACCCGCACGTCCAGGCCGAAATAGTCGCGGCGGGTCTTCACCGCCATCACGACCTCCTCCAGCGAGCAGTTGCCGGCGCGCTCACCCAGGCCGTTGATCGTGCACTCCACTTGGCGCGCGCCGCCGATCTTCACCCCGGCCAGCGAGTTGGCCACCGCCATGCCCAGGTCGTTGTGGCAGTGGACGCTCCAGATCGCCTGGTCCGAGTTGGGCACGCGCTCGCGCAGCGTCTTGATGAACTGGCCGTAGAGCTCGGGGATCGCGTAGCCGACGGTGTCCGGGATGTTGATCGTGCGGGCACCCTCGCGGATCACCGCCTCGACGACGCGGGCCAGGAACTCCGGATCGGAGCGGTAGCCGTCCTCGGGCGAGAACTCGATGTCGTCGGTCAGGTTGCGGGCGAAGCGCACCGCCTGGATCGCCTGCTCCAGCACCTGCTCGCGGGTCATGCGCAGCTTCTTCTCCATGTGGAGTTCGCTGGTGGCGATGAAGGTGTGGATGCGCGAACGCGCCGCGCCCTTCAGCGCCTCGGCGGCGCGGGCGATGTCGCGATCGTTGGCCCGCGCCAGCGAGCAGACGGTGCTGTCGCGGATCGCGTCGGCGATCGCCTTGACCGCCTCGAAGTCGCCGTGGCTGGCGGCCGCGAAGCCGGCCTCGATCACGTCCACCTTCAGCCGCTCCAGCTGCCGCGCGATGCGCAGCTTCTCGTCCTTGGTCATGGACGCGCCGGGCGACTGCTCACCGTCGCGCAGGGTGGTGTCGAAGATGATCAGTTGGTCGGACATGGGAGGCTTCCTTGCGGTGGCGGGGCGGACCCGGTGGTCCGGGTCCCGGTCAGCGAGTTTAGGCGGCCGGCGGGCCCCGGCGGCTCAGGCCGCGATGCGGTCAGCGAGCTTGAGCACGCCGCGCTGCGAGGCGCGGCGCAGGCCCGAGACGATCGCCTTCAGCGACGCCGAGGCGATGTTGCCGTCCATGCCGACGCCGAACAGCGTCGCCTCGCCGACCCGCAGCTCCAGGTAGGCCACGGCCTGCGCATCGGCGCCGCTGCCCATCGCATGCTCGTGGTAGTCGAGCACCCGGACCTGGGTCTTGAGCAGCTTGTTCAGGCCCTCGACGAAGGCATCGATCGGGCCCTTGCCCTGGCCGTCGATCCGGACCATGCGCACGCACAGGTCGGCCTGCGCCTGCACGCGGGTCTGGCCATCCTCGCCGGTGTCGATCTGCGGGTGCAGCGCCGGCGCCTGCCTGACGCCGTATTCGCGGTCGAAGATGCGCCAGAGGTCCGCCGCGCCGAGCTCCTTGCCGTTCGTGTCCATCACGCCCTGGACGATCTGGCTGAATTCGATCTGAAGGCGGCGCGGCAGCTCGATGCCGTATTCGGCCTCGAGCAGGTAGGAGATGCCGCCCTTGCCCGACTGGCTGTTGACGCGGATCACCGCCTCGTAGCTGCGGCCCAGGTCCTTGGGGTCGATGGGCAGGTAGGGGATCTCCCAGACGTCGCCCTCCTTGCGGGCGGCGAAGGCCTTCTTGATCGCGTCCTGGTGCGAGCCCGAGAACGAGGTGTAGACCAGCTCGCCGACATACGGATGACGCGGATGGACGGGGATCTGGTTGCAGTGCTCGACGCAGCGGCGGACCTCGTCGATGTCGGAGAAGTCCAGTTCCGGATGCACGCCCTGCGTGTACAGGTTGAGCGCGACGTTGACCAGGTCCAGGTTGCCGGTGCGCTCGCCGTTACCGAACAGACAGCCCTCGACGCGGTCGGCGCCGGCCATCAGCGCCAGCTCGGCGGCGGCGGTGCCGGTGCCGCGGTCGTTGTGCGGATGGACCGACAGGATGACGCTGTCGCGGCGTTCGATGTTCCGGCCCATCCACTCGATCATGTCGGCGTAGATGTTGGGTGTCGAATGCTCGACGGTGGTCGGCAGGTTGATGATGATCTTGCGCTCGGGCGTCGGTCCCCAGGCCGCGGTCACGGCGTCGACGACGCGCTTGGAGAAGGCCAGCTCGGTGCCCGAGAACATCTCCGGCGAGTACTCGAAGCGGAAGTCCGTCTCCGGCTGCTTCGCGGCCAGTTCGCGGATCATCGCCGTGTGGGTCACGGCCAGCTCGACGATCTCGTCCTCGCTCATGTTCAGCACGACGCGGCGCATCACCGGCGCAACCGCGTTGTAGAGATGGACGACCGCGCGCGGCACGCCGACCAGCGATTCGAAGGTGCGCTCGATCAGCGGCTGGCGGGCCTGCGTCAGGACCTGGATGGTCACGTCGTCAGGGATGTGGCCGTCCTCGATCAGCATGCGGACGAAATCGAAATCCGTCTGCGAGGCCGAGGGGAAGCCCACCTCGATCTCCTTGAAGCCGATCTTCACCAGCATCTGGAACATGCGCAGCTTGCGCTCGGGATCCATCGGCTCGATCAGCGCCTGGTTGCCGTCGCGCAGGTCGGTGCTCAGCCACAGCGGCGCCTTCGTGATCTGCGCGTCGGGCCAGCGGCGGTCCGGGAGGGCGATGGGGGCGAAGGCGCGGTACTTGGTCTGCGGTTGCTTGAGCATGGGAGCGTTCCTGGTGGGTTCAGGGGCGCAACTCGCAGACTCTCCAGAAACAGAAACGGCCCGCTGCGAGTTGCATTCGGGCCGTTGATCTGGGATGAGCGTCTGGATGGACGGACGTGCGCGATCTAGCGAACCCGAGGTTCAGCTAGTAGTAGCAGCGACAGCCCGAAGGCTTGGCTGGTGGAGGCGGACACGAACGTCATGGGCGTCGAATATAGGGGCGCGGCGCGGCGGGCGTCAACGCGAATGGGCGAATGCACGCGCCGCAAGCGTTCGCTATCGGTGAAGGCCTGCTTCATCGGGCTCGTCGGTCGACATCGCGATCACGCTGGCCGGCTTGCCCTTGGCGCGCCGCACCGCGTAGACGACGTAGCCCGAGATGCCATAGGCGCAGAAGACGCCGAACAGCACCCGCGGCGGATCGATGTTGATCGCCGCGATGGCCAGCATGATCACCACCAGCACGATGAAAGGCACCGAGCGCTTGAAGGTGATGTCCTTGAAGCTGTAGAACGGCGCGTTGGTCACCATCGTGAGGCCCGCATAGAGCGTGAAGCCGAAGGCCAGCCAGGCCAGCGCCGGATCGCGGTGGATGTCCTTGTAGCCGGCGCTGTCCAGCGCCCAGATCAGGCTCATCACCAGCGCGGCCGCGGCGGGACTGGGCACGCCCTGGAAGAAGCGGCGGTCCACGACGGCGATGTTGGTGTTGAAGCGCGCCAGCCGCAGCGCCGCGCCAGCGATGTAGACGAAGGCGGCGAACCAGCCCCACTTGCCCAGTCCCTGCAGCGCCCAGGAATACATGATCAGCGCCGGCGCCGCGCCGAAGGACACCATGTCGGACAGCGAGTCCATCTGCTCGCCGAAGGTGCTCTGCGTGTTGGTCATGCGCGCGACGCGGCCGTCCAGGCTGTCGAGCACCATGGCCGCGAAGATGCCGTAGACGGACTGCTCGAAGCGCCCGCCGATGCCCATCACCACGGCATAGAAACCGCTGAACAGCGCGGCCAGGGTGAACAGGTTGGGCAGCAAGTAGATGCCCTTGTGGCGCGGGCGCTGCGGGGCGTCGAGGACGTCGGGCTCGTCCTCGTCGAGCAGGTCCACGTTCTTGTTCTGAGTCGAATTCATGGGCCGGGAGGATAACCCACCCCCTACCGGCTTGCGCCGGCCCCCTCAAGGGGGCGCACCCGGCGGCCTGGCAAAGCCACGCCACGGGTGCCGCCTGGAAGACAAGCAGCCGGGGTACTGACTGCGGGGGGCTCAGTCGGGAGGCCGGCGGCTGGAAGACAAACAGCCCGGGCTGCTTGCGCAGGCCGGGCTGTCGAGGTGTTGATCAGGCGATCAGTTCTTGGACTTGTCGACCAGCTTGTTGGCCTTGATCCAGGGCATCATCGCGCGCAGCTGTTCGCCGACCTGCTCGATCGGGTGCTCGGCGGTCAGGCGGCGGCGGCTGATCAGCGTCGGGGCGCCGGCCTTGTTCTCCAGGATGAAGGACTTGGCGTACTCGCCGGTCTGGATGTCCTTCAGGCACTGGCGCATCGCGTCCTTGGTCGCCTCGGTCACCACGCGCGGGCCGGTGACGTACTCGCCGTACTCCGCGTTGTTGGAGATCGAGTAGTTCATGTTGCCGATGCCGCCTTCATAGATCAGGTCGACGATCAGCTTCAGTTCGTGCAGGCACTCGAAGTAGGCCATCTCGGGCGCGTAACCGGCTTCGGTCAGCGTCTCGAAGCCGGCCTTGATCAGCTCGACGGCGCCGCCGCACAGCACGGCCTGCTCGCCAAACAGGTCGGTCTCGGTCTCTTCGCGGAACGAGGTCTGGATGATGCCGGCCTTGCCGCCACCGTTGGCCGCGGCATAGCTCAGGGCCAGGTCGCGCGCCTTGCCGGTCTTGTCGGCGTAGACCGCGATCAGGTGCGGCACGCCGCCGCCCTGGCGGTAGGTGTTGCGCACGGTGTGGCCCGGCGCCTTCGGGGCGACCATCCACACGTCCAGGTCCTCGCGCGGCTGCACCTGGCCGTAGTGGACGTTGAAGCCGTGGGCGAAGGCCAGCGACGCGCCCTGCTTGATGTTGGGTTCCACGTCCTTCTTGTAGACGTCGGCGATCTGCTCGTCCGGCAGCAGGATCATGACCACGTCGGCCGCCTTCACCGCCTCGGCGATCTCGGCGACCTTCAGGCCGGCGCCTTCGGCCTTGGCCCAGGACGCGCCGCCGCGGCGCAGACCCACGGTGACCTTCACGCCGCTCTCGTTCAGGTTCTGGGCATGGGCATGGCCTTGTGAGCCGTAGCCGATGATGGTGACGTTCTTGCCCTTGATCAGGCTGAGGTCGGCGTCCTTGTCGTAGTACACGTTCATGGTGGTCTCTCCGGGGGAAATCAGTACAGGGGGTGGTTCAGTGAAGCGCGCGTTCAGACGCGCAGGATCCGTTCGCCGCGGCCGATGCCGCTGGTGCCGGTGCGCACCGTCTCGAGGATCGCCGTGCGGTCGATCGCGTCGATGAAGGCGTCGAGCTTGCCGGCGTCGCCGGTCAGTTCGATGGTGTAGGTCTTCTCGGTGACGTCGATGACGTGGCCGCGGAAGATGTCCGAGGTGCGCTTGAGCTCCTCGCGCTCCTTGCCGACGGCCCTCACCTTGATCAGCATGAGCTCGCGCTCGATGTAGCGGCCTTCGGTCAGGTCGACGACCTTGACCACCTCGATCAGCCGGTTCAGGTGCTTGGTGATCTGCTCGATCACGTCGTCGCTGCCGCTGGTGACGATGGTCATGCGCGACAGCGAGGGGTCCTCGGTCGGCGCCACGGTCAGGCTCTCGATGTTGTAGCCGCGGGCGGAGAACAGCGCCACGACGCGCGACAGCGCGCCCGGCTCGTTCTCGATGAGCAAAGCAATGATGTGTTTCATGGAATCTCGTCCTTCGCGCTCTTCAGACCGCCGGCGGTAACCGGACGGCCCTTGGCCACGCTCTTCGATTCAGGGAATGGGCCGGATCGCTCCGAGCGCCTCTGGCTTTCCGCCGCCGGCCGCGACGCGCGCGGTAACGCGCGTCACGCCGGACGGCTTCGAGCCGTCAGCGGTCTCAGAGGTCCTCGGACCCCAGCAGCATTTCGGAGATGCCCTTGCCCGCCTGGACCATCGGCCAGACGTTCTCGGTCGGGTCGGTGCGCACGTCCAGGAAGACGGTGCGGTCCTTCAAGCGCATCGCCTCGCGCAGCGCGGGCTCGACATCCGAGGGTCTCTCCACCAGCAGGCCCACATGCCCATAGGACTCGGCCAGCTTGACGAAGTCAGGCAGCGCATCCATGTAGCTGTGCGAGTAGCGCTTGCCGTAGTCCAGCTCCTGCCACTGCCGCACCATGCCCAGGTAGCGGTTGTTCAGCGAGACCACCTTCACAGGCGTCTTGTACTGCTGGCAGGTGGACAGCTCCTGGATGTTCATCTGGATGCTGCCCTCGCCGGTGATGCAGAACACGTCCGCCTCCGGCTTGGCCAGCTTGATGCCCATCGCATAGGGCAGCCCCACGCCCATCGTGCCCAGGCCGCCGGAGTTGATCCAGCGGCGCGGCTCGTTGAAGCGATAGAACTGCGCGGCCCACATCTGGTGCTGGCCGACATCGGAGGTGATGTAGGCGTCGCGGTCGCGGGTCAGGTTCCACAGCGTCTCGACGACCTGCTGCGGCTTGATGACGTCGCTGGACTGCTTGTAGGCGAGGCAGTCGCGCTTGCGCCAGTCGTTGATCTGGCTCCACCAGGCGTTGATCGAGTCCGCGTCGGGCCGCGCCTGCGCTTCCTTGATCTGCGCGATCAGTTCCTGCAGCACGTCCTTGACGTCGCCCACGATCGGGATGTCCACGCGCACGCGCTTGGAGATCGACGACGGGTCGATGTCGATGTGGATGATCTTGCGGTCGACCGACGCGAAGTGCTTCGGATTGCCGATGACGCGGTCATCGAAGCGGGCACCCACGGCCAGCAGCACGTCGCAGTGCTGCATCGTCATGTTGGCCTCGTAGGTGCCGTGCATGCCGAGCATGCCCAGGAAGCGCGGGTCGGTGCCGGGCATCGCGCCCAGGCCCATCAGCGTGTTGGTGCAGGGATACCCCAGCAGCTCCACCAGCTGGCGCAGCTCGGCCGTGGCCTCGCCCAGGATCACGCCGCCACCGGTATAGATATAGGGACGCTTGGCGCCCATCAGCAGCTGGACCGCCTTGCGGATCTGGCCGCTGTGGCCCTTCTTCACCGGGTTGTAGGAGCGCATCTCGACGCGCTCCGGGTAATGGAACGCGGTGCGGTTGAGCGAGACGTCCTTGGGGATGTCCACCACGACCGGGCCGGGCCGGCCGGTGCGCGCGATGTGGAAGGCCTTCTTCAGCGTCGTGGCGAGATCGCGGACGTCCTTGACCAGGAAGTTGTGCTTGACGATCGGGCGCGTGATGCCGACGGTGTCGCACTCCTGGAAGGCGTCCAGGCCGATGGCGGGCGTGGGGACCTGACCGGTGATGATCACCATCGGGATCGAGTCCATGTACGCCGTCGCGATGCCGGTGATCGCGTTCGTGACGCCGGGACCCGAGGTCACCAGCGCGACGCCGACTTCGCCGGTCGCCCGGGCGTAGCCGTCGGCCGCGTGCACGGCGGCCTGCTCATGACGGACCAGCACGTGCTGGATGGCGTCCTGCTTGTAGAGCGCGTCGTAGATGTAGAGGACGGCACCGCCTGGATAGCCCCAGAGGAACTTCACGCCTTCGGCTTGAAGACTCTGAACCAGGATTTCGGAGCCATTCAGTTCCTGGCCGGAACTGACGGAATGGGGGTGCGGTTGTGAGCGAGCTTCCGTGATCGCTGCACGTTTGATGTCCGCGGCAGACATGTCCATATGTCGAACCTCTGAGATTTTCTCTGACGAAAAACCATCGGTGCTTCTCCTCGCGCTCTTGTGAAGCGGACTTGAAACGTCGCGTCAAAAACAGGGGCGCCGTGGTCGGGCGGCCTACTTGAGACAAAAACTGCGGTGTGCGAGGGGCCGATTATGCACGCAAACCCGCGCACGACCGGTCGGCGGTGGCGATCTGTAGCGCTGGTGCGATAATCCGCGCCGTTTTGCCTGCCCGACCGCCCTTTCCGGCGCCAGCCCATTGGCCACAGACAAAGAACTCAACGACTTTCTCAAGACCGTCGACCGGCGTGCCTTCAAGCGCACGGTGTACATGGTGCGAGACGAGGACGCCGCACTGGACATCGTCCAGGACGCCATGATCCGGTTGGCGGAGAAATACTTCGATCGGCCGGCGGCGGAGTTGCCGCTGCTGTTCCAGCGCATCCTGTCGAACGCGACGATGGATTGGTTCCGGCGTCAGAAGGTCCGCAACGCCGTCTTCAGCAACCTGTCGGATTTCGAGGGGGGCGAGTCCGGCGAGGACTTCGACCTGCTGGAAATGCTGGAGACGCAGGAAGGCTCGATGGGGGCGCTGTCCGCCGCGGACGAGGTCTCGCGCGTTCAAGTGCTGGCCGCCATCGAACAGGAAGTTGCAGCATTGCCCGCGCGTCAACGGGAAGCCTTCCTCCTGCGTTACTGGGAAGAACTCGACGTTGCCGAAACGGCGGCGGTCATGGGTTGCTCGGAGGGCAGCGTCAAGACACACTGCTCCCGCGCCGTGCATGCGCTGGCCAAAACGCTGAAAGCCAAGGGAATCTCGCTATGAAGAAGAACACGCCAGGAACGCCGCTGCCGCTGGAGGCGGAAGCGCGCGTGACCCGTTTCGGCCTCCGGGTGGCCGCGGGTTTGACCGAGCAGAGCGAGACCCTGTCCGGCGACATCCAGGAGAGATTGCGCTTCGCGCGTGAGCAGGCGCTCGCCAAGGCCATGGCCGCGCGCGCCGCCGCGCCGACTCAGGCCGCTTCCGAAACGCGCCATGTGGGCAACGGCACGCTCGCGCTGGGCGGTGGCGAGAAGACCCCGCGCTGGCGCAAGGCCGCGGCGCTGCTGCCGCTGGCGCTGCTGCTGGGGGGCTTGCTGCTGATCCAGCACAGCCAGTGGTACGAGCAGATCCGCAGCGCGGCCGAACTCGACACCGAGATGCTCTCCAAGCCGCTCCCGCCGGCGGCGTACAGCGATCCGGGTTTCCGCGAATACCTCAACGAGGCGCCGAACGACCCGAGCAACGCCAACAGCCCCGAGGAAGGCGAGAAGTCCGACGAAGCGAAATCGTCGCAGTGAGGCGGCGCGTGGCCAGATCGTTCCGCCTCTCTTCGGCTCTCATCGGCCCTCTCGGCGTTTTCCCTGATTTCTCGACGATGCGTCGCCTGACGACGATCGCGCTCTGCGCGGCGCTCGGCTGTGTCGCTGCATCGGCGCAGGAGGGCCCCGCCCCCGCGCCAGCCCCCACTTCTCTTTCCGCATCCGCGCCCACGTCGCACGCGTCTGCTGCCGCGCGCGCCACCGCTCCCGGTGTGCTGGTCGCCAATGTGAACTGGGCGTCGCTGAGCGCTTCCCAGAAGGAAGCCCTCGCACCCCTGTCGAAGGAGTGGGACCAGCTCGACGGCGCCCGCAAGGGCAAGTGGCTGGAAATCGCCGCCCGCTATCCGACGCTCCCCACCGAGCAGCAACACCGGCTGCGCGAACGGATGGTGGAGTGGACCCGCATGTCGCCCGCCGAGCGCCAACGCGCGCGCATCGGCTACCAGCATGCCGGCGAACTGCGCGCACCCGAGCAGGAATCGAAGCTGCGCGAGAAGTGGGACGCCTATCAGGCCCTGCCCGCCGAGAAGCGCCAGCGCCTGGCCGAACGCGCGGCCGAAAAGGCCTCGGCCGCCGGCCGTGAGGCGCCGGCTTCCGCCGTCTCTCATCGCGCCAAGGCGCCGATCCAGCGCGCGCCGCTGACCGCCGTCACCGGCCCCACCATCGTCCAGGCGCTGCCCGGCGCGACGACGGTGCTGATGACGCAGCGCGCCGATCCACCGCTGCCCGGCGCCAGCGCGGCGCCCGGCCGCCCGCTGCGCGCCCCGAGCGAAGCCGGTCTCGACCCGCACACGCTGCTGCCTCGCCGCACCGGGGCCAGCCGCTAAACTCGCCGGATGACCTCCGCACCCGCTGCCGGCGGCGACGCACCGCCCGGCCTGATGCGCCGCCTCGCGTCCTTCATCTATGAAGGCGTCGTCCTGTTCGGCGTCGTCTTCATCGCCGGCTGGCTGTATTCGACGCTCACCCAGCAGCGCAACGCGCTGGTCGGCACACAGGGCCTGCAAGCCTTCCTGTTCCTGATCCTGGGCATCTACTTCATCTGGTTCTGGTCGCGCGGCGGCCAGACGGTTGCGATGCGCGCCTGGCACCTGCGGGTCGTCGACGCCCAGGGCCGACCGCTCACGCAGGCGCGCGCCACGGCGCGCTACCTTGCCGCCTGGCTGTGGTTCCTGCCGGCACTGGCCAGCGTCCACCTGCTGGGACTGGACCGAAGCACCGGCGCCATCTTCGGCGCGATGTTCGCTGGTGTGGCGGGCTACCTGCTGCTGGCGCGGCTGCATCCACAGCGGCAGTTCCTGCACGACGTCATCTGCGGCACGCGCCTGGTCACGCAGCTGCCGCCACCACGCGCAAAGAAGCGCGCCGCGCCGCAGCCGGCCGATTCCTGATCCCCTGCCCCTCCCGACGATGAGCAATCCCCACAAGGGCCGCACCGGCCTGGACCGCATCCTGCACGCCGCCGGCTACTCCTGGGCCGGACTGCGCGCCGCCTACGTCGGCGAAAGCGCCTTCCGCCAGGAAACCTGGCTGACGATCATCGGCACGCCGCTGGCGTTCTGGCTGGGCCGGGACTGGGTGCAGGTCGCGCTGCTGCTGGGGTCGCTGATCCTGGTGCTGATCGTCGAGCTGCTCAATTCGGCGGTCGAGGCGGCGATCGACCGCGTCTCCTTCGAGCTCCACGAGCTCAGCAAGCGCGCCAAGGACATCGCCAGCGCCGCCGTGCTGCTGTCGCTGGTGCTGGCCGGCGGGATCTGGCTCGCGGCGATCTGGCAGCACCTGCGCTGAGGCGCTCCGATCCAGCGCGCGAAATGAACAAGGGCGGGACGCCGATCGGCGCCCCGCCCTTTCTTCATTCAGGGGACCCGCGACGGGCCCGGACGGTCAGACCGCCGCTTCGTCCTGTTCGCCGGTGCGGATGCGGATGACCTGCTCGACGGCGGTGACGAAGATCTTGCCGTCGCCGATCTTGCCGGTCTTGGCGGCCTTCAGGATGGCATCGATGCAGCGGTCGACCTCGTCGTCCTTCACCACCACCTCGACCTTCACCTTGGGCAGGAAGTCGACCACGTACTCGGCGCCGCGATACAGCTCGGTGTGTCCCTTCTGGCGGCCGAAGCCCTTCACTTCGGTGACCGTCAGGCCGGAGGCGCCGACCTCGGCCAGCGCTTCACGCACTTCGTCGAGCTTGAACGGTTTGATGATGGCGGTGATCTGTTTCATCACGAGGCTCCGAGAGAGGGTTTCTGGCAGGCAAGACTGGCTGTGATTTAAGCACGGATCTTTTGGGATGGCCCCCTCGGTTGAAGAAGGGAGACATCGCCCGCTCCTTCAATCCGGGATACGGTCCAGGTCCGCGAGCCAGACCGCCGGCTCGGAATCGCTCGGCGCGCGCCAGTCCCCACGCGGCGACAACGATCCGCCGCTGCCGACCTTGGGCGCGTTGGGCACGCAGCTGCGCTTGAACTGGCTGCCGCGGAAGAAGCGGCTCACGAAGATCCGCAGCACCCGCTTGATCTCCGCCAGCGGGTATTCATTGCGCCGCACATGCTCGCCGTCGGGCCAGTCGCCTCGCGTCCGGTCGCCCCACGCGTGCCGCGCCAGGAACGCGATCTTCGTGGGCGAGTAGCCATGGCGGATCGTGTAGAACAGGTTGAAATCCTGCAGCTCGTAGCGGCCGATCCGGTCCTCGGTGCTCTGCAGGCCGGACCCCTCGGCGGCCGCGTCCTGCGGCACCAGCTCCGGGCTGATCTCGGTGCCGAGAATGTCGAGCAGCACATCACGCCCGGCATGGCCGAGCTGCTCGGTCTCCGCGACCCAGCGCACCAGGTACTGGATCAGCGTCTTGGGCACCGACGCATTCACGTTGTAGTGCGACATGTGGTCGCCCACGCCGTAGGTACACCAGCCCAGCGCGAGTTCGCTGAGATCGCCCGTGCCCAGCACCAGCGCGCCGGTGTGGTTGGCCAGCCGGAACAGGTGGCTGGTGCGCTCGCCGGCCTGGACGTTCTCGAAGGTGACGTCGTAGACCGGCTCGCCCTTCGCGTACGGGTGGCCGAGGTCCTTGAGCATCTGCTCGCAGCTGGGACGGATGTCGATCTCGCGGGCCTCGCAGCCGATCTCCCGCATCAGGCGCAGCGCCTGGTCCCGGGTGCGGCTACCCGTCGCGAATCCCGGCATCGTGACGCCCAGGATGTTCGACCGCGGCCACCCCATCTGGTCCATCGCGCGCGCGGCGACCAGCAGCGCATGCGTCGAGTCCAGCCCGCCCGAGATGCCGACGACCAGCTTGTGGATGCCGCTCGAAACCAGCCGCTGCACCAGTGCCTGGACCTGGATATGGAAGACCTCGTTGCAGCGCTCGTCGCGGCGCTGCCGATCGGCGGGCACATACGGGAAGCGCTCGACGCGGCGGCGCAGCGGCAGCGGCTGCGCGCGGTCCAGGCCCAGTTCGAACTCGACGGTGCGGAAGCCCTTCAGCAGCGGCGCGTGGTGGCGCACCGAGTCGCCGAAGCTGGTCTGCCGCATGCGCTCGCGCGACAGCCGTTCGAGGTCGACATCCGCCGCCACCAGCTGCGAGCGGCGCTGGAAGCGTTCGCTCTCGGCGAGGAAGCTGCCGTTCTCGTAGACCAGCGCCTGACCGTCCCAGGCCAGGTCGGTGCTGGACTCGCCCGCGCCGGCCGAACTGTAGACATAGGCCGCCAGGCAGCGGGCCGACTGCTGACCGACCAGTTGGTGCCGATAGCCCGACTTGCCGACCGTGATGTTGGAGGCCGACAGGTTGACCAGCACCGTCGCACCGGCGAGCGCCGCATAGGACGACGGCGGGATCGGCGTCCAGACGTCCTCGCAGATCTCGACATGCAGGCGCAGCAGCGGCAGGTCGCTGGCGGCGATCACGATGCGGGTCCCGAAGGCCACCCGCTGGCCGAGCAGCGTGATCTCCTCGGAGATCGCCTCGTCGGCGGCGTTGAACTGGCGGGCCTCGTAGAACTCGCCGTAGTTCGGCAGGTAGGTCTTGGGCAGCACCGCCAGCAGGCGGCCGCGCTGGAACACGACGGCGCAGTTGAACAAGCGGTGCTCGACGCGCAGCGGCAGGCCGACGATCGCCACCGTGGGCAGGTCCTTGGAGACGGCCAGCAGATGCGCCAGCGCGGCCTCGCAGCCGTCGAGCAACGGGCGCTGATGGAAGAGGTCGTCGCTGGTGTAGGCGGCCAGTCCCAGTTCCGGGAACGCGGCGATCGCGGCGCCGTCGGCCGCCGCCTCGCGCAGCAGCTGCGCCGTCTGCTCGCCGTTGAAGGCCGGATCGGCGACGCGGCACAGCGGCACGCCGACCGCGACGCGGGCGAAGTCATGGGTGTAGAGGTTGTCGAAGGACGGGCCGGCGTGGGCGGCCGCGCTTGGGGTGGAAGGCGTCGTCGCTTGCATGGGGCTCATCCTGCCATCAAAGCGAGGGCTTTGAGCTTGCCCCTAAGATTTGCCGCGCATGACCGCGCCCTCGCCCCCCTCCCCGTTCCCCCCATCCTCCCCCGCGCGTCCCCCGCGGTCCTCCCCCGTGGCCGCGCCGGACGCGGACGCCGCGCCGGGCCCGGCCGTCGGTCGCACCGCTGCCGAGACGCCACACGCCGCACAGCCGCTGATCCGGGTCGACGACGATCCCGCCGCGCTGCCGCGCGACCAATGGAACGCGCTGCTGGCGGCCTCCCCCTGGCCGTCGCCCTTCATGAAGCTCGAGTACCTCGAGGCGATGCAGGCGTCAGGCTCGGCGGTGGCGAGCAAGGGCTGGCAGGCGCAGTTCCTCAGCGTGTGGGAGGGCGACACGCTGATCGCCGCCTGCCCGGCCTACCTCAAGGGGCACTCCTATGGGGAGTACGTCTTCGACTGGGCCTGGGCCGATGCCTACGAGCGCCACGGCCTCCCCTACTACCCCAAGCTGCTGGTCGCCGTGCCCTTCACGCCGGTGCCCGGCAGCCGGCTGCTGGCCCGTGACGACGCGGCCCGCGCCTGGCTGGTGAAGGCGCTGCGCGCGCTGACGGCGCGCTCCGAACTGTCGTCGGTGCACGTGCTCTTCGGCGACGAGCAGGACCAGCGCGCGCTCACCGGCGACGACTGGCTGGCGCGGCAGCAGGTGCAGTTCCACTGGACGGGGGACGGCCAGCCGCGCGCCTTCGCCGACTACCTCGCGACGCTGCAGCGCGAGAAGCGCAAGAAGATCCAGCAGGAACGGCGCAAGGTCGCCGAGGCCGGCATTCGCTTCGAGACGCTGCGCGGCGCCGCGATCACGGCGGCGGACTGGGACTTCTTCTACGAGTGCTACACGCTGACCTACCTGGCCCACCGCAACAAGCCCTACCTGACGCGCGACTTCTTCGCGCGCATGGCGACGGACATGCCGGCGCACTGGCTGATGTTCGTGGCCCGCGACGATCAGGGCGAGCGCGTCGCGGCCTCGCTGGTGGCGATCGACGAATCGCAGCGCGCCGCGTATGGGCGCTACTGGGGCTCGACGCGCTACATCCCCCACCTGCATTTCGACGCCTGCTACTACCAGCCGCTGGCCTGGTGCCTGGAGAACGGCTGGCGCCGCTTCGAGGGCGGCGCGCAGGGCGAGCACAAGATGGCGCGCGGTTTGATGCCGGTGGCGACGCATTCGGCGCACTGGCTGGCGCATCCGCAGTTCCGGGAGGCGGTCGCCGATTTCCTCCAGCGCGAGGGCCAGGCGATGGACGAGTACATCGACGAGCTGGAGCGGCATCAGCCGTTCAAGGCCGCACCGGAGCTCGAACGCCCCGATTGAGAGCCTCAGATCGGCTGGGGTTTGCCAAGCCGCTTGAAGCTCGCGATGACTTGATGCATCGGGGTACTCGGATTCTTCTCGGCGTCAGCTTCCGCATCTGCCATGGAACGCTCGGCATGCCGGCAAGCAGCCGCCAACCGCGGCAGCAGCTTGTCGAACAGTCCTTTGACGCTGCCCTTGGCATAGTCCGCCATCTCCGGCTGCTCCCTCAAATGGCGGAGTGCGCAATCAGCCGGCGAGCGCTTTCCCTGCTGCTGATAGGGCGCACGGACGTACTGGAAGTGAAGCAGCAGCCAGTACTCGCAACAAGGGTAGGACGTGAAGACCTGGACCTTCCCGCTAGCTGCCGCTTCCCGCTGGGCTTGGTCAAAGTTCCTTTGATCGTGGGTGTCCCGATCGATGACGCACAGCACGGTGTCGTACTTCTTCGACCTGGAGATCGCGGTGCGGACGATTCCGAGAGGATCGGTATGGCCGCTGTGAATCACCTCGATCTCCGCGACTGCGCGGAAGTGCGCTTTCGCGTCGATCAAGTATTCCCGGGATGAGCGCGCGTCCTCGCAAATCACCAGCGCCACGGCCTGCCTGAGCCTTGGTCCACCGCGCTTGAAAGAGCCTGCATCGCGCGTCATCGTCATTGGCCTCGGATGAATGGCAACGACCGGTACCGGCCTTCGTAATAGCGCTTCTCGATGTCTTCCCCCTCGCGCCCTTCGAAGTCATGAACGCAGCGCAATTGCGTCGCGCCCGTTTCATCACGCTCCGTGAGCCAGAACTGATCTCGCCGAAGCAGCTTCGCATCCATGAGATGCGTGTCATGCGTCGTGAACACCAGTTGTGTCGGATGAGCCCGCTCGATGTGTCGCCTTACGAGTTCCGCCACGACCTTGGGGTGAAGGCTGCTGTCGAACTCGTCGATGAAGCAGAAGTCAAACGCATCGGGATGGAGATGTTCCCCAAACACCAGCCACGGGAAGGCGAAGCCGAGAAGATTCTGCGTCCCGCTGGACTCTTCCTCGAAGTCGAATTTGGCCGTGCCCAGCGCCGTGCGGTGCGTCAACGTGGTCTCGACATCCAGGGAGCTGATCTGCGCGAATCGATCGCGACGAGTCCTTGGATCCAGGTCCGTCAGGTCGTGGGACGCCGAGCCGGCCACGACCGGCTTCGCTGAGATGTCCGTGACCGGGACGTCGACGTCGGACAGGAATCCCGTCACGAACTCTGCGAACTTTGAAGACTGCGCAATCATGTGCTGCGACATGTGCGCCATGGCCTGCATGCCGCCAATGCCTGAGACATACATGCGCCGGAGCCAGGAGAACGGAACCCGCAATTGCGTGAGTTCAGCACTGCTGTTGGCAACCGCTTGGGCGAGAAACAGTGTCTGCGGGCCCGTCAGACTACGCCACACATTCGCGAGCGCGTGGCCGCCCTCCAGTTGCTCCCCGAACTCGTAGACCTCTTGCCCGTCCATCAGGCGGCGGTCATAGAGCTTGCAGCCTTTTCCCCTGCGATATCGCGTCAGCACTTCACGATGGACACGTTCGGCGGAGATCGCCAGTTCATATCCGAAGCGAATCCCCTCGTGGATGAAATTGATCTCGAAGCGGGACGGTCGGGAACGGGCGTCCTTGTCAAACCGGAACGGGGCGGCCGGCAATTTGCGAAGGTCTGCCGACGGCGAACGTTCGACCATGTCGAACAAGGCCCGGAAGGCCAACATCAAGGTGCTCTTGCCCGACGCATTCGGCCCGTAGACGGCCGCGGCCTTCAGCAAAGGAGGGAAGCTCTTCTCGTCGAGTATTCCGGCGGGGACCACGTTGCCCCGTTTCTGCAACCGGGACGCGGCCACCATGGAGAGCGTGACCGGCTGGTGGATCGACCGAAAGTTCTCGACAGTGAATTCAATCAACATACGGTTTTCCCGCAGCTTCTCGCCGAACCAGCGCTGAATGTACGCCAGTTATGAGTCGAAATGAAATTTTTCTGCAACTCCCCATCAAGATCGACAACCAGTGCCGGCTAAAGGCGAGTCAGAAACGACAAAGCGCCCCTCGGGGCGCCTTTGTCACTTGTGCGGGACCGGCCAGCGAGCTGTCCGGTCGCCGATGTTCGCCTCAGCCCTGCTGCGCCTTCGCGTAGTTGGCCAGGCCGTCGGTGATTTCCTTCTTGGCGGCCTCGGGGCCTTCCCAGCCCTTGACCTTCACCCACTTGCCGGCTTCCAGGTCCTTGTAGTGCTCGAAGAAGTGCTGGATCGCCTTCAGGCGCATCTGGTTGATGTCCTCGGGCTTGGTCCAGTGCTCGTAGATCGGCAGGATCTTGGTCGTCGGCACCGCCAGCAGCTTGGCGTCGCCGCCGGCTTCGTCGTCCATCTGCAGCACGCCGATGGCGCGGCAGGTCACCACCACGCCGGGGGTCAGCGGGAACGGCGTGATCACTAGCACGTCCACCGGATCGCCGTCATCGGCCAGCGTCTGCGGGATGTAGCCGTAGTTGCAGGGGTAATGCATGGCCGTCGTCATGAAGCGGTCGACGAACAGCGCGCCGCTTTCCTTGTCGACCTCGTACTTGATCGGGTCAGCGTTCATCGGGATCTCGATGACGACGTTGAACTGCTCGGGCGCCTTCGCGCCGGGGGTGACTTTGTGCAGGCTCATGGTGGTGGACGGCGAGTGAATCCGGAGGAATCCGGGAAAACCGCGATTCTAGAGGGTCGCCTGAACCGGCCCTGACGCCCTCCCCCATCACGGCGGGGAGGGTCGCCCGTTGGGGCGTCCCGTCGCGCCACCTCAGGTGGTGAGACTGTGCGCCGGCCGCTCGCCGGCCAGCGCCTGGGCCAGGCTGTCCAGCACCATCTGTCCCATCGCCGCGCGCGTCTCCTCGGTGGCGCTGGCGCGGTGGGCCTGCAGCATGACGTTGTCCATGTCCAGCAGCGCCGGCGGCACGTTGGGCTCGTCCGCGAAGACGTCCAGCCCCGCACCGGCGATGCGCCGCTCCTGCAGCGCGCGGACCAGGTCCGCCTCCTTCACCAGCCGGCCGCGCGCGACGTTGATCAGGAAGCCGCGCGGGCCCAGCGCGTCCAGCACCGCCGCGTCGACCAGGTCGCGCGCCTGGTCGGCGGCGGCGCAGACGATCAGCGCGTCGCTGTCGCGGGCGAGCTGCACCAGGTCGGCCTCGAAGGCCCAGGCCACGCCGGGGATCTCCTTCAGGTCGGTGTAGCGCACCGGGCAGCCGAAGGCGCCGACGCGCTCCGCCACCGCCCGGCCGACGCGCCCCAGCCCGACGATGCCCACCCGCATGCCGCTGACGCGACGCGCCAGCGGCAGCGCCCCCGGCTGCGGGAACTTCGGCCACAGGCCGCCGCGCACGAAGCGGTCGACGGCGCCGAGGTGGCGGCAGGTCGCCAGCAGCAGGCCCAGCGCCATGTCGGCGACGTCCTCGGTCAGCGCGCCGAAGGTGCCGGTCACCGGCAGGCCGCGCGACCGGGCATAGGCCAGGTCGACCGCGTCGGTCCCGACGCCGTTCACCGCGACCACCTCCAGCGCCGGCAGCCGCTCCATCAGCGACCTCGAGATGCCGGTGTGGCCGCCCGTGATGACGCCGCGCATCGCGGCGCCGTGCGTCGCGATGTAGGCATCGGGGTCGGCCTGCTCGAACAGGCGGTGCATCGTGTACAGCTCGTCCAGCCGCGCATTGATCGACGGCACGAGGATGGGGTTCAGTTGCAGGATGTGCGGCTTCATGGCGCTCTCTTCGGGATGACGGATGGGAGGCGATGGGGAACGGGCGGCCGGGCCGCGCGCCTCATTCGGGCTGGATGCCGGCGGCCTTGATGACGGCGCCCCAGCGCCGGTACTCGGCCGCCTGGAAGCTCGCCAGCTCGGCCGGCGTCGAGGTGAAGGGCTCCATGCCGTTCTGCTCGACGAAGCGCCGCACCGGCTCGGCGGTCATGGCCTTCTGCATGAGGGCGTTGAGGCGCTCGACCACCGGCGCGGGCGTGCCGGCGGGCGCGTACACCGCGTTCCAGTAGCTGATCTCGTAGCCGGGCAGGCCGGCCTCGGCGATCGTCGGCAGGTCCGGGACCAGCGGGGAGCGCCGGGGACTGCTCACGCCCAGCGCCTTCAGCTTGCCGGCCTTGACCTGCGGCAGGCTGGTGGTGAGGTCCACGATCATCAGGTCCACCTGGCCGCCGACCAGGTCGACCATCGCCTGCGGATTGGCCTTGTACGGCACATAGGTCAGCTGGGTCTTCGTCATCTGCTGGAACAGCTCCGCCGCGACGCGCGCCGACGAACTGCCCGCGCCGAAGGTCAACGGCTGCTGCTTCGCGATCGCGCTGAGCTCGGTGACGTTGCGGGCGGCCACCCGCGGATGCGTCACCAGCAGCAGATAGCCCTTGACCAGCGCGCCCACCGGGGCGAAGTCCTTCACCGGGTCGTAGGCCAGCTTGCGGAAAAGGTGAGGATTGGCGGCCTGGGTCGTGTTGGTGGTGATGAACAGCGTGTAGCCATCCGCCGCAGACCGCGCCACCGCCTGGGCCGCGATGCCGCCGCTGGCGCCGGCCTTGTTCTCGACGACCACCGGCACCTTGGTGGCGGCGGTGATCTCCGCGCCGATCGCGCGGGCCAGGCCATCGGTGGTGCTGCCGGGACTGGAGCCGACCACGATCGTGATCGGCTTGGACGGATAGGCGCTGGCAGCAGCCGCCGGGCTCTGCGCCCAGGCGGGGAGCGATGCCAGGCTGGCCGAACTCAGGAGGGTCAGCGCGGCCAGGCGGCGCGCGGGATTCATGCGGGTCATGCGGTTGTCTCCGTGGGGGTGGGCATGAGGTCGGCACCGCGAGGATTTCTGGACGACCCTCGTCGATGTCGCGTGGACTCATGCTGCGGGTCCGCCACTGCATCGTCAATATTGATCATCAAGATCAATTCAAATCGCTGGCGCCGACGAAAAGACGGCGCGTGTCTCGACGCGAGCGCTTGGACACGCCTGATGTTGACGATTACATTGACGACCTCGACGACCAGATTCCCGCCCACGCATGTCCCCCTGGATGACCCTGGACGAAGCCCGCGACGCCCTCGACGTGCGCGCGCAGACGATCTACGCCTACGTCAGCCGCGGCCGGATCGGCGTCAGCCCCGATCCGGCCGACTCGCGCCGCAGCCTCTACCGCGCCGAGGACGTGAAGGCGCTGCTGCGGCGCAAGGAGACCGGGCGCACGCGCGAGACGCTCGCGGCCACGACGCTGTTCGGCGCCGAGCCCAGCCTGCCGACGGCGATCTCGACCTTCTCCGGCGGGCGGCCCTTCTACCGCGGTGTCGACGTCGTGGAGCTCGCGGCGACGGCGACGCTGGAGGACGCCGCGCAACTGCTGTGGAACCTCGAGCAGGCGCCCGGCTTCCCGAGTCCCGTGGGTGTGCCGGGATCGCCGGCCGCGTCGGCGCTGGACGTGGTGGCCTCGCTGCCCGTGGGCCGGGCCCGGGCGTTCGCCGAGCTGGCCGCGCTGACCGCGACCGGGCACTCGACGCGCGGCCGCCTGCCGCGCGTGCTGGTCGAAGAGGCCGCCGGCCTGGTGGGCCGCCTCGCGGTCGCCTTCGGCGCCTCGGAGGAGGACGACCGGCCGCTGCATGAGCGCCTCGCGCGCGGCTGGGGACTGCCGAAGGCCGTCGCCGCATTGCTGCGCAAGACGCTGGTGCTCGCCGCCGACCACGAGATCACCAGCTCCGCGTTTTCCGCCCGCATCACCGCGTCGACCGGCGCCTCGTTGCCGGCCTGCCTGCTCGCGGGCTTGACCACCTTCTCCGGTCCGCTGCATGGCGACGCCTCCGGGCGCGTGCGCGCGCTGTTTGACGAGGTCGAGCGCGAAGGCGCCGACGCGGTGGTGGACCGCTACCTCGCCGCCGCGATGCCGCTGCCCGGCTTCGGCCACCCCATCTATCCGGACGGCGATCCGCGCGCCGCGGCGCTGATGGACGAGTTCAAGCCGCCGGCCGCGATCGCACGCCTGATCGAGCGCGTGGTGACGCTCACCGGCCTGCCGCCGTCGATGGACGTGGCGCTCGCGGCGCTGGTCGCGCGCTACCGGCTGCCCGCCGACGCGGCGTTCGCGATCTTCGCGATCGCACGCAGCGTGGGCCTGCTCGCGCACGCGATGGAGCAACTGGCCGTCGATTCGGTGATCCGTCCGCGCGGTCGCTACATCGGCCCGAGCGCGGCCCAGGCGCCCGACCCGCGCAAGGCCCGCCGGAAACGGTGACGGCGCCAGGCGTGACGGCGCGGACGATGACGACACCGCGCGACCGATGAAGGCCGCGTAAAGCCTACCGACGGGGCACGGGCCGTGCCCGGGGCCAGTCCTTGCCCGGCTCCGGCGTGCCCATCCCGCAAAGCCTGACACCCGCCTTGCAAAGCCCTGTGATCCGCTGGTAAACGCTCATGCCATGCGGTATTCACGGCCTTAGCATGGGTCGACGGACTGTTGCTGTTGCGTGCGCGCAGGCCCGGCGCCCGCTGGATGGAACGTCTTCACAGGATGGCGATCAGCGAGAGGAGACACACACATGTCGACGAGTTTGGCGCTGTACTTCGCGCTGGCCTGCGGGCTGGCGGCGGTGCTCTACGGCTTTATCCAACGCAGCTGGATCCTGAGCCAGGATGCCGGCAACCCGCGCATGCAGGAGATCGCCGGGGCGATCCAGCAAGGCGCCGCGGCCTACCTGGCGCGCCAGTACCGCACCATCGCCATCGCCGGCGTGGTGCTGGGCGTGCTGATCGGCGTGGCGCTGGACTGGAAGACCGCCCTCGGTTTCCTGGTCGGGGCGGTGCTGTCCGGGGCCTGCGGCTTCATCGGCATGAACGTCTCGGTGCGCGCCAACGTGCGCACCGCGCAGGCGGCGACGCAGGGCATGGCGCCGGCGCTCAATGTCGCCTTCAAGGGCGGCGCCATCACCGGGATGCTGGTGGTCGGCCTGGGCCTGCTGGGCGTGGGCCTGTTCTTCATGTGGGTCAGCCAGAACGGCACCCACGCCGACAGCCAGACGCTCAAGCCGCTGCTGGGCCTGGCCTTCGGCTCGTCGCTGATCTCGATCTTCGCGCGGCTGGGCGGCGGCATCTTCACCAAGGGCGCCGACGTCGGCGCCGACCTGGTGGGCAAGGTCGAGGCGGGCATCCCCGAGGATGACCCGCGCAATCCCGCCGTGATCGCCGACAACGTGGGCGACAACGTCGGCGACTGCGCCGGCATGGCGGCCGACCTGTTCGAGACCTACGCGGTCACGCTGATCGCGACGATGGCGCTGGGCGCGCTGACCTTCGGCGGCATGTCGATCGCGGCGCTGATCTACCCGCTGGTGCTGGGCGGCGCGTCGATCATCGCGTCCATCATCGGCTGCGGCTTCGTCAAGGCCAGCCCCGGCATGAAGAACGTGATGCCGGCGCTCTACAAGGGCCTGGTGGTGGCCGGCGTGCTGTCGGCGATCGCGTTCTGGTTCATCACCCGCGCGCTGTTCCCGCAGGACCTGACGCTGCCGGGCGGCCAGACCATCGGCGCGAACGCCCTCTTCTTCTCCTGCCTGGTCGGCCTGCTGCTGACCGCGGCGATGGTGTGGATCACCGAGTACTACACCGGCACCGACTACAAGCCGGTCCAGCACGTGGCCCAGGCCTCGACCACCGGCCACGGCACCAACATCATCGCGGGGCTGGGCGTGTCGATGCGCTCGACGGCCTGGCCGGTGCTGTTCGTCTGCGTCGCGATCCTGGTCGCGTTCAAGCTGGCGGGGCTGTACGGCATCGCGATCGCGGCGACGGCGATGCTCAGCATGGCCGGCATCGTGGTGGCGCTGGATGCCTACGGGCCGATCACCGACAACGCCGGCGGCATCGCCGAGATGGCCGAGCTGCCCGACAGCGTGCGCGACATCACCGACCCGCTGGACGCCGTCGGCAACACGACCAAGGCGGTGACCAAGGGCTACGCGATCGGCTCGGCGGGCCTGGCGGCGCTGGTGCTCTTCGCCGACTACACCCATGCGCTGGAGCAGCAGGGCCTGAGCGTCAGCTTCGACCTGAGCAACCACATGGTGATCGTGGGGCTGTTCATCGGCGGCCTGATCCCCTACCTCTTCGGCGCGATGGCGATGGAGGCGGTGGGCCGCGCGGCCGGTTCGGTGGTCGAGGAGGTCCGGCGCCAGTTCCGCGACATCAAGGGGATCATGGAAGGCACCGGCAAGCCCGAGTACGGCCGCGCGGTGGACATGCTCACCGCGGCGGCGATCAAGGAGATGATCGTGCCCTCGCTGCTGCCGGTGGTCGTGCCCATCGTGGTCGGCCTGGTGCTCGGACCCGCCGCGCTGGGCGGCCTGCTGATGGGCACCATCGTCACCGGGCTGTTCGTGGCGATCTCGATGTGCACCGGCGGCGGCGCCTGGGACAACGCCAAGAAGTACATCGAGGACGGCCATCACGGCGGCAAGGGCAGCGACGCCCACAAGGCCGCGGTGACCGGCGACACGGTCGGCGATCCCTACAAGGACACGGCCGGCCCGGCGGTCAACCCCTTGATCAAGATCATCAACATCGTCGCGCTGCTGATCGTGCCGCTGCTGCCGGCGGTCGGTGTCGGCGGCCCGGCGGCCGGCGCCCATGTGCCGCCCGCGGCCAGCGCGCCGGCGGCGGACACCGCGACGCCTCCCGCGGTGCCCGACGCCGTCGCCAGCGGCCCGATGGAAGCGGCCAGCGCGGCCTCCACGCCCTGACGTGGGCGGGGGGCGCACGCGCCCCCGTGAAAACGCTGAGAAAAACAGCCCCGCGAGGGGCTGTTTGCGCTTTCGGCGCTCAGGCGCTCGCGGCAGAATCGGCGCACATACCGCCATCGTCCAGGGACTCCGCTCAACATGCTCAGCCAGGCCATCACGCCGCGCGAATTCGAACGCCGCCGCGAGCAACTGGTCGAGCTCCAGCGCTTCCTGGCCTCGCAGGAAGCCGACTACGCCGAGTGCCGGCAGCGGATGCAGCGTTTCGTCGACCGCTACGTCGCCGCCCTGGGGCCGCTCTACATGGAGCTGGACGCGCTGGAATCGCAGCTCTACTGCGCGATGCGCTACCTGCACGAGGCACTGGCCCGCAACGGCCTGGACACCCGCCCGCCCGAATCCCCCCGCGCCACCGCGATGCCGCAGCTGCCGGTGCTGCCCGCCGGCGCGCCCTTGCCGGCGGAGCCCGAGGGCGGCCTGGTCCAGGTCGGCCCGCCGCCGCTCAAGACGCTCTACCGCCGCGCCGCGAAGCGGCTGCATCCGGACCTGGCGCCGGACGATGCCGAGCGCGCCCGGCGCGAACGCAAGATGGCCGAGGTCAACGAGGCCTACGCGAGCGGCGACCGCGGGCGGCTGGAAGCGCTGCTGCTGGCCGCGGGCGAGAGCCTGGTGAAGGTGCGCGGCGGCGACGCCGACGCGGTCCTGGAATGGCTGCGCAACGCGGAGCGCGCGGTGCAGGGCAGGCTGCGCGTGGTGCAGGCCCATACCGCCCTGCTCAAGAACCACACGATGCATGCGCTCGGCGAATCGATCGAGCGCGCCGAGAAGAAGGGCCTCGACCCGCTGGCCATCATGGCCAACCGCCTGCGCGCCCAGATCACCGAGCGCCGCCAGGAGCTCTACATCGGGCAGCGCCTGCAGCCCGAGTCCAGCATGGCCGAAGCCTTCCTGCGCCAGCGCCAGCAGCGCCTGGGCGGCGGCATCGCGGCGGTCTGAGCCTTTCTCCCGCGAGGCGGAACGGGGCGCCGGCGAGCGCGTGCCCCACATGCGCCGTCCCGCTCCCAAGACGGGGTTGCGCGAGGCTCAGCGACGGCCGCGTGCCGGCGTGGGCCGCGGCGACAGGCTCGCGGCCCAGGTCGCGATCTCCGGCGCCAGCGCGTCCACGGCCGCCGCGGTCGCCTTCACGGCGCCCTCGGCATTGCCGCCCGCCGGCTCGGTCCGGTCGAACGCGCGCTGCGACCCGTCCTCCGCCGTCGCCATCAGGCGCACCTGCACCTCGCTGCGCGACGCGCTGGAGAAGCTCTGCAGGCTTTCCTCCAGCTCCAGCGTGACGCCGATCACCACTTGCGGATCGGCGCCCGGCGCGACCGGCGCGCGCGCGATCTGCTGGCGCAGCCGCGTGGCCACCAGCACCGGCAGCGGCGCCGCCCAGCGCGAGTCGCGGTAGACGCGCCGCGCGTACGGGTCGGCGTCCGCGAGCCGGTAGGCGATGCCGGTGCCCTGCAGGGTCTCCGGCGCGGTCACCGCCTGCAGTTCGACGCGCTTGGCCAGCGGCGCCTGCGCCGGCCAGGCGGGGACGGGACCGAGGTCCCGCTGCGTCGGCGCCGGCGCGCGGCTGCCACAGGCGGCCATCAGCACGACGGCCAGCGCGGCGGCGCCGATCGTCCAGGCGCGGCGCACGCCGCCGGTGCGGGGAAGTTCTTCGCGTTCGATCATTTCTTCGCTCCCGCCTCGAAGCCGGATTCGCCGGGGCCGGGTTCCGCGGGCCGGGGCCCGAGGATCAGGCTTTGCGGCTGGTCGCCGATGTTCTGCGCCGCGCGCTCCAGGGCCCGCGCGGCCTGCGACAGGTCGTCCAGCACCGCGCGCTGGCGCGGCTTGTCCGCCGAGCCGACCAGCGACAGCTCCACGCGCCGGAGCGTGCGCTGCAGCTGCGCGGCCGCATCGCCCAGTTGGTCGATCGCGACGGCCTTGCCCTTGTATTCCTCGACCAGCGCGCCGCCCTGCTTCGCGAGCGTGTCCACGTTGCCCAGGGTGTCGCGTCCGGCGACCACCAGCCCGTCGGTGTTCTTCACCAGCGCGGGCAGCGCCTGCGCGGTCGGGCGCAGCTCCTTGACCAGCGCGTTGAGCTCGCCCGAGGCCTCGTTCAGGTGGGCCAGCGTCTGCGACAGCTGCTGCTGGTTGCTGTCGCTGAGCACCTTCTGGATCCGGTCCATCGTCGCCAGCGCGCCGGCCGCCAGCTTCGGGCCGACGTCCTGCAACTGGTCGAGGAAGCCGGGCGCCAGCGGGATGCGCCGCGTCTGCAGCACGCTCTGCCGGGGATCCGCCGGCTCCCTGCCGTCGTCCAGGTCGATGAAGGACAGCCCGGTGATGCCCTGGTAACCGAGCTTGGCCTGCGTGCCCGGCGCGATCGGCGCGTCCGAGTCCACCTCGATGTCGACGAGGATCTGGCGCGGCTGCGCCGGGTCGAAGCGGATCGAATCCACCTTGCCGATCTGCACGCCGCGCAGCTTCACCGGCGCCTTGACGTTGAGCCCCGGCACGCCGGAGGCGGCGACCACGGTGAAGGTCTGCGTGTCGCCGCGGTCGCCGCGGAACCACAGCACGATCACCACCAGCGCCGCGCCCAGCAGCAGCACGAACAGCCCGGTGGCCAATGCATGCGCCTTGTTTTCCATGTGCCCGCCCGAATCCTCTTGTCGTTGTCCTGGTGAAGCCCACCGCCCCCGCGTTCAGGCGGCCAGCTCGTCCCGGTGATGCAGCGCGTCGCGATAGCTGCGCAGGTTGTCCGCGGCGCAGCGCTCCGCATGCCCGAGGAAGAAGTTGCGGATGAACGGATGCGGCTGGTTCACCACCTGCTCCAGCGGCCCGTGCGCGATCAGGTGCTGGTCCGCGAGCACCGCCACGCGGTCGGCGATCGCGAACAGCGTGTCCACGTCGTGGGTGACCATCACCACCGTCAGCGCCATCTCGCGCTTGAGGCTCTCGATCAGCTGCACGAAGCCCTTGGAGCTCGCCGGGTCCAGGCCCGCGGTCGGCTCGTCCAGGAACAGCAGCTGCGGATCCATGATCAGCGAGCGCGCCAGCGACACCCGCTTGACCATGCCGCCCGAGAGCTCGGCCGGCATCTTGATGCCGTCCTCCGGCTTCAGGCCGACCTGCTGGAGCTTGGTCATCACCAGCTCCGCGATCAGGTCCTTGGGCAGGCTCTTGAGCTCGCGCAGCGGCAGCGCGATGTTGTCGAACACGGTCAGCGCGGAGAACAGCGCGCCCTGCTGGAACAGCACGCCCCAGCGGTGCCGTACCCGCGCCAGGTCGGTCGCCTCGCACTTGCCCAGCTTCTGGCCGAAGACCAGCACCTCGCCCTCGCTGGGGCGCTCCAGGCCCAGCATCAGGCGCAGCAGCGTGGTCTTGCCGCTGCCCGAGCCGCCGATGATGCCCAGCACCTCGCCGGCCGTGACGGTCAGGTTCAGGTCCTTGTGGATGCGCACGCCGCCGAGCACCGTGCCCACGTGGCGCACCTCGATCACGGGATCGCCGGCCTGGACCTCCAGCGCGTCGACCGCTTCGGCCGGACCGGGTTCGATGCACTCGTTCATTGCTTCAGTCCCACGTCGGAGAACATCACCGCGAAGATCGCGTCCACGATGATGACCACGGTGATCGCGCTCACCACCGAATCGGTGGTGCCGGTCCCCAGGCTTTCGCTGTTGGGCTTGATCCGCAGGCCGAAGTGGCAGGCGACGAACGCGATCATCAGCCCGAACACCGCGGACTTGGACAGCCCCAGCCACAGGTTGGCCACCGGCACCGCGGCGGGCAGGCCCTGCAGGAACTGCACGTAGTCCAGCCCCAGCGTCGCCCGCGCGGCCACCATGCCGCCCAGCAGCACCATGCAGCTGGTCCAGGTCATCACCAGGGGCAAGGACAGTGCCAGCGCCGCCATCTTGGGCAGCACCAGCCGGATCGTGTGGGAGATGCCCATCACCGACAGCGCGTCCAGCTCCTGCGTCACCCGCATCACGCCCAGCTGCGCGGTCATCGCCGAGCCGCTGCGCCCGGCCACCAGGATGGCCGCCAGCAGCGGTCCGAGCTCGCGCCAGACGCTGATGCCCAGGATGTTGATGACGTAGATGTCGGCGCCATAGCTCTGCAGCTGCTTGGCGGTCAGGTAGGACAGCGTGATGCCCACCAGCACGCCCACCAGCGCGGTGATGCCCAGCGCCTGCGCGCCGCTGCGGTACAGGTGCGCGGAGATGTCCTTCCACGCGATCAGGTTGGGATGGCGCGCCAGCGTGCCCAGGTCGCGGGTCACCTGCCCCAGCAGCGCGACCGCGTCGAGCAGGTGGCTCGCCAGGTTCAGCAGGCCTTGCCCGAACTGGCGGACGTTCTGGATCCGCGGCGGTCGCGCCGGCTTGCCCTGCTTGCTGCCCAGGCGCGCGAACAGCGCCTGGAACATGTCCTTCATCGGCGCTGGCGGCCATCGCAGGTCCTCGGGCTGGCGGCGCCCCCAGGCCTGCCACAGCAGCAGCGCGCCGGTCGGATCGAGCCGCCGCACCGCGCTCAGGTCCCAGGAGACGTTCGCGGTCGGCACCTCGCCGAGCTCGCCCCGCAGCGCCTCGACCCGCTCGCGCAGCGCGAGCAGCGTCCAGTCGCCCTCCAGCCGCGCCCGCACGCGGCCGCCTTCACCGGGCTCGCGCAGCAGGCGCGGCGACGGGTCGGCGGCGGCGGGGGAATCCAGGGGGGCGTCCATTGGGGTCAGAGCATAGCCGCGCGGGGGCGGTCCGGTGAACTCGGCGGACAGGAGATCGCCCCGTCAGACAAGACGCTGCCGCAGCCGCTCCAGATAGGTGCGGCTGCAGGGCACGCGGCTGCCGTCGCGCAGGCGCAGGTGGGCATCGCCGGACTCGGTGGGCTCGATGGCCTCGATCAGCCGCAGCCGCACCAGGTAGCTGCGATGGACCCGCGCGAACACCGCCGGATCGAGGCGCTGCTCGAACGCGCCCAGGCTGCTGCGCAGCGGGTAGTCATGGGACTGGCGATGCAGGTTGACGTAGTTGCCGCAGGCCTGCACCCACTCAATCTCGTCCACCGGCAACAGGAATTCGTTGCCGAGTTTCTTCACCAGCAGGCGCTCGGGCAGCGCGGCGGGCGCAGGCGCGGGCGCGCTGCTGGGCGCCGGTGCGGGCCCGCTGTCGGGCGCGGGGACTGGCACGCTCGCTTCCCCCTGCCAGCGCCAGACGAACAGGCGGTAGGCGCCCGCGATCAGCAGGATGAAGGCATAGCTGCGCACGTCCTTGAGGGCCTCGTAGACCAGCTCGAGCGGCCAGTCGCCGAAGTCGTAATGCGCGTCCTGCGTCGCATAGGCCAGTTTGCGCAGCGCCACCATACCAAGGACATGCGCCAGGCTGGTGATCAGCGCGAACAGCAGGTGCCATGGCAGATGGCGGCGCAGTTGGCCCCAGCGCAGCGGCCGGGTGTCGGCGGCGCGCAGGATCCAGGGAATCAGGATCAGCCAGAGGATGGCGCTGGAGAACTCCCAGACCGCCGGCTCCCACGCCTTGAAGGCGAGACCGGCGCGGCGGATGTCGAGGTTGGTGGTGATCGTGTTGGCGATCGCGGAGCCGAGCAGCAGCAAGGCCCAGGCGCCGCGCTCCACCCAGCGCCGATGGGTCAGGTACAGCCGCAGCCACTTGTCCTCGGTCATGGCGGCGCAGTGTAGGCGGGCGCGGCGCGGTGGCGGTCGATCGTCGCCCCTGGGACGGGGCGGATCGTCACCGCGCGGGGGCGGCTCGTCACATTCCGACGCCGCGCCCGGCCCCGGCACCGATGCTGGCCGCCATGAACACCCCCTCCCCCGCCCTCCCCCGAACGGGGTCGCCCCTCGGAGCGCCCCTTGGATCGTCCCGCCTGACCGAACTGGACTGGCTGCGCGTGATCGCCTTCGCGCTGCTCATCCTCTACCACTCGGGCATGTTCTACGTGAGCTGGGATTGGCATGTGAAGTCGCCGCGGCTCGTCCCGGCGCTCGAGGCCTGGATGCTGTGGCTCAACCCCTGGCGGATGTCGCTGCTGTTCGTGATCTCGGGCGCGGCGACCGCCTTGATGGCGCAACGCGCGGAGCGCCCCGGTGCGCTGCTCGCCACGCGCAGCCAGCGCCTGCTGCTGCCGCTGCTGTTCGGGATGGCGGTGATCGTGCCGCCGCAGGCCTACCTCGAGGTGGTTGAGAAGCTCCATTACAGCGGCAGCTACCTGGATTTCCTGAAGCTCTATTTCCAGGCGTACCACGGCTTCTGCCGCGGCGACGACTGCCTGGCGCTGCCGACCTGGAACCACCTCTGGTTCCTGCCCTACCTCTGGACCTACACCGTGCTGGTGCTGCTGGCGCTGATGCTGCCCGGCGGGCGCCGAGTGCTCGCGCATCCGGCATGGGGGCGGCTGGTGGCCGACGGCCGGCTGCTCTGGGTGCCCTGGCTGGTCTTCGCGCTGCTGCGCCAGCACTTGCTGGAGCGCTTTCCCACCACCCACGACCTGCTCCACGACGGCTACCAGCATGGCGTGTACGCCGCGATGTTCCTGCTGGGCTTTGCGCTGTTCGGGTCGCGCGACGACCGGCACGGCGCCTGGGCCGCCGCGCGCCGCTGGCGCTGGGCCGCGCTGCTGGGCTACATCGCCGTGCAGGGGCTCTCGGAAGCGATCAGGAGCGCGTGGCGCCAGGCCCATGGCGAGGATTTCCCGGACGCGCTGTTGATGGCGCTGCGCGCGCTCAACGCCGGCAAGCAGTGGCTGCCGATCGTGGCGGTGATGGGCTTCGGTCGGCAGTGGTTCGCCGACCGCGATTCGCCAATGCTGCGCTGGCTGACGCTGGCGGTGTTCCCGTTCTATCTGGTCCACCAGACGGTGACGGTCATCGCGGGCCACCTGCTGGCGCCGCTGCACTGGCCGCTGGCGCTGGAAGCGTTCGCGCTGGTGGCGATCACCGCGCTCGGCTGCCTGCTCGCCGCGCTCGTGGCGATGCGCGTCAACGCGCTGCGACCCTGGATGGGCCTGGGCCCCTCGGGACGCTCTGCCCCCTTGGATCCTTTGGCCCCTTCGAAGCGCAAGCGCCGGAAAGCAAAAAGCCCGGCACCTTGCGGTACCGGGCTTTCCGATTCTTCTTATTAATGGTCGGGGTGGCGGGATTCGAACTCGCGACCCCTTGCACCCCATGCAAGTGCGCTACCAGGCTGCGCTACACCCCGACGAAGCCTCAGATTCTATACGCAATTTTGCGGCTCATGCAAGCAAACTCTCTCGAATCGCCAACAGCTCGTCGCGCACCTGCTCCAGCGTCAGCTTCTCGAGCGACACCGTGGTGTGCGCCGCGCCGTCGGCGAAGTCGGCGGCGAGCGCACGCGATGCTTCGCGGTGATCGCGGTAGGCCTCGAGCTGCGCCGACGCGAGCGCTTCCGCGCGGAACTCCTGCGCGTTGGCGGCATGGCTGCCGGCATCGGTCAATTGATTGCGCGCGCCGCTGATCGTGAAGCCCTGGTCGTAGAGCAGATCGCGGATGCGGCGGATGAGCAGCACCTCATGGTGCTGGTAATAGCGCCGGTTGCCCCGCCGCTTCATCGGCTTGAGCTGCGTGAATTCCTGTTCCCAGTAACGCAGGACATAGGGCTTCACGCCGCACAGCTCGCTCACCTCACCGATGGTGAAGTAGCGCTTGGCGGGAATGGCGGGAAGCTGGACGTCCATGGGGATCAGCGGCTCCGGCGGCGGCGGGAAGGGTCAGACTCTACTCGAAGTCACTGCCCGTCGGCGTGTTGCCCTGGACCGCTTCTTTCAATTTGTGACTCGCATGAAACGTCACGACGTTGCGGGCCTTGATGGGGATCGCTTCGCCGGTGCGCGGGTTGCGGCCGGGTCTGGGCGCCTTGCGCCGGATGTTGAAGTTGCCGAAGCCCGACAGCTTCACCTCTCGGCCGCTGGACAGGCTCTGATGAATGATGTCGAAGAAGGCCTCGACCATGTCCTTGGACTCGCGCTTGTTCAGGCCGAGCTTGTCGAACAGCAGTTCCGCCAGCTCGGCCTTGGTCAGCGTGGGCGTCTCCAGGCTGCCGAGCAGCACCCGCGCCTGCTCCTTCAGATCGTCATCGTTCATCGACATCCTCCCCTCCCCCTCAGCCCCGCAGGCGCGCGCCCAGGCGTTCGCCCAGCTGCGTCACCACCTTCGCCACCGCCTGCTCGATGCGTTCGTCGGTCAGCGTGTTCTCGTCATCGAGCAGCTCCAGGCGCACGGCCAGGCTGCGTTCGCCCGCCTGCAGCTCCGCCGTCGGCTGGGCGGGCTTGAAGACGTCGAACAGACGCGCCGAGCGTACCAGGGCTTCGCCGCTGGATTCGATCGCCCGCATGAGGGAGGCATAGGTCACCTGCTCATTGACGATCAGCGCCAGATCGCGTTGCACCGCCTGCAGGCGCGGGACGCCCTGGCCCTGCGGCAGCGTGCGCGCCAGCACCGCGTCCAGCGACAGCTCGAACAGCACCGGCGCCGACGGCAGTTCGTAGCCCTGGCGCCACTTCGGATGCAGCTCGCCGATCACGCCGATCTCGACGCCGTCCAGCAGCACACGGGCGCTGCGGCCCGGATGCAGCGCGGGATGGGCAGCCGCTTCGAAGCTCAGCGCGCGCGGCGCGAACAGCGCTTCGAGGTCGCCCTTCACATCGAAGAAGTCGACGGCACGGTCCTTCTGCGCCCATTGCTGCTGGTCCGCCGGCCCCCAGGCCAGGCCGGCCAGGCGCATCGGCTGCGCGATGCCGGCGATCGTGGTATCGCTTTCCTGCACCGAGGCGTCGCGCAGGAACACGCGGCCGATCTCGAACACGCGCACGCGCGGCGCCTTGCGCGACAGGTTGTTGCGCAGCACCTGCACGAGCGAGCCCATGAGCGACGTGCGCATCACCGCCAGCGGCGCGGCGATCGGGTTCAGCAGCTGGATCGGGTTGGCGTTGCCGGCCAGCTCCTGCTCCCAGCGCGCCTCGACGAAGCTGAAGTTGATGGTCTCGAAGTAACCCAGGCCGGCCATCGCGTGACGCAGCGCGTGCGTCGCGCGGCGCGATTCGGTGCGCACCTTGCCGACCACCGGCGCCAGCGGCGGCGTCGACGGCAGCTTCGGATAACCCAGCACGCGGATGACTTCCTCGATCAGGTCTTCCTCGATCTGCAGGTCGAAGCGGAACGACGGCGGCGTCACCGTGATCACGCCCGGCGCCGACGTGAACGCCAGACCCAGGCGCTGGAACACGCCTTCGCAGTCGGCCTGCGTGACCGGCATGCCGATGACCTTGGCGGCGCGCTCGACGCGCAGCGCGACCGGCTTGCGCTCGGGCAGTTGCGTGGTCTGGTCGTCCATCGGGCCGCACGTCGTTTCCGGGCCGCCGCAGATGGACAGGATCAGCTGCGTGATGCGCTCGATGTGATCGACGGTGCCGGCCGGATCGACGCCGCGCTCGAAGCGGTGGCCGGCGTCGGTCGAGAAGTTGTAGCGGCGCGAGCGCCCCATCACCGCCTTCGGCCACCAGAACGCGGCCTCGACATAGATGTGCTTCGTGTCGTCGGAGACGGCGGTGGCGTCGCCGCCCATGATGCCGGCCAGCGACTCGACCTGCTCGCGATCGGCGATCACGCCGACCTGCTCGTCGACCTCGATGGTGTTGCCGTTGAGCAGCTTGAGCTGCTCCCCCTTCCTGCCCCAGCGCACGATCAGTTCGCCATGGATCTTGTCCAGGTCGAAGATGTGGGACGGGCGGCCCAGCTCGAACATCACGTAGTTCGAGATGTCCACCAGCGGCGACACCGAGCGCTGGCCGCAGCGGGCCAGGCGGTCGACCATCCACTGCGGGGTCTTGGCCGTCGTGTCGACGTTGCGGATCACGCGGCCCGAGAAGCGTCCGCACAGGTCCGGCGCCTCGATGCGCACCGGCAGCTTGGCGTCGTTGGCGACGGCGGCGGGCTGGATCTCCGGCGCGATCAGCGGCGCGCCGGTCAGTGCGGCCACTTCACGGGCGATGCCGTAGACGCTCAGCGCGTGCGCCAGGTTCGGCGTCAGCTTCAGCGTGAACAGCGTGTCGTCCAGGTTCAGGTGCTTGCGGATGTCCTCGCCCAGCGGCGCGTCCGCGGCCAGCTCGAGCAGGCCGCCATGGTCCTCGGACAGCTTCAGCTCGCGGGCCGAGCACAGCATGCCGAAGCTCTCGACGCCGCGCAGCTTGCCCTTGCCGATCTTGAAGGGCTTGCCGTCCTCGCCCGGGGGCAGCTCGGCGCCGATCGTGGCCAGCGGCACGCGGATGCCCACGCGCGCGTTCGGCGCGCCGCAGACGATCTGCAGCAGCTCGGGGCCGCCGGCGTTGACCTTGCACACGCGCAGGCGGTCCGCGTCGGGATGCTGCACGGCTTCGACGATCTCCGCCACGACGATGCCGTGGAACGGCGGCGCCACCGGGCGCAGCTCTTCGACCTCCAGGCCGGACATCGTCAGCAGCTCGGCCAGTTCTTGCGTGTTCAGCGCGGGATTGCAGAAGGCCCGCAGCCAGCTCTCAGGGAATTGCATGTGTTTCTCTCTTGCTCTCTAGGCGACTGACAGCCGTGCTTACTTGAACTGCGACAGGAAGCGCAGGTCGCCGTCGAAGAACAGGCGCAGGTCATTGACGCCGTAGCGCAGCATGGCCAGGCGGTCGATGCCCGAGCCGAAGGCGAAGCCGATGTAGCGCTCGGGATCGAGGCCCATGTTGCGGATCACCTGCGGGTGCACCTGGCCCGAGCCCGACACCTCCAGCCAGCGGCCCTTGAGCGGACCGGAGCCGAACATCATGTCGATCTCGGCGCTGGGCTCGGTGAACGGGAAGTAGCTGGGGCGGAAACGGATCTCCATGTCCGTCGTCTCGAAGAACTGCTGCATGAAGTTCACGTAGACGGACTTGAGGTCCTTGAAGCTGATGTTCTCGCCGACCCACAGGCCCTCGACCTGGTGGAACATCGGCGAATGCGTCGCGTCGCTGTCGACGCGGTAGGTGCGGCCCGGCGCGATCACGCGGATCTCGGGCATCGGCTGGCCAGCGTCGATCAGCGCGCGATGCTTCTTGACGTGCTGCACCGCGTAGCGGATCTGCATCGGGCTGGTGTGCGTGCGCAAGACGTGACCCCCTTCGATGTAGAAGGTGTCATGCATCGAGCGGGCCGGATGGTCTTCCGGCGTGTTCAGCGCGGTGAAGTTGAACCAGTCGTTCTCGATCTCCGGGCCGTCCGCCACGTCGAAACCCATCGAGCCGAAGATGGCCTCGATGCGCTCCATCGCCCGCGTGATCGGGTGCAGGCCGCCGGTGCCGCGCTGGCGACCGGGCAGCGTCACGTCCAGCGCCTCGGCCTTGAGCTGCTTCTCGAGTTCGGCATCCGCCAGCGCCTGGCGACGCGCGGTCAGCGCGGCCTCGATGCCCTGCTTGAGCTGGTTGATCTGCGCGCCGCGGGTCTTCTTCTCCTCGACGGACAGCGCGGCCATGCCCTTCATCAGCTCGGTGACCTGGCCGGTCTTGCCCAGGAAGCGGGCCTTGGCGTTCTCCAGGTCAGCGGGAGTCGTGGCGGCGGCGAAATCGCCGGTGGCCTGTTGCAGCAGTTGATCGAGGTCGTTCATCGCGGGGCGCCGATGCGGCATCTGGCGTCGTTGGCGGAAATCGAAGGGCGCGACGGTGAAATGGCGAACATCGCACCACCGCGCCGGAATGAAAAAAGGCCGAACACCAGGGTGTCGGCCTTTGAAAAGGGCGACTCCGGCAACGCCGGAGTTGCCAGTCCGTCCACGGGCGAGCACCCGCCAACGGACCTTGGCAATTAAGCCAGAGCGGCCTTCACCTTGGCGAAGATGCTGGCGAAACCAGCAGGATCGTTGACGGCGAGATCGGCCAGGACCTTGCGGTCGATGTCGATCTGGGCCTTCTTCAGGCCGGCCACGAACTTGCTGTAGCTCAGACCCAGGCCACGGCTTGCCGCGTTGATACGGGCAATCCACAGCTGGCGGAACACGCGCTTCTTGGCACGGCGGTCACGGTAGGCGTACTGGCCCGCCTTCATCACCGCCTGCTTGGCGATGCGGAAGACGTTCTTGCGACGACCACGGAAGCCCTTGGCCAGGGCCAGGACCTTCTTGTGACGAGCACGTGCGGTGACACCACGTTTGACGCGAGGCATGTTGTATCTCCTTGTCTACTGCTGGATTACAGACCAGCGGTGGGCAGCATCGCGGCGATGTGGCCCATGTTGGTCTCATGCACGGTCGTGGCGCCACGCAGCTGGCGCTTGTTCTTCGTGGTCTTCTTGGTCAGGATGTGGCGCTTGAACGCCTGACCGCGCTTGACGGTGCCACCCGGACGAACGCGAAAACGCTTTTTCGCGCTGCTCTTGGTCTTCATCTTGGGCATGACTGCTCCTTCTATGTGCGTCCCTGCAGGCGACCCCGGGTTCCGGAGTACTTGCCTGGCCTGCAGGAGACTAATGAGCCTGTCGACGACCAGATCGACAGGCCAGGTCTGCAAGAACAACGCCTTGCAAACAGAACCGGGCCGCAGCCCGGTTCTGTTTGCACCCCTTGCGAGGCGAGGGCCGACCCGCGGGCCGGCCCGGCGCATCAGCTGCGCTTCTTCGGCGCGAGCACCATGATCATCTGGCGCCCTTCCAGCTTGGGCATGTGCTCCACCACCGCCACGTCCGCCAGTTCATCGCGGATGCGCTCCAGCATGCGCATGCCGATGTCCTGGTGGGTGATCTCGCGGCCGCGGTAGCGCAGCGTGACCTTGCCCTTGTCGCCATCCTCCGCGATGAAGCGGCGCAGGTTGCGCATCTTGATCTGGTAGTCGCCTTCGTCCGTGCCCGGACGGAACTTGACTTCCTTGACCTCGATGACCTTCTGCTTGGACTTGGCTTCCGCCGCGCGCTTCTGCTCCTGGTACTTGAACTTGCCGTAGTCCATCAACCGGCAGACCGGCGGGACCGCTGTCGCGGCAATCTCAACCAGATCGACGTCCAGGTCACCGGCCATCCGGAGCGCTTCCTGGATCGAGACGATGCCGATCGGCTCGTTCTCCGGGCCATTCAGACGGACTTCGGAAGCGGTGATTTCGCGGTTCAGGCGGTGCTTGCGCTCCGGAATCGCACGACGGTCAGCAAAAGTAGCGATGGTGGTTACCTTTAAACGGGCCTTGGCAAGGGTCCGAAGAGATCAATAAACGCAAAAAGCGCCCGACTCAGGCTTTGTCCGCGATGGCCGTCGAGAGCTTCGAGACGAAGTCCTCCAGCGACATCACGCCCAGATCCTGGTTGCCTCGGGCGCGCACTGCAACCGCGCCGTTCGCCTTTTCCTTGTCGCCGACGACGAGGATGAACGGGACTTTTTGCAGCGAATGCTCGCGGATTTTATACGTGATCTTTTCATTGCGCAAATCGGCCTGGACCCTAAGCCCTTGTTTTTGCAGCGATTTCACAATGTCTGAAACGTAATCCGCCTGGGCGTCCGTGATATTCGCGACAACCACCTGCGTCGGCGCCAGCCAGACGGGCAGCGCGCCGGCGTGCTGCTCGATCAGGATGCCGATGAAACGCTCCAGGCTGCCGACGATCGCGCGATGCAGCATCACGGGCGTGCGGCGCTCGCCGTCCTCGCCGACGTACTCGGCGCCCAGGCGGCCCGGCATCGAGAAGTCGACCTGCATCGTGCCGCACTGCCACTGGCGGCCGATCGCGTCCTTGAGCGTGTATTCGATCTTCGGACCGTAGAAGGCGCCATCGCCGGGGGCGATGATGAATTCCACGCCGGAGGCGCGCAGCGACTCCATCAGCGCGAACTCGGCCTTGTCCCAGACCTCATCGGAGCCGATGCGCGCCTCGGGGCGCGTCGCGACCTTGTAGATGATGTTCTCGAAACCGAAGTCCTTGTAGACCTTCTGCAACAGTGCCGTGTACGCCACGCATTCGGCCAGGATCTGGTCTTCCGTGCAGAAGATGTGGCCGTCGTCCTGCGTGAAGCCGCGCACGCGCATGATGCCGTGCAGGCCGCCCGTGGGCTCGTTGCGATGGCACTGGCCGAACTCGCCGAAGCGCAGCGGCAGATCGCGGTAGCTCTTGATGCCGTGCTTGAAGATCAGGATGTGACCGGGACAGTTCATCGGCTTGAGCGCGTAATCGCGCTTCTCCGATTCCGTCGTGAACATGTTGTCGCGGTACTTGTCCCAGTGGCCCGTGGCCTCCCACAGCGTCTTGTCGAGCAGTTGCGGGCCCTTGACTTCCTGGTAGCCGTTGTCGCGGTACACGCGGCGCATGTACTGCTCGACTTCCTGCCACACCGTCCAGCCCTTGGGATGCCAAAACACCACGCCCGGCGCGTGCTCGTCGATGTGGAACAGCTCCAGCTCCTTGCCGAGCTTGCGGTGGTCGCGCTTCTCGGCTTCCTCGAGCATGCGCAGGTAGTTGGTCAGGTCGTCCTTCGTCGCCCAGGCCGTGCCGTAGATGCGCTGGAGCTGCTCGTTGCGGTGGTCGCCGCGCCAGTAGGCGCCCGCCACCTTCATCAGCTTGAAGAACTTGAGCTTGCCGGTGGACGGGACGTGCGGGCCGCGGCACAGGTCGGTGAAGCCGCCCTCGGCGTAGAGCGACACGTCCTGGTCGGCCGGGATGCTCTCGATGATCTCGGCCTTGTAGGCCTCGCCGATGCCTTTGAAGTACTGCACCGCCTCGTCGCGCGGCAGCACCGAGCGCGTCACCTTCTCGTCCTTCTTCGCGAGCTCGGCCATCTTGGCCTCGATCGCCGCGAGGTCCTCGGGCGTGAAGGGGCGCTTGTAGGAGAAGTCGTAATAGAAGCCGTGCTCGATGACGGGGCCGATCGTGACCTGGGCGTCGGGGAACAGCTCCTTGACCGCGTAGGCCAGCAGGTGGGCCGTCGAGTGGCGGATCACCTCCAGCCCGTCCGGATCCTTGTCCGTGACGATGGCCAGCTGCGTGTCCTGGTCGATGAGGAAGCTCGTGTCGACGAGCCGGGCGTTCTCGCCCGCGCCGACGCGGCCGGCCAGCGCAGCCTTGGCCAGGCCCGTGCCGATCGAGGCGGCCACCTCGGCGACGGTCACCGGCTGCGGGAACTCGCGCTTCGAACCGTCGGGCAGTTGGATGGAAATTTGGGACATGTTCGGGTACTCCAGAAAACAAAAAGCGCGGCCACTTGCCGCGCTTGATCTGGGGTGCTGACTGTTTCCGGACAGCAGGGGAAAAGACGTGACGAGCCGCGGCCGCTCAAACCTTCGCAGTGGAGGTGCTAGTCCGCGGTGTCATAACCGATTCGCCTTTCCCGGTCCTTGTTGGAAAAAGAAATGAAGGCGGCAGTGTAGCTCAGAGCGCCTGGATGTCGAGCGACGGGCGGCTGCAGGCCTCCTGGAATTCGTCGCGCAGGCGCTCGCCCTCGCGCACCGCGCGCAGCCAGTCGCGGGCGCGGCCCGGCACGTCGTTCAGGTAGCGCTGGAAGTCGTTGCGGTCGGGCAGCTTGCCATTGGGCAGCGTCTTCACCCACTCGGGGTTGGGCGTCAGCAGCACGACGTTGTCGAGGAAGGCGCTGGTGCGGTGCCGGTGCTTGAGCGCCTTGTCCAGCCATCCGGGAATCACGCTCGACTGGAAATGCGGATAGAGCGCGATGCCGTCGCCCACCATCGCCGCGTAGTTCAGGTGCAGGTGGTAGTCGGTGATGCCGCCGTCCCAGTAGGCGCCGGCGGGCGCGCCTTCGATGTCGTGCACGGCCTGCAGCCAGAACGGGATGGAGCAGCTCGCCAGCAGGCTGGGCTTGAGGTTGCCGGCGTCCAGCGCGACCTGGTGGCTGCGGTAGTCCGCGAGCGGCATCGGCAGCGGCGAGCGCTTGTCGGAGAACACCACCCGCTCCAGCCAGGCGCCCATCGCGCGGCGCGACATCGCATTGGCCGCGAAGGCGCCGAGGTAGCCCAGCGGCGTGCGCAGCCGCCCTTCCCGCCCGAGCACATGTTTCCCGCGCGAGGTGAACACATGCAGCCGGAACTGGGGATGGGCGAGCACCTCGGCCTCGCGCCCGCCGAAGATCTCGGCCAGCTTCTGCGAGAAGGCGCGGGTGACGGTCGCGGCGCTCGGGCGCTTGCCGGGCTCGGACTCGTAGTCCTGGTGGGCGTAGTCGTGGGCGAGGCGTTCGAACTCGGCGCGGCAACCGGCGGCGTCGCGGCTCAGGCAGGCGGTGGCCATGCGCCAGGCGCCGATCGAGGCGCCCAGCAGGTGCACCTCCTGGCCGCCGGACGGGAGGAACTCCCCGAACAGATGGGCGTCGAGCGCGCTGAGGATCAGCCCCTTGGGGCCGCCGGCCGCGCCGGGCACGGCGCGCACGTCGGCGGCGCGCAGGCCATGGTCGCGCAGCCGTTGGCGCGCACGGGGTCCGGCGAGGATCTGCAAGGCCTGCATCGGGCGGTTCGTCCTTTCATGGGGCAACGACGCCCGACGCGGCCGGTCGCTCCTCGCCTGATCGTCAGGTTCAGAGCTTCATTTCCAGGTTGAGCTGGAACCAGGGCTTGAGGCTGCGGCCGGTGGCGTAGTAGTCGCCATTGGCCAGCGTGGTCTCGGCCCGCGCGTCGAGCGGGAAGAGATTATTGGCCGAGAAGCGGACCGAGGTCTTGGGGTTGACCATCCATTGGGCGAAGACGTCCAGGCCGCGGTTGCGCGAGAACTCGACCTGCTGGCGGTCGGTCTGGCGGACCGTGTAGACCGGCGTGTAGTTCAGGTTGGCGCCGGTGGTGACCGGCACGCCGCTGAAGCGGTAGTCGAAGCCCAGGTTGGCGGTCCAGGGCTGCTGCTGGTCCAGGCGATTGTCCGGCCCGGACACGGCCTTCACCCGCGAGCGGTAGACACTGAACGAGCTGCGCAGGTTCAGCGGCGTCCTGGCCTCGAACAGCGACGGGAACAGCTCGCCGGCGCGGCCCTTGAGCTCCAGTTCGATGCCGCTGGTGGTGGCGCTGGAGAAGTTGGTCGGGCGGATCACGTAGCGCGGCACCGGCACCAGCGCGCTGGCCGGATCCAGCGTCACGACGTTGCGGATCAGCTGGCTGATGTTGCGGTGGAACAGGCCGACGCTGAAGAGACTGCCGCCGCTCAGGTACTTCTCGTAGGCGATGTCCAGGCCGGTGGCGAGTTCCGGCTTGAGGCCCGGATTGCCGACGCGGTCGGGATTGAGTTCGTCGTTGGCCTGGCCGGGGTCGGGGAACTTGCTGTTCAGCGTGTAGCGGCCCAGCATCTGCGTCAGCTCCGGCGCCTTGTAGCTGCGCGTCAGGCTGGCGCGGATCATGTCGCGCGCCTTCGGGTCCAGCTTGTAGGTCAGGTGCCACAGCGGCGACAGCACGCTGGAGCTGTTGCGCGCATCGGTGGCGACGCCGCGGCTGGTGGTGACGATGCGCTCATGGCGCAGGCCGAAGTAGGTCGACCACTGCGGGTTGATCTCCCACTCGTCCTGGATGAAGAAGGCCTGGCGGCGGATGCGCGCGCCGAAGTTCTCGCCGTTGAGCGCGGGCAGCTGCTCGCCGCCGGCGACGGTGGTGTCGCGGATCTCGTCGCGCTTGCGGAACTCGAAGTCCCAGCCCAGCGTCACCGTGTGCTCGTCGCCCAGGATCTGGCTGTACTTGCCGGCCTGGGTCAGGCTGCGGTCGCGGCTGTCGATCAGCGCGTCCACCGGCGCGGCCGCGTTCAGCGTGTGGTTCTCGATGTGGTTCTTCGCATCCTGCACGCCGGCCTTGAGCTCCCACTTCTGCGTCTCGCTGAAGCGGTTGTTCCACTGCAGGTTGGCGCGCAGCATCTGCCAGACGCCCTGGTTGTCGCTGTCGTCATCCAGGCGCGGTGTCTTGTACTGGCCGTCCGGCACCAGGCGGACCGAGTTGTTCCACCAGCCCTTCTGCGCGAAGCCCTGCAGCGACACGCTCTCGTCGTCGCTGATCTTCCAGGTCGCGCGCGGCGCGGAGTTGAAGGCGTGGCCCCAGTTGCGCATCTTGCCGTGCTGCGCGGCGACGACCGGCTGGTCGTTCAGGTCGGTGCCGTTGCGCTCGGTCGAGGAACGCATCTCCTGCAGCCACTGGAAGGCGGACACCGGCACCGACAGCGAGACCGGCCCGAAGCGCTCGCCGAAGGTGAAGGTGGCCGAGGGGACCGGATGGTTGATGTTGTAGCCGGCGCCGATGCGCAGGTCGCGCTGCGACACGCGCGGCGCCTCCTTCAGGATGATGTTGATCGCGCCGGCCACGGCCTGTGCGCTCTGGTCGGCGCTGGGGCCCTTGGTGACCTCGATGCGCTCGACCTGCGCCGGATCCAGCTGGTCCAGCTTGAAGCCCGGGGGCGCCGGATCGCCGTTGATCAGGATCAGCGTGTAGCCCGAGCCCAGCCCGCGCATGCGGGGGGCGCCGTCGGCCACGTTGACGCCGGGCAGCCGCTTGAGCACGTCGGCCACGCTGGTGTCGCCGTAGCGGTCCAGCTCCTCGCGCCCGTAGACCTGCTTGGCCACCGGCGCGCGGCGGCGCAGGTCCGAATCGTTGGCGCGGCCGGTGATCTCGACGCGATCCAGGCGGCGGCCCGCGGCCGGCTCGTTGCCCATGCCCGGGGGCGCTTCCTGGGCCCAGGCGGACACCGCGGGCAGGGCGACGGTCAGGCAGACAAGGGCACAGGCCCTGGCGATGGCGTGGGTCTTCAAGGGGGCTCCCGAGATTCGTGTCGACACGATGGCGATGTGTCGACTTTTGTCATTGACGGTAAACGGCGCGCAGCGTAGCTGCACGCCGCCCGTTCTGACACCTCGGCTGCGACCGGCCGCGAAAAATGTGGGATCAAACGCGATTCGACGCCGCGGACGGCATGGCCGGCCGGCCCCGGCGCGGCGGGAGTCGCCACGGCGGCGGGGCCGGGGCGAACAGCGCCCGGTCTCCTCGCCCGCCGCGGATCAGCGCTTGAGCTTGGCGAAGGCCGCGGCCATGGCGCCGCCCTGCGGCTGCGCGGCCTGCTGCGGGCGACCGCCGCCCTGGCGCTCGTTGCGACCGGCGGGGCGGAAGCTGTTGTCCGCCTTCGCGCCGCCGCGCGGCGCCTGTGCGTCCAGCTTCATCGTCAGCGAGATGCGCTTGCGGGCCAGGTCGACCTCCAGCACCTTGACCTTGACGATGTCGCCGGTCTTCACGACCTCGCGGGCATCGTTGACGAACTTGTTGGCCAGTTGGCTGACGTGGACCAGGCCGTCCTGGTGCACGCCCAGATCGACGAAGGCGCCGAACTGCGCCACGTTGGACACCGTGCCCTCCAGCACCATGCCCTCCTTCAGGTCCTTGATGTCCTCGACGCCGTCGTTGAAGCGCGCGACCTTGAAGTCCGGACGCGGGTCGCGGCCGGGCTTCTCCAGCTCGCCGAGGATGTCCTTCACCGTGATCGCGCCGAAGCGCTCGTCGGCGAAGGCCTCCGGCTTGAGCGCGCGGATCACGTCGGACTTGCCCATCACGTCGGTGATCGGCCGCTGCACCTGCGCCAGGATGCGCTCGATGACCGGATAGGTCTCGGGGTGGACGCCGCTCACGTCCAGCGGGTTGTCGCCGTCGCGGATGCGCAGGAAGCCGGCCGCCTGCTCGAAGGTCTTGGGCCCCAGGCCGGTGACGTCGAGCAGTTGCTGCCGGTTGCGGAACGCGCCGTTGGCATCGCGCCAGCGCACGATGGAGGCGGCCACGCCGGCCGAGAGGCCCGACACGCGCGACAGCAGCGGCGCGGACGCGGTGTTCAGGTCGACGCCGACCGAGTTCACGCAGTCCTCGACGACCGCGTCCAGCGTGCGGGCGAGCTCGCTCTGGTTGACGTCGTGCTGGTACTGGCCGACGCCGATCGACTTCGGATCGATCTTCACCAGCTCGGCCAGCGGGTCCTGCAGGCGGCGCGCGATCGAGACCGCGCCGCGCAGCGACACGTCCAGGTCGGGCAGTTCCTTCGAAGCGAATTCCGACGCCGAGTACACCGACGCGCCAGCCTCGCTGACGACGATCTTCTCGATCACCGTCTCCGGCGACATCGACTGGATGCGCTTGATCAGGTCGGCGGCGAGCTTGTCGGTCTCGCGCGAGGCGGTGCCATTGCCGATCGCGATCAGGTTGACGCCGTGCGTGGCGCACAGCCGGCCCAGCGTGTGGATCGAGCCTTCCCAGTCGCGCTTGGGCTCGTGCGGATAGACGGTCGAGGTGTCGAGCACGCGGCCGGTGTCGCTGACCACGGCGACCTTCACGCCGGTGCGGATGCCGGGGTCCAGGCCCATCACGACGCGCTTGCCGGCCGGTGCGGCCAGCAGCAGGTCGCGCAGGTTCTCGGCGAAGACCTTGGTCGCGACCTTCTCGGCCTCCTCGCGCAGGCGGGCGAACAGGTCGCGCTCCAGGCTCAGCGACAGCTTGACCTTCCAGGTCCAGGCGACGGTCTTGCGGATCAGCTCATCGCCGGCGCGCTTGGCGTGGCTCCAGCCGAGGTGGCGCGCGATGCGGCCTTCGGCCAGCGAGGGCTGACCGGGCACCAGCTCTTCGTCCAGCGCCAGCTTGGCGTCGAGGAACTCCTGCGTGCGCCCGCGGAAGACGGCCAGCGCGCGGTGCGAGGGCACGGTGCGGATCGGCTCGGCGTAGTCGAAGTAGTCGCGGAACTTGGAGATGTCGGGGTTGTTCTCGTCCTTGCCGTCCATCAGCTTCGACTTGAACAGGCCCTCCTCCCACAGCCATTCGCGCAGCTTGCCGATCAGCACGGCGTCCTCGGCCCAGCGCTCGGACAGCAGGTCGCGCACGCCGTCCAGCACCGCGTAGGCATCGGCGAAGCCGGCATCGGGATTGAGGAAGGCCGCCGCCTCGGTCATCGGATCCAGCGACGGATCGGCGAAGAGCTTGTCGGCCAGCGGCTCCAGGCCAGCCTCGCGGGCGATCAGGCCCTTGGTGCGGCGCTTCTGCTTGTAGGGGAGGTAGAGGTCCTCGAGCTCCTGCTTGGTCGGCGCGGCCGCGATGGCGGCGGCGAGTTCCGGCGTGAGCTTGCCCTGCTCCTCGATGCTCTTGAGCACCGCCTCGCGGCGGTCCTCGAGCTCGCGCAGGTAGCTCAAGCGGGCTTCCAGCTCGCGCAACTGGATGTCGTCGAGGCCGTCGGTGGCTTCCTTGCGATAGCGGGCGATGAACGGGACGGTGGCCCCGCCGTCGAGCAGCTCCACGGCGGCGTTGACCTGGGCCGGGCGAACCTTCAGCTCGGCGGCAATCTGGAGGAGGATCTTGTCCAAAACAGCGACGGGGCCGAAGGCCCGGGAAAGCAACGAAAGCGCGCGAGTTTAGGTCACGCCGGGAAGGCCCTGTGCAGCACCGCGTCGGCATCGAGGCCGCGCAGGTCGAGCGCCCCCGCCACGGCGCCCCAGCGCGGATCGAAACGGCTCGCGATGAAGGCGTCGGCGACGAAGGCCGGCGCATGCGCCCGCAGCAGCGCCGCCTGCGCCAGCAGCACCAGCCGCGTCGCGAAGCGGCGGCCCAGCGCCTCCAGCTGGTCCGGCGGCGTGGCGAGCATCGCCCGCAGCGCGTCCAGCTCCGCGCGCGCCGGCGCGTCGTCGCGCAGCGCCTGGCCCAGCCCGTCCAGCAGCGCGAGGAAGGCCTGCGGATCGCGCGCGACGGCGCGCATCACGTCCAGGCACATCACGTTGCCGGAGCCCTCCCAGATCGAGTTGACCGGCGCCTCGCGGTAGAGCCGGCCCATCACGCCGTCGTCGATGTAGCCGTTGCCGCCGAGCACCTCCATCGCCTCGCCGGTCAGCTCGACGGCGCGCTTGCAGACCCAGAACTTCGCCGCCGGCGTCACCAGCCGCATCCAGGTGCGCTCGCCCGGATCGTCCTGGCGCTCGAAGGCCTGGGCCAGCCGCAGGCTCAGCTGCATCGCGGCCTCGCTCTCCAGCGCCAGGTCCACCAGCACCGCCCGCATCAGCGGCTGCGCCGCCAGGCGCTTGCCGAAGGCGCTGCGGTGGCGCGCGTAGTGCAGCGCCTGCACCAGCGCCTGGCGCAGCATCGCCGCGCTGCCGACGACGCAGTTCAGCCGCGTGTAGGTCGCCATCTCGATGATGGTCGGGATGCCGCGGCCCTCCTCGCCCATCAGCACGCCGTGGGCGTCCTGGAACTCGACCTCGGAGCTGCTGTTGCTGCGGTTGCCGACCTTGTCCTTGAGGCGCTGGATGTGGACCGCGTTCTTCGTGCCGTCCGGGCGCCAGCGCGGCACGAAGAAGCAGCCCGGCGCGCCGTCCGGCGTCTTGGCCACGACCAGGTGGGCGTCGCACATCGGCGCGGAGAAGAACCACTTGTGCCCGGTGAGCCGGTAGTCGGCGCCGCGGCCGCCGGCGCCCACCGGCTCGGCGCGGGTCGTGTTGGCGCGCACGTCGGAGCCGCCCTGCTTCTCCGTCATGCCCATGCCCAGCCAGATCGAGCGCTTGTCCGCCAGCGGCAGGTCGCGGCCGTCGTAGTCGGTGCTCAGGAGCTGCTCGCGCAGCGCCGCCCACAGCGCCGGCTCGCGCCGCAGCACCGGGATGCTGGCCTGCGTCATCGTCGCCGGGCAGAGCGTGCCGGCCTCGATCTGTCCGTGCAGGTAGAAGCCGGCGGCCCAGGCCGCCCAGCGGCCGGGGCGTTCGTCGCGCAGCGGCATCGCGACCAGGTCCGCCCGCCGGTAGGCGGCGAGCAGCGCATGCCAGCCGGGATCGAACTCGACGCGGTCGATGCGCCGGCCGCGCTTGTCGAAGCTCTCCAGCGTCGGCGTCACCCGGTTGATGCGCTCGGCGATGGCCTGGGTCTCGGGACGACCGAGCCAGATGGCGTACTCGGCCAGGCCCGGCACGAAGGCGTCCGCGCCGGCGCGCGCGAGCGCCTCGCGCAGCGCCGGGTCGATGGCCAGCGGCGAGTGCCCGGCCAGCTCGTCGACCTGGTTGGTGACCTCGTGGGTGCGCCAGCCCGTGGCCCCGGCGGCGGCAGCGGGACCTGCGGCGGTGGGGACATCGGGGGCGCCGGGCGCGGTGGGTGTCGTGTCCATGGGCGACATGGTGGGCGTCTCCTGCAAAAGCTGGATGGTCCCCGGTTCCTGGCGTGTCCTCTGGATCGGGGTCGCGGCGGGGGCCATCCTCGCCTATCGCGCGCACGCCAGCCACCGGCGTGCCCATCCAGCTTGTTGCAAGGGTTACACCGGATGTCAGTCCTGACAGGCCATCGCGGACGCCGGAGCCCCTACATTCGCGCAGTCGTCCGGACCAGCCACAGCAAGACCACGACCTCGGGCCCTCCGAGGCAACCGGCGACACCTCGGGACGCGGCGCCTGCCGCACCTCCAAGAACATCTGGAACGGCCTCACCACGGGCCGCGAACAGAGGGGGCCGTCCCGTTCCCACCCGAGCGAGTCCGGCCATTTCTTCGGGAGATCTCACCGATCCATCACGTAAGAAAGAGGCGATATGACACAGGCATTCATCCAGCGTTTCCTGCGCGTCAGCATCATGGCCGCCGCGGCTACCGCCGCCTGCCAGGCCCTGGCGGCGGATCGCGTCCTGCTCGACGACCAGTCCCCGGTGAACACCACGATGCGCGCGTCGAGCGCTCCCCAGAACGCGGGCACCGCGCTGGGACTCGCGGCCAGCGATCTGCAGGCCGTGCGCAGCCAGACCTACCCCAGCGGCAAGGTCGTCACCCGTCACCAGCAGTACCACCAGGGCGTGCCCGTCTGGGGCGAAGGCGTCGTGGAGCACCGCGACACCAACGCCGGCACCTCGCGCTACTCCGGCAGCCTGCTGACCAACATCCAGCAGGACCTGAACACGGTGCAGCCCGGCCTGACCGCGCAGGGCGCGCTGGCCCAGGCCAAGGGCGCCGTCAACGCGGTGCTGACCGAGAACGAGCAGTCCAAGCTGTACGTCCGGCTCAACGCCAACGGCAAGGCGCAGCTGTTCTACCTGGTGTCCTTCATGCGGCATGACCGCCAGGAGCCCAGCCGCCCGCACTTCATGATCGACGCCACCACCGGCGCGGTGCTGGAGCGCTGGGAAGGCCTGGCCCACCGTGACGCCACCGGCCCCGGCGGCAACACCAAGACCGGCCGCTACGAATACGGCACCGACTACCCGGCGCTGCAGGTCACCGACACCTGCCAGATGAACTCCGGCAACGTGATCACGGTCAACCTCAACGGCAGCACCAGCGCCAGCAACACGCCCTTCCAGTTCACCTGCTCGCGCAACGAGTACAAGCAGATCAACGGCGCCTACTCGCCGCTGAACGATGCCCACTTCTTCGGCAACGTGATCTTCAACATGTACCGGGACTGGTTCAACCTGCGGCCGCTGACCGGCACCCTGTACATGCGGGTCCACTACGGCAGCAACTACGAGAACGCGTTCTGGGACGGCACGGCGATGAGCTTCGGCGACGGCCGCACCACCTTCTACCCGCTGGTCTCGCTGGACGTGTCGGCGCACGAGGTGAGCCACGGCTTCACCGAGCAGAACTCGGGCCTGGTGTACTCCGGCCAGTCCGGCGGCATGAACGAGGCCTTCTCCGACATGGCCGGCGAAGCCGCCGAGTACTACCGCAACAACGGCAGCAACGACTGGCTGGTGGGCGCGCAGATCTTCAAGGGCAGCGGCGCGCTGCGCTACTTCGACGATCCCACGCGCGACGGCAGCTCCATCGGCCATGCGTCCAACTACCGCAGCGGCATGGACGTGCACTACTCGAGCGGCGTCTACAACCGCGCGTTCTACCTGCTGGCCAACAAGCCGGGCTGGAACACGCGCAAGGCCTTCGAGGTCATGGTCGACGCCAACCGCCTGTACTGGACCGCCAACAGCACCTTCAACCAGGGTGCCTGCGGCGTGGAGAAGGCGGCCACCGACCGCGGCTACGCGATGGCCGACGTGACGGCGGCCTTCGCCACCGTGGGGGTGAGCTGCAGCGGCACCACGCCGCCGCCGACCGCGACGCCGCTGACCAGCGGCGTGCCGGTGACCGGCATCTCGCTGGCCAAGGGCGCGACCAAGCTGTACAGCATCGCCGTGCCGGCGGGCCGCACGACGCTGACGATCAAGCTCTCGGGCGGATCGGGCGATGGCGACCTGTACGTCAAGCGCGGTTCCGCGCCGACCACCACCAGCTACGACAAGCGCTCGATCGGCTCGACCAATGCCGAGACCATCACCTTCTCGTCGCCGACGGCGGGCACCTACTACGTGCTGCTGAGCGCGTACGCGACGGTGACGAGCACCTCGCTGGTCGCCACCTACTGATCCCCGCCTGAACCGACTCCGGCGCGCCGCCTTCGTGCGGCGCGCCGGCTTCGCCATTCCTGGAGAAACCATCCATGCGTCAGTTCTTCATCCTCAGCGCGCTGTGCGTCGGCATGGCCGCGCTCACGCCGGCCCATGCGGGCGAGAAGGTCTGGATCAGCCTCGGCGACGCCGCGCTGGCCCAGCTGCAGAAACACCGTCCGGCCGCGCGCGCGGTCGCCAGCGTCCAGGCCGATGCGGCGCAGGACGGCTCGGCGCTCGCGGCCGCCAGCGCCTCCGCCTCCGCGCGCGCCGTGCGCAACGAGGGCCTGCACCTGGTCGAGGTCGACGAGGACGTGCTCGCCTCGCTGAGCCACTCGATCCACGAGGAGCTCAAGCGCTGCGGCGGCTACATGTACCACCCGACACGGGAGGCGGGCCTGGCCTCGCTGCAGCGCCACAGCACGCCGGTGGGCGCGCAGCGGCTGGCGGCGGCGCTGGTGGCCTCGCGGCCCAGCTACGTGATCGACCAGCAGTCGGTCGTCACGCCCATCCTGTCGCAGATGCAGGCCAGCAACATCGGGCAGACCATCGTCGACCTGTCCGCCAACACCAACCGCTACTACACCAGCAGCAGCGGCGTCGCCGCCTCGAACTGGCTGCGGCAGAAGTGGACGACGCTGGCCGGCGGCCGCGCCGACATCAGCGTCGAGCAGTTCAGCCATCCGAACTGGGCGCAGAAGTCGGTGATCGCCACCATCCAGGGCACCGACAACGGCAGCGAGGTCATCGTGATGGGCGCGCACCTGGACTCGATCAACCAGTCCGGCGGCTCGGGCGAGACCATGCGCGCGCCCGGCGCGGACGACGACGCCTCCGGCGTGGCCAGCCTGACCGAGGTGCTGCGCGCCCTGGTGCAGGCCAACTACAAGCCGCGCCGCACCATCAAGTTCATGGCCTACGCCGCCGAGGAGGTCGGCCTGCGCGGCTCGCAGGAGATCGCCAACAGCTTCGCCGCGGCCGGCGTCAACGTGGTGGGCGTGCTGCAGCTGGACATGACCAACTACAAGGGCGCGGCCAACGACATCTACCTGTTCAGCGATTACACCGACAGCGGGCAGAACACCTTCCTGTCCAACGTGATCGCGACCTACCTGCCGACGCTGCGGGTGGGGACCGACCGCTGCGGCTACGCCTGCTCGGACCATGCGTCGTGGAATGCCAAGGGCTACTTCGCGAGCATGCCCTTCGAGGCCGGCATGAGCAGTTCCAACCCCTACATCCACACCGCCAACGACACCTACGCCAACATGGGCAGCCAGGCCGACCATGCGCTGAAGTTCGCGCGCATGGCCGCGGCCTATGCGGTGGAGCTGGGCAGCGACGGGCCGGGCACGCCGCCGCCGGTGGACCGGACGGAGAACTTCAGCGGCAGCCTGACGCGCGGCCAGAGCCGCAGCTTCGGGCCGTTCAAGGTGGCCAGCGGCGGCGCGCTCGCGGCCAGCACCACCGGCACCGGCGACATCGACCTGTACGTGCGCAAGGGCGCGGTGCCGACGACGTCCAGCTACACCTGCAAGTCGGACGGGTCCAGCTCGACCGAAGGTTGCAGCGTCACGATGACGGCCAACGGCGATGTCTACGTGCTGGTCTACGGCTACTCGGCGGGCAACTACCAGCTGAAGGTGACCTACCGGCCGCAGTGAGGCGCGACGCGCTCCAGCGGTGATCCGGCGGCGATCCGTCGCCGATCTCGGCGTCACGGGCGGCCGGCCGGTGCGACTTTGCACCGGCCGGCCGTCAGCCGCGCGTGCTAGAGTGCCGCGATAGATTCGCGCAAGGCCTTTCTTCAGAGGTCTTCTTCCGCAGCCCCGCCGGTCCTCCCGGATCCCGCGCGCGTGGCCTGCCCAGCATTCCCCCCGCTGACGGTTCTTGAGTGTGTCTGTCCCGGCGCGCGCCCGCGTGCCGGGTATCTCCGTTCATCTTCTTCAAAAAAGGAAACACCATGACGACCAAGACCGGCACCGTGAAGTGGTTCAGCGACGACAAGGGCTTCGGCTTCATCACCCCGACCGACGGCTCCAAGGACCTGTTCGCCCACCACAGCGAGATCCAGAGCTCCGGCGGCTTCCGCACCCTCGCCGAAGGCGCGAAGGTCGAGTTCGAGCCGAAGGACGGCCCCAAGGGCCCGCAAGCCTCCAACATCCGCGTGATCTGAGCGGACCGCGCCGTCCCTCAGGACGGCTGCGCGGGCAGCTCGATGCGGAACTCGGTGCCCGCGGCACCGGTCTCCACCACGATGCGCCCGCCGTGTGCCTCGACGATCACGCGGCACACGAAGAGCCCCAGGCCCATGTTGCCCGCGGCGGGCGCCTGCGCCCCACCGCGCACCAGCGGCTCGAACAGCCCGGCCCGGACCTCGTCCGGGATCGGCGCGCCTTCATTGCGCACCGACAGATGGCGCCACGCGCCACGCGCCTCGGTGCGCACGACGATGGGCCGGCCCACGGCCCCATGCTCCACCGCATTGCGCAGCAGGTTGGCGATGACCCGCGCCAGCCGGTCGCCATCCCACCAGCCTTCATCCGACGTCTCCAGCACGGCATCGACCGTGATGCCTGGATAGGCGCCGCGCACCTCGTCGATCGCGGCTGAGGCCAGTGCGCCCAGGCGCTGCGGCGCGCGCCGCAGCAGCAGTTCCGCGTCGAGCTGGCTGCGCGCGTAGTCCTGGATGTCGTCCAGCATGTGCGCCATGCGCCGGGCAGCGGCGGTGATGCGTGCGGCCATCTTCTGGGTCGTCGACGCCGAGACCGGCGCGCGCGCCAGCAGCTCGCTGCTCATGGCGATGGCGTCGAGGGGATTGCGCAGGTCGTGGCCCAGGATCGCGAGGAACAGGTCGCGCGCCCGCTCCTCGTCGCGCCGCTTCTGCTCGAGCGCCTCGGACAGCGCCCGCAGCGTGTCGCGCTGGCGCAGCAGCGCACGCAGGTTGGCGATCAGCACCTCGTCGTCGACCGGCCGCGTCAGGTACGCATCCGCGCCGCCTTGCAGGCCGCGGACCTGGTCGTCCTCGGCGATGTAGACGCCGGATACCAGCACGATGGGCACACCCACGCCGGCCTCCGCCGCGCGAAGCTGGCGACAGACCTCGTAGCCGCTGATGTCGGGCAGCAGGACGTCGAGGATGATCGCGTCCACGCTGGTCGCCAGCCGCAGCGCCGCGGTCCCGTCGGCGGCCTCGATGACGGCGAAGCCGGCCAGCTCCAGCCGACGCCGGAGCGCGTAGCGATGCGAGTGATCGTCGTCGACGAGCAGGACGGTGCGTCCGCCCGTCGCTGGTGCTGCGTCCATGCCATCCTCCCTGGCGGCGCCTGGACTGCCCGCGCCAGCGGGTCGCGCCGAGCGCAGAGGGTAACGCAAAGCGCTAACGCCTCGGCAGCCGGCGGCGCGTCGCGTCGCGCGCGAGGCCCGCGCGGACCGGCCTTGGCGGTAGTAGAGTGCGCCGGTCGCCGCGGCCCGGCCTGCCTGCGTGCGCGGCGACGATCGCAGAACGACAACGACCGCTGAAGAAGGAGCCCACGACATGCCAAAAGGCGAGCAACGCAACGACAAGGCCAACAAGAAGCCCAAGAAGGACACCGGCGCCCCCCGGGAGACGTCCTCCGACCGTCCGGTCGCGCCCGTCACGTCCGTGATGCCCAAGGGCAAGCTGAAGAACAAGGCGGGCTGAGGCCGCCTCGGGCCCGTCCAAGGCCCACCTCGGGCCCGCCCACGGCTGGCGGGCCAGGACCCGGGCGGGCAGCACGCTTCCCCGCGTGCCGTCCACGCCACACGGCGGCCCGGTGGCTGACCCGTCCGCTCGGCAACCCGGCGGACAGAGGGGCTCGGCGCCCCTTCAGCCGCCGACGATCACGCCCCGTTAGCCAGGAACGCGGCGGCGCCCTCGCCCGCGACGACGCCGCTGGCCATCGACGCCGTCAGCAGGTAGCCGCCGGTCGGAGCCTCCCAGTCCAGCATCTCGCCGGCGAGGAACACGCCGGGACGGGTCTTCAGCATCAGCCGCTGGTCCAGCGACTCCAGCGTCACGCCGCCCGCGGTGCTGATGGCCTCGGCCACCGGGCGCGCCGCCACCAGGCGCAGCGGCAGCGCCTTGAGCGTGCGCGCCAGCACCGCCGCGTCGGCGTAGGCCTCCTTCGTCAGCACCTCGTGCAGCAGGCCGGCCTTCAGGCCCTCGATGTTCAGCCGGCTCTTCAGGTGCGAGGACATCGAGCGCGATCCGCGCGGATGGGCGACCTGCTCCGCCACCCAGGCCGCGTCGCGGCCGGGCAGCAGGTCGAGCTGGACGAGCGCCTCGCCATCGCGCGCGATGCGCTCGCGCAGCAACGCGGATGCGGCATAAACGAGCGAGCCTTCGATGCCGGAAGCGGTCACCACGAACTCGCCCTGGCGCGAGAAGCGCTGGCCGTCCACACCCTCGGCGCTCAGCGCGACCGGCTTGACCGGCTGGCCCGCGAAGCGCTCGGCGAAGAACGGCGACCAGCCGCTCGCCGCACCCTCGCGCGGCGCGCCGAGGTCGAAGCCGCAGTTGGCGGCGCGCAGCGGCGCCACCGCCGCACCGGCTTGCGCCAGCAGCGGCGCCCATTGGCCGTCCGAGCCCAGCTGGGGCCAGGACGCGCCGCCCAGCGCCAGCACGACCGCATCGGCGGTCGCGGTCGATTCACCGTCCGGCGAGCGCAGGCGCACCCCGCCGGCCTCGTCCCAGCCGAGCCAGCGATGCCGCATGTGGAAGCGCACGCCCTGCCCGCGCAGCCGCGACAGCCAGGCGCGCAGCAGCGGCGCGGCCTTCATGTCCTTGGGAAAGACGCGCCCCGAGCTGCCGACGAAGGTCTCGACGCCGAGTCCCTGCGTCCAGGCCCGCAGCGCCTCGCCGTCGAAGCGGTCGAGCCAGGCGGCGACGCCGGCCTGGCGTTCGTAGTAGCGGGTGTCGAAGTCGGGCCGCGCTTCCGAGTGGGTCAGGTTGAGCCCGCCCTTGCCCGCGAGCAGGAACTTGCGGCCGACGGACGCCATGGCGTCGTAGAGGTCGACCGACACGCCGGCGAGCGCCAGGCGTTCCGCGGCCATCAGGCCGGCGGGGCCGCCGCCGATGACGATGGCGCGGCGGGGAGAGGAAGTATTGGGCATGGTCGGGAGGGTACTGCGCAGGGCGCGCAGTGTGCCAGACCACGCCGGTGAGGCGATGCCGCGATCCGCAAATGTCGCCATGCGGCGGCGAGGTGGCGCGATGGCGCCGTGGTGCGGTGGTGCGGACGTTGTCAGGCCACGCCCGGCACCGCCGGCAGCTCCAGCGTGAACCGCGATCCCTTCCCGCTCTCGCTGTCGACCAGGATGCGCCCGCCCATCCGGTCCATCAGCTGCTTGCAGATGACCAGCCCGATGCCATGGCCGGGCTGCTCCTCGCGCCCGAGCCGGTTGAACGGCTGGAAGAGCTGCGCCCGCTGCTCGACGCTCAGGCCGATGCCGTTGTCCACCACCTCGATGCGGAAGCCGCGTGGCTCCGCGCTGGCGCGCACCTGGACCCAGCCGCCGCGCCGGTTGTACTTGATCGCGTTGGAGATCAGGTTGTGCAGCACCTGCTCGAGCCGGATGGGATCGGCCTGGACCATCGGCAGCGTGCGGTCCTCCTCCGGCGTCAGGCCGATCCGCAGGTCCACGCCCGCGGCCTGCGCCGCCGGCTGCGCCAGCTCCACCACCCGCCGCAGCAGCGGCCCGGCCTGCAGCGGCAGCGACTGCACGGTCAGCGTGTTCGCCTCGACCCGCGACAGCGTCATCATGTCCTCGATCAGCACCAGCAGGTGCTTGGCCGCCTCGTCGATGTGCCGCAGCCGCGCGCGCTGCGTCTCGTCGAGCGGCCGCTGCGGATCGTGCGCCAGCAGCTGGCTGAAGCCCAGCACCGCGTTGAGCGGCGTGCGCAGCTCATGGCTGGCCTGGGAGAGGAACTCGCTCTTGGTGCGGCTGGTCACCTCGGCCAGCTCGCGGGCCCGGTCGGCGTCCTGCAGCCGCATGCGCTCGCCGAGCTCGCGCTGCAGCAGCTCGCCGCGCAGCCGCACCTGGCGCTGCAACGCGCGGTTCCAGAGCAGCGTGAGGCCCAGCCCGAGCAGCACCAGCGCCAGCGCGACCCCGCCGCCCCACAGCGCCCGGCGCTGCCAGCGCATCGCCGCCGTGTCCTGCGTGATCCAGCGGTCCGCGATCGCCTGCCGCTCGTCGTCGCCGATGCGCGTCAGCGCCTTGTCCAGGATGCGGCCCAGCATCGGCCAATCGCGCCGGTAGCCGATGCCCAGCCCGTAGGCGAAGCCGATGTCCTCCACCACCCGCAGGTTGCCGATGCCGTCGCGCCGCATCAGGTAGGTCGCGCCGGCCAGGTCCATCACCGCGGCGCCGACCTCGCCGCCGGCCAGCCGGCGCAGCACGGTACGGTCGTCGATCTCCACCTGCAGCGGATTGGTCGCGTAGCGGTCACGCAGGAACTCCGCCACCGCGTAGCCGCGCGCCACCGCCACCGGCTCGCCGGGCCGCAGCGGATCGCCGCTCGCGCCGGCGCGCCGCAGCAGCACCGCCGGCACCGTGATGTAGGGCCGCGTGAAGCCGAAGCGCTGCGCCCGCTCGGGCGTCTCGCGCATCGACATCTGCACGTCGAGCTCGCCGCTGGCCAGGTCGTCCAGGTTCTCGGCGAAGGTCTGCGGCGGCTGGAACTCGAAACGCAGCCCGGTCAGCTCCGACAGGCGCCGCGCGTAGTCCAGCGACAGGCCGGTGATGCGCCCGTCCTCATCGACGTAGGTGAAGGGGCCGTAGCTCGCCGAGCCGCCCACGCGCAGCACCGGATGCTGCGCCACCCAGGCGCGTTCCTCGGCGGTGAGCCAGTCGCGCGGGTCGGCATGGCCCTGCCCCGCCAGCGCCAGCCACGCCGCGACCACCACCGCCAGCATCGGCAGCAGGCGCGGCAGCGCGCGCAGGCATCGGGGAAGGAAATGCGGGACCACGGGCGGATTGTGGGCCCGGCCTCTTCGCCGCAGGGCCGCGGCGCTCCCGCATCCAGGGGTGGTCCCTGTCAGATCTGTCAGGGGCCGTTCGGGCTGCCCAGGCCCTCAGCCGCGCAACGACTCCCGCAGCCGCGCGCCGATCTCCGGCTTGTCCTGGAACGGGTCGGTCGGATTGCGCAGCTGCATCACGTCCTCCAGCCGCGTCTGCACGGCCTTGAGCGCCTGCGGGTGGCTGAAGATGTAGAAGCGCTCCTCGTCCATGGCCTCGAACACCATGCGCGCCACGTCCGCCGCCGTCAGCTTGCCGGCGCTGACCGCCTTGTCGGTCATCGCCTGCGAGATCAGCTGGCTGCGGGTGGGCTTGTCGGCGCCCAGCTCGCCCGGCCGGTTGCGGTGGCTCTGCGTGATGCCGGTCGGCACGAAGTAGGGGCACAGCACCGAGGCGCGCACCTGGTCGGTGACCAGCGCCAGGTCCTGGTACAGCGTCTCGCTGAGCGACACCACCGCGTGCTTGGACACGTTGTAGACGCCCATGTTGGGCGGATTCAGCATGCCGGCCATCGACGCCGTGTTGACGATGTGCCCCTGCCAGGCCGGGTCCTTGGCGGCGGCGGCCAGCATCATCGGCGTGAACAGGCGCACGCCGTGCACCACGCCCATCAGGTTGACGCCCAGGACCCAGTCCCAGTCCGACAGCGCGTTCTCCCAGATCAACCCGCCGGAGCCGACGCCGGCGTTGTTGAACACGAAATTCGGCGCGCCGAAACGCTCCTGCACCGCGGCGGCCAGCGCCTCCATCTGGTCGGCCTTGGCGACGTCCACGCGCCGCGCCAGCACCGGATGGGCCGCGAACTCCGACGCGGCCTTGTCGAGCGCGTCCTGCTGCACGTCGCACAGCACCAGGTTCATGCCACGGGCCGCCGCCAGGCGCGCGACCTCCAGGCCGAAGCCTGAGCCCGCGCCGGTGATCACCGCCGTCTTGCCTTGGTAGTCCTTCATGCGCTTGTCTCCTTCGGAATGGTTGTGAGGTCGCCGACCGGGCCGAACGGGCTACGCCTGCTTCAGCGTGTAGCGGATGCGCGGGAAGTGCACCTGCACGCGGCCGGCGCGCTCGTCCTCGCGCGCCACCGTCACCGTGCGGCAGCTCAGGCCGACCAGCGTGCCGGCGACCGCGTCGCGGGCGTAGTCGTAGGGCGTGACGGTCACCGGCTGGCCCGCTTCGAAGCCCAACCCGGGCTCGACCTGCATCGGCTGCGGCCGCGAGGTCCGCGCCAGCGCGATCGCCTCCGCGCCGTCGAGCTTGCCGGCCCGCTCGCCATGGCCGATCGCGGCCACGCGGCCCATCCAGGCGCGCAGGGCCTCATGCGGCGCCAGGATGTCGGCGAGCGGCCCGGTCCTGGTGACGAACCAGAGCGGGTGGTAGACGCTCAGGTCGGCGATGCACGGCGCGTCGCCGAGCAGCCAGGGCCGGCCGTCGGCCAGCATCTGCGACAGCCAGCCCAGGTACTGCGTCAGCGCGGCGCCGGCGTCGGCACCTCGCACCTGGGGCATGCCCTCGCTCATCGCCTTGCGGTCGGCGACGAACAGCTTGAGCATGTCCGGCGGCGCCCCGGCGAACAGCGCCGTCGCGCCAGCCGGCTGCATCGCATAGGGCAGCGCGGTCCAGAACAGGTCGGTGTCGGCCCACTGCGCCAGCATGCGCGCCTGGCCGGCCACCGCGGCCGGGAACAGACTGGGCGACGGCTGCCGCGCCTCCAGCACCTCGGCGATCAGCGCCGTGTCGCAGTAGATGTCGGCGCCGACCTGGAGGAAGGGCGTGCGGCGATAGCCGCCGGTCAGCGCCACCACGTCGGGCTTGGGCAGCATCATCGGCACCGTCACCGACTGCCAGGCCAGGCCCTTCAGGCCCAGCATCAAGCGCGCCTTCTCGGCGAACGGGGAGCTGCTGTAGTGATGCAGGATCAGATCGCTCATGGGAACACTCCTCGGTCAGGGGGTGCGGCCGCGTCAGCCCGCGTCAGGCGGCGGCGTCGCGGCGCATGTCGACGTGGGGAATCCCGTCCTCGTCATAGACGTCCGAGATCGCATGGAAGCCGAAGCTGCCGTAGAAGTCGCGCAGGTGGGCCTGGGCGCCGAGCTCGATCGGCCGGCCCGGCCACAGCCGCTGGCACTCGGCCACCGCCTGGCTCATCAGCGCCCGGCCCAGGCCGCCGCCGCGCGCCGTCTGCGCGGTGATCACGCGACCGATGCGCGCGCTGCCGTTGCCGATCTCCGGCGGCAGCAGGCGCGCGTAGGCGACGAGCACCTCGGCGCCATTGATGCCATCAGCGCCATCAGCGCCCGCGGCCAGCCCCTGCAGGTGCCAGGCGTGCTCGTCGAGCCCGTCCGGATCGAGGTAGACGCAACGCTGCTCGATGACGAACACCTCCGAGCGCAGGCGCAGCGCGCGGTACAGGCCGCGCGTGCCCAGCTCGTCGAAGGACTGGCAGATCCAGCGCGGCCCAGCCATCAGATCAGCTTCACCAGCTGCTTGCCGAAGTTGCGGCCCTTGAGCAGGCCCAGGAAGGCCTCGGGCGCGCTGTCCAGGCCCTGCGCGACGCTCTCGCGGTACTTGAGCTTGCCGGTGGCCACCAGGGTGCCAAGCTCCTTGAGCGCCTCGGGCCAGACGGCCATGTGCTCGGAGACGATGAAGCCCTCGATCTTCATCCGGTTCACCAGGATCAGCTGCGGCGCGCTCATCGGGATCGGCTCGCCGTTGTAGCCGGCGATCATGCCGCACATGGCGACGCGGCTGAACGGGTTGGCGCGGTGCATCACGGCGTCGAGGATCATGCCGCCGACGTTCTCGAAGTAGCCGTCGATGCCGTCCGGGCACTCCCCCTTCAGCGCGGCGGACAGCGACTTCACGTCGCCATGCTGCTTGTAGTCGATGCAGGCGTCGAAGCCGAGTTCCTCGACGACATAGCGGCACTTGTCCGCGCCGCCGGCGATGCCGACCGCGCGCGCGCCGCGGACCTTGGCCAGCTGGCCGACCGCGCCGCCCACCGCGCCGCTGGCGGCGCTGACGACGACGGTCTCGCCCGGCTTCGGATCGATGATCTTCACCAGCCCGTACCAGCCGGTCACGCCGGGCATGCCGACCGCGCCCAGGTAGGCCGACAGCGGCACGTGGGTCGTGTCCACCTTCTGCAGCACGCCGCGCTGGTTGGCGTCGACCAGCTGGTACTCCTGCCAGCCGCCCATGCCCACGACCTTGTCGCCCACCGCGAAGTGCGCGTTGCGGGATTCAACGACCTCGCCGACGGTGCCGCCGATCATCACCTCGCCCAGCGGCTGCGGCGTCGCGTAGCTCTTGCCCTCGTTCATGCGGCCGCGCATGTAGGGATCCAGGCTGAGGTAATGGTTGCGCACCAGCACCTGGCCGTCGGCCACGGTCGGCACCGGCGTGCTGACCAGCTTGAAGTTGTCGGTGCCGGGTTCACCGGTGGGGCGGGAGGCCAGCAGGATCTGGCGGTTCGTCGTGCTCATGCGTTTCTCCTCGTGAGCGGGAAATCGGAAGGGGTCGGTTGAACGGGGATCGCCGCCGGGCCGTCGGGCGCTCAGCCCTCGGTGCGCTGCAGCGCCTTGAGGCTGCGGCCCTTGCCGGGCAGCGCCTTGAGGTACTTGAAGGTGCCGGTGGAATGGGCGCAGAGCCGGCCGTCCTCGCCGTAGACCGAGCCGTCGCAGAAGGCCATCGTCGTCGAGCGGTGCAGCAGCCGGCCCACCGCGCGCAGCGCGCCCTCGCCGGGGCGCATGAAGCTGGTCTTCATCTCCACCGTCACCACGCCGGGGCCGAAGCCCGGCTGGTCGCGGTGGGCGCTGCGCGCCGCATGGGCCATGGCCACGTCCAGCAGCGTCATCAGCACGCCGCCGTGCGCCACCTCCCACGAGTTCAGGTGGAGCTCGCGGATGTCGACCCGCAGCTCCGCCTCACCCTCGTCGATGCGCACGAGCTCGAAGCCCAGCTGCTGGACGAAGGGGATGTGGACGGGAAATTTCAGCGGCGGCTCTTCAGTCACGACAACCTCGAATCACAGCGCGCGATGCGCGTAGGGGGCGGAGCCATTCAGCTGCCGTGGACGGCGGAGACGCCACCGTCGACGGCGAGGATCTGCCCGGTGATGTGCTTTCCGGCGCGGCTCGCGAACAGCAGGGCGGCGCCCTTGAGGTCCTCATCATCGCCGATGCGCTTGAGCGGCGCGTGCTCGGCGAGCTTGTCCTCGCCGATCGCGGCCATCAGGCCCTTGGTCATCTTGCTCGGGAAGAAGCCCGGCGCCAGCGCGTTGACGGTGATGCCGTGCACGCCCCACTCGCCGGCCAGCGCGCGGGTGAAGTTCACCGCCGCGCCCTTGCTGGTGTTGTAGGCGATGGTCTTCATCATCCCGCTGTTGCCGCCCAGGCCCGCGATCGAGGCCACGTTGATGATGCGGCCCGACTTGCGCGGGATCATGCTGCGCCGCGCCACTTCCTGGCTCATCACGAACAGGCTGCGGATGTTCAGGTCCATCACCTTGTCCCAGGCCTCGACCGGATGGTCCTCGGCCGGCGCGCCCCAGGTGGCGCCGGCGTTGTTCACGAGGATGTCGATCTTGCCGAGCCTGGCCATCGTCTGCTCGACGATGCCGCGCGCCTGCGCCTCATCGGACGCGTCGGCGGCGATCCATTGCGCGTCGATGCCGCGCGCCTTCAGGTGCGCCGCGGCCTCCTCGAGGTCGGCCGCCTTGCGCGAGCTCAGCATCAGCGTCGCGCCGGCCTCGCCCAGCGCCTCGGCGATCTGCAAACCCAGCCCGCGCGAGCCACCGGTCACCAGCGCCACCTGGCCGCTCAGGTCGAAGAGGTCCTGCACCTTGCTGCTCATCGTCGTCTCCTTGATGTCTTGATGTCGTTGATGTCGTCGTCGATGTCGATGTCGATGTCGTCGTCGATGTCGTCGTTGATCTCGTCGTTGATTGCCCGGCCGGTCACCGGCGTCGGCGCTCAGAACCAGGCGTCGCGCATCTCGCGCGTGAGCGCCTCGCGCCGCGCGACCACGCCCAGCCAGGCCGTGACCTTGGGCAATTCGTAGGCAAAGAAGTAGCGCTGCGCGGCGCGCTTGCCCTGGGCGAAGTCGTCGTCCCGCCCTTCGAGCGCGAGCACCACGTCCAGCCAGATCCACGCCAGCACGGTGTGGCCGAAGGCCTGCAGGTAGGGCGTGGCATTGGCCAGCGCCTCCTCCGGCTCGCCGGTGGACCAGGCCTTCTTGGTCGCGCCGCCGACCGCGGCCAGCGCCGCGCCGAGTTCATTGGCGGCCTCCGCCAGCCCCGGCACCTGGCCGGCGCGCTGCGCGGTGTCGCTGATGCGCGTGGCCAGCGCCATCAGCGCCTGGCCGCCGTCCATCACCACCTTGCGGCCCAGCAGGTCCAGCGCCTGGATGCCGTGCGTGCCCTCATGGATCATGTTCAGGCGGTTGTCGCGCCAGTACTGCTCCACCGGGAAGTCGCGGGTGTAGCCATAGCCGCCCAGCACCTGGATCGCCAGCGAGTTGGCCTCCAGGCACCACTCGCTGGGCCAGCTCTTGGCGATGGGGATGAGCACCTCCAGCAGCCGCTTCGCGGCCGCGGACTCGTCGGCGCTGCCGGTGTGCTGCTCGTCGACGAGACGCGCGCAAAACAGCTCCAGCGCCAGCCCGCCCTCGACATAGCTCTTCTGCGCCAGCAGCATGCGCTTGACGTCGGCGTGCTCGATGATCGGCCGCTGCGGCTGCGCCGCGTCCTTGCCGGCCGCGGTCATCGGCCGGCCCTGCGGGCGCTGGCGCGCGTAATCGAGGCTGGCCTCGTAGCCGGCATAGCCCAGCATCACCGCGCCGAGGCCGACGCCGATGCGGGCCTCATTCATCATGTGGAACATGCAGCGCAGGCCCTCGCCCGGCTGGCCGACGAGGTAACCGATCGCGCCGCGCCGACCGCCCGGCGTGTGGCGGCCCTCGCCGAAGTTGAGCAGGCAGTTCGTCGTGCCGCGATAGCCGAGCTTGTGGTTCAGGCCCGCGAGCGTCACGTCGTTGCGCTCGCCGGTCAGGCGGGCGTCCGTGTCGACGAGGTGCTTGGGCACGATGAACAGCGAGATGCCCTTGGTCCCCGGCAGCGGCTTGCCATCGGGCCCGGGGATCTTCGCGAGCACCAGGTGGACGATGTTCTCGGTGAGCTCGTGCTCGCCGCCGGAGATCCACATCTTGTTGCCGGTCAGCCGGTAGCGCGGTCCCAGCGGATCGGCCTGGAAGCCGTCGCCATCGGGCTCGGCGCGCGTCGCGACGTCGGACAGCGACGAGCCGGCCTGCGGCTCCGACAGGCACATGGTGCCGAACCAGCGCCCGCTGAACTCGTTCATCGCGAAGACCTCGCGCTGCGCCGGCGTGCCGTGCGCCATCAGCAGATTGGCGTTGCCGTTGGTGAGCATCGCGTAGCCGCCCATGGCCACGCTGGCCTTGCTGAAGAAGCAGTTGGCGGCCATCTCGACGACGCAGGGAAGCTGCATGCCGCCGTGCTCGTAATCCTGCGCGGCGGCCAGCATGCCGGACCCGACATAGGCCGCGAGCGCCTCGTGCGTCGCTGCGGGCAGATGAACGCGCTCGCCGTCGAAGCGCGGCTCCTCGGTGTCGGCGAGGCGGTTGAACGGCGCGAACTTCTCGCGGGCGATCTTCTCGCAGGTGTCGAGCACCGCATCGAAGGTCTCCCGCGAATGCTCCGAGAAGCGCTCGCGAGCCGACAGTCGGTCGACCTTCAGCCAGTGGTACAGCAGGAAGTCCAGGGTCTGGCGCATGAGCACCTCACGAAGGAGGCGGGGCGCAGCCCGCCGACATCTCAAGCGGAGCCCGGGGATCCGGCTCTGCCGGGCCCTCGGGCTCGCCCCCTGAGGGGGCCGGCGTCAGCCGGTAGGGGGGTGCTCGTCAGAGCACTTCAAAGACCCCCGCGGCGCCCATGCCGCCGCCGATGCACATCGTCACGCAGACGCGCTTGGCGCCGCGGCGCTTGCCCTCGATCAGCGCATGGCCGGTCAGGCGCTGGCCCGACACGCCGTAGGGATGGCCGATCGCGATCGCGCCGCCGTTGACGTTGAGCCGGTCCATCGGGATGCCCAGCTTGTCCGCGCAGTACAGCACCTGCACGGCGAAGGCCTCGTTGAGCTCCCACAGATCGATGTCGGAGACCTTCAAGCCCAGGCGCGCCAGCACCTTGGGCACGGCGAAGACGGGGCCGATGCCCATCTCGTCGGGCTCGCAGCCCGCCACCGCGAAGCCCAGGAAGCGGCCCAGCGGCTTGAGGCCCTTCTTCGACGCATAGGACTCGCTGACGATCGCGCAGGCGCCGGCGCCGTCGCTGAACTGGCTGGCATTGCCCGCGGTGACCACGCCGCCGGGCAGCGCGGTGCGGATGTCCTTGATGCTCTCGTAGGTCGTGCCCACCCGCAGGCCCTCGTCGACGGAGACGGTGACCTCGCGGGTCATCATCCCGCGCACCTTGTCGGCGACGCCGGCCATCACGGTGATCGGCACGATCTCGGCGTTGAACAGGCCTTCGGCCTGCGCGGCGCAGGCGCGCTGCTGCGAGGCCGCGCCGTAGCGGTCCATGCGCTCCTTGGGGATCTTGTAGCGCTGCGCGACGTTCTCGGCCGTCTGCAGCATGGACCAGTAGATCTCGGGCTTGTGCGCCGACAGCCAGCTCTCATGGCCCATGTGGCGGTTGGCCTCGTTCTGCACGCAGGAGATGCTCTCCACGCCGCCGGCCACGAACACCTCGCCCTCGCCCGCGATGATGCGCTGCGACGCGGTCGCGATGGTCTGCAGGCCGCTGGAGCAGAACCGGTTGATGGTCTGTCCGGACACGGTCACCGGCAGGCCGGCACGCAGCGCGATCTGGCGCGCGATGTTGCCGCCGGTGGCGCCTTCGGGCGTGGCGCAGCCCATCAGCACGTCCTCGACCTCGCCGCCCTCGATGCCGGCGCGTTCCAGCGCGGCGCGGACCACATGGCCGCCCAGGGTCGCGCCGTGGGTCATGTTGAAGGACCCCTTCCAGCTCTTGGCGAGCGGGGTGCGGGCCGTGGAAACGATCAATGCCTTGCTCATTCTGTTGCTCCTGTTCGCGTCCGCGGGGTCAGTCGTTGAAGCCCTTGCCCTGGTCGGCCAGGCGCTTGAGCAGCGGAGCCGGTTCCCAGAACTTCGCGTCGTCATGCGGGTTGCGCGCGAAACGCTTCATCGCCTGCACGACGTTGTAGAGACCGACCGTGTCGGCGTAGCACATCGGACCGCCGCGCCACAGCGGGAAGCCGTAGCCGGTGAGGTAGACCATGTCGATGTCGGAGGCGCGCAGCGCGATGCCCTCCTCCAGGATGCGCGCGCCTTCGTTGACCAGCGCGTAGACCAGGCGGTGCACGATCTCCTCGTCGCTGATCTTGCGCGGCGTGATGCCCAGCGCCGAGCGGTGCATGTCGATCATCTCCAGCACGGTCTTCGACGGGATCGCGTCGCGCTTGCCCGGCAGGTAGTCGTACCAGCCGGCGCCGGTCTTCTGGCCGAAGCGGCCCATCTCGCACAGCAGGTCGGCGGTCTTGGAGTAGCGCAGGTCCGGCTTCTCCTGATAGCGGCGCTTGCGGATGTACCAGCCCACGTCGTTGCCGGCCAGGTCGCCCATGCGGAACGGACCCATCGCGAAGCCGAAGCGCTCCATCGCCTTGTCGACCTGCTGCGGCGTGCAGCCCTCCTCGAGCAGGAAGCCGGCCTGGCGGCTGTACTGCTCGATCATGCGGTTGCCGATGAAGCCGTCGCACACGCCCGACACGACGCAGGTCTTGCGGATCTTCTTGCCCAGCGCCATCACCGTGGCCAGCACGTCCTTGGCGGTGGCCGCGCCGCGCACCACCTCCAGCAGCTTCATCACGTTGGCCGGGCTGAAGAAGTGGGTGCCGATGACGTCCTGCGGCCGCTTCGTGAAGCCGGCGATCTTGTCCACGTCCAGCGTCGAGGTGTTGGAGGCCAGGATCGCGCCGGGCTTCATCACCTCGTCGAGCTGGCGGAAGACCTGCTCCTTGACGGCGATGTCCTCGAAGACGGCTTCGATGACCAGGTCGGCCGAGCCGATGTCGGCGTAGTTCAGCGTCGTGCCCAGCAGCGCCATGCGCTGCGCGTAGCGGTCTTCCTTGAGCTTGCCCTTCCTGACCTGCGCCTCGTAGTTCTTGCGGATGGTGGCGATGCCGCGGTCCAGCGCCTCCTGCTTCATCTCCAGGACCACGACCGGGATGCCGGCGTTGAGGAAGTTCATCGCGATGCCGCCGCCCATCGTGCCGGCGCCGATGATGGCCACCTTGTCGACGCGGCGCAGCGGCGTGTCCTCGGGCACGTCGGGGATCTTGGAGGCGGCGCGCTCGGCGAAGAAGGCATGGCGCAGCGCCTTGGACTCGGGCGTCAGCATCAGCTGCTGGAAGGCCTCGCGCTCGGCGCGCATGCCGTCTTCGAACTTCATCGACACCGCGTTGGCCACGGTCTCCACGCACTGCAGCGGCGCCGGGAAGTTCTTGGACATCGCGCCGACGGTGTTGCGCGCGAACTGGAAGTAGGCCTGCGCCTCGGGATGCTGCGCCTTGATGTCGCGCACGCGCGGCAGCGGGCGCTTGTCGGCGATCTCCATCGCGAACTGGACGGCGCCGTCGATCAGGTCGCCGTCGATGAGCTTCTGGAACAGCACCTGGCCGGGCACCTGCGCGAGCTGCTCGCTGGCCACCGGCTCGCCGCTGACGATCATGTTGAGCGCGGGCTCGACGCCCAGCGCGCGCGGCAGGCGCTGCGTGCCGCCGGCACCGGGCAGCAGGCCCAGCTTGACCTCGGGCAGCGCGATCTTGGCGCCGGGCGCGGTGACGCGGTAGTGGCAGCCCAGCGCCAGCTCCAGGCCGCCACCCATGGCGACGCTGTGGATCGCGGCGACGACCGGCTTGGTGCAGGACTCGACACGGGTGATCAGCGAGCCCAGGTTGGGCTCGGCCAGCGCCTTGGGCGAGCCGAACTCGCGGATGTCGGCGCCGCCGGAGAAGGCCTTGCCGGCGCCGGTGATGACGATGGCCTTGATGGCGGGATCGTTCTCGGCCTGCTCGACGCCCTCGGCGACCGCCAGCCGCGTGGCATGGCCCAGGCCGTTGACCGGCGGATTGTTGAGCGTGATCACCGCGACCTGGCCGCGGACTTCGTAGCTGGCACCCATGTGTGTTCCTTCCAGTGGGGGGAAACGCATCGCCGCCGGTCGGGGGTCTCCTCGGACACCGGGACGAAAAGAACGATCGTTCGATTCTAGGCAGCGCCGACGCGCGCCGCTTGTCTCTGCTGTGACAGGGCGCTACGGGAGAAGTGCGGAGGTGGGGTGTCGCGCAGGTGGCGCGTGGATCGAGCGGATCGCGCGAATCGCGTGGATCGCGCGTGGGGATGGCGCCGGCGCGGCCGCCCGCTCAGAACGGCTTGCTCAGAACGGCTTGTCGAGCTGCGTCGGCATGAAGCCGCGCGAATGGGGGCCGTCGTCGTCCTGGATCTCGGTGCGGGCGAAGCCGCCCTCGGCGGCCCGCTCGCGGGCGCGTTCCTGGCGCTCCAGCGCCGCGTCGACGCTGGCGACCGTCGGCACGGGCGCACGCGGCTTCTCGATCGGACGGAAGCCCGCCAGCGGCGCGGGGCCGCTCACCGGCACGCCGGCCTCCAGCGGGAGGATCGATTCAGGGCCGTCGACCGACTCGCCGGACGCCGCGGCCTGGGCCGCCTTGCGGCGCAGGCGCTCGGCGACCATGCGCAGTTCACCCAGCTCCATCTGCTGGCGCTCGATCTGGCGGCGCGCCTGCGTGGTCTGTTCATTGAGCAGCAGCCGCGAGGACTCGATGCGATCGATCAGGCGCCGCGCGCGCTTGAGCTTGCTCCACCACCACGCGCTCGCGAGCGCGCCCCCGACGGCCATTCCGGCCAGCGTCCCGACGACGACCATCCAAGGCTGCACCGCGCTCATGGCCGGCTCCCCGTTCTTGTTTCCTGGCGGCCAATGTAGTGCGGCCCCGGGGTCGCTGTCGCGCCCGGAGCCACCCGGATCAGGGGACGCGGCAACGCCGCGCGGGACACCTACGTCGGGGGGAGGACGGTGTCGGGATCAGGGTTCGGGATGGGGCTGCGTCGGCAGGAAGCCGAACGGGATCGGCGGCAGCGTGGGCGTGGGTGTCACCGGCGTCGCACGCTGCATCGGCCGCTCCACCGGCCGCTCCATCGGCTCGGTGGGACTGAAGCCCCCGGCGGCGGCGCGCTCACGGGCACGCTCGAAGCGCTCGGCATGCGTGAGCGGGGGGGCCGAGGCAGTCGCCGCCGCATCCGACGCCACGTCCGCCACCGCGTTTGGGCGTGCCACGGCGCCCACGGACAGCGGCGCATGCGCGCTGATCGGCGCCAGCACCGAGTCGCCGCTGTCGATGGGCAACGGACGGCTCGCCGCGAACTGCGTCTTTCGCCGCATGTGCTCCATCGTGAGGCGAAGCTCCAGCATCTCCATCTGCAGCTTCTCGATCTGCCGGCGCGCCTGGCCGACCTGCTCCTCGATCTGCCGGCGCGAGGCCTGCAGCTGATCGATCAGCGCCCGGGCCGTCCGCAGCTTGCGTCCCCACCATGCGCTCGCGACCGCCGCCCCCACTCCCGCGCCGGCCAGAGCGCCGGCCGCCAGCATCCAAGGCTGCAACAAGTTCATGGAGGGATCCCGCTCGTGTGATTCGCGCCGTCACTGTAGGGCGGCAGGCGCGCGAAGCCTTCACCAGGAGCGGGCATTTTTCACCGGATCGCGGGCCGCGTCGCCCGCCGGTGACTGGCTCGTCACGCCGTCGACATGGTGTCGTGACGGATGTAACCGGCGGCCGGCCTCAGACCTCCAGCCACTCCTTGCGGACGTAGGCGTTGGCGCGCAGGTCGGCGGGCGTGCCCTCGAAGACGATGCGGCCGTGGCCCATCACGTAGCAGCGCTCGGAGATCTCCAGCGCGATGGCCAGCTTCTGCTCGACCAGCAGCACCGAGACGCCGCGCCGCTTGAGCTCCTTCAGGTACTCGGCCACCAGCTCGACGATCTTGGGCGCCAGGCCCTCGGTCGGCTCGTCGATCATGATCAGGTCGGGGTCGCCCATCAGCGTGCGGCACAGCGTCAGCATCTGCTGCTCGCCGCCGGACAGCACACCGGCCTCGGTGTGCTGGCGCTCCTTCAGGCGCGGGAACATCGCGTACATGTCGTCGAAGCTCCAGCGCGGCGCGGCCCCCTTGCGCCGGCCCTTCTCGCCGAGCATCAGGTTCTGGTGCACGGTGAGCTTGGGAAAGATGTCGCGGTTCTCCGGCACGTAGCCGATGCCGCGATGCGCGATCTCGTAGGCCTTGCGGCCGAGCAGCTCCTGGCCGCCCCAGGCGATCGCGCCGGTGCCGTCGACCTGGCCCATGATGGTCTTGACCGTCGTCGAGCGCCCGGAGCCGTTGCGCCCCAGCAGGCTGACGATCTCGCCGGGACGCACCTCCATCGTCACGCCGTGCAGCACATGGCTCTTGCCGTAGAAGGCATGGACGTTGTCCAGCCGCAGCGCGCGCGTGCCGGCGGCCGGCGTGGCGCCCGCGGCGCGCATCGCGCCGACGTTGGTGTCATGGAGGGCGGCGCTCATGCATGGGCTCCCGCGGCCTGCGATTCGGCCAGCACCGACCCCAGGTAGGCCTCCTGGACACGCGTGTTGGCGCGCACCGCGTCGGGCGTGTCGAAGGCGATCACCTCGCCGTAGACCAGCACCGCGATCTTGTCGGCCAGGCCGAAGACCACGCCCATGTCGTGCTCCACCGTCAGCAGCGTGCGGCCCTCGGTGACCTGGCGGATCAGCTGGATGAAGCGCCGGGTCTCGCTCTTGCTCATGCCGGCGGTGGGCTCGTCCAGCAGGATCACCTGCGCGCCGCCGGCGATGGTGATGCCGATCTCCAGCGCGCGCGCCTCGGCATAGGTCACGTTGATCGCGGGCACGTCGCGCTTCTTGTCCAGGTGCAGCATCTCCAGCAGTTCCTCGACGCGGTCGTTGACGTCGTCCATGCCGGCCAGGAACTTCCAGAACGCGTACTTGTGGCCCATCGACCAGAGCAGCGCGCAGCGGATGTTCTCGAACACCGACAGCCGCGTGAACAGGTTGGACACCTGGAAGCTGCGCGACAGCCCGCGGCGGTTGATCTTGTAGGGCGGCAGCTGGTCGATGCGCTCGCCGAAGAGCCGGATCTCGCCGCTGGTGGGCGCGAAGCGGCCGCTGATGAGGTTGAACAGCGTGGACTTGCCCGCGCCGTTGGGGCCGATGATCGCGACCCGCTCGCCGGGTTTCACCGCGAGCTCCGCGCCGCGGATGATCTCGCTCTTGCCGAAACTCTTGCGCACGGCCCGGAGCTCCAGCGCGTAGGGGATGTTGGCGGTGCTCACAGGCTTTCCCTCCGCTTGATCTCTTTCTCGATCTCCTCCTGCGCCCGGTCCCACTCGGCGCGGAACTGGCGGCGCAGCAGCTCGAAGAGCCCCAGCCCGGTCAGCAGCACGAAGCCGGCGCCGAACCAGGACTCGACGCTCTTGGCATCGAGCGCCAGGCCCAGGTACTTCATCTGCGGGCCGAGCGCCTCGTTGAGCTGCAGGTGGTAGAGCATCTCCACCATCGCCGAGCCGCCCAGCAGCATCGTCGCCGCGGCGCCGGCCAGGCCCAGGTAGGACGGCCACAGCGCGCGCAGCTTGCCGAAGGCGGCCAGGCGCAGGTTCATCATGATCAGCGAGGCGATGCCGCCCGGCGCGTACATCACCATGAACAGGAACACCAGGCCGAGGTACAGCAGCCAGGCCTTGGTCAGCTCCGACAGCAGCACCAGCGCCACCACCATCAGTACCGCGCCGATGATGGGCCCGAAGAAGAAGGTCGCCCCGCCCAGGAAGGTGAACAGCAGGTAGGCACCCGAGCGCGCGGCGCCGACGACCTCGGCGGTGACGATCTCGAAGTTCAGCGCCGACAGCCCGCCCGACACGCCGGCGAAGAAACCCGCGATCAGGAAGGCCAGGAAGCGCACCCACTGCGTGTCGTAGCCGATGAACTCGACGCGCTCGGGGTTGTCGCGCACCGCGTTGAGCATGCGGCCCAGCGGCGTGCGGGTGAGCGCGTACAGCAGCGCGGTGCAGACGAAGGCGTAGACCGCGATCAGGTAGTACACCTGGATCTGCGGCCCGAAGCTGATGCCCCAGACCGCCTTGCCCACGACGCGGTTGGAAGAGACGCCGCCCTCGCCGCCGAAGAATTCCGGCAGCATCAGCGACATCGACCAGATCAGCTCGCCCAGGCCCAGCGTGATCATCGCGAAGGGCGTGCCCGACTTCTTCGTCGACACGTAGCCGAACAGCGCCGCGAAGAAGAGTCCCGCCAGGCCGCCGACCAGCGGCACCAGGCTGACCGGCAGCGCGAGCTGGCCCGCGCCGACGACGTTGAGCGTGTGGATCGCCAGGTAGGCGCCCAGCCCGCTGTAGACCGCGTGGCCGAAGCTGAGCATGCCGCCCTGCCCCAGCAGCAGGTTGTAGGACAGGCACGCGATGATCGCGATGCCCATCTGCGACAACATGGTCTGCGCCAGGCTGCTGGTCCACAGCAGCGGCGCCACCAGCAGTGCCAGCGCGTAGGCGCCCCAGATCAGCCAGCGGCCGACGTTGTGCGGCTTGAAGTGGTAGGTCTCGCCGCGCCGGGCGCGCGGCGGGCGGCCCTGGGCGCGGGCGTCGCCCGGGGCGGCGCCGGACGGCACGGCGGGCGAGGCGGAGGAGGAGGAAGAAGGCATGACGGCGGACATCGATCAGCCCTCCCGGGTGCCGAGCAGGCCCTTGGGCCGGAAGATGAGGATCAGGACCATCAGCAGGTAGGGCAGGATGGGCGCGACCTGGGCCAGCGTGAGCTTGAGCAGCGGGTAGCCGAAGGTGTCGGGGCCGAGCTGGAAGGCCTGGGCGAGCGACACGTCGACGGTCAGCGGCAGCGTCTGCAGCAGCCCGATGACGAGGGACGCGACGAAGGCGCCGGCCAGCGAGCCGATGCCGCCGACCACGACCACCACGAAGATGATGGAGCCGACGATCACCGCCATCGCGGGTTCGGTGACGAAGGTGATGCCGCCGATCACGCCGGCCAGCGCGGCCAGCGCGCAGCCGCTGCCGAACACCAGCATGAACACGCGCGGCACGTTGTGGCCCAGGGCCTCGACCATCTCCGGATGGGTGAGCGCCGCCTGGATGACCAGCCCGATGCGGGTGCGGGTCAGCAGCAGCCACAGCGACAGCAGCATGAACAGCGCCACCACCATCATGAAGGCGCGGGTGAGCGGGAACTTGGAGCAGCTGGCGGCGGCGCACAGCGCGGCCGGCGCGTCGCCCCAGGCGAGTTCCAGGGCCTGGCCCGGGGCATGGATCAGGGTGAAGGCGGCGCCCTGCAGCGAGGGCGGCGGCGAGAACGGCACGGCGGTGCGGCCCCAGATCAGCTGCACCACCTCGAGCACGACGTAGGACAGGCCGAAGGTGATCAGCAGTTCGGGGACGTGGCCGAATTTGTGGACGCGCCGCAGCGCGCCGCGTTCGAACAGGGCGCCGCAGCCGCCGACCAGCAGCGGCGCGATCAGCAGCGCGGGCCAGAAGCCGATCCACCCGGCGATCGAGTACGCGAAGTAGGCGCCCAGCATGTAGAAGCTGGCATGCGCGAAGTTGAGCACGCCCATCATGCTGAAGATCAGCGTCAGGCCGGAGCTCAGCATGAACAGCAGCAGTCCGGAGGACAGGCCGTTGAGGAGGTTGATCAGGATCTGTTCCACGTCGTTGTGCTCAGGACTTCGATGCGTTGGCCGCGCTGATGACGGAGGGCGCGGTAGCTGCGCGGACCGATCCCGGGCCGGCAGTGCTCGCCGTACGTTCACGTACGGCTGCGCGCTTCAGCCCGGTCTCGGCCCGCTCGCGACGGGCGGCGGAGCGCCTTACGACGGACGCTTCATCTGGCAGCTTGTAGGCGTGCTGCTGACGAAGGGGTCGAAGGTCTTGACCGGGGCGAAGTTGTAGCCGGTGTTCTCGACGCTGTAGGAGCGCTTGGCGTCAGCCTTCTGCCAGACGGTCAGGAACAGGGTCTGCTGCAGCTGGTGGTCGGTCTTGCGCATCTCCACGTCGCCGTTGAAGGACTTGAACTTCAGCCCTTCCAGCGCCGCCGCGACCTTCACCGGATCGGTGCTCTTGGCCTTGGCCATCGCCGTGCTCAACGCGGTGTAGATGTGGATGACGCTGCCGGTGTAGAAGTCGTCGTTGAACTTGGCCTTGTACTCGTTGGCCCACTTCTCCGGCTCGCCGCCCAGGCTGTTGTGGTTGTACGAGATCTGGAACACGCGCCCCGCGCCCGCCGCGCCCATCGCCGTGGGCGTGCCGGTCACGCCGGCGTAGTAGGTGTAGAACTTGCCGGTGTAGCCGGCCTCGTTGGCGGCCTTGACCAGCAGCGCCAGGTCCGAGCCCCAGTTGCCGGTGATCACCGAATCCGCGCCGCTGGCCTTGATCTTGGCGACATAGGGCGCGAAGTCGCGCACCTGGGCCAGCGGGTGCAGGTCCTCGCCGACGATCTGCACGTCCGGGCGCTTCTTGGCCAGCCCTTCCTTCGCGTACTTGGCGACCTGATGGCCGTGCGCGTAGTTCTGGTTGAGCAGGTAGACCTTCTTGATGTCGGGCTGGTCCTTCATGAAGGTGGTCAGCGCCTCCATCTTCATCGAGGTGTCGGCGTCGAAGCGGAAGTGCCAGTAGCTGCACTTGCTGTTGGTGAGGTCCGGGTCCACCGCCGAGTGGTTGAGGTAGACGACCTCCTTGCCGGGATTGCGCTCGTTGTGCTTGTTGACCGCGTCGATGATCGCCAGCGCCGCGCCCGAGCCGTTGCCCTGCGTCACGTAGCGCACGCCCTGGTCGATCGCGGACTTCAGCGCGTTGAGCGACTCGGCGGGGCTGAGCTTGTTGTCGATCGGGATGATCTCGAACTTCACGCCGGCGGGGTTGTTGGCGTTGAACTTCTCGGCGAAGAACTGGAAGGACTTCACCTGGTTCTGGCCCACCGGCGCCATCAGGCCGGACAGCGGGTCGATCCAGGCGATCTTCACCGTCTCGCCCTTCTGCGCGTAGGCGCCGGCGGCGGCCGTCAGGGCGAATGCGGCGAGGGCCAGGGGCCGTGCCAGCGAGGAAATCGGACGCGTGCTGTGCTTGCTCATGCTTGTCTCCTGATGTGGTTGTGATGCAAGGCGATCGGAAGCAACGGGGTACGGCGTGGTACGGCCTGGTACAGCGGGAAGCGGCGGACTGCTGGGAACTGCGGTGAAGGGAAACCGGGGCGGCGGAACTCCTGCGTCAGCGGATCGATGCGCGGTGGGGCCTGGGAAGCGCGGGCCCTCGGGATGGGATCGCCAGGCGGCGGACCGTCGCGGCGGCCTCAGCCGCCCGGCAGCTTGTGGCCCTTGAACTGCTCGCGCAACTTGAGCTTGAGCATCTTGCCGGTGGCCGTGTGCGGGATCTCGTCGACGAAGACGACGTCGTCAGGCACCTGCCACTTGGCGATCCGGCCCTCGTAGAAGCCCAGCACCGACTCACGCGTCAGCGCCGCGCCGGCGTCGCCGGGTTTGCGCACCACCACCAGCAGCGGTCGCTCGTCCCACTTGGGATGCGGCACGGCGATGACGGCGGCCTCGTGGATCGCCGGATGCGCCATCGCGATGTTCTCGACGTCGATCGAGCTGATCCATTCGCCGCCGGACTTGATCACGTCCTTGCTGCGGTCGGTGATCTGCATGAAGCCGTCGGCATCGATGGCGGCGACGTCGCCGGTCGGGAACCACAGGCCGGCGTCGCGGCCGTCCTCGCCGGTGACGCGGAGCAGCGGCGAGTCCGCGTGGCCGAAGTAGCTGTCGATGACCCAGGGCCCGCGCACGACCAGGTTGCCCGAGGTCTTGCCGTCCCAGGGCAAGGCCTTGCCGGCGTCGTCGACGACCGCCATGTCCACGCCGTAGATCGCCTTGCCCTGCTTCTCCAGCAGGTGGCGCTGCTGCTCCTGGGGCAGCTTCAACTGCTGGCTGCCGAGCCGCGACAGCGTGCCCAGCGGCGACATCTCGGTCATGCCCCAGGCGTGGATCACCTCCACGCCGTAGTCGTCCATCAGCGTGCGCAGCATCGCGGGCGGGCAGGCCGAGCCGCCGATCACGGTGCGCTTGAAGCTCGAGAACTTCAGCCCGTTCGCGCCGACGTAGTTGAGCAGCCCCAGCCACACCGTCGGCACGCCGGCGCTGAAGCTCACCTGCTCGGACTCGAAGAGCTCGTAGAGCGACTTGCCGTCCAGGTGCGGCCCGGGCAGCACCAGCTTGCAGCCCACCAGCGCGGTGCTGTAGGGCAGGCCCCAGGCGTTGACGTGGAACATGGGCACCACCGGCAGGATCACGTCGCGGCGCGAGCAGGCCATCGCGTCGGGCAGCGCCGCGCCGTAGGCATGCAGCACCGAGCTGCGGTGGCTGTAGACGGCGCCCTTGGGATGGCCGGTCGTGCCGCTCGTGTAGCAGATGCTGGACGCGGTGTTCTCGTCGAACTCGGGCCAGACGTAGCGGCCGTCCTCGGCCTCGACCAGGTCCTCGTAGCAGCGCAGGTTGGGGATGGACGACTCCACCGGCATGTGGGCGCGGTCCGTCATCAGGATGAAGTGGCGGACCTGGCCGAGCTGCGGCGCGAGCTTCTCGACCAGCGGCAGGAAGCTCAGGTCGAAGCACAGCGCGCGGTCGGCGGCGTCGTTGGCGATCCAGGCGATCTGCTCGGGGAACAGGCGCGGATTGATGGTGTGGCAGACCAGGCCCGAGCCGGAGGTGCCGTAGTAGAGCTCGAGGTGGCGGTGGCCGTTCCAGGCCAGCGTGCCGACGCGGTCGCCGGGCGCCAGGCCCAGCCGCGCGAAGGCCTGCGCGAGCTGGCGGGCCCGGAACTCGACCGCCGCCCAGGTGGTGCGGTGCAGGTCGCCCTCGACCCGCTTGCTGACGATCTCGGTATCCCCGGAATGCCGCGCCGCGTGCTGGATCACCGACGAGATCAGCAGCGGCATCGACATCATCTGGCCCATCAGTGCCATGTCGTCTCCTGGATATTGTTGTCGGCTGTCCAGGTCAGTCTATCGACGGCTCCGGGCGCCTCGCGTCACCCTAGTGACGCGAGGCGGATTCCGGCATAGGGGATTACACGGGCGCTGCCGCGGGAACCCCGATCAGGCCTTGCGGATCTCCGGCAGCTCGATCTTGACCTCGAGCACCTCGAGGTCGTCCTGCCGCTCCATGTGGACCTTGATGTCGTCCGGGTTGATGGAGACGTACTTCGAGATCACCGCCAGCAGCTCGCGCTGCAGCTGCGGCAGGTAGTCGGGGCTCGCGCCGCGACCATTGCGTTCATGGGCGAGGATCAGCTGCAGGCGCTCCTTGGCGACGCTGGCGGTGCTTTTCTTCTCGCCCAGGAAGAAGGACATGAATCCCATGGTTTCTCCCGGTGGATGTCAGCGGCTGAACAGGCGCTTGAAGAAGCCCGGCTTGACGGCCTCGACGAAGCGCATCGGCTTGTCCTCGCCGAGGAAGCGCGCGATGACGTCCGAGTAGGCCTCGGCCACATCGGTGCCCTTCATGTGGATCGCCGGCAGGCCCTGGTTGGACGCCTGCAGCACGACCTCGCTCTCCGGGATCACGCCGATCAGCGGCGTGCGCAGGATCTCGTGGATGTCCTCCAGCGACAGCATCTGCCCGCCCTCGACCCGGTTGGGGTTGTAGCGGGTGATCAACAGGTGTTCCTTGACGGGCTCCTTGCCCTCGATCGCGCGCTTGGTCTTGCTGTTGAGCATGCCCAGGATGCGATCGCTGTCGCGCACCGAGGAGACCTCGGGGTTGGTCACCACCAGCGCCTCGTCGGCGTAGTGCATGGCCATCAGCGCGCCGGTCTCGATGCCGGCCGGCGAGTCGCAGACGATGTAGTCGAACTCCATCGCCTTGAGCTCCTCCAGCACGCGCTCGACACCCTCCTGCTTGAGCGCGTCCTTGTCGCGCGTCTGCGAGGCCGCGAGGATGAACAGCTTGTCCAGCTGCTTGTCCTTGATCAGCGCTTGGCCGAGCTTGACCTCCTCGTTGATCACGTTGATCAGGTCGTAGACCACGCGGCGCTCGCAACCCATGATCAGGTCGAGGTTGCGCAGGCCGACATCGAAGTCGATCACCGCGGTCTTGTAGCCGCGCATCGCGAGGCCGGTGGCGAAGCTGGCGCTGGTCGTGGTCTTGCCCACGCCGCCCTTGCCGGAGGTCACCACAACGATCTTGGTCATGGGTCGAGGTCCTTTCAATGTGTCGGTCGCTGTCGTCGCAGCTCAAGCGTCATCGGTGCGGCGGTCGCGGGGACCGCCGCCCATGTCGGGGGAAATCAAGGGGGCCGCAAGCGGCTGGCGCCCGGGATGGTTCATGCGCCCAGCGGCTCCATCAGGAGCTTCTCGCCGTCGAGCCGGACCTGCGCCGCCTTGCCGCGCACGTTGTCGGGCAGCGGGTTCTCGCTGGTGCGGTAGATGCCGGCGATGGCGATCAGCTCGGCCTCGAGCTGCTGCGCGAAGATCCGTGCCTGCGCGTTGCCGCGCGCGCCCGCGATGGCCTTGCCGCGCAGCGGCGCGTAGACGTGGATGCTGCCGTCGGCGATGACCTCGGCGCCGTGGTTTACCGCCGCCAGCACGACCAGGTCGGCGCCCTTGGCGTAGACCTGCTGACCCGAGCGCAGCGGCTTGTCGACGTAGACGGTGGGCGCGGCCTGCGCGGGCACCGCCACCTCGACCTGGCGCTCGACCACCACTTCCTTGACGACCTGCTGCACGACCTTCTGGACCCGCGGCTCGCGCTCGGCGCGCACCGGCTCGTCGGGCGCCTCGGCCAGGCCCAGCCCAGCCGCCTGCGCCAGTTCCGCCGCGTTGGCGCCGACCACGCCGACCGGCTGCAGCCGATGGCGGCGCAGCAGCGGCAGCAGCGCGGCGAGGTCCACGCGCGCAACCGGGGTGGTCGACGGGGTGGTCGACGGGGCGTCGGCGGGCGACTCGGTCGGGGCGTCGTCCAGGCTCAACTGGCCTTGGGCCTCGCTCGCGGCAGTGCTGGCCTCCTCGGCGCCGACCACGGCGTCGGCCACGCTGTCAGCCACGGGCGCGGATCGGGTCTCGGCCGCGTCGATCGCCGGCAGCTGGCTCAGGTCCAGCAGCAAGGGGTCGTGATGGAAGGCGTCGGGCGTTTCGCCCAGCTTCGCGGTCAGCTCCTGGTCGAGCGCGGCCGGATCGGCCGTCTTCAGGACGAGGGCGAGCAGGCTCAGCGAGGCGCTCTTCAGTTCAAAAAGTTCCGGAGTCTTGCCGGCGGCCGACCGCCCCGACAGATTGCCCGCCACTGCCTGCGTCATGAAAAATTTGGGGGATGCGTTTGCAAAGTCGCGGATTTTAGCGGTGCGCCGAGGCCCTCCTTTTAGGGGCCTGCCCAGGCTGCATCGGCCCGCGAGCCGTCATGCGGGCTCCGACCGCTGTCATCCGGCGCCGCGCGCGCTGTCACATCGGGCCGACGCTGCCTCGATTTCGAGCAGACCACTGGAACACCACGTGTGACAAGCACTTGCAAGCGCCGTCGCCAGGAGACACACATGCTTGTCCACAGGAGGCGGGGATAGATCCCTCCTCCGGCGGAGGCCGACGGCGACTGGCGGGTCGCTTCTTCCAGCGTCACCGACGTGTTGTCAACCCAAAAATCGTGGATGCGGGGCTTGACTTATCCCCATTGAGGCGCTCTCGCGATTCGTCGAACCGTCCTGCTGCGGCGCAGCAGACACGACCGGCCAGCCGCGGCTAAGCCATTGATTCATATGACGCGTTTTCGCCTGCCCAGAAAAGAGGCACGGAACCTCAGGCGACCGTCGATCAAGGGTTTAGAGCGCTCGCGGAGGGGTTTCCCACAAAGTTATCCACAGCGCCGGTGGATAGTTTCCAGGGGTCTTTCAAATCAACGCCTTAGCGGGAGTCCTTGAACCGGCGGACGAGGTCCGACATCCCACCGGCGAGGGATCCGCGGGGCGGACCGGACCGCAAATGGGCGTGGCGCCGTTACAAGTCCATCGGTCCAGTTCGCGCCGCCGCCCGATCGTGTCGTGCGATTGCCGTCATGAACGCACCGGCTTGCGTCACGAATCCGACATCCGGGGCGCCCAGCGTTCGGGCGGGCGGAGAAATCGGCCACCGAGCCAGCCTGAAGACAGGTGGGCAAGCTGCGGTCCCGCTAGAGTCCCTGTTTTCCCCATCGGGGACGACAGGCCGGCCGCGCCGGTGAAAGGTTGGGAATGGGCATCCGGTCCTGGGTCCGAAAGGAATGGTTCCTGCTGGCGCTGGTCGGCGCGGTGGCGCTCGCCAGCGCCTGGCCGGAACTGGGCCGCAGCGGCGGCTGGTTGCGGCTGGAGGTCGTCAGCAACTGGGGCGTGGCGCTGGTGTTCTTCCTGACCGGCCTCGGACTGTCCAGCGCCGCGCTGCGCGACGGCGCGCTCAAGTGGCGCGTCCATGTGCTGGTGCAACTGAGCACCTACGCGCTCTTCCCGCTGCTGTGGTGGGGCTTCACCGCCCTGTTCGGCCGCTGGCTGCCGCCCGACCTGGCGCTGGGCTTCGCCTACCTGTGCGCGCTGCCGTCGACGATCTCGTCCTCGGTCGCGATGACGGTGCTGGCCAAGGGCAACGTGCCGGCCGCGATCTTCAACGCCAGCGTCTCCAGCCTGCTGGGCATCGTGCTCACGCCGCTGCTGGTGGCGGTGATGGCGGGCACCAGCGGCGCGACGCTGCCCTTCGGCGAGGCGGTCTGGAAGCTCACCCAGCTGCTGCTGCTCCCGCTGGTGGCCGGCCAGTTGCTGCGGCCGCTGCTGCTGGGCTTCCACACGCGCCACAAGTCCCGCATCTCGCTGGTCGACCGCTGGGTGATCATCCTGCTGGTGCTGTCGGCCTTCAGCGACTCGGTCGCGTCGGGCCTGTGGCGCGACCACGGCGCGGAGCTGCTGGTCAAGGCGGCGCTCGGCGCCGCGCTCTTCCTCGGCGCGGTGATCGTGCTGAGCCGCCTGGCGGCGCGCGCGATGGGGCTGCCGGTGGAGGACGAGATCGCCGCGGTCTTCTGCGGTTCCAAGAAGACGCTGGCCTCGGGCGTGCCGATGGCCAAGCTGCTGTTCGGCGCGCATCCGGCGGTGGGCGTGATCGTCCTGCCGATCATGTTCTATCACCAGCTGCAGCTGATCTTGTGCTCATGGCTCGCCCAGCGTTACGCGGCCCGCGCTTCCGACGCCTAAAATCGCCGGTTCCCCCGGACGCCGCCGATTGGGCATTTCGCCCGACTGCGCCCGGCGGGACCACCGCCCCCATCGCGCCATGACACGCAAGCTCTTCGTCACCACCGCCCTTCCCTACGCCAATGCGAACTTCCACATTGGCCACATCATGGAATACACCCAGGCCGACATCTGGGTGCGCTTCCAGCGGATGCAGGGCAGCGAGGTGCACTTCGTCTGCGCCGACGACGCGCACGGCGCGCCGATCATGATCGCAGCGGAAAAGGCGGGCAAGAGCCCGCAGCAGTTCGTGGCCGACATCGCCTCGGGCCGCCAGAAGTACCTGGACGGCTTCCACATCAGCTTCGACAACTGGCACTCGACCGACGGCGCCGAGAACCACGAGCTGTCCAAGGAGATCTACAAGGCGCTGCGCGCCAACGAGCTGATCTCGGTGAAGACGATCGAGCAGTTCTTCGATCCGCAGAAGTCGATGTTCCTGCCCGACCGCTTCATCAAGGGCGAGTGCCCGAAGTGCGGCGCCAAGGACCAGTACGGCGACTCCTGCGAGGTCTGCGGCGCGGTCTACACGCCGACCGAGCTGAAGAACCCGTTCTCGGTGCTGACCGGCGCGACGCCGGTGATGAAGAGCTCGGAGCACTACTTCTTCAAGCTGTCCGACCCGCGCTGCGTCGAGTTCCTCGAGCAGTGGACGCAGGCGCCGGGCCGGCTGCAGCCGGAAGTGCTCAACAAGATCAAGGAATGGTTCGCCAAGGACGAGGACGGCAACGGCGGCCTGGGCGACTGGGACATCAGCCGCGACGCGCCCTACTTCGGCATCGAGATCCCCGACGCGCCGGGCAAGTACTTCTACGTCTGGCTGGATGCGCCGATCGGCTACCTGGCCTCGCTGAAGAACTACTTCGGCAAGACGGGCCGCGACTTCGACGCGTTCGTGAAGGACGAGTCGACGGAGCAGATCCACTTCATCGGCAAGGACATCACCTACTTCCACACGCTGTTCTGGCCGGCGATGCTGCATTTCAGCGGCCGCAAGACGCCCAACCATGTGTACGTGCATGGCTTCCTGACCGTCAACGGCGGCGAGAAGATGTCCAAGAGCCGCGGCACCGGCCTGGATCCGCTGAAGTACCTGTCGCTGGGCATGAACCCCGAATGGCTGCGCTACTACCTGGCCGCCAAGCTCAACAGCAAGGTCGAAGACGTCGACTTCAATCCCGACGACTTCGTCGCCCGCGTCAACTCGGACCTGGTCGGCAAGTACATCAACATCGCCAGCCGCGCGGCGGGTTTCCTGTCCAAGCGCTTCGGCGGCCAGCTGTCGGCCGACGTCGGCGTCGAGGGCCTGACGCTGCTGGACGCCCTGCGCGAGCACAAGGGCACGATCGTCGAGCTCTACGAGACCCGCGAGTTCGGCAAGGCGCTGCGCGAGATCATGCTGCTGGCCGACCGCGTCAACGAGTACGTGGACCAGAACAAGCCTTGGGAGCTGGCCAAGCTCGAGGGCAAGGATCAGGTGCTGCAGGACGTCTGCACCGTCTGCATCGAGGCCTTCCGCCTGCTGTCCATCTACCTGAAGCCGGTGCTGCCGGCGCTGGTGGCCAAGGTGGAGACCTTCCTGCAGGTCGCGCCGATGAGCTTCGCCGACGCCGACCGCACGCTGGGCGGCCACCGCATCGGCGGCTACGAGCACCTGATGCAGCGCGTCGACCCGAAGCTGCTGGAGGCGCTGTTCGAGCCGCCCGCGCCGCCCCAGGTCGTGCCCGGCGGCGAGGAACTCGCGCCCGAGATCAAGATCGACGACTTCGCCAAGGTCGACTTGCGCATCGCGAAGATCGTCAAGGCCGAGCTGGTCGAGGGGTCGGACAAGCTGCTGCGCCTGACGCTGGACGCCGGCGAGGGCCGGCTGCGCAACGTCTTCAGCGGCATCCGCAGCGCCTACCAGCCGGAGCAGCTCGAAGGCAAGCTCACCGTCATGGTCGCGAACCTGGCGCCGCGCAAGATGAAGTTCGGCGTCTCCGAGGGCATGGTGCTGGCCGCCAGCCATGCCGACGAAAAGTCCCATCCCGGCATCTTCGTGCTGGAGCCCTTCCCGGGCGCCCAGCCCGGCATGCGCGTGCGTTGAGCACGGCCTGCGCCGCGACCGACCGCCTAGAATCCGCCCCAGTTTTCGAATCCCCGATCAAGAGACGACCATGCCGCTGTTCTGGAAGAAATACGAATCCGAAGCCACGCAGTTCATCAATGAGCTGAAGGCCAAGAAACCCACGCTGGAAGCCGAACAGCGCGCCGGCCGCGCGCTGCTGTGGGACCGGGAGCAAGACCGCCAGGCCCAGGCCGGCTACAACCAGGCCCGCGTGTCCCAGCAGCCCTACGTCTACCAGACCAAGTCCGAGTAAGCCGCCGGCCCGCCGTCGCCACGCCGAGCCGCGTTCCCCGCGTGAGCCACGCCGACGATTCCTCGGACACCGCCCTGACGCTGCCGGACACCCCGGTGGATCAGGGCGGTGACGCTTCCACGCCCGAGACGGTCGATCACGTCGCCGTCGCGCGGCTGTATGGCGAGCCGCTGTTCGCCTTGCCGCAGGACCTCTACATCCCGCCGGACGCGCTGGAGGTGTTCCTCGAGGCCTTCCAAGGGCCGCTGGACCTGCTGCTGTACCTGATCCGCAAGCAGAACTTCAACATCCTCGACATCCCGCTGGCCGAGGTCACGAAGCAGTACCTGAGCTACGTCGAGCAGCTGCGCAAGCACAACCTCGAGCTGGCCAGCGAATACCTGCTGATGGCCGCGATGCTGATCGAGATCAAGTCGCGGATGCTGCTGCCGCCCAAGAAGACCGATGACGGCGCCGAGCCCGAGGACCCGCGGGCCGAGCTGGTGCGGCGCCTGCTCGAGTACGAGCAGATGAAGCAGGCCGCGCTGCGCCTGGACCAGATGCCGGTGCTGGGCCGGGACTTCCTGCGGGCGCAGATCCACATCGAGCAGTCGCTGGCGCCGCGGCTGCCGGACGTCAACGTCGACGACCTGCGCGCGGCCTGGGCCGAGCTGATGCGCCGCGCCAAGCTGAGCCAGCACCACAAGATCTCCCGCGAGCAGCTGTCGGTGCGCGAATACATGTCGCACCTGCTGCGCAAGCTGCAGGGCCAGCGCTTCGTCGAATTCGAGGACCTGTTCGAGCTGGACAAGGGCTCGCAGGTGCTGGTGGTGTCCTTCATCGCGATGCTCGAGCTGGCGCGGGAGCGCCTGGTCGAGATCACGCAGGCCGAGGCCTTCGCGCCGATCTACGTGCGGCTGGCCTACTCGCCGAGCTGAGCGCCGCCGGATCGCCGGCGTCCGTGTCGGCGCGGGCCTCGCGGTGCGAGGCGATGGATCGCCGGGATCGCCGTCACCGCTGGCGCCGAGTGCCGGCCTCCAGAATGCAGAACGCCGGGACAAGCCCGGCGTTGCGGAGGAGGCGGTCGTGCCGCGTTCAGCGGAAGGTGGTGAACGCCGCGTTGGGCTGGCGCTGCACCATCTGGCCCACCGCCAGCACGGCCTGCGTGCGAGAGCTGACCCCCAGCGCCTTCAGCACCGCGGCGACGTGGTCCTTGATCGTCTCCACCGACACGCCCAATTCGCGCGCGATGATCTTGTTCGGCTTGCCCTGGAGCAGCAGCGCCAGCACGTCCGTCTGGCGCGGCGTCAACTGCAGGCTTTCGAGGCCCGCGGTGGTCTGGTAGCCCGCCTGGCTGGCCAGCGCCTGGACCTGGTGCAGCCTCGAGTTGCCGTGCGCCGCGCTCTCGGCGACGGCCACCGGTTCCGGCTCCGGCGCGCTGTCCGAGCCCAGCGACATCGGCGGCACGTAGATGCCGCCCGACATCACCAGCTTCAGCGCCTGGGCCAGCACGTCGTTGCCGGTGCGTTTGGGGATGAAGCCCATCGCGCCCTGGTCGATCGCGCGGATCACGTCGCTGGCGCGGTCGGAGGCGGAAATCACCACCACGGGCAGCGCCGGGTACTGGGAGCGGAACTCCTCCAGCACGTCGAAGCCGCTGGCATCGCCCAGGTTCAGGTCCAGCAGCACCAGGTCGAAGTCCTGGCGCGCCTTGAGCGTGTCGCGGGCTTGAGCCGCGCTGTCGGCGCCCAGCACCTGAACGTCTTCGCCCAGACCTTGAATCACAGTCTGGAGCGCGGCCAGGATCAGCGGGTGATCGTCGATCAGCAGAACCCTCACGGGCGTGTCTCCTTGGATGGTCGGACTGCGGCGACAGGCTTCCTGGCCCGCCGTCCCGAATGACTTTTGAACTAGGGCGCGATCATAGGCGTGCCCTTAGCCACCGGCACTCCCCCTTACGGTGGCATCGCTACCAATAGAAAGTTCTATTGGCAAACCAAAAAATCTGTATTCGCCCGATCGAGTGTCCGGTCGTGACAGCACCGCATCGAGTGTGACAGCCGAAAAAACGCGCTTCGGAAATGATCGAAATGCCACACTCGGGCGATTGGCGCCCGTGCTCGGCGGGCGCTCGCTGTCCGCGTCAGCGGTACTGCCGGGTCAGCGATTCGGCGATGCAGACCGGCTTGCCGCCGGCCTCGCGCTCGACGGTGACCTCGACCATCATCTGCACCCCGCCCTCGATGAGCTCCAGCCGCTTGAGCACGAAACGCCCGCGCAGCCGGCTGTCCACCGGCACGGGCGCGGGAAAGCGCACCCGGTCCAGGCCGTAGTTGATGCCCATCCGGACCTCCCTCACCCGAAAGGCGGTCTCATAGAAGCGCGGCAGCAGGCTGAGCGTCAGGAAACCATGCGCGATGGTGGTGCCGAAGGGGCCGGCGGCCGCGCGGGCCGGGTCGGTGTGGATCCACTGCTGGTCCTCGGTCGCATCGGCGAAGGCCTGGATGCGGGGCTGATCCACCGCGATCCAGTCGGACACGCCGATCTCCTGCCCCACCAGGGGCGCCAGGTCTTCCAGCTTCTCGAACATCCGCATCCCGGTCTCCTCTTGTTCCGACGTGATTCCGATGGGGTCGGCGCCGGCGGGAGCGGGACGGACGCCGGCGTCAGCCCTTGCCGTCCTTGCCCTCCTTCACCGGCCGCTCCAGCCAGGCGCACAGGCCTTCCCACTGCGCCAGATCGCGGGCGACGCGGCCGGGGGCGATGTCCCAGAGCGTCAAGCCGCGGGCGGCCAGCTGCACGTAGTTCTGGGTGTCGCGCAGCTCGGCCAGCAGCGGCAGCCGGAGCTGCTCGATGAACTGGTGCAGTTGCTGCTGCGACAGCGTCCCCTCGCGCACCCGCATCGCCACCAGGGCGATGTCGGGCCTGCCGGCCGGCCCGTCGCGATCCCGGGCCGCATCTTGCAGTTCGCGGACGAAGTCGTATGTCGCCTGGATGTCAAACAGGCTGGGTTGCAGCGGCACGAGCACCCGGTCGGCCACCTTCAACGCCTGCGCCAGCTTCTTCCCGTGGAGTCCGGCGGGGGTGTCGAGCACCGCGTGCGACACCCCCTTGGGGGTGCGCAGTTGCTCGGCGGACGCCAGTTCCCAGCCGCGGATCGCCGGCAGCGCGGCGGGTCGCTGCGCCAGCCAGCGGGCCGAGGATTGCTGCCGGTCGATGTCGCCCAGCATGACCGCATGGCCGCGATGGGCCAGGAAGCCCGCGAGGTTGCTCGCGAGCGTGCTCTTGCCAACGCCGCCCTTGGGGTTGGCGACCAGGATCACCGGCATGGCCTCTCCTCTCCTCGATGAGGTGCGCGGGATGTTATGCGATACCGCAAAATCCGCCGCCATGAGCGCCCCTCCGTCCATCCTCCTCCTGGCCGCGCACCCGGACCTCGCCCATTCCCGCGTCACGCGGGCGATGCTGTCCGCGGCCCAGGGCCTGTCCAACGTCCGCGTGCGCGATCTCTACGCGCTCTATCCCGATTACGCGATCGACACCCCCGCCGAGCAGGAGGCGCTGCGCGACGCCGAGCTGCTGGTCTGGCTGCATCCGCTGCACTGGTACGGCATGCCGGCGCTGATGAAGCTGTGGGTGGACGAGGTGCTGAGCGTCGGTTTCGCCTACGGCCAGACCGGCCACGCGCTGCACGGCAAGGACCTGTGGCTGGTGACCTCGGCCGGCGGCAGCGCGCACTCCTACAGCGCTGACGGCTACAACCGCCATCCGGTCGGCGACTTCCTGCTGCCCTACGCCCAGACGGCCGCGCTGTGCGGCATGCGCTTCCTGCCGCCGCTGGTGCTGCACGGCGCGCAGAAAGCCAGCGCGGAGCAGGTCCAGGCCCATGTCCAGGTCTTCGTCGACGGCCTGCGCGCGCTGCCCGAGTGGTGCGAGCGCCAGCCCGAGCCCGCCCAGGAGGCGGTGCCCGACGACGAGCGCCCGGTGCGCGAGGAAGGAGCGCCGGTCTGATGGACATCGCTTCCCCGATGGCCGCGGCCTCCGCCGCGATGGGCGCCGCTTCCGCCGCCGCTTCTGCTGCCGTGACCTCCGCCGTGAGCACCACCGACGCGGCGGCCCACGGCGCGCACGGCAACTGGCTGCTCACGCCGCTGGTGCTGCTGAGCGCCGCGGTGCTCGCGGTGCCGCTGGCGCGCGGCCTGAAACTGGGCTCGATCCTGGGCTACCTCGTCGCCGGCGTGCTGCTCGGGCCGCAGGTGCTCGGGCTGATCAGCCAGCCCGCCACGGTCCTGGAGATCGGCGAGTTCGGCGTCGTGCTGATGATGTTCCTGGTTGGCCTGGAGCTGGAGCCCAAGCGGCTGTGGGCGATGCGCCGGCCGATCTTCGGCTGGGGCTCGGCGCAGATGCTGGGCTGCGCGGCGCTGCTGCTGATTCCTTCCTTCTTCCTCGATGCCGACTGGCATGCCGCCGTGATCGCGGCGCTGGGCCTGGCGATGTCGTCCACGGCGGTGGCGCTGGCCACGCTCAGCGAGAAGAACCTGGGCAACACCCGCGCCGGGCAGAGCGTCATCAGCGTGGCGCTGCTGCAGGACATCGCCGCGATCCCGGTGCTGGCGCTGGTGCCCATCCTGGCCAGCCAGGGCCGGCCCGCCGGCGGCCACTCGGGCGGCAGGATCTGGCTGGCGCTGGGCGCGCTGGTGCTCATCGTGCTCGGCGGACGCCTGCTGCTGCGTCCGCTGCTGCGCTGGATCGCGCGCAGCGGCACGCCGGAGATCTTCACCGCCGCCTCGCTGCTGCTGGTGCTGGCGGCGGCGATGCTGATGCAGAAGGCCGGGCTGTCGATGGCGCTGGGCGCCTTCGCCGCCGGCGTGCTGCTGGCCGAAAGCGAGTACCGCCGCGCCCTCGAGGCCGACCTGGAGCCCTTCAAGGGCCTGCTGCTGGGCATGTTCTTCATCGCGGTCGGCATGGGCCTGGACCTGACGGTGCTGTGGCACAAGCCGCTGGCGGTGCTGGGCCTGCTGGCCGCGCTGTGGCTGTGCAAGGGCCTGGTGCTGACGGTGCTGGGCCGGGCGATGGGCCTGCCCAAGCCGGAGCGCGCGGTCTTCGTCATCCTGCTGGCGCAGGGGGGCGAATTCGGCTTCGTCGTCTTCCAGCTCGCCGAGCAGGCCACGCTGCTGGACGCGGCGCAGCGCTCGGTGCTGGTGGCGGCGGTGGCGCTCTCGCTGGCGCTCACCCCGGCGCTGCTGGCCTGGGCGCAGCGGCGGGCCGGGCAGGTCGAGCGCAAGTCGCCGCACGAGCTCACCGAGCCGCAGGACTCGCAGGTCATCATCGCGGGCTTCGGCCGCTACGGGCAGATCGTGGGCCGGATGCTCTTCGCCAACGGCATCTCGGCGACCGTGCTCGACCATGATGCCGACACCGTCGAATCGCTGCGGCGCTTCGGCTGGCGCGTCTTCTGGGGCGACGCCACGCGGCTGGAGCTGCTGCGCATCGCCGGCGCCGAGCGCGCGCACGTGCTGGTGCTGGCGGTCGACGACTTCAACCACAGCGTCAAGATCGCCGAGATCGCGCGGCAGCACTTCCCGCACCTGACCATCGTGGCGCGGGCGCGCAACGTCCAGCACTACTACGCGCTGCGCGAACTGGGCGTCGAGCTCATCGAGCGCGAGACGCTGGACTCCGCGCTCATGAGCGGGCGCAGCGTGCTGCAGCAGCTCGGTTGGGAACCGCACGCGGCGCGGCAGATGGCCTGGCGCTTCCGGCGCCACTCCGTCGAGCAGACCGAGGCGATGCGCCCCCACCGTGGCGACCTGGACACGCTGATCGCGATGTCCAAGCGCGGCCGCGAGCAGCTGGAGGAGCGCCTGGCGGCAGAGCGCAAGGCGCTGGCCGAGGGCAAGGGCCGCAACCCGTGGCAGGAGCCGCACCTGGCGCCGGGCACGGCGCCGGTGCCGGCCGGCGCTCCCGATCAGCCCCAGCCGGGCAAGGCCTGAGGCCTGCGGCGAGAATCGCGCTCTTATGTTTGCCCCTTCCCAACTCGAGGTCCGGCGCTTCTTCTGCCAGGCCTACCGCAAGCAGCGCGACGGCCTGCCGCTCACGCCGATGGAGGCCATCGCTTCCGACTGGATCGCCCAGCATCCCGAGTACCACGACGAACTGGCCGACGAGGATGCCGCGCTGGCGGCGGTCTACACGGTCGAGGACGGCCGCACGAATCCCTTCCTGCACCTGTCCATGCATCTGAGCCTGATCGAGCAGCACCAGATCGACCAGCCGACGGGGGTGCGCCAGGCGCTGGACCTGCTGGCGGCGCGCCGCCAGTCCCTGCACGAGGCCCATCACGAAGCGATGGAATGCCTGGGCGAGATGATCTGGAGTTCGCAGCGCAGCGGCCTTCCCCCGGACGGCCACGCCTACCTGGACTGCCTGCGCCGCAAGGCCACCCGCACGCCGACCTGACTCCACGCCGCCCCGCCCCCGCCCCGCCCGCTCCCAGAACTCCCCCGCAGTCCACCGTCCCCGGTGGTCGAAGGACGGTGATGGTTGGGGACGGTGAGGCGTGGGGTTTCCGCGCTTGCCGCGGGGGCCCCATGCCTCGGCGGCCAACGCCCCGGTCGATGCAGGTGGGCGGTCGCCCGCTAGCCGCAGGTGGGCGGTCGCCCGCCCGACACAGGTGGGAGGCCGCCGCCACTAGCGGTGGCCCGGACGCCACGGGCGCTCCCCAAACGCCACCGGCGCTTCCAAACGCAAAAAGGCCACGCATCCGCGTGGCCTTCTTCATCCGAAGCTCTGAAATTCAGGCCTGGATCGCCCCACCCAAGGCCGACTTGCGCTCGTTCTTCCCGGACGCGCCGTACAGCCCGCTCGGTTCCCCGGGCATCAGCACGTCGATGGCGCGGTCCAGCGCGGCGGTGGCGCGGGCCAGCGACTCGCGCTGGGCGGCGACGCGGCCGCCTGCCTGCATCAAGCGGGTCCGCAGGCCTGCCGGCACCGTGCCGGTGCGCGCGGCGGCGCTGAATTGTTCGATGGCGCGAGCCAGGGCCGCATGCAGCGACGCCGCGTGCAGCTCGATCGCCTGGGAGTCACGTCGATGCAGCGCCTCGCCCAGCAGGTTGAGGCAGCTTTCGACGTCCTGCAGCGGCTGCTCCAGGTCGACGGGGGTCGAGTTCAAAGGCGTGGCGGTCATGGCGTCACCGGAAAAGCTTGGTCTATGGTCGCTTCAGCTCAGCTTTTTACGATTGAGCGAATCAGTGCGAAGGCTGCGTGCGGCCCAGCATCTCAGCCGCGTTGGCGATCAGCTTGTCGGCGATCGCATCGGCGTTGATTTTGAACTCGCCCTTCTCGATCGCGCTGGCAATGCGTGCGACCTTTTCCGCGTCGAAGCTGCCGTCGTCGGGGGCGCCCGCGATCAGGCTGCTCGCGGCGCTCGACAGCTCGACCTTGGACCCCTCGCCGGACGCGGCCGTGCCGGCCTTTCCAGCCTTGGCCGCACCGGCCTCGGGGGTCCCGGTGGTGGTCCCGCCCACTTTCGAGTAGGCGTTCAGGTCAGCGTTGTTACCGATCTTCATGGCAAATCTCCATGGGCCCGAGGACTTCCGGACCCCTTCCAGTACCGGGTATTTCGACCCGTCTGGGCGGAACTTGAGGGGCGAGCTTCACAAAATCGACAGATCGCTCGGTGAAGGGCGTCACAGTACCACCTCCACCTTGCGTTCACCCACGGTACGCGCGGTGACCATGCGGCCATTGTCGAAGCGTACACGGACATCCTGGCCTTCCAGGCCCACGCCCATCGCCTGGCCTTCGCCCGCGACCGCGTAGCCGTTGCCGGTCGCCATGACCTGCACCCGGTCGCCCGGCTGCACCCATTGGCGCAGTTTGAGGTCGGCCGACCGCAGCGCCTCGCCGGCCGCGACCGGCCGGGCCAGCTGGCGACCGAGCCAGCCTTCCGCTTGTGTATAGATGGCGCCAGCTTCGCCGGCAATGTCGACTTCGGCCAGCCGCAGCTGTTCTTGAGTCAGCAGGGTCCCGGCCGGCAGGTCGGCGGCAGCGACGAAGGCCTGGCCGTAGACCTTGATGGTCAGCGGCAGCGTCACATTCCACTTGGTGACCCCGGCCAGGCAGCGCAGGCCCAGGCGGGTGCGCCCCCACATCCGGGTGCCCGGCGGCAAATAGGGCTGGATCTGCGCGCACGGCGCCAGGCGCAGGCGCGGGTCCAGCCGGCCGAGTTCCACCTCGACCCGGGCCTGGTTGGGCGCGACCTGGCGGGCGCCGGCCATGGCCAGGGTCTGCAGGCGGTCCTCCAGCGTCGCGTCGAGCGCGCCCAGCGCGGAAGGTTCGCCATTGGAGCCGTTGGAAGCAGCGGCCTGCGCCGCGGCGCCCCCTTGCTGCGCCATCGTCAGCTGCAGGCGCGGCGCGCCCGGCGTCTGGGCGTCCGCCTCGTCCACCAGTCCGAACATCAGCCACACGGACATCAGCGCCCCCGCCAGCAGGGCGGGCAGCGCCTGCGCGTGGCGGGCGTGAGAGGAGGTGCAGGGTTGCGGCATGGGACGGAACTGTACGGATCCGGGACGCGCCGGTGGCTTCGAAATGGGCCGGGATCACCCGTCTTATCGCGCTCATGTTTTCCGACCCGCTGCCCACAATGCCCGAACGTGACAAACCGGGGCCGCGTCCCGACGCCACCCGACCCGTCCCGAAGGAGATGACCATGCTGAACCGACTGTCCGATGCGATGAACTTCCAGGCCCAGGCGCTGACCCTGCGGGCGGAGCGTCAGCGCCTGCTCGCCAGCAACATCGCCAACGCCGACACCCCGGGCTACCAGTCCAAGGACATGGATTTCGCCAAGGCGCTGCGCGAGGCCACCTCCCCCGCCACGACCGCGAACTCCAACCAGACCTTGACCCAGCGCACCCAGAACGCGCTGCAGAGCAGTTTGAGCGCCATGACCAGCATGGACAGCAACACCGTCGACATGGACCGCGAGCGTGCCAGCTTCGCCGACAACACCGTCAAGTACGAAGCGTCGCTGCGCTTCCTCAACGGCAGCATCCGCACGATGCTGGACGCGATGAAGTCGCCGAACGCCGCCTGATCGCGCAGGACAGGAGACCGTCATGTCGATGTTCAACATCTTCCACATCAGCGGCAGCGCCGTCAGCGCGCAGAGCCAGCGCCTGAACGCGGTGGCCAGCAACATGGCCAATGCCGACACCGTCGCCGGTCCGGACGGCCAGGCGTACAAGGCACGCCAGGTCGTCTTCCAGAGCGTGCTGGCCCAGAACGGCATGGACCAGACCGACGTCGGCGTGCAGGTGGTGGGCGTCCAGGAGAACCAGACCCCCGGCCGCCGCGTCCACGATCCCAGCCACCAGCTGGCCGACGCCGACGGCTACGTCACCTACAGCAACGTCAACAGCGTCGAGGAGATGGTCAACATGATCTCGGCCTCGCGCTCGTACCAGAACAACCTCGAGGTCATGGGCACCGCCAAGTCGCTGCTGCTCAAGACCCTGCAGATGGGCCAGGGCTGAGCGCCCGCCGGCCTGAGCCCCGCCTGACCTCCCGCACGGAAAGCCTCCCATGGACTTCACCGCCCTGAACGCCAACACCAAGACCGGCGCCGCGTCGAACACGGGCGCCAGCAGCCCCACCGGCACCAGCGCGCAGGAAACCTCGGACCGCTTCCTGAAGCTGCTGGTCGCCCAGTTGCAGAACCAGGATCCGATGAACCCGATGGACAACGCCGCCGTCACCACGCAGATGGCGCAGATCCAGACCGTCACCGGCGTCAGCACGCTGAACTCGAGCATCCAGGGCCTGGCCAGCCAGTTCGGCCAGATGCAGGCGCTGCAGAGCGTCAGCCTGGTCGGCCGCGAGGTCACCGTGCCCGGCGACAAGGTCACCGTCGCCGACGGCAAGGCCACGCTGAACTTCGACCTGGGCAGCGCCGCGGACAGCGTCAAGCTGGAGGTGCTCAACGGCGCCGGCGCGGTGATCTCGACCCAGGACCTGGGCAAGATGAAGAGCGGCATGCAGTCCTACACCTGGGACGCGTCCAAGGCCGCCGAGACCACCGGCCTGAGCTACCGCGTCACCGCCAGCAGCGGCGGCACCGCCGTCACCGCCACCACCCTGATGCGCGACACGGTGCGCGCCGTCAACACGAGCGGCTCCACCCTGCAGCTCGAACTGAAGAATTCCGGCCTGGTCGACTACGACAAGGTCCGCGCGCTGGGCTGATCCCAGCATCCCCCGGCCCGCCCTTCCCGCACACCCGCGTCACCCGCCTGAATCGCCCAAGGACACCCCATGAGCTTCCAACAAGGCCTCTCCGGACTGAACGCTTCCAGCAAGAACCTGGAAGTCATCGGCAACAACATCGCCAACTCGCAGACCTACGGCGCCAAGTCGTCGCGGGCCGAGTTCGCCGACATGTACGCCGCCTCCCTCAACGGCGCCGGCACCAGCGACGTGGGCATCGGCGTGCAGCTCCAGACGGTGGCCCAGCAGTTCACGCAGGGCAACATCTCGATCACCGAGAACCCGATGGACCTGGCGATCAACGGCGCCGGCTTCTTCCAGGTGTCCGACGGAAAGAGCCCGACGGTGTACACCCGCAACGGCCAGTTCAAGGTCGACAAGGAAGGCAACATCGTCAACAACGACCAGCTCAAGCTGATGGGTTATCCCGCCGACGCCAACGGCGTGATCCAGCCGGGCCTGGCGCAGGGCCTGAAGCTGCCCACCGGCGGCATCGACCCCAAGGTGACCAGCGACATCAAGATGGAGTTCAACCTGGACTCCCGCGCCGGCCCGACCGCCGCCTACGACCTGACCGACCCGGCCGATCCCAACTCGCCCAAGATCGACAAGACCGGCATCACGCTGAACGACCCGACGACGTACAACAACGCCACCTCGATGACGGTGTACGACGCCAAGGGCCAGCCGACCGCGCTGACGATGTACTTCCAGCGCGCCAACAACGCCGACGCCAACGGCAACACCGTCTGGAACGTGTACCTGACCGCCAACGGCAGCGCGATCCAGTACGACGCCCAGGGCAACCCGATCGACACCGACAACGGTCAGCCCGGCGGCAATCCGCTGACGCCGTTCACGCAGATGACCTTCCTGCCCACCGGCGGCAAGCCGGTCTCGCCCGGCCCGAGCGAGTTCCTCAACCTGAAGATCCCCGCCGGCGTGAACGCCCAGGGCGCCCCGACGCTGCCGATCCCGGCGCCGCCGGCCGACCCGTCCGACCCGTCGGTGCAGGGCATCAGCTTCGACCTGCGCTCGGCCACCGAGAACGGCTCCAACTTCGCGGTCACCGACCTGACCCAGGACGGCTACGCGCCGGGCCAGCTGGTCGGCATCAAGCTGGAAGACAACGGCATCGTCACCGCCCGCTACTCGAACGGTGAATCCAAGCCGGCCGGCCAGGTCGAACTGGCCAACTTCCGCAACCCGCAAGGCCTGCAGCCGCTGGGCGGCAACGTCTGGGCGCGCACCAATTCGTCGGGCGACCCGGTCGTGGGCGTTCCCGGCGACGGCAACCTGGGCTCGCTGACCCCCGGCGCGCTGGAGGAATCCAACGTCGACCTGACCTCCGAGCTGGTGAACATGATGACCGCCCAGCGCGTCTACCAGGCCAACTCGCAGACCATCAAGACGCAGGACCAGGTCCTGCAGACGCTGGTCAACCTGCGCTGATCCCGGCGCACCCGACCCCACCGCCGATCGCTGAGGAGTTCCGATGGACCGCATGATCTACCTGTCGATGAGCGGCGCCCAGGCGGCGATGTCGCGCCAGGACGTGCTCTCCAACAACCTCGCCAACGCCAACAGCAACGGCTTCCGGGCCGAGCTGCAGGCGTTCCGCGCGGTGCCCATCCGCGGCGACGGCGCCTCCACCCGCGCCTTCGCGCTGGAGACCACCACCGGCCACGACCTGAGCGCCGGCCCGATCACCACGACCGACCGCAACCTGGACGTCGCGATGAAGGGCCGCTCCTGGATGGCGGTGCAGGCGCTGGACGGCACCGAGGCCTACACCCGCGCCGGCTCGATGGACGTGGACCAGGACGGCGTGCTGCGCCTGCGCAACGGCCTGCAGGTGCTGGGCGACGGCGGCCCGATCACCGTCCCGCCCAACTCGACGATCTCCATCGGCGACGACGGCACCGTGGTGGCCAAGTCCGACGGCCAGCGGCCGGTCAACATCGGCCGCATCAAGCTGGTCACCGAGGACGGGCGCTTCACCCGCCGCGACGACGGCCTGTTCATCGCCGACGGCGGCGACCCGCTGCCCGCCGATCCCAATGCCCGGCTGCAGTCGGGCGCGCTCGAGGGCTCCAACGTGAGCCCGGTCGAGACCATGGTCGGCATGATCGCCGCCGCCCGCCAGTTCGAGCAGCAAATGAAGATGCTCTCGATCGCCCAGACCCACGGCCAGGCAGCGTCCAAGCTGCTGTCCGACAGCTGACCCGTTCGCTGAACGGATCCGCCCGCACCGCACAGGAATCAGGAGTCCCCGATGCTTCGTTCGCTCTGGACCGCCAAGACCGGCATGGAAGCCCAGCAGACCCAGCTGGACGTCATTTCCCACAACCTGGCCAACGTCTCGACCAATGGCTACAAGAAGTCGCACGCCGTCTTCGAGGACCTGATGTACCAGACGCTGCGCCAGCCCGGCGCCAACAACACCGAGCAGACCACGCTGCCCACCGGCATGCAGGTCGGCCTGGGCGCCCGCGCGGTGGCGACCTCGCGCAGCCACTCGCAGGGCAGCCTGACGCAGACGTCCAACTCGCTGGACGTGGCGGTCAAGGGCAACGGCTTCTTCCAGGTGCAGATGCCCGACGGCACCACCGCCTACACCCGGGACGGCAGCTTCCAGCTCGATCCCAACGGCCAGATCGTCACCAACAACGGCAACACGGTGCTGCCCGGCATCATCGTGCCGGCCGACGCCAAGTCGATCTCGATCGGCGCCGACGGCACGGTCAGCGTCACCACCGCGGCCAGCGCCACGCCGACGACGCTGGGCCAGCTGCAGCTGGCCAACTTCATCAACCCGCCGGGGCTGGAATCGCTGGGCGGCAACCTGTACGCCGAGAGCGTCGCCTCGGGCACGCCGCAGACCGGCGCCCCCGGCCAGAACAGCCTGGGCACGGTGCAGCAGGGTTTCGTCGAAACCTCGAACGTGAACGTGGTCGAGGAACTGGTGCAGATGATCCAGACCCAGCGCGCCTACGAGATGAATTCCAAGGCGATCCAGACCACCGACCAGATGCTCCAGAAGCTGTCGCAGATCTGACCGGTCGCCGGGCCCTTCTTCGGCGGACCGGGCGGTGAGCGCCCGGGCGACGATGCGAAGGTCCGCCTTCCCGTGCGCGATTCAAGGAGTTGTCATGCCTTCGTTCCTGTCCTCGATCCGATTGAGCCTGGTGGCCGCCGCGGCGCTCGCCCTCACCGCCTGCTCCACGATGTACCCGCAGCCGCGCGTGGACATGCAGCCCGCGCCGGTGGTGAAGATGCCCGAGCCGATCCCGGCCTCGGCCAACAACGGCGCGATCTACCAGAACGCCAACTACCGCCCGCTGTTCGAGGATCACCGCGCCCGCCTGGTCGGCGACATCGTCACCGTGCAGATCGTCGAGCGCGTCAGCGCCACGCAGAAGTCGAGCAGCGAACTGGACAAGAACGGCGCCATCGGCGCCAGCGTCAGCGCCATCCCCGGCATCGCGGCCAACTCCTTCGGCGGCGGCCGGGCCGAGCTGACCGGCTCCTCGTCCAACAAGAGCACCGGCAAGGGCACGAACGAGAACACCAACGACTTCTCCGGCACCATCACCGCCGTCGTCACCGGGGTGCTGCCCAATGGGCACCTGCTGATCTCGGGCGAAAAGCAGGTCGGGGTCAACAGCAACGTGGACGTGCTGCGCTTCTACGGCCAGGTCGACCCGCAGTCGATCCGCCAGGGCAACACGGTCGCCTCGACCGCGATCGCCAATGTCCGGGTCGAGCAGCGCGGCCGCGGCGCCGTGGCCGACGCGCATGGAATTGGCTGGCTATCCCGCTTCTTCTTGAACCTTTCGCCCATTTAAGTTTCCCCACAATCGGTCACACGAGTCTGGCTACCGTGTGACCGAGATGTACCCCACCACCGCCTTCCCCCGCTTCCTGTCCCGCTCCCCCCGCCTGCTGGCCTCCGGCCTGCTCGCGCTGATGGCGCTGCTCGCGATCGCGACGCCCGCCGAGGCGACGCGCATCAAGGAGGTCGCCGCGGTCCAGGGCGTGCGCTCCAACCCGCTGACCGGCTACGGCCTGGTGGTGGGCCTGGACGGCACCGGCGACCAGACCACCCAGGCCCCCTTCACCGGCCAGAGCATGACGGCGATGCTGCAGCAGTTCGGCGTGCTGCTGCCGCCCGGCGTGACCATGCAGCCGCGCAACGTCGCGGCGGTGATGATCACCACCCAGCTCCCCCCGTTCGCGCAGCCCGGCCAGCCGCTGGACGTCGTCGTGTCGTCCATGGGCAATGCCAAGAGCCTGCGCGGCGGCACGCTGATCGCCACGCCGCTGCGCGGCGCCGACGGCCAGGTCTACGCGATCGCCCAGGGCAACCTGATCGTGGGCGGCGCCGGCGCCTCGGCGGGCGGCTCCAAGGTCCAGATCAACCACCTGAGCGCCGGCCGCATCCCCGGCGGCGCGCTGGTCGAGCGCAGCGTGCCCACGCCGCTGCAGCAGAACGAATGGCTGCAGCTGGACCTGAACAGCTCCGACTTCGGCACCGCGCGCGCCGTCGCCAAGGCCATCAACAAGGCCAAGGGCGAAGGCACGGCGATGGCGCTGGACGGCCGCGTCGTCAAGGTGCGCGCGCCGCTGACGCCGGACGCCCGCGTCGCCTTCCTGGCCGACATGGAGAACCTGAGCTTCGACCAGGAGACCCCGGCCGCGCGCATCGTGATCAACGCCCGCACCGGCTCGGTCGTCATGAACCAGGCGGTCACGCTGCAGCCCTGCGCGGTCGCGCACGGCAACCTGGCGGTGACCATCTCCAGCACGCCGCAGGTCAGCCAGCCCAATGCGCTCTCGGGCGGCCAGACCACGGTCACGCAAAAGACCGACATCTCCATCAAGCAGGACCCCGGCTCGCTGATCCAGCTGCCCGCGGGCGCGCGGCTGAACGACGTCGTCAAGGCGCTGAACACGCTGGGCGCCACGCCGCAGGACCTGCTGGCGATCCTCCAGGCGATGAAGACGGCCGGCGCGCTGAACGCCGAGCTGGAGGTGATCTGACATGGCGCTCTCCACCCCGCTGAGCAACGCCCTGGGCATGGGCGCGAACTTCGCCACCAACGGGCTGTCCTCGGACACCCGCTCCGTCGAGCAGCTCAAGTCCACCGCGTCGCGCGACCCCAAGGCCGCGGTCAAGGAGACCGCGCGCCAGTTCGAGGCCCTCTTCATGCAAGAGGTCATGAAGAGCATGCGCCAGGCCACGATGAGCAGCGGCATGATGGACAACTCGGCGACCCAGATGGGCGGCGAGATGCTGGACCAGCAGTACGCCGCCAAGATGACCGGCCTGCCCGGCGGTCTGTCGCAGGCGATCGAGCGCCACCTGCAGCGCCAGCTCGGCGTCAAGGACGGCGAGCTGCCCACGGCCAAGGGCGCGACCAAGGTCCAGCAGCTGCCGCAGCTGGCGGTCAAGAACGTGCAGCCGCATGTGCAGGACTTCATCCTCAAGCACGACGGCGCCGCCAAGGCCGCGCAGGCGTCCACCGGCATCCCGGCGAGCTTCATGATCGCGCAGGCGGCGCACGAGTCCGGCTGGGGCAAGCGCGAGATCCTGAACAAGGACGGCTCGAGCAGCTTCAACGTCTTCGGCATCAAGGCCGGCGCCAACTGGACCGGCAAGGTCGCCGAGGTGCAGACCACCGAGTACGTCGACGGCAAGCCGATGAAGGTGACGGCCAAGTTCCGCGCCTACGGCAGCTATGAAGAGGCCTTCAAGGACTATGCCCGCCTGATCGGCAACAACGACCGCTACCGCGATGTCGTGGCCAAGGCCAACACCGGCAGCGCCGAGGGTTTCGCCAAGGGCCTGCAGAAGGCCGGCTACGCCACCGACCCCGACTACGCGACCAAGCTGGCGCGCACCATCAACACCACGATGCGCGTGCAGCGCGCGCTGGCCTGATCGCGCGCCGCTGAGGACCAAGGAACGAGGAGCCCGAGATGAGTACCTCCCCGCTGCTGTCGCTGGGCATGCGCGCGATGTTCGCCAACCAGGCGGCGTTGCAGACCATCGGCCAGAACATCGCCAACGCGAACACCGCCGGCTACTCGCGCCAGGAAGTGGTGCTGACCACGCCCGAGGGCCAGTTCACCGGCGCGGGCTACTTCGGCAAGGGCGTGAACGTGCAGACGGTCACCCGTTCGCACAACGAGTTCCTGACCCGCGAAGCCGCGGCCGCCAAGTCGCAGGCCTTCGCCGACACGACCATGCAGGCGCAGCTCGGGCAGCTGGAGAAGCTCTTCCCCACCGGCGCGGACGGCCTGGGGCAGTCGGCCAATGATTTCCTGAACGCGCTGGTCGACGTGGCCAGCCGCCCGTCCGACCCCTCGGCCCGCCAGGTCGTGCTGGGCAAGGCGCAGGCGCTGGCCTCCCGTTTCCAGAGCGCCGGCCAGCAGCTGGCCGACCTGCAGGCCGGCGTCGTCAGCGACATGAACGCCGACGTCAAGCAGGTCAACGAGCTGGCCAAGCAGATCGCCGCGGCCAACGACCAGATCGCGCGCGCCTCCGGCAACAGCCACACGCCCAACGACCTGCTGGACAAGCGCGACCAGCTCATTTCGCAGCTCAGCCAGTACGTGCAGGTCAGCACCGTGCCCAATGCCCGCGACGGCACGATGGGCGTGTTCATCGGTGGCGGCCAGGTGCTGGTGCTGGGCGGCCAGGCGCAGCAGCTCTCGGTCACGCCCGACCCCTACGACGGCGCGCGCGCGCAGCTGTCCATCAGCGACACCAGCGGCACCCGCGCGCTGGACGACAGCACGCTGACCGGCGGCTCGCTGACGGCGCTGCTGCGTTACCAGAACACCCACCTGCAGGACGCCCGCAACCTGCTGGGCCAGATGGCGACCGCGGTCGCCACCCGCGTCAACGAGCAGCAGAGCCTGGGCCTGGACCTGAAGGCGCAGGCCGGCGGACCGCTGTTCACCATCGCCGATCCGGCGGTGCGGCCGGCGTCGACCAACCGCGGCGACGCCACCGTCAGCGCCACCGTCACCGACGGCGCGCTGGTGCCGGCGCTCTCGTTCACCGTCACGCCGGACCCGACCGGCACGCCCGACAGCTACCAGATCGCGGTGCGCCCCGGCGGCCAGCCCACGATCATGAGCAACGACCAGATCAAGGCGGCCTACGGCATCAGCCTGTCGACCAGCGGCACGATGCAGCCGGGCGACAGCTTCCTGCTGGAGCCGGTGGCCAACGCGGCGGCCAGCTTCAAGCGCGCGCTCGACGATCCGTCGGGCCTGGCCGCGGCCTCGCCGATCATCGCCACCACCGACGTCAACAACAAGGGCACCGCCACCGTCGACGCGCTCTACGCGGTCAACGACAAGTTCGACAAGAGCAAGCAGCCGGCGACCGTCCAGTTCGGCAGCGTCAACGCCGACAACAGCATCAACTACACGATCACGCTGTCGGACAACACCTCGGTCAGCGGCACCTGGAAGGCCGGCGGCAAGATCGGCAACGATCCGGCGGCGGGCGTCGACCTGGGCTTCGAGCTGAGCCTGAACGGCGTGCCGCGCGAGGGCGACAAGATCGCGCTGCAGGTTTCCGACCAGGTGGTCTCGACCAACAACGGCAACGCCAAGGCCTTCGTCGCGATGCAGAGCGAGCCCTTCCTGGGCAAGCAGCTGCAGGCCGACGGCAAGCTCTCGCGCGGCCAGACCGTCAACGAGGCCTATGCGTCGGCGATCGCCGACATCGGGTCGCGGGTGCAGGGCGCGGACTACCTGGCGCAGGTCTCCACCACGGTGGCCTCCGCGGCGGAGCAGACCCGTTCCAGCCAGGCCGGCGTCAACCTCGACGAGGAAGCCGCCAAGCTGATGCAGTTCCAGCAGGGCTACCAGGCCGCCGCCAAGATGCTGCAGGCCGCGCAGAGCCTGTTCGACCAATTGCTGAGCGTCGTCGGCCGCTGACGCGGCGCACGACCCGTTTCCAGAAGGACGCCGCCATGCGACTCGCCACCAACAACATGTTCGACGCCAGCATCGCGACGCTGCAGCGCCGCCAGCAGGAGATGCAGGAGGCGCAGCAGCGCCTGACCAGCGGCAAGCGCGTCGAGAAGGCCAGCGACGACCCCACCGGCGCGGCGCGGGCCGAGCGCGCGCGCACCTCGATCGGGCAGGTCGACGCCAGCCAGCGCGCGCTGGAGGCCAGCCGCAACAGCATGACGCTGGCCGAGAGCGCGCTGGGCGACGCCAACGAGCTGATGCAGCAGATCCGCGAGACGCTGGTCGCCGCCGGCAACGCCAGCTACAGCGACCCCGAGCGCAAGGGCCTGGCGACCAAGATCCAGGGCCTGCGCGACCAGCTGCTGGCCATCGCCAACCGCACCGACGGCGCGGGCGGCTACCTGTTCTCGGGCCAGGGCACCTCCGGCGTGCCCTTCCTGGACAACCCGGTCCAGCGCGATGCCAACGGCGCGCGCATCGGCGGCGGCGTCGGCTTCGAGGGCATCTCGGGCAGCGTCACCACCGGCAACCTCGAGAACTATCCGCTGAGCGTGGACGGCCGCGCCGCCTGGGAGCAGGCGCGCAGCGGCAACGGCAGCTTCGAGACCGGCCCCGCGCCCAACGTGCTGACCGGCAAGGCGTCCACCGGCTACATCGATTCGGGCCGCGTCACCGACCCGGCGCTGGTCACCGGCGACAGCTACAGCATCGTCATCAGCGGCACCGCGCCCTCGCAGACCTACACCGTCTTCAACGAGAGCCAGGGCCACGTGCCGGTGGCCAGCGACAACTACAGCGGCGGCAACACCATCAAGTTCGACGGCATGGCGATGACGGTCGCCGGCACGCCGTCCGACGGCGACAGCTTCAGCGTCAAGCCGTCGACGGCCGACCTCAAGCTCTTCGAGGTGCTGGACCGCACCATCGAGTCGCTCAAGACCACCGGCCGCACCGCGCCCGAGATCACGCAGAGCAACCTGATGAACCTGCGCGACGTGGATGCGGTCATGGGCAACCTGGCCAACGTGCGCAGCCAGGTCGGCGAGCAGATGAACAACCTGGACGGTTCCGAGTCGCGGCTGCAGACGCTCAAGGTTTACAACCAGGCTGAGCAATCTGCCGCAGAGGACCTGGACATGACCCAGGGCATTTCCGACTTCCAGAACCAGCAGACGGGCTACGATGCGGCGCTGAAAACCTACTCGATGGTGCAGCGCATGTCGCTGTTCCAGTACATCAACTCCTGATGCGCCGATCTGCATGAACTCGACACACGCCGTGCTGGGCCAAGTGGCCCTGGGCTACGCGCCCCTGGTTTCCAAGTCCTTCGACATCGAAGCCACACGCGTCACCGTGTTCGCGCTTCGCCCTGAAGCCACGCCCGACGCGTCGGCCCTGCTGGCGGCGCTGGCCGAGGCCTTCCCGGCCAGGCCGGTGCTGCTCAACGTGGCGCACGAGGGGCTGCTCAAGGGCCTGCTGGCCGCGGCCCTGCCCGGCAACATGAAGGTCGAGGTGCCGGCCTTCCTGCTGTCCGATGCCGACCTGGCCGCGCAGGCCCAGGTGCGGGGCGCGCTGCTCAAGGGTCGCTCGGACGCGGCCGGCTTCAAGCAGCTGGTGCTGGACCTGCAGGAGCTGGGCGGCGGTCCGCTGCCGGCCGGCAAGTCGGTGCTGGTCTCGGGCGCGCGCAGCGCGGCCGATTTCAAGCAGGCGCTGGACGGCGGCGCCGCCGGCGTGCTGGGCTGGACCGTGCATGGCGAATTCGAGGCCCCGGCCGTCCCGGCCACCCGCAACGACGGCCAGGCCGACCTGCAGGTGATCGTGGAGCTGATGTCGCGGGTCGACCAGGGCGAGGACGTCGAGCGCCTGGAGCAGACGCTCAAGCGCGATCCCAGCCTGGCCTTCAAGCTGCTGCGTTACATGAATTCGGCGGCCTTCGGCCTGTCGGTCGAGGTGTCCTCCTTCCGCCACGCGATCATGCTGCTGGGTTATGCGCGGCTGCGCCGCTGGCTGGCGCTGCTGCTGGCCACGGCCAGCAAGGACCACGCGATGCGCCCGGTGATGTTCGGCGCGCTGCGCCGCGGCCTGGTGATGGAGGAGCTGGCCAAGAGCATGACCGACTCCGAAGTGCGGGACGAGATGTTCATCTGCGGCCTGTTCTCGCTGCTGGACCACATGCTGAAGCAGCCGTTCGAGAAGCTGCTGCAGTCCATCCCGGTGCCGGAGCGGGTGCGCCAGGCGCTGGTCGACAAGACCGGGCCATATCACGGCTACCTGCAGCTGGTGCAGGCGATCGAGAACGAGTCGGTGCTGGACGTGCGCGACGCGCTCGACACGCTGATGCTGGGTCCCGACGAAGTCAACCACGCCGTGCTGCGCGCGCTGCACAAGGCGGCGCAGCTCGAGTGATGACAGCTGCGGGGTGAGGGTCTTCTAAACTCGCCCCGTGTCGCCCCAACTCCCCCTCGCCTCCCCCGACCTCGACGCCCTGCGCGCGCTGCTCACGGCGCGCGGGCAGGACGTGCCCGGCCTGCTCGCCGGGCTCTGGGACGGCCCCTGGCCCGCCTTCGTGCTCGACGCCAAGGGCCAGGTGCTGCTCACCAACGCGCAGCTGCAGGGCCTGATGGGCGAGGTCTCGCTGCAGGGCCAGCGCCTGCTGCCCAGCGGCATGGCGCAGGAGCTGCGCCTGGTCGACGACCAGGGCCGCGAGCACCTGCTGCAGGCCTGGGTGCATCCGCTCGAGGGCGACCTGGGCCTGGCGCTGCTCCAGGATCACAGCACCGAACTGGCCGCGCGCGAACGCGCCGAGCGCATGCAGTCGGAGATCGACCAGTGGCTGGACCTGTGCCCGCTGCCGGCACTGATGCATGACGACCAGGGCCTGCTGCTGCGCTTCAACGCCGCGTTCACCGCACTGTGCCGGCGCCTGAGCCCGCAGATGCCGATCAGCCTGCACGAGTTGCCCCCCGAGTGGCGCGACTTGCTGCATGCCAAAGCGCCCGAGTCGGGCCAGGAATCCCATCGCAACGCCCTGCTGGCGCCGCCCGGCGACCGCCGGCGCTGGATCCGCGTGCGCGCGCGGCGCTTGAGCGGCCCATGGTCGCGCCCGCGCACGCTGGTGATGCTGGAGGACCGCAGCGCCGAACAGGACCTGGAACTCGCGCAGCAACAGCTGCAGACGCTGATGGACACGGCCGGCGTCGGCCTGGCGACCTTCCAGCCGGAAGCCGGCTGGTCGCGGCCGGGCACCGGCGCGCCGCCGCCGCCATCCTCGCCCGGCGAGGACACCCCGAAACAGGCCCCCTCGCTGCAGGGCGTCAACCGCGAGATGGTCGAGCCCGACTCGCGCGCCGAGTACGAGAAGCTGCAGCTCGCGCTCAAGCAGGCCACGCCGACGGTGGCGCGCTACGCGGTGCGGCACCCTGAGCACGGGCTGCGCTGGCTGATGACCCGCGTGGAGATCGGCCAGCTGGCTTCCGGCCAGAAAACGACCTCGGTGCTGACCGTCGACATCACCGACCACCAGCAGGCGCAGGAACGCAACGAGCTGCTGCAGCACTCCCTCCAGCTGCAGACCGAGCGCGAACGCGCGGTGCTGGACTCGGTGCTGGTGGGCATCGTGACGGTGGGCCGGCACGGGATCGAGTGGATGAACCGCTCGGCGCGGCGCATGTTCGGCGGTGACCTGCCGGAGTTCGCCGGCCAGCCGATCAGCAGCGTCGCGACCGAAGCGCCCGACCATCCTTTCCGCCAGACGCATTACCTGGACGACCTGCCCGAGGGCCAGGCCGAGACCTTCGAATGCCGCGTCGTCGCGCGCGACGGCCGCGAGTTCTGGGTGGTCGGCAACGCGGTGGCGACGATGGGGCCGGACGGCTCGCGGCAGCTGACCTATGCGCTGCTGGACATCGAGCGCCGCCGCCAGGCCGAGGCGCAGAGCCTGCAGGCGCAGGCCTCGCTGCACCGGATCATCGAGGCCGCGCCGATCGCCATCAGCCTGCACGACGCCCGCACGCTGCAGGTGCGCCAGATCAACCAGGCGGCCGCGGCGCTGGCCGGCCGGCCCGAGGAGGAACTGCTGGGCGCGAGCCTGGAGGCGCTCTTCGGCGGCGGCGACGAGGCCGAGACGATCCGCGCCGACATGGAGTTCGCGCTGCAGAGCAGCGAGGTGCTGCAGCGTGAATACCGGCTGACGGTGCGCGGGCAGGCGCGGATCTGGGATGCGCGGCTGCTGCACCTGGCGGGCGTCAACGATGCCAGCGGCGAGCTCGAGCCGGAGCAGCTGCTGCTGGTCGCCAGCGACGTGACGCAGCAGCGCGCGCAGGAGGCGGCCCGGCTGGAGGCGGCGATCGCGCAGCGCGAGCTGCTGGTGCGCGAGGTCCACCACCGCATCAAGAACAACCTCCAGGGCGTGGCCGGGCTGCTGCAGCAGATCGCGGCGCGGCGCCCGGAGGTCAAGGCGGTGATCAACGAGGCGGTCGGCCAGGTCCAGGCGATCGCGCAGGTCTACGGGCTGCAGGTCGGCATGTCGGGTCCGCTGCGCCTGCGCAAGGTGGTCGAGGCGGTGATGGGCTCGGTGCAGCGGATGTCGGGCCGGGAGATCCTGGTCGAGGTCGACGGCGCGATGGCCGAGCAGTCGCACCGCTGGGGCCTGCCCGAGGCCGAGGCCATCCCGATCGCGCTGACGCTCAACGAGCTGTTCACCAACGCGGTCAAGCATGGCGGCGACGCGCCGGTGCGCTGCGAGCTGCGCTTCGATCCGGAACAGGTGGTGCTGCGCATCGTCAACACCGGGCGGCTGCCGCCGGGCTTCGACCTGGCGCAGGTGCGGGGCGGCGTCTCGGGCCTGGGCCTGGTGCGCGCGCTGCTGCCGCGCCGCAGCGCGCTGCTGGGCCTGACACAGGACGGCGAGCAGGTGGTGTGCGAGCTCAGTCTGTGGCCGCCGGGGGTGCAGTTGCTCGAGGCCTTGTGACGACTCGCAACCGGGCCAGCCCGCCGCGCGGGGCATGCGCGGCATTTCGGTGACAATCCCCGGTCACCCCTCGGGGATGCCTTGGATTCGGGAGCAGCGTGGACAGCGTGAGCAAGGACGTGGGCGCGAGCGGCAAGGGCCGCATCCTGGTCGTGGACGACGACCGGCTGGTGCTCGCCACCCTGACGCATGGCCTGGCCCAGGCCGGTTATGAGGTCCTGGACGCCGACAACGGCGACGACGCCATCCTCATCGCCAGACAGCACCGCCCCGACCTCGCCCTGCTCGACATCCGCATGGAAGGCATGACCGGCTTCGACGTGGCCGGCTACCTGCGCGACTACCTGCAGCTGCCCTTCATGTTCCTCTCGGCCTTCGCCGACGAGGCCACCGTCGCCAAGGTCAAGGAACTGGGCGCGCTGGCCTATCTGGTCAAGCCGCTGGACATCCACCAGATCGTCCCCGCCGTGGAGGCCGCCTTCGCCAACCGGCCCGCCCGCGCCGACGCGGCGCCGCCCGCACCGGCACTGGAGCCGGCCTCGGCGTTGGCGGTGGTCGAGGCAATGGCGCTGGGCGTGCTGATGCACCGCTATTCGTTGACCCGCGCGCAGGCGCTGGCGCGACTGGAGCGCATGGCCGCCGAGCAGCGCATCGAGCTCGGCGAACAGGCGCGCCGCGTCGTCGAGGCGGTCGAGCAGCTCGCGCTCGGCAGTTGATGGCCTTCGGACCGCCACGCGGCCCGCGGCGCAAGCGCGCGGACCGGTCTCAGCTCGGCAAGGTGAAGTAGAAGCGGGCGCCCTGCCCGACCTCGGATTCGGCCCAGATGTCGCCGCCGTGCCGGCGCACGATGCGTCGCGCCGAAGCCAGGCCCACGCCGGTGCCCTGGAAGTCGCTCGCGCTGTGCAGGCGCTGGAAGACGCCGAACAGGCGGTCCGCGAAACGCATGTCGAAGCCGGCGCCGTTGTCGCTGACGGCGAAGACGCGCTCGCCCTGGCGCTGCTCGGCCTCGAAGCGGATCACCGCATGCTCGCGCTTGCCGCTGTACTTCCAGGCGTTGCCCAGCAGGTTCTCCAGCACCATGCGCAACAGCGTCGGATCGCCCTGCACCCGCAGGCCGGGCTGCACCTCGACCTCGACCTCGCGCCCCGGCGACGCGCGGCGCAGTTCGTCCACCACCTGCCCGGCCAGCAGCGACAGGTCCACCGTCTCATGCCGCAGCGCCTGCGAGGACAGGTGGGACAGGGCCAGCAGCGAGTCGATCATGCTGTGCATGCGTGCCGAGGCGCCCAGCACGCGATCGAGGTGGTCGTTGCCGGCGCGGTCCAGCAACCGGCCGTAGTCTTCCTTGAGGATGCGGGTGAAGCCCTCGACCACGCGCAGCGGCGCGCGCAGGTCGTGCGACACGGTGTAGCTGAACGAGGCCTGGTCCGCGCGCGCCTGCTCCGCGGCCTGCATCGCCAGCGCCGCGGGCACCGTCTCCGCCGCGCCCTGCGGCCACAGGCTGAGCAGCGTGCCGCCGCCATGCGGCAGCGCCGTCAGGCACAGCCACCAGGCGCCGCAGGCGCTGCCCGACTGGAGGTCCGGCTGCGCCAGCGCCTGGCGCAGTTCCTCGGGCAGCCGTTCCTCGCAGGCGCGCCAGAGCTGGCCCCGCGCCTCCGAGCCGCCCATCATCTGCAGGGCCGCGTCGTTGACATCGATCAGGCGGGTCGAGGCGCCATCGTCGCCGCTGAGCAGCCAGGCGGGACCGGGCAAGGCCTGGAGCCAGTCGGTGGCGCCCGGAGCGGGCGCGGTGGCCGCGGCGGTGTCGGTGTCGACAGCCGGCGGCGCCTCGTCCAGCGCCCGGGCCGCGCCCAGGAAGCCGGCGAAGCGGCCGGCAGCATCGGTCGTCGCCTGCGCGCGGAGTTCCCAGCGCCGTCCCTGGGCGTCGACGACGCGCAGCCCTTCAAAGGAGTAACCCGGCTCGACCCGGGCGCGCACGTCCTGCGGCACGCCGTCCGCGCCATCCGCGCCGGCCAGCGGCTCGAAGCGCTCCCACAGCCGCTGCGTCACCGCGCCGTTCACCGCCGTGCCGGCCCAGCTCGACGCCGGCGCGCCGGTCGACGCCTGCCAGCGCACCAGGTGATGCTGCGCGTCGGTCTGCCAGAGCCAGTCGGGCTGCAGCTGCGTCAGCGCCTGGGCCTGCTGGCGGCTCTCGCGCAGCAGCTCGCCGAACTGGGCGCGCGCCAAGCGCACCGCGAGGTGCCAGGTCAGCGCGGCGACGAAGATCATCAGCGCCGCGCCCGCCATCACGGCGGTCAGCACCAGGCCGGGTCCCGACGGCTCGAGGTTCAACGCCAGCAGCAGGAGCAGGGCCACGACCGCCAGCCCCAAGGCCAGCGCGGCACCCTTCCATGGCCGACGACGAGCGGCGGCGTCCCCCAACCTGTTCATGCGGGCCATTGTATGTAGGCCTCACCAGCCACTCACCGAGGATTCACCAGCGCACCATCCCGGCGCGGAGGCGCCGGCGCCACACCGGACCCGGGACTTACCCCGAGCGACAGCCCCAAGAACACCAGAATTGACGGCTTTTTCCCACGACTCCATCCTCCTGGTGAACGACAATGGCCCGCAACTCCGCGTGGAACGTCCATGCGGCGCCATGATCAGAAGATGTCACCGGACCACGCCACGACCATGCCCTCCCGGACTCAGCCCGAACCCGCCGTGCTGGACGACCAGGCCCTCGCCCGTCTGCGCGAGTTGGACCCGGAGGGCGTGAACCATCTGCTGGAGCGTGTCGTGGCCGCCTTCCTGAAATCGCTGGACCAGCAGGAACAGGTGCTCGCGCAGGGCCGCGACGCGCCGCGCGACCTCAACGGCCTGCGCCACGTGGCGCACACGCTGAAATCCGCCGCGGCCAGCCTGGGCGCCGCGGTGCTGTCCCAGCGCTGCGCCGAGATCGAAGGCCTGGCCCGTGCCGGGCACGAGGACGGCCTGGCCGACCTGATCGGCATCGCCCTGGACGACATCGCCGCCGCCCGGCTGGCGATGCAGCAACTGGTGCAAGCCCAGCGATGAGCCGCGTCGTGAAGGAAGGCGAACTGATCGAACGGCCACGCGTCCTGCTGGTCGACGACGACCCGGTCAACCTGATGCTGATCGAGGCCGCGCTGCAGGAGCACGGCTTCGAGGTCACCGCGCTGACCGGCGGCCAGCAGGCGCTGCAGCTGGTCACCCAGTGGACGCCCGAGCTCATCGTGCTGGACGCGCTGATGCCCGACCTGGACGGCTTCGAGACCTGCGAGCGCCTGCGCGCCCTGCCCGGCTTCGAGAACGCCCCCATCCTGATGCTGACCGGCCTGGACGACGAGGCCTCGATCAACCGCGCCTACCAGGCCGGCGCGACCGACTTCTTCGTCAAGTCCACGCAGTGGCGGCTGCTGGCCGGCCGGCTGCGCTACATGCTGCGCAGCTCGCGCACCCGCCAGGAACTGGAGCGCAGCAAGTCCAAGCTGGCGCGCGCGCAGGACCTGGCCCGCATGGGCAGCTTCGAGTGGCAGACCGGCCACGGCTTCAAGCTGGCCAACGAGGCGCTGCGCGTCTTCGGCCGCGGGCCGGCCGATCCGCTGGACTTCATCGGCGTGATGCGCATGGTGCCGCGCGAGGAGCGGCTGCTGTTCATGCGGCTGCTGCGCGACGTCGTGGCCCACAACTCGGTGCTGGTGACCGACCTGCCCTTCACGCTGCTGGACGGCCGCAAGCGCGTCATCCACATCGAGGCCGAGCCCGAGTTCAACGAGCACGGCAACGCCTGCGGCTACACCGGCGTCATCCAGGACGTGACCGACCGCCGCATGGCGGAGGACCGCATCCGCGAGCTGGCCAACTTCGACGCGCTCACCGGCCTGCCCAACCGCCGCCAGCTGATGTGGCGCGCCGAGCGCGCCATCGAGGCCGGCCGACGCATGGGCCATGAGGTCGGCCTGCTGCTGATCGACCTGGACCGCTTCAAGGTCATCAACGACACGCTGGGCCACGCCGCCGGCGACGACCTGCTGATGGAAGTCGGCCGCCGCCTGCGCTCCTGCGTGCGCCACAGCGACCAGGTCATGGAAGGCATGCTGGAGTCGGTCGGCACCCGCTCGCACCGCACGCTGGAGGCGGTCGGCCGCCTGGGCGGCGACGAGTTCGTGGCGCTGCTGCCCGAGGTCGGCGACGAAGGCGATGCCGAGCGCGTCGCCGACCGGGTGCTGGACGCGCTGCGCGAGCCGATCTTCATCGCCGGCCAGGAGTGCTTCGTGACCGCGTCGGTCGGCATCGCGCTCTACCCCCGCGACGGCCTGACCATGGCCGACCTGCTGCGCAACGCCGACGTGGCCATGTACGCGGTCAAGAACCAGGGCCGCAATGCGTCGGCGCTGTATTCGCCGATGCTGGCGGGCCGCGGGCGCGAGAAGCTGGAGCTCGAATCCGCGCTGCACAAGGCGATCGAGCGCGACGAGCTGGTGCTGCATTACCAGCCCAAGATCGACGTGCGCACCGCCCGCATGGTCGGCGCCGAGGCGCTGATGCGCTGGCGCCGCGGCAACCAGCTGGTGCCGCCCGGCGAGTTCATCCCGCTGGCCGAGGAAACCGGCCTGATCGTGCCGCTGTCCGAATGGGCGCTGCGCGAGGCCGCGCGCCAGGCCAAGGTCTGGCAGCTGAATTTCGGCTTCAGCGAATCGATCGCGGTGAACCTGCCCAACCGGCTGTTCGAGCGCTCGGACCTGGTCGAGCACATCCATCAGTTCGTCAGCCAGTGGGGCGTGCCGCACCGCGCGATCCAGCTCGAGATCACCGAGACCGGCCTGATGAAGGACCTGCAGAGCGTCATCCCGTCGCTGCACCGGCTCAACGAGGTCGGCGTCGAGATCTCGATCGACGACTTCGGCACCGGCTACTCCTCGCTGGCCTACCTGACGACGCTGCCGATCTCGGAAGTGAAGATCGACCGCAGCTTCGTGCGCGACCTGGGCATCACGCCGCAGAGTTCCGCCGTGGTGACCGCGATCATCGCGCTGGCGCGCTCGCTGGGCCTGCAGGTGATCGCCGAGGGCGTCGAGACGCTGCGCCAGATGGAAGTGCTGCGCCGGCTCGATTGCAGCCTGATGCAGGGTTTCCTGTTCAGCAAGCCGCTGCCGCCCGACGAGCTCGAGCGCTGGCTGGCCCAGACGGTGCTGCCGCGCAAGGCGCCCTGGATCCTGCCGACCACCGAGGTCGGCGACGAAAGCCCGATGCGCTGATCCGGTCGCGTGCCGCGAGCCGCCAGCGCCCTCCCCCGTTTCACCGAGCCCCGACCGATGCCGCAGCAGCCCCCCGCTCTCCTGGCAAAAGCGGCCCTGCGCCGGCTGGCGCTGGACAAGCTGGAGCCGACCCCCGAGAACTACGCCCGTGCCTACGCGCAGGAGGCCGGCGAGCCGGTGCGCGGGGGCGCGTCGACGCAGATGCCCGAACGCGCGCAGGCCTCGATGGCGCGGCTGCTGGGCCTGGCAGTGCCCGATCCGCAGCAGCGCCAGGGTTTCGCGACGCAGCTCAAGGAAGGCCGCTGGGACGAACTGCAGCGCGCGCTGGAGGCGCTGCAGCAGACGCACGGCCCCGGCGCGCAGGCGGAGCAGCTGGCGCAGCTCATCGAGCGGCTGATGCGCGGCCTGGAACGCGGCGGGCGGCAGTGGACGCTCGCGCGCAAGAAGGACGGCGTGCTGCGCGTGCTGCAGAGCAATCGCAGCGACCCGCAGCGGCTGACGCTGCGGCTGCGGCAGCTGGTGGCGAGCTGGGATTCGGATGTCAGCGACGCGCGTGTCGAGACGCAGCCCGCGCCGCTGGATGAGTTGCCGTCGACCGTCGGCCTGGGGGCCGCGAGCGGTGGCGCGGCGTCGACCAGCGAGGACGGCGAGGACGCGCTCGACGACGACAGCGCAGGCACGCCGACGCAGTTCTTCACCGACGAGGAAAGCGCGCAACCGCCCGCGGACCCGCATACGGCCGACGACGGCCGGCCCGCGTCGGCCGAGGGCGGCCGCTACGGCTCGCTGGACACGCTGATGGGCTCGACGGGCGCATCGAGCGCGACGGGCACGACGGGCCCGGCGTCCGCCGGCACCGGCCCGGGCCTGCAGTCGTGGCCCGAGGTCGGCACCCACCTGAACGGCACCGTGCGGCATGCCCTCGCCGCGGACGACGTGCGCGCGCAGGAACTGATCGATGCGCTGGGCGTGGCCCATGCCGAGTTGGTCCGCGACGGCGCGACGCCCGAGCGCGCCGCGCAGATGGACGCGCTGTGCATCCGCGCGCGGCGCTGGCTGGACCATCGCAACCACGCCTTCAACGAGCTGGGCAAGCTCTGCGGTGAGTTGACAGGCAGCCTGGCCGACCTGGCCGAGGACGACTCCTGGGCGCAGGGCCAGTGCGAGGCGATGGGCCAGACGCTGGCGCAGGGCTTGACGGCGCGCAGCGTGCGCTCGGTCAGCGAGCTGCTGCACAGCACCCGCGAGCGCCAGCACAGCCTGCGCGAGGAACGCAGCCGCGCCCGCGACGCGCTCAAGGGCCTGATCAACCGGATGCTGCAGGAGCTGGGCGAGCTCGGCCAGCACACCGACCGCTTCAGCGACAGCGTCGGCAAGTACGCCACCGTGATCGAGCAGGCCGACTCGCTGGAAAGCCTGGCCGGCGTGGTGCGCGAGATGGTCGAGGAGAGCCGCAGCGTGCAGTCGCTGGTGCAGACCACGCAGGGCCGGCTGCGCGAGGAGCACGACCGCGCGGCCCAGCTGGCGGAGCGCGTCGAGCAGCTCGAGGGCGAGCTGCGCAAGCTCTCCAGCGAGGTCCAGACCGACCAGCTGACGCAGATCGCCAACCGGCGCGGCCTGATCGCGACCTTCGAGACCGAACGCGCCAAGCTCGAGCGCGATCCCAAGCCGCTGGCGCTGGCGCTGCTGGACATCGACAACTTCAAGAAGCTCAACGACAACCTGGGCCACGCGGCCGGCGACGAGGCGCTGAAGTCGCTGGCGGCGCGGGTGTCGGGGCTGCTGCGGCCCGGCGACAAGGTCGGGCGCTGGGGCGGCGAGGAGTTCGTGCTGATCCTGCCGGAGGCGCCGCTCGAGGAAGCGCAGGCGGTGCTGCTGCGGCTGCAGCGCTCGCTGTCGGCCAGCCTGTTCATGCACGAGGGGCGCGATGTGTTCGTCACCTTCTCGGCCGGCGTGACGCTGTTCCGGGCGGGCGAGACGATGGAGCAGGCGCTGGACCGCGCCGACGAGGCGCTCTACGAGGCCAAGCGCACCGGGAAGAACCGGGCCTGCGTGGCCTGAGCGGCGCCGCCCGATCTGTCCTCAGGCCTTGATGCACTTGCGCACCGTGTCGACGGTGCGGGTCGTGATCTGCTTGCCGAAGGTCTTCTCCAGCATGGTCATGAACAGCGGGCCCTTGTCGTTGGGCAGGTAGTGGCTGTAGACCTCGACGCCCTCCAGCTTGCAGATCGCGGCGCCCTCGCCTTCGAGCGGCAGCGAGACGGGCAACTCGTGCGGGCGCTTCAGGAAGGTGATCAGCTGCTTGGCCGCGGACGGCGGCTGGAACGGTGCATGGTGGTCGGCGTCGACGATCCGGCGCAGGTGCTCGACCGGGCGGACCGTCGTGCCGAAGGTCTTGCCCAGTGTGTCCGTCATCGCCTGCTCGGCACGGCGCTCGAGCTCGTCGACCGGCGCGCCGTCGTGGTCGAACACCACGTTGCCGCTGGAGATCACCGTCTTCACGCGCGTGAAGCCGGCGGCCTCGAAGGCGCGGATCAGGTCCGGCATCTTCGCGTTCATCGGGCTGACTCCGCGGAGGAAGGCAACGTATCGGGGCATGAGGGACTCCACGAGGACGGGGGACGCGGCCAACCGGACCGAGGGAACGGACCGGAACGGAACGAGCGCCGGAGTCTAGAGGACGCCGGCGCTCGCCGCGGGGGTCATGCCCGTCCCGGGCTCAGAGGACGTGCAGCCCGTCGCCGGTGCGGATGAAGATGCGATCTGCGGCGGGAAGGTTCCACAGGTCGACCATGTACCGCTCGCCACCGTTGGCCGTGATGGCCAGCTCGACGCCCAGCCACCCGTCGCCCCGGTTCCACTTGCTCACGGCGTCCCCGATCTTCTCGCCGGCGCCCAGCGTCAGGATCTGGCTCAGGTCGAGGACATCGTGCTGCTCGCTCGAGAAGTTGGTGACGGTGAGCAGCCGGATGTTGGCGCCGATCTCGACCAGGAAATCGTCCTGGCGATCGGTGCCGCTCAGCAGCGCTCCCTCACCCGATCGCAGCGCCGGCTGACGCGCGTCGGCGTCCTCCTTCGTGGTCACGAAAGCGCGCAGCGGCGTCGACAGCGCGCTCTCGTTGCCGGCCAGGTCCGTCTGACGGGCGCGGAAGATGAAGTGATCGCTGGACGGCGGCGTCACGGTGGGATGGATGCCGCCGACGGCCGTGCCGGTGTATTGCTGGCCATTGAAGCTCGCCAACCAGGTCGCGCCGTTCTCCAGACCGCCGATGACCACCGTGCCGTCGGCGGTGATGAAGTCGGAGGTGCTGGCGCCGCTATCGTTCTTTAACCACAGCGTCGGCGCCTGGACGACGCGGTCGAGCTCGAAGTGCACGCGGGTGAGCTCGCCGCGGTTGCCGGCGGCGTCGACCTGCGCGATGTCGACCCAGTTGTAGCCGTCGCCGCCATAGGCCGAGTTCTCGATCCGCATCGAATCGTCGCCATCGAACCATTGATCGCCCCGGGTCGCGATGCGGTACTGCCAGCGGTTGCCCGCGGTGAGCCCGGTGACCTGGATCGTCGCGTCCTGCGTGATGCCGTCGGTGGCGCTGGCGCCGGTGTCATTGATCAGCGTCGCGCCGAGCTTGGCCGGCGGCGTGCGATCGAGCTTGAAGTTGACGCGCTGCAGCGTCCCGTTGCCGGCGCCGTCGTACACGCGGAACTCCACCCAGCGGGCCCCGTCCGGGAGGTCGGCGGGCATCGCCACGATGTTGCCGGCCGCGCCGCCACCGGAGCCCCAGTGGCCGGTGTCGAAGGTGTAGCTGAAGGTCTTGCCCGGGGCCAGGACCAGCTCGAGCCGCCCGTCGTTGGTCAGCCAGTCGGTACTGCTCACGCCGCTGTCGTTGACGAGGCGGACCTCGGTCGGACCGTCGGCTTTCGTGTCGAGGACGAACTGCAGCGTCTCGATCTGGCTGACGTTGCCGGCCGTGTCGAGCTGACGCACATGGACGATCTTGGCGCCGTCGTGGTCGCCGAAGAATCCCGGCTCGACGCGGCCATCTCTTCCTTCGAACCAGGACAGGCCGTCCATGCTGTACTGCCACTTCGCGTTGGGGTCCAGATTGCCCACCAGCACGGTGGCGTCGCGGGTGACCCCGTCATGCAGGGAGATGCCGGCCGGATCCGCGAAGACGGTCGCGCCGGTGTCCTCGCTGAGCCGCAGCGTCGGCGCGGCCGCCGAGGTCAGCAGCTTGAATTCGAGCGCTTGCACCTCGCTGTGATTGCCGGCGGCATCGGTCTGGCGCACCAGCACCTTCCAGTCGCCGTCGTGCGTGAACGCCGATGCGGGGATCGCGCCGTCCTTGCCGTCCCGCCAGGTCTGCCCGTTGTCCAAGGAATAGCGCCAGCTGGCGTCGGGCTCAAGGCCGGAAACCAGCACGGTCGCATCGCGGGTCACCCGGTCGAACCCGCTGGTGCCGGTGTCGTTCATCAGGGCCAGGACCGGCGCGGCAGGCGGCTTGGTGTCCGGCTCGGGCTTCGGGTCCGGCTTCGGATCAGGCTCGGGTTCGGGCTTCGGGTCCGGCTTCGGATCGGGCTCGGGTTCGGGCTTCGGATCCGGCTTCGGATCGGGCTCGGGTTCGGGCTTCGGATCCGGCTTCGGATCGGGCTCGGGTTCAGGCTTCGGGTCCGGCTTCGGATCAGGCTCGGGCTCGGGCTTTGGATCCGGCTTCGGATCAGGCTGAGGCTCGGGTTTCGGGTCCGGCTTCGGGTCTGGCTGAGGCTCAGGCTTCGGATCCGGCTTCGGATCTGGTTGAGGCTCAGGCTTCGGATCCGGCTTCGGGTCTGGCTGAGGCTCAGGCTTCGGGTCCGGCTTCGGGTCTGGCTGAGGCTCAGGCTTCGGATCCGGCTTCGGATCGGGTTGAGGCTCGGGCTTCGGATCCGGTTTTTCTTCCGGCTTCGGCTGCTCCGGCTTTGGCGGATCAATGGTGATCGGCGTCGTCGCGCTGGACCCGCCGCCCGACCCACCCGCCGCTGCCGCGCCGGCAACGCCCAGCAGGCCCAGGCCCGCCGCGAGCATCGCACTGGAGCGGCTGCTTCGCAGCGGGTCGTTCTCGTCGGCGGGAGTGCCGGTGTCGGCGGTGGCAGGCGCATCGACTGGCGCTGCAAGCTCTGCGCTCGGGGCCGGGGTCGCGTCGGCGGGCGCTGCACCAGTCTCGGCAGTCTCTGTCGGCGGTGCGGAAGACTCCGCGGTGGCTTCGGCCTCTTCGTCGTCCCGACGGCGGCCTGGCGCGGCGCGGGTCACCGGGTCGGGGGTGGGAGCCGCCCGTTCCAGCGGTCGGACGGCAGGCGTGGGAACAAAGTGATGAGACATGACGTGAATTGGCTGACCATCGGAATGAGGAGGCGGTCAGTCTCCCGAACCCGCGGATCCAGTTCGATGGTCGAGAAAGGCCAATTCCCGCGGAGCCTCCTGCTCCAACAGAGGGTGCTCACACATCAATCAGCAGCGAGGCGGTGGCTATCGAATGCATCACGAGGTTCTATTTGGATCGGGCGATGCGATGGACTACGGTCTTGTCTGGCTGTGTCGCGAAGGCCCGAAGAGGCCGCGATCACATTCCTTGGGGTCAGTCCTTGCCCCTGTGTGCGGTGGCGCACCATCGCGCGGTTCCTGTCGCGGCCGGGAACCCCGCTTGCCGCCGCGTGCGGGACCGGCGCGGGCGCCCCGTCCACCGGAAAGGGAGAAGACATGACTTCACGCGCACCCCGCCGCGGGGGCTGGCATTGGCCGGCCCTGCTCGGCACCGCCGCCGCGGTGGCCTCCGTGCCCCTGGCCACGAACACCGCGATGGGCGAAACCGCCGCCCCGCCGACCAGCTACATGCCGGTCGTCATCACCGAGGATTTCGACAGCGTCGTCAAGCGCATGAGCGCCGCGAAACCCGGCCTGGCGCGGAAACATGCGGACCTGCTCAACGAGCGCTACGACCTGGCCAACCGGCCCTCCCCGGGCGCGACGATGACCAAGGGCAAGGCGCTCCAGGACGGCGTGCGGGTCCGCCTGCCGCGCGGCGTCACCTGGGAGCAGCTGGCGGCGATGAGCCCGGACGACATCAAGGCCAAGGACCTCTTCCCCAAGGGTTTCCTGCCGCTGCCGCATCCGAACCATCCCGAGGGCGGGATGGTCTTCCCGAAGTTCCACATCGACGAGATCCGGCGCCAGGAGATCGACCGCGACCTGACGCGCTTCGACCTGGACTACGACCTGCCCGACCACTTCCTGCCGGAGTTCCCAGCGCCGATCTTCCTGACGACGCGGCCCGACCTGGGCGACGTGTCCAAGGGGGAGCTGGTGACGATCAACAACTACTTCCGGCTGTTCAACGGCGTGCTGAATCCGAAGCAGCTGGAAGGCGTGCGGCTGCTGGTGACGCCGTTCCCGCAGCAGCAGTTCAACCAGACCGACGACCGGCGCACGCTGAAGCCCAGCCGCGGCGTGGCGTGCCTGGACTGTCATGCCAACGGCCACACGAACGCGTCGACGCACCTGGTCGGCGACATCCGGCCGCAGCCCTTCCGGCACCGGATCGACACGCCGACGCTGCGCGGGGTCAACATCCAGCGGCTGTTCGGCTCGCAGCGGGCCTTGAAGACGGTGGAGGACTTCACCGAGTTCGAGCAACGCGCCGCCTACTTCGACGGCGATCCGGTGATCGCGACGAAGAAGGGCGTGAACGTGCTGGAGCGCGGCAGCCAGGTGCACTTCATGGCGGAGTTCCAGGCCCTGCTGGACTTCCCGCCGGCGCCGAAGCTGGGCATCGACGGCAAGCTTGATCCGAGGAAGGCGTCACAGCAGGAACTGCGCGGACAGCAGCTGTTCTTCGGCAAGGCGACTTGCGCGAGCTGCCACGCGCCGCCGTACTACACGGACAACCTGATGCACAACCTGCGGACCGAGCGCTTCTTCAAGCCGAGGATGATCAATGGGCGCATGGCCAACATGGATGGCCCGATCAAGACCTTCCCGCTGCGCGGCATCAAGGACTCGCCGCCCTACCTGCACGATGGCCGGCTGCTGACGCTGGAGGACTCGGTGGAGTTCTTCAACCTGGTGCTGGAGACCCAGCTCACCGAGCAGGAGAAGAAGGACCTGGTGGTGTTCTTGAAGGCGTTGTGAGCACCCTCGGGCGTTGCCGATTGCGCAACGCCCGTTGCATGATCGGCAACGCTTGGCGCCTCACCGCTGCATCACCACCGTCACCGCGTAGAGCAGCAGCCCGATCACGCCGCCCACCAGCGTGCCGTTGAGGCGGATGAACTGCAGGTCGCGGCCGACGCTCAGCTCGATCTGGCGGACCAGGCTGCGGTCGTCCCAGGACTTCACCGTCGACGCGATGTGGCGCGTGACGCCCTCGCGCATGCCGCCGACCATGCGGCCCGCGGCCGACAGCACATGCGCGTTGATCGCCTCCACCAGCGACGGGTCCCGGCTCAGCCGGTCGCCGAGTCCGGCGAGCGAATGGTCCAGGTGCCGCATGAGCACCGAGTCCTCGCGCTGCAGGTCGCGCTCGATGGTGGCGCGGACTTCGGTCCAGACGCCGTCGAGGTAGGCGCGGACGTCGTCGCTCTGGACGACGCGGTCCTTCATCGCGTTCACCTCGCGCGCGAACTCCGGGTCCTGGCGCAGGCGCTCGATGAATTCGTGGATCCAGTCATCGAACTGCCGCCGCACCGAGTGATCGGGCTGCGACAGCGCCGTCTGCACTTCCTCGACCAGTTGCAGCGCGAGCTTGTCGGACAGGCTGTCGGCCATCTTGTCGACGTTGGCGATCGTGTCGACGAGGGAGGTCGCCTTCGGCCACTGCGCGCGGGCGAACTTCACCAGCCGCGCGGCGACCAGCATCCGCACCTCGGGCGTGGCCAGGTAGTCGCGCAGCTTGGACAAGGCGCCGTCGAGCACGTCCTGGTGACGGCCCGACTTGGTCAGCACGTCCAGCACCGAGGCGGCGGTGGCGGTGGCGTTCCAGGACAGCGCGCGTGCGACGAGGAACTCGCCGATGGCGCGGCGCACCGCCTGCTCGTGAAGCAGCGAGATGCCCTCGATGGCCATGGCGCGGACGGAGCCGGTGACCTGCGCGAGGTTGTCCGGCTCGCGCAGCCACTGGCCGAGGCGCTCGGCGGGGTTGAGGATCTCGAGCTTCTGGAGCAGCACCTCGGGATGCAGGAAGTTGTCCCGGACGAACTCGGCCAGGCTGTCGGCGATGCGGTGCTTGCCCTGCGGGATGAGCGCGGTGTGCGGGATCGGCAGCCCCAGTGGATGACGGAACAGCGCGACGACGGCGAACCAGTCGGCCAGCCCGCCGATCGCGGCGGCTTCGCAGAAGGCCTTGAGCCAAGCCCAGGGGCCCCGGGCCCCCATCACGAGGCTGACGGCCAACCCGGCCAGCGAGGCCAGCAGGCAGCCCAGCGCGACCAGCTTCATGCGGCGGAGGTCGGCGGCGCGGGGGTCGGGGGGTGCGGAGGAGTCGATCAAGGGCATCGGCGACGGGGCAGCAGGATTGATGCCTGGGGCAGCCTGCCGGCGGAGCGATGAACGCGACCTTGTATCACCAGCGCAGGGCAAAAGGTGCTTCGGACACGCTCTGGGTGCTCGTCAAACAGAGCGGAATCCGACTGGCACAGGTCCATCGATTCAACATCCGCTCCGACGTGATTCAACTTACTGCGGGATGGCTACATCGCCAAGTTATTGTCACGACTAAAGAATTCCCATCAAATTCAACATATCGAATTCACCCATTTCACTTCCTCCACACATGGCGACCTTTCTGGACCATCCGCTGAGGCTCCTCAATCCCAGCTTCTCGTCGCCGCTGCTGGACGTCCTCACCGACCTGGAACACCTGCGACGACTGCAGCTCAACGGAACGACGCCGCCGATGGTGTTCATGCAACTCAAGCAGGTGTTCCATCTGCTGGAGAGCCTCGCCTCCGCCCGCATCGAAGGCAACCACACCACGCTGGCGGACTACGTGGAGACCAAGTTCGGGGGGCCTGCGTCGTTGCAACGTGCCGATCAAGAGATCGACTCGTTGCGGGAAATCGCCAACATCGAGCATGCGATGGACGAGATCGACGCGGGGCTCGAGCCCGGTTCCGCGCTGAGCCAACACTTCATCCGCGGTCTTCACGCGATGACGGTCGATGGACTGGAGCGCGAAGGCGACAAGACGCCTGGGGCCTACCGGAGCGGGTCGGTCGGCATCGCGATGTCCGAGCACGCGCCCCCGGATGCCGTCCGGATCGGGGCCTACATGGGAGAGTTGGTCGACTTCGTCAATCGGGACGACCAGCGCAAGTACGACCTGATGAAGGTGGCCCTCGCGCACCATCGCTTTGCCTGGATCCATCCGTTCGGAAACGGCAACGGCCGCGTTGTGCGCCTCTTCACCTATGCGCTCCTCATCAAGTACGGATTCCGAATGACCGCTGAGGACGGACGTCTATTGAATCCAGCGGCGGTGTTCTGCGCTGACCGGGAGAAGTACTACGCGATGCTTTCGTTGGCAGACCAGGGGACGGATGCCGCGCTCGAGACGTGGTGCACCTATGTGTTGACTGGTGTGAGAGACGAGTTGAACAAGGTCGACCGTTTGGCCGATTACCGGAACCTCACGGCCGAGATCCTGCTTCCTGCGATCGCCCACGCGCGCGAACGGCAATGGATCACCGAGCAAGAGGAAAGCGTTCTGAGGGTTGCCGTTCTCCGGAAGGTCGTGAGGTCGGCAGACCTCGCCGACGCCATGCCGAAGAGTTCACCGGCTCAGCGCACCTATCAGATTCGCAAGTTGCTCGCGAACGGGATGCTCCAGCCCACCCATCGGGAGGCGCGTCAGTACACCATCGGATTCAGCAACAGCACGCTGCTGCGCGGCGTGATCAAGGCGCTGACGGACCAAGGGTTCATTCCGCGCGCCGTTGTCGCGTGATCGAGTCAGTACGAAACGCTCAGCCCAACTCCACCGGCATCGAAGCCGCCGTGACCGGCGACACCGTGGCCCAGCCCAAGACGGCATACAGCGCGGCGCCCGCCTCGGTCGCCACCAGCACGCCGTGCCGTGCCCCGTGATCGAGCGCGCCATTCGTCAACGCCGCCATCACGCTCCGTCCGAGTCCCCTTCTCCGATGCGCTTCATCGGTCACGATCTGATCGAAGGTGGCGAAGGCGCCGTCGAGAGCGGCTTGACCGCTCGCCGCAAGGTCGCCGTCCTCGGTGAGGACGGTCGCCCGCAGCAGCGCGCCGACCCGTTCGATATGGACGCGGTAACCCGCTGCGAGCGACTCGGCGCTGCGTGCGAGCGCGACGCTCATCAGGAACTCCGGCGCGTGGATCTTCCAGTCCTTGGAGAGCAACGGCGACACGCTCTCCAGCGGCGCGCAGACCTTCAGCCAGGTGCCGGCCGCGGGCTCATCGGCAACGAGTTGCTTTAGGACCTCGCGATCCAGATGCGGCAGGACGTATCGCGTGGTTTGCTCCGGCTTTCCGACGCGGACTTCCCAATATCCGGCCCGCTGGATCGGCGCTGGCGTATCCCGGGAAATCGCCCAGCCGTAGGTCCAGGCCTGAGCAGCAACGGAGCGCTCGAGGACGCCGGAGTCGAGTAAGCCGGCGGTTTGCGAGGTCGGTGAAAACATCGGATGAAGGGCCTTCAATAAGCAACGTTGAGGGACGTCCATGAGCGGGTGGGCGAGATGTCAAAACACGGTCAAACCAACGTGCGACCTTCCTCGCGGAAAGGTCCATCTCGCCCGTAAACGGGCATTCCGAGATGACCGCAGACGGCGGCCACTGATTCAACGGTGTTTTGAGCACCTGGATCCATTCTGGTCCGCGCGACGCCAGGCGCGCAATCACCGCCACCGGTCACCGCCGCCCCACTTGCAAGTCAGGGGACAACCAGTTCCCGCAGCCGAGTTTCACGCCTGAATCAGCGCCGCAACCGCCTTCTCCGCGTCGGACTCAGAACCCGAACGCCAACCTCACCCCACCCCAATGCCTCCCGGCAACGGTGACTGGCGCCGACGCCTCCTTGAGCAGCACGAAATTCCCACCGCCCATATCGCGGCGGTAGGTTTGAAGGAGGAATGGCCGTTGATTCCGAGCCGACGCCAACCCGGTGCGGTCATTGAATATCCGCCGATATCGGCTGTTGGCCGTGTTCCAGGCCGTATCCCCGGCCCGCTGCGGCTGGCAATACCGCTTGTTGTGGGTCGCGACATACCCGTTGCGGTCGACCGCGATGCAGAACACCACCTTGTCCGAGAAAGTCAGCACCCGTTCCTGCACCTGCGGGAACAGCTGGTCCGCGATCTGCGTGAAGCGCGTGGTGAACTGCTGGGGATCGGTGCCGGCGATCGGCTGGTAGTGCTCGTCGAAAAGCGCCGCGGCGTCGATCTTGCGTTCCGCCACCGCGCGCTCGAGCAGCGCTGAGATCTCCGCGGCCGCCTCCTGCACCGCCTGGATGTACGGCGAGTCCTCGACCTCCACGCCGCTCGACGCGATCTGCTCGATCATCTGCTCCGACAGCCGCAGGAAGCGGTCGCTGCAGGCGAAGGCCGAGTCGAGCTTGCGCATCGCCTGCTGGATCTCGACACCCAGCTCGCCGGAGCGCGCCGCCAGCAGCTGCGTCGTCGCCTGGCTCTCCTGCGCGGACTTGGCGATCAGGTCCACGTCGACCTCCACATCCGCGAAGGCCTGGTGGATCTTGCTCTGCGCGGCACCTCCCGCGCCGTCCGCCCGCAGCTCGCGGCTGAAGCTCTCGATCCGCGAGTCCAGCGTCCCTACCGTGCCCATGATCGCCTTCGAGGACGCCTCGACCTGCGCCGCCAGGTCCTTCACCGCGTCCGCCACGACGCCGAAACCGCGTCCGGCCTCGCCGGCGCGCTTGGCCTCGACCGACGCGTTGAAGGCGACCAGTCGCGTCTGCAACGCGATCTTCGTGATCTCCGACGCGGCGTCGCTCACCAGCCGCAGCGTCGAGACGATCTCGCCGACCTCGTCGCCCACGCCGGACAGCGCCGTGCGTGCGCGCTCCACCGCCTCGCGGGTCTGGTTCGTCGATTGGTTGATGCCGTCCTGCGCGTGCCGGACCTGCTCGAGCTCCGCGCCCAGCGCCTGCATCGCCTGCGCCTGCGAGGTCACGACCTTCTGCGTATCCTCCAGCAGCCCGCGGACTTCGGCCGCGTCGCGGCCCAGCTTGGACACGCCGCCCGACAGCTCCCGGACGACGGTGGTGGTCTTGCCTTGCATCGTCGGCTCGCGCGGACCGATCCCGGCGCCGCCCTCCGACGCGTCAGGCGACGCCTTCCCGGCTCGCCTGCGCAATGAGTCCCACATCGGACGCTCCCCCATGGTGTTTGGACCACAAGGACTGCGGCCGCTGTGCGGCCCGTTTTACCAGTCGCGCAGCTTCACGCGCAATCGGGCAATCGCTTGACTGTGCAGCTGGCACACCCGCGATTCGGTCACCTTCAGCACGGCGGCGATCTCTTTCAGGTTCATGTCATGTTCGTAGTACATGGACATGACGTAACCCTCGCGCTCCGGCAGGTTCTTGATGGCCTCCACCAGCGCCTCGCGCATGCGGTGGTCGCGCAGCATCGACATCGGATCGGCCGACTCGTCGCTGACGTGGCGGTCGAGGTAGTCGTCGCTGTCGTCATCCCCGGAGATGTCCTCCAGATAAACCAGCTGCGTGCCGCGCACCTTGCCCAGCATCTCCTGGTACTCGCCCAGCGAGATGCCCATCTCCGCGGCGATCTCCGATTCCTGCGGCGGGCGGCCCAGCTTCTGCTCGAGCTTGTGCACCGCGCTCTCGATCGAGCGCTGCTGCCGCCGGTTGCCGCGGCTCATCCAGTCGCTGCCGCGCAGCTCGTCGAGCATCGCGCCGCGGATGCGCTGCGTCGCGAAGGTCTCGAACTGCACGCCCTGCGCCGTGTCGAAACGCGACAGCGCGTCCGTCAGGCCGATCAGGCCGACCTGGATCAGGTCGTCCAGTTCCACATTGGCCGGCAGCTTGGCGATCATCTGATGCGCCAGGCGGCGCACCAGCGGGCTGTACTGGCGGATCAGCGAGTTGTTGTCGAGTTGACCCTTGGCGGTGTACATCGTCTCGTCTCCCATCCGGGGTCAATGCGCAGCCAGGGTCACGCCTTGCGGGGCGCGGCCGGCCTTGGGCTGCCACATCGGCCGCGGACGCAGCGGCATCGCATCGGCGGCGCTGTCCAGCGCCGCGCCAGGCACCGACGCCAGCAGCAGCTCGCGCGCCATGTGACGCATCTCGTGCGTCAGCGGCGCCGTCACCGGCTGGCGGGGATCCAGGCAGGCCCACTCGCGCAGCACCGCGCCGAGGAAACCATCGCCGCAGCTCGAAAGCTGCTGCGCGATCCGCTCGGCCAGGCGCAGCTGCGGATTGCAGGCCAGCAGCAGGCTGTAGACCATCAGGCCCGCCCGCTGCGTCAACCACTTCATGCCGGCGTAGGCGTAGGTCACGCTCTGCACGTCGGTGTCGGCCAGCAGCACCGGACGCACCTCGCGCGACACCAGCACGCGGCTCAGTTCGGCCGCGCTGGCGTGCAGCAGGATCACGTCCGCGAACGGGGCCGCGTCGGTCACCGCTTCCAGGAACTGGGCGGCCGAGCCGTTGGCGTTGATGTAGCGCAGCGGCAGTCCGCGCGCGGCCAGGAAGGACACCTTGGCCGACAGCGGCTCCACGCACGCCGCCAGGTCCACCGCCGCGAGGTCGGACGGCGCCGAGGCCTGCTCGCCGGCGTCCACCACCAGCGTGTGCAGGCCCAGCTCGGCGAAGGCGGCGCACATGCCTTCGAGCAGCGCGCCGCTGCCCATGACATGCGGATTGCTCACCACCGGCACCACCCGCACCCGCGCGGTGGCGAAGAGGCGTCGCAGGCCGTCGGCCTGGTCCTTGGGAGCATTGCTGAAATCGCGCATTGGGCTGCTCTGTGTCGTCTTACGTGTTGGGTTCCAGCGGTCGTTTCCCTCTGACAGAGAAGCGCCATTGCTGGAGCCGTTACCGGAAGTTTCGCCCCGGGGGCCACCCTTCGACGCGGAATTGAAAGGGGGAAACACCCCGCTTTTCTCTGCCGCTTTCGCCCTCGCTTGCCTCTGGCCCGGCGACTTCAGGCCGTTGCCGGCCTGGGTCGCGCACAGGACAAGTTGACCACCATGCTGCAGCGTCGGGTTAACAAAGCCCCAACGACAGAAGGGAAGAGCATGGCTCTTCCCAGGTTCGAGGCGTTCGGGGACGGCCACCACCCTCACCCCCGACCCTCTCCCGCAAGCGGGCGAGGGAGTCAAGAGGGGTGTCGTTCGGTCAGTTCAGGCCCATGGGGGAGGCTGCGCCGGCCGACGCGCCGACGGAGCCGGCGGTGAAGATCAGGTTGACGTCGGAGGCGTCCATGCGCCAGGCCGACTGGCCGTGGCTGCGCAGCGCGCGCTGCACCAGGGCCTGCGACGACAGGCGATGCCAGTCTTCCGGCACGCGCTGGCCGTTGGTGACGCCCAGCACCCGCAGCTTGTGGCGGATCACCGTGTCCAGCGCCGGGGCCAGCTTCACCGCCTCGTCCAGCTTGGACAGGATCACGCCCTGCGCTTCCGCGCCGCGCCAGGCGCCGACCACGTCCTCGATCGTCTCGCCCTGCTGCGCCGCGTTGACGACCAGGATGCGCTTGATGCTCTTGTGCGCCAGCATGTCCAGCAGCTCGGCGGTGCGGCTGTCGCGCTGGGCCGTGCCGGCCGTGTCGATCAGCACCATCTTCTTGCCGGCCAGCAGCTCCAGCAAATCTTCCAGCGAAGCGCGGTCATGCGCCGTGTGCACCGGCACGCCGAGGATGCGGCCATAGGCGCGCAGCTGCTCGTGAGCGCCGATCCGGTAGGCGTCCAGGGTGATCAGGCCCAGCTGGCTCGCGCCGTACTTGGTGGCGAAGGCCGCGGCGATCTTGGCCGTCGTGGTCGTCTTGCCGACGCCGGTCGAGCCGATCATCGCGAACACGCCGCCCTGGTCTTCCAGCGCCGGCATCTGCTCGGCGGTGTGGACGTTGCGGGCCAGCACGTTCGAGGCCCAGGCCTGCGATTCCGATTCCTCGGTCATCGGGGCCGGCAGGCCCTCGACCAGCTTGCGCACCAGCGCGGGCGAGAAACCGGCGTCCAGCAGCTTCTGCGTCAGGCGGGCCTGCGCGGGCTGGCGCTGCAGCTTCTCCATGAAGGCCAGGGCGCCGAAGCGCTCCTCGATCATGCCCTTCATGGCGCGCAGCTCGGACATCATTTCCTGCTCGCGACGCGACGACGCGGGCATGTCGTTCAGCGGATGGCCGCCGAAGCCGCCACCGACGCCGCCCAGGTCGGCGACCGGCTGCTGCACGCGGATCTCGTCGCGCAGCACCGGCGGCACGATGCGCGGCGCGGGCGCCGGAGCGGGCTGTTCATACGCGCGCTCGTCGACACGGCGTGCGCCCAGGGTCTGCATCGCGGCACGGGCGCGCTGGTCGCGCTGCGCGGCCATCGAGGCGACCGATTCATTCATCTGCGCCTGCGCGTAGGCGGGGGGCGCCGGCTCGTCGATCATCGGATCGGGCAGGCCGTTGAGCTCGGCCGAGCGGCGCTTGAGCATGCGCTCGCGCACGTAGTCCTGGAAGGACAGCGTGCTCATGGCCATCGCGTTGACGTCCTCGCCGACCGAGGCGCCGAAGCCGGGCTCCGCGCGCTGCGGGGCCGGCGACGCGGCCAGGCGCTGCTTGAGGGCCTGGCGCGGTTGCGCTTCCTGGCGCTGCGGCTGGGCGGCCTGGCGCGGCGCGGCGGCGGCGCGGGGCGCCTGGGCGGCCACGCGCTCGATCTGCGACATGCCTTCCGGCGCCATCGCCAGCACTTCCACGCCTTCCGGGCAGGGCTTGTTGGAGAGCACGACCGCGTCGTCGCCGAAGGCCTGGCGGACCAGGGCCATGGCTTCGCGGGAATTGCGGGCGGTAAAGCGTTTGACGTTCATGCCGTGCCTCCGATGATGGAGCCGATGCGGATCGTGTGCGTTTCAGGAATCTCGCTGTGTCCCAGGACCTTCAGCCGCGGCGCAGCGCGCTTGAGCAGTCGGGCCAGGGGCGCGCGGATCAGGTCAGGCACCAGCAGGCAGGCGGGCAAACCACGGTCCTCCTGGGACTGGGCGGTCTGGGCGGCACTCCGCGCAAGCGTGTCAGCCACACCGGGATCCAGCGCCGCGCCGTGAGGCGAGTGCAGGGCCTGCGTGACCAGGCGCTCCAGCTCCGGATCGAGGGCGATGACATCCAGTTCCTTGGCCGGACCGTAGATCTGCTGCACGATCGCCGGGGCGATGTGGATGCGGATGCGACGGGCCAGCTCGGCCGGATCGGTGGTCTGCGTGGCGTTCTCCGCCAGGCTTTCCACGATGGAGCGCATGTCGCGGATGTGCACGCCCTCTTCCAGCAGGAACTGGAGGACTCGTTGCAGGGCGGCGACATTGACCATCTTTGGAATCACGTCTTCGATGAGCTGAGGCGCTTGCTTGGTGAGGTGATCCACCAGCTGCTGGGTTTCCACCCGGCCCAACAATCGGGCCGCGTGAACTTGCAGCAAGTGTGAGAGATGCGTGGCCACCACGGTCGCGCAATCAACGACGGTAAATCCCGCCATTTGCGCCATATCCCGTTGCCGCTCCTCGATCCAGACCGCCGGGAGTCCGAAGGCGGGATCCGTCGTCGGCGTCCCGATCAGCTTCTGCGTCGCGTGACCGGGGTTGATCGCCAGCCACATGCCCGGGTAGGCCTCCGCCTCGCCGATCACCGCGCCGCGCAGCGTCACTCGGTACTGGCTGGGGCGCAGCTCCAGGTTGTCCCGGATGTGCACCGAGGGCGGCAGGAAGCCGATGTCCTGCGCGAACTTGCGGCGCACGCCCTTGATGCGGCTCAGCAGGTCGCCTTCGCGCGACTTGTCCACCAGCGTGATCAGGCGGTAACCCACTTCCAGGCCCAGGGTGTCCACGGCCTGCACGTCGTCCCAGGAGGCCTCGGCATCGGGGTTCGGCGCGCCCGGCACCGGGGCGGCCGGCTTCTTCAGCTCGGCGGCCTGCTTGGTCTGCTCCTTGGTTCGCAGCCAGTACGCCAGATAACCCATCGCGCCGGCGATCATCAGGAAGACCAGGTGCGGCATGCCCGGGATCAGGCCCAGCAGGCCGATCACGCCGGCGGTGATGGCGACCGCCTTGGTCGAGCCGAACACCTGCGAGCCGATCATCTGGCCCACGTCCTTGTCCTTGCCCACGCGCGACACCACCAGCGCCGAGGACACCGAGATCAGCAGCGCCGGGATCTGGGCCACCAGCGCGTCGCCGACGGCCAGCAGGATGTAGCTGTCGGCGGCCTGGCCGGCGGACAGCCCGTGCTGGGCCACGCCGATCACGAAGCCGCCGATGATGTTGATGAACAGGATCAGGATGCCGGCGATCGCGTCGCCGCGGACGAACTTCGAGGCACCGTCCATGGAGCCGAAGAAGTCGGCTTCGTCGCCCAGTTCGGCGCGGCGGCGCTTGGCTTCCTTCTCGTCGATCAGGCCGGCGGACAGGTCGGCGTCGATGGCCATCTGCTTGCCGGGCATCGCGTCGAGGGTGAAGCGGGCGCCGACCTCGGCGATGCGCTCGGCGCCCTTGGTCACCACGATGAAGTTGATGACCACCAGGATCGCGAACACGATCAGGCCGACGGCGAAGTTGCCGCCGATCAGGAAGTGGCCGAAGGATTCGATCACCTTGCCGGCGGCGCCGGCGCCGGTGTGGCCTTCCAGCAGCACCACGCGGGTGGAGGCCACGTTCAGCGACAGGCGCAGCAGCGTGGTGATCAGCAGCACGGTCGGGAAGGCCGCGAAGTCCAGCGGCTTGACCATCTGCGAGGCCACCAGCATCACCATGATGGACATGGCGATGTTGAAGGTGAAGAACAGGTCCAGGGCGAAGGCGGGCAGCGGCAGCACCATCATCGACAGGATGATGATGATGGCGATCGGTGCCCCGAGCGCCTGCACGATGGCGGCGCGGGGTCCGAGGAGGTTCTGCAAACGGGCCATGAGCTCGTTCATCGGGTTTGCCTTCTGCCTGGGTTCAACGGGGAACTCGACGAGACCATCGAGCCCCGCCATTGTTCGGCGGAGCCCCACCGTCCTTTAGCCCGATAAGCGGGCCTTTTCCCCCCCGAACCGCGCCATTGGTGGAGAGCGGCGGGCGGGACGGTGCCCCCTTGAAGCGAATGCCGAGCGGGCGCAGGCGTCTGAGCGGAAAGGGGGCACCGTCCTGCCCGCCGCTGGCTCGGTCTCCCGCGGCTCGGTCTTTCGACGGCTCGGTCTTCCGCTGGGCGATCAGCCCGGACGCCCTTCAGGGAAAGCGTCCTCCGCCTCGTCCTCCGGCGGCGTCCAACCCGGCTTCTTGTGCGGGTCGAGCTCGTCCGGCACGGCCGGGTTCGGCGCCGCGTTCGGCGCCATGCCCTGCCCCTTGAGCGCGGCCTTGAGCTGGTACACGTAGGCCAGCACCTGCGCCACCGCGCCGAACAGCGCGCCGGGGATCTCCCGATCCAGCTCGGCGTGGGCGTACAGGGCACGGGCCAGGGCCGGCGCCTGCAGCACCGGCACCTTGCTTTCCTTGGCGATGTCGCGGATCTTGAAGGCCAGCAGGTCCAGGCCCTTGGCCACCACCCGCGGCGCGCCGAACTGGGTTTCGTCGTAGGCGATCGCGACCGCATAGTGGGTCGGGTTCATCACGACCAGGTCCGCCTTGGGCACCGCCGCCAGCATGCGACGCTTCACCAGCTCGCGGGCCTTGTGGCGCATCTTGTGCTTCATCTCGAGGTTGCCTTCGGCTTCCTTGAGCTCGTTCTTGGCCTCCTCGCGGGACATCTTCAGCCGCTTCAGGTAGAGGTGGCGCTGCAGCGGCACGTCGATGACGGCGAACAGCGCCAGGCACAGGCCAAGCATCATCAGGCCGCCCATTAGTTGCTTGCCCGCGAAGGCGAGCGCGGAAGGCAGCGGCACCGACATGATCCCGACGAAGCCTGCGATGCGGTCCTTCAGCGCGATCGCGCCGACGATGCCCAGCACCAGCGACAGCAGAACGGCCTTCAGCGCCGTGGTCAGGTTCTGCCACTGGAACAGCCGGCCGAAGCCGGTGACCGGGTTCAGGTGGGTGAACTTGGGGCTCAGCGGCTTCATCGTGAAGTTCCAGCCGCCCGAGGCGATGTGCGCCGCGATCGCGGCCATCGCCAGGATGAGCATCGCCGGCAGGCCGAGCACCATGCCCTGCCAGGTCAGCGCGGACAGCCGCTCGGTCATCATGCCGGCGGCGCGCAGCTGTTCGGCATCGAAACGCAGCGCCCCTTCGAGCATGTGCTGCAGCGTGTCGACCGCGTACGGCGTCGAGGTGGCGAACAACGCGGCCCCGGTGGCCATGACCGCGAAATGCGGCAGGTCCCGGGAACGCGGCAACTGGCCCTCCTTGCGCGATCGTTCGATCTTTTTCTGCGAGGCGGGTAAGTTGCGGTCTTGTGCGTCTGAATCGGCCATGTGCGCAATGAGGACGCCGCAGCCCCATGCCGCAGCCTCGCCATTGTTCGGCCGCGAGCCGTTCGGGCTTGGTCCGATAAGAGGCGGAAATCAGCCGGTCTTCTCAGCCAGCCCTCAGCCCGTCGTTCCAGTCGCCCAGAAAGCAGAAACCCGCGCCTGGGCGCGGGTTTCGTCGGGGTGCCGGCTCGCGGCCGGCCGAGGCGATCAGAAGCCCAGCGAGGCCAGCAGGTCGTCCACTTCGGACTGGTTGGCCACCACGTCGGTACGGCCTTCGTGGCTGACGACCGGGCCCTGCAGGATGCTCGGATCGACCTTCTCACGCTGCTCCGGCGGCACCACCGAGACCAGCAGCTTCACCAGCGAATCTTCCAGGTCGTTGGCCAGGGTCACGACCTTGGCGACGACCTGACCGGTCAGGTCATGGAAGTCCTGCGACAGCATGATGTCGGTCAGGTGGGTGTCGATCTTGGAGGTCGAGGACTCGACTTCCTTGACGAAGTTGAGCACCGCGCCCGAAGCCACCGCGCGGACCGGGTCCGCGGTGATCGCCTGGGCCATCGCATTGGCGGCCTCGGTGATCTTGGCGTGTTCCGCCTTGGCCTGGTCGACCGAGTTCAGCACCTTGTTGGCGGCGTCAGCGGTCTTGTTGGCGATGTAGGTCAGGCGGCTGCGCGCATCGGGCAGGCCGTCGGTGGCGACCTGCAGCTTGGGCATCACGCCCAGCTGCTGCATCGTGTCGTGCAGCACGCGGGTGATCGTGCCGATCTGCTGGAACACCTCGGGCGAGACCATCAGCGGTTCGTTGCCCTGCGACAGTTTGGCCAGTTCTTCCATCTGCATGGTGGACTCCCCAGCGTCAGGCCGCAGCGGCCAGCTTCTGCATGATCTTCTGGACCTTTTCCTCCAGCGTGGCCTTCGTGAACGGCTTCACGATGTAGCCCGCCGCGCCGCTCTGGGCGGCCAGGACGATGTCTTCCTTGCGGGCTTCGGCCGTCACCATCAGCACCGGCAGGTGCTTCAGCGAGGCATCCTCCTTGATGGCCTTGAGCAGCTCGAAGCCATTCATGTTGGGCATGTTGATGTCGCTGACGACGAAATCGTATTTCGCCTGTTTCAGCATGCTCAGGGCCTCGACGCCATCTTCCGCCTCTTCGGCGTTGTTGTAGCCGATCTCCTTCAGCAGACCGCGCACGATCCGGCGCATGGTCGAGAAGTCGTCGACGATCAAGAATTTCATGTCAGTGCTCATGGCGTTCCTCTGAGGGGACTGGAGGGCTGTGTTATCGGCCGGAGGGCGCGGAACTTGAGGCCTGCGGCGCGCTCGCCGCAGGATTCGCAGTGTCCTCGTCCTCGTCGGGCAGGTTCTTCAGCACCGCATCCTCGGCATCGCGATTCATCACGATGATGCTGATGCGGCGATTGACCTGGGCATTGGGGTCTTTCGTGTCCAGCAGTTTGCTCGACGCCAACCCCTGCACGCGAAGGACCCGGGCATCCGGCAAACCGCCCGCCACCAGCTCGCGCCGTGAGGCATTGGCCCGGTCCGCCGACAATTCCCAGTTGCTGTATCCACGCTCGCCCGCAGAAAACGGCTGTGCATCCGTATGACCCTCCAGCGTGAGCCGGTTGGGCACCTCGGACAACACGTTGCCGAGTTCCTGCAGCAATTCGCGCATATACGGCTTCACCACCGCGCTGCCGCTGTCAAACATCGGGCGATTATTCTCGTCCACGATTTGGATACGCAAGCCCTCGCGGGTCATGTCGAGTCGGATTTGCCCACCTAATGCCGCAATTCGCGGGTTGTCGGCAATGATTTTCTCGACCTTGTCCTTCAATTGCTGCAGGCGCACCCGCTCGGCGCGGCGCTGCTCTTCCTTGAGGGCCTTCAGGTTGATGGTTTTCCGAGGGGATTCGACGTCGCCGGCCTTGACCTGGCCGGTCTGGCGCGTCAGGTCCTGACCGCCGCCCTTGATGATGTGCGAAGCGTCGCCCGAACCCGAACCGCCGAACATCGCGACCTTCAGCGGCGAGGCGAAATAATCCGCGATACCCTTCTTGTCGCCCTCGGTCGTGGAGCCCAGCAGCCACATCAGCAGGAAGAAGGCCATCATCGCCGTCACGAAGTCCGCGTAGGCGATCTTCCACGCGCCGCCGTGGGCGGCATGGCCGCCCTTCTTGACGCGCTTGATGATGATGGGCTGCAGTTTCTTGGCGTCACCGGCCATGGCAAATGACTCCGATCACTTCTTCTTCACGTGGCCTTCGAGCTCGGCGAAGGTCGGGCGCTCGGTCGAGTAAAGCACCTTGCGGCCGAATTCGATCGCCACCTGCGGCGCATAACCCTGCATCGAGGCCAGCAACGTGGTCTTGATGCACTGCAGTTCCTTGCCGGCCTCGTCGACCTTGGCCTCGAGCGCGCCGGCCAGCGGCTCGGCGAAGGCATAGGCCAGCAGAATGCCCAGGAAGGTGCCCACCAGCGCCGAACCGATCATCCCGCCCAGCACCGCCGGCGGCTGGCCGACCGAGCCCATCGTGTTCACCACGCCCAGCACCGCCGCGACGATGCCGAAGGCCGGCAATCCGCCCGCCAGGCGCTGCAGCGCGATCACGGCGAGGAAGGCCTCGTGGTGGTGCGTGTCGATCTCGGCGTCCATCAGGGACTCGATCTCGTGCGCGTTCAGGTTGCCGGACACCATCATCCGAAGATAGTCGGTGATGAACTCGGCCACATGGTGGTCGTTGCCCACGGTGGGATATTTCTGGAACAGCGGCGAGCTGTGCGGATCCTCGACATCCTTTTCAATCGACATCAGGCCTTCCTTGCGGGCCTTCTGGAGGATGTCGTAGAGCAGCGCCAGCAGCTCCATGTAGCGGGCCTTGGTGTACTTGCTGCCCTTGAAACAATCGCCCAGGCCCTTGAGCGTGGCCTTCATGACCTTGGGCGGATTGGTGGCCAGCATGCCGCCGATCGCCGCGCCGAAGATGGTCGTCATCTCGAAGGGCAACGCATGCAGCACCACGCCGATGTTGCCCCCGTGCGCGATGAACACGCCGAAGATGCAAGCCAGGGCCAGCAGCCAACCGATGATGACAAACATGGAATTCGTTCCGTCCTGAAGTAACCGCCGCGTCCCCTCGCGGTCCGGGCCATCTCATCCCTTATCGACCGGCTCCCCGCCCGCTTGAGCCCCGGCCTGTGACGACCGGTGTGCCGTGCGGACGCCGATCGGGCGTCGCTGACTGATTGCGTTCGATGTGGGCGGCGTCCAAGGCGCTCAGGCCTGGAGTTCGCGCACCCGGTAGACATACAGCCGGTGGCGGGTGCCGGTGTCCAGCTGTGCGAAGACCGGCTGGCCCGGCAGCGGAAAATCCAGGCTCGCCAGCCAGGCACCCGGCCGCATCTCGGTGCGCGCCTTGTCAAGCGCGCGCGGCATCGATTCGGGTCGCTGGAACAGGTAGACCAGGTCCATCTCGCGCCACGACTGGGCCCACAGGTCGCCCCGGGCGATCTCGGCCCAGGGGCAGCGCAGGCGGGCCAGCAGCCACAGGACGCCACTGTATTCAATGCCCGCGAAGCGCAGGCCCGGATAAGCGCGGCGAAGAGCCACCAATCCGTCGCCGAGCCCGCAGCCAGCATCCAGGACGCGGGCGCCGTCGTGCAGCTTCACACGCTCGGGCAGCGCGCGCAGCGCATCGTGGGGGGTCGGATAAAGCGGCGCGTCGCTCCAGCCGCGGCGCGGATAGGCCAGCACCAGCACGGCCAGCGGGATCAGCCAGATCCAGGCCGGCAGGTCGGTACCCGTGAACAGCAGCGCCAGCGGAAAACCGGACGCCACGATCAGCCGGCGCCAGGCCTGGCGGTGGAGTCCGGCGAGGATCAGGCCCAGGCCCGAGGCGACGATCGCCGCCGGCCAGTCCGGGCCGAACAGGCGCCAGACGGCGAAGCAGGCCGCCCAGCTCAGCAGCGCCAGGGCCGGCCAGCGCAGGCCGCCCGGGGCGTCGGTGGAAGCGGCGTGGGGAAGTCGGGCGCCCATGGTGGCGGCCTCAATGCATCTGGATGCCGCCGGCCGCCTTGCCCTTGCCGGCACGCGCCGGCGGGTTGCACAGGCCGCAGACGTAGTGCTTGGCGACCTCATGCGGGTGGGTGACGAAATGACCGCCGCACTTGCTGCACTTGGTCATCGTCAGCATGCCGTTGTCGACGAACTTCACCAGGCGCCAGGCGCGGGTGACGGACAACAGCTGCTCCAGGTTCTGTGCCGCGGTCTGTTCCTGGTACAGCTGGTAGGCCTTGATGACGACGTCGATCTCGTCCATCTCCGCGACCTTGTTCAAGTACTCGTGGATGTTGAGGAACAGGCTGGCATGGATGTTGGGCTGCCAGGTCATGAACCAGTCGGTGGAGAACGGCAGCTGGCCCTTGCTGGGGCTCTTGCCCGAAACTTCCTTGTACAAACGCAGCAGACGCTCGTAGCTCAGGTCCGTCTCAGACTCCAGCACCTGCAGGCGAGCGCCCAGGTGGATCAGCGTCACGGCGCGCTCGATCTGCTTGGCTTCGGTCAAGATGGACTTGGTGCGCATGGCGGTGTCTCCGGGCTTCAGTTCTGCGGTCAGGCGTCGATATCGAACTCAGGCAGCTTCCTGGTGGCGGCCAGCCAGCAGGATGGAGGCATGCAGGCGGGACACGCTGTCATTGGCGGCCGGCTTGCCGTGCGAGGTCAGCAGGCCCCACACCAGCTCATCATCCATGCGGAAGCGGCACAGCAAGGTGTTGCCCGCGGCAATCTTCAGCATCTGCGCAGCGCTCAGCGTGTTCAGCAGCGTCGCGGTCTCCTCCGAGATGCCCAGACGATACAGCGCCTGCTCACGGTCCGCACGGATCAAACTCTGCGCCAGCATCAGGTACGACAGGTTGGCTTCGCGGATCTCGGCGAGGATTTGGTCGGCGTTCATCGTTCGGCTCCTGGGGTGTTGGGGGCTGAGGTCGTTTCGTTTCAGCGTGAGACGAACTGTAGAGATCCCGACACGCAACCAACATCAGGTCGCTTCCATGTAAAGGTTAGGGAGCGCGCCGACGCGTTTGTCAGATCAATTCCTACAAGAAGCCAGATCAGCGCTATGGCGGGGGTGGTTTTCGGGGGTTTATGCCCTGCTGCGGTGGGGGTGGACTGGCGGGGGCGCTGTGCTGCGGTGGGGAGGGTTGGCGGGGGCGCTGTGCTGCGGAGACCCGGGCGTTGGTCGCCAGGGCGCAGGGCCTTGGCGGCAAGCGCCAAGACCCCGCGCCCTGCCGCCCCCAACCACTGCCGTCCTGCGGAGGATTTGCTACCGAGGATTTCGGGGGAAGGTGGAACGCAGCAGCTCGAGGTTGTAGGCCGCAAGGTCACTGCCCCGGCCCGCGACGGCACCCGGTTGATCCGGACGCTCACCGATCTCCAGGCAACGCGTCCAGGCGTCGTGGATCATCGGCACCAACACCTCCGCCTGCTCCGGTTGGTCTGCCGCCCAGTCCAGCAACAGGTCACCCAGCGCGAAGAAGAAGTCGGGCGACTCTGCACAGACTTGCAGTTGCGCTTCGGCGAAAACCATGCCGTCAGCATGACGCTTCAGCGATTTCAAGCCGAACAAGCGACGGGTCGCCAGGTCGGACCACCACGTCGGTGTCAGGGACATGTCCGCAAGGCGAGCGGCTGCAGTGGCGAAGGCGACTTCGGCATCGGCGAAGCGCTCGTACACGGACAAGTCCTTGCCGAGCTGGTACCACAGATAGGGGTTGCTCGGCTCGTCCTCGATTGCGGCCCGGAGCAATTGTTCGTTGCGGCCCTGCTTCACGTGAAGCCGTTCCGGGAGGTAGCCGTCGTGGGCGACGTGAAGGTCGAGCGGCCGTATCGGCAGCGAATGCGCGGGTTGCTCGTGGATTCGGCCGGTGTAGCGGATCGCGCCCGGAAGAACGCGGCTCAAGCGCGAACGGGCAGTGCCACCGTCGAAGTGATCCTGCAACGCGATCGTGCCGACGAAATCCGGCGGCGTGGCGCGCAGCGCCTCGAGCGCCGCACCACTGCCCTCCCCGATCAGCCATTCATCGGCGTCCAGCACCAGGTGCCAGTCCGCGCCCGCGGCGTCGAGCGCCGCGTTGCGGGCAGCGGAGAAATCGTCGATCCAGGTGAAGTGCGCGACACGCGCGCCAGCGGCCTGCGCCAGACGGACGGTGTCATCGGTGGAGCCGGTGTCCAGCACCAGCGCGTCGTCCACGAACGGACGGACGCTGTCGAGGAGGCGGCCGATGGTCGCCGCCTCGTCGCGGGCAATGACGACCAGGCAGGTGCGCCAGCGCGAGGCCATGCCGCGCCGCTCAGTGCATCTGGATGCCGCCAGCCGCCTTGCCCTTGCCGGCGCGCGCCGGCGGGTTGCACAGGCCGCAGACGTAATGCTTGGCGACCTCGTGGGGGTGGGTAACGAAATGACCGCCGCACTTGCTGCACTTGGTCATCGTCAGCATGCCGTTGTCGACGAACTTCACCAGGCGCCAGGCGCGGGTGACGGACAACAGCTGCTCCAGGTTCTGCGCCGCGGTCTGCTCCTGGTACAGCTGGTAGGCCTTGATGACGACGTCGATTTCGTCCATCTCCGCGACCTTGTTCAAGTACTCGTGGATGTTGAGGAACAGGCTGGCATGGATGTTGGGCTGCCAGGTCATGAACCAGTCGGTGGAGAACGGCAGCTGGCCCTTGCTGGGTGACTTGCCCGAGACTTCCTTGTACAGGCGCAGCAAACGCTCGTAGCTCAGGTCGGTTTCCGATTCCAGCACCTGCAGGCGCGCGCCCAGCTTGATCAGCGTCACCGCGCGTTCGATCTGCTTGGCTTCGGTCAGGATGGACTTGGTGCGCATGGGGGGCTCCGGTGGTCTCGGATAATCTCGGGCGGCAATCGCGTTGCCTGGATCCTGGGATCAGGCGGCTTCCTGGTGGCGGCCGGCCATCAGGATGGAGGCATGCAGGCGGGAGACGCTGTCGTTGGCGGCCGGCTTGCCGTGCGAGGTCAGCAGGCCCCACACCAGGTCGTCGTCCATGCGGAAGCGGCACAGCAGCGTGTTGCCGGAGGCCATCTTCATCATCTGCGCCGGGCTGAGGGTGTTCAGCAGCGTGGCGGTCTCTTCGGAGATGCCCAGGCGGTACAGGGCCTGCTCGCGGTCGGCGCGGATGAGGCTCTGGGCCAGCATCAGGTAGGACAGGTTGGCTTCGCGGATCTCGGCAAGGATCTGGTCGCTGTTCATGTGGGGGCTCCTGAGCGGTTGCGTTGCTGCGATGGAATGAATTCTGAAGAAACCCCCTTTTTCGCGACATCAGGTTGCTGGCATAGATGAGCTACGAAGCCCGCCGACCGCCGTGTCAGACAGATTCCTACACGCTGACAGGCCCCCAAAGCAAAACCGCCGCGCGAGGCCCCGTGGACACGGGCTCGGCGGCGGTTTCTGGCGGAGACAGCCTGTCAGGCTGCCCCGCGGACGGAAAGTGCTGGCGGAAAGCGCGGGTGCCTCAGGCGGCCTGCAGGCGCAGCAGTTCGGAGTCGACGATCGCCATCAGTTCCGGGGAATCGCGGCGCAGCATGTCCAGCGCCTGACCTTCATTGAGGATGGACAACACCTCGATGGCGGCCTTGACCTCGCCCAGGCCGGACAGCGCGAAGCCCAGCGTGTAGAGCGACGGCGCATGCTGCGGCGAGAGCTCGACGGCGCGATGCGCATACAGCGCCGCTTCGCGCAACTGGCCGGCGGCCAGCAGCAGCGCGCCGACGTCGGAGAGCAGCTCCACGCTCATCGGCGCCATTTCCAGCGCGTTGCACAGCAGCGCGACGCCGTCGCCGATGCGACCCTGCGCGGCCTGCGCATAAGCGGCATTGCGCGCCTGGGCCAGCAGCAGCCGGGCCTCGCTGGAGCCCGGACGGATGCGTCCGTGAACTTGTTCCTCGATCGACGCGTCGATCATCGACACGGCGGACCGTGCCTCGGTTTGCGATTGCAGGGGCATAGATCTCTCCATGGTCGTTGGAACTCGTCGATCGGGTCCGGCCTCGTTGTCCAGACCGGTCCCGGCGAAGGGGGCGGATGCGGCGCCGCGCCTTGTCGGCCGCGCCGGAAGGCACTTTAGGGCGCCACCCCCGTGATCGAGCGCACGAAAAGCGCCGCCATTCCCCCTCAATCCCGCCGTGCAGCGGCCGTTAACCCCTTCATGTCCGTCGCCAGACCGACACCCGGACACAGGTCCGGGTCGAAGTCAAACGACAAACAACGCGTTGCAAGACCTGCTTATCTCCGGATCGAAAGTCTTGACAAATTGCCCTCAAGTTCTAAGGCGCAGGCGCCGATAACCAAAACAACGGGGCTGCTGAACGCAGCGACAAGCCAGCAAGGACCAGGAGTCCAAAGGCGAGTCGCAGCAGGCAGGCGGCACGTGGTCCGGTTAGAAGGCCTGACGTTCTTGGCAACCCGATGAGGGAGTGGGACGGCAACGGTTGACTAGCGTCGGACTGGGACCGAACCGGGAAATGGCCCGGCAGGTTCAGCAGGAGCATCCGAGATCCTCGGCCGGTTCGCCTCACGGCGGGCTGGAGGATCGGAGGACTCAGGCGCTCATGTGTGGTTCGGCGCTTTTGCCGGTATTTACGTATAGCTGTTAGGAGCAATCATGGCCCAAGTCATCAACACCAACCTGCTGTCGCTCAACGCCCAGCGCAACACCAGCACGAGCGCCAGCTCGCTGGCCGTCTCCATGCAGCGCCTGTCCTCGGGCCTGCGTGTCAACTCCGCCAAGGACGACGCCGCCGGCCTGGCGATCGCCGACCGCATGAACGCGCAAGTCCGCGGCATGAACGTGGCCCAGCGCAACGCCAACGACGGCATCTCGCTGTCGCAGACGGCCGAAGGCGCGCTGTCCAAGGTGGGCGATTCGCTGCAGCGCATGCGTGAACTGGCGGTGCAGGCCCGCAACGCGACCAACACCACTTCCGACCTGGACTCGATCGGTCAGGAATACGCGCAGCTGGGCTCTGAAATCCAGCGCGTGCTGGGCGGCACGACCTTCAACGGCCGCGCCATCCTGGCCGGCGATTCGGGCACGCAGACCTTCCAGATCGGCGCCAACACCACGGCCAACGACTCGGTCGACGTCACGACGACCAACATGACCACGGACACGACCATCACCGGCGTGACCGGCGGCGCGATCACCAACGCGTCGACGACGACCGACCTGGCCACCGTGATCGACAACATCGACGCGGCGATCAAGACGGTGTCGAGCGAGCGTTCGAAGCTGGGTGCCTCGCAGAACCGCTTCGACGCGATCGTGTCGAACCTGCAGATCTCGGTCGAGAACCAGACCGCGGCCCGCAGCCGGATCATGGACGCCGACTTCGCCTCGGAAACCGCCAACCTGAGCCGCGCGCAGATCCTGCAGCAGGCCGGCAACGCGATGATCGCCCAGGCCAACCAGGCGCCCCAGCAAGTGCTGGCCCTGCTGCGCTGATCCTCGTCAGCCAGACGCCCGCGAGGGGGACTTCGGTCCCCCTTCTCTTTCCCCATCCCGAGCGGGTGGCGAAAGAGAAGCGCTCGCCCGCCATGGCACGACTTCACGCCTGGGACAGGCGGTTACACGCTTTCTTTTCAAGAAGGCCTCAAGTCCATTCCCTGCCGGCCCGATAACTGCATCAACGGGTCCGCAAATCAACAGCAAGGGCCACGTGGTCCGGCTCAGTCGGACAGTTTTTCAACCGTCCGACCGAGACCGTGAAGGTCTCTGAATTCAAAAGGAATGGATCATGGCTCAGATCATCAACACCAACCTGCAATCGCTGAACGCCCAGCGCAACCTGTCGTCCTCGCAGTCCTCGCTGTCGGTCTCGATGCAGCGCCTGTCCTCCGGCCTGCGCGTCAACTCCGCCAAGGACGACGCCGCCGGCCTGGCGATCGCCGAACGCATGAACGCCCAAGTGCGCGGCATGAACGTCGCGGTGCGCAATGCCAACGACGGCATCTCGCTGGCGCAGACCGCCGAAGGCGCGCTGTCCAAGGTTGGCGATTCGCTGCAGCGCATGCGTGAACTGGCGGTTCAGGCCCGCAACGCGACCAACACGACCTCCGACCTGGACTCGATCGGCAAGGAATACGCCCAGCTGGGCCAGGAAATCGGCCGCGTCATCGGTGGCACGACCTTCAACGGCAAGGCCATCCTGGGCGCCGATGCCGGCACGCAGACCTTCCAGATCGGCGCCAACACCAGCGCGAACGACTCGGTGGACGTGGTCACGAACAACATGACCAACGACGCGACGATCACCGCCGTCACCGGCGGCGTGATCGACAACGCCTCGACGCCGGACTCGCTCAAGACGGTGATCGACAACATCGACGCGGCCATCACCACGGTCTCCGGCCAGCGCGCGATCCTGGGCGCCTCGCAGAACCGCTTCGACGCGATCATCTCCAACCTGCAGGTCTCGGTGGAGAACCAGACCGCCGCCCGCAGCCGCATCATGGATGCCGACTTCGCCGCGGAAACCGCCAACTTGAGCCGCTCGCAGATCCTGCAGCAGGCCGGCAACACGATGGTGGCGCAGGCCAACCAGCTCCCGCAGCAGGTGCTGTCGCTGCTGCGCAGCTGATCCCCACACGCGGGCGCCGTCCGGCGCCCTCTCCGGTTGACTCCTCAAGCGCCGGTCCTCGCGGCCGGCCTTCCAAAGGCTCCGCACCGTCCCCCGGGACTGGTGCGGGGCCTTCTTTCATTGGCTTCGTAATGGACGGTTTTCCGCCCGTTAATCGGCCCATCGACGGGGTGGCAGCTTTCGCACAATGGCATCCATCGAGCATGAAGTACCGCTCGACCACCGGTCCAACCGGCAGATCCGAACAATGACTGCGATGGCGCAGCGAGGATCGGCAGGCGAGGTCGGGAACCGACCCACCTAACCGGGATCGCAGCCAGGACAGGATCTCCGCAGGAGTGCATCAATGCCACAGACCATCAACACCAACATTGCTTCGCTGAACGCGCAACGCAATCTGAACTCGTCGCAGTCGTCGCTGGCGACCTCGATGCAGCGCCTGTCCTCAGGCCTGCGGGTGAACTCCGCCAAGGACGACGCGGCCGGCCTGGCCATCGCCGAACGGATGAACGCGCAAGCCCGCGGCATGTCGGTCGCGATGCGCAATGCCAACGACGGCATCTCGCTGGCGCAGACCGCTGAAGGCGCGCTGGGCAAGGTGGCCGATTCGCTGCAGCGGATGCGCGAACTGGCGATCCAGGCCCGCAACGCGACCAACGCGGACAGCGACAAGGATTCGCTGGACAAGGAATTCGGCGAACTGGCCAAGGAAATCCAGCGGGTCACCGCCGGTACCACCTTCAACGGCAAGTACATCCTGGGCCAGGACGCGTCGCTGCCGCAGACCTTCCAGGTCGGGCCGAACACCACGTCCAACGACGAGATCACCGTCACGACGCCCAACATGTCGGCCGACACCACGATCACCCAGGTCTCCGGCTCGGACACCAGCGGCGCCGGCCGCGCGGTGATCGACCGCACCGCGGACGCGGCGGCGATCGCCACGGTGGTGGCCAACATCGACACGGCGCTGGACACCGTCAACAGCCAGCGCGCGACGCTGGGCGCGACGCAGAACCGCTTCGACGCGGTGATCTCCAACCTGCAGGTGGCCTACGAGAACCAGACCGCCGCCCGCAGCCGGATCATGGATGCCGACTTCGCGGTCGAGACCTCCAACCTGAGCCGGGCGCAGATCCTGCAGCAGGCCGGTAACGCGATGGTCGCGCAGGCCAACCAGCTGCCGCAGCAAGTGCTGTCGCTGCTCAAGGGTTGATAGAAAAACGCAATCAAAGCGCCGGGCCTCCGTCCTAAAGTCGGATCGCCTGACGCCGATATGCAGGACAGGGCCTCACGCCAATCACGCGAGGCCCTGTCGCGCATGGGGCTTCCGGCCAGGGAGCCGGCACACGGTCACAGGGAGTTCGCACGATGGCAAGCATCACCTCCGCGGGTCTGGGCAGCGGTCTGGACGTCGAGAGCATCGTCACGAAGCTGGTGTCGCTGGAAAAGCAGCCGATCACCGACCTCCAGTCGCGCACCGACACCATCAAGTCGCAGATCTCCGAGTACGGCAAGATCAAGAGCGCCTTCAGCGCGATGCGCGACGCGGCCGCCAAGCTGGCCAACCCGACCACCTGGTCCGCGCTGACCGCCACCTCCTCCGACACGACGATGGCCACCGTCATCGCCGGCGCCGGCTCGGGCGCCGGTTCCTACGCGCTGGACGTGGCCAACCTCGCCTCGGCGCAGTCGCTCTCGAGCAAGGGCTTCGCCAACAACGCGACGGTGGGCTCGGGCTCGATGACCATCGAGCTGGGCCAGTGGAGCGGCACCAACAACTCCACCTTCACCAGCAAGGACGGCGCGACGCCGGTCAGCATCTCCATCTCGTCGACCGACACGCTGGCCAACATCCGCGACAAGGTCAATGCCTCGGGCGCCGGCGTGCTGGCCTCGGTGGTCACCGACGCGACCGGCTCGCGCCTGGTGATCCGCTCGCGCGACACCGGCGAGGCCAACGGCTTCCGCATCACCACCGCCGATGACGACGGCAACGGCGCCGACGCCAATGGCCTGTCCGCGCTGGCCTACGACCCGACCGCCTCGATCTCGTCGATGACGCAGAACACCGCGGCCAAGAACGCCAACCTGACGATCAACGGCCTGGCGATCAGCTCCGCCTCCAACAACATCGAGGGCGCCGTCGACGGCCTCACGATCAACCTGCTCAAGACCGGGCAGTCCACCGTCACCGTCGGCCAGGACAAGGACAGCGTCAAGAAGGCGATCAACGACTTCGTCACGTCGTACAACAGCCTGATGACGCTGATGCGCAACGACACCAAGTACGACGACGCCAACAAGACCGCCGGCGCGCTGCAGGGCGACAGCACCGCGGTGGGCCTGCAGAGCCAGCTGCGCAACATCACCGCCGCGGGCAGCACGCTGGGCGGCAAGTTCGGCCGCTTGTCGGACCTGGGCCTGGACATCGGCGCCGACGGCACCATCAAGGTCAACGACACCAAGCTGACCAGCGCGCTGGGCAGCATGAGCGACTTGAAGAACCTGTTCATGGGCGTGGACACCGCCAACCCGAACAACAACGGCATCGCCACCCGCTGGCGCGCCTTCGCCGACCAGGTCACCGGCTTCGACGGCTCGATCACGACGCGCACCACCGGGCTGCAGTCGCGCGTGACCGCCAACAACAAGCGCGTGGACGAGCTCAACGACCGCGCCGCCGCCTACGAGAAGCGGGTGCGCGCCCAGTACACGGCGCTGGACACGCAGATGGCCAAGCTCAACGACATGCAGAGCTACGTCAACAAGATCACCAGCATGCTGGGCAGCAGCTGAGGCCGCGGGCGCGGCGGGACCGGTGCAGGGGGTGCGGATCGCCCTCGGAACTGGACCGTCGCCACCGCCCTTCTCCGGCGCTTCGAAAAGACCGCCGACAAGCCTCCTCACGGAGGCTTTTGCTTTTCTCCAGTCGCGCAGAATTTCGAGACAAATTCGACACGGGGGAGGCTCAAGTTGGGCCAGCGGGGGCCGAAAACTGATTCAAGCACACCAGCACACCCCAGCAGCACATCATGTACGGCAACTCCTCCCCCTTCGCTTCCCACGGTCAACGCGCCAGCAGCATGTACAACCGCGTCGGCGTGGAAACGGACGTGATGACGGCCTCGCCGCACCGCCTGGTGACCCTGCTGCTGGACGGCGCCTTCGATTCGATGACGCAAGCCATCGGCGCGATCCGCACCGGCAATGTCGACGCCAAGAACCGCAGCCTGAGCCGCGCGGTCCGCATCCTGGACGAGGGCCTGAAGGCGGCCCTGAACCTGGAGTCGGGCGAGCTGGCCATGGACCTGCGCGACCTGTATGCCTACATCTGCATGCGGCTGACCCACGCCAACCTGCGCAGCGACGACGTCGCCGTCGAGGAATGCGTGAAGCTGCTGCAACCGATCCGCGAAGCCTGGGCCAGCATCGCCCCGGCCGCTGCCGAACAACGCGTCGCGGCCTGAACCGGCCCCGCTCCCCTCCAGCCTGACGACTTGAGAAGTTCCATGTCCAAGTACACCGCCAAGCCCCAAGCCCCCGCCGCCCACGCCGCCCCGACCACTCCGGACCGCCTCATGAGCACCCAACTGTTGAGCTACTACGAAGCCATCGAGCAAGCCAGCGCCGACATGCTGAGCGCCGCCCGCTCGGGCAACTGGGACGAGGTGGTCAAGCTCGAAGGCGCCTGCGTGCTGCTGATCTCGCAGCTCAAGCACGCCGCCGGCAGCCAGCAGCTGGGCCCGGACGAGGCGCAGCTCAAGACCCGCATCATGCAGCGCATCCTGGTCAACGACGCCGAGATCCGCCACCTGGCCGAACCCTGGCTGGAGGACCTGGACCAGCTGATGAAGGGCAAATCCAAGACGGTGCACTGACCGGCCCGACGATCGCTGCGACGACCGGTCCGACGGCCTCCCCGCGATCGACCGCCCCGGCGATTCGAGACTTCGGTCACGCGACCGGCCCCGGATCGTCCGCCAGCGCCGCGACCGGCCCCTCGAACGGATGGGGGCGGCGCGGCGTTTGCCTTGGGGGATGCGGGAGAATTTTTCCGAACGATTGCAGCCGGATGCTGGCCTTGAGCGACCTGAAAGTCCCCGCCCCTCCCGCCGATGCCGCGGACGCCGATTACCGGCTGGACGCGCCCGGCGAGATCATGAACTGGCTGCGCGAGCTGCTGCAGTCGCAGGCGCGCCTGCAGCTGTCCACTCCGGCGGGCGAGGCGATCCACACGGTGCTGCGCGCCCTCGATACGCCGCGCGGCATGCTGACCATGGAAGCGCCGCAGGCCGGCGACACGCTGGCGCCGGTGCTGGCGAGCGACGAGCTGGTGGCCACCGCCTACCTGGACCGGATCAAGCTGCAGTTCGACCTCTCCGGGCTGGTGGCGATCCGCGGCGATGGCGCCGAGGTGCTGCGCGCGCCGGTCCCGCTGCGGCTGTACCGCTTCCAGCGGCGCCAGGCCTACCGGGTGGCCTCGGCCGGGCAGCTGTATCCGGCGCTGAAGCTGGCCGACGCCGACCTGCCCCGGATCCGCGTGGTCAACGTGAGCGCCGGCGGCGTCGCGCTGCACTGGCCGACCCACGTGGTGCCAGTGCCGCAGGCGGGCCAGGAGATCACCGGTACCTTGGAGCTCGAGCGCGAGGTCAGCTTCGCGACGTTGCTGCGGGTGCAGCATCTGACGCAGGGCGAACAAGGCGCTCCGCACCAGGCCGGCTGCGCCTTCGTCTCGCTGGCCCCGACCGCCGCCCGCGCGCTGCAGGTCTTCATTGACCAAGCGCAGAAACGGGAACGGCTGATGCGCCGCAGCAGCTGAAGCGGTCGATCCGACCCACTGCCGACCCGCGTCGGTGCACCGGCGAGTCCGGACAGCCGGTCCGGTCCGCCAATGACAAAAGCCGCCCAAGGGCGGCTTTTTCACGTCCGATCGGCGCCGATGCGCGCCGTCGCGGCGTCCTCAGACCTGCATGTTCATGATTTCCGAGTAGGCCGACACCAGCCGGTTGCGAACCTGCAGCGTCGCCTGGAAGCCGATCTGGGCCTTCTGCATGGCGACCATGGTCTCCTCCAGGCTCACCGTCGGGTTGTCCAGCTGGACCTCCCGCTGCAGCCGCGACGCCTCGTTCTGCTGCGTGCTGACCGACTTCAGCGCCGAGCTCATCGCGTCCGCGAAGCTGGTGCCGCCGGGCGCGGCCTTGGCCACCGGCTGACCCTGGGGGGTCAATCCGGCACGGGCCACCGCGCTGGCGAAGTCGAAGGGTTTGAGTTTCAGGTCCACGGCATGCATCGTACGGATGCCGCCGCCGGCCATAGCTCCGAACTGGGGGGGCTTCTTCGGCCTGTTCCCAACATTCTTGAGGGCCCCGATCGAAATAATCCTGACCTGTGCCGAGGCGTCCGCCTGGGCGCACCCCGCCGATCGTTCGACCCCAGCCGTACACCCCCATGGACAACGCCCTGAGCAGCCCCGCCGCCGGACTCCCCGAGGTGCAGCAGACCGCCAAACCGGCGGGCCTGCCCCAGCGCCTGGCCGCGATGCCCACCAAGAGCAAGCTGATGCTGGGCGGCGGCGTCGCCGCGCTGCTCGCGGTGATCGTGGCGATGTCGATGATGACGGCCAAGCCGGATTTCCGCCCGCTGTTCTCGGGCCTCTCCGACAAGGACGGCGGCGCCGTCATCGCGCAGCTCGCGCAGATGAATGTGCCCTACCGCAACGAGCCGGGCGGCACCATCATGGTCCCCGCCAACCAGGTCTACGACCTGCGCATGAAGCTGGCCTCGGCCGGCCTGCCCAAGGGCGGCATCGTCGGCTTCGAACTGATGGACAAGCAGTCCATCGGCCAGACCGCGTTCAACGAACGCCTGAACTTCCAGCGCGCCCTCGAGGGCGAACTCACCCGCACCATCACCGCGATGGCCGACGTCGCCGACGCGCGCGTCCACCTGGCCATGCCGCAGCAGAACGGCTTCTTCCGCGAGCAGCAGAAGCCCAGCGCCTCGGTGATGCTGACGCTGCGCGGCGGCCGCACGCTGGACCGCGCCCAGATCGCCGGCATCGTCCACCTGGTGTCCTCGTCGGTGCCGGAACTGAACCCCAAGGCCGTCAGCGTGCTCGACAGCACCGGCGCCCTGCTCTCCCAGAACCCCGACGGCAACGCCACCGGCCTGGACAGCCAGCAGCTGCAGTACAAGCAGCAGGTCGAAGCCAACCTGAACAAGCGGATCGCCGAGCTGCTGGAGCCGGTGGTCGGCCGCGACAACCTGCGCTCGACGGTCACCGCCGACGTCGACTTCAACCAGGTCGAGTCCACCGCCGAGGAATACCGCCCCAACCAGGGCCCCAACACCCAGAGCGCGGTGCGCCGCCTGACCTCGGAAGAGCAGTCCGGCGGCACCGCCGGCGTGCCCACCGGCGTGCCGGGCGCCACCACCAACCAGGTGCCCCCGCAGGCCGCCGCGCCGATCAACGGCCAGGCCCAGCCGCTGCAGCCGGCCGGTCAATCCGGCGGCACGCAGAACATGCGCCGCAACAACGACACGCAGTTCGAGCTGGACCGCACCGTGCGCGTCACCCGCAACGCGATCGGCCAGGTCCGCCGGCTGAACGCGGCCGTCGTCGTCAACCAGAAGACGGTCACCGACAAGAATGGCAAGACCTCCAGCCAGCCGCTGTCCGAGACCGAGATCCAGAAGCTGGATTCGCTGGTCAAGGAGGCGCTGGGCTTCTCGCAGGAGCGCGGCGATTCGGTCAAGGTGATCAGCACCCCGTTCGTGTCGGACAAGGTCGAGCCCGCCGACGTGCCGCTGTGGCAGCAGCCCTGGCTGCGTGACATCGCCCGCGATGCCACCGTGCCGGCCGCCCTGGTGCTGATCGCGCTGATCGCCGTGTTCGGGCTGGTTCGCCCTGCTCTCAAGGCGGCTTTCCCGCCGCCGGCCGAACAGAAGGACGACACTGCCGGGAACAACGGCCTGAGCGTGGTCGAGAACGAGCAGCTGGCGCTGGGCGGTCCCGGCGGCCTGCCGGCCCTGGAGGCGCCGATCTCCAACGACAAGCTGGAGCGGGCCCGCCTGCTGGCCAAGGAGAACCCGGTCGCGGTGGCCAACATCATGCGCGCCTGGGTCAACGGCGAAGAGCTGGAAACCTCCCCGGCCGGCGGCCGCCGCTGAGCGGCGCTGCCGGGAACCCCGCCTCAGGATCGATAGCGAGACATCACCATGGACGACAAAGGCGTCGAAGACGCGGCCATCCTGCTCATGTCCCTCGGCGAGGAAGAGGCCTCCGAGGTCTTCAAGCACCTGTCGCCGAAGGAAGTGCAGAAGCTGGGCGAGACCATCGCCAAGATGAAGGTCGTGCCGCGCGACCGTGTCGAGAAGGTGCTGGACAAGTTCGACCTCGTCGCCGAGTCGCAGAGCACCCTGGTCAGCGACACCGACGAGTACGTGCGCTCCGTGCTGCGCAAGGCGCTGGGCGACGACAAGGCCAACCTGCTGCTGGACCGCATCCTGCAGGGCTCGGACGTGTCCTCGATCGAGTCGCTGAAGTGGATGGACCCGGGCTCGGTCGCCGAACTGCTGCGCAATGAACACCCGCAGATCGTCGCGGCCATCCTGTCGCACCTGGACTTCGACCAGAGCAGCTCGGTGCTGCGCGTCTTCACCGAACGCCAGCGCAACGAGGTGCTGATCCGCATCGCCACGCTGGACGGCATCCAGCCGATGGCGCTCAAGGACCTCAACGAGGTCATGGGCCAGATCCTGGCCGGCGGCGAACGCATGAAGAAGTCCAACCTGGGCGGCGTCAAGACCGCGGCCGAGATCATCAACATGATGGGCACCAGCGTCGAGGCGTCGGTGCTGGACTACATCCGCGAAGCCGACTCCGACCTCGCCCAGAAGATCATGGACAACATGTTCACGTTCGAGGACGTGGAGAAGATCGACGACCGCGGCATCCAGGCGGTGCTCAAGGAAGTGCAGTCCGAGTCGCTCATCGTCGCGCTCAAGGGCGCCGGCCCGGAGCTGCGCGAGAAGATCTTCCGCAACATGTCCACCCGCGCCGCCGAGACGCTGCGCGAGGACCTGGAATCGCGCGGCCCGGTGCGCCTGTCCGAGGTCGAGGCCGAGCAGAAGGAAATCCTCAAGGTGGTGCGCCGCCTCGTCGACGAAGGCCAGATCGTGCTGGCCGGCGGCGGCGACGACCAGTTCCTGTAAACCCGACGCCCCCTCGACGCCCTCGATAGCGACCGACACCCGAACCGATGGTCACCCGCCCGCCCCGCCAGGTCCCGCCGCCGCCCCGCCCCGAGGGCGACGCGCCGCGTGGCAACACCTACAGCCGCATCATTCCGCGCGAGGAGCTGTCCGGCTTCGCCGCCTGGAACCCAGGCACGCTGGACGGGGCCGCGCCGCCGCGCAAGCCCTCCGTCAGCGCGCCCGCGCCGGTCGAGCCCCCGCCCCCGCCGCCGCCCCCCGGTCCGAGCATCGACGAACTGATGCAGCAGGCCCGCCAGGCCGGCTACCAGGACGGCTACCGCGACGGCATGGCGGCGCTGGACGCGTTCAAGCAGAGCTTCGCCAAGCAGATCAGCGCGCAGGTCGGGCAGCTGGTCGCCAGCTTCGACCAGGACCTGAGCGCGATCGAGCAGGGCATGGCCGAGGCGCTGGCCCGCACCGCCGTCGAGCTCGCCCGCCAGGTCGTGCGCAACGAGCTGTCGACCGCGCCGGAGCTGGTCTCCAGGGTGGCGCACGACGCCGTCGAGGCGCTGCTGATCAACGCCCGCCACGTCCGCGTGCGCGTGCATCCGGACGACCTGCCGCTGGTGCTGGACGGCGCCGGCCAGGAGCTGCGCGCCCGCGAGGCGCAGGTCATTCCCGACCCGTCCATCGCCCGGGGCGGCGTCAAGGTCGACGCCGACATCTGCAGCGTCGACGCCTCGCTGCCGGCGCGCTGGCAGTCCGCCGTCGGCGCGCTGGGCCAGGCCTCCGTCTGGGAGGACCGCCGCAGCGCCGCCGAGGTGGCCCAGGAAGCGCGCCTGGACTTCCGCAACGATCCGACCCCCAGCCAGTACGGCGGCCTGCCGCACGGCTACCAGAACAGCGGGGACCGCGAGCCATGAGCAACCGCACCGACCGCTGGGCCCAGTATTTCGACGACCTGCAGGCCTTCGCCGGCAACGCGCCGGCGCTGGAGCCGCAGGGCAAGCTGGTGCGCGTGGCCGGCCTGGTGCTGGAGGCCACCGGCGTGAAGGTGCCCGTGGGCTCGGTGTGCGAGATCCACATGCCCTCCACCGCCGCCGCGCCGCGCCGCGGCCAGCGCCCGGTCACGGCCGAGGTGGTCGGTTTCTCCGGCGACCGCGCCTACCTGATGCCGACCGACGAGATCCAGGGCCTGGCCAGCGGCGCGATGGTGCTGCCGCGACCCGCCGCGCTGCACGGGCCGGTGCTCGGCGAGGAACGCCATCCCTGGCGCCGCGACGAGGACCGCGGCCTGCACCTGCCCATGGGCGACGGCCTGCTGGGTCGCGTCGTCGACCCGCAGGGCCATCCGCTGGACCGCGGCGGCCCGCTGGTGGACGTGCGCGACGAACCGATGGTGCGCCGCCCCATCAACGCGATGGACCGCGACCCGGTCCGCCGCCCGCTGGACACCGGCGTGCGCGCGATCAACTCGCTGCTGACCGTGGGCCGCGGCCAGCGCCTGGGCCTGTTCGCCGGCACCGGCGTCGGCAAGTCGGTGCTGCTGGGCATGATGGCCCGCTACACGCAGGCGGACGTCATCGTCGTCGGCCTGATCGGCGAGCGCGGCCGCGAAGTGAAGGAATTCATCGAGGACATCCTGGGCGAGGAAGGCCTGCGCCGCAGCGTGGTCGTCGCCGCGCCGGCCGATGCGCCGCCGCTGCTGCGCATGCAGGGCGCGACCTACGCGACCGCCGTCGCCGAGCATTTCCGCGACCGCGGCCAGCATGTACTGCTGCTGATGGACTCGCTGACCCGCTATGCGATGGCGCAGCGGGAAATCGCGCTCGCCATCGGCGAACCGCCGGCAACCAAGGGCTATCCGCCGTCTTGTTTCGCCAAATTGCCGCAACTGGTCGAACGCAGCGGCAACGGCCTGGCGGGCGAGGGATCGATCACCGCGTTCTACACCGTGCTGTCCGAGGGCGACGACCAGCAGGACCCGATCGCCGACGCCGCCCGAGGCATCCTGGACGGCCACATCGTGCTGAGCCGCGAACTGGCCGAGAGCGGGCACTACCCCGCGATCGACGTCGAGCGCTCGATCTCGCGCGTCATGACCAGCGTCGCCGACAAGCGGCATGTCGAACTGGCGCGCCGATTCCGGCAATTGCTCGCGAAATACAACAAGGCGCGCGACTTGATCCAGCTCGGCGCCTACCAGCCGGGGCACGATCCCGAACTCGACCTGGCGGTGCGCCTGCATGGCGACATGGACCGATTGCTCCAACAAGACATGCATTCCCCCGCTTCTTTGAACGATTGCCTCAACCAGTTGACCGCCACACTCAACTTTGCGTGATAGCTGCCGACATCCGTGAAGCGAGGTCATCGACATGAGTAGTTCCAACTTGCAGGCCCTGACCGTTCTCCTCGAACGCGCCGAGGCCGAGCGCGATGAAGCGTTGCGTCATCTGCAGGAAGCGCAGGCGCGTGCCAACGCCGCCCGCAACCAGCATGACCAACTGGCGCAATACCGCACGGACTACCGCAGCCGCTGGTCGCAGGAATTCGCGCAGCGGACCACGGTCCAGCTGCTGGGCTGCTACCAGAACTTCGGCCAACGGCTGGACCAGGCGATCGGCCAGCAGAGCGGCATCGCCGACTACGCCGACCAGCGCCTGAGCGCCGCCCGCGACCTGCTGCGCGAGCGCGAACTGCGCGTCGCCTCGGTCCGCAAGCTGATCGAGCGCCGTCGCGCCGAGACGCTGCGCACCCAGATGCGCCAGGAACAACGCGCCACCGACGAGCAGGCCGCCCGCGCGGCTTCGCGCGGCGGCCACCCGATGTCGCGCCTGGTCGCCTGAGCGCGATCCGGTCGCCGGAACCTTTTTTCCCGTCATGACGCAGATCCAGAACACCCCCGCGTTGCCGGGCGGCCTCGGCGCGATGCCGTCCGCCCCCGCCGGCCGCAAGGATGGCGGCTCGGCCGACTTCTCACGCCTGCTGAACCAGAGCAACCAGCAGCTGCAGCAGCAGTCGGCGCAGTCGGCTCGCTCGACGATGGCGCAGTTGCAATCGCAACAGCTGGCGACCCAGCAGGCCCAGTCGCAGCAGCAGGCCCGCCAGTTGGAAGCCCAGCAGCTCGACGCCCGCCAGCAGGCCCAGCGCCAGGAATCGGCGCCCGCGCCCAAGCCGGCCACCCCGTCCGCCCGGTCGCCGGAGAACACCGCCGCGAAGGAAGAGAACAAGCTGGCCGCCCGCAATGCGGCGGCCCGCCAGAGCGCCAACAAGGCCGAGGACGCGAAGGCGCCGGCCCGTGCGAGCGCGGCGAACCGTGCCGACACGGCCGCCGCCGCGGATCAGGCCGATGCGGCCGATGCCAGCGATGCGCCGGACGCCATGGCAACCGCCGCCTCCGACGCCCCGGGCTCGGAGCGCGTGGCCGGCCAGGAGGCCGAAGGCCAGGACCGCAAGGCCACCAAGGAAGCCAAGGACAGCGGAGCCACCTCCGCCGAGCAGATCCTGGCGATGCTGCGCGGCGAAGCCCCGGCCGAGCCCAAGCCGGCACGCGGCGGCGCCTCCGGCGACGAAGCCGGCAGCGATGCCCTGCCCGGCGCCCACGCCCACGGCAAGCCGCTCACCACCGGCGACGCGATGCGCGAGCGCCAGCAGCTCCAGCGCGAGCTGAGCCAGGCCACGGCCCGCCAGTCGGGCGCCGCGGACGGCGCGGACGCGTCGACCCGGACCGACACCCTGCAGGCTGCCGCCGGCGGCGCGCACGAGATCGCCATGGCCGACGGCGCCGCCAAGGGCCCGACGCCGAGCTTCGAAGCGCTGCTCGCCGCGGCGCAGCAGGCCGCCCCGGCCGCCGGCACCACCGGTGCCGACAGCGCCGCGCCGGCCCCGGCGCCCAGCGTGCCGCTGAGCCAGCCGATGGACAGCCCCGACTTCGCGCCCGAGCTTTCGGCCAGCGTCAGCCTGCTGATCCAGGACGGCATCCATGAGGCCCAGCTCCAGCTGAACCCGGTCGAGATGGGCCCGGTGTCGATCAACATCCAGCTGGACGGCCAGCAGGCGCAGGTGAATTTCCATGCGCAGCAGGCGGCCACCCGGGAAGTCCTGGAACGCAGCCTGCCCGACCTGGCGGCCGCCCTGCAGGCCCAGGGGCTGACCCTGAGCGGTGGCGGGGTGTTCGCCCAGACCTCCTCCCAAGGCGGCCAGAATCGCGGTGACGGCCGCCCGGATGGCGCGTCGAACGGCAACGGTCGCCGCGGCGGCCGCGGTGACGACGACGGTGCCGTCGCGGCCACCGGTCACGGCGAACGGCGCACCGCGCCGCGCGGGCTGGTCGACCTGTACGCCTGACGGTCCGCGAGTCTGACCGGAATCCGCCGCCTTTTCGCGCGTTGAGCGCGGGGGCGGCGCTTCACAATGGGAGCCATTGCCGGATCGTCAGGTCCGGTTCCCCGCCAGATCCATTTTTTTCATCATCGGAGCGCCCATGGCCACAGCCGCCGCAGGCAACGACGCCGCCGTCAAGGGTGGCGGCAAGAAGAAGCTGATCATCATCATCGCCATCGTCCTGGTGGTGGTGCTGGTGGGCGTCGCCGCGTTGCTGATGATGAAGAAGAAGTCCCATGCCGAGGACGAGGAAGGCGCCGCCGAGGAAAAGCCCGCGGCCACCGCCCACGCCAAGCCCGGCACGCCGCCGACCTTCGTTCCGCTGGATCCGTTCACCGTGAACCTGGCCGACAAGGAAGTCGACCGCTTCGCGCAGATCGGCATCACGCTGGAGGTGGCCGATCCCAAGTTCGCCGACCAGCTCAAGGCCTACATGCCGGCGATCCGTAACAACGTGCTGATCGTGCTGTCGCACAAGACCTCGGCCGAGCTGCTCAGCGGCGAAGGCAAGGAGAAGCTGGCCCGCGAGATCCGCCGCGAGTCGGTGCGTCCGATGGGCATCGAGCTCGACGACGAGGAAGAGGACGAAGACGCCGCGCCGAAGAAAAAGAAGAAAAAGAAGCGCCCGGTCGAGAGCCCGGTGACGCAGGTGCTCTTCTCCACCTTCATCGTGCAGTGAGCGGACCTCCCGAAGGGATCAGGCGATGAATCAGCAAATCCTGTCGCAAGACGAAGTCGATGCCCTGCTCCAGGGCATCACCGGCGAGAGCCAGAAGCTCGAGGCCGAGGAGGTCCAGACCGGCGGCATCCGCGAGTACAACCTCGCCAGCCAGGAACGGATCGTCCGTGGGCGCATGCCCACGATGGAGATCATCAACGAGCGTTTCGCGCGCAACATCCGCATCGGGCTGTTCAACTTCATCCGCAAGAGCCCGGAAGTCGCCATCGGCGGCATCAAGGTGCAGAAGTACAGCGCCTTCCTGCGCGAGATCGTGGTGCCGACCAACTTCAACATCGTGTCGGTCAAGCCGCTGCGCGGCAGCGGGCTGATCGTCTGCGACCCGACGCTGGTGTTCGCGGTGATCGACTCGCTGTTCGGCGGCATCGGCAAGTTCCACACCCGCATCGAGGGCCGCGATTTCTCCGCCACCGAGCAGCGGGTCATCCTGCGCCTGGTCGAAGTGATCATCCAGGAGTACCTCAAGGCCTGGAAAGGCATCTATCCGCTGGAGCTCGAGTACCAGCGCTCGGAGATGCAGCCGCAGTTCGCCAACATCGCCACGCCCAGCGAGATCGTCGTCTCGACCTCGTTCACGCTGGAGATCGGCGAGACCAGCGGCACGGTGTATTTCTGCATTCCCTACTCGACGCTGGAGCCGATCCGCGACGTGCTGTACAGCACCACGCAGGGCGACTCGAGCGAACCCGACCGGCGCTGGGTCAACCTGCTCAAGCACCAGATCCAGTCGGCCGAGGTCGAGCTGGTGGCGGAGCTGGCCAAGGCGCCCGCGACGGTGGAACAGCTGCTGGCCTTCAAGCCGGGCGACTTCATCGAGCTGGACCTGGAGCAGATCATTCAGGCCAAGGTGGACGGCGTGCCGGTGTTCGACTGCCATTACGGCACTTCGAACGGCAAGTATTCGATCAAGATTGAAAAGATGCTGACCGGCCCGGATGCCGGCTGGCTGGGAGCCCGCAATGGCTGACAACACCCCGATGGACGAACAGGACGCAATGGCCGCCGAATGGGCGGCGGCGCTGGCGGAGGCTGGCGGAGGCGGCGGCAGCGAGGTCGCGGCCGAAGTGCAGCCGGTGGCCGAGCAGGTCGCGCCGGCGGCCTTCACCAACTTCGCGCCGACGCCGGGCAACCTGCCGGGCAGCGACATCAACATGATCCTGGACATCCCGGTCCAGTTGACGGTGGAGCTGGGCCGCACGCGCATCCCGATCAAGAACATCCTGCAGCTGGCGCAGGGCTCGGTGGTCGAGCTGGACGCGCTGGCCGGCGAGCCGATGGACGTGCTGGTCAACGGCTACCTGATCGCGCAAGGCGAGGTCGTGGTGGTCAACGACAAGTTCGGCATCCGCTTGACCGACATCGTGACCCCTTCCGAACGCATGCGCCGCCTCAGCAAGGCCTGAGACCCTTCGGCGGCTATAGTCGCCGGCCATGAACAACAGCCTCGTCCCACTCCTTTGGTTCCTGGCCATTTTGGCCTTGATCCCCGTCGTGCTGTGGCTGCTGAAACGCACGCCGCTGGGCGGCGCGGCGCTGGGCGGGCAGTTGCGCACCGTCGCGCAGCTCGTGATCGCGCCGAGCCAGCGCATCGTGATCGTCGAGGTGGGCCAGGACGAAGACCGCCAATGGCTGGTGCTGGGCATCACCGGCCAGCAGATCCGCACCCTGCACGTGATGCCGCCGCAGGCCGATGCCGGCGCGGCGCTGCAGTCCGCGCAGCCCTCGTTCTCCTCGCTGCTCAAGCGCAACCTCGGCGGCAGGCACGCCGATGGCCCCGGCTCTCCCACCTCGACCTGATCGGGCACGGCGCATGACGGTCCCCCACCTCCCTTCCCCGCCACGGCGCCCGCTGCGCGCGCTGGCGGTGCTCGCCGCGCTCGGCGGCCTGGGTGCCGCCGCCTGGGCCCAGCAGGGCGGCGGCGCGCCGGCCAGCGTGCCGCTGATCATCGGCCAGGGCGCCGGCGGCAACAGCTACTCGGTGCCGATCCAGACGCTGCTGTTCTTCACCGCGTTGGGCTTCCTGCCGGCAGTGCTGCTGATGATGACCGGCTTCACCCGGATCGTGATCGTGCTGTCGCTGCTGCGCCAGGCGCTGGGCACGCAGGCGGCGCCACCCAACCAGGTGATCGTGGGGCTGTCGCTGTTCCTGACCTTCTTCGTGATGAGCCCGACGCTGGACCGCGTCTACGCCGAGGCCTGGCAGCCCTACCAGAGCGGCCAGATCGGCTTCGACGTCGCGCTGGACCGCGCGCAAGTGCCGATGCGCTCCTTCATGCTGAAGCAGACGCGCCAGTCCGACGTCGCGCTGTTCGCCCGGCTCGCCAAGCTCGAGCCCAACGTCGCGCCCGAGAACGTGCCCTTCCGCGTGCTGGTGCCGGCCTTCGTGACCAGCGAGCTGAAATCGGCGTTCCAGATCGCGTTCCTGATCTTCATCCCCTTCCTGGTGATCGACATGATCGTCTCCAGCGTGCTGATGAGCCTGGGGATGATGATGCTGTCGCCGGTGCTGGTGTCGCTGCCCTTCAAGCTGATGCTGTTCGTGCTGGCGGACGGCTGGAACCTGCTGCTGGGGTCGCTGGCGGCCTCGTTCGCGCAGTAGCGGCGCGGTCCGCAAGGAGAAGTCCATGGATGCTCAACAGGTCTTCACGATCGGCCAGCAGGGCCTGTACGTGCTGCTGATGGTGGCGGCGCCCATCCTGCTGACGGTGCTGGCCGTCGGCGTGCTGGTGTCGGTGTTCCAGGCGGCGACGCAGATCAACGAATCGACGCTGTCCTTCGTGCCCAAGATCGTCGCCGCCGTGCTGGTGCTGGCCATCGCCGGGCCCTGGATGATCACGACGCTGGTCGAATACATCCAGCGCACGCTGCAGAGCATTCCGCAGGCGCTGGGCTGAGCCCGCCGCCCTGCCCGCCGTCCCTCCGGCCGCTCCGATGATCTCCTTCAGCGAAGCGCAGCTGCTGGCCTGGATCAATCCGATCCTGTGGCCGTTCATCCGCACGCTGGCGCTGTTCGCCGGCATGCCGGTGTTCAGCCAGCGCCAGGTGCCGACGCGGGTGCGCATCGGCCTGGCGCTGTTCATCGCGGTGGCGGCGCAGCCGTCGCTGCCGGCCATGCCGGTGATCCCGCTGGACTCCCTGCCGCAGCTGCTGACGGCGGTCGCGCAACAGTTGCTGATCGGCCTGGCGATGGGCTTCGCGGTGCGGGTGGTGTTCGCCGCGCTGGAATTCGCCGGCGAACTGATCGGCCTGCAGATGGGCTTGAACTTCGCCGGCTTCTTCGATCCGTCGACCGGCTCGCAGGGCACGTCCTCGTCGCGCTTCCTGGGCTCGATGGTCGCCTTCCTGTTCGTCGCGATCAACGGACACCTGATGCTGATCAACTCGCTGGTGGAGAGCTTCCAGGCCTTCCCGGTCGGCGAGGAACCCTTCCGCTTCCTGCGCGTGGCGCAGCCCCAGGTGTGGGGCGCGGAGATCTTCCGCATGGGCCTGTGGATCGCGCTGCCGCTGATCACGATGCTGATGTTCGTGAACCTGGTGCTGGGCATCATCTCGCGGGTGGCGCCGCAACTGAACGTGTTCTCGGTGGGCTTCCCGCTGACGGTCAGCATCGGGCTCGTGGGGCTGGTGGCGACGCTGCCGCTGATGCATCAGCCCTTCATGGTCGCGCTGGAGCGGATGCTGGCGGCGTTCAACTGACGCCTGCGAATCGAGACCTGGCTCGACGCTGACGCCCCGCCGCACCGAAGCCCTCTTTCGGGGATTCTCTTCCTGGTCTTTTTATCCCCCTTCGCCAACCAGTTTGGGTCATGGCCGAACGAGGGTCAGGTTTGAACAATCACGGAACTCGATCGCCGCGACATGCATCGCAGCGCTGCGGCGAATTCCGATTCACCTGACGACGGAGAACATCCATGCGACCCATGACCCAGGCCGAGACCGAGCAGGTCAACGCCACCCTGGCATCCACCCATCGCTCGACGACCGCGCCTCCGCAACGCGTTGGTGACGACGGTGAAGCGCTGATCGGCTCCGAGCAGCATGAACAGATGAGGAAGGATTTCCTGCGATGTCACGACGAGATCAGCGAGGAAGACCTCGATGCCTTCTGCGCCCATCTGGTGAGCAGCTTCCCTGATCGCGAGATCACCACGCAAATCTGCCCCGACGACGAATCGGCAGGCATCCTCATCTTCAGCGTCTACGGCTTTTCCGAGCGCGAGCAGTTGAACCACCCCGAGGAAGACGCCTTCTACGATCAATTTCCCCTGCACCTGGCTCATGTCGCGGGGCCGGTCACCCTCTTTCCCCGGACGGGGCGCCATGCCGCCAGGCCCCTTGACGAGGGTGCCAGGAACCTCGGAGGACCGGCTGATGACCGCATTCAATCCCAGTGAGTTCCTTTGCCTGGCCGAGGAACTGGCCGAGGACGAGCGAGAGGCCTGGCTGCGCTCGGCCATTTCGCGCGCCTACTACGGCGTCTTCCTGGTCGCGCGGGATGCGATGAAGGTGACGGTTCGCGACGGCCGGGCTCATCGCCTGACCCGCGAGCGGCTCATGACCCACGGAAAGCAGCTGGCGTTCAGGCTGTCGCTGCTTCACGGTCTGCGCAAGAAGGCGGACTACGTGCTTGACCAGCGCGTCGACATGAAGTGCGCCGCCGATGCCTTGAGCATTGCGTGGGACCTGCATCGCAAGCTGCTGCGTTTGAAGGGCTCGGCGAGGCGACAGCGCGCCGCTCCGCAGACGTGTGCAGCTGCGCGCCCTTGAGCAAAACGAGCCGCGACCATCTCCTGAGGGTCGCGGCTCTTCATATCATCAAAGCTCCCGCAGCGCCGTCGTCACCGGCACGCTGGCCGCCCGCACCGCCGGGAACAGACCGCCGATGAAGCCGATGGCCAGGGCCCACTTGAGGCCTTCCCACAGCAGTTGCCCCGACACCCGGAGCTCGAAGCTCAGCTTGCCCACCGACCCGGCCGCCATCGTCGACGCCGCGTGGCCGTTGAACAGCAGGTAGGCGATGCCGCCGCCGATCAATCCGCCCAGCGCCGCCAGCAGCATGGTCTCCAGCATCACCGCCACCACCACCGGCAGGCCGGGGAAGCCGATCGCGCGCAGCGTGGCGATCTCCCGGGCGCGTGTGGCGACCGCCGCGAACATGGTGTTCAGCGCGCCGAACGCCGCCCCCACCGCCATGATGCTGCCCACCACGATGCCGATGATGCGCAGGATCTTGGTCATCTGCTCCGACTGCTTGGCGAAGAAGGCCAGCGTCGTCGTGGCGTCCACTTTGAGCTGCGGATTGGCCTCCAGCGCGGCCTTGAAGTCCTTGAACGCCGCCGCATCGGTCAGCTTCACCGTCACCGAATTGCGGCTCGCGCCGCGGCGATAGGTCTCGGCCACCACCGGCGCGTCGGCCCACAGCTCCGATTCCATCGAGTCGCCCGACGCGAACACGCCGGTCACCGTCCACATCTGGCTGCCCAGCCGCAGTTGCTTGCCGGGCTCCAGGCCCTCGAACTGCCGCGCCGCGCCCTGGCCGACGATCAACTCCTTGAGCCCCGGCTGGAACTTGCGCCCGCTGATGATCTTGACCTGCGGCCGCACCGCGAAGGCTTCATCACCCACGCCACGCATCTGCACGCTGCCTTCCTCGTCGGTGGTGGTGCCCTTGACCGGCAGGTTGGCCGCGACCACCGTCTCGGCCGACACCAGCGGCTCGCCCTTGGCGCTCTTGGCCACGCCCGGCGCCTGCGCGATCTGCGTGATGTCCTCGCGCGACATCACCGACGCCACCTCGGCCGCCGACGCGCCGCGCAGCACGATCGCCGTGTCCTCGCTGCCGGACTTGCGCAAGGTCTCGGCATACCCCTCGGCCATCGCCAGCAGCGCCACCAGCACGCCGACGACGCCCGCGATGCCCACGACGATCACCGCCGACGAGCCCAGCCGCTGCGGCAGCGTGCTGACGCCGACGCTGGTCACCGACCGGGCCTGCGCGCCTCGCCGCGTCAGCAGCATCCACAGCGCCAGCAACACGGCCAGCGCCAGGGCGCCGAACCACGGCAGCATCACCCACGCGGCCAGCACCAGCGCCAGCAGCAGCACCAGTCCCAGGTTCTTCAGGAATTTCATGTTCAGGCCCTCCCCGCCAGCGCGTCGGTGATGTTCAGCCGCATCGCGTTGAGCGCCGGCAGCGCGCCGACGATCACCCCGAACAGCACCATGAAGCCCACACCCATGGCCCAGCTGTTCAAGCCGGCCGCCGGCAGGTTCAGGGACCCGCCGCTGCCCGCGCTGATGATCGGACCCAGCACGCTGGCCAGGCCCAGTCCGATCACGCCGCCGATGACCAGCAGCAGGATGGACTCCGCCAGCACCATCGCCAGCACGCTGTGCCCCGAGAAGCCGATCGTCTTGAGCACCGCGATCTCGCTGGTGCGCTCGCGCACCGCCTGCATCATCGTGTTGCCCGACAGCAGCAGCAGCGTGAAGAACACCGCGCCCATGATGGAGCTGACGATCAGCCCGATGTCGGCGACCTGCTTCATCCACGAGGCCATCGCCGCCTGCTCGGTCTGCGTGCGCGTCTCATGGTCCGAGTTGGCCGAGATCGCATCGATCGCCTTGGCCACGCGGTCCGCCTGGTTGGCGTCGTTCACCCGCGTCACGTACCAGCCGACGGCGCCCTGGTTGTAGGGGGTCGTGTCGTCGAAGTACTTCCAGTTCAGCAGGAACATCTGGTCGTACCAGCCGCCGGATTTCTTGTCCGCCGCGTGGATCAGGCCGACGATCTCGAACTGCCAGTTCTTGCTGCCGCTGCGGTCCGGAAAGATCGTCGACTGCAGCGGGATCTTGTCCCCGACCTTCCAGTTGAAGCGCCTGGCCAGGCCCTCGCCGACCAGCGCGCCGATGCGGGTCGAGGCGAAGGCCTGCTTCGCCTGGTCGGTGACGACCATCTCCGGATAGGCGTCCAGGTAGTTCGGCGCCACCGCGAAACTGAAGACCTGGTTGTGCGGGTCCTGGTAGGCGCCGCCGAACCAGTTCGCGTAGGTCACCATCTTGACGCCGTCCACCGCCTGGATGCGCTGGGTCAGCGCCATCGGCAGCGTCTGGATGAAGGACAGCCGCGAGCCGGTCTGCAGCCGCGACGCGCCATTGGCCGACTGGCCGGCCTGGTCGAACGAGGTGCGGACCGCGTCCAGCAGCCCGAACAGCAGGAACGCGGTGATGATGGACACCAGCGTCAGCACCGTCCGCAGCTTGCGCCGGAACAGCGCCGCCCAGATGAGATGAAGGTATTTCATGACGACCCCTTGTCGTTGCCGTGCCGCGCGGGCTCAGGCCACCGCGTGGGCGACCTGCTCGACCAGCGTGCCCTTGTCCAGGTGCAGCGTCTGGCGCGCGCGCTCGGCGGCCTTCGGGTCGTGGGTGACCATCACGATGGTCTTGCCGTGGTCGCGGTTGAGCGCCTGCAGCAGCGCCAGCACGTCCTCGGCGGACTGGCGGTCCAGGTCACCGGTCGGTTCGTCGCAGACCAGCAGCGTCGGGTCGGACACGATCGCCCGGGCGATCGACACGCGCTGCTGCTGACCGCCCGAGAGCTCGGTCGGCTTGTGGCTGGCGCGGTCCGACAGGCCCACCAGCGCCAGCGCGATCGCGGCGCGCTTCTTGCGCTCCGCGGCCGACAGCTTGGTCAGCAGCAGCGGCAGCTCGACGTTGCGCTGCGCCGAGAGCGTCGGCATCAGGTTGTAGAACTGGAACACGAAGCCGACCTTGGCCGCGCGCCACTTGGACAGCTTCGCGGCACTGAGCTGGTCGATGCGTTCGCCGCCGATGGCGATGCTGCCGCCGCTGGGCTGGTCCAGCCCGCCGATCAGGTTCAGCAGCGTCGTCTTGCCGGAGCCCGACGGGCCCATCAAGGCCAGGAACTCGCCCTGGGCGACGTCCAGGTCGATGTGGTGCAGCACCTCCACCTTCTGCTTGCCGCGGGTGTAGACCTTGGACAGATCACGGATCTCGATCAGGTTGCTCACGGTGACTCCTCGCTTCAACGGTTCATGCACTTCGTTCACTTGGCGGCGGTCAGCTTGATCGCGCCACCGTCCTGCAACTGCTCCGGCGGATTCAGCACCAGGGGCTCCCCGGCCTTCAGGCCCTCGAGCACCACCGCCTGATCGCCCACCGGCGTTCCCTGCTTGACCTTGCGCGCCGCGGCCTTCTGGCCGACGACGACGAACACCACGTCCGCGCCGTCGCGCGTCACGACCGCGGACCGCGGCACCAGCACACCCGGCGGCGGCGCGGCCTGCGCCTGCGCCTTGCCGGCGAGGAAGGACACCCGCACGCCCATGTCGGGCACGACACGCTGGTCCTTCTGCTCCAGCGCCACCCGCACCTTGACGGTCGCCTTGCCGCGGTCGGCCGACGGCACCACCGCGATCACATGCGCGGGGATGCGCCAGTCGGGATAGGCGTCCAGCACCGCCTCGGCGGGCATGTCGGACTTGACCTGGCCGATGTAGGCCTCGTTGACGTCGACGTCCACCTCCAGCGAGTCCATGTCGACGATGGTGCCCACACCGGTGCGGGTGAAGCCGCCGCCGGCGGACAGCGGCGAGACGATCTCGCCGACCTGCGCCGCCTTGGCGGTGATGACGCCGGAGAACGGCGCCTTGACCACCGTGTAGTCGAAGTTGACCTGCGCCTGCGCCGCCTGCGCCGAGGCGGCGTCGGCCTCGCGGCGCCGCGCCTCCAGCTGCGCCGCGGTCGCGGTCACCGCCGTGCGGGCCTGCTCGGCCAGTTGCCGGGTCGTCATGCCGCTCAGGGCCAGCTCGTCCTGGCGCCGGAGGTCGGACTGCGCCTGCGCCAGCTGCGCCCGCGTCGCCTCGATGTTGGCCTGGGCGCTCTTGACGTTGGCCCGCGCCATGTCCAGCGCCGCCCGCAGCGCATGGTCCTCGAGCCGGGCCAGCACCTGGCCCTTGCGGACCTTGTCACCCTCCTCGAACAGCACCTCGGTCAAGGTGCCGGTGATCTGCGTCGAGACCGTGGCCGCGCGCCGCGCGGTCACATAGCCGGTAGCCTGGAGCACCGCGTTGCCGCCCGCGCCGCCGCGCGCCTGCGCGTTCGCGGTCTGCACCTCCGGCACCTGGGACTGCGTCCACCACCACCAGCCGCCCGCGCCCAGCAGCGCCAGCACCACAAGCACCCCCCCCAGGATCCAGACCCACCGCGGCGGCCCGCCGCCATGGTCCTCGCGCTCATCGCCCTGGATGCGCAGCTCTTTCAACAATGCGGTATCGATGACGGCCCCCTGTGTTCAATCCGGGGCGCATTCTCCGAGGCGCCCCCGCCTCGTCAAGACTCGCTTGCGATGAATGGCGGCTGGCAGGCGCGAATGTCCCCTGAAGACGACGAACGGGAGGGGGCGGTTTCGACCGGGGCGCGTTGGTTTGGACTTCGGGTCGCCAAGCGCGGGCTCTCCACGGGGCATGGGGGATCCCTCCTGGACCCCCAAGCCCCATTCCGGCCCCACTCTCACTCGCTGCCTGCCCACCTTTTGGGCTCGCTGACTTCCCCCTTTGGAACAGCGAGCAATGCGGGACTGCTCAGCTTTCGACCAGTCCGTTGCGGATGGCGTAGACGGTCAACTCGGAATTGTTGGATAGCGCCAGCTTCTCCAGGACACGGGCGCGATACACGCTGACGGTCTTGGGGCTGAGCATCAGCTCCTCGGCGATGTCGGACAGGCGCTTGCCGGAGGCAATCATCACCAGCGTCTGCAGCTCGCGGTCCGACAGCTTCTGGTGGGCCTGCTCCGGCGCCGGCGCCGTCAGGCTCTCGACCAGCATCTGCGCGATCTCCGGCGTCACGTACTTGCGGCCCTGCGCCACGGTGCGCACCGCCTGCACCAGCAGCTGCGGGTCGCCGCCCTTGTTCACGTAGCCGAAGGCACCGGCGCGCAGTGCGCGGATCGCGTACTGGTCCTCGGGATACATCGACACGATCAGCACCCGCGTCGTCGTGCCCTCGTCCTTGAGCACGTGCAGGACGTCCAGGCCGCTGCGACCCGGCATGTTGATGTCCAGCACCAGCACATCGCACTGCTTGTCGACCGGCAGGCTGCGCATCAGGCTGCGCAGCTCGCCGTAGTCGCCGGCCTCGCCGACGACCTCGATGTCGGGCGCGTCGGAGAGCGTGTCGCGGATGCCGCGGCGGATCAGCGCGTGGTCGTCGCAGAGGATGACTTTGATCATAGGGCGCCCCACGAGGAGGGGTCATGGCCGGCTCCGACCGAGAGCGGCTCGCCGTCCTCGTCGAACTCGAAGTCGCCGATGACGCCGCGCAGCGGCACCGACAGGATCAGCGCCGTGCCATGCAGACCGCTGCTCAGGTCGACCCAGCCGCCCACGGTCGCGGCGCGCTCGCGCAGGCCGCGGATGCCGAAGCTGCGGGCCTTGCTCAGGTCGCCCGGCGCGATGCCGTGGCCGTTGTCCTTGATCTCCAGCGTCAGCACGCCGCCCTCCATGCTCAACTCCACCTCGACCCGGGTCGCGCCGGCATGCTTGGACACGTTGGTCAAGGCCTCCTGCGCGCAGCGGTAAGCCACCAGCGGCACGCCGGCCGGCAACTGGAACTGGTCACCCACGTGCCGCACCGAGGTTGCGATGCCGGTGCGGCGCTCGAAGCGCGCCGCCAGCCACTGCACCGCTGCCAGCAATCCTTGTTCCAGGATCGCGGGACGCAGGTTGTGCATGATGCGCTGGCTCGATTCGATGGCGCTGGTGACCGTCTCCAGCGCCGACTGCACCCGCTGCTGCACGTCCTCGTCCTTGCTGTGGCGCGCGATCCACGCCAGGTCGAACTTGAGCGCCGTCAGCGAGCCCCCGACGTCGTCGTGGATTTCGCGCGCGATCGCGGCCCGCTCCATCTCGACGCTGGTCTGCAGGTGCCCCGCGAGCTCGTGCAGCTGCTGCTTGGACTTGAGCAGTTCGCGGTCGGCCTCCTGGCGGGCGAGCTGGGCCTCGCAGGACTCGATCGCATGCAGCAGCGCCGGCGCCAGCCGCGCCAGGTTGTTCTTGAGCAGGTAGTCCGACGCGCCGGTGCGCATCGCCGCGACGGCCGTGTCCTCGCCGATCTCGCCAGACACCAGCACGAACGGGAGCACCAGTTGCCGCTGCTTGATCATGTCCAGGACGACGAGCCCCGAAAACCCCGGCAGGTTGTAGTCGGAAATCACCGCATCCCAGGTCCGGTCGAGGGCGACCTCGATATCGGGCAGCGTGTCCAGCCGCGTGATTTCGAAACGCAATCCAGCCCGTTGCAGCTGGGCCAGGATCAGTTGGTGATCCAGGTCGGAATCCTCGATATGCAGCAGGCGCAGACAGCGCTCGGCCAGGGGGAGAGTCGGCATGGGCGCGAGTATGCCAAGTTTGTCGCGCATCCCTCATCTGTGCAGGAGACCCCTGGGTTTTATTGATCTGGAAACCGTAGAGTCTTGGGTTTACCCTTATCGAGATTTGTCAGCGTCCAGTCGATCCAAGCTAATGGGACTACTTTGCACGGTTAGTCCCGTCGACAGATGCGTGGCAAAAGCCGAAGATTCTTGCCAGCCGACAAGTCCGGGCGCATGTTTGAGTTGGGCAGACATGACGACGCACCAGGACGCCCTATGTGGAGCCAAGATGCATATCGATGAGACGTCGGTCGAGCCGGAAGGCAGCGGACTGATGCCGCTGCTGGCCGCTGCCGAGCTGCAGGACCACTTGATGACGGTCAACAACGACCTGGAGCGCCTGCAGCGTCTGCTGGACGATGCCTGCGAAGCCCTGTCGACGCATTTCTTCGGCGCGTCGGGCCTGGTCGACCAGATGCGCGAGCGCCTGCCCGACGCGCGAGACCAGGACGCGCTGCAGCAGTTGATGCTGCATCTGGCCGGTGCGATCACCGCGCTGCAGTTCCAGGACATGTCCACGCAGCTGATCGCGCACACGAGCCAGCGGCTGCGCAATTGCTCGGACCAGTTGGCCCGCGACACCTTCGGGGAGGACGAGGACGGCCTGGCCGTCGTCGAGACCGCCCCGCTGCGTCCCAATCCCGTCACGCAGGACGAGATGGACGCGGGATCGATCGAGTTGTTCTGACGATGTTCCGTCGTTCCGTCCGTTAGGTCACGAAAACACCGGCCGCTGTCGGCAGATCGCCGTCAAGGCCCTCAAGAATCTTCAGGTCCACCCGAAAACCGCTTGTCATCCGGAGAACCAAAAATGCCCTCGATCCTCGCCGTAGACGATTCGGCCTCCATGCGCCAGATGGTCTCGTTCACCCTCAAGAATGCGGGTTTCAACGTCGTGGAGGCGGTGGACGGGCAGGACGCCTGGGAGAAGTCGTCGCAACGCGATTTCGACCTGGTGCTGACCGACCAGAACATGCCCCGGATGGACGGGATCAGCCTCACCAAGAAGCTGCGCGACAACCCCAAGTTCAAGACCACGCCGATCCTGATCCTGACCACCGAGTCCAGCGACCAGATGAAGCAGGCCGGCCGCGCCGCCGGCGCCACGGGCTGGCTGGTCAAGCCTTTCGACCCGGCCAAGCTGATCGAGGTGATCGGCAAGGTGATCCGCTGAAGGCGAGCTGGAGAGATTCATGGGAGATATGACCTCCGAAGGCGCAAATCTCGGCGCAGGCATCGACCTGAGCCAGTTCTACCAGGTCTTCTTCGAAGAGGCCGGCGAGAACCTCGACAACATGGAGCAGCTGCTGCTCAACCTGGACATCGAGAACCCGGACGATGAGCAGATGAATGCCATCTTCCGCTGCGCCCACTCGATCAAGGGCGGCGCGGCGACGTTCGGCTTCAACGACGTGGCCGAGCTGACGCATCAGATGGAGACGCTGCTGGACAAGCTGCGTCGTCATGAACTGGCCCCGACCTCGCCGATGGTGGACGTGCTGCTGCAGTCGGGCGACGCGCTCAAGGCGCAGCTGGCCCGTCACCAGGGCTCGGGCGCCGACGCGGTGGACACCTCGGCCCTGCTCAGCAGCATCCGCACGCTGGTGGAAGGCGGCACGCTGGACGGCACCCGCGCCCCCGCGGCCGCGCCGGCCCCGGTCGCCGCGCCCGCCCCGGCGCCCGCGGCCGCGGCCCCCGCGCCGCTGAAGTCCACCGTGCGCCAGCTCGAGCTGCTGGTCGGCCCGCTGAGCAACACGGCGCAGGCGGACAACCTGGTCGAGCTGTTCAAGGAAATCACCGACCTGGGCACGATCGAGCCGCTGGACGGCGGCATCCCGGCCGACGGCATGCGCCGGTTCAAGGTCCTGACCAGCAGCACCGACAACGACCTGCTGGACCTGTTCACCTTCCACGTCTCGCGCGAGCAGGTCAAGCTGATGCCGCTGACCGAGGGCTTCGGCTTCCATGAAGGCGCGCCCGGCGCGCCGCTGGAGACCAAGAAGGACGAGGACCCCGGCTACGGCTTCTTCGACGACGCCCCGGGCGTGCCCGAGGCCACCGCCGCCGAGGCGAAGGCGGCCGAGGCCGCCAAGGCCAGCGTGCCGGTCCCGGCCGCCAAGCCGGCGGCCCCGGCCCGCACCGACGTCGCCCCGCGCGCCGGCGGCGGCGCCAGCCCGGACCAGTCCACGCTGCGCGTGTCGGTCGAGAAGGTCGACCAGCTGATCAACCTGGTGGGCGAGCTCGTCATCACCCAGGCCATGCTGGCGCAGAACAGCCGCAACCTGGATCCGGGCCTGTACCAGCAGCTGGCTTCCGGCCTGGCCGACCTGGAGCGCAACACGCGCGACCTCCAGGAATCGGTCATGTCGATCCGCATGATCCCGATGTCGGTGGTGTTCAACCGCTTCCCGCGCATGCTGCGCGACCTGGCGGCCAAGCTGGGCAAGAAGGTCGAGCTGGTCACGCAGGGCGAAGCCACCGAACTGGACAAGGGCCTGGTCGAGAAGATCACCGACCCGCTGACCCACCTGGTGCGCAACAGCTGCGACCACGGCATCGAATCGCCGGCCGATCGCCTGGCCAAGGGCAAGCCCGAGCAGGGCACGATCACGCTGGTCGCCTCCCACCAGGGCGGCTCCATCGTCATCGAGGTCCGCGACGACGGCCGCGGCCTGAACCGCGAGAAGCTGATCAGGAAGGCCCGCGAGAAAGGCATCGATGCGCCCGACTCCATGACCGACCAGGAAGTCTGGGGCCTGATCTTCGCGCCGGGCTTCTCGACCGCGGACCAGGTCACCGACGTTTCCGGCCGCGGCGTCGGCATGGACGTGGTGAAGAAGAACATCACCTCGCTGGGCGGCACGGTGGAGATCGACTCCGCCGAGGGCTACGGCATGAAGGTCTCGGTGCGGCTGCCGCTGACGCTGGCCATCATGGACGGCATGAGCGTGGGCGTGGGCGAAGAGGTCTACATCCTGCCGCTGTCCTCGGTGGTCGAGTCCTTCCAGGTGCAGGCCGACACGATCAAGACCGTCGGCGGCTCCGGCCGCGTGGTCGAGGTCCGCGACGAGTACATGCCCGTCGTCGAGCTCGAACAGGTCTTCAACGTGCCGCGCTTCGACTTCGAGCATGTCAGCTCGATCATGGTCGTGGTCGAGGCCGAGGGCGGCCGCGTCGCGCTGCTGGTGGACGAGCTGCTCGGCCAGCAGCAGGTCGTGGTCAAGAACCTGGAGGCGAACTACCGCAAGGTCACCGACGTCTCCGGCGCCACCATCATGGGCGACGGCCGCGTCGCGCTGATCCTGGACGTGGGCAGCCTGGTGCGCCGCTCGCGCCATTGAACGTCATTGAGCGCCATTGAAGTCACGTGGGCATCGGCCGGGCGGCCGGTGCGCAACGCATAAGAGGTAGACATGAATTTCAGCGCGTTGATGCGTCAATTCAGCATCCGGACCCGCATGATCGGCGCGATCGGCATCGTGCTGGCGCTGCTGATGGTGGTCGGCAGTGTGGGCCTGTTCGGCATGCAGTCGATGCGGGGCCAGACCCAGGAGTTCCTGGAGAAATCCGCGACCCGCGGCCAGCGCGTGGGCGCCCTTCACGGCGCGATGGGAGAGATCCGTCGCTACGAGAAGGACATGATCATCAACTACGAGAAGCCCGAGGCCGTGAAGCAGGCCCACGCGGCCTGGGACAAGTCGCGCAAGGCCGCGGCCGAGCACCTCGAGGCCGTCGCCGCGCTCAGCCCGGAAGACGACAAGGCCGTGCTGATGCAGATCAAGGCCTCGCTGGAGACCTACGCGCAGAAGGCGGCCAACGTGGTGTCGCAGCTGGAGGCCGGCGCCTATGACCACGCCGCCGTGGCGGACCGGCTGCTCGGTCCCGCCAAGGAGCAGGTCGCGCAGGCCGAGAAGCAGCTCGACGAAGTCGAGAAGCGCATGCAGGCCCAGGCCGAGGACATGCGCGCCGGCATCGAGAAGACGCAGGGCGGCGTGCTCTGGACCTTCGGCCTGGTGCTGGTGTTCGCCGCGATCGTCGTGGTGCCGCTGACGCTGCTGAACATGCAGACCATCTGCGCGCCGCTGGCCGAGGCCGAGGCGCTCGCCGAAGCCATCGCCGGGGGCGACCTGTCCCGCGAGATGAAGCCGGTCGAGGGCGTGGACGAGGCCTCCAAGCTGATGCGCTCGCTGCACCACATGCAGGAAGCGCTGCAGGCGATGGTCGGCCAGCTGCGCACCGCGGCCGATTCGATCCGCACCGCCTCGGTGGAGATCGCCACCGGCAACCAGGACCTGTCCAGCCGCACCGAGCAGACCGCGTCCAACCTGCAGGAGGCCGCCTCCTCGCTGGTGCAGCTGACCGGCACGGTCAAGCAGACCGCCGATTCGGCGCGCACCGCCAACCAGCTGGCCTCCTCCGCCTCGGGCGCGGCGGCCAAGGGCGGCGAGGTGGTGAGCCAGGTGGTCTCGACGATGGACGAGATCAACGCCAGCTCCAAGCGCATCAGCGACATCATCGGCACGATCGACGGCATCGCCTTCCAGACCAACATCCTGGCGCTGAACGCGGCGGTGGAAGCCGCCCGCGCCGGCGAGCAGGGCCGCGGTTTCGCGGTGGTGGCGGGCGAGGTCCGCTCGCTGGCCCAGCGCAGCGCCGAGGCCGCGCGCGAGATCAAGACCCTGATCGGCGCCAGCGTCGAGCGCGTGGAAACCGGCTCGCGCCTGGTGCAGGAAGCGGGCTCGACGATGAGCGACATCGTCTCCAGCGTGCAGCGGGTGACGGACATCATCGGCGAGATCACCGCCGCCTCCAGCGAGCAGAGCGACGGCATCAGCCAGGTCAACCAGGGGGTGAGCAACCTGGACCAAATGACGCAGCAGAACGCCGCGCTGGTGGAGCAGTCCGCCGCCGCCGCCGAGAGCCTGAAGGACCAGGCCGAGCGCCTGGGCGCCGTGGTCGACCGCTTCCGCGTGTCGGGCAGCGCCGGCGCGCTGTCGGCGACCGCGTTCACCGCGAAGTCGTCGTCGTCTTCTTCGTCCTCGCCGTCTTCTTCGTCTTCGTTGTCGTCGGGCGTCACATCCGCGTCGACGACCTTCAGCGCCAGGCCGGCCGCGTCGTTCAGCGCCGCCACGGCGCCAGCCGCCAAGCCGGTGGCTGCCGCGAAGCCGCTGGCGTCGCCGGCCCATGGCGTCGCAAAGACGGCCGCAAAGACGGCCGCCAAACCGGCCCGGGCCGCGCTCAAGCCCGCCGCTCCCAAGCCCGTGGCCCCGAAGGCCGCGCCCGCTCCGTTCACTCCGCCGCCGGCTGTGCCGGCCACCACCGCCGCCGACGGCGACTGGGAAACCTTCTAATCCGCCGCACGAGGTCAACACATGGAAATCGTTCAACAAACCGGCACGCAAGTGATGCAAGCGAACTCCGGCGCACTGGTCCCGCAAGGCGCCAGCGCCGCGCCCGCCAGCGGCGAGTACCTGACCTTCCGCCTGGGTCAGGAGGAGTACGGCATCGACATCCTGAAGGTGCAGGAGATCCGCTCCTACGAGCAGCCGACCCGCATCGCCAACGCGCCCGACTTCATCAAGGGCGTGGTGAACCTGCGCGGCGTGATCGTCCCGATCGTGGACCTGCGCCTGAAGCTGGGCTGCGCCACGGCCGAATACAACAGCTTCACCGTCGTGATCGTGCTGAACGTCAAGAACCGCGTCGTGGGCGCGGTGGTGGATTCGGTGTCCGACGTGCTGGAGCTGAACCGCGACGTGATCCGTCCGGCGCCCGAGCTGAGCTCCAGCGCCGTCAACACCAGCTTCATCATGGGCATCGGCGCGGTCGCCGAGCGCATGCTGATCCTGATCGACATCGAGGGCCTGATGTCCAGCGCGGACATGGGCCTGATGGATGCGATGACCACGGCCTGATCGCGCGCAACGCCCGGCACCGTCCGGGCGTTTCTCCTGCCGGGCGCGCGCCCTGCCCTGAGGGGTGCCGGAGCAGGAAAAAAGACCGAGAGAGCGAATCGTGGAGGCACGCGCCAGAGAGCGGCACACGCCCGGCGCCGATGAGACACGGAGCCCGTTCATGTTCGACTCGATCAAGACCCGACTGATCTCGCTGGGCGTGGGCATCGTCGCCCTGACGCTGCTGGCGATCACCGTCGCCAATTACGTGACGGTGCGCGGCCACACCCACCGGCAGGTCTCCCAGGCCCTGGATGAACTGGCCGCGGCGCGCGGCGACGCGATCCGGCAATGGGTGCGGGCGCAGCGCGACATCGTGGCCTCGCTGCAGCCAGCGGTCGGCGCCGCCGACCCGGTGCCGCTGCTGCAGCAGGCGGCCAGGTCCGGCCGGCTCGAGGCCGCCTACGTCGGCTTCGCGGACAAGAAGATCGTCTTCAACACGCCGCAGAACCTGCCCGCCGACTACGACCCCACCGGCCGCCCCTGGTACACCGGCGCCGCTTCCGCGTCGGGAACGATCCTGACCGCGCCCTACATGGACGCGTCCAAGGGCCGCCTGGTGGTGACCTTCGCAGCGGCGGACAAGAGCGGCGGCGGCACCAAGGCCGTGGTCGCCACCGATGTCTTCCTGGACGACGTCGTCGCCACGGTCCAGGCGATCAAGCCGACGCCCGGCGGTTTCGCCTTCCTGATGTCCAAGGACGGGAAGATCGTCGCGCACCCCGACGCCCAACTGGCGCTGAAGGCGGCCACGGCGATCTCCGAGCAGCTGACGCCGCAGGCGCTGGCGACCGCGCTGGACCCGCAGGCCGGCTGGGCCGAGGCGCGGGTCGGCGGGGAAGACTTCCTGATCAGCGGCACCCCGATCGCGGACACCGACTGGCAGCTGTTCGTCGCGGCGAAGAAGGACGAGGCGCTGGCCTCGCTGGGCGCGCTGCTGCGCACCGCGGTGATCACGGCGCTGGTCATGATGGCGATCGCCGCGCTGGCGATGACCGGCACGATCAGCGCGATGCTGCGCGGCGTGGACCGCGTGCGCGCCGCGCTCGACGACATCAGCGCCGGCGACGGCGACCTGACCCAGCGCCTGCCGGCCGGCGGCCGCGATGAGGTCGGGCGCATCGCGTCGTCCTTCAACCTGTTCGCCGAGAAGATCCAGCGCATCCTGCTGGACGTGCGCTCGGCCAGCAACTCGATCACCACCGCCTCCAGCGAGATCGCGATCGGCTCGCAGGACCTGTCGCAGCGCACCGAGGAGACCGCGTCCAACCTGCAGCAGGCGGCCTCGTCGATGGAGGAGCTGACCGCGACGGTGCGCCAGACCGCCGACGCGGCGCAGACGGCCAACCAATTGGCCTCGAGCGCGTCGAGCGCGGCGGCGCGCGGTGGCGAGGTCGTGGGCCAGGTGGTCTCGACGATGGACGAGATCAACGCCAGCTCCAAGAAGATCAACGACATCATCGGCGTCATCGACGGCATCGCCTTCCAGACCAACATCCTGGCGCTGAACGCGGCGGTGGAGGCGGCGCGCGCCGGCGAGCAGGGACGCGGTTTCGCGGTCGTGGCGAGCGAGGTGCGCTCGCTGGCGCAACGCAGCGCCGAGGCCGCCAAGGAGATCAAGGCGCTGATCGGCGCCAGCGTCACCAGCGTCGAGGCCGGGTCGCGGCTGGTGCAGGCGGCGGGCGAGTCGATGAACGACATCGTGCACAGCGTGCAGCGGGTGACGGACATCATCGGCGAGATCACCGCCGCGTCGACCGAGCAAAGCGCCGGCATCGCGCAGGTCAATGACGCGGTGGTGCAGCTGGACCGGATGACGCAGCAGAACGCGGCGCTGGTGGAGGAATCGGCGGCGGCGGCCGAGAGCCTGAAGGACCAGGCGCATCGGCTGACGGAGATCGTGTCGGTGTTCCGGCTCGGGCAAGACGCGATGGAGGGGTGAAGCGGGCGGCGCCGGCTCAGGCCGCGGCTCGCGCGCCGGCGGCGAGGCCGGCCTCGTTGGCGGCGTTGGCGGCGTCGGCGGCGTCAACGGCATCGCCCCGCTCGGCATCGACCGCGCCCGGCGCGGTGACGAAGACGGCCTCGACCCAGCCCGCGCCGATGAAGGCGGTCCGGCCCGGGGCGAATGGCGCCGCGCATGGCACCGTCAAGCCGCCGACGCCGAAGCCAGCCGCCGCCGCTCCGTCGGTCGCGGCGCCCCCGCCGCGTCCCGTGCCAGCCGCCGACGACGGCGACTGGGAAACCTTCTGACTGCGGAGGCCGCTGGGACAATCCGCGCCTCGTGATCGGGAGAGCCGCGGGCTTGATAGCCTGCGGCCTATCCCCACGATAGAGAGCTCCCGCGCATCCGCGCGCGAAAGGCTGAGACACTGTCCCGGCATTTCGTCAGACTCACGAGGCCTGCATGACCGACTCCTCCGCCCCTTCGGCCGCCGCGCCGACCGCCGCCAACCCGCTGCTGTCCACCGCGCCGCTGCCTGATTTCGCCGCGATCGACCCGTCCCACATCCAGCCGGCCATCACCGAGCTGCTCGCCCAGGCCCAGCAGGCGCTCGAGCAGGTCACGGCGCCCGGCGCGCCGGCCGACTACGAACGCCTCTCCCGCACCCTGAACGTCGCCACCGAGCGCCTGGGCACCGCCTGGGGCGCCGTCGGCCACCTGAACGCGGTCGCCAATACGCCGGCGCTGCGCGAGGCCTACAACGCGATGCTGCCCGCAGTGACCGAGTTCCACACCGCGCTGGGCGCCAACGAGGCGCTGTACGCGCTCTACAAGGCGATCGCCGCGCAGCCGGGCCTCACGCCCGAACGCGCCCAGCTGCTCAAGCACGCGATGCGCGACTTCGTGCTCTCCGGCGCCGAGCTGCAGGGCGAGGCCAAGGCGCGTTTCGCCAAGATCCAGGAGCGCAGCGCCGAACTGGGCCAGGCCTTCTCCGAGCACGTCATGGACGCCACCGACGGCTGGAGCTACCTCGCCACCGCCGCCGAGCTCAAGGGCGTGCCGGCGGACGTCGTCGCCAACGCGCGTGCTGCCGCCGAGAAGGACGGCCACGCCGATCCCGACGCGCACAAGCTGACGCTGCACTTTCCGGTCTACATGCCGGTGATGCAGTACGCCGAGGACCGCGCCCTGCGCGAGCGCCTGTACCGCGCCTACGTGACGCGCGCGAGCGAGCTCGGCGACAAGCCCGACTGGGACAACGGCCCGCTGATGCAGGAACTGCTGATGCTGCGCCAGGAGGAGGCGAAGCTGCTGGGCTTCGCCAACTTCGCCGAGGCCTCGCTGGTGCCCAAGATGGCGAGCTCGCCGGCGCAGGTGATGAGCTTCCTGCGCGACCTGGCGACCCGCGCCCGCCCCTATGCGCAACGCGACCTGGACGAGCTGCGCGACTTCGCCAAGGCCGCGCTGCGCCTGGACGATCCGCAGGCCTGGGACCTGCCCTATGTCTCCGAGAAGCTGAAGGAGGCGCGCTACGCCTTCTCCGACCAGGAAGTGCGGCAATACCTGACCCTGCCGCGCGTGCTGGACGGGCTGTTCCGCATCGTCGACCGGCTCTTCGGTGTACAGCTGGTGCCGGCCAAGGCCTCGGTCTGGCATGAGTCGGTGCAGTTCTGCGAGCTGCGCCGCGACGGCCAGTTGATCGGCCAGGTCTACCTGGACCTGTACGCGCGCAGCGGCAAGCGCCCCGGCGCCTGGATGGACGAGGTGCGCAGCCGCTGGGCGCGGCCGGACCTGGCCGGCAGCGGCGCCGAGCAGATCCCGGTGGCGCACCTGGTCTGCAACTTCCCGCAGGGCGCGGACGGCAAGCCGGCGCTGCTTACCCACGACGACGTGACGACGCTGTTCCACGAATGCGGCCACGGGCTGCACCACCTGCTCACGCGCGTGGCGGAACTGGGCGTGTCGGGCATCTCCGGCGTCGAGTGGGACGCGGTCGAGCTGCCCAGCCAGTTCATGGAGAACTTCTGCTGGGAGTGGGAGGTCATCCAGCAGCTGTCGGCCCATGTGGACACCGGCGAGCCGCTGCCGCGGGCGCTGTTCGACAAGATGCTGGCGGCCAAGAACTTCCAGGCCGGCCTGCAGACGCTGCGCCAGATCGAGTTCGCGCTCTTCGACATGCGGCTGCACGCCGAGCCCGGCGCCGAGACCCGGGTGCAGGAAGTGCTGGACGAGGTGCGGGCCGAGGTGACGGTGCTGCCGCCGCCGGCGTTCAACCGCTTCCAGCACAGCTTCTCGCACATCTTCGCGGGCGGCTACGCGGCGGGTTACTACAGCTACAAGTGGGCCGAGGTGCTATCCGCCGATTGCTGGAGCGCGTTCGAGGAGGAAGGCGTGTTCAACCCGGCGACCGGCCGGCGCTACCTGGACGAGATCCTGTCGATGGGCAGCGTCCGCGACGCGATGGACAACTTCAAGGCCTTCCGCGGCCGTGAGCCGCAGATCGACGCGCTGCTGCGGCATCAGGGCATGGCCTGAGACCGGGTCGGCGGCGGCGACGCCGCCGGCTTCTTCCACGGCACGGTCTGGATCAGGCGCCGGGCGTCCTCCGCCGGCAGCGCCTGGGCGAACAGCCAGCCCTGTGCCATCTCCAAGCCGAGCGTTTCCAGTAGCGCGGCCTGCGCCTGCGTCTCGACGCCTTCGGCCAAGGTCCGCCAGCCGCGCGCGCGGGCCAGGCCCACGATCGTGCGCACGACCTCCAGCGCCTCGCCGCCCTCGCCCAGCCGCGTGACGAAGCTCCGGTCGATCTTCAGCGTGTCGACCGGGAAGCGGTGCAGATGGGCCAGGGAGGACTGCGCGCTCCCCACGTCGTCGATCGAAAGCCCGAAGCCCAGGCGCGCCAGCGCCTGCAGCAGCTCGGCGTGGCGCTGCGGCCAGGCCATCGCGGCGCGCTCGGCGACCTCCAGGCGCAGCTGCGAAAGCGGCACCTCGCCGAGCGCCTTGAGCGCCTCGCGGGCATCGGCGAGCAGCACGTCGCCCTGCGCCAGCTGTGCGGCCGACAGGTTGATCGCGACCTCGCCCTTGAAGCCGATCTCGCGCCAGCGCCGCAGCTGCAGCGCGGCCTCGATCAGCGTCCAGCGGCCGATGGCCATGAGGTGGCCGCTCTCCTCCGCCGCCGGGATGAGGTCGTCCGGCAGCACCGGGCCGCGGCTGGGATGCCGCCAGCGGATCAGCGCCTCGAAGCCGAGCAGCGCGCGGTCCGACAGCCTGACGATCGGCTGGTAGTCCAGCTGGAACTCCCCCGCCTGCAGGCCGCGCTCGAGGTCCTCGCGCAGCGCGCGCCGGGACGCCTCGACGCGCGGCTGCGTCGGGTCGAACAGGCGCGCGTGGCCCGTGCCGGCGGCCTTGGCGCGAGCCAGCGCGCTTTCGGCGGCGGCGAACAGGTCGTCCGGGCTGAAGTTGCCCTGCCCCGTGAAGGCCCACCCCGCGCTGGCGGTCAGGCGGTGCGCGCCGGTTCTCGAGCCCGCGCTCGCTTCCTCGATCGTCTCGAACAGGAACGGCTCCTCGATGCGCGCCAGCGCCCATTCGGGCACGCGGTCGACCAGCGCGCCGGCCTCGATGCGGGCGTCGAAGAGCACGCCGAACTGGTCCGCGCCGAGCCGCGCGACCACGCGGCCCGCGCGCGCCGCCCGGCCCGTGCCGCCGGCCAGGCGCCGGGCGCATTCGACCAGCACCGCGTCAGCGGCGACCGGCCCCTGGCGCTCGACGAACGCGCGGAAATCGTCCAGGCCCAGCAGCACCAGACCGATCGGCACGCCGGGGGTCGGATTCGCCAGGCGCTGGGCGATCAGCTCCATGAACAGCGCTCGGTTCGGCAAGCCAGTCAGGCGGTCGCGCAGCGCGTCCTGCTCAGCCTGCTCGTGCAGACGCTCCTGCTCGCTGAGGTCCGTGAGGGCGCCGGCCATGCGCACCGGATTGCCGTCGCGCCTCACCGCGACGCCGCGCGCGAGCAGTGCGCGCCGCTGGCCGCCCTGCTCGAAGCGCAGGACATGGTGGAACTGCAGGCTGCGGCCCTGCAGGTGCGCGTCGAGCTCAGCGCGGAAGAGGCCGGCGGCCGCGTCGTCCAACGGACGCGTGAAGCGCGCGATGCCGTCCGGCCGTTCGTTCGACCGAGCACCGGCACCGGCACCAGCATCAGTACCTGCACCGGTAGCAGCGCCAGCAGCGGCGCTTGCACGGGCACTGGCACCGACAGCTGCGTCACTGCCGCCGCCCGCACCGCTCGCCGCGTCGCCCATCAGCGCCAGCCATCGCGCCGACACCTCCAGCCGGTCCGTCGCGATGTCCCAGTCCCAGAGGCCGTCGTTGGCGCCCTGCGCGGCGAGCACATGGCGTTCCTCGCTGAGTTTCAGGCGACGCCACGCCGCCCGCCGTCGCGACCAGGCGGCGAGCCCGCGCAGGCCGAGCACGCCCACGCTCGCCGCGGCGACCGCCAGCAGCGGATGGCCGAGCGCAAGCACGAGGAAGCGGTCCTCGAAGGCCCACTGCGCCGCGGCCAGGCCTGCGCCCACCAGCAGCGCGACGCCAAGCAGTCCGAGCCACAACCGGCCGCGTGCCAGCAGCGCCGCGCACAGCAGCGGCAGCGCCAGCAGCGCGGCCAGTTCCGCGAGCGGAGCCCAGGACGGTCGCGTCAGCGTGCGGCCGGTCAGGAGGTTGTCGACGACGGTCGCGAGCCGCTCCGCGTCGGGCAGGCCGGCGTCGAACGGCGTGGGGAAAGCGGCGCCGGCCCCGCGCGCCGACACGCCCAGGATCACGATGCGGTGGCGCAGCGCCTCGTCGGGCACCTTGCCGTCGAGCAGGTCGGCCAGCGACACCGACGGAAAGGTGCCGGCCGGGCCGTAGGGATTCACGCCCTGGCGCGACAGCAGGTCCAGCGGCACGCGCAGCGTGCCCCAGCGCAGGTCGCGACTCCAGCGCAGCGTGGCCTCGGACCAGGGCTGACGCATCGCGTCGCCGGCAATGCGCAGCGCCAGCGACGGATAGGCCGCGCCGTCCAGCGGCAGGGCCGGCAACTCGTGACGCACCGCGCCGTCGGCCTCGCGCACCAGCTGCGCATGGCCCAGCGACTTCGCCGCCGACAGCAGCGGCTCCGGCGGCGAGTCCGCGCGCGCCGGACGCAGCGCGCTGCGGGGCTCGCCCTCGACGTTGAGGAAGGCCTGGGCGCGCAGCGCGGGCGGTACGGCCGCGGCTGGCTCGAGTGCCGGCGCTTCGGCTGGGGGCAAGGGGGCGGTGGGCGAGGCGGAGGCCGCGGAGATCGAGGCGGGCGGCAGCGCGAACGGCAGCAGCACCGGCGCGCCACCGCGCATGGCGGCCGCCAGCGCGGCGTCGCCGTCGGGCCGCGCGTCCTGCATCGGCAGGTCGATCGCGATGAGGCGAGGCTGAGCGGCCTGCACCCGCGCGATCGCCTCGGCGAGCAGCGGTCGCGCCGGCGCCATGCTGCCGAAGCGCGCGGCGCTGGCGTCATCGAACTGCACCAGCGTGATCGGATAGGTCGTGCCGGGCGTGAGCCGACCGCGCCACTGGATTTGCGCGTCCTGCACGAGGCCGTCGAGCCGCGCGATCGGTCCGGCCTGCGGGCGCGCGAACCACAGCAGCGCGACGACCGCCGTCACCGCCAACGCCAGCACCGCTTGGGCCCAGGCCCAGCGCGAAGGCCATCGCAGCGCGCCGCGTTGCGGGGCCCGCGTGCCTCGCGGTCCGTTCGATCCAGCCCTCATCTCGCGTGTCATCGTCCCTCGCTTCATGGCGCGCCCGTGGGCGGCTTCATTGCCCCGCCCTCATCATCGCCGCGCCGCATCCTAGGCGAAGGCCCCCGGCTTCCCAACACCGTGTGCGCGGGGCGCGCCGGCCCGACGACGCGATGCGGCCTTGTCCGACAGACCGCCCCCCGCCCCGCCCTTAAGGTGGATCAACGACCCTTCGGTCGAGCGATGGAGTTCGCCATGCGTTCCCTCCCGTCCCTCTTCCATGCCGGGCGTCCGAGGCACGGTCGCCACGGCCCCGGCCATCACGGCGTGATGTTCTGGCTGTCCCATGCGGCGCTGCTGCTGGGGCTGCTGCTGCTCGCGACGGAGGTCTCGGCGCAGCAAGGCGCGGGCCTGCGTGCCCAGTACGAGCAGCTCGCGCCGCAGTTGGCGCGCAGTCCCTTCCAGCGGCCGATCGTCCTGAGCTCGGTGAACGACACCGAACGGCCGACCGGCGAGATGCATGCCGTCGTCCAGCACAACTTCGCGACGCTGGCCGGCGCGCTGCGCGACGCCGGGGCGTGGTGCGATGTGCTCACGCTGCCGGCCAACGTCAAGCGCTGCGCGGTCGAGGACGACGCCGCACCCGGCGCGACGCTGCACATGGCGATCGGTCGCAAGTTCGACCAGCCGATCGAGGATGCCTATGCGCTCGACTTCCGCTTCCAGGTGCTGGCGGCGCAGCCGCAGTACCTGCTCGTCGAGATGAGCGCGAACAAGGGACCGATGGGGACCAGCCACTATCGGCTCACGCTGGAAGCGGTGCCGCTGGACGCCAGGCGCAGCTTCGTGCGGCTGCGGTATGCCTACATGAACAACTTCGCCGCGCGGGTGGCGACGAACGCCTATCTGGCGACCTCGGGCCGCGACAAGGTCGGCTTCACCGTGGTCGGCCGCGAGGAAGATGGTCAGCCGCGCTACGTCGGCGGGATCCAGGGCATCGCGGAACGCAACACGATGCGCTATTTCCTCGCGATCGAGTCCTATCTGGACACCCTGTCCACGCCCGCCGACCAGCGGCTGGACCGGCGCCTGCGCGATTGGTTCGCGGCGACTGAGCGCTATGCGCGCCAGCTGCATGAGCAGTCGCTCGAGGAGTATGTGGCGATGAAGCACAAGGAGGCGCGCCGGCAGGTTGCGATGGCGCCGGGCGAGTGAGGGTGCCTGTCCCGCTTGCGAGCGGGACGGCAAACGAAGCGGGCGCACTGCGTCGGCCGCTGGCCCTCACCCTACCCTCTCCCGCAAGCGGGAGAGGGAATCCTTCGGCCAACGCTGCTCTTGCGCACGCCAGCCCTCTACCGCCAGCGGGAGAGGCGTTCAGTCAACGCCGCTTTTGCGCGCACCCTCGCTCTCCCGTCAGCGGGAGAGGGAATCAGCCAACACCGCTCTTGCGTCAGCGCGTCGAGCGGCCCATCTCTCTGGCGGCGAACTGCGCACCCACCAGCACCGAGGCCATCAGCCACAGCGGCGCCGCCGCGACGCTGATCGCGGCCAGCGCGCCGAAGCCCAGCGGCATCGCCACCGTCGCGCCGTTGGACGCCAGCATTCGCAGCCCCAGCGCCTGGCCGTGTCGGTCCGGCGGCGTGACCTGGTGCATCGTGGCCAGCACCATCGGCTGCACCGCGCCAAGCGCCAGCCCCAGCACCGCCGAGCCCGCCATCAGCCCCAGCGTGCCGGGCAGCCAGGCATAGACGATCAGCGTCACGGTGGCGATGGCCATCGCCGCGCGCAGCGCCTTGACCTCGTCGATGTGATGGGCCCAGCGCACGATGGCCAGACGGACCAGCGTCGCCGCGGCGGCGAAGCTGCCCAGCACCAGGCCGATGCTCGAGGCCGACAAGCCCTTCGCGTGGCCGACGACCGGGACGACGAAGCTGTGGGCATCCCAGCACGAGGACATCGCGACGTTCACGATCAGCAGGTTGCGCAGGCCGGGGTCCTTCAGCAGGTCCCAGGCGGGTCGCGGCTTGGCGCCGGTCGCCAGCGGCGCCGGGGCCTGCCGCGGCACGCGCAGCGCCACCGCCCAGGCCGCCAGCGGCAGCAGGGTCGACAGCACCAGCGCGGCGCTGAAGCCCGCCAGGTCGATGACGATGCCGGTGATCACCGGCGCCAGCGCGTTGGACAGCGCCGGCCCCAGCGCCACCCAACTGAACACGCGCTTGAGCTGCGAGGCATCGCGGGCCATCAGGCCAGCCTCGCGCTGGATCGCGACCGCGGAGACGGCGACCGCGCCGCCACAGAGCAGGCAGCCCAGCGCCAGCAGCCACAACCAGCCCAGCAGCTGCGCGGCCAGCGCCAGCACCGCGCCGGCGAAGGCCATCGCCACGCCGATGCCGACCGGCCGATGGAAGCCGTGGCGGTCGGCCAGCCGGCCGGCCCACATCGACAGCCCCAGCGGTGCGACCGCGAACAGGCTCAGCAGCACGCCGACGAAACCACCGCCGTAGCCCTGGTGCAGCACCCACAGCGTCGCCGCGACCCGCGTCGTGGCCATGCACGCATGCACCGCCACCAGCGAGGCGATCACCGCCGCGAAGCCGACGCTCAGGCCGGTGTATCCCGCCACCGGCGGCTGCGGGATACCGATCGCGTCGGCGTTCGTGCCGACAGGCGCGGGCCCGGGCGCACGCGGGGGCGTCGAGCCGGGCCGGTCGCTCATCCGGCGGCGCCTTCCTCGTCGGGCGCGTCCGTGGCGCCGAGCTGCAGCACGCGGGACATCTGGTCCTCGGGCAGCGCCTCGACCGTCTTGAGCCGGCGCGTCATCGCGCGGGTACGGACCTCGGCGGCATCGATCGTGTTGCTCGCTTCCTCGAGCTTCTTCTTCGTCTTGGCCAGCACGTCGCCGAACTTGCCGAACTCCGTCTTCACCGCCGACAGCACCTCCCACACCTCGGCCGAGCGCTTCTCCAGCGCCAGCGTGCGGAAGCCCATCTGCAGGCTGGACAGCGTCGCCAGCAGCGTCGTCGGGCCGACCAGCATCACCTTGTGCTCGCGCTGCAGCGCCTCGCTCAGGCCGGGGCGACGCAGCGCCTCGGCATACAGGCCCTCGGTGGGCAGGAACAGCAGGGCGAAGTCGGTCGTGTGCGGCGGACCGAGGTACTTCTCGCGGATGGTCTTGGCTTCCAGCCGCAGCCGCGTCTCGATCGCCCGGCCGGCCAGTTCCGCCGCCGGCGCGTCGGCGCGCTCCTGCGCCTCCAGCAGGCGCTCGTAATCCTCGCGCGGGAACTTGGCGTCGATCGGCAGCCAGATCGGCTTGCCGTCGTCGCGCTGCCCGGGGAGCTTCAGCGCGAATTCGACGCGCCCGCCGCTGCCCGGCACCGTCTCGACGTTGGCCGCGTACTGCTCCGGCGTGAACACCTGTTCCAGCAGCGCCGCGAGCTGCACCTCGCCGAAGATCCCGCGCGTCTTGACGTTGGTCAGCACCCGGTTCAGCGAACCCACATCGCGCGCCAGCGTCTGCATCTCGCCCAGGCCCCGGTAGACCTGCTCCAGCCGCTCGGCGACCTGCTTGAAGCTCTCGCCCAGGCGCTGCTCCAGCGTCGCGTGCAGCTTCTCGTCGACGGTCGCCCGCATCTGCTCGAGCTTCTTCTCGTTGTCCTGCTGGATCGACTGCAGCCGGGCCTCCACCGTGCGACGGGTTTCCGCCAGGCCGGCCTCGTTGCGCTGGGCCAGCGCCTGCAGCTGCTCGGTCAGCACCGTGGTCGTGCGCGCGGCGGCGGCGTCCTGCGCCTCGCGCGCGGTCGCGGCCTGCTGCGCCAGCGACTGCTGCAGCTGCGCCAGCTGCACGCGGAAGGCGTCGATCTGCTCGTTCTGCGAGCGCGCCGTATCGCCGCCCTGCGTCAACAGCGCCTGCTGGAACTGGGTCAGCGTCGTCAGCGTCTCCTGACGCAGGCCGGCGTTCCCGCGGCCGACTTCCTCGCGCAGGCCGGTGTTCACGCGACCCAGCTCATCGCGCAGCGCCCGCTCCAGGCGCTCCAGGCGTTCCCCGGACTGCTGCAGCAGCGGGCCCATGGTCGCCGCCGGATCCGCGCCGGACTGTCGTCGCAGCGTCAGCCAGACGGCGATGAGGAGGATCACGATCACCCCGGAGAGGGCGAGATGCAGCAGGTCAACGAAAGTCATCGAGCGATTCTCTCAGCGCCAGCCGCCCCTCCCGCAAGCCACACCTGCGGCCGACGCAGTCCGCCACACCCAAGCCGTGGCAGGACGCCGATGGTGGGGGACGGCATGGCTTGGGGTTCAGGCGCTTGCCGCCTGCGGCCCCATGCCATGGCGGCCAGCGCGCCGTCCATCGCAGGTAGGCGCCCTCACCCCCGCAGCACTTCCGGATTCAACGCCGTCGGCGGCACCCCACCCGTGAGCGCTGCGATCAGGTTGTCGACGGCGAGGTTGCTCATCGCCCGCCGCGTCGCGATGGTGGCGCTGGCGATGTGGGGGGTGAGCACCACGTTCTCGCAGGCGAGCAGGTCGGGATGCACGGTCGGCTCCCCTTCGAACACGTCCAGGCCAGCTGCGGCGATGGTGCCGGCCTTGAGCTCCGCCGCCAGTGCCGCGTCATCCACGACCCCACCGCGCGCGATGTTGGTGAGCGTCGCCGTCTTCTTCATCAAGCGGAGCTCGCGCTCGCCGATCAGGTGGTGCGACGACGCGCTGTAGGGCACGACGATGATCAGGTGGTCGGCGCGTCGCAGCAGCTCGTCCTTTTCGACCCACTGCGCACCGAGCGGTGCTTCCTGGTCGGCCGGCAGGCGCGAGCGGTTGTGATACAGCACCGGCATGCCGAAGCCCAGGTGCCCGCGCCGCGCGATCGCCGCGCCGATGCGTCCCATGCCGAGCACGCCCAGCGTCGCGCCATGCACGTCGGCGCCGGCGAACATGGTCACCGACCATTGTTTCCACTCGCCGCGACGCAGGAAGTGTTCGCTCTCGGTGATGCGTCGCGCCGTCGCCATCATCAGCGCGAAGCCGAAGTCCGCGGTGGTTTCGGTCAGCACGTCCGGCGCGTTGGTCACGACCACGCCGCGCGCGGTGCAGGCGGCCACGTCGATGTTGTTGTAGCCCACGGCCATCGTGCAGACGGCCTTCAGTTGGGGGCAGGCGTCGAGCAGCTTCGCGTCGATCCGGTCGCCGCCGGCGATGTACGCGCCGGCCTTGCCCTGCAGGCGGCGGATCAGTTCGTCCTGGGACCAGCCCGTGTCGCTGTCGTTGGCCTCGACCTCGAAGTGAGGGCGCAGCCGGTCGACGATGTCGTCGAAGGTCTTGCGGGCCACCAGGACGCTGGGCTTGCTCATGGGCGCATCTCCGTGCAGGAAAGCGCCAACTGTAGGCCGAGGGTCCCGGGAGGCTGCACGCGGATCGCCCACCTCGGCGTCCGCGTGTCCCTCACTCGAGGAAGCGGGTGAAAGCGGCCACCGGATCGCGCTCGGTGACCAGTGTGTTCTCGATCGCCGCCGGGTCCGCGTAGCCCAGCGACATCCCGCAGACCACCTGCTGGTGGGGCGCCAGGCCCAGCTCCTCGGCGATCACGCGATGGAACTGGGTGAAGGCCGCCTGCGGGCAGGTGTGCAGGCCGCGGCCGCGCGCCGCCACCATGATGTTCTGCAGGAACATCCCGTAGTCCAGCCAGCTGCCCTGCTGCATCACCCGGTCGATGGTGAACATCAGGCCCACCGGCGCGTCGAAGAAGCGGTAGTTGCGGCCGTGTTGCTCATGCATGCGCAGCTTGTCGCCCTTGGTGATGCCCAGCAGTCCGTACAGGTCCCAGCCGACCTTGCGGCGGCGATCAATGTAGGGCGAGACCCACTCGCGCGGGTAGTAGGCGTACTCCTCGCTGTGGGTGGCCAGTTCCTCCGGGTCGTCGTAGACCGACTGGATGCGCGCCACCAGCCGGTCCTTCGCGCCACCGGTCAGCACATGGACCTGCCAGGGCTGGGTGTTGGTGCCCGAGGGCGCCCGCGCCGCCACGGCCAGCAGTTCCTCGATCAGCGCGCGCGGCACCGGCGTGGGCAGGAAGGCGCGCATCGAGTGGCGGGTCACGATGGCGGCGTCCACCGCCGCGGATTGCTCGGGCGTGGGTGGCGTGAACGGATTGGGCAGCGGGTCGGGCAGGGTCATGGCATCTCCAGCGCTCGCAGCGCTTGCTGGTAGGTGTCGGGCAGCGCGTCCACCGGGCGGCGCGTCTCCCGGTCGACATAGACGTGGACGAAGTGCCCGCGCGCGGCGCACAGCGGCTCGCCCTCGGCAAACAGGCCGATCTCGTAGCGGACGCTGGAACGACCGCGCTTCGTCACCCGCAGGCCGGCTTCCACGAGTTGCGGGAAGGCCAGCGAGGCGAAGAAGTTGCAGTGCGTCTCGATGACCAGGCCGATGACGGTGCCATGGTGCAGGTCCAGCGCGCCCTGCTCGATCAGGTAGCGGTTCACCGCCGTATCGAACAGGCTGTAGTAGACGACGTTGTTCAGATGGCCGTAGACGTCGTTGTCCATCCAGCGCGTGGGTACCGGCTGGAAGCGGGCGAAGGCCTGGCGCGGCTCGGGGGCCGGGCGTGGCTCGGGCGTGGAGGCGCCGGGGTGGTTGGCGGACATGGAGGACATGGCGGCGATTCTTCCACCGCCGCGCGGGGTCAGGTGTCGCGCGGGCTACTGTCGCGCCAGCGCGCCCAGGCCTGCGCCGCCGCGCCCAGCGTGCGCATCTGCACCTCGACGGTCACGGCCAGGTCCTCGCCGTAGCCGCCGGCCATGCTCAGCGCCACCGGGATGCGGCGCTCGACCAGCGCGTCCAGCACCATCCGGTCGCGGCGCAGCAACCCGTCGGCGCTGAGCTTGAGGCGGCCGAGCCGGTCGCCCTCGTGCGGATCGGCGCCGGCCAGGTAGAAGGCCAGCCCCGGCGGGCGGTCGGCCAGGCGCCGCCAGACCTCGGCCAGCGCGGTCTGCAGCGCGTCCAGGTAGACCGCGTCCCCGCAGGCGTCGGGCAGGCCGACATCCAGGTCGCTCGCCTCCTTGCGGAAGGGGAAGTTCTTCTCCCCGTGGACGGAGAAGGTGAACACGCTGTCGTCGTCCTGAAAGATGCTGGCCGTGCCGTTGCCCTGGTGGACGTCCAGGTCCACCACCAGCACCCGCAGGCCGGGGCGCCCCGGATGGCGGCGGTGCCACTCCGCCTGCATCAGGCGCGCGGCCACCGCCACGTCGTTGAAGACGCAGAAGCCGCTGCCCTTGTCCGCATACGCATGGTGCGTCCCGCCCGCCAGGCTGGCGGCCACGCCCTCTTCCAGGGCGGCCCGGGCCGCCGCGATCGTCGCCCCGACCGAGCACAGCGAGCGCCGCGGCAGCGCCGGCCCCCAGGGGAAGCCGATCTCGCGCTGCGCCGCCGCGCTCAGGGTGCCGTGCATCACGGCGTCGATGTAGTCCGGCGTGTGCACCAGCGCCAGCGCCTCGATCCCGGCCGCCTCGGCCACCCGCGGCCGCATCACGCCGGGCTCGCGCTCCACCCGCTCGCGCAGCATCTGGTACTTGGACTGCGGGAAGCGATGCCCGGGCGGCAGGGCCAGCGTCAAATGGTCGTAATGGAAGGCAAGCATGGTCCGGGACGCTAGCAGAGCCCGCTGTGCCGCGCCGCCGGGGCCGGTTTCCCGGATTTTGCTGCGATGCACAAAAAATGCTTGCAATCGTCGTCGAGGGTCCTATACTGAGTTCATGCTGCACCGCAACAAAGGTCAGCAACGGCGCTCAGCCTGCCGCATTTCCCCTGGCTGACATCACTCTCAAAGGAGATCTCGCATGCTGACCGCTGACCAAGTGCTCGACCAACAAAAGAACCTGCAAGCTTCCCTGTTCGGCCTGACGGCCAAGGCCTTCGAAGGCTACGAGAAGCTGGTCGAGCTGAACCTGCAGGTCGCCAAGACCGCGCTCGGCGAAGCCGCCGAAACCGCCCAGCAGGCCATCACGGTCAAGGATCCGCAGGAACTGTGGGCCCTGCAGGCCTCGCTGCTGCAACCGACCGCCGAGAAGGCCGTCGCCTACAGCCGTCACCTGTACGACATCGCCTCGTCGACCTCGTCGGAATTCGTCAAGCTGGCCGAGTCGCAAGTCGCCGACGCCCAGGTCAAGTTTGGCGCCGTCGTCGACAACGCGACCAAGAACGCCCCGGCTGGCACGGAAAATGCTGTTGCTTTGGTGAAGTCGGCGGTCGCCGCGGCCAACAACGCTTACGAAAGCCTGCACAAGGCTGCCAAGCAGGCCTCCGAGATCGCTGAATCGAATTTCAACGCCGTGACCAGCACGGCGGTGAAGGCCACCCAGAACGCCACCCGTACCGCCAAGCGCGCCACGGCCTGAGCGTTCCGAGAGTTGCCGCAACGGTTGTCTCCTCGGTACCCAAGGAAGCTTGGCTTCCCAAGTGCCCTTCAAGCCCAGCTTCATGCTGGGCTTTTTTTTGGGCGCGGATCAATCGCCTGACGACACCATCGGCGTCGTCGCGTTCGCCCCGGAAGCGAAGCGAGCGAACTGGTCCGCCACGTCGCGCAGCACGCCCTGCACGGTGAATTCGCGCAGCGCCTCGCGGTCGTACAGCGGGTAGCGCGGCAGGCCGATCACCATCATCAGGTAGCCCATGGTGCGCACCGACATCTGGTCGCAGATCAGCCGGATCGCGGTTTCATCGGGCTCGAAGCCCTCCGGCGCGCAGGCCGCCACCCGCTCCCGCATCAGGCCCAGCAGCCGGTTGTAGACCGGTTGCTGCGACTGGCCGATCTCCTCCAGCGAGCCCGTCTGGGTCAGCGACATGTAGATCATCCGGAACTGCTCCGGATGTCGCTCCCAGAAGTCCAGCAGGCAGCGGGTGTGCGCCTCCAGCACCTTGCGCGGGGCGCGCTGGTCCTTGGAGGCGTCCAGCAGCTCGTCGGTCAGCGCCTCGAAGACCTCGATCCACAGCCCGTCCAGCAGCGCCTTCTTGCTCTCGAAGTAGCTGTAGATCGCCATCGTCGAGATCCCCAGCTCCTGCGCCAGGCGCCGCATGCTCAGCGCCTCCACGCCTTCGTCCCGGTAGATCTTGCGAGCGCGCTCCAGCATCTCGCGCTTGAGCGCGGCCATCTCGGCGGGGCCGCGGCGCAGCCGGGGCCGCTCGCGGTCGGTGTGCTGATCGATGTGTGCCACGGCGTTCCTGCATCCAAAGGTTATTGTGGGCGTACGTTATCTCACGCTGGAGACCGCATCCAATCCTCGTGAACCCGCTCAGGGACGGGACCTTCGTCATTGCGTACACGTACGCAAAAAGCTGACCCCAACCCCTCCTCGCGGGCCGACGGCGACCGACGCGTCCGGCGGCGGCGGCCGCGCCCACGGCGACCGGCGCTTCCTGTCCAAGGGCAAAACGCGCGCCACGGGCACCGGCGCTGCTGCCAGGCCGAGCCCGGTACCGGGGCATACTCGCGGCCCATGGCCACCCGCACCCCGATCTTCTTCGCCAGCGCCGCCGAGTTCCGCGACTGGCTCGACCAGCACGCCGCCACGGCCACCGAGGTCGTGGTCGGCTTCCACAAGCGCGCCACCGGCGAACCCAGCCTCGCCTGGCCGGAGTCGGTCGACGAGGCGCTCTGCCACGGCTGGATCGACGGCGTGCGCACCCGCATCGACGACAAGCGCTACAAGATCCGCTTCACGCCGCGCAAGGCGGTGTCGATCTGGAGCGCGGTCAATATCGCCCGCGCCGAGGCGCTGATCCAGGAAGGTCGCATGAAGCCGGCCGGGCTGGCCGCCTTCGAGCGCCGCCAGGAGGAGCGCTCGCGGGTCTATGCGTTCGAGCAGCCCAAGGAACTGGTGGAACTGACGCCGGCCCACGAGGTCGTCTTCATGCGGCATCCGGCCGCCTGGGCCTTCTTCCAGCAGCAGCCGGACGGCTACCGCCGCACCAGCATCTGGCACATCCTCAGCGCGAAGAAGCCCGAGACCCAGCTGGCCCGGCTGAACAAGCTGATCGAGGCCAGCGCGCGCGGCGAGCGCCTCTAGACGCCCCGCTCCCGCGGATCAGCGCGTCTTCGCGGCGATCTTGCGGCGGATCTCCGGCAGCATCGCCGTCGCCACCTCGCGGCCGAGCGTGATCGCGCGGCGCCGGGTGCTGAAGTCCGAGCCGCTGAAGCCGTCCAGCTTGGGCCGCAGCACCACGTCGGCGCCCTGCAGCTCGTACTGGTTGATCGACTTGCCCATGATCGAGAAGGTCTGCAGCAGCATGCGCATCGCGTCGCCGGGGATCTTGGGATCGGGCGGCTCGCCGATGTCGACGGCGATGACCAGCTCCGCGCCCATCTGCCGGGCGAAGCGCACCGGCACCGGCGCCACCAGGCCGCCGTCGACGTACTCGCGGTTGCCGATCTTCACCGGCTGGAACACCGCCGGCACCGCGCTGGACGCCCGCACCGCGGTGCCCACGTCGCCCTGGCGGAACAGGATGGGCGAGCCGTCGCCCAGGTCGGTCGCGACGATGCCCAGCGGCAGCGGCAGCTGTTCCAGCCCGCGGTTGCCGGTCATCTGCCGGACGTAGCGCGCCAGCGCCTCGCCGCGGATCAGGCCGCGCATCGGGAAGGTCCAGTCGGTGATCGCGCCCTCGTCCATCGCCTCGGCGACGGTCTGCAGCTCCTTGCCGCTGCACCCGGCCGCGTAGAGCGCCCCCACCAGGCTGCCGGCCGAGGTGCCGCAGACCAGGTCGACCTTGATGCCGTTTTCCTCCAGCACCTGGATCACGCCGATGTGGGCGAAACCGCGCGCGGCGCCGCCACCCAGCGCCAGGCCCAGGCGCGGGGGCTTGGGCACCGGCTTGGGCGTGACGGGCGTGGGCAGCTCGGGGTCGGGCGTGGTCACCACCGGCGTCGGCGCGCTGGTGGGCGACAGCGTCGTGCAGCCGCCCAGCGCGCCCAGGCCGGCGGCACCGGCGGCGAGCAGCCAGCGGCGACGGGACGGCTCGGGCGGCAGGCCGGCGGATTTGGTAGGGTCGCGGTCGTCTCGGAACATGGCGCGGGATTCTAGGGAAACGCTGTAGCGATCCTGTTGCCAGGCGCACGCACAATCCCGGCCCGCAAGCGGAGAGCCCATCGATGAATGACAAGAGCGCCAAGGACAGCCACCGCCGACCCGGCGCGCCCCGACGCTGGCTGGTGCGGGCCCTGATCGGGCTGCCGCTGCTGCTGATCGCGCTGGCGCTCGGCGTCTGGACCAGCGTGCGCGCCAGCCTGCCGCAGCTCGACGGCGACGCCGCGATCCCCGGCCTGAGCGCGCCGGTGAGCCTGGGCCGCGACGCGCTCGGCACGCTCGTCGTCGAGGGCCGCACGCGGCTGGACGTGGCGCGCGGGCTGGGCTTCGCCCATGCGCAGGAACGCTTCTTCGAGATGGATCTGACGCGCCGCTCGGCCGCCGGCGAGCTGTCCGCGCTGTTCGGGGACAAGGCGCTGGAGCGCGATCGCACGCGGCGCGTGCATCGGCTGCGGGCGCGGCTGACCGACCGCTTCGAGCAGCTCTCCGGCGAGGACCGGCTGCTGCTGCTGGCCTACACCGAGGGCGTCAACGCCGGGCTGCATGCGCTGCCGATGCGGCCCTGGCCCTACCTGCTGCTGCGCGCGCGGCCGCAGGACTGGACGCCGGTGGACTCGCTGCTGGTGATCGCGGAGATGTACTTCATGCTGCAGGGGACCAGCTTCGAGGCCGGCTTCGAGCGCGCGGTGCTGCGCGAGCGCGCCGGCGACGCGGTCTTCGACTGGCTCAGCCCGCGGGGCGGCCGCTGGGACGCGGCGCTCGACGGCAGCCAGCTGGCGCCGCCGCCGATGCCGACGCCCGAGCAGTTGGACCTGCGTCGCGCTCCAGCGCCCGAGGCGCCGGCCAGCGCATCCGTCCCCGGTCCCGCGGCCTCGCCGGCGAGCGCCCGCGCGGAGCCGCCGGTGCTGGGCAGCAACAACTGGGCGGTCGCCGGTTCGCGCTCGACGCACGGCGGCGCGATCCTGGCCGACGACATGCACCTGGGCCTGGGCGTGCCGGCCATCTGGTACCGCGCGCAGTTCCAGATCGGCAGCGGCGCGAACGGCCTGCGCGCCGCCGGCGTGACGCTGCCGGGCCTGCCGGCGATGGTCGTCGGCAGCAACGGCGCGGTGGCCTGGGGCTTCACGAATGCCTACGGCCAGTGGTTCGACTGGGTCGAGGTGCCGGCCGACGCCAAGACCTCGACGCACACCGAGACCCTGGAAGTCCACGGCGGTCCCGCGGTGACGATGACGGTCAGCGAGATCGACGGCGCGCCGATCGTGACCACCGACGGCGACCGCCGCTTCGCGCTGCACTGGGTCGCGCATCAGGGCGCGGCCTACAACCTCGAGCTGGACCGGATGCTGCGGATGCGCCATGTCAGCGACGCGCTGGCGCTGGCGCAGCGCGCCGGCATGCCGCACCAGAACCTGATCGCCGCCGACCGCGACGGCCAGATCGGCTGGACCATCGCCGGTCGGTTGTGGGCGCAGCCAGGGCTGCCGGACGCCTTCGGGCGCTTCGTCGCGCCGGGTGCGATGCGCCGCGAGTGGCTCGATCCGGACCGGGCGCCACAGGTGCTCTCGCCGGCGCAAGGCCAGCTGTGGACCGCCAACAACCGCCAGCTGGATGGCGCGCCCGGCGAGTTGCTCGGCGACGGCGGCTTCGATCTCGGCGCCCGCGCGCAGCAGATCCGCGACCGGCTCTCCGCGCGCGACAAGCACGACGAAGCCTCGATCGGCGCGATCCATCACGACGACGAGGCGCGCTTCATGAAGACCTGGGCGGCTCGGCTGCTGGCGGTGGCGCGCAGCGATGCCGCGACCCATCCGACGCACCGCGCGTTCGTGCAGCTGCTCGAGAACTGGAACGGGCGCGCCGACGCGGACTCGGCTGCCTACCGCCTGGTGCGCCAGGCACGGCTGCGGGTGCTCGATACCTTGTGGGACGACTGGACGCTGCCCGCGCTGGGCGATCGGCAGCTCGACCCGAAGCGCCGCATCCGCTGGCGCAACCAGTTCGAGTACAGCGCGGCGCGCGCGCTCGACGAGCGTCCCGTGCACCTGCTGCCGGCGGCCTACGCGAGCTGGGATGCGTTGCTGCTGGCGCAGCTGGACGCCGCGGCCCGCGAGGTCGCGCCGGACGGCAACCTCGGCGGCGCCACCTGGGGCGCGCAGAACGCCAGTCGCATCCAGCATCCGCTGGCCAAGGCGATCCCGGCGCTGTCGCGCTGGCTGGACATGCCGTCGGTGCCGCAGTCGGGCGACAGCAACCTGCCGCATGTGGCCGGGCCGGCCTTCGGGCAGTCGGAGCGGCTGGTCGTCTCGCCGGGCCGCGAGGAACAAGGCTGGTTGTCGATGGCGGGCGGGCAGAGCGGCCATCCGATGTCGCCGTTCTACGGCGCGGGGCACCAGGACTGGGTCGAGGGCAAGCCCACGCCGCTGTTGGCGGGCCCGGTGATCCATCGCATCACGGCGCACCGGGACTGAGCACGGCCACCGCCGTCGCAGGACGCGAGCGCCTATCGCGGACTCGGCACCTTGAACACCTGCCGCAGGTAGGCCAGGAAGGTCTGGTCCTCGCACATGGTCTTGCCGGGGCTGTCGGAGAGCTTGGCCACCGGCTGTCCATTGACGTGGGTCAGCTTGATGACGATGTTCAGCGTCGGCAGCCCCATGTCGTTGCTGAGCTGGGTCCCGATGCCGAAGCCCAGTTGGACGCGGTCCGCGAAATGGCGGTACAGCGCCAGCGCCTTGGGCATGTCCAGCGCGTCAGAGAACACCAGCCGCTTGGTGTTGGCGTCGATGCGCAGCTGCTCGTAGTGCGCCAGCGCCTTCTCGCCCCATTCGACCGGATCGCCCGAATCGTGACGCAGCCCGTCGAAGAGCTTGGCGAAGTAGAGGTCGAAATCGGCCAGGAACGCGTCCATGCCGATCACGTCGGTGAGCGCGATGCCCAGGTCGCCGCGGTACTCCTGCACCCAGTCCTCGAGCGCCGCCTTCTGGTGGTCGCGCAGCCGCACGCCGGTGGCCTGGTAGGCCTGCAGGTACTCGTGCGCCATCGTGCCGATCGGCACCAGCCCCAGTTCCTTGGCCAGCAGCACGTTGGACGTGCCGCGGAAGGTCTCCGGCAGCTCGTCGCGCAGCGTGCGCAGCACCTCCTCGTGCCAGGCGCCGGAGAAACGCCGGCGCAGGCCGAAGTCGAAGAACTGGAACGGGTGGCGGCGCGGCGCCTCGTCGCGGACGAAGGCGCGCACCGTCTCGACCTTGCGCTTGAGCCGGCGCCGGCCTTCCTCGATCGCCGGCGCGGCATCGAAGCGCCGGAAGTACAGCTCGTTGACCATCGCCAGCACGAAGATCTCGAAGCCCATCACATGCACCTGCGGGCCGCGCACGATGATCTCGAGCCGCTCGCCGTCCGCGCGCACCGAAATGAAGTCGCGCTGGAAACGGAAGATGCGCAGCAGGTCGATGAAGTCCGGCTTCATGAAGCGCAGGCCGCGCAGGTAGTCGAGCTCGTCCGGCCGGAAGGTCAGCGCGCACAGGTGGTCCAGTTCGCGCTCGAGGTCGGCCACCAGCGTCGCGAGCGGGTACTGCGGCGTGTTGCGGCAGGCGAAGCGGTACTCGGCCTGCGCCTGCGGATGCCGGTGCAGCATCGCCTGCCACATCGTGAACTTGTAGAGGTCGGTCTCCAGCAGGCTGCGGATCACCGGCGGCGAGGTGTCGGAACGGCTCATGGGCGGCGACTGTACCGCCGCCTTCCCGCCCCTGCTGCCGGCCCTCACCCAGGCCCTTGCCTCGGCCCTGCCCCGCCCTCATTCCAGCACTCGGCGATGATCGCCCCCTGGTACCTCCGATTCGCCGCCGACGTGTTCCAACGCCCCGCCTTCTTTCCTGTCTCGTCCCGAGCCTTCGCGCTGGGCGCCGCCGCGCCGCTGCTGCTCGCCGCCGCGAACGCGCTCGCGCAGCTCCCCGTGGCCATCGAGCAACCGCCCAAGCCCGAGCTCGCGATGAAGATGGTCTACGGCGGCAGCAGCTGGCGCGATGCGCGCGTCGCCGCCTTCTTCGGCGGCCGCTCGCCGACCCTGCGCGCCGAAGTGCGCGAGGTCTTCCGCGCGCGCTACGTCGAGCAGGACGTCGACAAGCTGATGCTGGTCTACCAGCTGACGCCCGGACCGCGCGAGCAGTTCCGCTGCCCGGCCTGCGTGCCGGCGCTCGGCGCGGCGGTGCTGGCCGCCGACGCGCAGGGCCGCTGGCGCCTGCGCGCCAAGGGCCCACTCCTGATGGCCGGCGCGCCGGGCTCGGGCGACGAGGACCTGCAACTGCTGCAGCTCGACGAACAGCGCTGGATCCTGCGCAGCCGGCGCCACGACCAGGACCGCGGCCGCGAGAGCCGCAGCGAGCGCCTGGTGCTGGAGCGCGACGGCGAACTGCAGCTTGGCGCCGAACTCGGCTTCGACGACAAGCCCGGTCCGCAGGCCTGCGGCGCGGGCGCGGCGCCGCAGACCTCGGGCGTCAGCGTGCTGAGCCCCGGCCGCGGCCCGCGCGTGGAGATCGTGCTGCGCTTCAACGAAGGCGACTGCCCCGCGCCGCGCCCGGTAGTGCAGCGCACCCGCATGGAACTGCGCGACGGCCACTTCCAACTCGAGCCCGACGCGCCCGAACCCGACGACGACGCGCCGCCCGCGAAACGCTGACGCAACGCGTGATGCGGGGCCTGGCGCGGCCGGACGCGGCGTCAGGACAGCTTGTAGGTCTGCAGGTGGATGCTGGTCTCGGTCGCGCCGATGCCCTTGATCAGGCGCACCCGCTCCAGGATCTCCGCCAGCTCGCTGAGGTTGTCGGCGCGCAATTCGGCCAGCAGGTCCCAGCGGCCGTTGGTGTCGAACAGCCCGGCCACGCCGGGCTCGCCCAGCAGGATGCCGACGACCTCGCGGGTGCGGTTGCCCTCGACGGCGATGCTCATCCAGGCGGTGATGTGCGGCTGGGCCACGTCGGCGCGCAGCCGGACGGTGTAGCCGACGATCTGGCCGCTGTCCTCCAGGCGCGTCAGCCGGTTGGTCACCGTCCCCCGCGACACCTTCAGCTTGTGCGCCAACGTCGCGATGCTGGCGCGCGCGTCCTGGCGCAGCAGCGCGATGAGTTGATGGTCCAGCGTGTCCATGGAGGCTCCCGGAAGTCGCGACCGGGCCGCACCATCGTGGCGCATGTCCGGCGCGGATGCGCGCACAGCGCCCAGGGTTAACCCGGATTTCACGTCATTTCGACAGCCGCCGCTGCCGAAATGCCCAATCGGCTTCGATTATTGATCAGTTGTTTGGCTTCCTGCTGACACGCGGATCCGAAGAATGGAGGCATCCTCACTGCCATGAGACGGCCGATGACGACCCGATTGCTCCTCACCCCCGACGTCGCCCGCGTGGTCCGCCACGACGGCCTGGCGCACAGCTTCCAGACCCTGGCCCGCTACATCGCCGACGACTACGTCCGCTGGGCCGAATTCGACAAGAGCGCCCGCGTCGCCAACCATTCCGACGAAGGCGTGATCGAGCTGATGCCGATCTCCGACGCCGCGCTCTACACCTTCAAGTACGTCAACGGTCACCCCAAAAACCACCTCGTGGGCCTGCCCACGGTGATGGCTTTCGGCGTGCTCGCCGATGTCGCGACCGGCACCCCGCAGGTGCTGTCCGAGCTGACGCTCAGCACCGCGCTGCGCACCGCCGCCACCTCGGCGCTGGCCGCGCAACACCTGGCCCGCCGCGACTCGCGCGTGATGGCGCTGATCGGCAACGGCGCCCAGGCGGAGTTCCAGGCCCTGGCCTTCCACCACCTGCTGGGCATCACCCAGATCCGCCTCTTCGACGTCGACCCGGCGGCGACGGACAAGCTGGTCCGCCACCTGTCGCGCATCGAGGGCCTGACGGTGGTCCGCTGCCGCGACACCGCCGAAGCGGTGCGCGGCGCCGACATCGTCACCACGGTCACCGCCGACAAGCGCAATGCCACCATCCTGACGCCGGAGATGGTCGAGCCCGGCATGCACATCAACGGCGTCGGCGGCGACTGCCCCGGCAAGACCGAACTGCATCGCGGCGTGCTGGAGCGCGCCAGCGTCTTCGTCGAGTACGAGCCGCAATCGCGCATCGAAGGCGACCTGCAGCAGATGCCCGCCGACTTCCCGGTCACCGAGTTCTGGCGCGTGCTGCGCGGCGAGGCCGCGGGCCGGCGCTCGGCGGAGGAGGTCACGGTCTTCGACTCGGTCGGTTTCGCGCTCGAGGACTTCGCCACGCTGCGCTGGCTGCGCGACCGGGCGCTGGCCCTGGGACTGGGCCGCGACCTGGCGCTGGTGCCGGACATGGCCGACCCGAAGGACCTGTTCGGTGAACTGGGCCTGCCGGCGCAGCCCCAAGGCCTCGGCATCGCCACGGGCGCCGCCACGCCGGCCCCGGTGATCGCGCCGCTGGCCGCCTGAGCGCCTTTGCCCGTCGGCGCTCCACGCGCAAGCGAGCCGGTCCTTGGACCGGCTTTTTTTCGTCCGCTCTCGCGTCTGCGTCTGCGTGTGCGTGTGCATCGGCTGGCATGCGCGGTCTGCGCTCCGAAGACACCGTCAACGCCGCCTTCCACCCACCCGCAGATCCTTCCCCCTTGCATGAGTCAGTCACGACGCCACGCTGCCTGATGGATGCGATTTACGCCTCGGGTTGCCCTTTCAAGAATCCGATTCGCCAGCTTCGCGCTGGCGCTTCTTTTTCAATTCAACGAAAGCAATCCCGCATGAAGTTCTCTCCGTTCCCTTCCCTTCTGGTGCTCGCGCTGGCCGTGGGCGCAGGCGCGGCGCAGGCGCAGGTGTATCTCGAAGCCTCGCTGGGCACCGGCAAGGTCAACGGCCAGTGCCGCGACCTGCCCAAATGCGATGCCACCGACGTCGACTCGCGCCTGAGCCTGGGCTACCTGTTCGGTGGCGGCCTGGGCGTTGAAGCGAGCTGGCTGGACTACGCCCGCGTCAAGGCCGGCGAGGAGGTCAACGGCGCCCGCGCCAAGCTCAGCGGCTGGGGCATCGGCGGCGTCTATCGCTATCCGTTGACTGACCGGCTGAGCCTGAACGCTCGCGGCGGCGTGGCCTGGAACCAGATCAAGGCCAGCACCTGGGACAACAAGATCACCACCCAGAGCGCCCGCGAGCGCTCGGTCCAGCCCTACCTCGGCCTCGGTGCCGCCTTCGCGCTGAACGACACCTACTCGGTGGGCCTGGGCGCGGACTTCACCCGCGCCAAGCTGGCGAAGGAGAAAGCCAACATCCGCGCGTTCAGCGTGGTGCTGCGCTCGGTGTTCTGATCGTGAGCCCGGGCGGCCGATGACGCGGCCGCCCGGGTGCGGAACGGCCCGCGCGGGCCGTTCCACCTCCTGCGTTCCCGGACGCCGGGCTGGCTAAGATGCGGCGCTTGTTCCGCCCCCGCGCTTCGCACCGACCTGCCGTGGACTCCGCTCCCTACGCCCCGCTCATCAAGGAAATCGGCCGCGGCGCGCGCGGCGCCCGCGACCTGACGCGCGAGCAGGCGCGCGAACTGTTCGGACAGCTGCTCGACGGCACCGTGCCGGATCTGGAGCGCGGCGCCATCCTCATCGCGATGCGCATCAAGGGCGAGAGCCTGGACGAGCTGCTGGGTTTCGTCGAGGCCATGCAGGCCGGCGCGGCGCGCGTCCCCGCCCCCGAGGGACCGCGAACGGTGGTCCTGCCCACCTTCAACGGCGCGCGCAAGCAGGCCAACCTGATGCCGCTGGTGGCGATGCTGCTGGCGCGGGACGGCATCCCGGTGCTGATCCACGGCCGGCATGACTTCGACAGCCGCATCAGTCCGTTCGAGCTGTTCGAGGCCCTGGGGCTGCCGGTGGCGGGGGACGTCGGGGAAGCCGGGCAGCGGCTTGCAGCGGAGCGGCTCGCCATCCTGCCGACGGCGGCGATCCATCCGGGACTCGACGCGATGATGGCGCTGCGTCCGCGGCTGGGGCTGCGCAACAGCAGCCACAGCGTGGCCAAGCTGCTGGATCCGTTGCCCGGGCGCAGCGTGCGCGTGGTGGCGGTGACGCATCCCGAGTACGTCGACAGCATGGGAACGGCGCTGCCCATCCTGAGCACCGGTGGCGGGCGCGCGCTGCTGATGCGCGCCAGTGAAGGCGAGGCTTATCTGCATCTGCGGCGCAAGGCGCATCTGCAAGGCTTCGCGGACGGGCAAGCGATCGATATCAATCCGCAAAGCAATGAGGATCTGGACTGGCCGCTGTCCACCGCCTGCGAGCCGGCGGACAACGCCGCGCTGATTCGCGCGATCCTCGCGGGAGCCGAGCCGCTGCCGCCGCGGATCAAGGACCAACTTGCCGCGCTGCGCCGCCTGGCGACCGCCTGAGCACGCGGCCGGCGGCCGCCAGCGCCTTTGCAGCTCCATTCATATGCTTATCTCGCCATAAGCAATCTACGAATTTGTAGTTCTCATATATATAAAGCGTTCATAGAGTCCAGACTCCCGGCCAGCCCAGGGCGCCAGCCGCGGTGTCAGATGACGCGGCGGGCCCTTCTTGAAACCCGGCCGGGGCCCAGCTGACGCCATGTACGCCTACACCGATTTCGACCGCCAGTTCGTCCACGCCCGCGCGGCCCAATTCCGCGACCAGCTCGAGCGCCACCTGGCCGGTCAGCTCCCCGACGACGACTTCCGCGCGCTGCGCCTGCAGAACGGCTGGTACATCCAGCGCCACGCGCCGATGCTGCGCATCGCCATCCCCTACGGCGTGCTGTCGTCCAAGCAACTGCGCCAGCTCGGCCGCATCGCCCGCGAGCACGACCGCGGCTACGGCCACTTCACCACGCGCCAGAACCTGCAGTTCAACTGGATCCCGCTGCCGCAGTCGGCCGACGTGATGGACCTGCTGGCCGACGTCGACATGCACGGCATCCAGACCAGCGGCAACTGCATCCGCAACATCACCAGCGACGTCACCGCCGGCGTCGCGGCCGACGAACTCATCGACCCCCGCCCCTACGCCGAAGTGCTGCGCCAGTGGTCGACGCTGCATCCTGAATTCGCCTTCCTGCCGCGCAAGTTCAAGATCGCGATCTCCGGCGCGAAGGAAGACCGCGCCGCCATCGGCTGGCACGACATCGGCCTGCAGCTGCGCCGCAATGAAGCGGGCGAGGTCGGCTTCCAGGTCTTCGTCGGCGGCGGCATGGGCCGCACGCCCATCGTCGGCCAGGAGATCAATCCCTTCGTCCCGTGGCAGCACATCCTGCTGTACCTCGAGGCGATCGTGCGCACCTACAACCGCTTCGGCCGCCGCGACAACATGTACAAGGCGCGCATCAAGATCCTGGTGAAGGCCGAAGGCCAGGCCTACTTCGACGCCGTCAACGCCGAGTACCAGGCCATCCTGAACGACGATGCCGGCAGCCACGAGCAGATCATTCCCGAGGCTGAACTGGCCCGCGTCGCCGCGAGCTTCGTCGAGCCGCAAGGCGTGACCCCGGCCGCGGGCATCGACATCTTCGAAGGCGCCGCCCCGGCCTACCGCCGCTGGCTGGAGCGCAACGTCCACGCCCACCGCGTCAGCGGCTACCGCTCGGTGACGCTGTCGCTCAAGCGCCTGGGCTTGCCGCCCGGCGACATCACCGACGCGCAGATGGACGCCGCCGCCGACCTCTCCGACCGCTTCAGCCATGGCGAGCTGCGCGTCTCCCACGACCAGAACCTGCTGCTGCCCTGGGTGCGCGAAAGCGACCTGCCCGCACTCTACGAAGCCGCCAAGGCACAGGGCTTCGCCACGCCCAACATCGGCCTGCTGACCGACATGATCGTGTGCCCCGGCGGCGACTTCTGCGCGCTGGCCAACGCCCGCTCGATCCCGGTCGCGGCCGAGATCACCGAGCGCTTCCAGGACCTGGACGAGCTCTGGGACATCGGCGACATCGACCTGCACATCAGCGGCTGCATCAACAGCTGCGGCCACCACCACAGCGGCCATATCGGCGTGCTCGGCGTCGACAAGGACGGCAGCGAGTGGTACCAGATCACGCTGGGCGGCTCGGACGGCTCGACGCTGTCGGGCGCCGCGGTGCCGGGCAAGGTGATCGGCCCGTCCTTCGCGGCCGACGAGGCGGCCGACGCCGTCGAGGCCGTGATCGCGACCTACCGCCGCGAGCGCGAAGCCGGCGAGCGCTTCCTCCAGACGGTGCGCCGCATCGGCCTGGACGCCTTCAAGCAGGCGACCAACGGCATCCGCCGCACCACCGCCAAGCAGACCACCGACTGAGCCGCCGCACCATGAAGTTCGTTTCCAAGGCCCAAGACCCCTGGCACACCTGCGCGGGCGAGGACGGCCCCCAGCCGCATCCCGCCGCCGCCGACCACAAGCTGCTGACGCTGGAGCAGTGGCATGCCGTGCGCGACACCTGGCCGGAAGGCCTGGCCACCGGCGTGATCCTGCCCAACGACGTCGACGTGACCGAGCTCAAGGCCGACCTGCCGCGCCTGGCGCTGGTGGTGCTGCAGTTCCCCAAGTGGGTCGACGGCCGCGCCTACAGCCAGGCCCACGTGCTGCGCTCGCGGCTGCGCTTCGCCGGCGAGGTCCGCGCGATCGGCGAGGTGCTGGTCGACATGCTGCCGCTGCTGCAGCGCTGCGGCGTCGACGCCGTGCAGCTGCGCGGCGACCAGAACCTGGAAGCGGCCGAACGCGCGCTGACCTTCTTCCCCGGCCATTACCAGGCCGACGTCAACGAGACCCGTCCGCTGTTCGCGCGAGCCGGCGCCACGAGCCAGAAGGCGGAGGCCTGAGCATGAGCGGCGAGCTGTCCTCGCTGGACTTCACGCCGATCGGCGGCGATGACGCGGCCGCATCGGGCGTGTCCGCGCTGCCCGGCATCGGGGTCGGCTCCGCGATCGGCCTGTACGCCCGCAAGACCGCCGGCTTCGACGAGCGCCTCGCGCGCACCGTCGAGGCGCTGCAGCAGGCCGCCGCCGACTTCGGTCCGGGCGCGCTGCAGTCGACCTCGCTGGGCGTCGAGGACATGGTCATCACCGACCTGATCGCGCGCCACGGCCTGCCCATCGCGCTGGCCACGCTCGACACCGGCAAGCTGCACGCCGAGACGCTGGCGCTGATCCCGCGCATCCAGGCGCGCTACGGTCTGGCCGTCGAGGTCTTCGCGCCGGTGAACGAGCAGGTCGTCCACTTCGTCCGCGCCAACGGCGAAGAGCCGATGTACCGCAGCGTCGAGCTGCGCAAGGCCTGCTGCGGCGTGCGCAAGCTCGAGCCGCTGGCGCGCATGCTCGCCGGCCGCAGCGCCTGGATCACCGGCCTGCGCCGCGAGCAGAGCGCCAACCGCGCCGAGGTCCCGCTGCGCGAGGAGGACGGCCAGGGCCGCATCAAGATCAATCCGCTCGCCGAGTGGAGCTGGGCCGACGTCTGGCACTACGTCCAGGCCCACGACGTCCCCTACAACCCGCTGCACGACCAGTTCATGCCCAGCATCGGCTGCGCGCCCTGCACGCGCGCGATCGCCGTCGGCGAGGACTTCCGCGCCGGCCGCTGGTGGTGGGAGGACTCGTCCAAGGAATGCGGCCTGCACGCCACCCACACCCCCGAATCCACCGATTCCCCTGAGACCTCCGGAGCCTCGGCATGAACGCCCCCGTGAACCTCGAACAACTGCTGCCGCTGGCGGACCATCGCCATCTGGATCACCTCGAAGAGGAGGCGATCTTCATCCTGCGCGAGGTCGCCGCGGCCTTCGAGCGCCCTGCCCTGCTGTTCTCCGGCGGCAAGGATTCCTGCGTCGTGCTGCGCCTGGCCGAAAAAGCCTTCAAGCAGCGCGTGTCGGGCAGCGAGTTCAAGGGCAAGCTGCCCTTCCCGCTGGTGCACGTGGACACCGGCCACAACTTCCCCGAGGTCATCGAGTTCCGCGACCGCCGCGTCAAGGAAATGGACGAGCGCCTGGTCGTCGGCCACCTCGAGGACTCGATCAGGAAGGGCACGATCCGCCTGGCGCATCCGCTGGAATCGCGCAACGGCCACCAGACGGTGACGCTGCTGGAGACCATCGAGGAGCACCGCTTCGACGTGCTCATCGGCGGCGCCCGCCGCGACGAGGAGAAGGCCCGCGCCAAGGAGCGCATCTTCAGCCACCGCGACAGCTTCGGCCAATGGCAGCCCAAGGAGCAGCGGCCCGAGCTATGGAATCTCTTCAACACCCGCATCCGCCCGGGCGAGCACTTCCGCGCCTTCCCGATCAGCAACTGGACCGAGCTGGACGTGTGGCTCTACATCGCGCGCGAGAACATCCCGCTGCCGTCGCTGTACTTCGCGCATGACCGGCAGGTGATCCGCCGCAAGGGCCTGCTGGTGCCGCTGACCGAGGTCACGCCGCCCGAGGCCGGCGAGACCGTCGAGACCGCGCAGGTGCGCTTCCGCACCGTCGGCGACATGACCTGCACCTGCCCGGTGGAGAGCCCCGCCGCCAGCGCCGCCGACATCGTCGCCGAGACGCTGACCGTGACCGTCTCCGAGCGCGGCGCCACCCGCATGGACGACCGCACCTCCGACGCCTCGATGGAGCGCCGCAAGAAGGAAGGTTATTTCTGACGCGCCCGGGGCCACGCCCCGCGTCCGCCACGTTCACTGCCCCCACGGGGGCGCGGGCCGCTCCGAGGCGGCCCGGCAGGAGTTCCGATGACCGCCGTTCACAAGATCCATCAATCCGACGTCGACACCACGCACCGCGCGCTGCGCTTCCTGACCGCGGGCAGCGTCGACGACGGCAAGAGCACGCTGATCGGGCGCCTGCTCTTCGACAGCCGCGCGATCCTGGCCGACCAGCTCGACACGCTGGCCAAGCGCGCCGCCGGCCAGCCCATCGACCTGAGCCTGCTCACCGACGGCCTGGAGGCCGAGCGCGAGCAAGGCATCACGATCGACGTCGCCTACCGCTACTTCGCGACCAAGCAGCGCAAGTTCATCATCGCCGACGCCCCCGGCCATGAGCAGTACACCCGCAACATGGTCACCGCCGCCGCCGGCAGCGATGCCGCCGTGGTGCTGGTCGACGTGACCAAGCTGGACCTGTCGGTGGACGACGTCCCGCTGCTGCCGCAGACGCGCCGCCACAGTCTGCTGGCCCATCTGCTGCGCGTGCCCAGCATCGTCTTCGCGATCAACAAGATCGATGCCGCCGCGAATCCCGGCGACGCGTTCCGCAAGGTCTCGGCCGCGCTGGAGAAGTTCGCGTCCGCCGCCGGCATCCAGGTCACCGCGGTGGTGCCGGTCTCCGCGCTGCGCGGCGACAACGTCACCCAGCCGCTCGAGGCGTACTGGTACGACGGCCCCTCGCTGCTGCAGGTGCTGGAGTCGCTGCCCACCGTGCAGGAAACCGTCGAAGCCCCGCTGGCGCTGCCGGTGCAGTACGTGGCCAAGGACGGCGACGGCACCGGCAACAACCCCCGCGTGCTGTGGGGCCGGATCGCGCAGGGCCAGGTGCAGGTCGGCGACGAGGTGCAGATCCTGCCGAGCGGCCAGACCGCCGTGGTGGGCGAGCTGCGCCGCGCCGGCGAGCCGGTGGCCGCTTCGGTGGCCGGCGAGTCCGCCGGGCTGCTGCTGGACCGACAGGTCGACGTGTCGCGCGGCGACTGGATCGTGGCGCCGGGCGCCGCGACGCCGCGCCGCGCCTTCGACGCGACGCTGGCCTGGCTGGACACCGAGCCGGCCGTCATCGGCCGCAAATACTGGGTCCGCCACGGCAACCGCTGGGTCCAGGCCCGCATCACCGCCATCGACCACCGCCTGGATATCCAGACCCTGGCCGAGACCGAGGCGCATGAACTCTCCGTCAACGAGATCGGCCATGTCACCGTCGAGTTGCAGGCCGAGCTGCCGCTGCAGCCCTACGCGGACAACCGCGTCGGCGGCGCGCTGATCGTCGTGGATCCCACCAGCAACCGCACCAGCGGCGCGCTGCTGGTCCGCTGAACACCGTCCAGGAGACCGCCATGGGACGCGTCCTCTTCGTCAGCGCCGGGCCCGGCGCCGCCGACCTGATCACGCTGCGCGGCGCGCGGGCACTGGCGCAGGCGGAGGTGGTGCTGTTCGACGCCCTCACCGACCCGGCGCTGCGCGAGCTCGCGCCCCAGGCGCGGTGGCTGGACGTGGGCAAGCGCGGTTTCTGCCACTCGACCAAGCAGACCGCGATCAACGCGGCGCTGGTGCGGGAAGCGAAGACCCATGCGCTGGTCGTGCGGCTCAAGGGCGGCGATGCCAGCGTGTTCGGCCGGCTGGAAGAGGAATTGCAGGCGCTGGCCGAGGCCGGCATCGGCTACGAGATCGTGCCCGGCGTGACCGCCGCGATCGCCGCGGCCGCGCAGACCGGCCGCCCGCTGACGCGCCGCGGCGCCGGCCGCAGCGTCGCGCTGACCACCGCGATGACCCGCGAGGGCGAGCTCCAGGCCGCCAAGTCCGCCGACACCGAGGTGTTCTACATGGCCGGGCAGCAGCTAGCCGCCCTCGCCCGCCGGCTGCTCGCCGCGGGCTGGGCGCCGGACGCGCCGGTAAGCGTCGTGTCCCGCGCCGGCTGCGCGGACGCGCTGGCCAGCGAGCATGAGGTCGCCACGCTGGGCGCCGCGTCGATGCTGCATCGGGGGCGGCCGACGGTGGTCGTCGTCGGCGCGGGCGCCGCGCCACTGGGCACGGCGGGCGCGGCAGTCCCGGACCGGGCGTCAGCCACCGGTGCCTCGCCGGCGACCGCGCCCGAGCGGGCCTCCGACCCCGGATTGGGCGAATACGCGACGCTTTCCCCGTCCCAAGACCTTGAGCCGCGCGGGCCGGAAGCGCTGGCGCAAACCCCGAACGTTTAAAATCCGCCGTTTTCCGTCAGCGCCGACCGAGCCCACCGTCCGGGAATCGCCTGGAGACCGCCAGGGACGCTGAATTTCGAGGGCCCCCCGCCGGCCCCGCCACTAGAAGAGCCGCTATGACCCACGTCGTCACCGAAGCCTGCATTCGCTGCAAATACACCGATTGCGTCGATGTCTGTCCCGTCGACTGCTTCCGCGAGGGCCCGAACTTCCTGGCCATCGACCCCGATGAATGCATCGACTGCGCGGTCTGCATCCCCGAGTGCCCGGTGAACGCGATCATGCCGGAGGAGGACGTCCCCGGCGACCAGCAGATCATGATCAAGCTGAACGCGGATCTCGCGAAGAAGTGGCCCAGCATCACCAAGCGCAAGACGCCGCTGCCCGATGCCGACGAGTGGAAGGACAAGACGGGCAAGGTCGATCAGCTGGTCCGCTGACCGATCCCCTCATCTCGCGGCGCCGGAGCCTGCCGGCCGCTGCTTCTCACAAGAATGGAAACGCAAGTGACTGAAGCGACCTCCGCCCCGCACGCGGGCGTGATCGAAACGGATGCCGTCATCGTCGGCGCCGGCCCGGTGGGCCTGTTCCAGGTGTTCGAGCTGGGCCTGCTCGAGATCAAGGCCCACATCATCGATTCGCTGGCTTATCCCGGCGGCCAGTGCATCGAGCTGTATCCCGACAAGCCGATCTACGACATCCCGGCGCTGCCGGTGGTGACCGGCAAGGAACTGACCGACAACCTGATGAAGCAGATCGAGCCCTTCGGCGCGACCTTCCATCTGGGCCAGGAGGTCACGACCGTCGAGAAGCAGGAGGACGGCCGCTTCTTCGTCGCCACGAGCAAGGGCACGCAGTTCCTGACCAAGACCATCTTCATCGCGGGCGGCGTGGGCTCCTTCCAGCCGCGCACGCTGAAGGTCGAGGGCATCGACAAGTACGAGGGCTCGCAGGTCCATTACCGGGTGCGCAACCCGGCGCAGTTCGCCGGCAAGAACCTGGTGATCATCGGCGGCGGCGATTCGGCGCTGGACTGGGCGCTGAACTTCTGCGCCGGCAATGCCGACGGCAACCCGCACAAGGCCGAGAGCGTGATCCTGGTCCACCGCCGCGACGGCTTCCGCGCCGCGCCGGCCTCGGTGGCCAAGATGAAGGAACTCTGCGACGCCTACGAGATGCAGTTCATGGTGGGCCAGGTGGCCGACCTGGACGAAGGCGAGGACGCGCTCAAGGGCCTGAAGATCACCGGCGGCGACGGCGTCACGCGCGTGGTCCCGGCGGACCAGGTGCTGGTGTTCTTCGGCCTGTCGCCCAAGCTGGGCCCGATCGCCGAATGGGGTCTGGCGCTGGAGAAGAAGCAGATCCAGGTCGACACCGAGAAGTTCCAGACCAGCGTGCCCGGCATCTTCGCGGTGGGTGACATCAACACCTACCCGGGCAAGAAGAAGCTGATCCTGTCGGGCTTCCACGAGGCCGCGCTGGCGGCCTTCGGCGCGATGCCGATCATCAACCCCGAGAAGCGCGTCCACCTGCAGTACACGACCACCAGCCCCAAGCTGCACAAGGTGCTGGGCGTCGAGACGCCGGTGTTCGACTGAGTCCGGCGGCCCAGTGCCCCCAACGGGGCGCTGGACCCCGAGGGCCCCGTCGGGGCGCCTGGACCGAAAGAGAGCCCGCCTGGCGATGCCGGCGGGCTCTTTTCATTGCGGGACAAACCAGCGCCAGCGCTGTGCCGGCGCGGTGTGGACCCAGCGCGCGGGATGGCGCAGGCGCCGCCAGATCGAGGCGCCGGGGCCGTCCCCGATCACCGCCCGCCGCAGCGCCGCCACCGAGCCCTCGCGGCCGCCCGTCCGCATCAGCGTGGCATAGGCCTCGATCATCGCCAGCGCCGGCGTCATCCATCCGGACGGCGACCATTCATGCCGCCGCGCGAGGCGATGCTCCAGCTGCTCGGCGCGCGAGTGCGCGGCCAGCAGCGCCAGCTCCCACAGGCGCATGTCCTCTTGATACGGATCCCGCGGCAGGGCATGCGCGACCACCTCGCCCAGCTCGTCCCAGTGCCCACGCCGCGCCAGCGCGATGCACAGGTTGGTCAGCGCATAGAGCGGCGGCTGCGCGCGGTCGCGCCAGTCGCGCATCCAGTCCACGGTGTCGCGGAACAGGCCGCGCGAGACCAGCGCATAACTCGTCTCGCCCCAGCTCGCCATGTCCGCGCGCAGCCGGTCGCCATGCCGACGCACCAGCCAGCGCAGCCAGAGGTCGCGCTCGGTGTCGACCAGCCAGCGCAGCAGCGCCCGCAGCAGCAACTGGCCTTGCGCGCGTCGCAGCAGCCGCGCGGCCGTGAAGGCGGTGATCAGCTCACCGCGGCGCCGCGCCTGTGCGCTCAGCCAGTGATAGGCCAGGCCGGGCGCGCCCTCCCCGCGCTCGATGCGGGCCAGCTGCCAGGCCGCCAGCCCCTGTCCCCAGCCCGCGCCGTCGATCGCCTCGCAGGCCAGGCGCGATTGCGCCAGGTCGTAGCCCGGCAGGTCGACCAGGCGCTCCAGCCACTCGAAGGCCAGGTCGCGCCGTCCGGCACGGCTGGCGGCGATCACCGCCCGGCGCGCGAGGTCGGTGGTCGGCTCGGCGGCCCACTGCGAGCGCACCGCCCACTCCACGCTGTCGGTGTCGCCGACCCGCTCCGCCGCCTCGCAGAGCACGCGGGCAGCGAACAGGTAACGGCCTTCGAGCTCCAGGGCGCGGCGCAGTTCGGTGACCGCCTCGGCATGGCGACCCAGCTTGAACAGCGCATGGCCGACGTAGGCGTGCGGCATGCCGCGATGCGGCAGGAGCGCCCGCAGCCGCTGCGCCGCTTCCAGGTAGGCCGCGTTCTCGTCGCGCGCGTCTTCCCAGTCGGCCAGGTCGCGCCAGAGGGCCTCGTCGTCCGGCACCTCCGCGATCAGCGCGCGCAGCCGGGCGACGGCACCGGCCCGGTCGCCGCGTCGCCAGGCGCAGCGCGCCTCCCAGGCCCGCAGCGCGACCGGTGCCGCGCCGGGCCAGGGCAGCGCCTTGAGCAGGGTCTCGATCTCATCGTGGCGCGACAGCTGCGCCAGGCGCTCGAAGCGCGCGATCCAGGCCGCTTCCAGCATCGGCGCCAGCGCCACGGCGCGCTCGGCCGCGGCCAGCGCCTCGAGGTCGTCCCGCCCCTGGCTCGCGCGCACCAGCCAGGCGCTGGCGTCGCCGGGGCGGCTGCGTTCGACCTCGTCGACCATCGCGTCGAAGTCGTGCAGGCGCTCGCCCGCCTCGCAGACCCGTCGCACCATCGCCCAGACCCAGGTCGGGCGCGGATTCAGCAGCAGCGAGCGGCGCGCCTCGCGCAGGGCGTCGTCCGGCCGCTGACGGCGCTCATGCAGCCAGGCGAGCAGCGCGATCAGGTCGTCGTCGTCATGGGCGTGGTGCAGCGCGCGCGTCACGACGCGCTCGGCGGCGTCGTAGTCGGGCTGCGACTCGGTCAGCAGGTCGACCTGCAGGCGCACCGCCGTGTTCCAGCCGGGGGACTCCGCCAGCACCGCCTCGCAGGCGGCCCGCGCGCCCGCGCGATCGCCGATCTGGCGCAAGGCCTCCGCCAGTTCGTGCTGCACGCGCGGCAGCGCGGTGAAGCGCCGCGCCGCCTCGACCAGCAGGCGCCGCGCCCGCGGCGCGCGGCCCGACTCGATCCATTGCCGCGCCAGCGCGACCCACAGGTGCCAGGTGTCGGGCTGGCGACGCAGGGCCCGCATCAGCCGGCGCGCGACCGCCGTCGGCCGCCAGCCCCGGCCGGCCACCTGCTGGAAGCACAACCAGCCGTCGCCGAGCACGACCTGCCGGTCCAGCTCCGCCGCGGCCCGATCGACGGCGTCGCGGGCCTTCGTCGGATCCGGCGCGGCATTGACCAGCAGGCGCATCGAGAAGTCGTAATCCGCATCCAGCGCCATGGCCCGCCACAGCGCCGGCAGCGCCGCGTCATACCCATCACGCCGATGCAGCACATAGGCCAGCACGCCCTGCGCGTCGGCGCGCTCGGGCGTGAGCGCGCAGGCCGCCTCGGCCGTGGCGACGGCCTCGTCGTGCCGCCCCTGCCGGCTGGCCTGCACCGCCAGTTCGCGCCGGGTCCAGGCGTCGTCCGGGTGATGCTCGCGCAGGCGCTCCAGGACCGCGTTGACGTCCTCGGGGCGGTCGGGCACCCAGTCGAACAGCAGCCGCTGGAGTCCGTAATGCGCCGGGTGGCGCCCGGCCACCTCGCGCAGCGCGGCCAGCGCCGCGCCCTGACCGTCCCGGCGCGACAACAGGCGCAGGCGCAAGCGGTGCAGCGCCAGGCCGAAAGGCTGCAGCGCGCAGGCCTCGTCGGCCCAGCGCAGCGCCGCGTCGAGCTCGCCCCGCGCCTCGTCCAGCAGCGCGCGCAGGCGCAGGACCTCGGCCGGATGCGCCGGTTGCACGGCCGCCTCCACCAGCGCCTGCGCCGCGTCCAGCTGCTGCCGGCGCAGACGCTGCTCGGCGGCGAAGAGCTTGAGCGCGGCGTCGTCCGGCCGCCGGGCGAGGCCGGCCTGCAACAGCGCCTCCGCCTCCTCCGCGCGTTCGATCAGGTCCAGCTGCTGGTACAGCGTGATCAGGGGCGCGCTCGAGCGCCCGCCCCATTCGCGCTCGCGCTCGCGCAGGAAAGCCAGGCCTTCGGCCTCCTTGCCGAGCACGCGGCAGGCGGTCATGTAGGCCCGCGCGGCCTGCTCATCGGTGGCCAGCAGGCAGGCGGTCCAGCGGTAGAGCGCCAGCGCGTCCTCGCGCGAGCCGTGCGCCCATTCGAAGTCCGCCCACTGCCACCAGACCTGCCCCAGCACCGGCCCACGCCGGATCGCCCGGCGCAGGCACTGCCGGGCCTGCCAGGCGCGGCGGCTGTCGAGCGCGAGGCGGTCGGCCCAGCGCACCAGCACCAGCGGGTCGGCGCCGGGCGCCGCCGCCTGCGCCTCCAGCGCGCGCGAACTGGCGGCCTGGCCGGCGATCGCCGACAGCGACGCGACCTGGCTCAGCCGCAGGTGAGGATCGTCCGGGAACATCGCGAGCAGGGCCTCGGTCGCCTCCAGGATCGCCGGCTCGTTGCCGTCGTAGAGCGCGACCAGCCGCGCGGCGCGCCAGGCCAGGCGGCTGCCCGGCGAGCGCGCGGCCAGCACGTCGCGCGCCACCAGCGCGGCCGGGCGGTCGTGCCGCTCCAGCGCGGTCTGGACGCGGAACAGCTCGTCGTGGTCCTCGGCCTCGGGCAGCACGATGCCGTCGAGGCGGTGGGCCTGGTCCGGCGGCACCATGAGCATCGCGCGCGGCCCGTGGGCCGCCTGCGCGGCGAACAGCGGCGCCGCTTCCATCTCCGCATGGGAGGGGTGGAAGGGATCGCGGATCAGCAGCGTGCGCCGCAGCCGGTCATAGCCCGCCACCGCCTGCAGGTGGCCGCTCGCGGCCCCTTTCGTGACCAGCGCGAAGGGCACGCCGGCGTCGATCAGCGCGCAGGCGCTGTCCCAGTCCAGGCGGAAATCCCGGACCAGGAAACCGCGCTGCTCGGCCCAGAGACGCTCGTTGGCGTCGCTGGTGCCGTCGTAGCAGATGGCCTGGGCGATTTCGAGGTGCTCGGCCGGCCAGCCCCAGTACTGGCAGAGCGAGCTCAGCGTGGCCGGCGCGCAGGTGGACCAATGCTGGCGCACGAAAGGCAGCCGGAGCAGCACCCGCGCCTGGCCCGGCGACGGATCGACCAGGCGTTCGGCGAGCGCGCTGTAGAAGCCGGTCCCGGGCACGCGCAGCGCCGCCTCGCGCGCTTCGGCATGGCGCCCCAGGCGCATCAGCGCGTCGGCGCGCCGGGCCTCCAGGTAGCCGAGTTCAGCCGCGTTCGCGCGCGGCATCATCCGCTGCGCCTCCGCCAGCAGCGCCAGCACCTCGGACCAGGCCTCGCGCTCGTTGAGCAGATCCGCCAGCTGCAGCGCGATGGCCGCGCATTCGGTGCTCGCCATCGCGGCGCGCAGCACGTCGACGGCCTCGTCCTGACGGTTCAGCAGCGTGAGCGCGCGGGCTTCGGCCTGGAGTCCGGAGCGGTAGCCGGGGCACAGCGCCAGCGCCTCGCGGGCCCGCGCCAGCATGTCCTCGTAGCGGTCCTGGCCCATCAGGGTGAAGCTGTACTCGATGCGCAGCCACGGGTCGGACGGATCGAGCGCGATCGCCCGCTCATGCTCGGCGCAGGCGCGGCTGAAGTCGCGCAGCTGGCCCAGCCAGGTGCCGCGCAGCGCGTGCTCGTCGGCGCGGGCCGCATCGTCCTGGCCGGGCGGGGACGGGAAGCGGCGCCAGGCCCGCCACATCCCGAACGGTCCCTGCCGCGCCAGCACCGTGCGCAGTAGGTACAGCCGCGCCTGCGGGTGACCGGGGTGGCGGCGCCCCAGGCGCAGCGCCAGCGCCTCGGCGCGGCGGTCGTCGCCCAGGTAGCTCAGCGCGCGGATGGCGCGGACGACAGCGTCCGGCGAACCGTCGGCAATCCAGCCGTCGATCCGGTCGGAGACCGTCAGGTAGTGCCCGAGATCCAGCGATCGATCGATCGCCGACCAGTCTTGTTCTGGAAGCGTGGGCGCGCTCCCCTCCCTCATGTTCATGCGCGCGATGCTAGCGAAGCCGCCTGCCCGCGCCTTCAGGGTTGCCCCCGCCTCGCGGGACCGGACCGTGACCGATCAGGCATCGTTGCGGTCCACGGATGCGGCCAGGTCCCGCGCCAGGCCCTCGAGCAGCGACTCGACGTCGCTGAACTCGAAGGCCTGCCCGGTGGCCAGGTTCTCGACCCGTCCGCTCAGCGCGGCACGGCTGGGTTCCGCCCGGCGGTCGAGCTTGAGCACGTACTGCCGGCGGGCGGGATGCCGCGGGTCTCGATCCAGCGTCATCGCAGCCTCCGGCGTCGGGGGTCAGTGACCGGCCTCGCTCATCTCCACCGTGCGCGTGGGCCGCGGTGCGAGCCAGATCGCGAAGGCCGAGACCAGGAACAGCGCCGCCACGATCCACAGGATCTGGTTGGTCGCCAGCATCACGCTCTGGCCGGTCAGCAGGTTGTCGAGCATCCCGCTGCGCGCGTCCGGCGGCAGGCCCAGCCCGGTCAGCGTGCGCATCACCTCGCCCGAGCGATCCAGGTCGCCGACCAGGTCGGCATGGATCGCGGTGGTGCGGTTCTCCCAGCTCGTCGTGACCAGCGAGGTCGCGACCGCCCCCGAAAGCGTGCGCACGAAGTTCTGCAGGCCGGCGGCGGAGGCGGTCTCGCGCGGCTCCACGCTGCCCAGCGACAGGGCCGTCAGCGGCACGAAGAAGAAGGGCATGCCCACGCCCATCAGCAGCAGCGGCAGCGCGATCTGCCAGTAGCCCATCTGCGTGGTGCCGAGGGTGCGCAGCACCATCACCGCGCCCAGCCAGGCCAGGCCGAAGAACACCAGCGGCCGCGGATCGACCTTGCCGGCGAGCTTGCCCGCGATCGGCGCGGCGGCCACCGCCAGCACGCCGGACCAGGCCGTCGCCAGGCCGGCCCAGGTCGAGGTGTAGCCCATGTAGCTCTGCAGCCAGAGCGGCGTCAGCACGTTGGCGCCGAACATCGCGCCGAAGCCCAGCGCGATCGTCAGCACGCCGACGGCGAAGCCGCGATGCCGGAACACCCGCAGGTCCACGATCGGATAGGGCTCGGTGAGCTCCCAGATCAGGAAGGCGACGAAGCCGATCGCCGCCACCACGGCCAGCGCGATGATCTCGGTCGACTCGAACCAGTCCTTCTCCTTGCCCAGGTCCAGCATCAGCTGCAGCGCGCCGACGAAGACGATCAGCAGCACCAGCCCGACGCGATCGATCGGCTGGCGCTCCAGCGGCGTCTCATAGCGGCGCAGCATGCGCCAGGCCAGCGGCGCGACGATCAGCGCGATCGGCACGTTGATGAAGAAGATCAGCGGCCACGAGAACGCGTCGCAGAGCCAGCCGCCCAGGATCGGCCCGAGGATGGGCGCCACCAGCGTCGTCATGGCCCACAGCGCCATCGCGCCGCCGGCCTTCTCCTTCGGGAAGATGCGCAGCAGCAGCGTCTGCGACAGCGGCATCAGCGAGCCGCCCGACAGGCCCTGCAGCACCCGGCCGGTGACCAGCAGGCCCAGCGTCGGCGACAGGCCGCACAGCGCCGAGCACAGCCCGAACAGCACCATCGCCGTGGCGAAGACCCGCACCGCGCCGAAGCGGCCGGCGATCCAGCCGGTCAGCGGCACGATGCAGGCCTCGGCCACCGCGTAGGAGGTGATGACCCAGGTGCCCTGGCTCGAGCTGATGCCCAGGCTGCCGGCGATGTCGGGCACGGAGACGTTGGCGATCGTCATGTCCAGCACCGCGATGAAGTTCGCGGCGGCCAGCACGATGGCGGCGAGCCACAGCTGACCGCCCTCGAGCGGGCGCTGGTCGTCGGGGATGGCGGCGTTCATGGCGCGGTTCCTGGTCGGGCGCTCATTGGGCGCTCGTGTTGGCGCTGGTTTCGGCGCGTGCTTCGGCGCGCGTGTCGACCGTGGCCGTCATCGACAGTCCCACCTGCAGCGGGCGCTGGGCGAGCTCCTTCGGGTCCAGCGCGATGCGCACCGGCACGCGCTGCACGACCTTGATCCAGTTGCCGGTCGCGTTCTGCGCCGGGATCGCGGCGAAGGCCGAGCCGGTGCCGCCGGACAGGCCCTGCACGGTGCCGTGGTACACGACCGAGCGGCCATAGAGATCGGATTCGACCTCCACCGGCTGGCCGATGCGGACCTTGTCGAGCTGGCCTTCCTTGAAGTTGGCGTCGACGTGGACCTGGCCCATCGGGACGATGGCCAGCAAGGGCGTGCCGGCGGCGACCTGCTGGCCCAGCTGCACCGCGCGCCGGGCGACGACGCCATCCACCGGGGCGCGCACGACCACGCGTTCCAGGTTCACGCGCGCCTGGTCGCGCTTGGCGCGGGCCAGGGCGACCTCGGGGTTGGCGGCCTCGGTGGTGTCGGCGATCAGCGTGGCGTTGGCCTCGCGCTGGCCGAGCGCAGCCGCGCGGTTGGCGGTGGTCTGGGCCGCAGCCGCCTTGGCCGCGGCCAGCGCGGCGGTGGCGGTCTGGAAGGCGTTGCGGGCGCGGGTCACCTCGTCCGCTGAGACCGAGCCCGAATCCGACAGCGCTTCCCGGCGCTCCAAGTCGACCTTGGCGCGCTCGAGGTCGGACGCGGCCGACGCGAGCTGGGCTTCGGCGCGGAGGCGGTCGGAATCGCGCGCGATCACCTGCGCCGCCAGGCTGGTGTCGTTGGCGACATAGCCGCGCACGCGCCGCTGGGCGCGGCCGAGCTCGGCCTCGGCCTGCTCCAGCGCGAGCCGGGCGTCGGTGTCGTCCAGCACGACCAGCACGTCGCCGCGGCGCACGGCCTGCGTGTCGGAGACGCGGACCTCGCGGACGATGCCGCCGACGAAGGGCGTCACCTGCGCCATTTCGGCGGCCGTATAGGCGTTCTCGGTGCTGACGTAGCGCGACGCGAAGAAGTGCTCGTAAGCGAAGACGCCCACCGCTGCGGCAACGACGGTCAGCGCGAGCAGCGTGAACAGCTTCTTGCGCGCCTCGGGGCGGGCCGGCGCCGCCGGCGCGTCGTGGGCGGGATCGGCGGTATGCAGGGGCGGCTTGGCGGACGGCGTGGCCGCAGCGCGCGGCGAGATGGCTTCGGACATGGCGGGACTCGCTTTCTCTCTAAGGTTTCATTGATGGTTTGCTCGGTCGTTTTCCCGACACAACTTCCGCGTCAGCTGCGGAAGCCGCCTCCTAAGGCGCGTTTGAGCGCCACATCGAGCGTGAAGGCGCGCGAGCGCAGGTCGGTCTGCGTGCGCAAGTTGGTCAGCCAGGCGTCCTCGGCGGTGAGCACCTCGAGGTAGGTCGACAGGCCGCCGGCATAGCGCCGCTGCTGGATCTGCCAGGCCTCGCGCGCGGCCTCGACGCCGGCATCGGTGCTCGCCAGTTCGCCGCCGAGGGCGCGCTCGCTGGCGGCGATGTCGGCCACTTCCTGCAGCGCCTGTACGACCGCCTGGTCGTAGCTGGCGACGGCCGCGTCGGCGTCGGCCCGGACGCCGCGCAGCTGGCCGCGCAGCCGGCCGCCGTCGAAGATCGGCAGCGAGATCGCCGGACCGATGCTGCCGGTGAAGGCGCCGCCGTCGGTCAGCTTCGACAGGCCCAGCGACTGCATGCCGGCGAAGGCCGTCAGGTTGACGTCCGGATAGAACGCCGCCTTGGCCGAATCAACGCGGCCGAGCGCGGCCTCGACGCGCAGCCGCGCGGCGACGATGTCCGGGCGGCGGCCCAGCAACTGGGCGGGAAGCTGCTCCGGCAGGCCGAAGTCGCGGGCGACGTCCAGCTGCGGGCGGCTGAGCGCCAGCCCACGGTCGGGGCCCGCGCCGGTGAGCGCCGCCAGGCGATGCCGCTGCAGCTGGAGCTGCTCGCGGGCCGATTGCAGGTCGGCGTCGGCCATGGCGCGGCGGGCCTCGACCTGGCGCACGCCGCCCAGCGTCTCCAGGCCGTTCTGGCGGCGCATGCGCAGCAGCTCGACCGTCTTGTCACGCACGGCCAGTGCCGCCTCGGCGGTGTCCTGCAGCGCCCACAGGCGGGCGAACTCGGCATAGGCCGACGCGATCGAGGCGGCCAGCATCAGCCGCGCCTGCGCGGCATCGGCGCGGGCGGCCTCGGCGTCGGACAGCGCCGCCGCCAGCGCGGCGCGGTTGCGGCCCCAGAAGTCCAGGTCCCAGGAGAAGTCCAGCGTCGCGCGGCCGTAGTCCTTCCAGCCGTCGGGCGTCGCGGCGCGGGGCGTCAGGTACTCGTAGCTCTGCTTCTGCTCGCTGATCGACGCGTTGGCCTTGAGCTGCGGCCGGTTGGCGGCGCGGGAGGTCTGCACCACCGATTCGGCACGCGCCAGTCGGGCCTGGGCGGTCGCGATCGACGGAGATCCGGCCAGCGCCTCATCGACGAGCTGATCGAGTTGCGCGTCGCCATAGGCGCGCCACCAGGCGTCGGTGGGCCAGTCAGCGCGGGCGGCTGCCAGCGACTGCGTCGCGGCGTAGCCGTCGACGGGACGGGGCGTCGCCAGCGGCGGGGTCTCGGGCAGGGCCGCGCAGGCGGCCAGGGCGGCCGCGACGGCCGGAACCAGCGCGAGGCGGGCGAAGCGGCGTGGGCGGGTGGACATCGTCTTTTCTCCAGTCGTTGCGGCCGGCGCGGGAGCGCATCGGCCATGGACTGAAGCGTAGGGACGAGGGTCCGGGAAGTCGTTCGGGAACGGTCGGGGAACGGTCCGGGAATGGTCGGGATCGGGCGCCGGGCGGTCAGGACGACGGGTCCGGGCGGCGCCCGGTCGATGTCTGGCCGATGTCTGGCCAATACGTGCCCGTTGCCTGACCGGTGCCTGACCGGTGCCTCGCCGATGCCTGGCCGAAGCGTGGCCGGCGCCGCGCGTCAGGCGCTGGCGGCGAGCAGCGCGTCCACGCGCGCCAGCACCGGCCAGGGCGTCGCGTCGTGCCAGCGGGCGCGCAGCGCGCGCAGGTCGTCCCGTTCGGCCGGCGAGGCGCCTGGCAGCTCGCACAGCGCCAGGCGCGCGATGAGCTCCGCCGTCAACGCGCCCTGCTCCGCCGCCAGGCGCGCGGAGGTCCCGGCCGCCTCCCGCGCGGCGGTGAGGTCACCTTCGCGCTCGGCCAGGGTGGCGCGGGCCGCCCACAGGTCGGGGAGATGCAGGGTCTCGCCCAGTCGTTGAGCCATCGCGAAGCCGTCGTCCAGATGACGCCGCGCCGCGGTCAGGTCGTTGCTGGCGAGCGCGGCGTCCACCGCCATCCACCGCAATCCGGACGCCTCGAACCAGGCCCCCGTCGCCGCATGGGCGGCGCAGCCGGCCTCGACGTCGGACAGCCCGGCGGCATCGCCGGTGCGCGCGCGGGCCCAGCCCAGCATGGCGCGGCTCGGGCCCTCGCCCTGGCCCAGTTGATGCTCCCGCACCAGTTCGCGCATCCGCTGCGTCCGGGCCAGCACCTGCTGCGCGCGGCCGAAGCGCACATCGACGATGCTCGCGCAGCGCGCCGCGAAGCCCCGCATCACCGGCACGCCGATCTCGGCGGCACGCGCGGCGCCCGCCTCGGCCCATTGCCGGGCGAACTCGACAGCGCCCGTGTACGCATGCACGACCGCGCCGACGCCCCACGCCAGCGCGGACGGGTCATGCATCACCGTCGCCGGCAGGCGCGGATGGCCGAGCGCTTCGGTCAAGGCGCGGGCCCGCAGCACCAACGGCATCGCCTCCCTGATCCGGCCACGCTGCAGCAGCGTCACGGCCAGGGACACGGCGCCGGCGGCGCGCAGCAGGTCGTCGTCGAAGGCATCGGCCGCGGCGCACAGCCGCAGCGCGATGGCCTCGGCCTGCAGGTATTCGCCGGACGCGGTGAACATCCAGACCAGGCCGGTCATCACCCAGGCGCGCGGTCGGGTCGGCGGGAGCAGCTCGCACAGCGTCGCGCAGCGGAGATAGGCGGCTCGGCCTTCCGGTGTCGTCACACCCGTCGACTGGGCGAGCGCGGCGCCGCGCAGTTGCTGGAGCGCGAGTTCCGCCTCGCAGCGGGCCTCGCCTTCGGACGCGCGGTCGAGCAGGGTCAGGCCGCGTGTGACCAGCAACAGGGTCTCGTGCGGCGCGAAGCGCCCGAGCGCGCGTTCGCCGGCCGCCGCGTAGGCCCGCATGGCGGCCAGCGCGTCGAGACCGCGCTCGTGGTGCAGCGCGAGCGCGGCGGCGACCGCGTCGATGCGATCGGCGCGCCATTGCTCGAGCGCGGCCGCGGCGCGCCGATGCAGCGACACGCGCGTCGACGGCGCGATGCGTTGATAGAGCACCTGCCGGTACAGCGCATGACGGAAGGTGAATCTCGCCTCCAGCGTGCCATCGGCCAGCGGCTCCAGCGCGGCCGGCGCCAGCCAGGCCTGGCGGCGCGCGAGTTCATCGCAGTCCGCCGCGACGGTGGCGGCATCGCTGCCCAGCATGTGAGCCACGATCGAGCAGGCGAACTCAACGCCGCAGACGGCGGCGGCTTCCAGCAGCGCGGCGGCGTCCGGCGCCAAGCGGGCACGCTGGCGCTCGATGACGCCGGCCAGCGAATCGGGCACCGCCCAGTCGTCGTGCGAGCCGGCGTCGCCTGAGGTCGTGGCCGTGGACAGCTCGTCGACCGCGTTGGCGACGAACAGCGGCAAGCCGTCGGTCTGGCGGTGCAGGCGGCGGACATGCGCCTCGTCGGCGGCTAGGCCAGGCCGGTGCCGCGCGAGGTAGGCAGCGAGCTCGGCCTCGCTGAAGGGATCGAGCAGCAGTTCCTCGCACAGCCGGCGGGCGCGCAGTTCGTGGCGCAGGCCGTTGAGCGGATGGTCGTTGGCGACGAGTTCCGGCGTGCGGTAGGTGACGATCCACATCAGGCGCGCCGGTGGGCGGCGGCGCGCGACGTGGTCGATCAGACGCACGGTGGCCTCGTCGCACCAGTGCAGGTCCTCGGTGACGAGCAGCAGCGGCCGAACGGCGGTGAGCTGCTCCACCAGCTCCGAGAACTCGCGGAGCATGCGGTCTTGCGTGGCGCTGGCGAGGCCGGCCTGCAGCCGTTCCTGTTCCTCGCGGTCGATGAGCCAGGGCAGCTGCAGCAGCCAGGTCGGCGCGACGCGGCGCAGCTGCGTGACGAGCGACGCATCCGTGCGCGCCAGACCGGCGAGCGCGTCCAGCACCGGCAGGTAGGGCTCGCCCTCGCCGACCTGCTCGATGCACTGGCCGTGGGCGGTGGCGGCGTCACCGAGCGACGCGACGAAGGCGTCGATCATCGCGGTCTTGCCGATGCCGGCCTCGCCGGCGACGCAGCACAGCTGGCGCTGTCCGGCCCCGGCGCGCGACCAGGCGGCGCGCAGGCGGGCGAGTTCAGGCTCGCGGCCGATGAGCCCGCGCTGCTCGTTGACCGCGGTGGCCGTGCCCTCGATCGGGCCGATGAAGCGGTAGCCGCGCCGCGAGGCGGTCTCGACCCAGCGCGGATGCTTCGCGTCATCGCCGAGCGCGGCGCGCAGTTCGCTGATCGTGGTCTTGAGCACGGATTCGCTCACGTGGCGATGGCCCCAGACGCTGTCGAGCAGCGCGTCCTTGGTCACGAGCGTGCCGGCATGGCGCAGCAGCTCCGTGAGGACGCCGAAGGCCTTGGGCGCCAGAGCGATCGCCTGTCCCTCGGCCAAGAGCCGCGCATTCGCCTCGTCGAAGGCGAACGGGCCGAAGCGCAACGACAGGGGAACTGAGGGATCGTCCATGGCGGCGAGGATTATCTGCCTCGGCCAAGACTTGCGAACGATCAACTCGATATGCAGCCGTGAGGTGAGGAGCACGACGCCCGACTCGCCCTCGCGGCCTGACTCGCGGAACTCTCCTGTGTGAAGGCAAGAAGCCCGCTGGCTTTCACCAGCGGGCTTCATTCCCTCCAGCGTTAGCTGATCAGGCGTGCGGGCCGTCGATCGACTTCTGCGCCGCATGCGGGACCTGAGGGACCGGTGCGCCGTTGCCCTGCCCCAGCATGCCGGCCAAAGACTGCGCCACGCCGGTGATGCCTTCGTTGGACAGCCCGGCGTCCTTCATCACCGCATCGACGATGGGCTTGGCGATCTGGTACTGCAGCGCCGAGTTCATCACCTGCTCCGGGAAGGTCGCCCCGACGCCCGCACCGGGGCCGCCCGCGCCGCCCTGCCCGCTCGCCGCGCCGCCATCGTTGCTCGCGCCCGGCATGCCGTTGACCTGGAAGATGCGGATCGAATCGATCTTCTCCATCGGACGCACCGCCTGCTCCAGGATGTTGGGCAGCTGCTGCAGCAGCATCGTGCGGACCTGCAGGTCGATCTGCGCGGCGGACAGAGTGTTCAGCGCCTCGTTGATCGCCCGGCGGCCTTCGGCTTCCGCCAGCGCCGCGGCCTGCTTGGCCTGGGCCTCGATGGTCAGCGCCTCGGCGCGGTCCAGCGCCGCCTCCTTTTCCGCCGATGCGGACACCCGCACGGCGATGGCGAGCTGTTCGGCTTCCTTGGAGGCCTCGATCAGCTGGATGTTCTTCTCGCGCTCGGCGACGGCCACCTGCCGCGCCGTGTTCACCAGTTCCTCGGCCTTGACCGCGTCCGCGCGGGCCATGTTGGCGGCCGCGTCGGCATCGGACTGCTCGCGCGACTTCGTCGCGATCGCGATCTGCGTGTCCTGGCGAGCGATCTCGACCTGCTTGCGCTGCTCGGCGCGTTGCATCTCGGTCTTGCGCTCGAGTTCGATCTCGCGGGTCTGCACGACCAGGTTCTTCTCGATCTCCGCCGACTTGATCTCGCGATCCGCCTCGATGCGCTTCTGGCTGACCTGGCGCTCAGCCTCGATCTTCGCCGCCTCGGCCTGGCGGGTGCGCTCAGCCTGCTGCGATGCGATCAGCGCGACCTGCTCGGCCCGGGTGATCTCGATCTCGCGCTGCTGGGACAGCGTCGCGAACTCCTGGTCCTTCTCGATGTTGAGCTTCTGCCGCGTCGCATCCAGGTTCTTGGTCCGGACCTGCACCTCGGTGTCCTGCTCCACGTCGTTGCGCTGCTTGCGGCGCGCCTCGGTCTGCTCGGTCAGCCGCGTCAGGCCTTCGGCGTCGAAGGCGTTGTTCGGGTTGAAGAACTGCTTGTCCGTCTGGTCGAGGCTGGTCAGCGACACCGATTCCAGTTCGAGGCCGTTCTTCTCGAGGTCCTCCGCGACGGCGTTCTGCACCGCCTGGACGAAGTCGCGGCGCTTGTCCTGCAGCTCCTGGATGGACATCGTGGCGGCCGTCGCGCGCAGCGAGTCGACGAACTTGTCCTCCACCAGCGCCTTGAGCTCGTCCGGGCTCATCGTGCGGGCGCCCAGCGTCTGCGCGGCGATGCTGACCGCCTCCTCGGTCTGCTTGACCCGCACGAAGAAGGCCGCGGTCACGTCGACGCGCATGCGGTCGCGGGTGATCAGGCTCTCGCGCTCGCGGCGCTGCACCTCGAGCTTGAGCGTGTTCATGTTGACCAGCACCCGCTCATGGAACACCGGCAGCACGATCGCGCCGCCGTCCATGATGACCTTCTGGCCGCCCAGGCCGGTGCGGACGAAGGCGGTCTCCTTCGTCGAACGCTTGTACAGGCGCGCGAAGACGAAGCCGATGGTCAGTAGCGCGACCAGGGCGATGCCCGCGATGGTCAGCAGCTCGATCAGATTGCTCATGGACTGGTTACTCCCTCAAGAAACTTGGAATCCGTGTTGGTATGGAAATCGGCGGCAGCGGCACGATGCGCCCTCCGTGGCGCCGCGCTACATCAAGGTCGGATGCGGATTGGCGATGCAGCGGTAGAACGCGCCGGCCTTGCTGACGATCAGCACCTGCGCTCCCTCCTGGAAGACCTCGTCATCCACATCGGGCTCGACCATCAGGTAGTGCGAGCGACCGTGGACGTCCTTGACCCGCGCCTGCGCCGCGAGCCCGCGCCGGGCCGAACCGGTCACGACGACCCCGACGCGGCCCACCAGGCTCTGCTCGCTGACGGCGCTGGTCTCGTCCTGCGGAATGATGTGCGCGATCAACGCGCCCAGGCCTCTCACCGTCGCCAGCCCCGCCGGCACCGCCGCGAGGCCGGCCACCGCGGCGGGCAAGTAGCCGCCGAAGAGGCCGTTCATCACGACCTGCAGGCTGTAGCCGAAGACGGTGTAACCCGTCAGGAACAGCAGCAGCAGGACCAGCGCCGGGACCTTGCCCAGGTGCAGCCAGCCCAGCACGCGGTCCAGGCCGGAGTCGCCGTCGACCTCGGGCAGCCAGTCGTCGATCAGGTTGCTGGGGCTGAGCGAGATCAACATGCCGGCGCCCTCGACCACCGCGATGCCGACGATCAGCGCGAAGCCGATCCCGAACGGCAGGTTCTCCTGCGCGGTGAACAGGCTCATGACTTGGCGGCCTTCAGCTGCGCCATGCGCTCGGCGATCTTGTTGTCGCGGACCAGGTCATCGAGCTCCTTGAGCTGCGCGGCCTGTTGCAGGCTGTTCTGACGAACGGTGCCGGAGAGACCGGTCTGGCGCTCGTAGACGCGGTCGAAGGCGTCGGTGACCTTGCCGATGCGGTGGGCCGCGCTGCCGGCACCGGTGGGTGCCGTCGCGGTCGCGGCGGCGGCGCGGCTCTTGCGGAACTCGGCCAGCGCGTCCTGCATCTCGCGCTTCTTCGCGAGCAGCGCGGCGACGAAGCCGGTCAGCTCGCTTTCCTGGCGCGCGTGCTCGGCCAGCGTGGTCTCGAGCACCGGCAGCTGGGCCTCGATGTCGAGCTGGCGGGCCACGGCGGCGCGGGCCAGGTCCTCGCGGCCGGCGCTCATCGCCTCGTCGATCTGCGACGACAGGGTCGCGTGCAGCTGGTTCAGGTTGGCGTGCTGGCGCTGCGACAGGTGGCGGTTGGCCGACACGGTGCCCAGCTCATGACGCACTTCGTCGATGACGGCGTCGGCCTCGCGGAGGGACTGCTCCATCGTCGCCTCGGGCGCCTGATCCTCGATGCGGTCGAGGAGCGCGTGCACGCTGCCGGCGATCACGCGGCCCACGCGGGTCTTCAGGGAGTCGGTCATCTCAGGATCCTTTCGAGGACGAAGTGGCTTGCAGGGGATGGGCGAGGTCCAGGGTCGGCCCGAGGTGACGTCTCACGACCTGCGGGTCGTAGGCCGCGGCGGTGAGCGGCGTGCCCTGGCGCAGCAGGGTCTCGCACAGGGTGGCGGCGCGACGCACCAGCGCCTCCTCGAACTTGCGGGCGTCGTCGGCGTCGGCCGGGGCCTGGCTGATGGCCAACGCCAGGGCCGCGACGAAGTGGTCCAGCAACAGGCTGACGACCTCGGAGTGGTGGCCGCTCTCGCTCTCGATCCGGACCAGCGCCTCGCGCAGCCGCGCGGTGAGGTCGCGGGTCCAGGCATGGGCGGCGACGTAGTCGAAGGCGCCGTCGTGCTGGCGCTTGAGCTGGCCGAGCAGCACGCGCAGCTTGTCGCTGTTGGTCGTCGCCCCTTCGACCTGCAGTTGGGCGAGCCAGAGGTACAGGTCGCTGGGAATGCGGGCCGACAAGGGCTCCATGGTGGGCGGCGGGCTGCTCGCGTTCATGACGATGAGGCTTGAAACCGTTGGGACCGGCCCAGTGTATTCATTCGAATTCATCCGTCAACAGGCGAATGCATTCGAATTTCCGGCGCCTCACGCAGGTTTTGCCGCGTCCTGGGCGCGCTCACGAGGGCGGAGTGGACCGGTCCGTGGCGTCGACGTCAATCGCTTTCCCCCATTGGTGGGAGATGTCGAACCTCAGCGCCCGGACCGATAGCCTCGCGCGGCCAGCCAGGAGAGCACGGCCACGACGGCGAGCGCGCCGGCGTCGAGCAGGTACAGGCCGACGCCGGGAGCTTCCCGCCGCGCCGCCTGGACCGCCTGGCCGAAGTTGTGCGGGCCGATGCCATAGGCTTCCACGAGCGCCATCGCCGTGATCCAGGTCGCCGCCGCGCCGACCGCCAGGGCGAGCACGGTGGCGACGTTGGCCAGGAAGTAGCCCTTCTTCCGAGGGGGAGCGAGCGGCGCCTGCCCCTCGCCCGCCCGTGCCGCCGCGACGGCTGCTGAATCCGCATGCATGTTCAATCCTCCTTGATGGTGGAGGCGTTGTATGCGGCGCGCTCAGGGACGGGGACGGGCGTGTCCTGAACTGCGGATGGGGCCGTTGAACGGGCCGGTGCCGCGGGCGGACGGCGACCCGGCGCAGGGCCGCGTTCCCGCATTCCTGCGGTCGCGCGTTCCGACTCAGCGGTCGCCCGCGCCCGCAATATTGGCGAGCCAGGCCTCGAGGCTCGTCGCGCCGAGTTGCGCGTCCGCGCCCGCGACCAGCGAGGCGTCGTCCAGCACGGAGCCGAAGTACGGCGCCTGGGCATCCGGGACGACGCGGCGCGCATCGCCGTGGGCCTCGAGCGCCCGCTGCACCGCCTGGCTCATCGGCAGCCGCTGCGGCCCGCCGATCTCCACGATGGCGTTGCGCGGCGCCCGCGACACCACGTCCGCGAGGCCCGCCGCCACGTCCGCGGCCGCCATGGGCTGGAACAGCGCCGACGACACGCGCGCGCCGCCGTCGCCTTCGGCGCCGTCCCCGGCGATCGCGGTCAGGAACTCGAAGAACTGGGTGGCTCGCACTATCGTGTAGGGCACCCGGCCCTCCTGGATCAGCGCCTCCTGGGCGACCTTGGCACGCATGTAGCCGTTGTCGGCGAGCCGGTCGGCCCCGACGACCGACAGGGCCACGTGGTGGCGGACGCCCGCCGACGCCTCGGCGGCGAGCAGGTTCGTCGTCGAGGTCTGGAAGAACTGCAGCACCGCCTGGGCTTCGAACGAGGGGGAGTTGCTGACGTCCACCACCACGTCCGCGCCGGCCACGGCCTGGGCCAGGCCCTCGCCGGTCAAGGTGTTGACGCCTTGCGAGGGCGACGCCAGGACCACGCGATGACCGGCGCGCTCCAGCAGGGGGCCGAGCTTCCGGCCGATGAGGCCACTGCCTCCGATGATCGTCACGTTCATGTCACTGTCCTTCCAGGATTGAGGCGTGGGCCAACGCACATCGGCTGGCCACATTGGCAAGACGAGATGGCAAGGCGTGTTGTGACATCCCCAGGGTGGCAGGCCCGGCGCCGCGGCGCCTCCCGCTAGAATCCCACCCGCTCGCCGGCCCGTCCGGCGAGCCTCGCTAGGGGTGCTGGTCCGGACGATGCGTCAGGGGCCGGCTGAGAAAGTCCCTTTGAACCTGTTGGCGCGTGCCGCAAGGCGCGCGTCAAAGTCTCCTTCAGGAGACTTGAGGTAATCCTCGCGCAGGGAAGCATGCCTTCGACACGCCTCGTGTCCTCGCACGCCGCCTTCTCATCGGCGTGCTGGTTTGCCGACCTGCCATCGCGTTTCTGGCTCCGGCACATCGATGGCAACTTCGTCTCGCTTGACTCCATTCCCGCTCCGCCGCCTCGCCTTCGCGCTCGCGGCCGGCGGCCTGTCCTTCCACGCCGCCGCGCAGACGGCCGCGCCGGCGCTGCCCAGCGTCGTCATCAAGGGCTCGGCCGAGGCGCCCGCCACCGTCGGCGGCTTCGGCGACACGCCGGTCGCCAAGCTGCCGATGCAGGCCAGCATCGTCAGCGCCGAACAGCTCACCGACCGCGGCCTCACCAGCCTGGCCGGCCTGACGCTGCTGGACGCCAGCGTGGGCGACTCGTACAACTCCGCGGGGTATGTCTCCTACCTGAAGATCCGCGGCTACGACCTCGACAACCGCTTCAACTTCCGTCGCGACGGCCTGCCGATCAACGCCGAGACCGCCCTGCCCCTCGCGAACAAGAGCAGCCTGGAGGTGCTCAAGGGCACGAGCGGCATCCAGGCGGGAACCAGCGCCCCCGGCGGCCTCGTGAACCTCGTCGTGAAGCGGCCGACGACCGAGCTCACCAGCGTGACGCTCGGCGTCAGCGAGCGCGGCACCCTCGAATCGGCGATGGACTGGAGCCGCCGCTTCAGCGACGGCCACGGCAACGACAAGGCCTTCGGCCTGCGCGTCAATCTGCAGGCCGCCAAGCTCCGGCCCGAATTGCGCGACGCCGACGGCCATCGCTGGATGATGGCCGTCGCCGGCGACTGGCGCGTGACGCGCGACACGCTGGTCGAGGCCGAGGTCGAGGTCTCCCGCCAGTCCCAGCCCAGCCAGCCCGGCTTCAGCCTGCTCGGCGACCGCCTGCCCGACGCGAAGTCCATCGATCCGCGCACCAACCTGAACAATCAATCGTGGAGCCTGCCGGTCGTCTTCGAGGGCCGCACCGCTTCCCTGCGCGTGCAGCACCAATTGAATGCCGACTGGAAGCTGCAGGCGCATGCCGCGATCCAGCGGCTGGTCACCGATGACCGCCTCGCCTACCCATTCGGCTGCACCGCCGGCGACGGCACTTATTACCCGAGCACCTACTGCCCCGACGGCACCTTCGACCAGTACGACTTCCGCAGCGAGAACGAGCACCGCAACAGCGACGCGCTCGACCTCTCGGCGCAGGGCCGGCTCAACACGGCCGGCATCACGCACGAGTTGACGACCGGCGTGCTGCTCTCGCGCTACAAGAGCCGGCTGCAGGGCCAGGCCTACAACTGGGCGGGCACCGGCAACATCTGGGGCACGCTGCCGACGACGGCCGACCCGACGCTCACCGGCACCAACACCAACCGCACCGAGCGCAGCACCGAGGTCTACCTGCGCGACGCGATGCAGTTCAGCGAGCGCTGGCAAGGCTGGCTCGGCGTGCGTCACACGCGGCTCAAGCGCGACAGCGTCGCGGTCGGCCCGGAGGCTGGCCAGGTCGGCACGCCGAATCCGTACGCGCAGTCGTTCACGACGCCGTGGCTCGGTGTGAGCTACGCGATCAACGCGCAGCTGCTGGCCTACGCGAGTTGGGGCCAGGGCATTGAATCGGCAGTCGTGCCCAACCTGCCGGTCTATGCGAACCGCACGGCGGTGCTGCCGGCGCTGCGCAGCAGGCAGTGGGAGATCGGTCTGAAGTCGGGCAGCCGGACGGTGGACTGGTCGATCAACTACTTCGACGTCAGCAAGCCCGCGACGCGTGACGTCGCGGTCACGGTGAACGGCCTGGACATGCTCGAGACCCGCATCGACGGCGAGCAGAACCATCGCGGCGTGGAAGCGCAAGCGGATCTGAAGTGGACGAACGGTGGTCTGATGGCCAGCGCGATGAAGCTGCGCGCGCGCCGCGAGCGCAGCGAGGACGCGACGCTCAACGGCCTGAAGCCGACCAACGTGCCGGAGACGGTGCTGAAGCTGCAGGCGCGCCAGGGCGTCGGGCTGCCGGGCCTGGAGCTGCAGGCGGGCGTCGTGTACGAGGGCAAGCGCATGGTGCTGCCGGACAACTCGCTGGCCATCCCGAGCTGGACGCGGCTGGACCTGGGCGCGCGCTACGAGCAGAACATCGGTCGGCAACAGCTGATCTGGCGTGTCGGCGTGGACAACGTGACTGACCGCCGGGCGTGGCGCGAATCGCCGTACCAGTACGGCCACGTCTACCTGTACCCGCTCGCCAATCGCACCTGGCGTGCGTCGGTGGAGTGGGTCTTGTGAGCTTCTGATTTTTCTGTGTATACTCTTAGGCTCTGATCCCCGATAGCTCAGTCGGTAGAGCGCCGGACTGTTAATCCGTAGGTCCCTGGTTCGAGCCCAGGTCGGGGAGCCAAGATCAGATGACGAAGGTCTTCGGACCTTCGTTCTTTTTCAGCCAGAGTCCGACCGAAGACCCTGGCCCAAGAATTCAGATCGATAGGATCTGAGCAGACTTTTCCTCGATAGCTCAGTCGGTAGAGCGCCGGACTGTTAATCCGTAGGTCCCTGGTTCGAGCCCAGGTCGAGGAGCCAAACTGAAGCCCCGTTGCAGCGATGCATCGGGGCTTTTTCTTTTGGTTCGCTTCGCCCGCCGACACCGACCGTCGCACTCCCCTACCCTGGGGGGATGTCCTGCGCATGCATTAATGCTCTACAACACCAGCCCCGACCAATCTGTCTCTTGCCATGAACAACGCATTGATCGACCGTATCCGAATCAAAATCGGCGCAATGGGCTCCGACGAGTTCGAACGATTCATGAGCACCCTGCTGCCGAGCATCTATCCCGGCTTTGATCGTTTGGAACCGTCCTTCAACTTCATTGGCAAGACGACGACCGGGAAATGTGACGCTCACGTGTACCACGCATCGGATGACACATATACCGCCATCATTTGCACGACCCAGCAGACGGATATTCCAAAGAAGATCATCGAGGACATCGGGAAGCTGCCGTCGACAAAATTTGCGAGCAAGATTCGGCGCGTACTGATCTGTGTCAACACACCCCTCAAGGATGAAGTAGAGGACTATCGGTCCGCCTGCGCGGCGCTGGGTTGGGAGCTCGATCCTCTTTCGCTCGAACGCATCACCAAACACACTGCAGGGAATTCGTCCCTTCTCCTCAACTATTTCGGCGAGTCGACTTCTTCAGATTCTCCAGCCTCCCGCTCAGTGCGATATTTCGACTGTGGACATCGAATCAAGGAAGGCCGAGAAGATGCATCCATACCCGCCTCTAGAATCATTGAACATTTGCATTTCCCAAGCGAAAGAGCTTGGAAAGCGATCGAATCTGGCGAAGTCGAGATCGCAGAGCACGACATCGACTCCTTATCCACGCTGACCGGAATATCGACGGCATGGTTGAAGCACGGCGCTGGCAAGAAGTACCCCACCGAATCCATCTACGACTATCAAGTCGAGAAGATTAAGGCAATTGCCGCAGAATCGCCTCTCGCCTCGTATATGGCCATCGAACCCGATTCGATGGATCTGGTGTTGATAAGTCAGTTCTCAGAGTTCCGATGGAAGGTCTACCCCTTCGGATTCAACATGGATTTCTGGAACTGGCATGGTGACCATCACCACATCCCGTTGATCTACGACCTGCTCGAAACGGCGAACGACCGGCTTGGGCATCCGTACGGCCGAATCATCAAGCCCGCGCTGATGAACGAACTACGCAGCGGAGACATCCATCCCTTTATCCTTTTCCAGAAAACTGGATCAAACAATTATTGGTTCGAGGATCTTTTCGACCTGAACCACAATTACCCCGTCGCCAAGGACAAATATCGCCATTACGGCGAATGGTTCGTGAAGCTACAGGACGAGTTCCGAAACAATACGGGTACAGCCGACTAGGTCGAGGCAAATCACTTCGAGAGGTCATAACTCCCACTCCCGACATACACACTCCGGCCATTCCCATCGACCGGAAAACTGAGTAGCCGCTCCTCATGTCCGTCGTCATAGGTCAGCGTGATCGCGTAGCCGCTCAACTGATACCGACCTCTCCGGCTCGCCCCATCGTCCTTCGTCCGTGTCCCGCTGGTCGCACCGACCGTCCCTAGCCCCGTCCCCACCGTCCCGCCGCCGGTGCTGCTGCTCCCCGATCCGTCCCCCTGCGACGACCCCGCGATCACCGTCCCGGTGATCGCTTGCAGGCTGCCCGTGCTCGACAGCGCGCTGTAGCTGCGCTCGAAGCGACCGTCCTTCGTGAACCGGATCCCGCGCGTCGCTGAGGTCCCGCCCGTGACCATGCTCCCGTTGAAGCTGCTTCGGCTGAAGCTCCCTTCCAGCCTCGCATCCTTCGGCCACGGCTTCATCGCGACATGCTTCTCCAACTTCCACTCGCCGAGCGGCCGCCCGTCGTCGTCCTGTTCCTGCATCTCGTAGCCCTTGCCGGTGCTCCTCCACCGCCCCCAGCGCCGCGGCTCCAACTGCCTCGACGCGGCGACGTTCAACTGATCCGGCGGCATCTCCGTGCGGCGGTACACCGTCCCGTCCTTCAGCAGGAACCTGACGTCCTCCTCCCAACGGGTGCCGTAGTTGTAGTTGGCCTCCCCATGAAGCACGACCGCGACCAGATCCTTCTCGCTCAAACCTTGACCCGGCGCGCTCATCACGCGCTGCAGCAGCACCTCCTTCCGCGCCAGTGGCGCCTGCTGCAGCGGCGACACCGTCAGCCCCGACGCATCATTCACCAGCGCGGCATCGGCCAGGTCCATCGACAGCCGGCTCAGCGAGGTCACCACCCCGCGCAGCACGATCTCGCGGCCCACCCACGGCTCGGCGTTGAACTTCAGATGGATCAACTGCTCGGCCTGCCGGCCGCCCCGCTCCTGCACGAGGTGGAAGCGCTCGGGATAGCGGATATCGCGCGCCACCCGGCCCTTCACATAGACCTGCCCCATCTTGCGAAGTGCCGCCTCATCGGAGATCGCCAGCCAACTCCCCCGCTGCGCCGTCAAGGCGACCACCTGGCTCGGCAGCAGGAGCTGGCCGCGCGCCGGCTCGACAGCCACGGGCAGCGGCGTCGGCGGCGCCACGAGCTTCGCCTGTACGAGCGCCCGCGCCACCGGCATGGCCTGCGGATACTTCGCAGCGATGTCCATGCCGGGGCCGTCCCATTCGCGCGCCATCGCGACGCAGGCCTGATCGGGCGTGGCGTTCGTGAGAACCCGCTTGCGGACCGGCTCGACCAGCTTGTCCCATGGAGGATCGCTGCTCTTGCGCGTCATCACGCGCGTCACGATCACCCGCAGCGGCGGGAGCTGGTAACGCGTCCGCCAGGCCACCCACGCGTCACGCATCTGGGGGGCCGAGGGCGCGCCCACGTCCTCGCACGCGGACACGGAGAGCTCGGAGATGACGTCGAGGGTGACCGCCTCGACCAGTTGCGTCATCGCCGCCGGATCGGTGGCGAGCGCGGCGGAATCTGGCGCGGCGATCGCGCCACCCGCCATCCATGCGCAGGCGGACGCCGCGAGCGTCCGCTGAAGGGAGATCAAGGCCATGCTGTCGGTCCACGCCGCGGCTTCGGAGGACCGCATGCTGCCCGCTTCATCCGCGGTCGGCCACGGCCAGGACGGGGAAGCGGCGGGAGGGGACTTGACGGGCTCGCGCCGGTCCCGGACCCGCGGCGATCGCCGCCTCCGATGCCGAGCTGCCTGCCGACGCCCCGTGCCTCCGGCCTGTCAACACATGCGAGAGTTGGCGCGTTCGATTCGCTTCAGGGAGACAAGCACATGCCACAGATCCACCGGACCGCCTTCGCCGGCCTGCTCGCCGCCGTCGCGATGGCGGCGCCCACCGCCCAGGCCCAGGTCTGGAAATGCACCATCGACGGCAAGGTCCAGTACTCGGACCAGCCCTGCCCGGCCAAGGGCGAAGCGATGACGTCGCGGTCGCTGCAGAGCAATGTGATCGACACCTCGGCGGACCGCGCCGCAATCGAGCGCGCCAAGGCTGCCGCCGCGGAGCAGCAAGCCGCGACCGCGACGCCGTCGGCGGCACCGGCCGCACCGATCGCTCCCGCCAACGTCTGCCCCTCCGACCGCGACATCGCCGGCATGGAGACCAAGGCGAGTTCGATCTCGCTGAGCCCCGAGGCGAAACGCTTCGTCCAGGACGAGATCCGCCGGGCGCGCCAATGCCAGAAGGGCCAGGGCAAGTACAGCGCCGCGGACTGGACCGTCAGCAAGCAGGCGGTCGACGCCCAGAGCAGCCTGACCGGCGGCCCTGACGCCCGCCGCCGTGCCGAGGCCGTCCACAGCGCGGCCGATCCCGCGGAAGGCGACCGGATCGCGCGGCAGCGGGAGGCGGAGGAGCGTGAGGCGGCTCGACGCGAAAGAGACTTGCGCCTGCGATCCACGCGCTGACGCCTGTCCAGCCCCTCACCGCTGCCGCGCCAGCACCCCTCTCCACCGTCCCCAGTCCCGCGTCACCGGCGGCAGCGCCAGCACGAACAGCACTGTCGCCAGCGGCACCACGCAGATGAAGCCCAGGTGCTTGAACCCGAGCGCCCCCGCCACGCCGCCCAGGACGAAGGCGGCCAGCAGGCCGCCCGCGCGCAGCGCCCGCTCGCGGTCATGCCGCACGCCGGGCCGCAGCGCCTTGGGCTGGCGATTCCAATAGAGCATCTTGCCGAGCTCCATCCCCAGGTCGGTGATGTTCCCCGTCATGTGGGTGGTGCGGACGCTGCCTCCCGAGGTCTTCGATCCGACCGCGTTCTGCAGGCCCATGATGAAGGCCAGCAGCAGCACCGTCAGCGGCACCGCGAAGGGCGTGTGCCAGGTCAGCGTGATCGCGCCCATCAGGCCGAACGGGAACAGCAGCGCTGCCTCCAGCATCAGCGGCAGCGCGTAAACGCTGCGCAGGCCATGCCGCCGTGCCCAGTTCACCAGCACCGCGCAGACCGCCGCGCCGCACACGAAAGCGAGGATCGCGCCCAGCGCGTTCAGCACCAGCGTGCCCTGCCCCATCACCGCGCCATCGGCCAGCTGCGAGGCGAATCCGGTCATGTGCGAGGTGTAGCGCTGCAGGATCAGGAAGCCGCCCGCGTTCACCGCGCCCGCATTGAACGCGAGCAGCAGCCCCAGCGCCTGGTTGGTCGACGGCGCGCGGTGACGGCTGGTCAGGTGCAGCAGCCGCCTCATCGCTCCGGCCGCCGGCTCGGGTCCGTCGGCGCCTCCAACGACACGTCGGCGCCATCGTCCGCGCCGAACAGCTGCGCACCGCCCGGCTCGACCAGCTTCGCCCCATGCCGCGTCAACACCGCGTGCAGCCGGGCCCAGTTGAGCGGCTTGACGAAGTAATCGTCGAACACGAGGTCCTCCGCCGACTCGAAATCCGTGTTCAGCGGCGTGCCGCTGACCGCGATCGCGACCAGCGCCGGCAGGCTCAGCTTCAGACGGCTCGCCACGTGCCGGCCGTCGGCGTCCGGCATCGCGATGTCCGTGATCAGGAGGTCCGGCTCCCACTTCAGCCCGATGCGGATCGCCTCCAGCCCGGTGGGCGCGACCTTCAGCTCGAAGTGGTAGACCGTCAGCAGCTCGCGCAGCAGCTCCAGCGAATCGGGCTGGTCATCGGCGATCAGGACTTTCAGGCGATCCTGCATGGTGTCGTTCGGAAATGGTTGGAGCCGCCATAGCAATCGGCGGGCCCGCATCGCGCCCGGCAAGGATTCCAACGAGCCGGAGCGGGCATGGGCCGCATTCTTCCATCCCGGCGCCCGTTCCACAGCCTGGCGCTCGCAGGAGTAGGATGGCGCGTCCATGAAAGCGCTTTCCAATGAAGAGAAAGAAGCCTCTCCTATCGACGTCCAGCGAGGTGACGCTGGGCATGGTGGCCGCGGCCAGCGGTGTGTCGCCGAGCACCGTGTCGCGCGTGCTGAGCGGCAGCGCGCAGGTCAGCGCCGACAAGACCGAGCGCGTGCGACAGGCCATCGCTGCCCTGGGATTCGTCCCCAACACCATCGCACGGGCGCTCGCGGATGGGCGCACCTTCAACGTGGGCTTGCTCGTCCAGTATTTCGAAAGCCCGTTCTACGCGCTGCTGCTGCGCGGCATCGAGGAAGTGCTGACGCCTGCGGGCTACGCACTGGTGGTGTCGAGCGGCCACTGGCAGGCGGAAGAGGAACAACGCTGCATCGCCTCGCTGCGCTCCCGGCGCGTCGACGGGATCATCGTGTTGACGGGCGGCCTGGACAACGCCTTCCTGGCGGCGCTCGCGCGCGAGTTGCCGGTCGTGGTCACGGGACGGTCGCTGCAGGCGCCGGGCCTTCACGCGCTCAAGACCGATGACGCCGCGGGCGCGCAGGCGGCGACCGCCCACCTGATCGAGCGCGGCCATCGGCGGATCGCGTTCATCGGCGGGGATGCGACGCATGCGGATGCGAAGGAGCGCGAGGCGGGCTACCGGGCGGCGCTCGCCGAGGCCGGTCTGGAGCTGGACGAAGCCTTGATCGCGAACGGCGACTACCTCGAGGCCGGCGGCGCTGCCGCGATGACGCGCATGCTGGAGCGCGGTACCGCCTTCACCGCGGTGTTCGCGGCGAACGACCAGATGGCCGCCGGCGCCGCGCGCGTGCTGCACAGCCGCGGGATCCGCGTGCCCGAGGACGTCTCGCTCGTCGGCTACGACGACCTGCTGAACACCGCCCATGCCAGCCCACCGCGAACGACGATCGATGTCCAGATCGCCGAGCTTGGCCGGCGCGCCGCCGCCGCGATGCTGGATCTGCTCCGGCATGGCAGTTCCTCGGTGCAGCCCCCGGTGCCGCGCTTGATCGTGCGGGAGTCCACCCGGCGCCTGCACAGCGACACGGCACCCGCCTGCTGAGCCGCTGCGATCGGTCACGGCACGCACCGGACGCCCGCCGATGAACTGACCCGGAGTCGCCTCGCTTTTCGTCAACTGGCCGTCACACAGCCTCGGCACAATGCCATGCATCCGAGACAAACAACCGACTGCGACATAGGGCAGAAAGCTGGAACCCGTCACCAGCGTCCGGATACCCTCTTCAGAAAGAAGCCACCCCGACGGGTGGCTTCTTTCATTGGGGCGCCGCGGAGCTCGTCGCAGACTGTCGCTGGTCAGGTCTGACCGTCACGCTGCTCGCCGGCATCACCGTGATCGGGCGGCGGAGATCGCCAGAGGTCCCATCCGAAGATGGCCGTCATGAGGAAGCCATACGCGAGGCTGACCACCAGGAAGCCTCTTCGCGCCACGTATTCGCCCTCGATCAGCACGCCGATCGCCACGAACAGGCCAAAGAACATCGCCGACACGGCCAACGCGAACAAGACGAGAAATCGCTTGGCGCCGAGCCGTTTCACCTTGTCGAGATTCAGAAGTCCAAGCATTGCTGCTCCATGGGAAGAAAGGAAGAGGGCCGCATCGGCGTCGAGCCGCACGATCTCAGCGTGATCGATCGTCGCCCGCCGTCCTGATCGGGCGTGCCCCCACGCTCTCCTTTGCTCGCGAGCGGGCCAATGGCCCACTCCAGTAGCAAGCCGATCGTCTGCCCCCCATTCAGGGACTTCAACCACCTGGCTGTCGAATCGCCGACGCCGTGGACCCGCCTCCGCTGCGGGTTTTCCCTCAACGCCGTCGCGCCCGCCCATCACCTTGGGTAAAGAACTTTGAAAGTCCGCAGCGGCGCCGCTTCACGAAACGTACACCGTGCGATGCTTCGGCCCGTTCCGTGACCCGGCCGCCTCGGCCCGGCTGACGACCCCCATACAAATTCCCCGCGCTTCCGTCCCAGCCATCGCCAGATCGGCCGCGCTTGCCTCGCACTGGCCTGCCCGATGACAAGCTCCCGCCGCCCCGCCCCGCGTCCACTCTCCGTTGCCTTGATGCTGGGCCTGAGCGCCCCCGCCTGGTCCCAATCCGCGCCTCCCGCGCCCCCGGCCCCGCCGGCGACCGCGCCCGCCACGACGACCTCCCCCCCGCCGGCCGCGACACCGCCCGCCCCCCGCCCCGCGCCGTCACCCGCCCGGCGCGACGCCCCCGACAACCCCGCCCAGCTCGACCGCGTCGAGATCCAGGGCACCTCGCGCGACGACGACCAGCGCCGCGCCGCCACCGCCTCCAAGATCGTCATCGGCCGCGAGGAGATCGAACGCTACGGCGACGCCACCATCGGCGAGGTGCTCAAGCGCCTGCCCGGCGTCACCACCGGCGGACGACCCGGCCGCGGCGGCGAGGTCCGCATGCGCGGCATGGGCGGCGGCTACACCCAGATCCTGGTCAACGGCGAACGCATGCCGCCGGGCTTCTCGCTCGACGAGCTCCCGCCCGAACAGATCGAACGCATCGAGGTCATGCGCGCGCCCACCGCCGAGTTCGGCGCGCGCGCCATCGCCGGCACCATCAACGTCGTCCTGCGCGAGGCCCTGCAGCGCCGCCTCAACGAACTGCGCCTGGCCTCCACCTTCGAGCGCGACCACGTCACGCCCCACCTGAGCTGGACCCGCAACGACAAGCTCGACGACCAGGGCACCGCCTACAACCTCACCGTCAACGCGATGCAGCACAAGCGGCTCGACGACATCGCGTCGCAGTCGCTGACCAGCCGCTTCGACACCGGCACCGGCGCGCTCCAGAGCCAGACCCTGCTGCAGACCCGCGGGCAGAGCGCCGACGAGCGCAAGTCGCTCAACCTGACCGGCCGCCTGCAGCTGCGCCTGGCGGGCGGCGACACGCTCGCGCTCCAGCCCTTCGTGATGGTCAACCGCGGCCGCGGCGCCAGCAGCGCCCGCCAGACCCAGTCGGCGGTGCCGGACGAGAACGCGTTCGAGCGCATCAAGTACGACAGCTACACCAGCGACAGCAGCAACCGCGCCACCATGGCCCGGCTGAACCTGCAGTGGAACAAGCGCCTGGACGAGCGCACCCGCCTGGAGACGCGGCTGGGCGCCGGGCGCATGACGATGGACGGCGATGCCCACCGCGAGGAGGACCTCGACGCCACGCCGGGCCTCTTCTTCCGCACGCAGGACGACACCACGAAAAGCCGCGACACGCAGTGGAGCGTCAACCTCAAGCTCAACCACCAGATGGACAACGAGCACAGCCTGGTCGCCGGCCTGGAGGGCGAAGGCACCACGCGCGACCAGACGCGCGGCTGCACCGAGGTCTACGGCAGCACCATGCGGCGCGACAACTGCGCCTTCCTCGCCGACTTCGGCGAGAACGTCTCCGCATCGACGCGCCGGCTCGCCGCCTATGCGCAGGACGAATGGAGCGTCGGCAAGCAGTGGGGCTTCTACGCCGGCCTGCGCTGGGAAGGCATCCAGACCGAGAGCAGCAACAACCAGGGCCCGGTGAAGAACACCTCCAGCGTGCTCACCCCGCTGCTGCACGGCGTCTACAAGATCGACGAGAAGAGCCGCGAGCAGATCCGCGCCAGCCTGACCCGCAGCTACAAGGCGCCCAACCTCAACGACGTCATCGGCCGGCTCAGCATCAACAGCCAGTTCACCTGCCAGCCGCCGGCCACGCTCTGCGGCAGCAACCTGATCAACTATCCCGACCGCTTCGGCAACCCCGACCTCAAGCCCGAGATGGCGACGGGCGTCGAGATCGGTTACGAGAAATACCTTTCGAAGGGCGGGCTGCTCAGCGTCAACTTCTTCTATCGCCGCATCACCGACCTGATCCGCGCCCAGGCCCAGCTCGAGACCGTGCCCTACGCCACCGAGCCGCGCTGGGTCATCCGGCCGCGCAACATCGGCAACGCCACCACCCACGGCGTCGAGCTCGAGGCCAAGTTCCGCCTCGACGAATACTTCGCCGACGCGCTGCCGATCAACCTGCGCAGCAACCTGTCGCTGTTCGACTCCTCGGTGGACGGCATCCGCGGTCCCGACAACAAGCTGGACCAGCAGCCCCGCTACACCGCCAACCTGGGCGCCGACTACCGGCTGCGCTCGCTGCCGCTGACGCTGGGCGCCTCGCTCAACTACACGCCGACCACGCTGCTGCAGCAGAGCGACCAGGTGCTCAACGAGATCGACAAGAAGCGCGTCATCGACGTCTCGGCCCTGTGGACCTTCTCGTCCGCGGTGGCGCTGCGACTGGCCGCGAGCAACCTGGTGCCGCTCAGCTACGGCAACGGCAGCATCGCGGTCACGCCGGGCCGGCTGGTCACGAGCGAAAGCACCGGCCGCAGCTTCACCGTCTGGACCGTGCGCCTGGAACTGAAGGTCTGAGGACGCAAAAAAGGCTGCCCGAGGGCAGCCTGCAAAAAGCGGAGCAACAGGCCTCCGCGAGGGCGACGGGGCCGCAAGGGCCGGCCCCAAGGAGTCAACTGGTTCAGCGCCGCGACGGTTCGCCCTGGGCCTTCGCGCCGCCCAGCGCATGGCTGGCCGGCGTCCACACGGTGGCGCCGACGCCCAGCGCCAGCAGCACCAGCACCATCCAGGTCAGTGGCGACGTGCGGCGGCGCGCGATCGGCCGCGGCGGGCGGGAGGCCATGCGGGGTCGCAGTTGCGAGGGCAGCCTGTGGGCCTGCAGGCGCTGCAGCCGCACCGCCTGTTTGCTGCCGTCACTCCTGGACACAATCTCGAAGCTGATGCGCTCGCCCTCCTGCGGCGGCTGGCCGTCCATCGGGAAGGCCGACACATGCACGAACAGCGTCTCGCCGCCCTGCTCGGGCCGCACCACGCCGTGGCCGCGCTCGGCGTACCAGCTGTCCAAGGTTCCTTCGAATCGCATGACTTGTTCCCCCGTCTTGTGGATCGCCCGACGCCGCGTCGCGGACTTGTGGTCCGCTGGACGCCCTCCATCGGGCGCTTCTCTCTCTTCGGACAAAAGAGCCCGGCACGGGGCCGGGCTTCTGGGGGTGCATGCTGCCCAAGCTGCCACCGCCCCGGGCAACAGCCTGTAAGCCGTGCAACTTCACACGGTTTTAGTTCTTCAAGCCGGGCTTCAAGTACTTGTCGAGGAACTCCAGCGTCTTCTGGTTGGCCTCGATCTGGTTCTTCTTCTTGGAGAAGCCATGGCCTTCGTCGTCGAAGACGACGTACTCCACCGGCACGCCGTTCTTCTTGACGGCCTCGACGATCTCGTCGCTCTCCGGCTTGATCACCCGCGGATCGTTCTTGCCCTGGATCACCAGCAGCGGCTTGCGGATCTCCTTGGCGTGGAACAGCGGCGAGGTGGCGACCAGGAAGTCCTTGTCCTTCACCGGATCGCCGATCTCCAGGTACAGCGCCTTGCGGAAGCTCTCCCAATAGGGCGGGATGGACTCCAGCGTGCGCAGCCAGTTGGACACGCCGAAGATGTCCACGCCGACCTTGAAGGCCTCGGGCCGGAAGGCCATCGCCGCCAGGGTCATGTAGCCGCCGTAGCTGCCGCCCATGATGCCGATGCGCTCGGGATCGATCACGCCGGTGCTGGCGAGGTAGGTCTTGGCCTCGATGCAGTCCCACAGCGGCTCGCGGCCGTGCTTGCCGTCGTCGGCGGTGAAGAAGCTCTTGCCGTAGCCTGAGCTGCCGCGGTTGTTGATGCCCAGCACCGCGTAGCCGTGGTTGACCAGGTACTGGACCATCGCCGAGTAGCCGCGCGTCGTCTGCCCGCCAGGGCCGCCATGCACCAGCACCACGGCCGGCACCTTGTGGGTCGGGGAAGCTTCCTTGGGCTGGTAGTAGACCGACGGGATCACCATGCCGTCGAAGGAGCGGAAGCGCACGATGCGCGCCTCGACCAGCTCTTCCGGATCGATGTCCCGGGACAGGCTGCGCGACAGCTGTTTCACCTGCTTGCTGCCGAAGTCGTAGACATACAGGTTGCTCGGCGAGCGGTCGCCGTTCAGGTAGAAGGCCATGCGCTGGCTGGTCCGCGAGAAGGCCACGCCGCGCAGCTCGCCGCCCGGCAGCCGCGGCAGGGTCACCGGCTGGCCATCGGCGGTCTGGACGATGCGCAGCTCCAGGCTGGCATCGTTGTTGATGCCGGTGACGCGGTAGCGCCCGTCGCGGGAGTAGCTGCTGTAGACGATGTCCCAGTCGGCCTTCTCGAGCTCGCGCGTCTGGCCGGACGCCAGCTCGTAGGCCAGCAGGCGCTGGAACTCGGCGCCCTCGTTGGACAGCATCAGCAGGGTCGTCGACGCCGGGTCGAAGCCGGTCACGCTGAAGGACGCGACGCCATGGTGCGGCGTGAGGTGTTTGGTCTCCTTGGACTGCGTGTCGTAGAGGTAGACGTCGGAGTCGGCCGTCGTGTTGGTCTTGCCCAGCGCCACCCAGCGACCGTCGCCGCTGACGCCGAACACCGCGTTGCCCTCGTTGTTCTGGTAGACCAGCGTGCGCGCATAGGTCTTGGCGTCGTAGCGGTAGACGTCGATGTAGCGGGCGTCGCGCTCGTTGGTCGTGACGAAGAAGGCGTCGCCGTCACGGCTCCAGCCGTTGAAGCCAGCCTTGACCTTGTCGCCGGGCGTCAGGTCGCGCTCGCTGCCGTCGAGCTCGCGCACGATCAGGTGGTTGTTCTCGTTGCCGCCCTGGTCGCGGGTGAAGAGCACGCGGTCATCGGTGCGGAAGTAGCTGACCGCGTAATGGCTGTCGGCCTTGGAGGCGGTCAGCGCCACCGGCTCGCCGCCGTCGACGCTGATGCTGTAGACATTGAAGATGCCGCTGGCATTGCTGCTGAACAGGATGCGGCGCTCGTCCTGGGAGAAGGACGCCCCGCTGATCGAGGTCGTCGCCATGAACTGCTCGATCGTGTAGCGCTTGGCCGGGCGCGGCTGGCTGGCCTTGGCCTCGGAACGGGCCGCGGCCTTCTCGGTCGCGGCCTGGGCGGGCATCGCCATCGCGGCCGCCAAGGCCACGCCCAGCAGCGTCAGCGCGTGCCGCGGGGCGGCCTTCGGGAACGACTTCCTCATCGGGTTCTCCTCTCCTGATCGGGCCCGGGACCATCCCGGGATCCGGCGACTGTAGACGCCGGGGTCAGTCCTTGCCCATCCCGTGGCCGACTGGCGGCGGAGCGCCGCGACGGAGCGTCGATCCGGCGGGATGGACGGAGGAACCGGTCGCTCACTTGCCGGCGGGCACCTGCCCCTCCACGCCCTTCACGTAGAACCGGATGTTCTGCAGGAACGCGTCGTCGGCGACCTTGTCCCGCGCCAGGACCTCCTTGCCGTCCTGGCCGGCGATCGGCCCCTTCCAGATGACGAAGCTGCCGTCCTTGAGCCCGGCCTTCACCTGGTCGACCCGGGCCTTGACCTCGGCCGGCACCGCGGCGTTCAGCGACACCAGGTCGATCGCGCCTTCCTTGACGCCCCACCAGCTGTGCTTGCCCGGACCGGCGCTCCAGCTGCCGTCCAGCGCCGCCTGGACGCTGGCGATGTAGTACGGCGACCAGTCGATCACCGCCGAGCCCAGGTGCGCCTTGGGCCCGTACGAACTCATGTCCGAGTCCCAGCCGAAGGCGTACTTGCCGTTCTTCTCGGCCGTCTGCAGCACCGCGCTCGAATCCGTGTTCTGCATCAGCACGTCGGCGCCGGCGTTGATCAGCGTCTGGGCGGCGTTGGTCTCCTGGGGCGGGTTGAACCACTCGTTGACCCAGACGACCTTGACCGTCACCTTCGGGTTGCTGCTCTGCGCGCCCAGCGTGAAGCTGTTGATGTTGCGGATCACCTCGGGGATGGGGATGGAGCCGACGACGCCCAGCGTGCCGGTCTTCGTCATCGCGCCGGCGACGACACCCGCCATGTACGCGCCCTCGTAGGTCCGCGCGTCGTAGCTGCGCAGGTTGGCGGCCTGCTTGTAGCCGGTCGCATGCTCGAAGCGGACCTGCGGACTGTCCGCGGCCACCTTCAGCATCGGCGCCATGTAGCCGAAGGTCGTGCCGAAGACCAGGGTGTTGCCCTGCTGGACCAGGTCGCGGAAGACCCGCTCGGCATCGGCCGCCTCGGGCACCTTCTCTACGAAGCTGGTCTGGATGCGGGACCCGAAGGTCTGCTCGAGCTTCTTGCGGGCGTTGTCGTGGGCAAAGGTCCAGCCGCCGTCGCCCACCGGGCCGACGTAGGCGAAGGCGACCTTGAGCGGCGCGGCCCCGGACGCGGCGCCACCCGCCTGCGGCGCGGACGCCGCCCCGGCGGGCGCGTCGTCCTTCTTGCCGCACGCGGCCAGCGCGAGCGCGGCGGCCGCCGAGGCGGCGATCAGCAGGCAACGGCGGAGCATCGGACGCGGATATCGGACGGACATGGGTTCTCCAGCGAAGTCGTGATCGGAAAGCGGAAAGCGGAAGGGCGAAGGGTCGGGCGCCGCGCGCGGCTATCCGCCGGGATGGAACGGCCGCCCCAGCGAGGCCGGCATGTTGGCGCGGATGAAGCCCTCGTTGCGCGAGATCATCACCAGCACCACGATGGTGGCCAGGTAGGGGAGCATGCTCAGGAACTGGCTGGCCACCTGCACGCCCTGCCCCTGCAGGTGGAACTGCAGCATGGTGACGCCGCCGAACAGGTAGGCGCCGAGCAGCACGCGCGCCGGCCGCCAGGTGGCGAAGCTGGTCAGCGCCAGCGCGATCCAGCCTTTGCCGGCGATCATCCCTTCGACCCACAGCGGCGTGTAGATCACCGAGCAGTAGGCGCCCGCGAGCCCGCACAGCGCCCCGCCGGCGACGACCGCCAGCAGCCGGATGCGCCGCACCGGATAGCCCAGCGCATGCGCCGATTCCGGCGATTCGCCGACCGCGCGCAGCACCAGCCCCGCGCGCGTGCGCGTCAGTCCCCAGGCGAGCAGCGCTGTCAGCGCGATCGCGCCGTAGACCAGCGGATGCTGCTTGAAGAGCGCCGGCCCGATGAACGGGATGTCGGCCAGGCCCGGCACCGCGAACGCGGGCCGCGGGCCGAGCTTCGCCTGCACGTAGTTCTGGCCGACGAAGGCCGAGAAGCCCGCGCCGAACAGGCTCAGCGCCAGCCCGGTCGCGTACTGGTTGGTGTTGAGGTAAACCGCGAGCGCGCCGAAGACCAGCGCCATCAGCACGCCCGCGCCGATCCCGGCCAGGAAACCCACCAGGTCGCTGCCGCTGTGCACCGCCGCCGCGAATCCGGCGATCGCGGCGACCAGCATCATGCCTTCAGCCCCGAGGTTCACGACGCCGGCGCGCTCATTGATCAGCAGCCCGAGCGCCGCGAGCGCGACCAGCGTGCCCGCGTTCAGCGTCGCGGCGATCAGCAGGGCCCAGGCATCCATCAGCGTTGCTCCTTGTCGAGGCCGGGGGCGCCGAGCCCCGCGACGCGCCGCACGCGGTAGTGGATCAGCGTGTCGCAGGCCAGCAGGCAGAAGAGCAGCAGCCCCTGGAACACGCCGGTGATCGCCTTCGGCAGCCCGAGCCGCGATTGCGCCAGCTCGCCGCCAATGTAGAACATGCTCATCAGGATCCCCGAGAGCACGATGCCGACGGGATGCAGCCGTCCGACGAAGGCCACGATGATGGCCGCGAAGCCGTAGCCCACCGGCACGTAGGGCGTGAGCTGGCCGAGCGGGCCGGCCGTCTCGAGCGCGCCGGCCAGGCCGGCCAGGCCGCCCGACAGCGTCATCGCGCCCCACAGCGCCGCACGCGACGAGAAGCCCGCGTAGCGCGCCGCCATCGGCGCGATGCCGCCGGTCTGCAGCGCGAACCCCGCCATCGAGCGCATCAGCAGCCACCAGCAGCCGATCACCGCCGCCAGCGCGATCCATACGCCGATGTGCAGCCGCGTGCCGATGAACAGCTTGGGCAGCTGCGTCGCCGGCAGAAAGGTGATGGTCTGCGGGAAGTTGTAGCCCGCCGGGTCCTTCCACGGCCCGTAGACGAGGTACTGCAGCAGCAGCTCCGCGACATAGACCAGCATCAGGCTGACGAGGATCTCGTTGGCATGGAAACGGTCGCGCAGCGCCGCGGTGATCGAGGCCCAGGCCACGCCGCCGAGCACGCCCGCGAGCAGGATGGGCAGGACGATCAGCTTCGTGCTGCCGGCGTCGGCCTGCATCGCGACCCAGCCGGCGGCCAGCGCGCCGGCGACGAACTGGCCCTCCGCGCCGATGTTCCAGACGTTGGCGCGGAAGGCCACCGCCAGCCCCAGCGCGATGAGCACCAGCGGCGTCGCCTTCAGCCCCAGTTCCCCGAGCGCGTAGCCATTGCGCAGCGGCTCCCAGAAGAACATGCGCAGGCCCTGCAGCGGGTCCTTGCCCAGCGCCACGAAGATCGCCACGCCGATCAGCGTCGTCAGCGCCAGCGCGATCAGCGGCGACGCCAGCGACATCGCCGCCGACGGCTGCGGGCGGGGTTCAAGCTTCAGCATGCGCGCCCTCCCCCGCGGCCACGTCCCACAGCCCGCTCATCCACTGCCCGATCTGCGCGACGCTGGCCTGTCCGACGGGGATCGCCGGCGACAAGCGCCCGCGCGCCATCACCACCAGCCGGTCGCTGAGCTCGAAGAGCTCGTCCAGTTCCTCGCTGACCACCAGCAGCGCGCAGCCGGCGTCGCGCAGCGCGAGCAACTCCGCGCGGATCTGCGCCGCGGCGCCGACGTCCACGCCCCAGGTCGGCTGCGCGACCACCAGGGCCTTCGGCGCGGCGTCGATCTCGCGGCCCATGATGAACTTCTGCAGGTTGCCGCCGGACAGGCTGCGCGCCGCGGCCTGCGGCCCGGCAGCGCGCACGCCGAAGCGCTCGATCAGACGCCGCGCGAGCGCCGCGGCCTTGGCCGTCGACACATGACCGAGCCGTCCCACCGGCTCGCGCCGCGTCAGCAGCGTGTTCTGCGCCAGCGACATCGACGGCACCGCGCCGCGTCCGAGCCGCTCCTCCGGCACGTGGTGCAGCCCGAGCGCGCGGCGCTTGGCCGGTCCGAGCGGTCCGAGATCGGTGATGCGGTTCACGGCACCGGCTGCGACCCGCGAGTTCGACGGGTCATTCGAAGCGTCATTCGATGGGGCATTCGATGGGTCAGTCGACGGGTCAGTCGACGGGTCATCCGCGATCCAGGTGACGACGCCGCGCTCAGCGCGGCGGTCCTCGCCGGACAGCACCCGCAGCAGTTCCTGCTGCCCGTTGCCCGACACCCCGGCCAGGCCGAGGATCTCGCCGCGTCGCAGCGCCAGCGCGATGTCCGCGAGCGCCGTGCCATGCGGCGTCTCCGGCGCCAGGCTCAGGCCGCTCACCCGCAATCGCGCCGGCGCGTGCCCGCGCACGGCACGCGCGGCGAGCCGGGGCGGCTCCGCGCCGATCATCAGCCGCGACAGGCTGGCGTTGCTCTCCTGGCGCGGATCGACCTCGCCCGTCACCCGGCCCGCGCGCAGCACCGTGCAGCGATGGCACAGCGCGCGGATCTCGTCGAGCTTGTGGCTGATGTAGAGGATCGCGCAGCCCTGGTCGGCGAGCCGGCGCAGCGTGACGAACAGCGCCTCCACCGCCTGCGGCGTCAGCACCGAGGTCGGCTCGTCCAGGATCAGCAGCCGCGGCGCGGTCATCAGCGCGCGCAGGATCTCGACCCGCTGGCGCTCGCCCACCGACAGCGCATGCACCGGGCGTTCGGGGTCGAGCGGCAGGCCGTACTCGGCCGAGAGCGTGCGCACGCGGGCGCGGACCGCGTCCAGCGTCATCGCCTTGTCAAGTCCCAGCCAGATGTTCTGCGCCGCGGTCAGCGAATCGAACAGCGAGAAGTGCTGGTACACCATGCTGATGCCCAGCGCGCGCGCCTGCGCCGGCGAACGCGGCGCCCGCGGGGCGCCGTCCCACAGCAGTTCGCCGGCGTCGGCCTGCACCGCGCCGGCGATGATCTTCATCAGGGTGGACTTGCCGGCGCCGTTCTCGCCGAGCACCGCGTGGATCTCGCCCGGCGCCACCGACAGCGACACCGCGTCGTTGGCCTTCACGCCGGGGTACTGCTTGCTGATGCGGCGGAGTTCCAGGCGTGGCGGCGTCATGGGGACAGGCAGGTTCCTAGGGTCTGCGGTAGCGCAGCTCGCCCGCGACGTAGCTGGCCACCAGGTTGCGATCGTCCGACAGCGTCATCCAGGCGAAGGCCCGTTCGTGCGGGTCGCGCGCCAGGTCCATGCGGGCCTCGGCGACCGGCCCCGCGGCCCAGTCCCAGATGCAGACGTCGGCCAGTGTAGCCACACCGAAGTGGCCCAGTTCCTCCGCCAGCCCCAAGGCCTCGGCAGCGCCCAGCGTGGCCGCATGCAGCCCCGCCCAGGCGGTGAGCCGCTGGCCGCGCAGCGCCTGCACCTTGTAGCCGTCCGCCAGCGTGCGCTGCGCCGACAGCGAGGTCCCGCCGCCCACGTCGCTGGCCGCGCTGACGCGCACGCCCGCGGCCAGCGCGCCGGGCCAGTCGAACAGCCCGCTGCCCAGGAACAGGTTGGACGAGGGGCAATGCGCGATGTGCGCCCCGGTGCGGGCCAGCACGCGCCGGTCCTCGTCGTCGAGCCAGATGCCATGCGCCAGCACCGCGCGCGGATGCAGCAGGCCGACGCGGTCGTAGACATCGAGGTAGCTGCGCGCCTCGGGAAAGAGCTGGGCCACCCACTCGACCTCGCCGCGGTTCTCCGCGACGTGGGTCTGCATGTAGAGGCTGGCATCGGCGCGGCACAAGGCGCCGGCCATCGCGAGCTGCTCCGGCGTGCTGGTCGGCGCGAAGCGCACCGTCACCGCGTAGGCCAGGCGCGCACGCCTGTGGTGCTTCGCGATCAGGTCCAGGCAGTCGCGCTCGGCCTGGACGACGTCGTCGCGCAGGCCCTCCGGGGCGTTCCGGTCCATCAGCACCTTGCCGGTGATCAGGCGCATGCCGCGCTCGGCGGCCGCGTCGAAGAGCGCGTCGGCCGAGACCTTGTGCACCGTCGGGTACACGACGGCCGAGGTCGTGCCATGCGCCAGCAGCGCATCGAGGAAGCGGTCCGCGCCGTAGCGCGCGACCTCCGGGTCCATGTAGCGCTGCTCGGCCGGGAAGGTGTAGGTGTTGAGCCAGTCCAGCAGCTCCGTGCCGTAGGACGCGATCACGTCCAGCTGCGGGCTGTGCACATGGGTATCGACGAAGCCCGGCAGGATCAGCCGGCCGCTGTGGTCCTCGCGGACCCAGCCCTCGCCCGGGTCCTCGGCCTGCGCGCCGGCGATGCGGCCGTTGTCGATCAGCAGCCAGTGGCCGGGACGGAAACGCACGGCGGGATCGTCGACGCGGCCCCATTGCGGCGCGGCGGTGAAGTCCAGCAGGTCGCCCTTCAGGGCCAGGCGTGCCGGAGTGGCGGAACGGTCGGTCGTCATGCGTCGGGAATCAGGCGGACAGGAGAGAACGGAAAGGCGGGAACGTCGGCGGCTGCGGTGCCACGCCGCTCACGGCACGAGCTCGCGCGCGACTTCGCGCACCTGCTCGCGCAGCCAGCGCAGCGGCGCGCTGTTGTGGCTGACGTCGTGCCACAGCTGGTAATAGGTCATCGGCGGGAAGGCCACCGGGCATCGCAGCACGGTGACCGGCAAGTGATCCAGGTAGCGGTGGCAGAACAGCCGCCCGGTCGTCAGCACCAGCAAGCTGCGCGCCACCATCTGCGGCAACTGCCCAAAGTGGGCGCAGCGCACCGCGATGCGGCGCTCCAGGCCCAGCGAGGCCAGGTGCTGCTCGATCACGCCCGGCTGGCCGCGGCTCAGCGGCATCGGCGCCAGGTGCTGGCAGTCGAGGTAGCGCTCCTGGGTCCAGGCCCGCGGCGCCATGCGCGCGGCCGGGTGGTCCTGGCTGACCAGGCAGACCACCTCGTCCACCAGCAGCCGGCCCAGGTGCAGTTCCTCCGGCGGCTCCAGCCAGTTGCCGATGACCAGGTCCACCTCGCCGCGTGCCAGCGAGGCGCGGTAGTCGAAATCGGCATTCAGCGGCTGGAAATCGAGCTGCACGCCGGGCGCGTGGCGCTGCAGGTGCGCCACCAGCAGCGGCAGGAACAGCGGGTCGAGGTAGTCGCTGGCGGCGACGCGGAAGCGCAGCTCGGCGCTGGCCGGATCGAAACCGGACTTGCGCAGCCGCGCGCCGAAGAGCTCGTCGGCCTCGCGCAGCAGGCGCTCGGCGGGGGCCAGCAGTTCCAGCGCCGTCGCGGTGGGCGTCATGCCCGCGCCGCTGCGCACCAGCAGTGGATCGCCCGTCAGGGTGCGCAGGCGCCGCAGCTGCGCGCTCAAGGCGGGCTGCGTGCTGCCGAGCCGCATCGCGGCCCGAGACACACTGCGCTCGGAAATCAAGGTATGCAGGACCCGCACCAGAAGGAGGTCGATCTTGTCGAAGTTCAGCTCGTCCGACATGGTCAATCGCATATAGAAGCCATACGGCGCATCGTATAACCATAGGACGTTCACAGGAGTACCGTTCGGGGTAATTGCATCCGCCCGCCAGCCGTGCCCGCTTCTTGCTTGGCCGCCGGCGTCCGTCCCGCACCACCCCTGTCCATGACCGCTCCCCGTCCGATCCGCTTCTTCCACCAGGGCCAGCTGAAGTCCGTGACCGGACTGCCGCCCACGACCACGGTGCTGCAGTACCTGCGCGAGCACGCCCGCTGCGCCGGCACCAAGGAAGGCTGCGCCGAGGGCGACTGCGGCGCCTGCACGGTGCTGGTCGGCGACCTCGACGCGGACGGGCAGTCGGTCGAGCTTCGCAACGTCAACGCCTGCATCCAGTTCCTGCCGATGATCGACGGCAAGGCGCTGCTGACCGTCGAGGACCTGGGCGCGAGCGACGACCTCAATCCGGTGCAGCAGGCGCTGGTCGACTGCCACGGCTCGCAATGCGGCTTCTGCACGCCGGGCTTCGCGATGACGATGCAGGCGATCTATGAGCGGCACCAGGCGCACGGCACCCGCCCGGACCGGCAGGCGCTGGCCGACGACCTGGCCGGCAACCTGTGCCGCTGCACCGGCTACCGGCCGATCCTGGACGCGGGCGAGCGCATGTTCGATGCGCCCGCGCGGACCCTCGATCGCGCGCCGATGGTCGCGGCGCTGCGCACGCTGCGCGAGGATCCGCCGCTGCAGTACGAGGCGTCCGCGCGCGACGGCTCGCCGCAGCGCGTCTTCGCGCCGCGCTCGCTGGAGGACTTCGCCGCGCTGCGCGAGTCCCTGCCCACCGCGCGCCTGGTCGCCGGCGCAACCGATGTCGGGCTGTGGGTCAACAAGCAGCAGCGCGAGCTCGGCGACGTGATCCTGACCGGCCGCGTCGACGCGCTGCGCCGCATCGAGGCCGGCGCCGACAGCAGCTTGCGCATCGGCGCGGCGGTCTCGCTGGAGGACGCCTGGGCCGCGCTGAGCGCACGGGTGCCGGCGCTGCGCGAGCTGTGGCTGCGCTTCGCCTCGCCGCCGGTGCGGCATGCCGGCACGCTGGGCGGCAACATCGCCAACGGCTCGCCGATCGGCGACGGCGCGCCGGCGTTGATCGCGCTGGGCGCTCGCCTGGTGCTGCGCCGCGGCAGCGCCACCCGCACGCTGCCGCTCGAGGATTTCTACCTGGACTACATGAAGAACGCGCTGCAGCCCGGCGAATTCGTCGAGGCGATCGAGGTCCCCCGGCCCGCGCCCGGCACGCGGCTGCGCGGCTACAAGCTCGCCAAGCGCTATGACAGCGACATCTCCGCCGTCTGCGCGGTGCTGAGCCTGCGGCTGGAGGACGGCGTCGCGCGCGAGGCGCGCTTCGCCTTCGGCGGCATGGCCGCAATCGTCAAGCGCGCGGCGAAGGCCGAGGCGGCCGTCAACGGCCGCAGCTGGGACGAGGCCGCCGCGCTGGCCGCCGCCCAGGCGCTGCGCGAGGACTTCACCCCGATGACCGACCTGCGTGCCAGCGCCGCCTACCGCGAGCGCGCCGCCGCCAACCTGGTCCGTCGCTTCTGGCTGGAAACCCGCGCCAACGCGCCCATCGACGCCGGGTCGGCCAGCGTCTGGCAAGCGGTCAACCTGCAGCGGAGCGTCGCATGAACAAGCCGCTGGAACTCCCGCCCGGCGTCGGCGCCGAGGCCCTGGCCGCCGCGCCGCGACCGCAGGTCGGCATCAGCCGCGCGCATGAAGCCGCGCACCTGCATGTCAGCGGCGAGGCCGTCTACATCGACGACATCGCCGAAGCTCACGGCACGCTGCATGCGGCGCTGGGCCTGTCGCCGATCGCGCACGGGACGCTGGTGTCGGTCGACCTCGAGCTGCTGCGGCGCCAGCCCGGCGTGGTGGCGGTGCTGACCGCCGCCGACATCCCCGGCGAGAACAACTGCGGCCCGCTGCTCCATGACGATCCCCTCCTGGCCGACGGCGAGCTGCGCTATGTCGGCCAGCCGGTCTACGCGGTCATCGCGACCGACCGCGAACTCGCGCGGCGCGCCGCCGCCCAGGCGAAACAGGTCATCGTCGCCACGCCGCTGCCGGCGGTGCTGACCGCGCGCGAGGCCCATGCCATCGGGCAGTACGTGCTGCCGCCGATGCATCTCGCGCGCGGCGACGCGGCCGGCGCACTCGCCGCGTCGCCGCATCGGCTCGACGGCGAGTGGGCCGTCGGCGGCCAGGAGCAGTTCTACCTGGAGGGCCAGATCAGCTACGCGCTGCCGCAGGAGAACCAGGCGCTGCTGATCCACTGCTCGACGCAGCATCCGTCGGAGATGCAGCAGCTGGTGGCGCATGCGATGGGCTGGCAGGCGCACCAGGTGACGGTGCAGTGCCGGCGCATGGGCGGCGGCTTCGGCGGCAAGGAATCGCAATCGGCGCTGTTCGCCTGCGTCGCCGCGATCGCGGCGCAGCGGCTGCGTCGGCCGGTCAAGCTGCGCGTGGACCGCGACGACGACTTCCTCGTCACCGGCCGTCGCCACGGCTTCGACTACCGCTGGTCGGTCGGCTTCGACGACGAGGGCCGGATCCTCGGCGCCGAGATCGACCTGATCTCCAACTGCGGCCACAGCGCCGACCTGTCCGCGCCGGTGATGGCGCGCGCGCTGTGCCACTTCGACAACGCCTACTGGCTGCCGCATGTGGCGATGCACGGCTACTGCGCGCGGACCAACACCCAGAGCAACACCGCCTTCCGCGGCTTCGGCGGCCCGCAGGGCGCACTGGCGATCGAGATGATCCTGGACGGCATCGCGCGGCGACTGGGACTGGATCCGCTCGTGGTGCGGCAACGCAACTTCTACCGCGACGGCCAGGACCTCACGCCCTACGGCCAGCGCGTCGAGGACAACCTGATCCAGCCGCTGACCGACCGCCTGATCGAGACCTCCGGCTACGCCGCGCGGCGCGCCGAGATCGCGGCCTTCAACGCCGCCAGCCCGGTGCTCAAGCGCGGCCTGGCGCTCACGCCGGTCAAGTTCGGCATCTCCTTCAACGTCGTCCACCTGAACCAGGCGGGCGCGCTGGTCCATGTCTACACCGACGGCTCGGTGCTGGTGAACCACGGCGGCACCGAGATGGGCCAGGGGCTCAACACCAAGGTCGCGCAGGTGGTGGCGCACGAACTGGGCGTGCCCGCCGCGCAGGTGCGGGCTAGCGCCACCGACACCAGCAAGGTCGCCAACACCTCGGCGACGGCGGCGTCCACCGGCTCGGACCTCAACGGCAAGGCGGCGCAGGACGCGGCACGCAAGATCAAGCGGCGGCTGATGCCGCTGGCGGCGCGGCTGCTGGGCTGCGACGAAGACGCGCTGGTCTTCGACGGCGGCGAGGTGCGGGGCCACGGTCCCGAGGGCGCGCGATCCATCGGCTTCAAGGCGCTGGTGGCGCAGGCCTACCTGGAGCGCATCCAGCTGTGGAGCGACGGTTTCTACGCGACGCCCGGCCTGCACTGGGACCGCGCGAAGCTGCAGGGGCATCCGTTCTACTACTACGCCTTCGGCGCCGCGGTGGCGGAGGTGCTGGTCGACACGCTGACCGGCGAGACACGGGTGCTGCGCGCGGACGTGCTGCACGACGTCGGCCAGTCGCTGAACCCGGCGCTGGACATCGGCCAGGTGGAAGGCGCGTTCGTGCAGGGCCAGGGCTGGCTGACCAGCGAGGAGCTGGTCTGGCATCCGCGCTCCGGCCTGCTGCTGACGCATGCGCCCAGCACCTACAAGATCCCGACCGCCAACGACATGCCGCGCGACTTCCGCGTCGCCCTGTACGACGCGCCCAATGCGGTGGACAGCATCCACCGCTCGAAGGCGGTGGGCGAGCCGCCGCTGCTGCTGCCCTTCTCGGTGCTGCTGGCGATCAAGGACGCGGTCGCCGCCTGCGGGCCGGACCGCTGCGACCCGCCGCTGCGGGCGCCGGCCACGCCGGAGGCGGTGCTGGACGCGGTGGAGGCGGTGCAGGCGATGCGGTAGTGGCCCGGTGCACTAGCCGCCACCTCCGCGATGTCGCCATCACCGCGGATGCCGCGGGCCCCGCGCGCTGAAGCCCTGCCCTACTTGCGCTTGTTGTAGACGTCGACGAACACGGCGGCCAGGAGCACCAGGCCCTTGATGACCTGCTGGTAGTCGATGCCGACGCCCAGGATGGACATGCCGTTGTTCATCACGCCCATCACGAAGGCGCCGATCACCGCGCCCATGATCTTGCCCACGCCGCCCGAGGCCGAAGCCCCGCCGACGAAGCAGGCGGCGATCACGTCGAGCTCGAAGCCCAGGCCCGCCTTGGGCGTGGCGGTGTTGAGCCGCGCGGCGAAGACCAGGCCGGCCAGCGCCGCCAGCGCGCCCATGTTCACGAAGGTGAGGAAGGCGATGCGCTGCGTGCGCACGCCCGACAGCCGGGCCGCCTTCTCGTTGCCACCGACCGCGTAGACGCGCCGGCCCAGCGTGGTGCGGCCGGCGATGAAGTCATAGGCCAGGGTCAACACGACCATCAGCACCATGACCGTCGGCAGCCCCTTGTAGGAGGCCATCAGCCAGCTCATCGCGGCGATCGCGGCGACCAGCAGTCCCTGCCGCGTCCAGAAGACCACCCCGGGCTCCGTCTCCATGCCGTGCCGCGCCGCCGCGGCGCGATGCCGCCACGCGACCGTGAGCGAGGCCGCCGCGAGCAGCAGGCCCAGGCCCAGCGTCGTCGGACGCGGATCCTCCTGGCCGAAGAGCTCCGGCAGGAAACCGGCGCTCAGCGCCTGGAAGCTGTCGGGGAAGGGGCCGAGCGACTGGCCTTGCAGCAGCGCCAGCGCCAGGCCCTTGAACACCAGCATGCCGGCCAGCGTCACGATGAAGGAGGGGATGCCCAGGTAGGCGACGAACCAGCCTTGCGCGCCGCCGATCACCGCCCCCGCCAGCAGGCAGACCAGGCCGGCGGGCAGCGCGGCCCATTCGTACTGGACCATCAGCACCGCCGCGAGCGCGCCGATGAAACCGCATACCGAGCCCACCGAGAGGTCGATGTGGCCGGTGACGATCACCAGTAGCATGCCCAGCGCCATGATGACGATGTAGCTGTTCTGCAGGACCAGGTTGGTGAGGTTCAGCGGCTCCAGCAGCGTGCCGTCGGTCAGCACCTCGAAGAGCGCCATGATCGCCACCAGCGACAGCAACATGCCGTAGTCGCGCAGGTGGCGCTTGAGGAAGTGGCCGAGGCCCGCGGACGCGGCGGCCGGCGGCGTCACGGACGCCGCGATCGGTTCAGACATGAGCGACTTCTCCGGCGCCGACGATGGCGCCCATGATCATTTCCTGGGTCGTGCCGGCGGCCGGGAACTCCGCCACCATGCGCCCCTCGTTCATCACATACAGCCGGTCGCACAGGCCCAGCAGCTCCGGCATCTCCGAGGAGATCAGCAGGATGCCGCAGCCGCGCGCCGCCAGGCCGGCGATCAGGCTGTAGATCTCGTACTTCGCGCCGACGTCGATGCCGCGCGTCGGCTCATCCAGGATCAGCAGCCGCGGCCCGGCGAACAGCCACTTGGCCAGCACCACCTTCTGCTGGTTGCCGCCGGACAGGTGCACGACGCGCTGGTCCACGCCCGCGCAGCGGGTGCCGAGCTGGCGCCGGAAGTCCTGCGCGACCTGGTGCTCGCGCGCCCGGTCCAGCACGCCGCCGCGCGACACACCGCCCAGGTGCGCCAGCGAGGTGTTGACCGCGACCGACTCCTCCAGCAGCAGGCCCAGCGACTTGCGGTCCTCGGTCACGTAGGCCAGGCCGGCGGCAATCGCCTTCGGCACCGTGGACACATCGACCTCGCGGCCGTCCATCCAGGCGCTGCCGCTGATGCGCCGGCCGTAGCTGCGGCCGAACACGCTCATCGCGAGCTCGGTCCGGCCCGCGCCCATCAGCCCGGCGATGCCGACGATCTCGCCGCGGCGCACCGTCAGGTCGACGCCCTTGACCACCTCGCGCCCGGCCTGCACCGGGTGGAACGCGCGCCAGTCGCGCAGCTCGAAGAGCAGCTCACCGATCGCCGGCGTGCGCGGTGGATAGCGCTCGGACAGGTCGCGGCCGACCATCGCCTGGATGATCCGCGCCTCGGAGATCGGGTCGGTGGCGCAGTCCAGGCTGAGGATGGAACGCCCGTCGCGCAGCACCGTGAGGCCATCGGCGACGCGCGTCACTTCCTTGAGCTTGTGGGAGATCAGGATGGACGCGATGCCCTGGCGCTTGAGCTCGAGCAGCAGGTCCAGCAGCGCGTCGCTGTCGGTGTCGTTCAGGCTGGCGGTGGGCTCGTCCAGGATGAGCAGCCGCACTTCCTTGGCCAGCGCCTTGGCGATCTCCACCAGCTGTTGCTGCCCGACGCCGAGCTCGCCGACCGGCGTCTGTGGCGAGGCCCGCAGGCCCACCCGCGCCAGCAGCTCGACCGCGCGCTGGTGCATCGCCATGCGGTCGATGACGCCCAGCCGCGCGGGCTCGTGACCGAGGAACAGGTTCTCCGCGATCGAGAGCTGCGGCACCAGCGCCAGCTCCTGGTGAATGATGATGATGCCCAGCCGCTCGCTGTCGGCGATGCCGGCGAAGCGGCGCACCTCACCGTCGAAGCAGAGCTCGCCGCCGTAATCGCCGCCATGGTCGGGGTGCGGGTAGACACCCGACACCACCTTCATCAGCGTCGACTTGCCGGCGCCGTTCTCGCCGCAGAGCGCATGGATCTCGCCGGCGCGCACGGACAACCGCACGTCCTCCAGCGCCGCGACGCCGGGGAACCGCTTGGTAATGCCGCGCAGCGCCAGCAGCGGGGCCGGGGCCGCGCTGTCGTGGGTTGTCGCGTTCATGGACCGATGACCGCGCCGCTCAGCGCAGTTGCGTGTCCTTGTAGTAGCCGCTGTCGACCAGCACCGGCTTCACGTTGGCCGCGTCGACCGAGACCGGCTTGAGCAGCACGCTGGGCACGACCTTCACGCCGTTGTTGTAGGTCTTGGTGTCGTTGACCGCGGCGGGCGTCTTGCCGGCCAGCATCTCGTCGCTGACGGTCGCCGCCGCCTGCGCGAGCTGGCGCGTGTCCTTGAACACGGTGCTGGCCTGCTCGTGCTTGAGGATGGACTTGACCGACGGCAGCTCAGCGTCCTGGCCCGAAACGACCGGGCACGGCTGCTTGGCGGTGCAGTAGCCGGCGCCCTTCAGCGAGGACAGGATGCCGATGCTGATGCCGTCATACGGCGACAGCACGGCATGCAGCTTGTCCTTGCCGTAGAACGCGGACAGCAGGTTGTCCATGCGGGCCTGCGCAGTGGCGGCATCCCAGCGCAGCGTGCCGACCTTGGCCATGCCCAGCTGCTTGCTGCGCACGACCAGCTTGCCGCTGTCGATGTAGGGCTTGAGCACCGACATCGCGCCGTCGTAGAAGAAGGTGGCGTTGTTGTCGTCCGGCGAGCCGCCGAAGAGCTCGATGTTGAAGGGGCCCTTGCCCTGCGCCAGGCCCAGCTTGTCGACCAGGCTCTGGCCCTGCATCACGCCGACCTGGAAGTTGTCGAAGGTGACGTAGTAGTCGACGTTCTTCGTGCCCTTGATGAGCCGGTCGTAGGCGACGACCTTGATGCCGCGGTCGGCGGCCTTCTGCAGCACCGGCGACAGCGCCGAGCCGTCGATCGGCGCGATCACCAGCACCTTCACCTTGCGGGTGATGAGGTTCTCGATCTGGGCGAGCTGGTTGGGGATGTCGTCCTCGGCGTACTGCAGGTCGGTCTTGTAGCCCTTGGCCTGGAAGGCCTTGACCATGTTGTCGCCATCGGCGATCCAGCGGGCCGAGCTCTTGGTCGGCATCGCGATCCCGACCAGGCCCTTGTCCTCGGCGCGAGCGCCGCCGGCCAGCAGGCCCAGCGTCGCACCACCGACGATCAGCACCGCGCGAACGAGCGCGGCGCGCCGGCTCCAACCTGTATGAAACATTTTTGTCTCCTGAATGTTTTATGAACGCCGGTTTTTACTGCCGCGCGCCGGCTTTGTCGATCCCAGTTTGGATATCGAGCGAGGCGCGCCGGTTATCGGTGCCCCGCGATGGCGGCTTGTGTGCGGCAGCGCACAGCGCTCGCGCGTGCGATTGGCCGAGAGTCATTTGCCGCGGGGTCCGCGAGCGGGCAACATCGTCGGATCGCCGGGAACGCCACCGGCATCCCTCGCTGAAAGGCTCCCATGGCACGTGCCCTTGTTCCGGGCCCGATTGGGCTGGACGTCCGCCAGATGCTGTCCGACCCCGGCACACGGTGCCTCGGCCCCTCGCCGCGCCCCGGGCCGATCGGCCTGGACGCCGGTATCGGCACGAGTCTCGACGCTTCCTGGACGATGCTGGCCGGGGAGGTCATCCCTCCAGCACGGGCCGTCAATGTCCCGGCACCGCTGCGGCCGTTGGCCACGCCAGAAGGCGGGGTCCGCCCGCTCACCAGCGGCGAGATCGCAATGGCGCGGCTGCTCTTCAAGGACGCGATCGACTACAGCCGGGTGAAGGTCCACAACGACGAGTACCTTCCCTTCGGCTTGCAGCCCGACGACACGGCGATGACGCCCAACGGGGAGATCTATTTCAACAAGAAGCACTTCAAGGAAGACTTCTCATCAACCGACGTCTACACCAAGCAGTGGTTCATCCACGAGATGGTGCATGTCTGGCAGTACCAGCTCGGTTACCCGGTGCGGCTGCGTGGTGCCATCCGCATCGGGTTGGGCTACGACTACGAGCTCAAGGCTGGCGCCAAGCTGGGCGACTACAACATGGAGTCACAGGGCGACCTGCTGGCCGACTACTTCGCGCTCAAGCACCTGAACGCGCCGCAGGCGATGCGGCAGGCGCAGTTCGCGCAACAACTGGCCCTTTTCGAAGAGGTGCTGAATGCCTTCCTCACCAACCCGTCCGACACCGCGAACCTGCCTTGACGCGACGCTGGCGCTGGCCTTGTGCGCCGCGCTCGGCACGGCCTGCGCGACCTCGCGGGTAGGCGACGCCGAAGTGCGGCTCCAGGAGGGCCAGCCCTGCTTCACGATCAGCGCCAAGGAGGCTGCGCGCGGGCCCACGATCCGCTTGCAGGCGGTGATGGTCAGTGATGTGTCGGTCAGCCCGGTCGCCGAGGTCTGGTCGGTACTGCTGGATGCGCAGCGCCTGGAGACGATGTCGTCGGCCAGCTGTTTCGCCTACGGCCAGGCACCGGACGGCGCAAGCGCGCGGCCCGCGACTGCACCGATGCTGCAGCCCGGCCGGGTCTACCAGGTCTACCTGAACATCCGCTCGTCGGACCGGTCCGATCCCACGCGGGGCTACATGGCCAAGTTCTGCCTGGCGGCCGATCCAGCCGATCCCTCCGGGCCTCGCCGTTTGATGCCAGTGCTCTACGGCACGCGCGCCTGGGACGAGGGCTTCTGCCGCTGAACCGCCTCACGGCGGCCTCACCCCGGCGTCAAGTCGGCCTCACGCCGGAGCGTGGCAGACCATCTCGATGTTGTGCCCGTCGGGATCGATGACGAAGGCCGCGTAGTAGTTCGGGTGGTACTTCGGACGCAGCCCCGGCGGTCCGTTGTCGCGGCCACCGGCGGCCAGGGCGGCGCGATGGAAGGCATCGACCTGCTCGCGCCGCGGCGCCACGAATGCGATGTGCAGGTGGGCCGGCGTCTCGGTGGTCTCGAACAGGCACAGCGAGGACTCGCCCCCGGCGCTCAGTTCCGCGCCGTAGGAAGGCTCGCCCTCCCCGACCACCGACACGCCGATCGGCGCCAGCGCCTGCAGGTAGAAGGCCTTGCTGGCGGCGTAGTCGCGGACGCCGAACTTGACGTGGTCGAACATGAAAGCTCCTGTGCTTGGAATGACGCGACGCTGCGGGGAAGCGATGGCGCCGGCCCGGCGCTCAGCCCCAGTGCTCCGCGTCCGGCGGCGGCACGACCCAAGCGTGCATGCGGTCCTCGTAGACCGACACGGTGGGCGCGGGGAAGGTCGGATCGGCGAAGGCGCCGACGGGAATCGCGATGAAGTCCGGCAGCGCCTCGGGCTCGTAGAAGACCGTCGAGCCGCATTCCGGACAGAAGTGGAAGCGCGCCCGCGTGCCCTCGTCGCCGACGCGCACGTATTCGGTCGAGCGGCCGGCCACCGTCACCTCCTCGCGGCGGAAGCGCGCCTGCTGGCCGAAGACGCTGCCGGTGCGGCGCTGGCAAGCCAGGCAGTGGCAGATGGACACCCGCACCGGCTGGCCCACGACGCGCGCGCTGAGCTGGCCGCAACAGCAGGCCGCGAGGCGCTCGGGCCCGCGATCGGAAGGGGATGAGGTCATGGGGCTCGACGATAACGGCCTGCCGCCGCAATGCAAGACGCGCCGCGATCTCCCGACACGCGGCGCGTCCATTCAGCTCGACGTCGAGGCCGAAGGCCAGGCGCCAAGGCCCCGGCCTCCGGCTCGGTCCGGGCTCAGCGCGACAGCTCGACGCGCTGCGCGTTCAGGCCGTCCGACACGATGAACTCGAAGCGACCGCCGGTCGGCAGCTCCTGCGTGTCCAGCGTCACCTCGCCGCCCTGCAGGTCCTGCGCCAGGTTCAGGCGGCGGGTGCCGTCGGTCCAGGTCACGCTCAGGAAGGGCGTCGCCTCGGCGTCCCAGCGCAGCGTGGCCTTGCCGCCGGCCTCCTTGACCTGCACCTGCGCGCGGCTGGTGCCGGCCGCCAGCGCCTTCTGGCGGGCGTTGGTCACGCGCGCCTGGGCCTGCGCCAGCGTCGCGCCATCGCGCAGCACGCTGATGCCGACGATGTTGTCGGCCCTGGGCACCAGCACGCTGAAGTGCAGCAGCTCGCCGTCGTGGTCCACCGACTGGGCCGCGAAGGCGTAGTCCTTCACCTCGCCGCCCGCGGTCTGCACGCGCAGCACGTACGGGCCGCCGGCCGCGTCCGGCTTGGCGACCAGCGTCTTGACCGGATTGATCTCGACCTGGCGGCTGCGGATGCTGCCGCTGACCAGCAGCACGTCCTGCGCCGCCGCCTTGCTGTCGCCGTCCGCGGAGGCCGCGGCGCTCTTGGCCGTCGCGCCGGCCGCCACCGCGTCCGACGGCGTCAGGAAAGTCTGCATGCGGCGGTAGTTGTAGTCCGAGAACACCGTGCCGCCGCAGTAGCTCATGATGTCGTGGCGGTCGGTCGGGCGCGGGTCGTAGAACGCGTTCACGTCCGACAGGTAGCTCCAGACGTAGCGGCCCGGCTTGCCCAGGTTGGCGTCCGGATACGGATAGTTGGGGTCCGGCGAACCCGCGCCGCCGCAGGCCGCGTGCGGCAGCGAGAAGTTGTGGCCCAGCTCGTGCGCCACCACGTCGCGCACGGTGTCCGGCGCGCTCGGCATGTCGAAGCCGACGGCCGAGCTGCCGGGCATGTAGCCCAGGCCCGCCAGGCCCCAGGTGCGCTTGGGGATGAAGCCGAAGTAGTAGTCCTGGCGCGCGGCGCCCTCGATGCGGTGCAGGTCGTTGAGCTCGCCCAGGATCTTGCCGAAGGCATCGCTCCAGCCCGAGTCCGTGGTCGGCAGCGTGGTCACCTTGGACGACACGAAGGTCGGATGCGAGCGCAGCGTCACCGACGACACCGGGAACAGCGCGCGCAGGTGCGCGGTCTGGTCGGCCGGCAGCTGGCCGGTGGTGCCGGCGATGCGCACCGGGATCGGGATGAAGCGCATCGGCGTGCCGCCGCCCACCCGCGGCGTGAAGCTCTGGGCCGCGGCGCCGGCCACGGTCACCGTGACCTTCAGGCCGCTCTTCACCAGCTCGGCCGGCACGGTGACGCTGTAGGCGTCGTCGAAGGACTGCGTCTCCGACACGGTCGTCGGCAGGCCGCGCCGCGGCGCCGCCAGCGGCAGGTCGCGGCTGGTGCCGTCGACGGTGTTGTCGACACGCACGACGCCGGTCGGCGCGGTGGTGCCGGCCGGCGCGGTCACGTTGACCTTCAGCAGCGTGGGCTTGTTGGCGACCAGCACCAGCTGGCTGTCACCGCTGGCGTAGAGCATCGACTGCGCGAACTGCACCGAGGCCAGCGTCACCTTGGATGGCGCCGCGGGCGGCGTCACGCGCAGGGAGGACACCGCGTCGTTCAGGCCCAGGCCGACCAGGTTGGCGTTGTCCGCCGTCAGCGTGACGGTGGTGCCGCGCAGGTTTCTGTCGGCGAAGAGCTCGACCTTGTAGCCGGCCGGCATGCGGATCGACGAGATGCGGTCGTTCCAGGCCGCGCCGATCCAGCTGGTGCTGGTGCTGGTGCACAGGCTGGCGCCGGCATAGTTCACATGCTCGTAGAAGCACACTTGCGCGCCGGCGGCCGCCGCGGTGGCGCCGGAGGTGGCGCCGCCCCCGGGCAGACGCGCCTCCTGGACCGACGCGTCGTCGGAGGATCCGCCGCCGCAACCGGCGAGCACGCCGGCCAGCGCCAGCGACAGGGCCAGCGGATGCAGGCGGGGAGCGCCACCGGGGCGCGTCGAAGTGATCGTCATGGAATCCGTCCTCCGGGGATGTGGGGTGCCTCAAGGGCGGCGGATTATTCGGAGCGCCCCTCACACGCCCTGCAACCGAAGGCGCCGATTCGTAAGCGGCAGCAAGCGGCGGCCGGGCTGCGTGCTTTACAGGACAGACACGAAGGGCCGCGCGCCCGCAACGCCCGGTTGCATCGGATACGACGCGCGCGTCGCCGATTCAGGGGAGCGCGGCAGCGTCACCGGCTCACTCGGCGCTGAAGCCCTTGCCGGTGGCGGCCCAGTAGATGCCGCCGAACAGGTGGTGCTGGAACCGCTCGTCGCCGTAGGTGGCGGGCAGGTGGCCGAGGGCGGTGTAGAAGCTGCGCCCGCCGTCGACCCGCTGGTACCAGCTGATCGGGTGGCTGGCGCCCATGGGCGCGACCGGCTTGCCACCCCATTCGGTGGCGGGCTGGTAGGTCCGCTCGTCCACCGTCAGCAGCACCTTCAGGCCCTCCGACCGGGGCGGCCCGAACTGGTACCACTCCTCGGTGAAGAGGAAGCGCCGCGGGAAGCGGTCCATGCCGGGGAAGTTGCTGTCCTGCACCACCAGTGTCGCCGTCTGGTTGGCCGGATGCGCCTGGAACATCCGCCCCACCAGGCGCCCATACCAGGGCCAGCCATGTTCCGTGTCCGCGGCGCTGTGCACGCCCACGAAGCCGCCGCCGGCGCGGATGTAGCGCTCGAAGGCCGCCTGCTGCGCCGCGTCCAGGACGTCGCCGGTCGTGAGAAGGAAGACGACGGCCTGGTACTTCGCCAGCTCCTGGTCGTTCATCACCCGGTTGGCGTCCTCGGTCCAGAACACGCCGAAGTCGTGCAGCTGCCCGAGCCGCTGGATCGCCGCCACGCCGGCCGGGATGGACTCGTGATGCCAGCCCGCGGTCTTGCTGAAGACCAGGACCTTGAACTGCTCGGCCAGTGCCAGCGGCGTCACGGCCAGCAGGCCGAGCGCCATTGCGAAGAAGCGGAGACGCTGGCCCATGGAGCTTCCTGGTCGAGGGGACGAAGGCGCGATGATGCCAGGACCGCGTGCCGGTGACCGCCGCGGGCGGCGCAGAATCCGCCGCATGAGCACCGACACGCCCCTCACCCTCGTCACCGGCGCCAGCCGCGGCATCGGCGCCGCCACCGCCCGGCTGCTGGCCCGCCAGGGGCACGACCTGGCGCTCAACTACCGGCACGACGCCGCCGCGGCCGAGGCGGTCGCGCAGGAGGTCCGCCGACTGGGCCGGCGCGCGCTGACCGTGCAGGCGGACGTGGCCGATCCGGCGCAGGTCGAGGCGATGTTCCGGCAGGTCGACGAGGCGCTCGGCCGCGTCACCGGGCTGGTCAACAACGCCGGCATCGTGGCGCCCGCCACCTCGCTGGACGGCATCACGCCCGAGCGGCTGCGTCGCATGTTCGAGGTCAATGTCTTCAGCGTCGTCTTCTGCACGCAGCAGGCGGCGCTGCGCATGAGCACCGCCCGCGGCGGCGCCGGCGGCGCGATCGTCAACCTGTCGTCGCGCGCGGCGCAGCGGGGCTCGGCGGATCTCTACAGCGACTACGCCGCCAGCAAGGGGGCGGTCGACACGCTGACGCTGAGCCTGGGCCAGGAGCTGATCGGCCAGGGCATCCGGGTGAACGGCGTCCGGCCCGGGATCATCGAGACCGAGATCCATGCCGACAGCCGGCCCGCCGCCGAGTTGCCGGCGTTGCTCGCGGCGGCGGCCGCCACCGTCCCGATCGGGCGGCTGGGCCGGGCGGAGGAGATCGCGGAGGCGATCGCCTGGCTGCTGTCCCCGGCGGCCAGCTACACGGTGGGCGCGACCCTGGACGTGGCAGGCGGCCGCTGACGCGGTCTTCCTGGAGCGCCAGCGCTGCTTCGACGGAACCGATGGGCGCCGGCTGCCGACGGTCTGTCCGGCGCCGATGCAGTTCGCGCCGTCGCGATGCGGCTTCGTCGCCCGCCGCTCGAAAGGCGCGGCGGCGATGACGACACTGACTCCATCGACACCGCAGACCGCTTCAGGAGATCGACATGAGCACCACCCGCCGCCTCGCCCTCGCTTCCGCCACCCACACCACGGTCAAGGCCGTCGCCTTCGGCGCCGTCGCCGCCCTGACGCTGGCGCTGGGCATGGCCCACGCCCAGGGCCAGCGCGAGCTGCGCGCCTCGATCATCACGCTCGATCCGGTGGTGATCTCGGTCAAGCGCGAGCAACTGCCCACCGTCGTCATCACCGGCCGGCGCGACGCGTCCGCCGACGCGCAGGTGGCCTCGATCCAGTGAGCCCGCGGGCCGCTGTGTCGGTGGCGCGATCCGCGCCCGGACGCCGTCGGATCGCTCCATGCAGAACGCCCGGCATGCCGGGCGTTCTGTCGTTCCGGGCGGCCGTTTTCCGGTCGTCCGCTCGTCCGCGGATTTGCGCGCCCGATCAGGCGGTCACGCCGGGCCGGACGGCAGCGGGCAAGGTCCAGGGTCGGACACCCCGCTCGCGGGCGTCCATCCGATGACGCCCTGGGCATTGCGGACCTTCACGGCGGTCGAGGAGCACGAGCTGCGCCCCAGCACGACCAGGTCGGCGCTGCGTTCCAGCGCGAGCGGCACCGGCCCGACCCGTCCCGCCACGACGTCGAGGGCGTCCGCTTCCGTCCGATAGATCGAGACGGCCTGCGTGGTCCAGGACGGATCGTCCGATGGCGCGGGCGACTGGCAGGCCGTGAGGCCGAGGGTGGCCAGGCCGGCCGCCGCCATCCGAAAACGCTGCATGTCGAGGTCTTTCATGTCCAGGCACCAGGGGTCGCGGGCAGCCGCCGTGGACAGCGCCGCCCGAGCGACGCGCATTCTCCCCTGCCGGCGTCCCGCCCTCACCGTGACCGACGGCCGGCCTCCCTGCCTTGCGGCATCATCGCGGGCCATCGGTCCAACCCTCTTCCGGAAGCCAGCATGAGCACAGCGCGCTTTTATCCCATCGGCACCCCCGGCGTCCCCTGGGGCGACGCGGAACGGACTGCCTGGCGCGAGCGCCAGGTCCGGCATCGCCGCCACGACCAGGACGTGGTCCCGCGCGTCGAGGCGCTCGCCGACGATTTCGAGATCGTCCGCTATGGCGAGCTCGCCTACGGCGACGACCGCTACCCCCTGCTGGCGCTCAAGAGCCGCGACTGGCGGCCGGACCTGCCCGTCGCGCTGGTCACCGGCGGCGTCCATGGCTACGAGACCAGCGGCGTGCTGGGCGCGCTGGGTTTCGCCGAGGACCACGCGGCGCGCTACGCCGGCCGCGTCAACCTGCTGGTCGTGCCCTGCGTCAGCCCCTGGGCCTATGAGCGGATCTGCCGCTGGAACTACCACGCGGTCGATCCCAACCGCAATTTCGGCGTGCGCCGCGAGGCCGCGGAGTCGAGCGCGCTGATCGCGCTGGTCGAGCCGCTGGCGGGCCGGTTCCTGCTGCACATCGACCTGCACGAGACCACCGACACCGACGCCACCGAGTTCCAGCCGGCGCTGGCGGCCCGCGACGGCAAGGAGCCGGACCGCGACGGCGTGCCGGACGGCTTCTACCTGGTCGGCGACAGCGAGACCACGCGGCTCGATTTCCAGCAGGCCGTGATCGAGGCCGTGCGGCGCGTGACCCACATCGCGCCGCCCGACGCGCAAGGCCGGATCATCGGCTTCCCGGTGATCGCGGACGGCGTGATCGAGTTCCCGGTGCGCCAGTCCGGCCTGTGCGCGAGCCTCACCGGCGCGCCCTTCACGACCACCACCGAGGTCTATCCCGACAGCCCGCGCACCACCCCGGACGAATGCGTCGCGGCGCAGGTGACGGCCGTGTGCGCGGCGCTGGACTTCGCGCTCGCGCACGCGCAGTGAAGCGAGGGGCGCCCCCGCTCAGTTCACAACACCGACCGCCGGCGCGAACAGCCGAAACTGGCGGGCGAGTGTGCCGGACTCGACGCGGCCTTCACTGACCGAAGAACACGCGCCGCACGAAGCGCGTCGCATCCTCGCGCGAGGCCTGGAAGGCCGCCTCGTTGCGGCCGACGTGCGCGCCGCGCGTCATGCACGCGTTGATGAACGCCGTCAGCTGGTCCGTCGGGATCACCTGCCCGGTGCGCTCGGAGGTCACCACCCAGGTCGGGATGTCGGTGCGGATGACGCCGCAGGCGTAGCCGCTGGTCGCATCGGCCCGGTAGCGCACCGGCAGCAGGCTGTCCCACGCATGATGCGCATCGGCGTAGCGATGCGTCTCCACCGGCGTGCCCAGCGTGGCGTACTCGGCGGCCAGTGCCTCGCAGGGCTCCGGATGCGTGTAGTCGTCGGCGGCGCCCACCAGGTTGAGCAGCGGCGCGCGCGTGACGTTCGGCGAGGTATAGATCTGCGAGCAGCCGGCATAGGTCGCGATGTGCAGCGCGAAGGCCTGGCCGGTCTTCACCACGGCCCGCAGAAACGGCAACTGCGCCGTCTGCAGCGCCACGGTGCCGCCGCGCGAGAAACCCATGATGCCGATGCGCCTGGCGTCGATGCGGGGGTCGGCCGACAGCAACCGCAGCGCCTGGAAGGCGTCCATCACGTTGGCCGCGGCCGGCACGCTGGTCTGGTCCGCCGCGGTCGACGACACGCCTCGCGGCGCGAAGCTGTCGACGATGAAGGTCGCCACGCCGATGCCGTTGAAGGCCTGGACCCACTGCTGCAGACCCGGCCCCACGCCGTCGCTGCCGTGCGCGAGCACGATCGCGGGCACCGGTCCGGCGAAGCCCGCCGGCAGGCTCAGATCGCCCCACACCGGCGTCGGGACCCATTGCGCGCGGCGCTCGCGTGCGAGGTCGAAGAGCGACTTGGGCGTGAAGCTGTCGAAGGCGATGCGGGTGCTGTCGTCGGCGCGCGCGGCCGTGGCGGACAGGCCGAGCACGCACACGGAGACCAGGACTCGGAACAGTCGATGCATGAAGCCCTCGGGCAGTGAAGGAACGCGGCGGGGCGCCTGGCCGGCGCTCCTCGTGAGCGAGGCCGCCACACGGGACGTGAGCGGCCGCCGGAGGTTAACCGCGTGCCGCCGCGCGGCCGACTCTTCGGTTGTCCCACCCTTCGGGCACACGAGACCGCGCCACGGCGCTGCAGCCCTTCGAAGCAGCCGCTCTCCCTGCCCTTTCCCTCCTCGCGGGGGCGAGGGCGTTCATGCCGATACAGACATTCCCCGCCGAAGGCACCGACACTCGCCTCCCATGAACAAGTTGAACCGGCTCCTGCACGATGTCCTGCCCGCCTGGGCCGCCGAGTGGCTCGACCTCCTGGTCCCGTTGATCGAGGTCATCCTGATCGGTCTGGGCGCCTGGCTCGTGATGCGCATCGCGCGCCACCTCACCCGCAAGCTCACCAGCGCCTACGCCTTGCCCGTGACCGTCGCCACGGTCTTCCTGCGCTCGGTCGCGGTGCTGATCTATGGCGGCGCCGTGCTCTGGTCGCTGGAGCGGCTGGGCGTCTCCGGCGCCGTCCTCTGGACCGCCTTCACCGGCTTCGCGACCGTGGGCGCGGTCGCGTTCTTCGCCGCGTGGAGCGTGCTGTCCAACCTCTTCTGCGCGCTGCTGATCTACGTCACTCGCGCCTTCCGCGTCGGCGACGTCGTGGAACTGCTGGAATCCGGCGACAAGCCCGGCGTGAAGGGCCGCGTGGTCGACATCAATTTGGTCTACACGACGCTGCTCGAAAGCGGCGACCCGGCCAGTGGCACCAGCCTGCAACTGCCCAACAGCCTGTTCTTCCAGCGCGCGCTGCGGCGCTGGCATGGCTCCGCAGCCGACGGCGCGATCCTGCCGGCGCAACAGATCAGGCTTGAATGACTTTCGGGTGTGAGCCCGGACATGGCTGGAAGTTCAGGGTTTCTTCAGGAAGGGCTGCGTAACCTGCCGCTCGTCGCGTCGCACTGGCGGCCCGGCCTGTCCGCTTGCCCGTCCAGTCCCCAAGGAGCCCCCATGGATCCCGACCCCAGTTGTCGACGCCACGCGGCACCCGCCGCTGCCCCTCGCCGATTCCCTTCGCCGCGAGCGACGACCGTCCGGATCCCTCCAGCCCACGCTTGAGGGGCGTCCTGCGGCCGTCGCCCGCAGGAGCCCCTCATGCTGCCTCTCCGTTTCCTCCGCATCACCGATCGCGGCACGCCACGGTCGTTCACGACCCCGGCCTGCCTGCTCCTGCTCGCCAGCGCGCCGCTCTGGCTCGCCGGCTGTGACGACTCCCCGGCCCACCCCGCCTCCGCCCCGCCCGCCGCGACCGCCGCGACGGCATCCGCGCACCGCGAGGGCGCGGACATCGTGGTGCCGGCGGACTCGCCGCTGCGCGAGCGCCTCGTGGTCGCCGCGGTGCGGAGCCAGGCGGTCGAGCAGCCCATCGCCGCGCCCGGCACGATCGAGGCGCTGCCCGACCACCTCGCCCGCATCGCGCCGCCGGTCACGGGTCGCGTGGTGGAACTGCACCGCGCGCTGGGCGATCCGGTGCGCGCCGGCGACGTGCTCTTCACGCTGGACTCCTCCGACCTGAGCGCGGCCCGCGGCGACGCGGCCAGGGCGCGCGACGCGGCCGCCCAGGCGGGCCGCGACCTCGACCGCCAGCAGCTGCTCTTCGACGCCGACATCGCCGCGCGCAAGGACCTGGAGGCCGCGCAGCTCGCCCGCGCGCAGGCGGCCAACGACCTGCGCACCGCGCAGGCCCGGCTCGCGCAACTGGGCGCGAGCGTGGACGACAACGCCGGGCGCCGCCTGTCGGTCCACGCGCCGCTGGCCGGCCGCGTCATCGAGATGAACGCCGCGCCGGGCAGCTACTGGAACGACGTCAATGCGCCGCTGATGACGATCGCGGACCTGAGCCGGGTCTCGGTGACCGCCGCCGTGCCGGAGAAGGACCTGGCCAGGATCTTCGTCGGGCAGTCGGCCCAGGTCGTGCTGAACGCCTATCCCGACGATCCACGCGCCGGCACGGTGCGCTACATCGGCGAGGTGCTGGATCCCGACACCCGCACCGTCAAGGTCCGCCTGATCCTGGACAACGCCGACGGCCGCCTGCGGCCCGGCATGTTCGTGAAGCTGCGCTTCGCCGGCCCTTCGCATCCGGCGCCGGTGGTGCCCGCCTCGGCGCTGCTGCAGGAGGGCCTGTTCACCCGCGTCTTCGTCGAACGCGCGCCGGGTCGATATGTCGCCCGCGAGGTGAGCGTCGGCGCCGCGCTGGGCGACCAGGTGGAGATCGTCTCGGGCCTGCGGCCCGGCGAGCGCGTGGTCGTGCGCGATGGAGTGCTCCTCCATGATTGAGCGCCTCGTCACCCTGTGCTTCGACCGCCGCGGCATCGTCTGGCTGGTCTTCGCCTTCGCCGCGCTCTACGGCGTCCACAGCTTCCGGCAGTTGCCCATCGAGGCCTATCCGGACATCGCCGACGTGACCTCGCAGATCGTCACCCAGGTCAACGGCCTGGCCGCCGAGGAGGTCGAGCAGCAGATCACCATCCCGATCGAGCGCGCCCTGCTCGGCACGCCCGGCATGCAGGTGCTGCGCACGCGCAGCCTGTTCGGCCTGTCGCTGGTGACCGTGGTGTTCCAGGACGGCGTCGAGGGCTACTGGTCGCGCGAGCGGCTGCAGGAGCGCCTGGCCGAGCTCTCGCTGCCCTATGGCGCGCGGCCGGGGCTGGACCCCTACACCTCGCCCACCGGCGAGATCTACCGCTACACGCTGGAGAGTCCCACGCGCAGCCTGCGCGAGCTCTCCGAGCTGCAGGCCTGGACCGTCATCCCGCGGCTGAAGAAGGTGGCGGGCGTCGTGGACGTCACCAACTTCGGCGGGCTGACCACGCAGTTCACGCTCTCGCTCGATCCCGCGCGGCTGACGCAGTACGGCCTGACGCTGAGCCAGGTCGTGGACGCGCTGAACGCCAACAACAGCAGCGGCGGCGGCAGCGTGATCTACCGCGGCGAGCAGTCCTACGTCGTGCGCGGCGTCGGCCTGCTGCGCTCGCTGCAGGACATGGGCCACGTGGTGGTGAAGACGGCCGCCGGCGTGCCGGTGCTGGTCCAGGACCTGGGCGAGCTGCGCCTGGGCGAGGTCGAGCGCCGCGGCATCCTGGGCAAGGACACCGACGGCGACACGATCGAGGGCATCGTGCTGCTGCTCAAGGACACCAACCCGTCGCGCACGCTCGATGGCCTGCATGCGGCCGTCGACGAGCTCAACACCGCGCTGCTGCCGGGCGACGTCAAGGTCGTGCCCTACCTCGACCGCGCCACGCTGATCGAGGCGACGGCCCACACCGTCGGCCACACCCTGGTGGAAGGCATGGTCGTCGTCACGCTGGTGCTGCTGCTCTTCCTCGGCAGTCCACGCGCGGCGCTGGTCGTGGCCGTCACCATCCCGCTGGCGCTGCTGGCGGCCTTCATCTTCATGCACCACGCCCATGTGCCGGCCAACCTGCTGTCGCTGGGCGCGATCGACTTCGGCATCCTCGTGGACGGCGCCGTCGTGGTCGTCGAGCACCTGCTGCGCCGGCGCGAGCAGGCGGCCGACCGGCCGCTGACCCCGCGCGACGCGATCGTCGCGACGCTGCAGGTGGCGCGGCCGATCTTCTTCGGCATGGCGGTGATCGCCGCGGCCTACCTGCCGCTGTTCGCGTTCGAGCGCATCGAATACAAGCTCTTCAGCCCGATGGCCTACGCGGTCGGCGCGGCGCTGGTGGGCGCGCTGCTGGTCGCGCTGACGCTCACGCCGGCGCTGGCCTGGCTGGCCTTCCGGCGACCGCGCCCGTCCTTCCGCAACCGGCCGCTGGAGGTGCTGCAGGCGCGGTATGCCGATTTCCTCGCGCGCGCCGTCGGACGCGGCCGCTGGCTGGCGGCGGCGCTGGTCGCGGCGGCGCTGGCGCTGGCCGCGCTGGCCGGCACGATCGGGCGGGACTTCCTGCCCTACCTCGACGAGGGCTCGATCTGGCTGCAGGTCCAGATGCCGCCCGGCATCACGCTGGAGAAGGCCGCCGGCATGGCCGATGCGCTGCGCCGCGCGACGCTGGAGTTCCCCGAGGTCGCCCACGTGGTCACGCAGACCGGCCGCAACGACGACGGTACCGACTACTGGACGCCCTCCCACATCGAGGCCAGCATCAGCCTCACGCCCTACGAGCGCTGGACCGCGCCGGGCGGCAAGCAGGGCCTGATCCGGCGCCTGGCCGAGCGTTATGCCCGCATGCCGGGCTACAGCGTGTCCTTCATGCAGCCGATGATCGACGGCGTGCAGGACAAGCTGTCGGGCGCGCACAGCGACCTGGTGGTCAAGGTCTTCGGCGACGACCTCGACGAAGGGCGCCGCATCTCGGCCCGGGTGGCCCAGGTGCTGCGGACGGTGCCCGGCGCCGCCGACGTGGCGGTGGACGTCGAGCCGCCGCTGCCCAACCTGCGCATCGACCTGGACCGCGCCGCCGCGGCGCGGCTGGGCATCAACGCCGCCGACGTCGCCACGCTGGTGTCCACCGGCATCGGCGGCGCGGCCATCGGGCAGGTCTACGTCGGCGAGAAGAGCTACGACATGACGGTCCGCTTCACGCCCGAGTCGCGTGCCAGCCCGCAGGCGATCGGTGATCTGCGCCTGACGGGGGCCAATGGCGCGCAGGTGCCGCTGTCGGACGTCGCGCGCATCCGCACCACGGTGGGCGAGAGCGTCATCGTGCGCGAGATGGGCCAGCGCCATCTCATCGTGCGGCTCAACACGCGGGGCCGCGACCTGTCGAGCTTCCTGGCCGAGGCCCAGCCGGCGCTCGAGCGGCAGGTCCGTTTCGACCGCCAGCGCTGGCGCCTCGAGTGGGGCGGGCAGTTCGAGAACCTGCAGCGCGCGCAGCAGCGCCTGGCGGTGATCCTGCCGCTGACGCTGGGGGTGATGCTGCTGTTGCTCTTCGGCGAGTTCCGCAACCTGCGCCAGCCGCTGCTGGTGCTGGGGGTGGTGCCGCTGGCGATGATCGGCGGCTTCGCGGCGCTGCACCTGCGCGGCATGACGCTCAACGTCTCCAGCGCGGTGGGATTCATCGCGCTGTTCGGCGTGGCCGTGCTCGGCGGCGTACTGATGGTGGCGCAGATCAACCGGCTGCGACGCGACGACGGCCGGCCGCTGCGCGAGGCGGTGCTCGAAGGCGCCGCCGGCCGCATGCGCCCGGTGCTGATGACGGCGGCGGTCGCGGCCTTCGGCCTGACGCCGGCGATGCTGGCCACGGGCCTGGGCAGCGACGTCCAAAGGCCGCTGGCCACGGTCGTCGTCGGTGGGCTGGTGACGGCGACGCTGCTCACGCTGCTGCTCCTGCCGGCCCTCTACCACGCGATCGAAGCGCGCGTGGAGCGCGCCGCCGCCCGGCGTGCCGCGCAGGCGCCGCTCGATCACGACCACGACCACGACCACGACCCAGCATCGGAACCCCTGGCATGAAGCGCCTCATCTTTATCTCCCCTCGCCGCGAAGGCGCCGGCAGCACCGCCGAGACCACAAGTCAACGCCGGCGTCCGACCAGCCGCCGTGACACCCTGGTCCTGGCTGCCGCGCTCATGGCCGGCTTCCCGATGACGTATGCGTCGACGGCTGCAACGAACGCAGCGACCGCGACCGCGACCGCGACGGCCACTGCGACTGCGGTTGCAACGACTGCGCCGATCGCGTCGAACTCGTCGAAGCTCCCGTCCACGCTGGTCGTGACTGCACCAACGCCGGACGCCAACACCGACACCACCGGCGTGCCTTTCGCCGCCTACCTGGAGGCCGTGGAGCGCTTCAGCAATGCGATCGCCGCGCAGCGCGAGGCGGTGGCGGCCGCACGCGCGGGCGTGCCGATGGCGGGACTGCGGCCCGATCCGTCGCTGTCGCTCGGTGTCGGGCCGGCGGAACTCGGCCGGGAGGTGCGACCCAAGCCGCGTCTGGCGCAGAGCATCGGGCTGAGCTACACGATCGAGACCGGCGACAAGCGCGAGCGCCGCGTCGCGGCCGCGCGCAGCCAGGTGAGCGCCGACGAGGCCGCGCTGGCCGGCGCCGGTCGCCAGGCCGCCGCCGACGCGGCCGCCGCCTTCATCGAGGCCTGCCGCACGCGCGAGGCGCTGCAGCGGCAGGAGGTCTCGCTGGCCGCGCTGGGCGACATCGTCCGGATGAACGAGCGACGCCATGGCGCCGGCGATCTCGGCGGCCTGGAGCTGCTGCAATCGCGCAACGAGCGCGATCAGTTCCTCGCCACCGTCGTGCGCGCGAGGGCCGACGCCCGGACCGCGATGGAAGCGCTGGCCGCGCCGCTGGGTCGCCGCTGGCGCGAGGCCTTCGGCGACGCGTCGCCGCTGTGCACCTTCCGGGACGGACAGGCGCCCGAGGGACTCGACGGCGTCGAGGGCATCGAGGGCACCGGCGGCTCGGTCGGCATTCAGGAGAGCCATGAGGACGAGGCGCTCGATGCCCTCGTGGCGCGAGCGCTGGATCAGCGCGACGACGTGCGCATCGCCCGCGCGGCGGTGGACAGCGCCCGTGCCGCCGCGGACCTGGTCCGCGCCAACCGCTGGGTCGATCCGAGCGTCAGCCTCAGCTACGGCTACACGCCACAGGGACGTCGCGGCGTGGCGGCGGACGGCTCGGCGGTCGATCCCTCGCCGCGGTCCAACACCGTGTCGGTCTCGGTCTCGGTGCCGATCCCGCTGTCGCGGTTGGACCGCAGCGACCTGGTGCAGGCCGAGTCGGCCGTCACCCAGGCCCTGCTCGCGCTGCGCCAGACCGAGCTCCAGGCGCAGGCCGACGTCCGCGCGACCCACGCCCAGTACCGCGCCGCGCTCGAGAACCTGACCCGCTACCGCGACGCGACCCTGGGCGACGCGCGGCGCGTGGTGGAAGGCTTGCGCCTCTCGTACCGGCACGGCGCTGCCTCGCTGCTGGAGCTGCTGTCGGCCCAGCGCGCGGCGGACGACACCGAGCTCGCCTACCTGCAGGCGCGCAGCGAGCTCGCCGCCGCCACCGTGCGGCTGCAGCTCAGCCTCGGCCGCGCGCCGGCGCCTTGAGCCAGCGGGGAAGCCGACGGGGAAGCCGACGGGGAATCGCGCCGGCATGCGAGACTGCCGCCCATTCGGAGAGAGGCGATGAGGATTCTTCTGGTCGAGGATGACCGCAAGGCCGCGGGGCTGCTGGTGCGCGGCCTGCGCGAGGAGGGTTTCGTGGTGGACCACGCGGCCAGCCTGGCCGAGGCCGACGAAGCCGCCTTCGTGACCACCCACGACCTGATCGTGCTGGACGGCATGCTGCCCGACGGCGACGGCGTCACCCTGTGCCGCACGCTGCGCGCGCGCGGCCAACAGGTGCCGGTGCTGATGCTCACCGCCCGCGACGCGCTGTCCGATCGCGTCGACGGCCTGAACGCCGGCGCCGACGACTACCTGACCAAGCCCTTCGAGTTCGAGGAACTGCTGGCGCGGCTGCGCGCGCTGCTGCGGCGCTCGGACATGACGCGGCCGCCGGTGCTGGTCGCGGACGACCTGCGCCTGGACCCGGCCTCGCTGCAGGTCACGCGCGCGGGGCGGCCCGTCGAGCTGACGCCCAAGGAATTCGCCCTGCTGCAGGCGCTGATGCGGCAGCCCGGCGCCGTGGTCCCGCGCCAGCGCCTGGCCGAGCAGATCTGGCACGGCGACCCACTGGCGATCGACAACCTGATCGACGCCCACATGAGCAAGCTGCGGCGCAAGATCGACGCGGCCGGCGCCCGGCCGCTGATCGAGACGGTGCGTGGTCGCGGCTTCCGGCTGCGGGGGCCGGACGATGCTTAGCTTCCGCCGCCGGCTGGCGCTGCTGCACGTGGTCGTGGTCACCACGGTGCTGGCGGTGGCGGCGACGCTCACCTACCTGAGCCTGGTCACCGCGCTGCGCGCCCAACTGGACGGCGCGCTGCTGGCCCTGGCGGAGCAGGAAGCCAGCATCCTCGCCGCCAGCCCCGGCCTGCCGGTCGCCGTGCACGAGCCCGGCACCACCGCCGCGCCGCCGCCCTACGCGCGGCTGGACCGGCTGGTGCAGATCATCGGCCCGCGCGGCGAGGTGCTCGCGCGCAGCGCCAACCTCGGCGCCGCGTCGCTGCCGAACGAGGCCGCGCTGCTGGCGCGCCTGACCCGCGGCGAGACCGTCTTCGAGCACCTGGCCTTCGGCGACGAGCCGACACGCCGCGTGTCGGTGCCGGTGCATGGCGGCCGCGCGCTGGCGGTGCAGGTGGCCGGCTCGCTCGACGACGTCGACCACGCCGTCGCCTCGGCGGGCTGGGTGTTCCTCGTCATGAGCCTGGTGCTCGTGGTGGTGCTCACCACCGCGGGCGCGCAGCTGACCGGGCGCGTCTTCGGCGCGGTCGACGACATCGTCCGGCAGGCGCGGCGCATCGGCGGCCGCACCCTCGCCGAGCGGCTGCCGCATCCCGGCACGCGCGACGAGATCGGCCGGCTGATCGACACGCTCAACGACATGCTGGCCCGGCTCGAGCACGCCTTCGAGGCGCAGCGCCGCTTCACCGCCGACGCGTCGCATGAGCTGCGCTCGCCGCTCTCCCGGCTGCGCACGGAGCTCGAGATCACCCTGCGCCGGCCGCGCGGCGCCGACGAGTATGTCCAGGCGCTGCGCTCGGGGCTGGAGGACGTCGCGCGGCTGACGGCGCTGGTGGAGGAACTGCTGACGCTGGCGCGGCTGGATGCCGGGCAGGACACGGCGCCGGTCGCGCCGGTGGCCATCGGCCCGATCCTCGAGGCCGTCGTGCGGCGCGCCCGGCCCGCGGCCCAGGCACGCGGCATGACGCTGAGCCTGGCGGGCGCGGACGACTCCGGTGCGGATGCGCTGGAGGCAAGCGCGGCGGCCCGGGTGCCGCGCGAGCTGCTGATGCTGGTCGCGACCAACCTGGTGGAGAACGCGGTCAAGTACGGCGCCGCCGGCGGCTCGGTGCTGGTCTCGGTGGTCGCGCGGCCGGACGGGACGGAACTGGTCGTCGAGGACGATGGCCCGGGCCTTCCCGCGGAGGAACGCGAGCGCGTGTTCGAGCGCTTCTACCGGGGCGCCGCGGCGCGCGCGGCGGACATCGAAGGCACCGGCCTGGGGCTGGCGCTGTGTGATCTCATCGTGCGCGCCGCCGGCGGTCGCATCGAGGTGGGCGTCTCGCGCTGGGGCGGCGCGCGGTTCTCGGTGCATCTGCCGGCCGGCGACGCCTGAGCGCCGCCGCGCCGGCGCCCGTTCACCCGCTCACATGTCGCGCCCGTTGAAGTGCGTCACCGGAATGCTGTCGAGCTCGATGCCCTCCAGGCAGCGGACGTTGATCGCCGCCATCGCGTTGCCCTTCGGGTCGGTGCCCTCGGCATAGGGATGGATGCCGCACACCGCGCAGAAGCGGTGCTTGATCGCGTGCTTGTTGAACTCGTAGATGCTGGCCGCCGCCTCGTCGGTCTTCAAGCGGAATTGCCCGCGCGGCACGAACCACAGCAGCGAGCCCTTGCGCTGGCAGATCGAGCAGTTGCAGGCCATCGCCCCGTCGATCTCACCGTCCACCTCATAGGCCACCCGGCCGCAATGGCAGCTGCCCTGGTACGTCGTCATGTCGTCTCCGCTCGGTTTTATTGAAGCGGCCGACCTTACCTCAGCCGGGCGCGCGCCGCGCGTCACTTGAGCATCAGCTCGACGTCCTGTCCCGGATCACCGCAGCCATCCAGGCGCAGCCGCAGGAAGTCCAGGTCCATGTGCAGGTGCTCCACCAGCTCCGGCACCGCGAGCTCCAGCGCGGCGATGCGGTCGGACTGCTGGTCGCAGGCATCGGCGAGCACCTCGGCCAGGTGCAGGATCGCCGCCAGCATCGAGAACGGCCGGATCTCCAGCGGCGCGTTGGCGTCCTTGAAGGCCTCGACCAGGTCAGCCGGGAAGTGCCAGTGCGCCGCCAGCGCCGCCGTCACGTCGGCATGCGTGCAGCCGAAGCGATGCATCTCCAGCGAGAACCGGCTGCCCGGCTCGGCCGCGTGGGCCTCGACGTCGGCGACCTGGTCCGGCTCGCTCATCGCCATCATGAGCTGCCCGGTGCGCAGCATCAGCCCGGCGAGGTAGGCGGTGTCGGCATCGCCCTGCAGCAGCTTGGCCAGCAGGCGCGCGTAGCCGGCGGTGCGCACGCTGTGGCGCCAGAAGCGCTGGCGGTCCAGGCCCTTCACCTCGGGGAAGGTGGCGGAGATGCTGGCCGCCATCGCGAGGTTGCGCAGCGTCTCCAGGCCCAGCGCCATCGCGGCGTCCTGCAGCGTGCCGATCGTGTGGGAGGGGCTGTAGCGCGCGGAGTTGGCCAGCCGCAGCACCTTGGCCGCCAGCGTGGAATCCTTGCCGATCAGCTCGGCGATCTGGCCGAGCGAGACGCCGTCGTCGTCCAGGCTGCGCAAGAGCTTGCGCCCGACTTCAGGCATCACCGGGAGGCTGGCGTGCCCCCCGAGGAAACGCTCCGCGCTGGCGGAAACGGGAGTCGTGGGGGTCATGCTGGCAATCGTCACGGCGGCCTCCTCTGGACGCGACGGCAGGTGGAGGCGAGTCTATGCCGCCCGGCCGCAGCGCGCCAGCGCCAGCAGCGCCACCGGGTCCAGCAGGCCGATGCGGTAGCCCTGCACCGCCAGGATGCCCCGGTCGGCGAGCTGCCGCAGCGCGCGCGACAGCGTCTCCGGCGAGATCGACAGCCGCGCCGCCACGTCGCGCTTGCGCTCGGCCAGCCGCACCTCGGCCGACCCGCCGGCCTGCGCCAGCAGCCAGGCGGCGATGCGCGCGGTCGCGTCCTTCGTGGTCAGCCCGCGCAGCGCGTCCTGCGCCTCACGCAGTTGCGCCGCGCTGGCCCGCAGCAACGCGGCCAGCACCGGCGGCTGCGAGCGCAGCCACAGGGTCGCCGCCGCCATCGGCCACTCCATCACCAGCGCGGTGGCCGAGACGATCCGCGCGTCTTCCTCGTAGCGCCCGTCCAGCCAGGCGGTGTGCAGGTCCAGCCAGCACGGGCCGGCCAGCGGGCCGCCCGCCACGACCCGCCCTTCGCAGAGCGCCACCATCGCCACCGCCGCGTCCCCGCGGCGGACCGCCAGGTCGCCGGCCCGGCAGCGGCGCACCCGCGCCATGCTGGCCAGCGCGGACCAGTCGTCGGCCTCCAGCAGCACATCGCCGAGCAGTGCGCGCCACGGCACCGGATGGGCGGGACCCGGCATCAAGGCGGCGTTGTGGGCCGCATCGCCTTCCGCGGCGGCGGGCGACGAGACGCCGCGAGCAACGGGCGCGGCGGGATCGGACAGGAAGTCGGCGGTCACGGGGCATTCTCGGAAACCGGGGATGCCGGACTGTCGCGGGACTGGCCGGAAATTGCCATGAGGGAGGTCAACATCCGAGCGATCGGACGCCTCCCGGATCAGCGGATCAGCAGCGCGCGGAAGTCGTTGACGTTGGTCTGCGTCGGACCGGTGATCAGCAGGTCGCCGAGCGCCTCGAAGAGCGCGTAGCCGTTGTTGGCGGCCAGCAGCTCGGCCGGCTTCAGGCCCAGCGCGCGGGCGCGCTGCAGCGTGCTCGGGCTGAGGAAGGCGCCGGCGTTGTCCTCCACGCCATCGATGCCGTCGGTGTCCGCGGCCAGGCCCCAGACGCCCTCCTGCCCGTCCAGCGCGATCGCGCAGCCGAGCACGAACTCGCCGGCACGACCGCCGCGCCCGGGCTGCGGCACCAGCGTCACCGTGGTCTCGCCGCCGGAGAGGATCAGGCAGGGCCTGGCGAAAGGCTCGCCATGCCGCGCCACCGAGCGCGCCAGCGCCGCATGCACGCGGCCGACCTCGCGCGACTCGCCCTCGATCTCGTCCGAGAGCACGTGCGCGGTCAGGCCGAGCGCGCGCGCCGCCTCGGCCGCGGCCAGCAGGCTCTGACGCGGCGCGGCGATGATGCGCTGCTCATGACCGTCGAAGCAGGCGTCGCCCGGCTTGGGCGTCTCCCAGTCGCCGCGCTCCAGCGCCTCGACCGCCTGCGGCGGCAGCGCGATGCGATAGCGACGGCAGATGGCCAGCGCGTCGGCGCAGGTCGTCGCGTCGGGCACGGTCGGGCCGGAGGCGATCACCTGCGGGTCGTCGCCGGGCACGTCGGAAATCATCAGCGTGAGCACCCTGGCCGGCGCGCAGGCGGCGGCCAGCCGGCCGCCCTTGATCGCGCTGAGGTGCTTGCGCACGCAGTTCATCTCGGCGATGTTGGCGCCGCTGGCCAGCAGCGCGCGGTTCACCGCCTGCTTGTCGGCCAGCGTCAGCCCGGGCGCCGGCAAGGGCATCAGCGCCGAGCCGCCGCCGGAGATCAGGCAGATCACCTGGTCGTCGGCGGTCGGCCGGAAATCGCGCACCAGCTGCATCATCCGCGCCGCGGCCCGCTCGCCAGGGGCGTCGGGGACCGGGTGCGCGGCCTCGACCATCTCGATGCGCCGCGGCTGGTAGTCCGGCGGGATGTGGCCATAGCGCGTGATGACCAACCCGCTCATCGGCGCGGACGCGGGCCAGGCCGCCTCCATCGCCTGCGCCATCGAGCCACCGCCCTTGCCCGCGCCGATCACCAGCGTGCGGCCCTTGGGCGGCGGCGGGAGATGGCCGGCGAGGATCTTGCCCGGCAGCGCGCGATCGACCGCGACGCGGTAGAGGTGCTTGAGCAGCGCGCGCGGGTCGTCGAGCAGCGCCCGGGTCCGTGCGTCCGTAGCTTCCGGGGCGTCCGCCGCGTTCGATGACGCCGAGCGCGCCGATGAAGCCGCCGGCGACGAGGACGCGTCGCCGGACGTCAAGGAAGCAGCAGGGCCGGCGGCGCCGGAGGCGGCGGCCCGCGCCGCGTCGGAGGTGGAGCTCATGGGCGCCGATTGTGGGCAGCGGCCGCTCAGCCGGCGTCCGTAGTGCTACCGACCTCGTGGTTGCCCATGACCTCGAGCGCGCGCACCAGCGCCGAGTGGTCCAGCTGGTCCCAGCCCTGCGCCGCGGCGGCCTGCATCAGCTGCGCGGTGCCGGCGGTGTTGGGCAGCGCCAGGTTCATCGCCTTGGCGCTCTGCAGCGCCAGGTTCAGGTCCTTCTGGTGCAGCGCGATGCGGAAGCCCGGGTTGAAGGTGCGCTTGATCATGCGCTCGCCATGGACTTCCAGGATGCGGCTGGAGGCGAAGCCGCCCATCAGCGCCTCGCGCACCTTGGCCGGATCGGCGCCGGCCTTGGAGGCGAAGACCAGCGCCTCGCCGACGGCGGCGATGTTCAGCGCCACGATGATCTGGTTGGCGACCTTGGTCGTCTGGCCGGCGCCCGCGCCGCCGACCCGCGTGATGTTCTTGCCCATCAGCTCGAACAGCGGCTTGATGCGGGCGAAGGTGGCCTCCTCGCCGCCGACCATGATGGACAGCGTGCCGGCCTTGGCGCCGACCTCGCCGCCGGAGACCGGCGCGTCCAGCCATTCGGCGCCCAGCGCCTCGATGCGCCGCGCGAAGTCCTTGGTCGCCATCGGCGAGATGGAGCTCATGTCCACGACGGTCTTGCCGGCGCTCAGGCCCGCGGCCACGCCACCCTCGCCGAACAGCACGCGCTCGACGTCCGGCGTGTCCGGCACCATCGTGAAGATGACGTCGGCGCGCTGCGCGACTTCGGTCGCGCTGGCGCAGACGGTGGCGCCGGCGGCGGTCACTTCCTCGCGGACCTGGCTGCGGGTGTGCACGAACAGCGCATGCCCGCCCTGCGCGAGGCGCACCGCCATGGGCGCGCCCATGATGCCCAGGCCGATGAAGCCGATCTTGATGCTCATGAGGGTCTCTCTCTTTCAGTCCTTGAACTTGTCTCGCAGGGCCTGCGTCGCGGCGCGGAACACGCCCAGGTCGCTGCCGACGGCCACGAAGGTCGCGCCCTGCTCGAGGTAGCGGCGCGCGTCGGCCTCGACCGGCGCGAGGATGCCCACCGGCTTGCCGGCGGCGCGGCAGGCGGCATGGATGCTCGCCATCGCGGCCTGCACCTCCGGATGTTGCGGATGGCCCAGGTGCCCGTAGCCTGCCGCCAGGTCGGAGGGACCGATGAAGACGGCGTCGACGCCCTCGACCGCGGCGATCTGCGCGGCGGCGGCCACGCCGGCCGGGCTCTCGATCTGCACGATCACGGCGATCTGCTCGTTGATGCCCTGGAAGTAGCCGGGCACGGTGCCGTAGCGGTTGTTGCGCTGCGAGACCGACACGCCCCGAATGCCCTGCGGCGGGTAGCGCGTGGCGGCGACCGCGGCGGCGGCCTGCTCGGCGGTCTCGACGAAGGGGATCAGCAGGTTGGAGAAGCCCGCGTCCAGCAGCCGCTTGATCTCGACGGCGTTGTTGCTGCTCGGCCGCACGACCGGCGCGCTGACGCTGTCCTTGAGCGCCATCAGCTGCGGCACGAAGCTGCTGACCTCGTTGGGCGAATGCTCGCCATCGAGCAGCAGCCAGTCGAAGCCGGCCACGCCCAGCACCTCGGTGCTGATCGGGTTGGCCAGCGAGCACCAGCAGCCGATCAGGCGCTCGCCGGCGCGCAGGCGCTGGCGCAGCGTGTTGGGGAAGCTCGAATAGGGCGTGGTCGGCGTCGGCATGGCTGGACTCCTCGGTGCGTCATCAATCGAGCTTGAGCCCGCTCTTGGCCACGACGCCCGCCCACTTCTTGCGCTCGGCATTGAAGAAGGTGTCCATCTCGGCCGCGTTCATCGTGTTGACCTCGGCGCCCTGCGCGGCCAGCCGCGCGCGCACGTCGGGCGAGCGGATGATGCTGATCAGCGCGGCGGACAGCTTGTCGACATGGGCCTTGGGCATGCCGGCCGGGGCCAGGATGCCCTGCCAGGTGCCGGACTCGAAGCCGGTCGCGCCCTGCTCCGCCAGCGTGGGCACGTTGGGCAGCAGCGGCACGCGGGTGGCCTTGCTCACGCCGATGACCTTGAGCTTGTTCTGCTGCACGAAGGGCAGCGTCGCCAGCATGCCGTTCATCAGCACCTGCGTCTGGCCGGCGATCGTGTCGGTGACGGCCTGCGAGCCGCCCTTGTACGGGATGTATTCCCACTTCGCGCCGGTCAGGCTGGCGACCTGGTAGCCGGCCAGGTGCGGCGCGCTTCCCATGGCGGTGACGGCGAAGTCGATCTTGGACTTCTTCGACAGCTCGACCAGTTCCTTCAGGTTGCTGGCCGGCACCGAGGGATGCACCACCAGCATGTGCGGCGAGTAGGCCAGCATCGCCACGCCGCGCAGGTCCTTGGACGGATCGAAGGGCAGCTTGGTGTAGAGCGAGGGGCTGATGGCCAGCGCGCTGACGTCGCACAGCATGACGGTGTAGCCGTCGTTCGCCTTGGCGGTCTGGTCCGCGCCCATGTTGCCGCTGGCGCCGGGCTTGTTCTCGACGATGACGGTCTGCTTGAGCTGCTCGGACAGCAGCGGCGACAGGATGCGCGCGATGATGTCCGACGAGCCGCCCGGCGTGTACGGGACGATGATCCGCAGCGGCTTGGCGGGCCAGTTGGCCTGCGCGAAGGCGCTGGGCGCGAGGCCGGCGATCGCGCCGACGGCGGCCGCGGCGAGGACCGCGCGGCGCGCGACGCGGGCCTGCCCGGTCGTCTTGGATTTTTTGGTGTTCGTGTTCTTGGCGGTCTTCTGATCGTGCATGTCTCTCTCCATGTGGGAAGCCGCACCCGCGCCCCGCGGGGGAACGGTGAGGCTCCGGGGGTGGTCCTCAGCGGACCATGCAAGGTTTCTTCGGATCGAACTTCCAGCCGGGAATCAGGTGCTGCATCGCGACCGCGTCGTCGCGCGCGCCCAGCCCGTGCTTCAGGTAGAGCTGGTGGGCGGCCTCGACGGCCTGCATGTCGAGTTGCACGCCCAGGCCCGGCGCGGTCGGCACCGCGACCTCGCCGTCGACGATCTTCAGCGGCCGCTGCGTGAGGTGCTGGCCGTCCTGCCAGATCCAGTGGGTGTCGATGGCGGTGAGGCGTCCCGGCGCGGCCGCCGCGGCATGCGTGAACATCGCCAGCGAGACGTCGAAGTGGTTGTTGGAATGCGAGCCCCAGGTGAGGCCGAAGTCGCGGCAGGTCTGCGCCACGCGGACCGCGCCGGACATCGTCCAGAAGTGCGGGTCGGCCAGCGGGATGTCCACCGACTGCAGGCTCAGCGCGTGCGTGAACTGGCGCCAGTCGGTGGCGACCATGTTGGTCGCGGTGGGCAGTCCGGTGGCGCGGCGGAACTCGGCCATCACCTCGCGGCCGGAGAAGCCGTCCTCGGCGCCGCAGGGGTCCTCGGCATAGGCAAGCACGCCGCCCAGGTCGCGCAGCAGGCGCACCGCGTCCTTGAGCAGCCAGCCGCCGTTCGGGTCGAGCGTGACGCGCGCCTCGGGGAAGCGCGCCTTCAGCGCGCGGATCGCCTCGACCTCTTCCTCGCCGCGCAGCACGCCGCCCTTGAGCTTGAAGTCCTTGAAGCCGTAGCGCGCCTGCGCGGCGACGGCCTGCTCGACGATGGCCTCGGGCGTCATCGCGACCTGGTGGCGCACCCGCAGCCAGGCGTCGGCGGGGGCGTCGCTGCCCGGCTCGTCGTCGGGCGTCTTGTAGGCCATGCCGGTCCTGGCGCGGTCGCCGACGAAGAACAGGTAGCCCAGCATGGCGACGCGGTCGCGCTGCCGGCCCTCGCCCAGCAGCTCGCACACCGGCACGCCCAGGTGCTGGCCCAGCAGGTCCAGCAGCGCGCATTCCACGGCGGTCAGCACGTGGATGGTGGTCCGCAGGTCGAAGGTCTGCAGGCCGCGGCCGCCGCTGTCCAGGCCCTGGAACTTCTCGCGGACCTGCGCCAGCAGCGCGTTCCACTTCGCCACCGGCTGGCCGACGAGCAGTTCGCCGGCCTGTTCCAGCGTCTTGCGGATGGGCTCGCCGCCGGGGATCTCGGCGATGCCGACGTGGCCGGCGTTGTCCTCCAGGACCAGCAGGTTGCGGGTGAAGAACGGCGCGTGCGCGCCGCTCAGGTTCATGAGCATGCCGTCGTGGCCCGCGACGGGGATCGCGCGGGCGGACGTGACGAGGGGACTGCTTGCGCTCACAGGGGGCTCCTGGTCGGAATCGCGGGAACGGGGATCAATCGGCGGTGATCTTGCGGGTCTCGATGACCTGCTTCCAGCGGGCGAATTCGGCCTTCTGGAAGCTCTGCGCCTGGTCCGGCGTGTTGGCGACGATCTCGATGCCGATGTCGGTGAACTTCTGCTTCACCGCGGGCTCGTGCAGCGCCGCGACCAGGTCCTTCTGCAGCTGCGCGCGCACCGCCGGCGGCAGGCCGCGCGGGGCGGCCACGCCCTGCCAGGAGTAGACGTCGGCGCCCTTGATGCCGGACTCGGCCAGCGTCGGCACGTTGGGCAGCACGGCCGAGCGCTTGTCGCCGGTGACGGCCAGCGCGCGCAGCTTGCCGCCGACGATGTGCGGCAGCACGGCGTTGACGTTCTGGAAGGAGGCGTCGACCTGCGCGCCGAGCAGGTCGGTGATGGCCGGCGAGCCGCCCTTGTAAGGCACGTGCAGGCCGTTGGTGCCGGTCTGCAGCCAGAAGAGCTCGGCGGTGAGGTGGTCGGAGGAGCCGTTGCCCGAGGAGGCGAAGGTCATCTTGCCCGGGTCCTTCTTCAGCGCGTCGATGACGTCCTTGACGCTCTTGAGCGGCGAGGCCGCCGGCACGACCAGCACGTTGGGCGCCTGCATGGCGACGGTGAGCAGGTCGATGTCCTTGAGCGCGTCGTACTGGACCGCCTTGAGCAGGTGGGGCGCGATCACGAACGGACCGAGCGAGGACACCAGCAGCGTGTAGCCGTCGGCCGGCGCGCGCTTGACCTGCGAGGTGCCGAGCGTGCCGGTGGCGCCGGGGCGGTTGTCGACGATGACCGTCTGGCCCCACTTCTTCTGCAGCTCGGCGCCCAGGGCGCGGGCGAGCATGTCGGTCGAGCCGCCGGCCGGGAAGGGCACGACGAGGGTGACGGGGTGATCGGGGAAGCCGTTGGCATGGGCCAGGGTGGCGGTGCACAGGGACAGGACGGCGGCGCCGAGGGCGGCGCCGGCCTTGACGGCCAGGCGGCGGGTCAGGACGGTCATGGTTTGTCTCCGGGAAGGAACCGTGGAAGCCGCTCTTGATGCGCCCCGGTGCTCAGTCCGAAGCGGGGGTGGCGGCCTTGTTGTCAGTCATCATACAAGTTGAGTTCCGACGGTGACAAGGCACCGCACTGCACTCGGAGATCGGGGAAAACACGCAGAACTAGCGATTGCGGGAAAGAAGGGGCTGGAAGTTGACGGTGGAGGAAACCAGGCCCAGCGACGAAGCGCCAGCCGTCGCCGACTGAAGCCCGCCGCGGCCGCTGCGTTCAGCGCTGTTCCTGCAACGCCAGCGCCGCGCGGCGGCGGCGTTCGCGGCTGTTGGCCAGGTGGGTGCGCATCGCCGCGCGCGCGGCCTCGGCGTCGCGCGCGGCGATCGCGTCGAGGATGCTTTCATGCTCCGCGTTCACGCGCAGCAGATAGTCGCGCTGCGCGATCGGGTCCTCGTCGCCGGCGGCCTGCAGGCTGGCCAGGCGCGCCCGCGGGATGCTCGGCGCGCCCAGCGTCGCCATCAGTTGCTCGAAATGCGGATTGCCCGTCGCGCGGGCGATCTCCAGGTGGAACTGGAAGTCCGCCGCCACCGCGTCGCGGCCCGCCAGCGCCGCTTCCGCGAAGGCGCCCACCGCCGCCCGCATCGCGTCCAGGTGCGCGTCCCCGCGCCGCTGCGCCGCCAGCGCCGCGGCTTCGGTCTCGACGCCGATGCGCAGTTCCAGCACCGCGACGACATCGTGCAGCGTCGCCATCTGCTCGGCACCGATGCGGAAGGGCCCGCCCTCCCCCAGCCCCAGCACGAAGGTCCCGATGCCATGCCGCGTCTCGACCAGCCCGGCCGCCTGCAGCTTGGAGATCGCTTCCCGGACCACCGTCCGGCTGACCTCGAACTCGGCCATGATCGCCGCTTCGGTCGGCAGCTTGTCACCGCTGGCCAGCGCGCCCGCGCGGATGCGGTCCTCCAGCGCCCGGACAAGTCCGAGGGCCAGCGATTTCGGGCGGGTACGGGTCAGCGGCACAGTCATCAGGGGCTCAGTTGTACGACAACATCGGTCCACGCGACAACCGCGTTATCGCGGTGTCGCGCCGATGCAGCGCGAAAAGGGAATGGGACGGGAACGAAGAAGGCCGCGATTGTCCCGTGCCTGAGCCGCCCGGGTTTAGGTGTCGAGCGGGAACTTCGCGCAGCCCAGCCGCGCCGAGATGTCGCGGCTGGCCGCCTGCAGCATCGCCACCACCTCGGGCGCCTTGGCCTCGTCGTAGCGGAAGGTGGGGAAGCTCACGCTCATGCCGGCGATGGGCTGGCCCAGCCGGTCGAAGATCGGCACGCCCAGGCAGCGGATGTGGTCGTCGAATTCCTCGCGGTCCTCGCCGAAGCCCTGCGCCTTCACCCGCTCCAGCTCGGCCTGGAAGGCGGCCGGCTCGGTGATCGTCTTGTCGCGGAAGCGCTGGAACTCCGCGCCGGCCAGCACGCGCGCGCGGCGCTCCGGATGCTCCCAGGCCATCAGCACCTTGCCGATCGCGGTGCAGTGCAGCGGCGCGCGGCGACCGATGCGCGAGTACATGCCCAGCATGTGCCGGGAGTCGACCTTGTGGACGTAGATGATCTCGCTGTCGATCAGCGTGCCCAGGTGGACCGTCTCGCCGGTGGCGTCGGCCAGCATCTGCATGTGGTGCTTGGACAGGTCGACCAGGTCCGGATACTGCAGCGCCTTGGCGCCGATCTCGAAGACCTTCATCGCCAGCCCGTAGCGCTCGCTGTCGGACTCCTGGTGCACGTAGCCCAGGGTCTTCATCGTCTGCAGGAAGCGGTAGACCGTGGCCTTGGGCATGGCCAGCCGCACCGAGAGCTCCGAGATGCCGGTGTCGCTGCGTTCCGACAGGGCCTGCAGGATGGCAAAGACCTTGAGCACCGCGGCCACCGACTCGGGCTGCTGCTTGCCATCGTTCAGATCGTCATCCATGCGCAACGTGTTCCTGGAAAGGGAAGATTTCACCACAGCCGGCCGGTGCCCGCGCCCGCGCGAACCCGGGCCGGCACCTCGGTCGCGGCCTCGATGGGCAGGCGGTACGGCGGCGTCCAGCCGGCCTCGCCGGCGACCGGCCGGTCCGGATTCGCGGCACGGAGCATGCCCACCAGGTCGACCGGCTCGCCGTTGAAGCGCGAGCCGCGGTCCTCGATCCGGTCGCCCTTGAGCAGCCGCGCCACCCGCCCCGGCGCGATGCCGGCCGCCGCCTCCCAGGCGTTGGCCTCGCTCAGCACCTGCGACTCGAGGCCCGCGCCGATCGAGTAGGCGTAGGGATAGTCCCCCGCCGGCGCCGGCAGGTAGAGGTTGTTGGCGACATGCACCTGGCCGTAGCGCACCCGCGGCGCGCGCTCCTTCACCTGCTCCCACAGGTTGTGATGCAGCGTGACGCGCAGGTGCCCGCGGTCGTCGCGATGGCCGTCGCCGCCGCCGATCAGCATGGTCTTGTCGTGGCGGCGGAAGACGTTCCAGGACACGGTCACGAAGTCGGAGCGCCGCGTGATGTCCAGCAAGCCGTCATGGCGCTGCATCCGCTGGCCGAGCACCACCGGCTCGCGCGGATCGGGCCGGGCGCCGTCGTCGAAGACGCAGTGGTCGATCCACACCTGCGTCGCCTCGCGCAGCGAGACGGTGTCGTACTCGGAGTTCCATTCGCCATGCCCGTTGTCGTTCGGGTCCCAGGCGGGGAAGAAATCGTAGGCATCGGAGAAACGCAGGTTGCGCAGGATCACCTGCGAGACCTTCTCCAGCATCAGCGAGCCGTTGTCGAATCCGGCATCGGGCGTGAGGCCGACGATCGTCGTGTTGGACGGCACCTTGACGACGACCTGCGCCGCCTGGCGCCGCGCGGACCGCTTGCGCGCCTCCTCGAGCGGCCCTTCGGGCGGGCGACGACCCCAGGTGGCCGGGTCGTACTGGCGCGCGAAGGCGTCGAGATCGAAAGCCGGATCGCGGAAATCCTCGATGCCCAGCGGGCGGCCGGACGCGTCCGCCGCCAGGTCGATGCGCGCCGCCAGCGCGATCAGCTTGGGCGTGTCGCCGAGCGCCAGCGCGGCATCGAGCTCGGCCCGCGTGCGCACGACGCGGATGGCCTCGGCCTTCGCCTTCGCGCCGCCTGCCGTGCCGCCGTTCATCGAGGCCCAGCCATCGCCGGGCGCGATCGCGTCGAAGGCCGCGGCGGGCACCGCGTCGGGGGACGCGGCTGGCGACGCGGCGGTCGACGCGACATTGCGGTACTCGGCCATGCGGTTGGCCGCTTCGCCGGTCGCGGCGAATGGGCGGCGCGAGGTCGAGGCCGCCCAGGCCGTCAGATGAGGACCGAGCTGGCTGTCCCGGATCACCGCCTGGCCGTTGGGCGTCGACGGCGACCGGCGCCATTCGCCGGCCTTCACGCCGCGGTCCCAGGCCCGGCCCAGGCGCACGCTGCCCGGCGCCACGCCGGGCTCCGCCACCCAGCGTGTGCCTTGCACGAGGAAGCCGCGCGGCACGCCATCGGGCGTGCTGGGCGCGAGCACGACGCCGCCCTGCCCCGGCGAGCGCCGCCCGGCGCGGCTCACGATGACGCTGTCGTCGATCACCAGCGTCGCGCCGCCGAAGATGAAATCGACGTCGCCGCGAATCTCGCCGGCATGCACGAACACGCGCGACTCGCTCGCGAGGTCCTCACTGGCGCGCTCGGCATAGAAGGTGTCCTGGTGCCCGAGCAGCCGCACCTGCTCGAGCTGGATCCGGTCGCCGCGCGTCATCAGCGCGACGGCCTGCGCGCCGCCGCTCTCGCCGACGCCGGGCGGGTAGCCCTGCCCGGCGCGCACGTGGTCCATCGCATCGTTGGCGATGGTCAGCCGCGCGAGTTGCACGTCGTCGCTGAACAGCATCACGCTGGCGCTGCCCGGTGTCCCGAAGGTCTCCGCGTCGAGCAGCGGCATGCAGCGGTGCGCGACGGCGCCGCGCGCCTTCGGCAGCGCGTTGTAGCGGCCCTCGACGATCACGACCTCCGCGGGATCGCCACGCCCATACAGCGTGAACGGCGCCTTGTCCTGGATGCAGAGCGGCTCGCGATAAGTGCCCGGCTTGACGAGCACGTAGGCGCGCGCCGGGGCCGCCGATCCGCCCTGCCCCTTGGCCGGCAAGGCATCGATCGCGGCCTGCAGCGTGCGGTGCGTGCCGCTCCCGTCGGCGGCGACGACGAAGGTCGGCGTCCAGCGCGCGGGATCGAGCGTCTGCGGCCGCCAATCACCGAGGTAGCGCGCGGCCGTGGCCTGGGCGGCCGCGTCGTCGCCGAGTTGCGGCCGGTCCTGCGCCCACGCGGCCTGCAGCGCCGCCACGCACAGCCCCGCCATCACCGCGCCGCGCCAGCCCCGCATCACAGGTCCGCCAGGTACAGCGCCGGCTCGCCCTCGGCATCGGCGCTGAACAGCACCTGCCGCTCGTCGGGCGTGAACGACGGATGCGGATGCGTGACCTGCCGGTTGCCCTTGTAGACACGCCACGAGCTGTCATGCCGCGCCACGCGCCGTTCGGTGCCGGCCTTCAGGTCGAACAGGTGCAGGAAGGGATCGGTCGCGATCTGGTGGCTGCCGGTGTCGGCGACATCCGCCGGCGAGTCGCAGCCATCGCCGATCAGCAGCGTGCCGTCGTGGTTGCTCATCAGGTGCGAGCACGGTGGCATCTTCGTGAGGCGCCGGGATTGAAGCGTCATGGGATCGAGCGCGCAGATCCATCGATCGCGCTGCCCCTTCAGGTAGGAGACGTAGATCATCGCGGAACCGTCCGGCACCCAGAACTCATGCGTGCAGCTTTCGCCCTTGTCTTGACGCCGCCCGCACCGGACGTTGCCGCCGTCCTCGTCGACGAACCACATGCGCGCATCCACCAGGTCGTGCGGCCCTTCGTGGCAGTACGCGACCGTGTGGTCGTCGCCGGGTCGGTACTGCGGATGGCCCAGCCAGCCCTGCTGCTCGAGGATCACCTCGCGCGCACCGGTGGCCAGGTCGATGCGGATCAGCCGGCAGCGCGGCTTCGCATGGAACATCTGGTGGAACTTCTGCCAGTCGCTGAGCGGGAACCAGTCGCTCGCGGCGATCTCGATGCCGACCATCTTCGTGCAGGCGCTGTTCGAGACCCAGGTGCCGTAACCCACCCAGCCCTCGGGCACGGTGTAGACGACCTCCTCGCTCAGGTCGCGCAGCGCCAGGCGGATCAGGCGCCGCTCCGCGCGGACGAAGTACAGGTGCTGGTCGTCGGGGCTCAGGAAGCCGCCGAAGGTGTTCTCGCCCGCCTGGTCGGTGAGCTGCGTCGCGACCTGCGAGCCGAGGTCCAGCAGGTGGTAGTTCCAGCTCGAGCCGGGCCCGAACTCGGCGCCGAAGATCAGCCGCTGCCCATCGTTGGTGAAGCACTTCTGATAGAAGTAGTTGCGGTGGCAGGTCACGTCGGTGGGCGTGAGCCGGGTGACGCGCGCACCGGTATCGGGGTCCTCGCGGGTGACGAAGCGCAGCTGGCGTTCGGTGGCTTTCATGGTCGCTTTGATCCTCGGGAAGACAGGTTCACTTGATCCGTTGCAGCAGGGCCTGGCCTTCGCCGACCAGGCGGCGCGCGGCGTCGACCTCGGTGGTCTTGCCATAGGCGACGGTCTCGAAGACCTCGCGCATGAACTTGTGCAGCCGCGCATGCTCGAACAGCGGCGCCGGGCGCTTGAGCCGGCCCGACTCGCGCTGGGCCTTGATCTGCTCATGCGCCGCGACCTCCAGCGGCGGCAGGGTGCCGGCCGCCTTCAGTTGCTCGAAGGGGCCGCGCGCCGACGGCAGGCCGCGCGTGCGGCCGAGCAGGGTCGCGGCCTCGGGGTCGGTCAGCAGGAAGTTGACGAGCCGCGCGGCCAGCTCGGCCCGGCCGTTCTTCTCGGCATGGCGGCTCACCGCGTACATCACCGTGGGCCGGCCGAACATGCCGCTGTCCAGCGCGCCGGGCAGCGTCGGGAAGTCGCCGAGCACCAGCTTCTGCTGCTTGTCCAGCGTCGACGCGCGCAGCCCGATCACCGAGTCCCAGGTGTAGTTCCCCGCCCAGCGGCCGACCACCCAGTCGGGTTGCTGCTCGGTCGGCTTCTCGGCGCCGCCCAGGCTCGCGCGCAGCGGCAGCGGCGTGGCGACGTGCTCGGTGACGAGCCGCTTGTAGATGCGGACCCAGTCCAGCGCGGCCGCCTCGTTCATCGCCACGCGCGGCGACGCGGGATCGACATAGGGCGTGCCGTGGCGCTGCTGCACCCAGGCCTGGGAGAGCAGCATCATGTCGTACAGCTCGCCGTCCAGCGGGTAGGCGTCCTGGCCCAGGAGGCGGCGGAAGGCCGGTCCGGTGGCGAAGAGCTCGTCCCAGCTGCGCGGCAGCGCGAGGCCCGCACGATCGAAGGCCGCCTGGTTCCACAGCATCACCCGCGCGCTGAAGGACACCGGCAGTGCGTTGAGCTTGCCCGCGACCTCGCCATACGCGAGGTCTTCCCGGTCGAACTGGGCCAGGTCCAGCAGCGCCGCATGCCGGTGCAGGTCGGCGAAGCCGTTGCCGCGCTTGCTGAACATCGCCAGCCAGGCCCAGTTGATCTGCATGACTTCGGGCTCGGAGCCGCCGGCGATCTGCGTCGTCAGGCGCTCCAGGTAGCCGTTGAAGCCCATGTATTCGGCCTTCACCCGCACGCCGTGGCGGCGCTCGAAAAGCGCCAGCGCCTTGAGCGTCGCTTCGTGCCGGCCCGCGCCGCCCCACCAGGCGAAGCGCAGCACGGTGGCCTTGTCCTGCCCGCGCAGCACCGCCGGCGCCGTCAGCGCGGCGCCCAGCCCCGCGGCGGCGACCGCGGCGCCGCCTGCCGCCAGACCCAGCACCTGTCGTCTCGGCAGGCTCATGCGCGCGTCCCCAGCGCGGCGGACATCAGGTTCACGCCACTGCCCGCGTCGAAGAGGTGGCAGGCCGACAGCTGCAGATGCAGCGTCAGCGCATCGCCGCGCGCCAGGCCCTGCAACGCGATCGCCTGCTCGGCCGGGATGCGCGCCGTGATCGGCAGCGCGCCCAGCTCTGCATGCAGGTAGACCTCCGAGCCCATGTGCTCGGTGAAGCGCAGCCGCGCCGTGACGCCGACGCTGTCGCCCTGCACGCGCGGCGCCAGGCCGATGTGCTCCGGCCGCAGGCCGAAGGTCACCGCCGCATCCGCCAGGCGCGGCAGCGCCGCGATGCCCGCGGCCTTGTCCGCGGGCAGCGGCAGCCGCGCGCCGCCGACCTCGACGGCCAGCCCGGTGTCGGTGGCTTGCAGGCGCGCCTCGAGCAGGTTCATCTCCGGCGAGCCGATGAAGCCGGCGACAAAGGCGTTGGCCGGCCGGTCGTAGAGCGCCGTCGGCGTGTCGACCTGCTGGATCACGCCCTCCTTGAGGACGCAGATGCGCTCGCCCATCGTCATCGCCTCGACCTGGTCGTGGGTGACGTAGATCGTGGTGGCGGGCTGCTGGCTGTCGCGCAGCGTGCGGTGCAGCTCGGTCAGCCGCACCCGCATCGCGGCGCGCAGCTTGGCGTCGAGGTTGGACAGCGGCTCGTCGAAGAGGAAGACGTCCGGCTTCTTCACGATCGCCCGGCCCACCGCGACGCGCTGCGCCTGGCCGCCGGACAGCTGCTTCGGATAGCGGTCCAGCAGGTGCTCCATCTCCAGCAGCTTCGCGGCATGGCGCACGCGCTGGTCGAGCTCGGCCTTGGGCGTGCCCGCCAGCTTCAGGCCGAAGGCCAGGTTGTCGTAGACCTTCATGTGGGGATACAGCGCGTAGTTCTGGAACACCATCGCGATGCCGCGCTGCTTGGGCGCCAGCGCGTTGACGGCGCGGTCGCCGATGCGCAGCTCGCCGCCGGTGATGCTCTCCAGCCCCGCGATCATCCGCAGCAGCGTCGACTTCGCGCAGCCCGAGGGACCGACGAAGACCATGAACTCGCCGTCGCGCACCTCCAGGTCCACGCCGTGCACGGCCTTGAATCCGTTGGGGTACACCTTCTCGACCTTGTTGAGGCTCAGTCTTGCCATGCCGATGTCCTTGTCAGCCTTTGACGCCCGAGGACGTCGCGCCCTCGATGAAATGCTTCTGCGCCGCGAAGAACACGGCGATCGACGGGATCAGCGCCACCACCGAGATCGCGATCACGTTGGCCCACTCGACCTCCTCGGTCGCGCCGATGCTCATCTTCAGCGCCAGCGAGACCGGGTACTTCTCCACCGAGGCCAGGTAGATCAGCGGGCCCATGAAGTCGTTCATCGTCCAGATGAACTGGAAGACGATCACCGAGATGATGGCCGGCTTGAGCAGCGGCACGATGATGTGCCACAGCAGCTGCAGCGCATTGCAGCCGTCGATCTGGGCGGCCTCTTCCATGTCGCGCGGGATGCCGCGCAGGAACTGCACCAGCATGAAGACGAAGAAGGTGTCCGTGGCGAAGGCCGAGGGCACGATCAGCGGCAGGTAGGAGTCCAGCCAGCCGATCTCGCGGAACACCAGGTACTGCGGCAGGCGCAGCACGATCAGCGGCAGCATCATCGTGGCGATCATGATGCTGAACAGCAGCTTGCGGCCCCAGAACTCGAAGCGCGCGAAGGCGTAGGCCACCAGCACGCAGGAGATCACCGTCACGACGATGCGCGGGATCGTGATCAGGAAGCTGTTCAGGAAGTAGGTCGCGAAGGTGTACTCGGTGCTGGTCTTCCAGCCCTTGGCGTAGGCGCCGAAGTCGAAGCGGTCGGGCCAGAAGCCGGCGGAGCTGAAGATCTCGGCGTTGCTCTTGAAGGAGGCGCCGACCAGCCATAGCAGGGGGTAGAGCATCACGATGGCGACCGCGGCCAGCGCCAGGTAGCGCAGCGGGCGGTTGCCGCGGTCGCGGCCCAGGGTCAGGGTGGGCGCGGTGCCATGACCGCGGCCCTCACCCCCGCCCTCTCCCGCAAGTGGGAGAGGGGGTTGGAGGGGCGTACTGCGGCGCTGGGGGGTGGGAAGGCGGCTCATCGCTTCGACTCCTTCTCGCCCGAATAGAAGACCCAGTACTTCGAGCTCCAGAAGGACAGCGCCGCCAGTCCGCCGACGAGCGCGAACAGCACCCACGACAGCGCCGCGCCGTAGCCCAGGTTGAAGAAGCGGAAGCTCTGGTCGTAGATGTAGAGCGCCAGCACGTAGGTCGAGTGCAGCGGGCCACCCTCGGTGATCATGTACGGGCCGTTGAATTCCTGGAACGCATGGACCATCTGCATGATCACGTTGAAGAAGATCACCGGCGTGATCAGCGGCACGGTGATCTTCCAGAACTGCTGGGCCTTGCTGGCGCCATCGCACTCGGCCGCCTCGTACAGCGAGATCGACACGTTCTGCAGCGCCGCCAGGAAGATCACCATCGCCGAGCCGAACTGCCACGTGAACAGCAGCACGATGGTCCACATCGAGTAATGCTCGTCGGCAAGCCACGGGATCGGCTCGAGGCCCAGCTTCACCAGCACCAGGTTCACCAGCCCGTTGCGCGCGAAGACGAAGCGCCACAGCACCGCCACCGCGATCGAGCCGCCGAGGATGGACGGGATGTAGAACGCCGCCCGGAAGAAGTTGATGCCGCGCAGCTTGAAATTGAGCACGTGCGCGATGAACAGCGCGAAGCCCACGCGCAGCGGCACCGCCAGCAGCGCGAAGAGCAGCGTCACGCCCAGCGACTTGCGGAACAGCGGGTCCGCGGTGGCGAGTTCCTCGTAGTTGCGCAGCCCCACGAACTGGGGCGGGTCGATCAGGTCGTACTGCGTGAAGCTGAGCGCGAAGCTCATCACGAAGGGGAAGAGCTTGAACAGCAGCACGCCCAGCACGAAAGGCAGGACGAACAGGAAGCCCAGTCGCTTGTTCTCATACATGTGCCGTGTCTCCGTCGGCGGGCGCGCGGGGCCTCTGCGGACCCCGTCGCGCCGAACATGGCGTCAGCGGGCGAGCCACCCGCCGTCGACCGCGACGGTATACCCGTTCACGTAGTCCGAGGCCTTGGAGGCGAGGAACACCACCGGTCCGGCCAGGTCGTCCGGCACGCCCCAGCGGCCCGCGGGGATGCGGTCCAGGATCGCGGCGTTGCGGCTCTCGTCCTGGCGCAGCGCGGCGGTGTTGTTGGTGGCCATGTAGCCGGGCGCGATCGCGTTGACGTTGATGCCGTGCGCCGCCCATTCATTGGCCATCAGCCGGGTGATGCCCATCACGCCGCTCTTGCTGGCGGTGTACGAGGGCACCCGCACGCCGCCCTGGAAGGACAGCATCGACGCCACGTTGATGATCTTGCCACCGCCGCCCTGCGCAAGGTATTGCCTCGCCACGGCCTGCGAGAAGAAGAACACCGTCTTGAGGTTGAGGTCGACGACGTCGTCCCAGTCCTTCTCGCTAAAGCGGATCGCATCCTCGCGCCGGATGATGCCGGCGTTGTTGACCAGGATGTCGACGCGGCCGGTCAGCGACTTGGCCTCGGCCACCAGGCCCTCGATGCAGCTGATGTCGCCGAGGTTGGCGCGCAGATCCAGGAAGCGCCGGCCCAGGCGCTCGACCTCGGTCCGGGTCTCGACCGGGTCGGACACGTTGACGCCGACGATGTGCGCGCCGGCCTGCGCCAGCGCCACCGCCATGCCCTGCCCCAGCCCGGTGTTGCAGCCGGAGACGATGGCCACGCGGCCATCGAGTTGGAAGTTGTCCAGGATCATCTCGTTCATTCCCTTGGTCGGGTGGGGTCGCCAGGCGCGGCGCTTCAGCGCAGCGTCGTCATCGGCACGTGGTCCATGTCCTTGAAGACCTGGTTCTCGCCGACCATGCCCCAGATGAAGGTGTAGGCCTGGGTGCCGACGCCGGAATGGATGGACCAGCTCGGGCTGATCACCGCCTGCTCGTTGCGCACGACCAGGTGGCGGGTCTGCGTCGGCTCGCCCAGCATGTGGAAGACCACCGCGTCGGCCTTCATGTCGAAGTAGAAATAGACCTCCATGCGGCGGTCGTGCTGGTGGCAGGGCATGGTGTTCCAGAGGCTGCCCGGCTCCAGCTGCGTCATGCCCATCAGCAGCTGGCAGGTCGGCAGCACGTCGGGCACGAGGAACTTGTAGATGGTGCGGCGGTTGCTCGTCTCGGGCGCGCCCAGCGTCTCGGGCGAGGCCTCGGCCAGCGTGACCTTGCGCGTCGGATAGGAGGTGTGCGCCGGCGCGCAGTTGAAGTAGAGCTTCGCCGGGTTGGCGCCGTCGACGCTCTTGAACTCGACGATCTTCGCGCCCTGGCCGATGTAGAGCGCCTCGCGCGGGCCGACTTCGTACTGGGTGTCGTCGACGAAGACGCGGGCCGCGCCGCCGATGTTGATCAGCCCCAGCTCGCGGCGCTGCAGGAAGTAGTCGGTGCCGGTGTGCTTGCCCAGGTCCGCCGAGAAGGTCACCGGCTGGGTCACCGGCATGATGCCGCCGACGATGATCCGGTCGATCTGGCTGTAGGTCAGCGTCGCGCGGTCGGGCTGGAACAGGTCCTCGACCAGGAACTGGCGGCGCAGGCCTTCGGTGTCCAGCGTGCGGGCATGCTCGCTGTGGATGGGTTGGCGGATGTCCATGTCTTCCTCGGTGCGGTGGGGGTGTCCGTGCCGCGCGGCTTCGCGCGGCGGCGGAAGGAAACACCCGGCATCGGGGTGCTTCCGGCGACTGATGGGAGCGAAGCGTACGGGCCTGCGGACTTTCCCGGAACTATGGTTTCTATGTAGTGAACCGCTGTTTCAATTTTTCGCGGCCTCGCTATAGTTGCTCGCAACGACGGCCGGGACCCTCCCGGCGCCAGCCGCACCGGCGCTTGCCGGGATCGCGAGGAGACCGCCCCGATGAATCCGTATTTCCTGAACGACGACGCGCCCTGGACCGAGCTCGGCGACGGCATCCGCCGCAAGATCGTCGGCCACACGCCGGAGCTGATGTCGGTGCTGGTGCAGTTCGACGAAGGCGCGATCGGGACGCCGCATGCGCACGACGCGCATGACCAGATCGCGTTCGTCCTGAGCGGCTCCTTCGCCTGCGAGGTCGGCGGCGTGAAACGCACGCTCAAGCCGGGCGACGCCTTCGTCGCGCCGCGGCTGACGACGCATGGCGTCGTCGCGCTGGAGCCCGGCAGCACGCTGCTGGACCAGTTCTCGCCACGGCGCGAGGACTACCTCTGACCCCGACCTGACCCCAGGGTCCGCGCGCGGCGCGGATCGCAGACATCCGCAGTACCGAGGCGGCGATCGCACTGCAGCGACGGCCGCTCCCGACCTGCCGGCGCCCTGCGTGCGCCCGCGACCGACCGATGCCGCGAGAGCGAGGGCCACGATCCCGAGCCCGCGGCCGCAGAAGCACCTTGGAGACAACGTCATGCCCCACCGTCATGGGACTCGCCTCGGGACGACCTCGTCCGATCGTCAGCGCCGCGCGCATCGCGCCGCGTCGCCCACGCCCCGCCTGACCCGCCTCGCCGCCTGCCTGCTGGGCACGGCGACGCTCACGCTGCCCGCCTGGAGCCAGGACCAGGCCGCCCCGGCACCGGCCGCGCCGGCGGCCTCCGCCGCCGCCAGCGACAAGGCGCTCGAGACGGTGGTCGTCACCGGCATCCGGGCGTCGCTGGAAAGCGCGCTGAACGCCAAGCGCCAGGACCGCGGCATCGTCGACGTCATCAAGGCCGAGGACATCGCCAAGTTCCCCGACACCAACCTGGCCGAATCGCTGCAGCGCGTTCCCGGCGTCGTGATCGACCGCGACGCCGGCGAAGGCCGCAACATCACGGTGCGCGGCCTGGGCGCCGACTTCACCCGGGTGCGCATCAACGGCATCGAGGCGCTCGCCACCACGGGCGGCACCGACAGCTCCGGCGGCGCCAACCGCTCGCGCGGCTTCGACTTCAACGTCTTCGCCTCCGAGCTCTTCAACACCATCACCGTGCGCAAGAGCAGCTCGGCGGAAGTGGACGAAGGCTCGCTCGGCGCGACGGTGGACCTGCAGGCGGCGCGGCCCTTCGACTTCAACAAGCGCGTGATCACCGCCTCGGTGAAGGCACGCTACAACGACCTGGCGCGCGAGACCGATCCGCGCGCCGCCTTCCTGATCAGCGACGTCTTCCTCGACAAGCGGCTGGGCGTGCTGGTGTCCGGCGCGTACTCGAAGCGCCGCCTCTTCGAGGAAGGCTTCTCCACGGTGCGCTGGGACAACGGGCCGTCCTCGGGCGGCTGGTGCTCGCCGCAGGGCACGACGCCCGCGAATCCCGCCACCACCGCGGCCAACTGCGGCCCCGCCGCGCAGGGCGTACCGCGCCTGCCCGCGTCCGCCGGCGCGAGTTCGGCCTACAGCCTGGCCAGCAGCGCCGACAACTTCCACCCGCGCCTGCCGCGCTACGGCCGACTCACCCACGACCAGGACCGGCTGGGCCTGACCGGCTCGGTGCAGTTCAAGCCGACCGATCGCACGCTGCTCACCTTCGACATGCTGTATTCGAAGCTGGATGCGACGCGGCGCGAGGACTTCCTCGAGGCGATCTCCTTCAGCCGCACCGCGAGCCAGGGCGGCAAGCCGCAGACCAGCGTCGTCGAGGCGCAGTACGCGCCCAACGGCGCGCTCCAGTACGGCGTCTTCAACGGCGTCGACATCCGCGCCGAGTCGCGCTACGACGAGCTCACCACCACCTTCCGCCAGCCCAGCCTGACGCTGGAGCAGGAGCTTACCGACCATCTCAAGCTCAATGCCAAGGTGGGCCGCGCGGACTCCAAGTTCCGCAACCCGGTGCAGACCACGGTCACGCTGGATGCGCTCAACGTCAACGGCTACACGCTGGACTTCCGCAACGACGACCGCCTGCCGGTCATCAAGTACCCCTTCGACCCGACGGCGCCGAACGGCGCGCTGCAGATCGTCGGCGTCCCGCAGGTCACCACCGGCACGCAGCCCACCACGGTCGCCAACACGACCACCAGCGAGGTCCGCATCCGGCCGCAGGGCGCCAACAACCGCAACGACATCGCCCACCTGGATCTGGCGTGGGAGGTCCTGCCCGACACGCTGACCCTCAAGGCGGGCTACGACTACAAGAAGTACAGCTTCGACACCTACGAATTCCGCCGCATCAACCAGAACGACACCATCTTCTCGCCGGCGGCCGGATCGGGCGTGCTGACGACGATGCTGACCAACTTCGGTCGCGGGCTGAGCCTGCCGGCGGGCACGCCCACGTCCTGGGTCATTCCCGACCTCAACGCCATCGCCGCCGCCTACGACATCTACTGCAACTGCCTCAAGAGCGGGCCTGCGGGCGGACCGGGCGACTTCACCCTGTCCTCCATCACCAACGGCAATGCGCGCGGCAACAACCGCGCGGTGGTCGAGCGCGACCGCGGCGGCTTCGTGCAGGCGGACTTCGAAGGCCGCGTGCTGGGCCTGCGGATGCAGGGCAACGTCGGCGTGCGCTACGTCGTCACCGAGCAGGAGGCCACCGGCTACCTGGCCACCGGCGGCGGCACCGAGGTCGTCATCGGCCAGAAGTACAAGGACTGGCTGCCGGCGCTGAACGTCTCGGCCAACCTCACCAAGGACCTCATCGCGCGCTTCGCCGCGGCCAAGGTCATGGCGCGTCCGCAGCTGGGCAACCTCAACCCGGGCGGCACCATCAGCACCACGGGCACCTTGTCGATCACCACCGGCAATCCGTATCTGAAGCCCTTCCGCGCCAAGACCTTCGACGGCAGCCTGGAGTGGTACTTCGGCCGCAATGCCTTCATCGGCGTGGGCGTGTTCCAGAAGAACATCGACACCTACATCCAGAGCCTGCGCACCAACGCGCCGTACAACCAGACCGGCCTGCCGCTCTCGCTGCTGCCCTCCAACTTCACCGGCGAGGAGGTCTTCCAGCTCACCACGCCGATCAACACCCCGGGGGGCAAGCTGCGCGGCATCGAGCTGAACTACCAGCAGCCGTTCACCTTCCTGCCGTCGTGGGGGCGCAATTTCGGCACGGTCCTCAACTACACCTACGTGAAGTCGAAGATCACCTACCTGGTCTCGCCGACCAGCAACGCCACCATCACCGACGACCTGCTCAACATGTCGCCGAAGTCGTGGAACGCCACGCTGTACTACGACGACGACACCTTCAGCGCCCGGGTCTCGGCCTCCAAGCGCTCGTCCTTCCTGACGCGGGTGCCGGGGCAGAACAACAACGACGTCGAAGGGAAGAACGCCACACTCAACGTGGACGCGTCGATCTCCTACAAGATCAACGACCGGCTCACGGTCACGCTGGAGGGCGTCAACCTGACCAACGAGGCGAACGACCAGTTCATCTCGCGGGCCCGCAACAGCCCGGTGGTCTATCACGTCACCGGCCGCGAGTTCCTGCTGGGCGCCAGCTACAAGTTCTGAGCCACCTCCGCCCTCCCCGCAGCCAGCGAGCCCTTCCACGAAGTGCACGCTGGTCATGGGGTCCGGGAAGGGCTGGGGGTTCCCGGACGGGACGCCCCCTGCCCTGGCCGGGCCCACGCTCTGAAGTCGCGCAGTCGAGGGAGGTTTCGGAGTACAACAACGACCGCCCACCGGCGCTGGCCAAGCGCCGACTCTCCACGGGGCATGGGGGCTCCCTCCGGGACCCCCATGCCCCATTCCGGTCGCACACCCTTGGAGGAATCATGAAGAAGGCATGGCTCGCTGCGCTCAGCGTCGTGGCTGGCGTCGCACAGGCGCAAGCGCAAGCACCGGCGCCATTGCCATCGCCGCCGTCGTCGCTGCGCGTGATCCTTGTCGGCGATTCGACGATGGCCACGAAGAGCGGCTACGGCGATGCGCTGTGCGCGCGCTTCCAGCCCGAGGTGAGCTGCCTCAACCTCGCCAAGGGCGGCCGCAGCACGAAGAGCTTCCGTGCCGAAGGCCTGTGGGACCAGGTGATGGCGCTGCTGCGCGCCCGGCCGGCAGGGCAGACCGATGTGGTGCTGATGCAGTTCGGCCACAACGACCAGCCCGGCAAGCCGGGCCGCTCGACCGACCTCCAGACCGAGTTCCCCGCCAATCTCGCCCGCTACATCGACGACGTCGCGCCGACCGGCGCGCGCCTGGTGATGCTGACGCCGCTGACGCGACGCAGCTTCGACGCACAGGGGCGGCTCGACAACGCGCTGCGTCCCTGGGCCGAGGCGATGATCCGCGTCGCCACCGAGCACCGCGTGCCGGTGATCGACCTGAACGCGATCAGCCATGCCGCGGTGCAGGCGATGGGTGAAGCGGAGGCCGACACGCTCGCGATGGCGCCCAAGCCGATCGATGCGCCCGCGCAGGGCGCCTCCTCGCCCGAACGCGCCGCCGGCGCGGCCAATCCGGTGTTCGATCGCACCCACCTGGGCGCCAAGGGCGCGCAGGTGTTCTCGGCGATGGTCGCCGGGCAGTTGCCCGTCGCAATGCCGGAACTTCAGCGTTGGCTGCGCTGAGCGAATCAGCCATGGATGGGAGATCTCCGATGACTCGACGCGTCGCCGTGATCGGCGAATGCATGCTGGAACTCAAGGGCCAGGCCTTCGGGCCCATGACCCAGGGCTACGGCGGCGACACCTTCAACACCGCCGTGTACCTCAAGCGCTGCGGCGATGCGGCCGGCGTGCAGGTGGCCTATGCGACCGCCCTCGGCGACGACGGCCTGAGCACCGGCCTGCTGGAGCGCTGGCGCGACCAGGGCATCGACACCCGGCTGGTGCGGCGGATCCCCGGACGCATGCCCGGGCTGTACCTGATCGAGGTCGATCCCGCCGGCGAGCGCAGCTTCCACTACTGGCGCGACACCGCCGCGGCGAAGGCCTATTTCGATGAAGCCGTCAGCCCGCTCGAGCACCATGCCGAAGACTTCGACGCGCTCTACCTCAGCGGCATCACGCTGGCCGTCCTGCCGCCCGCGGGGCGGGAGCGGCTCTTCGCGCTGATGGAGCGCCTGCGCGCACGCGGCGCGCAGGTGGTGTTCGACAACAACTTCCGCCCGCGACTGTGGCCCGACCGCGCCGCGGCACGCGACACCTTCGAGCGCGCGTTCTCGCTGGCCACGATCGCGCTGGTGACCGCGGACGACCATCAGGCGCTGACGGGCCTCGACTCTTTGGAGGCTGCGATCGCGCAGGCACAGTCGCTGCCGACGCCGGAGGTGCTGATCAAGCGCGGTGCATCGCCCACGCTGGTGCACAGCGCGCAGGCGCCCAGGCACTGGGCCGAGGCGCCGACAGAGGAAGTGGCGCGCGTCGTCGACACGACCGCCGCGGGCGATGCCTTCGCGGGCGGCTACCTGGCGCGGCGCCTGGCCGGCGCGGATGCGGTGAGCGCGGCGGTCTTCGGCAATCGCGTCGCGGCGCGGGTGATCCAGCATCCGGGCGCGATCATTCCGATCGAGGTCATGGGCGATCTGGTCTGAGCGAGCGGCTCCGACCAGGGGCGCGCGACGACGTCAGCGCTCCTTGAACCAGCGTCCGAGCGTCGCCCGCTCCTCGTCGGTGATACCGGTCGCGTTGTTGAGCGGCATGCTCTTCTGCACGACCACCTGCTGGTAGATCTCGGCCGCGTGCTGCTCGATCAGCTGCGGCTCGTGGAACTGGATGCGCTTGGGCGCCAGCGCCGCGTTGTGGCAGGCCAGGCAGCGGGCGGCGACGATGGCCTTCACCGTCTCGAAGGAAACCTTGCCGTCGGCCGCCGTCGCGGTTGCCCCCGTCGAGGCGGCGCCGGGCGTGGCCGGGGCGCTCAGCGCGGGGGCCGCGGTCACGGGCACCATCGCCGGTTGCGGTGCGAGCCACGCGATCAGTCCCGCCAGCAGCATGGCCACGGCCACCAGCAGCGGCCAGGCATCGACGCCCTTGTGGCGCTTCACGAACCAGGTCCGCACCAGCGCGCCCACCAGCATCAGCAGCACCAGCACCAGCCAGTTCTGCGGATGGCTGTAGAGCATGCCGTAGTGGTTGGACAGCATCGCGATCAGCACCGGCAGCGTGAAGTAGGTGTTGTGCACGCTGCGTTGCTTGCCGCGCTGGCCGTGGACCGGGTCCACCGGCCGACCGGCCCGCATGTCGGCGATCACCTGCTTCTGGCCGGGAATGATCCAGAAGAAGACGTTCGCGCTCATCATCGTGGCGATCATCGCGCCGGTGATCAGGAAGGCCGCACGCCCGGCGAAGAGCTGGCTCGCGCCCCAGGCCGCAGCGACGATGGCCACGGCGACCAGCCCGAGCACCACGCCGTCGTTGCCGATCGAACCGTCGGCCTTGCGACCGAAGCGCCGGCAGATCTGGTCGTAGACGATCCAGCCGCCGGCCAGGAAGCCCAGCGCCGCGGCCACCGCCGCGCCGGCGCTCCAGTCATGGACGCGCTTGTCGATCAGGTAGGTGTCGGCGTTGAACAGGTAGAGCAGCGCGAACAGCGCGAAGCCGCTCATCCAGGTCCAGTAGCTTTCCCAGTAGAACCAGTGCAGCTCCCGCGGCAGGTTGGCGGGTGCCACCATGTACTTCTGCGGGTTGTAGAAGCCACCGCCGTGCACCGCCCAGAGCTCGCCGTCCACGCCCTTGGCCTTCAGGTCCTCGGCCTGCGGCTTGAGCAGGTGGTTGTCCAGCCAGACGAAATAGAACGAGGCGCCGATCCAGGCGATGGCCACGATCACGTGCAGCCAGCGCAGCAGAAGATTGGCCCAGTCAAGCAGGTAGCTGTCCATCAACGAACGTTGAGCAAGTTCCGGACCACCACTGCGGGCGCTGTGAACCGGCAAGCGTCGCGCTGAGAAAAACTGGGCGCCGCGGCGACGTTGAGGAGGAGAGTGTATACAGTTTGGTGCGCTAAGGAGGCCGCTGGCCCTCACCCCTGCCCTCTCCCGCAAGCGGGAGAGGGAGTAGATGGCGGGCCTGCGCCAGGAGGGAGAGGGAGTCGGGCGGAGGGAGAGCTCAGCGCGGCTCAGCGGGGTTCGGTGGGCGTCTGCATCGCCTGGGCGACGACCGAGAGCGCCACGATTTCCGGCTGCTTGCCCACAATGCCCGGAATGCCGATCGGGCAGGTCACGTGGGCGAGTTCGGCCGGGCTGAAGCCCCGTGCCTCCAGCCGGTGCCGGAAGGTCGCCCACTTGCTCCTGCTGCCGATCAGACCGATGGAGGGCAGGTCGCAGGCCTCGCGCTGGCGCTTCAGGCACGCGGCCACGATGTCCAGGTCCTCCGCGTGGCTGAAGCTCATGATCAACACCTGCGAGCCGGCCGCCAGCGTCGGCACCGCGCCCTGCACCGGCTCGGACTGCTCGGCGCGGACGTTGTCGGGCAGCGTCTCGGGGAAGACGCCCTCGCGGCTGTCGATCCAGTGGACCCGCACCGGCAGCCGGGCCAGCAGGTCCACGATCGCGCGGCCCACGTGGCCGCCACCGAACAGCGCGATCGGCCGCCAGCCGCTCTGGTCGCCCAGGCGCTCGGCAAGGCCCGCGATCGACCGGGCGTCCAGCCACTCGAAGCCCAGCCACACGACGCCGCCGCAGCACTGGCCCAGCGACGGCCCGAGCGCGAAGCGCTGGCGCGCCTCCATCACCCGGCCCGCCGCAAGCGCGGCGCGCGCCTTGGCGATCGCATCGAATTCCAGTTGACCGCCGCCGATCGTGTTCACCACCTCCGACGCGGTCACCGCCATCCAGGCCCCGACCTCCCGCGGCCCGCTGCCCTGCAGCGTCTCGACGCGCACCAGCACCGCCGGCTCGCGCGCGAGCTTCAGGGCCAGGGTCTGCCAGGGCCGCATCGGTCGCCTCAACTGCCCCGGTAGGTGGAGTACGACCAAGGGGTGGTCAGCAACGGCACGTGGTAGTGCGCCGCCGGATCGGCGATGCCGAAGTCCAGCGGGACCTCGTCGAGGAATGCGGGCTCGGGCAACTCGACGCGCTGGCCGCGGAAATAGGCGGCAACTTCGAACACCAGGCGGTAGCGGCCCGCGCGCAGCGCCTCGTCCGCCAGCAGCGGCGCGTCCGCGCGGCCGTCGGCATTGAGCGTCAGCGCCTGCAGCAGTTGCGGCCCGCCCGCCTCCAGCCGGTACAGCCGCACCGCCATGCCGGCCGCCGGCCGGCCGTGCATCGTGTCCAGGACGTGTGTGGTGAGCTTGCCCATCGGCGCCTTCGATGAATGGGAGGAATGAAAGCGCAAAGTGTATACACTCTGGGACACACCGCCCACCCCATCATGAACGCCCGCGACCTCGACGCCAGCGCTTCCGTCACCGAGCGCATCACCGCCGCCATCACGCAGGCCATCGTCGAGCGCCGCCTGATGCCGGGCACCAAGCTGGTCGAGCAGCAGCTGGCGGACATCTTCGACTGCTCGCGCACGCTGGTGCGCCAGGCGCTGAACCAACTCAGCCGCGACCGGCTGGTGAAGCTGGAGCCGGCCCGCGGCGCCTTCGTCGCGCAGCCCAGCGTCGAGGAGGCGCGCCAGGTCTTCGAGGTGCGCAAGATGCTGGAGGCGGCGATGCTGACCCACCTCTGCCAGCGCATCACCCCGGCGCAGATCAAGCAGCTGCGCGCCCACCTGAAGCAGGAACGCGACGCCATCGGCCGCACCGACGTGCCGGGTCGCACGCGGCTGCTGGCGGACTTTCATGTCGTGCTGGCCCGCATGCAAGGCAACGAGGTGCTCGCGCAGTTGCTGACCGACCTGCTCTCGCGCAGCTCGCTGATCGCGCTGATGTACCAGAGCTCCCATTCCGCCGCCGAATCCCAGTCCGAGCACGAGGCCATCGTCGACGCGCTCGAGGCCCGCGACAAGCGCGCGGCGCTGAAGCTGCTCGAGGCGCATCTCGGCAACGTCGAGGCCAACCTGCGGCTCGATCCTCGCGTGCAGGACCTGAAGTCGGTCCTCCAACCCTGACCCCGCCCCGCCCATGAAGCCCGTCGTCTCCCCTGGTTATCCCCGCGACCTCGTCGGCTACGGCGAACACCCGCCGCATGCGCAATGGCCCGGCCAGGCGCGCATCGCGGTGCAGTTCGTCCTCAACTACGAGGAAGGCGGCGAGAACTCGGTGCTGCACGGCGACGCCGGCAGCGAGCAGTTCCTGTCCGAGATGTTCAATCCGCCCGCCTTCGCGGCGCGCCACCTGAGCATGGAGGGCATCTACGAATACGGCTCGCGCGCCGGCGTCTGGCGGCTGCTGCGCGAATTCGAGAAACGCGCGATGCCGCTGACCGTCTTCGGCGTGTCGATGGCGCTGGAGCGGCATCCGGAACTGACGCGGGCCCTCGTCGAGTTGAATCACGAGATCGCCTGCCACGGCTGGCGCTGGATCCATTACCAGCAGGTCGACGAGGCCACCGAGCGCCAGCACATGGACATCGGCATGGACATCATCCAGCGCCTGACCGGCGAGCGGCCATCGGGCTGGTACACCGGACGCGACAGCCCGCACACGCGGCGCCTGGTCGCCGACTTCGGCGGCTTCGAGTACGACAGCGACTACTACGGCGACGACCTGCCCTTCTGGCTCAACGTCCGCAAGACCGATGGCACGCTGGCGCCGCAGCTGGTCGTGCCCTACACGCTGGACTGCAACGACATGCGCTTCGCGCTGCCGCAGGGCTTCAGCCACGGCGACGAGTTCTTCGAGTACCTGCGCGACAGCTTCGACGTGCTCTACGCCGAGGGCGCCGAGGCGCCGAAGATGATGAGCATCGGCATGCATTGCCGGCTGCTCGGCCGGCCCGGCCGCATGCGCGCGCTGCAGCGTTTCCTCGATCACGTCGAGAAGCATGACCGCGTCTGGATCGCCCGCCGCGTCGACATCGCCCGCCACTGGCGCGCGACGCATCCATTCGATGCGGACCAGGCCTTCGTCTGGGGCTGAGGCCCCGGATCCTTCGAGTCTTCCGAGCCGCCGATGAGCCCCACCGCCGTTCCGCCCTCTCCCGTCCTGTCCCTGCCCGCGCTGAACGCGGCGGGCGAGGACGCCTTCGTCGCGCTGCTGGACGGCGTCTACGAGCATTCGCCCTGGATCGCGCGACGGGCCTTCGCCGCGCGGCCCGCCGAAGGCTTCGCGAGCCTCGCCGCGCTCAAGCATGCGCTGGCCACCGTGGTTCGCGAGGCCGCGCTCGACGAGCAGCTCGGCCTCATCCGCGCGCACCCGGAACTCGCCGGCAAGGCGATGATCGCGAAGTCGCTGACCGCCGAGTCCACCCACGAGCAGCGCACCGCCGGCCTCACCGCCTGCACGCCCGAGGAGTTCGCGCGCCTGCAGCAGCTGAACGCCGATTACAACGCGCGCTTCGGCTGGCCCTTCATCCTGGCGGTGCGCGGCCCGCGCGGCGACGGCCTGTCGCGCCAGCAGATCATCGACACCTTCGCGCGGCGCCTGAACGCGCATCCGGACATCGAGCGCGCCGAGTGCCTGCGCAACATCCACCGCATCGCGGAGATCCGGCTCAACGACAAGTTCGGCGTCGAGCCCCAGCTCGGCAACCAGGTCTGGGACTGGGCGGAATCGCTGGCGCGTTTCTCCGATCCAGGCTTCGCCGAGAACGGCCAGCTCACGGTGCTCTACCTGACGCCGGCCCACCGGGCGGTCGCGGCGCAGCTCGCCGACTGGATGCGCGAGTGCGGCTTCGACGAGGTCGGCATCGATGCCGTCGGCAATGTCGTCGGTGTCTACCACGGCGAGGACCACGGGCAGCCCGGCGAGGCGCCGCGCCTGCTCACCGGCAGCCATTACGACACGGTGCGCAACGGCGGCAAGTACGACGGCCGGCTTGGCATCCTCGTGCCCATGGCCTGCGTTCGCGAGCTGCATCGCGCGGGCCGTCGGCTCAAGCATGGCATCGAGGTGGTCGGGTTCTCGGAGGAGGAAGGGCAGCGCTACAAGGCGACCTTCCTCGGCTCCAGCGCGCTGGTCGGCCGCTTCGATCCGGCCTGGCTGGACCAGGCCGACGCCGATGGCGTCGTGCTGCGCGACCTCATGCGCGACGCCGGCCTGCCCGCGACGATGGACGCCATCGAGGCGCTGCGGCGCGATCCGGCACGCTACCTCGGTTTCGTCGAGGTCCACATCGAGCAGGGCCCGGTGCTCAACGAGCTCGACCTGCCGCTGGGCATCGTCACCTCGATCAACGGCAGCATCCGCTACGTCGGCGAGGTGCGCGGCCTGGCCTCGCACGCCGGCACCACGCCGATGGACCGGCGCCGCGATGCCGCCGCGGCGGTCGCGGAGCTCATCCTGTATGTCGAGGATCGCGCCGGCGCGGTGCCCGAGGTCGTCGGCACCGTCGGCCAGCTGCAGGTGCCGAATGGCTCGATCAACGTCATCCCCGGCCGCTGCCGATTCAGCCTCGACCTGCGAGCCACCACCGACGCCGCGCGCGATGCGCTCGATGCCGACGTGCGTGCGCGCCTGGCGCAGATCTGCGAGCGGCGCGGCCTGAGCTTCACGCTCGAACGCACCGAAGCCGCCGCCGCCGCCCCGAGCGACGCGCATTGGCAGTCGCGCTGGGAGCGGGCCGTGAACGCCCTCGGCCTGCCGGTCCACCGGATGCCGTCGGGCGCGGGCCACGACGCGATGAAGCTCCACCAGGCGATGCCGCAGGCCATGCTGTTCCAGCGCGGCCTGAACCTGGGTATCAGCCACAACCCGCTGGAGGCGATCAGCAACGACGACACCGAGCTCTGCGTGCGCGCTTTCCAGGCGCTGCTCGACGACCTCTGAATCCCGTCAGGTCGCCGCGCCAGCTCGCCCCGTCCGATCGTCCGCCGCCACACCGTCCAGGCCGCATCACCTTCCGTCATCGCTCCGCGCTTCAGGATTGCCTCCCCATGACCGCTTCCCCGCCCTCCCTGCATGACGCGCTCGACGCGTGGATCGACGCCCACTTCGACGACGAAGTGCGCTTCCTGCAAGCGCTGGTGCGCGTGCCTACCGACACGCCGCCGGGCAACAACGCGCCACATGCGGAGCGCACGGCCGAGCTGCTGGCCGAGATGGGCTATGTCGCCGAGCAGCATCCCGTGCCGCAGGCGCAGGTCCGTGAGTACGGCCTGGAATCGCTGACCAACCTCATCGTGCGACGCCGCTTCGCGGACGGGGGACCGGTGATCGCGCTGAACGCGCATGGGGACGTCGTGCCGCCCGGAGAGGGCTGGACACACGACCCGTACGGCGCCGAGGTCGTTGACGGCCGGCTGTACGGGCGCGCGTCGGCGGTCAGCAAGAGCGACTTCGCGACTTACACCTTCGCGCTGCGGGCGCTGGAGGCGCTGGGCGCGCCGCTGCAGGGCGGCGTCGAACTGCACTTCACCTACGACGAGGAATTCGGCGGCGAACTGGGTCCGGGCTGGTTGCTCCGGCAGGGGCTGACGAAGCCGGACTACCTGCTGGCCGCTGGCTTCAGCTACCAGGTGGTGACCGCGCACAACGGCTGCCTGCAGATGGAAGTGACGGTGCACGGCAGGATGGCGCATGCCGCGATTCCGGACACCGGCATCGATGCGTTGCAGGGCGCGGTCGTGATCCTCAATGCGCTGTATGCGCGCAATGCCGAGTACCGGCGCATCACGTCGCAGGTCGAGGGCATCAAGCATCCCTATCTGAATGTTGGCCGCGTCGAGGGTGGCACCAACACGAATGTCGTGCCGGGCAAGGTGACCTTGAAGCTGGACCGCCGGATGATTCCGGAGGAGGACCCGGTGGTGGTCGAGGCCGAGATCCGCGAGACGATCGCGACGGCGGCGGCGTCGTACCCCGGCATCGAGGTGGACGTGAAGCGCCTGCTGCTGGCGCGCTCGCTGAAGCCGTTGCCGTCCAACCGTCCGCTGGTCGAGGCCTTGCAGCGTCATGGCGAGTTGATCTTCGGCGAGCCGATTCCCACCTCTGGCACGCCGCTGTACACCGATGTCCGTCTGTATGGTGAGCACGGCGTTCCTGCGGCGATCTATGGTGCGGGTCCACGCACGGTGCTGGAGTCGCATGCCAAGCGTGCGGACGAGCGGGTCGAGTTGTCGGATCTTCGTCGTGCGACGAAGGTGGTTGCCCGCACCTTGCTGGACCTGCTCCAGAAGCGCTGACCGCCGCCTCCCAGGCCCCTCACCGTACGCCGCGGTGTCTGAGGCGTGCATGGCGGGGGCCGGCGGCGAAGCCGAGCGTTCCATCTGACTGGAGCGCCGTCTGTGTGAGCGACGCGAGCCGAAGGTGAGCAGAGCGAGTTGGCGCGTTCGCTCGGCTTCGCCGCCGGCCCCCGCCATGCACGCGCGCTCGGTCCTAGAATCCGCCGCGTCATGCGTCTGCGATTTCCCTCCGCTTCCACCCGCTGGATGGCCGTCCTGGTCTTCTGGTTGGCGGCGGTATTGCCCGCAGCCTCGATGGCGGCGCAGGCGTTGAGCGGAGAGTTGGCGCCATGGACGCAGATTTGCCGATCCAGCGTGGTGGGTCCGCGGGCTGCCGAGTTGCGTGAGGGTTTGGCGGGCGGTGGTGTGGAGGATCAGGATCACGTGCTGTTCCAGCACTGTGCGTTCTGTCATTTGCATCAGGATGCGTTGCCGCTGCCGCCGGTACCGGGTGTGTTGGCGCTGCGGGTTGAGTTGCGTGAGGGTTTGCCGGAGCGGTTCTTCAGCGCGGCGATCACTGCGCATGTGTGGCGGAGGGCGCCGGCGAGGGCGCCGCCTTCGGTGGTTTGAGGCCGCTGCATCGGTGAGGTTCTGCAGCAAGGGGCACCGCATCGGGCGGGAGCTCCCACGCTCACCCCTCCCTCTCCCGCCCTGCGGGAGAGGGTGAAAAGAGGGGTTGGGAGAGCCCGACCGTGGGCTCTGCAGGCAACGGCTTTTCCGGTGCTCCTTCATTCCGTTGGAGTCCCTTCATGCAAAGACATTTCCGTGCGCGCCGCCTGCAAGTCGGCGTGCTTGCCCTGCTTGCGGGCGCCTGCGCCGCCACCGCCGCGGCAGACGACACTGCGCGTCGCACCGCGTCCCCCAGCACCGACCGAGTCGACGACACCGGGCTGCGTGCCGCGTCCCTCGGCGTCGTCCGGGTCGACGGCGCCGCGCCGACCTCCCTCCCCAGCCGCATCCCCACGACGATGGAGGGCGTTTCGGGCGAGGACATCGCCCGCGACATCAACGCCACCGATGCCGAGGATGCGCTCAAGTACCTGCCCAGCCTGCTGGTGCGCAAGCGCTACATCGGCGACTACAACCACGCGGTGCTGTCCACGCGCGCCTCCGGCACGGGCAACAGCGCGCGATCGCTGGTCTATGCGGACGGCATCCTGCTGTCCAACCTGCTCGGCAATGGCGCCACCTTCGCGCCGCGCTGGGGGTTGGTGTCGCCCGAGGAAATCAGCCGCGTCGACGTGATGTACGGGCCGTTCTCGGCGGCGTATCCGGGCAACGCGGTGGGCGCGGTGGTCGACTACCAGACCCGCATGCCCACGCGCTTCGAGGCGAACGCGCGGCTCGGCTACAGCCATCAGCCGGACGGCCTGTACGGCGCGCGGCGGAGCTACGACGCGAAGCAGGCCAGTGCCTCGATCGGCAGCGCCGAGGGCGCGTTTGCGTGGTGGCTGCACGCCGGTCGCACCGACAGCGAGGGCCAGCCGCAGACTTTCGCGAACCGGCCCGTGAGCAGCGCGGCCGCCAATCCGGCCGCCCCAACGGTGACAGGCGCAGTGCCAGGGCTGAACCGCACCAATCAGCCGTGGCTGCTGCTCGGCAGCGGCACGCAGTACGACACCGTCCAGGATCAGGCGAAGCTGAAGCTGGCCTACGAGCTGGCGCCGGGCCTGCGGGCGCTCTATGTCTTCGGGCTGTGGAGCAACCGCTCGGATGGCCACTCGCGAAGCTTCCTGATTGACGCCAGCGGCCAGCCGGTCGACCACCGCTACGGTGGCGGCCTCACGCAGCCGGTCAACATCGACGGCCAGAGCTACACGCTGGCCGCGAGCGACTTCCCGCAGACACGGGATGAGCTCGAACACCGCATGCATGCGTTGTCGCTGAAGCGGCGCGTCAGCGACGGGCTCGGCTGGGAGCTGTCGGGCAGCGTCTACGACTACCTCGCCGATCGCTCGCGCGCCTATGCGCCGACGCAGAAGGCCAGCGACGGTGGCCGCCTCACCGACCAGGCCGGCACCGGGTGGAACACGCTGTCCGCCAAGCTGACCTGGACGCCGGCGGGCAGCGATCACGCGATCGACGCTGGCCTCTCGCAGGAGCGCTACCAGCTGCGCACACGGGTGTCCGCGCTCAGCGACTGGCGCTGGGGGGCGGCGGGCGCGCAGACCTCGCGCTTCGAAGGCGACACGCGCGTGGGGGCCGTCTTCGCGCAGGACGCGTGGAGCTTCGCGCCGGACTGGACCGCGGTGCTGGGCCTGCGCGGCGAGCGCTGGCAGGCCTTCGATGGTCTCACGCAGGCCGCTGCCGATGCCACGCCGCATCGGCACGAGGATCGCGCCCGCACCGCGTGGTCGCCGAAGGCGGCGCTGTCCTACGGCCTCTCCGAGCACTGGGTGCTGAAGGCCAGCACCGGACGCGCGGTGCGCTTTCCCACGGTGAGCGAGCTGTTCCAGGGCGGCTTCGACCCGGCTGGCAACTTCATCAACAGCAATCCGCTGCTGAAGCCCGAGCGCAGTTGGACCAGCGAGCTCAGCGCCGAATGGACAGGCCGAGGACGCGACAGCCTGAGGATCACGCTGTTCCACGAGGACAGCCGGGATGCGCTCTATTCGCAAATCAATCCGGGCGTGATCACCTCGACCAGCACGGTGCAGAACATCGATCACGTGCGCACGCGCGGGGTGGAATTCAGCGGCACGGCGACGCTGCCCCAGCGGCTCACGCTGACAGGCAGTCTCACGTTCGCGGACTCGATCATCCTGGCCAACAGCGGCTACGCGGCGGTGCCCGGCGACACGATCGGCAAATGGCAGCCGCGCGTGCCGCGCTGGCGGGCGACGCTGCTGGCGCAATGGCAGGCGCGGGATGATCTGAGCCTGAGCCTGGGGGCGCGCTACAGCGGCAAGCAGTTCAGCACCCTGGACAACAGCGACGTCAACGGCTTCGCCTACATGGCGGCGAGCAAGTACTTCACCGTCGATACGCGGGCCCAGTGGAAGATCGACCGCCAGTGGACGCTGGCCGCCGGCGTCGACAACCTTAACAACTACCGCTACTGGAACTTCCATCCGTATCCGGGACGGACCTTCCAGGTGGAAGCGAGGTGGGATTACTGAGGGGCTGCCTCAACCAGGTGGCCACAGCCTCGCCGTGTGGATGATCCGCGCGATCCAGAGCACCTCGTCTTCCACGCGATAGACGATGCGGTAGCGTCCCTTGACAAAGGTCTCTCGAGTCTCGAAGTCTTCCCCTCGCGTCCCCAAGCCTGGCTGGAACGCCAGCAGGGACAGCTTCCTGAAGAACTCCTTCCGCATCTTTCGGGCGGCGAAGGGGTTCTCGTGGAAGATTCGAATGAGGATGTCGAAGAGTTCTGTCTGGGCAACTCGGCTGAAGGCGACCTTCACCGTTTCGACGGGAGGTCCTCGGACCCCGCCGCTCCGAGAAGCTGGTCCAGCGACTTCTCGACGTCCTCCCACGAGACCGTCTCGCCGCGATGGATCTCGGCCAGGCCGGCCTCGATCATGCGGAACTCCTTCGCACGTTCGCTGGAAGGATCGTGGTACTCGGCTGAGCTCCGGAACAGCGCGGCGCGGATCATCTGCTCGACCAGTTCGTCGACCGTGAAGCGAGCGCGCCGCGCTCGCTCCTCAAGTTCGCTTTTCAGTTCCGCTGCAATGTGGACGGTCAATGCGGAGAGCTTGCTCATATACGGACTGAAGTCGATGCGCTCAAGGAGGGCATTCATTCTGCACCTGCACTTTCCAACAAGGAGGAGAAGAGCAGTCTGAGCGCGCTGGCGACAGCCCGGATTCAGCCAGCCGCCCAAAACGACTGGGACCAGTCAGCGCTCGCCGAAAGTCGACCACTTTGAGCCAGCCCCTCACGCCACAGCCAGGCGCGGTCGCCGCTCGCCGACGCCCTCCGAGCCCCTCGGTGTTTCCCCGCCCTGACCAAAGGCACCCCCGGGTGGGCCGGGCACAATGCCGGCCCACCGCCCCGCCCGGCCACGAGCCACGCGGGGCGGCTCCCCGACTCTCAGGAGCACACCGCATGCATTCCCGTCTCACGCTGACCGCCGCGCTGGTGGTCGGACTCGGCGCCAGCGCGGCCGCCACCGCGCAAACCCCCGCGCCCGCCGCTGCCTCCGCCACCGCCTCGCAGGGCCTGAGCTACCCGGTCACCCGCAAGGTCGAGCAGACCGACAACTACCACGGCACCACCGTGGCCGATCCGTACCGCTGGCTCGAGGACGACAACAGCGCCGACACCAAGGCCTGGGTCCAGGCCGAGAACGCGGTCACCGACAAGTTCCTCGCCGCGATGCCGCAGCGCCTGCCCGCGCGCAAGCTCTACACCGACCTCTACAACTTCGAGAAGTTCGGCGTCCCCTACAAGGAAGGCGGCCGCTACTTCTGGACCCGCAACGACGGCCTGCAGCAGCAGGCGGTGCTCTACACCGCGCGCAGCCTGAAGGACACGCCGCAGGTCGCGCTCGATCCCAACACGCTGTCCAAGGACGGCACCGTCGCCCTGACCGGCGGCGCCGTGTCGCGCGACGGCAAGCTGATGGCCTACGGCACCGCCGGCGCCGGCTCCGACTGGCAGACCTGGAAGGTCCGCGACCTCGACACCGGCAAGGACCTGCCCGACACCATCGAGTGGGTCAAGTTCTCCAGCGCGTCCTGGACGCCCGACGGCAAGGGCTTCTTCTACTCGCGCTACGACGCGCCCAAGGCCGGCGCGGCCCTCACCGGCGCCAACTACTTCCAGAAGGTGTACTACCACCGCCTGGGCACGGCCCAGTCCGCCGACGTGCTGGTCGCCGAGAACCCGGCCGAGAAGGAATGGGGCTTCAACGTCGAGGTCACCGACGACGGCCGCCTCGCGCTCATCAATGTCTGGAAGGGCTCGGCCCGCAAGAACGGCCTGATGCTGCTGCCGCTGGACGGCCAGGGCGGCTACGCCGGCGCCAAGCCGGTCCCGCTGACGCTGAGCTTCGATGCGGAGTACAGCCCCGTCGTGCTCGACGGCCAGCGCCTGATCGTCAAGACCGACAAGGACGCGCCGCGCGGCCGCCTGATCGCGATCGACCTCGACAAGGACTGGACCGCCAAGGATCCCAAGACCTGGACCACGCTGGTGCCCGAGACCAAGGACGCGCTGACCGCCGCCAGCGGCGTCGGCGGCCACCTGGTGCTGAGCTACCTGCAGGATGCCTCGACGCTGGTGCGCGTGCATGCGCCCAGCGGCAAGCATGTCCGCGACCTGCAGCTGCCGGGCGTCGGCACCGCCGCCGGCTTCGGCGGCAAGTGGAACGATCCCGAGACCTTCTTCAGCTACACCAGCCTGACCACGCCGGGCGAGATCTGGCGCCTGGACGCGAAGACCGGCCGCGCCGAGCTCTTCAAGCGCACCCAGACCGCGTTCGACGCCAGCCAGTTCGAGAGCAAGCGCGTCTTCGTCACCAGCAAGGACGGCACGAAGCTGCCGATCTTCATCGCGCACCGCAAGGGCCTGAAGCTGGACGGCAGCAACCCGACGCTGCTCTACGGCTACGGCGGCTTCAACGTGCCGATGACGCCCGGCTACGGCGTCACCGCCGCGACCTGGATGAAGATGGGCGGCGTCTACGTGCTGGCCGTGCTGCGCGGCGGCGGCGAGTACGGCGCCGGCTGGCACGAGGCCGGCACCAAGCTCAAGAAGCAGAACGTCTTCGACGACTTCATCGCCGCCGGCGAGTACCTGGTCGCCAACAAGTACACCCAGCCGGCCAAGCTCGCCATCAATGGCGGCTCCAACGGCGGCCTGCTGGTGGGCGCGGTCGTGAACCAGCGTCCGGAGCTGTTCGGCGCGGCGGTGCCGCAGGTCGGCGTGATGGACATGCTGCGCTTCCACAAGTTCACCATCGGCTGGGCATGGACCTCGGACTACGGCAGCTCGGAGAACGCGGACGAGTTCAAGGCGCTGCTGGCGTATTCGCCGCTGCACACGATCAAGAGCGGTCCCGGCGTGCGCTACCCCGCGATCCTGGTCACCACCGGCGACCATGACGACCGCGTCGTGCCGGCCCACAGCTTCAAGTACACCGCGACGCTGCAGGCCGCCGAGACCGGCCCCGCGCCCAAGCTGATCCGCATCGAGACGCAGGCCGGCCATGGCGCCGGCAAGCCGACCTCCAAGATCATCGAGGAGCGCGCGGACATCCTGGCCTTCATCGCCAACACCTTCGGCATGGACGTCAAGTGAGCTGAGGACCTCCGCGTCCCGATCGGCGCCGGTGCGCGCGCCACGGCGCCCTGCCAGCGGAAATGGCGGTGAAATCCGGCCAGTTGTTTGGCCGGATTTGGGGCCTGTTCTTCGCGGCTCGCCGGCGCGCCCGGCGGCGATGATGCGAAGCATGAAGACACGCCGCACGCCCGCCTGCCCGCAGACCACGCTCCCGCGTCCCTGCTCGCATCCCTGCCCGGCCAGGCCCGCCCCGGCGCGGTCGCGACGCGACTGACGTCCTCCCCGATCCACGCGCCCAGGCCGCGGCCCCTCGCGGGTCGCCTCATGGCCGGCGCGCACGCGCTTCCGAATCGCCACGCCGCAGCGCCACGCCCTCGCAGTCAGGGTGTCCAGGCGGCGTCCCAGCGCTCTTGCCCGGCCCTTCTCACGAGGGGCCGGGCTTCTTTTCTTGCGGCGCTCAGCGCTTTTCCAGCGCGTAGGCGCGCACGTGGTCGCCAGGCTTGGTGCCCGTGGACCCATGCCCACCGGCGACCACCAGCAGGTACTGTCGCCCGTCCGCGCCGAGATAGGTCATCGGCGTGGCCTGGCCGCCGGCCGGCAGGCGGCTTTCCCACACCACGCGGCCGTCGTTGACGTCGTAGGCGCGGACGTAGTCGTCCATGCTGCCGGACAGGAAAGCCAGGCCGCCGGCGGTCATCAGCGGTCCGCCCAGGCTGGGCACGCCCAGGCGCAGCGGCAGGGGCAGCGGCGAAAGGTCGCGCACCGTGCCGTTGCGGTGGCGCCAGACGATGCGGCCCTCGTTCAGGTCGACGCCGGCCACCGTGCCCCACGGCGGCGCCTGGCACGGGACGCCCAGCGGCGAGGTGAAGGGCTTCATCCGCGACGCGAAGGGCGCGCCGAAGTTCTCGTTCAGCGCCGGCAGCGAGCCGCTGGGCGGCCCCTCGTCCTGCACCAGCTGGGAGCTGTCGTCGCGGCGCGGCACCAGCTGCGAGGTGAAGGCCAGCACCGCCGGCGTCGTGAAGGCGATGCCGCGCACCGGATCGACGGCGATGCTGCCCCAGTTGAAGACGCCGAAGTTGCCGGGGTTGATCAGCGAGCCCTGCGTCGACGGCGGCGTGAAGCGGCCCTCATAACGCAGGCGGTGGAAGGCGATGCGGCACCAGAGCTGGTCGAACATCGTCACGCCCCACAGGTCGCGCTCGCGCAGCACCGGCGGGTTGAAGGAGATCGCCGAGACCGGCTGCGTCGGCGCGGTGAAGTCGCCCGCCGCGGCGCCCTGCGGCGCCGGCGTCTCGGTCACCGGAAACACCGGCCGGCCATCGCGGCGGTCGAGCACGAACAGCTCGCCCTGCTTGGTCGGCTGCACCAACGCCGGCACCCGGGCGCCGCGCACCGTCAGGTCCACCAGCACCGGCTGCGCGGGCACGTCGTAATCCCACAGGTCGTGGTGGACCGTCTGGAAGACCCAGCGCAGCCGGCCGGTCGCCAGGTCGAGCGCCACCACCGAGGACGAATGCCGCTCCACCGCCGCCGAGCGCTTGCCGCCCCACTGGTCGGGCGGCTGGTTGCCCATCGGGAGGTAGACCAGGCCGAGGTCCTCGTCCACGCTGGCCACCGACCAGCTGTTGGGCGAGTTGGCCGTGTAGGTCTGTCCGGCCGGCAGCGGCGCGGTCGCGTCCGGGTTGGCCGAGTCCCAGTTCCAGACCAGCGCGCCGGTCTCGATGTCGTAGGCGCGGATCACGCCGGACTGTTCCTTGACCGACGCGTTGTCCAGCACCGTGCCGCCGACGATCACCAGCCGCCGCGTGACGACCACCGGCGAGGTCGAGTAGTACGCGCCCGGCTTGGCGTTGGGCATGCCGGCCCACAGGTCGACCGCGCCCTGCCGGCCGAAGGCGGGACAGGGCTTGCCGGAGGCGGGATCGAGCGCGATCAGGCGCGCGTCGGCCGTCGGCATGAAGAGCTTGGCCGCGCAGGCCGGTGCCTGCGCGCCGGCGGCGGCCATCGGATCGGGCGGCGGCTGGTAGGACAGGCCCCGGCAGGTCAGGTGCTGCAGCGCGAGTTCACCGCGCACCTGCGGATCGAAGCGCCAGAGCTCGCGGCCCGTCGTCGCGTCCAGCGCCAGCACCGTCTGGTGCGGCGTGCAGAGGAACAGCCGCTCGCCGACCTTGAGCGGGGTGACCTCGAAGGTGGTCTCCTTCGGATCGCCGGGCCGGCCCCGGACATCGCCGGTGCGGAACTCCCAGGCCAGCTTGAGGTCGCCGACGTTGGCCGGCGTGATCTGCGCCAGCGGCGACCAGCGCTGGCCGAAGCCGGTGCGGCCGTAGGCGTGCCATTCACCATCGGGCACGGCCGCGGCGCCCGATGCCGCCACGCCCGGCGGGCGCGCCGCACCGTTGGCCGGCATCGTGCCCTCCAGCGCGTGCAGGTCCCGCGTCCAGGACACGACGGCCACGACCACGAAGGCGCCCAGCGCCGCGGCCAGCACCAGCGCCGGCGGACTGCGCCACGCGACGCGCCGCGGATCGTCCACCGGCAGGTGGCGGCGCATCGTCGGCACCAGCGCCAGCAGCACCGCGCCGAGGACGAAGGGCACGCCCAGCCGCGCGCCCAGCGGCCACCAGTCCAGGCCGGCCTCCCAGAGGCTCCATGCCAGCGTGGCGAGGAAGTAGAGCGCGTAGCCGAGCACCGCCTCGCGCAGCCGGCCCCACATCAGCGCGCCGATGAGGGCCCAGGCCAGGCCCGACAGCGCATAGAACCAGCTGCCGCCGAGCGACGCCAGCAGGCCGCCCGCGGCCAGCATGACGAATCCGAGGATCAGCAGCACCACGCCGAGGACGCGGGCGAGCCAGGGCACCGGGGCGGGAATGGGGGCGAGGACATTCGACATGTCGCCGAAGCGGCAATCGACATGCCGATTGCCCACGCCCGCTGTGGACAAGTCGTGGGAAAAGCTGAGGCCGGCGCCTTCAAGCCCTTGATCCGCCAGGACCTTTCTTGCGCTGCCTCAATTTCAGGCAGCACCCTCGGCGCAGCGGCCTTCCGGGGAGCTTCACGCGCGGTTCACGCCGCCGTCGACCTCGAGCCGCCCTTCGACGCGCAGCAGCGTCTCCAGCGCCTGGCTGCGCAGGCCGTAGAAACGCTTGATCTCGTCGAGCTGCGACAGCAGCTCCGCGCGCCGCGCCGGGGCCAGGTCTTGCGGCCGCTTCACCGCCAGCACCATCTTGTTCTTGCTGGTGTGCTCCAACGCGATGAACTCGATGACCTGCGTGTCGTAGCCCATCAGCTCCAGCAGCAGCGCGCGCAGCGAGTCGGTGACCATCTCGGCCTCCTGGCCCAGGTGGATGCCGTGCTGCAGCAGCGGCCGCAGCGCGGCCGGCGTGTTCATCTGCGGCCGGATCTCCTTGTGGCAGCAGGGCGCGCACATGATGATCCGCGCGCCGCTGCGCAGGCCGAAGTGCATCGCGTGGTCGGTCGCGATGTCGCAGGCATGCAGCGCGACCATGACGTCCAGCGGCTGGTCGCCGCGCTCGCGCACGTCGCCATGCTCGAAGCTCAGTCCCGCCAGCCCGTGCCGGGCCGCGGCCGCGTTGCCCAGCGCCACCATGTCCTGCTTGAGCTCCACGCCCTGCACCTGCGGCACCAGGCCCTGCGCGCGCAGCCAGTCGTGCATCGCGAAGGTCAGGTAGCCCTTGCCGGAACCGAAGTCGGCCACCCGCACCGGGCGGTCCGCGCCGGCCGGAGCGTCCAGGCCCGCCTTGCGGACCGCGGCGCCGAAGATCTCGATGAACTTGTTGATCTGCTTCCACTTGCGCGCCATCGCCGGCACCAGCGCGGCCTGGCCCTTGAGCTCGTGGGTGACGCCCAGGTCGCGCCAGAAGGGCTGCGCCATCGACAGCTCGCGCGGCTTGGCGCGGTCATGGCCGCCGGGCGCGACCGAAGCGCCCTCGCCGGCCGGGCCGTCGGGGCCGGCCGGGCCGCCCGCCTGCGGCGCGGCCTTCTTCCCCACCTGCAGCAGCGGCTTGCCCTTGCGGCTGAAGCGCAGCTGGACCTCCTCGCCGAGCGTGTCCAGGTGGGCCTGCTGGAAATCGCGGCCCAGCAGCTGCTCCAGCAGCGCCAGGCCTTCCTCCAGCGGATGGTTCTTGGTCACGTCCTTGGTCTTGTGCCGCCACAGGAAGCTGAGCGCGCGCTCGCCGCGCAGTTCGATGTCGCGCACCGTCAGGCGCTCGATCGAGGCGTCCTCGCCCTCATGGCGGCCCAGCAGCAGGCGCTGGAAGCGGCGCTCGGCCAGCGCGGTGCGCAGCAGGCGCAGGAAGCGCTGGCGCTCGTCGGGCGCGGGCGTGTCGGGAACAGGGGAGCTGAACAGGGGATTTCCGGCGGACATGGGGCCGGATTGTCCCCTGTCCGGCTCAGGCCGGCCGGTCAAGGACCTGGCGGGCGCGCTCGAGCGCCTGCATCAGGTCGCTCACCGCCAGGCGGCGGCACAGCGCGTCGACCCGCGTCCCGTAGGCCGCCTCGCTCAGGCCCAGGGCCTCGGCCTGCTGCTCCGGGCGCGGGCGGCCCAGCAGGCCGAAGAGCAGTTCGGCGTCGGCCTGCGGCAGGTCCAGCGCCTTGGCCAGCGTCGCGATGCTGGCGGCCTCGTCGGCTTCGCGCAGGACCAGCAGCCAGTGGCCGTCGCCGATGACCTCGGGGTCGGCGGCCATCAGCGCGAAGCTCAGGCGCTGGCGCGGTGCGCCGGAGGGCGGCGCCACAGTGAGCGAGGACGGCGGCGCGCCGGCGCGCCGACGCAGCGCCTCGCGGTGCAGCCAGGCCAGCACCTCCGGCGGCAGGCGCGCATGGTCCGACCACGGCGGCGGGAAGTAGGCGCCCATCAAGGCCCGCGCCTGCGGCGTCTGCCAGGCGCAGTGGCCGTCACGCTCGCGCACCGTCATGCTGGCCGTCGGCCGGCGCGGCGCCGCCGTGCCCGTGCCGCGCGCCGGGCGCAGCAGGCGCTCGATCCGCATCAGCAGCTCGCTCATGCGCACTGGCTTGATCAGGCACTCGGCCGCCCCGGCGGTCAGCAGCGCGCCGATCCGCGGCGGGTCCTGCGGCCGGCTCAGCGTCAGCACCGGCGCCGGGCCGGCGGCCAGCCGCCGCAGCAACGCCAGCGGGCCGTCGCCCGGCAGGTCGGGCAGGGTCATGTCCATGATCACCAGCGAGGGCCGCGCGCCCAGGCCGTCTACCGCCGCGATCGCATCCGCGGCGCGGAGCAGCTCGTAGCCGCTCTCCTCCAGCACGGCGGCCAGCGGCTGCACGCTCAGCGCCTGCACGACCAGCAGGCGGGTGCGGGCGTCGGCGCCAGTGCCAGTGCCAACGCCTGCGCCATCACCCATGCCCGAGGAGCCAGGAGATCCGGTTCCCGTCCCGGAAGCGCTGGCATCGACGGCCTCTTCGGTGCGGGCGGGCGGCATGTCGGCGCGCGGCTGGGGGGGTCGAGGTGGCGGGAGCGGCAAGGACGGCATGCGTTCCACCATACAAATCCCATGCCCGCTTCTCAAGGGGACGGGACCGGGCCGAAGCCTCGAATTCCAGGGCCTTCGCCCCGGTCGCGCGGCGATCGGCCCGCAGGGGCTGACGCACAATGGCCGGCGCCATGGACGATACCCCCGCCTCGCCCGACGTCGACCCGACCGCCCCGCCGCCCGACGGCGGCGCGGTCGCGCCCGCCGCCACGCCCGCCCCCGCCGCGCCGGCCGCGCCGTGGGAAGGACCGTCGCCGGACGTCGTCGCCTGGCTGCTGGTGAACTGGCACAACAAACATCCGCTGGCGCGTCGCATCGGCATCGCGGACGTGCACACCGTCGGTGCCGTCGCCCTGCCCTTCATGGCGCAGGCGCTGCCCAAGGAACCGAGCCTCGAGGCCGCCACCGCGCCGCCCGAGGGCGCCGCCCCCGCGCCGGCGAAGCGACGCCTGCCATGGCAGCGCAAGGGCGCGGGGAACGGGCCTCGGCCGGCGTGGGTCGATGAATTCATCCCGGGGCTGAAGACCTCGGCGGTGGCCGCGATGGCGCTGGACCACGGCTTCACCGCCGCGCCGGAGGAACTGCCGCTGCGGCGCGTCGAGATCGATGAACGCGCGCTGGCCGCCGACACGAACCAGGCTGGTGCATGGCCGATGGAATTGGTGCTGCTGAGCGCCGCCTTCGATGCGGGGCCGGCGCGACGACGGGTGCTCGTCGGCCGGCGCGACCGGGTGCTGGGTCGACGCGCGCTGGATCCGGCGCGGCTGGGCGTGGCTGCCAGCGTTGGCGCACTCGTGCTCATCGCCGCGGTCTGGGCGCTGTGGCCGTCGTCCAAGCCATCGGAGGAAGAGCGCGCCGCGCAGGCCGCGGCCGAGGCCGCGTCGGCGGCGTCCGCGGCCCTGGCGACGCAGGCGGCTTCCGCCGCGTCGGCATCGGCATCGGCATCGGCGCCGGCTGCCGCGGCGTCCGAGGCACCGACGGCCGCGAGCGCCGCTGCCTCGCAAGTCGCTCCCTCGGCCGACGCTTCGGTCGCCTCAGCCACTTCCGCCGCTGCGGCGTCTTCGGCCCCCGCAAGCGCCGCGACCGCCGCCACGGCGCCGAGCGCACCCGCGATCCCGAGCATCCGCCCGACGCTGCAAAGCGGCGTGGAGCGGGCCCAGCGCGAGCAGGCGGCCGCCGCCACCGCGAAGGAGAGCCCGGCGCCGGACGCCGGCAAGCCGGCCGCCTCGTCGCCGGAGGCCGAGCGCCGGGTGAGCGTGGACGACGCCGGCCTGGGCAACCTGATGAAGCGCGACGCCGCGCCCGGCGGCAAGCTGGTGGCGCTGGTCGGTCAGCCGCAGAAGAACAAGGCCGATGCCGAGGCCCAGCTGGCGCGCATGCGCGAGATGATCGGCCAGACGCTGGGCGGCAACGCCGTGCCCAACGGCGAGGTCTTCCAGACCAAGGACGGCTGGCGCGCGGCCGTCTGGCCCTTCGGCAGCCGCGAGGAAGCGCAGCTCATCAACGCGACGCTGCTGGCGCGCGGCATGCGCGGCACGCGCGCCGTCGATTTCTGACGCGACAGACGACAACGGCGGCCCTCGGGCCGCCGTTCGCGCGTCATGCACCGCCCTCGGCGGCTTCGATCAGGAGCGGTAGTCCGCGTTGATCGTCACGTACTCGTGGCTGAAGTCGCAGGTCCAGACCGTCGTCTCGGCCGGACCGCGGTTCAGGTGCACCCGCACCGTGATCTCGCTCTGCTTCATCACGCGCTGGCCGTCCTCTTCCTTGTACTCGGGGCGGCGGCCACCCTTGGTCACGACATGCACGTCGTCGAGGAACAGGTCGATCAGGCCCTGGTCGAGGTCGTCGATGCCGGCATAACCGACCGCCGCCAGGATGCGGCCCAGGTTGGGATCGCTGGCGAAGAACGCGGTCTTCACCAGCGGCGAGTGCGCGATCGCGTAGGCCGCCTTGCGGCATTCCTCTTCGGTCTTGCCGCCCTGCACCACCACCGAGATGAACTTGGTCGCGCCCTCGCCGTCGCGCACGATGGCCTGCGCCAGCTGCTGCGAGACCGCCACCACGGCGTCGCGCAGCGCGCGGCCTTCGGCGCTGGTCAGCGAGGTGATGCGATCGTGGCCGGCCTGGTGCGTGGCGATCAGCACGAAGGAATCGTTCGTCGAGGTGTCGCCATCGATGGTGATGCGGTTGAAGGACAGGTCGGCCGCTTCCTTGACCAGGGGCTGCAGCAGCTCCGGCGCGAGCACCGCGTCGGTGGCGACGAAGCCCAGCATCGTCGCCATGTTCGGGCGGATCATGCCGGCGCCCTTGGACACGCCGGAGATGGTGACCGTCCGGCCGCCGATGGTGAGCTGGCGCGAGCAGGCCTTGGGCAGCGTGTCCGTGGTCATGATGCCGGCGGCGGCCTCGCCCCAGTGGTCCGGCTTCAGCGCGGCGATCGCCGCAGGCAGGCCGGCGACGATGCGGTCCACCGGCAGCGTCTCCATGATCACGCCGGTCGAGAACGGCAGCACCTGCTTCGCGTCGAGCTTCAATTCGGCGGCGAGCGCGTCGCAGGTCTGGCGCGCGCGCGCCAGGCCGTCGGCGCCCGTGCCGGCGTTGGCATTGCCGGTGTTGATGACGATCGCGCGGATCGCCGCGCCCGACGCGAGGTGCTCGCGGCAGACCTGCACCGGCGCGGCGCAGAAGCGGTTGGCGGTGAAGACGCCGGCGACGCTGGCGCCCTCGTCGAGCGCGATCACCGTGAGGTCGCGACGGTTGGCCTTGCGCACGCCGGCCATCGTGACGCCCAAGCGCACGCCGGGCACGGGCAGCAGGGTTTGCGGATCGGGAGCGGTCAGGTTGACGGGCATGGTGGGCGGTCGTTGAGGGTCGGCGTCCGGACGCGGCGGTCCGGTGCGAGCGCGAGCGTCGGCGCCCGCGCGCGGGATTGTAGGAGGCTCGGCCCCTCACCACCGCCCTCTCCCCGCAAGCGGGGCGAGGGAGTTTCTTTGCAGGACCGCGAGGAGGGCACCAAAACAAAACGGCGCCCGCGAGGGGCGCCGTTCATCAGCGGGAGCAAGACCGGATCAGGCCAGCTTGCCGTGGCAGCTCTTGAACTTCTTGCCGCTGCCGCACGGGCAGGGATCGTTGCGGCCGACATGGCCCCACTCGCTGGGCACGGCCTGCGTGCCGCCCGCCACCGGCGCCGCGTCCTGCGACACCGAGCCATCCTCGTTCGGATGGGTGTAGGTCACGTTGCTGACGTTCTCGGCGCGCTGCTCGATCGCGTCGGCGGCGGCGGTGGCCTCCTCCTGCGACTGGATGCGCACGTTCAGCAGCACGCGCGTCACTTCCAGCTTCACCGCGTCCAGCAGCTGCGAGAACAGCTCAAAGGCCTCGCGCTTGTATTCCTGCTTGGGGTTCTTCTGCGCGTAGCCGCGCAGGTGGATACCCTGGCGCAGGTAGTCCAGCGACGCGAGGTGCTCGCGCCAGTGCTGGTCGATGCTCTGCAGCAGCACCATGCGCATGAAGGGCGTGAACTGCTCCAGGCCGACGCGGTCCAGCTTGTCCTGGAAGGCGGCGTCGCCGGCCTTGAGCACGGCGTTCAGCACATCCTCGTCGGTCAGCGTCTCGCTCTTCTTGAGCATCTCGCCCAGCGGCACCTCGAGCTTCCACTCGTCGCGCAGCACGCGCTCCAGCGCCACCAGGTCCCATTGCTCCTCGAGCGATTCCTCCGGCACGAAGCCGCGCACCACGTCGGTCAGCGTGCCGGTGCGCAGATGCGAGATCTGCGCCAGCAGGTCCTCGGCCTCGAGGATCTCGTTGCGCTGCTGGTAGATGACCTTGCGCTGGTCGTTCGACACGTCGTCGTACTCGAGCAGCTGCTTGCGGATGTCGAAGTTGCGGGCCTCGACCTTGCGCTGCGCGCTCTCGATCGAGCGCGTCACGATGCCGGCCTCGATCGCCTCGCCCTCGGGCATCTTCAGGCGGTCCATGATGGCGCGCACGCGGTCGCCCGCGAAGATGCGCATCAGCTGGTCGTCCAGCGACAGGTAGAAGCGCGACGAGCCCGGGTCGCCCTGGCGGCCCGAGCGGCCGCGCAGCTGGTTGTCGATGCGGCGGCTCTCGTGGCGCTCGGTGGAGATCACGCGCAGGCCGCCGGCGGCCTTCACCTGCTCGTGCAGCTGCTGCCATTCGGCCTTGAGCGCGGCGATCTTGGCCTGCTTCTCGGACTCGGACAGGGCCTCGTCGTTCTCGATCGCGACCACGTCCTTCTCGATGCTGCCGCCCAGCACGATGTCGGTGCCACGGCCCGCCATGTTGGTCGCGATCGTGATCACGCCCGGACGACCGGCCTGGGTGATGATGTCTGCCTCGCGCGCATGCTGCTTGGCGTTCAGCACCTGGTGCGGGAGCTTGGCCTTGGTCAGCAGCTCGGAGACCTTCTCCGAGTTCTCGATCGAGGTCGTGCCCACCAGCACCGGCTGGCCGCGCTCGTGGCAGTCGCGGATGTCCTGCGTGACGGCGTCGTACTTCTCCTTCGTGGTCTTGTAGACCAGGTCCAGCTCGTCGCGGCGCACCGTCGGGCGGTTCGGCGGGATCACCACGGTCTCCAGGCCGTAGATCTCCTGGAACTCGTAGGCCTCGGTGTCGGCCGTGCCGGTCATGCCGGACAGCTTGCCGTACATGCGGAAGTAGTTCTGGAAGGTGACCGAGGCCAGCGTCTGGTTCTCGGCCTGGATCTGCACGCCTTCCTTGGCCTCGACGGCCTGGTGCAGGCCATCGCTCCAGCGGCGGCCCGTCATCAGGCGGCCGGTGAACTCGTCGACGATCACGACCTCGCCGTTCTGCACGACGTAATGCGTGTCGCGGTGATACACGTGGTGCGCCCGCAGCGAGGCGTACAGGTGGTGCATCAGGGTGATGTTGGCGGCGTCGTAGAGCGACGCGCCCTCGGTCAGCAGCCCGGCCTGCGACAGCAGCCGCTCGGCGTTCTCGTGGCCGTCTTCCGTCAGGTAGATCTGGTGCGACTTCTCGTCGACGGTGAAGTCGCCCGGCTCGATCACGCCCTCGCCGGTGCGCGGGTCCAGCTCGCCGATCTGGCGCTTGAGCTGCGGCGCGACCGCGTTGATCGCGACGTAGAGCTGGGTGTGGTCCTCGGCCTGGCCGGAGATGATCAGCGGGGTGCGCGCCTCGTCGATCAGGATCGAGTCCACCTCGTCGACGATCGCGTAGGCCAGGCCGCGCTGCACGCGGTCGCGGACCTCGTAGACCATGTTGTCGCGCAGGTGGTCGAAGCCGTATTCGTTGTTGGTGCCGTAGGTGACGTCGGCGTTGTACGCGGCCTGCTTCTCGTCGCGCGGCAGGCCCGAGTAGTTGATGCCCACGGTCAGGCCGAGGAAGCGGTACAGGCGGCCCATCCACTCGGCGTCGCGACGCGCGAGGTAGTCGTTGACCGTCACGACGTGCACGCCCTTGCCGGTCAGCGCATTCAGGTAGACCGGCAGCGTGGCCATCAGGGTCTTGCCTTCGCCGGTGCGCATTTCAGCGATCTTGCCGGCGTTCAGGACCATGCCGCCGATCAGCTGCACGTCGAAGTGGCGCATCTTGAGGACGCGCTTGCTGCCCTCGCGGCAGACGGCGAAGGCCTCCGGCAGGATGTCGTCGACGGTCTCGCCCTTGGCGATGCGCTGCTTGAACTCCTCGGTCTTGGCGCGCAACTGGTCGTCGCTCAGGCCTTCGAACTGCGGTTCCAGCGCGTTGATCTGCTGGACGACCTTGCGGTAGGTCTTGAGCAGGCGCTCGTTCCGACTGCCGAAAATCTGGGTCAAAAGCTTGGGCAACATGCGGCTTCGTGAAGTTCTTTTGTGGGGCCCGGTCGACCGGGCTCGGACGCCCGCCGGACCGCCTCGTGGGCGGCCTCCGAGGGCAGTTCCGCGCGACCGGTGCAGTTGGGGACGCAAACCCCGGCCTGCAAGCGCCAGCGCGGAAAAAAACCGGCGGAGTTTAGCACCCGCCCCTCGCGCGCCCGGGCCGGCCCAGGCGCGCGCCGTGCCGGTCCGGATGCGGGTTTTCCAGTGCCGGGACTACACTGCCGACCCATGCCGCCCCGCTACCTGCCACCCCGCGTCAAGCCCGAAGCGCCCGATCCGCTGGACTTCGGCCGGGCGATGTCGCAGCACGGCGTGCTGGCGCGGCTGGGGCAGCAGCTGGCGCTGTCGCAGCGGCACCTGGCCGCGGTGAGCGTGGCGCTGCCGGGCGCGATGAAGCGCTTCGTCCAGGCCGGCACGCTGGACGAGCAGGGCTGGACCCTGGTCGCCGACAACGCCGCCATCGCCGCCAAGCTGCGGCACCTGCAGCCGACGCTGCTGCGGCTGCTGCGCGAGGAAGGCCTGCTGCTCGAGGGCGAACTGCGCATCCGCGTGCGCCAGTCCTGAAGCGACGCGCCGGGCCTTTGACGGCGTCCGGCCCCTGCGTTGACAGTCGTCAACACGCGGCATGAGGCTGCGGCGAAGAATCGCCGCCCATGTTCCCCGCAACACCTGCCCCCGTCGGGACGACCTGCGCGCGATGTCCCTGTGATCGGGGCCTTGGGCCGGTTACACGCGGGTTCTCGTTGACAGTCCGAGGAGGCCACCGCTATAACCGGTTGGTCGCCCCGCGCACAAAACAGAAACCGCCAGGTTCAAGGGGCCGACCGCCAGGGAGAAGCCGTGATGCCATTGTTCCCTCCGACCGACGCCTCGCCGTCGACGCGCACCGAAGAGCTGCGCAGCTTCCTGTTCCTCGCTGTCGTGATGGCGCCCGTGCTGGCCGTCGTCACCGTCGCGGGTTATGGATTCACCGTCTGGGTCTACCAGATGTTCGCCGGCCCGCCCGGCGGGTAGCAACCGCCCCCCACCGCCGCCGCCGCGGCGTCTCCACGCGATCCCTCCGGCCACACGCCGCCGATCGCGGCCCTGAACCCCTTCCGAGGCATGCCATGCCCGCAGAGATGCACATCGCCAGCGTGGTGGTGCAGGTGTTGCCACGCCTGCTCGACGCCGCCGCCGCCGCGGTCGACCGGATGCCGTCGGCGCGACTCCACGGTCGCTCGGCCAGCGGCAAGCTGGTCGTGACGCTGGACGGCAATACCGCCGGCGAGATCCTGGACCAGGTCGGCGAGCTGCAAGGCCTGCCCGGCGTGGTCAACGTCGCGCTGGTCTACCAGCACGTCGAACCCGAACCCGAACCCGAGCCTTGCCTTCAAGAGGAACCCCGACCATGAGCACTCGCCGCGACTTCGTCCGACATTCCGCCGCCGTCGCCGCCGGCGCCGTGGCGGGCGTTCCCATCGAGGTCCTGGCCCAGGACGGCAACGCCTACGCGCAGGCCTCGAAGCTGACCTGGTCCAAGGCGCCGTGCCGCTTCTGCGGCACCGGCTGCCATGTGCAGGTGGCGGTCAAGGACAACCGCGTCGTCGCGACCCAGGGCGATCCCGAAGCCGAGGTCAACCGCGGCCTGAACTGCGTCAAGGGCTACTTCCTGTCCAAGATCATGTACGGCGCGGACCGGCTCACCACGCCGCTGCTGCGGATGAAGGACGGCCAGTACGCCAAGGACGGCGAGTTCCAGCCGGTGAGCTGGGACCGCGCCTTCGACGTGATGGCCGAGCAGTTCAAGAAGACGCTCAAGGCCAAGGGACCGACGGCGGTGGGCATGTTCGGCTCGGGCCAGTGGACGGTCTGGGAGGGCTACGCCGCGTCCAAGCTGATGAAGGCGGGCTTGCGCAGCAACAACCTCGATCCCAACGCGCGCCACTGCATGGCCTCGGCGGTGACCGGCTTCATGCGGACCTTCGGCATGGACGAGCCGATGGGCTGCTACGACGACATCGAGAACGCCACCGTCTTCGTGCTGTGGGGCTCCAACATGGCCGAGATGCATCCGGTGCTGTGGACCCGCGTCACCGACCGGCGGCTCAGCGGCCCGGACGTGAAGGTCGCGGTGCTGTCGACCTTCGAGCACCGCTCCTGCGAGCTGGCCGACATCGAGCTGATCTTCAAGCCGCAGACCGACCTGGCGATCCTCAACTACATCGCCCATCACATCATCTCGACCAACCGCGTCAACAAGGAGTTCGTCGAGAAGCACGCCAACTTCAAGCTGGGCAATCCCGACATCGGCTACGGCCTGCGGCCGGAGCATCCGCTGCAGAAGGCCGCGAAGAATGCCGGCGACCCCAATGGCGCCAAGCCCATCACCTTCGACGAGTACGCGAAGTTCGTCAGCAAGTACGACCTCGACTACACCGCCGAACTGACCGGCGTGCCGAAAAACCGCCTCAAGGCGCTGGCCGAGCTGTACGCGGACCCCAAGACCAAGGTCACCTCGTTCTGGACCATGGGCTTCAACCAGCACACACGCGGCACCTGGGCCAACAACCTCATCTACAACATCCACCTGCTGACCGGCAAGATCTCGACGCCGGGCAACAGCCCGTTCTCGCTGACGGGACAGCCCTCGGCCTGCGGCACCGCGCGCGAGGTCGGCACCTTCGCCCACCGGCTGCCGGCGGACATGGTGGTGACCAATCCCAAGCACCGCGCGCACGCCGAGGAGATCTGGCGCCTGCCCGAGGGCACCATCCCGGCCAAGCCCGGCTATCACGCGGTGGAGCAGAACCGCAAGCTCAAGGACGGCGCGCTCAACGCCTACTGGGTGATGGTCAACAACAACATGCAGGCCGGCGCCAACCTGATGCAGGAGACCTACCCGGGCTACCGCAATCCGGAGAACTTCATCGTCGTCTCCGACGTCTACCCGACGGTGACCGCCGTCGCCGCCGACCTGATCCTGCCCAGCGCGATGTGGGTCGAGAAGGAAGGCGCCTACGGCAACGCCGAGCGCCGCACCCACTTCTGGCACCAGCTGGTGAAGGCGCCGGGCGACGCGCGTTCCGACCTGTGGCAGTTGGTGGAGTTCTCCAAGCGCTTCAAGGTCGAGGAGGTCTGGCCGCAGGAACTGATCGACCAGAAACCCGGCCTGCGCGGCAAGACGCTGTATGACGTGCTCTACCGCAACGGCCATGTCGACAAGTTCCCGCTGGCGGACGTCGACAAGGCCTACGCCAACGACGAGGCGCAGGCCTTTGGCTTCTACCTGCAGAAGGGCCTCTTCGAGGAGTACGCCAGCTTCGGCCGCGGCCATGGGCACGACCTGGCCCCGTTCGACGAGTACCACAAGGCGCGCGGCATCCGCTGGCCGGTGGTCAACGGCAAGGAGACGCGCTGGCGCTACCGCGAGGGCGAGGATCCCTACGTCAAGGCCGGCACCGGCTGGCAGTTCTACGGCAACCCCGATGGCAAGGCCAACATCTTCGCCCTGCCCTACGAGCCGCCGCCCGAGTCCCCGGACAAGGACTATCCGTTCTGGCTCTCGACCGGACGGGTGCTCGAGCACTGGCATTCGGGCTCGATGACGCGCCGCGTGCCGGAACTGCATCGCGCGGTGCCCAACGCCTACTGCTACATGCATCCGGACGACGCCAAGGCGCTGGGCGTGCGGCGCGGCTCGCTGGTGGAGATCTCGTCGCGACGCGGGAAGATGCAGACCCGGGTCGAGACCCGCGGCCGCAACCGGCCGCCGCAGGGCCTGGTGTTCGTGCCCTGGTTCGACGCGAGCGAGCTGATCAACAAGGTGACCCTGGACGCGACCGATCCGATCTCGCTGCAGACGGATTACAAGAAGTGCGCGGTCAAGATCACCAAGGTCGCCTGAAGGAGAACGCGCGATGACCCCGATGCACACTCTCCCGCGCCGGCTCCTGGCGATCGTCGCCCGTGTGGTCCGACATGCAGCCCGTCATGCAGCCGGCCGCGCGGCCGGCATCGCGGGCGCCGCGCTGCTGACCGCCGGCCTGGCCGCGGCGCAGCCGGCCGGACCGAAGCCGGGCCAGCCCTTCATCGACGCGGCGCGCGGCCCCACGCCGATCACCGAGACCACCAAGCCGCCGCTGCTGGGCAACCAGATCAACGACGACCTGCGCCGCACCCGCAACTACGCGATGCAGCCGCCGACGATCCCGCACCGGATCGACGGCTACCAGCTGGACAAGAACTTCAACAAGTGCCTGGACTGCCATGCGCGGGCGAAGACATCCGTGTCGCAGGCGGTGCCGGTGAGCATCACCCACTACATGGACCGCGAGGGGCACATGCTCGGGCAGGTCTCGACGCGGCGCTACTTCTGCGTGCAATGCCACGTGCCGCAGGACGCCGCGCCCCTGGTGGTGCCCAACACTTTCGTCGACATCGACACGCTGATCCGGCGCGACACCCTGAACCCGCAGACCCGCAAGGCCGCCCCGGCGCCCGCGGGCCGCAAGTGAGCCCGGGAGCGGACCATGCTGCAAGCCACGATCCGGCTCCTGACGCGCTACTGGACCGTCCTGCGACGGCCCAGCGTCCATTTCAGCCTCGGCTTCCTGACGCTGGGCGGTTTCATCGGCGGCGTCGTCTTCTGGGGCGCGTTCAACACCGCGATGGAGGCGACCAACACCGAGGCCTTCTGCACCGGCTGCCACGAGATGCGCGAGAACGTCTACGCGGAGCTCAAGAGCACCATCCACTACACCAACCGCTCGGGCGTGCGGGCGATCTGCTCCAACTGCCACGTGCCGCACAACTGGACCGACAAGATCGCCCGCAAGATGCAGGCGTCCAAGGAGGTCTGGGGCAAGATCTTCGGGACCATCAGCACGCCGGAGAAATTCCACGACAAGCGGCTCGAGCTGGCCAAGCACGAGTGGGCGCGCTTCAAGGCCAACGACTCGCTGGAGTGTCGCAACTGCCACAACTACGGGTCGATGGACTTCACGCGGCAGAGCGCGCGGGCGCAGGCGATGCACTCGACCTACCTCGCCAACAAGGAGAAGACCTGCATCGACTGCCACAAGGGCATCGCGCACCGGTTGCCGCACATCCCGCCGGGCGAGGGCCCGTCCGACAGCCCGGGCCAGCACGTGCCCAAGGGCGACGACGCGGCCAGAACGGGCGCGGCCCCCCAGGGCCGTCCGGGCGATGGCGCATCGTGAGCGCGGCGACCTCGACGGTCGCGCCGCCACCGACGCCCCCGATGCGCCTGATGCGCCTGATGCGCCGCGCCGCGCGCTGCGCGTCGAACGCCTGGGCTGCGCGCGCGGCGGTCGCTGGCTCTTCCGCGACCTGAGTTTCGAGCTTCACGCCGGGCAGGCGCTGGCGCTGCGCGGCCCCAACGGCAGCGGCAAGAGCAGCCTGCTGCGTCAGCTCGCCGGCCTGCTGCCGCGGGAGCACGGCGTGGTCGAGGGCGCCGCCCCGGCGAGCCTGGCCTACCTGGCGCATCAGAACGGCCTGAGCCTGGACCTGAGCGCGCGTGAGAACCTCGCGCTGGCCACGCGCATCGGGGGCCACGCCCTGCCGCCGGCGGCGCTTGAGACCGCGCTCGAGGAGGTCGGCCTGCGGCAGGCGGCGGCGACGCCGGCGCGGCGGCTGTCGCAAGGCCAGCGCCGCCGGCTTGCGCTGGCGCGGGTGCGAGCCAGCGCGCGCCCGCTGTGGTTGCTCGACGAGCCGACCGCCGCGCTCGATGGCGACGGCGAGCAGGTCTTCGCCCGGCTGCTGACGGCGCATCTGGAATCCGGCGGCCTCGCCGTCGTCGCCACCCATCAGCCGCTCGCCTTGCCGCTGCCCCGCTGCATCGCGCTGACACTGGGTCCCGCATCATCTCGGCCCGCATCCTCCCGGCCCGATCCGGGCATCGCCTCGGCGCCGGTCGTCGGCGCCATGGAGTCCGCGCCGTGATGCTGGCGCTGCTGCATCGCGACCTGCTGCTGGCGGCGCGCCGGCCGGCCGACGCGCTCGGGCCGCTGGTGTTCTTCGCGCTTGTCGCCTGCCTGTTCCCGCTGGCGATCGGCCCGGATCCAGCCTTGCTGGCGGTGCTCGGTCCGGGCGTGATCTGGGTGGCGGCGCTGCTGGCGATGCTGCTGTCCCAATACCGGCTGTTCGAAGCGGACCTGGCCGACGGCAGCCTGGAACAGGCGGTGCTGGCGCCCGGCGGCGCGCTGGCCGTCGTGGCCGCAAAGACGCTGACGCACTGGCTGTCGACTGGCGCGCCGCTGGTGGTGGCCGCGCCGCTGCTGGCCCTGCAGTACGACCTGGCGCCGACGGCCACCGGCGTGTTGGCGCTGGCGCTGCTGATCGGCACGCCGGCCCTGTCGCTGCTCGGCGCCTTCGGCGCGGCGCTGACGCTGGGCCTGCGGGGGCATGTGCTGCTCGCGCTGATCGTGCTGCCGCTGTGCGTGCCGACGCTGATCTTCGGCAGCGGCGCCACCACCGCCGCGCAGCAGGGCCTGGCCGCCGGCCCGCAGCTGTCGCTGCTCGGCGCGGCGCTGCTGGTCTCGCTGGTCACCCTGCCCTGGGCCACGGCCGCCGCGCTGCGCCTGGCCGTCGAATGAGGAGGTCCCCGCCATGTCGATGACCGGCATCGCCCCGCTCGCCACGACGTCGACCGACGCCGTCGGCGACATGACGCGCAGCGGCGCGCCTCACGCTCGTTCAGGCGATCCGGCCGACGCACCCGCGTCCCACGCACGCCAGGCTGCTCGCCCGCGTGCCCACCCGCTCGATCACCCGCTCGATCACCCACTCGATCAGCCACTCGCTCGCCCACGCCGCTGGCGCGCGCTCGCCTCGCCCGTCGTCTTCGACCGCTGGGCCGCCCGCGCCGTCCCGTGGTTCGCCAGCGCCGCCGCGCTGCTGGGCGCCGCGGGCCTGTGGATCGGCTTCGTCGTCGCGCCCACCGACCACCAGCAAGGCGAGGTCTATCGCCTGATCTACCTCCATGTCCCCGCGGCCTGGATGTCGATGTTCCTGTACCTGGTGGCGGCGCTGCATGCGGCGCTGGGGCTGATCTATCGCACGCGGCTGTCGCCGGTGATGGCGCGCGCGCTGGCGCCCACCGGCGCCGTCTTCACCGCCATCGCGCTGTGGACCGGCGCCGCCTGGGGCAAGCCGACCTGGGGCACCTGGTGGGTCTGGGATGCGCGGCTGACCTCGGAGCTGCTGCTGCTGTTCCTCTACCTCGGCTACCTGGCCCTGGTCTCGGCCATCGACGACGTCCGCCGCGCCGATCACGCCGGGGCCTTGCTGCTGCTGGTCGGTGTCGTCAACGTGCCGGTCATCTACTTCTCGGTGAAGTGGTGGAACACGCTGCATCAAGGCGCGTCGATCCGCTTCGATGCCGCCCCGTCCATGGCGAGCTCGATGCTCGCCGGCATGCTGCTGATGGCGCTGGCCTGCTGGGCCTACGCGATCGCGGTCTCGCTGGCGCGCGCCCGCTGCCTGCTGCGCGAACGCCACCTGGAGGCACTGCCATGAGCCACGCGTTCTACCTCGCCATCGGCTGGGCCGCGGGCCTGCTGCTGCTGGTTGAAGTGCTGGCGCTGTGGCGCCGTGCCCGCCGATCGTCTCCGCTCCCTGAACCGGCCGGCGAGGAGGAGTCCGCTTGAAAGCCCGTCAACGCCGCCTGCTGGCCGTGCTGCTCGGTGTCGGTGCCCTCGGGCTCGCGACCACGCTGGTGCTGCGCGCGCTGGGCGACAACGTCATGTTCTTCTTCAGCCCGACCCAGATCGCCGCGGCGCAGGCGCCGCGCGACGCGGCCTTCCGCCTCGGCGGGCTGGTGGAGCCGGCCTCGCTGCATCGCGACGCCGTCGACAGCCTCACCGTCCGCTTCGTCGTCACCGACCAGGTCCATCGCGTGCCGGTGCGCTATCGCGGCGTGCTGCCCGACCTGTTCAAGGAGGGCAAGGGCGTCGTCGTGGCCGGCCGCCTGCGCGAGGACGGCGCCTTCGTCGCCACGCAGGTCCTGGCCAAGCATGACGAGAACTACATGCCGCCGGAAGCGGCCGCGGCGCTCGATCACGCCAGGCAGGCCGGCGCCACCGGCGGCACCCGTCGCACTGGCGGAGTCGCGGCGGACTCGCCCGCGCTCGTCCCGGGAGTCGCGCCATGATTCCCGAGATCGGCCTGTTCGCGCTGGTGCTCGCCCTGCTGGTGGCCGTCGTGCAGGCGGTGCTGCCGCTGGTCGGCGCGCACTGCGGCGTGGCGCCATGGATGCGCGTGGCCCGGCCCGCCGCGCTGCTGCAATGTGCGCTGTGCCTGCTGGCCTTCGGCGTGCTGGCCGCCTGCTTCCTGAGGGGCGACTTCTCGGTGCTGTACGTCGCGGCGAACTCGCATTCGACGCTGCCCGCGATCTACCGCTTCACCGCGGTCTGGGGCGGCCACGAGGGCTCGATGCTGCTCTGGCAGACGCTGCTGAGCGTCTGGGGGGCGGCGGTGGCGCTGCTCAGCGGCCGCCTGCCGCGCGACTACGTCGCGCGCGTGCTCGCGGTGCTGGGCGCCCTCAGCATCGGCATGCTGGTGTTCCTGCTGTGGCTGTCCAACCCGTTCGCGCGGCTGTCGCCGGCCGCGCCCGAGGGCCGCGACCTCAACCCGCTGCTGCAGGACCCCGGCATGGTCGCGCATCCGCCCTTCCTCTACATGGGCTACGTCGGTTTCTCGGTGGCCTTCGCCTTCGGACTGGCCGCGCTGCTGTCGGGGCGCCTGGACGCCGCCTGGGCGCGCTGGTCGCGGCCGTGGACGCTGGCCGCCTGGAGCTTCCTCACGCTGGGCATCCTGCTGGGCAGCGCCTGGGCCTACGGCGTGCTGGGCTGGGGCGGCTGGTGGTTCTGGGACCCGGTCGAGAACGCGTCGCTGATGCCCTGGCTGGTCGGCACGGCGCTGATCCACTCGCTGGTCGTCACCGACCGCCGCGGCGCCTTCCGCAGCTGGACCGTGCTGCTCGCCATCGCGGCGTTCTCGCTGAGCCTGCTGGGCACCTTCCTCGTGCGCTCGGGCGTGCTCACCTCGGTGCATGCCTTCGCGGTCGACCCGGGCCGCGGCCTCTACATCCTGTCGATGATGATCGCGGTGGTCGGCGGCTCGCTGCTGCTCTTCGCCTGGCGCGCGCCGCAGGTCGGGCTGGGCGGCCGCTTCGCGGCGCTGTCGCGCGAGACCCTGCTGCTGCTCAACAACGTGCTGCTCGGCGTGGCCGCGCTGGCCGTGCTGCTGGGCACGCTCTATCCGCTGGCGCTGGACGTGCTGCGCGGCGAGAAGATCTCCGTCGGCCCGCCCTACTTCGAAGCGGTCTTCATGCCGATGCTGGTGCCGGCGCTGGTGCTGATGGGCGTCGGTCCGCTGGCGCGCTGGAAGCGGGCGCCGGTGCCGGAGCTGCGCCGCCAGCTGCGCGGCGCGCTCATCGCCAGCGGCGCCTGCGCGCTGGCGCTGCTCGGGCTCACCGGCGGCCGCTTGTCCGGCTGGACGCCGCTGGCCGGCTTCGGCGTGGTGCTGGCGGCCTGGTGCATCGGCTCGGCGCTGTCCCACGCCCACGACCGGCTGCGCACCGCCGGCGAGGGCGGACTCGGACGCCGCGCGCGGCGCCAGCCGGCCGGCTGGTGGGGCATGCTGGCCGCGCATGCGGGCCTGGGGGTGTTCGTGCTCGGCGCGACGCTGGCCACCGGTTTCGAGCAGCGCCAGGAGGCGGCGCTCGCGGTCGGGGAGGCCGTGGTGCTCGATGGCGTGCGCTTCCAGTTCGAGTCGCTGGATCCGGTGGCCGGTCCCAACCACGACAGCGTGCGGGCGACCTTCCGAGCCGGCGCGGCGACGCTGCATCCGGAGAAGCGCGTGTTCCGCGCCGACGGCACGGCCCTGAGCCAGCCCGCCATCGACGTCGGCTGGCGGCGCGACCTGTTCGTCGTGCTGGCCGATCCGGTGGGGGACGGCCGCTGGCATGTGCGGCTGCACGTCAAGCCGTTCATGGCCTGGATCTGGGCCGGCGTGGCCTTGATGGCGATCGGCGGGCTGCTGGCGATGGCGGACCGACGGCTGCGCATGCCCCGGCATGAGCGCGATCCGTTGTCCCATCCGGCGGCGCCCGCACGGGCCACGGCGCCCGGCCGCGCGCGCTCGCCGGGCGCGGCGCCCGCCGGCGTCGCCTTGCCCGGCGGTCCGGCCCTCACCCGGGAGGAAACCGCCTGATGCGCTACCTGTTGCCGCTGCTGCTGTTCCTGGGCCTGGCGCTGATGCTGGCCCTCGGGCTGGAACGCGATCCACGCGCGCTGCCCTCGGCGCTGCTGGATCGCCCGGTCCCGGTGTTCGAGCGTCCGGTGCTCGAGGACCCCGGCCAGCAACTGGGAAGCGCCGCCCTGCGCGGGCAGCCGTGGATGCTCAACGTCTGGGCGTCCTGGTGCGAGCCCTGCCGGCAGGAGCTGCCGGCGCTGCGCCAGCTGTCGGCGCGCGACGGTGTGCCGCTGTACGGCCTCAACTACAAGGACCGGGACGACGCGGCCCGCGCGCTGCTGGGCGCCGTGGGCAACCCGTACCGGGCGTCGGCGATCGACGCCGATGGCCGGGTCGGCCTGGACTTCGGCGTGCAGGGCGTGCCGGAGACCTTCGTCATCGACGCCCGCGGGCGCGTGCGCTATCGCCACCAGGGACCGGTGACCGCCGAGGTCTGGCGCGACAAGCTGCTGCCCGCGCTGAAGGCGGCGCGATGAGCGCGCGCCTGCGTCTTGCCGCGAGACGTCTGGCGCCGGTGGCGCTGAGCGCGCTGATCGCCTTGACCGCGTCGTCGGCCTCAGGTGCGCCGGAGGCCGGCACGGCGACGGTCTCGGCTGCGGCGCCGGCCGCCGCGATCGCGGAGCTCGAGGCGCGCGAATCGCGCCTCGCCCACCAGCTGCGCTGCGTCGTCTGCCAGAACCAGACACTGGCCGAATCCAACGCGCCGCTGGCCGCCGACATGCGCCAGGCCATCCGCGAGCAACTGCGCGACGGTCGCAGCGACGCCGAGGTCGTCGCCTTCTTCGAGGCGCGTTATGGCGCCTTCGTCCGTTACTTGCCGCCGTGGCGGCCGTCGACCTGGCTGCTGTGGACCGGCCCCTTCCTGCTGCTGGGCGCCGGCCTGGCCGCGCTGGCCGCGGCGCTGCACCGGCGCGGCGCTTTCGCACAGGGCGCGGCGCTCGATGCGCTCGCGGACGAGGCGCCCTTCGATCCCGACAACGATGAATTCGAGGAAGGACGGCCCGCATGAACGCGATGTTTCCGCTCTGGGCCAGCGCGCTGCTGTTGCTGTTGGCGGTGCTCGCGGTGCTGCTGCGGCCGCTGCTGCAGGGCGACGAGCGGTCCTCCGATGCGCCGGACGAGGCCTTCGCGATCGAGGTCGCCGTGCCGGCAGGGTCGACCCGCCGCGCGCGTGGCGCCGTGTGGCGGCAGGGGACGGCGGCGGTCTTGAGCCTCACCTTGCCCGTGGCGGCGCTGGCGGTGTACCTGGAGGTCGGCGATCCGCGCGCGGCGGCCGAAGCGAACACCGAGGGCGGCGCCACGCATGCGACGCAGGGGGTGGATGTCGAGGCGATGGTCGAAGGGCTGGCGGCGCGCCTGCAGGCCTCGCCCGAGGATCTGCAAGGCTGGATGGTCCTGGCCCGGTCGCGCGAGGTGCAGGAACGTTATGCCGAGGCGGCGACAGCCTATCGCCGCGCGATCGCCCTGGCGACGGCGCCCGACCAGACCCTGTTGCGGGCAAAGCTGCAGGCCGACCTGGCCGACACCTTGGGCTCGCAGCAGCAAGGCGACCTCGGCGGCCCGGCGCTGGCGGCGATCGAGGCGGCGCTCGCGCTCGATCCCGACCAGCCGAAGGCGCTGGCCCTGGCTGGCGCGGCCGCGGTGCGCCAAGGCGACCTGGCGCTGGCGCGTCGGCATTGGACGAGGCTGCAGAGGCTGCTGGAGCCGGGTTCGGACATGGCGCAGCGCGTTGGCGCCGACCTGGCGCGGCTTGCCGAAGACACCTCGCCGGCCTCCGCTCGGCCGGCCGCGCCCGCCCCGGCGGCGGACCGATAACAGTCGCGCAAATGACCGAAGCCCCGGTTCGTCGTGCGACGAACGGGGGCTTCTGCGTGTTGGATGGTGCCGGCTATCGGATTCGAACTGATGACCTACCGCTTACAAGGCGGTTGCTCTACCAACTGAGCTAAGCCGGCACACGGAGAACTGGTGCGTCGCAGCACTGCGACGCGGGCTGCATTCTAGACGCAGCGATGAGGGCCGATGAACGAAAACAGCTCGCTCATCCCCTCATCTGGACGATCACTTGATGCGCTTGAGCGCCGGGCGACCGCCCGACGGACCCGCGCCCGGATCGTCGTCGTCCGGTGCGGGCGCCACGACCGGCGCCGGGGAAGCGACGGGTTCGGGTTTGGTCTCGCTCTGGCCCTGGCCGTCGCCCTCGGAGGCCAGGCGCAGGCCTCGGGGAGCGCTCCCGGACGGAGCCCGCGCGGCAGCGCTGGCTTCTTCCGGGCTCGGCGGCGGGAAGGCCATGCCCTGCCCGTTCTCCCGCGCGTAGATCGCCACCACATGATCGACCGGCACGATGATTTCGCGCGCCACGCCACCGAACCGGGCCTTGAACTGGATCAGTTCATTGCCGAGGTCCAGGTTGCTGGTCGCGTCGAAACCCACGTTGAGCACGATCTCGTTGTTGCTCACGTACTCGAGCGGCACCTGCACCATGCGGTCCACGTGGACCGCGATGTAGGGCGTGAACCCGTTGTCGGTGCACCACTCGTGCAGGGCGCGGATCAGATACGGCCGCGTCGAACTGGCGGCGAGCCCGCCGCCATCCTTGCTGTCATCCATGGGGAGGCAGTGTATTACTTGCGCATCACCTTCTCGGACGGCGTCAGCGCCTCGATGTAGGCCGGACGCGAGAAGATCCGCTCCGCATACTTCAGCAGCGGCACCGCGTTCTTCGACATGTCGATGCCGTAGTAGTCCAGGCGCCACAGCAGCGGCGCGATCGCGACGTCCAGCATCGAGAAGTCGTCGCCCAGCATGTACTTGTTCTTCAGGAAGATCGGCGCCAGCTGCGTCAGGCGGTCGCGGATCTGCGAACGCGCCTTCTCCAGCTGCTTCTCGGTCGGCTTGACCGACTGGCCGCGGTTCTCCAGCACGTTGACGTGGGCGAACAGTTCCTTCTCGAAGTTGAACAGGAACAGGCGCACGCGGGCGCGGGCCACCGGGTCGCCAGGCATCAGCTGCGGATGCGGGAAGCGCTCGTCGATGTACTCGTTGATGATGTGCGACTCGTACAGGATGAGGTCGCGTTCGACGAGGATGGGCACCTCGTTGTACGGGTTCATCAGCGCGATGTCCTCGGGCTTGGCGAAGAGGTCGACATCACGGATCTCGAAGTCCATGCCCTTCTCGAACAGCACGAACCGGCAACGGTGCGAGTAGGGGCAAGTGGTTCCGGAATAAAGCACCATCATGGCAGTGGACTCCTGATCGACGCCTCTCGGCGTCCTCGTTTTCTAACAACAACACCAGCCCATGGCCGGCGTGGTCAAAGACCAAACAAACAAACGACAACGCAGTGGGAGCCTGTTCGGCGCCCCACTGCGCTTGAGGGCCCGGCCAGCGGCCGAGCCATCGGGACTTACTTGACGTCCTTCCAGAAGGAAGCGTTCAAGCGCCAGGCGAACACGGTGAACCCCAGCAGGAACAGCACCACGATGATGCCGAGCCGGAAACGCAGTCCCTGCGCCGGTTCGCCCATCCATTGGAGGTAGGCGACCAGGTCGGCGATGGACTCGTCGTACTGCTGCGGTGTCATCGTCCCGGGCGTGACCTGTTCGAAGCCCTTGAAGACATGCACGACCTTGCCGTGGTCGTGCGGGTCCTTTTCCTCTTCGAACCTGGCGGTGCGGACGCCCTGGAGTTCCCACAGCACGTGCGGCATCGCCACGCTGGGGAAGGCGAGATTATTCCATCCCGTGGCCTTGGTTTCGTCCCGGTAGTACTTTCTGAGGTAGGTATACAGGTAATCCGCCCCCGTTCCCTTGGCACCGTCGGCCCTCGATCGGGCGATCACGGTCAGGTCGGGCGGCGTCGCGCCGAACCAGTCCTTCGCCTGCTTCGGGTCCAGCGAGACCTTCATCGTCTCGCCCACCTTCTCCCCGGCGAACAGCAGGTTGCCCTTGATCTGCTCGTCGGTCAGGCCGATGTCCTTGAGCCGGTTGTAGCGCATGAAGTTCGCGCTATGGCAGTTCAGGCAGTAGTTGACGAAGAGCTTGGCGCCGTTCTGCAGCGCGGCCAGGTCGTTCATCTTCTGCGTCGGGAAGCGGTCCCACTCGATCCCGCCCTCCGACGCGAGCGCCGTCGACGTCAGGCCCGCGCCCAGGCACAGCGACGTCAGCAGCGTGGCGATGATTTTCTTCATTCGTTCGACTCCGTGACGTTGGCGGTTCAGTGCGGGTGATACGTGACGCGATCGGGCACCGGCTTGAACTGGCCGGCCCTGCTCCACCACGGCATCAGCAGGAAGAAGCCGAAGTAGTACAGCGTGCCGATCTGCGACACGATCGTTCCCGCATCCGACGGCGGCTTCACGCCCAGGTAGCCCAGCACGAGGAACAGCAGCACGAAGATTCCATAGAGATACTTGTGCCAGTCGGGCCGGTAGCGGATCGACTTGACCGGGCTGTGGTCCAGCCAGGGCAGGAAGAACAGGATGATGACCGCGCCGCCCATCACGACGACGCCCCAGAACTTGGCGTCGAAGGTCAGCAGCAGCGCGATGCCCACGACCGCGCCCACGACCACGATCCCCTTGCCCAGCGTCGACAGCCCGCCGCGCAGCAGCGTGATGACCGCGGAGATCCCGATCACGCCGCACAGCACCTGGACCATCACGTCGGTGGTGGCGCGCAGCATCGAGTAGAACGGCGTGAAGTACCAGACCGGCGCGATGTGCGGCGGCGTCTTCAGCGGGTCGGCGGGGATGAAGTTGTTGTACTCGAGGAAGTAGCCGCCCAGTTCCGGCGCGAAGAAGATCACCGCGGAGAAGGCCATCAGGAAGAGGCCGACGCCGAAGATGTCATGCACCGTGTAGTACGGATGGAACGGGATGCCGTCGAGCGGGCGGCCGTCCGGCCCCTTCTTGGCCTTGATCTCCACGCCGTCCGGATTGTTCGAGCCCACCTCGTGCAGCGCGATGATGTGCGCCACCACCAGGCCCAGCAGCACCAGCGGCACGGCGATCACGTGGAAGCTGAAGAAGCGGTTCAGCGTGGCATCGCCGACGACGTAGTCGCCGCGGATCAGCAGCGCCAGGTCGTTGCCGACGAAGGGCACGGCCGCGAACAGGTTCACGATCACCTGCGCGCCCCAGTAGGACATCTGTCCCCAGGGGAGCAGGTAGCCCATGAAGGCCTCGGCCATCAGGCACAGGAAGATCGCGCAGCCGAAGATCCAGACCAGCTCGCGCGGCTTTCTGTAGGAGCCGTACAGCAGCCCGCGGAACATGTGCAGGTAGACCACGACGAAGAACGCCGAGGCGCCCGTCGAGTGCATGTAGCGGATCAGCCAGCCCCAGGGGACGTCCCGCATGATGTACTCGACCGACGCGAAGGCCAGCGCCGAGTCGGGCTTGTAGTGCATCACCAGGAAGATCCCGGTGACGATCTGGATCACCAGCACCAGCAGCGCCAGCGAGCCGAAGATGTACCACCAGTTGAAGTTCTTCGGAGCGTAGTACTCCGACATGTGCTCCTTGTAGAGCTTGGACGCCGGGAACCGGTTGTCCACCCAGGTCATGAGCCGGACGCCCATCGGAGCGCCGGCGGGTGCTTCCTTGAATTCAGCCATGTCGTGAATCTCGCTCCGGGTTAGGCCTGCTTGTCTTCACCGATCAACAGCTTGGTGTCCGACAGGAATGTGTAGGGGGGCACCTCGAGGTTGTCGGGGGCAGGCTTGTTCTTGAAGACGCGGCCGGCCATGTCGAAGGTCGAGCCGTGGCAGGGGCAGAGGAAGCCGCCGTGCCAGTTGTCCGGGAGCGAGGGCTGCGGCCCCGACTGGAACTTGTCGCTGGGCGAGCAGCCCAGGTGGCTGCAGATGCCGACGACGACCAGATACTCGGGCTTGCGCGAGCGCCACTCGTTCTTGGCGTACTCGGGGATGGGGAAGGCCTTGCGGTCCGACTGCGGATCGGCGAGGTCCGGGTCGTTGGACTTGAGCGCGTCCAGCTGCTCCTTGGTCCGGTGGACGATCCACACCGGCTTGCCGCGCCATTCGACGGTCAGCTTCTGACCCGGGGCGAGTCCGCCGATGTCCACTTCAACGGCGGCGCCGGCCGCCTTGGCCCGCTCGCTGGGAGCGAAGGTACTGACGAACGGGACGGCGGTGGCCACGCCGCCTACTGCTCCCGCGCAGCCGGTGGCGATCAGCCAGGTGCGCTTGCCTTGGTCCACTTGTGGGTCACTCATGAGGGTCCTTACAGGGAACTTCTGATCAGGGGCAACCAACGATTCTAGGTAAGAAAGTTCCGGGCCGCCCCTAGGCGCTCTACCGATGTGCATCGGTGCACCACGTTGACATCGGTCGTGGCGCAAACGCCGTTAGGATGCTTGCCCGGAGGCGGAGGGCCACCCGGGAAAGCGCTTGGTAGTGGGCGCCTTCGCACACGTGGAGCACAAGGAGCAAGCGATGGGTTTTTTGACCGAATTCCGTGAGTTCGCCGTCAAGGGCAACGTCATGGACCTCGCCGTGGGCGTGATCATCGGCGCCGCCTTCGGCAAGATCGTGGACTCCGTGGTCAAGGACCTGATCATGCCGATCATCGGCAAGGCGGTCGGCGGGCTGGACTTCAGCAGCTACTTCATCCTCCTGTCGGACCCGCCCGCCAACTACACCGGCCCCATGACCTACGAGGCGCTCACCAAGGCCGGCGTCCCGCTCTTCGCCTACGGCAACTTCCTGACGGTGCTGCTGAACTTCATCATCCTGGCCTTCATCATCTTCGTGATGGTGAAGCAGGTGAACCGCCTGAAGCGCGACACCCCCGCCGCCCCGGCCGAGCCGGCGGCGCCGCCGGAAGACATCCAGCTGCTTCGCGAGATCCGCGACGCGCTGAGACGTGACAAAGCGTAAAGCTTTCATCAATCGTCACCTTTTGCGCACAAGCCGGGTGAGCCCCACCCGGAGGTGGGATGGTCATCGCCGATACTTATCATGTGGTGTGGTCACCACAATGTGCCTGAAGCTTCGATGAACCGTCTGAATCCCCACGTCGACGCGGCGCTGCAGCGCGTGCGCCTGGCGGCGGAACAAGCCGCCGAGCGCGGCGCCGAAGGTATGGGTCTCGCCGCACTGTCCTCCGGACAGGCGAAGCGGCGGGACGCGCTGCTGTCCGCGCAATTCATCTTCCGCAAGCATCAGGCGCTGTTCTCGCAGCGCTTCGACCAGTCCATGCGACAGCAGGCCGCCGATACACCGTCGCCGGGCGGCGCCGCGGCGGGCACGTCGCGTGCCGCGCCCAAGGTGACGCAGTGGGACGAGCTCTCGCTGATGGACGACGACCAGGTCAACACCATGGTCGCCACCGACCGGATCGGCCTGGCCCTCGGCCACCAGAGCGAATGGGAGCTGCGCGAGGTCAATTCCTACATGGGCGACATTCCCGGCGTGGCCGAGGACCGTCACCCGCTGCGCCCGCAGGCGATCGCCCAGGCGCTGATCGAGGGGGTCAACGCCGTCACCGACGACGCCGACACCCGCCAGGTGCTGGTCGACGAGCTCACCCGCGCGCTCTCGCTGGAGATGCGCGCCTGCTACGCCGACATCGCGGGCCTGTTCCGCAGCCGCGGCCTGCGCCCGCAGGACCTGCGCGTGCGGGCGACCGCGGGCGCCGTGCGCAGCGGCCATTCGATGCAGGGCGCCACCACCTCGGGCGTGCCGCTGCACGACAGCCGCTACGCGACGATGCCCGGCGCGCTCCACCCCTTGCAAGGCAGTCGCGCCGGCGGCCTGCACAGCATGGCCGGCGGTTTCCAGGGCAGCGGCCATGGCGGTTATCCGGCCAGCGGCAGCGGCGCCCATGCCGGCGGCTTCGGCGGCGGTTTTGGCGGTGGGGTGGATCCCCAACTGATGGAACTGCTGCGCCGGCTGGCGCAGACGCCCTCGGCCGGCCTCGGCGGTCCGACCACCGGCGGCAGCCTGCCGACCAACAGCCAGTGGCAAGGCTGGGAGGGCGACGCCGGCGCCTATGTCGAGGGCGCGCCGCTGGTGCTGCCGCCCAACCTGATCCACCTGCATCGCGACGAACTGCGGCAGGCGGCCAACGGCTCGCTCGACCACATGGTGATCGACGTCGTGGCCGGCCTGTTCGACCAGATCCTGTCCGACGCCAAGCTGCCGCCGCTGATGGCGCAGCAGATCGCCCGGCTGCAGCTGCCGGTGCTGCGCGCGGCGCTGGGCGACCGCTCCTTCTTCTCCTCGCGCCGGCATCCGGTGCGCCGCCTGGTCAACCGCATCGCGACCCTGGCGGCCGCCTACGACGATTTCACCGACGACCCCGGCAAGTCCTTCCTCGCGCTGGTGCGCGAACTGGTCCAGGACGTCGTCAGCGGCGACTTCGACCGCATGGACCTTTACGAGTCCAAGCTGGTCCAGCTCGAGCAGTTCATCGAGGACCAGACCTCCGAGGCCCTCAAGGCCCAGGGCGACGCGGCCGCGCTGCTCGAGCGCAAGGAGACCGAGCTGCGCCTGCAGCGCCGCTACATGCAGCAGCTGCAGCAGGCGATGGCGAACGTCGACATGCGGGACTTCCTGCGCGACTTCCTCACCCAGACCTGGAGCGAGGTGCTGGTGCATGCGTCGCGGCACCCGGACCTGGACGCCGCCCTGGTCGACCGGCTGCGCCAGATGGGCCGGGACCTGGTGCTGTCGGTGCAGCCCAAGACCACGCCGCAGCAGCGCCAGGCCTTCCTGGCCTCGCTGCCGGTGCTGATGCGCACGCTCAACGAAGGCCTGGACCTGATCCGCTGGCCCGAAGCCGAGCGCAAGAAGTTCTTCGCCGAACTGCTGCCGGCGCACGCCGATTCGCTCAAGGGCCAGGCGCTCAGCCCGCTCGAGTACAACCTGCTGGCCAAGCAGCTGGAGGCCGTGTTCGGCATGGCCCCGCCGCGCGAGCAGGACCTGCCCGCCCCCAGCGCGGCGCCGCTGGACCTGGACCTGAGCGAGAAGCTGTCCGAGGAGGAGGCCGAGAGACTCGGCCTGGTGCAGGAGGAGCACGTCGACTGGGACGGCCATGTCGACATCGACCTGGACCTGGGCGCCGACGAACAGCAACCGCTGCAGGCGGTGGACATCAGCATCGATGGTCTGCCCGCGGCCGAGGAAGACCCGTCGCCCCCGGCCGGTGAGCTGCTGATCGACCACCTGCAGATCGGCACGGCCTACCGGATGCACCGCGACGGCGATTGGATCAAGGTGCGGCTCGCCCACATCAGCGCGACCCGCAGCTTCTTCATCTTCACGCACGGCAGCAAGCACCAGGAGACGCTGACGATGACGGCGCGGATGCTGCGCAAGCTCTGCGAGGCGGAGCGGCTGCGCGCCTTCGAGCATGCCTACCTGCTGGAGCGCGCCACGGCGCGCGCGCGGCAGCAACTGGCGGCGCTGGGCGCCAAGGCGTCCTGAGGCGCCGGACCGACCGCGGGTCGGCCCGCGCCGGTCCCTCAGCTCACAGCTTGCGCGGGTCGCGGAAATCGACCGGCATGTTGTCCTCGGTCCGGAATCTCAACGGCACCACATACTCGCCCTCGACCGGCTTGCCGTTCACTTCCTGAGGCTTGAAGCGCCACTGCGCCATCGAGGTCCGGCCATATCGCTTCAGCGACTGGGGCATGCCCGCGGGCATCTCGACCGTCGACTCCACGCAGGTCCCGTCGACACCGACGCGGCACACCATCCGGATCTCGCCTTCCCAGCCCGCCAGCGCCGCCGCGTCGTCCGGGTAGGCGGCGTGGTAGAGCTTGGTGGGGATGGGCATCAGCTGCATCGAACGGATGCCGACCGTCGACTTCTCCTTGTCCACGGCCAGATAGAGCACGACGCCGGTGCGGAAGGTGGCGTTGCGGCCCTCCTCCTGGCGCGGCGGGATCTTGGCCTTCTGCAGCCGGGCCGTCATCTGCTTCCAGAAGCCCGGCGACTGCGACGCCTCGTCGACCGGCGTGATCTCCTTGACCTGGCCGTTCTCGTCGAACAGCACGTCGAACCAGACGTTCAGCGCCTGATTGACCTCCTGCGCCGCCGCCGTGCCCAGCGCGCCGAACTGCATCACGCCGGCCAGCGCCAGCGCGACCAGCCACTGCGGTCGCCTCGTCTTCCCGATCTCCATCTGGCTCCCCTGTCGATTTGGATGGCGGGGATTATGGGCGCGGCCCGAAGGCAGTTCCACCGTGGCCCGCTCCCTCCTGAGGGGGAGCGGACCACGGAGCGACGAGGACGCCGCTCAGGCCGACATCGCACGCGCCATACGGATCGCCGCGGCCATGCTCGACGGGTCCGCGCGGCCGGTGCCGGCGATGTCGAAGGCGGTGCCGTGATCCGGGCTGGTCCGCACCAGCGGCAGGCCCAGGGTCACGTTGACGCCCTCCTCCACGCCCAGGTACTTCACCGGAATCAGCCCCTGGTCGTGGGTCATCGCCACGACCGCATCGAACTCGCCGACGTGCCGCGGCGGCGCATGGCGCGCGCGCATGAACACCGTGTCCGGCGCGAACGGTCCGTGGGCATCGATGCCCAGCGTCCGCGCCTGCGCGATCGCCGGCGCGATGTGCTCGATCTCCTCGGTGCCGAACAGGCCGCCCTCGCCGGCGTGCGGATTCAGGCCCGCCACGGCGATGCGCGGCGCGTCCAGGCCAGCGCGGCGCAGCGCGACGTCGGTGATGCGCAGGGTCTGCAGCACCCGCCCCGTCGTGATCTGGTCGACCGCCTGGCGCAGGGCCACATGGATGGTCACCAGCACCACCCGCAGTTCCTCGTTGGCCAGCATCATGCGCACCGGCGGCAGTTGCCCTTGCGCGTCGGCGCAGAGCGCCTGCAGCAGCTCGGTGTGGCCGGGATGGTCGATGCCGCCGGCATGCAGCGCTTCCTTGTGGATGGGCGCCGTGACCAGCGCGCGCGAGCGGCCGGCCTGCTGCTCATGCACCGCCGCGACGATGCAGCGCGCCGCCGCCGCGCCCGCCGCCGCGCTGACGCGGCCCAGCGGCTGGTCGACCAGGTCCGCGGGCAGGCCCGGCGGCTGCCAGACCGGCAGGCAATCGGGCGGCGCGAGATCGTCGGCCCGCTCGAGCACCGCCACCGGCAGGTCCAGGCCCAGGATGCCGACGGCGCGCCGGAAGACCGCGACGTCACCCACCAGGCGCAGGTCCGCGCCGCGGTCGCGGGCCCAGGCGGCGACGGCGATCTCGGGCCCGATGCCGCAGGCGTCGCCCATCGTCAGCAGCAGCGGGCGCGGGCTCGCGGGCGAAGTGGACGGCCGGTTCATGCGGGATTGGGGATGTCGATGAAGCGGTAGTGCAGGCCGAGCTGCTCCGACACCTGCCGCCCCAGGGCCTGCACGCCGTAGCGCTCGGTCGCATGGTGGCCGGCCGCGATGAAGGCCACGCCGGTCTCGGCGGCGTAATGGGCCTGCGGCTCGGAGATCTCGCCGGTGATGAAGACATCGGCGCCGGCGGCGATGGCGGCCTCGAAGTAGCCTTGCGCGCCGCCGGTGCACCAGGCCACGCGCCGCAGCGCGCGACCGTCGCCGGCCGCCTGCACGGTGGCGCGGCCCAGCCGCTCGCCGACGTGGGCGGTCAGCGCATCGAGCGTGTCCAGCGCCGCCGGCAAAGCGCCGACGCAGCCCAGGTCCTGCTCGCCGAAACGGCCGTCGGCGGCCCAGCCCAGGTGTTTCGCCAGTTGCGCGTTGTTGCCGAGTTCCGGATGCGCATCCAGCGGCAGGTGGTAGGCGAACAGGTTGATCTCATGCGTCAGCAGCCGGGCCAGTCGCTGCTTCATCCAGCCGGTGACGCGGCCGTCCTGGCCGCGCCAGAACAGGCCGTGGTGGACCAGGATCGCATCGGCGCCGGCCTCGATGGCGGCGTCGATCAGCGCGAGGCTGGCGGTGACCCCGCACACCAGTTGCCGGATCTGGTCGCGGCCCTCGACCTGCAGACCGTTCGGCCCATAATCCTTGAACCGCGTGGGCTCCAGCGTGGCGGCGAGCAGCCGCTCCAGCTCCGTGCGATGTGCCATGACAGGATCTCTCTTGCGTCAAACCTGGCTGATTTTCTCCCAGGCCACCACGGTGGCGCTGGCCGGCTACTTCGTCGTGTCGACGCTCAAGCCGGAATGGCTGCACGAGGCGCCCAAGGTTGTGCCCACGCTGCCGGCCGCCGCCGGCGCCCCGCCGCGCGCGGCGGTCCAGTTCAGCTTCGCCGCCGCGGCGCAGGCGGCCTCGCCGGCGGTCGTCGCGGTGCTCGCCAACAAGCCCGCGCCCAGCCAGCGCGAGATCGACGCCGACCCCTGGCTGCGCTTCCATTTCGGCAAGCGGCTGCCGCAGCAGCAGCGGCCGCAGACCGGCCTGGGCTCGGGCGTGATCGTCTCGCCGGACGGCTACGTGCTGACCAACAACCATGTCGTCTCCGGCGCCACCGAGATCCGGGTCCAGCTGGCCGATGGCCGCGACACCGCGGCGCGCCTGGTCGGCACCGATCCCGAGACCGACCTGGCCGTCCTGCGCATCACGCTGCCGCCGCCGCTGCCGGTGATCCATCCCGGCAAGGCCGGCGAGCTGCAGGTCGGCGACGTGGTGCTGGCGATCGGCAATCCCTTCAACGTCGGCCAGACGGTCACCTCCGGCATCGTCAGCGCGCTGGGCCGCACGCAACTGGGCCTGAGCACCTTCGAGAACTTCATCCAGACCGACGCCGCCATCAACCCCGGCAACTCCGGCGGCGCGCTGGTGGACGTGCAGGGCCGGCTGGTGGGCATCAACACCGCGATCTACTCGCGCACCGGCGGCGGCAGCCTGGGCATCGGCTTCGCGATCCCGGTGGACTCCGCCTACCAGGTGCTGGAAGCGCTGGTGAAGGACGGCAAGGTCTCGCGCGGCTGGCTCGGCGTCATCACCGGCGACGTCAATCCGGAGGTCGTCGACACGCTCAAGCTGGCCGTCGATCACGGCGTGCTGGTCAAGGAAGTCTTCAAGGCCAGCCCCGCCGCGAAGGCCGGCCTGGAGGCGGGCGACGTCGTCACCGAGGTCGGCGGCCAGGCGGTGCGCTCGCCGCGGGAACTGGTCAACGTGGTGGCGGCGCTGCGGCCCGAGAGCCAGACGGTGATCGCGGTGCAGCGCGGCAAGGAGCTGCTCAAGCTGCCGCTGCAGGTGGGCCTGCGCCAGCCGCAGACCGGCGACGAGACCCCGCCGGAATGAACCATGGATGACGACCAACTGCTGCGCTACTCGCGCCACATCCTGCTGGACGACATCGGCGTCGAGGGCCAGCAGCACCTGCTGGACGCGCATGCGCTGGTGATCGGCGCCGGCGGCCTGGGCTCGCCGGCGGCGCTGTTCCTGGGCACGGCGGGCGTCGGGCGCATCACGCTGGTCGACCATGACCGCGTCGACGTGACCAACCTGCAGCGCCAGATCGCGCACAGCCTGGCGCGGGTGGACCAGCCCAAGGCCGAATCGGCCGCCGCCGGCATCGCCGCCATCAATCCCGAACCGCGCGTGCGCGCGATCACCGAGCGCGCCGACGCCGCGCTGCTGGACACGCTCGTGCCGCAGGCCGACGTGGTGCTGGACTGCACCGACAACTTCCCCACCCGCCACCTCGTCAACGCGGCCTGCGTCAAGCACGGCAAGCCGCTGGTGTCGGGCGCGGCGCTGGGCTTCGACGCGCAGCTGAGCGTCTACGACAGCCGCGAACGGCGCTTCCCCTGCTACGCCTGCCTGTTCCCGGCGGACCAGCCGCCGGAAGAGCAGCGCTGCGCGGTGATGGGCGTGTTCGCGCCGCTGGTGGGCATCGTCGGCAGCATGCAGGCGGCCGAGGCGCTGAAGCTGCTCACCGGCATGGGCTCGGCGCTGCCGGGCCGGCTGCTGATGCTGGATGCGCGGCGGATGGAATGGACCGACCTGCAGGTCGCGCGCGACCCGCGCTGCCCGTGCTGCGGCGACCGCTGAGCGCGCGCAACAAACCGTCGTCCACGCCGCTGCGTCGCCGCGCGAGACGAACAGAAATTAAGTGGCAACGCCCGTAAGCTCCCGGGCCATCGAATCATGATCAGAAGCGACAAACTCACCGCCCGCAACTTCCCCTCCGCGCAGGAGGAGGCCGCGCAACAAGCGGCCTTCGACGCCGCGTTCGACGCCAATCCCCCCAGCGCCTACCAGCTGGCGTTCACCGACACCGATTTCCTGCTCCGCCCCGAGCTGCGCCCGGTGCGCATGCAGCTCGAGCTGCTGAAACCGGAGCTGATCCAGCAGGAGCTGGACATCCAGTCGACGGTGGTGATCTTCGGCAGCGCGCGCATCGCCGACCGCGAGTCCGCGCAGGCGGCGGTCGAGGCCGCGCGCGCCGCCAAGGACGAGGCCGCGCTGCAACGCGCCGAGCGCCGTCTGGTGATGAGCGGCTACTACGAGGAAGCGCGCAGGTTCGCGCGCCTGATCACCGAGCACACCAAGGACTTCGCGCATCCGCTGTACGTCGTCACCGGTGGCGGTCCCGGCATCATGGAAGCCGGCAACCGCGGCGCGCACGAGGCCGGCGGCCGCAGCATCGGCCTGAACATCGTGCTGCCGCACGAGCAGCGGCCCAACCAGTACATCACGCCGGAGCTCTGCTTCCGCTTCCACTACTTCGGGCTGCGCAAGATGCACTTCCTGATCCGGTCGGTGGCGCTGGCGGCCTTCCCTGGCGGCTACGGCACGCTGGACGAGCTCTTCGAGACGCTGACGCTGATCCAGACCGGCAAGTGCCGCCGTCGCCCCATCTTGCTGTTCGGACGCGACTTCTGGTCGCGCCTGATCGACTTCGAGCTGCTGATCGACACCGGCATGATCAGCCCGGGCGACGAGCAGCTCTTCCACTACGTCGAGACCGCCGACGAGGCCTGGGCGCTGCTGATGAAGGAATACGACATCGGCTCGCCCGCGAACGGCAACGGCAGCGGGGGCGACGGCACCTGATCCGCCCTTCCGGGGGCATCCCAAAGCAAGAGAGGTTGGACCATGACCGCAGCACGACACGTGAGCCTGATCGGCGCCCCCACCGACGTGGGGGCCGGCGCCCGAGGCGCCAGCATGGGGCCGGAGGCCCTGCGGGTGGCCGGCCTGGCCGAGGCGCTGCGGGCACATGGCGTCGAGGTCAAGGACTGCGGCAACCTCACCGGCCCGTCCAACCCCTGGCAGCCGCCGACCGCCGGCTACCGACACCTGGACGAGGTCACCGCCTGGAACCAGGCGGTGCACGACGCGGTCTACGCCGAACTGGGCGCCGGCCGCATGCCCATCCTGCTCGGCGGCGACCACTGCCTGGGGCTGGGCTCGATCGCGGCGGTGGCGCACCACTGCCGCGACACCGGCAAGAAGCTGCGCGTGCTGTGGCTGGACGCCCATGCCGACTTCAACACCAGCCAGCTCACGCCCAGCGGCAACATCCACGGCATGCCGGTCGCCTGCCTGTGCGGCTACGGCCCGCAGGAGCTGATCCAGATCGGCGGCAAGGTCCCCGCGATCGATCCGAAGTGGATCCGTCAGATCGGCATCCGCAGCGTCGACCCCGGCGAGAAACGCTTCGTCCACGAGGTCGGCCTGGAAGTCTTCGACATGCGCTACATCGACGAGATGGGCATGCGCCACACGATGGAGCTGGCGCTGGCCACGATGGACGCCAACACCCACCTGCATGTCAGCTTCGACGTGGACTTCCTGGACCCGGACGTCGCGCCCGGCGTCGGCACCACCATCCCGGGGGGACCGACCTACCGCGAGGCCCAGCTCTGCATGGAGATGATCGCGGACACCGGCCGGCTGGCGTCGCTGGACATCATGGAGCTCAACCCGGCGCTGGACGTGCGCAACAAGACCGCGCTGGTGGCGGTGGACCTGGTCGAGTCACTGTTCGGCAAGTCGACGCTGATGCGCAAGTGAAGCGCGCCCCGGGCACCGTCCCTTGAGGGCCAGGCCTCGCGCCGGCCACCGTCACGAAGCCGGGCTCGTCCCGGCTTCTTCACGTTGGGGACGGCTTCCACCGCGGCCTGGGGTCGGCCGCCAGTCAGGCGCGGCTGAGCTCCGCCAGATGGACCAGCGTGTGCAGCACGCGGTTGGCCGGCGTGGGCACGCCCAGGGCCTCCCCGCGCCGGACCAGGAATCCGTTCAGGTGATCGATCTCGGTCGGCTTGCCGCGGGCCAGGTCCTGGGCGGTCGAGGAGAACTGGCCCGGCATCGTCTCCGCGATCTTGCGCACCGCCTGACGGACGTCCCCCAGCAGGGTGACGCCGTCGGCCGCCGCCACCGCCAGGCCCTCGTCGACGAGCTGGTCCATCACCGTCCAGACACCCTCCCCCTTCACCAGCTCGCCGTAAGGCTGCTGCGTCAGCGCGGACAGCGCGTTGTAGGCGCAGTTGATCAGCAGCTTGGACCACAGCGCGCCGCGCACGTTGTCCGAGACGTCGACCGGCACGCCGGCCGCCACCAGCGCCTGCGCGGCGCGCTCGGCACCGGGTGCGGGCTCGATCACCAGCTCACCGCGGCCGTGGTGCTTCACATGGCCGGGCCCGGCCATCTCCGTCGCGACGTACACCACCGCCGCGGATACCGGCTGCGGCACGGTTTCGCGCAGCCGCTCGGCGTTGTCGACGCCGTTCTGCATCGACAGCAGCAGCGTGTCCGCGCCGAGATGCGGCGCCAGCGCCTGCGCCGCCGACACCGTGTCGGTCGACTTCACGCAGAACAGCACCAGCTGCGCGCCGCGGGCGGCGGCGGGCTCGGTATCGGCGCGCAGGCGGACCTGCTCGTCGAACATCCGCGTCTCCATGCGCAAGCCGTGATCGCGGACCGCCGCCACGTGGGCCGGACGCCCGATCAGCGTCACGTCATGGCCGGCGCGCGCCAGCATGCCGCCGAAAAAGCAGCCCACCGCGCCGGCGCCCATCACGGCGACCTGCAACGGCACCTGCGGCGGTGTTTGCAGCGGCGCTTGCGCCTCGGGAACATCGACTGGCGTCATGGGATCTTCCTTGTCATCGCGTGGGGGAGCCGGGCGCCTCGCCGGGCGATCCCGATTCAAGCACAGACGATCCAGCCTTCGAGCGGGTCCATGCCGGCGGGCTGGCCGTAGCCCGCCCGCGCATCGGCCCAGGCCGCCTGCATCAGGCACAGCACCGCGTCGAGCTTGTCGCCGCTGCCGTCATCGGCGAGCTCGTCGCGCTGCGCGTGGCTGAGCTTGAGCCGCAGGCCCAGCCGCGTGCGGCCCTGCTCCAGCGCCTCGATCAGGTCCTTGCGCGCGATCAGGCGCTCGGGCGTGTGCTTGGCGCGGTCGTCGCTCTTGTAGCTGCGCTGGCCGATCAGCTCGCGCGCGAGCAGCCCGGGATACGCCTCCAGCGCCACGCGCGACGGGTCGCCCGCATGCAGCCCCGGCAGATGCACGCCCGCGGCCACCAGCCGGGGCACGCCCGCGTGCAGCATGTAGGCCACCGGCGGATTCACCCACTTCATGCTCGGGGACGAGCCGGCCGGCGCGTCGCAGGCGCGGTGCGCGAACTTGCGGCCCGCCGGACGGGCATCGCAGAAGGCGGCGAAGGTGTCGCGGATCTCCGCGCGCGACAGGCTCGCGTAGTGCGCGATCAGCGGGGCCCACTCGGTGGGCCAGCCCAGCGTCTCGACCAACTCGCGCGGCAGGCCGAAAGGCAGGTCGAAGCCGCCCAGCCACGACCCCGGCGCCGCCAGCCAGGCCGCGAAGGCGTCCAGCGACGGGAGCGCCTCCTGCCGCTCCAGCTTCACGACCGCGCCGCGCCGCTGGCCGAAGGCCAGCCGGATCGGCTTGCGGGCCGTCGGCGCGCTGCTGAAGTCCACGCCGACCAGCACGCGCGCGGCCGGTACCGCAACCATCGATGCGGAGGCAGCGACGGGCGGGGTTGGCGCGGCGGCGGGGACCGGCGCTTTCGAGACTTTTGGCATGCCCGCGACTGTATCCATCGTCCACTGGGGCCAGCCGCGATTGACGTGCGATGTGCGCCGACCAATGCTGAGGTCTTCCGGTCGTCCGCATCGCCGAAGGAGGAGTCGCCTTGTTCCAGCGCGAACTGGCCCGAGCCCTGCACCTGAGCCGCCGCGGCGCCTACCGCGACGCGACCGACGCGCTGGAACTGGCGCTGGTGGCGGCCGATTCGGTGCGGGAGCGCGCACGGGCGCTGATCCTGATCGCCCACAACCTGCCTCGCCAGGGCGACCTGCCGGCGGCGCTGCGGCGCGCCAGCGAGGCGGTGGCGCTGGTGCGGCTGATCGACGGCCCCGACCAGGACGAATGGACCGCGCAGGCGCTGACCGAGCTCTGCTACATCTACGCGCAGTTCCAGATGGGGCGGGACGCGATGCAGGCCGGCTGGCAAGGCCTGGCCGCGGCGCGGCGCGCGCAGGATCCGACGCGCGAAGCCTGGGCGCTGAACCGGCTGGCGGTGGCCTTCGCGGTGACGGATCAGGTCGAGCAGGCCTGCCAGCACACGCTGCAGGCGCTGGAGATCGCCCAGCAGCAGGCCGCCGGCGAGCGCGAACTGCTGCTGTCCTGCCTGAACAACCTGGCGCATTTCTGGCTGCAGGCGCACGCGGAGGCGATCCGTGACGAGGACCGGCGCTCGGCCGCCGAGGCGCTGGCCCAGGCCGAGCCCTACGCGGTGCGCGCCGCCGACCTGGTGCGGGAGGAAGGCAATCCCTTCCTGGTCGTGGTGTCGCTGTCCAACCTGGTCGAGCTGCAGCTGGGCACCGGCGCGATCGACGACGCGCTGCTCATCGCCGACGAATACGAGCGGCTGGCGCAGCGGCACGGCTACGCCGGCATGGTGCTGCAGGCACGCGCGCAGCGGGCGCTGCTGCAGCTCAAGCGCGACGACGGCGCCGGCGCGACCGACGCGCTGCCGGCGCTGGCGACGCTGCAGGACCTGGTCGGCCAACAGGCGCCGCAGTCATTGCCCACGCGCCTGCGGCGGCAGCTCGCGCTGGCCATCTATCGGGCCTGCAAGCTGCGCGGCGATGCGGCGCGGGCGCTGGCGGCGCACGAGTTGCTGTCGTCGCTGGAGCGCCAGACGGCCCGCAGCGCGATGGCGCTGCAGACCGAGGCGATGCTGATCCGGCAGGAATTCGAGCAGGCCCAGGCGCGGGCCGAGCATGCGATGCAGGACGCGCGTCGCGAGCGCGAGCGGGCCGAGCTGGCCGAGCAGGAGCAGCAGCGCCTGCGACGCGAGGCCGCGGAGCTCGGCCGCATGGCCCATGAAGACGCGCTGACCGGCCTCAACAACCGGCGTCACGCCGAGTTCGCGCTGCCGCTGCTGCTCGAGCGGGCGCGACAGGAGCACAAGCCGATCGCGCTGGGGCTTCTGGACATCGACCACTTCAAGCAGGTCAACGATGCCTTCGGGCACGGCGTCGGCGACCAGGCGCTGCAGAAGGTGGCGCAGGTGCTGCGGCGGCAGCTGCGCAGCGCCGACCTGCTGGCGCGAGTCGGCGGCGAGGAGTTCATGCTGGTCTTCGTCGGCGTCCCGGCCGAGCGCGGCCAGGGTATCTGCGAGCGCCTGCGCGGCGCGATCGCCCACCACGCGTGGGGCGAGCTCGCGCCGGACCTGCGCGTCACGGTGTCCATCGGCCTGGCGGCCGGGGAGCCGCCCGCGAAGGCGGCGATGCTGGTGGAGACCGCCGACCAGGCGCTGTACGCGGCCAAGCACGCCGGCCGCAATCGCGTGCAGGTGATGGGGGTCTGAGCCGGCGGGGCGCCGCCGGGCCCTGTCAGCCCAGCTTGAAGACGGCCACCGACTGCGACAGCGCATCCGCCTGATGCTGCAGGCTCTGCGCCGCGGCGGCGGATTCCTCGACCAGCGCGGCGTTCTGCTGCGTCATCTGGTCCAGCTGCGCGATGGCCGAGCCGATCTGGTTGATGCCGCCGCTCTGCTCGGCGGTCGCATGGCTGATCTCGGCCACGATGCGCGACACGCGGGTGATGGAGTCGGAGATCTCGTTGATCGTCTCGCCCGCGCGCTCCACCAGCGCCGCGCCGCTGGCGACGCTCTCGCCGCTGGCGGTGATCAGCTGCTTGATCTCCTTGGCGGCCTCGGCGCTGCGCTGCGCCAGCGAGCGCACCTCGCTCGCCACCACCGCGAAGCCGCGGCCCTGCTCGCCCGCGCGCGCGGCTTCCACCGCGGCGTTCAGCGCCAGGATGTTGGTCTGGAAGGCGATGCCGTCGATGGTGCCGATGATGTCGCCGATGCGCGCCGACGAGGCGCTGATGCGCCCCATCGTCTGCACCACCTCGCCGACCACGCTGACGCCGCGGCCGGCGACGTCGGCGGCCTGCTCGGCCAGCGCCTTGGCCTCGCCGGCCGAGGCCGCGTTGTGCTGCACGCTGGCGGTCAGCTGTCCCATCGCGGAGGCCGTCGCCTGCAGGTTGGAGGCCGCCTGCTCGGTGCGCTGGCTCAGGTCGTGCGCGCCGGCCGCGACCTCGCGCGACGCGGTGGCGATGCTGTCGGTGGCGCTGCGCACGCCGCCGACGACCTCCCGCAGCGCGTCCTGCATGCCCTGCACGCCGCGCGCCATCGCGGTCGTCTCGTCGGCGCCCTGCACGGTCACCGGCTCGCTCAGGTCCTTGCGGGCGATGCGTTCGGTGGTGTCCACCGCCTGCGCGAGCGGCGCCAGGATGGAACGGATGTTCAGCACGGTCAGCAGGCCGATCAGCACCACGCCGATCACCAGCACCACGCCGAGCGCGCCGCGCACCGCGCGTTCGCGCGTGCTCAGGCGCGCCACTTCGTCCTCGCCGTGCTGCAGGATGGCCCGGGTCATCTCGGCCACGCCGCTGTCCATCGCCTGCACCGGCGCCTTGATGATGTCGGTGGAGCGGTTGGCCTCGGCGGCATCGACGAAATCGGCGTTCAGGATGCGCTTGGCGATGTCGTCCACGCCGGCCTTGTAGGCCTGCAGCGCCTGCTTCAGCTTCGGCGGCATGGCGCCGGTCTCGGCGCCGGTCTCCATCGCGGCCAGCGCGTCCAGGCTGCGGATCACGCCGGCATAGGTCTTCTGCCAGTCGGCCTGGGCCTGCTTGACGGTGCCGTCGTCGCCGATGTTGATCAGCATGTCCTTCTCGAAGCGGCGCAGGTTGCCGATGCCGGCGCGCACCTCGGAGAGCTGGGTCAGCGAGCCCACGTCCTGGGCGACGTACTGCTGGAACTCGGACCGCGTGCTGCCCATGGCCCAGAGGCCGGCGCCCCCGATCAGCAGGAGCGCCAGGACCGACAGGAGGCCCAGTCCCAGCAGGCGGGTCCGGATCGTGTAATTGCGCAGAGACTGCATGTTTTCCCGACGATTGGATCGAAGCGAAAAGCCTAGCAGCCCGCATGCCGGCGCCGGGCGACGCGGCGCTCTAAACCGGGTGGAGCGTGCACTCCTCCCGGACGGAAGTCACGCTCCTCAGGAGAGCTTGAACACCGCCACCGACTGCGACAGCGCATCCGCCTGATGCTGCAGGCTCTGCGCCGCCGCGGCGGATTCCTCGACCAGCGCCGCGTTCTGCTGCGTCATCTGGTCCAGCTGCGAGATCGCGGTGCCGATCTGGTTGATCCCGCCGCTCTGCTCGACGGTCGCGTGGCTGATCTCGGCCACGATGCGCGACACCCGCGTGATCGACTCGGAGATCTCGTTCATCGTCTGCCCGGCGCGCTCCACCAGGGCCGAGCCGCTGGCGACGCTTTCGCCGCTGGCGGTGATCAGCTGCTTGATCTCCTTGGCCGCCTCGGCGCTGCGCTGGGCCAGCGTGCGGACCTCCCCGGCCACGACGGCGAAGCCGCGGCCCTGCTCGCCGGCGCGCGCGGCCTCCACCGCCGCGTTCAGCGCCAGGATGTTGGTCTGGAAGGCGATGCCGTCGATGGTGCCGATGATGTGGCCGATGCGCGCCGACGAGGCGCTGATCCGGCCCATCGTCGCCACCACCTCGCCCACCACGCTGACGCCGCGGTCGGCCGCGCCGGCGGCTTCCTCGGCCAGCTGGTTGGCCTGCCGGGCCGAGTCGGCGTTGTGCTGCACGCTGGCCGTCAGCTCCTCCATCGCCGACGCGGTCTCCTGCAGGTTGGAGGCCGCCTGCTCGGTGCGATGGCTGAGGTCGTGCGCGCCGGCCGCGACCTCGCGCGACGCCGTCGCGATGCTGTCCGTGGCGCTGCGCACCCCGCTCACCACGTGGCGGATCGAGTGCTGCATGCCCTGCACGCCGCGCATCATCGCGGCGGTCTCGTCGGTGCCGTGCACGTCCACGCGCTCGCTCAGGTCCTGGCGGGCGATGCGTTCGGTGGAGCTGACCGCCTGCGCCAGCGGCATCAGGATGGACGCGATGTTGAAGAAGGTGAAGGTGCCGATGACCACCACGCCCAGCAGCATCACGCCGCCCAGCGCCATACGCACGCGGGTCTCCTCGCCGTCGATGCGCTGCACCTCCTGGTTGCCGCGCGCCATGATGGCCTGCGTCATCTCGCCGAGCTGCTTGTCCATCTCCCGGACCGGCCCCTTGATCGGCTCCGTCTGCCGGTTGGCCTCGGCCGAGTCGACGAACTCCTGCTTCAGGATGCGGGCCACGATGCCGTCCAGGCCGTTCCGGTAGTTGCCCAGCGAGGCCCTCATCGCCGGCGGCATCGCCTTGATCTCGGGCAGGATCTCCAGCCCCGCGATCACGTCCAGGCTGCGCAGGACGCCCTCGAAGGTCTTGCGCCACTCCTCGTGATAACGCTTCACCGCGGCGTCGTCGCCGATGTTGATCAGCATGTCCTTCTCGTAGCGGCGCAGGTTGCCGACACCGGCACGCACTTCCGAGAGCTGCACCAGCGACTCGACGTCCTGCCGCACGTAATGCTGGAAGTCCTGCTTGGTGCGGGCCATCGCCCAGAGCCCGTCGCCGCCGATCAGCAGCATCGCGAGGACCGACAGGAGTCCCAGCGCCATGAGGCGCGTCCGGATGGTGAAGTTGCGCAGGGTCCGCATGGCTGCTCCCGACGAAGTTGCCGAACGGAAACAGCCTAGCAGCCGGCGTGCCGGCCCGGAACCCTGTGGAAACGGGGGGCCCGCCCGCGTCAGCGCCAGAGCGCGGCCATGGTCGCCTGGAAGCGCTCGCGGCGGCCGGCGTCGTCGATCGAGCGCGGCTGGCCGGCGACATAGACCTCGCGCCAGGCGGCGCCCTGGCTGGCGAAGATCAGGCCGTCCAGCAGCGCGGCGTCCGGCAGGCCCGCCAGCCCGCTGGCCGACGTGTCCAGCACCAGGAAGTCGGCCCGCGCGCCGGCCCGCAAGCCCCAGGACGGCAGCCCGGCCGCCCGCGCGCTGCCCGCGACGCAGGCATCGAACAGCCGCGCCGCCGTCGAGGGCTGGTGCCCCGGCCGCGCCGCCACGTTGCGCCGCTGCAGGCCCAGGCGCTGGCCGTACTCCAGCCAGCGCAGTTCCTCGACCCAGCCGCGCGTGACCTGGCTGTCCGAGCCCACCGTCAGCGGCACGCCGGCCGCCAGCCAACCCGGCAGGTCCGCCAGCCCGTCGCCGAGGTTGCCTTCGGTGCCCGGGCAGATCACCACGCCCGCGCCGCTGGCGGCAATGCGCGCGATCTCCTCGCGCGTGCTGTGGGTGGCATGCACCAGCTGCCAGCGCGGATCCAGGCCGTAGTCGGCCAGGAAATCGATCGGCCGCCGGCCGGTCGCCGCGAGGCAGTCATTGACCTCCTGCATCTGCTCGGCGACGTGCACGTGGATGGGAATGTCCGCGTCGCCGACCAGCGCCCGCAGCGCGCGCACGTCGGCCTCATGGGCCGCGCGCAGCGAGTGCACCGCCACGCCGGCACGCACCAGCGGCAGCCCGGCGGCGTTGATGCGGCGGCAGGCCTGCCAAACCCAGTCGGCATCGGTGCGGAAACGGCGCTGCGTCTCGCGCAGTCCCGGGTGCGCGAAGCCGGCGTGCGCGTACAACACCGGCAGCAGCGTCAGCCCGATGCCCACCTCCTGCGCGGCCTCGGCCAGCGCCAGCGCCATCGCGTGTTCGTCCTCGTAGGGCGTGCCGTCCTCGCGGTGATGCAGGTAGTGGAACTCGCAGACCTGCGTGTAGCCGCCAGCCAGCAGCTCGGTGTAGAGCTGCGCGGCGATGTCCTTCAGCTGCGCCGGCGTCACGCGCAACGCCACGCCGTACATGCGGTCGCGCCAGGACCAGAAATCGTCGCTGTCGCTGTCGCGCTGCTCGGCCAGGCCGGCGAAGGCGCGCTGGAACGCGTGGCTGTGGGCATCGACCAGCGTCGGCAGCACCGGCCCGCCCAGGCGCAGCGCATCGGCCGGCGCCGGCACGCCGGCGTTCAGCGCGGTCCAGTGCCCGTCGGCGCCCACGCGCATCAGCACGTCAGCCTGCCAGCGCCCGTCCAGCCAGGCCAGCGGCGCGTGGAAGGCCGTCGGCGTCACGGCGGCGGCGCTCATGCGGCGCTCCGCGGCGGGTGGGTCGGTGGGTTGGCGGACGGGTTGGCCGACGGGTTGGCCATCAGGTAGGCCTGCAGCAGCATCGTCAGCACCGGCCGCACCCGCTCGACACAGCCCGCGTCGAGCTCGTAGCCGGTGAAGCCCATGTCGTTCTCGACCATGTAGCAGCGATAGCACATCTCCAGCTGCACCGCCTGCTGGCCCAGCTCGGGCCGGCCGTACTGGCGCGTGATGTAGCCGCCCTTGAAGCGGCCGTCGACGACCCAGCTGAAGTCGTCCTGCGCCTGCAGCACGATCTCGATCGCCTGGCGCGTGATCTGCTTGCAGGACTTGCCCTCGACGGTGCCGATGTTGAGGTCGGGCAGGCGGCCCTCGAAGAGCCAGGGCAGTTCCGAGCGGATGCTGTGGGCCTCGAACAGCAGCGCGAAGCCGTGTTCCTGCCGCAGCCGCTGCAGCTCGCCCTGCAGCGCCTGGTGGTACGGCGCCCAGTACTGCTCGATGCGGCGCTGCTTCTCGGCCGCGTCCGGCGCCAGGCCGTCCTGGTAGAGCGGCTCGCCGGTGAAGAAGCGCGTCGGGCAGAGCTCGGTGTTGGAGGCGCCGGGATACATCGGCGTGTCCTCGGGCGGGCGGTTCAGGTCGATCAGGTAGCGCGAGAAACGCGGCACCAGCATCCCGGCGCCGAGCTGCTCCGCGATCGGCGCGTACAGCGGCTCCAGGTGCCAGTCGGTGTCCTCGCTGCCCAGCGCGCGCGGGACATAACGGTGATGCTGGTCGGCCGGGATCTCGCGGCCCACGTGCGGCATGCTGATCAGCAGCGGGGTGCGGCCGCGCCGCAGTTCAAAGACGTCGTGCTTCATCGCTCGTTCCTCTTGTCTCCGCGCGACGGCAACAGGCCGCCGCGCCGCGGCCGCGATCACGTCGTCGCGCGATCGTCCGCCGCTTGTCTCACGCTCGCGCCTGGCCGCCGACCACCACCTGGCGCAGCGGGTTGCGTCCGAACCAGTAGGCCAGCTCGCGCGGATGCGTGGCCTCCCAGACGCAGAAATCGGCGCGCAGGCCGGCGACCAGCCGCCCGCGGTCGGGCAAGCCGAGCGCCCGCGCCGCGTTCACCGTCAGGCCGCGCAGCGCCTCCTCCGGCGTCATGCGGAAGAAGGTGCAGGCCATGTTCAGCATCAGCAGCAGCGACAGGCCCGGCGAGCTGCCCGGGTTGTGGTCGGTCGCCAGCGCGATCGGCACGCCGGCGTCGCGCAGCGCCTGGACCGGCGGCAGCTTGGTCTCGCGCAGGAAGTAGAACGCGCCGGGCAGCAGCACCGCGACGGTGCCGGCCCGCGCCATCGCGGCGATGCCGTCCTCGCTCAGCCATTCGAGGTGGTCGCAGGACAGCGCGCCGAACTCGGCCGCCAGCGCGGCGCCGCCCTGGTCGCTGAGCTGTTCCGCATGCAGCTTGACCGGCAGCCCGAGCGCGCGCGCGGCCTCGAAGACGCGGCGGGTCTGCGCCGGCGTGAAGGCGATGCGCTCGCAGAACACGTCGACCGCGTCGACCAGGCCCTCGCGCTGGAGTTGCGGCAGCCAGGCGCAGACGGCGTCGACGTACTCGTCCTGGCGGCCTTCGAATTCCGGCGGCAGCGCATGCGCGCCCAGGCAGGTGGTGCGCACCGTCAGGCCCAGCCCGGCCAGCTGGCGCGCCACCCGCAGGCACTTCGCCTCGTCCGCCAGCGACAGGCCGTAGCCGGACTTCACCTCCAGCGTGGTCAGCCCCTCGGCCATCAGCGCGCGGGCGCGCGCCGCCGCCAGCGTCCACAGCGCCTGCTCGTCGGCGGCGCGCGTCGCGGCGACAGTGGAGCGGATGCCGCCGCCGGCGCGGGCGATCTCCTCATAGGTCGCGCCCTGCAGGCGCAACTCGAATTCCGCCGATCGCTCGCCGCCGTAGACCAAGTGCGTGTGGCAGTCGATCAGCCCGGGCGTCACCAGCGCACCGCCCAGGTCGTGCGTGTCGGCGACGCCGTCGCGCAGGTCGGCCGGCAGCTCGGCCGCGGGGCCGGCCCAGCGCAGTTGTTCGTCCTCGACCAGCAGCGCGCCGTCGTGCACCAGTCCCCAGTCGCGCTCGCCGGCGAAGGTCGCCAGTGTCGCGTGGGTCCACAGGGCGCGGCGTGGCGCGGCGGTCGAGGTCATCGTCATGTGTCGCTCCAGACCAGCCACCAGGCCGGCCCATGTTGATCGCCGTCGTCGAAGACGCAGCTGTGCGCGGCCGGCGATTCACACCAGGCCAGCGTGTGGGGCGCCAGCGGCACCGAGCGGTGACCGTGGATCAGCAAGCCGCCTTCCTGCGTGAACAGGCCCAGCCAGCGCGCGCCGTGCGGGATCAGCGGCCGGTCGGCCGGCTGAAGCCGGAACACGCCGGCATCGCGCCGGTGCATCACGTTGAAGTCCTGCGTCGGGCCGTCGATCAGCGTGCAGTCGGGCGCGTCCTCGCCGGGAAACCGGACCATGCCCTCGTTGGGCTTGAGCGCGCGGCCACGCATGATCACGCCTTCCCCCGACAGCACGCCGAACCAGCGGTCCACGCCGGGGTAGGCCGAGAACGGACCGTCGCGGTCGATGTCCGCGACGCTGATGCGCACCTTCCAGTCCGCGACGTGCGGCCACGCGAGCAGCTCGCGGGTCCGGCCTCCCCCATTGCGCCACGGGGTCGGGGCAACCTCGTCGGCGGTGATCCTCATCCAGCTCATGTCATCCAACTGCGCAGGGCTATTGCTGAAGGGCGGGATTCTCGAAGACTCGCTCATGAGGACACGTCACCAAACGTCAACCCGGGGGTCACGCCTGGAAGCTCCCCTCTAGCAGGTAGCGGCTGGCCGGATGCACCAATCGCACCGCCGTCACCGCGCGGCCCTGGCTGGACGTGACACGTTTCACGACCAGGCAGGGTTCGCCGCGCGGCATGCCCAGCAGCCGGGCCTCGAGCGCCACCGGCATGGCGGCCTCGATGGTGTAGCGCGCTTCCGACAGCGGCGCGACTTCCAGCAGGTAGTGGGTGGGCGTGACGCGCGTGAAGTCCTGGTCCATGTAGGCCGGCGCGCAAGCCGGGTTGACGAGCCGGTCCTCGCACTGGATCGCCACGCCGTTCTCGCGGTGGACGATGACGCTGTGGAACAGCGTCGCGCCGGTACGCACGCCCAGCAGGCCGGCCTGTTCGGCATTGGCCTTGATCGTCTCCAGGACATGGACGCTGGCCTCGTGCCGGTGATTGCGCGCGGCGATCTCCTCATGCACGTCGCGCACCGTCAGCGTCGAGGCGATGCGGTGCAGCTGCGCCACGAAGCTGCCCACGCCCTGCACCCGCTCGACCAGGCCTTCCTGGTGCAGCTCGCGCAGCGCGCGATTGACCGTCATGCGGCTGACGCCGAAGGTCTCGGTCAGGTCCGCCTCCGACGGCAGGCGCTCGCCCGGCCGCCAGCGCCCGCCCGCGATGCCTTCGCGCAGGTGCGTCTTGACCTTCAGGTACTGCGGCGCGGGGCCGCCCGCTCCGCTCAACGCGGAGGCCGGAAGGGAGCTCGAGGACTTCGTCGCCATGGGGTCGCATCCTACTTGACTGTACTTGTATAGACAACTAGAGTTCGCCGCATCCCGCCAGCAGATGCGACACGCACGACGGCGCCCAGGAGACATCCATGACCGTATCGACTTCCGCCGCGTCGCGTGCCGGCGCGTCCGCCCCGCCGGACCGGCTGCTGGAGACGCGCACCATCGACCGCGTGCCCGAACGCGAGCGCCACGGCAGCCCGGGCAGCCAGTTCAGCCTCTGGATGGCGGCCAACCTGCAGATCACCGCGGTGGTGGACGGCGCCCTGGCCATCGTCTTCGGCGCGGAGGCGCTGACGGCGATCGTCGGCCTGCTGCTGGGCAACCTGCTGGGCGGCGCGGTGATGGCGCTGCATTCGGCGCAGGGACCGCGGCTGGGCCTGCCGCAGATGATCTCCAGCCGGGTGCAGTTCGGCGTCAAGGGCGCGGCCCTGCCGCTGCTGCTGACGCTGGTGATGTACCTGGGCTTCGCCGCGACCGGCACGGTGCTGTCGGGCCAGGCGATCAACCTGCTGCTGGGCGCGGAGTCGCCGCTGGTGGGCATCGCGATCTTCGGCGGGCTGACCGCGCTGATCGCCACCGTGGGCTACCGGCTGATCCACATCGTCGGCCGCATCGCCACGGTGCTGGGGATCCTGGGCTTCGGCTACCTGGCGCTGCGGCTGTTCCAGCAGCAGGACGTGGCCGCCGTCTTCGGCCAGAAGCCTTTCACCATGGCCTCGCTGCTGCTGACGATGGCGCTGTCGGCCGGCTGGCAGCTGACCTTCGCGCCCTACGTGGCCGACTACTCGCGCTACCTGCCGTCCGGCACCTCGACCGCGCGCACCTTCTGGACCACCTTCGCCGGCACCGTGCTGGGCGCGCAGCTGGCGATGACCTTCGGCGTGCTGGTGGCGGCCGCGGGCGGCGGATTCCTGAAGAACCAGGTCGGCTTCATGGGCGAGCTCGCCGGGCCGGCCGTGGCCGCGGCGATCTACGCGGTGATCGTCGCCGGCAAGCTGACCGTCAACTGCCTGAACGCCTACGGCGGCTGCATGACGCTGCTGACCACGCTGGGCGCCTTCCGGCCGTCGCTGCGCATCGGCGCGGCGGCCCGCGCGGCGACCATCCTGGGCTTCGTGCTGGCCTCGATGGCGATCGCGGTGCTGGCCAGCGCCGACTTCCTGAACCACTTCAAGAACTTCGTGCTGCTGCTGCTCGCGGTCTTCGTGCCCTGGAGCGCGATCAACCTGGTGGACTACTACCTGGTCTCGCGCGAGAAGGTCGACATTCCCGCGCTCTACGACCCGCAGGGCCGCTACGGCGCCTGGAACGCGATGGCGCTGGGCTGCTACCTGCTGGGCGTGATCGTGCAGATCCCCTTCCTCAACCAGAAGCTGTACCGCGGCCCGATCGCCGACTGGCTGGGCGGCGCCGACATCTCCTGGATCGTCAGCCTGGTGCTGACCTCGCTGGTCTATTACCCGCTGGCGCGCCGCACGATGCGCGTGCCCGCCACCATGATCTATCCCGACGGCGAGACGGCCCCCGGCCGCCGCTGACCCCACGCCCCCTCACGCCACACGATCCCGAGCCTCCCGAGAAGGAACCGCCATGAGCCACGCGCACCACGCCCAACCCCGTCCCGTCCGTGCCCCGATCGGCACGCAGCTCACCTGCAAGAACTGGCTGATCGAGGCCGCCTACCGGATGATCCAGAACAACCTGGATCCGGTCGTGGCCGAGAACCCCGATGCGCTGGTGGTCTACGGCGGCATCGGCAAGGCGGCGCGCAACTGGGACTGCTTCGAGCAGATCCTGACCTCGCTCAAGAACCTCAACGAGGACGAGACCCTGCTGATCCAGTCCGGCAAGCCGGTGGGCGTCTTTCCCTCGCACGTGGACGCGCCGCGCGTGCTGCTGGCCAACTCCAACCTGGTGCCGGCCTGGGCCAACTGGGAGCACTTCAACGAGCTGGACCGCAAGGGCCTGATGATGTACGGCCAGATGACGGCCGGCTCGTGGATCTACATCGGCTCGCAGGGCATCGTGCAGGGCACGTATGAAACCTTCGCCGAGGCCGGCCGCCAGCACTTCGGCGGCGACATGGTCGGCCGCTGGGTGCTGACCGCCGGCCTGGGCGGCATGGGCGGCGCGCAGCCGCTGGCGGCGACCTTCGCCGGCGCCTGCTCGCTGACCATCGAGTGCCAGCAGTCGCGCATCGACTTCCGCCTCAAGACCCGCTACGTCGACGAGCAGGCCGCCGACCTGGACGACGCGCTGGCCCGCATCGCCAAGTACACGGCCGAGAAGAAGGCCGTCTCCATCGCGCTGCTGGGCAACGCGGCGGAAGTGCTGCCGGCGTTGGCGGCCCGCGTGAAGGCCGGCAGCGCGATCAAGCCGGACCTGGTCACCGACCAGACCTCCGCGCACGACCTGATCAACGGCTACCTGCCGGTGGGCTGGACCGTCGAGCAGTGGAAGGCCGCCGCCGCCGATCCCGCCAAGCACGCCGACCTGAAGGCCGCCGCCGCGCGCGGCTGCGCGGTGCATGTGCAGGCGATGCTGGACTTCCAGGCGATGGGCATTCCCACCGTCGACTACGGCAACAACATCCGTCAGGTCGCCTTCGACCAGGGCGTGAAGAACGCCTTCGACTTCCCCGGCTTCGTGCCCGCCTACGTGCGCCCGCAGTTCTGCGAGGGCCGCGGCCCGTTCCGCTGGGTCGCGCTGTCCGGCGATCCGGAGGACATCTACAAGACCGACGCCAAGATCAAGGAGCTGTTCCCCCACCACGCCGGCGTGCATCGCTGGCTGGACATGGCGCGCGAGCGCATCGCCTTCCAGGGCCTGCCGGCGCGCATCTGCTGGCTGGGCCTGGGCGAGCGCCACAAGGCGGGCCTGGCCTTCAACGAGATGGTCCGCACCGGCGAGTTGAAGGCGCCCATCGTCATCGGCCGCGACCACCTGGATTCCGGCTCGGTGTCCAGCCCCAACCGCGAGACCGAGTCGATGAAGGACGGCTCCGACGCCGTCTCCGACTGGCCGCTGCTCAACGCGATGCTCAACACCGCCGGCGGCGCGACCTGGGTGTCGCTGCACCACGGCGGCGGTGTGGGCATGGGCTACTCGCAGCACAGCGGCGTGGTGATCGTCTGCGACGGCACCGAAGCCGCCGACAAGCGCCTGGCCCGCGTGCTGTGGAACGACCCCGGCACCGGCGTCATGCGCCATGCCGATGCGGGCTACGAGATCGCGCAGCAGACTGCGCAGGAGCGCGGCCTGAAGCTGCCGATGCTCGGCCGCTGAGCCGTCGCCCTTTTCGATCTCGCGATCCCCGATCCCCGATCCACGAATCCGTTCTCGAACCGAGTTCCCATGACGACTTCCCTTGAACTCATCCCCGGCCGGCTGACGCTGGACCAGCTGCGCCGCATCCGCGCCGGCGGCGTGACGCTGACGCTGCACGCCGACGCCTGGCCGACGATCCGCCGCGGCGCCGCCGTCGTGCAGGCCGCCGCGGCCGGCGACGATCCGGTCTACGGCGTCAACACCGGCTTCGGCAAGCTGGCCTCCAAGCGCATCGGCAAGGACGAGCTGGCGGCGCTGCAGCGCAACCTGATCCGCTCGCACTGCGTCGGCGTCGGCGCGCCGCTGGCGCCCCAGGTCGTGCGGCTGATGCTGGCGACCAAGGCGGCCTCGCTGGCGCGCGGCTTCTCCGGCGTGCGCGAGTCCGTCGTGCAGAGCATCCTGGACGCCTTCAACGCGGGCCTGGTGCCCTACGTGCCGGCGCAGGGATCGGTGGGCGCCTCCGGCGACCTCGCCCCGCTGTCGCACATGACGCTGGCGCTGATGGGCGAAGGCGAGATGCTGGTCGACGGCCAGCGCCAGCCCGCGCTCGCGGTGCTGGAGCGCGCCGGCCTGAAGCCGCTGGTGCTGGAGGCCAAGGAGGGCCTGGCGCTGATCAACGGCACGCAGACCTCGACCGCGCTGGCGCTGGAGGGCCTGCTGCGTTTCGAGACCGTCTATGCCGCCGCCGTCGTCAGCGGCGCGCTGAGCCTGGACGCCGCGCGCGGCAGCGACGGCCCCTTCGATCCCCGCATCCATGAGGTGCGCGGCCAGCCCGGCCAGATCGAGACGGCCGCGGCCTACCGCGCGCTGCTCGCCGGCAGCCCGATCCGTCAATCGCATCGCGATGGCGACGACCGGGTGCAGGACCCCTACTGCCTGCGCTGCCAGCCGCAGGTCATGGGCGCCTGCCTGGACCAGTCGCGCTACGTCCGCGACGTGCTGCTGCGCGAGGCCAACGCGGTCACCGACAACCCGCTGGTGTTCGCGCCGGCCGACGGCCCGGCCGCGATGATCTCGGGCGGCAACTTCCACGCGGAGCCGGTCGCGCTGGCGGCGGACGCGCTGGCCTGCGCGATCGCGGAGGTCGGCGCCATCGCCGAGCGCCGCATCGCGATGCTCATCGACACCGGCGTCTCGCGCCTGCCGCCCTTCCTGACAGAGAACGCGGGCCTCAACTCCGGCTTCATGATCGCCCACGTCACCGCCGCGGCGCTGGCCAGCGAGAACAAGTCGCTCGCCCATCCGGCCAGCGTCGACAGCCTGCCGACCTCGGCCAACCAGGAGGACCACGTCTCGATGGCGACCTTCGGCGCGCGCCGCCTGGGCCCGATGCTCGACAACACGGCGCACATCGTCGCGATCGAGCTGCTGGCCGCGGCCCAGGGCATCGAGTTCCTGCGCCCGCTGCGCAGCTCGGCGCCGCTGGAGGACATGCACGCCCTGCTGCGCGAGCGCTGCCCCGCCATGCCCACCGACCACTACCTGGCGCCGGACATCGAGCGCGCCTTCGCGCTGGTCAACGACGATGGTCCGCGCGGTCCCGCGGCGCTGCTGCGCGCGCGCACCGAGCTGGTCGTGCTGGACTAACATCCGAGGCCTCGGCGGGCCCGGCCCGCCGCCGACCCGCCGGACGGCGGCCTGACCGTCCGGCTCACCTGGTGGGTTCCACATGCCTCACACCGCCTCCACGGCGCGCCTCCCGCGCGCCGTTGTCGTTTCCGCCGGCCGCGCGCCGGCTCGCCCCTCGCCCGCGCTTGTCCGCTTCGTTGCCGCGCTGTTGCTGCTGATGGCGGCGATGCTGGTCGCACCGCGCGCCTTCGCTGCGACCCGGGTCGTCTTCGACATCGACCTGCGCGAGGAGATCGCCGCCGGCCGCTTCGATCCGGCCCGCGACATGGTGGGCGTGCGTGGCGGCGCCGCGCCGCTGAGCTGGACGCGCTCGCTGATCGCGCCGGCCGCCGGGCTGGGGCGCGACGGCTGGTACAGCGTCACCACGAGCTTCGAGCGCGTGCCGCCGGGCGGCACCGTGCCCTACAAGTTCCGCATCGAGCGCCCCGGCCAGGGCGAAGGCGACGCGGGCTGGGAGACCGGCGGCAACCGCGCGATCGAGCTGGTGTCGGACGAGGTGCGCGTCACGCGTGCGTTCAACGCGCCGGGCGCGCCGATCTCGCTGAGCCGCGCCGGCACCATCGAACGCCTGGAGCCGCTGCCGGAGCGCTTCGTCGGCGCGCGCGGCGTGCAGGTCTGGCTGCCGCCGAACTACGAGCGCGACACGCAGCGCCGTTATCCGGTGCTCTACCTGCACGACGGGCAGAACGTCTTCGACGCGGCGGCAGCCGGCGCCGAATGGCAGGTCGACGAGACGGCGCAGCGGCTGACGGTGGACGGGCAGGTCCAGCCGATGATCATCGTGGCGGTCAACAACACCGCGCGCCGCATCGACGAGTACACCGCCACCGCGATGAGCCGCGACGGCCACACGCAGGGCGGCCAGGCGGCGGCCTACGCGCGCTACCTGATCGAGCAGCTCAAGCCCGCGATCGACGCGCGCTACCGCACGCTGCCGGACGCGGCGCACACGGCGGTGGGCGGATCGTCGCTGGGCGGGATCATGAGCCTGTGGCTGGCGGTGCATCACGGCGACGTGTTCGGCACGGCGCTGGTGGTGTCGCCCTCGCTGTGGTGGGACAACGAATTCCCGATTCGGGATGCGCAGAAGACACCGCTGCCGATGTCGGTGCCGCGTCCGAAGCTGTGGCTGGACATGGGGACTGGCGAAGGGGCCGAGGCGATCCGGCAATTGCGCAAGCTGCGTGGCGTGCTGTACGCGCGCGGCTGGGCCAGCGGAGACATCGCCTACCTCGAGGCGGAGGGCGCAACGCATGATGAAGCGAGCTGGGCGGCGCGTGTGGAGCCGATGCTGCGCTTCGTCGACCGGCAGTTCAACGCCAAGCCGCGCGACGGCAATCGTCAGCAGCGGGATCCGTTCCCTGTCGAGGTCCGTCCTCCGATGCCCAAGGGCCAAGGCACCTATTGACTCAGTCCTCGGTTCGAGGATCGTCGTGTCCCACGACTGCGAGTGGGGCCGGAATGATGCTGGGGGTTCGCGGACGCGATGCCCCCTGCATCGTGGAGAGCCCGCGCTTGGCCTCCCGCACGAACGCTCAATACCGCCCGGTCAGCCCCGCCACGCGCAGGTAGACATAGGCCACCCACGCCACCAGCGCGCGCCCGAGCACGCCGCGCAGGCCGCGGCCTTCGGGATGTTCGACGCGCCGCGAGCGGGCGACCGCCGCGTCGAACTCGCGGGCCACGTCCCCGGCGAACGGCGCGTCGCGCACCACGATGTTCGCCTCCAGGTTGAGCAGCAGCGACAGCGGATCGATGTTGGAGCTGCCCACCGTCGCCCAGTCGTTGTCGACGACGCAGACCTTGGCATGCAGGAAGGCCGGCGTGTACTCGTAGATCTGCACGCCGTGGCCGAGCAGCTCGTCGTAGAGCGCATGCGCCGCCATCGCCGCGATCTTGTAATCGACCTTGCCCTGCAGCAGCAGCCTGACCTGGACGCCGCGCCGGGCCGCGTCCTTCAGCGCGCGCCGGAAGCGCTGCCCCGGATAGAAGTAGGGCGTGATCAGGTCCACCCGCGCGGTCGCGCCGCGGATCGCCTCGACATAGGCGCGCTCGATCGTGCGGCGCTGGCGCAGGTTGTCGCGCAGCACGAAGGCCACGCGCACCGGCGCCAGGCGCTCGGGGTCCCGCCGGCGGTGCTCGCCGCGCGGCATCCGGATGCGGCGCATCAGGCGCTTGGCGCGCCGCGCCGGCGAGGCGCTGCGGATCATCGCGCGCATCTCGTCGCCGAAGTCGTGCCCCAGCCAGGCCCGCGTCCAGACGGCGCGCGCGGCCTGCTCGATCGCCCGCACCGCCGGGCCGCTGACGCTCACCGCGAAGTCCAGCCGCGGCGCCTCGGTGCGGCCGTGATGCAGGTCGATGCGGTCGTCGATCACGTTGATGCCGCCGACGAAACCGACCTGCCCGTCCACCACGCACAGCTTCTGGTGCAGCCGCCGCAGCTGACCGGGATGCAGCCAGTTCCACCAGCGGTCGATCGGCCGGAACACCGCCAGCGCCACCGGCGCGCCGTCCAGCTGCTCGCGCAGCCAGCCCAGGCTGGCCTTGGAGCCGAAGCCGTCCACGACCACCCGCACCCGCACGCCGCGCAGCGCCGCGCGCCGCAAGGCGCCCAGCGTCGCGGCGCCGGCCTCGTCGTCATGAAAGATGTAGGTGGCGAGCCAGACCTCGTGCTCGGCCCGGTCGATCGCCGCGATCTGCGCCGGGAACAGCGCATCGCCCCCGCACAGCAGCCCCACCGCGTTGCCGCCCGAGAAGCTGGGCTGCGACCCGAGGGTCCAGGGGAAGAGGGGTTCCTGCGGCCGCTTCAAGATTCCAGGACGAGTTCAGCCAGCAGCGGCAGGTGGTCGGACATGCGCGCCCAGGCCGGACCGCGCGGCACCTTCATGTCGACGCAGCGCAGCCCGCGCGTGTAGATGCGGTCCAGCGAGAACACCGGCACCCGCGACGGGAAGGTCGGCAGCGAGCGCCGCGCGCCCGGCAGCGCCGCGCGGCTCAGCCCGCCGGCGCGCATCGGCTCGTCCAGCCGCTCGCCCCAGTCGTTGAAGTCGCCGGCCACCACCAGCGGCGCGCCCTTGGGCACATGGTCCTCGATGAACGCGCCCAGCCGCTGCACCTGCCGCACCCGGCTGCCGTGGATCAGCCCCAGGTGCGCCACCACCGCGTGCACCTCCGTGCCCTGCCACTGCACCGGCACATGCAGCAGGCCGCGCTGCTCGAAGCGGTGGTCCGACACGTCATGGTGGCCGACGTCCCCGATCGGGTAGCGCGACAGCAGCGCGTTGCCATGCTCGCCATGGCGCGTCACCGCGTTGGTGCGGTAGGCCACCTCGTAGCCCTCGGGCGCGAGGAACTCCGCCTGGCCCTGCTCCGGCCAGCCGAACCAGGTGCGCTCGAACTGGCGCGCCTCGCGGTGGTGGAAGAGCCGCACCTCCTGCAGGAACACCAGGTCCGCGTCCAGCGCCTGCACGCCCATGCCCAGGTTGTGGATCTCCAGCCGCTTGCCCGGCCCCATGCCCCGCACGCCCTTGTGGATGTTGTAGGTCGCCACCCGCAGCCGGCCGACGCTGTCCGCGGGCGAGGTGTCGGTGGTCGCGGAATTGGCCACGGCCGCGTGGCGCGGGGTGCGGCGGATCATGCGGCGCTCCCGGCCCGGCGGGCGCGCTGCGCGGGCAGCTGCAGCACGGCCTCGGCGTTGGAGGGCGAGAAGCACAGGTCGGCGGCCTCGCGCCAGGGCAGCCAGCGGTAGCGCAGGTGCTCGCGCGGCGCCAGCGTCACCGCGGTGCCGGCCGGCACCGTCAGGCCGAAGACATGTTCGGTGTTGCGGCTCACGCCCGGGGCGTAGCGGTGGCGCCAGACCGGATAGATCTCGTAGACATTGACCAGGCCCCAGTCGTCGAGCGCGCCGGGGGCCAGGTCTTGCACGCGGATGCCGGTTTCCTCGAGCACCTCGCGGCTCGCGGTCTCGACCAGCGGCTCGTCGAGGCGGTCCTTGGAGCCGGTCACGCACTGCCAGAAACCGGGCCGGTCGGCGCGTTCCAGCATCAGCACGTCCAGCGCCGGCGTGTGGATCACGACCAGCACCGACTCAGGAATCTTGTAGGGGCGCGCGGACGCATCGGCGTCGGTATCGGTGTCCGCGGCGGCGGCCGCCGACGGCATCGCGGCAGGGGCGAGAGGCACTTCGCTCATAGCGGGCAAGCATATCCCAGCGTCATGGCGCGACCGGCGCGTGCCAAGCCTGGCACGCGGCCGACATGGACGCCGACGAGCGGGACAAACAGTCGACAACAACGGGCGCATCGCGGTTTCCGACATGAGCGGCGCCGAGTCCCGAAACGCTTGTTCACAAGCGCGGCACAAGGGCGTCGGCAGATGTGCAGCAGGAAATATAGAAAGTTTGTAGAGCCGTCGGCCCTGGTCGCTCATGTGGGCATCCGCCGTGCCGGCCGCCGGAAGAATGGGCTCACCAAGCACACACCCTGGAGGGGTCATGACCACGGTTTCCCAGATCAACGGCACCGGCGCCGCGCCGGTCGCGTCGCGCCAACTCGTCAACCGGCCGAGCGGCAGCTTCGAGATCAACGCCCGCGAGTACGGCAGCGTCGCCGCCGGCGCGATCGGCCTGGCGCAGGCCGCCTGGCAAGGCGGCGAGAACGCGGTGAGCAGCGTCGTCCATTGGAGCGAGGAAGGCCTGCAGGCGCTGGAGGACGGCGCCAAGGCGGTGGGCCACGCGGTCTCGAGCGGCGTGTCCGAGGTGGCGGAACTGGCGGGCGAGGTCAAGGACGCGGTGGCCAGCGGCGCGAGCACCGTGATGAAGGAGGCCGGCGAGCTCGGCAGCAGCGTCGGCGCCTACCTCGCGGCGGGCGCCGTCGCGGGCAAGGCGTTGGTCGACGAGATCCTCTGACCCTGCGCGCCGACGCCCTCGTCCGGTGCGCCCGGGTGAGGCGCTCGCGCGCGCCGGTTCACCGCCTCGCCCTTCCGGAGCAGTGTTTCTGCGGGCCTCGACCGACTCGGTTTTGCTAAGGACCGCCAATCTCACGTCGTTTCCGGTCATCGATCGGGCGGTTTCAGCCCGGAACACTGCGGGCTTCCTTGGTGAACCCCCTTTGCCCATGTCCGATCCCCGCTCTCTGCCGGCCGCTTCGGCCGCGATGACCGCCTCGCCCCTCCCCCCGTCGCCGTCGCCGTCGCCGTCGCCGTCTCCGACCGCGACCTTGCCGCCAGCTCGAGGCACCCCCACGTCGAGGGCCGATCGCGCCGGACGTCCGGCGGATGAGGGGGTGGCCCCCTCGGCCAACGGCGATGAACAGCAGTCGCCGGCCTCTTCTGCAACGGCCCCGGCGGCCGACACGACGATCCCCGACTGCCCCGCCTCCGACGCGCCGACGCCGGCCAACGCCAACATCGACGCCCAGAACACCGCCGTCACTTGCGGAACGAGGTCCGAGGTGACACCCGGCGCGGCGACCGACGACGACCGCGGCCCCGTCATCGGCTGGATCTGGCCCGGCGCGGGGCTGATCACGCCTTGGGCGTTCGGGGTGATGGCCGGCGGCCTGCGCGGTACTCGCGATGACGCCCCCTTCGCTCCGGCGCATGCCATCGGGCCGGGCCGGCCCACGGACCCGGCGACGCCGGGGGAGCCCGCGTCGCCCGCCAACCCCTCCGACTCCGGCAACTCTGGCGGCTCTGGCGGCTCCGGCGGCTCCGGCGGCTCCGGTAGCTCTGGCAGCTCCGGCAGCTCTGGCGATGCTGGCAATCCAGGCAATCCGGCCGATCCCGCTGGCCCGACGGACCCGGCCCGGCCTACGGATCCCACCAACCCGACGAACCCCTCGCAGCCTGGGGATCCCTCCCATCCGGAGGATCCTTCGCAGCCCGGGAACCCCACTCGTCCGGGGGACACGGGCCACCCCGAGGACCCGTCTCGCCCGGCGGAGCCGCCGCTGCCGGAGGATCCCACCCGCCCCGGAGGCCCCTCCGAGCCCGCTCAGCCCGGCGGGGATCCGACGCCGCCCGTCGACCCGTTCGAGCCGGATCCGGCGCTGCGCCCGGGGCCTGTTCGGCTCGCGCTGGCGCAGGACTCCGGGATGTCCGCCGTGGACCACCGCACCCGCGATGCGCAGGTGATCGTGACCGGGCTGGCGCCCGACGCGCACTGGCAGTTCAGCCTGGACCTCGGCCAGACCTGGCACGACGGGCAGGGCAACAGCGTGGACGCGGCGCTGTTCACCCGCGACGGCCTGCACACGGTGCTGGCGCGGCAGGCCAATGCCCACGGCAGCAGCGGGCTCAGCGCGCTGCGCCTGGCCCTCTACACCCACGCCGACGACCTGGACCTCTCGTCGCAGCCCGGCCCGCAGTCCGCGCTGCACCGCATCGTCGACCGCGCCACGATCGCCGCCGGTGTCGCGCTCACCGCCACCGAAGCCGCCCTGACCCCGCAAGACCTCCATGAATTGCGCCTGCGCCTGGGCGGCGATGGCTTCGATCCGCTCAACGACCGCCTCCGCCTGGACCGCGACCTGGACCTGAGCCGCGACGGCCAGGCACAGGGCGTGCGCATCGGCGGCCTGGACGGCCTGGCCTACCGCTACGACGCCGCCACCGCGTCGCTCGCGATCTGGCGCGCCGACGGCAGCGCGCTGACCGGTTCCGACGCCGCCGCGCTGACCAACGCGATCCGCCTGAACAACCTCCAGACCCGGCCGCGCGACGGCGAACGGACCGTCACCCTGAGCCTGCTCGACGTGGCGGGCAACGTCAGCGCCGACGCGCAGGTGTCGGTGATGGTGGACACCCGCGTCCCCACGCTGGACTTCAATGGCGCCCGGCCCGGCCTGGACGCCGACATCGCCTTCCGCACGCTGACCGCGCCGCGTGCCCTGCTGCCGGACGGCGCCGGCCTGCGACACGCCAATCCCGACGCGCGCTTCCAGCAGGTGACGATCGACGCCGGCGGCGCCGGCGCGAGCCGGGACGACGTCCTGGGCAGCCGGGAGGGCGGCACGGTGACGGCGCTCGATCAGGCCGCCACCTCCTTCACCGTGGCGGGCACTGCGTGGCACGCGAGCCGCGCGGCCGACCGCTTCGTGTTCCGCCTCGAGGACGGCAGCTGGGCCAGCGCCGGCCAGACCCAGGCGCTGCTCGAATCGCTGACGCTGAGCAGCGTCGCCTCGCAGCCGCAGGAAGGCCCCCGGCAGTTCAAGGTCACGGTCACCGATCACCTCGGCCGGACCGGCTCGGCCACCAGCGTCCTGCTGCTGGACACCACGCCGCCGGTCTTCGACCTCAACGGGTCTGCGCCGGGGCTCGATGCCAGCCTGACGGCCGTGTCGGGCGTGCCCATCGGCGTCACGCTCGGCCTGCCGACCCGGACCCAGGTCACCGAGAGCAGCGGCGTCGTCCAACTGCAGTTCAAGTTCACCAGCGCGGTCGCCGGCGCGCTCGCGCCCACCAACAACTACCCGCCGAACCTGCGCGGCGACACGGAGATCTTCGGCTTCTACGACCTGGACAAGCCGGACCAGCTCTTGTTCATGGACAACCTGGGGCAGCCATTCAGCTACTCCGCGGTGGGCTGGTTCCCGGGCCTGCTGATGGACATGGTCTACACGCGTCCCGGCGACGGCTCGGTGGTCGTGACCATCACGCCGAACATGGCGCTGACCGAGAACGTCACGCAGACGCTGCTCGAGCGTCTGGCCTACAAATGCGGCATCGGCCAGGTGCCGGGCGTGCGCCAGGTGGAGATCACCGCGACGGACCGCGCCGGCAACGTCAGCATCGTCCCCACGCTGGCGACGCTGGACGTGAAGCCGATCGGCACGCCGGTCGTCCAGCTCGGCCGCGGCAGCGACACCGGCACGTCGGCCCATGACGAACTCACCTTCGCCAACGGCAGCGCGGCCTCGCCGCTGACACTCGCCGGCTTCGCCGCGGCCGCCGCGACGGTGACGCTGTTCCGCGATGCCGACGACAACGGCCTGCTCGAGGCCGGCGAGGCGCTGGGCACGGTGGTGGCGGACAGCACCGGCCGCTGGCAATACACGCTCGCCGGCGCCGCGCTCGCGGACGGCACGCATCGCTTCGGCGCGGTCGCGAGCGGCTTCACGTCGGCGCTCCTGGCGGTCACGGTCGACGCCAGCGCGCCGGACAGCGTCCTCGACATCGGCAGCACGGTGCGTCCCCGCCCGGTGCTGGGCGGCAAGACCGAGGCGAATGTGAGCGTCACCGTCGAGCTCGACACCGACGGCAACCCCGCCAACGGCTACGAGCTGCGCTACCTCACGCGCGCGGACGCCGACGGGCAGTGGCAGCTGGACACGGCCACCGCGACGCCGGTCGCGGGAGCGGCGCGTCGATTCGACGGCGGCGACACGGTCCACCTGCGCGTGCTGGCGACCGACCGCGCGGGCAACGTCACGACCCGGACCGCGAGCGCCGTCGCCGCGGAGACGCTCTACAGCCTCTCGGACGGGCAGCTTGTCGACGGAGCGGACGGCACCACCCAGCTGGTGTTCACGGTGACGCGCAGCGGTGACCTGGGCGAGGCGGGCAGCGTGCGCTTCGCGGTGGACCGCGCGTCCACGACGGCCAGCCAATCCGCCGACGAGCTGGCCGGTGGCATCGACTTCTCCGGCCCGAGCGCCGGCCTGCTGAGCTTCGCGGCCGGCGAGACCGTCAAGACGATCCGCTTCACCGTCCAGGGCGAGCGGGGGGTGATCGAGGAGGTCGGGATCCGGCTCGAGGCGCCGGTTCACGGTCGGATCGACGACGGCCTGGGTATCGGCAGCCTCCCGGTGGTCGACCTGGACCGGCTGCAAGGCGTCGAAGCACGCGTCCTCCGCGGCGTCACGTCACGCGCGCAGGCTGAGCTGTCGACCGAGCCGTTGATCGACGGGCCGGACGACGGCGGCATCGTCGACGACGGCCGGACGATCGCGCCGGCCGCGCTGTGGGCGAGCGACCCGCTCCATCTCGTGATCGCGGGCCAGGCGGTGGTCTGAAGCGCTCGTCGCGGCTGCGGCGCGGTCGCCCGCCGCGGCCGTGACGGGGCGCCTCAGCCGAGCCGCGCGGCGAGCCGCCGCGCGAGCGCCAGCGCCTGTGGCAGCCCGGCCGCCTGGACCGCGGCGTCGGTCTCGCCGGACAGGCGCTCCAGGGTCGCCACGAGCGCACGGGCCTGCTCGGCGGGGTCGACCGTCTCGATGGCGGCGGCGGTCGCGCCCGGCAGCGGCAGCTGCGCGATCAGCCGCTGCAGCCACCCCGCGAGCCGCTCGGCGCGGCTGCGATCGGCGCGCGACCAGACGGCGCCAGTGGCGCGTTCGAGCACCAGCGCGCCGACCGCCCCGCCGCTCGCGTCGCGCAAGGTCAGCAGCTGCGACGAGCGATCGTTGCGCTCGATCCGCCCGCCGGCCAGGCCGCCCGGCGTCCATCGCAGTTCCAGTCCGGTCAGCGCCAGCGCCTCCATCAAACGGGGCCGCGCCTGCTGCCACTGCGCCTCGACCTCGGCGATGGAGGCCACCACGGCGGAGGACCGGCCAAGCGCGAGCAGCAGCCCCTCCGCGCCATGCGGGTCCGTGTCGAAGCGCGCCAGTTGCTCCAGGCGCGCGGGCAACTCCGTCTGGCCCAGCGTCGCCTCCAGCCGTTGCCGCTGCTGCTGGTGGTACCAGCTCGGCCCGAGCTGCTCCTGCTCGGCCATCAACTGCCCGAGCCGGCCATGCGCCGCCGCCTGCAGCGAGCGCGACTGGATCGCCTCGCCCAGCGCGAGCGCCTGCTGCGCGGCCGCCACCGCCTCGGCACCGCGGCGCAGCTCGCTGACCAGCAAAAGCGTCTGCGCCTGCAGCCAGCGATAGCGGCTGCGGCGCGAGAGATCCTCGGCCTGGAGCGCCAGCGCCAGCGCGTGGTCGAGGGCGCCGCTGTCGCGGGCGCAGCGCGCGTGATGCCACATGGCCTCGGCCTCGTAGTCGCGGTGCCCGACGGCGCGCGCGTCGGCGCGGGCCTCGTCCAGGCGCGGCAGCGCAGCCTGCGGGCCCTGCGTCGCGCGCAGCGACACCGCGCGGTTCAGCGCGATCTTGGAGCGCATGTAGGGGTCGTCGCCCAGCTGCGGGTAGTGCAGCTCGGCCTGGTCCAGCACGCGACCGCCGCGCGCCCAGTCGCCCAGCGCGAAGCACAGGTGCGCCAGGCCGATGCGGGCCAGGCAGGCCCAGCGGGTCTCGTCGTCGGCCAGCTCCAGGGTCTGGCTCCAGGCGTTGCAGGCCTGGACATAGTCGCCGCGCTGGTAATGCATGCGGCCCAGCGCCTCGCTGAGCTCGGCGGCCTCTTCCAGCAGGCGGTGCTGCAGCGCGCGCGCCAAAGCGCGCTCCAGCTCGGCCTGGAGTTCAGGCCCGCGGCCCCAGCGCTCAAGGATGAAGAAGGCGCCCAGCAGCGCCTGGAAAGGCGGTTCGTCCTCGCGCGCGATCAGGCGCTGGAGCCGCGGCAAGGCCAGCCCGGGGCGGCGCATCACCAGCCGCTCCCAACGCGCCTGCGGCGACAGCGCCGTCCGGGTGACGGCGCCACCGCCGCGCCGCGCGCCCGCGGGACGCGTCCGCCCGCCCCTGCCCTTGCCGCCGCCCTCGCCCCGCTCGCCGATCGCCATGTCCATTCCGTCCGAAGCCGCCCCGTCCGGGGGAAGGCGGAAGCATAAACGCCTGAGGATTGGCTTCATCAGGCTAGCGCTCGGCGAGGGGAATCGTCGGAGCCCCACCTCTTCAAGTCATGGCAGGGGCCTATGACTGACATGAACTTGCTATTCGGCTACAGGAATCACACCCGTTTCAGCCATCGCCCCTCAGGTTCGGACCTCGGAGACTGCCGGCATTCCATCCATCCGTGCTAGTCGCCATGAATGCCGCTCCGACCCCCTCGCCCAGCCAGCCCGAACCGGCTACCACCTCCCCCACCTTCCCCGCCTCGCCGGCCACCGCGCCGCATCCGCGCGCCCTCCCGCCGTCGTCCACCCCGGAGAAAAACCGCCCGCTGCCGCGCCCGAGACGCGAGGCCGACGACGAATCGACGCCCGCCGCTGAGGCCGAGACCGCGACTGCAGCGTCCACCAGCGACGAGGCCGCTGCCGCAAGCGACGCGCCGGCGCCGGCCGAGTGCCTCCCCCAAGCCACGTCGCCGGAGAGCGCCGCATCGAACGCCGCCGACTGCGGCGGCGCGCAAGCGGACACGCCGCGGTCCGTCGCGGCGGCGTCCGCCGGCCCAGCCGAGGGCGGCTGGGTCTGGCCCGGTGTCGCGCTGATGGGCGCCAGCATCGCGGCGGCCGCGAGCGGTGGCGGCGGCGGTGGCGGCACCCACGGCGGTGCCGGTGACGGTCACCCGCCGCGCCCATCCGATCCTCAGCCCCCCGTCGATCCGGGCCCCCCCGACGTCCCCCGGCCGCCGGCCGACCCGGTCGTCCCGGTCGAGCCCGAACAGCCGGTCCATCCGGCCGACCCGGAGCTTCCCTCCGATCCGATGCCGCCGGTGGACCCCGTCAGACCCGAGCAACCGGTGGATCCCGTTGTTCCCTCCGACCCTGATCACCCGGTTGATCCGATTCATCCCGTCGACCCGGTCGATCCGGTTGTCCCGGTCGATCCGGTTGACCCGGTCGATCCGGTTGACCCGGTCGATCCGGTTGATCCGGTTGATCCGGTTGATCCGGTTGATCCGGTTGATCCGGTTGATCCGGTTGATCCGGTTGATCCGGTCGATCCGGTCGATCCGGTCGATCCGGTCGATCCGGTCGATCCGGTGGATCCGGTGGATCCGGTCGATCCGGTCGATCCGGTCGATCCGGTCGATCCGGTTGATCCGGTTGATCCGGTTGATCCGGTCGATCCGGTCGATCCGGTTGATCCGGTTGATCCGGTTGATCCGGTTGATCCGGTTGATCCGGTTGATCCGGTTGATCCGGTCGATCCGGTCGATCCGGTCCCTCCCCCGGACGCGCCCCGTCTGGCGCTGGTTCACGATTCCGGCCTGTCCGCCACCGACCTCCACACCAACGACGCGCGCGTGAGGATCTCCGGCCTCGCGGACAAGGCGACCTGGCAGTTCAGCCTGGACCTGGGCCTGACCTGGCAAGACGGCCAGGACGACACCATCCCCGCCTCGCAGTTCACGCAGGACGGCGCGCAGACCGTCCTGGCGCGACAGATCAATGCCCAAGGGGCCAGCGAGATCACCACGCTGCGATTCGTCCTCCAGACGCGCGCGGACGATCTCGATCTCTCCTCGACCGCAGGGCTCCAGACGACGGTCACCAGCGTCGTTGACCGCTTCCAGCTGGCGCCGGGCGTCGCCCTCACCGCGACGCAGGACGCGTTGACCGCGCAGGACCTCAGCGCGCTGCGCGTGCGGATCACCGGCGTCGGATTCGACCCGATCAACGACAAGCTCCAGCTGGACCAGGCCCTGGACCTCGACGTCAGCACGGCGAGGGACAACATCGAGATCGGCGGCCTGGCCGGTCTCTCCTACCGCTACGACGCCGACACCGCCAGCCTGTCGATCTGGCGTTCCGACGGCACCGCGCTGACCGGCTCCGACGCCGCGGCGCTGTCCAACGCGATCCGCCTGAGCAACACCATGGGCCGCCCGCGCGAAGGCGAGCGCGTGATCGCGCTGTCCGTGGTCGACCTCGCCGGCAACGTCAGCGCCGAGTCGCAGGTGTCGGTGGTGATGGACAACCACGTGCCCTCGCTGGACCTCAACGGCTTGCTGGCCGGCGTCGACGCCGAGACGGTGATCCACGACCTCGCCACGCCGCAGCCGCTGCTGGCGCCGGGCGGCACGCTGTCCCACACCAATCCGGACGCGACGTTCCAGCAGGTGACGATCGACATCAGCGGCGAGAGCGTCAGCCCGGACGACCATCTCGGCTGTCTGGACGGCGGCGTGATCACCCAGCTGGGCCAGGTCGACCTCACGATCACCGTGGCCGGCGTCCAGTGGCGGGCGATGGCGCTGGCGGATCGCTACCAGTTCGTGCTGGCCGACGGCTCCGCCGCCAGCCTGGCGCAGACGCAGGCCCTGCTGGACTCCCTGCGGCTGATCGACACCTCGCCGCTCGCGCTGGAAGGCCCCCGCTCGTACCAGATCACCGTCACCGACCACCTCGGCCGGACCGGCACGGCCACGAGCCTGTTCATCGTCGACCGCACCGCCCCGGTCATCGACCTCAACGGTCCCGCGGCCGGCCTCGACCGGACGGTGACGGTGTCGCCGGGCCTGCCGATCGCCTTCCCGCTCGCGATGCCGTCCAAGACCGAGATCACCGAGGCCCACGGCATCGTCCGCCTCCAGTTCCGCTTCAGCAGCGAGGTGGACGGCGCCTTCGTCGCGACCGATGCGGACGACCCCGCCAACGCCGACCGCCTGGAGCGCTTCGGCCTGTATGACCGCGCCGACCCGGAACAGACCGCCGGCATGCTGAGCATGGGGACCGCCTCGTCCGTCGAGGCCACCACCTCGACGCCCGGACTGCGCTACGGCATCACCTGCGAGCGCTCGCCGGACGGCACGGTGCTGTTCACCGTCGTCCCGTCGATGACGCTCACCGCGGACATGACGCGCGCGCTGCTGGAGCAGCTGGCCTACAGCGCGGGCGCGGGCGCCGTGGTGGGCACACGCCGTGTCGAGATCAGCGCCACCGACCTGGCGGGCAACGTCAGCGCCGTGGCCTCGCAGGTGACGCTGGAGGTGCGGCCCGCCGGCACGCCCGCCATCCTGCTCAGCCGCGACAGCGACTCCGGCCTGTCGCCGTACGACGGCGTCACCTCGGCCAACGGCTCCGCCGCGGCGCCGCTGATCCTCAAGGGCTACGCCGCGGCGGGAGCGACGGTCACGGTGTTCCTCGACGCCGACGGCGACGGCGTGATGGCCGGCAACGAAGTCCTGGGCACGGTCGTGGCGGACGGGAACGGCCGGTGGGAATTGCAGCTCGCCGGCGCCGGGCTCGAGGACGGCGTGTACCGCTTCGGCGCCGTGGCCGATGGCCTGACCTCCGGCGCGCTCGAGCTCACCGTCGACACGCATCCGCCGGCCAGCGTGGTGGCCATCGGCGACACGGTCCAGCCCCGTCCGGTGCTGTCCGGCACGACGGACGCGCGGGTCGAGGTGACCGTCGAGATCGACACCGACGACAACATCGCCAACGGCTACGAGCTGCGCTACGTGACCCACTCCGACGCCGCCGGCCAGTGGCGCGTGGACACCGCCACGGCCACGCCGGTGGCGGGCGAACGCCACCGCTTCGACGCCGGCGACCCGGTGCACGTGCGGGTCACGTCGGCCGACCTGGCGGGCAACGTGACGGTGAAGACCGCCGACAGCGTGACCGCGGGCGCCACGTACAGCATCTCCGACTCGCATGTGATCGAAGGCACCGACGGCAGCCGCGAGATGGTGTTCATGGTCACCCGCGACGGCGACCTGAGCGAGGCCGGCAGCGTCCGTTTCGCCGTGGACCGCGGCGCCAGCTCGGCCGGCTCGAGCGGTGCCGCCCTCGCCTCGGCCGCCGACTTCAGCGGCGCCAGCACCGGCCTGCTCAGCTTCGCCGCGGGCGAGACCAGCAAGCTGGTCCGCTTCACGGTGAACGGCGACCACTACCGCGAGGTGAACGAGAAGGTCGTCGTCCGGTTGGAGGACGCGACGGCGGGACGGATCGCCGACGGCCTGGGCATCGGCAACATCAACGAGATCGACGTCAACCGGCTGCAGGCGGCCTACGGCCTGCGCGACCTGAACCCGCACCAGAACGACTTCGCGATCCGGGTGCGGCGCGGTTCCGACAACGCCGAGCAGGACATCGGCTTCGACCTCAATGGCGAGCTCGATCGCACCGCGTTGCTCGACTTCGTCGGCCGCGGCGCCTCGGACAAGGGCTTCGTGACCCAGTGGTACGACCAGTCCGGCAACGGGCGTGACATGACGCAGACGGACCTGGCCAGGCAGGGCGTCATCGTCGACGCGGGACAGGTCGTGCAGCGCGCCGATGGCTCAGCCGCCATCAGCTTCAACAACGGTCGCAACGGCAAGAACAACGACTACATGGTGGCCAACGGCGTCGCGGCGGACGACTGGCGGAGCGTGGCGGTCTACACCAAGGTCCAGTCCGAAGGCACGGGCTTCGGCACGCTGTTCAACCTGGGCGGCACCGACAACGACCGGCTCAGCAGCCATTACCCCGCCTGGAACAACTACTACTTCGACGTCATGACAGCCAGCGGGGATGGTCGCCTCGTGCAGCCGCTGCCGTCGAGCAATGCGCTGCTGGGCCATGCCAATGACGTCGTTTTCGAGGCCCACGCCGGGAACGCGGGCGCCGGCACCGCCTCGCTGAACTACGTCGATGCGAAGCAGGTCATCTTCGAGGAGGGAATCCGGGTGGCCTCCGACGGCACGCTGCCGAGTCAGTTCCCGACCAGCGCGCAGTGGAAGCTCGGCTGGCACGGCAACTGGGCGAATGGCACCGACACCGCCTATTACCAGCAGGCCATGTACAACGAGTTCCTCGTCTTCCTCGACAAGGACGGCGCCGCCACCCCGGCCGTGCAGTCGCTGCTGGGCACCGCCGGCAACGACGTGCTGACCTATTCGGGCGAGCGCGAGGTGAGCCGCATCGACGGCCTGCTGGGCCATGACGCGCTGTACGTCTCAGGCGACGCCAACGTCGACTTCGGCGCCTTCTCCGGCGGCGTAAAGGGCCTGGCCCAGGTGTGGATGGACAACGGCGCGGCCAACACGCTGACGCTGACCTCGGCCACGCTGGCGGCCAACGGCGATGCGCCGCTGGTGGTGCAGATGGACGCGGGGGACCGGCTGATCCTCGATGGCCGCGAGTTCCAGCACAGCGGCGACCACCTGGAAACGATGGTCATCGGCAGCCAGCGCAACGACGTGATCGTCGCCAGCTCGCGCAACGACGTGCTGATCGGCGGTGGCGGCGCCGACACCTTCCGCTGGCAGGCCGGCCAGACCGGTCATGACACGGTGCTGGACTACAGCAATGCCCAGGGCGACCGGCTCGACCTGACGCAGCTGCTGCGCGGCGTCCCCGCCGGCGGCGAGGACCGCTTCATCCGCCGCGGCGTCGATGCGCAGGGTCAGGTCGAGCTGCTGATCGACGCCCACGGCAATGGCGACTTCAACCAGCCCGAGCTGACGATCACGCTGGCGGACCTGCGGCCCACCGACACGATCACCGTCCTGACGGGGGCCGGCCAGGCGGTGCTCTGACGGCCCTGCGCGGTTAGCGCGGCACGCGCCATGCCGCCGCAGAAACAACAACGCCCCGACGGCCTGAGCCTCGGGGCGTTGTTCCTGGCGCGACGGTGGCGGGAAGGCCACCGTGCCCGGCGATCAGGCCGAAGCCGCGCCCGGGTTGCGCAAGCGGATGTGCAGCTCGCGCAGCTGCTTCTCGTCGACGTAGGACGGCGCGCCGGTCAACAGGCACTGCGCGCGCTGCGTCTTCGGGAAGGCGATCACGTCGCGGATGGACTCGGCCTTGGTCATCAGCGTGACCAGGCGGTCCAGGCCGAAGGCCAGGCCGCCGTGCGGCGGCGCGCCGTACTGCAGCGCATCCAGCAGGAAGCCGAACTTCACGCGCTGCTCCTCGGGGCTGATGTTGAGCGCCTCGAAGACCTTGGCCTGCACGTCGGCGCGGTGGATACGCACCGAGCCACCGCCCAGTTCCCAGCCGTTGAGCACCATGTCGTAGGCCTTGGCCACGCACTTGCCGGGGTCGGTGACCATCAGGTCCTCATGGCCGTCCTTCGGCGCGGTGAACGGGTGATGGACCGCGGCCCAGCGCTTGTTCTCCTCGTCTTCCTCGAACATCGGGAAGTCGACCACCCACAGCGGCGCCCACTTGTCCTCGAACAGGCCGGTGGACTTGCCGAACTCGCTGTGACCGATCTTCAGGCGCAGCCCGCCGATGGCGTCGTTGACGATCTTGGCCTTGTCGGCGCCGAAGAAGATCAGGTCGCCGTCCTGGGCGCCGGTGCGCGACAGGATGTCGGCCACCGCCTTGTCGTGCAGGTTCTTCACGATCGGCGATTGCAGGCCCTCGCGGCCCTTGGCCGTCTCGTTGACCTTGATCCAGGCCAGGCCCTTGGCGCCGTAGATCTTCACGAACTCGGTGTAGCTGTCGATCTCGCCGCGGCTCATCGTCGCGCCGCCCGGCACGCGCAGCGCGACCACGCGGCCGCCCGGCGTCGTGGCCGGACCGGAGAAGACCTTGAAGTCGACGTCGCCCATCACGTCGGTCAGCTCGGTGAACTCGAGCTTCACACGCAGGTCGGGCTTGTCCGAGCCGAAGCGGTGCATGGCCTCGGCGTACTTCATGACCGGGTAGTCGCCCAGCTCGACGTTCAGCGCCTTGCGGAAGACGTGGCGGATCATGCCCTCGAACATCGCGCGGATCTCTTCCTCGTTCAGGAACGAGGTCTCGATATCGATCTGCGTGAACTCGGGCTGGCGGTCGGCGCGCAGGTCCTCGTCGCGGAAGCACTTGGTGATCTGGTAGTAGCGGTCGAAGCCCGCCACCATCAGCAGCTGCTTGAACAGCTGCGGCGACTGCGGCAGCGCGAAGAACATGCCGTCATGCACCCGCGACGGGACCAGGTAGTCGCGCGCACCTTCGGGCGTGCTCTTGGTCAGCATCGGGGTCTCGATGTCGACGAAGCCGTGCTCGTCCAGGAACTTGCGCGCCTCCATCGCCACGCGGTAGCGCAGCATCAGGTTGTTCTGCATGTACGGGCGGCGCAGGTCCAGCACGCGATGCGTCAGGCGCGTCGTCTCGGAGATGTTCTCGTCGTCCAGCGGGAAGGCCGGCGTCACCGACGGGTTCAGCACTTCCAGCTCGTGGCACAGCACCTCGACCTTGCCGCTGACCAGGTTGGCGTTCTCGGTGCCGGCCGGGCGCGCGCGCACCTTGCCGACGATCTTCACGCAGAACTCGTTGCGGACCTCTTCGGCCACCTTGAACATCTCGGGGCGGTCCGGGTCGCAGACGATCTGGACCAGGCCTTCACGGTCGCGCAGGTCGATGAAGATCACGCCGCCATGGTCGCGGCGGCGATGGGCCCAGCCCATCAGGGTCACGGTCTGGTCCAGCAGCTTCTCGCTGACTTGGCCGGCATAGCAGGTACGCATGGGGTTCTCCGGAAATTTCGAGTGTCGGGACGGCGCTGGCGGCGGGGCGTCGATGCGGATCGCAACGCGCGCGGCCGGCGCGGGAAGGACGGATTCAGGGAATGGGCGCTGGCGGGGTCCCGCGGACCCTCAGGACTGAGCGCTTGCCGGGGCGCTCAGCCCGGTCAATTTCGGGCGACCTCGCTCGGCAGGACGATGGCCGGCTCCCCCTGAGGAGCGACCACCCCCATCGAGATGATGTATTTGAGCGCCTCATCGACGCTCATCGCCAAAGGCCGCAATTGCGCGCGGGGCATCATCAGGAAGAAGCCGGAGGTCGGGTTCGGCGTCGTCGGCACGTACAGCGCGACATGCTCCTCCGGCTCCGCGCCGCTGAGCGTGCCCAGCTGCTGGGCCACCTCGCCGCCGGGCTTGCCGGTGACGAAGGCGATGGTCCACGAGCCCTGGTGCGGGTACGGCACCAGCACGGCTTCGCGGAAGGCGTTGCCGCTGGAGGAGAACAGCGTGTCCGAGACCTGCTTGACCGAGCTGTAGATGCTCTTGACGATGGGGATCTTGTAGAGCAGCCGGTCCCATTGACGCAGCCACCACTGGCCGAAGATGTTCGCCACGAACATGCCGGTCAGCATCAGCAGCGCGACCATGACGACCACCCCCAGGCCGGGGATGTCATGCAGCTGCTTGAGCGAGGTCTGCGCCGACAGCGGCAGCACCGCGCCGACCGCCGACAGCAGCCAGACGAAGACGCCGTCGATCATGCCGAGGATCCACAGCAGGACCCAGACGGTGATCGCGAGCGGGAGCCAGACCAGCAGGCCGGTGATGATGTACTTTCTCATGCCTGGGTCCGGCCTCGGCGTCAGTGGCAGGCGCAGGAACCGCCGCAGGCGGTGCCCGACGGGGCCGACGTGCCGGAGGAGGACTCGGACGAGGCGGCGGCGGTCCCGCCGGAGGCCGGGGCGGCCTCGCCGCCCGTGGCCGGCGCGGCGGCCGGCGACGCCGGTGCGCTGGCGCCGCCCGATCCGCCGCGGAAGTCCGTCACGTACCAGCCCGAGCCCTTGAGCTGGAAACCGGCGGCAGTGACCTGCTTCGAGAAACTCTCCGCGCCGCAGGCGGGGCAGACGGTCAGCGGAGCGTCGGACAGCTTCTGCAGCACGTCTTTGGCGTGGCCGCAGGCGCCGCAGCGATAGGCGTAGATCGGCATTTGAGGGACTACCGGGTCAAAAACCCGAAATTATATAGAGTGGCCCGCCGGCGCCGCACCGGCCAGGCGGTGGTGGCTGCCGTGCACGTCGCGGATCGCCTGCGGCCCCAGCGAGCCCACCAGCATGCCCACGATGCCGGCCAGCAGGCCCGCCAGCTGGGCCGGGAACTGCTCGCCCGCCGGCGTCATCAGGAACAGGATCCAGGTCAGCACGCCCAGCACGATCGCGAAGATCGCGCCCTGCGTCGTCGCGCGCTTCCAGTAGAGGCCGAACACCAGCGGGACGAAGGCGCCGACCAGCGTGACCTGGTAGGCGCTGGAGACCATCTCGTAGATCGACGTGCCCTGCAGCGCGATCGCGTAGGCGCAGACGCAGACCGAGAACAGCAGCACCGCGATGCGCATCGTGCGCAGTTCCTGCTTGTCGGACACGCGCGGGAAGAACTGGCGCCAGATGTTCTCGACGAAGGTCACCGACGGCGCCAGCAGCGTGGCCGAGGCGGTCGACTTCAGCGCCGACAGCAGCGCGCCGAAGAAGATCACCTGCATCACGAAGGGCATCTTGTCGATCACCAGCGTGGGGATCACCTGCTGGGGGTCCTCGGCGATCAGCTGCTTGGCCTCGGTGGGCATGATGATCAGCGCGCTCACGACGATGAACATCGGCACGAAGGCGAACAGGATGTAGCAGATGCCGCCGATGACCGGGCCGCGGGTCGCCGCCTTGACGTCCTTGGCGGACATGACGCGCTGGAACACGTCCTGCTGCGGGATCGATCCCAGCATCATCGTGATGGCCGCGCCGACGAAGAACACGACGTCGTGGAAGCTCGGCTCGGGCAGGAAGCGGAACATGTCCTGGCTCGACGCCAGCGCGATGACCTTGTCGGCGCCGCCGGCCATGTCGGCCGCGAACCAGGCGATCAGCGACAGCCCCACCACCAGGATGATCATCTGGATGAAGTCGGTCACCGCCACCGACCACATGCCGCCGAACAGCGTGTAGGCCAGGATCGACGCCGTGCCGATCATCATGCCCACCGGGATGCTGATCGCGCCGCCGGACAGCAGCTTGAACACCAGCCCCAGCGCGGTCACCTGCGCCGCCACCCAGCCGAGGTAGGACAGGATGATGATGAAGCTGCAGACCACCTCGACCACGCGGCCGTAGCGCTCGCGGTAGTAGTCGCTGATCGTCAGCAGCGTCATCTTGTAGAGCCTGGCCGCGAAGAACAGGCCCACCAGGATCAGGCACGAACCCGCGCCGAACGGATCCTCGACCACGCCGTTCAGGCCCGACTGCACGAACTTGGCCGGGATGCCCAGCACCGTCTCGGAGCCGAACCAGGTCGCGAAGGTGGTGGTGATGATCATCACCAGCGGCAGGTGCCGGCCGGCGATGGCGAAGTCCGCCGTGTTCTTCACCCGCTTGGCGGCCCACAGGCCGATCGCGATGGTGACAAGCAGGTAAAGGATGACCAGGGTCAGGAGCATGGCAGCGGGCCTTGGGAATGCGGGGAAGGCGGGAGCGCAGGAATCCGGCGCACAAAAAATTGCGCGCGGATTATCCCCGGAACCTCGGGGACTGCTGCCCAGGGTCCTCCCCGCCCCCGGACACCCCGTTTCAGCGGCACCCGCGATGGGGGATCCGCCCCCTTTTCACCAGATATCTGCGGGTCAGCTCCTCCATTTGGGTCATGGGCCGCATGTCTCACGCGAGTTCCAAGGATGGGGCCGCCAAGGGGCTCCCTTTCCAATCCCCTCCACGCCCTGCCACCGCCACCGGAGCCCCGCAACGTGGATGCCCTGACCGTAGACCTGGATTTCATCGTCGGCCGCGTCGCCATGACCGTCGGCGAACTGAGCGGCCTCACGGCGGGCCGGATCGTCCCGCTGGACACCTCGACGCCGGCACTCGTGCGCATCGTCGCGCACGGCACCGAGCTCGGCATCGGCCGGTTGGTCGAGCACGACGACCGGCTGGCGGTCGAGGTGCTGCAGTGGGGCCATCCACGGTGACCTGCCTGGCGCGGCGCGCCCTTTCCTCCCCTGTCCCAGGGAGCCACTGGCTCCGGGAGAGGCCCACCGGATCTTCTTCGAGTCTGTCCATGAGCCATCACACCGAAGCCACGGCCCGCCCGCCGGGCCCCCTTGCGAAGTCCGGGGCGGCGAGCGCCACGCCCCACCCCTCCAGCGCCGCCGCCTGCGCGCCGCACGCCGCGCCGGACGAACCGGACGAACCGGTCGATCCGGAGCTGGCCCGGCAGCGCCAGCAACTGGTCCTGTCCCACATCATCAAGATCGCCCACGACGCCCGCAGCGATTCCAGCAAGCTCAAGCGCTTCCTGCGGCGCTACGAGCGCTCGCCCGGCGAGCTCGACGACATCATCCAGGACGCCATGCTCGAGGCCACCCGCTGCGCCGACCGCTTCCAGGGCCGCTCCACCGTCGAGACCTGGTTCTTCGGCATCGCAGCCAACGTCGCGCGCAACCATGTGGCGCGCTGCGCCAAACGCAATCGTCAGATGGAAAGCCTGGACGACGCGCCGCACACCCGGGACGGCGAATCGGTCCACCACGCGCGCGACGGCAGGAAGGATGTCAGCCAGCAGGTGGCCTATCGGCAACTGGCCGGCATCGTCGACGTCACGCTGTCGGGCCTGTCACCCGACCTGCGCTGCACCTTCGATCTGGCCTGCCTGCAGGAAGAGTCCTACCGCGAGGTCGCCGCGCTGCAGGCGATCCCGATCGGCACGGTGCGCTCACGGGTGAACCGCGTACGCACCCTGCTGCGCGCCCGCCTGAAGCAGGAATTCGCCGACTACGCAGTCTGACCCGGCGCTCCCCGGCCTCCCGGCCGGAGGCGCGCGATCAGTCGATCCAGCGCATCACCAGCTGGGTCAGCACCAGCGCGAGCGTGAATCCGCCGATGCCCCACAGCAGCGTCTGGAGCAGATGGTTGGTCCGCCGCTGCTCCAGCAGCAGCTGGCGCGTCAGGTCCGAATGCCCGCCTTCGGCGCGCTGGCGCAGCACCTCGTGCATCAGGCGGGGGAATTCCGGCACCATCTGCGCGAATCGCGGCGCCTCCTTCTTCAGCTGCCGCACGAAGGCGCGCCAGCCCACCTGCTCATCCATCCAACGCTCGAGGAAGGGCTTGGCCGTGGCCCAGAGATCCAGATCAGGATCGAGCTGCCTGCCCAATCCTTCAATGTTGAGCAGCGTTTTTTGCAGCAAAACCAGCTGCGGCTGAATCTCCACGTTAAATCTGCGGGAGATCTGAAACAGCCGCATCAGCACCTGGCCGAGCGAGATGTCCTTCAGCGGCTTGTCGAAATGCGGCTCGCAGACAGTGCGCACCGCCCCTTCCAGTTCATCGACGCGGGTCTCCGGCGGCACCCAGCCGGACTCGATGTGGAGCTCGGCCACCCGTTTGTAGTCGCGACGGAAGAAGGCGATGAAGTTCTGCGCCAGGTAATCCTTGTCGACCTCGGTGAGCGTGCCGATGATCCCGAAGTCCAGCGCCACGTAGTTGCCGAAGGTGTGCGGATCCAGGCTGACCTGGATGTTCCCCGGGTGCATGTCGGCGTGAAAGAAGCCGTCCCGGAAGACCTGCGTGAAGAAGATCGTGACGCCGTCGCGGGCCAGCTTCTTGATGTCGACGCCGGCCTCCCGCAGGCGCTCGAGCTGCGAGATCGGCACGCCGCGCATGCGCTCCATCACGATGACCTCGCTCCGGCAGAGCTCCCAGATCATCTCCGGCACCAGCACCAGGTGCAGGTCCTGCATGTTGCGGCGCAACTGGGCGGCGTTGGCGGCCTCGCGGACCAGGTCCAGCTCGTCGTGCAGGTAGGTATTGAATTCGGCGACCACCTCGCGCGGCTTGAGCCGGCGGCCGTCGGCGGAGAAGCGCTCCACCCAGCCCGCGACGGTGCGCATCAGCGCCAGGTCGTCCTCGATGATGTCGAGCATCCCCGGCCGCAGCACCTTCACCGCGACCTCCCGCCCGTCCATCAGCGTCGCGAAGTGGACCTGCGCGATCGAGGCGCTGGCCACCGGCTCGGCCTCGAAGGTGGCGAAAAGCTCCTCGATGCGGCGCCCGAAGGCGCGTTCGATCAGCTCGCGGGACAGCTCGGCCGGGAACGGCGGCACGTTGTCCTGCAGCTTGGACAGCTCCTCGATCATGTCCGGCGGCACCAGGTCGCGCCGCGTCGACAGCAGCTGACCGAACTTGACGAAGATCGGTCCGAGCCGCTCCAGCGCGAGCCGCAGCCGCACGCCGCGCGGCTGGTCCCAGGCGCGGCCGACCGAGATCAGCCGGCGCAGGAAACGGAAACGCCGACGCTTGAGCGTCGACAACGCCAGCTCGTCCAGCCCGAATCGGTAGAGGGTCCAGACGATGACCAGAAGGCGGGACAGATACCTCATGCCCGGACCGGATTCCCGGACCTCATGCCCGGCCCTGGCCGTCCGGCATGAAACGGCCCGCCTGGCGGGCCAGGGTCGCCATCGCGCCCGCGACGGCGCGTCCGAAGCGACCCAGCTGGTGCGCCACCGCCGGACCGGTGATGGCGGCGAGGTCGTCCTCGATGTCCCAGCGCACGTGATCGATCAACCAGTTGAAGTCGCCGGCCAGTTGCGCATCGCCGTCCACCCGCACCTCGGGCCGGGCGCCGGACAGCGCCGCGAAGGCCGCCGCCGCCGGATTCGCCGCGTCGAGTTCGATGAGCAGGTCCGGTTCTTGCCTAGGGCCATCCTCGTCGTCCAACCGTTCCAGAAGACCCGCCGGGGTGATGCGCAACCGCAGGTCCGGCGCGGCCGGCAGCATGGCCGGCCAGCCCACCAGGCGCAGCCGCAGCGTCTTGCCCGTGTGCGGGGCCAGGCGCGCGGTGGCGACCGGCTCGCGGGACATGACATGGTTGAGCAACAGCGTGATGCGATCCTGGAGCGCAGGGGCCAGGAGCTTGGACCATTCTTGAAGCATGGGGCGGATTGTAGGCAGGCCCGGAGGACGGCCTGATGAACGAGGAAACCGGTGACAAGCTAGGGCGTCCGGTTACGAGTTCGTGAGATGAATTGAGAGAGAATTTCCGGCTCCGGCCGGACAGGAGCGGCAGGCCGGCCCCGATGCCGCCCGCCGTACGGCCACGAGGGAAGCAACGAAGGACCAACGGGTGATGTTTGAGGACCGGAACTACAAGAGAACCTTCTACAGCGCGCCGCAGTCGGTCCAGTCGTTCATCGCGGCATTCCTGGAACCGACGCTGATCGTCCTGATCTACCTGTGCCTGCTGGCCTGGTTCGGCGAACCGGTCATGCGCTCCACCTACACGCTGTGCATGCTGGTGTTCGCGCTGACCTTCCCGGGACGCAACCGCTTCTCGGATCATCCCGCCAGCGCCGTGACCGACATCGTCGGTTCCTGGCTGATGCTGCTGCTGATCCTGGGCATGTTCGCCTACGCCACCAGCAGCTTCCATTACTTCGAGCGCCCGGTGCTGCTGTGGTGGGCGCTGCTGACGCCGCTGGCGCAGATCCTGGCGGTCGAGATCGGCCGGCGCGTGCTGCGCTGGCGCGCGCAGCAGCCCTCGGTGCGGCGCACCGCGGTGATCGTCGGCGCCGGGCCGCTGGGCGCGAAGGTCGGCCGGGCGCTGTCCTTCGGCTCCATCCGCGGCGTCGAGTGCCTGGGCTTCTTCGATGACCGCACCGACGACCGCCTCCATCCCGACAGCGTCGGCCGGGTGCTGGGCACGCTGCCGCAACTGAGCGACTACGTCCGCGCCAACGGCGTGCGCGAGGTCTACATCACGCTGCCGCTGGGCTCGCAGCCGCGCATCCTGCAGCTGCTCGAGCAGCTGCAGGGCACGACCGCCTCGCTGTTCTTCGTGCCGGACGTCTTCGGCATCAGCATCATCCAGGGCCGGCTGCAGGACGTGAACGGCGTGCCGGTGGTGGGCATCCTGGAAACCCCGTTCACCGGCGTGAACGAGGTGGTCAAGCGCATCAGCGACATCATCCTGGCCGCGCTCATCCTGGTGCTGATCTCGCCCATCCTGCTGATCCTGGCGATCGGCGTGAAGATGAGCTCGCCCGGCCCGGTCATCTTCAAGCAGCGCCGCAACGGCCTGGATGGCGAGGAGATCGTCGTCTACAAGTTCCGCTCGATGCGCGCGATGGACAACGGCGCGGTCGTCAAGCAGGCGACCAAGGGCGACCCGCGCATCACGCCGTTCGGGGCCTTCATCCGCAAGACCTCGCTGGACGAGCTGCCGCAGTTCATCAACGTGCTGCAGGGCCGCATGAGCATCGTCGGCCCGCGCCCGCACGCGGTCGCGCACAACGAGGAATACCGCCAGCTGATCAAGGCCTACATGGTCCGCCACAAGGTCAAGCCCGGCATCACCGGCTGGGCGCAGGTCAACGGCCTGCGCGGCGAGACCGACACCGTCGACAAGATGAAGGCGCGCGTCGAATACGATCTGGAGTACCTGCGCAACTGGTCGCTCGGCCTGGATCTCCAGATCATCGTGCGCACCGTGCGGCTGATGCTCTTCGACCGCCACGCCTATTGACCGCAGGAGACCTTCCCACGATGAACCGCCTCCACCGACTGTCACTGCCCTTCGCCCTGCTCGCGTCCGCCTCCTGCTGGGCCCAGAGCGACCAGGGCAGTCCCTGGTACCTGGGCGCCTCGCTGGGCCATTACTACACGGACAACGTGTTCCGCTCGAATGCCGCCGAAAGCAGCGACCGGCTCACCTCGCTGAGCCTGCTGGCCGGCGTGGACACGCGGCTGGGCCGCCAGCGGCTGCACGCGGACGGCCGCTTCAACGACACCCGCTACCAGGACAACAGCCGGCTGGACAACCGCGGCTACAGCCTGGACACCGGCCTGGACTGGGAAACCGCGGGCAACCTGTCGGGCACGCTGGACTACACCCGCGCGCGCACGCTGGCGGACTTCAACAGCAACACCGGCATCGCCCCCACCACCGAGCGCAATCTGCAGACCGACCAGAGCGCCGGCGGCAGCGTGCGCCTGGGCCTGCCGGGGCTGTCGCCGTTCACCCTCGAGGGCACCTTCGTGCGGCGCCAGCGCGACTATTCGCTGCCGCTGTGGGACACGCAGGAATACCGCCAGAACACCTCCTCCGTGGGCCTGCTCTACAACGCCAGCAGCGCCTGGCGCTTCGGCCTGGCCGGCCGCTACACCAAGGGCCGCGTGCCGGTGAACGGCTTCGAGTGGGACCGCAAGGACATCGACCTGACGGCGCTGTGGCGCGCCACCGGGGCCAGCAGCCTGAACGCGCGTCTGAGCCGCAGCACCTCGGACACCTTCACCGGCCTGACCGGCTCGCTGAACTGGAACTGGGCCCCGGGGGGGCGCTGGACCCTCAGCACCAAGCTGTCCCGGGACACGGGCGTCGAAACCTATTACCTGGGCATCAACAACGGCCAGTCCGACTTCAACCGGGTGCAGACGGCCTTCCAGACCCAGTTCAGCTACCGCATCACCGGCAAGCTCACCGCTCAGGCCGGCGTGGGCTTCACACGCCTGAGCCGCGATCGCGACATCGCCCTGGGCGGGATCCGTTCCAAGGACAACTCCAAGCAATACAGCCTCGGGCTGGCCTGGGAGGCGCTGCGCAACGTCACCGTGGGCTGCCAGTACACCCGCCTGGATCGCGACACGACCGACGTGATCTACTCCTACAACGCCTACACCGCCGGCTGCTACGTGCAGGGCATGATCCGCTGACCTTCCGACTCCATGGCCAACGACACCATCCTGCTGACCGGCGCGACCGGCTACATCGCTTCCCACACCTGGCTCGCGCTGCAGGCGGCCGGCTACCGCGTCGTCGGCGTGGACAACTTCAGCAACAGCTCGCCCAAGGTGCTGGATCGCCTGGCCGAGCTGAGCGGCCAGACCCCGCTGTTCGAGAAGCTCGACGTCTGCGACGGCGCGGCGCTGGACGCGGTGTTCAGCGAGTACAAGCCGGCCGCGGTGGTGCATTTCGCCGCGTTCAAGGCGGTCGGCGAGTCCACCGCCAAGCCGCTGAGCTACTACCGCAACAACCTGGACGGGCTGCTGACGGTCTGCGAGGCGATGCGCCGTCATGACTGCAAGCGCATCGTCTTCTCCTCCAGCGCCACCGTGTACGGCCAGCCCAGGTCGCTGCCGCTGCGCGAAGACGCCGAGCTGATGGCGGTCAACCCCTACGGCGCGACCAAGCTGATCGGCGAGGGCATCCTGCGCGACCTGGGCGCCTCGGACCCGCAATGGCAGACCGCCTGCCTGCGCTACTTCAACCCGGTGGGCGCGCATGAGAGCGGCCGCATCGGCGAGGACCCGCGCGGCATCCCCAACAACCTGATGCCCTACGTCACGCAGGTGGCGGTGGGCCGGCGCGCCAAGCTGTCGATCTTCGGCAACGACTACGACACCCCCGACGGCACCGGCGTGCGCGACTACATCCACGTCGTCGACCTGGCCGAGGGCCATGTCGCCGCGTTGAACTTCCTGCTGCGCGGCCAGGAGTCGATCTGGGTCAACCTGGGCACCGGCCGCGGCTACAGCGTGCTGGAACTGGTGAACGCCTTCGCCAAGGCCAGCGGCCGCGAGATCCCCTACGAGATCGTCGCCCGCCGCCCGGGCGACGTCGCCGCCTGCTACGCCGATCCGGCGCTGGCGCGCGAGAAGCTGGGCTGGAGCGCCCGCTTCGACCTGCAGCGCATGTGCGAGGACAGCTGGCGCTGGCAATCGTCCAATCCGAACGGTTTCGAGGGCTGATCCGCCGCTCTGCGACACTTCCGACCCATTTTTCGAATCCACAGCCCCGCATCGACATGCAAGTGGCGCCAGTTCCAGAGGGAGCAGTACCTTGAGCAAGATCGACACGCAACCGGTGATCATGGCGGGTGGCAGCGGCACGCGGCTGTGGCCGCTGTCCCGCGCCGGTTATCCCAAGCAGTTCCTGGTGCTGAACGGCAACACCAGCCTGTTCCAGCAGGCCGCGGACCGCCTGGCCACGCTCGGTGCCGAGGACATCGCGGTGAAGCCGCCGATCGTCGTCGGCAACGAGGAACACCGCTTCATGGTGCTGGACCAGCTGCGCGAGCAGCGGCTCGCGCCCAGCGCCGTCCTGCTGGAGCCGGTCGGCCGCAACACCGCGCCGGCGATCACGCTGGCGGCGCTGCAGGCGCTGGAAGGCGGCGAGGACCCGGTGCTGGTCGTCACCCCGGCCGACCAGACGGTCACCGACGGCCCGGCCTTCACCGCCGCGCTGCAGGACGCGGTGCGCCAGGCCAGCGGCGGCGCCATCGTCATCCTCGGCATCACGCCCGACCGGCCCGAGACCGGCTACGGCTACATCCGCGCCGGCGCCGAAGGCACCGGCCTGCGCGTCGAGGCCTTCGTCGAGAAGCCCGATGCCCCGACCGCCCAGAAGTACGTCGACCAGGGCGGCTACTACTGGAACAGCGGCATGTTCGTGTTGCGCGCCAGCGTCTGGCTGAAGGCGCTGCAGCAGTTCCGCCCCGACATCGACCAGGCCACGCGCGTGGCCTTCGGCGGCAAGGCGGTGGACGGTCCCTTCGTGCGCCCGGCCAAGGACGCCTTCGCGGTCGTGCCGTCGGAATCGATCGACTACGCCGTGATGGAGCGCTGCCCCGGCAGCCCGGTCGCGCTGCGCATGGTGCCGCTGGACGCCGGCTGGAACGACCTGGGCGCCTGGGAAGCGGTCTGGCAGGTGGCGGAGAAGGATGCCGCCGGCAACGCCAGCCGCGGCGACGCGATCATCGCGGACAGCCGCAACACGCTGGTGCACGCGACCAGCCGGCTGGTCTCGGCGGTGGGGCTGGACAACATCGTCGTCGTCGAGACGCCGGACGCGGTGCTGGTCGCCGATCGCAGCAAGAGCCAGGACGTCAAGAAGATCGTCAGCCAGCTGACCGCCGCCCAGCGCGACGAGCAGAACCTGCACCGCAAGGTGCACCGCCCCTGGGGCTGGTACGACAGCATCGACATGGGCGAGCGCTTCCAGGTCAAGCGCATCATGGTCAAGCCCGGCGCCTCGCTGAGCCTGCAGATGCACCACCATCGCGCCGAACACTGGATCGTGGTGCAGGGCACCGCCGAGATCGTCAACGGCGACAAGACCCTGCTGCTGACCGAGAACCAGTCGACCTACATCCCGCTGGGCCAGGTCCATCGCCTGTCCAACCCGGGCAAGGTGCCGCTGGAGATCATCGAGGTCCAGTCCGGCTCCTACCTGGGCGAGGACGACATCGTGCGCTACCAGGACACCTACGGCCGGAACTGAGGCCCGGGCCCCGCTTGAGGGGTCGGCGCCGACCTGAAAACCGGATACAAAGCCGACCATCGCGCGGGGCGCCCGGACCTTCCGGTCCGGTGGGGACGCTCCGGGCCCACCACAACAGGACGCCGGCGTCGCAGCGACGTCGGCCGTCGACAGGAGAAGATCGTGTCCGTGATTGCCGTCGTCGGATTGGGATATGTGGGACTGCCGCTGGTGGTCGAGTTCGGCAAGCACGGACGGACCATCGGCTTCGACATCGCCGAGGACAAGGTCGCCAAGTGCCGCGCGGGCACCGACCCGTCGCGCGAGCTGAGCGACGAGGAAGTGCGCGCGGCCGTGCACGCCGAGTACCACAGCGACCCGGCCTGCCTGGCCGAGGCCGACGTCATCATCGTGGCCGTGCCCACGCCGGTGGACGAGGCCAAGATCCCCGACTTCCGCCCGCTGATCGGCTCGTCCACCAGCGTGGGCCGGCACATGAAGCGCGGCGCGGTCGTCGTGTACGAATCGACCGTCTATCCCGGCGCGACCGAGGAGGTCTGCATTCCGGTGCTGGAGCGCGAATCCGGCTTCAAGTGGAAGCAGGACTTCTTCGTCGGCTACAGCCCCGAGCGGATCAATCCCGGCGACAAGGACCACACGCTGACGAAGATCCTCAAGATCGTCTCCGGCGACACGCCCGAGACGCTGGAGATCGTCGCCAGGACCTACGAGCGCATCATCGTGCCGGGCGTGCACCGCGCCTCCAGCATCAAGACGGCCGAGGCGGCCAAGGTCATCGAGAACACCCAGCGCGACCTGAACATCGCGTTGATGAACGAGCTGGCGATCATCTTCGAGCGTCTGGGCCTGGACACCTCCGAGGTGCTGGAGGCCGCCGGCACGAAGTGGAACTTCCTCAAGTTCAAGCCGGGCCTGGTCGGCGGCCACTGCATCGGCGTGGACCCCTACTACCTGACGCACAAGGCCGACATGCTCGGCTACCACCCGCAGGTCATCCTGGCGGGCCGGCGCATCAACGACGGCATGGGCAAGTTCATCGCCGAGCAGACCATCAAACAGATGATCGCCGCGGGCTCGCCGATCAAGGGGGCCAAGGTCAACGTGCTGGGCCTGACCTTCAAGGAGGACTGCGGCGACCTGCGCAACTCCAAGGTGATCGACATCATCCGCGAGCTCAGGACCTACGGCGTCGAGGTCTTCGTCACCGACCCGGCGGCCGAGGCCGACGAAGCGATGCACGAATACGGCGTGCGGCTGCAAGCCTTCGAGGACCTGCCCCGCGCCGACGCCATCGTGGCGGCGGTCGCGCACCGCGAGTACAAAGCGCTGGCGGCCGGCGCGCTCGCCGCCAAGCTGGTGGAAGGCGGCGCCTTCATCGACGTCAAGGCGGCCTTCCGGGCCGACGATCTCCGTGCCGCCGGCCTCAGGGTCTGGCGGCTGTAATCCGACCGGCGTCACCGCCCGCCCGGGTCGCGACGCCACACATTTCAGGGAAGTTTCATGACGATCCTCGTCACCGGCGGTGCCGGATTCATCGGCAGTAATTTCGTGCTCGACTGGTTCAAGACCTCGGACGAGCCGGTCGTCAACCTGGACGCCCTCACCTACGCGGGCAACCTCGAGAACCTGGCCTCGCTGAAGGACGACGCGCGCCACGTCTTCGTCAAGGGCGACATCTGCGACCGCGCGCTCGTCGATCAGCTGCTGGCCACGCACCGCCCGCGCGCGATCGTGCACTTCGCGGCCGAGTCCCACGTCGACCGCTCCATCCACGGCCCCGGCGCCTTCATGCGCACCAATGTCGAGGGCACCTTCACGCTGCTGGAGGCCGCGCGCGGCTACTGGAGCGCGCTGGAGGGCGAAGCCAAGGCGGCCTTCCGCTTCCATCACGTCTCCACCGACGAGGTCTACGGCTCGCTGAAGGCCGAGGACCCGCCCTTCGCCGAGACGAATCCCTACGAGCCGAACAGCCCGTACTCGGCCTCCAAGGCGGCCAGCGACCACCTGGTCCGCGCCTGGCACCACACCTACGGCCTGCCGGTGGTGACGACCAACTGCTCCAACAACTACGGGCCGTATCACTTCCCCGAGAAGCTGATCCCGCTGATGATCGTCAACGCGCTGGCCGGCAAGCCGCTGCCGGTGTACGGCGACGGCCAGCAGATCCGCGACTGGCTCTACGTCACCGACCACTGCTCGGGCATCCGCGCGGTGCTGGCTGGCGGCACGCTGGGCGAGACCTACAACATCGGCGGCTGGAACGAGAAGGCCAACATCGACATCGTGAAGACGGTGTGCGCCCTGCTCGACGAACTGCGCCCCGATCCCGCCGGCCCCTACTCGCGGCTCATCACCTACGTGAAGGACCGCCCCGGCCACGACCGCCGCTACGCGATCGACGCCCGCAAGATCGAGCGCGACCTGGGCTGGCGCCCCGCCGAGACCTTCGAGACCGGCATCCGCAAGACGGTGCAGTGGTACCTGGCCAACGAGGACTGGGCCTCGCGCGTCCTCTCGGGCGCGTACCGCGAGTGGGTCTCGCAGCAATACGGCGCCTGAGCGCCCGGGCAGGACATCGGCATGAAGATTCTGCTGCTCGGAAAGAACGGCCAGCTCGGCTGGGAACTGCAACGCGCGCTCGCCCCGCTGGGCGAGTTGGTCGCGCTGGATCGCCATGAGGGCGGCGACCTTGGCGACAGCGAGGCGCTGCGCGCCACGGTGCGCCGCGTGGCGCCCGACGTGATCGTCAATGCCGCGGCCTACACCGCCGTCGACAAGGCCGAGAGCGAGCCCGAGGCCGCGCGCCAGATCAACGCGCTGGCCCCCGGCGTGCTGGCCGAGGAGGCCAAGGCCCGGGGCGCGCTGCTGGTCCACTACTCGACGGACTACGTCTTCGATGGCGCCGGCTCGGACTGGCGCTTCGAGGACGCGCCCACCGGCCCGCTGAGCGTCTACGGCAAGACCAAGCTCGAAGGCGAGCAGCGCATCGCCGCGAGCGGCGCCGATGCGCTGGTGCTGCGCACCAGCTGGGTCTACGCGGCGCGCGGCGGCAACTTCGCCAAGACCATGCTGCGGCTGGCGGCCGAGCGCGAGCAGCTCAAGGTCGTCGCCGACCAGATCGGCGCGCCCACCGGCGCGGACCTGCTGGCCGACGTCACCGCCCACCTGATCCGCGACACGCTGCGGGACCGCGCGCTGTGCGGCATCTACCACGCCGTGGCGAGCGGCGAGACCAGTTGGCACGCCTACGCCCGGCATGTCCTCAACCGCGCCCGCGACAAGGGACTGGCGCTGAAGGTGCAGCCCGAGCAGGTCGAAGCGCTGCCCAGCAGCGCCTATCCGACGCCGGCGCCGCGCCCGCTGAACTCGCGCCTGGACAACCACAAGCTGCAGGACCGCTTCGGGCTGGTGCTGCCGCACTGGCAGGTCGGCGTCGACCGCCTGCTCGAAGAAATCCTGTGATTGGAGAGACCGCGATGAGCAACACCCCCCGCAAGGGCATCATCCTGGCCGGCGGCTCCGGCACCCGGCTGCACCCGGCGACGCTGGCCATCAGCAAGCAGCTGCTGCCGGTCTACGACAAGCCGATGGTCTATTACCCGCTCAGCACCCTGATGCTGGCGGGCATGCGCGACATCCTGCTGATCAGCACGCCGCAGGACCTGCCGCGCTTCGAGGCCCTGCTGGGCGACGGCGCGCGCTGGGGCCTGAACCTCCAGTACTGCGTGCAACCCAGCCCGGACGGTCTGGCGCAGGCCTTCGTGCTCGGCAAGGACTTCATCGGCGGCGCGCCCAGCGCGCTGGTGCTGGGCGACAACATCTTCTACGGCCACGACTTCGCCGGCCTGCTGGACAGCGCCGATGCGCAGACCGACGGCGCCACCGTCTTCGCCTACCACGTGCACGACCCGGAGCGTTATGGCGTGGTCGAGTTCGATGCCGCCCAGCGCGCGGTCAGCATCGAGGAAAAGCCCAAGGCGCCCAAGAGCAACTACGCGGTGACCGGCCTGTACTTCTACGACCGCCAGGTCTGCGACATCGCCGCCGACATCAAGCCCAGCCCGCGCGGCGAGCTCGAGATCACCGACGTCAACGCCCGCTACCTCGAGCAGCAGCAGCTGCGCGTCGAGATCATGGGCCGCGGGTACGCCTGGCTGGACACCGGCACGCATGACAGCCTGATGGAAGCCGGCCAGTTCATCGCGACGCTGGAGAAGCGCCAGGGCCTGAAGGTCGCCTGCCCCGAGGAGATCGCCTACCGCCAGGGCTGGATCACGGCCGAGCAGCTGGAGAAGCTGGCGCAGCCGATGCTCAAGAACGGATATGGCCAGTACCTGAAGCAGGTGCTCAACGAACAGGTGTTCTGATGAATATGATCCCGACCGCGCTGCCCGAGGTGCTGATCATCGAGCCGAAGGTCTTCGGCGACGCGCGCGGCTTCTTCATGGAGAGCTGGACCGAGCCGAAGTTCAACGCCGCCTGCGGCTACGACGTGCGCTTCGTGCAGGACAACCATTCGCGCTCCAGCCAGGGCGTGCTGCGCGGCCTGCACTTCCAGCTGCCGCCGCACGCGCAGGGCAAGCTGGTGCGCTGCACCGCCGGCGCGGTGTTCGACGTGGCCGTGGACATGCGCCGCTCCAGCCCCAACTTCGGCAAGTGGGCCGGCGTCGAGCTCACCGGGGAGAACCATCGTCAGCTCTGGATCCCGCCGGGCTTCGCCCACGGCTTCCTGGTGCTGAGCGAGACCGCCGACTTCCTCTACAAGACCACCGACCTCTACGCGCCGCAGGCCGAGGGCTCGGTGCGCTGGGACGATCCGGCCATCGGCATCGACTGGCCGAGGCTGGGCGTCGAGTTCAAGCTCGCCGAGAAGGACGCGAAGGCGCCGCTGCTCGCCGACGCCAAGTCCTTCGACTGACCCGCCGATGGCCGCGCCCCTGCTGCACCTGATCGCGGGCGCGCGACCCAACTTCATGAAGCTCGCGCCGCTGGTGCGGGCGCTGCGCGCGGACGGCCGGCTCGACTGGCGGCTGATCCACACCGGCCAGCACCACGACGCCGCGATGAGCGGTGTCTTCTTCGACGAGCTCGGGCTGCCGCCGCCGGACGTCTCGCTGGACTGCCACGGCGGCGGCCACGCGCGGCTGACGGCCGCCATCCTGCAGGGCTATGAGCCGCACCTGCTGGCCGACCGGCCCGCGGCCTGCGTCGTCGTCGGCGATGTCGACTCGACGCTCGCCTGCGCGCTGGCGGCCCGCAAGCTGGGCGTGCGGGTGGCGCATGTCGAGGCCGGCCTGCGCAGTGGCGACATGACCATGCCGGAAGAGATCAACCGCCGCGCCACCGACGCGATCGCGGACTGGCTCTTCACGACCGAGCCGAGCGCCGCCGCCCACTTGCGCCGCGAAGGTCATCCCGACACCCGCATCGTCGAGGTCGGCCATGTGATGGTCGACAACCTCCTGTTCCAGCTCGACCGCCTGGAGGCCGGCGACGCCCCGGCCCGGGCCGCCGAGGCCGCGGCGCTCGCCGCGCTCGACGCGGCTGGCGCCCGGCACGCGATCGCCGGCCGCTTCGGCGTGGTCACGCTGCACCGGCCGTCCAACGTCGACGAGCCGGCCCAGCTCGCGGCGCTGATGGCGGCGCTGGGCACGCTCGCCGGGCGGCTGCCGCTGCTCTTCCCGGTCCATCCGCGCACCCGCGACCGGCTGGCGGCGCTGGGCCTGGCGCCCACGCCGGGCCTGCACCTGCTGCCGCCGCTGCCTTACCGTCCCTTCCTGGCGCTGTGGCGCCGCGCCGCGCTGGTGCTCACCGACAGCGGCGGCCTGCAGGAGGAAACCACCGCGCTGGGCATCCCCTGCCTCACCGTGCGCGACAACACCGAGCGGCCGGTGACGGTGGACCTGGGCACCAACCGCATCGCCGGCACCGACGCCGCGCGCGTCCTGGCGCTGGCAGGGCAGCGGCTGGACGAACTCGACGCCGCCGGCCCTGACACCGCCCCGGTGCGCCGCCCCCCGCTGTGGGACGGCCGGTCGGCCGCGCGCATCGTCGAGCGCCTGGCGACGGATCTGCTCCGCTGAGCCTCCCCCCGCGTTCCGGGGGTCTGCCCCGGGAAGTTGTCACGCTGGCGTGAAGCCGGGCGGGGTCGCGGGCGTACAGTTGCGGCCTCACGCGCTCAGAGAAGCGCCGGGCCTGGGCAGAGGGGGATCGCCATGGATGTTTCAACCGCTTCCACCAGGGAGGCGCACCGCCCCGGCATCGCCGGCGCAGCGGATCTGGACCTCGACAGGACCCGCGCGACGCTGATGGTCCTGGGCATCGCCCTGCACACCGCGGACGTCTTCATCACCTCGGGCGACTGGCTGGTCGCCGACAGCCACCGCAGCGCCTTCTTCGACGCGCTGGTCGCGCTGATCCACAGCTTCCGGGTGCCCGGCTTCTTCCTGCTGTCGGGCCTGCTCTTCGCCGGCAGCCTGCGCCGCCACGCCACGCCCGACCTGCTCGTGCGCCAGCTGCTGCGCCTGGGGGTGCCGCTGCTGAGCTGCTGGCTGCTGCTCAACGGCGCGCAGCAGGCACTGCTCGCCTGGCAACGGGGCGCCGATCCCTGGGCGGCGCTGGACGGCCTGTCCGCCCCGGTGTTCCACCTCTGGTTCCTGCGCGACCTGCTGGTGCTGAACCTGCTGGTGCTCGCCGCCTGGGCCATCGCCCAGGGCCGGCATCGCCGCGCCACCCGGACCGCCGCCCGCGGCGCCGGGCGCTTCGCCGCCTGGCTCTCGCGTGCCGGCGACGCCGGGCCGGCGCACTGGCTGTCGGTGGCGCTGGCCGGCGCGCTGCTGGGCCATGCCTTGATCCTCGCTGTCCGGCTGACCGGCATCGCCTACGAGGCCGGCCCGGGCGACCTGACGCTGTTCAACCTGGCCTTCTACGCGCCGCTGTTCCTCGCCGGCCTGGCGCTGTGGCATCGCCCCGCCTGGCTGCGGGCGTGGCTGTCGACGCCGCTCTGGCTGCTGCCGGTGGCCGCCTTCGCGGCCAACTGGGGCGACGCGGCCAGCGCCACGCTGCCGCATCCGCTGGCCCGCGAGGCCGCACTGGCGGTGGAACTGCTGGGCATCTGGATCGCGACCGGCGCCGCCGTGGGCGCGCTGGGGCGCTGGCGCACCGGCCCGCGCGGCTGGCTCGGCCGCATGCTCGCCGAGGCGAGCTACACGATCTTCCTCGTCCACCACCTGCTGGTGGTGGCGCTGGCGCTGCTGCTGCTGCCGCTCGATTGGCCGGCGGCGGTCAAGTTCCCGATCATCGCGCTGGCCACGCTGGCGCTGAGTCTGGCGATCCACCGCTGGCTGGTGCGGCCCTTCGCCCTCATGCGGCTGCTCTTCAACGGCCGCACGCCCGCCCCTCAGGGCGAGCGCCCGGTCACGCCCGCGCCGGGCCGCGCCTGATCCGGCGCTTGATCCGGCGCCGGCCCGCGCGGCCAGGGGCCGCGGCGGTCAGTGGGTGTCCAGAACCGGGAAACCCTTGACCAGGTCGTCGATCGCCTTGACCTGCTCCAGGAAGGGCTTGAGCTGCGACAGGCGCAGCGCGCTGGGGCCGTCGCACAGCGCCTTCTCGGGCTCGGGATGGGCCTCCAGGAACAGGCCGGCCAGGCCGATCGCCATGCCGGCGCGGGCCAGCTCGGTGACCTGGCCGCGGCGGCCGCCCGAGGCGGCGGCACCGGACTCGCGCTGCTGCAGCGCATGGGTCACGTCGAAGATCACCGGCTTGCCACCGCTGACCTGCTTCATCACGCCGAAGCCCAGCATGTCGACGACCAGGTTGTCGTAGCCGAACTGGGCGCCGCGGTCGCACAGCATCACGTTCGGATTGCCGCCTTCCTCGAACTTCTCGACGATGTTCTTCATCTGCGGCGGGCTGACGAACTGCGGCTTCTTGATGTTGATCACCCGGCCGGTCTTCGCGAGCGCGATCACCAGGTCGGTCTGGCGGGCCAGGAAGGCCGGCAGTTGCAGCACGTCGCAGACGGCGGCCACCTCGGCCGCCTGGTGGGGTTCGTGCACGTCGGTCAGCACCGCGACGCCATGCGCCTTCTTCACCGCCTCGAAGATCTTCAGGCCGGCCTCCAGGCCCGGGCCGCGGTAGCTCTTGATCGACGACCGGTTGGCCTTGTCGAAGGACGCCTTGAAGACGTAGGGAATGCCCAGTTCCCGGGTCACGCGCAGGTATTCGCCGCACACGTCGACCGCGAACTGCTCCGACTCCAGCACGTTGACACCGCCGAACAGCACGAACGGCCGGGCGTTGTCGACCACGATGTCATTGATCTTGACCATCTCGATTCCGATTCCCTGAGGCGAAGGCGCGGAGTATCCCATAGGCCCCTCTGGCGACCGGCCGCCTCCTGGCCGCCTCGCCCCCCTCGTTGAGGGGCCGGCATCGACCGGCCTGCCCGCCCATCTTGGGCCCGTCCGGGGGCCCGTCAGGGACCCGTCGGGGACCCGTCGGGAATCGGCTGACACCTCCTTCAGCGGGTTGCTTTCCCGAGTTTCGTGCGACGTCCGATGTTTTGTTTCGAATATCGAACCCCAGTATCTCGGGCCCGAGGACGAGTATGTAACGACGGGCAATAACCCCTCGATCCGAGACATCCGTCAGGTTGTCAACCCTCGACCTGGATGTTTCAAAGAGTACCTCCCCGCAGCTGCCCAATATTCCCGGAATCCCCCGCGTGTGGCCGGCGTCCACTCTGGAAATCAGCCCATCGGACTCCGCATACTGAGTCATGGCCGCAACACCTGCCCAGCCGGGCGGGAATGAAGCAGTCAATTTCCCGGGTGCCAACATCCAGTAACAAGAATCCCGCCCGACGCCTGCAACGAGGCGTCGGCGCGCAAGAAGAAGAGATACCGGCATTTACTCGTCAACGCGCTCCGCGCATTTTCAGCAGTTCGAAACACCATGACGAAAACCTCTTCTTCCTTTGGAATCTCCGCCGGCCTGAGCGCCTGCGCGCTCGCCGCCAGCCTGCTGCTGGCCGGTTGCGGCGGCGGGGGCGGCAGCAGCGCCGCCGGCGTCGCGCCGCTGGCCCTGGAGACGCCGCCGACCGCGGCGTCCACCCCGGTCTCGGTCGCCACCACGCCCGCCTCGCCGGCCAGCGAGGCCGTCGCCGGCGTCGCCGTCCTGGCCGCCGACGCCATCGCCCGCCCCTCCGCGACCGTCGCCTGCACCGCGGGCAACTTCGGCAGCTTCCTGCGTCCGTTCAGCCCGGATTCGCCGTGGAACAGCCGCCCGGTCGGCGCGGTGCTGGGGTCGGCGACGATCCCGGCCTCCACCTATTACCCGTCCGTGGACAGCGGCACCTGGTCGAGCGCCGCCTTCGAGGCGTCGGAAACCGACGCGCCCATGGTCGTGACCGGCACCAACACGCAAGGCGTGTGGGATCCGGACAGCGAGGTCTACCGTCCCAGCATCACCATCCCGCACTGGCCGGCGCAGACGCAGCCGGCCACCGGCAGCGATGGTCACGCCGAGATCGTCGACGCCGCCGCCGGGGTCATCCATTCGTTCTGGGGCCTCAAGCAGGTCGACGGCGCCTGGGTGACCAACCAGTACGCCTGGACGCCGCTGGCCGGCCGTGGCATGGGCGACCCGTCGCACTACTACCAGGGCGCGCGCGCCGCGGGCGTGTCGACGATCGGCGGCCTGATCCGCATCCATGAGGCCAACGACGGCGCGGCCAGCTACAGCCACGCGCTGGCCATGTCGCTGGACTTCACCGGCCTGAGCGCCGCCCCGACCTACCGCTTCCCGGCCACCTCGGCGGATTCGAATGCGGCCACGACCAACAGCGGCCAGATCCCGATGGGCTCGCTGCTGATGCTGCCGGCCAGCTTCGACGCGCAGGCGCTGGCCACGCCGGAGCTGCGCAAGATCGCCGAGACGCTGAAGAAGTACGGCGCCTACGTCGTGGACCGCAACCACGGCACGCCCTTCGTCATCTACGTGGAGATCGGCGCCGACCTCAAGCTGCACAAGAACGGCTGGAGCAGCAGCACGGCCACCGACCTGGACACCATTCGCGCCGCGCTGCGTCCGCTGGAGAGCGCGGCCTGGTGGGTCGACGGGAACAACAAGAACAGCAGCTCGGTGACCAGCACGGCGATGAACCTGCTGTCGATGCGCGGCGCCTGGTGGCGCACCAAGGGCACGGTCAGCGGCGAGTTCGACACCTGGCGCCAGGCGCTGGTCTTCCCCGCGACGACAACGCTGATCGAGCAGGCCAATGCGACCGGCCGGGCGATGAACCCGGTGAGCTGGGCGCTGCCGGTGGCTGGTGATCCGTATCGGCTCACCGTCGCGGGCACCGGCGGCGCGACCTTCCGCATGACCATCGCCGACCGCCAGACGGGCGCCACCGTCTACGACACCGGGTATCTGGCCGACGGCGCGGTGCTCAACTTCACCTGGCCGGCGGGCACCAGCTTCAAGGTCACGACCTGGGGCCGCAGCGGCACCGCCAACGTGGAATCGACGCTGCGCCCGACGCTGGTCCGCGCCAGCGGGGCCACGGGCAGCGTCTGCGCGTCCTGACGCGCAGGGGCTGAAAGGACAACGCCGCGTCCCTTGCGGGACGCGGCGTTGTCGTTGCGAGGACGCAGGCCCCGGCGCCGACGCCTCAATCCGACTTGCGCTTGCCGCGGCCGATCGCGTGGTGCTCGATGCCCAACGTCGACATCAGCGCCGGTTCGTACAGGTTGCGACCGTCGAAGACCACCGGCTGCTTGAGCTCGGACTTGATGCGGTCGAAGTCCGGCGTGCGGAACTCCTTCCACTCGGTCACGATCACCAGCGCGTCGGAATCCGCCAGCGCGTGCTCCGCGCGTTCGCAGAAGCTCACGCCCTGCACCTGCGCGAGCAGCTTGCTGGCCTCGCTCATCGCCACCGGGTCGTAGGCCGCGATGGCCGCGCCGCGCTTGACCAGCTCCTCGATGATCACCAGCGACGGCGCCTCGCGCATGTCGTCGGTGTTGGGCTTGAACGCCAGGCCCCACAGGGCGAAGCGCTTGCCCGCCAGGTCCTGGCCGAATCGCGCCACGATCTTGTCCACCAGCACCAGCTTCTGCCGGTCGTTGGCTTCCTCGACGGCGTTCAGCACCTTCAGTTCCTGGTCGTACTCGCGGCCGGTGCGCACCAGCGCCTTGACGTCCTTGGGGAAACACGAACCGCCATAACCGGCGCCCGCGTACAGGAACTGGTAGCCGATGCGCGGGTCCGAGCCGATGCCGCGACGCACCAGCTCGATGTCCGCGCCGACCTTCTCCGCCAGCAGCGCCAGCTCGTTCATGAAGCTGATGCGCGTGGCCAGCATCGCGTTGGCGGCGTACTTGGTGAACTCGGCGCTGCGCACGTCCATCACGAAGAGCCGGTCATGGCTGCGGGTGAACGGCGCGTAGAGCGCGCGCATCATCAGCGTGGCCTGCTCGTCGTCGGAACCCACGACGATGCGGTCAGGCTTCATGAAGTCCTCGATCGCCGCGCCTTCCTTCAGGAACTCGGGGTTGGACACCACCGCGAAACCGACGGTCGCATCGCGCCGGGCCAGTTCCTCGGCGATGGCGGCGCGGACCTTGTCCGCGGTGCCCACCGGCACGGTGCTCTTGTCCACGACCACCTTGTAGTCGGTCATGCGCTGGCCGATCGAGCGCGCCGCGGCGAGCACGTACTGCAGGTCGGCCGAGCCGTCCTCGCCCGGGGGCGTGCCCACCGCGATGAACAGGATGGTGCCGTGGTTGACCGCCGCGTCGACGTTGGTGGTGAACTGCAGCCGGCCGGCCTCGACGTTGCGCTTGACCACCGCGTCCAGGCCCGGCTCGTGGATGGGAATGCCGCCCTCGTTGAGGATGCGGATCTTCTCGGCATTCACATCCAGGCAGACCACGTGGTTGCCCATCTCGGCCAGGCAGGCGCCGGTGACCAGGCCCACGTAGCCGGTGCCGATCGTCGTGACTTTCATTCCAGTACTCCTGATTGAATCAACGGGGACGGACCGGTTCGCCGGTCCGCCTGGGATCTCATTGCTTGAAGTAGTCGCGGTACCAGGCGACGAAACGCCGGATGCCCTCGGGCACCGGCATCGCCGGGCGGAAACCGGTCCATTCGGCCAGTTCCTCGACGTCCGCGTGGGTGGCCGGGACGTCGCCATCCTGCAGCGGCAGGAACTCCTTGATCGCCTCGCGGCCCACCGCCTGCTCGATCGCCGCGATGAAGTCCATCAGCGGGATCGGCGCGTGGTTGCCGATGTTGAACACGCGGTACGGCGCGTTGGAGCGCGCCGGGTCCGCCTTCACCGGGTCGTAGGCCGGGTCGGGCGTGGCGCTGCGGTCGAGCACCCGCACCACGCCTTCGGCGATGTCGTCGATGTAGGTGAAGTCGCGGATCATCTTCCCGTGGTTGAAGACCTTGATCGGCTCGTTCGCGAGGATGGCCTTGGTGAACAGGAACAGCGCCATGTCGGGCCGGCCCCAGGGGCCGTACACGGTGAAGAAGCGCAGCCCCGTCGTGGGCAGCTTGAACAGATGGCTGTAGGTGTGCGCCATCAGCTCGTTGGCCTTCTTGGTCGCGGCATACAGGCTGACCGGGTGGTCCACGCCGTGGTGCTCGCTGAAGGGCATCAGCGTGTTGCCGCCATAGACGCTGGAGCTCGACGCGTAGGCCAGGTGCTGCACACCGGTGTGGCGGCAGCCCTCGAGGATGTTGGTGAAGCCGACGATGTTGGCGTCGATGTAGGCATGCGGGTTCACCAGCGAATAACGCACGCCGGCCTGCGCCGCCAGGTGCACGACGCGATCGAAGCGGTGCTTGGCGAAGAGGTCGGCGATGCCCTGACGGTCCGCCACGTCCATGTGCACGAACTCGAAGCCGGGCCGGCCGTTCAGGCGCGCCAGCCGGTCGTGCTTGAGCCGCGGATCGTAGTAGTCGTTGAGGTTGTCCAGGCCGACCACCTGGTCGCCCCGCGCCAGCAGGATCTGGCTGACATGCATGCCGATGAAGCCGGCGGCGCCGGTGACGAGGATCTTCAAGCGCACTCCCGCGAATCGATGAACGCAATGCCGGCCATTCTCCATGACGGATCACGCCGGGCGGACGCCGGTCCCTTGCTCATGGGGGGTGTCATCCGCGCAACCGTCCCAGCAGGCCCTTGACCATCGTCTTGGCCGCCACCTCCAGGCGCTCGGCGCGGGTGCGCGAGGCCGCCTGGCGCAGCAGCGCGGCGACCTCGTCGCGCGTCATCAGCGGGTAATGCGCCTCGCGGCTCAGGCCGTCGACGTCCTCCTGCTGCCCATTCCACAGCCGCACCGGGAAGCGGTAGAAGCGATAGCGCGGGTCGTACAGCGGCAGCAGGTCGACATCGGGCCGCTGCGCCGGGTTGAGCAGGCCCAGCACCGGCACGTGGATGGTCTGCGCGTCCGACAGCCAGGTCGCCAGCCAGGCGAAGGAACTCACGCTGGTGACGACGTGCCGCGCGCTGCGCAGGCGCTCGAAGTCCGCCAGCACGCCCTGGCTGCGCACGACGCGCGCATCGGGCATCGCCTCCATCAGCAGGCGCGAGTACCAGTCGTCCTCGATCTGGCCGAACAGCACCGGACGCAGGCCGGTCTCGCGGGCCAGTTGCCGGTAATAGGCCGGCGGCACCGGGCCGTAGTCCGGGTGGCACTGGCCGAGGATCTCGGCGCCCCGCACGCTGATGAGCAACTCGTCGTCGCCGTGGCGCTCGACCTCGGCCCGGCCCGCCGGGAACAGCGCCTGGTAGGCCGAGGGCGGCAGGTAGTTGGCCATGCGCGAGCCGATGCCCACCAGCTTCATGTCGCGCAGCACGCCGGCCTTGACCAGCGAGGCCACGCCGTCGATGTCGATCAGGTGGCCGCGCAATTCCACCGGCTTGGCGCGCGGCGCCGGTTCCTCGCCGCCCTTGAGCGACCACAGCGGCATGTCGTAGCCGACGATGTCGAGCTCCGGAATCCGCGAGCGCAGCGAATGCCCGAGCATCAGCTGCATCATCTGGTTGCCCAGGTTGCCGGTGGGCTGGATGCGGAAGGTGACCGCGCTCATCGAGGGTGCTCCGTGTTGATCGTTTCAGTGCCCGCGCAGTTCCGCATACAGGGCCTCGTAGGTGTTGCCGATGGCGGCCATGCCGAAGTCGCGCGCGGCGCTCTCCGCCAGGGCGGCCGACGAGGCCGGCGTGCGCTGCGCCAGCAGCTGCAGGCACAGCCGCGCGAACTCCTGCGGATCGCGCGACGGCGTGTTCACCGCGTCCGGCCGCTCGCCGACGATCCAGCCGGTGATCTCCGGGATGTCCATCACCGCCACGGCCAGCCCCGCGCACATCGCCTCGACGATGGCCGTGCCGAAGCCCTCCTGGCGCGAGCAGAACGCGAACAGGTCGACCGCGCGCAGGATCTCGTGGATGTCCTCGCGCCGCCCCAGGAAACGCACGCCGCCGATGCCGCGCTCGGCCATGTACTGCTGCAGCTGGACGTGGAAGGGGTTGGTGTCCTCGTTGCCCGGCCCGATGATCAGCAGGACCGCGTCGGGCCGCTCGCGCCGGATGGTCTCGAAGGCGGCGATCAGCAGGTCGTAGCCCTTGCGGTGCTCGACCGCGCCGATGCTCGCCATCACCGGCACGCCCTCGGGAATGTCCAGCGCGGCGCGCGCGCGCGCGATCTCGTCGGGCATGGGCAGGTAATAGCGCGCGGTCTCCACGCCGTTGGCCACCAGCAGCACCCGCTCGGGCGCCACGCCCACGCTGCAGGCCATGCGCTTGAGGCTGGGCGAGATCGCGATGTAGCGGTGCACCGAGCCCAGGCAGGCGCGGTACAGCTTGCCCATCAGCCGGCGCCGCGTCAGCGTGGCGGGGTCGTCGGACTCGGCCAGCGTCAGCTTGACGATGGTCTTGCGACCCAGCCACTTCAGCACCGGCATGGCCAGCAGTTCGGGCCCCTGCACCGAGTGGAAATGGAAGACGCGGAACTTGGGGTGCGCCAGCGCGAACAGCACGATGCGCAGCGTCCAGATCAGCTTGCGCAGGTTGGAGCGCGCCGCGGTGAAGGTGCGCCGCCGGTAGAGGTCGAAGGACTCGTGCCGCAGGTCGGCATCGGCGCCGTCGCCGTTGTCGGCCAGGAAGGCGACCTCGCAGCCGCGCGTCTGGAGTTCGGCGCCCAGGCGCAGCGCCTGCACGATCGCGCCACCGAATTCGGGCGGGAAGGTGAAGCACACCATCAGGATGGCGCCATCGGCGGCCGAGGCGGTGGCCCGGGATTCGTCGAGCGGATCGGCAGTGGCGGGAACAGGGGAAGTCATCGGGGACGCCTCAGGATGCACGGGACAGCTTGCCGCGGAACATGGCCTTGACCGAGGCCATCTTCTGCGGCGCGAGGACGGCCATCAGGCCGAGGTAGCAGGCGGCGAAGAGCGCGTACTGCGCGGCCAGGCGCCACAGGCCGGTCCGGCCCAAGGCCGCCGCGTGGCCGAAGATCCAGCGGTCGCCGCCCCAGACCAGCACGCCGGCGGCCAGCGCCGCGAGCACCTGGTAGCCGATCGCGCGCAGCAGCGGCGCCGGGCCGGTCTCGAGCAGGCGCAGCACCGCGGCCATCGTCAGCAGCAGGTTGAGCACGGTGGCGATCAGGTAGGCCTGCGTCAGCCCCACCACGCCGAAATGGATGCCCGCGGCGAAGGACGCGACCTGCAGCACCGAGCCGATCACGCCATAGCGCAGCATCAGCCCGGCCTGGCCGGTGGCCAGGAAGGCGCTGCCCGAGGTGCTCAGCACCGACTGGATGAAGCCGGTGGGCGCCAGCCACGCGAGCAGCACCTCGGCGCCCGCCCACTTCGCGCCGAAGACCACGGCCACCGTCGGCTCGCGGAAGAACCAGAGCGCGGCCATCACCGGCGCGGTGCCGAAGGTGATCACGCCCAGCGAGCGCAGGTACACCTCGGCCATCTGCGCGCGACCGCCCTGCTGGTGCGCCTGCGTCAGCAGCGGGAACACCGCGCGGGCCACCACGTGGCTGATGTTCTGCACCGGGAACAGCATCAGCCGGTAGGCCACGCTGTACAGGCCCAGCACCGCCGAGCCCAGCACCTTGCCGATGATGAAGCTGTCGGCGTTGCGGGCGAAGTAGTTGACGAACTGGAACGCGGACACGTTGCCGCTGTAGCCCGAGATCTCCCGCAGCCCGTCCCAGCGCGGCCGCGGCGCGGGCCGCCAGTCCGACATCGCCCACAGCATCGCGCCCTGCACCGTCGCGGCCACCAGGGTCTGCGCCACCAGCGCGTACACGCCCCAGCCGGCCAGCGCGGCGCCGACCGCGGCCAGCAGCGCCAGCACCACGGCGACGCTCTCCACCGCGGCGATGCGCTTGAACTGCGACGCCCGCTCCAGCAGCGACTGGTGGACGATGCTGCTGCACGCCACCGGGAAGGACAGCGCCATCAGGCACAGCACCGGCACCAGCGTCGGGGCGTCGTAGAAATGCGCCACGGCGGGCGACGCCGCCATCAGGGTCAGGCAGATCAGGCCGCCCAGCGCCATGTTGAGCCAGAACACCGAGGCCTTGAGGCCCTCGGTCAGCGTCTGGCGCTGGATCAGCGCCGAGCCGGTGCCGAAGTCGCGGAACAGCATCGCGAAGTTGGTGAAGATCGCCGCGATCGCCAGCAGCCCGTAGTCCGACGGCGACAGCAGCCGCGCCAGCAGCGTCACGCTGGCGATCTGCGAGCCGATGCGGGCCAGCTGCGAGAAGGCCGCCCATTTGATGTTGTGCAGGATGGACACGCGCGCGTTCCGGATCTCTGGACGCGGGCCGGCTCAGGCCGGCTCCTGCGCCATCTTGCGCAGGTCGTCGGCGACATAGGTCGCGGCGACCTGGCGGTCGTTGCCGCCGTTGAAGCTGTTGAAGTGCACCAGCCCCTGGTCGTGCGTGCCGGGCAGCCCCTCGAAGTAGCGCGGCAGCCGGCCGAGCTGGCGCACCCGCAGTCCCGCGCGCAGCGCCATCGCGTGCAGCCAGATGTCGTCCGCCTTGGGGCAGCAGGCCTTGAACGCATCGCCCTGCGCGTGCATGAAGTCCAGGAACTGCGGCGGATAGATCACCCCCGACACGCCGGTGGCGAAATGGCGCCAGCGCGGCTCCCGGCTGCCGCACGGCGGCCATTCCCGGTATGGGCGGATGGCGGTCCCGTCCGGGTCCTGCAGCGCCACCACGTGGGCGCGGTAGCAGCTGATCTGGTCCGGCGCGGCGCGGTAGGCCTCCCACAGGCGACGCAGCCACCAGCGCGGATAGACGATGTCGTCGTCGGCGGTGACCAGCGGCACTTCGTGATGCGCCTGCGAGGCCACGTAGGGGTAGTACTTCGTGTGCGGACCGAGGTTGTCGGTGAGGTGCACCTCCAGCCCGCGCGCCTTCAGCCGTCGCAGTCCCTCCGGCAGGTCCTTGAAGCGCGCCGCGTCGTCCAGCCACAGGATCAGCCGCGAGGGCTTGAGCCGGCCGCGGCCGATGCTCTCGATCGTCAGGTGGACGGTGTCGATGCGCGGGCCGTAGGTGGTCAGCGACACGACCGGGCCGCCCGGCGCGACGACCGGCTCGGTGGCGGTCTCGTTGAGCCGCTGCAGCGCGCGCACCTGCCCCGGCACCAGCCGCGGCGCGAGCTTGTAGACCAGCTTGCGGTGAATCTTCGAGATCAGCAGATCGATGTCCATGAACCCAGTACCCCTCCTCGAATCAACCCTTGGAGCGGGGCGCCGCCGCCGCCCGCGCCCCCGTCAGGCGCAGGCGGACCAGGTCCATCACGCCCCCCACCCAGCGCTTGACCACCGGCTCGGCATAGGTCACCACCAGCCAGCTCAGCAGCAGCACCGCCGCGCTTGCCGCCAGCAGCGACGTCACCGGATCGATGCCCGCGCGGCGCAGCACGCCCACGGCGACGGATCCGATGTTTTGATGAAGCAGGTACAGCGGGTAGGTCATCAGGCCCAGCACGCGCAGCACGCTCACCAGCGACTGGCTCGATCGCCAGGCCAGGTTGTGCCGGATGCCAAGCAAGATCACGGCCAGGCTTCCCACCCAGATCGCCACCGCGGGCCACCAGGGGTTGTCTCGCCCGTCGTTGTTGTCCACGGTCGTCCAGAAGATCTGCACCAGGCAGGCCGCGGCGATCGCGGCGAGCGTGGCCCACGAGGGGCGCTTCTGACGGTCGATCAGCACCGCCCAGACGAAGATGCCGGCGGCGAAGAAGGCGCCGTGCTTGACCAGCAGCAGTTCCAGGAGGCGGTCGACCAGGTAGGGCAGCCCCTTGTAGAGCACCGCCAGCACCGGCACTGCGCCGCTTTGGCCGAGGCTGAAGGCTGCCCAGTAGCCGAGACAGACCCATGCGAGGACGACGGCCAGCATGCCGATCGCGCGCTCCTTGCCACGCCAGATGAGCACGCCCACCGCGGTGTAGAAGACGATCTCCACGCCCAGTGTCCAGAAGACGTTGTCGATCCACGGATACCACGGCAGGAACAGCATGCTGTGGCGGTAGCCGCGCATCAGCTCGGTGGTGAAGCCGCTGAAATGCCAGGCCAGCACCGCCAATGTCAGCGTGGAGCACACCCAGGCTGCAGGCACCAGACGCACCACGCGGCTGCGCAGGAAGGCATAGGGCGTGGCGCCACGCGCCGAGTAGGCGATGACAATGCCCGAGATCACGAAGAACACCTGCACCCCGATCCAGCCGTAGAACGACAGCCCCGGCAGGATGGACGCCGGCATGGTGTGACCGCTGAGTTCCGCCGGCTTGCTGTCGGGACGCTCCGCGATGCTGAAGGCCAGGTGCGAGAACAGCACCAGCACCGCGGCGACGAAGCGCACCAGGTCGATCGCGATGACGTGCTGCTGCCGGGGATTGGCATGCTCGATCGGCTGAGGCCGTGGATCAGGCGGGGACATCATGGTGGTACCTCCGGAACGGGCGAGGGGCGGCGCTGGCATTTCAGGCTGACGAACGCGGGACGGCGGTCGCCGCGGCATACCGCCGCGCGCGCGCCAGGAACAGGGGATTGCCGAGCACGTAGCGCTTGAACAGCCGGCGAGGCTCGCGCGCCAGGCGGTACAACCACTCGATGCCCAGGCGACGCATCCAGGCCGGCGCGCGCGTCGCGCCACCGCCCAGGAAGTCGAGGATGGCGCCGCCGCACACGATCACGCAGGGGTGCGCCAGCGCGCGGCGGAGCTGCTGCGCGACCTGCTCCTGCTTGGGCATGCCCATGCCCAGCACGACCAGGTCGGGTGCGAAGGCGCGGGCCAGCGCGAGGTAGGCCTCCGGCGCCTGGAACCCGTCCAGTGCCTCGACCACGGCGCCGGGCGCGAGCTCGTCGCGGATCCGCGCGGCCGCCACGGACAGCTGCGGATCGCGCGTGCCCAGCACCAGGATGCGCCGGCCGGCGTGACGCGCGACGATGCGCGGGATCAGGTCGGTGCCGTTGAGGTTCAAGCCGGGCGCGCGGCCCAGCCGGTCCATCAGCATGCGCATGCCCGAGCCGTCGCGCAGCACCCAGTCGGCCTGCGCCACGGCATCGGCGAAACCGGCGTCGGTCACCGCCGAGTTCATCGCATGCGCGTTGACGAAGGCGACCACGCGCGGGCGGTCGACACCGCCCGGGCCGCCGGCGGTCATGGCCCGCAGCAGCTCGTCCTCGACGCCGCGTTCATCCGTCACGACCGTGAGCGCACCCAGGATCGCGCGCCAGCGGTCGATCCAGGTCGGACCGACCGGGGTGGCGGCGCGGGAGGTGGAACTGTGGAGATCCGTCATGGTGCGGGGCCGCGTCTCAGTGATCGCGCTTGGTGCGCACCCATTCGGTCTGGCGGCGCACGACGAAGCTCAGGTAGATGGGCAGCTTGGCCAGCACGTAGACCGGCGCCTTCAGCAGCTCGCCCAGTCCGATCAGCTCGGCGGCGAAGCGATGGCGTGCCGCGACGATCGCGACCAGCAGCGCCGCCACGCCCAGCAGCGCGAGGACCAGCCCCGCCACCCAGCCGGTCAGCAGCGCCCAGATCGCCTGCGCCAGCGTGGCCACGACCAGCAGCCCGGCCAGCAAGGCCAGCGGCGGCACCAGCATGTCCATCACCAGCATCGCCTGCGCGAGGCGGCCGCGCCGCAGCGCCTCCCACAGCAGCTTGGGGCCCTCGCCCACCAGCAACGACAGGTGGCCGTGCTCCCAGCGCGTGCGCTGGCTGCGCTCGCCTTCCTGGCTGGCGGCGAAGACGCTGGTCACCAGCACGTCCTCGCAGAACAGCGGCGGCGTGCCGTCGCGGGCCAGCCGCACGCCCAGCTGCATGTCCTCGGCCAGATGGCCGCTGGCCAGCGGCGCGCGCAGCGCCACCGCCCAGGGAAATGCCATGCCCGTGCCCAGCAGCTGGCAGGGCAGTCCCAGCCGGAACATGCCGCGCGAGCGTGCCAGGTTCTTCACCCGCATCGCGAATTCCGCCACGCGCGCCTTCAGGCCGGGCGTGGGGGCGTACATCAGGTAGCTCGCCTGCACCGGCCGGCCATGCGCCTGCGCCAGGCCGGCCACGCGCGGAATCAACCCCGGCGACAGCACGCAATCCGCATCCAGCACCAGGACGACGTCCGGCGAATGGCCCTCGTGCTGCGCCAGCATCTCCAGGTGTCGCACGCCGAAGTCCAGCGCGTAGCCCTTGCCGCGGCGCTCCGCATCGTGGCGCTCGACGACCTCGGCGCCCACCAGCCGCGCCTGCGCGGCGGTGTCGTCGTTGCAGTTGTCCGCCACCACCAGCACGCGGTCGTCGGGCCCCAGTTGCGACAGCGTCTGCATGATGGTCGCGCGCACGCCGTGGCCCTCGTTGTGGGCGGGAATCAGCACCGCGATGCGCGCGGGCCGCGGCTGCGCGGGCAAGGGCGGCGGCTGCCGCAATGCCAGCACGATCTGCACCAGCAGCAGCAGCGCGGGCAGCACCAGCAGCGCGGTGCCGGCCAGCAGCAGCCCGTTGACGACGGCCAGGACGGTGTCAAGCATGGGCGTACTCGCTGAAGAGACGGAGCAGGCGCGAGGCCTCGGTGTCCACGTCGTGGCGGGCGAGCACGCGGGTGCGCGCGGCCTCGGCCATCTGGCGCAGGCGTGCGTCGTCGCAGTCCAGGCACTCGCGCATCGCCTCGGCCAGCGCCGGCGCGTCGCCCGCGGGCACCAGCCAGCCATGCGTGCCCGGCACGATCAACTCGGGGATGCCGGCGATGGACGTGCTCACGACCGGACGGCCCAGCGCCATCGCCTCCATCGCCACGACGGGCAGGCCCTCGGCGAAGCTCGCCAGCACCAGCGCGCGCGCGGCCATCAGCTCGGCGCGGACCTGGTCGCTGCCGATCCAGCCGGTGATGCGCACCACGCGCTGCAGGCCCAGCTCGGCGATGCGGGCCTCGATGGCCGCGCGCAACTCGCCGTCGCCGGCCAGCACCAGCTCGAAGTCGGGGCGCTCGCGCGCCAGCAACGCGGCGGCCTCGATCAGGAGCAGGTGGCCCTTCTGCTCGGCAAGGCGTCCCACGGCGACCAGCCGGCGACCGCTGGGCGGCGCGTCCGCACCGGCGTGGAAGCCAGGCTCCAGGCCGCAATGCACGACCTGCACCTTGGCCCAGTGCGCGCGCTCCACCCACCGGAACAGCTGGCTGCGGCAGAAGGAGGTGATGGCAACGACGAAACGCGCGCGGCGGATCTTCTCGCCCAGGTGCAGGAATTCGGGTTTGTCGAATTCCTCGGGACCATGGACGGTGAAGCTGTAGCCCGGACCGCCAAGCGCATGCAGCAGCATCGCGACCTCGGTCGAGTTGGTGCCGAAATGCGCATGCACATGCGTGACGCCGGCATCGCGCATCAGGCGCAGCGCGACGCAGGCCTCGGCCAGGTAGACCAGGTGCAGCGGCCAGGGGCGATCGGCGCGACGGCCCATGCGCAGCGCCAGTCCGAGCGCGCCGAGGAAACGCCCGGGCGCGCGCAGTGCCTCGCGCACGAGCGCGGTGCCCAGCGCCGCCGCGCCGCCGCGCAGCAGGTAATGGGTGCGCGCCTTCTCGGCCTGGTCCTGGGCGTCGGGCGCGGGATCGTCCCAGCCGCGCACGGCCACGCGCAGGACGTCCTGGCCCTGCTTTTCAAGCGCGAGGATCTCCCGGCGGATGAACGTGTGGCTGACCTTCGGATAGTGATTGACGAGGTAGGCGATCTTCAAAGGGTCACACTCCCTGGCTCCTGCTCCTGCGGAGCCGGATGCTTGTTTTGCTCTTGGCCGGCGTCGACGCCGACAGGTCCGGCGCCAGGGCAAGCATCGTTCCTGGCGCGCAGCGCCTCGCCCCGATGCAGGATGCGGGCCGGATTGCCGACCGCGGTCGCACCCGGCGGCACATCCTGCAGCACGACGCTCATCGCGCCGACCTTGCAACCGGCGCCCAGTCGCACGCCGCCGAGCACCTGCGCGTAGGCGCCCAGCTCCACGCCGTCCTCCAGCACCGGGCAGGGGCCGCCGTCGACGCGGTTGCCCAGGGTCACGCCCTGGCGCAGCGTGCAGCCGGCACCGATGACGGTGCCCGGGTTCACGAAGATGCCGCCGAAATGCCAGATCCGGAGCCCCGGCCCGATGCGCGTCTGCTTGGGCAGGCTGATGCCGGTCAGCGTCTCCACGACGGTGTGCAGCAGCAGATGCAGCCGGCGGTGCAGGCCCTGCGCGAAGCCGGGCGGCGCCGCATCGACGCGACGTCCGTAGCGGTAGACCCACAGCGCCCACATCGACTGCTCGCGCAGCGGCATGCGGCCCAGGCCCCAGCGGGCGACATCGGCGGCCCAGTCCGGGTCGCGGTGCGCGCGCAGCGTCATCGCCTGCTCCTCTCGCCGTCGGACCGGGCCGGCCCACGGCGGGCGGCCGAGGCCTCGACCGGCACCAGCGCGCCGCCCACCGACGACTCGCCCGGTCCGGGTCCGCTGCGCACGGTCAGCCGGACGGCGCCCTGCCCTTGCGGCCATTCGAAGGTCTTGCTCGCACCGTCGGCGAGCTCGCCGCTGTCGAAGAGCGTCGTGCGCCGGTCCGCGTCGAGCAGCTGCAATTGCAGCTTCGCGTCGCCGGTCGCGGTCACGGTCAGCCGGTAGCGCCGGCCGGCCTCGGGCTTGGCCCAGGTGACCGGCTGCAGGCTGCGGCCACTGTCGTTCACCTGCACGGCGATGCCTTCGCCGGGCGGGAACACGACCGCCTGGCGACGGGTGTCGAAGACGCCCGGCGGCCGATCGGCGCCCGCACCCGCGACCGCTGCCTTCATCGCGGTGGCTTCCGCGCCGCCGCGGCGCCACGGCCCGCGCAGCGACATCTGGTTCTGCGGCGTCTCCATCGACATCGGCCGGCCATTGCCGTCGACCCAGCGCTCCACGGCCGTGACCTGGCGCAGCGCCGCGCGCACCCGGTCGAGCTGGGCCGCGAACGCGGGATGCCAGCCGCGCTTCATCGGCGACTTGTTGGCCCCCATCTCGACGTAGATCACGAACGGCGTCTCGACGTTGCGATCGACGACGTAGGCGCCGTAGACCTTCAGCGTGCGCGCGACCTTGCGCAGCAGCGGGTCCTCGATGGGGCTGACGTCGAAGTCCGGCGGCAGCATCATCAGCGCGCCCTGCGGGATCTGGCCGGTGTTGGACCTGGCGCCGGTGTCGGCCGAGGTGGCCGGGAAGATGTAGGCGGGATCGGCCGACAGCCCGGTGTGCGTCAGCGACATCGCCAGCGCGTGCCGGAAGAGCTCGTCGCCGTCGTCGATCTCCTTCGCGCGCACCAGGCCGCCCATCGTCGGCACCGCCGCGGCGCGGGCGCCCTGGAAGTAGTGACCGGGCTCGCCCCAGCCGCGACCGTCCAGGCGCGTCCACGCGTACTGGTCGGCGCGCCACTGGCCGTCGATGAATCGCAGCACGTTGAAGGAATGGATCACGCGGTCCACCGGGTCGACGATGTCGCCATGGCCGTCGGCCGCGCTCGCGGGCACGACGCCGGCGGGCCAGCGCGGGATGGTGATCTGCTCGCGCATCGCCTCGGCGTCCGGATCCCAGATGCCCTTGCGACCCGGCAGCGGCAGCACGGTGACCGGCGGATCGTCGGACGCGGCCACGAACACGCCGGTCGACCACTTGCCGTCTTCCATCGTGGGGAAGTTCTTCGCCTTCGGGATCTCGAAGCTGCCCAGCGTCACGCCGATCGGGCGCGCGTTCCAGGGCGAGTCCGCCGCGAAGGGCCGGTCGGCGGTGCCGAAGCGCAGGTGACGCACCGCGCGGGCCTGGGGATCGGCGGCATCGGCCTTGTCGGTGGCCTGCGGCGTCGCCCACGCGCCCGCGCCCATCGCCGCCGCCAGTCCGGCGAACACGCCCGACAGCAGCCAGCGGGCGGAACGGATTGTGAGCATCGACGTCATCCGTCCACCCTTAAACACTACGAACCGCGTCATTGGACATCCTCAGCCGGTGGCCCATCGCAATAAAGTGTCGCTCGAAGTAAAACGTCGACAGGTGCGCGAGCAGGAAGACCGCCGCCAGCAGCAGCGGTCGCTTGAGGTACTTTTCGGTGACATCGCCACTGCCCAGCCAGGTGTGCTCCAGCGGCACGTGCAGCACGTACACCGCGAAGGACACCGTCGCGAGGTAGGTCCAGAACGGGCGGGACAGGAAGGCCGCCGCCGCCGATCGCGGCTGGCACAGCAAGGCGCCGGTCAGGCACAGCACGGCATAGGGCCGCAGGAAGGACGCGACGTTGCCGTCGACGTTGTAGCAGGCCAGGCACAGCAGCGCCGCCGCGCCCCACAGCACGACGGGACGTTCGAAGAAGCCGATCGCCTCGCGCCGGCTCGGCGAGTGCAGCAGGATCGCCAGCACGAAGCCCGCCAGGATGTCGTCGATGCGGTACCAGGTGATGCTGCCGCTGTAGCCGCTCATGTACACGCGGTAACCGGTCACCGCCACCAGCAGCGCCGGGACCAGCACCCGCGCCACGCCGGGACGGAACAGCAGCAGCGCGGTGGCCAGCGCATAGAACTGCAGTTCCACGCACAGGCTCCAGTAATGGTCCAGCGGCACCCGCATGCCGGCGTCGCTGAGGTTGGCGTAGAACAGCAGGTGCGCGGCCAGCGTCGAGGGCTCGAAGTGCCAGATCGCCGCGACCACCACCGCCACCAGCCAGGCCAGCGGCAGGATGCGCAGCAGCCGCTTGGCGACGAACTCCAGCGGGTGCACGTGCACCAGCACCTGCTTGCCGATGAAGTAGCCGGATAGCACGAAGAACAGCGCCATGCCCAGCATGCCGACCGATTCGTTGAGCCGGGGCCGCAACGCGTTGAGCGGCAGCCAGTGGGCGACCAGCACGGTCGCGATGCTCAGCCCGCGCACGCCGTCCAGGACCGCGGACCGGGTGCCGCCGGCGCTCATGCCGGCCTCACCGACCAGGGACGCGCGCGCCGGCCCAGTGTCCGCGGCGCCCGATGCCCGACATCGGGCCGGACGCGGCAGACGATGGCGCAGCCCGCGCCCATCACGAACCAGAAGAACCAGTTGAAGACGAGGTAGCTCAGCATGTTGTCCGACAGCGAGACCACCACGTAGCCGATGAGCAGCGCGATGAACATCGCCGACAGCAAGGCATCGTCGCGGCGGAAGCGCCAGAAGATCTGCGCCGCGCGCAGGTACTTCCAGTAGTAGGTGGCCAGCCCCACGACGCCGACGTCGAACAGCATCTGCACCGCCACGCTGTGCGCGCCGGTGGTCATGCCGCCGCTCAGGCTGAAGAAGGTCGGCGAGTTGAAGAAGAAGCCGCCCGAGCCGTAGCCGAACAGGTAGCGGGCCGGCGCCATCCAGCTGACGGCATCGGCCCAGAGCACGCGGCGCCAGGTGAAGGAGTTCAGCTTGGCGTACTGCACCACCACGTTGCCCTGGCCGATGTCCAGCACGCGGTCCCGGATGTCGGGCACCAGCAGCGCCAGCAGCGGCACCAGCATCAGATAGAGCAGGAAACGGCGCTCGAAGAGCAGCCCGTACAGGAAGAACATCGCGCCGGCGGCCATCCAGGCGCTGCGGGTCTTGGTCGCCGCCAGCAGCGCCAGCAGGACCAGCAGGTAGCCCGCCATGGCCAGCCGCGTGGCGGTGGTGGTGGTGGCGAGCGTGCGGGCGTTCTTCCACAGGTACAGCAGCACGCCCTGCATCAGCACCAGGTAGAAGGCCAGGATGTTGGGATGGGAGAACGGGCCCTTGTAGCGGCCCATGGCCGCGGGATCGTTGGTGACGTGCACGTCGCCGCGCGCGATCGCGATCAGCGTGTAGATCGCCACCGGCACCGAGGACCAGATGACCAGCTTCAGGATGCGGTCGAACGAGCTCCAGTCGTCCACGACGTAGAAGGCCACCACGAACATCGCCATCGTGCTCAGCGTGCCGAGGAAGGTCCGCAGCTCGGGCAGCTTGTCCGGCGAATAGAGCAGCCCCACCGCCTGCATCGCGATGAAGGGCAGCCACACCATCCACGCCACGCGCGGGATGCGCCGCGGCTCGCGCATCCAGAAGACCGCCGCCAGCAGGATCACCGCCAGGTTCACCAGGCCGCCCAGCCCACCGAAGCTGGCGAAGCGCGCCTCCTCCAGCACCGGGTTGGCGATCGCGCGCAGCAGCAGGATGGTCAGCAGCAGCGCCTTCGGATTGGCCACGAACATGAAGGCGACGATCAGCGCCACCGGCAGCACGACGAAGAACACCGGCTTCTGCGCCACCATGTCGCCCATCACGACGCAGACCAGCCCCATCACCACGCAGCCCGCGGCCAACGCCGCCGCCGCGAACAGGGTGCGCCAGCCCGGCCAGCGCGACGGGCGGTCGTTGCCGTAGGGATTCAGGCCCTGCGGCCGCGGGGTGCCCTTGAGCGGGCTGCTCGTCGCGCTCATCGGACCAGCATCCCGCGGGAGGGCGCCGGCACCGCCGCGACCAGCTCGGCCAGGAAACGCGCCATCAGGCGCTGCGAGCCCGGGGCGGCCGAGGCCTGCGCCAGGCGCTGCGACGCGCGCACCAGGATGCCGTCGGGAATGCGCCCGGCCAGCCCCTCGTTGAGGATGTACCAGCGCGCGCCCAGCCCGTCGCCCCCGTAGTTGTCGCCGATGCGGATCCAGTAGCGCACCGCCTCGAAACCACCGCCACGGGCCTCGGCCAGCAGCTCGGTCGTGGGCACGGGCCTGGCGCGGCCCTCGGTGGCGATCGGCGGGCCCGCCTCGACCCGGCGCAGCGCGAAGCCCTGCGCCGGATAACAGACCTCGGGACGGTGCACCTTGACGTCCTGGCGCTGGCGCTCGCCCCAGGCCAGCGCGAGCATCACCTGCTCGCCCTGGCCGTTGGCATAGGTCCGCATCACGGTCTGGTCGTAGGGCTGCTCCAGCACCGTCTCCACGCCCTGCGCCACGTCGACCTGCGTGGTCGCATCGGCGATCACGCGCCAGTCGCCGAAGGCCTTGGGCACGATGGCGTCCAGGCTGGGCGCGCCGGTCACGGCCTGCAGCCGCGGCGTGGCCAGCCACGCGCCGACCGCGGCCACGCCCATCAGGGCGGCGCCGCCCAGGCAGGCGCGGCGCGACAGGCGCGGCAGCGCGTCGGCCGGGTCGGGCATGCCGGGGGCCACGCCCCGGGGCGTCGGCACGGGGGGATGCAGGGGCGTGCTCATCGCGCCGCCTCCCGACCGCTCAGGCGGTCCCAGCGCGCCGACAGGCCGCGCAGCAGGGTGTCCACGCCCACGATCAGCATCAGCGCCGTCAGGAACAGCGCCATGCCGGAGAACTCGTGCATGAAGCCCTGGCCGACGTCGTCGCCCAGGTGGTAGGTCAGCAAGGCCAGGATCAGGATGCGGATCACGTTGGAGCAGTAGGAAATCGGCACGATCAGCAGCGCCAGCGCGATGTTGCGGAACACCGATTCATGACGCACGACATTCATGTAGAGCAGGCCCAGGGCCTCCAGCGTGAACAGCGAGTTCAGGCCCGCGCAGGCATCCGCGACCATCAGCTGGTACGGGCCGATCTGCAGGATCACGCCGGCCCGGGCGATCGGGTAGCCCAGCGCGTACATGAGGTACTCCGCGCCCCAGGACGCGGCCAGCTTCATCGGCTGGGTGATGACGTCGACGATGGACGCCGGCAGCGGCACCGCGAACAGCAGCAGGAAGAACGCGAAGCCGTAGCGGCGCGCGATCGTCGGCCCGAGCAGCAGCAGCGCCAGGCCCAGCAGCACCGGCATCAGCGAGCCCATCTCCAGCAGCGCGATCGACTGCGAGCGGCCCAGCACGTAGCCCAGCAGCCCCAGCACGATCAGCGTCCAGCCGGCCAGTGGCGCGGGCCGCGGACGGAAGGACTGGCCCTGGCGCGCCATGCGCCGGGTCTGGAAATAGAAGTACCAGGCCGACAGCGCCAGCACGATCGGGCCGTGGGAATTGCGGTCGCCACGCCACGGGCCGCGCATGAAGTCGACGATCGTCGGCACGTAGAGCGCGACCAGGCCGATCGCCAGCGCGATCAGCGCGATCCGGTTGGCGGCCCAGAAGGCCGCGCCCGGGTGACCCGGCGCGCCGGGGAGGACGTTCTGCGACATGGTGTTCACTGCGATCCCTGCTGCTGATTCCGGACATGCGGCGGCGTGGCCTCGCGGCCGTGCCGGTGGTCGATGCTCGCGGCTCTGGCGGCCGCTGTGCCGTCTCGCCCGGGGCCCGGTGTCAGTACTGGTTCATCACGGTGCCCACGAGGGTCGTGGACACCCCGTCCAGGCTGTCGGTGAGGTCCTGCAGCGCGCTCACCCGCGACTGGTTCTGGCGCGCCAGGACCAGTGCCGCGCCGCAGCGCGACGCGACGATGGCCGCGTCCGCGCCGTACCGGCTCGCGGACGTGTCCACCAGGACGTAATCGAACTTGCCCGCCAGCTCCCGCATCAGCATGCCGAACGCAGGGCGCTCGAGCAGCTCCACCGGGTTGGGCGGGACCGCCCCCACCGGCAGGATGAACAGGCTGTTCATGCCCTCCACCTGCTGGATCACGCGCGGCTCGCTGCGCCCGGACAGGATCGAGGACAGCCCGGCCTGGTTGCTGACGTCGAAGATCTCGTGCTGCCGCGGCCGGCGCAGGTCGGCGTCCACCAGCAGCGTGCGGCCGCCCAGCTGCGCCAGCGTCACCGCCAGGTTGGCGGTGAAGTAGCTCTTCCCGTCCAGCGTGTCCGGGCTGATCACCGCCAGCGCGCGGCGCGGTTCGCCTTCGCGATAGAGCCGCATCGTGATCTGGCTGCGGATGCCGCGGAAGACTTCCGACTGCGACGAGAACGGCTGGTTCAGGGCCACCAGTTCCGGGCTGCGGGTCTTGCGCTCGTTCGGGGCGTAGGGGTAGTGGAACTGCTTGGACAGCGCCTCCAGCACGTCCTCGGCGTTCGCGTAGCCCAGCGCCACGGCGGCCTCGCCGAAGCGGATGCCGCGCTCGCGCTGGTACTGCAGCACGCGCTCGACCTGGTCGGCGCTGAGGTTGCGGGTCTCGGCGATGATCGCGCCGATCGAGCGGTCGTGCACGCCGGCGCCGCTGCCGGAAGGCTTGTTCAGAGGTCCGTCCACGGGTTTGCTTTGCGCCAGGGGAATGGGTTCCTTGAGGTCCGACATCAGGCGGCTCCTCGGCTCGCGGCGCCGGGTGCGCCAAGTAGTCGCCGCTCGGCGGACGGAAGCGCCTGCGCGCGCTTGCCGGGCGCGGGCAGCACGCCCAGCATCGGCAGCGGCAGCACGGCCATGACGTCGTCGGCGTCGCGCACCTTGCGGTCACGCAGTTCCAGCAGCAGCGCCAGGCCGATCGCCAGCACCAGGCCGGCCACGAAGGCCAGCGCCGTGTTCAGCGCCACGCGCGGCGAGGCGGGCTTGAGCGGCGGCGTCGCCTCGGCGAGCAGGTTCACGTTGCTCTGCGTCGACTGGCTCTCCAGGCTGGTCTGCGTCAGCCGGGTCGTGATGTTCTCGTAGGCGCGCTGGGCGCTCTCGACCTCGCGCATCAGGCCGCTGGCCTCGTCGCGCGCTTCCTTCAGCTTGATGACCTTGGCGCGCTGCGCCTCCAACTGCGCGCGGGTCTCGGCCTCGCGCTGGCTGTTGATGGTGCTGGTCACCGCCACCGAGCCGGTCACGCGGCGGATTTCGGCGTTGAGCTTGGCGCGGGTGTCGGCCACCGAGGCCTTGGCCTCGATCACCTGGGGATGGTTGTCGCCGTAGCGCGTGCTGAGCTGCTGCAGGTTGGCCTCGGCACGGCTGACGTCGGCCTTGAGCTGCGACACCACCGGGTTGGCCAGCACGTCGGGCAGCTGGTCGCCGCCGCGCGCGGCCTGGCCGGAGCGGCTGCGCGACTCGGTCGCCAGCGAGGACAGCGCCACCAGCTGCGAGGACAGCTCGTTCAGGCGCGCGTTCTCGACGTCCAGGCGCTCGTCGGAGGCCAGGATGCCGTGCTCGCGTTCATAGGCGGAGAGCTTGGTGCGCGCCTGCTCCAGCCGGTCCAGCGCCGCCTTGGCCTGCTGGTCGAAGTAGCCGGCGTACTGCCGCGCGGGTTCGACGCGCAGGTCCAGCGTGGTGGCGATGTAGGCCTTGACGAAGGCATTGGCCATCTGCGCGGCGACCTGGGCCGACGGCGACCGGTAGTTGACCGTCAGCACGTTGCTTTCCTTGGAGGGCTTGACCTCCATGTTGGCCTGCAGGAAGGTGGCGACCCATTGCTCCATCGAGCCCTCGGCGCCCTGCGCCTGCCATTGCTCGCGCAACTCGGGCAGCTCGGTCAGGCGCAGGTCGCGCACGACGCGCAGCGCGACGCGATCGCTGGCGATCACGTCGACCTGCGTGTTCATGTAGGCCGGCGAGGCCATGCCGGGATAGATCAGGGCCGACACCGGGTCGGGCTTGGCGTCAACGACCACCGAGGCGCTGGCCAGGTAGCGCTTGGGCAGCACGAGGCTCACCCCGAGCGCCGTCAGCGTGGTCACCACGACCACCAGCAGCACCAGCTGCCAGCGGGCCAGGATGATCGACATCAATTTGCTGGGCGTCACCATGCACTCCTTCACCGGGACGGGTGCCCGGGGTTACTGCGTCAGAACAGGCTCTCGCGGACGAAGATCACGTCGCCGTCCTTGAGCGGCTCGTCCATGCCGGGCTTGATCTCCTGGACCTTGCCCGACGCATCCTTGCGGTGCACGCGGATGCCGCGGTCGGTGCCGCGCAGCGTCAGGCCACCGCCGGCGGCCAGGCCCTGCAGCAGCGTCATGCCGCGCTCCAGGCGGATCTGGCCGGGCTTCTGGACCTCGCCGTAGATGTAGATCATCGGGAAGCGCTCGACCCACAGCACGTCGCCGTTGAGCACCACCACGTCCTGCTCGCGGCCGTTGGGGCCGAACAGCGTCGGCAGGTCGACCTCGAGACGGAAGGGCTTGCCGCCGCGCTGGCCGGTCAGCACCAGCAGGTCGCCGCCCGCGGGCGAGACGCCGCGCGCGTTGGCCAGCAGGTCGGTCAGGCGGGTGTCGGCGACTTCCAGCGGATAACGCCCCGGCTGGTTCACCTGGCCCAGCACGCTGGCCTGGTTGCCGGTGACCTTGAGCACCAGGATCGTCACCTGCGGCTGCTTGACGAAGTTGCCCTTGCGCAGGCCCTCGGCGATGCGGCTCTCGGCGTCGCTGACGGACAGGCCGCCGATGCGCACCACGCCCAGCAGCGGGAAGCTGATCGTGCCCGCCTCGGACACGCGCGTCTCCAGCGTCATGTCCGGGTTCTGGAACACGCTGATCTTGATCGCGTCGCCCGATCCCAGGCGGTATTCGGCGGCGGCGCCGGTGGACAGGCCGGTCGGCGCCGGCGCGTTGCCGGGACGGGCGGGCGTCTGGGCGACGGCGCCGGTGGCGAGCGAGACCGCCAGCACGGCCGAGATGGCCGTCGAGACGAGCGGGAGGATCGGGAAGCGACGCGTGTTCATCATTTGATGCCGAGGCCCTTGGCGAGTTCGTTGTTGTCCACCGGGCCGCTGGCGCCGGTGGGGCTGTCGGACACGGCGGGCGCTGGGGCCGCCGCGGGCGGGGTGCCGGCGGGCGCGGAGGCCGCGGCCTCGGCGAACTTGCCGACGTATTCGATCTTGGCGTTGTCGCGCATGGACTTGATGTCCTTGGCGACCAGCTCGGCACGGCGCTGGTTCAGCAGGAACATCTCGATCGACGCGCGTGCCTGCGCCTCGGTCGCGGGCTGGCGCTGCGAGCCGGCGAGGAACAGCACGGTGAGGCCGTTGGGATGGCCGTTCATGATGAACTGGCCGTCCTTCAGGCGCGCGATGGCGTCGAGGTTGTTGAGCGGGATCTGCTCGGCCGAGCGCACCATCTGCGAGCCGACGAACTTGAAGTTGTCGGCCTTGAGCGCTTCGAGGAAGTCGGGGAGGGTCTTGGCACCCTGCAGCTTGGCGCGGATCGATTCGAATTGATCCGGCTTCGCCTCGATGTTGATTTCCTGCAAGTTGTAGATACGACGCTCGGCAAAAAGTGCCGGCTTGTCGTTGTAGTACTGCTTGATTTCCTGGTCGGTCGGCTTGGCCGCCGTCTCGCCCAGATGGTCAGCATAGGCCCTGGCGATGATCTCCCGCTTGGCGGTTTCGATCTGTTGCACCACCCGCGGATCGCGATCGAGCTTGAGGTCCTGGGCCTTCTGCACCGCCAGTTCCTGGTCGATCAGGCGCTCCAGGATCTGGCGCGACGCCGCGTCCACCTGCTCGGGCTTGATGTTGGGCTGGCGCTGCAGCACGAAGTTGATCTGGTGGACGGTGATCTCTTCCTTGTTCACCTTGGCCGCGGTCTGCGAGGCCTTCGCGCCGCTGCCGCCGCCGCAGGCGGTGAGCAGGATTGCGGCAAGAACGGCGGTGAAAAACGCGCCGACCGGAGCGGCGCGTCGCGCTGGAATACCGTGGACCCGAGTCCGCTTCACATGCATGTTTCGACCTTGTTTGTTGTGTCTGTCCCGCAGGCCTGTCGAGGGCGGCCAGCGGGCGCTCGCGAGCGGCGAGTGTAGCCCTGCACCATGACGGAACTGCCTCATTCCAGGGGGTCTGGAGGCCTCCATCCCGGGTTCGCAGGGGTCCATAGCAAGAATGGGTCCTGCCCTCGTCGCCATCGGCCTTCCGGCCCCCGCAAACAAGGGGGAGATGACCCGCAAAAACGCGGAGCGGCCGTCTTTGCAACCGCTTGAAAAACGCGCTTGAAAATGCAGGCCGCGCTTCACGCGGGCCTCACATCGCGGCGATCAGGTCGCGGCGCTCGCCGCGCTGCGCCGCAGCGCGCCGGGCGGCTGCCCGACGATGCGCTTGAAGGCGCGGCTGAAGGAGGCTTCCGAGTCGTAGCCGAGCCGGTCGGCCGCCACCGCCACGCGCATCCCTTCCTGTGCGATCCAGCGGCGCGCCTGGAACATCTTGACCTTGGCCACGTATTTGGCGGGGCTCTCGCCGACGGTGCGAGTGAAGGCCTCGGCGAAGCGCGAGCGCGAGGCGCCCATCAGCCCGGCCAGCTCGGGCACGCGCCAGTCGCGCTCCGGCTCGGCATGGATGGCCGCGATGACCTTGCCGATGCTGGGGCACTGCACCGCGGCGATCCAGCCGCTGGCGTCGTTGCAGGCGCACTCGACCCAGGCGCGGATGATGCTGGCGGCCAGCACGTCGGCCATGCGCGCCAGGATGCCGCAGGCGCCGATGCGGTCCATCGCCACCTCGCGCTCCATGGCCTCCAGCAGCGCGGGCACGGTCGGGTCGCGGCGCGCCAGGTCGTTGGCGCGCATCGCGTCCGGCATCATCGCCAGCAGCGGATGCAGCGGGTCCAGGTTGAAGCGCATCGCGCCGCAGAACATCACGTCGACCGGCTCGGCGGACGGCATCGCCTTGGCGGCGGCCTCGGCCTCGGCGCCCACCAGGTAGATGTCGTCGGCGACGGCGCGACGCGACAGCGAATCGATCTCCACCGTCGGCAGGTCCGGCGCGCTCGCCAGCACGTGCGCGCTGCCGCGCGGCAGCAGCACCGCGTCACCGGCATTGAGCCGCACCCATTCGGTGCTGCCGCCGGTCTTCAGCCAGCAGCCGCCGCGCGCGACGAAATGGAAACGCGCCTCGGCCCGCGCCGGAAAGGCGACGGCCCAGGGCGCGCGCAGCAGGCAGCGGCCGTACTCGACGCCTTCCAGTCGCAGGCCCAGCAGGATCTGCGTCAGCAGGTCGGCCGGCTTGAGCGGCGTGGGCGGCAGCGGCCCGGTCACGGGAACGTGAACCGGGGCATGACGGGGGGCACGGACGGCGGCAACGCTGGAGGATTCGTCAAGCATTTCGGCTCTTCCGTCATGGAAACGCCGGGATGCTATCCGTAAGCTGAAAGCCATTGCCACTGACCTGTCTTCCGCCGTGACTTCCCACTGCACCGACTGCCTCGACGCCCGCTCGCCGGTTTCTCCAGCGGCGGCCCCTTCACCCGCCCTTCCCGACGACGGCCACGCCCATTGGAGCGCCATCGCCTCGCTGACGCTGGGCGTCTTCGGCCTGGTCACCGCCGAGTTCCTGCCCGCGAGCCTCCTGACGGCGATGGCCGCCGACCTCGGCATCAGCGCCGGCGCGGCCGGCCAGACGGTCACGGCCACGGCGCTGGTGGGCGCCGTCGCGGCGCCGTCCATCCCGCTGCTGACGCGGCGTTTCGACCGGCGCGCGGTCATGGTCGCGCTGACGCTGCTGCTGGTGCTGTCCAACCTGCTGGCGGTGACCGCGTCCTCGCTGGGCGTGCTGCTGGCCGCCCGGGTGATCCTGGGCGTGGCGCTGGGCGGCTTCTGGTCGATGGCCGCGGCGCTGGCGATGCGGCTGGTGCCCGAGCGCCTGTTCGCCCGCGCGATGTCGGTGATCCTGGCCGGCGTCTCGGTGGCGACCGTCTGCGCCGCGCCGCTGGGCGCCTGGATGGGTGAGGTCTGGGGCTGGCGCAGCGCCTTCGTCGCCGCCAGCGCGCTCAGCCTGGTGACGCTGGTGACGCAGGTCGCGACGCTGCCGGCGCTACCGCCCAAGGACAACCCGGACCTGCGCGTGCTCGGCGAGCTGCTGACGCGACCCGGCGTGCGGGTGGCGCTGCTGGCGGTGCTGCTGGTGATCTCCGGCCACTTCGCCGGCTTCACCTACATCCGGCCGCTGATGGAGAACGTGACCCACCTGCCGGTGTCCGCGATCACCGCGATCCTGCTGGGCTACGGCATCGGCGGCTTCTTCGGCAACCTGGCCGGCGGCCTGCTGGCCGAGCGCAGCGAGCGGCGCGCGATCGTCGCGGGCGGCAGCCTCATCGTGGTGCTCGCCGCCAGCCTGCTGCTGGCCGGATCGTCGACCTGGGTGACCGCGGTGGCGGTGGTGCTGTGGGGCTTCGCCTTCGGCGCCTTCCCGGTGGGCTTCCAGACCTGGATCGTGCGGGCCGCGCCGGACCAGGCCGAGGGCGCCGGCGGCCTGCTGGTCGCCGCGTTCCAGATCGCCATCGCCAGCGGCGCGATCGGCGGCGGCATGCTGGTCGACCACATCGGCGCGCTCGGCGGACCGACCTTCGCCGCCGCCGCGATCACGCTCGGCACCCTGCTCACGCTGCGCCACGGCCCGCGCGCCGCCGCCTGAGCGACGTCCTCACCCCTTTTGAAGGAATCCCGCATGACCACGCCCGTCAACCGCCGCATCGTGCTCGCCGCCCGCCCCGCCGGGCGCCCGGTGCCGGAGGACTTCCGCCTCGAGACCGTGCCCGTGCCGGCCCCCGGCGCGGGACAGGTGCTGCTGCGCACGCTGTCCCTGTCGCTCGACCCGTACATGCGCAACCTGATGGAGGAGGTCGGCCCCGGCTACGCGCCGCCGATCGGGCTGGGCGAAGTGCTGGTCGGCGGCACCGTCAGCCGCGTGGTCGAGTCGCGCCATCCGGACTGGCGCGCCGGGGAGCTGGTGCTGGCGAACGGCGGCTGGCAGGACTACGCGCTGTCGGACGGCCAGGACCTGGTGCCGCTGGGCGACATCAGCCGGCCCTCGCTGGCGCTGGGCGCGGCGGGCATGCCGGGCTTCACCGCGCAGGTCGGCCTGTTGGACATCGGCCGGCCCCGGCCCGGCGAGACCGTCGTGGTCGGCGCGGCGACCGGTGCGGTCGGCGCGATGGTCGGCCAGCTGGCGCGGCGGGCCGGCGCGCGCGTCGTCGGCATCGCCAGCGGCGCTGAAAAGGTCCGGCACCTGGTGGACACCTTCGGCTTCGACGCGGCGGTCGACCGGCGCGATCCGCGCTTCGCCGAGCGTCTGCGCGAGGCCGCGCCCGCCGGCATCGACGTCTACTTCGAGAGCGTCGGCGGCGAGGTGCTCGACGCGGTGTTGCCGCTGCTCAACCTCGGTGCGCGCGTGCCGGTGTGCGGCTTCATCGCGCATTACAACGAGGCGGGCAAGGACGAGGTCCCGGCGCCGGACCGGCGGGCGGCCTTGCTCGCGACGCTGCTGCAGAAGCGCGTCCGCATGGAAGGCTTCATCGTGCTGGACCATTACGGCGACGGGCTGTCGCGCTTCAAGGCCTTCCAGCGCGAGATGCTTGCCGCCATCGCGGCGGGCGAGGTCCGGGCGCTCGAGCACGTCATCGACGGGCTCGAGCTCGCGCCCCGGGGCCTGATCGACCTGCTCGATGGACGGCACCTCGGCAAGGTCGTCGTGACCGTCGCCGCGCCGTGACCGACGGGCCGCGCTGACGGCCTTCAGCGCCTTCAGCGCCCTCAGCGTCCTCGGCACACAACGGGCGGGCGGCCCCGTCCGTGCGGCGGACTTACCCCAGCCGGAACCGCGCCACCGACTGCACCAGCGCATCGGCCTGCTGCCGCAGGCTTTCGGCGGCAGCCGCGGATTCCTCCACCAGCGCGGCGTTCTGCTGCGTCACCTGGTCCATCTGGCTGACCGCCTCGCCGACCTGGTGGACGCCCTGCGACTGCTCGCGCGTCGCGCTGCTGATCTCGCCGACGACGTCGGTGACGCGCCCGATGGCCGAGACGATCTCCTCCATCGTCGCGCCCGCCTCGGCCACCAGGCCGGAGCCCTGCTCGACGCGCTCGACGCTGGTGCCGATCAGCGTCTTGATCTCCTTGGCCGCCTCGGCGCTGCGGCCGGCCAGCGCGCGCACCTCCGACGCCACCACCGCGAAGCCCTTGCCGTGCTCGCCGGCGCGGGCCGCCTCCACGGCGGCGTTGAGCGCCAGGATGTTGGTCTGGAACGCGATCCCGTCGATGGTGCCGATGATGTCGGCGATGCGGCGGCTGCTCTCGTCGATGCCGCGCATCGTGTCGACGAAGCGCGCCACCACCGCACCGCCGCGCTGCGCCACCTCGCTGGCCGAGCGCGCCAGGCGGTCCGCCTGCTGCGCGTTCTCCGAGGTCTGCTGCACCGTCTCGCCGAGCTCGGTCATCGTCGCCGCCGTCTGCTCCAGCGCGCTGGCCTGTTCCTCGGTGCGCTGGCTCAAGTCGCTGTTGCCCATGGCGATCTGCGCGCTGGCGCTGGCCACCGACTCGCTGCCCTGGCGCACGCCGCCCACCACCTGGCGCAGGCTCAGCTGCATCGCATGCAGCGCCGCGATCAGGCTGCGCTGGTCACCGGGACGCACGCGGATGTCGCCGCTGAGGTCGCCCTCGGCGACCTGCCGCACCAGCCGGGCCGCCTCGGCCGGATCGCCGCCCAGCAGGCGGCGGACGTGCCCCAGCAGCAGCAGCGCCAGGCCGACGGCCACCAGCACCGACACCAGCGTCAGCGACACGCTCCAGCCGTGCCCGGCCGCGTAGTCCGCCTCCGCGTCCTTGCGCGACTGCTCGCTGCCGGCGGCGTTGTAGTCGGCGCTGCGCTCGATCGCCCGCACCCAGGCGTTGAAGCTGCTGCGCGACTCGGCGCGGAAGAAGGCCCGCGCCTCCGCGTCGGAGTTCTCGCCGCGCGACAGGTGCAGCAGCTTCTCCTGCGCCTTGAAATAGGTGTCGCGCGCGGCGACCACCTCGGCATAGAGCCGACGCTCCTCGTCGTTGGTGATGAAGGGCTGGTAGGCCTGCTCCGCGGCGGCCAGCTCCTTGCGGGCGTTGGCGATCGCGCCTTCGATCTGGGCGCGCTCCTGATGGTCGTCGGAGAGCAGATGGTCCGGCTCCATGCGACGGATCTGGTTGGCCTTGACCCGGATGGCGGCCATGCTCTGGATGCTGGGCAGCCAGTCCTCCGCGATCTCGGTCGTGTTCTCGTGGACCCGGTTGAGCTGCAGCAGCCCCATGCCGCCGACCAGCGCGCACAGCGCCACCAGCAGCACGAAGGACATGGTCAATTGCGTCGACAGACGCCAGGCGCCGATGTTCATGTGATCCCTCCTCCTGGACAGACTGGATGAATTCCCCCTGGCCGCGGGCGTGGGCTAGCCACCACCCGCCGGGGGTGTTTCCCCCCACATCGGCAGATCCTGCCCGGAAGTTGAGCGCAAGGTGGCGTTGGCCGCCACGCCTGTCGCCCATCGGAGGGACCCGCCGCCGGATTGGCGCGGGGAACGCGGGCGGCGCGACAGGCACAGCAGGCCCGACGGCGCCGCGCCGCACGCACCGGCCCGGCAGGCGCGCAGCACCGGTGCGGGGATGCGGGCGACGCGGGGGCTCATGCGGCCACGGCCCATTCGGAATGCGCGTGGCCGGCGATCTGGATCTGGCCCTTGCCGGTGCGCTTGACCGCGTACATCGATTCGTCGGCCGCGTGGAGCAGCTCGCGGCAGTTGTCGCCGCCGCCGCCGACCACCGCGCCGATGCTGGCGCCGACCGAAACCTTCTCGCCGCAGTCCAACGTGATGCGGCGCTGGATCGAGAACAGGCAGCGCTGCAGCGTCTGCTCGACATCCTCCGGACGCGCGATGCCCGAGAGCAGGATCGCGAACTCATCGCCGCCCAGGCGGGCGACCACGTCGTTGCCGCGCACCAGGGTCTGCAGGCGCTGGCCGATCTCCATCAGCACCTCGTCGCCGGCCTCGTGGCCGTGCTGGTCGTTGATCGCCTTGAAGCCGTCCAGGTCCAGGTAGCAGACCGCGAAACCGCGGCCGGTGCGGCGCGCGCCCTGGATGGCGTCGCCGACCTTCTCCTCGAACAGGCGGCGGTTGGGCAGGCCGGTCAGCACGTCGCGCAGCGCCAGGTGCTGGGCCTGCTCCTCGCTGCGCTTGAGGCCGTCGATGTCCACCAGCATCCACATCGATTCGGTCTCCGAGACGACGGTGCCGTGCAGGTCCACCCAGAACTCGCTGCCGTCCTGGCGGCGCATGCGCAGCTGCGTCTGGAAGCGGCCGCCGGCCCGCATCGTCGCCAGCGCGGTGTCGCGCACGCGGGCATGCTCCTGCGGGCTGAGGAACAGCCGGATGGCAGCCTGGCCGACCATCTCGCCGGGGCCGTAGCCGAACATGCGCTCCAGCGCCGGGTTGCTCCAGACGGCGTGGCCGTCGCGCACGCGCACCATGCCGATCAGGTCGTTCTGCAGCATCGCGTCCTGCTCGCGCGCCAGCTTCGCCAGCGCCTCCCGCGAGCGGCGCTCGCCGCGGTGGATGCGGTGGATCAGCCCCGAGGCGGCGGCCAGCGCCAGCGCCACCAGCGCCGCCAGCAGCGATTGCCGCACGACCTGGGTGCGCCAGCCCGCCAGGAAGTAGTCGCTGCTCATGCCGGTGAACAGCGTCATCGAATACCCCGGCACCTTGCGGTAGGCGGTGATGCGGTCGACCTGGTCGATCGCCGTCGGCGTGATGTAGACGCCGCGTTCGGGGTTCTGCTCGAGCGAGCGCTGCGCCTGCTCCGACAGCGACCGGGTGCCGAAGCCCTTGGTCGAGTTGGGTTCGCTGGCGGAGTAGCGCGCCACCAGGTTCATCGCCTCCGAGCGCAGCGACACCGCGCCGGACGGGCCCAGGGCCACGCCGCTGAAGCGGTCGACGAAGTGCTTGGCGGTGACGACGGCGTACACGATGCCGTCGAAGTTGCCGTCGTGGTCGATCAGGCGGCGGGCCAGGATGATGCACCAGTGGTTCTGGGCGCGGCTGTTCAGCGGCTCGGAGATGACCATCGCGTCGGTCGTGCGGGCCTGCGAGAAATAGGCACGATCGCCCACGTTGAAGGGCCGCTCGCCGGGCATCAGGCCGGTGGTGACGGTGCCGTGGATGTCGGCGATGCGCAGCGCGGTGACCTGCGGCAGCAGGCCGCGCTGCTCCTGCAGCAGCTTGGCGACCATCGCCGCCTGGTCCGGCGACTGGCGCGCGCTGCGGTAGCGCAGCGCGATCGTGGCCAGCGCGTTGTCGGTGTTGCGCAGCTCGGCGTTGATCTCCACGGCCATGTTCTGCGCCAGGTTCTCGACCACGTCGCGGGCGCGGTCGGTCTCGGTCGCGCGGTGGCTCCAGAGGCTCAGCGCCGTCATCCCGACCAGCGCGACGACCACCAGCAGGTTGCCGACCACCAGCCAGGACGCCATGGCGCCGCGCGGCGACCAGGACAGCCTGGGCAGCGTCGGCAGCGGAATGCGGGGCAGCGTCATTGCGAGTTTCATGGCGGGTCCTCCCTGGTGGTCCGGGTCGCGCGGCCTCAGCCGACGGCGACGGCGCGGGGGCCGTCGCTGGTCGGGGCGTGCATGGGAGCGTTGGCCGCGCCGCGCTTGCACAGCTCGTGCAGGTCGCTGAGCAGCTGCTCGAAATCGAAGGCCTTGTCGTAGAAGGCGTCGGCGCCGCGGTGGCGGCACAGGCCGGCGACGACGCCGGAGGATTCGCCGCTGAGGACGAAGACGCGGCCGGGGTAGGCCTGGCCGCGCAGGCGCGTCAGCACCGACAGGCCGCTGCCCTGCGCCAGGCGCAGGTCCAGCAGGACGACGTCGGGGGTGGTGGCCATCACGGCGTCCACCGCCTCGTCCTCGCCGGAGGCCTCGGCGACGACCGTCAGTCCCTCCAGCTTGAGGGCGCGGCGCACCAGCAGCTGGCGCACGGGAACATGGTCTTCGATGACAGCGACTTTCATGGACGCCATGGTCCGCTTCCGTCGCCGCCGGCGCCAGCAAGCGGCTGCCACTCCCCATGAACGCCGCTTGCGGCAGCTGCTGTAGGGACATGCCCTACAGCGCGGGCGCGGCGACGGAGGCCGACATCGCGACGGCGCGGTCGCGTGACATCCTGCGCATCCGAGGGCCCGGCGAGGCAAGCCGCATACCCACCGCCCTCCTGATTTCCCCTCCGTCCCGGCCACGGCGACGGCCGGCATAGTCGCCGGCTCATGCCTCGCACAGAGTCGCCGCAGCGACCACCCGACCTCGGGATCACGGAGACAAGAGATGACCCAGGCCCACCCCACCCCGCGCCGCGCGGACCGTTCCTGGCGCGCGCGCGGCCGCGCGCTGCTGGTCGGGCTCGCCGCCGCCGGGGCGCTTCAGGCCGTCGCGCAGACGACGACGCTGGGCACGCGCGGCACGCTCGCCGCGCCCAATCCGGCGGTGACCGCCAATGCCGGCGCGAGCTGGCCCGCCACCGCGTACACCCGCGCTCCCGACCACCCGCGCGCCGTGACGCTGCCGCTGCGGTTCATCCCGCTCTCGTCGGGCAAGCAGCTGGCGGTGCTGGTGTCGATGCCGGCGGACTTCCTCGGCATTCCCCGGTCGGGCCGCTACCCGGTGGTGCTGACGCAGACGGCCTATCGCATCGATGTCGGCCAGTTCCTGGGCGTCTTCACCCCGGCTGGCGGCAACACGCTGCTGATCGGCGGCCTGGACCAGTTCATGGTGCGCCGCGGTTATGTCACCGTCGCGATCGACGCCCACGGCACCGGCATGAGCGGCGGCGTGACGCAGCTGATCGGCGAGGAGGAACAGCAGGCCTACCGCGAGGCGGTCGAGTGGGTGACGCGGCAACCGTTCTTCAACGGCAGCATCGGCGTGGCGGGGACCTCCTACCTCGGCATCAGCGCGCTGCTGACCGCCGGCCAGCAGCACCCGGCGGTGAAGGCCGCCTTCGCGCAGGTGCCGATGGGGGACGCCTACCGCGGCGTCGCGGCCACCGGCGGAATGTTCAATGCGCAGTTCCTGAGCACCTGGCTGCCGCTGACCCAGTCGCTGAGCGTGGCCAACGCGCCGGAGCTGCTGCTCCATCCCTGGTACGCGAGCCAGATCAACGCCGCGACGGCGGACCACGTCGCCGCGATCGACGGCTGGTACGCGCCGACCTTCGACGGCTTCGTCGGTGGCGCGAGCGGCATCGCCACCGACGACGGCGGCTTCTGGGCCGGCCGGTCGCCGGTGGAGAGCGCCGGGAAGATCCGGGTGCCGACCTTCATCGTCGGCGCGTCGCTGGACATCTTCCAGCGCGACCAGCCGCTGCTGTACGAGCAGCTCAAGCGCAACGTGCCGGCCAAGCTGGCGATCCTGCCGGGGGCGCATCTGCAGTCCGTGCAGGCGGGCATGGGCGGCTATGGCGGCGCGCCGTCGTTCGGGCCGCCGAGCACGACCTCGCTGCTGCTGCAATGGTTCGACCAGTACCTCCAGGGGCGCGAGACCGGCGCGCAGGCGCTGCCGACGGTGACGCAGTTCGTCGACGGTTATGGCGCCGGCGACACGCCGCGCTTCGCGACGGCGAGCGACTGGCCGCATCCGCGCATGGCGCCGCAGCGCTGGTACCTGCAGCCCGACGGCAGCCTGGCCGCGCGCATCCCGGCGGAGGCGGCGGGGCGGACGCTGGCCGAGCCGCCGGCGCCGACCGCCACCCGCGGCACCGCGCTGGGGACGCTGTTCACCGCGAGCGTCCAGGTGCGCGACCACAGCGACTGCTCGGCGAGCCAGGTGCAGTGGACCCTGGGCCTGGCGGGGCTGCTGCCGCGGCCGTGCTACTCGGACAGCGCGCGCGTCGAGTCGCTGCAGGGCGCGGCGGTCTTCGAGACCGCACCGATGGCGCAGGACCTCTACCTGAACGGGCCGATCCAGGCGGACCTCTGGATCTCGACGACGCGCACGCAGGCGGCGCTGTCGGTGCGCATCGACGATGTCGACCCGGCCACCGGCACGGTCAAGCCGCTGACGCACGGGCTGATGTCGGCCGCGCACCGGGCGGTGGACACGAGCCGCTCCCGCTTCGTCAACGGCACGATGATCCAGCCGTGGCACCCGTTCACCACGGCCGCGATGCTGCCGGTGGTGGCCGGCGAGCCGATGCTGGTGCCGGTGGAGGTGTTCCCGGTCGCGGCGCTGATCCGCGCGGGGCACCGGTTGCGCATTGCGATCAGCGCGAGCAACCAGGCCCAGGGCATCTGGCCGGCGCCGCTGCAGCGCCAGGCCGAGGGCAACCTCACGACCCTCCACGCAGGCCCGCTGCGGCCGTCGAGCGTCGTGCTGCCGGTGGTGCCAGCGGGCGAGCTCAACTGAGCATGCGGGTCAGGCGAGCCCTGACCCCGCGGCGTCCATCCCCACTATCGATATGCGTCGGGGGACCGACCTACTCGAACCGGCATCCCCCGACGATGCGCTCTTCCGAGGGAGTGCCTTCCGCCTCGCGCCGATCCAGACTGCAGGCCTTCGGGATGGGTTTGCAGTTTGGAAAGGATCGAGGCGATGAATGCAGTGATCAATGCATGGACGGACCGGGTACCAACGCGGACGCCAGCGGGCGACGACATGCGGGCGAGCGAAGCCTGGGACGCATGGGTGGAGCCACTGGTCGACCTGTTGAAGTCGCCGGCCTCCCGGCTCATCCATCTGATCAGCGAGCGGCCGGCGCCCAGCGCCGCCACGCCGGACTGGGCGTCGATCGCCGTCCAGCTGCGGCACGCCTTCAATCGCAACGAGGTCAGCAGTCGTGAGGCTTATGTTCGGCTGCGCCTGGCGCTGGGCGTGCTCTGGATGCAGCAAGTGCCAATCTGCCAGGGGCCGGCCGGCATCCGGTTCTACGAGGACGACTGCCTCGACGCCCATGTGTTGGTGACCCTGCACGTCGACGTCGATCCCCGCCGTGCCTACGATCTTGGCGGCGAGTTGCGCACGCTGGCCAGCGCCTGCGACGCTTGCGTCCTGGGTTTCCTGGTGCTCTTCCAGTCGATCCATCCGGCCCCTCCTTCGCCCCGCCTGCAGCGATCGGAAGACGACGGGGAGCTCGATGCGCCCGACGAGGTGTTCGAGAAGTGCGCCGCCCCGAACACCTGATTCCGCGCGTTCGCCTATGCTTGCGCCGTCCGGCTGCTCCCGCGGCCGGACCGACTTGCCCATGGACGGTCCTATGCGCCACAGCTTCTCTCACCTCTCCCGCTTTTCCCTCGCCCTTGCCGCCGCCGCCGCGGCCACTGCCCTCATCACCACGCCCGCCCGCGCCGACAGCCTGGTCACCTCGGCCTCCAGCGCCGGCTCGGTGTCGTCGAAGCAGCTGTCCGATTCGATCGGCCAGTCGAGCGACAGCTCCAGCAAGGACCGCAAGGTCGCCGAAGGCGAATACAAGGTCCTCGCCGTCGAAGATGCCGCCGGCCGCGCCGACACGACGCGCCTGCACCTGCAGCCGGTGCGCGCCGAAGGCGGCACCGATTTCTTCCTCTACGTGCCCAAGCAGGCCGTCGCCGCCCAGCCGCTGCGGGTCGGCGACCATGTGCTGGCCCGCCAGCGTGACTACGGCTACGAGTTCGCCCGCGCCGAGAACCGCCAGGCCTTCCTGCTGGCGCTGCGCGACGACTGGCACCGCGAACTGGAATCCCATCCGGTGACCCTGTGACCCCGCGACGGCCGCGCCGCGCCGCGATCCCCGCCGCGGCCGGCCTCGGCCTCGGCCTGCTGGCCGCGCTGGCCCTCGGACTCACGCTCGTCACGAGCGCCCGCGCCGCGACCTTCTGCGACCGCGGCGGCGAGGTCCCCGCCACCGAGCAGGACCGCCAGCTCCAGGTCGTCGCGGTCGCGCGCCGCGAGCTGGTGGCCAGCGGCGTCGACGCCGCGCTGGTGTCGCGCTCCGGCACCGACCTGAGCCGCTTCCAACTGCAGTACTCCCACAGCGGCCTCGCGCTGAAAGACAGCCGCAACAGCCCCTGGTCGGTGCGCCAGCTGTATTACGCCTGCGACGAGTCACGGGCCCGGCTCTACGACCAGGGCCTGGCCGGCTTCCTGCTGAGCGCGGGCAAGACCGCGCCGATCCGGCTCGCCATCGTGACCCTGCCTGGCGAGGCCGGCAGCCGGCTCGCCGCGCGCGCCTTGGACAACCGCCTGGCGCTCGCGTTGCTGTCGCCGCGCTACAGCGCGAGCGCCTATGCCTTCGCCACGCGCTACCAGAACTGCAACCAGTGGGTCGCGGAGTTGATGGGCTTCGCCTGGCAGCCCCGCGAGGACGACGCGTCGACGCCCGACCGCGCCCAGGCGCAACGCGCGCTGCGGGCGCTGGGCTACGACCCGACGCCGGTGGTCGTGCCGTCGCATGCGATGATGTTCGCCGCCCAGTTCGTGCCGCTGATCCACAGCGACGATCACCCGCTCGATGACCTCTACGCGATGCGCCTGAAGGTCTCCACCCCGGCGGCGCTCGAGGCCTTCGTCCACCAGCGGGTGCCTCAGGCGCAGCGCATCGAGCTCTGCGCGACCGGCGGCGAGATCGTCGTGCGACGCGGCTGGGAGCCGCTGCCACCGGACTGCCGCGCCGCGCCAGGCGACGAAATCCTGCCCCTGGCCTCCTGAGCGCCAGCCGCTCAGCGCCCTCCCCCGCCCTCCTCCCCTGTAAGACCTGTTTCAGGGGACTTCCCGCGGTGGGGAGATCATCAAATCTTCATCCGTCAGCGCCTACCCTTCGAGCGCTTCACGTTTCGACCACGCGACCGTCACATCGGCCCGACAGCCTCTGCGCTGGCGGACCTTCGTGACTCGCCCCAACGACACCATCCGCTCGAAGGAGACCCTCGCATGAAGCTGCTCCGTTCCACCCTGCTCGCCGCCGTCGCGGCCGCCTCGCTGGCGTCCACCGCCTGCGCGCACGAGGCCTACCACCCGCCGCGGGCCAAGGAGCCGCTGCTGATCGCGCACCGCGGCGCCAGCGGCTACCTGCCGGAGCACACGCTGGCCGCCTACTGGCTGGCCATCGAGCAGGGCGCGGATTACGTCGAGCCCGACCTCGTGCTGACCAAGGACGGCGTGCTGGTGGCGCGCCACGAGAACGCGATCGCGATCCTGAATCCGGACGGCTCGGTGCGCGAGGCGACGACCGATGTGGCCGAGCGGCCTGAATTCGCCTCGCGCAAGACGACCAAGAGCATCGACGGCGTGGCCATCACCGGCTGGTTCACCGAGGACTTCACGCTGGCCGAGCTCAAGACGCTGCGCGCCCGCGAGCGCATCCCGCAGATCCGGCCGGCCAACAGCCGCTTCAACGACATGTTCGAGGTGCCAACCTTCGAGGAAGTGCTGCAGCTGGTGCAGCAGGCCAACGAGCGCCGCCGCGAGGAGGCCAGCCGCGACGGCCGCGACGGCCGCTGGGGCCACCGCAAGGTCAAGCCGATCGGCGTCTATCCGGAGACCAAGCACCCGAGCTACTTCGCCGGCATCGGCCAGCCGCTGGAGGAGCCGCTGGTGCGCCTGCTCCACAAGTACGGCTACCGCGGCCCGGACGCGGCGGTCTTCATCCAGTCCTTCGAGGTCGGCAACCTGCGCAAGCTCAAGCGCATGACGCGCGTGCCGCTGGTGCAGTTGCTCAGCGCCACGGGCCAGCCCTACGACTTCACGCTCAGCGGCGACAAGCGCAGCTACGCCGACCTGGCCAAGCCGGCCGGCCTGGCCGAGATCTCCAGCTATGCGCAAGGCATCGGCGCCAACACCAACCTGATGATCCCGCTGGTGGCCGGCCGCCTGGGCACGCCGACGACGCTGGTGAAGGACGCGCATGCGGCGGGGCTGATCGTGCACGGCTGGACCTTCCGCGCGGAGAACAGCTTCCTGCCCAACGAGTTCGACAGCAGCGACGACCCGGCGGCGATCGGCAACCTCGCCGGTCAGATCGATGCCTTCCTCAAGCTCGGCATGGACGGCCTGTTCAGCGACCAGTCCTTCCTGGCGCGCAAGGCGATCGACGCGTACGTGAAGCGCTGAGGACCGGCGCGGCGGGGGCGTCGCGCCACTTCGCTAGACTCCCTCCATTCCACTGGAGCCGTCCCGCATGTCCGCCCCCGCGCCCCTGCTGCTGCCCCCGCCCGAATTGAAGGGCGTCGACGAGGTCGTCGCCGACCCCTTGCGATTCAAGGCCAAGCTCGCCATCGGCGAGGCGGCCTATGCCTCGCTGCGCATGATCAAGCGCGGCCGCGAGGTGTGGGACGTCCTCGGCGCCGCCGGCGCGGGCGCGGCGGTCGCCAAGACCGGCATGGTCGCGTCGCTGCTCGGCGCGTCGGCCACGCCGATCGGCTGGGTGGCCTTCGCGGCGCTCGCCTCGGGCGGCGCCTGCTACGGCATGTACCGCCTGCTGAGCTCGACCAAGGGCGACCGCGTCATCGAGATCCCCAAGTACCTCAACACCCCACTGGACACGCTGGGCCTGGCGCTGTTCGACCTGATCGCGCCGCTGTCGCTGCGGCTCGCTGCTGTCGACGGCGCCATCGAGGCCGCCGAGCGCCAGTACCTCGTCGACCACCTGATCGACGACTGGGGCTTGAACCGCGCCTTCGTCGAGCAGTCCGTCGCCGCCGTCGAGGCGCGGCTGGGCGGCAGCGACCTGGCCGCGATGGCGGCCGAGGGCGCCGAGTTCCTGCACCTGAATCCCGACTGCAACCATGCCGCCATCGCCAAGGACCTGGGCGTCTTCATGCGCGGCATGCTCGAGGCCGGCGGGCCGCTGACGCCGGCCGAGGCCGAGGCGCTCGACACCGTCGTGCGGCTGCTCGCCACCGCGCCGCCGGGCGAGCTCTCCAAGCGCTGGAACCAGACCATGGGCCTGGCCGGCGGCGCGGCGGGCCAGGTGCGCACCGTGCTGGTCGACGCCGCCGACTGGACCCAGCAGCGCCTGCCCAGCGCCGACCAGGTGCGCGCGACGACGGCCACCGCCGCGACGACCGCCTGGGACGCCGCGCGCAAGGCCGCGGACTGGACGCAGCAGCAGCTGCCGACCATCGACCAGGTGCGCGCGCAGGCCGGCGACGCCGCCACGCAGGCGGCCGACGCGGCGCGCAAGGCCGCCCAGTGGACGCAGGAGCGGCTACCCAGCGCCGAGCAGGTCCGCAGCACCACCGCCGAGGCCGCCAACCAGGCCATGGGCGTCGCGAAGAAGGGCTTCGCCTGGGCCAAGGACCTGACGACGCGCGCACCCGAGGCCCCCGGCGCCGATCAGCTGCCGCGCGGCGACGTGCCGCCGGCCAAGCGTTAGGCGACGACGACGGCGACCGCGGCGCTGCGCTGCGCTGAGCCGCGGCCGCGATCGTCAGTCGAGGTCGGACAGCTCGCGGCGCCGGATCAGCGTCAGCCCGATCAGCCGCGACACGACGGCCGCCAGGTACATGACGCCGACGAACATCTCGACCGTCGTGACCGCGCGCGCCAGCGGCTTGACCGGGATCACGTCGCCGATGCCGGTGCTGGACAGCAGCGCGAAGCTCAGGAACATCAGCTCGGTCCAGGTGCGCGGCGACTGCGGATCCACCGCCGCCGAGAAGCTGCCCGGATACAGCGCCTGCACCACGACGAACAGGTGGGCGAAGCCCCAGGCCAGCAGCGTGAAGGTGGCGCCGGCGGCGAAGAGCTCGTCGGTGGTCGCATGCCAGTCGCTCATCATGTAGGCGATCAGGCTGGCGGCGGCATAGAAGTAGAACAGCGCCTCCAGCGCGGCGGACCACGGCAGCAGCTGGTCCATGCCCCGGAACGCCTGCAGCAGCAACAGCGCGATCGCCGGCAGCGCGATGGTCACGCTCAGCCAGGTCAGCCCCGGCGTGCTGCGCACCATGCGCGTGGTGAAGACCAGCACCACGATGCCGAAGGCGCTGAGCGCCAGCGGCGCGGCGCGGCTGGACTCGATCAGCGGATACAGCAGCAGTCCCAGCAACTGCACCAGCAACAGGATGGCGGACGGATGGCGCCGCGTCAGGACGAGGACTCGAAGGACACGCATCGACGCATTCTCCACGGGCGCGTGCCGCGAGCCGGGCCTCGGGCCGGCGTCGTCGCCAGAATGCGGTGCCGTCCTACTTGCGCCGCCGCCGGCTTGAGGTCCAATGAGCCACCCCGGCGGGATGGGCGCGAAGCGACGCGGCCGCCGGTCAATCCCTATCGCAAGGACTGGAGGACGTCATGGGTGGCATTCGTTGGGTGGGCGTGATCCTGATCGCAGCGGGCGTGCTCGCGCTGGTCTACGGTGGCTTCTCGTACACGAAGGAGAACACCGCCGCCAAGCTGGGCCCCATCGAGCTCAAGGTCGAGGAGACCAAGCGCGTCAACGTGCCGATGTGGGCCGGCGTGGCCGCCATCGCGCTGGGCGGCGTGGTGCTGCTCGGCGCCGGCCGCAAGTAAGCGGCCCGCGGCTCAGCGCCGGCCGAGGTTCATCAGCGCGGTGCCGGCGATCGCCATCGTGCCGCCGACCAGCAGCGACGCGTCCACGACCTCGCCCAGCCACAGCGCCGAGAACACGACGCCGAACACCGGCACCAGCGTGATGTAGCCGGACGCCGCGCCAGCGCCCAGCGCCTTCACGCCGTCGAAGTACCAGGCGTAGGCCAGCGCCGTCGAGCCGACGGTGATGCCCGCCATGCACAGCCACGCGTTGCGCGGCGCGGCCAGCACGCCGGCCAGGCCGGCCGTGCCGTCGACGGCCAGCGTCAGCGCCAGCAGCATCACCGCGCCGATCGCGGCGGTGACGGCGGTGGTGGTCAGCGCGTCGACGCCGGCCATCACCTTGCGACCGATCAGCGTGTAGGCCACCCAGCAGCCGACGCAGCCCAGCAGCAGCAGCTCGCCGATGCCGACGCGCCCGTCCAGCACATGCCAAGGCTCGCCGCGCGTGATCACGACGGCCGCGCCCACCGCCGCGAGCGCCATGCCCAGGCCGATGCGCTTGTTCAACCGCTCATGGAAGATCCAGGCCGCCAGCAGCAGCGTGATCACCGGGTTCAGCGTGATCACCAGCGCGCCCTTGCCGGCCGGCACATGCTTGAGGCCGCTCATGAAGAAGGTCGCGTAGCCGAAGACGCCGAAGCTCGCCGCCAGCACCATGCCGGCCCAGCGCGAGGCCGTCCAGCTGCGCAGCGCGGCCAGGCGGCCGGTGCTCGCCAGCCACAGCATCAGGATCGCGCCGGCGATCAGGAAACGGCAGGCGGCCGCTGCCAGCGGCGGCATCGCCTGCGCCAGCACCCGCCCCCACGGCCAGGACGCGCCCCACAGCACCGCCATGCCGACCAGGCGCAGGTGGGTGGAGAGATGCGAAGGGGCATGGGTCATCGGGGCGGCGCTCATGGGTGGGAACTATCGGCGTTCGGCGTCACGGGCCGGGCGATGCGCGCCCGTGCCGCGAGGGGTGCCGGAAGGCATGCCGCGGTGAGCGGTGAGCGCCAAGCCTCAATGCGGATAGGCCATCCGTTTCTCCATCCACTTCTGCACCTGCTCGAAGGCGAAGCTCAGCAGCCAGTAGATCGCCGCGGCCGCCATGTAGAGCGGGAAGGGCTGGAAGGTGGTGGAGATCAACTCCTTGGTGGCCAGCATCAGCTCGGTGACCGCGATCACCGACACCAGCGAGGTGTCCTTGATCAGCGAGATGAGGCTGTTGGACAGGCTGGGCACCGCCGCGCGCAGCGCCTGCGGCCCGATCACGAAACGCAGCGTCTGATGGCGGCTCAAACCCAGCGAGGTGCCCGCCAGCCACTGGCCCTGCTCCACCGCGCCGATGGCGCCGCGCATCGTCTCGCTCATGTAGGCGGCCACGTTCAGCGTCAGCGTCAGCACGCCGGCGACCAGCGGGGAGAACTCGATGCCGATGCTCGGGAGGCCGTAGTAGACGATGAACACCTGCACCAGCAGCGGCGTGCCGCGCATCGCGCTCACGTAGACCGCCATCAGCGTGTCCAGGACCGGCACGCGCAGCACGCGCACCAGCGTGATCAGTCCCGCGAGCGGCAGGCCGAAGATCATCGCCATCACCGCGAATAGGAGCGTGTAGCCGGTGCCCTTCAAGAGCACCGGCCAGGCCATCTCGGCCAGGGAAAGCAAGGACGGGAGATCCATGGAGTTCTTCGGGAGCAGCGCGCCTCGCGGCGGAAGTGGCGATGTTGCCATCTTCTCCTCGCCCCCTCTCCGCCTCTGTCGAACTCCCTCTCCCGCTTGCGGGAGAGGGGTGGGGGTGAGGGCCAGCGGCCGTCGCAGGAACCCTCACCCCTTCCCTCTCCCGCAAGCGGGAGAGGGAGTCGGTACAGCCAGGCCTGCGGTCAGTACGCGAGCGCGCGGACCTTGCCCTTGAACACGCGATAGGAAAACAGGCTGTAGGCCAGGATCACCGGGAGGGTCAGCGCCGCGCCGACCAGCAGGAAACGCAGCGACTCGTCCGCCGCGGCGGCCTGCCACAGCGTGATCCGGTCGATCACGACGAACGGATAGAGGCTGTAGGAGAGCCCGAAGAAACTCAGCGTCAGCACCACCACCATCAGCGCGAACGGCGCCCAGCACAGCTTGCCCAGCACGCGATGCGAGTTCAGCAATCCCCGCAGGGCCGCGAGCGCGAGCACCGCCGTCAGCGGCAGCGGAGCCAGCGCGATGATCCCCGGCAGCTCGAACCAGCGCGCCCGCACCGTGCCGCTCAAGCACGGCGAGGCGACCGACACCAGCACCAGCCCCGCGATGACCGCCGGCCACACGCGCCTGGCCCAGACGACGGCGCGCCGCTGGAGCTCGCCCTCGGTCTTGATCAGCAGCCAGCCGGCCCCGAGCGGCGCATAACAGGCCGTCAGCGCCAGCGCGATGCCGGCCGCGAAGACCCGCGCTCCCGCGCCGTCGTCGAAGCCGGTGACGTAGCGGCCCAGCATCCAGCCCTGCGCCAGCGCGGCCAGCGCCGAGCCCCCGGCGAAGGCGGCATCCCACCAGCGCTTGTGCGCCGGGTCGCCCTTGGCGCGGAAGTCGAAGGCCGCGCCGCGCAGGATCAGCCCCAGCAGCATCAGCACGACCGGCGCGTACAGCGCGGTCAGCACCACGCCCTGCGCCTTCGGGAAGGCGATCAGCAACAGCCCGACAGCGAGCACCAGCCAGGTCTCGTTGGCATCCCAGAACGGTCCGATCGACGCGACCATCCGGTCGCGGTCGGCCTCCGGCGCCACCGCGGTCAGCAGGCCGACGCCCAGGTCGTAGCCGTCCAGCACCACGTAGAGCAGCAGCGACACGCCCATCAGGGCCATGAAGATCACCGGCAGCACGCTGCCCTCGACCAGTGGCGTTGCGGCGAGCGCGTTCATGCGAAGGTCCTCGAGATGACGGGAATGCCGGCGCCGTGCGAGGCGCTGCCGGGCTGCGGATCGTCCTGTCCGAGGTGCGCGGGCGCATCGGCGGGACGCTTCTCCGCCATCCGCTTGATGGCGGCGACGTAGGCGATCAGCAGCGCCAGGTAGACGGTAGCGTAGCCGGCCAGCGACGCGGCGATCATCGAGCCGGGGTTGTGCGCCGCCACCTCCTGCGTCCGCAGCAGGCCGTGGACGATGAAGGGTTGCCGGCCGATCTCGGTGACGTACCAGCCGGCGACGGTCGCGATCCAGCCGGAGAAGCTCATCAGCGACAGGCCCCACAGCCAGGCGCGCGGCAGGCGCCGCCAGCCCGAGCGGCGGAACAGCCACCAGCCGCCCCAGGCGAAGCCCAGCATCAGCACGCCCATGCCCACCATCACGCGAAAGCCGAAGAACAGCGGCTTGACCGGCGGATGCGCGCCTTCGAATTGATCCAGGCCGCGGATCTCGCCGTCGGCGTCGTGGGTGAGGATGAGGCTGGCCAGGCGCGGAATGCCGATGGCCAGGCGGTTCTCCTTCGCCTGCTCGTCGGGCAGCGCGAACAGCAGCAGCGGCGCACCGCGCTCGGTGTGCCAGATGCCCTCCATCGCGGCGATCTTGGCCGGCTGGTGCTTGAGCGTGTTGAGGCCATGCAGGTCGCCGGCCAGGATCTGCAGCGGGATCAGCACCGCGCCCAGCGTCAGCCCGAGACGCATCACCCGCCGCGTCTCCGCCCGCTCGACGCCCTTGAGCATCTGCCAGGCGCTGAGGCCGCTGAGCAGGAAGGCCACGGTCAGCCCGGAGGCGAGCAGCTTGTGGGCCAGCCGGTAGGGGAAGGAGGGGTTGAAGATCACCGCCCACCAGTCCACCGCATGCAGGATGCCGTCGCGCATCTCGTAGCCGGCCGGAGTCTGCATCCAGGAGTTGAGGCTGAGGATCCAGAACGCGCTCAGCGTTGTGCCGAAGGCGACCGTGGCTGTGGCGATGAAGTGCAGGCGCGGGCTGACGCGCTCGCGGCCGAACAGCATGATGCCGAGGAAGCCGGCTTCCAGGAAAAACGCGGTGAGGACCTCGTAGCCGAGCAGCGGGCCGGCGATGTTGCCGGCGCGTTCCATGAAGCCGGGCCAGTTCGTGCCGAACTGGAAGCTCATCGTCACGCCGCTGACCACGCCGAGGGCGAAGCTCAGCGCGAAGACCTTGGTCCAGAACTGGTAGGCCGCGAGCCACGCGGCCTCGCCGCTGCGCCGCCAGCGCCAGAGCATGAAGAGCACCACCCAGCCCAGTGCGATGGTGATCGTCGGGAAGAGGATGTGGAAGGTGATGTTGAGCGCGAACTGCATGCGCGCCAGGATGAACGGGTCCATGGCCGCGCAGTGTTGGGCATTGCGCGATCGCAAGGAAGGGACAGATCGTCCTAGGACAGATCGCCCTAGGACAAATTGCCCTCATGCCAAGGCCGCTGGCCCTCACCCCAGCCCTCTCCCGCAAGCGGGAGAGGGAGTCCGCAGGCGCAGTGGCTTCTTCAGCACACGCTCGGTGGAACACCCTCTCCCCCGGCGGGGGAGAGGGAGGGGTGAGGGGTCTCGTCCCGCGTCACCAACCTCCGTCGCCGTCGCGATGCGGCTCGAAGCGCGCCATCAGGAAGTCCACCAGCGCGCGCGTCTTCGCTGCCAGTTGCGCGCGCGGCGGATAAATCAGGTGGATGTCCGCCGGCGGCAGTTCCCAGTCAATCAGCAGCGGCCGCAGCCGCCCCGAGCGCAGCATCGGCGCCGCCTCCCACCGCGAGCGCATCAGCACGCCGTGCCCATCCAGACCCCAGGCCAGCACGCTCTCGCCGTCGTTGGCCGCCAGCGGTCCGCGCACCTTCACCGTCTCCTTGCGCGCTCCCTGCTGGAAGTGCCAGGTGCCGAAGGTCTCGTCGCTCTCGCGGATGAAGAGGCAGGCGTGTCGCGCGAGCTCGCGCGGCGTCGCTGGCTCGCCAGCGCGCTTGAGGTAGGCCGGCGCGGCGCACAGCACGCGACGGTTGCGCGCCAGCAACCGCGCGGTCAGGCGCGCATCCGGCGGCGTGCCGACCAGGACCTGCAGGTCCACGCCCTGCTCGATCAGGTTGACCGACCGGTCGGTGAGTTCGAGCTGCACCTCCACGTCCGGGAACTGCCGCGCGAAGCGCGACAGCGCCGGCGCCACATGCTTGCGACCGAAGCCGAAACTCGCCGACACCCGCAGCAGCCCCTTCGGCGCCGCCCGGCTCCCGGCCACCGTGCGCTCCAGCGCCTCGAGTTCCTCCAGCACGCGCGCGCCGTCAACGAGGTAGGTCTCGCCCTCCGGCGTCAGGCCGATGCGGCGCGTGGTCCGCTGCAGCAGCTGGACGCCCAGCCGGCGCTCGATCGCGGCCAGCCGCTTGCTGACGGCCGGCGGCGTGACGCCCATCTGCTGCGCCGCGGCGGCCAGGCTGCCCTGTTTCACCAACAGCGCGAAGAAGGCCAGGTCGGAGAAGCCGTCCATTAATGAACTCCAGGAATGAAAGAACTTCCAAACCGGAAATTATGTGCCTGCGATTCACTTCCAGAATCGGGGCCGACATGGACCATCGACCGCTGCCCGTCGACCGTCAATCCTCGACGGCGACCCCCTCTGGAGACCGCATGCCGCCCTTCCCCGTCATGGACACCCCACCGGCTTCATCGGCCTTCACCGGAGCGCCGGAAACCATCGCCGGCCGCGGCGCGCTCGACGCGCTGTTCCCCGGCTTCCACCACATTCGCGTTGCCACCGCCAATGGCGTGCAGGTGGAAGCGACCGTCGGCGGCTCGGGCCCGCCACTGCTTCTGCTGCATGGCCATCCGCAAACGCGCGCGATCTGGCACAAGGTCGCGCCGGCGCTGGCGGAGCGTTTCACCGTCGTCGCCGCCGACCTGCGCGGTTATGGCGATTCATCGAAGCCGCCAGCGTCGACATCGACATCGACATCGACATCGGCGTCGACATCGACATCGACATCGGCGTCGGCGTCGGCACCAGGCTCGGCGACCGACGCATCCGCCTACAGCAAACGGACGATGGCGGCCGACATGCTGGCGGTGATGCGGGCGCTCGGTCACCCGCGCTTCGACGTGCTGGCGCACGACCGCGGCGCGCGCGTCGCCCACCGGCTCGCGATGGACGCCCCGACGGCCGTGCGTCGGCTGGCGCTGCTGGACATCGCGCCGACCCTGGACATGTACGCCGGCGCCAACGACGCCTTCGCGCGCGCCTACTGGCACTGGTTCTTCCTGATCCAGCCGGCACCGCTGCCCGAGCGCCTCATCGAGGCCGATCCCGCCGCCTATGTCCGCGACGTGATGGGCCGCCGCAGCGCGGGCCTGGCGCCCTTCGATCCGCTGGCCCTGTCGGAGTATCAGCGCTGCCTCGCACTGCCGGGCACCGCCCGCGGCCTCTGCGAGGACTATCGCGCCAGCGCCGGCATCGACCTGGTCCACGACCGCGAGGACCGCGACGCCGGACGTCGGCTCACCATGCCGCTGCTGGCGCTGTGGGGCGAGCACGGTGTCGTGCATCGCTGCTTCGATCCGCTGGCGCTGTGGCGACCGCTGGCGACGGACCTGCGCGGCGAGGCCCTGCCCTGCGGCCACTACATCCCCGAGGAAGCGCCGCAGGCGCTGCTCGATCGGGTCCTGCCCTTCTTCACCGCGCAGGACCGCGACATCGCCGCCGAAGAGGAGCGCCAGCCATGACCGCCATCAACGCCGTGACCGGCGCGATCCGCGCCACGGGCGCTGCTGACGCCACTGACGCCGCGGACGCAAAGGCCGTCAGCGGCTCGCCCGTCGCGACGCCCGATCCCAAGCCCTCGAACGCCCCGCCGCGCACGCTCTACCGCAAGCTGGTCGACAGCCACACGGTGGCGACGCTCGACGCGCAGAACGTGCTGCTGTTCTGCGACCTGCACCTGATGAACGAGTACACCAGCCCCCAGGCCTTCACCGGCCTGCGTGAGCAGGGCCGCGGCGTGCCGATGCCGGGACAGCAGGTCGCGGTGGTGAGCCACATCATCCCGACGCATGCGGTGCCATCGGCCCTGCGCGTGATCGCCGACCCGCCTTCGGCACTGCAGGCGAGCAACCTCAAGGCCAATTGCGACCGTCACGGCATCCGCCTCTTCGACACGACCGACGCGCTGCAGGGCATCGAGCACGTGGTCGCGCCGGAACACGGGATGATCCGCCCCGGCATGGTCGTCATCTGCGGCGACAGCCACACCACGACCTATGGCGCGCTCGGCGCGCTGGGTTTCGGCATCGGCACCACCGAGGTCGAGCATGTGCTGGCGACGCAGACGCTGGTCTACCGGGTCGCCAGGGACATGCGGATCCGCGTCGACGGCCCCCTCCCCGCGGGCACGACGGCCAAGGACCTGGTGCTGGCGATCATCGGCCGCATCGGCGCGCAGGGCGCGCGCGGCTACGTGGTCGAGTTCTGCGGGACGACGATCGACGCGCTGTCCGTCGAGGCGCGCTTCACGCTCTGCAACATGGCCGTCGAGGCCGGCGCGCGCGGCGCGCTGATCGCGCCCGACGCGACGGCGATCAACTACGTGCTGGCCCGCAGTCCCGACCTCGCCGGCGAATGGCGCGAGCCCGCGCTCGCGCGCTGGCGCACGCTGCGCAGCGATCCGGGCGCCCGCTTCGATGCCGAGCACCGCTTCGACGCGGCCGACATCGGGCCGCAGGTCACCTGGGGCACCAGTCCCGACCAGGTCGCGCCGATCGACGGCCACGCGCCCGACCCGGCCCGGATGGCCGTCGGCCCGGCGCGCGACAGCGCCGAACGCGCGCTGCGCTACACGCGGCTCGAGGCCGGCGCGGCGCTGGCGGGCACGCCGATCCAGCATGTCTTCATCGGCTCCTGCACCAATGGCCGCATCGAGGATCTGCGCGCCGCCGCCGCCGTGCTGCGCGGCCGCCGCGTCGCGCCGGGCGTGCGCGCGATGGTGGTGCCGGGCTCCGGCGCGGTGCGCGCGATGGCGGAGGCGGAAGGCCTGGATCGCGTCTTCCTCGACGCGGGCTTCGAATGGCGCCAGCCCGGCTGTTCGATGTGTCTGGCGATGAACGACGACGTGCTTGCCGACGGCATCCGCTGCGCCTCGACGACCAACCGCAACTTCGAGGGCCGGCAAGGGCGCGGCGCGATCACCCACCTGATGAGTCCGGCGATGGCCGCCGCCGCCGCGGTCACCGGCCGCCTGACCGATGTCCGCCGACTGCCGCCCGTCCTCGGCAAGGAGAGCCCGCGATGAATCCCGTCCGCCGCATCGAGGGCCGCAGCGCGGCCCTGCGCCTGGAGAACCTCGACACCGACCAGATCATGCCCAAGCAGTTCCTGCGCGGCATCGACAAGCAGGGGCTGCGCCAGGGCCTGTTCCACGACCTGCGCTTCGACGGCGAGGGCCGCGAGCGGCCCGGCTTCGTGCTGAACCAGCCCGCCTACGCCGGGGTGTCCGTGCTCATCGGCGGCAACAATTTCGGCTGCGGGTCCAGCCGCGAGCACGCCGTCTGGGGCCTGCAGCAGGCGGGCATCCGCGCTGTCGTCGCGCCGGGGTTCGGCGAGATCTTCTATTCGAATGCGATGGGGAACGGGCTGCTGCTGGTGACGCTGCCGGAGGCCGAGGTGCGCCGGCTCATGGACGAGGCGGACGCGGTGCCGCGGAACACCGTCGAGATCGATGTGGAGACGCTCACGCTGCGGAGCGCCGGGGGCGTCGAGGCGCGCTTCGAGATGCTGCCGCGGCACCAGCGGATGCTGCTCGAGGGGCTCGATGCGATCGGGCTCTCGATGACCTACCGCGATCGGATCGAGGCCTTCGCGGCCGCGCACTGGGCGGCGCAACCGTGGCTCAAGGACGTGGCCCGGGCCAGCGGCGGTGGCCGCTGAAGCCCTTCGATGGAAAAGTCAGGCCGCAGTCAAGCCGGGAACGGCAGGCTGCGCCAGCGCTTGCCGGTGAGCGCCGCCACGGCGTTGGCGATCGCGGGCGCGATCGGCGGCACGCCGCATTCGCCCATGCCGGTCGGGGGATCCGCGGAAGGCACGATGTGCAGGTCCACCGGCGGCGCGTCCACATGGATGGGCACCCGGTAGTCATGCCAATTGCTCTGCTCGACCTCGCCGTTCTTCAGCGTGATCGCCGCACCGGGCAAAGTCATGCCGATGCCCATCACCAGCGCGCCCTGCACCTGCGCCTCGATCGTGCGCGGGTTCACCGCGAGGTTGCAGTGCACCCCCGCCGTGACCCGGTGCAGCACCGGCCGCCCGCCCTTCATCGAGACCTCGACGACATAGGCCACCACCGTGTTGAAGGACTCATGCACCGCCACGCCCCAGGCCCGTCCCTTGGCGAGCGTGGCCTTGCCGTAGCCCGACTTCGCCACCGCCAGGTCCAGCGCCGCCAGATGGCGCGCATGCTTGGCCAGCAGCTGCCGCCGGTAGGCCACCGGATCGAGCTTGCCGGCGCGCGCCAGTTCGTCCACCAGTGTCTCCATCACGAAGGCGGTGTGCGTGTGCCCCACCGAGCGCCACCACAGCACCGGCACGTTGGCCTTGGGGTGATGGACCTCCAGCGCGATCGGGAAGGGATAGGCGCTCTCGGCCACGCCCTCGGTCATCGTCGCATCCGCGCCGTTCTTCACCATGAAGTCCGCGAAGGGCGTGCCCATGGTGATGGACTGGCCCACGATCACATGCTTCCAGGCCAGCACCCCGCCCTGCCGGTCATGCGCGATCTCGACGCGGTGCAGGTGCGTCGGGCGGTAGTAGCCGCCGCGCACGTCGTCCTCGCGCGTCCAGATCATCTTCACCGGCCCGGGCTTGCCCGCGGCATGGCGCGCCTTGGCCACCTGCGCGGCCTCGACGACATAGTCCGAGGTCGGCGTCGCCCGCCGTCCGAAGCCGCCGCCGGCGGTCATCGTGTGCAGCGTGACCTGCTCCGGCTTGAGCCCCAGCACGCCGGCGACCTGCGCCTGGTCCACCGTCTGGAACTGCGAGCCGACCCACACCGTGCAGCGATCGCCCCGGAAGTCGATGGTGCAGTTCAGCGGCTCCATCGGCGTGTGCGCCAGGTAGGGGAAGGTGAACTCGGCGGTGATGAGCGCCGGCGCCGGCTTCGCCGTCAGCGCCGCGGTGTCGGCCCGCTGGACCGCGATGCCCGGCTGCCTGGCCAGCGCGCGGAACTGCGCCAGCTGCGCCGCGCTGTCGACGCGCTCCACCCCGCTCAGGTCCCACTCGACCTTGACCAGCTCGCGCGCCTTGCGCGCCGGCCAGAAGCCGTTGGCCACGACGGCCAGGCCGGTCGCGCCGCCGCTCAGCGGCACCTGCAGCACCTCCTCGACGCCCGGCACCGCGAGCGCCGGCGCCGCGTCGAAGCGCGCGACGCGGCCGCCGAAGACCGGCGGATGGACCATGACGACGGTGCGTTGCCCCGGCAGCTGCAGGTCGATGCCGAAGTCCTGGCGGCCGCTGGACTTGGCGCGCGCATCGAGCCGGTTGACCGGCTTGCCGATCAGCTTGAACTGCGACGGATCCTTGAGCGCCACCGACGCCGGCACCGGCTCGGCGAAGGCCGCCTGCGCCAGCGCGCCATACCCCAGGCGACGGCCGTCCGGCGTGACGACGCTGCCCGACTCGGTGCGCAGCTGCGCGGCTGGCGTGTTGAGCTGCTTCGCCGCGGCGGCGACCAGCATCGCGCGCATGCGGGCGCCGATCTCGCGGTACTGCTGCCAGGACGCCTTGATGCTGGTCGAGCCCCCCACCATCTGGATGTGGAAGAACGGATCCTTGTAGGCCTCGCCCGCCGGCGCGAGCTCGCAGCGGACCTTGCTCCAGTCCGCGTCCATTTCCTCGGCCACCAGCATCGGCAGCGCGGTCTGCACGCCCTGGCCGAAGTCGATCTTGCCGATGGTGACGGTGACGATGCCGTCCGCGTCGATCGCGACGAAGGCCGACGGCTGCTGGAAGGGCTTGAGCGGCTCCGGCGCGCCCGGCGCGGAGCCGCCCACCGACGCGTCCTGCGCGCCGCCGGGCGCCGCGTACAGCGCGAAGCCGACGGCCAGGCCCAGCTTGAGGAAGACGCGGCGACCGAGGCCGCCCTCGCCCGGCGCGGCCGGGGACTCGGGCGCCTCGGCCAAGGCCGCGGGCAGTTCACCGCTGAGGTACTGGAACATGGGGCGCATGGGAGGCTCCTTCAGGCGAGCGAGCGGGCCGCGTCCTTGACGGCGGCATGGATCCGCACGTAGGTGCCGCAGCGGCAGAGGTTGGCGCTCATCGCGGCGTCGATGTCGGCGTCGCTGGGCTGGGGCCGGTGCCGCAGCAGCGCGACCGCGGCCATGATCTGGCCGCTCTGGCAGTAGCCGCATTGCACGACGTCGTGCTTGACCCAGGCCTCCTGCACCGCCTGCCCGATGCGGTCGCCGCCGATGGCCTCGATCGTGGTGATCTGCTGGCCGGCGACGGACTCGATCGGCGTGACGCAGGCGCGCCGCTGCTCCCCGTCCACATGCACCGTGCAGGCGCCGCAGACCGCGACGCCGCAGCCGAACTTGGTGCCGGTCATGCCCAGCGTGTCGCGCAGGACCCAGAGCACCGGCGTATCGCCCGGCACGTCGACTTGCTGCGCTTGGCCGTTCAGGCGGAACGAGATCATGGTTGGCTCCTGCTCACCGTGGCGGTGGCGCTGGTGGGGATGAGGGTGTCGGCCGGGGCGGCGGCGCCGGCCATCGCGCGCAGGTGCTCGACGACCTCGCGCGTCGATGCGGCCTTCGTCGATCCGATGGACTTGCGCAGCGGCTCGGTGGCGTCGCAAGGGGCGCCGTTGCGGATCCAGGCGCGCACCTGCGTGTCGAAGGCCGCCTTGTCCAGCGGCGGCAGCGCGCGGCCCGGCCCCGGCTGCCAGCCCCAGGCGACGAGGTGGTCGGTGACCAGGTGCTGCTCGATCATCGCCAGCGAGCGGTGGCCGTTGGTCGCGGGCTCGCGGAAGACCTTGCACAGCGCCGTGCCCTTCAGGCCGAGCCAGGACATCTTCATGGTCTCGGGCGGCATGTGCCAGCCCGGCTTGCCGTCGGTCTCCAGCCCCGGCGGCGCGTGCTGGAGCGGGCTGTTGCGCGTCGAATGGCAGGTCGCGCACTGCAGCGGCGCGACGCCCTTGCCGTCCGCGCCGCGCTGCACCGGCGGATAGTGGACCCGGCTGAAGTCGCCCTGCAGCGGCGCATTGGGCACATGACAGTTCAGACATCGGGGATGGAGCAGCACGCGCTCGAGCTGCGCGAAGGCGGCCAGGCCTTCCTGCCGGTTCGGCGTGGCCGAGATCGGCGTCGGCTGGAAGGCGGCACCGTCGGCCGCGCTCGCCGGCGCCGCCGCGGCCATGAGGGCCGCCATGCCCATCGCGCCCACCGCGCCCAGCACCGCCGAGCACGCCAGCCTGCATGACGCGGGCATCGAGACATCCGCTGCGAAGCGATCACCCATGTCGACCTCCTGATGGCTGCGTCGGGTTGCCCCGCAGTCTAGAAAGGCGACGGGCGACGCGGCTTGCCTGATCCGACGGAAGACTTGCCCATTTCGACGGCGCGGTCCACGAGCGTTCAGCGGGGGCGCGAGAAGCGGCGCGCGCCCGCCACGCATCCGATCACGGCGACGGTGACCGCGAGCATCGCCGGACTCACCGCTTCCCGCAACAGGCCCGCGGCCAGTGCCAGGCCGAACAGCGGCTGCAGCAGCTGCAGCTGTCCCACCGCGGCGATGCCGCCCTGCGCCAGGCCGCGGTACCAGAAGACGAAGCCGATCAGCATGCTGAACAGCGACACATACCCCAGCCCCGCCCAGGCCGCGGCGCCGACCGGCGCGAAGCTGGCCGGCACGCGCCACGCGGCCAGGGCGAGCATCGGCGGCAGCGCCAGCACCAGCGCCCAGCAGATCACCTGCCAGCCGCCGAGCGTGCGAGAAAGCCGGGCGCCCTCCGCGTACCCCAGGCCGCAGACGAGGATGGCGCCCAGCATCAGCAGGTCGCCCAGCGGCGCGGCGCGCAGGCCCTGCCCCGCCGCGAAGCCGATGACGCACAGGCTGCCCAGCACCGAGAAGATCCAGAAGGCCGCGCGCGGGCGCTCGCCGCCGCGCAGCACGCCGAAGGCGGCCGTCGACAGCGGCAGCAGCGCGATGAACACGATCGAATGGGCCGAGGTGACATGCCGCAGCGCCAGCGCCGTCAGCAGCGGGAAACCGATCACGACGCCGGCCGCGACGATCGCGAGCGGCCCGGCCTGCGCGCGCGTGGGCCGCGGCGCGCGCAGCAGGCGCAGCGCCGCCAGCGCGATCAGCCCGGCGATGGTGGCGCGCGCGGCGGTCAGGAACACCGGGTCGAAGTCGGCCACCGCGACCCGCGTCGCCGGCAGCGAGCCACTGAAGATCAGCACGCCGATGAATCCGTTCAGCCAGCCTCGCGATGCGGTGTCCATGTCCCCGGTGCCTCGATGGAAGAAGGACCGCAGGGTAAGCGGGCTCATCAATACAATCAAAAAATTGTCATGGATACAGGCGATGGCGCATGGCGGAGCCCAGGTACAAGGCGGTGGTGGACCGGCTGGCGGCGGAGATCCGATCGGGCGCCCTGCCCGCGGGCGCGCGGCTGCCGACCCATCGGGACCTTGCGACCCGCGAGGGCTTCGCGCTGGTCACCGCGACCCGCGTCTACGCCGAGCTGCGGGCGATGGGACTGATCAGCGGCGAGACCGGCCGCGGCACCTTCGTCAAGGAGACCGCGCTCGCGCCCGGCCAGGGCGTAGACCTGGACGCGGTGGCGGCGGACATGGTCGACCTCAGCTTCAACTACCCGTCGCTGCCCGGTCAGGCGGAACTGCTGCGCGGCGCCTTGCGCCAGCTGGCCGGCGCGGGCGACCTGGAAGCGCTGCTGCGCTACCAGCCGCATGGCGGCCGGCCCACCGACCGCGCCGCGATCGCGCGCCATCTGCGGCGACGGGGCCTCGAGGTCGAAGGCGACCGGGTGCTGGTCGTGGACGGCGCGCAGCACGGCCTGGCGGTGACGCTGATGGCGATGCTGGAGCCTGGCGACGTGGTCGCCGTGGATGCGCTCACCTATCCCGGCTTCCGCCTCGTGGCCGGGATGCAGCGGCTGGAACTGGCGCCGGTGCCGGCGGCCGGCGCGGGGCCCGACCTCGACGCACTGGAGGCGCTGTGCCGGCGCCGCCGCGTCAAGGCGATCTACACGATGCCGACGCTGAACAACCCGCTCGGCTGGGTGATGGTGGCCACGCGCCGGCGCGAGCTGGTGGCGCTCGCGCGGCGACACGACCTGCTGATCATCGAGGACGGCGCCTACGCCTACCTCGCCGACCATCCGCCGCCGCCCCTGGCGATGCTGGCGCCCGAGCGGACCGTCTACGTGTCGGGGTTCTCCAAGAGCGTCGCGGCGGGGCTGCGGGTGGGGTTCGCCGTCGCGCCGGCCGCGCGGGTCCACGCGCTGGAACGGGCGATCCGCGCGACGACCTGGAACACGCCCGGCGTGATGACGGCCATCACCACCGGCTGGCTGGAGGACGGCACCGTGGCCCGGCTCGAGGCGCACAAGCGCGAGGACGCGCGACGCCGCCAGCGCCTGGTGGCGGAACGCCTCGGGACGATGAAGCGCATCGCGCATCCGTCGTCCTACTTCGTCTGGTTGCCGCTGGGCGAGGCCGTGCGCGCCGACCAGGTGGCGATGGCGCTGCAGCGCGAGCGGGTGTCGGTGTCGACGGCCGAGCCCTTCGCCACCACGCCGCAGGCGCCGCATGCGATCCGGCTGGCACTGGGGTCGGTGGACCTGGTGCGGCTGGGCGCGGCGCTGGACCGTGTCAGGGCGGCGATCGAGGCCAGGACCTTCTGACCGCGGCCGCCCCGCCCGTCAGGCCGCCGGCTGCCGGTAGACGAGCACCTTCAACGACCGCTCCTCCGACTCGTCCGCGAAGGCCGGCGGGTTGGCGACGCGTTCGATGAAGGCGAGTCCGGGCGCCTCGGCGGCGACGAGCTCGCGCAGGAACGCGGTATCCAGCTTGGGCGTGTTCAGGCACACGAGCGCGTGGCCGCCCGGCGCCAGCAGTTCCGGCAGCCGTCGCACCAGGCGGGCGTAGTCCTTGGTCGCGACGAAGCTGCCCTTCTGGTAGCTCGGCGGGTCCAGCACGACCAGGTCATAGGGACCGCCGCGGCGGATCTTCCCCCACGAGCTGAAGATGTCGTGCGCATGGAAGGCGGCGCGCTCCTGCACGCCGTTGAGCTGGTGGTTGCGGCGACCGGTGGAGAGCGCGCCGCGCGCCATGTCGTAGTTCGCCACGGTCGCGGCGCCGGCCTGCAGCGCGACGACCGAGAAGGCGCAGGTGTAGGCGAACAGGTTGAGCACCCGCCCGCCCGGATGCGCCGCCGCCCAGCGCCGCACCCAGCGGCGGCCTTCGGCCATGTCGAGGAAGAAGCCGTGGTTCTGTCCTTGCGCCAGGTGGACCACGAAGCGCGCGCCGTCCTCCTCGACCACATGCTCGTCGGGGATGGCGCCGGCCATCAGGCGGTTGGTGGGACGGTGCTCGTCGCGGTGCTGGAACATCCAGTTCAGCGGCTCGCCCGGCGCGACCTCGGCCCAGCGCGCGGCCAGCGCCGCGCCGATGCGGGCCAGGTCTTCGTCGCTCACCGGCGCGAAGCTGGTCAGCAGCCAGACCGGCGGATAGGCATCGAGGACCCACTGCTCGCAGCCGGGAAACAGGCCGCCGCGACCGTGGAAGAAGCGGCCGGGGCCGCTGGGCCGGGGCAGCGTGGCGATGACGTCGAGGAGCGCTTGCATGGGGAGTCCGGGAACGGGGGCGCCAGTGTAGACAGGCGCCCCGCCATCGTGGGCCTCACGCCACATCGCGCGCCGATTTCGATCACGCCGTGCAGCTGCATGCACCCGGCCTCCCCTTCCACAGCTTGTGGAGACTGCTGCAAATGCGGGAGCACTTCGCCAGGGCCGACCGACAGATCGAAGCATCGATACACCTGCATCCGGCAGTGGGCTGATCAACGCGAGTCAGCCGAAGGCCCGTCCTGTTCGCCGTGCATGCCGCCGCGGCGAAATCAATCCTCATTCGGAGCCACCCCGTCGCCGTCGCGGCCGAGGCCCGCGGTCACCAAAGAATCCTTTCCATGCCGCACCAGCGGCGTCATCGGCGAAGGAGCGGCACATGTTTCGAGCGGCGGTCCAGGAGTTCCAGCAAGCGCCATGGATGGGCACCATCCGCGTCGCGCAGCGGCCGGCCTTCCAGGTGGTGGCCGCGGTGGCGGTGCTGCTGGCGACCGCGCTGATCGCTTTCGCGCTGATCGGCCAGGTCTCGCGCAAGGCCCGCGTGCCGGGACTGCTGATGCCGGTGGGCGGACTGCTGCAGGTGTCCTCGCCGCTGGCGGGGCAGGTCGAGGCGGTGCTCGTCGGCGAGGACGACGAGGTGCGCCAGGGCCAGCCGCTGCTGCGGGTGCGCAGCGAGCGCCGGGTGGACGGCAGCGACATGACCGCGCTCAACCTGCGCGCGATCCAGACGCGCGCCGGCAGCCTGGAGACCGAGCGCCAGCTGCAGCGTCGCCAGGCCGGGGACAGGCAGGACACGCTCAGCGACCGCCTGCGCAGCCTGCGCCTGGAGGCGACGCAGGCGGGCGAGGAGCTGGACATGGTACGCGCCCGCGTCGCGCTGGCGCAGCGCAGCCGGTCGCGTTACGCCGCCCTGGCCGAGAACGGCTTCGTGCCCGACACCCAGGTGCAGCAACGGGACGAGGAACTGCTCGACCTGCGGGCGCGGGAACGCGGCGCGCAGCGGTCGGTCGAGAACCTGAGCCGCGAGGCGCGCGCCATCGAGGCGGAACTCGTCGCGATCCCGACGACGCTGGCGACCTCGCTGGCGCAGCTGGACCGGGCCGCGGCGCAACTCGAGCAGGAGCGCGCGGAGCTCGAGGCCCGGGCCGGTCTGGAGGTGACGGCGCCGCGCGATGGCCGCGTCAGCGCGCTGCCGCTGCATGCGGGCCAGGCGGTGCAGGCCGGCCAGACCCTGGTGACGCTGACGCCGGTCAGCGCCGCGACGACGGACGCCGACGTGCTGGTGGCGCAGCTCTATGCCCCGAGCCGCACGGTCGGCTTCATCCAGCCCGGACAGCAGGTCTGGCTGCGCTACGCGGCCTACCCGTACCAGAAGTTCGGCATGGCGCTGGGCCAGGTGGCCCACGTCAGCCCGACGCCGATCGCGCCGCAGGACCTGCCGTCCGGACAGGCGCAGGCGCTGGTCAGCGCGGCCCAGGCCAACGAGCCGCTGTACCGCATCGACGTGCGCCTGGAGCGCCAGGCGATCGCCGCGTATGGCCGCGATCTGCCGCTGCGCGCCGGCATGGCGCTCGACGCCGACGTGACGCTGGAGCACCGGCGCATCTGGGAGTGGCTGCTGGAACCGCTGCTGGCGACGGCCAGGCGGATCTAGCGGGACATCGATCTTCCGGCGGCGAGTGATCGACGCTGGGGAAACGGCGGCCGACCGTTCTCGGCCCTTCAACTGACGGAGATTGAAATGACGGAACTGACCCAAGACGAGATCGATCAAGTGCATGGCGGCGGCGGATTCCTGTCCAAGTTCGCCAAGTTCATGGTCCGCTGCGCCGCGTCCTACCTCGGCGCGCACTTCGGGCTGGTCGGCCCGGCGGCGGCGCGCATCAGCTGATGCGCCTGCCCAGACCTTGCGTTGACTCGACCTCACCCGCGGCCGGCCACCACCGTGGCCGGCCGCTCACAGCGTCGCGCCGCGACGGCGCATGACAGCCTCCAGCAATGAAACGCACCCTGTTCACCGGCCTGCTCGGGCTGATCGGATTCGCGGTCCTCGGCGGCGCTTCGGCCGAGCCCGAGCTCCGGGACCCGATCCCGCTCCCCCGGTCTGAGATCTCCGGACAGTCCGTCCATCGGCATCACATTCCCTTTCGCGGGGCGGGCCAGGCTCTGGCCTTCGTCAAGTCCTACCCGGGCCCGCAGGACCGGGTGCAGTGGTACCTGCGCCTGCTGCCATCGGATCCCGCCAACTTCTCCTTCGAGCAGCTCGCGCTCGCGGTCGAGGACGCCGACACCCTCATTCCCATCCCGACAAGAAAAGGATGGGCCCCGTTGCCCGCCGCATTCGCGGTCGACGCCGCGAAGGCCCGATTCGTCGTCAATCGGCCGAAAGGCAGCGTGTCGCTCGAATACTGGATTGCGATCGCCCCGCGCGCCGATGACCGCTACCCAGTCGACCTGCTCCGCGAGGCCTGCGCACAGGCGGTGGCCATGTTCAAGGCCCAGGGCTGGCTGCAGGCGCTGCAAGCGCGAGACCTGCAGTGCGCCGATGTGACCTTCCTGCCGCTCGACGATGCGCTGACCGTGACCGGACGCGATGCCAGCGGCGCGCCCGTGAACCTCGAGGTCCGGCGGACCGCCCGCGGCCCCGCGGTGGTCGTGCCTCTGGAGGAACAGGTCCATGAGGTCACGGTGACGCCGGGCGGCGGCTCGTACGTCATCGTCGTGCGGCAGGAGGATTCATGACCCGGCCCACCCCGATCCTTCAATCCGAGGTGGCCGAATGCGGCTTGGCCTGCCTGGCGATGATCGCGACGGCCCATGGCCAGGCCACGACGCTGCAGGACCTGCGCCGGCGCTTCCCGGTCGCGCTCAAGGGCATGAAGCTGCGCGACCTGCTGGAGGTGGCTGCGGGCATTGGTTTCTCCGGCCGGCCGCTGAAGCTGGACCTGCCCTTCCTCGCCAAGCTGTCGCTGCCCTGCATCCTGCACTGGGACATGAACCACTTCGTGGTGCTGGCCCGGGTCCGCCGCGGCAGCGTGACCGTGCTCGACCCGGCCGTCGGCGAGCGCCGGCTGAGCCTGGACGAGGTCTCCGCGCATTTCACCGGCGTCGCCGTCGAACTGACGCCCAACGCCGACTTCAAGCCCGCCGCGCCGCCGCCGCGGGTCTCGCTCGCAGCGCTCACCGGCAAGGTGCTCGGCCTGCGTCGATCGCTGGTGCAGATCCTGCTCGTCGCGCTGGTGCTGGAGCTGTTCGCGATCGTCGCGCCGCTGTGCAACCAGCTCATCATCGACGACGTCCTCACCTCGGGCGACCGCGACCTGCTCAAGGTGCTCCTGATCGGCTTCGGCCTGCTGCTGGTGACCCAGACGGCGCTCGGCCTGGCGCGTTCGTGGATGCTGGTCCTGCTGACGCAGACGCTGTCGCTGCAATGGCGGGGCAACACCTTCGCGCATCTGCTGCGGCTGCCGGTTGGATTCTTCGAGCGGCGCCACCTCGGCGACATCACCTCGCGCTTCGGTGCGGTCGACGCGATCCAAAAGACGCTGACCACCGCCGCGATCGAGGCCCTCCTCGACGGCCTGATGGGTGTGGCCGCGCTGGTCATGATGCTGATCTATGCCTGGCCGCTGGCGCTGGTCGTGATCGCCGCCGTGCTGCTGTACGGCCTGCTGCGCTGGGCCGCCTACCGGCCGCTGCGCGACGCGGCCGCCGAACGGCTGGTCGTCGCCGCGCGGGAAAGCACGCACTTCCTCGAGACCCTGCGGGCGATGACGCCCCTGAAGCTCTTTGGCCGCGAGCAGGAGCGGCGCGCGCAATGGCAGAACCTGATCGTCGAGGTCCAGAACCGCGATGTCCGCACCGCCAAGCTGTCGATGGCGATGAGCACCGCCAACACCTTCCTCTTCGGCGTGGAGAACCTGCTGGTGCTGTTCCTCGGCGCCGGGCTCATCCTGGACGGGCAACAGGCCGGCACGGTCACGATGACGGTGGGCATGCTGTTCGCGTTCCTCAGCTACAAGGGCCAGTTCACCGGCCGCGTGTCGGCGCTGATCAACTACGCGGTGGAACTGCGGATGCTGGGCCTGCATGCCGAACGCCTGGCCGACATCGCGCTCGAGCCGCCCGAACCCGACGAGGTGCCGGACCATGACCTCGCGCACCTGGAGGCCAGCCTGGAACTGCGCGACGTCAGCTTCCGCTACGGCGAGCGCGAGCCCTGGATCCTGCGCCACGTGAACCTGACGGTGCCTGCCGGCCAGAGCATCGCGATCACCGGCCCGAGCGGCTCGGGCAAGACGACGCTGCTGAAGGTGCTGCTGGGGCTGCTGGCGCCCGAGGAGGGCGAGGTGCGCTACGGCGGCATGCCGATGCGGCAGCTCGGATTGAGGAACGTGCGCCGGCAGATCGGCACGGTGATGCAGGAGGATGTGCTGCTGACCGGCTCGCTCGCGGACAACATCGCCTGCTTCGACACGCAGCCCGATCCGGAGCGGGTGCAGGCCGCCGCGATGCTCGCGCAGATCCACGAGGACATCTGCCGGATGCCGATGGGCTACCAGACCCTGGTCGGGGACCTGGGCAGCGGCCTGTCGGGGGGGCAGAAGCAGCGGCTGCTGCTGGCGCGGGCGATCTATCGGCGGCCGAGGATCCTGGCGCTCGACGAGGCGACCAGCCACCTCGACGTCACCCGGGAGCGCGCGGTGACCGCCAACCTGGCCCGGTTGCCGCTGACGCGATTGATGATCGCGCACCGGCCGGACACGATCGCGGCCGCGGAGCGGGTGATCGTGCTGGAGGGCGGCGCAGTCGACGAACTGCCGCGCCCGGCGGTGAGAGACACGCTGGCCACCTGAGCGATGACCATTTGAGCGATGGGCACCCGAGCGATGGTGACCGGAGCGACGGCCACCTGAACGACAGCCAATTGAGCGACGGCCGGCGCCGGCCGGCAGGCGGCGTGGACCGCGCGCCGGCCAGGGATCACTTGTTGTCGATGGGCTTGCTCACGTCGCGCTCGAACCACTTGGTCGAGATCCGGGCGTAGGTGCCGTCGGCCTGGAGATCGGCGATCGCCTTGTCGATGGCGGCCTGGAACTTCGGGCTGCCCTTGCGGAACGGGATCGCGTTGGTGGCGGGCTTGCCGATGGCGGCGCCGGCCTTGATCGGCAGCTTGGTCTTCTCCTTCAGGTAGGGGATGAGCAGGCTGTCGTTGAGCGCGGCGTCGATGCGGCCGGTGGCCAGGTCCTGCAGGTACTCGGTGGCGCCGGGATAGGTGCGCACCTCGGCGCCGTCCCAGGTCTTGGCCAGGTCGGCGAAGTTGCTGCCCTGGCCGACGCCGATCTTCTTGCCCTTGAGGTCGGCCGGCGACTGCAGCGGCCGGGTCTCGTTGGCGCGCACGATCAGTTGCGGATAGGAGGTGACGTAGGGCGCGCTGAAGTCGAAGGTCTTGCGGCGCTCGTCGGTGGCGGCGACCTGGTTGACGATGACGTCGTACTTGCCCGCCTGCAGGCCGGCGAGGATGCCGCTCCATTCGGTGGTGGTGAATTCCGGCTTCACGCCCAGCTTGGCGGCGATCGCCTTGGCGATGTCGACGTCGAAGCCGTCGAGCTGGCCCTTGGCGTCCTTGAAGTTGAACGGCGGGTAGGTGCCCTCGACGGCCACCCGCAGCGTGCCGCGCGACTTCACGTCGTCGAGCAGGTCGGCGGCCTGGGCCGCGAGGGAAGCGCCGGCGAGCAGCGCGGCGGCGATCAGGGAAGTGCGGAAGGCTTTCATGAGGCCCCTCGTTGTTCGTAGGAGGGGCCGATGTTGCCACCAGTCGTCGGCATTCCCCCGCATATGGATATGCCTGGCCGCAATGAGGGACAGGGGCCGCCCGAGGCGCTCACTGGCTCACGCAGAGCACGACCTGCTCCTTCGCAAGCAGGTCCTTGCGCGTCACCACCTGGTTGATGTGCAACAGAAAGGCCTCGTCCCGCTCGTGCTTCGCCAGCAGGGTGTCGTTGACCATGGTCGCGGGAAAGGACTTGAACACGCAGCCTCGGTGCTGGAGCGTCGCCACAGCGGCCTCGATCGCCAAGGTGCCGGCATCGGGATGAAGGGTCCGGTAGAGCAGGAAGCCCGCCATGGCGGCCGCAGCCACCACGCTCCCGATGGCGGCCGTCATCAGGAGCGCCTCCCCGGGCGATCGCTTGACGAAGCCCGCAGTACGCATGCCCCGAGACAACAGCCGGTCTCCGATGATGACCTGCGGCTCCGTGAATCGATGGGCTTCGTCGGGGAGCAGATGGATCGCGATGAACAGCTGCTCGTCCGGATCGAGCTTGTCCAGCCGGAACTCGCTGACCGGGCGGTCGTAGGCCACGGCCATGGCCACGGAGCGGCTCGAGCCTTCGACGTTGGGCTCGTACTCGGGCGCGAACGGCAGTTTGATCCGCACGTTCCTGAGGACGACGGAAGACAGATTGGTGAGGCTGAGCCAGGCCAGCAGGAAGCCCTTCTGACTGTGAATCTTCTTCAAGGCCACGTCGGGGACCCATTGATATCGGGGCTCGACGAAGGTGTAGGCGATCGGCGGCGGGGCTTTCCCGAGTAGGGGGATCAACGAAACGACGGTGTCTACGAGGGCCATGGGTTGCGTGTCGGCAATGCGGGGCGGCCAGTGTCCACGTCGGCCCGAGGCTCGCTCCGCCCGCAAACCCTCACGCGGCCGAATGCCGGCAAGTTTTCACGCCCCTCGGAAGGGTCGACGCCCTGCGTCGATCGGTGCCGCGGAGCCGGTGGGGTGCGCCCGATCCGGGATCAGCGAATCAGAACGCGTGCCGCAGTCCGAGCGCGACCACCGTCGGCTTCTCCCCCGCGCCCACGCCCAGCGGGTTGATGGCGAAGTCGTAGGCCGCGCGGGCCTGGTTGTCGATGCGCGAGACATACGCATAGAGGCCGGTGCGCGGCGAGAGCGTGTAGTCCGCGCCCAGCGTCCATTGCCGTGCACCGGTGGCGTCGCCCGCCGAGACGAAACCGATCCGCGCGCCCGCCGGCCCCTTGCCGTCGGCGGCGTCGGTGAAGCTCGCGCGCAGGTTGAAGCGGTCGACCTGCCAGGTGGCCGCCATGAAGAGCGCGGTGCGGGTCAACGGGCCGAGTGGCGTCTCGTACCGGAGGCGCTCGATGGCGCCGGTCAGGCGGGCCGGACCGACGCGATACGCGGCGCCGAGTTTGGTCGCCGTGTCCGTGCGACCAGGGCCCTGGTAGCCGCGGTGCTGTTCGTGCGCGAGGGAGACGTTCCACGGGCCGTCGTCCCAACTGAGCGAGGCGGACCACAGGTCGGGCTTCGAGCCACCGGGGCCAATCTCGCCGTCGTTGAGGGCGTAGGCGACGCGTCCGGTGAGTCCCTGCCAGGTCGGACTCCAGTACTGGACGATGTTCTGCTGGCGCCGGTCGAAGGACGCGGTGTTGCCGAGGTGGTTGGTGGTGGGCGCGGAGCCGTTGGCCATCAACGCCATGCAGCCGGCGGTGGTCGGGTACCAGGGGTCGAGGGCGCTGGTGGCCAGCAGATACGGCGTTCCCCAATGACCGGCGAAGACCAGCCCGTAAGGCGTCTGCAGGCCGACGCGCGTGTCGCGGTTGGCGAGCGATGTCCCGGCGCCGGTGTCGAGCGCCAGCGAGCCTTCGATCTGGAACACCGCCTGGTAGCCGTCGCCCAGGTCCTCGGCGCCGCGAAAGCCGATGACGGAGCGGTTGTTGGACTCGCGGTTGACCGCGCGATCGCGTGGCGCGCGGGCGGCATCGGCGTGCTCGAGGGAGACGTTCAGTCGGCCGTAGATCGTGACGCTGGATTGGGCCTGGGCGCCAGCCGCGATGAGCGCGAGACCCGCGTGCATGAGCCAAGGGAGGAAGCGGTACTGCATCGGAACGAGGGAGGTGAGGTCATCCCGATGTTGATTCGGCGGCGGCGATTGCGGCTCTCTCGTTCGGGGGAGCGGTGATGGCGCGCCTGCTTGGGCGGCGATGCCAGCACTCGCCCGCGAACGTGGGCCGCAGTGGCTGGCCGGTGAGGTCCTCGTCATCCCGCGCATTGCGGATTCGGAACCAACCGGAGTCGCTCGCGGTGATCTCGACACGGATGCGGATCCAGGTGCCCGAGGCCTTGTCGACCCACACGGGCGGCAGCGTGCCCAGCACGCGGACTTTCGCATTCGGCGCGGCGCGGACGTTCAGGCCGGCGGGGTCGGTTTCCTCGACGAAGGCGACGATCGAGCAGGGCGTGGCGGGCGACGGTGCGTCGGCCCGAGCAGCACCGGCGAATGCAGCGAGCGAGAGCGTCGTGAGGACGCGCAGTGAAGATTCAGCGGCAGTCGACCAGGACATGGAAGAACTTGGGGCATCGCACCGGGCAAGGCAATCACGATGTTTTCAGGCGGATGACTCGTGATGAAGAGCACCGCCCTCCGCGAAACGAGAACTCCATAACGGTCCATTCGCCTCCTCCACGCGCCGGGGCGGCTTCAAGACCACGGTGCTCGCTATGCTTGCCCGAGATCTTCAGGGAGAGAGCCGAATGGCCAGAAAGAAGAAGAGCGACGCGGAGACGGTCATCGACCTCTTCGCGTTGATGCCGTGGTGGGCCTGCGTGGCTCTGGCGGCGGTGGCGTACGTGGCGCTGCATGCGTTGGCGTCGAAGGCGCCGGCGACGGTGGATCCGGCGCAAGCGCTGAATCAGATGGACAAGCTCCTCGTCGGCGCGGCGCTTCGGGGTCTCGCGACCTTCGGGCAGTACCTCGTACCGGTTTTGCTGCTCGCGGCGGCGGCGGTGTCGGCGGTGCGTCGATACCGGCGCGGGAAGCTGCTCGAGGAGGCGCTGCGGTCGCAGGACGCCGCGGCAGTGGACGGCATGACCTGGCACGAGTTCGAGCTGCTGATCGGCGAGGCGTTCCGGCGCAAGGGCTATGCCGTGGTGGAGACGGGCGGCGGCGGCCCGGATGGCGGCATCGACCTGGTGCTCCGCAAGCCGGTCACGAACGGCAACGAGACCTACGTCGTGCAGTGCAAGCACTGGAAGGCCCAGAAGGTCGGCGTCGACGTGGTGCGGGAGCTCTACGGCGTGATGGCGGCCCGAGGCGCGGCGGGCGGGTTCGTGGTGACGTCGGGGAGGTTCACCACCGAGGCGATGGCGTTCGCGCAGGGGCGGAATGTCAGGCTCGTCGATGGGGCGAGGTTGAAGGAGCTGCTGGAAGTCGCGAGGACGGGTGGGCCTGGGAAGGCGGGCACTGTGCGCGATGAGCGGGCGAACGCGGAGATGACGATGGTCGTCTGCCCGCTGTGCTCAAGCGCAATGGTCAGGCGAGTCGCGAAACATGGGCCCAACGCCGGTGAGCAGTTTTATGGGTGCTCGACGTATCCGGTTTGTAGGGGGACGAGGGCGGCGTGAGGCCGGCCCTCGACGATTAAGGCCAAGTGCCTCGGGCGATTGAGAAAGAATCGCCGAAACAGTTCGTCCAACAGGGAGTGACATGAAGAAGAAGCCTTTCAGCTGGCTAGGCGCCAGCATGGTGTTTGCGATCGGCGCGGTCATCGTGCTCGTGCTGGCCATGTTTCTCGGACGCGGCCTCTCGATGAACACCAAGACAGGCGAAATCAAGGTGGATTCGAAACAGGCGGCGGAGGGTCAGCCTGTTGCCGAGACGTTCGGCAAGGCGTCGCCCATCGCGGGCGAGAAAGGCGCATCCGTCGAGGCGTCGATGACCTCCGAAAGCGCCGCCCCGTCCCGCGCCCCAGCAGCCAGCAGCTCGGCCAAGTTCGTCACGCATGGCGACGCATCGCCCATCGCGGTCGGCCCCGAGAGCCACGCCAGCGCAACGCTCAAGACCAAATGAAGGCCTTGCTCCTTCGAGCGATCGCGCTCGCCTCGCTCGCGCCGCTGCTGGCACACGCGGAACCTCAAGTCAGTACCTCTGGGCCGTGCTCGCCGATCGGCGCCTCCGGCGGCTCCGCGGAAGTGCGTTGCACCTTCGCAGCCCCCGCGCCAAAGCGCGCCAAGGTGGTCATCAAAAATGCTTGGCTGCGCCCTTCTCCGGGGTTCATGGTGCCCAGGACCTCTCACTCGAACGAGATCGCGTTCCTCACGGTGGTGTTGAGAAACCTGTCCGACAAGGACATCCTGCTGACCTCCGCCAAGCTGGAGGTCGTCGGGGCGGCGGGGGCGACCCTGCAGGGGCGGCACTTCGGGGCCGGAGTGCTTCAGCCCAGCATCGGAGACACAACTCCGATCCGCGTCCCGGCTGGCGACACCGCGCAAATCACGTTCGGCGACTCCATCGCCTTCCCTGGCTTGCTCGCGTCAATCGAAAAGTCGATCGATACCTCACAGATCATGGTGATCGAGGGCCTGAAACCGCCTCGAAGCAATGGAGATGAATTCTCTGAACAGCTCGCCGGCCTGATCGCGGAGAGCTACGGCAAGAACGCGTTCCTTCGCGCCTCCGTGTTCACGGAGGACTATCAGCTTCTTGAGGCTTTCAAGATTCCGTTGGGCAAGAGTTCGTCGTTCTTCTACGACGGCGAGCGGGTCAACAAAAAGACCGGCCGGCATGTGTTTGAGCCGCTCATTGCTTATGACGCGTTCCTCGGCTGCTACCTGAAGCTGAAGGCGCTGTATTTCCCCGACTTCAAAATCGCGGAGACACCGACAACATGCCTGGAAGGCATCCCCGACGACACGAAGCCCTTCGGCTATCGGTATCAGCAAGGCGAATGTAGGGCTGAGAAGAAGAGCGCGTCTGAAAAGCGGCTTCCGCCAGGATGCTGAAGGCGGGAGGGCTCGAAGAGGTCCATCTGCACTTGCTTGTGTAAGCCAAGGGCCATTTCGTTGACCCATTGATGCTAGTTGGACGCTACATTCGGCTCCCAAGGGAGCAAAAGAATGTCAGAGAGACCAAAGGCGCATTGGTGGGTCAATCACAAGCAGACCTTCGAGCAGGAGTTTGAGGGCGGCTACCTGTGGAGCCCAAAGACCTCGGCGTCCGGCGCGACGAACCAGTTCTACAACAACATGCGGCGCGCCAAGCCAGGCGACGACGTTGTTTCGTATGCCGACGGCCGTATCCGAGCTCTAGGAGTCGTCACGGACACCGCCACCACGGCGCCCAAACCGGCGACCTTCCGATCTGTCGGATCGAATTGGTCGGAATGGGGATGGCTTTTGCCTGTCCAGTGGCAATCCGTTCGAGTTGAAGCGCGGCCCACCGATGATCTCGTGCGCCTCTTGCCGGCCTTACCTCAAAAGTACTCGCCGCTGAATACTGCAACGGGCAAGGGAAATCAAAACGCCTATTTGTCGGAGATCAGTCCGGGCCTCATGGCATTAGCCCTGGAGTGGGCACAAGGCGTCAGCGGCCCGGTACGTCCCCCGTGCGAAAGTGGGGTGATCCTGGACCAGCTCGAAGAGAAGGAATGCGAGGAGATTCAGCGCGACTCCGCGCTATCGCAATCAGAGCGGGAGACGCTCATCCTTGCTCGGAAAGGCCAAGGGGCCTTCCGGGATCAAGTGATCCGTCAGCATGCGCAATGCGTGGTGACAGGCGTCAAAGATCTTCGCCTTCTTCGAGCAAGCCATATCAAACCTTGGCGCTTGTGCTCGACATCAATCGAGCGATTGGATCCTCGCAACGGGCTACTCCTTGCGCCCAATCTGGATCAGCTCTTCGATAAAGGCTTGATCTCTTTCGGAGAGGATGGCTCGTTGTTGGTGTCTTTAACACTGGATGCACAAGATGTGAGTGCATTGGGCCTCGTTCAGCATAGTAATGCCAAGGTTTCACTTGTCCCGCATTCACAATACATCGTCTACCACAGGACACAAATATTCATTCCATAGCATCCATGCTGCTCGCATTGATCGCAATGCAAAATCATCCACCAACGCAGCACGCCGCCGACTTTACGAAAACTTGGCCAATGGTCAAAGATCGCAAGCCCACGAACGTTACTGCATAGTGTCGCGCCGGGGAGGCCGAATGTCGAAACACCACTTCAAGATTTACTTCTCCGATATCTTTGAGGTATCACCCGAGAGCCTCGAAGACTACGGCGCCTTCAACATCTCACTTATTAACGACTTGCCGCTCTTCGTTGATCCATTCCTACTTTTCAATAGCAAGCACCAGGAGTACCAACGCCTTCATTCCGAGATGATTAAATACATGCTCTTTTTGAAGGAGAATTCCAACAACGACTTACCTCCGGGACTCATTAGGGCTTGGTATTATTTTCCGGAAGTTAAGGAAAACTGGTTCGGCTTCAGCGAGAAGGGCAATGGTGGCCGAGGTCTCGGAGCAGACTTTGCGAAATCACTGAAACGAAATATGACCTCGGTTTTTCGAGACTTCGGAGACGAAAAATCGACCGGCACGCATCTTGGTAAACTAACCCTCATCAAGAATGGCGTAGGAAAGGATCAAATTAGCGATTTCACTTGCAATCTCATACGCGGATTCCTTGCAAGTTACACTGAGACATTCGCCACGAAGCACATCGACCGGAAATATTTGCAGCGCTTTAATATTCCCAAAGTTGATTTCAATTACACAACGAGAACATGGGCTTCAGGCCAATACCTCCTTCCAAAGTTTGGAAATGAATTCGTTCTTTTAACTCCAGTCGATATCTTAACCAAGGATGAGGCTTGGATTTCTCACAAAGGATTTGTGGAAGATTTCTCGGCCATCATGTCGAGTGTGGATAACGAGACGCTTAGAAGCCAGATTGAACAATATTTCGTGCAGCAATTGCCTACAGAGGCCACTCGAAGAGAAGTAGAAAAAGCTATCGAGACCGTGGTTAGCAAATACCCCGAACTTCTCGACGTTTATGTGAAGCGCCAAGAAGACGCGGGCGCTCAAGCAACATCAAGCTCCGCGGGAAAGGTTCAAGCAGCTCAACAGTTATTTGTTAAAAGTCTAAAAGCGCTTGTTGAACTCCTCGACAAGACCCAGTTCTATCAGACGGGTCGTACGAGTTACGAAGAGGGGATGCAGCGCGTTCTTTTTCTTAAGCACGTAATTGAAAAGCAGGATGGCTATCGGATCTTCTACATAAAGGGAAAGCCAATAAAACGTGAGAAAGATCTGCAGATCATGTTTAAGCTGACGTGGTTCGCTTCCGACTTTAGCGCTGACGCCGAAGTCAACAACGGGCGAGGGCCAGCCGACTTTCAGGTATCTTATGGAAGTGCCGACAAATCGATAATCGAATTCAAGCTGGCTTCCAATAGTCAAATTGAAAAGAACCTAAGAACCCAGGCCGAAATTTATTCCGACGCTTCCCGAGCGACACATCCCCCGATTAAAGCGATCCTGTACTTCAAGCTTGAGGAGCTTGCCAAGGTTCAAAGGATAATGCGGGACCTGAAACTTGAGAAATGCAAAGACATAGTGTTCATCGATGCCACAGAGAAGGAATCAGCATCAAAGAGCTGACGGGCAAGTCTGAGCCATCTGTCTATCCCGCGCTAGAAGAGTCGTGATACACAGTGCAGTCCCAGATCACATCGCATGCCTGCGAAGAGCTCCCCCGCTCAGTTCCGTACACGAAGTTTGAGCCGGTTCGCTATCGCGCTTGCTTCAGCTCTAGAGTAATCGCTATTCGGCACTAGGACATGGCGCGAAAGGGCAGCGCTATCAGCGTCTTTCACGCCCCAATCGGCCTTTCGAAAAGGCTCGTCGAACTGTGCTGCAACACACATTCACATCGAACCTAATGACGAAGGGTTGAAAATCTATGTTGCGGCGCCATTTCCACAGCTCAGCAGAATAACGGCTCGGCGTCGGATTCCGTCCAAGCGATTCAATAGTTTCATCCGCTGAATGCGTTAACCGCCGGTTGACCGTTAAACACCCCGTCATTGTTCGAAGCGCATGAAAGTGATTTATCGAACTGGTAGGCCGTACAGGACTTGAACCTGTGACCAAAGGATTATGAGTCCTCTGCTCTAACCAACTGAGCTAACGGCCCCCTGGGGGTAATGCGCATATACGAACCCTGGCGGATTCGCGTGTTCCGGCTTTGCACCGGAGGCGCGGATTGTAAGCATGCTTAAGCGCCGCGCTTGAGCATGCTCACTTCTGCGACAACGCATTGCTCACCATCCTCGACGTGATGTCGACGATCTCGATCATCCGGTCGTAGGCCATCCGCGTCGGGCCGATGACCCCCAGCGTCCCGACCACCTCCCCATCGACCTCATACGGCGCCGACACGATGGACAGCTCCTCCACCGGCACCACCTGGCTCTCGCCGCCGATGTAGATCCGCACCCCCTCCGCGCGCGAGGACACATCCAGCAGCCGCATCAGCTGCGTCTTCTGCTCGAAGAGGTCGAACATCCTGCGCAGGCTGCCCATGTCGTGGCTGAAGTCCTGCACCGTCAGCAAGTTGCGCTCGCCGGAAATGATCATCGGCTCGTGCTCCTGCAGCCCCTGCTGGCCCACGTCCACCGCCGCGCTCATCAGCTTGGCGATCTCCCCGCGCAACTGATCCACCTCCAGCCGCAGGCGGTCCCGCACCACGTCCAGGCTCAGCCCCGCGTAATGCGCGTTCAGCCGGTTGCTCGCCTCCGTCAGGTCCGACTGCGACAGGTCCTGCGCCGTGAACACCAGCCGGTTCTGCACGTCCCCGTCCGGCGACACCATGATCACCAGCACCCGGCGCTCGCCCAGCCGCAGGAACTCGATGTGATGGAACACAGCCGTCTTGCGCGGCGACGTCACCACCCCCACGAAACTCGACAGGCTGCTCAGCAGCTGCGCCGCGTTCGCGATCACCCGTTGCGGTTGATCCGGCAGCAGCTGGCTTTCGAAGGACCCCGCCTCGCGCGGCATCCCCGGCTTGGCCGTCAGCAGCGTGTCCACGAACAGCCGGTAACCCCGCGCCGTCGGAATCCGCCCCGCGCTGGTGTGCGGGCTGGCAATCAGACCCAGCTCCTCCAGGTCGGCCATCACGTTGCGGATCGTCGCCGGGCTCAGCTCCAGCCCGGACGCCTTCGACAGCGTGCGGGAGCCCACCGGCTGGCCATCGGCGATGTACCGCTCCACCAGAGCCTTCAGCAGTGTTTTCGCGCGGTCGTCGAGCATGTTTTTCATTCTAGTGAAGCCACCAGCGGCACCCCTTCCCAGCCCCCCGGCCCCGCCACCTCGCTGTGGTGTAATTCCGCGCTATGTCCAAGCGCTTCCGTCACGTGGCCATCGTCGGAAAACCCCAGTCCCGGGGCATCCGGCCCATCCTGGAAGAGATTGCCGATTTTGTCGCCTCCCAGGGATTGGATGTTTCCCTCGAACAGGAAACCGCCGACAGCACCGGCATCACCGCCTTCCCCGCATTGACCCACGCCGAACTCGGCACCCAGTGCGACCTGGCCATCGTGGTCGGCGGCGACGGCACCATGCTCGGCTTCGCCCGCCAGGTCGCCCGCTACGGCCTGCCCCTGGTCGGCATCAACCAGGGCCGCCTGGGCTTCATCACCGACATCTCCGCCGACCAGTTCCGCGACGCCCTCGCCCCCATCCTCGCCGGTGACTTCGAGATCGAGCACCGCTCCCTGCTCGAAGGCGCCGTCTTCCGCGACGGCGAACAGATCTTCTCCGGCGTGGCCCTGAACGACGTCGTGGTCTCCCGCGGCGCCACCGCCGCCATGGTCGAGCTGCGCGTGGACGTCGGCGACGAGTTCGTCGCCAACATGCGCGCCGACGGCGTCATCGTCGGCACCCCCACCGGCTCCACCGCCTACGCGCTGTCCGCCGGCGGCCCCATCCTCCACCCCGGCATCGCCGGCTGGGTGCTGCTGCCGATCGCGTCCCACGCGCTCTCCAACCGCCCCATCGTCCTGCCCGACAGCGGCGAGGTGCGCCTGACCATCGTCGCCGGCCGCGATGCCTCGGTGAACTTCGACATGCAATCCCTGGCCTCGCTGCTGCACGGCGACTGCATCACCGTGCGCCGCTCCCAGCACCGCGCACCCTTCCTGCATCCGCGCGGCTGGTCCTACTACGCCACGCTGCGCCGCAAGCTCCGCTGGAACGAAGGAAACACCTGATGCTGCGCCGCCTGAGCCTCAAGGACTTCGTCATCGTCCCGGCGCTGGAGCTGGATTTCGCCGCCGGTTTCTCCGCCCTCACCGGCGAGACCGGCGCCGGCAAGTCCATCCTGATCGACGCGCTGCAGCTGGCCCTGGGCTCGCGCGGCGACGCCGCCGTCGTGCGCGAGGGTGCCACCCGCGCCGAGATCTCCGCCGAGTTCGACCGCCCCGCCGCCCTCGCCGCCTGGCTGGAGGAAGCCGGCTTCGACACCACCGACGGCGCCGAGGACACGCTGCTGCTGCGCCGCGTCATCGACGCCCAGGGCAAGAGCCGCGCGTGGATCAACGGCGGCACCGCCACCGTCGCCCAGCTGCGCGAGCTGGCCGAACACCTGCTCGACATCCACGGCCAGCACGCCTGGCAAGGCCTGACCCGGCCGGCCAGCGTGCGCGAGTTGCTGGACAGCTTCGCCCAGATCGAGACCCGGTCGATGGCCGCCGCCTTCAGCGAGTGGCGCCAGGCCAGCGAGGCGCTCGGCGCCGCGCAGTCCAGGCAGGCCGACCTGGCGCGCGAGCATGAGCGCCTGAGCTGGCAGATCGGCGAGGTCGACCGCCTCGCGCCCGGCGCCGACGAGTGGGACGAACTCAACGCGGAGCACCAGCGCCTGTCGCATGCGCAATCGCTGATGGACGCCGCGCGCGGCGCGCTGGAGCGCATCGCGGAGGCCGAGATCAATGCCGAGTCGCTGACCGACGAAGCGCTGTCCGCGCTGCAGGACGTGCTCGGCTACGACGCCGGGCTGCAGGACACGGTCAACGCGCTGCTGGGCGCGCAAGCCCAGTTGCAGGACGCCGCGCACAGCCTCGGCGCCTACCTGCATGCCGCCGACCTCGATCCGGACCGGCTGCGGCAGCTCGACGACCGCCTGTCCGCCTGGGTCACGCTCGCCCGCCGCTATCGCCGCCAGCCGGCCGAGCTGCCGGCGCTGCTGGCCGAATGGAAGGCCGAGCTCGCGCAGCTCGACGCCGCCTCCGACCTCGACGCGCTGCAGGCCCGCCAGGCTGACGCGCTCAAGCGCTACCAGAAGGAAGCCAAGGCCGTCAGCACCGCGCGCGCCAAGGCGGCGCCGGCCTTGTCGAATGCGGTGTCGCAGGCGATGCAGCAGCTCGGCATGGCCGGCGGCCGCTTCGAGGTCGCGCTGCTGGCGCAGGACGAGCCGCAGGGCTTCGGGATGGAATCGGCCGAGTTCCTCGTCGCCGGCCACGCCGGCAGCACGCCGCGCCCGCTGGCCAAGGTCGCGTCGGGCGGCGAGCTCTCGCGCATCGCGCTGGCCATCGCCGTCACCACCAGCCAGCAGAACAGCGGCGCCGGCACGCTGATCTTCGATGAGATCGATGCCGGCGTCGGCGGCGCGGTCGCCGAAACCGTCGGCCGCCTGATGAAGCAGCTCGGCCAGCGGGTGCAGGTGCTCGCGGTCACCCACCTGCCGCAGGTCGCCGCCTGCGCCGATCACCACTTCCTCGTCGCCAAGGCGCTCAAGGACGGCAAGACCAACTCCGAGGTCCGCCCCATCGCCGGCGAGGCCCGCACCGCCGAGATCGCCCGCATGCTCGGCGGCGAGCGCCTGTCGTCGACCTCGCTGGCCCATGCGCAGGAGATGCTGGACCTGTCCGCCAAGTCCACGCCTGCCGCGGCCGCCACGCCCGCCGCGCCCGCGGCCGCCGGCAGGAAGGTCAAGCCATGAGCGCGCCCCACACCGCGCCGGTGCCGGCGCCTCAGGCCACGCCCAATGCCAACTCGCCGCGCGGCGAGGTGGTGCTCGTCACCGGCATGTCCGGCGGCGGCAAGTCGATCGCGATGCATGCGCTCGAGGACGCCGGCTTCTTCTGCGTCGACAACCTGCCGCCCGAGCTGCTGCCGCAGTTCCTCGACCTGGAGCGCCAGCGCGGCTGGCGCCGCGTCGCCATCGCGGTGGACGTGCGCAGCGCCGGCTCGCTGCCGCAGCTGCTGGGCCACATCAAGACCATGCGCCAGGAAGGCGTGTCGCTGCGCTCGATCTTCCTGGACGCCGACGACGACACGCTGCTGCGCCGCTTCTCCGAGACGCGCCGCCCGCATCCGCTGCGCGTCGGCAACGAGGACAGCGACACCCACCGCGCGCTGCAGGAGGCGATCGCGCTGGAGCGCGAGCTGCTGACGCCGCTGCGGATGGAATCCACCGTCATCGACAGCAGCCAGCTCCGCCCGGCGCAGCTGCGCGGCTGGTTGCGGGACCTGGTGCATGTCAGCGGCGCCTCGCTGACGCTGGTGTTCGAGTCCTTCGCGTTCAAGCACGGCGTGCCCAGCGACGCGGACTTCGTCTTCGACGTGCGCGTGCTGCCCAACCCGTATTACGACCGCGAGCTGCGGCCCTTCACCGGCCGCGACGAGCCGGTCGCGGCCTATCTGGAAGGCCAGCCGGAGGTGCGCTTGATGCTGAGCCAGATCGGCGCCTTCATCGCGCAGTGGCTGCCCAACTTCGCGCAGGACCAGCGCAGCTACCTGACCGTGGCCATCGGCTGCACCGGCGGCCAGCACCGCTCGGTCTATCTCGTCGAGACGTTGGCCAAGCAGTTCGCGTATCACGGCCAGGTGCTGAAGCGGCACCGCGAGCTGGACGCCCGCTGAGCCGTCCGCTCAGACGGCGCTCGCGCCGCCCTCCTCGCGTGCCTGCTCCATCTCCTGCACCTGGTTGAACAGCAGGATGCCCAGCACCACCGAGGCGAAGGGCATCAACACCAGCATCAGCAGCAGCCACAGCACCACGTTGCGCCCGGCGCGCTTGAGCGCGATGCCCATGTAGGCGAAATGCGCGCACAGGCCGGCGAACAGGCCCAGGCCGAACATGGTCAGCTTGGCGGGATCGCCCTCCCCGGGCACCTGCGTCTCGCTGATCAGGAACCACAGGCACACGCCGCTGGCGAGCACCGCGATGAAAGCCGATTCCAGTGCGCTCTTGAGGGCCGCGGCCCGGCCCGGCTTGACGTCGTTCGACATGGTGTCCCTGAATGCGGTGGTGGCGTGCGCGGGCCTGTCGTGGCCCGTTCTGGCAATCGCGGGAGCATAACGGAGCGGCGCCCGCCGGGAACCGGCGGAACCCCGCGCCCGACCCGGAAACCGGGGGTCGCCGCCCAGCGCGCGGCCGCCTCAGTCCAGCAGCTTCTTCAGCGGCGCCGGCAGCGCGTACTCGCCCAGCCGCTCACGCGCGACCCACACGCCTTCGCCCGCCGGCCGCGTCTCGCGCGGCAGCAGCGCCCGGCGCGGATGCAGCAGCCAGTCGAAATGCGTCAGCACATGCTTGACCCGCGGCAGCGGTTCCGGCGCCGCCACGCCCAGTGCAGCGCTTTGCGCGGTCAGCGTGGCCTCGTCGTCGAACAGCGGCAGCGTCCAGAGCCCGCCCCAGACGCCCTCGGCCGGCCGCTGCTGCAGCCAGACGCGGCCCTCGTGCTCCAGCCACAGCCACCAGCTCTCCCGCTGGCCGCGCTTGAGCTTCTTGGTCTTGACCGGATAGCGGGTGGGCTCGCCCTGCGCCAGCCCGGTGCACAGCGCCGCCACCGGGCACAGCAGGCACTGCGGGCTGCGCGTCGCGCACAGGCTGGCGCCGAGGTCCATCAGGCCCTGCGTGTACGCGGGCATGTCCTCGGGCGACGACGGCAGCAGCGCCTCAGCCTGGCGCCACAGGCGCTTCTCCTGCGCGGCCGAGGACTGGTCGCCGTCGAAGGCCAGCAGCCGGCCCAGCACGCGCTTGACGTTGCCGTCCAGGATGGCCACGCGCTCGCCGAAGCAGAAAGACGCGATCGCCGCCGCCGTCGAGCGCCCGATGCCCGGCAGCTCCGCCAGTTCGGCGGCGCTGCGCGGGAAGGCCCCGCCATGGCGCTCGACGACCGCCTGCGCGCACTTGTGCAGGTTGCGCGCCCGGCTGTAGTAGCCCAGCCCGGCCCAGGCGGCCATGACCTCGTCGCTGGGCGCCGCGGCCAGCGCGGCCACGTCGGGGAAGCGCTCCAGGAAGCGCTTGTAGTAGCCCAGCACCGTCGTCACCTGCGTCTGCTGCAGCATGATTTCCGACAGCCAGACCCGGTACGGGTCGCGCGTGTTCTGCCACGGCAGGTCGTGCCGCCCCTCGCGGCGCTGCCACGCGAGCAGCCGCGGGGCGAAGTCGCCGCGCAGCGCCGCCACGCGGGCGTCCAGGTCGGCATCGGGGATCGGGGAGTCGGGCGTCGTTCTCAAGGCTTGCTTCTTGGCTGGCGTACTGGCGCTCATCGCTTTGGCGCTCATCGCTTCTGGCAGACCGGACAGAAGAAGGTCGAGCGCTGCCCCTGCACGATGCGCCGGATCGGCGTGCCGCAGGCGCGGCAGGGTTCGCCCTCGCGGCCATAGACGCGCGCCTGCATCTGGAAACTGCCCGCCACGCCGTGCGCATCCTTGAAGTCCCGCAGCGTGCTGCCGCCGGCCTCGAGCGCCTCGCCCAGCACCTGCCGCAGCGCCGCCGCCAGCTTGGCGGCGCGCGGCCGGCTCAGCTTGCCCGCCGCCAGGCGCGGATCGACGCCGGCCAGGAACAGCGCTTCGCACGCATAGATGTTGCCCGCGCCGACGACCACGTCGCCGGCCAGGATCGCCTGCTTCACCGCCACGCGCCGGCCGCGGAAACCGTCATGCAGGTAGGGGCCGTGGAATTCGATGTCGAAGGGCTCCAGCCCGATCCGGGCCAGCAGCTTGGCCGCCGGCTCGACGGCCAGTCCGTCCGACCAGACCACCGCGCCGAAGCGCCGCGGATCGGTCAGGCGCAGCACGCCGCGGTCGGTGACCAGCTCGAAGTGGTCGTGCGGCCCCGCGGCGGGGGGCTGCTCGCGGAAGGCCAGCGAGCCCGACATGCCCAGGTGTAGCAACAGGCCGCCGCCGCTCTCGTCCGGATGGCCGGGCTGCTCGGCCGTCGCCACCAGCGGCAGCCAGATGTACTTGCCGCGGCGCTGGGCCTCGCCGACCCGGCGCCCCACCAGCCGTTCCGCCGCCACGCCCAGCGGCCAGCGCAGTGGTTTTCCCAGCCGCACGTCCAGCACGCGCGCGCCGGCGATGGCCGGCGCAAAACTTCGTCGTGTAACTTCAACTTCCGGTAACTCGGGCATCCCGGAATCATAGGCGCGGCGCCCGCGCCGCTTCCCTAGAATGGTCCGCGGCTTGCCCGTCAGGCCTTCCCGCCCAGTTCAGGAGTTCCTCATGCCCGCCCTCGTGCGCCACCGCTGGTGGCTCCCAGCCGCCCTCGCCCTGAGCTGCGCCGCCCACGCCCAGACCCAGCCCCCGCAAGCGCCGGCCGCGGCCGACGCGCCCGCCTCCGCCGCCTCGGCGCCGGTCGTCAATTCCGACCTCGACGCGCCGATGTTCTACCAGCTGCTGATCGGCGAGCTCGAGCTCCAGGGCGGCCAGGCCGGCGTCGCCTACCAGGTGCTGCTCGACGCCGCCCGCCGCAGCAACGACGAGGAACTGTTCCGCCGCGTGGTCCAGATCGCGCTGCAGTCGCGCGCCGGCGACCAGGCCGCCATCGCCGCCCGCGCCTGGCGCGAGGCACTGCCGACTTCGCTGGAGGCGCACCGCACGCAGATCCAGTTGCTCGCGCTGCTGAACCGCCCGGCCGAGATCCCGCCGGTGCTGCGCTCGCTGCTGGCGCTGACGCCGGCCGACGGCCGCGGCGCGCTGATCGCGGCGCTGCCGGCGCTGTTCCAGCGCAGCCCGGAACCGGCGCGCGTGCTGGAGGCCTTCGAGCCGCTGCTGCGCGAGACCGCCGCGAAGCCGGAGACGCGTTTCTCGTCGCTGCTGGTGCTGGCCCAGCTCGCCAAGAACGCGGACCGCTACGAGACCGCGCTGATCCACGTCCGCGCCGCCGCGAAGGACTTCCCCGAGCGCGAGGAACCGCTGCTGATGGCGCTGGAGCTGCTGCCGCGCCGCCCCGAGGCCGAGGCGCTGGTCACCGCCGAGCTGCAGGCCAAGCCCGACAAGCAGGCGCTGCGCCTGGCCTACGCCCGCGCGCTGGCACGGGCCCAGCGGCCCGGCGACGCCGCGCGGGAGTTCCGCGTGCTGACGCAGGAGTCGCCCGAGGACGCGTCCCACTGGCTGGCGCTGGGCGCGCTGGAGCTGGATTTGCAGCATCCCGACGCGGCCGAGACCGCGCTGCAGCGCTATCTGAAGCTGGTGGACAAGCCCGGCGGCGACTCGTCCTCGCTGGCGGAGCGCGCGATCGCGGCAGCCGGCCTGGACAAGGCCGACAAGGAAGCCCGCCTGCAGGGCCAGCTGCTGCTGGCACAGGCCGCGGAGATGCGCGGCGACTTCAAGACCGCCGAGAAGCGCCTGGCCGGCATCGAGGCCGCGCCGGGCAACCTGGACATCGCCTACCGCCGCGCCTCGCTGCTGGCGCGCCAGGGCCGGCTCGACGAGGGCCGCGAACTGCTGCGGCAACTGCCCGCCGACCGCGACCAGGACCGCCGCGCCCGCGTGCTGGCCGAATCCCAGCTGCTGCGCGAAAACAAGCAGTGGCAGGCCGCCTACGACCTGCTCGGCCAGGCGATCAAGCAGTCGCCCGAGGATGCGGACCTGATCTACGAGCAGTCGATGATGGCCGAGAAGCTCGGCCGGGCGCAGGAGATGGAAGCGCTGCTGCAGAAGGTCATCCAGCTCAAGCCGCAGCACTACCACGCGTACAACGCCCTGGGTTACTCGCTGGCCGATCGCAACGAGCGGCTGCAGGAGGCGCGCGACCTGATCTCCAAGGCGCTGAGCTTCGCGCCGGGCGAGCCCTTCATCGTCGACAGCATGGGCTGGGTGGAATTCCGCCTCGGCCGGCTGGGCGAGGCCGAGCGGCTGCTGCGCCAGGCCTACGGCTCGCGCCCGGACGCGGAGATCGCCGCCCACCTCGGCGAGGTGCTCTGGGCCGCCGGCCAGCAGGACGAGGCGCGCCGCGTCCTCGCCGATGCCGCCAGACGCGATCCGCGCAACGAGGCGCTGCAGTCGGTGATGCAACGCCTGCAGGTCCGTCCCTGATGCGGCGGCGGCAATTCCACCTCGGCGCGCTGGCCGTTCTCGGGGCGACGGCGCTCGCCGGTTGCAGCTCGGTGCCCCGGGCCTCGGGCGCGGACGCCGCCGCGCTGGCGCAGGCGCCCCGCCTGACCGGCAAGTTCGGGCTGATCGTGCCGGCCGGCCCCGGTGGCCAGCCGCGCGGGCAGAACGTCAACGCCAGCTTCGAGCTGCTCGGCGATCCCCGCCGCGGCCAGCTCGAAATGAGCACGCCGATGGGCAGCCTGGTCGCGCGGGTGTCGTGGCAGCCGGGCTCCGCCTGGGTCAAGACGCCCGACGGCGACCGCGCCTACGACGACATCGACGCGCTGACGCAGGAGCTGCTCGGCGAGGCGCTGCCCGTGCAGGCCCTGTTCGACTGGCTGCGCGGGCGGCCCTGGCCGCAGGCGCCGTCGCGGGCGGCGGACGGCACCGGCTTCCAGCAACTGGGCTGGCAGGTGGACCTACGCCGCTTCGGCGACCAGCTGATCTCCGCCCAGCGCCTCAACCCGAATGGATCCGAACCGCTGGCGACGCTGCGCCTGAAACTCGACGCGCCCGTCAGCCCTTGATATCCCGGCGTGGCGCCGGGGTATTTTTCGAGCACTTTTCACGAGGGAATCGCGCGCGGCTCGTTAATCGCACGCACGGCCCCTGAATACTCGGCGGCATACTGCGCCGCCATGTCGACGCCCATGATCCCGATTTCCACCGCTGCGCCCTTGAAGGCGCTCTACGACGTGCCGGCGCCGGCCAAACTCAACCTGTTCCTGCACGTGGTGGGCAAGCGGGCGGACGGCTATCACCTGCTGCAGTCGCTGTTCGTGCTGGTCGACTGGACTGACACGCTGCATTTCGAGCGCCGCGAGGACGGCGCGCTGCGCCGCCACGACCGCGGCGACGCGCTGCCGGCGGACGACCTCTGCCTGCGCGCCGCGCGTGCGCTGCAGCAGGCCAGCGGCTGCGCCTTCGGCGCCGACATCCACATCGAGAAGCGCCTGCCCTCGGGCGCGGGCATGGGCGGCGGATCCTCGGATGCCGCCAGCACGCTGCTGGCGCTGAACCGGCTGTGGGGGCTGAACTGGTCCCGTCGGCGGCTATTGCCGATCGCGCTCCAACTGGGCGCAGACGTGCCGTTCTTCGTCGGCGGGCGCAATGCCTTCGTCGAAGGCATCGGCGAGGTCCTCACCCCGGTGGCGGTGCCCGAGTTGCGCCTGGCGGTGGTCAAACCCGCGGTCAGCATCGGCACCAAGGAAATTTTTTCGAGCCCGCTGTTGCAAAGGTCGGAAAGCGTGGCTATAGTAGCGGGCTTTCCTGCAGCGAACGGCAGACGCAGCGAAGATAGTCTGGTTACCCCGGTAGCGGATTTTCCAAGCGACGAAGCCAATAGCTCGGGTGAACGCAAAGGCAATATCTGCCGCGATCACCAAACGCAAGAAATACCCGTGCAGCAGTTGTACGAAGGTTGGGGCAGAAATGATCTGCAACCGCCCGCGGAAGCTGCCAGTCACGAAGTATCGACAGCGCTTGAATGGTTGCAAACCCGCTACGAAAATTCTCGGATGACGGGTTCAGGCAGTGCGGTTTTTGCTATAGTTCGGCCCTCGCGAATTGCAACGCAAACAGCAGTGCAAAACGCGGTGCAGGAAAAGGACACGGTCACCGGCCTGGAGAGCAATCTCAAGGCGACACCGGAAGGTGAGTTCCAGGAACTCCCGGACGGTTGGGTCGGAAGGATGTGTCGCAGTCTGTCGGTCCACCCTTTGCGGGGCTGGGCGGAAGACTGAAGGTTGTAGGGTGTTGTTCCTCGAACAATGTCCTGTGTAGGGGAGTCGCCAAGTTGGTTAAGGCATCGGATTTTGATTCCGACATGCGAGGGTTCGAGTCCTTCCTCCCCTGCCAAATTCTCAGTTTCAATCCGGGACCCGCTGGGTTGGCCACCGGGCCATAAATCTAAGGATGGCCCGTCGTGCTGCTCAATACCGTCCTCTTCACGGGTAACGCTAACCCGTCCCTCTCCAAGGAAATCGCCTCGCATCTGGGCCTCGAGCTCGGCAAGGCCGTGGTCGGTCGTTTTTCCGACGGTGAAGTGACGGTCGAGATCCAGCAGAACGTCCGCGCCCGCGACGTGTTCGTGATCCAGCCCACCTGCGCGCCCACGAACGAGAACCTGATGGAGCTGCTGATCATGGTCGATGCGTTGAAGCGCGCCAGCGCGCGCCGCATCACCGCCGTGATCCCCTACTTCGGTTATGCCCGCCAGGACCGCCGTCCGCGTTCGACGCGCGTGCCCATCTCGGCCAAGGTCGTGGCCAACCTGCTGGAGACCGTCGGCGTCGAGCGCGTCCTGACCATGGACCTGCACGCGGACCAGATCCAGGGCTTCTTCGACATCCCGGTCGACAACATCTACGCCTCGCCGGTGCTGCTGTCGGACCTGAAGGCCCGCAACTACAGCGACCTGGTGGTGGTCAGCCCCGACGTCGGCGGCGTGGTGCGCGCCCGCGCGCTGGCCAAGCAGCTGGGCTGCGACCTGGCGATCATCGACAAGCGCCGTCCGGCGGCCAACGTCTCGGAAGTGATGCACGTCATCGGCGAGATCGACGGCCGCAACTGCGTGATCATGGACGACATGATCGACACGGCCGGCACGCTGGTGAAGGCTGCGGAAGTGCTGAAGGACCGCGGCGCCAAGAGCGTCTTCGCCTACTGCACCCATCCCATCCTGTCGGGCCCGGCGATCGAGCGCATCGCCGGCTCCCACCTGGACGAAGTCGTCATCAGCAACACGATCCCGCTGTCGGAAGCCGCCAAGGCCTGCGGCAAGATCCGCCAGCTGTCCGTTGCCTTCCTGTTCGCCGAAACCATCCGCCGCATTTCGGACGGTGAATCGGTGACCTCCCTCTTCAGCGAGCAGAACAACAACTTCTGATCGCGTTGCCAGTTCCGGCCGCTGTTCGCGAGGACAGCGGCCGTTTCGTGAAGGTGCCTGGTCGCGGGGCCTTCAACCGGAGCGCCATGGGGGTGCTCCGTCAATTTGGAGTCAGATATGAAATTCGTCGCTTTCGAGCGTAAGCAGCAGGGGACCGGAGCGAGCCGCCGCCTGCGTTTCGCCGGCAAGGTGCCCGGCATCGTCTACGGTGCTGGCGAGCCGGCCCTGGTCGAGCTGGACCACAACGCGCTGTACCACGCCATGAAGAAGGAAGCTTTCCACAGCTCCATCCTCGACATGGAAGTGGACGGCAAGACCACGCAAGTGCTGCTGCGTGACTTCCAGATGCACCCGTACAAGCAGCAAGTGCTGCACGTGGACTTCCAGCGCGTCGACGCCACGACCCGCATCACCAAGAAGGTGCCGCTGCACTTCGTCGGTGAAGCCGAGTCGCCGGCCGTCAAGACCGACAAGGGCACCGTGAACCACGTGCTGACCCAGCTGGAAATCACCTGCCTGGCGCAACAGCTGCCCGAGTTCATCGAAGTGGACCTGAGCAACCTGACGATGGGTCACTCGATCCATGTGAACGACCTGAAGCTGGCCGATCACATCAAGGTCGTGACGCACGGCAAGCCGAACCCGGTCGTCGCCACCCCGGTGCCCCCGGTCGTGGAAGAGATCGTGGTGGCCGCCGCTCCGGCCGCGGACGACAAGAAAAAGAAGAAGAAGTAATTTCTTCCTCTGCGACGGGCATGCAGCTGACGAGGCACGTGTCCATCGCCCCGAAGAAGGCCCCGCTTGCGGGGCCTTCTGCATTTGGGCTCGACGCTGATAATTCCTCCCCATGATTCGTCTCTTTGTCGGCTTGGGCAATCCCGGCCCGGAATATGAGGACACGCGGCACAACGCCGGGTTCTGGTGGATCGACGCGCTGGCGCGCGGCCTCAAGGTCACGCCGCAGCTGGACACCAAGTACTTCGGCCTGGTGGCGCGCGTCAACGATGCGCCGGGCGCCGCCGGTCCGATCTGGCTGCTGCAGCCCATGACCTACATGAATCTCTCCGGCAAGTCGGTGGCGGCGCTGGCGCGTTTCTTCAAGATCGCGCCGGAGGAGATCCTGGCGATCCACGACGAGCTCGAGATCGCGCCGGGCGAGCTCAAGCTCAAGCAGGGCGGCGGCAACGCCGGCCACAACGGCCTGAAGGACATGCAGGCCCAGCTGGGCAGCGCGAACTTCTGGCGCTTGCGGCTGGGCATCGGCCATCCGGGCCACAAGGGCGAGGTTGCCGGCTACGTGCTGCGCAAGCCGCCGCTGGCGGAGCGCCAGGCGGTGGAGGACAGCATCGCCAAGTCCTTCGAGGCCTTCAAGCTGATGACCGCCGGCGACATGGCCAAGGCCGTGGCGCTGCTGCATGCCAAGCCGCCCAGACCCAAGCCCCCCCGCCCCGCCCACCTGCCGCCGAAACCGGGCGCCCCGACAGGCGCCCCGGCGGACGCCCCACCGATGGGGGCGTCGGCCGCCGCCACGCCGGCGACGTCCACTCCCCCCGTTCCCGATCCCGTTCCCCCGACCTCCGGAGCCTGACATGCCGACGCGCGCCCCCTCGATCCTGATGACTGTTGTGCTGGTCCTCATGTTCGGCGCGGCGCACGCGCAGCCCGAGAGCGCCAAGCCCAAGCCCGCGCAGGAACGCACCTTCGGCTACTACCGCTGCGGCCCGCAGGGCCTGGACCTGCGCGACAGCCCCTGCCCCGACGGCCCGTCGCAGGCGCTGGACCTGCCGCAGGACCGCGTCGATCCGAAGGAGGCCGCCGCCGCCCGAAAGCGCGCCGCCGACGAGTCCCGCGAGCTCGCAACGCGGCAGCGCGAACGCGAACGCCTCGCGGCGCAATCGCCCGCGCCCGCCGCCGCCGGCATCGACGGCTCCATCGAACCCCGGCCGCCGAAGGCGTCGACGCGCCCCTCCAAGCCCGCCGATCCGAAGAAGCCCAAGCCCAAGGATCCGAAGCAGCCGCCCAGGAAGAAGCCCAAGCTGCCGAAGTCGCCCGACCCGTCGCTGCCGCCCAAGCCGACGACCAAGCCCGGCAAGAAGGCGCCCGCGATGGTCGGCGATGGCGCGCTCCAGCCACTGCCCAGACGCGGCGAGGCGGAAACACCTCGCTAGAATGCGCGCCGTTGGTGCTCGCGCGGACATTGCGTCCGTGCAGTTAAACGGGAATCAGGAAGCGGGCGCATCGCCGATGCGCGAGCCAACCTGAGCTGTCCCCGCAACGGTAAGTGGCCGCCGGCCGCGCGCCCCGGATCCTGACGAAGGACCCGGCGCGCCGCCGGCACTGCCTGTCCCCATGTCCACTGGCGCGCCCGCGCTGGGAAGGACACAGGCAGCGGCCACCAGCCCGGATACCGGCCAACAGGTGGTGCCCGCCAGCCGATCCCGACCCGCCCACCCGGTGGATCGACGACGCAGCCGGCGGCATCGTTCCTCAGACGTCCTGCGGGTGAGCAGGGCCCTGAACCCGTCGTTGGTCCGTTCTCATGCTTCCGTTCGTTTCGCGCGCGCGCGCCGGTGCCCGCTCGCTGCTCGCCTTCACGCCGCTGGCGCTCGCCGCCACGGCCTTCGCGCAGTCCGCGCCCTCCTCCACCCCGGACGTTTCCTCGGCCGACGCCACCGCTCCCGCGAGCCGGCTCGACGAAGTCACCGTCACCGGCTCGCGCAGCCCGATGCGGCTGGGCGACATCGCCGCCGACCTCGCCGTCATCAACCGCGACACCATCGAGCGCCAGGGCTTCGGCAACGTCGCCGCGCTGCTGCGCAACGTCGCCGGCCTGCAGATGACCAACAACGGCGGGCCGGGCAACACCACCTCCGTCTTCATCCGTGGCGCCGAGACCCGCCACACCGTCGTCCTGATCGACGGCGTGCGCATCGACGGCCAGTCCACCGGCGGCGCGCGCTGGGAGAACCTGCCGGTCTCGCTGATCGATCGCGTCGAGGTGCTCAAGGGCCCGGCCAGCGCGCTGTACGGCTCCGACGCCATCGGCGGCGTGGTGCAGATCTTCACGCGCCAGGGCAGTGGCCGGCCGCAGCTGGACCTGGGCGTCGGCGGCGGCAACCTCGGCCAGGTCAAGGCCGACGTCTCGCTGCTGGGCGGCAGTGCGGACTTCGACTACGCCGGCTCGCTGGCCGTCGACCGTGGCACCGGCTTCAACGCCTACGGCCTCACGACCAGCAGGAGCTTCAATGCCGACAAGGACGGCTGGCGCAACTACAACGGCAGCCTGCGCCTGGGCGGCCGCATCGCCGAGGGCCAGCGCCTGGAGCTGCTCGGCCTGAAGAGCCGCAGCGACATCGGCTACGACGCCGGCAAGAACGCCGACGACCGCGGCATCACCGAATCCATCGCCGCCAAGCTCAGCCTGAAGTCGGTCTGGTCGCAGGCGCTGTCGACGCAGCTCTCCGTCGGCCAGTCCGAAGAGAACTACGAGACGCGCCCCAGCGCCCCCTACCTGACCAGAACCCGCATCCGCAGCGCCTCGCTGCTGGGCTTCTACCGGATCAATGCCGCGCACCAGCTCAATGGCGTGCTGGAGCGTCGTGAGGACCGCCTCGTCAACGCCGACCTGGTCGGCGGCGGCGCCGGCACGCGCAGCCAGAACGCGATCGGCCTGAGCTACCTCGGCACGCTGGGCGCGCTGAGCCTGCAGGCGCACGGTCGCCATGACGACGACAGCGAGTTCGGCGGCATCGACACCGGCAGCCTGGCGGCCGGCTACCGGCTCGGTGGCGGCTGGCGGGTGACGGCCTCGGCCGGCAACGCCTTCCGCGCGCCGACGCTGTTCCACCGCGGCAGCGTCTACGGCCCGGACATCAGCCGGGGCTTCCCGGAACTGCGGCCGGAGCGCGGCCACAACCGCGAGGCCGGCCTGGCCTGGGCCCAGGGCGACCTGGACTTCGCCATCACCACCTTCCGCAACCGCGTCAGCGACCTGATCGCCTTCGGCGCCGCGGGCAGCTGCCGCTCCACGACCGGCTGCTACACCAACGTCGCGCGCGCGATGCTCAAGGGCACCAGCCTGAAGGGCGGCGCGACCCTGGGCGCGGTCAAGCTCAGCGCCACCGCCGACTTCCTCGACCCGACCGACGCCAACACCGGCCGCCAGCTGCAGCGCCGCGCCAAGCGCTTCGGCACGCTGCGCGCCGAAACGACGCTGCGCGCCTGGACGCTGGGCGCGAACCTGGTCGGCTCCGGCGAGCGCTTCGACGACGCCGCCAACAAGACCCGGCTCGGCGGCTACGGCCTGCTCAACCTGGACGCGCAGTTCGCGTTCGCCAAGGACTGGCGCCTGCAGCTGAACGTCGACAACGCGTTCAACCGCCAGTACCAGACGGCGAACTTCTACAACCAGGCGGGCCGGACCTGGTTCGTGATGCTGCGCTACGCGCCCACGCTGTGAACGCTGCCCGCCTCGACCGTCGTTCCCCGCCACGCGGACCCTCGCGGTAAGGTCCGCACTTCCCCTTCGCCCCGGAGCCTCGGATGCCTGCTCATCACCTGATCGTCGGCGGCCAGCGCAGCGGCAAGTCGCGCCATGCGGAGCGCCTCGCGCTGCGCTGGGCGCGCACGCCGGGCCATCGGGTCACGGTGGTCGCGACCGCCGAGGCCCATGACGACGAGATGCGCGAGCGCATCGCCCGCCACCGCGCCGACCGTCCGGCCGGCTTCGACACCGTCGAGGCGCCGCTGCGGCTGTGCGAGGCGCTGCGGGCGGCGGCATCGCCCCAGCGGCTGCTGGTCGTCGACTGCCTGACGCTGTGGCTCACCAACTGGCTGATGCCGATGGCCGGCGCGCCGCGCCTGGACGACTGGCGCGCCGAGTGCTCCGGACTGCGGCGCCTGCTGCCGACGCTGGCCTCGCCGGTGATCTTCGTGTCCAACGAGGTCGGATGGGGCGTGATGCCGATGGGCCGCGAGGTGCGCGCCTATGTGGACGAACTCGGCCGGCTCAACCAGCAGGTCGCGCGGCAGTGCGGCGAGCTGACGCTGATGGTGGCCGGCCAACCGTGGACGCGTCCGGTCGAGCCGCTCGACGAGGACCAGGACGACAACGAGGCCGCCGCCCGCGAGCGCGTCGACGCCACGGACAACGAGGAGAACAAGCGATGAAGTCGATGGGACCCCTGAGCCGCGCCGCGTTGTCGCTGGCCACGCTGGTGCTGACCGCGACCTCGGCGGTCGCCGCGCCGATCACGATCCAGGACGACCGCGGGCACACGGTGACCTTGCCGGACGTGCCGCGGCGCATCGTCAGCCTGCTGCCTTCGCTGACCGAGACCATCTGCGAGCTGGGCGATTGCGCCAAGGTCGTGGGCGTCGACCGCTTCTCCAACTTCCCCGCCAGCGTGCAGAAGCTGCCCCGGCTCGGCGGCCTGGACGACACCAGCATCGAGGCCCTGGTCGCGCTCAAGCCCGACGTCGTCGTGGCCGGCGTCTCGGCGCGCGTCATCGATCGCCTGGAGGGCTTGGGCCTGCGTGTCCTGGCGCTGGAGCCCAAGAGCATGAACGACGTCCAGCGGGTGCTGGGCAAGATGGGCCGGCTGCTCGGCAAGGAGGACGACGCGCGCCGCCTGTGGAACCGGGTCGACGGCCACATCGCGCAGAGCGCCGCCACGCTGCCGCCGGCCGCGCGCGGGCTGAGCGTCTATTACGAGGTCGACGCCGGACCCTATGGCGCCGGCACCGCCTCCTTCATGGGCGAGATCCTGGCCCGGCTCGGCGCGAAGAACATCATCCCGGCCGAGCTCGGGCCCTTCCCCAAGCTCAATCCCGAGTTCATCGTCCGCGCCGACCCGCAGGTGATCATGGTCGGCCAGCGCAACGCCGCGGGCCTGCCGCAGCGGCCGGGCTGGTCCGCGATCCGCGCCGTCAAGCAGCAGCGCATCTGCGTCTGGGTGCCGGCCGAGTCCGACGTGCTGGTGCGCCCCGGCCCGCGCATGTCGGAAGCCGCGGCGCTGATGGCGCGCTGCCTGCGCGAGGCGGCGCAGGGGCCGGTGGCCTGGCCGACCACGCCCTTCAACGCCCCGCCCGGAGGCATGCGCTGATGCGCGCCAAGTCCGCTCCGTCGGCTGCATCGGCCGCATCGGCCGCGTCCGCCAGGACCGCCGCGCAGTTCGTCGCGCTGCTCGTGCTGGGCGCGGTGCTGCTCGCGCTGGGCCTGGCGATCGGCAGCCTGGGCTGGAGTCCCTGGACCGAGGCCGGCGACACGATGCGGCTGATCCTCTGGGACATCCGCGCGCCGCGCTCCCTCGGCGCCTGGCTGGCGGGCGCGCTGCTGGCGCTGGCCGGCGCGGTCGCGCAGGGCCTGTTCCGCAACCCGCTGGCCGATCCCTACCTGCTCGGCTGCTCCGCCGGCGCATCGCTGGGCGTGGCCGCGCTGCTCTTCGTCATGGGCATCTCGCCGGCGGCGGCGGCGCTGGCGCTGCGCGTCGGCATGACCGGCGCGGCCTTCGTCGGCGCCATCGGCGCGGTGCTGCTCACGCTGGTGCTGGCGCGCGGCGTCACGCAGAGCCTGCGCCTGCTGCTGGCCGGGGTCGTCGTCGGCGTGGTGCTGGGCTCAGGCGCCGCGCTGCTGACGCTCATGAACCCCGACATCCTGCGCGCGATGCAGGCCTTCATGCTGGGCAGCACCGGTTATGTCGGCTGGAGCGCGGTGCAGGTCATGGCCGTCGCCCTGGGCCTGTGCCTGCTGACGGCGCTCGGCTGCAGCCGCACGCTGGACGCGCTGACGCTGGGCGAGGACACCGCCCGCTCGCTGGGCCAGCGCCTCACGCTCATCCGGCTGCTGCTGATCGCGGCGCTCTCGCTGGCGACGGGCGCGGCGGTCGCGCAGTGCGGGCTGATCGCCTTCGTCGGCCTGGTCGCGCCGCACCTGGTGCGCAGCTGGGGACCGACGACGCATGGCGCGCTGCTGCTGCTGTCCGCGCTGACCGGCGGCGCGCTGCTGCTGGCGGCCGACATCGCCGCCCGCTGGGTCATCGCGCCGCAGGAACTGCCGGTGGGCATCATCACCGCGCTGCTGGGCGGCAGCTACCTGCTGTGGCTGATGCATAGACGCAAGGCGCATTTCGGCGGCGCGGGAGGCGGCCAATGAGCGCCGCCCGATTCGACGACGGCGGCCGGCCAGGCGCTGGCGGCGTGCCCACAAGCTCTGGCGCATCCTTCGCGACCGGGGACGCGAGCACGTCCGCGACCGCGGCCGATGTCGCGTCCGCCACCGTCGCCATGGATGCTGGCCTCACCGGCGGTGCCGCGACGGCGCCCGACGCCGTGACGCTCGGCCACGTGCCCGCGCTGCGCATCGAGCTCCGCGCGCTGTCGCTGGGCCACCGCCAGGTCCTGCACCCGCTGTCGCTGGCGCCCGCGCCGCGCGCGTGGACGGCCATCGTCGGCCCGAACGGCGCCGGCAAGTCCACGCTGCTGCGCGCGATCGCCGGCCTGCTGCCCTTCGACGGCACGCTGACGCTGGACGGCAAGCCGTGGCCGACCTGGCCGGCGAAGGCGCGTGCGCGCCAGGTCGCGTGGCTGGGCCAGAACGAGACCGCGTCCGAGGACCTGACCGCCTACGACATCGCGATGCTCGGCCGCCTGCCCCACCAGCCCTGGCTGGCGCCGGCGAGCGCGGCCGACCATGCCGCGGTCGAGCATGCGATGCGCCAGACGCAGAGCTGGGACTGGCGGGACCGCGCGCTGGGCAGCCTCTCCGGCGGCGAGCGCCAGCGGGTGCTGCTGGCGCGGGCGCTGGCGGTGCATTCCGGCGTGCTGCTGATGGACGAGCCGCTGGCCCACCTGGATCCGCCGCACCAGAGCGACTGGGCGCGCATCGTGCGCGGCCGCGTCGCGGCGGGCGGCGCGGTGGTCAGCGTGCTGCATGAACTCAATGTCGCGCTGCAGGCGGACACGCTGGTCGTCATGGATGGCGGCCGCATCGTCCACCAGGGCCCGCCCCACGACCCCGCCACGCACGACGCGCTGCAGCGCGTCTTCCACCACCGCCTGCTGATCCTGCAGGTGCAAGGCCGATGGGTGGCGCTCAATGCATGAACGACGCGACAACGACGGAGCCGATGCCGCGATGACCGACTGCCCCGCCTTCCTGATCAGCGCGCCGGCTTCTGGCCAGGGCAAGACCAGCGTCACTGCGGCCATTGCGCGCTCGGCGCGCCGGCGCGGCCTGCGCGTGCGCGTCTTCAAGACCGGCCCGGACTACCTGGACCCGATGGTGCTCGCCCGCGCCAGCGGCCACACCGTCTACCAGCTCGACCTCTTCATGGGCGGCGAGGCGCACTGCCGCGAGTTGCTGGCGCAGGCGTCGCGCGAATCGGACCTGGTACTGGTCGAGGGCGTGATGGGCCTGTTCGACGGCAAGCCCAGCAGCGCGGACCTGGCGGCGGCCTTCGGCCTGCCGGTGATCGCGGTGATGGATGCCTCCGCGATGGCGCAGACCTTCGGCGCGCTGGCCACGGGCCTGGCGCGCTTCCGCGACGACATCCAGGTCGTGGGCGTGATCGCCAACCGGGTGGGCAGCGACGCGCACGCGCGCATGGTCGGCGAGTCCCTGCCTGCCGACCTGCCGCTGATTGCCGCGCTCAAGCGCGACGCGTCGCTCTCGCTCCCCGAGCGCCACCTGGGCCTGGTGCAGGCGCTGGAGCTCCCCGACATCGACGCGCAACTGGACACCTGGGCCGATGCCTGGGACGCAGGCACCGTCCTGGCTGCCCCCGCGGCTGCCGCCCGCACATCGACATCCCTGCCCGTCGCCGCACCGGCCCACGCGCCTGCCACGTTGACCGGCGAAGTCCTCGATGGTGGTGGGACGGGCGACCGGGGGCCCCTTTTCGGAACTCAAGGGAGGAATTTGCTTGCCGGTAGGCAAGCAAAGGTAGGAGATGGAGAAAAGGGGCCCCCGGTTGCCTGTCCGTCGCTCGATCCCGTGCAGCCCGGACTGCCGCTCACCGGCCGACGCATCGCCGTGGCGAGCGACGCGTGTTTCTCCTTCATCTACCCCGCCAATCTCGACCTCCTTCGCGCGCTTGGCGCGGAGGTCCTGACGTTCAGCCCGATCGCCGGCGAGCCCTTGCCCGCGTGCGAGGCCGTGTGGCTGCCGGGCGGTTACCCCGAGCTGCACGCCGCGGCGCTGCGTGCGCATGCTGGCTTCTTCAGCGACCTGGCCGCGCACCTGGCGGCGGGCAAGCCGCTGCTCGCCGAATGCGGCGGGATGCTGGTGCTGCTGGATGAGCTGGCCGATGCCGACGGCGTAGCCCATCCGATGGCGGGCCTGATGCCGGGCCGTGCCTCGATGCAGAAGCGGCTGGCTGCGCTGGGCTTGCAGTCGCTCGACTGGCCGGAGGGCGAGTTGCGGGGACACACCTTCCACTACTCGACGATGGCGACGCCGTGGTCGCCGGTGGCCACCGCGCGCAATCCCAACGCGGGTCGCGCGGCCGAGGCGCTCTACATCGCGGGCTCGCTGCGCGCGAGCTACGTGCATCACTACTTCCCTTCGAACCCGGCCGCGGTCGCCGCGTTCTTCGGCGGCGCCACCGCGGCCGCTGCCACGACCGCCGCCACCGCCGAGGCGGCCCCCGCCCACCCCCATCCTCTTGCCACGAACTGAGTTCCCCATGCTGCTCGAATCCGGATTCGCCCACATCGCGCAGGCCCTGCTGTGGCCGGTGCTGATCCTCGTCGCCCTGGGCTTCGTCTATGCGCTGTGGAGCGCCGGCGCCACGCTGATGGAAGCCGTGCAGCGGCGCCGTCCCGGCTACCGGCTGCTGCAGGTGCCGGCCGGCAGCTCGCTCGAGACGCTGGAGCTGCAGGTCGTGCGTCGCCTGGAGGCACCGCGCCTGCTGGGCCGCGTCGCCCCGCTGCTGGGCCTGATCGCGACCATGGTCCCGCTGGGCCCGGCGCTGCAGAGCGTCGCGGCCGGCCAGGGCCAGCAGGCGCTGGCGGTGTTCAGCTCGGCCTTCTCGGGCGTCGTGCTCGCGCTGGCCGCGGCGGCGATCGCGCTGGTCGTGTACTCGATCCGCCGCCGCTGGCTGCTGGCCGAGCTGCTGGCGATCAAGACCGAACAGGGCTGGGCATGAGCACCGGCCGCCGCCTGTCCATCCTCGCCGAGGAGGACGACGACCCGATGCTGTCCGCGGTGAACCTGGTGGACGTGTTCCTGGTGCTGGTCGTCGCGCTGCTGACGGCGGTCGCGCTGCAGCAGCAATCGCATGCGAACGAAACGGTGATCCGCAACCCCGGTCAACCGGGCATGGAGATCGTCGTCCGCAAGGACGGGCAGGAGATCAAGTACCGCGGCAACGGCGGCAGCGCCGAAGGCCAGGGGGAGCGCGCCGGCGTCGCCTACAAGATGAAGGACGGCTCCATCATCTACGTGCCCGAAGCCGGTGAGGCTGGCGCGGCCGGAACGCCGGGCGGCTCGCCCGCGGCCACGCCGGCCGGTCCCACGGGCCCTGCTGCGGGCGGCGGTCGCGGCGCCGCGGCGGCCCCCGCGCCGACGACGGCCGGAACGCCTCAGCCATGAGCGTCCGCGCCCTGCTGGCCCGCTGCCTCGCGGCCGCGGCCGCGGCCCTGAGCTTCTGCGCGGCGGCGTCGTGCGCGCCCGCGACCGCGGGCAGCGCGGCCGCGGGCACCCCGGTGCTCTTCCTCAGCGTCGACATCACGCCCGCGGCCAAGCATGCGCTGCTCGAGCGCGAGGGAAAGGCCGCCGGCTTCGCAGTCCGGCAGATCGAATACCCGCTGCGCGGCGCGCCCATCGAGCAGGATCCCGCGCTCGACCGCGCGCTGCGCGAGGCCGCGCTGGTCTGGGTCGACATCCCGCATGCGACCGCCGAGGCGCGGCTGCGCCCGATCGTCGATGCCGCGCTGCGGCGCGTCGGCAAGCCGGAGGCGCAGGTGCTGTGGATCCCCGCCGGCGAACCCACCCCTAGCGACCGCAGCCTGCGCGCCTACCTGCAGGCCGGCGGACCGAGCAACACGCGCACCGCCTTCGCGCTCGCGCGGGCGCAGCTCGCGGGCGCGCCCGCACCCGACCTCGGCCCACCGCAGTTGATCCCGCAGCGCGGCATCCACTACCCCGGCGCGCCGCGGCTCTTCGCCGACGCCGCCGAGTTCCGCGCCTGGGCCGCGCAGCAGGGCCTGCGCGGCGAGCCCGTGGCGCTGCTGCTGCACCGCTACCACTTCGTCCAAGGCAACACCGCCTGGCTGGACCGCTGGCTCGCGATGTTCCGCGAGCGCGGCCTGCTCGCCTACGCCGCCTTCAGCGGCCAGCTCAGCGACCAGCCGCTGTCGGCGCTGCTGGAGCGCGACGGCCAGGTCCAGGCCCGCGTGATCGTCAACCACAGCCTGCTGCCGCAGGGCGCCAGCCTGCAGCCCACCTTCGAGCGCTGGGGCGTGCCGGTGCTGCAGACGCAGCCCTACCGGCAGGACCAGGCCGCGGCCTGGGAAGGCAGCGAGACCGGCCTCTCGCAAGCCGACATTCCGTTCTACTTCGCGCAGCCGGAGGCGGCGGGCCTGATCGATCCGGTCGTCGTGGTCGCCCATCCGAAACGCGGCGAGCCTGAACTCATCGACCGCCAGGCCGCCAGCGTCGCCGGCAAGGCCGCGCGCTGGATCGCGCTGCAGACCCGGGCCAACGCCGACAAGCGACTGGTGGCCTTCGTCTACAACTATCCGCCCGGCGGCAGCAACTTCGGCGCGTCCTTCCTCAACGTGCCGCGCAGCCTCGCGCGCGTCAGCGAGGGGCTGAAGGACGCCGGCTACGCCGTCACGCCGAAGGCGGAGGCGGACTGGATCGCCGGCCTCAAGCCGCTGCTCTCGGCCTACTACCCCGGCACCGACCTGCAGGCCCTGCTCGACGCCGACCAGGCCGAAGCCTTGCCGCTCGCGCGCTACACCGCCTGGTTCGACGCGCTGCCCGCCGCGGTGCGCGATCCCATCGTCGCCAAGTGGGGCCCGCCCGCGAGCAGCCGCTATGTCGTGCGGCAGCGCGGCGAGCCGGTCTTCGTCATCCCGCGCCTGAAGCTCGGCGCGCTGACCGTGCTGCCGCAGCCGCCGCGCGAGGAGACCCTGCGCAACGGCCAGGATCCTTTCATGCATCGCAGCCGCACGCCGCTGTCGCATCACTACCTCGCCACCTACCTGTGGGCGCGGCAGGCCGACGCGATCCTCCATTTCGGCACGCACGGCACGCAGGAGTGGGCGCCGGGCAAGCTGCGCGGTCCCGACGTGTGGGACCCGGTCTGGCTGCCGCTGGGCGACACGCCGGTGATCTATCCCTACATCGTCGACAACCTCGGCGAGGCGCTCACGGCCAAGCGCCGCGGCCGCGCGCTGATGGTGAGCCACCGCACGCCGAGCTTCGCGCCGGCGGGCTTCAACGCGGGCATGGCCCACATGCATGAGCTGATGCACGAGTGGGAGACGGTCGATCCCGGCCCGACGCGCCAGGGGCTGGAGCGCCGCATGCTGCAGCAGTTCGTCGAGCACAACCTGCACCGCGACCTGGGCTGGAGCGCCGAGCGGATCGCGGCCGACTTCAGCGGCTTCCTGGAGCTGCTGCATCCCTACCTGGACCGCCTGGCGCAGAGCTCGCAGCCCAAGGGGCTGGCGGTCTTCGGCGTGGTCCCCGACGAGGACCAGCGCCGCGGCTCGATCCTGCAGCTGCTGCGCGTGCCCTTGATCGAGGCGCTGGGCGAGGACATCGACGAGGCCTTCCTCATCAACCACGAGGGCGTCGCGAAGGCGCGACCGGCCCGCTGGCTCGATGTCGCGCTCAAGGACGCGCAGGCGGCGAGCCAGCTCGACCTGCGGCCCTCCGCCTGCGTGGCCGTCGGCACGCCGGCGGCGGCATCGGCGGCATCGGCCGTGGCGGCCGAGGCGAAACACGCGGCGTCGGCTGCGGCGTCGACACCGGCGGGCAGCGCCAGCGCCGCGCACGCGCTGCCGGTGACCTGCGGCGACGGCTTCGTGCCCAACCGCGCGGCGCGCAAGCCGATCGACCAGGCGGCGCTGTACCAGCTCGCGCTGCGGGCGCAGGAGATGGCCGCGCGGCTGTCGACCGAAGGCGAGATGCCCGGCCTGCTGCGCGCGCTCGATGGCCGCTTCATCCCCGCGGCCTACGGCGGCGACCTGCTGCGCAATCCGGAGAGCCTGCCGACCGGCCGCAACCTCACCGGCCTCGACCCCGCGCGGCTGCCCACGCGCCAGGCCTTCGAGGCGGCGCAGGCGCTGTTCAAGCGCTGGTACGAGGAGCAGGCCCGGGCCGGCGCGGCGCCGACGCGGCTGGCGCTGTCGCTGTGGGCCGGCGAGACCTTGCGCCATCAGGGCGTGATGGAGGCGCAGGCGCTGGTGGCGCTGGGCGCGACGCCGGTGTGGGACGCCACCGGCCGTCCGACCTCGATCCGGCTGCTGAGCCTCGCCGAGCTGGGCCGGCCTCGGGTGGACGTGCTGCTGTCGATCACCGGCTCCTACCGCGACCAGTTCCCGGCGCTGATGAAGCTGGTGGACCAGGCGGTCGCCGCGGCCGGCGAGGCCGAGGCGGACAACGCCATCGCCGCCAACAACCGCGTCATCGCGGCCGAGCTGCGCCAGGCCGGCGTGCCGGCGGCGCAGGCGCGGACGCTGGCGCAGGCCCGCGTCTTCGGCAACCCGGCCGGCGACTACGGCACCGGCATCGCCGACGCGGTGCAGGACAACGGCCTGCAGGGCGGCGATGGCCGACCCGATCCGCGACTGGGCCAGCTGTTCCTCTCGACGATGAGCCAACCCTATGTCGACGGCGAGCCGCTCGCCGTGCCCGCGGGGCAGGCGCGCCAGGCGCTGGGCGCGCACCTGCGTCACACCGACGCGGCGCTGATGTCGCGCAGCAGCCACCTCTACGCGATGGTCAGCAGCGACGATCCGTTCCAGTACCTCGGCGGGCTGGCCGCGGCCGCGCGGGTCGCCGGCAACACGAAGGGCCTGGCCCTGCACGTGAGCCAGCTGCAGGACGCCGCCGAGGCGCACACCGAGACCGCCACACAGGCGATCGCACTGGAGATGCAGAGCCGCTACCTGCATCCCGGCTGGCTGAAGGCGCAGCAGGCCGAGGGCTGGGCGGGCGCGCTGCAGGTGCTCAAGGCGGTGCAGTACAGCTTCGGCTGGCAGAGCATCGCGCCGGGCACGGTGCGCGCCGACCACTGGCAGAGCTTCTACGACGTGCTGGTGAAGGACAAGCACCAGATCGGCGTGCCCGCGTGGCTCAAGCAGAACCCGCAGGCCTACGCGCAGGCGCTGGAGCGGCTGGTGCAGGCCGAGCGCATGGGCTACTGGCAGCCGGACGCGCAGACGAAGCAGGGGCTCGCCGCGCTGTACCGCGAGCTCACGAAGGACGCGCCGCTGAGCAACGAGCTGGCGGCCGTGCGGCGCTGGACGGCGGATCAACTGCCGCAGGCGGTGCCCGCGCTGCCGGTCGCGCCGGCGGCCGCGCCTCGCCCCGCGGCGAAGGCGCCCGAGCGCGCCCCCGCGGCCGTGCCGCCGACGCCGCCAGTGCCGACCGTGCGCGGCCTCGCGCTGCAGCGCGTGCCCGACGCGCCGAAGCCCGAGCCGCGTGCGGCGACGCAGCGCTCGCTCGAGCAGGCGCTCGCGTGGGTCGCGATGGCGCTGCTGATGAGCGCCGGCGCGATGTGGCAGGCGCGACGGGCGACGAACAACGACAACAACTTGAGCCCACAGGGGACTGCATGAACGCCAACGACTCCCACACACTGCGGGCACATCGCCCGACCGCCGTGGCCATTGCCATCGCCATCGCGATCGCAACAACGGCGACGGGCGCCGCCGCGCAGGCCGACCCATCGGGCACGCTGGACACCGTCCGCATCAGCAGCCGCGCGCAGCTCGGCGAAGCGGGCAGCGCCTCCGAGGGCGAGGTCGGCGTCGAGCGCCTGGCGCTGCGCCCGCTGCTGCGCCCGGCCGAGCTGCTGGAGGCGATGCCCGGCATGACCGTCACCCAGCACAGCGGCGACGGCAAGGCCAACCAGTACTTCCTGCGCGGCTACAACCTCGACCACGGCAGCGACTTCGCGACCTTCGTCCTGGGCATGCCGGTGAACATGGCCAGCCACGCGCACGGCCAGGGCTACATGGACCTGAACTTCCTGATCCCCGAGCTGGTCGAGAGCCTGCGCTACCGCAAGGGCGCCTTCGCCGCCGAGGACGGCGACTTCGCCACCACCGGCGCCTCGCGCATCGGCTACCTGGGCGAGATCGAGCGCCCCTATGCGCAGCTCACCGCCGGCCCCTACGGCTACCAGCGCGCGCTGGCCGCCGGCAGCGCGCGGGCGGGCGGCGGCTGGACGCTGCTGGGTGCCGTCGAGGGCAGCCGGTACGACGGCCCCTGGGACCAGCCCGAGGACCTGCACCGCCGCAACGCGGTGCTGCGGCTGACGCGCGGCGACGAGCGCAACGGCGCGCAGGTCGACCTGCTGAGCTACAGCGCCGGCTGGCGCGCCAGCGAGCACGTGCCCGAGCGCGCCATCGACAGCGGCGAGATCGGCCGCTACGGCACGCTCTCGCCCGACGACGGCGGCCGCACCCACCGCCACAGCCTGAGCGGCGCGCTCGCCTACAACCAGGGCGGCGGCCAGTGGACCGCGCAGGCCTGGGTGATCGATTACGCGCTCAACCTGTTCTCCGCGCCGTCGGGTTTCATCAACGGCCCGGACGGCGATCAGCACGAGCAGGCGGACCACCGCCGGCTCTGGGGCGGATCGCTCAAGCACCAGTTGCCGGCCGCCTGGCTGCCCGCCGACCAGACGCTGACCTGGGGCCTGCAATGGCGCCATGACCGGATCGGCACGCTCGGGCTGTACGACACCGTCGGCCGGGTCCGCACGCACACCGTGCGCGAGGACCGCGTCACGCAGGACAACGCCGGCGCCTTCGTCGAATGGGGCAGCCGCTGGACCGGCTGGCTGCGCAGCACCGTCGGCGCGCGCTGGGACACGATGCGGGCGACGGTCACGCCCACCGGCGGCGAATTCAACCTCGGCAATGGCGGCAAGGCGAGCCAGTCGCAGTTCAGCCCGAAGCTGGGCCTGATCGCGCGGGTCGCCTCGGACACCGAGCTCTACCTGCACTGGGCCCGCGCCTTCCGCTCCAACGACGCGCGCGGCGCGACGACCACGACCAATCCTGCCGACGGCAGCCCGGCCGACACGCTGCCGCTGCTGGCCCGCACGCAGAGCACCGAGCTGGGACTGCGCACCCGGCCGGCGTCGGGCTGGACCACCAGCCTGGCGCTGTGGCAGGCCCGGCTGGCGTCGGAGCTGGTCTTCGTCGGCGACGAGGGCGTGACCGAGGCACGCGGCGCGTCGCGGCGACTCGGCCTGGAGTGGTCCAACGACGTGCAGGTCGGCCGCGACTGGCTGATCGACGCGGACCTCGCCTGGTCGCGGGCGCGCTTCGTCGAAGCGACCTCGAATGAATTCGGCAGCGGCCGGCGCGTGCCCAATGCGGTGCCGGTCTCGGCCTCGCTGTCGGCCAACTGGGCGCCGGCGGGACGCTGGTCCAGCGGCGTCAAGCTGCGCTACCTGGGAGCCTATGCGCTCGAGGAGACCGGCACGCAGCAGTCCAAGGCGGTGTTCACCGCCAACTGGCGGCTCGGGTACCAGGTCAGCGAGCGCTGGCAGGTGGGGCTGGATGTGCTGAACGTCTTCAACACGAAGGCCAACGACATCGAGTATTGGGGCGCCGCCTGCACGCGGGCCGAAGGCGCGGGCTGCAATGGCGGTGCGGGGATCGACGGCCGGCTCGTCCATCCGATGGAGCCGCGCACCTTCCGCCTCAGCCTGCGGGCGCGGATCTGATCGCTTGAGGAGTCCTCCGCCCTTCCACCACCGCTGGCCCTCACCCCTTCCCTCTCCCGCAAGCGGGAGAGGGGGTTCACCGAGTCAATCGTCGATGACCTCGTTTCCGGCAAGCGGGAGTGGGGTCACGGTCTCTCTCTTTCGGAGCACGACATGGAAATCGAACAACTGCCCGTCGACCGCGAACGCATCATCCCCAGCGGCGAGCGCCGCGGCCTGGTGCTGGTCCACACCGGCAACGGCAAGGGCAAGAGCACGGCCGCCTTCGGCCTGGCGCTGCGGGCGCATGGCCGCGGCAAGCGGGTCCACATCTACCAGTTCATGAAGGTGCCGAGCGCGCGCTTCGGCGAGCACCGGCTGTTCGAGCAGATCGGCGTGCCGATCGAGGGACTCGGCGACGGCTTCTCGTGGAAGAGCAAGGACCTGGATCACTCCGCGCAGCTGGCGCGCGACGGCTGGGAGCGCGCGAAGGCGACCATCCTGGGCGGCGAGCACTTCCTGGTCGTGCTGGACGAGATCATGTATCCGCTGCGCTACGGCTGGCTGCCGCTGGAGCCGGTCCTGCAGGCGCTGCGCGAGCGGCCGCCCCATGTGCATGTCTGCCTGACCGGTCGCGGCGCGCCGCAGGAGCTGATCGACCTGGCCGACACCGTCACCGAAATGACGATGGTCAAGCATCACTTCAAGGCCGGTGTCCCCGCCCAGCGGGGCATCGAGGATTGACGGCTAAGCTGCGCGCCTGATTTCGCCCGCCCGCGCCAAGATGTCCACGCTTCCCATGCCCTGGCTGCTCGCTCTCGCGATCCCGATCGCCCTGCTGGTCGACCGCTGGTTCGGCGAGCCACCGGCCGCCGTGCATCCCGTCGTCGGCATGGGCCGCTTCCTGGCGCTCTTCGGCGACCGGCTGTGCGCGATGTCGGCCAAGGCCGCCTTCCTCGGCGGCGCACTCGCCTGGACGATCGGCCTTCTCCTCGCCGCCCTCACCGCCTGGGCCATCGAGCACACCATCATCGCGGGCCTGGAACCGTGGCTCGGCGGCTGGCGCCTGGGCGCCGCGGCGCTGCTGGTGGGACTCGCGCTCAAGCCGATGCTGGCCTGGCGCATGCTGCGCGACGAGGTCGGCGCCGTCGAGACCGCGCTGGCGCGCTCGCTCGACGACGGCCGCGCGCGCCTGTCCCGCCTCGTCAGCCGCGACACGCGCGCGCTCTCGCCGGTGCAGGTGCGCGAGACCGCCATCGAGACGCTGGCCGAGAACCTCAACGATTCGGTCGTGGCGCCGCTGTTCTGGTTCATGGTCGCTGGACTGCCCGGCGCGGCCGCCTACCGCTTCGCCAACACCGCCGATGCGATGTGGGGTTATCGCGGTCGCTGGGAATGGGCCGGCAAATGGGCCGCGCGCGCCGACGACCTGCTGTCCTGGATCCCCGCGCGGCTGACCGGCCTGGCCCTCATCGCGCTGCGGCCGGCGCTGCTCGCGTCCCTGCGGCGCGAAGCCGCCCGCACGCCCTCGCCCAACGGCGGCTGGCCGATGGGCGCGATGGCCTTGCGGCTCGACCGGCTGCTGAGCAAACCCGGCCACTACACCCTGAACCCGTCCGGCACGCCCGTGGTCGCCGGCGACATCGGCGCCGCACAGCGCCTCGCGGCCGGCGCGCTGCTGGGCCTGGCGGCGCTGCTGGCGCTCGGCGCCGCGGCGCTGCGCGGCGCGTTCGCGCCGGGCCTCGGCCTGGCCCTGATCCTCGGAGGCCCGCGATGAGCCGCTTCCCCCTGCCGCTGCACGGCGGCACCGACGCCGGCCCGCCCGTGCGCCACGACTTCTCCACCAACGCCCATCCGCTCGGCCCGCCGCCGGCCGCGCTCGACGCGGTGCTGCGCGCGGACCGGCTGCGGTATCCCGATCCCGCCTACGCGGCGCTGCGCGCGCGCCTGGGCGACTGGCACGGCGTCGACGCCGACCGCGTGCTGCCGGCCTCCGGCGGCTCGGAGGCAATCCGCCGCCTGACGCTGGCCGCGATGCTGTCCGGCGTGACCCGCGTGTGCGTGCCGCAGCCCGGCTTCGGCGACTACGCCGCCGCCGCGCATGCTCTCGGCCTGCAGGTGTGCGGCTACGAGGACGCCTTCCAGCTCGCCGACACGCTGACCCTGCCGTCGCTGGTCTGGGTCTGCGATCCCAACAATCCCACCGGCGCCAGCTTCGGCGCGGCCGAATGGACCGCCGTCGCGCTCGCGCTCGGCCACAGCGGCTCGCAGCTCGTCGTCGACCAGGCCTACGGCGCGCTGCGCCTGGGGGGCGGCTGCGCGCTGCCGCAGGCGATCGCCGACGGCGCCTGGCGCCTGGTCTGTCCCAACAAGGCGCTGGGCATGACCGGCGTGCGCGGCGCCTACCTGCTCGGGCCGCGCGACGGCCTCTGGGTCGACCGCGTCGCGGAACTGGCGCCCAGCTGGGTGCTGTCGGCCGAGGGCCAGGCGCTGCTCGAGGCCTGGACCACGCCGGCGATCCGCGACGAGCTCGAGGCCTCGCTGCCGCTGCTGCGCGAGTGGCGCGCCGCGCAATGGGACCGGATGGCGGCGCTGGGCTTCGACCAGATCGACGGCGGCGTCGCCAACTTCTGGCTCGCGGCGCTGCCGGCGCCCTGGCTGGCGACGCCCGAGCCGCTGCTCGAAGGCCTGCGGGCGCTGGGGATCAAGCTCCGCGACGCCAGCTCCTTCGGCCTGCCGGGCCTGGTGCGGGTGTCGGTGCAGGCGCCGGAAGCCGTCGACGCGCTGGCGGCGGCGATGCAGACCTTCGGCGGGCATCGGGCGCTGCCCGCGGCGCCGTCGGTGCATGGCGCGTTCGACACGACCGTGCCAGTGGAGACCACGCAATGAGCGGCGGCGACAACGACCGCCCCCGCGCGACCACCGGCCGCGGCCGCGCGGTCATGGTGCTGGGCACCACCAGCGGCGCCGGCAAGAGCTTCCTCACCACGGCGCTGTGCCGCTGGTATGCGCGCCAGGGGCTGCGCGTCGCGCCGTACAAGGCGCAGAACATGAGCAACAACGCGCGCGTCGTGCCCGGCCTCGGCGGTCGGCAGGGCGAGATCGGCGCCGCGCAGTACTTCCAGGCGCTGGCCGCCTGCGCCCGGCCCGAGGTGCGCATGAATCCGGTGCTGCTCAAGCCGGAGAAGGACACAGCCTCGCAGGTGGTGGTGCTGGGCGAGGTCGACGAGGCGCTGAGCCGCGCGCCCTGGCGCGAGCGCAGCGAGGCGCTCTGGGTCCGCGCGCGCGGCGCGCTGCACGCGCTGCTGGACGAGAACGACGTGGTCGTCATCGAAGGCGCCGGCTCGCCCGCCGAGATCAACCTGCACAGCAGCGACTACGTCAACATGCGTACCGCCCGCGAGGCCGGCGCGGCCTGCCTGCTGGTGACCGACATCGACCGCGGCGGCGCCTTCGCGCACCTGTACGGCACGCACCAGCTGCTGCCGGCCGAGGAGCGCGCGCTGATCCGCGGCTTCGTGCTGAACCGCTTCCGCGGCGATGCGTCGCTGCTGTCGCCGGGGCCGGAGATGCTGGCGCAGGTGACGGGCGTCCCGACGCTCGCGACGCTGCCGATGTGGCGCGGCCACGGGCTGCCGGAGGAGGACGGCGTCTTCGACGACCGCGCCACCGGCGGCACCGGCGGCACCGGCGGCGGCCGCGCGCTGCGCATCGCGGTGGTCGTTTATCCGCGCCTGTCCAACCTGGACGAGTTCCAGCCGCTGCGCAACCTGGCCGACGTGCGGCTGAGCTGGGCCCGCTCGCCGGCCGAGCTCGACGGCGTGGACTGGATCGTGCTGCCGGGCTCGAAGGCGGTGGCCGCGGACCTGGCCTGGCTGCGCGCGCAGCGGCTGGACGTGGCGATCTCGGCGCACGCGGCGGCCGGCCGGCCGGTGCTGGGCATCTGCGGCGGCCTGCAGATGCTGGGCGAGGCGCTGGTCGACCCGCATGGCCTGGACGGCAACGCCCCGGGCCTGGGCCTGCTGCCGCTGGTGACGCTGTTCGAGCGCGACAAGCTGCTGCGCGAGAGCCGCTGCCGCTTCGCGCCGGCGCTGGCGGCGCCGTGGTCGGCGCTTGGCGGACAGCCGGCGCGCGGCTACGAGATCCATCACGGCCGCACCGCGCAACACCCGGCCCTCCCCGAGGCGCGGCCGGTGCTGTTCGACGACCTCGGCGAACCGGTCGGCTGGCAGCACGGACCGGTGCTCGGCCATTACCTGCACGGCCTCTTCGAGGACGAGCGGGTCCTGACCGCGCTGTTCGACCGGCCGGTCCGCCCGCTCGACCGCGTCTTCGACGAACTGGCCGACTACGTCGATCGCCACTTCGAACCCGGCGCGCTGGCGGGGCTGCTGTCGTCGACGCCTCCCGCCTCATCGCCCTCGTCGCTCCCGTCGACGCCGTCGCCCGCGGCCTCACGCTGAGCGACGCACCCCTCTTCCTTGACGTCACAAGAAGTCCGCATGACCACGCAAGACCTGATCCCCGCGATCCCTTCGCTGCACGACGACGCGCTGGCCGCGGCGCTGCGCCACCGCATCGACCGCAAGACCAAGCCGCTGGGCTCGCTGGGCCGGCTGGAGGCGCTGATGCTGCGCCTGGGGCTGATCCTGGGCACGGAGCAGCCGCGGCTGGTCGATCCGCAGCTGATGGTCTTCGCGGCCGACCACGGGCTGGCGGCGCACGGCATCTCGGCCTACCCGCCGGACGTGACCTGGCAGATGGTGGAGAACTTCCTGGCGGGCGGCGCGGCGGTGTCGGTGCTGGCGCGCCAGCACGGGCTGCAGCTGAGCATCGTCGATGCCGGCGTGCGCCATGTCTTCGAGCCCCGGCCGGGCCTGCTGATCGCGAAGATCGGCATGGGCAGCCGCGACATGCTGGACGGCCCGGCGATGACGATGGACGAATGCGCCACCGCGATCGCGGCGGGCAAGACGCTGCTGCAGAAGCGCCCGGGCAATGTGCTGCTGCTGGGCGAGATGGGCATCGGCAACACCTCGTCGGCGGCGCTGCTGCTGTCGCGGCTGGGCGGGCATGCGCTGGCGGCCTGCGTCGGTCGCGGCACGGGCCTGGACGACGCGCAGCTGCGCCACAAGCTGGAGGTGCTGACGCGCGCCCTGGACAAGCATCCGCGCGCGACCGAGCCGCTGGCCGCGCTGGCCGCGCTGGGCGGCCTGGAGATCGCGATGATGGTCGGCGCGGTGCTGCAGGCGGCGCAGGAGCGCCGGGTGATCGTGGTGGACGGCTTCATCACCGGTGCGGCGGTGCTGGTGGCCTCGGCGCTGCAGCCGGCGGTGCTGGAGCGCTGCGTCTTCGCGCACCGCTCCAACGAACAGGGCCATCGGCTGATGCTGGACACGCTGCAGGCCGAGCCGCTGCTGGACCTGGGCCTGCGCCTGGGCGAGGGCTCCGGCGCGGCGCTGGCCTGGCCGCTGCTGGCATCGGCCTGCCGCCTGCTCGACGAGATGGCGAGCTTCGACTCGGCGGGGGTGAGTGACAAGGCGTGAGCGACAGGGCCTGAGCGGCGCGGCCGGTATCCTCGCCTCTCCGCATCCCGCCTGACGCCTGACGCCCATGCCCGATACCGACCGCTCCCTGCTCGACACCCTCCGCGCGCTGGAGGTCGAGCTGCACCACCCCGGCGTGCGCTGCAGCGCCGAGCGGCTCTCTCAGCTGCTGCATCCCGACTTCCACGAGGTCGGCCGCTCCGGTCGCCAGTACGACCGGCCGACGATCATCGCGTGGCTGGCCGACGACCATGAGCCGCCCAAGGTCGTGCCCGACGACTTCCGCCTCGCGCCGATCTCGCCGGAAGCGGCGCTGCTGACCTACCGCTCGGCGCATCGCCAGGAGGACGGGACGCTGGTCCACCACACGCTGCGGTCCTCGCTGTGGCTGAAGACCGCCGACGGCTGGCAGATGCGCTACCACCAGGGCACGCCGGCGGCGCAGCCCTGGTAAGGGCGCCACTTGGCCGCGAGGCCGCGAGACCCCGAGGCGGCAAAGCCCGAAGGCTCGTGACGACGCCAACTTCCGCGCGCGACACGCCGGCCGCAGGGAGATTGCGGACCTCCCCCGACGCGATGGAATAATCGCCAGCCCCGCCAGCCAACATGAGTGAGCCAGCCGTCGCCTGTCACAAGGACCGCTCCTCATGTCCCGACCGCCCCTGGCGCGCCCCTCGCGGGCGCTGGCGCTGAGCCTGTTCGCCGGCACGTCCGCGTGGGCCGCCGCCGACACCGCGCTCGCCGATCCCCTTTCCCTCCCTCATTCCCTGCTCGCCGCGCCGGACGCGGCGGCCGTGCTGGCCTCGGTCGTCGGCCTGGCCGCCGCGATCGCGCTCTACCGCGCCAGCAGCCACCAGCGCCTCTGGCCCCGCAGCGCGCGGCCGCGCGGCTGGCGCTTCGCCGCGCTCGCGCTGCTCGTGGTCGCCACGGTGCTGGCCGTCCCCGCGCTCGGCGTCACCGCCGCGTTCTCGGTCGCGCTCAGCGCCGCGATGCTCGGCGCGGTCGCCCTGCCTTTCGTCAACGCGTGGCGCGTCCACGCCCAGGGAGGCAGCGATGTGGGCTAGATCCCTGGCAGCCGGCCTGCTCGGCCTGCCGCTGACCGTCGGCGTGGTGGGCCTGGCCGCGCTGCTGTGGCCCGGCCCGCTGCGCGACCACACGCTGGTGCTGCTGGTCTGCGCCTGCCCGATCTGGGTCGGCGCGCTGGCCCTGCCCTTCCAGCTGCGCAGCGCGACGCGCGCCTGGATCGTCATGACCGCGATCACCGCGCTGTGCTTCGCGGCGATCCACGGACTCAAGTTCATCGGCTGGGTGCGCATCGCATGAACGCCAAGACCCTCAAGACCTGGCTCTCGGTGCACAGCGGCATCGGCATCGCCGCCGGCCTGCTGCTGTTCATCGCCTTCTACGCCGGCGCGCTGACGCTGTTCCATCACGAGATCGAGGAATGGTCCGCCGCCGCCGAGCCCCCGGCCGGCCCGCCGCCCACGCTGGCCGACGCGCAGCGGCTGCTGAACGGCGTGCTCGCGCAGGCGCCGAAGATGGCCGCCGACATCCGCCTGCAGCTGCCCCACGACGGCCACGGCCTGCGCGCCTACGGCCAGGATCCCTCGACGAAGACCTGGCGGTCGTTCGAGCTCGGCGCCGATGGCCAGCCCCGCGAGCAGCGGGAGCGCGGCGAGCTCGGCGAGTTCATCTACCGCCTGCACTACACCGTCGGCATTCCCGGCGCCTGGGGCACCTACACGATGGGCGTGGTGTCGCTGCTCTACGGCCTGGCGCTGGTCAGCGGGCTGGTGATCTACCTGCCGGTGCTGGCGCGCGATCTCTTCGCGCTGCGCTGGGGCCGCAACCTGAAGCGGCTCTGGCAGGACGCGCACAACGCCGTCGGGCTGCTCTCCCTGCCTTTCCACATCGTCTTCGCCTGGAGCGGCGCGGTGCTGTGCATCGGCACGCTGCTGCTGGCGCCGTTCCAGTTCCTGGTCTTCGAGGGCAAGCTGCTGGCGCTGATCGGCCCGCAGGCCGGCTTCTCGCGGCCGGTCCAGGCCAGCGGCACGCCGGCATCGCCGCTGAACGTGGAGCAACTGGTCGCCGCGGCCACCCGGGCGGCGCCCGGACTGGAAGTCGAACGCCTGCACATCCGCCATCACGGCGACGCCGCCGCGCAGGTGGAAGCCGACGGCGTCGTGCACGAACGCCACCTCAGCGGGGCCACGCGCGTGGAGCTGTCCGGCACTACTGGCGCGCTGCTGCATCCGGTCCAGCGGCCCACGAGCTACGGCAGCGGCACCGCCCTGCTGCGCGGCTTGCAGACCCTGCATTACGGCGACTTCGGCGGACTGGCGCTGCGCTGGGTGTACTTCGTGCTCGCGCTCGCCGGCGCCTTCCTCTTCTACAGCGGCAACCTGCTGTGGGTCGAATCGCGCCGCAAGCACCGGCAGGCGGCACAGCCGCGCCGCGCCAGCGTGATGGCGCGGCTGACGCTGGGCGTGGCGCTGGGCTGCATCGCGGGCATCTCGGCGCTGTTCGTCGGCACCCGGGTGCTGGGGCCGGACCGTTTCGCCGACGCGGTGCAGCCGGTCTACTTCGCGGTGCTGGGCCTGTGCGTGCTCTGGACGCTGGTCCGCCCGCTGCCGAAGGCAGCCTTCGAGCTGTGCGTCGCCGCCGCGGCGCTCACCGGCTGCATCGCGCTGGCCGACGCCGCGATGCTCGGCCCGCGCCTGCTGCGCGGCGACCTGCTGCTGTGGACCGTCGACCTGACGGCGCTGCTCGGCGCCGCGCTGCTGCTCCTGCTGGCCCGCGCGACGCGGCATCGCGCCCGCAACGGCGCGCCGCACAGCGTATGGGCGCTCGGCGCATGAGCGCATGAGCGCATGAGCGCATGAGCGCGCGACCGGCATCGGCATCGGCATCGGCATCGGCATCGGCATCGGCATCGGCATCGGCGTGAGGGCCGGGCCGGGCCGGGGCCGGGGCCGGCTTCCGGCAGCCGACGGCCGGGCTACTTCGAGTAGCCCGTGTCCTTGATGAACACCGACCGCCGCTCCGGGCCGCTGAAGGCGAACAGCACGCGCTGCTGCTCGCCGTTGTCGCGCTCGACGACCATGGCCCAGCGCTCGAGCCGGTAACGTCCGGTGAAATCGGCCCCGTTGCGGCGCTGCGTCGTCCCGCCGCCGGCGCCGGCGCCGACGGCGCTCACCGACGAGGTCCCCGTGCTGCCGCCGCGCGAGTAGGACGTCGTCGCCATGCCGGTCACGCCGGCCGCGGCGGCCATCGAGCCGGTGCCGAACACCGCGCGGCCGCTCTGCTCGAACTGGCCGTCGCCATGGAAGTGGAAGCGGTTCTGCGAGCTGCTGCCGCCCAGGATCGAGTACCACGAGTGGGTGAAGGTGCCGTCCACGCGCTGCCCCGCCTCGGCGGGCTGCGCCGGCCGGCCCTGCACCGTGCGCCAGTCCTTGTCGTCGTGGTCGCGGATCTGCCACTCGCTGCCCTGGCGGCGCCATTGGATGACGCGCTCGGGCTGGAAGCGGCGCGCGCCGGCCATGTCGAGCTCGTCGGGCGGCAGGTCCAGCCGTTGGTAGCCGGTGCCGTCCTTGAGCAGCAGGTGCACGTGCTCGACCAGGCTCTCGCCGCTGGGCTGGTACCAGGTCCAGAGCAGGAAGGCGATGTCCTTGTCCGCGACGCCCTTGCCCGGCGCGGCCCGGATCGCGCGCTCGGCGGCGGCGCGGCGCTCCAGCGTGGCGCTGCGCTCCGCCTCCTCGCGCCGGCGGCGGTCGTCACCGGCCAGCGCGCGCAGCGTCGACCACAGCTCGTTGGACTTGCCCGTGATGGACTTCAGGCCGTCGCCGTAGCGCTGCAGCAGCGCCTCCTCCTGCGAAAACGCGATGCGCAGCCATTCGACCTTGCCGTCGCGCGGCGGGCGCATGTAGACCTGGGTCTCGACGGCGGCGCCCGCCACCGTCACCACGCAGCTCTGCACCACGACGCCGGCGGTCAACGTCTCGGGCGCGCGGCAGGCGGGCTGGCCGCTCGCGCCCAGCCCGCGCAGCGGCTCACGGATGCGCGCGAAGGCGTCCAGGCCCTGGGCGCGTCCGACCTCCAGCGGCGGCGCCGCCCACAACTGCATCACCTTGCCCGGCGGCAGGTCGGCCGGCTGCTGCAGCAGCCCGTCATCGACCACGCGCATCGTCCAGCCGGTCGGGGCGTCGTACGCGCGGGCGGGCGAGGCGAGCACGAGGAGCATCAGGCCCACCAATGACAACAGCGGCATCGACCGCATCGACGGCATCGACGACGTCGGCGGCACCCGCGACATCCACGACATCAGGCAACGGCGGAAGGCATCCAGGCGCATGACGATCCTGCGGCAATGAGGAGCGCGCAGTGTCACGGCGATGCGTCCGTCCGCCTCTCCCCAGCCCTAGGGAGTGCCAGAAATGCAAAGCGGGCCCTCAGGCCCGCCGGAGTTCCTCGAGCGACGCTCGCGGATCAGATGGAGTAACCCAGCAGCATCGCCACGCCGGCTTCCTTGTTGGGACGCTTGAAGCCGTCGCGGGTCAGGCGGTTCATCGGGATCGACAGCGACGAGGTCTGGAACCACTTGGCGTAGAGCTGGTCGATCTCGCCGCTGGCGTAGATGCGGCTCAGCACGCGGTCCACGATCGAGCCGAGGCGGGTGTCGCCCTTGCGCATCATGATCCCGTAGGGCTCGACCGAGAACGCCATGCCGCCCAGGCTCAGGCTGTCCTGCGCCTTCTCCTTCGAGGTCAGGCCCAGCAGCAGCGCGTCGTCCTGCGCGAACGCGCGGGCCTTGCCCTCGCGCAGCGCCTTGAAGGCGTCGCCGTTGCTGGCGTACTGCACCAGCTGCATCTTGGCTTCGCCCGACTTGTTCAGCTGGTTGAACAGCTTCTCCGACGTCGTGCCCTTGGTCAGCGCGATCGTCATGCCGTCCAGGTCCTTGGTCGTCTCGACCCGGGTGCCGTTGGGCAGCAGCACCCGCATGCCGGCGACGAAGACGGTGTAGCTGAAGTCGACCTGCTCCTGCCGCGCCTTGGTGTTGGTCGTGGAGCCGCACTCCAGGTCGATGTCGCCCTTCTGCAGCTTGGGGATGCGGTCGGCGCCCGAGACGACGACGTACTCGACCTTCAGCTCGGGCAGCTTGAGTTCCTTCTTGATCTCGTCGACGGCCGCCAGGCACAGCTCGACGGTGTAGCCCTGGCCCTGCTTCTGCTCGTTGACGAAGGAGAACGGACGGGACGTCTCGCGCACGCCCAGCGTGATCGTGCGGGTCTCCTTGATGCGGGCCATCGTGTCGATGGTGGAGCCGGCGGCGGTGGCCGACAGCGACGTCAGCGCGGCGGCGGACATGACAAGGACGCCGCTCAGGCGCCGGATCGCGGAGGACATGGTCGAAGTTCGGGTCGGTGAAAACCCTGAATTCTAGGGATACGTCCTCACCGAAGCGTCACCAGCCACCGCCGCTCGACCACCGGTTCCCTACCGCCCAGGCGCAAGCCGAACCCTTCCGTGAAATCAATCACGGGTCGATAACCGGACTCACCGTGAAGGCGCCGTCAAGGGCGCGCCGCCTGCCGGCTGGCCGCGCACCAGCTGGCGCATCAGCAGCGCGGCCACCAGCGTCGATCCGATCACGACGTAGCCCACCTGGCCGAAGTCCTGGACGTGGCCGTCCGGCCCGATGTGGACGATGTGGCCCGCCACCAGCGAGGCCACCCCGCCGGCGAGCTGCTGCAGCGCCGAATTGATCGCGTTGAACGAGCCGCGCTGCTCCGGCGCGGGCACGCCGGCGAGGGTCGCCTGGGCCGGGATCATGCGCGAGAAGATGCCCACGAACATCACCACGTTCACCAGGATCAGCAGCCACAGCGGCGACGGGCCCAGGTGGGTGTAGACCGCGACGGTGGCGATGGTGATGGCGCAGCCGGCGTAGAACACCGGCATCGTGCCGACGCGGTCGGCCATGCGGCCGATCAGCGGCGAGAACACCAGCGTGCACAGGCCGGTCACCAGGTAGATCACCGGCAGGTGGTCCAGCGGGATGCCGACGTTGTGCACCACGAAGGCGCTGGCGAAGGGCATCAGCATGAAGCCGCCCGTCGTCAGCAGCGCGGTCAGCGCGAAGGCCAGCTGCTGGCGCGACACCCGCACCGTCTGCAGCAGGTGCCGCCCGGCGCTGTGCCGGCCGGTGCCGGCCGCGCCGAGGTGCGCATTGACCGGCTGCAGCCGGGTCGCGATCACCAGCGCGGCGAGCAGCCCGAACAGCACGATCGCGATGAACGGCGCATGCCAGTCGAAGCGCGAGGCCAGGAAGATCGAGAACGGCAGCCCCAGCACCTGGCTGGCCGCGAAGCCGCCCTGCAGCAGGCCCATCACGCGGCCGCGCTGCGCGGGCGGGAACAGGTCGGCGGTGATGGCCATGACGATGGAGCCGATGACGCCGCCGAACAGGCCGGTGACGATGCGCGCCGCCAGCAGCGACACGAAGCTGGTGGCCAGCCCGCACCACAGCGTGCCCAGCAGGAAGCCGCCGAAGAAGAACAGCAGCAGCCGCTTGCGGTCGAAGCGGTCGGCGAAGCCGGCGGTCAGCAGGCCGGCGATGCCGGCGCTGAAGGCGTAGGCCGAGACGGCCGTGCCGAACTCGCCGGCGCTCATCCGCAGTGCCGGCATGATCATCACGCCCAGCGGGGACATGATCATGAAGTCCAGCACGACGGCGAATTGCAGCAGCGCCATCAGGCCGGCGGCCAGGCGCTGGTAGGGCGTGAAGGGCTGCATCGCGGCGGGTGGGGCCGTGGATGTCGCCGTGGATGTCGCGGCGGGTGTGCCGGCGGGAGCGGATTGGTGGTCAGGCATGGGGCGCGATTCTGCGCACCGCCTGTCCCGACTGCGTAAAGACATGGCGTAAAGACATCGCCGGCATCCGGAGATTGCCGCGGGCGGGCGGACGTCAACCCCCTTTTCACCAGAAACAGGGGATGAATCGCGGCGGCACGAGGTCTAGACTGGCGCCACGCCGGCAAGGTGGTGCCGCGCATCGACGCACGACAGTGCGCGCGCGGCGGCCGGCAGGGCCAGGGAGCGGTTCTCTTCGGGGCGTTCGATGCCGAGCCGGGAAGCGCTTCTCCGCATCATCGAGATCCACAGCCAGGTCGCCCAGCTGGGACTGGACCTGGCGGGCGTGATGTCGCTGTCGGTCCACGGCACGCTGGAGCTCGTCGACGCCGACGGCGCCGCGATCGAACTGGCCGAGGGCGAGGACCTGGTCTACCGCGCCGTCGCGGGCGCCGCCTCCCACCAGCTGGGCGTGCGGGTGCGGCGCGACGGCAGCCTCTCCGGCACCTGCCTGCGCCAGGGCATCCCGCTGATCTGCGAGGACGTCGAATCCGACAGCCGGGTCGACCTCGAGGCCTGCCGCCGCGTCGGCCTGCGCTCGATGGTCGTGCTGCCGCTGTCGCACCAGGGCACGCCGGTGGGCGTGCTCAAGGCCTTCTCCGCCCGCACCCGTAACTTCGGCAACCGCGAGGTGGAGGTGCTCTCGCTGATGTCCAAGGTGCTGGGCGCCGCGATGTACTGGGCCACGCGCTACGGCCGCGACGACCTCTTCCACCGCGCCACCCACGACGACATGACCGGCCTGGCCAACCGCTCCCTGTTCATGGACCGGCTGCGGCACGCGACCGCGGAGGTCGAGCGCGGCGATCCGCCGATCGCCGTGCTGCTGCTGGACATGGACGGCCTGAAGCTCATCAACGACAGCCTCGGCCATGCCGCCGGCGACGCCGCGCTGATCGAGTTCAGCCGCCGTCTGGCCATGGCCACGCGGGAGTCGGACACGGTCGCGCGGCTGGGCGGCGACGAGTTCGCCGTGCTGCTGACCCACGCGGGCTCGGCCACGACGCTGGCGACCACGCTGGACCGCATCCAGACGGCCGTCGAGGGGCCCTTCGCCTACCTGGACCGCGTGCTGCGGCTGCGCGCCAGCATGGGGGCCTCGCGCTGCCCGGAGGACTGGCGCGATGCGACGGCGCTGATGGAGTGCGCCGACATGCGGATGTACGAGGCCAAGCGCACCCGCCAGGGCCGCGACCGCACCGGGCCCGTGCCGCTGGACCCGCCCTGCTGACCGCGCGCTGGCGGCGGGGCGCCGCGTCGAGCGCCGAAACCGTGCGGGCGGTCACGCGGCGCGCCGCGCCCGCGTGCATGTCCGCATTCCCTTGTCGCGGCCGCTGCTGATAATGCCGGCACATCAAGAGCCCGCAGGGAGGGACCGATGACCGACATGGTGTTCGCCGACGAGCTGCCGGAACCGGGGGAGGAGAGCCGGACCCGCGTGCTCGATCCGTGGGTGGTGATGATCGTCGACGACGATCCCGCCGTGCACCAGGTCACGCAGCTGGTGATGGCGGACTTCGAGTTCGCCGGGCGCCGGCTCCAGTTCCTGAATGCCTACAGCGGCAGCGAGGCGCGCGACGTGCTGCGCGACCGCCACGACATCGCGCTGATCCTGCTGGACGTGGTGATGGAGTCGGAGCACGCCGGGCTGGACGTCGCGCGCTTCATCCGCGAGGAGCTGCGCAACACGCAGGTGCGCATCGTGCTGCGCACCGGACAGCCGGGCCAGGCGCCCGAAGAGCATGTCATCAAGACCTACGACATCAACGACTACAAGGAGAAGACGGAGCTGACCAAGCGCAAGCTGATCACCGTCTTCTACTCGGCGCTGCGTTCCTACCGGGACATCGTGATCCTGTCGCAGTCGCGCGCGGCGCTGCGGCGCTCGATCGATGCGATCACGCAGATCCACGACTCGAGCAACCTGCGCCACTTCGCATCGGCGCTGCTGGAGCAGGTCGGCCACATGCTGGGTTACCAGGCGCAGGGCCTGTGCGCGAGCCGCATGTACGCGGCCTCGCATGCCGAGGGCCGGCTGCAGGTGCTGGCCGCCACCTCCGAGTACCAGGGGCTGCTGGCCGGCAACCGCCTCACCGACCTGCCGCCCGACGTGCGCGACGCGCTGGACCAGGCGCTGGTCACGCGCGAGAGCCGCTTCGAGGACGGGCGCTTCATCGGCTACTACCAGACGCACTCGGGCAACGAGAGCCTGCTGTACATGGTGCTGTCGGATCCCATCGACGACGAAGGGCGCGAGATGCTGGACATCTTCTGCGCCAACGTCGCGATCGCCTACGAGGGGCTGCTGGCACGGGATGGCGCGCGCTGAAGCGGCCTATCATCGCGGCCGCTTTCCCGGCATTCCGGGGGTCCGCGGTTCCGTGTCCATGCATCAGCTTCGCCTCTTCTTCATCGCCCTGCAGTTCTTCACCCGCGTGCCGGTGCCGCGCTGGGTCGGCTTCGAGCCGGCCTGGCTGCAGCAGTGCGCGCGCTACTTCCCGCTGGTCGGCGCGGTGGTGGGCGGCTGCTCGGCGCTGGTGCTGTGGGGCGCGATGCAGCTGTTCCCGGCCACGGTGGCGGTGGGGCTGGCGATGGCCGCCAGCGTCTGGCTGACCGGCGGTTTCCATGAGGACGGGCTCGCCGACAGCTGCGACGCGCTCGGCGGCGCGGTGTCGCGGGAGAAGGCGCTGGCCATCATGAAGGACTCGCGCATCGGCAGCTATGGCGCGCTGGGGCTGATCCTGGTGCTGGGCCTGAAGGCGGCGGTGCTGCTGGGCCTGGCGGACACCGATCCGGCGCTGGCGGCGCTGGCGATCGTGTGGGCGCATGTGGCGTCGCGCGCGGCGCCGGTCTGGCTGCTGCATGCGCTGCCCTATGCCGGCGATGCCGACCATGCCAAGGCCAAGCCGCTGGCGACGCAGATCAGCGGCCCGGGACTGGGCATCGCGCTGGGCCTGGTGGTGCTGGCGACGGCCGTCGGCGCCTGGCTGACGCCGGAGAACGTGCCGCTGATGCTGGGCGCGGTGGTGGTGGCGGCGGGGCTGACCTTCTACATGCAGTCGATGCTCGAGCGCCGCCTGCACGGCTACACCGGCGACACGCTGGGCGCGACGCAGCAGGTCGTGGAGCTGGGCGCGCTGCTGGCCTTCCTGGCGCTGGCGCCGCTGTTCCCGGTGGACTGACGATGGGCGGCGGTGTCGACGCCAACGCCCGTGCTGGCGTCCAGGCGCGTGCGCAGGCGCAAGCCCATGCCTATTCCGATGCCTATTCCCATGCCCAGGCCCGCGCCGACGGGGCCGTCGTTGTCTGGCGGCATCCCCGTCCGGAAGGCGCGAGCGGCCTGTGCGTCGGCGCGCGCTGCGACCTGCCCGTGGCGCGGCGCCGGGCCAAGCGCCTCGCGCGGCGCATCCAGGCCCATGCGCGGCGACACCGGTTGCCGCATGAGGTGTGGACCTCGCCGCTGCGGCGCTGTGCCGACGTCGGTCGATGGCTGAAGCGCTGGGGCTGGCGGCATCGGGTGGATGCGGCGCTCGCGGAACTCGACTTCGGTGAATGGGATGGCCGGCCGTGGGCCGGGATCCCGAAGGCGGAGATCGACACCTGGGTCGCGGACTTCGCGCGCTACGCGCCGGCAGGCGGCGAGACGCTGGTCGCGCTGCTGGCGCGCGCGTCGGGCTGGTCGGGCGGCGCGCTGGTCGTCAGCCATGGTGGCTGGATGCTGGCGCGGCGCTGGTCCATGGCGCATCCCGGAGCACTGCCGCGTGCCGATCAATGGCCACGACCGCCGGCCTACGGCGAGCGCTGGGCGCTCTGAGCGCCGCGGCCGGTCAACGCGGGCTCAGGCGGCCTGCTGGGTCAGGCGGATGTACTTCTGCATCAGGGTCTCGCGCGATTCGACGTGCGCCGGATCGACCGGGATGCAGGCGACCGGGCACAGCGTCGCGCACTGCGGCTCGTCGAAGTGGCCGACGCATTCGGTGCACTTGCCCGGATCGATCTGGTAGTACTCCTCGCCCATCGAGATCGCGTGGTTCGGGCACTCGGGCTCGCACACATCGCAATTGATGCATTCATCCGTGATCATCAACGCCATGGCTTTACTGCTCCATGCGGTTCTTGGCGATGCGGTCTTCCAGCCGTTCGCGCACCAGCGGCGAGACGAACTTGGAGACTTCGCCGCCCAGCGTGGCGATCTCCCGGACGAAGGTCGAGGAGATGAACTGGTAATGGTCCGACGGCGTCAGGAACACCGTTTCCACCTCGGGCATCAGCTGCCGGTTCATGCCGGCCATCTGGAATTCGTATTCGAAGTCCGACACCGCCCGCAGGCCGCGCACCACGACCTTGCCGCCGTTCTCCATCACGAAGTCGCGCAGCAGCCCCTTGAAGGCGACCACCTCGACATTCGGATACGGCGCCACCAGCGCGCGGGCCATGTCCAGCCGTTCCTCGACGCTGAACATCGTCTTCTTGTGGTGCCCGGCCGCGACAGCCAGCACCAGGCGCTCGAACAGGCGGCTCGCGCGACGCACCAGGTCCTCGTGGCCGAGGGTCATCGGGTCGAAGGTGCCGGGGTAGACGGCGGTCAGCAGGGTCTGCGAAGTCATGGGCGCGGATTATCCGCCGCGTCGCAACAGGCGGTAATGCACCGCCCCGGCCCGCCCTTCCTTCCACACGGACAAGCCCAGCGCCGCGGGCGCTTCCACCGGATGCGGCGATTCCAGATAGATCAGCCCGCCCTGCGCCAGCAGCGGCACCGCGGCGGCCAGCGCGGGGAGGAACAGGTCCTGCGCGAACGGCGGATCCAGGAACACCAGGTCCAGCGACGCCGGCGCCGCGCGCCGCATCCAGGCCAGCGCATCGGCGTTCTCGATCACCATCGGCACGGTGCCGTCCTTGTCCAGCCGCTTCAGGTTGGCGCGCAGCGCGCTGGCCAGCGTCGCATCGCGCTCCAGCAGCGTGACCTGCGCCGCGCCGCGCGAGGCGGCCTCGAAGCCCAGCGCCCCGCTGCCGGCGAAGGCATCCAGCACGCGCCAGCCGGCCAGGTCCTGGCCCAGCCAATTGAACAGCGTCTCACGCACCCGGTCGGGCGTGGGCCGCAGCCCCGGGCTGAAGGGCACCGGCAGCTTGGAGCGCTTCCAGACGCCGCCGACGATGCGCACCTCGCCCGGACCGGCGGCCTTGGGCGGACGCGGCTTCACCGCGCCTTCGCCCACCGTCACGCGGGGACCGGGACGGCCGGCGCGGCGCAGGCCGTCGGGCGCAGTCGCCTTGGCGGCGCTCATTGACGCACCGGGATGCCCTGCGACGCCATCAGCGCCTTGGCCTCGCCGACGGTGTGATCGCCGTAATGGAAGATGCTCGCGGCCAGCACCGCATCGGCGCCGCCCTGCGTGATGCCGTCGGCCAGGTCCTGCAGCGAGCCCACGCCGCCCGAGGCGATCACCGGCACGCTCACCGCGTCCGACACCGCGCGCGTCAGCGCCAGGTCGAAACCGTTGCGGGTGCCGTCGCGGTCCATGCTGGTCAGCAGGATCTCGCCGGCGCCGAGCTCGGCCATCTTCGTGGCCCACTCGATCGCGTCCAGGCCGGTGTTCTTGCGGCCGCCATGCGTGTACACGTCCCAGCCGGTACTGCCGTCGGCGTTCTGGCGCCGCTTGGCGTCGATCGCCACGACGATGCACTGCGCGCCGTACTTGTCGGACGCGGCGCGGATCAGCTCGGGATCGGCCACCGCGGCGGAGTTGAAGCTGACCTTGTCCGCGCCCGCGTTCAGCAGCCGCCGCACATCGGCGACCGAGCGCACGCCGCCGCCCACCGTCAGCGGGATGAAGACCTGCGAGGCCACGCGCTCGATGATGGGCAGGATCAGGTCGCGGCCGTCGCTGGTGGCGGTGATGTCCAGGAAGGTCAGCTCGTCCGCGCCCTGCTCGTTGTAGCGGGCGGCGATCTCGACCGGATCGCCCGCATCGCGCAGCTCGACGAAGTTGACGCCCTTCACGACGCGACCGCCGGTCACGTCCAGGCACGGGATGATCCGCTTGGCCAGCACCGCTCAGCCCCCGTTCAGCTCGTCGGCGCGACGCTGCGCCGCGGCGAAGTCGAGGTCGCCGGTGTAGATCGCGCGGCCGCAGATCACGCCGCCCACGCCGTCGGACTCGACCGCGCACAGCGCCTCGATGTCGGCGATGTTGGACAGCCCGCCCGAGGCGATCACCGGGATGGACAGCGCCTGCGCCAGCTTCACCGTCGCGTCGATGTTGATGCCGGTGAGCATGCCGTCGCGGCCGATGTCGGTGTAGATCACGCCTTCGATGCCGTAATCCTCGAATTTCTTCGCCAGGTCGATGACCTCGTGGCCGGTCAGCTTGCTCCAGCCGTCGGTGGCGACCTTGCCGTCCTTGGCGTCCAGGCCCACGATGATGTGGCCGCCGAAGGCCGAGGCCGCGTCCTTCAGGAAGCCCGGGTTCTTCACCGCCGCGGTGCCGATGATCACGTACGAGAGACCGTCGTCCAGGTAGCGCTCGATCGTGTCCAGGTCGCGGATGCCGCCGCCCAGCTGCACCGGGATGTCGTCGCCGACCTCGCGCAGGATGGCCTTGATCGCGGCCTCGTTGACCGGCTTGCCGGCGAAGGCGCCGTTCAGGTCCACCAGGTGCAGGCGACGCGCGCCGGCGTCGACCCATCGTCGCGCCATCTGCGCCGGGTCTTCACCGAAGGTCGTGGAGTCGTTCATGTCGCCTTGCTTGAGGCGGACGCACTTGCCGTCTTTCAGGTCGATCGCGGGAATCAGCAGCATGGCCCGGGGAGCTAGGGGTGGAGGAAGGGGAAGAGAGGGAGGGACGCTCGAGAAGGTGTCGTGCGACGCAGGACCGGAGGCCAGGCCTCAGGGCGTCCAGTGCAGGAAATTGCGGTACAGGGCGAGCCCGGACGCGGCACTTTTCTCGGGGTGGAATTGGGTGGCAAAAATGTTATCCCGCGCCACCGCACAGGTAAAGCGCAGGCCGTAGTCGCTCTGGCCGGCGCTGTCGCGCGGGTCCGACGTCTCGGCATAGAAGCTGTGGACGAAGTAGAACCAGCTCTCGTCCGGCACCTCGCCCCAGACCGGATGCGCCCGCGTCTGGTGCACGCGGTTCCAGCCCATCTGCGGCACCTTGTAGCGGCTGCCGTCGGGCTGCAGCCGGCCCTCGAGCCGGAAGCGCTTCACGCGGCCGGGGATCAGCCCGAGGCCGGGCGTGTCCTGCTCCTCGCTGTGGTCCAGCAGCATCTGCATGCCGACGCACACGCCCATCAGCGGCTTGCGCGCGGCGGCGTCCAGCACGGCTTCCTTCAAGCCGCTGCCCTCCAGCTCGCGCATGCAGTCGCGCATCGCGCCCTGGCCGGGCAGCACGATGCGCTCGGCGGCGTAGACCTCGTCGGGCTCGGCGGTGATGAGCACCCGCACGCCCTGGTCCTGGGCCGCGGCCATCACCGCCTGCGACACCGAGCGCAGGTTGCCCATGCCGTAATCGACGACGGCGACCGTCCTGGGCATGACGCTCACAGCGTGCCCTTCGTCGACGGGATCACGCCGGCCGAGCGCGGATCCGGCGTCATCGCCATGCGCAGTGCGCGGCCGAAGGCCTTGAAGATCGTCTCGCACTGGTGATGCGCGTTGTGACCCTTGAGGTTGTCCACGTGCAGCGACACCAGCGCGTGATTCACGAAGCCCTGGAAGAACTCGTAGGTCAGCTGCGTGTCGAAGGCGCCGACCGATCCGGCGGTGAACTTGACGTCCATCGCCAGCCCCGGACGGCCGGAGAAGTCCACCACCACGCGCGACAGCGCCTCGTCCAGCGGCACGTAGCTGTGGCCGTAGCGGGTGATGCCCTTCTTGTCGCCGATCGCCTGCGCTACCGCCATGCCCAGCGTGATGCCGACGTCCTCGACGGTGTGGTGGCCGTCGATGTGCAGGTCGCCCTTGGCCTCGATGTCCAGGTCGATCAGCCCGTGGCGGGCGATCTGGTCGAGCATGTGGTCGAAGAAGCCGATGCCGGTGTTCAGCGTGGCCTGGCCGGTGCCGTCCAGGTTGACGCGCACGCGGATCTGGGTTTCCTTGGTGTCGCGGCGGACTTCGGCGATGCGTTCGGAGCTCATGGGGATTCCACAGGGATCAGGAAAACAGGGGACCTGCCGGCAGGCGCCAGTCTGGCATCAGCCGGAAACCAGCGCGGCGAGCGAGGCTTCGAGCGCCGCCAGCATCGCCGCGTTCTCGTCGGCCGTGCCGACCGTCAGCCGCAGGCAGCCCGCCAGCAGCGGATGCATGCCCGAGACATTCTTGACCAGCACGCCGCGCGCCTTCATGTCGGCATGCAGCCGGTCGGCCTCGGGCACGCGCACCAGGATCATGTTGGCCTCGCTCGGGTAGGCCCGCACACCCGGCAGCCGGGCCAGCGCGGCCTGCAGCGCGGCGCGCCCGTCGCGCAGCGCGGCGGCCTGGCGCTCGTAGACCTGCGCATGCTCGAGCGCGAACAGGCCGGCTTCCGCGTTCAGCACGCTGACGTTGTAGGGCGGGCGCAGCTTGTCGATGTGATGGATCAGCTCGGCATGGCCCATCAGGTAGCCGATGCGCACGCCGGCCAGCCCGAACTTGCTCATCGTGCGCATGATCAGCACCTGCGGATGACGCGCCATCAGCGCCATCGCGTCGCGCGCGGCAAAGGGCTGGTAGGCCTCGTCGATCACGACCAGCCCCGGCGCAGCCTCGGCGATGCGCTCGATGACGGCGTCGTCCCAAAGGTTGGCGGTGGGGTTGTTCGGATAGGCCAGGTAGACGATGGCGGGCCGGTGCTCGGCGATGGCGGCCAGCATCGCCGCTTCGTCGAGCTCGAAGTCCGCCGTCAGCGGCACGCCGACGAAGTCCAGGTGCTGGTAGGCCGAGGACAGTCCGTACATGACGAAACCGGGCAGAGGCGCCAGCACGGCGACGCGCTGGCCCGGCTTGCTGACGGCCATCGCCAGCAGCGAGATCAGTTCGTCCGAGCCATTGCCCAGCATCAGCGCCTTGCCCTCCGGCAGGCCGGCGTGCGCCGCCAGCGCGCGCGCCAGGTCCTGCGTGCGCTCGCCGGGATAGCGGTTGATCGCGACCGCGCCCAGGCGCTCGCCCAGCGCCCGCTGCAGCTCGGCGGGCAGCCGGAAGGGGTTCTCCATCGCGTCCAGCTTGATCAGGCCGGCGGACGGATGCACCGCGTAGGCGTGCATGGCGCGCAGGTCGTCGCGCAGGACACCGAGGGCTCGATCGAGGGCAGCTTTCATGGGGCGACCGCCAGCGGCGGCGGGGTATCGGAGAGGGGATCGGGATCGAAGGCCGCGCCCGCCGGCAGCGCGCGCAGCGGGTCGACGATCAGGACGCTGTCGTAGAGCTGGCCGTGCGGCAGCGCCAGGCTGAGCAGCGTCTCGCAGCCCTGCGCCTTGGCGGCGGCGACGATCAGCGCATCGGCATAGGGCAGCGCGAAGCGGCTTTCCAGCGACCAGGCGGACTCGACGGTGGCGTGGTCGGTCGACCACGGCGCCCAGCGCTGGTAGCGGCGCACCTCGGCCCGGGCGTCGCCATTGGGCATGGCGGGCGCGATGCGCGTGGTGACGGCGCGGTAGAAGTCGTTGAGCACCTGGCTGGAGGTGCGGCCCAGACGCTGCTGCCACAGCACGCGCAGCCAGCGCATGGCCTGCGCGCGGCGGCCTGGGTCGGCGCCGTCCTCGCTCAGGATCAGCACCGAGGTGTCCACGAACACCGGGGCGGTCAGCTCCAGGCCCGCGCTCACAGCAGCTCCCGGCCCGGATAGGGCTGGCCGTCGGAGGACCAGGTGCGCTCGCGGTGCAGCCAGTCCTGCAGGGCGCGCTCATAGGCGTCGTCGTGACGCATCTTCTCGGCGAGGAGCTCGCCGACCAGCCGCGAGACGCTGGTGTTGCGCCGCGCCGCCTCCAGCCTCGCCCACTCGGCGACGCTGTCTTCCATGGTGACGGTGACGTTCTTCATGAAGGCCGCAGGGTAACACGAAGTTCGTGTTCCACGAACTTCGTGTCCTCGTCAGCCTTCGGGACTTGATGCTCGGCCGTCGCCCGGATGGGGCGGGATTCAGCCGTGCAGACGGAATTGCGCGACCACGTGCTGCAGGCTGCCCGCCTGCTCGCGCAGCGATTCCGAGGCGGCCGAGGATTCCTCGACCAGCGCCGCGTTCTGCTGGGTGACCTCGTCCAGGCGCCGCACGGCCTGGCCGACTTCGATCAGGCTGGTGCTCTGCTCCTGCGTGGCCGAGGAGATCTCCTGGATGATGTCGGTCACCCGCTGCACGGCGGCGACGATCTCGCGCATCGTCTCGCCGGCGTCGCCGACCAGGCGGGCGCCCGCCTCGACGCGCTCGACCGAGGAACCGATCAGGCCTTTGATCTCGCGCGCCGCTTCGGCGCTGCGCTGCGCCAGCGAGCGCACCTCGCCCGCCACCACCGCGAAGCCGCGGCCTTGCTCGCCGGCGCGGGCGGCTTCCACCGCCGCGTTCAGCGCCAGGATGTTGGTCTGGAAGGCGATGCCGTCGATGGTGCCGATGATGTCAGCGATCTTGCGCGAGGACGCATTGATCTGGTCCATCGTGCTGACCACCTCGGACACCACCACGCCGCCGCGGTCGGCGACCTGGCTGGCGTTGAGCGCGAGCTGGCTGGCCTGGCGCGTGGCGTCCGCGTTCATGCGCACCGTGTCGGTCAGCGCCTGCATCGTGGCCGAGGTCTCCTCCAGGCTGGAGGCCATCTGCTCGGTCCGCGCCGACAGGTCGCTGCTGCCCGCGGCCACCTCGCCGCTGGACATCGCGATGCTCTCCGCGCTGGTGCGCACCGTCGACAGCGAGCGGTTGAGCGCCCCCTGCATCGCCGAGAGCGCCTGCGCCAGCTGGCCCAGCTCGTCGCGGCGCGAGGTGTCGATGTCGACGGTCAGGTCGCCCTCGGCGACGCGACTCGCGACGCCGACCATGTCGGTGAGCGGCTTCACCGTGCTGCGCGTCAGGTAGATCGCGATGGCGATGCCGGCGGCCAGCGCGCTGACGATCAGCACCGTCATCGTCGTCAGCACCGCCTTGTAGGCCAGGCGCGATTCCTCGACGCTCTGCCGGCCGCCTTCGGTGTTGATGTCGACCAGCTTCTGCACCGCGCCGACCACCTCGGCGAAGGCGGCGCCGGACTCGCCGGAGACGGTGGCCAGGTACTCGCCGCGATTGCCGGCCTTGCGCGCGGCGATCAGCCGGTCCTGGATGCCCAGGTAGGCGGCGTACTGCGCCTTGGCGTCCTTCCACTGCTCGGACTCCTGCGGCGTGCTGACCATCGTCTCGTAGGTCTTGGCCAGCTCGGGCAGCGTCTTCTCGCGCAGCGTCTTGATGCGCTCCTGCTGCTCCTCGACCTCGAGGACCACTTCCTTCAGGCACATCGACATCTCGGCGCGCCGCAGCTCGTTGAGCTGCCCGCGCAGCGCGTTGATGGCGTTGATCGACGGGATCCAGTCCCCGCCCATGTCCTCGACGTTCTTCTGAATCGCCTGCATGCGGTTGATGGCCACGATGCCCACGAGCACCGTGGCCAGCAGCACCGCTGCAAACCCCAGGGAGATGCGCACACCGACGCGCAGATCGGAGACCTTCATGCTTCGCCGTCCTCTTGTGGAGATGTCGGCGAATCCTAGAACGTCCGCCCCGGCGGGCGAACCTCAAAACAGCGTCAAAAGTGGCGGCTTATCCGCGAGCCAGGGTTTGCCCGGCGCCGCCGCGTGAAATCTGCGCAGGCGGCGGCCTCAGCGCTTGAGCCGGAACTCCGCCGCCTGCGCATGCGCCTGCAGTCCTTCGCCGTAGGCCAGCGTCGCGGCGATCGGGCCCAGCACCTGCGCGCCGGCCTCGCTGACCTCGATCAGGCTGGAGCGCTTCTGGAAGTCGTAGACGCCCAGCGGCGAGGAGAAACGCGCCGTGCCCGAGGTCGGCAGCACGTGATTGGGGCCGGCGCAGTAGTCGCCCAGCGACTCGCTGGTGTAGGCGCCCAGGAAGATCGCGCCGGCGTGGCGCAGCAGCGGCTCCCAGCGATGCGGGTCGGCGCTGGAGACCTCGAGGTGTTCCGGCGCGATGCGGTTGCTGATCTCGCAGGCCTCCTCCATCGAGCGCGTGTGGATCAGCGCGCCCCGCCCTTCCAGCGACGCGCGGATCACGTCACGCCGCGGCATGCCGGGCAGCAGGCGCTCGATGGCCTCACGCACCTGCGCGATGTAGGCGGCGTCCGGGCACAGCAGGATGCTCTGCGCGAGCTCGTCGTGCTCGGCCTGGCTGAACAGGTCCATCGCGACCCAGTCCGGCGGCGTGGTGCCGTCGGCGAGCACGAGGATCTCGCTCGGCCCCGCGATCATGTCGATGCCGACTTGGCCGAAGACATGTTTCTTCGCGCTGGCGACGTAGGCGTTGCCCGGTCCGGTGATCTTGTCCACGCGCGGCACGGTGGCCGTGCCGTAGGCCAGCGCCGCCACCGCCTGCGCACCGCCGATGGTGAAGGCGCGGTGCACGCCCGCCACGTAGGCCGCCGCCAGCACCAGCGGATTCTTCTCGCCGCGCGGCGTGGGCACGACCATGACGATCTCCGGCACGCCGGCGACCTGCGCGGGGATCGCGTTCATCAGCACGCTCGAGGGATACGCGGCCTTGCCGCCCGGCACGTAGATGCCGACACGATCCAGCGGCGTGACCTTCTGGCCCAGCAGCGTGCCGTCCTCGTCGCGATAGCTCCAGCTCTCGCCGCAGGCCTGCTTCTGGCGCTCGTGATAGCGGCGCACCCGCTCGGCGGCCTGGGTCAGGGCTTTCGCCTGCTCCGCGGGCAGGCCGTCGAAGGCGGCCCTCAGCTCCTCGCGCGTCAGCTCCAGCGCGCCGAGCGTCGCGGCGTCCAGGTGGTCGAAGCGGGCGGTGTACGCCAGCACCGCGGCATCGCCACGGGCGCGCACGTCGGCCAGGATCTCGGCGACGCGCGACTCGATCGCGGCATCGGTCTCGGCGGACCAGTGCAGCACGCGCTGGAACTGCGCGTCGAAGTCGACGTCGGTGGTGAAGAGGGTGCGAAGTTGAAGGGCTGGGCTCATGGCGGGGCTCCGGGCAGGCGTCGGGGGCGGTCGGTCGGACGGTCGATCAGGCGTTCGATCAGGCGTTCGGGACGGCCGACCCGATCGCGTCGATCAGCGGCTTGAGCGCCTCGCGCTTGAGCTTGAGCGCCGCCTGGTTGACGACCAGGCGCGAGGAGATGTCCATGATCCGCTCCACCTCGACCAGCCGGTTGGCCTTGAGCGTGCTGCCGGTGGAGACCAGGTCGACGATGGCGTCGGCCAGGCCGGTCAGCGGCGCCAGTTCCATCGAGCCGTAGAGCTTGATGAGGTCCACGTGCACGCCCTTGTCGGCGAAGTGCTGGCGCGCGATCGAGGTGTACTTGGTCGCCACGCGCAGCCGCGAGCCCTGGTGCACGGCGTTCTCGTAGTCGAAGTCGTCCCGCACCGCGACGCTCATGCGGCACTGCGCGATGCGCAGGTCCAGCGGCTGGTACAGGCCCTGGCCGCCGTGCTCGATCAGCACGTCGCGGCCGGCCACGCCCAGGTCAGCGCCGCCGTATTCGACGTAGGTCGGCACGTCGGTCGCGCGCACGAGCACCACGCGCACCTCGGCCTGGTTGGTCGGGAGGATCAGCTTGCGGGAGCTGTCCGGGTCTTCCAGCACGGAGATGCCCGCGGCCGCCAGCAGCGGCAGGGTCTCTTCGAAGATGCGGCCCTTGGAAAGTGCCAGGGTGATCATGCGGTGTCCTCGGTGAACGCGCGCTCCACGCGGAAGCGCTTCGGGCTGTTCAGCGGGACGGCAGCGGGTTCACCGGACGGGCCACACCGCCACCCGCCTCGCAGCCGGGTGGCTTTCAGTGATGGTGATGCGCGCTGCCTTGCTGCGCGAACTCGGCGGGGGTCAGCGTCTTCATCGACAGCGCGTGGATCTGCTCGCGCATGCGATCGCCCAGTGCCTGGTACACGCGCTGGTGGCGCTTGATCCGGCTCAGGCCCTCGAACTCGGCCGACACGATCGTCGCGAAGAAATGGCGTCCATCGCCCTCGACCTGGAGCTCGCTGCAAGCGAGACCCTGGGCGATGTAGCTCTGGACTTCTGCGGGGGTCGGATCGGCCATGATGGGGCGGGATTCTACTCGGGCGCCTCGCGCGGGCGCTTTCGTGCTTGGAGAGGCCCGGCTTGCGAGGGCCGGGCCGGCGCGGTCGTCGCGACGGTTCAGTGGCGGATCTTGTAGCCGCGGCGCAGCAGCTCCAGCGCGACGGCGGCCACCGCGGCGAAGGCGATCGCCACGACGCCCAGGCTCACCCACGGCGAGGCGTCGCTGACGCCGAAGAAGCCGTGGCGGAAGCCGTCGATCATGTAGAAGAACGGGTTCAGGTGGCTGACGCCCTGCCAGAACGCGGGCAGCGAATGCACCGAATAGAACACGCCCGACAGGAAGGTCATCGGCATCACGATGAAGTTCTGGAAGGCGGCCATCTGGTCGAACTTCTCCGCCCACAGGCCGGCGATCAGGCCGAGCGAGCCCATCAGCCCCGCGCCCAGGATCGCGAAGGCCAGCACCCACAGCGGCTTGGCCATGCCCGGCGGCGCGAACCACACGGTGGCGACGAACACGCCCGCGCCGACCATCAGCCCGCGGATCACCGACGCGCCGACGTAGGCCAGGAACCAGGCCCAGTGCGACAGCGGCGTGACCAGCAGGAACACCAGGTTGCCGGTGATCTTGCTCTGGATCAGCGAGGAGCTGCTGTTGGCGAAGGCGTTCTGCAGCACGCTCATCATCACCAGGCCCGGGATCAGGAAGCTGGTGTAGCCCACGGTGCCGTAGACCTTGACGTGGTCCTCCAGCACGTGGCCGAAGACCAGCAGGTAGAGCACCGCGGTCAGCACCGGCGCGCCCACGGTCTGGAAGCCGACCTTCCAGAAGCGCAGCACCTCCTTGTAGAAGAGCGGACGGGCGCCCTCGAGGCGGATCGGGAAATGGCTGGCGCTCATGCGCGGCCCCCTTGCATGATTTCCAGGAAGACGTCCTCGAGGTCGGCGCGGCCGATCTCCAGGTCCTCGATGGGCACGGCGGCCTGGCGCAAGGTGGCCAGGGTCTGCTCGACCTCGGCCGCGTCGTGCGCGGTGAGCTGGACGATGCGGCCGGTGACGCGGGCGCGCTCGGCCAGCGCCAGCGGCAGCGCGGAGTCGGTCTTGAACTGCAGCATGGTCGAGGCAGTGCCGGCGAGCAGCTCGGAGGTGCGGTTCAGCGCGACGATCCGGCCCTGCTTGAGCATCGCGATGCGGTGGCACAGCGCCTCGGCCTCCTCGAGGTAATGCGTCGTGAGCAGGACGGTGTGGCCCTCGCGGTTCAGGCGCGCGATGAACTGCCACAGCGTCTGGCGCAGCTCGACGTCGACGCCGGCGGTGGGCTCGTCCAGCACGATGACCGGCGGGCGGTGCACGAGCGCCTGCGCCACCAGCACGCGACGCTTCATGCCGCCGGAGAGCTGGCGCATGTTGTTGTGGGCCTTGTCGGCCAGGCCGAGGTTGAGCAGCAGCTCGTCGATCCAGTCGTCGTTGTGGCGCACGCCGAAGTAGCCGGACTGGATGCGCAGCGTCTCGCGCACGCTGAAGAACGGGTCGAAGACCAGTTCCTGCGGCACGATGCCCAGCTTCTTGCGGGCGTTGGCGTAGTCGTCCACGACGTCATGGCCCAGCACCGACACCTGCCCGCCGCTGGCGCGCGACAGGCCGGCCAGGATGCTGATCAGGCTGGTCTTGCCGGCGCCGTTGGGGCCGAGCAGGCCGAAGAACTCGCCGGGCTGGATGTCGAAGCTGACGCCGTCCAGCGCGCGGAACTGGCCGGCCCGGTAGGTCTTGCTGACGTTGCTGAATCGCAGGGCGGGCGGACCGCCGGCCGGCGCGGGCATGGCGGCCGGCTGTTGTTGGGGACTTGCGGGCATGGGCGCGGATTGTAGGGAGCGGGGCCGTCCCGTGCCCGCCTGGGGTCATGACAGAATGCGCCCACCTCCCCCCACCACGCCCACGGGCCCATGGCCACCAAGAAGCCGCGCCGCACCGCCGAACGCATCCTCGAAGTCACGCTGGACCTCTTCAATCGCTTCGGCGAGCCGAACGTCTCGACCACGCTGATTTCGGCGGAGCTCGGCATCTCGCCCGGCAACCTGTACTACCACTACCCGGCCAAGGACGAGTTGATCAACGCGCTGTTCAACCGCTACGACAAGTCGCTGTCGGAGCTGCTGGGCGCGGTGGGCAATGTGCGGAACGTGGAGGATGCCTGGCTGTTCTTCCACATGCTGTTCGAGCTGATCTGGCAGCACCGCTTCCTGTACCGCGACCTCAACGACCTGCTGTCCAAGAACCGCAAGCTGGAGACGCACTTCCAGCATGTGCTGGAGCAGAAGACGCAGGCGATGGTGGGCCTGCTGGGCGGGCTGCAGGCCAGCGGCGCGCTGACCATGCAGGTGCGCGAGGCCGTGCCCACCGCCAACGCGATGGTGGTGCTGCTGAGCTACTGGCTGAGCTATGAATACGTGCGCGATCCGCGCAACGCGCTGGAGCCCGACCGCGCCGGCGAGGCGCTGATGCGCGGCGCCTTCCACGTGCTGGGGCTGCTGCTGCCCTACCTGGAGCCGACCTCGCGGGACCACCTGTTCCAGCTGGCGGGCAAGTACCAGGCGCCCGCGGACGGCACGGCCTGACCCCCGGGAGCCGCCCTAGCGCTTCGGCGGACTAGCATCCGGTCCCGCGGCGGGCCTCCGAGGAAACCCTGGCATCGTGCGCGGCCAGCCCCCCCTGGTCGCGGTTGGCGTCGAAAAACGACACCCTATAAATTAGGGATATCGCATTCAACGACCTCTAGGGACCGACTCCATGACGCGCATCCTGATCTCCGCCGCCCTGCTGGCCCTGGCCGCCCCGATGGCGCATGCCGCCGCCGCCTCTGCCGAGAATGCCGACGCCAAGGCCCTGCGCGCCGAGTGCGCCAGCCAGCACGCGGTGCGCTTCGAGCAGCCGGCCGCCGCCAACGAGTACCGCTTCGTCTACAACCGCGGCGAGTACCGCGGCGAGGCCACTTCCGGTCAGCCGGTCGCCTGCGCCCAGACGCAGTACGCCGAGTACCTGGCCAGCGCCGACCCGGTCAAGGTGATGTCCGCCTACCCGACCGCCGCCGGCCGTCCGCAGCCGGCGAAGAAGGCCGCCAAATAAGGCGTCCTGCCCCAGCGACGAACGCCGCCCCCGGGCGGCGTTCTGCATGGCGCGGACGGCGGGCCGGCGCTCAGTCCTTCGTCTCCCACGGGAGCATCAGCGCCAGCGTGAGCAGGTGCTGGAACTCGGGCTCGAAGTGGGCCACGATGGCCTGCGGATCGGGGCACAGCCCGGCGTCGGCGATGAGGCCGAACTGCACTTGGCCGGCGTAGGTCAGGATGCTGATGCCCAGGCTCATGTCGCCGGCCTGCGGCGCCCAGAACATGACGCGCTCGACCGCCGAGTCGCACAGCCGCAGCGTCTGCGCCGGGCCCGGCACGTGGGTCATCAGCGCCGTCGCCTTGCGCGACAGGGTCTTGAGCATCGCCCGCTGCGCCGCCTTCTCCACCGTGCCGGAGGTCGCCATCAGCCCCAGCGACAGCGCCGGCTGCAGGCTGTTCTTGAGCGCCTGCGTCTGCGCGTGCACCGCGTAGAGCCGCTTGACCGGATTCGTGATGCCCACCGGCATCGGCAGCGGCACCATGCCGAAGCGGTTGCCCAGTTGCCAGGCCGTCTCCAGCGGCCGCAGGTTGACCGGCACCAGCGCGCGGATCTCCTGGCCCTCGGTGTCGTCGCCGTGGCCGCGCAGGTAGAGCCCGATCGCGCCGGCGACGCAGCTCAGCAGCACGTCGTTCACCGACACGTTCATCGACTTGCCCACCGCCTTGACGGCGTCCAGCGCCAGAGGCGCGCCCCAGGCCACCCGCTTGGCGCGGCCGGCCTTGCCCTTGAGGCGGGTCTTGGCGTCATCGGGCGCCTCGGTCAGCGCCGCCGCGTCCTCCAGCACCTGGCGGCCGAGCCGCTCGGCCGGCGAGGCGGCCGCGGCGCCCGAGCGGTCCGAGCCGGCGCGTTCCTGGATCTCGCGCACCGTCCAGGCATGGATCGGTTTGACCATCGCGTCGGCGAGCCATTCGGGCTCGGCGTCCTCGGCGCTCGCGACCGAGCCGGCCTTCGCCTTCGCCGCCTTCGCCGCCTTCCCCGCCGGGGTCTTCTTCGGTGCCGCCGCCTGCGCCGGCGGCACCGCGCCGCCATCGGTGATCGACAGCAGCACCGCGATCAGCGCGATGCCGTCGGCGATGCAGTGATGCACGCGCGCGATCAGCGCGCTGCTGCCGTCGTAATGCTCGATCAGGTGCAGCTGCCACAGCGGCCGCGACGGATCGAGCGGCTCGGCGGCCAGCTCGGCCAGGCGGTCCTGCAGCGCGCCTTCCAGCGGTCGGCCGCGGCGGCGCGGCAGCGTCTCGGGCACCACGTGGCGGGCGATGTCGACCTCGGCGTCCTCCACCCACCAGGCGCTGTCGCCGGTTTCGACGACGCGCTGCCGGAAGCGCGGGAAGCGCAGCAGCCGCTCGGCGACGCGGCGACGCAGGTCCTCGAGCGCGATGGTCGGCTTCAGCAGCAGCACCCCGTGGATGACCATGCGGTTGGCCTCGGTGTCCAGGCGCAGCCAGGCGGTGTCGACCTTGGACATCGGCTCCGCGTCACGCGGGAGGCCGGCAGGCTTCGCGGCCCTCGCGGACGACGCCGACCGCGCGGGCGGTGCGGCCGTCTTCGACGGCGTGGACTTGGCGCTCCGGCGGGAGGGCGACGGGCGCGACGCGGCGGAAGTGGGCAATGCGGTCTCCTGGCGGAAGGGGTTCTGGCGGCGGGCGATGCGCTCCCGATGATGCGTCATCTAGAGAGGCGGCCCCAGTCCGCGCCGGGAGGTGGGCTGGGTAACATCGCGGCCGTCCGTCCCGATTGTCGCCAACGGGACGCCCTGCTCATCGCCATGGGAGACACACATGAGCCTCAAGGACCAGTTCGACGCGGCCGTCGCCGATTCCAAGACCCTGCCCGAGCGGCCGGACAACCAGACCCTGCTGAAGCTGTACGCGCTGTTCAAGCAGGCCACCGCCGGCGATGTCGAGGGCGATCGCCCCGGCATGACGGACTTCGTCAACCGCGCCAAGTGGGACGCCTGGAAGACGCTGGAAGGCAAGACCAGCGACGAGGCGATGCAGGACTACATCGACCTGGTCGAAGGCCTGAAGTAAGCAGCCTCGCAAGCGGCTCTCCAAGCGGCTTCGGCCTCAGCGGGACAGCGCCGCCCGGCGCTCGTCCTTGGGCAGCTTGGCCAGTCGCTGGACTTCCGCGTAGAAGCGCGGCCAGTCCCCGTCCAGGCGCTCGAACAACCGGAGGAAGTCCGGCACCAGGTCCGTGTAGCTGCCCTGGATCGCCAGCGCCGGCGTGTTCAGGCCCGAGACCCAGCGATCGAAGCGCGTGTCGCCGCCCCAGCGGTCCCGCTTCATCGCCTCGTAGTCGGCGCGCAGCCGCGCGAAGGCCGCGGCCTTGCCGGCGCGCTTCTCGTCGTCGCTGGCGGCGCTGCGGAAGACCTCGCGCAACTGCTCGCGTGTCGCCTTGAGCAGCGCCTGGACCTCGTCCTGCCGGCTGCGCGACTGCTCGTCCACCCGCAATGCGTCCGGACGGTCCTTCAGCCAGCGCGCGACGCCGATCTGCTCGACCGCGGTCGCGAAGCTCTCGTTGAAGGTGGTGTCGTCATTCGCGTAGGCCACCTGGTGCGCGAGCTCGTGGAAGATCATCCGCGCGAGCTGCCCCTCCGGATACCGGATGAAGGTGTTGAGCAGCGGATCGCCGCCCAGCCAGTTGCTCCAGCCCAGCGAGGAATAGGCCGGCACGCCGTACACATAGGGCTCGTAGCCGTCCTGGCGCAGCTGCTGCGCGAGCGCGCGCGCGGCCTGCGGATCGAAGTAGCCGCGGTAGCCGGCGCAGCCCATGATCGGGTAGCACCAGGTCTTCAGCTGCAGGCTCAGCTCCGGCGTCGCGACGACGTTCCACACCGCGGCGCCGCGCTTGAGGTCGGCGTAGCGGCGGTAGCTGTCGTTGTCCGGCAGCTTCAGCTCCGACGACGCATAGGCGCGCAGCGCCTGCGACAGCACCAGCTGCTGGCGGACTTCCGGATCCAGGTCGGGCTGCGCGAGCCAGTCGTCGACCGGCTTGGCCGCGCGCACCAGCGACAGATGGCCCGACAGCGACTGCCCGTAATAGGACAGCTGCGCGCAACCGCCCAGCGCGAACAGCGCCAGCAGCAGCGGCGCGAGGCACAGCGCCTTCAGTCCGCGAGGGATCCGCGTCGCGATCGGCGTCGTGATCCGCGTCGTCATCGGCGTCGCCGTCCGTGCGCGGCGCTCAGGCCGCGGCGACCTCGACCAGGCAGTCGTAGAAGCACGGCGCGCGGCCCATGTCGGTGAGCCGCTGGTGCGTCACCTCGTTGACATTGCGGCCGTCGGCGCCGAGCTTGCGCCACCAGATGCCCAGTCCGTGCACGACGCCCTCGCGCGCGCGGGCGCTGACGTCCAGCCGGCAGGCATAGCTGCCGCGGTCGTTGAAGACCCGCACCAGCTGTCCATCGGCCAGGCCGCGCGCGGCGGCGTCACCGGCGCTCATCTCGAGCACCTGCTCGCCTTCGATGTCGCGCAGGCTCTTCACGTTCACGAAGGTGCTGTTCAGGTGGTTGCGCGCCGGCGGCGAGATCATCGCCAGCGGATACCGCGCCGCCAGCGCCGGCGCGCTGGACCGGCTCTCGTAGTTGGCCACGTAGTCCGCGCCGCGCGCATCGGCCTTGCCGCTGGCCGACGGGAAGCCGCCCTCGGCGAACGGCGCCTCCTTGAGCGGCAGCTTGAACCAGCCGCGCTCGCGCAGCTGGGCCAGGTCGATGTCGTCGCGGAAGGCCTGGCGCAGCAGCGCCTCGTCGTCATCGTGGAAGGCGGGCTCGTCGAAGCCCATCGCCGCGGCGAGCTCGCGGAAGATCCGCGTGTTGGACCGCGACTCGCCCAGCGGCGCGACCGCCGGCTCGTTGACCAGCACGTCGGTGTGGCCGTAGCTGGTGTGGATGTCCAGGTGCTCGAGCTGCGTGGTCGCCGGCAGCACGTAGTCGGCCAGGTCGGCGGTGTCGGTCAGGAAGTGTTCCAGCACCACGGTGAACAGGTCGGGCCGCTGGAAGCCCGCCACCACCTTCGGCGACTCCGGCGCCACCGCCACCGGGTTGCTGTTGTAGACGACCAGCGCCTCGATCCGCGGCCCGAAGTCGGGCGAGGCCTCGCGCAGCAGGTCGTCGCCGATGGTGCTCATGTTGATCGTGCGGGAGGGCCGGCCGGCGCGCAGCTCGGGACGCTCCAGCGCCGGGTTCTTGAAGGGCGCGAACCAGCCCGAGCTCGACAGCAGCAGCCCGCCCGCGCGATGGCGCCAGGCGCCGGTCAGGCAGGGCAGCAGCGCGATCAGGCGCACCGCGTTGCCGCCGCCGCGCACGCGCTGCATGCCGTAGTTCAGCCGGATCGCCGCCGGCGCCAGCGTCGCGTAGTCGCGCGCCAGGCCGCGCACCTCGTCCGCGCTCAGGCCGCATTCGGCGGCCGTGCGCTCGGGGGGCCAGGCCAGCGCCTTGGCCCGCAGTTCGTCCCAGCCGTCGACATGCCGGGCGATGTAGTCGTGGTCCAGCCAGTCCTGGGCGATCAGCTCGTGCATCAGGCCCAGCGCCAGCGCGCCGTCGGTGCCGGGCAGCAGCGCCAGATGCTGGTGGCACTTGTCCGCGGTCTCGGTCTTGCGCGGGTCGATGCAGACCAGCTTCGCGCCCTCGCGCTTGGCCTGGTTGGCGAAGGTCCAGAAATGCAGGTTGGAGGCGATCGAGTTGCTGCCCCAGATGAGGATCAGCTTCGATTCGGCGAAGTGCGGCAGGTGCATGCCGACCTTGTGGCCGTAGGTCGCGGCCAGCGCCGCGCCGCCGGCCGAAGCGCAGATGGTGCGGTCCAGGCAGGACGCGCCCAGCCGGTTGAAGAAGCGACCCGCCATGGCCTCGCCCTGCAGCAGGCCCATGGTGCCGGCATAGCTGTAGGGCAGGATGGCCTGCGGGTCGCGCGCCGCGATCGCCTTCAGGCGGCCGGCGATCTCGGCGATCGCCTGGTCCCAGCCGATGCGCTCGAAGCGCGGCGGCTCGTGCTTGGCGTTGACGCGCTTGAGCGGGTGCAGCACGCGCTCCGCGTGGTAGGTCCGCTCCGGGTAGCGCGACACCTTGGTGCACAGCGCGCCGTGGGTGCTGGGATGGTCCGGCTGGCCCTGCACCTTGACGACCTTGCCGTCCTCGACGGTGATGCGCAGGGCGCAGGTGTCGGGGCAGTCGTGCGGGCAGGCGCCCTTCACCACCCGCGACGGCGGTGCGGGCGTCCGGGCGAGGGCCGGATCGTCGTGGTGATGGGCCGGTGGCGGAAGATTCACGGTCGGTTCTTGGAGAGCGGGCGAGGAACGTCAACTATTGCACAGGCGCCACACGCTTTCGCTTTCTTACCGAACATGGTGACGACGCTTGGCGCACGAACCGCTAAGCTCGCTTGTTGGGGGCCGAAATAGGTCGTGTCGAGCCTCCTGGCGTCAGTCGCTCAGGCAGGCGCCACAACATCTATCGCACCCCCTGGGAGCCTCTCTTGGATCGCCGCCAACTCCTCGCCTCCGCCAGCGCCCTGGGCGCGCTCGCCACCCTGCCCATCCCGACGGCCGTCCGCGCGCAAGGCAAACGCCTCGTGCTGGGCCAGTCGGCGCCGCTGACGGGCGCGGCCTCGCAGCTGGGCCTGCAGATGCAGGCCGGCGCGAAACTCTTCTTCGACGCGCAGAACGCCGCCGGCGGCATCAACGGCACCCTGATCGAGCTGCGCACGCTGGACGACGGCTACGAGCCGGACCGCTGCAAGGCCAACACCGAGAAGCTGATCGCCGACGACGTCTTCGCGCTGTTCGGCTATGTCGGCACGCCGACCTCGCTGGCCGCGCTGCCGCTGGTCAACCAGGCCAAGATCCCGTTCGTGGCGCCCTTCACCGGCGCCGAGGCGCTGCGCGATCCGTTCAGCCCCTGGGTCTATCACGTGCGCGCCTCGTATTACGACGAGACCGCCCTGATCGTGAAGCAGCTGGCCCACCTGGGCCTGATGCGGATCTCCGTCTTCCACCAGAACGACGCCTACGGCAAGGCCGGCCTGGACGGCGTGCTGCGCGCGATGAAGCCGCTGTCGATCCAGCCGCTGGCCACCTCCACCGTCGAGCGCAACAGCGTCGACGTCGCCAAGGCGGTCAAGGACCTGGTGCAGAACGGCGCGCCACCCGAGGCCATCGTCATGATCAGCGCCTACAAGAGCTGCGCCGCCTTCATCCGCGCCGCGCGCAAGGCCGGCTACGGCGGCGTGTTCTACAACGTCTCCTTCGTCGGCACCCAGGCGCTGCTGGAGGAACTGGGCAAGGACGCGATGGGCGTGGTGGTCAGCCAGGTCATGCCTTACCCGTTCGGCACGCAGGTCGGCGTGGTCCACGAATACCAGCAGGCCGCCACCAAGGCCGGCCAGAAGTTCAACTACACCGCCATCGAGGGCTACATCGGCGCCAAGGTCATCAGCGAGGGCATCCGCCGCGCGACCCGCCCGACCCGCGAGGGCCTGGTCGCCGGGCTGGACAGCCTGCAGAACTACAACCTCGGCGGCTTCAACGTGAACTTCCGGCCCAACAAGCATGTCGGCTCGAGCTTCGTCGAGATGACCCTGCTGACCAGCGACGGACGCGTGAAGCGTTGATCCGGCCTTGATCCGGCAGTGACGCGGCGCTGATCGCCCGGACGGGCGCGGCGGCGTCGGGCACCTTCGCGGTGCGGCGGGTACACTGGCCCGACACAGCGGCGCCGCCCTGAGCGGCGCCGCCGTCTTTCTGGCTCGCGGCAAGCCCGACGCGCTGTCGCGATGACATCGGAGTGCCCGCCCATGAAGCTGATCGAACCCATCCTGGCCGACGCGCCGGCCATCGCCAAGCTGCGACGAGACCTGCACGCGCATCCTGAACTCTGCTTCCATGAAGACCGCACCTCGGACGTGGTCGCGAAAGCGCTGACCGACTGGGGCATCGAGGTCCACCGCGGCCTGGGCAAGACCGGCGTGGTCGGCATCATCCCGGGCCGCGACGGCGGCAGGAGCGGCCGCACGCTGGGCCTGCGCGCCGACATCGACGCGCTGCCCATCACCGAGCACAACACCTTCGCGCACGCGAGCAAGCATCCCGGCAAGATGCATGCGTGCGGCCATGACGGCCACACCGCGATGCTGCTGGCCGCGGCCAAGCACCTGGCCGCGCATCGCGACTTCGACGGCACCGTCTATGTCGTCTTCCAGCCCGCCGAGGAGGGCGGCGGCGGCGCCCGCGAGATGATCAAGGACGGCCTGTTCCGCAAGTTCCCGATGGAGGCCATGTTCGGCGTCCACAACTGGCCGGGCATGGCCGCCGGGCAGTTCGCGCTCAAGACCGGACCGGTCTTCGCCTCGAGCAACGAATTCAAGATCGTGATCAAGGGCAAGGGCGCGCACGGCGCGATGCCGCACCTGGGCACCGACCCGGTGGTCGTGGCCGCGCACCTGGTGCAGGCCTTCCAGACCATCATCACCCGCAACAAGCGGCCGATCGACGCGGGCGTGATCTCGGTGACGATGATCCACGCCGGCGAGGCGACCAACGTGATCCCCGAGCGCTGCGAGCTGCAGGGCACGGTGCGGACCTTCACGCTGGAGACGCTGGACCTGATCGAGCGCCGCATGCGGCAACTGACCGAGGCCACGGGCACCGCCTTCGAGGTCGAGTGCGAGTTCGGCTTCCACCGCAACTACCCGCCGACGATCAACCACCCGGCCGAGACCGAATTCGCCCGCGGCGTGCTGACCGAGATGCTGGGCGCGGCCAACGTGCAGGAGTTCGAGCCCACCATGGGCGCCGAGGACTTCAGCTACTACCTGCAGGAAGTGCCGGGCTGCTACTTCCTGATCGGCAACGGCGACGGCAGCCACCGCGAGGGCGGCCACGGCCTGGGGCCCTGCATGCTGCACAACCCGAGCTACGACTTCAACGACGAGCTGATCCCGCTGGGCGGCTCGATGTGGGTCCGACTGGTCGACGCCTGGTTCAAGCGGCCGCGCCCGGCCCTGGCCTGAGGGCAGCCGCCGCCCTCCGCGCCCCGCCCTCTTCTTCGACTCCAGCCCCACGCCCGATGACCGCCCCGATCGCGCCCGACCAAGAGAAGACCGTCCGCGAGGACACCCAGCGCTGGCTGCAGCGGGCCGTGATCGGCCTGAACCTGTGCCCGTTCGCCAAGAGCGTGGAGGTCAACCAGCGGCTGCGCACCGTGGTCAGCGCGGCGCACACGCCGGAGGAACTGCTCAAGGACCTGGCGCGCGAGCTGCTGGCGCTCAACCGCGCCGATCCGGAGGAGACGGAGACGACGCTGCTGGTCCATCCGTGGGTGCTCAACGACTTCCTGGACTTCAACGACTTCCTGGGCGCGGCCGACGCGCTGGTCGAGGACCTGGACCTGGACGGCGTGCTGCAGGTCGCCAGCTTCCACCCCGACTACCAGTTCGAGGGCACCGACGCGGACGACGTCGACAACTTCAGCAACCGCTCGCCCTACCCGACGCTGCACCTGCTGCGCGAGGAGAGCATCGAGCGGGCCGTCGAGACCATGCCGGACACCGACGCGATCTACGAGGCCAACATCGACACGCTGCGGCGCATCGGCCGCAAGGGCTGGGACGCGCTGGACCTCGAGGCCAAGCTGCCGCTGGCCCAGCGCACCACGCGCGAGGACTGACCGGTCGAGTGGCGAGGCGCCGCGCCGCCTTGCTCCCTCTCCCGCTTGCGGGAGAGGGGCGGGGGTGAGGGCTGCGATCGTGGCACGTCCGATGTCCTGATTTGACCGCGACTGGTCCTGCGACGGCGCGACGCCGCGCACCTGCGCCGGCACGATGGCGTCCATCACCCACTGCTCGATGGAGCCCTCGATGACCGCCGCCACCGCCTTCCGCCCCGACGCCGACACCGCCGTCCTGCTGATCGACGTCCAGGAATCCTTCCGCCACCGCCCCTACTGGGACCCGGCCGGCTTCGAGCCCTACATGGCCCGCACCAGCGCGCTGCTGACCGGCGCCGCCGCGCGCGGCCTGCCGATCGTGCGCATCCTCCACACCGACGGCCCGGCCACGCCGGACAACCCCTTCTCGCTCGTCAGCGGCCATGTGCGTCCAATGGCCGAGCTGGCCAACGTGCCCATCGCCGCCGAGTTCCTCAAGCGCCGCCACAGCGCGCTGGCCGGCACCGGCCTGTCGATCTGGCTGACCGAGCACGGCATCCGCCGCCTGATCGTCGCGGGCATCCGCACCGAGCAGTGCTGCGAGACGACGACGCGCCACGCCAGCGACGAGGGCTGGACCGTCGACTACGTGACCGAGGCGACGCTCACCTTCCCCATCCGGCATGCCAGCGGCGTGGTCGTCGGCGTGGACGAGCTCAAGCTGCGCACCGAGGTGGCGCTGCAGGACCGGTTCGCGCAGATCGTCGACGTCGAGGCGGCGCTCGATCGCGCCACCCAGCGCAGCGCCGTCGCGGCCTGATGGTCGGGGGGTCCACGGCGCGGCGCGCTCGCCCGCGCCGGGAGCCCGCTCTCCCTTGAGCCCCATTCCCGAATGCCCCGGGGGCATACTGCCGCGATGTCCTTTCCTGACTCTCCCCTGGCCGGGCGCCGACCGGACGACAACCCGGTCGACGTCTGGATCCTGGTCGAGCGCCACACGCTGCTGCTGGACCTGGCCGGCGCGGCCGAGGCGCTGCGGCTCGCCAACCAGGCCTTGCGCCGCCGCGGCGAGCCGGAAGCCTTCCGGCTGCGCTACTGCGCCGCGTCGCCGACGGCCTCGAGCTCGGTCGGCCTGACGCTGGCCGCGCTGGAGCCGCTGCCGGCGCTGGGGCCGCGCGACTGGCTGATCCTGAGCGGCCGCCGGCATGCGCATCCGGACGACCCGGCGCCGGGCGCCGTCGAGCGCGAGGAGGAACTGCGCATCGAGCGCTGGCTGCATCGCGAGGGCACGGCGCTGCTGGCCGGCGGCGAAGGCCGGCTGCTGAGCATCTGCGCCGGCGCCCTGCTCGCGGCCCGGGCCGGGCTGCTCGAGGGCCGGCGCTGCACCACGCACCATGAATCGCTCGACGCGCTGCGCGCCGCCGCGCCCGGCGCGGACGTGCAGGCCAACCGGGTGTTCGTGCTCGACGGCCCGCTGGCCAGCAGCGCCGGCATCACGGCCGGCATCGACCTGGTGCTGGCCCTCATCGCCGAGCACTGCGGCGAGGCGCTGGCCGCGTCGGTGGCGCAGGTGATGGTGGTCTACCTGCGGCGCGGCGCGCAGGACCCGGAGCTGTCGCCGATGCTGGCGCACCGCCACCACCTGCATCCCGCGCTGCACCGGGTGCAGGACGCGATCTGCGGCGACCCGCGCGCGGACTGGAGCCTGGCTCGGATGGCCGAGGTCGCCCATGTCACGCCGCGCCACCTCACCCGGCTCTTCACCCAGCACGGCGGCACCACGCCGCTGGACTACCTGCGCGCGATCCGGCTTGAACTGGCCCGGCGTGAGCTGGCGCGGGGCCAGCGGCCGGCGCAGGCGGCACTGGCTGCCGGCTTCAGCTCGGACCAGCAGCTCCGGCGCACGCGACGACGGATGAGCGCGCCGGCCTGAGCCGCTGCGTTCCCCACCGGAGCGGGTCCCGCGCCGGCCCGCTGCGAGTCCGGCCCAGGGCGGGCCCCCGAGGCCCCCTCCGGCCTGCGGATTGCCCGCAAGTTGCGAGGGATTGCCGGCCGTTGACCCGCTGAAGGCCGGTCGATCGCCTCACCCCGCTTAGCACAAACCCGAGAAAGCCAAGTCAAGCGGGATTCGTGCACATCTGTTAACTTGCGCGCCCACATCGAACGAGGAGCGGGTTTTGAGCGATTGGCTGAAGCGACTGGAGGCCCTGGATCCGGCCCGTCTGGCGGGCATGCGCCGCGGCGTGGAGAAGGAAAGCCTGCGCGCGCTGCCGACCGCCGCCTCGCTGGCGCTGACGCCGCATCCGACCGCGCTCGGCTCCGCGCTGACCCATGAGACGGTCACCACCGACTTCAGCGAGTCGCAGCTGGAGCTGATCACCGGCGTGCATGCCTCCGCCGAGGCCTGCCTGGCGCAGCTGACCGAGATCCACCAGGCCGTCTACCGCAGCCTGGGCGAGGAGCTGATGTGGGCGTCGAGCATGCCCTGCCTGCTGCCCGCCGATGAAACCATCCCCATCGGCCGCTACGGCGCCTCCAACATCGGCCGCGCCAAGAGCGTCTACCGCATGGGCCTGGGCCACCGCTACGGGCGGCGCATGCAGACCATCTCCGGCATCCACTACAACTGGTCGATGCCGGGCCTGGACAACGCCGACCACTTCGCGCTGATCCGCAACTTCCGCCGCCATTCCTTCCTGCTGCTGACGCTGTTCGGCGCGTCGCCGGCGCTGTGCGCCAGCTTCGTCGCCGGCCGCGAGCACGGCCTGCAGCCGCTGACCGACGGCACGCTGCACATGCCCCACGGCACCTCGCTGCGCATGGGCCGCCTCGGCTACCAGAGCGACGCGCAGGCCTCGCTGGCGGTCAGCTACAACAGCCTGGACGGCTACGCCGCCTCGCTGCAGGACGCGCTGACCCGCCCCTACCCCGCCTACGAGAAGGTCGGCGTGGTCAATCCGGGCGGCGAATACAACCAGCTGTCGACCACGCTGCTGCAGATCGAGAACGAGTTCTACGGCACGATCCGCCCCAAGCGCACCATCCGCTCGGGTGAGCGTCCCCTGCATGCGCTGCGCGAGCGCGGCGTCGAATACATCGAGGTCCGCTGCATGGACCTGGACCCGTTCGAGCCGGTCGGCATCGCCGCCAGCACGATGCGTTTCCTGGACATCTTCCTGCTGCACTGCTGGCTGACCGACAGCCCCAACGACACGCCGGACGAACTCGGCGCGCTGGCCCGCAACCAGCACCGCACCGCCTCGGCCGGACGCGAACCCGGCCTGAAGCTGGAGCGCCGCGGCGGCGAGATCGCGCTGCGCGACTGGGGCCGCGAGCTGCTGACCGACTTCGCGCCGATCGCCCGCAAGATCGACGAGGCGCTGGGTGGCTCGCTCTACCGCGAGGCGCTCGCCCAGGCCGTCGAGCGCTGGGAGCGGCCGGACGAGCTGCCGTCGGCGCGGGTGCTGGCGGCGATGAGCGCCGGACACCGGTGCTCGCACCTGGACTTCGTCGCGGCCCGCTCCGAGGCCGCCCGCGCCCATGTGCTGGCGCAGCCGATGCCCGAGGGCCTGATGGCCCGCTTCGAACAGTCGGCGCGGGCCTCGCTGGAGACGCAGGCGGCGATCGAGGCGGCCGACACGGTCGACTTCGAGACCTTCCGCCAGCAGTACCTCGATCCGGCGCAGCTGCGCGGCTGAGGCCGCCGGCTCAGCCCGGCAGGGTGGAGCTGCGCAGCTCGTCGTGCCGGCGCTGCAGTTCCTGGCGCAGCTTCTTGCGCTCGATCGCGGCTTCCCAGCGGCGCTTCTCGTCGGGGGAACTCGGCGACAGCGGCGGCACCGGCACCGGCCGGCCGTCCTCGCCGACGGCCACCATCGTGAAGAAGCAGCTGTTGGCATGCCGCACCACCTGGTCGCGGATGTTCTCGGTGACGACCTTGATGCCGATCTCCATCGACGAGGTGCCGGTGTAGTTCACCGAGGCCAGGAAGCTGACCAGCTCGCCGACATGGATCGGCTGGCGGAACATCACCTGGTCCACCGACAGCGTCACCGTGTAGCGGCCGGCGAAGCGGCTGGCGCAGGCGTAGGCGACCTGGTCGAGCAGCTTCAGGATGGTCCCGCCGTGCACGTTGCCGGAGAAGTTGGCCATGTCCGGCGTCATCAGCACGGTCATCGTCAGTTGGTGGGAAGGCAGGTCCATGGCGAAGGCTCCGGAACGGATCGTGAAGGAAGGCGCGGCCGCCATGGTGCCAGAGTCGGCCACCGCCACCCTCCCCCGGACGCGCAGCGGCCGTCCGTCCCCCGCCCGGCGCCGCGCGCCGCGCTCTCCCGTCCGGCGCTTGCCGCTGGCCCGCCCGTCGGTTAGGGTGCGCGCCAGGAGGTCCCATGGCCCAGGTCCAGCAGCCCAGCATCGCCGACACGCGCGGTGCCCAGATGTTTCCCACGCTCGGCGTCGCCGACATCGCGCGCGTCGCGCGCTTCGGCCGGTTCCGGCGCTATTCCCAAGGCGAGTGGGTCGTGCGTGCCGGCGATGCCGGCATGGGCATGACCCTGATCCTCAGCGGCGAGATCACCGTCTCCCAGCGTGACAGCCTCGGCCACGTGACGCCGATCCACCGGCACGGCCCGGGCGGTTTCCTGGGCGAGGTTGGCCAGCTCAGCGGCCGGCCCTCGTTCATCGACGCGATCGCGGAAACCGAGGTCGAGGCGGTCGAGGTCAGCCCGCCGCAGCTGCGCGCGCTGCTGATCGCCGAGGCCGACCTGGGCGAGCGCCTCACCCGCGCCTTCATCCTGCGCCGTGTCGGCCTGATCGAGGCCGGCGCCAGCGGCGCGACGCTGATCGGACGGGCCAAGGCCGCGCCGGTGATGCGGCTGCGCAGCTTCCTCGGCCGCAACGGCTATCCGCACCAGCAGCTCGAGCCCGACCAGAACGACGACGCCAAGGCGCTCGCCGACCAGTACATGACCGAGGGCGTGCAGATGCTGGTCATCTGCCCCGGCGGCGACGTGCTGGTCGACCCGACCGACGAGGAGGTCGCCCGCTGCATGGGCATCGTCGACATGCGCGAGCGCCCCGAGCTCTACGACGTGGCCATCGTCGGCGCCGGCCCGGCGGGCCTGTCGGCCGCGGTGTACGCGGCGTCGGAGGGGCTGTCGGTGCTGGTGATGGACTGCCGCTCGTTCGGCGGCCAGGCCGGCGCGAGCTCGCGCATCGAGAACTACCTCGGCTTCCCGACCGGCATCTCGGGCCAGGCGCTGGCGGGCCGGGCCTTCGTCCAGGCCCAGAAGTTCGGCGCCGACATGCTGATCCCGGCCAAGGTCACCGAGATGAGCTGCGAGCGCCACGGCGAGGACGACGAGCTGCGCCTGGCGCTGGAGGACGGCCGCACGGTGCGGGCGCGCACCGCGGTGATCGCCACCGGCGCGCGCTACCGCCGGCCCGACCTCGACGCGCTGGCGCGCTTCGAGGGCCGGGGCGTCTGGTACTGGGCCTCGCCGATCGAGGCCCGCATCTGCAGCCGGCAGACGGTCGTGATCGTCGGCGGCGGCAACTCGGCGGGCCAGGCGGCGGTGTTCCTGGCCAACCACGCGGCCAAGGTGATCATGCTGGTCCGCGGCCCGGGGCTGGCGGCGACGATGTCGCGCTACCTGATCGACCGCATCCAGGGCACCGCCAACATCGAGCTGCTGCCGCACCAGGAGCTGTGCGAGCTCGAAGGCGGCGACTCGCTGGAGGCCGTCTGCTGGCGCGACCGTCGCAACGGCCAGCAGCGCCGGCTGGCACTGCAGCACCTGTTCATGTTCATCGGCGCGGAACCCGAGACCGGCCTGATCTCGCAGTGCGGCCTCGAACTGGACCAGGCCGGCTTCATCATCACCGGCCGCGCCTGCGCCTGCCCGCTGTCGCAGTACAAGCCGGAGCTGCTCGAGTCGAGCATCCCGGGCGTCTTCGCGGTCGGCGATGTGCGCTCGGGCTCGGTCAAGCGGGTCGGCGGCGCGATCGGCGAAGGCGCGCAGGTGGTGGCCAGCATCCACCAGTACCTCGCCCGCCAGGACGCCGAGCGCGCCGAACGCACCAGCCCGGCGGCGGCCGCCCGCGCGACCGTCTAGCGGTCGCCCGGCCTTCGCCCCCCCTGCCGCCCCCAAAAGGGACGGCAGCGCTTTCAGCCTCCGCTTTCCCACCGCCCAAACGGGAGATCCCGCCACCCAGCCGGGCTGCGCTTCGCTCTAGAATGCGAATAATTGTTATTTGCAAGCTGAGCGTCCGCCGATGTGGTCTCCCGAATCCCGCCGTCTCTGGTCCTGGCCGATCGCGCTGGGCGTGCTGAGCACCTCCGGCCTGCTGTCGGCGCTGGTGTCGGACGCCTGGGGCGACGTCTGGTCGTGGATCGGCCTGGGCGTGCCGGTGGCGGTGATCGCCTGGTTTGCCTGGCGGCCCCGCAAGGCGGCCTGACGCCCGTCACCCATACCGTGCCGGCCCGGCGCCGGCCGCTGTCCCTCCCCGAAGAAGAACTCCCTCCAGGTCCCCGTCCCATGAATCACTTCCCGAAGCGCCCGCTGGCGCTCGCCATCGCCCTGGGCCTGTGCGCCCTCGCCGCCCCTGCCGCCTTCGCGCAGGACGCTCCCAAGGACAAGGACGGCGACGCGCCCTCCCAGTTGCCGGTGGTGACCGTCAGCGCCACTGCGGACAAGCAGGGCCTGTCCAAGGCCTATGCCGGCGGCCAGGTGGCGCGCGGCGGGCGCGCCGGGATCCTCGGCACCAAGGACAACCTCGAGACCCCGTTCTCGATCACCGCCTACACCAACGAGCTGATCCAGGACCGCCAGGCCAGGAGCGTCGCCGAGGTGCTGCAGAACGATCCCGGCATCCGCGCCGCGCGCGGCTTCGGCAACTTCCAGGAGGCCTACTTCATCCGCGGCTTCATCCTGAATTCGGACGACGTCGCCTACAACGGCCTCTACAGCCTGCTGCCGCGCCAGTACATCGCCTCGGAGCTGTTCGAGCGCGTCGAGGTGCTGCGCGGCGCCTCCGCCTTCCTGATGGGCGCGAGCCCCAACGGCAGCGGCATCGGCGGCAACATCAGCCTGCTGCCCAAGCGCGCGCCGGTCGAGCCACTGACGCGCCTCACGGTGAACGCCGGCAGCGGCGGCGCGGGGGGCGCGGCGCTGGACGTGGCGCGGCGCTTCGGTCCGGACAAGGCCACCGGCGTGCGCTTCAACGCCGCCTACCGCGACGGCGGCACCGCGGTCGACGACGAGAAGGCGCGGACCAGCGTCGTCGCGCTGGGCGTGGACTGGCGCAGCCGCGACGTCCGCCTGAGCGCCGACCTGGGCTGGCAGGACAACCAGCTCACCCGCACGCGCCCCAGCGTCACCGTCAACGGCCTGAGCGCGATGCCGGCGCTGCCGGACAACAAGGCCAACTACGCCCAGCCCTGGACCTATTCCAACGAGCGCGACACCTTCGGCACGCTGCGCGGCGAATGGGACCTCAACGACGCCGTCACCGCCTGGGCCGCCTACGGCGCGCGCCGCAGCACGGAAGCGAACCGGCTGGGCAACCTCACGGTCACCGACGCCGCGACCGGCGACGGCACCTTCTACCGCTTCGAGAACGGCCGCAAGGACAGCGTCGACACCGGCGAGGCCGGCCTGCGCGGCAAGCTGCGCACCGGCTCGGTCGGGCATGAATGGGTGGTCTCGGCCGCGGTGTTCTCGCTGGACACGAAGAACGGCTACGCGATGGACTTCCTGAACACGCAGCCGACCAACCTCTACACGCCGGCCCGGAGCGCGCTGCCCGCGTTCTCGGACAGCGTGTACGTCGGCAACAGCGTCGACGACCCGCGGCTCAACACCCGCATCCGCAACCGCAGCGTCGCCATCGGCGACACGCTGTCGCTGCTGGACGACTCGTTGCTGATCACGCTGGGCCTGCGTCACCAGACGCTCAAGGTCGACTCGATCAGCGCCACGGTCCGCTTCCTGGACACGATCACGCCGGGCGGCGTCGTCACCACCTACGACCGCAGCAAGACCAGCCCGGTCGCCGGCGTCGTCTATCGCCTGTCCAGGCAGCTGTCGGTCTACGGCAACTACATCGAGGGCCTGAACAAGGGCGACAGCCTGGCCGCGCAGAACGGCCTGCCGGCGCGCGACCTGGCGCCCTACGCCTCCAAGCAGAAGGAAGTCGGCCTGAAGTACGACGGCGGACGCCTGGGCTTCGGCGCCTCCTACTTCACCACCGACAAGCCGCGCGCGGTCCTGGCGCAGGACACCGCCCAGGGCGAGGACCGCCATCGCGGCGTCGAGCTGACCGCCTTCGGCATGGCCACGCGCGAGCTCAAGGTGCTCGGCGGCCTGACCTGGCTGGACGCCAGGCAGCACGGCACCGGCGTGGCCGCCACCGAAGGCAAGCGCACGCTGGGCATCGCGCGGGTGCAGGCCAACCTGGGCGCCGAATGGGAAGTCCCCGCGCTGCAGGGCCTGGCGCTGGACGCGCGCGTCGTGCACACCGGCCAGGTCTTCGCCGACAGCGCCAACACGCTGCGCGTGCCGGCCTGGACCCGGCTGGACGCGGGCGCGCGCTATCTGTTCGAGGTGCAGGGCACGCTGCTCACGCTGCGTGCGCGGGTCGACAACCTCACCAACCGCAAGTACTGGGCGTCCGCGGGCGGCTATCCGGACCAGAGCTACCTGGTCGTCGGCCAGCCGCGCAGCGTCAACCTGAGCCTGGCGGCCGACTTCTGAGGACACGACGATGCTGAGCTCGCGCGCCATCCGCGTCTGGAGCTGGTTCCACAAGTGGACCAGCCTGGTCTGCACGCTGTTCATGCTGCTGCTGTGCCTGACCGGGCTGCCGCTGATCTTCCATCACGAGATCGGCCACCTGCTCGGCGACGAGATCGAGGCCCCCGTGCTGCCCGCCGCCATGGACGCGCAGCGGGTCTCGCTGGACGTCATGGCCAAGGCCGCGAACGCGGTGCATCCGACCCGTGTCATCCAGTACGCCGGCGAGAACGAGGACGACCCGCGCCTGTGGTGGTTCACGCTCGCGCCGACGCCGGCGCCGACCGAGGACTTCAAGTCCGTCGCCGTCGACGCCCGCACCGGCCTGGTGGTGCGCGAGTACCGCGTCGGCGAGGGCTTCATGGACCTGATGCTGCGCCTGCACGTGGACATGTTCGCGGGCCTGCCGGGCAAGCTCTTCCTCGGCTTCATGGGCCTGCTGCTGCTGATCGCGCTGGTCAGCGGCGTGGTGCTGTATGCGCCGTTCATGCGCAAGCTGGACTTCGGCGCGGTGCGCAAGGACCGCTCCACCCGCGTCAAGTGGCTGGACCTGCACAACCTCGTGGGCATCGTCACGCTGGTGTGGTGCTTCGTCGTCGGCGCGACCGGGATGATCAACACCTGGGCCGACCTGCTGGTGAAGTACTGGCAGTACACCGAGGTCTCCACGCTGCTGGCCCCCTACCAGGGCCAGCCGCTGCTCGCGGCCAGGGACCGCGGACCGCTGCAGGCCTCGCTCGACACCGCGATGCATCACGGCCGGCAGCGCAAGGTCTCGTTCATCGCCTTCCCGGGCACGGCCTTCTCCAGCCCGCACCACAACACGATCTTCCTGAAGGGCACCACGCCGCTGACCTCGCGGCTGCTGCAGCCGCTGCTGGTGGACGCCCGGACGGCGCAGCTGACAGCGGCGCCGGAACTGCCCTGGTACCTCACCGCGCTGCTGGTCTCGCAGCCACTGCACTTCGGCGACTACGGCGGCACGCCGATGAAGATCCTGTGGGCGCTGCTAGATGTGGCGACCATCGTCGTGCTGGGCAGCGGCCTCTACCTGTGGCTGCGCAAGCCGCAGGGCGCCCGCAAGGGCGCCCCGGGCGGCGCCGCGGCCGACGCCTCGCCGGACCCGGACGACGCCCAGAACCCCGAAACCGCGGCCGCCTGATCGCCAGTCCGCAACTGCCCTGCCCGCCCATGCCCGACTCGCACAAGCCCGACTCCCCCAAGCACCAGATCGAGAGCCTGCAATCCAGCGGCCTGAAGGCGACGCTGCCCCGCATCAAGGTGCTGCAGATCTTCGAGCAGTCGAACCAACGCCACCTCAGCGCCGAGGACGTCTACCGCCAGCTGCTGCTGGAGGAGGCCGACATCGGCCTGGCGACGGTGTACCGGGTGCTGATGCAGTTCGTCGAGGCGGGGCTGCTGGCGCGGCAGCATTTCGAGTCCGGCAAGGCGGTGTTCGAGCTCAATTCCGAACAGCACCACGACCACATGGTCTGCCTGGCCTGCGGCCGGGTGGAGGAGTTCTACGACGCCGGCATCGAGCAGCGCCAGCGCGAGATCGCCGAGGAGCGCGGCTACGAGCTGGTGGAGCATGCGCTGGCGCTGTATGGCCTGTGCTCCAACCCGGCGTGCCGGGCCCGGCGCCAAAGGTGATGGACGCGTCGGTCGGCGGGTCGCCGTGGCGCGAGGCGCACAATCCGGCGATTCCCTGTTGAATACTGTATGGGCATACAGTACATTGCCATCCATCGCAGCCACTTCCGGCTGCAGCAGGAGATGGCAATGCAAATGCTCAAGCAAACGGTCTGGACCTCGTTGAACAACGCGGATGCCTGGGTGGTCTGCATCGGCGTCATGTCCTGCGTGGGGTTGGCGACCGGTCTGCTGGGTTGACAGCCTAGCGTCCGCCGCCGCCTTCGTTCCGTCCGCGGAGCCGGGGTCCCCTGTCCAGGGGACCTTTCTTTTCAGTTCTCAAGTCTTCGTCCGCTGCCCCCCGGGGCCGCGGACTTTTTTTTGGCGGCTTCAAAGCGGCGTCAGCACGGCTTCGCCCGCCTCCCAGCGCCGGGCGTTCTCGAGGAACAGGTCGACGGTCGCCTGCACCGACTCGGGCGACCATCCGGCGATGTGCGGCGTGAGGATCACGTTGGGGAAGCCGAGCAGGGCCTCGGGCGGTTTCGGTTCCGATTCATAGACATCGAGCGCCGCGCCGCCGAGCTCGCCGGCCGCAAGCGCCGCAGCCAGCGCGGCGGTGTCGACCAGGCTGCCGCGCGCGATGTTGACGACGTGCCCCTGCGGCCCGAGCGCCTTCAGCACCTCGGCGTTGACGATGTGCCGGGTGGCGGGGCCGCCGGGCGCGGCGACGATGAGGAAGTCGGCCCACCCGGCCAGCGCCAGCGCCGAGTCGAAGTAGCGCGAGCCCAGCGCGTCATGGCGTTCCCGGCGGTTGTGATAACCGACCTCCATGTCGAAGGCCAGCGCCCGCTTGGCGATGCGCAGCCCGATGGTGCCCAGGCCCAGGATGCCCAGCTTGCGCCCGTTGACGCTGGGGCGCAGCGGGAGCGCGTCGCGCCAGAGGCCAGCGCGCAGCGCGCCCTCCTGCTGCGGGAGCGCCCGCACCGAGGCCAGCAGCAGCGCCATCGCATGGTCCGCGACGCAGGAATCGTTGGTGCCCGCGCCGTTCCAGAGGGTGAGGCCGCGGGCCCGGGCGGCCGTCAGGTCGATGGCCTCGTAGCCGGCGCCCTGCGCCGCGACGGCGCCCAGCCGGGGCATCGCCGCCATCTCGTCGGCGCGCAGGCCGACCGCGCCGATGGTCACGACCAGCTCGATCTCCGCGCCCTGCCCGGCGACCGCCTGGGCGCGCGCCTCGGCGGTCGGCGCATAGATCACGTCATAACGCTGGCGGAACTGGGCCAGATGCTCCTCCGCCGTCGGCATCAGCACCAGCAGCTTCCGGCGCGAGGACGTGGGGGCAGGCATCGAGGGATTGGCGGACACGGCGACCTCATGGGGCTGGAAGTTCGCCGGCCATGATAGGAGCGCCCATCCCCCGGGCCGCCGGAGCACGGACGCGTTTCGCACGCGGGGCGCCGGGATGGCCGGCCCGTTCAGGGTGGATCAGCGCTGGACAGGGCCAATCAGGGCCGCTCGCCGCGCGCCATCCGGGCCTCGATCTCCGCGAGCGCCCGCGGCAGCTGCGCGACCGAGTCGATCACCAGGTGCGCGCCCGAGGCCGTCAGCCGCCGCGCCGCGGCGTCACGGCGCGCGGCGAGCTCCGCGTCGGGCAGCGCCCGCAGCTGATCGAGCGTCAAGCCGGTCTCGTTGCCCGACAGGCTCAGGCCCACCGTCCACATGCCGGCCCGCCGGCCTTCCTCGATGCCGGGCGTCGTGTCGTCGACCTTCACGCAGGCGCGCACGTCGCCGATGCCCAGCGCCAGCACGTTGGCCAGGGCCATGAACGGGCCCGGGCGGCCGCCCGCGGCCAGCTCGTCGCCGGCGACGACGTGGTCCGCCCAGACGCCATCGGCCTTGGCCTGCGGCAGCAGCACGTCCATCACCTGGCGCGGATAACCCGAACACGAGCCGATCTTCAGCCCCGCGCCGCGCAGCGCGGCGAGCACCTCCACCGCGCCCGGGATCGGCGCCGAGTAACGACCGACATGCGCGATCTGCATCGGCATGAAGCGCTCATAGATCGCGTCGATGTCGGCGTCGCTCGATGCGCGGCCGAAACGCGCCCGCCATTGCGCCTGCAGGCCGTCGTCCTCCAGCAGCGTGCGGATGTGGTCGCGCTTGGACAGCCCCATCGGGCCGCGCGCCTCGTCCAGCGTCAGTGTGATCCCGAAGGTCGCGAAGGCGTCGACGAAGATCTGCGTCGGCGCCAGCGATCCGTGGTCGACCAGCGTGCCGGCCCAGTCGAAGATCACCGCCTGCAGGCGCGGGTGGCGCTGGGCCTCGGCGGTCGTGGTGCTCGACGCGGCGTGGCTCGTCGAATCCGTCGAATCCGTCGAGTGCGTCGGAACAGGGTTGGCAATCGAAACGTCGTTCATGCGAGGGCCTGGATGAAGTTGCGTCCGCGAGGGCCGCGCAGCGCTTGCGCGACGCGCGAGTCCCAGTCGTCGGGGGAGATGCCGTAGTCGGCGGGATCGGTGGACACGCCAAGCGCGGCCAGGAAACGTTCCAGCGCGGCGACCGCGCCGTCCGCATCGGCCGCGTCGAAGATCGACAGCAGCCGCGCGTCCAGCGTCGCGTCGCGCCCGAAGGCCAGGCGCATCACGCGCGGCAAGCTGAACGAACAGGCGATGCCGTGCGCCGTGCCGCGCGTCAAGGTGATGTCGTAGGACAGCGAATGCGCCAGCGCGGTCCGGGTGTTGGAGAAGGCCATGCCGGCCTGCAGCGCCGCGACGGCCAGCGCCTCCCGCAGGTCGAGCCGGCGCGGCTCGCGCAGCAGCGCCGGCAGCGTCGCGACGATCGCCCGCGCGGCGCTCGCCGCCAGGCTGGAGGACACCGGATTGCGATGCACGTTCCACAGCGCCTCCAGCGCATGCGACAGCGCGTCCAGTCCGCTCGCGAGCGTGGCGCCCACCGGCAGGCTCACCATCAGCGACGGATCGACGATCGCCGCCTCCGGCCAGGTCCAGGGCAGGTGCAGCGAATGCTTGCGGCCGCGCGCGGCGTCCCACAGCGTCGCCCAGGGCGTGACCTCGCTGCCGGTGCCGGCGGTGGTCGGCACCGCGATCAGCGCGCGATGCGGCGCATCCGCCGACAGCGGCGCCGCCTTCGGGTCGACCAGGTGATCGAGCAGTTCATCGAAGCGGCCCGAGGGCGTCGCCGTCAGCATCGCCTTGGCGCAGTCGATGCTGCTGCCGCCGCCCAGCGCGATCACGCAGCGCGCGCCGCGATGCTCGCGCCAGAGTCGCTCGTACAGCGGCGCGAGCCAGCGCAGGTCGGGATTGGGGCGGATGTCGGTCTCGACCGCGACGAGGCGATCGCCGAGCAGCTCGCGCACCCGGCCGACGAGACCGAGCGCCTCGGCCTCCGGGAAGGCGATCAGCAGCGCGTCGCGCGCGCCGACCAGGCGCGGCAGTTGCGCCAGCGCGCCGTTGCCGGCCCGCACGTCGACGGGGTTGTGGAAGGTCCAGGGGGTCATGGGCGGGTCCTCGCGCTCGATGACGGTTCAATGCCGACCGGCATCCTGGATCGCGCGGCGCAGCCGGCTCGACACCAGGTCGGCGCTGACGACCATCGCCGTGATCACGAGGATGCAGGTCGCGGTCTCGGGATACTTGAAGAGCTTGAGGCTGCCCACCAGCTCGAAGCCCAGCCCGCCCGCGCCCACCATGCCCAGCACCGTCGCCGAGCGCAGGTTGACCTCGAAGCGATAGAGCACCACCGCGATCCAGGCGGTGATCACCTGCGGCAGCACGCCGAAGGCGATCACCTGCAGCGGCCGGGCGCCGGTGGCGCGCAGCGCCTCGAGCGGGCCGTCGTCGATCTCCTCGATGGCCTCGGCGAAGAACTTGCCCAGCATGCCCGCGCCATGCACCGCCAGCGCCAGCACGCCGGGGAACGGTCCCAGTCCCACGGCCGACACGAACACCAGCGCCAGGATCAGTTCATTGATGCTGCGCGCCACGTTCAGGCCCTGACGCGTGAGGTGATACAGCCAGCGGGGTCGCTGCAGGTTGCGCGCCGCGAGGAAGGACACCGGGATCGCACCGATCACGCCCAGCAGCGTGCCCCATACGGCGATCTGGACCGTCTCCAGCGCCGGCGCCCACAGCCGCTCCAGGATGCGCCAGTCCGGCGGCCAGGTGCGGCCGAGGAAATCGACGATCTGCGGCAGGCCGCTCGCCAGCTCGGCCGGGCTCAGCTGCGCGCCCCGGGCGCTCCACTGCAGCGCCCACAGGCCCGCGACCACCAGCGCCAGCAGCTTCATCCAGCCGCCCGGCGTCGTGGGCAAAGCCACCAGCCAGCGGGTGCGATCGCGGGCGGCGCGGTCCACAGCGGTCATCGTCGTCATGCGGTTCTCCAGGTCGGGGCGGTAGCGGCCGGCGGCGCCGACGCGGCCATCGAGGCGATGCGCTCCGGGTCATTCGCTGGCGCATTCATCGAGGCATTCACCGGCACGTTCACCGGCGCGATCAGCTGCAGGCCCGCCTGCGCGGCGCTGCCCGCGTAGAGCGCCTCGAGTTCCGCCTCGGAGAGCTCCCGCGGCAGCCGGTCGAAAAGCACGCGCCCCTGCGAGAGCCCGACGATGCGATCGCCGAATTCGCGCGCGTAGTCGACCTGGTGCAGGTTGCAGACCACGGTGATGCCGAGCTCGCGGCAGGCCTGCTTCAGGTAGCCGAGCGCCTGGCGCGCGGTGTGCGGGTCCAGGCTCGCGACCGGCTCGTCGGCCAGGATCACCTGCGGCTGCTGCGCCAGCGCGCGGGCGATGCCCACGCGCTGCATCTGCCCGCCCGACAGCGCGTCGGTGCGCGACGCCGCCTTGTGGACGAGGCCGACGCGGTCCAGGCAGGCCATGGCCAGCGCGATGTCGGACGCGCGGAACAGCTGCAGCACCGAGCGCCAGACGGCCATCGCGCCGAGCCGCCCGCTGAGCACGTTCTTCAGCACGCTGAGCCGCGGCACGACCTGGTGGTGCTGGAACACCATCGCCACGCGCCGACGCAGCGCGCGCAGCTCCGTGGCGCGTTCGGCGCCGCGCGCGTCCAGGCCGGCGATCGTCATCGTCCCGCCGTCGGCCTGGACCAGGCGGTTCATGCAGCGCAGCAAGGTGGACTTGCCGGCGCCGGACGGGCCGAGCACCACCAGGAACTCGCCGGGCCGCACGTCCAGGTCGACGCCGCGCAGCACGTCGTTGTCGCCGAAGCGCTTGGTGACGCCACGCAGCGCGATCACTTCATGCCCCGCAGGTCGAGCTTGAGCACCTTGGCGGTGTCGCGGACCACGTCGTAGGCGGCGTCGCTGGTCGGCTGGAAGCCGTTGAGCACGCCCTGGTCGCCCCACTTCACGTCCTTGAGGTTGGCGAGCGCCTTGGCGAGCTTCTCCTTGAGCGCCGGGTCGAGGTCCTTGCGCCAGACCATCGGCGATTCGGGAATCGGCCTGGAGGACCACAGCACGACGAAGTCGTCCTGCTTGACCGTCCCCTTGGCGACGGCGCTGTTGAAGATGCGGTCCGCGACGGCGGCCGCGTCGACCTTCCTGTTGGCCACCGCCAGGATGCTGGCGTCATGCGAGCCCGAGAACACGACGCGGCCGAAGTAGGTCTCCGGATCCAGCCCCGTCTGCTGCAGTCCTGCCTTGGGGAACAGATGGCCGGAGGCGGAACTCGGATCCACGAAGGCGAAGTTGCGGCCCTTGAGCTCGGCGACGCTGCGCAGGCCGCTGTCCTTGCGGGCGAGGATGACGCTCCGGTAGGCGCTCTGGCCGGTCTTCTTCGTCACCGCGACGGAGAAGGCCTCGACCTCGGCCACCGAGCTCGCCAGCACGTAGGAGAACGGGCCGAGGTAGGCCACGTCCAGCTTCTTCGCGCGCAGCGCCTCGATGACGCCGTTGTAGTCGGTGGCCACGAAGGGCTTCACCGGCATGCCCAGCTGCTGCTGCAGCGCGTCCAGCACCTGCCGGCTGGACTCGATCATGGCCTGGGAGTCCTCGGCCGGGATCAGGCCGATGGTCAGCGCCCGCTGCTGGGCCGATGCGTGCTGCGGCAGGCCCGCGCAGACGGTCAGGACCAGGGCGGCACCCAGCGCGGTGCGGCGCGCGGCGGAGAAGCGGGGATGGGACATGGCGGCATCCAGGAGTGGTGAGCGGATGCCGGCACTCTATGAATCCAACATGACAGCAGATCCATCGATCCCATGTTGATTTCTCGACCGAAGCATTCATGCGATCTATGGATCGTCCGCTCGGCCCTCCGGGCGGCGCCGCAGGGCCGGAGCGTCGAAGGGCCGGAGGGGCCGCGCCTCCTCCGGCCCTTCGTCGGCTTGCCTTCAGCCGGCGCCTTCAGTGGCTGCCGCAAGCGGGGTGCTTGCTTCCGGCCGTGTCGTTGACCAGGCCGAGGAAGTCCAGCACGTGAGGCGTCAGCGCGCCGGTCTGGGGCAGCGGCGTGCCGGTCAGGTCGCCCTGGCAGTAGGCCGGCTTGGTGGGATTGCGGTAGCGGTTGGTCATCACCAGCGCCGCATCGCGCTCGCCAGCGCTCTGGCCGCCATGGCCGCTGCCGGTGCCGCCGTGGTCGGAGACGACGACGATCAGCCACTCCTCCTGCGCATAGGTCGGCCGCGCCGCGAGGGCGTCCAGCACCTGCTGGATCTGCGCGTCCTCGCCGGCGATCTTGGACTGGTAGTACGCGTTGTAGGGGTCGTAGCTGGCGGCGTGGATGTCGACGTTGTGCAGGTAATAGAAGATCGCGGTCGGCGGATTCGTCCACGACAGCCAGCCCTTGACCGCATCCGTCGCCTGCTGCGAATTCTTCGCCGCGTTGGCCACGACGAAGTCCGCCCCCACGGGCTTGAGGTTGCCGGTGATGTTGGCCCAGTCACCGACCACCGCGATCGTGGCGGTCGGATAGGCCAGCTTGATGCGGTCGAAGACATGCGGCTTGCGCAGCGGCAGGCTGGCGTCGTTGCCGGTGACGCCATGCTGGTCCGCCCAGTAGCCGGTGAACAGCGTGCCCCAACCCGGGCCGCTGTAGGTGGACTGCGAACCGCCGGCCAGCACGTTGCCGTGGAAGGCGCCCACCGCGGCGAGCTGGCTCAGCGCCGGCGTGGTCGCGCAACCGGCGCAGAACAGCGCGTCGCCACGCAGGCCGTCGATGCCGATCACCAGCACATGGCGCCGGCCGTAGGGGCCCACGATCGGGTTGGGCACGCCGGGGCCGGGGATCAGCGCGTAATGGTCATACGGGTTGCCGGCGTAGTCGGTCTTGAGCCCGCCCACGTCGGCCGCGCGCTTGTCGCTGAGGTCGCACTGCTGCGAGGCCTTGTAGTAGTCGAAGCTCACGCACCACGACTTGCGCGCATCGGCCAGGCAGGCCGCGGCGCAGGCCTCGGGCGAGACGCCGTTCAGGTGCTCGCGGTTGTAGCCGGAGATCGCGGCGTTGAGCGTGCGCGTGAACGAGGCCAGCGGGCTCGGGGCCGATTGCGCCTGCGCGGGCGGCGGGGCCATGGCGAGCAGCGCCGCGATCGACGCGGTGAACAGGGCGGTGGACAGCGCGGCGAAGCGCGCAGGCGAGCGATGCGCCGGCGGGCGCGGGAAACGGGTCCGGGTCATGGGCACTCCAGGTCGGGTTGAGGGGGAACTGCCCGCGCAGCGTAGGAACGTCACGTGACCGTCACTCGATCGAATCAATATGACCAACCGCAAGAAATCATCGAGAGCGTCTATACATGTCCGCCGCCAAGCTCCGCGCCTTCCTCGCCGTCGCCCGCCATGGCAGCTTCAGCGCGGCGGCGCGGGCGCTCGGGCTCTCGCAGCCGACCCTGACAACGCAGGTGCAGGGCCTGGAGCAGCAGCACAAGGTGGAGCTCTTCCACCGCCGCGGCCATCGCATCGAGCTGACCAGCGTCGGCCACCAGCTGCTGCCGATCGCCCGGCAGCTCGCCGCGCTGGAGGTCGAGGCCTACAACCTGCTGCATGACTGCGGGGAGCTCACCCGCGGGCAGCTCAAGCTCGGCGCGGTGGGTCCCTTCCACGTCATCGAGATGGTCGACGCCTACCGCCAGCGCTATCCCAAGGTGGACGTCTCGATCCGGCTGGGCAATTCGGCGCAGGTCTTCGGCGACCTGGAGAACTACGTGATCGACGTCGGCGTGCTGGCGCGCTTCCACGACGCGCCGGGCTTCGAGACCATGGCCTACGCGCGGCACGCGATCATCCTCTTCGTCCACCTCGACCACCCCTTCGCCGCGCGGGAGCACGTGTCGCTGCGGGAGCTGGCCGAGCAGCCGCTGCTGCAGCGCGAAGCCGGATCGAGCACGCGCCGCGCGCTCGAGTCGGCGCTGCGCCAGGCGGGCATCACGCCGCGCGTCGCGATGGAGATCGGCAGCCGCGAGGCGCTGCGCGAGGCGGCCGCGCGCGGCATCGGCATCGGCGTCGTGTCCGAGGCGGAATTCATCCCCGACGCGCGCTTCCGCCCGGTGCGCATCGAGGGCGACCCGGCCTTCACCGAGACCCACCTGTACTGCCTGAAGGAGCGCCGCGACAGCCTGCTGCTCGGTTCCTTCTTCGAGGTGGCGCAAAGCCTGCGCCGCTGAGGTGCGGGCGGCGCGCGGGTAACGCGCGGGTAGCGCGCGGCCAGACAGCGGACAGACAGCGGACAGGTTTCTGAAGGCCGCCCCAGGCATCCTGCGGACCTTCGCGCGGGGGGCCCCAGGGGGTCGTCTGTTCCCTGGAATCCATGTAGAGAAGAGAGCGCGCATGGACCGCCGCCAATTCTTCCCCCGCCCCGTGGTCGAGGCGGGCACCAATCGCTGGGACTGGGCGCTGCTGCCGCTGGTGCTGGGCCTGCTCGTGCTGCTGGCCTACGGCGCGGCGCAGATGACGCGTCCCTTCGCGCTGGGCGATCCGCTGCCCCTGTCGCTGGACCCGTCCCACCTGCCCTACTACCTGCTGCGCACCAACCTTCGGATGCTGGCCGCGATGGTGCTGGCGCTGCTCTTCAGCGCGGTCTTCGCGGTGCTCGCGGCCAAGGTGCGCGCCGCCGAGAAGGTGCTGGTGCCGATGCTCGACATCCTGCAGTCCATCCCCATCCTGGGTTTCCTGTCGATCACGGTGACCGGCTTCATCGCGCTGTTCCCCGGCAACCTGCTGGGTGTCGAGTGCGCGGCGATCTTCGCGATCTTCACCTCGCAGGCCTGGAACATGGCCTTCAGCCTCTACCAGTCGCTGCGCACCGTGCCTTCGGAGCTCGACGAAGCGGCGCGGGTGTTCCAGCTCTCCGGCTGGCAGCGCTTCTGGCGGCTGGAGCTGCCCTACGCGATGCCCGGGCTGCTGTGGAACATGATGATGTCGATGTCGGGCGGCTGGTTCTTCGTCGTCGCGTCGGAGGCCATCTCGGTATCCGACCAGAGCATCAAGCTGCCCGGCGTCGGCTCCTACATCGCCATGGCGATCGAGGCGCGCGACCTCGGCGCGATCGGCTGGGCGATCGTGGCGATGCTCGTGGGCATCGTGCTCTACGACCAGCTGGTGTTCCGGCCGCTGGTCGCCTGGGCCGACAAGTTCCGCTTCGAGGACAGCGGCACCGACAACGCGCCCAACTCCTGGATGCTGAACTGGCTGCGCCGCACCGCGTTCACGCGCCGCGCCGCGGCGTGGCTGGTGGACCGGCTCGAGGGCAGCCTGATCTGGTTCCGCCGGCACCATGACGGCACCTCGCTCCGCGCGCGCCCGCGCATCGCCGTGGCCGCTTGGCAGCGCGCCTGGGATGCGGTGCTGGCCGCCGCGGTGATGGTGGCGCTGTACCAACTGGTGCGCTTCGTCCATGCCGAGGTCGGCTGGTCCGAGGCGGGCCATGTGCTCGGCCTGGGCCTGGTGACGCTGGCGCGGGTGCTGGTGCTGATCGCGCTGGCGGCGCTGGTGTGGGTGCCGGTGGGCATCTGGATCGGGATGAATCCGCGCTGGTCCGGCCGCCTGCAGGCGGTGGCGCAGTTCCTGGCCGCCTTCCCGGCCAACCTGCTGTTCCCGGTGGTCGTGGTGCTGATCGTGCGCTGGAAGCTCGATCCGGACGTGTGGCTCTCGCCGCTGATGATCTTCGGCACGCAGTGGTACCTGCTGTTCAACGTCATCGCCGGCGCCTCCAACATCCCGGCCGAGTTGCGGCACGCCGCACGCAACCTGGGCCTGAGCGGCTGGCTGAAATGGCGCCGTTACCTGCTGCCGGCGGTCTTCCCCAGCTTCGTCACCGGGGCGATCACCGCCAGCGGCGGCTCGTGGAACGCCAGCATCGTGGCCGAGTACGTGTCCTGGGGCGACACCACGCTCAAGGCGCATGGCCTGGGCAGCTACATCGCGGAGATGACGGCCAAGGGCGACTTCCCGCGGATCGCGCTGGGCATCGGCGTGATGTGCGTCTTCGTGATGGGCCTGAACCACTTCGTCTGGCGCCGCCTGTACCGGCTGGCCGAGGACCGCATGCATCTGTGAGGAGCACCGCATGACCGCATCCATCATCGAACTCCATGGCGTCGGCAAGCGCTTCCGCTCGGCCGACGGGCATCCGCGGCCGGTGCTCGCGGACGTGGACTTCCACCTGCGCGAGGGCGAGATCGTCGCGCTGCTGGGGCAGTCGGGCTCGGGCAAGAGCACGCTGCTGCGCATCATGGCCGGGCTGGTGCCGGCCGATGCCGGCCAGGTCCGTTATCGCGGACAGCCGCTGTCGGGCCCGGCGCGCGGCATCAGCATGGTGTTCCAGTCCTTCGCCCTGTTCCCCTGGCTGACGGTGCAGCAGAACGTCGAGCTGGGCCTGGAGGCGCGCGGCGTGGCCAAGGCCGAACGCTCGGCCAAGGCCGAGGAGGCGATCGCGCTGATCGGCCTGTCCGGCTTCGAGGGCGCCCTGCCGCGCGAGCTGTCGGGCGGCATGCGGCAGCGCGTGGGCATCGCGCGCGCGCTGGTGACGGAGCCGGACGTGCTGCTGATGGACGAGGCCTTCTCGGCGCTGGACGTGCTGACCGGCGAGCGGTTGCGGGAGGACATCCTGGAGTTGTGGGACGGCGGGCACATGCCGACGCAGGCGATGCTGGTGGTGTCCCACAACATCGAGGAGGCCGTGATGATGGCCGACCGCGTGCTGATCTTCGCGAGCGATCCCGGGCGCATCCGCTGCCAGCTGTCGGTGCAGCTGCCGCGACCGCGCGATCCCGAGAGCGCCGACGTGCGCGCGCTGATCGACGAGGTCTACGCGCTGATGACCGCCGGCGCGGCGCGCCCGACGCGCGCGGCCGGCACGGTGGATGCGGCGGCGGCCCCGGCCCCGCTGGCCGAGCGCCTGCCCGCCGCCGACGTGGCGCGCATGGACGGCCTGCTGGAGCTGCTGGCCGATCCGCCCTTCGACGGCCGCGCGGACCTGCCGCAGCTCTGCGAGGAAGCCGGCCTGCCCGACGCGGAGCTGCTGCCGGTGGCGCACGCGCTGGCGCTGCTGGGGCTGGCGCAACTCGACAGCGGCGACCTGCAACTCACCTCGCTGGGCCGGCGCTACGTCGAGGGCTCGCATGGCCTGCGGCGCGATCTCTTCGGGCAGCAGCTGGTCACCCACGTGCCGCTCATCGCGCACATCCGCCACAGCCTGGAGCAGGAGCCCAGCGGCGAGATGCCCGACAAGCCGGTGCTGCGGCTGCTGAGCGAGCACCTGGACGATACCGAGGCCGGCGCCGTGCTGCAGACGGCGGTCAGCTGGGCGCGGCATGGCGAGGTGTTCGAGTACGACTACAACACCGGCGCGCTGCGCCTGCCGACCGGCGAAGAGGAGACCGCGACGCGGTGAGCGGCCGCCGGCCTCGCCAGAAGGCCGGCGGTCCTTGCCACCCGGATGAGCGGCAGGCCCGCGGCGCCGGGCTCGGTAGAGTCGGGGCACTGCGACCGCGAGTCCCTTACCGATGAAGCGCACCGCCCGCCCCCGTTGGAAGTCCCTCGGTGTCGATCGCCTGCTGCGCCATGCGCTGCGGCACTGGCACGCCGACGAGGGCTGGCGCGCGATCGAAGCCCTGCAGCGACGCGGATCGCCCGCGCTGCTGGCGCGGGTCGTCGCGCTGTGCGCGAGCCCGAACGTCCGGCGACGGGCCGTGGGCGTCTCGATCGCCGCGCAGCTCAGTCGCCACACGCAGGCTGGGCTCGCCTTGTACGCCGAGGAGGAGACGCAGCGCCTGCTGCTGCGCGGCCTGGCCGATCCGCATCACGACGTGGTCCGGGCGGCGGTGGGCGGGCTGGGGCTGCGGCCGCATGGCGAGAGCGTTCAAGCGCTGCTGCGACTGGCCTCGCATCCCGACGCCAGGATGCGCTGGCAGGTCGCGGTGGCGCTGGGGTCCTACGAGGAACCCGAGACGATCGCGGGGCTCATCCGCCTGAGCGCGGACCCGTCGGACGAGGTGCGCGACTGGGCCACCTTCGCGCTCGGCTCGCTGCGGATGGAGGACTCGCCGGAGATCCGCGCGGCGCTGCGGCGCAACCTCGACGACGCCGACCTCGACGTGCGCGGGGAAGCGCTGGTCGGCCTGGCCCGGCGGCGGGACGACGGGATCGTCGACCGGCTAATCGAGCGGCTCACGCCCGATTGCCATGTCTATGAACTGGATGCTGCGGAGGCGCTCGCCGATTCACGGCTGGTCGCGCCGCTGCAGACGCTGACGAAGTCCGCCGGCCCGTCATCAACGACCGCGTACTGGCGGGCGCGGCTGGATGATGCGCTGGAGTCCTGTTCGGGTCCGATCACGGGCCGACCTCAGCCGGAGACCTCGCTATAGCGGATTTCTCCGGATGCACGGTTTCTCTAGCAAAATGCCTGATCCTCTAGCGGATTTCACGTGATGGCCGACGTCCACATCGGGTTTCAGCGATTGGCAGAGCAGCGTCTGATCGACGCGGTCAAATCCGCCTTCGAAGGCACCTGACCCATGCTCCCCCGCATCAGCGAAGAGATCACCTTCCGCAAGCTCGAGATCCTGATCACGTTCCTGGAGAGCGGCAGCCTGGCGCGCGCCGCGGAGCGGCTGGGCACGAGCGCGGTCAGCGTGCATCGCGCGCTGCATTCGCTGGAGGCCGGCACGCGCTGCGCGCTGTTCCGGCTGGAGGGCCGCAACCTGCAGCCCACCGACGCGGCCCATGCGCTGGCCGACGTCGCGCGCGAAATCCTGCAGCGCATGGACGAAGGCATCAATGCCACGCGCGCCATCGCCGGCTACGGCGCCGAGCGCATCCGCATCGGCTCGCTGTACTCGCTGACCAGCGGCACCGTGCCGTCGATGATCATGGCGCTCAAGGCCCGCAAGCCCGAGGTGCAGGCCGAGCTGATCCTGGGCTCCAACTCCGACCTCACCCAGCGCCTGCGCGACGGCACGCTCGACGCCGCCGTCATGGGCCTGCCCGAGTCCGCACCGGAACTCGAGACCCACGCCCTCTTCGACGACGACGTCTTCTTCGCCGCGCCGGCCCAGTCGCCCTACGCCGCGCTCGCCGCCATCGACCTGCGGGACTGCGCCGAGGAGCGCTTCGTCAGTCTGCAGGAAGGCTTCGTCACCTACAGCCGCTTCGTCGACGCCTTCCGCATCGCCGGCTTCGAGCCGCAGATCGTGATGAAGACCAACGACATCTTCTCGTTGATGAACCTGGTCGGCGGCGGCATCGGCTGCACGCTGCTGCCCGGGCGCGTGCGCGCCGTGCTGCCGCCCAGCGTCCGGCTGATTCCCCTCCAGGAACGCTACGCGGTGCGCCAGACCATCGCGCTGTGTTTCCTCCGCGCCCGCGAGCGCGACCCCAACCTGCTGGCCCTGCTCGCCGCCAGCCGCACGCTGCGCCTGGGCGGGCACTGAGCCGTCCCGGACGGCCTCGATCATTCCGCTGCGCGTAATCGTCAGGCGCGGCGGTTGATTGATCGGGCGCGGCGGCGCCCGTACCGTCCGTGCCCATGGACCGCATCAACCTGGACACCAAGGCCCGCGACCGCGCCGCGCGGATCGGCGCGGCACGCGAGGCGCTCGGCGCGCGCCTGACCGGCAAGCAGGTCGAGACCGACGCCATCGTCGACCTGCTGCACGCGGTGCTCAAGCCCGGCGACCGCGTCTGCCTCGAAGGCAACAACCAGAAGCAGGCGGACTTCCTGGCCAAGGCGCTTGTGCGCCTGGACCCGGCCCGCATCCACGACCTGCACATGGTCCAGTCGGTGCTCGCCCTGCCGGAGCACCTGGACGTCTTCGAGCGCGGCATCGCCAGCCAGCTGGACTTCAGTTTCTCCGGCCCGCAGGGCGCGCGGCTCGCCAAGCTGCTGTCCGGCGGGCGCGTGCGCATCGGCGCGATCCACACCTACCTGGAGCTGTTCTCGCGCTACTTCGTCGACCTCACGCCCAAGGTCTCGCTGATCGCCGCGCACGCCGCCGACGCGCAGGGCAATCTCTACACCGGCCCCAACACCGAGGACACGCCGGCGATCGTCGAGGCCACCGCGTTCTCCGGAGGCCTGGTCATCGCGCAGGTCAACGAGCGGGTGCCCGACGGCACGCCCCTGCCCCGCGTCGACGTGCCGGCGGACTGGGTCGACTTCGTAGTGCAGGCGCCCACGCCCAACTTCATCGAGCCGCTGTTCACCCGCGACCCGGCGCAGATCAGCGAGATCCAGGTCCTGATGGCGATGATGGCCATCAAGGGCATCTACGCCGAGTACGGCGTGCAGCGGCTCAACCACGGCATCGGCTTCGACACGGCCGCGATCGAGCTGCTGCTGCCGACCTACGGCGAATCGCTCGGCCTGAAGGGCAGGATCTGCCGCCACTGGGCGCTGAACCCGCACCCGGCGCTGATCCCGGCGATCGAGGCGGGCTGGGTCGAGTCCATCCATTCCTTCGGGTCCGAGCTCGGCATGGAGGACTACATCCGCGCGCGCTCGGACGTCTTCTTCACCGGGCCCGACGGCAGCCTGCGCAGCAACCGGGCGTTCAGCCAGGCCGCGGGCCATTACGCCTGCGACCTGTTTATCGGCTCGACGCTGCAGATGGACCTTCTGGGCAACAGCTCGACGGCGACGCTGGGCCGCATCGCCGGCTTCGGCGGCGCGCCCAACATGGGCGCCGACGCGCGCGGGCGCCGGCATGCGAGCCCGGCCTGGCTGAAGGCCGGCGAGGAGGCCCGCAGCCATCGCAGCGGCGCGGCCGCGACGCCGCGCGGGCGCAAGCTGGTCGTGCAGATGGTCGAGACCTTCCGCGAGCACATGCAGCCCGCCTTCGTCGAGCGCCTGGACGCCTGGGAACTGCAGCGCCAGGCCGGCATGGACCTGCCGCCGATCATGATCTACGGCGACGACGTCACCCACGTCCTCACCGAGGAGGGCATCGCCAACCTGCTGCTGTGCCGCAACGACGAGGAGCGCGAACAGGCGATCCGCGGCGTGGCCGGCTACACCGCGGTCGGTCTGGGCCGCGACCGCCGCGCGGTCGAGCAGTTGCGCGAGCGCGGCGTCATCCGGCGCCCCGAGGACCTGGGCATCGATCCACGCGACGCGACCCGCAACCTGCTGGCCGCGCGCGGCATGCGCGACCTGGTGCGGGCGTCCGGCGGGCTGTACCGCCCGCCCAAACGCTTCCGCAACTGGTGAGCCACCCGACGGCGCGAGACGCCTCAACGGCACGACTGAAGCCACGCCCCACGACGAGGACTCCCATGACAGCCATCCCACCGGGTCTCGAGACCCTGGACTTCCGCTTCGCCGGCACGCGCGCCGTGCCGGCCTTCGCGCCGGTGCTGGTCGGCGTGGTCGGCTCCGGCAACCTCGAGGTGATGCTCGAGCCCGGGGACGGCGGCGACTGCGCGGTGCATGTGCAGACCTCCGCGCGCGGCTTCGCGCCGGTCTGGCAGGCGGTGCTCGACGACTTCCACCATCGCCACGACCTGGCCGGCGTGCGGGTGTCCATCAACGACATGGGCGCCACACCCGCCGTCGTCAGCCTGCGCCTGGATCAGGCGGTGCGGGAGCTGCAGCCATGACGGCGACGACGCCCATCGCCCGCGCAAACGCCGTGGCCGCGAGCGCCGCGTCCACCAGCGCCGTGGCCGCGAACTCCTACGCCGAATGCAGCGCGCGCGAGCGACTTGCACAGCTGCTCGATCCCGGCAGCTTCCACGAATGGCTGCCGCCCGCCGAGCGCGTGATGAGTCCGCACCTGGCGCAGCTTGGCGTTCCCTCCGCCTTCGACGACGGCGTGGCGATCGGCCGCGCGCGGCTCGACGGACGGACCGTCTTCGTCGCCGCGCAGGAAGGCGCCTTCATGGGCGGTGGCGTCGGCGAGGTGCATGGCGCCAAGCTCGTCGGCCTGCTGCGCCGCGCACTGCGGGAGCGGCCCGCCGCGGTGCTGCTGCTGCTCGATTCCGGTGGCGTGCGACTGCACGAGGCCAACGCGGGCTTGATCGCGGTCTCCGAGGTGATGCGCGCCGTGCTCGATGCGCGCGATGCCGGCATCCCGGTGATCGCGTTGATCGGCGCGGCCAACGGCTGCTTCGGTGGCATGGGGATCGTGGCGCGCTGCACCGATTTCGTCGTCATGAGCGACCTCGGCCGCCTGGCGATGTCGGGGCCGGAGGTCATCGAGGCGTCCCATGGGGTCGAGGAATTCGACGCCCACGATCGCGCGCTGGTCTGGCGCACCACGGGCGGCAAGCATCGCTGGTTGAGCGGCGACTGCGACGCGCTGGTCGAGGACGAGGTCGCCGCCTTCCGCCGCGCGGCGATCGACGCCATGGACGCGCTGCCCACGGCGCGCGCCGTGACGCTAGAGGCGCTCGAGGCGGAACATGCGCTGCTGGCGCGACGGCTGGCGCTGCTCGATGCGCCGGTCTCCGGCGACGACGCGCTGGCGCTGTGGCGCCGGCTGGGGGTCGAGGACGCCGTGAGCGTGCCGGACCTCGACGTGGCCGAGGTCCTTGCGCTGCGCACCGGCGCGGCCGTCCCCGAGCATCGCTGAGCCGATGAGCCGCTGAACCGCAAAGGAGTTCGAACATGGACTGGAAGACCTTGGCCGAGGCGCTGTTCGGCTCGGACCGCGGGCTGACGCTGGACGGCGAGCTGCTGCACGGCGAAGTCGCGCTCGACGATGAACCGCTGACCGTCGTCGGCACGACCGGGCATGCGCCGATCGGCGTTCGGCTCGCACTGGCGCAGGCGCGCGTGGTGCTGGACACCGTGGCCCGCCATCCGGGCCGGCCGATCCTGCTGTTGATCGACACCCAGGGACAGCAGTTGCGGCGGCGCGATGAGCTGCTGGGCATCAACCGCGCGATGGCCCATCTGGGCATGAGCATCGACCTCGCGCGCCGGCGCGGGCATCGCGTGCTGGGCCTGGTCTACGACCAGGCGCTGTCGGGCGGCTTCATCACGTCGGGCCTGATCGCCGACGCCTGCGATGCGCTGCCGCAGGCGGAGATCCGCGTGATGCGCATTCCAGCGATGTCGCGGGTGACCAAGCTGCCGGAGGCGATGCTGACCGAGCTGTCCCGGACCAACCCGGTCTTCGCGCCGGGCGTCGAGAACTACGTCGCGATGGGCGGTGTGCGGCGCGTGTGGACCGGCGACCTGCGGGCCGCGCTGCGCCAGGCGCTGGCCGATGCACCGACCAAGGACCGCCGCGCGCTCGATGGCGCACAGCGCGGCGGTCGCCGGCTCGCTGCGGCCGTGATGGACCGCGTGCTGGAGGCGCCATGACCCGCCTGCATCGACATCAACTCGTGCATCCGTCGCCCGCGGCCTGGGAGCGCCTGCGCGCGGGCGCTCGCGACGCGGTCGAGCGGGAATGCATGACGCTGTGGGCCGCGCGTGGCCTGCCGCTGGTGGTCACGCAGCAGCGCTGCGACGCCGGCCCGGCCGCCGACTCGACCGCCAGCGGCATCGCGACGGGCCTGTCCGCACCGCTGCGGTGGGAATCGCGCCGGCTTGGCGTGATGCTCGCGCGGAGTGAGGTGCTGTTCTTCGACGAGTTCCCCGTCGCGCGCGCGCTGACCAAACTGCTGCCCACCGCGGCGCGGCCCGCGTGGGATCGGCTGTGCCGGTCCGCCGCCGCGGACGGCGTCCAGTCGCGCGTCTACGGCAGCTACGGCTGGCAGGCCTTGACCGGCATGGCGCATGTGCGCGCGGATTCGGATGTGGACCTCTGGGTGGGCGTCCAGGATGCGGCCCAGGCCGACACGATCGCCGCCCTGCTCGCGCGCACCGAGATCCCCGGGCTGAGGCTCGATGGCGAGCTGATCTTCGACGGCGACACCGCGGTGTCATGGCGCGAGTGGTTGACCTGGCGCGCCGGCGGCAGCCGCTCGATCCTGGTGAAGACCCTCAGCGGCAGTCGACTGGCCAGCGGTCTGGGCGAGATCGTCCGCGACTTGAAGGTGGCGGCATGAGCGCGCCAGCGCAGCAGAGGCCGCAGGGCCGGCGCCCACGCGACGCCGACGCGATCCTGGCGCCCGTGGCCCGCGACCTCGGCCGCGCCGCCGCAGCCGCGCTGTACGACGAGCTGGCGCTGTCGCCCAAACCGGGTCTAGTCACCCTGATCAGCAACGGCAGCCATGACGACATGGACGCGAGGACCTTCTTTCGCAGCATCGCCGCGCTGCGCGGCTACTTCGTCCGGATCGCCAGGCTGGGCATGGCCGGCGCGGACTTCGAGGCCCTGGAGCGAGCCGGCATCGAGGCCGAGGCCCGCATGCTCGCGGCGACCGGAGGCATCAACACCCATCGCGGCGCGATCTTCCTGCTGGGGCTGCTGTGCGCGAGTGCTGGCGCGCTCGTCGCCGCCGGCCAACCGCTGACGCCGGCGGCGCTGCAGGCGATGCTCGACGAGCGTTGGGGCGCGGCGCTGCATCGGCGCGCGCAGCGTCCGTCGATGTTGCCCGGCGGCATGGCCGCGCGGCGGCACGGGCTTCGCAGTGCGTCGGAAGAAGCGGCGCTCGGATTTCCCGCTGTCTTCGACGTGGGCGTGCCCGCGATGCGGTCGGCGCGCACGCGCGGCCTGTCGCACGAGCGCGCACAGCTCGACACCTTCTTCCATTTGATGGCTGCCCTCGACGACAGCAACCTCGCGCATCGCGGCGGCCTGGAGGGTCTGCGATTCGCGCAGCAGACGGCGCGCGGATTCCTCGCCGACGGCGGCGCCGCTCATCCCTTTGCCACCGCACGGGCTGAGGCACTCGGTCAGGAATTCGAGGTGCGCCGGCTATCGCCCGGCGGCTCCGCCGACATGCTGGCCGCCGTCTGTTGGATGGTTCGCATCGGCGCGGTCGATGCGGTCGATGCGGTCGACGGCCGGTGAACACCTCGGGCAGTGCTCGTGAGCGTCGCGATCGTCTTCAGCGGGCAAGGCCACCAACATCCGGCGATGCTGCCGTGGTTGCGGCATGACGCGGCGATCGCCGCGATGGCGGCACGGCTCGACGTCGACGACTGGCGAGGCGCGCTCGCCGACGAGGCATGGGCTCACGCGAACCGACATGCGCAGGTGCTGATCACCGCGACCGCAGTGTCGGCCTGGACTCAACTCCATGCGGCGTTGCGCGTCGCGTCAATCGAGGTCGACGCCCTCGCCGGTTACAGCGTCGGCGAGCTTGCCGCCTGTGCGGCGGCCGGCGTGTTCAGTCCAGAGCGAGCGGTCGCGCTGGCGGCGCGTCGGGCCGCGCTCATGGATGCCGCGGGCAGCGTGGGACGCGGTGGCCTGTGCGGCGTCACCGGCCTCGGCGCGGCCGCGGTGGACGAACTCCTGCACGGCTCGGCGGTGACCGTCGCCATTCGCAATGGCGAGGATTCGGTGGTGATCGGCGGTCCGCTCAGCGACTCGCATGCACACGGACCTGGGGCGATGCCTCCGTCGGACGGATCGCTCGACGCGGTCGAAGCCGCGCTGACTGAACGCGGCGCGCGCTGCACGCGCCTGGCGGTCACGGTGGCGTCGCACACACCGCTGATGCGGACAGCCGCCAAGGCTTTCGCCGTCGAGCTGGCAGGCGCGGCGATCGACGCGCCCACGCTGCCGGTGTTCGACAGCGACGGCAATCGCAGTTGGACCGCCGAGCAGGCGCGTGACGGGCTGTCGCGGCAGATCGCCACGACGGTGCGATGGGATGCGGTGATGGACCAGTTGGCGGCGCGCGCGCCGTCGTGCGTGCTGGAGATCGGCGGCGGCCAGGCGCTTGCTCGGCTCTGGCAGCGGCGTCATCCGGCGATCCCCGCGCGGTCGGCGGACGAGTTCCGCACCGTCGACGGCGTGATCGCGTGGATCGAGCGTTGCAACACCTGAGCGGGGATCAGCGAATGGCAGCCAGCGGTCGACGGTCGACGGTCAACGGTCGGCGATGCGACATGCGAGCAGTGAGCGGTGAGCGGCGACCTGCGCGCGGGTTCACCCTCGATCGTTGCGGCGCGCGTAACGGTCCGCTTGGGAGCTTGATTGAAGCGGGCTCGCGCGCTGGATACCGTGCGACCCGATGAGAAACCGATGAAGAACGGAGCGGCCGGTGCTCGACATGCCGGACCGCCGCAACAGGAGACAGCGATGACCACACACTGGATGTCGATCCTTCCGCTCGGGGCCATGTTCGTGGTGGCCACCGCCCTGCCCATCAACATGGGCGTGCTCGCCTTCGTCGGCGCCTTCCTGGTGGGCACGCTGGTGGCCGGCATGAGCGCGAAGGCGATCATGGCCGGCTTCCCCGCCGAGCTCTTCCTGACGCTCGCCGGCATCACCTACCTCTTCGCCCTCGCGCAGAACAACGGCACGATCGACTGGCTGGTGCGACTGGCCGTGCGCGCGGTGCGGGGCCGCATCGCCGCCATCCCGTGGATCATGTTCCTGGTGGCGGCGCTGCTGACCTCGGTCGGCGCGGTGAGCCCGGCGGCGGTGGCGATCATCGCGCCCATCGCGCTGGGCTTCGCGGCCCGCCACGGCATCCATCCGCTGATGATGGGCCTGATGGTGATCCACGGCGCGCAGGCGGGGGGCTTCTCGCCGATGAGCATCTACGGCGGCATCACCAACAAGATCGTCGCGAAGGCGGGTCTGCCGCTCAGCGAGATCACCACCATGCTGGCCAGCTTCGGCGTGAACTTCGCGGTCGCGCTGGGGCTGTTCGTCGCGCTGGGCGGTTTGAAGCTGATGCGACGGGGCCGAGTCGAGGAGGACGGCGAGCTGGCGCCGATTCCTCCGGTGGCGCGCCCGCAGGGCGGGCCGCAGGTCTTCGGCGGTGCGGAGGCCGAGTCGTATGGTGAAGGGCGGCGTGTCGCGGCGAGTCGTTCGTCGATGCTGGGCCAGGTGCAGACGCAGACTTTCCAGGCCACGAGCGTGCACCAGGTGATCACGGCGCTGGGTCTGGTGCTGCTGGCGGTGCTGACGCTGGGCTACAAGCTGGACATCGGTTTCGTGTCGATCACGATTGGCCTGGTGCTGAGCCTGATGCAGCCGCGGCTGCAGAAGAGTGCGTTGGGCCAGGTGTCGTGGCCGGAGATCATGTTGATCGTCGGTGTGAGCACGTATGTGGGCGTGATGGAGAAGATGGGGACGATCGACTACGTCGGTCACAGTGTCGCGAACCTGACGTCGCCGCTGATGGCTGCGCTGCTGCTGTGTTTCGTGGGCGCGGTGGTGTCGGCCTTCGCGTCGTCGACGGCGGTGCTGGGCTCGTTGATTCCGCTCGGTGTGCCGTTCCTGACGGGAGACAACGCCGGCATGGCGATTGGTTTCATCGCTGCGATGGCGGTGTCCTCGACGATCGTCGACGTGAGCCCCTTCTCGACGAACGGTGCGCTGGTGCTGGCCAATGCCAAGGGCATGGACCGCGACCGCTTCTTCCGCATGTTGCTGCTCTACGGCGCTGCCGTGACGGTGATTGCCCCGATCGTCGTCTGGTCCCTCTTCGTCCTGCTCTGACCACCGCAGTCCGTCGGGTGCTTGGCGGGGCCGCCGGCGAAGCCGAAGCTTCGTCATCTGACTGGGGCGCCGTCTGTCTGAGCAGAGCGAGCCGAAGGTGAGCGTCGCGAGTTGGCGCCCTGAGCTTCGGCTTCGCCGGCGGCCCCGGCCAAGCGCCGAGCTCCTCGCGCTGTGCTTCCCGATCAAGCGTCCACAAACGCCGCCGCGATCATTTCCCCTGCGTTGATGGGTGACGGCTCATCGACCCTCGGTGTGTAGATGAGGTCCCCCGCGCGAATGCTGGCGCCGCTGAGCACGCAGATGCCATCGCGTTTGGACGGCACCATGTCCCAGATTTGATAGCCGTAATGGCAGGCGCCTGCGTCGGACCACGAGATGGCGGCGGTGCGCGGCGTGGGTCGGTCGAGGACGTGGATGGTGGGGGGAGGCCGCAGGGAGAGGCTGGTGCTGTCGTGGTTGCGGTTCGAGCGGGACTTGGAGGATGAGGGGTGAGGCGTATCGGGCACGCCGCCGTTCCCGAGCCAAGACACCGTGCGCAGCCAACCCTCGCGCGTTGGATCGTTTGCCAGATTGCTGTGCATGCCGCACCGCCTTTCACGTCCGCCGACAATCGGCGTCGAAGCCTGAAATAATTCAACGAGTGATGAATATAACAAAGGCAGCCAGCGCATGAACAAGACCCCAAGGACCGTCGGGGCGCCGCGGCGTCGCGGACGGCCGAGCGCGGATTGCGCCCGCGGCGCCGATGAACTGCTGCGCGTCGCGCGGCGCACCTTCGCGCTGCGGGGATATGAAGCCACCAGCGTCCGTGAGATCGCGCGCCAGGCCGAGGTCGATCCGGCGCTGATCGCCCATCATTTCGGATCGAAGGAAGCGCTGTGGCTCGCGGTGGTGGAGCAGATCAGGGAGCTCCTCGAGCCGATGCTGGAGACGACGGCGGCGCTGCGCGCCGACGCCTCGCTGGGACCGCGGCAGCGGGTCGAGCACTGCCTGCTGGCGTTCATCGACCGCGTCTTCGAGCACCCGGACATCGGCATCTTCTTCTCGACGGCGGCGACCGAGGAAGGCGAGCGGCTCAACGTGCTGATCGACGTGATGGTGCGGCCTTTCCACGCCGTCTGCCTGCCGCTGTTCAGCGACGCGATGGATGCCGGCGAGCTGCGCCGCTGCGATCCGGCGCTGCTGTTCTCGGTGCTGATGCAAGGCATCAGCAAGACGGTGGCGTATGCGCATGTGCTGCGCGCGGTCTCCCCGCTGCCGGACGACCCGGGCCGCTTCAAGCGCGAGCTCACGGACGTGGCACTGCACCTGCTGCGCTGATCGCACGATTGCTCAAGCGGGGCGATGTGTCGCTGTCGCCAGTGCGGTGATGTGTCCTCGCGCATCGGATCGTCTTTCCTTCCCAGGCCGGATACACGGGCATACGAAAGCCGTATCGCCCATCGGCCCGCGCTCGAAGAATCCGCTCCATCGCAGCCTCCCGCTGCTGGCCTGGAAAGGATTCCCCATGCGATCGATCTCCCGACGTTCCCTGCTCCCGCTGGCGCTGGCCGGTGCCGCCGCCGCGGCCACCGTGGCACTCTCCCTGCCGAAGATGTCCACCGACGCGGCGGCCGCCTCGCTGCTGGGCGGCGGCGGCATGACCGGCAAGCCGGCGCCCGCCTTCGCCGGCATCAACAGCTGGGTCAACAGCCCACCGCTGAAGATGGAGGAGCTGCGCGGCAAGGTGGTGCTGGTCGACTTCTGGACCTACACCTGCATCAACTGCCTGAACGCCCTGCCCTACGTGAAGGCCTGGCATGAGAAGTACAAGGACCAGGGCCTGGTCGTCGTCGGCGTGCATTCGCCCGAATACGAGGAAGAGAAGTCGCTGGCGGGCTTGAAGGAGGCCATCACGCGGCTGGGCATCACCCATCCGGTGGCGCAGGACAACGACTTCAAGACGTGGAAGAACTACAGCAACCGCTACTGGCCGGCGCTGTATCTCGTCGACAAGCAGGGCAAGGTCGTCTACACCCACTTCGGCGAAGGCGCCTACCAGCAGACCGAAGCGCAGATCCAGGCGCTGTTGAAGCAGCCCGGCTGAGCGTCACAGCCCGCTCCTATACTCGCGCCCCAACAGCGGGCGGGCTGCTTTGACGGACCTCCCCACAAGAATCTTTCAACGGGGAGGTCCCATGGTCTTGAAGACCCACAAGCACGTCGTCGCGTTGGCGGCCCTGTCGGCCCTGCTTGCCGCCTGCGGCGGCGGCAGCGACGGCGGAGTTTCGGAGAAGGCGGGTGCCCAGGCGGCGGACACGCCAGTGCTGAGCGCCAATCAACAGGCCTTCGAGAGCCTGATGCTCGCGCCGGCTTCCGGCAGCTACCTGATGCATTGGAACCTGGCCTACGCCGGCAACCAGACCAGCGGCACGCACTACGCCTACTCGGACGCCAGCGTCATGTCGGCCTCGCCACTGACGAACGGCCCGCAGATCGTCACGCAAGGCGCGCCGCAGAACCTCGCCACCACGCTGGCGCTGGTCGCGCCGGCGCCGACCCGCGTGCTCAAGAACGGCGTGGTCCTGGTCGTCCCGGAGAACGGCGCGGCCAGCAAGGTGAGCTACGTCGGCAACGACGTGCGCGTGGACTCGCTCGCCGCCGATAACGTGACGGTGGCGTACTCCGTCGTGCGCAGCGACTACGAGACGGTCGCGCTGACCGGCACCGTCGGCACGACGCCGGCCGACCTCGCGCACTTCCTGAATTCGTTCTTCTCGAATCCGTCGGTGCTCGATGCGGCCACCAGCTATGCCGCGGGCGCGAGCTACCTGAAGTTCACGCAGAAGAACCTGGACGACCGCTACAACGTCTTCGACTGCACCACGGCCACCACCACCGCCAACGTCACGCCCTGCCGCACCGGCACGACGCTGAACGCGGTGCTGACCAGCGGCATCGCGTCCAACAGCGACGGCACGACCTACCGCTTGGCCGACGGCGCCACCAGCACCGTGGGCGGCGTGCCGGTCTGGGTCGCCACCAAGCCGCGCCCGCTGTCCGCCACGCTGAGCACGACGGTGCAGTACCGGATCTACTTCGAACTGGGCGGCAACGTCTACACCGGCGCGCTGATCAAGGACGGCACGGCGATGGGCGGCAGCTACTACGTCTCGAATCCGAATGGCGCGACGGTCACCGACCGCCTCACCTTCCTGCCCTTCCACATCCGCATGAACAAGGCCGCGCGCGACAGCCTGGCCGCGGCGATGAAGATCTGACGAGCTCGGCCGGCGCCTGCCTGGGAAGGCGGGCGCCGGCCTTGGGATCGATCTCTCAGTCGCGACCCTCGACGGCCATCGACAGCACGTAGCCCTCGCTGCGGACCGTCTTGATGTATTTGGGCTCGCGCGCGTCGTCGCGCAGCCGCTGGCGGATGCGGCTGACGAGCAGGTCGATCGAGCGCTCGAAGAGCTCGGCCTCGCGCCCCTGCGTGAGGCCGAGCAGCTGGTCGCGGCTCAGCACCCGCTGCGGATGGTCCAGGAACACGCGCAGCAGCCGGTACTCCGCGCCGCTGAGCGGCACCACCGTGCCCTGGGCATCGACCAGGTGACGCTCGATCGTGTCCAGCACCCAATCGCCGAAGGCCAGCCGCGGTGACTCGTCGGACGAGCGCATGTTGGGCGGCAGCATGCGCGCGCGCCGCAGCACCGACTTGATCCGCGCCAGCAGCTCGCGCGCCGCGAAGGGCTTGGCCAGGTAATCGTCCGCGCCCATCTCCAGGCCGAGGATGCGGTCGGCCTCGTCGCCGCGCGCGGTCAGCATGATGACCGGCGTCGCCTTGTGCCGGCCGGCGCGCAGGTCGCGGCACAGCGACAGGCCGTCCTCGCCCGGCAGCATCAGGTCCAGGATCACCAGGTCGAAGGGGCCGCCCGTCTCCATCGCGATGCGCATGTGCCGGCCGGTCGGCACGGCGGTGGCGCGCAGGCCGTTGCGGGTCAGGTAGGTGGTGAGCAACTCGCGGATCTCGCGGTCGTCGTCGACGATCAGGACATGGTCCTGGGTGGGCGCGGTCGTCTGCATGGGCGTGGAAGGCGGAACGCTGGGACGGGATGAGCCGGAATGTAGCGGCCCGCGGCCCGCGTGGCGTCGGCCGGGGCAATGTTGTGTCTCCGGTGCGGGACGCGGATACACGCCCATACAAAGCCCGCCACAAATCGGAGCCGCGCGCCTATAAACCAGCCTGCGGCGCCGCCGCCGCCCTTCGACCTCATCCCCAGCGTCACCGCACCGGAGATCCCCGTGAGCCGCGTCATCGACTACTTCCTCGCTCCCCACAGCCCCTGGACCTACCTCGGCCACGAGCGCTTCGTCGCCATCGCGCGCGAGGCGGGCGCCACGGTGCGCCCGATCCCGATCGACCTGCTCAAGCTGTTCTCGGTCTCCGGCGGCCTGCCGCTCTCACAGCGCCCCGCCCAGCGCCAGGCCTATCGTCTGCTGGAGCTGCGGCGCTTCTCGCGCCATCTGGGCATGCCGATGCATGTGGAGCCAACGTTCTTCCCCGTCGTGCCGCATGCGGCGGCGCGGCTGATCATCGCGGTCGACGAGGCCGACGGCGCGGAGGCGGCGCTGCGCCTGACCGGCGCGTTGCTGCGTGCGGTCTGGGAGCAGCAACGCGACATCGCCGACGCCGCCACGCTGACCGCGATCCTGGGCGAGCAAGCCTTGCCTGCCGAGCGCCTGGCCCGCTCCGCCGCCGACGACATCGGCGCGCGCTACGACGCCAACACGCAGCGCGCGATCGATGCCAGCCTGTTCGGCGCCCCCAGCTACGTCATCGATGGCGAGCTGTTCTGGGGCCAGGACCGGCTGGACTTCGTGCAGCGCGCACTGGCCGCCGACCGGCCATGAGCGCCCTCCGCGCTCCGGTCGGCGCCAGCGCGAACCCGCCGCCGCGACCGCGCCGCTTCGGGCCGCGCACGCTCTTCGCGCGCGTGTTCTGGATGATGGTGCTGGGCATCGCGATCGCACAGGCGCTGGCCTACGTCGCGATCCGGCAGGAGCGCTCGATGGCGCTGCGCTCGCTGATGATGTCGGGCATCGAGCGCGACATCGCCACCGGCGTCGCCGTCCTCGACCGCCTGCCGCCCGCCGAGCGCGCCGCGTGGCTGAACCGCCTGGAGCGGCCCAACTTCCGCTTCGCGCTCGCCGACGAGATTGATGCGCAGGCGGGACCGGTCGATCACACCGAATTCAGCGGCGCGTTCGTCGACGCGTTGACGCAGGCGTTGCGGCCCTTCCGCATCGAGCGCGTCGCGCAGGTCGGCGCGCGGCGCTATCAGTTGCTGGTCCGCCTGGGCGACGGCACCGCCGTCACCGTGCATGCACGCCGCGTCGACATGCCCATCCCCGAGTGGGTCACCTGGGTGCTGGTGGCGCAACTGGTCGTGCTGACCTTCTGCACCTGGATGGCGGTGCGGCTGGTGACGCGGCCGCTGAACGCGCTGGCGACGGCGGCCGACGATCTCGGCCCGGACCTCACGCCGCGCCTGATCGCCGAGGACGGCCCGGCCGAGGTGGCCCATGCCGCGCGCGCCTTCAACGCGATGCAGCAGCGCATCGCCGGCTACACCGCCGAGCGGGTGGAGATCCTGGCGGCGATCTCGCACGACCTGCAGACGCCGATCACGCGGATGCGGCTGCGGGCGGACCTGATGGCCGACGAGGCGCTGCGCGACAAGTTCCGGCAGGACCTCGACGCGATGCACGCGCTGGTCCGTGAAGGCGTGACCTACGCGCGGACGCTGCACGGGACTTCCGAGCCGACCGCGCGCCTGGACACCGACGCATTGCTGGCGAGCATCGTCGGTGACTACGAAGACGCCGGCGAATCCGTGACGCTCGACGGCGCGGCGGGCGCGCCCATCGTGGCGCCGCCGCAGGCGCTCAAGCGCATCCTCGTCAACCTGATCGACAACGCCCTGGCCTTCGGCGGCGCGGCGGAGATCCAGGTCCGGCGCGATGACGCGCAAGGCCCGGCCCCGCGCTTGACCATCGCCGTGCTGGACCGGGGGCCCGGCATCCCGGAGGACCAACTGGGCGAAGTCTTCAAACCCTTCCACCGGCTGGAAACCTCCCGCAATCGCGAGACCGGCGGCACCGGGCTCGGGCTGGCCATCGCCCAGCAACTCGCCACCGCGATGGGGGGACACCTCTCCCTCCGCAACCGCCCGGGTGGGGGCCTGGAGGCCAGGCTGAGCCTCCCCGCCTCGCCGCCGACGGCACTGTCCACGACTTCTGTGGACAAGTCTGTTGGCTCAACGGGCAGGGATGGTGCAAGCCGTTGATTCATCACGGAATTCATTGCACTGCCGCGAAATGAGGCAGTGATCCGAATGAGCCATACGGAACGACCCGCGACGGTGCTGCGGCTATCCCCGCGCGCTGTGGACAAGCCTGTTGGCTGCCGCTGCAGGAGCGACGCAAGCTCTTGTCATGCCAGGGAAATTCTTGCTTCGCCTTAAAAACAGGCAGGCCGGCGAGCGGGGCGATCGACGAGCGTCAGGTCTTGACGGCCGGGCCGGGAACCTTGAGCAAGCCACGTTCCCGTCCTGGAGTTGCTCACAGTGCCCACCGGTTGTGCACCGGCGGCTCAGTCTGTCCACGGCTGCTGTGGACAACTCTGTTGGCTGCCCGCGCACGGATGTCGCAAGTGCTTGTCACGGCAAGGAAATGATTGCGGTGCTGCGGAATGAGGCAGCCCCCACAACGGTGGCGTCGGACGCGCGTCTCCCCGCTCGTCAGGCGGTATCGCCAGTCAGCGACTCGACGATCAGCTGCAGGCCCTTCAGCGCCGGCGCGGGATCGTCCGCGAACTGCGCCTGCACGATCGCGCCATCGACGGCCAGGGCGAGCGCGGCCGCCAGCTTCCGGCGTTGCCGCGAAGCGGGCAAGCGCCCGACGATCGCGTCCGTCATGTCCTGCTTGTGGCGCCGCGTGATCTCGACCACCTCCGGCAGCGCGGGTCCCATCTCGCCCACCCCGTTGAGGAAGGCGCAGCCGCGGTAGTCGCCCAGGGCCTCGCCACGGAACCATTCACCCATCGTCGGCACCAGCGCGAGCGCGCCCGGGTGCCTGTCGCCGTGGCGAGCGAGCGCCTCGCTGAACCACGCCATCCAGCGCGCGTGCCGCATGTCGAGGTAGGCCACGATCAGGTCGTTCTTGCTGGGGAAGTGCCGATAGAAGGTGACCTTGGTGACGCCGGACGCGGCGATCACGCGGTCAATGCCGGTCGCGCGGATGCCCTCGCCATAGAACAGGTCGTGGGCGGTGCGCAGGATGCGATCGCGGGCGGGCAGCTCGCCGATGTCCACGCTGCCATCGATGTCGTTCATGCGGCTATTGTAGACAGACCTGTCTACCTCCGACAGAATGCCGACGTAGACAGACCTGTCTACATGATGTCTCCCAATGAAAGGCCAACAACATGGACTCCCGCCCGCCCCTGCCCCCGTTCACCCGCGACACCGCGATCCAGAAGATCCGTCTGGCCGAGGACGCCTGGAACAGCCGCGACCCGGCGCGCATCGTGCTCGCCTACAGCCCGGACACGCAGTGGCGCAATCGCGCCGAGTTCCCGCGCGGCCGCGCGCAGGCGCAGGCCTTCCTGGAGCGCAAGTGGACGCGTGAACTGGACTACCGCCTGATCAAGGAACTGTGGGCCTTCGAGGGCCACCGCATCGCCGTTCGATTCGCCTACGAATGGCGTGACGACGCCGGCAACTGGTTCCGCAGCCACGGCAACGAGAACTGGGAATTCGACGCGCAAGGGCTGATGACCCACCGCCACGCCAGCATCAACGATCAGCCGATCCAGGCCGCGGACCGCAAGTTCTTCTGGCCGCAGGGCCGCCGCCCCGACGACCATCCCGGCCTGAGCGACCTGGGCCTGTGATCCACGGCGACGGCACGCGGCCATCATCAGCGGCCGCGGCCGTCAGCGTCCGCCGCCGTGCTCGCGCCATTCGGTCGGCGCGCGCCCGGTGTGCTTCAGGAAGAAGCGCGTGAAGTAGGCCGGATCGGCGAAGCCCAGGCCGTCGGCGATCTGTCGGACCATCAGGTTGGTGTAGCCCAGCTCGCGCTTGGCCTCCAGCAGCACGCGCTGGTGCAGGACGGCGAGCGCCGAGCAGTGCAGATGGCGACGACACAGGCGGTTCAGCTGCGTCGGCGTGATGCCCAGCGGCGCCGCCAGCTCGGCCACCGGCGGCTGACGCCGGTAGTGACGCTCAACCTGCTCGCGATAGCGGGCCAGGTGCTGCAAGGCGCGGCCCTCGCCGGCCGCATGGGTCGCCGGCTCCGCGGCGCCGAAACGCGCCGCCTGCGTCGCCAGCAGTGCCACCGCGTGGTCCAGCGCCGGACCGCGCCAGGCCGCCGCGCCGGCGTAGTCTTCCCTCAGCCCATGGCCGACCGCGAACAGCGCGCGCGTCACCGTCGCGCCGCGTTCCAGCGGCACCAACCGCGGCTCGGCGAGGCTCTCCAGCAGGTCCGGCAGGTGATCGAGCAGGTCCCGCAGCCGGCCCTGGTCCAGCGTCACGACCAGCCCTTCCGTCTCCGGCGCGAAGCGGAAGCCGTGCACCGCCAGCGCCGGCACCCACACCAGCGCGGGCGCACGCAGTTCTCGCTCGTCCTCGTCCATGCGGACCACGACCCGGCCGCGCTCGATCAGCAGCAGCTGCACCAGCGCGCCGTGCCGATGCGGCTGGATTTCCCAATTGTGCAAGCGGCTGCGCTCGGCGATCGATTCGAGGTGCAGCCCGTCCAGGGCGGGCGCTTGTCCTTCCTCGCCGTAGAGGGAATACACCGGCGTCGCGCCGGCGCGTGATCGGGAAGAGGACTTCGGGCGCGATTCGGGCATAGGTTCGGATTGTGCAAGCGCGCGTCGGCGCCGTCCATTCACCGCGGATCGTCCGCGCCGTAGGCTGCGCCCATCGGAGACAACACCACGCGCCTCGCCAGAAGGCCGGATTGCCATGAAGACCTTGCGAACCCAGGTGCTGATCGTCGGCGCCGGACCCTCGGGCCTGCTGCTGGGCCAGTTGCTGCACCGCGCCGGTATCGACACGCTGATCGTCGAGCGCCAGACCGCCGACCACGTGCTCTCGCGCATCCGGGCCGGCGTACTGGAGCAAGGCACCGCCGACCTGATGGACGACGCCGGCGTCGGCGCCCGCATGCATGCCGAGGGGCTGGTCCACGACGGCTTCGAGCTGGCGGTCGGCGGCGTGCGGCACCGCATCGACCTGCGCCAGCTCACCGGCGGGCATGGGGTGCTGGTCTATGGCCAGACCGAGGTCACCCGCGACCTCATGGCCGCACGTGACGCCGCCGGGCTGCCCACGCTGTACGAGGCGGCAGAGGTCCGCATCGACGGTTTCGACACCGCGGCGCCCCGCGCCCGATGCACGGTGCGCGGCGAGGCGGTCGAGATCCATGCCGATTTCATCGCCGGTTGCGACGGCTTCCACGGCGTGTGCCGCGCGAGCGTCCCGCCGGACGCGATCCGCCTCTACGAGAAGGTCTATCCCTTCGGCTGGCTAGGCCTGCTCAGCGACACGCCGCCGGTGGCCGACGAACTGATCTACAGCCGCCATGCGCGCGGCTTCAGCCTGTGCAGCATGCGCTCGCCGACCCGCAGCCGCTATTACCTGCAGGTGCCGCTGGGCGAGCGCGTGGAGGACTGGACCGATGCCCGCTTCTGGGACGAACTGCGCCTGCGGCTGGATCCCGAGGCGGCGGCCGCGCTGGTCACCGGTCCGTCGCTGGAGAAGAGCATCGCGCCGCTGCGCAGCTTCGTCGCCGAGCCGATGCGCTTCGGCCGCCTGTTCCTGGCCGGCGACGCGGCCCACATCGTGCCGCCGACCGGCGCGAAGGGACTGAACCTCGCGGCCTCCGACGTCCGCTACCTGTCGCAGGCCCTGATCGAGCACTACCGCGAGCGCAGCGATGCCGGGCTGGACCACTACTCCACCCGCTGCCTGGCCCGCGTTTGGAAAGCCGAGCGCTTCTCCTGGTGGCTGACCAGCCTGATGCACAACTTCGACCAGGAACCGGCCTTCCAGGCCAAGCTGCAGGAGGCGGAGCTCGACTACGTCCTCGGGTCGGAGGCCGCCCGCCGCGTGCTGGCCGAGAACTACATCGGCCTGCCGTTCTGACCCACGCGCCGGGCAGTCCCCGATCAGTCCTCGATCAAGCCGAGGAAGTGATCGAGGATCACGAAGTGGTCCTCGAACAAGCGCGACTCCATCGCCGCCAACTCATCGCGATGGAACCAGCGCGCCTCCTTCACGTCGTCGCAGCCGACGACCTCCGGCAGCGTGCCCATGGCCGGGAACTTGAAGTGGTGGGCCATCGTGATCAGCCGGCCGCGCGCGCTGCGCAGCGGGTCCTCGAAGGTGGCGACCCCGTGCAGCGCCGCGAGGATGGAGGCGGGCAGCAAGGGGAAGCGCGTCTCCTCGATCAGCTCGCGGATCGCGCAGGCCACCAGCTTCTCGCCGCGGTCGAGGTGGCCGCCGGGCACGGCCCAGAGGTCCTCGCCGAAGGGGCCCTTGCGCCGCACCAGCAGCACATGGTCGCCGACGGTCACCACCGCGTCGCCGGTCATGTACGCGACCGCGGTGTACTTCTTCCGATAGCTCGCCACGGCCGCATGCTCGGCCTTGCGCCGCGCGTATTCGGGCAGGCGGCTCCAGGCCTGCAGCCATGCGCGCACCGGCGCGCTGACGTAAGGCGTCATGACGGTCAGCGCCGCGTCCGGATCCTCGGCCTCGAAGAACACCTGCCGCATCGCCGTGGCGTCGACGTCGGCCAGGCGGTCCACCAGCTGCTGCCGCCAGCGCGGGAAATTGTTCAGGTAGTAGCTGGTGTGGTCCTTGCGATGCCCCACCAGCACGATGTCGGCCTCCTCGCCCGCCAGTGCCCTCACGCCCAGGGTCACGGCGGCGTTCCAGCGCCGGTCGTCGAAGTAGTCGCGCACCGGCAGCACGTGCAGCCGTTGTCGCTGCGCCTCGCTCAGGTTGGCCAGCAGCATCTGGCGGCGCTCCTCGTGCACGAAGGGATTGCGCGGATCACGCGCCTTGTGCGAGGAGCCCAGCACCGCGATCACCTCGTCCGCCAGGCCGAAGGCGGCCTGGAACAGCGCCTCCTGCCCCTGGTGCACCAGCTGCCAACGGCCCACCACCACGGCGACGGTCTTGCGGGTCATGCCTTGTCCTTTCCCTGGGATTCGACGCGCGCCGATGCGGTCATCGGCGCTTCGGTTCAATAGTGCCGCGCCGCGATCGGCAACTGCCGGCCGCTGCCGAAGGCCCGGGCGCGCAGCCGCACGATCGGCGGCGCCTGGCGGCGCTTGTACTCGTTGCGCGCGATCATGCCCTTGATCCGCGCGAGCAGCGCCTGACCTTCGTCGCTTCCGCGCAGCGCGGCGACGGCCGCCTCGGCCGCGGCGCGTTCGTCGACGGCCAGCCGCTCGCCTTCGATCAGCAGCTTCAGCACCTCGTCCAGCAGCTCGTAGGGCGGCAGGCTGTCGGTGTCGCGCTGGTCCGGCGCCAGCTCGGCGCTCGGCGGCTTGTCGAGGATGGCGGCGGGGATGAGCTCGCGGCCGGCCACCTCGTTGAGGTGGCGGCTCAGCGCGAAGACCTCGGTCTTGTAGAGATCGCCGATCAGGCCGAGGCCGCCGTTGGTGTCTCCGTAGAGCGTGCAGTAGCCGACGGCGATCTCGCTCTTGTTGCCGGTGGTCAGCAGCAGGTGGCCGCGCGCGTTGGACACGGTCATCAGGAGCGTGCCGCGCACCCGCGCCTGCAGGTTCTCGAGCGCCAGGCCGGACGGTCGCAGCGCCAGCGTGCTGGCGGCCAGGGTCTCGTCGACCTGGCCGACGATGTCTTCGATCGGGCAGACCTCGAGCGCGATGCCGAGCCGATCGCACAGCGCCTTCGAATCGTCGACGCTGCCGCTCGACGAGAAACGCGACGGCATGGTGATGGCCATGACCCGGTCCGCGCCCAGCGCCTCGACGGCCAGCGCCAGCGTCAGCGCCGAGTCGATGCCGCCGGACGCGCCGACGACGACGCGCTCGAAGCCGCAGCGCCGCGCGTAGTCCCGCAGTCCCAGCACGATCTGCCGGCGATAGAAGGCCATCGTGTCCAGGCCGGTGGCCGCCGGCGGCAGCGCGCCGCCGTCGAGCGACGCGAAGTGGCCGCGGTCGACCTCGAAGCCCAGGGTCACGACCTGCTCCTCGAAGCGTCGGGCCTCGAAGACGACGCCCGGCTCGGGCTCGATCGCGAAGGATGCGCCGTCGTAGACCAGCTGGTCGTGCCCGCCGATCTGGTTGACGAAGACCAGCGGCAGCCGATGCCGCCAGCAGGCGGCGCGGAAGACCTCGTGGCGGAGCTCGCGCTTGCCGACGTGGCTGGGGCTGGCGTTGATCGACACGATCAGGTCGGGCGCCGAATCCGCCAGGCGCTGGAACGGATTGACGGTGTAGTCCTTGCCGTCGTCGTTCCAGCCGTCCTCGCAGATCATGAAGCCGACCTGCGCGCCGCCGATGCGCAGCACGCGGGCGACGTCCGGCCCGGGCTCGAAGTGCCGGCGCTCGTCGAAGACGTTGTAGGTGGGCAGCAGCTGCTTGTGATAGTCCAGCAGCAGCTCGCCGTCGCGGATCACCAGCAGCGAATTGCGGAAGGCCTTGCCGGCGCCCGGGTTGCGGGTCGGCGCGCCGACGACCCAGTGCAGCGAGCTCACCTCGCGCGTGGCCGCCAGCAGCGCCGCCATCGCGCGGTCGAGGCGCTCGCGGAAGTCTTCGTCGTCGAGCAGGTCGGCCGGGTAGTAGCCGGTCAGCGACAGCTCCGGAAAGACGACCAGGTCCGCGCCGTCGTGCCGGGCGCGGCGCGCCGCGTCCAGGTGCAGCGCCAGGTTGCCTTCGAGGTCGCCAATGGTGGGATTGATTTGCGCGATGGTGATCTTGAGCATGACTTCGCTCCTCAGCTGGCCCTCACTCGAAAGACCTGCCGCAGGTAGTTGAGGAAAGTCTGGTCGTCGCACAGCGTCTTGCCGGGCGCATCGGACAGCTTGGCCACCGGCTGGCCGTTGCAGCGCACCAGCTTCATGACGATGTTCAGCGGCTTGGGCCCGAGGTCGTTGGTGAGGTGCGTGCCGATGCCGAATCCGACCGGCACGCGCCGGGCGAAGTGCGCATGCAAGCGGAAGGCCTCGTCGGTGTCGAGCCCGTCGCTGAACACCAGCCGCTTGGTCCGTGCATCGATGCGCAGCGCCGCGTAATGCGCGAGCGCCTTCTCGCCCCATTCGACCGGATCGCCCGAGTCGTGCCGCAGGCCATCGAAGAGCTTGGCGAAGTAGAGGTCGAAGTCGGCCAGGAAGGCGTCCATGCCGATCACGTCGGTCAGCGCGATGCCGAGGTCGCCGCGGAACTCCTGCACCCATCCCTCCAGCGCCGCCCGCTGCGACAGCCGCAGCTGCACGCCCACAGCCTGCCAGGTCTGCAGGTACTCGTGGGCCATCGTGCCGATCGGCACCAGCCCGTGACGCCGGGCCAGCGCCACGTTGGAGCTGCCCTTGAAGACCTGCGGGGCCTCGCGCTTGAGCGTGGCGACGACCTCGTCGTGCCAGGCGCCGGAGAAGCGGCGGCGCAAGCCGAAGTCGAAGCACTCGAAGGGATGGGCTTCGGCGCCCAGCGTCGCGGGCACGGCCGCGGCGTAGTCGCGCAGGCGGGCCGCCTTTGTTGCGAGCCGCGCGCGGCCCTCGACGAGCACCTCGCGCTCGCGGCCCGCGCACAGGCGGCGGAAGTAGAGCTCGTTGACGATCGCCAGCACGAAGATCTCGAAGCCCATCACGTGGACCTGCGGCCCCTTGGCGACGACGACCAGCTGCCCGGCCTCGGCGCCCTCGCCCGGCCGCGCTTCGATGAAGCGCCGCTGGAAACGGAAGATGCGCAGGAAGTCGATGAAGTCGGCCTTCATGAAGCGCAGTCCGCCCAGGTAGGCGAGTTCCTCGTCACTGAAGCCGAGCGTGCAGAGGTGGTCGAGCTCGCGGTTGACCGCCTCGCAGAGCTCGCTCAGCGGGAAGGCGGGCGTGTTGCGGCAGACGAAGCGGTACTCGGCATCGTTGGCCGGAAATGCGTGCAGCAGCGTCTGCCACATCGTGAACTTGTAGAGGTCGGTCTCCAGCAGGGAGTGGATGACAGGCGTGTCGTTCATGAAGCCACCCCGCTCAGGCAGAGAGCAGGCCGAGCGCCTGCGCCGCCGTCATCGTCCGCACGCCCAGCGCGCGGGCGCGCTCGACGAAGGCCGAGGCGCCGGCCTCGAAGCCGCCCACCGCGCTCATCGCATCCTCGATCAGCACGACCCGCGCGAGCCGCTCGGGCGTCATCGCCGCGAAGAGGTCTTCCGCCGTCGCCGCGACGCAGTGGCTGCTGGCCTCGCCGGCGATGAAGCTCAGGCCGGGGAAGTCGACGATGCGGTCCACCAGCGCCTGATTCGTCTGCGTGCGCGGGTCGCCGTCGACCGGCACCTCGGCGCGCACCGCGCTGTACTGCTCCGTCATCGGATTCAGGCCCTTCAGCACCTTCTCCACCGTGCGCAGGCGCGCCGATTCCCAGCGGCCCAAGGCGTCGGCCAGCGCGCCATGCAGGTTGTGGCCCCAGGTGCCGACGACGCAGTGGGTCGGCCACACCATCAGCACGTACTTCCTCGGGCTGGCCTCGAGCGCGTCGAGATAGCGCAGCACCGCATCCCGCAGCGCCGGGTTACGTGGGGCGTAACGGCCCTCGCGCACGTCGGCCGCGCGGATCTGCGTGAATGGCGCGACCGGCTGCGGCACGCCCTCCGCGCCCGGCTGTTGCCAGAAGGCCGGGCGCTCGATCGCGTAGACCGGGTGCGAGTCCAGCGTCACGACGATGTCGCCGATCGCGTCGCCGGCCTGGTCCACCAGCGCGGCCAGGCGCTTCATGTCCGCGTCCGCGCCGGTCACCGGCAGCGCGGCGCCAGGGATGTCGCAGAAGTCGTTCTGCGGATCGACGATGAGCAGTTGGGCTTGGCGGTCCATGGGAACTCCGTTTCGGTCTTTGTGATGTCGTGGCGACAGCATACCGCTCTTCGTGCTTGTTTGCACTAAGTCGATATCGCAGACGGCGGATCAGAAGCCACGATTTGTATCCGCATATTTCCTGTGTTCCAGGAAACGGTTTGACGTCTGAGGATGTGACCGCCCATAATTCGTGCCCTTTCGCACTAAGCTTGGCGCCGTGGACTTCGAACGCCCCATCGTCACCGTCGACATCGTGCTGCTGACCCTGCTCGACGGCGCGTTGCACGCCGGCCTGGCACGCCGCGACAAGGCGCCGGCGCTTGGCGCCTGGACGCTGCCCGGCGGCTGGGTGCACACCGACCAGGACCAGGACGCCGACGAGGCCGCGGCGCGCATCCTGCGGGACAAGGCGGGGGTGGTCTCGCCCTACCTCGAGCAGCTCAGGACCTTCTCCGGCATGCATCGCGATGCGCGCGGGTGGTCGTTGTCGGTGAGCTACTACGCGGTCGTGCCGGCGCCGGTGGGCGAGCCGTCGGGCGGGCGCTTCCGCTGGGCGCCGGTCGACGGCCTGCGCTCGCTGCCCTTCGACCATGCGCAGATCCTGCGCACCGCCGTCGAGCGCGTGCGGTCGAAGACGCTGTACTCCTCGCTGCCGGTGCACCTGATGCCGGCGCAGTTCACGCTCGGCGAGTTGCAGCGCACCTATGAGCAGGTGCTCGGCGCGGTGCTCGACAAGCGCGGATTCCGCCGCCGCATCGAGGAGCTCGATGTCATCGAGGAAATCCCCGGCGCCTTCACCAGCGGCGGCAGCCACCGGCCGGCGCAGCTCTACCGCAAGAAGGCCCACGCCCCGGCGCTGAAGACGGCGCCCAGCAACCTGCCGGTCAGCTGAGCGGGCGCGCGCGCCGGGATGTCGGCGAGGCCTCGATCCATTTCCGGGTCTTCATCGGGCGGCGAGTCCCTTCAGCAGCGCCTCGTGGAACTCCTTCGGCGACTCGACCTGCGGCGAGTGGCCCAGCGCCGGGAACTCGACCAGCGCGGCGCCGGGAATCATCTTCGCGGTCGTGCGGCCGAGCGTCGCGTAATCGCCCAGCTGCTCGGCGATCGCCTTGGGCGCGCGGTTGGCGCCGGGCGCGGTGCGGTCCTTGCCGCCGATCATCAGCAGCGTCCGCACCTGCAGATGGGGCAGCTCGTGCACCACCGGCTGGGTGAAGATCATCTCGGAGGTCTGGGCCTGGTTCCAGGCGACGAGCTCACGTCCCGGACCGGCATACAGGCCGGCGGCCATCTCGACCCAGCGGTCGTAGGCCGGCTTCCACTGGCCGTTGTAATAGAAGCGCAACTGATAGGCCTTGATGCTGTCGGCCGTCGTCTTCAGTTCCTGCGCGTTCAGCTGGTCGATGGTCGCGTACGGCACGCCCGCCGCCTGCCAGTCCTCCAGCCCCAGCGGGTTGACGGCGACGAGCTGCTCGACCTGCGCCGGGTACTGCAGCGCGTAGCGCATCGCCAGCATGCCGCCCATCGAGTGGCCGATCACCGTCGCCTTGGCGATGCCCAGCGACTGCAGCAGCGCCTGCGTGTTGGCGGCGAGCTGGTTGAAGCTGAACTGGTAACCGCCCGGCTTGGTCGAGGCGCAGAAGCCGACCTGGTCCGGCACCACGACGCGGTAGCCCGCACCGGCGAGCACCGCGATCGTCTCCGCCCAGGTCGCGCCGCAGAAGTTCTTGCCGTGCAGCAGCACCGCGGTCCGGCCATTGGGCGGCGTCGTCGGCGCGACGTCCATGTAGACCATCTCCAGCGCCTGACGCTGCGAATTCAGCTTGAAGCGCTGCTGCGGGTACGGGTACTCGAAGCCCTCGAGCCGGGCGCCGTAGCTGGGAGCGGCCTGCGCCGACGTGGCAAGGGAGAGCGCCGCGAGCGCGGCGGCGAGAAGCATCTTCATCGGGGACTCCAGTGACGGGGAACGGGCGCGCCGAAGCGAGCAAGTGTCGTTCCCTCCGCCCCGCGTGCCGTCTTCAATGCGGATCGAGATATCCGAAGGTGCCGTGGTCGCGGATCTCCTCGGCGGCCAGGCGGGCCGCCTTCATCGCATGCCGGAACAGCGACATCGCCAGGCTCACGCGCTTGACGCCCGCCTCGCCCAGCTCGCGCACGCTGAACGAGCGTCCCGGGATGCCGGCCATGAAGTTCACCGGCCTGGACACCGACGCGCAGACCTGGCGCACCGCGTCCAGGTCGGGCAGCAGCGGCGCGAACAGCACGTCGGCGCCGGCGCGCTCGAAAGCCTGCAGGCGCCGGATCGTGTCCTCGAGGTCGTTCACGCCGTGCAGGAAATTCTCCGAGCGCGCCGTGACCAGGAAGGGGACCGGCAAGGCCCGCGCGGCCTCGACCGCGGCGGCGACGCGCTCGACGGCCAGGTCGAAGTCGAGGATGGGCGCGCCGCCCTCGCTCGACGCATCCTCGATCGATCCGCCGACCGCGCCCGCTTCCGCCGCCAGGCGGATCGTCAGCGCGCAGTCCTCGGGCCGGTGGCCGAAGCCGTTGCCCAGGTCGGCGCTCAGCGGCAGCGGCGTCGCGCCGGCCAGTCGGCGGATGTGGGCCAGGGTCTCGTCGCGGGTCAGCTGGCCGTCGCGCCGGCCGATGGCTTCGGCGGCCGCGGCGCTCGAGGTCGCCAGCGCGGGAAAGCCCGCCGCCTCCAGCATCCGCGCCGACGCGATGTCCCAGGCGTTAGCGATGACGAAGGGACCCGGGCGCTGATGCAACGCGAACAGGGCGGCGGACTTGTCGGCGGCGGTGGGGGATGCGGTGCTCATCTTGAGGGCCTCGTGAAGGGTGTATGGGGCGGTCTTCGGTGGGAAGAACGGCGCATCCTAGGCCCGGGCCCCTGCCGCCGTCTGGCAGGAATCGGACGTCTTCCGACCCCCTCGCTCCCCGCCCCGTTCGCGACGGCCGGCCCGGAGACCCTCGAAACGGTGGTGCTGCCGCCACGGTTTCGTTGCGATTCCACCCGATCGGGGTGCCCGCGCGCGTCCTGCGCACGAAATCCGGCGACCCGAATGTTGCGAACTATTCGCATTTGATAACGTATCGCGTTAGCTGAGCACGCACGGCCCATCGCCGCGCCGCGGGCCACCCCGGCCCGCCTCCGAATCCCTGATCTCCGGTCCCCCCGGTCCACGTCCATGTCGTCCACCGCGTCCCGCGGCGCCTCGCCGCGCCGGTCCCTGATTTCCCTCTCCGTCCTCGCGCTGCTGGCCCCGCTGGCGGCGGCCGCGCAATCCGCAGCGCCATCCGACGGGCCGACGACGGACGCGACAGCGCCCGCCCCCCGCCCCGCCGCCGACGGCCCGGCGCCGGCCAAGCTGCTGGACGAGGTCACGGTCAACGGCGTGCGCAAGAAGACCTTCGCGCCGACGACGGTGCGGGTCGGCGCCTTCCGCGACCAGGACCCGCTGGACGTGCCGCTGACCAACAGCGTGATGTCGCGCGACCTGCTCGACGCGCAGGCCGCGCAGGGCCTGTACGACGCGTTGAAGAACACCGCCGGCGTGACCCGCTCGCAGGTCAGCGGCTCGACCTACGACAACCTGTCGATCCGCGGCATCGTCGTCGAGAACCGCGGCAACTACCGCCTCAACGGCAACCTGCCCATCGTCAACCTGATCGACATCCCGCTCGAGAACAAGGAGCAGGTGGAGGTGCTGAAGGGCGCGTCGTCGATGTACTACGGCATGGTGCCGCCCTCGGGCATCGTCAACTTCGTGACCAAGCGGGCCGGCCCGACGCCGGTCACCTCGCTGACGACCACCTTCAACGACCACGGCGGCATGAAGGCCCACGTCGACATCGGCCGCCGCTTCGGCGCCGACGACAGCATGGGCCTGCGCCTGAACGCCGTCACCAGCAAGGAAGCCACCGGCATCGACCGCTACGAGGGCCACCGCGACCTGGTGTCCGTCGCCTACGACTGGCGTGCGACCTCGTGGGCCAACCTGAAGGTGGACGTCGAGCATTACCGCAAGAACGTCAGCGAGCAGGGCGCGATCACGCTGCCGGCCGCGGTCAACGGCGTGATCACGCTGCCGCGCGTGCCGGACAACACCACCAACATCGCGCCCGAATGGGCCCGCTACGACGCCGAGGCGACCAACGTCCTGGTGCGCGGCGACTTCGCGCTCAGCGACGACTGGGTGCTGAGCGTCGAGTCCGGCCGCGCCAACACCCAGCGCGACCGCAACTACACGACGCTGACCAACTACAACGCGCAGACCGGCGCCGGCACCGCCAACATCTCGGTGCTCAAGGGCCAGGAGTACACCAACACCAACCACCGCGTCGAGGCGATCGGCCGCTTCGACACGGCCGGCATCGGCCACGAACTGACGATCGGCGCCACCTACAACCGGCGCGCCTCGGCCGGCTGGTTCAACGGGACGGCGCGCGCGGCGCAGAACCTGTACGACCCGGTCGACATCGCGCCGGTCAGCCCGACGCTGACGCAGACCGGCTTCCCGTCCGAGGTCAACGACCGCGGCCTCTACGTCTTCGACCGGATGAGCGTCGGCGAGCAGTGGCAGCTGCTGGCGGGACTGCGCAAGACGGTGTACCGCAGCGAGGCGAGCAATCCCTCGTCGCCGGTGCCGACCTACCGCGCCGACAAGGTGACGCCCAACGTCTCGGTGATGTGGAAGCCGCTGAAGGACCTGAGCGTCTACGCCAGCGCGCTGCGCGGCCTGGAAGAGACCGGCACCGCGCCGCTGAACACCGACAACTTCGGCCAGGTACTGCCGCCGGCGGTGAGCCGTCAGCACGAACTCGGCGTGAAGGCCCGCCTGGGCGCGGTGCTGCTGCAGACGGCGCTGTTCCAGACCGACCGCCCGCTCGCCACGACGATCAACCGCATCTACCAGGTCGGCGGCGAGACCCGCTATCGCGGCCTGGAGTTCTCCGCCAGCGGTGAGATCGGCCGCGACTTCGCGCTGGTGGTCTCCGGGGTGGTGCTGGACGCGGAGATCACCAAGGTCGGCACCGGCAACCCGCTGGAGCTGGGCAAGACGCCGGAGAACACGCCGAAGAACACGCTGGGCGTGTTCGGCGAGTACCGGCTGCCGATGGTGCCGGGCCTGGCGCTGAACGCGGGGGTCTATCACGTCGGCAAGCGTGCGGTGAACAACAGCAACCAGGCCTGGGTCGACGGTTACCAGACGCTGTCGCTGGGCGCGCGCTACCAGACGCGGATCTTCGACAAGGCGGTCAACCTGCAGGCCAACCTCGACAACGCGACCAACAAGAATTACTGGAGCACCGCCGGCAACGGCCTGCTGGGCGTCGGCGCCCCGCGCACGCTGCGCCTCACCGCCAAGGTCGACTTCTGACCGCCGGCCCGGGAGCGAGCACGCCATGGCGCTGATGACCGCCCGCCGCGTCTGGATCTGGCTGCACCGCTGGACCGGGCTGACGCTCGGCCTGCTGCTCACCGCGGCGGCGCTGCTGGGCGCGCTGATGACGGTGCTGCGCCCGCTGGACGAGGCGATGCATCCCGAGCTCTTCCGCGCGCCGGTGGCCGCCGCCACAGCGTCCGGCTCCGCGCCCGTCGGGCCCGTCACGCAGGCGTCGGCCACGCCGCTGGAAACGCTGCGCCGTCGCGTCGCCGAAGAATTCGGCCCGAAGTCGACGATGACGATCCGGCCGCCGCGTGAGCTTGGCGAATCGCTGCGCGTGATGGTGCGCGGCCCCGCCTGGGAAGGCACGCTCTACCTGGACCCGGTCACCGTGGCCGAGCTCGGCCGTCGCGGCGAGGCCGAGGGACTCGCGAACCTGGTGTTCGAACTGCACAGCGCGCTGCTGCTGGGGGACACCGGCAAGGCGGTGCTCGCGTTCACCGCGCTGGCCTACCTTGCGCTGCTGGTCACCGGGCTGGTCCTGTGGTGGCCGACAACGGCGGCGCAGTGGCGCCACGCCTTCGGGCTCAAACTCGACAAGGGCACCACCCGCGGCCTCTTCGACCTGCACCGCTTCGGCGGCGCGGTGCTGGGCCTGCTGCTCGCGGTGACCGTCGCCAGCGGGGCATGGATGGCCTGGCGGCCGATCGGCGGCTGGCTCAATGCGCTGGTCGGCGAGGCGGCGCCCAAGCCGCCCCAGGTCGGCAAGGACCACGGCGAGCGCCGCCCGCTCGACGCCATCGTGGCCGAGGCGCAGGCAGCCTGGCCGGACGGCCGGGTCGGCTTCGTGCAGCTCGGCGCCGCGGACACGCGCCCGGTCCGCATCCGCTTCAAGCTGCCCGGCGACCCGCATCCCAACGGGCTGTCCTCGGTCTGGGCCCATCCGGTCGACGGCCATGTGCTGGCGCGCCAGCGCTGGGATGAGCTCGATCTCGCCGGCCGCTCCACCGCGTGGATCTATCCGCTGCACGCGGGCGAGTTGTTCGGCGTGGCGCACCGGGCGATCACCGGCGTGCTCGGGCTCGTGCTTTTCGGCATGGGGGTCACCGGGATCTGGCTGTGGTGGCGCCGGCGGCGCTGAGCGCTTCCGACTGAACGGGACGGCCGACGCCCCGACGGCAGCTTTTTCCGATGGTGCGGCGCCTGGGCAAGACCCGCCCCCGCGTCGCCCGACAGGCGTCCCCCACGATGGCGACGGGCGTCCCCTGCCCCAGGAATCCCACCTGCCCACCAGCGCTCGCGACACCGCTTCTCCACCCCGGTGCGCCTGACCTGATGCCGCTGTACCACCTGCCGCCCTCCCCCGTCCCGCCCTCGCTGGTGGGGCTCCCCGATCTTCCGGCCGGCTCCAGGGAGCCCGCCGACTCCTCCTCCCCCCCCGCGCCGCCACCGGCCGCAGCCCCCGACGCCCGCGGCCTGCGGGCCTTGGAGCGGCGCTGGGCGCAGTCGGTGGCGGCGCACGCGCTCTGGTCGCGCCAGGCGCCGATCGTGCCGCTGCTGCTGGACTGGCTGCGCGACGCCGAGCCCATCGCGCGCGCGCTCGGCCCGGCGATGTGGCGGCACTTCGCACAGCATCTGTTGCAGCACGCCAGCAGCCGCGACCTGCGCGCGATGGGGCTGGACGAGCGCGTCGAGTCCCGCGTCTGGAGCTCCTGGCCCGAATGGCGCAGCGCCGGCTTCCGCATCGCCGACGCGCCGGGGCGCCTGCACCGCGCCGTCGTCTGGTGGGAGGACGGCCGCCTGCCCGAGTTCCCGCAGGACGGCGCCGTCTTCGAAGCGCCCTATGGCGCCGCGCTGTGGCTGGACGGCCGCCTGCTGCCCTACCCGCAGGAGCTGACCTTCGGCTGCTCGATCGCGGGCTCCGGGGAATGGCTGGACGACCGCTACTTCGTGCTGGACGTCGACGGCCCGCCGGAGCATCCCGACTATGTCGAGGAACTGGCCAACGGCCGTGGGTCGGTGCTGAGCCTGCTGGTGGTGGACGCCCGCCATCGCAGCTGCCACCTGCTGAACCCGCGCGCCCACGAGCCCTGGCTGCGCCCGAGGATCACCGTGCAGGCCGACGGCCGCTGGCGCATCGACCCCGGCATCGATGCGGGCGCCGGCGACCCGCGTTATGACGAGGATGCCGACCGGCCGGTCGCGGCCTCCCGGCTGATGCTGCCCTCGGACCTGCCGCCGGCCTCGATCGAAGCGGAGATCCCGGACGACGAGGCCGAGCCGCGCTCGCTCGCGCCGGCCTGGCGCCATGTCGTCGACAGCTGGAACGCGGACCGCGACCGCCTGGTCGCGCTGCTCGGCGAGATGAACTACGAGCTGGCCCTGGACAGCTTCCGCGACGCCGCCCTGGGCGGCTGAGCCGCCGCGACCTCCCGGCAGCAGGCCATGAATTGCTCGGCCGCCGGCGTCGCGCGCCGGTTGCGCAGCGTCAGCAGGCCCACCGGCGGCAACTCGATCGGCACGTCGATGGGCAGCGCCTTCGCCAGCCCCTCGCGCGCCAGGTAACGCGCCACGTTGTCGGCGACGAAGGCGGCCGCGCCGCGCTGGCGCAGGAAGGTCAGCGTCACCAGGAAGGACGCGCTCTCGATGATGTCGCTCGGCGGATCCAGCCGCTGCGCGTAGAACAGCTGGTTCAGCTTGATCCGCGAGGAGGCCCACGGCGGCGGCATCACCCACGGCATCCGCGCGAGCTCGGCCCAGGGCGGCTCGCGCCGCCTGCGGCCGCCGACCAGCGGATGGTCGGGCCGCACGACGATGCGCATCGCCTCCTCCATCAGCGGCTCGGTCGCCAGGTCCGGCGCGGCGTAGCCGGGCTCCAGCCGCGCGACGATCACGTCCAGCTCGCCCACCCGCAGGCGCGGCAGCAGCCGCGTCAGGTCGCCCTCCTCCAGGTGCACCGTCGTCAGCGACGAGTGGCGCTTGAGCCGCTCCACCGCGCCGGCCACCAGGCCCGGCATCGCCACCACCATCGCGCCGACGCTGACGCGTCCCGCCGCGCCGCTGGCCACGGCGGCGATCTCGTCGCGGGTGCGGGCGTAGTCCGACAGCACCGAACGCGCGAAGCGCACCACCGCCTCGCCGAATGGCGTCGGCTCGGTGCCGCGCGTGGAGCGGGTGAACAGCGCCAGGCCGAACATGCGCTCGACCTCCGCCAGCGACTTCGACACCGCCGGCTGCGTCTGCGACAGGAACTCCGCCGCGCGGCCCAGGTGGCGGAACTGGTCGAGCGCCACCAGCATCTGCAGGTGGCGCAGCTTCAGGTTGGAACGCAGCACGCGGTCGATCTGGCTCATGGGCGCGCATCTTAGGCTTCATGCCGTTTCCGGCATGAAGCCTGTCCAGTTCTTCAATTGAGCCGCATGGACCGGATGCCCACAATGCGACGCAAAGAGCCCACGCGACACGACGCGACACGACGCGACACGACGCGACACGACGCGAAACGACGCGAAATGGCGCGACAGGCCCCGCCTTCGATGCCGAGCCAGACCTCGATCCCGAGCCAGGAGACAACGATGACCTTCCGCATGGACCGCCGCCGCGTCCTGCTTGCCGGCGCCGCCGGCCTCGGCGCCAGCGCCCTGTCGCTGCCGCGCGTCGCGCGCGCCGCTGCCTACCCTTCCGAACGCGCCATCACCTTCATCTGCCCCTGGCCCGCCGGCGGCACCGCCGACGTGACGATGCGCGCGCTGTGCCAGGCCGCGGCCAAGGTGCTGGGACAGACCGTCATCATCGAGAACCGCGCCGGCGCGTCCGGCATGCTCGGCACCAAGGTGCTGTCCACGGCCAAACCCGACGGCTACACGATCGGCCAGGTGCCGATCTCGGTGACCCGCTTCGCGCAGCTGCGCACGGTGCAGCTGGATCCGCTCAAGGACCTGACCTACCTCGCCCGCGTCAACGGCCAGACCTTCGGCCTGGCGGTGCGCGCCGACTCGCCGTGGAAGACGCTGGCCGAGTTCGTCGCCGCCGCGAAGGCCAAGCCCGGCCTGATCAGTTACGGCAGCGCCGGCATCGGCGGCGCCACCCATGTCGGCATGGAGGAGTTCAACCTGCTCGCCGGCATCCAGCTCAACCACATCCCCTACAAGGGCGGCGCACCGGCGCTGCAGGACCTGCTCGGCGGCCAGGTGGACGCGGTGGCGGACTCCAGCTCGTGGGCGCCGCACGTCAAGTCCGGCAAGCTGCGCCTGCTCGTCACCTGGGGCGAGACCCGCACCAAGGACTTCCCGGCCGTGCCGACGCTGAAGGAATCCGGCTACGACCTGGTCGTCGACGCGCCCAACGGCATCGGCGCGCCCAAGGGCATGGACCCGGCGATCGTCGCCCGGCTGCGCGACGCCTTCCGCAAAGCGACCGCGGACCCCGAGTTCATCGCCGTCTGCGACCGCATCGATGCGCCGGTGATGTACCTGGACCAACCCGACTACGAGAAGTACATCCAGGCCACCTACCGCAAGGACACGCAGCTGATCGAGCGGCTGAAGCTGCGCGAGCTGCTGGCCAAGGGCTGAGCGTGAGCGACGCCTTCACCGCCCCCGCCGCCGGTGCGGCCGCGCTCGCGACGGCTTCGCCGCTGCTGCGCCTGCATGCCGACGACAACGTGCTGATCGCCCGGCAGGCGCTGGCGCTGGGCCAGGTGCTGCCGGAATTCGGCCTGCGCCTGAAGGCGCAGGTGCCGGCCGGCCACAAGATCGCCGCGCGCCGCATCGCCGCGGGCGAGCCGATCCGCAAGTACAACGCGGTGATCGGCGTGGCCGCGCGCGACATCGAGGCTGGCGACTACGTCCACGCGCACAACATCGCGCTGGTCGAGTTCCACCGCGATCCCGCCTTCGGCGCGGACGTGAAACCGGTCGACTACCTGCCCGAGGCGGAACGCGCGACCTTCCTGGGCATCGTGCGGGCCGACGGCCGCGTCGCGACGCGCAACTTCATTGGGATCCTCGCGTCGGTCAACTGCTCGTCGACGGCAATCAACCGCATCGCCGAGCACTTCACGCCCGAGCGGCTGAAGGACTATCCCAACGTCGACGGCGTCGTCGCCTTCGCGCAGACCACCGGCTGCGGCATGTCCTCGCCCAGCCCCCACTTCGACCTGCTGCGTCGCACGATCGCCGGCTACGTGCGCCACCCCAACCTCGGCGGCGCGCTGATCGTCGGCCTGGGCTGCGAGCGCAACCAGGTCGCCGGCCTGATGGAGTCGCAGCACCTGGTGGCCGGCGAGACGCTGCGCACGCTGGTGATGCAGGAGACCGGCGGCACGCGCGCCACGATCGAGGCCGGCATCCGCGCCGTCGAGGCGATGCTGCCGATCGCCAATCGCGTTGAGCGCCAGTCGGTCAGCGCCGCGCATCTGAAGATCGGGCTGGAATGCGGCGGCTCGGACGGCTTCTCCGGCATCGGCGCGAATCCGGCGCTGGGCGCGGCCATGGACCTGCTGGTGCGCCACGGCGGCACCGCGATCCTGTCGGAGACACCGGAGATCCACGGCGTCGAATACATGCTCACCCGCCGCGCGGTCAGCCCCGAGGTCGGCCAGAAGCTGCTGGACCGGCTGGCCTGGTGGGAGGACTACACCCGCGGCCACAACGGGCAGTTCAACGGCGTCGTCGGCCCCGGCAACCAGGCCGGCGGGCTGGCCAACATCTTCGAGAAGTCGCTGGGCTCCGCGATGAAGGGCGGCACCACGCCGCTGCGGCAGGTCTACGAATACGCGGAGCCGATCGACGAGCACGGCTTCGTGTTCATGGACTCGCCGGGCTACGACCCGGTCGCGGTCACCGGCCAGATCGCCAGCGGCGCCAACCTGATCTGCTTCACCACCGGGCGCGGCTCGATGTTCGGCTCCAAGCCGGCGCCGACGATCAAGCTGGCCAGCAACACGCCGATGTTCACGCGCCTCGAGGAGGACATGGACATCAACTGCGGCCAGGTCATCGACGGCACCTTGAGCATCGAGGAGATGGGCCGGCAGATCTTCGAGCACATCCTGCGCGCCGCCTCCGGCGAGCCGACCAAGAGCGAGCTGCTGGGCCTGGGCGACCACGAGTTCGTGCCCTGGCACCTGGGCATCGTCAGTTGATGGCCGGCCCGCCCGCTTCCCGCGCCATCGCGACCGCCGCCCACGCCGCGGCGCCGGCCGCGTCCTGACTTCGCTTCCCTCCAGGTCCCTTCATGCAGACGCAGAACCACATTGCCGGTCGCTGGTGCGACGCGGCCGCCGGCGACCGTTTCCCGGTCGTCGATCCCGCCGACGACGGCCGCATCGCCGAGGTGCCCGACAGCCGCGCCGAGGACGCGCGCGCCGCGGTCGATGCCGCGCACGCCGCCTTCGCCGGCTGGCGCGCGGTGCCGGCCAAGCAGCGCGCCGCCTTGCTCAAGCGCTGGAACGACCTCCTCCTGCGCGACCAGGAGCGCCTGGGCGCGCTGATCTCGCAGGAGCAAGGCAAGCCGCTGGCCGAAGGTCGCGCCGAGGTCGCCTACGCGGCCAGCTACGTCGAGTGGTTCGCCGAGGAAGCCACGCGCGCCAACGGCGAGGTCATTCCCGCGCCGGTGGCGGGCCGCCGGATGCTGGCGCTGCGCGAGCCGGTCGGCGTCGTCGCCGCGATCACGCCGTGGAATTTCCCGGCCGCGATGATCGCCCGCAAGATCGCGCCGGCGCTGGCCGCCGGCTGCACCGTCGTGGCCAAGCCGGCCGAGGACACGCCGCTGACCTCGCTGGCGCTGGTCGAGCTGGCCGTCGAGGCCGGCCTGCCGCCGGGCGTGCTCAACATCGTCTGCGCGTCGCGCGAGCGCACGCCGGAGGTCGTGGACGTCTGGCTCGCCGATGATCGCGTGCGCAAGATCACCTTCACCGGCTCGACGCCGGTGGGCAAGCACCTGGCGCGCGAATCGGCCGGCACGCTGAAGAAGCTCTCGCTGGAACTCGGCGGCAATGCGCCCTTCATCGTCTTCGACGATGCCGATGTCGACGCGGCCGTCGAGGGCTTGATGGCGGCCAAGTTCCGCAATGGCGGCCAGACCTGCGTGTGCCCCAACCGTGTGTTCGCGCAGGCGGGCATCCATGATCGGTTCGTCGAGCGGCTCGCGGCGCGGGTGAGCGCGCTGCGGGTCGGGCCGGCCAGCCGTGCCGACTCGCAGATCGGTCCGATGATCAACGCCCGCGCGGTCGAGAAGATCGAGCGCCACGTGCGGGACGCGCTGGCGCGCGGCGCGACCGCGGTCGCCGGTGGCCGCCGCCTGCGCGACGAGGTCGCCGCCGGCCCGAACTACTTCGCGCCCACCGTGCTGACCGGCGCGACGACCGACATGCTGCTGTGGCAGGAGGAGACCTTCGGGCCGGTGGTGCCGGTGTTCCGATTCGAGCGCGAGGACGAAGTCATCGCCGCCGCCAACGACACGCCCTTCGGCCTGGCCGCCTACTTCTACACGCGCGATATCGCCCGCGCCTGGCGCGTCGCCGACGCGCTGGAGAGCGGCATCGTCGGCCTGAACGAAGGCGCGATCGCCGCCGAGGCGGCGCCCTTCGGCGGCGTCAAGGAATCCGGCTATGGGCGCGAGGGCTCCACGCACGGGCTCGACGACTACCTGCACATCAAGTACGTTTGCCAGGGAGGCCTGTCATGAGCGCCATGCATTTCGCCAACACCTTCAAGCAGGCCCTGGCCGCGCGCCGGCCGCAGATCGGCCTGTGGCTCTCGATGGCGCAGGCCTACAGCGCCGAGGTCTGCGCGACGGCCGGCTTCCAGTGGCTGCTGATCGACGGCGAGCACGCGCCCAATGAGCTGACCAGCACGCTGCAGCAGCTGCAGGCGGTGGCGCCGTATCCGTCGCATCCGGTGGTGCGCGCGGTCAACGCGGACAAGGACGGCATCAAGAAGCTGCTGGACATCGGCGTGCAGACGCTGCTGGTGCCGATGATCGACACCGCCGAGCAGGCGGCCGCGGTGGTGGCCGCGACGCGTTATCCGCCGCACGGCGTGCGCGGCGTCGGCGCGGCGGTGGCGCGCGCGTCGCGCTGGGGCCTGCGTCGGCACTACCTCGACGAGGCCGACGGCGAGACCTGCGTGCTGGTGCAGGCCGAGACGGTCACCGCGCTGCGCAACCTCGCATCGATCTGCGCGGTGGATGGCGTCGACGGCGTGTTCATCGGGCCGGCGGACCTGGCGGCCTCAATGGGTCATCGCGGCAACCCGACGCATCCGGAGGTGCAGGCGGCCATCGACGCGGCGGTGCGCACCATCGTCGCCAGCGGCAAGGCGGCCGGCACGCTGACCGGTGACGCGGCGCTCGCGCGGCACTACCTGTCGCTGGGCGCGAGCTTCGTCGCGGTGGGCATCGACGTCACGCTGCTCGCACAGGCCACGCGGCGCCTTGCGGCAGACTTCGAGCTCTCGCCGCCGCAACCGGCGCCGACCGGCTCGCCGTACTGATCACGACGGCGGATCGCCCGCGCTGATCGGTCGCCCCTCGCGGCGGCCCGGCGCACCCGGTCCGCTCTTCCGACCTCCGTTGATTTCAAGACCGAAAGCACGACCATGAGCAAGACGTACAGGATCGCCGTCATTCCCGGCGACGGCATCGGCAAGGAAGTGATGCCCGAGGGCCTGCGCGTGCTGGAAGCGGCCGCCCGGCGCTTCGGCATCCGCTTCGAGTTCACCCCCATCGAGTGGGCCAGCTGCGACTACTACCAGCAGACCGGCCAGATGATGCCGGACGACTGGAAGGCGCGGCTGCAAGGCCAGGATGCGATCTTCTTCGGCGCGGTGGGCTGGCCGGCGACCGTGCCGGACCATGTGTCGCTGTGGGGCTCGCTGCTGAAGTTCCGCCGCGAGTTCGACCAGTACATCAACCTGCGGCCGGTGCGGCTCTTCGAGGGCGTGCCCTGCCCGCTGGCCAACCGCAAGCCGGGCGAGATCGATTACCTGGTCGTGCGCGAGAACACCGAGGGCGAGTACACCAACCTCGGCGGCGTGATGTACGCCGGCACGGACCGGGAGATCGTGATCCAGGAGTCGGTCTATTCGCGCTTCGGCGCGGACCGGGTGCTGAAGTACGCGTTCGAGCTGGCGCAGGCGCGTGCGCGCAAGCACCTGACGGTGGCGACCAAGAGCAATGGGATCGCGATCTCAATGCCGTGGTGGGACGGGCGCGCGGACGCGGTCGGTGCGGGTTATCCGTCGGTGACGGTGGACAAGCAGCACATCGACATCCTGTCGGCGCGTTTCGTGCTGCAGCCGGGGCGCTTCGACGTGGTGGTGGCGTCCAACCTGTTCGGCGACATCCTGTCGGACCTCGGGCCCGCGACCACCGGCACGATCGGCCTGGCGCCGTCGGCCAACCTGAATCCGGAGCGGAACTTCCCCTCGCTGTTCGAGCCGGTGCATGGCTCGGCGCCCGACATCTACGGCAGGAACATCGCCAATCCGGTGGCGATGATCTGGTCGGGGGCGCTGATGCTGCAGTTCCTGGGCGAGCATCAGGCGCATGACGCGATCCTCGCGGCGATCGAGCGGACGCTGGCGTCGGGGCCGCGCACCCGCGATCTCGGCGGCGAGGCCAGCACGACCGAGATGGGACAGGCGATCGCGGCGCTCGTCTGACTGCTGGCCTACAGCCACCCCGCCTTGCGGAATCGCCAGAAGAGCACGCCGCAGGTCGCGGCGATGACGCCGAGCGCCGCCGGATAACCCCAGCGCCACTTGAGCTCCGGCATGACCTCGAAATTCATGCCCCAGATGCCGGCGAAGGCGGTTGCCGCGGCGAAGATGCCGGCCCAGGCCGCGAGGCGCTTGGTGACCTCGGACTCCTCGATCGTGGCCATCGACAGATGGACCTGGATCGCCGTCGTCGCGGTATCGCGCAGGGAGTCCAGCGCGGACTGCATGCGCTCGAGGTGGTCGTAGACATCGCGGAAGTACTCGCGCGTGTCCTCGCAGATCGGCGGCACCCGGCCGCGCACCAGCTTGCCCACCGCGTCCAGCAGCGGCGACACCGCATGCTTGACGGTGGTGATGCGCTGCTTGAGCTCATACACGCGGCGGACGTTCTCGCGGGTGACGCCGGGCTCGAAGATCTGCGCCTCGATCGCGTCGAGCTCCGCCTCCAGCGCCTCGATGACGGGGAAGTAGCGGTCCACCACCGCGTCCATGATCGCGTACATCACGAAGCCGGGGCCGCGCTTGAGCATGTGCGGCTCCTTCTCCGCGCGGGCCCGCACGCCCAGCAGGCTCTGCGCGACGCGGTTGCGGATCGACAGCACGAAGTTGCTGCCCGCGAAGATGGACACCTCGCCGGTGCAGAGCTCGTCGGTCGGCGTGAACTGCACCGTCTGCATGACGGCGAACAGGGTGTCGCCGTACTCCTCGACCTTGGGCCGCTGCTGCCCGTGCAACGCGTCCTCGACGGCGAGCTCGTGCAGGTCGAACTCCTCCTTCATCGCGAGGACCTCCTCGGTGGAGGCATCGCGCAACGCGACCCAGACGAAGCAGTCGGGCAGCTTCACGTAGTCGCTGATCTCTTCGGGCTGGATATCGGCCAGCCGGCGGCCGTCGCGGTAGGCGACACAGTTGATGAGCATGGGGCGTCTCACTCGTTCTTGCTTGCGGCGAGCGTAGCCCGGATGGCATCAAGGCGGCATCAAGAGAAACCGAGGGGGCGGCGCGCGGGATCGCGAAAGCACGACAGCTCGAAGCTCATGGGGCTTCGCGGTTCAGCAGGTCGAGGTAGGCGGTGTAGACATAGATCGGCTCGCCAGCCGTGCCGAAGACGGTGCGCAGCAGGCCCAGGCCGGTCAGCACCCGCGCGCCCCGATCGATCGCGGCCGCGTCCTGGCCGTTGAAGGCGGTGATGTCGACCCGGCGTGCCACGGGCCGGCTGAACAGCGCGTGATGCAAGCGCAGCGCGTCCTCGTCGGCCCGCGCCTCCCGGCGGATCCGCGCCCCATCCACCGTGAAGAGCCGGGTGATCGCCAGGGTCATCTCCACCGCCTGCATCGCCGCCACCTGCACCGCGGTCGCGAAGAAGGACAGCCAGGACTCCCAGTCGCCGTGCTCGCGCACCGCCTGGAGCAGGTCGTAGTAGTCGTTCCTGCACGACTTGAAGTAGAGCGACAGGTAGAGCAAGGGCTCGCGCAGCACGCCTTCGCTCACCAGGATCAGCGGGATCAGCAGCCGGCCCAGCCGGCCGTTGCCGTCCAGGTAGGGATGGATGGTCTCGAACTGCAGGTGGGCCATCGCGGCCTTGACCAGCGAGGGATGCCGCTCCGGCTGGTCGTTGATGAACCTCTCCAGGTCGGACAGGCAGTGCTCGAGCCGATGGGGCGGCGGCGGCACGAAGGAGGCCGACGCCGCGGACGCACCGCCGATCCAGTTCTGCGTGCGCCGCAGTTCCCCGGGCGCCTTGCCACGCCCCCGGCCCTGGGTCATCAGCCGCCGGTGCATGTCGTTCATCAGGCGCGTGCACAGCGGCATCCCCTGCCGCATGCGGTCCCGGCCATGCTCCAGCGCCGCGACGTAGCAGGACACCTCCCGCACGTCGTCCAGCGGCGAGCCGGGCGCGCCGTCCGCCTCGTAGATCAAGAGGTCGGCGAGCGACGACTGCGTGCCCTCGATGCGGGAGGACATCACCGCCTCCTTGCGTACGTAGCTGTAGAGCAGCACCGAGGTCTCCGGCATCAACAGCGAAAGTCCATCCAGCCGACCCAGGGCCAGGTGGGCGGCATTGAGCCGCTCCTGCAGGTCGGCGTCGAGGCTCAGCGCAGGCTGCGGCGGCAAGGGCAGCGGCACGAAGGCCTGGCATGTTTCGCCGCCCGCGATCGAATATTCATAGGTGCCGGTGAGTCCGCGTCGCATCGGGTGCTCCGTGATGAGGGAGTCCGTGATGCTGCGCGACCGCGCGATTTCCGCAATCGCAGCTTTGCGCTATTGGACCGCCGCCGCGCGGGTCGGCCGCCATTCGACCAGGCGCCCGCCGTCCATCACGCCGATCCAGTCGCCGATCGTCTCGGCCTCGTCGGGGTCATGGGTGACCATCAACGCGGTCTGGCCGGCGGCGCGCAGGATATCGCGCACCTCGCCGGCCAGGCGGTCGCGGGTGGTCGCGTCCAGGCTGGAGAAGGGCTCGTCGAGCAGCAGCAGCCGCGGCGATGGCGCCAGCGCCCGGGCCAGCGCGATCCGCTGCTGCTGGCCACCGGACAGCTCATGCGGCATGCGCGCGCCCAGCGACTCCAGGCGCACCATCGCCAGCAGTTCGCGCACGCGCTGGTCGCGCTCGGCGCGCGGCCGGCGTCGCAGGCCGAATCCCACGTTCGCCGCCGCGTCCAGGTGCGGAAACAGCGCGATCTCCTGGAAGAGCAGGCCGACGCCGCGCCGCTCGGGCTCGACATGCCGCCCCGGGCTGGACAAGACCTGCCCCGCCAACACGATGCGGCCCGCTTCCAGCGGCTCGAAGCCGGCGATCGCGCGCAGCGCCGTGCTCTTGCCGCAGCCCGACGGACCCAGCAGGCAGGCGATGGTCCCCAGCGGCTGGACCAGCGACAGGCCGCGCAGGACTGGCGTGGCCGCGCCGGGATACCGGACCTGGAGGTCCTCGAGGGCCAGGGTGCTCATGTCGCCTCCTTCATCGGCATGAATGCGGGGGACGCGTCGTCCGCGGGCGACGCGGGCGCGGGCTCGCGGCTCAGCAGCAGCACCGCCGGCAGCCCCACCGCCACGATCAGCAGCGCCGCGAGCGCGCCGTGCTCGTAGCTGCCGCGCGCGGCCTCGGCGTATAGCAGCGTCGGCAGCGTCTCGAAGTTGGCCGGCCGCAGCAGCAGCGAGGCCGGCAGTTCCTTCATCACGTCGATGAACACCAGCAGCGCGCTGGCGGACAGCGCCGGCCTGAGCAGCGGCAGGTGGACGCGTCGCAGCGTGCCCCAGGGCGATTCGCCGAGGCTGCGCGCGACCTGCTCCAGCGGCGCCGGCAGCCGCGCCAGGCCGGCCTCGACGCCACCGATGGGCAGCGCCAGGAAACGCAGCACGCAGGCCAGGACCAGCACCGCGCCCAGGCCCATCAGCGGCAGGCCGGGCCAACCCAGCGCGCCGGCGATCCAGCCGTCCACCGCCAGCGCCGGCGGCAGCAGCCCGATCGCCAGCACCGTGCCCGGGATGCCGTAGCCCAGCGCCGCGCTGCCTAGCCACCAGGCGCGACGACGCCCCGCCCCGCCGGTCGGACGCGAGGCCCAGGCGACGATCAATCCGGCCGCCACCGCGATCGCGGTCACGCCGAGCGCCAGGCCCGCCGAGTGCCTCGCGCCCGCCAGCACCTGGGCGGACAGGCCGTGCCCTTCGGCGGCGCGCTGCCAGGCCAGCACCGTCAGATGGCCGGCCGGCAGCACGAAGCCGATCAGCACGGGCAACGCCGCCGCCGCCGTCGCGAGTCCCGCCCGCAGGCCGCGCAGCCGGCGCCGCTGCGCGGGCCGCATCGCGTGGACCGTGCCGGCGCGACGCCGCCGCCGGCCCTGGCGTTCCAGCCAGACCAGCAGGGCCACCATCGCCAGCATCGCGCAGGCGATCTGCGCCGCCGCGCCCAGGTCCGAGCGCGTGATCCAGGTCGTGTAGACCGTGGTGGTCAGCGTGGTCACGCCGAGGAACTCCGACGCGCCCACGTCGTTCAGCACCTCCAGCAGCACCAGCCCGACGCCGACCGCCAGCGCCGGCCGCGCCATCGGCAGCGCGACGCGCCGGAACGCGCCCCACGGCCCCTCGCCGAGCAGGCGCGCCACCTCCATCAGCCGGGCGGGCTGGGTCGCGAACATGGCGCGCATGCTCAGGTAGACGTAGGGATAGAGGACGGCGGACAACACCAGCACCGCGCCCGTCATCGAGCGCGCATCGGGCAGGCGGAACTGGCGCGGCGACTCGAAGCCCAGCAGCGCCCGCACGGCGCTCTGGAAGGGGCCGATCGGATGCAGCAGGTCGACATAGCTGTAGGCCGCGATGTAAGTCGGCACCGTCAGCGGCAACAGCAGCGCCCATTGCAGGACGGCACGGCCAGGGAAGTCAGTGCGCGTCACCAGCCAGGCGCTGCCGGTGCCCACGAGCGCCGTCAACAGCCCCACCCCGGCCAGCAGGGTCGCCGTCTGCGCCGCCGCGAGCGGCAGCACATGCGCGACGAGGTGCCCCCAGTGCGCGGTCCCGGCGCCCAGCGCCGTCCAGGCGAGCGCGACCAGCGGCGCCAGCACCGCCAGCGCGATCGCGGTGGCCGTCGCGTGCCAGAGCGGACCGACCGCGCGCGGCCGGCCGAGCACCGTCCTCACGCCGTCACTGGTCGAAGGCGACCTTGTCGATCAGCAGGCTGGCCTGCTTGCGATGACGGGCGATCTCGGTGAGCGGCAGGGTGTCCGCCTTGACCGGGCCGATCGCCGACTGGATCAGCGGATCCAGCGCGACGCCGGCGCGCACCGGGTATTCGTAGTTGGTCTGCGCGTAGAGCTGCTGCGCCGGCTCGGACACCAGGAAGGCCAGCAGCGCCCGCGCGGCCGCCGGGTTGGGCGCATGCCTGGCGACTGCGGCGCCGCTGATGTTCACGTGCGTGCCGGCCCCCTTGGCGGCGAAGGTCGGCTTCAGCACCTGGATGCCGTCGCCCCACTTGCGGGCGTCGCTGCCCGGCTTGGACGACTTCATCTGGCCCACGTAATAGGAGTTGGCCAGGCCCACGTCGCAGATGCCGCCCAGGATGTCGCGCGCCACGTCGCGGTCGCCGCCGGTCGGCTTGCGGCCGAGGTTGGCCTTCAGGCCGCGCAGCCACTGCTCGGTCCTGGCCTCGCCGTCGTGCGCGATCATCGCCGCCACCAGCGCGGTGTTGTAGGGATGCTGGCCGGAGCGCGTGCAGACCTTGCCCTTCCACTTCGGGTCGGCCAGGTCCTCGTAGCGGATCGGGCCGGCCTTGAGCGCCTGGTCGGCATACAGCACGCGGGCGCGCATCGACAGCGCGGTCCATTGCCCGTCCGCGCCGCGCAGGTGGGCGGGCACCGCGGCCTCGACCTCGGCCGACTTCAGCGGCTGGGTCACGCCGCCTTCGACGAGGTCGACCAGGTTGCCCACGTCCACCGTCATCAGCAGGTCGGCCGGCGAGCGCGCGCCCTCGGCCTTGACGCGCTCCAGCAGGCCGTCCTTCACGAACACGGTGTTGACCTGGGTGCCGGTGCGGGCGGTGAAGGCCGACAGCAGCGGCTGGACCAGCGCGACCTCGCGCGTCGTGTAGAGCGTCAACTCGCCGCCGGGTCGCGCCTCGGCTTGCGCGACCGCCGGCACCATCACCGTCGCGAGGGCCAGGCCGGTCAGCGCCGCGGCGGTCCCGGTCGGGCGGCGGGCGGGTCGGAAGGAGGTCGTCAGTGAGCGCATCGTGGGTCTCTTTCGCTGGTATCCCGGAGGACGGTGGAACCGGAGCCTGTCGATGAGAATTACTCTCATCTGAGGAGTGGCGCACTTTAGGCGCCGCCCTCCGTCCCGGCAAGGAGACAAATTCTGGGACGGATGCAGGAATTGACGTATCCCGTACGGCGGAGGTAGGCGCCCCGCCGACGGGGCCCCGCAGCGCGGGCAGGGCCCGTCGCTCAGGCCGGCTCGGCGGGCTCCGCGGGCTCGGGCGGTGGTGGGGCCGTCTGCGGCAGCGCCCGCGCACCGGCGGCGATCACGTCCGAGATCTCGCCGATCACCTGCCGCAGCCAGCGCTGGGCGGGATCGGGCTCGGCGCGGACGTGCCAGACCTGGCTGATGTCGATGCCGCGCAGCGCGAACGGCAGATGCCGGCAGGCGAGTTGCCCCGCGAAGCCCGTCGCGGGCACGAAGCTGTCGGGCAGCACCGTGATCAGGTCGGACTGCTGCACCGCCATCGTGCCGGTGAAGAAGCTGTTGACCGTCATCGCGACCGTGCGCTTGCGGCCGATCATCGCCAGGGCGTCGTCGACGAAGCCGTGCGCCCGCCCCGCGAAGCTCACTCGCAGGTGCTGCGCCGCGCAGTAGGCGTCCAGCGTGAGCGCGCCCGGCGCGGCCAGCGGATGGTCGGCGCGCATGACGCAGACATAACGGCTCGCGTAGAGCGCCTCGCGGCGGAAGGCGGCGCTGTCATCCTCGACCAGCAGCTGCTCGGTCAGGTCCGGAAAGAAGCCGATCGCGAGGTCGGCCCAGCCCTGCTCCAGCAGCTCGCGCGGGTCGCGCGTGGTCAGCGGCACCACCCGCAGGCCGACATGGATGCCTTCGTCCAGGAAACGCCGCGCCAGCTGCGGCACCACCAGGGCGGCGGTGGCGTCGGCCATCGCCAGCGTGAAGCTGACCGTGTTGCCGGCGGCGCGCGGATCGAAGACCTGCGGCTCCAGCGCCTGCTGCAGGCTGGAGAGCGCGCGCCGCACCACCGGCCACAGCGCCTGGGCATGCGGCGTGGGCTCGACGCCGGTGGAGGACGGGATGAACAGCTCCTCATGCGTCGCCTCGCGCAGCCGGCGCAGCGCGTTGCTGACCGCCGGCTGGGTGATGGCCAGCCGGTGCGCAGCGCGGGTGACGTGACGCTCTTCCATCACCACGTCGAAGACGCGCAGCAGGTTCAGGTCCAGCGTCCGGAAGTTGACGGGGCGGGGGATGCTCATGCGCCGGATGCTAATTCCGTCACGGGTCATTTCCGGCCGTGATGACCCGATTCCGAAGCGCAATTGGCGTGCCCTACGTAAAAACCGCAATATCTCGGCCATGGCGCAAGGCCACCCGCCCAGCGCCCCCAACACCACCTCAAGAAGGGAACCGCCATGATCACCACCACGCTGAATGTCCAAGTGATGGCTGCCGACGCAGCCCGCGTCCGCGCCGCGAGCGCGGCCGGCGAGCGCCTGGTGAGCCTGGCCCTGCGCGCCGGCCATGCGGTCGTCGAGTTCGTCAACGCCGCCGCCGAGCTCCGTCCCCGCGACGCGGTGCTGCAGGCCGCCGCCGAGCAGTCGGCCGAGCGCCCGGACCTGGCCTTCTCGCTGCGCCGCGTCGCCCGCAACGGCTGGATGATGTATTGACCGAGTCTCCTCCGGACGCCTGACCCGCGTCCGCTCCTGCAAGGATTGAGCCGGACCGCAAGGTCCGGCTTTTTTCTTTGCGCCGGCCGCCGAGTCCGGATCGGTCAAATCCTTCGTTGCTTCCGCGCCTGCGGACCGGGTTTTGGCCGGAAGGCCATCGACGGCCTCTCAACATCGCTGCCTCGTTCCTGTCGAAGGAGGCCAGCCATGCCAGTCGAAAATCTCCACGCCCGGAAGCCGGGAGCCGCTCACGGCGCGCACCCGCCCGCCATCCTGGCGCCCCAGGTCCTGCGCGAGCCGGACGCCAGCTATCTCGCCCCCCGCCCCCGACCGCCCGCCTGGTCCGAGCCGTCCCGGCAGATGTTCGACTTCATGGAGATCCCGGTCGACTACCGCGATGCCGTGTCCTACCGGCGAGCGTTCCTCGATGCCTACGAGCCCAACGTCGATTCGCTGCTGCCCCCGGCCCTCGCGGACTCGCTGTACCGCACCGCGCATTGGGAGAACGGTCCCCATCATTTCGAAGGCGCGCTGAGCATCCTGACCGACTTCATGACGGAGTTCTGCTGGTCCTCGTCGGCGCTGGAGGGTTGCCGATACACGCTGGCGGAAACCGACGCCCTGCTGCGGCTCGACCAGCGTCTCCAGGACCATTCGCTCGATCACGGCGAGGATGCCAGGCTGGTCCTGAACCACGCCCGGGCGCTGGAGCTGATGGTGTTCGACGTGCATCCGCACCGGATCACGCCCGGCCTGCTGATGCGGCTGCAAGGCTGCCTGATGCGAGGCCTCCTGCCCGCGGAACGTTGCGGCCAGGCGCGCGACATCAGCGTCTACATCCATGGATCGGCCTACCAACCGGCGGGACCTCGTGTGCTCCTGGAGGAAATGCTCCAGCAGATCGCCACCAAGGCCGCGGCCATCCGCAACCCGGTCGAAGCCGCCTTCTTCCTGTGGATCCACATCGCCTACCTGCAGGCCTTCGCCGACGGCAACAAGCGCACCGGCCGGGTCGCCGCCAACCTCCCGCTGCTCAGCGGGCATTGCGCGCCGCTGAGCTTCGCCGGTGCGGAGAAGCGCGACTACGTGGTGGCCATGCTGGGCGTCTACGAGCGCAACGACGTGTCGGTCGCCGTCGACCTCTTCGAATGGCTGTATCGGCGTTCGATGCAGCGGTACGTCTGGATGCTGGGATGATCGGCCCATGCCCGATCCGACCGTTCTCCAGGCCGTGCGCTTCGCCGGCGCCCACGCACTGGCGATCTACGCCGCGCTCCTGCTGCTGGTGATGCTCACCGCGGGACTGGTCGCCCGCGGCCTGCTGCCCCTGCGCGGCCCTTCCGCCGCGGCGCCCGAGCCGCTCTCGCCCGTCGCCCTGCTGCTGCGCTTCGCGGCGGGTTTCGCCTGCCTGGTCGGCGGCGCGATGCTCTTCGCCACGATCGCGGAGGAGCTCCACACCGAGCCGACGCTCGGCCAGCTCGACGAGGCCTTCATCGTCGCGATGATCGATCACGTGCCCGAGCTCGCGCTGCGCGCCTTCTACCTGATCACCGTCGTGGGCAACCGGGAGACGCTGATCACGCTGGGCGTGGTGGTCACCGCGGCCCTGCTGGTCCTGCGCCGCCGCGGGCTGGCCCTGGGCTGGGCGCTGGCGATGCTGGGCAACGGCGCCCTCAACCCGACGCTGAAGCACGTCTTCGAGCGCGCCCGCCCGATCCACCCCACCCACTGGCTCACCGAGGACGGCTTCAGCTTCCCCAGTGGCCACAGCTCAGGCGCGGTGATCGCCATGGGCATGCTCGCCTACCTGGCGGTGCGGCTGCTGCCGCGGCGCTGGCACGTGCCGGCCTGGATCGCGGCCGCGGGGCTGGCCTTCTCGATCGGCGCGAGCCGCGTCTTCCTGCGCGTGCATTTCCCCAGCGACGTCCTCGCCGGCTTCGCCTCCGGCACGGCCTGGCTGACGATCTCGATCGCCAGCATCGAGCTCGCGCGCTGGGCCAAGCGCCGGCGCAGAGCGCCTCAGGTCAGCGGCGTCGAGCTCACCCGCTGAAAGAGGCCCACGGTTTCGTCGACATCCCAGCGCTCGACGACCGCCGCCTGCCCCTGCTCGGTCCGGATCAGGTTCACCGAATTCGGAATGCCGCCCCGCACCCGCGTGCTCAGCGCGGTGCCGGCCTGGACGGCCCAGACCGGCCGCGGCAGGTCCGTTCGGCGCTCGTGCAGCGGCAGCACGTAGGGCAGGTGGATGTGGCCGCCGACGATCGCGTCCACGCCCGCCTCCGCCCAGCGTCGGGCGGCCTTCGCATGACCGCGCAGCAGGTTGACCAGGTCCGACGCGCGCGTCACCGCCACCGGCTGGTGGACCGCCACCAGCTTGACCTGACCGGCGCGCGCCGCGGCCAGCCGCTGCGCGGTGCGCTCGATCTGGCGCTCGGACAGCTCCCCGTTCTTGTGCCGGTAGCGCCGCGTGGTGTTGAGCGCGATCAGCAGCAGATCGTCGGTCTCGAACTCGCCGTCCCGGACCGGGCCGAAGGCGCGTTCATACCGCTGGTAGGGATGCAGCAGCCGCGTGGGCAGCGCGTAGAGCGGGATGTCGTGATTGCCGGGAATGACCAGCCGCGCCGGAATGCCGAGCTTGTCGACGAAGGCCCGGGCGCGCGAGAACTCGATCGGCCGCGCCCGCTGGGTGATGTCGCCGGTGATCAGCAGCACGTCGGGCCGCAGCTCGCCGCACAAGCGCTCCAGCGCCGCCAGCGCCATCGGCCGCTCGGTGCCGAAGTGCGGGTCAGACATCTGCAGCACCAGCGTCATCGTCCGGACTCCGCCTCGGCGAGGTTGGCCTGCGCCTGACGGCGCTCCTCCGCCAGGCCGGGGGGACGGATCAGCATCAGCCGATGGGGCGAGACCTCGAAATGCAGCGGCAGCCGCATCCAGAGGACTTCCCCGTCCGTGGCGACCTTCACCCGCCGTGCGCCGATGCGGCGGTCCCGCACCGTGAGCCGGCGGAAGGCGAAGTTGACGATCTGGTCCGCCTCGGCCAGGCGCCCCATGGCGCCGCGCACCAGCAGCTTCAGCAGTCCCCAGCGGCCCACCGGCTTGAGCATCACGCCGGCCAGCGCGCCCTGGTCGATGGCCTGCGCCTCGGGCAGGCCGACCTGCTCCATCTGCAGCGCGTTGTTGCCGACGAAAACCGTCGGTGTGCGGACCTTGCGCGGCGCGCCCTGCGACTCGATCGTCAGCCCGAGGCTGCGATGACCGCGCAGGATGGTCGCGAGCACCGCGCCGATGGCGATGGCGCGGCTGCGGCCGAACTGGCGCTTCCAGACCTCGCGGTCCTCGAGCGACTGCGAGTACAGCCCCAGGCTCGCGTTGACGAGGAAGACCCGGTCGTTGAGCAGGCCGACCTGGACCGGCACCGCGCGCTCCTCCAGCAGCACCCGCAGCGCGGCGTCCAGTTCGGCGGGAATGCCGTGGGTGCGGGCGAAGTAGTTGAAGGTGCCCCGCGGCAGCACGCCGAAGGCGCAGCCGCTGCCGAGCACCGCCTGGGCGACGCAGTTGATGGTCCCGTCGCCGCCCGCGGCCACGACGACGCCGCCGGCCTCGCGCGCGCGCCGCACCGCCTCGCGCGCGGTCTCGACCAGGCGGCCCGGTTCCTCGACGGGCATCAGCTCGCAGACGCGGCCCGCCGCGCGGCAGGCGGCCTCGACGGCCGGACCGAGCTCATCGCGGTCGCCTCGGCCCGAGGCGCGGTTGAACACGACGAAGAGCGGTGCGGAGCGGGGCGCGAGTGGCACGGACATGGGCGTTGGGGCGCGTGGTGGGCGGGAAAGTCGGGACGATACCCGGCTTGGCAAGCGAGGCGCCCGGCCGGCGGACGGCGCCGGGCTCAGCGTTCGGCCGGAGGGCGACGCGAATCGCCTGCCGGGGCGATCGACAGGGCGTCGATCAGGGCCCGCACGCCCGGCAGCGACGGCGCCTGCGCCGTGTGGCACAGCAGCAGCGTGCGGCGCGCCCAGGCGTCGGCGAGCGCCACCATGCGCAAGCCGGCCGTCATCTGCCGCTTCGCCGCGCTGCGCGGCATCACGGCCACGCCCGCGCCAGCCTCGACCAGGCGCGCGATGGCCTCGAAGCTGGACACCCGCACGCGATGCTTCGGCACCCGGCCGCCGCGCGCGGCCTGCGCCTGCAGGAAGCGACTCAATCCGCTCTCGGCGCCGAGGCCGACGAAGGGCTGGTCCAGCAGCTCGACGAACCGGATCGATGCCGCGCGTCGGCGCGGGCTCGCCGGCAGCAACGCGACCAGTTCGTCGTCCAGCCAGGCGTGGGCGCTCAGGCCGGCGGTGTCGACGTGGTCCGCGACCACCGCCACGTCCGCGACGCCGTCGTGCAGCGCCTGCAGCGCGGCGTCGCTGGGCATCTCCTGCAGCTCGAGGTCGATGTCGGGATGCGCGGCCAGGAAGGGCCCCAGGCGCGGCGGCAGCGCCTCGACCACCGCCGCCGTGTTGCCCAGCAGGCGCACCGTGCCGCGCAGGCCGTGCCCGAAGGCCGACATCGCGACATGCAGCGAATCGAGCTCCGCCAGCACCCGGTGGGCCTGCCGCGACAGCGCACGGCCCGCGTCGGTGGCCACGGCGCCGGTCTTGGCGCGGTCGAGCAGCCGCACGCCGACGCGATGCTCCAGCGCCTTCAAGCGCGCGCTGGCCGCTGCGAGCGACAGGCCCATCGCCGCCGCGCCCGCGGTGATTGACCCCTGCGCCACCACCGCCTCGAAGAGCTGCAGGTCGAAGGGATCGACGCGGTAGTCGATCGGTCGCGCGGCGGCGAGGGAGCGGGTATTGGCGGCGGTCATCAGGGCCATCCTCTTGCAGACGCGAAGGATATCCGCCGCACATCGAGATCGACAGCGCCACGGCCGGCCCTGAAGATGCGCCGCATGCAGTCGATCTCCTTCGCGGCGCTCGCGCCATGGCTCGGCATCGGGCTGGTCTTCGTCCTGGCCGGTGGCGTCAAGGGCATCACCGGCATGGGCCTGCCGACGGTCGCCATGAGCCTGCTCGGCCTGTGGATGGCGCCGGCGCAGGCCGCCGCGCTGCTCGTGATGCCCTCGCTGGTGACCAATGTCGCGCAGTGCCGAGGACCGGCGGGACGGGAGCTGGTCGCGACGCTCTGGCCGATGTGGACCGGCCTGGTGCTCACGACCGTCTGGAGTCCGGACCTCGCCACCCTCGCGCCGATCGACGCCCGGCTCCCGCTGGGCGCGATCCTGGTGGTCTACGGGCTGTGGGGCCTGCGGAAACCGGTGCTGCCGCGCGTCGCGCCGGGCGCGTGGTGGGTCGGCCTGGCCGCCGGACTGGCGACGGGTGTCGTCACCGCCGCCACCGCCGTCTTCGCGCTGCCGCTGGTGCCCTACCTGCAGGCCCTGCGGGTGGACAAGGACACGATGATCCAGGCGCTGGGCCTGTCCTTCACGGTCGCGACGCTGGCGCTGGCCGCTCGGCTGCAGGCCTTCGACGGCGGCGCGCTGTGGTCGCTGCCGTCCTTCGTTGCACTGGCCGCTGCCAGCGCCGGACTCGCGCTGGGCGCGGCGCTGCGCGCGCGCATCAGCGCCGCGGCCTTCCAGCGCGGGCTGTTCCTCATGTTCATCGTGCTGGGCGCGGCCAACCTGTGGCGCGGGCTGTGAACAGGGGCCGGTTCGACGACGACCACGCCCTGGGCGCGTTGCTCGAGCGCGCCTACCGGCTCGCGCTCTGGCTCCAGGATTCGGTGGGCGGCGCGGCGTCGAACGGCAAGCGCGTGGACAACGACCGGGTGGACAACAAGCGCTTGAACGACGAGGGCGCGGAGGACGAGCGCCCGTCGGACTTCGCGGCCCGGGTCGCCTCGGCCGAGCTGGTGGAGCTGCTTGACGATGCCCGCGCGCTGCTGGTCACCGCCAGCGGCAACCCTCGCTGACGGATGCCGTGAAGGCTCAGCTGCTCACGCGGACTCGGTGACGATCTCTTCGATAGAGACGCCTGAAGCACGCGCCGGCGAGGCGCTGGCCTGATCAATGCTCCGGCGGATGCTCTCGCCAGCGATTTGATCGTACGCCGCCCGCTGCTCCTCCGGCAGGCTGTCCACATAGCTGCCGATCCGGGCCACCTGCGCCAGCAACTCCTCGGGCGAGCGGGGCGTCATGGTGGCCAGCGTCTGTCCGTCTGGCCCCTTGAACAGGTTGATCACCTGGCTGCCGAGGGCGGCGATCTGCCCGCCGCCCCAGTTCATCGCGAGCTCGGCGCCACGCGCGACAGGCCCCGGCATCGTCATCGCCATGGCGGTCATGACCAGGCTCGCGTAGTAGGGCGCGGAGGCGCTGGATTCGATCATGCCCTTGGGCGTGAACTGCTTGGACAGCTTGTCGGCGGTGAGCGCGATGGCCATCACCATGCTGGTCGCGGCCATGCCCTTGAAGCGCTCCATCGCGTCCTGCCGCGTGGTCTGCCGGTTCCAGGCGCTTTGCGCCATGACCGCGGTGACCACCACGCTGTCGGCCGCGAGGTCCACCGTGCCGATCGGGTCGGGCTGGATCAGGTAGACGGTGGTTCCTGTTACGCCGGCGGCGAAGAGCGTGAGCGCGAGCTTGGACGCGAAGTCCGGGTGGGCCTGCGGCTCGCGCGAGATCGAGGCCGCGGTGGACTCCTGCGCCGCGCCGAGATGGAAGGCCTGGTCCAGGCGCTTGGTGCATTGCGCGATCGATGCCAGCAGGTGCGTGCATTGCGAGTTGAGCGTGCGCGTCAGCTCATGGCCGGACTCCGGATCGGTGAAATCGCGACGCGCCTGCTGCAGCGCCTTGCGTCCGTCCTCCAGCCCTTGCCAGAGCTGGGACAGTTCGGCGTGCACGGCCTCGCCAACCTGACCCGGCGTGAACTGGCGGCGCAGCGTGCCGGCCTGGCTGGAGAAGCCCGCCTTGTCCATGCCGGCCGCCACGGCGTTCGCGCCCAGCGCGACGGCCTTGGCCGCGCCATTCCTGATGCTGCCCCAGACGAAGGGGGCGATCAGGATGGTGCCGGCGGCGGCGGCGAAGCCGGCGTGCGCCACCTTGCTGTGGTCGACCGCCTCGGCGTGGTGGCGGACCGACTCGGAGCCGTAGCGCTTGGACATCTCGACGGACAGGAAGATCGCGTTGAGCAGGGCCGGATAGAAGTGGACCTCGTCGGACTGGCGGCCGAGCTCGCCGCCGCCCAGCGGGAACGGCAGTCCGTCGGCGGTGGGACGCAGCGTGGTGCCCGCCACGCCGACGACCGCCTTGGCCGCGGCGGCCACGGTGTAGGCGAAGGTCTTGGCCTGGTTGGCCAGCAAGGGGCTGGGCACGATCACGGGCCACAGATTGACCAGGTTCAGCAGCGCCTTGGCGGCGCGGCCCGACGCGGAGGTGCCGTGCTGCAGCGGATCGATGGCGCGCTCGATGGCCTCGATGTCCTTCATCAGGGTCTTCTTGAAACGGGGCTCGATCCCCGGCTCGCCCTGGACCACGCCGCGCAATGCGGTCAGTTGTTCGCGGCAGCGGGCGAAGGTGAAGGCCTGATCGGGCCCCGGCTCCGCGCCGCGCAGCACCGCCAGGAAGGACCGGTCGTCGCCATGGGGCTGCAGCATGGTCCGCAGGTCGCTGAGGGACCACAGGACCTCCATGGCGGAGACGACGGCTTTCTGGGTGCTCGACAAGCCTTGAAGGGCCGCGCTGCCTGCGGTGCCCAAGGCGCCGGCCACGCCGCCCACGAGGTCGGTCAGACGGGAGCCCGACGCGCCGGCCTGCGCAGAGGCCCGGCTGTCGACCACGGGCGATTGCGGCGCCGCCGAGCGCGGCGGCAAATCGACCGTGTCGTCTCGGGGCTGCGCCCCGGTGGCGTCGACGGAGCGGCGGCTGGAGATGGGCGACTCCTGTGCGACGGAGGGCGCGGAGGTGGGCGCCGGCGAGACGGGGGACGCGTGCGTCGTGTCTGGGACCGGCAACTCGACGTGGCGCGACGGCGAGGAGGAAGCGGAAGAAATGGGAGACGGCATCAGGGTGTCCTCATGCGGCCGGGAAGCGTGGCACGCCGTGGTGGCGCCGTCTTCCGGCCGTTCTGGGTTGAACGGGGAAGTGGCGCTGTTGCCCGTACTGCAATGGGCGCCAACTCGTGCGAGGGCCCCATGATGGGGAGCGGTGACTGAACACCGCGCCGCGGTGCGAAGCCGGGCGGTGCCGAGCGAAGAAAGCTTGCGTCCGCGACACAAAGCATGTTCGGCAACGTTCACGCTTCTGGGTGCTCAGCGTGGTTGCCGAGCCTGCGGCAAGACGGTGATGTGGCGGGCCCGCTACGGCCAGACCGAACGGATCGTCGCCTGTCTCCGCGCCCCTGCGGCCTCGGCCCGCACCAGCGACCAGCGAGGCACCGCCTCTCCTTCGTTCAGCAGCTCCAGGTAGGCCAACAACGCCTTGTAGTCGTCGAACTCCAGCGTCACATCGGCGCCGCCACGCGTGGCGTTGAGCTCGATCGCGGAAACGCGCACGCCCTCGACGGCCACCGTCTCGAGCGATCGCAGCACCGGCTGGAGCGGAAACGCCGCCGTGCGCGCCACCGCCAGCGCGTCACGCGCGTAGGCCGGTGGCACGGCCGCTTCCGCGGCGCGGTCGGCTCGCACGCGCAGGCTCTCGCGCAGGCGCGCGATCTCCGCCGAATCCGCGGCGGCCCGCGCCGCCAGGTCCGTGCGTCGCTCCCAGGTCTGCCACGCGCCCACGCCCAGACCGATCGTCGCCACCGCACAGAGCGCGCCCCAGACCACCAACGCCGCGATCGGCCGACGCGCCGGTGCGAAGTCCACCTTCAACGGCCTCATGCCACGCCCCCCTTGCGGAAGGCGAGATGCTCGTCGACCCGCTGCCCCGGCAACGCGACCCCATCGAACTCGATGAGCGGAACCCCGTCTGCCGGCCCATCATGCGAGACCAGCGCTCGATTGAGCACCGCCGCAGGCGCCTCACCCTCCAGCGCATACGACTGGGCGACTCGATAGGTGTCGCCCTCAGCGATCAGCAGTACCAGAGACTCGCTGTCCGCAACGGCGAGCCCTGCGCTCCCGCCGTCGGCGCGCGTCGAACCCACCGACTCGATCGCCAGGGCCCACCACGGCCGCACGCCGCGCAGCGATCGCCCCCCGATCGCCTCGATGCCTTGCCGCCACGCTGGATCCATCGCCACCGCCAGCCGCGGCGCCGCTTGCACGCCGTCCAGCCACAGCGGACTCTCCGCCGGCAAACCCGTCGATTCCTCGACCATCGATGCAGCGATCGCCTGCCACTCCGCCTCGCTGGCGACGCCTTCGACGGCGGGTAGCAGGAAGGGCCGGCAAACCGTGCCGCTCACCGTCACCTGCAATCGCGTGCCGCGCGGCAACTCGCGCACCGCGGCCGCGAGCGCTACCAGAGCAGCATCGCGGCCCTCGACCTTCGCCGCCGCCAGCACCGTTCCTCCCGCAGCCACACGCACTGCCTCTTCGCCCACATAGGCGACGGCCGTCCGCGACGCCGACCGCTTACCAGCCCACCACACGCTTGATCTCCTCCGCGCTGCTCTCGCGCCGGCTCACCATGTCGGCGCCCAGTTGCGACAACGTCCTCACGCCTTTGCGATACACGTGCTCGCGCAACGCCGACACCGGCGCCCCGGTGGTCACGAGGTCGCGGAAGCCGTCATCGATCGTGTGCACCTCCGCGATGACTCGACGGCCCTTGTAGCCCGTGCCGCCGCAGTGCTCGCAACCGACCGGTCGTGGCACGGTCTCCGGCCTGGGCAGCCCCATGTCGACCAGCCACTGCTGCTCGCGCGCCGTCGCCGGCCGGTCGGCCACGCAGTGCGGACACAGGCAGCGCACCAGGCGCTGCACGATCACGCCGTTGAGCGCGGCCATGAACCCGAACATGTCCAGGTCGAAGTGCTTGAAGCGTCCGGTCACGTCGAACACGCTGTTCGCGTGCACCGTCGTCAGCACCTGGTGGCCGGTGAGCGCCGACTGCACCGCGATCTCGGCGGTCTCAGCATCGCGGATCTCGCCGACAAGGATGCGATCCGGGTCATGCCGAAGGATGGATCGCAGGCCCTTCGCGAAGGTCAGGCCCTTGCGCTCGTTCACCGGCACCTGCAGCACGCCGGCCAGTTCGTACTCGACCGGATCCTCGATCGTGATGATCTTCTCGATGCCGTTGTTGACCTCGGACAGCGCCGCATACACCGTGGTCGTCTTGCCACTGCCCGTCGGTCCCGTCACGAGCAGCATGCCGTGCGGCAGCCCCGCCAACTCGCGGATCATCGCGGCGCCCGATGCGTCGAAGCCCAGCAGGTCGAGCGACACCTGGTCCGCCGGATCGCGCAGCTGCGCCTTGTCCAGCAGCCGCAGCACCGCGTCCTCGCCGAACACGCTGGGGATGATGGACACCCGCAGGTCCAGCTCTCCGCCACCGAGCGCGATCCGGAAGCGACCGTCCTGCGGCAGGCGGCGCTCGGTGATGTCCAACTGAGCCAGCACCTTGATCCGGGAAATCGCTTCCTCCGCCTGACGCGCGCCCTCCATCCGCTCATGGGGCGTCAGCACGCCATCGCGACGCAGCCGCACGGTGACGCCGTGCCGGTCGCATTCGAAGTGGATGTCGCTCGCGCCGACCTCATAGGCACGCCGTAGCGCCTGGTCGACGAACGCGACGACCGGCCCTTCGGGCAAGGCGCCCCCGGTCGAATTCCCGACCGCGCTGACGGACGAGCTGGCGTCCGACGAGGCGGAGGGCGCCGAGCCCAGCCAGCCGTCGAGTTGCGCCGCGGTCGCGGCGATCGGCGGCACACGGCGGCCCATCGCCTGCGCCGCACGGCGCAGCGTTGCGTCGTCCCAGGGATCGGCCATCGCCAGGCGAAGCCGGCCAGGATCGCCGTCCAGCCGCACCGGCACGGCGCGCAGCGATCGCGCGAGCGCCAACCCCGGCGTCCCGAACAACGTCGGGTCGGGCACAGCGCGCTGGCCGCTGTCGTCGCCCACCATGTCCATGCCGCCGGTCTCGCGCAGCAGCGCGGGCAGCACGTCACGCCAGCTGCCACGCAGGAGCTGGTCGAGCACGGTCTCGGCGCCCGCCTGCGCGGTGTGTCGGCGTGCGGCCTGCAGGGCGGCGCGGAAGCCCGCGCGGATGTCAGCGCTCATATCGGCGCTCATGTCTCCGCTCATGGGGTGAGCTCTTTCGTCACGGGTGGAGCAAGGCAGCGCGCGTTCATCGGATGCTGCTCGCGATGTCGAAGATCGGCAGGTACATCAGCACGACGATGCTGCCGACGAGCAGCGAGACCAGCAGCAGCATCAGCGGCTCGACGATCCGCGTCGCGCGGTCCATGAAGGCGGCGAAGTTGCCGGCGTGGCGTTCGGCGATGGTCTGCAGCACGCGCTCGAAGTTGCCGGAGCGCTCGCCGACGGCCAGCAGCCGCTGGGTCACGGTGTCGGTCAGGCCGGCGTCGGAGAACGCGCTGGACACCCGCACTCCGCGCGTCAACGCGGTCCGGGCGCCGCGCATCGCATCGTCCATCTGCTCGCCGAGCGCCAGGCCCTCGCAGCGCAGCAGCGTCTCGTCGAGCGTGTAGCCGCCACGGAACATCACCGTCATCGAGTGGTACAGCTTGGCGAGCCGGAACTCCCGCAGCGCGCGTTTCACCGGCGGGATCCACCCTGCCGCGCGCATCGCGGCGCGTTGGATCGCGCCTTGTCGCCAAGCCACGACGGCCAGCGCGCCAAGCGCCGCCGCACCCGCCAGAAGGCTGAGCCGATGCTCTCGCACGAACAAGCTCGACAGCGTCAGCAGGTGGGTCGACCAGCTCATCTCGCCGCGCAGGTCCGCATACATCGACGCGAAACGCGGCAGCACTACCACGATCAGGAAGCCGCTGACCAGCAGGCCCAGCCCCAACACCAGGCTGGGATAGATGGCGGCGCTGACGACCTTCTTGCGCAGCGCTTCCACCATCTCGTGATAGCGCAGGTATTCGGAGAGCGCCTCGGCCAGCGAGCTGCTGCGCTCACTGGCGCGCACGCTGGCGACCAGCACCATCGGGAAGCGGTCCAGCGCCTGCATCGCGACGGACAGGGACTTGCCCTGATGCAGCTGCGCCAGCAACGCCGCTTGCAGTTCCGCACGCGCGCCATCGGCGCCGGACTGCGCCTGCAGCGTCTCGATCGCCTCCACGACGGTCATGCCGGCGACCAGCAGCGTGCGCAGCTCCTGGCACCACCAGGCGATGTCCAGCGCACGCTCCCGGGCGCCGGTCGGCCCTTCATGCGAGGCCGCGCCCACGGCCACCGGATCGCGGACCGGCTCGGCGGTCAGCACCTTGCGGCCGTCGGGCAGACGCTGGCCGAGCGACTCGCGCGACGGCGCGTCCATCAGCTCTTCGCTGATGGTCATGCGCACGGGATCGAGCAAGCGGACGCGGAGCTTCATGCCGGTGAGGAGATCGTCAATGAGAAAGAGAAGGCAGAAGGCGCCTCAGCGGTCCTCGTCAGAGCTGGATGTCGGCATCGTCGCCACTGCCACCGGCCACCCGGTCGTGGCCGAAGCTGAACAGCTCGTAGTCCTTGCCCGGCTGCTGCGACGGAATGCGGTACTGGTAGGGCATGCCCCACGGATCGTTGGGCAGCTCGCCCTTGAGGTAGGGGCCGCGCCACCGCGGATCGTTGGCGTCGTTGCGCACCAGCGCGGCCAGGCCCTCGCCGGTGTCGGGATAACGGCCGAGGTCGATGCGATAGCCCTGCAAGGCCTTGTCGATCGCATCGAGCTGCGCCTTCGCGGTCGTGACCTCGGAGCGCGAGATCTGGCTCAGGAAACGAGGGCCGACGATGCCGGTCAGCAGGCCGATGATCAGGATGACCACCAGCAGTTCCAGCAGCGTGAAGCCGCGCGAGCGCCGGCCGACGCGGGAGTCCATGGATTCGATGTGCTTCATGTCTTGGGATCTTGGTCTTCGGGTGCTCGGGTCTGTGGACGCTCAGACGTCGGTGTCCACGACGAATTTCCAATCGGCGTAGCGGCGCGCCGGCTCCAGCCGCAGCCCGGGCCGGCGCACGGCACCGGCGATCAAGGGCTGATCCTCGCTGAGGCTGTAGACGCCGCGGATGCGCCCGTCATCGCCGCGCACCAGGCCCCACTGGCCGGTGGCGCCGACCGGGTCGGGATAGAGCCGGCGCAGGTGCCGCACGGTGCCGACGAAGCGCTGGTCCGTCAGCAGTTCGTCGAGCTCCTGGGGCAGTCGCTTGTCGGTGCCGGGCGAGCTGCGGCGGTAGCGCTCCAGCGCCTGCACGTAGAGCAGGCCGATGCGCAGCAGTTGCTGTTCCTTGTCGCGCCGCGCGGTGTCGGCCCACGACTGCGCCGCCACGGACAGCGCCATCGAGGTCAGCGCGACCAGTACCAGCACGGCCACCAGACCGTAGCCGCCGCTTCGCCCGAGCGGGCCGGAGCGCTCACCACGACGCATAGCTGCTCCCGTCGGCGGCCACCTCGCGCGCGCCGCTGCGGACGTCGGACACGCCCTCCCCATCGACGTTGCCCGCCCGGGGCGGCACGGCGACCCAGGTATCGGCGCGCTGCGTCACCGGATCCAGAGGAATGGCTCGCAGATAACGACGCTCGACGAGCTCCGCCAGCTCCTTCGGATAGCGCCCCTGGTCGCTGTAGAACTTGTCGATCGCATCGCGCATCGCGTGCAGGTTGTGGCGCAGCGCCGTGTCACGCGCGCGGTCCACGTGCTGCACATAGCGTGGCGCGGCCACGCTCAGCAACAGCGCCAGCGCGGCCAGCACCACCAGCAGCTCGATGACGGTGAAGCCTCGTGAGCGGGTGCAGCGGTGGAGCGGCCTCGACATCCCGGTCCTCACCATTGCTTCAGCGGGACGCCGTTCAGGCCGACCGCGGTGGATTTCGAATAGACGTCGTAGACCTCGGGGCCGGGCTGCGGATTGTCCGCATCGGACTGATAGCCGCGCAGGCCCCAGGTCTGCTCGGCGGGCAGGCCCGGCTCCGCGAAAGGATCGCGCGGCACCCGGCGCAGGAAGCGCATCGTCTGCCCTTGCCGATCCGCGCGCGCGTCCACGACCTCCTGTGTCAGGTCCTGCAGCGTGGCCGGATACGGCGGCCGGTCGCCGGGCCCCAAGACCGCCCCGGCTTCCCGGGCTGCACGGTACGCGTCGAGCGCGTCCCGGATCTCCCAGAGCGCCCGCTTGAGTTCGCGCTCCTTTTCGCGCTGCACGGTCATCTCGGCCATCGGCAGCGCCAGCGACGCCAGGAAGCCCAGGATGGCCAGGCACACCAGCAACTCGATCAGCGTGAAGCCGCGCTCGATCGCACCGCGCGAGCGCGCGCCGACCCGGCCGCGTAGGCGGCGGTCGGCGGCTGCGATCAAGCGGCGCGGCGTCATCTCACTTCACCTCGATGACGGCCGGTGCGGGCAGCGCCGGGCGGTCGGCATTCGGTTCCAGCGACACCGGCTGCGCGGTGCCGACCCGCACCTCGGCGCGGCCGGGCGCCGTCGCCTTGAAGCGCAGCTTGAAGACGCCCCCAGCGCCCTCGGCGGCGGTGGCCTGGTTGCGCAGCACGCTGAGGTTGACCCGGCCCGCGTCCACCCGCTTGCTGAAGCTGGTCACCGCGCCGCCCTTGCGGAAGTAGTCGTCTTCGTCGGCATCGACCAGCGTGAGCTTGTCGGCGCTGAACTGCAGCTCGGTCATGAGCCCCCGCAGACGGGCATCGCGAAGGTCCAGGCGGACTTCGACGGTGTCGCCGACCTTGGCCTGCCCCGGTGCCGCGAGCGACAGGGCCGCCTGATGCGACGGCAGATTCGGCGCGACCGGTGCCGGCAGCGCGGTCGGCTGACCGCCCCCCGGCGGCGACGCGACGCCTGGTGCCGCCGGCGAGCCCGCCGCGCCGGCGGCGCCCGGCTTGCTCTCCGGCTGCGGCGTGTTGAACTGCAGGCCGCCGACCTGGCGCAGCTTCGGCGAGGCCTCCGTGCCGACCCACATCTCGGCTTCGCTCGCGTTGAGGCGCTTGACGTTGCGCAGCACGCGCGGCGTGATGGCGAGCAGCAATTCCGAGCGCTTGCCGTCGTCGAGCTGGCTGGAGAACAGCCGGCCGAGCACCGGCAGGTCCCCCAGGCCCGGCACGCGGCTGGAGGTGGAGCGTTCATCGCGGCTGATCAGGCCGGCGAGCAACTGCGTCTCGCCATCGCGCAGGCGCAGCAGCGTGTTGGCGTTGCGCGTCCCGATCTGATACGCGATCGACCCGGCGGACGTCTTGGTCGCGGTGCCGAGCGAGCTGACCTCCAGGCCGATCTTGATGGCCACCTCGTCGTCGGCGAAGACGGTGGGCTCGACATCGAGCTTCAGGCCGACGTCGAGGTAGCTGATGTTCTCCGAGACGAAGCCGCCGGTGCCGGTGGTGGTCGACACGATGGGGATCTTGTCGCCGATCAGGATCTTGGCTTTCTCCTTGTTGCGCACGCGCAGCTTGGGATTGGCCAGCGTGGACGTGTCCCCGACCTCGCGGCGGAGGTTGACCAGCAGGTTGTTGGGATTGAAGCCGACGCCGATGCGGTCGCGGCCGAGGCCATCGAGATTGCCCAGCGTCAGCGAGTCGCTGCCAACGGGCGGCAGCGGCGTGAGCGAGAACGAACTCGGGAACTTGACGCCGAGCTCATTGAGGCGCGAGGCCGCGACCTCGAGGACTTCGACTTCGAGCAGCACCTCGGGCTCGGCGCTGTCGAAGACGGCGAGCAGCCGTTCGGCGAGCTGGATGTTCTCGGGCGAGTCGCGCAGCGCGAGCAGGTTGCTGCGCTCGTCGACGAAGGGCTCGCGGATCTTGAGCATCGCCTTGAGGAAGGCGGCGGCCCCCTTGGGATCGCTGTTGGAGAGGTTGAACACGCGCACCAGTTGCTCCTGGTACTCGCGGTGCTTCTCGGCGGTGTTGGGGTAGATGACGATGGTGCGGGAGTCGATGACCTTCTTGGCCAGCTGGTTGCTGGAGGTGATCAGGTCCAGCGCGTCCTCGACCTTGGCCTGGCGCAGCAGCACGGTGACGCGCACGTCGGCGCGCACGTCGCGGTCGAGCACGAAGTTGATGCCGCTGTGTCGGGTGACGACGTCGAGCACGGTGCGCAGGCTCGCGTCGCGGAAGTCGAGCGAGATCGGGCGGGACTCGGTCAGCACGCCGTTGAGCGCCTGGACCTGGGCGGCGCGCTGCTCGCTGAGCAATCGGCGCTGCAGGTCCAGCAGGCCGCCGTGGCGGGGGTTGTCCTTCAGCGCCTGCTCAAGCGTGCGCAGCGCGCGGTCGGGTTGTCGGGCCTCCACCCACTTCTGCGCGACGGCAAGGTCGGCGGCGCCCTTGCGCTCGAGCTCCATGTCGGACAGCAGCGCCTGAACGCGAGCGTTTGATGGGTCGAGTTCCAACGCCTGGCGCAGCGTGGCGGTGGCCTCGTCGTACTGGCCGGCGGCGCGCTGGGAGAGGGCCTGCGAGATCAGCCGCATCTGCGCGTCGGCGCGAGCCTGCAGCAGGGTGGTCCGCAGGGACGTGCTCTCTGGGTAGTCCCTGAGCCCGTTCTCGAGCGTCGACATCGCCTGCTGGTACTGACCGCCGGCCATGGCCTTGCGCGACTCCTCGCGGATGCGGTTCTCGGCGCAACCGGCGACGAGCAGCAGCGCCGCGATGGCGACGGCAGTGCCGCTGGCCGGGCGCACAGGGGAAGGGAAGAGTCGGGTGCGGAAGAGCATCGGAACAGGCGGATCAGGGCGACGGCGCGGCCGGCGGAATGCGGATCACGGCACGCTGCTGCAGGGAGTCGTAGATGAGGCGGACTTCGTCGTCGGTGATCGCCTCGACGCGATAGCCCTCGTCCAGGCGGGTGCCGGCTTCGACGAGCAGGTCCTTGTCGGCTCGAGCGAGGTAGACCTTGCGCTGGCCCTGCGGGTCGATGAGCTGGCCGAGGTAGCGATAGTTCAGCGGCGGCGCCTGTGGAGGTGGCGGCGGAGGTGGGGGCGGCGGGGGCGGAGGCGGTGGAGGCGCCGGCGGCTGGGGAATGGAGAACGGGTCGCGATCGGCGGCCTCGAGCGGGTGCTCGGGCAGGCGTGCGGGGAGCGCGGCCAGAGGCTGCGCCGCCTGGCCGGGACGGGTCTGCGCCGTCGAGACGGAGGTGGGCGGGCGCGGTGCGGGGGTGCTGGGGCCGCTTTGTCCGGACAGCGGGGGCGTGGTGGCTGCGACGACGGGCGGGTCAGCGGGCGACAGCAGCGCCCAGGCGCTGGCCGCGGCGCTCAGGCCGAGCGCCCAGCGCAAGCCGGGACGAAGACCGGGCGCAGGGGCGGCCGAGGTGGCGGGTGGGGTCGAAGCGCGCTTGAACATCGGGGCGCTTTCAGCGACGGGCCGCAGAGGCCGCATAAGCCGCAGTGGCGGCCGACGGTGCGAGCGCGGGCGCCGATGCCGGAGCGGCAGTGGCGGGAACCGACGCGCCGGACGCGGCCTGCGTGGCGGGCTTCGCCGCCGGCAGTGGCTGCGGCGCGGAGGTCGAGGCGGGCTCAGCGAGCGGGCGGCTCAGCCAGGTCGCAACGACGCGCGCTTCCAGATCACCGCCCGGGGGCGTCGTCATGCCGGTCATCGGCCGTGCGGCGCTCATCGTGTTCATGGCGCCCATCGCGGCCATGCCCGCAGGCGATGCCGGATTGGCGCGGCGCAGCGAGAGCTGCTGCAAGACGGCCTGCTGGGCGTCCCGGGTGAGGACATCGGCCAGCACGGTCTTGATGGCGACGTAGCTGCCTCGGAGCTGGACATCGAGGCTCATGCGGCCGAGGGTGGTGCCGGTCGGCGCCTGATGTGCGGCGGAGATCGCGGTGACCAGGACCGACTGCGCCTCGGCGGCTTCGCGCAGATGGGCGACGGCGCGGGCGGAGGGCTGTGACAGCGGCAGGCGAAGAGCAAAAGGCGATGAGTCGGCGGGAGGCGCGGCGGCGACTCTGGCGCGCAACTGGGCGAGTTCGGCGCGGGTGGCTTGATCGTGTGAGAGCGCGAGGCGCTCGGCGTGCCGCGCGGCCACAAGGAAGCCGCCAGCAACGAGCGGAGGCACGAGGACAGCGATGGCCCAGACGAAAGTCGGCGCCTGGACAAGGCGCCGCTGAAGCGTGGGAAGGTCCGCCAGCGCACGCCAATCGATGGAGGTCAGGCGCATCGCTGGAACGGACGGGAGGCGGGACGTGGGGATCCGGCGGGAACTGCTGCCGAATGCATAGGGGCTCCCGGTTATCTCACCGAGACGGAGATGGCCGCACAGTTGGTGAAGGTGATGCCGGGGCAGTGAAAAGAGGCTGCCGGGTCGTTCACGAAGTACACCAGGGAGTCGCCGCCCCGGGCTCGCGACATCAAAGCCGCCGCGAGCAGGTCCTTGTTGCGATTGGGGATGGCGATGACCCCGCGGCAGGCGGCAGGGAGGTTCGGCACGGAGAAGCAGCTTTGACCGCCGTTCACAGTGTCCGGTCCACCGTTGACGAAGACCTCCTGGATCGGGCCGGTGAGCATGGAGGCGTCCGCCGCGAACGTGGAAAACACACCGCCGACGACGAGCAGCACCCCTGCGGCACGCGCGGGCCGCCACAGCGCGCCCGTTGCGCGCACGACAGAACAACTCATGAATCCCTCCCTCGACTGCGGCGCTGGCACGCCGCCTGGCCCTGCTCTTCTATGGCCAGGGCGCGACTTTACCGTGCCGCAATGGCCAAAAGATTTCGGACGGCGCGCAGCCAGGTAGAGGAATGCCCTAAGTGGCGGATGAGCGACGCGTGCGCGGCCGTGAAAGATTGCCGCTCACACCCAGGACACGCGGGTTCAACGCATCAGTCCGAGGGTCACCACCTTGGGAATCCGCACACGGCCGTCACCCCACAGATCGACACAGCCGTCGACCCACCCGTTGAGCTTTTTCCCGGATGCCGACGCGGCCAGCGCCGTTGCGTACAGGTACTTGAAGCGCGAGTCGGTGCGCTCGATCAGCGTCAGCTTCTCGGCACCTGGCGTGCCGCAGGTTTCCGTGTGGGCGATGGCGGCGTACTCGACGATGGCATGGCCGGTGTCGTGCATGCCGACGCTGACAACGTCCTGCGGTTGGTTGGAACTGCCGGCCCAGCAGGAAGCAGAGCAGGCGGGCAGGAGGACGAGCGCGATGGCACGGGTCTGGCGGTGCATATGCAGTCCTTCAGGAATCCAATCCCACCCACATCAGGCTGCAGCGTCCGCTGAAGGCCCGCAATGCAGGGTCGTCGGTGATGCGCAGACGCACGGGCTTGCCTTTGACCTGCGCGATGGTCAACAACGTGAACATCCGCTGGCTGGCATCTGTCGACTTCAGGGTGGTGATGTACGAGTTGTCGCAGGCCACGCCGTTGGGCACGGTGAAGCCGCCGCGGATCTTGATCTCCATGCTGCCGGCCGGGTAGCCGCCGCCGGCCACTTCCAGCACACCCACGCTTTCGAGCAGCACGGGGCCAACGTCCCCTTCGGCGGCCAGCGCTGACGTTGATAGCGCGGCGGCCGATGCCAGGATCATGGCGGCCGTCGAACCGTGAATGAGCCGATGTATCTTCATCTCATTTTTCCTCCTCGAAATCGCTGGCATCGCGTCGCAAGCCAGTCCCTCTGAATCGCCAGCGCCACGGCGGCGCTCAGGCAAGCGTCAGTTGATCAACATGAGGTTCTTCGCCTCGATGTAATTGCCATGGCAGCCGATCACCCAGAACCTCATTGTCCTGCCCGTGGTCATCGCCAGCATCACGCTGGCCAACGCGCGATTCACGACGTGGTCGTCGCCCGTGATCATCAAGAAGTCCTTTGAGGTGCACGCAAATGTGGTCGAGAACACGCTGCGATGCTTGATGTAAAGGCCTGCGGGCGCATTGTTGAATGTGTTTGCCTGCGCGAGCTCGTACTGAAGCAGGTCTCTGGACTCAAGCGTCACCCATTCCTGCGCCCGCGCAGATGTGCCCGCAAGGAGCGCAAAGACTGTGGCGGTCGCGAGGAGGACGCGTTGGGCGCAGTTCATTTGAGGTTCTTCCAAGTGACTGCAAAGGTCGGACCCGGGATCAACGCTCGACGCCGAGCGTTCGGGCATACGGGACGCGCATGGAACCGTCGCCCCAGACGTCCTGGCAGCCGGAGACCCACGCCGACACCTTCTTCCCGCTTCCCATCGCGAAGAGCAAGGTGGCGTACATGGTCTTGAAGCGAGGATCGGCCTTGTCGATGAGGATCTGGGTGCGATGGCCCGGCGTCGCGCAACCTTCGGTGTTGTCGGCGCCGCTCAGGCTGACGATCGCATGACCGGTGTCGTGAAGGTTGATGGAAAGGACGTCGTGCAAGCCGTTGTTGCTCGACGCGACAGCGGAGAGCGTGAAGCAGCCTGTCGCAAGAAGGGCGGCCATCGTTCTAGTTGTCGCGAGGTAGATGCGCTTCACGGGAGATTTCCATTCATTGAGTCATTCCGACATCTCGATGAAGTAGGCGCTGGACTGATTCGTCCAGGAGCCGATTTGCGAGCATGCGGTCAGGGCCGGATCGTTGTAGTAGATCGTGACCGGCTTTCCAGCCAACCGGTGGGCCAGCAGCGTCGCATAGAACCCCTTGCAGGCTTGCACACCAATCTGGAAGTTTCCTTGCGCCGTTGAGCTGCAAATCGTATGGATGTTGGTGCCAGCGGCAATCACAACGGCACCGTTCTGGTCGTAGCCCAGATAGCCGATCTGACCTTTGCATGCGATGGTGGCGTTGGCGGCCGCAGCGTGCGCCAGTAGCGCGAGCGCTGTGAGCGCTGCTCTCGTGGAGCGCTTCATTGATGAGATCCTCCCTGTTCTAAGCGACATCGACTCGGCTTCGGATTCTCGAGATCCGCTCAGCCCTGCATCGACACATAGCCGATCTTGCAGTAGCCGTATTGGTCCTTGCTGGTATAGATCAGCACCGGCCTGTCCATGGCCCTGGCCATCATCAGCAGTGACACGTAGGTCTTGTAGTTGCTGTCGGAGCCGTTGAGATAGGCCCACGCCGGGCCATTGGTGCACAAGGGGCGGCCATCAAGATAAACGCGGAATCCAAAGTTCTCGGCATTGGTCACGTCGATCGTGGTGATCTGGCCGGTGTTGGAGCCGTCCCATTGTTGGGCGTTGGCGGAAGCGGCGAGGACTAATCCGGCAACAAGAGCAAGCTGTTTGATCATTAAGTATGGTTTGCGGAACATGCTTTGCGTCGCATGAAATTTCAGCTTTCGTACCGCACTCGCCGCTCAGAGTCGGTGTCTGTTCTTGAGCCCAACTGGCCTGAACTGGTCGGATGTTGTTTTCTGCAGGGAAGCACACTCAATCCACCCGCTGATAGACAACGCCAGAGAGGCCGGCATTTTCGAATAGTTTTTTCACATCCTCTGAGACGATCAACGCGATGCTCCATCCGGCCACTCGGAAAATGTGATGCCCTGCAGCGCGATTCGCATCGATCTTCAAGCCAACCACCATCCGGTATTCACCGATTTTCTCCGGTCTTCCGTCAGATGGGGTCCAGCGCGTCACATGACACCTAGTCTCGTCAAGACACTCAACAAGATCGCAAACATTCAGAATCTCAAACGCCTCGTCTGAATCGGTCAAAACCGGAAACCGTTGAATGGCCGCACCGGCAAGCGACCCCAGTTTCTCGTTTATTGCAGCTGGAGTGACCACCATATCAAAAGCTGCAAAGTTGAAGCCAATACGTTCCCCATCTTGGTCGACCGGAACCACCAACGGCGGCTGCGGTTCCACTGCGAAACCATATGTGAAGATTCTCGGATCCACCTGCTCACCAGACAAAGTTTTCGGTGAATCCAAAAACCATCGATGACTGGAATCTGGATCTGCGATCAGTCGATAAAACCGCATTGCATTCACGGATTTGTAACCAAGTGATTAAGGATCGTTCCGGGCGTTTGAATTTCCCTACCGAGCGCGCCCAGCTCCTGTCGGAGGGCGTCTCGATATGCGTCGCCATTCAGGCCACGCGTCGCCGCGGTGAGACGGTCGAAGATTGCCTGATGATACTCCGGTGGATGTGGCCCCTTATGGCCAGGAACAGCGATCTTATTGAGCGCGTCGTCCAAGTTCATTCCGGCCTTATCAAAGATTTGCCTGAAGCGGGGGGTCCAAGGCCCTCCGGAGAAAGGCGATACGCAATTCTTATTGGTACAGATGTGGTGAATCTGCGGTTTTTTTAGATGAGCTGCCCTGCCCATGCGGGAGGCAATCTTCGCCACTCCCCCTGCAACGTCAAAGGTCAATGGTGCCGCAGTCGCACCGAACGCAAATCCGGCAAGCGCCAGATCGGCCGCAGTAGCCTTTCCAAACTGCATCTCGACCGCGACCCACGCAAAGTCCACTCCATCGGGCAACGCACCCAGGACCGGGATCATACCCAGTCCCGCAAGACTAATATGCCCCCACTTGGCAAATGTGTCGTAGTTGAAGGAACTCCAAAGGAACTGCGCCATCTGCATCCCTGGCAACGATCCCATCGCGTTCATTGCGCTGTCCACAAGACGCAGACAATCACCATTCGGACAAGACTGCACAAACGGCTTGCGCTGTTTCGCTGCCAGCGTCATCTCCCAGGCATATTGAGAAATACCCGTTTCGGAACGACCTGCCCACGCGAACGCTTCACGAGGTGTCAACTCGATAGACGTCGAGCCGGAGGGTAAGGAGTCCTCTGGCGTGCGCTTGCCGTTAATGACCTCCACCGGACAAGAACTACCGGCGGGCCCAAGCGTAGATGGGCAACCGGGGTTGCTTGCCGTGTATTGCGGATCTAATCCGCTAAGATCAACTGCGTTGAGCGGGTTATTGAGCACATAGGCATAGGCACTGTAGTTTTGCGTGTTGAACCGATCGCCCAGCAGCGGATCTACCTGCAAGAACATTCCGACTTGATCGTCGTAGATCCGTCCGTTCATGTTGATTAGGCCAACATCGTCCAGTTCTTCGTGGCTGGTAAAACCTCGCCCAGTGCCACCCCGAACGTTCGATCGCCAGTCAACGATCAACCCGTTGTAATCGTCATAGTTCCCATCGATCTGTCGGCGCTTGCCGAAAGGATCATAGGAATATCGTGCAGTGACGGTGCCAGACTGATCCGACGTCGCAACAATTGAGCCCTGATGGTTCTGGTGCCAGTATTCGAGCTTGTTGGCTGCCATCACGCCCGGGTCCGGTGGCGCCACTTGCTGCGTATTCAGCGCCGGCAGGTCGCCGACGCTGGCTAGGACGCCCACCTGTATCGGACCAATGCTTAGGAAGTGTCGATGGCTATTGACCCCGTTTAAAGTCTCAAGCTCGTAGCCCAGGGCGCCCACCGAGTCTGGATGCAGGTACCAGATAGTCCGACTGCCATTCGATCCGTTCCGCGTCTCTTTGATTCGGAAGGTGGACTCATCGTAAGACCAGCTGTACGAAGCCCCCGAGCCGGAAGCGGTCACGACGCGATCAAACTCGTTGTAGGTCAATGAATTGAACTTCGCGCCTGAGCGAGAAAGCACGTTGCCATTCAAGTCGTGCTGCAATAACCCACCTGCAACCGAGACCGGTCGATGAGGTCCCCGCACGCCAGCGCCCTGTGTCGGATAGACATAGCTGCCAACGTCGTTCTTCGACAGCATCATCCCGAGCGCGTTGTACTTGAGCTCAACGCGCCGCTGAAGATTCTGAATCGCAGGCGACGAAACGGTGTAGGCGCCGAGTCGATTCAGCTTGTCGTACTCAAATGATTCGCTGACAGCACCACTTCCATTTCCGATGTTGTCTGAGCGTGAGGCCAGTCGGTCCAGTTCGTCCCAGCTATATCCGAAACTGACGATCGACGAGGTATCCGCAGCCCGGACGTTCTGCCCAGTCACCCGACCATTGGGGTCGACCGTCGTCGTCGCAACTACGCCGCTCGACAGAGACGACTGTTCGACTCGCCCATCCGCGCCCTGCTGACGCAGCGCCCACAGCACCGAGTCAGTCGGCAGAAAGCTGCCGGCCGGCATTGCACCGCCCTCAGTCGCAGGGAGCGGGCTCAAGTTGATCGGCGTCTTCGAACGCAACTCAGCCAGAAATCCTAGTGCGGTGTACGAATAGCCGACCTTGAAGCCGGTCGGATACGTCTCGGTCGCGAGCCGGCCACTGACCGCGTCATACGCCACAGAGGTCGAGAACGAGGGCCCCTGCGCGATGTCGACCCGAGAACTGGTCGGACGGCCAACCGCGTCGTAGAAGTACCTCTTCGTCACCCCCTGAGCTGTCGTCGTTTGGCTCAGTTGACCCAAGGCGCCCGTTCCGGTGTCATACGTCCAATGAGCCGTATCACTATCGGACTTCTTCTCCGCAGTCCGACCGAGTACGTCGTACGCGTAGCTGACCCAACCCGTTCGTGCCACGGCGGCCGTACCAATGGCCTCGTCGTCGGGGCACGAACTCAGGCTGTGACCTCCGCGCTGTCTGGAGTCCTGCGTCGCCTTGGGCTGACCCAGGACGTCGAGGCAGCTCTGAGAGACTCCCTTGTCCGGGTCGTCGATGACCACGGCTCGGCCCAGAACGTCGTAGGTAGTCGTGCTGACGTTCTGCAACGAGTCCCGAGTTTGCAACAGCTCGCCGAAGGCACCGTATCGATACGCGAGCTGCGCGCCACCAGCATCGGTGACACGAACGACCTGGCCCATGCCATCACGCTCTGCCGCGGACTCAAGTCCGTTCGGATTCGTCGTCACTGTCGTCGCTCCGGCGTAGCGATGGCTGGTCAGTGTCGCGGTCCGACTCCCGTAGCTGCCGAAACCGAAGGCCGCCCCGCCGAAAGTCCGGGACAGGCGACCGCTGGGATTCGACTCGTAGGTCCGCACCGGTCGACCAAGATCGTCGTACTCGAAAGCCGTGACCCGAACGTCCTGGTTTCCCTGCAAGGTGCTGGACCCGCTCGCCAAGAAGTATGCGTGGGTCTGAATGAGCTTGACGCCCTGCGCCGAGTAGATGGAATCCGAGGCTACCAGCGCCCCAGAACGCCCACCAGGTTGTGAGGCACCGTCAAAGCTTTCGGTGACCACGCGGATCAAGCGACCGAGGGCGTCGGCGTAATTCCGAACAAATGCGCCCGACTTCCTATCCTGCGCGTCACGTGGCTCACTGTGAACGAAGGTCACGGCGATGGCGGGGCGCTCAGCCTCGCTCACCACCGGGCAGCCGGGACTGTTGGAGGATGTATCGGAATCAGCTGCGGACAATATGCAGTACAGCAAGACCTGCGATGTGCCATCGGGTGCGACCTGCCGCACGACCCGGCCGAAGTCATCCACCTCCGTTCGAGAGACTGCGCCGTTCGGCTCCTCTACTCGTACCGGCGTGCCAAAGCGCGGGTCGAAGGATGTGCGGCGCACATGCGAAAGCGAGTTCTCCACCGAGGTCGCAAAGGTACCGCTTGGAATTGCCACGACGACAGTCGCACCGTTGACTGTCAGTGATTGATTGGCAGCATCGAAATGCTCCAGCACGGTACGAGGCTGGATTCGAGATCTTGCCGGCGCGCCCGCGCAGTGAGACACCGTCTGACTGTCGACATTCCCGAATGCGTCGTAGGTGACCGCTCTCTTCAAGCACAGCTTCGAATTGTCCGGTTCGACAGTGGTCGACGAGAGACGGCCAGTGGACACCTCGTAGCCATTGACGATCGTCCGGCTGTAGTTCGACGGGTCTGCGGGCGCCGTTGACGTGTCTGCCGTCGCGACGCTGGTGGCCAGGAGCCATGCGGTCGACAAAAGCGACAACTTTCCGAGGAGAACTCCCTGACTTCTCATGGTGCGGATTCCAATTTCTTTCTTCTTTGAATGAGTCCGTCCATGGGAGCGGACTGCGGCCGGCAAGAGACCGACTCGACGGACTTCAGTCATCCAGGAGCAACTGCAGAATGGTGGAGAGCACGGCAGGATTCACGCCTTGAGGAACGTTTGGAACAGTGCCACTGGTACTGGATGCCAACGGCTCATTGCCGGCAGTTGTCGTGGGCAAGACGTTCGGTACGGACCTCGCGACGGAAACGCGCTCGGGGCGTCCAATCCACCATCGGCACTCAGTCGACGACGTGCAGTTGGTATCGTCTGGTAGGTACGTGGTCGATTCGACGTTGCGATAGGTCTGCCCGTTGAGCAGATTGACCGTAGTCACCGCCGTCGTATATCCGAAAACATTTACATCGCTGGTGATCGTCTGGCTTGGAAGCGGAGAGCCGTCCAGATCATTTCCGGTGGAGCGACTAAGGCGCGTATAGGGGCGTTTGATCCGCGATGACACCGCCGGGCAAAGTCCTGAGCCCACCACCAACGCGTCGCGCGAGGCGCTGTCGCTGGATGCGTCGCAATAGGCGTACTCCTTGAGCGAAAGCACCTGCCCTTGGTCCGTCGATGCGAGGCTGGCTAGCACATTGGCTGAACTCAGCGGCATGCCCGTGTAAGGGAAGCGCTGTGCGAACCGGGTCACTGTTGTCACCTTTCGACCCGTCGGTGTGTCGGTCTGCGCCTTGAATACGCGAAAGCCTTGGGGCCCGCGGCCATTCTTGTCAAACCTTTGCCCGGCGTAGGAATAGTCCGTGATCGATGGCTGGCCAGGGATGCCAGAAGGACTCGACAAAGACGTGACCACCACGCCGGATGGTGGAACGGCGATCTGGTCAGAGTCGACGTTCGATTCGATGCTTACCCGGTCCGTGCCAGCCGCCGGCTGGTAGGTGATCTCGGTGACACCCGCCACCCCTTCCCGAACAGTCAACAGTCGGTCCGGCGGGATCGGATAGTTCGGTGTGTACAGCACATTAGCCTCACCCTTGCTTGCGTCCCCAAGACTCAAGATCTCCACCTGCGATTTCCCCGTGAAATTGCCGATCAACATCTGACGCTTGTAGCTCCCGGTCCCGGTTCCGGCACCCATGCTGCCAAGTCGATTCAAGGGAATATTGAAGGCCCGATCTTGATTTGACGCTTCGCCCTTGGCCACGTACATGAAGGCCTCGTAGTAGCGCTCGAATCCTTCGCGCGGGTCGTAGTACGGCACGAGGAACAGGGAATCGACCCGCCCATCACCGTTGAAATCCAGCGACACTGGGAATCCGCCACCGATCGTCGGTCGATCACCCGACGACAGCGTCGAGTCTTTCCACTGCGGAGTCGGAAAGAGAGCGTACGTTGGATCCGGAAGGCCATAAATCGCTGCCCCGCTCGAATTCAGATCACCGAATGTCACCCTTAATTCAGATTGGCCGTCGCCCTGATAATCGACCGAATTTGCGGAAAGGATGGCCGCCCCCCGATTCGGAGACGCTTTAAAGTCAAAGTTCCCGTCACCACGCGAGATCGCCACATCACCCAGGAGAGTGTTCGCCGGGTAGTTGCCGCTGTAAATCTCCCCTCGCGGATCTGTGACGAGCAAATCGGCGATTCCATCGCCATTCATATCGAACGTCGCTGAGCCGCCCAGCCCGGTGTAGCCCTTTTGGACTAGTGGGAACGGTGCGAGATTGGTTGAGATCTCAGTGAACGCGCCCTCGCCATTACCGAGGAACGCCTGCGTGCACTGCTGCGACGGGCAGAGGTCGAATGTGGCCGCGCGATAGTCCTTTTCGCCTAGACGAGAATAGACCACGTCCAGAATTCCGTCGCCATTCAAGTCTAGAAAGTAGAAGTTTTCAGCATCTCCCCAACCTTTATAGGGGCTATTTCCTTCGTCGGTATAACTAAAATCTGGGAACCATTCTCGGTAGCGCTGGGGGAAGCCGGCCACGCTCCGCTTCACGAATCCCGTCGGCGTATTCAGGAAGAGCGCTGACACAAGTGCCGGACACGGATTCTCACCGACAGAGAACTCGTATTTATTGACAAAGCGGTAAATATCGGGCCTACCGTCCCCGTTGAAATCGCGCACGAGCAGATCAATGCGACAGTCCGACGGCCAAAATTCGGTGGCGAGTCGCTCATTTGCGAGTACGGGATCGACCATCTGCGTGAACTGTCCATTTCCGATGCTCCGGTAAATGACGTTCAGTGGCGAGCCGCTGGTGCTCACCTTCAGCAAATCCATCTTTCCGTCGGTATCGACATCAAGCGCGTATGTGCCTGCTCCCGCTACATAGAGGCTCGCCGGCAGATTAATTCCGGGGACCTCCGAATAGGAAACCGGTCCGCCCTCGGTATAGGTAAAGGACGTCGCCGGAAGGCATTTACTGCCCGTCGGCGTGGAACACGTGCGTACGTCCTTGAGCCGAGGGCGGCCGCTCACCGAGCCGGTGTCGTAGGAGAGTCGTGTGGTGCGAACGTGCACAGCGCCAGTCACATTTCCCAAGTCCGAGGGCGCGCCAACATAAGTGGAAATGGCGTTGAGCAGCCGGACAGTCACCGATTTATTGGTGCGATAGACCGTTTCGTCTCGCGCGCCCGCAGTCGCAGGCCGATCCGAATAGGAGAAGACCACCTTGTTGCCGGGGCCGTACTGAATCTCCTTGATCGACACGTCTGGGCCGAATGACGAGGATCCGTCGGAAGTCCCGATGGCCATGCCGACAGCGAACGACGGCTGGTCGTAGAAAAAGCGGACGCTATTGCCGCTTCTGTCGAGCGTCTCAGATACCAGCCAAGTCATGGCCTTGCTGGCGTGTATGGACGCGGTGCCATAGACGACAGATCGGCTGCCCGCATCGGCAGGGCCCTGTCCGAGAATGGATCGCCCGCCATCTGCGTGCCAGACCTGGAAGTACAAGGGGCCGGATTCCACCGTTCCACCGGCGACGCCATAGGCTCGCACGCGCGTGCGGCTGTCCGCTTCTACGCGGAATTCTTTGAAAGGAAGAGAGGTCATCCCCTCTGCGTCTCGAGTAGAGAGTCCCGTCGCTGGATTTCCGTTGCTGTCGATTGCAATGAGCCGAGAGCCGTTCAGGCAGAGCTTGTCGGTCACGTCGAAGTTGACCGTGCCTGGCATGCCATCAATCGCCTTGATGCCCGCACATCGCGTGATCTGGGAGCCCACGCTCAGTGTCCAGCCCGCGCCGACCACGCCATTCCGAGCTCCGGAGTAGTTGATCGAGACGCTCGGCGCAGGCCCGCGGCCGGGCGGGGTCTCGACCTTGATGCTGTAACCCGGCTGTCCACTAGGCGATACAGAGACCGCAGCGCCGCTCCAAGTCGGCGCGATTAACAGCGCGATCCCCGCCGCAGCCCCCCATCCCAGACCATTCATCTTCATCGACACACCATTCATTCGAGTTCTATGGACACCCGCTTTTGCGCCCCCGTCATGCACAGGGTCGCTTCGCGCTCCGCTTCTACGCCTGATCACCACACCGTCAAGGCATCACTTCCACCCACAGCAAGCTGCATCGCCCTGGAAACGCCTGAAGCGCTGGATCGTCCGAGATCTGTAGCTTGACGGGCCGTCCGGCCAGATGACCCGCCGTCAACAGCGCAAACATCCGCTTGTCCGCATCGTTCTCCTTACGAGTCGTGATGTACACGCTCTCGCAGTTCACACCCTTCGGTACCGTGAACCCATCGCGAATCTTGATTTCCAGATTCCCCGGTCTGTGGGCCGTCACGCCTGGAATCTGTTGAACGCCGACGCTGTCGAGATAGACAGGACCGACGTAGCCCTCCGCCGCAAAAGCCGACCCACCGGCCATTTGCGAGAGCAAGCCAACGACCAGGAGCCCGCAGTTGCGCCGATTCCGAAGCCACTTCTCCACTCTCATCCTTGTCCTTTCAGCCGCTCAAACCGGCTTGCTGACTGTCACATGTCGCGCCACGCAGAAGCCATTCGCCGTCTCAAGCCCGTCGACGCCCACAGTCACGTTGTGCCCTTTCCCCAGGGCCGACATCACGAAAGCCATCATTTGAAGATCGCGTCCGACGAACAGCACTTCGCCGTTGGAGAACTTCCCGCAGTTCTCGGCCGCGGTGAGTCCCTTCAAGGTGAACCAGAACATTGGTGCTGGCCAGCCGGGGATGCTCGCCGCGTCATGAGTGCGCATGAGGTTGACCTGGCCGGTTACCTGCGTCTCTCCGATCGCGGCACCATGCGCTACGGTCAATGCCACAACGCCCGCAACGCTTCGCAACCAACGCCCGCCGAATCCATTCATACCGATGTCAGCACCGCTTCTCACGCTCAACCGCATGTCTCATTGATGGATCGTGACCGACGTCAGCATGCATGACTGGGGATCACCCCAAGGGCCGCGCGTGTCGGTTTCGATGGAATAGACCAGCTTGTACGAGAGCTTCGAAGTCACGGCTTTCAGCAGCGTGGCATACAGCACGACGTCGGTATCCGAGTACAGATAGACGCTGGTGCAGTTGTCGTCCAGCCCAGGCGCAAAGAGCATTTGCATCCTGTGCACCTTCGCGATTTCGTGATTGCTCGAATGAGCGCGCAATTGCACCGGCGTGCCCGCCGCGATCATGGTCACCTTCTCCCTTGCCCAGGCGCCGGAGACGGCCGCCGCAAGACACACCGTCAAGACGCTGGCCTTCAGCGTAGTCATCTTCTTCATGCTTGATCCTTGAGGAGTCACGTTTGGTAGATGCGGGACGCCGGGCCATGCCGCGACCAAATCCCGGGCGAGGCGCCGAGCCGCCTCAGGGCGTCGGAATCTCGCCGATGTACCTGGGCACAGGCGCCTCGCCATACGTCGGCAAGACCACCGTGTAGTCGCCACGGCCGCTGTGCAGGACGTTCACGGCCCCGTTGCCATAAACGAGCACGTGCTGCAGATTGACGTTGCATTCGTAGGCCGCGAATGACTGCATCGGCAATGACGCAGCCACGACCAGGGCCAGCAGCCTTGCCAGCTTCCTCATGATTCCCTCTCCCTCGATCCTTATCTCTCTATTGGTCGACTCGTCACGCTGCTTGGGCGTCCGGTCCGCATCGCTCACGCCATGCGCTGGGCCGCGAGGCTACCCGCAAGCTACCCATTTGTCGATGCGGACGCCCACCAATGCCCTCGCTCGGCCACTTGTCACCGAGTTCTCACGCCGCCGCTCCCCACTGTCGCCCGTCCCTTAAACTCGCCCGCGCCCACGACAACGCCATCCCGCCCATGAAGAGCTCCAAGTCCGCCCGCCCGTCATCGAAGGTGACGCTGGGCATGGTGGCCGAGGCCAGCGGGGTCTCGCCGAGCACCGTCTCGCGCATCCTCAACGGCACCGCCGTCGTCAGCCAGGAGAAGAAGGACGCCGTCGACCGCGCCATCGCGGAACTCGGCTTCGTCCCCAACCCCATCGCGCGCGTGCTGGCCGGCGGGCGCTCGCTCAGCGTCGGCGTCGTCACGCAGGCGATCGACAGCCCCTATTACGGCGTCGCGCTGCGCGGCATCGAGGAGGTGCTCGACGCCGCCGGCTTCGTGCCGCTCTTCGCCAGCGGGCACTGGAATGCCAAGGAAGAGCAGCGCTGCATCGACACGCTGCGCTCGCGCCGCGTCGACGGGATCATCGTGCTCACCGGCCGCCTCAGCGACGAGTCGCTGCGCAAGCTGGCGAAAGAGCTGCCGGTCGTCGTGACCGGCCGCAGCCTGAAGGCGCCCAGCCTGCATGCGCTGAACTTCAATGACTTCGAGGGCGCGCGCCTGGCGACGCATCATCTGCTGTCGCTGGGACATCGCAAGATCGCGTTCATCGCCGGCGACCCGGTCCACCCCGACGCGCAGGAGCGCCTGAGGGGCTATCGCGCCGCGCTCGAGGCGGCAGGCGTGAAGTACAAGCCGGCGCTGGTGCTGCCCGGCCTGTTCCACGAGGACAGCGGCGTGATGGCCGCCGAGCGCCTGATCGACAGCCGCGAGCCCTTCACCGCGATCTTCGCGGCCAACGACCAGATGGCCTTCGGCGCCTCGCTGGCGTTGTACCGCCGCGGGCTGCGGGTGCCGGAGGACGTCTCCATCGTCGGCTTCGACGACCTGGCCGGCGCCGCGCACTGCATCCCGCCGCTGACGACGATCCACCAGGCCGGCCTCGAGCTGGGACGCTGCGCGGCGCAGGCGCTGCTGGAGCTGCTGGCCGACAAGACGCCGACGACGCAGCTTCCGGAGCCGCGGTTGATCATTCGATCGTCCACGCGGGCGGTCTGAGCGGACTGCGTGAGGACGCTGGCCCTCACCCCTGCCCTCTCCCGCAAGCGGGAGAGGGTGTCATGCTCATGCCCTTCCTACGCCCTCCCACTTGCGGGCAGGGGCGACGCGAAGCCGACTCACTAGCGATAACCCTGGTACGTTCCCGCTCTGACGACCGATATCATGAAAGCGCTTTCATAACGACACCACGACGGAGACACAAAGCATGCGGCAGTGGGCCCGATGGCTATCCACGGCGACATTGACCCTGACCCTGATCCAGGCGGGGTCAGGCGTTGCCGCGCAGCCGGTCGGCGCGACCGCCACGCCCGCGCCCACGCCTGCACCTACGACCACAACCACGCTCACCGTTGCCGCGTTCCCCGCCATCGACGAGATCGTCCGGTCCGCCCTGCCCGCCTGGAAGCAGCTGCATCCCGACATCGAGGTGAAGATCGTGAGCCGCGAGCTCAACGACCACCACACCGCGATGACGACGGCGCTCTCGACCGCGAAGGGCCTGCCGGACGTGATGGCGCTGGAGATCGGCTACCTCGGCCGATTCGCGCAGGGCACCGGGCTCGAGGACCTGTCCCGTCCGCCCTATGAGCTCGGCCGCGAGCGCGCGCGCTTCGTTGGCTACGCCTTCGACCAGGCGACGACCCCGGCCGGCGCCGTGCTGGCCGTCCCCACCGACATCGGCCCCGGCACCCTGCTCTACCGCGCCGACCTGCTGGCCCGCGCCGGCCTCAAGGAAGCCGACCTGACGCGGAGCTGGGAGGGCTACGTCGCCGCCGGCGTGAAGCTCAAGGCCTCGACCGGCGCCTACCTGATGGCGCATGCGCGCGACATGAAGGACATCCTCATCCGCACCGGCCTGCAAGCGGGCGAGGGCCTCTACTTCGACAAGGACTCGCGGCCGCTGGTGACCTCGCCGCGTTTCGTCCGCGCCTTCGAGCTGGCGCGCGCCGTGCGCCGCCAGCAGCTCGACGCCAAGGTCACCGCCTGGTCCTCCGACTGGACCGAGGGCTTCAAGCGCGGCGGCATCGCCACGCAGATGTCCGGCGCCTGGCTGGCCGGCCACCTGAACACCTGGCTCGCGCCCGGCACGCGCGGCAAGTGGCGCGCGGCGCAGCTGCCCGAGGGCGCCTTCGCCGCCTATGGCGGCACCTTCTTCGCGATGGCCCGTCATGGCGACGCCGCCCGCAAGCCGATGGCCTACGCCTTCATCCGCTTCATGACGATGAACCGCGCGCAGCAGCTCGCGGCCTTCAAGGCGCAGGACGCCTTCCCCGCGCTGGTCGATGCGCAGCAGGACGCCTTCTACGACCAGCCGCTGCCCTTCCTCGGCGGCCAGATAGCCCGCCGCGATTGGCGCGATGCCGCCAGCCACATCCGCGCCTTCCCGGTCCACAAGCAGGACGCCTTCGCCCGCGAGGTCATCGACACCGAGCTCGACAAGGTCCTGGACCGCGGCAAGGACATCGCCACCGCGCTCGCCGATGCGCAGCGGCTGCTCCAGCAACGCGCGCGACGCTGACACGGAACGACGACGATGCACTTCCGACTCCCGCCGGCCCTGCGCCTCTCGCCCCGCTACGCGCCCTACGCGCTGCTGGCGCCCTTCCTGCTGCTGTTCGTGGTCTTCGGGCTGTTCCCGCTGCTGTTCTCGCTCTACCTGGCCTTCCACAGCTGGGAGCCGACCAGCGGCCTGGGCGCGATGCACTGGGTCGGACTGGACAACTTCGCCTTCGCGCTGCAGGACGAGTGGTTCTGGAAATCGCTGCGCAACACCGGCTGGCTCGCCATCGCCTCGGGCGTGCCGCAGCACCTGGTCGCAATTCCGCTCGCCACCTTCCTGCACATCGCCTTCAAGCGTTGGCGCAACCCGATGGTCGGGGCCTACTTCCTGCCTTACATCACCTCCTCCGTCGCGATCGCGATCCTGTTCAGCTCGCTGTTCTCGACCGACTACGGCCTGATCAACCTCGCCATCGCGACGCTGCGCGAGATCCCGCTGCTGGGCCAGCTGATGCCGCAGGCCGCGGTGGACTGGCTCAACGATCCCGACGCGCTCAAGCCCGCCATCTCGACCATCGTCTTCTGGCGCTACGTCGGCTTCAACGTCGTGCTCTACCTGGCCGCGCTGCAGACCATCCCGCCCGATCTCTACGAGGCCGCGACCATGGACGGCGCCAGCCGCGTGCAGCAGTTCTTCCACATCACGCTGCCCAGCCTGCGGCCGATGATCTTCTTCGGCGTGACGCTGAGCGTCATCGGCGGTCTGCAGCTGTTCGAGGAACCCTTCATCCTCACCGGCGGCAAGGGCGGCTCCGACCAGGCCGGCATGAGCGCCGCGGTCTACCTCTACCGCAACGCCTTCGACTTCAACGATTTCGGCGCCGCCAGCGCGATGTCCTGGCTGCTGTTCTTCATCGTGGCCGCGCTGACGTGGCTGACGAACCGCGCCTTCCGGCGCAAGGACGACTGAGGACGCCGCGCCATGAGCACCACGATGCCTGCCTCCCTCGACGCCACTGCGCCGCGCGCCGCGCAGCCGCCGCGCATGACCGCCTGGGCCGCCTACCTGCTGGTGGGCGCCGGGGCGCTGATCATGCTGGCGCCCTTCTATTTCATGTTCGTCTTCGCGACGCACTCGCGCACCGAGATCTTCAGCCTGCCGCCGCCGATGTGGTTCGGCAACGACTTCCTGAACAACGTCGACATCCTCACCAAACGCCTGCCCTTCTGGCGCAACCTCGGCCTGAGCCTCTACGTGGGCCTGTGCAACACCGGCCTGACGCTGCTGTTCTGCTCGATGGGCGGCTACGCCTTCGCGATGTACGAGTTCCGCTTCAAGAAGGCGCTCTTCGGCCTCGTCATGGGCACCATGCTGCTGCCCAGCTTCATGAACATGATCCCCAGCTTCATGATCATGGACCTGCTGGGCTGGATCGATCAGCCGCGCGCGCTCTACATCCCCGGCGCGGCCAGCGCCTTCGGCATCTTCCTGATGCGCCAGTTCATCACCTCGGCCGTGCCGCGCGAGCTCGTCGAGGCCGCGCGCATGGACGGCTGCGGCGAGCTCGGCATCTACGCCCGCATCGTGCTGCCGCTGCTCAAGCCGGCGCTGGGGACGCTCGGCCTGATCACCTTCATCTCGTCCTGGAACAACTTCATCGGGCCGCTGGTCGTCATGCGCTCGCCCGACATGTACACGCTGCCGCTGGCGCTGCGCTCGCTGCAGAGCCCCGTCGACACCGAATGGGGCGCGCTGATGGCCGGCTCCGCCATCGCGACGCTGCCGCTGATCGTGCTCTTCGTCCTGTGCTCGCGGCAGCTCATCTCGGGCCTGACCGTCGGCGCGGTGAAGTGACGCGCCACGCATCGCAGCGCATCGCATCGCATCACGCCTTCAGCCTCTCGCCTTCCGCCCTCCAACAACCATAAGCACGCCTGCTCCGATGTCATCCTCCACCCTGCCGACCGCCTCCGCCAAGCGCTTTCCCGACGACTTCGTCTGGGGCGTGGCCACCAGCGCCTTCCAGATCGAGGGCGCCCATGACGCCGACGGCAAGGGCCCGTCCATCTGGGACAGCTTCTGCCGCCAGCCCGGCGTGATCGCCGACGGCAGCAGCGGCGACGTCGCCTGCGAGCACTACGCGCGCTGGGAGCAGGATCTGGACATGATCCGGGACCTGGGCGTCGAGGCCTATCGCTTCTCGGTGTCCTGGCCGCGCGTGCGCCCGACGGGCGACGGCGAGTGGAACGAAGCCGGCCTGGCCTTCTACGAGCGGCTCGTCGACGGCCTGCTGGCGCGCGGCCTCAAGCCCTACCTGACGCTGAACCACTGGGACCTGCCGCAGGCGCTGCAGGACATCGGCGGCTGGGGCAACCGCGCCACCGTCGAGCGCTTCGTCGAGTACGCCGTCGGCATCGCGAAGCGGCTGGGCCACAAGGTGGTCTCCATCGCCACGCACAACGAGCCCTGGGTGGTCGCGCAACTCGGCCACGAGACCGGCGTCTTCGCACCCGGCCTCAAGGATCGCCGCCTGGCCGCGCAGGTCTCGCATCACCTGCTGCTCAGCCACGGCCTGGCCGTGACCGCGATGCGCGAGCTGCAGCTCAAGGCCTCGCTCGGCATCGTGCTGAACATGGCCCCGATGTATCCCGCCACCGACTCCGATGCGGACCGCGCCAAGGCCCGGCTCGAGGACGGCAAGCTGCGCCGCTGGTACATGGACCCGCTGTTCAACGGCCACTATCCCCAGGACGTGATCGAGCACCTGGGCGATGACGCGCCGCACGTCGAGGCCGGCGACATGGACCGCATCCGCGTGCACATCGACTTCGTCGGCATCAACTACTACTCGCGCGGCATGGCCAGCGCGGACAACAGCTTCGACCCGAAGACCGGCGGCCTGGAGCTCACCGACATGGGCTGGGAGGTCTACCCCCAGGGCCTCACCGACCTGCTGGTCTCCGTGCATCGCGACTACCCGGCGGCCAAGCGCCTGTACGTGACCGAGAACGGCGGCGCCTTCCCCGATCCGGTGGGCGCCGACGGCCGCGTGCACGACGACGACCGCACCCGCTACCTGGACACGCACATCGCCGCCGTCGGCGACGCGATCGCGCAGGGCGTGCCCATGGGCGGCTACATGGTGTGGAGCCTGATGGACAACTTCGAATGGGCCTCGGGCTACGAGAAGCGCTTCGGCATCGTGCATGTGGACTACGCGACGCAGCGGCGCACGCCCAAGGACAGCGCGCTCGCCTACCGCGACTTCGTGTTGGCGCGGCGCGCGGCGCGCCAGGCTTGATCGGGAGCACCGTCATGGGACAAGTCACGCTGCGCGGCATCCGCAAGCGCTACGGCGATCACGAGGTGATCCAGGGCATCGACCTGGACGTGCGGGACGGCGAGTTCATGGTCTTCGTCGGCCCGTCGGGCTGCGGCAAGAGCACGACGCTGCGCATGATCGCGGGCCTGGAGGAGATCAGCGGCGGCGACCTGCTGATCGACGGCACCCGCGCCAACGACCTGCGCCCCGCCGACCGCGGCGCGGCGATGGTGTTCCAGAGCTACGCGCTCTACCCGCACATGACGGTGGCCGAGAACATGGGCTTCGCGCTGAAGATGGCCGGCGTCGGCCGCGCCGAGCGCGACGAGCAGGTGCGCCGCACCGCCGAGGTCCTGCGCATCACCGACCTGCTGCAGCGCACGCCCCGGCAGCTCTCCGGCGGCCAGCGCCAGCGTGTCGCCATCGGCCGCGCGATCGTGCGCAAGCCCAAGGTGTTCCTGTTCGACGAGCCGCTGTCCAACCTGGACGCCGCGCTGCGCGTGGACATGCGCATCGAGCTCACGCGGCTGCATCAGCAGCTCGGCACGACCATGATCTACGTCACCCACGACCAGGTCGAGGCGATGACGATGGGCGACCGCATCGCGGTGTTCAACAAGGGCCGCATCGAGCAGCTCGGCGCGCCGATGGACCTCTACCGCCATCCGGCCAATGCCTTCGTCGCGGGCTTCCTCGGCGCGCCGCGGATCAACTTCATCGAACGCCCGGCCGCGCACGCGCCCGGCGCGGCGCGGCGGCTGTGGGATGCGCTCGGCGGCGCCGCGCGTCCGGCGGCGGCCCGCCTGGGCCTGCGGCCCGAGCACCTGCAGCTCGCCGCCGGCCACGACGTGGCCGCGGTGCCAGCGACCGTCGTGCTGGCGGAGCACCTGGGCGACGTGTCCATCCTGCACCTGCGCGTGGACGGCATCCCCGAGCTGCTCACCGCCAAGCTGCCCGCCGGCGCGGCCGCGCTGCACGACGGCGACAGCGTCCGCCTGATCGCCAGCGCCGGGCACGCGCTGGCTTTCGACGCCGAGTCCCGCGCGCTGGACGCGCGCCCCGCCGTCCCCGTCGCGGCCTGAAAGCGCCACGCCGCCCGGCGTCCGCCAGGGCGCCGCGGCCGCCCCATTTCGCAGTACCCCCGCGCCCGGTGTGGCGCGGACCCCTCGCTAGGGAAAGTCAGTAGAGGACCCGGAGCCGAAGCAGTTAAATTCTGAAAGCGCTTTCAAGATGATCCGCCACGCGCCCACCGGGGCGCGGAAAGGAGCGTCCTGGCAGCGAAGGACAGACGGGGCGACGGCCAACGAAGCCGTGCCCCGACGAGATCCGGATCCAGCTTGCCCTGCATCCCTCGGGCCCGCCGTCGCACGTGGGTCATGGCCAAGACTGAGAGACAACAAGGAGACACATGAAACACGTCCACCCCACCCGACAGCGGCAGGGCCGCGGACCGCAACCCCAACCGGTGGCGGCGGCCTGCGCGATGCTGTTCCTGGCCGCCGCGGCGCACGCGCAGCAGGCGCCCGCGGCCCCCGAGGCGGCCGCGTCCGAGGCCCAGCGCAAGACCGCCGACGCGCAGATCGACACCGTCGTCGTGACCGGCATCCGGCAGTCGCTGGACACCTCGCTGAACCTCAAGCGCCAGCAGCGCGGCGTGGTCGACGGCATCGTCGCCGAGGACATCGGCAAGTTCCCCGACACCAACCTGGCCGAGTCGATGCAGCGCATCTCGGGCGTGTCGATCGACCGCTCGATGGGCGAAGGCTCCAAGGTCACCGTGCGCGGCGTCGGCCCCGACTTCAACCTGGTGCTGCTCAATGGCCGCCAGATGCCGGCCTCGACGCTGGCGGACACGGGTCCGTCGAACTCGCGCGCCTTCGACTTCGCCAACCTGGCCACGGAATCGATCGCCGCGCTGGAGGTCTACAAGACCAGCCGCGCCAGCGCCCCGACCGGCGGCATCGGCGCGACGATCAACATCAAGACCGCGCGCCCGCTGGACACCAAGAAGACCATCGCCAGCATCGGCGTCAAGGCGGTGCATGACGGCGGCAACTCGCGCCTGCCGGACAACATCAAGGGCGACAGCGTGACGCCCGAGGTGTCGGGCATCTACAGCACGACCTTCGGCGAAGGCATGTTCGGCGTGTCGGTCTCGGGCAGCTTCCAGAAGCGCGACGCCGGCTACAACAGCGCCGGCGTGCCCAACGGCTGGCTGCCCTTCAAGGGCGACGAGACGGGCAACGGCGCGATCCCGCTGCCGGGCGCGCCGGGTTCGGAACGGATCACCAACCGTCCGGGCGCGAGCGACGTCTACTCGCTGCCGCAGAACGTCAACTACAACATGAACGCCATCAGCCGCGAGCGCACGAACGGCCAGCTGACGTTCCAGTTCGCGCCGACCAAGTCGCTGACGACGACGCTGGACTACACGGTCTCGCAGAACAAGGTGCACACGCGCCGCAACGACCTGTCGGCCTGGTTCAGCTTCGGCCCCTCGTCGAGCTCGTGGACCTCCGGCCCCGTGTCCGCGCCGCTGAACTACACCGAGCTGATCGCCAACGGCGACGCCGACCTGTCCATGGGCGGCGCCGACTTCGCGACCAAGAACGACAACAAGTCGCTGGGCTTCAACGCCGACTGGAAGGTCACCGACAAGCTGCGCTTCGGCTTCGACGCCCACCACTCCACGGCGGAGTCGGGCGCCGACAGCCCCTGGGGCAGCAACAACGTGATCGGCACGGCCAGCTTCAACCGCGGCCAGACCGGCGTGGACTTCAGCCAGGACCTGCCCATCCTGATCATGCCGACGACGACGCGCAACGCGGCGCTGCAACAGGTGACGGGCTCGTCCTTCCGCAACAGCTACATGAAGGCGCAGGTCGACCAGCAGCAGATCAACGGCAGCTGGGAGATCAGCGACGAATCGAAGCTGGACTTCGGCGTCGGCCTGACCAAGGCGAAGAACCGCTCGGCCTACGCCAACGTCCAGCTGGACAACTGGGGTGGCGTGGCCAACGGCCCGGCCAACTACCCGGACGAAGTCTGGATCCCGCAGGACCTGCGAGACTTCTTCGGCAAGATCGGCGGCGTCGGCGATCCGCGCCTGTTCACGCAGTTCTACACCTTCGACTTCGGGACGGTCCGCGACCTGGCCGCCAAAGGCAACGGCGATCCGTCGAAGTACCTCGCGTCCAACGTCTTCTCGACGGACCGCCGCACGACGGAGAAGTCCACCAGCGCCTACGCCGAGTACACCCGCGAGTGGGAACTGGGCGTCCCGATGAGCGCCACGGTCGGCATGCGCTACGAGAAAACCAAGGTCACCTCCAGCGCGCTGGTGCCGATCGCCACCGGCATCACCTGGGGCTCCAACAACGAGCTGACGGTGCTCAAGGGCGACCCGGGCTTCACGACGCTGGACGGCAAGTACAGCTACTGGCTGCCCAACATCGATTACCAGGCCGACCTGACCGACAAGCTCAAGCTGCGCGCCAGCTACGGCACGACGATCGGCCGTCCGGGCTGGGACGCGATCCAGGGCGGGCAGACGCTGAACGACCTGGCGCGCCTGAGCGGCGGCACCGGCTCGCAGGGCAACCCGGGGCTGAAGCCGCTGAAGTCGAAGAACATCGACTTCTCGCTGGAGTACTACTACGCGCGGTCCAGCTATGTGGCGGCGGGCGTGTTCCGCAAGAACATCAGCAACTACATCGGCTCGACGCTCGAGAACGCCACCCCGTTCAACCTCCACACCCCGATCGGCGGCGCGTACTACAACGAGGCCTCGACCACCGGCGGCTGCGGCAGCGACATCACCTGCATCCGCGACTACATCCTCAACCGCTACAACGGCCAGCCGGGCGTGACCAAGACCGGCGAGAGCAACGGCCATGCGCTGGGGACCATCGTCGGACAGCCCGGCGATCCGGTGGCCAACTTCCAGATCACGGTGCCGGCCAACACGCAGTCCAACAGCCTGAAGGGCTTCGAGCTGAACGTGCAGCACGCGTTCGGGAACTCGGGCTTCGGCGTCGCGGCCAACTACACCAAGGTGAAGTCGGGGCTCAAGTACGACAACATGAGCTTCGCGCAGCAGTACGCGCTGGTGGGCCTGAGCGACTCCGCCAACCTGGTGGGCTTCTACGAGGACGCGAAGTTCAGCGTGCGCGTGGCCTACAACTGGCGCGACAAGTTCCTGGCCGCGGTCAACGACGGCAACCAGCTGGGCCGCTCGGCGCCGATCTTCACCGAGCCCTACTCGCAGGTGGACGTCAGCCTGGGCTACAACTTCAGCGAACGCCTGAGCCTGCAGGCCGAAGTCATCAACCTCGGCGATTCGGTCCTGCGCCAGCATGGCCGGACCAAGGAGGAGGTATACGCGGTCACGCAGACGGGACGCCGCTATATGCTGGGCCTCCGCTACAAGTTCTGACCCCGCCGGGGGCGATGCCCGCATGAAGCCGATCCGAGAACTCCACGACCTGGTGCCGGGTCGGCTTCCTTCCCACCTGATCGAGGCCGCGCAGCCGGTGGTGCTGCGCGGCCTCGTGTCGCATTGGCCGATGGTGCGGGAGGCGCGGCGCTCCGACCGCGCCGCGGTCGACTACCTGCACGGCTGCTGGCGCGGCGCGCCGGTGGCGATCATGACCGGCCCGCCGGAGATCGACGGCCGCATCTTCTACAACGACGACCTCACCGGCATGAACTTCGGCCGGGCCGACGCGCCGCTGCCGGCGCTGATGGAGGAGCTGCTCCAGCTCGCCGAGGTCGAGCGTCCGCCCTGCTACTACGTCGGCTCAACGACGGTCGACGAGTGCCTGCCCAGCTTTCGCGCGCACAACGACCTGGACCTGTCCTCGCTGGCGACCGGCGGCACGGCGGCGCCGGAGGCGCTGGCCAGCGTCTGGCTGGGCAATCGCAGCCGCATCGCGCCGCACTACGACCTGCCCGACAACATCGCCTGCGTGGCGGCCGGCCATCGCCGCTTCACGCTGTTCCCGCCGGAGCAGTTGCCCAACCTCTACGTCGGTCCGATCGACTTCACGCCGGCCGGCCAGCCGGTCAGCCTGGTCGACCTCAAGCAGCCGGACTTCGAGCGCTTCCCGCGCTTCGCGACGGCGCTCGAGCACGCGCAGGTCGCCGAGCTCGAGCCGGGCGACGCGCTCTACATCCCCAGCATGTGGTGGCACCAGGTGGAGGCGCTGGACGCGTTCAACGTGCTGATCAACTACTGGTGGCGGCAGTCGCCGGCCCACATGGATCCACCGGTCTTCGCGCTGATGCTGGCGCTGCTGTCGCTGCGCGACCTGCCGACGCCGCAACGCCGCGCCTGGCAGGGGATCTTCGACCATTACGTGTTCAATGCCGACGGCCAGACCTCGGCCCACATCCCCGCGCATGCCCGCCATGCGCTGGCCCCGATCACCGCCGAGGGCGCCGGCCATCTGCGCGCCCACCTGATCCAGCGGCTCCGGCAGCGTTGAGCGACGCGTCCTTGCGGACGCCCGCATCGTCGCGCCGGAAGCCGCCCGACCCCCGACATGGAGGAGACGCCATGAGCTTCACGCCCCCCACCCCGTCCGTTCCCCGCTCGCCGGTGCGACGCGTTGTCATCGCCGGCGGCGGCACGGCCGGCTGGATGATGGCCGCCTGCATCGCCAAGCACCTGGGCAAGCAGCTGGACATCCGCCTGGTCGAGTCGGACGAGATCGGCACGGTCGGTGTCGGCGAGGCGACGATCCCGACGATGCTGACCTTCCACCAGTTGCTCGGACTGGACGAGCGGGAGTTCATGGCCGCGACGCAGGCCACCATCAAGCTGGGCATCCAGTTCGAGGGATGGCGCGACCCCGACACGCGCTACATCCACGCGTTCGGCAGCACCGGCATCGACCACTGGACCGCCGGCTTCCAGCACTTCTGGATGAAGGGCCGCGAGCGCGGCATGGCGTCGGACTACGGCGACTACTGCCTGGAACTGCGCGCGGCGCAGCAGAACCGCTTCGCGCATCTGCCGGGCGACGGCATCAACTACGCGTTCCACCTGGACGCATCGCTGTACGGCGCCTTCCTGCGCCGCTTCAGCGAGGGCTTCGGCGTGCGCCGCATCGAGGGCCGTATCGCCGAGGTGCTGCTGCGGCCCGATGGCGACCTGCGCGCGCTGAAGCTGCAGGATGGGTCCGAGGTCGAAGGGGATCTCTTCATCGACTGCACCGGCATGCGCTCGGTGCTGCTGGGGCAGACGCTGGGCGTCGGCTACCAGGACTGGTCGCACTGGCTGCCCTGCGACAGCGCGATCGCGCTGCAGACCGCGTCGGTGCGGGACGCGGTGCCCTACACGCGCGCGATCGCGCATCCCTGGGGCTGGCAGTGGCAGATTCCGCTGCAGCACCGCGTCGGCAACGGCGTGGTCTTCAGCAGCCGCTACACCGACGACGACACCGCGCGCGCGGCGCTGCTGGGCAACATCGAGGGCGAGGTGCTGACGCCGCATCGCGTGATCCGCTTCAAGCCGGGCCAGCGCGACGTGGTGTGGCAGCGCAACTGCGTCGCCGTGGGCCTGGCCAGCGGCTTCCTGGAGCCGCTGGAGTCCACCAGCATCCACCTGATCCAGCGCAGCGCGATCCGGCTGCTGCAGATGTTCCCGAAGGACGGGATCCGGCAGTCCGACGTCGACGAGTACAACGCCCAGATGCGGCATGAGCTGGAGCACATCCGCGACTTCATCGTGCTGCATTACCACCTGCAGCAGCGGACCGATTCGCCGATGTGGCGCGACCTGCGCGAGATGTCGGTGCCGGCGTCGCTGCAGCACCGGCTGGACCTGTTCCGCGAGAGCGGCCGGGTGTTCCGCGGGCCGAATGAGCTGTTCACCGAGAACTCGTGGATCCAGGTGATGCTGGGCCAGGGCCTGATGCCCGAGCAGCATCATCCGACGGCCGACCTGATGAGCGACCGCGAGCTGGCCGGCTTCCTGGGCGGGATCAAGGCGCGCATCGACCAGACGGTGCAGCAGATGCCGGGGCATCAGCAGTACATCGCGCGTTATGCGCCGGGGACGCAGTGGCAGATGCCGCAGGTGCCGCAGGCGCCGGTGACGGCCTGAGCGCGCGGTGCGCTCCGGACGACGGATGCGCCCACGCGGGAAGCGGTCTAAGCTGCGGCCCTTGGGAGGAACCCAGGAGGACCCATGCCCGACCGCGCCGACGCCAGCTCCGATGACTTCGTCTGTGTCGCCACGCGCGACTCGCCCATCGAGGCCCACCTGCTGATGGGCGTGCTCCGGTCCGCCGCGCTCACGCCGCACCTGGCGGACGAGCACATGGTGCAGAACTACTCGCTGCTCTCGCCGGCCGTCGGCGGCGTGCGCGTGCTGGTGCCGGCCTCCCAGCTCGCCGCCGCGCGCGCGACGATCGCCGATTTCGAGGCGGGGGCGTTCCGGTTGGAGGAGTAGGCGATGGCGCGCACGCGCCGGAACGGTGGTCATTCCCGCTTACTGTTTGGCGACCCCAAACAGTGATTGTGCGAGTCGCTGGTTTATCGGCGGGCGGCGAATTCCTACAGTGAGCACATCGCAATTCGTGCTTCAAAGGAATGCCGGTCATGTTCACTCGAGATGTCGTCTCCCCGCCCGATCGTCACGCGCTCTATGAGCTGCACCGCTACTCCCCCGCCATTCGCGCCAATGGGCTGCTGTTCGTGTCGGGTCAGGTCGGCAGCCGCGCCGATGGATCGCCCGAGCCGGATCGGGACGAGCAGGTCCGCCTCGCGTTCAAGAGCCTCAATGCCATCCTGGCGGCAGCGGGCTGCAGCTTCCACGACGTCATCGACGTGACCGTCTTCATGGTGGATCCCCACACCCACTTCGAGCGCGCCTGGGCCATCGCCGCCGAGTTCTGGGGCGAGGCGCCCTATCCGACCGCCACCGCCATCGGCGTGACCTGGCTGTCCGGGTTCCAGTTCGAGATCAAGGTCATCGCGAAGCTGCCTGACGGCCCGGCGGCCTGACAGTCACGGCGGTGACGGCGGTCGCCGCCGCCTTCAATGAAGGAGGCCGACCGCCAGCTCGGCCCAGACGAGCAGGAGCAAGGCGGCGATGACCACGCCGGCGATCCAGCGCGATCGCCGCTGGGAGGTCAGGCGCATGGCCAGTTCGAAAGCCCCGCAGGCGACCAGCAGCATCCCGCCGAATGCGAGGAAGTCGGCCAGGTCCCACCGGACTTCGCTGGTGAATTGCATGGCCACGCCCGGCGCGAGCAGCGCCAGTGCGGCGAAGCCCCACAGCGCGATGCGCCAGGCCGGCAAGCGGGAGTGGGAAGGAATGATCATGGGTCGCTCCGTCGATGTCCTCCTGGAGTCTCGACGTTCGCCGTGAAGCCAATGAAGGCCGGCGGTGAAGTCAGGGTGAAATGCCGCAGCGCCCCTCATCGCCCCTTGATCAGTTTGACCCCGAGCGCCGCGCTGCACAGGCCGAGTGCCAGCTGCAGGCCCGCGAGCACGCGTTGGCCGATCTCATTGCCCAGCAACTCAGCCGCAATGAGCGACAGGCCACAGAGTGCCCGGCAAGACAGACCCGACGGCGGGTAATCGCCGCTCGCCGTGAAGTCACGGACGGCAAAGCCTATGAGCGCGATGCCAGCGGCGATCGCCAACCAAGCGAACCATTTGATGCGTCGATCCATCGCGCGATGTTAGTCGGGACGCCGATTGATCCCGTCTCGATCCTCCGGCTTCTGCGCGGCGCGAGCAAACGACGCCAAGGAGCGAAGGCGTCGACTCATCGCGCCGTGGGATGATCCCGCACCGCCGCGACCGACGGCGGCAGGCCATTCCTCACTCTCTCTCCGCTGCACCCATGCCGACTTCTCCCGAACTCCTCGATCACCTGGTCAACAACGACGATCCGGACGCCAAGGTGTTGGCGCAGATGGTTGAACTCGGCGCGGATCTGTCCTTGCCACACGTCCCCGAATTCGCCTTCGACGCCGCCGAAGAAGCCGCCGCGATGTCGATCGCGCACGCCCTGGCCGACTTGGATTTCGATGTGCGGATCTTCGGTCCGGAGGACGATGCGCCGACCTGGCAGGTGGTCGCCGCCCGCCGCATGATTCCGGACCTGGATGCGCTCATGGCGTTGTCGGCGCAATTCGAGGCGCTCGCGAAAACCCATGGCGTGGTCTACGACGGATGGGGCGCGGAGATCGTCGACTGACGAGTCGTCGTCAATCCCCTGACGCCTCATCCCGCGTGTTCACTTCACCGTGTAGCTTTGCAGCGCGGTGTCGTAGGCGCCATTGCGGGCCGGGTCCCAGTAGGTGAAGTTGAATCGCACGACATCGCCCTGCTTCATCCCGGTCACCGTGTAGGCATTGCCACTGCCTTCCTTCAGCATCCGCACATTCATCTGGCCGCCGCCATTGATCGTGTAATGCACGTCGGCCCAGGTCCCGGTCGGCTCCGTGAACTTGACCGTGGTCGCCGACGGCTGGGTGATGCCGGCCGGCGTCGGCGGCTCCTGGGTCGTCGTGCCGGACTCCCACACCACGTCATCGATCGCGAACTGGAAGGCCGAGGTCGGCAGCCGGTTGTTGTCGCCCGAGAACATGAAGATGTCGGCGATCGATTGCAGCGCGACCTTCGGTCCGATGAGCGTCGAGACAGGAACCGTCGCCGTCGCCCATTCGCCATTGCGCACCAGGCCAAATGCCGTGGTGTTGGCCGGGAAGTTCACCCAGTTCTGGTTGGTGTAGGTGTCGCCAATGCCGATGTTGAAGGACACGTTGGCCGGGATCTTGATCCGGAACTTCAGTTGACCATTGCGGTAGTTGGTGAGGTCGCGGATCTGGCGGGACTGGATGCCGCCGCCGAACCATTGCCCCGGCGTGTTGTAGCTCCACGCGATCACATTGCCGCCCTCATACGGCAGCGTGTTGCCGGCCGCCGTCGACGCGCCGTTCCACAGGAAGATGTCGGACGTGCTGCCGGCGACCAGCTTGTTGTTGACCACCGTGTTGTCGGTGAACACGCCGAATTTCCCGGCGACTTCCGGCACCACCTGGTTGCCCAGCTTCACCTCGCCCTTGCCGTCGAGTTCATACACCCGGATGTAGTCGACGTACATCGTGGCGGGCAGTGGCGCGTTCACCTGCGAGGGCGTCGCCGCGTCGGTGAAGTTGCCCCCCACCGCCATGTTCAGCAGCAGATAGAACGGCGCCTGCAAGGCCGTTGAGTTCACCGGCAACGGCGCGTCATACATGTCGTGTTCGCCGTCGTTGTCGACGACGGTGAATCGCATCTGGCTTTCGGTCCAGTAGAAGCGGTATTTGACGAAGCGATTCGCCAATGAGGCCTGCGGCTTGTACCAGTTCTTGGTCTGCCAGGCGGTGGAGGCGGCACACGACTCATTGCCCGGCACGCAGGCCGCCTGCGACCAGGTGATCACATTGGCGCCGACGAAATGGTCGGGCGAAGGCGCGCCCGCCGCGGCCCAGGCCGAGGCGCGATGGCCCAGCTCGGCGATGTCGATCTCGCCCTTGCGCGGCCAGACCTGCGGACTGGTTCCCAGCAGCCAGGCGGCCGGCCACAGCCCGGTGGTGACCTGCGGCGTGGCCATGCGGATCTCGATCATTCCGTACTGCACCTGCACCTTGCCGTAGGAATCGACCTTTCCGGAGGTGAACTCATTGCTGCCGATGGTCTGCCGCAGCGCGCGGATCGCCAGGGCGCGCGTGCCGGCTTCAAAGGGCACGTCGGCGATCGAGAGGTTGTTGGGGCTGTAGTACTCGAGCTCGGCATTGCCGTAGCCGCACAGGTTGATCTGGCAGCCATTGCCGTCATAGGGCGTCCAGACACTGGTGTTCAACGACGCGCCGTTGAATTCCTCGGACCACAACAGGCGGCCGATGGTCGGATTGGTGACGCTGGCAAACGCCGGCGCGGCGGCAGTCGCGCACAAGCCCAGGGCGACGGCGCGCAGCATCGGCGCACCCATGCGGTTCGGAAATCCCATTCATGTCTCCAAGAGGTGTCGATGGTGTGCTGGAGGGCACCGATCGGCGCGATCCGGCCAGCGCTCTGCGGCGCGGGTCCAGGGTCGCGACTTCTCTCCGGCGGGACGCATCCTAGGCAATATCGGCCGATTGTGAAAGCGCTTTCACAGCAAGCGGGTTTTTGAATGCAACCGCCCGGAACGCCGATCACGACGAGGCTCTGCCCATACCAAGGTTCAATGCCCAGGCAGCGATGAATTTGGTCTGATCCGTGGCACTGCCCCACTTGCCTGGAAGACCCACATGCATGCCCACCGTCTCGCCTCGATGCTTCTCCTGGCTTCGCTCGCTGCCAGCGCGCTCCCCGCGTTGGCCCAGGGCAAGCCCTCGAAACCCGCCTCGCCGATCTACGGCGTGGTGCTGCCCGACGGCTATCGCCAATGGGAGATGGTGGGTGTCGCCACCGAGGACGCGCCGCTCGACGAATTGCGCGCCGTGGTCGGCAATCCGATCGCGATGAAGGCCTATCGACTGGGCCAGCTGCCGTTCCCCGACGGCGCCATGCTGGTCAAGCTGGCGTGGAAGCGGCAGCGCTCCACCGAGTTCCCGGCCGCGACGGTGCCTGGCGCGCCGACGACGGTGCAGGTGATGGTCAAGGATTCGAAGCGCTACGCCGACAGCGGCGGCTGGGGCTATGGCCGCTTCATCGACGGCAAGCCCGTCGACGCGGCCCAGCACCAGACCTGCTTCGCCTGCCACAACGCGCTCGTGAAGGCGCGCGACGATGTGTTCACGAAGCTCGCGCCCTGAGCGGCCTAGCCGTACACCGCGCGTCGCAGGTCGCGATGCAGGGCGTCGTCGAAGGGCAGCTTCTGGGCGAAGAACACCACCGCGAGCTGGTTCGCTGGATCGATCCAGAACAGCGTCGACGCGGCACCGCCCCAGGAGAACTCGCCCACCGCGCCGGGCGGCTCGTCCCGCAGCGGCGGCGCGATGCGCACCGAGCCGCCGAAGCCGAAGCCCAGCCCCGGGCTCGACAGGAAATGCCGCTGCGTGATCGCCGGGTCCAGGTGGTCGACCAGCATCAAGCGCACCGTCGCCGGGCGCAGCACCCGCACGCCGTCGAGCTCGCCTTCGCCGAGCAGCATCCGGGCGAAGCGCAGGTAGTCGTCGATGGGACCGATCAGGCCGGCGCCGCCGCTGGCGAAGGTGAAGGGCTGGTCGGGCTCGCGCTCCGGCTTGCCGTCGGCGGACAGGCGGTAGGTCGCGGCCATGCGGTCCTGCAGCGCGGCCGGCGCGGTCCAGTCGGTCTCCCGCAGGCCCAGCGGCTGCAGCACATGGCGACGCACATGCGCATCGAAGGGTTCCTCCGCCAGCGCCTCCACCAGCCGGGCGAGGATGTCGGTCGAGGTGCCGTAGTGCCAGGCCGTGCCCGGCTCATGGCGCAGCGGCAGCGCGGCCACCGCGCGGCTGAAGGCGGCCAGGTCGGGTGAGCGCTCGAACGGGCTCGCGGCGCGGAAGGCCCGATCGGCGGCGCCGTCCTCCATCGCATAGGTCAGCCCGGCGGTGTGCAGCAGCACGTCGCGCACGAGGATCGGCCGCTCGGCCGGCCGCTCGCCGCGGCCATCGTCGGCATGGACCCGCATCGAGCTGAACTCCGGCAGGTAGATTGCCAGCGGATCGTCCAGCCGGAACCGGCCCGCGTCCCACAGCCGCATGAGCGCCACCGACGCCACCGGCTTGGTCATCGACCAGATGCGCGCGAGCGTGTCGCGGGCCATCGGCCGCTTCGCTTCCACGTCGGCCAGGCCGTGGGCGCCGAAGTAGCGCTCCACGCCCGCTTGCCAGACCAGGGCCGACACGCCTGCCGCGCGGCCGTCGGCCACCATGCGGCGCAGCGTCTGGTCGATGCGCCGCGGCGAGAGTGTCGAGCCGGGAGCGCCCGGCGCCAAGCGCAGGACGGTCGCGCTGGCGCTGTTGGAGGGTGCGGGAGCGGCGGCCACCACGGCCGGCGCCGCCAGTGCCGCGCCCAGCACCAGGCGTCGGGAAGGAATTTGCGTCATGCGCGCGATGCTAGGGCCGTACCCGCGTGTAATCGCGCCCGGTTCACGGGACGCGGCGGCGCCGGCTACTTCGCCGCGTTCGGGAAGGCCGGCAGCTTGCCGATGTCGCGCGGGTCGTGCTGGATGATGACCGTCGCCTTCAGGTTCTTCTCGATCTCTTTCATGCGCTGGATCGACGCGAGCGTCTGCGCGCGGTCGTCGTTGAAGCCGGGCACGCCGTCATGCTCGTAGTTCTCATGGAAGTGGACCGCGTCGCCGCTCAGCAGCACCGGCCCCATCTCCTTGAGCCGCACCAGCAGCATCGAGTGGCCCGGCGTGTGCCCCGGCGCGCGCAGGATCATGACGCTGCCGTCGCCGAACACGTCCTTGTCGGCGCTCAGCGTCTCGACCTTGCGCTTGTCGGCGATCCATTCGGCGAAGCCCTTGACGTTGGCGCCGCTCATCGGCGGCGTGGCGGTGATGCCTTCCCAGTCGCCCTTGCCGATCAGCAGGGTCGCATTCCTGAGCGGGGCGAGCTGGCCGGTGTGGTCGGCGTGGTAGTGGCTGATGCCGACGTACTTCACCTCGCCGGGCTCGACCTTGATCTGCCGCAGCAGGTCGGCCAGCGGCTTGTTGGTGGCGTTGGGCACCGAGCCCGGCAGGTAGCCGGTGTCCCAGACCATCACGTCGTTGCCATGCCGGATGACGTAGCAGCTGAAGGTGAAGGGCTTGGTGGTCTCGGTGTAGGCGTAGGTGTCGCTGAAGCGTCGCGGGTCGTTGCTGCCGCTGCCGCAGTCCAGCCGCGTCAGGGTGAGGTCCTGGGCCGCGGCCGACAGGCTGAAGAGCGCGCCCACCTGGAGCGCCAACCAGAAGCGTGATGCCATCTCGACTCCTTGTCTGCGGGGGCGATGATAGCGACGACCGCGGCCCCGTGGGTCCCACCGGCGATCGATGTCCCCCGCGGCGCGAGCCGCCTCACTGCCCGAACTTGCGCTTGCGCGCGCCCTGGCCCTGGCCCTGACCTTGGCCCTGGTGCCCCACCTGCTGCAAGGGCGGTGCAGGCTGGGCGGGGAAGACGGGCAACAGCGCGATGGCCTGCTGCTGCAGGTGCTGCGCCTGCTGGAGGGGCGCCACCTGGGGCACACCGATCGGCGCCTGCGGCACCGGGACCGGCACCTGCGCGGGCTGCGCGTTGACCGGGACCACCGCTTGCGGCGGCACGCGCGGCGTGAGGCTGGTGTTGCGCCGGGCGGCCCGGTCGAAACGGGTCTGCGCGAAGGCCTCCCAGTCGTTCTTGGGTTGCCATCCGTCCAGCGCGGAGTAGCCGCGCATCTCGAAGAGCGCCAGGTCGCCATCCATCCCCATCGCACCCATGCCATACCGGAATTTCTTGTTCTCGCCGGACAGCGCGCTGTGGGGCGTGTATCCGGGCGGCGGCGACAACACGTCGCGGCCGGAGGCCGCCGTCGTGATGCTGCTCAGCCAGGCGCGCAGGGTCGGCCCCGCGTTGACCTTCTGCGGCACGTTCGGAGCGCCTTCGTCCAGATAGCCACGGCGGAACAGCTGGCTGTCCAGCTCCATGTCCACGACACGCGTGAGGGTGTTGGCCCTGCTGTCGACCGTACCGGCCGTCGCGGTGCCGTAGAGGATCAGCTTCAGTTGGTCCCGCTCCCCCTGGGTCAGCGAGCGGAACATGCTGCGGAAATCGGTTCGCGCCATCAGCCGGAATGACGCCTTCGGTCCATCCGTGCTGTCCGGCACGGTCGTGCGGGCCCGGTCGATGTACATCACCAGCGCCAGCAGCATGCCTTTCACGTTTGGGAAGACCGCGGTCTGCGGACCCAGCGAGGTGTTGGCGCGGGCGTCGCCGATCACGTCGCGCATGTCGTCATGAATGTCGTCGTGCTCGTCGCCCGCCTCAAGGTGCTCGTCGATCATGCGGGACAGGTCGCCCAGCGCCACCCCTTCCGTCGACTGCACCGCGGCCTCGAACGCCGGATCGTCTACCCTCATCCAGATGCCGTCCTGGGTGAAACCGTCGGCGATGCCGACGGAGAACTCTCCCCGAGGCGCCGCTCCGGCGCGCTGCTCGAGCGTGTCCGCCAAGGCCTTTGCCCCCGTGATCGCCTGGGCGAGCGCGGGCCAGTTGTCATAGGGCTGGGTCACGAACTCCAGGTTGTGGCCCGAATCGGCCTCCAGGCGGAACGCGCTGTTGCCGTTGCCGTAGGCGACGTCCTTGCGATCGAGCGCCTCGGGCGTGGCCGGGTCGTCGGCGGCCGCGTTCGGGTCCTTGATGAAGGTATTGCCGCTCTCGAACTCGAAGCCCATCTTGCGCTGCGCGACCCCACCGGTGGCCAGCGCCGCGAGCGGCGTCGTGCCGCCGGCACGGCCCGCGGCCTGAAGCGGCGGGGTGATTGGTCCGCGCCGGGCCGCGCGCCCGAAAACAGCCTCGATCGTGCGGCGCTGCAGCTGCATGCGCGGCGTGGCCTCGATCGTGGCCTGCCAGCCACTGGCGCGCGGCGCCGCGTCACGGGGGCCGGTCGAGGCGAACCCCGCCGACCGCGGGGCGGTCGCGCGCTGAGCCGGCGCGGCTTCGGTCCGTTCTTCGGCCTGTTCGATCGAGCGCTTCATCGAGGCATCTCCCGCTGCCGGTCGGGTGACCGCGATGGGAAGCTATCGCACCGCCCGCGGCAACGCCATCGGCAGAATGCTGAGTCGCAGCCCGCCCCGCCCGACCCCGCGTCACGGCGGCGTCAGTCGCCCCGCTGCTGCCGCTCCAGGCGCCGGAGCACCTCGCCGATCGCCGCGCCTTCGCGGATCTGCGGATTCGAATAACCGTCGGTCTTGCCGGCCTCGCGCTCGCGGACCTCGATGAGTTGGCGCGCCCGCGCATGGGCCTGCGCGAAGGACCAGGTGTCCTTCAGCGCGTCGACGTAGAGCGCCTGCCCGAAGAAGGTCAGCGGCGAGCGCGACCCGCAGCCATACGAGGTGTGGGTCGCGTCGGCCGCCGTCATCACCAGGGTGTCGTCGCCCGCGAGCGGCTCGATCCAGCTGCCCGAGTAGCAGGCCGAGATCGAGATCACGCGCCAGCGGATGCCGGCCTCGTCCAGCCACTGCTTCAGCAGCGCCGGCGTCACCGGCTCGGATTCGAGCGGCCAGGCCTCGGCGGCCAGTTGCCCGTCGCGGCCGCCGTGCGAGGTGAGATGGAGGAGGAGCACGTCCTTGTCGCGATCCATCACCTGCCCCATGCGGTCCAGCGTCCGGCGCAGGTTGGCCTGCGTCGCCCAGGGCAGCGACTCGGTCGTCGACGGGTTCATCACCAGCTGGACCGTCCTGTCGCCCGCGCCGAAGCGCTCCGCCATCGCCTGGGCGACGACCGCGCTCTCGCGCTTGAAGACGTCCTCGATCGCGTAGGGCGCGTAGGTGACCGCGTAGACCTTGATCCGATCCGGCTCGGAGCGCGGCAAGGCGTCCAGGGCCTCGGCGATCAGGCGCGGCTGCGCGGCCAGCACGGCCTCGGTGAGCTTCAGGCCCGGGTCGGTGGCGGCGTCTTCGTCGGTCGCGGCCGTGCCGGTGGTCTTTGCCGACGGATCGGGCCACCAGAACATCGCCGGCTGCAACCAGCCGGCGATGGCGACGGCCGCGAGCGCCACCAGGCCCGCGAACGCGCGGGGCGCGGCGGAAGGGATGACGCGCCAGAGCAGGCCCGTGGCGGTCGCCAGCAGCCACATCATCGGCAGCAGCCAGACGCCCCAACGGGCGCCGAGCGGCCAGCTTTCCAGCGGGCCGATCAGTCGCAGCAGCGGCACGAGGAGCAGGCTGACCGCGACGGAGATCAGCGCGCTGTTGGCCATCACCAGGGTCAGCACCACCGACGTGTCGGGCGCCGCGGCGGCCCCCGGCCGCTGACGCGCGGCGCGGACGGCGATCCAGCTGATCCAGATCCACAGGACCGTGGCCGCCCAGCCGTTCAGCACCGCCGGCCAATACAGCCGCGCGGGCCCGTCGATGGCCAGGCGCTGGACGCCGAAGGCCAGCAGCAGATGCCCCAGCAGCAGCGCGGCGATCCAGGTCGGGTTGGTGACGAGCCGTTCCCACGGCGGTGCGCGGAAGGTCGCCACGCGGCACGCCGCCAGGCACCAGGCGGCCAGGTCGACGCGGGCCGGCTCGGCGGCGGTCGGCGCCTCTTCGTTCTCGTTCATCCAAGGCCCTCCCCGGCCATGCGTGATCGCGATGTCTTGATCGGGCGGATCATCGCCGTTGCTTCAATCGTTCAATCGGCGCGCCGGGCGGCGCGTCGCGCCCCGATCCCCGCCACCAGCGAGCCGAGCGCCACCAGCGCCGCGCCGCCCCAGAAGATCGGCGGCAAGGGCGCGCTCAGCAGCAGCGACGCGAATAGCGCCGACATCACCGGCGTGCCGTTCGCCGCCAGCCCCAGCAGGTGGATGTTGCCGCGCAGCACGCCGAGGTTCCAGAAGGTATAGGCCAGCGTCACCGCGGTGCTCGCCAGCGCGACCTGGATGACGACGTGCATCGACGCCTGCATCGGCGCTCGCTCCGGGTTGAGCGCGTGCACCACCCAGAAGCCGGCGGCGCTCAGCGCCATGAAGAACCACAGCGCGTTCCGGCCCTCGGCCATGTAGCGGGTGCAGGTGCTGTAGAGCGCCCACACGATCGCGCCGACGAAGGCCAGGCCATAGGCCAGCGGATTCGACGCGGCGTTGTGGAAGAAGCGCGCCAGCGACAGCCCCTCGGGCGGCGAGGACGCGGTGACGACCCCGGTGAAAGCCAGCGCCAGCCCGCCCAGCATCAGCGCATTCAGCCGCTGCCCGCCGGCGATCGCGGAACACAGCACGGTGAGGCTGGGCCACAGGTAATTCACCATGCCGACCTCGATGGCCTCGTGCCGCGTCCGCGCGAAACCGAGCGCGAGCACGAAGCACAGCTCATAACCGACGAACAGCGCGGCGCCCAGCCACAGGTAGCGCCGCGGCAACTCGCGCAGCGCGCTGCGCGTGGGCAGCAGCAGCAGGGCGGACAGGGTGAACATCACCGCCGGCGCGCCGGTCCGGCCGAGGAACTCGATCGTGCTGCGCGTGACGCCGACGGAGGTGCTCCAGAACAGGATGGCGATCAGGCCGAGCAGCGTGGCGCCTTGGGTACTGCGGGACAAGTGGGGCTCTCGAAGCGGGTCGATGGGCGCGTCGACGGACGTGTCGACGGACCAGGTCACGAAGAACGTCTTGCGGTCTCCGGCCAAGCCGGAAGTAGACCATCGATCCGCGCCGGGTCCGGCGAGCGCCGCCGGCGCCCCGCGTTCAGCGCGCCTGCTGATAGACCCGCACGTGGGCCACCTCGTAGCTGACCGGGAAGATCGCGTCGTCGATCTCCCCGCCCAGGTCGCCACCAATGGCGAGGTTGAGGATCAGGAACTGCGGCTTGTCGAACGGCCATTGCGCCGGGCCCTGGCCAAGGTTGGGATAGGCGGCATGCACCTGGCCGTCGATGCCGAAGCGGATCTCCCGGGGCGTCCACAGCATCTGGTAGTCGTGGAACTGGCCGCAGGCGGTCGCGAGCTTGCGGCCGTCGCCGACGCCATGCCCGCCGTGCCCGGAGCTCGTATGAACCGTGCTGAAGACCCAGTCCGGCTTCTGGCCCATGTGCTCGAGGATGTCGAGTTCCCCGGCGGCCGGCCAGTCGCCCTGGCTGCCCAGGGTCCAGATCGCCGGCCAGGTGCCGCGGCCGCAGGGCAGCCGGGCGCGGATCTCGAAGAAGCCGTAGGTCCACTCGGCCTTGCCTTTCGTGATCAGCCGCGTCGAGCTGTATTGCTGGCCGCCCCAGTCGGGCCGCGACGACAGCGCCTCCTTGCGCGCGGTGATGACCAGCCGGCCGTCGCGCACCGCCGCGTTCTCCAGACGCGGACCGGCGTAGTACTGCTGCTCGCGGTTGTGCCAGCCCTGCTGGTTCATGCCGGTGTCGTGGGCCCACTTCGACGGGTCGGGCAACCCGTCCCGGTCGAACTCGTCCGACCACACCAGCGTGTAGCCGGCCGGCAGGGCGATCGGCCCGGAGGCCGCGCCGCCCTTGCCGGTCGCGGTCTGCGCCAGCGCCGCGCCGCCGTCGATCGTCAGGGCCGCCAACAGCGGCACGGCGGCCCAGCGCCGCGTCAATCGTTGCTTCATGAAAGAGCTCCCCTTCCTTCAGCGCTTCGCGCGCCGCAGCAGCAGCTGCTCGGCATCCGCGAGCGCCGCCTTGATCGTCTTGTGCCCGCGCAGCACCTTGTCCAGCTCGGTCTGCACCACTTCCTCGGCGAACTTGTTCTGCTTGTGGACCGGCAAGGCGGTGATGCGCAGGGCATCGTCGCGCCACAGCAGGCGCGCCCGCTGCCCGCCGAGGAAGTCCACCGGCTCGCTGAAGAAGGGATCGTCGTGCACGTCGCGCAGCGCGGGGAAGGCGTCATAGTCCTTGAAGGCCTGCAGCTGCCGCGCCGGGTCCAGCGTCATCAGCTGGATGAACTGCCAGGCCAGGCGCTTGCGCGCCGGCGCCGACCGGCGCGCGATTGCATAGAACGTGCCGCCGTAGGGCACTTGCGAGCCGCCCGGCAAGGAGGCCGCCCGCCACAGGCCCTTGGTCTCCGGCGCGACGAAGGCATTGAGCTGCCCCACCAGCCACGCGCCCGAGAGCTCCGTCGCCAGCCGCCCCTGCTTGAAGCCCGCCCCCCAGTCGTTGGACCAGGCCTGCACCTTCGCATCCAGTCCCTTCTGGCGGGCGCGCAGGGACACCTCGAAGGCGCGCTCGAAGCGCGGCGTGTTCACCAGCACCCGCGACTCGGTGTCGAAATAGACGCCCTCGCCCGGCCGCAGGCCATCGGCCACCAGGATGTCCTTGATCTCCTGCACGTTGGCGACCAGGTAGGCGCCGGTGCGCGCCTTGATGCGCTCGCCGGCGGCGACGTAGGCATCCCAGCTGCGCGTGAGGTCCTCCGGCGCCAGTCCCGCGCGGTCCAGGATGTCCTTGCGATAGAGCAGGGTCCCCGGGCCGATGTCCGCCGGCATCGCCACCACCGCGCCGCTGCGCGCGATCGCCTGGTCGTAGGCATACGGCACCAGCCGCGCGCGCACCGACTCGATGCCGAAGGGCGGCTGCCGCAGGTCCTCCAGCCCGCCGCCCTGCGCGAAGCGGCCGACGAAACTGGCCTCCAGCGCCATCACGTCGGGCAGCCCGACGGCGGTCGACAGCGCGGTCGTCATCGCCGTGTGGTGGTCGCTGTACTGCCGCATCAGGATGCGCAGCTCGACGTCCGGATGCAGCGCCTGCCAGGCCGGGATCGCCGCCTTGGCGATCTCGTCCATCAGCGGAAAGGCGGCGACGGTCAGCACCTCGCGCGGCTGCGCCCGCGCCGGCACGACCAGCATGCCGGTCCAGGCGGGCGCCGTCATCGCCGCCAGCAGCCCGCGGCGGGAAAGTCCGCGGCCGGCGCTCAAAAGTCGAGCTCCATCGTCAGGCTGGCGCCTTGGGCCAGCGAGCCGCCCGCCGGCGGCTGCAGGTAGACCCCGAAGCGCGAGGCCTGTCCCGGCCAGCGCTGCGCGCTGAGCGCCGCGATCGCCGTGTCGATGCCGGCCTGCGCCAGGCCGGTGTCCGGATCGACGTTGGGCACGACGCAGCGCTCGCACGGCATCCGATGCACCAGGCGCCGCCAGGCGCCCTCCCCGTCTTGCCAGACCATCTGCGTCAGGTGCTCCTCGATGAAGGGCATCCCCGCGTCCGGCCCGCCGCCCAGCGCCAGGTTGGGCCGCAGCCGGCGCACGTCCACCGGTCCCAGTCCCAACGTCGCCAGATGCGCGTTGAGCTCCCCCACCGAGGCCGTCGACACCGCATGCAGCGGATTCGGCGCGGTGGCGAGCATCGCCTCACGCTCGAGCTTCACCAGCCGCAGCTCCTCGCCGGTCAGGTCACGCAGGAACTGGGCCGCGAGCGCGCCGGCGTCGCGTCCGGCGTGGCCCAGCATGCGACGCTCGCCGGGATGCCAGATCAGCGCCTGCGTCGCCTCGCCCTCGCCCTCGGGCTCGCGCGACAGCCGCAGCGGCTGCTGCCCGCCGCCGCGCAACAGCAGCGCATCCGGCAGCAGGCTCGGCTGGAGCAGCGCCAGCTTCGGATGCGAGCCCAGCCAGGCCAGCTCGCCACGCGCGTCGACCACGATCCATTCGCGATCGCCCTCGATGCGGCCGTCGGCATCGAAGCGGAGCTCGGACACGCGGGCGCCGGCGCAGGACTTCACCGGGTACAGGTAGAGCGCCTCGACGCGGGCGGAGGCGGTGACATCGGCGACGGTCATGCGGTCGTCCCCGCCTCAGCGCGGCAGCAGGTAGGTCGCGATGCAGCGCGCCGGCAGCGCCGCGACGCCGGCCTGGCCGTCGATGCGCAGCGTGAATCGGTGCGCGCGCTCGCTGCGGTTCATCACGACGACGGCGATGCTGCCGTCCTCGTTGAGCGCGGCGGTGCATTCCAGGTCCTGGCTGCTGGCCGAGCACAGCACCCGATGCGCGCCGGGCCGGATGAAGCGGCTGAAGTGGCCGAGGTAGTCGTAGGCGCTCTGCGGCATCAACCGGTTCTGCTCCCGGTCCGCCAGCATCGGCGCGCTGCACAGGTTGCCGACGTGGTTGGGCCCGCCGGTCTCGTCCAGCAGCAGGTTCCAGTCGATCCAGCCGACCGTCCAGCGATTCAAGTCGTTGATGAGGCTGCGCCCGTAGCGCTCGCCGGTCGCCCAGGAGCCGATGTGCGGGCCGCCTTCCTGGCAGCCCTCGGTGAACAGCAGCTGCTTGTCCGGATAGGCGTCATGCAGCAGGCCGACGTGGTCGAAGTGGTCCTCGACATACCAGTGGAAACCGCAGCCCCAGACGTACTTCGCCGCCTCGGGGTCCGAGTAGACGACGTCGGCGCGCTGCACCATCTGGTCGCGGTTGTGGTCCCAGATCACGATGCGGATGCGCTCGAGGCCGGCCGCGTGCAGCGCCGGGCCGAGGTGATCGCGGACGAAGTCGCGTTCCTCCTCGGCGCTGTAGACGCAGGAGTCCCAGCGCTGCACCGCGTCGGGTTCGTTCTGCACCGAGACGCCCCAGATGGGCACGCCCTCGGCCTCGTAGGCCTGGATGAACTTCACGTAGCACTGCGCCCAGGCCCGGGCGTACCGCGCCAGCAGCTTGCCGCCGTTGTTCATCTCGCCATTGGTCTTCATCCACGCCGGCGGACTCCAGGGCGAGACCAGCAGCTTCATCGGCCGGGCGGCGACCTTCATCGCGGCCTTGATCATCGGCAGCAGCGCGCGGCGGTCGCGATCGATGCTGAAGTCGGCCAGCGCCTCGTCGCCGGGGATCTCCGCATGGGCGTAGTTGCCCAGCGAGAAGTCGCAACTGTTCATGTGCACCCGGTTGAAGGTGTAGCCGTGGCCGGCGCCGACGTCGAAGTAGGCCTGCAGCAGCGCGTTGGCTTCCGCGGGCGGCAGCTGCTGCCAGGTGGTCGCGGCGGCTTCGGTGAACGCGCCGCCGAAGCCCTCGATGCGCTGGAAGCGCCTGGCGCTGTTCACCACCAGCTTGGGCATGCCGGCGATCGCGGCATCGGCCATCAGCTGCGCGACCGGCTGCAGCGCCAGGTCGGGCTGCGCGGCCAGGCGCGTCGAACTCGCCAGGTCCGCGCCTTTGGCGGACAGCGTCCATCGCAGCGAGGCGCTGGCGCGCCCCGTCGTTGTCTCCGTCATGGGAATGCCTTTGTGCTGCGCGCTTATGAAAGCGCTTTCAAGCGCCGAGCATAGAGGCACTCCGTCCGACGGTCAATCCAGGGATGGCCCCAGGAGGACGAGCGCGCGAGGCCGCTCAGATCGCGATCGCGTCGAAGGCGATGGGGACGCCGCTGGTGGTGCCGGCATTGGGATTGCCGCGCGCGCCGGTCGCGAGCGAGGCACCGGCTTCCGGCCACAGGGCGAGGCCGCCGGCCAGGCTCCAGGACTGCGCATGGCCGAGGCGGCGCAGCGCCCGCGCCGCCTGCGCGCTGCGATTGCCGCTGCGGCAGAAGAAGACCACCGGCGTGTCGGTCGGCAAGGCGCGCCAGCGCGGCAATGCGTTGATCAGCGCGGACAGCGGCACCGCCTCGGGCGCGAGCGCCTCGTTCGGGCTCAGCCGCGCCTCGTAGGCCTCGCGCACGTCGACCAGCACCGGCTTCGGATGAGCGCCCTCCACCAGCAGCGCCTGCAGGCCAGCCACGTCCAGCTCGACGCGTTCCGTCGACCGCGCGCAGGCCACGCCCGCGCCGCACGCCATGGTCTGGTACTGGGTCGGCGCGAGGTCGTGCTCCAGCACGCCCTTGCCGATCGCGAAGGCCTCGGCGCTGAGCCGGCCCTTGAGCACGCCGTCGAGCAGCGGCTGCGCCTCGCATTCGACCGCCAGCGTCGTGGCGAAGCGGTCGTCGTAGTCGTGTCCGGGCAGCAGCAGGCCGTCCAGGCCGACATTGCGCTCCAGCGTCTTCAGCGACGGCCCGAAGGCGGCCGGCGCGCTCTGCGCGAAATCGCTGCGGCCGAGCGCGCCCGGCATCACCGTGTCACCGACGAAGGTCGCGACGAGGTCGCCGCCGGCATGCAGGAGATAGGCGGTCGAGTCCTCGGTGTGGCCGGGGGTCGCCAGGCGCGACAGGCGATAGCCACCCAGCGCGATCACCTCGGCGCCCGCGGGCCAGCCCAGGGCATCTACCCGGCCCGGCCGGGCGTCCTCGGCCAGCAACTCCGGCACCGCGTCGCGCAGCGCCTGCGCCGAGGAGGCGTGATCGCCATGGCTGTGGGTGTCGAGCACCGCCGCCAGCGACAGGCCGCGACATCGCAGCCATTGCGCCAGCGTGCCGGTCAGCTCCGGCAGCGGATCGACGACGACGCAGCGGCGGCTGGCGACATCGGCGACGACGTAACAGCAGGCGCCGTCGACGGTAAAGCGCGTCAGCAGGTCCGGCGCCTGCGGGCTGTCGTTCGGCGACGGCGTCTGGCAGGTGGCGCGCAGCGACTCACCGCAGGCGCGCACGCGGCGGCAGGCTTCCTCCAGCGTGGCGTCGGTATCGGCCGCGCCGAAGGACAGGCGCACCGCCGAGGCGGCGCGCCACGCCGGCAGGCCCATGGCCTGGAGCACGTAGCTCGGCGCCGCCTTCGACGCGCCGCAGGCCGATCCGCCGCTGACGCGCAGGCCGGCGGCATCGAAGAGGTCGAGCAGCAGCTTCGCGCCCAGGCCCGGGACGGAGACGTTCAGCGTGGTGGGCAGGCTGATGTCGAACGGCGCGTTGAAGACCACGCCGGGGAAGGCGTCGCGCAGCGCGTCGGCCAGGCGCTGGCGGCGGTCGATCAGCTGGCCGAGCGAGGCGAAGGTGCCGCCCTGCTCGAGCGCGTCCAGCACCGCGCCCAGCGCGGCGATGCCGGCCATGTTCTCGGTGCCGGAACGCAGCGCGCCCTCCTGGCCGCCGCCGGCCATCAGCGGCGTGAACGGCGCGCCTTCGCGGACGTAGAGCATGCCGACGCCCTTGGGCGCGTAGAGCTTGTGGCCGGAGAACGGCGCGTAGTCAATGGCGCGCTCGCCGAGCTGCAGCGGCAGCTTGCCCAGCGCCTGCACGCCGTCGACCAGCCACAGCGCGCCGCTGCCGCGCAACACCTCGGCGATGCCGTCGAGGTCGCTGATGACGCCGGTCTCGTTGTTGGCCGCCATCGTGCAGACCAGGCCGGCGGCGGACACCTGCTCGCGCAGCCAGACGAGGTCATGGCGACCGTCCAGTCCGACCGGGATCGCGACGACCTCCAGCCCCAGGCCGAGCAGCGCGTTCCAATGCTTGAGCGCCTCGGGGACGGCCTTGTGCTCGGTGGCGCCGTACAGCAGCCGCGGCGGGATCGCCTGGCCGGCGTCGCGGCGCTGGCGCAGCGCGGTCAGCGCGGAGAGGACGGCGGTCTGGATGCCTTCGGTCGCGCCGCTGGTGAAGACCAGCCGTCCGCCCGGCGCGCCCAGCACCCGACGCGCGGTGGCGCGGACCTCGTCGAGCCGGGCGCGGGCCTTGAGGCCGCTGCCGTGGATGCTGCTGGGGTTCCCGAACGCGTCCGCCATCACGGAGAGCGCGGCCTCGCGGGCCTGCGGCAGGACGGGGGTGGTGGCGTTGGCGTCGAGATAGATTTCCATGGCCGACGATTGTCAGAAGGCCGCCGTGGAATCCGCATGCAAAATCCACCTGTTCTTCATCGCTTTCAGCAAATGCATTCCAAGGCGGCCTGAAATGACAAAACTGGATTCCATTGACCGCAAGATCCTGCATGTGCTGCAGCGGGACGCCGCGGTCCAGGTCAGCGACCTGGCGGCGGAGGTGGGCTTGTCCACGACGCCCTGCTGGCGCCGGGTGCAGCGGCTCAAGGAGTCGGGCGTGATCACCCGCAACGTGATGCTGGTCGATCCGAAGAAGGTCAACGTCGGGGTGACGGTGTTCGTGTCGGTGCGGACCAGCATGCATTCGCAAGGCTGGTTCGAGCAGTTCCGCGCCGCGGTCGAGGCGATCCCCGAGGTCGTCGAGTTCTACCGGATGAGCGGCGACGTCGACTACCTGCTGCGCGTGGTCGTGCCGGACATCGCGGCCTACGACCAGGTCTACAAGCGGCTGATCGCCAACACGCAGCTGTCGGACGTCAGCTCCAGTTTCGCGATGGAGGAGCTGAAATTCACGACGGCGCTGCCGTTGTCGTATATCCCGTGAGGTAGCGGGAGCCGCGGCCGAGACCGCGACAGCGGACTCGGACCTCCCGCGCGCGGGAGGGAGAAGTCCTCATCCCATTCGTCGCCCCATCAGCCGTGCCACCAGCCGCCTCGTCAGCGGCGCGACGACCAGCACGGTGGGAAACGCGATCACCCAGGCGCTGAGCCACCCCGTCATCCACAGGCCGCCGACGCCGTCGACCAGCCCCACCGCGCGCAGCGTGGTCACCGCCGAGACGAGCAGCGACATCAGCCCCGACAGGATGAAGCCGAACAGCAGGCCGGCGCGGCGCTCGGGCGTCATGCCGGCACGCCCGCCGTGGCGGACGCGGCGACCAAGCTGCCGGCCTCCACGCCGCCCAGGTAGGTCGGCGAGCCCAGCACCAGTCCGTCGTAGGCGATCAGGTCGGCCGCGACGTCGGGCACCTCGCGAGCGCCCGCGCGGATGTGCGACGCGATGTGCTCCGTGTGCCCGTGGGCGCTGTGATAGACGATCGCGAGGCGGCGTGGCGTCCGGACCGGTCGGTCGGTGGGGATGGCAGTGACCTTCATGGGAGTCCTTTCGAGGGAAGAAACGGCGGACAGGCAGACCTCGGGGCAGCGGCGCGGCCGCGCCCGCTCATCGCAGCGCTTGCAGCGCCAGCGCGCTGATCAGCAGGCCGATGCCGAACACGAGGTGGTTGTTCAGGCTGCGCAGCCGGTTCTGGAAGGGCGCGGCGGTGCGACTCGCCGCGATACCGGCGCCCATCGCGGGCTGCATGACGAACCAGGGCATCAGCACCGTGGCGACGCCAACCCCCAACGCCGGCTCCCAGCTCGGCGCGAGGAGCCAGCCGGGTCCGGCGATCACCACGAGCAAGGCCGCGAAGGCGATGCCGACGGCGTAGTGCACCAGCCATCCGAGGACCGCTTCGCCCGGCACGGCCGGCGCCTGTCCGATCGAGGCGTGAGCGAATCGCCCCCGCGCCATGTGTCCGACCCAGCGTCCGATACAGGCCATCGGCTGCGTGGGCACGCCGGCGCGTCGCAGCGCCATCAGCCACATGGGGCAACTCACGGGGATGGGAAGGATTAGCTTCAGACGGCAAGCTCCTTCAGCGAATCACCTTCGATGCACTTAAGGCGCTGGCTCCAGCGGCCAGAATGGCCGAGATTGCAGAGATACTTCAGCTGGCCCGGGTTCGTAGAGCCGCGTGGAAGGCCCCCGGGCTAGATCGAAACTTCGTTCAAATCGAAGCGATGGGGGCGCGGAGAACGCAACGCGGAAGATGCTCGCGCTCAGCGGACACAAGGCGAAGTTCGACTTCATCACCAAGTTCCACGGCATCGCCGCAAAGTACGGTCGAAACATCTGGATGGACTTGGCGGACCCCGATTTCGAGACCTGCATCGCGGTGGACGAACGCGTGAAGGCGATTGCCAAAGCGTTGGGGGTCAGCTCGGCGAAGTACGCGACTGTGGAGGCATTCTTCGTGGAGTGCGCGCGAGAAGCTCACCTCACCCCTTGGGAGGCGGACCGGCTGATGTACAACTTCAACGGATACTTCTTGGCGGTCATCGAGGACGCGGGCAACGAAGCATAGCCACGCGAGCATGATCGGTTCGACCGCGCGTCAGCGCGCGCAGGCAACCGCATGTGGCCGAATCACTTCGGCATAGGAACCGCCTCACAGCGCGGAGGGGCTGCGCTGTTCTTGAGGCAGACCACTACGCGCTGCGTAGCCGTATCTAGGTACCAGGCGGTGGCTGGTAGGCCGCCGTTCGCGCCCGAAACGCCAAGTGGGACGTAGCTGGCCGGATTGACGGCTGCCGCTTTTGCTTCGCCCTTCTCACTTGACTGCGCCGACGCCGAAAAGGTCAGCACACCGGTGAGTGCAACGAGAGAAAGTGCAACGTGACGGATCGACATAGCGGGCTCCTGATGCAGCGTAGCAAGCAACGCTAGCCACTCCCCGCATTTCGCGCATCCTCGATCTTAGGGATGCATCAGCGTCCCGCTCGGCCTGCCCGAACTTATGGCGTTCCTCGTCCGTCAAACGAAAACTGCGCTTGAGAGTTCGCGTGCTTGCCCTCAAAGCGCTTCTTGCGACCTTGGGGTGTCGCGCTCGCCACACCAGTCGCACTCCTCTTTTCGTAGACAAGTGACACGTAGCGGCCGGTAATCACGACTTCGCCAACGGGGTCCAGCTTGCGCTCAACGTGGAGCACGCACACGATGGCATCGCCATGCTGGAAGCTCACGGTGCATGCCGAGACGGCCTCCTTGAATGCGGTGTCCCGCATTGCGAAGCTGATGACCTCGCCGTTGTGCAGCCCCTTCCAGTGCATGTTCCCACCCGTTATGACCGGTGCCACGATTTCGATGACCGCTTCGTCACCCACGAGTTCAGGCAGCTTGTCGGAAGTGATGATGTAGCGGGAGAACTCACTGCGCTGCGTTACCGTCTCCTCGACAGGAGCGGCCGCCCCGGTCGGAACAATCCCGAAGCCTACGGCGAACACCTTCTGATAAGGAATGAGCTGCTTGTAGAAGTTCGAGCGGCGAGTGACCACCTTGTAGTCTTCGTTGAAGGCCTTGGCCGTCTCCCGGATCGTCTGTGCCGCCGGTGGGTCCTGTGCTGCCTCGCGCTGCAGCTTTTGAATCTGGAGCTTCTTCTCCTCGATGCTAAGTTTAGTTAGCTCCTTGGTCAGCGCCTCCTGCTCCTTGTCGGGGGCGGCAGGCATCGACAGCACTTGGACAAAGAGCTGATTGAAGGCCAGTAGGAGCATGGCGACCCCGACAATGGGCGGCCCTTTGGCCGGGTCGATGATGAGTCTGAAGTATTCCCGAAGCCCACCGTCCGCGTATGCAGCAGTCTCGACCGTAACGTCAAGGCCGAGCTCACCAGCGAGGTGTCGAACAAGCGCCAGCAACTCCGCCTCGCACTTGTTGCGGACAAGCGCGTCCATGGAATGCGCGCCATCAAGCAGGTGGTAGTGGACTTCTAAGCGTTCCTCGATCATGGCTTCAGGCCTCATTTCAGAACTCAGCGTCGGCGCGCTGCGCCGCCACACAACCAACACTCCGGCCGACGCCCTGGCTATACCTGAAAGATCGCTAGGCTTAGCGGCGCTTCGGTTGCCGATCAATCCGCAGGTTGACCACCGGCTCCCCGGACCGGTACGACACGTCGCGGACAGCAAGGGTGTAGTCGTATTGCTGGAACGGCATCCAGATGGAGTGACCCTTAGCAATCCGAAGACGATTCCGCGGCTGATCCAAGTTCGTCTCGAAGACGGCCTCGTCGCCATCAAGGCTGACCAAGCGCAGGGATATCTCACTCTCTTTGCTTCGCCAGAATCCACGGAACTCGCTGTCAGAGCCTGCAACCGTGAATGTCCCGTCGAGCGAAAAGCGTACGTCGGCGATGGGATACCAAACGGCCGTGCTCTGCTTCTCGAAGTCGGCGATCTTCTGCTTGAGAGCTGCCACCTCATCTTGCGAAGCTTTGAGCTCCTTGCTGTACTGCATTACCAGACCCTGCGCAGTTACAGCATTCGCCCGGGCTGTCTCGATCTGATCCTTGAGTTTGGTCGTGTACCCAAACTCTTGCCCATAGAACATGAACGGCCCGTCCGTACTCGTCTTGTAGGCGATAGCAACGAGCGTTGCCACGGCCGCGAGGAGCAGCGGAACCAGAAGCTTGAGAGGCAACTTGATGACGTCAACGGCAGACATAGACAACCGACTGAAGGGCTTACAGAAATCTGGAGGAACGCTTCACAAAATCTCGAAGGACGCGCACCCGCTTCGACTTAGAACCTCGGGCGGACCGATCTTCGGCTAGGCCCTTTAGATAGCTAGGCCCACCCCAGTTGTCGTCAATCTCGAAGAGCAGCTCAGCGAACAGGCCGTCGTCGTTCACCACCGAGAGGAGAACATCGCTTGCGACTCGGTCGCTCAGAAGGCGCCTTGCCATCGCCTGGCGAAGGCGAAGTGCAAGATCGTCGGCGCGAGGTCGAGGGGCCCAAGGCAGAGAAGCCTCGAGAGGTCGCCGCACGCTCTCCGGAAGCTCACCGCGAAGAACGGTTTGATGCAGTGGCTCGAATGACAGACTCATCAGCTCGACGGAGCTTTTGGATCGCCAGCCGAGCGCACGCCGGAACGCGTAGGCGTAGAGGTCCACGCTAAGAGGCCCGGTGGATGAGGAAAGCCGCGACAGCGCATGCAGCCATGGGTCGCCGCCTATGTCGTTGGGGACCGCGTCCGGATGAACAGTATCTGCAATCAGCCGAAGCACGCTGAGCGAGGGCCGCTCCATGTGCGCCAGGAAGCCTGCGACGCCTTCCAAGTCGTTGCAAGCGAACCGCACCCACCGATAAATGCGAACCTCGCCAAGTTCATCGAGCTTTTCGTCAAGAAGCGTCTGAGCACACAGCAACACGAAGGGACTTCGGACCATGTGAAGCGCGGAGCTGATCGCTCGTTCGTCACTCAGTCCCTGCATGATTGCGAGGAACACAGGGACGCTCTTAACGTCAACTTCCTCGCTTGCCAACGCTGGTGGCCATGCTTGCGTGACCGCCCAGAACTCAGGCTTGGTAGCAAGCGCCGGGAAGAGATAGAGGAGCGGAGGAGCAAACTCTGAAAGCGTGGGAAGCGCGGCGATCACATCCTCCATGCTCAGTGCACGGGCAGCTCTGGTGAACTCTTCACGGAGTTCGTTGCCACCATCGCGAGTCAGCGCGAGCAGTGCTCTTGGATCGCTTCGCCAAAGTGCCCTGCACAGGATGTCGGCGTAGGTTCCAAGTTCGTGCTCTCCCAACAGATGAAGGTGGTCGAGTACGAACGACGTCGAATCGTCCGATAGGGTCCAGCTCTCGTTCAAGACATAGCGCACAACCAAGGACTTGGCTGCGTCCGAACTCGTAAGTGGCGGAACGGTCTGCACCAGAGACATCGCCATTTTCAGGCCAATTTCTACAGGCCCAGACATGGCCGCGTGCAACGCGCAGATCGGCAGCATCGCCTCTCGTCCCCCGAGCACGTCAGCGCCCAGGACGCGCAACACCCGTCGCAGCGGTCCTCGCCCGGCACTTGAAGCATCGCGGATAAGCTCCTGCAGCCAGATGCCTGACGCCACCGAAGACGCCTCCACGCCTTCGCCGCTTGATGCCATCCTCAGCGTCGACTTCGTTCCGTGACCAGGTGCTAGTTGTAGGTCGAACACGAGGCCATCTTGTGAGCGGTCTCGGGTGGTCAGTGTGCAGAATTTGAAGGATCGTCTAAGCCGGGGCCACTGCTGATCCCACAGCGCCAGGACCGCAGCCTCCGCAGCGAAGTCTTCGCTCCGACGAGCCCAGACCTGCTCCTGGGGGTTCTCATAAAGCGCGGTGGCCATCCGAGAGTACAGCTCGGCTTCTTCCTGACTGGGGAAACCACGAGCGGCGTCGTTGAGCTCGACCGACAACGGTGCTTGATAGACGTGCAGATTGACCGGTTCAGGGCGCTCAAAGAGCTTCTCGATGGCAGAGGGCGTGTCAAGAGCCGCCAAGTCCGAGAACTCAATCAGGATCGTGTGCGTCCACACGCAGCCCGGGCGAGGCATCTCGGGCGCGGGCCACGTCTTCGAGAAGGCGTAGAAACCGGACTCGGTCAGCGGGTAGCCGGTGAGATACGGCTGGCCGGTTTGCGCAACACCTGGCCCTGACACATCGCTCATGACGAGCATGAGCCGCGCGTCGCGGGCTGTCAGCTGGACGGAACAGGCTAGCTGCCGATGACCCTCAGAGTAGCCATGCAGCGCTTGATGGAGAGTCAGCGCCACTACGCGATCCCCTCCAGAAGCCAGACCAGAGGTTCGCTCAGGTCATGCGAAGACGCGTCCCCGTGCACAACCTGGATGCGATGAGACGGAACTCGCAGCGCCTGAAGGCGCTTCGCCTCGGCGCTGGTCTCATCGCCCAGGTTGTCGTAGTCGCCTCCCTGTGCACTGACACCGTAAACGCGAAACTGCCAAGCCTCATCAAGTCCATGTGTCAGGTACTGATGCAAGAGCGGCATGTGGGCCTCAAGATAGTCTGCTGGCGAACGCCCCTCATCTGACGCTTGGTCCCAAGCGGACAGGACGACCGCCAGTTTGCGTGGGCCGACGTGAAGCGGTTCCTCTTGGAGGCAACGGAGCAGATCGACAAGTTGGACTTGAGTCGGCGCCAGGCGAGGTTTCCACGGTACTGGCTCTCCGACCTTGAAGCTGCCGCCCGTCTTGGCGTTCAGCTTGGAGAAGTCCGCAATCCAGTTCGGGGCGTTGTACTCGCTCGAGTGAACGAACAGCATCACGCCTGATGCCGTCAGAGCCCTAATGACTTCCTCCGAGCATGCTCGGTCTTCCCAGATTCCCCCGAAAGCTTCACCCGCTATGTCGGGGAATGCCAGGTCGAAGTCTTTGCCGTCGGCAGTCCGAAGGGTCATGACCGCGGTCCGATTCTTCGAATGGAAGGTGCGGTCCTGCTTTTTCGCTTTCACCCACAGTGCCTCGATGGCTTGCAAATGTTCGCTTTCCACAGCCTTGAGCTTCACAAGCGACAGCTTCGAGGCGACCTTTCCGGCTTTCATCTGGTGCCACAGCGCGGCCAGGAATGTGGTCTTCCCCGATTCAGGCAAACCAAGAACGACGACGGACTCATGCTTCATGGGCGCCCCCCACGACCAGCGGGCGAAGGCGCCCGAACGAGCGCTCTGCAACAACGGCGACCTCGGCGACGGCAGTCACTGGCCGCGGAGGTGCAGCCATCCAGTACGCCAGCAACTTCGCTAAGCCCTCGCCGCGTGGCGCAGCCGCTCCTCGAGGAGACGCGGCAACCGGGAAGCTCTCAATTGCGCTGAACCTTGCGCCATGGAGCTCCCGAACTTCCGCCACGATGGAATCAAAGAACTCACGGGCTGCTGCTCCTTCCTCGGTGTCTGCCGGTACAGCGTCAACTTTTGTCAGCACAAGGGCGAGACGTTGCCAGTCGCTCATCTGACCAGCCTCGAAGAATGCCCGAAGGCTGTCACGAATCTCATTCATGACTTGATGTCGTTCACCAGCATCCAGCAGCTTCTCGCCATCTGCGAGCAACGTCAGGGTGTCGGCCTTTCTCAGTTCTGGGAACGAGCGTGCCAGGTCGGGATCGCTGTGCGTTTCCATGTAGTCCTCACCCGCGCGGTTCGCGAACAAGGCGGCGCGCTTCGTCCGGCAAGTAGTGCGGACAAGGTCGAGGTGGAAGTACGTCGCATCACCTGTCTGCGTACGTTCCTGGTGAGGCCGGTCGCGGTTGGACGCGAGGCGAGAGTCGTGGCAAGCGCGCTCAAAGGCGTGCAGCGTGGAAGACCCGGCAAAGGCGTACTCCCCCACCATCCCACGCTGGAGTAGGTCGTAAATGCCACCAATCAGGCTCGTCTTCCCGCTCTTGTGCGGCCCGACGATTGCGATGAGGCTGGTTGGACGCTGGCGCATCAACGCCTGCGCCGCGGCCGTGTACAGCGCTTCAGCTCCGGGGAGTTGCACGCCACGGTGCACCGCCACGGCAACCTCAGGCTTCACCGCCTCAACGATGAGCGCGCTCTTGCCGTAGTGCGGGCATCCCTTGAGGTCCTCAAATCCTTCGATGCAGCGCCCGCCTCGGGGAACCGAGCATTCGGGGTTGGCGCACTGCTGCGGGCCTGGTTCTTGGTAGAGCGGCATTCTCTTACCCGAGCTGCGCCACGATCAGCTCTCGGTACAGAGCTTGTGCCAACTGCATCGGCGACAACTCCGCCTGGATGCTCATGGCCGTGAGCGCTGCCCAGGGAGTTTCCCAGCCCGCGGCGCCGTCCGTTTCGACACGACGCTCAAACGCGAAAAGGATGGGCGTCCAGTGCTTGGAGGTTGCGCCCTCGGGCAAGGCCTCGAGCGTCGCGTTGATCCACGCGAGGTCGATTCCTTGCACCGCAGAAGCGATGGAGCGGTTTGGACCTTCCGACACTCCGGTTCGGGTCAACATTGAGTCCAGGGCGGTCGGGCCGGGAAGGACCTTGGTGAGTCTGGCCAGTTCGCGAGCGATGACGAAAGGGCGCGAATCAATTGGCACCTCGGCGAACGGCACATCCCGGTCGATGCTGTACCCGTTGTGAAGCCACCAGAGCATGTCGAGCTCCTCGTCCTGCACGGTGACGAAGGTCTTCACGTCCGACTCAAACTTGTTCTGGCGCTTGACGATGGCGCTGACCAGCTTGCTCGTCGCGGCGGCCAAGGCCTTAATGGCCTCCACATGCTGTCCGCTCTCCGCATGCTTGGCTGCGGCCGCGACTTCATTGGCTTCAAGCGTCGTGCGCAGGGCCTTGGTGGGCTCCAGTTCCGGCCGGCGTCGAGACGTCTCGGACAGCTTCCGAAGCGTGTTTTCGCTTGTGCCAATCAGATCAACTGGTTGGTCATAGGCGCGAAGTCCGAAGCAAGAAGTCGACTTGATGAGCGATGCCACCAGCCCGGCATCCGGGTAATTCCCATCCATGTCGTGAAACAGGACAGCAGCCGCGAGCAGTGCAACTTCGCGGTCACCTGGCTGCGGAAGTTCTGGAATCGTGAACTTCGCTTTCAGCACTGAAAGCTCGCTGGGCGCCGTCTTGAGGCCGAACGCGACCTGGACCAAAAGCGACATGTCGGCTTCAGACGTGTCCTCAGTCACATCCACCACGGACGCCCAACGTTTGCCCAGTGCGTCGGCGTCTTCGCCGAGCGAAAGGCTGGCGTACCAGCCAGCAAAATCCTTATGCACCTGGTTTCCTCCCAATGGCCTCAGGCCTTCTTTTCATACTTCGTGACTTGTTCGGCGAGTTCAGCAAGAAGTCCGCGCTCAACGGCGCGTTCAACTGCAATCTCGTACCTCCGATGAGGCGGTAGCGCCATCACTTCCTCGGAGGTAATAAGGCCAAGCTCCAACGCAACATCGCGCATTCGCTTGGCGCCTAGCTGCCAGAACCTAAACACCAACTCGTTCACCGACGTTTCCGACACCTTCGCCTCCGTCAGTGGGAAAGCGTGCTGCACTTCTGCCTCAGGGATGAGTGTCTTGTGCACCGCGTCGACCATTTTCTGCGGACTTTGCGGCGGCGCCTCGTCCGGATCGAGCGACATGAGCGTCGGGGTCGGTGCGGGGACGGTCACTGCCGGAGTAGCAGGACCTACCACCCGACGACGCTTTTGCGGGATCGAAAGCGTGTGCCGCCAAATTTCGTCTTTGGAACCTCTGGGGAACAACGGAATGAACTGTTCAACCGCTCCTGATTGGAGCTGTCGCAACCGAGCTTCAATTTCAAGCTTCCGCTCGATTCCTTCGCCAACGACCTTCAGATCGACGAGGTTGTAACCTGGGCACCAGTTCAGATGATCGCGCTCCGGGTTGACCGCACCTGCCAGGAACCGCATGTACCACCGGTCGGACACACAGCGCTGGTCGTGCTCATGTCCGAACAGCTGAAGGTGGGCGCGCGCGTCGATGGCGTTGGAAACCTCGTTTGGGTCGGTGAACCATGACGGCGGGTGGTGGCTCATGACCATGGACACCACGTTCTCCTCAGGCGTCAGGGTCGTCTGGCCCGTGCCCAGGAAGAGGCGCCCGGCGGCTACGTCGCGGTCCCCGGCGCCGGAGATGAGCGTGGAGGTCAGGCCGAAGACGCGGAGCTTCACTCCGTCGTTCAATTCGAGGTCGTGAGTCCAGAACGGTCGCTCCGGACGGACTGCGCAGCTGAACTGTGCAGCGAAGTTGTTGTACGCCTCGAGCGGCAGGAACAGGGCAGGCCCAGTGTCCTTGTCCCGGAGCTGCCGTTTGAGCGCGTCGTCACGCGCGTGGAAGTCGGGCGCGCGGGCGATGGCTTCCTGGGCATTGAGCACGGCCTGCCCCTGGCAGGCCCTGCGGTTCACATCATGGTTGCCGGGCACCACAAAAATCTGTGAACGTTCACATCCCACGGTGTCGGCGATCCGGAAGAGCCACTCTTGAGCAGCTTGGTACTCGTCTTCCGCGCCCTTGAAGGCGATGTCGCCGCCCACAAAAATTGCCCTCGCGGGGATGTCTTCACACAGCTCCGCGACGTCCTCTTCAACGCGATACCTGAAGGTTGAGTTCTCATCTTGGCCGGGGGTGAGGCACTCGGGAGATTTGAAGTGGATGTCGGACAAGTGCAGGAAGCGCATCCAACAATCTTAACGAAGCGTAACTGTGTTCGTTAACACACCCGACGGGGGGCTTGCCTGGGCGTGAGATGGAGCGTGCAGCGGCGAGGCTACGGAGGGCGGGAAAAGGCTGGTTAAACACCTATTAGCAAATCCAGGAAACGAGTCAGTTAAGAGCCGTTTAGCAAATCGGTTTGGGTTGCCAAGTTATTGATTTACAACGGTTTTCGGTAGGGCGCCGGTTAACAACCTATTTAGCGACATCCAATGCATTCACAAGGCTGGTTCGAGCAGTTCCGCGCCGCGGTCGAGGCGATCCCGGAGGTCGTCGAGTTCTACCGGATGAGCGGCGACGTCGATTACCTGCTGCGCGTGGTCGTGCCGGACATCGCGGCCTACGACCAGGTCTACAAGCGGCTGATCGCCAACACGCAGCTGTCGGACGTCAGCTCCAGCTTCGCGATGGAGGAGCTGAAATTCACGACGGCGCTGCCGTTGTCGTATATCCCGTGAGGTAGCCGCTGCCGCTGCCGCGGCCGGGACCGGGACCGGGACCGGGACCGGGACCGCGACAGCGGACTCGGACCTCGCGCGCGCGGGACGGAAAAGTCCTCATTCCATTCGTCGCCCCATCAGCCGTGCCACCAGCCGCCTCGTCAGCGGCGCGACGACCAGCACGGTGGGAAACGCGATCACCCAGGCACTGAGCCACCCCGTCATCCACAGGCCGCCGACGCCGTCGACCAGCCCCACCGCGCGCAGCGTGCTCACCGCCGAGACGAGCAGCGACATCAGCCCCGACAGGATGAAGCCGAACAGCAGGCCGGCGCGGCGCTCGGGCGTCATGCGGGCACGCCCGCCGTGGCGGACGCGGCGACCAGGCTGCCGGCCTCCACGCCGCCCAGCCGATGCAGGGTCTCCGCGACATGACACCCGAACAAGCGGGCGGTACGCACGTCCCCGGGCGAGAACGCATCCGCTGGCGCGCCGTGTGCGGACTGGGCCATCAGCCCGGACCAGGAGCCGAGCCGGTTGGCCGCCTCCGCCTCAGGTACGCCGCGGTGCTGCTCGGGCAACAGCGGGTTGCCGACCCACACCATGCCGTGCTGCATGCAGAAGACGAACAGCGACATCAGCGTCGACTGCTTGTCGCCGGACGGCAGCGAGGACACCGTGAACGCCGCCGCCAGCTTGCCGCGCAGGCGCTGCGTGCGCCACAAGGGGCCGGTCGCGTCCATGAAGTGCTTGAACGGCCCCGACACGCCGCCCAGGTAGGTCGGCGAGCCCAGCACCAGTCCGTCGTAGGCGATCAGGTCGGCCGGCGTCGCGGCGAGGTCCTCGGCCTTCAGCAGGTCGGCCGCGATGTCGGGCACCTCGCGAGCGCCCGCGCGGATGTGCGACGCGATGTGCTCCGTGTGCCCGTGGGCGCTGTGATAGACGATCGCGAGGCGGCGTGGCGTCCGGACCGGTCGGTCGGTGGGGATGGCAGTGACTTTCATGGGAGTCCTTTCGAGGGAAGAAACGGCGGACAGGCAGACATCGGGGCAGCGGCGTGGCCACGCCCGCTCATCGCAGCGCTTGCAGCGCCAGCGCGCTGATCAGCAGGCCGATGCCGAACACGAGGTGGTTGTTCAGGCTTCGCAGCCGGTTCTGGAAGGGCGCGGCGGTGCGGCTCGCCGCGACACCGGCGCCCATCGGGGGCTGCATGACGAACCAGGGCATCAGCACCGTGGCGACGCCAACGCCCACCGCCGGCTCCCAACTCGGCGCAAGGAGCCAGCCGGGTCCGGCGATCACCACGAGCAAGGCCGCGAAGGCAATGCCGACGGCGTAGTGCACCAGCCATCCGAGGACCGCTTCGCCCGGGACGGCCGGCGCCTGTCCGATCGACGCGTGAGCGAAACGCCCCCGCGCCATGTGTCCGACCCAGCGTCCTATCCAGGCCATCGGCTGCGTGGGCACGCCGGCGCGTCGCAGCGCCATCAGCCAGAGGTCGAGGATGGCGGTCGCACCGATGCCGATCAGCGCGATGTGGCCGAGGGCACCCGGCGGCAGGGAAAGGAGGAGGGGCAGCGGTGGGCTTGTCATCGTGGGCCTCGTGGGCAGTCAGTCGCGGGCACTCGGGGTGGCGGGTTGACGTGTTGCGTCGATGGGCGGCACGATAGAAGTTGAAGTCAACTTCAAGTCAAGCGCTCATGAGCCAATCCCCACCCGGTCCGATGGACATCGCGCAGGTCGCGAAGCGGACCGGCATTGCGTCCTCGACGCTGCGCTACTACGAGCAGCGCGGGCTGATCCGGTCGCTCGGACCGGCCGGTGCGCGGCGCCAGTTCCCGGCGAAGGTGCTGGACGACCTGGCGCTGATCGCGCTCGGTCAGGCGGGCGGTCTGTCGCTGGACGAGATCCAGTCGATGCTGACGCCCACCGGCCCGGTGATCGACCGTCAGTTATTGGCCGCCAAGGCCGACGAGATCGACGCGACGATCCGCCAGCTGCGCGCCATCAGCCGCGGGCTGAAGCACGCGGCGGTCTGCCCCGCCAGAAGCCACGCCGCCTGCGCGACCTTCCGCGGCCTGCTCAAGGCCGCCGCGTCCGGCGCGCTCGATCGGCGCGTGCAATCGCGGTTCCGGCGCGACGAATAGCCGCGACTGCGGCTTGGGGCGCCCACGTGACAATCGCGCGGGCCATCGCTGCGATCGCCCGCTCGCGGGCTCACCATCTCAACCAGTGCCGCCCGGCGAGCGCCCCCAGCGCCGCCGACAGCCCCATGCCCAGCACGTACCAGACGGCGACGAAGGGCGCGGCCATCTCCGGGCAGTGCAGCGAATAGACGCAGGCGCCCACCGCGCCGGCCAGCCAGCCAGCCGCCGCGCCCGTCAACGTGGGCCGCGTCGGCGCCAGGCCGCGCAGCGCCCACAGCAGCGCGATGCCGATCGGCAGCGCGGTCGCCGTCACGTTGAACACGCAACTGCGCCAGGTGGTGCCCAGCACCAGCGGCATGCGCGCGGCCGGCTCGGCCATCCACAGCACGGCCGCGGCCCAGATCCACAGCAGCGACACCGGCAGCCACACGCCCAGCCACCAGCCGCGCACCCGCGCGCCCGGATGGCCCAGCCGGAAGACCACGACCAGCCCGGTGACCGCCACCGCCAGCGGCATCGCGACCTTCTGCCAGAAATCGGCGGTCGTCATCAGCAGCGGCAGATCGGCCCGCAGGCCGAAGGCGGCCTGCACCCAGGCCAGGGCCGCCAGGATGCCCAGCACCAGCGCCGCGGCGAAGCGCCGCTCCCCCACGCCCGTGGGCACCGGGCCGGCATCCCGGGCCAGCAGCGCGATGAGCTCGTCGGTCTTCATGTCATGTCCTTCCACAGGCGCGCCAGCGCCTTCAAGCCGCGATGCACGCCGACCTTCACCGCCGATTCGCTCATGCCGGTGAGACGCGCGGTCTCCTCCACCGACAGGCCTTCCAGCTTGGTGTGCAGGATGGGCAGGCGCTGGCTGGTCGGCAGCCGCTCCAGCAGCCGGCCGAGGTCACGACGGGTGTCGCCGGCCTCGTGGTCGGCGGTCGCGAACACGGCCAGGTCCTCGTCCAGCGGATCGTTCAAGGCCTCCTGCCGCGCGCGCCGGCGCCAGAGGTCCACCAGCTTGTAGCGGGCCACCGCGTGCACCCAGGCCGTCAGCGGCTCGCCGCGGCGATAGGTCTGGCGCTGCGCGTGCACGGCCGTCAAGGTGTCCTGGACCAGGTCCTCGACCTCGTCCGGCAGCTGCTGCAGCCGACGCCGGAAGTACCCGCGCAGCAAGGCCCCCAGGCGTTCGAGGAAGTGGCGGTAGGCCGCCGCGTCCCCGTCCAGCCCGGCCAGGAACAGCTCGTGCAGCTCATGCTCGGTCGCGATCACGGGGTCTATTCGCGTCATGGGACCGGAAGGTTACAGACCGCTCGAAAAAAAGAATCCGGGAAATTTCCCGTGGCGCTGTAACCCGGAGCGCTTCCATCGCGAACTAGCTGCCGGAACGCGACGGAATCGCCGCCGCGTCCGACCCACAACCCGATCCACCGCACAAGGAGTGCCCCCATGAAGTCGACCACCCTGAGCCTCGCCCTGGTCACGCTGACCACCCTGTCCGCTTCCGCGATGGCGCAAGACGCCAAGCCCGCCGCCGCCGAGAAGGAGCGCTGCTACGGCGTGGCGATGGCCGGCAAGAACGACTGCGCCGCCGGCCCCGGCACCACCTGCGCCGGCACCGCCAAGATGGACTACCAGGCCAATGCCTGGAAGTACGTGCCCGCCGGCACCTGCACGACGATCAAGACGCCCAAGGGCATGGGCTCGCTGACCGCCACCAAGTCCTGATCGGCCGGCCATGACGCGCGCGCTGGGCGCCGGCCTGGGCTTCAAGCCCGAGTTCGCGGAGGACGCGCTGGCCGCGCGCGATCCGGGGCTCTGGTTCGAGGTCCATCCCGAGAACTACCTCGTCGCCGGCGGCCCGCGCCTGGCCCTGCTCGAGGCCTTGCGGGCCACGCACCCGCTGTCGCTGCATGGCGTCTCGGCCTCGCTGGGCGGCGCCGCGCCGCCCGATGCCGATCACCTGCGGCGACTGGCGGCGCTGGTCGACCGGGTGGCGCCGGCGCTGGTGTCCGAGCACCTGGCCTGGAGCCGCGCCGGCGGCGCCTACGCGCCGGACCTGCTGCCGGTGCCGCGCACGACCGAAGCGCTGCGGCGCGTCGTGGCCAACGTGTCGCGGCTGCAGGATGCGCTGCGACGCCCGGTCGCCATCGAGAACCCCTCGCACTACCTGCACTTGGACCATGCGTGGGGCGAGGTCGATTTCCTGCACGAGCTGGTCCGACGCAGCGGCTGCGGCCTGCTGGTCGACGTCAACAACGTGTTCGTGTCGGCCAGCAACCTCGGCCTGGACGCCGCGGCATGGATCGACGCGATCGACGGCGACGCGGTGATGGAGATCCATGTCGCCGGCCACCGCCCCGACGCGAATCCGTCGACCGGTCTGCTGATCGACAGCCACGATGCGCCGGTCGCGGCGCCGGTCTGGGCCCTGTTGGAGCGGCTGACCGCCCGCATCGGACCGCGCCCCACCCTGCTCGAGCGCGACGGCCACCTGCCCCCGTTCGCCGAGTTGATCGCCGAGCGCGGCCGTGCCCAGTCGGTGCTCGCGGCCGCCCCGCGCCTTGCGCTGGAGGTGACCGCATGACGCTCGTTGAATTCCAGACCGCCTTCTGGCGCGACCTCTGGGCCGAGGCCGACGGTCGGGCCCCGCCCAAGGGGCCGGCGGCGCAGCCGGGTTTCGCCGTCTATCGCAACACCGTGCTGAAGGGCTGCGCGGAGGCGCTGGTCTCGTTGTACCCGGCCGTCCACCGGCTGGTCGGCGACGACTGGATGCGGGCCGTCGCGCTGGACGCCGCGCGGGCCGCCCCGCCCGCGGGCGGTGACCTGCAGCACTACGGTGCCCATTTCCCGGCCTTCCTCGATCAGGCGCTGGCCGGCGGCGACTGGCCCTGGCTGGGCGAAGTCGCTCGGCTGGACCGCCTCTGGAGCGAATGCCACGTCGCGGCCGACGCGCCGGTGCTCGACCTCCACACGATCGCGGCACTCGATCCTGCGCGGCTCGCCACCACGCGGCTGGTGCCGCATCCCGCGGCCCGCTGGCGCTGGTGCGCGGACTGGCCCGCCTTCTCGCTCTGGCAGGCCGCACGGACCGCGGCCGCCGATCCGAATCCGCCGTGCTGGCACGGCCAGGGCGCGTTGCTGACGCGGCCCGCCGGCGCGGTGCTGGGCCTGGCCATCGACAGCGCCGACTGCGCGCTGCTCGAGGCCTGCGCCGCCGGCCAGACGCTGGGCGAGGCGCTGGACGCGGTCCAGGCCCGCCATGCCTGCTTCGATCCCGGCGCTTCGCTGGGTCGCCTGCTTCAACAAGGCGCTTTCGCCGCCCTCACGGAGATGCCGTCATGAACACCCTGTCCACGTCCTCGTCCCGCGCCCTGAGCGGCGCCTCGTGGTCGCTCGCCGCGCTGCGCGCGCGGCTGGAGCGGTTGATCTCGCACGACCTGATCGCGCTGGCCTGCCGCTTCAGCATCGCGGGCGTCTTCTGGCTGTCCGGCCGCACCAAGGTCGAGGGCTGGTTCACGCTCACCGACACCACCTTCCTGCTGTTCCGCCAGGACTACGCGCTGCCGCTGATCCCGCCCGAATGGGCCGCCTACCTCGCCACCGGCGCCGAGCATCTGCTGCCCATCCTGCTGGTGCTGGGACTGTTCACCCGCCTGGCGGCGCTGGGCGTGCTGGGGATGACGGCGGTGATCCAGCTCTTCGTCTATCCGTCGGGCTGGCCGACCCACCTGAGCTGGGCGGCGCCGATGCTGTATCTGGTGGGCCGGGGTCCGGGGCGCTGGTCGCTGGACCATGTCCTGTTCGAGTCCTCCAGCGGGAGACCCCGACTGCCGTGACGGCCCGCGCCGCGCCGAGCCGGGCCGCGACAACCCGGGCGCGGGCGGGCCCGCCGCCTTCAGCCCGCCCGCCGCGTCGGGCTCATCGCTTGCGCGCGGTGAGCCACTTGTCGGCGCTCAAGGGCTCGCTGCAGATGCGGATCTCGCCCAGGCTGCCGAGGAAGCCGTTCGACGGCGCGTTCGCGTAGACGCCGCCGCCGATGATCATCCGGTCGCTGGCGCTGCTGAACGCGATGCCGTTCGTGTTGGACGCGTTGCGCAGGATGGGCGCGCCCTCCACGTACATGATGGTGCTGTTCTGCGCCGGGTCGTTGACGATGGCGACGTGGATCCAGCGCTCGGTGACGATCTCGCCGGAGAAATTCGCCGCCGGCGAGCGCGTGCCCGGCGTGCTCGGCGTCACTTCCCATTGCACCTCGCGCAGGCTGGAGATCGCGAAGATCAGGGCGCTCTCGTCGCCATCGGCGCTGGCGTCGATGCCGGCGACATCGCCGCGCCGCCCCTCGCGCTCCATGATGTTCATCCACGCGTTGTTGGCCGCCGTCCAGTTGGCGGGCAGCTTGAGGAAGGCCTCGACCGTGTAGCCGGCGCTGAAGCTCAGCCCGTTCAGCGGCGCCGTCACGTCGGTCGCGAACGCGCTCATCCGCAGCGGCGAGTTCACCGAGTTGGAGAAGCGCACGCTGCCCGGCGCGGCCGAGAGGTAGTGGTGGTCGCTCGACCAGGTCAGGTCGCCCTCCTGCGCGGCGCCGCCCTGGGCCAGCGGCTGGCGCGCGATCGGATTGGCGCCGGTCTCGTCCTGGATCACCTGGCCCACCGGCACGACGCCGCCCTCGGTGCCGCCGAAGAAGCGCCAGTGCGCGACGGTCGACGCCACCACCGGGTAGTCGCTCGGGTCCGCCGCCGCCTTCTTGACGCTGGGCGCCGGCTCGGTGAAGTGGGTCAGCAGGGCCGCCTTGGCGCGCTCGTTGATGGGCGCGTTGCCGGCCGCCGGTTGGGCGAAGTCGGGGTTGAAGCGCGCGAAGCGCTTCTTGAAGTCGATGTTGATCTCGAACTGGTGGTTCGCGTCGGAGAGCACCGCCACGTCGAACTCGTTGAGCGTGTCGGTCGGCTTCTGCGTGACCCAGGGCGAGAACGACATCACCTTGATCTTGTTGTTGGTCAGGTCGAATTCGTACAGGCGCATGAGGCCGTTGCCGCCCATGTAGGCCATCTGGTAGTCGACCACCATCTCCTCGACCGCGTTGCCGAAGTCATTGGTCTTCGTCAGGTGGGCGCCGCCGTGGTAATGCCCGTTCAGGGTCATGAAGATCTGGTCGTTGTCGCGGATCAGCTTGTCCCACAGCATCAGCCCGTAGGGGACCTCGAGCGGGCTCACGCCGTCGGCCGCGATGTTGAGCAGCTGGTGGGTCGCGAGGATGGTCGGCAGCGTCGGATGCTTGGCGAGCACGCCGCGCGCCCAGGCGATCGCGGCGTCGGACGCGCGCCAGGACATCGACAGCACCATGAAGGCGTTGCCGTCGACGTTGACGACGTGGTACTCGTGGAAGCCCGACGGGTCGCGCCCGCCGAAGGTGGACTGCTGCTGCGCCCGCGTGGTCGGGAAGGCCTGCAGGTAGGGCTCCTTGGCGAGGTTGCGCTGCGCGTCGGTGTTGGCCGACTGGCTGCTGGCATCGACATAGTCCACGTCGGAGATCACGTCGTGGTTGCCGGCCAGGATGGAGTACGGCATCTTGGCCGACTCCAGCACCTTCATCGCCGAATCCGCGACCTGCCACTGCAGCGGCTTGCCCTGCTGGTCGACGACGTCGCCGAGGTGGATGGTGAACGGGATGCGCAGCGCCGCGGCGTTGTCGGCGATCCACTTCGTCTGCGCCACATACGGCGTCGAGCCGTACTTGCGCTGGAACTGCAGGTTCTCATCGGTGGTGGCGTAGCGCGAATAGAACTGCGTGTCCGGCAGCACGGCCAGCGCGAAGCTCGAGACCTGGGCCGGCGTTCCCGCCGGGGTGCCGCCGCCGGCGTCCGGGCCGCTGCCGCCGTCGTTGTCATCGCCGCCGCCGCCGCAGGCGGTGAGAAGGCTGGCGCCGCCCAGGGACAGGCCCAGGCCCGCGCGCAGCAGCAGTCGGCGCTGGCGGTCGGGAAGGCCCTCGAGTTGACGCAGCGAGGAGAGGGGCAGCGACGAGGCGCTCGGATGCTTTGACGACATGGGCGGTGGTCCAACAACGAAGAACAACAACCCCGTCACCTTGCCTGCCGGTCATGTCATCGGTGTGGCGGAGTTATCACCACGGCGTTCAGGCAGTCGCTGACAGCACTTACCACTTGTCACGCAGTCGCATGGCGAACGCCTCTTAGCATCCGCGCCGCTGACTACGTTGTCAGCGCACAGGGAGCGGAGGCTCCGACTCCCGCATCCGGGAGCGGCACTCCGTCGCAGGAGACGAGGGGCGCCTTTGCATCGGCATGCACGCGGTGCGGCAGCAAGGGCTGGTTTGGGAGCGGACGATCGCCTGGCCGATGGCGAGGCCGGTCCGCGCACATCGAAGATCAAGATCATGACAAGACGCACGCAGGTGGGCCCCGTGGAGTTGGCCCAACTCCGCTACTTCGCTGCCGCAGTGGCGGCCACCAGCCTGATGACCGCCTGCGGCGGGGGCGGCTCCGGCAACGCGGACACCACGGCGAGCACCGCGCCGCCGACCGCGTCAACCCCGACGCCATCGCCGTCGCCCTCACCCTCACCCTCACCCTCGCCGTCGCCGTCGCCCTCACCCTCGCCCGCCCCGGCGCCCGCACCGTCACCGTCACCGTCACCGTCACCGTCACCGTCACCGTCACCGGCGCCGGCGCCGTCGCCGTCGCCATCGCCAGCTCCAGCCCCTGGGCCTGCACCGGCTCCTGCGCCTGCGTCGACTCCTGCACCAGCACCAGCACCGGCACCAGCTCCGGCTCCGGCTCCAGCACCCGCGCCGTCCACCCCGCCGCCCACACCGACCGACAACCACAGCGGCGGTTATGCCGGCACGGTCACCGGCGGCGGCACGGCCAAGCCCGTGGTGGTCACCACGGCCGCGCAGATGCAGGCCGCGGTCGATGCCTACAGCGGCTCCGGTGGCCTGGTGATCACCTACACGGGCAGCTTTGATTTCGGCACCATCCCCGACCCCTGCACGCAATGGAAGAAGCCGGCAGGCGACATCGTGGAGCTCAAGGGCAAGCGCGACATCACCATCCAGGGCGCCACCGGCTCGGCCGCCAACTTCGGCCTGGCCATCAAGGCCGACGCCAGCAACATCATCATCCGCAACATGACGATCGGCCTGCTGCCCGGCTCCATCGACGCCATCGGCATCGAGGGCCTGGGCAGCAAGTTCCCCGCCTACATCTGGGTGGACCACAACACGCTGTTCAGCTCGCTCGCCGAATGCGCCGGCGCGGGGGACCTGGAGTTCGACGGCCTGGTGGACAACAAGGCGGGGGCCCACCACATCACCTACAGCTACAACGCCATCCACGACCACCACAAGGTCGGCCTGATCGGCAGCAGCGACAGCGACTCGAGCGACCGCTACATCACCTTCCATCACAACTACTACCGCAACGTCGGCTCGCGCCTGCCGCTGCAGCGGGGCGGCTACACCCACCTCTACAACAACCTCTACAGCGGCGTGACGGCCTCCGGCATCAACGTGCGCATGGGCGGCTACTCGCTGATCGAGGCCAACTACTTCGAGAACGCCAAGAACCCGGTGACCTCGCGGGACAGCCCGACGCTCGGCTACTGGGAACTGCGCAACAACAACATCACCAAGGTGGCGGACTTCAGCACCTACGGGGTGTCGTGGACCGATTCCGACAGCAGTCCATCGAGGAACGCGTCGGACTGGACCACCACCGCCGCCTACCCGGTCAGCATCTCCTACAGCTACACGCCGGACACGCCCAGCTGCGTGAAGGCCAAGCTGCCCCAGGTGGCCGGGGCCGGCACCTCGCTGGCCAAGCTGAGCTGCCAGTGAGCGGCGGCGCCCGTCACCCCGGGCGGCCTCATTTCGTGAAGGCCATCAGCGCTTGCACAGATCGCTGATGGCGTTGCGACCGACGGCCGTGATCAGGCCCAGCCGATACGGCAGCTCGATGTACTCGTACTTCTTGCCGGGTGTCATGTCCAGGCCCTGGTAGAGGAACTGGAGCGGCTTGCACGGATCGATCGTCAGCGTCTGATCGACGCCCGCGCGGATCATCTCGCCGTGCGAGACGCCCTCCGACCAGACGCGGCCGTTGAACTTGAGGTTCTCGGCGCCCGCGAACCGGTTCATCGCGCTGCCCGGGATCGGCCGCCATTCCCCGTCCAGGCGGTCGGCCAGCCAGGCGCGGAAGTAGCGCCCGGTCGGACCCATGGCCTCGATCAAGGTCAGGTAGTGCCCGGTGCCTTCGATCTTGTAGGTGTTGCTCGCCTCGAACAGGTCTTCACGCCGCTCGGTCTTCATGGCGAGCACGGGCGTGGAGAAGCCTTGAGGGAAACGCTCGATCGAGGTCTCCGCGCGGAAGAAGCTGCCGTTGTCGTTGGTGAAGAAGAGGTGGCACTTCCGGTCGTCGCAGATGATCCAGAAGTCGAGCCAGGCGGCCTGGCCCTTCTCGTCCTTCACGATGTCCGGCGCGGCCGCATAGAACGGCCGCGGCGCCGTCCATGAGCGGGGATCCGCCAGGTTCGTGGTCGTGGAGTACATCGGATCGCCACCCTGGTAGATGAGGTACCAGAGCTTCTGCGGCGCGAAGTAGAAGACCTGCGGCGCCGCCCGGTAGCCGGGCCCAATAGGCGACTGGTCCAGCATGAAGACAGGCGCCTGAGGCGCGTCCTTCCAATCGGCGAAGCTGGTGTAGGCCATGCCCCAACCCTTGGTGCCGGCCGTCGTGAAGAAGACGTGATAGCGCTTGTCGTGGAAGACGACGGACGGGTCCTTGACGCCAAAGAGGCCCTCCGCGTCGGCGGGCGGCTTGATCAGGGGTTCGCTGGATTCCCAGGCGAAAGCAGGCGCCGGCGCCATCGCGGGTTGGGCCGCGGGTTCCGCCGCGTGGGCCAGCGGGCTCAGGGCCGTGCAGAGGGCCAGCCAGAGGGCGGACGGCCAGCCCGGCGTGATGTTGAAGTTGCGCATGGTCGAAGGTCTCCGGCGATCTCGCCTCGCAGCGTGACGGTGCGGAGATCGGGATGGTGATGAGGTGGTGATACCCCACCGGCGTCGACGCATTGCCCGGGGCAACGCGGACGCTGGCGAGGGGCGATCAGGCTTCAGTTGCTGTACAGCAGCCCGCGGCCGGTGCCGCTGAGGTAGACGCGCCCGTAGACGTTCTGGTCGGCAGCCATCACGCCGATGCCGCCGAACTGGTGGGCGTCGTCGTTGAAGCGGGTCCAGGTGGCGCCACTATCGTCGGAGCGGTACACGCCCCACACGCCGCCGACGGTGCCGACCACATAGACCGCCGCCGAGTAGGAGGCGCCGTCCTTCGCTTTGCCCAGAGCCACCACGGTGGCGCCCTGCAGGTCGGGCCAGGCGTTGCTGCCCTGGACCGATGCGAACTGACTGAGCTTCTGCCAGGTGGCGCCCGAGTCCACCGAGTGGTACACGGCATTGCCGTCGGCCATCCAGAGGTCGCCTTCGGCATTGGGGTTGACCGCCATCGAGGTCACCCACCAGCCGTTGGGCGCGAGCGCCGCCGTCACCGAGCCCTGGCTCAGCGCGAAGCTGTGGCCGCCATCGGTCGAGACGTAGACCCGGCCGGCCGACGCCCACCAGGCGCCGCCCGAGTCGTAGGCATAGACCTTGTTCGGATTCTTGCGATCGACCGCCAGCCGGTAGCCGCGGTTCCAGCCGACGGCGGGCAGCGCCGGCAGGTTGGTCGCGGTCCAGGTGGCGCCGTTGTCGGTCGTGTAGGACGGCACCGAATTGGCGGGCGCCCAGACCGCCTTGTTGCGCGCGGTGACGACCAGGCTCGACTCGCTGGAGGTGTTGGTCGCGGCGCCGGCCGGCAGGCTGGCGAAGGTCGTCCAGGTCTTGCCGCCGTCGCCGGACCAGTAGCCGGTGCCGGTGTTGCTCGAGTTGATGGCGCCGGAGGCCGCGATGTACTGCGGATCGGACCAGGCCATGTCGGCCGCGATGCCGTTGCTCCAGCCCAGGCCCGGCGACCGGGTCGGCGTGGTCGTCACATCCGTGTGGATCCAGGTGCCGACGTCGCCCGAGCTGTTGATCAGCAGGTAGGACGCACCGGGCGGCGGCGCCACGATGGCCTGCGCGGCGATCTCCTCGATGCCGGCGATGACGCCGCTCCAGGTCGGCGTGGCCGAGGAGGCGTTGCGCGTTTCGACGACGCCGCCGCCGTGGACGTGCAGGATGTGGTCGCGGTCGGAAGGATCGATCTCGACGTCGTCGACCCAGCCCGAGGCGATCTCGCCCGGCATCTGCGCTTCGATCTCGCGCCAGGTCAGGCCGGCGTCGTCGGACAGCTGCACGATCTGCTGGCCGTTCCAGTTCCCCCAGGAGTTGGTCACGCCCAGCGCGATGCGGGTGCTGGCGCCGCTGCCCTGGACCGAGACCCCGCCCAGGCCGAAGTTGGTCCCTCCCGCCGGGTCCACGCTCTTGAGCAGCGTCCAGGTGGTGCCGTCGAACTTGTAGAGACGGCCGGGGCCGCCGGCGCCGGGTCCCGCGTCCTTGGTGAACACGACGTAGAAGACGCCGTCGGCGGCACGCACCATGTGCGGGATGTGGAAGCCCGAGACCGGCGTCGTGACCGCGGTCCAGGTGGCGCCGCCGTTGGTGGACCGGTACATGTTGGAACCCAGGCCCGCGACGCTGGCGTAGTCCGGCGCGACCGCGGCGTAGAGCGTGGAGGTCGCGGTGCCGGTGCCTTTCGTGCCGGTGTCGTACACGACCAGCTCGATGCCCATCGCGCTGCCGCCCGCGGCCTTGATCTGGTCCTGGGTCATCCTGGCGCTGGACAACGCGCTGACCTGCGCCCAGCTGCGGCCCGAGTCCTCGCTCTTCCACAGGCCGGCGGTGCGCGAGCCGTAGAACAAGGTCGACGGCTTGTTGGGGTCGACCATCAGGCGCTCGCCCATCGCGCGGCCGCCGTTGTTGCCGCCGGTCGAAAACGGCAGGTTGACGAAGGTCCAGTGATCGCCGCGATCGCTGGAGATGTACAGCCGGGCATCGGCCTTGTCGGTGTTGTACATGCCGGCGGCCATGTACACGAGGCGGTCGTCGTTCGGGTCGACGGCCATGCTCTCGATGCCGTGGTAGGAGCTCTCCGCGGCGCTGAAGCCCAGGCCGTCGGTGATCGGCGTCCACGACGAGGCGGCCGGATTCCAGCGGTAGGCGCCGCCGATGTCGGTCCGCGCATACAGCAGGTTCGCCGTGCTGGGGTGGAACACCAGGCCGGTGACGTAACCGCCGCCGCCGAACTTCATGCTGTTCCAGGACGTCGCGTGCGCCGGAGCGGGCGCGGGGGCCGGGGCGGGCGGTGGCGCCGGCGCGGGTTCTGGCGCAGGCGCAGGCGCGGGAGCAGGCCCGGGCGCGGGCGCCGGGGCCGGTGCGCCCGAGCCCGAAGTCGGGCTGGGAGTCGTCGTGGTGCCGCTGTCGCCCCCACCTCCTCCGCAGCCCGACGCGAGGGCTGCAGCGACGAGGGACAGGGCGGCAAGTCGTTGTCTCTTGATTGATGTGTTCATGAGGAGCGGGGAACGAAAGGTAACGGAAGCCCGACCAGGTTATTGATATAACGCTAAATCCCCGGCATGTTAGTTCGGCCGGCGCATGAACTATCGATGGAAAACACCTACCGGGTCACCGGAGGTTGGAGGCGTGAAATGTCCGGCAACAAATTCCCATTCGACGAGGGCGAGGCGCCTGTCAACACCACCCGCCGCAGGCTGTCGGCGGGACTCTTCGGGTTGCCGATGCTGCCGCTGCTGCCCGCCTGTGGAGGCGTCAACGGTGACTCGGAAGGCAAGGCCGCCGGGGGCGAGGCCGTGGCCGATGCGAAGACGCCTGACGGCTCCGGGGGCTCGCCGGCGGGGCGCGTCCCGGCCTCGCAGAGCGGCGTCTTCCGCCACCCGGGGCTGCTGGTGACCGAGGACGACTTCACGCGCATCCGCGCCCACATCAAGGCGGGCCAGGAGCCATGGACGGGCTGGTGGAACAAGCTGAGCGCCGACCGCTTCGCCAGCCTGGACACCCGGCCCTTTCCGCTGCCTGCCGTCTACCGCGCCGACGGCAGCAAGAACAACCTGTACGTCGACATCTGGCGCGCCTGGACGCTGACCCTGCGCTGGAAGCTGTCGGACCCGCCGGACAACCGCTATGCCGACAAGGCCGTGGAGTTCCTGGACGCCTGGGCCAGCACGCTGAAGGAGGTCGGGACGGTGCCGCCCGGATCGACCGCGCATGACGACCACACCTTCATCCTGATGGCCGGCATGCAGGGCCACCAGCTGGCGCAGATCGGCGAGATCCTGCGCACCTATCCGGGCTGGGCGCCGGAGAGCCTGAAGCGCTTCCAGGACATGCTGCTCAAGGTCTTCGGCTCGATCTCGTCCTGGTTCCTCAGCGACGGGCGCATCGGGTCTCATGCCAACTGGGACATGGCTTCGATCGTCGGCGCCATGGCCATCGGCATCTTCTGCGACCAGCCCGACCTGTACCGGCTGGCCTGCGACTGCTACGCGGGCAACAACCGCGGCAAGCTCAGGAACTTCGGCAACGGCTCCATGGTCCACGGCGTGTACTTCATGCACCCGGGCCACTTCGGGCAGTGGGAGGAGAGCGGCCGCGACCAGGGCCACGCGACGCTGGGCATGTCGCTGGGCGGCGACGTGATGGAGATGGCCTGGAACCAAGGCGACGATCTCTATGGGCTGGGCAACAACCGCTTCCTGTCGGCGGCGGAGTACGTGGCGCGCTCCAACCTGCTCGACGAGAACGGCAAGCCCTATCCGATGCCGTTCGCCCGTGAACACAATCCGACGCAGCCTCACACCTCGCTGTGGACGGAGGTGAACCAGTCCTTCCAGCACGGCCGCAACGCCTGGGAGCCGATCTACAACCATTACGTGAACCGCATGGGGCTGGCGGCGCCGAACGTGGCGCGCATGGTGAAGCTGTGCGAGCCGAAGTACGGCGGCAGCAGCGACGACATCTGGTGGCCGACGCTGATCCACCGCCGCGCGGACTACACCGCCCCAATGAAGCCGGCCTCCGGCCTCACGGCGCACACGCGCGGCGATCGCGTCGTGCTGTCGTGGTGGGGCAGCGTGGGCGCCACCGCTTATGCCGTCCGGCGCGGCAGCCGGGCCGCCGGGCCGTTCACGCTGCTGGGCACGGTCTCGGCGAGCGAGGTGCTGACCTACAGCGACGCGCCCCCCAGCGGCGTCTGGTTCTACCAGGTCACCGCGCAGGGCAACGGCGCGAGCGCCGGTTCCCCGGCGGTGCGGGCCGTGATGCCGGGCGAGGACCGCTTGTCGCTGCCGCTGAACGGCCGGAACGGCACGGAGACCTTCGGCGCGCTGCTGGGCGCCGACGGCGTCCGGAGCGTCGTCGAGGGCAAGCTGCTGGACGGCGCGGCCTGGGGCGACGGACGCCGGGATGACAAGGCCATCGTCTTCGACGGCAAGAAGGCGGGCCTGCAGTTGCCCGCGGGGATCTTCAGCGGGCTCGAGGACTTCACGGTGTCGCTGTGGGCGTATGCGAATGCGCTGCGCTGGGACACCTGCCTGTTCTTCGCCGGGAACGACGCTTTCTCCTATATGTGCATTGCGCCCCAGAGCGGCCGGGGCGGGCTGCGATTCGCCATTGCAGGCGCGACCCACAACGACTCGCAAGGCATGGAGGCGCCGGGGCCCTTGCCCATCCGGCGCTGGGCTCATGTGGCGGTGACGCTCCGGGCGGGCACCGGGCGGCTCTACCTCGACGGCGTGGAGGTGGCGAAGGCCGACGACATCCTGCTGTCGCCGCGGCAGGTCGGCGACCAGGTCACCTTCCTGGGTCGCAACTGGGGGCATCCGTCCTTCAACGGCCGCATCCAGGACTTCCGCGTCCAGGTGGGCGCGCTGGGCGCGGCGGAGATCGCGGCGCTGGCGAAGTGACGTCGACTCGTTAGGGAAGTTCTGCACAACACGTTGGCCGATGCCTCGTGGCCGGGATGAAGGGGCCCGCCGTGCCGCGCACCCAGTGGACCAAGCCCGATTCGGCATCCACGCCGATATGCGCCTTCATGCCGAAGTACCACTGCTTGCCCTTCTTGCTCTGCTTCATCTCAGGCTCGCGTTCGCCCGAGGCGTTCTTCGTCGAGCTGGGCGCCGAGATCAACGTCGCGTCCACCGCAGTGCCGGTCTTGGCTTGCGCGTCTTCTTCGTCGAGAGGTTCAGGCTGACCGCCGCCTTCCAGCATGCCCCCAGCACGATGCACGATTTCGCGTTAGGGTGAGGGCCCTTGGGGCCCCGCCATGACCACCCTCCGCACCGACCTCTCCGCCTCTCCCGTCCTCTCCGTTCAGCCCCTGGGCATGCCCTGGGACACGGTCGACCCCTTCCTGTTCTGCGTGCACCACGACGACGCCTATCCGCGCGGCAACGGCCGGTACGGCCCGGATGCTTCGCTGCTGGCGGGCCGGCAGATGGGTTCCGACTTCTCGCGCAAGGACGGCTGGAGCATGTACCACGGCCAGCAGGTGCCTGGCTTCCCCGCCCACCCGCACCGCGGCTTCGAAACCGTCACCATCGTGCGCCAGGGCCGCATCGACCATTCCGATTCGCTGGGCGCCGGCGCGCGCTTCGGCGGCGGCGACGTGCAGTGGCTGACGGCCGGCAAGGGCATCGTCCACGCGGAGATGTTCCCGCTGCTGCACACCGACCGTCCCAACCCGCTGGAGCTGTTCCAGATCTGGCTCAACCTGCCCGCGGACAGCAAGATGGTGGAGCCGCACTTCACGATGTTCTGGTCGCAGGACATCCCGCGGCACACCTTCGTCGACGACGCCGGACGTGCGACGGAGGTGGTGGTCATCGCGGGCGCCCTGCCGGACGCCGCTCATGCCGGCGCGACGGTGACCAAGCCGCTCGCGCCGCCGCCGGACTCGTGGGGCTCGCGGCTGCATTCGGACCTGGCCATGTGGACCCTGCGCCTGGAGCCCGGCGCGCAATGGACCTTGCCCGCGGCACTGGGCGACGGCACGCGACGCAAGCTGTACTTCTTCGCCGGCGGCCGCATCACGATCGGCGACGAGCCCGTGACCGTCGGCCATTCCATCGAGGTGCGGGCCGGCCTCGACGTCGTGCTTGTCAATGGCGACGAACCCGCCGAGTTGCTGATGCTGCAGGGCCGTCCCATCGGCGAGCCGGTGGCGCAGTACGGCCCCTTCGTCATGAACACCGAGCAGGAGCTGCGTCAGGCCTTCGAGGACTACCGTCGCACCGAGTTCGGGGGCTGGCCGTGGCCGGACCCGGCCCCGGTGCACGGCGACCAGGAGGACCGATTCGCGCGGCATGCGGACGGCCGGACGGAGCGGCCGCCGGCGCAGGACTGAGTCACCGCAAGCGAGGCGCCGGTCACACGATCGGACAGGGACCACGGTTAAGCTGGACGCAAGGAGGCAGCGATGAATGTTTCCCAGCGCGTCGGCGCCATCAGCTACCGTTTCGACAGCCTGCGCGAGCTGATGGCCAAGGCCACACCGGAGCGTTCGGGCGACCGGCTCGCCGGCGTCTGCGCCGGGTCTGAGCAGGAACGCGTCGGCGCGCAGATGGCCTTGGCCGATCTGCCGCTGAAGACCTTCCTCAGCGAGGCCCTGATCCCATACGAGGACGACGAGATCACCCGACTCATCGTCGACGGCCACGACGCCGCGGCCTTCCAGCCGATCACCCACCTGACGGTCGGCGGGTTGCGCGAGTGGCTGCTCTCGGACGCGGCGGACACCGCGGCGCTCACGCGCCTGGCGCCCGCCCTCACGCCCGAGATGGTGGCTGCGACCAGCAAGATCATGCGGAACCAGGACCTGATCCTGGTCGCTCGCAAGTGCCAGGTCGTCACACGCTTTCGCAATACGCTGGGACTCACGGGCAGGCTGTCTACGCGCCTGCAGCCGAATCATCCGACCGACGACGCCAGCGGGATCGCCGCGAGCGTGCTTGACGGTCTGATGTACGGCAGCGGCGATGCGGTCATCGGCATCAATCCCGCCACCGACAACCTGACCCAGGTCGCGCATCTGCTACGCCTGCTGGCGGAGGTCATCGAGCGCTTCGAGATCCCCACCCAAAGCTGCGTGCTCACGCACGTGACCAACACGATGCAGTGCATCGAGCGCGGCGCGCCGGTCGATCTGGTGTTCCAGTCCATCGGCGGCACGGAAGCGACCAACCGCAGTTTCGGTGTCGACCTGAAGCTGCTGGCCGAGGCGCGCGCGGCGGCCTTGTCGCTGGCGCGGGGCGCCTACTTCGACGACGGCCAACGCGGGCAGCACGTGATGTACTTCGAGACCGGCCAGGGCAGCGCGCTGTCCGCCGGCGCGCACCACGGTTGCGACCAACAGACCCTCGAGGCCCGGACCTACGCGGTGGCGAGGCACTTCGAGCCGCTGCTCGTGAACACGGTGGTCGGGTTCATCGGGCCGGAGTACCTGTACGACGGCAAGCAGATCATCCGGGCCGGGCTGGAGGACCACTTCTGCGCCAAGCTGCTGGGCCTGCCGATGGGCTGCGACATCTGCTACACGAACCACGCGGCGGCGGATCAGAACGACATGGATGTGCTTCTCACGCTGCTGGGCGTGGCGGGCTGCAACTTCATCATGGGCATCCCGGGCTCGGACGACGTGATGCTCAACTACCAGACCACCTCGTTCCACGACGCGCTGTACGCCCGGCGGGTGCTGGGCTTGCGCGCCGCGCCGGAGTTCGAGCGCTGGCTCGAACGCATGCGCATCGCGCGACCCGGCGCGCCGGGGCATCTGGTCGACGCCATGTCCCCGGCCTTCGCTGCCTTGCTGCCATCGTCGTGAGCGAAACACCATGAGCGACGCGATTACTCCCAATCCCTGGCACACGCTGCGGCGCCACACGCCGGCGCGGATCGGGCTGGGCCGAGCGGGCGTCAGCCAGCCGACGGCGGCGCACCTGGCCTTCCAGTTGGCCCATGCGCAGGCGCGGGACGCGGTGCATCGCGAGCTGGATCACGTGGCGCTCGCGGCGGCCCTGAACGAGGCCGGGTTGGAAACGCTCGATCTGCACAGTGCCGCCGCGGATCGGGCGGCGTACCTTCAGCGACCGGATCTCGGTCGACGGCTCGACGACCGGTCGACGGCCGTGCTGTCCTCGCTCGATGCGCAACAGCAGCCGGATCTGGCGCTGGTCGTGGCCGATGGCCTGTCCGCGTTGGCGATCGAGCGGCATGCGGTCCGGTTCGTCGAAGCGCTCCGGCCGCTGCTCGCCGACGGCTGGCGTTGGTCGCCCGTCGCCATCGTCCGTCAGGCGCGCGTCGCGATCGGAGATCCGATCGGTCAAGCGCTGGAAGCGAAGCTCGTCGTGGTGCTCATCGGCGAGCGCCCTGGATTGAGCTCCCCCGACAGCATGGGCGTCTACGTCACCTGGGCGCCTCGCCCCGGCCGCGTGGACGCGGAGCGCAACTGCATCTCCAACGTGCGACCGGAAGGATTGGCGCCGGCCACCGCGGCGGCGCGGCTGGCGTGGTTGCTCCAGGAAGCGCGGGCTCGTCAGGTGACGGGTGTTGCGTTGAAGGATGAAAGCGTGGAAGTGGCGCCGGCGGTCGAGACTCGGGAGCCGTTCCGGCTCGACAGGCGCTGATCACGGAGGCAGCGGCCGCCGCGGATATCGATGGCTGCGTCCGATGGTTCCGACCGTTGTCAGGTTGATCGGACTCGGTGGGCGGCTCCGGGACGCTAGACGACGAAAGCGCGCAGTTCAGCCAACAAGCCATCACGGAAGCGCCAGACATCGCAGTACTCATGCCGGGAGGCTTCCCCCTTGTCGTCCTTGAGCGTGATCTCGCCGATCGCAATGACGAAGTCGCCCTCTGCCACCATTCGATGGACGTCGAACTCGGGGGGCTCGCGATAGGTGTCGGCCATCCACTTGCGAACGGCTTCCTTGCCCCTGAGCGTCCGCTCGCCGACAAAGGTCCACTCGGTATCCTCGGTGCAGAACTGCAGGAATCCTTCGAAGTCGCGCTTGACGATGGCCGCGTTCGCCTTCTCAAGAATCGATTTATGGGCGTGAGACATGCAGGTTCTCCTGGTCAGATCGGTCCCAACAACAACGGCAACCCGCTTGCCACCTGGATCCGTGTCCGTGTCCTGTCGCAAGGCGTCTCGTTCGATACGACTTCTGTAATTCCCGTTGCGGCGCCGTTACCTCATGTAGCGAATTCCAGGGGCACCGCATTCAACGCCCGACCTATCATGCCGCCGCAACGATTTAACGCTAAATCGCCGCAAACACTCGAGTAGCCCGGCATTTCGCTGCAATCGGTCATCGACGCCAAAAGCGGCTCGACGTCGTGCTGGCTCGCAGCGAGGGGGAGCGCAAGGCGGGTCGCACGACGCGAGAGAGGGGGTCGCCATGGCGACGCTGCAGCCCGGTGTGGCCGGCGCCGCCACCGTGATGCGTGAACCGCGCCAGCCAAGCCATCCGGTTGCGTGACGAAGTGGCGAGATCAGCCACGCGATCACGCGCCGTTATGACTGCCGCGCACGCCGGCCATAGCGTGGCGCACTTCAACAAGACCACCGCAATGACGATATTCAGACCCGGGGCGGAGCACGCGGCCCTTGACGACTTTCCGGACGCGCACCGGCGCCTGCTGACCTTGGGCGTCGGCCTGTTCCCGATCCTGCCGCTTCTGCCGGGATGCGGCGGCGGCCCGGTCAGCGAGGCGGGTACCCCGTTGCTCGGCGGAGCGGATGAAGCGGCGGCGGGCATCGGGACGCCGCCGCCGCCCGACACGACACCGGATCCTCGGCCCGACGATCCGATTCCAGCCCCCGCGCCGGCGCCGGCGCCCCCTCCCGCCCCGACCGAGCCCATGCCGCCCGCCCCGGCTGCGCCTGCACCCGCGCCTTCACCGGCACCCGCACCCGCACCCGCACCCGCACCCGCACCCGCACCTGCGCCTGCGCCTGCGCCTGCACCTGCACCTGCACCTGCACCTGCACCTGCACCTGCGCCCGCACCGGCACCCGCGCCTGCGCCTGCGCCAGGCGGGCTGGTCCATCCGGGGCTGCTTCATACGCAGACGGATCTTCAGCGCATGCGCGATCAGGTCGCCGCCGGCAGGCAGCCCTGGCTCGGCAGTTGGAACCTGCTGCTCGCCGCGCGTCGTGCCGAGCTGGGCGTGAAGCCCTCACCGCTGGAAGTCGTGAGTCGCGGCGGAACCGGCGAGAACTTCTGGGTGATGGTCACCGACATGATGCGCGCGTATCACCTCGCGCTGCGCTGGAAGGTCACCGGCGACGAGGCCTATGCGAAAGACGCGGTGAAGTTCCTCAATGCCTGGTCGTCGACCTTGAAGCGACTGGCCGGCGATTCCAATCGTTACCTGGCGTCAGGCCTCTACGGCAACCAATGGGCCAATGCCGCCGAGGTGATGCGCACCTATCCGGGTTGGGCCAAGGAGGACGTCGCACGGTTCCAGACCATGCTGCTCAACGTGTTCTATCCGGAGTGCCACGCGTTCCTCACCGACCACAACGGCACCGAGATCAGAAAGGTCACGCACTACTGGGCCAACTGGGACCTGGCGAACGTCTGCAGCATGTATGCCATCGGCGTGTTCTGCGACCGACCGGACATCGTCGCTGAGGCCAGCAACTACTACAAGAACGGCCGGGGCTGTGGATCGCACGGCAACAACGTCTACTACCTGCATCCCGGCTACCTGGGCCAGTGGCAGGAAAGCCACCGCGACCAAGGACACTCCACCCTTGGCATCGCGCTGGCCGGCATGCTGTGCGAGATGGCCTGGAACCAGGGCGAGGACCTCTACGGGCTCTGGAACAACCGCCTCCTCGCCGGTGCGGAGTACGTCGCGAAGACCAACGTCCTGGTCGGACCGCCGCCCGACTACATCGCGTACCCGATGCCCTTCACCCCCTACACCGGCGTCCATGGATCCAGCACCACGGTGTCCGGTGGGGACAACCCTCGCCCCTGCTGGGAACTCATCCTCAACCATTACGTCGCCCGCAAAGGCCTGTCGGCCCCATGGACCCAGAAGATGGTGAACAAGCAGCGTCCTGAACGGGTGGACGGTGGGGATTCGCCGGGCCTGGGATCCTTGCTCTACGTCCGTGACGCCGTCGAGCCCGCCCGGCCGAGCGGCCTGAGCGCCGTCCTCCATGAGGGCAAGGTGCTGATGTCGTGGTGGGGCAGCGCCGACGCAACGGACTATCTGGTGCAGCGCGCGAGTTCCTCCGCCGGCCCCTTCACCACCCTTGCGCGAGTCACCGACCCGCGCACCTACACCGACGCACCGGCTGCGGGCCCCTGGTACTACCGCATCAGCGCCGTCACCGGCCAGGGCGAGCGGGTCGGGGCGGACACCCTGCGCGTGGCGGTGCCCGGAGAACTGTGGCTGCATCTGCCACTCAACGGCAGCACCGATGACCTCAGCGGCAACGGCCGATATGGCGTGCTCATGGAAGGCGCGACCTGGGGCGAGGGGCGCAACGGCAGCACCTGCGTCGTGTTCGACGGCCGCCGTGCCCATGTGCGCCTGGTCGATGGCGTGGTGTCGGCGTTGGGCGACTACACGGTGGCGATGTGGGTCTACTGCGACAACACCGGCGCCAGTTCGCGCTTCTTCGATTTCGGCTCCAACGACGTGTCGTACATGGCGCTCACCCCGCGGGAGTCGACGCGCCCGCCCGTCCCCAGCCTGATGCGCCTCATGTCCACACGCAATCAGTTCTGGATGCCGTCGCCCTTGGCGGCGCCCATTCCGCCCAACGGTCGCTGGACCCATGTGGCCATCACGCTCTCTGGCACGGTCGGCACGCTTTACGTCGACGGCTCACCGGTCGCCACCAGTCCCGAAATCTGGATGGCGCCCTATCAGTTCGGCCACACGACGCGGAACTGGCTGGGACGCTCGCAGTACGGGGGCGATCCATTCTTCAAGGGGCGGATGCAGGACTTCCGGATCTACAGCGGAGCGCTGACCGCCGCCGCCGTTGCGAACCTCGCCCGCTGACAGCCTTGCCCCCGCCCTTGGGCGGGGGCAAGGCGAGCGCGGAAGCTTCACGTCAACTCATACGCCAGCTCAGAGAAATGCCGCCCGTCCCGGATGTCGACGCTCAGCTGCCCGCTGAGCCCGGTCAGCCCGCCGGTCCCTGAATCCGGCACCACCTGCACGGTCAGTGTCGGCTGGCCGCAGTTCATCTCGCCGGTGTGCATCAGCACGAAGCTCCCCTCCCAAGTTAGCTGAATGTCGACACCCGCCCTTGAAAGCGCCAAGCCGGTCCATATAATCTCCCTGCTAGCACTCGCTTCGGTCGAGTGCTAACAAGCCCCACGACGTCCCTCGCGGGGCTTACTTCTTGTGGGGTTGGCCAGTGCGAGAACCGCACGGCGGGCCCTTGAAGCAAGTCTGCACAGTCAAGGAGATCTGATGAAACTGCGTCCTCTGCACGATCGCGTGATCGTTAAGCGCCTGGAAAACGAAACCAAGACGGCCTCCGGCATCGTCATCCCCGACAACGCCGCCGAGAAGCCCGACCAGGGCGAGGTGCTGGCCGTCGGCCCGGGCAAGCGCAACGACAAGGGTGAATTCATCGCCCTGAACGTCGCCGTCGGCGACCGCGTGCTGTTCGGCAAGTACAGCGGCCAGACCGTCAAGGTCGACGGCGAAGAGCTGCTCGTGATGCGCGAAGAGGATCTGTTTGCGGTCATCGCCAAGTAATCGGCGACCACCCTCACAGACCCCATTCATCTAGATAGAGATTCGGAGAGATACACATGGCAGCAAAAGACGTTGTCTTCGGCGGCGAAGCCCGTGCCCGCATGGTCGAAGGCGTGAACATCCTGGCCAACGCGGTCAAGGTCACGCTGGGTCCCAAGGGCCGTAACGTGGTGCTGGAGCGCTCGTTCGGCGCCCCCACCGTCACCAAGGACGGTGTCTCGGTCGCCAAGGAGATCGAGCTCAAGGACAAGCTGCAGAACATGGGCGCCCAGATGGTCAAGGAAGTCGCTTCCAAGACCTCGGACAACGCCGGTGACGGCACCACCACCGCCACCGTGCTGGCCCAGGCCATCGTGCGCGAAGGCATGAAGTACGTGGCCGCCGGCATGAACCCGATGGACCTCAAGCGCGGCATCGACAAGGCCGTCGCCGCCCTGGTCGAGCAGCTGAAGAAGGCCTCCAAGGCCACCACCACGTCCAAGGAAATCGCCCAGGTCGGCACGATCTCGGCCAACTCCGATGACTCGATCGGCAAGATCATCGCCGACGCGATGGACAAGGTCGGCAAGGAAGGCGTGATCACCGTCGAGGACGGCAAGTCGCTGGCCAACGAGCTGGACGTCGTCGAAGGCATGCAGTTCGACCGCGGCTACCTGTCGCCCTACTTCATCAACAACCCGGAGAAGCAGTCGGCGATCCTGGACAACCCCTTCGTCCTGCTCTACGACAAGAAGATCTCCAACATCCGCGACCTGCTGCCGACGCTGGAAGCCGTCGCCAAGGCCGGCCGTCCGCTGCTGATCATCGCGGAAGAAGTCGACGGCGAAGCGCTGGCGACCCTGGTGGTCAACACCATCCGCGGCATCCTGAAGGTCGTCGCCGTGAAGGCCCCGGGCTTCGGCGACCGCCGCAAGGCCATGCTGGAAGACATCGCCATCCTGACCGGCGGCAAGGTCATCGCCGAGGAAGTCGGCCTGTCGCTGGAGAAGGTCACGCTGGCTGACCTGGGCCAGGCCAAGCGCGTCGAAGTGGGCAAGGAAAACACCACCATCATCGACGGCAACGGCGCTGGCGGCGACATCGAGGCGCGCGTCAAGCAGATCCGCGTCCAGATCGAGGAAGCCACCAGCGACTACGACCGCGAGAAGCTGCAGGAACGCGTGGCCAAGCTGGCCGGCGGCGTGGCCGTCATCAAGGTCGGTGCCGCCACCGAAGTCGAGATGAAGGAGAAGAAGGCCCGTGTCGAAGACGCGCTGCACGCCACCCGTGCCGCCGTCGAGGAAGGCATCGTGGCCGGTGGCGGTGTCGCGCTGCTGCGCGCCCGTCAGGCCGCTGGCGACATCAAGGGCGACAACGCCGACCAGGACGCCGGCATCAAGCTGATCCTGAAGGCCATCGAAGCCCCGCTGCGCGAGATCGTCTACAACGCCGGCGAAGAAAGCTCGGTCGTCGTCAACAACGTGCTGGCCGGTTCGGGCAACCACGGCTACAACGCCGCCAACGGCACCTATGGCGACATGATCGAGATGGGCATCCTGGACCCGACCAAGGTGACCCGCACCGCGCTGCAGAACGCCGCCTCCGTGGCCTCGCTGATGCTGACGACCGAGTGCATGGTCGCCGAAGCGCCGAAGGACGAGTCCGCCGCGCCCGCGATGCCGGGTGGCATGGGCGGCATGGGCATGGACATGTAAGAGTCCGGCCGAGCCCGCGACGATCGACGCCCGCCGTCGATCGTTGACGCTCAACAAAGGGGTCGCTTCGGCGACCCCTTTTTTTCATTGCGCGGGCCGCAACGGGAAAAAGATCGCCGCCCGGGGGCCGCTCTGTTTCCGTTGGATACGAACCGGGCAACGCGCTTGCTGGTCATCCCGGTCGGCATGCGCCCAGAATTGCCGGACCCGCCAGCCTCTTCGGCTCGGCACCGCAGGGGCTTTCCCCAGGTCGCACGGCCCCACGGGCCTGGGGGATGTCACTTGAATCAGGGGCGACCATAATGCGCTGACAACTTGTCACAAACGATGGCCCACGCCGCTTCGCCTTCCCTTCAAAGCCTGGTCGACGAGACCCTCGCCCACGTGCCCGCGCTGTCGCATGCGGTCTACAACGGCTTGCAGGACGAGCTCAAGAGCCGGCTGGAGCACCACCAGTTGCTGGCCGGATGGTCCAAGCGACGCGCCCACTTCGCCTCCGACCTCGAAGGCTCACTGGGCCGCCTGCTGGGCTTGGCGCGCGAAGGCGGCGATCCGCTGCAGCGCGAGCGGCAGGTGGCGGGCCGCGGGGAGCTGTCGCTGAGCCTGGTCGACGAGGGCCAGGCGCTGAAGGACGTCGCGATCGCGCACGTGATCACCGCCATCGAGGACCAGTCGCGCGCCGAGCTCCACCAGCTCGGCAATTTCTTCGCGGCGCTGCGCGGCATCGCCCGGCCGCTGAAGAACGACAACCCGCTGCGGGCCGCGTTGTTCGCGCAGGCGCTGTCCCGCGCGATCGAGGGCGTGGACCTCGATGCCGAAGGCCGTTATGCGCTGATGCGCATGGCCGCGCTGCCGCTGGCGCTGAAGCTGCAGCCGATCTACGCCTCGCTGTGCCAGGGCCTGCGGCAGGCGCAGCTGAGCGGCATGCTCACGAGCCACGGCGCCGCGCTGAAGGAATCGGACCTGCGGCGGCGCCAATTCAAGAGCATCACCGAGACGCCAACGCAGAACGCGACGCTGGACCAGGTCGCGCTCAAGCTGGACCTGATGAACACCCGCGCGGCCGAGCTGACCCCGGCGATGGCGCACCCGGGCCCCGCCGGCGCCGCGCCGGCCGCTCCGCCGCCCAAGCTCGGCCCCGGCACCGGCGCGCCGGGCACCGACCTGCTGTCGCGTCTGTACGACCAGATCCTGGCCGACGACAGCCTGCAGCCGCCGCTGAAGGTGCTGATGGGCCGGCTGCAGGTCGCGATCGTGCGGCTGTCCCGCGCCGACGCGACGCTGCTGCGGCGCCAGGACCATCCGACCTGGCAGCTGCTGAACCGCATCGCCGCGCACGGCGCGGGTTTCCAGCGGCCGGACGATGTCGACCTGAAGGCCTTCCTGCAATTCCTGGAGCGCGTGATCCAGCCGCTGCTGGACAGCGCCCATCCCTCGGCGCTGCAGTTCCAGCAGGCGCTGACCGAGGTCGACAGCCACATCCGCGCCCAGGCCGAGGCCCGCGGCCAGCGCAGCGCGGTGGCGCTGGAGCGGCTGGATCGCGAGCAGCGCCGGCAGGAGTGGCAGCGGATGCTGCGCGACCAGCTCGAGCACCAGCTCGACGACGCGCAGGCCGGCAAGCTGATGCGGCGTTTCCTGCTCGGGCCCTGGGTCGAGGTCATCGCGCATGCGATGGTCCAGCACGGCCGCGACGCGGTGGAGGCGCAGACCTCGATCGAGCTGGTCGACGCGCTGCTGCACAGCGTGTCGCCGCAGCCGGACGAGGCGGCGCGCCAGCGGCTGCGCAGCCAGTTGCCGGACCTGGTCCGGGCGCTGGAACGTGGCATGGACTCGATCGCGCTGCCGCCGATGCAGCGCCAGACCTTCCTCGACGAGCTGATGCGCCAGCATGGCCGCGTGCTGCGCGGCCTGCCGGCGGTCGAGGAAGCGGCGCCGGCGGCGCCTGCGCCCCGCCGCCCCGCCCAGACGCCGGAGGAGCTGCTGCAGCAGCTGCTGGACGAGCGCGAATCGCAGCTGCCCTCGCGCTGGGCCTACGAGCGGGTCGACCGCGGCCAGCTGCCGACCGTGCCGGTGGCGCTCTACAGCGAGGAACATTCGCCGCACGCGCAGGCCGCGCTGCAGGACTGGATCGCCGGCGTGCACATCGGCGGCTGGTACCACCTGTTCCACCGGAGCGAATGGATCACCGCGCAGATCGCCTGGATCAGCGACAGCCGCCAGATGTTCCTGTTCATCGGCCAGGCGCCGGAGGAGCGCCACTCGGTGACGCGCGGCGCGCTCGAGCAGCTGGTGGCCGCCGGCCTGATCACGCAGCTGGAGGATGCGCCGCTGCTGCAGCGCGCGATCGGCACGCTGATGCTGGACCTGGACCGCGCGCCCGCAGACGGCGACGATCGCTGACGGACACGCGGCCGCCGCCGGGGCCGGTTCGGGTCACAATGCGCGCGCCCCGGGCGCTTGCCGTGGGGCGCTCCGTCCCCCGTCCGCCGTCGATGCCCGCCGTGTTCCGCGATTCCCGAGCCGTTTTCCGCTTCGCCGGTGCCTCCGGCCTGCCCGCCCTGATGCTGGCGACCGTGCTGGCCGCCGCGCTGGCCGCGCCCGCGGTGCTGGCCCAGACCGTGCCGCCCAACCCGCCGCCCGGCCCGGTGCCGACGCCCGCCGCCGACCAGGCGCAGCGGCCCAAGCTGGCGCTGGTGCTGTCCGGCGGCGGCGCGCGCGGGCTGGCCCACGTCGGCGTGCTGAAGGTGCTCGAGCGCGAGCACATCCCCGTCGACATCGTCACCGGCACCTCGATGGGCGCCATCATCGGCGGGCTCTACGCCAGCGGCATGTCCGCCGAGGACCTGGATCGCGAGCTGTCGAGGATCGCGTGGGACCGGCTCTTCGCCAGCCGCGTCGATCGGCAGGACCTGTCGCAGCGCCGCAAGGAGGAGGACTTCGAGTTCTCCGCGACGATCGAATTCGGCCTGCGCGACGGCGAGGTGCGCGTGCCCACCGGCACCCTCTCCAGCCGCGGCCTGGAGGCGCTGCTGCGCCGGCTGACGCTGCCGGTGCGCAACGTGCGCCAGTTCGACCGCCTGCCGACGCCCTTCCGCGCCGTCGCCACCGACATGGAGAACGGCCAGGAGCGCATCCTGGCCGAGGGCGACCTGGCGCTGGCGCTGCGCTCCAGCATGAGCGTGCCCGGCGTGTTCGCGCCGGTCGAGTGGGAAGACCGCATCCTCGGCGACGGCGGCCTGGTCAACAACCTGCCGGTGGACGTGGCGCGCGAGATGGGCGCGACGCGCCTGATCGCCGTCAACGTCGGCACGCCGGTGGGTGGGCGCGAGACGCTGAACTCGCTGATCGGCCTGACGGCGCAGATGATCAACATCCTGACCGAGCAGAACGTGCAGCGCTCGATCGCCAGCATGTCCGCCGGCGAGGACCTGCTCATCACGCCGCAGCTGGGCAAGCTGACCTCAGGCGACTTCGACAAGGCGCGCGACTTCATCCGCGCCGGCGAGGAGGCGGCCCAGGCGCTGCTGCCGCAGCTGCGCGCCTATGCCGTCGACGACAAGACCTATGCCGACTGGCAGTTCGCGCGCATCGGGCTGAAGCCGCCGGCCGTCGTGCTCGCGGCGGTCAAGCTGGAGGGCTCGGACAACACCAATCCGGAGCGCTTCCGCAGCCAGCTCGAATCGAAGCCCGGCCAGGTCTTCAACAACGAGACGGCCGAGCGCGACATGCGCTTCCTCTCCTCCAGCGGCGACTACAACCGCGTCGACTATCACGTCGAGCAACGCGCCGATGGCGAGACGCTGGTCTTCAACATGGAGGACAAGCCCTGGGGGCCGAACTACTTCCGCGTCGGCATGGACCTGTCCACCGACTCGGGCGGCGACAGCTTCTTCAACCTGCGGCTGAGCCACAACCGCCACTGGCTGACCAGCAAGGGCACCGAGTGGCGCAACCAGATCACCATCGGCGAAACGCCGCGGCTCTACACCGAGCTCTACCACCCGCTCGGACTCAAGCTCGGCGTGGCCGACGACTGGTTCGTCAGCGCCTGGGCCGAGGCCAACCAGCGCAAGCAGATCGTCTATGACGACAACGACCCCGACAACGCCAGCCTGGGCCAGGCGCGCCTGGTGCGGCGCGACGGCACGCTGGGGCTGGACGTCGGCCAGCCCTGGGGCCGCTGGGGCGAGGTGCGGCTGGGCGTGATCAGCCAGGTCCGCCATGCCAAGCCCGACCTGATCACCGTCGCCACGCCCGCGATGGGCAAGCTGCGCTGGACCAGCTACGAGCGCGGCTTCCGCCTGCGCACCGTCGTCGACCAGCTGGACTACGCCAACTTCCCGCAGCACGGCTACCGCTTCACCGTCGAGGCCCAGGGCGGCCGCCAGGACAACCGCAACCTCAGCAGCGGCCGTTTCCTGCGCCTGAACATGGACGGCAACATGGTGCGCAGCTTCGGCGGCCACACCGTCAGCCTGTACGCGCGGGCGGTCGGTTCGCAGCAGCCCGACGACACCGGCCTGGGCGGCTACACGCTGGGCGGCTTCCATCAGCTGTCGGGCTACAACCCCAACCAGCTCAGCGGCAACTCGCTGTTGTTCACGCGGGCGACCTACTATCGGCGGCTGAACGACCAGCCCTTCCTGTCCCGCGGCTTCTTCGTCGGCGGCACGCTCGAGGCCGGCAACACCTGGCTGTCGCGCCGCGACATCAACATCAAGGACCTGCGCTACGCGAGCAGCGTGTTCCTCGGCTCGGACACGGGGCTGGGTCCGTTGTACGTGGGCATCGGCTACGCGCCGCGCGGCGGCACCGCGCTCTACGTGTTCATCGGCCGGCCCTGATCGGGCTCGGCGTCGGCGTTCTCATCGGGGTCGGCGTCGGCATCGGCTTCCTCGTCGTCCGATCGCAGCACCGGCTCGCGGTGGGCCCAGTCATAGAGCACCTCGGCGACGTCCTCCAGGCCCTGCTTGTTGAGCGCCGAGAACAGCGTGATGCCGATGTCCGCGTCCTCGGTGGCCAGCACGCCGATGTCCTTCTCGACCTGCGCCAGGACGGCGGCGCCTTCCTTGCGGTTGAGCTTGTCGGCCTTGGTCAGCACGATCAGCAGGCTGACCTCGCCGGCGGTGACGCGGTCGGAGACGAACTCCAGCAGCTGCTTGTCGAGGTCGGTCAGGCCCAGCCGCGAATCGACCATCAGCACCACGCCCGACAGCGATTCGCGCTCGCTGAGGTAGTCGGCCATGACGCGCTGCCAGCGCAGCTTGGCGTCGCGGGCGACCGCGGCGTAGCCATAGCCCGGCAGGTCGGCGAACAGCGCGTCCGGCGCGTCGCGCGGGCCCACCGCGAACAGGTTGATGTGCTGGGTGCGGCCCGGCGTCTTGGACGCGAAGGCCAGGCGCTTCTGCTGCGCCAGCGTGTTGACCGCCGTCGACTTGCCGGCGTTGGAGCGGCCGACGAAGGCGATCTCCGGCAGCTGGCGCGGGGCCAGGTCGTGCGCGAGCGCCTCGCCCTCGCTCGCCAGCGCGGAGCCGGCATCGCCTTCGGGCGCGCCGACGTCGGCGTCGTCCAGGAATTCGTCGAACTCGTCGTCGCCCGCGGCCTCGGCGCGCGCCTGGGCCTCGGCGGGCAGGACGCCGTTGACGGGCAGATGCTTGAGCTGGCTGGCGGTCGTCAGGAAGCGCGCGGTGTGCGTCCACGCCAGCGCGCGCTTGCCGGCCGTCAGCGGTTCGGTGCTGGCCGGCTTGACCGGCGGGGGCAGGCCTTGCGCCTTGAGCTTCTCGTTGGCCTTGGCACGCGCCTTGGCGGCGGCACGCTGACCGGTCTTGCCCGGACCGGGCTTCTTCTTCGGGGCCGCTGCGCGTCCCGCACCACGGCCTGCGGGTTTCCCTGGGGCCGCGGGAGCGGGTTTCTTGTTGGAATCGGTCATCGCGCTGCGGGGCTCAAAAGAGGTGCCATTGTAAGATCCCACGGTTGCGCTCACCCAACCCTCAACAATTCATGAAGACTGCCGCTTTCTTGTTGTCGAGTATGGTTTTGATGTCCGGCGCCGCCAACGCCGCCGAACCGCAAGCAGCCACCAAGCCCGATCTGACCAAGGGCCAGGCCATCAGCTCTCAAGTCTGCGCCGCCTGCCACACGGCGGACGGCTCCCGCGGCAGTCCCGCCAATCCCATCATCGCCGGCCAGCATGCCGACTACCTGGCCAAGCAGCTGCACGAGTTCAAGTCGGGCAAGCGCAAGAACGCGGTGATGTCGGGCATGGCCGCGCCGCTGTCGGATGCCGACATCCGCAACGTCTCGGCCTTCTACGCCAGCAAGGGCGCCAAGCCCGGCTTCGCGAAGAACAAGGAACTGATCGCCCTGGGCGAGAAGATCTACCGCGGCGGCATCGCCGACAAGCAGGTGCCCGCCTGCGCCGGCTGTCACAGCCCCAACGGCGCCGGCATCCCCGCGCAGTACCCGCGCCTGGGCGGCCAGCACAGCGACTACACCGAGGCCCAGCTGACCGCGTTCCGCGCTGGCGGCCGGCCCAACAGCCCACAGATGCTGGCCATCGCCGCGAAGATGAGCGACCGCGAGATCAAGGCGGTCTCCGACTACATCGCCGGCCTGCGCTGAGCGGCCGTCTCCGCCACGCCCCTTTGGGGGCAGGTGCCGACGAACGAGGCCGGTGATCCGATCACCGGCCTTCGTTTTTGCCGGCCCTCGCCCGATTCGTCGTTCCGGGCAACGAGAATGCCGGCCATGACCGAGAAGTCCCCCGACCGTCCCCCCCGGCCCGCCGCCCAGGTGGCGGCCCGTGTCGCGCTCGACGACGCGATGGAGCTGCTGGCGTCGATGCGTTTCGCGATCGCGCTGCTGACGGTGATCTGCATCGCCTCCGTGATCGGCACGGTGGTGCAGCAGCAGCAGCCGATGACGAACTACGTCAACCAGTTCGGGCCGTTCTGGTCGGAGCTGTTCGGCAAGCTCGACCTCTACACCGTCTACAGCGCCTGGTGGTTCCTGCTGATGCTGGGCTTCCTGGTCGTGTCGACCAGCCTGTGCATCGCGCGGCACACGCCCAGGATCCTGCGCGACCTGAAGACCTACAAGGAGACGATGCGGGAGCAGTCCATCCAGGCCTTCAAGCTCAAGGCGCTGGGCTACCTGCACATGAATCCGGAAGCGGCGCTGGGCCAGGTCAACGCCTGGCTGGCGGCCGAGGGCTGGAAGGCCCGCGCGCAGGTGCGCACCGGCGGCGTGATGATCGGCGCGCGCAAGGGCGCGGCGCACAAGATCGGCTACCTGGCGGCGCACTCGGCCATCGTGCTGATCTGCCTGGGCGGGCTGCTCGACGGCAACCTGATCGTGCGCGCGATCATGTGGGCGCAGGGCAAGCAGATCTACCAGGGCGCCGACCTGAACCAGATGACGGCGGTCAACCGGCTGGGCACGTCCAATCCCAGCTTCCGCGGCAACCTGTTCGTGCCCGAGGGCAGCCGCTCGTCGACCGCGCTGCTGTCCATGCCCACCGGCGTGGTGGTGCAGGACCTGCCCTTCGACGTCGAGCTGAAGAAATTCATCGTCGAGTACTACGCGACCGGCATGCCCAAGCTGTTCGCGAGCGACATCGTCATCCACGACCGCCGCGACGGCTCGTCGACGAAGGCGACCGTCAAGGTCAACGAGCCGGTCACCTACCGCGGCGTCACGCTCTACCAGAGCAGCTTCGAGGACGGCGGCTCGGGCATGAAGCTCAAGCTGCGCTCGCTGCAGTCGCCGCACGACACGCCGCTGGACGCCAAGGTCAACGGCACCACGACGCTGACGGTGGACGGCGAGTCCTACGGCCTGGAGTTCACCGGGCTGCGCGTCATCAACGTCGAGAACTTCGCCAACGACGGCAAGGACCAGGCCGGCACCGACGTGCGCAAGGTCGACCTGGTGGGCCGGCTCGAGCAGCACCTGGGCTCGGGCGCGAACGTCAGCGACCGCAAGACGCTGCGCAACGTCGGCCCGTCCTTCAGCTACAAGCTGCGCGACGCCAGCGGCCAGGCGCGCGAGTACAACAACTACATGCTGCCGCTGGAGCTGGAGGGCCACCGGGTCTACCTGCTCGGCGTGCGCGACACGCTGGCCGACAACTTCCGCTACCTGCGCGTGCCGGTGGACAGCAAGGACAGCATGGAGAGCTGGCTGGCGCTGCGCCGCGTGCTGGCCGATCCGGCGCAGCGGCTGCTCGCGGCGCGGCAGTACGCGCTGGGCGCCAGCCCACCCGACAAGCCGGCGATGCAGGCGCAGCTCGAGGCCACGGCGCTGCGCACGCTAACCCTGTTCGCCGGCGCCGAAGGCCTGAAGGCCGATGCGCCCGCGCAGGGCGCGGCGCTGGGCGGCCTGCCGGCGCTGTCGCAGTTCATCGAACGCGAGGTGCCCGAGCCCGAGCGCGCCCGCGTGTCCGAGGTGCTGCTGCGCATCCTCAACGGCAGCCTGTTCGAGCTCCACAAGCAGGCCGAGGAGCAGCTGGGCCGTCCCAAGCCGACGCCCGGCGACGCGACCCAGGCCTTCATGACGCAGGCGGTGCTGTCGCTGTCGGATGCGATGTTCTATCCCGCGCCGGTCCTGATGCAGCTGGACGACTTCCAGCAGGTCCAGGCCAGCGTGTTCCAGGTGACCCGCGCCCCTGGACAGACCCTGGTCTATCTGGGCGCCGTGTTGCTGATCGTCGGCGTGTTTGCGATGCTCTACGTCAAGGAGCGGCGGCTGTGGCTGTGGCTGGAGGCCGCGCCGGGACGCAGCGAACAGACCCGGGTCCGCATGGCCCTGTCCAGCAACCGCGATTCGCCCGACCTGCCCGTCGAATTCCAAGCGCTCAAGCAGCGGCTGCTGCATGAGGAGGCCTGACATGAACAGCACCTACTCCCCCGCCGAGTCGTCGGCCCTGCCCTCGCAGCTGCCGGGCGCCTCCGAGGCGACGCCGCAGCGCTCGCTGGTGATCGGCCGGCGCGGTTACTTCCACGGCCGCAATGCGTTCGACTGGATCTTCGCGGCGCTGGTGCTGATCGGCGCGGGCTTCGCGTTCAGCCGCTATCACGCGTCGATGGACGTCTACGAGAAGGGCATCCTGGCCGGCGCGGCGCCGGCGCTGATCGCGCTGGGCTGGTTCTGGCGGCCGCTGCGGCCGCTGTGCCTGATCGTCGGCGCGGCCAGCCTGTTCGCGATCCAGCTCTACCTGAGACAGACCGACGACTTCGGCGCCGACCTGGCCGCGGCGGACAAGGTCTTCTTCCTGAAGTACATGCTGTCCAGCCAGAGCGCGATCCTGTGGATGAGCGTGCTGGTGTGGATGAGCACCCTTTTCTACTGGCTGGGCTTCTTCCAGAAGGCCGGCGGCCACAGCGCGGCCGAGGCGATCGGCACCCGGCTGGCCTGGGGTGCGGTGGGCATGGCGCTGATCGGCACGATGGTGCGCTGGTTCGAGAGCCACCAGATCGCGCCCGACATCGGCCACATCCCGGTGAGCAACCTCTACGAGGTCTTCGTGCTCTTCACCTGGCTGACGACGCTGATGTACCTGTACTACGAGCAGCGCTTCGCCACGCGCGCGCTGGGCGCCTACGTGATGCTGGTGGTCAGCGCGGCGGTCGGTTTCCTGCTCTGGTACACGGTGGCGCGCGAGGCGCATGAGATCCAGCCGCTGGTGCCCGCGCTGCAGAGCTGGTGGATGAAGATCCATGTGCCGGCGAACTTCATCGGCTACGGCAGCTTCGCGATGGCGGCGATGGTGGCGCTGGCGACGCTGCTCAAGACCGCGACGCCGCGCGCGCTGGTGATCGGCCTGATCGGCGTGCCGGTGGGGCTGGTGGCGGTGCTGCTGGCCTTCCGCTTCGGCGCGAACGTGTCGCCGGAGCTGGCCGCCGGCCTGAACGGCTGGGCCGGCAAGATGGCCGGCGTGGCGGTGTTCCTGGCGGCGAGCGTCGCGCTGCGCGGCCCGCTGACGGCGCGGCTGCCGGACTTGTCGACGCTGGACGACCTGGCCTACAAGGCGATCGCGCTGGGCTTCGCCTTCTTCACGATCGCGACCATCCTGGGCGCCTTCTGGGCGGCCGAGGCCTGGGGCGGCTACTGGAGCTGGGACCCGAAGGAAACCTGGGCGCTGATCGTCTGGCTGAACTACGCGGCCTGGCTGCACATGCGCCTGATGAAGGGCCTGCGCGGCGTGGTGAGCGCCTGGTGGGCGCTGATCGGCCTGCTGGTCACGACCTTCGCCTTCCTGGGCGTCAACATGTTCCTGTCGGGCCTGCATTCCTACGGCACGCTGTAAGGCGGCTCGGATTCGAGCGAGGGCGGCGTCGGGCGAGGAGTCCACGCCGCCCTCCTTCTTTCGAGGTAGGCCGCGCCACGCGCCGGGTCCCCTCCGGGCCCTGAACGAGGGGACTTAAGCGCGATCTCATGAAATCCCGCGGCGGGCGGCGTAAGGTGCGAGGCTTCCCTCCCCCCGAAGGTCAGCCATGCATTTCCACAAGCCACGCGACGGCCAGCGCATCCCCGCTTCCGAGATCACGCCCCGCGAGGTCCACGACGCCCGACGCGACTGGCTGAAGACGGCGGGCGCGCTGGGCCTGACCGGGATCGGCCTGAGCGGCCTGTCCGCGGGCGTCCAGGCCCAGACGGCGGGCCCGGGCAAGCTGGCGAAGCTGCCCGGCGCGAAGAGCGCCGTCGCGGGCGCCACCGTCATGGAGAAGCTGACCGCCTACAAGGATGTCACTTCCTACAACAACTTCTATGAGTTCGGCACCGACAAGTCGGACCCGGCGGAGAACGCCCACACGCTGAAGCCGCGGCCCTGGTCCGTGGTCATCGAGGGCGAATGCGCCAAGCCGGGCCGCTTCGGCCTGGAGGACCTGCTCAAGGTCGCCCCGATGGAGGAGCGCGTCTACCGGCTGCGCTGCGTCGAGGGCTGGTCGATGGTGATCCCGTGGGTGGGGTACTCGCTGTCGGAGCTGCTGAAGAAGGCGGAGCCGACCGGCAAGGCCAGGTACGTCGAGTTCACGACGCTGGCCGACAAGGCGCAGATGCCGGGCGTGCGCTCGGGCGTGCTGGACTGGCCCTATGTCGAGGGCCTGCGCATCGACGAAGCGATGCATCCGCTGACGCTGATGGCCTTCGGCCTGTACGGCGAGGTGCTGCCCAACCAGAACGGCGCGCCGCTGCGGCTGGTGGTGCCCTGGAAGTACGGCTTCAAGTCGGCCAAGTCCATCGTCAAGATCCGCTTCGTCGAGAAGCAGCCGGTGAGCAGTTGGACCAAGGCGGCGCAACAGGAATACGGCTTCTATTCCAACGTCAACCCGACGGTCGACCACCCGCGCTGGAGCCAGGCCACCGAGCGCCGCATCGGCGAGGACGGCCTCTTCGCCAAGCGCCGCCCGACGCTGATGTTCAACGGCTACGAGGCGCAGGTCGGGCAGCTGTACGCCGGCATGGACCTGAAGAAGAACTTCTGAGCGCGGCGCGCCGCCCGGCCCCACCGCGGCCACCGGACGCCGCCGCCGGCCATCGCCATTGCATCCACCGATGACCTCCGTTCCCCCTTCCACCGCTGCCACGTCCACCTCCGCGACGGCGCCGGCTGCCGCGCGCCGCGCGCCGGCGAGGCGTCATCCGCTGCTGCATCCGGCGGCCAAGGTCGTGCTTTTCCTGCTGTGCCTGCTGCCGCTGGCCTGGTACGTCTTCGGCGCCTTCACCGAGCGGCTGGGCGCGAACCCGGCCGAGACGCTGATCCGCGGCCTGGGCGACTGGGCACTGCGCCTGCTGTGGATCACGCTGGCGGTGACGCCGCTGCGCACCTGGACGAACCAGCCGGCGCTGGCGCGCTTCCGCCGGATGCTGGGCCTGTTCGCCTTCTTCTACGCCAGCCTGCACCTGCTGGCCTACGGTTGGCTGGACAAGGGGCTGGACTTGGCCGACATCCTGCGCGACATCGGCAAGCGGCCCTTCATCCTGATGGGCTTCACCGCCTGGCTGCTGCTGGTGCCGCTGGCGGCGACCTCGTTCAACCGCGCGATCAAGGCACTGGGCGCGCCGCGCTGGCAGGCGCTGCACAAGCTGGTGTACGCGATCGCGATCGTCGGGCTGATGCACTTCATCTGGATGCGCGCCGGCAAGAACAACTTCGCCGAGCCGCTGGTCTATGGCTCGATCCTGGCGGTGCTGCTGGGATGGCGGGCGTTTCGGCGGATGAAGCGCTGAACGGGCGCGGCGGTCGCGGTCGCTACGCCGCTATGCTCGGCGACTTCGGCCGCCGTTGACTCATGCTGAGCCTGCACCCCGTCTCCGAGCGCGACGTCGTCGCGCTACGCCGCTTCGAAATCGACAACCGCGCGTTCTTCGAGTCGCACATCAATGCCCGGCCGCCGGCCTATTACGACGCGGGCGGCATCGAGGCCGCCGTCGTCACCGCGCTGCGGGAGGCTGCCGCCGACATCGGCCACCAGTACCTGATCCGCGAGGCGGATGGCGAGCTCGTCGGACGCATCAACCTGAGCCATGTGCGCCGCAGGCATTTCCATTCGTGCGAGCTGGGCTACCGGATCGCGGAGCGGGCCAATGGCCGCGGCCATGCGAAGGAGGCGGTGAAGCTGGTGCTGGCCAAGGCCTTCAACGAGCTCGGCCTGGTCCGGATCGAGGCGAAGGCGCGAGCCGGGAACCTCGGCTCGCTCAAGGTCCTGCGACACAACGGCTTCACCGAGTTCGGCCGATCCATGCGCAGCTTCCAGCTCCACGACGAGTGGGAAGACATGCTGCACTTCGAGCGCCGAGCGCCGGGTCGCTGAGCCGGTCGCTACCGGCGCTCGACCGTCCGCAGCAGGTCGGCCAGGCGCTCCGGCCACACCGTCGCGGGGGTGGACGCGAGTTCCACCGCCGACCACCAGCGGTGGTCCGCCATCACGTCCCGCTCCAGCGCCGTCCAGCCCTCGCGCGACAGCCGCCGATCGGCGATGCGCACGACGAAGAAGCGTTCCTGCGCCCACACGCGTTCGCCGTCGGGCAGCAGCAGTTCGAAGTCGCGCGATGCGATCGCCGCGCCGATCTCGCGCACGACGATCCCCGTCTCCTCGCGCAGCTCGCGGATCGCAACCTCGGCGAAGCTCTCGCCGTCCTCGACGCCGCCACCCGGCGTCGCCCAGAAGTCCTGACCCGCCATCGGGCCAGTCTTGTGCACGAAGCGGAAGAGCAGCACATGGCCCTCAGGATCGAGGACGAGCAGTCGCGCCGAAGGGCGACGTCGCATCGAGGCCGGAGGAACGGTCGGATCGGTCGGATCGGTCGGATCGGTCGGATCGGTCGGATCGGTCGGATCGGTCGGGACGGTCGGGACGGTCGGAGCGGTCATGGGCGGCGATTCTCTGCGCGGCGCGCCTACCGTGTCCTCCGTCCTGTGCGTGCCACACGCCGATACTCGCGCGATCGTCTCTCCTTCACGCGACATGACCGACGACGCCGAGACCGACGACCTCCGTGAGATTCCCGCTTCCGCGCCTTCGCTGCCACCGTCGCTGGCCGGGGCGCTCGCAGGCCGCGAGTGGCACCGCAATCTGGTCGGCGAGGCCGGCGCCCTCGTGCATCGGCTGCGGCGCGAGGGCTCGCCCGATCTCTACCTGAAGCACGGCGATGGGGAAGCCGCAACAGCCATCGTCGATGAATTCGCCCGGCTGCGCTGGCTCAGCGGGCGCTGGCCCGTGCCGGCGGTCGCGCATTTCGAGGCGACCGGCGGGACCGCCTGGCTGCTGACGCAGGCCCTGCCCGGCCGCACCGCCTACGAATGGCTCGAAGCGGCGCCGGATCGCGCGCCGGCGATCGTCGCGTCGATCGGGCGCTGCCTGCGCCGCCTGCATGCGCTGCCGGTGGAGACCTGCCCGTTCAGCGCGAGCCACCGCCTGCAACTGGACCTCGCCCGCCAGCGGCTCGAGGCCGGGTTGATCGACGCCGACGACTTCGACGACGCGCGCCAGGGCTGGACGCCCGAGCAGGTGTGGCGCGCGCTCGGCGAGCTGCTGCCGCTGGAGGAAGACCGCGTCGTCAGCCACGGCGACTTCTCGCTCGACAACCTTCTGATGAGCGCCGAGGGCGAGGTGGCCGGCGTGATCGACGTCGGCCGCGCCGGCATCGCCGACCGCTATCGCGACCTCGCGATCCTGGCCAACTGCCTCGATGAGTTCGGTCCGTCGCTGGGCGAGGTCCTCTTCTCGGCCTACGGCATCGCCGCGCCGGACGCACGCAAGCTCGAGTTCCATCTGCTGCTGGACGAGTGCTTCTGAGGCCGCGGCGCGCCGTCGCCGCCCCTGCCTCCGGCTGAGCCGACCTATACCAACGCAGGATGTCGGCGGCCGCGTCGCGCTCCTACCCTTGCGCCCGGGGTCGACGCTCGGCGCGCGGCCCGCAGGACCGAGTAGAAAGGACGCCCGCCGTGTTCCATGCCGCCTTCGCCCGCATCCAGGTGCGGGTCGCCCATTCCGACCCCGTCGTCGCCGCCGGCCTGGCCAGCCTGCTGTCGCGCGAGGGGGACATCGACGTCCTCGACGACCGCATCGAGCTGCCCGGCGTCGCGCGCGCGGGCCGACGGACCGACGTCGTCATCGCCGACTACGCCCGCGCCATGGCGCTGGCCGCCCTGCGCGCCAGCGACGACGCCGACCGCGCGACCGGCTCGGGCGAGACGTCCGCGCCGCGGGTGATGGTCCTCACCGCCCACGACCGCGAACAGGACGTGCGCAGCGCGCTGGAGGCCGGCGTGGACGGGTATGTCGAGCTGGGCTGCGCGTCGCAGGAACTGGTGGCCGGCGTGCGGCACCTGGCGCGCGGCTCGCGTTACCTGAGCGCGCTCGCCGCCCGGCGCGTCGCCGACAGCATGACGCGCTGCCGCCTGACCGGCCGCGAGCGCCAGGTGCTGCGCCTGGTCGCCGACGGCAAGAGCAACAAGGCGATCGCGCTGGCGCTGGACATCTCGGCCGGCACGGTGAAGACCCACATGAAGGGCATCCTGGGCAAGCTCGCCGCCGCCACCCGCACCCAGGCGGCCACGATCGCGCGGGAGCGCGGCCTGCTCGCGGCCGACAGCGCGGTGCTCTGAGCGCGCGGGCCGTTCGGGAGATCCGACCCGGTCGGCCGTGACACGCGTCACCGGCTGGCGCCCCGTCGCGTCCGCAGAAGGCCCCCGATGGCGGTTTCCGGCGCTCATCCGGGATAATCCCCGGTTTGCTCGGGATGGCGGACGCCGCCTCGCCGGGCCCGGGCCGGGCTGACCGGCCTCCCTGCGCCGGCGCCCCGCCGGCCGACGCCACGCCCGCCCATGTCCCAGAACTCGCCCGACCGCCTGCCCGCCAGCCTGCCCGCGCTCGTCGATGCCGCCATCGTCGGCGGCGGTCCGGCCGGTTGCAGCGCCGCCAGCTGGCTGACCCAGCTGGGCCTGAGCGTCGCGCTGATCGAGCGCGCCCCGCGCCTGTGCGACAGCCTGCGCCCGCTCGAGTACCGCCAGGACTGGTTGCTCGGCGCGCCCGGCGAGTCGCTGGCCGAGCTGGGCGAGCGCTACGCGGCCCATGTCGCTGCCCAGTCCGGCGTGCACGCGCTGACGGACCAGACGATCCACCACCTCGATTGGCAGGCGGAACAGGGCTGGACGCTCTACTTCGACGGCGGCCCGGCCTTCGCCGTCAATGCGCCGGATGCCGCCGACGCCCCCGGCGCACGCGACGCGGCCGGCCTGCGCCCGCTGCGCGCCCGCGCGCTGCTGCTCGCCACCGGCCTGACGCCGCGCCATCCGGCGCCGCTGTACCCCGCCAGCGACCGCCATGGCCGGGTGCTCGACGCGGTCGAGTTGACGGCCGTCCGCGACCGTCTGCCGCCCGGCAAGGTGCTGCTGCTGGGCGGCGGCGACAACGCCGTCGAGAACGCGCTGTACCTCGCCGGTCGCGGCCATGCGGTCACGCTCTGGTCGCGCTCCGAGTGGCGCGCGCAAAGCCACCTGGTCCAGCAGCTGGACAGCCTGCCCGGCCTGCGCCGCCGTCCCGCGCAGGCCTTGCCGACCGCGGTCACCGCCTCGGCCGAAGGGGTGATCGTCACCTCCAAGGCGCACGGCGAGGAAGCGTTCGACCATGTCGCGGTGCTGCTCGGTTACGAGCCCGAGCCCTCCGCCTGGCTCAAGGTCGCCGATGCGCTGCAGCGGGCCGGCGTCACCGCGCCCTCGCAGCCCTTCCGCGACGAACCGCGCTTCGGCGTGCTGGGCCTGTTCGTCGCCGGCGACGCCAGCGGCCGCCAGCATCCCTGCGTGCAGACCGCGCTGGGCGACGGCGTCGTCGCGGCCAAGCAGATCGAGGCCTTCCTGCGCCCGCTGCGCGAGTCGCAGCCGCCGCCCGCGCTGCGCCGCAACAACCGCCAGGTCATCCACATCAACGGGCTGCGCTTCGGCGCCAACCTCGGCGTGCTCGACTTCGAGCGCGAGGGCCCGCAACCGATCCAGGTCGACGCCGAAGTGAACCTCGGCGCCCAGACCATCGTCTCGCGCGATGCCGACATCGGCCACGTGCTGGACTACCGCCGCGTGCGCGCGATCATCATCGACGAGTGCACCGCCGAACACACCGACCTGCTCGAGGCCCTGCTGGGCAAGCTCAGCGTCCGGCTGATGAAGCTGCCGGGCGTGGTGGGCGTGCGCATCAAGGTGACCAAGCTCGAAATCTTCCCCGACTGCCAGGTCGCGATCTCCGCCGAATGCGGGACCTGGTAGGCCCACCCCCTACGCGCTGACGCGCGCCCCCTCAAGGGGGCGGGCCTGGCGGCCCGGCAGAGCCGGCTCCGCGGGCCCCGCTTGATGAATACATTGAGGACAGAACATGACCGACTCGACCACCACCATTGAAGGCCTCGACCTGGCAGCCGCGGACACCGCCGACGCCGCGGCCAAGAAGCACGCGCATGAGATGAACAAGCTCTCCAAGCGCCTGCATCGCCAGGTGGGCCAGGCGATCGCCGACTTCAACATGATCGAGGACGGCGACAAGGTCATGGTCTGCGTGTCCGGCGGCAAGGACAGCTACTCGCTGCTGGACATCCTGATCAACCTGCGCGACCGCGCGCCGATCAAGTTCGACATCGTCGCCGTCAACCTCGACCAGAAGCAGCCCGGCTTCCCGGAGGACGTGCTGCCCGCCTACCTGAAGTCGCGCGGCGTGGACTTCCACATCGAGGAGCAGGACACCTACTCCATCGTCAAGCGCCTGGTGCCGGAGGGCAAGACGACCTGCTCGCTGTGCTCGCGGCTGCGTCGCGGCATCCTGTACCGCGTGGCGGGAGAGCTCGGCGCGACCAAGATCGCGCTCGGGCACCACCGCGACGACATCGTCACCACGCTGATGCTGAACATGTTCTTCGGCAGCCGGATGAAGGGCATGCCGCCCAAGCTGGTCAGCGACGACGGGAAGAACGTCGTGATCCGGCCGCTGGCGTATGTGAAGGAGTCGGACCTGGAACGCTGGGCCGAGCACCGCGAGTTCCCGATCATTCCGTGCAACCTGTGCGGCAGCCAGCCCAACCTCCAGCGCGCGACGGTGAAGGCGATGCTGCAGGATTGGGACCGCCGCTTCCCGGGGCGTGTCGACAACATGTTCACCGCGATGGGGAACATCGTGACCTCGCACATGATGGATCGCGAGCTGTTCCCGTTCCAGACGATCAAGGCCACCGGGGCGCCGGTCGCCGACGGGGACATCGCGTTCGATGAGGATGAGCAGTGCGGCACGCCGGCGCCGGCCACCGGGGTGGTCAAGCTGGTCCGCCCCGGGCAAGTCCCGGCACCGCTGGACGATGCGGGCGAGGCCTATTCGGCGGCGGATGACTGAGCGCCCATCGCTGGAGTGACAACGGTTCATGCGTGAGGGCCAGCGACCGTAGCAGTCATGCCGCACGCCGGCTTCGCGCTTTCATACGAAGAGATACCCCGCATTGACCGTGCCGTCACGCGGCTCCCACACACGGGTCAACCGCGCGAGGCCACAATCGTTGCACCGTCACGCCGCGTACTGGCGTCATCACCGGGCGCGGCAACTGCCCCGGCTGACGACCGTCAGCGGCATTTGACCTGGAGGTTTCCATGTTCACCTTGAATCGTCGACTGGCCCTGGCGAGCCTCGGCGCGGCAGCCGTGCTGTCGCTCACCGCGTGTGCCTCGCTCAATTCCGTTTCGGCCGATGCCCAGAGCTTCGGCTCCTGGCCCGCCGCCCGGCAGGCGGGCACCTTCGCCTTCGAGCGGCTGCCCTCGCAGCAACGCGACGCCGCGGGTCAGGCGACGCTCGAGGACGCCGCCCGTGGCGCGCTGCTGAAGGCCGGCTTCACCGAGGCCAGCGATCCGAAGGCGGCGGACGTGCTGGTGTCGCTCGGTGCCCGCATCACCCGCACCGCCACCGCGCCGTGGGACGACCCGCTGTGGTGGCGCTGGAACGGCAGCTACTGGGGCTGGCGCTACGGCCCGGCCTGGCGGCCGTACTACAGCCGCTGGGGCTACGCCTACCCGATGGACCCGATGATGGAGCGCCGCTACGACCGCGAAGTCGCCATGCTGCTGCGCGACCGCAAGTCCAACGAGCCGCTGTACGAGGCCCGCGCCTCCAGTGACGGCTTCACCGAGGGCGGCAAGGAGCTGTTCGGCGCGCTGTTCGAGGCCTCGATGGCCGACTTCCCGGCCACCCGCCCCGAGCCGCACCGCGTGAGCGTGCAGCTGACGCCTTCCAAGTAAGGCCTTCGGGCGCCGGACCCCGGTGGGTCGCCGCGGACGGCGCCCGCCGCCGGTGCCAACAAACGGCGACAACCGGTCACGGCGCCGCCCTCAGGGGCGTCGCGGGCGACCCCGATAATCGCGGTCTCTCCAACAGGGAACCGCGATTTTTCTTATGTCGCTGAACATCGTCGTCATGGCCGCGGGCAAGGGCACCCGCATGAAGTCCAGCCTGCCCAAGGTGCTCCACAAGCTGGCCGGCCGCGCGTTGCTGCGACACGTGCTGGCCAACACCGCGTCCCTGCAGGCGGACGCGCGCATCGTCATCACCGGCCACGGCGCCGACCAGGTCGAGGCGGCCATCGGTGGCGAAGGCGTGCGCTTCGTGCGTCAGGAGCCGCAGCTGGGCACCGGCCATGCGATCCAGCAGACCGTCCCGGCGCTCACGGCCGGCGGCAGCACGCTCATCCTCAGCGGCGACACCCCGCTCATCAGCACCGCCACGACGCGTGCCCTGGTCGAGGCCTGCGGCGGCGAGCGGCTGGTGCTGCTGACCATCGAATACGCCGATCCCACCGGCTACGGCCGCATCGTGCGCGATGGCGAGCAGGTCAAGGCCATCGTCGAGCACAAGGACGCCAGCGACGAGCAGCGCCGCCTCCGCGAGTGCTACACCGGCATCATGGCCGCGCCGACCGAGGCGCTGAAGCGCTGGGTCGGCCAGCTCGACAACAAGAACGCGCAGGGCGAGTACTACCTGACCGACATCGTCGCGATGGCGGTCGCCGAGGGCGTGCCGGTGGTCGGCGTGAAGACCGCGGACGAGACCGAGGTCCTGGGCGTCAACAGCCCGTCCCAGCTGGCGCACCTGGAGCGCCGCTTCCAGCTCGTGCAGGCCGAGGCCTTGATGACTGCCGGCGTGCGCCTGGCCGATCCTTCGCGCTTCGACCTGCGCGGCACGCTGCACTGCGGCAAGGATGTCGAGATCGACGTCAACTGCGTCTTCGAAGGCGAGGTCACGCTGGGCGACGGCGTGCGCATCGGCGCCAACTGCGTGATCCGCAACGCCACGATCGGCGCCGGCGCCCGCATCCATGAGTTCACCCACATCGATGGCGAGGCCGCTGGCGCCAGCGTCGGCGAGGGCGCGCTCATCGGCCCCTTCGCACGGCTGCGCCCCGGTGCGAAGCTGGGCGCCGAGGTCCACATCGGCAACTTCGTCGAGGTCAAGAACTCCACGCTGGCCAAGGGGGCCAAGGCCAATCACCTGGCCTACCTCGGCGATGCCACGGTCGGCGAGCGGGTCAACTACGGCGCCGGCAGCATCACCGCCAACTACGACGGTGCCAACAAGCACCGCACCACCATCGGCGCGGACGTGCACGTCGGTTCCAACTGCGTGCTGGTGGCCCCGGTCACCCTGGGCGACGGCGCCACCATCGGCGGCGGTTCCACCATCACCAAGGACGTCGAACCGGGCGGCCTCGCTGTGGCGCGCGGCCGACAAACCGTGATTTCCGGCTGGTCCCGCCCCAAGAAGGTGAAGTGATTCACCCAAATAGGCCAGGAACTGCGTAAGCTCTGCCACTCGTGTCACGAAGTGTGACAAGTTCACGGGATTGAGATCCACGGCGTTTGCCGGGTTGGCGTTCCCCCCAAGCTGCGGGAGGCGCGTTTGCCACGGCTTCCCTAGGATCCTTTTCGTTGACCGGCTGACCCGCTGTTCCCAGCTGAATCCTTATGGCGAACTCCAAAACTGCTGCTCTGCTGCTGCCCCAGGATGACGACGTGACAGTCGTGCCGCCGGCGTCTGCCGGGCTGGATGCGTTGGCGGATTGTTCCGAGGATCCGGCGGCGCAGGCGGCTCGTGCCGAGGCGCTGGAGCAGCTCGCGATGTCGCACGCGATGTGCGATCAGGCGGCGGATGCCTGCTTCTACCTGTGCCGTAGCCTGGGATTGGCGCGTCAGCAGCAGACGCCGGATGCGGCGCCTGATCTGGAGTTGCTGTTCCAGCTATTGGGTGCGCTGGCGGATCTGCCGAGCGAGGTCTCGGCGCTGCCGCTGCCGGAAGGTGAGGCCGATGGTCTGGGCGTGGCGGAACTCTGTCATCAGCTGAGCGCAGCCCGTGACCTGACGACCGCCGCGTGGCACGAAGCCACCGAATCCGACGCCTCGATCGCCGCATGCCCTGCGGCGCCCGCTCACGCGCTGCACTGACTCCGTCGCGCCCCACCACGGGCCTTCGGCAACCGCCACTGGCCTTCCGCCACGGCTTTTCGCAACCGCCACGGCAGCGCTAAAAGGCTGCCAATCTAGGCGCAAAGCGCAGCCATAGCGGGGCTATGGCGAGCATTTGCAACGACGAGTGGCAGCCTTTTAGCGCTGCCGTTCGTGGCAGGAGATGAGGCGGCTGACGCGGGATACAGACAAGCCGAGTTCGCGGGCGAGAGCAGTCATGGACTGGCCGCCTTCGGTGTGGGCTCGGTAGAGCGCTTCTTCGCGGCTGGCGGAGGCTTTGAGCCAGTCGCCCCAGCGTCTTGGGCGTGGGGTACGAGGCGGATGCTCGCTCTGCCGCACGGTGCGCTGCACGAAGGCCGCATCCCCAAGAAAGATCTGGTGCCGCAACTGCCCCCAGATATCGAGATCCGGTTCCGACTCCACGATCGCCTGGTAGCGCTGCGCCGCCTTGCGCCGATCCGCCGCGTTCTGCGGTACGCGCCCCAGCACGTTGGTCCACAGCCCCTCGACCTCCAGCCACTCCGGCGCCGCCACCAGCCCCGCATGCGCCTGCAGGCTGCTCCAGCGCCACGCCGCCGGCGACGACGCCAACCCGGCGCGCCGCCCGATCAACTCCACATACCGGCAGGCATCCAGCAGCAGATGCTCCCGATCCACCAGCACCGCCTTGAAGCGCCCCTGGAACACATGCCCGATCTGCCCATGCCGACGGTTGTGCGCCTGCGTATACACCCCATTGAGATGCCGCATCAATCGCGACAGATTCGCCTGCCGCGTGAACAGCAGCAGCTCGTAATGCTCGCGCCCCAGCCCGTAGGCCAGCACCTGGGCATCGAAGCGCTGGGCGGCCTGCTCGATCAGGCCCAGCATCGCCAGCCTGTCCTCGTCATCCGCGAACACGGACGCATCACCACGCGTCGCCACGTGATAAACGGCGCCGGGGAACTCGATGCGAAGCGGCCTGGCCATGCCCAATAACTAGGCGAAGACCGCACAAAAGACAAGCGCCCGGACCGCTGTCGCGGCCACGGGCGCAAGACTTGACCCCTGATCGCGGGGCCCGCGTCGCCGGTCGATAGCCAGAGCGCTATCGGGGGTCAGGACTCAACAGCAAAGCCTGGAACCGGATGCCTGCCTATGCATGGGTCCGCGCCCCGCGAAGGCTGCGCTCAGGACTTGCCCAGCGACTCCAGCACCCGCATCACGGCGTCCTCGCCCATGTTGCGCGCATCGGCGAGCTCGCCACCCTTGGTCGTGCCCAGCACCTGGCCGTCGGCGCCCAGCACCGCGACGGTGGGGATGCCCTTCTTCAGCGTCACGCCCATCTGGTTGGCGAGGTCGACGTTCTTGTCGAAGCGGCCGACATTGACCTTGACCGTGACGAAGCGCTTGTCGACCGCGCCGCCCAGGTGACCCTGCCCGAAGCCCTTGTTCAGCGCCAGGCAGTCCTTGCACCAGTTGGCGCCGTAGACCACCAGCACCTGCTTGCCCTCCTTGGCAGCGCGGGCGACGGCGGTGTTGATGTCGGCGCGGGCGTCGGCCTGTTCGTCGTACGGGCCCGGCCCGCCGGCAGCGGCGTCGGCGGCGTGGACCGCGGTGGCGGACGCCGCGACGAGCGCGGCGGCGAAGAGCTGGGTGGCGGTGCGGCGTTTCATGGCGTCGGAGTTTGCCACCACCGGCAAGACCGCGACGAAGCTGAGGCCCGGCTTCGGGTACAAAGACGGGCTTCGCACAAATCATCACCCTCAGGGAACGGGACACCTCCGCCATGGCCTCCAGCCTGCTCGCACTGCTCGACGACATCACCACGGTCCTGGACGACGTGGCCCTGCTTTCCAAGATGGCCGCCAAGAAGACGTCCGGCGTCCTGGGCGACGACTTGGCGCTCAATGCGCAGCAGGTCACCGGCGTCAGCGCCGACCGGGAACTGCCCGTGGTCTGGGGCGTGTTCAAGGGCTCCCTGATCAACAAGGCCATCCTGGTGCCGGCGGCGCTGGCCATCAGCGCCTGGGCGCCCTGGCTGGTCACGCCGCTGCTGATGATCGGGGGCGCCTACCTCTGCTTCGAGGGCGTCGAGAAGCTCGCCCACAAGTGGCTGCACACCGCCGACGACGACGCCCACGAGGCCGCGCTGGCCGAGGCCGCCCGGAATCCGGCGATCGACCTGGCCGCGCTGGAGAAGGACAAGGTCAAGGGCGCGATCCGGACCGACTTCATCCTCTCCGCCGAGATCATCGCCATCACCCTGGGCACGGTGGCCGAGGCCAGCTTCATGACGCGCGTGCTGGTGCTCTCCGGCATCGCCCTGCTGATGACGATCGGCGTGTACGGCCTGGTCGCCGGCATCGTCAAGCTGGACGACGCCGGCCTGTGGCTCAGCCGCAAGGCCGCGGCCTGGCAGCAGGCGCTGGGCCGCGGGCTGCTCTGGCTGGCGCCGTGGCTGATGAAGGCGCTGTCGGTGGCCGGCACCGCCGCGATGTTCCTGGTCGGCGGCGGCATCCTGACGCACGGCGCGCCCTTCCTTCATCATGCGATCCAGCATGTCGTGGAAGCACTCGGCGCCAGCGGCTTCGCCCGCACCCTCGTCGAACTGCTCGGCGACGCGATCACCGGCATCCTGGCCGGCATCGTCGTCGTGGCCGTGGTCACCGGTATCCAGCGCCTGCGCCATCGCCGAGAATGACGCCCCATGAAGACGCATCACATCGAAGTCCAGAAGTTCAAGGCCGCCTCGAATTCCAGCACCAGCGGCCTGGTGACCTTCAAGGTGGACGCCCTCGTCAAGGAGCGTGAACCGGTCGAGGGCATCGAACCCAGCACGCTGCTGGTCATGACCGAGGCCAACGCCCGCGTCCTGATGGCGCTGCTCAAGACCCAGCTCACCGACATGGACGGCCGCAAGCCCAAGAGCCGTCACGGCCGCCACGGCTGAGCGCCGGCCCTCGCCTCCTCCGCTTCCCCGACTCCGCCCGACTTTCCAGGATCCGACATGGACTTCCCGCAGTACCAGCCCGACAAGGCGCAATACACCCCGCTGACCGACGATGAGCTGTCGGACCTCGACGACTTCCTGTCCGAGATCGACAACGACGCGGCGATGAACATCGAGGCGCTCGACGGCTACCTCAGTGCGCAGCTGCTGAGCCCGCTGTCGCTGAGCGACAAGCCCGGCGCCGAATGGATGAGCCCGGTGTGGGGCGGCGGCGACCCCTTCGCCAGCGGCAAGCAGCGCAAGAAGATCGCCTTGCTGCTGCTGCGCCACGTGCACAGCCTGGCGGTGCAGTGGTCGTCGAAGCAGGACGAATGGGAACCGATCTTCAGCGTCGCCGAGGAAGGCGACCAGCAGCTGGTCGATGCCGAGGACTGGTGCACCGGCTTCATGATCGGCGTGGACCAGGACGGCGAGGCCTGGGCGCCGCTGTTCGAGCACGTCAAGACCGCGGCCGCGCTGGCGCCGATCGCGCTGCTGGGCGGCGACGAGAGCCAGCTCAGCGCCGAGGACCAGGACAAGCTCACCGACCTGCACTGGCGCGACGCGCTCAGCCGCGAAGTGCCCGAGGGCGTCCTGACGCTGTGGACGCTGCGCCAGCAGGCCACCTGAGCGCTCCCCGCCTTGCCGCGGGCGGGCCTCACGCCCGCCGTCCCGCCCTTCCCTTTTCCCTTTTCCCAATTTGCGTCACGCCGAGTTGATCCGATGAAGCGCCACTTTCCGTTCGCGGTGCTGGCCACCGCCGCCTTGCTGACGATCGCCGGCTGCGGCACCCAGGTCGTCAACCCGGTCTCCGGCCGCACCGAGCGCAGCGCGATGAGCCTGCAGCAGGAGGTGGCCGCCGGCCGCGAGGCCCACCAGGGCGTGCTCAAGGAGTACGCGGTCGTCGATGACGCGCGGCTGCAGGCCTACGTCACCGCGCTGGGCAACAAGCTCGCCGCGCAGTCGCACCGGGCCGAGCTCGAGTGGCATTTCACCGTGCTCGACAGCCCGGAGGTCAATGCCTTCGCGCTGCCGGGCGGCTACGTCTACGTCACCCGGGGCATCCTGGCCTACATGGAGAACGAGGCCGACCTGGCCGGCGTCATGGGCCACGAGATCGGTCACGTGACCGCGCGCCACGGCGCGCAGCGGGCGACGCGCCAGCAGAACGCCGGCATCGGCGTGCTTGCCGCGACGGTGCTGGGCGCGGTGCTGGAGTCGCGCGGCGTGGGCGGCGCGACGGACATCGCCGGGCAGCTCTCGCAGAACGCCGCGGCCGGCTACATCGCCTCCTACAGCCGCGAGCAGGAGCTGCAGGCGGACCAGCTCGGCGCCGAGTACCTGGCGCGCAACCGCTACGACCCCAGGCACATGGTCGACGTGATCCAGGTGCTGAAGGACCAGGAGCAGTTCGCCGCCGACCAGGCGCGGGCACAGGGCCGCCAGCCGCAGACGGGCAACAACTGGCTGGCCTCGCACCCGAGCAACGAGCAGCGCCTGCAGCGCATCCGCGACGAGGCCTCGCAGCTGACCGCCGGGCAGGCGGTGGACGAGAACCGCGCCGCCTTCCTGCAGGCGATCGAGGGCATGGTCTTCGGCGACAGCCCGGCGCAAGGGCTGGTGCGGGGACAGCAGTTCCTGCACCCGGACCTGGACTTCGCGCTGACGGCGCCGGCGGGCTGGGCGATCCAGAACGGCAATGACGCGGTGACAGTCATGAGCCCGCAGCGCGACGCGGCGCTGATCCTGCAGCCGGTGCCGGCCAAGGCGGGCAACTCGCACGACGAGATCCTGCGCAACCTGGGCGCCGAGCAGGGCCGCACCGACGCGAAGACGATCAACGGGCTGAAGGCGACCCACTTCGCCGGCGTGCGTCGCAACGCACAGGGCCAGCGCGGCAACGCCGAGCTGACGCTGGTGACGAGTTCGAAGGGCGCGGTCTACGCGCTGGTCTACGCCGCGAAGGACGGCCAGGCGCTGCAGGCGCGGCGCGAGGGCCTCGCGCAGGCGGAGGGCAGCTTCCGCGCGCTGAATGCCGACGACCGCAAGCAGGCCCGGCCGTGGAAGATCGCGCTGCGGCCGTATCCGGCGGGCGGCTTCGCCGAGATGGCGAAGAGCTCGGTGCTGACCGAAGCGCAGCTGAAACTGCTCAACGGCCGTTACGGTGGCGAGGCGCCGCCCAAGCCGGGCGAGCGCGTGAAGACGGTGGTCGCGGCGCCCTGAGCGCGCGCCGTCGCCCGTCCTGCGTCCTCACCCGCGCCCGCGGCAGCCTTACGGCTTCGGCGACTGATCGTTGTCGTTGAGCCGGCGCCGGTGGCCATGGTCATCAAGACCGACATGAATGTGAGACGGGTGGCGCGTCGAGCGTCGCGGAACGTCGGTGGCCCCGGACATGAACCGCGCATGAGCAGCACATGAACAGCGCAAGCAGGGGCTTGCTTTCATGATCCGTTCATCTCTCGCTCACATTCGATTAACTGGGCTCGCCGCTGACGTTCATTGCGGGTTCTGAGAATTCATCCTGCACCGCGCAGTGGTGCGACGTCCGACAGGCAGCACGCCGAGTCCGGCCGTCTGACAGGAAGTGAAAGGAACAGCAAAGTGATGAACCGCAACACTCGAAGCACGACCCGGACGGCCCTGCTGTCGATCCTCGCCGCCGCCGCTGCGAGTGCCTCGATGTGGGCGCATGCCGAAGACGCGACCGCGCGTCCCCCGACCCGGGATGAAGTCAAGGCCGAGCGCGACCGCGCGCAGGCCTCCGGCGCCATCGACGCGGCGTTCGACGAGAACGGTCAGCACTCCAAGGAAGAGCTCGGCGTCAAGGGCAAGAGCACCAAGACGCGCGAACAGGCGCGCCAGGCCCTGACCGAAGCGCGCAAGTCCGGCGCGAAGCGCGACGCCTTCCACGAGTCGGCCGCCCACGCGAAGACCCAGAGCGCGGGTGTCAAGACCAGCGGGCCCAAGACGCGGGCGCAGGTCAAGGCGGAGCTGGCGACCGCGCGCGCCAACGGCGACGTCGACCACGCCTTCCACGAGTCGCGTGCCCACGCGGGGCCTGGCACGGCCGGCGCGGCCAAGAAGCCGGCGACCACACGCCAGGACGTGAAGCAGCAGTTCGACGAGGCGCGCCGCAGCGGCGAGCTGCGCCGCATCAACGACAACGACCAGTCGGCCAAGCCGTGAGGGGCCGCCCGCCGCGAGGCGGGCGGGTGGGTGTCCCTCGCCGACTCCTGGACCTGGCGCTGCCCCGGCTTGACGGGCTGGACCTGTGCCGCCTGCTGCGCGCCCAGGGGAGCCAGGTGCCCGTCCTGATGCTGGCGGATGCCGCGAGCTCCGGACGGCGTGAGCGGCCGGCCGGGCGTCGTGACAGGCGACATCCGCGGCTCAGGGCACGGGTAGGCTTGGCGTCCTACTTGCGCTGCGCCGCCCCCAGGTGCGCCAGCCAGAACGCCTCGTACTTGCGGTGCCAGCCGGCGGGCTTCACCGCGCCGCCGAGGCCGTGCTCCCCATCCGGATCCAGGAACAGCTCGACCAGCCCTTCCTTGCCCGACTCCAGCAGCGCGCGGTACACGTTGACCGTGTCCTGATACAGCACGTTCGGGTCCTGCATGCCGTGCACCAGCAGCAGCGGCTTCTTCAGCTGCCTGGCCAGCGGCAGCAGCGAATACTTGCGCAGCACCGGCTTGGTCCGATCCACCTTGCCGATGGTCCGGCCGCTGTACCAGCTGTTGTAGTTCTCCCATTCCGTCGGCCCCGCGCCCGCGATGCCAGCCGCGAACAGATCGGGCTTCGTGTACATCGTGTACTGGGTCTGGAAACCGCCGAAGCTCCAGCCGTTCAGGCCGATGCGCTGGCCGTCGACACCCAGGTTGGCCTTCATGTAGGCGACCAGGTCTTCCAGGTCCTCGGTCTGCGGCGCGCCCGGCTGCTCCCAGTTGGCATCGGCGAACTTCTCGCCGTAGTTGGAATGCCCGCGCGGATCCACCGTCACCGTGACGTAGCCATGCTTGGCCGCCATGTACATCGCGAAGACATACCCGGTCGGCTGGAAGCTGTCGGTCTCGACCGAATGGCGATCGTTGAGCGGGCCGCCGTAGGTGTAGACGATGGCGGCGCGCTTGTCGCTCGGCGCCCAGCCCAGCGGCTTGAAGACGTAGGCCGGGATCATGTCGCCGTGGCGGTTGCGGAAGCTGAAGCGCTCCGGCCGCAGCACGTCGACCTGGGCCCAGGCCGGGTCGTGGCTCTGCGTCAGCAGCTTGCCGGGCTCGGCACCCGACGCGGCCGCCTGTCCCTTCAGCAGCTTCAACTCGGGACGCTCGGCCCAGTTGCCGGCCACTGCCGCCGCCCACTGGCCATTGCGCGCCACCGCCGCGTTGCGGTGGTAGTCCGGCGAGCGGCCCAGCGCCGTCATGCGGCCGTCCTTGAGCTCGACGCGCCAGACATTCATCGCGGCGTAGTCGTCCTTGTTGGACACGACGAACATCGTCTTCGCATCCGGCGTGAAGCCCAGCACCTGGAAGGCCTCGAACTCGCCCTTGACCAGCGGCGTCACCGACCGGTCGGCGCCCGCCGCCAGGCTCATCGCGTAGGGCTGGCGCCAGCCGTTGTCGGCCAGGATCAGCACCAGCTGCTTCGAGTCCGGCGTGAATGACGGCGTCATCACGTTGACCAGCTCGTGGTGGATGGGCGCGCGGCGCTCCAGCACCATCTCCGGCTTGGCGTCGCCGGGCTTGCCGAGGTAGACGCGCAGCAGGTCCTTCTCACGCTCGAAGGTGGTGAAGGCGTAGCGGCTGCCGTCGCGCGCCCACACGACCGGCGAGATTTCGAACCACGCGTCGCCGCCCGGGTGCGTGAACACCGGTTCGGGCTGGCGCTCCGGCGCCGCGCCGGCGGCCGGCACCTTGCGGATGTAGATCGCCATCGAGGGCAAGCCGCGCTTGTCGTCGGAGACCTCGCGATCGACCTTCTTCGCCGTGGCGAAGCGGTCGCTGTAATTCATGATCTCGACCTGCCGGCCCGGCTTGGGCAGCGGCTTGCCGTCCGCGTTCACCAGCGGCGCGTTGGCCACCAGCGCCATCCAGCGGCCGTCCTCGCTCAGCGCGGTCTGTGCGATGCGGAACTTGCGGTCCTCGTCGTCCGGGTTGAACAGCTCGCGGTTGATCACCTCGATCCCGGCCGTGGCCAGGCGCACGCGCAGCACGCGGGTCTCGTCCTGCACGATCAGCGACTGGTCGTCCGGCGCGTAGGCAACCGGCTTGAGCGTGCGGCCGGTCGACAGCAGCGGCTCGGCGCGGTCGGCGCCCGCCTTCCAGCGCAGCAGTTGGCCGCGATAGGCCAGGACCAGTTCATCGCCCTTGGACGCCCACACGAACTGCGAGACGCCGGGGTACAGGTCCTCGGGCTTGAGCTTCTCGCGCTCGCGCTTCTTCTTCAGCTCGTCGCGCAGCTCCCAGAGCGCCATGTCCTTGGGATCCTTGGCCGGCTTCTTCGCCTCCGCCGCGGACGCGCCCGAGGCCGGCGCCGCGGCGGCGGCCGGTGCGTCGCCCCAGGCCGCCTTCTCGGCCGCCTTGCGGGCGTCCTCGCGCGCCTTGCGCTCGGCCAGCTCCACCTTCAGATCGGCGATCGCCTGGCGCTCCCATTGATCCAGGTCCACCGGCTCGCCGCGCAGGTAGGCGGCCTGCGCCTCCTCGCGGGCCTGGCGCTGGGCCAGCTCGTCGCGCTTCTGCTTGAGCTTGCGGGCGTAGCGCTCCAGGTTCTCCGGCGTCTCCACCACGGCCATCAGCGCCGGCGAGCTCACGCGGACCGTCCTGCCGGTCTGTGTGTCATGGACGTACAGGTCGCTGCCGGGCTCGCCGAACGGGTTCCAGAGGTAAGCGACGTAACGGCCGCTCGCGCTGAATTTCAGGTCCTTGGCGGACTCCCCGCGATAGGACTCGGCACGGAACAGCTGTTCCAGGGTCAGCGGCCGGTTGGCCACCGCGACGGGGGCCGTCGTCGTCTGCGCCAGCGAGGGCTCGCCGGCGCCCAGCCCCGTCGCCAGGGTCGCCAGCGCCAGGGAAGTCAGGATCCATTGCTTCAAATCGTTGCTCCACGCCCCGCAAGGTCAGCAGGGACGCGGGATTCTAGGGAGGGGTCAACAACTGCTTACCGCTGCGCTGTGCACCGGATCCGTCAAGCGCGCGTTAACCGTCCATACTTTCCCTAGGTAGGTCGGAGGTTCCATGAAGCACCTGATCCAACGCATCCTCGGCGCCGTGGCGCTGACCGCCGGCGTGCTGGCTGCGCCAACGGCCTTCGCAGGCGACGTGGGCGTGTCCATCAGCGTCGGACAGCCCGGCTTCTATGGCCGCATCGACGTCGGCAACGTCCGCCCGGACGTGATCTACGCGCAGCCGATGGTGATCGAGCGGGTCTACGACCCCGCCCCGCCGTTGTACCTGCGCGTGCCGCCCGCGCATTACCACGCCTGGTCGCGCCACTGCGGCTACTACCGCGCCTGCGGCCGGCCGGTGTATTTCGTCCGTGAGGACTGGTACACGCGGACCTACGCCCCGGTCTACTACGGTCGCCCGCGCGTGCATCCGATGCCGGTCTATGCCCCTCCGCCGCCGCCCCGGTGGGAGCCGGTGCGCCGGGATTGGGATGGCCGCTGGGATGGCCGCCGCGACTGGCACGACCACCGCGACGACCATCGCGGCTGGGAGGGCCGGCGCTGGGAAGAACGCCGCGATGACCATCGCGGCGGCGGTCGCGGCGGCTGGGACCGCGACGGTGACCGCGGTGATCGTGGCCACGGACATGGACGCGGCCATCATCGCGACTGAGGTTTTCCCCTCGCGTATAGTCGGCCGCTTGCACGCCAGCAAGGCGTGATTCACCGCGCCGACGTATGTTCGCCAAAGTCATCGCCGCCCTTGGACTGCTGATCTGCGTGCTGCTCGCGATCGACATGGCCTTGCCGCGGCGGCACCAGATGGCCTGGCGCGCATGGGTCCGGCGCCCGGGCCTTCTGATGGGCAGCGGCATCGGCCTGAAGGGTCGCTTCAATTCACGCGACCGCCGTCGCGCCGCCCATGACGCGGCCCTCGACGCAATCGCCCGCGCGAAGCACCGCTCAGGCACCTGGGACGGCAACGTCTATCACGGCGACGACTTCGAGCAGCGCCAGCGGCGCAAGCCGCATTGAGCCGGCCTGCGCGTGGCCTGTGGGTCGCGCTTCAGGGCGCAGACGCCGCTCACGACTCAGTCCCGTCAGCTCACTTGCATTCAGCTCGCTCGGTCTCCTTTAAAGTCGTTGATCCGATGAGCTGAGGCCCAACCCTTTGGGGCCGAACGATGCAGACCTGGATTGAGGAGCAAGATGCATGATTCCTGCCTGGAACCTGCAGGGTGTGATCCCACCTGTTCGCCCTGGGGTCGCAGGCCATCACGCCGACCGATCTCCTTACAAGGCCACCTTGGACGCTTTTGTCGACGCGATGGGGAACTCTCCGCCCCGTCTTGCAATCGTGGAAGGCCTGCTCCGCTTCCGCTCGGAAATTCGGGCAGCCGGGATAACAGTCGGATTTCAATGGTTGGATGGGAGCTTCTTGGAGCACGTGGAAGCCACCGAAGGACGGGATCCTCGGGATGTGGACGTGGTCACATTCATAGAAATTCCCCCGGGTGCGACTGAGGCCGCGCTTGTGGCCGCCAACCCGCATCTCTTCGATAACGCCCACGTGAAGAAAACTCATCAGGTGGACTCGTACTGGGACGTGCTAGGCGGCTCAATGAACGAAGCTTCGGTTCAACGGATCGCGTATTGGTACAGCATGTGGTCACACAGGCGGGACGGCCTGTGGAAGGGCTTCGTTCAGATTGATTTATCGCCTGCCAATGATCTGCTGGCGGCACAGGCAGTTGCTCAAGCAAAGCTTGCCTTGGGGATCACGCCATGATTGATCGCAGGGACGCGTTGTCATCGGAGATTCAAGAGCTCGAGCTGATGCTCAATCAGCTTCCCGGCTCCGCAGCAATCCAACGGCTCTCGCTGGAGAATCGCCTGAAATCCGCGCGGGACGCTCTTCTGAGGCAAGAGTCGGTGCCGCGGCCGGAACGCGCGCGGCTGACCTTTCGCGGTCGCCCTGTGACGGGCAGTCGCGGAATCTCGGCAGATTTCGCAGGCAAGGCGTCCAATGCGTTCGCGGATGCCTTCGCGGCGGTGGTCGCAGGTCTCAACGACAGCCTCCGCTTCATGGGCCCCATACCCGATCGAGCAAAGAATCAATTGCTGCTCACGGGCACCGCCGTTGGCTCCTTCGGGTTTGAGTTCGAACTCCCTGCGGGAGGCCTGTTCCCAGATCAAGAGAAGGCTGAAGACGCACTTCAGAAGATGCAAGGACTGTGGGAAGCCGCAGCATTGAAGAGCGACGACGAGGTCGCGGAACTTGTAGACACGATCCATCCCCGAGCGGTGAAAAAGATCTCGGAGTTCCTTGAACTCTTGCAGCAACATCAAGCCTGGTGCGGACTGGAGTTCAAGCAGCGGATTTTTAGGTTTGAGGGTCCTGATCAACTGAAGCAGTCCGCTGACCGATTGGAAGAAGGCAATATCAAGGAGGACCGAGAACAGCACCAAGGCGTATTCGTCGGCGTACTCCCCCACAGCCGCTCCTTTGAGTTCCAGACCAGCAACGCTCTAATCAAGGGAAGAATTGGTAGCGCAGTGGAAGATCCGGACCTCATCAATCGGGAATGGTTGAAGCGTCATACCAATATCACCTTGGACGTGGTGCAAGTCGGCCAGGGGCGTCCGCGATACACACTCAATGCATTGCCAACCTGAATAGAAAACGGCCTCTTGCGAGGCCGTTTCAGTTGGCGGGCTGATCAGCCTCGCGCCAGCACCGGTGCCAGCGCCTTGCCGGTGTGCGTCCCTTGCGCCACCAGCGTCTCCGGCCGGCCCTGCGCGACCACGCGTCCGCCCGCCGAGCCTCCCTCCGGTCCCAGGTCCAGCACCCAGTCGGCTTCGGCGATCACATCGAGGTCGTGCTCGATCACGACCACGCTGTGCCCGCCGTCGACCAGCCGATGCAGCACGCGGATCAGCTTCTCCACGTCGGCCATGTGCAGCCCCACCGTCGGCTCGTCCAGCACGTACAGCGTGTGCGGCGGCTTCTGGCCGCGGCGCGTCACGTCGTCGCGCACCTTCACCAGCTCCGACACCAGCTTGATCCGCTGCGCCTCGCCGCCCGACAGCGTCGGGCTCGGCTGACCCAGCGTCAGGTAGCCCAGTCCCACGTCCTGCAGCAGCTTCAGCGGATGCGCGATCGAGGTCATCGCGGCAAAGAACTCCACCGCCTCGTCCACCTCCATCTGCAGCACCTCGCCGATGCTCTTGCCGCGCCAGCTCACCGCCAGCGTCTCGGGGTTGAAGCGCTGCCCATGGCATTGGTCGCAGAGCACCTTCACGTCCGGCAGGAAGCTCATCGCGATGGTGCGCATGCCCTGCCCTTCACAGCCCGGGCAACGGCCCTCGCCGGTGTTGAAGCTGAAGCGGCCCGGACCATACCCGCGGGCCTTCGCCTCCAGCGTCTCGGCGAACAGCTTGCGGATCGCATCCCAGAAGCCGATGTAGGTCGCCGGGCAGCTGCGCGGCGTCTTGCCGATCGGCGTCTGGTCGACCTCCAGCACCCGGTCCACCTGCTGATGGCCCTCGATGGCGTCGCAGCCCAGCCAGGTCGACGGCGCCCGGCGCAGCGGCACCGCCGCCGCCATGTTGGCCAGCAGCACGTCCCGCGCGAGCGTCGACTTGCCCGAGCCCGACACCCCCGTGATGCCCACCAGCCGGTGCAGCGGCACGTCCACCGTGACGCCGCGCAGGTTGTGCAGCGTCGCGTTGAGCACCGTCAGCTTGGGCGCGTCGGCGTCCATCTCGCGGCGCTCCTTGAGCGGATGCACCAGCGGTTTCGACAGAAAGCGGCCCGTCAGCGAATCGGGGTTCTTCGCGATCTCCGCGGCCGTGCCTTCGGCGATCACGCGGCCGCCGCGCTTGCCCGCGCTCGGCCCGATGTCGATGATGTGATCGGCGCGCCGGATCGTGTCCTCGTCGTGCTCGACGACGACCAGCGTGTTGCCCTTGTCGCCCAGCGTCGACAGCGCCTTGAGCAGGATCTGGTTGTCGCGCGGATGCAGGCCGATGGTCGGCTCGTCCAGCACGTAGCAGACGCCTTGCAGGTTGCTGCCGAGCTGCGCCGCCAGGCGGATGCGCTGGGCCTCGCCGCCGGACAGCGTGGGCGCCGCGCGGTCCAGCGTCAGGTAGCCCAGGCCGACCTCCTCCAGGAACTCCAGCCGCCCCTTGATCTCGCTGACCACGTCGCGCGCGATCTCCGCGTCGCGGCCGGTGAGTGTCAGGCCCGCGATCCACTCGCGCGCCTCGGTCACGCTCCACGAGGCCACCGTGCCGATGGTCTCGTGCTCGAAGCTCACCGCGCGCGCCACGGGATTCAGGCGCGAGCCGTGGCAATCCGGGCAGGGCGCGTCGCTCAGATCCTCGATCTCGGCTTCCTCGGCGGGGAAGCTCTGCTCGCGGCCCCGGTTGTCCTTGTCCTGCTGGCTGTCGTCCAGGGCCTTGCGCTGCTCGCGCGTCAGCGCCAGGCCGGTGCCGACGCAGGTGGTGCACCAGCCGTGCTTGGAGTTGTAGCTGAACAGCCGCGGATCCAGTTCCGGATAACTCGTGCCGCACTGCGGGCAGGCGCGCTTGGTGGAGAACACCCGCAGCTCGCCGATGCCGCGCGTCGGCTTCGCATTGCGCAGCGCGTCGTGCAGTCCGTCCAGCGGCGACAGCACATGCACCACGCCCTTGCCGTGGTCCAGCGCCTTGGCCAGCAGCTCGCGCAACTCGGCCTCGGTCTCCGGCGTGACGGTCATGTCGCCCACCGGCAGTTCGATCGTGTGTTCCTTGAAGCGGTCCAGCCGCGGCCACGGACTGGTCGGCAGGAACTCGCCGTCGACGCGCAGGTGGGTGTAGCCGCGCTGCTTCGCCCACTTCGCCAGGTCGGTGTAGACGCCCTTGCGATTGACCACCAGCGGCGCGAGCAGCCCGATGTGCCGGCCCTTGTAGTCGCGCAGCAGCTGCGCGGCGATGGCCTCGACGCTCTGCGGCTTCACCGGCGTGCCGTCGTTGGCGCAGTGCTGCACGCCGAGCTTCACGTAGAGCAGGCGCAGGAAGTGCCAGACCTCGGTCGTGGTCGCCACCGTGCTCTTGCGCCCGCCGCGCGACAGGCGCTGCTCGATCGCGACCGTCGGCGGAATGCCCCAGACCGCGTCGACCTCGGGCCGGCCCGCCGGCTGCACGATCGAGCGCGCATAGGCGTTCAGCGATTCGAGATAGCGGCGCTGGCCCTCGTTGAACAGGATGTCGAAGGCCAGCGTGCTCTTGCCGGAGCCCGACACGCCGGTCACGACGTTGAACTTGCCGCGCGGGATGCTGACGTCGACCGACTTCAGGTTGTGCTCGCGCGCGTTGACGATGCGGATCGCTTCATCGGCCTTGCGGCGCTGGCGCAGCAGCGATTGCAGCGGCTTGCCTTCGGCGACCTTGACCGGCGCACGGTCCATCTCGGCCGCGTACTCGCGCAGCGCCTGCGCGGTGTGCGAGGTCGGATGGTCCTTCAGCGTCTCCGGCGTGCCGACCGCGACGACCAGGCCGCCGTCCTCGCCGCCCTCGGGTCCGAGGTCGATGACCCAGTCCGACGCGCGGATCACGTCCAGGTTGTGCTCGATCAGGATCAGCGAATGCCCCGCCGACAGCAGCTTGCGCATGGCGCGCATCAGCTTGGCGATGTCGTCGAAGTGCAGGCCGGTGGTCGGCTCGTCGAAGAGGAACAGGGTGCCCTTGGTCGCCGTCGCCTGGCGCGGCTTCGAGGCCGCCTCCGCCAGGTATCCCGCCAGCTTCAGCCGCTGCGCCTCGCCGCCCGACAGCGTCGGCACCGGCTGCCCCAGCGTCAGGTAGTCCAGGCCGACATCCGACAGCGGCTGCAGCTTGTTCAGCACCTCGCGGTCGTCCTTGAAGACGCCCAGCGCCTCGGCCACCGTCAGGTCCAGCACGTCGGAGACGCTGAGCTGCCGTCCGGCGCGCTCCAGCTTGACCTCGAGCAGCTCGGCGCGGAAGCGCTTGCCGTCGCAGTCGGGGCAGCGCAGGTAGACGTCGGACAGGAACTGCATCTCGACGTGCTCGAAGCCCGAGCCGCCGCAGGTCGGGCAGCGGCCGTCGCCGGCGTTGAAGCTGAACATGCCGGCGCCGTAGCTGCGCTCCTTGGCCATCGGCGTGTCGGCGAAGCGCTTGCGGATCTCGTCGAACACGCCGACGTAGCTGGCCGGGTTCGAGCGCGCCGTCTTGCCGATCGGCGACTGGTCGACGAAGACCGCGTCGGCCAGCCAGTCCGCGCCCAGGAGCCGGTCATGCGCGCCCGGCGCCTCGGTGGCCTGGCCGAACCAGCGCGCCAGCGCCGGATAGAGCACGTCCTGCATCAGCGTGCTCTTGCCCGAGCCCGACACGCCGGTGACCGCCACCATGCGCTGCAGCGGGAACTCGACGCTGACGTTCTTGAGATTGTGCTCGCGCGCGCCCTCGAGGATCAGTCGCGGCGTGTTCTCCTCGACGACGCGCTTCAGGCCCATGCCCACGTGCCTGCGCGCGCCGAGGTAGGCGCCGGTCAGCGTGTCGGCGGCGCGGATCTGTTCCGGCGTGCCGTCGAAGACGATCTGGCCGCCCTGCTGGCCGGGGCCGGGGCCCATGTCGATGAGCCGGTCCGCCGCCAGCATCACCGCCGGGTCGTGCTCGACGACCACCAGCGTGTTGCCCGCGTCGCGCAGGCGCTGCATCGCCTCGACGATGCGGTTCATGTCGCGCGGGTGCAGGCCAATGCTGGGCTCGTCCAGCACGAACAGCGTGTTGACCAGCGAGGTCCCCAGCGCCGTCGTCAGGTTGATGCGCTGCACCTCGCCGCCGGACAGCGTGCGGCTCTGGCGGTCCAGCGTCAGGTAGCCGATGCCGACGTCGACCAGGTACTTGAGCCGGTTGCGGATCTCGTCGAGCAGCAGCTTCAGCGCCTCGTCGAGCATCGAGCCCGGCAACTGCAGCTCGTCCATGAAGCGTCTGAGCCGATGGATCGGCAGCTGCATCAGGTCATGGACCGACAGGCCCGGCAACGCCTCGAGCTGCGCGCGCGTCCACTTCACGCCCTCCGGCATGAAGCGCTGCGCGGCCGGCAGTGCCGCGTCGGCCAGCGCCTTGGAACCGATGCGCCACAGCAGCGCCTCGGTCTTGAGGCGCGCGCCGCGGCAGGCCGGGCATTCCGTGTAGCTGCGGTACTTGGACAGCAGCACCCGGATGTGCATCTTGTAGGCCTTGCTCTCCAGGTAATCGAAGAACCGGCGGACGCCGTACCACTGCTTGTTCCAGTTGCCGTTCCAGTTCGGGCTGCCTTCGATGACCCAGTCGCGCTGCGACTGCGTCATCTGGCTCCACGCGGTGTCGCGCGGGATGCCGGCATCGCCGGCGTACTTCAGCAGGTCGTCCTGGCATTCCTTCCAGGCCGGCGTCTGCATCGGCTTGATCGCGCCGCCGCGCAGCGTCTTGCGCTCGTCGGGGATCACCAGGCCCAGGTCCACCCCGATCACGCGGCCGAAACCGCGGCAGGTCTCGCACGCGCCCATCGCCGAGTTGAACGAGAACAGCGCCGGCTGCGGGTCGGCGTAGCGGATGTCGCTCTCCGGGCAATGCAGGCCGGTCGAGTAGCGCCAGAGCACCGGCTCGGCGCCCTCCTCGGCCGGCAGCACGTAGACCGTCATGCGGCCGCTGCCGCGCTTGAGCGCCAGCTCGATGGCTTCCATCGCGCGCGCCTGCTCGACGCCCTGCATGCGGAAGCGGTCCGCCACCACGTCCAGCACCTTGCGGCCGTTGATGACGCGCTCCGACTGCACCCGCGTGAAGCCGGAGGCGGAGAGCCACTGCTCGACCTCGCCGGCGCTGACGGTCTCCGGCAGCTCGACCGGGAAGGTCAGCACCAGGCGCGGATCGCCGTCGACGGTGCGCGCCAGCAGCTCGGCGTGGATGGTCTGCGGCGTGTCGTGGCGCACCGGCAGCGCGGTGTCGCGGTCGAAGAGGTCCGCGCCGCGCGCGAACAGCAGCTTCAGATGGTCGTTGAGCTCCGTCATCGTGCCGACGGTGGAGCGGCTGGTGCGGACCGGGTTGGTCTGGTCGATCGCGATGGCGGGCGGCACGCCCTCCACCTTGTCGACGGCCGGGCGGTCCATCCGGTCCAGGAACTGGCGGGCGTAGGCCGAGAAGGTCTCGACGTAGCGGCGCTGGCCTTCCGCGTAGAGCGTGTCGAACACCAGGCTGGACTTGCCCGAGCCGCTCGGCCCGGTCACCACGGTCAGTTCTCCGGTCCGGAGATCCAGGTCGAGGTTCTTGAGGTTGTGCTGGCGGGCGCCGCGGATGCGGATATCGGCGTCGGACATGAGGTGTGGGCTCGGGAGCCTCGAAAAAGGCAGTGGGCGATGATTCTAGGGAGGGCGGCCGCCATGAATTGGCAGCAGCCGGCGGGACGCGCGCGAGGCGACCGGCGCGACGCAGTGGTAAGCAATTGAAAACAGAAGACCGTTCAGGAAGCCTTCGCATACCTCTTGTCAAGGCCTCCGACCGATGACTTCCGCACACTTGCTAGTCTTCGGGGGGTGCGGCAACAATGGACCCCGTCGCCGCCGAGCAACACCGACCCCGGTTCGACCTGAATGGCGGGCGACGTTTTTCAGGGAATACCTCGCCTCCCGACCGGAGCGGGGACGACAAGCGACATGGACAGAAACGACGGCCATCCCATTTCCGAGACCACGCTGGTCTTGATGACGTCGGACGCGTCCGCCAAGCCGTCGCCCCCTTCCTCGATGACCGATCCGACGATTTCCGGCCAGCGCCCGGCCCCGGGCGAGCCGTTCGTGCTGCTGGTCGAGGACAACCCGATCAATCAGGTGGTGGCGCTGGAATTCCTGGCGCTGATGGGCTTGAAGACGCAGCTCGCGCGCAATGGCCAGGAAGCGCTGGACCTGTGCGAGCACGCGGCGCCCAGCCTGGTGCTGATGGACATCCAGATGCCGGGCATGGACGGCCTGGAATGCGCGCGCCGGCTGCGGGAGCAGCAGGCGCAGGGCAGGCTGCCGCGCTTTCCGATCCTGGCGCTGACGGCGCACGCGCTGGACAGCGACGTGGCCGACAGCCTGAAGGCCGGCATGGACGAGCACCTGACCAAGCCGCTGGACTTCCTGACGCTGCGCCGGCGCCTGGCGCGCTGGCTCGATTTGCCGCAGCTCAACGACTGACCGAAGCTGACAGTCGCCTTCGGCGGCATCCTCGGCTGGCTGATCAAGCGATGAACGCCATGACGCGCACCGACCGTCAGCCCCCCGCCAGGAAACCCTCAACGATCGCGAAGTGCTCCGGCACGTTCAGTGCGGGCGCGTGCCCGCAACCCGGCACCGTCACCACCTCCGCCCGGGGCCCGCGCACCCGCATCGCCTCGGCCGTCTCCGGCAACAGCAGATCGGAGCTCTCCCCGCGCAGGCACAGCACCGGCAGGCTGAGCGAATCCCATTCGGTCCAGCGCTTGTAATCGTCCGGATGGACGAAGAACTGGCGCACCATCGCCGGGTCGTAGTGCGGCGTCACCCGGCCGTCCGGCAGGCGGCGTGTCGAGGTCTCCGTCAGCCGGCGCCATTGCGCCGCGCTCATCCAGCCGTAGGGCTGGTAGATCTGACGGAAATAGCGCTCCAGCTCGCTCACCGTGTCGAAAGCCGCCGGGTCACCGGCATAAGCGCGGATGCGCTGGATCGCGGGTTCGGCGAGCTCCGGCCCGATGTCGTTCAGCACGAGCCGGCGGATGCGGCCGCGCAACGAGGTCGCCGCCGCCAGCAGCCCGATCGCGCCCCCCATCGACGTGCCCACCCAATGGCAGTTGGCCAGCCCGAGCTGGTCCACCAGCGCCACCGCCAGCTTCACGTAGAAGGCCAGGTGGTATTCGTTGTCCGGGTCCGGGCTCCACTGCGACAACCCTCGCCCGATCGTGTCCGGGCAGATCACGCGATAACGCCCGGACTGCACCAGGTGCGCCGCCAGGTCGTCCATGTCGCGCCCGGTGCGCGCCAGGCCATGCCAGGCGATGACCGGCGCCGCGCCCGGATCGCCCCAGTCCATGTAATGGAGTTCGCGGCCCTCGCAGCGCAGGTAGTTCGACGTCGACTTCAAGTGCTTCTCCTCGCCTGCCGCAGGCGCCCCACCAGGCCGTTCGGGAAGTGGTACACGGCCAGCACGAACAGCACGCCCAGCCACAGCAGCCAGCGCTCCGGCGCGATCAGCTGCGACAGCACCGGCACGCCCTCCACCGCCGACGCGCCGACGCGCATCAGGTCCTGCAGGTAGCTCTGCGCGAGCACGAACAGCGCGCTGCCGATCACCGCGCCGTAGATCGTGCCCATGCCGCCGATCACGACGATCAGCAGGATGTCCAGCATGATCTCGAAGGACAGCGAGGTGTCCGGCCCGTTGTAGCGCAGCCAGATCGCGAGCAGCGCGCCCGCGAGCGTCGCGAACATCGCGGCCAGCAGCGTGGACAGCGTCCGGTAGGTCACCAGGCGGTAGCCGATGGCCTCGGCGCGGAAGTCGTTGTCGCGGATCGCCTGCAGCACCCGCCCGAACGGCGAATTGACGATGCGCAGCAAGGCCAGCACCAGCACCAGCGTCACGACGAACAGCAGGTAGTAGCTCAGCAGCCGGCCGTCGACGGACACGCCGAGGAAGGGCTCCTCCAGGAATTCAGTCGACGGCGACAGCAGCGCGGGCAGGCGGAAGTTCAGGCCGTCCTCGCCGCCGGTGAAGTCCGACAGCTGCGACGCCAGGCCCTGGAAGGCCGCGGCGACGGCCAGGGTGATCATCGCGAAGAAGATCGCCTTGACCCGCAGCGAGAACAGGCCGATGACCAGCGCCAGCAGCAGCGACAGCCCCAGCGCGCCGCCGATGCCGATCGCCAGCGCCGTGAAGCCCGGCTCCAGTCGCGTGCTCGCGATGGCCACGCCGTAGGCGCCGATGCCGAAGAACATCGTGTGGGCGAAGCTGACGATGCCGGTGTAGCCCAGCAGCAGGTCGTAGCTGCCGACCAGCACGATGAACACGAGGATCTTGGCCGCCACGTTGAGCGCCTTCGTGCCGGGGAACACGAAGGGCGTCAGCGCCAGCGCCAGCACCGTGAGCAGCAGCAGCGCCGCCAGCACGCGGCTGCGCGGCAGGTCGTGGGACAGCAGGGATCGGATCAGGGACATGAGGGATCCGCTCAACGGCGGCTGACCGGATAGAGGCCCTGCGGCCGCCACAGCAGCACGGCGACCATCAGCGCGATGTTGGAGAACAGCGCCGCCTTGGGCGCCAGGAAGCCGCAGTAGTTGGCCATCAGCCCCACCAGCAGCGCGCCGGCGAAGCAGCCCAGCGTCGAGCCCAGCCCGCCGATGATGATGACGATGAAGATCAGCGTGTTGACCTGCGCCCCGATCTGCGGGATCACGCTCTGCTGGTACAGCCCCCACAGCACGCCGCCCAGCCCCGCCAGACCGGAACCCGCGACGAACACGGCGACGAACAGCCGCCGGATGCGGTAGCCCAGGCTCTCCACCATCTCGCGGTCCTGCACGCCGGCGCGGATCAGCAGGCCCAGCTTGGTCCGGTTCAGCAGCCACAGCAGGCCTGCGAAGACCAGCAGCCCCACGACGACGGCCAGCAGCCGGAACTTCTCGACCGCCACGTCGCCGACGATGAGCGCGCCGCGCAGCGACTCGGGCGGCTGCAGCGGGATCATCTGCGGCCCCCAGACGAGCTTGATCAGTTCCTCGCCGATGATCATCCCGCCCATCGTGATCAGGATCTGCTTCAGGTGCATGCCGTAGACCGGCCGCACCAGCACCCGCTCGAACACCAGCCCGAGCGCCGCCGCGCTGACGATGCCCGCCAGGGCCGCCACGGCGACCGCGCCCAGGTTCGCGGCCAGCGAGGGGCTCGCGACGAACCCGCCCATCGCGCCCATCACCGTCGTCGCCACGAAGGCGCCCAGCGCGATGAACACGCCGTGGCCGAAGTTCAGCACGTCCATCAGGCCGAAGACCAGGGTCAGTCCCGAGGCGATGACGAAGACGATCAGGCCCATCGCCAACCCGGCGATCGTCAGCGTCGCCCAGCTCGACGCCGACCCGATCAGCGGCAGCGCGCCCAGCGCGAGCGCCGCGATCAGCAGCAGCGGGACCCGGTCGAAGCGCGCCTGCGGCACCGCGCCGGTCGCCGGCGACGGCGCGGCGGAGGATGGAGTCGAGAAGCCGCTCATTGGTGCGCCGCCAGCGACAGGCCCAGCAGGCGCTGCTGCAGCGCCTCGTCGGCCGCCAGCTCGGCCATGCGTCCGGCGTGCACGACGCGGCCGTCGTCCATCACCGCGACCCCATCGCCCAGCGCCTGCGCGACCATGAAGTTCTGCTCGACCAGCAGCACCGTCGTGCGCGCGCCGTCACGGCCGCGCTTGATCTCCTGCAGCGCCTCGATCAGGTTGCGGATGATGGCCGGCGCCAGGCCCTTGGTCGGCTCGTCGATCAGCAGCAGCCGTCGCGGCTCCACCATCGCGCGCGCGATCGCCAGCATCTGCTTCTGCCCACCGCTGAGCTTGCCAGCCGGATACAGCCAGAACTTGCGCAGCGCCGGGAACAGGCCGAAGAGCCAGTCCAGCCGCGCGGTGTCCAGCTCGTCCAGCGAGCGCGCCCCGCGCGCGGCCAGCAACAGGTTCTCGCGCACCGTCAGGTCGCCGAAGATGCCCATGTTCTCCGGCACGTAGGCGATGTCCAGGCGCGCGATCTCCGGCGTCGGCAGCGCCTGGATCGGTCGCCCGTCCAACAGCACACGACCGGCGCCCGCGCGCCACAGCCCCATCACGGTGCGCAGCGTCGTCGTCTTGCCGGCGCCATTGCGGCCCAGCAGCATCGTGACCTCGCCCTCGCGCGCCGCGAGGTCGACGCCATGCAGGATGTGATAAGCGCCGATGTGCGTGTGCACGCCCTCCAGCCGCAGCAGCGCGCGATCGGTGGCGGCGCTCATGCGGCCTCCGGCATCGCCAGGCCCAGGTAGGCGTTCTGGACCACCGGCGAGGCGATCACCGCCGCCGGCTCGCCGTCCGCCACCAGTTGCCCGTTGTGCAGCACGACGATGCGGTCGGCCAGCTCGCGCACCACATCCATCTTGTGCTCGACCAGCAGGATCGTGTGGGTCCCCTCCGCCTTCAGCGCGCGGATCAGGTCCAGGATCACCGGCACCTCGTCGACGCTCATGCCGGCGGTGGGTTCATCGAACAGGTAGACCTTGGGCCGCAGCGCCATCAGCATCGCCACCTCCAGCTTGCGCTGGTCGCCGTGCGGCAGGCTGGCGGCCGGCGCGTCGGCGCGATGCCCCAGACGGACGCGCTCGACGATGGCCTGCGCCTCGTCCAGCAGCTCCCGGTGGTGCAGCCAGACCGACAGCATCCGCAGCCCCTCGCCGCGGCGCGACTGCACGGCGAGCCGCACGTTCTCCCGCACGCTCAACGTCGGGAACAGCTGCGTCAGCTGGAAGGCCCGCCCCAGCCCGCGCCGGGTGCGCAGCGGCGCGGCCATGCGCGTCAGGTCCTCGCCGTCGAGCAGCACGCGCCCGGCGCTCGCGCCGAGCTGGCCCGAGATCAGGTTGAAGTAGGTCGTCTTGCCGGCGCCGTTGGGCCCGACGATGGCGGTCAGCGTGCCCGGATGGAAGGCGCAGCTGACGCGGTCCACCGCCGTGTGGCCGCCGAAGCGGATGGTGAGGTCGCGGGTCTCGAGCATGCGTGCAGGGGGTGGCTGGCCGGCGCCTCAGGGGCAGGTGCCGATCACGTAGTAGTTGGGCGCGGTTCGCTTCAGCGTCGTCGTGGCGTAGATGTTCCACAGGCCCATGGCCTGGTTGGAGCCATTCGCGTAGGTCAGGCCGTACAGCGCGTAGGCGCGGCCGGAGACGGTGTGGGTGTAGTTCGACGAGGTGAAGCAGACCGGCGCCGGCGTGCCCGGATCGCCGGGGTCGCCGGGATCGCCGCCCGACACCTGGTCCACCATCGCCTTGATCGCGGCGACCTGCGTCCCGGCCTTCTGCGCGAAGTTGGAGCCGTACCAGCCCACCCAGTCCCAGCAGCCGTTGGGATTGGGCAGCAGGCCGCTGGCGGCCGTCGAGCGCGCGATGTTGTCCACCCGGGTCTGCGGGAACAGCACGACGATGCTGTTGGTGTCGGCCCAGCGCGAGAAGCCGGTGTTCCTCACGAACTTGTCGCCGATGGTCGCGTAGTTCTGCTGGCAGCCATGCAGCGCGACATGCAGCTTGCAGGACTGGCCCGCCGCGCAGTTGGCCGGGATGTAGGCCCAGCCGCTGGTGGCCAGGCCGGGGTTGGTGCTGAACGCGGTCTGGTCGAACTCGACGTAGTTCGCCGCGGCCGGGCTGTCGTTGCGCGCGTTGAGCGGGCCGTACAGCTGCGTCAGCACGGCCTTGGCGCCGTCGTAGCCGCAGTTGGCGATGTAGGGCGAGGCGCTGGTGCCGCAGCTGGTGTTGCCGCTCGCGTCGAAGTCGGTGGGCAGCACGTGCGCGGTGCCGCTGCGCTGCACGTAGGAGAGGTTGGCCGCCGCCACGCCGTTGTCGAGGTACTGCGTCTGCACGGCGTTCATCGGATTGGGCCCGACGGTTGCGTCGCTGGTGCCGACGAACAGGTAGACCTTCTGCGCGGCCACGTTGCTCTTGGCGTCGATCGCGGTGCCGCTCCAGTTGTTGAGGTCGGCCTGCATCGTGCTCAGCGCCGATGCCGGGATCGTCGCGTTGTACATGCAGGCCGTGTAGTTGCTGTGGCCGGCGCACATGTAGGGCCCGCCGGCGAAGACGCCCACGCCCTTGAAGGTCGATGAATGCGCGTAGCCGAGCTGGTTGGCCATGAAGCCGCCCGACGACAGCCCCGAGACGGTGATCTTCGTCTTGTCGATGTTGAGCGCCGGCAGCGGCGCCGCCGCCTGCGCGGCGCCCGCCGCGGCCAAGGCCAGCGTGACCGCCAGGGCGAAGGCCGGCGCGGCGGGCGCCAGCGCCCGGATCGTGGAACCACGGACTGCGGAAGACTTCATGGAAACCTCCTGGACGTCGGGGACGGTGGTGGGTCGCCGGGCCGCGCCGCGACCGGTCGCCACGGGTTGGCGACCAGATCGCGAGCCAGTCGCGGGCGGTGGCGATTCGGCTGCGGCGCTCATGCGCCGGGGATCGGTGGACGGGCGAGGGCCGCGGGAACTTGCAGGACCGGCCGCCCCCGCCACCGGTCAACGCGCGTTGCGGATGGGGATGGCCATCTCCTCCGGCTTGATCTCGCGCACCAGCTCGGGCACGCCCCAGGCGAAGGCGGGATCGACCTTGATCCTGAAGTGATACATCGACTGCATCGCCTGGTGGTCTTCCGCGCGGAAGGTCATGCGGCCCTTGGGCGTCTCGAAGCTCATGCCCTCCATCGCCTTGATGAGCTTCTGGGTCGTCGTGTCGCCGCCGGTCTTCTTGAGCGCCTCCACCACCGCGATCGCGGCGCTCATGCCGCCGGCGGTGAAGAAGTCGGGCGGCGACTGGAAGCGCTTGTAGTGGTTGGCCACCAGCCACTCGTTGACCGGGTTCTTCGGGATGCCGAAGTAGTAGTAGGTCGCGCCCTCCATGCCGGGCAGCGACTTGTAGGCGGCCATCGCCGGCAGGATGTTGCCGCCGGTGGCGATCTCGATGCCGTAGCGCTTGAGGTCGAGGTCGGCGATCTTGAACGGGTTCCCGGCGCCGGCCCAGATGATGAAGATCACCTTGCGACCGGGCTGGTCCTTGAGCTTGTCGATCAGGCGCTGCGCGCCCGCGGTGAAGTCGGTGGTCGTCGTGGGCAGGTATTCCTCATGGACGACCCTGGCCTTCTTGATCGCGTCCTTGAAGGCCTTCACGCCGTCACGGCCGAAGGCGTAGTCCTGGGCCAGCGTCGCGATGACGGTGCCCGGCCGGTCCAGCGCCACCGCATTGGAGATCGCGTCCTGCGAGCTGTTGCGGCCGGTCCGGAAGATGTACTTGTTCCACTTGTCGCCGGTGATCGAATCGGCGACGGCCGGCTCGACCAGCAGGATCTTCTTGTACTCCTCGGCCACCGGCAGCAGCGCGAGCGCCACGCCCGACGAGGACGGGCCCACGGCCAGGTCCGCCTTGTCGTCGCCGTAGGCCGCCGCCAGCTGGCTCTTGCCGACGTCCGGCTTGCCCTGGTCGTCCTTCTCCAGGACGACCAGCTTGCGGCCGGCGACCGTCATCGTGCCGCCGGTCGCGTAGTCCAGGCCCATCAGGAAGCCGGTCTGCGTCTGCTTGCCGTAGGCCTCGAGCGGGCCGGTGCGGCTGTAGACGTGGGCGATACGGATCTCCTTGCCTTGCGCGAACGCGGGAAGGCTCGCGCCGAAGGCGGCGCTCAGCGCCAGGGCCGCGCCAGCGGTGGCGCGGATGAAGCCAGGGGTCATGGGCCGGGTCTCCTGTGGGGCGGACCGGTCGTGCGCCGGTCTCGTGCCCCTCCTTCGCAAGGCCCGTGCCGTGCGGGAGAACCCTCGGATTCACCGCACCCATGGCCACGCCACCGTCCGGACTCCAGACAGTGGCGTGCGGTGGCGAACACAAGCCTGTCCGGACTCCAGACGCTGTGTCCGGAGTCCAGGCGGTGCGCGCGGCCCGGCCGCGCGGGCTCAGGTGCGGAAGGTCGCGACCTGCGCGTTGAGCAGGCGGGCCTGCTGCTGCAGCGATTCGGCCGCGGCGGCGGTCTGCTCGACCAGCGCCGCGTTCTGCTGCGTCATGTCGTCCAGGTGGGCGACGGCCTGGTTGATCTGCGCGAGGCCGTCGGACTGGCCCGCGCTGGACTGGCTGATCTCGGCGACGGTGCCGCTGACCTGCTGCACCGACTGCAGGATCTGGCCCATCGCCTCGCCGGCGCGGCCGACCTGGGCGCTGCCGGCGTCGACGCGCGAGACGGAATCATTAATCAGCGCCTTGATCTCCTTGGCGGCGTTGGCGCTGCGCTGCGCGAGCGCCCGCACCTCGCTGGCGACGACCGCGAAGCCGCGGCCCTGTTCGCCGGCACGCGCGGCTTCGACCGCGGCGTTCAGCGCCAGGATGTTGGTCTGGAAGGCCACGCCGTCGATGACCGAGATGATGTCGGAGATCTTGCGGCTGGCGCCGGCGATGCCGTCCATGGTCTGCACCACCTCGCCCATCACGTCGGCGCCGAGCTTGGCCCGGTCCGCCGCGCCGATGGCGAGCTGGTTGGTCTGGTGCGCCGCCTGCGCGGAGTTCGTCACCTGCTGGGTCAGCTCCTGCATCGAGGCCGCCGTCTGCTGCAGGCTGGAGGCCGCCTGCTCGCTGCGCTGCGACAGGTCCTGGCTGCCCATGGCCACTTCCTGCGAGGCATGCTGGATCGAGTCGGTGGCGTCGCGGATCGCGCGCACCAGGTCGCTGAGCCGGACCTGCATCGCCGCCACCTGCGTGAGCACCACGCCGATCTCGTCGCTGCCGGCCGCCTGGTTGCCAAGCACCTGGGCGCGCAGGTCGCCGTTGGCCACGGCCTCGACGACTTCACGCATCTGGTCGAGCCGGCGCTTGAGGCCGCGCGCGAACCACTCGACCGCCACCATCGCGGCGATGCCCACCGCGATCACCAGCGTCAGCGCGATCGTCGCGTCGCGGCGCGCGATCGCGGAGACATCGTCGATGTAGACGCCCGAGCCGATGACCCAGCCCCAGGGCTTGAAGCCGGCGACGTAGGAGCGCTTGGGCTCGGGATCCTTGGCGCCGGGCTTGGGCCAGAGGTAGTCGACGAAGCCGCTGCCCTGGCTCTTGACCGTGTCGACGAAGGCGACGAACAGCTTCAGGCCGTTCGGGTCCTTGTTGCCGGACAGGTCCTTGTCGTTGAGCTCCGGCTTGATCGGGTGCATGACCATCTTGGGGCTCATGTCGTTGATCCAGAGGTACTCGTTGCCGGAGTAGCGGATCTTGCCGATCTCGGCCGCCGCCTGCTTGCGGGCCTCGGCCTCGGTCAGGCCGCCGGCGCCGACGCGGTCAAAGTAGCGCTTGGCGATCTGCTCGGCGTTCTTGACCTGCTCCACCGTCGTGATCATCTTCACGTCCAGCAGGCTCATCGCCGACCGGTGGCTGAGCCACATCACCAGCACCACGAAGCCGACCACCGCCGCGAGCACCGCGACGCGCAGCTTGGTCGCCAGCGTCCAGGCCCGGCGCGGCGCGGGCCGCGCGGATCCCGTGGCGCCCGCGGAGGACTCGGCGGCAGTGGACGCGGCCGCATGGAAGCCGGGCGCGGGCGTGGTCAGCGTGTTCATGAGGTCTCCTGGGCGGGCCGGTGCGTCCGGTCGTCGTTGTGTTCCCTGCCCTGCAATATGCGCATGCGCCCCGCGCGCGGCAAGCCCTCGAACCCTCGATGAAGCCCATGAACACGGCCCAAACGTGACGATGTGGCGCCGGGCTCGCGCCGGGGTGCAGGCGTACGCGTCAGCCTGAAGCCAGTTCCGGGTACTTGGCGAGCTTCTCGTAGAGCGTGGCGCGGGAGATCGCCAACAGGCGCGCCGCCGCCATGCGGTTGCCGTTGGTGCGGCGCAGCGCCTGCGCGATGGCGGCACGCTCCAGCTCGGCCTTGCGGGCCGGCAGCGTCGCGGCGGGACCGGACGCCGCCATCGACGCCGGCATGAACGCCCCGTCCTCGATCCGGTCGTGCGCCCAGGTCGCTTGTGGCTCGCCACCCGGCGTCCGGTGGAAGGCCGTCGCCGCCGGCGAGCCCGCCGGGGGCTCGGGCATCGCGGCGATCCCGCGCGCGAGCCCCGCGCCCAGCGGGCATGGCATCGGCACGCCGGGATCCCTCAGGCCGAAGTGGCGCGGCTCCAGCTGCGCCTCGTCGCTCATCAGGAAGGCCTGCTCCAGCGCGTTGCGCAGTTCGCGGACATTGCCCGGCCACGGCCGCGCCGTCAGCGCGCGCAGCGCCGCGGGGGTCAGCGTCTTCGGCGCCAGCCCGCCGCGGCGGGCGATGTCCTCGAGCAGCACCTCGACCAGCGATTCGATGTCCTCGGCCCGCTCGCGCAGCGACGGCAGGCGGATCGGCAGCACATGGAGCCGGTAGAACAGGTCGGCACGGAATTCCCCGCGCCGCACCATGGCCTCGAGGTCGCGGCTGGTGGCGGCGATGACGCGCACGTCGACCTTGACCACCTCGTTGCTGCCCAGCGGCTCGAGCTCCTGCTCCTGCAGCACGCGCAGCAGCTTGGCCTGCAAGGCGGGCGGCATGTCGCCGATCTCGTCGAGGAAGAGCGTGCCGCCATCGGCCAGCCGGAACTTGCCGTCGCGTCCCTTGCGCTCGGCGCCGGTGTACGCGCCGGGCGCGACGCCGAAGAACTCGGCCTCCAGCAGCGTCTCCGGCACGGCGGCGATGTTGACCGACACCAGCGGCTTGCCCGCCCGCCGCGAGGCGGCGTGGATCGCATGCGCCAGCAGCTCCTTGCCGGTGCCGGTCTCGCCCAGCAGCAGCACCGTCGCATCGGCCTGCGCGACGCGGCGCGCCTGCCGCTTGACCTCGACCGCCGCGGGGCTCGCGCCGACGAAGTCGATGATGCGGTGCTTGGGCCGGCGGTTGCGCGACTGCTCGGCGGCCAGCTGGCGGCGGGTCTCGTCGAGCTCCGCCTGGAGGCAGGCGAACTTGTTCATCAGCGGCTGCATCGTCGTCTCGGGATGGTCGAGCAGCACCATGCCCATCGCGCCGATCACCTCGCCGCCCGGGCCGCGCAGCGGCAGCCGGCTGACGAGGAAGGTGCCCGCCTTGTTGGTCAGCAGGTCCACCAGGATGGGCTGGCCGGTGTCGATGACCTGCGCCATCAGCGTGTTGGGCACGACCTCCTCGACGCGGCGGCCGACGAACTCGGACTCGTCGCGGAAGCCCAGCGCCGGCAGGAAGCGCTTGTAGCCCTCGCTGATCCAGACGACGCGGTGCGCGCGGTTCACCACCATCGCGCCCTGGGCCGTGCTGGCCAGCACGTCGAACATCGACTGCGCCGCCAGCCGCAACACCGCGTCGGCATCCTGCGGAATGTCGTTCATGGCTTGTCTCCTTGGCTGCACCCAGGCCGCTCCTGGGCGAAGCGTCCGGGCCCTGTCCGGGGCCCTGTCCGGGGCCGTGTTCGGGGCCGTTTCCGGGGCCGTGTCCGGGTCGAGCCGCCACCGCGCGGGGCCGCCTCGGATCTGATGCGAGGCAATGTAGCAGCCGGCCCGGCGGTGCGAGGGCCATCCCACCCGCACGCCCGCCCTGGGGATTCCCTGAGGCGGCGGCCTGCCCGCGTCGCGGCCGATCCAGCTATAAACCGCCCTCATGGCCATCGTGGACTCCTGGACTTCGGCGCGCGCGGCAAGGCAGGTGCTGGCCTTGGCGCGCAAGCTCCTGTCCGAGCGCGGCCAGGCCAACAGCCTGGGCCTGGCGCAGGACCTGATCGGCCGCATGGGCGCGCTGGCCGCGCCCGCCTGGCCGGCCGTCTTCGACAAGCTGGCCGCCGATTTCAATCCCGAGCCGGCCGCCGTGCTGCGCGCCGCGCAGGCCTACGCCGACGCGCCCGGCACCGAGACGCTGCGCGCGCTCACCGAGCTCAGCGAGCCGCCCCGGCAGGAGCTGTTCCGGCGCCTGAACCGGGCGCCGGGCGGCACCGGCACCCTGGTGCGGATGCGGCGCCGGCTGCTGGAGGGCCTCAAGGCCCATCCCGACTGGCGCATGGTCGACGCCGACCTGCTGCACCTGCTGTCCTCCTGGTTCAACCCAGGCTTCCTGGAGATGCGGCAGGTGGACTGGAACTCGCCCGCGCGGCTGCTGGAGCAGGTCATCCACCACGAGGCGGTGCATGCGATCGATGGCTGGGACGACCTGCGCCGGCGCCTGCTGCCGGACCGGCGGCTGTTCGCCTTCTTCCATCCGCAGCTGCCCAGCGAGCCGCTGATCTTCGTCGAGGTCGCGCTGCTGGCGGACATGCCGGACGCGATCGCGCCGCTGATCGCCAAGCGCGCCGAGCCGCTGCCGGCCAGCAGCTACAAGACCGCCGTCTTCTACTCGATCAGCAACTGCGAGCCGGGCCTGCGCGGCGTGTCGCTGGGCAACTTCCTGATCAAGCGCGTCGCCGAGCACCTCAAGCGCGAGCTGCCGCGGATCAAGCAGTTCTGCACGCTGTCGCCGCTGCCCGGCTTCGCCGCCTGGCTGCAGGGCCTGTCGTCGCTGGAGGAGCTGGCGGGCCTCAAGCCGGCGCAGCGCGAGCGCGCCGCGCAGGCGCTCGAGCGCCTGCGGCACCACACGGCCGCGGCGCTCGCGGGGCCGGCCGCGCTCGAGGACGAGGCGCTGCAGGCCGACCTGCGCCAGCTCGCCGCCGTCTACCTGATCGGCCAGACGCCGCTGCCCGGCGGCGATCCGGTCGCGCGCTTCCACCTGGACAACGGCGCGCGGCTCGAGCGCCTGAACCCCGGGGGCGACCGCTCCGCCAAGGGGCTGAAACAGTCGCACGGGATGATGGTCAATTACCTGTACGACCTGGACCGGATCGAGGAGCACCACGAAGCCTTCATCCAAGGGGAGATCGCCACCGCGCGCGCCGTCAGCGGACTGCTGTGAGCCGGCGCCGCGCCGTCCCCCACCGATGCCACATCCCGATTTCCCCCCATCGCCTGCCCTTCATCACGACACCAACGCCCGCAGAGGCCCAGAGGAGACCGCCATGACTTCGACTTCCCCGTCCCGCCGCCGCGTGCTCGGCGCCGCCACCCTGGCCGCCGTCGGCGCGGGCGCCTTCGGTGCCGCGTTCGCGCCGTCGGCCTTCGCGCAGGGCGCCTGGCCGAGCCGGCCGGTCACCATCGTCGTGCCCTTCCCAGCCGGCGGCGGCACCGACGCCTTCGCGCGGCCGCTGACCGCGGTGCTGACCAAGCAGACCGGCAAGCAGTTCATCATCGACAACAAGGGCGGTGCCGGCGGCACCGTCGGCGCGACGCTCGCCTCGAAGGCCGCGCCCGACGGCTACACCTTCTTCATGGGCGCGGTCCACCACGCGATCGCGCCGGCCATGTATCCGAAGCTCGAGTACAAGCTGGAGGAGGACTTCGTCCCCGTCGGCCTGGTTTCCAGCGTGCCGCAGGTGATCGTGATCAACCCGGGCAAGGTCCAGGCGACCGACGTGAAGGGCCTGCTGGACCTGCTGAAGAAGAACCCCGGCAAGCTGAACTACGGCTCGGCCGGCAACGGCACCTCGCACCACCTGGCGGGCGAGCTCTTCAAGCTGCAGACGCAGACCTTCATCACCCACATTCCCTACCGCGGCGCCGGTCCGGCGCTGCAGGACCTGATGGCGGGCCAGGTCGACCTGATGTTCGACGGCCTGGGCTCGTCGGCGGCCCACATCCGCGGCGGCCGCATCAAGGCGCTGGCGGTGGCCTCGGCCAAACGCGCGCCCGGTTTCCCCGACATCCCCAGCGCCGTCGAGGCCGGCATTCCGCAATACCAAGTCTCGACCTGGTACGGCCTGTGGGCGCCCAAGGGCACGCCCAAGGAGGCGGTCGCCGCGATGCAGGCCGAGCTGCGCAAGGCCTTCGCCACCGAGGAGCTCAAGACGATCTGGACCGGCCTGGGCACCGAGATGCCCAACCTCTACGGCGACGCCTTCGGCAAGTACGTGCATGGCGAGGTGGTGCGCTGGGCCGACGTGGTCAAGCGCTCCGGTGCGAAACTGGATTGATGCTTCCTGCCTGACTCCCGCCGACGGACATGACACCCAACGCCAATCTCTTCGCGGCACTGCGCGCGAACTTCTCCGACGACCTGGACGCCTGCGCCATCGAACTGGCCGACGGCCCCGATGCCGGCCAGCGCTACAGCTGGCGCGACATCGACCGCGCCACGGCGATGATCGCCAACCTGCTGGACTCGCTGGACCTGCCCGCCGGCAGCCGCGTCGCGGTGCAGACCGAGAAGAGCGTCGAGGCGCTGCTGCTCTACCTCGCGGTGCTGCGCGCCGGTTATGTCTACCTGCCGCTGAACACCGGCTACCAGGCGGCCGAGCTCGAGTACTTCATCGGCAACGCGGAACCGGCCGTGGTGGTCTGCGCGGGCAAGCACTTCGGCTGGATCAGCAAGCTGGCCTTCCAGGCCAAGGTGCCCTGGGTGTTCACCCTCAACGAGGACCGCAGCGGCACGCTGCTGGACCGCGCGGTGCAGATGCCCGACAGCCACCAGGTGGCGGCGAAGCAGCCGGACGACCTGGCCGCCATCCTCTACACCAGCGGCACGACCGGGCGCAGCAAGGGCGCGATGCTCAGCCACGGCAACCTGCTGTCCAACGCCGAGGTGCTGCGCCATGCCTGGGGCTGGCAGGCGGACGACGTGCTGATCCATGCGCTGCCGATCTTCCATGTGCACGGCCTGTTCGTCGCGTCGCACGGCGCGCTGCTGGCCGGCGCGCGCATGCTCTGGTTCAACCGCTTCGAGCCGCGCGCCGTCATCGCGCGCCTGTCCGACGCGACGCTGTTCATGGGCGTGCCGACGCTGTACGTGCGCCTGCTCGAGCAGGCCACGCTGACCGCGGACGCCTGCGCGCGGATGCGGCTCTTCATCAGCGGCTCGGCGCCGCTGCTGATCGAGACTTTCCAGGAATGGCAGCGCCGCACCGGCCACACCATCCTGGAGCGCTACGGCATGAGCGAGACCGTCATGCTGACCTCCAACCCCTACCGGGCCGAGGACGGCCCGCGCCGCGGCGGCACGGTGGGCTTCCCCTTGCCGGGCGTCGGCCTGCGCGTCGTCGATGACGCCGGCGCGCCCTGCCCCAGCACCGGCGAGGGCGAGATCGGCCACATCCAGGTCCGCGGGCCGAATGTCTTCGCCGGCTACTGGCGCATGCCGGAGAAGACGAAGGAGGAGTTCACCGCCGACGGCTGGTTCAAGACCGGCGACGTCGGCCGCCGCGACGAGCAGGGCTACGTGACGATCGTCGGCCGCAGCAAGGACCTGATCATCAGCGGCGGCTACAACGTCTACCCGGCCGAGATCGAGGGCTGGCTCAACGAATTGCCGGGCGTGGCCGAGTCCGCGGTGGTGGGCGTGCCGCACCCGGACTTCGGCGAGGGCGTGATCGCGGTGGTCGTGCCGCGCGCCGGCGCCGCGCTGGACGGCGCGACCCTGATCGCGTCGCTGAAGGACCGCATCGCCGGGTTCAAGGTCCCCAAGCGGGTGTTCGTCGAGACCGAGCTGCCGCGCAACGCGATGGGCAAGGTGCAGAAGAACCTGCTGCGGGACCGGCATCGGGCGCTGTTCGGCTGACATCGGCCGACAATCCCGCCCCATGAGCACGCCCCCACCGCTCCCCGACAACACCGCCTGCCCGCGCTGCGGCGGCGGTTTCCATTGCGGTGTCGAGGACGGCTGGTGCGCGTGCTTCGGCACGCGCCTGGGGGAGGAACTGAAGCGCGACCTGGCGGCGCGCTGGCCCGGGCAATGCCTGTGCCTGAAATGCCTCGCGGAACTGGCTCGCGACGACCCCGGCAGCCATGTGCCGGACGGGCCCCGAACAGGGCCGCCGGTGCCCCCTTTCTGAGCGTTTGAACCCCGGCGCCGCGCGTCCAAAATGCCGCGGATGGCTCCCTCCCTGTTCAGCCAGTCGGTCGCCGAGCGCCTGCGGATGCGGCGCCTGCTGGTCTACGGCCCTTTCCTCGCGCTGGGCCTGGTGCTGGTGGTGATGTGGGCGCTGGTGCTGTGGTTCGCGCTGCTGTATCCGCGCTCGCTGGTCGAGGACCTCCAGCAGGACCTGCATGCGATCGCCCTCAACGCCGCGCAGGACACCGAGCAGCTGCTGCGCGAGACCGAGGGCAGCCTGCGCACGCTGGACCTGCTGCTGATGACGCGCCGCAACGAGCGGCAGGACCTGGACGCGACGGTGTCGCTGCTGGCCGACTCGCTGCGCGACAACTCGCGCGGCCTGACCGACGTGATGCTGGCCAGCCCCGAGGGCCGCCTGTGGCGCATCCCCTCGGTGACCGGTGAGCCTTACGTGGACCTCGGCCCCAAGAGCTTCCTGTCGGAACTGGGCCGGCCCGGCGGGCCCAGCGTCATCGTCGGCGCGCCGCTGCGGCTGCGACCGGGTGCCCACTTCGTGATGCCGATGGCCACCCGGCTGAGCGCGCCCGCCGGCCCCTTCACCGCCACCGTCGGCTTCATTGATTTGGAAGCGCTGCTGCGCAGCTACCGCGCGCGCTCGATGCGCTCGGGCATGGCCGTGCTGCTGGAACGCGACGACGGCATCGCGATGGCGCGCTGGCCGGAGGTGCCGGGACTGATCGGCAGCAACCTGCGCGAGGTGCCCGGCGACGAGGTGGTGCCGCCCAACCCGCCGGCGAGCGGCCAGTTCATCGTGACCCGCAGCCCCGCCGACGGCCGCGAGCGCATCGTCTCCTACCGCGTGCTGCAGGACTATCCGCTGCGCCTGTTCGTCTCCTTCGAGCGCGACCGCATCCTCGCCGGCTACCTGCAGCAGCGCCGCGCGGTGCTGGTCTTCTCGGTCGTCATCAGCGCCATCGCGGTCGGGCTGATGGCCTGGTTCACCCGGCTGCAGCAGCGCGCGCGGCTGCGCGAGGCGGAGAGCGAGGCCACCGCCGACGCCTCGCCGATGGGGCTGTTCCGCTGCGACCTCGGCGGCCGCACCGTCTACGCCAACGAGACCTACCTGCGTCTGCTGGAGGTCGACCGCGACGCGCTCGCCTGGGGCTGGCTGGAGCGGCTGCCGGCGGCCGAGCGCGAGCCCACGCGCGCGCAATGGGCGGCGCTGGTCGCGCGCGGCGAGCCGGTGGACCGCGTGCACCAGCTCATCCGCCGCGATGGCAGCGCGCTGCTGGTGCGGCTGCGGATGCGGCCAATGCGGCTGGGCGACCGCATCGTCGCCCATGCCGGCACCCTCGCCGACATCAGCGCCGAGCTGGCCGCACGCCGCGAGCGCGAACGCAGCCAGGCCGTCATGGGCGCGATGGCGCAGAGCGTCAACGTCATGATGTTGGCCGTCGACACCGACGAACGGGTGCTGTTCTGCAACAAGGCCTTCGAGCGCCGCTTCGACATCCCGGAGCGGTCCTGGCTGGGCCGGCATGCGTCCGAGGTTTTCGACGAGCTCTACCCGGCGGTGCAGCCGCTGATCCAGCGCGCTTTCGCGGGCGAGACCAGCGTGGTGGAGATGCGCGACGACGACGGCGTCAGCCGGCCCATGCCGCTGGACGGCGACGATCGCGGCGAGACCCGCTACGTCGAGCTCACCTATGCGCCGCTGCTCAACGACGACGGCACCATCCTCGGCGCCTACGGCGTGGCGCGCGACGTGACTGACGTGAAGCAGGAACAGCTGCGACTGCTGCGCGCCTCCAACACCGACCCGCTGACCGAACTGCTCAACCGGGCCGGCTTCGCGTCGCAGGTGCACGCCGCGCTGGGCCGGGCGGTCGACCGCGACGAGCTGGTGGCGCTGCTCTACCTGGACCTGGACCGCTTCAAGCCGGTCAACGACGAGCACGGCCATCCGGTCGGCGACGCGCTGCTCAAGGCTGTCGCCGGGCGGCTGCGGCATGCGCTGCGGCCGCAGGACCTGGTCGCCCGCCTCGGCGGCGACGAATTCGCGGTGTTCCTGACCCACGTCGCCCGGCCCGTCGACGCGCAGGTGGTCGCCGACAAGCTGGTGCATGCGCTGACGATGCCGTTCCGCATCGGGGCGCTGGAGCTCCACATCGGCACGAGCGTCGGTTTCTGCGTTGAATGGGCCCGGCAGGCCGACATCGACGACCTCGTCACCCGCGCCGACGAGGCGCTCTACCGCGCCAAGCGCGCGGGCCGGGGACGGTCCAACGGCAGCCTCTGCGCCGACCGGCTCGGGCCGTCCGGCGAGACGCCGCCCGCAAGCCGGGGCTGACCGCCGAGGAGCGGGCTCAGCCGCATTGGCCGAAGTCGGAGGGATCGCGGCCGTTCAGGCCCGCCGTCGGCGTCGCGGCGCCGTGTTTCAGGCGCATCAGCGTCATCTGCAGCACCTTGGCGTCGGCGCTGGCGCGGTGACGGCGCAATTGCGCCTCGGCGCGTACTTCCTGCTGCACCGCGTTCCAGCGGCCGGCCTCGTCCTCGGACAGCAGCCGGCGTAGGTCCTCGAGACGGAAGCGCGGCAGCCGCCCGGCGCTGTCGAAGAGCTTGGACAGCCAGCTGTAGTCGTGGCCCCAGCTGTCCGAATAGACCGTCTGCCCGGCCAGGCGCCGGTTGAGTTCGTCCGCGACCCACTCGCGCGGCCGGCCATGACGCAGCAGCAGCTCGCGGGAGATGCCGTGCAGCGCCTCGGCCTGCTCGTCCCAGTGCGACCACTCGGGCGCCGGCTGGATCAGCGAGCAGAACGGCAGCCCGCCCGGCTCGACGAAGCCGATCTCGATCGGATAGCTGCCGCGACCGAAGCCCGAGGCTTCCAGATCGAGGATGGTCGGCGCGAGCACCGGGACGGCGGCAGGCAGGGCAGCGACGGTCATGGGGGCGAGTATGCAAGCGGCGCGCCAGCCCCGGCCGTCGTCCCTCCTCAGATCAGGGGACAGCCGGCGCGGCGGTCGGCGCGGACGAGGACGGCGGGTCGACCGCATCGCCGTCGCCGCTGTCGCCGCGATCCCGGCCGCGGCGGCGCTGCAGCGCATGCCAGCCGTCCAGGCCGCCGTCCAGCGCCAGCACCCGCGCATGGCCGCGCTGGAGCAGCTCGTGGGCGCCCTGCACCGCGGAAATCTCGTTCGGGCAGTTGCAATAAAGGACCAGCAGGCGGTCATGGGGCAGCTGGTCGGCGTAGTCGGGCAGGCGCGTCAGCGGGATGTTGAGCGCGCCGGGCAGCGTGCGCGGATCGGCGGCGCGACCGGGGTCGCTGCGCACGTCGATGAACAGCGGCGCCATGTCCTGGTCGACCAGCGCGGCGGCGTCCTCGACGCTGATGCGTTCGACCTCACCCTGCAGCCGCGCCATCTGGCGGCGACGGCGCCAGCGGTTGCCCACCAGCAGCAACAGCACCGCGCCGAGCGCCGCCAGCGCCAGCAGGCCGGCGTTGGACAGCGCGTCCAGCACGTCCTGGATCTGGTCGCTGAAGACCAGGCCCAGGCCGAGGAAACACAGCGTCCACACCAGGCCGGCGACGGCGTCGTAGGCGACGAAGCGCCGCCAGCCCATGCCCAGCGCGCCGGCCATCGGCGCGGCGACCACCGAGATGCCGGGCAGGAACTTGGCCGCCAGCAGCGAGCTGCCGCCCCAGCGCGCGATCAGGCTCTCGCTCTGGCGCACGCAGACGTCCGGCGACAGCGAGACGCGGCACAGCAGCCGCAGCACGCGGTGGCCATGGGTGCGCCCGGCGATGAACCAGATCGCGTCGCCCAGCACGTTGGCCAGCACCGCGGCCACGACCAGCGACAGCGCCGACAGCCGCCCCGCCGCCGCCAGCCCCCCGGCCACCACCAGCAGCGGCGCCGCCGGCAGCGGCGCGCCGATGCGCGCGGCCAGCGTCACGAGGAAGACGAGCAGGAAGTCGTGCTGGATCAGCAGATCGATCAGGGCGCGCATGCGGCGCATTGTCGCGGCTGGCGAGGACTCCGGTCGGCGGTGGGGCGATTGGGCGATAGCGCGAACGCCGCGCGCCCCGCCGGCTCAGGACGCCAGCCGCTGCGGCGCCGGCCGGGCGACGAAGGCGAACTGCACGTACTTCGTCTCCTCCAGCTGCCGCCCGAACAGCCGGAAGGCCAGCCGCCGCTTGATCGACGGCGTGTACCACTGCTCGTTGATGCCCTGCACGCTGAGCACCTCGTAGCCGCACTCGTCGAACATCCTCATCGCGCTGGTGCGAGTGAAGAAGCGCAGGTGGGTGCGGTCGCGGACGCCGCAGCGCTCGTAGCGGAAGTCGCGGTCGTGCAGCAGCGGCCAGATCGTGTCCAGGTGCAGCAGGTTGGGCAGCGAGGCCAGGACCACGCCGCCGGGCGCCAGCAGCGGCGCGGCGTGGTTCAGCGCGGCCCAAGGGTCGGACATGTGCTCGAGCACGTCGTTGAAGACGATGGCGTGGAAATGCGCCTCGGGCAGCGGCAGCGTCGGGTCGAAGTAACCTTGCAGCACGCGGTCCAGGTGCTGGCCGGCGCGCTCGGCGGCGCCGGCGTCGGGCTCCACGCCCCAGACCTCGGTGCCGGGGCGCGCCGTCTTGACCGCCTCGCCGAACGCGCCGGTGTTGCAGCCGACGTCGAGCACCCGCAGGCAGTCCGGCGGCAGGAAGGCCAGCATCTCGCGCCGGGCGATGTGGGGGTAATCGATGCGGACCAGCGGACTGGCGGAATGGGCGGCCGGCATGGGCGTCTCCTCGGCGGCAGGCACCGCGGCGGTGCGGGCAGCATAGTCACGCCCGGCCGCCGACGGCATCCTTTGCTTTCGGGACAGGAAAGTCCCGAGGCGCTAACGGCTCTCGGGCCGGTGCCTGCGGGGCTGCAACTCGCGGGCCGGTGCCTGCGGGGCTGCAACTCGCGGGCCGCTGCATGCGGGGCTGCAACTCGCGGGCTGCGGCTCACGCCGAGCATGGTCGCGCTCGCCTGAGAGGTCGCAGAGCCGGCCGCGATCGCTCTGGCTCGCGCCACGCGAGGGCGGGCTCGCCGGTCAGAAGCTCGTCCAGTCGTCGTCACCGGCGAGGACCGGCTCGGCGATCTTGCGAGAGGCCGGTCTCGTCGGCACCACCAGCAACTCGGGCGCCGGCGCGCCCCGTCTCGCCGGGGTCGCCGTGGCGGCCACGACACGGATGACCGCGTTCGCCGCCGCCACGGGTGCGGGTGCAGGTGCGGAGGCGGGCTTGCGTGGCACCCACGACGTCACCGGGGCTGCCCGTGCCGGCTCGGCGCGCGGGTTGTCGCGGCGCAACGCGGGCGCCGGCGACGTGATGGCCGCAGGACGGCTCGCCTCGATAGCTCGCGGCATCTGCATCGCCTGCGGGAACTGGTGGCCAAGCCGCACTTGGCGGTCCTGCCAGGCCGGCTTTTCCTGCCCGTCCCGCTGCACTGCCTGCACGGGCTGCGCGGAGAGCGGCGACTGCCCATCGGTGCGGAACACCGCGACCGCGCCGACCATGTCGATCGCCTGGCGCTTCATGCTGTCCGCCGCGGCGGCGCTCTCCTCGACCATCGCGGCGTTCTGCTGCGTGGCGCGGTCCATCTGCGTGATGGCTTCACCAATCTGGGCGACGCCGGCGCTCTGCTCGACGCTGGCGGCGCTGATCTCGCCGACGATGTCCGACACCTGCCGGATCGCGCCGACCACCTCGGTCATCGTGGCGCCGGCCTGGTCGACCAGCCCGCTGCCCAACTCGACGCGGGCGACGCTGTCGCCGATGAGCTGCTTGATCTCCTTGGCGGCACCGGCCGAGCGGCTCGCCAGGCTGCGGACCTCGGCGGCGACGACGGCGAAGCCGCGGCCCTGCTCGCCGGCGCGGGCGGCCTCGACCGCGGCGTTGAGGGCCAGGATGTTGGTCTGGAACGCGATGCCGTCGATGACGCCGATGATGTCGGCGATGCGGCGGCTGCTCTCGTGGATGCCACGCATCGTGTCGACCACCTGGCCCACGACCTCGCCGCCGCGGGTCGCGACCTCGCTGGCCTCGCGCGCCCGCTGGTTGGCCTGCTGGGCGTTGTCGGCGTTCTGGCGCACCGTGGCGCTGAGCTGCTCCATCGAGGCGGCGGTCTCCTCGAGCGCCGCGGCCTGTTCCTCGGTCCGCGACGACAGGTCGTTGTTGCCCTGCGCGATGCGGGTGCTGGCGTCGGCGATCTGCTCGGCGGAGCCCCGCACCTGGCCGATCAGCGCGAGCAGTTGACCCTGCATCGCCCCCATCGAGGCGAGCACGCTGGCCGCCGGCGCTTGCGCGGCGCCTTCGACCGGACGCAGGTCGCCGTCGGCGATGCGGCGGGCGGCGTCGGCCAGTTGCGCCGGCTCGGTGCCGAGCGCGCTCATCAGGCGGCGCGTGATCAGCCAGCCCAGGCCGCAGGCGGCCGCCACGGCGGCGAGGCTGAGCAGCGTCAGCCACCAGCGCTGCGCCTGGTACTGGGCGGTGGACGCGGCGATCTCCTCGTCGGCCGCACGGGCGGCGAAGTCGACGTACTCGCGTGTGGCGGCCAGCAGCGCCGCCAGCAGCGGGCGGCAGTCACGGGTCATGGCGGTCATCGCCTCGTCGCGCCGGCCGGAGGACGCCAGCTCGACGATGTTCGCCGCGACCGGGCCATAACGCCCCTCCACCTCCAGGAGACGCGCGACCAACTCGCGTTCGCGGGGGCTGGCTTCGGGCGCGGCGGCCACCGCGTCCTTGAGCTTGCGCAGGTGCTCGCCGATCGCCGAGTGGGCGTCGAGGGCCATCTTTCGGGCGGACTCGACGTCCGCCGCCTCCTTGACGATCACCATGTCCCGCACGCCGATGGCGCGGCGGTTGGCGGCGATGCGCACGTCGACGGCCATCGATTCCCGCTCATCGATGCCGTGCACGAACCCGGCGAACCGTGCATCCGCGGCGGCGAGGCCTCGCAGCGCGACGGCGCTGACCAGCATCACCACCGCGACCAGCGCGGCGAAGGCGAACGACAGCTGCTTCTTGATGGAAAGACCATTCATGGATCTGCTCTTGAGACAAACGGCGCGAAGAAGGCGCGGGCGGCTGCGGTGGGCGGCCGATCAGTCTGGCGGCATGGGTTGGATGAAATGATATTTTTGAAATCACTTCTGCCGATACCACCACTTCGGACGAGCGTGACGCAGTACGGAAGGGGTGGAAACCGGCCCCGCGAACGGGGGGAGGAGCGTCGTGATCGGTGTCACGCCTCGGGGGGATCGGGAATCCCGGCTTCCTATCAAGACCCTCGTCCTGGGTGTCGTTCAGGGCGGAGCGGGGGCGGGGCGGAAGTGGTCCTGACACGGGGATCGTGAGGGGGTTGGCAGGCGCGAAACGAGCGTCCGTGCCGCTGCGCTACGATCGCCCGATAGACCGTGAGCCTGTCATCCCGAAGTCTTCGCCTGGTTTTCCTCCGACGGACGCCGTGCAAGCCCTCGCCTTGATTGCTTGGCGACTCTGTTCGCGCCGCATGTCGCGGCGCGACACGCGCGGAGGTGTTCCATGCCTGTCCCCCAAACCCTCGACGAGCTCCGGGTGTCGTTGCGCCAAAGTGTCGATGCCCTGCAAAGACGCCAGGCCAGCGAGATCCCCGAACAGCTGATCGACCGGCTGGTGGATCTGGACTGGCTGGAATGGCATGGTGGCAATTTGCGTCTCACGACCACCGGGGCCAACATCCACCGTCAGGAGATCGTCCGCGTTCGCGCCCTCGCCGAGTCGTCCTCAGGCTCCTCGATCACCCCCAACCTCACGGAGGCCACCATCGCTACCCCGAACTACCAGTACGAGAAACGTCAACGCGAACTCGCCAAGAAAAAGAAGAAGGAAGAGAAGGCCCAGCGCAAGGCCGCTGGCTCGCCGCCCGCGCCTGCATCGGAGACCCCCGACGGCGAGAAGCCCGGCCCGGCCTGAGCGCCACGGTCCTTTTGGTGAGCTAGTTCGCGTTGCCGACGGCATCGCGAGCGGCCGTTAGGAATTGGTGCTGACTCGCGGTGGGGGGTCTGGGATCCTCCGCCGCCTATGTCCACGTCCCGCCTGGCCTCCCTCAGAGGCGTCGCCTTGCTCGCGGCGCCCTTCCGCCGCATGGCCCGGCTCCTTTCGACCGACGTGCGCCTGGAGCGCAAGGGCCGGCGTATCGGCATCCGCGTGGCGGCCCCTCCGCCCGAACCCTCGCCGCCGGACAGCAGCGCCCTCGAGGCGCAGAAGTCCACCGGCATGGCGCTCAAGAAACTGCTCGACACGCATCGCCAGACACGGCGGGTGATGCGTCATCTCGGCTACGTCGAGCGCGCGCTGGCGGCCCGTGGCCAGGAAGCGCTGAACGATCTGCCGGTGGAAGTGATCGCGAAGGCGCTGAAGCAGTTCGAAGCCCTCGTCAGCAACTGGTCCGATCCCGTGCTCGCGGGCCTGCGGTCGCAGATGGCGGTGGCGGTGCTGCGCCGGTCCGACGATCCCTTCGGTGGACCGGTGTCCGACCGACGCTCCGAGTTCTACACGGATTCGCGGCTGGAAGTCAGGGATGACTCGCCGTCGGCGTTCATGGAGTTCGAGCGCGCGTTCCACGGCAAGGACCTGCGCTCCTGAGAGCGCCGGCCGGCGCGACGCGACACCGGCCAGAGGCGCCTTCGCCGCCCGCCCCCAGCGTCGGCCGGGAGCGGGCATTTGTGCCTCAAGGCTCCGAGATGCGGCCCAGCAGCGCCTGCGCCGGCGCGCCATCCGGCTGGGCCAGCCAGTTCAGGCGGTTGCCGCCCGTGCAGCCCGCGCCGTCCTGGAAGGAGGCGAGCACATTGGCCGCCGTCACCACGCTGCGCTGGTAGCAACTGCCCAGGCTGTCTTCGTAGGTGACGGTCTGGCTGCCCTCCTCGCCCCCACGCTGCGCGGGACCGCCGGTGCTGCTGAAGAGGAGCGCCGATTTGACGGCCAGCGTGTTCCTGAACGCGCTGTGGAAGGCATCGCCCCCGTTCACCGTGCGGGACACGTCGGTGCGGAAGTCCTGCGCGGCCGTGGCGTCCTGCCGGTTCTTGTCGCCGTCATAGGTGTAGTCCATGTCCAGCGGGTAGCTCAACGCGATCCGGTCGACGGTCCGGCGGCCGCTGCCCTCCGTCGTGACGGTGGCCGTGCTGGTGGTCCTCTGCGTCAGCGCTTGGCGGTAGATGGCGCCTGCGATATTGAATTTCTGCTGGTTGCTGAACGTGAGGTCGTGCTGCACGGTCGTGGTGACGCGACCGCTGGAGGTGTTGACGTAGCCCGTGACCGCATAGCTGTGAGCCGCCGTCACCCCCAGCGTGCCGCCGACACTGCTGTCGGCGGCCGTGGTGATGCCGTTGCTCGTGACGGGGGGCGTCAGCGCCGCGCTCGCCAGCGTGTTGCTGCTCAGGGCCCCGCCGGTCTGGCTCGCGGCGGCGTCCTGGTAGACCAGCAGACTGCCGACGACCGCGAAGTGATCCTGCGCGCCCTGCACGGAGATGGCCACGGTGTGCGGCGTGCCATCGCTCAGCGCACCGGCGAAGGGGGTGAGGTCCACGCGCGAGGGGACGAAGGACAGCGTCTCCGCGCCTGGCGTCGGCCGCCACAGGCCCGGATCGACGCCGCCGGTATAGACCCGCGGCACCACCGGCGCCAGGCCGGCCGGCTGCCCGTCGATGCGGACCAGCACCTCGCGGAAGCTGCCGCCGCCGCAACTCTGCAGGACCTGCGCCTGGTCGTCGGGCACGCAGGTGTACCAGAACTCGTCGCCCCCCTGGCTCTCCGCCTGAACGTCCAGGTAGAGGCGCACCATGTTCGTGGGCAGCGACATCGTGCGCTGCAGCGCATCCGCCGCGGACTTGAGATTGGCCGGGTCGCCCGTCTTCAGGTCGCCCGCCAGCGGGATCACGAGGTCCGCGGCCCGATTGCTGGCCGCATCGGCCGAGCTGCCCGCCGGATAGAAGACCAGTCGCGCCGAGCCCGTCAGCAAGCCGGTGTAGGTCGTGTCGACAACGTTGTCCAGACGCACGAAACCATCGGCCGAGGCGGTCAGGGCCTTGGCGTAGTCGGTGACGTCACGCTCGACATGCCAGCTCGGCGCCACGTTGGCCGAGGGCTCCTGCGTGGTGCCGGCGTAGAGGTTGATGCCGCCGATGGAGATCAGGGCGGTACGGTCGAACTGGCGGCCGGCGTTGACGGCGAAGTCCGCTTCCAGCACCACCTTGGCCCAGGGACCGGGGCAGGCGCCCGCGCCGGCATAGGCGAAGGAGTGGGCGTCGAAGCCCTGGAAGCTCATGCCGTCATACAGCTTGACCGTGCAGGCCGCGGTCGTCGGCCGCGGCAGCGGCGCATCGGCGACGACGACACCAGCGGCGCTCGCGGCCGGCGCGAACGCCGCCACGGCCACCAGATCGCCCGGGGGCGGGGCGGCGGCGTCGCGGCCACCGCCGCAGGCGCTGAGCAGACACAAGGGCGCGCACATGGCGAGTACGTGCAGGAACCGGCGCTGCCGGGGCGCTCGAAGCGCCGAAGGGGACGGAAGGAAGAAGAAGGACATCGGGAAGATCCAGGTCAATGACGAAGAAGGTCGCGCGTGAGGCGACCAGGGATCGGGCGCAAGACCTGTGCCACGCCGAAAGGCAGCGTCTGTCGTCCAGGGTTCACCAAGACGGGGCTTGTGCGTCGGTGTGTGTCAAGCCTGTTACCCGCACTGCCCCACAAACCCGCAGGCGGTGCAGAACTCGCACCCATCACGATGAATGAGCGTCGAGTTCCCGCACTCGGGACACTTCTTGCCGGCCATCGCGACGATGCCGCCCGCCTCCGACGCTGAACGCGCCACCGCGCCCGCCTTGCCCGCCTTCAGCGGCGCCTGCTGCATCAGCCCCATGTCCACGAGCGGATAGCCGTTCTCGTCGAGCACGCCCAGCATCGCGTAGCGGTGGATCACCAGCCGCGCGACGTAGGCCACCGTCGACGGCCACACCTGCTGTCTGCGCTCGCCCGACAGCGTCGGCACCGGCGCCATGAAGTGGCCCAGCGGCTCGCCGACATTCAGCAGCTTGCGCAGCTTCATGCCGATCCAGCCCGGATCGAGCACGCGCATGTCCAGCGACAGCAGCCGCGCCAATCCATCCAGCGCCTTCGGATAGTTCCCCGAGAAGCCCATCGCGCACGGCCGCGTGACGCTGCCGCCGTCGGGCGTGGGCAGGCTGACCTCCTTCAGCGTCAGCGTGAACAGCTCGCCGGTCGCGGGGTTGTCGACGTCGACCGCCCACGCCAGCGTCCCCGCCGTGCCGGTGCGCGGTTCCTCGCGCGAGAACATCGCGTCGAGCACCGGCGTCGGGCCGCCTTCCTGGAGCGCGCCGAGCTGCTCGCAGCGCCAGCGGATCACCGCGGCCGTCGCCGCGACCACGCCCGGGAACAGCCGCGGCTCGCCCAGCGGCGGCATCGGCATCTCGAAGGCGCGCTCCTCGGCGACGGTGGCCAGCGCGTCGAGCTTCAGCCGCAGCCACGCGGCGTCGTTGGCGCGCAGGTCCATCGACAAGGTCTTGGCCATCGCACCGAGCCCGCGCGGCTGCTCCGCGCCATTGACCCAGACCTCGAAGGGCAGCGTGCGGCCGAACAGGCCGGCGTCGGGGCCCTCCGCCGGCAACTCGCCGACGAACAGCGCGAAGTCGCCATGCGGGTGGCGGATCATCGTCGACCAGGCGGGATTGCCGCCGGGCATCTCGGGCCGGCTCGGCCAGCGCAGCGAAGCCAGCACCGGCTTGGGCAGCCGCTCGACGCGCAGGCGCTGATTCGGGCCGGTATCGGCCTTCAGCGGCTCGGGCTTGGCGATCGGCTCGACGCTCAGCACCGCGCCGAGCACGCTGTTGGGCCGGTAGGTCGCGAGCCCCTTCAGGCCGCTCTGCCACGCCCAGCGGTAGAGGTCCTGGAAGTCGGCGTAGGGATAGTCCGCCGGCACGTTGACGGTCTTGGAGATCGAGGTGTCGATGCACGGCGCGACGGCCGCGACCATGGCCTCGTGATCGGCGGCCTGCAGCTCCAGCGCAGTGACGAAGGCCTCGGTCAGCGGCGCGTCGGGGCCGAAGAGATGGCGGTAGAGCCGCCAGGCGTGGTCCTCGACGGCGTATTCCTTGAAGCTGTTGTCCGGCATCCGCTTCTTGCGGGTGTAGCTCCAGGAGAACGCGGGCTCGATGCCGTTGCTCGCGTTGTCGGCGAAGGCCAGCGAGATGGTGCCGGTCGGCGCAATCGACAGCAGGTGTGAGTTGCGCAGCCCCTGCGCGCGGATCTTGTCCTTCAGCCATGGCGGCAGCCGCGAAGCGAAGTTTCCCCCCGAGAGATAGAGATCCGCGTTGAACAGCGGGAACGCACCGCGCTCGAGCGCGAGGTCAGCGGAGGCCTCATAGGCGGCATCGCGCATGACCTCGCTGATGCGCCGCGCCATCGCGCGAGCCGCGTCGCTGTCATAACGCAGGCCCAGCATCACCAGCGCATCGCCGAGCCCGGTGAAGCCCAGCCCAACGCGGCGCTTGTTGGCGGCCTCGCGGGCCTGCTGCGGCAGGGGCCAGGGCGTCACGTCGAGCACGTTGTCGAGCATGCGCGTGGCGGTCTTGCAGATGTCGGTGAACTCGGCCTCGTCGAATCTGGCCTGCGAGGTGAAGGCCTGTCTGACGAAGGTCGTCAGGTTGATCGATCCCAGGCAGCAGCAGCCGTAGGAAGGGAGGGGTTGCTCGGCGCACGGATTCGTCGCGCTGATCGACTCGCAGTAATGCAGGTTGTTGTCCGCATTGATCCGGTCCAGGAAGAGCACGCCCGGCTCGGCGTGGTCGTAGGTGGAGCGCATGACCTGGTCCCACAGCTTGCGGGCCCGCATCCGGCGGTAGACCCACAGCCCGTCGGCGCGCTGCGTCGCGCCGGCGGCGCGCAGCTTGGCGCCGGGCGCGGCCTTGTGCACCAGCTCGATGTCGGCATCGGCCTCGACCGCCTCCATGAACGCGTCGGTCACACCCACCGAGATGTTGAAGTTCTTCAGGTCCCCTTGGTCCTTCGCATGGATGAAGGCCTCGATGTCCGGGTGGTCGCAGCGCAGCACGCCCATCTGCGCACCGCGCCGCGAGCCGGCCGACTCCACCGTCTCGCAGCTGCGGTCGAACACCCGCATGTAGCTGATCGGGCCGGATGCGCTCGACTGCGTCGACTTCACGTACGCGCCCTGCGGCCGGATCCGCGAGAAGTCGTAACCCACCCCACCGCCGCGCCGCATCGTCTCCGCCGCTTCGGTCAGCGCGGTGTAGATGCCGGGGTGGCCGTCCTCTTCCTCGGCGATCGCGTCGCCCACCGGCTGGACGAAGCAGTTGATCAAGGTGGCCGACAAGGCCGTGCCCGCCGCCGAGGCAATCCGCCCCGCCGGCACGAAGCCGCGCCGCTGCGCCTCGAGGAACTTCGCCTCCCAGTGCGCGCGCTGCTCCGGCGACTCCGCCGCGGCCAGCGCCCGGGCCACCCGCGCCCGGACCTCGTCCAGACTGCGCTCGCCGTCCTTGGCGTACTTCTCGAGCAGCACCTCCGCGCTGATGTCCTGCGGCGGCAGGGTGTCGACCGTGGCCTGCAGGGGCGAGGCGGCCGGAACCGGCGGCGACAGGTGCTGGGGGGCGGGCTGCTGGCTCATGCGGGTCTCCATCGAACGACGCGGGCCATCCTAGTCCCGCCCCGGCCGGCCCGTCTCCCCCAGGCCACGAATCCGTCATCCCGGCCTCGCCGCCACGTCACGGAACCGTCAACCGCGTGTCCTCCGGTAAGCGCGTACTTGCGGCGCAGACACGGTTTGATGCGTCTTCAGCCCCTTCTCCGCTGGTTAGCCCCCATGGGATGGTCGGATATCGGACGTTATTCTTTGGTGATATGACTCCCGAGAAGGTCTTGCGGTCCAGTCCCGGCACCCTGGGCGATCTGGAACAAGGCTGCGCCGACGCCCACCGTCTCATCCTCGACGGCCAGCTCGACGCGGCCCGTTCCCGCCTGGATGAATTGCGCAAGGTCCATGGCGACGACCATGCGCCCATGCAGGAGACCTTCAGCGCGCTGGCCGAGGCCCATGGCGACTTCAACATCGCCCTGGCCCACTACAAACGCTTCCATGCGCTGGCCGTGCAGGCCGGCGTCTCCTCGCCGCTGGCATCGCGCGATCAGCTGCTGGCGCGGCTGGTCGAGCGCCAGGAGCAGCGCTCCCCCGACATGGCCTGGTGCCTGGTGGCACTGGCCGCCGCACGCGCGCCGGCGGGCGCCCTGCCGCACATGCTGCGCCAGCAGTGCCGCGCGCAGGACGTGCTCGCGCTCGGCCAGGGCGAGGCGATGCTGATGCTGCTGCACGACGTCGACCTGCCCACCGGGCGCAAGGTCTGCGAGCGCTTCCGCGCGGTCTGGATGCAGCAGCAGCCGACGGCCGGTCCGCTCAGCATGGGCCTGACCGCCTGGCGCGGGCCGGGCGACACCGGCAGCGGCCTGCTCGCCCGCGCCGAGCAGGCCCTCACCCGCAGTCAGCGCGAAGGCGCGCCGCTGCGCACCGGCTGAGCGGCGCCGGTCGATCAGAACGGATTGATCGTCTTCTCGCGCCGGTAGTGGATGTAGCCGACGCTGGCCCCGGCACGCAGGCCCACGCCCAGCCGGATCGGCGCCAGCGTGATGCCATCGGCGCGCTGGTAGTTGATGCCCGCGCCGCCGATGTAGTACAGGCTGCCGTCCACCCCGGGGAAGCGGCGGTAGATCGCGCTCGGCTTGGGCAGCTTGTAGACCAGCGTGAAGACCTTGGACGCGTTCGCGCCGAGGTCGAAGCCCACCGACGGTCCGGCCCAGTACACCATCCCGCCGCCGCCGCGCTTCATCAGCAGCTGGCCTTCGCCATAGCGCAGGCCCACGGTGATCGCGCCGCCGGCTTCCTGGCCCTTGATGTAGGCGTTCGGCCGGCCCTGCTCCTTGAAGGCTTTCTCGATCACCTTGGCCAGGCCCTCGGTGGTCTCGCCGAAGAACTCGGTCGCGGCATGCACCACCGAATCCTGGTCGTAGGTGTCGTCCTCGCCTTCGGCCGCCAGCGCGGGGAACACCGCCAGGCCCGGCGGCAACACCAGCCCCGCGGCGGCATAACGCCCCAGGCGGCCCAGCGCGTCGCGTCGCGCCGGCGCGCTCGGCGCCTCGTTCAGCTCCATCGGACCTTCGGTCGAAAAGTCTTGGCGGTCATGGCGATTCATGCGGATCTCCGGGTAAGTCTGGATGGCGTCGGGCAATCGCGTCGCCCGGCGCGTTCCTGGTCCGGCGGGCAAACACAGTGCCCGCTCTACGAACCGATGGATGCTACCCCCGGGCGTGACAAACGGCGTGCGCGCTGCGGCAGCACCCCGATACACTCGGCCTCACGCCGTCGAGAGGGACCGAATCCACAACAAGGAGCGGCGATGCATGCAAACAGCAGTCATGACAAGAGTGCATCAAGGAGGACATGCAGTGAGCAGTGATCTGCCCCGTCTGGCGCGCGCGCTGGAGTACCTGGACATGGCTTCGGCGCTTTACGTCGCCGGCGGCGCGGACCATTCCGCGCAGTTGCTGGCAGCCGCCGGGGAACGCCTGCTCGGCGACCTGGCCCGCCTGATCCAGTCGCCCGAGCACGGCCACGAGGTCCAGCAGCTGCTGGCCCGCCTGACGCAGCAGCATGTGCCGCCGCAGGTGCCGGAAGTCGCCGGGCACAACCAGTCGCGGCAGCTGCAGGCGATGCTGGCCCGCCAGGAATCGCCCGAATCGACCGAGCTCCGCCAGGCCACCTCCGCGCTGCTGCGCGCCTCGTGGTACCTGCTGGAGACGATGGGCCTGGAGCCGCTGGCGCCCTCGCGCCTGCACCAGGCCATCGAGAAGAGCACCATCTACGCCGAGCTCTGAGCTCGCGCCACCCCCACCGAGCGACACCATGAGCTCCGCCGAACGCCGTCATTTCTCCCGCATCGCGTTCGCCGGGCCGGCGCAGCTGGTGACGGTCGAGCAGCGCCTGCCGGTGCAGGTGCTGGACCTGTCGCTCAAGGGCGCGCTGCTGCTGTTGCCGGCGTCATCGGGCGTCGAGCCCGGGGAGCTGTGCCTGCTGGACCTGCCGCTCGCGCCGCACGAAGGGCGCATCACGATGGCGGCGCAGCTCGCCCATGTGAACGGCGACCGCGCCGGGCTGCTCTGCCTGGGCATCGACCTGGAGAGCATCACCCACCTGCGCCGCGTCATCGAGCTCAACCTGGGTGACGCGGCGCTGGCCGAGCGCGACTTCAAGGCGCTGGTGGCGCCCTGAGGGGCGACGGGACCAGCGGGACTTCGTCGGGCGCTGGCCCTCACCCCTGCCCTCTCCCGCAAGCGGGAGAGGGAGCAACACCGCCGTTCATTCGGCGATGAATTTCCTCAGCACGGCGAAGGCCGCGGTCGGGTCGTCGCGCCATGCGCCGTGGCCCACGCCGGGGAAGCGCGCCAGTTGGCGCCACTGCGGCGGCAGCGCCTCGTGGATCTCCAGCGCATCCTCCAGCGGGCAGACGGGATCGTCCTCGCCCACCATCACCAGCACCGGGCAGCGGGCCTGCTCCAGGCCCTGCAGCAGGCCCAGGTCCTGTTTCTCGCCGCCGACGAAGTGCAGCAGGATGTCCAGGTTCACCAGCGTGCGGCCGCTGGCCTCCGGATCGGCGGCCGGGTGCGTGTTGTAGAGGTGGCGCACCCCGGCCCAGTAGGCCTCGAAGGTTTCGCGCGACGGGCGGCTCCAGAAGGCATGCGCCAGCGCGCGGGCCTCGGGGCCGCCGCGCCGCTCGAAGGCGGCCAGCTTGCGTTCCAGCCCCATGTGGTGGGAGGTGCTGGACAGGATCACCTTGGACGCGTGCCCCGGATGCCGCGCGATGTAGCGCTGCGCCACGAAGCCGCCGAAGGACTGGCCCAGCACGATGGGCCGCTCGATGCCCAGCGCGTCGCACAGGCGCACGATGTCGTCGGCCCAGGTGTCGAGCGTCCATTCCGACGACGGTCGCGGATCGCTGCGGCCGTGGCCGCGGTGGTCGTAGTAGACGATCTGCGCCAGGTCCGCGAGCTGGCTGAAGGCCGGCTTGAACGCCGCATGGTCGAAACCGGGGCCGCCATGCATGCAGATCAGCGTCGGCTTCTCTCGCATCCGCGCCCCGTCCGGCACCAGGCCGGGCCCCTCGACGTCGACGAAGAGTCGCGCGCCGTTACCGATATGGATCTTCATGGGCGGCGAGTATGCCGCCTTCGCCCCCCGCAGGCCGGACTCGTCCGGCCCAGGGCGGCTTCGTCGCACGGCCGCTGGCGGGCCCCGGACGCCGCGGCCAGAATGCCGCCCATGTCCGATGCGTCCCCGTCCCCGACCGGCCCCGCCGGCGCGCCGCCCGAGCCCCGCCGTTCGGCGCGCGACGCCGCGCTGCAGCTCTTCAACCTGCGCATGATCGCGGCGGCCTTCTACTTCTGCCTGGCGATGGCGGGCGCGCGCTCGCTGACCTGGCTCACCCATGACGATGGCGTCGGCGACTGGCTCATGGAGTGGCTGCGCTTCACCCGCCAGACGCTGCTGACCGCGCTCAGCGTGCTGGCCGCGCTGGCGCTGGCGGAGGCGCTGCTGGCGCGGATCCGGGTGCGCTGGCCGCTGGCGCTGCGGGCGGTGGCGGTCGCGGCCGGCGCGACGGTGGGCACGCTGCTGCGCTTCCAGGTCGCCAACCTGGGGGTTCCGGACGCGCCGCTGCACTGGGACTGGCTGCTGTCGACCACGCTGCTGTGGCTGGTGCTGGGCGGTTTCTTCGCCGCGCTGCTGCATGGCGTGCGAGAGGAGCGCAGCGCCCAGGCGCGGCTGGCCGAGCTGGCCCGCCAGCACGACCGCCTGCAGGCCCAGCAGCTCGAGGCCCAGTTCTCCGCGCTGAACGCGCAGATCGAGCCGCACTTCCTGTTCAACACGCTGGCCAACGTGAAGCGCCTGTACGAAACCGCGCCCGAGCGCGGCCGCGACATGATGGCCAGCCTGATCGCCTACCTGCGGGCGGCCCTGCCCAGCATGCGCCAGGGCATGTCGACGCTGGGCCAGGAGCTGGAGCTGGCGCGCAGCTACCTGACCATCCTGCAGATGCGCATGGGTGAGCGGCTGCGCTTCGACATCGAGGCCGACGCCGCGCTGTTCGCGACCTCGCTGCCGCCGATGGTGCTGCCGACGCTGGTCGAGAACGCGATCAAGCACGGCCTGTCGCCGCTGCCCGAGGGCGGCCGCATCGACATCTGCGCGCGGCGCGAACCCGCCGGCCTGGGCCTGCTGCTGGAGGTGCGCGACACCGGCCAGGGCTTCGCCGCCAGCGGCGGCAGCGGCGTGGGCCTGGCCAACACCCGGGCGCGGCTGATGGCGATGTTCGGGCGCGACGCCTGGCTGGAACTGGAGGCGGCCGAGCCGCGCGGCGTCATCGCGCGGGTGCGCGTGCCGCTGGCCGGGACGGCGCGCGGCGCGTCCGCGGCCCCGGCGACGCCCGCCGGAGCGCTCCCATGACGGAGGCCCTGCGCGAGCGCGCCGCCCACCTCTGGCACGCGTGGCGCTCGCTGCGCCGCGAGGAGCTGTCGTGGTTCCTGCTGATGGGCGTCTTCTACGGCCTGGTGGACGCGTCGTCGATCTTCTATGTGATGGACAACGCGCGCTGGCCGTCGGCGCTCGCCAACCAGATGCTCACGCCGCTGCTGGTGGCGCTGGTCATCCTCTTCACCTGGCTGCCGGCGTCGCGCAGCGCGCTGGAGAGCCCCTGGCGCGTCGCCCGGCTGGGCATCGCTGTGCTGATCGGCGCGGTGCTCGCCAAGCTGCTCTACGACCAGTTGATGCCGATGCTGGGCTGGCCATCGATCGCCGACCTGGCGCGCGAGCGCAAGGGCGAGATGCCCCATCAGCCCATCCGCTGGCTCAATTTCATCGGCGAGTGCCTGTCGATCTGCGTCACTGCCAGCCTGTCGGTGGCCTGGTACGAGATGGCGATGCGCCGCCGTCGCACCCGCACCCGCCTGGGGGCGCTGCTGCGCGAGCAGAGCGCGATGCAGCGCGACGCCGTGGCCGCGCGCCTGGCGGCGCTGCAGGCGCAGGTGGAGCCGCAGTTCCTGTTCGACACGCTGGTCGACATCGAGCGCGCCTATGAGCGCGCCGACATCGCGGCGCCGGAGCAGATGGAGCGCCTGATCCGCCATCTGCGCGTGGCGCTGCCGCGGCTGCGCGAGCGCGGCGTGACGCTTGAGTCCGAGGCGGCGCTGCTCGACAGCTACCTGGCCGTGGTGGCCGGCCGCCAACGCGGCGCGCTGCCGCTGTCGACCGAGTGGTCCGCCTGGCTGGCCCCGCGGCCGGTACCGCCGATGCTGCTGCTGCCGCTGGCCCAGCTGATGCTGCGCGACGCGGCGCGGCTGCCGACCCAGGCGCGGCTGAGCGCCCAGGAAGCCAGCGGCGGCGGACTGCGGCTGCGGCTGTCCTTCGACCGCGGCGGCCTGTGCGGCGAGGAGACCGCGCTGCGCGCGCTCGGCGAGCGCCTCGAGCGCCTGGACCGCGCGCCCGGCGCGCCGCCACCGCGGCTGCAATGCCGCAGCAATGCCGACGACACCGAATTCACGCTGGAGCTGCCCGCATGAGCCTTCATTCCGCCGCACCGACCGCCGTCGTCGCCGAGGACGAGGAGACGCTGCGCCATGAACTGATGGACCGGCTCGCGCAGCTGTGGCCGGAACTGGTCATCGTCGGCGAGGCCGCGGACGGCGTGCAGGCCCTGCGCCTGCTGCAGGAATGCCGGCCCGACGTGCTCTTCCTCGACATCCAGATGCCCGGCGCCACCGGGCTGGACGTCGCGCGGCAGGTACAGGGGCGCTCGCATGTGGTCTTCGTCACCGCCTACGACCAGTACGCGGTGTCCGCCTTCGACGAGGGCGCGGTCGACTACCTGCTCAAGCCGCTCGAGCCGGCGCGGCTGTTCACCGCGATCCAGCGCGTCAAGCAGCGCATGGCGGGCCCGCCGGCGGACCTGAGCGCGGTGCTGAGCCAGCTCGGCGCCCAGGCCGGCAAGCTGCCGCAGCGGCAGTTCCTGCGCTGGATCAACGCGTCGGTCGGACAGACGCTGAAGCTGATCACGGTCGACGAGGTGCTGTATTTCCAGTCCGACAACAAGTACACCCGCGTCGCCACGCGCCAGGGCGAGGCGCTGATCCGCAAGCCGCTCAAGGAGCTGGTCGACGAGCTCGATCCGCAGCAGTTCTGGCAGATCCACCGCTCGACGCTGGTCAACGCCGCCGCGGTGGCCGGTGTCTCGCGCGACTTCCGCGGCCGCATGCAGGTCAAGCTCAAGGAGAGCGAGGACGCGCTGATCGTCGCGGAAAGCTATACCCACCTCTTCCGGCAGATGTAGGGCCAGCGGTCGAGGCAGTGCGCATCACGTCATCCCGCCCCTGTCGCCTACATGACCACCGCCCCTGCGGCCGCCTCCCACAATCGCCGGCAAACGACGGGAGACACGCCATGGCCCTGGACGCCACAGCCACCGAGCACACCCACACCCGCATCTGCCCGCTGTGCGAGGCCTGCTGCGGCCTCGAGATCCGCACCCGGACCACGCCCGAGGGCAGCTCGGTCGTCTCCATCCGCGGCAACGAGGCCGACCCCTTCAGCCACGGCTACCTCTGTCCCAAGGGCGTCGCGCTGAAGGACCTGCACGAGGACCCCGACCGCCTGCGCCAGCCGATGCGCCGCCGCGCCGACCGCGCCGGTTTCGAGCCCGTCAGCTGGGACGAGGCCTTCGCCGAGGTCGCCCGCCGGCTGCCGCCGCTGCGCGAGCAATACGGCGCCGACGCGGTCGCGCTGACCATCGGCAATCCGGCCTCGCACAAGATCGGCCTGTTCAGCTACTTCCCGCACCTGGCGCGCGCGCTGGGCACGCGCAACCTGTTCTCGGCCTCGACGCTGGACCAGATGCCCAAGCAGCTCGCCTGCGGGCTGATGTACGGCCATTGGCTCAGCGTGCCGGTGCCGGACCTGCCGCGCACCGACCTCTTCATCTGCCTGGGCGCCAACCCCATGGTCAGCAACGGCAGCCTGTGGACCAGCCCCGACTACCGCGGCAAGGCCAAGGCGATGCGTGCGCGCGGCGGGCGCATCGTCGTCATCGACCCGCGCCGCACCGAGACCGCCCAGGCCGCCGACGAGCACCTCGCGATCCGCCCCGGTGGCGACGTCTACCTGCTGCTGGGACTGCTGCACACCGTGTTCGAGGAAGGCCTGGAACGGCTCGGACGCCTGGCCGAACATGTCGAGGGCCTGGACGCGCTGCGGGCCGCCGTCGCCGACTTCCCGCCCGAGCGCGGTGCCGCGCACTGCGGCATCCCCGCCGAGACCCAGCGGCGGCTCGCGCGCGAATTCGCGACCACGCCCAAGGCGGTGCTCTACGGCCGCTTCGGCACCTGCACGCAGCGCTTCGGCTCGCTGAACAGCTGGCTCATCGACGCGCTCAACATCGTCACCGGCCACTTCGACACCGAGGGCGGCCTGATGTTCCCCAAGGCCGCCGCCTTCGCCGCCAACACGCTGGGCCGGCCGGGGCAGGGCAAGGGCGTCGCCACCGGCCGCCGGCACAGCCGCGTCGGCAAGGCGCCGGAGGTGATGGGCGAATTCCCCATCAGCTGCCTCGCCGAGGAGATCGAGACCCCCGGCGATGGCCAGGTGCATGCGCTGATCACCGTGGCCTGCAACCCGGTGCTGTCCTCGCCGAACGGCGCGCGGCTCGCGCGCGCGCTCGACGGCCTGGACTTCATGCTCAGCCTGGACCCCTACATCAACGAGACCAGCCGCCACGCCGACCTGATCCTGCCGCCGCCCTCCCCGCTGGAGGACTGGCATTACGACATGGTCTTCGCGCAGCTCTCGTGGCGCAACCATGCGCGCTGGTCGGGCCCGGTGCTGCCCGTCGACGCCGACGCCCCGGACGCGCCTCGGGCCGAATGGCAGACGCTGCTGCGGCTGGCGGCGATCGCCTCGGGCCTGCCGGCCGACGCGGACCTGCAGGCGGTCGACGATGCCGCGCTGCGCGCCGAGCTGAAGCGCCACGCCGGCGACCAGGCCGAGGCCGTCTTCGGGATGCTCGAGGGCGGCGCCGGCCCGGCGCGCTGGCTCGACCTGGGGCTGCGTTCAGGCCCCTACGGCGACGGCTTCGGCGCGAAGCCGGAGGGCCTCACGCTGGCCAAGGTGAAGGCCGCGCCGCACGGCATCGATCTCGGCGAACTGCAGCCGCGCGTCCCGGAGATCCTGCGCACGAGCTCGGGCCGCATCGACCTGGCGCCGTCGGCGCTGCTGGCCGACCTCGCGCATGCGGACGCGGCGCTGCGTCACCCGACCGGCGACGAGCTGCTGCTGATCGGCCGGCGCGAGACCCGCAGCAACAACAGCTGGATGCACAACCTGCCGGTGCTGGCCAAGGGCCGCGAGCGCTGCACCTTGCTGGTCCATCCCGACGATGCGGCGCGCGCGGGGCTGGTGGAAGGACAGTCCGCGCGCCTGAGCAACGCGCGCGGCAGCGTGATCGCACCGGTCACGCTGAGCCCCGACATGCGGCCGGGCGTGGTCAGCCTGCCGCACGGCTGGGGCCATGACCTGAGCGGCAGCCAGTTGAACGTCGCCGCCCGCCATCCGGGCGTCAACATGAACCTGCTGCTGGACGAGGAGGCCCGCGACCCGGTCTCGGGCACCTCGGTGCTCAGCGGCATCCCGGTGCGGCTGAGCGCGGCCGAGGCCTGAACGGCCTCGCCCCGGCGCCACGTCGGCGGCGCGCCTCAGGCCCGGGCCGCCGCGGGCGCCAGCAGGCTGGTCGGCACGCCGGCGGGACTCGTCCCGGGGAAGCGTCCCGCGAGCACGCCGCTGACCAGCTCGAGGTGGTGCATCAGCTCCCACTGCTTGCTGAGCGCTCGCGACGGCTGGACCCCATCGATGAGGCCGGCCAGGTAGCGCCGCACGGCCTCGGTGGGACCGAAACAGGCGTCGTCGCGGTCGAGCGCCGCCTGGAACACACGGAGCGCGCGGCGGAAGCGCTGGTCGGCGCTGTCCTCGTCGGGCGCGAGCCGGCCGCTCAGGAAGGACTCGAGCCAGATCGCGGCCGGCGCTGGCGCCGCGGCTGGCGCGATGCGCAAATAGCTGAGCCGGAACGCCGCCAGGCGCGAGGGCGCCTCGGGCGTGTCCGGGCGCGAGGGCAGCGTGGTGTAGTCCGAGAAGTCCGCGCCGCCTTCCCGCCGCAGATCGGGCAGCGGATTGGGCAGCGGATCCAGGAACGGGTGGCGGTGGTCCTGGCGCAGGTCGGGGCTGTCCGGCAGGCGCCGGTCCTCGACCCGCACGCAGGCGGTGTCCCCGAGCGCGGCGCGGTCCGCGGCGGTCGGCTCGACGCCCTTGAAGAACACCTGCCGCACCCGCGCCCCGCCGAGCATCGTCATCAACTCGGACAGCGGCGGCGCCTCGGGGCCGACGACCAGCCCCATCGGCCGGGCCCCGAACAGCTGCACGAAGCGCCGCACCACGTCGGGCGTCAGCGCCGGGCCCAGCATCAGCGTCGGATGGATCCACTGGCGCGTCGGCAACGAGGTGAACAGCTGCCGGCCCCAGTCGAAGGCCTCGGCGGGCAGCAGCAGGTCGAAATCCTGCCGCACCGGATTGACCACCAGCCACACCGGCAGGCGATGCGCCTCGCAGGCCTCCAGCGTGTGCCGCATCGAGGTCGCCATCACCCGCACCGGCTCCATCACCGGCTGCACCTGGCCCTCCGCGCCCAGCACCTGCGCCAGGTGGCGCAAGGCCAGCACCTCCTTCTGTTTGCCATGGAGATAGGGGAAGTACATGGTCTTCGCCTCCAACTGTCTCGATTGAGGGAGGGGCGATGATGATGAGCACTGGCTCATCCGTCAGCAGCGATCCCTTCCATCAATGCGCCAGATCAAGGGACCCGGAAAAATCACGGGCCCCGTCGCGCCAAGAAAAAAGGGACCGCGTGGCGGTCCCTTGCTGGGCGGGGCGGCCGGCGCGTCGGCCGGCATCGGCGCGTTTCAGGGCGTGCTCTTCGGCTTGGCCGGCTGCTGGGCCTGGCCCATCGCGGCCAGTTCGGCCTCGCTGATGATCTCCATCGCGCGCACCACCTTCTGCACGCCGCGCACGCCGCGGGCGATCTCGGTCGCGCGGGTGGCCTCGCGCTCGGTCACCCGGCCCATGATGTAGACGTTGCCGCGCTCGACGACGACGTAGAACGCGTTGGTGATCAGGTCCTTCGCGTCGACCAGGCTGGCCTTGACCTTGGCGGCGATGGCCACGTCGTTGGCGCGGCTGGACAGCGAGCTCAGCATGCCCACGCCCACCTCGTTGAGCACGTTGCCGACGTTCTCCACGCCCTGCGCGATGCGCTCGACCGCGGCGCGGTCCTCGTCGTTGCGGGTCTCGCCGGTCAGCAACACCATGCGGTTGTAGCTGTTGACGTTGATGTGCACGCGGTCGCCGAGCTGCTCGCGGATGCGGTTGGCGGTCTTGAGCTCGATGCCCTGGTCCTCGAGCTGCGTGCCGGACGTGCGCCGGTCGGTCGCCACCATCGCGCTGCCCACCGCCGCGCCGCCGACGATCAGCGGCACGCAGGCGGTCTGCAGCAACGCGCCGCCCAGCGCGGCGGCAAGGATCAGGCGGCGGGTCCGGCGGGAGCTTCGGGTCACGGAGGTCATCGGGAGGTCCTTCAAGGTCGGGAGGAGGGTCATTCGCCCGCGCCGAGCAGCTGCAGGTCGATCGCGTCGCTGAGGCAGTGGGAGAGCAGGCGGTGCGCTTCCGCCACCCGCGCGAAGCGGCTGTGCGGCACGCGCAGTTGCACGTCGGTGTCCAGCAGCGTGCCGCGCCAGTCGTCGTCCTGCGTGCCGCTGAGCACGATCACGCTCATCTCCTGCGCATGCGCCACCTGCAGCAGCGCGGCGGCCGCGCCGCTGGCCTGCGCCTCGTACAGCAGCAGCAGATCGCCGGGATGGCCGAAGGTCTGGATCTGGCGCATCAGCGCGGAGGCGGGATCGGCGTAGCCCTGGGCTTGAGCGTCGAGCGCGATGGCGGCGAGGCCGGGGCGCTCCTGCTCGAAGCGGCCGGACAGCAGCGAGGCCATGTAGGTCGCGTCCGCCGCCGAGGTGCCGAGCCCGGCGGTGAGCACGCGGCCGCCGGCGGTGAGCGCGTCCACCATCATCTGCGCCGCGACGGCGAGCGGGCGGGACAGCCCTTCGGCGACCTGGTAGAGCAGGTCCGCGCTCTCGAAGAATTGTTGTTGTATGCGTTGTTCCAACATGAGCGCGGATGATAAAGGGTGCTGCACGGCCATCGGCCGCCGCAGAGCTCAGTGCTCGGCCGGCACGTCGAAGGCCCCTTGCAGCCACTCGACGCGATCGCCATCGATGGCCACCACGTCGAACCGGCAAGGCGGGATCTCCGCCAGCGCGCGCAGGAAACATGTCGCCGCGAAGATCACCTTCCGTTGCTTGGCCCGCGTCACGCTGGCCGCCGCACCGCCATGCGCATCGCGTTCCCTGGCACGCACCTCGACGAACACCAGCGTCCCGTCCCGCGCCCACAGGATCAGGTCGACCTCCCCGCCCCGCGCGGACGGCCCGCGCGCGACCCGATAATTGCGCGCCACCAGCCGCAGCCCCTGCCGCCTCAGGTAGTCCAGGGCGCGCTGCTCGGCGCCGGCGCCCCGTGCCTGCGCATCCGCGCCGTCCCGTCCGATGGAGAGTTTCTTGAACATGTCGACGTCCCCGTCCGCCTCGCTGATCGCCGCCGCTTCCGCCGCGGCCGGTCATCAGCAATTCCCGGGCGGCACGCTCTACGTCGTCGCGACCCCGATCGGCAACCTCGCCGACCTGAGCCTGCGCGCGATCCACGTGCTGGGGCTGGTCGACGCCGTCGCCTGCGAGGACACGCGCGTCAGCGCTCAGTTGCTGCGCTGGCTCGGCCTGCACAAGCCGCTGCTGGCGCTGCACCAGCACAACGAGCAGCAGGCGGCGGAAGGCCTGGTCGCGCGCCTGCTCGCCGGCGAGCGCATCGCCTACGTCAGCGACGCCGGCACGCCGGCGATCTCGGACCCGGGCGCGGTGCTGGTGGCCGCGGCCGCGCGCGCCGGCGTGCGCGTCATGCCGCTGCCCGGCGCGAGCAGCGCGGTAGCGGCGCTCAGCGTGGCCGGCGACGCCCGCGCCCAGGGGTTCCGCTTCGTGGGTTTCCTGCCGACCAAGGCGGCCGAGCGGCGCGCGGCGCTGCAGGCGCTGACCGGCGCGCCCCACAGCCAGGTGCTGTTCGAGGCGCCCCATCGGATCCAGGAACTGATCGCGCTGCTGGCCGAGCTCGCGCCCGAACAGACGCTGACGATCTGCCGCGAGGTCACGAAGCAGTTCGAGACCATCCACACCGCGCCCTGCGCCACGCTGCCCGCCTGGATGGCGGCCGACAAGCAGCGCGAGCGCGGCGAGTTCGTGCTGGTGCTGCATGCCGCGCCCGCGCCGGCAGGCGAAGCCGGCCTGCCCGAGGACGCCCAGCGCACGCTGCGCGTGCTCATGCGCGAGCTGCCGCTGAAGCAGGCGGCGTCCCTCGCCGCGGAGCTGACCGGCGAATCGCGCAAGGCGCTGTACCAGCTGGCGCTGGCCTGGAAGCAGGACGCCGGGGGCGATGCCAACGGCGACGGCGATACCGACTCCGACACCGACACCGGCGCCCGCTCCGACTGAGCCAGCCCTCCACCCCGGGGCCGCCCGGTCCCCATCCTCGCGGCAGGGTCGGCCGCCGCGCCCGGCCCCCGGCCGTCATGGGCGATGCCTACAATCGCCCGATGATTTCGCGCGAACCCACCCTCGCCCGCCTGGTCACCGCCCGTGCCCAGCTGCTCGAACCCTTCGGCCTGACCGACGCGTCGCTGTCGCAGGCGCTGCGGCTGATCACCGAGCACCGCGTCGACGACGCCGACCTCTACTTCCAGACCACCCGCGCGGAGGGCTGGAGCCTGGAGGAAGGCATCGTCAAGAGCGGCAGTTTCTCGATCGACCAGGGCGTGGGCGTGCGCGCCGTCGCGGGCGAGAAGACGGCCTTCGCGTATTCGGACGACATTTCCGAGGCCGCGCTGCTCGACGCCGCGCGCACCGTGCGCGCGATCGCGTCGGCCGGGCAGAGCAAACGCGTCAAGGTGCCGGCCGAGCCGGTGGTGTCCGGAAGCCGGGCCCTCTATGGCGACGCGGATCCCATCGCCAGCCTGGACAGCACGCAGAAGGTCGCCCTGCTGGAGCGCACCGAGCGCCTGGCCCGCGCCAAGGATCCTCGCGTCAAGCAGGTGATGGCCGGCCTGGCCGCCGAGCACGAGGTGGTGCTGATCGCGCGCGCCGACGGCACCCTGGCCGCCGACGTGCGGCCGCTGGTGCGCCTGTCCGTGACCGTGATCGCCGAGAGCGACGGCCGCCGGGAAGTGGGATCGGGCGGCGGCGGCGGCCGCTTCGGCCTGGCCTATTTCACCGACGAGATGATCGCGTCCTACGTCGAGCAGGCGGTCAGCGCGGCGCTGACCAACCTCGAGTCGCGCCCGGCCCCGGCCGGCGAGATGACCGTGGTCCTGGGCCCGGGCTGGCCCGGCGTGCTGCTGCACGAGGCGGTCGGCCACGGCCTGGAGGGCGACTTCAACCGCAAGGGCTCGTCGACCTTCTCCGGGCGCATCGGCCAGCGCGTCGCGGCCAAGGGCGTGACGGTGCTGGACGACGGCACCATCCCCGACCGCCGCGGCTCGCTCAACGTCGACGACGAGGGCTGCGCCTCGCAGCGCAACGTGCTGATCGAGGACGGCATCCTCAAGGGCTACATCCAGGACGCGATGAACGCGCGGCTGATGAAGGTCGCCCCCACCGGCAATGGCCGCCGCGAGAGCTACGCCCACGTGCCGATGCCGCGCATGACCAACACCTACATGCTGGGCGGCGACAAGGATCCGGCCGAGATCATCGCCAGCATCGACAAGGGCCTGTACGCGACCAACTTCGGCGGCGGCCAGGTCGACATCACCTCGGGCAAGTTCGTGTTCTCCGCCAGCGAGGCCTTCTGGGTCGAGAAAGGCAAGATCCAGTACCCGGTCAAGGGCGCAACCATCATCGGCAACGGCCCGGACGCGCTCACCCGCGTGAGCATGATCGGCAACGACATGCAGCTGGACACCGGCGTCGGCGTCTGCGGCAAGGAAGGCCAGAGCGTGCCGGTGGGCGTCGGCCAGCCCACGCTGCGCATCGACGGCCTGACCGTCGGCGGCACGGCCTGACCCCATGCCGGCCGCGCATCCCCACGGTTCCGCGAAGGCTCGCTTGCCCGATGCCGTCGCGCCACACCCGCGGCCGTCCCCTCGCGGCGCTTGACGCGCCGCGACCCGCGCAGGCACTATTGGTCCTTATGCGTTCCGCACCGAAGTTTTACTTTGCTTATTTTTGGTTCTCGCACCGCCCCGGCGGAGGAGAGGCGAACGCATAAGCAAGCGCGCCAAGAATCCTCAAGAAACCGCCGGGCCCACAAGCCCGGCGGTTTTTTTTCGGCCGGGGCCCGAGCGCCACCCCCAGCCCTCATAGAAAGCGTGATTCCCATGAATGCCAAGTCGACCCCGTATCCCAGCGCCCAACAGGCGGAGCGCTGGTATTCGCCGCAGGACAAGACCTCCCAGACCGACGACGAACGCATCCTGGACATCACGCCCTTGCCGCCTCCTGAACACCTCATCCGCTTTTTCCCGATCCGTGGCACGGCCATGGAGCAGCTCGTCGTCGGCACGCGCCAGCGCATCCGCGACATCATGCAGCGCAAGGACGACCGCCTGCTGGTGATCATCGGCCCGTGCTCGATCCACGACCCGGGCGCGGCGCTCGAATACGCCAAGCGGCTGATGACGATGCGGGAGCAGCATGCCGACACGCTCGAGATCGTGATGCGCGTCTACTTCGAGAAGCCCCGCACCACCGTCGGCTGGAAGGGCCTGATCAACGATCCCTACCTCGACGAGAGCTACCGCATCGACGAGGGCCTGCGCATCGCGCGCCAGCTGCTGCTGGAGATCAACCGCCTGGGCATGCCGGCGGGTTCGGAGTTCCTGGACGTGATCTCGCCGCAGTACATCGGCGACCTGATCAGCTGGGGCGCGATCGGCGCGCGCACCACCGAGAGCCAGGTGCACCGCGAGCTGGCCTCCGGCCTGTCGGCACCGATCGGCTTCAAGAACGGCACCGACGGCAACATCAAGATCGCCACCGACGCGATCCAGGCCGCGGCGCGGCCGCACCACTTCCTGTCGGTGCACAAGAACGGCCAGGTCGCGATCGTCGAGACCAAGGGCAACCGCGACTGCCACGTGATCCTGCGCGGCGGCAAGGCGCCGAACTACGACGCCGAGAGCGTCGCCGTCGCCTGCGCGGACCTGGAAGCCTCCAAGCTCGACGCCCGGCTGATGGTCGACTGCTCGCATGCCAACAGCAGCAAGAAGCACGAGCGCCAGCTGGACGTGGCCAAGGACATCGCCGCGCAGATCCGCGCCGGCAGCACCAGCATCTTCGGCGTGATGGTCGAGAGCCACCTCAAGGGCGGCGCGCAGAAGTTCAGCCCCGGCAAGGACGATCCCTCGCAGCTCGAGTACGGCAAGAGCATCACCGACGCCTGCCTGGCCTGGGACGATTCGATCGCGGTGCTGGCCGTGCTCAGCCAGGCCGTGCGGGCCGCCCGTACCGAGACGGTCGCGCGCTGATCACCACGACCAGCGCTGGTTGTCGCCGCCGTTGCAGCGATACAGGATGACGGCCGTGCCCGGACGGGCGCGGCCGCCTTCGATGTCCAGGCACTTGCCGGAGTCGGCGCTGCGGATCTCGCCGCCACGCGCGCGCCAGCGCTGGTTGGCGCCACCGTTGCAGGTGAAGGCCATCACCCGCGCGCCATCGGCGGTGTTGCGGTCGGCGACATCGAGGCACAGCCCCGCGACGCGCAGCTCGCCGTCGCGGTTCCATTCGAAGCGCTGGTTCCCGCCGCCGTTGCAGTCGTAGACGATGAGCTTGCGCCCCGGCCGGGCGCCGCCTTCGATGTCCAGGCACAGGCCGCCCTTGCCGCGGATCTGGCGCGCATTCCAGCCGCCGTCGTCCTGCCAGCCGTCGTCGCGGTCGCGATCCTTGTCCTTGTCCTTGCTGGCGATCAGCGCGATGCCGGCGATCACCGCCGCCGCCGCGACCGCCGCGCCGATGTTGCTCGAGTTATCGGAGCTGCTGGCGCCATCGCCGCTGGCCGCCGCGGAGGTCGTGATCTTGAAGCGGCCGCTGCAGCCGCCATCGACCCACAGCTCCTTGCTTGTCAGGTCATAGCCCCAGGTGCGTCCGAAGCGGCAGCCACCGGCGGTCTGCTGCACGAGTTCCACCTCGGTCGTGCCGTCCGGCAGCCGATGGCTCTGGTAGCCGCCGCGCGAGCTCAGTTCGATGGTCTGGTCCGCCGCCCGCGCGGGCAGGCTGCCGATCAGCAGCCCCGCCGCGATGGGCAGCGCGATGACGCGCCGCGTCCAGCAGCGAGGCCGGTTGTTGGAATCCATGGTCGCCTCCTGCCTCTCCCTGCGTCGCGCGCCATGCGCACGCGACTGCGGGCGATGCTAAGGCGCCTCAGGCGGTGACGTCCAGCACGCGCGGCGTGCCGCCGGCGCGCTCCACCTCGCTGACGAGCAGGGGCCCCAGCGTCACCTGGACCTGCAGGTCGGGAAAGCTCGCGGCGGTGTAGGTGCCCCGCGAATAGGCCGGCGTCTCGACGCGGCTGGCCGGCGGCGCCTCCTGGCCGAGCGGATGCCGGCCATAGGTGACGTCCGCGCGGTTGCGCGCGTACATCTCCTGGAGCGGCCCCTCCGTCCCGATGAACGGGGACAGCTTCAGCACCACCGACGGTGGCGGCCCGTCCAGCATCTCCTGCTGGATCCTGGCGCGGTACTGCTGCAGCGGACTGACATCGAACGGCGACGTCCTGAGCGGCGTCGCCTGTACTTCCGAAAACTTCAAATCGCCCGACGGCGCCCGATCTTCCCGACCGTCCGCCGCCCTCCCTCTTGATGCGTGTGTGCCTGTGGGCGAGCGCCGCGCGCCGCGCTTCATCGAGCGCTCAAGCCGGCGCCGCCCAGGCCGAAATTGTCCGGGGCGAGCCGCTGGAAACCGACATGCGCCGCTGCCCGTCGGACGTCAATCGCCCGCCCGCGCGCCCAGCGTCGCGCCGACGCCGCAGATGTGTTCGAGCATCGGGCGAAGCGCCCGTCGCCCCACCCACAAGCGGGCGCAAGACCTGGCCCGCTCTTGAAAACATCGCTCCCTGAGCGCATGTTCGAAGCTTCGATGCGACGCGCCCCAGGCGCCGAAGCCATGGCCCTGATCTTCCTCGCGCTGACCGCCGCGCTGCTGTGCTTCTGGCTGCTGAGCCAGCCCTGGCGGCAGGCCCGGCGCCGGGCCGCGCTGCGGGCGAAGGCCTTCCCGGCCGCGTGGCGCGCCATCCTGCGCCGCAACGTGCCGCAGGCGGCGCGGCTGCCGGCGGACCTGCAGCTCAAGCTCAAGCGCCAGATGCAGGTCTTTCTGGCGGAAAAATCCTTCATCGGCTGCGCCGGCCAGGTCATCACCGACGAGGTCCGCGTCACCATCGCCGCGCTGGCCTCGCTGCCGTTGCTGGGCCGGGCCCGCGGCTACTACCCGAAGCTGCACACGGTGCTGGTTTATCCCGGCGCCTTCATCGTCGATCGCGTGCGTCATCAAGGCCCGCTGCAGATGCAGGACCGCCAGGTGCTGAGCGGCGAATCCTGGGGCGAGGGACAGGTCGTGCTGTCCTGGGACGACGTGCTGCGCGACGCCTCGCTGCCGGAGCGCGGCCACAACGTCGCGGTGCACGAGTTCGCGCACCAGCTCGATCAGGTCAAGGGATGGGCCAATGGCGCGCCCTGGCTGGGCAATCGCGCGCGGCAGGCGCGCTGGGCGGCGGTGATGCAGCAGAGCTTCGACCTGCTGCGCGCGCGGCTCGCGGCGGGGGAGCCCGATCCGCTGGGAAGCTACGCGGCCACCGAGCCGGCGGAGTTCTTCGCGGTCGCGAGCGAGCGCTTCTTCGGTCAGCCGTGGGCGCTGGCGCAAGCGCATCCCGCGCTCTACGGGGAACTGCGGCGCTTCTACGAGGTCGATCCGCTGCTCTGGTCCTGAGCGCCGCGGCGACGGGGATCAGAACCCCATCTCGGCCAGCAGCGCGTCGACGTCGTCCTGCTGCAGCGCCTTGTCGGGCGTCTGCACGCCGGCGAGCTGCTCCTGCGTCGCGGCGGCGGCCGGCTCGACATGGTCGTGCGTGGCGAGCAGCTGCTGCAGCGGCGCCTCGGCCGGCCGCAGCATGGCCAGCACCTTGTTGATCACCTGGCCGGACAGGTCCTGGAAGTCCTGGGCCATCATGATCTCGGTCTGCAGTCCCTTCACCCGATCCGCGAAACCGGCGGCGCCGGCCGCGTAGGCCGCGCACAGGCGCATCATCGCGCGCGCCCGCTCGACGCTCAGGTCCGGCGCGGCCGCCAGCCGCTGCAGCGACTCGGACAACTCATGCCCTTGTCGGCCCACCGCCTGCGCATCCTCCTGCGCCGATTCCACGATGCCCAGCACCTTGCTGGCGGCCTGGTCGGTCATGCGCTTGACGTAGTCCAGACGCTCGCAGGCATCCGGCAGCTCCTGGGACAGCTTGTGCAGCGCCTGATGCGCAGCGGCCGTGAGCGGGGATTCGGATTGAGACATGGCGGCGGATCGCGGTGGGTGGGCGCGAAGGAAACGCGGGGTTGCGGATGGCACCGGCGCGGTGCGGGCGCCATCGACACTGGCGCTGGGGAGCGGTCTGGAGCGCCGCTTTCAATAGCCGGAAATCTTAGTTCTGCAACTGGTGTAACCAACGGAAAGGGGAAGGGTCACCCGTGCATTTTTGGTGAGGAGTCCTGCATTTAACTCAGCGACTGGCCGGCGCGCCTGTAGCCTTCGCTTCGTCCGTCCGCGGCCCGTCCTTGCTGCCGTCCGTTCTTGGCAAAGCGATCCGTCTCATGAACATGGCCACCACCCGTCCCTCGCCCGGCTTCCATCGCGCTCCCTCGCGGTCCGGCTCGTCCGGCACCGCGCGTCCGTCGTCGTCCTCCCGCGGCGACGGCGCCAGCTTCGCCGCCGCGCCGCGGGCGCAGGCCGCAGCCCCGCAGGCCTCGGCGCTGCGTGACGTGAGCGACGTCATGGTCGGCGTGGTGCTGATCCTGGGCGTGCTGTTCGCGCTGCTGGTGCTGGCGCTCTACACCCGCGACTCGATGGCGGTCGGCAAGGCGCTGACGGAGCAGGGACAGGCGCGCGGCGCGCTGGTCTGCAAGGACGGCCGGATCGCCCGGGGCGATGGCTCCCTGCCCGACCGGATCATCGAGGACGGCGTGTTCGTCTGCACCGACTGGCGCACGCTGCAGGCGATCGAGCAGGAAGAAGCCGAGCGGGGCATGCGCAAGTACTGACCCCGCCGCGCCGACGGTCCGGGCGCGCGCTCAAGTCCACAGGTCCAGCGGCGGCTCGTGCGTCATGCCGCGAAGCAGGTCGCTGCGTGAGAGAAAGCCGATCGGATGGCCGTTGTCGTCGCCGACCGGCAAGCCAGGCAGCCCCAGGTCCAGCAGCAGCTGCGCCGCTTCGCGCAACGGCGTGTCCGGCTGCGCCACCGGCACCGGCGTCCACATCACGTCATCCACCGGCGCGCCCAGGCGCCGCGCGATGACCATCATCTCGGCGATCTCGTCGAGGTCGTCCGCCAAACCCCGCGTGAGATCGCCACGCGACACCAGGCCGCGCACCTCGCCCATCGGACCCAGCACCGGCGCCTGCGCAACGCCAGCGCGCGACATCATCCGCATCGCGCTCCGCAGCGGGGCGCCCGACATGACGCTGATCAGCTTGCGGCTCATCAGCTGATGCACCTGCGTGAGCACCTGGCGCTGCGTGTCGCCGGCATAGGCCGCCAGCGCCTCGTGCGCGACATAGGCCGACGCGCCGCTCGCCATCCCGCCCCCGGCACCGCCCTGACCCACCCCAGCCAGCACGACAGTCGACGGCGTCAGATCCCCCTGGCGCGCGATCGGCGCCACCGCGCGGGTGCGGGCCACGGCCTGCACCGGCGCGAGGTCACGGACCTGCTCCAGTCCACCGGTCAGGATCTTTCCAGAGGTGCCGTAGACGGAAAACATGCGGGGGAGGATGGCATGGGGAGGCGGTGGGGGCCATTGAGGAGAACGCCTAACTCCGGAGGGCCAAGCGCGGGCTCTCCACGACGCGAGGGGGCTCCCTCCTGGACCCCCTCGCATCATTCCGGCCCCATCGCCACTCGCTGCCTTCCAGGAAGAGGTCCGCGGGAGGCGGAGGCGGGAGACGGGGCGTGGCGGTGGGATGGAGGTGGTGGTGGCGTGGGAGGCGATCAGGGAACCGGGTAGGCGGTCTCGTACTTGACCTCGCGGAGCACGACGTTGCTGCGCACGCTCGCGACGCCGGGCACCCTGAAGACCTTGCTCTGCAGGAACTGGTCGTAGACCTTCATGTCGGGCGCGACGATCTTCAGCACGTAGTCCGCCTCGCCGGTGATGGCCTGGCATTCGACGATCTCCGGGCTGCCCGCGACCATCGCCTCGAAGGCCTCGACCGCGCCCTCGGTGTGCCGGACGAGGCTGACATTGGCCAGCACGCAGATCGAGAGCCCCAGTTGCTCCCGGTCCACCAGCGCGACATGGCGGCGGATGACGCCGCGCTCCTCCAGCTCCTTGACGCGCCGCCAGACTGGCGTCGCCGAGAGTCCGACCTTGTCGGCCAGCTGCTGGGTGCTCTGGCGGGCGTCGGCCTGGAGCGCCTCCAGGATCAGGCGCGTCGCCCGGTCGAAACGTTCGTTCTCCATATCCGCCTCTTTTGAGAATGTCCCTATCGATCCTTGCAATGCAGCGAGCAAACGGAGCAAGAAACTGCCGATTGTCTAGGAAAGAATCTCCTCATTCATACATTCGAGCCGACCGGTCCTGCCGGCCGGCTCTTCCCGTTGGGGAGACAAGCCATGACCGAAGTCCGTCCTGCCGCCTCGCCGGCCCTGCGCGCCTACCAGCTTTCGGACAACCTCGCCGCCCAGTCCGGCCAGGTGTTCCTCACCGGGACGCAAGCCCTTGTGCGGCTGCTGCTGGCCCAGAAGGCCCAGGACGAGCGCCAGGGCCTGAGGACCGCCGGCTTCGTCAGCGGCTATCGCGGCAGCCCGCTGGGGATGGTCGACCAGCAGCTGTGGAAGGCGAAGAAGTTTCTCGACCAGGCGCAGGTGAACTTCCTGCCAGCGATCAACGAGGACCTCGCCGCCACCGCCTGCCTGGGCGTGCAGCGCGTGGCGCTGGATCCGAAGCGCACCGTCGATGGCGTCTTCGCGATGTGGTACGGCAAGGGCCCCGGCGTGGACCGCTCCGGCGACGCGCTCAAGCACGGCAACGTCTACGGCACCGCGAAACAGGGCGGCGTGCTCGTCGTCTGCGGCGACGACCATGGCTGCGTGTCCTCCTCGACCCCGCATCAGAGCGACCTCGCGCTGCAGGCCTGGTCGATGCCGCTGGTGCATCCCGGCAACGTGGCCGAGTACCTGGAGTTCGGCCTCTACGGCTGGGCGCTGTCGCGCTTCTCGGGCGCGTGGGTCGGGTTCAAGGCGATCTCGGAAGTGGTCGAGTCGGGCATGACCGTCGACCTGGACGCGGTGCCGCTGGACTTCGAGCTGCCGGTCGACCACAAGCCGCCGACCGACCCGCACATCCGCTCGGTGGACCTGCCGTCGCTGGAGCTGGAGTCGCGCCTGGCGCACAAGATCGACGCGGTGCTGGCGTTCGCGAAGATCAATTCGATCGACAAGCACATCGTGGTGAGCCCGCGCGCATCGCTGGGCATCGTGACCGTCGGCAAGGCGCATTACGACTTCATGGAGGTGCTGCGCCGCCTGGACCTGGACCCGAACGCGCTGGCCGCGGCCGGCGTGCGGGTCTACAAGGTCGGCCTGGTCTATCCGCTGGAGCCGACGCGCATCCGCGAGTTCGCGCAGGGCCTGACCGACATGCTGGTGATCGAGGAGAAGGCACCCGTCGTCGAGCGCCAGATCAAGGAGCTGCTCTATCACCTGCCCGACGCGCAGCGTCCGCGCGTGGTCGGCAAGTCCGATGAACACGGGGCGGCGGTGCTGAGCGCGCTCGGCGAGCTGCGGCCGTCGCGCATCATGCCGACCGTCGCGGACTGGCTGGCGCGGCTGAATCCGGCGCTGGACCGCCGCCATCTGGTCGTCGATTTCCTGACGCCCTGCCTGCTGTCCAACAGCGCCGACGCAGTGCGCCGCCAGCCCTATTTCTGCTCGGGCTGCCCGCACAACACCTCGACGAAGCTGCCCGAGGGCTCGCGCGCGCTGGCCGGCATCGGCTGCCACTTCATGGCGAGCTGGATGGAGCGCGGCACGTCCGGCCTGATCCAGATGGGCGCCGAGGGCGTGGACTGGGCGGCGCACTCGCGCTTCACGACCGAGAAGCATGTCTTCCAGAACCTGGGCGACGGCACTTACTACCACTCGGGCTATCTGGCGATCCGGCAGGCCATCGCGGCCAAGGCCAACATCACCTACAAGATCCTCTACAACGACGCGGTGGCGATGACCGGCGGCCAGCCGGTCGACGGCCAGACCTCGGTGCCGCAGATCGCGCGCCAGGTCGAGGCCGAAGGCGTGAAGCGCCTGGTCGTGGTTTCGGACGAGATCGGCAAGTACGACGGCCATCACGGCCTGTTCCCCGCCGGCACGACCTTCCACGATCGCAGCGAGCTCGACGCGGTGCAGCGCGAGCTGCGCGAGATCCAGGGCGTGACGGTGCTGATCTACGACCAGACCTGCGCCGCTGAGAAGCGCCGCCGCCGCAAGAAGGGCGAGTTCCCCGACCCGGACAAGCGCATCTTCATCAACGAGTCGGTCTGCGAGGGCTGCGGCGACTGCGGCCAGGCCAGCAACTGCCTGTCGGTGGTGCCGGTGGAGACCGACTTCGGCCGCAAGCGCGCGATCGAGCAGAGCAGCTGCAACAAGGACTTCAGCTGCGTGAACGGCTTCTGCCCGAGCTTCGTGTCGGTGCATGGCGCCAAGCTGAAGAAGCGCGCCGGCGCGGCCTTCGGCCCCGCGGACCTGGCGCGCGAGATCGCCGCGATCCAGCCGCCCTCGCCCTGGGCGTGGACCGGCCCGTTCGACATGCTGGTCACCGGCGTTGGCGGCACCGGCGTGGTGACGGTGGGCGCGCTGGTGACGATGGCCGCGCACCTGGAGGGCATGCAGAGCTCGGTGCTGGACTTCATGGGCTTCGCGCAGAAGGGCGGCGCGGTGCTGTCCTTCGTGCGCGTGGCGCCGACGCAGGACCTGCTGAACCAGGTCCGCATCGACACGCAGCAGGCCGACGTGCTGCTGGCCTGCGACATGGTCGTCGGCGCGAGCGCCGACGCGCTCGCGACGGTGAAGGCCGGCCGCACGGTGATCCTGGCCAACACGCATGAGCTGCCGACCGCCGCCTTCGTCCGCAACCCGGATGCGAGCCTGCAGGCGGACTCGCTGCTGGCCAAGATGCGCCACGCCGTCGGCGAGGGCCAGGACCTGCTGGCCAGCATCGACGCGCAGGACATCGCGCAGCGCCTGATGGGCGACACCATGCCCAGCAACATCGTGATGCTGGGCGCGTGCTGGCAACGCGGCCTGGTGCCGGTGTCCTTCGAGGCGCTGATGCGCGCGATCGAGCTCAACGGCGTGGCGGTGGAGAACAACAAGACGGCGTTCGCGCTGGGCCGCCTGGCGATCGCCGCGCCCGAGGCGCTGCGCCGCCTGGCCGGCGAGCAGGCTGGCTCGGCCGTGCAGTGGTTCAACTTCGACCAGCTCGACGACAAGGACGGCCAGCCCGGCCTGATCGCGCGCCGCAAGGCCTTCCTGACCGAGTACCAGGACGCCGCCTACGCGTCGCGCTACGAGGCGCTGGTGCAACGCGTTCGCGCGGCCGAAGCGGCGCTGGGCGAGGCCGGCAAGGGCCTGCGCCTGACCAAGGCGGTGGCGCGCTATTACGCGAAGCTGCTGGCGATCAAGGACGAGTACGAGGTCGCGCGCCTGTACACCGACGGCAAGTTCGAGGCCGCGCTGAAGGCGCAGTTCGAGGACTGGGATCACCTCAGCTTCCACATGGCCCCGCCGCTGATCGCCAAGCCCGGCGCCGACGGCCGCGCGAAGAAGGTCGAGCTGGGCTCGTGGACCTTCAAGGCGCTGAAGACGCTGGCCAAGTTCAAGGGCCTGCGCGGCGGCGCGCTGGACCTCTTCGGCAGGACCGAGGAACGCCGCATCGAGCGCCAACTGATCCGCGACTACGAAGCCCTCGTCGATGAGCTGCTCGCCGGCCTGAGCGCGGAGAAGCTGGACCTCGCGATCAAGCTCGCCCGCCTGCCGGAAGGCATCCGCGGCTACGGCCACGTGAAGCTGGCGAATGTCGTGACAGTGCGCGCGCAGTGGAAGGACCTGCTCGACCGCTTCCACGGCCGCGCGGTCGAGGCGCCCATCGCCGTCGTGCCGCTGGCGAAGGCGCCCGAACGCGTGAAGGGCGTGGCCGAGCTGTGAGCGCCTGATCCCTCGCGCCGCCGTGCGAGGGTTGCAACTGTGAAGTAGCGCAAAGGCCGCAGTCACCGCTGGACACAGCCGACACGGGGGCGGCATGCTTGCCCCATGCCACTGTCCCCGCTCCCGCCGCCCCTGCCCCTTCCCTTGCGCCGGCGCACGCTGCTGCTCGGCGTGACCGCATCGGCGGCGCTGGCCGCCTGCGGCGGCATGGCGACCGCGCCCGACGTGCCGATGGATGCGGCGCAGCGCCTGCGCGCCGCCAACCGCATCGGCTGGGGCGCGACACAGGCGCAGCTGGACGAGATCGAGCGCCTGGGCTGGGGCCGCTACGTCGAGCGCCAGTTGAAGGCCGATCCGCGGGCGCCGATGCCGGCGACTATCCAGGCCCGCATCGAGGCGCTGGGCATCAGCCAGGGCGAGGTCGCCGCGCGCGTGTGGACCGCCGAGTCCTTCCGCCGTGGCGGCGACAAGGGCGCGACCGAGGAGGAACGCAGCGCCGCGCGCAAGGCCTACCAGGACGCCCAGGGCCTGGCCGCGCGGGAGACCGGCGAGCGCCAGCTGCTGCGCGAGCTGTACTCGGAACAGCAGCTGCTCGAGCAGATGACGTGGTTCTGGTTCAACCACTTCAACGTCCACCAGGGCAAGCGCGACATCCGCCTGCTGCTCTCGGACTACCAGGACCGCGCCTTGCGTCCGCACGCGCTGGGCTCCTTCCGCCTCATGCTTGGCGCGGTGGCGCGTCACCCGGCGATGCTGCGCTACCTGGACAACGACCAGAACGCCGTCCGCGCGATCAACGAGAACTACGCGCGCGAGCTGCTGGAGCTGCACACGATGGGCGTCGACGGCGGCTACAGCCAGCGCGACGTGCAGGAGCTGGCGCGGGTGCTGACCGGCTTCGGCGTGCGCGTCGATCCCGACCCGCCGAAGATCGCGCCCCGATTCGAGCCGCTGTACCGCCGCGACGGCCTGTTCGAGTTCCACCCGGCCCGGCACGACTTCGGCGACAAGCAGCTGCTCGGCCGCACGATCCGTGGCCGCGGCGCCGACGAACTCGACGAGGTGCTGGACCTGCTGGTCGCGCAGCCGGCGACGGCGCGCTTCGTGTCCCGCAAGCTGGCGGTGTATTTCCTGAGCGACCAGCCGCCGCCGGCCGTCGTCGACGCCATGGCCACCGCCTTCCAACGCACCAAAGGCGACATCCCGTCCACGCTGCAGCCGATGCTGCGCTCCCCGGCATTCCTCGCGGCCGAAGCGCCCAAGTTCAAGGATCCCCACCGCTACCTGCTCTCGAGCCTGCGCGCCGGTTTCGAGCAGCGCGAACTGCAGAACGCGCAGCCCCTGCAGAACTGGCTGCGCCGACTGGGCCAGGGCCTCTACGACAAGCAGACGCCGGACGGTTACCCGCTGACGGCCGAGGCCTGGAACAGTCCGGGGCAGATGACGCTGCGCTTCGAGATCGCGCGCCAGATCGGCGGCGGCGCGGCCGCGCTGTACCGCCCCGAGGGCACGACCGTCCCGGTACCCCTGCCGGATCTGAGAGTGCTACGCGCGCGCGTCGAGCCCACGCTGGCGATGTCGACGCGTGACGCGCTCGCCCAGACGACCTCCCCACAGCAGTGGCTGACCCTTTGGTTATCCAGCCCCGATTTCATGTATCTCTGAGCCCACCATGCACCGCCGCCATCTCCTGCACGCCCTCGCCGCCGCGCCGCTCACCCTCACTTCGGCGCGCCTTTTCGCGACCCCGCCGACCGCTGCCCTGGAGAAGACGGGGACGCCGGAGCCCCTCCGAGCGATTGCCGAGCGTGCGGAGGCGCTTGAGCGAGGGGGGGCTCCGGCGTCCCCGTCTTCGGGCGCAGTCCAGCGCCCGCGATTCCTGCTGGTCTTCCTCCGCGGCGGTTACGACGCGACCCACCTGCTGGTTCCCACCTCCAGCAGCTTCTACTACGAGCAACGCCCCCGCATCGCCATTGCCCGCCCGTCCCCAACGGACGCCGCTGCCGCGCTACCGCTGGACGCCGACTGGGGCCTGCATCCTGCGCTCAGAAGCAGCCTCTACCCGCTGGCGCAATCGGGCCAGCTCCGTTTCATCCCTTTCGCCGGTACCGAGGATCTGTCGCGCAGCCATTTCGAGACGCAAGACAGCATCGAGCTGGGCCAGCCGCTCGGTGGTTCGCGCGACTACAACTCCGGTTTCCTGAACCGCCTGGCGGCCGAGCTCGATGCGCAGCAGGCGCTCTCGTTCACGGACGAGTTGCCGATTGCGTTCCGCGGTCCGGTGAGGATCGCCAATGCTGGCTTGCGCGAGACGGCGCGCCCGGCGGTCGACGCCAAGAGCCGCGCGCTGATTGCGAGCATGTACCGGGGCCAGGCGCTTGGCGGGGCGGTGGAGGAGGGTCTGGCGCTGCGCGAGGAACTCGCACGCGACCTCTCGCCCGACAAGATGAAGGCGATGACCGACGCGGCCGGCCGCAACGCGATCCCGGCCAAGGGCTTCGAGCTGGAGGCACGTCGCATCGCCACGCTGATGCGGGGCCGCTTCAGCCTGGGCTTCATCGATGTCGGCGGCTGGGACACCCATGTGAACCAGGGCGGCGCGACCGGCCAGTTGGCCAACCGCTTCGAGGAACTCGGCCGCGGCCTGGCGGCGATCGCGGATGAACTCGGTCCGGAGCTCTGGCGCCAGACCACGGTGATGGTGATCAGCGAATTCGGCCGCACCTTCCGCGAGAACGGCAACCGCGGCACCGACCACGGCCACGGCAGCGTGTACTGGCTGCTGGGCGGGGGGCTGGCGAGCGGTGGCCCGGTGGCCGGCGAGCAGGTCGCGCTGAGCGCCAGGACCTTGTTCCAGAACCGCGACTATCCGGTGCTCAACGATTACCGCGTGATGCTGGGCGGGCTCTGGCAACGCCAGTTCGGCCTGTCGCCCGCGGCCCTCGCGCGCGTGTTCCCCGGCGTCCGTCCCAAGGACCTTCACCTCATCTGATTGCCGGGTCGCGCAAAGCCCCCAGCCGGCGCAAGCGCTTGCAGCGACCGCCTTGCAGATGAGAGAAGTTCTCATCTAGCATCCCTGCACCAACGAAAAGACTCCGGCGGGATCCGACGTCGCGGCACAGGCACCTGCCTTGCTGGAGCCTCTTCCGTTGAATGACCCGGAACGAAGGATCCCCGATGACCAAGGCCACCCGCATCGAACGCGACTCCATGGGCGAGGTCGCCGTACCGGTCGACGCGCTCTACGGCGCCCAGACACAGCGCGCGGTCGAGAACTTCGCCATCAGCCGCCAGCCCATGCCCGAGCGCTTCGTGCGCGCGCTGGTGCTGCAGAAGGCCGCCGCGGCGCGCGCCAACATCGCGCTCGAGCAGTTGCCGGCCGACATCGGCCAGGCCATCGACCGCGCCGCGACGCAGCTGCTGCAGGACCCGGCGCTGATGAACCACTTCCCGGTGGAGGTCTTCCAGACCGGTTCAGGCACCAGCTCGAACATGAATGCCAACGAGGTGATCGCCACGCTGGCCACGCGGCTCATCGGCACCGGCGCGGACAACCCGGCGACGGTCAGCCCCAACGACCACGTCAACGCCGGCCAGAGCAGCAACGACTCCATCCCCACCGTGCTGCACATCAGCGCGGCCCAGGCCCTGCACGGCGAGCTGCTGCCGGCGCTGGACCTGCTGGCGCAGACGCTGCAGGACAAGATCAAGAGCGACGGCCATCACGTCAAGACCGGCCGCACCCACCTGATGGACGCGATGCCGCTGCGCCTGGGCCAGGAGCTCGGCGGCTGGTGCGCGCAGATCGACGCCAGGCGCACCCAGCTGCGCGCGCTGCTGCCGTCGGTCTGCGAGCTGGCGCAGGGCGGCACCGCGGTGGGCACCGGCATCAACGCGCATCCCGACTTCGCGCAGCGCTTCTGCGAGGAACTGTCCACCCTGACCGGCCTGGTCTTCCGGCCCGCGCCGGACTTCTTCGCCGCGCTCTCGGCGCAGGACACGGCGGTGGCGCTGTCGGGCGCGCTCAAGGGGCTGGCGGTGACGCTGATGAAGATCGCCAACGACCTGCGCTGGATGAACTCGGGCCCGCTCGCCGGCCTGGCGGAGATCGAGCTGCACGCGCTGCAGCCGGGCTCGTCGATCATGCCGGGCAAGGTCAATCCGGTGATCCCGGAGGCGGTGACCATGGTGTGCGCGCAGGTCATCGGCCACGACGCGGCCATCACCGTCGCCGGCCAGTCGGGCAATTTCCAGCTCAACGTGATGCTGCCGCTGATCGCGACCAACCTGCTGGACAGCCTGGCGCTGCTGGCGGCCGCGTCGCGGGCGCTGGCCGAGCAGGCGATCCGCGACTTCAAGGTCAACACCGCCGGGCTGCAGCATGCGCTGGCCCGCAATCCCATCCTGGTCACCGCGCTCAACCGCGAGATCGGCTACCTGAAGGCCGCCGCGATCGCCAAGCGCGCCTACGCGGAGCAGCGGCCCATCGTCGACGTCGCGGAGGAGATGACCGAGTTCGACCGCGCCACGCTGCTGCAGATGCTGGACCCGGCCAAGCTCACCGATGGCGGACTCTGAGGCCGACACCCCAAGGACACCGATGGCCCACGACCCGACCCACGCCCACGAGGCCGCCGTCGATCCGGCGCAGGCGCTCGCGGCGATCGACCCGGCATTGGCGCGACGCCACCGGATGCGCCAGTGGCTGGGCTTCGCGATCCTGCTGATCGGCGCGGCGCTGCTGCTGCACCAGGGCTGGCGCTGGATCAAGCCGGCCGGCGCCATCGGCCAGGGCTCGGTGATCGCGATGGCGCTGCAGGCGGGCCTGCTCGCCGCGGCGGCCACCGCCTTCGGCACGCTGCCGGCGCTGGGCACGCGCAGCCTGTCGGCGCGCGGACAGGACGCGCTGATGGGCTTCGGCGCCGGCGTGATGCTGGCGGCCTGTTCGTTCTCGCTGATCCTGCCCGGCCTCGAGGCGGCGCGCGCGCATGCGACGCCGACGGGCGCCGCGGCGCAGGTGGCGCTGGCGGTGCTGCTCGGCGCGTGGGCGCTGATGGCGCTGGACCGGTGGCTGCCGCATGAGCACTTCATCAAGGGCCGCGAGGGCATGGACCCGACGCGGCTGCGCCGCACCACGCTGTTCGTGATCGCCGTCACGCTGCACAACCTGCCCGAGGGCCTGGCGATCGGCGTGGCCTTCGCGGCCAACGATCCGGTCGCGGCGGCCAGCCTGAGCCTGGCGATCGCGATCCAGGACCTGCCCGAGGGCTTCGTCATCGCGGTGGCCTTGATGACGGTGGGCTACTCGCGCCGCAAGGCCTTGCTGCTGGGCGCGGCCTCGGGCCTGGTGGAGCCGGTGGGCGCGGTGCTGGGCGCCTGGGTGGTCTCGGCCTGGCCGCTGCTGCTGCCCTGGGGACTGGGGTTCGCGGCGGGCGCGATGCTCTTCGTCATCAGCCACGAGATCATTCCCGAGTCGCACCGCAAGGGCCATGAGCGCTGGGCGACGCAGGGCCTGATGCTGGGCTTCGCGCTGATGATGGTGCTGGACACGGCACTGGGCTGACACGGCGCCGGCGGGCGCGGCGCGGGAGCGCCGTCGCCCGGCACGGGCCTCGCGCGGCCCTCACGCGGCCCTCACGCGGCCCTCACGCGGCCCTCGCGCGGCGGGTCGTGCGATGCGTCACGGGCCCGCCGGCAGGCGCCAAAAGCTGTTTTACAACTCGCCGCGCGCAAGCGGCAAACCGTCACGCCGACCCCGGCGTCATCGGCGGCCGACCGCGCACAAGCGCCCTGCGCCCGTCACCATCGGTGCTCCGCCCTCATCGATCCGCAGGACCCGAGCCGTGATGAAGAAGTTGCCCGCCGCGCTGTTCGCGCTTGCCGCCGTGATCACGGTGTGCTCGACCCCCGCCACGGCCGCGGGCCTGACACCGCTGGAGCAGCGCTGGATCGCGGGCATGACGCCGGTGCTGCAGCATGCGAAGGCGTCCGGCATGCCGGTGGACGTGGTCGTGCAGCCGCAGGATGCGCCGGAGGCCGCGCCGCTGGCGCTGGGCTTCAGGGACGGCCGCTGCAAGCTGGTGCTGAGCCTGCGCGGCAACCCGGAGGGCGAAGCGACGATGCAGCGCCTGCCCGCGGGCCTGGAGGACAGCGCGCTGGAACTGATGGCGGCGCACGAGCTGGGCCATTGCCGCCGCTACCTGGACGGCGTCTGGTTCAACCTGCCGGCCGGCTTCTCGGCCGCGCCGGCGCCCGACGGCCTCAGCCCCGACCTGCAGCGTGCCTATCTCTCGATGAAGTCGGCGCGCCGCGAGGAAGGCTACGGCGACCTCGTCGCGCTGGGCTGGACCGCCCAGCGCCATCCGGCGCAGTACGCCGCGCTGCATGCCTGGCTGAGCGCCGAACGCGCCCGGGACCTGCTGCCCGGCAGCCACCACGACACGCTGGCCTGGCTCAAGCTGGCCCGCGACCCGCAAGCGCTGGGCAGCGCGCCGTCGATGTTCGATGCAGCCCTGCCGGTCTGGCAGCGCGGGCTCAACCTCGACGAGGAGTGAGCGGGCGCACGGATCGACGTGTGGACGAAGTTATTAACGGCACCTTGTCGTTACCTGAACGCAGAGGAAACGCCCAGGGCGCCACACTGCCGCCGCCCGGTTCCCCCACGCGGGGGCCGGACTTCCTCCCACGTCTCACTTGGCGCCCCTCATGAACCTGTCCGCACGCCCGCTGTTCGCCGCCCTGTCGATCGGCCTCCTGTCGTCCACCCTCGCCGTCGCCGCACCGGCGGCGCACTGGGAATACACCGGCGAAAAAGGCGCCGCCCACTGGAGCGAGGTCGACCCGTCCTTCGCCACCTGCGCGCTGGGCCACCAGCAGAGCCCGATCAACATCGACCACGCGGTCAAGGCGGACCTGCCCGCGCTCGCCTTCCATTACGGCAGCGCCGCGCCGACGATCTGGAACAACGGCCACACGGTCCAGGTGAACCTGCCGGCCGGCAACACGCTGGACGTCGGCGGCCAGAGCTACGAGCTGCTGCAGTTCCACTTCCACACCCCCAGCGAGGAGCTCATCAAGGGCAAGTCGATGCCGATGGTGGTGCACTTCGTCCACAAGAACGCCGCCGGCGACCTCGGTGTCGTGGCCGTGCTGGTCCAAGCCGGCCAGGCCAACCCGGCGCTGTCCCCGGTGTTCGAGCACCTGCCCCGCGCCGGCGAGAAGATCAGCGTGGACGGCCTGTCGCTGGACCTGTCCGCGCTGCTGCCCAAGACGCTGGGCTACTACGACTTCACCGGCTCGCTGACCACGCCGCCCTGCTCGGAAGGCGTGCACTGGATGGTCCTGAAGGCGCCGATCACGCTGTCGGCCGCCCAGATCGAGGCCTTCCGCAAGCTGGTCGGCAGCAATGCGCGGCCGGTGCAGCCGCTCAACGGTCGCGAGATCAAGGAAAGCGGCGAATGAGCGCTTCCGGGCCGCGGACCGGCGGCCCGGTGTTCCGGCGCCGCCGCGGGTAGTCCGCCGCGGCCCTCCCGGGCCGCGACGTGGCGCCGGCTTCAGCCCAGCGCGCGTCCGATCAGGATCTTCTGGACCTCGGACGTGCCTTCGTAGATCTGCGTCACCCGGACGTCGCGGTAGATCCGCTCGACCGGGAAGTCGCTGACGTAGCCGTAGCCGCCGTGGATCTGGATGGCGGCGGAGCAGACGCGCTCGGCCATCTCACTGGCGAAGAGCTTGGCCATCGCCGCCTCCTTGAGGCAGGGCTGGCCGGCGTCCTTCAGCGACGCGGCATGCCAGATCAACTGGCGCGCCGCCTCGATCTGCGTGGCCATGTCGGCGAGTTTGTGCTGCATCGCCTGGTGCTCGAAGATCGGCACGCCGAAGGCGACCCGCTCCTTGCTGTAGCGCAGCGCCGCCTCGAAGGCCGCGCGCGCCATGCCCACCGACTGCGATGCGATGCCGATGCGGCCGCCCTCCAGTCCCGACAGCGCGATCTTCAGGCCCTGCCCTTCGTCGCCCAGCCGGTTGGCGGCGGGCACGCGGCAGTTCTCGAACAGGATCTGCGCCGTGTCGCTGGCGTGCTGGCCCATCTTGTCCTCGATGCGCGCCACCACGTAGCCCGGCGTGGACGTCGGCACCAGGAAGGCCGAGATCCCCTTCTTGCCGGCCGCCTTGTCCGTCACCGCCATCACGATCGCGACATCGCCGTTCTTGCCGCTGGTGATGAACTGCTTGACGCCGTTCAGGACGTACTCGTCGCCCTCACGCACGGCGGTCGTCTTCAGCCCGCCGGCCTCCGAGCCCACATGCGGCTCGGTCAGGCAGAACGCGCCCAGCATGTCGCCGCGCGCCAGCGGCTTGAGGAAGCGCTCCTTCTGATCCTCGTTGCCGAAGGCCATCAGGATGCTGCACACCGGGCAGTTGTTGACGCTGACCACCGTCGAGGTCGCGCCATCGCCGGCGCCGATCTCCTCCAGGATGATCGCCAGCGCCAGGTAGTCCAGGCCCGCGCCGTCGTATTCATGCGGCACGGCAACGCCGTAGCAGCCGAGCTCGGCCAGGCCCTTGAGCTCTGCGGCCGGGAAGTGGTGGGACTTGTCCCACTCGGCCGCCTTCGGCGCGATCTGGTCCTGCACGTAGGCGCGGACGGCGTCCTGCACGGCGCGGTGGTCTTCGGAAAGGATCATGGGATCACCAGGGCAGCGGGCTGCCGTCGTAGTTGAAGAAGCCGCCGTTGTCGCCCGGCTTCAGGCCGTCGAGCACCTGGCGCAGGCTGGAGGCGCTGGTGGCGACGTCGATGTCGGCTTCCTGCCCGCCCATGTCGGTCTTGACCCAGCCCGGATGCAGGCTGACGCAGGTCGCGCGACCGTCCAGCGTCAGCGCGACGTCCTTCATCACCGAGTTCACCGCCGCCTTGGAAGCGCGGTAGACCCAGCCCGCCGAATTGGCGCGCAGCGTCAGCGATCCCATCCGCGAGGACAGGATGCCGATGCGCGCGTCCGGCGCCAGCGCGTCCAGCAGCTGCGGCAGCACGCGCATCGGACCCAGCACGTTGGTGTGCATGACGGCGTCGAAGTCCGCCGCGCTCGGCGGCTGCAGGCCGATGGTCTTGGGCCCGTACAGGCCCGCCACGTACATGACGCGGTTGAACTGGTAGCCGTCGAGCTGCCAGGCCAGGCCGGCGATGCTGATCATGTCCGAGACATCCAGCTTGATCGCCGTCGCGCCCTGCGCGCGCAGCTTCTCCAGGCTGGCCTCGTCGCGCGCGGTGGCGACGACGGTGTCGCCGCTCGCGCGATGCTGCTTCACCAGCTCCAGGCCGATGCCGCGCGACGCGCCGATGATGAGGACTTGCGCCATCCGGCCCGTCCTCAGATCAGCTCGACGCCGACGGCCGTCGCTTCGCCGCCGCCGATGCACAGCGCCGCGACGCCGCGCTTGAGGCCGCGATGCTTGAGCGCGCCCAGCAGCGTCACCAGGATGCGCGCGCCCGAGGCGCCGATCGGATGGCCCAGCGCCACGGCGCCGCCGTTGACGTTGACGATCTCGTGCGGCAGCTTGAACTCGGCCATCGCGGCCATCGTGACGGCGGCGAAGGCTTCGTTGACCTCCCAGAGGTCGACGCTCTTGGCATCCCACTGGTTCTTGGCCAGCAGCTTCTGGATCGCGCCCACCGGCGCGGTCGTGAACCACTCCGGCGCGTTGGCATGCACCGCCGTGCCGACGATGCGCGCCACCGGCTTCACGCCCAGCTTGTTGGCGGTCGATTCGCGCATCAGCACCATCGCCGCCGCGCCGTCGGAGATCGACGACGAGGTCGCCGCGGTGATCGAGCCGTCCTTCTTGAACGCCGGCTTGAGCGTCGGGATCTTGTCCAACTTGGCCTTGAACGGCTGCTCGTCGCGCGAGACCACCGTGTCGCCGCCCTTGCCGGCGATCGTCACCGGCGCGATCTCCCAGGCGAAGGAACCGTCCTCGTTGGCGCGCTTGGAGCGCTCGGTCGAGGCGATGGCGAACTGGTCCTGCGCCTCGCGCGTGAAGGCGTACTTGTCGACGCACTGCTCGGCGAAGACGCCCATGGCCTTGCCGCGCTCGTAGGCGTCTTCCAGGCCGTCCAGCGCCATGTGGTCATACATCTGCGCGGCGCCGTACTTCACGCCCTTGCGCGCGAACATCAGGTGCGGCGCGTTGGTCATGGACTCCATACCGCCGGCGACCAGCACGTCGGCGCTTTCGGCCTTCAGCGTGTCGTGCGCGAACATGACCGCGCGCATGCCGGCGCCGCACATCTTGGACAGCGTGACCGCGCCCACCGATTGCGGCAGGCCGGCCTTGAGCACCGCCTGGCGGGCCGGCGCCTGGCCCTGGCCGGCCATCAGGCAGTTGCCCAGGAAGGTTTCCTGGATCGAGTCGGCCGGCACGCCGGCGCGCTCGACGGCCGCCTTGATGGCGACGGCGCCCAGCTCCCACGCGGCCAGGCCGGCGAAGTCGCCCAGCAGGCCGCCGATCGGCGTGCGCGCGGCGGAAACGATGACGATGGAATCGGACATGGGGGTCTCCTTCAAGGGAAGCGGTGCGGCCCCACGGGGCCGCGGCGGATCAGTGGATGGGAAGCTCCCGGTCCTGTGGCTCCGGCACCTTCAGGGCCGGCGCGGCGTCGTGGACGTGGAAGCGCTTGTGCGGGTCGTAGGGGAAGACGTCCTCGACATGACCCGCCAGGATGCGTTCCTTGTGGGTCTGCCAGAACGCCGGATCGAGCAGGTCGGCGTGGTGCGCCATGAAGACGTCGCGCACGCCCGGATGGCCGAGCAGGAAGGGGCCGAAGGTCTCGGGGAACACGTCCAGCTTGTTGACGTGGTACCAGACCTCGCCGGACAGCTCCTCCTCCTCGTTGCGCGGCGCGGGCACCTTGCGGAAATTGCAGTCGGTGAGGTATTCGATCTCGTCGTAGTCGTAGAACACGACCTTGCCGTGGCGCGTCACGCCGAAGTTCTTCCACAGCATGTCGCCCGGGAAGATGTTGGCCGCCACCAGGTCCTTGATCGCGTTGCCGTACTCGACCACCGCATGCGCCAGCTGCGCCGGCGAGGCTTCCTGCAGGTAGATGTTGAGCGGCACCATGCGGCGCTCGATGTACAGGTGCTTGATGACGAGGTCCTCACCCGTCTCCTCCAGCAGCGAGGGGCAGAAGTGCCGGAGCTCGGCGACCAGCTCGTCCTCGAAGCGATGGCGCGGGAAGGCCACGCGGGTGTACTCCAGCGTGTCGGCCATGCGCCCCACGCGGTCGTGCTGCTTGACCAGCAGGTACTTGGACTGGATCTGCTCGCGCGTCGTGTCCTTCTGCGGCGGATAGAAGTCCTTGATGACCTTGAAGACGAAGGGGTAGGACGGCAGATCGAAGACCAGCATCACCATGCCCTTGATGCCGGGCGCGATGCGGAACTTGTCGCTGCTGTGGCGCAGGTGGTTGAGGAAGTCGCGGTAGAACAGGTTCTTGCCCTGCTTCTGCAGCCCCAGCGCCGAATAGATCTCCGAACGCGGCTTGCGCGGCATCAGCGAGCGCAGGAACTGCACGTAGGCGCTCGGGACCTCCATGTCCACGAGGAAGTAGGCGCGCGCGAAGCTGAACAGCATCTGCAGCTCGTCCTCGCCGAACAGCGCCGCGTCGATGTAGAGCCGGCGCGCCGCGGCCGCGTCCTTCGCGCCATCGGTCTTCGCGCCCTTGGCCGGCGCGGCCTCGCCCGGGCCGGGTTCCTTGTGCAGGATGGGCAGCGCGAACGGCGTCTCGCTGAAGCCGTTGACGACCTTGCCCACGATGTACGCGCCCTTGTTGCGGAAGAACAGCGAGGACAGCACCTGCACCTGGAAGTTGGTGCGCCAGCGGAAGGCGCCGAGCTGCTCGCCCACCGCCTTCAGCACCAGGTCGATGTCGCGGCCCAGGTCCTCGAACTCCAGCGCCAGCTGGAAGTTCCAGACGATGCGCATGAAGGTGTCGCGCAGCGTGTCCTGCGAGGGGTAGTAGCAGCGGTAGGTCGGCTGGGCGGCGGGCTCCTCGTTCTCGATGAATTCGGTCGAGATGGCGGGCCGGACGAAGATGAACTCGTTGTGGAAGTAGCTGTGGTGCAGGATGCGCGTCGTGACCGAGTTGAAGAAGGTCTCGGCCAGTTCCGGGCGCAGGTGGCGGGTCAGCAGCCCGATGTAGTGCAGCTTGACCTGCTGCCAGACCTCGCTCGGCAGCTCGCTGGTCTTGTAGCGCGCCTCCAGCAGCGCGACGGCCTCGTCGACGCGCAGGTCGTAGAACTCGATGCGCTCGCGCTGCGCGCGCTGCTGGCCGTGCCAGTCGGCCTGCTCGAAGCGCTGCTTGGCGGTGGCCGACGCGGCGCGGAAGAGCCGGTAGTGCTTGTCGAAGCCCTCGAGCATGGCCTGCGCGATCTCGAAGGCGCGCGGGTCGTTGAGCTCGTGGGGGAACATGGCGCCGCCGTCCGTTCCGCTCATGTCCGGTCCTGGCCGCGCGGGCTCAGCGGCCCATGGCCGCCTCGTAGCGGCGCTGCAGCGCTTCCAGCGCGCGGCGGTAGGCCGGGCCGACGTCCTCGGGTCCCGCGGCGGTGACGCTCAGGTCCTTGAGCAGGCCGTTGTGCAGGCCGTAGACCCAGCCGTGCACCGCCACCGACTGACCGCGCGACCAGGCGTCCTGCACCACCGTCGTCTGGCAGGCGTTGCGGGCCTGTTCCAGCACGTTGAGCTCGCACAGCGCATTGACGCGCTGCTCCTCGGGCAGCTGGTCCAGCCAGTCCTGGTGGTGGTTGCGCACGTCCTGCACATGGCGCAGCCAGTTGTCCACAAGGCCGACGCGCAGGTCCTGCAGCGCGGCGCGCACGCCGCCGCAGTTGCTGTGGCCGACGATGATGATGTGCTGGACCTTGAGCTGGTCGACCGCGAACTGCATCACCGAGAGGCAATTCAGGTCGGAATGGACCACGACGTTGGCCACGTTGCGGTGGACGAAGAGCTCGCCGGGCAGCAGCCCGACCAGCTCGTTGGCCGGCACGCGGCTGTCGGCGCAGCCGATCCAGAGGTACTGCGGGGTCTGCTGCTTCAGCAGGCGCGAGAAGAAACCGGGGCTGCGCTCCTCGGTTTCGGTGGCCCAGCGCTGGTTGTTGTCCAGCAGTCCGTCGATGTGGTCGTTGGTGCTCATGGGGCGGGATTGTCGCGGTTGCGGGCGGACACCGGCCTGTCGCACCCGCGAAGGCCTCACATCGTTTCGGCGAAGAGCTCGCGGCCGATCAGCATGCGGCGGATCTCGGACGTGCCCGCGCCGATTTCGTAGAGCTTCGCGTCACGCCAGAGCCGGCCGAGCGGATATTCATTGATGTAGCCGTTGCCGCCGAAGATCTGGATGCCCTCGCCCGCCATCCAGGTGGCCTTCTCGGCGCACCACAGGATGACGGAGGCGCAGTCCTTGCGGACCTGGCGCACGTGCGCGCCGTCGAGCGCGTCCAGGTTCTTGCCCACCGTGTAGCAGAACGCGCGCGCGGCCTGCAGCACCGTGTACATGTCGGCGACCTTGCCCTGGATCAGCTGGAATTCGCCGATGGACTGGCCGAACTGCTTGCGGTCGTGGATGTAGGGGACGACGTTGTCCATCACCGCCTGCATGATGCCGATCGGACCGGCGGCCAGCACGGCGCGCTCGTAGTCCAGGCCCGACATCAGCACCTTGGTGCCGCCGCCGACCTGGCCCAGGACGTTCTCCGCCGGCACCTCGACGTTCTGGAACACCAGCTCGCCGGTGTGGCTGCCGCGCATGCCGAGCTTGTCCAGCTTCTGCGCGATCGAGAAGCCCTTCATGCCCTTCTCGATCAGGAAGGCGGTCATGCCGCGAGCGCCGAGTTCGGGTTCGGTCTTGGCGTAGACGACCAGCGTGTCCGCATCGGGGCCGTTGGTGATCCACATCTTGGTGCCGTTGAGGACGTAGTAGCCGCCCTTGTCCTCGGCCCGCAGCTTCATCGACACGACGTCGGAGCCGGCGCCCGGCTCGCTCATCGCGAGCGCGCCGACGTGTTCGCCGGAGATCAGCTTGGGCAGGTACTTCTTCTTCTGCGCCTCGTTGCCGTTGCGCTTGATCTGATTGACGCACAGGTTGGAGTGGGCGCCGTAGCTCAGGCCCACCGAGGCGCTGGCGCGGGAGATCTCCTCCATCGCGACCATGTGGGCCAGGTAGCCCAGGCCGGCGCCGCCGAATTCCTCGGGCACGGTGACGCCCAGCACGCCCAGGTCGCCCATCTTGCGCCACAGGTCCATCGGGAACTGGTCGCTGCGGTCGATCTCGGCCGCGCGGGGGGCGATCTCGGCTTGAGCGAATTCGCGCACCGCGTCGCGCAGCGCGTCGATGTCTTCGCCGAGGTGGAAGTTCAGACCGGGCAGGCTCATGGGGGATGTCTCCTCGACCGCCTCCACGCGCGCCGCTCCGGACGCGCGCTGGGCAATTCGTTCTCTTACGTTTACGTAAACGTCAATTGTAGGGCAGGTCTGTACCGTTTCGGCTATTGCATAAATGCGTAAGGGTGGCCCCGGAACTGATGGATCGGCGTTAGAGGAATCGCTCGAGCAGCTTGCGCGAATGCCGGTCCAGCGAAAAGCGGTCCGGCACCAGGAAGTGCAGGCCGTGGGAGCTGGCGATCAGCAGCCGCCCTTCCCCGATGCGCCGGATGTCTTCCTCGCTCTTGAGGATGAATTCGGTGGCGCCGCGATCGGTCTCGACGGTCCATTGCGACGGCGTCGAGAAGGTCGACACCGCCAGCAGCTTCAGCACCGTGGGCGTGACCTCGCGGTGATCGAGTTCGTCGCGCAGCAGCGTGCGCTGCGCCTCGGGCAGGTCGCCGAGGCGGTCGATCCAGGCGATCTCATGGCCGTCGGTGCCGACCAGCGAGATGCCCTCCTCCGGCGCGGACAGCGGATGCGCCCGCACCGGCGTGACGTTGTCATGGGTCTGGCCGGTCGCGTCGACCAGGACCAGCCGGCCGAACGGATTGCGCGCCAGGGACTGGATGTTGCTCATGAAGACACCTCGGCGCGATCAGGCCTGCGTGGCCGTGTGGACATTGACGTTGGGCGCGACGACGACGACGCTGTCCTGCTCCTCCGCGTCGACGCGGCGGGCCTGCGCCTCCCACAGCCGCCAGTAGGCGCCCTGCTTGGCGATCAGCTCGTCGTGCGGCCCGACCTCGACGATCTCGCCGCGGTCCATCACCACCAGCCGGTCGGCCTTGCGCAGCGTCGAGAGACGGTGCGCGATCGCGATCGTCGTGCGGCCCCGCACCAGGTTGTCCAGCGCCTTCTGGATCTCCTTCTCGGTCTCGGTGTCCACCGCCGAGGTGGCCTCGTCCATGATCAGGATGCGGGGATCGATCAGCAGCGCCCGCGCGATCGAGATGCGCTGGCGCTCGCCGCCGGACAGGCCCTGGCCGCGCTCGCCCACCAGCGAGTCGTAGCCCTGCGGCAGCCGCAGGATGAATTCATGCGCGTGCGCGGCGCGGGCCGCGGCGACGATCTCCTCGCGCGTCGCGTCGGGCTTGCCGTAGGCGATGTTCTCCGCGATGGTGCCGAAGAACAGGAAGGGCTCCTGCAGCACCAGGCCGATGTGGCGGCGGTAGTCCGCCAGCGAGAAGCGGCGCAGGTCCACGCCGTCCAGCTTGATCGCGCCTTCGGTGACGTCGTAGAAGCGGCAGATCAGGTTGACCATCGTGCTCTTGCCCGAGCCGCTGTGGCCGACCAGGCCGATCATCTCGCCGGGCTGGATCTCGAGATTCAGGTCGCGGATCACCGTCCGGTTGCCGTAGCGGAAGCCGATGTCCTGCAGCGTCAGCCCGCCGCGCACCTTCTCCAGCCGGACCGGCTGGGCCGGCTCGGGCACGTTGGAATGGTGGTCGAGGATGTCGAAGATCCGCTTGGCGCCCGAGGCCGCCTTCTGCGTCACCGAGACGATCCGGCTCATCGAGTCCAGCCGCCCGTAGAAGCGGCCGATGTAGGCGAGGAACGCGGTCAGCGTGCCGACCGTGATCTGCGAATGCGCGATCAGCCAGATGCCGAAGGCCCACACGACCAGCAGGCCGATCTCGGTCAGCAGCGACACGCTGGGCGTGAACAGGCTCCAGGTCTTGTTGAGCCGGTCGTTGACCAGCAGGTTGTGCTTGTTGGCGCTGCGGAAGCGCTCGGCCTCGCGGCGCTCCTGCGCGAAGGCCTTGACCACGCGGATGCCGGGGATGGTGTCGGCCAGCACCGAGGTCACCTCGCCCCAGACGCGGTCGATCTTCTCGAAGCCGGTGCGCAGCTTGTCGCGCACCAGGTGGATCAGCCAGGCGATGAAGGGCAGCGGCACCAGCGTGGCCAGCGCCAGCCAGGCGTTGTTGGAGAACAGGATCACCGTGATCATCAGCAGCATCAGGCAATCGGTGATGAAGTCCAGCGCATGCAGCGACAGGAAAACGCTGATGCGGTCGGTCTCCGAGCCGATGCGGCTCATCAGGTCGCCGGTGCGCTTGGAGCCGAAGTACTCCAGCGACAGGCCCAGCAGGTGGTCGAAGGTCGCCGTGCGCAGGTCCGCGGCGATGCGCTCGGAGACCAGCGCGAGGATGTAGGTCTTGGCCCAGCCCAGGACCCAGGACACGATCGCCGCGCCCAGCAGGCCGCCCAGGTAGAGCGCCACCAGCCCGGTGTCGATCTGGCGGCCCTGCTGGAACGGGATCAGCACGTCGTCCATCAGCGGCATGGTCAGGTAGGGCGACACCAGCGTCGCGCCGGTGGCGCCCAGCATCAGCAGGAAGCCCAGCAGCAGCTGGCCGCGATAGGGCCGGGCGAAGCGCCACAGCCGCAGCAGTACCCAGGTCGAGGGCGGCGTGTGCAGCTCCCGCGCGCAGGAGGGGCATTCCTCGCTGTCCTCGGGCAGCACGGCCTGGCAGCTCGGGCAGAGCTCAGGTTCGGCGTCCTGGGTCAGCGCCGGTTCATCGCGGCGGTTGAAGGCGTCCTGGAAGCGCTGGGCCTGCAGGTTGACCTTCATCGTGAAGCGCCACTGGGCCAGCCGGCCGCGCTCGTCGACCAGTTCCAGCAGGCCCAGCCCGGCATGGTCCGACAACGCCAGGCGCAGCGCCGGCGTCAGCGGCCATTCGCGCTCGACCAGCGCGCCGGCGCCGTCCTCGGAGGGCTCCAGCGACAGCAACCGTTGATCGGTGAGTTGCAGACCGCCCCGGGCAAAGCGCAATCGCGCATCGAGGTCAACCTCCAGCGTGGCCCGGACGTTCTCGCCACGCCGCAGGCGTGACGCGAAGGCCTCGGCGAGCGAAACGCCGCCGGCACTGGCCGACGCGACAGGATGTTGATGCTGCATTTGTGTTGTTCTGCGATCTTCGAAACCGGACGTTCTTCGCCGCTTCCCTGGTCAGGGCAAGACCCGGACCAACCCGGATGCGGCATTTTTCGCGGGATTTTCGCTTAAGCGCACAATTGTGCTTCGCATTCCTCTCCGGTGGTCCGCCGGGCGGCCCCCTTCCACGTTCCCACCCCTCATGAGCCGACACGACGACATCAAGCTCCTGCGCATCAACTACCTGCGCGGCCCCAACATGTGGACCTACCGTCCGGTGCTGGAAACCTGGTTGGACCTGGGTGGCCTGGAGGAACATCCCTCGAACCTGATCCCCGGCTTCACCGAGCGCCTGTGCAAGCGGCTGCCGGCGCTGGAAGAGCACCACTGCGGCGTGGGCGAGCGCGGCGGCTTCCTGCAGCGCCTGACCGAAGGCACCTGGATGGGCCATGTGCTGGAGCACGTCGTCATCGAGCTGCTGAACCTGGCGGGCATGCCCACCGGCTTCGGCCAGACCCGCTCCACCTCGCAGCATGGCGTCTATCGCATGGTCTTCCGCGCCCGCGACGAGCAGGTCGCCCGCTGCGCGCTGGAGCAGGGCCATGCGCTGCTGATGGCCACCATCAACGGCGACGACTTCGACGTCGGCGCCGCCGTCGAAGCGATCCGCGACAAGCTCGACGACTGCTACCTCGGTCCCTCCACCGCCGCCATCGTGGCCGCCGCGACCGATCGCCGCATCCCCCACATCCGCCTGAACGACGGCAACCTGGTCCAGCTCGGCTACGGCGCGCGCCAGCGCCGCATCTGGACGGCCGAGACCGACATGACCAGCGCGATCGCCGAGGGCATCGCGCGCGACAAGGACCTGACCAAGGAACTGCTGAAGTCGGTCGGCGTGCCGGTGCCCGCCGGCCAGGCGGTCAAGACCGCCGCCGAGGCCTGGGACGTCGCCCAGGACCTGGGCCTGCCGGTCGTCGTCAAGCCCTCGGACGGCAACCACGGCCGCGGCGTCACGCTGGACCTGCGCCACCAGGCCGATGTCGAGGCCGCCTTCCACCTGGCCGACAAAGAAGGCTCGGAAGTGCTGGTCGAGAGCTACATCCCCGGCATGGAGCACCGCCTGCTGGTGGTCGGCGGCCAGGTGGTCGCCGCCGCGCGCGGCGAGGAAGCCTGGATCACCGGCGACGGCACGCACAGCGTCGTCGAGCTGATCGACCTGCAGATCAACACCGATCCGCGCCGCGGCACGACCGAGGACTTCCCGCTCAACCGCATCGACATCCGCGACGACCCGGTCGTGCTGCTGGACCTGCAGCGCCAGGGCCTGTCTGGCGACGGCGTGCCCGAGGCCGGCCGGCGCGTGCTGATCCAGCGCAACGGCAACGTCGCGATCGACTGCACCGCGCAGATCCACCCCGAGGTCGCCCATGCGGTCTCGCTGGCGGTGCGCACCGTTGGCCTGGACATCGCCGGCGTGGACCTGGTCTGCAGCGACATCTCCCGGCCGCTGTCCGAGACCGGCGGCGCCATCGTCGAAGTCAACGCCGGCCCCGGCCTGCTGATGCACCTGAAGCCGGCCGAGGGCATGCCCCAGCCGGTGGGCCAGGCCATCATCGACCACCTGTTCGCCGAGGACGAGAACGGCCGCATCCCGATCGTGGGCGTGGCCGGCTCGCGCGGCACGGCGCAGATCGCGCGCCTGGTCGGCTGGCTGCTGCACCTGAACGGCCGCCACGTCGGCCTGGCCTGCGGCGCCGGCCTGTTCCTGGGCACCCGCCGCGTCGAGCGCAAGCCCAGCGCGACCTGGGCCGCCAGCCACCGCCTGCTGATGAACCGCGCGGTCGACGCGATCGTCGTGGAGAACGGCGCCGGCACCATCCTGGGCGACGGCCTTGCCTACGACCGCTGCCAGGTCGGCGTCGTCACCGACATGGGTCGCGTGCCCGAGCTCGACCAGCACGACATCCAGACCGAGGACCAGCTCTTCAAGGTCTTGCGCACGCAGGTCGACGTGGTGCTGTCCGACGGCGTCGCCGTGCTCAACGCCGACGAGGCCAAGGTGGCCGAGATGGCGGAGCTCTCCGACGGCGAGGTCATCTTCTACGCCCTGGACGCCGCCAACGAGGCGCTGTCCGCGCACCGCGCGCGGGAAGGCCGCGGCGTGTTCCTGCGCGGCGGCGCCGCGATGCTGGCGCAGGGCACGGCGGAAACCTCGGGCGCCAATGTCGACTCGCTGCAGGCCCGCTTCCGCGCGGCCGGGCAGGAGATCGGCACCGACTCCGTGCTGGCCGCCGTCGCCACCGCGTGGGCGATGGGCATCTCGCCCGAGCTGATCTCCGCCGGCCTGGACACCTTCGTGCCGGACCTGCCGCAGTAAGCGCGCGGCCGCCGTTCCGATCGCCCCTTCAAAGAACAGTCGAACCGAAAGACGACAGATGGAAGTCTCCCGCACCCGCGCCCTCCGCGGCCCCAACATGTGGAGCCGCCACACCGCCATCGAGGCGGTCGTGCACTGCAGCGAGACCGAGCGCGCGCTCGCCGACATGGCCGGCTTCGAGGCCCGCCTGCGCGAGCGCTTCCCCGGCATCGGCCCGCTGCGGCCGGCCAGCAGCGCCAAGTCGCCCATCACGCTGGCCCATGTGCTGGAGCAGGCGGCGCTCGCGCTGCAGGCCCAGGCCGGCTGCCCGGTGACCTTCAGCCACACCCACACCACGTCCGAGCCGGGCACCTACCAGGTCGTCGTCGAGTACAGCGAGGAAGACGTCGGCCGCATGGCCTTCGACAAGGCCGTCGAGCTGATCGCCGCGGCCCAGTCCGGTGGCGCCTTCGACGCCGACGCCGCCATCAAGGCGCTGCGCGAGACCGACGAGGACATCCGCCTCGGCCCCTCGACCGGCTCCATCGTCGACGCCGCCTGCAAGCGCGGCATCCCGTTCCGTCGCCTGACGCAGGGCTCGCTGGTGCAGCTGGGCTGGGGCGTCAAGCAGCGCCGCATCTGGGCGGCGGAGGTCGACGCCACCAGCGCGGTGTCGGAATCGATCGCGCAGGACAAGGACCTGTCCAAGCGCCTGCTGCAGTCGGCCGGCGTGCCGGTGCCGATCGGCGCGCCGGTGAACTCGGTCGACGAAGCCTGGGAGCTGGCGCAGGAGATCGGCCTGCCGGTCGTGGTCAAGCCGCTGGACGGCAACCAGGGCAAGGGCGTGACGGTGAACGTCGCCACCCGCGAGCATCTGGAGATGGCCTACAAGGCGGCCGACGAGATCGGCACGGTGATGGTCGAGAAGTTCCTGCCCGGCAGCGACTACCGCCTGCTGGTGGTCGGCGACAAGCTGGTGGCCGCGGCCCGCCGCGATCCGCCCAACGTGATCGGCGACGGCGTGCACACGGTGCGCCAGTTGGTCGACAAGGTCAACGAGGACCCGCGCCGCGGCGACGGCCATGCGACCTCGCTGACGAAGATCCGCCTGGACGACATCGCCATCGCGCGCCTGGACCTGCAGGGGCTGACGCCGGAGTCGGTGCCCGACAAGGGCCGCCGCGTGATCCTGCGCAACAACGCCAACCTGTCCACCGGCGGCACCGCCACCGACGTGACCGATGACGTGCATCCCGAGGTCGCGGCGCGCGCGATCGCGGCGGCCACGGTCGTCGGCCTGCATGTCTGCGGCGTCGACGTGGTGGCCGAGAGCGTGCACAAGCCGCTCGAGGAGCAGAGCGGCGGCATCGTCGAGGTCAACGCCGCGCCGGGGCTGCGCATGCACCTGAGCCCGTCCTACGGCAAGGGCCGCGACGTCGGCGAGGCCATCATCTCGAGCATCTACGGCCCGGGCAACCGCGGCAGCGCGAACGAGGACGGCCGCATCCCCATCGTCGCGGTCACAGGCACCAACGGCAAGACGACGACCTCGCGCCTGGTGGCGCACATGTTCGCGACGCAGGGCCTGCGCGTGGGCATGACCAACACCGACGGCGTCTACGTCGACGGCCGCCAGACCGACAGCGGCGACTGCTCCGGCCCGAAGAGCGCCCGCAACGTGCTGATGCATCCGGACGTCGAGGCGGCGGTCTTCGAGACCGCGCGCGGCGGCGTGCTGCGCGAGGGCCTGGGCTTCGACCGCTGCCAGGTGGCGGTGGTGACCAACCTGGGCGAAGGCGACCACCTGGGCATGAACTTCCTCAACACCGTCGAGGAACTGGCGCTGGTCAAGCGCGTGATCGTGCAGAACGTGGCCGACAACGGTTATGCGGTGCTCAACGCCGCCGACCCGGTCGTGGCCAAGATGGCCGAGGTCTGCCCGGGCCAGGTGATCTTCTTCGCCAGCGACCGTCACCATCCGCTGATGGCGACCCACCGCGCGCAGGGCAAGCGCTGCGTCTACATCGACGGCGACGCGCTGGTCGCGGCGCAGGGCGCGTGGCGCGAGTCCATCCCGCTGCGCGACATCCCCTTCACCCGCGGCGGCGCGATCCCGTTCCAGAACGAGAACGCGATGGCCTCGGTGGCGGCGGCCTGGGGCGTGGGCCTGGACTGGGACACGATCCGGCGCGGGCTGGCCAGCTTCATGAGCGACCCGGACAGCGTGCCGGGCCGCTTCAATGTGATGGACTACCGCGGCGCGACCGTCATCGCCGACTACGGCCACAACGGCGACGCGATGCGCGCGCTGGTGCAGGCGGTGCAGGCGCTGCCGGCCAACAAGCGCTCGGTGGTGATCTCGGGCGCCGGCGACCGCCGCGACGAGGACATCCGCATCCAGACGCAGATCCTGGGCGAGGCCTTCGACGAGGCCATCCTGTTCCAGGACGCCTGCCAGCGCGGGCGCGAGGACGGCGAGGTCCTGGCGCTGCTGCAGGAAGGCCTCAAGGGCGCGACCCGGACGAAGCACATCGAGGAGATCCGCGGCGAGTTCGTCGCGATCGACCGCGCGCTGGAACGCCTGCAGCCGGGCGACCTGTGCCTGGTGCTGGTCGACCAGGTCGAGGAAGCCCTGGCCCACCTGAACCAGCGCGTCCGGGAAGCCTGATGGCGGCCGGTCGCTGGCGTCACTGGCCGGCGCACTGGTGGAACGGCCTCAGCGTCGCCCTGGGGGTGATGCTGGTGCAGGCGATCGTGTCGCACGCGGCGCCCGCCGCGCTGTCGCACGTCGCCTCGCAGCTGGCGATGGCCTGCGCCATCTGTGCCAGCCTGGCCGATCTGCCGGGCACCGTCCGGCGCAACCGCAACCGGGTGCTCACCGCCGGCGCGATGTCGCTGCTGGCGGTCGGGCTGGTCGCGGTGCTGCATCCCTACCGCATCGCGATGGGCGTGCTGGTGGCCGCGCTCGCCTTCGGCAGCGCCTTGCTGCTGAGCTGGGGCCCGCGCGCGGGCCCGGTCTCGTTCGCACCCATCCTGGCCATGGTCTTCGCGCTGGCCTGGCCGCCGCAGCCGCTGCCGGTGGTGCTGGCCAGCGGCGCGGCCGGCATCGCGCTCTACCTGCTGTGGAGCGTGCTGACCAGCGCGCTGCTGCAGCGGCGCTTCCATCGCCTCGCGCTGGCCGAGGCGCTGCACGGCCTGGCCCAGCTGCTGACCGCTCGCGCCGAGCTGCTGGGCAGCGGCGGCGCGGCCCATGCGATGCGCGACTGGCTGGGCAACGAGGCCCAGCTCGCCGAGCTGCTGCAGACCGCGCGCGACCAGGTGTTCCCGCGCGCCCGCACCGATCCGCGCAGCGCCGCCGTGCTGCTGCACGTGGTGGAGCTGCGCGACCTGATGCTGGCCAGCCGGCTCGACCTGGAACTGCTGGGCGAGGACCCGGTCGGGCAGCAGATGCGCGCGGCGCTGGTGGGCCGGCTCAAGGCGCTGGGCGTGCTGCTGGACGAGTACCGCGATGCGCTGCTCGACGAGCGCGCCCCCGCGATGAACACGGTGCGGCCGACACGCTGGCCGGAGCTGCCGCCGCAGGATCCGCGCACCCGATTGCAGCTGGTGCTGCAGGACCGGCTCTCGCACCTGGACGGCGAGGTGCTGGCGATGGGCCGCGCGCTCGACCTCGCCCAGCCGGTGCCCCCGCTGGCGCTGGACGCCGGCACGCTGCGCCAGTTCGTCACGCCGGTCGGCTGGCCCATGGGCCTGCTGCGGGCGCAGCTGCACCTGGACTCACCGGTGCTGCGGCACGCGCTGCGCAGCACGCTGGCGCTGGCCTCGGCCTACTTCATCGCGCTGGCGCTGCCCTGGGCCTCCCATCCGCACTGGCTGGTGCTGTCGGTGGCCGTCGTGCTGCGCGGCAGCCTGGACCAGACGCTGGAGCGCCGCAACCTGCGGGTGCTGGGCACGGCGATCGGTTGCGGGCTGATGCTGGCGCTGTCGCTGATCCCCAGCCAGACGCTGTGGATCGTCGTGCTGCAGGTGGCGGTCGGCATCGCGCATGCGTTCGTCACCCGCCGCTACCTGGTCACCGCCATCGCCGCGACGATGCTGGCCCTGCTGCAGTCGCACCTGGCCGATCCGTCGCACGGGATCGCGGTCTCGGAGCGGCTGGCCGACACGGTGCTGGGCGCGGTCCTGGCCTGGGCCTTCAGCTACGTGCTGCCGGCCTGGGAGCGGCGCAACCTGCCGCGCGCGCTGAAGCGGGCGCAGCACGCGCTGCAGCAGTACGCGCTGCAGGCGATGACCGCGGCGATGACGCCCGCGGGCGCGCTCACCCAGCGCATGGCGCGGCGCCAGGCCTATGACGCGCTGGCGGCGCTGTCCGCGGCCCTGCAGCGCAGCGCGGCGGAACCGCGCCGGGTGCGGCCGCCGCAGGACGAACTCAATGCGGTGCTGGACCACGGCTACCGCCTGATGGCCCACCTGTCGATGATGCGGCAGAGCCTGATGCGGCGCGGCAAGGAGCTGGACGGCGACCTGATGGCCGAGATGCCGGCCGCGGCCGCGAAGCTGCAGCGCGCGCTGGCCGGCCAGGAGCCGGTGCCGCACGCGGTGCAGGCGCTGCAGGACTGGAGCCTGCTGCCGGACGTCGGCCCGCTGGAGGACATCCGGCCGTGGATGCGGCGCCGCATGCAGGTCAGCCTGGACGACGCGGCGCGCGCGGGCCAGGCCGCGGAGGCGGCGTTCGCCGCGATGGCGACGCCGCCCGAGGCGGAGATGCCGGTGTCGCGGCTGAACTGATCGCCCGGCGACGCCGCGCGGGCGATCACGCCGCGGCGATCACGCCACCGTGATCACTCCACCGTGATGTGCCGCTCCTTGATGAGGGTCGACATCCGCTTGAGCTCGGCCTCGACGAACTTGCCGGACTCGGCGACGCCGCCGGCGAAGGGCTCGCCGCCCAGTTCCACGATCCGGGCCTTCACTTCCGGCGCGGCCAGCGCCTGCTGGACGGCCCGCGACAGGCGCTCGACCACCGGTGCCGGCGTCCCCGCCGGCGCGAACAGGCCGTTCCACTCGTACATCTCGAAGCCGGGCAGGCCGGCCTCGGCGCCGGTGGGCACCTCGGGCAGCGCCGCCGAGCGCTGGCGGCCGCTCACCGCCAGCGGGCGCAGCTTGCCCTGCTTCACGTACTGCAGCGTCGAGGCCACGTTGCCGAAGAACACCGGCACCTGGCCGCCGATGACATCGGTCAGCGCCGGACCGCCGCCCTTGTAGGGCACATGCATCATCTCGACCTTCGCGGCCTGCTCGAACAGCACGCCGGCGATGTGCTGCGCCGAGCCGTTGCCCGACGACGCGAAGGCCACCTGGTCGGTCTTCACCCTGGCCGCGGCGACCAGCTCAGCGGCCGTCTTCGCGGGGAACTGGGCGTTGACCAGGACCACGTTGGGGAACAGCGCCGTGACCGCGACCGTCTTGAAGGCCTTGCCCTGCTTGTAGGGCGAGTTCGGGAACAGCGTCGGCGTGACCGCGTAGGACGAGGCGTCGAACAGCAGCGTGTAGCCGTCGGCCGGCGCGCGCGCCACGGCGCCGGCGGCGATCTGGCCGCTGCCGCCGGGGCGGTTCTCGATGATGACGGTCTGGCCGAGCGCCTCGCCCAGCTTGGGCGCGATCAGCCGTGCGATCAGGTCGGCGCCGCCGCCCGGCGGGTAGCTGACCATCAAGGTCACCGGCTTGCTGGGCCAGGCTTGCGCCCAGGCACCCGTCGACAGGCCGCAGGCCAGGGCAAGTGCCGTCATCACGGCAGGGCGTCGTCCGATCATCGTGGTCTCCTGATAAAGCGATCAGCGCATCTCGGCGCTGTAGTGGAAGGCGGTCGCGTCGCCCCAGGTGGTGCGCAGCTCGATGCAATGGCCGCCCAGGTCGAAGGCCTGCCGGTCGACCCGGATCGCGGGCGCGCCCTCGGGCAGGTCCAGCAGCGCGGCGGTGGCCGCGTCCAGGTGCCCGAAGCTCAGCTCGTCATTGGCCCGCGCCACGGTCACGCCGCAGAGCCGAGCCAGCATCGGATAAAGCAGGTCCTCCCACTCGCGGGTCGGGAGCGCGCGCAGCGCCTCGAAGCGGGCCAGCGGCAGCAGCAGGTCCTCGGCCAGCACCGGCCGCCCCGCCAGCAGCCGGACCCGCTGCACCCGCAGCGCCGCGTCGCCGGTCTGCTGGCCCAGGGCCAGCGCTTCGGCCGCGCGCAGCCGCACCGTCTGGCAGCGATGGACGCGAGCCGTCGGCGGCTCGTCCGTCGGCCCGCGGAAGCGGAAGAAGCGCAGCAGCGACGGGCCGTTCAGCCCCTGCGTGACGAAGGTCCCCTTGCCATGCACGCGCTGGACGATGCCTTCGGCGGCAAGCATGGCCACGGCCTGACGCACCGTGCCCAGCGCCACGCCGAAGCGTTCCGCCAGTTCGGTCTCGGCGGGAATGGCCGCGCCGGCAGCCCATTCCCCACCGACGATGCGCTGGCGCAGCTCCTGCGCGAGCTGGGCATACCGGCTCACGCCGGCCGCGTTCGGAAGTCCTGTGTCCAAGGTGGTTTTCCTATAGTCCTCTATAGGACTAGAATCCGCGCATGATGCCGACGCCCCCTTCCGACGTCAAGCCCGCGCCCGGCGCGGGCGTGGTCGACGCCCATTTCCACGCCTTCCCGCTGACCAGCACGGGCGCGCCCGGCGCGCGGTATGTGCCGGCCTACGCGGCGCCGCTGGAGGCCTGGGTCGCGGCGACGGTGCCTCATAGCGTCACGCAGGGCGTGCTCGTGCAGCCAAGCTTCCTGGGCACCGACAACACCCACCTGCTGCGGCTGCTGGCGGAGCAGGCCGGACGACTGCGCGGCGTGGTCGTGGTCGCGCCAGACATCGCCATGGCTGAACTTGAGCGCATGCAGACGCTGGGCGTGCGCGGCGTGCGGCTCAATCTCGTGGGCGGCGATCACCGGCTGGGCGCGGAATGGCATCCGCTGTTCGAGCGCCTCCAGGCGCTGGACTGGCATGTGCAGGTCCACACGGACCACGGCCGGCTGGCGGAAGTCCTGGCCCGGATACCGCAGGCGCTGACCGTCGTCGCGGACCACTTCGGCAAGCCCGCGGCGGCGTCGGAGCTCAAGGCCTTGGCACCCGCCCAGCGGGATCGGCTGCATGTGAAGCTCAGCGCGCCCTATCGCCTGGCGGCCGGCTGCGAGGCGACGGCGCTGCTGTCCCGCTGGCGGGACCTGATCGGCCCGGGGCGCCTGATGTGGGGCAGCGACTGGCCCTGCACCGCGCACGAGCAGGCGCGGGACGCGTCGACCTCGCCCGCATGGCTCGAGGACGCGGTGGGAACGAGCGGGACGCTCGATGCGCTGCGGGCCGGCAACGCGCGTCGGCTGTACCGGTTCTGAGAACGCGCCGCACACGTCGCGCGGCGTCCGATCCAAACCGACAGAGGTCGGGGCCCCGGACGCGACACGGGCTCCCGACTGGGAGCCCGTGTCATGTCGACGATCGCGGCCGGCCCGAGGCAGGCCGGCGCGCCCGGCGAGATCAGCTCAGCTTGACGTCGATCTTGCGCGGCTGCGCGTGCGCTGCCTTGGGGATGCGCACCCGCAGCACGCCGTGATTCAGTTCGGCGCTGATCTGGTCGGCGTCGAGTTCCTTGCTCAGCGTGAACGCGCGGCGATAGAACTGGCGCGACACCTCGACATGGCCGGCGGCCAGTCCGGCGGGCAGGTCCAGCTGCATCTCGGCCTCGATGACCAGGCGGTCCTGGTCGACGCGCAACTGCAGCTGCTCGCGCGGCACGCCGGGCAGGTCGGCGAACAGCGTCAGGCCTTGCGCGTCCTCGATCACGTCGACGGCGGGCTGGATCGCGTAGTCGTCGCGTCGGCGCGCGGCCTGCGTCGAGGCGGCGGTGGCGGTGGCGGTCGAAGCCGACACGCTGGCGGTGTCGGTGGCGGGGGTGTGAACGGCGGTCGTGCTCATGAAATGCTTTCGTCTCGGGTTCCGGGGACTTGATCGCGGCGGGCGTGGATCAGTGGATGTCGATGCGGCGGGGCTGCGGCGCGGGACGGCGCTTGACGCTGACGCGCAGCACGCCGTCCTTGTAGGACGCGGTCACCTGCTCCGGATCGATGTCATCGGGCAGGCTGACGACGCGGCGGAACTTGCCGGCGAAGCGCTCGCGCTGGTGGACGATGGTCTTGCCGGCCGACGCGGCTGGTTGGGCCGCGGTCTCGCCGTCGCCCTCGGTCGCGGACGGCTTGGCGGCCAGCGGCGACACGCGCTCGCCGGACAGGCTCAGCACGCCGCGGTCCAGGTCCACGCCGATCGTGGCCGGGTCCAGGCCGGGGGCGAAGGCATAGACCTCCACCGCCTCCGGCGACAGGCCCACGTTGAGGGCCGGATAACCCCCGCGCGCGACGCCACGGCCGGCAGTGGCTTCGAACAGGCTGCTCATCTCGCGCTGGAAGCGGTCCAGGTCGTTGAACAGTTCACGGGCAAACAGTTGACGGTACATGCGGGGCTCCTTGGCTTCCTGCGGATGGGTCGCGGCGGGGTGTCCGCCATGACTCCCCAACTAGGAGCGCCCGGTCGCGCTTCAAGATCTTGAAATCGAGGGTGGCCCGTCCCCATATGCCGCGCCCGCCGCGCGGAGCCCGAACCCCGCCACAGGCACGCTATGTTGGACAGTGCGCGCCGCTGTCCGCCCAGGCTTTGATCAGATCGGTGAATTCCTTCTGGGTGCCCGGCGCCGGCGCGCGGCCGGCACCGGGAGACCAGGCCCAGCCGACCAACTCATCGCGCGCCATGTGGTCGATGATCTGGTCCATCGTCTTGCCACCGTTGCGTGATCGGTCTTTCAGCTGCTTGCAGATCTCGCCGAGGGCACGGCCGTGCCAGGCCATCTCGAGCGGCGCCAGGTGCCAATGCTCGTTGCCCGGCACGCTGAAACTCCGCGTCGCTTGGAAGTTCTGGGCGCCGTGGCAGCTGGCGCAACGCATCGCCGTGGTGCCGAAACCGTCCTTGCCGCGCAAGACCAACGGCTGGTGCAGCTGCATGCCGTCGCCCTGCAGTGGGCGGTTGCCATTCGGATGGCAGTTCAGACAGCGGGGATGCTGGATCACCTTGCCCGCTTCGACAAACAGGGCCTGCGACCGTGCCTTGTCATCCGCGATGCTCGAGAACTGCGACGGCGAGCGCAAGGTGGTGGCCGGCGCACTGGCGGCGGCGGGCTGTGCCTGAACCCAGCCGGCCACCAGCAGCCAGCCGCCGGCGACGAGCATCCCGGCGGTTTTCATGCGGCCCACGCCGAAGCCGCGGGTGGGTGGGAATGTCGACATGCTCTCTCCCGAAGGTGGCCGTGGGTGCCGGTCCGCTCACGCTGCGGCCATCGCGGCCGCTTGATGGATGGCCGCACGGATGCGCGGGTAGGTACCGCAGCGGCAGATGTTGCCGGCCATGGCGGCGTCGATGTCCGCATCGGTCGGCTTGGGGTTCTGCCTCAGCAGCGCAGCCGCGGCCATCAGTTGCCCGCTCTGGCAGTAGCCGCACTGCACCACGTCGACATCGGTCCACGCCGCCTTCAGCGTGGCCACCTGCGGCCCGGACAGCCCTTCGATGGTGGTCACCTCGCGCAGGCCGACCGCCGAGATCGGCGTGACGCAGGAGCGCGTCGGCTCGCCATCGATGTGCACGGTGCATGCGCCGCACAGCGCCATGCCGCAACCGAACTTGGTGCCGGTCAGCTGCAGCTCGCCACGCAACACCCACAACAGCGGTGTGTCGGGCTCGGCCAGCACTTCCACAGGCTTGCGATTGATCGTCAACGGGGTCATGAGACTTCTCCGGGTCAAGCCAGCTTCAGTGGCAGGCGGCGCAGCCGCTGGCCGGTGAGGGTGAACAGGGCGTTCGCCACGGCCGGGGCGACCGGCGGCGTACCGGGTTCGCCGACGCCTTCGGGGTTTTCGTCGCTGGCGATGACTTCGGTGTCGATCACCGGACATTCATCGAAGCGCAGCACGGGGTTGTTGTGGAAGTTGGTCTGCTGGACCTGCCCCTTCTCGATGCGCACCTCATCGTTCAACGCGGCCGACAAGCCGTAGACGATGCCGCTTTCCATCTGTTGGCGCACCAGGTTCGGGTTGATGGCGAGGCCGCAGTCGATCACGCAGGTCACACGGTGGACGCGGATGCGCTTGTCGGGGGACACCGACACCTCCGCCACCTGCGCCACGATGGAGCCGAAAGACTGATGCAGGGCCACGCCACGGGCACGCTGGGTGCCATCGGCGGCCGCAGGCAGGGGCTGGCCCCAGCCCGACAACTCGGCAGCGCGCTGCAGCACCTTCAAGTGCCGAGGATGCCTGGCCAGCAGCGCGGCGCGGAAGGCCACTGGATCGCGCCCGGCGGCGTGGGCCACTTCATCGAGGAAGCTCTCCTTGAAGAAGGCGTGGTGCGAATGCCCGACGGAGCGCCAGAAGCCGACCGGCACGGGCAACTCCACGGCCTCGTGGCCGATGCGTGCCGAGGGCCACTCGTAGGGCTGGTCGAAGGCGCCTTCCGAGGTGGTCCGGTCGGGCACGGCGGCGCGCAAGCCGAGCATGCGCTCGATGACCTGCGGCATGATGGCCTGACCGGCCGAGGTGTTCAGCCAGCCCAGCAACTGGCCGGAGGCGTCAAGCCCGGCCTGGAAACGCGAGACGCATGCCGGACGGTAGAAGTCATGCGTCGTGTCCTGCTCGCGCGACCAGATCACCTGGACCGGCGCTCCGCCCGACTCGCGGGCGATGGCCGCCGCCTGGGCGATGACGTCGACTTCACAGCGCCGGCCGAAACCGCCACCAAGCAGCTGCGTCTGCACGTCGACCTGTTCGACCGCGAGGCCCAGAACCTTGGCCACGGAGCGACGCGCCATGTCGGGAACCTGCGTAGCGGCCCATACGGTGGCGCGCCCCTCCTTGAACTGGACAGTGCAGTTCATCGGCTCCATCGTCGTGTGGGCCAGATATGGCGCGCGGTACTCGGCCTTGACGGTCTTCACGGCGCTCTTGAGCGCGGCATCGACGTCACCATGCTTGTAGAAGTGGAAGCCTTCGTCTGTGTCCAGCGATTGCGCCAGACGCTGATAGATCTCATCGGAGGACAAGTTCGCCGCCACCCCATCGTCCCACTCGACGCGCACCGCCTTGACGGCGCGCATCGCGTGGTAGGGCGTGTCGGCAATCACCGCGACGCCACCGGTGCTGCCGTAGAGCGGCGGCAGCGCAAGCACCTTCCTCACACCAGGCAACTTCTGCGCGTCGGTGGCGTCGAAGCTGGCGACGCGACCGCCCAGGGTCGGGCACATTTCCACGCTGGCGTATTGCATGCCGGGCTGCAGCACGTCGATGCCAAAGCGTGCGCTGCCGTCCATCTTCGACGCGGCTTCGAGGCGTTTACGCGGTTTGCCAATCAACTTGAAGGTCTTGGGATCCTTCAGCACAACGGCATCGGGCAATGGCTGGCTCGCCGCTGCGGCCGCCAATTCTCCGAAGGATGCGCTCCTGCCGGACGGGTGCATCACGCGGCCTGCCTCAACGCGGCATTCCCTCGCCTTCACTCCCCATTCCTGGGACGCGGCGGCCAACAGCATCGCTCGCGCTGACGCGCCGGCTTGGCGCATCGGCAACCAGAGATCCCTCATGCTGGAGGAAGTCCCCGTGAGCATCAGACCGAACTCGCGCATCGCCTTGCCGGTGATCCGCTCGGCGATGGCCTTCAGCGTGCCATGGTCATCGGGGTGGAAGGGCAGGCTTTCGACGATTCCAGCGACGTTCTGATAGATCTTGTCGATGGGCGCCTGTTCAACGCGAACCTGCGCCCAATCGGCATCAAGTTCCTCCGCCAGCACCATCGCCAGACCGGTGTAGATGCCCTGCCCCATCTCGGCCTTGCACATCACGATGCCGACCGTGTTGTCCGCTCCGATCTTGACCCAACCGTTCAGCGCCGACTGTCCCGGGCCGGTCGGCAGCGGATCGGACGTGACCAGGCGCGGCCTGGGCGGCATCGCCGTCCAGCCCACCATCAGCGCCCCCAGCGCGCCCGCCAAGCCGGCACTGCCGAGCAACACAGTTCTTCGCGTAACCATGGCCAAACCCCTGCGTCGCTCGTCGTCGAGCAAATAAGAGACCGATGGTCCTCAGTTTAGCAGACCGGCAGTCTCTTGTGTTGTTTCTAAGATACAGGGATGAAGCCGCCACCACCTTATTTACGCGCGCGATCTCCTGAGCAAAAGGAGGAGCGCCGGCGTCAGCTGCTCGACACAGCAAAGTCCCTGCTGCTGGAGATCCCGGACGTGCACGCCCTGGGCATCAATGAGCTGGCCCGCAAGGCCGGCATGACCAAGTCCAATGTCTACCGCTACTTCGAGAGCAGCGAAGCCGTCCTGCTCGATGTCCTGGTCGAGGAGTTCATGGCCTGGCAGGGCGAACTGGTCCAGGCGCTCAACCGCGGCGGCAAGCGCAAAGGGACCATCGAACACATCGCCGGGGTGTTCTCGTCGACCTTCGTGGCACGTCCGCTGCTGTGCCGGCTCACCAGCATCTTCCCGTCCATCCTCGAGCGCAACGTCTCCTTCGAACGCATGGTCCAGTTCAAGCACGGCCTGCTGGCGGTGCGTCAAGAAACTGCGATGGCTTTCCATGTCAGCGTGCCAAGCATTTCGGCCGCGACGTTCGACAGGTTCATCCACCTCGCACTGCCGCTGCTGATCGGTCTGTGGCCACTGGCTGTCCAGGGGGAAGTCGCCGCGGCGGTCATCGCACGCGAGGAACTGGCGCCACTGCGGTATCGATTCCAGGAGGACCTGGAAGAAGGCATGTCGATGCTGCTGCGCAGTCTTGCGGTCAGTCAGGGTGGCTCGCCCAGGCGAAAGGCGCCCGTTCAGCCCGCTCGGAGAGCAGCCCCTCGGGGGCCGTGAATCATCTCAAGCGCAGCACGTCCTGCGCCGTCACCGCCGGCGCCTGGTTGCCCCAGCTCTGACGGATGACCGTCGCGACCGCGGCCATCTCCTCCTCGCTCAGCACCTGCCGCCACGGCGGCATGCCGTAGGGCCGGGGGTGGGCGGCGGTGGTCGGCGCGTAGCCGCCGTCGGCCAGCGTCTGCAGCAGGTTCTGCGGCGCGTCGAGCGTGACGGCGCGGTTGCCGGCCAGCGGCGGATAGGCAGGCTGGCCGTCGATGCGCCGTCCCTGGCCCTGGTCGCCGTGGCAATCGGCGCAGTGCTTCGCATAGACCTGGCGGCCGAGGTCCAGCTGCGCCGGCGGCGCCGGCTTGAATTCGGCCGGCGTGGTCGCCTCGCGGGGCAGGCCGCGCAGGTAGACGGCGATCGCGCGCGCGTCCGCTTCGCTCAGATGCTGCAGGCTCTCGGCGACGACATCGGCCATCGGCCCCAGCGCCGCGCCGCGCGGCGACCAGCCGGCGCGCAGCCAGTGCGCCACCTCGTCCTCGGACCAGTCCTGCACGCCCGCGGCCCGCGGATTCGCCAGCGACGGCGCCGTCCAGCCCTGCACGCCGACCCAGCCGCCGCGCAGCCCCGTCGCGTCCCGCAGCGCGCCCAGCCGGTTGCGCGGCGCATGGCATTCGGCGCAATGACCCACCGCCTGGACCAGATAGCGGCCGCGCGCGATCACCGCCTGGGGGCCCTCCCCGCGCGACGCGCCGCGATCGGCGCCGGGCTCGTCCTGCGACGGCGCATCGCCGGGCGTGAAGTACATCAGGCGCCACACCGCCAGCGCGGTCTGCCAGCGATAGGGCCAGCCGAGCTGGTGGGCCGGCGCGGCCTGCCGGACCGCCGGCTGCTGGCGCAGCCACGCGAAGATCGCATCGGCATCCTCGCGCGACATCGCCGTGTAGCTGGTGTACGGAAAGGCCGGATAGAGCAGCCGTCCATCGCGGCTGCGGCCGTGGTGCATCGCGCGCCAGAAGTCGTCGGCGGACCAGCGACCCAGGCCGGTTTCCGGATCGGGCGTGAGGTTGCTGCTGAACAGCGTGCCGAAGGGCGTGCCCAGCGGCAGCCCGCCCGCCAGCGGCGCGCCGCCGCGCGGACTGTGGCAGCCGGCGCAGTTGGCGATGCGCGCCAGGTAGGCGCCGCGCGCGATCAGCGCGGGGTTGGTGTCCTCGGCGCCGGACAGGGCCGGACGGCCGGACAGCCAGAGCTCCCGTCCCCAGGCACCCGCGATCAACAGCAGCGCCATCACGGGCAGCGCGATCGCCAGGCCGAGCAGTCCGCGCAGGAAGGTCTTCATCGGCCGCGCCGGGTCCTGCGCCGGCCACGTGCCGGCGTCGCGGGGCGCCGCCCCCGATGCGTGTTCCGGCCCGCTCATGGCGCGAGGCCTCCGCAAGCCACCGGGAGCGGCGCCGATGACGGCGGCTCCGGATGCGCACCCGCCGGTCGTGCCGCGAGCCAGCTCGCGACCACGGCGACGTCGTCGGCCGACAGCGCCCGGGCCACGTCGGCCATGCAGTCCGGTGCGTGCGCGCGCCGCAGTCCGTTGCGCCAGGCGCCGAGCTGCCCGACGAGGTAGTCGCGCGGCAATCCCAAGAGGCCAGGGATCGCCGGCTGGCGACCCGCCATCGACGGCCCGTGGCAGGCGGTGCACGCCGGCACGCGGCGCGACGGATCGCCCTGCGTCACCAGCCGCTCGGCCCGGGCCTGCTGCTCGGCGCCGAGCCCGGACGGCGCGGGCGCCGGATACGGGACGTCGAGCGCGGCGAAATAGCCGGCGATCTCGCGCAGGTAGTCGTCGCTCATGTTGCGCAGCAGCCCGGCCATCAGCGCGTGATGGCGACGCCCGTCGCGGAAGGCCTGCAGCTGGTTGAAGAGATAACCCGCCGGCTTGCCCGCCAGCCGCGGGAAATAGCCCTGCGGCGTCGCCCGGCCCTGCGGGCCGTGGCACAGCGTGCAGGCCTGGACGCGCTCCGCGATGTCGTTGCTCAGCGGCCGCAGCGGACGGCCGCCGGGCGCGGCTTCCTCGTCCGTGCCGATGGCGGAGGCCGCCGGGGCGGCCGGTACTGCTGGCGCGATCCGTGGGACCGGCGCGACCGTCGCGGTCGGAGCGGGCTTCGCCGCCGGGACGGGCTTCGCGGCCGGGGCGACCTGGGAGGAAGAGGTCGGCGACGCCTGCGCGAACGCGACGGAGGCGGTGGACGGTCCCAGGCCCAGTACGGCGGCGATGAGGACGCCCGTGACGATTCGGGTGCGATTCATCGGGCCATCATCGCCGCTGGTCCTGTGCCGGCCATCGCAGCGCGGTCCAGCCGTCGCGCCCCTGGTGCTTGGCCTGGTACAGCGCGCGGTCGGCCAGGGCGATCAGGTCCATCGCCGGCGCCTCGACGTCGGCGACGGTGGCGATGCCGATGCTGGTCGTGATCGCCACCTCGGCCGGCCGCGCCGCGCGCACCGCGTCGACGATCTTGGCGGCGACCTGCTCCGCCTCCTCGGGCCGGTTCAGGCCCTCCAGCACCGCGACGAACTCGTCGCCCGCGATGCGGGCCACGTGGTCGCTGCCGCGCACCGCGCGACGCAGCACCGCCGCGAACTCGCGCAGCACGACATCGCCCACGCCGTGACCGTGCGTGTCGTTGATGGCCTTGAAGCGGTCGATGTCCAGGAACAGCAATGCCATCACGCGGCCCTCGCGCGCGAGCCGACGCTGCCGCGCCAGCGCCGCGGCCAGCGCCTGGTCGAACTCGCGCCGGTTGGGCAGCCCGGTGAGCGCGTCCGAGCTGGCCAGCCGCGCCAGCTGCGCCTCGGCCTGCTTCATGACGGTGATGTCGACGGACAGGGTGAAGATGCCCTGCACGCGACCGTCCGCGACCACGTCGGGCACGTACACGGTGCGCAGGTGCCGCTGCTTGCCCAGCATCACCGAGGTGATCTCGAATTCGACCCGCTCGCCGCTCAGCGCCAGGTCCAGCTGCGCGCTGCGCTGACGGGTGCTGGCCTGCCCGAACACGTCGTCGATGTGCAGGCCGATCGCCGCCTGCGGGTCCAGGCCGAACCAGGTGCGCAGGGTCTCGTTGACGTAGCGCATCCGGCGCTCGGCGTCGATGTAGGTGATGAACACCGGCAGGTTGTCGGTGACGGCCTTCATGCGACGCTCGCTCGCGGCGACCAGCGCCTCGGCGCGCTTGCGCTCGGTGATGTCCATCGAGCAGGCGTAGAAGCCCTCGACGCGGCCGTCGACCAGCTCCGGCACGAAGCGCTGGTGGAAGTGCAGCGTCTCGCCGTCGATCACCTGCTCGGCGTCGAAGGACACCGCCTCGCCGCGCATCACGCGCTCGACGAAGGGGCGCATCTGCGCCGCGTTCTCGGTCCCGCGCACCTGCTCGAGCGTGCGGCCCCGCAGCGCGGCGGGATCGGCGTGGAAGACGCGGCCGACCTCGGCATTGGCGAAGCGCAGCAGGCCGTCGGCGTCGTAATGGCTGATCAGCGCGGGCACGTTGTCGGTGATGCCCTTGAGGCGCTTCTGCGTCCGCATCAGCTCGCGCGAGCGCAGGACGACCTGGGAGGTCGCCATCACGGTGAACAGTCCCAGCATCGCCAGCCCGGCCAGCATCAGCAGCTCGGTGTGGCCGGCCTCGCGCGACAGCCGCTCGCTGATCGCGGCGCGCTCGGCGCGCAGCGACGAGGTCAGCTCGCCCAGCACGTCGCGCAGCTCGTCCATGTGGTGCAGGCCCTGGTCGTTGAGCACCAGTTCCAGCGCCTCGTCCTGCCGGCCCGAATCGTGCAGCCGGATCGTCTGGTTCATCTCGCCGAGCTTGAGGTTCACCAGCTCGCGCACACGCGCCAGCTTCGGCGCGTGGGCGGGGTCCTGGTCGCGGGCGCCGAGCTCCTCGACGCGGCGGTCGAGGTTGCGCACGGCGTCGCGGTAGGGCTGCAGGTAGCTGGCGCGCTGGGTCAGCAGGTAGCCGCGCTGGCCGGTTTCCGCATTGAGCAGGTCCTCCATCAGCGTGGTCATCGACGGCAGCACGTTGTTGATGCGGTCGGCGCGGCGCAGGTCGTCCAGCGTCGCCCGCGCCCGCCAGGCCAGCAGCGCCACGATCACGCCCATGGCCACCAGGGCCACCATCAGGAGCCCCACGCCGCGACCGAGGCTGGTGCGGTGGATCGGCTCGGCGGAGGAACGCATGCGACGTCTCGGGCGGGTCGGTCTCTTGAAGGCGGATCGGCGGGACGGGTCCGGCGGGTGCCGGCGGTAGAGAGGAGTGCGGGCGATTATGGGTGCGGCCGTGCGATCTGCGTCAAGCTGGCATCGGCCCCGGTGGAGGGCTCATGGCCGCGTGCGACAGTCCGGGGATGTCCCGGATTCCCCTCCTGCGCCGTCCCGACCCGCACGGCCATGCCAAGGTCAGCTTCGTCGAGCTGTTCTTCGACCTCGTCTTCGTCTTCGCCGTCACGCAGCTGTCGCACACGCTGATCGGGCATTTCGCCCACGACGGCGTCACGCTGCGCGGCGCGGCGCAGACCGGTTTCCTGATGCTGGCGGTCTGGTGGGTGTGGATCTTCACCTCCTGGGTGACGAACTGGCTGGACCCGGAGCGGCTGCCGGTGCGGCTGTGCCTGTTCGCGATGATGCTGGCCGGGCTGCTGATGTCGGTGTCGCTGCCCGAGGCCTTCGGCGAGCGCGCGCTGATGTTCGCGCTGTCCTTCACCGCCCTGCAGGTCGGCCGCACGCTGTTCTTCCTCTGGGCGGCGCGCGGCGCCGACCTGGCCCTGGTACGCAACTTCCAGCGCATCGGCGCATGGCTGTCGGTGTCGGCGGCGCTGTGGATCGCCGGCGCGCTGCATGAGGACCTGCGGGTGCCGCTGTGGGTCGTGGCCCTGGGCATCGAGGTGATCGGCCCGTCGGCCGGGTTCTTCGTGCCGGGGCTGGGCCGGTCGACGACGGCGGACTGGAATGTCTCCGGCGGCCACCTGGCCGAGCGCTGCGCGCTGTTCGTGATCATCGCGCTGGGCGAATCGCTGCTGGTCACCGGCGCGACCTTCGCCGCGGCGCCGCTGACGCCGATGAGCCTGCTGGCCTTCCTGGTCTCCTTCGCCGGCAGCCTGGCGCTGTGGTGGCTCTACTTCGACACCACCAACGACTTCGCCACCGGCCGCATCACCCACAGCGACGATCCGGGGCGGCTGGCGCGGCTGGCCTACACCTACATCCACCTTCCCATCGTGGCCGGAATCATCGTCAACGCGGCGGCGGACGAGTTCGTGCTCGCCCATCCCGACGGCCACACCGACCTGAAGACGGCGCTGTGCCTGCTCGGCGGCGTGGGGCTGTATGCCGTCGGCGTCGGGCTGTTCAAGCGCGCGGTGGTCGGGCACTGGCCGTGGTCGCACGGCGTGGCGGTGCTGGTGCTGGCGGCGGCGGGTCCGTTCGTGCAGGCCTGGCCGCCGGTGGCGACCAGCGCCTTCGCCTGCGCCGTGCTGGTGGCGCTGGCGGCCTGGGAGCGGCGCTCGCGGGCGCAGTGTCTCGTGCCCGACAGCGCGACCGAGGACAGCGACCCTAGCATCGGCCCATGAGCGCTCCTTCCTTCACCGCGAAGTTCATCGCCGAGCCGCATCCGGCCGATGCCCTGTTCCCGCCGGCCGCGCGGCGCCTGTCCGTCGAGGTCGAGCCCGGCGTGCGCATCCATGCGCGCGTCTGCGGCGAGGGGCCGCCGCTGCTGCTGATCCACGGCCATCCGCAGACGCTGGCGATCTGGCACCGCGTGTTGCCGGCGCTGGCGGCGCAGTTCAGCGTCGTGATGCCGGACCTGCGCGGTTATGGCGATTCGTCCAAGCCCGCCGGCGCGTCGGACCACGCGAACTACAGCAAGCGGCGCATGGCGCTGGACCTGGTCGCGGTGATGGCCGCGCTGGGGCATGGGCGCTTCCGCGTGCTGGCGCACGACCGCGGCGCGCGGGTGGCGCACCGCATGGCGGCGGACCATCCGGCGGTGGTCGAGCGGCTGGCGCTGCTGGACATCGCGCCGACGCTGGCGATGTACGAGCAGACCACCGAGACCTTCGCGCGCGCGTATTGGCACTGGTTCTTCCTGATCCAGCCGGCGCCGATGCCGGAGCGGCTGATCGAGGCCGACCCTGCCGCCTATGCACGGGACACGATGGGACGCCGGCATGCGGGCCAGGCGGCCTTCGACCCACGCGCATTCGTGGAGTACCAGCGGGCGCTGGCGCTGCCCGGCACCGCGCACGGCATGTGCGAGGACTACCGCGCAGCGGCGGGCATCGACCTCGAACACGACCGGGCGGACCGCGATGCGGGCGTCAAGCTGGCAATGCCGCTGCGCGTCTACTGGGGCGCGCAGGGCGTGGTGGCCAAGTGCTTCGATCCGCTGGCGGAATGGCGGCGTGTGGCCTCGGAGGTCGACGGCGAGGCCCTGCCCTGCGGTCACTACATCCCCGAGGAGGCGCCCGACGCGCTGCTGGCGGCGGTGATGCCGTTCCTTCGGGCGGGGCTTTGACCGAAGGAAGCGGCGCCGCGACCGTTACGCTGCGTCCTTTGACGACATCCGGAGTGAAGGCATGAACAAGCTGGTCGCCCTTGGGCAGTTGGCGGGCGGCGCGGTGCTGTGGATCGCGGCGGTGGTGGCGGGCGTGAATGCGCTGAGCCCCTTGATCGGCGCCGCGGAAGGCGCGGGCGCGCCGAGCGACGCGACAGGCGCGCTGGTGATCGTGCTGCTGCTCGCGGGCGTCGGGACCTGGCTGATGCGCAACGGCTGGCGGCGGTTGCGGGCGAAAGCGGGCGGGCATTGCTGATCGGTAGATCGGTTGATCGGCTGATTGGCGAATCGGCTGATGGATTGGCGGGTCCACGGATCGATCAGCCAAGCATGGCCAGCGGCTAGGTGGCCAGCGCCTGCATGTCGGCGATGAGTTCCGGCCTCGACGCGTGGGCATAGGACTCGCGCTTCAGCTCGAGCGCCTCGATCATCGCCAGGTTGTTCAGCAGGAAGTTGTCGAGCACGGTGTACCAATTCAGGACGAAGCGCTTCATGCGGTTGTCGTCGCTGACCAACCCCGTCAGGCCCTTTTGCAACTGGCCCTGCATCCGGCTGCGGATCTCTGTATCCGCCTCCGAGATCTTCCGCCCGATCAGGATCAGCTCGAAGTGCATGGCCTCACTGCCGAACTCCGCATGCTTCTTGATCAGCTGTGCATAACCGTCGAGTTGCTGGAGGTGCCGGTAGTTGAGGGCGACGCTTGGGCGCTTGATTTCCACCACGATGCAGCGATAGATCCTCCGGCCCATCGAGTCGTAATGCGGCACCTTGCGAGCAAGGAACAAGTCCGCCTGCTTGTTCGCGCCGTCGATGAACGCTGACTCGCTCTCATCCAGGTCGCTCACGTCGACGTCGTCGATGCCCTTCACCGCATCGCGGAGCGACTTGGCGATCTTGGTGAACGTATCCTCCTCGGCCCCGAGGGTCTCGTAGGCACTGCCGAACAGCCAGGTGTTGGCTTCGATGATGCCCTGCAGGTCCGGTGTCTCAAGCGTGTCGAGGTAGTGGTCGTTCATCAGCGCCCTCAGCTTCTCGGCCACCTCGTGCCTGCGGCGGAGGATCTCGATCGCGGAGACGACGCTTTGCAAGGACACGCTCTTGAGCTGCATGGCGAGCCGCTTCGTCGTGGCATCGTCCAGCTCGAGCACGCTGTTCAGCACCTCGAAGATGGCGTCGTTCTCGTTGGAGACGGCCAGCTTGTCGAGGAGCAGCACGATGATCTTCTTCTGATTCTTCTTCAGTGACGTCCACGCCGTCGGATCCGCCGTGTAGATGGCCCGCAGGATGCTCTTCGTGTTCTCGAACCGCCACTGCTTGTAGTCCTCGGGCAGTCCTTCGTAGCTGGGGAAGACGCCGTCGGCAAGATGGCTCGCCATCTCCCGGTCGAAGGGATCATCGGGGACCTCCTCTCGGAAGGACGTGGTGGGTGCCGTTGGTGCGGGGAGGTCTTGCGTCGCCATGTCGGAGCCTGGTCGCTTGGGGGTTCGATGCGGCAGATGATCTCCGTGACGCGACGGGCGAGCCATCACCTCCATTGGCGGAGAAACCAGCGACACCCACGGCAACATGCCGTGGCGCTGACTGGAATCATGAAAAAAGGGCATGCATCCCTGCACGCCCAAAGGGGCACCGGTCATGAGCCGGTCGCGAATGAAGGGGGCCGGGTCTTGCCCGGCCGCGGGTTTCAGGCCGGAGCGTTCCAGCCGCCGCCCAGTGCACGGACCAGGCCCACCGTCGCCTGGTACTGCGCGGCCTGCACCTGCAGCGCCGCGCGGCGGTTGCGCAGCTCGCTGCGGCGCGCGTCCAGCAGGTCCAGCTGGCTGACCAGCCCGTTGCGGTAGCGCGAGTCCGACAGCGCCGTCGCGCGCGCCGACGACTGCACCGCCTGCCCTTGCACATCCGCCTGCTGCGACAAGGTCTGCAGACCCACCAGCGAGTCCTCGACCTCGCGCAGCGCCTGCAGCAACTGCTGGCGGTAGCTCGACATCGCCAGGTCCAGCCCGGCCGTCGCCGATTCGACGCCCGCCTTGCGCCGGCCACCGTCGAAGATCGGCAGCGACAGCAGCGCGTCGACCGACCACGCCCGCGCCGACCACCGGAACACATCGCTCAGCTCCGGCGAGGCATAACCGCCGTTGGCCGTCAGCGTCAGGCTCGGGAACCACGCGGCCTGCGCCACGCCCACCCGCGCCTGCGCCGCCAGCAGGCCGCGCTGCGCCGCGGCCACGTCCGGACGACGCGCCAGCATCGCGCTCGGCAGGCCCGACGGGATCGCCGGCAGGGCCGCCAGCGCCGTGTCCTCGGCCACCTTGAAGCCCGAGGCCGGCTCGCCCAGCAGCACCGACAAGGCGTTCTCCAGCTCGGCCCGGCGGCGGTCCAGGCTGATCGCCTCGGCCTCGGTCGCGGCCACCTCGGTCTGCACCCGTGCCAGGTCCAGCTCGGCCACGTCGCCCGCCTGGTAGCGGCGCTGCGTCAACGCCAGCGTCTCGCGGTAGGCCGCCACCGTGTCTCGCACCAGGCGACGCTCCTGGTCGGCGAAGCGCAGCGCCAGGTAGGTCTGCGCCACGTCGGCCTGCACCATCAGCCGGGTCGACTGCAACAGCGCCTCGCGCGATTGCGCATCCAGCGAGGCCGCGCGGCTGGCCTGCGACAGGCGGCCGGAAATGTCGACCTCCCAGCTCGCGGCCAGGCCGGCGTTCCAGACCGTCGCCGCGGCCGGGCCCTGCCCCGCCACGGTGCCGCGCGCCGCGCCGGCGCTGGCGCCGACCTGCGGCAGGCGGTCGGCGTTGGCGCTGCGCAGCAGCGCGCGGGCCTGCGCCAGCCGGGCCGCGGCGCCTTGCAGGTCGGTGTTGCCGACCAGCGAGCGGCGGATCAGGTCGTTCAGCGTGGCATCGCCGAAGGCCAGCCACCAGTCGCCGCGCGGCTCGGCATCGGCCGGCGGGACCACCGCCCAGCGCGCCTCGCCCACCGTCGCGGGGGCGGTCGACTTGAAGGCCGCCGGCGTGGCCGGCAGGCGCGACTCGTCGATCGGCGGCGGCGTCGCGCAGCCGGCCAGCACCAGCGCGGCCAGCAGCGTCGTCATCATCAGTTTCGTTTTCATGGCATCGACTCCTTGGCGCCCCCGCAAGCGGCGGGAAGCGCTCCGCCGGCCCCGGCGCCCGCGCGGTGGCGGGACGCCGGCAGTCCGGGGATCAAGATTGCGGGATCACTCGTGCTCGTGGCGCGGCGCGGCCGGGTGCGGACGGGCGTTGCCGCCCGGGCCGAAGTCGTGGCCCGCGCCCTGCTCGGGCTGGACGAAGGCCTCGACGTCATGCGGCACCTCGCCATGCTGCTTGAGCGGCTTGTTGCCGGTCAGGCGGCGCACCACCACGTAGAACACCGGCGTCAGGAACAGGCCGAAGGCCGTCACGCCGATCATCCCGGCGAACACCGCCACGCCCATCGCGTTGCGCATCTCCGCACCGGCGCCGGAGGCCAGCACCAGCGGCAGCACGCCCATCACGAACGCCATCGAGGTCATCAGGATCGGACGCAGCCGCAACCGGCTCGCCTCGATCGCCGCCTGCAACGGCGTCCTGCCGGCGAATTCGAGCTCCCGGGCGAACTCCACGATCAGGATCGCGTTCTTCGCCGACAAGCCCACCAGCACGATCAAGCCGATCTGCGTGAAGACGTTGTTGTCTCCATGGCTCAGCCAGACGCCGGTCATCGCCGCCATCAGGCCCATGGGCACGATCAGGATGATCGCCACCGGCAGGGACAGGCTCTCGTACTGCGCCGCCAGCACCAGGAACACCAGCAGGATCGCGAGCGGGAACACCCACACCGCGGAGTTGCCGGCCAGGATCTCCTGGTAGGTCAGCTCGGTCCACTCGTAGCTGATGCCCGGGGGCAGCGTCTCGGCGGCGATGCGCGCGATCGCGTCCTGCGCCTGGCCGGTCGAGTAACCGGGGGCCGGGCCGCCGTTGATGTCGGCGGAGAGAAAGCCGTTGTAGCGCATCGCGCGTTCCGGGCCGAAGCTCGGCTGGACTTTCATCAACGCCGACAGCGGCACCATCTCGCCCGAGGCCGAACGCACCTTCAGCAGGCCCACGTCCTCGGCGCGCGCGCGGTAGGCGGCGTCCGCCTGCACCCGCACGGTGTAGGTGCGGCCGAACTTGTTGAAGTCGTTGACGTAGAGCGAGCCCAGGTAGATCTGCATCGTGTCGAACACGTCCGTCACCGCCACGCCCAGCTGGCGCGCCTTGGTGCGGTCCAGGTCGGCATACAGCTGCGGCACGTTGACCTGGTAGCTGGTGAACATGCCGGCCAGCTCGGGCGCCTGCTGGGCCTTGGCCATGAAGGCCTTGACCGCCTGGTCGAGCGCCTCGTAGCCCAGGCCGCCCTTGTCCTCGAGCTGCAGCTTGAAGCCGCCGGTCGTGCCCAGGCCCTGCACCGGCGGGGGCGGGAACATCACGACGAAGGCGTCCTGGATCTGCGCGAACTGCGCGTTCATGTTGCCCGCGATCTCGCCCGCGGACAGGCCCTTGCCGGTGCGCTGGTCGAAGGACTTGAGCGACGCGAACACGATGCCCGAGTTGGAGCTGTTGGTGAAGCCGTTGATCGACAGGCCCGGGAAGGAGATGGCGTGCTCCACGCCCGGCGTCTTCATCGCGATCTCGCTCATGCGGCGGATCACGTCCTCGGTGCGGTCCAGCGTGGCGCCGTCGGGCAGCGTCGCGAAGCCGATCAGGTACTGCTTGTCCTGCGCCGGCACGAAGCCGCTGGGCACCGCCTTGAACAAGCCCACGGTCAGGCCCAGCAGGCCGCCGTAGACCACCAGCATGATCACCTTGCGCGAGATCGCCTTGGTCACGCCGCCGCTGTAGGCCTTGGCACCGCGGTTGAACAGCTTGTTGAAGCCGCCGAAGAAGCGGCCCAGCACCTTGTCCATCGCGCGGGTCAGCCAGTCCTTGGGCTCGTCATGGCCCTTGAGCAGCATCGCGGCCAGCGCGGGCGACAGCGTCAGCGAGTTGACCGCCGAGATCACCGTCGACATCGCGATCGTCAGCGCGAACTGCTTGTAGAACTGGCCCGTCAGGCCGGTGATGAAGGCCAGCGGCACGAACACGGCCACCAGCACCAGCGCGATCGCGATGATGGGCCCGGAGACCTCGCGCATCGCGCGGTAGGTGGCTTCACGCGGACTGAGGCCGGCCTCGATGTTGCGCTCCACGTTCTCGACGACCACGATCGCGTCGTCCACCACGATGCCGATCGCCAGCACCAGGCCGAACAGCGACAGCGCGTTGATCGAGAAACCGAAGAGGTGCATCACCGCGAAGGTGCCGATGATGGACACCGGCACGGCCAGCAGCGGGATGATCGACGCGCGCCAGGTCTGCAGGAACAGGATCACGACCAGCACGACCAGCGCCACCGCTTCCAGCAGCGTGTGGATCACCGATTCGATGGACGCCCGCACGAACTGCGTCGGGTCGTAGACGATCGAGTAGTCGACGCCTTCGGGCATCGCCTTCTTCAGCTCCGCCATCGTGGCGCGCACGTTGTTGGAGATCTCGATCGCGTTGGAGCCTGGCGCCTGGAAGATCGGGATCGCCACCGCGGACTTGTTGTCCAGCAGCGAGCGCAGCGCGTATTCCGACGCGCCCAGCTCGATGCGGCCCAGGTCGCGCAGCCGCGTCACCTGGCCGCCCGCGCCGGACTTGACGATGATGTCGCCGAATTCCTGCTCGCTGTTCAGGCGGCCCTGCGCGTTGATCGGCAGCTGCAGGTCGATGCCCTGCAGGCCGGGCGACGCGCCGACCACGCCGGCCGCGGCCTGCACGTTCTGCTCACGGATCGCCTGGACCACGTCGCTGGCCGACAGGCCATGCTCGGCGACCTTCTGCGGGTCCAGCCAGATGCGCATCGAGTAGTCGCCCGAACCGAATAGCTGCACCTGGCCCACGCCCTGGATCCGCGCCAGGCGGTCCTTGACGTTGAGCACCGCGTAGTTGCGCAGGTAGGTCATGTCGTAGCGGTCGTTGGGCGACAGCAGGTGCACGACCATGGTCAGGTCGGGACTGCTCTTGACCGTGGTCAGACCGAGCCGGCGGACCTCCTCGGGCAGGCGCGGCTCGGCTTGCGAGACGCGGTTCTGCACCAGCTGCTGCGCCTTGTCCGGGTCGGTGCCCAGCTTGAAGGTCACGGTCAGCGTCATGAGGCCGTCGGTGGTGGCCTGGCTGCCCATGTAGAGCATGCCTTCGACGCCGTTGATCGATTCCTCGAGCGGCGTGGCCACGGCTTCGGCGATGACCTTGGGGTTGGCGCCGGGGTACTGCGCGCGGACCACCACTTGGGGCGGCACGACCTCGGGGTATTCCGAGATCGGCAGCACCCGCACCGCGAGCAGGCCCGCGACGAAGATCAGCACCGACAGCACGCCCGCGAAGATCGGGCGGTCGATGAAGAATTTGGAGAGATTCATGTCAGTCTTTCAGATCGACTGGGAATGGAAGGCGGTGCCGGGCAGCGCCGAGGCGCTCCCGACCCGCTGACGGCCACGACGGCGGACCGGAGGCGATCCGGTCCGCGGCGTGCCGTCAGGATTTGTCGGCCTTCGCCGCGCCGTCCTTGGCCTGGAGTTCCGCCTTGGCGTTCATCGGGACCAGGGTGGGCGCCACCAGAGCGCCGGGACGCACCCGCTGCAGGCCGTTGACGACCACGCGCTCGTTGGGCTTCAGCCCGGTGGTGACGATGCGCAGCCCATCGACATTGGCGCCGAGCTGCACCTCGCGGTAGCTCAGCGTGTTGTCCGCGCCGACCACCATCACGAAGCGCTTGCTCTGGTCGGTGCCGACGGCGCGCTCGTTGACGAGCACCGCCGGACGCGACTTGGCCTGGCCCAGGCGGATGCGGGCGAACTGGCCCGGGATCAGCGCGCCGTCCTTGTTGTCCAGCACCGCGCGCACCCGCACCGTGCCGCTGCGGGCATCGACCTGGTTGTCGATCAGCTGCAGCCGGCCGTTGAAGGGCGTGTCGGCGGTGGCGGCGGTGCCGATCTGCACCGGGATGCTGGACAGGTCGCCCGTCGCGCCCGCTCCGCCCGTCCCGCCCTTGGCGCTGCCGTGCAGCTCGCCCAGCGCGCGGGCGACGGTGCGCTCGTCGGCGTCGAAGCTGGCGTAGATCGGGCTGACCGAGACCAGCGTCGTCAGCACCGGCGCGCCGGGGCCGGCGGCCACCAGGTTGCCCTGCGTGACTTCCAGCTTGCCGACGCGGCCGGCCACCGGCGCGCGGACCTGCGTGTAGCCCAGGTTCAGCTTGGCCGATTGCAGCGCCGCCTGCGCCGCGCGAAGGTTGGCGTTGGCCTCGTTGGCGGCGTTGCTGCGCTCGTCGAGCTCGCGCTGCGCGATGGCGCGCTCGCTCCACAGGCGGGTGGAGCGCTCCAGCTCGCTCTTCGTGTAGCTGACGCGGGCCTGCGCGGCCAGCACCTGCGCCTCGGCGCGGTCGACCTCGGCCTGGTAGGGCGCGGGGTCGATGGTGATCAGCAGATCGCCGGCCTTGACCAGCGCCCCTTCCCGGAAGTGCACCGACTGCACCGCGCCCGACACCCGGGCGCGGACGTCGACGCGCTCGACGGCCTCGAGGCGGCCGGAGAACTCGTCCCAGGCCGCGACGTCCTGGCTGGCGACGGTGGCGACGGACACGGGGATCGCCTGCGGCGCGCCCGACGGTTGATTGGCGACCGCCTGCTGGCTGTGCAGGCCGACGACGAGAGCCCCGACGACCGCGGCGACGGCGGTGAGCGAGGTGGCAAAGATCTTCTTGTTCATGGTGGTGCTCCGTGGACGGGGGTAGACGTTGGGAGTTCGGGACGGCTGGGAAATCGGTGGATCGGTCAGGGGAAGGCTCGATGGGCCGGTCAGGCGGGTTGCGGCCGGCGCGGGCCGGCGGGAGGAATCAGGGTCAGGAAATCGGCGAGCTTCTGGCGCAGCGCGCTCGCCCAGGGCTGCGGCGGCGCGGCCAGCGAGGGCCGCTTCATCAGGCTGCAGGGCCAGCCGCTCGGGCCGGCGATCAGCGCCTGCTGGACGTCGACGCCGGCGCGCTTCATCGCGCGGGCGTAGGCCAGGGCCTCGTCGCGCATCGGGTCGTCCTCGGCGCTGACGACCAGCGCCGGCACCAGGCCGGCGAGGCGGCTGGTGTTGGCCGGCGCGGCATAGGGATGGTCGCCGTCCTCGCCCTCGCCGAGGTAGGCGCGCCAGCCGTGCATCCAGCGGCACTCGCCGTAGCCGGCCTCGGCCTGGCGCAGCGAGGCCGTCGCCATGCAGGGATTGAGCATCGGCCCGATCAGGATCTGGCCGGCGAGTTTGCGGTGGCCTTGGTCGCGCGCCATCAGCGCCAGGGCCGCGGCGAGGTTGCCGCCGGCCTCCTCGCCGGCGACCACCAGCGGCGCGCCCTTGCCGGACAGCCGCGTGCGCGCCTTGTGCAGGCCGGCCAGCAACGCGTCCAGCATCTTCAGCGCGGCCGGGAAGACGTGGTCGGCGCCGGTCGGATAGTCGACGTCCACCACCACCGCGCCCGCGTCGGCCAGCAGGCGCGACACCAGTTCGCCGCTGTCCAGGTCGCCGCAGGTGAAGGCGCCGCCGTGCAGGTGCATGACGACCGGCGCGTCCTTGCGGCGCGCGGCACCCTTGTAGACGCGCACCGGCACCACGCCGTCGCCGGCGGGCAGGAGGTCGTCTTGGCAGGAGGTCAGCGGCAGCGCATCCATGGCAGGAGCAAAGGCCTGCTCCGCGTGGGGGCAGGCCGGTTCATGTTGCAATGCAGCGAAATTTAGAGATCGGACGCCGTCCGATAAACAGGGCCCGGCGCGAATCAGCGTTTCATCGACGAAACAATCGATCGGGCAGGATGGCGACCTCGCGCGCGCACGAAGACGCGCCGATCAGCAGCCGATCGGCAGCCGATGGGCAGCCGATCAACAGCAGCTCAGAAGCACATCAGCAGTCGCGGCCTCGCGCCGACATCAGGGGTTCAGGATGGACAAGCTCAATGCCATGCAGGCTTTCGCGCGCGTCGTGGAAGCGGGTACCTTCACGCGGGCGGCGGAATCGCTGGACCTGCCCAAGACCGCGGTGACGCGGCTGATCCAGTCGCTCGAGGAGCACCTCAAGGTCAAGCTGCTGAACCGCACCACGCGGCGCGTCAGCGTCACGCCCGATGGCGCCGCCTATTACGAGCGGGTCACGCGGCTGCTATCGGACATCGAGGAGCTGGAGGGCTCCGTGTCGCACGCGCGCGCGGCGCCGAAGGGGCGGATCCGCGTGGACGTCGCGTCGAGCGTGGCGCGGCTGCTGCTGATTCCTGCACTTCCGGAGTTTTATGCAAGACATCCGGACATCCAGATCGACCTGGGCGTATCGGACCGGCCGGTGGACCTGATCGGCGACAACGTCGACTGCGTCGTGCGCGGCGGCGAGATCACCGACCAGTCGCTGGTGGCGCGGCGCATCGGCGACTGGGGCTACGGCTGCTGCGCCTCGCCCGCCTACATCCAGCGCCACGGCATGCCGCAGCATCCGCTGGACCTGGAGTCCGACCAGCATCACGTGGTGAGCTATTTCTCGACGCGCACCGGCAAGCGCTTCCCGTTCGACTACAGCAAGAACGGCCAGCGCTACGAGATCTACGGCCACTACAAGGTCTCGGTCAACGACGGCAACGCGTACATGACGGCGGGCCTGACCGGGCTGGGCGTGATCCAGGCGCCCTACTTCATGATCAAGCCGCACATCGACGCTGGCGAGCTCGTGCCCTTCCTGTGCGACTGGGAATCGGACCCGCTGCCGCTGTACGTGGTGTACCCGCCGAACCGGCACCTGAGCACCAAGCTGCGGGTCTTCGTCGACTGGATCGCGGAGCTCTTCGACCGCCACTCGCAATGGCAGAAGCAGCTGGTGGCCAGCTGCGAGGCCAAGCGCGCCGAGTCCGATCAGGCCTACATCCCGCTGGAGGCGAATGCGGCGAAGCAGGCAGTGCTGAGCGCGGCGTGATGCTCGCGCGGTGAGGGCGCGCGTGCTCGGGAACGTCCTCACGCGGCCTGAACGCCGGCTTGAGCGCACTCGCGGCCCGCACCCATAATCGCCGCCGACCTCCGGCGCCGCCAAGCCTTTCGGAAGCGTTCGCGCCTCCGGCCGCGGGGCATCCTCGCGGCGCTCTCCACAGTCAGACATCCGGCGCGGATTCGGCGCCGCGCTGCCGCGCGGACCTGAATCGGCGGGACCGGTGAGTTGGCGGTCGCTGGAGGTCACCCCTTGCCGTCCGCCGCGGACCGAGCCCTTTTCCCCGGTCGCGTCGCTGATCCTGGAGAGCCTCCACGCCAATGAGCCTTGCCGCGCCGCTGACCTATCCCCGCTGGATCGCGCTGGCGCTCGCGCGGGCGCTGCAGACGGACGACGACGCGCCACGCGGCCGCGAGGCCCATGCGCTGCAGGCGCGCGCGGAGCAATGCCTTGGCGCCGAAGCGCGCCCTTGGCTCACGCCCTTGTGCGCCGAGCTGGCGCGCTGGGCGGGGCCCGTGTGGCTGGCCCACTCGGTGGCGAGCCTCGCCGACGCGCTGCAAGCGCTCGAGGCATTCCACGCCGGCTTCGATCCGGAGCGCCCACGGCCGACGGTGCGCCGCCTGCTGCTGCGACCGTCTCGCCTGCGGCCGCCTCCGCTGGCGCTGGCATCGCTGGTGCGGCCGGACTGGTCGACCGAGGCGGATCTCGCGGCCTGGCTCGGCCTCACGCTCGACGAGCTGGATCACTTCGCCGGTCCCGCGCGCCAGTACCGCGAGCGCACCGCGACGCCACGCCAACCGCATGCGCATCCGACGCCCCATTACCGTGGCCTGCTCGTGCCCAAGCGCCGCGGCGGGCTGCGCCTCATCGAGGCCCCGATGCCGCGGCTCAAGACCCTGCAGCGCCGCCTGCTCGACGACTTCCTGCAGCAGTTGCCCTGCCACGAGGCGGCGCACGGCTTCGTGCGCGGCCGCAACGTCGCGACGCACGCGGCCGGCCACGCGGGCCAGGACTTCGTGATCCGCTTCGACCTGCGCGACTTCTTCCCGAGCATCGGCCGGGCGCGGGTCCGCGCGACGCTGCGCACGCTGGGCCTGCCGGACGCGGTGGTGGAGCGCCTCGTGCTTCTGTGCCTGACCCGCACGCCCGCGCCGCTGCGCGAGCGACTGCGCGAGGACGACTCGATCGATGCCGACGGCGCCCGGCGCCTCGCGTCCTTCCACCTGCCGCAGGGCGCGCCCACCTCGCCGGTGCTGGCCAACCTGTGCGCGTTCCCGATGGACCTGCGACTGGACGGATTGGCGCGGCGCTTCGGTGCGCGCTACACGCGCTACGCGGATGACCTGGTGTTCTCGGGGCCCGCCTCGCTGCGCCGCGATCAACGCGCGCTGCGCGCCTGGGTCACGGCCATCGTCGAGGACGAGGGCTTCCGCCTGCGGCGCGACAAGACGCGCGCGATGCCGGCGGGCGGGCGCCAGTCCGTCACCGGCGTCGTCGTCAACACGCGGCCGAATCTCGCGCGCGAGCGCTACGACCGCCTCAAGGCGGAACTGCACCAGCTCGGCCTGCGGTCGCGATCCGTCCCGGTGGATCCGGCCTTGCGCGCGCCGCTGCTGGGCCGGCTCGCCTGGGCGCGGCAGTTCCTGGCGGCGTCGCGCGTCGAGAAGCTGACGCGCATGCTTGCGGCAATCCAGTTCAACGCGGATCGCTGACCGGGCTCAGTCGGCGCGCAGCGCGGCCCCGCGCTCCTCCAGCAGCTGCGTGAGCAGGCTGCGGTGGCAGCGCTTCGGGTCGTCGCAGTAGCAGCCCACCGACAGGTTGGCCGAGTGCGACAGCGCCGCCAGCGCATCCAGCAGCTGCGACGGCGCGGACTCGCCCATCTCCTTGCGGTAGGCCTTGGCGAAGGCGGCCCATTGCCGGTCGTCCTCAGCCGCCTTGCCCTGCGCCATCAGCTCGGCGCTGGGCGCCAGCAGCGGCAGCCAGCTGTCGTAGTAGCCCAGGCGGGCGTAGTCCTCCTTGCGGATGCCGCGCGGCGGGCGACGCACGGTGCCGAGGCGGGCGCCCTCGTCGGGCAGGCGCGGCGTGACGCCGAGTTGGACGATGCGGATGGACATGGCGATGCAGGTGCGCAGGACTGGGAACCGGCCAGCTCCGAGCCGCGATTGTGCCGCCCGGACGACTGGCGGCTCGCCAGCGACGCGCGCCCAGCGCGAGCCCGCGTCGCGCGCCTCACTTCACGGTGACGAAGATCGGGTTCGAGTAGAACCACAGGCTGCCGTAGTTGCGGTCGTTGATCTGGTCATGGCGCGTCGCGTTGTCGGCCGTGTTCACCGGCTGGTCGGCGAGCGGCTCGCCACCGGCGCTCAGGCCGGGCACGTCCTCGGCCAGGTTGGTGCCGCGCAGGCGCAGGTACTGGCTCCGGCTCGCCGGCAGCGTCGTCGTGACGCTGTAGTAGCCGTCCGCGCCCAGGGTCCAGTCGGCGCTGGTGAAACGCTTGAGCACCCGCGTCGACGGATTCGTCGCCACGTCGTAGGCCGGCGTGCCGGGCACTGCCTTGGGGCCGACGTCGCCGACGATCAGGTCGACGTGATGCACCTTGGGCACCATGTTGCCGAGGTTGCCGCTGTTGACCGGCCGCTGATAGTTGTTCACCGCCGGGCTCTTGAAGCGCAGGGTGACGGTCACCGTCTGCCCCGCGCTGGCGACCAGCTCCTGACCCATGGTCGCCTGGCCGCCGCCGGCCGAGGCGCGGAAGTCCAGCGCGTTGATCAGGTCGCCGAACACGCCGAAGCCGCGGCCCGCGCGCAGGCTGCCCAGCAGGCCGGCGACGCCGGTGCTGCCCTTGGGCTGCCACACGTAGTTCTTCGCGTACTCGCCGGGGTAGTAGCCGCTGCTGTTGCCGGCGGCATCGATCTCGAAGTGCGAGTCGGAGTTCGCGACGTTCCAGATGCGACGCCCTTCCCCCAGCAGCGCGTCCCACACGCCGCCGAGCTGGGCGACGACGTAGTCGGTGCCGCCGTAGGTGCGGTTGGGCTTGTTGGCGTCGATGTAGGCCGAGGTGTAGCCGCCGCGGTTGGGCTCCATCTGGTTGCCCACCATGCCCTCGATCGCGAAGACGATCTTCGGCGCGAGGTCATTCATCTGCCGGAAGTCGGCGATCGTGTACTTGCCGGGATTGCGCGACGGATGGTTGATGACCGCGTAGCTGGTGTCCGGGTAGTTGTCCTTCAGCCAGGCGATGCCCTTGAGCGCGTCGGCGGCCGTGGCGTTGGCGCGCTGGCTGTACTTGGCCTTCCAGCGGGCCAGGTCGTCCGCCTGGAACAGCGACTCGTCGCCGTTGGTGAAGACGTACTGGAACTCCTTCATCGCGCTGGCGGAGGTGGCGAGCGTCGGGTCGCCTTCGAAGATGCCGATGCCGATGTGGTCATGGGTGGGCGTGTCCCACTCGAAGCCGGAGAAGATCAGCTTGCCGGTGTAGCTGCCGGCTGCCTGCAGCGCCTTGACGCGGGGCATCTCGTAGGCGGCCATGCCATAGGCGAAGGCCACCGGCGCCGGCAGCAGCTTCGCGTCGTTGTCGTACTTGGACGAACGCAGGTGGTTGGTGACCGCCATCCAGTCCAGCCCGTGGGTGGTGAAGGCCTTGCCGAGCACGAAGTCCAGCGTCTGCGTCGTGCGCGAATCGTCGGACTGGACGGTGTGCACGTGCAGGTCGCCGGTGGTCCAGGCGCCGGCTTCTGGCTCGGGACCGCCGCTGCCGTTGCCGCTGCCGCCGCAGGCGGCCAAGGCGAGGGACAGCAGGCCGGCCATGGCGCCCGCCGCGGCGAGGCGGCTGCGGTCAGCGTTGGCGGTGGCGTTCGCCGTGACGTCGGTGTTGGTCGTGACGTTGGAGACGATGGCGTCGACGGGTTCGGTGGAGTCGGTGCGGACAGTGTTCACGAGGAGGAGGCCGCCCAAAGGCGGGGCACAGGAGGGAGGAAGCCCGCGAGTCTGTCCACGCGCGATGACGACCCCATGAACGACGCCCCGGAGATGCCTTCGTTGCACCTCCGTTGCGATTGCCCACCGTGATCGGGCGCCTTGCGCCCGGCGCGCGTTCAGTTCGCCCCGTCGGCGCCCGCCCTCGGCACGCTCAGCCGCACCCGCAGCCCGGTGCCCGTGCCGGCGTCCAGCAGCTCCAGCCGGCCGCGGTGCCGCTGCGCGATGTCCAGCGCGATGGCCAGGCCCAGGCCGCTGCCGGTGCCCTTGGACTCGCTGCCGCGCTCGAAGCGGCGCAGCGCGCGCTCGCGCTCCTGCGGCGGGATGCCGGGACCGTTGTCCTCGACCTCCATCCGCGACCACTCCCCGTCACAGCCGGTGCGCACCGTGATGCGCGGCGCCGGTCCGGCGTAGTTCAGCGCGTTGTGCAGCACATTCGCCAGCAGCTCGCGCAGCAGGAAACCCTGGCCCAGCGCCGGCGCGCTGTCCAGCTCGAACTCGATGTCCGCGCCCGACTGCAGCGCGCGCGGCACCCAGTCCTCGGCCACCTGGGCCGCGATGTCGCGCAGGTCCAGCGGCTGCTCGCGGCCGCCGGGTTCGGCCTCGGCGCGCGCGATCGAGAGCATCTGCGTCGCCAGCCGCGCGCTGCGGTCCACCGAGCCCTGCAGGCGCTTGAGCACCGGCTCCATCTGCGGGTCGTGCGGCTCCAGCAAGGCCAGATCGATCTCGGTGCGCAGCGAGGTCAGCGGCGTGCGGAGCTGGTGGGCCGCGTTGGCCAGGAAGTCCTGCTGCGCCGACGACGCCCGCCGCAGCCGCTCGAACAGCCGGTTGAAGGCCGCGATCAGCGGCCGCAGCTCGCCCGGCACGTCCGGCTGCAGCGGCTCCAGGCGCGCCAGGTCGCGCTGCTCCAGCTCTGAGCTCAACCGCGCCAGCGGCCGCAGGCCGCGATAGGTCGCCCACCAGCCCGCGCCGGCCAGCAGGATCGCCATGCCGCCGATCAGCAGCACCACGACGACCGCCAGCTGCCGCTGCAGCGCATCGCGCTTGTTGAGGGTCTCGGCGACCAAGATCTGGCAGACCGAGCGGCCGCAAGTGGCGCCCAGTGCCGCGGCGCGCAGCGACTCGCCGTCCAGCGTCGCCAGCGTGAAGAACCATTCGTTGGGCTTGCGCCGTGGCAGCTGGAGCCGCGCCAGTTGCGCGTCGCCGAGCAGCACCTCGCCGGCCGGGTCGAGGACGAGGTAATAGATCCGGTCGGTGCGGTCGAAGCGCAGCGCGCGGTCGGTCGCGCCGGAGACGTCGACGAACACGGTGCCGTCGCGCTCGCGCAGCAGGCTGGCCACGGCCAGCGCGGTGTCGCCCAGCGCCTGGTCCAGCCAGGAGATGGCCGTGTCGTGCATCACGTCGTAGAGCACCAGGCCGGCGGCCGGCACCGCCACCAGCACCGGCGCCATCAGCCAGATCAGCAGCCGCTGCTTGAGGCTGAAGGTGCGGTGGCGCGGCGTGTCGCTCATGCCGCGGGTCAGGCCTTCGCCGCCGGCGCGGCGGGCATCTCCTCGAGCAGGTAGCCCAGGCCACGCACGGTGCGCAGCTGCAGCCCGGCCGGCTCGATCTTGGCGCGCAGCCGCGAGACGCAGACCTCGATGGCGTTGTCGCTCACGCCCTGCTCCCAGCCGTTGCTGGCCGAGGCGATCTGCTCCTTGGCCACCACCTTGCCGGCACGCGCCAGCAGGAAGCCCAGCACGTCCCACTCGCGCGCCGACAGCGCCAGCGGTTCCTCGGCGATGAAGGCGCGGCGCGCCTCCAGGTCCATGCGCAGCGTCGACAGCCGCAGCTCGTTGCCGGTGCGCGCCTGGCTGCGGCGCACCAGCGCGCGGGCGCGGGCGATCAGCTCGCTCAGGGCGAAAGGCTTGACCAGGTAGTCGTCGGCGCCGCCCTCCAGGCCGCGCACGCGGTCCTCGACCGCGTCGCGCGCCGTCAGCAGCAACACCGGGGTCGTGCTGCCCTGGGAACGCACGCGTCGCAGCGTCTCGAAGCCGTCGATGCCGGCCAGGCCGATGTCCAGGATCAGCAGGTCGTAGCGGTCCTCGCGCAGCGACAGCGGCACCGGCTCGCCACGGGCGCTGACGTCCACGACCCAGGACTGCGAGCGCAGCGCCCGGGCGGTGGATTCCGCCAGGAATTCATCGTCTTCGACCAGGAGGATTCGCATGGAGCGGCAGCATAAGCCTTGAGCCTTGCGGGGGCCAATCCGAGACCTGTCAGAAACCTGAGGGCAACGGCGCCGACAGCTTTCCGACAGCTTCGCGTCAAGTCCGCAACAGCGAGCTTGGACAGACTGCCGCCCATGCCGAACATCGTTGCCCCGTTCTCCACGACCGCCGCGGCCGCAGAGCCGCCGCCGGCGCCCGCGCTGGATCCGCGCCCGGCCGTGCTGCTGCTGCACGGCCTGTGCGCGAACCCGCTGGAGATGATGCCGCTGGCCCGCGCGCTGCGCGATGCCGGCTACGTCGTGGAGGCGCCCGCGCTGGACGGCTACGGCGTGGTGCCGCCGGTGGCCGGGGCGCCCGCGCCGGCGCGCCGCCGCGCGGTCCCGCCCTTCGAGGCCTGGGTCGAGATGGCCGCCGCGCATTTCGACGCGCTGGCCGCCCGGCATGCCCGCGTGGCCGTGGGCGGCCTATCGATGGGCGCGGTGCTGACGCTGGCGCTGGCGCTCGAGCGGCCCGCGGCGGCGCTGATGCTGCTGTCCACCAGCCTGCACTTCGACGGCTGGAATGTCTCGCCCTGGCGGCGCCTGCTGCCGCTGGCCTATGTGCCGCCACTGCGCCAGTGGCTGAGCTTCCGCGAGACGCCGCCTTACGGCATCAAGAACGAACGGCTGCGCGAATGGGTCGCGCAGGCGATGAACGCGAGCCATGTCTCCGCCGCCGGCGCCGACCGGCTGCCGGCGGCCTCGCTGCATCAGGCGTCGCGGCTGATCCGCCACGTGCGCCGGAACCTGCACCAGATCGCCGCGCCCGCCGTGGTGCTGCACGCGAGCGAGGACGACGTCAGCGGCGCGCGCTCGGTGCTGGAGCTGCAGCGGCGCCTGGGCACGACGCCCGAGGTGCACTGGTTCCACCACAGCTATCACATGCTGACCCTGGACAACGAGCGCGGCGCGGTCACGCAGACCGCCCGTCAGTTCCTGCTTCGCCAGGTGCCCGTCGCCGCGCCGGCCGAGCGTTTTTCCCTTTGACCGCGACCGAGGACCTCCCCCATGAGCAACACGCTTGAAGAACTCCGCCAGCTGGCCTGCCACGACCTGGGCATGTCGGCCGACGACCTGAAGAACGACGTCACCTTCGCCGAACTGGGGCTGGACTCGCTGATGCTGGTCGACTTCATGTTCGCGGTCGAGGACAAGTTCCACATCGAGATCGACCACGACGCCGCGATGAAGCAGCCGACGATCGCCGGCCTGGCGGCACTCGTGGATGCGCTGCTGGCGGGCGACGGCGATGCCGGCACGCCGGCGGCGTCCGCCACCGCGGTCGCGGCCTGAGCGCCGCCAGCCGCATGAACGCGGAAGCGGTATGGATCACCGGCATCGGCGCCTGCAGCGCGCTTGGCCCGGACGCGGCCTCGTTCGCGGACGCGCTGGCGCAGGGACGGTCGGGGATCGCGCTGCAGCCGGGCGATCCGGCGCGCGGCGTGGCGCCGTTCGCGGCGGCGGCGGTGACGCAGGCGCTGGGCCAGGACATGCCGCCGGCGCAGCGCAACCTGCACGACCGGCACAGCCTGATGGCCTTGCAGGCAGCCAGCGAAGCCTGGGCCCAGTCCGGCCTGCCGGCGACGGCGCCCCAGCCCGAGCGGGCGGCGGTGGCCTGGGGCACGGGGCTGGGCGGGTCGAATGCGCTGCAGCAGTCCTATGGCGAGCACCTGACCAAGGAGACGCCGCGCATCCATCCCTACACGGTGGTGCGGGTGATGAGCAACTCGGCGGCCTCGCACCTGGCGATGCGGCACGGGCTGAGGGCGGCGATGCTGACGATCTCCAACGCATGCGCGTCATCGGCGCAGGCGATCGGCGAGGCGCTGATGCTGCTGCGCCAGGGCCGCGCGGACCTGGCGCTGGTGGGGGGCTCGGAGGCGATGCTGAATCCGGGCTCGGTGGCCGCGTGGCAGGCGATGGGCGTGATGGCGCCGCCGGATCCGGAGGAGGTCTCGCACAGTTGCCGGCCCTTCGACGACGGCCGGCGTGGCTTGGTGCTGGGCGAGGGCGCGGCGGCGCTGGTGCTGGAGACGGCCTCGCACGCCCGCGCACGCGGCGCGTCGGCGCTTGCCGTGCTGGCCGGCTACGGGCATAGCGTGGACGCGGTGCATCTGTCGCGGCCCGATGCCGACGGCCAGGAGCGCGCGCTGCGCGCCGCGCTGGCCGACGCGGGGATCGATCCGGCGCAGGTCGGCTACGTGAACGCGCACGGCACGGCCACGGACGTGGGCGATGCGGTCGAGGCCGAATCGCTGGCGCGCGTCTTCGGTCCGCGCGGCGTGCCGGTGAGCGCGACCAAGGCGCTGCACGGTCACCTGATCGGCGCCGGCGGCGCGCTGGAGCTGATCGCCTGCGTGCAGGCGCTGCGCCGGGGCGAGCTGCCGCGCAGCGCGAATGTGCGCACGAGCGCGCTCGAGGAGATCGCGGATGTGGTCCGCGAGCCGCGGGCCTTCGACCCATCCAAGTCGATGGTCAGCAATTCCTTCGCATTCGGCGGGAGCAACGTGTCGCTGGTGGTCCAGTCACCGGATTGACTCAGAACAGTGGGGAGTCCTCACGGCCGTACAGCCTTGAGCCATCGATCGCAAGTAGCGCATAAACTACAGTGATCGGGTGATCACCGTCCAGTCCACCCGCACGTTCGACAAGTGGCTTCTTCGTCTCAAGGACTTTGAAACGAAGCAACGCATCAACGCGCGCATCTCGCGCCTGATGCACGGCTACCCTGGCGACGAGAAAGCCCTCGGCCACGGTGTTCGCGAGCTCCGGATCCATGTGGGTCCTGGCTATCGCCTGTACTACGTCAAGCGTGGTGATCGGCTCATCGTCCTGCTGTGCGGCGGGAACAAGTCGTCACAGGAATCGGACATTCGTACCGCGATGGCACTCGCGAAAGGGGAGTTTCAAGATGGCTGAGAAGGTGCGGACCTATGACCCGGCAGAACTGCTGACGTCCGAAGAGTCGATCGCGATCTTCATGGCAGACGCATTCGAAACGAATGACGCGGGTTACATCGCATTTGCCCTGGGCATGGTGGCGCGAGCCAAGGGAATGTCCCAGGTCGCCGAGCAGACGGGCCTGTCCCGCGAGCATCTGTATCGCTCTTTCAGCGAAAAGGGGAATCCGACGCTACGCACGCTCCTGGCTGTGCTCAACGCGCTCGGCATCGAGTTGACGGCCCGACCGGCCGTCGCTCACTGAGCGCCCTTCTCCCGCTTCACCTCAAACCGCTCCAGCAGCGTCGCCAGTTCCGCCGCGGAGCGCAGGCCCAGCTTCGTGAACGCCCTCGCGCGGTGGACCTCCACCGTGCGGATCGCGATGCCCAGTTCATCCGCGACCTGCTTGTTCAGCTTGCCGGCCGCCACCAGCACCGCGACCTCACGTTCGCGGTCGGTCAGGCTGGCGAGCCTGCCGGCCACGTCCGCATGAGCGCGCGATTCGCGCCAGCGGTGGACGTCCGTGGCGATCGCGCGCTGCACCTTGTTCACCAGCGCCTGGTCGTTGAACGGCTTCTCGACGAAATCGACCGCGCCCTTCTGCATCGCATCCACCGCCATCGGGATGTCGCCGTGACCGCTCAGGAAGATCACCGGCAGCGGCACCCCGCGCGCGATCAGCTCGTCATGCACCTGCAGCCCGGACAGCGGCTCCATCCGCACATCCAGCACGATGCAGCCATGCGGATCGATCGCCTGGTCCAGCGCCTCGAACAGCGCCGGCCCGCTCGCATGCGCGTCCACCCGCAGACCGTGCGAGCGCATCAAGAAAGCCAGCGCGTCGCGCACCGCCGCCTCGTCGTCCACCAGGTGGACCGTCGCCTGTGGGTCGCTCATCGCGCGCCCTCCTTGTATGAATCGACGCCCGCCTCGCCCGCGCCGCACGGCCCGGTCTCCTGACACAGCGGCAGCGTGAAGCTGATCCTCGCCCCACCCAGCGCGCCTGCGCCGGCCTCCATGCCGCCGTGGTGCGCCTCGATCACCGAGCGGCAGATCGCCAGCCCCATGCCCATGCCTTCGGCCTTGGTCGAGTAGAACGCCGTCGTCAGCTGATCGATGCCGCGCCCCTGCAGCCCGGGCCCGTTGTCGTCGACGTCCACGCGCACGAAGCGCTCGCCCACGCGCTGCGCGGCGATGCGCACTTGCGCCCCTGGCCGATGGTGCAGTTCATCCAGCGCGTTGCGCACCAGGTTGATCAGCACCTGCTCGATGAGCACCGCGTCGGCCTGCACCTCCGGCAACCCGGCGGGCATCTCGACGTCCACCCGCACGCCGCGCAGGTCGCGCTTGAGCAGCGCCAGCACCCGCGCGACGAGTTCCGGCACCGCGCAGCGCTCCGGCTGCGGGGCGCGGCGCGTCAGGAAGGCGCGGATGCGCTGCACGATGCGCCCCGCCTCCTGCGCCTGCTCGCCCAGCCGCCGCAGCGCCTCCATGACGATGTCGTCGTCCGGATGCCCGGCCCGCTCCAGCGAGCGCAGCGCGCCCGCGTTGTAGCCCGCGATCGCGGCCAGCGGCTGGTTGAGCTGGTGCGCCAGCGCCGAGGCCACTTCACCCAGCGTGCTCAGCCGCGCCTGATGGGCCAGCGCCTCGGTGCGGCGGCGCTCGCGCTCCTCGGTCTGCTTGCGCGCGCTGATGTCGACGATCGACCCCATCCAACCGATTTGCACGCCGTTCGCATCCACCAGCGGCGCCTCGAAGATCATCACGTCCAACTCATGGCCGTCGCGATGCATCCAGCGCGCCTCGTAGCCCTCGCGCGGCGCGCCGCCCGCCATGTTGCGCTGGTGCCGGCGCAGGCTGTCGGCCATCTCGTCAGGCAACCAGTACGGCATCGGCGGCAGGCGGCCCAGCAGCTCCTCGGCGCCATAACCCACCAGGTCGCAGAACGCGCGGTTCACATGGGTCAGGCGGCCGTCCAGGTCCCGCCCGCGCAGGCCCACCGTCAATGAATCCTCGACCGCGCGCCGCCAGGCGGCCTCGGTCCGCGCCTCGCCTTCGGCGCGCCGCACCTCGCGCATCTGCCGGCGCAGCATCGCGCTGGCCAGCGCCGACAGCAGCAGGAACACCCCCATCAGCCCCGCCGCCAGCGTGTACCACCAGGGCCGGTGCGGCACGCGCGTGTTGAGCTCGAGCCAGGTCTCGCGCATCGCGGGATCGACGCTGACGCGGTAGCTCTGCGTCCCGGGCAGCGCGATCGCATCGCCCGTCTGCGCGAGCCGCTGCCCGAGTCCGTCGACCAGGCGCACGTCGTACTTCTGCGCCAGCCACCACGGCAGCGTCTGGCGCAGCAGCGCGCTCGGCGCGAAGCGCACCACCAGCCGCCCACCCTGCGGCCGCGCCGCGCTCCAGTGCGCGGTCAGGCCGCCCTCGTCCAGGCTCACGCCACTGCGCTCCTTCGACGGCGCCGTCGCCTGCGGCACCTGCTGCGGCACATGCGCGATCACGCGGTTGTTGGCGTCCAGGACCGTCGCGCTGACCCACAGCCGGCGCAGGCCCTCGGCCACCGCGCGGTGGTTGAGCAGCATGCGGTCGTCGACCGCGCCCGGCAGCTGCTGCGCGAGCCGGTCCACCGCCGCGTGCTCCGCGTTGAGCCAGTCCGAGATGCGCGCCTCCAGCGACAGCGCGTCGGTGATCAGCGTGAGCCGTTCCTCCTCCAGGTCGCGGACGTCGCTCAGCCGCAGCCACACGCCCACCGAGGCGGCAAAGGCCAGCGCCAGCAGCAGCGGCAAGGCCCAGCTGGCGCGCTTGAGCATCTGGAGCAGTCGTCGGGACACGGCCATGGCGGCAGTCTAGGCGCTACGCGGCGCGCGGGCCGGGCCGCGGGCGCTGCGGGCTCCCCCAATGTGGAAGTCCACAACTGGCCGCGCGCAGGCCGGATTTCCACAATCCGCTCCATCCCGCAGACCGGCCCCGCGCCGGCGCCTTGGATCCCGAGAACACCAGGAGACCCCCATGTCCGCCACCTTCCATCGCCGCGCGCTGCTGTCCGTCGCGCTCGCCACCGCCGGCCTGTGCGCCGCGATCGGCACCGCCACGAGCGCCTTCGCCCAGGCGCCGATCGTGATCAAGCTGAGCCACGTCGTCGCCCCCGACACGCCCAAGGGCAAGGGCGCGCAGCGCTTCAAGGAGCTGGCCGAGGAACGCAGCAAGGGCCGCCTGAAGGTCGAGGTCTATCCCAACAGCCAGCTCTACAAGGACAAGGAAGAGCTGGAGGCGCTGCAACTGGGCTCGGTGCAGATGCTGGCGCCGTCGCTGGCCAAGTTCGGCCCGCTGGGCGTGAAGGAGTTCGAGGTCTTCGACCTGCCCTTCCTGTTCAAGGACGACGCCTCGTTCCGCAACACCACCAACACGCTGGGCATGGAGCTGTTCAAGAAGCTCGAGCCCAAGGGCATCAAGGGCCTGGCCTTCTGGGACAACGGCTTCCACATCATGAGCGCCAACAAGCCGCTGCACCACGTGGCGGACTTCAAGGGCCTGAAGATGCGGATCCAGTCGTCCAAGGTGCTGGACGCGCAGATGCGCGCGCTGGGCGCGATCCCGCAGGTGATGGCCTTCTCCGAGCTGTACCAGGCGCTGCAGTCGGGCGTGGTCGATGGCACCGAGGGCGTGCCGTCCAACTTCTACACGCAGAAGACCTACGAGGTGCAGAAGCACACGACGCTGAGCAACCACGGCCACCTGGCCTACGCGCTGATCATCAACAAGAAGTTCTATGACGGCCTGCCCGCCGACCTGAAGGCGGTGGTGGACAGCAGCGTCAAGGACGCCACCATCTACGCCAACGCGATCGCGCAGACCGAGAACCAGCAGGCGCTGGAGAAGATCAAGGCCAGCGGCAAGACCACGATCTACACGCTGACGCCGGCCGAGGTGAACGAGTGGAAGCTGGCGCTGATGCCGGTCCACAAGGAGATGGAAGGCCGCGTCGGCAAGGCCACCGTCGAGGCTGCCTACAAGGCCGCCGGCTTCGTCCCGCCGACTAGATAAGTTCCCCCCTACCGGCTCACGCCGGCCCCCCGAGGGGGCGGACCCCAGGAGCCCGGCAAAGCCGGTTCTCCGGGCTCCCGCTTGATAGGTCCGCCCGCCTGGGGCGGCGTCCCGTATGCCGCGCCCCTGTTCTGGGCGGCGCGGCCTTCTTTTGTCTGAAGGAGATCGCCATGTCGCTGAGATGGTTGGATCGATTGGAGGAGAGCCTGATCGCTTTCCTCATGGGCGCTGCGACGCTGGTCATCGCGATGGCCGTTCTGCATCGTTTCCTGGCCGGCGTGCCGCATCTGCAGGACCTGGTCATCCGCATCGACGTGAGCTGGGCGCAGGAGCTGTGCATCTACATGTTCGTGTGGATGGCCAAGTTCGGCGCCGCCTACGGCGTGCGGGCCGGCACCCACGTGGGCGTGGACGTGCTGGTGCGCAAGCTCAAGCCGGAGCACGCGAAGTACCTGGTGATCTTCAGCCTGCTGGCCGGCGCGGTGTTCACCGCGACCATCGGCACGCTGGGCGCGACCTTCGTGTGGGAGAACGGCGCGCACTACGCGTTCACGCATGCCTTCGGCATCGAGAACCCCGACCTCTTCGAAGGCCCGACCTCGCCCGACCTGGAGATCCCGACCTGGATCGCCTACTCCTGCGTGCCGCTGGGCTCCTACCTGATGTGCTTCCGCTTCCTGCAGGTGTGCTGGCACTTCATCCGCACCGGCGAGGCGCCGCACGCGGACCACGGCCACGTCGAGGGCATCGAGGATGACGTCGCCGCGGTCGGCGCGGCCAAGACAGCCGAGGAAGCCGCCAAGGGCTCGAACGGCTCGAAGGGAGATCGCACATGAACACCCTGATCATCTTCTCGCTGCTGGTGGTGCTGATGCTCACCGGCATGCCGATCTCGATCTCGCTGGGCCTGACGGTCCTGACCTACCTCTTCACGATGACGAACGTGCCGATCGAATCGGTCGCGCTCAAGCTGTTCACCGGCATCGAGAAGTTCGAGATCATGGCCGTCCCGTTCTTCATCCTGGCGGGCAACTTCCTGACCCATGGCGGAGTGGCGCGGCGGATCATCCACTTCGCCACGACCATGATCGGCCACTGGTACGGAGGCCTCGGCCTGGCCGGCGTGCTGGCCTGCGCGATGTTCGCGGCGATCTCGGGCTCATCGGTCGCGACGGTCGTCGCGGTCGGTTCCATCATCCTGCCGGCGATGACCAAGCAGGGCTATCCGAAGCAGTTCGGGGCGGGCGTGATCACGACGTCCGGCGCGCTGGGCATCCTGTTCCCGCCGTCGATCAACCTGGTGATGTTCTCGATCGCGACGGCAGGCATGAGCGCCACCGGACCGAATGGCGAGGTGGTCGGCACCGCGTCGGTGGGCCAGCTGTTCATGGCCGGCGTCGTGCCCGGCGTGTGCCTGTCGCTGCTGCTGGGCATCACCACCTGGTACCGCGCCAAGAAGTACGACTACCCGCGCATGGTCAAGGCGACCTGGGCCGAGCGCTTCAAGGCCTTCCGCGAGAGCTTCTGGGGCCTGATGCTGATCGTCGTCGTCATCGGCGGCATCTACAGCGGCAAGTTCACGCCCACCGAAGCCGCCGCCGTGGCCGCGGTGTACGCCTTCATCATCTCGGTCTTCGTCTACAAGGACATGGGCCTGAAGGACGTGCCCAAGGTGCTGCTGAAGGCGGCGGCGATGAGCTCGATGCTGCTGTACATCATCACCAACGCGGTGCTGTTCAGCTTCCTGATGGCCTCCGAGCAGATCCCGCAGACGATGGCGGCGTGGATGTCGGCGCAGGGCTTCGGGCTGATCGTCTTCCTGCTGCTGGTCAACCTGATCCTGCTGGGCGCGGGCAACTTCATGGACCCGGCGGCGATCGTGCTGATCATGGCGCCCATCCTGTTCCCGGTCGCGGCCAAGCTGGGCGTCGATCCGGTGCACCTGGGCATCCTGATGGCGGTCAACATGGAAGTCGGCCTGTGCCATCCGCCGGTGGGGCTCAACCTCTACGTGGCGTCGGGCATCACGAAGATGGGCATCACCGAACTCACCGTCGCTGTGTGGCCGTGGCTGCTGACAATGCTGGGCTTCCTGCTCGTCGTGACCTACTGGCCGGGCCTGTCGCTGGCGCTGCCGAGGGCGCTGGGGTTGGTCGGCTGACAGTCCCCTGCAACGCCTGCTTCGCCAGGCATCGACACCGCGAAAGCGCCGACAGTCCTGTCGGCGCTTTTTTCATGGGACGTCCGAAGTGCTCCGCCGCGGCCTCCCCCCAGACTGAAGGGGTGGGCCGATTTCCCGACCGCCTTACGATTCGCCGCCGCCGAAGCCCCTGGGGCAACCGGTACTCGACCTGTTCGAAAGGAACTGCCTTGCCTTTCCGGAACCGTCTTTTGGCCGTCGGCTTGGCGGCGATGCTTGCGGGCTGCGTCAACCTGCAGGCCATCAGCACCTACGCCGAATCGGCGGCCGGCGTGGCCGGCGCCACCGATGCCGCCAAGCGCTGGCGTGATTCCGACAAGAAGCTGCGCGAGCAACGCCTCGATGGCGACGTGTGTCCCATCGGCTACACCGGCCGGCTTCCCCAGGCGCAGTTCGACGCTGCCTATGACGACGCGGAGAAGCTGCACCAGGCGATGAGCGCGTACTTCACCGCCCTCGGTGAGCTCGCCTCGGACCAGTTGCCCGACCTCGCCAAGACGGCCGCTCCTTCGCTCGAGGGCATCAAGGGCGCCGGCGCCAAGGTGTCGCCCGAAGAGGAGGCCGCCGTGCAAGGACTGTTCGCGCTGCTCCAGCGGGGGCTCGACGCCTACCGCCACAAGAAGCTCCGCGAGTTGATGACGTCCTCGCATGGCGACGTCGCTCGCGTGCTGGGCCTCATGCGCAAGCTCGCCGACGTCTACGCCGAAGGCCTGCGGGGCGAACGCATCCAGGCGATCAACTTCGTGAAGTGCGAGATCGGGCAATCCGATCTCGGCGACAAGTACCTCGGCCGACGGGAGCTCGTTCGCGTCGGGGCGGACTACGACAAGGCACTGAGCGCGATCGCCACCTACAAGGCGGCACTTCAAAAGCTCGCCGACGACCACGACCGGATTCGCGGCGCGCTGGCGATGGACCGCGACGCGATGACGCGCACGCTGAAGGCGATCGCCGCGACGGCCAAGGAACTCGACAAGGCCCACGACGCCGTGGCCAAGCTCTAGGGAGGGCGCATGACCGACACGACCCTGGCGTACAGCGCCGACGAACTGGTACAGCTGGCCAAGGCCCTCGACGACATGGCCGAGGCCATGCCGGTCGGCACGCCCGGCCCCGACGGTCTGACAGCGATGCGATGGAGCCAGTCGCTCGGCGGAGCGGCGCAGAACCTGCTGTTGATGGCCCAGCGGGACTACCTCGCCGACACCACCGAGCCGCTGGCGGACATCGTCGTCACGACGAAGGAGGCCACCGCGGCGCTGGCGAAGATCAAGGCCATCGACAAGATCGTCGAGGTGGTGGGGGACGTGATGCTGCTGGCCACCGTCATCTGGCTGCAGAAGTGGAACCTGGTGCTGCCGACCGTCAAGGAGCTGCGGAACGACATTCGTTCGGTGTGAGCGGGCTCGTCAGCGCCGAGGGCGCGCGCCTTTGAGCCCCGCACTGGCTGGCGCAGCGGCCTTCAAGTCGTCCGCGCGGCAGAGCCATCGCGCCAGCCACAAGCCTCGACGCATGGCGTTCAACTCCTCGATGCGGGAGGTGGTGAACCGCTGACCGGTACGCCGCTCCAGCGCCCGGAGTGCCTGGATACGAGCGAGCGATGGGCCGATCCCGGTGGTCAGCACGTAGGTCACCGCGGCGCCCAGGACGGGCATGGCGAGCCACAGCACGTCGTCGCGTTGCAGTCCGTTCAGTTGGAGCAGCAGTGGCAGGTTGAGCGCCAAGGCGGCCAGGAAGGCGACCCGACCCATCGTTGGTGGACTGCCGGCGATCGGCAGCGGACGAAGTCGATGCTGCTCCAGGTCGATGATGGGCATCAGCGCGACGGGGATGCCGTCCTTGGACGGAGACAGTCGCCGCCGCTCCGCGAGGTAGCCCAGCAGCAGTCCACCAGTGCCGATCGCCGCGGCCACGGCCACTGCGACGCCATGGAGCTCGGGCCGCCCCATTCGCCATACCAGCGAGGTGGTCGACGCCACCAGCAGGCTGCCGAAGAAGATCAACGCCAGGAAGAAGCTCCACAGCGCCTCCGCGGGCGAGAAGCGGCTTCGGTAAGTCATGTGCACGCCCGACAGCAGAAACAGCAAGCCGGTGAACGGCGCCACCGCCAGCACGATGCGCGGCGCCAGCAGGAACGCCCACATCGCCGGCACGATCAGCACGCCGGCAATCGCCATGGCGCCCGGCGTTCCTTTCAGGGTGGCGAGGTTGTCCGGAGGCCTCACCGAGACATCCCGAGCGCGGCGCGCGCCTGGTTCTCCGCGAAATCGGCGCCGCCAGAAGCGTTCCAGATGACTTGCACCGCAACGCCCGCCGCCAAGCCGATCAGCACGAGAGGGGCGCCCACCACAGTCAGGCCCAGACCAGCGGTGATCGCTACCGCCACGGGGACCGCGGCGACGCTGGCGACCAGTCCCAGGGCGTTGCCGCTTTGGTTGCGGGCAGAGGCGACCAGGAACTTGTTGGTGTCGAAGGACCGGATCTGCCGCTTGCCGTTCGCGTCCAGGTCGAATTCAATGCTGCTCCACGCGTCGAGGGCGGCTGTGGGGGCAAAGGTGATCAGGCCGGTCCCCAACTTCCCCGTGGACCAGCCCATGCTCCGGGCCCATCGGCTTTCCGCGGCGACCGCCCCCGCGCCTTTGACCTGACTGGCCGTTGGAGCGGCCCAGCGCGTGGAGTGAGTCGTGCCTTTTGCGTTGGTACGCCATTGGGCGCCTGGAATCGGCGCGGCAACAGTCAATGGCAGATTGCGGATTCTCAGCCGTAGACGCGGCAGCCCCTTTCCCTGGTTGGCGTTGTACAGGTCCATGAACTGATTGATGCGGACCGTACGCGAAGCGCCAGAGGTGATCTGCTGCGCGGCGGTACTGAGGCGCGCGGCTGTCTGGCCCTGCATGCCCATCATGGTCGCGGTCTGCGCCGCGGCGAGACCGTTGCCAATGATGTTGCCGGGTCCCACACCGGCAGAGCGGATTTCGGACTGCACGCCGGCGCCGCCCCATTGCCCGAAAAGATAGTCTTTGAGCCATGGTGGGAGATCGTCTTCGGGGCGCGGTCCGGGGCCGGGACGGGGCGCAGCGACGGACATTGGCACTCGGGCGACCGGCATGGTCGGCTCCCAGCTTCGCAACGTGTGCAAGACGCTGGGCTGTTGAGCGAGCAGTCCCCGCAACAGACCCTGACCGACGGGCGTGTCCAGGTCAAACTCACCACTGAAGGTCTCAGCGCAAAGATCCCAACCGTCAGCAGCACATTGACCAGCGGCCAGGCCTTGCCGGGCAAAGGCCTGTCGATGCGCCAGCACTTGCAGCCTGCATTCAGCCGCCTTGTTTTGTGCGATCTGTTGCGCGGGACTCGTCATTCCTGTCTCCCTGATCCGTGTCGGAGGAACCATCGATTCTGAGTGCTGCAACGGTGCGGGAAACAGTCGAAGGTCACACCGCCCTCGCATGCCCGCGCACCGCGGTCGGCGCGAAGCCGAATCGATCGCGGAAGCGCACCGCGAATCGCGACGGCGAGTCGTACCCGACCGCCGATGCGATGTCGGAGACCGGCCGGGAGGTGGCCTGCAGCAGGACCAGCGCAGAGGCCATGCGCACATCCGCGATCAACTCGCGCAGCGTCACGCCCTCGGCCGCCAGACGGCGTCGCAGCGTGGCCTCCGACATGGCCAGCGACCGGGCAACGGCGTCGGAACTCCACTCGCCGTCCAGCCGCGCCGACAGCATGGCGCGGATCCGTCCCGAGATCCTCGCGTCGTCAGGTGGCATGCGCAGCACCATGCCCGCCGCGAGCAACCAGTGCGCCACCTCCAGCATCTGCTGGCGCACCACCGCCTCAGGCCGCGACGGATCCGGGGCGAGGCCATGCCGCGCGCGCTCGAAGGCCTCGGCCAGGCCATCCGGCACGCGGCGCAGCACCCGCGCCGGAGGCGGGGCCACCTCGGACGCGTCGGCAGAGGACTGGCGCTGCGCGGTGGCCAGGTAGTAGGGATCGTCCAGCACCGTCCCGCCGAACATGAGCCAGCGCGCCTCGTAGCGCTCGCCATCGGTGATGCGGTTGTGGAAGTCGACCGTGTGCCCGCCGGCCAGCAGCAGCACCTGGCCGGGCAAGGCCCGGACGGCGCCGCCGCGCGCGGGCTTGACGGTCTTGATGCCCCGGTCGACGACGATGACGGCCGGCCGCTCGACGCGGATGCGCACGATCTCCAGCCCTTCGCCCTGCACGACATGCGCGGCCACGCCCAGGCCGGGCCTGACATGCAAGGTTCGCGCGAGCTCGGCCCCGGTGGCCAGGCTCACGCTGCCGCGGGCGACGCTCAAGGCGATGTCTTCACGCGATGCAGGGCGCACAGCTTGTTGCCGTCGGGGTCACGGACGTAGGCCAGGTAGAACTGCCCGAGCGAATCGACGCGCAGGCCGGGTGGCTCCTCGATCGAGACGCCGCCATGGGCCACCGCCGTGTCGTGGAAGGCATGGACCTGCTCCGGCGACGCGCAGCGGAAGGCAATGGTGCCGCCGTTGGCGAAGGTCGCGGGCTCGTCGTTGATCGGCTGCGCGATGCCCAGCGTGCCGCCGTCATGGCGGTAGAACAGCCGCTGGTGGCCGGACTTGGCCTGGTGCGGCATGGCCCCGCCCACCCCGAGCACGCCCAGCACCTGGTCATAGAAGCGCCGCGCGCGGTCGATGTCGTTGGTGCCGATGACGATGTGGTTGAACATGAACGCTCCTTGTGGATGACGCAGCCAGTGTAGGCAGCGCCGGCGCCGGCTCCTCGCCGCGTCCGTTCAAGTTCGGTGCCGATCCGATCAGGCGTCCGTCGCTCAGCCTTCAGCATCGGACGTCAACGCGCCGCTGCCGGTTCGCCCGAGTCGCGATGCAGCGCGCTCACATACGCCCTCGGCGTCATGCCGACCAACTGGCGGAAGTCCCGGATGAAATGCGCCTGGTCGAAATAGCCCAGGCGCTGGGCCAGTTCGGCGTCGGGCTTCGCTTCACCGCTCTGCAGCAAGGCGAGCGCCTCATGCAGCCGGTAACGAGCGATCACCCATTTCGGACTCGCTCCGACGTAATGCCTGAAGTCCCGCTGCAAGCGACGTGCGGACTCTCCCGTCATCGTGCACAGCTGTTCGACCGAAGTGATGCCCGCGTCACGGCCTATGACGTCGACGATCTCCGCCAGCCTCGCCCCGCGCGCATCCACCACCGGCGGAACTCGCGCGCGCAGCACAGCCTCGATGCGCGTCTTCCCCGCCTCGGGAGCGTCAGCCAGCGGCGGATCCAGCAACCGATCCACATCGTCGCCCAGCAGGCCGCGGGCATCGACCTGCCGGTCCATCAGGTCGGCCGCCGGCGATCGCAGGAATGCCGGCAGCGCTCCGACCTTGAACTTGACGCCATGCACCCAACCGCGACCGGCAAGCGTCCGGTTGAAACGTGCTCGTTGGACGCCCCACAGGCGCACCGCGCCGTCTTCCACGACCAAGTGGACATTGGGATGGGGCAGCGTCGATTGAACCTGCGGCGGACATGCCCGGAGATCCCAGCTCACGAACCAGTGATGCTCGATCCAAGGCGCCAGATCGGCGCTGGGCGGCTGCTGGTCATGGTGGAAGCGCCCTGGCGCCAGTCCGGGGTAGAGAACGCCTCGCGCGCCGCGAGGGGCGTGTGCTGTCATGCGATGCCGATGTCGTGTTTTTCCTATCGCCGGGATGGCGGTTCCGGTGCAATGGGACGAAATCAACTCCGTCCCGATCACCATGCCAGCTCTTGCGACGAGTATCGCCGCGCTCCTGTCCGCAGGTTCCGCGATGGCCGCCCCGGCGCCCGAGGCCTCAGCGCCTGCCGTTTCCGCGAGTGCGCCGATGGCGCCGGCCCGCGTCGCGCGCGGCCTCTTCGACCTGCGACTCACCGCCCAGCCACTGGAACCCAACGAGGCGCCGGCTCAACCGGCCCGGACGCTGATCCACAAGCAGTTCCGCGGCGACCTCGAGGCCAGCGGCATGGGACAGATGCTGTCCTTCCGCAGCGCGACACCCGGCTCGGCGGGCTATGTCGCCATGGAGCGCGTGGAAGGGCGTCTTGCGGGTCGCAGCGGCTCCTTCGTGCTGATGCACCTCGGCGAGATGACGCGCGGTGCACCTCAGCTGTCGGTTCGCGTCGTGCCCGACTCCGGCACCGGCGAGCTGGCCGGCCTGAGCGGCGACATGAGCATCGAGGCCCGCAACGGACAGCACCTCTATGTCTTCACCTATCGCCTGCCCGGCGAGTAACGCGGACTGCGCCGCGCCGCCGGATCAGGCGTAGGTGTTGATGTTCCGCCCGAGCGTGCCCTCGGTGGCCAGGGCCGGCGCCTGCGGCAAGGCGGCGAGCAGGGCGGCGGCGCCGGCTTCCTGGACGTCCATGGCCTTGCGCAGCACCAGCAGGCTGGCGGCATTGCCGGCCGTGCCCGGCGTGCCGTTGGAGGCCTGCCTGACGGCGGCGTCGACGCTGGGGGAGTTGGTGATGACCATGCAGGCACTATCGGCCGATTCCGCGCCGACTTGAGCGGAATTTCACGAAGTGGCCGCCGCTCCCGCGCCCTGCCACCTCATCCGCCACCTGGCCCGCGGCCCGAACGCCGCCTCAGACGCCGCCGCGGTAGCTGCCCTGCTCCGCCGACAGACCCGCCTTCACCGCGCGCGTCATGTCATCGGCATAGACCTCGTCCTTGCCGTCGGCCAGCGCCGCCAGCACCTGCCGGGCGACGTCCAGCGGGTCGGTCTTCGGTGCGTCGATGCCCGCGGTCATATCGGTGTCCATGAAACCGACGTGCAGCCCCAGCACCGCCGTGCCCTGGTCCTTCAGCTCCTGGCGCAGTCCGTTGGTGACCGACCAGGTCGCCGCCTTGGACACGCTGTAGGTCGCCGCGCCGGTCAGGTTGAGCCAGCTCAGCACCGACAGCACGTTGACCACCGCGCCGCCGCCCTGTTCCTTGAGCACCGGCGCGAACGCGCGGGTCAGCTCGAGCGGCCCCACGACGTTGGTCTCGAACTCATCGCGCAGCGCGGCGATCGCCTGCTCGCCCAGCAGCGGCGAGCCGCGGGTGATGCCCGCGTTGTTGATCAGCAGCGTGACGTCACCCGCCGCCCGCACCGCCGCGGCGATCTGGTCCGGCTTGGTGACGTCGAGCCGGAGCGGCGTCACGCCGGGCAGGTCGACGGACGCCGGATCCCGCGCCGCCGCGTAGATCTTCTTCACGCCGGCGGCCTGCAGCGCCTTGACGAAGCTCTTGCCGAGACCGCGATTGGCGCCGGTGACCAGCGCGACAGTGTTCTTGAAGTCCATGGTGAATCCTTGAGCAGTGGAACGGGGTGGAGTGGCTTTTTTCAATTTCACTCGACATGAATAATGTAATGTCGACCATCATCTAAACACCGGGCCGCCCACGCCTTGCCCCTGTCGGCGGAGGGGACGTCGCCGAGCCGCGTGGACCGATGTTGGCGCTCCGGCTACTCGCGCGCGCAGCTGGGTCAGGGGCAATAATCCCGGCCATCCCGTCGTCCGGAGAAGCCGTCGATGCCCACGATGCCGCGCCGCCCGCCTCACCGCCTCTTCCGTTGGAATGGGGTCCGGATCGGTCGCCAGGCCGAGGCGGTCCGCGCGGCCGGCCCGGCGACCCCGCAGGCTCCGGGGGCTCGGGAAGCAGGTCGCGCGAATGCCGTCCTGGCGCTGCTGGCCGCCGCGGCCCTCGCCGCCTGCGGTCGCGAACCGCCGCCAGCCTGGTCCGGTTATGCCGAAGGCGATCCGGTCTACGTCGCGGCGCCGGTCGCCGGCCAGTTGCTCGACCTCCAGGTGCAGCGCGGCGACACCGTGGCGGCCGGCGCGCCGCTGTTCAGCATCGACGTCACCCCGATGCGCGCCGCCCGTGCCGAAGCCGATGCGCGACTCGCCGCTGCCCGCGCGGAGCAGGCCGATGCCGCCAAGGGCCGCCGTCCCGACGAGATCGCGATGAGCCGGGCCCAACTGGCACAGGCGCGCGCGCAGTCCGCGCTGGCGGAGACCGACCTGGCGCGGCAGCAGCAGCTGATCGGCCAGGGCTTCATCTCGGCGGCGCGGCTGGACGACGCCCGGGCCGCCGCGGCGCAGGCGCGCCAACGCGTGCGCGAGCTCGAGTCCTCGCTGCGCGTGGCGGAACTACCCGCGCGCAGCGATCAGCAGGCCGCCGCGCGCGCCAATGCCGAAGCCGCCTCGGCCGCGCTCGAACAGCAGCTGTGGCGCGAAGCGCAGACCCGGCAGCGCGCGCCAACCGCCGGCCTGGTCGACGACACCTTCTATCGCGTCGGCGAGTACGTCAACGCCGGCCAGCCGGTCGTGGCGCTGCTGCCGCCGTCGCAGCGCAAGGCGCGCTTCTACGTGCCGGAACCGGAGCTGGCCTCCCTGCGCCAGGGACAGGCGGTGCTGCTGAGCTGCGACGGCTGCGGCGCGCCGATCGCGGCGCGCATCAGCTACATCTCGCCGCAACCGGAGTACACGCCGCCTGTGATCTATTCCAACAGCCAGCGGGCGCGACTGGTGTTCCTGGTCGAGGCCCGACCCGATCCCGCGCAGGCGACGCGCCTGCATCCGGGACAGCCGCTGGAGGTGCGCCCGTCTGCGGGCGCAGCGCCTGCGACGGCCGGTGCCGCGGCGTCGACGGCATCGGCCGCTTCCGGCGGACGCCCATGACCGAGCGCAGCGCGCCGACGACGCTCCCCGGCGACGGCGCCGGGTCGTCCGCGAGCGACCTGGCCATCGACGTCCGCGGCCTGACCAAACGCTACGGCCAGCGGACCGTCGTGGACCACGTCGACCTGCAACTCGGACGCGGGCGCATCTGCGGCTTCCTCGGCCCCAACGGCAGCGGCAAGACGACCACGATCCGGATGCTGTGCGGACTGCTCACGCCCGACGAGGGCGAGGGCCGTTGCCTCGGCCTGGACATGCGCCAGCGCGCGGCTGAGATCAAGCGCCAGGTCGGCTACATGACGCAGCGCTTCGGGCTCTACGAGGACCTCTCCATCCGCCAGAACCTGGACTTCATCGCGCGGCTGTTCGAACTCGACGCGCGGCCTCGCCGCGTGGACGAGGCGCTGGAACGGCTCGGACTGAAGACGCGGCAGGACCAGCTCGCCGGCGCCCTGTCCGGCGGATGGAAACAGCGGCTGGCGCTGGCCGCCTGCCTGCTGCATGACCCTCGCCTGCTGCTGCTCGACGAGCCGACCGCCGGCGTCGATCCGAAGGCGCGCCGCGACTTCTGGGACGAGATCCATCGGCTCGCCGCCGACGGCATCACGGTACTGGTCTCGACGCATTACATGGACGAGGCCGAGCGCTGCCACGAGCTCGCCTACATCGCCTACGGCCGGCTGCTCGCGCGCGGCACGCAGCGCGAGATCATCGCGCAGGCCGGCCTCACCGTCTGGGCGCTCCACGCCGATGATCCGCAGCGACTGACCGCCGTCTCCGCCGCCTTGAACGGCGCCGAGGGCGTGCTGAGCGTCGCCGCGTTCGGCAGCAGCCTGCACGTCGCGGGACAGGACGCGGTCGCGCTCGACCGGGCGATCGCGCCGCACCGCGCCGGCGACGGGCTGCGCTGGGCGCGGGCGGAGGCCAACCTCGAAGACGTGTTCATCAGCCTGATCAGCCGCACACCGGACAACTTCGAGGCGGCGACCGCGACGCCGTCCCACCCGGCAAGGCCCACGGACCGGGCGGGCGCGCGATGACCGATCGCCGCTTCAGCCTCGCGCGCGTGGTGGCGATCTTCATCAAGGAGGTCCAGCAGATGCTGCGCGACCGGCCGACCTTCGCGATGGCGGTCGGCGTGCCCATCCTGCAGCTGCTGCTTTTCGGCTACGCGATCAACACCGACCCGAAGGGACTGCCCACCGCCGTGGTGACGCAGGATCGCGGGCCGATGGCGCGCAGCCTGGTGGCGGCCATGGAACAGAGCGGCTATTTCCGCATCCAGTCCCGTCCGGCCTCGGAGCATGACGGCGACGCGATGGTCGAGGACGGCGAGGTGCAGTTCCTGATCGTGATCCCGCCCGACTTCAGCCGCCGCATCCTGCGCGGCGAGCGGCCGGCGGTGCTGGTGAGCGTCGATGCGACCGATCCGTCCGCGTCCAGCAACGCGCTGGCGGCGCTGGCGCAGCTTGGCGCGCAGGCGCTGCGGCGCGACCTGGTCGGCGCGGCGGCGGCCGGGACATCCGGCGGCGCCGGAGGCGGCATCGCCCCGACGACGTCGATCGCCACGGGCAGCGCCGCCGGCCAGCCTTTCGAGTGGCGCATCCATCGGCGCTACAACCCGGAGGGCCTGTCGCGCTACAACATCGTGCCGGGCCTGATCGGCACCATCCTGACGATGACGATGGTGATGCTCACCGGCCTGGCGATGACGCGCGAGCGCGAGCGCGGCACGATGGAGAACCTGCTCGCGACGCCGGTGCGACCGCTGGAGGTCATGGTGGGCAAGATCCTGCCCTACATCGTGCTGGGTTACGTGCAGCTGGGCGTCATCCTCCTGGCCGCGGCGCTGCTGTTCCAGATCCCGATGGCGGGCAGCTTCACGCTGCTGCTGGCCATGATCGGCGTGTTCATGCTGGCCAACCTGGCGGTGGGTTTCACCTTCTCGACGCTGGCGAAGAACCAGCTGCAGGCCCTGCAGGCGACGTTCTTCTTCTTCCTGCCGTCGATGCTGCTGTCGGGCTTCATGTTCCCGTTCCGCGGCATGCCGCGTTGGGCGCAGGTGATCGGCGAGGCGCTGCCGCTGACCCACTTCCTGCGCATCGTGCGAGGCATCATGCTCAAGGGCAACGGCTTCATGCAGCTGTTGCCGGAACTCTGGCCGATGCTGGTGTTCCTGCTGGTCGCCGGCACGATCGCGCTGATGCGCTACCGCCAGACACTCGACTAGCGCCGGATTGCTCCCGCGCCCGCTTGCGGGACAGCGCCGCGGCGCGGGGCGCGGGGCGCGGGAATTCTCCCTCTCCCGCTTGCGGGAGAGGGCGGGGTGAGGGCCAGCGTCCGCTCGCAGTCCGCGGGGAAGTCCCGACCCCGCCTTCAGCCGCCCTTCAGCACCGCTTCAGGAGCGCTTCAGCGGCGCCGCGCACTGTGGCGGCACGCGCTTGAAGGACGGAGGACGGCATGGGACACGCGACACGACGTGTTTGGCAAAGCGCTCGGGAACGGGCTTGGCAACGCGCCTGGCGGCGGGCCGGCGCGCTGGCGGCGCTCGGCATGAGCGGGCTGGTCGCGGCGGCGCCGTCCCTCCCGGATGCGGCGGCCTCGGCGCCGGACGTCCTCGCCCCGGCCTCGCCCGCGTCGGAAGCCGAGATCGACACGGCCGCCAATGCCGCCCGCCGGCCGCTCGCGCTGCAAGCCTCGCTGGCCGCCCTGCGCGCCCGCATGCAACCCGGGCGCCCCTCCGCCGGCACCAACGGCAGCAGCACGATGCTGCACCAGGCTCTCCAGATCCAGGTCATCGAACTCCCCCGCGAGGGCGCCCCGATCGGCCCGCCGCCCAAGCGCGCGCATCACGCGCTGAGCATCGGCATGGAAGGGCCGAAGCAGCTGCTCCGCGGCCTGGGCCTCGATGCCACCGAATGTGCCGGGCGCTTCCGCATGCCGTCCAAGCTCGGCCGCAAGGGCGACGGCTCGACGCAGGTCGACATCGCGGCCCAGCTCGGCATGGCCTGCAAGTTCTGAGGCGGCAACGCCACGCGAGGACGCGAGACCGCGTCAGGCGTACAGCGTCGCGCGTCCGTCGCGAACGAAGCCCGCCAGCCGCAGCCCGCAGGCCTGCGCGGTGCGGATCGCCAGGTGCGTGGGTGCGCTGACCGCCGCCAGCATCGGCATGCCGGCAAGCGCGGCCTTCTGGACCATCTCGAAGCTCGCGCGGCTGGTCACCGCCGCGAACCCTTGCGAGGCATCGACGCCGTCGCGCGCCATCGCGCCGATCAGCTTGTCGAGCGCGTTGTGGCGCCCGACATCCTCGCGCACGCATCGCACCGCGCCGTCGACGCCGCACCACGCGGCGGCGTGGATGCCGCCGGTGCGCTGCTGCAGGGGCTGCGCGGCCGCCAGCTCGCGCATCGCGCGCGACAGCGCCGCCACCAGCGCCTCATCCGCCGCCAGCGCGTCCGGCAGCGGCGGCACGGGCCGCTGCGGCGGCCGGAAGACCTGGTCGAGGTTGTCTGTCCCGCACAGGCCGCAGCCGGTGCGCCCGGCCATGCTGCGCCGACGCTCCTTGAGCAGCGCCTCGCAACGCGCGGTCACGCGCAGCTGCAGGGCCACGCCATTCGGACGCGTGCGAACTTCCACGTCGAGCAGGTCCGCCGGCGAGGCCAGCAGGCCCTCCGTCAGCGAGAAGCCCAGCGCGAAGTCCTCGAGGTCGAGCGGCGTCGCCAGCATCACCGCATGCGACAGGCCGTTGTACTCGAGCGCGACGGGCACCTCCTCGGCGACGAATTCCTCCTCGGCCGCGCGCGTGGCGCCGAGCCGCGTCGGATGCACCGCGACCAGCGCGGCGGGCAGTGGTGCGTCGTCGTCGTGATCGCCGACGCCGCCCTCACCGCGGCCCTCCGCGTCACCCGGCAGTGCGCAGGTCCCGCTCATGCCGTCGACTCCCCGTCGCCGGCAGCGGGCGCCTCGTCACCGCGGCCCACCGGCGTGATCCGCGCGATCCAGCGCCCGTCCTCGTCGACGTGAAGCCGCACCCAGCCGGGCCCCGGCTCGTCGCCGACGCGCGCGTCGCTCATCAGCGTGTACAGGCGCAGCAGCACGCTGACCCGCAGCCCGGTGCGCTTGGCCAGCCGCGGCAGCGACACGCCGTTGCCGGCGTCCAGCTCGGCGAGCGTCTCCAGCGCGAAACGCGCCTGCGCGGCCATGTCGCCCGGACCACCGTCGTCGCCGCCATCACCGTCCGCGCCCTCCCGGTCGTGGACCTCGTCGCCGGCGGACGCGTCAGCGCGGCTCATGCGGCGATCCTCAGGCCCGTGCGTCCGCCACCGAACGCGCCTGCGCCTGCGGCACCGGCTCGTCCTGCGGCCGCAGCGTCAGCACCACCGGGATGGACTTGGACGTCGGCGTGCCGGCCCCGATCGAGATGCTGCTCAGCGGCACCAGCGCGTTGGTCTCGGGGAAGTAGCTGGCCAGGCAGCCGCGCGGGATGTCGTACTCGATCAGCACGAACTTCTCGGCGCGACGCGTGTCGCCGTCGCTGTAGACGCTGGTGATGTCGACCCACTGGCCGGCCTTCATGCCGATCTGCCGCAGGTCTTCCTTGTTGATGAAGACCACGCGGCGATGGCCCCAGACGCCGCGGTAGCGGTCGTCCATGCCGTAGATCGTCGTGTTGTACTGGTCGTGCGAGCGCACCGTCGCCAGGTTGAACACCACCGTCTTGTGCTCGATCGCCCGCGCCTGCGCCAGATGGAAGGGCGTGTCCGTGGGCAGCGCGTGGGTGATGAAGTTGGCCTTGCCGGTGGGCGTGTTCCAGACCCGCTCCGACGCGGTGTTGCGCAGCCGGAAGCCGCCCGGCTGCTTGATCTTCTCGTTGAAGCCCTTGAAGTCGTCGAAGACCTCTTCGATCTTGTCGCGGATGCGCGAGTAGTCCTCCACCAGCCACAGCCACGGCGTCTTCGAGCGGCCCTTGAGGGTCGCGGCGGCCAGGCGGGCGACGATCATCGGCTCCGACAGCAGGTGCTCGGACGCCGGCGCGTTCATGCCGCTGGAGATGTGGACCATGCTCATCGAGTCCTCGACGGTCACGCCCTGCGGGCCGGTGGCCTGCATGTCGATCTCGGTGCGGCCCAGGCAGGGCAGCACCAGCGCTTCCTTGCCGTGGATGGTGTGGCTGCGGTTGAACTTGGTGGTGACATGCACCGTCAGCTCGGTCGAGCGCAGTGCCTTCCAGGTGGCCACCGTGTCCGGCGTCGCGGCGGCGAAGTTGCCGCCCAGCGCGATGAAGACCTTGCCCTTGCCGTCGAGCATCGCCTGGATGGCCTCGACGGTGCCATAGCCGTTCTCGCGCGGCGGCTCGAAGCCGAAGACCTGGCCCAGCCGGTCCAGCAGCGCCTTGGGCGGCTTCTCGTAGATGCCCATCGTGCGGTCGCCCTGCACGTTGGAATGACCGCGCACCGGGCAGGCGCCCGCGCCGGGACGGCCCAGGTTGCCGCGCAGCATCAGCAGCGCCGCGATGTGCTGGATGGTCGCCACCGAATGCTGGTGCTGTGTGATCCCCATGCCCCAGCAGATGATCACGCGCTTGGCCTGCGCGTACAGGTCGCCGGCGGCGCACAGCTGCTCCTGCGACAGGCCGGACTCGGCCTCGAGCGCTTCCCAGGATTCGGCGCGGATGCTGGCCTCGAAGGCCTCGAAGCCATGCGTGTGCTCGGCGATGAAGCCCAGGTCCAGCACGCGCTCGCCGCCGGCGGCCACGGCCGCGTCGTCCAGCTCGAAGACGCGCTTGCACAGCGCCTTCATCACGGCCATGTCGCCGCCGATGCGCAGCTGGAAGTAGTGGGTGGAGATCGGCGTGCTGCCCAGCGTCGCCATCTCCATCTTGTCCTGCGGATCGGCGAAGCGCTCCAGGCCGCGCTCGCGCAGCGGATTGAAGCTGACGATCTTGCAGCCGCGCTTGGAGGCCTCGCGCAGCTCGCCCAGCATGCGCGGGTGATTCGTGCCGGGGTTCTGGCCGAAGATGAAGATCGCGTCGGCCTGCTCGAAGTCGTGCAGCGTCACCGTGCCCTTGCCGATGCCGATGGTCGGCTTCAGGCCCTGGCCGGACGGCTCGTGGCACATGTTCGAGCAGTCGGGGAAGTTGTTGGTGCCGAACTCGCGCACGAACAGCTGGTAGAGGAAGGCGGCCTCGTTGCTGGCGCGACCCGAGGTGTAGAACATCGCCTCGTTGGGATCCTTCAGCGCGTTCAGCCGCGCGGCGATCAACTCGAAGGCGTCGTCCCAGGCGATCGGCACGTAGCGGTCGCTGGCGGCGTCGTAGACCAGCGGCTCGGTGATGCGGCCCAGGTTCTCGAGGTCGAAGTCGGACCACTCGGCCAGCTCGCTGACGGTGTGGCCGCCCAGCACCTGCGCGGTGGCGCGGTGCGAGGTCGCCTCGGCGGCGATGGCCTTGGCGCCGTTCTCGCAGAACTCGAAGGTCGAGCGGTGATCCCGGTCGGGCCAGGCGCAGCCCGGGCAGTCGAAGCCATCGGGCTGGTTGGCCGACAGCAGCGTCTTGGCGCCCTTGACCGCGACACCCTGGTGTTGCAGGTGCTTCGCGACACTGCGCAGCGCGCCCCAGCCGCCAGCCGGCCCTTTGTAGAAATGGATCTTCTGCTCGGTCATTGTTGGTGCCCCCGGATAGAACGGGCCGCGGCCCGTTCTATCCCCCCCGAGGGGGTGGCGGGCCGGCTTGGGGCGGCCCGGCGCTCGGCCCGCCCCTCGCTAACAAGGAAGAATGGCAGACCGAGGTCTGCCATCGATGATCACAGTATCGGCGCTGCCTGGCGGCGCCGTACGGTGAGGGTCAATTGAAGAACTTCGCGACCGTCAGCAGGGTCTTGTAGATGCCCCAGGACAGCGGGATGCCGACGGCCAGCCAGGCCAGGACCACCAGGCCCACCGGCGTCGCCTTGCCGGCACCCGGGCCGCTGCCGACTTCGCTGGCAGCGGCCTTCTCGTGGGCCAGCTTCTTCTCGATGGCCAGTTCCTCGTCGCTCATGAAGTGCTTCGCGGCGACCGGGCGGATGGCCAGGTTGGCGATCAGGCCGATCACCAGCATGCCGACCAGCACATACATGGTCTGGTTGTAGACCTGCTCGCGGGGAATGCCCAGACCCAGCTGGTAATCCCGCATGTAGCCGATCACGACCGGGCCGAGGATGCCGGCGGTGGCCCAGGCGGTCAGCAGGCGGCCGTGGATCGCGCCCACCATCTGCGTGCCGAAGAGGTCACCCAGGTAGGCCGGCACGGTGGCGAAGCCGCCGCCGTACATCGACAGGATGATGCAGACCGCGCCCACGAAGGCCAGCTTGTGGCCGGCTGCAGCGCTGCTCGGCAGCGAGGCGTACAGCAGGCCGCCCAGCACGAAGAACACCGTGTAGGTCATCTTGCGGCCCAGCTTGTCCGACAGCGAGGCCCACACGAAGCGGCCGCCGATGTTGAACAGGCTCAGCAGCGCGGTGAAGCCGCCGGCGATCGCGGCGATCGCAGCCAGTTGGGTCTTGTCCAGGTCAGAGAACTTCAGGTCCACGCCGATCAGCGAGCCGCCGAAGATCTCCTGCAGCATCGGGCTGGCCATGCCGATCACGCCGATGCCGGCCGACACGTTCATGCAGAGCACGATCCACACCAGCCAGAACTGCGGGATGCCCCACACCTTCTTCACGTGCACGTGGCGCTGCGTGATCATGGCGTTGTTGGCCTGCGCCGGCGGCGGGGTCCAGCCCGCGGGCTTCCAGCCGGTGGGCGGCACGCGGTAGCCCAGCGCGCCCGCGACCATGAAGACGAAGTAGATCAGCGCCATCACGACGAAGGTCTGCGTCACGCCCGGGTCGGTCGGGGTGGCGAACTTCTTCATCAGCTCGACGGCCAGCGGCGAACCGATCATTGCGCCGCCGCCGAAGCCCATGATGGCCATGCCGGTGGCCATGCCACGGCGGTCGGGGAACCACTTGATCAGCGTCGACACCGGCGAGATGTAGCCCAGGCCCAGCCCGATGCCACCGATCACGCCGGAGCCGAGGATCATCATCCAGAACTGGTGGGTATGGATGCCGACCGCGGAAATCAGCATGCCACCGCACCAGCACACGGCCGACACCAGGCCTGCCTTGCGGGGACCGGCGCGCTCCAGCCAGCCGCCCCAGATCGCGGCGGCGCAGCCCAGGAACACGAAGAACAGCGTGTACATCCACTGCAGCGTGGAGATCTTCCAGTCGCAGCCCGTGGCGAACAGCTCGGCGAAGAAGCTCACGTCCTTGCCGCAGGCGGCGCCGGCTCCGGCGGTCTGCAGCATCTTGGACAGCGGCAGCCAGAACACCGAGAAGCCATAGGCCATCCCGATGCACAGGTGAATGGCCAGCGCGCTGGGCGGCACGAGCCAGCGGTTGAAGCCAGGAGCGGCGATGGTGCGCTCCTTGTCCAGCCAGCTCGAGCCAGCGGATCCGACGCTCGGGTCGGTCAGCACAGTAGACATGGGTCCTCCTCAAACAATGAATGGCGACCGCGACGCGGCCCGCTGATGGGCGACCCTCTCCGAACCCTCAAACGGGATGGGTCGGCCGCGTCCCGCGTTCCGGGGTCCCCGTGTCCCTTTCGGCATCAACGACCTGCAAACACAGCAGGGGTTGGTTACGGCCTGAAAGAGTTGAGGCAGAACGCTCGCGGCGGGCGCGATCTTGACGCATGTCATTGACATTCATTGACAACCACACATAGCAAACGGACATCTATCGCACGAAACCGACAGCCGGTAACTATGGGGCGGCCGGCGGTTACCCGTAGAGCCGGCGTTAATTGGGGCGAATCGCGCACACCACCCCCGGTTTGGGGGCGATCCCCGGGGCGGCGATTGTTGAGCGCGCCACAACGGTGCATTTCCGCTCACGCATTTTTACGGTCCGGGTCTTTGCCTATTGTTGGGACCGTTCCCCCGTCTCCGAAGGCGTCCATCAGCGCCTTCTTCACCGGACCGCCTCATCGAGGTCGTCCGGTTTTTTATTGCGCGGGAATCGCGTTTGCCCCGATGAACACGAGGATGTATCGGGGTGAAACCTGCCGTTTGTCCTACAAGACCTCGCGTCCTCTGCCCACGTTCCGCTCCCCGCCCACGGTCCACAGTAGGTCCTAACCGATCTCACCGATCGGCCCCTCAAGCCCAAAGGAGAGACTAGATGAACGCGACCAAATCCCTCGTGACCGGTGCCGTTGCCCTGACCGCCTTCGCCAGCGTGCTGGGCCTGGCTTACGCCCAGGTGGAGAACTCGACCGAGTCGACCCAGACGCAGACGACGCAGGAGCAGTACCCCGCCACGCAGACGGAGCAGCAGGCCCCCGCTGACCAGAGCATGACGCCGGCCGACCAGGCGGCCCCGGCGACCCAGTCGACCGACCCGCAGTCGCAGACCCAATCGGAAGCGCAGTCGCAGCAGGCTCAGCCGCAGTCCTCGGACCAGTGGCAGAACCAGCAGTCGCCGTCGTCGCAGCAGCCGCTGCCGAGCGAGCCGACCAGCGCTGGCGAGCCGGCCCCGCGCGCCGACCGCAACTGAGCGTGACCCGCTCATCGCCGTCCAGCCCCGCTGACGCCTTTCCCTGAAAGCCCTCCATGCTGCGCGCCTCCAGCGGCTATTTCTTCAGCGATCCCCCGCCGGCCGAGCCGGCGCGGCGGCGGATTCCTGAAGCGCTGAAGGAACGCGCCGGATGGGCGGCGCAGGGATTGGCGATCGGGCTGGCCGGTGCGCTGCTGGCCTGGCCGGCGGCGACCTTCCTGATGAAGCAGCTGCGCCCGGCGCCCGTCGCCGTCGCGAAGCACGTCTCCTCTTCCCCGGTCCAGCCCGTCGTCCAAGCCCCCGCGCCAGTGCCGCGGACCGGCACGGCCGATTTCGGCAAGACCAAGGTTTCCAAGCAGGCCCGCCAGCTGGCCCAGTGGGTGATGGCGGGCTGGGATCACAACGGTCGTCCGTTCGCGATCCTCGACAAGCGCCAGGCGCGCGTGCTCGTCTTCAACGCCGACGGCAAGCTGCAGGCCACCACGCCGGTGCTGCTCGGTTATGCCGCGGGCGACGACAGTGTCGCGGGCATCGGCCTGCGCCCCATCGCCGAGGTCAAGCCCTCCGAGCGCACCACGCCGGCCGGGCGTTTCGTCGCGCAGCCGGGCAAGAACGCGCTGCACGAAGACGTGCTCTGGGTCGACTACGACGCGGCGGTGTCCATGCACCGCGTGCGACCGACCAATCCGGCCGAGCGCCGTCTCGAGCGGCTCGCCTCCCCGACGCCCAAGGACAACCGCATCAGCTTCGGCTGCATCAACATGCCGGTGAAATTCTTCGAGCAGACCCTGTGGCCGACCTTCGGCAAGCGCGGCGGCATCGTCTACGTGCTGCCCGAGAAGAAGTCGATGGAGCAGGTCTTCGCCGAGCAGATGCGCCGCGCCAAGGCCGGCCCTTCCACCTGACGCCCGGTCCATGACCGCGCGCCGCTCCGCCCGCCCCGCCCGCTTGTCCCGCCACGGCTCCGCCTGGCTCGTCGCGCTCGCGCTGGGCGCGGGCCTCGACGCGCCGGTGTCGGCGCAGGTCAGCCGCGCGACGGTCCGCGGGCTGGTCAACGCGCCGGCCGGCACGCAGTCCGGCGGACTGACGATCCTGGCGGTCAATGCTGCCACCGGCGCGCGTTATCGCACGGCCACGCGGGCCGATGGCCGCTATGCGCTGATCGGCCTGGCCCCCGGCGACTACACCATCACCGTGGTCGGCCCCGACGGCGCGACGCTCCGCTCCGAGCGCATCACGCTGTCCGTCGGCGAGAGCGCGGCGCTGGACCTGGGCGATGCGCCGGCGGCGCCCGGCGCGGCCGATGCGGTGCAGCTGGGCCGCGTCACCGTGCAAGGCAATGCGACGCGCCAGGGCGTGAAGGATTCGCAGCTGGGGACCGTCGTCTCGCAGCGCATGATCGAGGCGCTGCCGCAAAGCACCCGCAACTTCCTCAGCGCCGCGGACCTCGCGCCCGGCGTGGCCTTCTCGACCGACGCGGGCGGCTTGAGCCGGGTGCAGTCCGGCGCGCAGGACTTCGACCACCTCAACGTCTTCATCGACGGCGTGGGCCAGAAGAACAACATCCTGCGCGGCGGCGTCAGCGGCCAGTCCGACACCCGCGGCAATCCGTTCCCGCAGTCGGCGATCTCCGAATACAAGGTACTGACGCAGAACTACAAGGCCGAGTTCGACCAGGTCAGCAGCGCCGCGATCACCGCCGTGACGAAGTCCGGCACGAATGAATTCCACGGCGAGGTCTACGCCGATCGCACCGGCACCAACTGGCGCTCGATGAATGCGCTGGAGAAGGAACGCGAATCGCAAGGCGTGCCGCGCCCGTCGTCGCAGAAGTACGAGTACGGCGGCAGCATCGGCGGCCCCATCGTCAAGGACAAGCTGCATTTCTTCCTCGCCTACGACGGCAAGCGCATCGAGGACTCGCGCCAGATCGCCGGGCAGAACTTCGAGAAACTGCCCGAGGCCGGCATCATGCCCGCACTGCGCGCGCGGCGCGGCGGCCAGGTCGACCCGTTCCATGAGAACCTGCTCTTCGGCAAGCTCGACGCGCAGATCAACGACGAGCACAAGCTCACCCTGAGCGCGCGCCTGCGCCGCGAGACCGATCGCATCGCCGAGGACCGCAACCTTTCGCTGCCCGGCAACGACAAGGAACGCCGCAATGACGAGACGCGGGTCGACCTGAAGCACGAGTGGTCGCGCGGCGACTGGCTCAGCGAGGCGCGCCTGGGCTACGAGGACTACCTCTGGAATCCCAAGTCGGCCGCGGACGCGGCGCTGGTGCGCTACAAGGTGTCGACCGCGTCGCCGCAGGTGCTGACGACCTCGCAGGACGTGATCCTGGACGGCGGCTCGCCGGATGCGCAGCGGCGCCAGCAGCGCGGCGTCTTCGTGTCGGAGGAACTCACCTACACCGGCTTCGACGGCCACGTGATCAAGGGCGGCGTGAAGCTCAAGACGATGCGCTACGACCTCAGCGGCACGGCGAATTCGGTCGACGCGGTCGACGTGCTGATCGACACGGCCACCGGCCTGCCCTATTGGGACGGCACCAACTGCACCGGCACCAACGTTTCCAACAACGGCAGCAGCAGCGACGAGTGCAACATCCGCCGCGCCACCGCGCCGGCGCAGGCCCGCTTCAATAACCGGCAGTGGGGCCTCTACCTGCAGGACGACTGGAGCGTGACGCGCCAGCTCGAGCTCAACCTCGGCGTCCGCTGGGACTACGAGGACAACATGCTGAACAACGCCTATGCGACGCCGGCCGACCGCGTCGCGGCGCTGCTGGCGGCGGACGTGCCGCGCTTCGGCATCGCGCCGCCGGCGGGGCAGAGCTACGCGCAGTCGCTGGCCAAGGGCGGCATCGACGTGTCGCGCTACATCAGCAGCGGCAACTCCCGCAAGGCCTTCAAGCAGGCGATCGCGCCGCGGCTGGGCTTCTCTTACGACGTCTTCAACGACCGCAACACGGTGGTCTTCGGCGGCTACGGGCGCAGCTACGACCGCACGATGGCCAACCACGCGCTCGACGAGCTGCAGAAGAACCAGGCCCCGGGCGGCGAGATCTGGTTGATCCGCAACGACCTGAAGATGCCCTACGCGGACCAGTTCAGCATCGGCGTGCGGCAGGCGCTGTCGCCGACCTGGAACGGCGAGATCGCGCTGAGCCGCATCGAGGCGAAGCACCAGTTCGTCTGGTTCAGCGGCAACCGCGACGCCAACGGCGGCTTCGCGCAGCAGTCGGCGCTCGATCCGCTGTGGGGCGGCCCCGATGGCTTCGGCCAACTGGTGCTGGGCGACTCGATCGGCCGCACGCGCACCGACTCGGTCTTCGTGAAGGTGGACCGGCCCTACAGCGCGGCCTCGGGCTGGACGGCGACGCTGGCCTACACCTACAGCGATGCCAGGACCACCAACCTGCAGTGGAGCAACGACACCTTCGACTGGACTTACGGACGCGCGGGGCGCGGCTGGAATCCCAGCACGCTGGTCGACAGGCACCGGCTGGTCGGCGCGTTCATGACCGACAAGCTGCTGCCCTGGGGCCTGAGCTTCTCGGCCAAGGGCACCTACGCGAGCGGCTTCCCGCGGCGGCTGACCAACTGCATTGCGGGCACCGCGCAGTGCTTCCTGATGCGCGGCGATGCGCCGAGCTACCGCCAGGTCGACATCAGCCTCGGCAAGGCCTTCAAGTACGGCCTGCACCAGGTGGCGCTGCGGCTCGATGTGCTGAACGTCTTCGGCGCCGACAACTACGCCGGCTTCGACGACTGGGTCGGCATCGCCCCGCCCGCGGGCCAGCCGACGAATCGCCTGGGCGGCGACAACCTCAACCTCGACAAGCCCAATACCGCCCGCGGCGACAACCGCGCGCTGCGGGTGGTGCTGACCTACAAGTTCTGAGGCGTCTGGAGCGGCCGGAGCGGCGTATGCTCGCCGCCTTCTCCCCTGCCCGGCGACCGTCATGACCACTGCCCTGCTCATCATCGACCTGCAACGCGCGCTGTGCGTGGGCGAGTACGCCTGCCACGAGGTGGACGCGGTGATCGGCCGCGTCAACGGCCTGATCGCACAGGCGCGCGAGACCGGCACGCCCGTCGTCTTCGTGCAGCATGAGGAGGACGGCTGGGAACCGCTGCGCCATGGCAGCGAGGGTTGGCAGCTCGACGACCGGCTGCAGGCGCGGCCGCAGGATCCCCGGGTGCGCAAGACCTCGCCCGACTCATTCCACCGGACCGAGCTGGACGCAGTGTTGAAGGGCCTGGGCGTGACCCACCTGGTCGTGTGCGGCGCGCAGAGCGACTTCTGCGTCGACACCTCGACGCGCCGCGCGCTCAGCGCGGGCTACGACGTCACGCTGGTCGAGGACGGTCACACGACGATCGCCAACGGTGCGCTGACCGCGCCGCAGATCATCGAGCACCACACGCTGATCCTGCGAAACCTCAACAGCTTCGGTCCCGCGATGAGCGCGAAGCCGGCGGCGGAGATCCGCTTCGGCGCGGCCTGAGCCGACGGCTGCCGAGCGTCCCTCCCGCCGACCGCTCCCGCCGGCCTCCCGCCGCGCTACTTCAACGCCGTGCGCGCGCTGGCCAGGCGCGACAGCGTCATGTCGCACTGGTCGACGGTGCCGATGCAGTCCAGCCCGCGCGACTCCACTTCGCTCATCAGGCTGAGCCAGGCGTTCAGGCCCTCGAGCGTCACCTTCGTGCGCGAGGTCCGGCTCCAGCCGCGTTCGGCGAGCTGGCCCAGGTAGATCCAGGTCTGCCGGCGCGACAGGCCCGACAGCTGCCCGATGCAGGCCTGCGACACCGGCAGCGCCAGGCTGTTGCTGGCCGCGCCGCCGCGCTGCGAGCTGCTGAGCGCCGCCGCCAGCGTGGCCAGCACGCTGATCAGGCGCTGGAAGCCGTTGCCGGCCAGTCGCATCGTGATCTGGTCCTGCAGCCGCGACGCGGTCGCCGCGTACAGCTCGCCGGTGGCCGCGTCGCGTTGCGGGGCGTGGGTGTCCTTCATCCGCGGCAGCGGGATGTGGATGGTGGTGACGTCGACCAGCGCCGTCACGTCGTAGCGCGCCGCCAGCTGGCCCAGCGGCGAATCCGCGCCGATGACGTCGCCCAGCCACAGCGCCGCCACCGCCACGCGGGTGTCGGCCGCGACCTTGGCCGCGAGGAAGGCGGCACCGCCGCTGATCGCGATCCATTCGGCCAGCGGGCTGCCGGCCTCGATGATCTTCTGGCCGCGTCGATAGGTCCGCACCTGGCCGTCGGCCAGCCAGTCGTCGGGGTTGTCCGTCTCGCCGTTGTGCGGCACCTGCGTCGCCTTCGTGTTCATGCTCATGCTGGATGGGATCCACCGGGCCAGGCTCCGCCCTCCGCGCTGCATGCGGAAGGTCGGCGAAGGCCTGACGGCGAACCGTGGGTTATAGAAGCGGACCGTCCCCGCCGATCGGTCGATAAGGCCGGTGAGGTCGGCCCGGTTTGCCGGTTGACCGCGCGCCGGTCACCAGATGGACAGGCTCCGCGCCAGGACGCGCTGCAGCCAGCTGCGCGACGAGGCCTCGGACACATCGCCCTGCGCGACGCTCTCCAGGCTGGCGTTCACCACGTCGCGGGAAGCCACGACGTTGCCCGGGCGGATGTCGCGCGGATTGACGATGCCGGAGAAGCGCAGCGTGTTGACGCCCTTGTTCAGGCCCACGTTGCGCTCGCCCGCCACCAGCAGGTTGCCGTTGGGCAGCACGTTGATCACGCTCACCGCCACCTGCGTGACGAAGCTGTTGTCGGTCTCGGTCGTGCCCGAGCCCTTGAAGGCATCGCTGCCCGAGGCGGTCGCGTCGATGTTGAGCAGCCGCTCCACCGCGCCGACCTTGCTCTGGCCGCCCGGCCCGCGCACCGCGAGCCGGTTGTCGCGGCTGGTGTCGGTGGTCTGCTTCTGCGTGGCCTTGAGCGTCTCCTGGATGTCGACCTTCAGCGTGTCGCCGATCGCGCTGGGCCGCTTCTCGCCCGAGAACAGCGAGGTGGGCGACATGCCGGGCTGGTAGATCGCGCCGTTGCTGGGCCGCTCGATGTACATCGGCGCCTGCGGCGGCGCGACCAGCATCGGCCCGGGCACCGTGGGCGGCGCACCGGCGCAGCCGCCCAGCGCGATGAGCGCGCCGGCGGCGACCGCCAGCGCGGCGGCGCGGCAGGCCGCGCGCGTGCGGCGGCGAGATTGCTTGCTCGAGATCACATCCCTCTCCCTCAGCTCTGGAAGCCGGTGACCAGCGCCTTCACGACCGGCGCGATCTTGTTGCGTGTCCCGGCCCATCGGGCCAGGCCGAAGTTCTCGTCCGCGACGTAGCTGCTGGTGGACAGCAGCGTGCCGTCCGACCGATGCAGGCTCAGCGACGCGGCGCTCAGGTTGGCGCGGTAGCCGCTGGCCATCGGCGGCACGCCCCATTCGATGGTGGCGACGTAGCGCAGCCAGACGCCGCATTGCTGCAGGCCGGTGCCGGGCTCGTAGACGCGGCTGTCGACGCCCTGCCCCTTGAGCTCCACCTGCAGCGCCGGGACCAGGTCCTCGAGCGGCGCGTTGCGGTTGAATTCGATGCACACCGCACGCACCGGCGCATCACCGTGATGCACGGTGTTGCTCGCCCGGGCCGGCGCGGCGGTCGCCAGCGCGGTCGAGGTGGCCGCGCTGGCGCCCTTCACCAGTTCCCAGGCAGGGACCGGGCTCAGCACCGCGCAGCCGCCGAGCGCCATCGCCGCGGCGTGGGCCATGACGACGGCGGCGAGCGGCCGGACGAAGGACGGGCGCATGGCGGCGGGCCTCACACCAGCTCGTCGAGCACGGCGCCGCCGCCCAGCGCGGCCATCACGCCGTAGGCGACCACGTTGCCCAGCACCTGGCCCACGGTGCCGGCGACATCGCCGACGGTGTCGGTCACCGTGTCGGCGGCGGTCTCGACCGCGTCCAGCGTGTGGTCGGCCAGCGCCTGCAGGCCCTGGGCGCTGATGGTGGCGGTGACGCCGAGCACCGGACCCAGCGTCAGGCCCGGACCGCCGCGGGACGGGCCCGACGACGCGCCGGACAAGGTGGCGCGGCTGGCCTCGGCGGAGGGACCGTCGGACGAGGTGGCGAGGCTGGCCAGGCCGGACAGGAAGGGTACGCTGCTCAAGGCGGTCTCCCGGCGGGGTTCAAGGCCGCGCGGCCAGCGCGGCCGTGTCCAGCGACAAGGTGCTCGGCACCGGCGAGGCGGGCGTCGGCGAAGCAGCCATTGAAGGAGTGGGCGCCGCGGTGGTGGCTGCAGCGTTGGCCGCGCTCGCGACGGCCGACGCGAAAGGCGATGCGACGGGCGCGGTCGCGGCCGGACCGGGGGCGGCCGCCTTGGCCTCGTTCAGCGCCTTGGAGAAATCGGCTGCGCCCGACTTGGCGCCCTTGGCCGGTCCCGAAGGCGCCGGCGCGCCGGCCCGGACGGCCGGCGACGGAGAAGCGGAGGACTTGACGTGCATGGCGAAGCGCTCTCGTTCGTTGGGGTGAACGGATTCTTCGCCGCGGCCGTCGGGCGGCATGCGCGGATGAGCGCGAGGAACTCAGCGGTCGCCGCGAGCTCGGTGAACTGCGTCACCGAGGCCAGGAACTGGGCGGCGTCGACCCCGTTCCCTCCGCTCAAGTTCGCGCGGAAGCGGCGTCGTGCGGGCGATCAACGCCCTCGGCGCGCGAGGCGCGTGCAGGCGGCCATGAAGGGGGGAAGGGAACGCGGAGGGCGGTCAGGGGCGACGCTGGAGTTCGAGCGCCTCGGTCCACTCATCCCAGCTGGACTCGCTGACCTCCAGGCCTTCCAGCGCGGGCGTGTCCTCGATGGGCCAGCCGGACGGGCTGAACGGGATGCGCCGCTGCAGCAGCAGTTCGGTCTGGCGCAGGATGTGCTGCATGACCGAACCGAGGGGGTGACCGGCGTCGCCGGTCGGGGGCGCGAATCGTTGTCGCATGGTCCTCTCCTGTCGAACCCCCACTATCGGCGGGGGCCGGCGCAAGTGCCATCCCACCATAGGGTGGACCTGGAGGGATGCAGGCAGGAGCAGGACGAAAGGCGGTGGGGGGCGGTCGAGCGGTCACGGGGGGATGCGACACGCGCGCCGACAGGCCGTCGCAGGTTCAGATCGATCATTTCGAGGTGATCGATCTGAACATCCCGGTGGCTCAGATCACCTGTCGCAGCAGCGCGTACAGCGCGATGCCGCCGGACACGACAGCGCAGGCGGTCTTCACCGAGCGATTGGCCACGAAGGCGCCGATCAGGCTGCTGACCAGGATGGCGGCGAGGAGGTAGTTGGTTTTCATGGGCCGCGATTGTGGCGGCGTGCCGGTGCCGGTCGACCCGGCGCCGCGGCGCGGATCAGACAGTCGCGCTCGCGGGCCGGTTGATCTCGACGGTCACGTGAACAAGTTCCTCATGCACGGACAGCAGGCGGCGGACCTCGTCCGGCCGTGCCTCGGGATGGTCGGTGACCAGCGACACGATGCAGGCGTACTGGGCCCGGCCCACGCGCCACACATGCAGGTCGGCGATCACCGCCGGCCATGGGGCGGCGGCGATGACCTCGCGGACCTCGTCGACGACCGGCGCGTCCATCTCGGCGTCCAGCAGCACGCGGCCGGTGTCGCGCAGCAGCCCGCGCGCCCAGACCGCCACCAGCGCCGCGCCGGCGATGCCCATCGCCGGATCCAGCCAATCGGCCCCCCAGAACCGCCCGCCCAGCAGGGCCACGATGGCCAGCACCGAGGTCGCCGCGTCGGCCAGCACATGCAGATAGGCGGCGCGCAGGTTCAGGTCGTCATGACCGTGGGGCGCCGCGTGCGCGTGCTCGTGGGTGTCTCCGTGCTCATGCCCGTGGCCGTGGCCGTGGCCGTGGCCGTGGCCGTGGCCGTGGCCGTGGCCGTGGCCATGATGATGGTGCTCGCCGCGCAGCAGCCAGGCGCAGGCGAGGTTCACGATCAGCCCGAGCGCCGCCACCGCGATGGCCTCGTCGTAATGGATCGGCGTCGGCGCGAGCAGCCGCTCGATCGACTGCCACAGCATCAGCCCCGCGACGCCGATCAGCAGCAGCGCGCTGCTGTAGCCGCCCAGCACCTCGATCTTCCAGGTCCCGAACGCGAAGCGGCCGTCCTTCGCCCAGCGCCGCGCCGCGCCATAGGCCAGCACCGAAACGCCCAGCGCCACCGCGTGCGAGCTCATGTGCCAGCCGTCGGCCAGCAGCGCCATCGAGTTGAAGAGATAACCGCCGGCGATCTCCGCGACCATCATCACGACGGTGAGCAGCACGGCCCAGCGCGTGTTGCGGGCAGCGAGCGGGTTGCCCTCGTCAAAGACATGCGTGTGCTGCCAGGCGGCGATGGAGCTCGTGGAAGGCATGGGGAAAAGCCGGTCCCGGCCGGCGTTGTCATACTCCCCCCCAGTATATGAGCCGACTGCGCGGCGTCGCTAGAATGCCGCGCCATGGCACACACGACCACCGGCCGGAAGAAGCTGCTCACCCGGATCCGCCGCATCCAGGGGCAGGCGGCGGCGCTGGAGCGCGCCGTCGAGCAGGACGCGGACTGCATGGCCGTGCTGCAGCAGATCGCCGCCATCCGCGGCGCGGTCAACGGGCTGATGGCCGAGGTGCTGGAAGGCCATGTGCGCGAGCACCTCGGCGCGCCGGGCCTGAGCGCCGAGCGGCGCGCGGCCGAGACCGACGCGGTCGCGGCGCTGCTGAAGTCCTATCTGCGCTGAGCGCCCACGGGCGCGGGGCGCGAGGGGTAGACTCCGCCGCACCTTTCAAGACAACGGGGTCTCGGGTGGATACAGAGGAGCGGCGTCCCTTGCGGGTGGTGGTGCTGGGCGGCTCGGCAGGCAGCATCGACGCGCTTGGCGCCATCCTCGGTGCGCTACCGCACGAACCGGGCTTCGCGGTGCTGGTCATCACGCACCTCGATCCCAACGAGGAATCCCATCTCGCCGAGGTCCTGCAGGAGCGCACCACCCTGCCGGTGGAGCGGCTCGAGCACCTGGCCAAGGTCGAGCACGGCCGCGTCTACGTGCTGCCCGAGAACGCCGGCGTGATCGCGCTGGACGGCCACTTCCGCCTCACCCGCCGCCAGCCGGGCCTGCACCTGCCGATCGACGGCTTCCTCGCCACCCTGGCGCAGGACCCGGACCAGGACGGCGCGGTGGTCATCCTGTCCGGCACGGGCCAGGACGGCGCGGCCGGCATCGTCGACCTGAAGGCCAGCGGCGGCTTCGCGATCGCGCAGGCGCCGGGCACCGCGGCCCATGACGGCATGCCGGTCGCGGCGATCAACACCGGCCTCGTCGACGAGGTGCTGCCGCCGGCCGACATCGCCGCCGCGCTGGTGCGGCGCTTCGGGCAGCCGCACCAGGAAGGCGGGCTCCCCGGCTTCGCCTCCGGCACGCAGGACGCCGATGCGCTGGAGACGGCGCTGTCGATCGTGCAGCAGAAGGCCGGCGTCAACCTGGGCTACGTGAAGGACGTCAACCTGCGCCGGCGCTTCCTGCGCCGCGTGCTGCTGCAGAAGGACCGCGACGTCGCCGCCTACCTGCAGCTGCTGCGCAGCGACCCCTACGAGGCCGCCGCGCTGCGCGACGACGTGCTGATCGGCGTGACGGCCTTCTTCCGCGATGCGGAGTTCGTCAACGTGCTGCGCCAGGTCGTGCTGCCCAAGCTGCTGGCGCTGCGGCATGACCCGATCCGCATCTGGGTGCCCGCCTGCTCGACCGGCGAGGAGGTGTACACCATCGCCATGCTGCTCAAGGAGGCGATGAACGCCGAGGGCATCGCGCGCCGCGTGCAGATCTTCGGCACCGACATCAACGAGGCCTCGATCGAGACGGCGCGCGCCGGCCGCTACGGCGCGGCGGCGCTGGAGAACGTGCCGCAGGCCTTCCGCGACGCCGCCTTCCTGCCCAGCGCCGGCGGCTACCTCGTGGCCAAGGACCTGCGCGAGATGTGCGTCTTCGCGCGGCACAACCTGCTGGCGCATGCGCCCTTCTCCGGCATGGGCCTGATCAGCTGCCGCAACATGCTGATCTACCTGCGCAAGGAAGCGCAGCAGCATGTCTTCGAGGTGCTGCACTACGCCTGCCGCAACGACGGCTTCATGCTGCTGGGCCGGGCCGAGGCCGCCTCGGTCGCCGATGGCTTCGAGCATGCCGGCGCGCCGCACCTGTACCGCAAGCTGCCGAACTCGCGCCGCCAGCGGCCGCTGTTCCCGATCGACGCGCTGCGCCCCTGGGTCAGCGACAGCGATGCGCCGCGCGTGCCGCAGGCGCCGCCGCCGGACCTGGTCAGCGGGGCGGCCGACCGCGTGGCGCTGGCGCGCTACGCGCCGCCCGGCTTCGTCGTGAACGAGAGCGGCGACGTCGTGCAGTTCCGCGGCGACGTGGCCGCCTTCATCGCGCCGGCCAGCGGCGAGGCGACGCTGGCGCTGCCCCGGCTGCTCGACGCCGAGCTCAACGTCCCGGTGCGCACCGCGCTGATCGAGGCCAAACGCACCGCGCAACCGGTGCGGCGCGAGCGGGTGGCGTTCCGCGATCGCCGTTATGCGCTGGAGGTGCTGCCGCTGGAGACGGGCGAGGCGCTGCAGCATTTCCTCGTCACGCTGGCGCCCGAGCCGGACGAGCCGGTCGCCGGCGTGGCCTCGGCGCTGTCGGCGCCGCCGTTCTCGCCGGGCGGCGCGCGGGCGCGCGTCGACGAGCTCGAGCGCACCGTCACGACGCTGTCCGATGAACTCGAGGCCACGCAGGCCCAGCTGCGCACGCTGGTCATCGAGTTCGAGTCGGCCAACGAGGAGCTGCGCACCGCCAACGAGGAGATGCTCAGCACCAACGAGGAGCTGCAGAGCGCCAACGAGGAATTGCAGAGCGCGAAGCAGGAACTCGAGTCGGCCAACCAGGAGCTGATCTCGCTGAACGAGGAGCTCAAGTCGCGCAACGACGAGCTGGACCAGGTCAACGACGACCTCAGCAACCTGGTCGAGGGCATCCCGCTGCCGGTGGTGCTGCTGGACCGCCAGCTGCGCCTGCGCCACGCGTCGCCGCAGGTGGCGCAGCTCTTCGGCTTCGAGCCGGCGGCCATCGGCCAGGCGATCGGCCAGCCGGTCGCGCTGGTGACCTCGCGCTTCGCGGTCGGCCAGCTGGAGCAGCTGGTGCAGGCCGCCGTGCAGGGCCTGGCGCCGGTGGAGCACGAGCATCAGGACAACGAGGGCCGCTGGTGGCTGATCAACGTGCGGGCCTACCGCACCGCGGATGAGCGCATCGACGGCGCGGTGATCGCCTTCCAGGACATCCACGAGCTCAAGTGCGCGCTGGGCTCGGCCCAGCATGCCCGCGACGACGCGGAGCGCGCCAACACCGCCAAGGACGACTTCCTGGGCATGGTGTCGCACGAGCTGCGGGCGCCGCTCAACGTGATCGCCGGCTGGGCCTCGGTGCTGAAGCAGTCGCAGGAGCGCGGCGTGCTCGCCGAGGCGACCGCCACCCGCGCGATCAGCACCATCCTCAAGCACTGCCAGGCGCAGGCGCAATTGATCGACGACCTGCTGGACGTGTCCCGCATCGCCTCGGGCCACCTGACGCTGGAGTTGCGGCCGCTGGACCTGTCGGCTTGCGTGCGCGCGGTCGTCGACGGCCTGCAGCCCACCGCCGAGGCACGCGGCCTGACGCTGAGCGGGACCGGCCTGCAGCAGCCGCACCGCATCCAGGGCGACCAGCGCCGGATGCAGCAGATCGTCTCCAACCTGGTCGGCAACGCGCTGAAGTTCACGCCGCGCGGCGGCCGCATCGGCGTGACGCTCAGCCGCATCGGTCCCACGGTCGAGCTGGCGGTCGTGGACACCGGCATCGGCGTCGCCGTCGAGTTGCTGCCGCGGCTGTTCGACCGCTTCACCCAGGCCGACATCACCCGCACCCGGGAGTACGGCGGGCTGGGCCTGGGGCTGTCCATCGTGCGCCACCTGGTGCTGGCGCACGGCGGCACGGTGACCGCGCACAGCGAGGGCGAAGGCCGCGGCACGCGGCTGACGGTGCGTTTCCCGGCGGCGGAACTGGTCTCGGACACACTCGACACGCCGCCGCGCGAAGGCGTCACCGCCGACCTGCGCGGCCTGCGCGTGCTGCTGGTCGACGACGACCCGCATGCGCTGGACGCGCTGCGGCACCTGATCGAACTGGCCGGCGCCCAGGTGCGCGCGGCCGGGTCGGTCGACGAGGCCTGGGCCGCGGTCTCGGCCGCGGCGCCGGACGCCGCGCCCCATGCGCTGGTCAGCGACGTGGCCATGCCGGGGGCGGACGGTTATTCGCTGATCCGTCGGCTGCGGGCGCATGAGCGCGAGCGCGACCGCGATGCGGCCGGCGGCCCGCCGCTCTATGCGGTCGCGCTGACCGGCCTGGCCACGCTCCAGGACCGCGATGCCGCGATCGCGGCGGGCTTCGACGACCATCTCGCCAAGCCAGTGGACGTCGACCTGCTCGTCGAGAAGCTGCTGATCGCCAAGCCGCGCTGAGCGGGCCCCGAGCTCACGCCATCACGCGGCCAGGTCGTAGCGGCGGATCAGTCCGCCGCCTGCGCGATGACCGCGGGCACGATCACGCTGCGGCGGCGGGCGCGCTTCACGTCGTACATGCGCTCGTCGGCCAGGTGCAGGGCCTGTTCGACGCTGAGCCCGGTCGGGTCCAGCGCGACAACGCCGACGCTCGCGCCGGCGTACTGCAGCGCATGGCCTTCCAGTTCGAAGCGCCCGACGCTGGCGAGCGACGCGCGCTGCTCCAGCGTGCGCGCCGCCTGGGCCGGCTCGCCACGATCGAGCAGCGGCGCCTGCGCGGACGAGGCCCCGCCCAGCGCCACGCCGGGTCCGACGACCACGAACTCGTCGCCACCGACCCGCGCCAGCATGTCCGAGCCGCGCAGCTCCAGCGACAGGCGCTGGGCCATCTCGCGCAGGAACAGGTCGCCGCGGTGATGGCCGAGCTGGTCGTTGACGGTCTTGAAGCCGTCCAGGTCGATGCAGCCCAGCAGCACGCAGGTGCCGTCGCGCGCGGCTCGCTGCAGCTGGCGCTGCAGCTCGTCGAACAGCGCGCGGCGGTTCGGCAGGCCGGTCAGCGCGTCGGTCAGCGCGTAGGTCGCCAGCTGCTCGTTGGCGGCGCGCAGGTCCGCCACCAGCCGCTCGCGCTGCAGGAATTGCCCCACCAGCGAGGAGAACAGCCGCAGCAGCGACTCCGCCTCCGGTGCGATCGGCCGGCGCTGCGCGCTGGCCGCGCACAGCGTGCCCATCAGCGCGCCGCCGTCGTCGCGCACCGGCGCGCTGACATAGGTCTGGATGCCCAGCTGTCGCGCCGCGTCGGAGTCCCCCCAGCAGTCCGCCACGTCGCTGGTGGCCATGCGGCCGGCGTCCAGCGCGCGCTTGCACAGGGTGTCGGACCAGGCCACCGTCAGCCCCTCGGGGATGGTCATCGCGCCGGTGTTGCGCGCGATCAGCACGTGCTGCTCGCCGGCGCGCAGGTCGATGGTCGTCAGGTAGGTCGATTCGAGTCCGGTGATCGAGCCCAGCATCTCCAGCAGCGGGCGGGTGAGCTGGTCCAGGTTCCGGGCGACCGGCACGGTCGAGGTCAGGCGGGCGAGCAGGGCATCCAAGATCGGCATCGAAGGTCGGGACTGAAGCCGCCGATGTTGTCACAACTGCGCCGCGTCACCGGACGCCGTCCGTCATGGCGTTGGCGCCGTCCGCCGGATGCGGCCGAGGACATCGCCGTCCCGGCGCGGCGGGCTACGCCCCTGCATGTGCGCCGAGCGCGCCCGCCGGGCCTGGGGCGTCGGGGTCCGCATGCGCGCCGGGCGTGTGAATTGCCGCGAACGCTTCATCGAAGGCACAGGGAGAACCCCCATGCAACGCGACGGACAGTACCGCGGCGTCTCGTACCGGGTCGAATCGACGCCCACGCCCGGCGGCGCCTACCTTGGCCGCTACCAGCTGCTGGATACCGGGCGACGGCGCCATGACGCGACCGATCATGAATTCCTCGGCGGCGGACCGGCCGCCAACGACGCGTTCGGTGAGGAGCTGGAAGCACCGCCGGCACGGCGCGCGGCGATGGACGCCGCTCCGGCGCGCGAGGCAGCGGCGTCCGGCGGGGCCGCGCTCGGAGCCGGCCCGGCGACCGGCGCCGAGGACGTCGTCCACCCCTCGCTCGACGCCGTCTGGGCGACGGAGAACGAAGCCCTCAGCTACGCCACCGAAGCGGCCTGCCACGCCATCGAGATCATGCAACTCGGCCGCCCGCAGGCCCAGGGTCGCGGCAGCGGCTCGAGCTGGCGCCGCACCGACACGCTGGGGCAATGAGCGCCGGATGAAAAACGGCGCCGGCCGCGATGCGGTCCGGCGCCGGAGCGCGGGCGGGGCCGCCGCCGGCCTCAGGACGGCTGGCGCGCCGGGTCCAGGCCGCCGCCCAGCACCTTGTAGAGCTGCACCTGGTTCTGCAGCTGCGCCAGGCGCACCTGCAGCGCCGCCTGCTGCGCCGCGAAGCTGGCGCGCTGCGCGTCCAGCAGGTCCAGGCTGGACGCCGCGCCGTTGCGGTAGCTCAGGTCCACCAGCTCGAGGCGGGTCGCCTCCGCCGCGGCCTGCGCGTCCTGGGCGCGGAGCTGCTCGTCCAGCGTCGCGCGGCCCGCCAGCGCGTCGGCCACTTCCTTGAAGGCCGTCTGCACGGTCTTCTCGTACTGGGCGACCGCGATCTCGCGATTGGCCCTGGCCGCCGCGACGTTGTTCTTCACCCGTCCCGCGTCGAAGATCGGCATCAGCGCCGAGCCCGCGATGCTCCACGCGCTCTGGCTGAACAGGTCCTTCAGCGCGCTGCTGGCCGTGCCCACGCTGCTGGTCAGCGTGATGCTCGGGAAGTAGGCCGCGCGGGCGACGCCGATGTTGGCCTCGGCCGCCACCAGCTGCTGCTCGGCCTGGCGCACGTCGGGCCGGCCCACCAGCACCTGCGAGGGCACGCCCGCCAGCAGCGCGCCCATGGTCTGGTCGCTCAGCGGGCGCGCTTGCGGCAGCGCGTCCGGCAGGGTCTGCCCCACCAGCAGCGTCAGCGCGTTCAGGTCCTGCTGGCGCGTGCGCTCGGCCTGCGCGAGGGTGGCCCGCGCCGATTCATAGGATGACCTGGCAGTGCTCAGGTCCAGGTTGGACGCGGCGCCGTTGTCGAACTTCAGCTGCATCAGCTTGAGGCTGTCCTCGCGCGTGGCCAGCGTCTGGCGCGTGAGCGCCAGCAGTTCCTCGTCGGCCTGCACCGCCAGGTAGGCCTGGGCCACGCCCGCGACCAGGCTGATCCGCGCCGAGCGCGCCGCCTCGTCCGTCGCCAGGTACTGGGCGAAGGCCGCGGCGCTCTGGTTCTTGACCCGGCTGAACAGGTCGAGCTCGTAGGACGTGACCTGCAGCCCCGCCTGGTAGACGCTGACGATCTGGCTGTCGCCGCTGGACGTGGTCTGCGGACCGCGCTGCGCCGACAGTCCGAGGTTGACCGTCGGCCAGCGGTTGGCCGCCGTGACGTTGGCCTGCGCCCGCGCCACGTCGACATTCAGCAGCGCCACGCGCAGATCGCGGTTGTTCTTCAGCGCGAGGTCGATCAGCTGCTTGAGCCGCTCGTCGCGGAAGAACTGCTGCCATTGCAGCTCGGTGGCGGCCTTGGCGTCGGCCGCCTCGGCGCCCGGGCCCTGGGGCCACTGCGGCGCCACCGGCGCCTCGGGGCGCTGGTGCTCGGGCGCCAGGTTCACGCAGCCCGCCAGCAGCGCCACCGTGGCGGCGGCCGCGGCCATCACTGAGAGTTTTCTTTTCATCATCGTCAGACTCCGTCCGCGTTCTTCGCGGCGTGGGCGGCCCGGGTCGCGTCAGGGCCGTCGAGCTCATGCGAGTACAGCTTCTGCTGGCGCTCGCTGCCCTTGAAGAAGCGGCGCACCACCAGGAAGAACACCGGCACGAACACCACCGCCAGCACCGTCGCGGTCACCATGCCCGACAGCACGCCGGTGCCGATCGCCCGCTGGCTCGCCGAGCCCGCGCCCGAGGCGAAGAACAGCGGCGTCACGCCCAGGATGAAGGCCATCGAGGTCATGATGATCGGGCGGAAGCGCAGGTGCGCCGCCTCCAGCACCGACTCCACCAGCCCCTTGCCCTGCGCCTGCAGGTCCTTGGCGAACTCGATGATCAGGATCGCGTTCTTCGCCGACAGGCCGATGATGGTGATCAGGCCGACCTTGAAGTACACGTCGTTGGGCATGCCGCGCAGCGTCGCGCCGAGCAGCGCGCCCAGCAGGCCCAGCGGCACCACCAGCATCACCGACAGCGGGATGGACCAGCTCTCGTAGAGCGCGGCCAGGCACAGGAACACCGCCAGCAGCGAGAACGCCAGCAGGATGCCGGCCTGCGAGCCGGAGAGCTGCTCCTCGCGCGACAGGCCGGTCCACTCGTAGCCGATGCCCGGCGGGAGCTGGCGGATCATCGACTCGAGTTCCTTCATCGCCTGGCCCGTCGAGGCGCCGGCCGCCGCGTCGCCGGCCAGGCGCATCGCCGGATAGCCGTTGTAGCGGGTGGCCTGCATCTGGCCGGTGATCCAGCGGCTGGAGGCGAAGGCCGACAGCGGCACGTTGGCGCCCTGCGCGTTGGTCACGTTGATGGCCAGCACGTCCTCCGGCGTCATGCGCTTGGGCGCGTCGGCCTGCACCACCACGCGCTGCATGCGGCCGGTGCTGGGGAAGTCGTTGACATAGGTCGAGCCCAGCTGGATGCCCAGCGTGCGCGCGATCGTGTCGTAGCCGACGCCCAGCGCCTGCGCCTTGTCGCGGTCGATGTCGACCTGCAGCTGCGGCGCGTCCTCCAGGCCGTCGGGCCGCATGCCGGTGATGATCTTGCTCTTCTGCGCCATGCCCATCAGCTGGTTGCGCGCGTTGAGCAGGGCCTCGTGGCCGAGGCCGCCGCGGTCCTGCAGGCGCAGCGCGAAGCCGGTGGCGGTGCCCAGTTCCGGGATCGGGGGCGGCGAGAGCGGGAAGATGAACGCGTCGCGCACGCCCACCATCATCGCGCCCATCACGCGGCCGGCCAGCGCCTGCGCGCTGTGGTCCTTGCCCTTGCGCTCCTCCCACGGCTTGAGCGGCACGAACACCAGCGCGGCGTTCTGGCCCTGGCCGGAGAAGGAGAAGCCGATCACGCCGATGGTGTCGGCCACTTCCGGCTGCTTGTGCAGGAAGTTCTCGACGGCGGCGACGGCGGCCTCGGTCCGGTTGGAGGTCGCGCCCGGCGGCAGCTGCACGTTGACGATCAGGTAGCCCTGGTCCTCGTTCGGCAGGAAGGAGGTGGGCATGCGGATGTACAGCCAGCCCACCACCGCGACGACCGCGGCGAAGGCCACCATCATCGTGCCGCTGCGCTTGAGCAGCCTGGCCACCCAGCCCTCGTAGCCCTTGGCGGTGCGCGAGAAGCCACGGTTGAACCAGCCGAAGAAGCCGCGCTTCTCGTGGTGGTGGCCCGCCTCGACCGGCTTGAGCAGCGTCGCGCACAGCGCCGGCGTCAGCGACAGCGCCATCAGCGCCGACAGCGCCATCGAGGCCACCATCGCCAGCGAGAACTGGCGGTAGATGTTGCCCACCGAGCCGGCGAAGAACGCCATCGGCACGAACACCGCGATCAGCACCGTGGTGATGCCGATGATGGCGCCGGAGATCTGGCCCATCGCCTTCTTGGTCGCCTCGCGCGGGCTCAGGCCCTCCTCGCTCATGATGCGTTCGACGTTCTCGACGACGACGATCGCGTCGTCGACCAGGATGCCGATCGCCAGCACCATGCCGAACAGCGTCAGCACGTTGATCGAGAAGCCCAGCGCCAGCATCACGCCGAAGGTGCCCAGCAGCGCCACCGGCACCACCAGCGTCGGGATCAGCGTGTAGCGCCAGTCCTGCAGGAACAGGTACATCACCAGGAACACCAGGATGATGGCTTCCACCAGCGTCTCGACGACCTGCGAGATCGAGATCTTCACGAACTTCGACGAGTCGTACGGGACGGTGTAGACGACGCCCGCGGGGAAGTACTTCTTCAGCTCCTCCATCCGCTGCTTGATCGCGGTGGCGGTGCCCAGCGCGTTGCCGGTGGGCGAGAGCTGCACGCCGATGCCGGTGGAGGGCTGGCCGTTCAGGCGGGTGTAGGTGGCGTAGCTCTGGCCGCCCAGCTCGATGCGGGCGACGTCCTTGAGCAGCACCTTGGAGCCGTCGGTGTTGGCGCGCAGGACGATCTTCTCGAACTGCGCCTTGTCCTCGAGCTGGCCCTTGACCACGATGGTGGCCGACATCGTCTGGCTGCTCGTGTTCGGGCGGTCGCCCAGCACGCCGGCCGGCACCAGCGCGTTCTGCGCGGAGACGGCGGCGCTGACCTCGGCCGGGCTGAGGTTGTAGGACTGCATCTTGGCCGGGTCCAGCCAGATGCGCATCGCGCGCTCGGAGCCGAACAGCTGCGCCTGGCCCACGCCGGGGATGCGCTGGATCTCGGGGACGATGTTGCGGGCGGCGTAGTCGCCCAGCGCGATCGGGTCCATCGAGCCGTCCTGGGACGCCATGGTCACGAACAGCAGGAAGTTGGAGCGCGACTTGTCCACGCGCACGCCCTGCTGGGTGACCGCTGCCGGCAGGCGCGGCGTGGCGCGCGAGAGGCGGTTCTGGATCTCGACCTGCGCCAGGTCGATGTTGGTGCCGGACTCGAAGGTCACCGTGATCGAGCCGGTGCCGTTGGCCTGGCTGATCGATTCCATGTAGGCCAGGCCGGGCGCGCCGTTGAGCTCCTGCTCGATGACGGAGACCACCGCCTCGTCCAGCGTCTTGGCCGACGCGCCGGGGTAGGCCACGGAGATCACCAGCGAGGGCGGCGCCACGGTCGGGTACTGCGCCACCGGCAGCTGGGTGATCGCCACCCCGCCGAAGACCAGGATGAACAGGGCGATCACCCACGCGAAGATGGGGCGATCAATGAAGAAACGTGCCATGTCTTGGATCCTTCCTGAGCGTCAGGCGCTCAGCGGCTCGCCGCGCCGGAGGCGGCGGGCGCCGCGCCGGAGGCCGCTCCGGACGCCGCGCTGGCCGGGTTGAACGGCACCGGATTCACCGGCGCCCCCGGCACGAACATCTTCTGGAAGCCGTCGGCGATGACCTTCTCACCGGGCTTGAGGCCGTCCAGCACCACCCACTGGTTGCCGATCGCGTTGCCGATCTTGACCTTGCGCGGGGCGGGCTTGTTGTCGGGGCCGACCACCAGCACCGTGTCGCCGGTGGAGCCGCGCGTCACCGCCTGCTGCGGCAGCAGCACCGCCGAGGGCAGCTCCGCCTGCGCGACGCGCACCCGCACGTACTGGCCGGGCAGCAGCAGGCCGTCGGGGTTGGGCACCTCGGCGCGCAGCGTCACCTGGCCGGAGGTCGGATCGACGCTCAGGTCGGTGAACAGCAGCTTGCCGGTGCGCGGGTAGACGGTGCCGTCGTCGCCGACAACCTCGACCTGCGCCGCATTCGCGCCCGCGCTGCGCAACTGGCCCGCGGCCAGCGCGCGGCGCATCGCCTGCACCTCGTTGGCCGACTGCGTGAAGTTGACGTAGACGCTGCTGACCTGCTGGATCAGCGCGAGCTGCGTCGCGTCGGACGCGCCGACCAGCGCGCCCTCGGTCACCAGCGCGCGGCCGATGCGGCCCGAGATCGGCGCGTACACGTGGGCGTAGTCCAGGCTCAGCTTGGCCTGCACGACGGCGGCCTTGGCGGCGGCCACGTCGGCCGCGGCGGCCTTGGCGGTCGCCACCGAGGTGATGTATTCCTGCTGGCTGATCGCCTTCGCGTCGGCCAGCGGCTTGTTGCGCGCGGCCTGCGCGGCGGCCTGCGCCTCGTTGGCCTGCGCCTTGGCGAGGTTGGCATTGGCGCTGTCGAACTGCGCCTGGTAGGGCGCCGGGTCGATCAGGAACAGCGCCTGGCCGGCCTTGACCTCCGAGCCTTCGGTGAAGAGCCGCTTGAGCACCACGCCGTTGACGCGCGCCCGGACCTGCGCGGTGCGCAGCGCCTCGACCCGGCCCGGCAGCTCGGTCTGCAGCGCGACCGCCTGCTGGCCCACCGTGACCACGCCGACATTGGCCGGCGGCATCCCGCCGCCGCCCGGCCCGCCCTTGCCGGCCGCCGCCTCGTCCTTGCCGCAGGCGGTCAGCACCGCCGCGATCGAGATCACCAGCGGCAGCAGGTAGAGCATGCGCGCGCCGGCCTTCAGGCTCGGGCGCTCCGACCCCGGCGTTGCTTTTGTCAGAGGGGTAGACATCACGATGGGATTCCTCTCGCAGTACAGATCAGTTCTTCGGATGAGCGGCCCGGCGCGACGTCGCCAGGCGGGAGATCGGCGGCCGCTTCCGGCAAGCCCGGGCCCTCCCCGCCACGACGCCTGGCGCCGTCACGGTTCGACCCAAAGTCGCGCAGTATATACATACATTCATGCATGTATGTTTCTGGAACGTGCTTCTACAATCGCGCCCCATGGCCCGCCGAACCAAACAAGAAGCCCAGGAAACCCGCGCCCGCCTGCTGGACGCCGCGGAGCAGCTGTTCCATGAACGCGGCGTCTCGCGCACCTCGCTGCAGGACATCGCGCAGGCCGCCGGCGTGACGCGTGGCGCCGTCTACTGGCACTTCGAGGACAAGGTCCAACTCTTCAACGCCATGATGGAACGCGCCACCATGCCGCTGGAGGAGGACTTCGAAGCCTCGGTCTCGCCCGGTCCGGACCGGCCATTGGACGACTTGCGGCTGCGCCTGATGAACGTCATGCACTGCGCAGCGTTCAACGCTCGCACACGCCGCGCCTTCGAGATCGCCAACACGCGGGTCGAGTTCGTCGGCGAAATGGCCACGGTGCGCGAGCGCAAGGTCGCCGCGCACCGCGAATGGACCGGCCACAACCGCGAGGCCTTCGAGCGCGCCAAGGCGCTGGGCCAGTTGCCGGCGGAGGTGGACTCGCAGCAGGCGGCGATCGGCCTGATGGCGCTGGTGGGCGGGCTGCTGCACCACTGGATGCTGGATCCGGAGGCCTTCGACCTGATCGAGGTCGGGCAGGCGCGGCTGGAGCATTACCTCTCCTCGTTGACGGTGGCGGTGCCGAACCGCTTCGCGCCGCTGACCGCCGCCGAGCGCGGCGCGCTGGGGCGCCAGCCGGTGTGCTCGGCCAATCGGGCGGAAGACGACCGCGGCGACGACGGCGACGACGGCGACGACCACTGAACGTCGCCGGACGCGGCGTCCATCGTCGCGATTAACCGTTAATCCGGTGGAAAGCCCTGCATTTGTGCAGGGTCCCCTCAGGGAAACCCCAGGGTGCGGCGACAATAACCGGTTGCCCACGCCCGAGCCGCCGCCGTGTCCATCGCCCCGCCCCCCACCCGTCCGCTGTCCGATCTGAAGAAGACCGGCCAGAAGGCGCTGACCGCGTACCGCCCGTTCTGGGCCAAGCGCTTCGGCCCCGCGCCCTTCCTGCCGATGTCGCGCGAGGAGATGACGCAACTGGGCTGGGACAGCTGCGACATCATCATCGTCAGCGGCGACGCCTACGTGGACCACCCCAGCTTCGGCATGGCGGTGATCGGGCGCACGCTGGAGGCGCAGGGATTCCGGGTCGGAATCATCGCGCAGCCGGACTGGAATTCGGCGGATCCGTTCCGGGCCCTGGGCAAGCCCAACCTGTTCTTCGGCGTGGCGGCCGGCAACATGGATTCGATGATCAACCACTACACGGCCGACCGGAAGATCCGCTCGGACGACGCCTACACGCCGGGCGGCGCCGCAGGCAAGCGGCCGGACCGCGCGACGCTGGTCTACACCCAGCGCTGCAAGGAGGCGTTCAAGGACGTCCCCGTGATCATCGGCGGCATCGAGGCTTCGCTGCGCCGCATCGCGCATTACGACTACTGGCAGGACAAGGTCCGGCGCTCGATCCTGGTGGATTCCAAGGCCGATCTGCTCGTCTACGGCAATGCCGAGCGCGCCATCATCGAGATCGCCCACCGCCTGGCGCAGAAGAAGCCCATCGAATCGATCACCGACGTGCGCGGCACCGCCTTCATGCGCAGGCCCGACGACGCGTCGCTGGACGGCTGGTTCGAGATCGACTCCACCGAAGTCGACGCGCCCGGCAAGATCGATGCGCTGCTCAGCCCCTACATGACGACCGAGGAAGCGGCCGCCGACCAGGGCACCGATTGCTCGAAGCAGCAGGCGCAGGCCGCGGGCGCGGGCGGCGCGGGCGGCGCCTCGGCCGCCGCGGCCGGCATGCCGGAGATCAAGCCGATCAAGATCGTCCGCCAGACGCTGGCCAGGAACGGCAGCGACGGCCGCGCGCTCGTGACGCCGCGCGACCGCACCGTGATCCGCCTGCCCGCCTACGAGCAGGTCAAGAGCGATCCGGTCCTCTACGCCCACGCCAACCGCGTGCTGCACCTGGAGACCAACCCGGGCAATGCCCGCGCGCTGGTGCAGCGGCATTCGTCGGGCGGCGTCGACCGCGACGTCTGGCTGAACCCGCCCCCCATCCCGCTGACGACGGTCGAGATGGATCACGTCTTCGACCTGCCCTACGCGCGCAGCCCGCATCCGGTCTATGCCGACGAGAACGGCAGCCACGACCACGGGACCAAGATCCCGGCGTGGGAAATGATCCGCTTCAGCGTGAACATCATGCGCGGCTGCTTCGGCGGCTGCACCTTCTGCTCGATCACCGAGCACGAGGGCCGCGTGATCCAGAGCCGCAGCGAGGACTCGATCATTCGCGAGATCGAGGACATCCGCGACAAGGTCAAGGGCTTCACCGGGATCATCTCGGACCTGGGCGGCCCGACGGCCAACATGTGGCACATCGGCTGCAAGAGCCCCGAGATCGAGGCCGCCTGCCGCAAGCCCAGTTGCGTCTATCCGGGCATCTGCCCCAACCTGCACACCGACCACGGCCCGCTGATCAAGCTGTACCGCCGCGCCCGGGCGCTGCGCGGGGTGAAGAAGATCCTGATCGGCTCGGGCCTGCGCTACGACCTGGCGATCGAATCGCCCGAGTACATCCAGGAGCTGGTGACGCACCACGTCGGCGGCTACCTGAAGATCGCGCCCGAGCACACCGAGGGCGGCCCGCTGTCCAAGATGATGAAGCCGGGCATCGGCACCTACGACCGCTTCAAGCAGCTGTTCGAGCAGGCCAGCGCCGCCGCCGGCAAGAAGCAGTTCCTGATCCCCTACTTCATCGCGGCGCATCCGGGCACGGCCGACGAGGACATGATGAACCTGGCGCTCTGGCTCAAGCGCAACGGCTTCCGCGCGGACCAGGTGCAGACCTTCTACCCGAGCCCGATGGCCACGGCCACGGCGATGTACCACTCGGGCAAGAACCCGCTCAAGAAGGTGACACGCGACAGCGAGCCGGTCGACATCGTCAAGGGTGAGCGCCGGCGGCGCCTGCACAAGGCCTTCCTGCGCTACCACGACCCGAACAACTGGCCGCTGCTGCGCGAGGCGCTCAAGGACATGGGCCGCGCCGACCTGATCGGCAACGGCAAGCATCACCTGATCCCGACCTTCCAGCCCACGGGCACGGACGGCGGCTACGAGTCGGCGCGCCGGAAGAACTCGACCAACGCCGGGCAGAAGGTCGCGCCGAACAAGCCGCGCGCCGGCCAGCTGCTCACGCAGCACACCGGCCTGCCGCCGCGCGAGACGGGCGCGGCTCGCGCGCCGCAGCGTCCGGCCGGCGCCGCCGCGCGACCGGCCGGCAAGCCCTTCGCCAAGCCGGCGGGCAAGCCGGGCGCGAAGCGCGGTCCGCGCTGACGCGGCGTCAGCGGGCGGGCGTCGAGGGGGACGTCGGGCAGGCGCCCGGTGTCGCGCTGTCGGCGGCCTCGGTCGCCGGCGTGGGCTTCACCCACTGCCACACCTTCCATCCCAGGCTCAGCCACGCCCACAGCCGCGCGATGCGGCCCGGCGGGCTGTCCGCGGCCTCGGGATCGCGCCGGCGGAAGGCGCGCGTCAGTCCCGCCAGGCCGCCCGCCGCGGCCAGCGCCGCCACCGTGCGCCACAGGCGCGGCAGGCTGCCCGCCAGGCGATAGAGCGCATGACCGCGTTCGGCCCATTGCATCGGGCGCTCGAGCGCCCGCGCCTCGTGCAGGAGCCCCAGGCGCAGCTCTGCGCTGCGCAATTGCAGCTCGAGCTGCCGCAGCTTCAGCCGCTGGCGCGCATCGCCCCACATCATGGCCGCGCCCCCGGCTCCGTCTCGGGCTCGAGCGCGCGCTGATCGCGCGCCAGCTCCGCCACGCTGGCCGCGAACGGCCGCCCCGCCGCCAACTGGCGCTTCGCCCAATACCAGCTGCCCACCGCCCCCAGCAGGAAGGCCGCGCCCAGGCCGGCGCCCAGCGGCGCGCGCCAGGCATCGGGCACCCACAGCAGCGCGGCGAAGACCAGCATCAGCAGCGCGGCCACGCCCAGCAGCAGCGCCAGCAGCAGCGCGGTCAAGGCGCCGAACAGGCGCAGCAGCTCCGCCTGCAGCTCGACGCCCAGCAGCTCCAGCCGCACGCGGGCCAGTTCAAGCGCCCGCTCGGCCATCCGCCGCAGCCGCTCCGTCAGCCCCGGATCGCGTGATTCCATCGAACGTCTCTCCTCTGTGTCCGGCCCCTCCGGTGTGCGGAAGCTATCACTGAATCGGGGGAAACGAGGGCGTTCTTTGTCCATACCGGCTCCAGGCCTTGGGCTACAGTGCGGTAACGCTTGGTTGCGCGGACCCCGCGCGGCCGGCCTTTCAAGGTTGATTCAATGCCTGATCGCCAGCACACGCACTCCGACGTCGTCGAGGACGACGACCTGCTGCAGTTCCTGGACGACCACGAGCACGCCGTCCTCGACGACCTCCCGCCACGCAAGCCCTGGCGGGTGCTGATCGTCGACGACGACACCGACGTCCACAAGGCCACCGAGCTGGCCATGCAGGGCCTGCAGGTCGAGGGCCAGCCGCTGGCCTTCCTGCATGCGAAGTCCGCGGCCGAGGCGCGCGCGCTGTTGCGCCAGGAGCCCGACATCGCCGTCGTCCTGCTGGACGTCGTGATGGAGTCCGACGACGCCGGCCTCCAGCTGGTGCGCCACATCCGCGAGGAACTGCGCCTGCGCGCCGTGCGCATCGTGCTGCGCACCGGCCAGCCCGGCTACGCGCCGGAGATCGAGACGGTCCAGGCCTACGACATCAACGACTACAAGACCAAGTCGGAGCTGACCCGCACGCGGCTGTACACCGTGCTGACGGCGGCGATCCGCTCCTACCGCCAGATCCGCGCGTTGGAAGCCAACCGGCAGGGGCTGGAGATGATCGTCGAGGCCAGCACCGAGCTCGGCCGCCAGCACGGGCTGCACCGCTTCGCCGAGGGCGTGGTGACGCAGCTGTGCGCGCTGCTGGGCACGCTGCCGGAAGGGCTGGTCTGCGTGCAGGCGCACAACGACGCCAGCGGCGATGCCCGCGTCATCGCGGCCGCCGGCCAGTACAGCTCGCTGATCAATCGCCCGCTGCACGCGGTGCCGGCGGGCAAGGTGCGCGACCTGCTGGCGCGCTGCCTGGCCGTCGGCCACAACCTGCACGAGGACGGCTGCACCGTGCTGTTCTTCGGCCTGCCCAGCGGCCGCGCCATGGCGGCGCTGGTCGAGGTGCAGCGCGAGCTCGACGAGCTCGACCGCCAGTTGCTGCGCGCGTTCTGCTCCAACATCGCCGTCGGCTTCGAGAACGTCATGCTGTACACGCAGCTGACCGACCAGGCCTACAACGACCCGCTGCTGCAGCTGCCCAACCGCACCCGCTTCATCGAGCTGCTCGAGCACAACCTCAAGTCGCCCGAGGGCATCACGCTCGCGCTGATCGACCTGGACGACTTCGCCGACGTCAACGACGCCTTCGGCCACCGCTTCGGCGACCAGGTGCTGCAGGCGGTCTCCCAGCGGCTGGCGCAGCGGCTGGGCTTCAACACCGCGATGGCGCGGATCTCGTCGAACGCCTTCGGGCTGCTCGGGCCCGACGACATGGTCAACGGCCACCGCATCGGCGGCGTCTTCGACGACCCCTTCACCGTCGCGGGCGAGCGCCTGCAGCTGTCCGCCACCACCGGGCTGGTGCGGCTGGCCCAGTCCCGGACGCTGGGCTCGGAACTGCTGCTGGACGCGCAGATCGCGCTCAAGCGCGCCAAGGCGGGCAACCGCGGCGCATCGCAATACTTTTCGCCGGAGATGGGCATCGACGCCCGCGAGCGCTTCAAGCTGCTCAAGGGCCTGCGCGCCAGCTTCGAGGAGCGCCGGCTGTTCGTCGTGTACCAGCCGCAGGTGGAGCTCGCCTCGCTGCGCGTCATCGGCGCGGAGGCGCTGCTGCGCTGGCGCACCGCCGATGGCAAATTCGTCCCGCCCGACCAGTTCATCCCGCTGGCGGAGCAGTCCGGCCTGATCGTCCCGATCGGCGAATTCGTGCTCCGCGCCGCCTGCCGCCAGGTGCGCCAGCTGCGCGATGCCGGCTACGCCGACTTCCGCATCGCGGTGAACATCTCGCTGGCGCAGTTCCGCCATCCCGCCTTCATCGACACCGTCCGGCGCGCGCTGGCCGATGCCGACGTGCCCGGCGCGGCGCTGGAGCTGGAGATCACCGAATCGATGGCGATGGAGGAGGTTTCGGCCGTGCTGCGCGTGCTGGCGGAGATCCGCGGCACCGGCGCGTCGGTCGCGATCGACGACTTCGGCACCGGCTTCTCGTCGCTGAGCCAGCTGCGGCGGCTGGACGTCGAGCGGCTCAAGATCGACCGCGCCTTCGTGCGCGAGGCGCAGAGCTCGGCGGCCGGCGCGACCATCGCGCAGATGGTGGTGAACCTGGGTTGCAGCCTCGGCATGCGGGTCGTCGCCGAGGGCATCGAGACCGAGGAACAGCGCCAGCACCTGCTGGCGCTGGGCTGTCACGAAGGCCAGGGCTGGCTGTTCGCCAAGCCGATGCCGGCGGAGGAACTCGATCGCTGGCTGGCCGCGCCCAAATCCTGGGCACTGGACCCCGCGCCCGCAGCAGCGACGGCGACGGCGGCCCAGCCGGTGGCGGGGGCGCCTTGCGTCGCCCCCTGTGCCGCGGCGTCCAGCGCCACGGCGTCGCCGATCAACGGCGGCTGATCAGCAGGCCCAGCAGCAGGCCCACGCCGGCGGCCACGCCGATCGACTGCCAGGGGTTGTCGTGCACGTAGTCGTCGGTCGCCTTGCTGGCGGCCTTGGCGCGCTCGACCGCGGCGGACTGGAACTCGCCCAGGCTGGACTTGGCGCGATCCAGCGTCGACTGCACGCGCGCGCGCAGTTCGGACGCGCCGGCGCTGGTCTGGTCGGCGGTGGCCCGCAGCAGCGACTCGGCGTCGGTCACCACCTGGTGCAGGTCGGACAGCAGGCGGTCGGAGGGAGAGGTCTTGGCCATGGGCGGGCTCCTTTTGGTCGGGTTGTGAGGATCAGGACGCGCATCGGCGCGGAACAAAGTCCGGTTGTACGTCTGCCGAGCAACCTCCGGCAAGTCGCCCTGACGGGTGTCCGACCGCGGCACACGGTTTTGACGATGCGCGAGGCTCGGTGGGTCTCCGGCAGATTTCGCTCCCGGCCTGGGCACCCATTGGGCGGCGCCAGCCGTTCGCTCATCCCGAGGAAGGGGGATCGTCGCCGCAAACGGTATAGCGGCGCACCAGGAAATAGCTGCTGCGCCGTTCCCCTTCGACGATCAAGACCTGGCCCTCCAGCGCTTCCAGTTCCGGATCGCGGAAGGGATTGGCGCCGGCGCGGCGCAGCACGACCCGGTCGCCGTCGTCGACGACCAGCAGCACCGCCAGGCGCTCGCTTTTGCTGCCGAGGTCCAGGCGCTCGCGGCACAGGCGTCCGCGCAGGCACTCGGCGGTGCCGTCTTGGGCGGCGTCGCGATCAGCGGGCATGCATGCGCCTCACATGGAGCAGCCGCCCGTCCTGCTCGGTCGCGATCAGCGCCAGCAGGCGGCGTTCGACCCAGCCCTTGTAGACATGGATCGCCCGATGGCCGGGGGCGCCGGAGATCCGGTAGCTGACCCGCGCGCAGTGCTCGGCGTCCAGGCCGGATTCCTTGAGCATGGGCCGCACCGCCTCGAGCACGGCCGGGGCCGGCGCCGCCTCGGTGGGCAGCAGGCGCGGCAGCGAGCGCGCCAGGTTGCGACCCTCGCGCTCCAGGCGCTCACGGCGCAGGCCGCGCACGCCGCGGTCCTCGACGGTGGCGAAGGCCTTGCGGAAGGCCTTGGTGCGGGCCAGCGCATGTGACACGCCGGCCACCGGCTGCAGCGACGGGTCGCCCAGCAGGTAGAACTGCCCCAGCGTCTTGAGGTCCATCGGGTCGAGGTGGGTGCGCTCGCCGGCGAATTTCTGACGCGCCTCCAGCAGCGCCCGGCCCAGCGAGGCCCCGGCCAGCACGCGTTGCAGGAAGTACTGGCACAGCAGGTCGGCGGAGCCGTTCCCGTCGCTCGGTCCGTAGGCGATGGTGGTGCTGCCGAGGAAGGCGCAGGCGCCGTCGGTCAGGTAGCGCAGGGCCATGGGCCAGTCGCCGTCGGCCAGCGCCGGATCGAAGAGCTGCGCGCCATAGCAGCATTCCGCGGCGACCACGGTGCCCGCCGTGACCCGGTCGCGCAGCAGCGCCGAGCGCATCGAGACCGGGAAATCCTCGCCCCGCTGGCCGTAGTACTCCGGCATGTCCGCGGCGCCGTGGCAGTTGATGAAGTGCATGCGCGGCGCCAGGTCCGCCTTGTTCCACTTCGGCCCGTCCGGCGGCGACAGGCGCAGCCCGTCCGCATGGCCGAAGGTGTTGGTCAGGCTGAGCCGCGTCGAGCCCTGCCAGACCTCGGCCGACAGCGCGAAGCTGTCCACGAAGGACGCGCGCGGCAGGCCCTTGTGGCGGGACGCCGCGCGGATCAGCTGCAGCAGCAGGTCGGGCCGCGTCGCGCCGGGCAGGTCGGGCAGCCGCCCGACGACCCGCGTCGGCCCGAGGAACCGGTTCGGATCGGTCGAGTAGGCGGCCTCGCAGGCATAAGGCAGGTCGCTGGGGACGATGCGGTCCTCGTCGCCCAGCTCGCCGCCGTGGGCCGGATTCTTCAGCGGCACCATCGGCAGCAGGTCGGGGCCGCCCAGCAGCATCAGGTAGTGGGGCTGGCGGGCGCGGGCCAGCGCGTCGATGGCCGTCTTCAGCGCCTTGGCGTCGGGCCGGGCCGGCACCGGTGCGGCGCCGTAAGGCTTCATCGCGGAGGCGAGGTCGACCGCCACCACCAGCGTGTCGACGCCACGCCGCTTGTCCGCGGTGGCCAACGCCTTCAGCGCCGCGTCGACCTTCGCCAGCGCGGTGGCGCCGTACTTGGCGCGCAGCGCGCCGCGATGAACGATGACCAGCTTGTCCATGTGAAGTCCCTCCCCGCCCGGGACGGCGCCCGGAAAGCCGGATCGTAGGCAGCGGCGGCGCGTGCGGCAATCCACAAGCTGGGGAGGCCTACGCCGGACTGTCATCAAGCCTGCATGCGGCCTTCGCAACATCCGGCCCGCCATGCAAACTTCTGTTACTCCTCCCCGCAAGACCGAGCTGGCGCGCCAGATGCTGGCGCCGGGCCAGCGCCAGTTGGCGCCCGCGTTGCGAGCGCTGCTCATCACCGTCGACGGCAAGCGCGACGCGCAGGAGTTGCAGCGCCTGGCCCGCGGGCTGGGCCTGGGCGACGACGGCCTGTCGCGGCTGGTCGACCAGGGCCTGGTGGAGCTGCCGCGGGCCCTCAAGCCCGCGGTGGCCGCCGCGGCACCGGCACCGGCACCGGCGTCGGCGTCGGCGTCGACGTCGACGGCGTCCGCGATCCAGGCCGTGGACGCGGACGAGGTCGCCGAAGCGGCCGCCCTGGCGCGCGAGGCGCAGGCGCGTGCCAAGCGCCTGGTCGCCACCAAGTTCTTCGCGCTGGACCTGGTCACGCGGATGCTGGCCGGCCGCGAGGGCGAGCTCCGTGACCTGGTCCGCCAGGTCGACACCGAAAGCCGCTTCCAGGAGTGGGTCCACCAGTGCTGCGAGCGCATCGAGGCGCATGCGGACGCCGAGCGCGCGGCGAAGTTCCGCGACAGCGTCGGCCAGACCCTCGCCGCCAGTTGAGCGGCCCGGACTAGCGGCCCGGCCGAGCGGGCCGCCCGCTAGGAGGTCAGCACGGCGACGTACAGCTGCGCGACCTTCGGGTACTGGCGCAGGACGCGGCTGGCGGCCTCGAGGGTGACGCCGGTGTCGATGTGGTCATCGATGAGCAGCGCGTTCCATCGTCCCGGGTTGCGGATCTCGTCGTGCAGCGAGAAGGTGGCGACGAGCCACCCCAGCGTCTCTTCACGGGTGGCGCAAGCGCGCGCCGCGCTGGCCTGCGGCGCCTTGAGCAGCAGGCGCTCGAACACCGGCACGCGCAGTTGCTGCCCCAGCGCGCGCGCCACCAGGGCCACGGGCTGCCAGGGCCGGGCGCGTGACGGCGGCATCGGCACGATGAAGCCGATCGGCCCGAGGCGCGGCAGCGCGCGGAGGCGCAGCGCGCGGGCCAGCGGCTCGGCCTTGGAGAGGTCGCCGCGGTGCTTGAGCTGGAACAGCGCCTCGCCGACCTCGGTGCGGGTGGTCGTGATGCGCGGCCGCCCGGCCGGGTCCTCGCCGAGGTAGGCGCTGGCGAGCAGCGTCCGGTCCAGCACATAACCCGCGGTCCAGGGGCCTTCGATCGGTCGCAGGGAGACATCCATCCGGCTGCCTTCAGGAGGTGGAAAGCCGGATGGGTTGGTCCACCGCACGGGTGGTTCGACACCGCCCGGAGAGGGATGTCGCCGCTCAGGCTTGCGGACGCCGGGAGGCGACGCCTATGCTGGATGTTTCCTCGATCAGGGAGTCGCCATGAAGCCCACGCCCGCCGGTTGGCCGCGTCTGTCCAGCGCCGTGTTCTACGAGAGCGCCGCCAAGGCCATCCCCTGGCTGTGCGAGGCCTTCGGCTTCGAGCTGCAGCTGCGCATCGACGGCGACGACGGCTCGGTCGTCCACAGCCAGCTGACCTTCGGCGAGGCGCTGATCATGGTCGCCGAAGGCGGCGAAGGACAGCACTCGCAGCGCTTCGGCATCCCGCTGCGCAGCCCGAAGGGCGTCGGCGGCGCCAACACGCAGAGCCTGATGCTCTACGTCGACGACGCGGACGCGCACTGCGAGCGAGCGCGCCGCGCGGGCGCCACCATCGTCCACGAGCCCAAGGTCGAGGACTACGGGCCCGAGTACTGGGCCGACAAGAACTACGGCGTGCTCGACCTCGACGGCCACCTGTGGTGGTTCGTGGAGCGCGTGCGGGGCTGACGGCGTCGGCCGGTCGATCCGGCGCGGAGGTAAAGAAGTTCGAACTCACCGCGCCTCCACGTCGCGCGCATGCTTTGGTCACGCGTCTCGGATGCATCCTGCACGAGGGCCTGAGGCCGTCTGAACCATTCCCCCTCCGGTGGGTTTGGTGGTCGATGGCCGCCAACGTACGCTTCCCGGCACGACATCCATCCCCGGGGCGGACCGCCCCTTTCCCACTCATGCGCAACGACAACTCCCGCTTCCGGACGCTCCTGTGGCTCATCGGCGCGGTCAGCCAGGCCCTGGTCGGGCTGGCGCTGCTCGGCATCGTGCCGGGCGCCAATCACACCGACGGCTGGTTTGCCCGCTTCGCCGGCCCGGTACTGCTGGCATCCGCCGTCTTTCAACTGGTGGCGCTGGCGCGCGGCCGCGGCAGCAGGCGCGACGCCGGTTGAGGCGGTTCAGGAGCGCGAGCCGCCTCCCGCGACGGCGGCCAATGGGCTCGGCGAGGCGGGGCCGCCTCGCGGCGATCAGCCCTTGCGCTTGGCCAGCACCGCCTTGCCCACGCGCGACACCGGCGGGCGACCCAGCACGCCCGAGATGAAGGCGCCCGCATCGACCAGCTTGTCCAGGTCGATGCCGGTCTCGATGCCCAGGCCGTTCAGCAGGAACACCACGTCCTCGGTCGCGACGTTGCCGGTCGCGCCCTTCGCATACGGGCAGCCGCCCAGGCCGGCCACGCTGGCGTCGAAGGTGTGGATGCCGAGCTCCAGGCAGGCATAGATGTTGGTCAGCGCCTGGCCGTAGGTGTCGTGGAAATGTCCGCTGACCTCGACCAGCGGGTAATGCTTCAGCGCCCGCTCCATCGCCGCCTGCACCTTGCGCGGCGTGCCCACGCCGATCGTGTCGGCGACGCCGAGGTGGTCGACGCCGATGTCCTTCATCAGCTTCACGACGCGCTCGACCTCGTCGGCCGAGACCTCGCCCTGGTAGGGGCAGCCGACCGCGCACGACAGCGCGCCGCGCACCTTGATGCCGGCCTCGTGGGCCGCGGCCACGACCGGGGCGAAGCGCTCGATGCTCTCGGCGATCGAGCAGTTGATGTTCTTCTGCGAGAAGGCCTCGGACGCGGCGGCGAAGACCACGATCTCATCGGGCCGGGCCGGCAGCGCGCCTTCCAGGCCCTTCATGTTGGGGACCAGCACGCTGTGGCGCACGCCGGGGCGGCGCTCGATGGCGGCCATCACGGCGGTGTTGTCGGCCATCTGCGGCACCCACTTCGGCGAGACGAAGCTGGTGACCTCGATCTCCTTCAGGCCCGCGTCCTGCAGCAGCGACACCAGCCGGGCCTTGTCGGCGGTGGCGACGGTGTCCTTCTCGTTCTGCAGGCCGTCGCGCGGGCCGACGTCGACCAGGGTGACTCGTGCAGGCAATGTGGTCATGGCGTGATCCTTGGGCTTCTGACGTATCGCGTGCGAGGTCTTCAGGCTGCCTGCAGCCGCAGCAGTTCGGCGCCGTCGCCGACCTGGTCTCCGACCGCGAAGAGCAGCTCCGCGACGACGCCGTCGCGCGGCGCGGTGATCGTGTGTTCCATCTTCATCGCCTCCATCACCGCCAGCGGCTGACCCTTGGCAACCGTGTCCCCCGCCTGCGCCAGGAAGGCGACCAGTTTGCCGGGCATCGGCGCGGTCAGCCGACCGCCTTCCGATCCCCCCTCGCCCGCATGGGCGATGACGTCGACCTCGGTCACCAGCGCCGAGCCGTGCGCGCCGAACACCGCCACCTGCTCGCCGACCTTGTAGGTCGACACCGCGACGCGCCGCTCGTTCAGATGCAGCTCATGCCGCTCCGGCGAAGCCGAGCGCACCGCCAGCGCGATCGCCTCCCCGGCCGCGCCGCCCGGCAGCGTCAACGACAGCCCGCCGTGATGGTGCCGCGACAGCAGCACCTGGTGATGCACGCCATCGACGTCGAGCTCGAAGCGCCGCTGCGCCGCGCCGAACAGGCGCCAGCCATCGCGGCGGCTCCACGGGTCGGCGGACTCGGTGGCCGACTCCTCGGCCAGCGTGTGGGCGACGACCGCGGCGGCGGCCTCGGCCAGCGGCAGCCCGGGCTGGCCGAACAGCGCGTCCTTCTCGCGCTCGATCAGCGCGGTGTCCAGGTCGGCATGCGCGAAGGACGCCGTCGCCGCGCAGCGCCGCAGGAAGGCGACGTTGGTGTGCAGGCCCACGATGTGCGTGTCCCGCAGCGACGCGTCCAGCAGCGCCAGCGCCTGCTCGCGCGTCTCGCCCCAGACGATCAGCTTGGCGATCATCGAATCGTAGAACGGGCTGATCGCGTCGCCTTCGCCCACGCCCGAATCGATGCGTACCGCCGCGCGGCGGAAGGCCTCGTGCGCCGGCCAGCGCGCCACCGACAGCGTGCCGGTCGCCGGCAGGAAACCGCCTTCGGGGTTCTCGGCGCAGATGCGGGCCTCGATCGCGTGGCCGTGCATGCGCAGCTCGTGCTGCTTGAGCGGCAGCGGCTGGCCCGCCGCGACGCGCAGCTGCCACTCCACCAGGTCCTGCCCGGTGATGGCCTCCGTCACCGGATGCTCGACCTGCAGCCGGGTGTTCATCTCCATGAAGTAGAACCGGCCGTCCTGCTCGGCGATGAACTCGACCGTGCCCGCGCCCTGATACCCGACCGCCTTCGCGGCCGCGACCGCGGCGGCGCCCATCTCGGCGCGGCGTTCGGCCGTCATGCCGGGCGCGGGCGCCTCCTCCAGCACCTTCTGATGGCGGCGCTGCACCGAGCAGTCGCGCTCGAACAGGTAGACGCACTCGCCGTGGCTGTCGCCGAAGACCTGGATCTCGATGTGGCGCGGCCGCTGGACGTAACGCTCGATCAGCACCGCGTCGTCGCCGAAGCTGTTGATCGCCTCGCGCTTGCAGGACGCGAGCGCGGCCTCGAAGTCCTCGTCCGCATGCACCGCCCGCATGCCCTTGCCGCCACCGCCGGCGCTGGCCTTGATCAGCACCGGGTAGCCGATGCGCTGCGCCTCGCGGCGCAGCAGCGCCGGGTCCTGGTCCGCACCGTGATAGCCCGGCACCAGCGGCACGCCGGCCTGCTCCATCAGGCGCTTCGATTCAGCCTTCAGGCCCATCGCCTGGATCGCCGCCGGCGGCGGGCCGATGAACGCCAGGCCCGCGTCCGCGCAGGCCTGCGCGAACTCCTCGTTCTCACTCAGGAAGCCGTAGCCCGGATGGACCGCCTCGGCCCCGGTGGCCTTGGCCGCCTCGAGGATGCGCTGCCACTGCAGGTAGCTGTCGCGCGGCGCGGGACCGCCGATGCGCACCGCCTCGTCGCAGGCATGGACGTGGCGCGCGCGCGCGTCCGCATCGGAATAGACGGCGACCGTCTTCACGCCCAGTCGGCGCGCGGTGGCCGCGACGCGGCAGGCGATTTCGCCACGGTTGGCGATCAGGATCTTCTTGAACACGGGTGTCTCCTCATGCTTCAGGTCCTCGGCGCGTCGCGGCTTGTGGCCGCTCGGCGCCGGGTGCGCCCGGACGGCGCGATGCGCTCGTCCGGGGCGGCGCGGCGGTCGGTGCCGTCGCGCCCGTCGGGTCGGTTCAGATCGGTGCGGCCCTGGCCGGCCCGATCAATGACGATGGCCGCAGCCCGCCGCCGCGCCCTCGCCGGCCGGTGCGCAGCCCGGGGCGCGGTCACCAGCGGCATCGGCATCGGCGCTCAGTTCGGCCTCGGTGGCGCAGTGCATGCCCAGGCGCTGGATCAGCTGGCGATCCTTCTCGGCCTGCGGGTTGCTCGTGGTCAGCAGCTTGTCGCCGTAGAACATGCTGTTCGCGCCGGCCAGGAAGCACAGCGACTGCATGGTCTCGGGCATCTCCTCGCGGCCGGCGGACAGGCGCACCATCGCGCGCGGCATCGTGATGCGGGCCACCGCGATGGTGCGGATGAACTCGAAGGGGTCCAGCGCCTGCGTGCCGGCCAGCGGCGTGCCCTCGACCTGCACCAGGTTGTTGATGGGCACCGACTCCGGATACGGATCCAGGTTGGCCAGCTGCGCGATCAGGCCGGCGCGCTGGCGGCGCGTCTCGCCCATGCCGACGATGCCGCCCGAGCACACCTTCAGGCCCACGCCGCGCACGCGCTCCAGCGTGTCCAGACGGTCCTGGTAGGTGCGCGTGGTGATGATCTGGCCGTAGAACTCGGGCGAGGTGTCCAGGTTGTGGTTGTAGTAGTCCAGGCCCGCCTCGCGCAGCTGCTCGGCCTGGCCGTCGCCCAGCATGCCGGCCGTCAGGCAGGTCTCCAGGCCCAGCGCCTTGACCTCGGTGATCATCTCGCCAATCGCCTCCAGGTGGCGCTCCTTGGGCGAGCGCCAGGCCGCGCCCATGCAGAAGCGGGTCGCGCCGTTGGCCTTGGCGGCGCGGGCGGCTTCCATCACTTCCTCGAGCGGGATCAGCTTCTCGGCCTTCAGGCCGGTGTCGAAGTGCGCGGATTGCGGGCAGTACTTGCAGTCCTCCTCGCAGCCGCCGGTCTTGATCGACAGCAGCGTGGACAGCTGCACCGCGTTCGGATCGAAGTGCTCGCGGTGGACCTGCTGCGCGCGGAACAGCAGGTCGTTGAACGGCAGCTCGAACAGCGCGGCGATCTCGTTGACGGTCCAGGGCTTGGCGTTGCGACGCAGTTCGTCGGTGGTCGGGGTCAGCGTCTGGATCTGGTTGACGGTCTGCTTCATCGTCATGCTTTCAAGGCGTTCAGCAGCAGCGCTTGCTGCAGGTGCGCGGCCACGGCCGCGGGAGAGGGATCGGGAAGGCGGGGCACATGGCCCCAGCACGGCGCGCCCAGGGCCTGGTCGAGGCCGGCGCGCAAGGCGGCCAGATTGTCCGCCACATGGGCTTGATGGGGGTCGGCGGTGTTGGCGACCCAGCCGGCCAGGCGCAGTCCGCGCGCGAGGATGGCTTCGGCCGTCAGCAGCGCATGGTTGATGCAGCCCAGCCGCAGGCCGACGACCAGCACCACCGGCATCGCCAGGTCGACGGCCAGGTCGGCCGTGTCCCAGCCGTCGGTGAGCGGCACGCGGAAACCGCCGACGCCTTCGATCAACGCGAAGTCGCCCTTGGCCGCCGAGCGCCGGATCGCCGTCAGCAGCGCCAGGCGGTCGATCGCGCGGCCCTCGAGCCGCGCGGCGATGTGCGGCGCGCAGGGCTCGCGGAATTGCAGCGGGCCGACCTCGTCCATCGTCATGCCCTGCCGCTGCGCGGCGTGCAGCAAGGCGACGTCCTCGTTGACCCAGGCGCCGTCGGCGTCCTGCGCCTGGCCGGCCGCCAGCGACTTGATCGGCGTGACGTAGCGGCCCAGGTCGTCAAAGGCGCGCGTCAGGCCGGCGGTGATGCAGGTCTTGCCGATCTCGGTGTCGGTGCCGGTGATGAAGAAGCCATGCAGCGGATGCGGCGTCGTGGCCGGGTTCGGTGCCGGGGCATTCGTGGACGGGGTCATGCGCAGGCCTCCAGTGCGGCGAGCAGCCGGTCGACGTCAGCCTCGCTGTGGGTCGCGCACAGCGTGATGCGCAGCCGCGCCTCGCCCTTGGGCACGGTCGGCGGCCGGATGCCCGGCACGCGCAGGCCCTCGCGCTCCAGCGCGGCGGCCAGCGCCATCACCTCGGCATTGCCGCCGACGATCAGCGGCTGGATCGGCGTCTGCGAGTCGGCCAGCGTCCAGGTGAGCGTCGGATGGCGATCGAGCAGCGCGCCGATGCCGGCACGCAACCGGGCCTGCAGGGCGCGCAGCGCGGCGCGGCGCTGCGTGCCGACCTCGCCGCGGATCAGGTCGAGGCTGGTGAGCAGCGCGTGCTCCACCGCCGGCGGCGAGGCCGTCGAGAAGATGTAGTTGCGGGCGGCCTGCAGCAGGTAGTCGGTGACCGTCCGGTGTGCGACGACGAAGGCGCCCGCCAGCCCCGCCGCCTTGCCCAGCGTGCCCACCAGGATCAGCCGCTCGCTGCGCAGCCGGAAGTGTTCCAGCGTGCCGACGCCGGTCTCGCCGAGCACGCCCAGCCCATGGGCGTCGTCGACGATCAGCCAGGCGTCGAAGTCCTCGGCGGCCTGCAGCAGCGCGGGCAGCGGCGCGATGTCGCCGTCCATGCTGAAGACCGCATCGGTGACGATCAGCTTGATGCGCGCGCTGCTCGCCCCCAGTTGCGCGCGCAGGTCCTCGACATCGCAATGCGCGTAGCGCGACACCTTGGCCTTGGCCAGCCGCGTGCCATCGATCAGCGAGGCATGGTTCAGCGCCTCGCTGAAGATCTCCGCGTCGGCATCGCCCAGCGCGGTCACGACCGCGAGGTTGGCCATGTAGCCGGTGCAGAAGCCGATCGCCTTGGCCTCGGGGACGTGCGGCTCGAACCAGCGGCCCAGCAGCGCCTCGACCTCGTGGTGCGCCCGCGAATGCCCGCTGACCAGCGGTGACGCGCCGGAGCCACCGCCATACACCTGCGCGCCTTCCGCCAGCGCCGCGGTCACCGCTGGATGCGCCGCGAGGCCCAGATAGTCGTTGCTGCAGAACATCGTCAGCTCGCGCGCGACGCCGTCGGCGCCTCGCACCGTCTGGTGCGGCGCGGTGCCGGTCTCGGCGATGCGGGTGAAGCGCGTCAGGTCCTGGGCGCGGATCGCGTCCAGCTTGGCTTGCAGGTGATCAAGCAGCATGGACCACCTCCTCCAGCGTCGCGGCCACGGCCGCCGCGAGGAACTTCGCGGCCGCTTCATCGATGAGATAGGGCGGCATCAGATAGACGGTCTGCCCGATCGGCCGGATCAGCAACTCGTGCCGGCGCGCGGCGAGGTGGAATTTCTCAGCGAAGCGCTCGACCGGCACGGTCGTCGCCGGATTGATGTCGAAGGCCAGGATCATCCCGCGCTGACGCAGGTGCGTGATGCGCGGATCGGCCGCCAGCGGCGCGAAGGCCTCGGCCAGCCAGGCGGCCTGCTGCTGGTTGCGTTCGAGCTGCCCCGCGTCGAAGCGGTCCAGCACCGCGTTGGCCGCGGCGCAGGCCAGCGGGTTGCCGGTGTAGCTGTGCGAGTGCAGGAAGCCGCGCGTCACGTCCTGCGACCAGAAGGCCTGGTAGACCTCGTCGGTCGTCAGCACCAGCGACAGTGCCATCGTGCCGCCGGTGATGCCCTTGGACAGCAGCAGGAAGTCGGGCCAGTCGGCCTTCGTGGCCGGCACCGTCTGTTCCCAGGCGAAGAAGGTGCCAGTGCGGCCGCAGCCGACCGCGATCTCGTCCGCGATCAGGTGCACCTCGAACTCGGTGCACAGCGCGCGCAGCGCCTTCAGGTAGCTGGGCCCATACATCGACATGCCCGCGGCGCCCTGCACCAGCGGCTCGACGATGACGGCGGCGATGTGCTCATGCCGCTCGGCGAGCAGCGCGCGCATCTCATTGAGCGCCTGCGCCTCGTTGCCCAGGCGCTGGTCGGGCGAGGCCACGATGTGGCTGCGCATCAGCAGCGGGTCGTAGGCATCGCGGAAGATCGCCACGTCGGTGACCGCGAGCGCGCCAATGGTCTCGCCGTGATAGCCGTTGCGCAGGCAGACGAACTCGCGCTTGTCCGCGCGGCCGCGGTTGCGCCAGCTGTGGAAGCTCTGCTTGAGCGCGATCTCGACCGCCGAGGCGCCATCGCTGCCGAAGAACAGATGGCCCAGCGCGCCGCCGGTGCGTGCGGATAGCCGCTCGGCCAGGCGCACCGCCGGCTCATGCGTGCAGCCGGCCAGCATCACGTGCGGCAGCGTGTCGAGCTGCCGCTTGATCGCGTCGTTCAGGCCCGGGTCGGCGTGGCCGAACAGGTTGACCCACCACGAGCTGTTGGCGTCGAAATAGCGGCGCCCCTGGTGGTCGATCAACCAGGGGCCCTCGCCGCGGGCGATCGGCAGGGGCGGCACGTCCTGCGCGCGCGCCATCTGCGTGCACGGGTGCCAGACCGCCGCGAGGCTGCGGCGCTGCCAGTCTTGTCGTACTGCTTCAGACATTCGGAACTCAGCTCTTGGGAAACAGCGGCGCGACGCTCGAGCGGGGCGATCGCGACGCGTCCGTCAGGCCAGCCATGACGGCTTGCCCTTGGACAGGAAGCTCTGCACGCCCTCGCGCCCTTCGGCGCTGGCGCGGATGTCGGCGATGCGGCGCGCGGTGTCGTCGCGCAGCGTCTCGGTGATGGGCGCGTGGGCCACGTCCTGCACCAGGCGCTTGCAGGCGCGCACCGCGGCCGGGCCGTTGGCCAGCAGCGACGCGACCAGCGCGTCGACCTTCGCATCGAGCGCCTCGGCGTCGGCGGCCAGTTCATGCACCAGGCCCAGGCGATGGGCCTCGGCGGCGGAGAAGCGCTCGGCCGTCACGAAGTAGCGGCGCGAGGCCTGCTCGCCCAGCGCGCGCACCACGTAGGGACCGATGGTGGCGGGCAGCAGGCCGAGCTTGGCTTCGGACAGGCAGAAGCCGGCGGCCTCGCTGGCGACGACGATGTCGCAGACCGACACCAGGCCCACGCCACCGGCGTAGACGTCGCCCTGCACGCGCGCGATGACCGGCACAGGGCAGCGGTAGAGCGTCCACAGCATGTGGGCGAGGCGGCCGGCGTCGGCGTGGTTCTCGTCCCAGCTGTAGCCGGCCATCGCCTTCATCCAGTTCAGGTCGGCGCCAGCGCAGAAGGCCTTGCCCTCGGCGGCGAGCACGATCGCCCGCAGCGACGGATCGGCGCCCAGGGCCTCGAACACCGCGGTCAGCTCACCGATGACGGTGTCGTTGAAGGCGTTGCGCACGTCCGGGCGGTTCAGCGTGACGCGCGCCACGGCGCCTTGCGGGCCGGAGCGCTCGACGCGCAGCGTGGTCGGGTTCAGGTCGGTCGAGGTCATGGCGATGATCGATGCGGAGGGACGATGGCGATGGCGATGGCGGTGACGCACGGGCCGGGGCTCACGGGGCGCTCCAGACGATGGTCCGGTTGATGGCGTAGAGGCGGCAGCGCTCCTCGCCATCGGTGAACTGGTCGCACAGCGCGAGCGCGCGCGATGCGGCGTCGTCGCCGACGGCCAGGCCCCAGTGGCTGCCGTTGGTGGCGAAGGCGCGCGGCTCCCTGGCCGCCAGGAACTTGCGATAACCGTTGACGATGCGGCCGTCGGCCGGCAACGCGGCCGTGTCCTCCACCGCGCTGCTGCCGACGCCGGCCACCCGCAGCGCGCCAGGGATGGGGAAGCCGAGCGGCTTGAGGAATTCGTCGACGACCGGTTGCCAGACGTCGTTGCCCTTGGCGAAGAGCTGGTGACCGTCCTCGCCGAAGGCGGGCATGAGCCGCGTCTGCGCCAGCCCACCGGCGTCGCGGTAGGCCGCGGACCAGCGCTCCTGGTAGCGAGGTGCGATGAAGCGGTCGTTCTCGGTGAAGACCCACAGCGTCGGCACCGGGTGGCCGCCTTGCGCGGCGCGCCGGCCGAAGTCGGCGAAGCGGCGGGCGAGCTCGTCGGGCCGGCAGGGCTCGCCGGTGTGGGTGTCGGGATTGCCGCCATGGCCCCCGGCGAAGTCGATCGCCGCGACGACACCGGGCAGCCGTTCGCCGGTCGCGGCCATCGTGGCGAAGCCGCCCAGCGATTGGCCGGCCAGCACGACGCGGCTGGCGTCGATGTCGGCGGCCGATTGCATGTGGCGCACCACCGCGGCCACCTGCGCAGCCGCGGCGGCGGCGGCGGCCTCATAGCGCGGCGCGTCGCAGCGGACGCTGGATTCGGGATCGCCGGCGCCCGCCAGCTCGCCGTAGCCGATGCGCGTGGGCACGGCCACGGCGAATCCCTTGCGCACGAAGAAGCGCGCGGCGCCTTCCAGGCGCTGGCGCTTCATCGCCGCCCGGTCCTGCTCGGAGACCGGCCGGCCGTGATTCAGCACCACCAGCGGGAACGGCCCGGGACCGGCCGGGCGGAAGGTTGTCACGATCAGCTCGGCGTCGATGCGGCGGCCCAGGTGGTTCTCGACCGAGACCGGCACGCGGATCACCGCTTCGCGGATGTCGTTGGCCAGTCGGGGCGGCGAGCCGGTCGCGGAGGCCGCGAGCGGCAGGTCGCCGGTGGTCGCGTCCTGCGCGCGCGCGGCGGACGGCACGCCGAGAACGAGTCCGCCTCCGAGCAAGGCCGCCAAGCCCAGCACGGCGAAACGCGACGTGCCCCATCCCGTGCCGGTGCCGGCGCCATCAATGATCGTGCGGTGCTTGACGCTCATGGGTGGGCCTCCGTCGACGCCGCCGTGGGGCCGAGCGCCTTGCGCATCAGCACGCTGCGATAGGTCTTGCCGGCCCACTGCACGTCGCCGATCCGCGCGTAACCGCGGCGCTCGTAGCGGCGGCGCAGGGCCTCGGCAGGAACGGCCGTATCGAGCGCGACATGCGCATAACCCTGCGCATGCGCCCAGTCCTCGGCGAGATCCATCAGCCGCTCGGCCACGCCCTGGCCGCGGCAGGACGGATGCACCGCCAGCTGCGCCAGGATCGCCGTGTCGGGCTGCGTGTAGCAGTCCGGCACGGGGTCGCCGAGATAGCGCCCGTCGGGCCGCTTCGGCGGCGCGATGGTCACCGTGCCCACGAGCTCGCCCGAAGCGCTCAGCGCCACGAAGGCCTGGCCGGCCTCGACCCGCTCGCGGGTGGTCTGCACGCTCTGGTTCACCGCCGTGAAGTTCCAGCCCTGCGCCGCCAGCGACGCATAGGAGGCGTGCAGCAGCGCGGTCAGCGCCTCGATCGAATCGGTGGCGGCAAGCGGTCGCAGGGTGATGGCGGTCATCGTCGGAGCGTGGGCAGCGGTCGGAGCCCGGACCTTACATCCGGAACACGCCGAACTTCGTCTCGGGGATCTCGGCGTTCAGCGCAGCCGACAGGCCCAGCGCCAGCACGCGGCGGGTGTCGGCGGGATCGATGACGCCGTCGTCCCACAGGCGGGCGCTGGCGTAGTACGGATGCCCCTGGTCCTCGTACTGCTGACGGATCGGGGCCTTGAAGGCCTCCTCCTCGTCGGCGGACCACTGGCCGCCCTTGGCCTCGATGCCGTCGCGCTTGACAGTCGCCAGCACCGACGCGGCCTGCTCGCCGCCCATCACCGAGATGCGGGCGTTGGGCCACATCCAGAGAAAGCGCGGCGAATAGGCGCGGCCGCACATGCCGTAGTTCCCGGCGCCGAAGCTGCCGCCGATGATCACGGTGAACTTGGGCACCTGCGCGCAGGCCACCGCCGTCACCATCTTGGCGCCGGCGCGGGCGATGCCCTCGTTCTCGTACTTGCGGCCGACCATGAAGCCGGTGATGTTCTGCAGGAACACCAGCGGGATCTTGCGCTGGCAGCACAGCTCGATGAAGTGGGCGCCCTTGTTGGCGCTCTCCGCGAAGAGGATGCCGTTGTTGGCCACAATGCCCACCGGCATGCCCTCGATGTGGGCGAAGCCGCAGACCAGCGTGTTGCCGTAGCGGGCCTTGAATTCATCGAACTCGCTGCCATCGACGATGCGGGCGATGACCTCGCGCACGTCGAAGGGCTTGCGCGTGTCGGTCGGGATCACGCCGTGCAGCTCGGTCGGGTCGTAGGCGGGCGGCTTCGGCGGCTGGGTCAGCAGCTCGCCCCGCTTGCGCCAGTTGAGGCGGGCCACCGACTGGCGCGCGATCGCCAGCGCGTGGGTGTCGTTCTCGGCCAGGTGATCGGCCACGCCGGACAGGCGCGTGTGGACGTCGCCGCCGCCCAGGTCCTCGGCGCTGACGACCTCGCCGGTGGCGGCCTTCACCAGCGGCGGGCCGCCCAGGAAGATCGTGCCCTGGTTCTTGACGATGACGGTCTCGTCGCTCATCGCCGGCACGTAGGCGCCGCCGGCGGTGCAGGAGCCCATCACCACGGCGATCTGCGGGATGCCCTTGGCCGAGAGATTGGCCTGGTTGAAGAAGATGCGGCCGAAGTGGTCGCGGTCCGGGAAGACCTCGTCCTGGTTGGGCAGGTTGGCGCCGCCGCTGTCGACCAGGTAGATGCACGGGAGGCGGTTCTGGTCCGCGATCTCCTGCGCGCGCAGGTGCTTCTTGACGGTGATCGGGTAGTAGGTGCCGCCCTTGACCGTCGCGTCGTTGCAGACGATCACGCACTCGACGCCCGAGATGCGGCCGATGCCGGCGATCACGCCGCCGCCCGGCGCGGCGTTGTCATACATGTCCAGGCCCGCGAGCGGGGCCAGTTCCAGGAAGGGCGTGCCCGGATCCAGCAGCATCTCGACGCGGTCGCGCGGCAGCAGCTTGCCGCGCCCGACGTGCTTGGCCCGCGCGGCCTCGCCGCCGCCTTCGGCGATCTTCGCCAGCCGGGCGTTGAGGTCGTCGATCAGGCCGCGCATCGCGTCCGCGTTGGCCTTGAAGTCGGCCGAGCGGGCGTTGAGCTTGGTGGACAGCTGGGGCATGGTGAGGGGTCTCCGGGCATCTGCGCTCAACGGCCCGCATGGCCGCTGAAACGCTCATATGAGCCGCGCTCAATTCTGTGGAGCGAGCGCTGGTGGGGCGCCGCCGCCCGGGATCGCCGGGCCGGCGCAAGGCGCGAAGCATACGCGAGAAACTCAAGGCGCCGCCAGATGTCCGGCCGCGGAAACCGCCCACTTGAGCCGGGCTCAATAAATCGGGAGAATCCGCCCCTCATGAGCGCCTCCGCCCCCCTCCGCCCCGATGCCGACGCCATTCCGGCGTCGGCCGCCGCGCTACCGGCCCGGCGCCGCTCGCCGGTGGGCGCCAAGGCCGAGCAACGGGTGCGCGACATCCTGCGCGAGAGCCGGATGGTGTTCGCCGAACGCGGCTACGAGCGCGCGACGACGACGGAGATCGCGCAGCGGCTGGGGATCTCCGAGGCGACGGTCTTCACCTACTTCCGCGGCAAGCGCGAGTTGTGCATGCGGGTGATCGGCGACTGGTACGACGAGATCATCGACGCGATCGAGTCGGGGCTGCCGCGGGGCCGGCCGATCCGGGACCAGCTGGAATTCGTCGTGCACACGCACCTGCGGCTGTTCCTGATCCAGGGCACGGGGCTGTGCGAGCTGGTGCTGTCGGAAGGCCGCAAGCGCGAGGCGCCGGTGACGCGCGGCGAGGGCCAGGACTTCGGCGCGGCCTTCGTGGACCTGCAGCGGCGCTACACGGCGCCGCTGATGGACCTGCTGGCGCGCGGCCAGGCGCAGGGCGAGGTGCGGCAGGACATTCCGCTGCGGCTGCTGCGCTCGCTGGTCTTCGGGCCGATGGAGCACATGCTGTGGGAGGTGATCATCGCGGGCCGGCAGATCCAGGTGGACGCCGCGGCGCGCGACCTGGTCTCGCTGCTGTGGCCGGCGCTGCAGGCGCCGGACCAGGAACTCAAGGCGCTGCGGCGCATGAAGGCGCGCGTGGCGCAGGCGCTCGCCGAGGCGGGGGACGAGGGTGAGGGCTGAGGCTCGACGGCCAGTCAGCGAACCGGCGCAAGACTCGAGAGGGTCAGACGCGCAGCAGTTCGAGTCATGGCGCGAGCAACACGATTCGGCCACGATGGCTGCTCCGACTTTCGAGTCGATTCCTGGAGTGAAACATCGTGAATGACCAGCCCCGCCTCGCCGTAGATGCGCTTGCCGCCGCTCATCCTGCGCCCGCCCAGCACCCACCGACCTCGCCAGGTGGGCTCCGCCCCGGCCTCGACGAGGACCAGTTCGATCAGGAGGCGTGGGACGAGTGGTACCGGGAGCGCATTCGCCGCTCCCTCGAGGACCCTCGCCCCCCGATCTCTCATGCGGAACTGGTGGCGGCGACTTCGCAGTTCCTTTCCGAGTTGGAGGTGCGCCATGTCAGCAAGGCAGCTTGATTGGCGCATCCAGGCCGTGGAGAGCTTGCGCGTGATCCTGGAGCACATTGGCGAGCACAACCTCGACGCGGCCAAGGAGCTGTTCGGCGAGATCTGCAAGCGTCTCAAGCTCGTGACGGATTTCCCCAACCTGTACCGCGCCTCGGAGCGGGTCGAGGGCCTGCGCGAGATCGTGGTGACCGCGAACTATGTCGTGCCTTATCGCATCACGCCGGACGCCGTGCAGGTCGTGGACATCGTCCACGCGCGAAGGAACTGGCCGGACCCTTCAGCATCCGCGCTGGCGAGTTGAGCCTCTACCCACGACGAGGGCGACCGCAAGCGGTCGCCCTTTTTCATACGGTGCGCGCGCAGCCCCTCCGGCACGCGGCTCTCGCACGCCTTCTCGGTGCCCGAGACCAAGTCCGCGCGCCCGCCTGCAGGCAAGTGCGGACGAAGAAAAGGGACCCGAAGGTCCCTTTCCGCTTGGCGTTCGAGCCGGCCGAAGCCGGCATCGATCACTTGAAGGTGTAGTTCGCCGTGAACGTCCAGTAGCGGCCGTAGCCGTTGTGCAGGCCAGGGTTCCAACCCAGGATCGTGTTGGCGTTGGTGTTGGTGCCGGGGTAGTACGGCGCCTTCTCGTCGGTCACGTTCTGGATGTTCAGCGACAGCGACAGATCCTTGAAGCCGGTGTAGGTGTAGCCGACGTCGAAGGTCATCCACTTGCCGGTCGAGCAGCTCGGATAGCGGTTGATGTACAGGTCGCGACCGTTGGTCGGAGTCGCCTGCACACCCAGCACCGTGCGGCCGGTCACGCCGTCCGGGTTCGGACCGCCCCAGTGACAGGTGTTGCCCGAGTAGTACTCCGGCACCGCACCGTCCATACGGCGGATGAACGACACGCCGCTCACCCAGTTCATGGCGCCCATCAGCGAGTGCCTGCCGTCGATGTCCAGCGTCGAGGTGGCGCGGAACTTCAGACGCGGCACGTCGCCGGCGGAGGTCGCCCAGTCGGCCAGGCCGCCGTTCGTGCCCACCAGGTTGTTGCGCGCGTCGCCGACGTGCTCTTCGCGGCTGTAGCGGGTCATGTAGGTGCCGCGCAGCTGGTTGGTCCAGCGCAGGCCTTCCTTCGGGATCATGTTGGTCTTGACCTCGAAGTCGATGCCCGACACCTCGGTGCTGCCCTGGTTGACCCACGGCGTCTGCACGAACAGCAGCGGACCGGAGTTCGCCACGCCCGGCAGTTGCAGCGCCGGGTTGGTATCACGCAGGATCAGGCCGGGATAGCGCTCCGGATGGTCCACCACGCTCTGCACATCGAGCAGGGCCACTTCGCCCTTCTTCACGATGTTGAAGTAGTCGACCACGATGTCCACGTTCTTGTTGGGCGAGAAGATCACGCCGAACGAGTGGCTCTTGGACTTCTCGGGCTTCAGCTCGGGGTTCGACGTGCCCACGCCGGCCACGCTCTTCGCGCAGTCGGCGATCGCGGCGCCGGGCTTGGGCGTCGATCCATCTTCCTCGCAGCGCACCGGGTCGATGACCCCGTTGACGAAGTACTGCGCGCCGCCCGGAGCGATCTGCGACACGGCCGGGGCACGGAAGCCCTCGGAATAGGTACCGCGGAAGGACAGTTGCGGGATGACCGTCCACTTCGCACCGACCTTCGGCACGAAGTTGGTCTTGATGCCGGGGTACTTGTCGGCGCGGCCGGCGAAGTCCATTTCGAAGGTCTTCAGCCACGGCGTGCGGAACTCGACGAAGGCCGACTTCACCGTGCGGGCGCCGTCGATCTGCGTATTGGCCAGGCCCAGGATCTTGCCGGTCGCGTTCAGCGTGTCAGGCGTGATTGCCAGCGTCTCCCGGCGAATCTCGACACCGGCCGCGGCGCCGATGGCACCACCGGGCAGCGAGCCGAACTCGGTGGCGACCTTCGCATCCCATTGCCAGATCGACGCATCGGCGTTGTTGGTCAGCGGGCGCGACAGGTTGGGATCGGCGGCGATCTGCGCCAGCGTGCGACCGTTGGGGCCGAGCATGGTGCGCAGCACGTCCAGGTTCAGGAAGCCGAAGCTGGTTTCCTCGCGCTTGGCCTTGTTCCACAGGACGGCGCTTTCCCAGTCGAAGGCGCCGGTCGTGCCCTTGACGCCGCCCAGGGCGCGGTACTGCTGGTTGGTCAGCTCGCTACCGCCGCGGATGTTCTCGAAGCGCATCTGCACCGCGGCGCGCGCGTTCGAGAACGGGTTGTCCGGATGCCCGATCTCGAGGACCGGCTGGAAGGACGGCGCCACGTTGCCGAGCAGGAAGTTGCTCGACGGGCTCAGGCCGCTGATCGTGCGCGGCGCGCCGAGGTAGTCCCGCTCGGTGCGCGCGTAGCCCGCTTCCGCGAACGCGGTGATGTCGTTGTTGACGCGGAAGCTCGCGCGCGAGATGAGGCTGCCGTCCGTGCCCTTGTTCTGCGCCTCGTTGTAGTTGTCCAGGTTGAAGTTGCAGAAGGTGCGGCCCAGCAGCGGCGCCTGGGTGATGCCATAGACGGCGCCGCCGGTGATCTGCTGCGACGGATCGCAGTTGGTGCGGATCACGACGTTGGCCGGGTTCCCCTGCGGGAAGTTCAGCTGGCCGGGGGTGCCTTCACGGGTGAGGAAGGGCGAGGCCGACGAGAACGAGCCGTACGGGTTCAGGCGCAGGTTGATGGCGCGGTAGTCGTCGGCGTGGATGTCCTTGACGTCGCGGGTCATCGTGCGACCGCGATGGGTGATGTCCGCGCTGATCAGCAGGTTGAAGCCGTCCTTGGCGAAGTCGCCGAAGCCGAACGCGCCATTGACCGTCTGGCGGCTGAATTCGCCGTCGTCGTTGGCACCCACCGTGGCGCCCATCTGGATGCCCTGGTAATCGTTCTTCGTGATGAAGTTGATGACGCCGCCAACCGCGTCGGAGCCGTACACCGCCGAGGCGCCGTCCTTGAAGATCTCGACGCGCTCCAGCGCGGACACCGGGATCGAGTTCAAGTCGTACAGCGTCGACGTGCCGTTGTTCGGGTTCGCATAGGCGGCCGGCGTGAGGCGGCGGCCGTTCAGCAGCACCAGGGTCGAGGTCGAGCCCAGCCCCCGCAGCGAGGCGGTGGCCACACCGCGCGAGAAGCTGTTCTGCCCCGGCGTGTCGCTGAAGCCGTCGGTGCCCATCGCGGGAACCATCTTCATCAGCTCCAGCGCGGTCTTCGCGCCGCTGGCGCGAATCTCGGCCTGGGTGATGCGATCGATCGGCGAGGTGCCTTCGGCCGCGGTACGGCGGATGTTGGAGCCCGTGACTTCGACGCGCTCGAGTTGTTGCGATTCCTGCGCCGCGGCGATGCCGCAGGCCAGCGTGCTGGCAATCGCGATGCTGGTCAGTGCCAGCGCCCTGTGGGTCAGTTGACGAGACATTACGGTCCTCTTTTAAAAGGGGGTCGCACCCGGTGATGGCGCTGCTTCCCGACGTCGCAGCGCGCCACGGAATCGATAACTCCGGTGCGGTGCGCAACGCGATTTTTTCAGTGACGCAAACGTGTGGTTCACCAACAAAAACATTTGCTACAGCACGCAGCAAAGATGCGACAGACCTATAAGAAGAAACCCGTGATGAACGCGTCAAACGCGGGGGAACCCTATCCTCAGAAACCCCCTTAAATAGAGGCGGGACTACTACGGATATGTGGGGTGAATAACCATGACGAGGCAGTCCCAATGCCAGAAGCCATGTGGATCACCCATGCCAAAGGCCATGGGGCCGCTCCCGCGAAGGACGAAAAAAAAGCCCGGACAAGCCGGGCTTCGCGAGGGTTGGAAGGCCGCGGGCGGCGGCCTTCCGGAACGCGCGGGGCGCTCTGATCAGAAGTCGTAGGACGCGCCGATCTTGTAGCTCCGCGGACGGACGCGGTAGCCATCGCGCAGGTTCACCGGCCGCTCGTCGCCCATCAGGTTGTTGATGTTCAGCGTCAGGCGCAGGTTCTTGATGCCGGTGTAGCCCAGGCTGAAGTCGGTGCGCAGGTCCTCGTCGATGTAGCAGGGCAGCGCGCCCGGCTTCAGGCGGGCCTGGCACGCGGACTCGCCCCAGCTGGCCAGGTCGGTCTCGTCGCGGTTCAGCGCGGTGCGGGACGTGTAGTTGAAGCGCAGTCCGGTGGTCCAGTCGCCCTTGTTCCAGTAGGCCGAGAACACCGCCTTCAGGCGCGGGTTCTCATACATGCCGACCTGGTTGGGACGCCACTTGTTCGCGTCGATGTCCCACGCCTTGTAGGTCAGCGCGTAGGTCGCCGCCACGCCCAGGTTCAGCGTGCCGAACGAACCCGCCGCCACGCGGCCCTTGACGTCGATGTCCACGCCCGAGGTCTCGGTCTTGCCGAAGTTCTCGTACTGCAGCAGCAGCGAGGTGATCTGGCCGGCCTGCCAGGCCAGCGAACCGCCCGACAGCTGGTTGGCGCGGTCCACCCAGGCCTGCTCCTGCGCGGTCAGCGTGGCGCGGCTGATCATGGTCTCGTAGCCGGGCTTGCCTTCGCGCTCCAGCACGTAGTCCGGATCACGCGAGTTGATCTCGTTCTTGCGCTCGATCTTGAAGTAGTCGACGGCGATCGACGCGTTGCGGGTCGGCTCGAACACGAAGCCCAGGGTGATGCTCTTCGACGTTTCCGGCTTCAGGTTGGGATTGGCCGAGATCATCGCCGGCACCGAGGCGCGGCAGCCGCTGGCCAGGGCCAGCGCGGCGTCGGCCTGGTCGGCCGCCGTGCCCTTCTTGAGGATGTCGCTGACGGCCGTGGCGGTCGCGCAGCGCGCCGGGTCCACCGTGTTGTTGAAGAAGCCAGTCACGCCGACCTGGCCCAGCGTCTCGGGGATGTTGGGCGCGCGGAAGCCGCCGGCCACCGTGCCGCGCAGCAGCAGCTGCGGCGACACCTCGTAGCGCACGCCCAGCTTCGGCGAGACGCGGCCGTCGAAGCCGCTGGCCTTGTCGAAGCGCAGCGCGCCATTGAGCTCCAGGCCCTTCCACACCGGGGCGTTCAGCTCCAGGAAGGCGGCGTCGAGGTTGCGCTCGCCGTCGATCAGCACCGAGCCGCGGCCCACGATCTGCGCCTTCAGGACGTTGTCGGTCGACTTGATCGACACGCCTTCCTGGCGGTGTTCGGCACCCAGCGCGAAGGCCAGCGGACCGCCCGGCAGCTGCATCAGCTCGCCGCTCAGCTTGGCATCCACCCAGGTCTGATGGTTCTTGCCCTTGGAGCCGTTGACCGGGAACAGGCGCTCGAGCAGCTCGCGGCTGTTGCCGCCGCCGATCTTGTACTCGCCGGATTCGACGGCCGCGAACAGGTCGCGCGAGCCCCAGCGGGCCAGCTTCTCCGCCTCGGCGGCGTTGCGGCCGACCGAGACTTCCCAGTCCATGTCGCGGAAGGTGCCTTGCAGACCGGTCAGCACGCGGTACTGCTTGCCGGTGCCGTCGTAGTTGAACAGGCTGGGGTCATCCATGAACCGGTAGTCGATGCCACGCGGCTGGCCGGTCGGGTTGGCCGGGTTGGTGGCCGAGAGCACCGGGTGCGGCACCGACTGGGCCACCTTGTTGTAGCCGTCGTACCAGCGCGAGGTGGCGCCGGCGCCGATGGCCATCGGCACCGTCAGGTACTCGGTGGTCGTCTTGGAGTAGCTCAGCTCGGCGAAGGCCTGGATGTCCTCGGTGACCTTCGCGCGGGCGGCGCTGAACAGGTTCACGCGCCTGGCCGGGTCGGAGACCGCATTCAGGCCGTTGATGTCGGTCACGCACTGGCCGGCCGAATTCAGCGTCGTGCAGCCCGCCACCGGCACGCGGTTGGTGCCCACGCGCAGGTTGCCGGGGTAGGAGTTCAGGCTGGGATCGCCGAAGGACGCCAGGTAGAAGGACTTGTGCCACGCGGGGTAGTCGTCCTTGACGTCGGCCACGGTGTAGCCCTCGCGGCGATAGGCCTCGATGTTGGCGAAGACGTTGAAGCGGTCCTTCTCGAGGTCGCCGAAGCCGGCCACGATGCTGGCCTGGCGCTGCGCGCCCAGGCTGGGGTTCTCGTTGAAGGTATAGCTGGCGGACGCGCCGACGCCGTTGTAGCTGCGGCGCGTGATGATGTTGATCACGCCGGCCATCGCGTCCGAGCCGTAGATGGCGGAGGCGCCATCCTTCAGCACTTCCACGCGCTCGACGGCATCGGCCGGGATCGAGTCGACGTTGACGAAGGTGTCCTTGGCGCCGTCGGCCAGGCCGAAGTTGGCGACGCGGCGGCCGTTCAGCAGCACCAGCGTGGCGCCCTTGCCCAGGCCGCGCATCGACACGCCCGAGGCGCCGGAGGCGAAGCTGGAGGTGTTGCCGTCGTCGCGGATCTCGGTGCTCGAGGTCGAGGTCAGCGTGTCCAGCACCTGGCGCACGGTGTTGGCGCCGGTGCGACGGATCTCCTCGCGGTTGTAGACCTGCACCGGCGAGGCGGTTTCGGACGCCAGGCGCTTGATGTTGGAGCCGGTCACCTCGACGCGCTGGAGCTGGGTCGTGTCCTGTGCCTGGGCTTGCGCGATCTGGGCGCAGCACAGCAGCGCCGCGACGGCGCTCAGGGACAGGGAGAGCTGGTTGTTCTTTCTCATACTTCCACTTGCGAATTGATGAAAGGCCGGATGGGTCGCATCGGCCGAGGAGACCGGTGCCCGCGAGCAGGACCGGATCGCGCCCGGGGGATCACCCGATGGGCGCGAGGGGGCGGATTCTGGGGAGGGGCCTCCCCCCTGTCCCTCGTCATCCATTGCAAATCAGCAACAAACCTTCACGCCGCGCCGTCCGTTATTCGCAAAACCGGGCGCTTCTCGCGCGAGTGCTACAAAAGTGGGCTGACTTGGATGGGGGACGGTCCGTTACCTCACCCAAAGCGCGGGAAAACCCTCCCGCCTGGGAGCGGCACCATTCGGGTGCGCCCATCGCCCTCTCGTGCGGGTGAACCCTGCCGGGTGGACCCTCGAAGGCGGCATCAAGACCTGTCCCTGCACGGTTTTGAAGCGAAAGCGCTACCCTTGCGCACCCCCGCCGCAAGACCCGGCCCCTTCGCGAAGGACCGGGCGCGGTGGATCCGCCCCAGGCGCCCCCAGGAGGAACCCCCATGTCCATTTCGATGACCGTGAACGGCAAGGCGGTGACGCTCGATGCCGATCCGCAGATGCCGCTGCTGTGGGCGCTGCGCGAGGACCTGCAGCTGACCGGCACCAAGTTCGGTTGCGGCATGGCGCTGTGCGGCGCCTGCACCGTCCACCTGGACGGCCAGCCGGTGCGCGCCTGCCAGACGCCGCTGGAGGCCGCGGCCGGCAAGAAGATCACGACGATCGAGGGCGTGGCCGCCACGCCCACCGGCCGGGCGGTGCAGAAGGCCTGGCTCAAGATCGACGTGCCGCAGTGCGGCTATTGCCAGAGCGGCCAGATCATGAGCGCCTGCGCATTGCTGGCCGGCAAGAAGAAGCCCACCGACGCGGACATCGATGGCGCGATGAGCGGCAACGTCTGCCGCTGCGGCACCTACAACCAGATCCGGGCGGCGATCCACGACGCCTCGGCCACGCTGGCGAAGGGAGGCTGATCATGGGCATCACCGTCGAATCCCCGAGCCGCCGCGGGCTGCTCAAGACCGGCGCGGCGCTGACCCTGTCCTTCGCGCTGCCGCTGGCGACGACGCGCGCCGCGCTGGCACAGGCCGCCTCGGCCCCCGCCAGCAACACCTTCGCACCCAATGCCTGGCTGCGCATCACGCCGGACGGCAAGGTCACCGTGGTCTGCGGCTCGGCCGAGATGGGCCAGGGCGTGCTGACCGCCATCCCGATGATGGTGGCCGAGGAACTGGACGCCGACTGGGCGCTGGTCTCGGTCGAGCAGGCGCCGGCCAGCGCCGCCTACAACAACCCGATGTTCGGCATGCAGGCCACCGGCGGCAGCACGACGGTGCGCGCGCACTGGACGCCGGTGCGCCAGGCCGGCGCGGCGGCACGCCAGATGCTGGTCGCGGCCGCGGCGCAGCAGTGGGGCGTGGATGCCGCGTCGCTGCGAACCGAGCGCGGCCAGGTCATCGGCCCGAATGGCCGCCAGCTCGGCTACGGCGCGCTGGTCGAGGCCGCCGCGAAACAGGCCGTGCCCGAGAAGCCGGTGCTGAAGGACCGCAAGGACTTCCGCATCATGGGCAAGCCCACGCGCCGCCTGGACAGCGCGGCCAAGATCAACGGCACCGCCAAGTTCGGCATCGACGCGCACGTCGAGGGCATGCTGGTCGCGGTGATGGCGCGCGCGCCGATCGCCGGCGCCAAGCCCAAGGCCTTCGACGAGGGCAAGGCCAAGGCGATCAAGGGCGTGCGCAAGGTCATCGCGATCCCGTCCGGCGTGGCGGTGCTGGCGGATGGCTACTGGGCCGCGAAGCAGGGGCGCGACGCGCTCGGCATCGAGTGGGATCTGGGCGCGCACGCGGACCTGTCCACCGACAAGGTCTCGGCGACGCTGGACGAAGCCCTGCAGAACCCCAGCGCGATCGCGCGCGAGACCGGCAACGTCAAGGATGGCAGCGCCAATTCAGCGCGTAGCCTGACCGCGCAGTACGACGTGCCCTACCTCGCCCACGCCTGCATGGAGCCGCTGAACTGCCTGGCCTGGGTGCGCGGCGACGAGGTCACGATCTGGGCCGGCACGCAGAGCCAGGGACCGGCGCAGGGCATCCTGTCGCAGGTCGCGCAGGTCACGCCGGCCAAGGTCAAGGTCAACACGCTGCTGCTGGGCGGCGGCTTCGGACGCCGCTTCGCGCCGGACTTCACCATCGACGCCACGCTGCTGTCCAAGCTCAGCGGCAGCCCGGTGAAGCTGGTCTACACCCGCGAGGACGACATGGCCGCGGGCTACTACCGCCCGACTTCGCGCGTGCGCTTCGAGGCCGGGCTCGACGACAAGGGCCAGCCGCTGATGCTGCGGGCCGAGGTCGCGAGCCCGTCCATCATGGCCGCCTCCGGCTTCATGAAGATCCCCGACAACGGCGTCGACGCGATGGCCGTCGAGGGCCTGGCGGACCATCCCTACGAGATCCCGCATCAGCGCGTCGCCTACGGCCGCGCGGAGCCGGGCCCGCAGGTGTGGTTCTGGCGCTCGGTGGGGCATTCGCAGAACGCGTTCTTCATCGAGAGCTTCATCGATGAACTCGCGCACGCGGCCAAGGCCGATCCGCTGAAGTACCGCCTGGCGCTGCTGGAGAAGCATCCTCGCGCGCGCGGCGTGCTGCTGCTCGCGGCGGAGAAGGCCGGCTGGAGCCGTGCATTGCCCAAGGGCCGGCACCGCGGCATCGCGGTGGCGGAGAGCTTCGGCACCTGGGTGGCCGAGGTGGCCGAGGTGTCCGTCAGCAAGGACGGGGCGATCAAGGTGCATCGCGTGACCGCGGCGGTGGATTGCGGCCAGACCGTCAACCCGCAGACCATCGCCCGGCAGATCGAGGGCGCCGTGGTCTACGGCCTGTCCGCGGCGCTCTATGGGCGCATCACCTTCAAGGACGGGAAGGTCGAGCAGAGCAACTTCCACGACTACCCGGTGCTGCGCCTGAACGAGATGCCCAAGGTGGACGTGCACATCGTGCAGAGCAGCGAGGCGCCCGGCGGCATCGGCGAGCCGGGCACGCCGCCGATCGCGCCGGCCGTGGCCAACGCGATCTTCGCGGCCACCGGCAAGCGGCTGCGCCAGCTGCCGTTCGACGGCGAGGCGCTGAAGCGGGCCTGAGCGCCCGCGGCGGACTCAGGAGGCCGGCGGGTAGCCGGCCTCGCTGAGCACGCCGGCCAGTTGCTCGCGGCTCAGGCCGCTTTCCACCCGCACCGTCTTCTGCGGCAGGTCGACATCGACCTCGGCCTTGGCGTCGGCCTCCTTGACGGCCTCGGTCACGGCGGCGAGGCAGTGCCCGCAGCTCATGTCGGGCAGCTTGAATTCATGCATGGGGAACTCCTGGGAAAAAGGAACGGGAGGAACGGGAGGAACGGCCCGAAGGTTAAACCTTGCCATCGTGGCAGGGTCAAGGCGAGCGCCGCATGACGCTTCTCCCATCCGGGGCATGGCCTTGACCTTCCCATCATGGCAAGCTTGAGACTGCCGCCATGAACACCGCCCCCACCCCCACCGCGCCGGCCGGCGAGCTCCAGCTCGCCGTGGCCGGCATGACCTGCGCGAGCTGCGTCAACCGCGTCGAGCGCGCGCTGCGCAAGGTGCCCGGCGTCGAGGACGCCCAGGTGAACCTCGCGCTGGAGACCGCCACCGTGCGCCTGCTGCCCGGCGTGGACGCGGCCGCGCTGGTCGCAGCCATCGGCAAGGCTGGCTACGAGGCGCGCCGGCTCGCCGTCGAGGACGACGCGCCCCCCGCGCCGCCGCCCTGGTCGGCCACCGGCTGGCCGGTGCTGGTCGCGGCGCTGCTGACGCTGCCGCTGATCGCGCCGATGGTCGCGATGCTCTGGGGCGGGCACCTGATGCTGTCCGGCGGATGGCAGCTGGTGCTGGCCACGCCGGTGCAGTTCTGGCTGGGCGCGCGCTTCTACCGCGCCGGTTGGGCCGCACTGAAGGACCGCAGCGGCAACATGGACCTGCTGGTCGCGCTCGGCACCAGCGCCGCCTACGGGCTGAGCGTCTACGAGCTGCTCCGGCAAGGACCGGCGAGCGGCGCGCTGTACTTCGAATCGGCCGCCGCGGTGATCACGCTGGTGCTGCTCGGCAAGTGGCTGGAGGGACGCGCCAAGCGCCAGACGCTCAGCGCCATCGCCGCGCTGAAGCAGCTGCGCCCCGAGCACGCCCGCGTGCGCCGCGGCCCGGCCGATGCGCTACGGGAGATCGACGTGCCGCTCGCGCAGCTCCGGCTGGGGGACCTGATGGTCGTGCGCCCCGGCGAGCGCATTCCCGCCGACGGCCGCATCCGCGAAGGCGCGGGCCACGTCGATGAATCGCTGATCAGCGGGGAGAGCCTGCCGGTCGAGAAGGCCGCGGGCGACCGCGTCGTCGGCGGCGCGGTCAATGGCGAGGGCCTGTTGCTGGTCGAGGTCACCGCGCTGGGGGCCGAGTCCACGCTGTCGCGCATCGTGCGGCTGGTCGAGTCGGCGCAGGCGCACAAGGCGCCGATCCAGCGCCTGGTGGACCAGGTGAGCGCGGTGTTCGTGCCGGCGGTGCTGGTGATCGCCGCCATCACGCTGGTGGGCTGGGGCCTGGCGAGCGGCGACTGGGAGCGCGCGCTGATCCATGCGGTCGCGGTGCTGGTGATCGCCTGCCCCTGCGCGCTCGGACTGGCGACGCCCGCCGCGATCATGGTCGGCACCGGCGTCGCGGCGCGACGCGGCCTGCTGATCAAGGATGCCGAGGCGCTGGAGCAGGCGCGGCGCGTCGACCTGGTCGTGTTCGACAAGACCGGCACGCTGACCGAGGGCAAGCCGCGGCTGACCGCCTTCGCGGCGGTGCCGGGCCAGGACGAGGCCGAAGCGCTGGCGTTGGCCGCGGCGCTGCAGCAAGGCAGCGAACATCCGCTGGCGCGCGCGGTGCGCGACGCCGCCTCCGGGCGCGCGCTGGCGACGGTGCCGGCCACCGCCGTCCGTGCGGTCGCGGGACGCGGCATCGAGGGCCGCGTCCAGGACCGCGCGCTGAAGCTGGGTAGCGGGCGCTGGATGGCGGCGCTGGGCGTCGACCTGTCGCCGCTGGCCGCGCAGGCGGACGCCGAGATGGCGCGCGGCCACACCCTGTCGTGGCTGGCGGCGGTCGAGCCCGGGGGCGCGCCGGTGCTGCTGGCGATGCTGGCCTTCGGCGACCGCGCCAAGCCGACCTCGGCCGCGGCGATCGCCGAGCTGAAGGCGCTGGGCCTGCGCACGCTGATGCTGAGCGGTGACAACGCCGCGGCGGCAAGGGCGGCGGCCGACGCACTGGGCCTGGACGAGGTCCGCGCCGAGCTGCTGCCGGAGGACAAGGCGCGCATCGTCGCCGGGCTGCGGGACGGCGGCGCGCGCGTGGCGATGGTCGGCGACGGCATCAACGACGCGCCGGCGCTGGCCGCGGCGGATGTCGGCCTGGCGATGGGCGGCGGCACCGACGTGGCGATGGAAGCCGCCGGCATCACGCTGATGCGGGGCGACCCGCGACTGGTCGCCGACGCGATCGCGCTGTCGCGCGCGACGGTCGCGAAGATCCGCCAGAACCTGTTCTGGGCCTTCATCTACAACCTGCTGGGCGTGCCGCTGGCGGCGCTGGGACTGCTGAGCCCGGTGATCGCCGGCGCGGCGATGGCGCTGTCCAGCGTCTCCGTGCTCGGCAACGCGCTGCTGCTCAAGCGCTGGAAGGGATCCGCCCGATGACCGCTGCCGCCCCGATGAGGACACGCGCCGCCGGCGCCAGGCACCGCCGCGACGAGGCGGCCGACGCCGGCAACGGCGTGCCCGCCAACGACGCCGCGCCGCTGACGATCGGCCAGGCGGCCGAGCGCTCCGGTGTCTCGCCGAAGATGCTGCGCCATTACGAGTCGCTCGGCCTGCTGCCGCCGGTGGCGCGCACCGGCTCGGGCTACCGCCTCTACGGCGAGAAGGAGGTGCACACGCTGCGCTTCATCCGCCGCGCGCGCGACCTGGGTTTCTCGATGGCGGAGATCGCCGAGCTGCTCAAGCTCTGGCAGAACCGCCGCCGCGCCAGCGGCCAGGTCAAGCGCATCGCCGAGGCCCACATCGCCGACCTGGACCGCCGGCTGGCGGAGATGCAGGCCATGCGGCGCGCGCTGGCCGAGCTGGCCCGCTGCTGCCACGGCGACGACCGCCCCGACTGCCCCATCCTCGACGACCTCTCACAAGGAGCCCTCCCATGAGCGTCCCCCTCGACCCGGCCATCGGCCCGCATGCCGACCCCGTCCCCGCCCGCTGGGAGCGCATCGGCGCGCACCTGGGCGATGTCGGCGGCCTGAGCATCCGCCGCGCGATTCCCACCGCCAAACGCCGCATGATCGGCGCCTGGTGCTTCCTGGACCACGCCGGCCCGGCCGACCTCACGCCCGAGACGGCGATGCGCGTCGGCCCGCATCCGCACACCGGGCTGCAGACCTTCAGCTGGATGATCGAGGGCGAGGTGCTGCATCGCGACAGCCTGGGCTCCGAGCAGATGCTGCGGCCCGGCCAGGTGAACCTCATGACCGCGGGCCGGGGCATCAGCCACACCGAGGAATCACAGTCGGACCGCCTCCAGCTGGCGCAGCTGTGGATCGCGCTGCCCGACGCGGTGCGCCATCGCGAGCCGGCCTTCCAGCACTTCCCGGAACTGCCGTCGTTCGCTACCGGCGGCTTCGAGACGATGCTGCTGGTGGGCGAGTTCGGCGGCCAGCGCTCGCCGGTGCCCAGCCACACGCCGCTGCTGGGCATGGACCTGAGCGCGACGCGCGCCGCCGAAGCGACGCTGCCGCTGCATCCGGACCACGAGTACGGGCTGATGGTGCTGGAGGGCGAGCTCTCGGTCACGCTGGACGGCGAGTCCGCCGGCGCCAGCAAGCCCGGCGAGCTGCTGTACCTGGCGCCGGGCGCGCAATCGCTGAAGCTGCTGTCGGGCGGCGGCAAGAGCCGCGCGCTGCTGCTGGGCGGCCCGCCCTTCGGCGAGCCGGTGCTGCTGTTCTGGAACTTCGTCGGCCGCAACCGCGAGGAAATGCAGGCCTATGCCGAGGAATGGAACAGCCGCGAGGACGGCGGCCGCTTCGGCGCGGTGCAGGGCTTCGACGGGCCGCGGCTGCTGGCGCCCGTGGTGCCGCCGCTCAAGACGCCGCGATGAGAAGTCGCGGGCGGGGCGCGCGTCCCCGCCCGCGGTCGGCTTGTCGGGCCGACGGCTGCCGCAAGCGGTCACGCGCCGCCGGCGACCCGGGAGGGTCGCTGGCGGCGCGTCGAGTCGGACCGGGGCTCAGGCGAACTTGCCGGCCTGGAAGTCGCGCACGGCCTGGAGCAGCTCGCCTTCGGTGTTCATCACGAACGGGCCGTACTGCGCGATCGGCTCGCCCAGCGGCTGGCCGGCCACCAGGATGACACGCGCGCCCTCCTCCGACGCCGTGAGCCGCACGCCGTCCGAGCCGGCCGTGTTGGCCAGGATCGCCATCCGGCCGCTCGGCACCAGGCAGCCGGTGTCGAAGCGCAGCGCCCCGCGGTACACGTACACGAAGGCGTTGTGCGACTCGGGCAGCGCCTGCTCGAAACTTGCGCCGGGCTCGAGGCGGATGTCGAGGTAGGTCGGCTGCGTCGCGTCGCGCTGCACCGCGCCCGCCACGCCCTGACTCTCGCCCGCGATGACGCGCACCGTCGCGCCTGGCAGCGCCAGCTCGGGGATCTCGGCGCTGGTGATGTCGCGGTACCAGGGGTCGCGCATCTTGTCGCGGCCCGGCAGGTTCAGCCACAGCTGGAAGCCTTCCATGCGGCCTTCCTGCTGCTCGGGCAGTTCCGAATGGATCACGCCGCGGCCGGCGGTCATCCACTGCACGCCGCCCGGGCCCAGCAGGCCTTCATGGCCGGCCGAGTCACGATGGCGCATCCGACCTTCCAGCATGTAGGTCACGGTCTCGAAACCGCGGTGCGGATGGTCGGGGAAGCCGGCGATGTAGTCGTCGGCGTCGTCGGTGCCGAAGGCGTCCAGCATCAGGAAGGGATCCAGGCGCCGCTGCAGGTCCTGCGTCAGCACGCGCGTCAGCTTGACGCCCGCGCCGTCGCGGGTGGCCCTGCCCTGCACCAGGCGCTCGACCTGGCGGGGCGTCCGAAGAGGGGTGGCAGGGGTGGCGGCGGTCATGATGGATCCTTTCCAGAAAGAGGGATTGTCGAACGAGGGGGAGAGGCCCTTCCCCCGGAGGGGCCCACCCGCATCGGGTGGGCAACGGTCAAAAACGGTCGAAAGCGGTCGAGCTCAGGCCGGCTGCGCTTCGCCGAACAGCGCGGCGATTTCCTCACGGGCGACCGCCAGGCCCTTGGCCGCGGCTTCCTCGCCCATGTTCAGGCCCTCGGCCAGCACGAACTTCACGTCGGTCATGCCCAGGAAGCCCAGCGTCACCTGCAGGTAGGGGACGATGTTGTCGGTCGGCTGGCCGCGGTGCACGCCGCCGCGCGAGCTGACGACGATGACCTTCTTGCCGGTGACCAGGCCGACCGGGCCGTTGGCGCCGTAGCTGAAGGTGACGCCGGCGCGGGCCACGGCATCGATCCAGTTCTTCAGCTGCGAGGACACGCCGAAGTTGATCATCGGCGCGGTCAGCACGATCACGTCGGCGGCCTGCAGTTCGGCGATCAGCTGGTCGTTGAACGCCACGCGGTCGGCCTGCGCCTGGCTGCGGGCGTCGGCCGGGGTGAACAGCGCGCCCAGCGTGGCCTCGTCCATCGGCGGCAGCGGACGCACCGCCAGGTCGTGCACCACCGTCTTCGCGCCGGGGTTGCGCTCGACCAGTTGCTGGACCACTTCATTGGCCAGCAGGGTCGAGACCGAACCCTGGCCTTCATGCAGACGGCGGGCGCTGGAATTGATCTGGAGGATGTTCATGGTGCGTTTCTCCGGGCGTTTCGGCTGAATCAGCCGGGGGTGTGATGGGATGGAATGAACTGTATTGATCCCCCTCCAACACCAGAAGACGCCGTACTGGATAAGATTGTTCCATTGGGCGAACAATCCACCTCTCCCCTTCCCGCCCCTCCGCTCTTCCCTCGTTCCCCCTCTGCCCCCCTCTTCGACGGATGCCCCCATGAGCCTTGATGCCGACGACCTCCTCGTCTTCGCCCGCGTGATGGAGAGCGGCAGCTTCAGCCGCGCGGCCGAGCGGCTGCAGTTGCCCAAGTCGACGGTGTCGCGGCGCATCGCGGCGCTGGAGGAACGGCTGGGCGAGAAGCTGCTCCAGCGCAGCACCCGGCGGCTGACGCTGACCGAGTTCGGCCAGGGCGTGCTCGAGCATGCGCGGACGCTGGCGGGCGAGGTGGACGGCGCGCTGGCGCTGGCGCTGCATCGGCAGCAGCGACCCACCGGTCGGCTGCGGGTGTCGATGCCGGCGGACTTCGCGCACCAGATGCTGACGCCGATGCTGAGCCGCTTCGTCGGCGACTACCCGGAGGTGCAACTGGAGCTGGACCTGTCGCCCCGGCGCGTGGACCTGATCGCGGAAGGCTTCGACATCGCGGTGCGCATGGGCCAGCTGCCACCGGACAGCCAGTTGGCGGCGCGTCGGCTGGCGATCTTCAGCAGCGGGCTGTACGCGTCGCCGGCCTACCTGCAGCGCCATGGCGAGCCCCAGCTGCCCGAGGGCCTGCTGAGCATGCATGGCCTGATGATCCTGGGCCGCGCCGGCGAGCCGCTGCCGTGGCGCCTGTCCGGGATCGTCGACGGCAAGGCCGACCAGCGGACGGAGTGGGTCGGCGTGCCGGACAGCCGCACGCTGGTCAACGCGCCGGACATGCTGCTGCACATGGCCCGCGCGGGGCTCGGCATCACCTGGGTCGGCAACCAGTACGCGCAGGGCTTCGTCGACCGCGGCGAGCTGACGCGCGTGCTGCCGCACTGGTGCGCGGAACCGTCGACCTGCTGGGCGGTATTCCCGCAGCGACGGCTGATGCCGCTGCGCACGCGGCTGTTCCTCGACGCGATGGCCGCGGAGCTCGCGCCCTTCGACCAGGCGGCGATGTACGGGCTCTGAGCGTCGCCGTCGCGGCGGCGCCTCGCGTCAATCGACCTGGAAGCCGATCTCCACGCTCACCTGGCGCGGCGTCGGGATCGGCTCGAAGCGCCATTGCTTGACCGCGTTGATCGCGGCGGCGCTCAGCTTGCGATCGGGCGAACGCATCGCCTGCGCCGCATCGACCGAGCCGTCCGGCCGGACGGTGAATTGCACCAGCACCGATCCCTGGCGCTGCTGGGCCAGCAGGGCGCGGGGGTACTCGGGATCGACCTTGCGGACGAGCTTGAGCGGCACCGGCTCGTCGGCCTCGGCCGGTTCCGGCTCGGGCGCACGGCCGGCCGGTGCGGCCATCGACGGCGCGGCCATCGACACGACCTGCGGCGCGGGCGCCTCCGACAGCGGCTGCGGCGCGGTCGAGGGCGGCGCCACCGTCTGGGCTGCCGTCTGCGCGAGCGGCGCGGGCGAGGCGCTGGCCGCGGCGATCGCGGGCGCCTCCTGCGCGGCGTTGCGCGTGGCGAGCGCGCGTTCGGCCGCGGGATCGAGGTCCTGGCGGCGCGCCGCGGGCGCCGGCGCCGGCGCGGCCGTGGCCACCGCGCGGGCAACGGGCTTGGCCGCGTCGGCCTTGGCCTCATGTCGTTCGGGGGTCTTCTTCTCGCCCTTCTCGGCGTGGAACTTGATCCACTGGAAGACCTTGTCGGCATCGCGCTTGGCGCGGTCGACATCGCTCATCGGGGCCTTGGGATCGGCGGGCGCGGCGGGTGCGGCGGACGTCGCCGTCTGCGCCTGCGCGGCCATCGCGACCAGGGACAAGCTCAAGACCTGGCACAACGCCAGACCGTGACGCCGGACGTTCAGGAGACTACGGCTGCTCATCACTCCACCCTCTCGATTGCGCTGGTTGCTCTCTTTTGGAGACAACGCCGGTCTTGTCTACGGCTCTTGGTCTTGGTTCTCGCGCCCCGGCATGAGCGCCGCAGTGTAAGAAGTCACCACCGTGACGAGACCTCGGGGTTTGCCCGGAATCAGGATGTAACAGCGGGCCGCAGGGCCGATGGCGTCGAGGAAGTCACGATCTCGCGGGTCCGCGCGTCGACCGGCCTATACTGCGCGCCTGCTCCGGGGTGCCCTGGGCCGATCCGCGCGACAGCGCGGCGCGGCACGGGCTGAGACATGGCGATGAAGCTGTGGACCCGCTGAACTTGATCCGGTTCGTACCGGCGTAAGAAGAGCCCGCCCTTCCAGGCGCACCTCGGCGATCCCCTCGCGTCCATGCGCGCCGCCCGTGCGCCGTGCCACGAGAAGGGCCCAGTTCCTCCCGCCCGCGTTCCCTTCAGTCCAGCCTCCGGCGCCCAACCGGAGACCCTGATGCTGGACCTGACGCACAACCTGCCCCCGACCGCCGCAAGCCCCGATGCCGCCGCGGAGTTCCATGACCGCCTCGCCGCCAGCCGCGCGCCGCTGCCGGCGTCGACCAAGACGCATGAGGCCGGCGTGCTGCATCCGCAGCTGCGCGTGCCGCTGCGCGAGATCGCGCTGACCAACGGCGAGCGCATCGCCGTCTACGACACCTCGGGGCCCTACACCGATCCCGCCGTCACTACCGACGTGCGCCGCGGCCTGCCCGCCACGCGCGCCGCCTGGGTCGAATCGCGCGGCGACACCGAGGCCTACACCGGCCGCCCGATCCAGCTCTTCGACGACGGCCTGCGCGAGGCCGCGCAGCAGCAGGCGCTGCGCGCGCAGAGCGCGGCGCTGAACCGCACGCCGCGGCGCGCGAAGTCCGGCGCCAACGTGACGCAGATGCACTACGCGCGCCGCGGCATCGTCACCGCCGAGATGGAGTACGTCGCCATCCGCGAGAACGGCCGCCGCGCCTGGATGCACGAGTACCTCGCCGACAGCGAGCGCGAGCAGCGCCTGGCCGGCCAGGGCCTGGGCGCGCGGATCCCGGGGACCATCACGCCCGAGTTCGTCCGCGACGAGGTCGCGCGCGGCCGCGCGATCATCCCGGCCAACATCAACCATCCGGAACTCGAGCCGATGGCCATCGGCCGCAACTTCCTGGTCAAGGTCAACGCCAACATCGGCAACTCGGCGGTGAGCTCGGGCATCGAGGAGGAGGTCGAGAAGCTGGTGTGGGCCACGCGCTGGGGCGCGGACACGGTGATGGACCTCTCCACCGGCCGCAACATCCACACCACGCGCGACTGGATCCTGCGCAACAGCCCCGTGCCCATCGGCACCGTGCCGATCTACCAGGCGCTGGAGAAGGTCGGCGGCGTGGCCGAGGACCTGACCTGGGAGCTCTTCCGCGACACGCTGATCGAGCAGGCCGAGCAGGGCGTCGACTACTTCACCATCCATGCCGGCGTGCGGCTGCCCTTCGTGCCGATGACGGTCAAGCGCCGCACCGGCATCGTGTCGCGCGGCGGCTCGATCCTGGCGAAGTGGTGCATCGCGCACCACCGCGAGAACTTCCTCTACACGCACTTCGAAGAGATCTGCGACATCATGAAGGCCTACGACGTCAGCTTCTCGCTGGGCGACGGCCTGCGGCCGGGCTCGCTGGCCGACGCCAATGACGAGGCCCAGTTCGCCGAGCTGCGCACGCTGGGTGAGCTGACCAAGATCGCGTGGAAGCACGACGTGCAGACCATGATCGAAGGCCCGGGCCATGTGCCGATGCACATGATCCAGGCCAACATGACCGAGCAGCTCAAGCACTGCGACGAGGCGCCCTTCTACACGCTGGGCCCGCTGACGACGGACATCGCGCCCGGCTACGACCACATCACCAGCGGCATCGGTGCCGCGATGATCGGCTGGTTCGGCTGCGCGATGCTGTGCTACGTGACGCCCAAGGAGCACCTGGGCCTGCCCGACCGCGACGACGTCAAGCAGGGCCTGATGGCCTACAAGATCGCGGCGCACGCGGCCGACATCGCCAAGGGCCATCCAGCGGCGCGCGCCCGCGACGACGCGCTGTCCAAGGCGCGTTTCGAGTTCCGCTGGGAGGACCAGTTCAACCTGGGCCTGGATCCGGAGACGGCGCGCGAGTTCCATGACGAGACCCTGCCCAAGGACAGCGCGAAGGTGGCGCACTTCTGCTCGATGTGCGGGCCCAAGTTCTGCTCGATGAAGATCACGCAGGACGTGCGCGAGTACAGCGCGCAGCTGGAGGACGGCATGCGCGAGAAGAGCGCGGAGTTCCGCGCCGGCGGCGCCGAGCTCTACATCCCGATCCGCCAGGACTGAGCGCGATGGCCGCGATCGCCATCGCCGGGGCGGGGCTCGCCGGGCGGCTGCTCGCGTGGGCGCTCGCGCGCGCCGGGCATCGCGTCGAGGTCTTCGACGCGTCGCCCGGTCCGGCGCCCGCCTTCGACGCGCAGGGGGCCGCCGCGTTCAGCGCGGCCGGCATGCTGAGCCCGCTCGCCGAGCAGGAGCAGGGCGGCGCCGCGGTCGCCGCGCTGGGATGGCGTTCGCTGGCGCTGTGGCCCGGCATCGTGGCGGCGCTGCCGCTGCCCGTGCCGCTGCAGGCCAACGGCAGCCTGTTGCTGGCGCATCGCGCGGATCTGGGCGCCGCGCAGCGCGCGCTGATGCGCATGCCGGGCGCGGAGCCCCTCGATGCCCAGGCGCTGCGCGCCCGGGAGCCGATGCTCGCGCCGGGCCTGCGCGGCTGGCTGCTGCCGCGCGAAGGCCTGATCTCGCCGCTCGCGGCGATGACCGCGCTGCAGGCAGGCGCGGCCGATGTGCGTTGGCACTGGGCGCGGCCCGTCGACCAAGTGCTGCCGGGCGAGTTCCATTTCGCCGATGGTGGGCATTGGCGCGGCGACTGGGCGATCGATGCGCGCGGTCTGGGCGCGCGGCCGCCCTTGCCGCTGCGCGGCGTGCGGGGCGAGATCGTCACGCTGTCGCTGCCAAGCCATGGCCTGAGGCATCCCGCGCGGCTGCTGCATCCGCGCCATCGCGTCTATCTGGTCCCCCGCTCCGGCGAGGAACTCGTCGTCGGCGCCAGCGAGATCGAGAGCGAGGACCGCAGCCCCATGTCGCTGCGCTCCGCCGTCGAACTGATGGCCGCGGCGCAGAGCGTGCTGCCGGCGCTGTCCGAGGCGCGCATCGTGCGGCTGGATCGCCATCTGCGCCCGGCCCTCCCCGACAACCTGCCCTTCACCCATCACGAGCCCGGCCTGCTGCGGCTCAACGGCCTGTACCGCCACGGCTGGCTGCTGGCGCCCGCGCTGGTCGAGCGGCTGCTCGGCGAGGCCGGCCTGGCCACGCTCGGCGCGCTCATCGGCGAGCGCGTTCCAGCCACCGATTCCCTGGAGACTTTCCCATGACCGCCCTGCCCTCGATCACCGTGCGGCTCGACGACCGCGCCGTGGCGCTGCCCGCCGGCGCGACGCTCGCGCAACTGCTGGAACTCGAACGGCGCGAGCCCGCCGCAGTCGCAACGGCGCTCAATGGCCGCTTCGTGCCGCGCGACGCGCGTCCCGCGACGGCCCTCAGCGACGGCGACGTCGTCCTGTTCTTCCAACCGATCGTCGGAGGCTGAGATGACGAACATGACGAACAGATCCGATCCGCTGCTGATCGACGGTGTCGCGCTCGACAGCCGCTTCTTCCTGGGCACGGCCGGCTATCCGAGCCCGGCGGTGCTGTGCGAGGCGATCCGCGCGTCCTCGTCGCAGGTGCTGACGGTCGGCCTGAAGCGCACGCTGCAGGCGGGCGACAACGGCGCGCTCGCGCAGGCGCTGGCCGCCGGGCGCGAACAGGGCGCGCGGCTGCTGCCCAACACGGCGGGCTGCCGCAGCGCGCGCGAGGCGGTGCAGCTCGCCCACATGGCGCGCGAGCTCTACGGCACCGCGTGGATCAAGCTGGAGGTGATCGGCGACGAGCACACGCTGCAGCCCGATCCCTTCGAGCTCGTCGCCGCCGCGACCGAGCTGACGCGTGAGGGCTTCATCGTCTTCCCGTACTGCACCGAGGACCTGATCCTGGGCCGCCGGCTGCTCGACGCCGGCTGCCCGCTGCTGATGCCCTGGGGCGCGCCGATCGGCTCCGGCCAGGGCCTGCTGAACCTGCATGGCCTGTGCACGCTGCGCGAGCGCCTGCCCGACACGGTGCTGGTCATCGACGCCGGACTGGGCGCGCCGTCGCAGGCGGCGCGGGCGATGGAACTGGGCTTCGACGCGGTGCTGCTGAACAGCGCGGTGGCGCAGGCCGGCGACCCCGTCGCGATGGCGGGCGCGTTCCGCGACGCGGTGGGCGCGGGACGGCGAGCCTGGCGCGCCGGCCTGATGGCGGCACAGTCGTTCGCCGTCGCGAGCACGCCGGTCAGCGGCCACGCCTTCCTGCTGGGGGACGCATGAGCGAACGCGAGAACCGCCGGGCATCGCCGTCAGGCAGCGCACTGCCTTCGCCTCTGGTGCCGCATCCGAGCCTGCCTTCGCCGTGGGCCGAGGCGGTCGATCCCGACCTCGCAGCGCTGACGCCGTGGACCGAAGACCCGTCGCCCCCGGTGATCTGGAGCGTCGCCGGCACCGACAGCGGCGGCGGCGCGGGTCTGAGCGCCGACACGCGCGCCGCCGCGGCGATGGGTGTGCATCTGTGTCCGGTGGTGGCCGCGGTGACGGCGCAGCACTCGCTCGGCGTGAACGCGGTCTTCCCGCTGCCGCCGAACCAGGTGCGCGCGCAGCTGAGCGCGCTGCGGCAGGACCTGCCGCCGCGCGTGATCAAGACCGGGCTGCTCGCGAGCGCGGCGACCGTCGATGCCTTGCTGGCGCAAAGCGGCGACGCGCTGCTGGTGGTTGATCCGGTACTGGGCGCGAGTGCGGGCGGCGCTGCCTTCTGCGACGAGGCGCTGCTGGGCGCCTATCGCCATCAGCTCGTACCGGCCGCGGCCCTGCTGACGCCGAACCGGCGCGAGGCGGAACGGCTGCTGGGCGTCGCGCACGGGCAACTGCCGGTGCCGGAACTCGCCGCGATGCTGCGCGGCCTGGGCGCGCAGGCCGTGGTGGTCACCGGCGGCGACGACGCGGCGCTGGCCGATGGGCTGTCGCTGGACTGGCTCGACAGCCCGCTGGCGACGGGCTGGATCGCGCTGCCGCGGCTGTCCGGTCGCGATGGCGCGTCGGCGCATCACCACGGCAGCGGCTGCACCTTCGCGGCCGCGGCGGCGGCGGCGCTGGCGCGCGGCTTCGCGGTGCCAGACGCGGTGATCCTCGCGAAGATGCTGACCTGGTCGGCGCTGCGCGACGGCCATGCGGCCGGCGCGGGCCCGGGACCGCTGCGACCGGACCGCCGCTTCGTCGACGACCCGCGCGCGATGCCGGTGATGGGCTTCGGCGACGACACCGCGCCCGACCGGGCGACGTTGACGCGCTGGCGCGAAGTCCTGTGGCCGGCCTCGCGCCGGCCGCCGACCTTTGCCGGCGGTCTCTACGCGATCACCGACCGCCCGGAGCGTGTCGCCGCGATGGCGCTCAGCGGTCGCTTCGAGCATGTGCAGCTGCGCATCAAGCGCGGTGCCGGTGTCGATGAGGACCGGCTGCGCGCGGCGATCCGCGAGGCGGTGCGGGACATGGCCGGCCGCTCCAGCACGCTGTGGATCAACGACCACTGGCGGCTGGCGCTCGACGAGGGCGCGCGGGCGCTGCACCTGGGTCAGGAGGACTGGGCCGGCCAGGCGGGCGAGGACCGCGAGGCGTTGTGGCAGCGCCGCGCGCGGCACGGCGTGCGGCTGGGTTTGTCGAGCCACAGCCTGTGGGAGTTGTGCCGGGCCCGCGGCCTCGCGCCCGACTACATCGCCTGCGGTCCGCTCTGGCCGACGACGACCAAGGACATGCCCTGGCTCCCGCAGGGGCTGGCGCAACTGCGCTGGTGGTCGCGGATGGCTGGCGTGCCGGTGGTCGGCATCGGTGGCGTCCTGGAGGACCGGCAGTGGCGCGCCGGCCTTGCCGCCGGCGCGTCGGCGATGTGCCTGGTGCGGGCAGCGGAGGCGATGGTCCCCCAGGGGGATCGGGCCGAGCCCTCGGTCCGAGCCTGACGCCTGGCTTTCAACCCCCACCATCGCCCCCCAAACGGCCCGCCGATTCCCCCGATGGGCGGCGCCCTTCTTGGCGATTTCCGATCGAGGCCGACTCGTGGACGATGGTTGCTCGTTCGATGCATGCCGCCGCAAGGCCCGTCAGTCGACCGCTTACGGCGGTCTTTCCGACCAGGCAACGATCGTACAACTTTGTTTTACTTGAGACCGCCAGCCTGCCTAGAATGCGGACCTGTCTGCCGCGGGAAGGAACGGTCATGGAAGTGGTGTTGAAGAAAATGGGGAACAGTACCGCGTTGATTCTCCCGCCCCCCGTGCTGCGGGACCTGGGCCTGGCCGCCGGCCACGCGTTGACGCTGGAGACGACGGCGGACCGCCGGCTCGTCCTGACGCCCAAGCGCAAGTACACGCTCGACGAAATGATCGCCGCCTGCGACCTCTCGGCCCCGCCCCCGGCCGACATGGCCGCCTGGGATGCGCTCAAGCCCGAGGGAGGTGAGGCGTGGTGAGGAAGGCCTTCGATCGCGGCGACATCGTCGCCGTGCCCTTCGATCCCACGCTCGGCCGAGAGCAGCGGGGGGCGCGCCCGGCGCTGGTGCTGACGCCGCAGGCCTTCAACCGGCTCGGCGACGTGCTGGTGGCACCCATCACGCAAGGCGGCGACTTCGCCCGCCATGCCGGCTTCGCGGTGATGCTGACGGGCACGGGCTGCAAGACCCAGGGTGCGGTGCTGATCAACAAGATCCGGATGATGGACCTGGAAGCGCGACAGGCCCGTCGCATCGAGCGAGCGCCGCCGGAGGTGATCGAGGAGGCCGTCGCGCGGCTGTCGGCGATATTGGCTTAGCGTCGCCAGTCGCCAGTCGCCAGCCGAGAATCGCGGGTTGCGGGTTGCGGGTTGCGGGTTGCGGGTTGCGGGTTGCGGGTTGCGGGTTGCCGTGTCGATGGGTCGACGGGTCGCCCGCAGTCGCTACCGCGCCGTCGCGGCGCTCACTGTCGCGGCGACTTCGCCGGCCGCTTCGCGCCCGAGGCGTCGGCGGGCGCCGTCGTGCCCTTGACCGCCGCCTGCGCCAGCTTGAAGAACACATCGGTGTTGTCGATGACGCCGGTGAAGGCCAGCGCGCCGGGGCCGAAGGCCGACAGCGGGATGTCCGTCGCCGTGTGCACCGCCTGCTCGCCGGGCACCTGGCCGGTGACCAGGAATTCGCCCTGCGCGTCGTCGCGCTCGGCCGCATTGGCCGGGTACCACTTCAGCGGCTCCGACTTGGCCAGCGGCTGCTGCGCATCGCGCAGCGGCGTCTGGTTGGTGCGCCAGTCCTCGTAGCGGTCCGCGTTCGCGCCATAACCCACCAGCAGGCGGTAGTCGATGTCGGTCGCTTCCGGATAGCCGTCGGCGGCGATGCGATAACGCGGGAAGCCCGCCTTCTCGTAGACGCCGACCACCTTGTCGCGCAGGTTGGCCGCGCCCTTCTTCGTCGCCGCGTCCAGCAGCGCCTGGTCGGTCAGCATCGAGCCCCCGATCAGCGCCGCGCCCGAGCACTCGTGGTCGGCGGTGACGATCACCAGCGTGTCGCCCTGCTCCCGCGCGAAGTCCTGCGCCACCTGCACCGCACGGTCGAACTCGATGGTGTCGAGCATCCAGCGCTCGCTGTCCATGTTGTGCGCCTGCTTGTCGATCGAAGCGCCCTCGATCATCAGCACGAAGCCCTGGGGCTGCTTGCGCAGCGTCGCGAGCGCGGCCTGGGCCATCTCGTCCAGCATCGGCTGGTCGGGGAAGCCGTAGTCGTCCACGACGCTGCCGCCGGCCAGGCCCTTCTTCGCACCACGGCGGCCATCGATCTTGTCCAGCGCCACATTCATGTTGGAGAAAGCGAACAGGCCTAGCAGCTTGTCAGCGCCCGCGCCGGCGACAGCGGCGTCCAGCGCCGTCCGCGTCGGCGCATAGCGGTAGCCCGCGTCCTGGAACTCACGGATCAGGTCGCGGCCCTTGTCCTTCGCGCCCGGCGCCGCGCCCCAGCGCTTCACGATCTCCGCGGTGTGCGGATCGCTCGCGGAGAAGGCGTAGTCGCTCGCCTCGGCGCGCTCGGAGCCGGCCGTGCCGGCGGGCAGGAACCACTTGCGACCGCCGCCCAGCAGCACCGTCAGGCCGGTGCGCGCGCGGTCGTCGAAGAACTGGTCGACGATGCCGGTGCCCGCGCCGCGATTGCTGGTGTGCACCGCGTTGCCGGCCGGTGTCGCGTCGAAGACGTCGGCGGTGGTGACGACGCCCAGCGCCTTGCCCTGCGTGCGGTGCAGGTATTCGGACAGGTATTCGATGCGCGGGTTGTCGAAGGCATCGACCGTGTCGTCCGGGAACACGCCCTCTTCATTGTTGTTGTTCTTGTTGCCGGAGACGTAGGCCGTCATGCCGGGCGCCGAGTCGGTCACCACCGAGTTCAGCGAGGCCGTCTTGACCATCCCGGTCGCCGGGAAGGTGTCCATCGCCAGCGGCTGGATCACCTTGCCCTGGGCGTAGCCGCCCTTGACGATGCGCGCGGCCGTGCGCTGCGCCGCGCCCATGCCGTCTCCCACCAGGATGATGAGGTTCTTGACCTTGGGCCCCATGGCCGTGGTGAAGGACACCACGTCGAGGTTGCCGGTGGCGCTGACCGTCTGGCCGTCGGCCTGGGTCGCCTCGACGCTGAAGGTATGACGGCCGGCCTTCTGCAGGCTGACCGCGCGCACCGTCGCGATCGCGGTCTCCGCCGCCACGCCCTTGACGCAGCCGGCCGCGCAGTCGCGCAGCGCGACGGTCGCATCGACCGGCTTGCCGTCGATCAGGAAGCGCGCGGCGGTGATGCGCTGCCCCGCATCGGGCTTGATCGTGGCCTGCAGGTCGAAACGTTGGCCGGGCAGGAAACGCGCGATGACCGGCTCGGGACGGCCGCTGGAGAACAACTCGCTGGGCGGCGTGAGGCGCGTCACGGTGGGAGCCGCGTGGGCGGCGCTCAGCGCCAGGAGCGCGCAAGCGCCGGCGAGCAAGGAAGGCAGGTGTTTCATCATCGGGGCTCGAATCGAAGGAATCGGTAGAGGGGCGGAGGGGCTGCGGGGACGCCGGGCGTGCGCGGGCGCGCTCAGTGGCGATGGCCCGCGCCATCGGGCCGCGTGGCCGAGGCGGCCTCGGCCTCCAACGCTCCGGGCGGCAGGCGCAGGCGGATCCAGGACACGCGGCCGGTCTCGTCCTCGACGCGACCCACCGACAGCGTGCCGGTCAGCGACACCAGCCCGTCGCGATGGGCGACGAGGCGACCCTGCTGCGACGGATCAAGCAGCACGGTCACCGTCGCGGCGGGCAGGTCATCGGCCTCGCCGTCGGCGTGCTCGCTCATGCGCACCGGCCGCGGCGTCAGCCAGAAGCGGCCCGGCCGGGCCTGTTCCTGCGCGACCATGTAGCCGACCAGGCGCACCGGACGGCCGTCGGCGGCGCGCAGCACGTCCGACGGTTCCAGGCCCGCAGGGCCGATCGGCGTCTTGAAGAACTGGGAGAACTTGAGGTCGGCCGCCTCGGTCGCCGTGGCCACCGGCGCGGGAGTGTCCCGGGCGGCGGGTTCGGCTCGGGCCGTCAGCATCGTGGCCATGACGAGCAGGGCCGCACAAAGAGCCGGGAGGACGCGGGCGGCACGCCGGGCAAGCCGCGTACCTGTGGTGAGTTCGACGCACATGGGCCGCGATTCTTTCGGCAGCGGATGACGGTTCCGTGACGCACCGTTTTTCTTGCTTGACACCGCGCGAGGCGCCACGCGAAGCTGGCCCGCGAAAAAAAGGGAGCTCATGAACACGCCCGACACCCGGCCGGCGCTGCAGGCCCTGAACGCGCTGTACGCGCGCCGCGCGCCGATCTACGACTACGAGCTGATGCCCGTGGCCCCGCTGCGGCGCGAGGCGATCGCGGCGCTGGCCCTGGCGCCGGGGCAGACGGTGCTCGACATCGGCGCCGGCACGGGCCTGAGCCTGCCCGGGCTCAGCGAGGCGGTCGGACCGACGGGGCGGATCGTCGCCGTCGAACCCTGCGAGACGATGATGCGGCAGGCCCGCCAGCGCGCGCTCACCGATCACCTCGACACCCCGGTCGACTACCTCCCGACCACAGCCGAGGAGGCACCGTATGCGTCCGCGCTCGGCGCTCGCCGCGCCGACGCGGCCTTGTTCTTCTTCACGCACGACGTGCTGCAGAGCATCGAGGCCGTCGACCGCGCACTCGCCGTGCTGAAGCCGGGCGCGCGCATCGTCGCGGCCGGGCTGGCCTGGGCGCCGCCGTGGATGCCGATGAGCAACTGCTTCGTGCTCGGCGCGGCGATGCACTCGATCCTGCGCATGGACGGGCTGGACTGCCCCTGGCGACATCTGGAGGCCCGGATGGCCGACGCGGAGGTCGAGCGCCGCTGGCTCGCCTCCGCGTACCTGCTCAAGGGCCGCCGCTGAGCGGCCGAAGCGTCAGTCCTCGATCGGCACGAAGATCCACAGCAGGAAGTACAGCAGCATCCCGCCGCCGGCACACATCGTCAGCGCGACGAAGACGATGCGCCAGAACCATGCGGCCAGGCCGCTGAGCCGGGCGAGGCCGCCGCACACGCCGCCGATCCAGCGGTCGTCGCGGCTGCGCCGGAAGGCATTGATCGCGTTGACGGCCGGCGCGCCGCTCTGGGGGGCCGCATAGGCGTAGGTGGTCGATGCGGACGGGCGGGTGCCGGCATTCAGCACCCGGTCCTTGGCCCTGGCGAACTCCTCGTCGCTGAGCACGCCGCGCTGGTGGAGATCGGCCAGGCGATTGAGTTCTTCGCTGTCGGACATGGGGGCTCCTTTTCCTGAAAGTCGCGCATCGAGGGATGCGATGGAATGCAGGCTACGCAGCGACCCGCGCCGCCGCGACCCGCGTGCGACCGGATGCAGGTGGGCGCGATGCGGAGCGGATGTCGCGCGACAGGGCGTTTCCACCCAGTGCCGGCACGGCATCGCGGACTAGCATTCCCGCCCATGACGCTCGAAACCATTGAATTGCAGACGCGCGAGGCGCCCCGTTTCAGCCTGCTGGTGTTGCACGGACTGGGCGCGGACGGCAACGACTTCGTGCCCGTCGTCCAGGCGCTGGACCTGTCGCCGGTGCTGGCGCAGGGCGGCTTGCGGGTCGTGCTGCCGAGCGCGCCGGAGATCCCGGTGACGATCAACGGCGGCATGCGCATGCGCGCCTGGTACGACATCCGCCATGGCGACCTCAGCCAGCGCGAGGATGCCGACGGCCTGCGCGCGTCGCAGGCGCTGATCGAGGAGCTGATCGCCCGCGAGGAGCGCGAGTTCGGCATCCCGCCGGAGCGGGTGGTGCTGATGGGCTTCTCGCAGGGCTGCGCGATGACGCTGATGACGGGCCTGCGCTACCCCCGGCGGCTGGCCGGTCTGGTCGGCCTGTCGGGCTACCTGCCGCTGCTGGACACGACCGAGGCGCAGCGCAGTCCCGCCAACGCGGCCACGCCAATCTTCCTGGCGCACGGCACCGGCGACGGCGTGGTGCTGCCGGCGCGGGCGAAGGCCTCGCTGGCCGAACTGCGCCGCCTCGGCCATGCGGTCGATTGGCACGAGTTCCCGATGGCGCACGAGGTCAGCATGGACGAGATCCAGGCCCTGCAGGCCTGGCTCGTGAAGACCTTGACCGCCGCCTGATCGAGCGTCCGCATCGCGCTCACGCGGATGCCGCCCCTCGCCCCTTCCGCCCCATTTGCCCTCTCGACCCCATGTCCTCGTCCTCGACCATGCCCACCCGGCTTCTTCCGCCTTCGCTGGCCGCGCTCTCGCTGGCGCTGCTGCCCTTCGCCCCGCTGAACGCGGCCACGCCGCCGCAGGCGACCACGCCGGTCGCCGCCGCGGCCGCAAGCGCTGTTCAGCCCAGCTCGGCCTTGCCGCCGATCACGCACGACGTCTACGCCACCTGGCGCAGCATCCAGCACACGCAGCTGAGCCGCGATGGGCAGTGGATCGCCTACGCGCTGGTGGCGCAGGAGGCCGATGGCGAGCTGGTCGTACGCCGCGTCGCCGATGGCCGCGAGTACCGCGCGCCGCGTGGCACCGCGCCGCAGTTCAGCGCCGACGGCCGCTTCGTCGCCTTCGCCGTGCAGCCGACGCGCGTGGAGATCGACAAAGCCAAGAAGGACAAGAAGAAGGGCGAGGACGCGCCCAAGCCCGGCGCGGCCTGGATGGATCTCGCCACCGGCAAGGTCGAGACGGTCGAGCGCGTGAAGCGCTTCGGCTGGGGCAAGGACGGCGGCGTGCACCTGGCGATGCTGTTGGAAGCACCCGCGAAGAAGGACGGCGCGAAGGATCCCAAGGCGCCGGCCGCCAGGGCCGACAGCGAGGCAGGAACGGCGGACGAAGTCCTGGTCGACGCGGAGCTCGACGCCCGCACGGGCCGCACGAGGGCGGACGCCACCCTCGACCAGGAAGCGCCGGCCGAAGGCGGCGCGCCATCCGCGAAGAAGCTGCCCGGCAATGATCTGCTGCTGATCGACGCCCAGACCGGCCAGCGCAACACCTTCAAGGACGCCGCCGATTTCGCCTGGAACAACGGCGGCACCCTGCTCGCCTACGTGGTCTCGGTGAAGGAGGCGAAAGCCCCCGCAGGTGCCTCCGGCGCCGCGAAGGCGACGCCGGCCACCGCACCGGAGACCCGGCCGGCGGAGCCGTCCGTCCCGGCTTCGGCGAATCCGCCGGCGCCCGCCGCGCCGCCGGCTTCGGACGCGCTCGGCGCCGTGCCCGCCGGCACGCCAGTCGCGGCGGCGAAACCTGCGGCCGACGACAGCGCCCGCGAAGGCGTCTACCTGATCGACCCGAGCGCGCCGACACGGGCACGCGCGGTGATGTCCGGCGCGGGCAGCTACAAGCAGCTGCGCTTCGACGAGGCCGGCCGCCGCCTGGCCTTCGTCAGCAACCGCGACCATGTGGCCGAGACCCGCGCCACCGAGAAGGCCCGGGAAGCCGAAGACCGGAAGGACAGCGCGAAGGACGGGAAGGCCGACAAGCCCGATCCGACGCCGTTCAAGCTCTTCCTGTGGCAGGCCGGCCAGGACCGCGCGACGGTGCTGGTCAGTGCCGCGACCGCCGGCGTGCCCGCCGGCTGGACGCCGAGCGAGCACGCGCCGCTGGCCTTCAGCAAGGACGGGCAGCGTCTGTTCCTCGGCACCGCGGAACTGCCCGCGCCCGAGCCCAAGGACGCGCCCGAGCCGATGAAGGTCGACCTCTGGCACTGGAAGGATCCGGAGCTGCAGTCGGCGCAGAAGGCCAAGGCGGAGCGCGAACGCACGCGCAGCTACCGCGCCGTCGTGCACCTCGGCCAGGACGTGGACGCCGCGCGCTTCGTGCAGCTCGGCACCGTGGACCTGCCGACGATCCAGGTCAACGAGAACGCCCGTGTGGCGCTGGGCCTGAGCGAGCTGCCGTATCGCCCGCTGATGTCCTGGGAAGGCGTGTACGTGGACGCCTACGCGGTCGACCTGGACACCGGCGCGGCCACGCCGCTCGCGCGCAAGCTGCGCCATGCGCCGACGCTGTCCCCGACCGGCCGCTACCTGCTGGGCTTCGACGCGCCGGCCGCGCGCTGGATGGTCTGGCGCACCGACACCGCGCAGGCGATCGACCTGACCGGGAAGATCAAGGCCCGCTTCGACAACGACGAGCGCGACGTGCCCGACCTGCCGACCGCCTACGGCAGCGCGGGCTGGACCGCCGGGGACGACAGCGTCGTGCTCTACGACAAGTTCGACCTCTGGGCCGTGCAGCCGGCGACCGGCCAGTCGCGCAACCTGACGCAGGGCTGGGGCCGCAAGCGGCAGATCCAGCTGCGCGTGGTGCCGCTGGACCCCGAGGACGCCGACCAGCGCGCCCTGCCCGCCGATGCGCTGATGCTGGCCGGCACGCAGGACCTGACGCGCGCCAGCGGCTACTTCCGCGTCGATGCCAGCGGCGGCGTCCCGACCACGCTGCTGCAGGACGACAAGATGATCGGCGGCCTGATCAAGGCCAAGGACGCGGACCGCCTCGTCTTCACGCAGCAGACCTTCACCGAGTTCCCCGACCTGTGGACCTCGACGCTGAGCTTCGAGCGGCCGCAGCGCATCAGCGAGGCCAATCCGCAGCAGGCGCGGTATGCCTGGGGCACGCAGGAGCTGATCGAGTACACCGCGGCCGACGGCAGGAAGCTGCGCGCGCTGCTGGCCAAGCCGGCCGACTTCGACCCGAAGCGGCAGTACCCGATGATGGTCTACATCTACGAGAAGATGAGCGACAACCGCCATCGCTACGTGCCGCCGGCGCCGGGCCAGAACATCAACGTCACGCGCTACGTCTCCAACGGCTACCTGGTGCTGCGCCCGGACATCGTCTACACCACCGGCCACCCGGGCCGCAGCGCGATGAACACGGTGCTGCCGGCGGTCCGCCAGCAGATCGCCAAGGGCTATGTCGATCCGAAGCGGGTGGGCATCCAGGGCCACAGCTGGGGCGCCTACCAGATCAACTACCTGATCACCCGCACCCACGAGTTCCGCGCGGCGGAGGCCGGCGCCTCGATGGCCAACATGATCAGCGGCTACGGCGGCATCCGCTGGGGCGCGGGCATCAGCCGCGCGTTCCAGTACGAGCACGGCCAGAGCCGCATCGGCGCCACGCCGTGGGAGCGGCCCGACCTGTACCTGGAGAACTCGCCGATCTTCCGCGTCGACAAGGTCACCACGCCCTACCTGACCATCCACAACGACGAGGACGACGCGGTGCCCTGGTACCAGGGCATCGAGTTCTTCACCGCGCTGCGCCGCCTGGGCAAGGAGGCCTACTGGTTCAACTACAACGGCGAGAAACACGGCCTGCGCGACCGCGACAACATGAAGCACTTCACCGTGCACATGGCCGAGTTCTTCGACCATTACCTGCTGGGCAGTCCGCGGCCCGCCTGGATGGACCAGCCGGTGCCCTACCTCGAGCGCGGCAAGCGCGACGTGATGGGCCAGTTCAAGCCGGTGGCGCCGGCCGCCGCGACCGCCGTCGCCAAGGGCCAGCAGGAGCCCGCCAGCGGCGGCAGCGCGAAGTGAGTCGCCCGCGGCCGGGACCGGGCGTCCCGGGCCGCCAGCCCCTGGTCAGCGCACCGGGTCGGCGTTCTGCGCGGCGCGACGGGCGCTTTCCAGGCGCTCGCTGATCGGCGGGTGCGACGACAGCCACTCGACGCCCTCGCTCGTGTGGCCCTCGCGCCGCATCGCGTCGCGCAGCTTGAGCCACACGCCGACCAGCGTCTCGTTGGGCAGGTGCTCGCGCAGGATCAGGCGCTGCGCCTCGGCATCGGCTTCGCGCTCCGCGTTGCGCCCGTAGCGCAGCGTCTGCACCGAGGCCATCGAACTGGCCGCGACGGTGGAGAAATCGCCCATCACCACGCCGGCCACCGCCACCAGGCCGATGCCCTGCACCAGGTGGCGCATCGCATGGCGATGCTTCACATGCCCGGCCTCGTGACCGAGCACGGCCATCACTTCGTCGTCGCTCAGGTCCTGCGTCATCCCGTCGAGCACGAACAGCGTGCCGTTGGGCAGCGCGAAGGCATTGAAGCCGCCGCTGTTGCCCAGCCGCGCGAAACGCAGCTTGAGGGCCTGGCCCGGGAAGGTCCGCCCGGCGATCTCCTCGAAGCGCTGGCGCAGCGCGGCCTGCCGCGCCGGCGCGACCGTCGACGGCTTGAGCCAGCGCGCCGTCACCTCCTGCTCGACCTTGTCGCCGACGGCGATGTCGAGCTGCTTGGGCACCAGCGGCAGCGCCACGCGCGCCAGCAGGCCCGCGCCCTGGCGGTCGAACCAGGCGACCAGCGCGATCAGCGCGACCAGACAGCACAGGGACATCGCCCAACTCGAGATCAGTTGCGTCGTCAGCGACTGGCCGCCCAGGGCGCGTCCCATCGCGTTGTCCGCGGGAATCCAGAGCGTGCCGCCGTCGGGCAGGCCGACCGGCGTCGGGCTGCCGCGCCACCATTCGCCGACCGACAGGCCCTTGCGGGTGTAGCGACGCAGCCCCGGCAGCGACGGGCGCGACGCGGCCAGCTCGGCCTCCGACGGCGGCATCGAGGACGAGGCCTGCGGGCGAGGCGGCCAGGGCATGAACTCGAGGTGGTGGCGGCTCAGGCGCACGCGCACTTCCTGCGGGCGGTTCTCGACGCCGTCGAACCACCGGGCGGTGGCGGTGTAGCTCTGCGATCTCATGGCGATGTCTCCCCGCTCACCAGCCGATGTCCAGGCCGAAGGCATCGGCCACGCCGTCCCCGACCGCGCCGGGGCCGCGCCGTCTGGCGGCGCGCACGACCAGGGCGTCCAGCGGCTCATCGGACAGCACGGTCATGCCCTCGATGCGCAGCTTGGCGATGCGCACCGCGAGGAAGGGCCAGTACAGGCCCAGCGTCAGCACCGTGAGCAGGCCGTGGCCCATCACCGTCTTGAAGAGGGAGAAGGCGGGCAGCTGGTAGGCGAACTCGATGCCGCCGGCCAGGCGGGTGTTGTCCCAGATCAGCTTCTGCAGCCGCGCGATGTAGATCGGCCAGCCGATCACCCACAGCACGCCCATCGTGGCCAGCGGCGCGAACATCGCCACCAGCGACGCCTGCGCGCCGAAGACGGCTTTCAGCGCGCCGATCGCCACCGCGGCGATCACGCCGGCGACGAAGCCGCCCAGCAGGCCGACGCCGACCAGCGTCAGGTACAGGCCGTAGAACTTGCGCACCGGGAGCTCGAAGTCGAACTCGAGCGCGCCATAGCGGGCATGACGATGCTGGAAGCGCTTGAGCCAGCCATGCGCCAGCGGAAAGAGCAGCCCCACCGCCAAGCCGGCGATGCCGATGACGATCGGCCCCAGCCCCATGCCGGCGCCGACGGACACGACGGTCCACGCCACGAGCAGCGGCAGGCAGGAGGCGTAGACGGTGGCGGCGCTGGCCTGGAAGCCGAAGCGCAGGCCGCGCCAGCTGGTGTTGCCGAGCTTGAAGCGCTGGGCGCCCGCGAACAGCATCGGGCCAAACGCGTAGAGCACCGCCAGCATCGCGAAGCCGGCGCCCTTGGACCACTCGAACGCATGGCCGTAGCAGACCAGCAGCGCCAGCGCCAGCACGCGGCCGATCAGGATGCGGCGCGGATCGCCGTGGAAATCGAAGCCGTCGCCGGCCAGCAGCGTGTGCCGCGCGAACCAGCTCGCCTTGCGGCGCTTGGCCCAGGCGGAGTAGACGCCCAGCGTCGCCAGCGTCAGCAGGGCGTTGACGACCCAGATGCGGAAATACTCGCTGCCGGTGCCGGTGAACTCCAGTCGCTGCTCATGCAGCTTCGCGAGCAGGCCGGTGGCCATCGGCCCGGCCTGCTCCGACGGCGCGGCGACCGCCGGCTTGAGGACCGGCGCGCGCGGCGCCGGCGGCATCGGCGCCGGCGGTGCGGCTGGAGGTGCCTTGGGCAACAGCTCCAGCTCGATCTTGTTCTCGATCAATCCCTCTTCTCCCAGGCCGTCCTGGCCCGGGCGAGAGTCTAGTGAAGCCGGCGGTCCCCGCCGATCCCCCGCCGGGGCGAGCGGGGAAAACGCCACGGTCGCGTCATCGCTCGGTCCGGGGGGCCGGACGCCCCCGTTCGAGCGACTGCAGGTCGGCCTCGGCCGGCTCGAACAGCGCCACCAGCGCCGCCATCAGCGCGCGCGCCTTGGCCGAGTTGTCGCCGCCGTAGTTGCAGACGTAGACATCCAGCGTCACCGCGGCCAGTTCGGGCCAGCTGTGCAGCGCCACATGCGACTCGGCCAGCAGCAGCATGCCGGTGATGCCGCCCGGCGAGCCGTCGGCCGCGGCCGGGAAGCGATGCCAGTGTTCGCCCACCACGGTCAGTCCGGCCGACGCCACCGCCTCGCGAGCCTGGCGGGCCAGGCCGGGGGCGTCCGTCAGCAGCGCCGCGCGCGCGCAGCGGGCCAGGTCGGCGGTGAGATGCAGGCCGTTCATGGCGGCGGAGTGTAGGGCGGCGCCGTGTGGGGCGGCGCGACGCGCAGGGCCGGGTTTCGTCCGCGCGCCGCGGTCAGCGGGTGGCGGCTCAGCTGTCGACCGGCTGGCCGGCCTCGGCCAGCAGCGCGTGGCAGCGCTCCTCGTGCTGGGCGATCTCGGCGAGGGTGACCTCGATGTCGCTGAGCTGCTGCTGCAGCTGCTTGCGGTGCTGGTCCAGCACGCCGAGGAAGGCGCGCAGCTGCGGCACGGTGTCCGACTGGTTGTCGTACATGTCCACCAGCTGCTTGATCTCCTGCAGCGACAGCCCCAGGCGCTTGCCGCGCAGGGTCAACTTCAGCCGCGTGCGGTCGCGCTGCGTGTACACGCGATTGCGCCCGGCGCGGGCGGGCGTCAGCAGGCCCATGTCCTCGTAGAAGCGGATCGCGCGCGGGGTGATGTCGAACTCGGTCGCCAGCTCGGTGATGGTGAACAGCGGTCCCGCGTCGTCGCCGGCTTCGGGCAGCGCGTCCTCGGGCAGGTCATCGGCCGGGGTCGGGCGGGGAGAGGGGCTCATGGCTACACTGGCTAATGACGTTGACGTAAACGTAAGTCTAAAGCCATGGCCAATCCCCGCGAATCGGAACTCACCTACCCCTTGGGCGACACCCTCCCCGGTCCGGGCGAGGCGCTCGACCTGCTGCCCGGCCTCCGGTGGGTGCGCATGGGCCTGCCCTTCGCGCTGGACCACATCAACCTGTGGTTGCTGCGGGACGTCCAGGACGGGCGCGAGGGCTGGACCATCGTCGATTGCGGCATCCACAGCGATGCGACGAAGGCGAACTGGGAACGGGTCTTCGCCGAGCGACTCGACGGCCTGCCGGTGCTGCGCGTCATCGTCACCCACTTCCACCCGGACCACATGGGCCTGGCCCACTGGCTGACCGAGCGCTGGCAGTGCCGGCTGTGGATCAGCGCGACGGACTATCAGCTGGCGCGGGTGGCGTCCTCGTCGACGGTGGGCATGGGCGGCGAGGCGGCGGCGGCCTTCTTCGGCAGCCACGGCCTGACCGATCCGGCGGCGCTGGACAAGATCCGCGGCCGCGCGAGCTATTACCCGAGCATGGTCCCGTCGATCCCGCCCGCCTTCCGCCGGCTGATGGACGGCATGAGCGTGCGCATCGGCGATCACGACTGGCGCTGCCTTGTCGGCCATGGCCACGCGCCGGAGCACATCAGTCTGTTCAGCGAGACGCTGGGCGTGATGATCTCGGGCGACATGGTGCTGCCGAGGATCTCCACCAACGTCTCGGTCGTGGACGTGGAACCGGAGGCGGATCCGCTGCAGCTCTACCTCGATTCGATCGCGCGGCTGAGCACGCTGCCGGCCGACACCCTGGTGCTGCCCGCGCACGGCAAGCCCTTCCGGGGATTGCACGCGCGCATCGACCAGTTGCAGCAGCACCACCAGGAGCGGCTGGCCGAAGTGCTGGAGGCCTGCACCGCCAAGCCCTGCCACGCGGCCGAGCTGCTGCCGATGATGTTCCGCCGGCCGTTGGACCTGCACCAGACGACCTTCGCCATGGGCGAGGCGGTGGCTCACCTGCATCGGCTGTGGCTGGGCGGGTTGCTGCGGCGGACGCTGGATGCGGATGGCATCCATCGCTTCTCGGCCTGAAGAAAAACGAGGCCCGGAAAGACAGTCGCCGCCGCCCCGATCACGGGACGGCGGCGCTGCGCCTTGTTATGCATCAGCTTGTCGGCTCTGAGCGCGGGTCGACCGGACGCAGCCGGGAAGGCTGGGGGACCAAAGCGCCGCCGGGAGCGGAACGCGGGAGGAGGTTCTGACTCAGATGCGAGTGATGACAGCGGTATCCAGTGTGCAGCCCCACCCAAATCAGCTACAAGCCCCCCCAAAGGGGGAAATGCGAACGTTTACCGCTATCAAGCGGAACGATTGACGAAATCCCGACGCGGCATCAGGCCTCGTCCATCAGCGGCAGCACCGCCTGCTTGAGGCGATCGCGCGCGAGTTCGTATTCCGGGAACACCGACCGCACCACCGCCCAGAACCGGGGGCTGTGGTTCATCTCCTTGAGATGGGCCAGTTCATGCGCGACGACGTAGTCGATCAGCGCGGGCGAGAAGTGGATCAGCCGCCAGTTGAGCCGGATCATGCCGTCGGCGCTGGCGCTGCCCCAGCGCGTCTGCGCGGAGGACAGCCGCAGCCCGGTCATCGTGACGCCCAGCGGCCCGGCGAAGTGTCTGCAGCGGGACTCGAACAGCTGCCGCGCCTGGCGCTGCAGCCAGGCCTGCACCGCGTCGCGGATCTGCTCCGGCGCCGCGGTCTGCGGCAGGCCGAGGTAGAGCATGCGGCGCGGCACCGTCGCCAGCGTCGGCTGCGGATCGGCCTGGCCCTCGTCGAGCCGCGTGCCGGTCATCGACGGATCGAGCACGACGATCAGCGGCTCGCCCAGGTAAGGCAGGCTGCAGCCGTCGCCCCAGTGGACACGGGCCGCCTGCGTCCGCTTGGCGCGCTCGCGTTGCTCGACCAGCTTGCGCAGGATCCAGTCGCCCTTCTGCTGCAGCGCGTTGTCGATGTCGCCCAGCGGCACCCACTTCGGCGCGGACACACGCAGGCCCTCCTCGCTCACCGTGAAGCCGATGCTGCGGCGGCGCGCGCGCTTGAGCTCGTAGGGGATCGCCTGTCCCTGCAGCAAGACCTGGCGCAGCGACGCGCCGGCCTCACCGCGCAAGCGCGGCGTCGGGGCGACGGGATCCGGTGCGGGCGGCGGAGGCGCGGGCGGGGGCTCGGTGTCGAACAGCGACAGCTGCGTGAAGTTCAGCAGCGCGCCCAATCCCCGCAGCTTGGAAGGCAGCATGGGCTGCGAGTGTAATCAGGCGGCGGCCGACGTGGACGGCGGGGCCGGCGGCGCAGGCGGCACGCCGGTCATCGCGGCGGCGCCGTCGGCGGGATAGGCCGCCGGGTCCAGCACCCGCATCTCGGTCTCGATCCAGGCCTGCACCTCCTTCATCAGGTCGGCCGGTGTGCGGCCGGTGCTGGGGATCATCGGGCCGATCGAGATGTCGACCACGCCAGGGCGCAGCAGGAAGCTCTTGCGCGGCCAGCAGCTCGCCGAGTTCATCGCGATCGGCACCACCGGCACGCCGGTCTCGACGGCCAGTCGCGTGCCGCCGGTCTTGTACTCGCCGACCTTGCCGCGCGCCACCCGCGTGCCTTCCGGGAACATGATGATCCAGTTGCCCAGCCCGGCGATGCGCCGGCCCTGCGCGGCCACCTTGTTCCAGGCTTCGCTGCGCTTGCTGCGGTCGATGTGGATCATGTCCAGCCGCGCCATGGACCAGCCGAAGAACGGGATGTAGATCAGTTCCCGCTTGAACACGTAGGCCAGCGGCCGCGGCATCAGCATCGGGTAGGCGAAGGTCTCCCAGGTCGACTGGTGCTTGGACAGCAGGATCACCGACTGGGCCTTGTCCGTGGGCAGGTGCTCCATGCCGCGCACGCGCCAGCGCACGCCGCAGATCAAGCGGGCGCCCCAGATCGCCACGCGCAGCCAGTTGGCGCACATCCAGTACAGCTGCGTGCTGTTGAGGAACAGCGAGCAGACCACGACCGCGGTGCCCCAGGGCACGACGGTGACGATCAGGTAGAGGACGAAGAGGATCGAACGCAGCGCGATGAGCATCAGCCCAGGTCTCCAGGAGCGGTATCGGGTTCAGCGGATTCGCCGCGCGACTCGGCGCGCGCGCGGCGTTCCTCATGGATCAGGGCCTCGGCGAAGGCGGCCAGGTCCTGGTGCACGCGCGAGCCGGGCACCAGCGCGATCTGGCCCTGCAGCTGCGCCTCGTCGACGCCGGCCAGGCGGTCGCCGCGCACCAGGTGCGGCACGCAGCCGGCGTTGTGCGCGGTCTGCAGGTCGCGCACGCTGGCGCCGACCATATGGACCTGCTGCAGGTCCACGCCGAAGCGCTCGCCGATCTGTTCGACCAGCCCCGGCAGCGGCTTGCGGCAGTTGCAGTTCTCTTCCGGCGCATGCGGGCAGAAGAACGCTGCGTCCAGCCGACCGCCCTTCTCCGCCAGCAGCTGGTTCAGCCGCAGGTGCACCGCGTTGAGCGAGGCCATGTCCAGCAGCCCGCGGCCGATGCCGGGCTGGTTGGTGGCCATGACGGTGTGCCAGCCGGCGTGGTTCAGCCGCGCGACGGCCTCGAGCGCGCCGGGCAGCGGCTCGAGTTCCTCGGGCGACTTCACATGGTCGTCGCGGTAGCGGTTGATCGTGCCGTCGCGGCCCAGGATCACCAGTTTCATGCCATGCGGATGGTCGGACCGGTTGGGCATCGAAGGCTCCGTTCTGCGTCAGGCCGCCAGGCGCGACAGGTCCGCGACGCGGTTCATCGCGTCGTGCAGCTGCTTGAGCAGCGCCTGGCGATTGGCGCGCAGCGCGGGGTCCTCGGCGTTCACCATCACGTCGTCGAAGAAGGCGTCGACCGGCGCCTTCAGCGCGGCCAGCGCCTTGAGCGAGCCGGCGTAGTCGTGCTGCTCGAACAGCGCGTCGGCCTGCGGCTTCACACCGGCGAGCGCGTCGGCCAGGGCCCGCTCGGCCGCCTCGGTCAGCAGCGCGGGCTGGACCTCGGTCGGCAGCTCGCCCTCGATCTTCTTGAGGATGTTGCCGACCCGCTTGTTGGCCGCGGCCAGCGAGGCCGATTCGGGCAGCGCGGCGAAGGCGCGCACGGCGCCCAGGCGCTTGGGCACGTCGCCCAGGCGGGCCGGGCTCAGCGCCAGCACCGCGTCGACCTCCTGGGCGCTGTAGCCCTGGTCGCGCAGGCTCACCGCCAGGCGGTCGGCGAAGAAGCCCAGCAGCGGCTCGGTCGGATCCTGGATCAGCTCGCCGAACGCGGGCAGCGCGCCCTGGATCAGCTCCGGCAGCGACAGGTGCATGTGGTTCTCGACCAGGATGCGGATCACGCCCAGCGCGTGGCGGCGCAGCGCGAACGGGTCCTTGTCGCCGGTGGGCAGCTGGCCGATGCCGAACAGGCCGATCAGCGTCTCGAGCTTGTCCGCCAGCGCGACGACGGTGCCGGTGTGGTTGCGCGGCAGCGCATCGCCGGCGAAGCGCGGCTTGTAGTGGTCCTCGATCGCCTTGGCCACGCCGTCGCGCAAGCCTTCATGGCGCGCGTAGTAGCCGCCCATGATGCCCTGCAGCTCGGGGAACTCGCCCACCATGTCGGTCAGCAGGTCGGCCTTGGCCAGCAGCGCGGCCTCCTGGGCCTTGCTGTCGAGCACGTCGAACTCGTCCTTGGCCTCGACCGTGTACGGGTGCTGGGCCATGCGCAGCTGGTTGACGATCGCATGCGCGATCGCGCGCACGCGCTCGGTGCGTTCGCCCTGGCTGCCGAGCTTGCCGTGATAGACCACCTTGCCCAGGCCCTCGACGCGCGAGGCCAGCGTCTTCTTGCGGTCCTGGTCGAAGAAGAACTTCGCATCGGCCAGGCGCGGGCGCACGACGCGCTCGTTGCCCTCGATGACCTTGGACGCATCGTCCGGATGGATGTTGCTGACCACCAGGAAGCGGTGGGTCAGCTTGCCCTGCGCGTCCAGCAGCGGGAAGTACTTCTGGTTGGCCTTCATCGTCAGGATCAGGCACTCCTGCGGCACGGCCAGGAACTCGGGCTCGAACTGGCAGGACAGCACGTTGGGCAGCTCCACCAGCGCGGTCACCTCGTCCAGCAGCTCGGGCGCGTCGATCGGCGTCAGGCCCAGCGGCGCGGCCTGCGCCTGCAGCTGGCGCACGATCTCGTCGCGACGCTGGTCGAAGGACGCGATCACCGCGCCCTCTTCGCGGAGCTGGCGCTCATAGTTGTCGGCGCTCTGGATCGTGATCGTCCCGGCCTTGGACTCGAAGCGATGACCGCGCGTCGTCCGGCCGGCGGTGAGGCCCAGCGCGCCGATCTCGACCAGGTCCTCGCCATGCAGCGCGACCAGGCCGTGGGCCGGACGCACGAACTTGACGTCGCTCCAGCCGTCGGCCAGCTGGTAGGTCATGACCTTGGGAATGGGCAGCTTGGCGAGCGCCTCGTCCAGCGCCTTCTGCAGGCCGTCCTTGAGCGACACGCCGGCGACGACGGTGTCCAGGAACAGCGCCTCGGCCTTGCCGTCGGGGGCGCGCTTGAGGCTGGGCACGACGGTGGCGTCGGCACCCACCGACGCCAGCTTCTTGAGCAGCGCCGGCGTGGCATTGCCCGCGGCGTCCAGGGCCACCGCCACCGGCATCAGCTTCTGCTGGACGGCGCGGTCGGCGGCCTTGGCGGCGACGCCGGCCAGATGCACCGCCAGGCGGCGCGGCGTGGCGTAGGCGGTCACGGCCGCGTCGGCCGGCGCCAGGCCCTGCGCCTTGAGCGCATCGGCCAGCACCGCCGAGAACGCCTCGCCCAGCTTCCTAAGCGCCTTGGGCGGCAGTTCCTCGACAAACAGTTCGACGAGCAGGTTCTTCGTGGTCATGGGGCGGTGTTCCTCGTCGTCAGGCGGCGGTCTTCTTGTCCGACTGCTCCGCGGCCTTCCCGGACTTCGCGGCGGCCTCGGCGCTCTTCTTCTCGATCTGCGCGACGACCTCGTCGGCCCAGGCCTTGGGGGCCATCGGGAAGCCCAGTCGCGCGCGGCTGTCGACGTAGCTCTGGGCCACGGCGCGCGCCAGGTTGCGGATGCGGCCGATGTAGGCGGCGCGCTCGGTCACGCTGATCGCGCCGCGGGCATCCAGCAGGTTGAAGGTGTGGGCCGCCTTGAGCAGCTGCTCGTAGGCCGGCAGCGCCAGCCGCGTGTCCATGAGGTCCTTGGACTTGCGCTCGTAGGCGCCGAAGGCCTGCAGCAGGAAGTCGACGTCGCTGTGCTCGAAGTTGTAGGTCGACTGCTCGACCTCGTTCTGGTGGAACACATCGCCGTAGGTCAGACCGTCGGTATAGACGAGGTCGTAGACCGATTCCTTGCCCTGCAGGTACATCGCCAGGCGCTCGAGGCCGTAGGTGATCTCGCCGGTGATGGGTTTGCAGTCGATGCCGCCGACCTGCTGGAAGTAGGTGAACTGGGTCACCTCCATGCCGTTGAGCCAGACCTCCCAGCCCAGGCCCCAGCAGCCGAGCGTGGGGTTCTCCCAGTCGTCCTCGACGAAGCGGACGTCGTTCTTCTTCAGGTCGAAGCCCAGCGCCTCGAGCGAGCCCAGGTAGAGCTCCAGGATGTTGGCCGGCGCCGGCTTGAGCACGACCTGGAACTGGTAATAGTGCTGCAGCCGGTTCGGGTTCTCGCCGTAGCGGCCGTCCTTGGGGCGACGGCTGGGCTGCACGTAGGCGGCCTTCCAGGGCTCGGGACCCAGCGCGCGCAGGAAGGTCGCGGTGTGGCTGGTGCCGGCGCCGACCTCCATGTCATAGGGCTGCAGCAGGGCGCAACCCTGCTTGGACCAGTATTCCTGCAGGCGGAGGATCAGTTGCTGGAAAGTCAGCATGGGGCGTCGGGCCGTCGGGCCGGCGGTGGAGCAAAACGCCCGATTCTATGTGCGGCCCGGGGGAGACACCGGCGTGCCGCCCAGGGACGGCGGGCCCCGGTCAGGCGACGCGTCCGGCGCCGGCGCGGCGGCGTCGCCAGGCCGGCACCAGCACCGGCAACAGTCCCGCCGCGGCCAGCGCCCACAGCGGCCACAGGCCCGCCGCCGACAGCCAGCGCGCATAGGGCGTGACGCCGCTGCGGCCCTCCACGGTGACCTCGAGCACGCCCGCCTGCTCCGCCGGGAGCCGGGCCAGCACCTGCCCGCGGTGGTCGACCTGCGCGGTCGCGCCGGTGTTGGTCGCCCGCACGATCGGCCGCTGGAATTCCAGCGCCCGCATCTGCGAGAACTGCAGGTGCTGGTCCTGCACCATGCGCGGCCCGAACCAGGCCAGGTTGCTCACGTTGACGAAGACCGTGGCGGCCGCGTCGCCGCGGTCCAGCGCGCTGGCGACGACGTCCTCGCCGAACAGGTCCTCGTAGCAGATCAGCGGCCGCAGGCGCTGGCCCGCGAAGGCCAGCGCGCGCTGGTGCGTGCCGCTGGCCTGGTCGTCCATCGGGATGTTCATCGCCCTGACAAACCAGTGGAAGCCGGGCGGGATGAACTCGCCGAAGGGCAGCAGGTGGCGCTTGCCGTAGTCGTACTCGCCCGCGAAGCCCATGGCGGCCAGCGAGTTCACGAAACCATCGGTCGTGTTGCCCAGGAAGGTGCCCAGCAGCAGCGGCCGCTGCCGGGCGTCGCGGCGCAAGCGCTCCACATGCGCCTCGTCGAGGAAGGCCAGCGGCACAGGCAGCACCGACTCCGGCGTGATGACGACCTGCCCGCGGGCCGACTCGATCAGCGCGGTCAGCTGGTCGAGGTTCTGATCGAAGCGATCGCGGTCGAACTTCTGGTCCTGCGGGATGTTGGGCTGCACCAGCGACACGGCCAGCGTGCCGGTCGGGCGCGTGAAATCCCGCGGCAGGAGTTGCGCCAGGCCGATGGCGACGACCAGCGCGCCCAGCAGCGCCCAGTGGCGCAGCGCCAGCGCCGCCGCCAGCAGGGCCGCCACCGCGGTGATGCCGTAGACGCCGACATAGGGCGCGAGCGCGGCCAGCGGCCCCTGCGCATGCGCGTAACCGCTGGCGATCCACGGGAAGCCGGTGAACCAGCTCGCGCGGGCGAGTTCCGCGCCCAGCCACAGGGCGGCGAAGGCGAGCACCCGCCGCGTCGGCGCGGCGCCGGCGGACCAGCGAACCGCCAGACCCATGCCGGCGGCGTAGTAGAGCGAGAGGAACAACGCCAGCGCCAGCACCGCCAGCGCCGACACGGCCGCGGGCAGATGCCCGAAGTCGTGCATGCTGATGTAGAGCCACCACAGCCCCGAGGCCAGCCAGCCGATGCCGAACAGCGCGCCGGCCAGCGCGGCGCGGCGCGGCCGCACGCCATCGCAGGCGGCGACCAGCCAGGCCAGCGCCAGCGGCTGCAGCCACCAGGCGGGACTGGGCGAGAACGAGGCGGTGTGCAGCGCCCCGGCGACAAGCGCGAGCGCCGGATGAAGCAGCCAGGACCACCGGCCCTGGCGGGCCCCGCCGTCGATCCGGTCCGACAAGGAGCCGCGGCGCATCAGCCGCTGTGGTCGTCGGCCTCGGGCGCCGGCGCGCGGGTCACCTTGAACCAGCGCACCGCGCCGCCGCGGTTGATCATCACCGAGAAGCGCAGGCCGGCGACCTCGACGGTCTCGCCGCGGCGCGGCACGCGGCCATGCTCATGCGCCACCAGGCCGCCGATGGTGTCGAAGTCGGCGTCGGACAGCGACAGCCCGAAGGCGGTGTTGACCGCGTCGATCTCGGCGTCGCCCGCGACGCGGTAGCTGCCGTCGGCCAGCGTGTAGATGCCAGCATCGCCGTCGCCGACGTCGAATTCGTCCTCGATCTCACCGACGATCTCCTCGAGCACGTCCTCGATCGTGATCAGGCCGGCGGTGTTGCCGAATTCGTCGATCACGATGGCCAGGTGATTCCGGTTGGAACGGAAATCGCGGAGCAGCTCATTGAGGCCCTTGCTCTCGGGCACGAAAACTGCCGGGCGCAACAGCGCGCGCAGATTCAGTTCCGGAGCGCGCTGGAGCTTGAGCAGGTCCTTGGCCAGCAGGATGCCAATGATGTTGTCGCGCTGGCCGTCGTAGACCGGGAAACGCGAGTGACCGGTATCGATGACGGCGGCCAGCAGTTCGTCGGGCGGCGACTGGATGTCCAGCAGGTCCATCCGCGGCGCGGCGACCATGACGTCACCGGCGCTGAGTTCGGCCATTCGCAGGACGCCCTCGAGCATCTGGCGCGATTCGGGCGCGATCAGATCGCGCTCCTCCGCTTCGGCGAAGTTCTCGATCAGCTCGCTGGTCGAGTCCGGGCCGGGGTGCAGGAATTCGAGCACGCGATCGATGAGACCGCGTTGGTCGTTGCCACGCCCGCCATGCTTGGCGGGCCGACTAGGCTGGGGATCAGACACTGTCGTGTGTGCCGTCGTTGAGGAGGCGCCAGAATAACCGATTGACATTGACATTCGCTTGAAACACAGTCATCCGCCCCCAGTTGCCGGGCCCAAGCTTCTCCATAGATTGGTCGTTCACCATGTCGTCCGTTCCTGACACCGCCGCCGCGAATCCAGCCACGAGTCCCGCGCCGGGACTGATCCCCGCCACCATCCTCACGGGCTTCCTCGGCTCGGGCAAGACGACGCTGCTCAAGCGCGTGCTGACCGAGGCGCACGGCCAGAAGATCGCCGTCATCGAGAACGAGTTCGGCGAGGAGAACATCGACAACGACATCCTCGTCAGCGAGACGCAGGAGCAGATCATCCAGCTCAGCAACGGCTGCGTCTGCTGCACCATCCGCGAGGACCTGCGCACCACGCTGGCCGACCTGGCCGCCAAGCGCCGCAAGGGCGAGCTGGACTTCGAGCGCGTGGTCATCGAGACCACCGGCCTGGCCGACCCCGGCCCGGTCGCGCAGACCTTCTTCATGGACGACGAGATCGCGGAGACCTTCCTGCTCGACTCGATCCTGACGCTGGTCGACGCCAAGCATGCGAACGATCAGCTCGACACCCGCCAGGAGGCGCGCCGCCAGGTCGGTTTCGCCGACCAGATCTTCCTGAGCAAGACGGACCTGGTCGACGCCGCCGCGGTGGACGCGCTGTCGCACCGCCTCAAGCACATGAACCCGCGCGCGCCGCAGTCCAAGGTGCACTTCGGCGAGGTGCCGATCAAGGACGTCTTCGACCTGCGCGGCTTCAACCTGAACGCCAAGCTGGAGATCGACCCCGACTTCCTGGCCGCCGACGAGCACGACCATGCGCACGAGCACGGTCATGACCATGGCCACGACCATGCCCACGATCATCACGACCACGAGCACGGCGAGCACTGCGACCATCCGCACCATCACCACCATGACGACGACGTGAAGTCCTTCGTCTTCCGCTCGGAGCGCCCGTTCAACCCGGCCAAGCTGGAGGACTTCCTGGGCGCGATCGTGCAGGTGTACGGTCCGAAGATGCTGCGCTACAAGGGCGTGCTGAACATGAAGGGCACCGACAAGAAGGTGATCTTCCAGGGCGTGCACCAGCTGATGGGGTCCGACCTCGGTCCGAAGTGGGTGCCCGAGGAGAAGAAGGTCAGCAAGATGGTGTTCATCGGCATCGATCTGCCGAAGGACATCCTGATGCAGGGGCTGGAAGGCTGCCTGGCTTAGTGCCACACTGACCGATGGTTCAGACCCATCGGCGGCGCGGCGGCGGAGGTGGCTACAATCCGCCGCGCCCGAACCAGGCCCCTGCGCCAGCGCGGGAAGCCCCGGCTTCTCATGTCGAGCAGGTATAAAGAGCCGCTAGGAGAGTGAACGTGAGCAAGACACCGGCCTCCAAGACCGCCGCGCCCAAGGCCGCCGCCAAGGTGGCCAAGGCTCCGGCGGCAGGCAAACCCGCCGACGCGGACGCGCCCGACAGCACGGTCTCTCTGCTGGACAGCCCTGTCCGGCCTTCGACCCCGACATCAACGAACCAGAACAGCCGCCCTGCCGTGAAGACCGATCCCAAACTCTCGTCTGCCTGGAAATCCAAGGCCGGTGCCGAACTGACCGACGCCGAAGTGCTGGCGATGCCGGACAGCGAGTACATGAACGACAAGCAAGTCGACTTCTTCCGCGCCAAGCTGACGCAGCTGAAGGAAGACATCCTGTCCAACGCCGGCGAGACGACCGAGCACCTGCGCGAGGACACCTCCATCGTCCCCGACCCGGCCGACCGCGCCACGATCGAGGAAGAGCACGCCCTGGAGCTGCGCACCCGCGACCGCGAGCGCAAGCTGCTGAAGAAGATCATGCAATCGCTGCAGCGCCTGGAAAGCGGCGAGTACGGCTACTGCGACGAGACCGGCGAGCCGATCGGCCTGGGTCGCCTGATCGCGCGCCCGACCGCCACGCTGTCGCTGGAAGCGCAGCAGCGCCGTGAGCTGAAACAGAAGATGTTCGGCGATTGAGCCGGACAGCGCGCAGAGCAAGGTCCGCCAGAGCATGACCGACCCCAAAGACGGCACCAAAGAAGGCGAGAGCTTCTTCCGCAAGGTGGCGCGCTTCGTCGCCAATCCGACGACCGACTGGGCGGAGATCAACTCCCGCCAGGACGATCCCGAGGCCGATGCCGCCAAGGCCGAGCTGCGGGCGATGGTGGAGCGCAAGCGGCGCAACGATTTCGTGCGCAAGCGCGAGCTCGACATGCTGCGCAAGATCCGCCGCGAGGGCCTGACGCCTGAACAGCTGGCCGCGCTTGGCGGCCACGCGACCTCCGGCATCGACGAACTGGGCCGCATCAGCGAGATCCAGGGCGCCCGCCGCGATGAAGCCAGCGTCAAGGCCAAGATCGACCAGATCGAGCAGCAGATGGTGGGCGAGGGTTTCGTCCCCACCCAGGTGCAGGGCCAGCACTCGCCCGGCTTCTTCGAGACCAGCACCAAACCGGTCAATTTCGCCGCGACGCAGCCGGCGGACCAGATCGGCGCGCGGGTGTCCGACCACGCCTCGCCGGCCGACATCGAGCGCCTGGACCTGTCGCCGGCGCCAGCCGCGGCCTCGATGGGCGGCGGCATGGCCCCGCAGTCGGCCGCCGCGCCCGCGCCGATCCCCGAGCTGAAGAAGGAGATCCCGACGCTGAGCTTCCGCGTCGCGGACCCGCAGGTCGAGGTCAGCGAGGTCGTCCACGACGCCGAGCTGGACGAAGCGGTGATCGCCTTCGCCAATGCCGACTACGAGCACTGCGAGCGCAGCCTGATCGACCTGACGCGCCCGGGCGGCGCGCGCCACGATCACGCCGAGACCTGGCTGGTGCTGTTCGACCTGTACCGGGCGACCGGCCAGCAGGGCAAGTTCGAGCAGCTGGCCAACGACTACGCGCAGCAGTTCGGGCTGTCCTCGCCGCAATGGTTCTCGCTGCCCAAGCTGGTGGCCGAGGCGGTGCAGCAGGAACGCGCCCCGCGCGGCCGCGCGAGCAGCGTCTCCTGGACAGCGCCGGAATACCTGGACACCGAGGCGGTGACGCAGATGCGCACCCGCTGCGAGAACCTGCCGATGCCTTGGGTGATCGACTGGGCGCCGCTGCGCCAGATCGACATCGAGGCCTGCGCCAAGCTGCGCGACCTGTTCCGCGCCTGGGCGCAGCAGGCGCTGGACCTGCGCTGGCTGTCGGGCGACCACTTCTTCAACGTGCTGCGGGAGCAGGCCCCGGTCGGCAGCCGGGACGCGGATCCCATCCTGTGGATGCTGCGCCTGGAAGCGCTGCGCCTGGCCAACCGCCCGGACCAGTTCGACGAAGTCGCGATCGACTACTGCGTCACCTACGAGGTGTCGCCGCCCAGCTGGGAGAAGGCGCTGTGCCACGTCCGCATCAGCGGCAATGCGCTGTCGACGAGCTCGCCCTCCTCGATCCAGCCGGCGGCGCCGGACACCGGCATCGCCTTCCTCGAATCGACGATGACCGACGCGGTCAACACCGCGGCGCTGATGGAGCTCTCCGGCCAGTTGAGCGGCGACATCAGCGAGACGCTGGCGCTGATGACCGAGCAGCTCGGCGCCGCGTCGCTGGTGACGATCGCCTGCCCGAAGCTGATCCGCCTGGACTTCATGGCCGCCGGCGACCTGCTGAACTGGGTGCTGGCGCGGCGCAGCGAGAACCGCGCGGTGCAATTCAGCGACGCGCACCGGCTGGTGGCTCTGTTCTTCGGCGCCATGGGCATCAACGAGCACGCCCGGGTCAAGGTGCGGCACGTCTGACGACCGCCGCGCGCCGGCTTCGACCTTCGCGACCACGGGGCCTCTGGCCCCGTTCTTCATCCGGATGTCCGATCATCGGCCTCGTCAACCGGCTTTCGCACAGGCGGGGCCGCTCCCTTTTCCTCACCTTGTGATTCCCGCGCGGGAACCCACGTGAGGCCTTCATGACGTTCAAGGCGTCCCCGCACGTCCGATCCACCATGTCCCAAGATTCCTCCTCCCCGCTTGCGCCGTACCACGGCACCACCATCGTCAGCGTGCGGCGCGGCAACCAGGTCGCGATCGGCGGCGACGGCCAGGTGACGCTGGGCTCGATCGTCGTGAAGTCGACGGCGCGCAAGGTGCGCAAGCTCTACAAGAACCAGGTGCTGGCCGGCTTCGCCGGCGCGACGGCCGATGCGTTCACGCTGTTCGAGCGCTTCGAGGCCAAGCTCGAGAAGCACCAGGGCCATCTGGTGCGCGCGGCGGTGGACCTGACCCGCGACTGGCGCACCGACCGCGTGCTGCGCCGCCTGGAGGCGATGCTGGCGGTGGCCGACCGCACGGCGTCGCTGATCATCACCGGCAACGGCGACGTGCTGGAGCCCGAGCAGGGCATCGTCGCCATCGGCAGCGGCGGCGCCTATGCGCAGGCGGCGGCGAAGGCGCTGCTCAACCACAGCGAGCTGAGCGCGGTGGACATCGTCAAGCAGTCGCTGGTGATCGCCGGCGAGATCTGCATCTACACCAACGGCAACCACACGATCGAGACGCTGGACTGACCGGCGCCGGAGCACACGAATGAGCAGCAGCATGACCCCGCAGGAGATCGTCTCCGAACTCGACCGGCACATCGTCGGCCAGGCCGATGCCAAGCGCGCCGTCGCGATCGCGTTGCGCAACCGCTGGCGGCGCCAGCAGGTCGACGAGAAGCTGCGTGGCGAGATCACGCCGAAGAACATCCTCATGATCGGCCCCACCGGCGTGGGCAAGACCGAGATCGCGCGCCGCCTGGCCAAGCTGGCCGACGCGCCCTTCATCAAGGTCGAGGCGACCAAGTTCACCGAGGTGGGCTACGTCGGCAAGGACGTGGACAGCATCGTGCGCGACCTGGTCGACATCGCCGTCAAGCAGGAGCGCGAGCGCCAGATGCGCTTCCAGCGCGCGCGGGCCGAGGATGCGGCCGAGGAGCGCATCCTCGACGCGCTGGTGCCGCCGCCGCGCTCGTCGACCGGCTTCGCGCCGGCGGCGGACAGCGCCGGCGGCGACAACACCGCCCGGCAGGTGATGCGCAAGCGGCTGCGCGAGGGCTCGATGGACGACAAGGAGATCGAGATCGAGCTGGCCGAGGCGCGGCCGTCGATGGAGATCGTCGGCCCGCAGGGCATGGAAGAGATGGCGGAGCAGCTCAAGGGGCTGTTCTCGCAGATGGGCCAGGAGCGCCGCAAGGCGCGCAAGCTCAAGATCGCCGAGGCGATGAAGCTGCTGGTCGAGGAAGAAGCCGCCAAGCTGGTCAACGAGGACGAGATCAAGACCGCGGCGCTGGCGCATGCGCAGGACAACGGCATCGTCTTCATCGACGAGATCGACAAGGTGGCGACCCGTGCCGAGCACAGCGGGGGTGCGGACGTGTCGCGCCAGGGCGTGCAGCGCGACCTGCTGCCGCTGGTGGAGGGCACGACGGTCAACACCAAGTACGGGATGGTGAAGACCGACCACATCCTGTTCATCGCCTCGGGCGCCTTCCACCTGAGCAAGCCCAGCGACCTGATTCCCGAGCTGCAGGGCCGCTTCCCGATCCGGGTGGAGCTGAAGTCGCTGTCGGTGGAGGACTTCGAGGCCATCCTGTCGAGCACGCATGCGAGCCTGGTCAAGCAGTACCAGGCGCTGCTGGCGACGGAAGGCCTGACGCTGGAGCTGAGCGCGGACGGCATCCGCCGCCTGGCGCAGATCGCGTTCGAGGTCAACGAGCGCACCGAGAACATCGGCGCGCGACGCCTGGCGACGGTGCTGGAGCGACTGCTCGATGACATCAGCTTCGACGCGCACAAGCACGCCGGCCAGACCGTCACGATCGCCGGCGCACAGGTCGACGAGAAGCTCGGCGCGCTGGCGCAGAACGAGGACCTGAGCCGGTTCATCCTGTAAGGGCGACACGGCTTCGGCCTGGGACGATCACGCGGAGAGGCAACCGCCATTCGGCGGCCTCTGCCGTGCACCGCACGGCAACCTCACCCTGCGCTCACATCCGGCTCATCCTGAGCACCGCGCCGATGGCGAAACTGGCCGCTTTCCACCAGGAAAGGAACCCGTCCGCCATGAATCGCCTGCTCATTTCCGTCCTCCTGGGTCTGCTGGTCTGGAACGTCTCGACGGCCCTGCTCATCGACCTTTACGTCCCCTCCCCCTGCGACGCCAGCGGCCGCTGCGACGGCGACATGATCTTCACCCTCAAGGTGGTCGGCCTGTGGCTGGGCATGTTCTGGGTAAGTTCCGTCGGCGTGCTGCTCTACAACGTCGCGCGATGGCAGCGCGACTGGCGCCTGCATCACCAGGGTGCCCGATGACCGGCGAGCGCCGGCCCCGTCCCCGTCGAAATCCGCCGCCCTGGATCGTCGTCTCCACGGAGCCATCCCGCTTCAAGGAAACACACCATGACCGATGACCCGATCCATGCCTTCCTGGGCGACTACGCGGCCGCCGTCCTCGAGCGCGACCTGGCGCGCTTCCTGGACCTCTACGCGCAGGACGTCCAGGTCTTCGACAGCTGGGACCGCTGGCACTACGCCGGCCGCGAGGACTGGGGCGGCATGATCGCCGCCTGGTTCGACGGCATCCGCGACGTGCGTGTGCGGGTCACCGCGACGGAGGTGACGACCTGGTGCGACACCCAGGTCGCCGGCGGCGTGGCGACGCTGGCGTTCACCGCGCTCGATGCCGGCGGCGAGGCGCTGCGCGCGATCGAAAACCGGCTGACCGTGCTGATGCGACGCGAGCAGGATCGATGGCGCGTCGTCCACCAGCACAGCTCCGTGCCCGTCGACTTCCAGGGCCGCCAGGTCGTCGCGCGATAAGCTCGCGTTCCCGTCGCCCCTCATCGCAGCGCCCATGCCGAGCACCCTCATCGAAATCCGCCGTGCCTGTTCCCCCGAGCAGGAAACCCAGTTGATCGAAGCGGTGCAGGCCGCGCTGGTCGAGGGCTTCAAGATCCCGGCGGAGGACCGCTGCGTACGCCTGATCGCGTATGAGCCGCATCGCTTCATCCATCCGCCGCGGCTCTCGCGGCCCGAGTGCTACACGCTGGTCACGGTGACGGCCTTCTCCGGCCGCACGATCGAGGCCAAGCGCCGCCTCTATCGCGCGATCGTCGACCGCCTCGGCGCGCTCGACGTCCCCGCCGACCACGTCAAGATCATCCTCAACGAGGTGGAGCGCGAGAACTGGGGCCTGCGCGGCGGCCAGCCGGGCTCGGAGATCGACCTCGGGTTCAAGGTCGACGTGTAAACGCGTCGGGCGCGGTCGACGCGCCCCAGCGCCGGACCGTGCCGTCTACAGCGCCAGGCGATGAGCCTGCAACGCCAGCAGCCCGTCGAAGATCAGCGAGTCGATCAACTCGTGCGGAATGTCCAACGCAGGCGAGACCTTCCAGCCCGCGCCACCGGTCATCAAGGTGACCGGCTCCTGCCCGCAGCGCTTGACGATGTGACGATGCATGCGCTCGATGGCGCCGGTGATCGCGTAGTTGCCGCCGCTGGTGAGCGCATCCGAGGTGTTGGTGGGGAACTCGCGCACCTCGCCGGTCGGCACGCGCAGGCCGGCGGTGCCGCCTTCCAGCGAGCGCAGCATGATCCCGTGCCCGGGCAGGATCAGCCCGCCCAGGAATCGACCGTCGGCGTCGAGCGCGTCCACGGTCACCGCGGTGCCCACCATCACGACCAGCGCGGGTCGCGGCGTCTGCCCGCGCATGCGCGCCAGCACGTGGTGCCGCGCGCCGATCAGCGCGACGAAGCGATCCGCACCCAGGCGGCCCGGGTGGTCATAGCCGTTGATCACGCCGCCCGCCTGCGCCGACGAGGCCACCCAGCGCGCTTCGATGTCCCACAGCTCCATCTGCTCCTCGACGCGGTGCCGCATCGCGTCGCCAGCCACGTTGCTGCCGAGCATGCTGCCCGGCGTCGCCGGCAGCCGGGCCCAGTCGTGCTCGGCCAGCTTCTCGATGTTCTCCAGGAACTGCGCACCGTGCGCCAGCATCGGGCTGCCCGGCTGGGGGCTCGCGTAGAGCGCCCACTTGAGGCGTGTGTTGCCGATGTCGATGGCCAGGAAGCTCATGGGCGTGGCGGGACCTTCTGTGGAGTTCTGCGGGATCGGGCGGCCGGCGCGGATCAGGGCGGCAGGTTAGCAGTGTTTGTCCTCAAGCCGGTGCCCCCTTCGGCCGATTTAGGATGGGATGCAGGTCGACTGCACCATCCCGGGGCAGCCCCCGACCCAACACAAGGCGCCAGACCGATGAAGTTCTCGATCGCCACGCGACTCTGGATTCCCGTTGCCGTCATGTCCGTCATGACGGTGGTGATGTCGCTGGGGGCGGCCTCGCGCACCCGCAGCCTGCTCGAGGTCGCGCAGGCGACCCAGGAGAAACAGCAACAACGCTTCGAGCTGGCGCTGCGCTGGCGCGGCCTCACCGAGGCCAACGCGAGCCGCGTGCAGGCCGGGCTGGCGGCCAACGACAACGCGGTCGCCGATGCGATGAAGGGCGACATCGCCAAGACCACCGAGACGATCAACGAGATCCAGAAGCAGCTCGAGGCCCTGGCCGAGGGCGACGACGACAAGGCCGCGATGGCGCGGATCGCCGAACGGCGCCAGGCCTACATCGCCACCCGCAACGAGGCGAACAAGCTCAAGGCCGGCGGCGATGTGAACGGCGCGCACCAGGCGCTGCAGCAGAAGGTCGTGCCCGCCATCGAGCAGTACCTGGTCGCGCAGCAGGACTTCGTCACGCTGCAGCAGCAGCGCTCGGCGGCGCTGCGAGAGGCCGCGGGGGCCGAGCGCATGCGCACCGTGTGGGGCGTGGCGGCGCTGATGACGCTGATCGTTGGCCTGCTGGCCCTGGCCACCGCCTACTTCGTGCGCACGATCTCGGCGCCGCTGAAGTCGCTGATGGCCGAGGCCGAGCGCATCGGCGAGGGCGACCTGTTCCATGTCGACCGCGACTACAGCCGCGACGAGATCGGCGACGTGCAGCGCGCGCTGGCGGCGATGAAGAGCTCGCTGCGCAAGGTGATCCGCGAGGTGCGGGCCAGCGCCGACGGCATGCAGACGGCGAGCCAGGAGATCGCCAGCGGCAACCAGGACCTGAGCCACCGCACCGAGCAGACAGCCTCCAACCTGCAGCATGCGGCGTCCTCGCTGGCGCAGCTGACCGGCACGGTGCAGCAGAGCGCCGACAGCGCGCGCACCGCCAACCAGCTGGCCGGCAGCGCGGCCGAGGTGGCCGAGCGCGGCGGCACGGTGGTCGGCGAGGTGGTGGGCACGATGGCGCAGATCGATGCCTCGGCCAAGAAGATCAACGACATCATCGGCACCATCGACGGCATCGCCTTCCAGACCAACATCCTGGCGCTGAACGCCGCGGTGGAAGCGGCGCGCGCCGGCGAGCACGGCAAGGGTTTCGCGGTGGTGGCGTCGGAGGTCCGGGCGCTGGCGCAGCGCAGCGCAGGCGCGGCGCGCGAGATCAAGGCGCTGATCGGCGACAGCGTGGCCAAGGTCGAGGCCGGCTCGCAACTGGTGCGCGATGCCGGCGCCACGATGACGGAGATCGTCGCCAGCGTGCAGCGGGTGTCGGACATCATCGGCGAGATCAGCGCGAGCACCGTCGAGCAGAGCCAGGGCATCGGCAATGTCAACGGCTCGGTGGCGCAGCTGGACCAGATGACGCAGCAGAATGCCGCCCTGGTCGAGGAGTCCGCCGCCGCGGCCGAGTCGCTCAGCGACCAGGCGCGCAAACTCACGGCGCTGGTCGGGCACTTCAAGGTCAGCGACCCCAAGCCGGGGTCGGTCGACGCGGTGGGCGTGACGCCGCCACCAGCACCGGCGCGGACATCAGCGCCGACGCCGAAGCCAGCAGTCGCCGCCTCGATGGCGAAGCCGACGACCACGCGGCCGGCGGCAGCCAAGCCCGCGGCCGCGCGCCCCTCGCCGCCCAAGGCGCCTGCCGCCTCGGTCGCCAAGGCAAGACCCGCCCCCGCGGCGCCGTCCACGCCCAAGCAGGCGCCGGCAGCAGCCCCCAGCCCCAGCGCCACGTCCGCGCCCGGCGACGACTGGGAGACGTTCTGATCCGCCCCTGGCAGGTCTCCGCCGGCGGCATCGCCGGCCTGATCCTGAGCATCGGCCTGGCGCGCTTCGCCTACACGCCGCTGCTGCCGCTGATGCAGCAGCAGGCCGGCCTGAGCGACGCGATGGGCGGCACGCTCGCGGCCGTCAACTACGCCGGCTACATGAGCGGCGCGGTGATCGCCGCGCTGATCGACGACCCGCGCTGGCGCTCGCGGCTCTACCTCTGGGGCATGGTGCTGGGCCTGCTCGCCACCGCGCTGATGCCGCTCGCGCCCAGCCTGCCGCTGTGGGCGCTGTCGCGCTACCTCGGCGGGCTCAGTGGCGCCGCCGGCATGCTGCTCGGCTCCGGCCTCGTGCTCGGCTTCCTCATGCGCGCCGGCAAGCGGCCGGAACTCGGCGTCCACTTCCTCGGGCTTGGCCTGGGCATCGTCGTCTCCGCCCTCGGCGCGATGGCGATGGACCGCCTCGCGCTCGACTGGGCCGGCCACTGGTGGGGCTTCGTCGTCGTCGGCCTGCCGCTGCTCGCGCTGACGGCATGGTGGCGCCCGCCGGTGCCGCCGCCCGTCGCCGCGACGAGCACCGCCGCCGCCCCCGATCCACGATGGATGCGCTGGATGATCGCCGGCTACTTCTGCGCCGGCTGGGGCTTTGTCATCAGCGCCACCTTCACCGTCGCGATCGTCGAGCGCCAACCGCTGCTGCACGGCCAGGGCCCCTGGGCCTGGCTGCTGGTGGGCCTGGCGGCCACGCCGGCCGTGTTCCTGTGGGACCGCGTCGCGCGCCGCCTCGGCGATCTCAACGCGCTGCTCGCCGCCTTCGCACTGCAGATCGTCTCCGTCGTGCTGCCGGCGCTCTCCGGCAGCCTGGCCGCCGCGTTGATCGGCGCGCTGCTCTACGGCGCGACCTTCATCGGCCTGGTCAGCCTTACGCTCGCGCTCGTCGGCCGGCGGTCGCCCGGCAATCCGGGCAAGGCGATGGCGCGCCTCACGCTCAGCTATGGCGTCGCGCAGGTCACGGCGCCCGCGCTCGCCGGCGCGATGGCGCAGGCCAGCGGCAGCTACCTCGCCTCGCTCTGGCTGACCGCGGCGGTGCTCACCGTCGGCATGGGGATCATGGGACGCCTGCGCGCGCTGGAGCGGCGCAGCCCCGCCTGACGCGCAACGGCGTCGCGGCGGCGCTCCTCTGCGCCTCGTTCAGGCCGCGCGGAACGTCGCCAGCGGCTCGCCGACACGGCCGGCATCGGCATCGCTACCCGCGCCGGCGCCCGTCAATCCGGCATCCTCGCGCCATCGCGGCGACAAGGCGACCACCTCGCCGATCACGAGCAGCGCCGGACTGGGCAAGCCCTCGCGCTCGATCGCGGCCGGCAGCTCCGCCAGCGTCGTGAAGCATTCGCGCTGCCGCGGCGTGTGCGCCGCGCTGACGATCACGGCCGGCGTGCCCGGCGACAGGCCACCGTCCTGCAAGGCCTGCGCGATCGCCGCCGCGCGCGCCAGGCCCATGTAGACCACCAGCGTCAGCCGGCTCTTCGCCAGCGCCGCCCAATCGGGCGCGATGCCGTGCTCGCCGTTGTGCCCGGTCACGAAGGCCACGCCTGGCGTGCAGCGGCGGTCCGTGACCGGCACGCCCACCGACGCCGGCGCCGCCAGCCCGGCCGACAGGCCGTTGATCACCTCGACCTCGATGCCGGCCTCGCGCAGCGCATCGACTTCCTCGCCGCCACGACCGAACACGAACGGATCGCCGCCCTTCAGGCGCACGACACGCGCACCCGCCCGGGCCTCGCGGATCATCAATTCATGGATGAAGCGCTGCTCCGTCGACACGCAGCCGCCGCGCTTGCCCACGCGCAGCACCCGCGCCGTCGGTGGCAGGCAGGCGAGCACGCGCGCGTCGACCAGGTCGTCGGTCAGCACCACCTCGGCCTGCTGAAGCCGCTTCATCGCCTTGACGGTGAGCAGCTCCGGATCGCCCGGTCCCGCGCCGACGAGGGACACGCTCGGTGGGCTGGCGGATGAAGTGGCGGATGAGCTGGCGTTGGCGCTGGCATCGAGGGACGTCATGTCGCTTCCTTCACTGCATTCGAAACCGAAGACCCTGGCACGACGGTCTGCACCATGCGGCGCAGCGCCGGCAGGCAGGAGCCGCACTGCGTGCCGCAGCGCAATGCGCCCTGCAGCGCCGCCAGGCGCGCCTGCGGCGCGTCGTCGGGCAGCCGTTGCAGGCAGGCGGTGATCGCGTCCTCGCGGACATTGAAGCAATTGCAGACCTGCGGACTGACCGGCACGGCGGGCCCGTCCGCATCCGGCGCGAGCAGGCGGCGGCCGAAGGGCGCGACCGGCACGCGCTCGCTCCACAGCGCATCGAGCCATGCCCCCTCGCTGCCCTCGCCGACGCGCAACAGCGCCCGCAGACGCGCTTCGGCGCCTTCGCCATCCAGCCGCAAGGAGCGGCTGCGGCCGCGCCGCCCATCGGCATACCGCAGCACGCCGACGCCGTTGAGCTGCAGCACCGTCGACAAGGCCTGCACCACCGGCGCGGGTGGCGGCTCGGCAAAGGCCAGCTCCAGGCTCCAGCCCTCCAGCCCGTCCTGCGCAGGTCCGGGCAGGCAGCAGGCGTACTCGGCCTGGTCCATCAGCACCCGCAGCTGGCTGCGCAGCGCGGCGGCCTGGCCCGGCTTCACCCAGGCCGCGCCGAACACGCGCCAGGGCAGCGCCACCGCCTCCACCAAGACGGCCGCGAACTTCAGCTCGGGCTGCCGCGCATCCGGACAGAACGCCGATTGCGTCAGCGCATTGATGCCCAGTTGGCCGCGCCCGCCGAGGAACTCGCTGCCCCAGTGCATCGGCAACCAGGCCTGCTGCGGGCCGACGCCCTCGTCCGCGCGCAGCGGCACGATCAGCGGTCCGCGGCGCGACTGCACGCGCACCAGCGCGCCCGCCGTCAACCCGCGGCGCGCGATGTCCTGCGGATGCATCGACAGCGCGGGCGCCGGCTCGCCGGCGAAGAGCCGCGCGACCGTGCCGCTGCGGCTCATGCCGTGCCACTGGTCGCGCAGCCGCCCAGTGCTCAGCGCCAGCGGGAATTTCGGATCCTGCGTCTCGGCCGTCGGCTTGAAGGGCTTCGCGATGAAGCGCGCCCGGCCGTCGGCATGCGCGAAGCGGCGATCCTCGTAGAGCCGGGCTTGCGCAGCCTCGGCGCCGGCCGGCCATGGCCATTGGCGCGGCGCTTCTTCCAGCATCGCGTAGCTCAGCCCGCCGATGTCCAGGTCGCGTCCACGCGTGGCTTCGCGATGCTCGATCCAGGGCTGCTCCGGCATCTCCCAGTCGAAGAGGCTGGGCCGGCCCGGACGCAGGACCGTCTCCATGCGCTGCGCGACGTCGCGCACGATGCGCCAGTCGGCGCGCGATTCGCCGGCCGGCGACAGCGCGGCGCGCACGCGGCTGATGCGCCGCTCGCTGTTGGTGACGGTGCCGTCCTTCTCCGCCCAGGTGGCCGCCGGCAGCACCACGTCGGCGAAGGCCGCCGTCGCCGTGCCGGAAAAGGCTTCCTGCAGGATGACCAGCTCACAGCGCTCGAGCGCCGCGCGCACCAGCGCCTGGTCGGGCATGGACTGCGCCGGATTCGTGCAGGCGATCCACAGCGCCTTGACCTCGCCGCGGGCGGCGGCCTGGAACAGTTCCACCGCCGTCTTGCCCGGCTGGTCGGGCATCGCGTCGACGCCCCACAGCGCAGCCACTTCATCGCGATGCGCGGCGTTGCCTGGATCGCGGTGACCGGGCAGCAGCGTCGCCATGCCGCCGCTCTCGCGCCCGCCCATCGCGTTGGGCTGGCCGGTGAGCGAGAACGGCCCCGCCCCGGCGCGACCGACCTGGCCCGTCGCGAGGTGCAGGTTGATCAGCGCCGTGTTCTTCGCCGCGCCACTGCTGCTCTGGTTCAGGCCCATGCAGTACAGCGACAGCGTCGACGGCGACTGCGCGAACCACTGCGCCGCCTGCAGGATCTGCGCTTCCTTGAGGCCGGTGAGCCGCGCCGATTCGCTCGGCGTCATCGTGCGCACCAGCGCCTTCAGTTCCGCGAAGCCGGCGGTGTGCCGCTCGATGAAGTCCGCGTCGATCCAGCCCTCCCAGATCGCCGCGTGCAGCATGCCGTGGAACAGCGCGATGTCGCTGCCCGGCTTGATCGCGAGGTGCAGGTCGGCGAACTCGGCCGTCTCGGTGCGGCGCGGGTCCACCACGATGATCTTCATCTGCGGCCGCGCCGCGCGGGCGGCCTCGATGCGGCGGAACAGGATGGGATGCGCCCACGCGGTGTTGGAGCCGGCGATGAACAGGCAGTCGGCCCGCTCCAGGTCTTCGTAGCAGGTGGGCGGCGCGTCGGCGCCCAGCGACTGCTTGTAGCCGACCACCGCCGAGCTCATGCACAGCCGCGAGTTGCTGTCGATGTTGTTGGTGCCGACCAGGCCGCGCGCCAGCTTGTTGAACGCGTGGTAGTCCTCGGTCAGCAGCTGGCCCGAGATGTAGAAGCCGATCGCGTCCGGCCCATGCTCGGCGCGGATCGCCAGCAGCTGCTCGGCGATGCGGTGCGTGGTCGTGTCCCAGTCCTGCGGCTCGAGCGCATCGTCGCGCGTGGGCCGCCAGGCCGGCTGCAGCAGGCGCTGCTGCTGGCGCACCAGCGGCGTCGCGGTCAGGTGCAGCGTCGAGCCCTTGGTGCACAGCCGGCCGAAGTTGGCCGGGTGGTCGGGATCACCGCGCACGCCGACGACGCGCGTGGCATCGCCCTCGCCCGCCGTGTCGATCAGCACGCCGCAGCCGACCCCGCAGTACGGGCAGGTCGAGCGCGTGCTGCGCACGCCCTCGGCCGGCGCGTGCGTGGACGCGGCGGGCTCGCGATCCTGGGGCACCCGGGCGTTCATCGGCCGGTGCCGTTCAGCAGGCCACGCGGGTGCAGGGACCGGCCATGACCGGCGGCAGGTCGATGCCCACCGTGTCCAGTTCCTGCCGGTCCAGCAGCACGACGCCGTCCTCGACCTTGACCTGGAACACCGGCGTGCGGCCTTCATCCGGCTCGCGCGCGCAGCCGTTCTCCAGCGCGATGGTCCAGTTGTGCAGCGGGCAGGCGACGGCGTTGCCGAAGACGATGCCCTGGCTCAGCGGCCCGGCCTTGTGGGGGCAGCGGTCGAGCAGCGCGTGGATGCGGTCGTCGGCGGTGCGGAACAGCGCCACCTGCGGGCCCTTGGCGCGGGCGACGCGGCGCGAGCCCAGCACGGGAATGTCGGTGACGGCGCACACGGAGATCCAGTCGGTCATGGCGGGGCCTCTTGATCAGAAGGGGCCGCGCAGCGGCGCGGCGGGAACGGGTTTGGCGCCGGCACCGGCGGACTCGGCGGACGTCGCGCCGGCCGGGACGGCGACGCTGGCCACCGGCTCGAACTGGCGCACGTCAACCTGGGCCTTGGCGAACTCGAACCACGGATCGGGTTCACCGTCGAGCGCGTACTGCAGCTCGGCCCACAGCGCCTTGCGGCCCTCGTGGTCCTCGAGGATGCGCTGCTTCACATGGTCCAGGCCGACGCGGCTGACGTAGTGCACGGTGCGCTCGAGGTACCAGCCCTCCTTGCGGTAGAGCTGCATGAAGGCGCCGGTGTACTCCATCACCTCCTCGGCGGTCTTGAGCTTGACCAGGAAGTGCGCGACCTCGGTCTTGATGCCGCCGTTGCCGGCGACGTACATCTCCCAGCCGGAGTCCACGCCGATGATGCCGACGTCCTTGATGCCGGCCTCGGCGCAGTTGCGCGGGCAGCCGCTGACGGCGAACTTGACCTTGTGCGGCGCGTACATGCGCCACATCGCGCGCTCCAGGTCCTTGCCCATCTGCGTGCTGTCCTGCGTGCCCATGCGGCACCACTCGGAGCCGACGCAGGTCTTCACCGTGCGCAGCGCCTTCGCGTAGGCGTGGCCGCTGGGCATGCCGATGTCGCGCCAGACGTCGACCAGGTCCTCCTTGCGCACGCCCAGCAGGTCGATGCGCTGGCCGCCAGTCACCTTGACGGTGGGGATCTTGTATTTGTCGACGGCGTCGGCGATGCGGCGCAGCTCGTCGGCGCTTGTCTCCCCGCCCCACATGCGCGGGATCACCGAGTAGGTGCCGTCCTTCTGGATGTTGGCGTGGCTGCGCTCGTTGATGAAGCGCGATTGCGGATCGTCCACGGCCTCCTTGGGCCAGGAGGAGATCAGGTAGTAGTTGAGCGCCGGGCGGCAGGTCGCGCAGCCATTGGGCGTCTTCCAGTTGAGCCGCTCGTACACCTGGTCCAGCGTGACCAGGTGCTCCTTGAAGATGGCATCGCGCACCTCCTGGTGGCTCAGCTCGGTGCAACCGCACACGGCCTTCTTCTTCGGCGTGGCCGAGTAGTCCCCGCCCGCGGTGAACATCAGCAGCTGCTCGACCAGCCCGGTGCAGGAGCCGCAGCTCGCGCTGGCCTTGGTGTGCTTGCGCACCTCCTCCAGCGTGAACAGGCCCTTCTCCTTGATCGCCTTGCAGACGGCGCCCTTGGTCACGCCGTTGCAGCCGCAGACCTCGTCGCTGTCGGCCATCGCGGCGGCCTTGTTGTGGCCCTGGTGGCCGACGTCGCCGATGTTGCTTTCGCCGAACATCAGCTTGTCCCGGATGTCGCCGATCTTGCGGCCCTCGCGCAGCAGCTTGAAGTACCAGCTGCCGTCGACGGTGTCGCCGTACAGGCAGGCGCCGACCAGCTGGTCGTTCTTGATCACCAGTTTCTTGTAGACGCCGGCGAAGGGATCGCTCATCACGATCTCCTCGGTGCCGTCGCCGCCCATGAAGTCGCCGGCCGAGAACAGGTCGATGCCGGTCACCTTCAGCTTGGTGCTGGTCTGGCTGCCGAGGTAGCGGCCGATGCCGAACTGCGCCAGGTGATTCGCGCAGACCTTGCCCTGCTCGAACAGCGGCGCCACCAGGCCGTAGGCGATGCCGCGGTGCGCGGCGCACTCGCCGACGGCGTAGATGCGGGGATCGGTCACCGTCTGCAGCGTGTCGGTGACGACGATGCCGCGGTGGCAGTGCAGGCCGGCGCTTTCGGCCAGCGCGGTGTTGGGCCGGATGCCGGCGGCCATCACGACGAGGTCGGCGGGAATCTCCTCGCCATCCTTGAAGCGCACGGCCCGGACCCGGCGGCGAGCCGGGGCCTCCCCATCCAGGCGGCCGTCCTCCTCGCCGATCAGCGCCTCGGTCTGCGCGCCCATGCGGAAGCGCAGGCCGCGCTCCTGCAGCGACTTGCGCAGCAGGTCGCCGGCCTGGTCGTCGAGCTGGCGCTCCATCAGCCAGTCGCCGATGTGCACGACGGTGACCTGCATGCCGCGCAGCATCAGGCCGTTGGCCGCTTCCAGGCCCAGCAGGCCGCCGCCGATGACGACGGCGTGCTGGTACCTGGTGGCCGCCTCGATCATCGTGTTGGTGTCGGTGATGTCGCGGTAGCCGATCACGCCGTCCAGGTCCTTGCCGGGCACCGGCAGGATGAAGGGGTTGGAGCCGGTGGCGATCAGCAGCCGGTCGTAGTCGGCCTCGGTGCCGTCGGCGGCGATCACCTTGCGCTTGATGCGATCGATCTGCGTGACGGTCTTGCCCAGGTGCAGCGTGATGCCGTTCTCCTCGTACCAGGAGAGCGGGTTCAGGATGATCTCGTCCAGCGTCTGCTCGCCGGCGAGCACCGGGCTGAGCAGGATGCGGTTGTAGTTCGGATGCGACTCGGCGCCGAACACGGTGATGTCGTACAGATCGGGCGAGATCTTCAGCAGCTCTTCCAGGGTGCGGACGCCGGCCATGCCGTTGCCCACCATCACCAGCTTCATCTTTTTCATGCGGCACGCTCCAATCGGATTCGGGCGATGACGGCAGAATCGCCGCCACCATGAGTTTTGACATCGCCATCGGCCTGGCCAGCGACCGCGGCCCGCGGGAACGCAACGAGGACTTCGCCGCCGTGCAGCGGCCCCAGGACGCGCGCGAGGCCGGCAAGGGCTGGATCGCGGCGCTGGCCGACGGCGTCTCCGGACAGCCCGGCCAACCTGGCGAGGGCGGTGGCCGCATGGCGGCGCAGACCACCGTCGGCGCGCTGGTGCGCGACTACCACGCCACGCCGCGCCACTGGGACACCACCGTCGCGCTGGACCGGCTGATCGCCGCGCAGAACGGCTGGCTGGCCCATCACAACCGACGCGGCGAGCGCTCGGCGCTGACGACGCTCAGCGCCGTCGTGCTGCAGGGCGGTGGCTACACGGTGGCCCATGTCGGTGACAGCCGCGTCTGGCTGATCCGCGAGGGCCAGGCCACGCAGCTGACGCAGGACCACGCCATCGACCAGAGCGACTTCGCCCGGCTCACCCGCGCCATCGGCCTCGATGACACGGTGCGCGTCGACTACGCGCAAGGCGACCTGCGCGCCGGCGATCGCCTGCTGCTCACCAGCGACGGCGTGCACGGCCCGCTGCGGGCGAGCCAGCTCGCCGAACTGGCGATGGGCGAGGACGCCCAGGCCGCGGCCGAGGCGCTGGTCCGCGCCGCGCTCGAGGCGGGCGGACGCGACAACGCCACCGCGCTGCTGGTGCTGGTGCGCGCGCCGGGCATCGCCGATTACGACGACCTGCTGCGTGGCGCGCAGCGCCTGCCCGTCCCGCCGCGCTTGAAGGCCGGAGATCTGCTCGACGGCCTGCGCATCACCGCGCTGGTGGCCGACAACGGCGTGCACCGGCTCTTCCGCGCCCGCCGCGACGAGGACGTCGGCGACCTGCGACCGCTCGCCTTGAAGACGCTGGCCGAGGCCCGCGGCGACGACCCGCAGGAGCGCGCCATGCTCGCGCACGAGGGCTGGGTGACGCGCCGCGTCGGCGACCACCCTGGATTGGTGCGCGGCCACGAGACGCCGGATGCCAGCGCGTTGTACCTGCTGGCCGACTGGCATGACGGCCGCACGCTCGAAGACCTGATGGCCGAGGGCCGACCGGCGCTGGCCGACTTCCTCGCCGCGGCCGGCGAGATCGCCGCCGCGCTGGGCCGGCTGCATCGCGCCGGCATCGTGCATCGCGACATCAAGCCCGGCAACCTGCACCTGGGCGACGACGGCCGCTGGCGCGTGCTGGACCTGGGCGTGGCGCTGTCCGGCCACGAACCCGAGGCGCTGCGCGACCTGCATGCCGGCACGCCCAGCTACATCAATCCCGAGCAATGGGACGATCCGCCCGCGCCCGCGGACGCCGGCAGCGATCTCTTCGCGCTGGGCGTCACGCTGTACCAGTGGCTCACCGGCCGGCTGCCCTACGGCGAGATCGAGCCCTACCAGCGCGGCCGCTACCGGCATGACCCGCGTCCGCCCTCGCGGCTGCGGCCCGATGTGCCGATCTGGCTCGACCGCCTGCTGCTGAAGGCCGTGCATCGCGAGGCCGCGGCCCGCTTCGAGACCGCCGACGAGTTGCTGCTGGCGCTGGAGCGCGGCGCCTCGCGCCCGCTGCCCGCCGCCGGCGGCAGTGCGCTCGCCCGCCGCAACCCGCTCGCAGCCTGGCAACTGGCCTTCGGCCTGTCGGCGCTGCTCAACCTGCTGCTGCTGGTCTGGCTGCTGTTCCTGCCGCGCTGAGCGCGGCGGGGCCGCTTCAACGCGCTTCATACGCCCTCCCGTGGGACGGCGCACGGGCCGCGGCGCCGTGGCTGTCCGCCGCCGGCGCGCGGGCGCGGCCGCCGCGCTCGGCCCAGGTGCGGGTCCAGCGGATCTGCATCAAGCGCATCACGCCCAGCATCAGCAGCGACAGCGCCGCGAAGATCGCGAAGCCCCAGAAGTAGGTCCCGGCGTATTGCTTGGACAGGCCCATCAGGTTGGGCACCAGGCCGCCGCCGAGCGCGCCGACCTCGCCGATCATCGAGCCCGCCACCGCCGTGGCCGCGGGCCAGCGCAGCGGCACCAGCTGGAACAGCGCGCCGTTGCCAGCGCCCAGCGCGGCGAAGCACGCGATCAGCAGCAGCGTCGTGGCCACCAGCGATCCACCGGCCAGGCCCACCAGCAGCAGCGTCACCGTCACCGCGACCAGCACCACGGTCAGCGTGTTGACGCCGCCCCAGCGGTCGGAGATCCAGCCGCCCATCACGCGCACCGCGGCGCCCATGAATGCCGCCAGCATCGTCAGCTGGCCGGCCTGCACCTTGGAGACGCCGAACTGGTCGTAGTAGTAGGTGGGCAGGAAGGTGATGAGCCCGATGAAGCCGCCGAAGGTGACCGCGTAGATCAGGCTGAAGGCCCAGCCGTCCTTCTCGAACAGGCAGGCCATGTGGCTGCGCAGGCCGGCATGGCTGTCGACATCGGGCGGCTCCTTGGCGAAGACGATCATCACGAGCATCGGCACCAGGATCGCGGCGCCGGCGACCGCGTAGACCGTCTGCCAGCCCAGCCACTGCGCCAGCGGCGGCGCCACCAGCACCGACACCGCGGTGCCGACGTTGCCCGCGCCCACCAGGCCCATCGCCAGGCCCTTGTACTTGGGCGGGTACCAGCCCGAGCCCAGCGACAGCGCGACGCCGAAGCTCGCGCCGGCGATGCCCAGCAGCACGCCCATGGCGAGCAGGTCGTCGTAGCCCTTGACCATGAAGAAGCCATAGCCCATGGCGACGGCGATCAGCGCCATCTCGACCAGCGTCGCGTTCTTGCGGCCGATGTATTGCGACAGCACGCCCAGTGGGAAGCGCATCAGCGCGCCGGCCATGATGGGGATCGACAGCATCAGGCCCTTCTGCGCGGCGGTCAGCTGGTAGGCCTCGCTGATGAAGGGCGCGAGCGCGCCGTTCAGCACCCAGATGCAGCACGAGAACGCGAAGTACAGGAACGCCGCACCGAGGGTCGGGGCGTGACCGGAGCGCAGGAAGGTGCGGAACGCTGCCATGGCGGGGAGGCTCTGGGTGGCTGGAACGAAAAAAGGCCGCGTCGAGCACCGGGCTCGGCGTGGCCTTCTGACGGATGGGGCATCGGGTCGCTCGGCGGCCCGCTGCGAAGACCGCGGGGCCGGAACCCCGCGCGGGTGCGGCGCGTCATTGCGCCACGCACCTTCCTTCGCAAGTCGCGTGCCAGTCTGCTGCACCGCACCCAGGCCGCCCGCCGCTGGCGCGAAGGGCTTATGCTGCGACGCGCCGAGGACCACCCCGGTTCCCGGCGCCCCGACGAGGCGGCCGACGCCGCCTTCCTCCTCTGTCGCGCCCCGCCTGCCGCCCATGTCCGCGTCCCTGCCCGCGCCCGCCTCACGCCCCCTCGATGACGCCGCCGACGACGGCGATGCCCTGCCCCGCCGCGTGCTGCTGCTGGGCGGCGAACGCGTCCCGTCCGACCTGCTGGCCCCGCCGCCGCACTGGATCGTGGCGTCCGTGCACCAGCCCGGACGCGACAGCTTGGTGCGTGCCGCACAAGAACAGGCCGTCGAGGCCTTCGTGCTGCTGGCCGACGCCGACCGGGTCGACGGCTGGCTGGATGCGATCGAGGCCACTGGCGAGTCCTTCCGGAGGTCGCCCGGGGTCGATGCGCCGGGCGCGCTGCCCGGCCTGGCCGTCGTGCCCGACGCGCCGGCGCTGCCACCGCCCGTCCAGCAGCGCGCGCTGGCGCTGGGGGTGCAGCTGATCCTGGAAACGATGCTTCCCGCCGAGGCGCTGCGCCGCCAGTTGCGCTGGGCCGTCTGGCAGGCCGGCCGCTTCGCGGCGGTGCGCGCGCAGCTCGACGACCGCAAGTGGACCGAGCGCGCCAAGGGCCTGCTGATGTCGGCGCGCGACCTGGACGAGGACAGCGCCTTCCGCCTGCTGCGCGAAACCGCCATGCATGCGCACCTGCGACTGGGCGAGGTGGCGCGCTCGGTGGTGCAGTCGGCGCAGCTGGCCGAAGCGGTCAACCTCGCCGGACAGCAGCGCATGCTCAGCCAGCGGCTGGTCAAGCTGATGGCGCAGCGGGCGGCCGGCATCGAGGCCAAGCGGGCGAAGACGCTGCAGGACGAGTCCTGCGCGCGCGTGGCGAGCAACCTGTCGCGGTTGCCGGCGCTGTTGCCCGCGTTGTTGCCGCCGATGTCATCGCCGATGTCGTCCGCGCCGGCCGCCGCGATGTCGCCCTCGATGTCGCCTGCGCCGGGGCCTTCGTCCTCCACCGCGCCGGAGTCGGTCTCATCGCGGGCCGCGCTGCAGGTCGATCCGGTCATCGACGCCTGGCGGCGCCTGGAGCCGCTGCTCGCCGGCAAGCCGACGGCCGAGGCCCTGCTCGCCGCCGATGCAGCCGCCGAGGACCTTCGCGCGCACTCCGACGCGCTCGCCTCGGCCATCGCGGCCTGCGGCGGCGGCAAGCCGCTGCATGTCGTCAATCTTTGCGGTCGCCAGCGGATGCTGAGCCAGCAGCTGGCCAAGGAAGCGCTGCTGGCGGACCTGCTGCCCAGCCGGAATCCGGCGGTGCTGCTCGACAGCCTGGATCGTTTTGCCGCCGGGCTGGCGGAGCTGGAGAGCTCGCCGCTGTCGAGCGACGCGATCCGCGCGTTGCTGGCGGAGGTCGGCGCCGAATGGCTGCGACTGATGCGCAGCCTGCGTGACGCCCATGGCCGCGAGGCGGCCGCGGGACTGGCCCGCAGCAGCGAGATCCTGCTCGACCGGCTGGATCTGCTCACCGCGCATTACCAGCAGAGCTTGCAGATCATCCTGGGGTGAAGGTCTTCAAGCCGCCCGGGCCTCCGTATGGCGATGCCGCGTGTAGAGGAAGTCGATCACCGCCTTGCGCGCATGCACGTAGACCGGATCCTCCGCCAGCGCGACGCGGTCCCGCGGCCGCGCCAGCCGCACCGGCAGCACCTCGCCGATCGTCGCCGCGGGCCCGTTGGTCATCATCACGATGCGATCCGACAGCAGCACCGCCTCGTCGACATCGTGCGTGACCATCACCACGGTGCTCCGCGTCGCGGCGACGATCTTCAGCAGCTCATCCTGCAGATGCGCCCGCGTCAGCGCATCCAGCGCGCCGAAGGGCTCGTCCATCAGCAGCACCTTGGGCTCCATCGCCAGCGCCCGCGCGATGCCCACGCGCTGCTTCATCCCGCCCGAGATCTCATGCGGCCGCTTGAACATCGCATGCCCCATGCCGACCAGGTACAGCGCTTCCTCCGTCCGCGCCATCAGTCGCGGCCGCAGTTCCCGGCCGCCGAAGACGGACTCGACCGCCAGCAGCACGTTGTCGAAGCAGGTCAGCCACGGCAGCAGCGAATGGTTCTGGAACACCACCGCCCGCTCCGGCCCCGGACCGGCGATCTCGCGGCCGTCGCAGAGCAGGCCGCCGCCGGTGGGCCGCAGCAGGCCGGCGATCAGGTTCAGCAGCGTCGACTTGCCGCAGCCCGAATGACCGATCAGCGTCACGAACTCGCCCTGGGCAATGTCCAGGTCGATGTCGCGCAGCGCGTGGAAGCGTCCCTGGCGGGTCGAGAACACCATGTCGGCCCGCTGCACGCGGATGAAGGGAGTGCTCATCAGGATCTCCTGGTCGCGCTTGATGCGCTCAATCGTCGAAAGAGAAACGCCTGGCCAGCGCCATCAGCGCCCATTCCAGCAGCAGGCCCACGATGCCGATCACGAAGATCGCGATCAGGATGTGCCGCACGTTGAGGTTGTTCCACTCGTCCCAGACCCAGAAGCCGATGCCCACGCCGCCGGTCAGCATCTCCGCCGCGACGATCACCAGCCAGGCCGTGCCCACCGACAGCCGCACGCCGGTCAGCATGTAGGGCAGCACCGCCGGGAACAGGATGCGCGTCACCAGCTTCCACTCCGACAGCCGCAGCACGCGCGCGACGTTCAGGTAGTCCTGCGGCACGCGCTGCACGCCCACCGCGGTGTTGACCACCATCGGCCAGATCGAGCAGATGAAGATGGTCCAGATCGCCGCCGGATTGGCGCTCTTGAACACCAGCAACCCGATCGGCAGCCAGGCCAGCGGCGACACCGGCTTGAGCAGGCTGATCAGCGGCGACAGCATGCGGCTCGCGAATTCAAAGCGGCCGATGATGAAACCCAGCGGGATGCCCACCGCCGCCGCCAGGCCGAAGCCCAGCCCGACGCGCTCCAGCGAGTTCAGGATGTTCCAGCCGATGCCCTGGTCGTTGGGGCCGTTGCGATAGAACGGATCGGCGAACAGCTGGACCGCGGCGTCCCAGGTCGCGCCGGGCGTCGGGAAGGCGCCGCCCTTGAGCGTGGCGACGGTCCAGACGAGCCACAGCAGGCCGAGCCCGAGCACCGGCGGCAGCACGCGCATCCACAGGCTGCGCCAGTCGATGCCGGCGCGCGGCGGGCGCGCGGACGGCGCGGCCGGCGTGGACGGCGTGGACGGCGCGACCGGTTCGTTGGCCGCGTCGCGGGCCAGCGGCTTGGGCGGGACCACCGGGGCGCTCATCGGCTCGGCGGCGTCGGTGGGGGAATGGAACACGGCACTGACCATGACGGCCTCCTGCGGGGATCGGATGAAGCGCCGTTCAGGCGCGGACCTTGAAGGCATCGGCGTACTTCGCCGGATCCTTGCCGTCCCAGACGACGCCGTCGAAGAACTTCGCCGACCGCATCGTCTCCTTGGGCACCGAGACGCCCAGCGCCGCCGCGGCCTGCTTGTAGAGCTCGACCTGGTTGACCTGGCGGGCCACGCCCAGGTAGTCCGGATGCTCCTTGATCAGGCCCCAGCGCTTGTGCTGCGTGAGGAACCACATGCCGTCGGACAGCCAGGGGAAGTTGACCTGGCCGTCGTTGAAGAACTTCATGTAGTTGGGGTCGTCCCAGGTCCGGCCCAGGCCGTTCTGGTACCGGCCCAGGATGCGCTGGTTGATCGCGTCGACGCTGGTGTTGACGTAGGCCTTGTCGGCGATGGTCTCGGCCATCTTCTGCTTGTTGGACAGGCTCGCGTCGATCCAGCGGCCGGCCTCGAGCACGGCCATGATCACGGCGCGCGCGGTGTTCGGGTACTTCTTCACGAAGTCGCCGGTGGTGCCCAGCACCTTCTCCGGATGGTCCTTCCAGATGTCCTGCGTCGTGGCCGCGGTGATGCCGATGCCATCGATGATGGCGCGATGGTTCCAGGGCTCGCCGACGCAGAAGCCGTCCATGTTGCCCACGCGCATGTTGGCCACCATCTGCGGCGGCGGCACGGTGATCACCTTGGCGTCCTTCATCGGGTTCACGCCCGCGGCGGCCAGCCAGTAGTAGAGCCACATCGCATGCGTGCCGGTCGGGAAGGTCTGCGCGAAGGTGTAGTCGCGCTGCTCCTTCTTCATCGCGCGGGTCAGCGACGCGGCGTCGACCGCGCCCGCCTCGGCGAGCTTCTTCGACAGCGTGATCGCCTGCCCGTTGTTGTTGAGCGTCATCAGCACGGCCATGTCCTTCTTCGGACCCGCCACGCCCAGGTGCACGCCGTAGATGAGGCCGTAGAGGACATGCGCCATGTCGAGCTCGCCGTTGACGAGCTTGTCGCGCACGCCGGCCCAGGAGGCCTCCTTGGTCGGCACGATCTTGATGCCGTACTTCTTGTCGAAGCCCAGCGCGGCGGCCATCACCACCGACGCGCAGTCGGTCAGCGGGATGAAGCCGATGCGGACCTCCTCCTTCTCCGGCTTGTCCGAGCCTGCGGCATAGGCGCCACCGCCCGGCAGCGCGGACAGCCCGCCCAGCGCCGCTCCGGCGGCGAGCAGCTTGCGACGCTCAGCGCTCATCAGACCCTCCTTGGAACCGTGTTGCATTCAAGACCTCCGGGAAAGAAAACAAAAAAGGCGTCGCGATCGGACCCGGCGCGGTGCGCGGGTGCGATCGGACGCCTTTGTCCGAACCTTGTTGGGGCGGCCCTCACGCCGTTGCGAGGGCTTGTCGATCACTACGCATGAAGCGTGCCAAGGCCGCGCACGCGGCGTGCCCGCGGAAGCGGTTTCGAGGGGCGGCGTGAACGTCGGCCGTCGGCTAACTTCCGTGAAGCCGCCGCGAACGATGCGGCAAGGGAGACCGCCATGCATCCACTACCCCGCAGCGCGCGGCCGCTGGCCGCCGCCGTGCTCGCCATCGGCCTGTCCGGGCAGGCCCTGGCGCTGGAGATCACCAGCACCAAGCAGGCCGCGATCTATCGGGACGGGGCGGCCACGCCGGTCGCCGGACCGATCAGCCGCACCGGCACGCTCGCCTCGGGACAGCTGGACTCGGCGAACCTGACGGTCACGGACAACTCGTCGGGTTCGCTGCTGGCCACCGCAACGGGCTGGAGCCAGGGCAGTCGGACAGGCCTGTCCAACTTCGCGTCGGCCAGCGTCTTCCTGAACACCCTCGCGTTCGAGCGGTCGGCCTACGTCGAAGTGACCTCCTCGATCTCCTTGACCGACACCTTCGTCATCACCTGCCCGACCTGCGTCAATGGCACCATCGCGTGGGCGGGCCTGGCCGTGGGCGGCAACCTCGGCCAGTACATCTCGACCGGCGGCTTCAGTCCCTGGACCGGCCGGCCCGAAGGCGCCTACGAGACGACGGCGCTGAACTACTCCACCTCCAACGGCGCGTCGAGCACCGGCGTCCCGCCCCCGCCCTGGGGCGAACCGCACCAGGACCAGGCCGGATCCTCGTACACCCTGTACGACATCCAGAGCAACGGCAACCACTCCGCTTGGGAGATCCGCGACGACGGCGCCGTGATGTTCCAGTTCGTCTACGGCGAGCCGATCACCTTCGGCCTCCACCTGCACTCGTGGGTGACGGCCGCCGTCCAATCCGGCACGAGCGGCCAGACCGACGCCTGGGCACTCGCGATGTCCAACCAGATCGACAACATCACTTTCGGCGGCGTCTACGTCACCGACCTGGACAACAACCCGGTGGGGAACATCTCCGCGCTGAGCGCCGATGGCTACAACTACGCGCTGGCGGCCGCCGTCGTGCCCGAACCCGGCACGTGGGCGCTGATGCTCGGCGGCCTGGCGGCGCTGGGCGCGCTGGCGCGACGTCGGCGCGGCTGATCACGACCGGCGCCTCGCACGCACCGTCCTGCGGCGCCCGTGCGCCGCGGCGGTGCGTTCAGCCCCGCAGCAGCTCGTGCGCGTCGATGACCCGCCGAGCGACCTGCGCGATCGGCTCGCCGCGGTCCATGGCGAGCTTGCGCAGCCGCTGGTAGGCCTGGTCCTCGTCCAGGCCCTGCTCGCGCATCAGGATGCCCTTGGCCTTGTCGACCAGCTTGCGCGACGCCAGTTGCGCCTGCGCGTGGCTCAGCTCGGTACGCAGCGCGAGGTCCTGCTCGAAGCGCGCGATGGCGACGTGCAGCACCGGCGCCAGGCGCTGCGCCTGAAGGTCCGCGACGACATAGGCGCTGACGCCCGCCTGGATCGCGCGACGCATGGTGCCGCGGTCCTCGTCCTCGGCGAAGACGACCACCGGGCGTGGCATCTTCGCGGAGAGCGTGGCGAGGTTCTCCAGGGTGTCGCGCGTCGGCGATTCGGCGTCGACGATCACGACGTCCGGCTGCAGGCGCAGCACGCAGTCGTGGATCAGCGTCGCCTGCTCGATGACGCCGACCACCTCGTGCCCCTGGCGTGCGAGCTCGTCGCGCAGCAGGTCCGCGCGATGCGCGCCGTCGTCGATGACGAGCACGCGCAGCCCCGCCGGAGCGGACGGCTCCGGGCTGGCAACGGGGGCTTGCGGCGGCTTCACCGCGGAGACGGCGCAAGTTCCATGCCGAGCGCACGAGCCGGGCGGAACGCCCGGCGCGGAGCAATCGCCGCGCCTGCCACCGCGCAACCACCGTGCCCACAGTCCTGTTTGGGAGGGGCCGCGCGATGCGGCGGATCGCCGTACTGTCGCTGCTTGCGGCACCCCTGCCGCCAGGGAGAGCGCCATGCGCCACATTTCGCATCGAGTGTCCGTCGAGGTCCTGCTGGTCGCGTTGCTGTCGCTGGGAAGCGCAGCCGCCGGCGCCGCCGAGTTCAAATCCATCGCCACCGCGAGCAGCCAGACCGCAGCGCGCAGCGCCGAGCAGATCGGCGAATGGAAGACCGGCGGCTCGTCCATCTGGTCGGCCGCCGACGCCGTGCTGCTGGACCAGTCGTCCAGCCTCGTGCAGAACGCCGAGGCGCGTTCCTCGGCCACCGCGACCTTCGGCCACCTCACCTTCGTATCGCGCACCGCGACGACGCAGACCTCGGTGTCCGGCGTGCAGCCCGGCACCCGTGCCGAGTCGATGGCCAGCACGGAAGCGGCCGACAGCTTCGTCATCACCTGCCTCACCTGCGTGGACGGCACCCGCGGGGTCATGAACTTCCGCGTCGTGCTCGAGGGCGACGTCGGCATGAGCCATTCCTCCACCAACTCGACGACGGGGCAGCCCATCCCCGGTCCCGACCGCGAGATGTCCTATTTCTGGAGCGCCAACCTCACGATGCGCGCCTCGGGGGTCGCGGCGGAGTTCCCCGGCCCGGGCTGGGTGTCGCAGTACGGGTACGACTATCTGGCGATGGTCAACGACCGCGTCGTCGCTGGCGGCTCGCGGGAGGGCACCGGGATCTACAACCTGCAACTGGAGTTCGAGTTCGGCCGTCCCATCGAGATGCTGTGGCAGGGCACCGCGATGTCCTCGTCCTTCCTGCATGACAGCGCGGATACGGTCATCGGCGCCCTCACCGCGCAGTCGTACGCCGCCTTCACCAACAGCTTCTACTGGGACGGCATCTCCTCGGTCACCGATGCCGACGGCAACGCCATCAGCGGCTTCACCGCGCTGAACGGCGCCGGCGTCAGCTACGCCCAGTCCTTCGCCGACGTGGTCGTCGCGGTCCCTGAACCGGGCATGGGTGCGCTGACCCTCGGCGGGCTGGCGCTGCTGGCGACGCTGGCCCGACGCCGCCGCGGCTAGCCCCCTCGCCCTAGGGATTACCCGCCCTTCGCGCCTCGACAAGCGCGGGCTTCTCACGTTTACGTAAACGTCAACCGGCACCTAGAATCGGCGCCCATGGTCGGTCCCCAGAAGGGATCGACCCACGACAGGCGCCGCGGCGGGACCACCCTCGCCGTCCGCAGGCGACCGCGCCCCCCAGCCGGAGACACACGCATGACCGAGATGTCCGCCGAGTACAAGGCCCTGGCCGAGTACCGCCCCACCCAGAAGGTCCGTTTCGTGACCGCCGCGAGCCTCTTCGACGGCCATGACGCGGCGATCAACATCATGCGGCGCATCCTGCAGAGCATGGGCGCGGAGGTCATCCACCTGGGCCACAACCGCTCGGTCGACGAGGTCGTGACCGCCGCGCTGCAGGAAGACGCGCAGGGCATCGCGGTCAGCTCCTACCAGGGCGGCCACGTCGAATACTTCAAGTACATGGTCGAGCTGCTGCGCCAGCGCGGCGGCGACAGGATCCAGGTCTTCGGCGGCGGCGGCGGCGTGATCGTGCCGGCCGAGATCCGCGACCTGGCCGACCAGGGCGTGCGCATCTTCAGCCCCGAGGACGGCCAGCGCATGGGCCTGCAGGGCATGATCGGCGAGATGGTCATGCGCTGCGACCAGGACCTCAGCGCCGCCGCGCCCGGCGAGATCGCCGCGCTGCAGGGCCATTCCGAAGCCGCCTGGCGCGCGCTCGCGCAGGCGATCACCGCGCTGGAGAACGGCCGCGCCGACGCCGCGTTCACGCAGTCGCTGCGCGACGCGGCCCGCGACCTGCGCATCCCCGTGCTCGGCATCACCGGCACCGGCGGCGCCGGCAAGTCCTCGCTGACGGATGAACTGATCCGGCGCCTCCGCCTGGACCAGGACGACGCGCTGCGCATCGCTGTCATCTCGATCGACCCGTCGCGCCGCAAGAGCGGCGGCGCGCTGCTCGGCGACCGCATCCGCATGAACGCCATCGCGCCCTGGGCCGCCGGACCGCGCGTGTACATGCGCTCGCTGGCCACGCGTGACTTCGGCTCCGAGATCTCGCAGGCGCTGCCCGACGTGATCGCCGCGGCGAAGGTGGCGGGCTTCGACCTCGTCATCGTCGAGACCTCCGGCATCGGCCAGGGCGACGCGGCCATCGTGCCGCACGTGGACGTGCCGATGTACGTGATGACGCCGGAATTCGGCGCCGCCAGCCAGCTCGAGAAGATCGACATGCTGGACTTCGCCGAGTTCGTGGCGATCAACAAGTTCGACCGCAAGGGCGCGGCCGATGCCTGGCGCGACGTCGCCAAGCAGGTGCAGCGCAACAAGGAGGCGTGGGGGAAGAAGGCCGAGGACATGCCCGTCTTCGGCACGATGGCCAGCCGCTTCAACGACGACGGCGTCACCGCGCTGTACCAGGCGCTCAAGCCGCGCCTGGCGGAACTCGGCCTGGGCCTGCGCGACGGCCGCCTGCCGATCGCCGCGACACGCTTCAGCACGCACCAGACGCCGATCGTGCCGCCGGCGCGCGCGCGTTACCTGGCCGAGATCAGCGACACCGTCCGCGCCTACAAGAAGCGCGCCCGCGCGCAGGCGCGGCTCGCGCGCGAGATCCAGCAGCTCAGCGCCAGCGCCGCGATGCTGGGGCAGTCCGATGGGCAAGCGAACGTTGCGGCGCTCGAAGCGCTCGAAGCGCTGGCCGCCTCGCGGCAGGCCAAGCTCGACGCCGACGCGCGCCAACTGCTGGCGCAGTGGCCCGACATGCAGAAGGCCTACGCCGGCGACGAGTACGTCGTGAAGATCCGCGACAAGGAGATCCGTACCGCGCTGGTGTCGACGTCGCTCTCGGGCACCAAGATCCGCAAGGTCGTGCTGCCGCCGTACGAGGACCAGGGCGAACTGCTCAAGTGGCTGATGCTGGAGAACGTGCCGGGCAGCTTCCCCTACACGGCCGGCGTGTTCGCGTTCAAGCGCGAGGGCGAGGACCCGACCCGCATGTTCGCCGGCGAGGGCGACGCCTTCCGCACCAACCGCCGCTTCAAGCTGGTCTCCGAAGGGATGCCGGCCAAGCGGCTGTCGACGGCCTTCGACTCGGTCACGCTCTACGGCGCCGATCCCGCGCCGCGGCCCGACATCTACGGCAAGGTCGGCAACTCCGGCGTCAGCATCGCGACGCTGGACGACATGAAGGTCCTGTACGACGGCTTCGACCTGTGCAACCCGACGACCTCGGTGTCGATGACGATCAACGGCCCGGCGCCGTCGATCCTGGCGATGTTCATGAACACCGCCATCGACCAGCAGCTGGCGAAGTTCAAGGCCGACAACGGCCGCGAGCCCACCGCCGACGAGGCCGCCAAGATCCGCGCCTGGGTGCTAGCCAACGTGCGCGGCACGGTGCAGGCCGACATCCTCAAGGAGGACCAGGGCCAGAACACCTGCATCTTCTCGACCGAGTTCTCGCTCAAGGTGATGGGCGACATCGCGCAGTACTTCGTCAACCATGACGTGCGCAACTTCTATTCGGTGTCGATCAGCGGTTACCACATCGCCGAGGCGGGCGCGAACCCGATCTCGCAGCTCGCGTTCACGCTGTCCAACGGCTTCACCTTCGTGGAGGCCTATCTGGCGCGGGGCATGCACATCGACGACTTCGCGCCCAACCTGAGCTTCTTCTTCAGCAACGGCATGGACCCGGAGTACACCGTGCTGGGCCGCGTCGCGCGCCGCATCTGGGCGGTGGCGATGCGCGACAAGTACGGCGCCAACGAGCGCAGCCAGAAGCTGAAGTACCACATCCAGACCTCGGGCCGCTCGCTGCATGCGCAGGAGATCGCGTTCAACGACATCCGCACCACGCTGCAGGCGCTGATCGCGATCTACGACAACTGCAACTCGCTGCACACCAACGCCTACGACGAGGCGATCACCACGCCGACCGAGGAGTCGGTGCGCCGCGCGATGGCGATCCAGCTGATCATCAACCGCGAGTGGGGCCTGGCCAGGAACGAGAACCCGAGCCAGGGCGCCTTCATCATCGACGAGCTGACCGAGCTGGTCGAGGAGGCGGTGCTGACCGAGTTCGAGCGCATCGCCGAGCGCGGCGGCGTGCTGGGCGCGATGGAGACGGGTTACCAGCGCAGCAAGATCCAGGAGGAGTCGCTGCACTACGAGATGCTCAAGCACACCGGCGAGTACCCGATCATCGGCGTCAACACCTTCCGCAACCCGCATGGCGACCCGGTGCCGGAGCACATCGAGCTGGCGCGCTCGACCGAGGACGAGAAGCAAAGCCAGCTGACGCGCCTGGGCGAGTTCCATGCGCGCCACGCGGCCGAGTCGCCGGCGATGCTCAAGCGGCTGCAGCAGGCGGTGATCGACAACGGCAACGTCTTCGAGGTGCTGATGGACGCGGTGCGGGTCTGCTCGCTGGGGCAGATCACGGCGGCGCTGTTCGAGGTCGGCGGGCAGTACCGGCGCAGCATGTGAGCCCGTAACGCCCATCGCGCGGTCTGGTTATCCTTGCGCCCGCCGCCGGGTCGGCGTCGCGACCGCGGCGCACCGGATAGCGCGTCTAGAGGGAGGACACCATGATCGGATTCATACGCACCTGCGGCGCCGCCGCCGCATTGACGTTGGGCTTGCTGCCCGTCGGCCGGGCACAGGGCGACCCGGGCTACGACTGGTCGGTGATCGGCACCAAGGTGACCGCGATGGAGGTCACCTACATGCCGGACCGCATCCTGTTCGCCGTCGAAGGCAACGCCGGCAACTGCGGCAGTGGCACCTGGCTCACCTACGCGGGCAACCAGAGCGACAACGCGGCGCGGCAGGCCAATGTCAAGGCGGTCTACGCTGCGTTGATTGCCGCCAAGACCACCGGCACGCCGATCCGGATCTACGGCATCAACAGCGGCTGCAAGGTGACCTTCTTCTACCTCGGCTGACGACGGCCGGCCTCTGGCACGACCCGGCCCCGCGCACCTCCAAGCGCGGGGGGGCGGCCGCGCGCCGCCTTGCCGTGTCCAGGAGGCACTCCCATAATCGATCGCACCCACGTCGACGGGAGTCCGCCATGCTGCAGACGCTGAACCGGATGAAGATCACCACCCTGCTCCAGGTCGGCTTCGCGGCGGTGCTCGCGATGGCGGCCCTGATGACCGGCGTGGGGGTGATGAAGCTGCGCGAGATGGTGCGCCTGAGCGACGGCCTGCACGTGCTAGAGCAGCGCCGGCTGATGGCCACGAACTGGCGCGCCGCGACCGAGCTCAACCTGAACCGCGTGATGGCGATCGCCAAGTCCGGCGGGCACGACGGGCTGACCGCATTCCTCTCCGGCGAGATGACGCGCACCACCGAGCGCATCAACCAGCTCCAGGCCGACCTGGAGAAGGCCATCGACGACCCGGAGCAGAAGGCGCAGCTGCCGGTCATCGCCGCCGAGCGCCAGCGCTACGTCGACATCCGCAAGGGCGTGATGGCCGCGATCAAGGCCGACCCGGCGGCGGGCGGCCGGCAGGTCGACCAGACCCTGATCCCGGCGGCGACCAGTTACCTCGCATCGGTCGAGAAGCTCGTGGCGCTCATCTCCGAGGACACCGACGCCTACGCCGCGCGCCAGCGCGAGCAGGCCTCGCAGGCGGCGACGCTGATGCTGGCACTGACCGGCCTGGCGGTGGTGCTGGGCGTCTTCATCGCGTGGCGGATCACGCAGTCGGTGCGGGCGCCGATGGTGCGCGCCGGCGCGGTGGCGCAGACCATCGCCAGCGGCGACCTGAGCCAGGACATCGTCGTCGATCGCAGCGACGAGATCGGCGTGCTGCTGCGCGAGCTGAGCGCGATGCAGGACGCGCTGCGGCGCATGGTGCGGCAGGTCCGCGACGGCACCGAGACCATCAACGTCGCGACGCAGGAGATCGCGACCGGCAACCAGGACCTGTCGGCGCGCACCGAGGCGACGGCCTCCAACCTGCAGCAGACGGCCTCGTCGATGGAGGAGCTGACCGGCACGGTGGCGCACACGGCGAGCTCGGCCCAGCAGGCCAACGCGCTGGTGAGCGCGACGCGCGAGTCGGCCTCCAAGGGCGGCGACGTGGTGAGCGAGGTGGTCGAGGTGATGCAGCAGATCGAGTCGAGCTCGCGGCGCATCAACGACATCATCGGCGTCATTGACGGCATCGCCTTCCAGACCAACATCCTGGCCTTGAACGCGGCCGTGGAGGCGGCGCGGGCGGGCGAGCAGGGACGCGGCTTCGCGGTGGTGGCCGGCGAGGTGCGGGCGCTGGCGCAGCGCTCGGCCGGCGCGGCCAAGGAGATCAAGGCGCTGATCGGCGAGAGCGTCTCGCGCGTGGACGCCGGCACGCGGCTGGTGCAGGACGCCGGCACGACGATGGGCGAGATCGTGCAAGGCGTGCGCCGCGTGGCAGATATCGTCGGCGAGATCGCCACGGCGGCCGCCGAGCAGAAGGATGGCATCGGCCAGGTCAACGTCGCCGTGCAGCGGCTGGACGAGATGACGCAGCAGAACGCCGCCCTCGTCGAGGAATCCGCCGCCGCGGCGGGCAGCCTGCGCTCGCAGGCGGAGCAGCTGAACGCGCTGGTGAGCGCGTTCAGGCTGGCGGCGTAGGAGGCTGGGGCAGCGCGTCAGGCCCAGATGGCCGAGAGAGCTTGCAGCTCTCCGATCAATCGGGGTTTTGGCTGCTCGAGGACCTGCTTGTGAATCAGGAAGACCACCGACTTCAGTAGCTCCGTCGTGTTCAGCTCGGACGACGCTTCCAGCTTCCGGAAGTCCTCCGTGACGCGCTGGGGCACCTTCATCGAAATGCGGCGGCGGGCAGCGCCACGCTCTTCGGGAAAGCGTTCGATCGCCCTCCGATGCGACAAGCGAAGCACCACTGCGGCTCGAGCATCCATCGCCGTCTTGTGCACGAAGTAGGTCAGCAGCGCCCTTCTGAAATCGGTCGATGCCTGGCCGTCGATCCGTTGAACGGCATGGTCCAGCACGTCGAGGTAGATGGCCGGCAGGCTGGCCTCGATGGGGCGCATGGCCGCCTTGCGGGCCTTCGAGATGGCCGGCGTCGACTGCGCCGGAATGGCAACGGTCGCGCCGCATCGATCGCAGACGCCAACCAGGATGTTCCGTGCCATGCCGTTGCCGTCGCTGAAGGGAACGTCGCGTCGCCGGTAGGTGGTCCTGACCACGTCGTCGCAATCCGCGCAAAGCGCTTTGCCATGGTCGCCGTCATGAAAGATCTTCATTTCCTTCTCACTGGTGAACGCTGATGAACACGGTGCCAGGCTCCAGAAAGTAGAACTTGACGTACCAGCCTCGTGTCCTGATCAAGTGGCAATCGATCTGATGCTTGCGATGCAGCGGGGAACACTCGTAGTCGGTGCCCCGGCTCGCCCTCACGAGCCCTGCGACGAACGTCGGCGACACGGCACCGATCGACAACAGGTTCTTCTCCCGAATGTCGTTGCGCGACTCGTGCTGATAGTCGCCATCGAGAAGCGCCTGCACGACCGCCTGCTTCACAGCTCGAAATCCCTTCGGCCCGCCCACGTCAGACTCGCAGTGTACGAAATTCCTCGTATTGTTGTGAGCTGCGCACGCGAAGCAAGCTGCCGGGCATCCCCGGCCACCGATTTGGTCAAGAAGCTGCGCGGCGCGCCAGAATGCACGAAGGCCGCCCGATGGCGGCCTTCTGATGGCAGCGGCGCGCGCCCGATCAGGGCACGACCGCCAGGAACAGGAACACGACGAACACTACCATGTGCACGGCGCCTTGCAGCACCGTGGCGCGTCCGCCGCCCAGCGTGAGGCCGCCGACGATGAAGGTGAGGAACAGCAGCACCATGCTCAGCGGCGTGAGCCCCAGCACCAGCGAATGCGGGAACAGCGGCGACAGCACCGCCACCGTCGGGATCGTCAGCCCGATGCTCGCCAGGCCCGATCCCAGTGCGAGGTTCAAGCTGGTCTGAAGCCGGTTGTGCAGCGCCGCGCGCACCGCCGCGACCGTCTCCGGCAGCAGCACCAGCATCGCCACGATCACGCCCACCAGCGACGGCGGCGCGCCGATCGCATGCACGCCGCGCTCGATCGTCGGCGCCAGCAGCTTGGCCAGGCCGACCACGCCCACCAGGCACACCAGCAGCAGCGCCAGGCTCAGCCCGGCCACCCGCCAGCTCGGCGGCTCGGCATGCGTGTCCTGGTCGTCGACGCCGGCCACCGGCAGGAAGTAGTCGCGGTGCCGCACCGCCTGCACGAACACGAAGGCGCCGTACAGCACCAGCGACACGCCGCCCGCGAACAGCAGCTGCGCGGTGGTGAAGGTCGGCCCCGCTGAACTCGTCGTGAAGGCCGGCAGCACCAGCGTCAGCACCGACAGCGCCGCCAGGACCGCCAGCGTCGGGCTCGTGCCCTCGACGCGGAAGGCCAGCTCCTGGTGTTTCCAGCCGCCGACCAGGATGCACAGGCCCAGCACGCCGTTGCAGACGATCATGATCGCGGAGAACACCGTGTCCCGCGCCAGCGTGTTGGTGGACTCGCCCCCCGCGAGCATCAGCGACACGATCAGCGCCACCTCGATGATGGTCACCGCGACCGCCAGCACCAGCGAGCCATAGGGCTCGCCTACCCGGTGCGCGACCACCTCGGCGTGATGCACCGCCGCGAGCACCGCGCCGATCAGCAGGACGCTGACCAGCGCCAGCACCAGCGTCGAGTTGCCGCCGGCCGTCAGCCCCAGCAGCGCGAGGATCGCCGCCAGCGGCGCGAGCAGCGTCCAGATCGGCAGGGCCGCCGGCAGGCGGGCAAGAAGGGAGTTCGAGGGCTTGGCGCGCATGGGGACCGAGCATAGACCACGATGGTCGCCCGCCCGTGGACGCGCTAGGCTGCGACGCCATGCCCACCCTCGATCCCCGCGTCGATGCCTACATCGCGCGCGCCGCTCCCTTCGCGCAGGAGATCCTGCGGCACTGGCGCGCGACCGTGCATGCCCACTGCCCCGAGGTCATCGAGACGATCAAGTGGGGCTTCCCCAACTTCACCTACCGCGACCGGATCCTGACCGGCATGGCCGCCTTCAAGGCGCATTGCTCGATCGGCTTCTGGCATGGGGCGGCGGCCGTCGGCGCGGCGCATGCGAAGGACGGCGCCATGGGCGATCTCGGCCGCGTCGCCTCGCTCCAGGACCTGCCGGCCCCGGCGGAGCAGCAGGCCATCCTGCAGCGCGCGATGCGCCTCATCGAGGACGGCGTGAAGGCCCGGCCCGCCAAGGCGGCCGCGCCCCGGCCACCGCTGGCGACGCCGGACGACCTGGGCGCGGCGCTCCAGGCCAACGCGGCGGCGCGAGCGACCTTCGAGGCCTTCCCGCCCAGCCAGCAGCGCGAATACATCGAGTGGATCGTCGAGGCGAAGCAGGCCGGCACCCGCGAGAAGCGCCTGGCGCAATCCATCGCGTGGATGGCGGAAGGCAAGCGCCGCAACTGGAAGTACGAGCGCCGCTGAACCTCAGGCCGCCGGGCTCTCCATGCCGAGCTCCCAGCCGCTGTCGTGCAGCTGCACGTTGTTGCGGCCACCGTCCTTGGCGCGATAGAGCGCGCGGTCGGCGCGCATGAACAGCTGGTCGGCGGTCAGTTGTCCGCCCGGCGCCGCCACCGCGATGCCGGCGGAGACGGTCAGGGCGAAGTCGTGGCCCTCGCCGTCGCACAGCCGCAGCGTCGCCACCGCCTCGCGGATCTGTTCCACCAGGCGCGCCGCGCCCGGTCCGTCGGTGGCCGGCAGGATCAGCCCGAACTCCTCCCCGCCCCAGCGCCCCACCACGTCCGACGCGCGCAGCCGGGCGCGCACCTCCGCTGCGAAGGCGCGCAGCGCGTCGTCGCCCGCATGGTGGCCGTGGCAGTCGTTGACGTCCTTGAAGTGGTCCAGGTCCAGCAGCACGAAGGCCAGCGGCGTGCCTTCGCGTCGACCGCGCTCCAGCTCATGCCGCAACAGCGCATCCGCCGTCATCCGGTTCAGGCAGCCGGTGAGGCCGTCGGTGGAGGCCATCTCCTCCATGCGACGCGCGATGCGCTCGAAATTGGCGAGCACGAAACCGAAGCCCGCGCCGATCAGGCAGATGAAGCTGAACAGGAAGGTCAGGCCCTGGCCCAGGCTGCTCTGCATCAGGTCGCGGTACTCCTCCGGATTGGTCAGCGCATGCACGCTGCGCAGCAGCAGGCTGGTCGCCGCGGCGACCAGCGTCAGGCCGACGGCGCGCAGCGACGACTCGCCGCGCCAGCCCGGCCCCAGCAGCACGAGGATGGCCGGACACAGCAGCAGTGCGAAGACCAGCGAGATCGCACTGGTGCGCAGCGCCAGCGGCCAGGTCAGCATCCAGGCCGTGAGCGTCCAGGCCCCCAACGGCGCGCTCCACCACATCCAGCGCGGCAGCGAGCGGCCCAGCACGTGGCGATGGATGGCCTCGTTGTAGAACACGATGCCCAGCGCGATCAGGCCGTTGCCCAGCAGCGCCGACACCCACACCGGCACCACCAGCCGGGCCGTCAGCATCGCGAAGCCGGCCAGCAGCGTCCACGAGCCCCAGGTCCACACCGCCAGATCCAGGTAGCGCAGCCGGCTGCGCTGCGCCGCCCACAGCTGCACGCCGAGCATCGCGAAGCCGCTCAGCAGCGCCAACATCAGCGTGGGGATGTGGATGGACGCCATGACGAGCGAGTGTAGTGATCCCGGACCGACGGCCGTCCCCCTACATCGCGGGCCCGAGCCGTCAAGGTGGCGTCAAGCCGTGGCACCCGGACGAAGCTCGGACGAAGCTCCGGAAGAGATGCTCAGGTCAGGCGGTCGATCAGCGCCATCGCGGCGGCGGGCGCGCGTTCCTTGGCGCCGCTGATGAAGAACACGAACACGTCGCGCGGCCGCCGCGGCGGCGTGCGGTCGGCCTCGACCAGCGGCAGGCGGTCCGGCTGGCCGCCCGAGGCCCAGCGCGAGGCGCTGGCGGCGATGCCGTCGAGCTCCTCCTCGGTGACGCCGGTCACCAGCTCGGACCGGGTGCGCATCACGCGGGTGTAGACGAAGTCGGTCGTCAGGTCCGGGATGGGCGGGTAGTCGTCCGACTCGGTGAACACGACGGCGGCGTCGTGGTCGCGCGCCATCGCCAGGAACTCGGCGCTGCGGAAGCTCTCGTGACGCACGTCGAGCGCATGGCGCAGCGTCACGCCACCGGACTGCGCCGGCAACAGCTTCAGGAAGGCGCCGAAGTCGACGGGATCGAATCGCTTGCTCGGCGCGAACTGCCAGACGATGGGCCCGAGCTTGGGCCCGAGTTCCGCGACGCCGCTGTCGATGAAGCGCATGACCGATTCGCCGGCCTCGGCCAGCACCCGCCGGTTGGTCGCGAAGCGGTTGGCCTTGAGCGAGAACACGAAACCCTCGGGCGCGGTGTCGCGCCACTTCGCGAAGGTGGCCGGCTTGAAGGTCGAGTAGTAGGTGCCGTTGACCTCGATGGCGGTCAGCTTGCGGCTGGCGTATTCCAGCTCGCGCGACGCCGGCAGGTCCTTCGGATAGAAGGTCTCGCGCCAGGGTTCGAAGTTCCATCCGCCGATGCCCACATGGATCGAGGTGCTCATGTCGTCGTGTCCTCCAGCAGTCGTTCGAGTCGGGCCTGTCCGCGCCGCGTGACGCGCAGCGCGCGGCTGTCGGGATCGGGGTCGAGCCAGTCCTGCGCCAGCATCGCCTGCAGCCAGGCCGCGCCCAGCGCGCCGCCCAGGTGCGGCCGGCGTTCGCTCCAGTCCATGCAGGCGCAGGCCAGGCGCCGTCGACGCGCGCCGGTGGCCGCGGCGACATCGACGCCCAGCGCGCGCAGCGCGTCCAGGCCCTCGTCGGTGCAGCGATAGCCGCGGGCTTCGTCGGGATCGGGCGTCATCCAGCGCTGGCGCAGCGCGTGGTCGTGCAGCCGCACGCCCCAGTGGCCGGCGAGGTGGTCGTAGCAGCGCCGCGCCTGGCGCAGCGCGGGTGGGGTGCTGGGCTCGAAGCGCGGGCGCGGCAGGCCGGCCAGCACCAGCATCGCCTCCAGGGCCTGGCCCACCTCGGCGCCCGCGAGCCGGTAGTAGCGGTGCTTGCCCTGGGCCATGCAGCCGACCAGCCCTTGCGCGAGCAGCTTGGCCAGGTGGGCGCTGGCGGTCGAGGCCGCGACCTCGCCGACAGCCGCCAGCTCGGTGGCGGTGCGCGCGTGGCCGTCCATCAGGCAGCAGAGCATGCGCGCGCGGACCGGCTCGGCCATGCTGGCGGCAATGTGCGCCAGCGCCTCGTCGGCGGTGGGGGCGTCAATCATGTTTCGATGCTAAGCGAAGCGTTCCCGGCGATCCATCGCGAAGATTCCCCCATCTCCCCTCCCCTCGCCCACCCGGGCGCCCACGCGATGACCGCTTGTCCCTTCCATGCGCGGCACGATGCCAATGCCCAGGTCGTTGGCGCCGCTGATGCCGCTGATGCCGCTGATGCCGTTGACACCGATGCCCCGATCGCCGACGCGCTGAGCATCGATGCGCCGCTCGCGCCACTGCTCGACCCCGCGCTGCGGATGCGGCCGCCAAACGAGCCACTGCCGCCACCGCTGCGCGCCCAGGGCGGGCCGCTGGCCGAGGTCTTCTCGCGCTGGCTGCGGCAACGCGACGACGCGGCTCACGCGCCGGAGAAGGCGGTGCTGTCGCGCGCGCTGCTGGCGCTGTCCGATGACGACGTCCGCGCCCATGCCCGTCGCCAGGCGGCCATCGCCGCGCGGGGCGGCTGGTCCCACTGGCATTGGGCGGTTCCGGCATCGACGGTCGCGAGCCTGCTGGGCCTGCCCATGGACGACCTCGCGGCCCAGCGTCGACTGCACGGGCAACTGCGCGCGATGGCGGCCGGCCTGGGCGCCCAGGCGACGGGCGAGGCGGTCCGCGCCGGCGGCGAGGCGGTAGCGACGCTGCTGGGCGCGCTCGACGACGCCGAGCACCGCGCGCCCGATGCGCCGCTGCAATGGACCTTGCTCCGGCATGCCGGGCCCTCGCGCTGGACCGACCGCGCCGCGTTCACCGCGAACCGGCTCGCGCTGATCTGGCAGAGCCATGAAGCGGGCGCCGCGCTGCTGGGCCATGCGCTGCTCGGTGATTCGTGGATGGGCGGCGCACCGACGCGCGAGGCCCTGCTGCGCCTGGCACGCGACGGCGGCGCCGTGCGCGTGACCCGGCGTTTCGACGTGCGGCAGCAGCCCCCCGCACCGGTCACCGTGCAGCTGGCCGGCACCGATCACCCCTTCGGCGACGGCGCCCACCGCTGCCCGGGACAAGGCCTGGCGCTGGGCACGTCGCTCGCGTCGCTGCAGTGGCTCGCCGAGCAACCGGGGCTGCGTCCGCCGACCGCCGTCGCGCCGCTGGCGTTGCCCAACATGGACATTCCGCAATTCAAGGACGAGGAGCTTTTCCCATGATCGCCGTCATCTTCGAAGTCACGCCCAGCGCCGACGGTCGCGACCGCTACCTCGAGCTCGCCGCCGAGCTCAAGCCCCTGCTGCAGGAGATCGATGGTTTCCTCAGCATCGAGCGCTTCCAGAGCCTGACCGACCCGGGCAAGCTGCTCTCGCTGTCCTTCTGGCGCGACGAGGCGGCGGTGCAGGCCTGGCGGCGCCTGGAGGCGCATCGCCAGGCGCAATCGGAGGGCCGCGCGGGCGTGTTCGCCGACTACCGGCTGCGCGTCGCCGCGGTGCTGCGGGATTACGGCATGCAGGCGCGCGACGAGGCGCCCACGGACAGTCGAGAGCGCCATCGCGCCTGAAGTGCCCATGGCGCCGGTGATGTCGGCGGCATCGGTGGTGTTGGGATAGGCGCATCGGTCGCGCGACGCTCGAGAGCCGCGTAACGCGCGTAACGGTTCTCGCGCTGCCGACTCGTCCATCGCGCGGGCGATTTCGTCGCAGGATGGCGCCGGCGCCGCGCGGCGTGCCGAGAATCGCCGCCATTCCAACGACGCCGCCTCGAAGCCGGCTCCTTGCTTCCCATGTCCTCCCCTTCCCTGCCCGGCTCGGGCACCCCGCGCCTGCATGGCCTGGACACGCTGCGTGCCGCGGCCATCCTGCTGGTCTTCGCCTACCACTATCAGGTCTTCGTCAGCGGCGAGTCGACCTTCGGCTGGCTGAGCCGCATCGGCTGGGCCGGCGTCGACCTGTTCTTCGTGCTCAGCGGTTACCTGATCGCCAACCAGCTGATGGGCGGGATCGCGCGCGGCGAGCGCCTGTCGCTGCCGCGCTTCTATGGCCGGCGCCTGCTGCGCACGCTGCCCAACTTCTACGTCGTGCTGGCGCTCTACCTGTTGCTGCCCCCACTGATGGGCGGCCGTGAGCCGCCGCCGCTGTGGCGCTTCCTGACCTTCACCCAGAACATTGGCCTGGCGCCCGGCACGGCGTTCTCGCACGCCTGGTCGCTGTGCATCGAGGAGCAGTTCTATCTGATGCTCCCCGCCGCGCTGATGCTGGGCGCGGCGCTGAAGTCGCGCCGGCGCGTGCTGGCCTGGTCGCTGATCGCCGGGCTGACGCTGGCCGCCATCGCGTGGCGCGATCACCTGTGGCGGCGCTACGGCACGCAGGATCCGTCGCTCGGCTACTACCCGCAGCTCTATTACGGCAGCCTCGCGCGCCTGGACGAATTCCTGCCCGGCGTCGCCATCGCCCTGCTGAAGCATGGCCATGCGGACCTGTGGGCCGCGCTGATGCGTCGCTCGCGGATGCTGCTGGTCGTCGGCGTCGCGGCCAGCCTGGGCATGCTCACGCTGATGCTGCACTTCTATTACATCGACGGCTACGGCTATGGCCACGCGATGAGCAGCTGGGGCTACAGCGCGCTCGCATGGAGCTTCGGGCTGCTGACCCTGGCGGCGCTCGCACCGCGTGGCGCGCTGTCCCGCGTCGAGGTCCCGGGCGCGAATGCGCTGGCGCGATGGTCCTACGCGCTGTATCTCACCCACAAGCCGATCGCCTATGCGCTGCTCCAGCCGTTGGCGGCGGTCGGGCTGACGCGCACCTCGGGCGCGGCGGTGCCGGTGATCGCGGCGGCCTGCCTGCTGGGCGGATGGCTGCTCTACCGGACCGTCGAGCGGCCTTTCCTTGGCTGGCGCGACCGCTGGATCCCGTCGCAGTTTGTTGACGCGACGCGTGCTACAACCGCGGGCCAAAGGAGTCCCCAGCATGCCTAGCCCCCGTTCCTCCCGCCCTCGCCGTCCGGCGGTCCTGTCCCTCGGCGCCCTGGCGCTGAGCCTGCTCGCCACCGCCTGCATGGGCGCGAACGCCGAGGAGATCGGCGACGTGAGCACGGTGTTCAAGTTCATCGGCCCGAACCACAAGATCGTCGTCGACGCCTACGACGACCCGGCGGTGAACGGCGTGACCTGCTACGTCTCGCGCGCGAAGACCGGCGGCATCAAGGGCGGCCTGGGGCTGGCCGAGGACAAGTCCGAGGCCTCCATCGCCTGCCGCGCGGTCGGTCCGATCAGCATCCCCAAGCCGCTGCCGCGGCAGGAGGAGGTGTTCTCCGAGCGCGCCTCGCTGGTGTTCAAGCGGCTGCGCGTCGTCCGCATGGTCGACGCCAAGCGCAACACGCTGGTCTACCTGACCTACTCGGACCGCGTCATCGAGGGCTCGCCGCAGAACAGCGTGACCGCCGTGCCGGTGGACCGCGGCACCGTCATCCCGGTGAAGTAAGGCGCGACGGTCCTCCATGCCCGTCATCACCGTCTTCACGCCCGACGAGGTCGAACACCCGGACAGACCGGCGCCGCTGTCCGACTTCAACCGGCAGTTCATCGCCCAGGGCGACTCCTGGTTCTCGATGGGCGGGCTGCCGCTGCAGTCCTCCAACCTGTTCGACGGCATGTCGACACGGACCGCCGCCTGCGCGGTCAATTTCGCCTCGCCCGGCGCCGTGCTGAGGCGCATGACGGATACGGTCCGGGAGCGCCGCTTCCTGCGTCACTTCAACGGCCCGCTGTCCCGCCGCTGGAGCGCGCTGCTGCTGTCCGGCGGCGGCAACGACCTGATCGAGGCGGCCGCGGTCGACCCGACGCAGCCGGCGGCGCTGCGCCTGCTGGCCACGCAGGCGGAGTGGGGCGCCGGCGTCGCGGAGGACCGCTATCTCTCCGACGCGGGCTGGCAGACCTTCAGCGTTCACCTGGATGCGGTCATGCGGCAACTGCTGCGGGAGCGCGACCGGGGCCTCAACCGCGGCATCCCGGTGGTGCTGCACACCTACGACCTGGCCGTGCCGCGTCCGAGCGGCGCGGGCCTCGGCCGCGGCCCCTGGCTGCAGCCCTCGCTCGTGAAGTACGGCGTCCCGCAGGACGCATGGGCCGCCGTGAGCGCGTTGATGCTGCGTCGGCTGAAGGCCTTGCTGTTCCAGATCGCGGCGACCACGCCCGATGGATCGGTGCACGTCGTCGACACGCAGGGCACCTTGACGCCAGCACGCGTGACCGACACCGGCGCGACCGCCGACTGGCTCAACGAGATCCATCCGACGAGCGCCGGCTACCGCAAGCTCAGCGCGCACTGGGCGCCGGTGCTGGACCGGCTCTGACGCTCGCCGAGGATCGCGTCAGGGCGCGGCGACGACAGGCGACAGCGCGCGTTCGACCTCGAAGCCCTCGTCGATCCAGCCGGTCAGGCCGCCGATCATCAGCTTCACCGGCCGGCCAAGCCGGGCCAGCCGCACCGCGCCGCGGTGCGCGCCATTGCAATGCGGGCCGGCGCAGTACACGACGAACAGCGTGTCCTTCGGGTACGCCGCCATCTTGCCTTCGGTGATCTTGCCGTGCGGCAGGCTCAGCGCGCCGGGCAGGTGGCCGCGCTGGTAGAGCTCGTGGCTGCGCACGTCGAGCAGCACGAAGTCCTGGACGCCGCGGGAGAACGCATCGTGGACGTCCCAGCAGTCGGTCTCGAAGGCGAAGGCCTGCTCGAAGTGGGCGAGCGCCTGGGCGCTGGGCGCGGCGGGAATGGCGGAGACATGCGAGCTCATCGGGGGTTCCTTGCTGGGTGGTGGGGATCGATGGCAGCCAGTGTCGCCAAGCGCGGTGTCATGCACGAGTGGCCGGAATGCCGCGTATCGGTAACATCGCGCCATGCCACGCGCCCGCCATGAATCGAGCCCCCCTCCCCGCAAGGGCAGCACCGCCGGCGCGAGGCCCGTCGCCGCCCGCGCCAACGCCGCCAGGTCGAGCCGATCGGCCCAGGCGGCCACCTCGACCGAGGCGCCGCTGGTCGCGATCCTCGCCTACGACCGGCTCTGCATGTTCGAGTTCGGCTGCGCCGTGGAGCTGTTCGCGCTGGACCGGCCCGAGCTCGGCGTCGCCTGGTACCGCCACGCGATCTGCGCGGCCGAGCCCGGTCCGCTGCGCGGCACCGGCGGCGTGCGCGTCGAGGCGCCCCACACGCTGGCGATGCTGCGTCGCGCCGACATCGTCGTCATCCCCGGCTGGCGCGATGCCGCCGAGCGGCCGCCCGAGCCGCTGCTGAAGGCGGTGCGCACCGCCCATGCGCGCGGCGCGCGGCTGTGCACGATCTGCTCCGGCGTCTTCGTGCTCGCGCATGCGGGGCTGCTCGACGGCCGGCGCGCGACCACCCACTGGCGTTATGCCGAGCGCCTCGCCCGTGAGTTCCCCCGCATCGAGGTCGATCCCGGCGCGCTCTACGTCGACGAGGGCCAGGTGATCACCTCGGCCGGCTCGGCGGCCGGGCTGGACATGCTGATGCACCTGGTGCGGCGCGACCACGGCGCGCGCATCGCCAACGCGGTGGCGCAGCGGCTGGTGATGTCGCCGCATCGCGAGGGCGGCCAGGCGCAGTTCGTGCCCAGGCCGATGCCCAGCGACGAATCCAGCCCCATCGCCGTGCTGCAGGACTGGTTGCGCGCGCATCCGCGCGAGGTCCACACGGTCGCGTCGATGGCTGATCGCGCCGCGATGAGCGCGCGCACCCTGCAGCGCCGATTCAAGGCGGCCACGGGCCTGGCACCGCTCGAATGGCTGACGCGCGAGCGTGTCGCCATCGCGAAGGAGCTGCTCGAGACCCGCGAGTCGCTGGACGTGGAGGCGGTGGCCGATCTCTCGGGGCTGGGCTCGCCGGAGTCGATGCGGCGGCACTTCCGCTTGCTGGGACTGCCCGCGCCTTCGCGCTACCGGCGGCAGTTCGGCTGATCAGGTCGAGCATCAGCGGAACACCACGCAGGCCGCGCCCGGCATGGCGATGAAGCGGCCGTCGAAGCGCGGCAGCGCCTCGCCGTCGAGCCGGAACACGCTGAGCTGATGACTGCGCTGCAGGCTGACCCAGAGCTCGTGGCCGTCCGGGCTCAGCGTCGCACTGCGCGGGTAGCTGCCCTGGGCCCAGACTTCGCCGCGCCAGGACGGGCGGCCGTCCGCATCCAGGTCGAAGACGGCGATGGCGTCATGCAGCCGGTTCAGCGCGAAGAGCCGGCGCCCGTCGGGCGTGACGAGCAGGTCCGATGCGTAGCTCAGCCCTTCGAAACCCGCCGGCAGGCTGCTGATGCGCAGCCGATGGGTCAAGCGCCCCGCGGCGTCCAGGCCCAGCCAGTCGAGCGCATTCGCGGCCTCGTTGAGCAGGTAGAGCTGCCCCGCATCCGTCGGGTGGAAGACGAGGTGGCGCGGCCCGCTGCCCGGCGGCAGCGACAGGCCCTCCAGCTCGATCGGCATCTCCCCGCCTTCATCGACGCGCCACACGCGCAGCAGGTCGTGGCCCAGGTCGGTGGCCAGCATCAGCGGCCAGCGCGGATGCCGGCGCACCATGTGCGCATGCGGCTCGGCGCCGGGCCTGGGAGCGATCGACCGATCGGGCGCACGCAGCGCACCGTCGCTCTCCACCACGGCGCGCCGCACGCTGCCATCGCCGTAATGCGCGATCCATGCCTCGCGCGCGCGGCCGGCGTTGTCGTCGAAGGCGAGATGCACCGGCAGCGTGCCGCCCGTCGCGACCCGCGACATCAGCGTGAGCGCCCCGTCGTCGGGATCGACCGCGAAGCTCGCGAGCTCGTGACTGTCCTCGAGCAGCGCGTGCAGCCGCCGTCCGCCCTCGGCCAGATGGAGCCAGGTCGGGCTGCCTTCGAGCGGCGCAGCAAGCCGCGCCCACACGCGACCACCGTTCTCCCGCACCAGCGCGTGAACGCCGCCGCAGTGCGGTCCATATCCGCCGGCGAAGGCGAACGGCACGCCCGGCAGGCGAGCCGGGGCGGACGGGAGGGTGGTCGTCAGGCTCATGGGGCCGCGACTTTACGTGCGCGGCCGCATCGGGGCCACAATCGCCGGTCATGACCAGCTCACGCCCGCCTCGCCGGCGGGTGCCGCGCGTATGCGTTTCGACGTCCCGACGCTGTTCAGCCTGATGCTGATCCAGTCCCTGGCGCTGGCGCTGCTGCTGCCCTTGCTGCTGGGCTGGTGCGACAGCATCGCCGCCCGCCGCGCGCAACTCGGCGCCGCTGCCCAGGCCGCCGGCTGGGCCCTGCTGCTGCTGCCGCCCGAAGGCTCGCGCCTGGCCGCGACCGTGGCGCTGGGCCTGCTCAGCGCCAGCGTGACGCTGCTGTGGATGGCCGCCGACCGCTGGCTGCCCGGGCGGCTCGGCCGCTTCTTCCAGTACGGCATGCCGGTGCTGGTCATGGTCGGCTACGGCGCCGGCTGGGACAACTACGCGCTGCGCCTGGCCTGGTCCAACGGCTGCATCGGCCTGCAGATGCTGGCGTTCTGCGTCAGCCTGATGCAGCCGGTCAAGCGCGGCCCCGTCGGCCACCTGCGCTGGCGCCTGCTGTTCACCGTCAGCCTGGGCCTGCTGGCGCTGCTCAACCTGGCCCGCGCCTACCTGGCCGGCTTCGACACCGGCAACCTGCCGCGCTTCGACGCGCCGCATCCGCTCAACATGGCCTTCGCCGTCGTGGCCAACGTCTGCGTGCTGGCCGCCGCGATCGCGATCCTGGTGGCCTGGCGCGGCGAGAGCGAGGTCGAGCTGCGCCGCCTCTCCCAGGTCGACGCCGCCACCGGGCTGGCCAACCGGCGTGCGTTCCAGCAACGCTCGGTGGACATGATCTCGATGGCGCGTCGCTACAGCGAGCCGCTGATGCTGCTGGTCATGGACCTGGACGGCTGCAAGGCGATCAACGCCACCCACGGCGAGCTCAAGGGCGACCAGGCGATCGCGCTGTTTGCCCGCTGCCTGGACGAGCAGAAGCGCCTGGGCGACGTCATCGCGCGCATCGATGGCCAGCGCTTCGCGGTGATGATGGCGCGCTCGGACCTGGTCGGGCCACCGGCGCTCGACCGCCGCGTCCGCGAGGCGCTGCTGGAGTTGGCGCCGCGCGAGCTCGGTTTCACGCTCGGTTATTCGGCCGGCTGGGCCAAGCTGCGCAACGGCGACCGCAACATCGAGGACCTGCTGCACCGCGCCGAGGCCGCGCTGTATGCCGCCAAGCGCCAGGGCAAGGGCCGCCTGTGCGCCGAGCCGGGGCTCGAGGCGGAACTCAGCGTGGCGGTGCCCGCCTGAGCCGGAGCCTGAGCCGTCACCGCGCGGCAATCGCCCGCGCGATGCGGCCTCGCGCCGAGCTGGCATGACGTTTGCGTCAGGGTTTTCCAGGTCCTGGCCGCGATTCACGAGATCGGTCGGGCAGCCGCAGTCCCACCTGGAGTTCCCGCCCATGCACGTCGCCCTCAGCCCCACGGCCGTTCACCCCCGAGCCGCGCGCGCCCTCCATCCACAGGCCAGCGATACCGCCGCCTTGCCACGACTGGAGCGGGCGCCGATCGAGATCCTCAAGCTGTCGTCCCGCGACCTGCAATGGCTGCCCGCGCTGACCCACCTGCTGATCGACAACGTCCATCTCGGCGCGACGCTGGGTTTCCTGGCGCCGCTGTCGCGCTACCAGGCGCTGGACTACTGGCATGGCGTCTTCGCGCGACTGGGCCAGCACCACATGCTGTGGATCGCCTGCGAGTCCGAAGGTCCCGGCCGGCTGCTGGGCGCGGTCCAGCTCTCGCTGTGCCCGCTGGCGAACGCGCACCACCGCGGGGAGGTCCAGCGGCTGATGGTGCATAGCGAGGAACGCAGCCGCGGCGTGGCGGGTCAGTTGATGTCGCGGCTGGAATGCGCGGCGGCGACGCAGGGGCGCTTCCTGCTGCAGCTCGAGACCTGCGCCGATTCGCAGGCCGAGGCGGTCTTCGCGCACCTCGGCTGGCAACGTGCCGGCCAGATCCCGGACCACTGCCATGGCGCCGAAGGCCAGCTGCAGACCGCGGTGCTGTACTACAAGCGCCTGCCGCACCTGGTCTGAGCCCGCGCCCGGTCCGAGCCCGCGCCTGGACGACGGTCGGCGCGCCTCACCCGGCGCCGACCAGCCCGGCCAGCAGCGCCTCCACCCGCTTCGCCCGCGAGACCGCGCCGCCGAGCGCCAGCCCGTCCTGCTCCAGCATCACCAGCCCGTGCAGGCCCGACCACAGCGCGGCGGCGCGCGCGGCGGGCAAGGCGGCCGGCGCGATCAACGCGTCCAGGCCCGTGATCAGCGCCTCGCGCAACGCGACCGGCGTGTCGAGCATCAGCAGCCGGTAGTCGTGCGGATGCTGCAGGCCCCAGGAGACGAAGGCCCGCGCCACCGCGGCCGCCTCGCCGCCGGGCGCCGCGCCGTCGACCGCGCCCTGCAACCGCGTCAGCACCGCCTGCAGGCTGTCCTGCGCGAGCCGCGCGAGCAGCTCGCCCTTGTCGTGGAAGAAGCTGTAGAGCGTCGCGTGCGAGTACCCGACCGCCGCGCCCACCTCGCGCAGCGTCAGCGCCTCGGCGCCGCGCTCGGCGAACAGCTCCCGCGCGGCGGCCAGGATGCCGGCTTCCAGCGCCTGCTTGTGCGCCGCGCGACGCTGCTGCGACGCTGTCGGCGGCAGCCCCGCCTCGTCTGACGGCGCCAGCGCGTTCGCGCCCTCGGCGCCTGCATCGCTCATCGCCTTGCGCTGCGCCTGTCGCTTGAGCGGCCCTTCCGGCTTGGCCACCTTCTGCCGCATGCGCGGTTGCGGCTTGGCGGCCGGACGCGCGTCGGCCGCGCCCGCCGGGCCGGCCTGCACGACGCCCGCGGTGGGGTGCAGGCCCTTCGGACCGCTCGGGCGCGGATCCGGCAGGGGCGCTCGACCGCCGCTTGTCGATTTACTGACCATTGGTTAGGATTTGATCATTGGTTCAAACGAAGCCTGAACAATGCCACAAACACCTGCGATTGGCCAACCCGCCGCACCTTGCATCGCCATTACCCTGGAGGCCGTGTCGGTCGACCACCCCGACGCGGCACTGCTGATGCACCAGCTCAACCAACGGTTGGCATCGCTCAGCGGTGATTCCGGCGCGAGCCGCTTCGAGGCCGCCTCGATGCCCAAGGGGCGCTCGGTGTTCCTGGTGGCTCGCGGCGACGGCGGCGCGCTGCTTGGCTGCGGCGCGGTCCGGCCGCTCGCGCAGGCCGGCGAAGCGCCGGTGGCGGAACTCAAGCGGATGTTCGCGCGCGACGGCACGCGCGGCGTCGGCGCCGCGCTGCTGGCGGCGCTGGAGCGCGAGGCGATCGCCATGGGCTACCGCGCGCTGTGGCTGGAGACGCGCCGCGTCAACGAACGCGCGCTGCGCTTCTACCGGCGCCATGGCTATTCCGAGATCCCCCGCTATGGCGCCTACGTCGATCGCCCCGACGCGGTGTGCCTGGGCAAGCCCCTGCGCGTCGCCGCGGCGACCGCCTCCTCCCCGCTCCACCAGGAATCCCCATGGAACTGATCTACCTCCGCGGCACCGACCGCGACTGGATGCCCGCGCTCGGCGAGCTGTTCTTCGACGTCATCGACGGCGGCGGCTCGCTCGGTTTCCTCGAGGACATCGACGAGGCGCAGATGCGCGAGTACTGGGAGGGCGTCTTCGACCAGCTCGGCCCGCGGCACCGCCTGTGGGTCTGCCGCGATGGCGACCGGGCGCTCGGCACGGTGCAGCTGTCGATCTGCGGCAAGCCCAACGGGCGCCATCGCGCCGAGGTGCAGAAGCTGATGGTGCATCGCGACGCACGCCGGCGGGGCGTGGCGGCGCAGTTGATGGCCGCGCTGGAGCGCGTCGCGCGGGACGAGGGTCTGCGGCTGCTGGTGCTCGACACCGAGGTCGACTCGCCGGCCGAGACCTTCTATCGCGCGCAGGGCTTCCAGCGTGCCGGCGAGATCCCGGACTTCGCCACCAGCCCGCAGGGCGAGCTGCGCGGCACCGCGCTCTACTGGAAGCGCCTGCCCTGACGCGATGCGCGTCAGCGGTCAGCGCGACAGCCGCATCAGCTTGCCGCCGTCGGTGACGATGAGCAGCGCGCCGTCGCTCGCCTGGATCAGGTCGCGGAAGCGCTCGCCCAGGTCGCCGAACATCTTTTCCTTGGCCGTCACGGTCTCGCCGTTGATCGCGATGCGCCACAGCGCCGTACCCGCCAGCGATCCCGAGATCAGCTGCCCGCGCCATTCCGGGAACATGCTGCCGGTGTAGAACACCAGGCCGGCCGGCGCGACCGAGATCGGCGTCCAGGTCGTCAGCGGTTCGACGTAGGTGGGGGCGTGCGTGCCGCCGCCGATGCGGCAGGCATCGCCCACCGGCGAGCCGTACGGGCAGCCGTAGCTCTTGACCGGCCAGCCGTAGTTCTTGCCGGCGCGCGCGATGTTGAGCTCGTCGCCGCCCTGCGGGCCGTGCTCGGTGATCCACAGCTCGCCGGTCTGCGGATGCAGCACCGCGCCCTGGATGTTGCGATGGCCGTAGCTCCAGATGCCGGGCCGCGCGCCGCCGGCGAAGCTCGGGTTGTCCGACGGGATGCCGCCATCGCGGTTCACGCGGATCACCTTGCCCAGCGTCTGCTGCAGGTCCTGCGACGGGCTGCCCTTCATGCGCTCGCCGGTGGTGATGTAGAGCGTCTTGTCGCGCGCGAAGACCAGGCGCGAGCCGTAATGCCCGCTGCCGTCGACCTTCGGCGACTGCCGGAAGATCACCTGCACGCCGGTCAACGCGTCGCCCTCGAGCCGGCCCCGCGCCACGGTCGTGCCGGCCTTGCCGGCTTCGCTGCCGCTGCCGGCCTCCGCGTAGGCGAAGTAGACCCAGTTGCTGCCGGCGGTCCCGAAGTCCGGATCGATCGCGATGCCCAGCAGGCCGCCCTGGCCGCTGTCCAGCACCGGGGGCACGCCGGAGAGCGTGGCCTCCGTCCGGCCGGCCGCGGACAGCCGCACGATCGCGCCGCCCTTCTGCGTCACCAGCAGCCGGCCGTCCGGCAGTTGCGCCAGGCCCCAGGGGCGGTCCAGCCCGCTGTTGAGCGTCTGCAGCGTCGGCGCCGCGGCACCGCCGCCGGGCTGCGACGGCACGGCGGTGTCTTCACCGCCGCTGCCGCCACCGCCGCAGGCCACCGCCGCCGCGGCGACGGCCAAGGTCGACATCCATTCCGCCACGCTCATGTCCGCTCTCCTGATCCGGGTGAAAGGCCGCGGCCCCGGCGGCCGCGTCACGATGCCGTGAAGTCCGGGAGTCTAGGCGTCCCGCGCGTCGGTGCGACCGGGCGCGCGCATCGGCCCCGCCGTCGTCGATGTCGATGTCGATGTCGATGTCGACCTGCGCGCGGGGCAATCGGCGTGCTCCCGCCGCGTCCTGCGCCCCGAGGCCCGGATGGCCCTGGCCTTGTGCGGGCCCGGCGCTTCCTCTACGCTGGCCGCAATCCGGCTCCAGACCCACGTCCAACTCTTCCCGAGAGGAGCGAGCCATGTGCCCCAGTCCCACCCCTGACTTGGAAGGCGCCCCCGCCGGCAGCCCAGGCAGCGCCGCGGTGCCCCAGCATCCCGGCATCGCGGCGATCCGCACCCTGGCGCTGGCCGGCCCGGCCGGCGCCGGCAAGACCTCGCTGGCCGAGGCCCTGCTGCTGAAGGCCGGCGCGATCAAGAGCGCCGGCAGCATCGAGAAAGGCAGCACCGTCAGCGACCACGACCCGCTGGAGAAACGGATGCAGCACTCGCTGCAGGCGGCCCAGATGCACCTGCTGCACAACGGCCTGCGCGTCCACCTGCTCGACACCCCGGGCGCGCCCGACTTCATCGGCCAGGCGCTGCCCGCGCTGGAGGCGGTCGAGTCGGTGGCGATCGTCGTCAACGCCCAGAACGGCCTGGAGCTGATGGTCAAGCGGATGATGGAGGCCGCCGCCGGCCGCGGGCTCACGCGGCTCATCGTCGTCAACAGGATCGACGCGCCCGGCGTCGACGCGCAGGCGCTGCTGGGCCAGTTGCAGGAGGCCTTCGGGCGCGAATGCCTGCCGCTGAACCTGCCGGCCGCGGGCGGCACGCGCGTCCAGGACTGCTTCTTCGGCTGCAGCGGCGACAGCGACTTCGGCTCCGTCGAGGCCGCCCACCGGGCGCTGGTGGAGCAGGTGGTGGAGGTCGATCCGGACTTCGTCGACCGCTACCTCAATGACGGCGACGTGCCGGCGACAGAGCTCCACGCGCCGCTGGAGCAGGCCTTCCGCGAGGGCCACCTGATCCCCGTGTGCTTCGTCTCCGCTCGCACGGGCGCCGGCGTGGCGGAGTTGCTCGACGTCATCGAGAAGCTGCTGCCCAACCCCTACGAGGCCAATCCGCCGCAGTTCCTGCGCCGCGAGGGGGAGGAGGCCGAGCCGCTGGTCATCACCATGGATCCGGCCCGGCACGTGGTGGCGCACGTCTTCAAGATCCAGTCCGACCCCTACCTCGGCAAGCTGGCGATGCTGCGCGTCCATCAGGGCACGCTGCGCAGGAACGCCCAGCTCTACGTCGGGCATGCGCGCAAGGCGGTGCGGGTGGCGCATCTGTTCATGCTCCAGGGCAAGGAGCATGTGGAGATCGAGCAGGCGCTGCCCGGCGACCTGTGCGCGCTGGCCAAGCTCGAGGAGCTGCATTACGACGCGGTGCTGCACGACGCGCCGGAGGACGAGCACCTGCACCTGGCGCCGGTGGCGCTGCCGACGCCGGTGCATGGCATCGCGATCCGGCCCAGCCGCCATGGGGACGAGCAGCGGCTGTGGGAGGTGCTGACGCGCCTGGTCGAGGAGGACCCCTGCCTGCGCCTGGAACGCGGCGGCGACCAGGACGGCCTGGGCGCGCAGGGCGGCGAGACGCTGGTCTACGGGCTGGGGGAACTCCATCTGCGCGTGCTGCTGGAGCGGCTCAAGGAGATCTACAAGTTCGACGTCCAGACCCAGCCGCCGCGGATCGCCTACCGGGAAACGATCTCGGCCAAGGCGGAGGGGCATTACCGGCACAAGAAGCAGACCGGCGGCGCGGGCCAGTTCGGCGAAGTCTGGCTGCGCATCGAGCCGCTGGCGCGCGGCGCCGGCTTTGAGTTCCGCGACGAGGTCAAGGGCGGCACCATCCCCGGCCAGTTCATGCCGGCCGTCGAGAAGGGGGTGCGCCAGGCCCTCGCCCAGGGGGTGGTGGCCGGCTACCCGGTGGTGGACCTGCGCGTGACGGTCTTCGACGGGAAACACCATTCGGTGGACTCCAAGGAAATCGCCTTCATCACCGCCGGCAAGAAGGCGCTGATCGCCGCGGTGCGCGAGGCGCGCCCGGTGGTGCTGGAGCCGATCGTGCAGGTCGAGATCAGCGCCCCGGAACACGCCACTGGCGACATCACCGGTGACCTGGCGTCCCGGCGGGGCCAGGTGCTGGGCACCCGCGCCAGCGTGCCGGGGCAGATCGGCGTCGAGGGACTGGCGCCGCTGGCGGAGCTCAGCGCCTACCAGAACCGCCTCAATGCGATGACCAGCGGGCAGGGGCGCTACACGATGGTGCTGTCCCATTACGAGCCGGTGCCCCCCAACACGCAGGCCCAGTTGGCGGCCGGCTACCACCTGAAGGACGAGGAGTAGTCCCCCGTCCGCCGGGGATCGTCGGAGCGCCACCCCCTGCGACGCGGGGGCCGGCCGGAGGGGGCGGGCCAGGCGTTTGTGAACGAAGCTTTATCATTGCGGGATGTGTTCCGCCCCCCGCGATGTCGCGCAGATCCGCCTGGACAACGCGATGCGCTTGTTCGACGAGTTCGTCGCCGCGACGATCAAGCATCCCGATGCCGCCGCCCTGCGCGGCCTGGAGCGCCGCTTTGCCGAGCGCCTGCAGATCCAGCCCAGCTACTGGAGCCAGATCAAGAGCCGTTCGCGCCAGATCGGCGAGCGGCTGGCCCGCCAGTTCGAGCAGCTCAGCCACAAGCCCAACGGCTGGATGGACCAGGAACACGGGGCGCTGGACACCGCCGCCGCGGGCCCGAGCGGTATCTCCCAGAGCAACGGGGCTTTATCAAGCGCGCACCGGCCGGCCGCGGCGGACAACTCCCCCAGCCTGCCGCAGGACGATGACGAGCGCTTCATCGTCGGCCTGGTGCTGACCTACTACCGCCGCCATCCGCAGCGAGCCCGCACCCGGCTGCTCGACCTGCTGGGCGAGGTGCTGACCCCACCCGCTCCAAATGCGCTGCCCGCGCCCGCACCGCGGGCAGCCGCGCCGGCGACCTCCGACGTCGACGACTGGCGCAAGCTGCAGCAGAGCATCGCGCCGCTGAAGCCGAAGAAGCGCTGAGCGCGCGCCCGGCGGCGTCGCGCCGGCAATCCTTTCGACGTCCCTCGCCCCTTCCGTTCCGCCTTCCGTCCCGCCTGGTCCTCGGCCCTCGGCGTGCCGGAGGTGTGCGCCTGCGCGCGTAACCGCTGCCGCCCCGCCGCCGAGGCGCTGGCTCCCGGCGCGGCGTCGTCCCGTCGCCGAGGGACAACGCCAGATAAAAACCGCTTGCGCTTGATAATCAGATGTTTATCATCTGCGCAACTTTGGAGCCCCCGCCGCAACGGCCGCGCAATTGGCGCCCGTCCCGGGACCGAGGCGCTCCCCTTTCCCTTCCGTCCCGTCCGTCATCACAGGAGGCTGCCATGGCCCAGTTCATCACTCCCCGTCCGCGTCTCGCAATGACACCGCGCAAGCCGCGCAATCCCTTCGTGGCCCTGAGCCACGGCCGTTCAGCGGGCCGTCACGGCCCCACCGCCGGCGGTCGACGCCAGCAGGAACAGCAAGCCCTGAAGCGCGCGCTTCAGCGGCACGACGACTTCAGCCCTTGAACGGGCCGCCTCCGACGGATCGGGACGTCTTCCCGGTCCGGCGCAGGCCGCCCAGGGAGACAAGACATGCAAGAGATCACCTTGATGCCGGGCCGCATGCATGGCCTGGCCCGCCAGCAGACCCTGCGGGGCTGGCTGGCGATCCTGCTGCTGGGCGCCGGCGGGCGCCTGATCAGCTGGGCGTGGCAGGTCGCTCCGGCGCCCCGCCGCGATGAACCGGCCACCGGGCTGGAGTTCCACGGCGACGCCGACGGCGCCGGCCGGCTCTACGTCGACGGCCAACTGCAGGGCACCCTCGCGGGTGTGCAACGGCTGTGATGCCGGTCTGGCTCGCGGTCGCCGTGGCCGCGGTGGGGATCAAGCTCGCGGGCGCCGAGCCGATATACGATGAACGATCACCGTGTATCGCCGCCCGCGCGGCGACCTCGCTTCATGACCCAGAGCGTTCCGCCCGCTGCCTCTGCCCCGTCCGGGAGCGGAGCGGGGAATCCGCCGGTTCCCCCGCCGTTCCAGCCGCTGACCCGGCCCTTGCCGGACCTGGCGGCGTGGACGGCGCACCTGCGCGGCATGGAGATCCCGGTGCTGGCCAGCACGGCCGAGCAACTGGAGATCTGGCGTGCCAATGAGGACGCGGTCGACGCGCACCTGCTCGGCGAGATCCTGAGCAAGGATCCGCTGATGACGCTCAAGCTGCTGGCGCATGCCGCGTCGCAGCGCTCCAGCCGGCTGCTGACCGACACCGAGACGGTCACCGCCGCGCTGGTGCTGATGGGCATCACTCCCTTCTTCAAGGCCTTCGGCGCGCAGCCGACGGTCGAGCAGCGGCTGGCCTCGCGCCCGGACGCGCTGGCCGGCGTGCAGCGGGTGCTGCACCGCGCCGAGCGCGCCGCGCGCTTCGCGCTGGGCTTCGCGGCGCACCGCGCGGATCCCGATGCCGCGGTCATCCACAGCGCCGCGCTGCTGCACGATTTCTCCGAGATGCTGCTGTGGTGCGAGGCCCCCGACCTCGCGCTCGAGATCCAGCGCCGCCAGCAGGCCGATCCGGCGCTGCGCAGCGTCGCGGCGCAGCGCGCGGTGCTCAACATCGAGCTCGGCGACCTGGAACAGGCGCTGATGCGCAGCTGGCACCTGCCGGAGCTGCTCGCCCACATCGTCGACGACAAGAAGGCCAACGATCCGCAGGTCCGCAGCGTGACGCTGGCAGTGCGGCTGGCGCGGCATACCGCCCAGAGCTGGGAGAACCCCGCCGTGCCCGACGACCTGATCGAGATCGGCGCGCTGATGAACCTCTCGCCCGCCCACACGCTCAAGCTGGTCCACGAGGTCGACGGGGTGCTCTGAACCGCGGTGCGGCGGCGGATCGCCGCGACGCCATCGCATGGGCGCTGCATCGGCGCCGCATCGGCGTTACGCTGCGCGCTCCGACAGCATGCGACCGACGCGAGGAGACACCATGGCCGGCCCCGACCGCGAGTTCTGGCAACAACGCTTCGAGACCGGGCAGACCGGCTGGGACCGCGGCGCGCCGCATCCCCAGCTGGCCGCGTGGTTGGCGGACGGGCTGTTGCCCACCGGCGCCCGCATCGTCGTGCCGGGCTGTGGTCGCGGCCACGAGCTGTCGGTGCTGGCCCGCGCGGGATTGGACGTGATCGGGCTGGACTACACGCCGGCGGCGGTGGAAATCGCCCGGGCCGCGCTCAAGGAGGCCGGTGTGCCGGGGCGTGTCGAGCAGGCCGATGTGCTGGCCTGGCGGCCCGATCATCCGGTGGACCTGATCTACGAGCAGACCTGCCTCTGCGCGCTGCATCCCGACCAGTGGACCGGTTATGCCGAGCAGCTGCAGCGCTGGCTCAAACCCGGCGGCCGACTGCTCGCCCTGTTCATGCAGGCGCGCCGCGACGAGTCCGAGCACGGCCAGGTCATCGGCCCGCCCTACCACTGCGACATCAATGCGATGCGGGCGCTGTTCCCGCAGGCCTTGTGGAAATGGCCGGCGCCGCCCTACACGCAGCGCCCGCACGAGCGGGGCTGGTTCGAGCTCGCGGTGGTGCTGGAACGGCGCTGAGCGCCGCTGCTACCTTCAGACCGGCAGCGCCGTCGTGTCCTTCAGCCGGTCCAGCACGAAGCTGGTCTTGCAGTCCTGCACGCTCGGGTGGCGCAGCAGCGTGTCGCTGATGAAGCGGGCGTAATGGCTCATGTCCTCGACCAGCACCCGCAGCAGGTAGTCCATCTCCCCCGTCAGGGCGGCGCATTCCACCACTTCGGGCCAGGTCTGGACCGCCGCGCGGAACAGGTCCATCGGCGTGCGCTTGTGGCTTTCGGTGTGCTTCTCCAGGCGCACGTTGATGTAGGCCGTCAGGCCGAGGCCCACCCGCTCCGGGCTCACCAGCGCCACGTAGGCGGTGATCACGCCGCCTTCCTCGAGCCGCCTCACCCGCCGCAGCACCGCCGACGAGGACAGGTTCACCTGCGCCGCCAGCGCGTCGTAGGTCATGCGGCCGTCGGCTTGGAGGGCGTGGAGGATGCGTCGGTCGATCGCATCGAGCTCGATCTGCTTGTCCATCCCGTGATTCTTGCAGGATTCCTGCGCCATCCCTCTTTCGGGCGCCTTGGATCGCAAAAATCCTGCGCCCCCCTCCCCCTACAGTGACGCCATCGCATTCCTGACCAGATCCCCTTGACGGGGTAGCGGAGACAAGCATGGCATTCACCCCCTGGGACAACCCGATGGGCACCGACGGCTTCGAGTTCATCGAGTTCGCCGCGCCCGATCCCGCGGCGCTGGGCGCGCTGTTCACCTCGATGGGCTTCGTCGCCGTCGCCCGCCATCGCCACAAGGATGTGACGCTGTACCGCCAGGGCGACGTCAACTTCATCATCAACGCCGAGAAGGACGCCTTCGCCCAGCGCTTCGCGCGCCTGCATGGACCGTCGATCTGCGCGATCGCGTTCCGCGTCAAGGATGCGGCCTTCGCCTACCGCCGCGCGCTGGAGCTCGGCGCCTGGGGCTTCGACAACAAGGCCGGCCCGATGGAGCTGAACATCCCGGCGATCAAGGGCATCGGCGACTCGCTGATCTACTTCGTCGACCGCTGGCAAGGCAAGAACGGCGCGGCGCCCGGCGAGATTGGCAACATCAGCATCTACGACGTCGATTTCGTGCCGCTGCTCGATGCCGAGGGCAAGCCGGTGCAGTCCACGCCCAAGGGTCATGGCCTGACCTACATCGATCACCTGACCCACAACGTGTTCCGCGGACGGATGAAGGAATGGGCCGAGTTCTACGAGCGCCTGTTCAACTTCCGCGAGGTCCGCTACTTCGACATCGAGGGCAAGCTCACCGGCCTGAAGTCCAAGGCGATGACCAGCCCCTGCGGGAAGATCCGCATCCCGATCAACGAGAGCAGCGACGACAAGAGCCAGATCGCCGAATACCTGGACCTGTACCACGGCGAGGGCATCCAGCACGTGGCGCTGGGAACCGACGACATCTATCGCACCGTCGAAGGCATGAAGGGCACCGGCGTGGTCTTCCAGGACACGATCGACACCTACTACGACCTGGTGACCAAGCGCCTGCCCGAGCACAACGAGGACCTGGACGAACTGCGCCGCCTGCGCATCCTGATCGACGGCGCCGCGCACCAGGGCGCGCCGCACGAGCTGCTGCTGCAGATCTTCACCAAGGAAGTGATCGGCCCGATCTTCTTCGAGATCATCCAGCGCAAGGGCAACGAAGGCTTCGGCGAGGGCAACTTCAAGGCCCTGTTCGAAAGCATCGAACTCGACCAGATCCGCCGTGGCGTGCTCAAGGCGGACGCTTGATGGTCCGGGATGTCGGCCGGCCTCGCCGCGCTGACTTCCCACTGACGCGATCCTGATTCAACCCGCCCGGCTCACCCGCTGGGCGGTGTTCATTTGGGCCGGCTCATCGAGCAGGGCCAGCGCCCGCTCGAAGGCCTGCGGCTCGAACACGAGCTGCAGGTGGCCACGCGCCGGCAGGTGCAACACGCGAGCCCCGGGCAGCACCGCCGTCTCCGCCGGGAAGACGATCTGGTCGCAATGGCCGTAGAGGCAATCGAAATGGCTCGCGACCTGCGGCGGCTCCTGGCGCGCGAGCTCGTTCAGCCATTCCGAATCGCCGCGCATCTGGCGGGCGTTCTCGGTGGTGCCCAGCTTCGCCAGCAGCGTGCCGTGATGCGGCGTGCCCAGCGTCAGGATGCGATGGATACGGTCGAAGGGGTGGCCCTGGCTGTGCCACCAGGCGCGCGCGCTCAATCCCCCCATGCTGTGGGCAACGATGAGCGGCGCCAGGCCGGTCCGGTCATGGAGCGCGCGCATGGCGGCGTCGACCTGCGGCGCGTAGCGGTCGATCGAACCGAAGGCCGGCTCCTGGGTGAGCGCGATGAACGGCGTCCCGCGCGCCCGCAGGGCCTTCATCCATCCGTTCCACAGGCCGCGATTGCAGCTGTAGCCGTGCAGGAACACGACGCCGCGGCGGCCGCGCGCCTGCGCTGGCGGCGGCAGGAAGTCCGGCTCGCGATGTTCGGCCCAGGGCTGCTGCCAATTGAACACCCTCGTGACCACGACAACCTCGCGCCACCAGGCCTGTAGCAGGTCGCCCAGCGGCGCGGTCGGCAGCCCCGGCGCGGGCGGGACGAAGCGCAACACCAGGAAGTGGGGGAGCATCGCCAAGGGCGGCCCCGCCACGAAAAGCGCGAGCAGCGCCAGCCCTACCCAAGGCCCCCAGTGACTGCCGGCCCACAGGCTCAACAGCGGTCCAACGATCCAACGAAACAACGAGGTGAGGCGCTGCAGCCTGCCGTTCATCCGGGCTCCCGATCAAAACGACGAGTGTAGGCGCGGGCTGGACCAGGGCGTCGCTTCGGAAAACTCTGCGCATGGACATGCCTGGCCAAGGAATGGCGACCGGTTGTCCCTCACGTGACGAGGTGGCCTAGGGCATCCCCGCTACGACGCCTTCGCGCCAGCAGCCAGCATGGACAGTTCCTCAGGGGCGCGCCCCTCCGACACATCAAGAACGCGACGAGGAGACATGACTGCAACCACCGCACCGACCGCCGCGACGCTGGCGACCGCCCCACCGGCCGCGAAGCCCTGGCTGAAGAACTACCCACCGGGCGTCCCCGCGGAGATCCAGGTCGACGTCTATCCCTCGTTGGTGGCCCTGCTCGAGGAGGCATTCCGCAAGCATGCGCGCCGCGACGCGGCCGCCTGCATGGACCAGCGCCTGAGCTTCGCGCAGGTCGACGAGCTGTCCGCGGCGCTGGGCGCCTGGCTGCAGCAGCGCGGCCTGGTCCGCGGTGCGCGCGTGGCGATCATGATGCCCAACGTCCTGCAGTACATGGTGACCATCGCCGCCATCCTGCGGGCCGGCTTCGTCGTGGTGAACGTGAACCCGCTGTACACGCCGCGCGAGCTGGAACACCAGCTCAAGGACTCCGGCGCCGAAGCGATCATCGTGCTCGAGAACTTTGCCAAGACGCTCTCGGAGGTGATCGACCGCACGCAGGTGAAGCATGTGGTGTTGACCGGCCTGGGCGACATGCTGGGCTGGTGGCGTGGCCCGCTGATCAACTTCGCGGTCCGGCACGTGAAAAAGATGGTGCCGGAGTTCCGCCTTCCGCTGACCGGCGGGCGCAGCGTCTCCCGCTTCAATCAGGCGCTGGCGCAGGGCGCGGCCATGTCGCTGAAGCCGGTGCAGGTCGGCCCGGACGACCCCGCCTTCCTCCAATACACCGGCGGCACGACGGGCCTGTCAAAGGGCGCGACCCTGCTGCACCGGAACATCGTCGCCAACATCCTGCAGAGCGAAGCCTGGTTCGCGCCGATGCTGAACAAGCTCGGCGACAAGCCCCTGACCATCGTCTGCGCGCTACCGCTGTATCACATCTTCGCGCTCACGGCCTGCTACATGCTGGGCGCGCGGATGGGGATCATGAATCTGCTGATTCCGAATCCCCGCGACATTCCGGGGCTCATCGCGACGCTGCGCAATTACCGCGTGAACATGTTCCCCGCGGTCAATACCTTGTTCAATGCGCTGGCCAACGATCCCGCATTCGCCAAACTCGATTTCAGCGAGCTGGTGATCTCGAATGGCGGCGGCATGGCGGTGCAGCAGGCCACTGCGGAGAAATGGGCGCGCATTACCGGCTGCCCTGTCGTCGAGGGCTATGGGCTTTCCGAGACCTCTCCGGTGGCGACGGTGAATCGCCTCGACCTGGCCCAGTTCAATGGATCGATCGGCTTGCCCGTGCCCAACACCGAGATCGCAATCCGCGACGACAACGGCAAGGATCTACCGATCGGCGAGCGCGGCGAGATCTGCATCCGAGGTCCGCAGGTCATGGCTGGCTATTGGAATCGTCCCGAAGAAACCGCGCAGGCGATTGGACCGGATGGATTCTTCAAGACCGGGGACATTGGTGTGATGGATGCGGAGGGATTCACCCGCATCGTGGATCGCAAGAAGGACATGATCCTGGTCAGCGGCTTCAACGTGTATCCCACCGAGATCGAACAGGTCGTGAACCTGCATCCCGGCGTGCTCGAGTGCGCGGCGATCGGCGTTCCGGATCAGCACTCCGGCGAGGCGGTGAAGCTGTTCGTCATCAAGAAGGATCCGGCGCTCGCCGAGGAGGACCTCGCCGCCTATTGCCACAAGCAGTTGACGGGCTACAAGCGGCCGAAGTACATCGAATTCCGCGATGAGCTGCCCAAGACCAACGTCGGCAAGATCTTGCGACGCGAACTGCGGCAGTGATGGGCGCCTCGCGCGGTGACGGCTGCGGCGCTTGCGTGTTGCCGTCGGGTGTCTCCGTCCTGGAGCGGGGTTGGCTCTCGTCCAACAACGTCGTGCTCCATGGCGCATCCCCGGAGGAGGGCGCAGTCCTTGTCGACACCGGCTACGCCAGCCATGCAGAGCAGACCCTCGCTTTACTCGATGCCAGCTTGCTGCCGGCTGAGTCGCTGCGCCTGATCGTCAATACGCATCTCCATTCCGACCATTGCGGAGGGAATGCGTTGATCGCGCAGCGGCATGGGTGTCCCATCCTCATTCCCCCGGGCGAATACGCGGCGATCTCGACCTGGGACGAGGAGGCGCTGAGTTACCGCTCGACCGGCCAGCGCTGCGATCGGTTCACGCCAGCGGGAAAGCTCACGCCCGGCCAAGTGCTTCGTCAGGGAGGAAGGGATTGGCATGTCCATGCCGCGCCGGGGCACGACCCGCATTCGGTGATCCTGTATGAACCATCCAGCGGGACGCTGCTGTCCGCAGATGCGCTGTGGGAACGGGGCTTCGGAATTGTCTTTCCGGAACTCGATGGCGAAGACGCTTTCGAGGAAGTGGCTGCCACACTCGACATCATCGAACGGTTGAAACCCGAAATCATCATTCCCGGTCACGGGGCGCCATTTACGGACATCGCCAAGGCCATCGGAATTGCACGCGAGCGCTTGGACTACTTTCGACGGGAACCTCATCGCCACGCGGTGCACGCGGTGAAGGCCCTCACTGCGTTTCATATGCTTGAGGTGGTTCACAGTACCCGCGACGCGTTGCTCGCCTGGCTGGTATCAACGCCCATCTTTGTGAGTACTTGGCGACGATTCTTTCCCGACCGGGACCTGCTCCATTGGTCCAATGAACTGGTGGACCAGTTGATCGCGGCAAAGATCCTCGGAGCTTCGAGCACAAACGGCTCAGTGATGCTTCAAATCTCTAAGGCATGAGCGCCGAAAGCAGCCAGAAACTTTGCTACGTCCAAAAGCAAAAAACCCCTCGACTGTTTCCAATCGAGGGGTTTGCCGGATATTAGCCTGACGATGACCTACTTTCACACGGGAATCCGCACTATCATCGGCGCTGAGTCGTTTCACGGTCCTGTTCGGGATGGGAAGGGGTGGGACCGACTCGCTATGGTCATCAGGCTTGACTGGTTGGCTGCTGCTCGTCGGGAAGACGCGGCAGCAAGCCCAATTCGGTAGAGTCGAGATCAGCTTTTGATTTGATTGCGTCTTCAGCCTTGAAGAACGGTTTTGATCGATGTTGTTTCGATCTGCGTGACACCTGTCTTTGAAGTCGATGGGACTGTCAAAGTTATAGGGTCAAGCCGCACGGGCAATTAGTACTGGTTAGCTTAACGCATTACTGCGCTT
>NZ_FOZE01000006.1 GCF_900113225.1 Mitsuaria sp. PDC51 | reverse complement strand
CGACAAATCAGCGACGCGACGAAGTTGGCGAAAGCGGCTTCGATGTTCTTTAAGAATTTACAGCCGATAAGCGTGGGCGTCTGAACGAGCGACCTGAGAAGGTTAAATCTTTAGACGCTCACGGAAATGAATGAAGCTATGAAAGTAGTTTTTGTTCGATTCCGTTGAGTATTCAAGATCGAACTGTAGAGTTTGATCCTGGCTCAGATTGAACGCTGGCGGCATGCCTTACACATGCAAGTCGAACGGTAACGCGGGGCAACCTGGCGACGAGTGGCGAACGGGTGAGTAATGTATCGGAACGTGCCCAGTTGTGGGGGATAACTGCTCGAAAGAGCAGCTAATACCGCATACGACCTGAGGGTGAAAGCGGGGGATCGCAAGACCTCGCGCAGTTGGAGCGGCCGATATCAGATTAGGTAGTTGGTGGGGTAAAGGCTCACCAAGCCAACGATCTGTAGCTGGTCTGAGAGGACGACCAGCCACACTGGGACTGAGACACGGCCCAGACTCCTACGGGAGGCAGCAGTGGGGAATTTTGGACAATGGGGGCAACCCTGATCCAGCCATGCCGCGTGCGGGAAGAAGGCCTTCGGGTTGTAAACCGCTTTTGTCAGGGAAGAAAAGACTCCTGTTAATACCGGGGGTTCATGACGGTACCTGAAGAATAAGCACCGGCTAACTACGTGCCAGCAGCCGCGGTAATACGTAGGGTGCAAGCGTTAATCGGAATTACTGGGCGTAAAGCGTGCGCAGGCGGTTATGCAAGACAGATGTGAAATCCCCGGGCTCAACCTGGGAACTGCATTTGTGACTGCATGGCTAGAGTACGGCAGAGGGGGATGGAATTCCGCGTGTAGCAGTGAAATGCGTAGATATGCGGAGGAACACCGATGGCGAAGGCAATCCCCTGGGCCTGTACTGACGCTCATGCACGAAAGCGTGGGGAGCAAACAGGATTAGATACCCTGGTAGTCCACGCCCTAAACGATGTCAACTGGTTGTTGGGAGGGTTTCTTCTCAGTAACGTAGCTAACGCGTGAAGTTGACCGCCTGGGGAGTACGGCCGCAAGGTTGAAACTCAAAGGAATTGACGGGGACCCGCACAAGCGGTGGATGATGTGGTTTAATTCGATGCAACGCGAAAAACCTTACCTACCCTTGACATGCCAGGAATCTTGCAGAGATGTGAGAGTGCTCGAAAGAGAACCTGGACACAGGTGCTGCATGGCCGTCGTCAGCTCGTGTCGTGAGATGTTGGGTTAAGTCCCGCAACGAGCGCAACCCTTGTCATTAGTTGCTACGAAAGGGCACTCTAATGAGACTGCCGGTGACAAACCGGAGGAAGGTGGGGATGACGTCAGGTCATCATGGCCCTTATGGGTAGGGCTACACACGTCATACAATGGCCGGGACAGAGGGCTGCCAACCCGCGAGGGGGAGCTAATCCCAGAAACCCGGTCGTAGTCCGGATCGCAGTCTGCAACTCGACTGCGTGAAGTCGGAATCGCTAGTAATCGCGGATCAGCTTGCCGCGGTGAATACGTTCCCGGGTCTTGTACACACCGCCCGTCACACCATGGGAGCGGGTTCTGCCAGAAGTAGTTAGCCTAACCGCAAGGAGGGCGATTACCACGGCAGGGTTCGTGACTGGGGTGAAGTCGTAACAAGGTAGCCGTATCGGAAGGTGCGGCTGGATCACCTCCTTTCTAGAGAATGACGAGACCGCCAGGTGGCTTCGGTTGCTTGGGAGAGTCGAGTCCACAAATAGCGAGTTCAGCGCGCCCACACTTATCGGCTGTAGACACACAACAGTGAGTGAGAAAAACGCGTGAGCCTGGCGAGCTGGCCTTGCCGGTTGGCGCGATGCAGGGGCACGCAAGAGATGCGTGGGTCTGTAGCTCAGTCGGTTAGAGCACCGTCTTGATAAGGCGGGGGTCGCTGGTTCGAATCCAGCCAGACCCACCACGAGGATCGACAAGATCTTGGGGGATTAGCTCAGCTGGGAGAGCACCTGCTTTGCAAGCAGGGGGTCGTCGGTTCGATCCCGTCATCCTCCACCAATCACTTCACAGGGTGGCAAACCACAGCGTCAGGAATGGACGCTGTGGTTTGCCAGTCTCGACTTTGAAAGTCGGCTGTTGTTCTTTAACAATTCGTAGAGTCGAATCAGCGTTGCTGGCGGAAAGCTGGCGCTCGTAAAGGGGCGCTCGGCACCGTGCCGCCAGCGACATTTGATTGCGTCACCAGACTTCAACTCTGAAATTCAGAGAAGAAATTGAAGAACGGCGAAAACGCGTGATACTCAATGAATGCTCGAGTTGTCGAGCATCTGTCCTTGACGACATCTGCGGATGTCAAAGTTATAGGGTCAAGTGACTAAGTGCATGTGGTGGATGCCTTGGCGATTACAGGCGACGAAGGACGTGATAGCCTGCGATAAGCTTCGGGGAGCTGGCAAATAAGCTTTGATCCGGAGATTTCCGAATGGGGAAACCCACCTCGTTTAGAGGTATCGCACACTGAATACATAGGTGTGCGAGGCGAACCGGGCGAACTGAAACATCTCAGTAGCTCGAGGAAAAGACATCAACCGAGATTCCGAAAGTAGTGGCGAGCGAAATCGGAGTAGCCCTCGTGTTTTAGCAGTTGGCATATCAGAACGGAATGGAAAGTCCGGCCATAGCGGGTGATAGCCCCGTATGAGAAATGTCGATTGTGGAACTAGGCACGAATAGAGTAGGGCGGGACACGTGAAATCCTGTCTGAATATGGGGGGACCATCCTCCAAGGCTAAATACTCGTAATCGACCGATAGCGAACAAGTACCGTGAGGGAAAGGCGAAAAGAACCCCGGGAGGGGAGTGAAATAGATCCTGAAACCGCATGCATACAAAAAGTAGGAGCCCGCAAGGGTGACTGCGTACCTTTTGTATAATGGGTCAGCGACTTACATTCAGTGGCGAGGTTAACCGAATAGGGTAGCCGTAGAGAAATCGAGTCCGAATAGGGCGAATTAGTCGCTGGGTGTAGACCCGAAACCAGGTGATCTATCCATGGCCAGGATGAAGGTACCGTAACAGGTGCTGGAGGTCCGAACCGACTAGTGTTGCAAAACTAGCGGATGAGCTGTGGATAGGGGTGAAAGGCTAAACAAACCTGGAGATAGCTGGTTCTCTCCGAAAACTATTTAGGTAGTGCCTCAAGTATTACCTTCGGGGGTAGAGCACTGTTTAGGCTAGGGGGTCATGGCGACTTACCAAACCTATGCAAACTCCGAATACCGAAGAGTACAGCTTGGGAGACAGAGCACCGGGTGCTAACGTCCGGACTCAAGAGGGAAACAACCCAGACCGCCAGCTAAGGTCCCTAAAATTGGCTAAGTGGGAAACGAAGTGGGAAGGCTAAAACAGTCAGGATGTTGGCTTAGAAGCAGCCATCATTTAAAGAAAGCGTAATAGCTCACTGATCGAGTCGTCCTGCGCGGAAGATGTAACGGGGCTAAGCCAGTTACCGAAGCTGCGGATGCACAGTTTACTGTGCGTGGTAGGAGAGCGTTCTGTACGCCTGTGAAGGTGGGTCGTGAGGCCTGCTGGAGGTATCAGAAGTGCGAATGCTGACATGAGTAGCGTTAAAGGGGGTGAAAAGCCCCCTCGCCGTAAGCGCAAGGTTTCCTACGCAACGTTCATCGGCGTAGGGTGAGTCGGCCCCTAAGGCGAGGCAGAGATGCGTAGCTGATGGGAAACAGGTCAATATTCCTGTACCGATCAATAGTGCGATGTGGGGACGGAGAAGGTTAGCTCAGCCGGGTGTTGGATGTCCCGGTTCAAGCCTGTAGTCGTGCCTGGTAGGCAAATCCGCCGGGCTTAGATGAGGGGTGATAACGAGTCTGCTTGCAGACGAAGTGAGTGATACCCTGCTTCCAGGAAAAGCCACTAAGCTTCAGCTATTGACGACCGTACCGCAAACCGACACTGGTGCGCGTGATGAGTATTCTCAGGCGCTTGAGAGAACTCTGGAGAAGGAACTCGGCAAATTGACACCGTAACTTCGGAAGAAGGTGTGCCTTTAGTAGGTGAAGCCCCCGCGGGCCAAGCCCAATGAGGCCGCAGAGAATCGGTGGCTGCGACTGTTTATTAAAAACACAGCACTCTGCAAAGACGAAAGTCGACGTATAGGGTGTGACGCCTGCCCGGTGCTGGAAGATTAAATGATGGGGTGCAAGCTCTTGACTGAAGTCCCAGTAAACGGCGGCCGTAACTATAACGGTCCTAAGGTAGCGAAATTCCTTGTCGGGTAAGTTCCGACCTGCACGAATGGCGTAACGATGGCCACACTGTCTCCTCCAGAGACTCAGCGAAGTTGAAATGTTTGTGATGATGCAATCTCCCCGCGGAAAGACGGAAAGACCCCATGAACCTTTACTGTAGCTTTACATTGGACTTTGAACAGATCTGTGTAGGATAGGTGGGAGGCTTTGAAACCTGGTCGCTAGATCAGGTGGAGCCAACGTTGAAATACCACCCTGGTGTGTTTGAGGTTCTAACCTTGGCCCGTTATCCGGGTTGGGGACAGTGTATGGTGGGCAGTTTGACTGGGGCGGTCTCCTCCCAAAGTGTAACGGAGGAGTTCGAAGGTACGCTAAATACGGTCGGAAATCGTGTTGATAGTGCATTGGCATAAGCGTGCTTGACTGCGAGACTGACAAGTCGAGCAGGTACGAAAGTAGGACAAAGTGATCCGGTGGTTCTGTATGGAAGGGCCATCGCTCAACGGATAAAAGGTACTCTGGGGATAACAGGCTGATACCGCCCAAGAGTTCATATCGACGGCGGTGTTTGGCACCTCGATGTCGGCTCATCTCATCCTGGGGCTGTAGCCGGTCCCAAGGGTATGGCTGTTCGCCATTTAAAGAGGTACGTGAGCTGGGTTTAAAACGTCGTGAGACAGTTTGGTCCCTATCTTCCGTGGGCGCTGCAAGATTGAGAGAGCCTGCTCCTAGTACGAGAGGACCGGAGTGGACGCACCTCTGGTGTATCGGTTGTCACGCCAGTGGCATCGCCGAGTAGCTAAGTGCGGAAGAGATAACCGCTGAAAGCATCTAAGCGGGAAACTCGTCTCAAGATGAGTCTTGCCGGGGCCTAGAGCCCCCTGAAGGGTCGTTCAAGACCAGGACGTTGATAGGCTGGGTGTGGAAGCGCAGTAATGCGTTAAGCTAACCAGTACTAATTGCCCGTGCGGCTTGACCCTATAACTTTGACAGTCCCATCGACTTCAAAGACAGGTGTCA
>NZ_FOZE01000002.1 GCF_900113225.1 Mitsuaria sp. PDC51 | reverse complement strand
AGGTCGCTCGTTCAGACGCCCACGCTTATCGGCTGTAAATTCTTAAAGAACATCGAAGCCGCTTTCGCTAGCTCCGTCGCGTCGCTGATTTGTCGTCAGCAGCGCAGAAGCGAGATTATGAACGATTCTTTTTGAATCCGTCAAGCAGTCTGCGAAATTATTTTCAGCGTCGACTGCGAGAATCTCGCCGCCAAATGAAAACCGGGAAACCCAGTCAAATCATTTGACTACCTCGGCATATCCTCCGAGGCCGCCGCTCAAAACGTTGTCGTGAGCAGCGAAGACCGAGAGTCTAGCACGAGTTTTTTCGGTCGCGCAACTCCCTCGTCATCTGATCGTCATGACGCGCGTTTGGCGAGCCCCACCCCTATATAGGGAGCGCCGGCCGTCCTGCGTCAATGCAGCCGTGACTGCGGCGCCAGCGCCTCCAGCGCCGCTTTCGCGGGCTCATCGCTTTCCAGAATCCGCGGCAGCGCTGCCGACAGGCGCGGCACATCCGCCCGGAGGATCCGCTGTTTGACCGACGGGATCTGGGAAGGGTGCATCGAGAAGCAGGTCAGCCCCATGGCCAACAGCAGGTCGGTGAAGGCCGAATCCCCCGCCATCTCGCCGCATACGCTGACTTCCTTGCCGGCCGCACGAGCCTGGGCGATGGCATTGGCCAGCAGATGCAGGACCGCGGGATGCCAGGGGTCATACAGATGCGCGACCGCCTCGTCGGCGCGATCGATGGCCAGCGTGTACTGGATCAGGTCGTTGGTCCCGATGGACACGAAGTCCACGTGCCTGAGCAACTGCGGCAGCATGATGGCCGCCGCCGGCACCTCCACCATGACGCCAAGTTGCACCTCGCCGTACGCCTGGCCGGTCTCGTCCAGTTGGCCCTTGACCCGCTTGATGGTTTCCTGGATCTGACGGATCTCCCCCAGGTGGGCCACCATCGGCACCAGCAGCTTCACCTTGCCAAAGGCGCTTGCCCGATAGATGGCCCGCAATTGCTGACGGAACATGCTCGGCTCCGCCAGGCTCCAGCGGATCGCTCGCAGGCCCATCGCCGGATTGAGCACATGCTCGTGGCGGAGTTCATTGACCGACATCCGATCCAGGGGCTTGTCCGCGCCGATGTCCACCGTGCGGATCGTCACCGGCAGGCCGGCCATCGCCTCGACGGCACTCTTGTAGGCAGCGAACTGCTCTTCCTCGCTGGGCAGGTCGCCCTCGCGGTTCATGAACAGGAACTCGCTGCGGAACAGGCCGACGCCGGTCGCGCCCGAGGCCAGCGCCGCCACGGTGTCGCCCGGCAGTTCGATGTTGGCGTGAAGCTCGATGCGCTGCCCGTCCATCGTGATCGCCGGCGTGTGGCGCAATCGGGCCAGCCGCGCGTTCTCGAGCTCCGCCTGGCGCTGCCTGAACCGGTACTCCTCCAGCACGATGGGGGAAGGATTGACGATGACCGTCCCGGCATCGCCGTCGATGATCACCCAATCGTCCTGGCGGATCAGCCGCGAGGCCTCGCGCGTTCCCACCACGGCGGGAATGGCCATGCTGCGAGCCACGATGGCGGTGTGAGAGGTCTTCCCCCCGATGTCGGTGATGAAGCCCTGGAAGACGCTGCGCTTGAACTGGATCATGTCCGCCGGCGCGATGTCGGCGGCTACCAGCAGCAAGGGATCCTCGCCGGCGAAGTCGCGCGCGACCACGGCCGAGGCGCCACTGGGCGACTCGTCCTGCTCGGTGGCGAGCGCAGCCAGCACGCGCTCGACCACCTGCTCCAGGTCGGCCTTGCGCTCGCGCAGGTAGTCGTCCTCCATTTCGTCGAACTGCCGCGCCAGCACCTCGAGTTGCGCCGACAGCGCCCACTCGGCGTTGTAGTGGCGGTCGACGATCCAGTCGCGGGCGGCATCGACGAGCGCCTCGTCGTTCAGCAGCAGCAGGTGGACATCCAGCAGCGCGTCGAGCTCATGCGGCGCGTCCTCCGGCAGCTCGGCCTTGAGGGCCTGCAGCTCGCGCGTCACCGCGTCGCGACCGCGGACCAGCCGCGCATATTCCTGCTCCGCGTCGGCGGCGCCAATGAAGTAGTGGGCGACGTCGACGCGGCTGGACGCGACCAGCACGGCTCGGCCGATCGCCACGCCGCGGGAAACGGGAATGCCGAAGACCTGGAAACTCATGCGCCGACTTTAGCAGCGGGTGTCGAAGCCCTCTTGAGCCGCAGGTGAACTTGCGAAAACCCCTGTGAGCCCAGCGTCAATCGTCCGTGCGGGCGAGCGTGACGACGGCACGACTGTCATGGTTCGTTCACTTGAGGGTCACCGACGCGTCACCGCCGCCGCTCAGCATCCCGGCATCACTTCAGCGAGGCTTTGCCATGAGGGATCTGCCGCTGCCCACCCTGCCCTTCTCCGATCTGCGCCCCGCCGAGGCGCCCCGGAGGTCACTTCCAGCCAGCTCCCAAGACGTCGTTGTCGACGCTGCGCGCGCTCGCTTCCATGTGGGTTGGGCGCGCACGGAGGACGAGGTCCGGCAGGCCCAGCGCCTGAGGTACCAGGTCTTCGTCGACGAAATGGGCGCGCGGCTGAGCGTGCCCGCCGGTGCGCCCGCCGGTCATGACATCGACCTCTTCGATCCCTTCTGCGAGCACCTGCTCGTGCGCACGCTCGACGAGCACGGCCAACCGGCCGAGGTGATCGGCACTTACCGGGTGCTGACGCCGGAGGCGGCCCGCCGCGCCGGCGGCCTGTACAGCGAGACGGAGTTCGACCTGACCCGACTGCGCTCGCTGCGCCCCCGCATGGTCGAGCTGGGCCGCTCCTGCGTGCATCCGAACCACCGCCATGGCGGCGCCATCATGGCGCTGTGGGGCGCGCTGGCCGAATTCATGGTCCGCAACGACCTGGACACGATGATCGGCTGCGCCTCCATCAGCATGCGCGACGGCGGCCACTACGCGGCCAGCCTGTGGCGCCAGCTGGAAGGCAGCCATCTGGCCGACATCGCGTGGCAGGTGCGCCCCCGCCTGCCGCTGCCGGTCGACGACCTGCGCCAGGACCTGGTCGTCGAGCCGCCGCCGCTGATCAAGGGTTACCTGCGCGTCGGTGCGCGCATCCTGGGCCGTCCCGCCTGGGATCCGGACTTCAACACCGCCGACCTGCCGATGATCATGCGCATCGCGGACCTGCCGGCACGCTACCGAAAGCACTTCCTCGGCGGTCTTTGACGACGCCCGTCCATGCAGAAATGAAAAGGGCTGCCTCGGCAGCCCTTTCTCGTGACGTGGCCGCCTTACTGGCCTTCGCCGAACTTGTCATTGACCAGCGCGGTGATCGCCTCGTGCGCGGCCTGCTCGTCCTCGCCCGTGGTCTCGAGTTCCACTTCGGCGCCGATCCCGGCGGCCAGCATCATCACGCCCATGATGCTCTTGGCATTCACGCGCCGGCCGTTGCGGGTCATGAAGACCTCCGCCTTGAATCCCCCCGCCAGTTTGGTCAGCTTCGCCGAGGCACGGGCATGCAGGCCCAGCTTGTTGCTGATGGTGAGGGTCGACTTGATCATGAGCAGGAAGGTTGGGACGAGGAGTGGGTGGAGCACGGCGCCGTCGCGTCGCACAGGATCCCCTGGGTACCGCCCTGGCTGGCGCGCTGCAGCAGCGCATCCAGTCCTTCGCCGGCGTAGCACAGCGAGCGCCACAACATCGGCACGTTGACGCCGGTCAGCACCTTGACCTGCTCGCCCTGCAGGCGCAGCGCGGCATTCGTCGGTGTGGCGCCATAGACGTCGGTCAGCACCAGGGTCTGCAGATGTCCGGAGGCGCTGATCAGCGCCCGCGCCAGCGACTCGACATCGTCGGCGCTCATCTCCGGCGTCACGTCCAGCACGCTGAGCTGTAGCGCGCAGTGCGGGAACGTGTGCTCGGCCACCTGCTTGAGCGCGGTGGCCAGCGGAGCATGGGCGATCAGCAGCAGGCCGGACATGGGGCGCATTATCGTGCGGCGCAGCATGGCGCGGGCGGGGCCCGCACAAATCCTCAATCCGGGGGAGGACGCCTTGGTGGTCCCTCAAAGGGGCAGTTGCACCGACCCCAGGAACACGTCCCAGGCTTCCGCGTCCAGGCGCTCGCCCTGCAGCAGCAGCTGGTACAGGCGCCCCTCCCGGGAGAACACGGCCTGGCGCACCTGCTGGGCCGGCTGGCCCGGCCGGGCCTCGAAGGCCTGCTGGAACGCTTCGGGATCGACGGCGATCCCGCGGACGCCGAGAGGCGCCGAGGCGCCGGGAGCCATCTGCCGGGCGATGCCGTCGTGCATGCGGCGCATCGCCGCGGAGGTCGCGCGCGCGTCGCCCAGGTCGGTCCAGGTGAAGGAGAACTGCCCGCCGCGGGCCTTGCAGCTCATGGAGCGCACGACGACCGGCTGGCCGGCGGGTCCGGGCTGGGTGCGTTCCTCGCGTTCGGGCTTGCAGGGGAACATCAGCGAGACCTGCGCGCCTTCCGGATCGACCTTGCGCCAGTTCAGCGCGGGACTGCAGCCGGCGGCCAGCACCAGCGGCAGGATCGGAACGAGCGGGGCCAGTCGTCGCATCGGGCGATTATGGCGGCCGTGCGACCGGCGCCTGCCTCGCGGGCGACCCCGGCGGCATCCCCCACAATGCCCCGATGAGCGAAGCGAACTCCCCCCGTCCCTCCGCCATGGCCCTGCAGGGCGTGCGCGTTCTGGATCTTTCCCGCGTGCTGGCCGGACCCTGGTGCACGCAGACCATGGCGGACCTCGGCGCCGACGTCATCAAGGTCGAACGCCCCCCCAGAGGCGGCCATCCCGGCGGGGACGACACCCGCGGATGGGGGCCACCCTATCTGAAGGACCGCGACGGCCAGGACACCGCCGAGGCGGCGTACTACCTGGGCGCGAACCGCAACAAGCGCTCGATCGGCGTCGACATCGCCAGTCCCAAGGGCCAGGCGCTGATCCGGGAACTGGCCCTGCGCGCGGACGTGGTGGTCGAGAACTACAAGGTCGGCGACCTGACCCGCTACGGCCTGGATGCGCCGGCGCTGCTCGCGCTCAATCCGCGGCTGGTGTTCTGCTCGGTCACCGGCTTCGGCCAGACCGGCCCCTACCGGGACCGCGCCGGCTACGACTACGCGGTCCAGGGCCTGGGCGGTCTGATGAGCGTCACCGGCGAGGCCGACGCGCTGCCCGGCGGCGGACCGCAGAAGGTCGGCGTGGCGGTGGCCGACCTGTTCACCGGCATGTATGCGACGGTGGCGATCCTGGCCGCGCTGCGCCACCGCGACGCGACCGGCGAGGGCCAGGTCGTCGACATGGCGCTGCTGGACACGCAGGTGGCGATGCTGGCCAACCTGGGCGCGAACTACCTGAGCACCGGCCAGGCGCCGCGCCGCATGGGCAATGCCCACCAGAACATCGTGCCGTACCAGGTCTTCCAGGCCAATGACGGCCACCTGATCGTCGCGGTCGGCAACGACGGCCAGTTCGTCAAGTTCTGCGAACTGCTCGGCGTGCCCGAGCTGGCCCGCGATCCGCGCTACGCGACCAACGCCCAGCGGGTGCGGCACCGCGAGGCGCTGGTCCCGCTGCTGGCCGAGCGCATCGCCGCGCGCCCGCGCCAGCATTGGCTCGACGCGATGGAGGCGGCCAAGGTGCCGGGCGGCGCGATCAACGACCTGGCCGAGGTTTTCGAGGATCCGCAGGTGCGACATCGCGGCATGGTCGTGCCGATGGCGCATCCGCTGAGCGACGCGCTGCGCGTCGTCGCCAGCCCGATGAAGCTGTCCGGCACGCCGGTGGCCTACCGATTGCCCCCGCCGCTGCTGGGACAACACACCGACGAGGTCCTGGCCGAGCTCGGCCACGGCCCCGAGGCCATCGCCGCCTGGCGCGAGGAAGGAGTCATCGCATGAGCAGCACCGATCGAGACGGCGCGGATCGAGCGCGGGGCGTGGACATCGTCCTGGTGCACGGCGCCTGGCTGGGCGCCTGGGCGTGGAGGCGGGTGCTGGCGCCGCTGCGGGCGGCCGGCCATCGCGTCTTCCCGGTGACGCTGAGCGGCGTCGGCGAGCGGGCGCACCAGCCGCACGAGGGCATCCGCCTGCAGACCCACATCGACGACGTCAAGGCCGTCATCGAGTGCGAGGAACTGAGCGAGGTGCTGCTGGTCGGCCACAGCTACAGCGGCATGGTGATCACCGGCGTGGCCGACCAGTTGCCGACCCGCATCGCGCGGCTGGTCTACCTGGACGCGGTGGTGCCGGAGCCGGGCGAGTCCTGGTCCAGCCGCCACACGCCGGAGACCCAGGCGCAGCGGCGCGAGCTGATCGCCAAGTTCGGCCACCTGCCGGTGACCGAGCCGCACGGCATGGGGCTCAAGCCGGAGGACTTCGACTGGATGATGCGCTGCCAGCGCCCGCAGCCGGGCGGCGTCTACGACAGCCCGCTGGACTTCGACCAGGAAGCCTGGCTGGCGCGCCCGCGCACCTTCATCGACTGCAACCGTCCGGCCCTGCTCACCATCGCCGCCGCGCGCGAACGCGCCCGCAACCAGCCCGGCTGGGAACGCTTCGAGATCCCGACCGGCCACCAGGTGATGATCTCGGCGCCCGAGGCGCTCATCGAGCGCCTGCTCATGCTGGCCGACCGCCAGGCCAAGGGCTGACGGATCGTCCGCCATCCGCCCCCGTCCCCCTGGGAAACGTGAGCCATTTCACGGCATCCCCCCAGGGGGGCGGTTGCCCCCGACTCACGGGATGGCCTCCCCCAGGACCGCGCGGAACCATGGCGCCTCCCCGCCCCGGCATGCCGCCGGCGGCCCACCCGAACGAGAGAGCATGTCCCGCCCGCCCCCCACCGTGGCCGCGCCGCTGGCCGCCAATGACATGGTGCAGCGCCCCAGCGATTCCCAATGGGGCGACATCGTCCAGCAGCTCGGCGCCGAGATCGCCGGCCCGCTGAGCGGGGCGCTGGAGCGCATCCACGCCTTGATCAGCAGCGGCCAGATCGACCGCCAGGGCCTGCGGGCGCTGCGCGACGCGGTGGCGCAGGCCCGCGAGGCCGGGATGGTCAGCCAGCAACTGGCCCGGCTGGCGTCGGGCCGGCTGCGGCTGTCGCGCGAGCAGGTGTCGCTGACGCAGGTGCTGCGCGGCGTGCTGGCGCAGCGCAGCCGCGAGACCCAGGCGCGCGGCATCCAGATCCGCCAGCTGCTGCAGCCGATCGAGGTGATGACCGACGCGTCGCTGCTGTTCTCGCTGCTGAACGCGGTGATGGACTGGGCGCTCACGAACACGCATTCCTCGCTGGAGATGCGGCTGGACCTGACGCCCTGGCCCGCCAAGGCGCGGCTGATGTGCCGCTTCGCCCACCGCTCGCTGGACCTGGGCAGCGCGCCCTCGTCGGCGATCAATGAACCGCCCGAATCGCTGAACTCGCTGACCTGGCGCCTGATCGAGCAGACCGCGCTGACGATCGGCGCGCTGCCGCTGCGCGAGGACGAGGCCGGCATCACGATGCTGACGCTGGAGTTCCCGCACCTGGCCGGCGACGAGCCCGGCGCGCAGCACGGCCCCGCGCCGGTCGCGCCGCCGGACCGGCCCGAGCTCGACGATCCGACGCCGTCGCACAACTCCAAGCCGCTGGCGGGCTGCCACCTGCTGATCGTCTCGCCGCGCCGCGAGCTGCGGCAGGAGATCCAGGCCGCGGTGCGCCACATGGGGCTGATCATCGACGCCGTGGGCTCGATGGACGAAGCCCTGCAGTTCTGCGAGGAAGGCCTGCCGCACGGCATCGCCTTCGAGCAGTCGCTGCGTGACGCGGACTTCGATCGCCTGCGCGCCGACATCACCGGCGAGGTGCCCAACTTCAGCTTCGTCGAGGTGATGGACGGCGACCAGCAGACGCAGCTCTCGACCGCGACGGCCGACCACATGGCGCGGATCTCGCGGCAGAACCTGCAGGACGCGCTGCCGTCGGTGCTGCTCTTCGAGCTGTCCAAGGCGCTGTGAGGCGCCCTCCCGCCCAAGCCCCTGCCCGGTGACGGGCCACGGACGACCGGCATACACTCGCCCCCCATGAAGCTGCCTCGCTGGACCGGACTCCTGTTGTTGGTTGCCGCCGTCGGTGTCGGCGCCGGCCTCGCCTACGAGGGCCTGAAGCCCGAACCCGCCCCCCAGGTGGATTACGTGCTGCTCGACGGTTCGAAGCACGCGTCCGCGCAGGCTTGGTCCGGCAAGGTGATGCTGGTCAACTTCTGGGCCACGTCCTGCACGACCTGCGTCAAGGAAATGCCCAACGTCATCGCGACGCACCAGAAGTACAAGGACAAGGGTTTCGACACGCTGGCGGTGGCCATGAGCTATGACCCGCCGGCCTATGTCGCCAACTATGCCGAGACCCGCCAGTTGCCCTTCGGCGTCGCGATGGACAGCACCGGCGAGATCGCGCGCCGCTTCGGCAAGGTGCAACTCACGCCCACCACCTTCCTGATCAACAAGCGGGGCGAGATCGTCAAGCGCTTCGTCGGCGAGCCCGACTTCGCCGCGCTGCACGGCACGATCGAGAAGCTGCTCGCGGAGAGCTGATCCGCCCTTCCCGCCCCGAAGCATGCCGCTCCCCGAGCGGCATTTTTCTTGGCCGCTCCTCGGGCGGGGCCGGACGCTTTGCGATTCTTTTCGTCGGCGACACCAGGCTGCTGTCGCCAGATACTAGGGTGTCGACATGCCCGCCGCCCCCGCGCCCTGACGGCGCCGCGACGGCCAGCCCGCGTCCCGCTCCCGGCCCGCCAGAGGCCCTCCGCACCAGCGACCGACCCGCATGAACACCAACAACAAGCTGCCCTGCCCGCCGGTCCCCGGCCCCGTCCGCATCCCTGGCGTCATGAGGCGCCACCGACAACAAGGCCGCGCGACGTCGTGGATCCTCGCCCTCGTCGTGCTGGCCGCGGCCGCCGGCGGCTGGTGGTGGTGGAAGGGCCGCGGCGCGGACGGCGAGGCCGGCGGCGGACCCGCGCGCGCCGCCAGCGGTCCCGGCGGCGCCAGCCCGGCCGGCGCCGGCGGACGGGGCGGCCGCTTCGCCGCCAACCGGGTGCAGCCGGTCTCGGTGACGCCCGCGCGGCTGCAGGACATCCGTCACACCGCCTCCGCCATCGGCACCATCAGCGCTTCCAACACCGCCGTCGTGCGCGCGCAGGTCAGCGGCGTGCTGCAGCAGCTGCACTTCACCGAGGGCCAGCAGGTGAAGGCCGGACAGCCGCTGGCGCAGATCGACCCGCGCGCCTTCCAGGCCGCGCTCGGCCAGGCCGAGGGCCAGCTGGCCCGCGACAAGGCCACGCTGGACAACGCGCGCATCGACCTGGCCCGCTACCAGGACCTGCTCGCCAAGGACGCGATCGCCCGCCAGCAGGTCGACACGCAGCAGGCGACGGTCCGCCAGCTCGATGGCACGGTGAAGGCCGACCAGGCCGCCGTGGACAGCGCCCGGCTGCAGGTCACCTACACCCGGGTGCTGGCGCCGATCTCGGGCCGCGTCGGCCTGAAGCAGGTCGACATCGGCAACGTCGTGCAGACCAGCGACGCCAACGGCGTGGTCAGCATCACGCAGACGCGGCCCATCGCGCTGACCTTCGCCGTGCCGTCGGCGCTGCTGCCCCAAGTGACCGCCGGCCTGAAGGACAAGGCGTCGCTGACGGTGGAAGCCTGGAGCCGCGACGGCAAGACGCGCCTGGCGACCGGCCGGCTCGCGACCGCCGACAACGCCATCGACCTGAGCACCGACACGATCAAGCTCAAGGCGCTGTTCCCGAACGAGGACGATGCGCTCTACCCCAACCAGTCGGTCAGCGTGAAGCTGCAGCTCGCCACCGAGGCCAACCGCCTGGCCGTGCCGGCCGCCGCGGTGCTGCGCGGCGCGCAGGGCTTCTACGTCTACGTCGTCGGCCCGGACAACACCGTGAGCACGCGGGTCGTGCAGACCGGCGCGGTCGACGGCGACTGGATGGCGGTGGACGGCCCGCTGCAGCCCGGCGATCGCATCGTCGTGGACGGCGTCGACCGCCTGCGCGAGGGCGCCAAGGTCGAGGTCATCGCCAACGACCCGAAGCAGCGCGCCGGTGCCAACGCGGCGCCGCGACGCGGCCGCGGCGCGAGCGCACCGGGCGGCGCGGCCTCCGGCGCGCGCGGCGGCAGCCGTCACGCCTCGGGCGCTTCCGCTCCCGCCACTTCCGCGGCCCCCGGCGACAGCGGCAACCCGGCCGACGCGGCGCTGCGCGCGCCCACCGCCGAGGCGCGCAACGACGCGGCCCAGTCCGGCGGCGAGCGCCCGGCCTGGCTGGACCGGCTGCCGCCGGACCTGCAGGACAAGGTCATGAAGATGAGCCCCGCCGAGCGCGAGGCCTGGATCGCCGAGCGCCGCGCCGAACGCGCCAAGCGCCAGGCCGCCTCCGGCAACGCCCGCTGACCGCGACGAGGGCAAGGCCATGGCCATGAACCCGTCCCGTCCCTTCATCGAGCGGCCGGTCGCGACCTCGCTGCTGATGCTGGCCATCCTGCTGGCGGGCCTGCTGGCCTACCGGCTGCTGCCGCTGTCGGCGCTGCCCGAGGTCGACTACCCCACCATCCAGGTCACGACGCTCTATCCGGGCGCGAGCCCCGACGTCATCTCCACCACCGTCACCGCGCCGCTGGAGCGCCAGTTCGGCCAGATGCCGGGGCTGGGGCAGATGACCTCGTCGAGCTCGGGCGGCGCCTCGGTGATCACGCTGCGCTTCTCGCTGGGCCTGTCGCTGGACGTGGCCGAGCAGGAGGTGCAGGCCGCGATCAATGCCGGATCGAACCTGCTGCCCTCCGACCTGCCAATGCCGCCGGTCTACAGCAAGGTCAACCCGGCCGACGCGCCGGTGATGACGATCGCGGTGACCTCGCCCTCGCTGCCGGTCATCAAGGTGCATGACCTGGTGGAGAACCGCCTCGCGCCCAAGCTGTCGCAGGTCGACGGCGTGGGCCTGGTGAGCATCGCCGGCGGCCGCCGGCCCGCCGTGCGCATCCAGGCCAACCCGAGCACGCTGGCCGCGCTGGGCCTGTCGCTGGACGACGTGCGCAGCGCCATCGCCTCGGCCAACGTCAACCAGGCCAAGGGCAGCTTCGACGGCGCGCAGCGCGCCTCCACCATCGACGCCAATGACCAGCTGCGCTCCGCCGCCGAGTACCAGAACCTGATCATTGCCTGGAAGAACGGCAACCCGCTGCGGCTCAGCGATGTCGCCCAGATCGTCGACGACGCCGAGAACCTGCGTCTGGCGGCCTGGGCCGACACGACGCCGGGCGTCATCCTGAACGTGCAGCGCCAGCCCGGCGCCAACGTGATCCAGACCGTCGACCGGGTGAAGGCGCTGCTGCCCAAGCTGCAGGGCACGCTGCCGGCGTCCGTCGACGTGCAGATCCTGGCCGACCGCACCACCACGATCCGCGCCTCGGTCGATGACACCGAGATCGAGCTGCTGCTCGCCATCGCGCTGGTGGTGGCGGTGATCTTCCTGTTCCTGCGCAGCGGCAGCGCCACGCTGATCCCCAGCGTCGCGGTGCCGCTGTCGCTGGTGGGCACCTTCGGCGTGATGTACCTGGCCGGCTTCTCGATCAACAACCTGACGCTGATGGCGCTGACGATCTCCACGGGCTTCGTCGTCGACGACGCGATCGTGATGATCGAGAACATCGCCCGCTACGTCGAGGAAGGCGACTCACCGATGGAGGCCGCCTTCAAGGGCTCGCGCCAGATCGGCTTCACCATCATCTCGCTGACCGTCTCGCTGATCGCGGTGCTGATCCCGCTGCTGTTCATGGGCGACGTGGTGGGCCGGCTGTTCCATGAATTCGCGATCACGCTGGCGGTGGCCATCCTGATCTCGGCCTTCGTGTCGCTGACGCTGACGCCGATGATGAGCGCGCGGCTGCTGAAGCCGGAGACCGAGCAGAAGCACTCGCGGCTCGGCACCTGGTTCGGCGAGAAGTTCGAGGCCATGATCCAGGGCTACGGCCGCGCGCTGGACTGGGTGCTGGACCGCCCGGTGCTGACGCTGCTGGGCTTCGCCGCCACGCTGGCGCTGACCGCGCTGCTGTACGTGGTCGTGCCCAAGGGCTTCTTCCCGGTGCAGGACACCGGCCTGGTGCAGGTGATCACCGAGGCGACGCAGAGCACTTCCTTCGATGCGATGAGCGAGCGCCAGCAGCGGCTCGCCGAGGTCTTCCTGAAGGATCCCGACGTCGACCACATCGCGTCCTTCATCGGCGTGGACGGCGCGAACGCGTCGCTGAACACCGGCCGGATGCAGATCACGCTCAAGCCCTTCGCGCAGCGCCACGCGTCGGCCACCGAGGTCATCGCGCGGCTGGGCGACCTGAACCGCCAGGTGCCCGGCATCACCGCCTACATGCAGCCGGTGCAGGACCTGACCATCGAGGATCGCGTCTCCAAGACGCAGTACCAGTTCCTGCTGAGCTCGCCGGACTCGACCGACCTGCAGAAGGCCAATGACGCGCTGCTGGCGCGGCTCAAGCAGCTGCCGCAGCTGGCCGACGTCGCCAGCGATCTGCAGAACCAGGGCCTGCAGGCCTGGGTGCAGATCGACCGCGAGGCGGCCGGCCGGCTCGGCGTCACGGTCTCGTCGATCGACACCGCGCTCTACAACGCCTTCGGCCAGCGGCTGATCTCGACGATCTACACGCAGGCCAGCCAGTACCGCGTGGTGCTGGAGGCGGCGTCGGAATTCCGCAGCGGCCCGCGCGCGCTCGAAGGGCTGTACGTGCCGGGCAGCACAACGACGACCAGTGCGACCGGCACGGCCGCCACCACGACGGTGCAGGTGCCGCTGAGCTCGGTGGCGCAGATCGTCGAGCGGCCGGCGGCGCTGGCGATCAACCATGTGGCGCAGTTCCCGGCCGCGACGATCTCGTTCAACCTGCCTCCCGGCGTCGCGCTGGGCGACGCGGTGCAGGCGATCAAGGCCGAGCAGGCGAAGCTGGACCTGCCCATCAGCGTCGAGACCAGCTTCCAGGGCGCGGCCGAGGCCTTCAGCAATTCGCTGTCCAGCACGCTGTTCCTGATCCTGGCCGCGGTGGTCACCATGTACATCGTGCTGGGCGTGCTCTACGAGAGCTACATCCATCCGGTCACCATCCTGTCGACGCTGCCCTCGGCCGGCGTCGGCGCGCTGCTGGCGCTGCTGATCGGTGGGCTGGACCTGGGGATCATCGCGATCATCGGCATCGTGCTGCTGATCGGCATCGTGAAGAAGAACGCGATCATGATGATCGACTTCGCGCTCGAGGCCGAGCGCGAGCAAGGCCTCGATCCGCGCGCCGCGATCCACCAGGCCTCGCTGCTGCGCTTCCGTCCGATCCTGATGACGACGATGGCCGCGCTGCTGGGCGCGCTGCCGCTGATGCTGGGCACGGGCGTCGGCCATGAACTGCGGCATCCGCTGGGCGTGACCATGGTCGGTGGCCTGATCGTGAGCCAGCTGCTGACGCTGTTCACGACGCCGGTGATCTACCTCGGCTTCGCGCGCATGGCGCAGCGCTGGCGCGAACGCCGTGGCGTGAAGCGCGAAACGCGCGCCGCGGCGCAGCACCGCGGTCCCGACGCGCCGGAGATCGCCGATCCGGCCGCGCCGCTCGCGCCCGCCGGTCCGAGCCTGCTCCGGCAACCGGGCGATGACGGCGGAGCGCCGCGATGAATATTTCAGCGCCGTTCATCGCGCGTCCGGTCGCGACGACGCTGATCACCATCGGCATCGCGCTGGCGGGGATGCTGGGCTACCACTTCCTGCCGATCGCGCCGCTGCCGCAGGTGGACTTTCCGACGATCTCGGTGTCCGCCTCGCTGCCAGGTGCCAGCCCCGACACGATGGCCGCGACGGTGGCCACGCCGCTGGAGCGCGCGCTGGGCAGCATCGCCGGCGTGACCGAGATCACCTCGCGCTCCTCGCTGGGCTCGAGCAGCGTGACCCTGCAGTTCGACCTGAGCCGCGACATCAACGGCGCCGCGCGCGACGTCCAGGCGGCGATCAACGCCGCGCGCACGCTGCTGCCCTCGGGCCTGCCCAGCAATCCGACCTACCGCAAGGTCAACCCGGCCGACGCGCCGATCATGATCCTGGCGCTGACCTCGAAGACGCTGACGCGCGGCCAGATGTACGACACCGCCTCGACGGTGCTGGCGCAGCGGCTGGCCCAGGTGGACGGCGTCGGGCAGGTCAACGTCGGCGGCGGCGCGCTGCCGGCGGTGCGGGTGGAGCTCAATCCGGACAAGCTGGCGGCCAACGGCATCGCGCTGGACCAGGTGCGCCAGGCCATCACCAACACCAACGCGAACCGGCCCAAGGGCGCGGTCGAGCAAGGCGGCCGCTACTGGCAGGTCGGCGCCAATGACCAGGCCCGCACCGCCGCGGAGTACGCGCCGGTGGTGCTGTCCTACCGCGACGGTGCGGCGCTGCGGCTGCGCGACGTGGCCGAGGTCAGCGACTCGGTCCAGGACGTGCGCAACTACGGCGCGTCCAACGGCCAGCCGGCGATCCTGCTGTTCATCCAGAAGGAGCCGGGCGCCAACATCATCGAGACCGTCGCCCATGTGCGCGAGCTGCTGCCGCGCCTGCAGGCCTCGATCCCGCCCGCCATCGAGCTCAAGGTCATCAGCGACCGCACGCCGACGATCCGGGCCTCGCTGGACGAGGTGCAGCGCGCGATGGCGATCGCCGTCGGGCTGGTGATCCTGGTGGTGCTGCTGTTCCTGCGCAGCTGGCGCGCGACGCTGCTGCCGGCGGTGGCGGTGCCGGTCTCGCTGGCCGGCACCTTCGGCGTGATGTACCTGTGCGGCTACAGCCTGGACAACCTGTCGGCGATGGCGCTGACGGTGGCCACCGGCTTCGTCGTCGACGACGCGATCGTGGTGCTGGAGAACATCACCCGCTACATCGAGCAGGGCCTGACACCCGTCGCGGCCGCGCTGCGCGGCGCGCGCGAGATCGGCTTCACCGTGATCTCGATCAGCCTGTCGCTGGTGGCGGTCTTCATCCCCATCCTGCTGATGGGTGGCGTCGTGGGGCGGCTGTTCCGCGAGTTCGCGGTGGTGCTGTCGGCGTCCATCCTGGTGTCGATGGTGGTCTCGCTGACGACGACGCCGATGATGGCCTCGCGGGTGCTCCGGGCCCGCCCGGAACCCGCGCACGGCGCGGCGGCGCGGCGCCAGGGCCGGCTCGCGCGCGCGGCCGGCCGCTTCAACCGCGCGCTGGCGCGGGGCTACCGGCGCTCGCTGATGTGGACGCTGCGCCACCAGCCGGTGGCCCTGCTCTCGCTGGTGGCGGTGATCGCCCTGAACGTGCATCTGTACGGCGTGATCCCCAAGACCTTCTTCCCGCAGCAGGACACCGGCGTGCTCATCGGCGGCGTGCAGGCCGACCAGGGCAGCTCCTTCGAGATGATGCGCAAGCGCGTCGACCGCTTCATGGACATCATCCTGTCCGACCCGGCGGTGCAGAACGTCAACGGCAGCACCGGCGGCGGGCAGCGCAACTCGGCGAACTTCTACATCACCCTCAAGCCGCTGAAGGAACGCAAGGTCTCGGCCGACCAGGTGGTGAACCGGCTGCGCGACAAGATGGCGCACGAGCCGGGCGCCAACCTGTTCATGGTGCCGGTGCAGGACATCCGCATCGGCGGCCGGCAGGCCAACGCGCAGTACCAGTTCACGCTGCAGGCCGACGACCTGGCGGTGCTGCGCGAATGGGAACCGCGGGTGCGCAATGCGCTGTCCAACCTGCCGGAGCTGACCGACGTCAACACCGACCAGCAGGACAAGGGCATGCAGACCTCGCTGGTGATCGACCGCGATGCGGCGGCACGGCTGGGCATCAGCGTCAGCACCATCGACACGACGCTCAACAACGCCTTCGGCCAGCGCCAGGTCGGCGTGATCTACAACCCGCTGAACCAGTACCGCGTGGTGATGGAGCTCGCGCCGGAGTACCTGCAGGGGCCGGAGACGCTGCGCAAGCTCTACGTGACCAGCAGCTCGGGCGCGCAGGTGCCGCTGTCGGCGTTCAGCCGCTTCGAGACCACCAACACGCCGCTGTCGGTGAACCACCAGAGCGGCACGCCGGCCTCGACCATCAGCTTCAACCTGCCCGAGGGCGTGTCGCTGTCGCAGGCGACCGACGCGATCAACAACGCGATGGCGGAGCTGGGCATCCCGGTGTCGGTGCGGGGCACCTTCGCGGGCACGGCCAACGCGTTCCAGGATGCGCTGAAGTCGCAGCCCATCCTGATCGGCGCGGCCATCATCGCGATCTACCTGGTGCTGGGCATGCTCTACGAGAGCCTGGTGCATCCCGTGACCATCCTGTCGACGCTGCCGTCGGCGGGCGTGGGCGCGCTGCTGGCGCTGATGATGTTCAACACCGAGTTCTCGATCATTGCCTTGATCGGCGTGATCCTGCTGATCGGCATCGTGAAGAAGAACGCGATCATGATGATCGACTTCGCCATCGCGCGGCAGCGCACGAGCGCTCACCTGACGGCGGGCGCGGCGATCTTCCGCGCGGCCAAGCTGCGGCTGCGGCCCATCCTGATGACGACCTTCGCGGCGATCTTCGGCGCGGTGCCGCTGGCCATCGGCAGCGGCGATGGCGCCGAGCTGCGCCAGCCGCTGGGCATCGCGATCGTCGGCGGCCTGATCCTGAGCCAGCTGCTGACGCTGTACACGACGCCGGTCGTGTTCGTGATGATGGAAAGGCTGCGCCAGCGCGTGATGCGGCGCCGCGCGGCGAAACGCGCCGCCAGCGCCGCGCGGCCGCCGCACGAGGCGCCCACGACGACTCCCGAGCCGCCCGCGGCTCCGACCCTGCAGGGCTGAGACATGCCGACCCCGATGACCTCGATGACCGCGACTTCATTCCTCCGTCCCTCGCTGCCGGCCGTGGCGGCGGCGGTGCTTGTCGCACTGCTGAGCGGCTGCGCGGTGACGCGCGTCGATCCGCCCGCGCCGGTGACGGCGCCGGCGCAGTACAAGGAGGACGGGCTCTGGAAGCAGGCCCGGCCCGCCACCGCCGAGCCGGTCCCGGAGCAGTGGTGGACGCTGTTCGACGACCCCGTGCTGAACGACCTGCAGCGCCGCCTGGTGATCGGCAACGAGAACCTGAAGGCCGCCGTGGCGCAGCTGGCCGGCGCGCGCGCGGCGCTGGAGGCGAGCCGCTCGGCGCTGCTGCCGACGCTGGCGGTGGGCGTGTCGGGCACGCGCAGCGCGAGCCCGGATGGCAACGTCACCAACGGGACGATCAACCGCGGCCCGACCAACAGCGTGCAGGCCTCGCTCAACGCGAGCTGGGAGCCGGACCTGTGGGGCCGGCTGCGGCTGGCCAGCGAGGGCGCGGGCGCGACGCTGCAGGCCACCGCGGACGACCTGGCGGCGGCGCGGCTGAGCGCGCAGGCGACGCTGGCGCAGAGCTATTTCTCGCTGCGCACGGCGGAGGCGCAGGAAGCGCTGTACGACCGCAGCGTGCAGGCCTACCAGCGTTTCCTGGACCTGACGCAGGCGCGTTACCAGAGCGGCGTGGCCGCGCGCAGCGACGTGCTGCAGGCGCAGACGCAGCTGCGCTCGGCGCAGGCGCAACTGCTGGAGACGCGGTCCACGCGCGCCCAGCTGGCGCATGCGATCGCGGTGCTGCTCGGTCTGCCGCCGTCGGCGCTGGAGCTCTCGAAGAATGCCGCGCTGCCCACGCCGCCGGAGGTCCCGATGATGCTGCCGTCGCAGCTGCTCGAGCGCCGGCCCGACATCGCCGCGGCGCAGCGGCGGGTGGCCTCGGCGTATGCGCAGATCGGCGTGGCGGACGCGGCCTACTTCCCGTCGCTGACCTTGTCGGGCAGCGGCGGCTACCGAAGCAGCACGCTCAGCAAGCTGCTGTCGGCGCCCAACCTGTTCTGGTCGCTCGGCCCGTCGCTGGCGCAGGCGATCTTCGACGGCGGCCAGCGCAAGCTGGCGAGCGCGCAGGCCCGCACCAGCGCGGAGGTCGCGACCTCGACCTACCGGCAGACGGTGTTGACAGCGCTGCAGGAGGTCGAGGACAACCTGATCCTGGCCGACCACCTGCGTGAAGAGGCGCGGCTGCAGCAGGAGGCGCTGGCATCAGCGCAGCGCAACCTGGAACTGGTGACGGACCAGTACCGCGCGGGCACGGTGTCCTTCCTGGACGTCACGACCGCGCAGAACAGCGCGTTCAATGCGGAGGCCTCGCTGCTGTCGGTGCGCAACCGGCAACTGGCGGCGATCAGCCTGCTGCTGAAGAACGTGGCGGGGCGGTGGACGCCGGCTTGAGGCGGCGTGAGGCGGCGTGAGGCGGCGTGAGGCGGCATAAGGCTGCGCGCAGCGACCTGCCGTGGGCCAGTGGTCCGGTTGTCTTCGCTGCGCAACAAGGGTGCTGACCCTTGAGTTCAGTCGGAATTGAGCGCTCCTAGCATGCCTCTCATTGGGCGCCTTGACGCCCGTGAGACTGACCGCGGCGGACGTCCGCGAAAGGAACAGGCATGCAGATCGATCCCGCAGCGAGGGCGGCCGTGCGCGGCGCCCTGCCCCCACCGACGAGGGCCGAGGATCTCGAGCGGTATCACGCCGTCGAGACCTACATCACCCAACACGCGCCGCAATACCGGATCCAGTTGCGCCCGCAGTATCGCGAGCGCCTGTCCACCATTCCCGCCGACCTGGCCAAGGAGCAGTTGGACATCGAGCTGTTCAAGATCCAGAAGGACATTGAACTGGAACATCGCCAGCGAGCCGCCAGCATCCAGTCGATGCCCTTGGACTCCGCAACCGGGTCGAGCGAGTACGCAGCGCTCTACCGGCAATACCTGGACGAGGAGAACGAACTCGGGAAGGCGGCGCTGGCGCGCTACGTCGTGCACCGCCGCACGATCCTGGAGATGCTCGAGGGCGCATTGAAGATCCAGGACTCCGGCGCCTACGCGCGCGAGGACCTCATCCACGGCCTGATCTTTCCAATGCGGACGACGTCGGATGAAGTGGACTTCACGAGGCAGAACCTGTGGGTCGTCGATGAACGGCTCGCGTATCACACGCACCTGGCGTCGGACCTGCCGATGAGCCGGCTGACGCCCATCGCCGTGGCGGACCGCGATGAACCGGATCTCGTGGTGTTCAACACCCCGCGGGCCTTCGCCGACACCAAGAGCCCGTACCAGTCGGTCGTCATCGTCGAGTTCAAGCGTCCCGAACGTAACGAGTACCCCGCCCGGGAGGAGAACCCGGTCGAGCAGGTCCTGCGCTATGTCCGCAAGATCAAGGAGGGCCAGGCCAAGGACCGCGACCTGAAAACCATCAACGTCGGCGCGATCCCCTTCTACGCCTACATCCTGTGCAGCCTCACGCCCCGCATGCGCGCCATCGCGGAAGACCACGACTTCGTGCGGACGCCTGACAACGAGGGCTACTTCAAGTACCACCAGAGCCAGGGCTGCTACATCGAGATCGTGTCCTACGACAAGGTGCTCAACGATGCGAAGAAGCGCAACCGTGCCTTCTTCGAAAGGCTGCAGATTCCCGCCACCTGAATTGCGGGTTCGACCTCGCAACGAATGACGGCTCCCGAAGGAGCCGTCATTCGTTCGGCGCGTCAGCCTCGCGCGGCCTCACCAACTCAAGCCGCCGAGGCCTTCTCCGCTTCGGCCTTCTCCGCTTCGGCTTTCTCCAGCGCGGCATGGGCCTGCTGGTCGGCGTGGTAGCTGGAGCGCACCATCGCGCCGACGGCGGCGTGCGTGAAGCCCATCTTGTAGGCCTCTTCCTCGAACATCTTGAAGGTGTCCGGATGCACGTAGCGGCGCACCGGCAGGTGGTGGCCCGACGGCGCCAGGTACTGGCCGATCGTGATCATGTCGATGTCGTGGGCGCGCATGTCGCGCATGACCTGGAGGATCTCCTCGTCGGTCTCGCCCAGGCCCACCATGATGCCGCTCTTGGTCGGCACGCCCGGCACCGCTTCCTTGAAGCGCTTGAGCAGGTTCAGGCTGAACTGGTAGTCCGAGCCCGGACGCGCTTCCTTGTACAGGCGCGGGGCGGTTTCCAGGTTGTGGTTCATCACGTCCGGCGGCGCCGCCTTCAGGATGTCCAGCGCGCGGTCCATGCGGCCGCGGAAGTCGGGCACCAGCACCTCGATCTGCGTCGTGGGGCTGAGCTCGCGCACCTTGCGGATGCATTCGGCGAAATGGCCGGCACCGCCGTCGCGCAGGTCGTCGCGGTCCACGCTGGTGATCACCACGTAATTCAGCTTCAGCGCCGCGATCGTCTTGGCCAGGTTCAGCGGCTCGTCGACGTCCAGCGGATCCGGCCGGCCGTGGCCGACGTCGCAGAACGGGCAGCGCCGGGTGCACTTGTCGCCCATGATCATGAAGGTCGCCGTGCCCTTGCCGAAGCACTCGCCGATGTTGGGGCAGGAGGCTTCCTCGCAGACCGTGTGCAGCTTGTGCTCGCGCAGGATCTGCTTAATCTCGTAGAAGCGGGTCGACGGGCTGCCGGCCTTCACCCGGATCCAGTCCGGCTTCTTCAGCTGCTCGGCCGGGATGATCTTGATCGGGATCCGCGCCGTCTTGGCTTGCGCCTTCTGCTTGGCAGTCGCGTCGTAGTCGGACGCGCTCTTGGCTTCGTGGGTGACGTTCTCGGTTGCCATCAGGCGCTCTTTCGGTTCCGGGTTCGAGCCTCAGGGTTCCAGCTGCGCGGCGAGCCGTTCAGCGAACCGCTGGGCCACCGTGGCCCAGTCCGTGAAAACCCCGAGTGTACCGAGGTCCACCGTCTGGAGCCCTGCGTACCCGCACGGATTGATGCCCAGGAAGGGCTTCAGGTCCATCGCCACGTTGAGCGCGACGCCGTGGTACGTGCAGTGCCGGCTGATCTTGATGCCCAGCGCCGCGACCTTGCCCAGCCCCCGGAACGGGTCGGTCGGATCGGCCGGTCCGGTCAGGGCGGCATGCGCCCCGGGGTCGTCCAGCCGCACGTAGATGCCGGGGGCGCCGGCCACGCGGTGGCCGGTCACGCCGAAGCCGTCCAGCGTCTGGATGACGGCGGTTTCGAGGCGGAAGACGTATTCCTTGACGAAGATACCCAGCCGCTTGAGGTCGACAAGCGGATAGGCGACCACCTGTCCCGGGCCGTGGTACGTGACCTGGCCGCCGCGGTTGGTCTGCACGACGGGGATGCCCTGGGCGTCGAGCACGTGGTCGGCCTGGCCGGCCAGGCCCTGGGTGTAGACCGGGTCGAATTCGCAGAGCCAGAGCTCGTCCGGCGTCTCTGGACCGCGCGCGTCGGTGAAGGCGCGCATGGCATCCAGCGTGGCCGCATAGTCGACGCGGCCCAGGGTCTTGATCAGCATGCCGGCATGCTAGCCGCGATGGACCTAGCATCGGCCGCATCGGGACATTCAGGAGTGCGCCATGTCGCGCCACCTCATGCGCTTCGCCGCCGCGGCGATCGCCCTCGGACTCGCGCTGCCCGCGGTGGCGGCCACCGCGCCGGCCGCGCGCGTGACGCTCGAACAGGCGCTCGCCACCTACGAGCGCGGAGACCTGCCCGCCGCCGAGCGCCAGTTCCGGCAACTCTCGCAACAAGGCCTCGCCCTCGGGGACTACAACCTCGCGATGATGCATCTGAGGTCCGAAGTGCCGAAGCCGGATCCGCGCTTCGCGCGCTCGCTGCTCGTGCGCGCCGCCGGCCGGGGCCTGGTGCGCGCCGAGCTGGCGCTGGGCCAGTTCCACGAGCGGGGCGAGGATGGGCGTCCCGATCTGGTCCAGGCCCAGTCCTGGTACCTGAAGGCGGCGGAACACGGCAGCGTCGATGCGCAGGTCGCGGTGGCCACGGCGTTCTACCTGGGCCGGGGCGCGGCGAAGGATTTCGCGCAGGCCGCACAGTGGTACCGCGAGGCCGCCAAGGGCGGCGATGTGGGCGCGCAGTACTTGATCGCGTCGATGTATGAATCGGGCCTGGGCGTCGAGCGCGACCTGCGCCTGGCGCGCTACTGGTACGACATCGCCGCCCGCAACGGCGACGAGGCGGCGCCCTACAAGCTCAAGGCTGTCGACGACGCGCTGGCCGCGGACGCCGGCACGGTCTGATCGCGGCTCAAGGCGTCAGAGGACGACCTTCACCATCGGGTGCGTGGTCAGCGTGCGATAGAGCTCGTCGAGCTGTTCGCGGCTGGTCGCGGTGACGGTGATGGTGAGGCCCAGGTAGTTGCCGCCCTTGCTCGGGCGCTGCTCGACGGTGGACGCGTCGAAGCCCGGGTCGAACTGCCGGGCGACGCTCACGATCGCCTCGACGAAGCCGTCCACGTGCGCGCCCATCACCTTGATGGGGAAGCGCGACGGGTATTCGATGAGCGACTGCTCGGGCGGGATCGGGGCGTTGGTGAACGAGGTCATGATGGGGAATTCAAATGGGGATGCTCAGAGGCTTTGCAAGCGCTTGGCCCGCTGGTACGCCTCATAGAGCTTCGCGTAGACCGGCCCCGGCTTGCCGCGCAGCGCGCCGTGACCGACCGGCTCGCGGTCCAGCCGCGTGACCGGGGCCACCTCCTTGCTGGCCGAGGTCAGCAGGATCTCGTCCGCGGTGGGCAGCTCGGTCTCCGCGATCGGCCGCAGGTTGCAGGCGATGCCGAGTTCCTCGCACAGCTCCTGCAGCAGCCGCACGCGCACGCCCTCCAGCAGGGCCTCGCCCGGCGGCGGCGTCAGCAGCGCGCCGTCGCGCACGATCCAGACGTTGCTGCTGGAACCTTCGGTCAGGCAGCCGTCGCGGATCAGCAGCGTCTCGTCGGCGCCCTGGTCCGCCGCCACCTGCCGCGCCAGCACGTTGCCCAGCAGCGAGATGCTCTTGATGTCGCCGCGCTGCCAGCGGAAGTCGCGCGCCGTCACGCAGCTCAATCCCTGGTGACGCTGCTCCGGCGTCAGCGCATGCATCGGCTGCGTGTACGCGAGCACCGTCGGCTCCAGGTCCTTGGGCATCGCATGGCCGCGCGCCGCGACGCCGCGTGTGACCTGCAGGTAGATCGACTGGTCCTCGACCTCCGGCAGGTGCGCCACCAGGCTGCGAAGCAGGTCGAGCCAGGCCTCGCGTTCATACGGATCCTCGATCCGCAGCGCCTTCAGGCTGCGTCCGAGGCGGTCGAGGTGGTCGTCGACCCGGAACAGGCGCCGGCCGTAGACCGGGATGGCCTCGTAGACGCCATCGCCGAACAGAAAGCCGCGATCCATCACCGGCACCCGGGCATCGCCGAGCCGACCGAGATGGCCGTTGAGGTAGCAGGGCAGGTCGGCCCAGGGCATCGTCATCGGTGGCTCCCGCAAGTGGTCAGGCCCAAGCCGTCGACTGTACGCCGCCGGCCCGGCCCGCCAACCCCGGCAAGCGAGGGGCCTTGGCCGGCCAGGACCCGGCGCGGCTTACTTGATCCAGAGACGGATCGCGTCCCAGGCGCGGCCGAAGATGCCGGCCAGCGGCACCTCGTGCTGCACGACCAGCGGCACTTCGGCCACCGGCGCGCCGCCCGAGGTCGTCACCTTCAGCGTGCCCACGCGCTGGTTCAGGCCCAGCGGCGCGACCAGCGGATCGGTGCGCTGGATGTCGGTCTTGAGCTTGCCGCCCTCGCCGCGCGGCACTGCCACGAACACCGCGTCCGCCGCGCCGAGCTTGGCTTCCGGCACGGCGCCCTTCCACACCTTCACGGTGGTGATGGGCTGGTTCTTCTCGAACAGGCGCACCGCGTCGAAGGCGGCGTAGCCCCAGTTCAGCAGCTTCTGGCTCTCGGTCGCGCGGGCCTCCTTGGAGGCGGTGCCCATCACCACGCTCAGCAGGCGACGCTTGCCGTTGGGCACGTCGCGCTGGGCGCTGGCCGCCAGGCAGTAGCCGGCGGCATCGGTGTAGCCGGTCTTGCCGCCGTCCACCGACGGATCGCGGCCCAGCAGCATGTTGCGGTTGGACTGCTTGATCTTGTTGAAGGTGTACTCGCGCTTGGAGTAGTACTCGGCGTAGTACTGCGGGAAGTCCTGGATCACGTGCGAGAAGATGACCGCGATGTCGCGCGCGCTCGTCTTGTGGCCGGGCTCGGTGATGCCGGTGACGTTCTTGAACGAGGTGTTCTTCAGGCCCCAGGCCTGCGCCTGCTTGTTCATCATCGCGACGAACTGCTCGACGGTGCCGCCCACGCCCTCGGCCAGCGCGACCGAAGCGTCGTTGCCCGACTGGATGATCATCCCGCGGATCAGCTCGTCGACCTTGGGCGTCATCGTGGTGTCGATGAACATCAGCGAGGGGTCCCCCTTGCGCTCGTCCCAGGCGCGCTTGGAGACGGTCAGCGTCTGCTCCAGCGTCAGGCGCTTGGCCTTGAGCGCGTCGAAGACGATGTAGGCCGTCATCAGCTTGGTCAGCGAGGCGGGATCCTGCGGGGTGTCGGCGTCGCGCTCGGCGAGCGTCTGGTTCGTGGTCAGGTCCAGCAGGACGAAGTTGCGGGCCGCGATCTCGGGCGGCGTCGGCGCCTGCGCGGACGCGCCGGTCACCATCAGGAAGCTGGACAGGCCCACGCCGAGGGCCAGGGAAGCGAGGAAGCGTTTCATTCGAGGGAAATCCTTAGGCGCGCGCTTCGCCGACGGCATGCCAGCTGCGCAGCACGAGGTTCTTGAGCAGCGGCAACTGCCCATGGAAGAAATGCCCGACGCCGGGCACCACGATGACCGGCAGCGCCTGCGGGCGCGCCCAGTCCAGCACCGCGCTCAGCGGCACCACATCGTCCTGTTCGCCGTGGATCACGACGGTATCGGCCGGCACCGTCGCGACGCCGAAGCGGCTGGCGGCCGGACCGACCAGCAGCAGGCGCTCGGCCGGCTGCTCGAGCTGGAGCGCCGCCTGCGACGCGACGAAGCCGCCGAACGAGAAACCGGCCAGCGCCAGCGGCAGCGCCGCGTCGCGGAAGGCGGCGATCACGGCCAGTGCATCGTCGACCTCGCCCCGACCTTCGTCCCAGACGCCCTGCGACTTGCCGATGCCGCGGAAGTTGAAGCGCACGGTGCGATAGCCCAGGTGCACGAAGGCGCGGGCGATCGTCTGCACCACCTTGTTGTCCATCGTGCCGCCCTGCGTCGGATTGGGATGGCAGATCACCACCACGCCGCGCAGCGGACCGGCGTCGACCGCGGGTTCGTCGACGGCGCATTCGATCTCGCCGGCCGGGCCGGCGATCTGCCGGCGCTGGGTCTGTGCATTCATCGAGTCGGGCTCCCGCTCAGCGGCCGACCGAATCGTCGAGCACCAGGCGCTCGACGACTTCGCCGTGCTTGAGATGGCGCTCGACGATCTCGTCGATGTCGCTGTTGTCGACGAAGGAGTACCAGACCGCGTCCGGATACACCACCGCCACGGGCCCCCCGGCGCAGCGGTCCAGGCAGCCGGCCTTGTTCACGCGCACGCCGCCCTTGCCGGCGAGCTTCTCCGCTTTCACCCGCTGCTTGCAGTGGTCGAAGGCGGCCTGCGCATCGTGCTGCAGGCAGGCGTTCTCGCCCTCGCGCTGGTTCAGGCAGAAGAAGATGTGGCGTTGGTAGTAGCTGGTGGAGCTCATCGCGGGATTGTAGTTTCAGGGTTTCCACCGACCGGCCGTTCGTGCGTTTCGTCACGACCTGCTTGTCCTTCAGAGCGCCCGCCCGGCGGTGGTTCCGGCGGTCGCGGCGGCAGGGGCCGGTCGCTCTGCGTGACCCCGTACAGCAGCCAGGCCAGCGCCGCGAAGGGCCACAACCAGCCCACCCATTGCGCCAGGCCGTACAGGTTGACGAAGCGCCCCTGCTCCCAGAACTGCAGGCTCTCCAGCAGGTAGGGGTCGGACGGGGCCTCGGCCATCAGCGCGATCAGCGCGGTCAGCACCACCAGGCCCCAGGCCGCGTTGGCGCGCCGGGACATGAACGCCGCCAGCAGCGCCAGCACGCCGCCGGCGATCAGGCCGGGCTCGGTCGTCGGCGTCAGCCAGGCCCAGGCGTGGTCGGGTCCGAAGTTCAGCAGCGTCGACCAGGCCGTGGTGGTCACGCCCAGCGCCACCGCGCCCAGCACCAGCAGCGCCCGCCGCCGGCCCGGCCGGGCCACCGACAAGGCCAGCAGGCAAGGCGCCAGCAGCCCCATCGCGATGGCGATCGCTTCCAGGCCGGGTGGCAGCGGCGGATCGTCGGCTAGTTCCCGGGGCACCAGCTCCCAGGGCGTGTTCTGGAGCAGCAGCTCCGCCCATTCGCGCAGGCGGGGAAACAGCTGGCCCAGGCCCAGCGGCAGCGGCGCCGGATACAGCAGGCCCACCGGCCACAGCGCCAGCAGCGCCAGCGCGCCGGCGCTGTGCGGCACGAACCAGCGCTCGCGCCAACCGTTCCAGCGCGCCAGACCGTCCAGTCGCAGCACGCCCCAGGCGCAGAACGCGCCCAGCCAGGCGCCGGCGCTGTTGAGCAGGAAGTCCGCCAGAGAAGGAACGCGGCCAGGGAGGAAGTACTGCAGCGTCTCCATCGCGAACGACAGCAGCGGCAGGCCGACCAGCGTCAGCAGCAGCGCGCGCCACAGGCCGCCGCCACTGCGGATCACCGCGGAAAAGCACAGCAGGCCCAGCGGCCAGTAGCCGGCGACGTTGATCCAGAGGTCGAACTTGCCCCAGTAGCGCGGCCAAGGCAGGCCGATGACGCCGGGCCAGGGCAGGCTCGGCGGCATCCGCCAGGGCCAGAAGGGGTAGAGGCTGGCGTAGACCACCAGCACGGCGTAGCACAGGGCCAGCCAGGTGGCGGAGCTGCGCCGCTGCATCACGGGATCAGAAAGGCTTGACGACGACCAGGATCACGATCGCCGCGAACAGCAGCACCGAGACCTCGTTGAAGACGCGGAACCACTTGTGGCTGCGGCGGTTGGCGATCAGCTCGAACTTGCGCAGGAAGGCGCGACACATGTGGTGGTAGCCGATCACCACCACCACCAGCGCCAGCTTGGCATGCATCCAGCCATTGCCCGGACCGCGACCGATGCCGTAATAAAGCCAGAGAATGCCGCCGAAGAGCAGCGCCAGCAGCATCAACCCGCTGCTGAAGCGGTAGAGCTTCAGGGCCATCAGCAGCAGTCGCTCGCGTTCGGCATGGCTGTCGGCCGGCACCATGGCCAGGTTCACGAAGATCCGCGGCAGGTAGAACAGGCCGGCGAACCACGCGGCGACGAAAATGATATGAAGCGCTTTGATCCAGAGCATCGCGGCATTATGGATGGCGCGAAAAAAAACCCCGGCTTCACAGCCGGGGTCGGAAAGCCTTATCGCTGTCATCACGCTAAGGCTCCTGCTCAGGGAGGAAAAGCAGGGAACGACAGCCGAACGGCTATCATTCAGGAGCGACTTTAACAGATCTGCCGAATTTCGGAATCTCGGCTTTCCCCTAGCGCCCCCCAACCCGGTGGTATTTCTCGGAAACCATGCAACTTCCCGCACCTTATCCCGCCAGCCGCCCACGTCGCCTGCGTCGCGATGCCTACACCCGGGCGCTGGTCCGCGAACACCGCCTGCACGCCAGCGACCTGATCTTTCCGGTCTTCGTCCATGAGGGGGACAACCGCGTCGAGCCGATCGCGTCCATGCCCGGGGTGTCGCGGCTGAGCCTGGACCGCCTGATCCCCGTCGCCCAGGAATGCGTGGAACTGGGCATCCCCGTGATGGCGCTGTTCCCGGCGATCGACCCGGCGCTGAAGACGCCCGACGGCATCGAGGCGACCAATCCCGACGGCCTGATCCCGCGCGTCGTGCGAGCGCTCAAGGAGCGCGTCCCGGGCCTGGGCGTGCTGACCGACGTCGCGCTCGACCCCTACACCAGCCATGGCCAGGACGGCGTGCTGGACGAGCAGGGCTACATCCTGAACGACCGCACCGTGGAACTGCTCAAGGCGCAGGCGCTGGTCCAGGCGCGCGCGGGCGTGGACATCGTCGCCCCCAGCGACATGATGGACGGCCGCATCGGCGCCATCCGCGCCGCGCTGGAGGCTGACGAGCACATCCACACGCGGATCATGGCCTACAGCGCCAAGTACGCCAGCGCCTTCTACGGCCCGTTCCGCGACGCGGTGGGCTCGCGCGCCAACCTGGGCAAGGCCGACAAGAAAACCTACCAGATGGACCCGGGCAACAGCGCCGAGGCGCTGCGCGAGGTCGGCCTGGATCTGGCCGAGGGCGCCGACATGGTGATGGTCAAGCCCGGCATGCCTTACCTGGACATCGTGCGCCTGGTGAAGGAGGAGTTTCGCGTCCCGACCTTCGCCTACCAGGTCAGCGGCGAGTACGCCATGATCAAGGCCGCCGCCGCCAATGGCTGGCTGGACCACGACGCGGTGATGCTCGAGGCGCTGCTGGCCTTCAAGCGCGCCGGCGCCGACGGCATCCTGACCTACTTCGCGATGGACGCGGCGCGTCTGCTGCGCGCCGGTGCCTGAGGCCGCGGCACGCGGCCTGCCCGACCGACGCATGCGCATCTTCCATCTCAGCGACGCGCTCTACGAGGAACTGGCCGCGCTGCCCGAGGACCTCCCCCCGGAGGGCTTCCTGTGGATCGGCCTGCCGCGACGCGAGTTCGAACTGCAACTCGGCGCGCTGCAGCAGCGGCTGACACGCTGGTCGGGCGCGCAGCTGCTCGACCTGCATGTCTCGGACCTGATGAATCCGCAGCTGCCCTCGCACTTCGACTACACCAGCTGGTACGACCTCATGGTCTTCCGCCGGCTGGCGACGATACCGGGCAGCCAGCAACTCCTGGCCGACGACGAACCCCGCAACGCCGCGGGCGTCAACGACGCGCTGAAAGCGATCGACACCAGTCCCGTCGGTTTCGCCGTCTTCGACCGCGTCCTGATCACCGTGCATCCGGGCGAGTGCTCGCTGCGCGACTACTTCGCCGGCAAGCTCGGTGCGCAGCAGGAGGGCCGCGACCTGCGCGGCAGCACGCGGCTCCCGACCAGCCCGGCCGAGCTGATGCTGCGCATGGTCAACCACATGGTGGACAGCTACCTGGACCTGCGCCGGCTGCTGACCCGCCAGCTGACGACGCTGCAGGGCCTGCTGCTGGACCGCCGCGGCCACTTCCGGGACTGGTCCGTCGTGCTGCATGCGCGCGACACGCTCTCGCGGCTGGAGGACCTCTGCGAGGACCAGCGCAGCGCGGTGCAGGAGTGGATCGACGCGCTGGGCGAATGGCCGGCCGGCGATGCCCGCGCGGAGCGCGAGCGCGAACTGCTGCGTGTGCGCTCGCGGGACGTGCTCGAACACATCGAGCGGGTGCTGACCCATGTCCGGCGGCTGGAGACCTCCGCGGAGACCTCGGTGCAGATGCACTTCTCGCTCACCGGCGAGCGCACCAACAACATCATGCGGACGCTGACCGTGCTCACGGCCATCTTCCTGCCGCTGAACCTGATCACCGGCGTCTTCGGCATGAACTTCGACAACCTGCCGCTGATCCACGCCGCCACCGGCTTCTGGATCGCCGTCGGCGTGATGGTGGTCACCGCGCTGGCGCTCGGCGCCTTCTTCTGGCGCAAGCGCTATCTCGGCTCCCAGCAGTAGCGAGCAGTAGCGCTCGGGCGCCGGCCGCGGCGCGCCCGCCTCAGCGCTTCGCGTAGGGATCGGCGAAACCCAGACCGAGCATGATCTCGGTCTCGCGCGCTTCCATGCACTCGGCCTCGTCGTCTTCCTCGTGGTCGTAGCCCTGCGCGTGCAGCGTGCCGTGGACCAGCATGTGCGCGTAATGCGCGGCGAGGTCCAGGCCCATTTCCTTGGCCTCGCGCTCGACGACCTCGGCGCAGATCACCAGGTCCGCGGCGACCACCGGCTCGTGCGTGTAGTCGAAGGTCAGCACGTTGGTCGCGTAGTCCTTCGACCGGTACTCGCGGTTGAGCGCCTGGCCTTCCTCCGCGTCGACGATGCGCACCGTGATCTCGCCCGGCAGCTCGAGCGCCGCGCGCATCCAGCGGATGACCTTGTGCCGCGGCAACTGCGCCTTGTGGCGCGGATCGGCGAATTGCAGCGACAGGCTCAGTTCCGGACGGCTCATCGCGCGACTCCCTTGCGAGCCGGCTTCGCGGCGGATGTCTTCACCGCCGGTGTCTTCGCCGCCGGCTTCTTCGGCGCAGGCTTCTTGATGGCGGGCTTCTTCACGGCAGGCGCCTTGGCGACAGCCTTCGTGGCGGCCGCCGGCTTTGCGACCGCCGGCCTTGCCGCCGGCTTCCTCGCAGCAGGCTTCGCAGGCGCAGGCGTCGGCGCGGCTGCGTCGTCAAAGCGGGCCGCCGATGCTTCGCGCAGCTGGATGGCGCGCAGCCGGCGCTCCTCGCGCTCCTCGGCGAAGCGGGCTTCGCGCTCCTGCTGCTCGCGGGCTTCCTCGCGCGCCGCCACTTCGTCCCGGTCCTCGTAGGCCTGGACGATGCGCGCCACCAGCGGATGGCGCACCACATCGGTCCGGTTGAAGCGCGTGATCGCGATGCCGTCCACGCCGTCCAGCACCTGCTCGGCATCGACCAGCCCGCTGTGCATGCCGCGGGGCAGGTCGATCTGGCTGGTGTCGCCGGTCACCACGCACTTGCTGCCGAAGCCGATGCGGGTCAGGAACATCTTCATCTGCTCGGGCGTGGTGTTCTGGGCCTCGTCGAGGATGACGAACGCATGGTTCAGCGTGCGGCCCCGCATGAAGGCCAGCGGCGCGATCTCGAGCTGGCCTTTCTCGAAGGCCTTGGTGACGCGGTCGAAACCCATCAGGTCATAGAGCGCGTCGTACAGCGGGCGCAGGTAGGGATCGACCTTCTGGGTCAGGTCGCCGGGCAGGAAACCCAGCCGCTCGCCGGCCTCCACGGCGGGACGCGTCAGGATGATGCGCTGCACCGTCGAGCGCTCCAGCGCGTCCACCGCGCAAGCCACCGCGAGGAAGGTCTTGCCGGTGCCCGCCGGGCCGATGCCGAAGCTGATGTCATGCGACAGGATCCGGCGCAGGTAGTGATGCTGGTTGGCCGTGCGTCCGGCCAGGTCGGCGCGGCGCGTGCGCAGCACCACGTTGTCCTCGTCGTCCGGCGTGGCCGGGCCGGACCGGGCCGGCGCGCCCACGTCGTTGGCCGCCTCGACGATCGCCAGCCGCAACGTCTCGCCGGGAATGGCCCGGTCGGCCCGCGCGTAGAGCGCCTCCATCAAGGCCAGCGTGCGCTGCGCCGCGGCGCGTTCGCCCTCGATGTTGAAGTGCTCGGCGCGATGGGTGATCCGCACGGACAGGGCCGCCTCGATCTGGCGGAGGTGCTCGTCCAGCGGGCCGCACAGGTGTGACAGGCGCCGGTTGTCGGCGGGGGTGAAGGCGTGGCGCAGGTTCAAGGCGGAGGAAGCTCCGTATTCAGGGGGGTTGAGGGCGGTATTGTCGCGCGTCGATGTGCCACGCGCGTGCCGCGCCTGCACAATCGCGCCCCATGCACCGGACCACAGAACAACACGGGGAGGCCGCCGGCCGCAACTCGGCCGCGGCGGCACCGGGCGCCGCGAGGCAGTTCGCCGCCGGCACCGCGGCCGCCCTGACCCTGGCGGTGCCGGTCTGCCTCGCCCAGGTGGCGGGCGCCGCAGCCGCCAGTGGCGAGGGCATCTCCACCTGGTCCTTCGCGACGCTCTGGAGCAAGCTCGCGCCGCAGCTGGCTTATGGCCTGCAGTCCGCGCTGGTGTTGATGGCCTTCGCGCTGGGCCTGCTGATCTGGCAGCGCCGCGCCCAGCGCCACATCGCCTGGCTGCTGGCGCTGATGCCGGGCTGGGTGGTCATGGTCGGCCTGTCGCCGCTGTCCTCCTGGCAGACGGCGATCGCGGTGGTCCTGGCGCCGTGGCTGCTCTGGTGCGCGGTCCATTACCTGATGCGTCGCACTCGGCGCCGCGACCGGCGCCTGCATCGCCTGCTGCTGGCGCAGGCCCTGCTCTTCCCCGCCGCCCTGCTGCTGCCGGTGCCGGCCTCGCGCGTGGCCGGCTTCGCGCTGTGGTGGCTGGGTGCCCAGTTGCTGGTGGCCATGGGATGGCATCTCTGGCAGCTGTGGCAGGACATGTTCCTGCCGACGCTCGAGGAGCGCTACCCGCGCTTCGACTTCGTCCTGAGCTGCGTGCTGGTCGGCTTCGGCGCGCTGGCGGTGCTGTCGGCCTGGTTCCTGCCGGGCAGCGGGCTGGCCGGCATCCTCGGCCCGCTGTCGCTGCTGGGCCTGGGCCTGCATCGCGTGCGCGAGTTCGCCCGGGCGCTGACGCAGGCCGAGCTCGCCGTGCTGCAAGGGGAGTTGCGCCTGCAGGAACGCATCGCGGAACTGGAGCGCCATTTCGACCAGGTCGCCGAGGCCAAGCTGGAGCAGGTCACCGAGCGCGAGCGCAAGCGCATCGCCGCCGACCTGCACGACGACCTCGGCGCCAAGCTGCTGACCATCGTCCACACCAGCGAGTCGGACCGCATCTCGACGCTGGCGCGCGAGGCGCTCGAGGAAATGCGGCTGTCGGTGCGCGGCCTGACCGGCAAGCCGGTCCAGCTGCTGGACGCGCTCGGCGACTGGCGCGCGGAGGTCGTCTCCCGGCTGGCCCAGGCCAACATCCTGGCGGAATGGAAATCGCCGGCCGAGGACATCGAGCACACCTTCCCCGCGCGCGCCTACGTGCAGACCACGCGCATCCTGCGCGAATCGGTCAGCAACATCATCAAGCACAGCGGCGCGACGCATTGCGTGATCAGCTGCTCGGCCCAGGACGGCTACTTCTCGGTGGTGATCCAGGACAACGGCCAGGGCATCCCGCTCGAGCTGGAAGGTCGCCTGGACAAGGGACACGGCATGGCCAGCATGAAGGCGCGCGCCAAGCAGATGCATGGCCAGTGCCTGGTCGAATCCGGCCCCGGCTGGGGCACGGTGATCCGGCTGACCATCCCGCTTTGAGGCGCGCCGGCTGCAAAGCCGCCCGCGGCGTGATCCATTGCCGACGACGCCACACTCCGGCGCCGATCCGGATGGTCAGCCCGCCGAGAAAGCCGTACCGTTGCAAACACCCGCCAGGCAGGCTGCCGGCGCCTCATTCCTGAGCAAGAATCCCGCGCCATGAACCACATCCTGCTGCTCGAAGACATTCCCGAAATCCGCGCCTGGCTCAAGGTCCTGGTCAAACAGGTCTTCGCCAACGCGGTGGTCACCGAATGCTCGCGGGTGCAGGACGCGCTGCAGCAGGTCAGCACGCAGCGCTTCACGCTGGCGCTGCTGGACCTGGGCCTGCCCGACGGCTCCGGCGTCGACGTGATCTCGGCGCTGCGCGAGAAGCAGCCGGAGGTCCAGTCGGTCATCGTCACCATCCACGACGACGACGAGCACCTCTTCCCCGCGCTGCAGGCCGGCGCCTTCGGCTACCTGCTCAAGGAGCAGTCGCGCGAGCTGCTGGTCGAGCAGCTGCAGCGCATCAGCCAGGGCGAGCCGCCGCTGTCGCCGTCGATCGCGCGCAAGGTCATCGCCTACTTCACCTCGCAGCGCCGGCCGCAGGCGGCGCAGGTGCTGCACGAGGTCTCGCTGACGGACCGCGAAACCGAGGTGCTGCTGCGCGTGGCCAAGGGCTTCACGCTGCCGGAGATCGGCGTGCAGCTGGGCCTGTCGCGCCACACGATCGCGGACTACGTCAAGCAGATCTATCGCAAGCTCAACGTGAGCTCGCGCGCCGAGGCGGCTCTCGAAGCGCAGCGCCTGGGCCTGTTCGGCCGCAATTGAGCGCCGCACCGGCCGCGCGCCGGGCGGGGTTCGCCGGCCTCGGGAAAATACTGGACAAACATCCAGCGAAACGCCCGCCGGGCGCCGCCGAACGCGGATAATCCGCGCCCATGATCGGCAAGCTCACCGGCGTCATCGCGGAAAAGTCGCCCCCGCAGGTTCTCATCGACGTGCAAGGCGTCGGCTACGAAGTCGACGTGCCGATGAGCACCTTCTTCAACCTGCCGAACCTGGGCGAGCGCGCGACGCTGTTGACCCACCTCAGCATCCGCGAGGACGCCCATGTGCTGTTCGGCTTCCTCACCGCCGAGGAACGCGCCACCTTCCGCCTGCTGATCAAGATCAGCGGCGTGGGACCGAAGATGGCGCTGTCGCTGCTGTCGGGCATGTCGGTCGGCGACCTGGCGCAGGCGGTGTCACGCCAGGAGGCCGGACGGCTGGTCAAGGTGCCGGGCATCGGCAAGAAGACCGCCGAGCGGCTGCTGCTGGAACTCAAGGGCAAGCTCAGCCCCGACCTGTCGCAACCGGTGGCGATCGCGAACGACGCGCAGGCGGACATCCTGCAGGCGCTGGTGGCCCTGGGCTACAGCGAAAAGGAAGCCGGCGCCGCGCTCAAGACGCTGCCGGCGGACGTCGGCGTCAGCGACGGCATCAAGCTGGCGATGAAGCACCTGTCATGATCGGCCCCCAGCCGCCCTGCCCCTCGCCATGAGCATCCAGACCGACGACTTCACCCCCGCGCCGCAGCAGGCCCGCCTGATCAGCGCCCATCCCGCCTCGCCCAACGAGGACGCGATCGAGCGTGCGCTGCGGCCCAAGCTGCTCGATGAATACGTCGGCCAGGCCAAGGCGCGGGAGCAACTGGAGATCTTCATCGGCGCCGCCAAGAAGCGGCGCGAGGCGCTCGACCATGTGCTGCTGTTCGGCCCCCCCGGCCTGGGCAAGACCACGCTGAGCCACATCGTCGCCGCGGAGCTGGGCGTGAACCTGCGCCAGACCAGCGGGCCGGTGCTGGAGAAACCCAAGGACCTGGCGGCCATCCTGACCAACCTCGAGCGCAACGACGTGCTCTTCATCGACGAGATCCACCGGCTGTCGCCGGTCGTCGAGGAAATCCTGTACCCGGCGCTGGAGGACTACCAGATCGACATCATGATCGGCGAGGGCCCGGCGGCCCGCTCGATCAAGCTGGACCTGCAGCCCTTCACGCTGGTCGGGGCCACGACGCGCGCCGGCATGCTGACCAACCCGCTGCGCGATCGCTTCGGCATCGTGGCGCGGCTGGAGTTCTACACCGCCGACGAGCTGCAGCGCATCGTGACGCGCTCGGCCTCGCTGCTCGGCGCCGCGATCGAGCCGGCCGGGGCGCTCGAGGTGGCGCGGCGCTCGCGGGGCACGCCGCGGATCGCCAACCGGCTGCTGCGCCGCGTGCGCGACTATGCCGAGGTCAAGAGCGACGGCACCATCACCCGCACCATCGCGGAGAAGGCGCTGGCGATGCTGGACGTCGATCCGCTGGGCTTCGACCTGATGGACCGCAAGCTGCTGGAGGCGGTGGTGCACCGCTTCGACGGCGGCCCGGTGGGGCTGGACAACGTCGCCGCCGCCATCGGCGAGGAGCCCGGCACCATCGAGGACGTCATCGAGCCCTATCTGATCCAGCAAGGCTTCCTGCAGCGCACGCCGCGGGGACGGATCGCGACGCTGGCGGCCTATCGTCACCTCGGCGTGGCGCCGCCCAAGCAGGCGGGGCAGCTGTTCGACCTCGAGTAATCGAATCAGGGGACCGGTCAAGGGACGCGGCGGCGGGCGCCGCGCCACCGAACGACGGCAGCAATGAAAAAGGCGCTCCGAAGAGCGCCTTTGTCGTTCCTGATCCGGGGATCAGAAGTTGTGGCGAATGCCCAGAGCGAACGAGTTCAGGTCGTCGGCCTTGTTCGCGGTGGTGGCGTCCACGGCGGTGTAGAAGGCGTAGAGCTTGGTGCGCTTGCTCAGGTTGTAGTTGTAGGCCAGCGTGTACTGCTTGCCACCGTTGCGGCCGTTGTTGAACGAGGAGCCACCGGCCTTGGTGCCACCGACGTTCAGGTGGAATTCCGACTGGCCCATCGTGTACATCACGGCGGCGCGGCCGATCCAGCGCTTGTCCTTGCCCAGCGAACGCGAGTCGTCTTCACGCTGCGCGTAGCCGCCGAAGGTGAAGGCGCCCAGTTCGTACAGGCCGCGGATGGCCCACTGGTTGGCGTCGCCCTGCTTGCTGTAGCCAGCGCCCAGGTGCAGCGGGCCCTGGTCGTAGTTCAGCGCCACGTCGTAGCCGCGCGGATCGACGCCTTCACCGGCGTGCAGCGCGAACTCGGCGTTGAAGCCGCTGATGTTCGGGGTGAAGTAGCCGACCTTGTTGGTCTGCGTGAAGCCGGCGCCCGAGTACAGCTTGTCTTCCGACGTGCCGGTGTCGTGGTTGTGCATCGACACGTAGTCGGCGGTGGCGTAGTAGGAGCCCGGGGTCCAGCGGCCCAGACGGACGGCACCGAAGTCGCCGGACAGCTGCACGCTGGCTTCACGGTTCCAGAACGCCGAGTTGGTCTGGCGGCCGTCGTCCGAGTTCAGGCCGTGCTCCAGGGCGAAACTGGCCTTCAGTCCGCCACCCAGGTCTTCCGTACCCTTGAAGCCCAGACGGGAGTTGTTGTTGATCACCGAGGCAACGCGGTCGCGGTTGCCGGTCTTGATGCTTTCCACCGAGGTGTTGATGCGGCCCCAGAGCGTGACGGAGCTTTGCGCGAACACCGGTGCGGAGAGAGCCGCGATGGCCGCAGCGATTGCAATCTTCTTCATATCCACCTTCATCAGTTGGAGGTTTCAGCCGGTCTGGCTCAATGGCGGTACTGCAAGGTGTGCGGAGTATAGAAGTGCGTTGCACGCACCCATAACACTCGACGCGAAATTGCAACAGTTCCCCGTTAGGGGTGGGATCCAGGCGGCAAAGGTGTAAGCAGACGGGCCGTCAGCACCTGTCCGGCGAGCAGTCCGACCAGCACGGCAAGCTGCCCCGCGGCCCCGAGCCTGTGGGCGTTCCAGAGGAACAGCGCCACCGCGCCGAGCATCAACAGGAACATCGCCGCGGCCGCCCACGCGCGCGAGGGCGCGACCGCCGGGTCGAAGAGCGCCCGCGCCCGGGGGTCGTAGCCGGGCGCTATGCGAGCACCGAGGCCGGGCTCCCAATGCGCCGGCTCCCACCAGAGCCGCAGCTTGTCCCGCCAGCGCAGCGTGCGTCGCATCTTGCCGATCAGCCGGGCGTAGACCTGGACGTTCGCCGTCCAGGGATTCCAGCTCCGCAGCGCGTCACGGGTGCCGTAGACGCAGGGCTCGTGGTCCAGTTCCTCCTGGAAGCTGCCGAACAAGCGGTCCCAGATCACCAGGATTCCGCCGTAGTTGCGATCGAGATAGGGGTCGTTGACGGCGTGATGCACGCGGTGGTTCGACGGGGAGCAGAACCAGCGGTCGAACCAGCCCAACTTGCCGATCTGCTGGGTGTGCACCCAGAACTGGTAGAGCAGGTCGACCAGGGCGACCACGGCGTAGACCAGCGGTGGGAAACCCAGGATCGCCATCGGCATGTAGAAGATCCATCCGACCAGCCAGCCGCTGCCGGTCTGGCGCAGCGCGGTGGACAGGTTGTAGTCCTCGCTCTGGTGATGCACCGCATGGGCCGCCCACAGCAGCGCCGTGGTGTGGCCGAGCCGGTGATGCCAGTAATAGAGGAAGTCGTAGAACAGCAGCCCCAGCAGCCAGACCCACCAGGCCCCCGCGTCCAGCCGCGCCAGCGCCGCATGCTCGAAGACCCAGGTGTAGATGCCCAGCGTGAAGAGCTTGGTCAGCACGCCCACGACCTGGCTGAGCATGCCCAGCGCGATGCTGCTGATCGCGTCGTTGAGCCGGTAGGTGTTGCGGCCGCGGCGCAGGCCGATCCAGTACTCCAGCCCGATCAGGGCGAAGAACACCGGCGTGGCCAGCACGATGATCTGTGCGTCGGTCATGTGTCTCCTCGATGAGCGCTCGATGCGGCGCTTCTGTCGATGTCGGCGGCCGCGGTCCGGCGCCGGGGCGTCCGGGTGCCGCGGTCCGCGGGGTCAGGCCTTGGCCGTCTGGGGCGCGGTGGGCATGAATCCGGGCACGCCGGGATCGTCCAGCGCCAGGCCGTGCAGGTGATGGTCGTCGTTCCAGCCCACCAGGCTGAAGCCTTGCGGCGAATGCAGCAGCCGGTTGATGCTGGCATTGCCCAGGACCCAACTGCGCGGCGCCTGCAGGTCGACGCGGGTCGCGGCGCGATAGAGGCAGTCCAGGACGCCGCCGTGCGCCACGATGGCGATCGTCTGCCCGGCATGCGCCGTGGCCAGCTCGGACACCACGGCGATGCAGCGCGCATAGAGCGCGGTCAGGCTCTCGCCGCCGGACGGCTCGAAGTCCGGATCGCGGCGGCGCCAACGCAGCGCGTCCTCGGGAAACGCGGCCTCGACCTCGGCCCAGAGCTTGCCTTCATGGACGCCGAACGCCCGCTCGCGCAGGCGCGTGTCGTGGCGGACCTCCAGCCCATGCGGCGCCGCGACATGCCGGGCGGTCACCGCGGCCCGGGCGAGGTCGCTGGCATAGACTGCGTCGATCGCGTGCTCGGCCAGCGCGGCGCCGAGCCGCTCGGCCTGGCGCATCCCCATCGCGTTCAACGGCAGGTCGAGGTGGCCTTGCAGCCGGCCTTCGCGGTTCCACGCGGTCTCGCCGTGCCGGATCGCCAGGATCTGGGTCGAGTCCACTCAGACGCCCCAGACCACATCGGCATTGGCGGATTGCGCGGCGCGCAGCAGCTCCAGCAGCGGCCACAGCCGCTGACGCAGCATCACCTCCGGCTTGGGCGGCGCCTTGCGGCCCTCGGCCTGCGCCTCCTGCGCGGCGCGATCCAGCGCCTGCTGTTCCTCGGCGATGGCCGCCTCGCCGCGCGCGATCAGCGCCGACAGGTCCGCAGCCTGGAAGATGCCCTGCGCCGCGGGCTCGCGTCCCAGCGCCTTCAGCGCCTGATCGCCATGGGCCGCCAGCATGATGACGTCGGCGCCCGCCTTCGACTTGAACTTGTACAGCACGCTTGTCTCCCGGCCGTCGACGGCGGCCACCGGCGCATTGTGCCGTCGTCGTTGGAACGCCAGTGGAGAGGTCTCCCGATCCGCGCCCGCGCGCGGCCGTCCGCGTCAGGCGCCGCGCAGCAGGTGCACCGACGCGCGCGCCGGACGCAGCACCGCGGTCTGCGCGCGCGCCGCCTGCCCGGCCTGGGCCTGCGCGGCGATCTGGGCATGGCGCTCTTCGAAGGCCCGCGTCTCCAGCGCCGGCGCGCACAGGAAGCCCTGGTACTCGTGGCATCCGCAGCGGGCGAGGAAGTCGCGCTGCGCCTCGGTCTCCACGCCCTCGGCGATGACCTGCAGGTTCAGCGCGCGGCCCATCTGCACGATGGCGTTGACGATGCCGGCGTCGCTGGCGTCGCCCGGCAGGCCCTTGACGAAGCTGCGGTCGATCTTGAGCCGCTGGATCGGGAAGCGCTTCAGGTAGCCGAGGCTGGAATAACCGGTGCCGAAGTCGTCGATCGCCATCAGCACGCCGAGCTCCGACAGCGCCTGCATGCGATGCAGCGCCTCGTCCGCGTCGCGCAGCAGCACGGATTCGGTCAGTTCCAGTTCCAGCAGCGACGGCGGCAGGTCATAGGCGCGCAGCGCCTGGGCGACCTGCTCGACGAACTGCGTCTGCTGGAACTGCAGCGCCGACACGTTGACCGCCACCGGCACGCGCAGGCCTTTCTCCAGCCATGCCGCCGCCTGCGCCACCGCCTGCTGCAGCACCCATTGGCCGATCGCGACGATGAAGCCGCTCTCCTCGGCGACCGGGATGAACTCGGACGGCGGCACGTCGCCGCGCAGCGGGTCGCGCCAGCGGATCAGCGCCTCGGCGCCGATCAGCTCGCCGGTCTCGAGCGACACCTGCGGCTGGAAGTGCAGCCGGAACTCGTGTTCCTGCAGCGCCTGGCGCATCGCGTGGTCCAGCCGCATGCGCGACAGCAGGTCCACGTCCTTGCGCGGCTGGTGGAAGCGGAACGCGCTGCGGCCGCTTTCCTTGACCCAGTGCATCGCGCGTTCGGCGCTGGCGAGCAGTTCCTCGGCGCTGGCGCCGTCGCCCGGGAACAGCGCGATGCCGGTGCTGCAGGTGACGGTGAAGCTCAGGGTGTCGAAGCAGAAGGGGCGCGACATCGCCTCCTGAACGCGACGGGCCGCGTGCTCCGCGCCGCGGGCGTCGGCCTGATGGATCAGCAGCGCGAACTCGTCGCCGTCCAGGCGGGCGACCGTGTCGACCTCGCGCAGCGACTCCTTCAGACGCAGCGCGACTTCCTTGAGCACGCGGTCGCCATAGGCGTGGCCCAGCGTGTCGTTGATCTGCTTGAAGCGGTCCAGGTCGACGTTGAGCAGCGCGAACGGGCTCGTCTCGCGCCGCGCCATGGCCTGCGCGTAGTCGACGCGCTCCATCAGCGCGCGCCGGTTGGGCAGGCCGGTGAGCATGTCGTTGTGGGACAGCTCCTCGATGCGCTGGTGCGCCGCGAGCTTCTCGCTCAGGTCGCGGAACGAGTAGACGCGGCCGATCGGCCGGCCGCGGCTCCACTGCGGCAGCGACACGCGCTCCAGCACGCGGCCGTCGATCAGCTTGAGGTTGTCGCTGGTATGCAGCAGCGGCGATTCCTGGATCGCGCCCAGGCGCATCGCGTAGGCGGCGCCGTCGACGACGCTGCGACGCATCCAGGCCTGCACGGCCTCGTCGTTGCGCTCGTTGAGCAGGTCCTCGGGAATGCCCCACAGCGACGCCAGCCGCTGGTTGAAGCTGCGGATGCGGCCCGCCAGGTCAGTCACCAGGATGCCGTCGGCGGTGGATTCCAGCGTCGCGCGCAGTTCGGCGAGCAGCGTCTCCCGCTCCTCGTCGTGTTGGCGCTGCTGGGTCTGGTCGCGCATGGCGACCAGCCACAGCCCGTCGCCCTGCGGCTGCGCCACGTGGCTGATGCGACGCGAGACCCACAGCATGCGTCCATCGGCGTGACGCATCATCGTGTCGGTGTGCAGGCTCTCGCGGCGACCGACGGCGGCGTCCATCCAGAACAGCGCATCCTCCGGCGTCGAGGCCAGCGACTCGACGCTCGCGCCGACCAGATCCTTCGATGCCATGCCCAGCAGCTGCTGCGACGCCGCATTCACCGCGACCACGCAATGGGTGCGCGCATCGACGAGCCACACCGCTTCCTGCAGGCCGTCGATCAACGGCAGGAAAGCGGTGTTGAACGCGGCGGGCGCTGCGACCGGCGATCGGGCGGGGAAGTTCACGCGGCCATCTCCCCGGGCGGCATGGGCTGCGCGCCGGCCGACTCGAAGAAATAGGCGATGCGGCTGCGAGGGCTGAGGTAGTCCAGCGACGCCCGCGGCAGCTGCTGCGGCTTGACGCTGCGGCGGATGCCGAGGTCGGGCAGCTCTTCCAGGTTCAGGACCAGGGCCTCTTCGCGCGGCACCTTGGCGTCATGGACCATGACCCGGGGCTTGAGCGGCCGCGAGGAGTTCACCGCCACGACCAGCGCATAGCGGTCGTCGGTCAGCTGCACGACGGAGCCCGGCGGGTACACCCCCATCATGCGGATGAAGGCATTGAGCATGGTGGCGTCGAAACGGCTGCGCCCCTGCGCGAACATCAGCGAGAGCGCCTCGTGCGGCGTCATCGCCTTGGAGCTGAGCAGCGGATTGCACAGCCCGTCGAAGCGGTTGACCAGCGCCACGATGCGGGCGCCGATGCTCATGCGGTCGGCGTTCAGGCGCTGCGGGAAGCCGCTGCCGTCGGCGTGTTCATGGTGCTGGGCGATGATCAGCAGCGGCCCGGCGCCCACCCCCATCTTCTGGCCCACCATCACGCCCTTGGCGACGTGCTGCTGGTAGGCGGCGACCTCGGCCGCGGTGAAGCTGTCGTCGCGATGGCGGAAGCGCGGCGTCAGCTCCATCTTGCCGATGTCGTGCAGCAGCGCGCCCTGGCCGAGGTCCAGCATCTCGTCGCGCCCCAGGCCGAAGGCCCGGCCCAGCAGCATCGCGATCACCGCGACGTTCAGCGCATGCGCGGTGCCGCGGTCGCCAGCGCCCTCGTTGAGCAGGCGGATGTTGATGTCGCCCTCGACCAGCATCTTGTCCAGCAGGGCGCGGGACAGCGCGGCGGACCGGTCGCGGGCGTCGGTCGGCTCGCGCGGCACAAGGTCGATCAGGTCGCGCAGGGCGGTGGCCGCCTCGGCGTACTGGCGCTCGCACAGCAGCAGCGCCTCGCGCTGCTCGGCCAGCAGCCGACGATGACGCTCGCGGGCATCGTCCTCGGCGTCGTGAGCGGCCTCGGCGACCACGGCCGGAGCGGCGGCCGTCGGCGGCATCGGCGTGGCTTCCAGCGGGAGCTCGCTCTTGCCCGGGCTCCAGCGCACCTGCTTCAGGCCCAGCCGGCGCAGGATCAGCAACTGCTCCTCCGAACTCAGCTTGAAGCTGCTGAGCGGGAAGGGATGCGACATCCAGCCGAGGTCGAGATGAATGAACATCCCCACTTTCAGCTGGTTCACATCGATGAGCGGATCGGCCGATCTGTCCTTCATTCTTGTAGTTCCGCGCCCGGTTCAGACGCCCTCGTCAGCAGCTTCGGCTGCCCAGGGCCGCAACTTAAATGAAAAGCGCGTCCATCGCGCGGCGCCGCGCATGATCCCGGACTGTGCGTGCAACTTGTCACGGGTTTTTCCTGAGGACCCCTATGATCCCGCGCAGCCCGCATTCTCATAAATATTCAGGAGACTTTCATGCATGCCTTTGTTTGCGATGCGCAGCGCACCCCTTTCGGGCGGTACGGCGGCGCCCTGTCGGCGGTCCGGGCGGATGACCTGGGCGCGGTGCCCATCCAGGCCTTGATGGCCCGCCATGCGGGGCTGGACTGGGAGGCGCTCGACGACGTGTTCTACGGTTGCGCCAACCAGGCCGGCGAGGACAACCGCAACGTGGCGCGGATGTCGGCGCTGCTCGCCGGCCTGCCGATCGCGGTGCCGGGCGTGACGCTGAACCGCCTGTGCGGCTCCGGCATGGATGCCGTCGGCACCGCGGCCCGGGCGATCCGCGCGGGCGAGGCGCAGCTGCTGATCGCCGGCGGCGTCGAGAGCATGAGCCGCGCACCGTTCGTGATGCCCAAGGCGGAAAGCGCCTTCTCGCGGGCGAATGCGATCTACGACACCACCATCGGCTGGCGCTTCATCAATCCCAAGATGAAGGCCCAGTACGGCGTCGACGCGATGCCGGAGACGGCGGAGAACGTCGCCGTCGATTTCGGCATCGAGCGCGAGGCGCAGGATCGCATGGCGCTGGCGAGCCAGACCAAGGCGCTGGCCGCGCAGCGCAGCGGATTCTTCGATGCCGAGATCTGCCCGGTGACGATCCCCCAGAAGAAGGGCGAGGCGGTGGTCGTCCGCCAGGACGAGCATCCGCGCGAGACCAGCCTGGAGGCGCTGGCCAAGCTGAAAGGCGTCGTCCGACCGGACGGTAGCGTGACCGCTGGTAACGCGTCGGGCGTCAATGACGGCAGCTGCGCGCTGCTGATGGCCAGCGAGGCGGCGATCGCCCGGCACGGCCTGACCCCGCGCGCGCGGGTGCTCGGCATGGCCACCGCCGGTGTGGCGCCGCGCATCATGGGCATCGGCCCGGCGCCGGCGGCGCGCAAGGTGCTGGCGCAGGTCGGCCTGACACTTGAGCAGATGGACGTCATCGAGCTGAACGAGGCCTTCGCGGCGCAGGGCCTGGCGGTGCTGCGCGACCTGGGCCTTCGCGACGACGATCCGCGCGTCAACCCCAATGGCGGCGCGATCGCGCTGGGCCATCCGCTTGGCGCCAGCGGCGCCCGGCTGGTCATGACGGCGATCAACCAGTTGCATCGCTCGAATGGCCGTTATGCGCTGTGCACGATGTGCATCGGCGTCGGCCAGGGCATCGCGGTCGTCGTCGAACGCGTCTGAGCCTCTCCGCTTCGGCCCGGCGCCTGAGCGCGGGCCCAGGCGCCAATCAACGGCCACCCCGGATCGATACGGGGCGGCCGTTTTCAATAGTCAGACGATTGACTTCGCCGCCCTCGGTTGTCTGACCTCTTTTTGGTGCATCCAACCCCGCCAAGAGCGGCCTTGTGCGGCGTTTCGCCCATATCCAAAAGTTGGGGGCGCTAAAGAAATAGTCATGGGCGGCCGTAGGACCACGTAGGCGCCAATCGCACATCGCGTGGGATACTGATCGAGTTTGATGGCGCATACCGCTCATATATGTAGGGCGGCATCGTCACAGGCATGATGTCTGACTATTGACGGCTTGCTTAGCGACGCTCCGATCGCGATTCCGCGCACCTTTTTCCCGCTGACCGCCCGACCACACCGCTTTCCGCAGGCGGTGGGGCGTTGTGCGCAGCAAATGCACCATATTGATGCAGTCAGGTGCGAATAGCGGAACAAAACAATTGCCCTGGCAAACATTCTTCACAGGGTTGTCCCTATAGTTTTGGACATCACCTGCTTACGCCCAGCAGATTTGGGCGTCAAACGCACGACCACCTCCCCACCATGTCCGCTGCTCGAGCCCACGATGAAGACCTGACCGCCATTCCGGTGGTCGCCCCCTCCCCCGAAGCCGAAGTCCGCACCGGTCCGCTGAAACGCGATCTGGTCGCCGGCCTGGAAAAAGGCCTGGCCGTGATCGAAGCCTTCGATCAGGAACGTCCCCGCCTGACCATCAGCGAGGTCGCCGGCCGCACCGGCCTGACCCGCGCGGCCGCCCGCCGCTACCTGCTGACGCTGACCCACCTGGGTTTCGTCTCGCAGGACCGCAAGATGTTCGCGCTGACCCCCAAGGTGCTGCGCCTGGGCCAGAGCTACATGCACTCCGCCCGCCTGCCCCGCATCATCGAGCCCGAGCTGCACAAGCTGGCCTATGCGATGAAGGAAGCCTCCTCGGCCGGCGTGCTGGACGGCAACGACGTGATCTGTATCTCGGCGACGAGCGCGGGCCGCGTGGTCTCGCCGACGCTGCAGCCGGGCACCCGCGTGCCGGCCTACTGCACCGGCAACGGCCGCGTGCTGCTGGCGGCGCAGCCGCAGGCGGAAGTCGATGCCTTCATCGCCCGCCAGGAACTGACCGCGCTGACCCCGCACACGATCACGCACCCGGAGCGTCTGCGCATCGAGATCGCCCGCGCCCGCGCCCAGGGCTACGCGCTGATCGACCAGGAGCTGGAGCAAGGCCTGCGCTCGGTGGCCGTGCCGCTGAAGAACTACAAGGGCGACACCGTCGCCGCGATGGCCATCAGCGTCCACGCGACCCGCATGAGCATGGAGCAGATGGTCGAGCACTGCCTGCCCCCGCTGCTGCAGGCGCAAGCGCATCTGCGCATGCTGCTCTGAGGCCGTTGCGGCTCAACGAAGAAGCGCCCCGAGGGGCGCTTTTTCATTTCCGGACCGACAGGGTCGCGTTCAGGCCCAGAGACGCTGGCGCAGCAGCGGGCTGATCCGGTACCGCTCGCTGCGATAGGCCTCGAAGAGCCCCGCGAGCGCATCGACCACGAGCGGCGCACCCAGTTGCGCGAGCCACTCGAAGGGCCCGGCGGGATAGTTCACGCCCAGCTTCATCGCGGTGTCCGCGCCGGCCTCGTCGCAGACGCCCTGCCAGACGGCATCGGCGCCCTCGTTGATCAGCATCGCGATCGTGCGGGCGACGGCCAGGCCCGGCACGTCGCGCAGCACCAGCGGCTCCCAGCCGAGGCGCCGCAGCAGCGTCTCGGCATGGGTCTGCTGGACGTTGTCCACGCGCGGCCCGAAGGCGATCGCCAGCCCCTCGATCCGATCGGGCGCGAGCGGCCAATCGATCACCGCGAGGCCGGGTTGGCTGCGCTCCCGCGCGAGCTGTGCGGCGCAGCGTCCGCGCGTGAAATGCAGCTGGACGCCTTCGACCGCGACGCCCTGCCAGTCGGCCGTCTCGTCGCGCTCGAACGTGAGGCCTCGGGTCGCCATCCAGTCGCCCAGCAGCTCCACCAGCGGGCCGCGACCCGACAAGGTCACCGCGCCGACGTCGCCATCGATCACCGCGACGGCCGCGGCGTTCTCGGGCGTGCCCTCGTAGAAGCCCTTCCCCGCCTTGCGCCCGAGGCGGCCGCCATCGACGAGCGCCTTCTGCACCAGCGAAGGCTGATAGCGCTTGTCGCCGAAGTTGGCCTCGAAGACCGACTGCGTGACCAGGTAGTTGGTGTCGTGGCCGATCAAGTCCATCAGCTCGCAAGGCCCCATGCGGAAGCCGGCGCCGCGCAGCGCGCGATCGAGCTGGGCCGGACTGCCGGCCTGCTCCTGCAGCAGCTGCAGCGTCTCTGCGTAATACGGGCGCGCGATGCGGTTGACGATGAAGCCGGGCGTCGACTTCGCATGCACCGGCGTCTTGCCCCAGCGGCGCGACAGCGCCTCGATCGCCCGCGCGGCGGAGGCATCCGTCTCCGCGCCCCAGACGACCTCGACCAGCTTCATCAGCGGCACCGGGTTGAAGAAGTGCATGCCGACGAGCCGGCGCGGGTTCGCCATGCCGTTGGCCAGCGCGGTGATGCTGATCGACGAGGTGTTGGACGCGATCAGCGCATCGGGCGGCAGCAGCGCGTCGAGCTCGCGCAGCAGCGCCTGCTTGGGTTCGAGCTTCTCGACGATCACCTCGATGACGAGCGCGGCGTCCGCCAGCTCCGCGGTCGAGGCCGCCGGCGACAGGCGCGCCAGCACCGCGTCGCGCGCGTCTTGTTCCATGCGGCCCTTCGCCACCAAGCCGTCGAGCGCCTTGCCGATTTGGGCGATCGCCGCCGCGGCGGCGCCTTCGCGCAGGTCCATCAGCCGGACCGGATGGCCCGCCTGCGCCGCCACCTGCGCGATGCCCGCGCCCATCACGCCGGCGCCGATCACCGCCACCGGTGCCCGCGCCGCGTCGGCGCTCGCGATGCGCCAGGTTCCCGTCGATGCCGTCATTGCTGTCTCCATCATCTGTTTCGAATCTTGTGCGCGTGGCCGCTGCGCGTCAGTCCCGCGGGCGTCAGCGCCGGGGCACCCGAGGCCGGACCCCGAATGCTGGCCGCGCGCATCCGGCGATCGATCCTGAGGTCAGGACGCCGCGTCGGTCTTCGGCACCCAGGCAGCGGGGCGCTTGCCCAGGAAGGCCGCGAAGCCTTCCTTGGCTTCGGCCCCCATGCGCACGCGGGCGATGGTCTGCGCGGTGAGTTCACGCACCTCGCCGTCCACCGGCCCCACGTCGAGTTGCGCGAACAGCGCCTTGATCTCGGCCTGCGCCTGCGGGCCGTTCATCAACAGCTCCGCGACCCAGCGCTCGACGGCCGCATCGAGCCCGCCGGCAGCGTCGCTCTCCACGACCTCGTGCAGCAGGCCGATGCGCAGCGCCTCGGCGGCGGGAATGCGGCTGGCGGTGAGCGCGAGCCGGCGCGCCTCGCGCGGGCCGACGGCATTGATCACATAGGGACCGATGACCGACGGCAGGATGCCGAAGCGCGCCTCGCTGACCGCGAACTGCGCGCCCGCCGCGGCGACGGCGATGTCGCAGGCGAGGGTCAGGCCCACGCCGCCGCCCAGCGCCACGCCGTGGACCTTGGCGATCGTCGGCTTGGGGCAGCGCGCGATGCGGTCCAGCATGGCGGCGAAGCGGCGCGCGTCCTCGACGTTCCAATCCTGCGTCGCTTCCGACGCGCGCTTCATCCACTGGAGGTCGGCGCCGGCGCTGAAGGCCTTGCCCGCACCTTCGAGCACGACGATCCGCACGGCGGGGTCCCGGCCCAGGCGGTCGAAGGCGGCGTCGAGGTCCGCGATCATGGCCTCGTCGAAGGCGTTGAACACCTCGGGCCGGTTCATCGTCACGCGCGTCACGCCGCGCGCATCGGTCGCCATCTGCAGGGTTTCCACGTGCGAGTCTCCTTGTGATCGGCGGAGTATCGCAGCCCGACCGGTCGGTCGAAAAAGCCCCTGACGACCGCCCGGACCCTCCGTGCCGCGGCTTGGCATGGGCGGGGAGCGCCCCGGTGGGCCTCAGAAGGATGGCGACGCATCGGACGCCACGGCGGGATCAGTCCTGCCAGACCTCGTGCACCAGTTCGCGCAGCGCCTGCAGCGCGTGGTCCTCGGCCTGTTCCTGCTGGAGCCAGCACAGCCAGGTCTCGTCCTGCCAATGCGGCCAGATGCGCAGCTCGCCGGCGTCGACCGCCGCCTGCGCCTGGTCCTTGCGTAGCACTGCGGCGCCCAGGCCGCTGGCGACCATGCCACGCACGGCGGCCTCGGTCTCCGCCATCAGGCTGTGCGGCGGCTCGCGGCCGGCGCTCTGGAACAGCCGCTCGGCGGCCGGACGCAAACCGCAGTCGGGCGGCGTGCCGATCCAGGGCAGCGACAGCAGCGCCTCCCGCGACACCGGCCACTCCCGGTCGGCGAAGCGGCGCGGCACCGCCACGGCCAGCTCCATCCGGCGCAGGCGCTCGACCACCAGCCCGTCGGCCGCCTCGCCGTCGTAGAGCACGTAAGCGCAGTCGACCTCTCCGCGGCGCAGCGCCTGCACGCTGTGCAGCGACAGGCGCTGCATCAGCTGCAGCCCGATGCCGGGATGGCGCTCCGCCAGCTTCACCAGCACCTCGCCCAGGCGCAGCGCCAGCGGGTCGGTGACGGTGCCCATGCGCAGCCGCCCCTGCACCTCGCCACGGATCTGCGCGGCGGCCTGGCGCAGGCGCTGCGCCGCGTCGAGCGTGCGGCGCGCCTCCTCGGCCAGCTTCTCGCCGGCGGTCGTCAGCGTCATGCCGCGCGAGCTGCGCTCGAACAGCTGCACGCCCAGCTCCTCCTCCAGCGCCTTGATCTGCGCGCTGACGGCGGGCACGCTGGTGAACACCTTCTCCGCGGCGCGGGTCAGGTTCCGTTCGGCCACGACGGCCAGAAAGCTCTTCAGCTGGTACAGCTCCATGGGGCGGGATTGTGACCAGCCGCCGGGCCGGCGGCGTTCGGATTCTTCAAACGCCTGTTCCAAACAAGCGCATGGACCGCGCGCGGGGCGGCGCCCAGACTGCCCTCCATCGCAGTTGCCAAGAAGGCCGGTCGCCATGACGCCCACCTCCTCTCCCATTGCCGCCACCGTCGCGATGCTGTTCGCGGCGATTTCCTGGGGCAGCCTGTTCCTCGTCGGCAAGCCGGTGCTGGGACGGTTGGATCCGGTCTGGTTCACCGCGGTCCGCTACCTGCTGGCCGGCGTCGGCATGACGCTGCTGGTGATGCGCTTCGGCCAGCGCCCCTGGGACAAGCTGAGGACGCACTGGGGCACGCTCACCGGCCACGGCGTGCTGGGCTACGGCTTCTTCGGCGTGCTGGTGCTGGAGGGCCTGAAGCTGTCCCTGCCCTCGCACGGCGCGGTGCTGATGGCCACGATGCCGATGACGACGATCCTGCTGCGCTGGCTGCTGGACGGCCACCGGCCGGGCCTGGGCGTGGCCGGCGCGGCGGTGCTGGCGCTGGGCGGCGTGGTGATGGTGTCGGGCGTGCTCGGCCGCGGCGACGGTCCGCCCCACATGCTGCTGGGCGACGCGCTGACGCTGCTGGGCACGATCGGCTGGGTGCTCTACACCCGCGGCGCGGCCCGGCTCCCCACGCTGAGCCCGCTGGAATACACCGGCCTGACCGCGATCGCGGCGCTGCCGTGGCAACTGCTCTTCGCCGTCGCCATGACGGCCGGTGGCTGGGTCAACGCGCCCACCTGGCAGGACCTGACGCCGGTCGCGCCGCACCTGCTCTACATCGCCGCGGTGCCCACTGTCGCCGCGGTCGTGGCCTTCAACTTCGGCGTGCGGCAACTCGGCGCGTCGCGCGGCACGCTGTTCCTCAATGGCGTGCCGGTGTCGGCGCTGCTGATGAGCGTCGCGCTCGGCCAGCATCCGGCGGCGCAGGAGTGGATCGGCGCGGCGCTGGTGATCACGGCGCTGACCCTGAGCACGCGCGCTCCCGCGCCGGCCGCGCGCCCCACGCCTCAAGAGGGCGTGAAGACGCGGGCGGCGACCGGTGCCGACAGGCGTTGTCCAGCCACTTGAAGGGCCTGCCGGCAAGCTGGAAAGCCCCGGTGCGACGGCCGCCACAAGCGGCCTCATGGCTTTTGTCACGGGTCTGCCTTGTGGCATAGGCTTCCGGCTCCGACGGGCCCGGCCCGCACTCCAGATCTGCTTGCGATGAAGAACGTCCTCCGCCTCACCACCCTCGCCCTGCTGATGCAGCTGAGCGGCCTCGCGATGGCGGCGCAGCCGCAATCGGGCCTCGACCTGAAGGGCTACGACAAGACCGTGCGTCCCCAGGACGACCTGTTCCGCGCCGCCAACGGCCATTGGCTGTCGACCACCGAGATCCCCGCGGACAAGGCCTCCTACGGCGCCTTCCACCTGCTGGCGGACCTCTCCGACAAGCGTGCCCGCGCCATCATCGAGGACCTGTCGAAGAAGAAGGCCCAGGGCGGCAGCGTCGAGCAGAAGATCGGCGACTACTACGCCGCCTACATGAACACCGCGGCGATCGACAAGGCTGGCCTGGCCCCGATCAAGCCGCTGCTGGACAGCATCGCCGCGATCCAGACGCGCACGCAGCTCGCGACCTGGCTGGGCGCGCAGACCGGTGTCCTCGACACCCCGGTGCCGCTGGGCATCGAGGCCGACTACCAGGACCCCACCATCAACCGCCTGCAGACCTGGCAGGGCGGCCTGGGCCTGCCCGACCGCGACTACTACCTCAAGAAGGACGACGAGCGCCTGGCCAAGGCCCGCGCCGCCTACCTCGACTACCTGCAGACGCTGGCCAAGGCCGCCGGCATCGCCGATCCGGCCGGCAGCGCGCAGCGGGTGCTGGCGCTCGAGGAGCGTCTGGCCGAGGTGCAGTGGGACAAGGTCTCGCTGCGCGATCCGCAGAAGACCTACAACCCGATGACGCCGGCCGAGCTGGCGCAGAAGGCGCCGGGCTTCGACTGGAACGCCTTCTTCACCGGGGCCTCCCTGCCGGGCCTGGACAAGCTGTCCGCCTCGCAGCCGAGCTACCTCACCGGCGCGGCCAAGCTCCTGGGCGAGGCACCGCTGGAGGACCTCAAGCTCTACCTCAGCTTCCGCGCCATCGACGCCAATGCGTCGACGCTGCCCAAGGTCTACCGCGACGCCCACTTCCAGTTCCACGGCGCGGCACTGACCGGCGCGAAGAGCCCGCTGCCGCGCTGGCAGCAGGCGGTGGGCAACGTCAACGGCGCGCTCGGCGAGGCGGTCGGCGAGGTCTACGTCAAGCGCTACTTCCCGGCCGCCGACAAGGCCCGGATGCTGCAGCTGGTCAACAACCTGCTGGCCTCCTACAAGGAGTCCATCGACAAGCTCAGCTGGATGACGCCCGCCACCAAGGCGCAGGCCCAGGACAAGCTGTCCAAGTACATGGTCAAGATCGGCTACCCCGATGTCTGGCGCGACTACGGCGCGCTGGAGGTCAAGGCTGGCGACCCGGTGGGCAACAACCTGCGCGCGGCCACCTTCGAGTGGAAGCGCCAGGCCGCCAAGGCCAGCAAGCCGGTCGATCGCCGCGAGTGGCTGATGACGCCGCAGACGGTCAACGCCTACTACAACCCGACCCTCAACGAGATCGTCTTCCCCGCCGCCATCCTGCAGCCGCCCTTCTACAACACGAAGGCCGACGACGCGGTGAACTACGGCGCGATCGGCGCGGTCATCGGGCATGAGATCAGCCACGGCTTCGACGACCAGGGCAGCCAGTTCGATGGCGACGGCAAGCTCCGCAACTGGTGGACCGACGACGACCGCAAGGCCTTCGACGCCATCGGCGCGAAGCTGGTCGCGCAGTACGAGGGCTACGAGCCGATCCCGGGCAAGCACCTCAACGGCAAGCTGACGCTGGGCGAGAACATCGCCGACCTGTCGGGCCTGCAGATCGCCTACAAGGCCTACCTGCGCTCACTGGGCGGCAAGCCGGCGCCGGTCATCGACGGCTACACCGGCGAGCAGCGCTTCTTCATGGGCTGGTCGCAGGCCTGGCGAGAGAAGGCGCGCGAAGAGCGCAAGCTGCAGCTCCTGACCATCGACCCGCATTCCCCGCCGGAGTTCCGCGCCAACGGCGCCGCCGTCAACCACGACGGCTTCCACGAGGCCTTCAAGACCAAGCCGGGCGACAAGATGTTCAAGCCCAGCGAGGACCGCATCCGGATCTGGTAACCCGGACCTCCCGACAAAGCGGCCATCCCGGCCGCTTTTTTCATTTCAGAGCCCAGCCCCCCGCCCGCCACCGCCCCAGCGCAGTGAGCCGGTGATCGGGGACGGCAGGGCGCGGGGTTCCGGCGCTTGCCGCGGGAATCCTGCGCCCTGGCGGCCAACGCGCTGGTCGGCGCAGGTAGGCGGTCTCAGCGCCAGCTGACCTCAGTGCGTCAGCACATCCCGATCCAGCGCCCGACTGGCCCCGAGCAACGGCGCCTGATCCGCCTCCTGCACGACGTAGGTCGGGATCGCCCGCAAATAGGACGTCAGCCGGCCGCAGGACTCGAAGCGCGCCCTGAACGGGCTGCGGTCGAACCACTCGCCCAGTCGCGGCACGATGCCGCCGCCGATGTAGAGCCCACCGCGCGCGCCCAGCGTGAGCGCGACATGCCCGGCGATGTCGCCCAGCAGCGCGCAGAACATGGTGACGACCTCGCTGCTGAAGGGCTCGCCCGCCAGCGCCGCCGCCGTGATCGCCGGCGCGACGCGGCCTTCGCCGGGGGCGAGCTTGAGCCCGCGCAGCTCGGCCAGCGCCATGTAGAGGTTTTCCAGGCCAGGCCCCGACACCGCCCGCTCCGCCGACACATGCCCGAAGCGCCGGTGCAGCAGGTCGAGCACGGCCCGCTCCTCGGGCTCGTAGGACGACAGCGTGGCGTGCCCGCCCTCCCCGCCGACCGCGACCTGCGTGGCGCCGTCGTCGGACCGCAGCAGCCCCGACACCCCGAGCCCGGTCCCGGGCCCGACCAGTCCCTTGGCCGCGCCGGCCACCGGCTCGCCGCCGCCGACCTTGCGCATCGACTGCGGTCCCAGCACCGGCAGCGCCAGCGCCAGCGCGGTGAAGTCGTTGATCACCAGGACCCGCTCCGCGCCCAGCGCCGATTGCAGCGCCCGCGTGGAGAAGCTCCAGTGGTGGTTGGTCATGCGGACATGGTCGCCGGTGACCGCGGTGGCGATGCCGATCGCGCAGCTGCGCGGACGGGGCAGGCCCTCGCGATGCAGGTGATAGAAGATCGCGTCCGCGAGCGTGTCGAAGTCGCGGCACACGTAGCGCGCGACGTGTTGCAGCGGCTCCGCCGCACCGCCCTGGCTGGCGAAGCGCACATGCGTCGCGCCCACGTCCGCCAGCAACCGCATTGGCGCCGTTCCGCCCTGACTCATGCCTTCTGCTCCTTCACCGATGCCTCCGTTCCGCGACGCGGCAGGAGCCGTGCCCGCCCCGCGCGCGAAAGCCCCGGATGCTGCCACAGTCCGCCCCGGCGTCGGGCCGGACGGTGACGCCGCGCCCGATGTTTAGCCCCTGGCGCTCAACGCCCGGCCTTGAAGGCCGCGATCGCGTCGCGGTACCAGTGGGCGCTGTCCTTGGCCAGGCGCTGCTGCGACGCGTAGTCGACGTGGAACAGGCCGAAGCGCTTCTGGTAGCCCGAGTTCCATTCGAAGTTGTCGAGCAGACTCCAGTAGAAGTAGCCTCGCACGTCGGCGCCCAGCGCCACCGCCTGGGCCAGCGCCTCGAGGTGGCCGCGCAGGTAGGCGATGCGCGCCGCGTCGGGCACGCGGCCGTCGACGATGCTGTCGGCATTGGCCATGCCGTTCTCGGTGATGACCAGCGGCGGCGGCGTGTACTCGCGGGTGATGCGCAGCAGGTGCTGGGTCAGCGCCTGCGGATAGATCTCCCAGCCCATGTCGGTGAAGCCCAGTTCCCCGGGCGGCGTCACGAACTGCTGGCGGCCGTTGAGCACGCTGCGGGTGTAGAAGTTGATGCCCAGGAAGTCCAGCGGCTGCTGGATCAGCGCCAGGTCGCCGTCCTGCACGCGCGGCGCGTCGGCGCCGAGGTACTCCACGATGTCAGCCGGGTACTGGCCGCGGAACACCGGGTCCATGTACCAGCGCACGTTGGTGCCGTCGTCGATGCGCGCGGCGCGGCGGTCCTCCTCGCTGAGCGGGTCGGCCGGGAAGGACGGCGTGTGGTTGAGCACGATGCCCAGCTGCGCCTTCGAGCCCACCGCGCGCATGGCCTGCATCGCGGCGCCATGCATCATCAGCAGGTGGTGCGAGACCTGGTAGGCCTCGGCGCGGTTCGTGTGGCCGGGCGCGAACTGCGCGGTCTCGTAGCCCAGCGTCGCCGAGCACCACGGCTCGTTCAGCGTGGCGATCGTCGCCAGCCGGTCGCCGAAGCGGCGCGCGATCTCGGCGGCATAGTCGGCGAACAGCGGCACCACCTCGCACGACAGCAGCCCGCCGATCGAGTCGTCCAGCGCCTGCGGCAGGTCCCAGTGGTACAGGGTCGCGTTGGGCTTGATGCCGGCCTGGAGCAGCTCGTCGATCAGGCGGTCGTAGAAATCGAAGCCGGCCTCGTTCCAGGCGCCGCGGCCCAGCGGCTGCACCCGCGGCCAGGAGAACGAGAAGCGGTAGGCGTCCAGGCCCAGCCATCGCATCAGCTTCACGTCCTCCGGATAGCGGCGGTAATGGTCGCAGGCGACGTCGATGTTGGAGCCGTCCTTGATGCGGCCCGGCTGGGCGCAGAAACGGTCCCAGATGGACTCGCCCTTGCCGTCCTCGCGGCCGGCGCCCTCGATCTGCGCGGCGCTGGTCGCGGAGCCCCACTGGAAGTCCGCGGGCAGCGACTGGATCAGCGCGCGGAAGGTGGCGGTGTCGGCGGCGGGGGTGGCGTCGTTCGCGTTCATGGTGTTCAGCGTCGTGGTCGTGGGAATCGTGGAAAGAGGGGCGCCGCGAGGGTCCCCGGCCGGCGGGAGCGCCGGGGGCGTCGCGGGTCCGGTGGGTGTCGGGGCGGTGGTCATGGCGAGGGGGTCACTGGGCGGCGAGGCCGGTCAGCCGCGCACGGCGCCGGAGGTCAGCCCGGCGACCAGCCGCCGGGCGCTGAAGAGGTAGGCCACCAACAGCGGCAGCATCGCGATGGCGCTGCCCATCATCAGCGCGCCCCATTCGGTGTTGTTGGGGGCCTGCATCGAGCGCAGCGCCAGCGGCAGCGTGTAGTGCTCGGCCGAGCGCATCACGACCAGCGGCGCGACGAAGTTGTTCCAGCTCGCGATGAAGGTGATCAGGCCCAGCGTGCCCAGCGCGGGCTTGAGCAGCGGCAGCACGATGGACCAGAAGATGCGGAACTCGCCGCAGCCGTCGATGCGCGCGGCGTCGATCAGGTCCGGCGGGATGGCCGAGCCGATGTACTGCCGCATCAGGAAGATGCCCAGCGCGTTGGCGGCCGCCTGCACGTAGAGCGCGCGCGGCTCGTCGATCCAGCCCAGCGCGTCCATGACCATGAAGCTCGGGATCATGTGCAGGAAGGCCGGCAGCATCATCGAGCCCAGCACGATCGCGAAGAGCGCGCGCTTGAAGCGGAACTCGTAGATCGCGAAGGCGTAGCCGGCCAGCGAGCACAGCAGCAGGTTCAGCGCCGTCGTCATCGACGCGACGTACAGGCTCATGCCCAGGTTGCGCCAGAACGGCAGCCGCTCCTGCAGCAGCCGCAGGTTGGACCCTGCCGCGTCGCCGAACCACAGCGGCGGCGGCGTGTCGAAGATGGCCGCGCGGTCCTGCGTCGCGAAGACGAAGGTGAAGTACAGCGGCGAGACCAGCACCAGCGCGCCCACGATCACCAGGCCCCAGGCGAGCCAGGGCCGGCCCGCGGGGCGGCGGGCGCGCGTCGCGCGGCCGTCGCGCGTCGGCGCGGGCCGCATCGGCAGGCCGTCAGCGCGCGCCATGGCGGCCTCCCGGGTCGCGGCCGAACAGCTTCGCGTTGAGCCAGGTCAGCGCGGCGATCAGCACGAACATCAGCCAGGACATCGCCGAGGCGGTGCCGAAGTCGCCGTCGGAGAAGGCCGTGCGGTACATGAAGATCGCCGTCGTCATCACCGACGAGGCCACGCCCTTCTCGCCGTCCACCAGGATGAAGGGCTCCTCGAACAGCTGCAGGTTGCCGATGATCGTCAGCGTCACCGCGAAGAACATCATCGGCTTGAGCAGCGGCAGCGTGACATGGCGGAACTGCTGCCACTCGCTCGCGCCATCCAGCGTCGCGGCCTCGTAGAGGTCCTTGTCGATGACCTGCAGCGCCGACAGGTAGAGCACCAGGTTCCAGCCCAGGTAGCGCCAGAACACGACGAAGGCGACGGCCGGCCGGGTGACGTCGGCGTCGCCGAGCCAGTCGATGCCGCCCTCCCGCAGCGCGGTCAACGAGGCCAGCGGGCTGCCGATGAACGGGATGCGCGTCAGCTCCGCCAGCGCCGCGTTGATCAGGCCGTAGTCCTTCGAGTAGAGCGTCGTGAAGATCAGCGCGATCGCGACGCTGGAGGTGATGTACGGGACGAAATAGGCGCCGACGACCAGGTCGCGGCCGCGCTTGAAGCGGCGGTGGATGAAGAAGGCCAGCGGCACCGCCACCAGGTGCTGCGGCAGCCCCGACACCAGCGCGAACCAGGCGGTGTTGTAGAGCGCATCCCAGAACCACGGGTCGGTGAGCGCATAGCCGTAGTTCTCGAGTCCGACCCAGTGCATCGTGTGCAGGCCGTCGGCGGGGTTCCACTGCTGCAGCGACAGGTAGATCGAGAACAGCAGCGGGAACAGGCCGAACACCAGGAACAGCGCGAAGAACGGCGCGATGAACAGGTAGGGCGCGATCCGGCGCGAGCGCAGCGCCGGCAGGCGGCGCGGGCGGGAGTCGCGTGGTGGCGCGGACATGGGTGCGGCTCCTCAGCGACGGCGCGCGCGGCGCTCGATCAGGCGGCGGGCGTCGGCCAGCGCCTCGGGAATGGCCTTGCCACGGGCGATGACGCGTTCGAACTCGTCGCGGATCACCGTCGTCGCGAGCGCGTCGAAGCGGTTGACCGGGATCGCGGGAATGCGCACCGCGGTCTCGCGCCACAGCTGGCGCGCGCGCTGCCCACCGAGGAACGCGATCGGCTCGTCCATCACCGGGTCGTCCAGCACCGCCCGCATCGCCGGGAAGCTGTCGAGCGCCTTCAGGCTCTCGCGCTGCACCTCGGCATCGGCCGTCATCAGCCGGATGAAGTCCCACGCGGCCGCCTTGTTGGCCGCCTTCTTCGGGATCGCATAGAAGGAGCCGCCGTAGGCCGCGCGCACGCCGCCGGGCAGCGGCGCCGAGCGCCACAGGCCCGAGGTCGCGGGCGCGATCCAGTTGCGCAGCTGGCCGACGAGCCAGGCGCCGATCATCTGGGTGGCGATGCGCCCCTGCTTGAAGCCCGCCGCCCAGTCGTTGGTCCAGGCGATCGCGCGGGCATCGAGGCCGGCGCGGCGCGCGGCGCGGCCGAGCTCGAAGGCCTGGCGGAAGCGCGCCGACTCGACCAGCACGCGGCCGTCGGCGTCGAAGTACAGGCCCTCGCCATCGCGCAGGCCCTGGCGCAGCGCGATGTCGCGCAGGTCGGCGGCGTCGGCCATCAGGTAGGCGCCGGTGGCCTTGCGCAGGCGCTCGCCGGCGGACAGGTAGGCGGACCAGTCGCGGGTGATCTCGGCCTCGCTGACGCCGGCGCGGTCGAGCAGGTCCTTGCGGTAGATCAGCGTGCCGGGGCCGATGTCGGCCGGAATCGCCACCTGCGTGCCGCCGGGTCCGGCGCCCTGCGCCATCGCGAAGCGGACGTAGTCATCCGCATGCGACGCGGCCAGGTACGGCGCCTGGTTGAGATCGACGAAACCACCCGAGCCGGCGAACTTGCCGATGTAGCGCAGGTCGATCGCCATCACGTCGGGCAGGCCGGAGCCGGTCGCCAGCGCCGTCGTCATCGACAGGTGGTGATCGGCGTACTGCATCGACAGCAGCTTGAGCTCGACCTCCGGATGGCGCGCGCGCCAACGCGGCGCCGCGGCGATCGCGGCTCGGTCGAGGTCGGGAAAGGTGGCGACGCGCAGCACCGAGGCCGGTGCGCGCGTCGCGGGGGTCTGCGCCGCCGCCGGCATGGCGGCGGACAGCCCGGCGGCCAGCAGCGCGCCGGCCGCCGAGCGCCGGGTCAGCGTGCCCGCCAGTCCCTCGGCCCTCGCGCGGTCGTCGGTGGCATCGGGGGTGACCATCGACGGGACCTGCGCGGGAGACTCGGGGCAGCGGACGGAGCAGAGAACAACCGGGCCCGAGGGCTCAGAAGTTGTAGCCCGCGTTCAGGCCGAAGGTGCGCGGCGCGGCGTACTGCGCGGTCCAGATCGGATTGGCGAAGCTGCCCGAGCTGCCGGCGCTGGTCTTGATCTTCTCGTCCGAGACGTTGCGCACGAAGGCGTCGACGTACCAGTTCTTCTTCGACGAGTAGCGCACCGCGATGTCGGCGGTCGAGTAGGCCTTCTGGCGATCGCCGTCGCCGAGGTTGAAGACCGACAGCCAGTTCGCCGATTGGTAGTGGTAACTGATGCGCGGCGCGACCTGGTCGCCGTTGGCGAGCGGGAACACATGCTCGTACATCAGCTGGATGGCGACCTTGGGCGCGTGCGGCAGCTCGTTGCCGGTGACGTTCAGGCAGTTGCCGGTCAGGTTCGGCTCGGTGCAGACCGGCAGCTGGTAGTCGTTGGACGCCGCCACCAGCTGGCCCAGCTTGGTCTTGGTGTACGAGGCCGACAGCTGCAGCTTGTCGTCGTTGGTGATCATCCAGGCGGTCTCGATCTCCAGGCCGGAGACCTTGGCGCCTTCGGCGTTGGAGTAGGCGAACTGGCGGTTGCCGTTGACGATCACCGGCGCGCTGAACTGGAAGTCCTTGAACTTCATGTGGTACGCGCTGATGTTGAAGGTCATGCGACCGTCCAGCAGCGAGGTCTTGTAGCCGACCTCGTAGTTGGTCAGCGTCTCCGGCCCGTAGGGCAGGCCGCCGTCGCCGGTGCCGCCCGACTTGTAGCCGGTCGACACGCTGGCGTAGGCCATCGCGTCCTTGCTCAGGTCGTAGGTCGCGCGCGCCAGCCAGGTGGTCTTGCTGCCCTTGTAATGGGCATCGTTGATGTTGCCGGCGCTGTAGCCGTTGGCCGGATCGGTCGGGTCGATCGTCGGGTTCAGCGGGATCTGCGGCGCGGCGGCGTTGCCGGCCCAGAACCAGCCGCGACCGCCGACGTTCTTGCGGTCGTCATGGGTGTAGCGCAGGCCGCCGGTGAGGTGCAGCGCATCGGTCAGGTTCCAGGTCGCCTGGCCGAAGGCGGCCTTGGAATCGACGGTCTCCTTGGGCTGGATGAACGAGCCCTGCCAGTTGACGGTGCCCTGCTGGGTGCCGTTCATGATCGGGATGTCGAAGCGGATGCCGTTGTCCTCGGCCGCGTAGTACAGGCCCAGCACCCAGTCGATGGTCTGCTTCTGCGTGCTCTGCAGCGTCACTTCATGGCTCTGGCTGCGGTAGCGCGTCCAGACGGTGTTGTCTTCCTGGTGCGTCGCGCCGGTGGTGAAGCTGGTCGGCATGTTCACGCCGAAGTCCTGGTCGTAGGTGCCCGAGCCCTTGAAGCTCGTGTAGCCCGCGACGTAGGCCAGCGCCATGCCGCCCATGTCGTATTCCATGCGGCTGCGGATCGAGGTGGAGTCCCGCTTGAGCGAGGGCGCGGTGTCGATCAGCGCGGACCACAGCTTCTCGCCGGCGCGCGGCGTCTGCATCAGGCTCATCGCCGGCGTGCCGCGATCGGCGAACTGCTCCAGCGACAGGTCCCAGCGGAAGGTCTTGACCGGCTGCCAGAGGAAGCTCAGGCGCGCGGCGGTCTGGTCCTGGGCGTTGTACTTCGGGCCGCCGGTGACGAACAGGTTGTAGTTGATCGGCTGGAAGGCCGGGAAGTTGCCGGCCGTGTTGCCCGCGTTGTAGGCCGCCTGCTGCTGCGCGAGCGTGTACTGCGTGGGCTTCTGGTAGTCGACGTAGCCGTCGTGCTGCTCGTGGATGAAGGCCACGCGCGCCGCGAGCGTGTCGCTCAGCGGGATGTTGACCGCGCCCTTGGCGCCCAGGCGGTTGTAGCTGCCGGTGCCGACCTCCAGGTAGCCGGAGCTGTCCTTCAGCACCGGCTTGGCCGTCTTCATGTTGATGGTGCCGACGGTGGAGTTGCGGCCCCACAGCGTGCCCTGCGGACCGCGCAGGACCTCGATGCCGTCGAGGTCGAACAGCATCGTGGCGGCGCCTTCGGGGCGCGGCGCGAAGACGCCGTCGACGAACAGCGCCACTTCGGGGTCGGCGTACTCGGTCTTGGCCGAGTCGTTGCCGATGCCGCGCAGCGTGATGCTGACGATGCCGTGGTCACCCTGCCCGGTGCCCTGCATGCTGGGCACGAGGTTGAACACGTCGAGCATGCTCTTGACGTGGTTGTCCTCGATCGTCGAGGCGCTGATCGCTGTCACTGCAATCGGGGTCTTCTGCAGCGAGGTCGAGCGCTTGGTCGCGGTCACCACGACCTGCGGCAGCGCCTTGCTGTCCTTGCCGTCGGCGGCAGCGGTCGCGGCGGTGGAAGCGGTGGAAGAGGTCTCGGCCTGCGGCGCGGGCGCCTCGGCGGACTGGGCGTGCGCAGCGCTGGCGAGCAGGGCCAGCACGGCGATCTGAATGGGCGAAGCCAGGCCAAGGCGCGGCCGGCGGATGAGGCGGTCGGTCATGTTGTTGTCTCCAGTGGACTCTCGAGGTGAAGCTCTGATCCGGGGTTGTTCTTGTAGTTTCGATACATCGTAGGAGCGTCATGACAACGTTGTCAACGGGTCGGTTGACATCGTTGTCATCTTGGCCCCTATCATTTACCCGTAGTCCGCCTACGAAGACCTGCGACGCCCAGGACCCCCATGGATACGGGGTTGTCGTCCACACACCACAACGACCCGGAGACCTTCATGACCCCGATCCAGGACATCCTCATCGTCGGCGGCGGCACGGCCGGCTGGCTGACCGCCGCCTTCCTCGCGCGGCAGCTGGGCACCGCGCAGGGCGGGGTGCGCATCACGCTGGTCGAGTCCAGCGACATCGGCATCATCGGTGTCGGCGAGGGGACCTTCCCGTCCATCCGCGGGACGTTGTCGGCGATCGGCATCGGCGAGGCGGAGTTCCTCCAGGCCTGCTCCGCCACCTACAAGCAGGGCATCCGCTTCGACCACTGGGTCCGGCCGCCCGGCACGCCCGGCGCCGATCACTACTTCCATCCGTTCAGCCAGCCCAGCCAGCGTCCCGGCGCGCCGGAGCTGCTGCCGTACTGGCTCGCCGGCGAGGCCGGGCCGACGCGCGCGTTCGCCGAGGCGGTCACGCTGCAGAAGGCCGTCGCCGACGCGCGGCATGGGCCGAAGCGGGCCGCCGACGGCGACTACCTCGGCCCGCTGAACCATGCGTATCACTTCGACGCGGGCCGCTTCGCGACCTTGCTCGCCACGCACGGCCAGGCCCTGGGCGTGCGACGCGTGATCGCGACGGTGGATCGCGTCGACCTCGATGAACAGGGGGCGATCGCCGCGGTGCACACCCGCGAGGCCGGCACGCTGACAGCCGGGCTCTACATCGATTGCAGCGGCTTCCGCGCCCGGCTCATCGGCGAGGCGCTGGGCTCGCCGTTCCGCTCGATGCGCGACGTGCTCTTCGTCGACCGTGCGCTGGCGATGCAGGTACCGTATGCGCGGCCCGAGGCGCCGATCGCCTCGTACACGATCGCGAGCGCGCAGGAGAGCGGCTGGATCTGGGACATCGGCCTGCAGGAGCGCCGCGGCATCGGGCATGTCTACAGCAGCCGCCATTGCGACGATGCCGATGCCGAGCGGGTGCTGCGCCGCTACATCGGCCCGGCGTCCGATGGATTGACGCCGCGGCGGCTCACGCTGGACATCGGTTATCGCGAGACGCACTGGGTGAAGAACTGCGTGGCGGTGGGCCTGGCGGGCGGGTTCCTGGAGCCGCTGGAATCGTCCGGCATCGGGCTGATCGAGACCGCCGCCTACCTGATCGGCCAGCTGTTCCCGTTCAACGGCGACACCGCACCGGTCGCGCGCCACTTCAACGCGTTCATGAAGGCGCGGTATGAGCGCATCGTCGACTTCATCAAGCTGCATTACGGCCTGACGCAGCGCACCGATACCGCGTTCTGGCGCGACAACGCGGATCCGGCCTCGTTCACCGATTCGCTGAAGGAGAAGCTGGCGATGTGGCGCTGCCGACCGCCGCAGCGGCTGGACTTCATCACCGACGTCGAGATGTACCTGCCCGCGAGCTGGCAGTACGTGCTCTACGGCATGGAATTCAAAACCGAGCCCGGCGCCTGGATGGCGCCGCTCCATCGCGGCGAGGAGGCGCGGCGGGAATTCGCGGCGATCGCGCAGCTGGGGGCGCATGCGCTCCGGGACCTGCCGCCGCATCGGACCTTGATCGAGCAGATCCTCGCGCGCGCGGATCGGCGAGCCGCCTGATCGGGCGGCGGGTCCTTCGATCGCTCAGTTGGACTTCTTCGCGCGCGGCGCCGCCTTGGCGCCCAGTACCGCGGTGGAATCGCGCACGACCAGTTCATGCGGCAGCACGTGGTGCTTGGGCTTGACGGGCGCTGCGGCATCCGCGTCGCGCGGCGCGCCGATCAGCAGGTCGACCGCGGCGCGCGCCATGTCGTCCATCGGCTGGCGCACCGTGGTCAGCGGCGGCCAGACGCGCGCCGCCGCCGGCGTGTCGTCGAAGCCCGCGATCGAGAGGTCGCCCGGCACCGACAGGCCCAGCCGCTGCGCCGCGGCCAGCACGCCCAGCGCCATGTCGTCGTTGCTCGCGAACACGGCCGTCGGGCGCTGGCGGCGGCTCAGCAGCTGGTAGGCGGCCTCGACGCCCGCGTCGAAGGTGAAGTCGCCCTGCACCACCAGGTCCTTGTCAAGGGCGATCCGATGCGCCTTCAGCGCCGCCAGGTAGCCCTGGTAGCGGCGCTTGGACGCAACCTGGTCCTTCGCGCCCTTGATGATCGCGATCCGCGTGTGACCGAGGCTGATCAGCAGGTTGGTGATCTCCTCTGCCGCGTGCACGTCGTCCATGCGGACGCTGGGATGGTCGGGCTCGTCGGCCGCGGGCGAGATCAGCACGCATGGCGTGTGGCTCTCGCGCAGCGCGGACAGCACCTGCGGGTTGTCGCACAGCGGCGGGGTCAGGATCATCCCGTCCGGCCGCAGCGCCGACACCATGCGGTCGACCTGCATCGCCAGGTCGGGCGCGTCGTTGTGGAGGGATTCGACCACGAGGTGGTAGCCAGCCTCGCGGCAGCGCAGCGTCGCGCCCTGCTGAACACCGCCGACGAAGGCTGCCGACGGGTCGTAGTACAGCAGGCCGATCAGGAAGGAGCGCCCACCCGCCAGGCTGCGGGCGGATTGCTTGGGCCGGTACTTGAGGTCGGCCACGACCTTGAGCACCGCCTCGCGGGTTTCGGAGTGGACACCCGGCTCCTGGTTCAGCACCCGGGAAACCGTCTTGATGGAAACGCCAGCTTCGCGAGCGACGTCGATGATGGTGGCGGGTTTCGGTGGCGGCATGGCGGTGGGGAAAACTCGCCTGACTGTGCCATATCGGAGCGGACGCGGCGGGAAGGGTCAGCCCGCGATCCTGGGGGCCCGAATTCGGGCACGAGCAGCGCTCATCGCGGAGAGGACTCGGTCACGCTTCGCGCGACCCCGGTTTGGACCAACGGTCCAAACCATTCGAGTCCTCCCGTGATGTCCACCGGACATCACTTCCTGGGCGGAAGAATGAGAAAAGCCGGCTCGAGGCCGGCTTTTCAGATTTGGTGCCCAGGAGAGGACTCGAACCTCCACGGAGTTACCCGCTAGTACCTGAAACTAGTGCGTCTACCAATTCCGCCACCTGGGCTTTCAGGATTTGTCTTCGCGTCAACTGCGTTGCAGCGAAGAATTGGACTGTAGCACGGTTTCGGAATCTGACAAGCAGTTCATCCGCCCCAATCCACTTTTCCCACTCGAGCGTGCGGATCCCACAACATCTGTACGCGCCGCGCCCAATCCAGCACGCCGGGTTCCACCCGCATCCAATGCGCCCGGTACGCCGCCTGCAACTGCGGCCCCACCCCGTGCTCCGCGCTGATCGAACCGTCCAGCTCCGCCACCAGCGCATACAGCCCATCGCGCAGGGCCAGCTCTTGTTCAGCCGTCCACTCGCCAGCGTCCACCGGCCACACCATGTTGAAGTGCATGCCGCCGTCTCCCAGATGACCGAAGTCCGCCAGGCGCAGCTGCGGGAAGCGCTGCGCCAGCCACTCCGCCCCGCGCGCGCGAAAGCGCATGAAGTGCCGCCGCGGCAGCGAGAGATCCAGGCCGATCACCTTGCCCTGCGCGCGCAGCCCTTCGCTGATGCGATGACGCAGGCCCCAGATCGCCTCGTCGGCGTCGAGCACGGCATCGCGCACCCGCCCGGTCTCGAACTCCTGCTCGAGCCAGCCCTGCAGCAGCCCGCCCAGCGCGAGCTGCTCGGACGGCAATTCGCTGCTGAGCTCGATCAGCATCGCGTAGTCCGGCAACTGCCCGTCGAACCAGCGTGCCACGTCCTGGCCGTGCAGGCCGGCCTCGAGCGCCGCGCGGCTGATGCCTTCGAAGGCCGATACCAGCCCGCCCCAGCGCTGCATGACCTCGGCGTACAGCGGGAACACCTCGTCGAGCGATGACGGGGCCACCAGAGCCACCGAGCGCTGACGCGGCAGCGGCGACAGCTTGATCGTGACCTCGCTCACCAGCCCCAGGCTGCCCGAGGACCCGATGAACAGCTGCCCCATCGCGAGCGCCGAGTTGTCCTTCTGCAGGCCCTGTCCGAAGCGCACGACCTGCCCCGCCGGCTCCGCCAGCACCACCTCCAGCGCGAGCGTGTTCGCGCGCACGTCGCCGTAGCGCAGCATGCGCGTGCCGCCGGTGTTGTGCGCGACCATGCCGCCGATCGAGGGATCGGCGCTGAGGTCCACCGGGAACCACAACCCGTGCGGCTCCAGGCGCTCGTTGATCTCCGACAGCCGATACCCCGACGACACCCGCAGCGTGCGGTCCAGCAGGTCGAGCTCGAAGACCTCGCGCAGCCGCTCGGTGCTGAGCAGCACCTCGCCCTGCGCGTCATCCGGCGTGCCCGCGCGGACCAGGCCGGTATGCGCGCCCTGCACCACCACCCGCAGCCCGCAGGCCGCCGCCAGCGCGAGCACGCGCGCCGCCTCGTCCCGGTGGCCCGGGCGCACCAGCGCCGCCGCCTGCCCCGCCGCATAACGCGCCGGCTGCAGGTAGCGCGGCTCGATCGCCGCGCCGTCCTGCACGAAGGCCTCGTCGCAAACGGCGCGGGCTTCCGCGAGGAAGCCCGTCAGCTGGCCGCAGGCACCGGCGGCTTGCGGCGAGTCCGGCGTTCCGCTCAGCACGAAGCCGCCTCGCCCGCGGTGTCCGCGTCGGTTGCCGCGCCGGCCGTCATCTTGAAGATGCCGGTCGCGTTGCCCGCGTCGAAGGCCAGGTCCAGCGCGCCGGACTCGTCCAGCGGCGCGCGCTGGATGAATTCATGGAAGCTGCCCGGCACCTCGAGCATCACGCGCTGCCCCCGGTCGAGGAACTCGCGCATCACCCGCGCCGCCTTGAACGCGGTCTGGCGCACGCGCCCGGTCGCGGAGGTCTCGATCGTGTCCTTCACCGGTCGCTCCAGCGCGCGCTGCGCCGCGACGACGGCGTCGATGTCGGCCACGCGATCGGTCGCGTGGTTGAACGCGTTGCCCTCGGTCGCGATCCAGGCCATCTCGGCGGACTCGGCCAGCAGCGCCTGATAGTCGTCCGCCTCGAACAGCCCATGCTGGCGCGCGAAGCAGCCCACCAGCCGGGGCAGCAGCGCGCTCGCCGCCGCCATCGGCAGGTCGCCGTCACGCGCCAGTTGCTCCAGCACTGCCAGGTCGGCGGGCGTCAAGGGATCCCGGGAGGTCGACAGCACGCGCGTCACCGCGCCCTGGAAGCTGCCGGAGAAGCGCTCCGGATGCAGCTCGGACACGAAGAACTGCGCGATGTCCTCGGGGAAGTCGGCATGGCGCCAGGCGCGGCCGGTCATCTTCAGCCGCGGCAGCGGATAGGTCGCCGCCATCGTGAAGCCCAGCGGACGCAGCACGCGCGTGATGGCGGCCTCGCCGGGCGGCAGCGCGCCGCTCGGCCACGCCACCGTGCGCAGCGCGCCATGGTCGAACACCAGTTGCAGGCCTTCGCGCTGCAGGTCGGCGACATAGGCCGCCGCCATCGGCACGCGCTGCGTGACGTCGAGGAACAGCGCCATGTTCAGCGCCTGCGTCAGCTCCGCGCGGGAGACGCGCTCCCCTGCCGCCTTCAACAGACCGGGCACGACATGCAGCCGCTCGAACGCGGCCTGCGCCGCGTCCAGGCCCAGCGCACCGCGCAGCAGCGCGAAGACGCCGCTGCCGGCGGCCTCGGCCACGCGCAGGCTCAGCGCGTTCTGCGCCTTCAGTTCTCCCGCGCGCTCAGACATCGAACTTCACGCCCTGCGCCAGCGGCAGCTCGCGCGAGTAGTTGACGGTGTTGGTGGTGCGGCGCATGTAGGCCTTCCACGCGTCCGAGCCGGACTCGCGCCCGCCGCCGGTCTCCTTCTCGCCGCCGAAGGCGCCGCCGATCTCCGCGCCCGAGGTGCCGATGTTCACGTTGGCGATGCCGCAATCGGAGCCGCTGGCGCTGACGAAGGTCTCGGCCTCGCGGATGTCGTTCGTGAAGATCGCCGAGGACAGGCCCTGCGGCACGTCGTTCTGCAGCGCGATCGCCTCGTCCAGCGTCTTGTACTTCAGCGTGTACAGGATGGGCGCGAAGGTCTCGTGCTTGACGATGTCCGTCTGCGCCGGCATGCGGACCAGCGCCGGCACCGCGTAGAACGCCTCCGGATACTGCGACGCCAGCGCGCGCTCGCCGCCGCTGACTTCGCCGCCCTGCTCGCGCGCGGCCTTCAGCGCCGCCTGCATCGCGTCGAAGGCGCCCTGGTCGATCAGCGGGCCGATCAGGTTGCCGGGCTCGACCGGGCTGCCGATCTTGAGCTGCGCGCGGGCGCGGTCCAGGCGGGCGACGAGCTCGTCATGGATGGACTCGTGCGCGATGACGCGGCGCGTCGTCGTGCAGCGCTGGCCCGCCGTGCCGTAGGCGCCGAACAGGATGCCGCGCACGGCCAGGTCCAGGTCGGCGCTCGGGGTCACGATGATCGCGTTGTTGCCGCCCAGCTCGAGCAGGCAGCGGCCGAAGCGCGCCGCGACGCGCGGACCGACCGCGCGGCCCATGCGGGTCGAACCGGTGGCGGAGACCAGCGCGACGCGCGTGTCGTCGACCAGCGCCTCGCCGACGGCCGCGCCGCCGATGAGGACCTGCGACAGATGCGCCGGCGCGCCCTGGTAGCGGGCGACGGCCTTCTCGAACAGCGCCTGCGTCGCGAGCGCCGTCAGCGGGGTCTTCTCGCTGGGCTTCCACACGCAGGTGTCGCCGCAGACCAGCGCGAGCGCCGAGTTCCACGCCCACACCGCGACCGGGAAGTTGAAGGCCGAGATGATGCCCACCACGCCCAGCGGCAGGTACTGCTCCATCATGCGGTGGCCGGGGCGCTCGCTGGCGATGGTCAGGCCATGCAGCTGGCGCGACAGGCCGACGGCGAAGTCGCAGATGTCGATCATCTCCTGCACTTCGCCCTCGCCCTCGCTGGTCACCTTGCCGGCTTCCAGCGACACCAGGCGGGCCAGCGCGGCCTTGTTGGCGCGCAGTTCCTCGCCGAACAGGCGGACCAGCTCGCCGCGCTTGGGCGCCGGCACGGTGCGCCAGGCCAGGAAGGCCTGCTGCGCCTGGGCGATCGCGGCGGTCATGTCGGCGGCCTTGGCCTCGTGGACCGCGCCGATCACCGCGCCGTCGATCGGGCTGCGGACGGTCATGGAGCCGCCGGTGAAGGCGGCGCTCGGCACGCCCAGGGCGGCCAGCAGGTCGGTGGTGGTAGTCATCGCGGGATTCTCCTTCAGCCGATCGATTCGACCTGGCGCGACTGCTGATAGGCCTTGCCGAAGCGGTTGGCGAGGAAGTCCGGCAGCGCGACCTCTTCCTGGCGGATGAATCCGGACTGCGGCAGCTTGCCTTCGCGGAACAGGTCGACCGCGGCGCAGATGCCGGCGGCGGTGGTGATCTGGATGGCCGACAGCGGCTGCTCGCCATCGCGCTCGGCGAAGATCTTGCGAGCGAAGACCTCCTGCATCAGCACGCCGTTCTTCATGCCCGAGACCGTCACGAACACCAGCACCACGTCCTGCATCGTGGCGGGCATGCTCTTGCGCATGATGTCCTTGAGCTTCTCCTGGTCGTTCTTCAGCGCCAGGTCGTCGAGCAGGAACATCATCAGGTCGCGGTGACCCGGATAGCGGACGGTCTTGTAGTCGAGGTTGCGGACCTTGTTCTCCCAGGTCTCGCACAGCGTGCCCAGGCCGCCGGAGGTGTTGAAGGCCTCGTACTCGACGCCGTCGAGCGAGAAGTGCTCCAGGCCCTCGAGCGGCAGCGCGGAGATCGCGGCGCCGTCGTGGATGGCCTCGCAGGGGTGGCAGTACTCGTTGATCAGGCCGTCGACCGACCAGGTCAGGTTGTACTTCAGCGCATTGGTCGGGAAGGCGGGCAGCGCGCCGACGCGCATCTTCACGTCCTGCAGCGAATCGAAGCGCTTGGCCAGGTGGTGCGCGACGATGCCGATGAAGCCGGGGGCCAGGCCGCATTGCGGCATGAAGGCGGTCTTGGCCCCTTGGGCGATGCGCTTGATCTCCTTGGTGGCGGCCACGTCCTCGGTCAGGTCGAAGTAGTGGCAGCCGGCTTCCAGCGCCATGTGCGCGGCGGTGATGGCCAGGTGGTACGGCAGCGCGTTGACGACGACGTCATGGCCGCGCAGCGCGGTGGCGAGCTGGCCCTTGTCCTCGGTGTCGACGGTCTTGGTCGCCAGGCCCTGGCCCGCCAGGTGCTTGAGCGCCGCGGCGTTCTTGTCCATCACGGTGACCTGGTAGTCGCCGCTGCCCTGCAGCAGTCGCGCGATCGTCTGGCCGATGTGTCCGGCGCCCAGCAATGCCACTTTCATGTCGTGCTCCTTGTGATCCTGGAAGAAGAGTCCCGGCGCGCGCAGCACGCCGGAGAGATGCGATGGCCGCAGTGTCGGAACGTCTGCTGACGAAAGAAAGCGCGACTTCGACGAAAAACGCCTCTATGCTGACGATTCGTCGGCAGGATCATTCATTCCGGCGAAAACAAGGGTTTATCCCGAGCACTCCATCACGATTCGCCAAGGCCCTCATGAACGCCAAGAAGAGCGCGCCGTCGCCCTCGCCCGCCACGCCGGCGACGCTGCGCGACCAGACCGACCGCGAGTTGATCGCGCTGCTGCAGGCCAATGCCCGCGCGAGCACCGCCGACCTCGCCCGCCAATTGGGCGTGGCACGCACCACGGTGGTGGCGCGGCTGGCGCGGCTGGAGGCGGAGGGCCTGATCGCCGGCTACACGGTGCGGCTGGGCGGCGAGGCGGTGGAGCGCGGCGTGCAGGCCTTCGTGGGCATCACGGTGCAGCCGCGCGCGGGGCGGGAGGTCGTGAAGCGGCTCTCCCGGCTGCCGGAGCTGCGACAGCTGGCGTCGGTCAGCGGGGAGTTTGACTACATGGCGACGCTGCGCGCCGACAGCACGGCGCGGCTGGACGCCCTGCTGGACGAGATCGGCGAGATCGAAGGCGTGATCAAGACGCACACCTCCGTGCTGCTGGCGCTGCGGGTGGACCGGAGCGCCTGAGGCCCGACGCGGCCGCGGGACGGGCCACGTGACGGGAAGTGACCAACGTGATGTCGATCACGGGCGGGGCATGTCGTGCTCGTCAAGCCCGCGTAACGCTGTGTTTTTGACGCATTCGACAGTCAACGGCGCAAGTTGGCACGCCGTTTGCACGACATGAGCTGACAGCTCCAGGAGCGCACCATGTCGAAGCCATCCGTCACCGCCAAGCATGTCCCGCCGATCTTCCTCGGCATGAAGGCCGTCGCGATCCTCGCGGTCGCCTGGGGCGCGGTCTATCCGGCGCTGCTGTGGGGTCTGGGCGCCGTGTTGCCCTGAGCCCGGCGGCAAGCCTCGCTGGAGTTCCGCCATGAAAGCCCCCGCCCGCCTCGGCGGCGCGCACGTACCCGCGCCGCGCCCCGCGTCCGATCACCGCTGGCGCCGCGTCCTGCTGCGCGCGCTCGGCATCGCCGTCGCCCTGCTGGCGCTGCTGGCCGCGCTGGTCTGGCTCGACCATGCCGAAGGCGACCTGCGCCAGGTCCGGGCCTCGCCGACGGCCCCCGTCCCGCCCGCATTCGCCCCGTCGCCGACAACGGTCTCTTGATCCGGACCGCACTGGTGAGCCGCTACCGGCGCGGGCATAGTCCGCGCCGACAAGGAGCGACTTCACCATGTGGGCACTGATCCTCGGATTGATCCTGTTCCTCGGACCGCATTCGGTCCGCATCGTCGCGCCGGCCTGGCGTGACGCCCGCCTCGCCGCCTGGGGCGAGCGCCGCTGGAAGCTGAGCTACACCGCCGTCTCCCTCGTCGGCCTGCTGCTGATCGTCTGGGGTTATGGCCAGGCGCGACTCGATCCCCATCCACTCTGGGCGACGCCGCGCGGCATGAATCACCTGGCGGGCTTGCTGATGCTGGGATCGCTGATCCTGCTGGCGGCCGCCTACGTGCCGCGCAACCACCTCAAGGCCAGGCTGGGGCACCCGATGGTGTTGGCGGTCAAGCTGTGGGCTTTGGGTCACCTGCTGGCCAACAACACCGTCGCGGACCTCGTGCTGTTCGGCGCCTTCCTGGTCTGGGCGGTCCTGGACTACCGCTCGGCGCGGCGTCGGCCCGAACCACGCCCGCCGGCCGGCACCGCGCGCGGAACCGCGATCGCGGTGGCGATCGGCGTCGTGGTCTGGGTCGTGTTCGTGGTCGGACTGCACCGCGCGCTCATCGGCGTCAGCCCGTTTCCGACCGTCGGATGAAGGAAGCCCCGCGCGCTGGCGGGGCCCTCAAGCGCGATCGGCGCCGCGGATCAGAGACTGCGCTTGCGCTGCAGCACCAGCAGCCAGAAGCACACGCCGGCCAGCGCCAGCCCGCCGAAGAACTGCGGATGCAGCGCCGCATGCAGGACCTGCGGCAGGCCGTCGCGGGCGAAGTCGGGGAAGCGGAACAGCATGTCGAAGAAGTCCTGCATGTCGAGCCGCCCGTCGCCGTTGGACTCGACGATCAGCCGGGTGCCGCTCTGCACCCAGGCGCTGGCGACGCCTTCCATCTGCGTCTTGAGCAGCTGCTTCAGCGTCTGGGCGATGGGCTCGTCCTTGTAGATCTTGAGGAAGGCGCCCACGCCGATCACCAGCAGCGGCGCTCCCCAGCGCCGGAGCCAGGCCGAGGCGGCCATCAGCGCCAGCGCGATCGGCGCGATCCACAGCGACGCCAGCACCACGCCGACGACCAGCCGCAGGCTCAGCCAGAGCGTGGCCTGGAACAGCGCGGCCCACTGCGTCTGCTGCAGCGCCGAGAGGCCGAACTCCTTGAACGCCATCGCCGAGCCGACGACCACGCCACCGGCGACGCCGAGCAGCACGGCGACCGCCGGCATCAGCACGCCGTGCGCGACGATCGGCGCGCCCAGGCTCGCCGCATGGCTGCCGGGCAGCGAGGACCAGAACTCGATCGAGCGGTCCTGCTGATCGCGCCGGGCCAGGCCCAACAGCTGGTAGCCGGATACGGCCATCGCCAGGGTCAGCACCAGCGCGACCGTCAGCAGGCCGGCGATCAGCGCGACGGGCTCCGGACTGGGCACGTCGATGCCGTCGACCTGGCTGAACGGCACCAGCGCCAGCAGCACCAGGATGGGCACCAGCACCAGGCCGAGCCAGGCGCGCTTGTATTGCAGCCACTCGCGCAGCAGCAGCGTGTTGAAGAGCGTCATGGGATGTCCTTGAGGAGGGGTCGCGGGTCAGGCCGATTCCGGCGTGCGCGCCTGGATCTCGGGCTTGCGGGTCAGGGCCATGAACAGGTCCACGAGGCTGGGGCGCACGCGCTGCCCCAGATGGGCGACCGTGTCCGGCGCGACGCCGTCGAACAGCGCGGCCGGCCGGCCCTGCACGCGGTAGCGCAGCAGCGGGTGGTTGGCCGCGACGGCCTCGGCGGCTTCGGGATCGTGCGACAACGCGACGAAGCGCTCGTCCATCTCCGCCAGCGAGATGTCCAGCACCAGCCGGCCCTCGTCCAGCATGATCACGTCCGACAGCAGCGACTCGACCTCCTCCACCTGATGGGTGGAGATCAGCACGGAGCGCTCGCCGTCGCACCACTCGTCGATGAGCATCTCGTAGAAGCTCTTGCGCGACATCACGTCCAGGCCGAGCGTGGGCTCGTCCAGGATCATGAGCTTCGCGTCGATGGCCGCGACCAGCGCCAGGTGCAGCTGGGTAACCATGCCCTTGGACAGGTGCTTGACCTTGTCGTTCTCGCCGACGGAGGTGCGGCGCAGCAGCTGGCGGGCGCGCTCGGTGGAGAAGCGCGGCTGCAGGCCGGCCATCAGGCGGATCAGTTCCGACACCCGCGCCCAGCTGGGCAGGACGGCGACGTCGGGGATGTAGCAGAGCGAGCTCAGCAGCCGGGCGCGGTCCGCATGCGGGTCCAGGCCCAGCACGCGGAGCTGGCCGGTGGGCTGCTTCAGGCCGACCAGCGTTTTCATCAGCGTGGTCTTGCCGGCGCCGTTGTGGCCGAGCAGGCCGACGACGCGGCCGGCGGGGATGGAGAAGGTCAGGTCCTGCAGGGCCGCCTTGCGGCCGTAGTGGAGGCTCAGGTGGCTGGCCTCGATGAGCGTCTTCATGCGTCCTCCCAATTCAGGTCCTGGGGGCGGAGGCCCAGGCGGCGAAGTTTCTCCCGCAGGCGGGGCCATTCCTCCTGGAGGAACTGCTCGCGCTCGCTGCGCAGCAACCGGACGCGGGCGCCGTCGCGGACGTACATGCCCAGGCCGCGGCGGCTCTCGACCAGGCCCTCGTCCACGAGGGCCTGCAGCGCACGGCTGACGGTCAGCGGATTGATGAGGTACTGGCTGGCGAGCGCGCGCACGGATGGCAGCGCCTCGCCCTCGGGGGGATCGCCGTCCAGCAGCTGCGACGCGAGGCGGTCGGCGAGCTGCTGATAGATCGGCGCTTGATCGTTCCAGCTGTGCATGACGCGAGGCGCCGGAGCGCCGGTGTGTTGCTGATGTAGCACACCATATCAACCGGCCCCGGCCCGCCCCCAGCGGGGGGCGACAGACTGCAGAAATGGGGGGATGAAGCGGGGAACTGGGAGAGCCCCGGCGCTCATAGGCGCCTTCTGGGGATTCGTTCCTCCGCTACGCCGGCGGCGTACGGGCAACTACCGCCGAAGCACGGTGAGCAGGTAGCGCAAGTCACCGGTTGGCGAGCGTCGCTGGCGAAACTAGTTCCATATTCGCTTGCCTCGGATGGACAAGAGTGCGCAACCTCAAGTCCCCTCCCTGCTGGGATCGCCGGCTGAAGACCAGAAAGCCGATTTGCTGTCACGGCCGGCTCTTTTGAAGACCAGTTCACCGTTCCGATTCCGGCCATAGCTCACTGTCCTGTAATCCTTAAAGAGTTCGTCCCGCATGTATTCCAGAGCCGGCCTAAGAGAGCCGGGCCTGGTCAAAAAATCGATGATCCAAAGACTGTCGCCTTCGTTCCATTCGAAGTCATGCAGTTCCAAGCGTTTGGTTCTTATAACTCGACGCTCCACATCGGGAACCAATAAGGCCCACACAACAAACCCCGTGCACTGCCCAAACCCGTTATAGAACACCTTCGTCTGACCCAGGCCATGCGCGAACGACAGCGCATGCGAAAAACGCGCCAAAGACGTTCCACCATGGCTGGGTCGAGCACCAGCGAACCGCACCATGGCACCTATATCTTCATTGGCGCGTCGATGATTGACATCGGCCTCGCCTTTCACGCCCGCTACGTCGTAGTACATTTCATCTGGAAAGAGCTTGACAGGACCAATGATGTTAGTCAGAGAGGATATGAACGGCGTTTTTGATGATCGAATCTATAAAATCTCCGACCCCGGAAAGATCTTTCTCGAAATTTCGCAACCCATCGTAGATTGACTCGCGCACAAGAAAGCTGAGGGGCCCGTTCAATCTCAGACACCGTTGAAGTGCGGGAGTGCGTAGACTCCGCATATATTCAGCAGGTTGCTGCCCTCGGTAGGCGAAATACAGGGCATCCAGACAACGTGACAAGGTATGGGCCAGAACAGGATCGCCCAAACTTTCCCTTAAAGTTGTCGATCCGCCCAGCTCCCTCCCTGCATACGCGCGCAATGCTTCGTTGAGATCGTGCCAGCCTATCGATTGAAGCGGAGCTGCCGACGTATTGACGGTATCAAACCCTTCTTTCAATATATATCGTCGACTACCTCTCAATGCAATTTCCCGCATACACCGGTACGCATCATCAAGCAGCCTCCTCGGCATCAATAGAAGTGCATCCTCCGGAATCCCGGACAGCTTTGAGAACTCTATAGCCAAGCAAGCATCATGGTGACAGCGGAATTCCTGCAAGAGTTCCAGTGTCGGAACAATCTTGTAGTCTGATGGCCGGGGAAGATAGCGCTCCAACTGCTGGCGCATGCTCAAGAGAATTCTTTCAATATATTCGCCCTGATTCCAAATATCAGCCCCGCCGGGCTTTGGCGCCCCGATGCGGCGCCGATAAGCCGGTACAGCCGTGCATGTGCCAAAGTCAAGGAAGCGGCCGTCCAGCGCGATGTTTGATGCACTCAGCCCTCCATGGAATATGCGCTTCGCGTGTGCTGCGGCAAGCTGCTTGGCAAAGCGTGCGGCGATGGCAAGCAGTCCTTCATTGATCTTGGTCCGCTCCACGCCGAGTTCGCGTTCAAAAATTTCCGGGAGCTTTTGCGCAGCAAATCGAACTCGAGCGCTATCGTTCGAGATTCCAAATTCCGGATGAGGGCGAAAATGTATGTTTCGCAGGAAGTGCGCAGGACGCCAGGCGAAACGGCGCAACAGGATGACGCGAGGTACTGATGGCGGACTTCCAGATTTTGCAAAAGCGGCTCTGGCGAATGTTCCGGTGGACATTAGTGCCAGCGTCGGCACGGCGCCGTAGGGAAGCACCTCGCCACATATTGAACTCATTATGGCCTCGTGACCCGCATCCAGAAGATCGATGGTGCCGCCCGAATGCAATATCTCTGGTTCGCTACCCGGCCTTGCACCGTATAGCGGGGTCAACCCAACGCCCTTAATTTGGACGTCCGAACTCGTAGCGCAGCGGGCGCTTCCTCCGCAGAATCCGATGCCTTCGCCACCGTATCGATCGGAAAACAGCGAAACTGCGTCAGTTCTATGCGCAGCGTCTGGGAACTCCGGAATGACACAGCAATAGTCTTTCAGCTCAAGTTCCGTAAAATGATTTCCGCTCCACGTCCAATGCACCGTTGGTCGTGCACACCGCTCCAGCTTCACGGCGACGGAGAGAGGCGAATTTCCAAGAACAACCGTCATGAACTCATTCTGCTTGTGAGGCGATTCAACTGAAAAGTTGGGGACGCTAGGGTTTCACTTTATGTCAGCTTGCGCCCCGCCAAGCCTTTCCGATCCTGGAGGGATCGCAGCAGGAGTAGAACCGTCGCGACTACCGCAAACCGCTTCACCGCTGTGAAATAGTCAATTGCTTCATTGAATAGGAGCCCGGCGAACCATGAATCGCTGCCGCCGGTCAGCAGGCCGGACCAGATGTTTGACCACGAGTGAACTAAAACAGGAGCCCACAATACCTTGCTTGCCTGATAGACCAGCCCCAACAACAACCCCACGCAGAAGAATCCGAAGAAGTTCAACCACGACGCCCTTGCCGCTTCTCCATGAAACAGTGCAAACACGGCGGACTGAGAAATAAGACAGACCAGCGCCGGCGAATTCGAGTACTGCAACAGCATTCTCAGCAGCATGCCCCTGAACAAAAACTCCTCTATCGCGGCGGCGACAATCACTATTGCCGCAGATATGGGAAGAAGCTCCCAGCGCATGATGCCGTTGATCGCGACGTCTTTCCGAGAGGCCCAGGCGAGCACGATTGAAATGACGGGGATTGCTATTACAGGAACAATTGCATGCATGAATCCCGATAGGCTGACTCCTCGCGAAAAGAAGAGGGCCTCCGTGCTCGACTTTGATATAAGAGGCGGGGCGCTTTTATATGCGAGGTAGATTGCGCCAGAGACAGCGAACTGCACGCCTAAAAAGAGAGAAGTCTTAAATAGGTAGCTCCCCTTCGCAGGCCCAACCATCCTCATGGAAGCGTCCGAAATGACGTGAGAGCACCCAACGACGAAAGTGACCGCAGCAAAAAAGACAAGGATGCATGCGGCGACCCTCAATGCACTGGCAGCTATTCTTTTCATGGCGAAATCATGAATAGTAGGTCGCTCATATCCAATGGTCGCCAAGAGCCAATCTCCGGGAAAGGCCGGAGCCGGAACTCTCGCCGTCCCAGACATTGGGCAGCGATCATGCGCATGACTTCGCTGGACGCGTCCAAACTTCCAACCAACAGTAAATATGGCCGCACTACGGCGGCCATATGAATGGCAACTTGTATTAAGCCGTCATTCAGAAAAGGCAAATCCAATGGGCTTCGATCCAATTGCTACCGTTAGCCCCGAGGCATCGAATCACGTCGTCGCGGCTGACAATTTCGCCGGTGTAGTGATAATTGTCGCCCATGCCGGTTGCACCGACTTCACCGCCGGAAATTGCATCAAATTCGGTCGCTTCGATAAGTCGCACAATAGTTTCCTCCAAAGAAATAGATCGAAAGCGGTCGATCCGTCCGAATCTTCGCGAGAAACAACCTCGCTCAGAATCTCTTTCCCTTCAAGGCCAACACCGGCTAGTGCATCCAAATTCATGCCAGTTGCCAGTTCCGCTTGTTTTCCGCAGGTATGAACCCAGCCTCCCTTGCGCATGTGCCTTGTTAGTCCTTTTTCTTTCCACGCAAAAAAGTCTAAGAGAGGAGGGACAGGTTCAAATTCCCCCCAGAAGGAGGAGAAACTAGGCGAAAAGACGGATCCGTCAAAAAGCCCTTTTGTCTTTCGCTGAAGTTGTGGACCGTTCAGCGCGCTTGCTGTAGAGCCCGGACATTCACGAGCCGTGGTAGCGCTTCTTTCCTCACGCCCACGGCGTGTCTGCAAAGCGCTGGCCCACCTCGCCCTGTGCTGCGGACGATTGCTTTCTTGCCCGGTTTCTTGCTGCGCTTCCGAGCCAAGGGCTCGATGCCAACCGCGTGCGCACCCCAACAGTGCGCAACCCAGGCGGTTCCGGCCCACGCGCACCGTTCGCGCGCCAAGATGCTCGAGCGGGTCTCCCAAGCCTCCCGGCTCAGTTCGCGCCACCCGCCTCCGTCCGCTCACGATGAATCCGAGCGCTCTGATGCTTCTCCGCCCGATTCACCGCGATCTGCTCGCCGCGCGCGATGTGCCCGTTGTGCGCCGCGACCGCTTCCTTGTGACTGACTTCCGCTTGTCCGCGCTCGAGCTGCCCCACCTCCCGGCGAGACAGTGAGCCGTCCTGCAGTCCCGACTCGATGCGGCGCTGCTGGTTGATGTTGTGCTGCACGTCGGCCTCCATGCGCTTGGCCGATCGGGAATTGGGAGAAGCCACCTGGCCATTGCTCTCGAGCCGGGTGATGTCGGCGCTGGCCCGGTTCTGCGCGGCTCGCAGGCGAGCGCGCTCCGCGTCCGACAGATGCCCATCCTTCAACTCCCGCGATTGCAGCTTGTCGATGCGGCCTTCCTCGCGTTCGAGCTTGCCGGCTTCCTGCACAGTCAACTCGCCGCTCTTCAATCCGTCTTCGATGCGGCGCTGTTGATTGACGTCGCGCTGCACGGTCGTGGCCGTGGACTGCGCGAAGCTGGCGCTGCACACCGCGATCAGCGCCGAGACGGCCAGCAGTCGAGCATTGAGCTTCATATCGATCCTTCCATTCCGATTCGTTGAGAAGAGAGGCCGATGGCCCCACGGCCAGTCAACGTCCCCTCCCGCGAACCAGCGGACAGGAATGCCGGTGGATACGGTCGCGAATGGGTAAAGAAGTCCGAAGTGATGAAGCCCGGGTCGACGAAGGATCAAGCGCGCGTGAAGACGCAATCGCTGCAGGCCAAGTCAGGCTCGCCACCAGCGGCGCCCGCGGCATGGCACCTGAGGCCTGGACTGCCCATTCGCCTCAGGTGCCGCCATCACGACGCCGCGCTCAGGGCTGCGCGGTAACAGCGTTCAGCGACGATTCCTCGACGACCTGGCCGGCGCTGTTGGTGTGCCGCACGCGGATCACGCCGAAGCCCTTCGCGAACCACAAGGTCGACGGACCGTCCTCGCCGGCCGCGGCGGCCTGGGTCTTGATCCGGCAGGTGTCGGCGAAGGTCTTGCCGGCCAGCGTCAGGGTTTCAAAGCCCTCGAAAGTCCAGGTTTCCTCCAGCGCTTCGGTGTCGGTCTGCCCGGCCTGCGGGCCAGTCAGCTGCTGCACCGTGTCGGTGTACTTCAGGACCGTCGATTGGCCGGCCTGCAAGGTCAGCGGCAGCAGGAAGGCCGCGGAATGGACGGTCCTGGCCTGCGCCGTGCCGGACTCGTCGTACTCGACGAGGCCCCAGAAGCGAATGCCGTTGGTCTCCGCTGACCAATAGCTCGCGGCGCTCCGGATGTCGGTGGCGCCAGCGAATTCCACGCTGCCATTGCGGGCGGCCCCATCGAAGCTCTCGTTCACGACGAGGACCTTGCCGGAGGTGCTTCCCCCATCGGGGTCGGTCATGGTGTACGCCGTGCCGGGCGTCAGGTTGAAGCAAGCGGCCAAGGTCGGTCCGGCCGGTGCGACCGGGGCGTCCGGCACCGGCGGCGTGGCGGGAGAGGCTTCGTCATCGCCGCCGCCGCAGGCGGCCAGAACGGCGCAGAGGACGGTCGTGAGGAAAAGGTGCTTCGTGTGCGGGGCGTGGGAGCGTGCGGTCTGCATGGGCGTGCTTCGTTGAACGTGCGTTGGTACGGCTTGTTTCGGGGATGTCTGATGACGTCGCCCAGTTTGCGCAAGCGCCGCGCGGCCGTTCGAAAGGAACTCCAAAGCTTGAACAACCGATCCATCACCCACTTCCACCCACGTCATCACCGAGTCACCACCCACGGCTCCAAGGCGACCTGAACGTGGCGACGGCGACAACGTTCGTTCGACAATCGCGCATCCCAACATCCGGCCACGTCCGTGAGCGGTGAGATCTTCGTCTTCGGACGCTGCGAGGTACGCGTGGCGCAGCGGCAAGTCCTGCTCGAGGGCCATCTCCGGCCGCTCGAACCCTTGCCTTTCGACCTGCTGGTCTACCTGATTCGCCGGCGGCATCAAGTCGTCACGAAAGCCCGTCTGCTCGACGAGGTGTGGTGCAACCGGCACCTCGGCGAAGCCGTGATCTCGGTGGCGGTGCAGAAGGCGCGACTGGCGATCGGCGACAGCAGCAGGCGAGCGAGGCTGCTCGTCACCGTGCCACGACGAGGCTATCGCTTCGTCGGTGAGCCGGACGCGCCGCGGATGCTGGAGAACGTCCACCCGGGCACCGCGCCGCAGCAGCCTGCCTCCCTGCTCCTGGCCAATCGGCCACTGCTGCTTGCGCCGCAAGTCGACGGGTCGCTGATCGGATGGCTGGAGCGCCTGGCCCGCGCCGACGACGCCGCGGCGCTGACGGTCGCCACTCGACTGCTGGAGCAGGCGCATGCGGCGGGACTCGTCCCGATGGAAGCCGCGGTGCATCGCGTGCTGGCCCGCCTGCATGAGCGCCAGGGCGCCTCCTGCCTGGCCCGACTGCACCTCAACGAGGTCATGCGCCTGATGGCCTCCGAGGCACCGCGCTGGGAGGCTCGCGATGGTCGCCATCTCCTTTACCACGCCCTCGATCAGTCGCCCGACCCGATCTTCATCAAGGACCAGGCGCATCGGTGGGTGTTCCTCAACCGGGCGTTCTGCCGCCTCATCGGCCAGGCGCGCGAGGACCTCCTCGGCAAGTCCGACTACGACTTCTTCCCCGAGCGACAGGCCGACGTCTTCTGGCAGCAGGACGACATGGTGCTGCGGTCCCGCGAGGAAAGCACCAACGAGGAAGTCATCACGCCCGCGCGGGGCGCGACCCACATCGCCACCACGACGAAGGCGATCCTGGTCGACGACAGCCGGGAGAGCTTCCTGATCGGCACGCTGCGGTGCCGGCAGCACGTGTAGGCGCTGGATCCCGAGGGCACGGGCGAGCGCGGCGATCTCACGCTCGATCGGCGTCTGCCTGTTCGTCCCCGTCAGCCGGTGAAGCCGGCGCCGCCTCATTGCCGTATGCCTTGGACGCCCGCATCACCAGCGCGACCACGGTCCCGCGGCCCGGCGCGCTCGTGATGCGCAGCCGCGCGCCCAGGCCCTTCGCCCGCTCGCGCATCGAGGCCAGCCCCAAGTGTCCGGGCCGTCCCTGCGCCGCCAGTGCGGGGAGCATGCCGGCGCCGTCGTCGCGCAGCGTCACCCGCAACCACCATCCGCCGAAGCGCCAGCTCATCGTGATGCGGTCCGCATGCGCATGCCGGAACGCGTTCAGCAGCGCCTCGCCGAGGATCAGCCGCAGCTCGTCCCTCACCTCCGGCCGCAGCGGTCGCTCCCGGCCCACCGTCACCAGATGGAACTCGCCGTCGTAGTCCCGCGCCAGTTGCGCGGCGATGTCCTCCAGCTCGCGCGGCAGGCTGCTCCCGGTCTCGCCGGCGCCACGCAGCGCCATCACGCGGCGGCGGCTTTCGTCGAGCACCTCGTCGGCCATCACCAGGTCGGCATCGATGGCCGCCCTCACCGGATGCGCCGTGGGCAGCTGCGCCGAGTGCGCCTCGACGCGCAGGATCAGCCCCTGCACGCCCTGCAGCAGCGTGTCGTGCAGTTCCCGGGCGATGCGCTCGCGCTCGGCCATGCGGGTGCGCATCTGCTCGCGGGCGCGCCGTGCGGCCTGCCGCAGCCGCAGCCGGTGCAGCCCCCAGGCGAGCGCCGCCGCGGCCGCCACGCAGAGCGCGCGGAACCACAGGGTCTGGTGGAAGGCGGCGGGGATCTCGATCTCCTGCACCGCCTCCTCGCGCGCGGCCAGGCCGTCGTTGTTGAGCGCCAGCACGCGGAAGCGGTAACGCCCCGGGCTGAGGCTGGTGTAGACCGTCTCGCGCCGCCCGCCCGCTTCGCGCCAGCGCGCGTCCACGCCCTCGAGCCGATAACGGAAGCGCACCCGCTCGGGCACCGCCAGGCTCGCGGCGGAGAAGCGCAGCTCCATCATGTCCGTGAGCCGCGGCAGCACGAGCGGCGCGCCGACCGGGTACTCCGCGCCGCCCGCGCGCAGCCCGGTGATCCGCACCACCGGCGCCACCGTGTTGCGGCGCGGCTGCAGCGGGTCCAGCCAGGCGACGCCGGTCGTCCCGGCGAACCACAAGCGGCCGTCCCGGCCCTCGACCACGCTCGGCTGCGGCCAGAACGAGGTCGCGCTGCCGGGATACCCGTCGAGCGCGTCCAGCACCTCCAGCGCCAGCGGCTGGCGCGGATCGGCGAGGAAGCGCTCGAGCGCCTCGCGACGCACATGCACCGCGCCCTTGCGCGCGTTGAGCCACAGGTCGCCATTCGCCGTCTCGACGATGCCCGACACACCGGCCAGCGTCTCCTGACCGTCGGCGACCAGCGGAACGAATCGATCGCCGCGCAGCAGGCTCACGCCGAAGTCGCCGGCGATCAACAAGCGCGTGCGCCCCGCGTGGACATGCCGCACGTCCCCGACGTCGACGCCCTCTTCAGGCCCGAAACGCCGCGCTTCGCCATCGCGCCAGCGCCACAGCTGGTTGGCCTGCAGGCCCAGCCAGAGCGTCCCGTCCGCGGAGGCGGCGACGGCCGCCTCGATCGGACCGGCCACGCCGGGCAACGTCAGCTGCGTCCAGCGGCCATCCTCCCAGCGCTGCACGCCGGCCCGCTGGAAAGCCACCAGCACGCCGTCCCCGCTCGGCACGATGCCGTTGATCCAGCGCTCCCCGAGCGCCGGTGGCCGCGGCACCTCCGTCCAGCGCGTGCCGTCGCGTCGCCACAGCCCGCTGGGCCCTCCCATCCACAGCCGCCCGGCGCGGTCGCGTCCCATCGCGGTGATCTGCCCCTGCGGCCCGGCCTCGCGCTGGCCCTCGCCCGCCGGGCCGGCCATCCGCCACAGCGTCGATGCCACCGGCGAATACGCCGACACCATCACCGCGCCGTCCGCCTCGGCCGACAACGCGTAGTTGCTGGTCGCGCGCGGCATCGGCGCCGGCACCAGCGGCGAGCGGCGGAAGCGGTCGAGCCCGCTCTTGGTCGCCACCCAGAGGCTGCCCTCGGCATCCTCCAGGATCATCATCCCGAAGTCGCCCGACAGCCCTTCCGGCGCGGCCATGCGCTCGGGCTCGCCGGTCAGCGGCACGCGGTCACCCTCCAACGGCCACGGCAGGCGACGGCGGCACAACCCGGCCGGGCAATACACGGTCCACAGGTTGCCCTCGCGATCGGCGATGGTCGACGACCCCCGCCGCGTCGCGAGCAAGGGATCGCGGGTGAGCGGCGCCTGCGACACGGCGGGTGCCTTGCGCATCTCCTGCGGGTGGACGAACCACATCTCGCCGCGGATCACCTGCAGGCTGACGGCGCCGGTGCAATCGCCGACCGGACGGAAGCGCGTCTCCCCCTGCGGCAGCGCCAGCAGCCGCTCGTCGTCGCACACCCACACCGTGCCGCGGCCATCGGCCACCACGCCGTCGATCGCGCGCGTCGGCACGCCATGCTCGGGGCCGATGCGAGTCCAGCTCGTCCCGTCGAAGCGGAACAAGCCGGTCGGGCTGCCCGCCCAGACCGTGCCGCCCGAGCCCTCGGCGATGAAGCGGATGCGCATTGCGGCGACGGCTTCGTCCTCCGGCACGCGCCACACCTGGCCGCCGCGAATCCGCACCAGGCCGCGCGGGAAGAAGGCCGCCCAGAGATCGCCGTTGGACATTGCCACCAGGCGCCCCACCGCCGCGGAGGGGAAGAGTTCCGGCGGGTTCGGCCGGAAGCGCTCGAAGCGCACGCCGTCGAAGGCGGTCAGCCCGTTCGGCCCGCCCATCCAGAGCAGGCCGTCGGGGGTCTGGGCCATCGCCCAGGTTTCCATCGGCACGCCGTCGGCGGCGGTCCAGGCGTGGTGATGGAACTGCTGCAGGTGCAGCGTGCGGTCCAGCGCCCAGGCCGGCTGGCCGCCGGTCAGCAACCAGGCCGCCAGCAGGGCGGGCAGCAGCCAGGCCATCCACGCCGGCACGGCGCGCACCGCACGCTCGGCGCGGCGGGTCGTAACGGGCTTCGGGCGGGGCGGCGTCATCGGGCCGGAACGCTATCAGAACTTGGCGGCGGCGCCGTCGGTCGGGGCCGGTCGGGCGATCAGCGCGCGAGGCACGGGATCGCGCGCCGGGCGCTAACTCTTTCGAGGGAGGGCGCGGGACCTTGCGCAGGCGCGGGAGGGGCTGCTGCGGCTACGCTTCGGCCCTGACGCTTCCGACCCGAGCCCGCGTGATCGATCCCGCCCCCACCTCCCCGGCCATCACCGTGATGGCCGTCGATGACCATGCGCTGATGCGCAGCGGCATCGCGTCCGTCATCGATGCCGAGCCCGACATGCGCCTGGTGGCCGAGGCCTCGACCGGGCTGGAGGCGGTGGCGCGTTTCCGCCAGCACCAGCCGGACGTCACGCTGATGGACCTGCGCATGCGCGATATGGACGGCATCGAGGCGATGACGGCGATCCGCCGGGAGTTTCCGCAGGCGCGGGTGGTGATCCTGACCACCTTCGCGGGCGACTTCCAGGCGGTGCGGGCGATGAAGGCCGGCGCGAGCGGCTACCTGCTCAAGGGCCTGATGCGCACCGAGCTGATCGAGACCATCCGCGGCGTGCATGCGGGGCAGCTGATGGTGCCGGCGGTGATCGAGGCCGCCATCGCGGAGCACGCGGGCAGCCGCACGCTCTCGCTGCGCGAGACGCAGGTGCTGCGCCTGGTGGCGCTGGGCCACGCCAACAAGGAAGTGGCCGAGAGCCTGTCGCTGACTGAGGAGACGGTGAAGGTCCACATGCGGACCATCCTCGGCAAGCTCTCCGCGAAGGACCGCACCCACGCGGTCACCATCGCGCTCAAGCGCGGGATCATCGAGCTCTGAAGCCCCGCCGGCCGACGTGGCCGTGACGGCCGGGCCCCGGCAATCACGCCACCGTGAACGTCACCTCGATGTTCCCTCGCGTCGCCAGCGAGTACGGGCAGATCTGATGCGCGCCGTCCACCAGCGCCCACTTCTGCGCCTCGGTCAGGCCGGGCAGCACCACGTGCAGCTTCGCCGCCAGCGCGAAGCCGCCGTCGGCGGTCGTGCCGAGCGAGATGTCGGCCTCGATGGACGCGTCGTCGGGCACGCGGATCGGCTCGGCCGTCCTCACGCGGCGCATCGCGCCCATGAAGCAGGCGGACCAGCCCACCGCCAGCAGCTGCTCGGGGTTGGTGCCCGGTCCGCCCGAGCCCGGCAGGCTCAGCCGGACATCGAGCGCGCCGTCGCTGGACTTGCCGGTGCCATCGCGGCCGCCAGTGGTCAGCGTGGAACCGGTGTAGAGGACCTTGTCGATCGTGCGGGTCATGGAGAAATCCTTCGAAGTCGGAAAGTGGAACGAAAAGCAGGGGCGTAGACAGCAGCGGCGGGTTCGGGGCTCACCACTGCGCGACGTCGATGACGGCCTTGGCGAAGTCGGCCGGCGCTTCCTGCGGCAGGTTGTGGCCGATGCCGCCGGTCAGCGCGCGGTGCTCGTACTTGCCGGTGAAGCGCGACCGGTAGGCGGCCGCCGGCGGATGCGGCGCGCCGTTGGCATCGCCCTCCAGGGTGATCGTGGGCATCGCCACGGTCTTCACCTGCGCTAGGCGGATCTCGAGCGGCTCGTACTGCGGGTCGGTCTCGGCCGCGCCGATGCGCGAGCGGTAGTTGTGCACCACCAGCGCGACATGGTCCGGGTTCACCAGGTTCGCGGCGCTGCGCTCGAAGGTCGCGTCGTCGAAGTTCCACTTCGGCGAGGCCTGGTGCCAGATGAAGCGGGCGAAGGCCTTCAGGTTCTTCTCGTAGCCGATGCGGCCGCGCTCGGTGGCGAAGTAGTACTGGTACCACCACGTGAACTCGTCGGCCGGCGACAGCGGCGTCAGCGCGGTGGTCCGGTCCAGCACCAGGAAACCGCTCACCGACACCAGCGCCTGGCAACGCTCCGGCCACAGCGCGGCCATCACGCAGGCATTGCGCGCGCCCCAGTCGCAGCCGCCGAAGATGGCCTTGCGGATGCCCAGCGCGTCCATCAGCGCGATGCCGTCCGCCGCCAGCGCGGTCTGCTGCGCCGAGCGCATCGTGGCGTCGGAGAGGAAACGCGTCGTGCCGTAGCCGCGCAGGTGCGGCACGATGACGCGGAAGCCCTGCGACGCCAGCATCGGCGCGACGTCCTCGTAGCCGTGGATGTCGTAGGGCCAGCCGTGGAACAGCATCACCGGCGTGCCGTTGCGCGGACCGAGGTCGATGTAGCCGATGTTCAGCGGGCCGGCGTCGATCTGGCGCACCGGGCCGAAGGCGGCGCGGCCGACGGCGGTCGGGGCGGCGGTGGCGGCGGTCGCCGGGCCGGTCAGCCCGCCGAGAGCCAGGCCGGCACCGGTCGCGGCGGCGAGCGACAGGAAGTCGCGTCGGTTCGTGTCTGCGGTCATGGGGGTCTCCTGTGGCCGGTTCAGTCGGCGGACTTCGCGGCGGTTTCGATCAGCGCGGCGACCTCGTGGGCATGGCTGACCATCGGCACGTGCGACGCGTTGGGGATCACGACGGTGCGGCGCGCATGCGCGCGCTCGGCCATCCAGGCCATCGCGGCGGGCGGGATGTTCTTGTCCGCGGCACCGTAGACGAAATACACCGGGTGGTCCTTCCACGCGGTGCCCTGGCTGGGTTCCTTGAGCGCCGCCTCGGCCACCGGGCGCTGGCCGACGGCCATCAGGCGCGCGGCATCGGGCTTCACGTCGGCGGCGAACTGGTTGCGGAACTTGTCCTGGTCGATGTACAGGTCCACGCCGCCCTCGGGCAGCGGCACCGGCGCGGCCAGCGCCTCGCCCAGCGTGCTGCCGGGGAACTTGCCGGCCAGCTCGACCACCGATTCGCCCTGCTCGGGCGCGAAGGCCGACACATACACCAGCGCCTTCACCCGGGCGTTGCCGGTGGCGGCATTGCTGATCACCGAGCCCCCGTAGGAGTGCCCGACCAGCACCACCGGCCCGGCGATCTTGTCGAGCAGGCTGGCGGTGTAGCGCGCGTCGCCGGAGACGCTGCGCAGCGGATTGGCGACCGCGACGACGGGATAGCCCTTGCCGCGCAGCTCGCCGGCCACGCCGTTCCAGCTGGAGGCGTCGGCGAAGGCGCCGTGGACCAGCACGATGGTGGGCTTGGCGCCGGCGGGCGCTGCGTCCTTGGCGAGCGCGGGGCCGGCGGCCGTCAGCGCGACCGTGACGCCCAGCGCGGCGAAGGCGCCCAGCGCGGCCGAAGCGCAGGAGCGGAGGGAACGGGACGAAGATGAAGACATGGTGGCTGCCTCTGCAGGATCGGGTGGAGGTCGGCGGAACCCCTGTCCCGCCGCTGTCCGCCATCAGAGCAGCGCCGCCCTGCGCGGCAAATTGAACCTGCGGGCGCGCCGCCCCCTACCTGTGTATGGTCCGCGGACCGTGGACAACCCGGTTGCCGCTGGTCGCCGCCCTGCGTATCATGAGGCGATTCATGTAGTGCCCGCTACATGAAATTGCATTCAGGACATTCATGGCTCAGAAGAAGCAGACCCAGGCGGTGCGCGGCACCGGCGTGCGCGAGGCCGCCGCGCAGGCCACCCGCGACAGCATCCTCAAGGCGGCGACCAAGGTGTTCGCGCGCTATGGCTACGACGGCGGCAGCATCGAGAAGATCTCCAGCTCGGCCAAGACGCACGACCGGATGATCTATTACTACTTCGGCAGCAAGGAGGGCCTGTTCATCGCGGTGCTCGAGGGCATCTACGACCGCATGGACCGCGCCGAGGCCACCTGCGCGCCGGACACCGCCGACCCGGTCGCGGCGCTGAAGACGGTGATCCGCTTCAAGATCGACTACTACCGCCGCCACCCCGAGTTCGTCACGCTGCTCAACACCGAGAACCTGCACAAGGGCAAGCATGTGGCCAAGTCGGAGAAGGCGGTGGAGTACTCGTCCACCGCGGTCGACCTGATCCGCGACATCCTCGATGCCGGCGCCGCGCAAGGCCTGTTCCGCGCCGACCTGCGCCCGCGCGACGTCTACCTGCTGATCGTCTCGACGGCCTATTTCTTCACCTCCAACCGCCACACGCTGTCCGCCTTCCTGGGCGAATCGCTGGAGACGCCCGAGGCCGTCGCCGCCTGGGAGCGCTTCGTCACCGACAGCGTGCTGCGCGTCGTGCGCGCCGATGCGGCGCCGCTTCCGCTCTCGGCCTGAACCGACGGCGCGATCGCGCCGCGCGTTCAGCGCAGCGCTCCATCGGTGCGCACGGGGATCGCGCTTTCCCGGATCGGGTACCCCGTTCGAGGTAGGGCGTCGCCGCTGCGGTGGACATCGATGCCGGCGGGCGTTCGCGAGGCGCATCGCGACTTGTAGGATGAATTCATCCGGTCCGGCACGTGGCCCGTGCCCCCTGCGCGCGAGCGCCGCGCGTGCCAGGACGGGCCCCCGCCGACTGCCCCGATGACCTACTTCCGTCCCACCTCGCTGGAGGACGCGCTCGCCGCGCTGGCCGAGCCGCTGCCCTCGCCGCGCCGCGTCCTGTGCGGCGGCACCGATGCGTACGCCGATCCCGGCGCGCGGCCGCCCGCGAGCGGGTGGATCGACATCAGCCGCCTGGACGCGCTGCACGGCATCGCGCCGCGCGACGGCGAGCTGCGCATCGGCGCCGCCACGAGCTGGGACGCGATCGAGCACTGCGCGCTGCTGCCGGCCTCGCTGCGCGAAGCGGCGCACCAGGTGGGCTCGCGCCAGATCCGCGTCGCGGGCAGCCTGGGCGGCAACCTCTGCCACGCGGCGCCGGCGGCGGATGGCGTGCCGCCGCTGCTGACGCTGGACGCCTGCGTCGAACTGACCAGCCTGCGCGGCGTGCGCCGCCTGCGGCTCGATGAATTCCTGCTCGGCCGCCGCCGCACCGCGCTCGCCGCCGACGAGCTGCTCACCGCCATCCTTCTTCCCGCCGCCGCGACCACCGGCCGCACCGCCTTCCTGAAATGCGCCAACCGCGATGGCACCGCGCTGGCGGTGGTCTCGGCCGCGGTCCGCCTGCGCTGGTCCGGGCGCGGCGTCGTGGCGCAGGCTGCCGTGGCGGTCGGCGCGGCGTCCGAGGTGCCGGTCCGCCTGCGCGCGCTCGAGGAAGGCCTGGAAGGCGCCCGGCCCGAGTCCCTGTCGTCGCTGATCCGCGAGAGCCGGCTGCCCGAGCTCGCGCCGATCGACGACGTGCGGGGTTCCGCGAGCCTGCGCCGTCACCTGGCGCGCGTCGCCGTCGAACGCGCCTGCGCGCGCTGCCTGCAGGAGGCCATCGATGGCGCCCCCGCGTGATCCGACCTGCCCGCGTGCGGCGAGTCCGAGTCCGAGCTTGAGCGCGACGGCGCCGGGCTGTGTCGAGATCAACGGCCACCCACACCGCTTGCCGACCGATCTGTCGCGCACCGCGGTCGACTTCCTGCGCGAGGACCTGCGGCTGCGCGGGACCAAGGTCGGCTGCGGCCAGGGCGACTGCGGCAGCTGCACGATCGTCGTCGACGGCGAGCCGCGCTACGCCTGCGTGACGCCGGTCGCGCAGCTCGACGGCCGCCGCGTGACCACGGTCGAGGGCCTCGCCACGGCGAGCCCCTGCGGCGCGCGCCTGCAGCAGGCCTTGCTGGCGCACCAGGCGGTGCAATGCGGCTTCTGCATTCCCGGGATGCTGATGGCGGCCTCGGCGGCGATCGACGCCGGCGAGGTGCGCGACCGCGCCGGCGCCTGCGCCGCGATCGACGGCGTGCTGTGCCGCTGCACCGGCTATCGCAAGATCGTCGACGCGGTGACCGAGGTCGGCACCGGCGCGGCACCGCGCCCGCTCACGCCACCGCCCGGTGCCGGCGAGGGCGCGGCGGTCGGCCGTCCGCTGACGCGCCTGGACGGGCCCGAGAAGGTCGACGGCAGCCAATGCTTCGGCGCCGACGGCATTCCCGCCGACAGCCTCTACCTGCGCGCGGTGCGATGCCCCTTTCCGCGCGCGCGTTTCGTGCTCGGCGACCTCGACGCCTACTTGCGCGCCCACCCCGGCCTGCATCGCGTGCTGACGCATGCCGACGTGCCGGGCCGCAACCTGCATGGCATCGCGCCGGCGTATGCCGACCAGCCGGTGCTGCCCGCCAGCGAGGCACGCCACCACCTCGAAGCGATCGCGCTGGTCGTCGGCGAGCGCGCGGCCGTCGCGGCGCTGGACCTCGCCGGCTTCCCGGTCGAGTGGGAGCCGCTGCCCGCCGTCTTCACCGTCGACGAGGCCGCCCGCCCCGACGCCCCGCTGCTGCATGCGAACCGCGCCGGCAACCTGCTGGTCGAGGGCCGCGTGCTGCGCGGCGACGCCGCCGCCGCGCTGCGCGAGGCCGCGCACGTGGTCACCGGCCGCTTCGCATCGAGCTTCGTCGAACACGCCTACCTCGAGCCCGAGGCCGGCTGGGCGCGCCGCGTCGGCGACACGATCGAACTGCATTCGCCGACGCAGGCGCCGCACCCGCACCGCGAGGACCTGGCCCGCGTGCTGGGCGTGCCGGAGCCGCGCGTGCGCGTCGTGCCGACCGCCGTGGGCGGCGGCTTCGGCGGCAAGCTGGACATGACGGTGCAGCCGCTGCTCGCGGTCGCCGCCTGGCACCTGGACCGGCCGGTCGCGATCGTGTTCAGCCGCGAGGAGTCGATGGCCTCGTCGACCAAGCGCCATCCCGCCCGCATCGTCTCGACGATGGCGGCCGGCAGCGATGGCCGGCTGCGGGCCGTCGAATTCGAGGGCGACTACAACACCGGCGCCTTCGCCTCCTGGGGCACGGCCGTCGCCAACCGCGTGCCGGTGCATGCGGGCGGTCCCTACCGCCTGCCGCATTACGCGGCCCGCGCGCGCGCCATCCACACGCATGTCACGCCGGCCGGTGCCTTCCGGGGTTTCGGTGTGCCGCAGACGACGATGTCGCAGGAACAGCTGATCGACGAACTGGCGCTGAAGGCCGGCTGGGATCCGCTCGAATTCCGCGCGCTCAACGCGCTGCGGCCCGGCGACACGCTGCCGACCGGTCAGCTGCTGGACGACAGCGTCGGCCTGGTCGAGTGCCTCGATGCGCTGCGACCGCGCTGGACCGAGGCGCTCGCGCGGATCGCCGCGCGCAATGCCAAGGCGCCGCCGCAGCGGCGTCACGGCGTCGGACTGGCCGCGTTCTTCTACGGCTGCGGCAACACCGGTACGCCCAATCCGTCGACGGTGCGCATCGGCGTGCGGCCCGACGGCACGCTGGTGCTGCATCAGGGCGCCGTCGACGCCGGCCAGGGCTCGAACACGGTGATCCCGCAGATCGCGGCCGACGCGCTCGGCGTGCCGGTGGGCCGGCTCCACATCGTCGGGCCCGACACCCACCTGACGCCCGACTGCGGACGCACCTCGGCCTCTCGCCAGACCTTCGTGACCGGACGGGCAGCCTTCCTGGCCGGCACCGCGCTGCGGCGACGCATCCGCGCGCTGCTGAACGCCGCCGAGGACGCGCCAGTCCACTTCGGCGAGGGCTGGGTCGGCGCGGGCGACGCGCGCCTGCCGCTGCGCGAGCTGCCGCTGGATGCCCATGGCTACGCGCTGTGCGCCGAGGAGCGCTTCGATCCGCCGACGCGCTCGCTGGACGCCGCCGGCCAGGGCCGCCCCTATGCGACCTACGCCTTCGGCGCGCAGATGGCGGAGGTGGAGGTCGACCTCGAGACCGGACGCGTGCGGGTGCGACGGGTGGTCGCGGCGCACGACGTCGGCCGGCGCGTCAACCCGACGCTGCTTGAGGGCCAGATCGAGGGCGCGGTGGCGCAGGGCGTCGGCCTGGCGCTGATGGAGCAGTACCTGCCCGGCCGCAACAACAACCTGCATGACTACCTGATCCCGACGGTGCATGACGTGCCCGAGGTCGAGGTGCTGTTCGTCGAGGCCCCGACGCCGATCGGGCCCTACGGCGCCAAGGGCATCGGCGAGCCGGCGCTGGTGCCGACGGCCGCCGCGATCCTGAACGCGATCCACCACGCCACCGGCGCGCGGGTGCGCGAGGCGCCGGCCACGCCGGACGTCGTGCTGCGCGCGCTGGCCGCCGCCGGCCGCGGCTTGCCGCTCGCTCCCGGTGCCCGGTGATGCGCTGGATGCTTCGATCTCCGTCGATCCGCCGCGCCTCGCGGGCGCCGGTGGCGATGCCCGCCTCCCGGAAGGAATGACCCGGTGATGTCCGACACCCACCTCGAGTCGCCGTCGCGGCGCCACCGTTGGCTGGCCCTGCTGCCGGTGCTGCACGCGCTGGCCGGCGTGACCGTCGCCAACCGCGTCCAGCCCTTCGTGCTGGGACTGCCGTTCTTCATGGCCTGGACCATCGCCGGCATGCTGCTGACCGCGCTGGTGATGGCGGCGATCTACCGCCTCGACCCCGCCAACCGCGGCGACGCGGAAGCGGCGCCCGACCTCGGCGACGACGTCAGCGGGAACATCAGCAGGAATATCAGCGAGCACATCAGCGGGCACCGCAGCGGCAATGGCAGCGCCAGCGCCCACGCCAGGACCGACGCATGAACGCGGCCACCGTCATCCTGCTGCTGGCGCTGGCCTTCGCGCTCTGGACCGGCCTGCGGGCGCGACGCGGCGTCACGATGGACCTGGCCCAGTGGAGCGTCGGCGGGCGCGGCTTCTCCGCGCTGCTCGTGTTCGTGCTGATGGCCGGCGAGCTCTACACCACCTTCACCTTCCTGGGCGCCAGCGGCTACGCCTACGGCCACGGCGGCGCGGCGCTCTACATCCTGGTCTACACCTGCCTGGCCTTCGTGATGTCGTACTGGCTGCTGCCGCCGATCTGGCGCTTCGCCAGGCGGCATGGCGCGATGACGCAGCCCGAGGTCTTCGCGCGGCTCTACGACAGCCCGGCGCTGGGCCTGCTGGTCGCCGTGGTCGCGCTGCTGGCGCTGGTGCCCTACCTGGTGGTGCAGATGAAGGGCCTGGGCCTGATCGTCGAGCTGACCTCCTACGGCACGCCGTCGCCGGCGACCGCGGTCTGGATCGGCGCCAGCGTCATGACGGTCTACGTGATGCTGTCGGGCATCCACGGCTCGGCCCTGACCGCGGTGGTGAAGGACGTGCTGGTGCTGCTGGTCTGCGTGTTCCTGGGGCTCTACCTGCCGTACCACCACCATGGCGGCCTCGGCCCGATGTTCGAGCGCATCGAGGCCGCGCGGCCCGGCTTCCTCGCGCTGCCCGCCGAGGGCCGCAACGCCGTGTGGTTCAGCTCGACGGTGGCGCTGTCGGCGCTGGGCATGTACCTCTGGCCGCATGCGTTCAGCGCCGTGTTCACCGCGAAGTCCGAGCGCAGCTTCCGCAAGAACGCGGTCGTCATGCCGCTGTACGCGCTGGTCATGCTGTTCTCGATGTTCGCCGGCTTCGCGGCGGTGCTGGAGGTGCCGGGCCTGAGCGGCGGCCAGATCGACCTGGCGCTGCTGAAGCTGTCGCTGAAGACCTTCGACCCCTGGTTCGTCGGCGTGATCGGCGCGGCCGGCATGCTCACCGCGCTGGTGCCGGGCTCGATCATGCTGATCTCGGCCTCGACGCTGCTGGCGCGCAACCTCTACCGGCCGCTGTTCCCGCGCAGCGACGATGCGCGCCTGGCCGTGGTCTCGCGGCTGGCGGCGCCGCTGCTGACGCTGGTCGCGGTGCTGCTGACGCTGGGCGGCGGCGCCAGCATCGTCGCGCTGCTGCTGATGGGCTTCGGCATCGTCACGCAGCTGGCGCCCGCGCTGCTGGCGGCGCTGGTGGCGCCGCGACTCGCCAGCCGGCACGGCGCGATCGCGGGCCTGCTGGTCGGCGTCGGATTCGTCGCCTTCACCGTCGTCACCGGCGCGACCACGCGCACGCTGCTGCCCGCCGCGCCCGGCTGGGTGCATGACCTCAACATCGGCATCGTCGGGCTCGCGCTCAACCTGGTGGTGATGCTGGGCGTCAGCCGGCTGGCGCCAGCGCGCGGCGCACCCAGTCCTCGAGTTCCCCTGCGTCGACCGGTTTCTCGATGACGCACAGCGCGCCCTGCCCCATCGCGCGCTCGCGCACCGACGGCGAGGTCAGCGCGGTGATGAACACGGTGGGCACGGCCAGGCCGTCGCGCTGCAGCCGCGCCAGCAGCCCGATGCCGTCCAGGCGGGTCATGTGGATGTCGCAGACCAGGCAGCCGACCCGCGGCGCCACCTCGTCCTCCAGGAACTCGATCGCCGACGCGTAGCTGCGCGCCTCCCAGCCAACCGCGCGCACCAGGCTGCTGGTGGCGGCGCGGACGAAGGGATCGTCGTCGACGATGGCCACGAGCGCGCGCGGCGGCGCCGACGGGTGGCCGATGCCAGGCATCAGGCGGCCTCGCGGATCACGCCGATGGCCTGCATCTTGCGCACCAGCTCCGCCACCGAGCGCGAACGCATCTTGCGCATCGCCTGCCCGCGGTGGATCTTGGCGGTGATCTCGGCGATGCCCATCTCGCCGGCGATCTGCTTGTTCATGCGCCCCGAGGCGACATGCCCCAGCACCTCGCGCTCGCGCGGCGTGAGCGAGGCCCAGCAGCCGCGCACGTCGTCGAGCGCGCGCTCCACCGCCAGCCGGCGCGCATCCGAGTCCAGCGCCGCGACCACCGCATCGATCATGTCCTGGTCGCGGAACGGCTTCTCGAGGAAGTCGCGCGCGCCCGCCTTCATCGCCCGCACCGTCATCGACACGTCGCCGTGGCCGGTCATGAAGATCACCGGCATCGGCCCGAGCCCGCGACTCGCCATCGACTGCTGGAAGGCCAGGCCGCTCTCGCCGCGCAGGCGCACGTCCAGCACCAGGCAGCCGGGCCCGGTGCCCTTGGGCGCGGCGAGGAAGGCGGCGGTGGTCGGGAAGTCGCGCACCTCCAGGCCCATCGAGCGCAGCAGGCTGGCGAGCGAGCCGCGGATCAGGTCCTCGTCGTCGACGATGTAGACGGTGCGGCGGGCGGCCGCGTCCGCGGTCGCCACGGCGGGAGGGCCGGGTCGGAGGGACGATGGGATCAGGGACTGCATGACGGACACCTCGATGCGCAGGCGCGCAAGGTAGCAGAAGCAAAGGCGCCAGGGACGCCCGCGAGGGCGTCCCTATACGCATGTATGAGCGGGCGCTCAGCCGAAGGTGAAGGCATAGGCGCGCACGCCGGGGTCCAGGAAACGGATCTCGAGGCGCCGGTCGCGCACCGCGCCGCGCTGGCGCACCAGCTGGTAGAGCCGGCTGGCGTTCACGCGCCCGCGACCCTGCGCATCCACGTCCAGGCCGTGTTCCTCGCCGGGCGGCTGGCCGTCGATCGTCAGCACGAAACGCGCGCCGTCGGGTGGCCCGGCCATCACCAGATGCAGGTCCCGCGCATGGAAGCGGATCGCGATCGCGCCGGCACCGCCCGGGCCGCCCACGCCGGCAGGGCCGCTCGCATCGGTCCCGGTCGTCATGCCGCCCAGCTGCGCGAACTCCGGCCCCACGGTCCAGATCCCCGACAGCGCCCATTCGTTCAGGCCCAGGCGCCCCGCCGAGTAGCGCCGCGGCTGGTCGCGCAGCAGCGGCTCCGGCGAGGCCATCGCGTTGGCCTGCGCATACCCGAGGTAGCTTTCCGGCGAGCGCAGGTTGTCGAGGTCCGCCGGCATGCCCACGCCGCTCAGGTCGGTGCCGGCGCGCGCGGCCGACGGGGCGGTGCCCGACGGCATGGCCTCGCGCAACAGCGCCTGGATCACCTGCTCGGTGGCGTCCGCGCCGTCCTCGCCGAACTGGTGATGGCGCAGTCGCCCCTGCGCGTCGACCAGGTAGATCGCCGGCCAGAAGCGGTTGCGGTACGCGCGCCAGATCCGGTAGCCGTCGTCCAGCGCGATCGGGTAGTCGAGCTTCAGGTCCTTGGCCGCGCGCGTCACGTTGGCCGGGTCCTTCTCGAAGGCGAATTCCGGCGAGTGCACGCCGACCACCACCAGCCCCTGCCCGGCGTAGCGCTGCGCCCAGGCGCGGACGTGGGGCAGCGTGCGCAGACAGTTGATGCAGGAGTAGGTCCAGAAGCTGACGACAACGACCTTGCCGCGCAGCGCCTCGAGCGCCAGCGGCGGCGAGTTGAGCCAGCCGGTGGCGCCGGCGAAGCCGGGCGCGACGCCCTCGACGGGCGGCGCCGCGACCGGGCGGCCTTGTGCGACGGCGGGCACGCCGGTCGACAGGCCGGCGGCCATCGCGACCGCCGCGAACAGGCGCCGCGGCGGCGCGACGGCGCAGGCGCCGGCCGCGAGTCCGAGCGCCAGCGCGCAGGCGCCGACGGCGATCAGGGCCAGCGTCTCCATGGCCGTCAGCCCTGGCGGCTCAGCGCCGTCACCAGCGTCTGGTAGCGGCCATCGCGCTTGAGCGCCTCGTAGCGCGCGCGGGCGGCGGCGTAGGCGGCGGTGTTGGCGGACGGCTCGCCCTCGCTGCGATCGAACGCGGCCAGGCCGGATTCGCGGTAGACCTGCAGGTCGGCCAGCACCTCGGCGCGACTGAGCGGGCGCTCCATCATGTCCATCATCGTCAGCTCGTCGTAGCGCTCCCGCGCGGCCAGCAGCGCGGCGGAGGTGTTGGACTCCTCACCGTCGCGGCGCTCCGCGTCGGCCAGGCCGGAGTCACGGTAGGCCTTCAGGTCCTTGAGGACATCGGCGCGGCTCAGCGCCTGCATGCGGGACACCGGCAGGCCGCGCAGCGCCAGGTAGCGCCGGCGCGCCTCCCGCCAGGCCGCGGTGCCGACCTGCGACTGCGAGTCGTCGCGCTCCAGCGCGGCCAGGCCGGACTGCTGGTAGGCGGCCAGGTCCTGCTCCACCTGCGCGCGGGTCACCGGCGCGGCGGCGGCGGGTTCGCCGGCGAAGGCGACCGACATCAGACCGGCCAGCAAGGCGCCGCCGAAGGTGAGGGCCAGCACCAGGCGTTGCGGCTGGAAGCGCGGACGGAAAGTCATTGGGGACGGATTCATCTGGAACTCCTTGGATCGGGGTTGCCCGGCGGCACGGGCCCGCCACCCTGTGCGGCGGACCGCCGACGGGACGGCGGATCGCGGTGCGCCGGGTCCGGGGACACCGTCTCCGCGATGGGATCGATCGGACCAGAGCGCGGCCCGCAGGCCTATCCGACCGAGCGGCGGTCCTCCCCATACCTGGGTTTCACCCCTCCCCTTCCCAGGGCGACGCGTCCGAGACCCGCGGTCCACGCGCCTCATCCCTTGGCACAGGATTTCCCGGCGCCGCGCCTGGCCGGCCGCGCAAGCGCGGATCCGACCGCCCCGCCCATCGACGCGAGCCGAGGCCACGGTCAGGCGTCCGCCATCGCCGCGACGCCGGCGGGATGCGGCGCCGTCGGCATGCTCCGTGCGCCGGCACTCGGCAGCTGCAAGGTGACCAGCGTGCCGCCCTCGCGGCCCGGCTCGAAGGCCAGCGTGCCGGCATGGGCGTCGACGATGGACTTGCAGATCGCCAGCCCCATGCCCATGCCGTGGGACTTGGTCGTGAAGAAGGGCTCGGTCAGCTGCGCCGCCGCATCGGGCGGGATGCCGGTGCCGCGATCCTCGATCTCGACGCGGATCAGGTCCGGCAGCGCCGCGCCCCAGCGCATCGTCAGGCGACGCTGTCCCTCGGGCACGTCGGCCATCGCCTCCGCGCCGTTCATCAGCAGGTTGATGGCGACCTGCTGCAGCTGCACCCGGTCGCCGCGCACGCGGCAGGGCTGCGCCGGGCCGAGCACCGAGAGCGTCACCCCGAGCTCCGCCATCGAGCCGGCCACCAGCGACACGCACTCGCGCAGTGCGTCGCACAGGTCGATGTCGGCGAACTGCGGCTCGGCCTTGCGCGCCATCGCGCGCAGGCCCTGGATGATGCTCTTGGCGCGCTTGGCGCTGAGCCGGACATGGGAGACCATCGCCAGCGCCTCGCCGATGTCGGGCTCGTCGCGCTCCAGCCAGCGCGAGGCGGCGCTGGCCGAGGTGTCGATGGCGCTCAGCGGCTGGCCGATCTCGTGGACGATGGAGGCCACCAGCTCGCCCATCGCCTTGAGCCGGCTCGCGCGGCCGAGCTCGGCCAGCGCCGCGCGCAGCCGCTCCTCGGCCTCGGCGCGCTGGCGGTTCTGGTCGACGAGCTCCTCGTACAGCCGCGTGTTCTCGAGCGAGAAGGCCGCCTGCGAGGCGATCACCTCCAGCAGCTCCGCCTTGGCCGGCGTGAACACCCGCGGCGCCAGGCTGTTCTCCAGGTACAGCACGCCGATCAGGCGCGCGTAGCGCATCATCGGCACGCACAGCAGCGAGCGCGGCCGCGCGCGCTTCACGTAGTCGTCCTGCGCCAGCGCCAGGGCCTCGCGCGCGTCGTCGTACTGGGTCGCATGCTGCGTGCGCGCGACCGCATGGGCGATGGTCACCGGCAGCTGCTCGGCGCTGAAGGCCGCCGGCGTCTGCGTCACCGCGATCTGCCCCGCGACCATGCGCGCGCTGGCCCGCACCGTCCACTCGCCGTCGCGCCACAACGCGAGCGCGCCGTAGTCGGCGCCCGCCGATTCGAGCGCGGTGCGCATGGTCGTTTCGACGATGCGCTCGGGCACGATGTCGCTGGCCAGCGCATGGGTGATGCGCAGCACCGCCTGGACATCGAGCTCGTGCAGGCGGCTGGTCGGCCCCGGCGCGTCGGCCTCCTGCAGCTCCGGATGGCGCTGTTGCAGCTGACGCGCCTTGGCCGCCGCGCCCCAGCGCTGCCAGGCGGCCAGGGCATGGCGCAGGTAGGCGCGGCGCTCGATCTCGCGACCGAGGCCGGCGTGGAAAGCCGCGGCCAGCTCCGCCGCCAGCGCCTCGACCTGGGTGAAGCCGTGGCGCCGCGCCTGCGTCACCGCGGTGGAGAACAGGTCCGCCGCCTCGGCCAGATGGCCCAGCGCGCGCGCCTGCTCGGCCAGCACCAGCGCGCGGCGCGCGCCGAAGTTCTCCGGACATTCCGCGGCCCAGCCGTCCAGCGACGCGAGGTGATGGCGCAGCGCCGCCTCCTGCGCCTGGTCGCGCTCACGCAGCTGCAGCAGCGCGAGCGCGCCGTAGAAGGCCAGGTCGCCGCATTCGGCGAAGTTGCGGGCGACGGCGACGCAGGCCTGCGCGCGCCGGCGCGACTCGAGCGCCTCGGCCAGGTCGCCGAAGAGCAGCCCCGCCTGCAGCCGGTAGGTCCAGTAGGCCAGGTCCACCAGCGTCACCGGCGCGCCCTCGACCGGCTCGGCCATGCGCTCGCCGCGCGGCTCGCCGTCCTGCAGCACGCTCAGCAGCGTGCGCTGCGCCAGCACCGCGTCGACGACCAGCCGGAAGTTGGCGTCCTTGGCCCGCGCCAGCGCGGCCTCGACGGTCTGGCGCACGTCCTCGAGGAACTCGCCCGCGAAAAGCATGCCGGTGGCCTGGTTGCGGCCGCAGTACAGCGCGAAGGTGTGGTCGCCCTCGCGGGTGGCGATCTCGAAGGCGCGGCCGAAGACCTCGCGCGCGCCGCGCGCCGGCTGGGTCCAGGGCACGACGAAGGTCGCATAGGTGTGCAGCACGCGCGCCTGGTAGCGGCGCAGGCCGCGCTCGCCGACGAGGTGCAGCGCCAGCTCGCCGAAGGCGCGCGAGCTGGCGAAATCGCCATAACGCGCGCCGAGCACCTGGATCAGGCAGACGTAGGCGTTGGCGGAGGCGTCGCAATGGCCATGCGCGATCGCCAACCGGACCACGCGCAGCAGCATCAGGTCGACCAGCTGCTGGTCCGAATACATCGCCGGCGGGACCAGGTCGGCGAAGACGTTGACCAGCGCCCGGCGGCGCGGGTCCGGATCGACCGGCCAGTCGCGCAGCGCGTCGACGCCGTGTTCATCGAACCAGGCGCGCAGCGGCGCGTATTCCGCGTCGACCTGCGCCGGCGTCGGATGGCGCGGCAGCACGATGCCCGCCGCGCTGGCCAGGAAGGCCAGGCCGATGTCCAGCGCCAGGTCGTAGCGGCCCAGCGTCGTGTACAGGGCCACCCGCAGCCGGGCCACCTCGGCGCTGAACAGTCCGTCGCCGGCCAGGCCCTGCAGCGCCGCCAGGCGCATCTCGGCGGCCTCGAGCGCACCGGTCATGAACTCGGCCTCGCCGCAGAGCAGGCTGGCCTCCAGCGCCTCGGGACTGGTCTGCTCGTCGCCCAGCCAGGTCAGCGTCCAGCCGAAGAAATCCAGCGCCGCGTGATGCGCGGTGGCCGCCTTCGCGCGCTTGCCCGCTTCCAGGTTGATCAGCGCGAAGGCGCGATGCTCGATCGGATGCACCACCGCCGGCCGCGCGAGGTTGGCCTGCGTGGCGATCAGGAAGGCGGGGATGCGTTCGTCGTTGGCGGCGCGCAGCCGGCGCGTGATCGCCAGGTGCAGCGCGGCCCGCTCGGCCGGCGCGATCGCGCCGAGGACCGCCTCGCGGACATGGTCATGGGTGAAGGTCCAGTCGCCGCGGTCGAGCACGACAAAACCCGCCTGCAGCGCGGGCGCCATCGCGGCCGCGAGCGGGCCCTCGGTGCTGTCGACGGCCACCGCGAGCAGCGCCGGCGCCGCGCGGTCGCCCAGGCTCGCCATCGCGCGCAGCAGGGCGAGCGCGGCGTCGGGCAGCTCGTCGAGCTCGCGCGCCAGCAGCTCGCCGACGTCGTGGATGACCGGGCTGGCCGCGGTGCGCTCGGCATGCCAGGCCCAGCGCGTGGTCGCGGGGTCGTAGGCGAGCTGGCCCTTCGCGACCAGGCGACCCAGCAGACGGCGGATGAAGAAGGGGTTGTGGCCGGTCAGGTGCTGGACCAGGTCCAGCAGCGGCCCCAGCGCCGAGACGTCCTGGTGCAGCACCTGCGCGACCAGGGCCCGCACGGCGTCGTCGTCCAGCGGCCGCAGCGCCAGGTGGCAGGCGCCAGCGCGGCTGAACAGCGGCGCCGCGCGCAGCGGATGCGGCGCGTGCGTCTCGCCCGACCGCATGGAGCCCGCCAGCAGCAGCGGCGCATCGGCGTGGTCGATCAGCAGGCGCTCCAGCACCTTGAGCGTGTCGACATCCGCCCACTGCAGGTCGTCGATCAGCAGCACCAGCGGACGCTCCGGCCGCGCGAAGGCGGCGAACAGCCGGGCCATGGCGCGCAGGACGATCTCGCGCTCGAAGACCAGCGCCGCGTCGCCCGGCACCGGCGCGGCCGGCCCGTCCTGCGGACCGAGCACGGCGGCCAGGCCCGGCACCCAGCCGGCGAGCGTCGCGCCGACCGGCTGCGCGGCGCGGCGCAGCCGGTCCCGCCAGGTCTCGAAGTCGGCCTCGGCGCTGCCCAGCACGCCCTGCAGCAGCGGCTCCAGCGCCCGCGCCAGCGCGTCGAAGGGCACGCCGCTGCGCGCGGCGTCGCACTTGCCGGCGGCCACCAGCGGCGCGACGGGCTGCCGCATCCGCGCGACCGCTTCGCGCAGCAGCGCCGACTTGCCGATGCCCGGTCCGCCCCAGACCCAGGCGGTGCGGGCACCTTCGCCCTCGGCCACCGCGCGATAGAGCGCGGCGAGCTGGGCGAGCTCGTCGTCGCGGCCGACCACCGGGCCGGGTTCGTGCGCGCCGGCCAGCGCGGCGCCGGCATCGAGCACGAAGTCGGGGATGGTGCCGTGGCGGCGCAGCAGTTCGTCGCAGCTGCGCAGGTCGGCCAGCAGCGCGCCGGCGTCGGCATAGCGGCGGTCCGGCGACTTCTGCAGCAGGCGCAGCACCAGGCGCGAGAGCTGCGCCGGGACCTCCGGCCGCAGCGCGTGCACCGGCGACGGCAGGCGGGTCGCATGGGCGTGGATGCGGGCGGCGGCGTTGTCGCCATCGAAGGGCGGCGCGCCGGTCAGCAGTTCGTGGAACAGGCAGCCCAGGGCGTAGAGATCGGCGCGCGCGTCGACCTCGACATTCATCCGCCCGCCCAGCTCCGGCGCCATGTAGTCGAAGCGGGCATCGTCCCAGGCCAGCGCTTCCTCGCCGCGGGCCTGGGGCTCGCCCTGGCGCAGCGCGAAGCCGAAGCCGGTCAGCGTCGCCCTGCCGGCGGCCTCGTCGACCAGGATGCAATCCGGGCCGAGCGCGCGATGGACGATGCCGGCGGCGTGCATGCCGGCCACCGCGGACACGATGGCCCGCGCCAGGCGCAGGAAGGCCGCCGGCGCCATCGGCGGCCGGGCCGTCTCGCCGAGCAGCCGGCCGCCCGGGTCCTGGAGCAGCAGCACGACGCCCTCGCCACTGGGCTGCAGCGCCTGCGGCACCGCGGCCCAGTCCGGCCGGAGCGCGCCGCGCAGCGCGTATTCACGCTGCAGCAGCGCCAGCGCGGCCGGCGCCTGATGGCCGCGTCCGGCCACGAGGACGGACGGACCGCGCTGCGGACTGGCCCGGTGCAGGCGAGTCCCGCGCGGGGTCAACTCGAGGAAGGGAAGGCGGGCAAGGTCGTTCATCGCTGGCTTCAATGTAGGGAACACTACATGAAATTCGATGATATGGGCCGACCTCGACGACCGCAAGGCGACACCCGCGCGACAACTCCCTCGAAAGAGTTAGTCCGAGGGTTTATCGGGGGTTGGCGGAGGGAGTGCGCCGTGACGGCGCACGGCGCGGGCGTTGAAGCCGGCGCTCAGCGATTGACCATCACGATGCCGGCCGCGAGCCCGGCCAGCGCGAGCATCAGCCGCGGCGTGATCGGCTCGCCGAGCAGCAGCGCGCCCGCGAGCAGCCCGAACAGCGGCGTGCTCAGCGTGAAGCTGGACAGCCGGGTCGCCGGGTAATGGCGGATCAGCCAGAACCACAGCAGGTAGCTGGCGAAGGAGACGATCACCGCCTGGAAGCCGAAGAGCCCGACCAGTCGCCAGGACCAGGCCAGCGGCAGGACCTCGCCGGTGGCGAGCGCGCCCGCCGCCAGGGCCAGCGCCGACACGCCGAGCTGGTACAGCAGCGTCTTCTCGGCGCTCGCCGACGACAGCCGCGTCGCACGGATCGCCAGCGTCGTGCCGCCCCACAGCAGCGCGGCCAGCACGCCCAGCGCGTCGCCGAGCCATTGCATCGCCTGCCCGGTGCCCTGCAGGCCCTCGCCGAACGCGAACGCCACCGCGCCGAAGGCGATCAGCAAGCCCACCGTCTGGCGCATCGTCAATCGCTCGGCGGGCGAGATCAGCGGCATGCCCAGCGCGACGACGAAGGGCGACAGATAGAGGAACACCACCATCCGCGACGCTGTCGTGTACTGCAGCCCGACGAAGATGCAGGCGAATTCGGCCGCGAACAGCAGGCCGGCGAGCAGGCCGCCGGGCAGGCTGCCATCAGGGCGGAACAGCGCGATGCCGCGCGCCGCGGCGAAGCCCCACACCAGCAGGCCGGCCAGGCCCGAGCGCAGCGCGGCCTGCCACAGCGGGCCCATCTCCGCCAGCGCGGCCTTGGCCGCGACCTGGTTCAGGCCCCACAGCACGCAGCATCCCAGCAGGATGGCCACCGCCGCGCCGTCGAGTCGCTGTTTGCGTTCCATGGCGCCGGATCATGCCCGGCGGCGTGTCCAGGCCCGCGCGGCCAACGCACACAGCAGCGCCGCCGCAGTGCCCCCGACCAGGCCGGTGAAATGGGACAGCGGCGCGATCGCGATGTTCCAGCCGTCCCAATGCCGCAGCGGCGGGCCGGCCAAGGGGCGCTCCGCCGCGACCTTCGCGATCAGTCCCAGCCCGATCAGCAGGCCGATGACGCGCTCGCGCCCATGCGAGGCGCGCATTCGCATCATCCCGATCGCGGCGACGGCGACGCCCGCATGCAGCACGCCCGAGGCGCCGCCGAAGCGCTCGAGCGACGGTTCGATCAGCAGCCCGACCTGCGTCAGCGGCCAGGCCAGCAACCAGGCGACCGCGTCCCACGGTCCCAGGCGCGCGGCGACGCCCAGCAGGCCCACGACGGCACAGCCGGCCAGGTTGGCGATCAGGTGCTGGGGACTCCAATGCAGCCACGCGGCGCTGACCGCGCGCCACGGCTCGCTGGCCACGAACCCGGGCCGCCACTCGAGCGCGGCCTGCACCGGCGCGGGCTGGACCCAGGCGACCAGCGAGCCGATCGCGAGCGCCATCGCCACCAGCAGCCAAGCGCGTCCCGGCATCGGGGCCTCGTCCGCGACGCGTCAGCCGAAGACGGCCCGCCAGAGCGTCAGCACCGCGTCGCGCTGCGGCGCGAGCGCCTCGGCGGCTTCGCCATCGAGTGCGGTGGACTGCTCGTTGAGCCGCGCCCGGTGCTGCACGCGGCGCAGCTCGCGATAGGCATCGGCGGCGTCGCGGCCGACGTTGGCGGGCAGCAGCCCGGCGGACTCGGCACGCTGCAGCAGCGCGATGTTGCCGGCGTTGGCCAGCAGCTCGGGGTGTCGCGCCGAGTGCGCCAGGATCAGGTACTGCAGCGCGAATTCGGCGTCCACCATGCCACCCGGGCTGTGCTTCACGTCGAAGAAGCCGGTCCGCACCGAGCGCGCGGCGCGCAGCTTCTCGCGCATCGCGACGACCTCGTCGCGCAGCGCCGCCGGATCGCGCGGCGCGGTCAGCACCGCGCGGCGGGTGGCCTCGAAGCGCTCGGCCAGCGATGCGTCGCCGGCGCAGAAGCGCGCCCGCGTGATCGCCTGGTGCTCCCAGGTCCACGCGGTGTTGCTGCCGCGGCCGCCCTGGTAGTTCTCGAACGAGGTGATCGAGGTCACCAGCAGCCCCGAGTTGCCGTTGGGGCGCAGCGCGGTGTCGATGTCGAAGAGCTCGCCCGCGGCGGTGCGGATCGTCAGCCAGGTGATCAGCTTGCGGATGAAGGCGCCGTAGATCTCGGCGGCGTTGTCGTCCTCGTCGTCGAAGAGGAAGACCAGGTCCAGGTCGCTGCCGTAGCCCAGTTCCTTGCCGCCGAGCTTGCCGTAGGCGATCACCGCCAGCCGCGGCGAGGGCCGGTGCTTCTGCTTGAGCCGGTCCCAGGCCCAGTCCAGCACGCATTGCACCGTCGCGTCGGCGAGCAGCGACAGCTCGTCCGCCACCTGCTCGACGCTGATCTGCCCTTCCACGTCGCGCACCAGCGTGCGGAAGACCTCGGCGTGATGCGCGCGGCGCACGCTGTCCAGCAGCGCGTCCTCGCTGGCCTCGCCATGCTCGGCCCAGGCGTCATGGCGCGCCTGCAGGTCCTGGATGAAGGCCGCGCCATCGAAGCGCTCGTGCAGCAGCCGTGCATCGGCCAGTTCGTCGATGACGCCGGGATGCTGCATCAGGTAGCGCATCGGCCAGCGCGCCAGGCCCAGCAGCCGCAGCAGCCGGCCCTGCACCGCCGGCCGCTCGACCAGCAGCGCCAGGTAGCTCTCGCGGCGCAGCAGCGGCTCGATCCAGTCGACGAAGCGCTGCGCCGCGTCCAGCGTGCATTCGCCCTGGCGCACCGCCAGCGCCGCGCGCCCGACCAGCTTGGCCAGCCGCAGCCGGGAGTCCTCGCGCAGGTTCTGCACCCGCGCCTGCTGGGCCCAGCGCCGCACGTTGGCGGCCAGCTCGGGCTGCAGCTTGTCGAGGAACTCCTCGCTGTCGATCGGCAGCGGCGGGCCGCCGCACATGCCGTTCTTGCAGTTGCCCTTGCCCGGCGCGACGCCGTCGTGCAACAAGGCGTCGAACTCGGTCGCCACCAGCTCGCGCACCTCCATCAGCCGGTCCAGCAGCGGGCAGGCGTGGCTGTTGCAGCTCAGGCAGAGGCTGCGCGCGATCCAGCCGATGTCCTCGTCCGAGGCCGGCAGGCAGTGGGTCTGCTGGTCGTCCAGGTACTGGATGCGGTGCTCGACGCGACGCAGGAAGTCGTAGCCCTTGGCCAGCGCGGTGGCGGTCTCGGGCTTCATCAGGCCGCGCGCCGCCAGGCGCGTCAGCGCCTTCAGCGTCGAGCGGGTGCGGATCTCCGGGAACTGTCCGCCGCGCACCACCTGCAGCAGCTGGACGATGAACTCGATCTCGCGGATGCCGCCACGCGAGAGCTTCACGTCGTTGGCGCGCTCGGGCCGGCCGGCGGCGCGGCGCTGGGCCTCGTCGCGGATCTTGCGGTGCAGTTGCCGCAGGCCCTCGAAGACGCCGTAGTCCAGGTAGCGCCGATAGACGAAGGGCGTGACCAGGCTGCGCAACTGCATCGCGCGACCGCTCTTGACGCTGGCGCGCGGCGCGACGACGCGGCTCTTCAGCCAGGCGAAGCGCTCCCACTCGCGGCCCTGGACGAGGAAGTACTCCTCCAGCATCGCCATGCTCACCGCGGGCGGACCGGAGTTGCCGTTGGGGCGCAGCGCCAGGTCGACGCGGAAGACCTGGCCGTCCTCGGTCACGTCGCCGATCAGCGTCGACAGCCGGCGCGAGAGCTGCGCGAAATATTCGTGCGCCGAGATCCGCTGGCGGCCCGCGCCGCCGTCCGGGCCCTCGGTCTGGCCGTCGTCCTCGTAGACGTAGATCAGGTCGATGTCGGACGAGACATTCAGCTCCCGCCCGCCGAGCTTGCCCATGCCCACGACCCAGAAGTCGATGTCCTGGCCGACCGCGTCGCGCGGCGGGCCGTACAGCGCGTCGAGTTCCGCGCGGCAGTGCGCGACGCCGATGTCCAGCGCCACCTCGGCCAGATGGGTCATCGCCTGCGTGACGTCGGTCATCGGCGCGCCCTGCTCGACGTCGAGCACCGCCAGCCGTTCCATCACCAGCTGGCGCATCACGCGCAGCGCGGCGGGCAGCGCACGACCGCCTTCGCACAGGCGGTCGACGACGGCGCGCATGACCGCGTCATCCGGCAGGCCGGGCGGCAGCAGGGGCAATTCGGCCGCGTAACGGCGGCGGATGCGCTGAACGAATCGGCTGTGGTCCGCGCTCGCGGCCGGCGTCGAAACGCCTGCCGGATCGGCGGTTGCCGGGGCAACTGAATCCATCGGTAAAGAAAGCTCTCGCTGGCTCATGGCCGGAAATGGCTGTGCTAGATTCGGCGACCGCCGTCCCCTCTTACATGTCTTCGTCCGCCGTCACCAGTTCTGACTCCGGTTCCGCGGTCGCGAAGCGACGCTGGTGGGCACGCTGCGCCCTCTGGCTCGGTCTGGCTTCGCTGGGCCTGTTCTCCCTGCTGATCGCGGCCTGGCTGGCATTGCACTGGGCGATTCTGCCGCACATCGACGACTGGCGGCCCCAGCTCGAAAAGCAAGCCACCCAGGCATTGGGGGTACCCGTGAAGATCGGCGCCATCAGCGCGCGATCGTCGGGCTGGATCCCCACGCTGGACCTGCGCGACGTGCGCATCGTCGAGGCCTCCGGCCGCGAAGCGCTGCACCTGCCTCGCGTCAGCGCCGCGCTGTCGCCGCGCTCGCTGCTGGCCTTCGAATTGCGCTTCTCCCAACTGCTGCTGGACAGCCCCGAGCTGCTGCTGCGCCGCGACGCACAGGGCCGGGTCTTCGTGGCCGGCCTCAGCGTCGACGGCCCCTCGGACACACAGGCCTCCGAAGCGGCCACCGACTGGTTCTTCGAGCAGCACGAGTTCGTCATCCTCCATGGCCGCATCCGCTGGGTCGACGACCTGCGCGCCGCGCCACCGCTGGAGCTCTTCGACCTCAACCTGGTGCTGCGCAACGGCCTGCGCCGCCACCGGCTGCGGCTGGACGCCACGCCGCCGGCCGGCTGGGGCGAGCGCTTCACGCTGCGCGGCGAGTTCACCCAGTCGCTGCTGGACCGGCCCGGCGCGGTGCAGCGCTGGAGCGGCCAGCTCTTCGCCCACCTGCCGCGCACCGATGTCAGCGAGCTGCGCCGCTACGTGGACCTGCCCTTCGAACTCAACGAGGGCGACGGCGCGCTGCGCGCCTGGCTGGACGTGGACCGCGGCGAGCCGCGCAGCCTGACGCTGGACATGGGCCTGCGCGCGGTGAAGCTGCGCGTCGCGCCCGGCCTGCCCGAGCTGGCGCTGGCGCGGATCGGCGGCCGGCTGGTGCTGAAGCAGACGCCGCAATCGCTCTCGCTGGAAGCGAAGCAGCTGGGCTTCCAGGCGGGGGACGGGCTGGACTGGCCGCGCTCGGACTGGGCGCTCGAGGTCAAGCGCGACGCCCGGACCGGCACCATCACCGGCGGCGACTTCCAGGCGCAGCAGCTGGACCTGGCGCTGGGGGCGCAGATCCTGGCCCGCCTGCCGCTCGCCGAGGCCCAGCGCCAGCTGATCGCCGACATGAAACCGGGCGGCCTGCTCAATGCGCTGCAGCTGCATTGGGACGGCCCGCTCGACGCGCCGCGCGGCTATCGCGCCAAGGGCCGGCTGCAGGGCTTGCAGCTGGCGGCCGCGACGCCGGAGCCGCCCTCGGATCCGGCCTCCTCGCCGCCGACTGGAAGGCCCGGCGTGCGCGGCGCCGACCTGCAGTTCGAAGCCACCGACCAGGGCGGCAGTGCGACCCTGGCCGTGGCCGACGGCGAGGTGACGCTGCCCGGCGTCTTCGAGGAAGCGACGGTCCCGCTCAAGCAGGCGCAGGCCAGCGTGCAGTGGCGCGCCCAGCGTCCGGTGGCGGTCGGTGGCGCCAAGCGCGCGCCGGCGCCCGCTCCCTTGTCCCTCCCGGTGACACGTCCGCTGGCCGCGGCCTCGGCGGTGGACACCGCCGCGTCGGCGCCGGCCGAGCCCGCCACGCGCTGGACGGTGCAGTTCAGCGACGTGCACTTCAGCAACGACGACCTGCGCGCGGAAGTCGACGGCAGCTGGCAGAGCGGTGACGGCAAGCGTCCGCATGACCACGGCCGCCTCGACCTCACCGGCCGCATCGACGAGATCCGGGCCCCGCGCGTGCTGCGCTATCTGCCGGCCTCGATGGGCCACGACGCGCGGCGCTACGTGCGCGACGCCATCCGCGACGGCACGGTGCACCGCATCCAGGTGCGCCTGCAGGGCGACCTGATCGACTTCCCCTTCGACGCGCCGCGCAGCAAGGGGCAGTTCCGGGTGTCGGGGCAGGTCCGCGGCCTGACGTTGGCCTACGTGCCCAGCCATCCGGCCGAGGGCGAACTGCCCGCCTTCCAGTCGCCGTGGCCGGCGATGGAGCAGCTCGACGCCGAGCTGGTCTTCGACCGCGCCGCGATGAGCATCCGCAACGCCAAGGCCCGGCTGATGGGCGTGGACCTGGTCAACGTGCAAGGGTCCATCGCCGACCTGTACCACCACGCGCCGGTGCTGGAGATCGACGGCCAGGCGCGCGGGGCGCTCGCCGACGCGCTGCGCTACGTGAAGGCCTCGCCGGTGGCGGCGCTCACCAGCCACGTGCTGGACGCGACCACCGCGACCGGTCCGATGGCGCTGAAGCTCAACCTGCGGCTGCCGCTGATGCATGTCGACGACACGACGGTCAAGGGCCTGGTCACCTTGACCGGCAACGACGTCCGCATTCGGCCCGACACGCCGCTGCTGGGCCAGGCCCGCGCGCAGGTCAGCTTCGACCAGAAGGGCCTGCAGATCCGCGGCGGCCAGGCGCGCGTGCTGGGCGGCGACGCCAGCTTCGACGGCGGCAGCCTGCCCGACGGCACCATGCGCTTTGCCGCGCAAGGCACGGTCACGGCCGAGGCGCTGCGCAATGCGCCGGAGCTGGGGCTGCAGCAAGCGGCGTCGGTGATGACCGGCCAGGCCGCGGTGCGCTTCGAGCTGGGCGTGCTCAAGAACGGGCAGACCGAGATCGCGGTGACCAGTCCGTTGCAGGGCATCGCGGTGAACCTGCCGGCGCCGATGCACAAGGCGGCCGAGGAGGCTTGGCCGATGCGCATCGCCACCAAGGCGCTGGCGCCGGCCGGCGCGGCCTTGCGCGATGAATTGCGCGTCGAGGCGGGTCCGGTCCAGGCGCTCTACCAGCGCGACGTCACGCACGAGGCCAAGGTGCTGCGCGGTGCGATCGCGGTGCGCGAGAAGCTGCCCGAGCTGCCCGCGCAGGGCGTGATCGCGCGCGCCAGCTTCGACCAGTTCAATGCCGACGCCTGGCAGACCGCGCTGCCCGGCCTCACCGGCGACAAGGACGCCGGCAGCTTCGAAGCCGAAGCCGCGCCGGAGGGCGGCTACTCGCCCTCGCAGCTGACGATCAAGGCGCAGACGCTGCAGGTGTCGGGCCGCACGCTCAACGGCGTCACGGCCGGCGTCTCGCACGACGCGGGCGCGGGCTGGCGGGTATCGATGGACGCGCAGCAGCTCAGCGGCCTGATCGAGGTCCGCGCCGCCAAACCCAACCTCCCAGGCCGCGTCTACGCTCGGCTGTCGCGGCTGTCGGTGCCGCGCAGCGACGTCGACGGCGTCGAGCAACTGCTCGACAAGCAGCCACGCTCGGTGCCGACGCTGGACATCGTCGTCGAGGACTTCGAGCTGCGCGGCAAGCGCCTGGGCCGGCTCGAGATCGACGCACAGCAGCAGAGCGACGCGCGCGACTGGAAGCTCAACCGCCTGGTTCTCAAGAGTGCCGACGCGACGCTGAGCGCCTCCGGCAAATGGGCGCCGGAGCCCGGCCTGCCGACGCGCCGGACCGAGCTCGACTGGAAGCTCGACGTCGCCGATGGCGGCAAGCTGATGGAGCGCCTGGGCCAGGGCCAGGTGCTGCGCGGCGGCAAGGGTGTGCTGACCGGTCAGGTGGCCTGGAATGGCTCGCCGCTGTCGCCGGATTACGCCAGCATGAGCGGCCAGCTCAACGTCTCGATGGAAGCAGGGCAGTTCCTCAAGGCCGAGCCCGGCGTGGGCCGGCTGCTGGGCGTGCTCAGCCTGCAATCCATCCCGCGGCGGCTGATGCTGGACTTCCGCGACGTCTTCTCAGAAGGTTTCGCCTTCGACAACGTCACCGGCGACATCCGCATCGCCAAGGGCGTCGCGCGCAGCGACAACCTGCGCATGAAGGGCCTGCAGGCGGCGGTGCTGATGGAAGGCAGCGCCGACCTGGCCGCCGAGACGCAGGACCTGCATGTCCTGGTGCTGCCCGAGATCAATGCCGGCGGCGCGGCGCTCGCCTACGCGGCGGTGAATCCGGCCATCGGCCTGGGCGCCTTCCTGGCCCAGTGGCTGCTGCGCAAGCCGCTGGCGGCGGCCAACTCCGAGGAGTTCCGCGTCACCGGCACCTGGTCCGATCCGCGCATCGAGCAGTTGCCGCGCCGTGCGCAGCCGCAGGGCAGCTACAACAACGCCACCACCGCGCAAGGAGAGTCCGTCCAATGAGCACCTCGACCCCGCAGGCGGCGCCGCCGGTCACGATCGCCGCGATCCAGATGGTCTCCGGCCCGCGGCTGGAGGAGAACCTCGAGCGCGCCGCCCACTGGATCGGCGAGGCGGCGCGCCAGGGCGCGCGGCTGGTCTCGCTGCCCGAGTACTTCTGCCTCATGGGCCACAAGGACACCGACAAGCTGCCCTACGCCGAGCGGCCCGGGGACGTCGACGCGCCGATCCAGGGCGCGCTGCGCCGGGCGGCGCGCGCGCATGGCGTGTGGATCCTCGGCGGCACCTTGCCGATGGCGATCGACGGCGCGGCCCTGCCCGCCGAGCGGGTGCGCAACACCACCTGCGTCTTCGCGCCGGACGGCACGATGGCCGCGCGCTACGACAAGCTGCACCTCTTCTGCTACGACAACGGCCGCGAGCGCTACGACGAGGCCCGCGTGCTCCAGGCCGGCGAGGCGCCGGTGAGCTTCGACGCGCCGATCGCCGACGGCCCCACGCTGCGCGTGGGCCTGTCCATCTGCTACGACCTGCGCTTCCCGGAGCTCTTCCGCGCGATGAGCTTCGGCGGCCCGCGGCCGCTGGACCTCATCAGCGTGCCGGCGGCCTTCACGTACACCACCGGCCAGGCGCATTGGGAGCTGCTGCTGCGCGCCCGCGCGGTCGAGAACCAGGCCTACGTCATCGCCGCGGCCCAGGGGGGCACGCACGAGAACGGGCGCCGCACCTGGGGCCACAGCCTCATCGTCGATCCCTGGGGCGAAGTGCTGGCCTGCCTGCCCGAGGGCGAGGGCCTGGCGATCGCCCGCCTCGATCCGGCGCGCATCGCACAGGTGCGCGAGCAGTTGCCGGCGCTGCAGCACCGTCGGCTCTGAGACGCGGCCGCGGCCGCGTTCCGTGAGCAGGTCCGCGAGCGCGTCCGCGTTCCGGCCCTGCGATCCGGTCCTGCGATCCGGCGCCGGAATCCGGTTCAGATCGGGCGATCGGCGCCCGCTCCCTGGAGGCAAGATGCCCGGCATGATCGACCGCCGCCCTGCCCGTCCTCTTCGCTCCATGCCGGCGCTGCTGGCCGCCATGGCCTGCGCGCTGCTGGCGGGCTGCGGCACGCCGGCGCGGCCGCTGGAGTCCTCGCTGACCGACATGGAGTCGCTGCAGCTGCGCTCCTGGTTGAGCCCGCAGTTGCGGCGCAACATCGACCTGCTGCCGGTGAGCGGCGGCCAGGAGACCTCGCGCTGGTGGGGCAGCCGCATCAACGCGATGACGCTGAACCAGACCTACCAGGAATCGCTGCGGCGCCTGGGCCTCATGCCCGACGTGCCGGACACCGGGCGCTACCAGCTGCAGGTCGAGGTGCTGGCGCTGGCGCAGCCCAACGTGCCGGTGCTGCCGGAGGTGGCGATCTCGGTCCGCTACACGCTGACGGAGCGCGCCGCCGGCGGCGGCAAGGTGCTCTACCAGCGCACGCTGCGCACGACGCAGAAGGCGGGCGTCGACGACAGCCTGAATCCGTCGGAGCAGTTGCGCATCGCCACCGAAGCCGCGCTGCGCAACAACATCGCAGACCTGATCCGCGACCTCGCGTCCCTTTCGCTCCCCGTCTGAGCAACCGGAAACCCCGCCTTCCCGATATAAGAATTCAGCGGAATTCCCACCTCGGCATATGCATATAAGCATTGATTGCTTGCCAACTGCCGGGTTATCCCTAAGCATCACGGCTTTCCGCCCCAAAAAGGCGCATGCCGGCAAAAGGTCCCGAACGGCGGCCAGCTGGCGCGAGCGTCCGTCTTTCGTCCGTGATCGAACTCCAACAGCTGCACAAATCCTATGAGGTCGAGGGGCGCCGCGTGGCGGCGCTCCAGGGTATCGACCTTCGGGTGGAACCGGGAGAAGTGTTCGGGATCATCGGCGCCTCGGGCGCCGGCAAGAGCACGCTGCTGCGGGTGATCAACCTGCTGGAGCGCCCGGACAGCGGCCGCGTGGTGGTGGCCGGCCAGGACCTGCAGGCGCTGGACGCGGCCGGCCTGCGCGCCGCCCGCCAGAAGATCGCGATGATCTTCCAGCACTTCAACCTGCTGAGCTCGCGCACCGTCGCGCAGAACGTGGCCTGGCCGCTGCGCATCGCCGGCTGGGAGGCCGCGCGCATGGCGCCGCGCGTCCAGCAGCTGCTCGCCCGCGTCGGCTTGTCCGACCAGGCGGACAAGTATCCGGCCCAGCTCTCCGGCGGCCAGAAACAGCGCGTCGGCATCGCCCGCGCACTGGCGCTGGACCCGCAGGTGCTGCTCTGCGACGAGGCCACCAGCGCCCTCGACCCCGAAACCACCCGCTCGATCCTGGACCTGCTCGCCGAGCTCAACGAGGAGCTGAAGCTGAGCATCGTGCTGATCACCCACGAGATGGACGTGGTACGCCGCGTCTGCGACCGCGTCGCGGTGCTGGAAGGCGGCCGCATCGTCGAACTGGGCCCGGTGGCGCAGGTCTTCCTGCATCCGCGCTCGGACACGGCGCGGCGTTTCGTGCTCGCGGCCGAGCATGTCGACGAAGGCGAGCAGCGCGACGACTACGCGCATGTCGCCGGCAGCCTGTGGCGCCTGACCTTCTTCGGCGAGCGCACCTACGAGCCGCTGCTGGGCGAGGTCGCCCGGCGCGCGAACCTGGACTTCGGCATCCTGGCCGGCCGCATCGACCGCATCAAGCGGCAGCCCTACGGCCAGCTGACCATCGCCGTCAGCGGCGGCGATCGCCAGGCCGCCCGCCAGCTGCTGGCCGAGCGCGGCGTGCAGGTCGAGGAGCTGCGCGCATGAGCCTCACGCCCTCCCTGATCGAGACCCTGCGGACCATCGACTGGCCCGAGATCGCCACCGCCGGCGGCGACACGCTGCTGATGCTGGGCGGTTCGCTGCTCTTCACCGCGCTGCTGGGCCTGCCGCTGGGCATCGCCCTGTACCTGTTCGACCGTGGCCGGCTGGTGTCCTCGCCCCGGCTGTACGCGCTGCTGTCGCTGGTGGTGAACGTGCTGCGCTCGCTGCCGTTCGTGATCCTGCTGATCGTGCTGATCCCGTTCACGCTGCTGGTGACCGGCACCTCGCTGGGCGTGGCCGGCGCGATCCCGCCGCTGGTCGTGGGCGCGACGCCCTTCCTGGCGCGGCTGGTGGAAACCGCGCTGCGCGGCGTCGACCGCGGCATCGTCGAGGCCGGCCTGGCCATGGGTGCCAGCACCCGCCAGATCGTCGTCCAGGCGCTGCTGCCCGAGGCGCTGCCCGGCATCGTCTCGGCGCTCACCGTCACCGCGATCACGCTGGTCGGCTACACGGCCATGTCGGGCGTCATCGGCGGCGGCGGCCTGGGCGACCTGGCGATCCGCTTCGGCTACCAGCGTTTCCAGACCGAGGTCATGGTCGTGACCGTGGTGCTGCTGCTGGTGCTGGTGCAACTGCTGCAGATGCTGGGCGACTGGCTGGTGACCCGCGTGTCGCACCGCTGAGCCCGTCCGGCATCGACCAGACCCCGCCTCCCCCTTTTCAGCGCCGATCGCCCCAAGCAGGCGAGCGGCATCGTTCCTCAGAGGAGTTTGCAAGCATGAAGAAGCTGTTCGCCGCCACCGTCGCGGCCCTGTCGCTGGTCACCGCCGGCACCGCCTCCGCCGAGAAGCTGAGCGTCGCCGCCACCGCGGTGCCGCACGCCGAGATTCTGAACCTGGTCAAGCCGGAGCTGGCCAAGCAGGGCGTGGAGCTCGAGGTCAAGGTCTTCACCGACTACGTCCAGCCCAACGTGCAGGTGGCCGAGAAGCGCCTGGACGCCAATTTCTTCCAGCACAAGCCCTACCTGAACGAGTTCAACAAGGGCAAGGGCACGCGGCTGGTGGCCGTCGCGGCGGTGCATGTGGAGCCGTTCGGCGCGTATTCGACCAAGCACAAGACGCTGGCCGCGCTGCCCGAGGGCGGCACCGTCGCGATCCCCAACGACCCGACCAACGGCGGCCGCGCGCTGCTGCTGCTGGACAAGGCCGGCGTGATCAAGCTCAAGGACAAGGCCAACATCCTGGCGACGACCAAGGACATCGCCGACAACCCCAAGAAGCTGAAGTTCCGTGAGATCGAGGCCGCCACGCTGCCGCGCATCCTGCCGCAGGTGGACCTGGCGCTGATCAACACGAACTACGCGCTGGAGGCGAAGCTGAACCCGGCCAAGGACGCGCTGGCGATCGAGGGCGGCGAGTCGCCCTACGCCAACTGGCTGGTCACCCGCGACGACAACCAGAACGCTCCCGCGGTGAAGAAGCTGGCCGCCGCGCTGCAGAGCGAGGCCGTCAAGCGCTTCATCCAGACCCAATACAAAGGTGCGGTGGTGCCCGCCTTCTGACGACGGCTGCGGCCGGGCTTGTTTCCGTACAGCGCCCCGCGATCGCGGGGCGCTTTCATTTGGGCGCTGGATATCGAGGATTTGTGCCGGGCCGCCGTCCCGGCTTCTTGGCACCATGGCGGCCTCCTCCCTTGTCCCTCGGAATGGCGCCGCCAGGATGCCGCTCCTCGCCCGTCCGTGTCCGAACTCTCCGCGGCGCTGCCGCAGTTCTTCCTGCTTCGCGATGGCGCCCCGACGCTGCTGCTCACCGGCCATTACGACGGGGCCCTGGTGCTGCTGTCGCTGGCCGTCGCCTCGCTGACCTCGGCGCTGGCGCTGCAGGTCGCCGGCATGGCCAAGCCGGCCACGGGCTGGCGTCGCCAGTCCATCCTGGCCACGGGCGCGCTGGCGTTGGGCGGTGGCATCTGGTCGATGCACTTCATCGGCATGCTGGCCTTCCAGCTGTGCGCGCAGATCGCCTTCAACGCCCACATCACCGCCGCCTCCATGGTCCCGGCGCTGATCGCCTCCTGGGTCGCGCTGGCCCTGCTCTCGCGCCGCGAACTCGACCGCTGGCGCCTGGTCGCCGGCGGCGTGCTGGTCGGCGCCGGCATCGGCGCGATGCACTACACCGGCATGGCGGCGATGGAGATGTCCGCCGCGCTGCGCTACGACCCCGCCTGGTTCGGCGCCTCCATCGTCGTCGCGGTCCTGCTGGCGATGCTCGCGCTGTGGATCCGCTTCGGCCTGGCCGGCCGCCTCAGCCGGCCCTGGGCGATCGCGCTGGGCGGCGTGGTGATGGGCGGCGCCATCGCCGGCATGCATTACACGGCGATGGGCGCAGCGCGCTTCGTCGGCCTGGCCGACGGCCCCTGCAACACCTCGATCGAGAACGCCGGCTGGCTCGCCCTGGCCGTGACCGTGATGGCGCTGGCCATCAGCGCGATCACGGCCGGCGCCAACGGCCTGCTGGTGCTGCGCCGGCTCAACACCGAGCTGGTCGAGGAACGCGGCCGCATGCTGGTGATGGAGACCGCGCTGCGCGACAGCGAGACCAAGTACCGCACCGTGATCGCCAACAGCCCGGGCGTGACCTTCCGCTGCCGCCTGGACGAGAACTGGTCGATGCTGCTGATCAACGACGCCGTCGAGGACCTGACCGGCTGGACCGCCCGCGACTTCCTGGAAGGCCGCCAGCACTTCGCCGCGCTGATCCATCGCCACGACCAGGCGCGGGTGAACGCGGCCGTGGAAACCGCCGTCGCCGCCGACACGCCCTATGCGCTCGAGTACCGCGTCCACACCCGCGACGCCGGCGAGCGCTGGGTCTCCGAGCGCGGCCGCGCGGTGCGCGACGCGCAGGGCGCGCCGCAGTGGATCGATGGCGTGATCCTCGACATCACCGAGCCCAAGCGGCTGCAGCGCCAGCTCGAGGAAGCCAAGGAGCGCGCCGAGTCCGCCGCCGCGGCCAAGAGCGCCTTCCTGGCCAACATGAGCCACGAGATCCGCACGCCGATGAACGCCATCCTCGGTTTCACCGAGCTGCTGCTGGACACCACGCTGACCGAGGCCCAGCGCCGCCACCTGACGACGGTGCGCGGCTCGGCGCGCTCGCTGCTGGCGCTGCTCAACGACATCCTGGACACCGCCAAGCTCGACAAGGGCGCGATGGAGCTGGAGTCGGTCGACTTCTCGCTGCGCACCGTCTGCGAGCAGGCGCTGAACTCGCTGCGGCTGCTGGCGCAGCGCAAGAACCTGGTGCTGCACCTCGACTACCCGTCCGCCGCGCCGCGCTTCTTCCAGGGCGATCCGCTGCGGGTGCAGCAGGTGCTGCTGAACCTGGTCGGCAATGCGATCAAGTTCACCGAGCGCGGCGTGGTCACGCTGCGCATGCGGCATGAAGGCGGCCAGGTCCACCTGGCCGTCGTCGACACCGGCATCGGCATCGCGCCCGACCGGCTGGACCGCATCTTCGACGCCTTCGCGCAGGCCGACGCGTCGACGACGCGCCGCTTCGGCGGCACTGGCCTGGGCACCACCATCTCGCGGCAGCTGGTCGAGCGCATGGGCGGCCGCATCACCGTCGAGAGCGAACTCGGCCAGGGCAGCACCTTCCACGTCTGGCTGCCGCTGCCGGCCGGCAACGCGGCGCTCGCCGAGGCCCAGGCGAGCGAAGCGGCCGTCGCCCTCCCGCCGCTGCGGCTGCTGGTGGCCGACGACGTCGCGCAGAACGGCGAGCTGCTGCAGCTGATCCTGGGCCGCGAGGGGCATCAGGTCACGCTCGCCGCCGACGGGCTGCAGGCGCTGAAGGCCTTCTCCGACGAGCGCTTCGACGCGGTGCTGATGGACGTGCACATGCCGGGGTTGGACGGCCTGGGCGCGACGCGGCGGATCCGCAACTTCGAGCATGCGCAGGGCCGCGGCCACACGCCGGTGGTCGCGCTGACGGCCAGCGTGCTGGAGGAAGACCGGCAGGCGGCGCTGGCCGCCGGCATGGACGGCTTCGCGGTCAAGCCGGTGGAGCCGGCCCGGCTGTTCGCCGAACTCGCTCGGGTGCTGGGCCTGTCGCCGGGCCGCGGCGCCGGGGAGGCCGGGCCGGCGCCGTCGACACGCCATGCGGCGGGCCTGGGCTCAGCGGGCCCCGGCACCGAGCCGCTCGACTGGCAGCAGGGACTGCGGCTGTGGGGCAGCGTCACCGCGTGGCAACGCGGGCTGCGCCGCTTCGCCGAGGAACAGCGCGAAGGCGTCGCGCGGCTGCACCAGCTGACGCAGGCGCGCCAGTGGATCGAACTGCGCGGGCTGGTGCACCGCTGGCGCGGCGTGGCCGGCAGCCTGGCGATGCCGCGGCTGCTCGCCCACGCGCAGCCGGTCGAGACCGCCCTGCGCCTGGGGCGCGAAGAGGATCTGATGGCGCTGGTCGACACGCTGGCGCTGACGCTGCAGGACACGCTGGACGCGGTCGCGGAGCTGGATGGCCGGCCCTCGGGCTTCGCGGCCAGCGCGCCGATGCCGATGTCGGCCGATCGGCCCGCCGATCCGTCGGCCGAGGCGGCCGCGCGCGACCTGCGCGCCTCGAAGCAGCTGGTGGACCGCCTGGCGGCCGCGCTCAAGCGCAGCGAACTCGACGACGAGTCGCTGAGCGCGCTGCGGCTGGCGCTCGGCGCCGAGGCGCTGGGGCCCTTGACGCGCGCGCTGGACGACTTCGACTTCGACGCCGCCCTGCTGCTGCTGCAGTCGCTGCGCACCCGGCTGAGCACGCCGAATGCCCCGCAAGGCCTGTCGTGAACGCCGATCACCGTCCCAAGCTGCTGCTCGTCGACGACGAGCCCGCCAACCTGCAGGTCCTGCGGCATGTGCTGCAGGACGACTACCGGCTGCTGTTCGCCCGCGACGGCCAGAAGGCCCTGGAGCTCGCGAAGAGCGAGGCGCCGCAGCTGATCCTGCTGGACATCATGATGCCGGGGCTCTCCGGGCTGGATGTCTGCCGCGTGCTCAAGTCGCAGCCGGCGACGCGGCGCACGCCGGTGATCTTCGTCACCGCGCTGGCCGACACCAGCGACGAGACCGAGGGCTTCGAGGCCGGCGCGGTCGACTACATCACCAAGCCGGTCAGCCCGCCGGTGGTGCGGGCGCGGGTGCGGACCCACCTGTCGCTGGTGCGCGCGGACGAACTGCGCGAGACCCGGCTGCAGATCGTGCAGCGCCTGGGCCGCGCCGCCGAGTACAAGGACAACGAGACCGGCTGGCACGTCGTGCGGATGAGCCACTACGCCCAGCTGCTGGCGCTGGCGGCCGGCTGGACCGACCAGGACGCCGACGACCTGCTGCATGCCGCGCCCATGCATGACGTCGGCAAGCTCGGCATCCCGGACGCGATCCTGCAGAAGCCGGGTCCGCTGACCGAGGCGGAATGGATGGTGATGCGCCGCCATCCGGCCATCGGCGCCGAGATCCTGGGCGATCAGGCGACCGGCCTGCTCGGCATGGCGCGGCGCATCGCGCTGGCCCATCACGAGAAATGGGACGGCAGCGGTTATCCCGAGGGCCTGGCCGGGGAGTCCATCCCGCAGGACGCCCGCATCGTCGCGATCGCCGACGTCTTCGACGCGCTGACCAGCATCCGCCCCTACAAGCCGGCCTGGCCGGTGGAGCAGGCGGTGGCGCACCTGCGCGCGCAGGCCGGCCGACACTTCGATCCGGCGCTGGTGGAGCTGTTCATCGGCGTGCTGCCGCAGGTGCTGGAGGTGCGGGACCGCTTCCTGGAGGAAGGCTAGGCCCCGCGGCCGGTTATGGCCGCCCGCCAGATCGTGATGCTCGCATTCCCGCAACACCGGGCGTGCGCAGCGCACGGCATCGCCGCGGCCCGGAATAATCCGCGCCCATGGTGCTGAACTTCATCTGGATCGGGTTCTTCCTGATCGGCTTCGCGGTCGCGCTGGCGCGGCTGTTCCAGGGCGACCTGACCATCTTCACGCAGGTGCTGACCGGCATCTTCGACACCGCCAAGACCGGCTTCGACATCTCGCTCGGCCTGGTCGGCGTGATGAGCCTGTGGCTGGGCCTGATGAAGGTCGGCGAGACCGCCGGCGTGATTCAGCTCTTCGCCCGCGCGATGGGACCGTTCTTCGCGAGGATCTTCCCCGAGGTGCCGCGCGGCCATCCGGCCGGCGGCTCGATGGTGATGAACTTCTCGGCCAACATGCTCGGGCTGGACAACGCCGCCACGCCGCTCGGGCTCAAGGCGATGAAGGAGCTGCAGGAGCTGAATCCGCGGAAGGACACCGCGTCGAACGCGATGATCATGTTCCTGGTGCTGAACACCGCCGGCATCACGCTGATCCCGACCTCGGTGATCGCGATCCGCCAGGCGATGGCGGTGGACCAGGGCCTGGTCGGCTTCAACGCCGCGGACATCTTCCTGCCCACGCTGATCGCGACCTTCATCTCCTTCATGTCGGGCTTGGTCGCGGTGGCATGGGTGCAGCGCATCAACCTGTTCAGCGCGCCGGTGCTGGTGTTCGTCGGCGGCTTCATCGCGATCATGGCCGCCGTCTTCGGCTGGCTGCACAGCTATCCGCCGGAGGTAATGTCGCAGTACATCGGGCTGCTGGGCAGCGGCGTGATCCTGAGCATCATCGTGATGTTCATCGCGGTCGGCGCCTGGCGCCGCGTCAACGTCTACGAGGCTTTCGTCGAGGGCGCCAAGGAAGGCTTCGGCGTCGCGGTCCAGATCATTCCCTACCTGATCGCGATCCTGGTGGCGATCTCGGTGTTCCGCACGACGGGCTGCATGGACTTCGTCGTCCAGGGCATCGCCGCGGGCGTGGCGGCACTGGGCCTGCCCACCGACTTCGTGCCGGCGCTGCCGGTCGGGCTGATGAAGACACTGTCGGGCAGCGGCGCGCGCGGCCTGATGGTGGACGTGCTCAAGACCTATGGCGTGGACAGCTTCGAGGGCAAGCTGGCCGCGATCATCCAGGGCTCGACCGAGACGACCTTCTACGTGCTGGCCGTCTACTTCGGCAGCGTCAACATCAAGAAGACGCGTTATGCGCTGAGCTGCGGCCTGATCGCGGACGCGGTGGGCCTGGTCGGCGCGATCCTGGTGGGCTACTGGTTCTTCAAGTGAGCCGCGCGACGGGCGCGCCTCACTCCACCCGGTTGCGCCCGTTGGCCTTGGCGCGATAGAGCGCCGCGTCGGCGCGCGCGAGCAGCGCGTCCAGGCTGGTGTCCCCGGGCTGCGCCCAGGCCACGCCCAGGCTGGCCGAGCACGGCGGGATGCCGGGCTCCGGCGCATGCGCGGCCAGCGCGGCGCGCACGCGCTCGGCCGAGGCCCGCGCCGCCTCGGCGTCGGTGGACGGCAGCAGGATCACGAACTCCTCGCCGCCATAACGACCCAGCCGGTCGTTCACCCGCAGTTCCCCGCGCATCGCCGCCACCGCGCCGCTCAGCACCCGGTCGCCGGCCTGGTGGCCGTGTCGGTCGTTGACCTGCTTGAAGTGGTCGATGTCCAGCAGCACCAGCGACAGCGGCTGGCCGTAGCGACGCCAGCGGTCGAATTCCTCGCCGCCGGCCTGCAGCACCGCGCGGCGGGTCAGCGCGCCGGTCAGCGCGTCGCGGGTGGCGAGCAGCTCGAATTCCTCGCGCACCCGCTCGCTGGCCATCAGCAGGACGCCCACGCTCAGCAGCAGCACGCTGAAGCAGTAGCTGGCGATGTAGGCGGTCTGCACCGTCGTCATCGCGAAGCGCGAGGACTGCGCCCCGTCCACCCAGAAGCTCGCCAGACCGCGGCCGACCAGCACGGCCGCCTGCAGCAGCAGCGTGCCCGCGATCAGGCGCGCCGCGAAGCCGCGGCCGTCCCGCAGGACCAGCCGCGCGTGCGCCAGCACGCAGGCCGTCATCGTCCCGGTGAACACGACCATGCGCACGCGGTAGTCGGGCCGGATCAGGAACCAGGTCAGCACCGCCAGGCTCAGCAGCGCGATTGCGCCCCACAGCCGCCAGGTCACCGGCCGGCCGAAGAAGCGCTGCGAGCCGAAATAGAAGAGCCCGCAGCCCGTCAGCAGCAGCGCGTTGCCGGTCTGTGCGACGACGAATTCGGGCCACAGCCCCTGCAGCGCGTAGACGCCGGCGGCGAAGGCGCAGGTCATCGGCGCCATCGCCCAGGGCCGCAGCCCGTGGATCGTCGACGGATAGTTGCGCCGCACCCCGAGCAGCACCAGCCCCAGGACCGCCGCCATCAGCGCGGTCATGACGGTGATCGAGCGGGGATCGAGCTGCATGAGGCCGGCAGTGTAGGCGGCGCCGATGACAGGCGGGCCGCCGCTGGCCGGTCGCGGGCGCGGTGCGCGCCCCGCCGTTCACATCGACCGGAAGAGGTGGACGTAGGCGCGGCTGACCGGCAGCTCGCTCGCATGCCCGCGCACGCGGACGAACAGCCGGCTCAGTTCGTCGCGCCGCGTGCCGGCCACATGGTCCAGGTTGACGATGGTCGAGCGATGCACCTGCCAGAAGCGCTCGCCGTCCAGCTGCGCGACCAGCTCGTGGATCGGCGTGCGGATCAGGTATTCGGCCTCGGCGGTCTGGACACAGGTGTACTTGTCGTCGGCGCGGAAGAACAGCACGTCGTCGACGCAGACCTGGTGCATCAGGTCGCCCTGCGTCGCGCGGACCCAGCGCAGCGGGCCGGCGGGCCGGGCCCCGCCGCCCGCGGGCGCGTGCAGCGTGCGCAGCGCCGCCAGCAACCGGGCGTCGAGCGCCGCGTCGCCGTCGGCCTCCGGCTTCGCGAGCGCGCGCCGGATGCGCTCGACCGTGCGGCCCAGCCGCTCCGGCTCCACCGGCTTGAGCACGTAGTCGATCGCTTCCTGCTCGAAGGCCTGCACCGCGTACTGGTCATAGGCGGTGACGAAGACGACGCGTGTCGCGCCCTCGATGCCCTCGGCGACTTCCAGGCCGGTCAGGCCCGGCATCTGGATGTCGAGGAAGGCCAGGTCCGGCCGCAGCGCGGCGATCCGCTCGGCCGCCTCCGAGCCGTTGCGGGCGACGTGGACGACATTCAGCTCGGGCCAGACGGCGGCCAGCAGCGCGGCGAGCGCGCGGGCCAGGTGGGGTTCGTCGTCGGCGATCAGGGCGGTGGGTGCGGTCATGGTCGGGAGGGGCGGATGGAAGGGAGCGAAGGACGGAGCGAATGAGGGCGGCAGGGCAGTGGCGGTGGCGGTGGCGGTGGCGACGTTCAGCCGTCCAGCGGCACGCGCAGCGTGACGAGGCATCCCGGCTCGGCGGCCACCAGGTCCAGCGAGGCACGGTCGCCGTAATGCGTCATCAAGCGCTCGCGCAGGTTGGACAGGGCGATGCCATTGCCCGCGCGGCGCGACGCGCCCGGCCCCACACCGTCGTCCCGGACCTCGACGACCAGGAAGCCGGCGCGCAGCGCCGCATCGACCTGGACCGTCCCGCCGTCGATCTTTGGCTCCAGGCCGTGGTGCACCGCGTTCTCCACCAGCGGCTGCAGCAGCATCGGCGGCAGCATCACCGCGCGGGCCTCGGGGGTGGCACGGACCTCGAAGCGCAACCGGTCCTCCATGCGCGTGCGCAGCACCGTCAGGTAGGCCTCGGCCAGCGCGAGCTCGTCCTCCAGCGGGCCGGTCTCGCGCCGCAGGCCACCGAGCGAGGCCCGCAGATAGGCCGTGAAGGCGCCCAGCATGTCCTTGGCCTTGGCCGCGTCGTAATCGATCAGCGAGTGGACGTTGGCCAGCGTGTTGAACAGAAAATGCGGCTCGATCTGGCCCTGCAGCAGACGCAGCTGGGCCTCGGTGGCGCGGCGCTCGGCCTTGAGCTGGCGGTTCTTCGACGCGAACCAGTGATGCAGCACGAAGGTGATGCCCAGCGACAGCACCGAGGTGATGCCGATGACCTTGCCGCCCTGCGCCCAGTCCAGCCGGACCCAGGAGGTGAGCCCCGCGAGCCACATGCCGGGCAGCCAGCCGATCACGGTGCCGAGGATGGGCACGCCGGAGAAGAACAGCGTGCGGCGCCAGTCGCTCCATTGGCGGATGCGGGCGCGACCGCCCAGGCGCGGCGTCAGGATCGCGAAGAGCACCTGGATGACCACGCCGATGGTGAGGCACACCGTCAGGTTCTTCCCGTACCACCATCCCCAGAGGCGCAGGTCGAACCAGTCCACCACCCGGAAGTTCATGACGAACCCCAGCACGGTGAAGCCGGCCGAGAGCGCGGCGCAGAAGACCAGGGTCCAGACCCATTGCATCCAGGCGGGGCCGCTGGGCTGGACATCGTTGCTGATCCAGGCATGCCAGGAGGCACGCAGGCGACGGGCATCGCGCCAGAGCGGTCGGGACGGGGCGGGAGTCATGCGGTGCAGTGTAGGAAGCGGTCGATCGCCGGCCGCCCGGGGAAACGACGGATCGACAGTCCGCTGGATGGATCGACGGCCGGCGGCGCGGACGACCGCCCCGGCGCCGCCGATGCCCCTGACCTTCGGCTGGACATCCGGTCCATGGTGTCCAATAGCCCGCTGATCCGCCTCCCCGGCATTTCGCCCGCATCCCACGGAGACCCGCATGAGCTACATCCTGCTGATCAACGAACCTGTCGGCCAACGCGAGGCGCGCACGCCGGAAGAGGGCCGCGAGGCCTATGCGCGCATGACCGCCTTCGCCGGCCAATTGCAGGCGCAAGGCCTGCTGCAGGCGGCGCAGTCGCTGCAGTCGGTCAACGGCTCGACCCGCGTCGCCAAGCGCGACGGCCGCATGACGACGATCGACGGCCCCTTCGCCGAGGCCAAGGAAATGGTTGGCGGCTTCTTCTGGCTGAACGTGAAGACCCGCGAGGAAGCGCTGGCGATCGCCCGCGAATGCCCGGCCGCCGAATGGTGCACGGTGGAAGTGCGCTCGCTGGTGCCCTGCTACGAGGAATCGAAGGCCTGAGGGCGCGTCGGGACGAACAGCTCGTCCCGGTTTTTCTCGCTGATCGTGTCGAGACCTGTCGAAACCGGCGGGCCTGGGCCGTCGTGCCAGTGTGGACGCCCCGGAAGGACCGGGGCGCCGCCCGCCGGAGGGCACGATGCGACCGCTTCTTCACCCGCTCGGGCTCGACCCCCTCACCCCGCTTCAGGACAAGCACCATGCGCCACAAGCAAATCTTCGTGAACCTGCCCGTCAAGGACGTCGAGCGCAGCAAGCGCTTCTACAGCGCGATGGGTTACGAATTCAACCCGCAGTTCTCCAACGAGCAGGCGCTGTCGATGGTCATCTCGGACGACATCTACGCGATGCTGCTGGTCGAGGAGTTCTTCCAGACCTTCACGCCGCGCAAGATCTCGGACGCGCACACCACGACCGAAGTGCTGACCTGCCTGTCCTGCGAGAGCAAGGCACAGGTGGACGAGCTGATCGCCAAGGCCCGGGCCGCCGGCGGCACCGTGCCGCGCGAGCCGCAGGACATGGGCTTCATGTACTCCCAGGCCTATGCGGACCCGGACGGGCACATCTGGGAGCTGATGTACATGGACATCACGCAGTTCCCCGGCGCCTGAGCCCTGGCGGGCCCGCCCGGGCGGCGACGCCGCTGGCGCCGGTGCCCGCGGTCCGGCGCCCGACCCCACGCGCGGCATGCGGAGCGGCATCCCCGCCGCCCAGGCCGTACGATCGCGCGCATGACCGACGAGACCCATCGCGCGATCACCACCGTCTGGCGGCAGGAGTCCGCCAAGATCATCGGTGCCCTGTCACGGCTGACCCGCGACGTGTCGCTGGCGGAGGAGCTGGCGCAGGACGCGCTGGTGGCCGCGCTGGAGACCTGGCCGAGGCAGGGCCTGCCCGACAAGCCGGCGGCCTGGCTGATGACCACCGCCAAACACCGGGCGCTGGACCGGCTGCGCCATGTGAAGCTCAGCGGCGACAAGCTCGAGCAGCTGGGGCATGAGCTCGATGCGCGCGAGGCGATGATCGTGCCGGACTTCGTCGACGACCTGGACGACGAGCGCGCCGCGCGGGAGATCGGCGACGACGTGCTGCGGCTGATGTTCTGCGCCTGCCACCCGGTGCTGGGGCTGGAGGCGCGGGTGGCGCTGACGCTGAAGATGGTGGCCGGCCTGACGACCGGCGAGATCGCCCGCGCCTACCTGCAGTCGGAGCCGACGGTGGCGCAGCGGCTGGTCCGCGCCAAGCGCACGCTGGGCGAGGCGAACGTGCCCTTCGAGCTGCCGCGCGGTGAGGCCCTGACCGGCCGCCTGGCGGCGGTGCTGGAGGTGCTCTACCTGATCTTCAACGAGGGCTACGCCGCCACCAGCGGCGAGCGCTGGATCCGTCAGGATCTGTGCGACGAGGCGCTGCGGCTGGCGCGGATGCTGGTGCGGCTGGCGCCGCGCGAGGGCGAGGTCCACGGGCTGCTGGCGCTGATGGAACTGCAGGCTTCGCGGGCCTCGGCGCGCGTCGATGCGCAGGGGCAGCCGGTGCTGCTGCTGGAGCAGGACCGGTCGACCTGGGACCAGGGATCGATCGAGCGGGGGCTGGCGGCGCTGGCCACCGCCGAGCGGCTCCCCGCCGAGCCCGGGGGCGACGTGGGTGACAACGCGGGTGCCGGCGAGGGTCCGGGGCCGTACGCGCTGCAGGCGGCGATCGCGGCCTGCCACGCGCGGGCACGGCGCGCCGAGGACACCGACTGGCCGCGCATCGCGGCCCTCTACGAGGTGCTGGCGATCCGGCAGCCTTCGCCGGTGGTGGAGCTGAACCGCGCGGTGGCGCTGTCGATGGCCTTCGGGCCGGCGGTCGGTCTGGAGATCGTCGACCAGCTGATGGAGGAGCCGGCGCTGAAGCAGTACCCCTGGCTGCCGAGCGTGCGTGCCGACCTGCTCGCCAGGCTGGGACGCAATGCCGAGGCGAAAGAGGAATTCGAGCGCGCCGCCGCGATGACCGCCAATGCGCGGGAACGGGAGCTGCTGCTCAGGCGGGCGAGAGAGCAGGGGCACTGAGGGCCCCGCAGCTCAGAACAAGCGCACACCGACACGCTCCGCCGCGGCGATCAAGCCCCGATCCTTGGTCGCGATCGACGCGCCCGTGGCCAGCGCCAGGTCCAGATACAGCAGGTCAAAGCCTTGCACATGGCGCTTGACCGCGGCGTCCACATGCTCGAGCAAGGGCGTGATCTCGGGATGCAGGGCCACGCGATAGGACTCGATCATGGCCGCGTAGTCCTGGACGGTCCCCGGCGGCCAGCCCCCTGATCGACTCCGCTTGAGCAGCGAGTGAGCGCATTCGGCGTGGAACACATACGGCGCGATGCCCAGCGCGACGTTCGCGTCAACAACCACCGCAACCATGGCGCATCTCCATCAGCGCAGCCTGCAGCTCACCCGCACGCGGCGGATAGTTCAGGACATCGGGATTGCGGGCGTAGATCGCGATCAATCGTTCGGGCAGGTCGAACGGTCGGGCATCTTCCCCTGGCGCGACGACCCGCTTCCGGGAGCGGCAGTCGATCAGCGATTGAACGTAGTCGAGTCGTCGTCGACCGGCATCGGTCAACGGACCCGGAATGGAAGGAAACCTCGGATCTCCCATCGGGGCGATCCGTCCCGACGATCCGGCAGCATGGGCATCAGTCATGAAACCTCCTGGCAGGCAAGGTGCGAAAGAGGTTTCCATTCTTGGCACCGATCGAACCGGTCGACCTTCACCCACGGCGCGTTTTCGGCGAAACCGCCACGCAGGTTCTTGTGTATTTGCGCCGACGCCGTCGCCCGACGGCCCCGATGAACACGGTCCTTCCGGCCGATTCAATCCGGCGCGTCGCCTTCGCCTTCGCTCTCGTCGGTGAGGCGCACGCCGGCGCCCTGACGCTCGCGCTTGGCGGCGTACATCGCGGCATCACTGCGCGCCATCAGCGTCTCCAGCGTATCGCCCTCCTGCCGCTGCGCGGCCCCGATGCTGATGCTCACGCGCAGGCCGTCCGACACCGCGTTCCAGTCGTGCCGGCGCACCGCCTCGTCCAGCCGGCGACAGGCCTGCTGCGCGACCTCCTCGGTCGCGCCGCGCAGCAGCAGCACGAACTCGTCACCGGCCAGGCGCGCCGCGACGTCGTGCTCCCGCACATGCTGGCGCATCAGCCGCGCGATCTGGCTCAGCACCTGGTCCCCGACCAGGTGCGAGTGCTGGTCGTTCACCTGCTTGAAGTGGTCGACGTCGATCAAGGCCAGGCTCACCACGCCGCCGGCCGCGAGCTGCGCCCGCGCGTGATCCTCGAAGCTGCGGCGATTGGCGAGCTCCGTCAGCGGATCCTCCATCGACAGCTTCTCCAACCGCTGCGCCTCGCTGGCGAGTTGCACGCGGTCGCGCTCGCTGCGGCGCGCGTCGAGCTGCCATTGCACCGTCGACTCGCGGCTCGCGAGGCTGGCGATCCGCACCCGCGCCTCGCGCTCGCGCAGCGCGCGCAGGCGCTGCAGCGCGCGTTGCGGCTGCCCCTGCTGTTCCTCGATCTGGCTGGCGATCAGCTCGCCCAGCTGCGCCAGGGGCTCGTGCTGGACCAGGTCGGCCTCGGTCACCAGCTGCGCCGCGGCCCGACGCGCCTGCGGCCACAGCCGCCTTGCCCAGGCCAGCTCGGCCTGCACCCAGCCCGCCAGTGAGGCGAGCCAATGCCGCTCCTGCGCCGGCAACTGTGCCAAGGCCAGTTGCAGTTCCGGCTGCGCGAACGCCGAGGCGCCCTTCCAGATCTGCGCCATCGTCTGCATCAGCGTCCACCAGCACTGCGCTTCGGCATCGCCTTCGGCCAGCAGGTGGCGCGCGTTGATCAGGTGGCCTTCGAGCGGCCCCAGCGGCGGCAACTGCCCCCGTTGCTCCCGCTCGCCGGCGTAGGCCAGCAGCGAGCCCATCGCCAGCCACAGGCAGGCCGTCAGCGGACTGCGCCTGGGCTTGCTGGCGTTGGCGGCGTCGGCCGCCTGGCGCAGCACCTCGGCCGCCTTGTCGAAGTTGCGGGCCCACACGTGGCAGGCCCCGAGGTCCTCCAGCGCCAGCACCAGCGCCGCGCCGTCGCCGCGCAGCTGCGCGAGCCGCAGCCCCAGCAGCGCCGCCTCGATCGCCTCCTCGTGATGCCCGGCCAGCGACGCGCTGTGCGCCAGCACCGACAGGGCCCCGGCCTCGCCGGACGCGTCACCCTGCTGGCGGAACAGCCGGGCCGCCAGTTCGCTGCGCCCACGGGCCTCGCCCGGTCGATGCAGCGCGCGATCGCAGCGCGCCAGGTGCAGCAGCGCCTGGGCCTGCTGCGCCTCGTCCGCCTGCTCGAGCGCCAGCAGCAGCCACTCCTCGCCGAGCGGTTGCGCCGCGGCGACATCGCCGGCGGCGAGCACGGCGCGGGCTTGCTGGGACAGCGCGGACGGCGGGTCCAGGACGGGATCGGAACGCAAGGCGGTTCAGGAGGTGGGTACCGAGGAGGCAGAGGATAGCGGCAACAGCCGCGGCGCCAGCAGCTCGGCCAGCCATTGCATGAAGGCCTGCACCCGCCGCGGCAACTGGCGCCGGTGCGCGTAGAGCAGGTGCACCGGCATCGGCGCGGGCCGGAAGCGGGGCAGCACCTCCACCAGCCGGCCGTCCAGCACCTCCGCCTCGATCCCGTGGCGCGGCACCTGCGTGAGGCCCAGCCCGGCCAGGCAGGCCGCCGCGTAGGAGCCGGAATCGCTCACCGTCAGCGCGCCGGTCATCGGCACGAAGTGCGTCGCGCCGGCGTCGTCGCACCATTCGAAGCCGGGGCATCGCTGACCCAGCGTCGTCACGTACTGGACGAGCCGATGGCGGGCCAGGTCCTCGAGGGACTCCGGCATGCCGAACTCGGCGATGTAGGCGGCGCTGGCGAGGTTGGCCATCGCCAGCGCGCCCAGCGGCCGGGCCACCAGGGTGGAATCGCCGAGCGGCCCCACCCGCAGCACGCAGTCGAAACCCTCGCGCACGAGGTCGACGCGGCGATCGGTGCTGCTGAGCTCGACCTCCAGCCCCGGGTGCGCCGCGAGGAACTCCGGCAGTCGCGGGACGACGAGGTCCTGGGCGATCCGCATCGGCATGTCCACCCGCAGCCGGCCGCGCAGGCCGCTGGCGGCCGGCTGGAACATGGTCTGCATGTCGTCGAGGTCGGCCAGCAGGTCTTTGCAGCGCTCGTAGCAGGCCTGCCCGTCCTGCGTCAGCTGCACGCGCCGCGTCGTGCGGTGGAAGAGCCGCGTGCCCAGGCTGGCCTCGAGCCGCTGCACGGCCGTGGACGCGCTGGCCTTGGGCAGGCCCAGGCTCTGCGCGGCCTGGGTGAAGCTGGCCAGTTCCGCGACCCGGACGAAGACCTGGAGCGTCTCGATCGAGGGCGGCGGGGAGGCCGGCAAGCGGAGGGGGGCATCGCTCATTTGTTCGTTTCGCGTGAACGGTCAAATCGGTTCATGACGATTTATACGCCATCCATCGATCAATAAAGTTCCTGCATCCGATTCACCGACCCCAGCAGGAGCTCACCATGACGACGACCACCGCTTCCACTTCCGCCTCCATTTCCGCTTCCACCTCCACCCCGACCCGCATCGCGCTGATCACCGGCGGCAGCCGCGGATTGGGCCGCAACGCCGCCGTGCACCTCGCCCGCCGTGGCATCGACAGCATCGTGACCTACCGCAGCCAGCAGGCCGAGGCGCAGGCGGTCATCGACGAGATCCGCCAGCTGGGCGGCCGCGCGGCGGCCTTGCCGCTCGACGTGGGCGACAGCGGCAGCTTCCCGGCCTTCGCCCAGGCGCTGAAGCAGACGCTCCAGCAGCATTGGCAGCGCGAGCGCTTCGACCACCTGGTCAACAACGCCGGCATGGGCGTGCATGCGCCGCTGGCCGACACCACCGAGGCCCAGTTCGACGAACTGATGCGTGTGCACCTGAAGGGCCCGTTCTTCCTGACGCAGGCGCTGCTGCCGCTGATGAACGACGGCGGCAGCGTGCTGAACGTGTCCAGCGGCCTGGCGCGCTTCGCGATGCCCGGCTACGGCGCGTACGCGACGATGAAGGGCGGCGTCGAGGTGATGACGCGCTACATGGCCAAGGAGTTCGGCGCGCGAGGCATCCGCGTGAACACGCTCGCGCCCGGCGCGATCGAGACCGACTTCGGCGGCGGCACGGTGCGCGACAACGCACAGGTCAACGCCCTTGTCGCGTCGGTCACCGCGCTGGGCCGCGTCGGCTTGCCGGATGACATCGGACCGGTCGTCGCCTCGCTGCTGTCGGACGACAACCGCTGGGTCAACGCGCAGCGCGTGGAAGCGTCGGGCGGCATGTTTGTCTGATCGGTCTCACCCCGCGCGCGCATACGGGGCCTGCGGCTCCTGCGCGCGCTGCACCACCTCTCCGAGGCAGTCGGGATAGCGACGCTGCAGATGTTTCAGTCCCGCCTGCCGACTGGCCTTGTAGTCCAGGGTTTCCTGGAGGAATTGCAGGCGGGCCCGGTTCTCGTCGATCAACTGCGCCCAGGTCACGACGTGGACGGAATAGTTGAACGGGCTGCGCAAATGCAGCTCTTCCTGCAGCCTCGCGCGGTTCCGCGAGCCTTCTTCGATGTCCCGCCCCACCAGCCAGAACGACCACTTGACTTTCACAGACAGGAATCGTTCGTCGCCCGTGACGTCCAGCGCGTAGTCGGAGATCTGGTTGATCTCCCTGCGCCCGATCGCGACACGCGGCGCCTTCAACTCGACGACGAGGTGCTCCAGCGTCGACGGTTGGTGCCGCCTGGTCGCACGGGAGAACATGAGGTCGATGATCGAGCGCTTGTCGCCGACCGCCTCGATGGGCTCATCGATCGCGACATTGCGTCCCAGCAGTTCCCGGTGCTTGCGCAGCACCTCCGTCAATGATCGGTTGTCCACTGAAAGCGCGAACTCGTCTCCGAACAGCCAGGGGTTGCGCGCGACGATGCGGTGCAGTTCCCCACGCTCCTTGACGTGCGGTCGCAGCACTTCATCGAACAGGAGCGTCTCCAGCCCGTCGAGCAGCTGAAGGCGCTGGGTCACCACATGGGATTCGCGGATCACCGAGGACAAGGACACGTCCTTCAGCAGTTCCGCCATCCTCTGGCGGTCCTCCGCCGGCAGGTTGAGCACCTCGGTCAACAGCGCCTGGAGTTCCTCGGGACCGCATTCGACGGCCTGCCGGAGCACCCGGAACTGCAGGGCCACCGCCTCCGGCGCCAGGGTGCGAAACACCGGATGAAAGCGCGACAGGTGCCACGCAACCTGGTCGAACAGCTGTCGTTCCAACAGTTCGACCGGCGTCTCCGGATCGCGGGAGAACGGATAGAGGCCCTGCGCCTGCCAGGCCTCGACCGGCGGTCGATCGGGCTCGCGCTGGGGAGTGTTCGTCATGACTGCACCTCGCTGGAGGAGAAGCCCCGGAGCGGGGCGAGGCAGTCACTCTAGGCAGCGCGTCGACCCGCGGCACTCCTGCATTCGCGATGGACATCGCGGCGATTCCAACTGCTTGGAGGCGCGCGATGCCCGATCGGAGTCGTCGCGCGGGTCGGGCGGGCGCCCGGGCCCGGCGTCAATGCCCGCCGCCCAGGTAGGCCGCCTTCACCGCCGGATCGGTGCGGAGCTTCTCCGCCGGACCGTGCAGCGAGATGCGCCCGTTCTCCAGCACGTAACCGTAGTCGGCCACCGCCAGCGCGGCCGCGGCGAACTGCTCCACCAGCAGCATCGTCACGCCTTCCCCCTTCAGCCGCTCGATGATGCGGAACACCTCGTCCACCAGGATCGGCGCCAGCCCCATCGAGGGCTCGTCCAGCAGCACGACCTCGGGGTTGAGCATGGTGGCGCGCGCCATTGCCAGCATCTGCTGCTCGCCGCCCGAGAGCGTGCCCGCGAGCTGCTGGCGCCGCTCCTTCAGGCGCGGGAAGAGCTCCATCGCCTTCTCCAGGTCGGCGTCGACATCGCCCTTCGGACGCGCGCCCGTGTAGCGCGGGAACGCGCCCAGGCGCAGGTTGTCGGTGACGCTCATCGTGGCGAACACGCGCCGTCCCTCCGGCGAATGCGCCAGCCCCAGCCGCGCGATGTGGTACGACTCCAGGCCGTCGATGCGCTTGCCGTTGAGCGTGATCTGCCCGGCGCTGGGCGCGATCATCCCGGACACCGCCCGCATCGTCGTCGTCTTGCCGGCCCCGTTGGAGCCGATCAGCGTCACCACCCGTCCCTTGGGCACCTCCACCGAGATGCCGTGCAGCACTTCGACCTTGCCGTAGCCGGCATGCAGTTGATCGATCTTGAGCATGTCTGTTCCGCTCCGCGCTCAGGCCGGCTGGCCGCCGAGGTAGGCCTCGATCACCTTGGGATCGGCCTGCACTTGCGCCGGCCTGCCCTCGGCGATCTTCTGGCCGAAGTCCAGCACCGACACCACGTCGCAGATGCCCATCACCACGTCCATGTGGTGCTCGATCAGGATCACCGTGATGCCGTGGTCGCGGATCTTGCCGATGATGCGCATCAGCTCCTTGATGTCCGGCGCCGTCAGGCCGGCCGCGGGTTCGTCCAGCAGCAGCAGCTTCGGGTCCAGCGCCAGCGCCCGCGCGATCTCCAGCAGCCGCTGCTTGCCGTAGGGCAGGTTGCGCGCCTCCTCGAAGGCCAGCTCCCCCAGTCCGACGAACTCCAGCAGGCCGAGCGCCCGGGCCCGGGCCTGCGCGTCCTCCGCGTTGTAGCGCGGCGAGTGCAGCGCCACCTGCACCAGGTTGCTGCCGAAGCTGTGATGCAGCGCCACCATCACGTTGTGCAGCGCGCTCATCTCGCCGAACAGCTGCACGTTCTGGAAGGTCCGCGCGATGCCCGACAGCGCGATGTCGGCCGAGGTGCGCCCCACCAGCGAGCGGTCGACGAAGCGCAGCTCGCCCGCCGTCGGCACGTAGATGCCGGTCAGCACATTCATCATCGTGCTCTTGCCCGAGCCGTTCGGGCCGATCAGGCCGTGGATCGTGCCGCGGCGCACCTGCAGGTCGACGTTGTTGAGCGCCTTCAGGCCGCCGAACTGCATCAGCACGCCCCGCGCGTCGATGAGCAGCTCATCCGCGCCGCCGGCCCGCGCGATGGCGTCCGCGGGTTTCTCGGCCACCGGGCCGCCCTCGCCCACCGGCTTGGCCTTGATGTGCAGCGCGCCGCGCACGAAGCCGACGATGCCGTCCTGCAGGTAGTAGACGACGAACAGCGTGATGAGCCCGAAGATCGACAGGCGCCAGTCGGTCATCGTCTCCAGCACGAAGGACAGCCCCGCCAGCGCGATGCTGCCCACCACCGGCACCGCCGCCTGCACGCCGCCGACCTTGCCGCGGCGCAGCGCCACGACGGTCACCGCCACCACCAGCAGCGCAAAGGCCACCGACACGTAGCGGAACAGCTGCAGGTCGTCGAGCAGCTTGGGCAGCAGCACGATGATCGCGGCGCCCAGCAGCGCGCCGGTGCGGGTCTTGCGGCCGCCCATGATGATGGCCAGCAAAAACATCACCGTCAGCTCGAAGTTGTAGGTGTTGGGCGAGATGTACTGCTCGGAGTAGGCGTACAGCGCGCCGGCCAGGCCGGCCAGCCCGGCGCTGACCACGAAGGCGTAGACCTTGTAGCGGTAGACCGAGACGCCCATGCAGTCCGACGCCACCGGGCTGCCGCGCAGCGCCTCGAACGCGCGGCCCAGGTGGGAGCGCAGCACGCGATGCACGAACACCAGCGACGCCAGCAGCATCACCGCGACCAGCCAGTAGAACTCCGTCTCGTCGAGCTGGTGGCCCAGCAGCTTGGGCTTGGTGAGCGTGATGCCCATGGGCCCGTTGGTCAGGAAGTCCATCTCGTTGATCAGGATCTGGATGATGGTGCCGAAGGCCAGGGTCACCATCGCGAGGTAGGGCCCGGTCACGCGCAGCGCCGGCAGGGCCAGCAGCGCGCCGAAGGCGGCCGTCACGCCGACCGCCAGTGGCAGCGTCACCAGGATCCAGAGCCCGAACTTGGTGATCAGCACGCCGGCGGTGTAGGCGCCGATGCCGAACAGCCCGGCATGGCCCAGCGAGACCTGCCCGGTGTAGCCGACCACGATGTCCAGGCCGAACAGCACGATCGCGTAGATCATGATGGTCTCGACCAGGTGGATGTAGTACGGGTTGCCCGACACCAGCGGGAACGCGAACAGCGCCACGATGGCCACGGCGCCCGCGACGAATTTCTTCGGATTGATCTTGGTCGTCATGGGGGCTCAGACCTTCTTGATCGCGGTCTTGCCGAACAGGCCGGCCGGCTTGAGCGCCAGCACGATCAGCAGCAGCACCAGGCCCGGCACGTCCTTGTAGCCGGTGGACAGGTAGAAGCCGGTGGTCGTCTCGGCGATGCCCAGGATGATCCCACCGACGATGATGCCCATGCCCGAGGTCAGCCCGCCGATGATCGCCACCGCGAAGGCCTTCAGGCCGAGCACCGCGCCCATCGTGGCGCCCGTGAGCGTGAGCGGCGCGATCAGCACCCCGGCGAAGGCCGCCGTCAGCGACGACAGTGCGTACGAGAAGGTGATCACCAGACCCGTGTTGATGCCCATCAGCTTGGCGGCGTCGCGGTCGTTGAAGGTCGCCACGACCGCGCGGCCGTAGATCGAGCGCCGGTTGAAGAGCTCGACCGCCAGCATCATCAGCAGCGCGCCCACCACGACCAGGATCTCCATCGGCAGCACGTTGGCGCCGAGCAGCTTGATCGGCGCCTCCGGCAGCGGCGACGGGAACTTCAGGTCGTCGCGGCCCCAGACGTTCTCGGCCACGTTCTTGAAGATGATGCCCAGCGCGATGGTGGACATGATCCAGCCGAACTCCGACTTGATCTTGATGGCGGGGCGCACGCCGATGCGCTCGACGAAGGCGCCCTGCAGCGCGCCGAACAGGCACACCAGCGGGATCATCAGCCAGTAGTTCACGCCGTGCCCGACCAGCGTCAGGCCCACGAGCGCGCCCAGCATCAGCGCGTCCCCCTGGCCGAAGTTGAGGGTGTCGGAGGTGGAGAAGGTCAGCTGGTAGCCGAAGGCGATGACCGCGTAGATCATGCCGAGCGCGATGCCGCTGAACACCAGTTGGGTCAGGATCTGCATACGGAGTCCGGGACGTCAGGGAAGAAAAAACGGCCGCACCGGGCGGCCGTTTCGTGGGGTCACTTCTTCTGGGTCAAGGCGCCCTTGGCGTTGACGTCCTTGACCTTGACCTCGGAGGCCGCCTTGAAGTCGGCCTCGTAGGCATAGACCACGCGCTGGCCCTTCACCTCGCCGAACACCGGGATGTTGGCGGTGATGGCCTCGTGGTCGGTCTTGGTGAAGGGCTTGTTGTAGGTCGTGACGACGCCCTCGACGGGCGCCTTCAGGTCCTCGAGCGCGGCCTTGACCTTGGGCCCTTCGGTGCTGCCGGCCTGCTTGATCGCCGCGGCCAGCAGATAGATCGAGTCGTAGCCCTGCGCGGCCGAGACCGGCGAGTCGATGCGGCTGTTCTTCGGGTTGAACGTCTTGAGGTAGTTGACGATGAAGGACTGGCGCTTGGGCGTGGTCGGTTCCTGGATGAAGGTCTGCGGCATGCGCGCGCCTTCGCCGCCGGGGCCGGCATTGTCGATGTAGTTGGCCATCGACAGCGTCCAGCTGCCCACCATCGGCACCTTCCAGCCAAGCTTGGTCATGCCATTGGCGATCTGCGCCAGCTCGGGGCCGATGCCGTAGGTCAGGATGGCCTCGGCGCCGGCCTCCTTGGCCTTGAGCAGCTGGGCCGTCATGTCGACGTCCTTGATGTTGAACTTCTCGACGGCGACGGGCTTGATGCCCTTGAGCTCGAGCGCCTTCTCCAGGTCGGCGCGGCCGAGCTGGCCGTAGTTGGTGGAGTCGGCCAGGATGGCGACCTTCTTGAAGCCGCGGCGGGTGATGGCCTCCTCGACGATCATCGGCGCCTGGATCGAGTCGTGGGCGGCGTTGCGGAAGACGTAGTTCTCGGGCTGGTCCTTGAACTGCTGGGTGATCACCGAGCCGGTGGCCACGTTGTTCATCACCGGGATCTTGGCGTCCTGGTAGAAGCGCTGCGCGGCGAGCGCGACACCGGTGTTGATGAAGCCGACGGTGGCGACGACCTTCTCGCGGTTGATGAGTTCCTGGGCGATCTGGACGCCGCGTTCGTTCTTGGCCTCGTCGTCGCGCTCGACGAGCTGGATCTGGCGGCCCAAGACCCCGCCGTTCTTGTTGATTTCCTGAGCTGCCAATCGCACACCGTCGCGCATGCTGACGCCCATCGACGACGAACCGCCGGTGAAGGGGCCGGAGACGCCGATCTTGATCGGGTCGGCCGCGAGGGCGGCGAAGCTGGCGGCGGCCAGGGCGGTAGCGGTGATCCAACGCGCGCTGAACATCATGTTTGTCTCCGAATGGTCTGGTCCATGAGGGGTCGGAACGCCAACCCTCGAGCGCCGGTACAACAAACAGCCGGACGCACGGCGTCAGCCTTCTCGGAACATGGTGCATCAAGCGTGTCGGATTGCACGCATGCGATTACGTACTCGCAAACCCGGAGCGCGGCGTTCAGCGTGGTGTCAGGTCTGTGGACGTGCCGCCGGCACGCGCCACTGCGGTGCGCGCGTGGCTCGCCGGACTCAGGCGTCGGCGGCGCGCCCGCGCGCCCGCAGGGCCCACGCGGCGATCACAGCCACCGCCAGCACCGCCATCGCGTACCCGCTCAGCGCGCCCCAGCCGCCGTGGTCCCAGAACCACCCGCCCATCGCGCCGAGCGTGCTGGAGCCGAGGTAGTACGCGAGCAGGTAGAGCGAAGCCGCATGGCCCTTGCTGCGTCCGCCGAGCGCGCCGACCCAGGCGCTGCTCACCGAGTGCGCGACGAAGAAGCCGATCGTCAGCAGCACGATGCCCAGGATCACCGCCGGCAGCCAGGCCAGCAGCGTGAGCCCCACGCCCGCCGTCGCCAGCGCGATGCCCGACAGCAGCGCCGGCGCCCGCCCGAAGCGGTCGGACAGACTGCCCGCCGTCGCCGACGCGGCAATGCCGAAGAGGTAGGCGCAGAAGATCAGCCCGATCGCGCTCTGGCTCAGCGAGAACGGCGGCCTCATCAGCCGGAAGCCGGCGTAGTTGTAGACCGCGACGAACATGCCCATCATCAGGAAGCCCATCCCGAACAGCAGCGGCAGCATCGGATGCGTGAGATGCGCCCGCCACGTGGCCACATGCTCCGACAGCGTCACGCCGCGGCGGCGCACGAAGTGCTTTGATGGCGGCAGCAGCAGCCAGAAGCCGATCGCCGCCAGCAGCCCCAGCACGCTGACGATGAACAGCGCCGGCCGCCATCCGAAGGCATCGCTCAGCAGGCTCACCCCGACCCGGCCCATCATCCCGCCGAAGGCCGTGCCGCCGACGTACTGGCCCATCGCCCGGCCCAGGCCCTTCGGATGGATCTCCTCGGCCAGGTAGGCCATCGCCACCGCCGGGACGCCGCCCAGCACCAGGCCCTCCAGCGCCCGCGCCACCAGCATCCCGTGCCAGCCCGGCACCACCGAGGCGATCAGGTTCAGCAGCGCCGCCATCGCCATCGACGCGAACATCAGCCGCTTGCGGTCCATGCTCTCCGACAGCGCCCCGGCGCAGAGGATCGCGAACGCGAGCGCACCGGTCGCCAGCGACAGCGACAGCGCGCTCGTCGCCGCGCCGACCTGGAATTCCGCCGCGAACAGCGGCAGCAGCGGCTGCACGCTGTACAGCAGCGAGAAGGTGGTGAAGCCGGCCAGGAACAGCGCGAACGCGATGCGGCGGTAGGCGCGGGTGCCGGGCTCGGCGTGCTCGCCGTGCGGGGCAGCGGCGGGCGCCGGGCCCGGGGAACTGCTCATCGGGAGGTGGCGGGCGGTGGCCGCTCAGCGGCGGCCGAACATCATCTGCCCGGCCAGCGCCCGCTTGAGCGGCGGCATCGCCTGCAGCGCCGCCAGGCCGAGCCCGCGCGCCGCCGGCAGTCCGGGCCAGCGCCAGGCGAAGGTGCGGGCGAGGAAATCGGTGGTCAGGATCGTCGCCCAGCGGTCCGGCGCGCGCTGCCACTCGACGCGCCGCAGCGCCTGGTCGACCTGCGGATCGCGCCGCAGCGCCTCGACCAGCGCGAAGGCGTCGCGCAGTCCCAGGTTCAGGCCCTGCCCCGCCACCGGATGCAGCGTCTGCGCCGCGTTGCCGATGCGGATGCGGCGGCCCTCCACCAGCGTGCGTTCGGCATTCAGGCCGAGCGGGAAACACTTCAGCGGACTGATGCCCAGCAGGCGGCCGACGCGATCCGGCAACTGCTGCTGGATCACCGCCAGCCGCTGCGCGTCGCTCAGGCCCTCGACCTCGTCCTCGTCCTGCGGCTGGCACCAGACCAGCGCGGCGCGGCGCTGGCCGTCGCGGTCGGGCAGCGGCAGCAGCGCCAGCGGCCCGCGCCGCGTGAAACGCTCATAGGCCACGCCCACCGGGCTGTCCGGCGCCAGCGTCACCGTGCCCACCCAGGCGTTCTGCCGGTAGTCGCGCGTCAGGGACTTGCGGGCCTGCTCGGAGAACACGCCGCCCTCGGCCACCACCGCCAGGTCGAAGCGCTCGGCGATGCCGGCATCGATCTCGATCTCGTCCGGCCGGTCCTGCTTGAGGCCGTCCACCGCCTGGCCGAAGCGGCTGACCAGCCGCCGCGGCTCCAGCGCGCTGGCCTGCTGCCAGGCGGCCTGCAGCGGCGCGACCAGCTGGCCGTAGGCCAGCACCGCGCCGAGTTGCGGCACCGCCTGCTCGGCGGCGCTGATGCGGACCTCGGGCTCGCCCGAGGGACCGAACCAGGGGCTGGAGAGCGTCGGCGGCGCCTGGCTCACATGGACTTCGCGGATCGGCTGCGCCTGCGCCGCCGGCCACACGCGCAGGCGCTGCAGCAGCTGCATGCTGCCCAGCGACAGCGCCAGCGTGCGCGGATCGCCGGAGACATCGCGCTCCAGCGGCCGGGCGTCGAAGAGGCTCACCTGCGCCTGCGGCAGGTAACGCGCGGCCAGCAGCGCGAGCGCGAGCCCGGCCGGTCCGGCGCCGATCACGGCCAGACGCAGCGGCGGGGCCTGGCCGTCGAAGGCGGCGTCGAAGGCATCGGGCGCCGTCGAGGCGGCATGAGCGGCGGAGTCTGGAGCTTGGGACATGACGTCGACCCGGGAAAACTGGTGCCGGCCGCGTCAGGCAGCCGGCTGCGGACGACTATAGCGCCGGCCCTTTCGCCGTGGCTCGGCGGGCTTGCAGCGGCTTGCGCCAGCGCGCATCGGCGCGCGAATCCTTGCGACCGGGCGACGGCCGCCAGTCACACCGCGACCAGCCTGCGCTGCCCCGCGCCCGGCAAGGTGCGCAGCGACTGCGCCAGCGACGCGGTGTAGTCGCGGCTCAGGATGGTGCTGACGAAGATCCAGTCGCAGCGACACTCGGCCGCCGTGGCGGTGATCACCATGTAGCCGCGTCGCGAGGTGTCCGCGTAGACCAGCGGTCCGATCAGCTGCGTCAGCGCGCCGGCAAGCTGCTGCGGGTCCTCGTTGGGCAGGTACTCCTCGAAGCCCGGCGAGGTCACCGAGGAAGTCGCGAACTCGACTCCGACCTGGCGGTTGGCCCCGTCCAGCAGGTCGTTGGCCCAGGCGTTGTGGGTGTCGCCCGCCAGCACGACCAGGTTCTTGTCGAGCTGGCGCGCCGCGCCCAGCAGCGTCTCGCGGGCGACCGGGTAACCATCCCAGGCATCGAGGTTGTAGGGGAGGCTGGGCGCGTTCAGCACCGCCTGCTCCTGCGGCGTCAGGCTGGCCGGGTCGTTCTGCGCCTTGGCGACGATGGCCGCGTACTGCGACACGGTCACGCCGGTGCCGGGCGCGTTGGCCTCGAAGAGGACCGGCGACGGGATGTCCATCCGGCCCATCAGCACCTGCTGCCCCAGCACCTGCCAGGTCGCCGTCGATGCCTGCAGGCGCGCCTGCAGCCACTGGTCCTGCGTCGCGCCCAGCAGCGTGCGGTCGGCGCGGGCCATGTCGGCCTGGAAGCGGCCGCTGTCCAGGCCCGAGACGCCGAGGTAGTCCGCGTAGTCCAGCTGTTCGCTGCGCGCGATCACCCGCGTATCCAGCATGTGCAGCGACATCAGCGAGCCGAAGTCGAAGCCGCGGTAGGTCGTCAGCGGATCGGCATCATCGCGCACCGGCAGCCACTCGTGCCAGGCCTGCACCGCGGCGGCCCGGCGCGCGGCGAAGTCGCCCTCGGTCGCCGGCTGGTGGTTCTGCGCGCCGCCCCGCCAGGCGTCGTTCGCGATCTCGTGGTCGTCCCACACGGCGATCATCGGCAGCAGCGCGTGCAGCCGCTGCAGGTCGGCGTCCGAGCGGTACTGCGCGTAGCGGCGCCGGTAGTCCGCCAGGACCACGATCTCCTGCTGCGGCTCGACCACCCGGCCCAGCGCCTGGGCGTTGCCGCTCGCGTACTGGCCAGGGCCGTATTCGTAGAGGTAGTCGCCCAGGTGCACGGCGAGGTCGTAGCCCTCGGCCTCGGCGCGCCTGGCGGCCTCGGCATAGACGTTGAAGTAGCCGGTCGGATAGTTGGCGCAAGAGAACACCGCCAGCTTCGCCTGCGCGACGTCGCCGGTGGGCAGCGTCTTCGCGCGGCCCACGGTCGACACCGCCTGGTAGGCCTTGAAGCGGTACCAGTAGCGCGTGCCCGGCTGCAGGCCGGTGGCATCGACCTTGACGCAGAAGTCGCCGGCCGCGCGCGCGGTCGCGCTGCCGCTGGCCACGAGGGTGCCGAAGGCGGCGTCGCTGGCCACCTCCCAGGTGACCGGCACGTCGCGCGTGTCCGCGGCGTCCTGCGCCAGCACGCGGGTCCAGAGGATGACCCGATCGCCCAGGGGATCGCCGCTGGCCACGCCGTGGCTGAACACGACCGCGACGCGCGGGCCGCCGTCGTCCCCGCCATCGCCGCCGCAGCCGGCCAGCGGCAGCCCGGCCAGCGCGCCGGCGGCCAGCGCGCCGCGCACCAGGTGGCGGCGGGCGTGGTCGACGGTCTCCGCCGGCGCGGCGGCCTCGTCCTTCTTGATCCAGTTGAGCAGGGGTGTCTTGGTCATGGTCGGTGCCGCCTCTCGCACAAGCCGTCCCCGCCCTCCGGGGCATTCGGCATGCCGCGCGGCCAGCCCGCGGTGCGTCCGCTACCCTTGCGCCCCGACCCGAACCACGCACGAGGAGAAGCGCATGCAATACCGTCGACTCGGCCGCAGCGGCCTGCAGGTGTCCGAACTGTCCCTGGGCTCCTGGGTGACGTATCACAACCAGGTCGACACCGGCTCGGCCGTCGAGATGCTGGCCGCCGCGCGCGACGCCGGCATCAACTTCTTCGACAACGCCGAGGCCTACGCGCTGGGCAAGAGCGAGGAGATCATGGGTCAGGCCTTGCGCCAGCTGGGCTGGGGCCGCCACACCTACGTCGTCTCGACCAAGTTCTACTGGGGCATCGACAAGTCGGGCACGACCGTCAACTACAAGGACACGCTGAACCGCAAGTACCTGATGCAGGCCATCGATGGCTCGCTCAAGCGCTTCGGCCTGGACGAGATCGACCTGGTCTACTGCCACCGCCCCGATCCGCACACGCCCATCGAGGAGACGGTGCGCGCGATGAGCGACATGATCACGCAGGGCAAGGCGCTGTACTGGGGCACCAGCGAATGGAGCGCCGACGAGATCCGCGCCGCCTGGGAGATCGCCGAGCGCCACCACCTGCACAAGCCGGTGATGGAGCAGCCCCAGTACCACCTGTTCCACCGCCAGCGCGTCGAGAAGGAATACGCCCGCCTGTACGAGGACATCGGCCTGGGCCTGACGACCTGGAGCCCGCTGGCATCGGGCCTGCTGACGGGCAAGTACCGCGACGGCATCCCGGCGGGCAGCCGCGGCGCGATGGAGAGCATGTCCTGGCTGCGCGAGCAGCTGCAGGAGCCGCAGCGCAATGCCGCCGTCGGCGAGCTGGCCACGATCGCGCAGGAACTCGGCTGCACGCTGGCGCAGCTGGCCATCGCCTGGATCAACCGCAACCCGCGGGTCTCCACGGTGATCCTGGGCGCGAGCCGGCTCTCGCAACTGCAGGACAACCTCGGCGCGCTGGCCGTCACGCCGCGGCTCACGCCGGAGATCCTCGCGCGCATCGACGCCATCACGCTCCCGCTGGCGAAGTAGGCCCATGCCGCCTCGCCAGGCGTGCCCGCCGCACCGCGGCGCGCCGTCGTCGGGGTTTATCCGCACACCGCCCGCCAAGCCCCCCATTGACGGGGCTCGTCTGTCGCGCCGCTGCCGCAACCGCGGAGAAGGGCGCCGCTAGCATCCCCGGCGATGCTGCGACGACGTGCCCTGCCCCTGCTGCCGAGCCTGTGCGCCGCCGTCGCGCTGGCCCTGGCCGTCGCGCCGGGCGGCGTCGCGGCGCTGCCGGACGCCCCCCTGCCGGAACGGGCCGCGCCGGCGGCGGTGCCGCTGCTGGCCGAGCCGCGCTTCGAGACCGTCGGCATCGACGCCCCGGTGCCGCTCAACGTGATCTCCGCGCTGGCGCAGGACCGCGCCGGCTTCCTGTGGATCGGCACCGGCGCCGGCCTGGTGCGCTTCGACGGCTACCACTTCCGCCAGCCCGGCGCGCCGCTGGAGAACGGCGTGCGGTCCGCCCGCAGCCTGGGCTTCATCCGCTGCCTGCTGGTGGCGCGCGACGGCCGCCTGTGGATCGGCACCGAGGCCGACGGCCTGGCCGCCTACGACCCGCAGAGCGAGAAGCTCTCGCTGTTCCGCTCCGACGCCAGCCCGCAGCAGCCGCAGGGCGCGGTGTCGGCCGGCACGATCCGCGCGCTGGCCGAGGACCGCGACGGGCAGCTGTGGATCGGCACGATCGGCCACGGCCTGGACCGTTACGACCCGGTCGAGGGCCGCTTCCAGCACTTCCGCCACCAGCCCCGGCAGGCCGGCAGCCTGCCCGACGACCGGGTCCAGTCACTGGCGATCGACCGCGAGGGCTCCTTGTGGGTCGGCACCTGGCGCGGCCTGGCGCGCAAGCGCGCCGGCGCCGACGCCTTCGAGCCGGTGTTCTCGACGCCGGGCCGTCCCGGCCTGGCCGGCAAGATCGTGCTCAGCCTGTTCGAGGCGCCCGACGGCCGGCTCTGGGCCGGCACCCAGCAGGGCGACCTCGCGCTGATCGATCCGAAGACCGGCGAGGGCCGGATGCTCGAGCGCGCCGAGGACGCCATCCACGGCTCGGTGAACAGCTTCGTCGCGGTGGATGAACGGCATGTCTGGCTGGGCCGCAACGGCGGGCTGGAGTTGCGCGCGACGGCCGACGGCGCACTGCTGCGGGTGATGAAGCACGATCCGCTCAATCGCGACAGCCTGGGCGGCAACGAGGTCCGCGCGCTGATGCGCGACCGCGCCGGCTGGATCTGGACCGGCGGCTACGGCGGCGGCCTGCAGCGCCACAACCCGGCCAACACCAGCACCTGGGTGCGCGGCCGCGACCCGGGCCAGCTGCCGCAGTTGGTCGACCCGAGCACGCGCGCGATGGTGCAGCTCGACACCGGCGAGATCTGGCTGGGCAGCAACGAAAGCGGCGTGACGGTGCTCGACGAGCAGCTGCGCTCGATCGCGACGCTGCGACCCGCGCCCGGCCAGCGCGGCGGGTTGTCGGGCGGACGCATCTCCAGCCTGGTCCAGATGAAGGACGGCAGCGTCTGGCTGGGCAGCGACGGCGGCCTGCACCAGTACACCCGCGACCGCCAGCTGCTGCGCGTCATCCAGGCCGGCACCGGTCGCGCGCGGCGGCTTCTGGCGGGCCGCGACGGCACGCTCTGGATCGGCACGCAGGACGGGCTCTATCGGCTGCCGCCGGACGCCGGCCCGCAGGCCGCGCCGGAGCGCCTGCGCCAGGACGGCGGCCAGCCGCTGACGGGCGACGTCAACGCCCTGTCCGAGACCGCCGACGGCGGCCTGTGGGTCGGCACCGAGAAGGGGCTGTACCGGTTCGCGCCGGGCGCCAGGGAACTGATCGCGGTGCGCGCCCAGCCGGGGCACGACCTGAGCCATCACTCCATCGTCGGCCTGCTGGTCGATTCGCGGCAGCGCCTGTGGGTGGACACCGCGTCCGGCCTGCACCTGCTGGCGCGCTGGGACGGCCGCGAGGCGGCGTTCGAGCGCATCAGCGAGAAACACGGCGTGATCGGCCGGGCCTTCGGCGCCAACCTGCTCGAGGACCGCGACGGCCGCATCTGGACGCAGAGCTTCGTCTACGACCCGGCCAAGGACAGCTACTACGAGCTGACCAGCGCGGATGGCGTCGACATCGGCACCGGCTGGTTCCGCGCCTACCTGAAGACGCGCGACGGGCGCCTGCTCTTCGGGGGCAGCAAGGGCGTGCTGGTGGTGACGCCGGAGCGCTTCGAGGCCTGGACCTACCAGCCGGCGCTGGTCGCGACCGAGTTGCGGGTCGACGGCCAGCGCCTGGGCGCGGGCCGCCTGCCGGAGGAAGGACTGACCCTGACCGCGAGCAACCGCAGCTTCAGCGTCGAGTTCGCCGCGCTCGACTTCAGCGAGCCGCAGCGCAACCGCTACGCCTATCAGCTCGAGGGCTTCGATCCGGAATGGATCAGCACCGGCGCCGACCTGCGCGTGGCGGTCTACACCAACCTCGATCCCGGCCGCTACCGGCTGCGGGTGCGCGGCACCAACCGCAACGGTGTCTGGAGCCCGCTGGAGCTCAGCATCCCGGTGCGCGTGCTGCCGGACTGGTGGCAGACCTGGTGGGCCCGCACGCTCGGCGGCGCGGCGCTGATCGCGCTGGTCTATGCGCTGGTGGCGCTGCGCACGGCCTACCTGCGGCGCTCGCAGCTGGCGCTGGAGATCAAGGTGAAGGCCCGCACCGCGGAGCTGGAACGGCTCTCCGCCGACCTGCAGGCCAAGAGCGTGGCGCTGGAAGAGTCCAGCCTGTCGGATCCGCTCACCGGCCTGCGCAACCGGCGCTTCCTGACGCAGCACATCGAGGCCGACGTGGCGCTCGCGGTGCGTCGTCACGAGCAGGCGCGCGACGACGGCTATGCGCCGCCCGACGATGGCGACCTGATCTTCTTCCTGCTCGACCTCGACTTCTTCAAGGCGCTCAACGACCGTCTCGGCCACGCGGCGGGCGACACGGTCCTGCAGCAGATGCGCGGCCGCCTGACCGCCGTGTTCCGCGAGGCCGACTACCTGGTCCGCTGGGGCGGCGAGGAGTTCCTGATCGTGGCGCGCGGCACCTCCCGCCGGCATGCGGCCGAGCTCGCGGAGCGCGCGCGGCTGCAGGTCAGCGGCGCGCCCTTCGAGCTCGGCGAGGGCCGACAGGTGGACGTCACCTGCTCGGTCGGCTTCGCGGCCTTCCCGCTGTCGCCGGCGCTGCCGCGCGCGCTGGACTGGGCCGCGACGGTGGCCCTGGCCGACGAGGCGCTGTATGCGGTCAAGCGGGCCGGGCGCAACGGCTGGGAAGGCGTGACCGGCATCGCCGGGGCCGTTCATGGTGTCGACGTCGCGGGCGGTGTCGCGGGGGGCGTGACGGACCTCGAGGGCGCATTGCGCCAGCGTTCGCGCGGATCGATGGCAGACTGGCTGGCCAGCGGCGACCTGAAGGTCGTGCGCTCTTCGCCGCCGGCCGATGCCGGAGCCGCCGTCGCGCGGCCGATCGACGCCGGCAAGTCCTGACCCTGGACGCTCGGCCACGCTGGTCCCCCAAGGGCGGACCCGCCAATTGCCGAGCGCTGGATGAGAACGGCACGAGCGTGGCAAATGGCGCTCCCGCCGAGTGCCGATGACCGGCAATCGGTAAAGCCGACAAGTAAAGGCTGCCAGCGCCTGCCCCGGCTTCGCTCCATGGCGACCGGAATGGCCCGATGATCGGGGGCTTCCCCCGGCCGGATTGGCCGCCGTCCACGAATCGAGGAGAACCTTCGTTTTGATGAACGACCTTGCGAACTTCCTGCAGTTCAGCGCCTGGCCGCCGCGCCCGGACTGGCTGTTCTGGGCCTCGCTGACCATGGTGGCCGCCGGCGTGCTCGGCGAATTCGTGAACCGCCGCCTGGGCCTGCCGCGCGTCGTCGGCTACAGCGTCGTCGGCATGATCCTGGCGGCGCTGGGCCATGGCATCTTCGCCAACGGCGCGCTGGACGCGCGCTTGCGGCTCGTGGTCGATTTAGCGCTCGCGCTGCTGCTGTTCGAGATGGGCTCGCGCGTGAACCTGCGCTGGCTGCGTAACAACAAGGCGCTGCTCGGCGCCAGCGCGGCCGAGGCCGTGGTCAGCTTCGTCGTCGTCGGCTACGGCCTGACGCTGCTGGGCGTGAGCCCGCTGGTGTCCATCAGCTGCGCGGTGCTGACGATGGCCTCGAGCGCCGCGGTCGTCGGCCGCGTCGGCGCCGAGCTGCGCGCGGCCGGCCAGGTCAGCGAACGCATGCTGGCGCTGACCTCGTTGAACACCATCTACGGCGTGCTCGCGCACAAGCTGCTGCTGGGCTGGCTGGCGCTGGACCAGAAGGGCGACTGGCTCGAGGCCGTCGCGCAGCCGCTGTATGCCTTCGTCGGGTCAGTGATCGTCGCGGCGCTGCTGGCGCGGCTGACGGCGGGCCTGATGCGGCGACTGGACCTGCGCAACGAGAACTCGGTGCTGATGCTGCTGGGCCTGGTGCTGGTGGCGCTGAGCGTGGCGCGGGTGCTGAATCTGTCCACGCTGCTGGTGCCGCTGCTGGCCGGCATGATCCTGCGCAACACCACCGAGCGCCCCTGGGTCTGGCCGCGCCACTTCGGCACGGCGGGCGGCGTGCTGGTGCTGATGCTGTTCGTGGCGGTCGGTTCCGCCTGGACGCTGCAGGCGCTGGCCGCGGGTGCGGTGCTGGCGCTGGCCCTGCTGCTGCTGCGCCTGGTGGCTAAGGCGATCGCCCTGACCGGCATGGCGCGGCTGAGCGGCATCGACACCCGCCAGGGTGTCGCGCTGGCGGTGTGCCTGAGCCCGGTGTCGGGCACGATGCTGGTGCTGTTCAGCGAGGTGCAGCTGCATCACCCGCAGACCGCCGCGCTGCTGGCGCCGGTCATCCTGTCGACGATCGCGCTCATGGAGCTGGTCGGACCGATCGCCGTGCAATGGGGCCTGCGCCTGGCCGGCGAGCATCACCCTGAAACCCCTGTGAAGGAGGCTGCGAAGCGATGAGCCTCGAACCATTCGCCACATCCAAGCCCTTGACGATGGGCGTGGAGCTGGAGCTCCAGATCGTCAACCGTCACGACTACGACCTGATGCCGGGGTCCAAGGACCTGCTGCGCGTGATGAAGGGCGAGACCCTGCCCGGCGATGTCACGCCGGAGATCACCGACTCGATGATCGAGCTCTGCACCAACGTCTGCACGAACTACGAGCAGGTGCTGGAGCAGCTGACGATCACCCGCGACGCGCTGGTGCGCAGCGCCGACAAGCTCAACCTCGGCCTGTCGGGCGGCGGCACGCATCCCTACCAGCACTGGAGCAAGCAGCGCATCTTCGACAAGCCGCGCTTCCAGGAGATCTCCTCGCTCTACGGCTACCTGAGCAAGCAGTTCACCGTCTTCGGCCAGCACGTGCACATCGGCTGCGAGGGGCCGGACCACGCGCTGCGGCTGCTGCACGGACTCTCGCGCTTCATCCCGCACCTGATCGCGCTGTCCGCGTCCTCGCCCTACGTGCAGGGCAACGACACCGGTTTCCATTCGGCGCGGCTGAACTCCGTGTTCGCGTTCCCGCTGTCGGGGCGCGCGCCCTTCGTGCTGACCTGGGACGACTTCCTGGTGTTCTTCGAGAAGATGACGCACACCGGCGTCGTGAAGAGCATGAAGGACTTCTACTGGGACATCCGGCCCAAGCCCGAGTACGGGACGATCGAGGTGCGGGTGCTCGACACGCCGCTGACGATCGAGAAGGCCTCGGCGCTGGCAGCGCTGATCCAGTGCCTGGCGCGGTGGATCTCGCACGATCACCCCTTCGCGCTGCATGAGGACGACTACCTGCCCTACACCTTCAACCGTTTCCAGGCCTGCCGCTTCGGATTGGACGGCACCTTCGTCGACCCGAAGAGCGGCGAGCACCGCAGCCTGCGCGAGGACCTGAACGTCACGCTGCATGCGCTGGAGCCGCACGCGGTGGCGCTGAAGGCCGAGCCGGCGCTGCGCTACGTGCGCGAGGAGATGCGCTGGCAGGGCAACGACGCGACCTGGGCGCGCGGCGTGGTGGAGAAGGAGCAGTTGCTCAACGAGCTGGTGCGCCAGCAGTGCGAGCGCTGGGCCGGTCGGCCGGTGGCGAACGCGCGCTGAGCGCCGGCCCTCACCGAGGTGAGGGCCGCGTGTTCCTGAATGCCTGGGGACCGCCGTGGCGGGGCGGATCAGCGAGCTGTCGTCGCGTTCGCGTGTCGCTTCACCACGGCCTGAAGCGCTTTCCACGAAGTCTCATCGGCGAAAAAGCTTCGCGGGAGAAAGTACGCGCACAGCGGCGTGTAATAAAGCAGGACCAGTTGATCATCGATCTTGTATCCCGTGATCTTGGTCCACGGCAGCTCGGCGGTCACAAACTCAGTCTTCAATCGCAGGCCGGCGGTCCCGACCTCTCCGCTGGTCCGGCCTTGCAGCTTGAGGTGGGACTTCCACTGCCAACGCTCGACCGCCTTGATCGCCCAGGCGGCGATCAGCAGCAACAGTCCCATAGGCAAGAGCTGGAATACGAATTCGCCTGGATCGTTGCGGGCGGCGTCGATGTCGATGTTCCAGAACATCAGGACCGGAAACGCGATCGTCCAGATGAATGCTGGCCGGCCCCACCACGGCAACAGGCGGCGCCGGACATGGCGATATTCGGGCCAAGTGATTTCGCCTTCGAAGCGAACGGGCTCATTTCCCATTGAGTTCTTCCAACTGATCCGGCGAACCCACGTTCGCCCAGGGCCCGGTGTAGAGCTCCGCGGTCACCGCGCGCGCCTGGATCGCGCGGTCCAGGCTGACGCGGATGCGCTGGTGCTCTCCTGGCTGCACGCCGTCGAAGAAGGCGCGCTTGTAGAGGCCGATGTTGCTGTAGACCTCGAGGTTGCCGTCGATCGTCGCGAAGCCGGCCGCGTCGATGCCGAAGTCTCCGGTCGGATGGCGCGGCTGCTTCGGCACGAACCACAGGTGCGCCAGCAGCGGGCTCTCGGCGAAGGCCGCGGCCTGGGCCGGATCGAAGACGAAGTCGGGGATGAAGATGTCGGCCGAGACTGCCCAGAAGGCCTCGCCGCCGTCGGCGCACAGCGGGTCCAGTGCCGTCGCGATGCCGCCGCCGGTCTCGAGTGCGCGGCCGTAGCGCGCGCCTTCATGGCTGTAATGCAGCCGCAGGCCCCAGCGCGCGCCGTTGCCGAGCGTCGCCTCGAACTGCTCGTGCAGCCAGGCGGTGTTGATGACGATGTCGCGGATGCCGGCGCGGGCGAAGGCCTCGATGTGCCATTCGATCAACGGCTTGCCGCGCACTTTCAGCAGCGGCTTGGGCGTGTGGTCGGTCAACGGCCGCATGCGCTCGCCGCGCCCGGCCGCGAGGATCATGGCTCGCATCGATTCACCAGAAAAATTAGCCGGCGAGTTTAAAGCGCTCCCCTCTAGTGACCCGCCGCGGAGTCGCTTTGGGATGCTCCGCTAGGCGCGAACCGGAGCCATAGCGCGGCTATGGCGAGGATTCGCAACAACGCGGAGCGCCCAAAGCGGCTCCGCGGCGGGTCACTAGAATGCCGGGTTTGCCCTTCACCCCGCCGAGACCCCACCATGGCCGACACCGCCGCAGCTGCCGCTTCCACCCCGAACACCACCCAGATGGCCAACGCCATCCGTGCCCTGGCGATGGACGCTGTCCAGCAGGCCAACTCCGGTCACCCGGGCGCCCCGATGGGCATGGCCGAGATCGCTGTCGCGCTGTGGAAGCGCCACCTGCGCCACAACCCGGCCAACCCGCTGTGGCCTGACCGCGACCGCTTCGTGCTGTCCAACGGCCACGGCTCGATGCTGATCTACGCGCTGCTGCACCTGACCGGCTACGACCTGCCGATCGCGGAACTCAAGGCCTTCCGCCAGATGCACTCCAAGACGCCGGGCCACCCGGAAGTGGGCATCACCCCGGGGGTGGAGACCACCACCGGCCCCCTCGGCCAGGGCATCACCAACGCCGTCGGCCTGGCGCTCGCGGAAAAGCAGCTGGCCAAGGAATTCAACCGCGACGGCCACACCATCGTCGACCACCACACCTACGCGTTCCTGGGCGACGGCTGCCTGATGGAAGGCATCAGCCATGAAGCCTGCTCGCTGGCCGGCTCGTGGAAGCTGAACAAGCTGATCGCGATCTACGACGACAACGGCATCTCCATCGACGGCCAGGTCGGCCCCTGGTTCGGCGACGACACCGCCAAGCGCTTCGAGGCCTACGGCTGGAACGTCGTCGGCCCCGTCGACGGCCATGACGTGGACGCGGTCGACGCCGCCATCGCGCTGGCCAAGACCAGCAAGGACAAGCCCTCGCTGATCATCGCCAAGACCCACATCGGCAAGGGCAGCCCGAACCGCGCCAACACCTCCAAGGCCCACGGCGAGCCGCTCGGCGCCGAGGAAATCAAGCTGACCCGCGAGGTGCTGGGCTGGTCGCACGAGCCCTTCGTGCTGCCCGCCGAGGTCTACGCCGACTGGGACGCCAAGGCCGCCGGCACCGCGGTGGAAACCGCCTGGGACGACAAGTTCGAGGCCTATGCCACCGCCTTCCCCGAGCTGGCCGCCGAGTTCTCGCGCCGCATCGCCGGCGTGCTGCCGCCCAACTTCGCCGACGTCGCGGCGCAGGCCGTCATCGGCGCGCACGACAAGGCCGAAACCGTCGCCTCCCGCAAGGCCAGCCAGCTGGCGCTGGAAGCCTTCACCGCCGCGCTGCCCGAGCTGCTGGGCGGCTCGGCCGACCTGACCGGCTCCAACCTGACCAACACCAAGAGCACGCCCGCCTTCCGCCTGGAAGCCGACGGCAGCTCCAACGGCGGCCGCCACATCAACTACGGCGTGCGCGAGTTCGGCATGGCCGCGATCATGAACGGCGTCGCGCTGCACGGCGGCTTCATCCCTTACGGCGGCACCTTCCTGACCTTCAGCGACTACAGCCGCAACGCCATCCGCATGGCCGCGCTGATGAAGCTGCGCGTGATCCACGTGTTCACGCACGACTCCATCGGCCTGGGCGAGGACGGCCCGACGCACCAGTCCGTCGAGCATGTGTCCAGCCTGCGCCTGATCCCCGGCCTGGACGTCTGGCGTCCGGCCGACACGGCGGAAACGGCCGTCGCCTGGACCATGGCCCTGGCCAACGCCCAGCGCCCGAGCGCGCTGGCGCTGAGCCGCCAGAACCTGGTCTACCTGAAGAAGTCGGGCGAGGCCGTCGACGCCATCACCAGCGGCGGCTACGTGCTGAGCGAACCGGCCGACATCGGCCTGAAGAAGAAGGCGCAGGCGGTGCTGATCGCCACCGGCTCGGAAGTGCAGCTGGCCATCGCGGCGCAGCAGCAGCTGGCCGTGGCCGGCATCCCGGTGCGCGTGGTTTCGATGCCTTGCACCAGCCTCTTCGACCGCCAGGACGCCAAGTACAAGCAGAGCGTGCTGCCGGACGGCCTGCCGCGCGTGGCCATCGAGGCTGGCGTGACCGACCTGTGGTGGAAGTACGGCGTCTCGGCCGTGGTCGGCCTGGACACCTACGGCGAATCGGCCCCGGCCAACGTGCTGTTCAAGCACTTCGGCTTCACGCCGGAGAACGTCGCCGACACCGTCAAGGTGGTGCTCGGCAAGGCCCGGCTGAAGGGCTGATCGGCGCCCCGGGCCCAAGTGGGTCCCGTCGTCTCCCTCGAAGGGGTGCCTCTGGCACCCCTTTGTCGTTTCCACCCATCGGAGGCCGCCGAGTCCCCTGTTTCCTGACGGCCGCTTCACGCCGCCGCGCCTAGACTGCCCGCGCCCGCCAGCGACCCGCCCCACGAGCCGGCGCGCGGGCCCAGGGACAGGACAACACGGAGGACTCCCATGACTCGATCTCGTCTGGCCGCCACGGCCCTGCACGGCCTGCTCGCCGCCTTGATCGCGCACGGGCCGGCACGGGCCCAGCAGAACGACATCTCGCCGCTTCCCGTCGACCCGGCCACCAGCCCGCTGCGCTGCCTGCAGCAGCCCGAGGCCCCGCTCGAGTACCCCGCCGAGGCGCGCCGCCTGCAGTTGGACGGCACCGTGCGCGTCGGCCTGGCGTTCACGGCGCCGGACCGGCCGCCGGAGGTCGAGGTCCTCGCCCGCTTCGCCGACGAGCGCTTCGTCAACGCGGTGCGCGAGCGCGTCGCCGCCTACCGCCTGCCCTGCCAGGCCGCCGCCCGCGGCACGGTGCGCGCGGTGCAGACCTTCGTCTTCCGCCTGCGGGAGCCGGTGCCGGTGCGCTGGTCCCAGCCGGTCGAGCTCCAGGACACCGACCGCGCCCGCGCGCTACGCGCCTGCCTGCGCACGCCGGACGACCAGCTGCAGGTCAATGCCTCGCGCTTCGACCAGAAGACCGTCGGCAACGTGATGGTCCGCATGACCTTCACCGCCCCGGACCAGCCGCCCGAGGTCCAGGCCCTGTACGCCTCCACCAGCGGCAACACGCAGGACGCGATCCTCGACCGCGCCCGCAGCTACCGCCTGCCCTGCCTCTCGGCCGAGGACCGGCCGATGAGCTTCGTCCAGCACTTCATCTACCGCAAGCACGACGCCGGCCGCGCCAGCTTCAAGGACGAGGTCACGCTGGGCGAGTTCCTGTCCAACATCAAGGGCATCCGCCAGCAACAGGCCGAGTTCGACTTCAACACGATGAACTGCCCGTTCACCGTCGCCTGGACGCTGGGCAAGCCGGCGCTGGCCAACCGCGTCGGCGAGATCGGTACCGAGCGCGACCCCAACCGCGCCGAGTTCCTGGCCTGGCTGGCCGGCCTGGAGATGGACCTGACGCCGGATCGCTTCGAGCACCTGCTGGGCCGCATGGTCAAGATCAAGGTCGCCTGCGGCACGCTGCGCCTGCAGCCGGCCACGACGGCGGCCGCCGCGCCCCTGGCGCCGTGATGTAACCGCGCGGTTCCGCGCGGTGAAACCCGGTAACCCGTTCGAAACGAGTGGGCGCGCCGATCTGTTCAAATCGTGCGTTTCCGGCGCCCGCGCCCGGTCCTCGTGCCGGGCCTCGCGGATGCACCGACCGAACACCTCCGCGGCACGACGTCCACTGGCTGGGCGACGCGCCCATGACGTCATCGATTCATTTCACTCGCAGGAGACTTTCCTCATGACCATCAAGATCGGTATCAACGGCTTCGGTCGCATCGGCCGCATGGTGTTCCGCGCCGCTGTGGCGAACTTCAAGGACATCCAGATCGTCGGCATCAACGACCTGCTGGAGCCGGACTACCTGGCCTACATGCTGAAGTACGACAGCGTGCACGGCCGCTTCGACGGCGATGTGGCGGTCGACGGCAACACCCTGATCGTCAACGGCCAGCGCATCCGCCTGACCCAGGTCAAGGATCCCGCCGAGCTGAAGTGGAACGAGGTCGGCGCCGACATCGTCGTCGAGGCCACCGGCCTGTTCCTGACCAAGGAAACCGGCGAGAAGCACCTGGCCGCCGGTGCCAAGAAGGTCATCATGTCGGCCCCGTCCAAGGACGACACGCCGATGTTCGTCTACGGCGTCAACCACACGACCTACGCCGGCCAGGCCATCATCTCCAACGCCAGCTGCACCACCAACTGCCTGGCCCCGCTGGCCAAGGTGCTGAACGACAAGTGGGGCATCAAGCGCGGCCTGATGACCACCGTGCACGCCACCACCGCCACGCAGAAGACCGTCGACGGCCCGTCCAACAAGGACTGGCGCGGCGGCCGCGGCATCCTCGAGAACATCATCCCCAGCTCCACCGGCGCCGCCAAGGCCGTGGGCGTGGTGATCCCCGAGCTCAACAAGAAGCTGACCGGCATGTCCTTCCGCGTGCCGACCTCCGACGTCTCGGTCGTCGACCTGACCGTCGAGCTCAACAACGAGGCCTCCTACAAGGAGATCTGCGCCGAGATGAAGGCCCAGAGCGAAGGCGCCCTGAAGGGCGTGCTGGGCTACACCGAGGACAAGGTGGTCGCCACCGACTTCCGCGGCGACCCGCGCACCTCGATCTTCGACGCCGAAGCCGGCATCGCCCTGGACGGCACCTTCGTCAAGCTGGTGTCCTGGTACGACAACGAGTGGGGCTACTCGAACAAGGTGCTGGAGATGGTCAAGGTCGTCGCCAAGTAAGCGATCCTGGCTTTGCCCCGAAGCCCCGCCCCGGCGGGGCTTTTCTTTTGCGCAACGTCGTTCGCATCCCCGATACGAACCGTCACAAGCACCCTCGGCGCTGGCGCGATCTGGCGTGAGAAATCCCCCATCGGTAATGCTCTGCTGCGAATGTGTCAGGGGATTAGTGATTTCTCGGTGATGGCCACCCTAAACTGGTTAGCCCAGTTTTGTGGAGCCGTCGCATGTCCGTGCTGTCTTTGCCCAAGCGCCTGGCCGCTGCCGTGGCCGTGTTCGGGTTGTTCGGAGCTGGCGGCGCCAGCGCGGTGACCGGGACGGCGGTCCGCCCCGACCAGCAGCCCGATTTCGCCCGGGTGATCGTGCGCTTCAAGGCCCAGGCCGACGCGGTGAAGGCGCGCCCGCTGGCGACGCGGGTGACGGCCTCCGAGGCCCGGGACGTCGCCCAGGTCCGCGGCACGACGCTGGGGCTGCGCCATGCCGCGTCCCTGCATGCCCGCCTCAGCCTGGACAGCCGCACCCACGTCTACACCGCCAGCGGCATGAGCTCGGCCGAGCTGGCGCGCCGGCTGGCCCAGGACACCGAGGTCGAGTCGGTCGAGGTCGACCGCTGGTGGCGGCATTTCTCGGTGCCCAACGATCCGCTGTACGCCACCGCCGCCTCGGCGGGCGTCACCGCCGGCCAGTGGTACCTGAAGGCGCCGGACGCGACGGTGGTCTCCTCGATCAACGCGCCTGCGGCCTGGGACCGGGCGACCGGCACCGGCGTCGTCGTCGCGGTGCTGGACACCGGCGTGCGCTTCGATCATCCCGACCTGAGCGGCCAGTTCGTCGGCGGCTATGACCTGGTGGGCTACAACCAGGGCGGCACGGCGACCTCCACCCAGATCGCCGCCGCCAACGACGGCAACGGCGCCGACAGCGATGCGAGCGATCCCGGCGACTGGGTCAGCCAGGCCGACATCGACTCGGGCGCGCTGGGCAGCACCTGCACGTCCGACGACATCGGCAACAGTTCCTGGCACGGCACGCGGGTATCGGGCCTGATCGCGGCGCTCACCAACAACGGCCAGGGCATGGCCGGCCTGGCCTACAACGCGAAGATCCTGCCGGTGCGGGTGCTGGGCAAGTGCGGCGGCTGGGCCTCCGACATCGCCGCGGGCATGCGGTGGGCGGCCGGCGTGGACGTGCCGGGCCTGCCGACGAATCCCAACAAGGCCAAGGTGATCAACCTGAGCCTGGGCGGCGACGGCAGCTGTGGCTCGACCTACCAGGACGCGATCAACGCTGCCTACAACGCGGGCGCGACGGTCGTGGTGGCGGCGGGCAACGGCGTCGAGAACGACGACCCGACCAAGGAAGGCGGCATCGCCGTCGGCACGCCGGCCAACTGCAACAACGTCATCGCGGTGGCCGGCCTGCGGCATGTGGGCACCAAGGTCGGGTTCTCCAACCTCGGCCCGCAGGTGACGATCAGCGCGCCCGGCGGCAACTGCGTCAACACCACCGCCGGCAGCACCTGCCTGTATCCCATCCTGTCGACCAGCAACGTCGGCACGACGACGCCGGTGGCGGGCAGCGGCGCGTTCAACTACATCGGCACGGGCACCAGCTTCTCGACGCCGCTGGTCAGCGCCACCATCGCGCTGATGCTGTCGAGCAATCCGGCGCTGACGCCGGCGCAGATCAAGGCGGCGCTGCAGAGCTCGGCCCGCGCGTTCCCGACGGCGAGCGGCGTCGCGCAATGCGTGGCCGGCAACAGCGCGCAGCCGCAGCTCGAGTGCAACTGCACGACCAGCACCTGCGGCGCCGGCATGCTGGACGCGAATGCCGCGGTCGCCGCGGTCGCGCCGACGACCAATACGCCCACGACGCCCACGACGCCGACCGAACCCTCGTCGGGCGGTGGTGGCGGCGGTGGCGCGATGAGCGCCTTCTGGCTGGCCGCGCTGGTGCTGGCGATCGTGGCGCTGCGCTGGCCGAGGGCTGGCGTCAAAGGGCCCTCAACGCCCTAAAAGCCCTAAAGGTCCTGAGGGCCTCAACGCGCGGCGGCGCCCGAACCGGCTCCGTTGGTGGCGCTGGCGCCTGACCCGGCGGCGCTGGCCTCGGAGGCCGCCGTCGGCGCCTCGGCGGCGCAGTCCTTGCGCTTCTCGCCCCAGGGCGGGTTGGACAGCGCGTTCAGCTTGCCGATCTGCACGCCATCCAGGCGCGCCAGGCGCAGCGTCGTCTGCCGCAGCGGCTCCTGCAGCCGCAGCACGCGCAGGCCCTTGTAGTTGCGACGGGTCATCGCGTCGAGCGCCGCCTGCGCCGCCGCCTCGCTGTCGTGCTTGCTCAGCACCAGCGTCGGCTGCTCGTCGGGGAAGCCCTGCAGCGGCTCGAAGGCGATCCGGGCATTGCGGTAGGTCTCTTCCTTGCGCTCGCGGAAGTCCTTGCTGGGCATCTTGATCGTGGCCAGCGCCCACACGCCGCCGGTGTCGACCACGCGCGACTCGATCGCCGCGCCAGGCACGCCGGCCGAGGCCAGCGTCGCGTTCGCGCGCTTGAGCAGCTCGTCGCCGATCAGCGGTCCGAGCTCGACGCAGGTGCGCGTGGCCAGCTGCGTCACCGCCTGCTGGTTGAGCAGCGACAGGCGCTGCGGATTGACCTGCTGCTCCAGCCGCGGCGCGGTGGCGGCCGCCCCGCCGACCCAGCCCTTGTTCCACGCGAACACCAGCACATTGGCGACGAACAGCAGGACGACCGCGGCGCGCAGCATCGCGGCTTACCCCTGCGCGCCGGCGGACGCGCCGCCGAGTCGCACGCTCACCTCGCCGCCGCTGACCGTCTGGCGGCCCTGGGCGGTGTCGATCAGCAGTTCGCCGCGTTCGTTCACGCCGGCCCCGGTGCCTTCGAGCGCCCCGGCGGTGATCGCCTTGCCCTGCAGCAGGTCGCGCGCCGCGAAGCGCTCGCGCCAGGCACCGAAGCCCTCGCGCGGGAAGGCCGCCAGCGCCTTCACCAGCACCGGCGCCAGCCGCGCCAGCGCCTGCGGCGGGGTGATGTCGGGCAGCAGTTCCTGCAGGCAGGCGAAGCCGGTGTTGAGCTGCGACTCGGCCACCTTGGCGCGGTCCGACACGTTCAGCCCCACGCCGATCACCGCCATGCGCGACGACCCGGCGGGCACGGTCTCGATCAGGATGCCGCCGAGCTTGCGCTCGTCCAGCCACAGGTCGTTGGGCCACTTCAGGCCGAGCCGGCGGCCGTCGGGATCGAGCGCCTCGGCGATGGCCGCGCCGACCACCAGGGACAAACCCGACCAGTCCGCGATCTCCAGCGGCAGCGACAGCGAGAAGGTCAGCGACGCGCCGGCCGTGCTGTGCCAGCTGCGGCCCTGGCGACCGCGGCCATGGGTCTGGTGCTCGGCGATCAGCAGGCAGGGATGCAGGTCGTGCTGGCGGCGCCCGTAGGGACGATCGCCCGCCCGGCCGCCACCACCGCCGCCGCCGCCGCTGGCCGCGGCGCCTTCATCGCGCCGCACGCGCTCGACCAGGGTGGCGTTGGTCGATTCGACCCGCGCCAGCACCTCGATGCTGAGCCCCGGCAGCAGCGGCTCCAGGTCTTGCCAAAGGGCTTCGGCGCCCCAGTTCTGATGTTCTTGCATCGCCGCGAATGTGATCCTGCGATTCCCGTCTTGGTCTTCCCGGGCCGGTCGGTCCGGTGGTCGTGGATGGGCGGAGTCTAGAGGGAGACGCCCCCCTTCCGGGGGAGCGGCACCACGAATCGGTGGCTGTAGGACCTGACAGGGTCCCCCCGCCGCCCGTTCGGCGCCCGCTCGGCACCTTCCCGGCCGGGAGACCGATCCGCCCTCAGCGCCCCTTGGGCGCGAGCATCGTGCCGCGGCAGCCCGGCGTGCCGCAGCGGCACTCGAAACGCTTCTTCAGCTTGGGCGTATAGCGTTCCTCGATCACCAGACCATAGTCGTAGAACAGTTCCTCGCCCGGGTAAATGTCCGTCAATGCGTGGATGAACACCCGGCCCTTCTTCTCCCGCGCTTCGCAGTTGGGGGTGCAGGCGTGGTTGATCCAGCGCGCGCGGTTGCCGTCGACGGCGGCGTCGATGACCCCACCGGTCTCGAGGTGGAAGTAGAAGGTATGGTCCGGCTGCGACGGATCGTGGGGATGGCGGCGCAGCGCCTCGTCCCAGTCGATGCGCTCGCCCTTGTATTCGATGAGCTTCTCGCCCGCCTTCAGCGGCTCGACCGCGTAGACGCCGCGGCCATGCACGCCGGACGCCCGGACCTCGATCCGGGCGCTGCGCTTGCCCGGCTTGCCGGCCTTCCCGGACTTGTCCGCCTTGTCAGCCTTCTTCCCCTTGCCGGCCTTCTCCGCCTTCTCCGCCTTCTCCGCCTTCTCCGCCTTCTCCGCCTTCTCCGCCTTCCTGGCCTTCTTGCCCTTGCTGGCCTTGTCGGCCGGGACGGCGGCGGCGCCGGTCTCCGGAGCGGTGGGCGGGAGCTGCGAATCGGGACGCTGTTGCGGCATGGAGCGAGTCCGGTACATTGAATTCATGGGTGCGCGCGCGTGCACACACGTACGTAGGTGCGTGGGCGCGCGCGAGGCCGGATTGTAGGCAGGCGTTCACGAGGATTTCGGACGCCTGAACGAAGACGAAAGAAACAAGCGCATGAGCAAGGCATTGGTGATCGCGGAGAAGCCGTCGGTGGCGCAGGACATCGTCAAGGCGCTGACCCCGCTGTCGGGCAAGTTCGAGAAGCACGACGAATATTTCGAGAACGACGAGTACGTCGTCAGCTCGGCCGTCGGCCACCTGGTGGAGATCAAGGCGCCGGAGGAATTCGACGTCAAGCGCGGCAAGTGGAGCTTCGCCCACCTGCCGGTGATCCCGCCCCACTTCGACCTGAACCCGATCGACAAGAGCAAGGGCCGGCTCAACGCGCTGGTCAAGCTGATCAAGCGCAAGGACGTGACTTCGCTGATCAACGCCTGTGACGCGGGGCGCGAAGGGGAACTGATCTTCCGCCTGATCGTCCAGTACGCGGGCAGCGCCAAGGCGCAGGTGACCAAGCCGGTGAGCCGGCTGTGGCTGCAGTCGATGACGCCGCAGGCGATCCGCGAGGGCTTCGAACGCCTGCGCAGCGACCAGCAGATGCTGCCGCTGGCCGACGCCGCGCGCTGCCGCTCCGAGGCCGACTGGCTGGTGGGCATCAACGGCACGCGCGCGATGACGGCGTTCAACTCGCGCGATGGCGGCTTCTTCCTGACCACCGTGGGCCGCGTGCAGACGCCGACGCTGTCCATCGTCGTGGAGCGCGAGGAGAAGATCCGCAAGCACGTCTACCGCGATTACTGGGAGATCCGCGGCACCTTCGACGCCGAGGCCGGCCAGTACGAGGGCAAGTGGTTCGACCCCGCGTTCAAGAAGAACGCCGAGGACCCCGAGCAGCGCGCCGACCGCGTGTGGACGCAGGCCGAGGCCGAGGCCATCGCGGCCGCCGCCAAGGGCCAGCCCGCCACGGTGACCGAGGAATCCAAGCCCAGCACCACCGCCAGCCCCGGCCTGTACGACCTGACCACGCTGCAGCGCGAGGCCAACTCGCGCTTCGGCTTCTCGGCCAAGACGACGCTGGGCCTGGCGCAGGCGCTGTATGAGAAGCACAAGGTGCTGACCTATCCGCGGACCGACTCGCGCTACCTGCCGGAGGACTACCTGGGCGTGGCGAAGCAGACCGCCGAGATGATCGCCAGCGAGGACCTGCCCGGCCCGCTGCAGGCGCTCGCGCCGCACGCGCGCACGGCGCTGGACAAGGGCTACATCAAGCCGACGAAGAAGGTCTTCGACAACGCCAAGGTGTCGGACCACTTCGCCATCATCCCGACGCTGCAGCCCCCGCGCAGCCTGACCGAAGCCGAAGCCAAGCTCTACGACATGGTCGTCAAGCGCTTCCTGGCGGTGTTCTTCCCGCCGGCCGAGTTCCAGGTCACGACCCGCATCTCGACGGTGAAGACGGCGGCCAAGTCCTATGCGTTCCAGACCAACGGCAAGGTGCTGGTCAAGCCGGGCTGGCAGGCGGTCTACGGCAAGGAGGCCACCGACGAGAACGCCGAGCCGGGCACCAGCGGCGCGATGCTGGTGCCGGTGAAGACCGGCGAGGTGGTGCGCACCGAGGACACCGACGTCAAGGCGCTGGTGACCAAGCCGCCGGCGCGCTACACGGAAGCGACGCTGCTGTCGGCGATGGAAGGCGCGGGCAAGCTGGTCGACGACGACGAGCTGCGCGAGGCCATGGCCGAAAAGGGCCTGGGCACGCCGGCCACGCGCGCCGCGATCATCGAAGGCCTGCTGGCCGAGAAGTACATGCTGCGCGAGGGCCGCGAGCTCATCCCCACCGCCAAGGCCTTCCAGCTGATGACGCTGCTGCGCGGCCTGGGCGTGGAGGAGCTGACCAAGCCGGAGCTGACCGGCAACTGGGAGTTCCAGCTGTCCGAGATGGAGAAGGGGCGCCTGAAGCGCGAGGCCTTCATGGCCGAGATCGCCGCGATGACCGAGAAGGTCGTGCGCAAGGCCAAGGAGTACGACCGCGACACCATCCCCGGCGACTACGCGACGCTGAAGACCCCCTGTCCGAAGTGCGGCGGCGTGGTCAAGGAGAACTACCGCCGCTTCACCTGCACCGGCAGGAGCGGTGATGGCGAGGGCTGCGGCTTCTCCATCCCCAAGATCCCGGGCGGCCGCAGCTTCGAGCTGCACGAGGTCGAGGCCTTCCTGCGCGACAAGAAGGTCGGGCCGCTGGAGGGCTTCCGCTCCAAGGCGGGCTGGCCCTTCACGGCCGAGCTGGCGCTGGTCTTCGATGCCGAGATCGACAACTGGAAGCTGGAGTTCGACTTCGGCGAGGACGCGAAGAAGGCCGAGGAGAACGGCGAGCCGGTGGACTTCAGCGGGCAGACCTCGCTGGGCCATTGCCCCAAGTGCGGCGGCCGCGTCTTCGACTTCGGCAGCAACTACGTCTGCGAGCACGCGGTCGGCGACAAGGTCACCTGCGACTTCAAGAGCGGCAAGATCATCCTGCAGCAGCCGGTCGAGCCGGAGCAGGTGAGCAAGCTCCTGGCCACCGGCAAGACGGACCTGCTGGAGAACTTCGTCTCCAACAAGACGCGCCGCAAGTTCAAGGCCTTCCTGAGCTACGACAAGAAGGAAGGCAAGGTGGTGTTCGAGTTCGAGCCGCGCGCCGCCAAGACCGGCGCCAAGCCGGCCGCCAAGAAGGTCGCCGCCAAGAAGGCGACCGCGAAGGGCTGATCGACGGCTCCGCCGCGGCGCCGTGGCGTCACCGAACGACCCAGGGGCCCGACGGGCCACTTGTTCATGGCGGCACCTCAGCGCAGGAAAGCTTCGCCGGCCAGCACCGGCTGGTCGCGCAGCCGCGCGGCCATGTGGTCGATCAGCAGCCGCAGTGGCGCGGGCACGCGCCGGCCGGCGGCGTGCACCAGGTGCACCGGCGCGGCGGGGATCTCGTGGTCCGCCAGCACGATGCGCAGCCGCCCGGCCCGCACCGCCTCCGCCGCCTGGTAGACCTGACAGCGCGCCAGTCCCACGCCGGCTTCGGCCGCGGCGATGCCGGCCGCGCTGTCGTTGACCATCAGCGTCGGGGTCAGCGCCTGCGATCCCTCGCGGAAGCGCCAGGGCGTCATGCCCTGGCCATCGAAGTAGCCGGCCACGATGCGATGCCCCACCAGCTCACGCGGCGACCGCGGCTCGCCGGCCCGGGCGAGGTAGTCCGGCGACGCCACGATCACCCGCCGCATCGCGCCCACCGGCACCGCCGTCAGCCCCGAGTCCGGCAGGTGGGCGATCCGCACCGCCAGGTCCTGGGCCTCGTCCAGCAAGGACACGACGCGGTCGACCAGCAGCAGCTTCATCCGCATCCGCGGGTACTGCTGGAGGAACTCGGCCGCCAGCGGCGCGACATGCAGGCGCCCGAACATCGACGGCGCCGTCAGCGCCAGCAGCCCCGCCGGCTCGGCCTGCGCGCCGGCGACGGCCGCTTCCGACGCGTCGAGGTCGCCCAGGATGCGGCGGCAGTCGAGGAGGAAGCGCTCACCGGCCTCGGTCAGCCGCACCGAGCGCGTGCTGCGCTGGAACAGCTGCGCGCCCAGGCGCTGCTCCAGCGCCGCGATCGCGCGGGTGGCCGCCGGCGCCGAGCAGGCCAGCCGGCGCGCCGCGCCGGCGAAGCTCTGCGTATCGGCGACGGCGACGAAGCAGCGCAGGCGTTCCAGGTGGTCCATGGCGATTCGCCGTCCGGGCGGAACGGCGCTCATTATTTCGACAGCTGCAATTCTCAATGATCTCCTCCAGCCATTCCGGTCACGCGCCGCAATGGATACGGTAGAGGCCTTGCTGATCCACGATGGAGCCCGCTCGATGAATGCCTCTTCCCTCGCCGCAAGCTCTCCGGCTTCGACACCCATGGCCACGACCGCCGGCGCCGCGAGCGCCCCGGCCGCCCCGCTGCGCCTGCACCGCCTGGCCGCGTCGGGCCATTGCCACCGCGTCGAGCTGCTGCTGTCGCTGCTGGGCCTGCCCTACGAGGTGGTCGACCTCGACCTGCGCCGCGGCGACCAGCACCAGCCGGCCTTCCTCGCGCTGAACGCGCTGGCGCAGGTGCCGGTGCTGGAGGACGGCGAGCTCGTGCTGCCGGAGAGCAACGCGATCCTGGTCTACCTCGCGACCCGCTACGCCCCCGAGGCCGGCTGGCTGCCCCGCGACGCGGTCGAGGCCGCCTGGCAGCAGCGCTGGTTCAGCCTGTCGGTGAGCCTGCTCGGCCCGGGCGCGGCCTCGCCGCGCTACCGCGCGCTGACCGGCCAGCCGGTGGATCCGGCCTCACTGGCGCTGGGGCACCGGCTCTTCGCGCTCATCGAGGACCGGCTCGCCCGCGTCGCCTTCCTCGTGGCCGACCGGCCGATGCTGGCCGACCTCGCGTTCTACGGCTACACCTCGCAGGCGCCGATCGGCGGCGTGTCGCTGAGCGACTACCCGCGCCTGCGCGCCTGGCTCGCGCGCATCGAGGCGCTGCCTGGCTTCGTCCCGCTCACCGACCAGCTCTGAACGACGCCGGAGGCTCCCCATGGACAAGTCCTGGCACCCCGGCGAACAGACGCTGCAGGCGCGCGTCGGCATGCGCGAGCGCATGGCCGAGATCGGCCCGCAGGTGATCCGCGACCACATGCCGGACCAGCATCGCGAGCTCTTCGGCAAGCTGCCGACGATGCTGCTAGGCGCGCTCGACGCCGCCGGGCAGCCCTGGGCGACGATGCTGGCCGGCCCGCCGGGTTTCGTCGCGACGCCCGACGCGCGGACGATGACGATCACGACGGCGCTTGACGGGCAGGACCCGGCGCTGGCCGCGCTGCGCGCGCGCGGGCCGGGCGCGCCGCTCGGCCTGCTCGGCCTGGAGCCGCACACCCGGCGTCGCAACCGGATGAACGGCCGGCTCGCGGCGATGTCGGAAGGCGGGCTCGAGGTGGCCGTCGTGCAGAGCTTCGGCAACTGCCCGAAGTACATCCAGGCGCGCGACCCGCTGCGCTGGGACGACACGCCGCCGGCGCTGGCGCAGCCGCTGGGCGCGGCGCTCGATGCCCGCGCGCTGGCGCTGATCGAGGCCGCCGACACCCTCTTCATCGCCAGCGCCTCGGCGCCGGTGCCTGGCGACGGTCGCGCCGAGGGCGTGGACGTGTCGCATCGCGGCGGTCCGCCGGGCTTCGTCGCGGTGCAGCGGCGGCTGGATGGCGGAATCGAACTGCTGATCCCCGACTTCCCCGGCAACCGCTTCTTCATGACGCTGGGCAACCTGCTGCGCCATCCGCGCGCCGGGCTGCTGGTGCCGGACTACGCCGGCGGCGAGCTGCTCCACCTGGCGGCGGATGCGGAGATCGTCTGGCGGGACGACGCGCGCGGGCTGCGCCTGCGGGTCACCGCCGGCCTGCGCCGGCCGGGCGCGCTGCCGTGGCGCTGGAGCGCCGCGCAGCTCGCGCCGCAGTTCGAGCCGGCGCCCTAGCGGCGTCCGCGGCATCCGCGGCGGTGGCCGCAGCCCAGGCGCCGCGAGTGCCCGCGGCGCCCCTTTCGCGCGCCCTCGAATCGCAACCCGTGAAATCCTGGGGGCCGGTTCGTGCCTGCGTGCCGGGCGCGCTCCCGCATTTGCGCGACACTCGGCCGCAAACAACGTGCGAGTCAGGAGAGGGCATGCGGTCATGGGCCGATCGACGCTGAGCATCCAGACGCGGCTGGTGGCCGCGCTGAGCCTGAGCGCGACGGTGCTGGTGGGCTTGATCGGTCTGTACTGGGTCGACCGCCACGAGCACGAACTCAACGAGGCGCTGACCGAGCGCCAGCAGCGCATGGCGCAGCTGGTGGCGCGCGGCTTCGCGGAACCGGTCTGGAACCTGGACAGCGCGGCGCTGTCCGAGCTGCTGGACGCGGTGATGGCCGATCCCGAGGTCCAGTCCATCACCCTGGCCGCGCCCGGCCTGGAAACCCTGCAGCGCGCCCGCGAGACGCCGGCGGTGCGGCCGCTGACGCTGGAATTCGAACTCAGCCATCGCGCCGGCGCCCAGGGCGCGGCCGGGGCGCTCGGCCGCGCGACGCTGGTCTACACCCGCAGCTACATCGACCAGACGCTGGGCGAGACGCGCCGTCTGGTGGCCAGCCTGCTGGCCACGGTGCTGGCGGCGATCGCGCTGACCAGCTACGTGCTGGTGCGCCGCCTGGTGGAGCGGCCGGTCTCGCGCCTGCGCGGCCTGGCGCAGCGGGTGGCCAGCGGCGAGCTCGGCGCCCACATCCAGCCCGAGCATGCCGACGAGATCGGCGACCTGACCGACCAGCTCAACGCGATGAGCGCCAAGCTGCGCGACTTCGCCGAGGGCCTGCGCAGCAGCGAGCAGCGCTACCGCAGCCTGTTCGAGAACGCCGCCGAAGGCATCTTCCAGGCCGACGGCCATGGGCGGCTGCTGCGCGTCAACAAGGCGCTGGCCCACATGCTGGGACTGGGCCGGCCCGAGGACGCGCAGGGCGTCACGCTGCGGCGCGTGGTGCGCATCGAGCGCGACGAGTACCGGCGCCTGGCCCTCGCGCTGGAGCGCCACCGGCTGCTGCAGCAGGTGCCGCTGCTGGTGACCACGCGAGACGGACGCGACCTGTGGGTCGAGCTCAGCCTGCACCTGGTGCTCGACGGCGCGCCGCGCATCGAGGGCCTGGTCAGCGACATCACGCTGCGCCGGCTGGCGGAGCAGGAACTCACCCAGCATCGCGACCACCTCGAGGAACTGGTTACCGAGCGCACCGTCGAGCTGTCCCAGGCCAAGCAGCGCGCCGAGGCGGCGAACCAGGCCAAGAGCCGCTTCCTGGCGACGATGAGCCACGAGTTCCGCACGCCGCTCAACGCCATCCTCGGCTTCGCGCAGCTGCTGCAGATGGATGCCTCGCTCAGCGAGGCGCAGCAGCAACGCATCCGCCTGATGCGCGAGTCCGGCGAGCACCTGCTGGTGCTGATCACCGACCTGCTGGACGTCGCCAGCATCGAGGCCGGCAAGCTGACCCTGCAGCTCAGCCCGCTGGACCTGCGGGCGCTGCTCGAGATCTGCAGCGAATCGATGCGGCCGCGCGCCGCCGAGAAGGGCCTGGCCTTCGACGTCCACCTCGACGCGCAGCTGCCGACGCGGGTGCGCGCGGACGGCCAGCGGCTGCGCCAGGTGCTGCTGAACCTGCTGTCCAACGCGGTCAAGTTCACCGACCACGGCCGGATCGGGCTGTCGGTGGACGTCGTGGCCCAGGGCCCGAGCAGCCTGATGCTGCGCTTCACCGTCTCCGACACCGGCATCGGCATGGCGCGCGAGCAGATGGAGCGGCTGTTCCAGCCCTTCGAGCAGGTGGCGGACCTCTCGCGCCGCGCCGGCGGCACCGGCCTGGGCCTGGCGATCAGCCAGCAGCTCGTCCGCCTGATGGGCGGGGAGATCACCGTCCAGACCTCGGTGGACGAGGGCAGCCGCTTCAGCTTCGCGCTCGAGCTGCCGCTGGCCTCGTAGCCCAGCCCCCGGGTCCGCGGCCTCACGGCTACACGGCTACACGGGTCCCCGGCCTCACGGCCACACGGCCCTTGCGTTGGCCCCGGCCCGCTGTGCGGGCGGCGCCCGGCTCGCGCGGGCGCTTGGGCATACTCCCCGGCCATGACTGCCGTCCTGTTCTACAAGCTGCTGGCGATCTTCATCGCCGCGGGGATGGGCTGGTTCGTCGGACACATGCGCTGGCTGGGCAAGGCCGGCGGCGAGAACGACCCCGCCCGCATCCTCTCGAACCTGGCGTTCTACCTGTTCGTCCCGGCGCTGATGTTCCGCACCACCGCGCGGGTGGAGTTCTCCGCCCTGCCCTGGCTCACCGTCGCCGCCTTCTTCGCGCCGGTGGTGCTGATGCTGGTGGCCGTCTACCTCTACGAGCGCCAGCGCCATCCCGACAGCCCCGCCGCCCCGGCGGTGCGCAGCATCACCGCCAGCTTCGGCAACACGCTGCAGGTCGGCGTGCCGCTGGTGGCCGGCGTCTTCGGCGAGAGCGGCCTGGCGGTGCACATCACCGTCGTCAGCCTGCACGCGCTGACGCTGCTCACCGTCGCCACCGTGCTGGTGGAGATGGACCTGGCGCGCCACAGCGCCGGCGGCGCCAGCCTCGGGCGCACCGTCGCCACGACGATCCGCAACACCGTCATCCATCCGGTGGTGCTGCCGGTGCTGTGCGGCTTCGCCTGGCACCTCACCGGCATCCCGCTGCCCACCGTGCTGGACGAGGTGCTGCAGATGCTGGGCAGCGCCGTGGTGCCGCTGTGCCTGGTGCTGATCGGGATGTCGCTGGCCTACTACGGCCTGCCGCGCGGCGCGATCCGCTCGCTGCTGGGCCTGGCCGCGCTCAAGCTGCTGGTGCTGCCGGCGCTGGTGCTGGGCATCGCGCACTGGGGCTTCGGCCTGTCGGGCATGCCGCTCGCCGTGATCGTCATGATGGCGGCGCTGCCGCCCGGATCGAACGCGATGATGTTCGCGCAGCGCTATCGCACGCTCGAGGCCGAGGCCTCCGGCGCCATCGTGGTGGGCACGCTGCTGTTCGCGCTCACCGCGCCGCTGTGGCTGGCGATCCCCGCCTGGCTGGACGGCGCCGGCGCGCCGTGACGAGCGGCGCCGCGGCCCGCGCGCGGCACCATCGCCGTTCCCACCGATCGTTAGGAGCCCCATGACGGCATCGCCCTCCGACCCGACGAGCACCTCCGCCCCGCGTTTCGCCTTCGTCCGCGGCGACGAGATCGCCCCGCAGGCGCTGCATGCCGCCTTCACCGTGGCCTTCTCCGATTACCTGATCGGCCCGTTCCAGATCCCGCCGGCGCAGTGGCCGATGTTCCTGGCGCGGCAGGGCGTGGACCTGGCGCTGTCGCGGGTGGCGCTCGACCCGGCGGGCGCGGCGCTGGCCTTCGCGTTCGTCGCGCCGCGGCCGCTGGCCGGGCGCTGGCGCCTGGCCACGATGGGCGCGCTGCCCGCCGCGCGCGGGACCGGCGCCGCGCCGGCCCTGCTGGACGACCTCATCGCCCGCGCCGCCGCCGCCGGGCTGCGCGCGGTGGAGCTGGAGGTCTTCGCGCAGAACGAGCGCGCGCGGCGGCTCTACGAGGGCCGGGGCTTCACCGCGCGGCATCGGCTGGACGGCTACACCGCCGAGCCCGGCATGATCGCGACGGCACCGCCGCAGGGCCGGGCCGCGCCGCATGCGGTGGAGATGCCGGTCGCGCTCGCCTGGCTGGAAGCCGCGGAGCAGCGCCTGCCCGAGCTGCCGCTGCAGGTGACCGCGGCGACGCTGCGCCATGGCGTCGACTACCACGCCTGGCAGGTCGGGGCTTCCGGCGAGGGGGAGGCGCCCGGCGGCGACGCGACCGCGCAGGTCGTCTTCAGCCTGCCCGACGAGACCGTCATGGTCCACAGCCTGGTCGCCCCGCGCGAGGCCGACGCGCGCGCGCTGGTCCAGGCGCTGGTGGCCGTGCATCCGCAGCGCCGGCTGCGCGTGCCGCAGCTGCAGCGCGACGACCTCGGCGGCGCGGCCTTGCGGGCGCTGGGGGCGGTGCCGCAGCCGCTGCACCAGCAATGGATGCTGCGCCCGCTGTGAGGCGGCTGCGGTGCCGTATCGGTGCCGCTTCCATGCCATGTCGACGCCATGTCGACACCATATCCACGCCCTATCGACGCCGCGTCGACGCGGCCTTGACGCCCGCTGGCCGCGCGGGCGCGGTACCCTCGCCCCGCCTTGATCTGCCTGAGTTCCGGCACTTGTGAGGGCCGCCCGCTTTGGATAGCGTGCGCCGCACCAACCTTGAAGGGAAGCGTCCCACCATGCGATTCATGCCCGCGGCGCCCGCCGCCATCACCCTGGCTGTCCTGACCGCGCTCGGCGGCCTTCACGCGGCCGTCGCCGCGCCGGCGGCCGCCGCCGGCACCAGCGCCGTCTCCACCGTCGGCGGCACGCTCAACGTGAAGCTGGAGAAGGTCAAGCTGCCCAACGGCTTCGAGGTGATCCTGGTCGAGGACCACCGCCTGCCGCTGGTGGCCTTCAACCTGTGGGTGCATGCGGGTCCCCGCAACGAGGCCAAGGGCCAGACCGGCTTCGCCCACCTGTTCGAGCACCTGATGTTCGCCGGCACCCGCCACATCCCGCGCGGCCAGGCCGACAAGATCATCGACGCCGCCGGCGGCACCGATTCCAACGGCACGACCGACTTCGACCGCACGAACTACTTCTTCACGTTGCCGTCCAACCAGCTCGAACTCGGCCTGTGGCTGAAGTCCGACATGCTGGGCTACATGATCGACGAGGTCGATTCGGTGTCGCTGGCCAACCAGCAGGACGTGGTCCGCAACGAGCGCCGCCAGTCGGTCGAGAACCGGCCCTACGGCATCGTCGAGGAAGCGCTGTACCAGGCGCTGTTCCCCGAGGGCCATCCCTACCGCGCCACCGTGATCGGCTCGCATGCGGACATCCAGTCGATCAAGCTGGAGGACGTGAAGGCCTTCGCCCGCAGCTACTACCGGCCCAACAACGCCACGCTGGTGCTGGCCGGCGACTTCGACCCGGCGCAGGCCAAGCGGCTGGTGCAGAAATACTTCGGCCCGCTCAAGGCCGGTGATCCGGTGCCGCCGGTCCACGTGACGCAGCCCCGGCTGACCGAGGAAAAACGCATCGAGGTGACCGACCGCATCGAACTCTCGCGCCTGGACGTGGCCTGGCACACGCCCGCCGTGTTCCAGCCGGGCGACGCGGAACTGGACATCGCCTCGCACGTGCTGGGCGGCGGCAAGTCCAGCCGCCTCTACAAGACGCTGGTCTACGACAAGCAGCTGGCGCAGTCGGTGCAGGTGCAGCAGTACTCGCTGTCGCTGGGCTCGGTGTTCTCGATCGAGGTGGTGGCGCGGCCCGGCAAGTCGCTGGACGAGATCCAGAAGATCGTCGACGACGCCGTCGCCGAGCTGGCCACCAATCCGCCCACGCCCGAGGAGATGGCCCGCGCCCGCGCCGCGATCGAGACCGGCACGCTGTCGCGGCTGGAGAAGGTCCAGGCCCTGGCCGACCAGATCAACTACTACAACCAGCAGGCCGGAGACCCGAACTACATCGGCAAGGACCTGGCCCGCTACCAGGCGATCACGCCGGCGCAGGTCCGCGACGTGGTGGCGCAGCAGCTGAAGAAGAACGCCCGCGTCGTCGTGCTGGCCACGCCGGGCGAGCAGAAGCTCGCCGCCGAGGTGCCGACGCCGCCGGCGCCCACGAAGGCCGCCCAGGGCGAGCGCGAGTCGATGAACCCCGACGTCGCCTGGCGCAAGACGCCGCCCAAGGGCGGCAAGGCCAAGGCGCCGGTGCTGCCCGAGGGCCGGCGCCTGACGCTGGCCAACGGCCTGACGCTGATCCACATCCCCAACCCGGGACTGCCGCTGGTGAGCGCGACGCTGGTCGTGCGCGCGGGCCAGACCGCCAATCCGGCGGACCGGCCGGGCCTGTCGAGCTTCACCGCCGGCATGCTGCAGCAGGGCACGCAGACGCGCACCGCGCAGCAGATCGCCGACGAGGCCGCCGCACTGGGCGCCGCGATCAGCAGCGGCGCCGGCCGCGACGAGGCCCGCATCGAAGCCAGCAGCCTCAAGCGCAATTTCCCGCAGACGCTGGCGCTGATGGCGGACGTGGCGCTGCATCCGGCGTTCGATGCGGCCGAGATCGCGCGCATGCAGAACCAGCGCCTGGCCGCGCTGCAGCAGCAGCGCGAGCAGCCGCCGGCCGTGGCCGCGATCGTCGCCAACCGGGTGGTCTACGGCGAGGACCATCCGCTGGCGAAGGCCTCGCTGGGCGATGAAACGGCGATCAAGGCCACCGACGCGGCCGCGCTGCGCCAGTTCTGGTCCACCCACTACCGGCCGGACCAGGCCGCGCTGGTGGTGGCGGGCGACATCTCGGCCGACGAGCTCAAGGCGCTGGCCGATCGCCTGTTCGGCGGCTGGGCGCGTCCGGCGACCGCGGCGGCGACGGTGAACACCGCCGCGCCGCAGCCGGTGGCCGCGCGTGTCGTGCTGGTCGACAAGCCGGGCGCGCCGCAGACGGCGCTGAGCGTTGTGGCTCCGGGTCCGAAGGCCGGCACGCCCGACGCCGAGGACATCAAGGTCATGAACGCCGCGATGGGCGGCCTCTTCACCTCGCGGATCAACACGCAGCTGCGCGAGGTCAAGGGCTACACCTACGGCATCTATTCGGCCTACACGATGAACCGCGACAGCGGCATGTTCGGCATCCGCGGCAGCGTCCGCACCGACGTGACCGGTCCGGCGCTGAGCGACATGTTCAAGGAGATCGAGGGCATGCGCGCCAAGCCGATGGGCGCCGAGGAACTGAACCGGGTGCGCAACGCGCAGCTGCTGGCGCTGCCGGGCCTGTTCGACACCAACCGCGTCGTGGCGTCGAGCTACGCCAGCGAGTGGGCGGTCGGCATGCCGGCGGACAGCATCACCGCGCTGCCCCGCAAGTTCGCCGCGGTCACCGCGAACAGCGCCTACCAGGCGACCAGGACCCACGTCGACCCGGCGGCGCTGATCGTCGTGGCCGTCGGCGACAAGGCCAAGGTGCTGCCGCAGCTGGAGGCGCTGGGCCGCAAGCCGCTGGAGATCCGCGATCCGCAGGGCGCGCCGGTCGGCGTGACCGCGCCGTCGATGCCGTCCTCCGCCGCGAAGCCCTGACCGGGCTTCGGCAACGCCCTCTTCCCCTCGCGGGAAGAGGGGATGAAGCTTCGCGAAGGCTAGGCTGGCCGCTTGCGATGGCCCCAGGGCGGCGGAGACCGCGGGGCATCGGTCAGAATCCCCGTCCATGACCGACCTCACCGCCTACATGACCGGCGTCGGCGAGGCGGCCCGCGCGGCCGCGACGCTGATGGCCGCCGCGCCGACCGCCGCGAAGAACATCGCCCTGCTGGCGCTGGCCCGCCGCCTGCGCGAGGCCGGCCCGGCCCTGGCCGCCGCGAACGAGCGCGACCTGTCCGCCGCCGTCGAGGCCGGCCTGGACGCGCCGATGGTCGACCGCCTGCGCCTGACCCCGAAAGTGCTTGCCACCGTCGCCGAGGGCTGCGAGCAGATCGCCGCGATGCCCGATCCGATCGGCGAGATCACCGGCGTGAAGCGTCGCCCCACCGGCATCAGCGTCGGCCAGATGCGCGTGCCGCTGGGCGTCTTCGGCATGATCTACGAGAGCCGCCCGAACGTGACCATCGAGGCCGCGTCGCTCGCCATCAAGAGCGGCAACGCCTGCATTCTGCGCGGCGGCTCCGAGGCGTTGCACAGCAACCTGGCGCTGGCGGCGCTGGTGGCCGACAGCCTCGAGGAAGCCGGCCTGCCGCGCACCGCCGTGCAACTGGTCAACACCACCGACCGCGCCGCGGTCGGGCTGCTGATCGCGATGCCGGCCTTCGTCGACGTGATCATTCCGCGCGGCGGCAAGGGCCTGATCGAGCGCATCAGCCGCGAGGCCCGCGTGCCGGTGATCAAGCACCTGGACGGCAACTGCCACAGCTACGTCGACGCCGAGGTCGACCTGGACCTGGCGGTGACCGTCGTCGACAACGCCAAGACGCAGAAGTACAGCCCCTGCAACGCGACCGAGTCGCTGCTGGTCCATGCGAAGCAGGCCGCCGACTTCCTGCCGCGCATCGGCATGGTGTTCGCGGCCAAGGGCGTGGAGATGCGCGGCTGCGAGCGCGCGCTGGCGCTGCTGGAAGCGGTGCCGCGCGACCTCCTCAAGCCCGCCACGCCGCAGGACTGGGACACCGAATACCTGGCGCCGGTCATCAGCATCAAGATCGTCGACTCGCTGGACGAGGCCATCGCGCACATCAACCGCCATGGCTCGCATCACACCGATGCGATCCTCACCACCAACCACCTCAGCGCGATGCGCTTCCTGCGCGAGGTCGACTCGGCCAGCGTGATGGTCAACGCCAGCACGCGCTTCGCCGACGGCTTCGAGTACGGCCTGGGCGCCGAGATCGGCATCTCCACCGACAAGTTCCACGCCCGCGGCCCGGTGGGCCTGGAAGGCCTGACCTCGATGAAGTGGGTGGTGCTGGGCCAGGGCGAGATCAGGACCTGACGCGATCCCGCCCGCCCGGCCGCCCGACGGCGCGCAGCCTCAGGGCAGGTTCGGAACGTTGGCGTCCTTGGGCGCGCTGACCTTGTAGACCGCCTGGAAGCGCTGCGTCTGGTTCGGCGCCAGCGGCAGCTCCCACATCTGGATCCCGCGCTGGTCGCGCCAGTCGGCCTTGGTCACCGGCGGCGTGAACTGCGTCTGCACGCGGATGTCTTCGTGCTCGGACACCGGCGCCGGCTCCAGCACCTGCAGCGTGACCTGCTTGCCGCGCAGGTTCTCGACCTGCCATTGGCGCGTCACCACGACTTCGCGGCGCCCGCCGATGAAGCCGCCGTTCGCGCCATCGCGCTTGTCGGGCTCCACGCGCACGCGCAGCCGGTCGTCGAGGCCGAAGGGCAGCGTCCACGTGGTCTCGCCGCCGAACTGCAGCGGCACCTGACCGATCAGCGCGTTGTCGCGGAACAACTGCACCGGCCCCGCGGGCCACGAGCCCTGCGGGCGCGGCAGCTCGGCGACGAGGTAGGCCGCCGCCTCGGTCCGCGGCTGCACGCGGGCGAGCACCCGGGCCTGCTCGGCCGTGCGGCCCAGGCTGACCGTCGACATCGCGCCGTCCGCGCGCAGCGTCACGCGCTGCGGCAGGTCGTATTCGGCGCCGAACTCCCCTTCGAAGACGCTCGGATCGAAGCGGATCGTCTCCGCGACGCGCGAGCCGGTCACCTCGACGGAACGCAGATCCGCAGCCGGCGCCGGTGCGGCCATCGCCACCGGTGCGATCGCCATCCGGGAACGGGTCATCTTCTCGAAGATTTCCTGCTGGACCGCCAGCGTCCACGGCACCAGCGGCTCGAGCGCGACGGCGTCGCGCGGCCGCACCGTCGAGAGCTTGAGCTTCACATCGGTCCAGTCCTCGCCGCTGGTCTGCGCGATCTGCGCCAGGCGCTCGATCGCCAGCGCGCCGGTCGCGGTGTCCAGGCGCGCGCGATATTGCGGCTGCCAGCCCGCGCCCGCGACGCGATAGGAGAGCCCGACATCGGCCGCCTCGGCCGTCGACAGCCGCAGCGTCACCACCGACACCTGGGCCGATGCCGTCGGCGCCACGGCCTTCGCCGCCGCCAGGTCGTTGCCGAGATCGGTCAGCCGGTCCTTCAGCGTCTGACGCCGCGCGGTCAGCTCCTGTCCGTTGCGGCGCAGCGTGTCCAGGCTGGCGCCGAGCGCGGCGCCAGGCCGCGCCTCGCGATCGGAGAGGCCCTTCAGGTAGCCGAGCGCCAGGTCGACGCCGGCGATCTCCGCTTCCACGGCGGCGCGCTGCTGCTCGATGTCGCGCACCCGCGGATCGCGCTGGCGGCATTCCGGCAGGGAGTCGCGCGGGGCGCGCTCGATCTTGAGCTCGCCGAGGTTCACGCCCGGCGGCGCCTGGACTTGCAGCGCGTCGCGCTCCAGGCTGGCGGGCAGACAGGCGAAGCGCGCCTGGACCGCGCCAGCCGGCACGCGCAGCGCGCGATCGACCTGCGCGCCACCCGGGTACAGCAGGACCTGCGAAATGGTGGACACCCCCGCGGAACCGGCGGCCGCGCGGGCCTCGCCGAGGGCCAGCGGGCCGGCCGCCAGCGCCGCCAACGCGGCGCCCGCGACGGCGCGCGTCGTGAACAGTCGTTGCATTGCTTTTCCTCCTTGGGCCGGCCACGCTATCACGGTGCTGGCACACTTCCGGCCTGCCGTTTTCCTTGTCAACCGCTGGTCCGCCATGTCCGACGCCGCCCCCGCCCCGATCCCCGCCGTCCACGCCTCGCGCCGCAAGGCGCTGGTGCTGTTCTCCGGCGGCCAGGACTCCACCGCCTGCCTGGCCTGGGCGCTGGACCGCTTCGCCGAGGTCGAGACCCTGGGCTTCGACTACGGCCAGCGCCATCGCATCGAGTTGGACTGCCGCCGGACCGTGCGCGCCGAGATCGCCGCGCAGTTCCCGCACTGGGCGCCCAAGCTGGGCGAGGACCACCTGCTCGACCTCGGCCTGCTGGGCCAGATCTCCGACACCGCGCTGACCCAGGAGCGCGAGATCGAGTTGCAGGCCAACGGCCTGCCCAACACCTTCGTACCGGGCCGCAACCTGCTCTTCCTGACCTTCGCCGCGACGCTGGCCTACCGGCGGGGCGCGTCGGTGCTGGTCGGCGGCATGTGCGAGACCGATTTCTCCGGCTACCCCGACTGCCGCGACAACACGCTCAAGGCGCTGCAGGTCGCGCTGTCGCTGGGCCTGGACACGCCGATGACGCTGGACACGCCGCTGATGTTCCTGACCAAGGCGCAGACCTGGGCGATGACGGAGGCACTGGGCGGCACGGCGCTCAACGACCTGATCGTCGAGCACACGCACACCTGCTACCTCGGCGAGCGCACCACCCGCCATGCCTGGGGCTGGGGCTGCGGCCACTGCCCGGCCTGCGAGTTGCGCGCCCGGGGCTGGGACGAGTTCCAGCGCGCCCGCTCCGGCGGCGCGGCGGTCTCGCCCTGAGCGCGGCGGACGCGATGCAGTGGCATTGGAACTGGGGGCTGTGGGCGCTGGCGGCGGTGCTGGTGTTCTGGAGCATCGGCGCCTACAACCGCGTGATGCTGCTGCGCAATGAGATCGCCAGGGCCTTCGCGCAGCTGGACGACGCCTTGACCCGGCGCTTCGCGCAGGGCGACCTGCTGCTGGAGCGGCTGCGCGAGCGCCTGCCCAGCGAGCAGGCCAGCCTGGACGCGCTGGCCGCGGCGCAGGTGGAGGCGCGCGCCGCGACGCAGGCGGTGCGCGTCAGGCCGCATGCGGCCGATCCGGTGGCGACGCTGGCGGTGGCCGCGGCGGTGCATGGCGCGGCGCTGACGCGGCTGGTGTCGCTGGTGGAGCATCACGCCGAACTCAGCATCGAGCCCGACCTGGCCGGCGCCGTCGACGAGCTCAAGATGATCGAGCGCCAGCGCGCGTTCTCGCGCCAGGTGTTCAACCAGGCGGTCGAGGCCTACAACGCCGCGATCCGCCAGTTCCCCACCCGCGTGCTGATGAGCTTCGTCGGCTTCAGCGAGGCGCGCAGCCTCTGAGCCGCTGAGCACCTGCGGCGCCTCAGCCCTTCTGCTTCATCAGCGCCAGGAACTCCGCCCGCAGCGTCGCGTCCTTCAGGAAGGAGCCGCGCATGACGCTGTTGGTCATCGTCGAGTCCATGTCCTTGACGCCGCGCCAGTGCATGCAGAAGTGGTCGGCGTCCATCACGATCGCCAGGCCGTCGGGCTGGACGCGCTCCTGCAGCTCGTTGGCCAGCATCACGACGGCCTCTTCCTGGATCTGCGGGCGGCTCATGATCCATTCGGTCAGGCGCACGTACTTGGACAGGCCGATCAGGTTGGAATGCTCGCTGGGCAGCAGGCCGATCCAGACCTTGCCGATGATCGGGCACAGGTGGTGCGAGCAGGCGCTGCGCACCGTGATCGGGCCGACGATCATCAGCTCGTTCAGGCGCTCGGCGTTGGGGAACTCGGTCACCGGCGGCGGCGGCGCGTAGCGGCCGGCGAAGACCTCCTTCAGGAACATCTTGGCCACCCGCTTGGCGGTCTCCTGGGTGTTGTGGTCGCTGTCGGTATCGATGACCAGCGCCTCCAGCACGCCCTGCATGCGCGCCTGCACCTCGGCCTGCAGCTGGTCGAGCTCGCCCGCCTCGATGAATTCGGCGATGTTGTCGTTGGCGTGGTGGCGCCGCCCGGCCTGGACCAGCCGGTAGCGGATGCGCTCCGAGGCCGGCAGCGCGGCCAGGTCCTCGGGGCTCAGGATCGGGGTGCTCGTCATGAAGCCTGCGTTCTCATGGGGGACCGGCGATTGTCGCGGCTTCCGCCCGGGATTGCGAAAGCCGGGGCTTGGCCTTGCGCGGGGCCCGGTCGGGACGGGCCCACTAAACTCGCGCGGTGTCTTCCGTCCCCTCCCCCAAGAACGCCGCCAGCGGCGGCGCGCCCCCGCTGCACCGGCTGCTGGCCAATGCCTCCGACGCGGTCCAGGCCGTGCGCGACGGCCACTCGCTGACCGACTGGCTGTCGCGCTGCCCTGCCGAGATCCGACCCGGCGTGCAGGCGCTGAGCTTCACCGTGCTGCGACGTCTGGGCGCCGCGCAGGCGGTGCGCGCGGCGATCGCGCCCAAGAATCCGCCGCCGCGCGTCGACGCGCTGCTGCTGACCGCGCTGGCGCTGCTCTGGCCCGGCGAATCGGCCTACGCCGAGCACACGCTGGTCGACCAGGCCGTCCATGCGGTCCGCCAGCGCGCGCCCAACAGCGCCGGCTTCGTGAACGCGGTGCTGCGCCGTTTCCTGCGCGAGCGCGAGGCGCTGGTCGCCGCCGCCCAGGCCGATCCGGTCGCCCGCTTCAACCATCCGCGCTGGTGGCAGGACCGGCTGCGCACGGACTGGCCCGCCGCCTGGGAAGGCCTGCTCCAGGCCAACCAGCAGAAGCCGCCGATGACGCTGCGCGTCAACCCGGCCCACGACGACCTCGACGGCTACCTCGCCCGGCTGGGCGAGGCCGGCATCGCCGCCCATCCGGCCGGCGCGCTGTTCCCGCAGGCGGTGGTGCTCGACGAGCCGCGTCCGGTCCAGGCCCTGCCCGGCTTCGACGACGGGCATGCGTCGGTGCAGGACGCCTCGGCGCAGCTCGCCGCGCCGCTGCTGCTCGGCCAGCGCCCGCCTCAAGACCTGGCCCCCGGCGAGGACTGGCCGGTGCTCGGCGCCGGCGCGCGGGTGCTGGACGCCTGCGCGGCGCCCGGCGGCAAGACCGCCCATCTGCAGGAACTGGCCGGCAACGGCCTCGATCTGCTGGCGCTGGACGCCGACGCCAAGCGGCTGGAGCGGGTCCGCCAGAACCTGCAGCGGCTGCGGCTGGAGGGCGCGGTGCGCGCCGCCGATGCCCGCGACACCGCCGCCTGGTGGGACGGTCGCGCCTTCGACGCGATCCTGCTGGACGCGCCCTGCAGCGCCTCCGGCATCGTGCGCCGCCATCCCGACGTGCGCTGGCTGCGCCGCCCCGACGACATCCCGGCGCTGGCGCGGATCCAGTCCGAGCTGCTGGAGGCGCTGTGGCCGCTGCTCAAGCCGGGCGGCCGGCTGCTCTACGCGACCTGCTCGGTCTTCCGGTCCGAGGGCCAGGACCAGATCGACGCGTTTTTGCAACGCCATGGCGATGCGCGGTCGCGTCAGTTCGACCAGGGGGCCGGGCATCTGCTGCCGCTCGCGGACAATGCCCGCCAGGACCTCGCGCCCGGCGCGGCGGCCGTCACCGACGGCTTCTATTACGCGCTGTTGCACAAGGCCTGATCCCCGAACTCCTCGTCGAATCCCGTCCGCGTGTCCCCGCCGTCCCGTTCCGTTCCGCTGCGTGCCTGGTGGCAGCGCCTGACCCTGGTCGGCGCGCTGCTGGTGCTGCACGGCTGGGCGCTGGCGCAAGGCGTGGCGCTGCAGCTGCTCAACGCGGAGCGCGCCGAGGACGGCCTGGCGGTCAGCTTCAGCACGCGTTTCGAGCTGCCCCGGCAGGCCGAGGACGCGCTGCTCAAGGGCGTGGCGATCTACTTCGTCGCCGAGGTCCAGGTGCTGCGCAGCCGCTGGTACTGGCGCGATGCCCGGGTCGCCCAGGCCAACCGCACCTGGCGCCTGACCTGGCAGCCGCTGACCCGCCAGTACCGCGTCAGCACCGGCGGCCTGCATCAGAGCTTCGACACCCTGGGCGAGGCGATCGCCTCGCTGCGCGGTGTCTCCGGCTGGCGCGTCGCGGACGCCAAGGAGATCGAGGACGACGGCCGCTATTACCTGGAGTTCAGCTACAAGCTGGACACCGCGCAGCTGCCCAGACCGCTGCAGATCGGCCTGGGCGGTAGCCAGGGCTGGACGCTGGGCGTCGACCGCACGCTGACGCTCACGCTCGAGGCGCCGGCCGCGCCGCCGCCCAACAAGCCGCAGCCCTGACCGCGCGTCGCCCCATCCGTTCCCGCCTCTCGTGACTCAGCAAGGATCCTGACCCGTGACCAAGTCGGCACGCCTGGCGTGGTTGATCTCCGTGGCCGCGATCGCGGGCGCCTGCGGCATGCTGGCCTTCCTGCTGTCCATCAGCACCACCGCGCAGCGCGGCTTCCTGGAGCGCCATTTCGTCTGGCTGTTCTGGGTGAACGTGGCGGTCGCCACCGCGCTGCTCATCGTGATCGGCGCCGCCGGCACGCGGCTGGCGCTGCGCGTCAAGCGCGGCCGCTTCGGCAGCCGGCTGCTGCTGAAGCTGGCCGGCATCTTCGCGATCGTCGGGGTCGTGCCGGGGCTGCTGATCTACACGGTGTCCTACCAGTTCGTGAACCGCAGCATCGAGAGCCTGTTCGACCAGCGCCTGGCCAGTGCGCTGGAAGCCGGCCTCGCGCTGGGCCAGGACACGCTGGAGAACCTGCGCACCGAACAGAACGCCCGCACCCGCGCCGCGGCCGAGCGCTGGGAGGACGGCGCGCTGGCGCCGCTGGCGCTGGAGCGGCTGCGCGACCAGATGAACGCGCGCAGCGTCGCGCTGATCGCCGGGAACGGGCAGGTCGTGCTGTCCGCCGGCGGGGAGTCGAGCGAAATCCCCGAGCGCCCCAGCAGCACGCTGCTGGCGCAGGCGCGCAACAACGGCGTCGCTTCGCGCCTGGAGGGCCTGGAGGACGAGCAGCAGGCGGTGCTGGGCGAAGCCCGCATCCGCTCGCTGGCGCTGCTGCCCAGCAGCGCGCTGCAGCTGACCAACAGCGACCGCTACCTGATGGTCGTCAAGCAGATCTCCGGCAAGGTCATCAGCAACGCGCTGAACGTGTCGGCCGCCAACCAGGAGTACCTGCAGCGCTCGCTGCTGCGCGACGGCCTGCGGCGCATGTACCTGGGCACGCTGACGCTGGTGCTGATCCTGGCGGTGTTCGCGGCGCTGCTGCTGGCGGTGGCGCTGTCCAACCAGCTGGTGCAGCCGCTGCTGCTGCTGGCCGAGGGCATGCGCGAGGTCGCGACCGGCGACCTGAAGGCCAAGCCGGTGTTCCGCTCGCGCGACGAACTCGGCGGGCTGACGCGGTCCTTCGCCGACATGACCCAGCAGCTGGCCGACGCGCGGGCCCAGGTGGAGCTCAGCGTGACGCAGCTGGAAAGCGCGCGCACCCATGTGCAGACCATCCTGGACAACCTGACCGCCGGCGTCATCGTGTTCGACCGCGACCGCCGCATCGAGACGGTCAATCCCGGCGCGACCCGCATCCTGAAACTGCCGTTGTCGGCCTACGTCGGCCGGCCGCTCGAGGACCTGCCGGCGCTGGCGGCCTTCGGCAAGGACATCTGGCAGCGCTTCGAGCTGCAGAGTCCGGAATCCGGCGAGCGCGAGCACTGGCAGGACTCCTTCGAGCTGCAGCTGGACGAGAAGACCGCGCTGACCCTGCTGGTGCGTGGCGCGCTGCTGCCGCAGGAGGCGCGGCTGCTGGTCTTCGACGACATCAGCGAGGTGGTGTCGGCGCAGCGCTCCGCGGCCTGGAGCGAGGTCGCGCGCCGGCTCGCCCACGAGATCAAGAACCCGCTGACGCCGATCCAGCTGTCGGCCGAGCGGCTGCAGTTCAAGCTGGAGTCCAAGCTCGAGGGCACCGACCAGGCGATGCTGGTGCGTTCCGTCGGCACGATCGTGAACCAGGTGCAGGCGATGAAGCAGCTGGTCAATGAGTTCCGCGACTACGCCCGCCTGCCGGCCGCCAAGCTGGCGCCGCTGGACCTGAACGCGCTGGTGGCCGAGGTGCTGACGCTGTACGCCGAGGCGCAGGAATCCGGCCATCTGGGCGCGGACCTGGCGTCCGATCCACCGGCGATCCTGGGCGACGCGCCGCAGCTGCGGCAGGTCATCCACAACCTCGTGCAGAACGCGCTGGACGCGGTCAGCGAGCGCCCCGACGGCCGGGTGACCGTGCGCACGCAGAAGGCGATGAACGAGGCCGGCGAGCTGCGGGCGCTCCGGCTGGTCGTCACCGACAACGGCCACGGCTTCGCGGAGAACGTGCTGAAGCGGGCCTTCGAGCCTTACGTCACGACCAAGACCAAGGGGACCGGCCTGGGGCTGGCGGTGGTGAAGAAAATCGCGGATGAGCATGGCGCGCGCATCCGGCTGGTGAATCTCCCAGCCGCCAGCGGCGCCGATCTGCCGCCGAGCGGCGCACAAGTTTCGTTATCATTTTCAAAACTCGCGACTGCACCGAGCCCTGCGCAGGACGCGCCTCGGCCCGCGTGAACAGTAGGCATACATGGCAACCATTCTTGTTGTTGACGACGAATTGGGCATCCGCGCCCTCTTGTCTGAAATCCTCTCGGACGAGGGGCACACGATCGAGCTCGCGGAGAACGCCCAGCAGGCGCGCGCCGCCCGCGAGCGCTCGCGGCCCGACCTGGTGCTGCTGGACATCTGGATGCCTGACGTCGATGGCGTGACGCTGCTGAAGGAATGGGGCAGCTCCGGCCAGCTGACGATGCCGGTGATCATGATGAGCGGCCACGGCACGATCGACACGGCGGTCGAGGCGACCAAGTTCGGCGCGATGGCCTTCCTGGAAAAGCCGATCACGCTGCAGAAGCTGCTGCGCGCGGTGGAGCAGGCGCTGGTGAAGACCACGCCGCGCCCGGCCCCGCCGGCGGCGCCGGTGGTGGGTGTGGGCCTCAACATCGGCAACAGCTACCCCCGCCCCGAGGTGCTGCCCGCGATGACGGCCGGCACGCTGCCGATGCCCTCGGCCGGCCTGGCGCCGGTGGCGCCCCTGCCGCACCAGGGCCTGGCCTCCGAGCAGGTGTTCGAGCTGGACCGACCGCTGCGCGAGGCGCGCGACGCGTTCGAGAAGAGCTACTTCGAGTTCCACCTGGCCAAGGAGAATGGCTCGATGACCCGCGTGGCCGAGAAGACGGGGCTGGAACGGACCCACCTGTACCGCAAGCTGAAGCAGCTCGGCGTCGATCTTTCAAGAAACAAGCGGGGCAGCGGAATTTAGTGCTATAGTCGCGGTCTTCGTTGTTCAGCACGAGTCGCAAGACCCGGAACAACGGAGACAGAGACCCAGTCTCATGGCCAAGTAGCTCAGTTGGTAGAGCAGCGGATTGAAAATCCGCGTGTCGGTGGTTCGATTCCGCCCTTGGCCACCAGATTCAAGAAAGCCCGGCTCCGCCGGGCTTTCTGCTTTCTGCGGCTACAACGACGCTCATCACCACACGCCGAACCAGCGCCGCACACGCGGCTGGGCTCACCGCGTGATGATGTCCCGATGCATTGGCGCGAGCAGCGCCAGCAGGCGGTTCTGAACGGCAAACGGCACCCGCTGCGCGTCCATCGCCAATTGCAGGTCTTCGACCAACGCATTGAAGTCGGCCTTGTCCAGGGCGAGGTGGGCATGCGACTTCGCCATCGTCTCGCCGTCGTAGACGCATGGGCCGCCGCTGAGCTGGCAGAACTGCTTGCGGATCGATTCCTTCAGCGCTTTCGGGTTGACGCCATCGAACTTGCGCTTGATGCGCTCATCCGCATAGGCGCGATCGATCATGCCGTCGACGATGTGGGCGATGCCCTCCTCGCCGCCCAGCGCGCGATACAGCCCGTCATCCGCCGCGCCGGCGATCGACGCGGCGCCCACGCCCATCAGCAGCGCCAGCGCGCCTGCCCTCCACAGCCTTCGAGCGGATCGCATCGTGCAGACCTCCTGGTCGAGTCGTCGGAGCGCGGCGAGGCCGCGGTCAGTAGGCGAATTGGATCGAACCGTAGACGCCGCGCTGACGACGCGGCTGGATCCCCGGCACGATGCTGCCGAGGTCCACATAGGCGGCCGTCAGCGACACATGCTTGTTGGGCGCCCAGGCGACGAACACATCCTTCCAGTCGTCCTCTCGCAGCGCGTCGCCCAGGATCGATGAATTGAGCTTGTCGGGCTTCACGCGGTACTCGACGCCCACCGCCCACTGCTTATTCAGCAGGTAGGCGATCGACACCTCCGGCACCAGCGAATAACTGCCGCTCGCCGTCCCGCCGAAGCCCAGCAGGCCGTTCTGATTGGCGCGCGTCGCACGCAGCGTCAGGTTCACCAGCGTGCTTTGCGCCAGGAACAGCTTGGTCGCGCTCAGATAGATGTCCACGCCCTGACGCTTCGCGCCGAGCGCGCTCAGCGTCGGCGCCAGGCCACCCGCGTCGAGGTGCTTGTACTCGACGCCCAGCGCGAGCTGCGGCATCCAGGTGTCGGCATCGAGCACCGCATCGCCACCCAGTCGCACCTTCGCGCCGAGGATCGTCTGCTTGAGCCGGAGCCCGGGTAACCCCAGCGCTGCGCCCGTGGCGCCAGCGCTCAAGTCCTGCCTGGCGATCGACAGCTCGGCGCGCTCGCCAGAAGCCACGGCGGCGCCGTAGCCGGTGAAGCCGTAGTCCTGCACCGGCAAGCGCGTGAGGTACGCGGTCGCACCGATCTGGCCCGCCGTCGCGTAGCTGCCGGTCAATGCCCATGGCGACAAACCGCCACCAGCCGCGCCATCGATGCTGCTCACCCCGCCGGTCAACAGCAGCTTGCCTTGCGCCTGTGCGGCGCAGGCCAGCGGCGCGGCCATCAACAACGGCGCGATCAATCGCAGCAGCAGGTGGTCCATGAGCAGAGACGGGGAGGATGCCGAAGACGTCGCGCTGGCGCTTACCAGGCGCCGGTGTTGGGCATCGAGATCCAGGGCTCGGCCGGCGGCAGCGCCGGGCCGTCCTGCAGCAGCTCGATCGAGATGTTGTCGGGCGAGCGCACGAAGGCCATGCGGCCGTCGCGCGGCGGGCGGTTGATCGTCACGCCAGCGTCCATCAGGCGCTGGCAGGCGGCGTAGATGTCAGGGACCGCGTAGGCCACGTGACCGAAGTTGCGACCCCCGGTATAGATCTCGGGATCCCAGTTGTAGGTCAGCTCGATCTGCGCGTCCTCGTCGCCGGGTGCGGCCAGATAGACCAGGGTGAAACGGCCGGCCTCATGCTCGCTGCGGCGCACCTCCTGCAGCCCCAGGGCGTCGCGGTAGAACTTCAGCGAGGCATCGAGATCGGTCACTCGGACCATGGTGTGCAGATACTTCATGAGCGGTGTCGGATGGCGTTGGACAGTGGAATCGACGCGAGGTCGGACGGCGCATTGTGGCCGGGCGGCGAGCGGTTTGCATGCAGCGGGGGCATGCGTGGGAACACCCTCGAGGAGCGCTGCGGCTCAAATGAAGAAGGCCCGCGTCGGCGGGCCTTCGTGCGAGCGGAAACCGCGAGGGTCAGGTCGCCTGCGGCGTGGCGTCGCCACCTGGCGCCTGCTGCGTCGCCTGGGCCAGGCGTTGCGTCAGCTCCTTGCGGAAGCGATTGAGCTCCTGGACGCTGACGAAGCTGCGCTCCATCAGCAGGCTCATGTTGTGCAGGATGCGCTCGACGACCTTGTTTTCCCAGACGCTGTCGAACTGGATCTGCTTGTCCAGCCAGCGCTCCAGCCACTCCGGATCGGGCAGGCGGCTCTGGATGGTGTCGCGCGGGAAAAGCTTGGCGTTCACATGCAGGTTGGTCGGGTGCAGCGCCTGCGCGGTGCGGCGCGCGCTGGCCATCAGCACGCCGACCTTCGCGAATGCCGCCTTCGCCTCGTCCCCGAACTTGCTCATCGCGCGCTTCATGTAGCGCAGGTAGGCGCCGCCATGGCGGGCTTCATCGCGCGACAGGGTCTCGTAGATCGCCTTGATGACCGGCTCGGTGTGCCATTCGGCGGCGCGGCGGTACCAGTGGTTCAGACGGATCTCGCCGCAGAAGTGCAGCATCAGCGTCTCCAGCGCCGGGGCCGGATCGAATTCGAAGCGCACCTCGTGCAGTTCCGCTTCGGTCGGCACCATGTCCGGACGGAAGCGGCGCAGGTATTCCATCAGCACCAGCGAATGCTTCTGCTCCTCGAAGAACCAGACGCTCATGAACGCGGAGAAGTCGCTGTCGTCCTTGTTGTCGCGCAGGAACATCTCGGTGGCGGGCAGCGCGGACCACTCGGTGATCGCGTTCATCTTGATCGTGCGCGCCTGGTCGTCGGTCAGCTTGGACGCGTCGAACTTGTCCCACGGAATATCCGTGTCCATGTTCCAGCGCACGGCCTCGAGTTGCTTGAAGAGTTCGGGATAAAGCATCTGTCTGCGTCCTGTTAAGCGCGCCGGATTCTACCGGTCGCACCATGACAATCCCTTACGGCATCGGCCCATGGGGCGATCTGGCCTAATCCCGCATCCGACCGATCTCACGCCGGGTTCGCTTATTACGAAGCAGCACGACCGTTCGGATTCACCGATCCTGGAGACACAGCCCATGAACACGTCCTTCGGTTCCCTCCTGCGGCGCGCCGCCTTCGCCGGCCTCGCGATGGTCGCGATGGCCTTGGCCACCACGGCCGCCCATGCCGCACCGGCGGCCGAGCCCGCGACTTCCGGCGCAGCCTGCCCGGAGCTGCTGAACCGGCAAATGCCTCGCCTGCAGGACGAGAAGCCGCAGGCGCTGTGCCAGTACGCCGGCAAGGTGGTCCTGGTGGTCAACACGGCAAGTTTTTGCGGCTACACGCCCCAGTACAAGGCGTTGGAAGCGGTGTCCGCGCGCTATGCGGACAAGGGGCTGGTGGTGCTTGGTTTTCCATCCGGTGATTTCGGCAACCAGGAGTACGGCAGCAACAAGGAAATCGCCGAGTTCTGCGAGAACACCTTCAACGTGAAATTTCCGATGTTCAGCAAGAGCAGCGTCGCGGCCGGAAAAGCCGATCTGAACCCGCTCTTCGCCGACCTGGCCAAGCGCACCGGTCAGGCGCCGAAGTGGAACTTCCACAAGTACCTGATTTCGCGCGACGGCAAGCAGGTCATGAGCTTCGCGTCGGGCGTGAGCCCGGACAGCTCGACGTTCACCCAGGCCGTGGAAAAGCTGCTGGCGCAGCCGCAGTGAACGACCATCGCAGCGGCAACTTGAAAAACCTGTCGCTTGCGCTCGTTCCAGCTTGCAAAAGCTGAATGAAAGGCGCGGGAGGAGGCAATCGGCACGCCTGTGGCGAGGGGCCTTCATCAGCCTGAAAACTGTCCCGGCTAGCCGGGACAGCAGTGACAGTTGCTCACGTATTTGTCGCTCGGCGGGATGACTTCCGCGTCGATGCGCTGCACCATAACGACTCGATCAATACATCGCTGATGAGAAACGCAAGCGACGACGCCGATAACAGCGCTCACTTTGAGCTGACTTAAACACGGCGGATGGCGCAGCAGCGTGGGAGGGCATTCCGCGGGTTTACACCGACCCCATCAGCGATGGGAGTACAGTCGACGCAACCACTTTCAGCCGCAAGACCTGCTTCTTCGTGAAGCTGCAATCCCGAGGCCTTTCTCCTCCTCCTCCCTCCCTCCCTCGTTGGCCAGGGGCGTCTTGAGGCTACTTTTCTACCCAGGGCTTCCGCTTCGCGGAAGCCCTTTGCATTTGCGGCGTCCAGCCGAAAAAAAGCGCGCCTCCTGGCGCGCCCTGGTCAGCGTCGAGCGGGCTTGATCAGGCCAGCCAGCCCTTGCGGCGGAAGTAGATGAAGGGCGCCGCCACCGACGCCACCATCAGCCCGATCGCGAAGAAGTAGCCGTACTTCCAACGCAGCTCCGGCATCGCCTCGAAGTTCATGCCATAGACGCTGGCGATCAGCGTCGGCGGCAGCAGGGCGACGCTCGCGACCGAGAAGATCTTGATGATCTTGTTCTGGTTGATGTTGATGAAGCCGACCGTGGCATCCATCAGGAAGTTGATCTTGTCGAACAGGAACGCGGTGTGCGAATCGAGCGAATCGATGTCGCGCAGGATCTGGCGCGATTCCTCGAACTGCTCGGCGTTGAGCATGCGGCTGCGCATCATGAAGCTGACCGCGCGCCGGGTGTCCATGACGTTGCGCCGGATGCGGCCGTTCAAGTCCTCCTCCCGGGCGATCGCCGCCAGCACCTGGCCCGCCTCGGTGTCGTTGACGTCCTTCTTCAGGACCCGCGCGCTCACCTTCTCGAGGTTGTCGTAGATGCCCTCCAGCACGTCGGCGGAGTACTCCGCGTCCGCGTCATAGAGCTTGAGCAGCACGTCCTTGGCGTCCTCGATCAGCGCCGGGATGCGACGGGCCCGCAGGCGCAGCAGCCGGAACACCGGCAGGTCCTCGTTGTGGATCGAGAAAAGCACGTTGTCGAAGAGGATGAAGGCGACCCGCACGTTGCGCGGCGCTTCCATGTCGTCGATCAGGAAGTCCGAGCGGATGTGCAGCTCGCCGTTGTCTTCCTCGTAGAAGCGCGCCGATTCCTCGAGATCCTCGTCGACGATGTCCTCGGGGATCACCAGATGGAAGCGTTCGCGGATCCAGTCCTTTTCCTCCGGCGTCGGCGACTGCAGGTCGACCCAGACCGGGTTGCGGTCGGCCCCGGCGAGCGAGAGCAGTTCGGCGGCGGTGGAAATCTCTTCCTGGACCATGCCTCCCTTGAGGCGGCCATTGTCCAGCGTGAACACATTCAGCATGCGGATCCTTCGTCGGCGGTGCGCGCTCGGGCGAACGCGCAAGCCGGAGTGCGCGTTGACGGACCCTTCGAGGGTCGCCGCGGCGCGAGAGTTGCCAGGAGCAGGCGACGCCAGGCGGCGCGCCAGGGGGTCGAGGTGGCCCGTCTCACTCCGGACAAGCGTCGCGGCGGCGTTGGATGCGGTGGAGCAGAACGCTCAGGGGCTGCGGCGGATTGACGCTGGAGTGGACGGCCACCGAGGGTGGTCGCTGTCCAAGGGGGACTCCAGTAATCGGGACGCGGGATTATCACATCGCGTCCCGAGGGCCAGCAAGGAAGCGCGAGGAGGACGCCCGGTCGGAAGGCCCGCGCCGCACAACACCCAGCATTCCAGCACGGACCTCGCCCTGCTGCAAGGCGGGAAAATTCGCCCCCAAACTTGCTTTCCATCACTTGCCGAGGCTGGGGATCGGGAGCAGACTGGACTCGTCTTCTTCATCGATTTCGCCTCAGAACCCGCATGCCATCGGCCCTCGCGGCCTTCCGGGTCCCTCGCGGACCGCTCACCCGTCAAGCCGTTTCCGACACTCCATCCGCTTCCCCCGCGTCTCCAGCTCGATGCCGGCGACGTGCCGACCGACCCTCACCGACTCCCCACCTCACCAAGACCCTGCCCGCTCTTTCCCCGCGGCAACCACCGCCGACTCCGACTCTGTTTCCGACCAAGCCCTTGTGAAAGGAGGCTTTATGAACCTGACCATCAGCGGCCACCATCTCGAAGTGACACAGGCTCTGCGCGAATACGTGCTGAACAAGCTCAGCCGGGTGCTCCGCCACTTTGACCAGGTCGTGGACGTCAACGTCCTGCTGACCGTGGAGAAGCAAAAGGAAAAGGATCGACGCCAACGCGCTGAAGTCACGCTGCATGTGAAGGGACGGGAAATCTTCTGCGAACACTCGAACGGCGATCTCTACGCCGCCATCGACGAGCTGATGGACAAGCTGGATCGGCAGGTCTGCCGCCACAAGGATCGGGTGCAGAACCATCACCATGAATCGGCCAAGCGCATGGACTTGAGCGCCGGATAACCGATCTCCGCGAATCCGACGACCCCTCCCGGCCCGTCGGGCTCGCTGCCGGATCTTCAGGGATTACCCGGAGATCCCCCGCAAGGCGGCCCATCGGGCCGCCTTTTTGCCGAGAATTGTTGCGATGCAACACCAGCGGAGACGTTTTCACAGAAGCGTCGCATCCGTCACACCCCCTCTCGGTAGCGGGATTCCTATAATCCAGTCCTTCAACCCTCGAATCTGCGTACCCGCTGGTGCGCAGGCTGCTTCCCCAGCTCGCCGGTCGACATGGCCGGTAAATGCCCGATGAACCGTCTCGCCGCCATCCTTCCCGCCAGCAACGTGCTGGTCGATGTGGACGCTTCCAGCAAAAAGCGGGTCTTCGAACAGGCCGGGCTGCTTTTCGAGAACAACCATTCGATCTCCCGCGCCGCGGTCACGGACAACCTGTTCGCCCGCGAGCGCCTGGGCTCCACCGGCCTGGGCCACGGCGTCGCCATCCCGCATGGCCGCATCAAGGGCCTGAAGAACCCGCTGGCCGCGGTGCTGCGCGTGCAGCAGCCCATCGGCTTCGACGCCCCCGACGACGAACCGGTCACGCTGCTGATCTTCCTGCTGGTGCCCGAGGCGGCGACCCAGAGACACCTCGAGATCCTGTCCGAGATCGCCGAGATGCTGTCCGACCGCGAACTGCGCGAACGCCTCAAGACCGAGGCGGAGGCCGCCACCGTGCATCGCCTGATCGCCGACTGGGAACCGCTGAAGTCGGTGGCCTGAGCGGCCCAGTGCTTCGAGACGATCTCTCCACCTCCAGCACCCGCCCCACTTGAAAGCCACCTCCATCAGCGCGGACCGGTTGTTCGAGGAACACCGCGAGGCCTTGCGTTGGGAGTGGATCGCCGGGCATGCGCACCCTGAACGCCGTTTCGACGAAGCCGCGCTGCGGGACGCCCAGTCGGCCGCCGACCTGGTCGGCTACCTGAACTACATCCACCCCTACCGCGTCCAGATCGTCGGACGGCGCGAAGTCGCCTACCTGAGCCAGGCCTCGGGCGACGTGCTGGACCGCCGGATCTCGCGCATCGTGACGCTGGAGCCGCCGGTCATCATCGTCGCCGACGACCAGGTGCCGCCGGACCGGCTGGTCGCGATGTGCGACCGCGCCGAGATCCCGCTGTTCACCACCGCCGAGAGCGCCGGCCACGTCATCGACCTGGTGCGCGCCTACCTGGCCCACGTCTGCGCCAACCGCACGACACGCCACGGCGTGTTCATGGACATCCTCGGCCTGGGCGTGCTGCTGACCGGCGAATCGGGACTGGGCAAGAGCGAACTCGGCCTGGAACTGATCAGCCGCGGCCACGGCCTGGTGGCGGATGACGCGGTCGACTTCTTCCGGATCGCGCAGACGGCCATCGAGGGCCGTTGCCCCGAGCTGCTGATGAATCTGCTGGAAGTCCGCGGCATCGGCCTGCTGGACATCAAGGCCATCTTCGGCGAGACGGCGGTGCGCCGGAAGATGCGGCTCAAGCTGATCGTGCACCTGGTCCGCAAGGAGACGATGGAGCGCGACTTCGAGCGCCTGCCCTACGAGCCGCTCTACGAGGACGTGCTGGGCATGCCGGTGCGCAAGGTCGTGATCGCCGTGGACGCCGGCCGCAACCTGGCCGTGCTGGTCGAGGCCGCGGTGCGCAACACCATCCTGCAATTGCGCGGCATCGACACCTACCGCGAGTTCGTCGAGCGCCACCAGCGCGCGATCGAGCAGGGACTGAACGACAACAACTGAACGCGGCGCCGCTTTCGACGGTGCATGACGAAGGGGCTCCGCGGAGCCCCTTGTCGTTGACGCCGCGATCGCCAGTCCGGGTCAGCGGGCCATCTTGTGCGGGCAGTCCTTCTTGACGCAGTTCGCGTACAGCGCGAGCGAGTGCTCCTGCAGCTGGAAGCCACGCTCCTGCGCGATCGCGTGCTGGCGCTCCTCGATCTTCGGATCGTAGAACTCCTCGACGAAACCGCAGGTCAGGCAGACGAGGTGGTCGTGGTGGTGGCCCTCGTTGAGCTCGAAGACCGCCTTGCCCGATTCGAAGTGGTTGCGCGACAGCAGGCCGGCCTGCTCGAACTGCGTGAGGACGCGATAGACGGTGGCCAGGCCGATGTCGGCGCGTTCATCGAGCAAAGCTTTGTAAACGTCCTCGGCGGTCATGTGCCGCTGCTGGGCGGTCTGGAAGATCTCGAGGATCTTGATGCGGGGCAGCGTGGCCTTGAGCCCGCTGTTCTTGATTTCGTCTGACCGGTTCATGGGGTTTGCGCCTGCGGGGAAGCGTGGGTGCGTGCCGCTAGAATCTCGCGATCATAGCCCTTGCGCCTCGGCCAATCCGCGCCATGTCATTGAATTCCCGTATCGCCTGCATTGCCCGCCGGAACGCCTCCGGCGCCGCGATGGCAGGCCTGGTTGTCGGTCTCCTGGCGCTGGGCGGCTGCTCGCAGATGCCCAAGTTCGACGCGCTCTCGGTGAGCGGCGACAAGGTGCTGGGCCTGGTGACGCCCTACCGCGTCGAGATCGTGCAGGGCAACGTGGTCACCAAGGAGCAGCTGGCCGCGATCAAGCCGGGCATGACCCGCGTCCAGGTGCGCGATGTCCTGGGCTCGCCGCTGCTGACCGACGTCTTCCATGAGTCCCGCTGGGACTACGTGTTCACGATCCGCCGCCAAGGGGCCGCGCCGCAGAACCGCCACATCCTGCTGACCTTCGACGGCGACCAGCTGTCCAAGATCGACGCGCCGGACGACCTGCCGACCGAGAAGGAATTCATCGCCTCGATCAACACGCTGAAGGTCTCCGGCAAGGAACCCAAGCTGGAGCTGACCGAAGAAGAGCGCAAGGCGCTGCCGCCGCCGGTGCGCACCGCCGCGGCGTCGGCGCCGGAGCCGATGGGACCGACCCGCGACTACCCCCCGCTGGAGCCGCGCCGATGAGCCGTCTGCGGATCGCGATCACCGGCGCGTCCGGCCGCATGGGCCGGATGCTGGTCGAGGCGGTGCTCGCCGCCGACGACCTCGAGCTGGCCGCCGCGCTCGACCGCGACGGCAGCCCGGCGCTCGGCCAGGATGCCGGCGCCTTCCTCGGCCAGATCACCGGCGTGGCGATCACCAGCGACGTGCGGGCCGGCCTGTCGCGGTCCGACGTGCTGATCGACTTCACCCGCCCCGAAGGCACGATGGCGCACCTGGCGCTGTGCGCCGAACTGGGCGTGCGCACCGTCATCGGCACCACCGGCTTCAGCCCCGACGAGAAGGCGAAGATCGGCGAGTACGCCCAGCGCGCCGCCATCATGATGGCGCCCAACATGAGCGTCGGCGTCAACGTCGTGCTGAAGCTGCTGGCGCAGGCGTCCAAGGCGCTCTCGCAGGGCTATGACATCGAGATCGTCGAAGCCCACCATCGCCATAAGGTCGACGCGCCCAGCGGCACCGCGCTGAAGATGGGCGAGGTGGTGGCCGAGGCGCTTGGCCGCGACCTGAAGACCTGCGCGGTCTACGGCCGGGAAGGCGTCACCGGCGAGCGCGATCCCTCGACGATCGGTTTCGCGACGGTCCGTGGCGGCGACGTCATCGGCGACCACACGGTGATGTACCTGGGCATCGGCGAGCGCATCGAGATCAGCCACAAGGCCTCGAGCCGCGCGACCTTCGCGCAGGGCAGCCTGCGCGCGGCGCGTTTCCTGGGCGAGCGCAAGACCGGGCTGTTCGACATGAACGACGTGCTCGGCATGGCCTGAGCGCGACGCGCTCGATCACCGGCGATCGACGAACGACGCGATGACCGAACTGATCCATCTCTGGCAAGCGGGCGACGGTGTCGCCCGTTTCGTTTCCCTGCTGCTGCTGGCGATGTCGGTGTGCAGCTGGGTGCTGATCTTCTGGCGCGGCTGGACGCTGGCGCGGGCCCGCGCCGACCTGGGCCGCGGCCTGCCGGTGTTCTGGACGGCGCCCGACCTGGGCCAGGGACGCGAGCACCTGGCGCCGCTGGACCGCGGCGCGCTGATGCTGCCGCTGATCGACGCCGCGATGCAGGACAGCGCGCCCGGCACCCTGGCCGCCACCGCGCGCAAAACCTCGCAGCTCACGCGCCGTCTGCGCGACGCGCTGCACGCGGTGCTGGGCGGCCTGAACCGGGGCCAGGTCATGCTGGCGACCATCGGCGCGACCGCGCCCTTCGTCGGCCTGTTCGGCACCGTCTGGGGCATCTACCACGCGCTGCTGAGCATCTCCTCGACCGGCAACTTCAGCCTGGACAAGGTCTCGGGCCCGGTCGGCGAAGCGCTGATCATGACCGCCGCCGGCCTGGCGGTGGCCATCCCGGCGGTGCTGGCCTACAACCTGTTCGGCAAGTGGGTGGCCGCCTGCGAGGCGGAGCTCGAGGGCTTCGCGCACGACCTGCGCGAGTTGATCGACGAGGCGTGAGCGCCCGCCCGACCTGAGCTGATGCCATGAAGTTCGGCCGCCTCGAACGCCGCGAAGCGCCCAAGCCGATGGGCGAGATCAACATGACGCCGCTGATCGACGTCATGCTGGTGCTGCTGGTGATCTTCATCATCGCCGCGCCGCTGATGGGCAGCGCGTTGAAACTGGACCTGCCCAAGAGCGATGCCGCCGCGCCCGGCCCGGGCGCCAAGTTCATCGCCCTGGTGATCACCCCGGAGGGGGACTACCTGCTGGGGGATGAGCCGCTCGACGCCAAGGCGGTGCGCGAGCGCCTCGTGCAGCTGGCCGCACGCCAGCCCGACGCCGAGCTGCGCCTGAGCGCCGACCGGGCCGTGCCTTATGGGAAGGTCGCCCAGTTGATCGGCTGGGCGCAGAAGGCGGGGCTGAACCGGATCGCTTTCGTCGCGGAACAAGGCGAGGGCGAGGGCGGCGAAGTCGGCGAGGCCGGCCCCGCCAGAGCAGCGCCCGACCCCGCCGCGAAGCGCTGATCGCTCACCCCCGCAGGGTGGCGCCCACCGGGAGGATGGGCGGCGGCGCGCGGCCTCCTACAATCGGCGGCTACGTTGCCCGAGCCACCATGAACGAGAAATACGCTCCCTCCGAGGTCGAACAGGCCGCCCGCGACCACTGGAACGCCAGTGACGCCTACCGCGTCGTCGAGGACGCGTCCAAGCCGAAGTTCTACGCCTGCTCCATGCTGCCCTACCCGAGCGGCAAGCTGCACATGGGCCATGTCCGCAACTACACGATCAACGACATGTTGACGCGTCAGCTGCGCATGAAGGGCTACAACGTGCTGATGCCGATGGGCTGGGACGCCTTCGGCCTGCCCGCGGAGAACGCGGCGATGAAGAACAAGGTGCCGCCGGCCGCGTGGACCTACGACAACATCGCCTACATGAAGTCGCAGATGCAGGCGATGGGCCTGGCGATCGACTGGTCGCGCGAGATCGCCACCTGCAAGCCGGACTACTACCGCTGGAACCAGTGGCTGTTCCTGAAGATGCTGGAGGCCGGCATCGCCGAGCGGCGCACGCAGGTCGTGAACTGGGACCCGGTCGACCAGACCGTGCTGGCCAACGAGCAGGTGATCGACGGCAAGGGCTGGCGCTCGGGCGCGACGGTCGAGAAGCGCGAGATTCCCGGCTACTACCTCAAGATCACCGACTACGCGGAAGAGCTGCTGGCCGCGGTCGCCGATCCGTCGGACAAGAACTTCCTGTCGGGCTGGCCCGAGCGGGTGCGCCTGATGCAGGAGAACTGGATCGGCAAGAGCGAGGGCCTGCGATTCGCCTTCCCGCATGCGATCCAGGGCGAGGACGGCCAGCCCATCCAGGACGGGCTGCTGTACGTCTTCACGACGCGCGCCGACACCATCATGGGCGTGACCTTCTGTGCCGTGGCGCCGGAGCATCCGCTGGCCGCGCACGCCGCGAAGACGAATCCCGCGCTGGCCGACTTCATCGAGGAATGCAAGCAGGGCGGCACGACCGAAGCCGAGCTGGCCACGCAGGACAAGAAGGGCCTGGCGACCGGCCTCTTCGTGACGCACCCGCTGACCGGCGAACAGGTCGAGGTCTGGGTCGGCAACTACGTGCTGATGAGCTACGGCGACGGCGCCGTGATGGGCGTGCCGGCGCATGACGAGCGCGACTTCGCGTTCGCGAAGAAGTACGGCATCGCGATCAAGCAGGTCGTCGCCGTCGAGGGCGAGACCTACTCGACCGACGCCTGGGCCGAGTGGTACGGCGACAAGCAGCGCGGCACCTGCATCAACTCCGGCGCGCTGGACGGCCTGACGCACAAGCAGGCGGTGGACAAGGTGGCCGAACTCGTCGGCACCAAGGGCCTGGGCGAGAAGAAGACGACTTGGCGCCTGCGCGACTGGGGCGTGAGCCGCCAGCGTTACTGGGGCACGCCCATCCCCATCATCCATTGCGACAGCTGCGGCCCGGTGCCGGTCCCGGAAAAGGACCTGCCCGTCGTGCTGCCGGAGGACTGCATCCCCGACGGCAGCGGCAATCCGCTGAACAAGCGCGCAGACTTCCTGAACTGCAGCTGCCCGAAGTGCGGCGCCGCCGCCAAGCGCGAGACGGACACGATGGATACCTTCGTGGACAGCTCGTGGTACTTCATGCGCTATTGCGATGCGACCAATCCCGAGCAGATGGTCGCGAACGGCACCGACTACTGGATGCCGATGGACCAGTACATCGGCGGCATCGAACACGCGATCCTGCACCTGCTGTACGCGCGCTTCTGGACCAAGGTCATGCGCGACCTGAAGCTCATCAAGTTCAACGAGCCGTTCACCAACCTGCTGACGCAGGGCATGGTGCTCAAGGGCGCCTTCTTCCGCAAGCCGGAAGACGCCGGCAAGCACTACTACTGGGAGCACGAGGTCGACGTCATCCGCAACGAGCATGGCCTGCCCACCGGCGGCACGCTGAAGGCCGACGGCCTCCCGCTCGAGTACGAGATGACGACGATGTCGAAGTCGAAGAACAACGGCGTGGACCCGCAGGCGCTGATCGACGAATACGGCGCCGACACCGCCCGCCTGTTCGTGATGTTCGCGTCCCCGCCCGAGCAGACGCTGGAGTGGAACGACGCCGGCGTCGAGGGCGCGCACCGCTTCCTGAAGCGGGTCTGGGGCTTCGGCGCGAAGCAGGCCGAGGCGATCAAGGCCGGCGGCGCCGATTTCGCCGCGCTGAACGACGAGGGTAAGGCGCTGCGCCGCGAGGTACACCTGGTGCTCAAGCAGGTCTCGTACGACTACGAGCGCATGCAATACAACACCGTCGTGTCGGGCGCGATGAAGCTGCTGAACGCGCTGGAAGGCTTCAAGGCCGAGGGCCAGTCGGCCGCCGTGCGGGAAGGCTTCTCGGTGCTGCTGCGCGTGATCTACCCCGCCTGCCCGCACATCGCGCATGCGCTGTGGACGGAACTGGGCTTCGCCGCCGAACTGGGCGAGCTGCTGGACGCCCCCTGGCCGCAGGTCGACGAAGGCGCGCTGGTGCAGGACCAGATCGAGCTGATGCTGCAGGTCAACGGCAAGCTGCGCGGCTCGATCAAGGTCGCCGCGTCGGCCGACAAGGCGGTGATCGAGGCCGCCGCGCTGGCCAATCCCGAGTTCGAGAAGTTCGCCGAAGGCAAGACGCCCAAGAAGGTCGTCATCGTGCCGGGCCGCCTCGTCAACGTGGTGGTCTGACGCCATGAAGCGCCGCCACCTGCTGTCCTTCGCTTCCCTGGGCGCGCTGGGCGCCGCGGCCGGGCTCCCCGGCTGCGGTTTCGAGCTGCGCAAGGAACCGGTCTACCACTTCAAGACGCTGGCGCTGACCGGCTTCGTGCCGCACTCGCCGCTGGCGCAGGAGCTGCGCCGCCAGGTGCAGCGCAGCACGGTGCGCCTGGTCGAGGACCCCAACCGCGCCGACGTCATCATCGACGCCGAGCGCGAGGTGCGCGACAAGACCTCGGTGGCGACGACCGCCGCGGGGCAGATCACGGAATGGCAGCTGCGACTGTCGCTGGACTACTCGCTGCGCACCGCCGGCGGGGACATCCTGCTGCCGCGCACCGAGCTGCGCCTGACCCGCGACATGAACTACAGCGAAAGCGCGGCGCTGGCCAAGGAGCAGGAAGAGGCCTCGCTGCAGAAGGCGATGCAGGTGGAGGCCGTCGGCCTGCTGCTGCGCCGCCTGGCGGCGGTCCACCTGCCCAACTGAACGCCGACGGGACGCGCGGATGCAGATCAAGGGCGAGGCGCTGGCCGGCCAGTTGGCCAAGGGGCTCAAGCCGGTGTACGTGGTGCACGGCGACGAACCGCTGCTGGCGCAGGAAGCCGCCGACGCGCTGCGCGCCGAGGCCCGCCGGCAGGGCTACAGCGAGCGCCAGGTGTTCACCGTCAGCGGCGCCTACTTCGACTGGGCGCCGGTGATCGCGGCTTCACAGGCGATGAGCCTGTTCGCCGACAAGCAGCTGATCGAGATCCGCATTCCCACGGGCAAGCCGGGCAAGGACGGCTCCGAAGCCCTGCAACGCTACGTCGACGGCCTGCCGCCCGACGTGCTGACGCTGGTGACGCTGCCGCGGCTGGACAAGACGCAGCTGAGCAGTGCCTGGTTCACCGCGCTGGACACGGCCGGCGTGTCGGTGAAGGTCGATCCGGTCGAACGGCGCGAGCTGCCGGCCTGGATCGCCCGGCGCCTGCAGCAGCAGGGCCAGTCGGTGGCCTCCGGGGCGCAGGGCCAGCAGGCCCTGGAGTTCTTCGCCGACCGGGTCGAGGGCAACCTGCTCGCCGCCCACCAGGAGCTGCAGAAGCTCGCGCTGCTGCACCCGCCGGGCGAGCTCAGCCTGCAGCAGATCGAGGCGGCGGTGCTGGACGTGGCGCGCTTCGACGTCTTCAAGCTCAGCGAGGCGCTGCTGGGCGGCAAGATCGGCCGCGTGCTGCGCATGCTCGAGGGCCTGAAGGCCGAAGGCGAGGCGGCGGTGCTGGTGCACTGGACGATGGCCGAGGACATCCGCGGCCTGAAGCGGGTCCATGACGCGGTGGCGGCGGGCAAGCCGCTGCCGATGGCGCTGCGGGAATCCCGCATCTGGGGACCGAAGGAGCGCCTGTTCGAGCGCATCGTGCCGCAGCTGCATGGCGCGGCGCTGACCCGGCTGGTGGTGGCCGCGCAGACCTGCGACGGCATCGTCAAGGGGCTGCGCCATCCCGAATGGCCCACCGATCCGTGGGAGGCGCTGGGGCGCCTGGCCCTCATGTTGGAGCAAGCCCTGCGTCCGCCGGCGCAGAAAACCCGCTATGGTTGACGGCATCTCGTCCACCTGACGTCGCCGATGCGCCTGCTCCGCTCCGCAGCCCTGTCGACCGGCCGATCCGGTACCGTCGCTTGCCGCCCGTCCCCTGACGGCATGGGGACGCCGGGCGCGCGGCGCGCCTCGCCGCGGCAGGCGTGGACCTCGGCGCCGGGACGGCTCGCCGCCCTGGCGATCGCGCTGGGCAGCGCCGGCGCGAGCCAGGCCGCGGGCCAGGCCACGGATTGGACCCTCCAGGTGCGCGACGCCGCCGGCGCTCCGGTGCCGAACGCAGCGGTCGCCGTCGAGCTCAAGGGCCAGCCCGTCCGGCCGGCGACCGGCGCCGCGGCCACGATGCCCCAGCGCGATCGCCAGTTCCAACCCCAGCTGCTCGTGGTGCAGACCGGCACCGCGGTGAACTTCCCCAACTTCGACACCGTCCGACACCACGTCTATTCGTTCTCCCCGACGAAGAAGTTCGAACTCAAGCTGTACTCCGGCACGCCGGCCGAGCCGGTGGTCTTCGACAAGCCCGGTGTCGCGCAGCTGGGCTGCAACATCCACGACCGGATGAGCGCCCACATCGTCGTCGTCGACACCCCGCTGTTCGGCATCACCGACGCCAAGGGCGAGGTGACGCTGAACCTGCCGCCGGGCGAGCACCGCCTGCGGCTGTGGGCGACGCGCATGGGCAATGCCGCACCGAGCTCGCAGCCGCTGGTGGTCGCCGCTGGCGCCGCGGGCGTGCTCAAGGTCGAGCTCAAGGACTGAGGCGCCGATGCGCTGGCCGGACTTCCTCAACCTGCGGCGGCTGGAGGGGCGCATCGTCGCGCTGTTCCTGGCGCTGCTGCTGGTCGTACAGCTGCTGAACCTGGCGCTGATCAACGAAGGCATCGGCCGCAATGCGCGGGCCTCGGTGGCCGAGGAACTCGAGGCGGGCGAGCGTATCCTGGTCCAGCTGATCGAGGAGGACAACGAGCAGCGCGGCCTGGTGGCCGACCTGCTGCAGTCGGACTACGGCCTGCGCCAGCTGGTCGCGGCCGGCATCCAGGGCGAGGAACTGCGCGGGATGCTGCAGGACGTCTTCACCAACCTGAGCGCGCGGGGCGACGCTTCCTTCATCGGCTACGCGGACGACAGCTTCAAGCTGGTGACCGCGACCGATCCGATTGCCGCCAAGGTCGCGCCGCTGTTGCGCGGCGTCACGCGCCAGCAGCAGGGCCGGACGCAGAGCCAGCTGCTGCTGGTGGGCGGCAAGGCCTATCAGGTCGTGGTCGCGCGGATGCGGGCCGCCGGGCTGGGCGGCTGGATCTTCACCGGCTTCGAGATGAAGAGCGACCAGCTCCAGGAGCTCAAGCGCATCGTGCGCATCCAGGGCGTGCTGCTGGCGCAATCGGCCGCGGGGCAATGGCAGGTGCTGTCGACCGTGCTGGACGCGACCGCCACGGCGCGCGCGGTGCAGGCGCTGCCCACCTTGAGCGCGACGGACCGCACGGTGCAGACCTTCCATCTGGAACTGGAAGGCGAGCAGTTCCAGGCGCGCCTGCAGCCGCTCGACCATGGCGGCGATACCGACAAGTCGGTGGCGGTGCTGCTGCTGCGCTCGGTGGACGAGGCCCTCGCGCCTTACCGGCGGCTGCAATGGATGCTGCTCGGTCTGAGCGTCGCCGGGGTGCTGCTGTTCGCGATCGGGGCGGTGCTGACCGCCCGCCGCATCACCGGGCCGGTGAAGGCGCTGGCCAGCGAGGCGCACAGACTGGGCCAGGGCGACTATGCGCGGCCGGTCGAGCGACCCTCCAGCGACGAGATCGGCGACCTGGCCGAAGCCTTCGAGGCGATGCGCCAGGGCATCCGGTCGCGCGAGGAGGAGGTGAACCGGCTCGCCTTCTGGGATCCGCTGACGGACCTGCCGAACCGGGAGCAGTTCCACCAGGCGCTGGCACGGCGCATGGCCGAGAGCGAGGTGCGCTTTTCCCTGCTGATGCTGAACCTGGACCGCTTCAAGCATGTCAACGACGTGCTGGGGCGCGCCTTCGGCGACCGGCTGCTGCGCGCGGTGGCGGACCGGCTGCAGCATCTGCTGAAGGACGAGGTGCGGCTGACCGCCCGGGTCGGCGGGGACGAGTTCGTGCTGCTGATCGAGGGCGCCGGCGCGACGCGCGCGGAGACGATCTGCAAGCGCATCCAGCGGGACTTCGAGCGCGCGCTCAGCATCGACGACCAGACGGTGGACCTGTCGGCCGGGATGGGCGTGGCGCTGTATCCGCAGCACGGCCGCGATCCGATGCTGCTGCTCGCGCGGGCGGAGTTGGCGATGCATGCGGCCAAGCGCGGCCAGAGCGGCTGCGAGGTCTATGCGCCGAGCATGGACGCGGCCAGCCAGGAGTCGCTGTCGCTGCTCAGCGAGCTGCGCCACGCGATCGACGCGGGGGAACTGCGGCTGTTCCTGCAGCCCAAGGTGGACCTGCATGCGCAGAAGATCTCGGGTGCGGAGGCGCTGGTGCGCTGGCAGCATCCGTCGCGCGGGCTGGTGCCGCCGATGGCCTTCATCCCCTTCGCCGAGCAGACCGGTTTCATCCGCCAGATCACCGCGTGGGTGCTGCAGGCCTCGGCGCAGGCCTGGATGAGCCTGCAGCGCGAGGGCCTGGCGCTGCCGATCAGCGTCAACCTGTCGACGCGCGACCTGATGGACCAGGACCTGCCGATCAAGGTGGCGGACCTGGTGGCCGGCGTGCCGCCGCCGGCCCTGTGCCTGGAGATCACCGAGTCCGCGATCATGGACGACCCGCAGCGCGCGCTGCAGACGCTGGAGCAACTGCACGCGCTGGGCTTCAAGCTGTCGATCGACGACTTCGGCACCGGCTACTCGTCGCTGGCCTACCTGAAGCAGTTGTCGGTCGACGAACTCAAGATCGACCGCAGCTTCGTGATGAACATGGAGCGCGACATCGACGACGCGAAGATCGTGCGCTCGACCATCGAGCTGGCGCACAACCTGGGCCTGTCGGTCGTGGCCGAGGGCCTGGAGACCGGCAAGCAATGGACGCTGCTGCAGACGCTGGGCTGCGACCAGGGCCAGGGGTATGCGCTGTCGCGACCGATGCCGGCCGAGCAGTTCGCGCAGTGGCTGCGCGACTGGCAGCCGCCGGACCTCGGCGATGCGCGCGCCAGCACGATCCTGGCCGGGCTGTGACGACGAGCCCGAGCGTCGCGTCGCTCAGGGGCTCGAGGCTTGATGTCCGGGCGGCTCGACCCCTCGAGCCAGGCGCTCAGGAGTCCCGATCCTCCAGCGCATCGCACAGCGCCTCGAGGCCAGCGCGCACCGTGCGCGCGCGGACTTCGTGGCGGTCGCCAGTGAAGTGCTCCTTCCACACGCGGATCCGCGAGCGGCCATGCATCAGCGCCAGCCACACCGTGCCCACCGGCTTGCTTTCGGTCCCGCCGCCCGGCCCGGCCACGCCGGTCACCGCGATCGCCCAGTCGATCGGCGCATGCGCGACGAGGCCACGGGCCATCTGCTCCGCCACCTCGCCGCTGACCGCGCCGTGCAGGCCGATCAGCGCCGCCGGCACGCCCAGCAACTCGGTCTTGGCCTCGTTGCTGTAGCTCACGACGCCGCGCTCGAACCATTGGCTCGATCCCGCCAGGCTGGTGCAGGCCGCGGCGATCAGCCCGCCGGTGCAGGACTCCGCGGTGCCCATGCGTTCCTTGCGCTGGATCAGCGCCAGCGCGATGCGCTCGATCAGTTCGGACTCGTCGGGAAACAGCATGGGGATCTCCTCGTCGATGGATCTGGCATCCGTGGGTGAAGGCACGGCTCGCAGCGTCAATGCAGCAAGGCCCGCGCGCCGGCCAACACCACGAGCGTACATCCGGCGGCGACCAGATCGTCGAAGAGGATCCCGAAGCCTTGCCAGACCGTCACCGGCTGCCCGGGCTCGATCTTGAAGAGGCCGTCGGCCCAGCGCACCGGCCCGGGCTTGGCGGCGTCGAAGTAGCGGAACAGCGCGAAGGCAGCCAGTTGCCATCCGAAACCCGCCGGCATCAGCAGCCACAGCACGAGCCAGATCGCGATGATCTCGTCCCACACCACCGCCCCCGGGTCGCAGGTGCGCAGGTGCCGCGCCGTCACCGTTGACGCCCACCAGCCGACCGGCAGGCTGACCGCGATCAGCACCGCCCACTGCGCCGGCGATAGCCACAGGTTCAGCACCGCGAACGCGGCCCAGCCCCACAGCGTGCCCACGGTGCCCGGCGCCTTCGGCGACAGGCCGCTGCCGAAGCCCATCGCGATCCAGTGGGCGGGGTGTCTCGCCATGAAGGCGAAGGTCGGTCGGACGGCGCTCATGACTTGAAGTGGTCGAAGCTGCGCGGCAGGTCCTGCACCGGATGCCCCAGGCCGTCGACCACGCGCAGGCCGGGGGCCGACTCGATCCGTCCGATGCGGTAGACCGGCGTGCCGGCGGCGCGGCCCGCCTCCAGGACGCGCTGGCGCGCATCGGGCGGTGCGGTGAAGACGAGTTCGTAATCGTCGCCGCCGGTCAGCAGGCACAGCCGCTGGAGGTCCTCCGGCATCGCGCCGAGCACCGCCGAACGCGGCAGGTCCGCCAGGCGCAGCGTCGCGCCGACGTTGGAGCGCTGGAGCACGTGCCCCAGGTCGCCCGCCAGCCCGTCGGAGACGTCGACCGCGCTCGTCGCCAGGCCTCGCAGCGCCTTGCCCAGCGCCACGCGCGGCTCGGGCATCTCCATCCGCAGGCGGACTTCATCGAACTGCGCGGCGCTCAAGGACAGCGTGCCGCGGAACACCTCCAGCGCCAGCCGCGCATCGCCCAGGGTGCCGCTGACCCAGATGTCGTCGTCGACGCGCGCGCCCGAGCGCAGCAGCGCCTGGCCGGCGGGGACTTCGCCCATCGCGGTGATGTTGAGGTTGAGCGGCCCGGCCGTGGTGTCGCCGCCGGCCAGCACGATGCCCTGCGCATCGGCCAGCTCGAACAGCCCCTGCGCGAAACCGGCCAGGAAGGCCTCGTCGACGCGCGGCAGCGCCAGCGAGAGGAAGAAGGCCCGCGGCGTCGCGCCGCAGGCCGCCAGGTCGCTGAGATTGACCGCCAGTGCCTTGTGGCCGAGGCGCCGCGGCGAGACCGTCGACAGGAAATGCCGCCCCTCGACCAGCATGTCCGCCGTCACCAGCCATTGATGGCCGGCCGTCGGCGTCAGCAGCGCGCAGTCGTCGCCGATGCCCAGCGCCACCGCGCCGCCCTCGGTGCGGCCGGCGCGCGCGGCGCGGCCGAAGAAGCGGTCGATCAGGTCGAACTCGCCCAGCGGCCGCCCGTCCCGTCGCTCGCGCGAATCAGAAGAATCACCCATGGGCGGCATTGTCGCCGCGCAGCAGGTTGGACAACTCCACCGCGGACTTCACGTCCATCTTCTCGAACACCCGCGCGCGGTGGACCTCGACGGTGCGCACGCTGATGTTGAGCTGGTCCGCGATCAGCTTGTTGGGCAGGCCCTGCACCACCAGCTGCATGACCTCGCGCTCGCGCTCGGTCAGCTCACCGACACGGTGTCCCAGCGCCGATTTCGCGTCGCGCGCGGCGATCGCCTCGGCGCTCTGCGCCAGCGCCTGTTCGACGCGGTCGACCAGCGCGTTGTCGGAGAAAGGCTTCTCGACGAAGTCGTAGGCGCCCTGCTTCACCGCCGCCACCGCCGTTGGCACGTCGCCATGACCGGTCAGGAAGATCACCGGCAGCGTGTCCAGCAGGCCGCGCTCGATGAGCCGCTCGAACAGCGCGAGCCCGCTCATGCCCGGCATGCGCACGTCCAGCAGCAGGCAGCTGGGCGCCGACGGCCAGTCGCGTCCGCCGCGGGGCAGGCCGTCGAGCAGCGACTCGAAGGCTTCGGCGCTGCCGAAGCCCTCGGACAGCAGCCGGCGCGAGCGCAACAACCAGGCCAGCGCATCGCGCACCACATCCTCGTCGTCGACGAGGTAGACCATCGGCAGGGACTGCGGCTTCATGCGGACGACTCTCCAGATCCAGTGACGGGCAACCGGTCGGCCCCGGTGCCGGGGGCCGCGCCAGGCGCATCCTCGCACGGCAGGCTGAAGCGGAACTCGGTGCCGGTCGGCGACGCGGGGGCGACGCGGCTCTCGAAGTCCATCGCGCCGCCGTGCTGTTCCACGACCGTGCGGCACAGGCTCAGGCCCAGGCCCATGCCCTCGGTGCGGGTCGTGAAGAAGGGCGTGAACAGCTGGCGCGCGACTTCCGCCGGAATGCCCGGTCCATGGTCGGCCACCGCGAAGCTCAGCCAGCGCGGCTGCAGGCGTCGCACGCGCAGCACCAGCGCGCGGTCCGCCAGCGGCGTGGGACCGTCCATCGCCTGGATCGCGTTGCGGGTGAGGTTCAGCAGCACCTGCTCGACCATCGTGCGGTCGCAGCGCACCCGCGGCAGGCCCTTGGGCAGGTCCATCTCGATGCGGGCGCCGCTCTTGCGCGCCTGCAGCCGCACCAGCGGCAGCACCGCGTCGAGCAGCTGCTCGACATGGACCCACTCGCGCGCCGCCTCGCGCCGCCGCACGAAGTCGTGGACGCTCTTGATCACGCGGCCGGCCCGCTCGGCCTGCTCGGCGATGCGGGTCACGGCCTGCCGCACCATCGCCGGCGTCTGCGGGTCGTCGGCCTCGCGCACCATCAGGTTGATCGACGCGGTCGCGTAGCTGGCGATCGCGGCCAGCGGCTGGTTCAGTTCGTGGCTCAGCAGCGAGGCCATCTCGCCGACCGTGGCCAGGCGCGCCGTCGCCTGCAGCCGGTCCGACTGCTGGCGCGACAGCTCCTCGACCTTGCGCTGCGCGCTCAGGTCCAGCACGGCGCTCATCCAGCCGGTCTGCTGGCCCTCGGCGTTGAGCAGCGGCGCCTCGTAGATCATCACCGGGAAGCGCTCGCCGGTGCTGCGCGCGAAGACCGTCTCGAAGCCCTCGCGCGGCGGCAGGCCGGCCTCCCATCTCGCCTCCCGGTCGTGATGGCGGCGCCAGTATTCCTCGATGAACTCGGGCGGCCAGTACGGCGGCGCCTGCGGCGGGCGGCCGGTGCCGACCAGTTCTTCCGCGGCGTACCCGACCATCGCGCAGAACGCCGGGTTGACGTAGCTGATGTTGCCGTCCAGGTCGCGCGCGCGCAGGCCGGTGATCAGCGAGTTCTCCATCGCCTGCCGGAACGCGAGCGACTCGGCCAGCGCGTGCTCCGCCTGCGCGCGCTTGCGCGTGTCGCGCGCCAGCACGATGACAAGCGCGAACAGCGCCAGCGACAGGCCGATCACCAGCGCCGTCGCCAGGTTGGGGATCAGTTGCGGCCGGCCGGTCGCGTTGTCCACGCGCAACTGCAGGCTCAGGCCGGGCAGGTCGAGCAGGCGCTCGGACAGGTAGAAGCCGCTGCCGCGCGTCAGGCCGGTGCGCGCGAGCCGCGTGCCGTCGCCCTCGACGAAGGACATCTCGAAACGGCGCGCCTGCTCCTGCGAGACCGATTCCTCCAGCAGCGGCCGCAGCCCCATGGTCGCCACGACGTAGGAGCGCGGCTCGCCGGCGCGCACCCGGGGCAGGCACAGGTCGGCGACCTCCATGCCGTCGCCGCCGGGGCCCGGCACGAAGTACGAGCGCGAGAACAGCGGCGTGCCCTGGCGCAGCGCGGCGATGCAGGCGAGCTCGGTCTCGATCTGGAGCTGCTCGCGCGACAGCGTCGAGAACAGCGGCGGCGCATAGGGCGTGTCGACCGCGCGGCGCACCTGGCGCTGCTCGTCGCGCAGCTCGATGCGCAGCAGCACCCGCGTCTGGCGCAGCTGCGCGGCGGCGTTGCCGCGCCAGTCGTCGTCCTCGGCCCACATCAGGCCCTGCAGCCCCTGCAGGTCGCGCCCGATCAGCTGCTTGGCGCGCGCGGTCACCTCGGCGGCGGCGAGATCGGAGGCCTCCTGCGCGCGCGCAGCCTCGTGGCTCAGCGTCAGCGTCAGCAGCAGCGACTGCGCGATCAGCAGCAGCCCCACCAGCGTGCCCCACAGCAGCGCACGCCGCCAGCGCCGCGGCCGGGCGCCGCGTGCCAGGGGAGTGGAGGGGGCGGACAGCATGATGGTGGGCGAAGGCAAACGGGGGAGCGCGTCCAGGCGAGGGCCTCGCGCGCGTGCGGGGCAGGCAGTATGGCGCCCGCGCAGGCGCTCCGGATGCGCAATTTCGCGTATGCCCCTGCGGCCCGGGCGACATGCAGCATACGCATAGTCCGCACTGTCGCCGCCGGGTCGGACTCCTACAATCGCCGACCCGGCCCACGACGGCGGACCGGTTTCAACCAGAAGAGTCCCCCATGTCCACGTCCGAAGAAAAACGCGCTCAGCTGCGCCAGGCCGCTCTCGAATATCACGAGTTCCCGACCCCCGGGAAGATCGCCATCGCCGCCACCAAGCAGCTGATCAACCAGCGTGACCTGGCGCTGGCCTACTCGCCGGGCGTGGCCGCCGCGTGCGAGGAAATCGTCGCCGACCCGGCCAACGCCTTCCGCTACACCTCGCGCGGCAACCTGGTGGCCGTGATCTCCAACGGCACCGCCGTGCTCGGCCTGGGCGACATCGGCCCGCTGGCCTCCAAGCCGGTCATGGAGGGCAAGGGCGTCCTGTTCAAGAAATTCGCCGGCATCGACGTCTTCGACCTCGAGATCGACGAGAAGCACGACCTCGACAAGCTGGTCGACGTGATCGCCGCGCTGGAGCCGACCTTCGGCGGCATCAACCTCGAGGACATCAAGGCGCCGGACTGCTTCTACGTCGAGCGCGAACTGCGCAAGCGGATGAAGATCCCCGTCTTCCACGACGACCAGCACGGCACCGCCATCGTCGTGGCCGCCGGCCTGCTCAACGGCCTGAAGGTCGCGGGCAAGGACATCCGCTCGGTGAAGCTGGTCACCTCGGGCGCCGGCGCCGCCGCCCTCGCCTGCCTGAACCTGCTGGTCAAGCTCGGCCTGCCGCGCGAGAACATCTGGGTGACCGACCTGGCCGGCGTCGTCTACGAAGGCCGCGCCGAACTGATGGACCCCGACAAGGCCGTCTACGCGCAGAAAACCGAACTGCGCAGCCTGCGCGAGGTCATCGCCGGCGCGGACGTGTTCCTCGGCCTGTCGGCCGGCGGCGTGCTCAAGCAGGACATGGTCGCGTCGATGGCGGCCAAGCCCATCATCTTCGCGCTGGCCAATCCGAATCCGGAGATCCAGCCCGAGGACGTGCACGCGATCCGCGACGACGCGCTGATGGCCACCGGCCGCACCGACTATCCGAACCAGGTCAACAACGTCCTGTGCTTCCCCTACATCTTCCGCGGGGCCCTGGACTGCGGCGCGACGACGATCAATGACGAGATGGAGATCGCCGCCGTCCACGCGATCGCCGAACTGGCGCAGGCCGAGCAGAGCGAGGTCGTCGCCGCCGCCTACGCCGGCGCCAACCTCAGCTTCGGCCCCGAGTACCTGATCCCCAAGCCCTTCGACCCGCGCCTGATGATGAAGATCGCCCCGGCCGTCGCGAAGGCGGCCGAGGCCTCCGGCGTGGCGCTGCGTCCGATCCAGGACATGCCGGCCTATCTGGAGAAGCTGCAGAGCTTCGTCTACGCCTCCGGCACGACGATGAAGCCGATCTTCCAGATCGCGAAGAAGGCGCAGCACAAGCGCGTCGCCTACGCCGAAGGCGAGGAGGAGCGCGTGCTGCGCGCGGTGCAGGTGGTCGTCGACGAGGGCATCGCCCGCCCGACGCTGATCGGCCGCCCGCAAGTCATCGCCCAGCGCTGCGAGCGCTTCGGCCTGCGCCTGCAGGAGGGCCGCGACTACGACGTGGTGAACACCGAGTTCGACCACCGCTATCGCGACTACTGGCAGACCTACCTCGCGATGACCGAGCGCAAGGGCGTCACGCAGCAGCTCGCCAAGATCGAGATGCGCCGCCGCCTCACGCTGATCGGCGCGATGATGCTGCACAAGGGCGAGGTCGACGGGATGCTCTGCGGCACCTGGAGCAACACCGCGATGCACCTGCAGTACATCGACCAGGTCATCGGCAAGCGCCCCGGCGTCAAGAACTTCGCCTGCATGAACGGCCTGATCCTGCCGGGCCGCCAGGTCATGCTGGTCGACACCCACGTCAACTACGACCCGACCGCCGAACAGATCGCCGAGATCACCGTGATGGCGGCCGAGGAAATGATGCGCTTCGGCCTGCGCCCGAAGGCGGCGCTGCTGTCGCACAGCAATTTCGGCTCGAGCAACTGCCCGTCCGCGGTCAAGATGCGCGACGCGCTGGCGCTGATCAAGGACAACGCGCCCTGGCTGGAAGCCGACGGCGAAATGCACGGCGATGCCGCGCTGGACCCGCATTACCGCGAGCAGCTGGTCTCCAACAGCACCCTGACCGGCGAGGCCAACCTGCTGGTCATGCCCAACATCGACGCGGCCAACATCAGCTACAACCTGCTGAAGACGGCGGCTGGCGGCGGCATCGCCATCGGGCCGGTCCTGCTGGGCGCGGCCAAGCCGGTCCACGTGCTGACCCCGTCGGCGACCGTTCGCCGCATCGTGAACATGACGGCGCTGACCGTCGCGGACGCGAACGCGGCTCGCTGAGCCAGCGGCGATTCCGGGGCCGGACAGGCCCTGGTATCGCTCATCCAAGCCGCCGGAGGGCCTTTAATCCCGACCTCCGGTCCGGCCTATAGAAAAAGTTTGTAGTGGCTCACCAGTCAATTTCCACTGGATGACTACTCACGTTTGTGAGCGTTCGGGCGAATGTGTGCGCATGCTAACAATGCCGCTTTTTAAGGCATTGTGGTAGCCCCCGGCTTGAGCATTCGAGGCCCTTTCTGTACCATCTTGGTTTCAGAGTTCAGGGTTAACCCTCGCTGGCTCAGCCCTCCCCCACCGACGATCACAGGCCCCGCGGGCGCTGTTCCGGTGCACGGCCCCACCCAGACATGAGCTCGGATACCCCATCTAGGAGGAACGCGACAATGCTTTTGCAGACAGTCCGTCCCAACATCGTGCAGGCGATCAGAGCCTACCGGGTCGAGGACTTGATGCAGGCCGCGCAGGACGCCGGCCAACATTTCCTGTACGCCAACCTGTCTCCGGCCGAGACCAAACAGGACGTGCTGGAACTGATTGCCAGCAACTTCCTGTTCCCGGCGCACTTCGGCAAGAACATGGAAGCGCTGTACGACTGCATGACCAATCTGGTCCACAAGTCGGGCACGCAACCAGGGTTCGTCGTGGTGTTGGACCAGTTGCCCGATCACGCGAAATTCGATCGGGAGGCCCGCGAGCAGTTGCTCGATGTCTTCCGCGAGGCGGCCGACTTCTGGGCCGAGCGGAAGATCTCCTTCAGGTGTTTCTATTCTTTTCAGTAGCCCGCTCCCAAGAATCAGGGTCATGGGAGCGGGCGACTGAGGTGGCCCCCGAAGCGAAGCCGGTGCTCAAGAGCACCAAGACCAATCCGAACCCCAACTTCGGCATGAACATGCCGATGATGTGCAGCGCGTTCGACACGTCGATGTGGCTCAGCGCCGCTTGATGGACTGAAGCGCCGGTTCTGCGCACAAGGCCTTCCGGCGACGGAAGGCCTTTTTCATTGGGCGTCGCCGGCCCATGCGCCCGCTGGCAGCCGCTCAGCCCTGGACCGCCTGCGCCAGCGCGACGAACTCGGCCACCGGCACTTCCTCGGCACGGCGCTGCAGGTCAAAGGTCCCGCCGAAGCCGCGAGCCTCCAGCCACTTCCCCAGCGAGTGCCGCAGCAACTTGCGGCGCTGGGAGAACGCCGAGGCCACCAGCTCGCTGAGCAGCGCCTCGTCGATGCGGGCGGGCGCCGACAGCGGCACCATGCGCACGATCGCCGAATCGACCCGCGGCGGCGGATCGAAGGCTTCCGGCGGCACGTCGAACAGCGCCTCGACGTCGTACCGCCATTGCAGCATCACGCTCAGCCGGCCGTAGTCCTTGCCGCCGGGTCCAGCGGCCATGCGGTCGACGACCTCCTTCTGCAGCATGAAGGTCTGGTCCACCACATGGTCCACCACGCCGAGCAGGTGGAAGAGGATCGGCGAGGAGATGTTGTAGGGCAGGTTCCCGACGACCTTCAGCTTGCGGCCCCGTTCCGCGGCCAGCGCCGCGAAATCGACCTTCAGCACGTCGGACTCGATGACGGTCACATCGCCGCGCTTGCGCATCCGCGCGGCCAGGTCGCGGTCCAGCTCGATGACGGTGAGCGGCTGGCTCGAGGCCGGCAGCCGCTGCAGCAGCGGCAGCGTCATGGCGCCCAGCCCGGGACCGATCTCGACCATCGCCTGGTCCTCGCCCGGGCCGATGGCGTCGATGATGCCGTCGATGATGGCCTTGTCGGTCAGGAAGTGCTGGCCGAAGCGCTTGCGCGCGACATGTCCCATGAACTCAGTCCCGGCCGCTCAATCCAGCCACTCGCGCGTCTCGATGAAGGCGCGAGCGCGCATTTCCTTCATCCAGTCGTTGTACGCGTCGTCGTACTTGCGCTCGCGCAGCGCGTTGCGCGCCTGTTCGCGCAGCTGCTTGTTGTCGAGCACCACGTCGCGGCGCTCCATCACCTGGATCAAGTGGATACCGAAGCGCGACGGCACCGGGTCCGAGATGCCCTTGAGCGGCAACGCATCCATGGCCTGCTCGAACTCGGGCACGAAACCACCCGGCGACACCCAGCCCAGGTCCCCGCCTTCCTGCGCGCTGCCGTCTTCCGAGTTGGCTCTGGCCAGTTGCTCGAAGGTGGCGCGGCCGGACTCGATCGCGCGCTTGAACTCGACCAGCCGGCGCGTGGCCTGCTCCGGCGTCAGCTGCTCGGACGGGCGCAGCAGGATGTGACGCGCGCGCGTCTGCACGACCACGTTGATCGAGGCCTTGCCGGTCTGGCGCTCGATCAGCTTCATCACATGGAAACCGGCCTCGGAGCGCAGCAGTTCGGGGCGCACCTCGCCGGGCTGCAGGTCCTTGACCGCATCGACGAAGACGTCCGGCAGCTTGTCCGCCGCCCGCAGGCCGATCTCGCCGCCGCGGTTCTTGTTGGCGTCCTCCGACAGCTCGCGGGCGACCTTGGCGAAGTCCTCGCCCGCCTTCACCCGCGCCAGCGCCGATTCGGCGCGCGCCTTGCGCTCAGCCAGCACGACCGGGCCGGCGCCTTCGGGCACCGGCACCAGGATCTGCGCCACGTTCAGCTGCGCGCGGCCCTGCAACGCGGCCTGGCGCTCGTCCAGGTACTTGTCGATGTCGCCGTCGGTAACGCGGATGCGGCCCTGCACCTCGCGTTCGCGCACGCGCTCGCTCAGCATCTGGTCGCGCAGGTTCTCGCGGAAGCGCTTGAAGTCGATGCCTTCGGCGGCCAGGCGCTGGCGGAGTTCCGGCATCGTCAGCTTGTTCTGCGTGGCCACGTTCGCGACGACCCGGTCCAGCTCCGGCTCGTCGACCCGGGGACCGTTCTCGCGCGCGTAGGTGACGACCACGCGCTCGTCGATCAGGCTGTCCAGGGCCTGCTTGTGCAGCAGCTCGTTGGTCACGTTCTGGCCGCGCTGGCGGGCTTCCTCGCGCATGCGCTCGGTGCGCTGGATCACTTCCGACGCCGCCACGATGTCGGTGTTGACGATCGCCGCGATGTAGTCGCCGGGCTTGAGCTGGCGCTGTTCGACGACCGGGCGGTTGGGCGTCGCGGCGGCGGCCGATGCGGCCGATGCGGCCGGGGCGGGGACGGCTGGCCGCGTCTGCGCCGAGGATGCCGAGCCGGCCAGGGCGGCGGTCAGGGACAGGAGCGTGGCCGCCACAGGCTTGAGATGTCGCATCGAACGCAGTTCAGTCATAAGTGCCAAAAGCCGACCGCTCGGAGCTGAGCGACCGGTAACCCGGAATATTGTCTCTCAACACCTTCAGGGCATTGGAGCCCAGCGGCGACAGGCCGACCAGCTCCAGCTGCAGGATCAGCCGGGTATTGGTTTCCGCGCGGCCGGTGGCTTGGCGCTCGGCACCGACACGCAGGATCCAGCAGCCCGAGTCGTATTCGGCGCCGATGACGGAATCGGTGAAGCGCTTGTCCCGCATGCTGTACTGCAGGCGGCCGGCGCCGTACCAGGCGCCGGCGCAGCCCGGTCCGCCCGCCACCGACTTGCGGTCCGGTCCGAACAGCGGCCACTGCCAGGCCAGCTCGACCTGCTCGCTCTGGCCGCGCGCCAGCCGGTAGGACGCGCTGACGGTGCGGAACGGTCCCGGCGAGTAGCGCAGCCGCAGCACCGTCCGCTCGACCTTGCCGTCGGACGAGTTCAGCTGCAGCGTGCTGTCGGTCCACCAGGCCTGGTTCAGGTGGGCCGAGGCTAGCAGCACCACGTCCGAGAGGCGGTGCGTCTGCGGCGTGCCATCCGGCGTGATGCGCTGGTTGCGGAACAGGTAGCGCTGGACCATGCCCAGGCGCAGCTGTTCTTCGCCCTTCTCGTCCTCGATCCAGCGCGTGGTGGCGCCGAAGGCCAGCATGTTGGCGTCGTTGACGCGGTCCACGCCGGAGAACTGGTTCTCCGCGAAGACCGAATCGAAGTTGTAGTCGCGCGGCGCGGCGTCGAAGTTGGGGATCAGGCTCTGGTCCCGGTACGGCGTGTTCACGTACAGCAGGCGCGGCTCGAGCGTCTGGCGCATCGCCTGGCCGAACAGCGAGGTGTTGCGCTCCAGGATCCAGCCGTGGTCGACGCTGAAGGTCGGGATGGTGCGGCCGATCGAGCGCCGGCCGGTGGCGTCGATGGGCTGGTCCAGGTTGTAGCTGGCCGAATTGACCGACAGCTTGGGGATCAGCCACCAGGCCGCACCGCTGAAGGGCAGGCTGACGTGACCCAGCAGGTGCATGCGCTCGCCGGTCTGGGTCTGCGAACTCAGCGCGCCGCCGGGCAGGTCGAAGCGGTTGTACTCGACCTCCAGCCCGCCTTCCAGGCGCGCGCGACGGCCGGTGGGCAGGTAGCCGGCCAGCACCGATTCATCGGCCCCGGTTTGCAGCCGCACGCCGATCTGCGGCGAGCGCTGGTAGGGCGACGCGAACTGGTCCTCCACCTGCGCGACCTGCAGCGGCTGCCACTTCTGCACCCGCGCGTAGGTCTGCATCTCGCCCCAGTTGAAGCTGAAGTCGCGCTGCGTGCGCAGGTCCGTCGACAGCAGGCGCGGCGTCTGGGACAGCATGCGGCTGCGCAGGTCCTTCCAGTAGTCGTCGTCGGAGACACGCTCGGTGTGGACGTTGTAAGTCCAGTTGGGCGTGATGTCGCCGTCGCCGTTCAGGCGCAGGTCCCAGCGCGAGCGGCCGGTCACGCGGTCGTGCGGCAGCAGCGCGTAGTCGATCTGGCCGCGATGACCGGGCTCCAGGTAGCGGAACTGGCTGTCCACGCCGGGGCCGCGCCGCGTCATGATGAAGGGCGTGATGGTCGCGTCGCGGTTGGGCGCGATGCTCCAGTAGAAGGGCTGGCTGTACTCGACGCCGCTGCGGTTGTCGATGTTGACGTTGGGCGGCAGCAGGCCGGACTTGGGCTGGTCGCCGAGCGGGAAGCTCAGCGACGGCGCCGCCAGGATGGGCACGCCCAGGAAGCGCACCACCGCGTCCTTGGCCACGCCCTCGCCCGCGTCGAAGTCCAGGTTCAGGCTGCTGGTGACCAGCTCCCAGTCGCGCTGGCCCTTCTTGCCGGCCTTGGCGTCCTGCAGGTCCTGCTCGCCCTTGTCCGACACCGGGCAGGTCGAGTAGGTCGCCTCGTCGGCGCGCATGCGCTGGTCACCGAGGAAGTGCAAGGCCTTGGCGCTGCCGCTGCCGCCGGTGGCGGCGAAGAAGTAGGTCGGGCTCTCGAGCTGGCCTTCGAACTTGTCGACGAAGAGCTCCAGCTTGGGACCACGCAGCACCGCGCCGTTCTGGCTGAGCTCCACCTCGCCCTCGGCGGTGGCCAGGTCCTGCGGGTAGTCGTAGCGCAGCGTCTTCGACTTCAGCAGCATGCCGCCGTAGCGCAGCTGGACGTCGCCCTCGGCGGTCGAGGTCTGGTCCATCTCGCTGGTGATGCGGTCGGCGCTGAGCGCCATCGCGGGCCGGGCGTCCTTGCGCTTGGTCTGGTGCAGCTGCTTGACCGACTTGAGGATCAAGGGCTGGCCGGCGGACTCCTGCGCCTGCGCCGTAGACACGGAGACCGCGGGCAGCGCGACCGCCAGGGCGGCGGCCAGGGAGATCGGACGGGGTCGGGAAACCGGAGGGCGCATCAGGCGGGCAGCGTCTTGCAGAGGTCAGGCGGCCGCGCGTCGGTCGCGCCGCGCTGCCCGGGGTTTGTAGAATCATTATCCACGAGGCTCGCCGGCCGGCAGGACCGCCGAAGCGCCTTGTCACCGTCCTCCGGGGCCGCTCGCGCAGCGGCCCTTCTGATTCCCGCCCCTGCCTCGCCGGCCCTGCGCCCGCGCCCTTGCCGATGACCGCTTCCGATCCGACCGCCGCGCCCGTGCCCTGGCCCGACGCCGACCGCGCCGCCCGTTTCCACGCCTGGATCGCGCCGCTGGTCGAGCCGCTGGGCCTGCGGCTCGAGACGCTCGCCGTCGCCAGCAGCGACGCCGGCTTCCGCCGTTACCTGCGCGTGGCGACGAGCGCCGGCGGCACGCTGGTCGTCATGGACGATCCCGCGACCCCGAATCAGCTGGCCGCCTTCCTGCATGTCGGCGCGCTGATGGCCGAACGCGGCCTGCATGTGCCGCGGGTGGTGGCCCACGATGTCGCGCAGGGATTCGCGGTGATGGAGGACCTGGGCCGCCAGTCCTACATCGCGGCGCTGCTCGAGGCGCAGCGCGCGGGCGACGAGGCGCTGCCGCGGCAGCTGATGCGCGACGCCACCCAGGCCCTGCTGCGCTGGCAGACCAGCGCGTCGGCCCGCGCCGAGGGCGCGCTGCCCGTCTTCGACGAGGCCTTCGTGCGCCGGGAGCTGCAGATCTTCGTCGACTGGTGCGTCCAGGCCCACCACGGCAAGCAGTGGAACGAGAAACAGCAGGGCTACTGGGACCGGACGGTCGCCCTGCTCGCCGCCAACATCGCGGCCCAGCCGCGCGTGCCGATGCACCGCGACTACATGCCGCGCAACCTGATGGTCTGCCCCTCCGGCGAAGGCACCGGCGCCTTCGCATCGCCCGGCATCCTGGACTTCCAGGACGCGGTGATGGGGCCCGTCACCTACGACATCGCCTCGCTGCTGCGAGACGCCTTCATCTCCTGGGACGAGGCCGAGGAGCTCGACTGGGCGGTGCGCTACTGGGAAGGCGCCCGGCGCGCCGGGCTGTTCGGCCTGGATCCCGGCGGCGAGGACCCGCATGAGATGGCGCTGGACTTCGGCCTGTTCTGGCGGTGCCTGGAATGGACGGTGCTGCAGCGGCAGCTGAAGATCATGGGCATCTTCTGCCGGCTCAAGCACCGCGACGGCAAGCCGCATTACGCCGAGGACCTGCCCCGCTTCTATGCCTACGTGGTCAAGACGGCGACCCGCTACATCGAGCTGTCGCCGCTGCTGCGCCTGATCGAGGACCTGCAGCCGCAGTACACCCAGACCGGCTTCAGCCTGCGCTGATCAGTCGCCGTCGGCCGGCGCCGATGCCGATGCGGCCGACGCCTTGGCGGCCCTGGCCTCGCGGGCGGCCTGGAGCGCGAGGAGCTCCTGGGCCGCCAGGTAGCTGGGGCAGCCCGCGGCGGCCAGCCACGGATCCTCGTCGCGGCCGCCGAAGATCTCGACCAGGAAATCCATGAACGCGCGGGTGCGCGCCGGCACGAACTTGCGCGTCGGCATCGCCGCCCACAGCTGGTAGCTGTAGATGCGCCACTGCGACAGCACGCGCTCGAGCGCGCCCTCCATCAGCGCGTCGCCGACGACGAAGGACGGCAGCCCCGCGATGCCCAGCCCGTGCAGCGCGCAGGCGTACTTGGTGTCCACCGACGAGGTCGTCATCACCGGGCGCGACGGGATCGCGAAGAAGCTCTCGGCGGTGAGGCCGTCGGCACCGCAACGCTCGAAGGTCACGCCGCGCGACAGCTCATGGATGGGCGGCAGCATGATGTCGTGCTGCTTGAGCTCGGACGGATGCTGCGGCCGGCCGCGCCGCGCGAGGTACTCCGGCGAGGCGCACATGATCACTTCCGTGCGCGCCAGCTTGCGGGCGATGAAGTCGCCCTGCAGCGGGCTGCGCGTCGAGATGACGGTGATGTCGAAGCTCTCGTCCAGCGTGTCCACCGGCCCGGGGGCGACCAGCTCGACGCTGACCAGCGGGTACATCGCGTGGAAGCGGGCCATGTGGCGCGCCAGCTGGTGGATCGCGATCGCCGGCGGCATCAGCACGCGCAGGCTGCCGCGCGGCTCGTTGGTGGCGGCGGAGGCCAGCGCCTCGGCCTCCTCGATGTCGCTGAGGATGCGGCGGCAGCGCTCCAGGTAGCCCTCGCCGACATCGGTCAGCGACAGCCGCCGCGTCGTGCGGTTGAGCAGCCGCGCGCCGAGGTGCTCCTCGAGGTCGGCCACCAGCCGCGTGACCACGGCCGGCGCCAGGTCCATGGCCCGCGCCGCGCCGGCGAGGCTGCCCTCGTCGATCACGCGGGTGAAGACCCGCATCGCCTTGACCTGATCCATCCCGTCTCCTCCGGGCGACTGCCGCGGGGTTCCCGCGTCGGTCGCCTCTCTATGACTTCGCGATGCGCCGGAGACCGGCCTCAGGGTGCGCGACGGCCAGGCCGCCGCGCTGGGGGAAGCGCCTCGGCGCCCCCGTCCGTCGTCAGGGGTGCGCGGCGATCACCTGCGCCACCGCGGCGGTCAGGCGCTTGCCGTAGGGCACGTGCAGGAACTCGTTGGGGCCGTGGGCGTTGCTCTTGGGGCCCAGCACGCCGCAGACCATCATCTGCGCGGCCGGGAAGCCCTTCTGTAGCATGCTCATCAGCGGGATGGTGCCGCCCTGGCCGATGTAGCCGACCGGCTGGCCGAAGTGGGCCTGGCTGGCCTCGTCCAGCGCCTGGCTCAGCCACGGCGACAGCTCCGGCGTGTTCCAGCCGGTGGCGCCGTAGGCGCCGGCGCGGCCGTCCGGCACGAAGCTGACCTTGGCGTTGTAGGGCGCGTTGTCCTCGAGCAGCGCCTTGAGCTTGAGCGCGGCCTCGTTGCCGTCGATCAGCGGCGGGAGGCGCAGCGACAGCTTGAACGCGGTGTACGGGCGCAGCACATTGCCGGCGCTCTTCAGTTCGGGGAAGCCGTCCACGCCGGTGACCGACAGCGTCGGGCGCCAGGTGCGGTTCAGCAGCACCTCGACCGGATCCTGCGTCACCGGCAGCACCGGGCCGCCGTCCGCGCCGCAGGCCCAGGGCAGGCGCTTGTAGACCTCTTCCTTCAGGATCGCGGCGGTGGCCTGCGCCTGCTCGTGGCGCACGCCCGGGATTTCGCAGTGGAAGGACTCGGGCAGCAGGCGGCCGGTCCTGGAGTCCTCCAGCCGGTCCAGCACCTGGCGCAGGATGCGGAAGGACGAGGGCACCACGCCCGACGCGTCGCCGGAGTGGATGCCCTCGGTCAGCACCTCGACCTTCAGCACGCCGGAGACCATGCCGCGCAGCGAGGTGGTCATCCACAGGCGGTCGTAGTCGCCCGCGCCGGAGTCCAGGCAGACCACCAGCGAGACATTGCCCAGCCGCGGCTTGAGCAGGTCGATGTAGGCCGGCAGGTCGTAGGAACCCGATTCCTCGCAGGCCTCGATCAGGCCGACGCAGCGCGGGCGCGGCACGCCCTGCTGGTCCAGCGCCAGCAGCGCGGTGATCGACGCGTAGATCGCGTAGCCGTCGTCGGCGCCGCCGCGACCGTAGAGCTTGCCGTCCTCGTACTTGGGCGTCCACGGGCCCAGGTCGGCGCGCCAGCCGTTGAACTCCGGCTGCTTGTCCAGGTGGCCGTACAGGACGACGGTGTCGGTGCTGTCGGCCTTGGTCGCCGGCAGCTCGAAGAAGATGACCGGCGTGCGGCCTTCCTGGCGGATGACCTCCAGCTTCAGGCCGGGGATCTTCTTGCTTTCCACCCACTGGGCGGCGTCGCGGACGACGCGGTCGATGTAGCCGTTGGCCTGCCAGTCGGCGTCGAACATTGGGCTCTTGGCCGGGATGGCGATGTAGTCGGTCAGCGCGGGGACGATCTCCTGGTCCCACACCTTCTCGGCGAAGGCGCCCAGGGCGCTGATTTCATCGGCTTGCAGCGGCAACGACGGGTCACGTGCGTTCATGCGGGTCTCCTGCGCGGCCGGTCGGGCCGCCGTGGCTGGGTCCGGGGTCGCGGTCGCGGCCGGTCCGGGCGGAAGGGTGAATCGGGCGATTCTAGGAGCGTGCGCCCAGCCAGGCGCGCAGCCGGGCGAAGACCTGTTCGCGCTCAGGTTCGTTGAAGATCTCGTGCGCCAGGCCCGGGAAGGGGACGGCCTGCACCGCGCCGCCCGCGGCGGCGGCCGCGGCGAAGGCGGCGCTGCCCGCCGGGGCCACGCAGCGGTCGGCGCCGGCCCACATCAGCAGCGTCGGCGTGGTCCAGCGCGGCACCAGCGGGAGGGTGTCGGGGCCGAAGCTGGCGATCATCCGCGCCAGCGTCGGGGTGATGCGGTCGTGGACCAGCGGATCGTCCTTGTAGGCCTGGACGACCTCCGGGCTGCGCGAGACCCACGACGGATTCAGGCCGTTGCCCACGGCCAGGTGCGGCACCAGCGGCAGGGTGGCGCCCAGCAGGCCGCGCTGGAACGCCGACAGGCCGGGGTCGAGCGCCGGGGAACTGAGGATCAGCCCGTCGACCGGGCGCGACCAGGGCGCCTGCTCGAGCGCGCCGGCGACGAAGCGGGCCGCGACGGCGCCGCCCATCGAATGGCCCAGCAGGATCAGCGGGCCGCGTCCCTTGCGGTCGTCGGCGCGCAGGCCGTCGATCGCGGCGGCCAGGTCGCGCAGCAGGCTGTCGTGAGCGGGGATGTCGCCGCGCGGTCCGCCGGAGGCGCCGTGGCCGCGCTGGTCGTAACCGGCGGCATGCCAGCCCCAGTCGTTCAGGCGCCCGGCGACAGCCTCGTAGCGCCCGATGTGCTCGCCCAGGCCGTGCACGATCAGCACGGTGCCGCGGGTGGGCAGCGACAGGTCGGCGCCCCATTCCCGCCAGTGCAGCGGGAGGCCGTCATGGCCGGTCAGAGTCTTCATGGGGCCGGAGTGTAGGATCGCCCGCGCCCAGTCTTCCCGCCGGGGACGCCCCCCGTTCCGACGACGATGACCCCAGCCATGCTCGAGTCCTTCCCCGCCTTCAACCCGGAAGTGCGCCTGCAGCCGCCGCCCCTCGAGCGCTGGCGCCGCGGTACCGGCACGGACGTGGCGTTCGTCCACGTGCTGGACTCGGGCCGGCCGGGCCCGGTGGCGATGGTGGTGGCGCTGGTGCACGGCAACGAGCTCTGCGGCGCGATCGCGCTGGACGGGCTGCTGGGTCGGTCCCTGAAGCCGCTGCGCGGCCGGCTGGTGCTGGCCTTCGCGAATGTCGAGGCCCATGGGCGCTTCAACGCGCTGGCGCCGTTCGCGTCACGCTGCGTCGACGAGGACATGAACCGGGTCTGGGACGAGGCGGTGCTGCGCGGGCCGCGCGACTCGGTCGAGCTGCGCCGGGCGCGCGAGCTGGCGCCCTTCGTGGACGCGGCGGACGTGCTGCTGGACCTGCACTCGATGCAGGAGCCGGGCGCGCCGGCGCTGACGATCTGCGGCATGACCGACAAGAGCGTGCCGCTGGCCCGGGCGCTGGGGCAGCCGGAAACGCTGCTGGTCGACACCGGCCATGCGGCGGGGCTGCGGATGATCGACCGCGGCGGCTTCTCGGATCCGCGGAGTCCGCGGCAGGCGGTGCTGGTCGAGTGCGGCGCGCACTGGGAACCGGCAAGCGCCACGATGGCGACCGACGTGACGCTGCGCTTCCTGCGGCATCTGGGGATGATCGACGACGCCTGGATGGCGGCATCGCCGCGCCTGCCCACGCCGGCGCGGCAGCGGCTGGTGCGCGTTGGCGAGGGCGTGACCGCGGCATCGCCCAACTTCCGCTTCCTGCTGCCGACGCATCACCTGAAGCTCATTCCCGCGGCCGGCACGCCGCTGGCCGAGGACGGCGCGCGACGCTGGTTCACGCCGCACGACGACTGCGTGCTGATCATGCCGTCGCGGCGGGCCGGCGTGGCCGGGCAGACGATGGTGCGGCTGGGACGCTACGAGGACTGACCCCCGCCGTCGCACGCGAGCGCCCGTCCTCAATCCCGGTCGAACTTGAACACCGCCATGCTGGCCATCAGGTTGGGCAGCACGCGGACCTGGCGGCCGTCCTGGACGCCGAAGCTGTCCAGCACCCGCAGGCCGCACTTGCGCGCCAGCACATGGAAGTCGGCGTAGGTGCCGACGCGGATGTTGGGCGTGTCGTACCACTGGTAGGGCAGCACGCGGGTCACCGGCATGCGGCCCGACAGCACCTGCAGCCGGTTGGGCCAGTGCGCGAAGTTGGGGAAGCTGACGATGCCGATGCGGCCCACGCGGGCGGTCTCGCGCAGCATCGCCTCGGTGTTGCGCAGGTTCTGCAGCGTCTCCAGCTGCAGCACGACGTCGAAGCTCTGGTCCTCAAAGATCGCCAGCCCTTCCTCCAGGTTGAGCTGGATCACGTTCACGCCGCGCTGCGCGCAGGCCAGCACGTTCGCGTCGTCCAACTCCACGCCGTAGCCGGTGCAGCCCTTGGTGGCCTGCAGGTGCGCCAGCAGCTCGCCGGTGCCGCAGCCCAGGTCCAGCACCCGCGACCCCGCCGGCACCAACTCGGCAATCATGTCCATCACGGCCCGGTCGCTCATACCGCCACCCCCTGCAGGCGATGCGAGACCGCCGCCGTGCCACCGGGCACCGGCCGTTCATGCTCTCCGGCGATGCGGTCGAAATAGGCGCGCAGCACGCCGTGATAGCGCGGATCCTCGAGCAGGAAGGCGTCGTGGCCGTGCGGCGCGTCGATCTCGGCATAGGAGACGTCGCGCTTGTTGTCGAGCAGGGCCTTGACGATCTCGCGCGAGCGCGCCGGCGAGAAACGCCAGTCCGTCGTGAAGCTCACCACCAGGTACTTGCACAGCGCGCTGGCGAAGGTACGGCTCAGGTCGCCGCCGTGCTCGCGCGCCGGGTCGAAGTAGTCCAGCGCCCGCGTGATCAGCAGGTAGGTGTTGGCGTCGAAGTACTCGCTGAACTTGTCGCCCTGGTAGCGCAGGTAGCTCTCGATCTGGAACTCGATGTCCGAGGTCGAGTAGCCCAGCTCCGCGGCGCGCATCTGGCGGCCGAACTTCTCTTCCATCACGTCGTCGCTGAGGTAGGTGATGTGGCCAATCATCCGCGCCACCCGCAGGCCGCGACGCGGCACGACGCCGTGTTCGTAGAAGAAGCCGTCGTGGAATTCGGGGTCGGTGATGATCGCGCGCCGCGCGACCTCGTTGAAGGCGATGTTCTGCGCCGACAGGTTGGGCGCCGTCGCTACGGCGATGCAGTGCCGCATGCGCTGCGGGTAACGCAGCGACCAGTCCAGCGCCTGCATGCCGCCCAGCGAGCCGCCCAGCACCGCCGCCAGCTGCTGGATGCCGAAGCGGTCCAGCACCCGGGCCTGGGCGTCCACCCAGTCCTGCACGGTGACGACGGGGAAGTCCTTGCCGTAGACGCGGCCGGTGGCCGGATTCAGATGCATCGGTCCGGTCGAGCCGAAACACGAGCCCAGGTTGTTGATGCCGATGACGAAGAAGCGGTCGGTGTCCAGCGGCTTGCCCGGTCCGACCAGGTTGTCCCACCAGCCCTCGCTCTTCTCGATGCCGGCATGCGTGCCGGCCACGTGGTGGCTGGCGTTCAGCGCGTGGCAGACCAGCACCGCGTTGGACTTGTCCTCGTTCAGGCGGCCGTAGGTCTCGACCATCAATTCGTAGCCCGCGATGCGGGCGCCGCTGCGCAGGGTCAGCGGCTCGTCGAACAACAAGCGCTGCGGTGTGACGTCACCGACAGATCCCATGAAACACCCCAAAAAAGCAAAACCCGGCGCCGCGCTTGAAGCGGAACACCGGGTCTCGATCCGTGGATCGGGTGTCCCTCTTTAGCTGCATTTCTTGGGCGCCCGCAAGCCGGACAAATCGGCGCCATGGGGCGGGAGTATAGCCACGCCTCCGGAGCCCGCCGCCCCGGAGGCGCACCGCGCCGCGCTCAGGGCGCCGTGCAGAGGCAGTGCACGATCGCGCGCACCGGCGGCTTCGACCCGGCCGGCCCCGCCTGGGCCTGCTCGGCCAGCCAGGTCATGTCGACCTGGGCCTCACGAAGCGCGGCCGGCATCGCCGGAACGCCGCCCAGCGCGTGCATCACCATGCCGCGCAGCGAGGGCGCGGCCGCGTCGCCGACGCTGGTCAGCAGGCGGTCGAGCGTGCTGCGCTCGGGTTCGACGTAGCGCACCGTCGGGTCGTCGCCGAGCTTGGCGCGCTTGGCGGCGCTGGCGATCGCGTCCTGCAGCAGGCCGTTGCGGTCCACCAGGCCGCGCTCCAGCGCCTGCGCGCCCGTCCACACGCGGCCCTGGCCGACGGCGTCGATCTGGGGCTGCGTCTTCTTGCGGGCCTGGGCGGCCTTGCCGGTGAAGTCGGCATAGATGTGCTCGATCGACGACTGCACCACCTGCGCCAGGCGCGGATCCAGCGGACGCCGCGGGTCATACCCATTGGCCAGCCAGGTGGTCGTGTAGCCGCCGGTGTGGATGGACAGCTTGTCCATCAGCTTCTCGGCGGTCGGCAGCATGCCGAAGACGCCGATCGAGCCGGTGATCGTGGAGGGGTCCGCGATGACCTCGTCCGAGGACATGGAGATCCAGTAGCCGCCCGACGCGGCCACGCCGCCCATCGACACCACGACCGGCTTGCCGACGGCGCGCGTCAGCTCCAGCTCGCGGCGCACCAGTTCGGAGGCGAAGGCACTGCCGCCCGGCGAGTTCACACGCAGCACGATGGCCTTGACCTTGTCGTCCTCCCGCGCCTGACGGATCAGCTTGGACATCGAGTCGCCGCCGATGCGGCCCGGGCCGGCGTTGCCGTCCACGATCTCGCCTTCCGCCACGATCACGCCGACCTGGCCTTCCGGCTTGGGCAGCGTCGGCGACAGCTGGGCGACATAGGCGCCCAGGCCGATGCGGCGCAGCTGCTTCTCGTCCTTGGCGCCGCGCTTCTCCAGCAGCGCCTCGACCTGGTCCTGCGTCTTCAGGCCGTCGACCAGCTTCTCGGCCAGCACGAACTTGCCGGGATCGCCGCCGACCGCCTGAAGGCGCTGCGGCAGCTCGTCGATCGCGCGCTGGATCGCGCCCTTGGGCAGCTTGCGCGCGGCCTCGACGCTGGCCTGGTAGCGGGTCCAGAGTTCGTCGTACAGGTAGCCCTCGGCTTCCAGCGTCGCCTTGGACGGCCCGTTCGCGAAGTAGGGCTCGACCGCATTCTTGTAGGTGCCCACCCGCATCACGTTGGGCGCGATGCCCAGGCGGTCCAGCGCGTCCTTGTAGTAGTTGCGGTAGCGCCCGTAGCCCTCGATCATCACGCCGCCCATCGGGTGGACGTAGACCTCGGTGGCCTGCGCGGCCAGGTAGTAGGCGCGCTGGTCGAAAGCCTGGCCGAAGGCCACGACCGGCTTCTTGCTGGCCTTGAAGCGGGTCAGCGCCACTTCGATCTCATGCAGCGCGGCCGGCGTGGCCGAGCCCATCTGGTCGAGCTCCAGCAGCACCTGGACGATCTTGTCGTCCTTGGCCGCGGCGTCGATCGCGCGCAGGATGTCGCGCAGCCGCGTCTGGGCGCGGTCCTCGCCCTTGATCTGGGCGATCGCCTGGTCGCGTGGCGAGCCCGAGAACTGCTCGACGACATCGCCGCGGATGTCCAGCACCAGGGTCGTCTTCTCCTGCAGCGGCTTGCCGCCGCGCGTGGCGGCCCAGACCAGGCCGATCACGATCAGCCAGAACAGCAGCGTGAACACCACGCGCCGCGTGCCGTCCAGGAACCACCACAGCCGGCCGAACAAGCGCCCGATCGGCGCCAACGCTCGCTTCACACCCATCCAATCCTCCCGGGATCTGTCAAAGGAATGCGCCGGCCGGGGTCGGGATCGGACCCGGGCCGGATCGGGCGATTGTGGGCCCAGTCGGGCGCATCGGCGGGAAGTCAGCGCCGCCCTCGCCCGTAGGGGGGAGAGCGTGGAAACGACGACGCCCGGCTGGGCCGGGCGTTCGTGGGGCCGTGGGATGGGTGGCGGACCGGCCGGCCCGCGGGGCTCAGGCGTTGGCCGGCGGCACCGTGTCCTGGAAGCTCTGGCGCGTCATCAGCTTGTCGAAGTGGCGGGCCAGGTTGGGATAGGCCGCGCGCCAGTCGATCTGCGGGAAACGGAAATCCAGGTAGCCGAGCGCGCAGCCCAGCGAGACGTCGGCCAGCGTGAAGTGGTTGCCCGAGCACCAGGTCTTCTCGCCCAGGCCATGCGCCATCGCCTGCAGCGAGGCATGGACCTTGTTCATCTGGCGCGTCACCCAGGCCTCGCTGCGCTCGCCCGGGGCGCGACCGGACCAGGTGTGTTCCAGGCGCGCGGCGACGCAGGCGTCGATCAGGCCATCGGCCAGCGCTTCCCAGGTCCGCACCTCGCAGCGCTCGCGGCCGCGGTCGGGGATCAGGCGGCCGACCGGCGACAGGGTGTCGACGTACTCGACGATGACGCGCGAGTCGAACACGGCGCCGGTGATCGAATCCTGCCCCTCCATGACCAGGCACGGCACCTTGCCGAGCGGGTTCACCTTGAGGATGTTGTCGCTGCCCCAGACGTCTTCCAGCTCGAACTGGTAGTCGAGCTTCTTTTCCGCCATGACGACGCGGACCTTGCGGACGTAGGGGCTGGTGAGGGATCCGATGAGTTTCATGGTGTCGCGGGATTCTAGCCAGTCGCTTCCCCGCGCTGACTCCCGCAAGCGACAGGTCGGTTGCCCTCATTTGGGTGTATTGCCGTCCCCTGCGCCGGTGACGCACACTCTCGCCCGCCCGCCGCTGAGCGGGCCGCGGCCGACACGGCCGACGATCGCGCTGCGAACCATCGCCGCGCGGACAACAACGGAGGGCCCCCCAATCCGGGGTCATCGAGAAGAGGGAAACATGCAACAGCACGAAGAAGCCGCGGCGACCGGCGGCCTGACCGGATGGCCGCTGTCGGAGTTCCGCAAGCGCAAGCTCGACATCCGGTTCACCGGATCGGGCAGCGAGTATTTCCGGATCTGGATCGTCAACCTGCTCCTGACGATCGTCACCGCCAGCCTGTACTGGCCCTTCGCCAAGGCGCGGCGCATCCGCTACTTCTACGCCAACACGCTGATCGACGGCCACGCGCTGTCCTTCCACGGCGACCCCTGGAAGATGTTCCGCGGCCACCTGCTGCTGCTGGTGCTGATGGGGACCTACTCGGCGGCGGGCCACTTCTCGCCGATGGCCGGCTTGATCGCCTTCGGCGTGATGGCCGCGATCTGGCCGGCGCTGTGGCGCGCGGGCATGCAGTTCCGGCTCGGCAACACCGGCTGGCGCGGCCTGCGCTTCGGCTTCGCCGGCACGCTCAAGGGCGCCTACGGCCCGGCGCTGCCGATCTGGATCTGCTCCGCCGTGATCCTGCTGGTGCAGGTGGTCGGCGGCCCGGCGGGGCTGCCGGTGGACGGCAAGCCGCGCTTCGGCATGGTCGAGAAGGTGGTCCTGCTGGTCGCCGGCGCCATCCTGCTGCTGACGCCCTGGGTGATCGCCGCGGCCAAGCGCTACCAGCACAACGGCTACCGGATCGCCGCCCAGCACGGCGAGCTGCGACTGGGCGCCGGCCCGGTCTACTGGCTGAGCCTGAAGACCCTGGGCGTCACGCTGCTCATCACCATCCTCATGCTGGTGCTGGCGGGCGCCGGCTTCGCGATCGGCATGTTCGTCCTGCACTCGCCGAAAGCCGCCAGCGCCGCGGCGGTCGTGGGCGCGATGGTCGGCTACCTGCTGTACTTCGCGCTGCTCGGACCGTTCTTCACCGCCCGCTTCCAGAACCTGGTCTGGAACGGCACCACCACCGAGGACCTGTCCTTCACCAGCCAGTTGAAGGTCGGCGCGTTGACCTGGCTGACGCTGAAGAACTGGGTGCTGACGCTGGTCACGCTAGGCCTGTACCGGCCCTTCGCGGTCGTGCACACCACGCGCCTGCGGCTGGAAGCCGTCAGCGTGACGATGGACGGCGACCCCGAGACCTGGGTGGCCGGACAAGGCAGCGCCCCGCAGGACGCCGCGGGCGAACTCGCCGGCGACTTCTTCGGCATCGACATGGGCCTGTGATGACGGGCCAGGCCTCGGGCGCGCCGACGCTGCTGGCGGACTACTTCGACGGCCGCAGCGCCCGCGCGCGGCCGGTGCGTCTGTGGCTGGAGCATGCGCAGCTCGTCATCCACGACCAGGACCTGGACGGCGTCGAGCGGCGCTACCCGATCCGGCAGGTGCAGTGGCCGGAGCGGACGCGCCATGGCCAGCGCCAGGCCCAGCTGCCCGACGGCGGCGTGCTGAGCACGCGGGACGCCGTCGGCTGGGACGACTGGGCCGCGGCCGCGACGCAGGGCCGCGGGCTCGGCGGTGGGCTGGCGGTGCGCTGGTTCTCCAGCTGGCGGCATTCGGTCGTCGCGCTCGGCGTGGTCGTCGCCGTCGGCGCGGTCGTCTGGCAGTGGGGCGTGCCGGCGGCCGCCGACACCATCGCCCGGCATCTGCCGGCCTCGGTGGGCGAGTCGATCGGCGACGAGTCGATGGACCAGCTCGACGGCTACCTTCTCAAGCCCAGCCGGCTGGACGCGCAGGCGCAGCAGCAATGGCGCGCGCGCTTCGCGGCGATGGTCGCGAGCCAGCCCGGCGAGTTGACGCCCTACGAGCTGCACTTCCGCGATGCCGGCGACACCATCGGTCCCAACGCGTTCGCGCTGCCAGGCGGGCACATCGTCGTCACCGACGCCCTGCTGAAGCTGCTGGGCGACCAGCCCGACGCGGTGCTCGGCGTGCTGGCCCACGAGCTGGGCCATGTTCGCGAGCAGCATGGGCTGCGGCTGACGATGCGCGCCAGCCTGAGCGGCGCGCTGCTGGGCTTCGCGATCGGCGACTTCTCCAGCCTGCTGGCGGCGGCGCCGGCGGCGCTGACGCATGCCAGCTATTCGCGCGACTTCGAGCGCGAGGCCGATGCGCAGGCCAAGCGCCTGCTGATCGACAGCGGCCGTTCGCCGCGCGCGATGCTGCTGCTGTTCGAGCGCATCGGGGCGTGGCGCGCGGCCAGGACCGCGCAGGCCAAGGCCGAGCGCGCCTCCGAGCCGAAGACGCTGGGCCGCGAGGTCGGCGAGCACGCCAAGGCGGGCGCTGGCGAGCTGCTGCGCATCGCCTTCAACACCCATCCGGCCGACGAGGAGCGGATGAAGTTCTTCGAACGCTGACCGGCCGGGCCCACCGCCCTGCCCGGCACGCGGGCTTCCGCCGGGCGGCACGAGCGGCTCCTACACTCGCCGCTCCCCATTCCCGTGGAGTTCGACATGAGCGTCTCCAGTCCGGCGTCGGACGCCGGCTACGTCCTGTACGGCACCCAGGGCTCCGGCTCGTCGATCGTGGAGATCGGCCTGCGCTGGTGCGAGCAGGCCTACCGCACGGTGCACGCCTCGTCATGGGAGGACGCCTCGGCGCAGGAGGCGCTGCGCGCGCTCAATCCGCTGATGCAGATCCCGACGCTGCGCACGCCCGAGGGCGAGGTGCTGACGGAAAGCGGCGCGATCCTGATGCACCTGGGCCTGCGCTTCCCGGCGGCCGGGCTGCTCGGCGACGACGAGCGCCAGCGTGACCGCGTGCTGCGCGGCCTGGTCTACATCGCGGCCAACTGCTACAGCTGCATCAGCGTCATCGACTACCCGGGCCGCTACACCACCCGCACCGACAAGGCCGATCACGACGCCATCGTCGCCGGCACGAAGGCCCGCCTGCATCACCACTGGGCGCTGTTCGCGGACATGTTCCCCGGCGATCCATGGCTCAGCGGCGCCCGGCCGGGCGCGCTCGACGTGATGGCGGTGATCGTGTCCAAGTGGTCGGGGTCGCGGAAGTTCCTCGAGGAACAGCGGCCGGCCTTCTTCGCGCTGCTGCAGCGCATCGAGGCCCTGCCCCACGTCGCCGAGGTCTGCGCGAAGCACTGGCCGCCCAAGCCATCCTGAGGCGGCCCGAGCCCTCGCGGCCGCGCGTTCAGGCCGCCTGGTAGCGCGGGAGCAGCCGCACGTGGGTGTAGCGGGCCGGGCGCTCGATCGGCTCGCGCTGGGCGTCGATCGGGGCGAAGCCGCAGCGGCTCCAGAAGGACGCGGACTCGGGGCTCTCGCAATTCACATGCAGGCGGCTGAAGTGGCCTTGCGCGCTGGCCAGCACCGCGTTGACCAGCCGCCGCGCCAGGCCGTGGCCTCGCCAGGCCGGGTGCACGTAGAAGCGCCGCATGCGGCCGGTGCCGGGACGTCCCGGCGCGGGCTCGACGTTCAGGCCGCCGACCGCGATCGCCTGGCCGTTGGCATCGAACCAGGCCCACAGCGATTCGCCGGGTTGCTCGTAGCGATTGGCGCCGCTGCGCCATTCGTCCATCAGCCGGCCCAGCATCTGCCAGCCCTCGCCCTGGCTGGCCGCGAGCAGCGGCGCCCACGCCAGGGGATCGATCTGATGCACACGGATCAGGCGCGGTGCGACGCCATCGGAAGCCAGCGAAACCATGGGACGAAGCGGTAACCAGACGTCAACCGAGCGGGAAAGGCCGGATTAAGCAGCAAGCCCACGCCCCTCACATCAGGGACAACCCGCCTGGCGTCGGGCCTGTCCAACGCCAGGGGCAATGCCGTGATCGATGTCCCGATCACCGCTGCGCGGACCCTCGATCAACGCGGCGGTTCCGGCTTGGGCGCGCTGTCCGGATGCTCGATCCAGGCCTTCAGCCCCGCCGCGCGCGCATGCTGGGGCGAGAGCTCGATGAACGCGCGGTACGCCGCCTGCGCCCCCGCCTCATCGCCGGCGCGCAGCAGCGCATCGCCGAGGTTCAGGTGGGCCAGCGCGCGACTGCCGTCCATCTCGATGGCCTTGCGGTACCAGCGCGCGGCCTCGGCCGGCTTGTCGCGCTTGTAGTAGATGAAGCCCAGGTTGTTGGCGGCCAGCGCGAACTTGGGCTGCAGCTTGAGCGCCTCGGTGAAGGCGGCCTCGGCCTCGTCGTAGCGGCGCTCCTTGTAGAGCTGCAGGCCGCGGTCGTTGGCGCGCTGCGCCGCGACGCGCGCGCTGATCGGCGCGGGGGCGGCGCTGGTCGCGATCGCCGTGTCCGTGCCGTCCAGGCCCTTGAGCGTGACCTGCACCGCGGTCGCGCTCGCCGCGGCCGCTCCCGGCGCGGCGCCCGCCGGCGCGGTGGCCTGGGCGACCGGCTGCAGCTGCGCATTGCGGGCGTCATCGGCCTGCTTGGCCAGCGCGCTGGCCTTGGCGTCGAGCTGGTTGCTGTCGCCGCTCAGCGCCTGCTCCTGCGCGGACGCCAGCTCGAAGATGAACTCGCCGCCCTCGCTGCCGGGCAGGCTGCCGAAGGCCGGCGTCTGGTGCGCGATCGCCGACACCGCCGGCGCGACATAGGCGGCCAGCTCGGTCGCGGTGATGAGGCCGTCGCCATTGAGGTCGGCCTTGCCCGACAGCGCCTGCAGCAGCGTCCAGGTGAACACCGAATGACCACCGGGGCCGTCGTCGGCCACCTGCTGGTCGGCGCCGCCGGCCGTCATCATCTGGCGGCCCAGCCGGCGCGCGTTGTCGCGCACGAAGTTGGCGCTGCTGCCCGCCGCGCCACCGCGCGTCAGACCCAGGCCCGAGTAGCAGGCATCGATGACGAAGAACGCATGCTTGGCGGGCAGCGCCTCGCTGAGCTCCTGCAGCTGCGGCATCGCGATGGCGTCGGTCTGCAGGTCGTCGGTGCCGGCGTCGACCGGGATGATGTAGCCGACGTCGCGCCCGCTGGGCAGCTTGCGCGTGCTGCCATGGCCGGCGAAGAAGACGAACACGCGGTCATCGCGCTTGAGCCGGCCATCCCCGCCCTTGCGCGCCATCGCGTTGAGCGCGCGCAGGATGTTGGCGCGCGTGGCGTCGCCATCGGTCAGCGTGGTGATGTTCTCGGGCCGGAAGCCGAATTGCGTGCGCAGCGTTTCCTGGATGGCCTGGGCGTCGCGCACCGCATGCTGCAGGCGCGGCCAGCTCTTGTACTGGTCGATGCCGATCACCAGCGCGACGCTGTCGCGGTAGAGGTTGGCGCCCGCCAGGTCCGGCGCGGCCTCCACCGCGGGCGCGTCGACGGCGACGATCCGGCCGTCCTTCCAGGCCGCGAACTTGTAGCCCTCGGCCTTGAGCTGGTCCAGCACCAGCGGCAGCGCCTCGACGGTGCGGGCGTGGATGTCGTGGAAGAGCACGATGCCGCGCTGCTGCTTGCCGAGCTCGCCCAGCACGCGCGCGGCGATCGATTTCGGGATCGGATCGGACCAGTCCAGCGAATCGACGTTCCACATCATCGAGCGCAGCTTGAGCGCCTCGATCGCGCCCAGCGCCGCGTCGTTGCGCGCGCCGTAGGGGAAGCGGAACAGCGCCTGGCCGTCGCGGCCGGCGGCGTCGAGCAGCGCCTCGGTCGAGCTCGCCTCCTGGCGGACCTTGTCGAGCTCGAACTTGGACATCACGCCATGGCTGAAGCTGTGGTTCGCGATCGGGTGGCCGGCGGCGAGCACCCGCTTGGCGACCTCGCTGCCCGGCCCCGGCTTGACCTTGCCGCTGGCGTCGACGCTGCCCAGGTTGCGGCCCAGTTCGAAGAACACGGCCGGCGCCTGATAGCGCTTGAGGATCTCCAGGATCTCGTCGGTGTAGCGCGGATGCGGACCGTCGTCGAAGGTCAGCAGCACCGTCTTGGGCGGCAGCTGGCGGCCGAAGAACTCGCGCTCCTCCTTGCCGGGGCCGCGCGTGGCGGCCGACGCCGCGGTCCCCGCCGTGGCCGCGGTCCCTGCCGGCGTCTCGGCGACGACGCTCGGACGCGCCTGCAGGTCGGGCAGGATGGTCGCGTAGTCCTTCAGGATGCGCTCGCGCGCGTAGAGCGCCTTGAGCTTGGCGACGTAGTCGGTCCACTTCTCGCGCTTGGGCACGATGCCGCGCTGCGCGAAGCGGCCGAAGGTGTCGCGCAGTTCCTGCTCGTAGGCGTCCTCGATCTCGGCCAGCACGCCCAGGTCCTCGCTGGCGCGCTTGGCCAGCTTCAGGCCGGCGATGCTCTGCGAGGTCGAGAACTGCTGCGAGAGCTGCGTCAGGAACTCCTTGAACGCGAGCCGGTCGGCGTCGAACCACGACGGCTCCTGCTCGATCCGGTCCAGCAGCTGCGACAGCGCGGCCAGGCCGGCGGGATCGGTGCTGCGGGCCGCCGTCTCGCCGAGCGCGCGGATGCTCTCCTGCATGTCGTGGAACAGCATCAGGCCGACGGCGCGCACCGCCTCGCGTTCGGCGGGCTTGAGCGCGGCCTCGCCGTCCATCAGCACGATCATCTGGCGATGACGCGCGAGCAGCTCGTCGCTCTGGCGCAGCAGCGTGGCGCTGATCGCCGGATTGGCGGAGGCCGCTTCCAGCGGGGCCAGCGGCTTGGGCGCGTCACCGGCCGGCTTGCAGCCGCTCGTCAGGGTCATCGTGGCGGCGCACGCCGCGGTCGTGAGGGCGCTCATCCAGACGGCGCCCTTGCGTTGACTTCTCTCTTGCATGCCTTCCCTCGAAGCTTCACGCGAGGCGGGTCGTGCCGCCTCGTCGGCGCCGCGCTGGCGCCTGCCGGAGGCCGCGCCTCGGGGGGCGGGGCGGGTCCGGAGCGGGGGCTATTGTGACCCCCTCTGTAGAATCCGCGGGTTTGTCCCACCCCCTGAACGGCCGGTCCGGCCGGCGCGCGCCATGAATCTCTCCGCCCTCACCGCCCTGTCGCCCCTGGATGGCCGCTATGCGTCGCGCATGGCCGCGCTGCGCCCGCTGCTGTCGGAGTTCGGCCTGATGCACCGCCGCGTGCAGGTCGAGATCGAATGGTTCATCGCGCTGTCGGATGCGGGCCTGGCCGAGTTCAAGCCGCTGCCGGCCGCGACGCGCGAGTTCCTGCGCGCGCTGGTGACCGATTTCTCGGAGCGGGACGCGCAGGCGATCAAGGACATCGAGAAGACCACGAACCACGACGTCAAGGCGGTCGAGTACTGGATCAAGCAGCAGTTCGCCGGCAAGCCGGAGCTGGAGGGCGCCGGGGAATTCGTGCACTTCGCCTGCACCAGCGAGGACATCAACAACACCAGCCACGGCCTGATGCTCAAGGCCGCGCGCGAGCAGGTGATCCTGCCGGCGTTGGACCGCGTGATCGCCAAGATGACCGAGATGGCGCAGGCGCATGCCGCGGCGCCGATGCTCAGCCGCACGCACGGCCAGACGGCCAGCCCGACGACGGTGGGCAAGGAGATCGCCAACGTGGTGGCGCGCCTGCGCCGCGCCCGCGCGGTGATCGCCGAAGTCAAGCTGCTGGCCAAGATGAATGGCGCGGTGGGCAACTACAACGCACACCTGTCGGCCTATCCGGAGAAGGACTGGGAGTCGTTCAGCCGCTCGGTCATCGAGCAGCAACTGGGCCTGAGCTTCAACCCGTACACCATCCAGATCGAACCGCACGACTACATGGCCGAGCTGTTCGACGCCGTGACGCGCGCCAACACCATCCTGGTGGACTGGTCGCGCGACGTGTGGGGCTACGTGTCGCTGGGCTACTTCAAGCAGAAGACCAAGGCGGGCGAGATCGGCTCGTCGACGATGCCGCACAAGGTCAACCCGATCGACTTCGAGAACGCCGAGGGCAACTTCGGCCTGGCCAACGCGGTGCTGACGCACCTGAGCCAGAAGCTGCCGATCTCGCGCTGGCAGCGCGACCTGACGGACTCGACGGTGCTGCGCAACATGGGCGTGGCGCTGGGCTACGCGCTGCTGGGCTATGACTCGCTGAGCAAGGGCCTGGACAAGCTGGAGCTCAACCAGGCGGCACTGGACGCGGACCTCGATGCGTCGTGGGAAGTGCTGGCGGAGCCGATCCAGACGGTGATGCGCCGCTACGCGCTGCCCAACCCGTATGAGCGGCTGAAGGAACTGACGCGCGGCAAGTCGATCACCCGCGAATCGATCCAGCAGTTCATCCAGGGCCTGGAACTGCCCGAGGCCGAGAAGCAGCGCCTGCTGGCGATGACGCCGGGCAACTACATCGGCACGGCCGAGGCGCTGGCCAAGCGGATCTGACGCGTCCGCGACGGCGGTCGATGACGTTCAAAGGCCCGGCTCTGCCGGGCCTTTGTCGTTCTTGAGCGCAGAACACCACCCATGGAGCGCCCGGTCCAGTGCGGCGATCGCCAGGGCCATGCCTGCGAGGGCGCCGGCCATGGCCGCGAACAGCGCTGGATACGACCAGTTTGCGCAGCAATCGCGCAGGAGGAGCATCGACGCGGAAAAAAGCGTAACGGCCAACAGGCGTGACACAAGACGGAGAACGAAGTCTGGAAGGCAAGGCATGAGCAAGGCTCGATCGGCAGCAGGAGGCACGATTCGACCTCCCGTGGCCACCGCTCGCCATGACCTTCATCGGTAGGCGCGTCTAGGACATTCCCCGACGCAGCGGACCTGTCTCGCTCATGAAAAAGAGGGCAGTGCATCACTGCACTGCCCTCGCACCTTCCGGGAATCAGGGGGTTTCGGGTGTCGCTCAGGAGCAGCCCGGAAGGCGCCGGTGCCGGGGGGAATCGGCACCGGTCAACCGTGACGGTCGATCAGAACTGGTAGGCCAGGCCCATGCTCAGTCGATCGTCCTTCTTGTTGAAGCCGTTGGCCTGCGGCATGTCGTTGTAGCGAGTCGCCTCGGCGCGCAGCGAGACGTTCTTCGTCAGCGCGTAGTCGACGCCCACGCCCAGCTTCAGGCCCGTCTTGTCCTTGTCGCCCAGGCCGTTGTTGAAGTCGCGCTGGGCGTAGGCCAGGCCCACCTTGCCGTAGACGCCGAAACCGGCGCCCAGCGGCGCGCGGGCGATGCCGTCGAGCGCGTAGACCTTGTTCTTCGCGGTCACGCCGTCGAAGCTGACCTTGCCCAGGTCGGTGTAGGAGATCTCGGCCGCGAAGTTCTCGTTGAACTTGTAGCCGCCGAAGATGCTGTAGCTGTCCGAGGTGCGCTTCTGCGAGTTGCCATCCACGCGCTGCGTCGTCTTGCCGACGTCACCACCGATGTAGTACGGGGTCACCGGGTCGGCGTGCGCCACGCCAACGCCCAGGGTCAGCGCCGCGGCGGCGACCGCCAGCAGGCCGGCCTTCTTGCCGTTGATCGAGGTGCGGGCGTTGTTGTTGTTGCGGTTCATTCGAAACTCCTTCAGAGCTGTTGATCGATGTCGTCCGGGGGTGCCTTGGACAACCGCCAGGCTCGTTCGACATGGAGCTCATTCTGGGAATTCGACCCGCCGGTGTCTGTGGACCGAGTTGGGCGCTTGTGTGACCGTCGATGACAGCGGCGCGCGCGGCGCAACACGAAGCTTCACAGGGCGGCTTGCGCACGCGGCGCGAGGTCTTCAGCCTTGCGCCGACCAGTGCAGCAGCAGCCGCGCGCCGCCCAGGCGCGGCGCCTCGCCCAGGCGCGCGTGACCGCCGTGCGCATGCGCGACGTGCCGCACGATCGCCAGCCCCAGGCCGAAGCCGCGCGTGCCGCGACCCTTGCGCTCGAGCCGCTTGAAGGGCTCGAAGGCCGCCTCGCGCAGCGAGGGCGGCACGCCCTCGCCGTCGTCATCGATCGCGAGCCAGAGTTGCCCCGCCTCCACCCAGGCCGACAGCAGGATGCGGGCCTTCGCGTAACGCGCCGCGTTGCGCAGGCCGTTGCGCACCGCATAGGGCAGCAGGCGCTCGTCGAAGGGCAGCGCGGCGGGCAGGCGCAGGTCGGTGTCGAGCGCCTTGCCGTCGAGCAGCGGCGCCAGCGAGGCGGCCTCTCGCGCCAGCATGTCGCCCAGGTCGCCCTGCACCACGTTCGGTTGCAGTGCGCCCATGTCCAGCCGCGCCAGCGTCAGGCTCGCGTCGATCAGCTCGTCGAGCTCGTCGATGTCGCGCTCGCAGGCCATCACCGCCTGCTCGCGCCGATCGCGGTCGTCCTCGTCGACCAGCGCGTCGACCGCGAAGCGCAGCCGCGCCAGCGGCGTGCGCAGCTCATGCGAGACCGCACCGGTCAGCTCGCGCTGCGTCGCCATCGCGGCCGCCAGCCGCTCCAGCATCGCGCGCGTCGCGGCGGCCACCGGCGCGAACAGCCGGCTCTTGAGCGGCGGCAGCTCGGTGTCCAGGCGTCCCGCGCTCAGCCGTTCCGCCGCGCGCTGCAGGCCGCGCAGGTCGCGCCACAGCGGCCGCAGCTGCCACCACGCGATCAGCGCGACCGCCAGCGCGATCACCACCGCCACGCCCAGCTGCGCCGCGAGCTCCTTCGGCAGCTCGCCCGCGCGCTTGGAGTCCAGCGGCCCGAGCAGCAGCAGCTGGTCGGGTTCGCCGGGCAAGGCGGCGTAGATGCGGCGGTTGAAGCCGGTGACCAGCACCTCGCCGCGGCCCAGCCGGCGGCGCTGCTCGGCGCTGAGCGGCGTGAGGTCCGTGCGCACGAGCCGGACCGGATAGTCGAACTGCGCATCGAGCTCGCGCACGCGCTCGCGCCGCGCCGGCGGATCGAGCGGGGCGAGGTCGCGCACCAGCAGGTCGACCGTGCCGCGCATGAAGTTGCGCACGTAGTCGTTGGTGACCTCGGACGCGCCGATCAGCACCAGGCCTTCGACAAGCAGGATCAGCGCCAGCACCGCCAGCCCCAGTCCCAGCGCCATCCGCAGCAGCGAGGCGCGCAGCGTCATCGCGGCCATCAGTCGATCGCGAAGAGGTAGCCCTGCCCGCGCACCGTCTTGATCCGCACCGGCGCCTGCGCGTCGTCGCCGATCTTCTTGCGCAGCCGCGAGATGCGCGCGTCGATCGCGCGATCCAGGCCGTCGAACTCCAGGCCGCGCAGGCCCTGCATGATGTCGTCGCGGCTGACCACCTGGCCGGCGCGCTGCGCCAGGAAGTTCAGCAGCTCGTATTCGGCGGTGGTGAGCGCCACCGGCTCGCCATGCAGGCGCAGCTCGCGCGACTGCGGCAGCAGCGTCAGCGGCCCGAAGTGCAGCGCCTCGCCGACCGGATGCGCGGCGGGCAGCGCGTCCCGGCGCAGCAGCGCCTTGAGGCGGGCCAGCAGCACGCGTGGCGCCACCGGCTTGGCGATGTAGTCGTCCGCGCCGCCCTCCAGGCCGAGCACCTGGTCGATGTCGTCGTCGCGGGCGGTCAGCATGACGATGCGGCCGGCGAAATCGCGCCGGGTGTCGCGCAGCACGTCGAAACCGTCCTTGCCCGGCAGGTGCCCGTCCAGCAGCACGAGCTCGAAGGGCTCCTGACGCATCAGCGCTTCGCCGGCCAGGCCGTCGCCGCAGACGGTGACGGCGTAGTTGGCCTTGTGCAGCGCATCGGCGACCAGTTGCGCCAGGCGCTCGTCGTCCTCGATCAGCAGGATGCGCGCGGCGCTCTGAGCAGAAATGTCCATGGCCGCGAGCATAGGCGAGGCCCCCTGCCGTCGACTTCAGCCACGCTTAAGCGCGCGCGCCACCGCGCATACGCGCGCGCGGCGATCAACGACCGGCCGTCAGCGGTCGGCGGGCACGTCGAGGCGCCAGCCGGCGGGCGTGCGCACGGCCCGCAGCGTCGGGTCGTCGGCCAGCGGCGCCCAGCGCTGCGCCAGGTGATCCAGCGCCTGCGGCGAGAGGTCGGTGCGGCTGGCCATCACGCGGTCGACGGCCTCCGGCGTCAGGCAGGCGGTCAGCGCCGCCCGCGCCGGTCCGGTCAGCGCCGCGCGCCAGCGCAGGCGCAGCGCGGCGATCTCCTCGGCGTCGCTGCGCTCGACCGGGTCGTGCCAGGTGTAGACGCGCGAGAGTCCCTCATGCGCCTCGGTCTGCTGCTCGCCTTCGTCGGTCATGCCGATGGCCACCAGCACGCGGCCCGAGGGGTGGTTCTCCGGCGCCGTCGTGCCCATCAGGTGCCGCATGCCCAGCACCTGGCGGCAGTAGTCGAAGGTCGCCGACGCCGCCTCGCGCGCGTAGCCGTGGCCCCAGAAGCGCGCCGGGAAACCGTAGCCGATGTCCGGATGCGGCAGCCCCTCGCGCTGGATCACGCCGGCCAGACCGAGCAGTTCCCCGTCCTCGAGCCGCTCGACGGCCCAGAAGCCGAAGCCCAGCAGCCAGTAGCGCGCCTCCAGGCGCTCGCGGATCCAGGCGGCGGCCTGCTCGTCGGTGCGCACCTGCGCGTCGTAGATGTGCTCGATCCACGCCGGCTCGTTGAGCAGCCCGCGGACGAAGGCCGCATCCGATTGGCGAAACCACCGCAGCCGCAGCCGCGCCGTCCTCAAGACTTCCATCCGCGCCTCCCAGCGCCCGTGAGCGTCGTCCGGCACCGGCGGGTCCGATCGGGGCCCGCCAGGCAAAAGCGGGACAATACCGCACCCCGCCGGCCCCGGTCAGCGCCGACACGCCCGGCCCCCCGAACGACTTTCTCCCGGACACCTCATGAAATTCATGCAGAAGCTGCAGGCCGCCGAGCGCCTGAACGACTCCCTGCTGTGCGTCGGCCTGGATCCCGATCCCGCCAAGTTCCCCGCCCACTGGAAGGGCGACGCCGGCCGGATCTACGACTTCTGCGCCGCCATCGTCGACGCGACCAAGGACCTGGTCAGCGCGTTCAAGCCGCAGATCGCCTACTTCGCCGCGCACCGCGCCGAGGACCAGCTCGAGCAGCTGATGGCCCACATCAAGCGCAACGCGCCGCACGTGCCGGTGATCCTGGACGCCAAGCGCGGCGACATCGGCGCCACCGCCGAGCAGTACGCCCGCGAGGCCTTCGAGCGCTACCAGGCCGACGCGGTGACGCTGTCCCCGTTCATGGGCCGCGACTCGGTGGAGCCCTACCTGCGTTATCCCGACAAGGGCGCCTTCCTGCTGTGCCGCACCTCCAACCCCGGCGGCGACGATTGGCAGATGCAGCGTCTGGCTGACGTGCCGGGCCAGCCGCGGCTGTTCGAGCACCTGGCCGCGATCGCGCAGGGCGACTGGAACACGAACGGCCAGCTCGGCCTGGTGGTCGGCGCGACCTATCCGAAGGAGATCGAGCGCGTGCGCGAACTCGCGCCGACGCTGCCGCTGCTGATCCCCGGCGTGGGCGCCCAGGGCGGCGATGCCGCGGCCACCGTCGCCGCCGGCTGGCGCCGGGACGCCGGCACGGTGATCGTGAATTCCTCCCGGGCGGTGCTCTACGCGTCCGCTGGCGAGGACTTCGCCGCCGCCGCCCGCCGTGTGGCGCTGGCGACACGCGACAGCCTGCGCCCCGCCACCACCGCCTGACCGGGGCCTCACGGCGCTCGCCAACTAATTGGCAGAAACCCCGGGCGCGAGCCGGCAGGCGCGTGTTTCGGGATTTCTCGACGCTTCAGATCGGCCCCCGCTCGCCGAGACTCCGTTACCGGACGTTGCACTCCGAGGCCGCCGCGCGCCGAACCGGCTGACGCGGCCCTCGTCCCCCTGTCGCCGCGAGAGCGACCGCGCAAGGTCCCCGGACACAACGAGTTGGGCAAGGTCGAGTGAGCAAGGATTCCCAGGACGATCTGAGCAGTCTGGTGGGGCAGGAGCTGTCGCGCGGCGACCGCCTGCCCGCGACGCTGCAATGGCGCGCCGCGCGGCTGTTCATGGCCGCGTGCGTGCTGCTGTCCGGGTTGGCGGGCCTGCTGCTGCTGGCCAGCGCCGGCGCGGCCGAGCCGCTGCGCGGCCTGGTGCCGCCGGCGCTCGCGCTGGTGACCACCTTCGCCGCGCTGGCCATGCTCTGGAAGCTGCCCGCCGACCGCGGCCCGGCCGCCACCCTCCTGCTGATGGGCCTGGCGATGGCGACGGCGCTGTCGCTCGCCGTCTCGCGCCAGCTGGGGCTGAACGCCGCCAGCCTCGGGATCATGGGGCTGATGGTCGCGCTGGGCACCAGCATGATCGGCCTGGGCGCGGGGCTGTCGCTGTTCGGTCTGGGCCTGGCGGCGCTGGGCGGACTGGCATCGGCCGAGCTCGGCGGCTGGATCCACGTCGGCACCGCGCCGGTCGGCCTGACCGCGCGGCTGATCACGCAGCTGCTGCTGCTCAGCGCCGGCCTGGTCGTCGGCCTGGGCACCGCCAAGCTGATCCGGCGCGCGATGCAGGAGGTCAACGAGCGCCACTCGCGCTTCCGCCACCTGCTCAACATGGCGGCGGACTGGTACTGGGAGATGGATCGCCAGTTCCGCTTCACCCACCTGGCCGAGCACCACGCCGGCGCGTCCGGCCTGTCCATCGCCGAGCGGCTGGGCCGCGCGCCCTGGGAGATCGAGCACCTGGGCCTGTCCGACGAGGAGCTCGACGCGCACCGCGCCGACCTCGAATCGCACCGCCCCTTCCGCGGCCTGGTGATGCGCCGCACCGCCGAGGACGGCACGCTGCGCTACGTCTCGATCAGCGGCGAGCCGCGCTTCGACGCCAAGGGCAACTTCCGCGGCTACTGGGGCGTGGGCCGCGACGTCACCGACGAGGTCCAGACCGAGCAGGCCATGGTGGCCACCGAGACCCGCTACCGCGAGCTGTTCCGCCGCTCGCCCTCGCCGCTGGTGCTGCACCGCTGGGGCCGGGTGATGGACGCCAATCCGGCGGCGATGGCGATGTTCGGCTACACCCAGCGCTCGTCGATGATCGGCCAGGACCTGTTCTCGCATTACGAGCCCGGCGACGAGGAACGCGCCCGCCAGCGCGCCGCCAAGATCGAAGCGCTGCCGGTGGGCGCGATGCTGCCGATGACGGAATTCCGGCTGCGCACCCTGTCGCGCCGACGCCGCCTGGTGCAGGCCACCAGCGTGCGCGTGGACGCGGCCACCGGTCCGGCGACGCTGTCCTTCTTCATCGACCAGACCGAGACCTCGCGCGCGCAGGAGGCGCTGCGGCGCTCGGAGGCGCTGCTGTCGCACCTGTTCGCGACCAGCCCCGACGTCGTCACCCTGACCGAGACCGTCAGCGGCCGCTACGTGATGGTCAACAAGACCTATGAGTCGATGAGCGGCTACAGCGCCGACGAGGTCCTGGGCCGCACCGCCGAGGAAGTCGGCATCTGGCAGGACATGGAAGACCGCGAGCGGCTGATCGAGGCGCTGCGCCAGCAGGGCCGCGTCAGCGACATGTCGGCCACCTTCGTGAACCGGCGCGGCCAGGCGATCCCGATGCTGCTGTCGGCGGCGCCGTTCGTGCTCGACGGCGTGTCCTACCTGGTGGTCAACGGGCGTGACGTCAGCGACACCGAGCGCACCCGGCTGGTCCACGCGGCGATCCTGGAGAACGCCTCGATCGGCATCGCGCTCACGCGCGACCAGCGTTTCGTGCAGGCCAACCGCCTGGTGGAGGAGATGTTCGGCTGGCCCGCCGGCGGGCTGATCGGCCAGCCGGGCAGCGTGGTGTGGCCGGGCATGGACGACTACGACGCGGTCGGCCGCGAACTCGGTCCGCGCCTGGCCGCGGGCGAGCAGGTCGAGGCCGAGCGCCTGATGCGGCGCCGCGACGGCAGCCGCTTCCTGTGCCGGATCCTGGCCCGCGCGGTGGACCCTAACCACCCCAGCCGCGGCGGCACGATCTGGATCATGGAGGACGTCACCGAGCGCCGGCGCGTCGAGGCGGCGCTCGCGCAGGCCAAGGACGAGGCGCAGGCGGCCAACCGCGCCAAGAGCGCCTTCCTGGCCAACATCAGCCACGAGATCCGCACGCCGCTCAACGGCCTGGTGGGCCTGGCGCGGCTGCTGCAGCAGCCGGACCTGGCCGGCGACACCCGCAGCCACTACCTGGACCAGATGGTGGACAGCGCGGAAAGCCTGTCGGGCTTGATGTCGGACATCCTGGACCTGTCCAAGATCGAGGCCGGCCGGCTGACGCTGGAGACGGTGCCCTTCGCGCTGCGCGACATGCTCGCCACCATGCGCATGGGCTACCTGACGCTGGCGCAGGCGCGCGGGCTGGGTTTCAGCATCGACGTGGAGGACGCGGTGCCCGGCTGGGTGATCGGCGATCCGGTGCGCACGCGCCAGATCCTGAGCAACTACCTGAGCAACGCGCTGAAGTTCACCGAGCAGGGCAGCGTCGCCGTGCGGGTGCGCCGGCTGGACGAGCGGCGGCTGCGCATCGAGGTCAGCGACACCGGCCCCGGCATCGCCGAGGCGATGCACGAGCGGCTGTTCCAGCCCTTCACCCAGGCCGACGAATCGACCACGCGCCGCTACGGCGGCACGGGGCTGGGGCTGTCGATCTGCCGGGAGCTGGCCACGCTGATGGGCGGCCAGGTCGGCGTGGAGAGCCAGCCGGGCGCCGGCGCGACCTTCTGGGCCGAGTTGCCGCTGCCCGCCGCGCCCGCACCGATGAGCGCCCAGCGCCGCGCGCCGGCGGACGATGCGGAGCTCGCGGGGCGGCGCATCCTGATGGTCGAGGACAACCCGGTGAACATGATGATCGCCGTGGCGATGCTGGAGCAGTGGGGCGCGGAGGTCTCGCAGGCCAGCGACGGCAGCCAGGCGGTGGAGGCGGTGACGGCGGCGGCCAGCATGGGCAAGCCCTTCGACGCGGTGCTGATGGACGTGCAGATGCCGGTCATGAGCGGCCACGAGGCCACGCGCCAGCTGCGCCAGCGCTACGACCCCGCGCAGTTGCCCATCGTCGCGCTGACCGCCGCGGCACTGGTGCAGGAGCGCGACGAGGCCCTCGGCGCCGGGATGAACGAGTTCCTCACCAAGCCCATCGACGCGCAGCGGCTGCGGCAGGTGCTGGTGAGGCTGACGGCGGGGTGATGGCCATGACGTGGTTTTCTCGCATTTCAAGTGCGCGAAAACCACGATATCCGCTCCGCAACCGCTGAATCTTGAGATAGGGCGGCCAGTCTGGTAATTTTCGCGCACTTGAAGTGCGAGAAAATCACATGAGCCTCTACCTCGTCGGCGAGAACCTGGACGCCAACCGCGGCTACCGCAGAGCGGAAACAGGCGAACTGATCCAGCTGATGCGCGGCATCTACGTGGACGCCGGCGATGACGCGGACGACCTCGTCCTGCGGCATGCGGTGCGCATCGCGCGCTATCTCTACCCCCGCGCCTTTCTCTCGGCCGCGAGCGCCGTGCTGCTCGCGCCGACCCGTGATGGTCGCCTCTACATCTCGGGGCAGCGCAGTCAACGCACACGGCTGCGCGGCCTGGAGATCGTCCAGAACCGCGCCCCGGCGCGCCCATCCACGATCGACGCCGTGGTCGCCGATGGATGGGGCGAGCTGCCGATCCCGGTGTCCTCCCTGCGCCAGCGCTTCCTCGAGGCGTTTCGCCTGCGCAGCGAGCACGCCCAGTCGATGGACCTGGCGATGCGCGAGGCCCTGGCCGCGCGACTCGTGCAGGAGTACGGCGACGCGCAACGCGCTGCCGATGCGCTGTGGACACTGGCGCGCGACAACGAGTGGTACCGCGAGGGCGAAGGCGCCGAACGCTTCCTGAAGCAGCAGTCGGACGGCCCGATGCGCAATGAGGCTGCGTTCGACCTGACCGTCGCCTGGCATGGCCTTGCGCTAGGAGACCTGGCCCATGACGGCACCGAATGGCGCTGGAACGCCAGCAGCGCCGGTCCGGTGCTGCCGCCGCTGATCCGCCAGACCACGCCGGGACGGCTGCCGCCCTTCATCGTGTCGCTGCTGCCGGAAGGCTGGCTGGAGTCCGTCCTGCACGACGCGAGCGACCGTGACGTCCTGCGGCGCGGCAAGCGCTACATGTCCAACATCACGATCTCGGAGCGACGCGCGGAACTGGCCGCCTTGCCGCAGGACAGGCTGACGACGCGACTGGCCGACTTCACGCGGGACGGCATGTTCAGCGGCCACTACGCCGGGCCACGGCGCGACGCGATGGACGCCGACTTCGCCCACCGCCTGGCGCAGCTCTTCGCGAACCAGCAGACGCCGCGGCTGTCAGGCGTGCAGGTCAAGGCCCCCATGCACCTGGCGGCGGACGGCACGCTGCTGATCGCCACGCACCTGCCCTTCACCCACATCCTCAAGCCGGCAGGTGCCGCCGGCTTCGAAGGACTTCCGGTGGCGGAGTGGATCGGGCTGAGGCTGGCCCGCGGCGTGGGCTTCGAGGTCCCTGATCACGCGCTTGTCGCGATGCCCGACGACCTGCCGGCGGCGCTGATCGTGGAGCGCTTCGACATCCGCCTTCAGCTGGACGACACCCGTCTCCTGGCGATGGAAGACCTGTGCTCGGTGCTCGCGCTCGATCCCAGGGACAAGTACACCGGCACGATGGAGCGCGTGGCCCGTGCGGTGCGCGCGCTGTCGACGTCGCCCGACGAGGACATCATGACCTTGCTGCGCCGGGCGCTCTTCGCCTGGCTGATCGGCGACGGCGACATGCACCTCAAGAACATGGCGATGCTCAAGACCGCCCAGGAAGGCGCTGCCACGTTCCGGCACGTGCGGCTCGCGCCGGTCTACGACACCTTGACGACCCGCGTCTTCCCCGGGCTCCAGCATGACGCCATGGCGCTGAAGGTGAACGGCAAGGCCCAGCGCCTGCGCCGCGCCGATTTCCTGGCCCTGGCGGCGATCGCCGACCTGCGGGCGGGCGACGCGAAAGCCGCCATCGACGAGATGCTGGCGTCGATGACGGCGGCGCTGGACCAGTTCGCCTTGCCCCCGTCCCTCCAAGCTGACTCGGCGGCTCTCGCGCTGAGCGAGCGGGCGCTCCAGGTGACGCGGGAGCGTGTGCGGGATTTCGATTGATCGGCGCCCCATCCGTCCACCGTCCACCGTCCACCGTCCACCGTTCATCCGTTCACCAGGAACGCGGCCGCGACGCAGTGGCGCGGCGGCGCGCAGCGGACCTCCTCATCTGGCGCTCAGGCTGGCCCCCTTCCAATCCGCCGACTGCCATCGCTGGAACGCGCCCAGCATCGCGGCATCGCCGGCCTGGCGCTTCGTCTCCAGCGTGTCGAGGTCGACCTGCTCGTAGCTGCGCTTGTAGCGGCCTTCGGCACGCGATTCGCGCGCGACCAGCAGCTCCTTGCCGCCCGGCACCCAGCCGGCGAATTCCGCGTAGCCCAGGCCCGGCTGCGCCGCCACCGGCGGCAGCGCCGTCATGCGCCAGCCCTGCGCGGTGCGGCGCAGCAGCCAGAGTTCGCGCCAGCCGTCGGCCGGCACCGAGGCGATCGCGATCGCATTGCCCTCGCGGTTGATCCGCGCCGAGGCCGTCATCACCAGCCCCCACGCGCAGTGGCGCAGCAGCGGCGGACTGCCCTCCTTGGCGCCGTTCATGGCAAGCGTTAGGCAGGTTTCGCCCGGCTGGCCCGGCAGCACCGTCAACGTGAAACCGCCCAGCGTCTGCGTCGACGGCCCCGCGGGCAACGCCGCCCAGCGCATCGCGTTGCCGCGCATCGCCGCGTCGTTGTAGTCGCGCTGATCGTCGTCCGACAGCTCAGCCGGCACGATGCGCGCGAAGGCCTCCAGCGCTCGACGCGACGCGGCCGACGACGCATCCACCTGCAAGCTCGCGACCGGCACGCCTTCGCCGGCACCGGCACCGGCACCGGCACGCCGCGCGCGGATGAAGGACAGGCTGCTCCACACGCCCGACTGGCGCATCAGCACGCGATTGCGCCAGTGCGTCGCGAGCGCCGGATCGCGCAGGTCGACCTTGTCCAGCACGTCCGCGCGCCACTGGTCCATCTGCTCCCGCTTCGGCGGCGTCGCGGCCGGATCCAGGCAGTCGACACGCGTCAGCGCGAGCGCCGCGCGCGCCTTCTGCTCGGGCGTCGAGGCCGGCATCGCCAGCACGCGCCGGAACGCCTCGCCGTCGTAGCAGAGCTGCATCGCGCCGGCCTCGCGCTCCAGCGAGCGGAAGCGCAGGCCGTAGCGCGCGGCCACGTCGAGCTGCGCGGCCACCTGCGTCTCCGCCGCCGTCGTCGAGCCATCCGCCTTGGGCTGCACACGCGAAGCGCGATCCGCCAGCCGCTCGGCCAGCGTGCCCATCGCGTCGAGCGCCTCGGCACCGTCCGCGCCGTTGATCTCTTCCGCGCTCGCCGCCTGCACGTAGGCGGCGGCCAGGCCCAGCCCGAGCGACTCCGCGCCCGGCTGCTGACGCACGACGCGCAGCGCGGCCAGCAGCGCCTCCGGCTGCGCGGCCGGGCCGGCCAGCGGCAGCAGCGCGGCCTTGCGCACGAAGCCGCCGCGCTCGCGGCGGTAGTCGTAGACCTGGAAATGATCCGGGCGCTCGCCGCGGATCTCCAGCGCCTCGCCGCGCCACAGCTGCGCCTGGGCAGGCGAGCCGTCCTTCGCCGCGGCGCGCAGAGCGACGTTGTCCTGCACCACCAGCGCCGTGCGCACCGGCGCGATGCCGTCAGCGGCGCCCGCCCGCTTGATCGGCGGCTTCGGCGCGACATCGTCCGTCGCCGCGTCGGCGGTGTGAACGCACAGCAGTTGCACGGCGACAGCGGCGATGGCGGCGGCCATCACGAGCTTCATGCGGCCCATGGCATTCCCCTTCCCGACGGCATCGGCCGCCGGGGTGTTCAAGGTCGTCAAGGTGTTCCTGGCGTTCATCGCGTTCATGGCATTCATGGCCTTCACTGGGCACCCTGTTCCTGGGCGGGCTCCTGCTTCGTCCCCAGCAGCGTCTTGCCGATGAAGCCACCATCGGCCGGCGGCGGCGCGATGATCACCTGCACCTTGTCGGACAGCTTGTCGGCCATGGCCTTCTGGATCAGCAGCGGATGGCGGCTCAGCAGCGCGCCCTCGGCGGCCATCTGGTCGACGGCGACCTTGCCGATGCGCGTCTGGCGATACGCCTCGGCGTCGGCCAGCTTCTCGCGCGCCTTGGCCTCGCCGTCGGCCTCGATGCCACGCGCCTGCGCGTTGCCCTCGGCCATGCGGACCCGCGCGACGCGCTCCGCCTCCGCTTCCAGCTGGCGCTGCTCGACCTGGCGCTGCTTGAAGGGCAGCACATGCTTCATCGCCTCCTCCTGGCCCTTGGCGGCGATGACCTGCTCGCGCGCCGAGGCCTCGGCGGCCGTCTCGCGGCGCACCTTCTCGGCCGCAGCCTCGAGCTCGGTCTGCTTGACCTGCTTCTCCTTGAGCTCCAGCGTGTAGCGCATCTTCTCGCTCGCCAGGCCCTCGGCCAGCAGGTTCTCCAGCCCTTCGCGGTACTCGTGGGGCAGGTCGACGTTGCCGATCTCCAGGCCGCGCAGCACGATGCCGTCCAGCGCCAGCTTGCGGCGCAGCTCGCCTTCGAGCGCCGCCTGGATGGGGCCGCGCTGCGTCGAGAAGATCTCGCGCACGGTGTGCGTGGCGATCTGGCGATAGACGATGCCCTGCAGCGCCGGGGCGATCACGTCGCCCTCGATGTCGTCGGGCAGCGAGGCGGCCAGCTGCGGCAGGCGGCTCGGGTCGACGGTCCAGCGCACCGTCAGGTCCAGGCCCAGCGACAGGCCTTCGAGCGACTGCAGCGGCGCCTCGCCATCGGCGCGGGCGAAGCGGGTCGGGTGGTAGCTGCGGTCGCGCACCGGCAGGTCGCGGACCTCATGCAGGCCGGGCAGCTTCAGCACCGAGCCCGAGCGCGCCTCGGTGATGCCGCCCGTCAGCGTGTTGGTGCGCAGCGTGACGGCGCCGCGCGGCACCTCGTGCACCGGCGGGTGCGTCACCAGCAAGGCCACCGCGCCGGCCACGGCCGTCAGGCCAGCCAGCCAGGGCAGCGCGCGCACCAGGCCCGCGCCGGCGCGCTGGCCGAAGCCGTCGGCGCCGGCGGTCGTGCGCTCGAGGCCGGCGCCTTCGTCGCCGAGGTCGGTGCCAAGACCGGCACCGGCGCGGCGGGAGAAGCCGGGCAGTCGAGCCTTCAGCCGGGCAGCGGCGTTGCGGATCGATTGCAGGCGGTCGTTCATGAGGTCCTCCGGGGTGCCCGCTCACGGGCTGTTGGGATGTCGCTCATGGTCCGGAGACGGCGCGGAAGCCTCAATGCGGGCGGGTGGCGCCTCCCTTCACGGTCCGGAAGAAACCTTCACGGGGCGGCGGCGCGCGGGCGGCCGGGGCTGTCCATAATCCGGCGCCATGGTCATCCCCAGGAACAAGGTCGCCGTCATCGAGGACGACCGCCCCACCAGCGAGCAACTGGCCGGCTGGATCCGCGCCGCGCGGCCCGAGTTGCAGGTCGATCAATGGTTCGACCGCGACGCCGCCGAGGCCGCGCTGGCCCGCGAGCGCTACGAGATGGTGGTGCTCGACATCGAGCTCGGCCGCGAGCGCAATGCCGGCATCGCGCTGATCAACGAGATCAACAAGCTGGGCGCCGGCACGCCGGTGCTGGTGGTGTCGGCGATGCCGGCGGCGATCTACCGCGGGATCATGAAGGCGCTCGACGCCTGGGACTACCTGCAGAAGACCAGCTTCGACGAGGCCGAATTCATCGACACCTTCCTCGACATCCTGCGCGCCGCGCGGGCCCGCGCCAGCGCCGAGCCGGCCGCCGCCGCGCCGCACGCGCTGCAGCTGGACCCGCTCTGGCAGCGCAGCCCGCTGTGGAAGGGTCAGCGCATCAACCTGCCGCTGACCGCGCAGCGCATCCTCGCCACGCTGCATCAGCGCGCGCCGGAGGTGGTGTCGTACGAGGAGCTCTACGACGTCGTGAAGAGCGGCCGCACCCGCGACAACGTGCGCAAGCATGTGTCCACGCTGCGCGAGGCGCTGAAGGAGGTCGATCCCGCCTTCGACGCGATCGAGAACGTGCCGATGCGGGGATTCAGGTGGCACGGTCCGCGATGAAGGCGTCCGCATGAAGCTCGGACCGGTCGAGCTGCCGGCGCTGGCCGTGCCGCGCTTGGGGCTGGCGGCGTTCCGGCGTCGCGCGGTGGTGCACCTGGCCTTCCTGCTGCTGGCGCTGGCGACGGTGGGCCTCGTGCTGACGGTGCTGATCGACCAGAAACAGCGCGCCTACCAGCGCTACGCGCAGGGCTTCCGGCAGTCGCTGGCGGAGATCGTGCTGCAGCTGCGCCATCCGAGCGGCCAGCTCGCGCTGCTCAATCCGACGATGAGCGCCGGCGGCCGCGACGGCCAGGCGCCGGTGCTGCTGCCGTTCTCGGCGATCGACTTCGACGACCAGAACAAGGCCCAGCGCGCCGTGGAGATGGCCGGCTGCGGTCTGCGCTGGCCCGACGGCGCAAGCCTGTGCGCCGCCGTCGGCGCGAACGCCTATGCGGGCGGCTTTCTTTATCTCGTCGGCAGCTTGGAGAGCGGCCCGCTGACGGGGCGCCAGCATGGCGCGCTCGACCTGGCCGGCGTGCATCGCGCCCGCGTCACGCTGACGCTGCGTGGTGAGACCCAGACCTGGATCGCGCCGTTCGAAGGCGCTGCCGCGGTCGACGGCACGCAGCGTGGCCGCCTGACCGGCTTCGTCGGCGCCGGGCCGCAGTTGCCCGGCAAGGCCCGGCCGGTGCGCGAGTTCCGCGGCTGGCTCTGGCGCGAGGGCCCCTGCGCCGAAGGCAGCAGCGGTCCGGACTGCCCGCGGCGGACCTTCTATTCGATCCGGCTGCCGGTGGAGGCTTTCCAGGCGGCGCTCTTCGACGCCGCCGGGCAGCGCGCGCGGCCGGTGTGGCCGCCGGCCGACCTCGACCAGGCGCGGGTGCGGGTGGAACTGCTCGGTCCCGCCGAGCCGGCGAGGTCGGCCCCGGGCGCATCGATGGCCGCGGCGGCGGCTGACCCGCCCGCGAGCGACGCTGCGCGTGGCGACGGCCCGGTGCTGTTCGACAGCGCACGGCCGGGCGCGTCGCTGGCGCAGTCGCTGGACCGCATCGGCGCCTCGCTGCAGCCCGGCGAGACGCTGCGCATCGAGCGCCAGGGCCGGCAGCCGCAGACCATCGCGGAGCGGCGCGGGCCGGAGCTGTCCGAGCGCGCGCTGCCCTGGCTGATCCACGTGATGCGCCGCCTGCCGGTGCGCGGCGAGGTGCTGGGCGTGGGCGCCGGCACCGATGCTGCCGAGGTGCGCTGGCTGACCGCCTCCGACGAGGTCGCCACACCGAGCGGCCGCTACCGGCTCGAGCTGCGCGGCGACCTGCGCAGCCTGGACCGCCAGCTCGCGCTCGAGGCGCGGCCGCTGGCCTGGCTGGCGGCCGCGATGCTGGCCGCGGTCGCGCTGGCCTGGCTGATGGTGGAGCTGGGCCTGATCCGCGGCATCGCCGTGCTGACCAAGCGCGCGGCGGCGGTGTCCTACAACATGCAGGACGCGCGCGCGGACCAGCGCATCGGCGAGCTCGACGTGGCCGACCTGCGCGGCCGCGATGAACTCGGCATCCTGGCCGGCAGCCTGGCCGACGCGCTCAGCCGCGTGAAGGACGGCCTGCGTCGCGAGCAGCTGCGCGCCGAGCGCGAGCGCGAGATGTGGCATGCGGTGGGCCACGAGATCATGTCGCCGCTGCAATCGCTGATGGTGCTGCACGGCGCGCCGGACGATGCCAGCCACCGCTACGTGCAGCGGATGCAGCAGGCGGTGAAGGTGCTCTACGGCAGCGCGCCGCCGAGCGAGGCGCTGGCCTCCGCCGACCTGCATCCGCAGGCGCTCGACCTGGTCGCCTTCTGCCGGGAAATCGCGGCCAACGCGCATTACGCGGGCATCGACGGCGTCAGCTTCTCGACGGCGCTGCCCGAGCCGCTGCCAGTGCGGGCCGAGGCCTATGCGCTGGAGGACGCCGTCACCCACGTGCTGCGCAACGCGGACCGCTACCGGCCCGAGGGCACGCCCATTGCCCTCACGCTGGAGGCCGGCGAGCCCGGCGTGGTGCTGCTGCGCATCCACAACCAGGGGCCGCCGATCGACGCGGCGATGCTGGAGACGATCTTCGAATACGGCGTCTCCGACACCGCGCCGCAAGCCGCCGGGGAACGTCGCGGGCAGGGTCTGTTCGTCGCCAGGACCTACCTGGCGAAGATGGATGGCAGCATCCGGGCATTCAATGTGCCGGAAGGCGTGGTGTTCGAGATGAGCCTGCGCCGCGCCGCGGCCTGAGGCTTGAAACCCGCCGGAGCGGCCCGACGTGGCCTCGCGTTGCGCGCCCTTCCGGCCCGACCCCGCAGGAGTTCCCCATGCCGATGAATCCCCATTACGCGCTGACCGAGCCGATCCGCGATGCCGTCGACACGCTGTCCAAGGAGCATCCGTTGCTGGTGGAGTTCGGCGCCTCGTGGTGCCCGATCTGCGAGGCCGCGCAGCCCCTGCTGGTGGAGGCCTTCGGCGGCGGCCACGAGCGCATCCAGCACATCAAGGTCGAGGACGGGAAGGGGCAGCCGCTCGGGCGTTCCTTCAAGGTCAAGCTCTGGCCAACGCTGATCTTCATGCGCGACGGCCAGGAGGTGGAGCGGCTGGTCAGGCCCACGAACGCCGCGGACATTCGGGCCGCGCTGGAACGCATCGACGGCCCCTGACGGAGAATCGCGCCCCATGACCCAAGCCCATGTGCTGATCCCCAAGGACGGATCGCCCGACCTGCTGTTCGTGCTGCTGCACGGTGCCGGCGCCGACGCCGAGCAGATGCGCCCGCTGGCCGAGGCGCTGCATCGCCAGTACCCGCGTGCGGCCCTGGTGCTGCCCGAGGGCTTCGAGCCGTTCGACGCCATCCCGGGCGGCGGGGCGGGCTTCCAGTGGTATTCCGAGCAGGGCGACGACGCGGCCAAGGCAGCGCGCCTGACGGCGGCGGTGCCCGAGCTGATAGCGCTGGTGCGCCGCTGGGCGGCGAAGCTGGAGATGAGCTGGGAGCGCGTGGCGCTGGGCGGGTTCTCGCAGGGCGCCATCCTGGCGCTGGAGGCGCTGCAGCAGGAGGAGCAACTGGCGGGGCGCGTGCTGGCCTTCGGCGGCGCGTATGCCTACTGGCCGCAGCATGCGCCGAAGGACGTGTCGATCCACCTGCTGCATGGCAAGGACGATGCGGAGCTGCCGTATCCCGCGCTGCTGAACGCGGCGCGCGAGCTGATGGCGCTGGGTGCCGACATCACCGCCGACGTTCTGCCCAAGGTGGGCCATGAGCTGCATCCGGAGCTCATCGAGCGCGCGATGGAGCAGCTGCGGACCTTCATCCCCGCGCGGCTGTGGCGCGAGGCCGTGCTCGCGGCCGCCGAGCAGGACAAGAGCGAGCCGAGGCACTGACGCTCGCGCTCTCCCTCAAGCGGGAGAGCGAGCCGCGTACTGCGACGGCCGCTGGCCCTCACCCCTGCCCTCTCCCGCAAGCGGGAGAGGGAGCAAACCTCAATCGAGCGTGACCTCGGTCCTCACCGTGCCGGCCCGATCGGCCCACGCGACCAGGCTCAACCGCGTGCCCTGCGGCGCTCTGACCACCCATTCACCATAGGCGCGATCGCCGGTGATATCCCGCTCCGGCAGGAACGCCAGCTGCGTCTGCTTCGGCGCATGCCCCTCCAGCTGCGGCCCTTCCATCCGCGGCTTGCCGCTGATGAGCCCCACTTCGGGATCCACCGGCAGGAAGATCTCGAACATCACACCGCGGGTCTGCTTGCGCGCCAGCGCCTGCTTGGTCACGTAGGCCGGCAGCCAGCCGCTGTTGCCCACCGCCATCCGCACCCGCCACGTATCCGGCCCGAGCGCCCGGACCTCCGTCCTCAGCAGCTCCAGCTTCGGCAGGCTGAGCGCGATCTGGTTCATCCACGCCGGGAAGCGGGCCGCCTCGCGCTCGCGCAGGTGCGGCGGCGGGTTGCGCCAGAAGTTCATCTTGTCCCAGCCGCCGATCTCCACCGGCCCCAGCTGCGGATGCATGAACGCGGTCCACTCGACATGCGCCTGCCCGCCGCAGTGCTCGTCGCTCCACTTCAGCAGCTTGAGGTCGTCCTCGACCGGATGGTCGCGGAACCAGTCGATCCACTTGTAGCCGGTGATGCCCGCCTCCTTGTTGGGCGACCACAGCTCCACCACCCAGAACAGCGCCCCCAGGTGCTCGTACACCCAGTCCTGCGTGCCGGTGATGACCTCCTTGGGGTGGTACTTGAACTCGTGCCAGATGCTCACCGCCGGATAACCGGTGTGCTGCTCGCCCAGCCTGGAGAAGCGCTGGTAGGCCCACAGGTCCTCGGGCGCCATCTCCTCGTCGCTGCGCGTGCCGCAAGGCCGCAGGATCACGCCGCTGTGCGTGTGGAAGCTGATGGCCGCGCCGATGTTGGGATGGCCGACCATGAAGTCGACCATCGCGCGCACCTCGGGCTCGCTGGTCGGGTAAGGGCCGGCGCCGACCTGCTCGAACTCCTGGCGCCAGCCGGCGGGGAAGTTCCGGTTCAGGTCCAGGCCCTCGCTGTCGCGGTTGACCTTGATGGTCAGGCCGTCGTGGTTGATGACCAGGCCCTCGGGCATCAGGCGGTAGTACTCGCCGCCGAATTCGCCGGGCTGGCGCGCGACCATCAGGCGCGGGTCGTCGGGATGCTTCTTGTAGCCGCCGTGCGGGTCGGGGACCCGCATCGTGAGGATGCGGCCGTCGCCGTCGATGTCCTCGACGCTCAGGCCCTCGACGGCCTCCTCGTCGAACGGATACGGGCGTGTGGACGAGCGGATGTGGCGCGGCCGGTCGGCCAGCGCCAGCTCGGCGCCATCGGGGTTCAGGCGCGGGACCATGTAGATCGTGCGCGTGTCCAGCAGGTGGGCGACCTGCGCGTCGGTGCCGTACTTGCTCAGCAGGTCGTGCAGGTAGTACAGGCAGGTGGTGCAGGCGGTCAGCTCGGCGGCGTGGATGTTGCCGTCGAGCCAGAAGGCGGGCTTCTCGACGTCGATGCCGGTGGCGGTGTTGGTCAGGATGAGGACCCAGATCTCCCGCCCCTCGAAGCTCTTGCCGATCGACCGCACCGACACCAGGTTGGGACAGGCCTCCGCGTAGCTGAACAGCAGCTGGGTGAGCGCCTCGTAGCGGGGGAACTCGTCGAAGCGCGGGCTCGGCAGCGTGGGGGTCGACGCGGGCGCGGCGGCGGGCGGGAGAGCGGTCATGGGCGTCCCAGGGGCGGTGGCGGTGCGGCCGATTTTGCATGCCCAGGCCCCTGCGACCGAGAGGCCTCTCCAGCCCGCGACAGCGCGTTTACCCTGAGAACGGTTAAATTGCGGCCCTTGGGCGCGCAGGTCGACGACGACGGGCGCGCACCGCACGACATGAACGACGAGGCCGCTCGCGAGGGCGCCGAGGTGACTGCTGGAGAGATGGCTGTGAATCACTGCGAGAAGATCCCGTTGGGCACGCAAGGGGCGACCGAGTGGGAGGTGGTGCATCTGCCGTCGTCGCTGGGCGATTTCCAGGCGCGGGCCTTCCGCAGCCCGGTCACCGGCTCGGAGCACCTGGTGCTGTCGGTCGGTCCGCTGCAGGAGCGCGGCGGCCTGCTGCGCGTGCACAGCGAATGCCTGACCGGCGACGTCTTCCAGTCGCTGCGCTGCGACTGCGGCCCGCAACTGCAAGGCGCGCTGGACCTGCTGAAGGACGAAGGCGGCATCGTCATCTACATGCGGGGCCATGAGGGCCGCGGCATCGGCCTGGTCGAGAAGCTGCGCGCCTACGCGCTGCAGGAGGCGGGCGTGGACACGATCGACGCCAACCTGCGCCTGGGCCATGCCGAGGACGAGCGCGACTACGCCGACGCCATCGACATCCTGTGCCTGCTGGGCGTGAAGAGCGTCCGGCTGATCACCAACAACCCGCAGAAGCGCGACGCGCTGGTGGCCGGTGGCGTCGAGGTCGAGGCGCTGGTGCCGCTGCGCATCGCGGCCAATCCGCACAACGAGCGCTACCTCGAGACCAAGCGCAAGCGGATGGGCCACTACCTGGAGTGATCCCGGCGTGAGCCCGCTGCACGCCGCACCCACCGCCGGCTTCGACGCGCCGTTCGAGCTGATGGGGGCGTGCCACGAGCGCATGGCGCGGACGCTGGCGCTGCTGGTGCGCCTGGGCGCCCACGTCGCGGCGCACGGCTGCGACGGTCAGGCGCGGGACGCGGCCGGCGACGTGCTGCGCTACTTCACCCTGGCAGCGCCGCTGCACCACGAGGACGAGGAACGGCATGTGCTGCCGCGGCTGCGCGAACGTGGCCAGGGCGCGCTCGCCGACCGGCTGGGCGCCGAGCATCGCGAGATGGAAGCGCAGTGGGCCGCGATCGCGCCCGCGCTCGAGGCAATCCGCGATGGCCGCCTGCGCGACGATGAGCTGCCCGGCGCGCGCGAGCGCTGGGACCGCTTCGCGACGCTGTACCGCGGGCATATCGAGGTCGAGGACCACGCGGCCTATCCGGCAGCGCTCGAAGCTCTGACCGGGCCGGAGCTCCAGACGATGGGCGCGGAAATGGCCGGCCGACGGAAGACGCCGTGGCCCGTCACGCCCAGGGACGAGGCGGCGCCTCCATCCAGGTGACGGTTCACGCCGCGGCGCGCAGGCCGTGGGCCCCGGAACCGCCCGTCGTCGGTTTCCTGACCGGGCGGCGCAGATCCTCGGCGCAATGCCAGCGCCAAGGATCTGCGAGGTCAGAAGCGAAAGTCAGAAGCGGCGCTGCGGCCGATTACGCCGCCATGCGGCGGCACTCGTCCGCGCAACGCTTGCAGGCGACCGCGCAATCCTGGCAATGCGGATGCTCGTGCCGGGCGCACTCCTCGCCGCAGGCATCGCACACGGCGGCGCACAGCTGGCAGAGCTGGCGGTCGAACTGACTGCCTCGCGCCATGTAGCTCGCCGCGAGTCGGCAGATGGCGGCGCAGTCCATGTCGAGGGCAATGCACTTCGCCATCATCTTGACGTCCTGCTCTCGCAGGCAGGCGGTGGCGCAGTGGTCGCAGGCATCGGCACAGGCGTTGCAAGCCTCGACGCAGGCTTGGTTGACTTGATGGGACATGTCGGTCTCCGGTAGGCCGGCCGCTTCAAGGCCGGCAAAAAGGGATGGAGGCCGCTTCGCGGGCGAAGCGGCCGCTTGCGGAGACGCTCAGGCTTTGGGCGGTGGGTCGGGCGGCGGCAGCACATGGGACGCCATCCCGAACGGCGGCTTGCGCGCCCACTCGAAGGTGAGCTTGAGCAGCACCGCCGACGCGGCGCCGGAGGGCGCGGTCGGGACGGCAGCGAGCTGGCAGGGGCCGTGAAAGAGGCCGTGCGTGCCGGTGTCGGCAGCCGGCGCGTCGGTCATGGGGTGGTCGGGGGATTCGCCGTGCGCATGGCTCTCGCCGTGATCTGCCGACACCGCGCAGAGCATCTGGCAGATCACCGATGCCGTCGACACCGGCACCATCGTGCCGAGCATGAACGCCACCAGCAGGCGCCGCAGCAGCGGCGACCGCAGTCGCATCAACAGCGCAGCCACTTGGACCTCGCCATCGCGCTCGACCTTGATACCAGCAACATGCCTGCTCCCGGGAAGAGCCCTGCTGCGGGCAAGTGCCGTTCCCCGCCCGACAACGACGCGGTGCCTTCGACGCGCCCCGCCCGCCCCTCGCCAGCGTGGCGACGACCCGCGTGGCGAACCTCCGTGATGCGGCAAAAAACGTCTGCTTCGGCCGCGTCGGCGCAGTTGGAGGACAGCCCAGGCCGCTTGACCTTCCCACTGGGGCAAGGTCCAGACTCCTCGAGTCGCGGGCCCCTTGGCCCGACGCCGACACCCCTCGACGTTCGCCAACCCCGTGGCCATGCCGGTCACCCAAGGAGTCCCCATGAAAACGCTGCACGCCTGTGCCTTCGCCGTGCTGTCCCTCGCCTCGGTCGCCGTTATCGCCCATGGCGACGAGGACCCCGCCAAGCCCCGCCGCCATGACGACGGGAAGGTCGAGGCGACCGCCTTCGGCCAGGAGGGCCGACCGGGGCAGGTGGTTCGAACCATCCAGGTCAACATGGCCGACAACATGCGGTTCACGCCGTCCGACGTGACGGTCAGGAAGGGAGAGACGATCCGGTTCGTCGTCCACAACAGCGGCCAGGTGCTGCACGAGATGGTGCTGGGCACCACGGACTCCATCGCCCAGCACGCCGCGCTGATGAAGCGGTTTCCCAAGATGGAACATGACGACGCCAACATGGCGCATGTCAAACCGAGCCAGACCGGCGACATCGTCTGGCAGTTCACCCAGCCCGGCGAGTTCCAGTTCGCGTGCCTGCAGCCGGGGCATTTCGAGGCCGGCATGGTCGGCAAGGTGATCGTGAAGTGATGGCCGCTCACGACCGCTTGTCACGCGCCCGCTGGCTGCCCGCCTTGCCGATCGCCTTCCACTTGCCTCGCAGCGCGATGCGCTCCAGCGCCGTCATCTCGCCGCGCTGCGCGTCGCGCATCAGCTTCTTGTAGTTGTCGAGCCGGTCGGGGTCGACCTGCGCCGCCACGGCGCACCCGGGCTCGCCTTCATGGTGGCAATCCCGGAAGCGGCAATGCTGCGCGAGCGACTGGATGTCGTCGAAGGACGACGCCAGCGTGCGCGCGTCCGCATCGGGCCGGAAGGTGCGCAGCCCCGGCGTGTCGATGATGCAGGCGCCCAGCGCGCTGCGATGCAGCGAGCGGGCCGTCGTCGTGTGCCGTCCGCGGCCGTCGCCCTTGCGCACGCCGCCCGTGTCCTGGGCGGCGCCAGCCAGCGTATTGATCAAGGTCGACTTGCCGACGCCCGAGGAACCGAGCACCACGAGCGTCTGTCCCGCCTGCATCCAGGGGTCGAGTTCGGCGCAGGTCGCCGGCGAGAGGCCGTTGACCGGCAGCACCGGGACGGTCGGGGGCAGGCGGCTGCGCATCTCCGCGATGCGCTCCGGCGCGTCGGGCGCGAGGTCGCGCTTGGTCAGCACGACGACCGGCGTGACCTCGCAGGCCGTCACCATGGCGATGTAGCGTTCCATCCGGCGCGCGTTGAAGTCGGCGTCCAGTCCCATCACGAGCAGCGCCGTGTCGACGTTGCTCGCCAGCGGCTGGCGGCGCCCGTCATTCGCGCGCCGCGCGATCTGCGTGACGGGGTCAACGCGATCGGTGATCCAGGCCTGGCCGTGGATGTCCACCTGCATGCTGACCCAGTCGCCGATCGTCAGCGCCTGCGCGCTGGCCTGCAGCTGTTGCACCAGCCGGGGCAGCGCACGCGCGAGCCGCTCGCCGTGGCCGTCGTGCAGCGTGAAGCAGTCGCGTTGGGATTCGATCACTCGCGCCAGGCGCGAATTGGGTTCAGGGGCGCCGAGCTGCGCGGCGCGGGAGGCGATCAAGGGGGTGAGACCGAGCGCTTGCAGCGTCTCGAAGTCGATGTCGATCATGGGAGTCCATTGAATTTGGCTTCGTTCGCGCAGGCGCGAACCCGACCACGCGCGATGGCGCATGGCGTGAGCTGAGTGGGAAGCCGGCCGCGACTGGCGCGACGATCAATGGACCCGCGTGGAGCGCGGAGTCAGGAGCGCTGGGCGCTCAGGCAGCCGGACACGAGAAGGTCGACACGATCTGCTTGTTCCATGGTCTTCTCCTGTCGGGGTGGGTGGATGAAGGTCGCAAGTCTGCAGCGGACGGGGAACGACGTCAATTTCGGCAAGATGTCGATTTCGGATGCACCGGTTCGTCGTCCCTGCATCAACCCCCTCAAGGACTGCCCATGAAATACCTCGGCCTCGCCTACTACACCCCCGAAGCCTTCGCCGCGATGGCGCCCGAAGACGTCAAGGCTCTGGTCAGCCAGTGCCCGGCGCTGGACGAGAAGATGCGCGCCACCGGCAAGGTGCTGGTCTCCGCCTCGCTGGGCGACCTGGAAGGCTGGAAGACGCTGCGCCCGCGCGGCGGCAAGACGCAGGTCACCGACGGGCCCTACACCGAGGCCAAGGAAATGGTCGGCGGCCTGTTCATCATCGAGGCGGACAGCCAGGAGGAAGCGCTGCGCATCGCGTCCATGCACCCGGCCGCCACGCTGGGCGAGGAAGGCGGATGGGCGGTCGAGCTGATTCCGATGGACTTCTATCTGGGTCGCTGAGGACGGGGCGGAATCACGGATACGCCGCGGGTCGCCGCGGGTCGCCGCGTCGCGGCATTGCCTTGGCGCGCGAGCGGGTCGCGAGTCCGATACATTGCCGTCGACGCCGCCTCCGCGCGGCCACCCCTGCCGCGACCCCATGCCCCTGCGCCACCACACCGTCCCCGTCACCCCGTTCCGCCAGAACGCCTCCCTCGTCTGGTGCGACCTCACCCATGAGGCCGCCGTCATCGACCCGGGCGGCGAGGTGCCTCGGCTGCTCGCCGAGGTCGAGCGGCTCGGCTTGACGCTGAAGGCCATCTGGCTGACCCACGCCCACATCGACCACGCCGGCGGCACCGGCGAGCTCGCCCGCCTGCGCGGCCTGCCCATCATCGGCCCGCACCAGGGTGACCAGTTCTGGATCACCGCACTGCCGCAGCAGTCCGCGATGTTCGGCTTCCCGCCGGCAGAGATGTTCACGCCGACCCGCTGGCTCGAGGACGGCGACACCGTCCAGATCGGCCAGGAAACGCTGACCGTGCGGCACTGCCCCGGCCACACGCCTGGCCACGTCGTGTTCCACTCGGCGTCCGCGCGGCGCTGCTTCGTCGGCGACGTGCTCTTCGCCGGCAGCATCGGCCGCACCGACTTCCCCGGCGGCGACCACGACACGCTGATCCGCTCCATCACCGAGCGCCTCTGGCCGATGGGCGACGACACCGTCTTCATCCCCGGTCACGGTCCCGAAAGCAGCTTCGGCGAGGAACGACGCACCAACCCGTTCGTCGGCGGCCGCTGGGGCTGAGCGGCGCCGCGCAGGCAACCCCGCGCCCGCGCTCACAGCGGCGACAGGCCGGTGTCCAGGAAGCGCGATTCCGGAAAGCCGCGCAGCGCCAGCGCCGCCAGTTCGACGAGTTCCTCGAAGCTGCGTTCCTTCTGCAGCACCGCCACGCCGCCCATGCGGTCAGCCGCGTCGGTCAGCTCTTCGCCGATGTAGCCGGTGGTGATGATCACCGGCACCCACGGCAGCGTCGCGCGCACGGCCGCGGCCAGCTCCAGCCCGTTCATGCCCGGCATGTTGAAGTCGGTGATCAGCAGCTGCATCGGCGTTCGCCCCTGCTCGATGTCCTTCAGGCAGTCGTCGGGCGACGCGTAGGTCCGGATGTCGTAGCCCGCCTTCTTGAGCAGCGCCTCCACCATCAGCAGCACGATCGGGTCGTCGTCCACGTAGACGACATGCTCGCCCTCGCCCGGATCGGCCACGCGGCTGAGCGCCGCCGTATCGAGCGGCGCCGCCTCGTCGCCGACCACCGGCAGGTAGACGCAGAACTGCGTGCCCCGCCCCGGCGCCGATTGCACATCGATGGCCCCGCCGTGCGCATGCACGATGCCATGCACGATGTGCAGGCCCAGGCCGGTGCCCTGCCCCCGCGGCTTGGTGGTGAAGAACGGCTCGAACAGCCGCTTCGTGACGTCCTCGCTCATGCCGTGGCCGTCGTCGCGCACGCTCAGCGCCGCATAACGCGTCGGCGCCACGCGGCCGATCGCGAAGGCGCGCGGCGCGTCGAAGTGCACCGCGCGCAGTCCCACATGCAGATGCCCGTGGCCGCCCGGCATCGCCTGCCACGCGTTGGTGCACAGGTTCAGCACCACCTGCTGCACCTCCGCCGGATCCACCGTCGCCACGCAGTCGTCGCCATGCAGGTCCACCGTCAGCCGCACCGTGGCCGGCAGGGTCGAGCGCAGCAGGCCGATGCTGTCCTCCACCAGCGGGCGCAGGCGATGCTTGGCCAGTTCCTGGCCGCTGCCCCGGGCGTAGGCGAGGATGCGCTGCACGATGTCCCGCGCGCGGTCGCCGGCGCGCTTGATCTGCTGCATGTGGCCGCGCAGCGGCGAGTTGGCCGGCAGCTCGTCCAGCATCATGCCCGCATGGCCGAGGATCGCCGCCAGGATGTTGTTGAAGTCATGCGCCACGCCACCCGCCAGCGTGCCCAGCGACTCCATGCGCTGGATGCGCACCAGCTTCTCCTCCAGGTCCACCCGCGTCAGCTCGTCGGCCTTGCGCATCGTGATGTCGATGAACAGCACCACCAGCCCGAGCTCGCAGGGAAACGCGCGGCACTCGAACCACTTGCTCAGGCGCGCATTGAATTCCTCGTAGAGATGGGCCGTGCGCGACTGCATCGCGGCGCGCGCCTCGACATCGAAGCGCGCCCCCATGACGCCGGGCAGCGACTGCCAGTAGTTGCGGCCGATCAGGGCTTCCCGCTGCCGGCCGGTGGCGCGCTCGAAGGCGACGTTGACGAACTCGATGGTCCAGTCGTGCCGCAGCAGGATCACCGCGTCGGTGACGTAGTCGAGCGCCGCGCCGACATGCGCGGCGCCATCTTCAGGTGCGGCGGATGCACCCGATCCGTGCGACGGCTCTTGACGCGGCATGAACGCCCCCCGGTGGACGAGGCGCCAGTGTGGACCTCATTCGCCGGCCCGGCAATCACCGTGCCGCCCCCTGATTCGGGAGAGGGCCGATGGCATCGGGCTTTGCGCGCGCCGCGACGGCGCGCCGAGGGTCAGGATTTCGCCGGTGCGGGCGGCTGGAAGCGCTGCTCGGGCTTGGGCGCGCGGGCATACAGCCCCTGCACGCGCGGCAGTGTGCGCTCGATGTCGCGGATGCGGGTCGGGCCGGCCGGGTGCGTGGAGAGGAACTGGGGCGGCGCGCCCTTGCTCGCCTGTCCCATCTTCTGCCACAGCGTCACGCCGGCCTGGGGGTTGTAACCGGCGCGCGCGGCCAGCTCCATGCCGACCAGGTCGGCCTCGCTCTCGTCCTCACGACTGAAGGTCAGCGACAGCAGCTGGCCGCCGATGTTGGCGATGCCGCGGCCCATGTTGCCCAGGCCCAGCAGCGCCGCGCCGATCTCGATCGCGCCGTTGGTGGCCATGTTCTTGCCCATGCGCTCGCGCGCATGCTCGCGCAGCGCGTGCGCCATCTCGTGGCCCATGATCATCGCGACCTCGTCGTCGCTGAGCTGCAGCTGCTGCAGGATGCCGAAGTAGAAGGCGATCTTTCCACCCGGCATGCAGAAGGCGTTGAGCTCGCGGCTGCCGATGAGGTTGACCTCCCAGCGCCACTGCTGCGCGCGCGGGTTCCAGGTCGCGGCGAACGGGATGATGCGCTGCGCGATCGCGCGCAGGCGCAGCACCTGCGGATGATTGGCCGGCGCGAGCGCCTTCTGCGCCTGCGCCTGCCGCATCATCTGCGCGTACTGCTGCTGCGCGGCGGCCTCGACCTGCTCGGCCGAGACCAGCTTGGTGAAGCGGCTCTGCTTGCCGACGTCCACGCCCTCCTGCGCCCAGGCCGGCGTCAGCGCCGACACGCCGCCGGCGGCGAGCAGTCCGGTGAACAGGCGGCGGGCGGGGTGCGCGGGCGCGCGGTCCACGCCGCAGCGGCGGCAATCGCAATGGCCGAATCCGGCGGGAGCACCCGGCAGCTGCGGGTCGGCATCGGGGAGGAAGTCAGCGTCAACCATGGCGGCATTCTAGGGAGGCGACAATGCCCCCCATCATGTCCCAGCCGCCCTTGATCACGCCGTCCCCGGCCTGTGCCACCTCGCCGCTCGACCCGCAGCAGTTCCGCGCCGCGCTGGGCATGTTCGCCACCGGCGTCACGATCGTGACCGCGCGGGCGGAGGACGGGACGCTGGTGGGCCTGACGGCCAACTCCTTCAACTCGGTCTCGCTGTCGCCGCCGCTGGTGCTGTGGAGCCTGGCCCGCCGCGCGGGCTCGATGCCGGTCTTCAGCCGTGGCTCGCATTACGCGATCAACATCCTGGCCGCGGACCAGAAGGCGCTCGCGCAGCGCTTCGCCACGCGCGACATCGACCGCTTCGCCGGCGTGGCCTTCCGCGAGGGCTGCGGCGGCGCGCCCGTGCTCGAGGGCTGCGCCGCGGTCTTCGAATGCGCCAACCGCAGCCAGTACGAGGAAGGCGACCACGTCATCTTCGTCGGCGAGGTCGAGGCCTGCAGCCGCGCCGAGCAGGCGCAGCCGCTGATCTTCCACGGCGGCCGCTACTACACCGAGCTGCCGATCTGAGGCCTGGGCCTCACTCGCCCGCGTGACGGCCGACCGGCCAGAAGGGCGCCATCCGTTGCAGCGCGCGCCAGCGCCAGGCGCCCAGCGCGACGGTCACCAGGACCGACGCGGCCACCTGCCACAACGCCGGGATGTGCCAGCGATGGGTCGCCGCAATGCTGAGGCCAGTCAGCGCCACCATCAGCATCGTCAGCATCGCCACACGCGCGCCCTTGGGAAGGCCCTGGCGTGACCAGTCGCGCCAGACCAGCAGGGTGGCGGGCAGCGCCACCGCGGCGAAGTTCAGGCCGAGCAGCGGGCTGCCCCAGCCGTCGTCATGCCCGGGCGCCAGCGCCTGCAGCGCCATCATCATCGCCACGCCGGTGCCCCACAGCACCAGGTGATGCCGCAACAGCCGCAGCCCGATCACGCGGTTCATCTCGATGCCACGCGGCATGCCGGGCACCAGCGACAGCAGCGCCTGCTCGCGGCGCGTCTGGTGCAGCGTCGCGTCCAGCCCGAAGAACGGACCGATCATCGCGCTCATCAGGCCGATCGACAGGCCGGGCAGGGCTGCCCTGATCACCCGCCCGGCGCGGTCCGGCAGGAAGACCAGCAGCGCCACTTCGGCGATCAGGAAGACGACGAAAAGCAGCAGCGTCGTCGAGGCCGTGGCCGACCAGTGCAGCCCGCGCAAGGCGACGAATTCGGCGCGCGCGGTCACGCTCGCCGTGGTCGGCCGCGCCGTGCGCAGCAGGTGTTCCCGCCACAGCGGATGCGCCCATTGGAAGCAACGGCCGAGCCAGGCCAGCGGTCCGCGCGACCAGACCGTGGTCGCCGGCACCGCGCTGCCCTGCATCGTCATCAGGTGCTGGACGCGCTGGCGCTGAGCCCAGGATTGGGCATGCGCGGCGCCGCCGGCCTGGAACAGATGCCACAGGCCCGCGCCCAGCAACAGCAGCACCGCGCCGGTCTGGGTGAAGGGCTGGCGCGCATGCCACTCGCGCGCGATGTCCATCACCTGCAGCGCCAACGGCAGCTCGCGCAGCGGCGGCAACGCGATCCACGGCAATACCCAGATCACCAGCCACATCACCGGCCAGCGCAGGCAGATGGCGAAGGACAGCATCAACGCCGCGGCGCCCATCGTGAACGCCAGCCCATGGTCGAAGACCAGGCCCAGCAGTCCGCCGCAGGCCGCGGCCACGCCGAGGAACACGCCCAGCGCCGACTCGCGCAGCCGCCGCAACTGACCCGGCATCAGGTGGGCCGACAGCGGATCGTTCAGGCCCAGCAGCGCATTCGCCGCCGCCCACCAGGCCAGGTGCAGCGCGATGGCCAGCGTCACGCAGAAGGTCCCGGCGACGGCCAGCGGCTGGTTGCTCATCGTCGCCAGCGCGGTCGCACCCAGCACCGGCAGGAGCAGCCACCAGACGCGCCCGACCTTGCGCCCCATCGCCCGCAGCACCGCGGCATGGCCGCCCAGGCCGGGCAGCGGCAGCGCGGCGCTCATTGCGTCAGCTCCAGGAACAGGTCCTCGAGGTTGAGCGCCTCGCAGCGCAGCACGGCATCGGGCGCGGGGGCGTTCCCCTCGGCGAATCGCACCAGCCAGCGCGGCTGCTCGCCCAGGTCGCGCCGGCTCAGCACCTGGCCGCCATGGGCGTCGACCGCCGCCTGCAGCCGTCCCACCGGACCGGCCAGCAGCCGGACCTCGTCGGCCAGTACGTCCTGCGGCGCCTGCAGCGCGATGCGACCGCGGCTGAGGAAAGCGATGTTGAAGGCCACGCGCTCGAGGTCGGAGAGGATGTGCGTCGAGAACAGTACCGTGGTGCCGCGGTCGAGCACCTGGTCGACCAGCTCGCGCAGGAAGTCGCGCCGACCGACGGGATCGAGGCTGGCGACGGGCTCGTCCAGCACCAGCAGGTCGGGCTCATGCGCGAGCGCGCGGATGATGGACAGCCGCTGCTGCTGCCCCTGCGACAGCTGGCCCACGCGCCGGTCGCGCGGGATGTCCCAGCGCGACATCAGGCCGTCCACCTTCGCGTCGTTCCAGCGCGGATAGAAGCTGCGGAAATAGCGCAGCAGGTCCCCGGCCTGGAAGTCCTCGAACAGCGCGGCCTGCTGCGGCACGTAGCCCAGCCGGGCGCGCAGCGCGTCGTCGGGCAGCAGCGCGGACTGGCCGAACAGCCGCACCTCGCCGGCCTGCGGCTCACGCAGCCCGAGCAGCGTCTCCAGCAGCGTGGTCTTGCCCGCGCCGTTGCGGCCCAGCAGGCCCACGACCTGACCCGGCGCGAGCGCCCAGTCCAGCCCGGCGATCACGCCCGGCTGCCCCTTGAAGTCGACCCGCAGGCCGCTCGCGCGCACCGGCGGCGCGCCGAGCGCGTCATCCGCCAGGGCCTGCGCCGAGGCACGGTCGCCCACCGCCAGCGCGTGGGTCATCGCCGATTCCATCGCTTGAGTCATCGCGTCTCTCCCTTGTCTTCCAGCAGCGTCTTGAACAGCGCCAGCACCTGCTCGGGCGGCAGCTCGAGCTGCCGCGCCTCGGCGGCGGCCTGGGCGAGCACCGGCCGCAGCAGCTCGACGCGACCCCGCGTCTTCATCGCCTTCTGGTGCTGCGCCGCCACCACCATCGGCAGCCCGCGGCGACGCTCCACCAGCCCCTCCGCCTCCATCAGCCCGAAGGCCTTGGAGACCGTCATCGGATTCACCGCCAGCGCCTGCGCCAGCTCGCGCACCGACGGGATCTCCTGCCCGGCCACGAGCTGGCCGCTGGCGACGCGGCGGCGCAGCTGCTCCACCAACTGGCGGTAGATCGGCTCGGAAGAGCCGGGGTTGATGCTGAAGAGCAGGTCGGTGTCCATCGGCGGATCGTTGGCGACGTCGACCGGCGTCGTCGACGTGTATCGCTACAGTAATACAGCAGGGAGCGGGACGTCAACCCCGCGCTTGCGGCGCCTGCGGGGCGCTCACTCGATGGCGGCTGGCTCGTCCTCGGTGTGCCGGTCCGGCTCCGAGGCGCGGAGGATTTCGCTCAGGACGGACGTGGCGTAGTTGCCAGCGGGCAGCGAGAAGGTGAGCACCAGTTGATCGGCTTGCGGCCATTCCCACGACATCTCCGCGGGGCTCGCCACCAGGGCGCGGCGCTCCTGGTCCAGGCCAGCGTGCTCCATGCCGTCGCACAGGGTGGCGTGACGCTCGGCCACGCCGTTCTCCAGGGCCTGCGCCTGGTCGGTGGTGCTGACGCGACCCCGTCCCCAGAGCGGCCCGGTGGGCCGGCCCGCTTCGTCCATCACGTCGCCGGGCAGGGTCTGGCCCCAGAGCCCCTGCTGGATGCGCAGCGCCAGCACTTCATTGAAGACGAAGGAGCGCACCGCCGACAGGTAGATGCCCTTCTTCTTCGGGTTGCGCACGCGGATCTCGCGCGCCAGCATGGCGCGGCCCTGCTCGACGTTGCCTCCGTCGTGGCCGAAGCGCTGGGCGCCGAAGTAGTTGGGCACGCCCTGCGAGGCCACGGCCTGGAGGTTGGCCTCGATGGCCTCGCGGTCGCCGGTCACTTCCCGCAGCACGATGCGGAAGCGGTTGCCCCGCAGATCGCCGGGGCGCAGCTTCTTCACGTGGCGGCTCTGGCTCAGCACCTTGAACTCCGGATGTTGGAGCAGCGTCAGGTCGGGCGTCTCGCCCTTGGGCAGATAGATGCTGAACCACTGGCGGGTGACGGCGTAGCGGTCCTTGAGGCCGGCATAACCGACGTCCCGGTCCTGCACGCCGGCGGCTGCGGCCAGCTGCTGGGCGACGAAGGCGGTGTTGGCGCCGTTCTTCTCGATGTCCAGCCAGAGGTGCTCGCCCTCACCGGAGGGCAGTTGCAGCGGCAGTTCGGTCACGATGAAGTCCTCGTTGAGGCGTTTCAGCGTGGCGCTGGCACCGGTGGCCGGATAGGCGTTGGGCCATTGCGGCAAGGTCGTGTATTGAGGGTCGGTCATGAGCGGTCTGGCGGCACCCGGTGTGAAGGAGGAAAGGCGGTCGAGCCGGCCCGGGGCCGTCGAGGCGGCGATTGTCCCTCGCTGTCCGAATGCCTCGGCGGCCGTCGACGGAAGCGACCGCCATCGCAGCCGCACGCGGAGAAGCCGCCGCTGGCAGTCGACCCGGGCGCGCGGCTTGCTGAGGCCGGCTGCGCATCCTCCGCGTTCAATGTCCGTTCTCCATGCCGCGTCGTCGTCCTCCCTCTCAACGCACCCTCGAACGCCAGCTGCGCAGCTTTGGCTTGCGCACGTGGCGGCCCGGCCAGCGCGAGGTCATCGACCGCGTGCTGCGTGGCCTGAACACGCTGGCGGTGATGCCCACCGGCGCAGGCAAGTCGCTGTGCTATCAACTGCCGGCGGCCCTGCTGCCGGGACGCACGGTGGTCGTGTCGCCGCTGATCGCCTTGATGAAAGACCAGTGCGAACGACTTGGCGCGTTGGGCATCGCTTGCGCGCAGGCCCACAGCGGCCTGCCGGCCGCGGCGCTGTCGGAGCAGGAGACCGCCGCGCTGGACGGCACCGCGCAGGTGGTGCTGCTCACGCCCGAGCGTCTGGAGGACAGCGACTGGGTCGCGCGCCTGGCCGAGCGGCCCACCGACCTGCTGGTCGTCGACGAGGCCCATTGCATTTCCGAATGGGGACACGACTTCCGCCCCGCCTTCCTGCGTCTGGGCGCCGCGCGCAAGGCGCTGGGCGCACCGACGGTGCTGGCGCTGACCGCGACGGCCACCGGCGAGGTGATCGATGACATCGCCCGTCAGCTCGACATCCCCGCCGCCGGCTGCCTGATCGGCGGCAGCTATCGCGCCAACCTGCATTACCGCGTTGAGCCCCTGGCCAACGACGCGGACAAGCTGCGGCGCCTGATCGAGATCGTCGCGCAGTCACCCGAGAGCGATGCGATCGAGGCTGCGGATGCCGGACCCTCCACCATCGTCTACACCGCGACGGTGAAGTCAGCGCAGGCGCTCCACGAGGCGCTGCTCGCCGCGGGCGTGGCTTCGACGCTCTATCACGGCCGCCTGCGCGCGGCGGCGAGGCACGAGGCGCAGGATCGCTTCATGCGCGGGGAAGTCCGCGTGATGGTCGCGACCAATGCATTCGGCCTGGGCATCGACAAGCCGGACATCCGCCGCATCGTCCATTACCAGTTGCCGGCGGGGCTGGACGTCTATTACCAGGAGTCCGGCCGGGCGGGCCGCGACGGCGAGCGCGCGGACTGCACGCTGCTGTTCGTGTCGGGCGACCGGTCGGTGCAGCAGTTCTTCCTGAATGGCCGCTACCCGGTGCCGGCGGACGCGCAGGCCCTGATCGAGGTGCTGCGCGAGACGCCGCCCGACGAAGCGGGATGGACGCTGGACGCGCTGCATCGCCGTCTTCGGCGGCCGCTCACCAAGCTGCGCGCGCTGGCGGCGCTGCTGGCGGAGGAGGGTTGGCTGTCGACCTCGGACGACAGCCTGCGGCTGGTCGATCCACCGCCGGGCGACGCCCAGGCCCTGCGCGCCTTGATGGGCCGTTATGAAGCGAAAGGCGAGCAGGACCGGCGGCGCCTGGAGCAGATGGTGTCGTATGCGCAGTCGGGGCGCTGCCGGTGGCGGGACATCCTGGAGGCGCTGGACGAGGCGGCGGTCTTCGATCGCTGCCACGGCTGCGACAGCTGCGAGCGGATGGATGCGCATGAGCGCGAGATGACGACCGCCTCCGCCTGACGGCGCACCCGCCGTCGCGACCGGCCAAGGTCTTCTCAGCGCCCGTCCAGGTAGGGCGCCTTCCACGCGTCGAACTGCGCCTGCCACTGCGCGCGGGCGCGCTCGACCACCGGATCCGGATCGGTGAGCGGGTCCAGCTGAGCGACCTCGCTCAGCCACTCGCGGTAGTCCTCGATCGCGTCACTCGCGTACTCGTCCCCGCCCTCTTCGTCCTCGTCGATGAAGAAATACGCGCTCTCGTGGTCGACATACGGCTCGACGTCCAGGCCGCTGAGTTGCAGCAACTCGCGCACGTTGCGCGCGATCACCCACTCGCCGCCTTCGTCGCCGAACACGACCACCGGCCATTCCGCCGGCTCGCTGCCGTCATCCGGATTCCACAGCGCGTAGAACGAGCCCGAGCCGTTGGCCACGCCGATGGCCACCAGCCGCTCCAGGAATGCGGCGTCCTTGGACCAGCCGGCCTCCAGGCCGCGCTTCTCATGGTCGGTGAGCCACAGGCTCTGCGTGTACTGCGTCTTGACGACGTTCTGGAAGCCGCCGAGGCGGATGAGGTCCTCGGGCACCGGACGGCCCTGGAAAAGCGCGATGAACTGATGCAGGTCGAGCATGACGGCCCTTCAACATGGAGTCAGCGGGCGACGATAGCGAATCGCCGAGGGCCGTCGGCATGACCTAGGTCGTGGTGCTGCCTGCCACCGGCATCAACCTCGCTCGACGGACGGCTCGCCAAACCACCGCCGAACAGCCTGCTCCAACTCCGCGTCATCGCCGCCGCTGCCAGCCCACGCGACAACGCCGTCGGGTCGTACGAGCAATGTGCGCATGCCGCGGTCCTCCTTCACGCCGCTGGCGACATAGGCGATGCGGTCCGTCCAGCCCCGTGACCACTCGCGCAGCGGTGCCGCGGCGTCCATGTCCAACAGCAACCCCTGGCCCGTTTGCAGATGCGTCGCCAGCTTGGTCCCGTCATCCAGCGCCAAGTCCGGCGCGCTTCGGCCGACCAACGGGTGGGCGTCGCCGAGGTCGTGGCGCAGCGTCGCGCCCCAGACGCGTTCGGCGAAATACGTCGCCCCGTCGCGGGTCTCGATGAGGTCGCGCATGATCGCGGCCAGCGCTCGCGTCGCCGGGCTCGGCCGCATCAGCGCCACTTGCGCGCGCGACCAGTCCAGCACCTGAGCGCCGACGGGATGCCGCTCGGCGGTGTAGCTGTCGAGCAGGCCTTCGGGGGCATCGCCGCGGATCGTCGCCGCCAGCTTCCATCCCAGGTTCATGGCGTCGCCGATCCCAAGGTTGAGTCCCTGCCCGCCCAGCGGCGAATGAATGTGGGCGGCATCGCCGGCCAGCAGGATGCGACCGCGGCGATAGGACGTGACCTGGCGGGCCCGGTCGGTCCAGGTCGTGGCGAGGCGTAGCGCCTTGACGCGGACCCCCGTGCCGCTGATGCGGCGAAGCACCGTCTGCACATGCTCAGCGGTGATCGGCGCGGTGCCGTGGAAATGACCGCCATCGAAGTCGACCATCGCGATGACGCCGGGCGGCTGGTAGGTGTACATGCCGGTTGCCGTGTAGTGACGGCCCGGAGCGAGCGCCGCGCCATCGGCCAGGTCCACGTCCACGGAGTAGCCGGTGAACTCCGGCTCGGTGCCGGCGAACTCGAAGCCAGCGGCCTTGCGCACCCGGCTGCGACCGCCGTCGCAGCCCACCAGCCATCGCGCGTGCATCGCCTGGCCGTCGGCCCGCACGCAGACGCTGTCGTCCGACTGCGTCAGGTCCTCCACGCGCACCCCGCGATGGATCTCCACGCCCAGCGCCGTAGCGCGCGCCGCAAGCGCCGATTCGATACGGGCCATGGTGCTGGGCTGGCTCTCGCTGAACGGGCCTGGCAGGCGCCAGGGCCAGCGCGCGGTCTCGATCCTGTCGTGGAAGAACTGGATCCCCGCGAAGTGGCCACCAGGTCGTCGAGGTTGCTGCGCCCATGGTGGCGGCGGCACGGTATCGCCGCTGCCCGCGGTCCCGACGACGGCGTCGAGCAATCCGCGGCGGTGCAGCGCCTCGAGCGTGGGGATGGACAGGCCGCGGACGCCGAATGGCGGCTGCTTGAGCGGTGAATCGGGGCTGGTGGCCTGCTCGAGCACCAGCACCGAGCAACGGGCGAGCCGGAGCTCGCAGGCCAGCATCAAGCCGACAGGGCCTGCGCCCGCAATGATGACGTCGTATTGGGGGATCGCGCGCATGGACGTTTCCTCTCTCGATGACCGTTCGGCCGGAGCGATTCTTCGTCTTGAGAACCCCACCGACGAACCCGGCGATGCAGGACTGCATCGGACGTTCGTCGTGGGGACCCATGCGCGGGCAGAGTCAGAGCTTCCGTGAGGAAGGACCTGGGCTTACCAGACCAGATCTGCCTTTTTCGACGGGCGGAGTGTAGCGCCCCTCCCCCGCATTCACCGCATTCAGGGCATCACCGTCCACCCGGACGGCGACCAGCGCAGCAGCACGTCCGTCAGCGGATTGGCGGACTTGCCCATGATCTCGCGCACCTGCGCGCGCAGCGCGTCGATCGTCGCGGCATCGTCGTCGCCGACGTAGAGCACCGTGTCATTGGACGGCGCGGCGACGATCAGCTTGCCCTTCTGCGCGTCAGCCAGCGGCTTCCAGTCGTCGATGAAGACCAGGCGGCTGGGTTGCGGCACCGGACCGTCGAGCTTGCCCACCTCGCCGGGCGCCGCGGGCTTGGCGGTCTGCAGCACCTGCGGCATCGAGTCGTAGGTGTTCTTGCGCGCGGTCTCGCGCACCTGGTCCACCGACAGGTTCAAGGTCTTGTAGTCCTTCTCGCTGATCAGCCGCGAGGCGCGCAGCGTGTCGAAGACCGGCACCGTCACCAGCGGACCGACGAAGGGCCGCGGACGGAAGGTGGTCGCGTCGCCGCCGACCTCGCGCTGCGCCTGCTGCACCGACGCGGCCGTGCGCACCGCCAGCCGCAGCGTCTCGCGCGTGGCCGGGATGGTCGCCGCGCGGAAGGCCTGCGTCCGCGTCTTCACGAAGGCGTTGACGTCGTCGGCGCAATGGCTGCGGTTGCCCTGGCACGCCGCGTAGAGCTTGTCGAGCGGCGTGCGCTCGCTGGCGATGCCCAGCGTCAGCGGCTCGCGGACGACCACGGTCGCATCGCCCAGCTGCTGGCGCAGTTGGCTCGCGACGTATTCGGTGAAGCCGGGCGCGTCCGGCGGCACGACCGTCGATTGGGCCTGGGCGCCCATGGCCGCAACACCGAGCCATGCCAGCGCCGCGCAGGCGGCACGCAAGGCAGCGGCGCGCCGGCCGGGGGCGCGGGAAGGACGAAGACGCATGACGGGCATGAGGACCTCCGTGTTTTCATGGGGAGGCCCGGGCTGGGCAAGAGGCGCTCCCGCGCCCCTGCCCGCCGGTCGGTCAGGCGCCCTGCACGCGGTACTGGTCCGCCTTCGCGAGGCCCTCCATCGCCGGATCGCTGACCGACGGCGCGCCGGTCTCGATGTGGCCGGCGAAACGGCGCAGGAAGTCGGGCTGGCCGCCGACCCGCACCGACACGTCGTACCAATGCGCGGCGACCGCGACGCCCAGGCGCAGCTCGCTGCGACTGCGCGCCGGCACGTTGACGCTGCGCGGCGCGCCGGTCTGGTACTTGTTGTGGGCGACGCTGAAGGTCGCCGCCACCGGACCGGTGTTGACCAGCGTCAGCACCAGTTCACCGTTGGCTGGCGCGGCCTGGGCGATCACGTCCGGATTGGGCTGGCCGGCCGCCGCCGCGCGACGCGCGTTGCCGGCGATGTGGCGATGGAAGCCATTCGGGCCGAGGATCCACAGGTCGTAGGCGCCCGTCGCCTGCGGCACGAAGTTGCCGGTGAGCTGCTTGCCCGCCTCGACGGTGTAGCGGCGCGGGATCTCGTTCAGGCGTGTGCGGTCGTAGACGTGGAAGACCGCCGCGGCGGTGCCGGTGTTCTGGAAGGTGATCGCGATCGTCGTCGCATTGGGGCCGGCGCCGGTGCTCAGCGCCGCGGTCGCCTGCAGGTCATAGGGCAGTGGTCGCGCGGGGCGCACGCCGGCGTTCTGCGACGGCAGCTGCAGCGCGCCGGGCACCGGCGGCGTCGTCGTGCCGGGCAGCGCGCGGGCCTGGTTGGCGAGCGCCACGGTGCCGGGCAGCTTCGAGAAGAACTCGCTGTCCTCCGGATCGGCGAAGTTGAAGCACGAGGTCAGGTCGCCGGCGACCGCGCGACGCCATGCGCCGATGTTGGTCTCCTTGACGCCGAAGCGCGCCTCGATGAAGCGCAGCACCGAGGTGTGGTCGGACACCTGGGAGTTGACCCAGCCGCCCTTGCTCCATGGCGACACGATGTACAGCGGCACGCGCGGGCCCATGCCGTAGGGGCGGTGCAGGTAGGTCGGCGAGGCGCCGTTGAGGATCTCGCAGTACTCGCCGGTGGTGTCCACCGTCGATCCGCCAGCGAGCACCGCCTGTGCCGGGTTGGCGTTCCAGCTCACATAGGACGGCGCGGCCGGCGGCGGCATGTGGTCGAAGAAGCCGTCGTTCTCGTCGAAGTTGATGAACAGGACGGTCCTGGCCCACACGTCCGGATTGGCGGTGAGCGCGTCCAGCACCTTGGCGGTGTAGTCCGCGCCCTGCGCCGGGCTGGACGGGCCGGGATGCTCGGAGCCCTCGGCGGTGGCCACGATCCAAGACACCTGCGGCAGGCGGTTGTTGAGCACGTCCTCGCGCAGCAGGTCCAGGTCGCGGGTGGAAATGCCGCGGTCCTTCAGCACCTGTGAGTAGCCCGGGCGGTTGTACCAGCCGTCGCGGAACACCTTGAAGCCGGCCAGCGAGTTGTCGGTGAAGTTGTCCGCCATGTTCTGGTAGACCTGCCAGCTGATGCCGGCCGATTGCAGGCGCTCGGGGTAGGTGGTCCAGGTGTAGTCGTCCAGCGGGTTCGGGTTGAACCAGTCGTGGCTGTTGTCGGTGGACGGGCCGTTGCCCAGGCGCAGCGGGTCGTTGGTGCCGGTCCAGAGGAACAGGCGGTTGGTGTTGGTGCCGGTCTGCGTCGAGCAGTGGTAGGCATCGCAGAGCGTGAACGCGTTGGCGAGGGCGAACTGGAACGGCAGGTCCTGCGCCGTGAAGTGGCCCATCGAGTGGTTCTGCTTGGCCTTGGGCCAGCTGTTCATGCGGCCGTGGTCCCAGGCGGCCTGCGCGTCGGTCCACGAGTGCGGCGTGCCGCTGACGCGCATGAAGGCGAAGTTCTGCGCGGTGTTCAGGTGGAAGGGCGCGATCGCGCCGGGCGCGGCGTTGTTGGCGGTGGGCTGGACCCAGATCGAGCGGCCCTTGACGTTGGCCGAGTCGGCCACCGGCGCGGGGAAGGGATCGCCGAAGCCGCGCACGCCGTTGAGCGTGCCGAAGTAGTGGTCGAAGGAGCGGTTCTCCTGCGTCAGGATGACGATGTGCTCGACGTCCCGGATCGTGCCGGTGCGCACGGCCGCGGGAATGGACAACGCGCGGGCGATGGCCGGCGGGAAGCTGGTCATCGCGGCGGTGGCGCCGGCGGCCGTCGCGACCGCGCGGAGGAACTGGCGGCGGGGGGCTTGCTGCTGCGTCATGGCGGGTTCCTCAGGTGGCGGATTGGGAGGCCTGGCGGCGGCGGATCACCAGCGCAGCGACGGCCAGGCCGCCCAGCGCGAGCGCGCCGGAGGCCGGCTCGGGGACGGCGGCGGCGAAGCTCAGGTCGTCCATGACGAAGAAGGCGGGATCGTTGCTGCGGAACACCAGACGGTCGACCAGACCGGTGTAGCCGCTGGCCAGGAAGGTGGGCGTCTCGCCCAGGTTCAGCGTCGACGTCGAGGCGACCAGCAGGCCGCCGCGGTACAGGTCGATCGCGACGTTGACGCCGTCGAAGCCGGCGAACCAGGCGCCCTGGAAGGTGCTGGGGGTCAGGAAGCCGATGGCGCTGGTGGCGCTGCTGCCGTCGAAGCCGAGCGTGGCGCGGCGGTCGCCCGAATGCGGCGTGTACGGGGCTTGCTCGCCGGCGTACTGGAACCAGGAGCTGGCGGACCAGTCCAGGCCGGCGTAGTTGGCGGGGACGATGCCGTCGGTGGCGAGGTCGTCGAAGGTGACGACGGTGGCGGACGCGAACGAGGCGGCCAGGGCCAGCGTCAGCGGCAGGCAGACGCGGGCGAAGTGGCGGGCAAGAGGCTTGCGCATGAGGACTCCAGGGAGGTCGGGATGGGGATTGCCACCGCGGCGCGGCACGCACGGGCCCGACTGGAGGGTCAGGCCTTGACGGCGCAGGGGCGGTGGAACGCGGCGGATGTTCAGAGGCCGAGGTGACAGACCGGTGAACGGTCGATGTCATCGACAGGCTGGGCACCCACCCCGGGCGGCGCTGTCGCCCGAAGCGGGGGCGCGTCCCCGAACCGACGCGCGGCTGTCATGTAACCCTGGGTGTTGCGCGTCTGCGAGCAAGGGTGTCGACGGTGACGCGATGCATCGCCGGGTCACCTGTCGCGGGCCTGACGGACACCCCCATGATCAGGATGCGCAGGGGGACCCGCCTCCCTCGATCAGTTCCCCCATCGATCCCGCAACTTGGAGGAGAGACACGCGGCCGGCGGCTGCCGACACTGCAGGCCTTCGGGTCATGGGACCCGCACGAAGGAGCCGCTCATGAGCGCCATGACCCGATTGCTTCCAGCCACGCCCTCGAGCGCCTGCCAGACGGCCCCTGCCGCCGCGGACTCGTTCGAGCACCTGATCCACGCGCTTCGCCATCCGCAGGCCCTGTTCGACGACATGGCCAATTCCCAGCTCTTCACGCGATGCGAGATGGCCGATTGGGATGCGACCACTGCGGCCATGAGGCAGATCCTCGATCGCTACGGCGTCACGCCGGCACAGGTCCTGGCGAAGTTGCGCCTGGCGGCGGAGTTCATGCGGCACCACGAGATTCCGCTCGAAGGGTCGCCGTGGTTATGCACCCACCACGATGAATGCGACATCTGGGCACGATTCGACATTCATACGGCGCTGATCGGGCCAGACATCGCGGTCTGGCAAGACCGCTTCGATGACGTAGTCGCGAATCGCGACCTCCGCGTCGAGTGCTTCCAGATCTGGCTGCTTTCGCGCGGCCCGCATTGACGTCAATCGCCGCGTGAGGACTCCATGTCTGTCAGCAGCCGCAATCTCTTTACCCTGGCACGCAGCTTATCCACCAGCACGGACGAAGCGACCTTGCGAGCGGCCATCAGCCGCGCCTACTACGCGGCCTATCACCGGTGCCTGGACTGGGAGCGGCAGCTGCCGCGACGCGGCAGCGATACCGGGGTGCATGGCGTTCACGCCTGCCTCATCAGCCGCCTGGAGAGCCCACATCGGCATTGCAGTCCCTTGCAGGCCCAGCGCTCGAAGGCGATCGGTAAGCAGCTTCGCGAGCAAAGGGACCGACGCACGTTCGCGGACTACAGCATTCACGGCCACCTCCCGCGCCAGTTCGTAAGTGCTCAACTGACTTCGACCGCCGACCTCCTCAAGCAATGTGACCAGTCCAACGGGTCGCCAAGGAGCGGCAAAAGGAGGACACGATGACACGCCTTCGCCGATGCCATGACGGCCCGCTACGGCGCTGCCACTCCGTTGGCCACCGCCGCGCCGCTATGCCCGGCTCCGTGCGAACGCCTGGTACCAAGCCACCGCATCGGCATTCGCCATCGCATCGCGCTTCATGACCTGTTCCGCCGCGGCGCCGAGCAGCAGCTTCTTGATCGGCAGCTCCATCTTCTTGCCCGACAGCGTCCGCGGAATCGCGGTCACCTGGTGGATCTCGTCCGGCGCATGCCGCGCCGACAGCGCCTTCTTGATCGACGCCCGCAGCCGCTGCTCCAGGTCCGCGTCCAGCGCCACCCCGTCCCGCAATTGCACGAACAGCAGCAGGCAGCTCGGCCGTCCGAGGTACTCCAGGTCCACCACCAGGCTGTCCAGCACCTCCGGGTGCGCCTCCACGGCGCGATACAGCTCGGCCGTCCCCATGCGGATGCCATGCCGGTTGATCGTCGCGTCCGAGCGGCCGTAGATGATCCCGCCCCCCGACGGCGTGATCCGCAGCCAGTCGCCATGCCGCCAGATCCCCTCGCCGTTCGGGCCGCGGTACATGTCGAAGTAGCTCGACAGGTAGCGCTCGTTGTCCTGGTCGCCCCAGAAGTACAAGGGCATCGACGGCATCGGCCGCGTGCAGACCAGCTCGCCGACTTCGTCGATCAGCGCGCGGCCCTGGCCCTGCGCGTCGGCCTCCGAGAACGCATGCACCGCCGCGCCCAGGCTCCGCACCTGCATCTGGCCGCGCACCAGCGGCTCGGTGATCAGACCGGTCAGGAAGGCGCCGGCGAAGTCGGTGCCGCCGCTGATGATGCAGATCCAGATCGGCTGCCCGTCCGGCTTGGGGCAGTGCGCCCAGATCCAGTCGTAGCTTTCGTCCGCCAGCGGACTGCCGGTGCTGCCGACCGCGCGCAGGCGGCTCAGGTCGCCATGGCGCAGGGGCTCGACGCCCGCCTTCAGGCAGCTCGCGTAGAACGCCGCCCCCGCACCGAAGAAGGTCGCGCCCGACAAGGCCACGAAGCGCCACAGCGTGCTCCAGTCCGGCGCGTCCTTCGGGCCGGCGGGACTGCCGTCGAACAGGCAGATCGTCGTGCCGCCCATCAGCGCGCCGACCTGGCAGTTCCACATGATCCAGCCCGTCGAGCTGTACCAGTGGAAGCGGTCGCCGGTGTCCACCGTCGCGCCGACGTTGTTGTGGATCGATCCCTTGAGCATCTCCAGCAGCACGCCGCCGTGCCCGTGCACGATGGGCTTGGGCAGGCCGGTCGTGCCGCTGGAGTAGACGATCCACAGCGGATGGTCGAAGGGCACCGGCTCCGGCGCGCGCGACACCGGATGGGCGATCAGGTCGTCCCAGCGATGCGCACGCCGCGCCGGGCCGCCCGAGCCGGCGTCCCGAACCAGCGAGGCGGGATCCGCCCGCGGGTCGAGGTTGGCCAGCAGCACGACATCGCCCACCGTGGGCAGCTCGTCGAGCAGCTGCGCCAGCATGCCCATGCGGTCGATCTCCTGGCCGGCGTAGCGCACGCCGTCGGCGGCAATCAGCACGCGGGGCTCGATCTGACGGAAACGGTCCAGCACCGCCACCGGTCCCATGTCCGGCGAGCACACCGACCAGACCGCGCCCAGGCTGGCCACCGCGAGGAAAGCCACCGCCGTCGCCGGCACGTTGGGCAGGTAGGCGACGACACGATCGCCGCGGCGCACGCCGAGCTCGTGCAGCGCGGCCGCCAGCGCGCCGACCTGGCGCTGGAGCGCGGACCAGCTCAGTTCGCCGAGTTCGCCCCGGGCCAGCATCGCCTCGTCGGCATGCACGATGGCCGGGTGGCCGGCGGCGTCGGCCGCGTCGACGTGGCGCAGCGCCTGTGCTGCGACATTCAGCGTGACGCCGCGGAACCACACCGCGCCCGGCATGCGCTCCTCGCAGAGCGCCGCTTCGAACGGCGTGGATGAGCGCAGGTCGAAGTGGTCCCAGATGCTGCGCCAGAACGCGTCCAGCTCCGTCACCGACCAGGCCCACAGCGAGGCGTAGTCATCGAAGACCAGGCCGCGCTGCTCGCGCAGGAAGCGGCGGTAGTGGTCGATCTGCGGCGTCGGGACCATGCGACTCTCCTTGTCGAGGTCGGGAAGGTAGCGCAGATCCGGCGGGGGGCGCGTCACGCGTGCGACCGGGAGTGAGAGTCAGCGCGGGGGCAGCTTCGTCGTGTCGATGTCGACGTAGGGCCAGAAGATCTGGTTGAAGTACGGGCGGCGGAAGCCGATCAGCCAGGGCTGGGCCAGGTCGTTGACGATCCGGTGCACGCGGAACTTCTGCGGCATGTAGGCGGTCAGCAGCTTCTGCGCATCGCGCAGCAGCGCGGCGCGCTCCGGGCCATCGGGCAGCACCATCATGCGGCGATAGATCTCGTCGTAGCGCGCCAGCTTGAAGCGGCCCAGGTTCTGCCCGCCCGAGGCCGGCCCGTACATCAGCTCCAGCCCGAGCTGCGCATCCGGCGTCGAGCTGTTGAAGCCCAGCTGCCAGATCATGAGCTGCCCGGCGCGCGCCGACTTCAGGTTCTCCGGCCACTGTGCGGTCCGGATGCGGATCTGCACGCCCAGCTTGTCCATGTCGCGCTTCCACAGCTCGTCGTAGGGCTTGGAGCGCGAGTCCGGCGAGGACGCGATCTCCAGCACCAGCGGGCGGCCGTCGGGCTGGTCGCGCCAGCCGTCGCCATCCTTGTCGACATACCCGTAGGTGTCGAGCAGCGCCTTGGCGCGCGCCAGGTCGAAGTCGCCGTTCTCGCTCTTGTAGTCGGGGTCGTATCCCCAGGTCATCGGCGCCACGACCGACTGCGCCGGCACCGCCTGGTGGCGGCGCGTGCGGGTGATCTCGGTGGCGATGTCCGTCGCCAGGCCGATCGCGCGCCGCAGCGCGACCTTGTCCGGCGTGTAGCCGCCGACCGTCGGGTCTTCCATGTTGAAGTAGTACATCGTGCGGTCGCTGGCCAGCACGCTGTAGAGCTGGATGCCCTGCTTCTGCAGGTTGGGCGCGATCCTGCCGTGCGGCGCGGCCACCTCCGCGTACTCCTCGGGCAGCAGGTAGAGCAGGTCGAACTCGCGGTTCAGGAAGGACAGCCAGCGCGGCTGGCCCTCCTCGATGATGCTGATCTCGACCGCATCGATCATCGGCAGCTTGCGGCCCTTGAAGCGCGCCAGCAGCGCCTGGCCCTCGGCATCGCCGGGATTGGGCTGGGCGTCGTAGAACACGTCGCGGTAGCCGGGGTTGCGCACCAGGCGGATCAGCGAGCTGCGCCGCCAGCGGTCCAGCATGAAGGGCCCGGTGCCCACCGGGTGCTCCATCGTCTTGCCGGCGTAGGCCTCGATGACCTCGCGCGCGACCGCGCCGTAGGTGTCGCCGCCGGCCAGGTTGTAGAGGAAGCGCGGACGCGGCTCGGCGAGCCGGAACTGCAGCGTGTAGCGGTCCAGCGCGCGCACGCCCTCGACCGGCCGGTCGTAGTCGAACGGGCGCTTGCTCTTCAGCGCCTCCACCCGCAACTCCTCCAGCCCGAGGATCCCTTCCTGCTTGAAGGTCGAGTACAGCGGCGCCTTGGTCGCCGGATCGTAGAAGCGCTTGAGGCTGTAGACGTAGTCCTCGGCGGTCAGCTCGCGGCGCCGGCCCTTGAAGGCCGGGTCGTCGGCGAAGTAGATGCCGGGCCGCAGCCGGATCGTCCAGGTGCGGAAATCCTCGGACACCTCGGGCATCGCCGCGGCCGTGTTGGGCTTGAGCTTGAACGGCCGCGCCAGGTAGTCGTAGTTGTAGAGCGACTCGAAGATGTGGGCCGTGACGATGCGCGAGTACAGGTCGCTCAGCTGCGCCGGATCGAAGCCGGTCTCGGCCACCAGGAAGGCGTAGCGCAGCACTTTCTCCGGCTGTGCCGCGGGCGTCTGGACCGAGGGCGAGCCGCCCGCCGGCGGCGGGGACGCCGCGGCGCCGGCGCCCGTCGTGACGGCCAGCGAGGCCGCCATCAGCCCCAGCGTCCAGGCTCCGCGGCGCATGGCGCCGGTGATCCGATCGAGGAAGACGCCGCGCGGGACGGCATTCGGAGCGGGGCGGCGTGCGGGCATGGACGTCGGGACCTCGGAGGCTAGTGCTTGAACTTCGCGGCGGCGTCGGGATCGATGTCCACGTACTCCCACCAGTTCTGCCAGAACTGCGGCCGGCGATAGCCGATCAGCTGCGGCTGGGCGATGTCGGTGATGAAGCGGTGGCCGCGGTACTTGTAGGGCATGTAGGCGGTGGCGTAGCGCTTGGTCTCGTCGAAGATCTTGAGCCGCTCCGGCCCGTCGGGCAGGTGCGAGGCCTCGTCGTAGAGCTTGTCGACGGCCGGCAGCCGGAAGCGCGCGTAGTTCTGCGCGCCGATCTGGCCGCTGTACATGCGCGCCAGCGAGTCCTGCCCATCGGGTTTTGCCGCCGAGGTCGCCAGCGACCAGATCTGGTAGCGGCCGGCCCGCAGCGCCTTGAGGTTCTCGGGCCACTTGGCCGGCTTGAACGCGATGCGCAGCCCCACCGCGTTGAGGTTCTTCTGGACGATCTCGTCGATCTGGCGCTGGAACTGTTCGGGCGTGGTCAGGCTTTCCAGCACCAGGGGCGTGCCGTCGGGCCGGTCGCGCCAGCCGTCGCCGTCCTTGTCGACATAGCCGTACAGGTCCAGCAGCGCCTTGGCGCGCGCCGGGTCGAAGCTGCTCATGTCGCTCTTGAACGCCGGGTCGTAGCCGGTCGTGCCCGGCATGTAGAGCGACTGGGCCGGGATCGCCTGGCCGCGGCGCACCAGGCGCAGTTCGCGCTCGACATCGATGGCCAGCGCGATCGCCCGGCGCAGCGCGATCTTGTCCGGCGTGTAGCCGCCCACCAGCGGGTCCTCCATGTTGAACACGGTGAACAGCACGTCCGAGGCCACGGTCCGGTACGCATGCTTGCCCTGCTTCTCGAGGTTGGGCGCCAGCTTGCCGTTGGGCATCGCCTGGTTGATGAAGTCCTCCGGCGTGCGCTCGATGAAGTCGTACTCGCCATTGAGGAAGGACAGCCAGCGCGGCTGGTTCTCCTCGATGACGCCGATCTCGACGCGATCGATCATCGGCAGGCGGCGGCCCTTGAAGCGCGCCTTGAGCGCCTGGCCCTCGGCATCGTCCGGCGCGGGATCGACCTCCTGGTCGTAGAAGCGCTCGCGGTAATGCGGGTTGCGCTCCAGCACCATCAACGAGCTGCGCCGCCACTGCTTGAGCACGAAGGGCCCGGTGCCCACCGGATGCGCCATCGAGTCGCCCGGATAGGCCTCGATCACCTCGCGCGCGACCGCGCCGTACAGGTCGCCCTGCGCGAAGACCTCCATCAGCCGCGGCCGCGTCTCCTTCGTCCGGAACTGCAGCGTGTAGCGGTCCAGCGCGCGCAGGCCCTCGATGGGCTTGTCGTAGTCGAAGGACTTGCCGGACTTGCGCACCTGCGCGTGGTATTCGTTGAGGCCAACCAGCTCAAGCTCCTCCACCTCGCTCCACGACGGCGAAGCCACGGCCGGGTCGGCGAAGCGCTTGAAGGTGTAGACGTAGTCCTCGGCCGTCAGCTCCCGCCGCCTGCCCTTGAAGGCGGGATCGTCCGAGAAGTAGATGCCGGGGCGCAGCTTGACCGTCCACAGCTTGTAGTCGTCGGCGCTCTCCGGCAGCGCCGCCGCGGTCAGCGGTTTCATCTTCGCGGGACGCGCCAGCTGGTCGTAGGTGTAGAGCCCCTCGAACATGTGGGGCGTGACCATGCGCGAATAGAGGTCGCTGACCTTGGCCGGATCGAAGCCGGTCTCGGCGACGCGGAACGCGTAGCGCAGCACCTTGGGGGTCGAGGCCGAGGCCGGGGACGCCGCGGATGCCGGGGACGTCGCGGGCGCGCTCGCGCCGTCCGCCGCCTGCGCGGCGCTCAGGCCGGCCAGCGCCAGCAGGGACGCGAGGACGGCCCCGCGCAGGTTCGAGGACAGGCGTCGGGCGCGGATCGTCGTCATGGCGGGGCGGTCGTCGAAGCGCTCAGGGCTTCTTGTTCACATGGGCCTTGGCCAGCGCGTCGGTGTCGATGTCGACGAAGGTGTAGAAGTCGCGCTGGTAGAGGTTCTTGTCGTAGCCCAGCACCCAGGGCTGGGTGATGTCGGTGTAGATGCGGTGCACCTCGACCTTGTAGGGCATGTAGGCCGTCAGCAGCCGCTGCGCATCCTGCATCACCGCGACGCGCTCGGGACCATCGGCCATCGAATGCTGCTTGCGGTAGAGCGCGTTGAACTCGGGCAGGTCGAAGCGGGCCTTGTTCGACTGCCCCTTGCTGCCGCCGTAGGCCAGGCCCAGGAAGTTCTCGCCGTCGGGGATGTCGGCGCTCCAGCCCATGCCCCACATCTGCAGCTTGCCGGCGTTGGCGGCCTTCAGGTTCTCCGGCCACTTGGCGATCTTGAACTTGATGCGCACCTTCAGCGCATCCATGTCCTTCTGCCAGAGCTCGACGAGCTGGCGGTTGCGGCCATCGGGCTGGGTCGCGTACTCGAGCACCAGCGGGCTGCCGTCGGGCAGGTCGCGCCAGCCGTCGCCGTCCTTGTCGACGTAGCCATACAGGTCCAGCAGCGCCTTGGCGCGGGCCGGGTCGTACTGGCTCATCTCGGTCTTGAAGGCCTTGTCGTAGCCGGTCACGCCCGGCGAGATGATGCCCTGCGCCGGGATCGCCTGGCCCTTGCGGGGCAGCCGCACCTGGCGCTCGACGTCCACGCCCAGCGCGATCGCGCGGCGCAGCGCGATCTTCTCCGGCGTGTAGCCGCCGACGACCGGGTCCTCCATGTTGAAGTAGGACGCCGAGATGTCCGCGCGTTCGTAGCGGATTGCCCGCATGCCATCCTTGGCGAGGTTGGGCGCGAGCTTGTTCTGCGGGATCGCCACCGGCGCGAAGTCCTCCGGCAGCTCGTCCATGAAGTCGAATTCCTTGCGCAGGAAGGCGAGCCAGCGCGGCTGGGATTCCTCGATCACCGAGATCTCGACCCGGTCCACCATCGGCAGCTTGCGGCCCTGCAGCTTCTTGACCGCCTCGACCAGCGCGGCCGGGCGGTCCGGGCCGACCTCCTCGTGATAGCGCACGTCGCGGAAGTTGGGGTTCTTCTCCAGCACCATGCGCGAGGAGCGGCGCCACTCGGCCAGGCGCCAGGCGCCGGTGCCCACGGGGTGTTCCATGATGCGGTCGCCGTAGGCCTCGACGACCTCGCGCGCGACGATGCCCACCATCGGATCGGCGAAGTGGTACAGGAAGCGCGGATCGCTGTTGGCGACGCGGATCTCGACCGTGTAGCGGTCCAGCGCGCGCACGCCGTCGACGGGGCGCGCGTAGTCGAACGGCGTCTTGTTCTTCAGCGCCTCGGCGCGCACCTCGGACAGGCCCAGGATCTTCGCGCCCTCCAGGCGGTAGAGGTGGCCGCTCTTGTTGCGCGGGTCGTAGTGGCGCTTGACGGTGTAGACCAGGTCCTCGGCCACCAGTTCGCGCTTGTGGCCCTTGAACGCCGGATCGTCGGCGAAGTAGATGCCGGGCTTGATCTTGAAGACGAAGCGCTTGTGGTCGTCGAAGACCTCGGGCAGCCCGTCGGTGATGTTGGGCTCGAGCCGGTAGGGCCGCCCCAGGAAGCTGTAGCGCAGCGGCGCGTCGAAGATCGCCGAGGTCACGTTGCGCGAGTACAGGTCGGTGACCTGCACCGGATCGAAACCGGTCTCCGCCACGCGGATCGCGTAGCGCAGCACCTTGGGCGCGGGGGTGGCGGCCTCGTCGGCGGCGCGGGCGGTCGACGGGATCACCGTGAACATCGCCAAGGCCGCGAGGGATGCCGAAAGTAAGAGCGCCTGGGATTGTGTCCCGGCCATGCCGCGTCGCATCTGGAAGCCGTCCTTGAATTCGAAAGCGCGCCAGTCTAGTGGGCGATGTCCGCGCCCGCCATGCCAACAACCCCGAGAGCGGGACCTGCCCCGTCGCCAGGGCGCACTGCGGATGGATGCGCCTGCTTCCACGAGCGTGCTTCATCAGTTTTCTTCGATGGATTCAGGGCAAATGCCGGTGCGGCGGCGAGAGGCGCTCACGTAGACTCGCGCGTGATTTTTCGACCCGCAGGCCCCGGCCGTCACAAGCGTCCGGGGTTTGTCTTTATCGGTCGCCGGACGCTCGCGCGATCCCGGCGGCGCTTGCTTGGAGTCCCGCGGTCATGGCGGCATATCTCATCAGGCGCCTGTGGCAAATGATCCCCACGCTGTTGGGCGTCGTGCTGCTGGTGTTCTTCCTCTTCAAATGGTTTGGCGGCGATCCCGCCGAAGTGCTGGGCGGCCTGAACGCCAGCCAGGACCAGATCGAAGCCATCCGCGAGCAGCTCGGCCTGAACAAGCCGGTGTGGGAACAGCTGCTGATCTTCCTGCAGCAGATCGTGACCTTCGACTGGGGCAAGAGCTGGGCGACCAACGAGTCGGTGGCCAACCTCTTCGCCACGCGCATGCCGGCCACGCTGACGGTGATGCTGCCCATCCTGGTGCTGGAGGTGATCCTGGCGATCCCCTTCGCGCTGGCCGTGGCCTACATGCGGGGCAGCCTGACCGACCGCGCGGTGATGATCCTGACGACGGTGGCGGTGTCGATCTCGCTGCTGGTCTACGTGATCGTGGCGCAGTACGTCTTCGCCTTCCGGCTGGGCTGGTTCCCGGTGCAGGGCTGGAGCGACTCGCTGTGGACCAACCTGACGACCTACGCGCCGCTGCCGGTGTTCGTCGCGGTGGCCGTGGCGCTGTCGCCGTACACGCGGCTGTACCGCACCTTCTTCCTCGACGAGATCGGCCACGAGTACGTCCGCACCGCACGCGCCAAGGGCCTGACCGAGAAGACCATCCTGCTCAAGCATGTGCTGCGCAACGCGATGATCCCGATCATGACCAACATCTCGGTGGCGCTGCCCGGCGTGTTCGTCGGCTCCTTCCTGCTGGAGGTCTTCTTCTCGATCCCGGGCCTGGGCCGCGAGATCCTGCTGGCGGTCAACCGCAACGACTATCCGGTGATCCAGGCCTTCGCGATCTACATCGCGGCGCTGACGATGGTGGTGAACCTCGTCACCGACCTCCTCTACAAGCTGGTTGACCCCCGGGTGGTCCTCAAATGAGCGCAGTGCTGTCCAACCAGGCCGCGGTCGCGGCGCCGAAGCGCTCGCAGGGCGTGTGGGCCGCTTCGTGGCGACGTCTGAAGTCCGACAAGGTCGGCGTGTTCTCGATGGTGGTGGTGGCGCTGTCGCTGCTGCTGGTGCTGGCCGCCGGCCTGGGCCTGGTGGCCCGCGACTGGCAGAAGGAGACCGGCGTGCCCAACGCGCCGCCGACCTTCATGGGCCCCGCGCCCGCCGAGGCGGCCGGCGCGATCGCCCAGCCCAAGGGGCCGAACGTCGACCTCAGCGACATCGACCCGCTCGCGCCCAAGTACGCCGAGTGGACCGAACGGGCCAAGCAGTACAAGACCGACGAGGCGCCGCGCGCGCAGACGCTGGCCTTCGGCGCCGACCGGCTGGGCCGCGACGTGCTGGCCAAGGCGATCAAGGGCGCGGAGATCTCCATCATGGTGGGCGTGCTGGCCGCGCTGGTGGCCACCCTCATCGGCACGGTGCTGGGCGCGCTGTCGGGCTTCTACGGCGGCAAGGTCGGCGACTTCCTGGAGTGGGTCTACAACGTCTTCACGGCGATGCCCAACATCCTGCTGATCTTCGCGTTCGCCGTCGTCTTCGGCCGCGGCGTGCTGCCGGTGGTGATGATCCTGGGCCTGGCGGGCTGGACCGGCATCTACCGCCTGGTGCGCGCCGAGTTCATGAAGCATTCGGTGCGCGAGTACGTGCGCAGCGCCGAGGCCATCGGCGCGAGCAAGGCCTCGCGCATGTTCAAGCACATCCTGCCCAACGTGTCGCACGTGGCGCTGGTGCAGCTGTCGCTGCACGTCGTGGGCTTCATCAAGAGCGAGGTCATCCTGTCCTACCTGGGCCTTGGCGTGAGCGTGGACCAGGTGTCCTGGGGCACGATGCTGGCGGAAGCCCAGAGCGAGCTGATCCTGGGCTACTGGTGGCAGCTGGCCGCCGTGACCGGTTTCATGGCGGTGTTCGTCACCGCGTTCGCCCTCTTCACGGATGCGCTGCGCGACGCGCTCGATCCCAAACTGCGCGGTCTGGAGTAACGCCATGCTGTTGAGCATTCAAGACCTGAAGGTCGCCTTCCGCATGGGCAGGACCGGCGGCGTGATGCAGCGCCAGCTGGCCGTCAAGGGCGTCAGCTTCGACATCCCCGAGAACCGCACCGTCGCGCTGGTGGGCGAGTCCGGCTCCGGCAAGAGCGTGACGGCGATGTCCATCCTCAACCTGCTGCCCGACAACGCCGAGCGCAGCGGCGCGATCCTGTTCCAGGGGCGCGACCTGCTCAAGACCTCGCTGCGGGAGCTGCAGTCGGTGCGCGGGCGCGAGATCGCCTGCGTGTTCCAGGACCCGATGAGCTCGCTGAACCCGGTGTTCCCGGTCGCGGACCAGATCATGGAGCCGCTGATCAAGCACCTGGGCATGAGCCGGCGCCAGGCGCTGGTGCGCGCCGAGGAGCTGCTCAACGAGGTCGGCATCCCCGACCCGAAGCGGCGGCTCAAGAGCTACCCGCACGAGATGTCCGGCGGCCAGCAGCAGCGCGTGATGATCGCGGTGGCGCTGGCCTGCAATCCCAAGCTGCTGATCGCCGACGAGCCCACCACCGCGCTGGATGTGACCATCCAGCGCCAGGTGATGGAGCTGATGGCCAGGCTCAAGGACACGCACAAGATGAGCATGCTGTTCATCTCGCACGACCTGGGCGTGGTGGGCGAGATCGCCGACCAGGTCGTGGTCATGCGCCATGGCAAGGTCCGCGAGCAGGCACCGGTGGCCGACATCTTCCACAACCCGCAGGACGCCTACACGAAGGCGCTGCTGGCCTGCCGGCCCTCGCTGACCGAGAACCCGGCGCGGCTGATGGTCATCGACGACCACATCGCCGGGCGCGCGGCGCAGGGCGCGGGCAAGGCCAAGGATCCGGCCGCGCCGGTGATCCTGGAGGTCAAGGGGCTGCGCAAGAGCTTCTTCTTCAAGTCGGGCCTGTTCGGCAAGACCGAGTTCAAGGCCGTCAAGGGCGTGGACTTCCAGCTGCGCAAGGGCCACACGCTGGGCGTGGTGGGCGAGTCGGGCTCCGGCAAGACCACGATGGGCCTGACCCTGCTGCGCCTGCACGAACCCACCGGCGGCGAGGTGCTCTTCGAGGGCCGGGACCTGCTGAAGATGACGGGCCCGGACTGGCAGAAGATGCGCCGCCGGATCCAGGTGGTCTTCCAGAACCCGTATGCGTCGCTGAACCCGCGCTTCACCATCTCGCAGACGCTGCTGGAGCCGATGGAGATCCACGGCATCGGCGCCAGCCACGAGGAGCGCCTGGCCACCGCCAGCGCGCTGCTGCGCAAGGTCGGCCTGGACGAGAGCGCGCTGCACAAGTACCCGCACGAGTTCTCCGGCGGCCAGCGCCAGCGCATCGCGATCGCGCGCTGCCTGACGCTCAAGCCCGAGGTGCTGGTGCTGGACGAGGCGGTGTCGGCGCTGGACGTGTCGGTCCAGGCGCAGGTGCTGAACCTGCTCAAGGACCTGCAGGACGAGTTCGGCCTGAGCTACATCTTCATCAGCCACGACCTGGCGGTGGTGAAGTTCATCTCCGACGAGGTGCTGGTGATGCAGCACGGCGACGTGGTCGAGCAGAACGACGCCCGCGCGCTGCTCCTGGCGCCCAAGCAGGAGTACACGAAGCGCCTGCTCGGCGCCGTGCCGCGCGGCTATCAGGGCGCGGAGCCCGCCGCCAGCGTGGCCTGAGCCCATCCGACGCCGACCGGACGGGGAACGCCGCCCCGCCCCCTGCACCATCCCTGCACCAAAAGGGAACTTTGCACAATCGCGAAGTCCAGGTCCCTCGCTCGCGCGGGGGACCTCCTGCTCCCTCGCGAAGCGGTGGCTAGAATGGCTCGCAAGTTTTGTGCCGTCAGGATTCCCCCATGTCGCTTCGTCGCCCCTTGCTGTTGTCGAGCGCGCTCGCGCTGGCCCTCGCCGCGCCCTGGGCGCAGGCCTCCAAGGACGACCGCACGAAGCCGCTGAACCTGGTTTTCGACCGCGAAGGCGCGATCGACAAGGTGCGCCAGCGGTCCGAGTTCAACGGCAACGTGATCATGACCAAGGGCTCCATGGAGCTGCGCGCCGAGCGCATGGACGTCCAGGAGACCAGCGACGGCTACTACCAGGCCTACGCCAACGGCACCTCCGCCAAGCAGGTCCACTTCCGCCAGGACCGTGACACCCCGGGCGAGCGCATCGAGGGCCGCGCCGACCAGATCGAATACGACACCCGCACCGAGACCATCCGCCTGGTCGGCAACGCCGAGGCGCGGGTGATGCAGGGCGACCAGCTCAAGCAGGCGCTGTCCGGCGCCACGCTGAACTACGACAACCGCACCGAGCGCCTGGTCGTCGAGACCGGCGCCGCCTCGCCGCATCCCAGCGGCCGCGGTCGCGTCGTGCTGATGCCGCGCAATGCCGCGAGCGAACCGCCGCCGGCCAGCAGCGCCCCGCTGCCGCTGCGTCCCAGCATCAACCTGACGCCCCGCCAGTCGCCCCAGCAATGACCCAAGCCCGCACGAACACCTCCCGGAGCCGCCTGCAGGCCTGGGGGCTGCAGAAGTCTTACGGCGTCAGGAAGGTGGTCAAGGACGTCCACCTCGACCTGCACAGCGGCGAGGTCATCGGCCTGCTGGGCCCCAACGGCGCCGGCAAGACGACCAGCTTCTACATGATCGTCGGCCTGGTCCGCGCCGATGCCGGCGAGATCCAGATCGACGGCCGCCCGGTGCAGACCCTGCCCATCCACCAGCGCTCGCGCATGGGGCTGAGCTACCTGCCGCAGGAAGCCTCGATCTTCCGCAAGCTCAATGTCGAGGAGAACATCCGCGCCGTGCTCGAGCTGCAGCTCGACGACAAGGGCAAGGCCTGGTCGTCCGCGCGCATCGACGCGGAGCTGGACAAGCTGCTCAACGAGCTCTCGATCGAGAAGCTGCGCGACACGCCCGCGCCGGCGCTGTCCGGCGGCGAGCGCCGCCGCGTCGAGATCGCCCGCGCGCTGGCCACGCAGCCGCGCTTCATCCTGCTGGACGAGCCCTTCGCCGGCGTGGACCCGATCGCGGTGCTGGAGATCCAGCGGATCATCCGCTTCCTCAAGCAGCGCGGCATCGGCGTGCTGATCACCGACCACAACGTGCGCGAGACGCTGGGCATCTGCGATCGCGCCTACATCATCAGCGAGGGGGCGGTGCTCGCCGAAGGCACGCCCCAGCACATCGTCGAGCACCAGGACGTGCGCAGGGTCTACCTCGGCGAACACTTCAAGATGTAGGGCCGGAGCCGGACATGAGGCCGACGCTACAGGTTCGCCTGTCCCAGCATCTCGCGCTGACGCCTCAGCTGCAGCAGTCCATCCGTCTGCTGCAGCTGTCGACGCTGGAGCTCCACCAGGAGGTGGAGCAGATGCTCGCCAGCAATCCGCTGCTGGAGACCGACGAGGAATTCGACGCCCCGCTGCCCACCGCCACGCAGGAGCGCCTGACCGAGCGCGAGGAACGCGAGGAGCGCGTCGCGCAGACCGAGTCCGAGGCGCCGTCCGGCGACGCGCCCGCGGGCGAGGAGATGCGCGCCGAGGAATTCGGCACCACCGAGCGCGACGACTGGGAGAACGGCACCGAGGGCGACGACTTCGATGGCATCCGCGAGACGCCGGGCAGCGCGGCCTCGTCCTCGGGCGACGACGACGAGCGGCCCGAGACGGAGGCGCCGTCGGAATCGCTGCAGGACGTGCTGCGGGCGCAGATCCCCGGCATGAACCTGAGCGCGGTGGACCGCGCGGCGCTGCTGGCGCTGATCGAATCGCTGAACGAGGACGGCTACCTCGAGGATCCGCTCGAGGAGCTGGTCGCCGCGATCCTGGGCGAGGAGGCCGACGCGGAGCAGCGAGAGGAGCTGCTGGACCGCTTCAAGGTGGCGCTCAAGTGGCTGCAGTCGATGGAGCCGTCCGGCGTCGGCGCGCGCGACCTGTCCGAATGCCTGGAGCTGCAGCTGCGCACGCTGCCGCGCTCGCCGGAGCAGGCGCTGGCGGTCGTCGTCTGCCGCCGCCACCTGGACCTGCTGGCCAAGCGCGACTGGCGCCGGCTGATGTCGCTGACCGGCGCCGACGAGGAACTGCTGCGCGACGCGCAATCGCTGATCGCCGGCCTGGAGCCCAAGCCCGGCCGCCGCTACGCGCAGAGCGACAACCGGCCGGTCATCCCGGACGTGATCGTGCAGAAGGCCGGCCGCAACTTCCGCGTCTCCATCAACCCGGACGTGCTGCCCAAGCTGCGCATCAACGAGCTGTACGCGCAGGCGCTGCGCGCCACGCGCGGCGGCGTCAGCAATTCGCCGCTGGGCGGGCAGCTGCAGGAGGCGCGCTGGTTCATCAAGAACATCCAGCAGCGCTTCGACACCATCCAGCGCGTCAGCGAGGCGATCGTCGAACGCCAGCGCGGCTTCTTCACCCATGGCGAGCTGGCGATGAAGCCACTGGTGCTGCGGGAGATCGCCGATGAACTCGGGCTGCACGAATCGACCATCTCGCGCGTCACGACGGCCAAGTACATGGCCACGCCCTGGGGCACCTTCGAGCTGAAGTACTTCTTCGGCTCCAGCCTGTCGACCGAGGCGGGCGGGAATGCCTCGAGCACCGCGGTGCGGGCGCTGATCAAGCAGTTCATCGCCGCCGAGGACGCCACCAGCCCGCTGTCGGACAGCCAGCTCTCGACGATGCTCGGCGAGCAGGGCATCACCGTGGCGCGCCGCACCGTCGCCAAGTACCGCGAGGCGCTCAAGCTCGCGCCAGCGAACCTGCGCAAGGCGCGCTGAGCGCCGGCCCCGATCGCCTGTCGGTGGGACAATCCGCCGCTTGATCCCCGGGCGCCGCGGCGCTCGCTTCCTCACGCCGCCCCACGATGTCCGATACCGCCTACCACCTGTTCCTGCCCTGCGCCGCCGGCGTCGAAGACTGGCTGGAGGCGGAGGTTCGCGACATCCTCGGCCCGGACGAATGCCTGGACGGGCCCAAGGCTTTCCGCGGCGGCGTGGGCCTGTACGGCACGCTGGCCGCGGTGATGCGGCTGAACCTGCACAGCCGGCTCGCGCAGCGGGTGCTGATCGAAGTGGCGCGCGAGGAATACCGCCACGAGGACGACATCTACGCGATCGCGCGCACCGTCGACTGGACGCGCTGGATCACCCCGCGCCAGACGCTGCGGGTGGACACGACGGCGCAACGCTCGCCGCTGCACAGCCTGAACTTCGCGACGCTGCGGGTGAAGGACGCCGTCTGCGACGTGCTGCGCGAGGCCAGCGGCGAGCGCCCCAGCGTCGACACGCGCTGGCCGGACCTGCCGCTGCAGCTGCACCTCACGGAATACCTGGCGACGGTCTACGTCGACAGCTCCGGCGAATCGCTGTTCAAGCGCGGCTGGCGCGAGGACAAGGGCGATGCGCCGCTGAAGGAGACGCTGGCCGCGGCGATGCTGGCCGCGGCGGGCTGGAAGGGCACGCGCGAGGCGGGCGGCGCGCTGAGCGATCCGTGCTGCGGCTCGGGCACCATCCCGGTCGAGGCGGCGACCATCGCCTGCAACATCGCGCCGGGCATCCAGCGCCGCTTCGCCTTCGAGAAGCTCGCGCCGTTCCAGCCGCTGCTGCCGGCCTGGCGCGCGATGAAGGACCAGGCGCGCGCCGCGGAGCATCCGCCCGAGGTCCCGATCTTCGCCAGCGACGTGTCGTTCCGGATGGTCGACTTCGCGCGCCGCAATGCCGAGCGCGCGGGCGTGGCGCAGTACATCCAGTTCAACGGCGGCGATGCGCTGGAGCGTCCCGCGCCGAAGCTGCCGGCGGACATGCCCGGCACGCTGATGCTGAACCCGCCGTATGGCGAGCGGATCGAGGTGCGCGGCAAGGCCGGTGCGCACCGGATGGACGGCGGCGCGCTGTCCGAGGAACGCGACGCTGGGGACGACTTCTTCCCGCGCCTGTCCGCGCACTGGAAGCGCGCCTACACGCAGCACGAGGCGGGATGGACGGCCTGGCTGCTGTGTCCGGAGATGAAGCTGCCGAGCAAGATGCGGCTGAAGGAGTCGCGCCGCATCCCGATGTGGAACGGCCCGATCGAATGCCGGCTGTTCAAGTTCGACCTGGTGGCCGGCTCCGCGCGCCGGCAGAACGCCGGGACCACTGACTCCGACGAATAACTTCGCCGGGTGGGGGCCTCCTTGTTGGGGATGCGGTCACCCCCTACGATGCGATTTCTTTCCGACGGAAGGACCGAGATGATTCACGCCGAACTTGGACCCGACCTGGAGGCCATCGTGCTGGATCTGATCGAGAGCGGAAAGTATTCGTCGCGCACGCAGGTGCTGCGCGACAGCGAGGAGTTGAAGGACTGGCGGGAGGCGCAACTGCGCGCCTTCGATGCCTCGGTTGACCGAGCCGTCGCGGACATCAAGGCCGGGAAGGGCATCCCTCTGGATGAGGCCTTCGAGACTTTGCGTGCAGAGTTCCCTCTGCTGAGGCATCGCGACGAATGAAGGTCTGCCTCCAGCCGGAGGCATTGGACGACCTGCGCGACGGCGCGCGACACCGCCCGGCTACTGCGCGCCTTTGAATAGTCGAGACCGTTGACATGAACGACATCCCGCACACGCTCCGACAGCAAGCGGAACGCTATCAGGCATTCCGCGAACTGCTGGACCGTCGCTTGGCGACACCATCGTCGGAGTACATCCCGGTGGACGAGGCCTTTGAGCAGCTCTACCGCGAATTGGGAATCGAAGCGCTAGAGGACGCTTCAGGATCCGCTGAGGGATAGCCAACCCAGCACCGCCAGCGGCGCCGTATCCGCCCGCAGGATCCGAGGACCCAGTTTCGCGGCGCTGAAGCCTCGCGCGCGGGCCGATTGCTCCTCGGCCTCGCTGAGGCCGCCTTCGGGGCCGCTGAGCACCACGATGCCTCCCGCATCGTCCGCCTTCGACGCCAGCGCCGACAAGGGCTGCGCCGCCACCGGGCTCAGTAGCCAGCGCTGTTCATCGGCATCGTCGGGCAGCTCCGCCAGCCACTGCGCCAGCGTCTTCAGCGGCGCCACCTGCAGCGGTTTCGACCGCCCGCATTGCTCCGCCGCCGCGATCGCGACGCCCTGCCAGTGCGCCCGCTTCTTCTCCGCCCGATCGCCCTGCAGCCGCAGCACCGAGCGCTCGCTCATCAGCGGCTGGATCGCCACCGCGCCCAGCTCGCAGCCCTTCTCGACGATGCCGTCCATGCGGTCGTTGGCCGGCATCACGACCGCCAGCGTCACCGCGCGCTTCATCTCGCGATCGACCGGCTGCCGGGACTTGAGCGCCACGCGGACCTCGCTGCGGCCCATGGCCGTCACCGCGGCGGTCCACTCGTCCCCGCTGCCGTCGAACAAGGTGACCTCATCGCCGGGCTGCAGCCGCAGCACCTGCACATGGCGCGCCGCGCCGGGCGGCAGCGCCAGTTCAGCCTCGAGCGCGAGCGCGCCCAGCGGCTGCTCGACAAACAACCTCGCCGCCAAACCTCACCCCTTGAGCTTCTGCACCCAGGCGGCGAAGGCGGTCATGACCTTGCGCAGGAAGGCTTCCGTCTCCGGCTTGGCCAGGCTGCCATCGTCCTTGAACATCTCGTTCGCGCCGCCGAGGTAGACCTCCGGCGACGGCAGCAGCGGCGCGTTCAGGCAGGCCAGCACCTGACGCAGGTGGTGATGGGCGCCGAAGCCGCCCAGCGCGCCCGGTGACAGCGTGATCACCGCCGACGGCTTGCCGTCGAAGGCGTTGTGGCCGTAGGGCCGCGAGCCCACGTCCAGCGCATTCTTCAGCGCGCCGGGGATGGAGCGGTTGTATTCGGGGCTGACGAACAGCACGGCGTCCGCCGCCTTGATGGCGTTGCGGAACTCGACCCAGGACGCCGGCGGCTCGGCCGCCTCATCCTCGTTGTAGAAGGGCAGCTGGCCGATCTCGACGATCTCCAGCTTCAGCTCGGCCGGGGCCAGCTGCGCCAGCGCGAGGGCCAGCTTGCGGTTGAACGAAGCCTTGCGAAGGCTGCCGACGAGTACCGCGACGCGATAGGGCGAGGACATGGATGTGCTCCCAACAAAGGAAGGACCGCCCCAGGGCGGTCGGTTCAGTTGAAGCCCAGTGTCGCACGCAGTTCGTGGGCCGCGGCGTCGCCCTTGGTGGCGCGCACGCGGTCGATGATGTCCAGCGCCAGCGTCTGCAGCTGGTTCATGTCGCTGCACTGCTCGACCTCGAGCGCCAGCTTGTAACCCTTGAGCAGCCCCTGCTGCTTGGCGAAGGTGCTCAGCGCAGTGTAGAGCTGCGCGTAGTCGAGCGACGAGGTCGGCACCCCGGCCAGGCGCGAGGGCGCCGGCCGCGACGGCGAGGCACCGCTCATGCGCGAGGACGGCCCCGCGCCCATCGGCGTCGCGATCGACGCCGGCCCCATGGGCCGCGACAGCGGCGCGCCGGCGGTCGCCTTCACCAGCTGGTGCTGGATCAGCAGTTCCAGGTCTGCCGGCGCGGCGCCCTGCACCATCGCCACCCAGTCGGCACCGGTCTTGCTGGCGTCGATCACCAGCAGCAGATTGCGGGCCACGCGCGCCTGCACCAGCGCGCGCGACTTGATTTCCGCTCTCCCGGCCTCGGTCTTTTCGTAACGTTCTTCGAGCACGGCCTTGTCTCCTCCACAGGAGGGCGAACTTTAGGCGGACACGGGCGGTTTTCGCCCGCGAGCATTCCCGAAAACTGCTACCGACTGCTACTTTTTGTCGCGCAATTCACGGCGCAACACCTTGCCCACCGGCGTCTTGGGCAGCTCGGTGCGGAATTCGATGATCCGCGGCCGCTTGTAGCCGGTCAGGTTGGCCTCGCAGAAGGCCTTCACGTCGGCTTCGGTCAGCGCCGGGTTGCGGCGCACGATCACGACCTTCACCGCCTCGCCCGCCTTCTCGTCGGGCACGCCCACGGCCGCGCATTCCAGCACGCCCGGCATCTGCGTCAGCACATCCTCGATCTCGTTGGGATAGACGTTGAAACCGCTGACCAGGATCATGTCCTTCTTGCGGTCGACGATGCGGAAGAAGCCGCGATCGTCCACGGTGCCGATGTCGCCGGTGCGGAAGTAGCCGTCGGCGGTCATGACCTTGGCGGTCTCGTCCGGCCGCTGCCAGTAGCCGGCCATCACCTGCGGACCGCGGATCGCGATCTCGCCGGTGCCACCGGGGGGCACCTCGTTGCCGTCATCGTCCAGCAGCGTCACCTCGGTGCCGGACAGCGGCAGGCCGATCGAGCCGGTGTAGGCGGTGCTGTCGGTCGGGTTGCAGCAGGCGACCGGCGAGGTCTCCGACAAGCCGTAGCCCTCGACGATCGGGCAGCCGGTCTTCTCCAGCCACAGCCGCGCGGTGGCCTGCTGCACGGCCATGCCGCCGCCGACCGAGATCACCAGCCCGCTCCAGTCCACCGTGTTGAACTGCGCATGGTTGGCCATCGCCATGAAGAGCGTGTTGACCGCCGGCAGGCTGTGGATCTTGTGGTGGCTCAGTTCCTTGAACACGGCCGGCAGGTCCCGCGGATTGGGGATCAGCACATTGCAGCCGCCCACCCGCATCGACAGCATCAGGTTGGTCGTGAATCCGAAGATGTGATACAGCGGCAGCGCGCAGACGCTCATCAGCTGCTCGTCGGCGGGTTTCTTCTTCAGCGCCGGCTGGTACCAGGCCTCGCACTGCAGCGTGTTGGCCACCAGGTTGCGATGCAGCAGCACCGCGCCCTTGGACACCCCGGTCGTGCCGCCGGTGTACTGCAGCACCGCGATGTCATTGGGGCCCACCGTCGGGCGCTTGTAGGTCTGGCCGCGGCCCTTGGCGACGGCGTCGTTGAAGCGCACCGCCGATGGCAGCTCGAAGGCCGGCACCAGCTTCTTGACCTTGCGCACCACGTAGTTGACGACCATGCCCTTGGCGAAGCCCAGCATGTCGCCCATCGCCGCCAGCACGATGTGCTTGGTGGGCACGCTCGCGAGCACCTGCTGCAGCGTGGCGGCGAAGTTCTCGATGATGACGATGGCCTTGGCGCCGGCGTCCTTGAGCTGGTGCTCCAGCTCGCGCGGCGTGTACAGCGGATTGACGTTGACGACGACGAAGCCGGCCCGCAGCACGGCCGCGACGGCGACCGGGTACTGCGGCACGTTGGGCATCATGATCGCGACGCGGTCGCCCTTCTCCAGGCCCAGGCCCTGCAGGTACGCGGCCAGCGCGCGCGAGGCCTCGTCGATCTGCGCGAAGCTGATCGAGCGGCCCAGCATCTTGTAGGCGGCGCGCTCGGGAAACTGCTTGAACGCGGCCTCCATCAGCTCCACCAGCGAGGGATAGACATCCGCATCGATCTCGGCGGGCACCCCGGCCGGATAGTGCTTCAGCCAGTTCTTCTCCATTGTTCTGTCTCCAAGGTACGGCGCGGATTCTCGCTGATCGCCATGCGCCCCCCATCAGGGGATTCGATAGAGCGCACAAAGTGGAGAGATGACTCCAGAACGCACCGGGAACGACCGCGATCGGTGTCGATCGCGCGTTGACGTTCAGTCATCGGCGTGCAGCGGCAGGCGCAGCAGCAGCTCGGTGCCGCCCTCGACGGCGGCATCCTCGGGCGGGCGCCAGTCGATGGCGGCGCGGATCCGCTCGGCACGCCGGCGCATGCCGCGCAGGCCATTGCCCTGGCGCAGGCCGACGGCCATGCCGCGGCCGTTGTCGACGATCGACAGCAGGACCTGTCCGCGGGCCGCGTCCACGCGCGTCGAGAACCGGACCCGCGTGGCCCCGGCGTGGTGAATGATGTTGCTCAGCGCCTCCTGCACGATCCGGATCAGCTCGCGGCCGCCGGTGCCGCGCAAGGTGGGCAGCAGCGGCACGTCGGTCAGCTGCCAGTCGAGCTCCAGGCCTGCGTCCTGCAGGCGCGGCGCCATCCGGTGCCGCAGGTTGGCCAGCAGCAGCGTCAGGTCGCCGTCGGTGACGGCCAGCGCATCGACGGTCAGGCGCATCTCGCGGATGCATTCGTCGAGCTGGCCCACCAGCGCCTGCGACGGCACGCCGCGCTCCGCGCACAGGCGCGCGGTCACGAGCTGCGAGCCCAGGCCATCGTGCATCTCCTGCAGCAGGCGCTCGCGCTCCTGTGCCGCGGAACGCTGCCGCTCGCTGTCCTGCAGGTCTTCCCAGCGGTCCTGCAGTTCGCGGGTGCGCGCGTCCAGCGCCTGCTCCAGCCGCACCCGCGCCATCGCCTGGTCGCGCAGCGAGCCGACGAAGCGCCGCTGCAGCGCCACGCCGGCGATCGCGATCAGCACCGCATGGCCGACGACGTTGATGTCCACGACGCTCATCTGGCGCGACATGACCAGCGCGAAGGCGCTGACGTAAAGCCACACCCAGCCCGACAGCGCGACGGCGCAGGCCGCGGCGAGGTGGGCACGACGGCCGGACGCCAGCGCGGCGCGCGCGGCGAGCGCCGCCGCGGCCACCAGCACGACGAAGCGACTGCCCAACGCCCACCAGGGCCAGGGATGGTGGAAGTCGGTCCAGCTCCAGCCGAGCATCGCCGCCGCGGCGTCGATCACCAGCCCGAGGCCCAGGTAGGCCGCGGCCATCCGCTCCGCCCAGCCCGCGGCCAAGCCGGACAGCCGCGCCACCAGGAACAGCAGCAGCGCCTTGGACAGCACGTCGGCGACGTCGAGGGCCACGCGCCACCACGGCGCGGGGAACAGCGCGCCATTGAGCAGGTAGGGCGACAGCAGCAGCGCGGTGCAGAGGCAGAAGACGCCGGTGACGCCGTAGAGCCACTCCTGCCGCAGCGCCAGCCACACCATCAGCATGAAGGCACCGATGACCAGACCGGCGAGGGTCGTCGTCACGCGCGCCACCTGCCAGAACCGCCGTCCCTCCTGGAGCGCGCGGATCTGGGACGCCGGACCCAGCAGCGGCGCCGACAGCCCCGCGCCCTCGAAGCCCGGCCGCGCCAGGCGCAGGCTCAGGCGATGCGGTCCGGCAGGCAGCAATGCCGGCGGGATGCTGACCTGCAGGCGTCGGCCCGCCAGCAGCAGGCCGCGCTGCGCGAGGTCGTCCTCGTCCTCGGACACGTAGCCGACGCCCGGCCCCGAGGTGGCGATCAACTGGCCGTCGAGGTAGATCGAGGCCGCGGGCCGATGCTGGATCACCAGCCAGTACGGCACCTGCGCCGGCCGATCGAGGCGGAAGTCGAGCGCGAACCAGAGCGGGCCCGGCGCATCGGTGTCGTGGATCTGGACCGGCAGCGCCACGACGTGGCCTGGCGCGAGGGAGGTCACCGGCGTCGTCGGCGCCGTCGATGGCATCGGCGTCGGCGTGGCCGTCGCTTCGAGCGGGCGGGACACGATGGCCGACGCGGCGGGCGCCGGCAGCTGCGGATCGAGCAAGGCGCCGGGGATCTGCGCTGGGTCCAGGGCGTCGCCGGGCAGCAGGCGCGCCTCGGCCAGCCGCAGCACCTGGGGCGGCATCGCCGTCCCGTACTGCTGCGAGAACAGGTGGACGGCGCCCAGCAGCAGCAGCGGCAGCACCACCAGCAGCGCAAGCCGGCGGATCGAGATCGCCGACGTCGCCGGCCGCGCCTCCATCGCGCGAGTCCATACCGCCAAGTGGCCCCCCACGGCATCGCCAAAAGGAACGCCGGCCCGATGGAACCGGCGCGGCCGATGCTAGGTCAAGGGGCGGGGCGGGACAACCTTGGACCTAGGGGCGGCGTTGTCCCGTCCGCTTCAGATCACGGCGCTCTGGACATAGAGCTCGAACTGAAAGTGGGCCGGGAGGCTCTGGTTGCCGGCCAGGTCCACCTGCTGGACGAAGACCTCGACCTGGCCCGCCGTGCCGGCCGGCAGCCCCATGTCCGCGGTGGTGATCGTGTGGCCCTTGCCGCCCTGGTAGTACTCCTTGCCGTTGACGGTGACCTTCAGCCACCACTCCGCGTTGGGCTCGAGCTTGCCCAGGCGCAGGGTGCCGTCGGAGGTGATCCTGTCGTTGTTCCAGTAGCCGGTGTCGTTGACCAGCTGCACCGTCGGCGCGACGGGCTTGACGGTGTCCAGCGTGAACGACCGCTCGGTGATCGTCACGTTGCCGGCCAGGTCCTGCTGACGGACCTGCAGCGTGTGCGCCCCGTCCTTGAGCCCCGCGGTGCTGACGCTGCGCCCATGGTCGGCATTGGTCAGCCAGGACTGGCCGTCCCAGCTGTAGGCCCAGCCGTCCATGGCCGCCACGTCGATGGTCCCGTGCTTCATGTGCGGAGCGGTGGTGAACGGGCCGTCGATCGGGGGGTCGACCGGCAGCCGGATCAGCGCGCCCTTCGGCGGGGTGAGGTCCACGTTCACGGTGACGCGACTCGCCTCGCTCGCGTTGCCCGCCAGGTCGACCTGGCGCAGCCAGATCTGCTGCTCGCCCTCCTGGCCGACCTCGGCGCCGCGCAGCCCGCCGCCGGTGCCGGGGCGCCAGGTCGTGCCGTCGAGGCTGTACTGCCAGTGCGCGTCGCGGTCCAGGCGGCCGACATGGATGTCGCCGTCGCGGCCCAGCCAGCCATTGGCCGGCGCCGAGGGCGCCAACCCCGCCGGCGCCTGCGTGTCGAGCTCGAACGACAGCCGGCTCGAGACGCTGCGGTGGCCCTGCGCATCGAACTGCTCGACGATCAGGTCCTTGCGGCCGTCCGCGCCGAAGGCCGCGGCCGTGATGCGATCGCCGCTGCCCGCGACCCAGGACTCGCCGCCGTCGAGGCTGTAGCGCCAGCGGCCGCTGCCCAGGAGGGCGTCGACCTGGACGTCCGCGCGCGAGGTGATGCCGTCGTGGTCCGACACGCCGGTGTCCATCACCAGGCGCGGCTGCGGCGCGGGGACGTCGGGGTTCGGCTCAGGGTCGGTGCCACCGGGTTGTTCCGGTTTCGGTTGCTCGGGCTTGGGCTCTTCGGGTTTCGGCTGCTCGGGCTTGGGCCCCTCCGGCTTCGGTTGCTCGGGCTCCGGCTTGGGCTCCTCGGGCTTCGGTCGCTCGGGCTGGGGCTCTTCCGGCTTTGGCTCTTCCGGTTTTGGCTGTTCGGGCCTGGGTTGCTCGGGCCTGGGTTGCTCGGGCCTGGGTTGCTCGGGCTTGGGTTGCTCGGGCTTCGGGGACTCCGATTCGGGCTTCTCCGGCTTCGGCCCTTCGGGTTTCGGCTGCTCGGGCCCTGGGGCTTCGGGCTTCGGCTGCTCCGGTCCGGGCTGCTCCTGCTCGGGGCGTTCCGGCTTGGGCGTCTCGGGCTTCGGTCGCTCCACCTCGGCCACGGGCGGCTTGCTGCTCGAGCCGCCCGCGGCGGCCACCGCGACGCTGGCCGCGCCGCCCACGCCGAGCAGGCCGAGTCCCGAGGCCAGCAGCGCGCTGGAGCGATCGGCGCGCGACGCGTCGGCGCCATCGGCATCCGCCTTCACCGGCGCGCCGGCGTCCGCAGCTGGCGGCTCCGTGGGCTCTGCCGGCGTGGCGGGTGGCGGCGGCGCGCCATCGCGCGCGGGCGCATCCGGGTCAGCGGGCGGCGCTGCGTCGAGGTCGTCCTCGTCGCGACGACGGCGCGATGGCGCATCGCCCCCTGGCGCCGGCGACATCACGGCACGGACACGGGACAACGGATCGGAGGGAGTGGTCATGGCAAACAGACGGCGATGGAAAGCCTCGCAGTCTGTTCAAGCGCACTCGGATGCGCATCGACCTTCAGCGGTGGTGCGCTTGGACGCCTTCCCCTTCAGTCGGTAGGTGTCCTACTGAAACTAGCCGGGGAGGACGGCCACGCGCCGATCGCGCGGATCGCACCACACCGCCTCACACCCCTCGGTCACTCCACCGCCTTGACCATGTCCTCGACCACCTTCTTCGCATCACCGAAGACCATCATGGTCTTGTCCATGTAGAAGAGTTCGTTGTCCAGGCCCGCATACCCGGCCGCCATCGACCGCTTGTTGACGATGACGGTGCGCGCCTTGTAGGCCTCCAGGATCGGCATGCCGTAGATCGCGCTGCCCTTCTGCAGCGCGGCCGGGTTCACCACATCGTTCGCGCCGAGGATGATGGCCACGTCGGTCTGGCCGAACTCGGCGTTGATGTCCTCCATCTCATGGACCTGGTCGTAGGGCACCTCGGCCTCGGCGAGCAGTACGTTCATGTGACCCGGCATACGACCCGCCACCGGATGGATCGCATAGCGGACGGTGACGCCCTTCTCGATCAGCTTCTGCGCGAGCTCCTTGACCGCATGCTGCGCGCGCGCCACCGCCAGGCCGTAGCCGGGGACGATGATCACGCTCTCCGCGTTGCCGAGGATGAAGGCCGCGTCGTCCGCGCTGCCGCTCTTCACATTGCGCTGCTGCGCGGCCCCGGCGGCGGCGGTGCCCTCGGCGCCGAAGCCGCCCAGGATCACGTTGAAGAACGAGCGGTTCATCGCCTTGCACATGATGTAGCTCAGGATCGCGCCCGAGCTGCCCACCAGCGAGCCCGCGATGATCAGCATGCTGTTGTTGAGCGAGAAGCCGATGCCCGCCGCGGCCCAGCCGGAGTAGCTGTTGAGCATCGACACGACGACCGGCATGTCGGCGCCGCCGATCGGGATGATCAGCAGCACGCCCAGCACGAAGCCCAGCGCCGCGACCAGCAGGAAGTCCATCGCGCTCTGCGAGTGCCAGAAGCCGAAGATGAAGAACACCGCCGCCAGGCCCAGTGCCAGGTTGAGCCAGTGCTGCCCGGGGAAGGTGACCGGCGCGCCCTGGAACAGGCGGAACTTGTACTTGCCGCTGAGCTTGCCGAAGGCGATGACCGAGCCAGAGAAGGTCACCGCGCCTATGAAGCAGCCCAGGGCCAGCTCGATGCGGTTGCCGCCGGGGATGGGCGCGTCGCGGGGCGCGATGCCGAAGGCATGAGGCTCGACGACTGCGGCCACCGCGATGCACACCGCCGCCAGGCCGATCATGCTGTGCATGAAGGCCACCAGCTCCGGCATCTTGGTCATCTCGACGCGCTGCGCCATGACGGTGCCGATGCCGCCGCCGACCACCAGGCCGCCCAGGACATAGGCCAGCCCCAGCGTCTGTCCGCCGGCCAGCTTCAGGATCAGCGCGCCGGTGGTGAGCACGGCGATGGTCATGCCGACCATGCCGAAGACGTTGCCGCGGATGGAGGTGGTCGGGTGAGAGAGGCCCTTGAGCGCCTGGATGAAGCAGACGCTCGCGATCAGGTAAAGCAGGGTGACGAGATTCATCGACATCGGTCAGCCCTTCGCGTTGCCGTGGCCATCGGCGGGAGTCTTGCGCTCCTTCTTCTTGAACATCTCCAGCATCCGCCGCGTGACGAGGAAGCCGCCGAAGACGTTGACCGCCGCGAGCGCGACGGCGAAGGTGCCCATGAACTTGCCCAGCGAGGTCTCGGTGAGCGCGGCGGCGAGCATCGCGCCGACGATGACGATGGCCGAGATCGCGTTGGTCACGGCCATCAGCGGCGTGTGCAGCGCCGGCGTCACGGTCCAGACGACGTGGTAGCCGACGTAGATCGCCAGCACGAAGATCGTCAGGTTGATGAGGGTGGGAGAAACGGCATCCATCCGGGACTCTCCTTGCGGGCGCGCGGCCCGGTCGTCATGCGGCCTCGCGGCCTCCAGCAGGGTGGCCGCTCAGGCCTGGCGCAGCACCTGGCCCTCGTGCGCGACGAGGCAGGCGGTCACGATGTCGTCGTCGGCCGGCAGCGCGAAGCCGCCTTCCTTCGTCAGCACCAGCTTCAGGAAATCCAGCACGTTGCGCGCGTAGAGCGCGGACGCGTCCGCCGCCACCAGCGACGGCAGGTTGGTCTCGCCCACCAGCGTCACGCCGTGCTTGCGCACCGTCCGGCCCGGCTCGGTGAGCGGGCAGTTGCCGCCCGCCGGCGCCGCGATGTCGACGATGACGGAGCCCGGCTTCATCGCGCGGACCATCTCCTCGGTCACCAGCACCGGCGCCGGCCGTCCGGGGATCAGCGCGGTGGTGACGACGACATCGGCCTGCGCGACGCGCTTGGCGACCTCCACCTGCTGGCGCTGCAGCCAGCTCGGCGGCATCGGGCGGGCGTAGCCGCCGACGCCCTCGGCGGCCTGGCGCTCCTCGTCGGTCTCGTAGGGCACGTCGATGAACTTGGCGCCGAGGGACTCGACCTGCTCCTTCACCGCGGGGCGGACGTCGGAGGCCTCGATGACCGCGCCCAGCCGCTTGGCGGTGGCGATCGCCTGCAGGCCGGCGACCCCGACGCCCAGCACGACGACCCGCGCGGCCTTGATCGTGCCGGCGGCGGTCATCAGCATCGGGAACAGGCGCTGGTAATGGAAGGCGGCCAGCATCACCGCTTTGTAGCCGGCCAGGTTGGCCTGGCTGGAGAGCACGTCCATGCTCTGCGCGCGGGTGGTGCGGGGCGCGGCCTCGAGCGCGAAGGCGGTGAGCCGCGCCTCGGCCAGGCGCTGCAGGCCGTCGCGGTCGAAGGGATTGAGCATGCCGGCGAGCACCGCGCCGGGCTTGAAGAGCGCCATCTCGCCGGGCTCCGGCGCACGGACCTTCAGGACGAGGTCGCAGGCGAAGGCCGCCTCGCGCCCGACCAGTTCCGCGCCGGCGGCGGCGTAGGCCTCGTCGGTCACGCTGGCGTTCAGGCCGGCACCTTGCTGAACGCGCAGCGTGTGGCCCTGCGCGACCAGCTTCTTGACGGTCTCCGGCGTCGCGGCGACGCGCGCTTCCCCCGCCGCGGTTTCCTGCGGCACACCGATCAGCATCTGGAATCCCTCCATCCTGAATCAGGGTCCGGGCGAGCTTAACCGGGGGACCGCCTCGGGCGGGACGCGCCCGCGACTGGGGTTTTCACCAACCAAACCCATGAGCAATGTGAGGCAAAGCTGTTTCGAATGGTGAACTAGAGTCGTCGAAGGGAGTCAAAGCGGCGTTAAATGACGACCGAAAGGAGTCAGACCATGACAAAGAAAATTCTCCTCAGCAGTGCGTTGGCCTTGGTGGCCCTGATGCCGATGGCATCCCGGGCCGCCGATGTGGGGGTCTCGGTGAGCATTGGCGAACCGGGTTTTTATGGACAGATCGACATCGGCAATGTGCGCCCGCAGGTGGTGTACGAGCGGCCGGTGCTGGTGACCCGGGTGCCGGCGCCCGCGCCGGCGGTCTATCTCCGCGTGCCGCCGGGCCATGAGAAGAACTGGGCCAAGCACTGCGCGCGCTACAACGCGTGCGGCCGGCCGGTGTATTTCGTCCGGGACAACTGGTACCGCGAGGTGTACGCCCCGCAATACCGCCGGGAACACACCGAATATCGCTGGCGCGACGATGGCCGCCGCGATTACCGCGATGACGATCGCGGTCCCGGCAAGGGTCACGGCCGCGGACACGGTCACGACAAGGACCGCGACGATGACCGCGGCCACGGACACGGCCGGGGCAACTGAGCCTCTCGCTGAAGAATGAAGAAAACCCCGGCTTGCCGGGGTTTTGCTTTTGGGCGATGTCGGACGGGTGCGCCGACGGGTTCAGGGGACACGCTTTCGCCGGCATGGTCGCTGTTCGCCGCCGCTGTCACCAGGCCCCCTCACAATGCGGCCCCGTTCCCACATCGAGGTGGCGCTCCCCGGCATCCCCTGCCGCCGGACCAGCCGCCCCCCAGGAAGGACCATGACCGAACGATTCAAGCCCAGCGTCACCGTCGCCGCCGTGATCGAGCAGGACGGCCGCTACCTGCTGGTCGAGGAGCTCACCCGCGACGGCCTGCTGCTCAACAATCCCGCCGGCCATCTGGAGCAGGCCGAGTCCGCGATCGACGCGGTCAAACGCGAAGTCCTCGAGGAAACCGCCCGGCCGTTCACGCCGGACGCCTTCCTCGGCGTCTACATGTCGCGTTTCCTGCGCCCGGACCGCGGCGACGACGTGACCTACGTGCGACTGGCCTTCACCGGCCGGGTCGGCGACCAGATCCCCGGCCGCCCCTTCGACGAACCGATCCAGCGCACCCTCTGGCTGACGCTGGACGAGATCCGCGCCAGCCGCGACCGCCATCGCAGCCCGCTGATCCTGCAGTGCATCGAGGACCACGCCGCCGGCCGCCGGCTGCCGCTGGAGGCCGTCGCGGCCCACCCGTCGCTGTACGCGCCGCGCGCCTGGCCGCATTGAGCGCGGCCGGCGCCGCGATCGCGCTCAGAGCGTCATCGCGGCGCTGATCGCCTGGTCGATGTGGCGCGGCTCGCGCCGGCGGGCCTCGAGCTCATTGATCGCGCAGCGCGACAGCGTCACCAGCGACTCGCGCTGGCGCTCGCGCAGGCGCCGCGGCAGGCGGTCCATCACGCACAGGCTGCCGACGACCTCGCCGGTGGACAGCGACAGCGGCACCGACGCATAGAAGCGCACATACGGCGCGCCCTGCACCAGCGGGTGGTCGAGGAAGCGGCTGTCGTGCCAGGTGTCCGGCACCTCCTGCAGTCCGCCGTGATGCATCACGTGCGAGCACAAGCCACGTGCGCGCGGCATCGTCCGCAGCGGCAGGCCGGAGGTGCCGATCAGCCGCAGCTGCTCGCCATCCACCAGGCCGACCGCGGCCATCGCGCCGCCGCTGATGTCGCAAGCCAGGTCGGCCAGTTCGTCGAAGGCGGAGTGGCCGCGCGGCGGCAGGTCCAGCCCGTCGACGGCCGCCTGCCGCGCCGGCTCGTCCGCCCGCAGCGGCGGCAGCCAGCCCTGCAGCAGCGCCAGCACCTCCTCGGCCTGGGTGCCCTTGTCGAAGAAGCCGGAGATGCCGTGCTCGGCGCAGGCGCGCCGCATGTCCTCGTAATAGCTGTTGCTCAGCACGATCGCCCGCGCGCCGATGCCCAGCTGCCGGATCGCCCTCAGCACCCGCAGCCCGCTGCCGGGTTGCAGCGCCAGGTCCATCACCACCACGTCGGGCTGGGTCCGGGTGATCGTCTCGATCGCGGAGGCCTCGCAAGCCGCCTCGCCCACCACCTGGATCCGGCGTTCTCGCGCCAGCAGCGCCTGCAGTTGCGCCCGGATGGTGATGGACCCTTCGACGATGACGACGTTCATGATCGGTCTCCCTGTTTCATTCAGTTTCTTCGGACGCCGCGAGGCGGAGGAGTCGGCGACCACCGGCCCCGCTGTGCGTCGAATCGCGCAGCGCGTGTCAGCCATTCCTGACACGCCTCCCCCCGGGCGCCGTGGGGCGTGAACGGCGTCACGAAATCGGGGGTGGAGGGGGTGGGTGAAGGGGCGCCGAGGCCCGTCGGGCGGCGGCCGGCCCCGCGCCGGACAGGTCTTGCGGACCTTTGGGACAATCGCGCCCCATGAATCCCAAGAAGCAACGCATCGTCGTCGGGCTGTCCGGCGGCGTTGATTCCGCCGTGTCCGCCTGGCTGCTCAAGCAGGCGGGCCATGAGGTCGTCGGCATCTTCATGAAGAACTGGGAAGACGACGACGACAGCGAGTACTGCTCCTCCAACATCGACTTCGTCGACGCGGCGGCGGTGGCCGACGTGATCGGCATCGAGATCGAGCATGTGAACTTCGCCGCCGAGTACAAGGACCGCGTCTTCGCCGAGTTCCTGCGCGAGTACCAGGCCGGCCGCACGCCCAACCCGGACGTGCTGTGCAACGCCGAGATCAAGTTCAAGGCCTTCCTGGACCACGCGATGCGGCTGGGCGCCGAGAAGATCGCCACCGGCCATTACGCCCGGGTGCGCGAACAGGACGGCCAGGTGCAGCTGCTCAAGGGCCTGGATCCGCTCAAGGACCAGAGCTACTTCCTGCACCGGCTCAACCAGGCGCAGCTGCGCAAGACGATGTTCCCGGTCGGCGAGCTGCCCAAGACCGAAGTGCGCCGGCTGGCCGAGGAGATCGGGCTGCCCAATGCGAAGAAGAAGGACTCGACCGGCATCTGCTTCATCGGCGAACGGCCCTTCCGCGAGTTCCTCAACCGCTACCTCTCCCACAAGCCCGGCCCGATCAAGGACGAGCGCGGCCGCAAGCTGGGCGAGCACGTCGGCTTGTCCTTCTACACGCTGGGCCAGCGCCAGGGGCTGGGCATCGGCGGCGTGAAGGAGAAGGGCGCGCCGCGCGGCGGCGGCGAGCACGAGCCCTGGTTCGTCGCCCGCAAGGACCTGGCGAGCAACACGCTGGTGGTCGTCCAGGGCCGCGACCACCCGCTGCTGCAGAGCCGCGGTCTGGTGGCGCAGGACCTGAGCTGGACCGGCCAGGCGCCGGCCTTCGGCGGCTTCGGCGCCAAGACCCGCTACCGGCAGGCCGACGCGCCCTGCGCGCTGACCCCCGGCGAGGGCAGCATCCGCCTGGACTTCCCGCAGCCGCAATGGGCGGTCACGCCCGGCCAGAGCGCGGTGCTCTACGACGGCGACGTCTGCCTGGGCGGCGGCGTCATCGCGGAAGCGATCGCGTAGTCCGAAGGCCGCGTCCGCTGGCGGGCCGTCCCGCGTGCCCAGCCGACCGGGGCCGGCGCGGCGGCGGTCCGCTGCCCGTCGCACGCCCGCCGGCAGCTCATCCAGCGATTCGGGGCACTCGTCGCATGGCCGGAACCGCCGCGGCCGGTGTCCCATGACAATGCGCACCTTCCCTGCCGGACGTCGCCTGTGGCACGCTGGCGTGTTGCCGCCTCGCCTGGATGGACCCCTTGGATCGTCTGCTCGCCCGCATCGCCCAGCCCGCCTTCGTGCTGCGCATTGCCGCCCTGGCGATCTGTCTGCTGGAGCTGGGCTCGGCGGTCTGGGGCCTGATGGGCAACGCGACCGAGCCCTACGACGGCGTCCTGGCCAGCCTCTACCGCCGCACCGGCGGCGACACCCACGACGCGCCCTTCGTGCTCACCTGCCTGGCGCTGGTGATGCTGTTCGCGTGGCACTTCTGGCGGCTGGCACGCCAGCAACACCTGGACCTGCCGCCGGCCGACGCGCTCGCCCGCGTGCTGCTGCTGAACGTGCTGGCGCTGCTGGTCACGCCGGGGCTGCCCTTCCTCGTGACCGTGCTGGCGGCGCTGCTGCTGAACGTGCGGCGCGCCTTCAATTTCGCGCTCGCGCAGGTCGTGATCAGCGTGGCGCTGTACTGGCTGCTGCCCAGCGAGGCCCAGCGGCTCGAGCAGCTCCAGCCCGACCTGCCCTGGTGGCTGAACAGCCTGGGGCTGTCGATGTCGATGGTGGCGCTGCACGGCATGGCCTTCGGGCTGGGCCGGCTGGCCGCGGCGGAGGCCGAGCGCAGACGCTGGTTCCAGGCCATGCTGGCCGAGAAGGAATCGGGCGAGCGGCTGCAGATCGAGCAGCTGCGGTATGCCGAGCGCCTGCACATGGCGCGCGAGCTGCACGACGTGATGGGGCATCACCTGACCGCGCTCAACCTGCACCTGCAGCTGAGCGAGGCGCTGCTGCGCCGCCACGACGAGCCCGGCGCCGCGCAGGCGGTCGAGAAGGCCAAGCTGGGCGCGGCGGGGCTGCTGGCGGAGGTCCGCGCGGCGGTATCGCGCGAACGGGAGAGCCAGCGCATCAACCTCGAGGCCGCGCTGCGCACGCTGGCCGACGGCATCGCCAGCACGCAGATCGAGCTGGCGCTGGACCCGGTCGCGCAGGACCTGACGCCGCGCTGCGCGCACGCGCTGCTGCGCTGCGTGCAGGAGGCGGTGACCAACGCGGTGCGCCATGCCGGCGCGACGCGGGTGCGCGTCAGCCTGGAGGCGGTGGACGAATCCGGTCCGCAGGTCCGGGTGCGGGTTGACGACAATGGCCGCGGCACGCGCAAGCTGCGCGAGGGCAACGGCCTCAAGGGCATGCAGGAACGCATGGCCGAACTGGGCGGGACGATGCAGGTGCTGCGGCATCACCCCGGATTCCTGATCGAACTGAACTGCCCGCGGCGCGCCTGAACCGGGATTGCGCCATCCAGCAAGGAGACGACATGAGCGACAACACGATCAAGCTGCTGCTGGTGGAAGACCAGCAACTGGTGCGCGAGGGGCTGAAGGGCCTGCTGGCGCTGCACGACGACATCCGCCTGGTGGGCGAGGCGTCGGACGGCGCGGAGGCGCTGGAGTTGCTGGCGCGCGAGCAGCCGGACGTGATCCTGTCGGACATGCGGATGCCGCGGCTGGACGGGATCGGGCTGATCCGGGCGCTGGCGGCGCGGGCGCTGAAGATCCCGGTGGTGCTGCTGACCACCTTCGACGACACGGCGGCTTTCGACGAGGCGGTGCGCGCGGGGGCGCGCGGGTTCCTGCTGAAGGCGATCAGCCCGGACACGCTGGTGCAGGCGCTGCGCGACGTGGTGGGTGGCTCGACGGCGCTGCGTCCGCTGCTGACCGAGCGCATGGAGCGCGCGCCGGTGGAGCGCGCCTTCGCGGCGACGGCGGAGCCCGAGCCGCTCAGCCCCAAGGAGCTGCAGGTGCTGCGCCTGGTGGCCAGCGGCCGCAGCAACACCGAGATCGCCGCGCTGCTGGGCAACAGCGAAGGCGTCATCAAGAACCACTGCTCCGCGGTGTTCGCGAAGATGGGCGTCCGCGACCGCACGCAGGCCGTGCTGCGCGCGATCGATCTGGGCTGGATCTGACCTCGCGATGTTCGCGAAGAAGAGCATCCTTGACCGCACGCAGGCGGTGCTGCGCGCGATCGATCTGGGCGGGATCTGACCACCGCCTCGTTGGCTCGGTCGATCGGGGCGTCGCGAGCGGACGTCAGGCTAGGCGGGCGGAGCGGAGGAACCGGAGCGTACTTCGGTACGTGAGGATTCCGAGCATCCGCCCAACGACGCCTGGCGTTCGCGCAGTAGCCCTCGCTCTTAGATCCAGAGGTCGTAGTCTTGGAGCGCGCGGATGCGGCGTTCCACGGACAGGAAGCGCGCGGCGCCGACTTCGCCGATCGCCTTCACCACACGCGGGTGGTACTTCTTGTAGAGCTTCTGCTCAGCGTCGACGTACCCCAGGTAGCCCTTGGAGAAGTACTTCGACTGCGCATTGGTCGGCTTGTCGCCGATCTGCACGAATTCCACCGACATGCGGGTGAACTGGCGGTTCAGCGTGGCCAGTTCGCGCTCATAGGCCTCGTAGACCGGCACGAACTTCTTGGTCTGCGCCTCGTCCAGCTGCAGCGCCTTGAGGACAACGCCCTTGCGGTCGGCCCGCACGGCATCGCGCAGCGATTGCGCCTGGGTGGCATCGGGCACCGGCGCCGGATCGGCGAAGGCGGGGAGCGCGGCGGCCAAGGACAGGCACAGCGCGGACAGCGCGGCAAACTTCTTCATCACTCTTCCCTCGTGAAAACGTCGGAACTTCGACGTCGCGCGGATTCTAGGAAGCCGGGTATGCCCTGACCCTCGGGGACTTCACGGGGAGACGGCCGCGCGCTGCTGCCGCCAGCGCGCCCGCCAGCCGGCGCGTGGCGCATCGGCCACGTGCAGCACCAGCTCGGTGCCGGCGCCCGGCGTACTGCGCACCGACAGGCACGCCGCCATGAGGCGCGCCCGCTCGCGCATCCCGCACATGCCGTAGCGCCCGTCGCGCGGCTGACGCGCCTCCCAGTCCGGCGGCAGGCCGATGCCGTTGTCGCGCACCGTCAGCGTCAGGCCGTCGGCGCGGTAGTCCAGCTCCAGGCTCACCTCGCTCGCCCGCGCATGGCGGTCGGCATTGGTCAGGGCCTCGCGCGCGATCAGCAGCATTTCATCTTCGATCGAGGCCGCCAGCGCCCGCGGCGTGCCGGTCACCCGGATCCGGAACTGGCCCGGCGGCCGGACCAGGTCCTGGCCGGCGCGCGCCAGCCGCTCGGCCAACCGACGGTCCGAGCCCCGGCGCTCGCCGCCGTTTGCGTCGTCGTCGCCCTCGTCGTCATCCCCCCAGCCGCCGCGCTCGGCGGCGTCCTCGTCGTCGATGCGCTGACGCAGCTGGCCGACGCGATCGCGCCCTTCGGCCAGCAGCCCCTCGGCCCGCGTCAGGTCGCGCTCCATCTTGTGCCGCAGCGCCTGGTCGGTCACGCGTCGCACGCTCGCATCCAGCCCCAGCAGCAGCCCCTGGAAGCCCTGCAGCAGCGTGTCGTGCAGGTCTCGCGCGATGCGCTCCCGCTCGCGATGGCGCACCTCCAGCCGCATCCGCAGCCGCGCCTGCAGCGCCCGCACCCGCAGGCGATACCCGCCCCAGATGGCCCCCACCAGCGCCAACGCCAGTCCCCAGCGGAAGGCGGCGTACTCGTGCAGCGCCGGCGCGATGCGGAAAGCCAGCACCGACGGCCGGCGGCTCCACAGCCCGTCGGGATTGGAGGCCAGCACCTCGAAGCGGTAGTCGCCCGGACCGAGGTTGGCGTAGGTCGCCTCGCGCTGCGTGCCGGCGTCGCGCCAGTCCGCGTCGACGCCCACCAGTCGGAAGCGGTAGCGCACCTGCTCCGCCTTGCTCAGCACCCGGGCGGCGTAGCGCAGCGTCAGCGCATTGGTGCCCTGCGGCAGCTGCTGGCCCTGCGCGGCCGGATAGCTCTGCCCGCCGGCCATCAGCGCCTGCACGTCGACGCCGACCTCGCGCGAGTTGCGCGGCGTGCGCGCCGGGTCCAGCCAGACCACCCCGAGGTTGGTCACGAACCACAACCGGCCGCGGGCGTCGCGCACCGCGGTCGGCGTCGCCGAGGCCTGACGGGCGATGCCGGGCAGGCCGTCCGCCGCGTCCAGCAGCTGGTAGCTCAGCGGACTGGCCGAGGCCTCGAACAGCGCGGGCACTTCCGCCGCGGCCAGGCGCACCAGGCCGCGGCCGCCGTTGAGCCAGAGGTCGCCGTCGAAGGACTCGACGATGCCCGACACCCGGCCGAAGGCCGGATCGCGCTCGATGGGGATGGTGGCGAAACGGCCGTCCCGGCCCAGCGCGACGCCGTTCTCGCCGGCGACGACCAGGCCGTGGCGGGTGTTGCGCACCGTCAGGATCCGGCCGGTGCGCAGGCCCTGCTCCGGACCGAAGCGCAGGCGCCGGCCCAGGTCGTCGATGGCGGTGAGCACGCCGTCGTGGCCGAACCAGACGGCCCCGTCCGCGTCCACCGCCAGCGAGCCCGGCGGCTGGCCGTCGAGCTCGCCTTCCCTGACGCGGGCGATGCCGGCGCGCGTCGCGTGGAACACGCCGACCTCGTGCAGCGACAGCCACAGCCCGCCGGTCGGATCGGCGGCCATGCCGCTGGCGGCGGCCCGCGTCCCGGCGGGCAGCGGCTGGGCCCAGCGCTCCCAGCGCCCGCCCGGCGGCGCGCGCCACAGCGTCTCGTTGTCCCATAGCCAGAGCGAGCCGTCGGTCGCCCGCACCGCCTGCGTGGCCGGCCGGCGCGAGCTCGGCCGCGGATCGATGCCGGTCTCGCGCACCGCACCGCCGGGCGGATCGACCCGCCAGCTCGCCGAGGAACTCGACAGCAGCACGCCGCTGCCGTCCGGCTGCACGTTGAAGCCGGTCGAGGCGGCATCCTCCAGCCGCGTGACGCTCCGGATGCGGTGCTGGCGCAGGCTGCTGACGCCGACGTTGGTGCCGACCCAGATCTCGCCGTCGTCGCTTTCCACCAGCGGCACGGTGATGGACGAGCCCAGGCCGTCGGCGACGGTGAACCACTGCCCGCGCGACCAGTCCAGCTGCTCGCCCGCCATCAGGCGGGCCGCGTCCGCGGCCTCGGTGCGGAACACGCCGCGACCGTTGACGGTCACCCACAGCCCGCCGTCACTGGCGAACAGCATCTGCTTGACCAGCGTGGACGGCCGGCCGTCGCGCTCGGACACCACGCTGGGAGAGAAGGGCGCCGCGGCCAGGTCGTCCATCCGCACGGGCGCGGGCGCCGGCGCGGTGTCGGGCAGCTGCGCCCACGAGCGCCAGGAGCCCGGCACCCCCAGCGGCCGCACGCCGCCGCGGCCGTCCGCGATCCAGAGCCGGTCCTGGCCGTCCTGCGCCATCACCGCGCTGCGGCCCAGCGGCACGCCGGTGTCCTCGAAGCGCTCGGCATTGGCGGCGAGCCGGTACAGGCGCTCGCCGGAGCTGACCCACAAGGTGCCCTGGCGGTCGCGGAACAGGTACTCGGCGCCGGCCGCGGGATAGCCCTGCGCCTCGCCGATGCGCTGCCAGCGCTGGCCGTCGAAACGCGCCAGGCCCTTGCCCGCCGCGGCCCAGAGCGCCCCGCCGGCGCGCGCCAGGCGCAGCACGCGGCCGCCGGGCAGCCCCTGCGCCGCGCCGTAGCGGGTCACGCCGTCGTCGCGCAGGCGCAGCACGCCGCCTTCGAACAGGCCGATCCACAGCGTGCGGTCCTCGTCGACCAGCAAGGCGTTGATGTTGAACGCCGGCAGCGGCTGGTCGCCGGGCCGGTAACGCTCGAAGCGCAGGCCGTCGAAGCGGTACAGCCCCATGCCGGTGCCCAGCCACAGCACGCCCTCTCGCCCGCCGCCCAGCGTCCAGACATCCGCCGGCGCGCCGTCGCGGACGTTCCAGGAGCGATGGGAGAAATCGGGCAGGCCCTCGGCGGCGGCCCCCCCCGCAGGGTGGGCGGTCGCGGCCGCAAGCGCGACCACCAGCATCCATCCGATCCACCACCTCGCCACTCGACCTCCCTCCGTCCGGTGCCATGCCGGCCGGCGACTGTGCCGACCCGGGCCCCCTGCGGTCAAGCGCGCGTCGTCCCGGTCATGCGGCCGGCAGCGGCTGGAGCCGGTAGAGCCCTTGCGCGGCGCCGCGCGACGGACGCGCCGGCAGCGGCACCGGATCGTCGGCCACCGGCTCGTCGTCCAGCAACCCGCGGCGCAGCGCCTCGGTGGCGGCCTGGGTGCGGCTGCGCGCGCCCAGCTTCTGCAGCAGCGTCTTCACATGCGTCTTGACGGTGCCCGCCGCGACGCCCAGCCGCAGGCCGATCGACTTGTTGTCCAGGCCCAGGCAGAGCATGCGCAGCACGTCGCGCTCACGCGGCGTGAGCTCGTCCCCGAGCCAGCCCTCGGCCACGGCACCGGCCGCCGTGCGGCAGAGATAACGCCGTCCGGCCGCGACGGCACGCGCGGCGTCGCGCAGTTCCTCGAGCGCGCAGGCCGCATGCACATAGCCGAGCACGCCCGCCGCCATCGCGTGACGGACGCGGCCGCCGTGCGTGACCGGACTCACCACCAGCCACTGCGGCGCAGGCACGCCGCCCGAGGCCGTGCCGGCGCCGCCGCGGCGCGGCGCGCCGGCCAGCGACTGCAGCGCGCCCTCATGATCCGCGATCACCAACCGCACCGACGTGCTCCGGCTGCCCGGCCCCGCCGCGCCCAGCGACGGGAAGCCGGACGGCAGCCCGTCGTCGCCGGTGTCGTGCGCGCGGAAGAAGGGCGACAGCGCGGCGGCGATGCCGGCGCGCAGCAGCGGATTGCGATGCACGACGATCGCGTCGAGGACGGCGGGGGGGCGCTCGATCAGGGACATGGACAGCTCCCGGGGGGCGGTGAAGGCGGTGGCGCGGGGGCGCCGGAGGACTGCGCCGATCATCGGAAGCCATGCTGCACCGCGATAGCCCCGGTCGAGTCGATGCCCGCTACCCGAAAGGGTAGTGGCCCCCTGGAAGAGGGACGCCCCGAAGGGGGTCGCCCTATGATCGCCGCCATGCTGCCCGCGCCCGAACCCATCCGCGTCCTGACGGTCGACGACCACCCGCTGATGCGCGAGGGCATCGCCGCGGTGCTGGGCGAGCAGCCCGACATGGCGCCGGTGGGCGAGGCGGCCGACGGCTGGCAGGGCCTGCAGGCCTTCGAGCGGCTGCGCCCCGACGTCACGCTGATGGACATCCAGATGCCGGGCATGGACGGCCTGGAGGCGCTGTCGCGGCTGCGCACGCTGAGCCCTGGCGCGCGGGTCATCGTGCTGACCACCTTCAAGGCCGATGCCCAGGCCTGGCAGGCGCTCAAGCTGGGCGCCTCGGGCTACCTGCTCAAGACGCAGCTGCGCACCGAGCTGCTGGACGCGATCCGCGCGGTGCATCGCGGGAACCGGTGGATCCCCAACGAGGTCGCCCAGGAGATCGCCGCGCACGCCGGCCAGGAGCAGCTCTCGGGGCGCGAGATCGACGTGCTCGAGCACATCGCGCAGGGCCTGAGCAACCGCGAGATCGGCGGCCTGCTCTCGCTGTCCGAGGACACGATCAAGGCGCGCGTGAAGATGATCCTGTCCAAGCTCGACGCCCGCGACCGCACCCACGCCGTCGTGCTGGCGCTCAAGCGCGGCCTGCTGCGCCTCTGAGCTCCCCCGAGCGTCCCCGCTCATTCCCTCTCCCCCGCGGGGGGAGAGGGCGAGGGTGAGGGGATCGTCCACCACCTGCCTCTGACGGGAGAGCGCTGGCTGCGCCATCGGCGGCTGTCGCGCCGGACATCGGTTTCCTAGGATGCCTTCATCCCTCGGAGACCCTCGATGACGATTCCTTCGACCCCCTCGGACCTCACCCGCCGCGACCTGCTCGCGCTGGGCGGCCAGCTCGCGCTCGCCGCGGCGCTGCCGCTGGCGCTGGCCGACGGCGCCGAGGCCGCGGCCTCTTCCTCCCCCTCCACCCCCTCCCAACACCCCCTACCAGGAGCCCCCATGAGCTACGTCACCACCAAGGACGGTACCCAGATCTTTTACAAGGACTGGGGCAGCGGCAAGCCCGTCGTCTTCTCCCACGGCTGGCCGCTGAGCAGCGACGCCTGGGAAGACCAGATGCTCTTCCTCGGCCAGAACGGCTTCCGCGTGATCGCCCATGACCGCCGCGGCCACGGCCGCTCCAGCCAGAGCTGGAGCGGCAACGACATGGACACCTACGCCGACGACCTGGCCGCGGTGCTCGACAAGCTCGACATCAAGGACGCGATGCTGGTCGGCCACTCCACCGGCGGTGGCGAGGTCACCCGCTACGTCGGCCGCCACGGTGTCAAGCGCGTGTCCAAGGTCGTGCTGGTCGGCGCCGTGCCGCCGACGATGATGAAGTCCGCCGCCTACCCGAACGGCCTGCCCAAGGACGTCTTCGATGGCATCCGCGCCGGTGTGCAGAAGGACCGCTCGCAGTTCTACAAGGACCTGACGACGCCCTTCTTCGGCGCCAACCGCCCGAACGCGCAGGTCTCGCAAGGCATGCGCGACAGCTTCTGGCTGCAGGGCATGCAAGGCTCGCTGAAGTCGCAGTTCGACTGCATCAAGCAGTTCTCCGAGACCGACTTCACCGAGGACCTGAAGAAGATCACCGTGCCGACGCTGATCATCCACGGCGACGACGACCAGATCGTGCCGATCGGCAACTCCGCCGAGCTGTCGGTGAAGCTGGCCCCCAAGGCGACGCTCAAGGTCTACAAGGGCGGCAGCCATGGCCTGGCCGCCACCAGCAAGGACCAGCTGAACGCCGACCTGCTGGCCTTCGCGAAGTCCTGATCCCGCCAGTAGTCCGCTTCAACGATCCCCTCGAGGGTCCGCGCCGTTCTTCACCGCCGCGCGGACCTTCGTTTCCTCGTCCCTCCAGGAGACCCCCATGAGCAAGCTCGCCAAGGCCGTTCCCGGCGCCAAGTTGCTGAACCCCACCGACCACACGCTGGTCATGATCGACTTCCAGTCGCAGATGGCCTTCGCCACGCACTCGATCGATGCCAACAACCTGCGCACCCACGCCTCGCTGGTGGCGCAGGCGGCCGCCGGCTTCGGCGTGTCCACCATCCTGACCACGGTCGCCGAGAAGAGCTTCTCCGGCCCGATGTTCGACGAGGTCACGGCGCCCTTCCCCGGCAAGAAGATGCTGGACCGCACCTCGATGAACACCTGGGAGGACGTGGCGGTGATCGAGGAGATCAACCGCATCGGCAAGGACCGCATCGTGCTGGCCGGCCTGTGGACCAGCGTCTGCATCGTCGGTCCGGCGCTGTCGGCGATCGACCAGGGCTTCGAGGTCTACGTCATCACCGACGCCTGCGGCGACGTCTCGCTGGAAGCGCACAACCGCGCCGTCGAGCGCATGGTGCAGGCCGGCGCGCAGCCGATCACCTCGCTGCAGTACCTGCTGGAGCTGCAGCGCGACTGGGCCCGCGGCGAGACCTACGACATGACCACCGGCATCGCGAAGAAGGTCGGCGGCGCCTACGGCATCGGCATCAACTACGCCAAGACGATGTTCAACGCCCACGAGGGCTGAGCTTCGACGGCAGCGCAAAGGCGGTCCTCATGAATGCATATGTGTTGTCGGCCGCCGTGGGCCTGCTCGTCGGCGTGATCTACGGCCTGCTCAACGTGAGGTCGCCGGCGCCGCCGGTGATCGCGCTGGTGGGCCTGCTGGGCATCCTCGCCGGCGAGCAGATCCCGCCGCTGGTGCGCCAGTGGCTGCAGCGCGATCCGGCGCAGGTCAGCTGGGTCGACCAGAAATTGCGCCCGCACATGTTCGGGCACATGCCCGGATGCGAGAAGACGAAGACCGCGGCGGCCCCCGGCGCGGCGCCCGAGGCGACCACCGCCCGGCGCGCGAGCACGGCCCCGGCGGCGAACGCGGAGTCCCACGATGCCTGACACCTCCTTCTCCCGCACCGCGGGCATGACGCCCGACCTGGTGCTGTTCAACGGCCGCTTCACGACGCTGGACCGCACGCGGCCGAGCGCCGAGGCGGTGGCCATCCAGGACGGACGTTTCCTCAGCGTCGGCGGCAACCAGGAGATCCTGGCGCTGGCCGGCGCGACGACGCGCCGCATCGACCTGAAAGGCCGCGGCGTGCTGCCGGGCCTGATCGACAACCACCTGCACATCATCCGCGGCGGCCTGAACTTCAACATGGAGTTGCGCTGGGACGGCGTGCGCAGCCTCGCCGACGCGATGGCGATGCTGAAGGCGCAGGTCGACATCACGCCCGCGCCGCAATGGGTGCGGGTGGTGGGTGGCTTCACCGAGCACCAATTCCATGAGAAGCGGCTGCCGACCATCGACGAGCTCAATGCCGTCGCGCCGGACACGCCGGTCTTCATCCTGCACCTCTACGACCGCGCGCTGCTGAACGGCGCGGCGCTGCGCGCCGTCGGCTACACCCGCGACACGCCCGAGCCGCCCGGCGGCCAGATCCTGCGCGACAGCGCCGGCAATCCCACCGGCCTGCTGCTGGCCAAGCCCAACGCGTCCATCCTGTACGCTACGCTGGCCAAGGGGCCGAAGCTCCCGCCGGAGTACCAGCTCAACAGCACGCGCCACTTCATGCGCGAGCTCAACCGGCTGGGCGTCACCGGCGCGATCGACGCGGGCGGCGGCTTCCAGAACTATCCCGAGGACTACCAGGTCATCCAGCAGCTGTCCGACGCCGGCCAGCTGACGATCCGCCTGGCCTACAACCTGTTCACCCAGAAGGCGGGGCAGGAGAAGGAGGACTTCCTCAACTGGGCGAAGTCGGTCCCCTACAAGCAGGGCAACGACTACTTCCGCCACAACGGCGCCGGCGAGATGCTGGTGTTCTCCGCCGCGGACTTCGAGGACTTCCGCCAGCCGCGGCCCGACATGGCGCCGCAGATGGAAGGCGAGCTCGAGGAGGTGGTGCGCATCCTGGTGCAGAACCGCTGGCCGTGGCGCATGCATGCCACCTACGACGAGACGATCTCGCGTGCGCTGGACGTGTTCGAGAAGGTCCATCGCGACACGCCGATCGACGGGCTGAACTGGTTCTTCGATCACGCGGAGACGATCTCGACGCGCTCGATGGACCGGATCGCGGCGCTGGGCGGTGGCGTGGCGGTGCAGCACCGCATGGCTTACCAGGGCGAGTATTTCGTCGAGCGCTACGGCGCACGCGCCGCCGAGGCGACGCCGCCGGTGGCCGAGATGTTACGCCGGGGCATGAAGGTCTCGGCCGGCACCGACGCGACGCGGGTGGCCTCGTACAACCCGTGGGTGTCGCTGTCCTGGCTGGTCACCGGCCGTACCGTCGGCGGCCTGCAGATCACGCCGCAGCGCAACTGCCTGGACCGCGAGGCGGCGCTGCGCATGTGGACGGAGAACGTCACCTGGTTCTCGAACGAGCAGGGCAACAAGGGGCAGATCGCGGCGGGCCAGCTGGCCGACCTGGTCGTGCCGGACCGCGACTTCTTCGGCTGCGCCGAATCGGACATCGCCGACACCAGCGCGCTGCTGACGATGGTCGGCGGCAAGGTGGTGTGGGGCGCCGGCGATTTCGCGTCGCTGGATGAATCGGCCCCGCCGCCGGCGATGCCGGACTGGTCGCCGGTGCGGCGCTACGGCGGCTACGGCGCCTGGGGCGCGGAAGGCAAGCCGCTGCAGGCGGCGATGCGGCGCACCGCGTGCTGCGACACCGCCTGCGGCGTCCATGGTCATGCGCATGCGAATGCCTGGGCGTCGGAGGTGCCCGCCTCCGACCTGAAGAGCTTCTGGGGCGCGCTGGGATGCGCGTGCTGGGCGGTCTGATGATGGACTTGGACACACGAGCCGCCCCGATGCGGCGCGCCGAAGCCGGGTACAACCGACGGCACCTGGAGGCCCCACGATGAGCGAGTACCGATCCACCCGTCTGTTCTCCCCCGCCGCACCGCGCTGGGTGGAGGCGGTGCTGCAGTGGCCCACCTTCGGGGTGATGCTGCGCCTGTGCCTGGCGTCGGCCTACCTGATCGGTGGGATCGACAAGGCGATGGACTTTCCCGGCGCGGTGGCGGAGCAGGCGCATTTCGGCCTGCAGCCCGCGGTGCTGTGGGCGGTGCTGGCGATCGCGGTGGAACTGATCGGCGCGTTGCTGCTGATCCTGAACCGCTGGGTCTGGCTGGCGGCCGGCGCGCTGGGCGTGCTGACGCTGGTGGCGATGCTGGTGGCCAACGACTTCTGGCACCTGAGCGGCCAGGCGCGCTTCATGGCCAAGAACGCCTTCTTCGAGCACCTGGGCCTGATCGCCGGGCTGGCCTGCGCGGCGCGGATCGCGGTGCTGGAAAGGAAGGTGCTGGCATGACGGGCGTGAAGCGTTTGCTGGTGGCCAGCCTGACGCTGGGTTTCATCGGCGGCTATGTGGACACGGTGGGCTTCGTGGCGCTGTTCGGGCTGTTCACGGCGCACGTGACCGGGAACTTCGTGCTGATCGGCGCGGAGCTGAGCCGCACCAGCGGCGGCAGCGTGCTGCTGAAGCTGCTGGTGTTCCCGACCTTCGTGGTGTCGGTGGCACTGGCGCGGATGGTGGCCCTGCGCTGCGAGCGGACGAAGACGGTGGCAAGCCGGCCCTTGCTGGTGATGCAGGCGGCGCTGCTGGTGGTGGCGCTGATCTGCAGCGTGCCGGCGGGTGCGGCGCTGGCGCCCGACGCGCCGTGGGCGATGGCCACCGGCCTGTTCATCACCGCGGCGATGGGCGTGCAGAACGCGGCGGGCCGCTTGGCCTGGCCGGCGCTGACACCGACGACGGTGATGACGGGCAATGTGACGCAGGTGGTGATCGACGGCGTGGACCTGCTGCGCGGCGCGGCCGGTCCGGACGTGCGGGAGCGGCTGGGCCGCTTCATCTGGCCGGTCGCGGCCTTCGCGGTGGGCGCGCTCACGGGCGCATTCGCGTATGCGGCGTGGAAGTTCTGGGCGCTGCTGCTGCCGCTGGTGATGCTGGCCGGGCTGGTGGTGATGGATGTGAAGGCGGATAAGAAGGGCTGAGCCGGCCGGTGGCCTGTCGTCTGTGCCGCGTGCGCCGCGTGCGCCGCGGGCATGCGCCCAGGCCGCCGCTCAGCCTTCGGCGTGACGGGCCCGCAGGAAGTCGACGAAGGCCCGCAAGGGCGCGGGCACGTGGCGCCGGCCGGGGTAGTACAGGAACGGCCCGGTGAACGGGCGCCACCATGGCTGCAGCAACGGCTCCAGCGCACCGCTGGCCAGATGGGGTTGGAGCCAGTCCTCGAACAGGTGGATGACCCCGCTGCCGGCCAGTGCCGCATCGATGGCGAGGTCCACGCCGCCGCCGGCCCGCACGACCAGCGGTCCGGCCGGATCGACCGTTACGACCTCCGACTTGCGCTGGAACTCCCAGGGCGGCATGGCCCCGCTGGCGAAGCGCACCCGCAGGCAGGCGTGCTGCAGCAGGTCGCGGGGATGCAGCGGCCGGCCGCTGCGCGCGAGATAGCCCGGCGCGGCGGCCGTCGCCATGCGCTGGCGACGTGGGCCGATGGGCAGGGCGATCATGTCCTGCTCCAGGCGTTCCTCGTAGCGGATGCCGGCATCGCAGCCCGCCGCGACGACGTCGACGAAGCCTTCGTCGACCACCACTTCCAGTCGGATGTCCGGATAGGCGGCGAGGAAAGGCGGCACCAGGGCCGGCAGCACCAGGCGCGCCGCGCTGACGGGGACGTTCAGTCGCAGCGTGCCTGCCGGACGGTCACGGAAGCCATTGATCTCGTCGAGCGCCGCTTCCACCTCGCCCAACGCGGGCCCCAGCCGATGAAGCAGTCGCGCGCCCGCTTCGGTGGGCACGACGCTGCGCGTGCTGCGGTGGAGCAGCCGAACCCCCAGGCGGGCTTCCAGCCTGCGCAGGGCCTCGCTGAGGCTGGACGCGCTGACGCCCTCGCCGCGCGCCGCCTGCCGGAAGCCTCCGGCGCGCGCCACCGCCACGAAAACCGCCAGATCGGCCATGTGATCCGCCATCGCACCCGCCACTGTTCTGATTTCCGCACGGCCCGTGCGGATTGGATCCACTTATCGTACGCCGCGGCGCTGCCTAGAGTGAGCCACCTTCGAAAGGACATGCTCATGAACTCACTCGACAAGGCCGGCACCTTCCGCATCGGCAACCGCAACGTGAAGCGCCTCGGGTACGGCGCGATGCAGCTCGCCGGACCCGGCGTCTTCGGCCCTCCCAAGGACCGGGCAGCCGCCGTGGCGGTGCTGCGGGCGGCCGTGGAGCGCGGTGTCGACCACATCGACACCGCTGACTTCTATGGCCCGCACATCACCAACCAGATCATTCGCGAGGCCCTGCACCCCTATCGCCAGGATCTGCTCATCGCCACCAAGGTGGGCGCCAAGCGGGGGGCCGATGGGTCGTGGCTGCCTGCCCTGTCCGCCGACGAGCTGACGAGGGCGGTACACGACAACCTGCGCCACCTCGGTCTGGAGTCGCTGGAGCTCGTCAACCTGCGCAGCATGCTGGACGTCCACGGGCCGGCCGAGGGCTCGCTGGAGGAGCCGCTCACCGCCTTGGCCGAACTGCAACGGCAGGGCCTGATCCAGCACATCGGGCTGAGCAACGTGACCGCGCGGCAGGTCGAGGATGCGCGTCGCCTCTGCGCCATCGTCTGCGTGCAGAACCATTACAACCTCGTCCATCGGAACGACGACGCGCTGGTGCGGCAGCTGGCCGGGGACGGCATCGCCTATGTCCCGTTCTTTCCGCTCGGTGGCTTCACGCCCTTGCAGTCGAGCGCCTTGTCGGAGGTCGCCAGCCAGCTCGACGCCACGCCGATGCAGGTGGCACTGGCCTGGCTGCTGCAGCGCTCGCCCAACCTGGTGCTGATTCCGGGCACCTCATCGGTCCAGCATCTGCGGGAGAACCTCGTGGCCGCTGAACTGCGGTTGCCCGAGGAAGCGGTGGGGCGTCTGGATCGGATGGCCGAGGTCGCTCCATACGCATGACCGGACGCTGGTGATGCAGGGCCCCTCGCTGCGATCGGCGAGGATCCCATAGAGACTTCCATCGAGACAATTTCAGTCGTTTACGGGCTTCAACCGCTGATTGCAAACTCGGCCGCGAACGCGGCGCCTGGCCGCTCTCCGGCCAGGCAAGACATGGCACGCTGACGTTCTCTTCAACGCCATAGCCATTGCCATGACCTCCGTGTTCCCCAAGAAGTCGCTCGTCATGCTGCCCCTGCTGCTGGGCGCCGCGCTCAGCCACGCCGAGCCGACGACCACGCTGAACCAACCCGCGGCGCTCCTGGAGGCGCTCGACGCGGGCCAGAAGGTCTCCGTCACCATCGACCTGAGCCGCTGCCAGCCCCAGGCCGGCGGCCGGCCGTCGCAGACCAAGGGCGGCCTGTTGGCCATCGATGCCTATCGCGTCCTGCCCGACGGGACCATCTCCTTCGCCGACACGCATTTCACGGCGTCCGACAGCGCCGCGCCGCTGTTCCAGACGCTGCGCTATCAGGTCAAGGTCGATGGCAGCGTGAACTTCCGTCAGGTGCTCTTCAACCTGCCGGACTACGCCCTCGTGAGCCAGTCGAGCTTCAACTGCACCATCGGCAATGGCGTGGAGTTCCGGACCGCACGTCGCGGCTGGTGACACTCCGCGCCGGCAGAATGCGGGCGCACCAGCATTCATGACAGGCCCGGAGCAGAGTCGATGCGCAAGCTCAGAAGTGGAATGATGAAGATCGCCAGCGCCGCCGCCATGGCGATCGCTGCCGCCGTCCCGGTCTCGGCCAAGACCTACGTCTATGTCTCCGCGGCGCAGGACGGCGTCATCGACGCGTTCGAGATGGATGCCACCGGCGCGCTCACGCCGCTGGGCAAGACGGCGGCCGGCAAGCTCGTGATGCCGATGGCGGTGGATCCCGCCAGACGGCATCTGTACGCGGTCGTGCGCTCCGAGCCATTCCGCGTGCTGACCTACGACATCGATGCCGCGAGCGGCGCGTTGCGCCAGAAGGCCGACGCGCCGCTCCCGGACAGCATGGCGTACGCGTCCACCGACCGGACCGGACGCTTCCTGTTCACGGCCTCCTATGACGGAAGCCGGATCGCGATCAGCGCGATCAAGGACGGCCTGGTCGAGCAGGGCGCCATCCAGGTCCTGCCCACCGGCGAGAAGGCACACAGCATCCGGATCGACGCCGGCAATCGCTTCCTGTACGTCACCAACCTCGGCAGCGATCAGATCTTGCAGTTCGGATTCGACGCCGCCAGCGGAACGCTGACGCCGCTCGATCCGCCGCTCGTCAAGACGAAGCCGGGCAACGGCCCGCGGCACATCGAGTTCTCCCCCGACGGTCGATTCCTCTATGTGATCGGCGAGCTGAGCGGCAACGTCATCCAGTTCGGGAGGGATCGCGATCGGGGGACGCTCACCGAGCTCTCGACCACGCTCACGGTGCCGGCGAGCGACGAGCAGCGACGCATCTGGTCCTCCGACATCGCCATCACGCCGGACGGCCGGTTCATGTACACGTCCGAACGGACGAGCAGCACGATCTCGTTGCTGACGCTTGCCGCGGCGTCCGGCAAGCCGAGCCTGGTGGACGCCTATCCGACGGAAACGCAGCCGCGTGGCATCCGCATCGATCCGACCGGGAAGTTCCTGCTCGTGGCCGGCGAGAAATCGGACCGGCTGTCCGTGTACCGCATCGATCCGGACAGCGGCGCGCTCCGGTTGATCGGCCGTCAACCCGTGGGACGGGCCGCGAATTGGATCGAGATCGTGGACCTGCCCTGAGCGGCGGCCATTTCGGCCGAAGGTGGGCGTCCGGCCCGAAAAGGAAAAAAGCCCGCGGCGTGAACGCCAACGGGCTTCCTTCATCGTGATCATCCGATCCCGGGACAGCCGGGATCGCTATCGATCAGAACGGAATATCGTCATCCATGTCATCGAAGCCGGTCGCCGGCTTCGGCGCGGGGGCAGGGGCGCGAGGCGCCGCGGCGCGCGGGGCCGGCGCGCGCGGTGCGTCGAAGTCGCCGCTGTCGCGACCGCTGCCGCCACTGCCGCGCTCCGACGAGCGCTCACGGCTGTAGCCACCACCACCGCCGCCGCCCATGTCGTCGCCGCCGCCTTCACGGCCGCCCAGCAGCTGCATCTGCTCGGCGATGATTTCCGTCGTGTAGTTGTCCTTGCCTTCCTTGTCCTGCCACTTGCGGGTCTTCAGGCGACCCTCGACATAGACCGGACGGCCCTTCTTCAGGTACTCGCCCGCGATCTCGGCCAGGCGGTCGTAGAACACCACGCGGTGCCATTCGGTCTCTTCCTGGCGCTCGCCGCCTTCACGGCTCTTCCAGTTGCGCGTCGTCGCGATGCTGACGTTGCACACCGCGCTGCCGCTGGGCGTGTAGCGGAGTTCGGGATCACGGCCCAGGTTGCCGAGGATGATGACTTTGTTGACCGAGGCCATGAGGGTTGCCTTCGCTTGCGTGTCGTTGAATGTTCGGAATGGGAAACTCGGCGCCGCCCATCGCCCGGGACATCGGGTCGGAAACAGCGGCGCAGGGGGCGGATTATGCCGCCCGCCCATTCCGCCGACGATCCCCGGGAAACGCCGATCCGCTGCCTGCTTCGTGGCAGCCGATCACCGGATTCAGGGCCGCCGTGGCCGCCGCGCCCGCGCGGGCGGGCCGTCAGCCCATGCGGCGCCGGCTCTGCTTGTGCGCGTACATCGCCGCGTCGGCCTGCTGCATCAGCTCCTCCAGCGTCAGCGGTCGGTCGGCGGCCATCGCGGCGTCGCCGACGCTGAAATCCAGCGCATAGCCCCGCTGCGCCCTCAGGTTGAGCGCCCCGACCTGCGTGCGCACCCGCTCCAGCGCGGGCGACATCTGCTCGGTCGCCGTGCCGCTGAGCAGCACCACGAACTCGTCGCCGCCGGTGCGCGCGATCACGTCCGAGGCCCGCAGGCAGAAACGCAGGATGTCCGCAAAGGACTTCAGCGCCCAGTCGCCCTCCGCATGGCCATAGCGGTCGTTGACATGCTTGAAGTGGTCGAGGTCGAAGTACAGCATCGTCGCCGGCCACTGCTTGCGCCGGCACAGCGCCAGCACATGTCCGGCCTGCGATTCGAAGCCGCGCCGGTTCGCCAGCCCGGTCAGCTCGTCCACCATCGCCATGTACATCGCCGCGAACTGCTGCTCGACCATGAAGGCCAGGTCGCGCAGCGTCGCCTGGTCGTCGGCGTCGAAGCCGCGCGGCACCCGGTCGATCAGGCACAACGTGCCGAGGCGGTGGCCACTCGGCGCCCGCACCGGGCAGCCGGCGTAGAAGCGGATGTGCGGCGCCCCGGTCACCAGCGGGTTGTCGACGAAGCGCGGATCGGCATGGGTGTCGGGGATCAGCAGGATGTCGTCCGACAGGATGGCGTGGCCGCAGAAACTCATGTCGCGCGGGGTCTCCGGCACGTCCAGGCCCTGCGCCGACTTGAACCACTGCCGGTCGGCGTCGACCAGGCTGACCAGCGCGATCGGCACCTCGAACAGGCGCCGCGCCATGCGCGTCAGGCGGTCGAAGCGTTCCTCGGGGTCGGTGTCCAGCACCTGCAGCACGCGCAGCGTGGCCAGCCGGGCATTCTCGTCGTCGGGCAACGGCGCAGCGATCATGGGCAGGTCTGTGCGGTGCGGAGGAGCAAGGCGCTCGGAAAGCGCCGTCCACGACGGATCGGGACCGGGTGAACGGCGGGCCCGTCGATGTGCAGGACAATCGAGGGCTCCATGAGTTCGTCCAAGCATCATCCCGTCCCGCTAGCCATCCTGCAAGAGGTGTTCGGTTACAGCGCCTTTCGCGGCCAGCAGGCGGCGATCGTCGACCACGTGACCGCCGGCGGCGACGCGCTGGTGCTGATGCCCACCGGAGGCGGCAAGTCGCTCTGTTACCAGATCCCCGCCATCGCCCGGCAGCGCGCCGGCCATGGCGTCACCGTGGTCGTCAGTCCGCTGATCGCCCTGATGCATGACCAGGTCGGCGCGCTCGAGGAAGCGGGCGTCGAGGCCGCCTTCCTCAACTCCACGCAGACGCTCGAGGAAACCCAGCGCATCGAGCGCGAGATGCTCGCCGGGCGCCTGACGCTGCTGTACGCGGCACCGGAGCGGGTCAACACGCCGCGCTTCATCGCGCAGATGCAGTCGCTGTACGAGCGCGGCCTGCTCGCGCTGTTCGCGATCGACGAGGCGCACTGCGTGAGCCAGTGGGGCCACGACTTCCGCAGCGAATACCTGTCGCTGAGCCTGCTGCACGAGCGCTTCCCCGACATCCCGCGCATCGCGCTGACCGCGACCGCCGACGACATCACCCGCGCCGACATCATCGAGCGGCTGCAGCTCGACAGCGCGCGGATCTTCGTCGCCTCGTTCGACCGGCCCAACATCCGCTACCTGATCGTCGAGAAGGACAGCCCGCGCGAGCAGCTGCTGCGCTTCATCCAGGACGAGCACGAGGACGAGGCGGGCGTCGTTTATTGCCAGAGCCGCAAGAAGGTCGACGAGACGGCGGAGTGGCTGCGCGCGAAGGGCATCAACGCGCTGCCGTACCACGCCGGCATGGAGCAGGAGCAGCGCAAGCGCCACCAGGACCGCTTCCTGCGCGAGGACGGCATCGTGATGGTCGCCACCATCGCCTTCGGCATGGGCATCGACAAGCCCGACGTGCGCTTCGTCGCCCACCTGGACCTGCCCAAGAACATCGAGGGCTACTACCAGGAGACCGGTCGCGCCGGCCGCGACGGCGAACCGGCCCAGGCCTGGATGGCCTACGGCCTGGCGGACGTGGTGCAGCAGCGCCGCATGATCGACGAGAGCCCGTCGTCCGACGAATTCAAGCAGGTGCAGCGCGGCAAGCTCGACGCGCTGCTCGCGCTGGCCGAGGCCATCGACTGCCGCCGCGTGCGGCTGCTGGCCTACTTCGGCGAGGACAGCCAGCCCTGCGGCAACTGCGACAACTGCCTGAATCCGCCCGCAACCTGGGACGCGACCGAGGCGGCGCGCATGGCGCTGTCGTGCATCTACCGCTTCCACCAGGTCACCGGCTTCAGCTTCGGTTCCGGCCACCTCATCGACGTGCTGCGCGGCAAGGAGACCGACAAGGTCGCCCAGTACCGGCATCACGAACTGTCGACCTGGGGCGTCGGCGCCGCGCTCAGCGAGCAGCAGTGGCGCGCGGTGATCCGCCAGCTGATCGCGCTGGGCTATGCGGTGACCGAGGGCGAATACAACACGCTGTCGCTGGGCGGCGATGCCAAGGCCGTGCTGCGCGGCGAGGTGCGCATGCTGCTGCGCCAGCCCGCGGTGCCGACGCGCAAGAGCAAGTCGAGCCGCGGCGGGTCGTCGTCCAGCCGGCGCTCGGAGGCCGAGGCCGACCTGGACGCCGCGGCGCAGGCGCGCTTCGACGCGCTCAAGGCCTGGCGCGCCGAGGTGGCGCGCGAGCACGGCCTGCCGGCCTACGTGATCTTCCAGAACGTCACCCTGGCTGAGCTGGCGCGGGCGCAGCCGCGCTCGCTCGACGAGATGTCCGGCATCAGCGGCATCGGCGCGAAGAAGCTCGAGGCCTATGGCGAGGCGCTGCTGCGGGTCCTGGCCGAGGACTGAGCCGCTTGGGCCCTCGATCGCGTCACGCGATCGTCACCATCAAAACTCACCGACGAAAAGAAGAACGCCCGGCAACTGCCGGGCGTTCTCGTGGGCGATCGCTACAGCTGGACCGTCGCGGTCGCCGCCTTGACAGCGCAACCGCCGGAGCTCAGCAGAGCTGGGTCGTGCAGCCGGCCGGCGCGGCCGAAGCCAGCTGCTGGCCGTCGGCCGCGGTGTCGCGGCGGCCGGTGATGTAGACGGTGGGCAGCTGTTCGCGCTTGGCGGTGATGACCACCGGATCCAGCGTGATGACGGCCGCGCGTTGCTCGCGCTGGTCCTGCACGTGCAGCAGGCTGACGGCGATCGCCAGCGTGGCGCCGATGCCGAAGGCAAAGGCCTTGAAGCTGGTGCGGGCGGTCTTGAAAGAGGTAGTGCTCATGTCGATCTCCTTGATGGGGTTGCGTGTGTCAGTGAAGTCAGTGTCGTCATCGCGCCCCCGTTCCGCGAGCCGCAAGCGACGAATGCGCGCGGCGACGGAGTGAACTGCGCGGAACCGCGACGAATGGATGAGCCCGGACCGTCGATCGCCGGGATGCCCCATTCCATCGATGTTCCCGACGATCGAGCCGAAAAAAAAGAAGCCCGCTGGTCAGGCGGGCTTCGAAATGCCGGGGGAAGCGTGGCGTCTATCGGAGCGCAGGCCGCGGGGTCATCCGCGCGGCTTGCTGGCCTGGTCGGCCTGAGGTCCCGGCATGGTCTGCTCGGCCCAGTGCAGGGGCAGGGGATGGGACGGACGCGCGGCCTCGTTCGTGTCCGCCAGCCACAAGGCGATGACAGCGGCGCTGGCCACGGCGGCCAGGGCGGTGAGGAAAGTCTTGGCGGCGTCGTTCATGGTGGTCCCCTGCGGTGCGATCCCTGTCCTGGCATTTCAACGAGGATGCACTGTGCGCCGCCACCGGCGGCAAGACCACGACGACGCGACGAATTGCCGCTATCGCGCGCCGAAATGCCGGTCGGTCGGGCGAATGGGTCCTGGGGGGCGATCCTGGCGGGGCTTCAGCCGCGCGCTGCCCGTGCTGCCCCAACCTGGGGCGGCCAGACGGCCAGGCGCGCCGCCAGCGCGGCGGCCGGCTGCGGCCGGCAATAGAAATAGCCCTGCTGCTGCCAGCAGCCCAGGGCCAGCAGCGCATCGCGCTGCGCCTCGGTCTCGACGCCCTCCGCCACCACGTCGATGCCCAGCGCCTCGGCCATGCCCATCATGGCGCGCACCAGCGCCCGGTCGTCGGCGCTGCTGGGCAGGTCCCGGACGAAGGCCCGGTCGATCTTCAGCCGCGCCGGGCGCAGCAGCTTCAGGTAGGCGAGCGAGGAATACCCGGTCCCGAAGTCGTCCACCGACAGGCTCAGCCCCAGCTCGGACAGGCGCGCCAGGGTCTGGAGCACCGTGTCGGTGTCGGTCAGCAGCGAGCTTTCGGTCAGCTCGATCGCCAGTTCGCCGGGCGCGACCGCGTGGCGGCCCATCGCCTCGGCGATCCGCTCGGCCAGCCGGGGCTCGCGGAACTGCAGGGCCGACAGGTTGATCGAGATCGGCCCCGGATGCCGCCCCGAGGCCTTCCAGCGCGCCAACTGCGCGCAGGCCTGCTCGATGGTGCTCCAGCCCAGGTCCAGGATCTGCCCGGTCTCCTCGGCCAGCTCGATGAACTGACCTGGCATCACCAGCCCTCGCTGCGGATGCTGCCAGCGCATCAGCGCCTCCAGCCCCGACCAGGCGCCGGTGCGGGCATCCACGACGGCCTGGTAATGGAGCAGCAGTTCGTCGCGTTCCAGCGCCAGCTTCAATTCGCGCTCGAGCTCCATCCGCTGCACCGCCGCCGCGTCCATGTCCTGCTGGAAGAAGCTGTAGCGCGAGCGCCCCAGCTGCTTGGCGCGGTACATCGCCAGGTCGGCATGGCGGACCAGGGTGTCGAAGTCGTCGCCATCGCGCGGGAACAGCGCGATGCCGACGCTGGCCGACACGCTGGCCACGCCGCCCTCGAGCTGCAGCGGCGCGTTCAGCGCCTCGATCAGGCGCTGCGCCGCGGAGGCGACGTGCTCGCTGGAATCGCGCATCAGCAGCAGGAACTCGTCGCCGCTGACGCGGCAGGCCAGGTCGGACTCCCGCACCGCCTGGCGCAACCGCTCGCTGGCCTGCAGCAGCATGCGGTCGCCGGCGGCATGCCCGAGCGAATCGTTGATCGCCTTGAACCGGTCCAGGTCGACGAACAGCAGCGCCAGGTGGCTCTGCTCGCGCCGAGCGACCGCCGCCTCGTGCAGGAAGACTTCCCGGAACAGCGTCCGGTTGGGCAGGCCGGTGAGGTGGTCGTACATCGCGAGCTGATGCAGCTGCGCGTTCTTGCTCTCCATGTCCGCCAGCAGGCCGGCGATCTGCTGCCCCATCTGGTCCAGGTGCACGCCCAGCTGGCCCAGCTCGTCCTTGCGGTTCCAGCGCAGCCGCGGCACCGGCTGGCGCTCGGCGATCGCGTTGGCCAGGCGCTTGAGCCGGTCGATCGGGCGGACCATCCGCAGATAGAAGACCATCAGCACGATGCCCACGCCCACCGCCACCTGCGCGGCCACGATCAGCGCCGTCTGCCGGCGCCCCTCCTCAAGCATGCGTTCCTGCGCGGCATCGTCGAACTGCACCCGCAGGCTGCCCAGCACCTGGCCCTCGCGCTGGATGGTCGCGGCGAGCGTGACCGTCGGCCAGCCGGGGCTGCACTTGGCGCGCACGATGTCGCGGGTGTCGACGCGCTCCTCGTTGAGCTCCACCGCGCAGACGTTGACGTCAGACAGCAGCTGGTCGAGCGCCCGCTGCACCGCCGGGCTGTCCACCGTCCACAGCGGCTCGACCAGGCCATTGGCGGCCAGCGTCAGCACGGCCGCGCGCTGGCCCTCCAGCACCGGCTCGAGGCTGCGGCGGATGAACGCATCGCTGTAGGCGAGCAGCGCCAGGGCCGGCGCCGCGATCCCGACCACCACCGCGAGCAGGATCACACTGCGCAGCGACAGCGACGGCGCTTTGAACTTCATCGAGGGGGGAAGGGGCAGGAGGGGATGCGGCGATTCTGCACCCCCATGTGGCCGGAGGGCCCCCGCAAAGGCGGGGTCGCGGGGAAGGATTTCGGCATTCCTCCCGCTGCCACGCGGTGTCAGCAGGGATCGGCGCGGGAACGGGGCTGGCCCTATCATGGCGAGTTCGCCTCCAGCTGTGTCCGGCCCCATGTCCACGAAAGTCCCGCCCGCCGTCCCCGCCCCGTCCGAGCCCACGGCCGCGCCGCAGCCGGGCCCGGGCGGCCGGTATCTGGGCCAGGTGCTCGGGCGGATGGGGGACGAGCCGCCGATGATCCGCGTCCGCGGCGCCCGCACCCACAACCTCAAGAACATCGACGTCGACCTGCCGCGCAACCAGCTGGTCGTCATCACCGGGCTGTCGGGCTCGGGCAAGTCCTCGCTCGCCTTCGACACGCTGTACGCCGAGGGCCAGCGCCGCTACGTCGAGAGCCTGTCGGCCTACGCGCGCCAGTTCCTGCAGCTGATGGACAAGCCCGAGGTCGACGTGATCGAGGGCCTGTCGCCGGCGATCTCGATCGAGCAGAAGGCCACCAGCCACAACCCGCGCTCGACGGTGGGCACGGTCACCGAGATCCACGACTACCTGCGCCTGCTCTACGCGCGCGCCGGCACGCCCTTCTGCCCCGACCACCACCTGCCGCTGGAGGCCTCGAGCGTCGGCCAGATGGTCGACGCGGTGCTGGCCATGCCGGACGACTCGCGCCTGATGGTGCTGGCGCCGGTCGTGCGCGACCGCAAGGGCGAGTTCATCGAGCTCTTCCAGGACCTGCAGGCGCAGGGGTATGTGCGCTTCCGCGTCGACGGCCAGACCGTCGAGGTGCCGGACCTGCCGGCGCTGAAGAAGGCGGAGAAGCACGACATCGATGTCGTCGTCGACCGCATCAAGCTGCGCCACGACAGCGCCGACCAGCTGCGCCAGCGTCTGGCGGAAAGCTTCGAGGCGGCGCTGCGCCTGGCCGACGGCCGCGCGCTGGTGCTCGACATGGACCGCGGCACCGAGTCGATCTACTCCAGCAAGTTCGCGTGCCCGATCTGCAGCTATTCGCTGCCGGAACTGGAGCCCCGGCTGTTCTCGTTCAATTCACCGGTGGGCGCCTGCCCCTCCTGCGAGGGCCTGGGCCTGGTGACCGTCTTCGATCCGGAACGCGTCGTCGCCTTCCCGACGCTGAGCCTGGCCAGCGGCGCGGTCAAGGGCTGGGACCGGCGCAACGCCTACACCTTCTCGATGCTGGAATCGGTCGCGAAGCATTACGGCTTCGACATCGAACAGCCCTTCGAGGAACTGCCCGAGCTGGCGCGCCAGGTCCTGCTGCAGGGCTCCGGCGAGGACGAGATCACCTTCACCTACCAGGCCGAAGGCGCCAACGGCCGCAAGCGCAGCGTCAGGCGCTCCCACCCGTTCGAGGGCATCCTCCCCACCCTGCAGCGGCGCTTCCGCGAGACCGATTCCGCCGCGGTGCGCGAGGAACTCGCGCGCTACCAGAGCGCCAAGCCCTGCCCCCATTGCGAGGGCTCGCGCCTGAGACGCGAGGCGCGCCACGTGCTGCTGCAGCCGGCCGACGCCGCCGAGGGCGAGCGCGGCAAGCCGATCTACGAGGTCGAGCACGCGACGCTGCGCGAGGCGCTGGCCTATTTCGAATCGCTGAAGCTCAAGGGCGCGAAGGCGGAGATCGCCGACAAGGTGATCCGCGAGATCGCCTCGCGGCTGCACTTCCTCAACGACGTGGGGCTGAACTACCTGAGCCTGGACCGCAGCGCCGACACGCTGTCCGGCGGCGAGGCGCAGCGCATCCGGCTGGCGTCGCAGATCGGCTCCGGGCTGACCGGCGTGATGTACGTGCTGGACGAACCCAGCATCGGTCTGCACCAGCGCGACAACGACCGCCTGATCGCGACGCTGCGGCGCTTGCGCGACCTGGGCAACTCGGTGCTGGTCGTCGAGCACGACGAGGACGCGATCCGCGCCGCGGACCATGTACTGGACCTGGGCCCCGGCGCCGGCGTGCATGGCGGCCGGATCATGGCGCAGGGCACGCCCGAGGAGGTCGCGGCGAATCTCGAATCGTCCACCGGCCGTTATCTCAGCGGCGTGGAGCGCATCGAGGTGCCCAAGCAGCGTCACGCGCTCAGCGACAGCGCCGATCCGCGCACGCTGAAGATCGTCAACGCGCGCGGCAACAACCTCAAGGGCGTGACCGCCGAATTCCCGGTCGGCCTGCTGACCTGCGTGACCGGCGTGTCCGGCTCGGGCAAGAGCACGCTGGTCAACGACACGCTGTACGCCGCCGTCTCGCGCAAGCTCTACCAGAGCCATGCCGAACCGGCCGAGCATGACGAGATCGAAGGCATGGACGCCTTCGACAAGGTGATCAACGTCGACCAGTCGCCGATCGGCCGCACGCCGCGCTCGAACCCGGCGACCTACACCGGCCTGTTCACCCCGATCCGCGAGCTCTTCGCCGAGATGCCCACCGCGCGCGAGCGCGGCTACGGCGCGGGCCGCTTCAGCTTCAACGTGGCCGGCGGCCGCTGCGAGTCCTGCCAGGGCGACGGCGTGCTGAAGGTGGAGATGCACTTCCTGCCCGACGTCTACGTCCCCTGCGACACCTGCGGCGGCAAGCGCTACAACCGCGAGACGCTGGAGGTGCTCTACAAGGGCAAGAACATCTCCGAGGTGCTGGGGCTGACGGTGGAAGACGCGCTCGCGTTCTTCAGCGCGGTGCCGACGCTGGCGCGCAAGCTGCAGACGCTGATGGACGTGGGCCTGGGCTACGTGAAGCTCGGCCAGAGCGCGACGACGCTCTCGGGCGGCGAGGCGCAGCGCGTCAAGCTGGCGCTGGAGCTCTCCAAGCGCGACACCGGGCGGACGCTGTACATCCTCGACGAGCCGACCACCGGCCTGCACTTCGCCGACATCGCGCTGCTGCTCAAGGTCGTGCACCAGCTGCGCGACGCGGGCAACACGATCGTGATCATCGAGCACAACCTCGACGTCATCAAAACCGCGGACTGGCTGATCGACATGGGTCCGGAGGGCGGCTCCGGTGGCGGGCGACTGCTGGTCGCGGGCACGCCCGAGGACGTCGCCGCCTGCGAGGCGAGCCACACCGGCCGCTACCTCAAGCCGCTGCTCGCGCGCGGTTGAGGGCGTGCGGCTCGGGGCCGCGGTTGAGGGGCTGCGGTTGAGGCGGGCGCGGTTGAGGCCTGCGCCGGTTCAGGCGGCGCGGCGCTTCGCCGCGATGGCCAGGGCGCCCAGGCCCAGCGCGAATAGCACCCAGGTCTGCGGTTCCGGCACCCCCGGCACGACGGGCAGGTTGCCGCCACCACCGTTGCCCGCCGGCAGCTGCGGCAGCGTGATGACGCCCGGTCCGCCGACGCCGGTGGGCGGCGGCGCCACCGGCGCCCCGCCGCCGCTGCCGCCCGGCGTGGGCGCGATCAGGCTGGTATCCGAGGTGGCCGTGGGCGGCAGCGCGGCGGTGCGCGCGAAGCTGCCCGGATCGCCAGCGCCGCCGTCGGCGGCCGCACCGGCCGCCGGGGGCTCGAACATCAGTGGTTCGTCCTCGGCCTTGGCGGTCGGGCCACCGGCCGCGCCCGGCTTCAGCGGTCCGCGCGCGATGCGGCTGACGTTGCGGCACACGGTCGGGACGAGGATGCATTGGCCGTCCTCGCAATAGACCAGGCCGCGCTCCAGCGTCTGCGCCGTCCACTTCGTCCGCGTGACCGTGCGGCAGACCGAGCCGGCGCCGAAATGCATGTCGCGGATCTCGCTGCCGTACTCGTAGCGGCCGACGATGCTGTCGCGGTGGATGTCGACGATCTCGTCGTACTGGCGCGCGGCCATGCGCGCCTTGAGCTTGGCGCGGGTCGCCGCCGGGATGTCCTTGTACCGGTCCACGGCCGCGACGAGGTCGCCCATGAAGGGATTGACGCCCGGCTTGTCCCAGGAACAGTTGGGCAGCGTCACGGTAGACGCGGCCAACGCGAATGCGGCCACCAACGACATGACAGTTCTCTTTTTCGGCGGCCGCCTCCGCGAGACATCTCGTCGGGGTCAAGCCTTGCCGTTTGTGGCTCCTGTTTCCATCCGTCGCTTTGCATCACCGGATGTGACAGGAGTTGCGGCGAGTGTAGGGAGCGAAGGCCCGTCGCATCGGGCCGTCCCCCTCAGCCGGGGGTATGGCCACGCGTGGTTTTTGTCACGGTGCTCCCGCAGATCGCACGGACGGTGAAGAAGCGGTGACGGCATGGACAAGACGGGCCGTCCAGGCAATCGCTGGTATCGTGCGTTGTCCCCTGCCTGTCCTCGCCATGTCCTCCCCCACCGCCGCCCGCCACGTCCTCTACGTCGAGGACGACCGCATCAACATCGTGCTGATGGAGGAGGTGTTCCGCCTGATGCCCGGCTGGACGCTGGACGTGGCCGAGACCGGCGCCCAGGCGATGGAGATGCTGCCGCGCGTCATGCCCTCGCTGGTGCTGATGGACATGAACCTGCCGGACATGAATGGCCTGGAACTGATGGCGCTGGTGCGCGCGGATGCACGCCTGGCCCAGTTGCGCTGCATCGCGCTGTCGGCGGACGTGATGGACGACCAGCGCCAGCGCGCTCGCGCCGCGGGCTTCCAGGATTACTGGCTCAAGCCGATCGACGTGCGCCAGCTGCGCGCCGCGCTCGAGCGGCTCTGAGGCGATCGCGCCGCGCCTGCCCACGGACCGGCGCGGACGCAAAAAAGCCCGCGCGAGGCGGGCCTTGTCCTGAACGCGGAAGAGGCCTTGCGGCCTCGGCGCTCAATCCTTCAGGTGGCTGTTGATCAGGCGGGTCATCTCGAACATGTCGGCCTTGGCCTTGCCGAAGATTTCCTTCAGCTTGGCGTCGGCGTTGATGACGCGCTTCTGCGCAGCGTCCTGCAGGTTGTGCTTCTTGATGTATTCCCAGACCTTCTTCACCACGTCGGTGCGCGGCAGCGGCTTGTCGCCGACGATCGCGGCCAGCGCGGGGCTGGGGGTCAGGGCCTTCATGAAGGCGGCGTTGGGGGTGCGCTTCTTGGCGGGAGCGGCAGCCTTCTTCGCGGGAGCTGCCTTCTTCGCGGGCGCGGCCTTCTTCGCAGGTGCCGCCTTCTTCGCGGGCGCGGCGGCCTTCTTCGCCGGTGCCGCCTTCTTGGCCGGTGCCGCCTTCTTGGCGGGCGCGGCCTTCTTCGCAGTTGCCATTTCGATTCTCTCCATCAAGGGTTGTTGATGTGCCGGGCCCTGGTGAAGGTCTGACGCCTTCGGTACTCGTTGGCACCCTGCGCGGGCAATGGTACTGCGCACCTCCTGCATTGAGAAGGCTCTGGCAGGGGGAAAACGGCCTCGAAGTCAACGCCGTCCCCCGTGTTTGTCGCGGGCGCGCATCAATCTCCGCATGTCCGACACGCGCGATGCCTGCGCGCCTACGGGGTTCCCCGTGGTCGCCGTGGTCCGCGCGACGCGCGCCTCACGGCGCCGACAGCACCGGCGCGGACCGCTCAGTACACGTCGCGCCGGTAGCGCCCTTCGCGGATGAGCGCGTCGACATCGGCCTCGCCGAGCGTCTCGCGCAGCACCGCGTCGACGGCGCCGGCCATGCCTTGCAGGCTGCCGCAGACGTAGATCGCCGCGCCGTCCGCGATCCATTCGCGCAGACGCGGCGCCTCGCGAGCGAGCAGGTGCTGCACATGGACGCGTTCCGCCTGGTCGCGCGAGAAGGCCCAGTCCACGCGGGCCAGCACGCCGTCGCGCTGCCAGGCCTCGATCTCGTCGCGGTAATGCGCGTCGTGCGCCGATTGCCGTTCACCAAAGAGCAACCAAGCCCTCACGGCGCCGTTCCCCGTGTTCATGCGGGTTTGCGCGCGGACCTTCAAGTGCGCCCGCAACCCCGCCAGCCCGGTGCCGTTGCCGACGAGGATCAGCGGCCGGTCGGCGTTGGCGCCGATGCGGAAGCTCGCATGCGGTCGCAGTCGCAGCGCGACGTCCCCACCGACGGCGAGGCGCTCCGTCAGCCATCCCGACGCCAGGCCCGGCGAGCCGTCCTCGCGCGCGGTGCGGCGCACCATCAGCTCGACGCGGCCGTCCGCGGGCAGCGAGGCGATCGTGTACTCGCGCGGTCGCCGCGCGTCGTCATCGATCGCGTCGGCCGCGCCGGCCGCATGGGCCGCATGGGCCGCATGGGCCGCTTCCCCGGCCACGCTCACCTGCACGAGATCGCCGGCCTCCCAGGCGGGCAGCGGCGATCCGCCCGCGGGCACCAGCTCGAGGTGGAACACCGGTCCGCCCTGGCTCCCTGGATTCAGATGGCGGCGCGCCGCCAGCCGCCAGTCGGTGAACACCGGCGCCTCCCACTCGGCCAGGTCGGCGGTGCCGGCCAGGTGGCTCAAGCGCTGCCGCCACTGCGACAGCGCGTGTTCATCGGTGCGGTCGGCCTCGATGCGATCGAACATCGACCGCGCGCCGCGCTCGCGCAACCAGGCGTCGAGCGCGCGGCCGAAGCCGCAGAAGTGGGTGTAGGTCGCATCGCCCAGCGCCAGCACGCCCACCTGCAGCGACGACAGGTCCAGGCCGGTGGCCGCGTCCGAGGCCTGCGCCGCCATCAGGTCGCGCGCGAACGGTGCCGCGCTGTCGGGGGCGTCGCCCTCGCCGTAGGTGCTGGCGATGAAGAGCGCATGCCGCGCGCCGCGCAGCGCCTCGCGGTCCACCTCGCCGAGCGCGGCGACGCGCACCGGCATGCCGGCCAGGTGCAGCGCCCTGGCGGTCTGCCAGGCGATCTCCTCGGCCTGGCCGGTCTGGCTCGCATGCAGCACCAGTACCGGCGGGCCGGCATCGGCGGCCGGCAGCAGCGCGGCCGATTCCGCGGCCGCCTGGCGTTGCCGGCGGCGATGCCGCCACCACACCGCGGCGCACATCAGCAGGTAGAGCGCGAGCAGCAGCAGCGCCGCCGCGGGACGGGACAGGATCGCAGTCATCAGAGCATCAGCGCGCGCATCGCCACGGAGAAGCGCTCCTCGAAACCACCGCCTTCGGCCGGTGGGCGGCGCCGCACGAGCCGCGCCGCCAGGCCGAGCCGGTCGGCCAGCGCGAGGCCCTCGTCGGGCCCGAGCACCATCAGCGCGGTCGACCAGCCATCGGCCGCCATCGCGCTGTCATGCACCACGGTGACCGAGGCCAGGCCGTGCTCGACCGGCCGCCGCGTGCGGGGGTCGATGGTGTGGGAGCGCCACTGGCCAGTGGTATCGACGAAGCACTTGCGGTAGTCGCCGGAGGTCGCGACCGACAGGCCGTGGAGTGCGATGCGCAGCGGCGCCAGGCCGCAGTCGGCGGCGGGCGGCTCGAGGTCCACCCACCAGGGTTGCCCGTCGGGCTTCAAGCCCGCGCCCCGCAGTTCCCCGCCGATCTCGACGAGGTGATCGCGCAGGCCGAGCGCACCCAGCAGCTCCGACACACGGTCGACGGCGAACCCCTTGGCGATCGCCGACAGATCCAGCGCGACACCGCCGGCCTGCGTCAGCGTGCGACGCGCGCCGTCCCACGGCAGCGCGTCCCAGCCGCAGTGGACGCGGGCGCAATCCTGCGGCGACGGGGCGCGGAAGGCGGGATCGTCGTGGCGTGGCGCGAGCGCCGTCTCGCCCGACGGACCGAAGCCCCACAACGCCACCAGCGCGCCAGCGCTGGGGTCGTAGGCACCGCCGCTCGCGGCGGCGATCTTCAGCGCCGCATCGAGCACCGTCGCGAAGTCGTCCGGCAAAGGACACACCGTGCCGGCGGGCGCGCGGTTGAAGCGGCTCAGGTCGGAGGCGGCGTCCCAGCCGCTCATCTGCGCGATGACCTCATCGCAGGCGCGGACGATGGCTGCCTCGATCGCGGCGAGCCGCAGCCCGCTCGGCCCGATGAAGCGCACCGACCAGGTCGTGCCCATCGTCTCGCCGTCCAGCGCGTGCAGCAGCTGCCCCAGCGCCGGCGGCTCGCCATCGATGCGCAGCGGGACCAGCACGCGCGGCTCGGGCGCGAGGCCCGGCGTCCGCGCGTGGGTCGTCCCGCTCGCCGGGCTCACTTGGGCAGCACCTCGAAGGTGGCGCTGACGCCAGCGCGCTGCACCGGCGCCTGGCGCGTGCCGGCCGGCGCATTGGGGCCGCGCGCCGGGCCGGTGCTCGCGCCGAGGAAGTAGCGGCCCGGCTCGGTCCACTCGACGGTGAACTCGCCCTGGGCGTCGGTCTTGAGCTCGATCTCGCCGAACTTGTAGCGGTAGCGGTTGCCTTCACGCACCAGCTTCAGCTGCACGTCGGCGGCCGGCTTGCCGTCCAGCACGAGACGGAAGCGCGTCTTGTCGCCATGGCTCAGGTCGGTGACCGGGCCCAGCGGCAGCAGCTCCAGGCCATCGCCCTCGGGCTTGAAGTCGACCTTGCCGGCCTCCTCCCTGCTGACGAAGGTCTGCTGGCGGTTGGTCATCACCGTCAGCGCGGTGATCTCGGCGTCGGCCGGCACGTCCTTGGCGAAGCTCGCCGGCGTGCCGCGGAAGCGCTTGGTCTCGCCACCCTGCTTGTAGCTGCCCATCATCGACTGGCTGACGTTGCTGATGCGCCAGGTGCCGTCCTGCGTCAGCTTCACGTCGAAACTCTCGCGGTGGCGGGCGGTGCTGCGGTTCTCGGCCTCGACGGTCTTGCCGTCCGGCGCGGTGATGCGCAGCGTGTCGAGCTTGAGCGCCCGCTCGAAGTTGAAGAGGTCTTCCGAGACCGCCGCGTCGAAGGAGGCCACCGGCTCCTTGCCGTCGAAGGCGGACTTGTTGGGCAGCAGCCAGGTCATGTGGGCGTGCGCGGCCAGCGGCAGCAGCGCGGCGACGGCCAGGGCGACGGGGGCGAGGCGGGATGCGATCGAAGTCTTCGTCATGGTGGAGTGCTCCGTGTCGTGTCGGGGGACGGGATGCCGCTCAGGGCTTGACGTTCAGTTCCAGCGCGCCGAGCTCGTGCTCGCCCTGCGCCTTGGCGGTGGCCGCGGCCTTGACCGGCCAGGTCAGCGGCAGGCGCTGCACCTCGCGGCCGCCGGCCTCGCGGCTGGACTCCACGACGATGTCGTACTTGCCCGGGGGCAGCGCGGCCAGCGCCGGATGCGTGTCCAGCGAGATCGCATGCTCGCCGGGCGCGCGCGTGGCGGCGCTCACGCCGTCGGCCGGCACCGTCAGGTTGCGGCCGCCCTGGCGCCACCACTGGCGCATGTCCTTGAGCCACTTGGTGCCGGCGTTGTTCTGCTTCTTGATGTCGTACCAGACCGCCAGCTGCGCGACGGCCGGGCCGGACTCGCCGGCCTTCTCGACCCAGACGGCGATGTAGGGACGGTGGTACTCGGCCACGTTCAGGCGCGGCAGCTCGAGCTTGAGCTGGACGGTGGCGGCCCAGGCGGACGAGCCCGTGGCCAGGGTGCCCAGGGCACCGATCGTGAGGAGGGTACGACTTGCGGAGCGATTCATGGTCGATGTCTCGGTGGAGGTCGGGAGGATCCTGGCGATGGCTCGGAACGGGAAGAAGGGTGGGAAGGACAGCGGGAAGGACGGGGCGGGCGCCGGTCGGGGTCGTGTGGGGATCAGGTCAGTGGATCAGCAGCAGCGCCAGCAGCGCGGGAATGACGAGGCCCAGGCCGACCAGCGGCCAGGTGCTGGGCCGGCTGACCGCATGGAACTTCAGGATCAGCAGGCCGGTGACGGAGAACAGCAGGCAGGCGACGGCGAAGAGGTCGATGAACCAGCTCCAGGCCACGCCGGCATGGCGGCCCTTGTGCAGGTCGTTGAAGTAGGAGATCCAGCCGCGGTCGGTGTCCTCGTACTCGACCTCGCCGCTGTCCCGCGCGATGCGGACCCAGGCGTCACCGCCGGGGCGCGGCATCGCGAGGTAGACCTCGTCGCGGTTCCATTCGGCCTCGCGGGCATCGATGGGCCGGCCGAGTTCCTTCGCCAGCCAGGCGCGCACGGGCGCGGGTACGGCGGCCTTGCGGTCGGCCTCGCTGGCCTCGTCGACCGAGCGCGGCTTGAGCGTCGCGGCGAGCTCGGCGGGCAGCTGCGCCGTCTTGCCGACGATCGCCGGCTTGGACTCGATGTCGGCGGCGTGGTTCAGCGTGATGCCGGTGACGGCGAACAGGATCATGCCGATCAGGCAGATCGCCGAGCTGATCCAGTGCCACTGGTGCAGCTGCTTGAGCCAGGCCGCGCGCGCGGCGGGGCCCTTGCCGGGCTTGGCGGCGGAAGAGGGGGAAGTGTCGGCCGGCGTCATCGGAACGGTCTCGCGCGCTCAGGTCTCGGCCCAGAGCCGCAGCAGGTTGTGATAGTGGCCGGTGAGGGCGGTCGTCTCGGCGTCGTCGCCGAGCCGGGCGCGCAGCTTCTGGACGGTCTGGTCGAGCTCGAACAGCATCGCCCGCTGCCAGTCCTGGCGGACCAGGCTCTGCGTCCAGAAGAAGGAGCACACGCGCGCGCCGCGCGTCACCGGCGTGACGCGATGCAGGCTGGTGCTGGCATAGACGATCAGGTCGCCCGCGGGCAGCTTGACCTCGTGGGTGCCATAGGTGTCGACGACCTCCAGCTCGCCGCCCTCGTACTCGTCGGGCTCGCTGAGGAAGAGCGTCGAGGACACGTCGCTGCGCAGCGGCTGGTCGGTGCCCTGCTGGCGCATGATCGCGCCGTCGATGTGGAAGCCGTACTGCTCGCCGCCCTCGTAGCGGTTGAACAGCGGCGCCAGGGTGCGCAGCGGCAGCGCGGCCGAGATGAACAGCGGATGCCGCGCCAGCACCTGGCGGATGTGGGCGCCGATCTCGCGCGCGACCGGATGGTCCACCGGCAGCTGGCGGTTCTGCTTGACCTTCGCGCCCTGCTCGCCCACGGTCGCGCGGCCGTCGGTCCAGTCGGCGGCATCCAGGAGCTTGCGCATCTCGCGCACGTCCTGCTTGCTGAGCACTTCGGGGATGTGAAGCAACATGTCCGGATCGATTCGGTTCGGGGGCGGGACGGACGAACGGCCCGCCCCCGCCAGAACGGGAACGGGCCGCGCGTACGCTACCTCAATCGGCTCAGAAGCCGATGTTGGCCATCAACGTCACCGCACGCGGAGCGCCCAGCACCAGACGGCTGCCGCCGTTGTTCAGCGAGGACATGTATTCCTTGTCGAACAGGTTGGTGACGTTCAGCTGCAGGCTGAGGTTCTTGTTGACGCGGTAGGCGCCCATCACGTCCACGACGGTGAAGGCCGGCAGCGCCGCCAGGCCGTTGGCCGGCGCGGCATTGACGGTGACGATGCGCTTCTGCTCGGCCGTGTGGCGCACGCCGCCACCGATGGTGAAGTCGTTCCACTGGTACGAGTTCCACAGCGTGGCCGACCACTTCGGCGTCCAGCGCACGCCATCGGTGGTGGTCTGCACGCCGGTGGTCGAGTTGAAGCTGCGCAGGCTCAGCGCCTTGGCGTCCATGGTCTGGAAGCCGGCGGTGATCTGCCAGAAGTTGGTGATCTGGCCGACGGCCGCCAGCTCGATGCCCTGGACGCGGGTCTTGCCGCTCTGCGTGGCAACGTTGGTCACCGCGTCGACGCTGACCTGGCCGTCGTTCTCGCTGCGGTACAGCGCGGCCGTCAGGTTCAGGCGCTTGTGCAGCAGGTCCCACTTCGTGCCGACCTCGTAGTTCTTGGTCTCCTGCGCGTCGGCGGCGGTGGCGTTCTGGCCCGAGGCGGCCAGCGTCGAATTGGCGCCCCCCGGCGGCGTCAGCGAGTTGGCGGCGGCGGCGTAGACCGTGCCGTTCTCGGACAGCTTGTACAGCGCGGCGACGTTCCAGCTGGTCACCCACTTGCCGGTGTCCAGCGCGCCGGTGGCGGCGCTGCTGTACTTGACCTTGTAGTGCTCGGTGCGCAGGCCGGCGGTGAGCTTCAGCGCGTCGGTGACCGAGATCGTGTCCAGCGCGTAGATCGCGGTGGTGGTCGTGCTGCCCGAGGTGTCGGCGGCGGCATTGCGCACCGAGCCGCCCAGGTCGACGTTCGGGTTCGGGTTGTACAGGTTGGCGACGTTGGTGCCGGCCGGGACCACGGCGGTGTAGCCGCGGTTGTCCTGGCTCTCGTACATCAGCTCGATGCCGGTGGACAGGTCATGCTTGAGGCCGCCGGTGGCCAGCGTGGTGTTGAGGCTGGTCTGGTTGGCCAGGATCTCGTTGGTCTGGTTGACGCGCTGGCGCGAGCGGCTGATCGTCCAGGTGCTGCGGTCGGCCGGATCGACCGCGACGATCGAGTTGATGCCGGTGACCAGGCGGTCCATGTAGGTGCGGCCGTAGCGCGAGACGTTGCGCACCGTCATCTGGTTGCCGATGTCCATCTCGAGCTTGGCGGTGACCATGTCGGCCTTGACGTCCTCGTAGTCGTGGACGCTGCCGTAGAAATTCTTGCGGTCGACCTTGGGCGCGGCCATCAGCGCGGCGGCCTGGGCCGGCGTCACCGTCGCGGACGACACCGCCGTGTAGCCGGGCCAGCCGATGGTCGGCACGCCGCCGTCCGGGCGGTTGTTCTGGCGCAGGTGCTGCGAGTACAGGAAGAAGCGGGTCGGCGTGTTCAGGCCGAACGCGATCGAGGGCGCGATGCCGTAGTTCTTGCGCTTGACCTCGTCGCGGCCGGGGACGCCGTAGTCCTGCCACACCGCGTTCAGGCGCACGGCGCTGTTGTCGAAGATCTTCTGGTTGACGTCGACCGAGGCCCGCTTGCGGCTGGCGTCGCCGATCGTCACCGAGCCATCGATGAAGTCGTCGATCTGCGGCAGCTTGGTGATCAGGTTGATGTAGCCGGCGCTGGCGGCGCGGCCGGTGTCGGCACCGGCCGGGCCCTTCACCACTTCGATCTGCTCGACGTTGAACACGTCGCGGGTCACCGCGCCCAGGTCACGGATGCCGTCGACGAAGGTCGAGGTGCTGGCGCTGAAACCGCGCATCTGGAAGGTGTCGCCGGCGGAGGTGTTGCCGTTCTCGCCCAGCTGCATCGTGATGCCGGGGGTGTTCTGCAGCGCTTCGATCAGCGAGACGGCGCCCTGCTCGCGCAGCACTTCCTTCTTGATCACCGAGATCGTCTTGGGCGTCTCCAGCAGCGGCTGGGTCAGCTTGGAGGAGGCGCTCTTGTCGGCCTTGTAGGCGGACTGGGCGGTGCCTTCGATCTTCACCTGGGGCAGGTAGGGCGCGGCGGAGGAGGACGCGGCGGTCGAGCCGGCGTCGGCGGGGGCAGTGGCTTCGGCGGCGTGGGCCAGCGGGAGGGTCAGGGAGGCGGCCAGTGCGGCCAGCGGGGCCACCGCGTGCTTGCGGCTCTTGATGTAGCGGGACATGGGGATCGAGCTCCGGGGGGAGAAGTTCTTATGGAAATCGGCTCGGCTGGCTGCGCGCTGGCGGCGTCGTCCCGACGCTTCACGGCGCACGGTGGCGGGCCCCTCCCTGATCGCGACTGGCTGGCGGTGGCGGGTGATTGAGGCCGGTTCTGGACTCAAAGGCCGCAAATGCTAAGCATTCTCATTTGTACATGTCAAAGATTTGCTGGTGAATAGCGCTTCCGCGTGGCGAACGCGCGACGCCTGGGCCTGCTCGGGATCTGCTCGGAAATGCAAAAACCCGCGGGACGCTGGCGCGTCACGCGGGTCGGAGAGGGATGGCGGGCGGGGAAGCGCCCTGCCCGTCAGCGGGTCGTCAGTTCAGCGCGTCCGGCGACTCGTTCGAGCGATGCTCGGGCAGCTTGGGCGCGGTGCGCAGGCTCCAGATCATCGTGATCGCGAGGATCGCCACCACCACGCCCAGCGAGAGCAGCACCGGGATCTTGATGACGTCGATCAGCATCATCTTGGCGCCGATGAACACCAGCACGACGGCCAGGCCATAGCTCAGGAGGTGGAACTTGGACGCCATCGCCGCAAGCAGGAAGTACATCGCGCGCAAGCCGAGGATCGCGAAGATGTTGGAGCTCAGCACGATGAAGGGATCGCTGGTGATCGCGAAGATCGCCGGGATCGAGTCCACCGCGAAGATCACATCGGTCATGCCCACCAGCGCGATCACCAGCAGCATCGGCGTGGCGATGCGCTTGCCGTTCTCGACGGTGAAGAAGCGTTCGCCGTCGAAGTTCTTGCTGACCGGCAGCACACGACGCAGCAGCTTCAGCGCGGGGTTGTCCTCGAGGTCCGGTTCCTTGCCGGCCGCCCACCACATCTTGATGCCGGTGATCAGCAGGAAGGCGCCGAAGAGATAGAGGATCCAGTGGAATTGCGCGATCAGCCAGCCGCCGACCAGGATCATCACCGTGCGCAGCACGATGGCGCCGATGATGCCCATCATCAGCACCCGCTTCTGGTAGGCCGATGGCACCGCGAAGTAGGTGAAGATCATCAGGAAGACAAAGATGTTGTCGACCGCCAGCGATTTCTCGATGAGATAGCCGGTGATGAACTCCAGCGCCTTGGTGTTGGCGAGCGCCGTGTCGCCGGTGCCGTCCTTGACGGCCCACCACAGCAGGCCCATGAAGGCGACGCTCAACGCCACCCACACCAGCGACCAGTTGATCGCTTCCTTGACGCCCACCTCGTGCGCGCCCTGCTTGCGCAGGACAACGAAGTCGAGGAACAGCGACACCACGACGATGCCGACGAAAACCACCCACAACCAGGTGGGCACGATCGTGCTCATGAAGACTCCTTGCAAGAACGGGGCGGACTGTACCGATCCCCAAGACACTCGCGACGATCGAGCGACCGCCGTCCGGCCAAAAGGTCTTGCAAGACTGGCGCCAGGCCGCGTCGGTGACGGCGGTCCGGTGTCAGGTGCAGAGCCCGGCTGCCAACAAGGCAACGTACTGACGGGCGTCTGCCGCGGCCTGGGCCGCGTGGCTACTCCCCTTTCGGAAGGTTCGGATTATCTTGTGTTGTTGGCGATTTCAAGTTCGTATTTTTCTGATGATGCCTGCCGGTATGCTGAGCGGCATGAAAACGCTGACCCGTTGGCTGCTTCTGGCGGCCGCGCTGCTGCTGGTGGCGCATCTCTACCCTGGCGTCCAGGTGAAGGGCTTCGGCACGGCGCTGATCGCGGCCTTCGTGCTGGGCTTGTTCAACACGATCCTGCGACCGGTGCTGGTGCTGCTGACGCTGCCAGTCACGCTGTTGACGCTGGGCCTGTTCCTCTTCGTCATCAACGCGCTGCTCTTCTGGGCCACGGCCACCGTGCTGGACGGCTTCACCGTCGCGGGATTCGGCGCGGCGCTGATCGGCTCGCTGATCTACTCGCTGTGCGGCATGGCGATCGACGTGCTGATCGAACGGCTGTTCCCCGACAGCGAATGAGCCGACCTCGCTGGCTCCACGGCACCTCCGCCACATGAAAAAGGCCGCTCATCGAGCGGCCTTCGTTCTGGTGCCTGCGAGATGCGCTCAAGGCTCCGCGCCAGGTGGCACCCCGCGGGGATACATCTCCATCAGCATCTGGCGGCGCTCATAACGAAGATCGCGCAGCCGGGAGTCGATCACCGACGCCTCGAACTGGTCCGCCGAACGAGCGCGACCCTGGCGTTCCGCCGACGCGAGGCGGTCGATCGCGCCGGTGATGTCGCCGAGTGCCGCGCGGTTCTCGCCCTGAGCCCGCAGCGAGCGCAGCGGTTGGCCGAGCTGCTGCCACAAGGTGCCGCTTTCCTGCCAGGCCAGCGCGTCCTGCGCATGCAGCGCCAGGTGGGTCTGCAGCGCCTCGGCGGCTTCCCGCTTCACTTCCGGCCGCGGGTCCGCCTGCGCCAGATCCGCGCGGATCATCAGCATCGGGCGCGAGCGCTCGTTCTTGAGCGGCTCCAGCGCCGCGAAACCAGCGTCCGGCCTGCCGCGGGCGACCTCCAGTTCAGCATGCGCGTAGACGAGCAGCCGCTTCGCGCCCGGGTCGGCGCCGAGCAGGCCCGCCAGCGCGTCGGCCGTCTTCAGCGTGGCCTCGGCGCGGGAGAAGTCCCTCAGCTTGATCGACGCCAGCGCGCTGGTGTAGCGCGCGGCGAGCTGATCGATGTTCTTCTCGCCGGCTCTCGAGCCAGCGTCCAGGCCCTGGAGCACGCGCCAGGGATCGGTGCGCTGGTCCATCAGCACACGGGCGCGCGCGGCCATCAAGACATGCTCCGAGGTGCCGACCAGCTTGGTCTGCGCGGCCGTGCCCAGTCGCGCGCGCGCCTCGCCGATGCGCTCGCTGGTCAGCGGGTGACTGCGCAGGTAGGGATAAGCCCCCGAATCCATCAGGTGATAAGCCTGCTCCATGCGCTCGAACATGCTGGCCATGCCGGCGGGCTGGTAGCCCGCCTGCGTCATGACCTGGAAGCCCACCCGGTCCGCCTCGCGCTCCATGTCGCGCGAGAAGTTCAGTTGCGCTTGCGCCGCTGCCGCCTGGCTGGTGACGATCGCGGCCTGGGCGCCGTCGACGCTGCGGCTCTTCGCGGCGGCGAGGATGCCCAGCAAGAGCCCCACCGTCGCGAGCGCACTGGTCCGGGCATCGCCGACGATGCTCCGCGCGATGTGCCGCTGCGTGACGTGCGACAACTCGTGCCCCAGCACCGAGGCCAATTCGTCACGCGCCCCCGTCATGGCGATCAGCCCGAGGTGTACGCCCACGTAGCCGCCGGGCAGCGCGAACGCGTTCACCGAGCGGTCGCGCACCAGGAAGAGTTCCCAGGCGAAACGGTCGCTGGTGTCGTCGCTGATGTTGCCGAGCCGGCGCGCCGCGTTCACCAGCGGCTGCCAGGTGTTCTGCGCGTACTCGAGCAGCAGCGGATCGTCGATGTAGTCGGGGTCCGGCCGGATCTGCCGCATGACCTGGTCGCCGAGTTTCTTCTCGGCGCCGATGCTGACGTCCGCGGACACCGAGTCGCCCAGGGCGGGCAGGTTCACCTGCGCAGCGGCGCCCTGGCCAAGCAGCGTCGCGCTGAGCAGCACCGCCAGGCAACGACGGCTGAAGGGAATGGGGTTCGGTCGCTTCAAGGGATCTCCAGGGCGGGAACTATGATGACGCCTCTTCGGTTTCGCGATTGTTGCCGCGCCCATGAGCTCGCCTCTGACCCATTTTGACGCCGACGGACAAGCCCACATGGTGGACGTCTCCGGCAAGGATGTCACGCACCGCGTGGCGCGCGCGGCGGGGCGCATCCGGATGAAGCCGGCGACGCTGGCTTTGATCCGCGATGGGAACGCAAAGAAGGGCGATGTGATCGGCGTCGCGCGCATTGCCGCGATCCAGGCCGCGAAGCGGACGTCGGATCTGATCCCGCTGTGCCATCCGCTGCCGATCACGCGGGTGGCTGTCGAGTTCGAACTCGATGAGGCGGCGAACGCGGTGGTCTGCACCGCGCAGGTCGAGACGCTGGGGCGTACCGGCGTCGAGATGGAGGCGCTGACCGCCGTGCAGGTGGGGCTCCTGACTGTCTACGACATGTGCAAGGCGGCGGACCGAGGCATGGTCATGGAGCAGATCCGAGTGCTGGAGAAGCACGGCGGGAAGTCGGGGTCCTGGGCAACCCCATGACTGTTCGCACAATTGCACGTCTCGTACCGCTGGTCTGGTTGCTGCTGCTCTTCGCTCCGGCTCTCACGGTTTACAGCTCAGTCAATGCCTGGGACTTCGCGCCCTACTCGCTACTGTGCATCTCGGGGTGGGTCATTGGCGGCTCGCGCCTGCTGCTGCCTGCAACGGCGTTCTACTGGGCCAGCCTGCCATTTCAGTGGTTGGGCATCGTAGCCACAACATCTTCCTTGCTACGCAACGTAGACGTGCTGGAGCTGGCACTGATGCTCCGCACCTTTCCTTCAACGCAGATCGAGTCTGCTCTCGCGCCATACCTGCTTCCTGCCAGTGGGCTGGCAGTCGCGCTTGGTGTGCTTGCTCACCTGTCCGCCCGCGTCGACACAAGCCCCCCGCCTCTTGCCCGGCGTCGCTCCGCGGCGATCCTGCTCGCATTGGGCTGCGGTTTGGCACTTTGGATTCCCGGCCTGCTGTGGCTCAGAGCGTGGCCCTTGAATGCCGTGGCTGTCGCCGTTGCGAGCGCCTCGGGATCGAGCGCTCTGGACAGCCTCCTGTTCCCTGAAAACTCGCTCAGCAACCCCCGTCCGGCCGGCGAGGATTGGCGCGCCACGCGCGTACCTGTGGCTGGTGAGGTGACGCGCGAGACCTTTGTCCTGGTGATCGGTGAGAGCGTGCGCGCCGATGCCTTGCGCGAATGCGGAGCGCCGGCCGCGATGCCGAGGATGACCTCTGACGCGCTTGTGGCTTGCAACGTGACTGCGGGCTCGGACGCCACTCACACGTCGGTCCCCTTGATGGTGTCACGCGACCTTCCTGGCCTTCAGCGCCGAGTGCCTGCAGATGCCACATTCCTGAAGGCGTTCGAGCGCGTCGGCTTTCATACCTATTGGCTGGCGTCGCAGGACGCAACGATTGCCTGGCCAGACGCGCAGACCGTCCAGGCGGTCTCGGCCCCGGGCCTCGATGCGGATGTCTTGAACGCTCCCTTCGACGTAATGCTCGCCGACCCACATCCGCGAAGAGCAATCGTCCTCCATACACAGGATGCGCACTCGCCTTACTGCGATCGGATCTCGCAGCATGTCGCACAACCGTTCACAAATGCGTGCGCGCGGCTGGGCAATCTGCCCACAGCCGACACGCTTGCGGACTGGAAGGCTGTCTACGGCAACGCCGTCTCCACATCGATGAGCTTTCTAGGAGGAGTGATCGCAAGGCTGGAACGCGAACCCGGTGCCGTCTTTCTGATTTACTCGCCCGATCATGGAGAGGCTCTTCTCGACGATCACCGTCAGATCTACGGCCACGCGATGCGCCACCCGACGCGTTGGGACGTTCAGGTACCAGCAATCTTCTGGGCAAACGCCGCTTGGCGAAAGGCCCATCCAGAAGCTTGGCGGCATCTGAAAGCCAATCTGACCGCGCCATTGATGCACGCCGATTTGGTGCCGACGCTGCTTGGCGCTGCTGGCATCCGCTATCAAGACGGTCGCAGAGGTGTCTTCGATCTGACCTCGACCGAGGTTCCGGCAGAACGGTCACGTGTCGTCCAGCGCAGTCTGGGCAAAACAGCCACCTGGGACCAACTTGTGGAAGAAGCTCGCTGACTGACCAAGCAAGCGGTGGCTTGGATCGTCAGCGCAGTTCGCGGAAGCCGTACTCGCGCTGTGGCGGCTCGCACTGGAAGGGCTTGGCCGCGGCGCCAAGCGATATCACTTCCTCACATTCGGCAAGCCATTCGTCGCTGGCGCTGTTGTGGAACTCGCGCAGGCGCTCGACGAGATAGCGGGCCTTGTCCGTCTCACCTACGGCATTGAGCGACTTCGCCCAGGCCATCAGCAAACGGATGTCGATCAGGTGATGGCCTGTGCGCTGGGCGGCGTCCAGCGCCAGTTCACCCGGAGGCAGCACGGTCGCTTCGGCATAGTCGGCTTGCAGGGAGAACAGCGGCGAGCGCTGGCCCGCGGCGATGCGATCCTCCAGCGCAGAGGCCCCTGCGGGCGGCGCGTAGATATGGACGATGCGCAGGTAGTCCGCGATGACCAGAGGCATCACCGCCGCGATCGCGAGACCCAGCAGCGTCAGCAGCGGCCGGCGCTTCCCGAGGGATGGCGCGCCAGGCTTGCGCGTGGTCCCGTCCGGCGCGGATTCCGCCAGGCTCAAGCCGAACGCCAGCGCCGCTGGGAGCAGGAAGTAGGCATACCAGAGCGGGTATTCGAACTGGCTGTGCAAGCCGATCATCGCGACCAGCATCGCGGCGCAACGCGTCGCCGCAGTGCCACGCACGGCACGCGCGAAGCCGCTCCACAGCCCCCAACCGAGCAGGCCCAGCGTCAACAGACCCAGCGGCAGACCCATCTCCACGAGCAACTGCATCTCGAGGTTGTGGGTGTGATCGAAGAACGCGACGGGCCGATCTGGAAACGGCGTCAAGGTCCAGGCGAAGTTGAAATCGCCCCATCCGGCGCCGGTCAGCGGATACCGCCGCAGCAGGCCGATCGCGTTCTTCAGGATCGCCAGACGCGTCGGGGACCCGGCGCCTTCATCGGACACGCGGGACTGCGCGCCGAACGCGTGATGACTGACGGCCGTGTACCACTCGAGCAGCCCCCAACTGATGGCGAACATCACGAGCGTGGCACCCAGCGCGATGCGGATCCGCGGCGCCAGACGTCCATCCACGGCGCCCCAGAGCGCCAGCAGCCCAACGCCGATCATTCCGGTGCGCGAGGCGCTGAGCAGCACGCAGAACACGAAGAGAAACAGCAGCAGGTACAGCGCGAGGGTGCCCAACAACGCCCTGCCAAGGCGGCGCGCGAGCCACCCACCCTGCGCGAGCCACACCGAAGCAACGCAAGCCCACATCAACAGGCTGGCGAGGTGGTTGGGCTGACGCATGTTGCCGACTGCGCGGCCAATCAGCCCGGAGCGGGCGATGAAGGTGCCGTCGGCCAGGGTGGGGAAGAACATCTGCACGACACTGACGATCACGCTCAGCAGACCCGCACCCACGAGGGCGACGCAGAAAGCGGTAAGCAGGTCGTCGCGATGTTCGGGCGTGATCGCCCGTCCCGTCTGCACGGCGAGCAGCGCGCCAAGCAGCATCGCCGCACTGGTCAGCGCCATCGACCACGGAAGGCCGTTCGTCGACGGCGCCGCCAGGGCGACGACTGTCATGAGCAGCAGACCGAGCGACACGCCATCGACGCGCCAACCCGCCCGCAGCGAGCCGCTCCAGGCCAAGCCAGCGACGGCCAAGCCCATTCCCGCGAACGCGAGCAGCTGGTTATAGAGCGTCGCCGACGGGGTCTGGTTGTACGCGACGAGCGGCGCCAGGGTGACGCCAAGCAGAAGTCCGATCAACGCGAGGATCTGGCGATGCGGCGCAGAGGCAGAGACGGAGAGATCGGCGGCAGGCGCCGTCACGGCTAGCGTCATGAACGGTCCGGGTCGTGGGGACAGGGCGGAACTCTAACGCCCTTGCGCCGCCGGATCGGTCATCGCGTTCAGAACCCGTCGACGGCGACAAAGCCGACTGGGTCGCCGGTCGACTTATCCAACAGCACGGACCAGTCCGTACGACGCGCCAGAAGTGGGATGTAGATCAATTGTTCAATCGGCTTGCCGGTCTTGTTGACCGCCGCATGGATGACTTCCGACTGCGCTTGCCGCCGGCCCAGCAGTTCCGCCAGCGGCTTGCCGACCTTCAAAGCCTGCGCGCGGCCTGGGGCACCCCACTCCTGCCAGAAGCTCGGGCGCATCCCGAGATCAGCGCCGCCGAAGGCCGCGAAGATGGCATCCATCTTCTCTTCCTTCGTTACGGCCCGCGTATTCACAAGCCGCGGACCTGTGATCGATAGTGAACGCAAGGATTCAGGCGCTTCCGGCAGTTCTTGCTCGACCACGCTGGCGGCAATCACCGCGCGAAAGCGGTCGTCCTCAAGCGCAAGCACGACCGGACGCGCGACATACATCGTGTGCGCACCGTAGGCCAGTCCGGCCAATTGCATCCCGACGATCACGGACATGTCTCGCCACAACTCCTTGCGCGGCTTGCGGACGTCGAAAACGACGAGCGTGATCGTGGGTCCCAGCACCATATCTACGCCAACGATCAGCACGAAGAGGCCGAAGCCGCCTGATACCTCGTCGTATGGCCAGGGATACCAAAGCAGAAACACGATGGCGGCTACGGAGGCAGCCACGATCAACGTGAACAATAAGTGCAGCGAGGACGCCTTGAGGCGTCCGCGAAGTGTGCGCGTCATGGGCCGCGAAGGTAGATGCAATGGCACGATTGTGGCGTGCGTGCCGGAAATGACAGATGGGGCCGAAGCCCCATCTGAATATACAGAAAGGAAACCGCTTACTTGCAGGAAGCAGCCAGGTACTTCTTGTCGATATCGGGCGACGAGCAGGTCCAGTCGATCGACTCGTTGCCAGCAGTGACCTTGCCAGTCAGGACAATCTTCTTGCCGTCGATCTTCGTGGAATCGATGGCCTGAGCCGTGGCCGTCAGGGTCTGAGCAGTCTTGTCCCAAACCACGCTCTTCACGTACACGCTCTTGATGTTGTCGGTCGGCACATCAGCGACGTCCGGCATCGCCGCCTTGACGGTGTAGAACTCCTGAATCGCGGCCTTCGGCTGGGTGGCGGCCGTCATCACTTCGGAGACCTTCGTCTTGATGATGTAATCACGATAGGCCGGCAGAGCCACGGCAGCCAGAATGCCGATGATCGCCACGACGATCATCAGTTCGATCAGGGTGAAACCTTGTTGAACGCGCTTCATAAACACTCCAAAGAGAGATTAGGGGTAGAGACGACCTCCATGAACGCAGGGGCCGTGCCAGCCGCATTCCTTCTCCGTTCCGTGACCCACTTCACAGCCTGTCGGCGGCGACCTGACTTCAAGTGACCATTTTTGTCAGCCGCCCTGCCACGATTTGTCAGTCGCCGAGGTGCTGCCAAAGTTTGTCGGCCAAGGTACGCGACCACCCGAAACGAAGCCGCCCGCAGCGAAGATCGGTGCGGGCGGCGGGGGCGAGAGGGGAGCCAACTTCAGGTCAGCGAGAACTCCTGGAAGTTCTCCAGGGCAGACAAGCGATGCGTCGTACGAAGCGCCATGACTGCCTCCATCACCGCGTCCCGTTCACCGGGCTTGATGTGGGTGATATGTACGTCAATCGAGCCGCCGAGCTTCGCGAGTTCGTCCCGCAGCGTGGTCGGGCAGAGGTGCTTGCTGATGCCGGCGAGCCCACATTCGTCGTCGCCAAACGCGCATTCGATGATGAGATGCGCGACCTTGATCTCCGACAGCCGCTGCCAGAGCGCCGGATTCGGGCCTGTGTCTCCGGTGAAAACCCAGTGACCGGACGCGCCGCCATCCACGGCAAAACCCACCGCGGGGACCGTATGCGCAGCGCTAAGCACCTCGATGCGGCGACCATCGCCGAGATCCAACCGATCGCCCACGGCAAACTCATGGAAGGTCAACGCGGGCCGATCCGATGACGGCAGGCGGGTGAAGTCCGGCCAGATCACGCCGTTGAACACGTGGGCTCGAAGGGCTTCCAGCGTTTCCCGGAGCGCATGGACCTTCACTGGCGGGCGGCCCGCCTGTGCGCGTCGGCGTTGGACGGTGTCAGCCAGCAGGCCGATCGCCAGGACGTGGTCGAGATGCGAATGCGTGACCAGGATGTGGTCGACCTTGGCCATCGCCTCCACGGTGAGCTCGGCCACGCCGCTGCCGGCGTCGATGAGCACATCGTCGTCCAGCAGGAAGGAGGTGGTCCTGTAGCCGGCCGCCAGGGCGCCGGCGCAACCGAGCACGCGAATCTTCATGCCGGGGACTGTAGAGGCAGCCTTGCGCCGCGCTAAGCGCCGAATCCGCGAATCGGGGACTTATTGCCGTCGTTTACGTGACGCCGCGGGTGTGCCGTGAAAACCTGCACGCGTGTCGGTGATCGACCGACAGCGCTGAATCATCTGGATACAGGATTGGCGACGATCCAACGCCCAAGTTGGCCAAAACGGCCGTGAAAAAGGGGCTCGCGAGCCCCTTTGACCGGATCTGCGGAGCGAAGCGTCAGACCTGCACGAATTGCATCTGCGTGCCGGCCAGCTCGATCACGTCACCGTTCTTCAGCGGGACCGACTCGGCGGTCAGAGGCGCGCCGTTGACCACCGGTCTGGCGCCCCCCTCCACGTGCGCGAAGACATAACCGCTGGGCCGCTTGGTGATCGACGCCACCTGCACGCCGGGCTTGCCGACCGTCGTGACCACCTTGGTCAGCGTGACCTCACGGCCGGCGGCCGGCCCGTTGAGCACCTTGATGGCGGCAGGCGCGGTCGACACCGGCGCCGGGCCCAGGCCTCCGAACGAGGACGGCAATCCAAAACCGCTGCTCGGGGCCGTGCCCGGGCGCAGGATCATCGTCTTCTCGTAATCGGCGTTGTCCTCTACCAGATACTTGATCTTGTACTTCCCGACTTCGATCACGTCGCTGTGCGAGAGCAGCTGCTTCTTGATCGCCTTGCCGTTGATGTACGTGCCGTTGGTCGAGTTCAGATCCTCGATGAAGACATCCGCGCCAACCATCTGCAGCACGGCGTGCTCGCCGCTGACCGCCAGGTTGTCGATGACGATGTCGTTGTACGGCCGACGGCCGAGCGTGGTCTTGTCCTTGGTGACCTGCACTTCCTTGATCACCACGCCGTCGAGCGACACCACCAGCTTGCCCATGCTTGACCTCGAGTCCTGTCTTATTTGTAGCGGGCCGCCTCAACGGCGCCCATTGTTACGACTGAATGGCCACCACGCCCATGGCTTGGTGCGACTTTCCGCGCGAACCAGAACGATCGCAATATTATCCTTGCCGCCCATGTCATTGGCTGCGTCGACCAACGCCTGCGCCGCCTCAGGCAGGTCTTCGTGGCTTTGCAACACCTGTGCCACGCTGGCGTCATCGACCATGTCGGACAGCCCATCGCTGCACAGCAGGATCTGGTCGCCCGGCAGCAGCTCATGCTGATGGACTTCCAGCATCACCGTGTCCTCGACACCCACAGCCCGCGTCACCAGATTCTTGTTGCTGCTGAAGACGGCTTCCTCGGGCGTCAGTAGACCTGCATCGATCTGTTCCTGCAGCAACGAATGGTCACGAGTCAACTGAACGAGTTGCCCTTCCCGCAAGCGGTAGGCGCGCGAGTCGCCGACGTGTCCAAGCAGCAGGCTCTGTTCTCTGAAGACTGCCAGGACCAACGTTGTGCCCATGCCGGCATAACGCGGATTCGTGTTGGCGGCGTTGAAGATCGCCCGGTTGGCGTTGTCGACGCAGATGTCCATCGCACGCCGCACATCGATGTCGGTCGCATGCTGCCCGCTCTCAGCCAGCCAGCGCCCCAGTTCCGACTTGATGAAGGTCGTCAGCATCTGGCTGGCGACTTCCCCGGCGTTGTAGCCCCCCATGCCGTCGGCGAGGACCGCCAGCCCGACGCCCGGCTCCAGGGCGACCGAGTCTTCATTGTTGTCGCGCACGCGTCCGGTGTCGGTGGCGCTGAAGAACTCCAGGGTCATGTCTTGCTGGCGGGATCGGCTGGGGGAAGGGGATTGTGCACTGCGCCCTGGGACTGTAGCCGCAAAGTTCGCTCGAATGCCTGTCCCGCTGGCGGGGGGGGTGTGGCGCCTGTGCTATTGGCCAATTCGACCGGAATCTGGCTCAACACCGCCTCCAGATCCTGAGCCATCAGGTCACCGCGCTGGTAGCGCAGCTCGGGGCGTTTCTCCAGCGCGAGAGCGACGATCAGCGCCAGCGATTCCGGGAGCTCCGGACGCAGGCGACGGATGTCCGGCGCCGGCTGGTTGGTGATCTGATGCATCAGCGTGGCCATCGACTCGGACTGGTGGGGCAGATGGCCGGTGAGCAGCTGGAACAGCATCGCACCCAGCGAATACAAGTCGCTGCGCCCGTCCACCTGCAGGCCGGCCAGCTGTTCCGGCGACATGTAGGACGGCGTACCCAGCACCAGGCCGGTCCGCGTGCGGCTGCCGTCGGCGACGCGCGCGATGCCGAAGTCCATGATCTTCACGCTGCCGGACTCGCGCTCCAGCATCACGTTCGCCGGCTTGATGTCGCGGTGCACGACGCCGTGTCCATGGGCGTAAGACAGGGCCCGCGCCAGCCGGGCGCCGAGCAGCAGCACCTCCCGCAGGGGCAGCAGCTGCCCCGCTCGCGTGTGGTGGCTGAGATCCTGCCCGACGACGTACTCCATGGCGATCCAGGTGTCGCCGGCGCATTCGCCGGCGTCCAGGACGCGAAGGATGTCGGGGTGATCCAGGTGTCGCGCCGCGCTGGCTTCCCGCATGAAGCGGTCGCGGACGTCGATCAGGTCCTCGGGCGCGAATTCGCGTTGCAAGGCCAGCCGCTTGATCGCGACCGTTCCGCCGCTGCGCCGGTCGATCGCACGGTTGACCACCGCCATCGCCCCGCGACCGAGTTCCTCGCCGATCTCGTAGTCGTCGAGCGCCACGCCGGCCGCGCGCGGCATCGGCTGTGTCGTGGGCAGGGTGTCAGGCGCGCCATGCCCGTCCTCGTCGGACGCGCCCCGGCCCAGCAATCGCTTCAGGAAGCCGGAGGCGCTCATGGCATGGCGGGCCTTTCGTCAGGCTTCGGCCGGCTTGCGCGCAGCCAGCAGCTTGCCGACGATCAACACGAACAGTGCGCCACCCACGCCCAGCGCGTAATAGACCTGTGGCAGCACTTCCGTGGTCCCGGGCTTGTCGCCCGGCTGCATCGGCACCCAGCTGTTCAGCGCCGGATCGGTGACCAGCATCGTGCCGGCGATCCAGCCCAGCAACATTGCGCCCAGCGTGATCACGATCGGGAACTTGTCCATCAGCTTGATCACCAGCTGGCTGCCCCAGACGATGATCGGGATCGAGACCAGCAGACCGAAGATCACCAGCGGCATCTGGTGATGGGAGCCCGCACCTTCCGCGGCACCGGCGATCGCGATGACGTTGTCCAGGCTCATCACGAAGTCCGCGATGATGACGGTCTTCACCGCACCCCAGAGCTTGTCGCTCGCTTCCATCTTCGAGTGGTCATCCTCCGCTTCCGGCATCAGCAGCTTGATGCCGATCCACAGCAGCAGCGCGCCGCCGACCAGCTTCAGGAACGGCAGCTTGAGCAGCGTGAGCGCGAAGAAGATCAGCACGACGCGCAGCACGATCGCGCCGGCAGTGCCCCACATGATGCCCTTCGTGCGAAGGTTTGGCGGCAGCTTGCGGCAGGCAAGCGCGATGACGACGGCGTTGTCGCCACCCAGCAGGATGTCGATCAGGATGATCTGGCCGACGGCGAGCCAGAACTCGGGGCTGGTGAACATGTCCATGGAGGGAACCCGCGCCGGGCCTCGCGCAACGAGGGCCCAGTCTAAAGCGTTGGAGGGATGAACGAGAGAAGGGGCCCACTGGGCCCCTTCCTTGGTTCAGGGGGTGCGCGCGGATTGTCCCCGCCCTACCCCTGGGATCGCAGTGCGTGAAATTACGCACCAACGATCTTCCTCATCAGGTTTTTCCTGCTGCTTACAGCAGGCCCTTCAGCAGCTTGCCCATTTCGGACGGGTTGCGGGTCACGGTGAAGCCGCACTCTTCCATGATGGCCAGCTTGGCATCGGCCGTGTCGGCGCCGCCCGAGATCAGCGCGCCGGCGTGGCCCATGCGCTTTCCGGGAGGGGCGGTGACGCCGGCGATGAAGCCGACGACCGGCTTCTTCATGTTGGCCTTGCACCAGCGAGCCGCTTCCGCCTCGTCCGGGCCGCCGATCTCGCCGATCATGATCACGGCGTCGGTGTCGGGATCGTCGTTGAAGGCCTTCATCACGTCGATGTGCTTCAGACCATTGATCGGGTCACCGCCGATGCCGACGGCCGAGGACTGGCCCAGGCCGATCTCGGTCAGCTGCGCGACCGCTTCATAGGTCAGCGTGCCGGAGCGCGAGACGACGCCGATGCGGCCCTTGCGGTGGATGTGGCCGGGCATGATGCCGATCTTGATCTCGTCGGGCGTGATCAGGCCGGGGCAGTTCGGGCCCAGCAGCAGCGTCTTCTTGCCGCCAGCCAGTTCCTTGGCCTTCATCTTGTTGCGCACTTCCAGCATGTCGCGGACGGGGATGCCTTCCGTGATGCAGATCGCCAGGTCCAGGTCAGCCTCGACAGCTTCCCAGATCGCGGCGGCGGCGCCCGCGGGCGGCACGTAGATCACGGAGACGGTCGCGCCGGTCTGGGCGGCAGCTTCCTTCACGGTGCCGTAGATGGGGATGTCCGAGAACTTCTCGCCCGCCTTCTTCGGGTTCACGCCGGCGACGAACGCGTTCTTGCCGTTGGCGTAGGCCTGGCAGCCCAGGGTGTGGAACTGACCGGTCTTGCCCGTGATGCCCTGGGTGATGACCTTGGTGTCCTTGTTGATGTAGATGCTCATGTCGTATTCCTTGGCTGGGTCTGCGGCTTACTTGACGGCGGCGACGATCTTGGTCGCGGCTTCGGCCATGGTGTCGGCGGCGATGATGGGCAGGCCGGACTCGGCCAGCATCTTCTTGCCCAGCTCCTCGTTGGTGCCCTTCATGCGGACGACCAGCGGCACATTCAGGTTGACGGCCTTGCAGGCGGTGATCACGCCTTCGGCGATGGTGTCGCACTTCATGATGCCGCCGAAGATGTTGACGAGGATGCCCTTCACCTCGGGATTCTTCAGCATGATCTTGAAGGCCTCGGTGACCTTCTCGGCGGTGGCGCCGCCGCCGACGTCCAGGAAGTTGGCCGGCTCGCCGCCGAACAGCTTGATGGTGTCCATCGTGGCCATGGCCAGGCCGGCGCCGTTCACCAGGCAACCGATGTTGCCGTCCAGCGAGATGTAGGCCAGGTCGAACTTGGAGGCTTCGATCTCAGCCGGATCCTCTTCGTCCAGGTCGCGGTAGGCGACGATTTCCGGATGACGGAACAGCGCGTTGGCGTCGAAGTTGAACTTGGCGTCCAGCGCGATCAGGTTGCCCTTGGAGTCGCAGTTCAGCGGGTTGATTTCCACCAGCGACGCGTCGGTGTCCATGTAGCACTTGTAGAGCTTGGCGAACAGGTCGACGGCCTGGTCCACCGAAGCGCCGGTCAGGCCGATGGCCGCGGCGATCTTCTTCGACTGCTCGGCGGTGATGCCGGTCAGCGGGTCGATGTACTCGGTGATGATCTTCTCGGGGGTCGAATGGGCGACTTCCTCGATGTCCATGCCGCCTTCGCTCGACGCGATGAAGGCCACCTTCTGGGTGCCGCGGTCGGTCACCAGCGAGACGTACAGCTCATTCTTGATGTCCGCGCCTTCCTCGATGTACAGGCGGCGGACCTTCTGGCCGGCCGGGCCGGTCTGGTGCGTGACCAGCTGCATGCCCAGGATCTGCTCGGACAGCGCCTTCACGTCGTCCAGGCTCTTGCCCAGCTTGACGCCGCCGCCCTTGCCGCGACCGCCGGCGTGGATCTGCGCCTTGACCACCCAGACCGGGCCGCCCAGCTTCTGCGCGGCTTCGACCGCTTCTTGCACCGTGAACGCGGGAATGCCGCGCGGCACCGGCACGCCGAACTGGCGCAGGATTTCCTTGCCCTGGTACTCGTGAATCTTCATAGGGAGGTCTCGCTTGATGGATGAATCAGGAAGAGGCCGCCGATGCCGCGGACGCTCCGCGATGCCGGCGTTGAGATGGGGTTTGCAGCGCCGGATTCAGCCGGGCCTCCGCGACAAGGATCCCGTCGTCGCGGCCATAGGACCTCGCGTCGACGGTTCGGCGACGTTGCGGCGGATGGCGCTCGGGGGAGGCGGTGAAAGACATAAACCGATGCAAACACGCAAAAACACGCCCGCGGACGAACGCCGGCGGGCTGGTTTGCGAAGCCGAAAATGTAGCATGCTGCGTTGCATCAAGCCCTTGGCGCGGTTGTGCCGCGCACTGGCGTGGGCTTGTCAGCGGCTCGAAAGGTGCTCGTGACGCACGAAGTTTCAGGCGGTTTCGGCGCCTGTCACCGCTTCAAGCGTCAGGGCCGGCGGCGACGCGGCGCACCGCCTTGCGGGCGAGTTCGTATCCAAAGCCTCGCCCCATCAGGAAGCGCAGCCGTTTGGCCTCCGCCGACGCGTCCACCGGCGCTCCTTCGCCGAACTTGCGACGCAGCAACTCACAAGCGCGGTCCAGCTCTCCAGCCGCCAACGCCGATCGCTGCTCCGCGTCGAGCGCCAACCCATGCTGGGCGAGCTCCTGCTCGATGCGGCGCTGTCCGAAGCGCCGGGAGCGCGCGTGGATGCGCGACTCGACGAATCGCGACTCGTCGAGATAGCCGTTCGCCTTGAGCCAGCCGAGAACCGCATCCACCTCTTCAACCAGGTTGACCGCCTGGGCTTCGGAGTTGTCCGGATCCTCGGCCTCGGAACGCCCGCCCCCCGGCCCAGGGTTCGAAGAGGGATTGCCCTCGCCGGCGGCGACCTCGATCAGCGCAGCTTGTCGATCACGGGCAATGCGCAGCAGCTTGCGGCGCAACTCCATCGCACTGTGCTCGCGCTGCGCGAGCAGGGCCACGGCTCTGGCTTTGAGCGACAGCGGCTGCGAGGCCGAACCCCGCCGGCTTCCGGACGGAGTCATGCCGTCGCCCGGTGCTTACTCGGCGTCGCCAGGCGCGGCGCCCAGCAGGGGGATACCCAGCGATTCGCGGATCTTGTTCTCGATCTCGACCGCCAGGTCGGGGTTCTCGCGCAGGAACTCGCGCGCGTTGTCCTTGCCCTGCCCGATCTTCTCGCCGCTGTAGGCGTACCAGGCCCCCGACTTGTCGACGATCTTCGCGGTCACGCCCATGTCGATGATCTCGCCCTCGCGGCTGATGCCCTCGCCGTAGAGGATGTCGAACTCCGCCGTCTTGAACGGGGGCGCCACCTTGTTCTTCACGACCTTGACCTTGGTCTCGGAGCCGATGACTTCCTCGCCCTTCTTGATCGAGCCGATGCGACGGATGTCCAGGCGCACCGAGGCGTAGAACTTCAGCGCATTGCCGCCGGTGGTCGTTTCGGGCGAACCGAACATCACGCCGATCTTCATCCGGATCTGGTTGATGAAGATGACGGTGCAGTTGGTCTTCTTGATGGTGGCGGTCAGCTTGCGCAGCGCCTGGCTCATCAGGCGGGCCTGCAGGCCAGGCAGCGCGTCGCCCATCTCGCCTTCAAGCTCGGCCTTCGGCGTCAGCGCGGCGACCGAGTCCACGATGATCAGGTCCACCGAACCCGAACGCACCAGCGAGTCCACGATCTCCAGCGCCTGTTCGCCGGTGTCGGGCTGGCTGATCAGCAGCTCCTGCAGGTTGACGCCCAGCTTCTGCGCGTACTGCACGTCCAGGGCATGCTCGGCGTCGATGAAGGCGCACACGCCGTCCAGCTTCTGCATCTGGGCGATGACCTGCAGCGTCAGCGTGGTCTTGCCGGACGATTCCGGACCGTAGATCTCGATCACGCGGCCGCGGGGCAGGCCACCGACGCCCAGCGCGATGTCCAGGCCCAGCGAGCCGGTGGAGACGACCTGGATGTCCTCGATCTTCTCGCCTTCGGCCAGCCGCATGATCGAGCCCTTGCCGAACTGCTTTTCGATCTGGGCGAGGGCGGCCTGCAGGGCCTTGGCTTTTTCGGTGTTGGCGTTCTTCACGGGGGCGTCCATGCAATCTTCTCCTGTTGGCTGCGGCGGATTATGGCGCAATCTGTATATCTGTACAGTACTTTGTCGACCCGTGCCGCCCGTCGGTGCGGCTTCGGCGCTGTCGATGGCGGGATGTTAGGCCGCAGGTGGCTCACAGGATGAGCCAGCCGCACAACTCCCCCCGTTTTCGCCAAAGAGGGGGAAGAGCCGCCTCCCAAGCTGTCGCCCACCTGACTGGTGCCCCGCTCATCGACCTGAGGACGGCTCGGAAACGCCTAGGGAAGCGCCCCGGACCGCTCCCTAGAATGTCTCCATAACCAGAGGGGACGACACATGCGCATCTTGATCGCCGAAGACGACCAGGTCCTGGCCGATGGCCTGCTGCGCTCGTTGCGAGCCTCGGGTTGCGCCGTCGACCAGGTCGGCAGCGGCAGCGAGGCCGACGCCGCGCTCGCCTCGCATGAGTTCGACCTGCTGATCCTCGATCTGGGATTGCCGAAGCTGCATGGACTGGAAGTGCTGCGTCGGCTGCGGGCGCGCGGATCGTCCGTGCCGGTGCTGATCCTGACCGCGGCGGACAGCATCGAGGAGCGCGTCAAGGGCCTGGACCTTGGCGCCGACGACTACATGGCCAAGCCCTTCTCGCTGCAGGAACTCGAGGCGCGTGTGCGCGCGTTGACGCGCCGCGGCCTGGGCACCGCCTCCAGCGTGATCCGCCATGGCCCGTTGACGTTCGACGCCACCGGCCGCGTCGCTTACATCAACGATCAGATGGTGGAACTGTCGGCGCGGGAGCTGTCGCTGCTCGAGGTGCTGCTGCAGCGCGCGGGACGGCTGGTCAGCAAGGACCAGTTGGTCGAGCGCCTGTGCGAGTGGGGCGAAGAAGTCAGCAACAACGCGATCGAGGTCTACATCCATCGGCTGCGCAAGAAGATCGAGCAGGGGCCGATCCGCATCGCGACGGTGCGCGGGCTCGGCTACTGCCTTGAAAAGATTCCGGGCTGAGGCGCGGGGCGTCCCGGAGCCCCTGGGCGCACGCTTGATCGAGGACGCGCGGCATGGCGGGTGAATCGTCCGGCCATCGCTCGCTGTTCGGCGAGATCCTGGACTGGATGCTCGCCCCGCTGCTGGTCATCTGGCCGATCAGCGTCGCGCTGACCTGGCTGGTGGCGCAGGGCATCGCGAACAAGCCCTACGACCGCGAGCTCGACGAAATGGCGCGCACGCTCGGCCTGCAGGTCGCGACGGAGCCGGGGCCCGGCGACGCCTCCACGCGACGTGGGCGGTCGCGCTACGCACTGGCCCCCGAGGCCGCGGCGCTGCTGCGGGCGGACGAGTCCGACACGGTTTACTACCAGGTGCTGGGCCTGCGCGGCGAACTGCTGAGCGGCGACGCCCAGTTGCCGGTGCCCGAGGTCGAGCCGCCGATCGTGCCTTGGGAGGTCAACCGTCGCTTCGACGAGGTCAACAACGAGGCGGTGCGGGTGTCCTACCTGTGGGTGGTGCCGGAGGGGATGGCCGGTGGCGACAAGATGATGCTGGTCCAGGTCGCGGAGACGCTGGGCAAGCGCTCGCGGCTGACCAACGAGATCATCAAGGGCGTGATCCTGCCGCAGTTCGTGATCCTGCCGCTGGCGGTGCTGCTGGTGTGGCTGGCGCTGGCGCGCGGCATCGCGCCGCTCAACGACCTGCAGCGCCGCATCCGCTCGCGGGACAGCTCCGACCTGAGCCCCATCGACGAGCAGCGCATCCCCGACGAGGTGGCCCCGCTGGTGCAGGCGATCAACGACCTGCTCGAGCGGCTCGATCAATCGATCCGCGCGCAAAAGCACTTCCTGGCCGACGCCGCGCATCAGCTCAAGACGCCGCTGGCGGGGCTGCGGACGCAGGCCGAGCTCGCCCAGCGCGAGATCGACGAGGGTCGCAGCTCGCCGTCGGAGCTGCGGCGTTCGCTCAAGCAGATCGCGGTCTCCAGCCAGCGTGCGGCCCACATGGTGAACCAGCTGCTGGCGATGGCCCGCGCCGAGGACCAGGAGCACGCCGCGCGCCGCAGCGAGGTGAACCTGGCGGTGCTGGCGATCGAGACGGTGCGCGATTTCGTGCCGCGCGCGATGGAGAAGCGCCTGGACCTCGGTTATGAGGGGCCGGAGGCCAGCCAGGCGGGCCTGCGCATCCACGGCCATCCCCTGCTGATCCGCGAGCTGATCCGCAATCTGGTGGACAACGCCTTGCTGTACACCCCCAGTGGAGGGACGGTGACCGTGCGGGTGGTCGAGGATCCGTTCGGCCAGGTCTGCGTGCTGCAGGTGGAGGACTCGGGGCCGGGCATCGCGGAGGCGGAGCGCGAGCAGGTCTTCCAGCCGTTCTACCGCGCGCTGGGCACCAATGTCGACGGCTCGGGGCTGGGCCTGGCGATCGTGCGCGAGATCGTCCAGCAGCACGACGCGGAGATCGCGGTCGACGACACGCGGGCACGCCGTCAGGCGGAGGCGGAAGGTGTGGGCCCTGGCGCGCGGTTCACGGTGCGCTTCGCCGCCCATCCGCTTGCCCAGGGCGAACGTTGAACCCGGCGGCGACGCATCCTCCACCCATCCGTCATTCGGTGCCTTGAACCTGGAGCCGGCGAGCGATCCCGCCTCAGTTCGAGCTAGCGACAACCCTTCCGGGCTTTCGAAGAATCACTGCCTCCTTCCCCACTGAAGCGCAGGTGACTCTGATGGCATATCGACTTCCGGCGGCAACGACGATGCAGATGACGAGCGACGATTTCCTGGCCTGGGACTCTGGCGATGGCAGCCGATATGAATTGATCGACGGCCAGACGGTCGTCATGGAAAGCGCGAGCGAGGGCCATCAGATCGTGGCCTGCAACCTCTATGTCGCGATGCGCCAGCATCTCCACGGCGCGCCCTGCCGGGCCATCCTGTCGCTGGAGGTGCGGTGCGACGACGGCAACTGCCTGGTCCCCGACGTGATGGTGTATTGCGACAAGGACAAGCGTCCACGCGGCATGGAAGCCTGCCCGCTGATCGTCGAGGTGCTGTCCCGGAGTTCCGCCCGCGACGACAGGACCCGGAAGTTCGCGCGCTACCGCCGGCTGGCCGCGCTGAGCGAGTATCTGGTCGTCGACTGGGAGCAGCGCGCGACGGAAGTCCACCGCCTGGCCATCGACGGCTCCTGGCAGGTGACCCGCTACGCCGGCGGCGAGGTGGTGTACCTGGCCTCGATCGATCTCGCCCTGCCGGGCGAGGTCATCTTCGCCGACCTGGAAGCGGCCGCCTGATGGCCGCCGGTCGACTCAGCGCTGCGTGCCGCCGCGACTCTTGGCGATCGACATCAGCATCCCCAGCGACAGCCCCAGCGTCACCATCGCCGTGCCGCCGTACGAGATGAACGGCAGCGGTACGCCGACCACGGGCAGGATGCCGGTCACCATGCCCATGTTCACGAAGACGTAGGTGAAGAAGCTCAGCGTGATCGCCCCGGCGAGCAAGCGGGAGAACAAGGTCGGCGCCTCGTGCGCGATGGCCAGGCCCCGCAGGATCAACGCGGTGAAGCCGAGCAGCAGCCCCAGCGCCCCGATCAAGCCGAATTCCTCGCCATAGGCGGCGAAGATGAAGTCGGTGGTCCGCTCCGGGATGAACTCGAGGTGCGTCTGCGTTCCCTTCATGAAGCCCTTGCCGGTCACGCCGCCCGAACCGATCGCGATCTCGCCCTGGATGATGTGGAAGCCCTTGCCCAGCGGATCCTTGGTCGGGTCCAGCAGCGTGCAGACCCGGTCCTTCTGGTAATCCTTCAGCACCACCCACTTCACGTCGGGCTGGCAGATCTGGTCCTCGCTGAAGACCAGCGCGGTGATGCCCGCACCGGCCAGCACCAGCGCCGGAATGATCAGCTTCCACGACAGCCCGGCGAAGAAGATCACGTACAGGCCCGCGCCCAGCACCAGCAGCGAGGTGCCCAGGTCCGGCTGCTTCGCGATCAGGCCGACCGGCACCACCAGCAGCACGAAGGCGGCGACGAAATCGGGCAGGCGCAGCTGGCCCTCGCGCTTCTGGAACCACCAGGCGAGCATCAGCGGCACCGCGATCTTCAGCATCTCGGAGGGCTGGATCACGACGCCGACGTTCAGCCAGCGCGTCGCGCCCTTCTTGCTGATGCCGAACAGCGCGACCGCCACCAGCAGCGTGACACCAACGGCGTAGAGCGGCAGCGCGAGCTGCATCAAGCGCTGCGGCGGTACCTGCGCGGTCACGAACAGCACGCCCATCGCCAGCACCATGTTCCGCGCGTGATCGACGAAACGCGTGCCATGGTCGTAGCCGGCCGAGTACATGCACATCAGCCCCAGCCCCATCAGCCAGCCCATGGCCAGCAGCAACGGAATGTCGAAACCCTGGAACAGCGGTTTCACGCGCTGCAGCAGGCTGGGTTTGCTGAAGACGGCGCTCATCGTGAGGCTCCCGGGTTGGGGCGCGGCGCGACCGGCGCGAGGCGGCGTTCCGCCGTGGAGCCCGGTATCGCGGCAGGCACGGCCGAGGCCGGAGCGGCGGGTCTGGGTGTCGGTCCGGCTGGACCCGAGGCCGCCACCGGCGCGGACGCTGCGGAGGCCGAAGCGTCCGGCGCGCTGGCCGCGGCGCCCGGCAGCGGGATGTCCTCGACGCGGCGCGGCGTGCCGATCGGCGCGCCCACCTGGCCGACCCGCACCTTGGCGATGTCCTCTTCGCTCGGGTACGTGCCGGTCAGCACGTAATCGAAGACGCGTCGCGCGATCGGCGCCGCGGACTCGGAGCCGAAGCCGGCGTTCTCCACGATCAGCGCCAGCGCGATCGTCGGTGCCTGGTACGGCGCGAAGGAGATGTACAGCGAGTGGTCGCGCTTGCGCTCGTCCGCCTTGATGCTGCTGTAGGTCTGGCCGGCGCGCAGGCCCACCGCCTGCGCCGTGCCGGTCTTGCCGGCGCTCTGGTACTGCGCGCCGGCGAACACCATCCGCGAGGTGCCTTCCATCGTCACGTCGTGCATCGCGTTGCGGATCACGTCGACGTCGGCCTTGCGCAGCGCGAGTGGCGACAGCGCGTCGCTGGCGGTGCGCCGCTGCACGTGCTTGACGACGTCCTCGATCTCCCGCACCAGCCGCGGCCGGTAGCGTTCGCCGCCGCTGGCAAGCGTCGACATCGCGGTGGCCAGCTGCAGCATCGTGAAGTTGTTGTAGCCCTGGCCGATGCCCAGCGAGATCGTCTCGCCGGCGTACCACTTCTGCTGCTCGGGCCGCTTGTAGGCGCGACGCTTCCACTCGGTGCTGGGCAGGATGCCGGTGACCTCGCCCAGCAGGTCGATCTCGGTCTTGCGGCCGAAGCCGAAGGGCTCCAGCTGGTCGTGGATCATGTCCACGCCCATCTCGTTGGCCAGCGAGTAGAAGTAGACGTTGGACGAGGTCACGATCGCCAGCCGCATGTCCTTGGGGCCGGCGCGGTCGCCGGTCGCGCTGCCGAAGGTCCGACCGCCGAAGCTGTAGGTCAGGTTGTCCTGCACCACCACGTTGGCCGCGCGCTTGCCGGTGTTGAGCGCCGCCATCGCCATGTAGGGCTTGAAGGTCGACCCCGGCGGATAGGTGCCGCGCAGCGCCCGGTTCAGCAGCGGCTTGTCGATGTCCTCGTTGAGGTCCTTCCAGCTGTCGGCGTCGATGCCGTCGACGAACAGGTTGGGATCGAAGGTCGGCTTGGACACGAAGGCCAGCACCTCGCCGTTGCGCGGATCCATCGCCACCAGCGCGCCGCGCCGGTCGCCATAGAGGCGCTCGACCAGCGCCTGCAGCTTGATGTCGATCGACAGGTGCAGCGTGTTGCCCGGCGTCGGCGGGCGGTTGCGCAGCCGGCGCACGGCGCGGCCGCCGGCGCTGGTCTCCATCTCCTCGAAGCCGGTCTGGCCGTGCAGCTCGCGCTCATAGGCCTGCTCCAGGCCCAGCTTGCCGATGTATTCGGTGCCGCGGTAGTTGGCGATGTCCTCTTCGGACCAGTCCTCCATCGCCTTCTTCTCGACCTGGTTGATGCGGCCGATGTAGCCCAGCAGGTGCGCGCCGACATCGCCCAGCGGATAGTTGCGGAACAGCCGCGCCTTGATGTCCACGCCGGGGAAGCGGAAGCGCTGCGCGGCGAAGCGCGCGACCTCGGTGTCGGTCAGCTTGGTGCGGATGGGCAGCGACTCGAAGTTCTTGCTCTCCTCCATCAGCCGCTTGAAGCGGCGACGGTCGCGCGGCTGGATGTCGATGACGGCGGTCAGCGCGTCGATCGTGGCCTCCAGGTCCGGCACCTTGGACGGCGTGATCTCCAGCGTGTAGGCGGAATAGTTGCTCGCCAGCACGACGCCGTTGCGGTCGACGATCAGGCCGCGGTTCGGCACGATCGGCAGCACGGTGACGCGGTTGGTCTCGGCGCGCTCGAGCAGCGAGTCGTGCTGCGTGATCTGCAGGTAGACGAGGCGGGCGACCAGCAGGCCGAAGCAGAACAGCACGAACACCGCCGCGGCGACCAGCCGCAGCCGGAACCGGCTCAGCTCCGCCTGGAGGTTCTTGATGACCGTCATCGCGGGCCCGTCCTCGGCGCGCTCAGAGCGGGCGGTGCGCGTCGGGATCCGGCGCGCGACGCTGGGGCGCGAGCAGCAGCGCCGCGGCGATCGGCCACAGTGCCGCCTGCAGCACCGGCGCCAGCACCAGGCTCCAGCCGGGCCACATGCCGCCGACGACCAGTCGCACGATCACCGCGATCGCGGTGGCCAGCACGAACAGCGGCAGCACGTGGAGCGCCTGCGCGCCGAGCGTGAACCAGAGCAGCCGGCGATGCAGCGCGACCGCGCCGAAGGCCAGCAGGCTGTAGGCCAGCGCATGCTGGCCGAGCAGTGCGCCATGGTGGACGTCGATCATCAGGCCGAAGACGAAGGCCCAGCCCACGCCGACACGCCGGGGCTGGTGGACATTCCAGAACACCAGCACGATCGCCAGCACGTCCGGCATCCAGGGCTGGCGGCCGACGGGCACCATGTCGATCAGCAGGCCGACGACCAGGCTGAAGGCGATGAACAGGGGGTTGGCGGGCAGCAGCAGCTGGCTCGCGCCACGCGGCATGATCATCGGTGGCCTCCCTTGGGCGCGGACGCGGCGCGACGCGGCCTGGCGCCGGATTCGGCGGCGGCGGCGCTCGCGGCGCTGGCCGTTTCCTGCGCGGCTTCGATGCGGGCGTCCTCCTGGCCCTGCAGCGGCTCCAGCACCAGCACGTGCCGGGCGCTGTCCGGCTGCGCGACCGGCGCCAGGCCGACGCGGGCGAAGCTGGTGTCGCCGCGGCGCTCCACCTCGGCGACCTTCGCCACCGGCAGGCCCGGCGGGTAGAGACCGTCCAGGCCGGAGGTCGCGAGCGCGTCGCCGGGCTTGATGTCGGCGTTGGCGGCGATGAAGCGCAGCTCCATCACGCCGCGTTCGCCGCCGTAGGCGACGCCGCGCTGCTGGGTGCGCGTGTTGAGGACGGGGATGGTGGCTTCGCGGTCGGTCAGCAGCGTGACCTCGGCCGACAGCGGATAGACCCGCGTCACCTGGCCGAGCACACCCGCGTCGTTGACCACCGGCGCGCCCAGGCGCACGCCACGGTGGCTGCCGCGGTCGATGACGATGCGGCGCGAGAAGGGATCCGGCGCCTCGTAGAGGACTTCAGCGGCGAGGCCTTTCACCGGCAGCGCCTCGCGCAGGTCGAGCAGGGCGCGCAGCCGCGTGTTCTCGGCCTGGAGCTGCGCCGCGCGGCTGAGGATCACCGCCTGCGAGGCCAGTTGCTGGCGCGCCTGGTTCTCGGCCTCGGTGGCTTTTTCCATGCCGCGGGCGTAGTCACCGGCCTGTTCCCAGGCGTCGACCGGCGCCAGCAGCGCGCGCTGCAGCGGATGCAGCGCGAGCGCGAGGCCGGCCCGTGCGGGTGCGGTCAACTGGAAGCGGGAGTCCGCCACCATGAGGAATACTGCCAGCGCGGCGCAGAAGGCCAGCTTCGTCAGCGCGGACGGGCCTTCACGGAACAGCGGCGGCGGATTGCGATCCAGAGTGCCCAGAGGCATGACAGGGATCTCAGACTTTCAGAAAGACCGACGACAACGCTGGTTGACAACGTATCGGCCGTAGCGAGCGGGTGTCAGGCTAGGCGGACGGAGCGGAGGAACCGGAGCGTACTTCCTGTACGTGAGGATTCCGAGCACCGCCCAACGACGCCTGGCGCCCGCGCAGTAGGCCGGCTTACTCGTTCGTGAAGATCGAACCGAGGCGTTCCATGCGCTCCAGGGCCATGCCACAGCCGCGCACGACGCAGGTCAGCGGGTCCTCGGCCACGAGCACCGGCAGGCCGGTTTCCTCGGCCAGCAGGCGGTCCAGGTCGCGCAGCAGCGCGCCGCCGCCGGTCAGCATCATGCCGCGCTCGGCGATGTCGGCGCCCAGTTCCGGCGGGGTCTGCTCCAGCGCGTTCTTCACCGCCGAGACGATCTGGTTGAGCGGATCGGTCAGCGCTTCCAGGATCTCGTTGCTCGAGATCGTGAAGCTGCGCGGCACGCCTTCGCTCAGGTTGCGGCCCTTGACCTCCATCTCCTTGACCTCGGAGCCCGGGAAGGCCGAGCCGATGTTCTTCTTGATCGCTTCCGCGGTCGGCTCGCCGATCAACATGCCGTAGTTGCGGCGGATGTAGTTGATGATGGCCTCGTCGAACTTGTCGCCGCCGACGCGGACCGAGCCCTTGTAGACCATGCCGCCCAGCGAGATCACGCCCACTTCGGTCGTGCCGCCGCCGATGTCGATGACCATCGAGCCCGACGCTTCCGACACCGGCAGGCCGGCGCCGATCGCGGCGGCCATCGGTTCCTCGATCAGGTAGACCTCCGAGGCGCCGGCGCCCAGCGCGGCGTCGCGGATCGCGCGCTTCTCGACCTGCGTGGAGCCGCAGGGGACGCAGATGATGATCCGGGGCGAGGGACGCAGCAGCTTGGTGTCGTGCACCATCTTGATGAACTGCTTGATCATCTGCTCGGTGACCACGAAGTCGGCGATCACGCCGTCCTTCATCGGGCGGATCGCCTCGATGTTGCCGGGCACCTTGCCCAGCATGGCCTTGGCTTCGTGGCCGACGGCCTGGATCGTCTTCTTGCCATTGGGACCGCCTTCATGACGGATGGCGACGACGGACGGTTCGTCCAGCACGACGCCTTTTCCGCGGACATAGATCAGCGTGTTGGCGGTGCCCAGGTCGATGGCGAGGTCGGTGGAGAAGTAGCGGCGCAGTGAGGCGAGCATGTGTGTGGGCAAGGCCAGGACAGGACGCTTCGGCACCTGGAGCCGCCAGTCCATGTCGAACCACACGCAATCGGCGGCATTCGACGGCATCAGGCGGCGTTCGTCTGCGTTCTGTCCGGGCGGCTGCGATTCGGGGCGGTTCTTGTCGGGTAACCGCGCGGACCGGCGGCGTCCGCGCGAGCGAAATTCCTTGCCATAAGCAACGAGGCTGCAGAAGCAGCCCCGGCGCCATGGAGATAAGCGGGGATAATAACTGATCACCCCTTGGTTTGGCCCGTCTGCAAGGCTTCCGTCAGCGTTCGGCGAATGTTTCGCGCGCCCGGCGGACCGCTGGTCCGGACCGGCCCTCGAGCACATTCCCATGGCACTCACCCACGACGATGTCAGCCGGATCGCCAAACTGGCCCGGCTGGAACTTTCCGGCGACGAACAGGCCGCGCTGCTGCCGCAGCTCAACGGCTTCTTCTCGATCGTCGAGCAGATGAGCGCGGTCGACACCAGCGGCGTCGATCCCCTCTACACGCCGCTGTCGGCGGTCCAGGAAGTGGCCCTGCGGCTGCGCGAGGACCGCGTCACCGAAACCGACCAGCGCGCGCTCAACCAGCGCAGCGCTCCCGCCGTCGAGGACGGCCTGTTCCTGGTCCCGAAAGTCATCGAATGACCGCCCCCCTGCATCAACTCGGCGTCGCCGAGCTCGGCCGCGCCTTGCGCGCCAAGACGGTCTCCAGCACCGAACTGACGCAACATCTGCTTGCGCGTGTTGCCGCGGCGAAGGATCTCGGCGCCTTCCTGCACGTGGACCCGGATTACGCCCTCGCCCGCGCCAAGGACGCCGACGCGCGCTTGGCCGCCGGCGAGGCCGGCGCGCTGATCGGCGTGCCGCTGGCGCACAAGGACATCTTCGTCACCCGCGACATGCCGACCACGGCCGGCTCGAAGATGCTGGCCGGCTACCTGAGCCCGTTCGACGCCACCGTGGTCGAGCGGCTCAACGCCGCCGGCACCGTGTCGCTGGGCAAGCTCAACTGCGACGAGTTCGCGATGGGCTCGGCCACCGAGAACAGCGCCTACTTCAAGGCGCTGAACCCCTGGGACCGCACGCGCGTGCCGGGTGGCTCGTCGGGCGGCTCGGCGGTCGCGGTGGCGGCGGGCCTGGTGCCGGCCACGACCGGCACCGACACCGGCGGCTCGATCCGCCAGCCGGCCAGCTTCTCCGGCATCACCGGCATCAAGCCGACTTACGGCGTGTGCTCGCGCTACGGGATGATCGCCTTCGCGTCCAGCCTGGACCAGGCCGGCGTGATGGCGCGCTCCGCCGAGGACTGCGCGCTGCTGCTCTCGGCGATGAGCGGCTTCGACGAGCGCGACGCCACCAGCGTCCAGCAGCCGCCGCAGGACTTCCATGCGCGCATGCTGGCCGCCCGCGAGGGCGCGACCGCCGCGCAGCCGCTCAAGGGCCTGCGCATCGGCCTGCCCAAGGAGTTCTTCCCGGCCGCCCTCTCGTCCGACGTGAACGGCGCCGTGCGCGCCGGCCTGGCGGAGCTGGAGAAGCTGGGCGCGACGCTGGTCGACGTCTCGCTGCCGCGCACCGAACTGGCCATCCCGGTCTACTACATCATTGCCCCGGCCGAGGCGAGCTCCAACCTCTCGCGCTTCGACGGCGTGAAGTTCGGACACCGCGCCAAGGACTACAGCAACCTGATCGACATGTACGAGAAGACCCGCGCCGAGGGCTTCGGCGCCGAGGTCAAGCGCCGGATCATGATCGGCAGCTACGTGCTCTCGCATGGCTACTACGACGCGTACTACCTGCAGGCGCAGAAGCTGCGCCGCATGATCGCGGACGATTTCCAGCAGGCCTTCCAGCAGTGCGACCTGATCGCCGGGCCGGTGGCGCCGACGGTGGCCTGGAAGCAGGGCGAAGGCGCGGACGATCCGGTCAAGGTCTACCTGGCCGACATCTTCACGCTGCCGGGCTCGCTGGCCGGTCTGCCCGGCATGAGCGTGCCGGTGGGGCTGGGCGAGGGCGGCATGCCCGTGGGCCTGCAGCTGCTGGGCAACTACTTCCAGGAAGGCACGCTGCTGCACGCCGCCCATGCGCTGCAGCAGGCTACCGACTGGCACCGCCAGACCCCGGCGGGCGTGTAAGGACAACGAGCAAGCGATGAGCAAGAACAGCCAACTGGTGCGGGGCTACGAGGTCGTCATCGGCCTGGAGAACCACGTCCAACTCTCGACCGTCTCGAAGATCTTCAGCGGTTCGTCGACCGCATTCGGCGCGGCGCCCAACACGCAGGCCAGCGCGGTGGACCTGGCGCTGCCGGGCACGCTGCCGGTGCTGAACCGCGGCGCCGTCGAGCGCGCGATCCGCTTCGGCCTGGCGGTCGGCGCGAAGGTGGCGCCGCTGTCCATCTTCGCCCGCAAGAACTACTTCTATCCCGACCTGCCCAAGGGCTACCAGATCAGCCAGTACGAGATCCCCGTCGTGCAGGGCGGCCAGATCGAGTTCTTCGTCGGCGACGAGAAGAAGGTCGTGAAGCTGACGCGCGCCCACCTCGAGGAGGACGCCGGCAAGAGCCTGCACGAGGACTACCACGGCCAGTCGGGCATCGACCTGAACCGCGCCGGCACACCGCTGCTGGAGATCGTGTCCGAGCCCGAGATGCGCTCCGGCGCCGAAGCCGTCGAGTACGCCAAGACGCTGCACGCGCTGGTGATGTGGCTGGGCATCTGCGACGGCAACATGCAGGAGGGCTCGTTCCGCTGCGACGTCAACGTCTCGGTGCGCAAGCCCGGCGAGCCCTTCGGCACGCGGCGCGAGATCAAGAACCTGAACAGCTTCCGCTATCTCGTCGACGCGGTGAACTACGAGGTCAACTGGCAGATCGACCAGATCGAGGACGGCCTGGAGATCCAGCAGGCAACGGTGCTCTACAACCCGGACACCGGCGAGACCCGCGCGATGCGGACCAAGGAGGATGCGGCCGATTACCGCTACTTCCCGGATCCGGACCTGCCGCCGCTGATGATCGGCGCCGACTGGGTCGAGCGCGTGCGCGGCGAGATGCCGGAGCTGCCGTCGGTGATGGCCGCGCGCTTCCAGGAGGTCGACGGCCTGCCGGCCTACGACGCGACGATGATGACACAGAGCCTGGCGACGGCCCGCTTCTACGAGGCCGCGCGGGAGGCCTGCGGCGCGCCCAAGCTGGTGGCCAACTGGGTGATGGGCGAGATCTCGCGGCGCCTCAACACCGAGGAGCGCGCCATCGACGACGCCCCGGTGACGCCGGCGCTGCTGGCCGCGCTGATCAAGCGCATCCAGGACGGCACGATCTCCAACAACGCGGCGAAGCAGGTCTTCGAGGCGCTGTGGACCGGCGAAGGCCAGGACGTCGACGCGCTGATCGAAGCCAAGGGCCTCAAGCAGATGAGCGACACCGGCGAGCTCGAGCGCATCCTGGACGAGGTGCTGGCGGCCAACGCCAAGTCGGTCGAGGAATTCCGCGCCGGCAAGGAGAAGGCCTTCAACGCGCTGGTCGGCCAGGCGATGAAGGCGACCAAGGGCAAGGCCAATCCGGCCGCCGTGAACGAGCTGCTGAAGAAGAAGCTCGGCGCCTGATCAGGCCCCTGAAAGGCAGAACGCCGGTGGAGCGATCCACCGGCGTTCTTTTTTGGCGTCAACGCTGTCAGCGCCCGCTGGCGGACGGCGCCTGCGGCGCCGCTTTTTCCAGCGAGCCCGGCGCAGCGCCGGCCCACAGCCGCTTCAGGCGGGACAGTTCATCGTCATAGAACTTGTTCACGCGGCCGATCTCGGCTTTCTGGTTCTCGATCGATTCGCGCTGCGCGGCCGCCGCGGCTTCATTGGCCTCGAGCTGATGCTGCAGTTTGAAAGGCACCCGCTTGCCCTTGTAGAACTCGGCCTCGTCCAGCAGCGGCTTGCGCTCGATGGCGAGCGCCTGCAGACGCTTCTCGGACTGCCGCATCGCCTCGCGGACGTCGTCGAGCGCGGCCTCGCGTGCCTTCTGGTGCGCGGCCTGGTCAGCGTAGCGCTGCAGCAGGTTGCGGTCGCGCCGGACCGCGTCCTGCTGCGCGGAGCGCTGCACTTCCTCGGCGCGTCGGCGCTGCTCGGCGGAGGCCTGCTCCTCGGGCGACATCGCCGGCGGCACCATCCGCCGCACCGAGCCATCGGAATTCAACAGGCGCTGCTCGCGCGTCTGGCACTCGGGGATCGGCCGGTCGGAGGTCAGCCGGCGGCCATCGGGCGTCGTGCAGGTGTAGATGGTCGGCGACGACGGCGCCTTGGTCTGTGCCAGGACCGGACCCGCGAGGCCGCCGCCCAGCATCAGGGCGCCAACGAGCGCCGCGGGCGCGGCCGGTCGGGACAGCAGGCGGCGTGAGATGGAAGGACGCATCAGACTCCGTAGCGATCGCGGTAGGCATGGACCGCCGCCGCGTGCGCGGAGACGGCGGTACTGCTGGTCGTCTGCAGATACTGGAGCAGGTCGGACAGCCCTGCAATCGCGACCACCGGCAGCTTCAGCTGGTCGCGCACGTACTGTACCGCCGACCATGGCAGGTCCTGCCCGTTCTCGGCGGCCTTCTCCTGGCGGTCCAGCGCGATCGTCACGCCGCAGGGCGTGGCGCCCGCGGCCTGGATCATCGCGATGGATTCGCGCACCGAGGTGCCGGCCGAGATCACGTCATCGATGATCAGCACCCGGCCCTGCACCTTGGCGCCGACCAGCGTGCCGCCCTCGCCATGGTCCTTGGCTTCCTTGCGGTTGTAGGCGAAGGGCTTGTTGTGGCCCAGGCGCGCCAGCTCGATGGCGACGGCCGCGGCCAGCGTGATGCCCTTGTAGGCGGGGCCGAAGATCATGTCGAAGGCCAGGCCCGAGTCCAGCAGCCGCTGCGCGTAGAACTGGGCCAGGCGGCCTACTTTCAGGCCGTCGTCGAACAGGCCGGCGTTGAAGAAATACGGGCTGAGGCGGCCCGCCTTGGTCTTGAACTCGCCGAAGCGCAGCACGCCGGTGTCCACGGCGAAGGCGACGAATTCCTGGGCCAGGGCGTCCTGGGGAGCGGCGGTGGTCATGGCGGGCGCGACGTCGAGACGTGACAGTGAAAGTGGGGCGGAATTGTAGGACCGGGGTTCTGCGCTGCCCGGGCGCTTCACAGGACACGCTGTCGCTGGAATCCAGGCATACCAAGCAAAAAGAAGGCCCGCTCCGTCGCCGGAGCGGGCCTGCTTCTTGCAAGGCGCGCGGCCGAAGCCGCTGCGCTGCGTCGTTCAGCCGATCAGAAGATCGCCTTGAACTGCACGCCGTAGGTCCGCGGGTCGTTGATGAAGCCCGTGTTGTTGTTGAAGTCGATCGCGCCGGTGATGCGGATCTGGTTCGTGATGTTGCGGACGAAGATCGCCGCCTCGTACTTGCCGTTGTTCCAGATGTAGCCGCCGCGCAGGCCGCCTTCCGTCAGCGCCTTGCCGGTGAACTCCTTGGCCTCGTACAGGAAGAAGTTGACCTTGGAGCGGTAGGCCCAGTCGGTGTAGATGTAGAACTCGTTGCCGGCCGCGGTCGGGAAGGCGTAGCGCGCGGTCAGGTTGGCGACCCACTTGGGCGCGTTCGGCAGCGGATTGCCGTCGATGCTGTAGTTGGTCGTCGAACCGGCCACCAGCGGATCGGTCATCGTGCAACCGCCGCCGCAAGCGGGCAGCGACAGGCTCGGGTCCTTGATCTTGGTGTTGTTCAGGCTGCCGCCGAGGGTGATCAGCAACTGGTCGACCGGCAGCAGTTCCAGATTCAGCTCGACGCCGTTGCCGGTGGCCTTCTTCGCATTCAGCAGGCGGTTGGCGTTGCTCTGACCGCCGACGGCGGTCAGCTGCAGGTCCTTGACGGTGTAGGTGAAGGCGCTGGCCGACAGGCGCGCGCGACGATCCCAGAAGTCCGACTTGACGCCGACCTCATAGGAAGTGACGTTTTCCGGCGTCGCCTGCGACTGGCCGGCGAAACGTGACGCACCTTGTACCGACGAGGCGCGGAAGCCGGTGGCCACGCGGGCGTACAGGTTGGTTTCCTTGGTCAGCGCGTAGGTGCCCGAGACGTCCCAGTTCCACTTCTTGTCGGCGGTGTTGGCCGACACGCCGGTGCTGGTGTTCAGGTCGGTGTAGCTGCTGCTGACGTTGACGTCCTTCTTGTCATGCGTGTAGCGCAGGCCGCCACGCAGCGAGAAGTCCTGCGTGACCGCATAGTTCACCGAGCCGAACGCCGCCCACGCGGTGTTCTTCTGGTAGGTGTCGACGTAGCCGGCGGCCAGGCCGGTCGAGGTCGTGTAGTCGGTGCTGCGGGCGGTGTAGCGCTCGTCGAAGAAGTACAGGCCGCCCTGCCAGCGCAGCGGACCCGGCGTGGCGGATTCGACGCGGAACTCCTGCGTGACCTGGCGGTGGCCGCTCATCGAGCTGGAGGACTCGGCCGGGAAGCCGGCCTGGCCTTCCTGCGTGAACGGCTTGGTGCCGCCATAGAGATAGCCGCCGTCCACGTCGCCGCGGCTGAACGGGCGCACCGACTCGTAGCCGGTGATCGAGTACAGGTTGATCTGACCCAGGCCCCAGCGCAGGCGGGCGCTGCCACCGGTGGCGTGCAGCGTCTGCTCGTTGACGCCGTCGGTGTAGGACTTCTCGGGATCGAAGCCGTCGACCAGGTCGTTGGTGCCGGGCTTGATGATCGAGGCGCGGAACACGCGCGCGCTGCCCTTCAGGTCGCGGCCGTGGAAGTTGAACAGCGCGCTGAAGTCCTTGTGCGGCTGGTACAGCGCCTGCACGCGCAGGGCGCGGTCGTCGTAGCCCTCGAGCTCGCCGGTCTTGCCGGTCGGGACCTGGTTCTTGACCCAGTCGTCGCGGTGCTGGATCTGCGCCGAGATGCGGGCGGCCCAGTCGCCGGTCAGCGGCACGTTGGCGGCGCCTTCCAGGCTCATCGTGCCGTAGTTGCCGTAGGAGACGTTCAGGTAGCCTTCCTGGCGCTGCGAGGGCTTCACCGAATCGAACTTGACCACGCCGGCCGGCGTGTTGCGGCCGTAGAGCGTGCCCTGCGGACCGGCCACCACTTCAACGGCGGCCAGGTCGAAGGCGGGGAATCCCTTGAGGATCGGGTTCTCCTGGACCACGTCGTCATAGACCAGCGAGACCGGCTGCGATGCGTTCAGGCGGAAGTCGGTGTTGCCGTAGCCGCGGATGTAGAAGCGCGGGAAGGCGCGGCCGAACGAGGATTCGATGTTCAGGCTGGGCACGCGGCCCGACAGGAAACGCACGTCCTGACCGCCGGAGTTCAGCACGTCCAGCTTCTCGCCCGAGATCTTGCTGACGGCGTTCGGCACTTCCTTGATGTTCTCGACCCGGCGCTCGGCGGTGATGGTCACCGTCTCCAGCTGGCCCTTCTCCTTGGCCGGCGCGTCGGTGGCGTCCTGGGCCAGCGCGGGCCAGGCGAGCAGGGCCAGCGACACGGCCGCGGCGGCCTCGCGCAGGGCCGGGACGGCAGCGCGCTGGGTGGCGAATCGATTCATGGATGGAACTCCGGGGGAAGGATGGGGAAACCGGGGGGAGGCCGGCGGTGTCCCGAGGGGTGCTCCGGGTTCACAGCTGGCAAAAATGTGGGTGCGGGGTAGCGCGGTGGACGCGAATCTAGCAAGTTCGTCATAAACACGTCACCCCACGCACCTCGGTGGTGCGTTTTCTGTTGTCCAAACACTGCACCCGCTCGCGTGTCGCCCGAATGGGCGTGGACGGCGCACGCTCACCGCGCCATGTGGTGCAGCTCCCGGGCCTCGCGAACGCGTGGGGCGGCTGCTGTCATCTTTGGCAGGCGGCTTTGCGATACTGCCGCCCTCTTCCAGGGGCCCCTCCATGCGCTTCATCACCCTCAACCTCAATGGCATCCGCTCCGCCGCCACCAAGGGCGTGTTCGACTGGCTGCCGCCGCAGCAGGCCGACGTGGTCGGCGTCCAGGAACTGAAGGCGCAGGCCGACGTCGTCGAGTCGCAGTTCGCCGGCTACGACACCCTCAGCGGCCACTTCCATTACGCCCAGAAGAAGGGCTACTCCGGGGTGGGGCTCTACACGAAGGAAACGCCCAGCGATGTCATCGTCGGCTTCGGCAGCTCGGAGTTCGACCTGGAAGGCCGCTGGGTCGAGAAGCGCTTCGACAAGCCCGGCCGCAAGCTGAGCCTGATCAGCTGCTATTTCCCGAGCGGCTCCAGCGGCGAGGAACGCCAGGCCGCGAAGTTCCGCTTCCTCGCGGAGATGTATCCCTACCTGATGGCACTGCGCGCCGAACGCGAGTTCATCCTGGTGGCCGACGTCAACATTGCCCACAAGGAGATCGACCTCAAGAACTGGAAGGGCAACCAGAAGAACAGCGGCTTCCTGCCCGAGGAACGGGCCTGGATGACCAAGCTGCTGGAGCAGGACGTCGGGCTGGTGGACGTCTTCCGCGTGCTCAACGACAAGCCCGACCAGTACACGTGGTGGAGCAACCGCGGCCAGGCCTGGGCGAAGAATGTGGGCTGGCGCCTGGACTACCACCTCGCCACGCCCGGCATGGCGCACCTGGCCACCCGCGAGGCCATCTACCTCGACCAGCGCTTCAGCGACCACGCGCCGCTGACGATCGATTACGACTTCAAGATCTGAAGCTCACCGATCCGGGTGTCAATCCACTTTGGCGCCCGAGACCTTCACCACCTTGGCCCACTTGGCGGTCTCGCTCGCCATGAGCGCGGCGAACTCCGCGCTGGTGCCGCCGCCCGGCACCGCGCCCTGCGACGCCAGGCGCTCCCGGATCGCCGGCGTCGCCAGCGCCTTCGCGGCTTCACGCTGCACCCGCGCGACCTGATCCGCCGGCTGCGCCACCGGCGCCAGCAACCCGAACCAGGACGAGGCCTCGAAGGCCTTGAGCTCCGGCACGCCGCTCTCCGCGATCGTGGGCAGCTCGGGCAGCGCCTCGCTGCGGCGCGCGCTCGTGACCGCGAGCGCCTTGAGCTTGCCCGACCGGATGTGCGGCAACGCCGAAGGCAGGTTGTCGAACATCAGGTCCATGTTCCCGCCCATCAGGTCCAGCAGCGCCGGTCCCGAGCCGCGATACGGGAAATGGATCATGTAGGTGGCCGTCAGGCTCTTGAACAGCTCACCCGCCAGGTGGATCGACGTGCCGTTGCCGCTCGAGCACATGTTGAGCTTGCCCGGCTGAGCCCTGGCCACGCGCACCAGGTCGGCGACGCTCTGGATGCCGTACTTCTGCGCGTTGGCCGGATTCAGCACCAGCACATTGGGCACCGCGGCGACCAGCGTGACCGGCGCGAAGTCCTTGACCGGGTCGAAGGGCATCTTGGGATAGAGCGAGGCATTGATCGCGTGCGTGCCCACGGTGCCCATCAGCAGCGTGTGCCCGTCGGTCGCATGCGCCACCTCGGCCGAGCCGGTGTTGCCGCCCGCGCCGGGTTTGTTCTCGACGATCACCGGCTGGCCCAGCGCCTTCTGCAGCTCGGGCGCCATCGCGCGGGCCAGCAGGTCGGTGGTGCCGGCCGGCGGGAAGGGCACGACGATGCGCAGCGGCCGCACAGGCCAGCCCTGCTGGGCGCGGGCCAGGCCCGGCAGACAGGCCGCGGAGGACAGCGCGAGCAACGCGCGACGGTTCAGGCTCATGGAACGTCTCCTCGTGGTGATCTCGATGCGGGTCGTCGGCGGCGATGCGATCGTGATGCGGCGGGGATGTCCGTCCCGCCCGGCTAGTCCGCCGACTCCACCGACGCCGTCGAATCCGGCAACCCGGGCGGCTCCGGACCGAGGAGGGTCTGCAGCTGCACCCGCTCGGAGCTGCAGGCGGCATCGAAGTCGGCCTCGATCTGGATCAGCGCCTGCGCGTCGCCGGCCTCGACGGTCACGATGCCGCGCGCGCGATTGCGGCCCTGCGACTTGGCCGTGTAGAGCGCCATGTCCGCCCAGTTGACGGCCTGTTCCCAATGCAGGGCGAGCTGGGCCGGCGGCAGCGGGAAATGCGCGAAGCCGATCGAGCAGGTCACCCGCAGCGCGCCGGCCGCGGTCTGCACCGGCTGCTCGCCGACGATGAAGAGGATGCGCTCGGCCAGCAGCTGCAACTGGTCCGGCGCCACGTTGCGGGCGAAGACCAGGAACTCCTCGCCGCCCCAGCGCACCACCAGGTCCTCCGCCCGCACCGCCTGCGCGATGCGCCGCGAGACCTCGACGATCACCGCGTCGCCGGCCGCGTGGCCGTGGCGGTCGTTGACATGCTTGAAGTGATCGATGTCGATCATCAGCAGCGCGCCGGTGAACACGTCCTTGGCATGGCGGTCCATGACCGCGAGGAAGTGGCGCCGGTTGGCCAGGTCCGTCAGCGGGTCGCGCTCGCTCTGGGCGCGCAGCAGGCTCTGGTTGGCCTTGAGCCTGCGGTTGGCCTCGCGCACGCGCGCCAGCATCACGCCCATCAGGATCAGCGACAGCCCCAGCAGCGCCGCCAGCCCGACGCCGACGTACTGCGCCAGCCGCCGGTTGCCGAGCTCGCGGTCCTTGAGCGTCTGCTCGCGGCGCAGCAGCTCCAGGTCGCGCTGCCTGGCCTCGCTGTCGTACTTGAGCCGCAGCTGCTGCAGCGCGGAGTCGCGGTTGCGCCGGGCCGTCTCCGCGCTCAGCGCGCGCTCCTCGTGATAGAGCCGCAGCGCCTCCTTCCACTGCCCGACCTTGGCGTAGGCCTCGCCGAGCTCGCGCAGCTGCAGCGCGCGGCGCACCGGATCGAAGTCGCCCTGCGCCAGCTCGAGCACCCGCGCGACCTCGCGCCGCGCCGGCTCGAACTGGCGCTGCAGCACCAGCGCGACCGACAGGTTGTGGCGCAACGTGCGCTCGACCGTCTGGTCGTTGTAGGACTGCACCACCGGCAGCGCCAGCCGCGCCAGCTGCACCGCCTTGGCGGCCTGGTCGGTGTGGATGTAGGCGTCGAGCAGGTTGTTCTGCAGCAGCGCGACGTCGCGCCGTCCGCCCGACTGCTGGGCCAGCCGCAGCGCATCCTCGAGCGCCGCCAGCTGCTGGTTGCGATCGCCGCGTCGCGACGCGACCATGGACTCGACCATCTTCGCCCGGCTCATCGCGGACGCATCGCCCTGCGCCATCTGCCAGGCCTGCGTCATCCACTGCTGCGCGGCCGCGGTCTCGTCGCGGACCTGGCTGTTCACCGCGAGCGAGCCCATCATCGCGCCGGTCGCGGTGTGGTCCTGCAGCGCCTGCGCCAGCGCCAGCGCGCGGCGCAGCGAGGTGTCGGCGAAGGCGTACTCGCCCCGCGCGCCCTGCGCGCGCGCGATCAGCCGCAGGGCCTGCAGCGCGACGCGCGCGTCGCAGTTGGGCGGCACCGCCTGCGCCGCCTGCGACGGGCAGGGCGGCGACAGGGCCTCGAGCGCCTGCCGCGCCATGTCGCCCGAGCGGCCGGTCTGGCCCTGTCGGTCCTGCAGCTCGGCCAGCAGCATGCGCGCCAGTGGCTGGCCGCCGGGCCGCTGCTCCAGGTCCGCCGCGATGCGGCGCACCGTCTCCGGATGCCCGGCGTAGACGGCGTTGCGGCCGAGCGCGTAGTCGAGGTGCAGGCGTTGACCGGCGTGCGCCGGGTCCGCCGCCAGCGCGCGCAGCTGCTGCGCGGCCTTCTCCGGCTCGTTGTAGCCGTAGCGGTCCAGTTGCACGAGCTGCGCGTCCAGCGCACGGTCGGGGATCGCCGCCCACGCGGCCGCGCCGCTCAGCAGCATGGCCAGCAGCGTGGCCTTCACGACGGCGGCGAGCGGCCGGATCATGCGCGCCCCTCCTGCACCGGGCCGAGCAGGCTGACCAGCTGCACCTGGCCCTGGTGCCAGGCGGCCTCGATGCGGCCGGCCAGGGCCAGCAGCTGGTCGCGGTCGCGGGCCTGCATCGCCGCCACGCCGTAGGCCTTGTTGCGGCCATGCGCCTTGGCCATGTACATCACGGTGTCGACCAGGTCGATCGCCCGCTCCCATTCGAGCGTCAGGTCCTGCGGCGCCATCGGGAAGCTGGCGAAGCCGATCGACGCGCTGATCGGGATGCGTAGCGGCCCGTGGTCGACCGGCTGCCCGCCGATCTGGTCGAGCAGGCGCTGGCCCAGTTGGCGCGCATCCTCCGTGGCCTCGGAGTTCACCAGGATCAGGAACTCCTCGCCGCCCCAGCGCACGACCAGGTCCTGCTCGCGCAGCACGCTGCTCAGGCGCCGCGCAACCTCGACCAGCACGGTGTCGCCGGCCGCATGGCCCCACTGGTCGTTGATGCGCTTGAAGTGGTCGATGTCGATCAGGAACAGGCTGCCGCGCAGGCCGCCTTCGCGCGTGCGCTGCGCGATGGCCTGCTGGAAATGGCGCCGGTTCGCGAGCCCGGTCAGCGGGTCGCGCTCGCTCTGCACGCGCAGCGATTCGTTGGTCTGCGCGAGCGCGGCGTTGGTACGCCGGATGCGCCGGTAGGCCAGCGCCAGCAAGGCGCCCGAGAGCAGCACGCAGCCACCGACCTCCGCCCAGAGCTTGAGCTGCAGGTCGCGGGTGCGGATCTGCTCGGCCTTGAGGCTGTTGTCCTGGTTGAGCAGCCGGATCTCGCGCTGGCGCTGCTGGTCCTCGAAGCGCGCCTGCGCCTCGAGCACCGCCTTGCGGGTCTCGTCGCGCAGCACCGCGTCGAACTCCTTGCGCGCGCGGTGGTAGGCGTCGACCGCGCCGGGCAGGTCGTCGACCTTCTCCAGGTAGCCGCCCAGCTCCAGCCAGGCCTCGGCGGTGTAGCTGCCGGCCTCGCGCTGCGCGTCCATCGTGATGGCCTGCAGCACGTCGCGCTTGCCCTCGTCCAGCCGCTTCAGCCCGATCTTGGCGATGCCCATGTTGTGGCGCGCCAGGATCTCGGTCGAGATCTCGCCGCCCTCATGCGCCAGCGCCAGGCTTTGCGTCGACAGCTCCAGCGCCCGGGCGTAGTTGCCGCTGCGCAGTTCGTAGTCGGCCAGGTTGCCCAGCGCGAGCGCCTGCAGGCCGGGCGCCTGCGCCTCGCGGGCGTATTGCAGCGCCTGCTCGCGGGCCTGCTGGCTCAGCCGCGGGTCCTCGTCCTGCGAGTGGACGATGCCCAGGATGGTGTAGACCGAGTACATCAGCACCGGATCCGGGTCCTGCTGCGCCGTCTCGAGCGCCTCGCGCGCGGCACGCAGGGCATGGTCGAACTGCTGACTGCGGAAGTAGTTGAAGGCGAGCGTGGCGTCGTTGGTGGCGGCCCGCCAGCGCGAGCCCATCGCGCGCGCCTGCTCCAGCGCCTTCAGGCCGCTTTCGACCGCCGCGTCGACCTCGCCGTAGTCCCCCTGCATGTAGGCGCGCAGCTCGGTCGCGCGCCACAGCATCCGGCGGTCGGCCTGGGCCGCGTCCATGTCGGCGAGGCCGCCCAGCAGGCGCACGCCGGCGCCCAGTTCGCCATTGGCCTTGAGCCATTGCGCCCGCGCCAGCATCAGGGCCAGTGGAATCTGCGCGCGCACCGGCGAGCTCTCCGGCCAGGCCTTCAGCGCTTCCACCGCGGCCTCGTGGCCGCTGCGGTCCCGCAGCTGGGCGAGCAGCGCGGCGCGCTGGCTCAGGGCTTCCAGCCGCTCGGCGCTGCCCGGCGCGGCACGGGATTCGATCGCCTGCAGCTCGCGCAGGTGCTCGCGCGGGTGCGCCGAGGCGATGCGTTCCTGCTGCTCGAGCTCGGCCTGCAGCGCCCGGTCCTGGACGCCGGTGGCGGAGGCCGCCGCGTCGCGGGTGTCGACGCCGCCCTGCGGCCCACAGCCGCTCAGCAGCGGCATCGCCAGGCTCAAGGCGAGCGCCAGGAGCGCGGCGGCCCATTCTGGCGCGCGCGCGCGTGGGCGTGCGCCGGCCCGGCCGGTGGCCGTCCTCGCTTGCTCCGTTGCTCGCAACACCCCAAGCATGCTCATCGTGCTGATGTCGAGTGGTAGGTCTCGTGACTTGAGCGCCGATCCCCGGGTTCCCGTGAAGCCTGCACGAGTCGGCGCCCGCGCACGCGGCGTGGGGTCAGTCCGTGCGGCCTCGCCGCAGCAGCGCATGCAGCAGGATCGCGCCGAAGGTGGCAGTTCCGATGCCACCCAGGGTAAACCCACCCATTTTCAAGGTGAAGTCGCCGGTGCCGATCACCAGCGTGATGGCCGCCACCATCAGGTTGCGCGGGTCGCGGAAATCGACCTGATGGTCGACCCAGATCCGGGCGCCAGCGATCGCGATCAGGCCGAACACGACGATGCTGACGCCGCCCATCACCGCGAGCGGGATGGCCTGGATCAGCGCGCCGAACTTCGGCGAGAAACCCAGCACCAGCGCCATCAGCGCGGCGAAGACGAAGACGGCAGTCGAGTAGATGCGGGTCGCGGCCATGACGCCGATGTTCTCGGCGTAGGTGGTGACGCCGGTACCGCCGACCGCACCGCTGGCGATGGTCGCCAGGCCGTCACCGACAAAGGCGCGGCCCAGGAAGGGCGACATGTCGCGCCCGGTCATCGCGCCCACGGCCTTCAGGTGGCCCAGGTTCTCGGCCACCAGGATCAGCGCCACCGGCGCGATCATCAGCATCGCCGCGCCGTCGAAGACCGGCGCATGGAAGCTCGGCAGCCCGAACCACGGCGCGGCCGCGACCTTGCTGAGATCGATGGGCGTGCCCAGGCCGAAGCCGTTGGTCAGCAGCGCGTAGATCAGGCTGGCCTGGACCAGGCCGGCCAGGATCAGCAGCCGCTGCAGCATGCCGCGCGCATGCACCGCCACCAGCGCGACGCTGAGGAAGGTCGCGGCCTGCATCCAGGCGTCGAAGGGCGTCGGCGCCATGTTCTTGATCGGGACCGCCGCCAGGTTCAGGCCGATCACCGCCACCACCGCGCCGGTCACCACCGGCGGCATCAGTCGCTCGACCCAGCCGCTGCCGGTGGCCGAGACCAGCAGGCCGATCGCCGTGTACAGCACGCCGCAGGCGACGATGCCGCCCAGCGCCAGGGGCAGGTTGGGATTGGGGCCGCTGCCGGCGTACCCGGTCGCGGCGATGACGACGCCGATGAACGCGAAGCTCGAGCCCAGGTAGCTCGGCACCCGGCCACCGGTCAGGAAGAAGAACAGCAGCGTGCCCACGCCGCTCATCAGCACGGCGACGTTGGGATCGAAGCCCATCAGCAGCGGCGCCAGCACGGTGGCACCGAACATGGCGATCACATGTTGCAGGCCGAGCGCCGCGGTCTGCGGCCAGGACAGGCGTTCATCGGGGGCAATCGCCTTCTCGGGGCCGACGGTCACGGGCCGCCAGCGCATCAACCACGCCATGGACTTTCCTCAACGGGACAAGCCAGGGAGTGTAAGGAGGCCCCATCACATCGCCACTCCGGGCATATCCCGTGACCAGGCGGCCCGGCGGAGGCTTGACGGGATGGCGCATGCGATGCACGCGCCGTCGCTCAGAACAGCACCATGTCGCGGTTGTGGCGCGGCAGCATGCGCAGCAGCCGGCGCCACGACGCCCAGGCACGCCACAGCGCGCCGCCGGTCAGCAGGCTCAGGATCAGCAGGATGGTCATGGCAGGGCTCCTTGGGCTCAGGGAAGAGGGAAACGAATCAGTTCGCACGAGCGTGCGAAATTGAGGCAGGGATGGGGGACGGGCGAAGGCATGGCGGGTGTGTCAGCAGGAGGCTTCTGAGGCCGAGGTGGGCGGCGCCGTCAGCATCGGCGCCATCAGGCGCAGATAGCTGGTCCAGGCCCGCTCGACCGCATCCGGCGTGCGCAGGAAGCGCACTTCGCGGACCAGCGCGGTGAAGAGGCCGTCCAGCTCGAAGATCAGTTGATCGAGATCCGCGTCCTCGCGCAGCTGGCCCGCGTCCTGCGCCTGGACCAGCGTGCGGCGCAACGTCGAGCGCCAGCGCCGGACACCGTCGAGCAGGCGTTCGCGCATGGCGTCGTCGCGGTCGTCGTATTCGAAGGCGCCGGCCACGTACAGGCAGTTGCCGTGCGGCCCGCCGACGCGCCCCAACCAGGCGCGCACCATCGCGTCCATGCGGGGCAGGCCGCGCGGCTCGCGCAGCGCCGGCAGGATGACCTCCTGCTGGAAGGTCTTCTCGAAAGCGTCCAGCACCGCGGCCTGCAGCGCCTCCCGCGAGCCGATGCGCGAGAAGACGCCGCTCTTGGACAGGTTCAGGCGCTTGGCGACCTCGCCGATCGAGAGGCTGTCCAGGCCGTCGAGGCGGGCCATCTCCAGCGCGACATCGACGATGGCGCTCTGCGTCAGTTCGCTGCGGGCGGTCTTGGCTTCCATGGCGCGCAAGTTAGCACGGTCGTGCGAAACCCGCCGCGGTCCCCGAATGCCACGGATGACGGCCGGGTTATTCGTTGCTGGAGTCGGCGTGCGGCGCCGCGTCGTCCATCGCCTGCCCGGTGTCCTCGGCAGCGCCCGCCGGGGGGCGTCCGCGACGCGGCGCCGGGGAAGGCTCCGGCTTGATGCCGCGGCGCTTGAGCGCCTCCCGCAGCAACAACTCGATCTGGGCATTGGACGAGCGCAGCTCGATCGCGGCCAATCGCTCGATCTCCTCCCACAGCGCGGGATCGAGGCGCAGCGGGAATTGCTTCTTCGCGGGACTGGCCATCTGCGCCCGCCGCTCAGTTGTAGAGCGTCCCCGCGTTCACGATGGGCTGCGTGTCCTTGTCGGAGCACAGCACCACCAGCAGGTTGGAGACCATCGCCGCCTTGCGTTCGTCGTCGAGCTGGACGATCTCCCGCTCGCTCAGGCCCTTGAGCGCCTCCTCGACCATGCTGACCGCGCCGTGCACGATCTTCTTGCGGGCGCTGATGATGGCCTCGGCCTGCTGCCGGCGCAGCATCACCTGGGCGATCTCGGGGGCGTAGGCCAGGTGCGTGAGCATCGCCGTCTCGACGCTGACCCCCGCCGGCTGCAGGCGCGCCTGCAGCTCCGCGATCATCGCGGCCATCACCTCGTCGGCGCCGGCGCGCAGGGTGATCTCGCGGCTGTCGAGGTCATCGCCCTCGTCGTAGGCGAATTGCGAGGCGACATGCCGGATCGCCGCCTCCGCCTGGATGCTGACGTACTGCTCGAAGTCGTCGACCTCGAACACGGCGCGGGCCGTGTCCTCGACCCGCCAGACCACGGCGGCGCTGATCTCGACCGGGTTGCCGCGCTTGTCGTTGACCTTCAGCGTCGGCGCGTCGAGGTTGCGGGCGCGCAGCGACAGGCGGCGCTTCATCATGAACAGCGGGATCGTCCAGCGCAGGCCGGGCGTGCGGTCGGTGCCGACGTAGCGGCCGAAGAGCGTCAGCACGCGGGCCTCGTTGGGCTGCTGGATGTACAGGCCGGTCAGCAAGATGACGCCGGTCACCACCAAGGCCAGCTGCGGCAGGCCGACCGCGTCATGGCCGAGCGCGGCGAAGCGCCAGATCGCGAAAGCCAGCAGGCCCAGGCCGATGAGCAACGCGGCATAACCGTTGGCCGTGCCGGCGCGCCGCTCCAGCGGCGTCGGCGCCGCGCCGGGCGAGGGCTTGTTCTTCGGGACTGCGGTCGTGCTCATCACCAGCTCCTCCAAAAAGGTGATATCACTTTAAGCGCAACCGCCCTCGGCGCGCAAGGGCCGACGCGGAGCCACCCCCAAGAGAGGGGCCGGGCGAGAGTCCCGCAGAAAGCAGAAAGCGCCCCCATGAGGGGCGCTTTCGAGGGAGCGCTTTCGAGGGAGCGCTTTGGAGGGAGCGCAGAGCGTCCGCGCTGGCGCGGCGCCCGTGGGCGCTCAGCCCTTGCGGGCCAGCGGCAGCAGGAAGTTGGCCACGGCGATGCAGCGCTGGCCCAGTTCTTCCTCGCTGACGCGCAGGCCGAAACCGGCCATCGCCGGCGAGGTCAGGAAGCGCCCGCCGATCGCGACGGTCGGCACGCCGTCGATGTTGTACTGGTCCTGCAGCTTCGTCGCCTGCTGCACGCGGGTCTGCACGGTGAAGGAGTTGTAGGTCTCCTTGAACTTCGCCGGATCCACGCCCAGCGGCGCCAGGAACTTGGCCATCGCGTCCACGTCGGTCAGGCTCTGGCCGCCGCGATGGATGGCGTTGAAGATGGCCGGGCGCACCTGCGCCTCCTTGCCCATCGCTTCCAGCGTCACGAACATCTGCTGGTGGATCTTCACGTTCGCGCGGAAGGCCACGTGGACCTTGCGGTAGACGACGTCGGCGGGCAGCTGCTTGGCCCAGGCCTCGATCGTCGGTTCGAAGACGTAGCAGTGCGGGCAGCCGTACCAGAAGAACTCGATCACCTCGATCTTGCCGGGCGTCGAGCCGGGCACCGGCTTGGCCAGGCGCTGGTACTGGCGGCCTTCGATCGGGCCGCCCTGCGCCTGGGCGGGCGCGCCGCTCAGCAGCAGGCCACCGCCCGCGGCGGTCGACAGGACCGTGAGGGTGTTGAATTCGCGACGCTTCATCTTCGATTCCTTGGTAGTTCCGCGGCGACCGGCAGCGCGGCGGCCGGCCATCCTAGAAAGTCAAACTTAGGGTGGCATTAACCACCGCCGGCGGCTCAGCGCTGGATCGCGACGAGGTTGGCCTCGACGCCGGCCCCTTCGAGCTTCTTCTGCTGCGCTTCGGCCTCGTCGCGGGTGTCGAACGGTCCCAGGCGCACGCGGAAGACGGTGCGGCCCGCCTGTTCGCGTTCCATCACCTTGGCCGAGAACCCCTGGATGGCCAGCTTGGCGCGCTGCTGCTCGGCGTCCTCCATGCGGGTGTAGGCGCCGGCCTGGACGAAGAAGCTGCCGCGCGACCCGTCGGCGCGGGCGCCGTCGGCCGTGCGCGTCTCGGCGGGACGCTGCTCGGGCCTGGCGGCCGGCGTGGGCGTCGTCTGGGCCTGCGGCTGCGCGGCGGGCGCGCGCTCGGCGGGACGGCCCTCGACGGCCGGCGCGGCCGTCGGACCGGCGGTGACCTGCGGCGTCTGCGCGGGCGGCGGCACGACCGCCGGCGTCACCACGCCCGAGGCGGCCTTCGCGCCGGCGCGGCCGGCCAGCGGCGCATTCGGATCCCAGTTGCGGTTGCGTTCGGCTTCCTGGGCGTCCTGCTCCGCGGTGCGTTGCGGCAGCTTGTTGACGAACGGCACCGGCGCCTTCGTCACGTACAGGGCCACGCCCAGCGCGATCCCAAGCCCCAGCAGCAGGCCCACGATCAGGCCCATGGCGAATCCGCCACGCTGCTTTTCTTTGCTCATTGCTGCTCCTGCGAGTCACGTTCCATCGCGTCCGGGGCCGACACCCCCAGCACCGCCAGCGCGTTGCGCATCACCTGCCGCGTCGCGGCCAGCAGCGCCAGGCGCGCGCGCGTCAGGGCCGGGTCGTCGCCCAGCACGCGTTCGGCGCCATAGTAGCTGTGCAGCGCGCCCGCCAGGTCGCGCAGGTAGAACGCCACGTCGTGCGGGGCCAGGTCTTGCGCGGCGGAGGCCAGCATGCGCGGGTAGTCCGCCAGCTTGAGCATCAGCGCGTACTCGGTCGGCGCGGTCAGCAGCGAGAGGTCGGCGCCGGCGACCGAGGCTGCGTCGTGGCCCTGCTCCGCGCCCTTGCGCAGCACCGAGCAGATCCGCGCATGCGCGTACTGCACGTAGAACACCGGGTTCTCGTCATTGGCCTTGAGCGCGAGGTCGACGTCGAAGACGAATTCGGTGTCGGCCTTGCGGCTGATCAGGAAGAAGCGCACCGCGTCGCGGCTGGTCCATTCGATCAGGTCGCGCAGCGTGACGTAGCTGCCGGCGCGCTTGGAGATCTTGACCTCCTCGCCGCCCTTCATGACCGTGACCATCTTGTGTAGCACGTAGTCCGGGAAGCCCTCGGGGATGCCCACGCCGGTGGCCTGCAGGCCGCCGCGCACCCGGGCGATCGTGCCGTGGTGGTCGGTGCCCTGGATGTTGATGCACTTCGAGAAGCCACGCTTGAACTTGTTCACGTGGTAGGCGACGTCCGGCACGAAGTAGGTGTAGGTGCCATCGGACTTGCGCATCACGCGGTCCTTGTCGTCGCCGTACTCGGTGGAGCGCAGCCACAGCGCGCCGCCCTCCTCATAGGTCTTGCCGTTGGCGATCATGCGCGCGACCGCGTCCTCGACCTGGCCGCCGGTGTACAGCGAGGACTCGAGGAAGTAGTTGTCGAAGCGCAGGCCGAAGGCCTGCAGGTCCAGGTCCTGCTCGTGGCGCAGGAACGCGACGGCGAACTGGCGGATCGAATCGAGGTCCTCCGGGTCGCCCGACGCGGTGAACTCGCGATCGTCGGCCTTCACCGTCTCCTTGCGCAAGAAGGCGTCGGCGATGTCCTGGATGTAGTCGCCGTTGTAGAAGTTCTTGCTCTCGGGATTCCCGGGATCGGTCGGCCAGACCGGATCGCCTGGCTTGACCCCCTGGGCGCGCAGCTGCGTGCTGCGTGCGAGGGTGCCGATCTGCACGCCCGCGTCGTTGTAATAGAACTCGCGGCTGACGTTCCAGCCCTGGGTCGCGAACAGCTGGCACAGGGAATCGCCCAGCGCCGCCTGGCGGGCATGGCCGACGTGCAGCGGCCCGGTCGGGTTGGCGGAGACGAACTCCACCAGCGCCGAGGTGTCGCGCCGGGGCTGGTGCCCGAAGCGCTCGGCCGCGGCGAAGACCTCGCTCACCACGGCCTGCTTGGCCACGGGCTTGAGGCGGATGTTGATGAAGCCGGGGCCGGCGATCTCCAGCGCGTCGACCCAGCGCTCGAAGGCCGGTTGCGCCTGCAGCTGGGCGATCAGCGTCGTCGCCAGTTCGCGCGGGTTCTTCTTCAGCGCCTTGGACAGCTGCATCGCGGCCGTGCAGGCGAAATCGCCATGGGAGGCTTGCTTGGGGGTCTCGAATGCGGCCACCGGCGCGGCGGCGACGAGGCCGGCGTCGACGGCCTCCTGGCTCAGGCCCTGGAGCACGGTGCCGAGGGCGGCGAGCAATTCCTGCTTGGCTTGGATCATGGCGCCGCATTTTAGGGGACCTCCCCCGTAAGAGGCCGTACGCCCCCTTGCCGGCGCCCTCCTCGTGGGGCAGGATGCCCCTCCGATGAGCGCCCCCGTCGATCCACGCCCCGCCAGCTTCACCGATTCGACGCTCGGCGGTCTGGCCGACCTGCCGGAGCAGATCGGCAAGTACCGCGTGCTGCGCCGACTGGGCGAGGGCGCGACCAGCGACGTCTTCCTGGCGATGGACGACTTCAAGGGCCAGGAAGTCGCGATCAAACGCATGCGCGCCTGGTCCGGCGGCGGCCCGGCGGAAGAGGACACGCTCAGCATCCGCTTCTTCGCCGCCGAGGCCGCGCTGGCGGGCCGACTCCAGCATCCGAACGTGGTGCAGATCCTGGACGCGGTGCAGGACGGCGACCTGCCCTACCTCGTCATGGAGTACGTCCATGGTGTGACGCTCAAGCACTTCTGCCGCAACGACCGGCTGCTGCCGCTGGACCAGATCGTCGAGCTCGGCTTCAAGTGCGCGATGGCGCTGTCCTACGTGTTCCGCCAGGGCGTGGTCCACCGCGACATCAAGCCCGCCAACCTGCTGGCGGTGCTCGACAGCCAGGGCCAGGTGACCGACGTGAAGGTCAGCGACTTCGGCAGCGCGCTCAACCTCAATGCCGACATGACGCAGGTGCACCGGGTCGGCTCGCTGGCCTACATGCCGCCGGAGCAGATCGAGGGCGGCGACGTGGGCGCGCAGGCGGACATCTATTCGCTGGGCGCGGTGCTGTACCACATGGTCTGCGGCCGCCCGCCCTTCGACGCGCCCAACCAGATGGCGCTGATGCATCAGATCTACCACCAGGCGCCCCAGCCGCTGCTGGGCCAGCGCGGAGGCGTGACGCCGGAGCTGGACGCGGTCATCCAGAAGGCGCTGGCCAAGCATCCGCACGAGCGCCATGCCGACTGGGAGGCCTTCGGCCAGGCGCTGTCGGAGCTGGTGGCCCGGCAGCTGGTGCCGCTGGCGCGCCTCAACGAGGTCAAGGACTCGGAGCGCTTCAACCTCCTGCGCGACCTGGAGTTCTTCGCCGGCTTCGGCGACGTCGAGCTGTGGGAAGTGGTGCGACGCGCGCGCTGGCGGCGTTATCCGCTGGACCATCTGCTGTTCAAGAAGGGCCAGGAGGGCAACACCTTCCACATCATCACGCAGGGCGAGGTGGAGGTCTGGCGCGACGGCGCGCTGGTCGCGACGCTGGGTACCGGCACCTCGGTCGGCGAGATGGCCTACCTCGCGCCGAATCCCGACCTGCGGCGCCACAGCACCGACATCCGGGTGACCCAACTTTGTACAACCGTGTCCTTCACGCCGGATTCGCTGGGACAGCTCAGCCCCGAGTGCCAGCACCGGTTCGACCGCGCATTCATCCAGGTCCTGGTCAGGCGACTCCATCTTGCGCATGAGGCGCTGGCGTCTCCGCGCCGGATCATGTGAGTCAGGCGCCGACCGGTTCTTCCAGGCCGGGCTCGCATCCGCGTCAACCGACCCGAGTCAGCGCGGCTCTTGACCGGCATCAACCGCTATTGAGGGCCGCTCGCTGGTGTGCTCCACTGCCCCCAGGTCCTTCCCCAACCCCCTGTAGCCCTGTAGGAGAGAGTGATGAAACGCCTGACCCCGACCTCGCTGTTCGCCGGCGCGCTGCTGGCGCTGGCCGCCCTGGGCGCGCACGCCGCGGACGATGCCAAGAAAGCGCCGTCCGAGAAGCAGCTCAAGCAGCAGCAGCTGATGAAGTCCTGCAACGCCGACGCCAAGGACAAGACCGGCGACGAGCGCAAGGCCTTCATGAGCAGTTGCCTCAAGGGCGAAACCGCGCCGGCCAAGACCGCCCAGCAAACCAAGATGACGACTTGCAACGCCGAGGCCAAGGGCAAGACCGGCGACGAGCGCAAGACATTCATGAAGGAATGCCTCTCGGCCAAATGACGCAACGCCGCATCGGGCGCTCCGCGTTGTTGCAAATCCTCGCCATAGCGCTGCTATGGCTGCGGTTTGCGCCTAGCGGAGCATCCCGATGCAGCGTCGCGTCACTCGGCCGATCTCAGCAGCTCACTCGGCCGATTTCAGCGGTTCTCTCGGGCGGTTGCGGTGCGTTCACTTGGTCAGCACGCCGCGCGCGAGCATCACGGCCGCGATCGGAATCAGCATCAGCAAGTGGGCCTGGATCATGACCAGGCGTCGCGTGGCGCGCACCTCGGCGTCGCTCGGCAGACCACCACCGCCGTCCAAGGCCTTGAGCCAGCGGCGATAGGTCAAGGTCGGCTTGATGGAGATCAGGCCGATCACCACGAACAGCCCGAACTTGAGGTGCAGCAGCGGCTGGCCCCAGTACCAGCCCAGCCCCTTCATGCCCCACCACGTCCGAGCAAAGCCCGTCAGCAGCACCGCAACCGCGGTCATGCCGTAGATCATGTCCAGCCGCGACAGCCGCCGCACCACCGCCGCGTTCATCCATTCGGTACGGCACAGCGCCGCCTGGCTCGACAGGAATACGACCAGGCTGAGGATCGCCAGGATGTGCAGGCCGGCGAGCAGGGCTTCGAGCGTCATGAGGTCTCCCAGGTGGCGGCACGCGTCCAGTAGTCGACGCTGCCGTAGTGTTCCTTCAGGAAGTCTATCCAGAGCCTCACCCGCAGCGGCAGGTGCTTGCGCTGGGGCAGCACGGCAAAGATGCCGTTCGGCGGCGCCGCGAAATCGTCCAGCACGCTGACCAGTTCACCGGCGCGCAAGGCCGCGGCCACCTCCCAGGTGCTGCGCCACGCCAGCCCGAGGCCTTGCCGACACCAGTCGTGCAACACCTGGCCGTCGCTGCAATCGAGCCGACCACTCGGTCGCAGATGCTGCACCTGCCCGTCCACACGGAAGGCCCAGCCGCGCGTCTGGCTCGCATCGGAACTCAAGGTCAGGCACTCGTGCCGCATCAACTCGGACGGATGCCGCGGCGTGCCGGCACGCCGCAGGTAGGACGGCGCAGCCACGCACAGCCGTCGGTTGTCGGCCAGCCGCGTGCTGATCAGGCTGGAATCGCTGAGGTCGCCCACGCGGACGGCGCAGTCGAAACCCTCGTTGACGATGTCGACCACCCGGTCGCTGAGGTTCAGCGAGACGCTGACCTCCGGATGCCGCGCGAGAAAGGCCGGAACCAGCGGCGCGACGTGACGACGGCCGAAACCCGCCGGCGCGGTGATGCGCAGGTGACCGCTGGCCTTCACGCCGCCAGCGCTGACGCTGGCTTCAGCGCTCGCGAACTCGACAAGCAGGCGCTGGCAGTCCTCCAGGAAGGCGATGCCTTCATGCGTCAGCGTCAGCTTGCGGGTCGTGCGCAGCAGCAGCTTCACGCCCAGCCGCGCCTCCAGCGCGTCGAGGCGGCGGCCCATCACCGCGGGTGCCACGCCCTCGGCCTGCGCCGCGGCCGTCAGGCTGCCCTTGGTCGCGACCAGCACGAAGGACTCGATCTGTTTGAGGCGGTCCATGGCCGGCGATTGTTGGGCCGTTGCACCGCGCCAGGCAATGAATGCTGACCCGATGCGTTGTTATTTGTGCAAAAAAGTCAGGGATCTCCGACCGGCGTCGACATGAATCGGTGCCGTGCCGCAGCCTACAGTCGGTGCGTTCCGATGGGGGACGACCGCGCGCCGGCCCGTGTCTTGCCCCCGCCTTCCGGTCGCCATTCCTTCGCATCTTGGGAGCCGCCATGAGCGCACGCAGCCAACACCACCGCCTCCAGGTCGACACCGCCCTGGCCCGTTTCATCGAGACCGAGGCGCTGCCCGGCACCGGCATCGAGCCCGCCGCGTTCTGGCAGGGCTTCGATGCGCTGGCCCATGACCTGGCGCCGAAGAACGCCGCCCTGTTGGCGGAGCGCGATCGGCTGCAGGCCGAACTGGACGGTTGGCATCGCGCCCACCCCGGTCCGATCCGCGACATGGCGGCGTATCAGGCCTTCCTCCAGCAGATCGGCTACCTGGCGCCGCTGCCCGCCGATCCGAAGGCGACGACCGCCGATGTGGACGCGGAACTGGCGATCCAGGCCGGCCCGCAGCTGGTGGTCCCCATCCTGAACGCGCGTTACGCGCTGAACGCGGCCAACGCGCGCTGGGGCTCGCTGTACGACGCGCTCTATGGAACCGACGTCATTCCCAAAACCGACGGCGCCGAACGCGCCGGCGGCTACAACCCGGCCCGCGGCGCCAAGGTCATTGCCTTCGCGCGCCAGGTGCTGGACCAGGCCGCGCCGCTCGCGGGCGCCTCGCATGCTGACGCCACCGGCTATCGCGTCAATGGCGGCGCGCTCGCCGTCGCGCTGAAGGACGGTCGCGACGTTGGACTGGCGGACGCGTCGCAGTTCGTCGGCTACCTGGGCGACGCCGCGTCGCCGACGGCCATCCTGCTGCGCCATCACGGCCTGCACATCGAAGTGCAGATCGATCGCGCCTCGCCGATCGGCAAGACCGACGCGGCCGGCGTGTCCGACCTGCTGATGGAGTCGGCGCTGTCGACCATCCTCGACCTGGAGGACTCGATCGCCGCCGTCGATGCCGAGGACAAGCTGCTCGCCTACCGCAACTGGTTGGGCATCTTGCGGGGCTCGCTGACCGAGGAAGTCAGCAAGGGCGGCCGCAGTTTCGTGCGCCGCCTCAACCCGGACCGCGTCTACAAGGCGGCGGACGCTGGCCAGGACGTCGTGCTGCCGGGACGTTCGCTGCTGTTCGTGCGCAATGTCGGCCACCTGATGACCAATCCGGCCATCCTGCTGGACGGCGGGCGCGAGATCCCGGAAGGGATCATGGACGCCGTCATCACGACGCTGATCGCGTTGCATGACTTGAAGCAGCTATCGGGCTCGGGCCTGCGCAACTCGCGCCGCGGCTCGATCTACATCGTCAAGCCCAAGATGCACGGACCGGCCGAGGTCGGCTTCGCCAACGAGCTGTTCGGCCGCGTTGAGCAGTTGCTGGGCCTGCCGGCATCGACGGTGAAGCTGGGCATCATGGACGAGGAGCGCCGCACCAGCGTCAACCTCGCCGCCTGCATCGCCGCGGCGCCCAGCCGTGTCGCCTTCATCAACACCGGCTTCCTCGACCGCACCGGCGACGAGATGCACACCGCGATGCTGGCCGGCCCGATGCTGCGCAAGGGCGACATGAAGACCAGCGCCTGGATCCAGGCCTACGAGCGCAACAACGTGCTGGTGGGCCTGAGCGCCGGCTTGCGCGGCCGCGCGCAGATCGGCAAGGGCATGTGGGCGATGCCCGACCTGATGGCCGCGATGCTCGAGCAGAAGATCGCGCACCCGAAGGCCGGCGCCAACACCGCCTGGGTGCCGAGCCCGACCGCCGCCACGCTGCACGCGCTGCATTACCACCAGGTCAGCGTGGCGCAGGTGCAGCAGCAGATCGAGGCGGAAGCCGCTGGCGTCGATCGCGCCGAACTGCTGCAGCGCCTGCTCACCATCCCGGTGACGGACGCGCCGAACTGGTCCGAGGCCGAGAAGCAGCAGGAGCTGGACAACAACATCCAGGGCATCCTGGGCTACGTGGTGCGCTGGATCGACCAGGGCGTCGGCTGCTCCAAGGTGCCGGACATCAACGGTGTCGGTTTGATGGAGGACCGCGCCACGCTGCGCATCTCCAGCCAGCACGTGGCGAACTGGCTTTATCACGGCGTCGTCACGGAACAACAAGTTCGGGCGACATTCGAACGGATGGCGGCCGTGGTGGATGCGCAAAACGCCGCAGACCCGCTCTACGAGGCAATGGCAGGCCGTCCGCAAAGCATGGCGTACCAGGCGGCACTGGATCTGGTGTTCCAAGGACGGGAACAGCCCAGCGGGTACACGGAACCGCTGCTGCATGCGTGGCGGCAGCGGCGTAAGGCGACGAGCGCTCAATAAGGTCGGGACAACGCCAGCGCAACGACGACCATCTGCTTCAAACCGCCGCCATCGTGCGGCGTAAGGGAGATCTTTCGGAGCGGCCCTCGGGCCGCTTCGTCGTTTCCGCGCGTGTCACTTTTGCCGTTTTCCGGCATTCATCGCCCCGCGCCGAAGGATGACTTCCGGCATCACCGGTCGTTAGTTGTTCGCAAACCGTCCGGCAATGGAGGAAATCCCGTAGGGAACAGCCCTTGGATGGCCGGCAACACCTGTTCCTTAAAGTTTCTTCACCTCTGCGCAGCATCCCGTCACATGGCCACCGCCTGGGCCGGGAGGCTGCTTGTCATTTTTGCCATTTCACGGAACAGGCATGTCCCACTCCCTTCGCCAAGTCAGCCTGGCCGCAGCGATCCTCGCGGCCTCGATGGGTGCGCACGCACAGAACGCGCAACCGCAGCAGCTGGAACGCATCGAAATCACCGGCTCCGCCATCAAGCGCTCGATCGCCGACGAGGGCGCGCTGCCCATCTCGGTCATCAAGGCCGAGGAACTGCGCCAGTCGGGCGTGACCAGCGTCGAGCAGATCATCGACCTGCTGGCATCCAGCCAGTCCAGCAACACCGGCTCCAACTCGATCGGTTCCAGTACCGGCGGCGCGGCCTATGCCAACCTGCGCGGCCTGGGCACCAACAAGACCCTGGTCCTGCTGAACGGCCGCCGGATGACGGCATTCGCCTTCGGCGCCACGGCGGTCGACCTGAACTCGATCCCCTTCGCCGTCATCGACCGCGTCGAGGTGCTGCGCGACGGCGCCTCCGCCGTGTACGGCACGGACGCCATCGGCGGCGTCATCAACTTCATCACCAAGACCAACTACCGCGGTGGCCAGATCGTGCTGGAAGCCACCCGTCCGCAGGACGATGGCGGCAAGAAGGAAGGCGGATCGGTGACGATCGGCTTCGGCGACCTGGACAAGGACCGCATCAACTTCTGGGCCTCGTACGACCAGCGCCGTCAGCAGCGCGTGCGCGCGCTGGACCGCGAGTTCGCGCGCACCGGCATCATCCCGTCGCGCGGCGTGTCGGGCAGCTCCGGCACCACCTTCCCGGGCAACTTCACCCAAGGCAGCACCTTCAGCGGCAACCCGACCGCCCCGACCTGCCAACCGCCGCTGTCGCTGGTCAGCCCGACCAACGCGGCGAACTGCATCTTCGACTTCAGCTCGACGATCGACATCATTCCCGACACCAAGCAGGACACGCTCGCGGGCCGCTTCACCTTCAAGCTGTCGGACGACCACCAGTTCTCGCTGGAAGGCAACCAGACCGTCAACGACAACATCTCGCGCATCGCGCCGGATCCGGTGACCGGCATCACGATGCAGCCGAGCAACCCGTTCTTCCCGAGCACCTATCCCGGCATCAACCTGACGCAGCCGATCAGCGTCGGCTGGCGCATGGTGCCGGCCGGTTCGCGGACCAACGGCGCCCATGCCGAAGCGCAGCGGGTCGTGGCCGACCTGTCGGGCGTGATCGCGGGCTGGGACTACAAGGTCGGCGCCCTGTACTCGCGCAGTACCGCCAATGACGCGGCCGTGGACGGCTACGTGAACGCGCCCTTCGTGCGTGCCCAGGTCGCCGCCGGCAACCTGAACCCGTTCGGCGAGGCCACCCCGGCCCAGCTGGCGGTCATCCAGCAGGCCAAGCGCGCCGGCGTCTTCGCCAACGCGCTGGGCACGACCAAGAGCGTCGATGCCCGCGTCAGCAAGGAGATCTTCGACCTGCCGGGTGGCCGCGCGGCGATCGCGGTCGCCGGTGAATTCCGCAAGGAGTTCTACAAGAACGACACCAACGACGCCGTCGTGCTGGCGATTCCGTCGGCCGGCCGTTCGCCCAACCACGTCGGCGGCGAGCGCGAAGTCAAGGCGATCGGCGTCGAGCTGCTGCTGCCGGTGCACAAGATGGTCGAGGTCCAGCTGGCGCTGCGCACCGACGACTACTCCGACGCCGGCCGCACGACCAACCCGAAGATCGGCCTGCGCTTCCAGCCCATGAAGGAGCTGGCCTTCCGCGGCTCGTACAACACCGGCTTCCGCGCCCCGGCGCTGGACGACCTGTACGCCCCCAAGTCGGTCACCTTCACCTCCGGCGCCAAGAACGACCCGGTGCTCTGCGATGCCAACGGCAACCCGATCGTCGCCCTGGGCGGCATCGGCAGCCGCGACTGCCGCCAGCAGCCGCAGGTGCAGAACGGCGGTGACGCCAACCTGCGTCCGGAGAAGTCCAAGACCTTCACGCTGGGCGCGGTGTTCGAGCCGACCAAGGCGCTGACCGTCGCGGTCGACTATTGGAACATCAAGCTGCGCGACCAGATCGACGTGCTGCCGGTGGACACGCTGCTGGCCAACTCCACCCGCTACGCCGACCGCATCGTCAGATGCAACCAGCTGCCGGTGTCCGAGCAGGCCAACCTGCAGCGCTGCTCCGGCCTGTGGGTGAATGGCCCGGCGATCGCCTACCTGATCACGCACAACGAGAACATCGGCCGCATCAAGACCGACGGCCTGGACCTGAGCGCCGCCTACAGCCAGGGCCTGGGTGGCTGGGGCAACCTGTCGCTGGCGTACGAAGCCACCTACGTTCACAAGTACGAGTACCAGACCAGCCCGGAGGACAAGTTCAAGAGCCGTCTGGCCTACTACAACGACAACAGCGTGGTCTTCCGCTGGAAGCACAACATCTCGGCCGCCTGGGCGATGAACAACTGGGGCGCGCGCCTGGCGGTGCGTCACCAGTCCGGCTATCGCGACCAGAACGATGCGACCACCGTCGTGGGCGGCCCGTCGTTCTACGGCAATGTCGACTCGTACACCCTGGTCGACCTGTCGGGCACCTACAAGTTCAACAAGGCCACGTCGCTGACGCTGGGCGTGAAGAACCTGTTCGACACCGACCCACCGTTCTCCAACCAGTCGACGCGTTCGCAGCGCGGCTTCGATCCGCGCTACTCGGACCCGCTGGGCCGCGCGTTCTTCCTGCGCGCTGCTTACGGGTTCTGATCGCGTTGTCGTGAAACCCCGGCCGCCTGTCGCGGCCGGACGACAGCCTGTTGCCGAGTCGCAACGGGCTGGGCGCATAACGCCTCCGGGTTTGTCCCCTTCGCGACATCGCCCGCATCCCCGCCACTGGCCGAAAGTCACCCGTGACCCTGGCCACGGCGGGTTTTTCGCTGCAGGGCGCCGCTCGCGTCCGACCGCCCGCCGCCGGCTCAATTGGTAGGAACCCCCGCCGATCGGCGAAGGCCGTTCATTGACACTCTTTTCACACGGCAGTCACGCATTCAAAACGTCCGACCGCCGTCCGGTAACGTTTTGCGCGCCGCCAAAAGCGCCGCCGCTCAACACTTTAGGAGTGTCTTTTGAAGAACAAACTGAACGCGGTGAGCCTGGCAGTCGCCGCCACCCTCGCCGCCGCGTCGTCGGCCGCCCTGGCCCAGGCGCAGGAACAAGCCCAGCTGGAACGCGTCGTCGTGACCGGCTCGGCGATCAAGCGCATCGCCGCCGAGGGCTCGCTGCCCGTGCAGACCGTCACCCGCGCCGAGATCGAGCGCAGTGGCGTGACCTCGGTCGTGGAACTGATGCAGAACCTGTCGTCCGTGCAGGGCGGTATCACCGAAGGTGACACCGTCGGTGGCGGCGGCGGCGGCCAGGCCACCGTGTCCATCCACAACCTGGGCGGCGATCGCACCCTGGTGCTGCTGAACGGCCGCCGCCTGATCGGCGAAGCCGGCGGGGCGGTGGACCTGAACATGATCCCGCTGTCGATCATCGAGCGCGTGGACGTGCTGACCGACGGCGCGTCCGCGCTCTACGGCTCGGACGCCGTGGCGGGCGTGGTGAACTTCATCACCCGCAACAACTCGACGCGCAAGAACATCAGCGCCAACGTCTCGGTCCCGCAGCACAAGGGCGGCAAGGAGCGCAGCGCGTCAATCTCCGGTGGCTTCGGCGACCTGGACAGCGACGGCTTCAACATCATGGCCGCCCTGTCGGTGGACAAGCGCGACGCCCTGACGGCCGACCAACGCGATTTCACCAAGACCGGCGTCATCAACTTCAGCCACAACGGCAACCAGTACCAGTTCTTCAACGGCTCGCCCTCGTCCATTCCGGGCAACGTGAACGTGCCGGTGATCGAGGACGGCGAACTGAGCTCGGAACTGCGCAACGTCTACCTGGCGCAGAACGGCAAGTGTGCCGAGCGCACCGTGCAGGTGGGCCAGTCCTGCTATTTCGACTATGCCGGCACGGTCCAGGCCTTCCCGGACCGCAAGCGCACCAACCTGTTCGGCTCCGCCTCGGTGAAGCTGGGCAACCACACGCTGCGTGCCGACCTGCTGCTGGGCAAGACCAAGACCAGCGGCAAGATCGCCGCCGTGCCGGGCTCGGTCGCCGTGGATCCGAACGGCCCGTTCGCCAACGAGCTGGCGGCGGTCGGCTACACCCCCGCCTATCTGCAATCCATCGGCCTGGACCCGAACCGCATCGCGTCGGTGTCCTATCGCGCCTACGACCTGGGCAACCGCACCAGCACCTTCGATCGCGACAACAAGGCGCTGTGGCTGCAGCTCGACGGCCAGCTCGCCGGCTGGGACTACACCGCCACCGCGGGCTACCAACGCGCCGTGGTCGAGGAAAGCAACTCCGGCTATCCGCTGGCCAAGGCCTTCGGCGCCCTGCTGCGCAGCGGCCTGTACAACCCGTTCGTGCTGCCGGGCCAGCAGTCGCAGGCGGCGCGCGACGCGGCCTCGCAGATCATGATCTCGGGCGTCTACGACACCGAGACGAGCACCCTGTTCAACGCCGACGTCCGTGCCCAGCGCGAGATCTTCTCGACTTCCGCTGGCGGCGCCTACCTAGCGCTGGGCGCCTCCTTCCAGAAGGACAAGGTCACCGACGATCCGGGCGCCGTGGCGCGCGGCGAAGGCGGCGTCAATGGCGACGACCAGCGCTTCGGCGACAGCACCGTCGTCATCCCGTACAGCGCCAAGCGCGACTCGATGGGCGCCTTCGCCGAAGTGATCGTCCCGGTCGTGAAGAACCTGGAAGTCACCGCCGGCGTGCGCTACGACAACTACCGTCACGTCGACAGCGCGACCAACGGCAAGCTGTCGTTCAAGTACACGCCGATGCCGCAACTGCTGGTCCGCGGTTCCATCGGCACCGGCTTCCGCGCGCCGACGCTGCGCCAGCTGTACCGCCCGCTGCAGGAATTCGGCGTGACCGCCGAGCCCTACACCTGCAATGCCGGCATGGCCGCCATGGCCGCCAGCCTGGGTGCGACCTGCCAGGCCGGCGACAAGCAGTACAACGTGTTCACCGGCGGCGTGAAGACGGTGAAGCCGGAAGAGTCGAAGCAGGCCACGCTGGGCTTCCGCGTCGAGCCGACGAGCACCTTCTCGTTCGGCGCCGACTGGTGGTGGGTCGGCATCGACAAGACCTTCGGCTCGGTGGACGAGAACGAGGCCTTCAGCGATCCGCAGAAGTACTCCAACCTGTGGCTGGTCTACACCGATCCGGTCACCGGCGAGAAATTCCTGGCCTACAACGCCAGCACGACCAACCTGGGCAAGTCGTTCAGCAGCGGTATCGACTTCGACGTGACCGGCCGCGTCAACACGCCGATCGGCCGCCTGACGTCGAATGTCCGCGCCACCTACATGCTGAACGACAAGCAGCAGCTGCTGGCCGGCGGCGAATACTTCTCGACCATCGCGGACAACCATCCGTCGATCGGCGACGTGACCTTCCGCTGGAAGGGCCAGTGGACCAACACGCTGCAGACCGGCAACTGGGTGCATGCGGCCAACATCAACTTCCAGTCGGGCTACAAGGATTTCCCCACCGAGGTGGAGAACCTGGCGAATGGCGAGACGGAAGTGGTGCGCCTGAAGGTCAAGCCGTACGTGACGCTGGACTGGCAGACCGCCTATACCTGGAACAAGCAGCTGACGCTGTCCCTGGGCATCAAGAACGTGTTCGACAAGGAACCCCCGCTGTCGCTGCGCGTCAAGGGCGGCCACATGCTGGGCTTCGATTACCGCTACTACAGCCCGATCGGACGCACCTTCCAGGCGCGCGCCAGCTACGACTTCTGATCCGACCTGCGATTCGCCGCATCCGCGGCGAATCCCGCACCGCACACAAGGACCCCTTTCGGGGTCCTTTTTTATTGTCCTGCCACCAGCGTCGGCGCCTTGGCAACTGGAATCCGCCCGACCGGCACGTGAAGTAATGTTTCCATCGCCTCAATGAAATTCCAAGTCGTTGAATTAAATCGGTTTTTTCATACTTCACCGGCGCCCGGCCCCAACTGCGCGTTGCCGATTCCATACGCGCCTTCTCAGTATCTTCACGTCATACAAACGGGTTATCAACGTTTGGTGCGAAATACGATGGTTTTGAATCCATCTCCATATCCGACATTTCTGTGAGAGTAATGCCCATGTAAATGCGGAAACTGTGGCGCAGGCACGACCGAAATGTCACCAAACAGTAAGGAAAAACCCGCAAAAAATGCAGGTTCGACAGGTAGCCGTCAGATCCAGTGCGATTTACGAACACGGACCTATGACCTCTGGGGATTCATCAGCACACTTTTGCCCAGGCCTCGCGATGCGGGGCCGTTTCAATTCCGGCTCGCCGCACCCACAAGGAGGGCGGGCACTCTCCCCCTAGAGGTGCATATGTACAAGCTGAACGCGGTGAGCCTGGCAGTCGCCGCCACCATTGCGGCCGCGTCCTTCCCGGCGCTGGCCCAGGACCAACAAGACCAGAGCCAGCTCGAACGAGTCGTCGTCACGGGGTCCGCGATCAAGCGGCTCGACGCTGAATCGTCGGTGCCGGTGACGACCTTCAAGATGAGCGACATCCGTCAGCAGGGCCTGACGACGGTGGAGCAGATCCTGAGCACCCTCACGGCCAGCCAGAGCAGCCTGGGCACCAGCCAGGCCGTCGGCTCGTCGACCGGCGGCGCCTCCTTCGCCGACCTGCGCGGCATCGGCGCGAACAAGACGCTGGTGCTGCTGAACGGGCGTCGCATCGCCAACAACGCGTTCGACGGCTCGGCCCCCGACCTGAACATGATCCCGCTGGCGGCCATCGAGCGCATCGAGGTGCTGCGCGACGGCGCCTCCTCGCTGTACGGCACGGACGCGATCGGCGGTGTCATCAACTTCATCACCCGTTCCGACTACCAGGGCGGCACCGTGACGCTGGGCTACGACTCGCCGCAGCACGCCGGCGGCAAGACCCGCAACGCCAACGCCGGCTTCGGCTACGGCGACCTGGACAAGCAGGGCTTCAACCTGTTCGGCTTCGTCGACCTGCAGAAGCAGGACCCGATCGGCGGCACGCAGCGCGACTACAACACGCGCTTCGTCGGCGGCAAGTCCGGCTCCACCCTGCCGGCCAACTACTACCAGGACGGCAGCACGGTCTACAACCCGGCCGCCCCGACCTGCGCCAGCGGCATCTTCCTCGTGCCGAACGCGGACCAGACGTCCTGCACGATGTCGACCTCGCGCTTCGTGGACTACGTGCCCGAAAGCCAGCGCGCCTCGGCGATGCTGAAGGGCACCGTCAAGCTGAGCAACGACCACACCTTCGGCGCCGAGTACTTCATCACCCGCTCCGAGGTGAAGACGCGCATCGCGCCGGTGCCGTATGGCTTCCTGGTGCAGAACCGCCTGCGTCCGGACGGTTCGCCGAACCCGTTCTATCCGAACAACCCCGCGCTCAGCTCGACCTACGACGGCGACAACTACGCCGGCCAGACGATGACCGACGGCGGCGCGACCATCCAGCCGGGCTACATCACGCTGAAGTGGCGTGACGCCCCGAACGGCCCGCGCGGCGACAAGAACACCAACACGCAGCAGCGCCTGGTGCTGTCGCTGGACGGCACGCTGGCGGGCTGGGACTACTCCGCCGGCCTGAGCTACAACCAGAACAAGGTCACCGAGGACCTGATCAGCGGCTACACGGACGGCAACAAGATCACCGAAGGCATCCTGACCGGCATCATCAACCCGTTCGGCGACCAGGATGCGGCTGGCACGGCCTACCTCCAAAGCGCCAACGCGCTGGGCCGCCTGATGATCGGCAAGGGCCGCACCACCAACCTGGACGCCCACGCCAGCCGCGAGCTGGGCGACTGGCTGGGTGCCGGCCGCGCCGCCGCCCTGGCGCTGGGCGCGGAGTTCCGCCAGGAGAAGTTCACGCAGGACGCGCAGGACGCCTATGCGCAGACCGTGGTCGCCTCGACCGGCATCGACCCCAACATCTACAGCTCCGGCAAGCGCGACGTCTACGCCGTCTACGGCGAACTGAACGTGCCGCTGCTCAAGACGCTGGATGTCACCGCCGCGGTCCGCTACGACAAGTACAACGACTTCGGCAGCACGACCAATCCGAAGGTCAGCTTCCGCTTCCAGCCGTCCAAGGAAGTGCTGATCCGCGGTTCGTACTCGACCGGCTTCCGCGCGCCCTCGCTGTATGAGCTGCATGCCGCGCCGACCTACACGAACTCGAGCACGGTCAACGACCCGGTGCTGTGCGCCAACGGCGGCACCACGATCAACCTGTGCGACGCCCAGTTCATGGTCCGCAACGGCGGCAACGACCAGCTCAAGCCCGAGAAGAGCAAGAGCGCGTCGCTGGGCTTCCAGTTCGCCCCGCTCAACGACCTGAGCTTCGGCGTCGACTTCTGGTGGCTGCGCGTGAAGAACCTGATCGGCGTGATCGGCGACGCGTCGCTGTTCGACCCTGCCAACCAGGACAAGTTCGGTCAGTTCTATCACCGCAACTCGCAAGGCCAGCTCTCGGTCGACGGTTCGCAGTGCCCGGGCACCGACTGCGGCTACGTGGACGTGCGCCAGCTCAACCTGGGCGGCAACAACACCAACGGCTTCGACCTGAACGCCAACTACCGCCTGCGCCTGGCCGGTGCCGGCAACGTCATGCTGGGCCTGAACAGCACCTACGTGACCAAGTACGAGTACCAGGACCTGCAGGACGGTCCGTGGAACCAGAACGTCGGCGTCTACTCCGGTGCCGGCCCGGTCTTCCGCTGGCAGCACACGCTGTCGGCCGTGTGGTCCTACGACAAGTTCACCGTCGGCCTGACCGGTCACTACAAGTCCGGCTACATCGACGTGACGCCGACCAACCACGTCGGCAGCTACACGACGGCGGACCTGTACGCCTCCTGGCGTCCGATCAAGCCCGCCTCGCTGACGCTGGGCGTGCGCAACATCGCGGACCGCGATCCCCCGCTGAGCTTCCAGACCCAGGTCTTCCAGGCCGGCTTCGACCCGCGCTACACCGATCCGACCGGCCGCACCTTCTACGTCCGCGGTTCCTACGACTTCTGATCGCCGGGAAATCCGACACAATCCGAGGGCCCCATCCGGGGCCCTTTTCTTTGTCCGGATCCGTTTTCCGCCGCCTCCGTCCCCGTATGTCCGACACCTCTTCCATGCCGCCGTCGCGGTGCCAGGTCCTCATCATCGGCGCCGGCCCCGCCGGCAGCGCCGCGGCGCGCTGGCTGGCCCGGGCGGGCGTGGACGTGGTGTTCGCCGACCAGCAGCCGCTGGGCCGCGACAAGGTCTGCGGCGACGGCCTGATCCCCGACGCGCACCAGGCGCTCGAGCGCCTGGGCCTGCTGGACCGGGTGATGGCCAAGGCGCAGCGCTCGGCGCACGTGGGCTGCGTCGGACCGCGCGGCGGCCGCATCGACGTCCCCGGCCACCTCGCCGTGCTGCCGCGCAGGCAGCTCGACGAACTCCTCAACCTCGGCGCGCAGGAGGCCGGCGCGCGCTTCCTGGCACCGGCGCGCTTCGAGGCGGCGCTCGAGGACGCCCAGGGCCGGGTGCGCGGCGCCCGCTTCTCGATCGAGGGCCAGCCGCACGAGATCGCCGCCGACTGGGTCATCCTGGCCACCGGCGCCGTGCCCAAGGCGCTGACGGCCGCCGGCATGTGCGAGCGCCACACACCCAGCGGCGTCGCGCTGCGCGGTTACGTCCACGCGCCGTCGATGGTCGGCGAGATCAAGGCGCTGGAAGTCGTCTGGTGCAAGCCGGTGCAGCCGGGCTACGGCTGGATCTTCCCGGCGCCCGACGGCAGCTTCAACATCGGCGTGGGCGTCACCGACAGCCATCAGGACCTGGCCGGCAAGGGCCAGAAGAAGGACGTCAACCTGCGCGCCATCTTCGACGCCTTCGTCGCGCATTACCCGCCCGCCAAGCGCCTGATGGCCGAGGGCGAACTGGTCGGCGAACTCAAGGGCGCGCCGCTGCGCTGCACGCTCAAGGGCGCGCGCTGGACCCGCCCCGGCCTGCTGGTGACCGGCGAGGCGGCGGGCTCGACCTACTCCTTCACCGGCGAAGGCATCGGCAAGGCGATGGAGACCGGCCTGCTCGCGGCCGAGGCGATCCTGGCCCACGCCACCGGCGTCGACGGCTTCGATGCCAAGGTCCGCGCCCAATACGAGCAGGGCCTGCGCGCGCTGCAGCCCAAGTACGACCTCTACGAGCGCGGCAACCGCGTCAACCGCTTCCCGTGGCTGGCCGACCTCCTGATCTGGCGCGCGAAGAAGAGCCCGCGCCTGCTGCAACGCATGAGCGGCGTGCTCAACGAGACCAGCAACCCCGGCAACCTGGTGAGCCTGAAGGGGATCACGCGGCTGTTCCTCGAATGAGCGCCGCGACCTGAGCCTGGAGAGACCGCGATGTGCCAGCTGATGGGCATGAACGCCCGCCGACCGACCGACGTCATGTTCAGCTTCGCCGGACTCGCGACGCGGGCCCATGAGCACAAGGACGGCTTCGGCATCGCCTTCTTCGAGGGCCGCGGCCTGCGGCACTTCGTCGACCACCACAGCGCGCGGGTCTCGCCGCTGGCCGAGCTGGTCAAGACCTACCCGATCCGCAGCGACGTCGTCATCGCCCACATCCGCAAGGCCACGCAGGGCGTGGTCTCGCTGGAGAACACCCATCCCTTCGTGCGCGAGCTCTGGGGCCGCTACTGGGTGTTCGCGCACAACGGCGACCTCAAGGGCTTCGCGCCCCGGCTGCACGCGGCCTTCAAGCCGGTCGGGCAGACCGACAGCGAGCAGGCCTTCTGCTGGCTGATGCAGGAGCTGGCCAAGGCCCACGCCAACATGCCGGCCATCGAGGAACTGAACCACACGCTGCGCGAGCTGCTGCCCCAGCTCAACCGCCACGGCACCTTCAACATGCTGCTGTCCAACGGCCAGGCGCTGTGGGCGCACGGCTCGACCAAGCTGCATTACCTGCTGCGCCAGCCGCCCTTCGGCCATGTGACGCTGCAGGACGAGGACCTGAGCGTCGACCTGTCCGCCAAGACCACCGAGGACGACCGCATCGCCATCGTCGCCACCGAACCGCTGACGCGCGGCGAAGCCTGGGTGCCGATCGAGCCGGGCACGCTGAAGGTGTTCCTGGGCGGCGAACCACTCTGCTGAGCCCGGGCTGCGGGCCAGTCGTCCCCGCCAACCGCCATTCGCCGCATCCGGCGGCCCGCCCCGCACCCCTGGCCTAGACTCGCCCCATGACCTCGCCCAGCGCTCCCGCCGAAGCCGCCACCGCCGTGCCGGCCAAGCCCGCCGCCGAAGCCGGCGCCGGGGTCCGCTTCGACTGGGCCTACTGGCTGTTCCCCGGCCCGCGCCGCCGCTTCTCCGAGGCCGAGATCGCGCGCTCCGGCCTGAAGGGCTGGTCCAGCGGCATCGACTGCTACGTGATGAGCAACGTGCTGGTGCTGGGACTGGTCTTCTACACGATGCTGCCGCGCCACCTGGCGCACGTGATCCTGATCGGCGGGCTGGCGATGGCGTCGCTGGGACTGGGCGTCGGACGCTGGCTGTGGCGCCAGCCGACCCGCACCCGCTTCAACGGCGCCACGCTGGCGCTCAGCATCCTGATGGTGCTGATCACGCTGGTGATGGTGAAGCTGGGCTACCGCGACGAGGCGCGCGACCTGCTGCCCTTCGCCGCCGGCGGCATGACGCTGACGGTGTCGTCCTGGTGGTTCCTGACGCTGTACCGCACGCAGCAGCTGGGCGCGCGGCTGGCCGAGCTCGACGCCCAGGACGAACGCATCGCGATGGCGCAGCGGCTGGCGACGGCGCAGATCCAGCCGCATTTCCTCTTCAACACGCTGGCCTCGCTGCAGCACTGGGTCGACACCCGCGACGACCGCGCCGGCCCGATGCTGCGCTCGCTGACGCGCTACCTGCGCGCGACGCTGCCGATGTTCGAGCAGGACCGGCTGCCGCTCGAGCAGGAACTGCAGATCGTGCGCAGCTACCTGGACATCATGCAGGCGCGGCTGGGGCAGCGGCTCAGCTGGTCGCTGGACACGGAAGCCGGGGCGGGCGCCGTGATCGCCGGCGCCAGCCTGCCGCCGGGCACGCTGCTGACGCTGGCGGAGAACGCGATCACGCACGGCATCGAGCCCAGCCTGAGAGGCGGCCACATCGCCGTGCGGGTGAAGGCGGCGGACGGCCGGCTGCGGCTGGAGGTGCAGGACGGCGGCCAGGGCCTGACGCCGGGCGCCTGCGACGGCCTGGGGCTGGCCAACACGCGGGAGCGGCTGCAGGCGCAGTTCGGCCCCGAGGCCCGGCTCGGCCTGGAGCCCGCGCCGGACCAGGCGCCCGGCTGCCTGGCCTGGGTCGAGCTGCCGACCGCCTGAGCGCGGCGCGCGACACGGCGCCCCGCCTCGCGGCAGGACAAGGACACATCGAGGGGAGAACAACGCATGACGAAGATCCGCACGCTGATCGCGGACGACGAGGAAGGCCCGCGCGAGCAGCTGCGCGCCGCGCTGGCACGACTGGCGCCGGAACTGGAGATCGTGGCCGCCAGCGTCAACGGCTGCGACGCCTGGGACGACTGCCTGGAACATGAGCCGCGACTGTGCTTCCTCGACATCCGGATGCCCGGCATGTCGGGCCTGGAGGTGGCACAGCGCCTGGCGCAGCTGGCGGAGCCGCCGCGCGTCGTCTTCGTCACCGCCTATGGCGACCACGCGCTGTCGGCCTTCGAGGCCGGCGCGGTCGACTACGTGCTCAAGCCGGTGGAGGACGCCCGCCTGGAGCACTGCCTGCAGCGCCTGCGCCAGCGTCAGGCCCAGGGCGCCGCCGGGACGGACGGCGCGGACGGCGCGTCGGAAGCCGGGGCCCCGCTGCCGGCGATGCCGGCCGCGACACTCGAGCTGCTGCGCCAGCTGCTGCCGGCCCAGCGCCCCGCGATGCGCCCCATCCAGGCCAGCCAGGGCCGCGAGATCCAGTTGATCGCGCCCGACGACATCCTGTTCTTCCAGAGCGACAGCCGCTACACCCGGGTGGTCCACCGCGACGGCGAAGCCTGGATCCGCACCGCGCTCAAGGAACTGCTGAGCGACCTCGATCCCTCGGTGTTCTGGCAGGTGCACCGCTCGGTGCTGGTCAACAGCCGCTTCATCGCCAGCGCGACGCGCGTCGACGAGAACACGATGCAGCTGTCGCTGAAGGGCTGCGCGGAGAAGCTGCCGGTCTCGCGGCAGTTCCAGGGGCTGTTCAAGGGCCAGTGACGCCGGTTCGTGCGGAGGCGGGGCGCGGGAGGGGCGCCGTCGAGGTACAACGAAGGCTTCTTCCACGAGGCCCACGGCCTGACGGAGCCCACCCGCATGCGCAACGGCATCACGTCCTCGCGCGACCGGCGCGAACGCGGTCGCGATCCCCGAAACGGCACCGCGCGCGCCGCCCTGCTGCTGGCGATCGCGGCCTTGGGCGCGTCCCCGGTGCAGGCGCGCGTGACGCGCATCGTCATCGACGAGGTGACGCCGCTGATCGGCGAGCAGCGCGGCTACGAACGGCTGCGCGGTCGCGCCTTCGGCGAGCTCGACCCGGCCGACCCGCGCAACGCGGTGATCACCGACCTGCGCCTGGGCGCCGACCCGGACGGCAAGGTGCGCTACGAGACGAACTGGGTGCTGACCCGTCCGGTCGGCCGTAAGACCGCGAGCGGCTTCCTGTGGCACGACGTGCCCAACCGCGGCGGCGAGGTCCGGCTGCAGGCCGGCGAGCTGGCCGCGGGCGACATCGGTCTGCGCAGCGGCTGGCAGGCCGACAACGCCGGCAGCACCGGCGTGCCGCGCTGGCGCCCGGAGGCGGCGCGCCACCATTACGTCCGCGTGCCCATCGCCCGCATCGACGGCGCGCCGGTGACCGGCACGGTGATGGCGCGCATCGTCAACCGCCGCGGTGCCGACTCGCAGCCGCTGCTGGTGCAGGGCAACCCGGTTCCCTACCTGCCGGTCTCGCTCGACACCTCGCGCGCCACCTTGACGATCCACACGCAGGAGACCGTCGACGGCCGCGTCACCACGGCCGGCACCGTCGATCCGAAGGACTGGGCCTTCGCCCGCTGCGACGCCGAGCACCCGTTCCCCGGCACGCCGGTCGACATCGATCCCACGCGCGCGCCGGACAACCTGCCGATCCACGTCTGCCTGCGCCACGGCTTCCAGGCGGACCGTGTCTACCAGCTGACCTACACGGCGGGCAACGCCTACGTGCTGGGCGTCGGCATGGCGGCGTTCCGCGACGTCGGCGCCTTCTTCCGCCATGAGAAGGCGGACGACGCCGGCACGCCCAATCCGATCGCCGGCCAGGTGCGCGGCAGCGCGATCCGCGGTGTCTCCCAATCGGGGAACATGGTCCGGCAGTTCCTCTTCATGGGCCTGAACCAGGACGAGGCCGGCCGGCAGGTCCATGACGGCGCCTGGGCCATCATCGCGGGCCGCCGCGTCGCGGCGAACGCCCGCTGGGCGCAGCCCGACGGCGTGCTCGAGCTCTACCAGATGGGCAGCGAGGGCCCCCAATGGTGGGTCGACTGGCCGGACCGCGTCCGCGAGCTTCCCGCCAAGGGGCTGCTCACGCGTTGCACCGCCAGCAAGACCTGCCCCAAGGTGTTCGAGCATTTCGGCGCCGCCGAGGTCTATGCGCTCAAGCTCTCGCTCGAATGGGTGGGGTCGTCGGCCGATGTCGACATCCCGCTGGCGCCGGACGTGCGCCGCTACTACGTCGCCGGCAGCCCGCACGGTGGCGGGGCGGGCGGCTTCCGGCACGCCGGCGGGGCGACGCCGTTCAGCTGTCCGGGCAACCAGTTCGGGCAGGCGACGCTGGCGCCGAACCCGGTGCCGCATCGCGAGCTGCGCAACCTGCTGAGCGCGGCGATGCGCGACTGGGTGCTCAAGGGAACGCCACCGCCGCCGAGCCGTTATCCGACGCTGGCGCGCGGCGAGCTGGTCGATCCGACGCGTGAAGCCATGGGTTTTCCGCCCGGCGTGCCGGGTATTCCGGACAGCGTCTTCAGGCCCGAGAACTTCGTGTTCCCGGTCTTCGATTACGACTGGGGGCCGGGCTTCGATCGTGTCGAAGCCGCGGGCGTGCCGGATCGCATCCCGCCGACGATCCGCCGCGTGCTGCCGGCCAAGGTGCCGCGGGTCGACGCCGACGGCAACGAGCTCGGCGGCGTGCCGACCGTGCTGACGATGGCGCCGCTGGGCACCTACCTGGGCTGGAACATCACGGCCAATGGCCTCCACGCCGGCCAGGTGTGCAACTACGCCGGCGGCTACGTGCCGTTCGCACGCACCCGCGCCGAGCGCGAGGCCAACGGCGATCCGCGCCTGTCGCTGGAGGAGCGCTACGGCGATCACGCCGGTTATGTCGCGGCTGTGCGGAAGGCCGCGGACCGCGCGATGGCGCAAGGTTTCCTGCTGAAGGCCGACCGTGAGCGGTTGTTGAAGGAGGCAGCGTCCAGCGACGTGCTCCGGTGAGGCAGTTCACCAAGCCATCGAGGCCCCTCTCCCGCAGCGCGGGAGCGCGCGAGAGGGGGGTGGGGGCGAGGGGTCCCCGCGGTCAGACCCCTCAGCGAGCCGCGGTCTGCGCGGGCGCCTCGCCGTCGATGCCGCCCGCCAGCGCCTTGTAGACGCCCACCAGCGAGGTCGCGGCCGCCGTCTGCGACTGCGCCAGCTGGTTGCGCGCGGTCAGCAGTTCCCGCTCGGCGTCAAGCACCGCCAGGAAATCGCTGATGCCGACCTTGAAACGCTCGCGCGCGATGTTGGCGGCGCGCTCCGCCGAGACGGCCGCGTCGAACAGCGCCTGCGCCTGCTGCTGGCTGCGGTTGTAGGTCACCAGCGCGCCCTCGGTCTCCTCCAGCGCGGCGAGCACGGTGCGCTCGTAGCTGGCGAAGGCCGCTTCGTTGCGCGCATCCGCCGCCGCGATCTGCGCGCGGATGCGGCCGAAGTCGAGCAGGTTCCACACCAGCTGGGCGCCCAGGTTGTACGCATAGGCCGGCCCGTCGTTGAGGTCGCCGATGCGCGAGGCGTTCTGCCCGATCGTGCCGCCCAGCGTGATGCGCGGGAACATCGCCGAACGCGCCACGCCCACGCGCGCCGCCGCGGCCGCCGCCTGCGCCTCGGCCGCGCGCACGTCGGGGCGGCGGCGCAGCAGGTCCTCGGGCGTGCCGATGCGGTCCAGCGCGATCGTCTTCAGGCCCGGCAACGGCTTGACGTCCGACAGTTCCACGTCCAGCGCCGTCGGCGGCTGGCCGGTCAGCACCGCCAGGCGATAGCGCGTGCGCGCCAGCGCCATCTCCAGCGCCGGGATCGTCGCGGCCGTGCTCTGGACCAGCGCACGGGCGCGCTCGGTGTCGAAGCCGGTGCCCCGGCCCGCCTCCTGGCGGCCAGCCACCAGCTTCAGCGCGCCCTGCTGCGTGTCCAGCGACTGCTGGGCCACGCGCAGCTGCTCCTGCAGGCCGCGCAGCTCGAAGTAGTTGCGCGCCACTTCCGCCGCGACGCTGACCTGCGCCGACCGCAGGCCCGCCTCGCCGGCGAGCAGGTCGGCCGCGGCCGCCCGGCGTTCGTCGGACAGGCGACCGAACAGGTCGGCTTCCCAGCGCACGTCGAAGCCGACCGAGAACGCGTTGTTGGTCTGCGGGTTGCCTTGATAGTCCGGCGCCCGCACCCGCGCGGCGCCGGCGTTCAGGTCCACCGTCGGGAACAGCTGCGCATCGGCGAAGCGCGACAGCGCACGGGCCTCGCGCAGGTTGGCCGAGGCCACGCGCAGGTCGGTGTTGGCCTGCAGCGCGCGCTGCACCAGGGCGTCCAGCCCGGCGTCATTGAAGCCCTGCCAGAAGCGGCCCACCGGCGCCTGGGCCAGCGTGCCGGCATCGCCCTGCGGCGCGTTGGCGAAACCGGACGCCAGCGGCACCTCGGACTTCTTCGGCGCCGGCGCCGTCGAGCACCCGGTCAGCGCGACCGTGGCGGCCGCCGCGGCGGCCATCAGAGAGACTCGGAAGAACATCATGCGTGCCCCTTCGGCGAAGTGCCCTTGGGCGGGTCGGCGTCGTCGACGCCCGGGTGGAACGGGTGCGCGGCGGCATCGATCTGATGACGCAGCTCCACCGCATGGGCGCGCTGCTTCTCCGTGCCCTTGCGCAGCAGCGAGTAGAAGACCGGCGTCAGGAAGATGCCGAACAGCGTCACGCCCACCATGCCGGAGAACACCGCGATGCCCATCGCGCGGCGCATCTCGCTGCCCGCGCCGGTGCCCAGGATCAGCGGGATCACGCCAGCGCAGAACGCGATCGAGGTCATCAGGATCGGGCGCAGACGCATGCGGCAGGCATGGATCACGGCGTCGACCATGGACTCGCCGCGTTCCTCGAGCTCCTTGGCGAACTCGACGATCAGGATCGCGTTCTTGCAGGCCAGGCCCACCAGCACCACCAGCGCCACCTGCGTGAAGATGTTGAGGTCCCCCGCCTGCATGAAGGGCGGGAAGTGCGACAGCCAGACCCCGAACAGCGCCGACAGGATGCACATCGGCACGATCAGGATGATGGCCAGCGGCAGCGTCCAGCTTTCGTACTGCGCCGCCAGCACCAGCACCACCAGCAGCACCGAGATCGCCAGCACCGCCGCCATCGTCGGGATGGAGAAGCTGCCCGCCTTGATGTCGCGGGTGAGCCGGTCCTGGTAGGTCAGCTCGGTCCACTCGTAGGTCATGCCGCGCGGCAGGTTCTTCAGCCGCTGTTCCATCTCCGCCTCGGCCTGGCCGCTGGAGAAGCCGGGCTTCGCGGCGCCGTTGATGTCGGCGCTCGGGAAGCCGTTGTAGCGCGTCACGCGCGTCGGGCCGAAGGTCGGATCGACGTTCATCAGCGCGCCCAGCGGCACCATCTCATTGCGCTCGTTGCGCGTCTTCAGGTCGGTGATCGCGCTGGCATTGGCGCGGAAGGGCGCGTCCGCCTGCACGATGACCTGGTAGGTCTTGCCGAAGCGGCTGAAGTCGTTGACGTACAGCGAGCCCAGGTTGATCTGCAGCGTGTCGTAGATGTCCTGCAGCCTCACGCCCATCTGCTTGGCCTTGGTCCGGTCGACGTGGGCGAACAGCTGCGGGACGTTGATGTCGTAGGTCGAGAAGGGCGTGCCGATGCCGCTCTTCTGGTCGCCGTAGATCGGCCCCAGCGTGCCCCAGACGGCGCCGTAGAGCGCCTGTTCGCCCAGGCCGTTGCGGTCCTGCACCTGCACCTTGAAGCCGCCCGCGTTGCCCAGGCCGTCCACCGCCGGCGGCGGCACGACGAACATGCGCGCGCCCTGGATCTGCTGGATCGCGCCGTTGACCTTGCCCAGGATCGCATCCTTGGACAGGTCGGCCGAGGTGCGCTTCTCGAAGTCGTCCAGGCCGAAGAACACGATGCCCTCGTTGGGCGCGGCCGAGAAGCCCGCGATCGACAGTCCCGGGAAGGCGATCGAATCCCGGATGCCCGGCACCTTCAGCGCGATGTCGCTCATGCGGCGGATCACCTCGTCGGTGCGGTCCAGCGTGGCGCCGGCCGGCAGCTGCGCGATGCCGATCAGGTACTGCTTGTCCGGCGCCGGCACGAAGCCCGACGGGATGCGCGTGAACAGCAGCGCCGTCAGGCCCAGCAGCACGGCGTAGACGATCAGCGCGGCCGACTTGCGGCGCAGGATGCCGGTGACGCCGCGGCTGTAGCCCTCGCTGCGGCGCTGGAAGAAGCAGTTGAACCAGTGGAAGAACCGGCCGAACAGCTTGTCCATCACCTTCATGATGGGGTCCTTGGGCGCGTCGTGCGGACGCAGCAGCAAGGCCGCCATCGCGGGCGACAGGGTCAGCGAGTTGAACGCCGAGATCACCGTCGAGATCGCGATCGTGACCGCGAACTGGCGATAGAACTGGCCCGACAGGCCCGGGACGAAGGTCAGCGGGATGAACACCGCGCACAGCACCAGCGCGATCGCGATGATGGGCCCGGAGACCTCCTGCATCGCCTTGATCGTCGCCGCGTGCGGCGTGAGGCCGTCCTCCAGGTTGCGTTCGACGTTCTCGACGACCACGATCGCGTCGTCGACCACGATGCCGATGGCCAGCACCAGCCCGAACAGCGTCAGCGTGTTGATCGAGTAGCCCAGCAGCAGCAGCACCGCGAAGGTGCCCACGATGGACACCGGCACGGCCAACAGCGGGATGATGGACGCGCGCCAGGTCTGCAGGAAGATGATCACCACCAGCACGACCAGCAGCACCGCCTCGATCAGGGTGTGGATCACCTTCTCGATGGAGGTGGCGACGAAGCGCGTCGGGTCATAGACGATGTCGTAGCTGACGCCGGCCGGGAAGTTGGCCTTGAGCCGCTCCATCGTCGCGCGCACGTCCTTGGAGATGTTCAGCGCGTTGGACTGCGGGGCCTGGAAGATGCCGATGCCGACCGCTTCCTTGTTGTTGAGCAGGCTGCGCAGCGCGTAGGTGCCGGGGCCCATCTCGACGCGGCCGACGTCGCGCACGCGCACCAGGCCGCCGGTGGCGGTGTCGGTGCGGATGATGACGTCGGCGAACTCTTCCTCGGTGACCAGGCGGCCCTGCGTGTTGATCTGCAGCTGGAAGTCGGTGCCCTTCGGCGCCGGCGGCGCGCCGACCACGCCGGCGGCGACCTGCGTGTTCTGCTCACGGATCGCGTTGGTGACGTCGGTGGCGGTGAGGCCGCGGCCGGCGAGCTTGGCCGGATCCAGCCAGATGCGCATCGCGTAGTCGCCCGAGCCGAAGACCTGCACCGAGCCCATGCCCTGCACGCGCAGCAGCTCGTCGCGCACCTGCAGCTGCGCGTAGTTGCGCAGGTACAGCGCGTCGCGCGAGTTGTCCGGGCTGACCATGTGCACCACCATGGTCAGGTTGGGGCTGGACTTCTCGGTCGTCACGCCGATCTGCCGGACGATGTCGGGCAGGCGCGGCAGCGCGCGGTTGATGCGGTTCTGCACCGCCGTCTCCGCGGCTTCCGGATTGGTGCCGATCTTGAAGGTCACCGTCAGCGTCATGCCGCCGTCGGCGGTGGCCTGGCTGTCGAAGTACAGGACGTTTTCCAGACCGTTGATCTGTTCCTCGAGCGGCGTGGCGACCGTCTCGGAGATCACGCGCGGGTTGGCGCCGGGGAACTGGGCGCGCACGACGACCTGCGGCGGCGCGACCTCGGGGTACTCGGAGATGGGCAGCCGGAAGATCGCCAGCAGGCCCACCAGGAAGATGAAGATCGAGAGGACCGACGCGAAGCGCGGCCGCTCGATGAAGAAGCGGGAGATATCCATGAACGACCTCGCGCCGGGTTACTTCGACGCGGCCGGGGCGGCGGGAGCGGCGCCTTGCGGCGGGGCGACCGCGCGGCCCTTGTCGTCGAGCTTGGCCTGCTGCGGCGTGACCGGCGCGCCGGGCATCGCATGCTGGAGGCCGTCGACGATCACCAGCTCGCCGGGCTTGACGCCCTGCACCGCGCGGTAGCCGTCGAACTGGGCGCCGACGACCACCGGCCGGGGCGCCACGATGTTGTTGGCGCCCACCACCATCACGACCTTGTTGGCCTGGTCGGTGCCGATGGCGCGCTCGGGGATCAGCGTGGCGGTGTAGCTGCCGGTGCCTTCGAGCTTGACGCGGGCGAACAGGCCCGGCGTGAAGGCGCCGTCCTTGTTGTCGAAGACGGCGCGGCCGCGGATGGTGGCGGTGGCCGGGTTCAGGCGGTTGTCGACGAAGTCCATGCGGCCCTCGTGCGGGTAGCCCTGCTCGTTGGCCAGGCCGAGGTGGACCTTGCTGGCCTGCTCGCGCTTGGCGCCACCGGCGCGGGCGGCGGCGGCGTACTTCAGGAAGGTCGCCTCGCTGGCGTCGAAGTAGGCATAGACCTTGTCGCTGGAGACGACGGTCGTGAGCACGGGCTCACCCACGTTGACCAGGTTGCCGGGCGTGACGTTGGCGCGCGAGCTGCGGCCGGTGACCGGGGCGCGGACCTGGGTGAACTCCAGGTTCAGCCGGGCCTGGGTCACCGCGGCTTCGGCGGCGCGGATGTTGGCGTCGTTGTTGCGGACGGCGGCCTTGAGCTGGTCGATCTCCTGCTGGCTGACGCCCTGGATCGAGACCAGCTTCTCGGCGCGGCCGAGGTCCGACTTGGACAGCTCGGCGGCGGTGCGCGCGGCGGCGAGCTGGGCCTCGGCGCGGGCGACCTCGGCCTGGAAGGGGCGGGGGTCGATGGTGAAGAGCGGGTCGCCCTTCTTGACCACCTGGCCCTCGCGGAAGTGCACCTTGTCGAGCGTGCCGGCGACGCGGGCGCGGATCTCCACGGTGTCGGGCGCTTCCAGGCGCGCGGTGAATTCATCGAAGTCCTGGACTTCGCGCGCGATCGCCGGGGCGACCGTCACGGGCGGGGGGCCGCCATGCTGTTGTTGTTGATCCTGTTGTTGTCCGCAGGCGGTCAGCAGCAGCGCCACGAAGGCGCCAGCGACGGCATTGCGATGGAAAGACGGTCCGACCATGCATCACTCCCGAAAACGCCCGCGGCATCTGTTGCACCGCAGCGTGCGGCGGAATGTAAGCGGTCGGTGAATGACCGCAAAGTGCCGAGGGCAATACCTGTCCCTGAAGCTCAGGCCTTGTCAGGACGACATTGACTGCCTGGGCAAGGTTGTGCGCAAGTCTCGTTGGGCCGGATGCCGGAAAACGTCAGGAGGATTAGGCAAGGACGCCGGACTCCCTCTGAAAACGGCCAGTCGAGACGCCCGAAGGAGGAGCGCGCCTGCTAGGGATTGAAGCGCGGCGTGTTCGAAGCGGGTGCGGCTTTTTGGGGCGAGTTCGAACCGGGAGAACGCGTCACCGACTGGTGCGGTCGAATACGACGGCTGAACGAAGGAAGCAAATGACGCAAACGAAAAGATGGGCGCTCGCGAAGACGACGGCCGGCGTGGTGGTCGCCTTGCTGACAGGGGCACTCGGTTGGGCTTGGCTGGACCAGGAAGAACGCGTCATCAGCGCAAGCGTGAAGATCCCAGATCTCGTAGCGAGCAGCGTCGCGCCCTCTGCGGCGCCGAGGGTCGCCAAATTGCCGCCGACGTCAACGGCGCGGCCGGTGTCGGCCGCGAGCGGCCCCTCCGCGACGAGCATCGAGTTCCCCGCCGCATGGCCGCAACTCCTGCAGCTCGAGACGGACGACCAACGAGGGGCCAGGCAACTGCGAAGCGATCCCTTCACCGCCGTCGACAACCTGCGCGACCTCCTGGAGCGCGCGTCGAGGCAAGAGCCTGAAGCGGCGCTGCGGCTGCATGACCTGGCCGAATACTGTGATGCCCATCGTGGCGACGCCCAGCTACCGCCTGGATATGTGCGGCTTGATTGCTCTGTCCCGAAGAGCTGGACCAGGGAACAGCGGCGGGCTTGGCGGCGGCAGGCCGTGTTCAGCGGGGACCCGTCCCCGCCGATGAGCATGCTCCAGGAGGCCGAGTTCATGGCCGCCTCGGATCCGCATCGCGCGGACACGATCTCGGATGCGGTGTTGTCGTTGGACTATGCGGCCAGGCGCGGTTGCCTCGAGTGCATCCTGGCCCTGGCACGGGTGCATTCCGACGGAAGACTGGTGCAGCAGGACCTGCGAAAGTCCTTTGCCTACCTGCAGGTCGCAGCGGCGGCGACCGGGGACTCATTCCTCTCAGAGCAGGCCGAGAAGATTCGGCCCGGCCTCCGCCCTATCGACATCGAGTTCGCGCGTTCCATGCAGGAGCGTCTGGCGAAAGCGCTCGAAAGCAACAAGGCCCGCTGACGCGGGCCTTGGAATGTCAAAGCGAGGGTGACTCTGAGCGCATCGCCGCGGCCCATGAAGTGAATTTCCACCCTCTTCCTGATTGCGTAAACTTGCCCGAGTGGCCAAAGATACTTCGCCGTGCGATAGATTTCGCTTGTCTCGTGCTTCCTCCAATGTGCCCCCAATAGGACACGGCCATGATTTCACTGCCAGGAACTTCTGAAGTTGCTCCTAGTTGATACGCGAGAATTTCGGCCTTGATGGAATCCATCGCCAAGCGCTCTTCGTGGCATGCCGGCTCGAGACGAGGGCTTTGGCCGAACGCATGCTCGCTTCCCAGGAGCAGGATCAGCGAATTGAATGCGGCGCGGGAATGATGAAAGGCGAACAAGCCAGTATCTCCTTCGGTTGCAAGAGGGAGGGACCGTTGAAACGGCCATTGGCTGGCTGGTTCAGATACTGGCTCGCACTTCTCGTTCTACCGGGAGGCCGACGCGAGAACCATTACTTTCATTGGTCAATTTGCCCACTGAGATAAGTCAGTGTTACCGCCTCCAAAATCGCTACATGGCCAATCGGAAGATTTCTACCGCGACCGACGTCCGGACTTCGGAATACGCAGCTCCTTGGGCCGATTGGATCGGCTTTGAATCGGAGGCAGCACACGAGCGGCGTGTCCGTTTGGAGGATCCATTTGCGGCGGCCCCGTTTCTGGAAGCGCTCATCACGCAAAGCAGCGAAGGCGATGCCACGGCCGCATACACGATGTATTCGTTCGCTCAATCCACCGAGCGTCGTGGGCCTTGGGCAGTGATTCCCAGCTTCGACCAGCAGGATGCCATGGCCCCGAAGAACTGGACCCCGGAACACAAGGAAAACTGGATGCGGATCGCCGCTCGAGGCGGTTATTGGATTGCAGCTTTCGCTGCGCTGAATACCGCGGATCGACTTCCCGACGGCGACCCGCGACGCCCCGCGTTGATCGAAGACGCGATGAAGGGTTTGGAGCTCGCGGTTCGCGCGGGCTCTTTGGAGGCGTTGCAAGCACTCGCCATGAAGTTGCAGTCCGGCGAGCAGGTGGCCAAGGACTTACCTCGTTCCTATGCCTATCTGCAGGTGGTCGCCCTTGCCGCCCCCGAAGGCAACGAGTACTGGGACCAATGTGCAGGCGAGGTCAGGGCGCTGCTGAACGAGGAAGACCTCCGCAACGTCCGCGTCATCCAGCAAGAACTCGCCGCGGCTCTCTCCCAAGGAATGGACCGCCTTCAATAAAAAACCCGGGCAAGCCCGGGTTCTTCGAGGGGGCGAACCCATCCGGGTTCGCAAGGGTCGCGCTCAATGCACCCCGTGCATCAGCTTCTTCATCCACGGGCTGAGCAGCATCAGCAGCACGCCGGCGGCGGCCGGGATGATGGTGAAGATCAGGAAGAAGGTGGACATCGAATAGGTCGACGAGATCGCGTCGATGTAGGAGCCCGTGGCGCCCGCGATCTTGTTGGCGATCGCCGCATTGACGAACCAGACGCCGAACATCAGGCCCAGCAGCCGTGCCGGCGCCAGCTTCGAGATGTAGGACAGCCCCACCGGCGACAGGCACAACTCGCCCATCGTGTGCAGCAGGTAGGCCAGCGTCAGGAAGATCATGCTGACCTGCGCCGTCTTGGCGCCCGCCGGAATGCCCGACGCGCCATACGACAGCGCCGCGAAGCCCAGGCCCAGCAGCACCAGGCCGACACCGAACTTCACCGGACCGCTCGGGTTCCAGTGACGCTCCCACATCTTGCTGAACATCGGCGCCAGGATCACCAGGAAGAAGGAGTTCAGCACCCCGAACCAGGTGGCCGGAATCTCCGATTGCTCCATCTGGAACTCACGCCCCAGCATCCACAGCGACAAGCCCCAGATCAGCGCCAGCGCCACCACCAGCAGGCCGTTGGACAGCGCGTACTTGCCCTCGGTGCTGCGGGAGAGCTTGACCAGCAGCCAGCTCAGGATCGCCACCGGGATCAGCGTCATCAGCGAATTGACGATCTTGAACACCAGCCCGCTGGTGCCCACCAGCGCGCGGTCGGTGTAGTCCGCCGCGAAGATGGTCATCGACCCGCCGGCCTGCTCGAAGGCGAACCAGAAGAAGATCGTGAAGAACGAGAACACGCCGATCGCGATCAGGCGGTCACGCACGATGTGCGCCGGCGTGTCGTCCAGCGGCTCGCTCGCGTCCACCATCGGCGCGTCCTTGCTCGGCGCGCCGCCGATGTCGCCGAAGATGCCCTGGCCGAACCAGAACTGCAGCGCGCCCAGGATCATGAAGATCGCCGCCAGGCCGAAGCCGTAGTGCCAGCCGATCTTCTCGCCGATGTAGCCGCACAGCGAGATGCCGAAGAACGCGCCCGCGTTCACGCCCATGTAGAACAGCGTGTAGCCGCCGTCGCGCTGGCCCTCGTTGTCCTTCGAGTACAGCTGGCCCACGATCGCCGAGATGTTCGGCTTGAACAGGCCCGTGCCCAGGATCACCAGCCCCAGGCCGACGTAGAAGGTCGCCTTGGTGTCGAAGAACAGCGCGATGTGGCCGGCCGCGATGATGAAGCCGCCCAGCACCACCGAGCGCCGCGTGCCCAGCATCCGGTCCGCGATGTAGCCGCCGATGATGGGCGTCAGGTAGACCAGCATCGTGTACCAGCCGTAGAGGCTGGTGGCTTCCTCGCGGGTCCAGCCCCAGCCGCCCTTGGTCGTGGCCGAGATCAGGTACAGCACGAGCAGCGCCCGCATGCCGTAGTAGGAGAACCGTTCCCACATCTCGGTGAAGAACAGGACGAACAGGCTGTTGGGCTGGCCGAGGATGGTCTGCCGCGCTCCGGGAGTTTGAATTGTGTTCAAACGACGCTCCGTGATGGATCGCTGAGGGATCGATGACCCGGCGCTCCGGGTCACGGGAAACCGCGTTCCAGGGATCAGAACGCGTTTGCCGCTGGTCCAGGCCCCGGACCGGTCGATCCCTTGGGGCCCGCCAGCGGCAGGCGCGCCATTGTCAGCGAAAGGTCAGCGTCAACCGCCGCCTCGGGATTAGGGCTCACCCTAGGTCGCGCGGACCTTTTCCAGCGCCCTCGCACGGCGTCCATGGCCGGTTCACGCCGCGTCGACGGCTCAGGGGCGCTCCTCGCGCAGCAGACGCAGGCCGTTGAGCACCACCAGCAGGCTCGCGCCCGCGTCGGCCAGCACCGCCAGCCACAACGAGCCGATGCCCGCCAGCGTGAGCGCCGCCACGATCGCCTTCAAGCCCAGCGCCACGACGATGTTCTGCTTGAGCACGGTCGCCACCCGCTCGGACAGGCCGATCAGCTCCGGCAGCTTGCGCAAATCGTCCTGCATCAGCGCGATGTCGGCCGTCTCCAGCGCGGTCGCGCTGCCGGCGGCGCCCATGGCGATGGCGATGTCCGCACGCGCGAGCGCCGGCGCGTCGTTGACGCCGTCGCCGATCATCGCGACCGGCCCCTGTTCATCGGCCATCCGCGCGATCGCGTCGAGCTTGTCCTGCGGCAGCAGCGGCGCGCGCACCGCGTCCTCCGGCAGGCCGAGCCGGCCCGCCATCGCCACCGCGCTGGCACGCTGGTCACCGCTGAGCATCGTCAGCGCCAGGCCGCGAGCGCGCAGCGTGCGCAGCACCTCGGCGGCCTCGGGCCGTGGCGTGTCCGACAGCGCCAGCAGCGCCAGCGTCTGCGGGCCGCGCATCAGCCAGACCAGCGTGTGGCCCTGCGCCTGCAGCGAACGGGCCGCCGATCGCGCCTCGTCGTCGACGGCGCCGCGCTGCTCGGCCAGCCGCTCGTTGCCGAGGGCAAAGTCCTGACCTTCCAGCTGCGCGGTCAGGCCCAGGCCGGGCAGGTTGCGCAGATGCTCGACCGGCTCCAGCGCCGTGCCCAGCCGCTGCGCATGGGCCGCGACAATGGCCTGCGCCAGCGGATGCGCGCTGCCGGCGTCCAGCCGCGCGGCGAGATGCAGCGCCTGGTCGACGCTCACCGACGGGTACAGCGGCTGCACCGCCGCCAGCTGCGGCCGGCCTTCGGTCAGCGTGCCGGTCTTGTCGAAGGCCAGGGTCTTCAACTGCCGGGCGCGCTCGAGGTACAGCCCGCCCTTGATCAGGATCCCGCGCCGGGCGGCCGCGGCCAGGCCGCTGACCACGGTGACCGGCGTCGAGATCACCAGCGCGCACGGGCAGGCGATCACCAGCAGCACCAGGCCCTTGTAGATCCAGTCGCCCCAGGCGCCCAGCCCCAGCAGCGGCGGCAGCACCGCCAGCGCGACCGCCACCAGCACCACCGCCGGGGTGTAGACACGGGCGAAGCGGTCGATGAAGGCCTGCGTCGGCGCGCGCTGCGACTGCGCCTGCTGCACGGCCGCGGCCATGCGGTCGAGCAGCGTGTGGCCCTTGTCCGCCGTCACCGCCATCTCCAGCAGGCCGTCGCCGTTGATGCTGCCGGCCAGCAGCGTGTCGCCGGGGGCCTTGTCGACGGGCATGGCCTCGCCGGTCAGCGCGGCCTCGTTCAGGCTGGAGCGGCCGCTGAGCAGCCGGCCGTCCAGCGGCACCCGCTCGCCCGGCGGCACGCGCACCCGCGCGCCGATCGCCACCTGCGCCGCCGGGACGGTGGTCCAGCGTCCGTCCTCGCCCTGGACCTGCGCGGTCTCCGGCGCCAGTTGCGTCAGCGCGCGGATCGCATCGCGGGCGCGGGCCAGGCTGAGGCTCTCCATCATCTCGGACAGGCCGAACAGCCACACCACCATCGCCGCCTCCGGCCACTGGCCGAGCACGATGGCGCCGATCACCGCCAGGCTCATCAGCAGGTGGATGTTGAGCGTCACGCTCTTGAGCGCGATCCAGCCCTTGCGCAGCGTCGGCAGGCCGCCGAGCAGCATGGTCGCCACCGCCAGCGCGATCACCAGCGGACCGGATTCGTCGAAGCCGGCGAAGGCCAGCGACTCCGCGGCGATCGCGGCCACGCCCGCCAGCGCCATGCGCCAGCGCAGGCCGGTCGAGATCGCCGGCGGCGGCGCGGGCGGCGCGGCGGCGGTGTCGACGGCCTCGGCGCTCATTCCGGCGGCCGAGATCGCGGCGCGCAGCGGGGCGTCGTCGGGCAGGCGGTGATGGACGTCGAGCAGGCGATTGATCAGGTCGAACTCCAGGGCGACCACGCCGTCCTTGCCCTGCAGCTGCTTGCGCAGCAGGCCCTCCTCGGTCGGGCAATCCATGCCGGCGATGAAGTAGCGCTGCCGCGTCGTCCCGGCCAGGGCCTCGGCCGAGACCCGCGGCGCGCGCTCGACGGCCACGTCGCCGTGGTCGTGGTCGTGGTCGTGGTCGTGGCCGTGGTCATGCGCGTGCGCGTGTCCGTCACCGTGTCCGTGACCGCGGTCCTCACGGATCTCGCGGGCGGGCGCGGGCGCCGCCGGGTGACCGCAGCAGCCGCCGCAGGACGCCGGCGCGGGCTCGGGCGCGGCGGGACGGTGATCGTGTTCCTGATGTGCCATGGGGGTGGATTGGATAGTCTGTAGCCGCTCCAAGGTCAAGCGGCTATCCTGCCCGGCATGCGAATCGGCGAACTGAGCAAGTCCACCGGCGTGGACATCGAGACCATCCGCTTCTACGAGAAGAGCGGCCTGCTGCCGCCGCCCGCGCGCAGCGAGAACGGCTATCGCGACTACGCCCACGCCCATCTGGAGCGGCTCGCCTTCATCCGGCACTGCCGCGCGCTGGACATGTCGCTGGCGGACGTCGCGCTGCTGCTCGACAGCCTGGGCAGCCGCGACCCCGAGGCCCTGGTGCAGGTGGATGCGTTGGTCGCCTCGCAGCTCGGCAAGGTCCGCGCCCGGCTCAAGAGCATGCAGGCGCTGGAGGCCCAGCTGGTCGCGCTGCAGAAGCGCTGCGACGCCGACCACGACCACCACGCCTGCGGCATCCTCGAGGAACTCGTGTCCGCCGCGCATGGCGAGGCCTGCGCCTGCCACCCGGACCTCAAGGCGCCAGCGGCAGCGCGGCCCGCGTCAGCCGGTCCCGCAGGCGCGGCACCGCGAAATCGATGAAGGCTCGCAGCTTCAGGGGCAGGCGGCCCTGCGGCGTGTAGACCAGGTGCACCGGCCGCGGCGCGGCTTCGAAGTCCTCGAGCACCAGCCGCAGCCGCCCCGCGCGGACGTCGTCGTTCACTTGGTAGGACAGCGCCCGCACCAGCCCGGCGCCCGCGCGGCCGGCGTCCAGTGCGGCATCGATGGTGTTGACGCTCAGCCGAGATCGGAAGGCGCCGGTGCGCGCCACGCCGTCCTGGCGGAACGGCCAGGCGCCGCCGGTGGACACGCTCTCGAACGAAATCACGCGATGCCGCGCCAGTTCGTCCGGCGTGGCCGGCGCGCCGTGCGTGGCGAGGTAGTCCGGCGCCGCGCAGACCACATGCCGGACCTCGCCCACCCGCGTCGCGATCAGGCCGCTGTCGGGCAGGGCGCCGATGCGCAGCGCAACATCGATCTGGTCGTCCAGGAAATGGGTGATGCGGTCGGTGAGCTTCAGGTCCACCGCGACATCCGGATAGGCCTCCAGGAAGCCGGTCACCGTCGGCAGCAGGTGCAGGCGACCGAACATCACCGGCGCGGTGACGATCAGGTCGCCTCGGGGCTCGGTGTATTCGCCAGCCGCGGCGCGCTCGGCCTCGTCGAGCTGCTCCAGGATGGCCTTGGCTGCTTCCACATAAGCCCGGCCCGCGTCGGTCAGCTCCAGCCCCTTGGCCGACCGGATCAGCAGCGCCGCGCGCAGGTGCTTCTCGAGGTCGGCCACCTTGCGGCTGAGGGTCGCCAGCGGCAGCCCGAGGCGCCGGCTCGCCTTCGACAGGCTGCCGGCTTCCACCGCGGCGATCAGCATCGCCATTGCATCGAATCGATCCATCGGGTCCAGCGTGCGACAACCCTCCCGGATTTCGAGAGGCTTGCTCCCGATCCTAGCGGCTTCCCGCGAAATCCGGGAAGCAAGAGACTGGCGCCATGCCTTCCGACGCGGGTCACCGACCCGGGGAACGGCGCCAGGAACCGTCATGAGCACCGCCCACGCCCACGTCCCCGCTCACGTCCCCGCACAAGCCTCCAACCCGGCGGCCGGAGCCTTCGCTGCCCCGGCCGCCGCGGTCTTCCACCGCCACGCCACCGTGCTGGGCCGCCAGGTCTTCTATCGCGAGGCCGGCGACCCCGCCGCCCCCACGCTGCTCCTGCTGCACGGCCTGCCGACCAGCAGCCGCATGTTCAATCCGCTGATACCGCTGCTGGCGGACCGCTTCCACGTGATCGCGCCCGACTACATCGGCTTCGGCCATTCGGACGCGCCCTCGCCTGAGGACTTCGACTACAGCTTCGACCAGCTGGCGGCGCATGTCGCCGGCCTGGTGGACCTGCTGGGATTGAAGGCCTACACGCTCTACATGCAGGACTACGGCGGCCCGATCGGCTTCCGCCTGTTCCAGCAGCGCCCGGAGCAGGTGACCGGCTTCATCATCCAGAACGCCAACGCCTACCTGGATGGCGTCGGCGACGAGGCCAAGTCGGTGCTGCAGCCGCTGTGGGCCGGCCGCACGCCGGCGACCGAAGCGCCGGCACGCCACCTCATCAGCCTGGAGGGAACGAAGTGGCACTGGCTGGTCGGCGCGCAGGACCCGGCGCGCATCGACCCGGACCACTGGCTCATCGACCAGGCGCTGCTGGACCGCCCCGGCATGCAGGAGGCCCATCTCGACCTGCTGGAAAACTACCGGACCAACGTGGCGCTCTACCCCGAATGGCAGGCCGCCTTCCGCCGGCATCGCCCGAAGACGCTGATCGTCTGGGGCCAGCACGATCCGATCTTCGTCCCGGCCGGCGCGCGGGCCTACCTGAAGGACCTGCCGGACGCGAAGCTGGTCTGGCTGGAAGGCGGGCACTTCGTGCTGGACGAGCATGCGCCGCGGGTGGCGGCCGAGATCCGCGCGACCTTCGGCTGAGCCTCAGCGCGGCATCGAGCGCGCGAACTCCTCCAGCCGCCGGCGCAGTTCATCCCGCAGCTGCCGCAGGGCCGGCGACAGCTGCGCGCGGCCCGGCAGGACGAGATGCAGCGGCGACGGGTCGCCGCGCCAGTGCGGATGGACGTGGACGAGCTGCCCGCTGGCGAGTTCCTGGGCCACGTCCGGCCACGACTTGTAGGCGATGCCCAGCCCGGCGAGCGCCCAGCGCTTGACCACCTCGCCGTCGTCGGCGACGCGTCGGCCGGCCAGTGGCAGGTTCACCGGCTCGCCGGCGATAGACACCGACCAATGCGTGGGCACTTCGCCCGCGCGCAGGTAGCGCAGCGCCTCGTGGCGCGCCATGTCCTCGGGCGAGGTCGGCAGGCCGTGCAGCGCCAGGTAATGCGGCGCGGCGACGAGCACCCGGCGGCAATCGGGCAGCAGCGGCAGCGCGACCTGCGCGTTGCCGGCCGGTGGCCCATAGCGCACGGCGGCGTCGACCGGCCGGCGCAGCAGGTCAGTCAGCGGGTCGCCGATCTGCAGGCGCAGCGTCAGCGCCGGATGGCGCTCCTGGAACTGCTCCAGCCACGGCAGCAGCACATGACGGCCCAGGTCCGAGGGCACGGTCAGGTGCAGCACGCCGCTGAGCGCCTCGCGCCCGGCGAGCGCCTCGTCCCGCCCGTCGGTCAGGGCGCGCAGCGCCGCCCGCGCATGCGGCAGGTAGCGCTGGCCCTCGCCCGACAACCGCAGGCTGCGCGTGCTGCGCACGAACAGCGGAAAACCGAGCTGCTCCTCCATCCGCTTGAGCGCGGCGCTGGCCGCGGCCGGCGACCAGTCCAGCGCCTTGGCCGCCGCCGTGAGGTTGCCGAGATCGGCGATGCGCACCAGCAGTTCGAGGTCGGTGATCCGGGTCATCGTTCGATTTTCTTTGAAAAAGCTTCGACCGCCACCCGGCTCAACTGGCCGGCCATCGCTTCCAGACTGGCGACCATCAAACAACCTGGAACGACGATGACCGCTTCCCTTCTCCCTTCCACCGACCTCTTCACCCCGTTGACCCTCGGCCCGCTGACGCTGCCCAGCCGCGTCGTGATGGCGCCGATGACCCGGGCGCGCAGCTCGCAGCCCGGCAATGTGCCCAATGCGCTGATGGCCGCGTACTACGCGCAGCGCGCCAGCGCCGCGCTCATCGTCAGCGAGGCCACGCAGGTCTCGCCCCAGGGCCAGGGCTACAGCTTCACGCCGGGCATCCACAGCGAGGCGCAGGTCGAGGGGTGGCGCCTGGTGACCCGCGCCGTGCACCGCGCCGGCGGCCGCATGGTGCTGCAGCTCTGGCATGTGGGCCGGATGTCGCATCCGGTCTTCCACGACGGCGGCCTGCCGGTGGCGCCGTCCGCGCTGTCGCCCGAGGCTCAGGTCTGGGTCGCCGACGAGCACGGCGTCGGCCGCATGGTCGATTGCCCGGTGCCGCAGGCGCTGACGACCGAAGGCATCGGCGCCATCGTCGACGACTTCCGCCGCGCCGCCGCCAACGCGATGCGCGCCGGCTTCGACGGCGTGGAGATCCACGCCGCCAACGGCTACCTGATCGACCAGTTCTTGCGCACCACCTCCAACCATCGCGACGACGCCTACGGCGGACCGCGCGCGCATCGCCTGCGCTTCCTGCTGGAGGTCGTCGACGCGGTGGCCGCCGAGGTGGCGCCCGAGCGCATCGGCGTGCGGGTCGCGCCCTACATCACCGCCCGCAACATGGCCTGCCCGGACATCATCCCGACCATCCTCGAGGCCGCCGCCGAGCTGTCGCGCCGCGGCGTGGGCTACCTGCACCTGGCCGAGGCGGACTGGAACGACGCGCCCCAGGTGCCGGAGGACTTCCGCCGGGCGCTGCGCCGGGCCTTCGCCGGCCGGATCATCGTCGCGGGCCGCTACGACGCCCCGCGCGCCGAGGCGCTGCTGGCGTCGGGGCTGGTGGACCTGGTCGCGTTCGGGCGGCCGTTCATCGCCAATCCGGACCTGCCGGCCCGGCTTGCGGGCCGCCTGCCGCTGGCGAGCTTCGACGGCCAGGCGCTGTTCGGCGGGAGCGCGGCCGGCTACAGCGACTACCCCGCGATCACCGCGACCTGACCCCCCGTCCTCCCCATTCGTGACGGAGTCGGCGCTTCCCTCGCCCGGCAGGGGGAGGGGCGGGCCCCGGGCTTCAGCCCGGCGGGGGATGGACGATGTAGAGTCCGGGCCGCCCGCGTTACAACTTTCAGACATGTCGAGCGCGGCCGGTCCTCCCTCCGCTCACCGCGCCCCTTCATGCGTGTCTGTTCACTGTCATCGGTCAAGAACCGCATCGTCCTCGGCCAGCCGCTCGCCTTCAGCGTGCGCGACGCCGACCGGACCTTGCTGCTGGCGCGCGGGCAGGTCATCGCCGACGAGGCCCAGCTCCGTGCGCTGATGGGCCGCGGCGCGCTGGTGGAGGTCCACGAGCTGACCGAGGCGATGCGCCAGCCGCAGCCGACGCGCTCGCCCGCCTACCTGCGCGACCGCCTGCCCGAGGAATGGGACCGCGGCATGCAGGACGTGCGCAATGCGCTGTCCGCCACGCCCGACCGCATGGCCGAAGCGCTCGACGGCGCGACGACGCTGCTGCTCTCGCTGATCGACAGCTCGCCCGAGGTGGCGCTCGCCCAGGTGGTGCGCCAGCCCGGCACGGGCACCGGGCATTACGGCGTGACGCACTCCCTGCACGCCGCGACCGCCTGCCAGGCGGCGGCGCGCTACCTCGGCTGGGGGCCGGAGGACCAGCGCCGGGCCTTCCAGGCCGCGCTGACGATGAACCTGGGCATGCTGGACCTGCAGGCGCGGCTGTCCAGCCAGGTGTCGCCGCTGACCTCGATGCAGCGCGACGCCATCCATGAGCATCCGATCCGCAGCGTCGAGATGCTGAGCGCCGCCGGCATCGACGACCACGACTGGCTGGAAGCGGTGCTGCAGCACCACGAGACGCCGGACGGCCGCGGCTACCCGCACGGCATCGGCGACATCGGCGAGCTGGCCGAGATGCTGCGCTACGCCGACGTCTACACCGCGCGGCTGAGCAGCCGCGCCAACCGGCCGGCGATGAGCGCGGCGCAGGCCGGCCGCGAGCTCCACCAGATGGCGGCGCAGAGTCCGCTGGCGGCGGCGCTGATCAAGGCCTTCGGCATCTTCCCGCCCGGCAGCCTGGTGCGACTGGCCAGCGGCGAGGTCGGCCTGGTCGTGCGCAATGGCGAGAAGGCGCATCGCCCGATGGTGAGCGTCTTGACCAACGCCAATGGCGAGCCCCGCCACACCCCGGTGCTGCGCGACAGCAGCCGCGACGACCACGCGGTGGTCGCGCTGCTGCCGGCCCACGCCGCGCCGATCCGCCTGTCCGACGAGCGCATCGCGACGCTGATCGCCGGCGCCTGAGGCATCGCCGGTCGGGCACCGGCTCACTCTTGCTTTCCGCCCACCCCGATGGGTGGCACCTGTCGGGGGCCGCCTTCCTATGGGTGGACGCCTTGGCGCGCCCGCCCGCGCAGACTGCGACCCGTTCGATCAAACGGGGGATGCATGTGAGGCGCGAGCTGGAACTGAAGTCGGGAACGTGGCGGGCGGTGGTCGCGCCGGCCCGGGGCGGACGCCTGCGCTGGCTGGGCCAGGCGCGACCGGGCGGCCACGAGCCGTGGCTGCGACCGCTGATCACCGAGCGCGGCGCGCTGGTGGGCGGCGCGGCGGCCCGGCTCGAGGCGCCGACCGAGGTGGCCGAAGGCATGGACGCCCTGGTCCCGGACCCGATGACCTTCGACCAGCCCTGGCAGGTGACCCAGCAGTTGCCGGACCAGGTGACGCTGATGCTGCATCCCGGCCGCTCGGCGCCCGGCACCTGGGGCTTCCAGGCGAGCCAGACCCTGCGGCTGGACGAGCATCGGCTGGAGTGGTCGCTGTCGGTGCGCAACCTGAGCCGCATGCCGCTGCCGGCGCGCTTCGGCTGGCTGATGCACTTTCCCGAGGATTTCGCCGACGCCGCCTGGCTGGACGACACCATGGACCTGGTGCGCCGCATCGAGCGCGGCCGCGTCGAGCTGCGCGAGCCCTGGTGCGGCGTCGCCTCGCTGAGCGGCGCGGGCGGCCGCCTCGTGCTGGCGCGCGCGGCCGCGCCGCTGGACACGCTGCGCTTCGAGCGCCATCCGACGCGCAACTCGGTCCAGCTGGGGCTGTGGACGGCGGACGCGCCGCGGCTGGCGCCGCTGCCGCGCGGCGAGGAACTGACGCTGCGCCTGAGCCTGGACCTGCTGCTGCCGCGCCTGCCGCCGCTGCCGACGGGACCGTCCGCGGGGCCGCTGATCCTCTGAGCACGGGCGGCGGCAGGCGGCCCGGCCCCTATACTGCCGCGCGCCGCGCTGCTGCCGCGGCGCCCCCGTTCATGCCGCCGTTGCCGTCCCTCGCCGCCTTGCGGCCCTACCTGCGCGACGCCTTGCGCGACGACCTCGTCGCCGCCGTGGTGGTCAGCGTGCTCCTGATCCCCCAGAGCCTGGCCTACGCGATGCTCGCGGGCCTGCCGCCGCAGGTCGGCCTCTACGCCAGCCTGCTGCCGCCGCTGTTCTACGCGGCGCTGGGCTCCAGTCCCTTCCTGAACATCGGCCCGGTCGCGGTGCTGGCGCTGATGATCATGCAGACGCTGCAGCTGGCGCCGGCCGGCGTCAGCCCCAGCGAGGCCGCCCTGGTGCTGGCCGCCGAGGTCGGGCTGTTCCTCGGTGCCGCGGCGCTGCTGCGCCTGCATGCGCTGGCCGCGCTGTTGTCGGTGCCGGTGCTGCACGGCTTCGAGTCCGGCGCCACCATCGCCATCGCCGCCAGCCAGCTGCCGGTGCTGATCGGCTCGGCCGCCAGCGGCGGCACGCTGCCGGAACTCTGGCGCTCGCTGAGCGCCCACGGCTTCGACGGGCGCGGCGTCGCGGCGCTGTTCGGCGTCGTCTCGCTGCTGACGCTGGTGGCGGTGCGGCGCCTGCCCAAGGGCTTCGTCTCGCGCATCGCGCCGCTGGCGGTGCTGCTGGCCGGCATCGGCATCGCCTGGGCCTGGGACCCGCAAGGCCTGCCGCGCGTCGGCGAGCTGCCGCCGCTGGCGCTGGTCTTCACGCCGCCGCGGCTCGATCCCGAGCTCTGGACCGCGATGCTGCCCGGCGCGGCGCTGATCGGGCTGCTGGGCTATGTCTCGAGCCTGGCGGTCGCGGAATCGCTGGCGCGCCGGGTCGGGCAGCGCGTCGATGCGCGGCGCGAGCTGATGGGATTGGCCGCGGCCAACCTGGCGGCGGCGGTGTCCGGCGGCATGCCGGCGGCGGCGAGCTTCTCGCGCAGCGTGCTGATGAGCGACGCGGGCAGCCGCACCCGCATGACTGGCGTCTTCGTCGCCGCGCTGATGGGCGTGGTGCTGCTGACGCTCTCCCCGCTGCTGGCCTGGGTGCCCAAGCCGGTGCTGGCGGCCAGCATCATGGTGGCGGTCCTGTCGGGGCTGAAGTTCGGCCCCTATGCCGACGCCTGGCGCTACGCGCGCGCCGAGGCGCTGCTGATGGTGGCGGTCACGCTGCTGGTGATCTTCGTCGGCATCACCGCCGCGCTGGGCCTGGGCGTGGCCGGCGCGATCGCGCTGCTGCTGCAGCGCAGCGCGCGGCCGCATGTGGCCCTGATCGGCCGCATCGCCGGCACCGAGCATTACCGCAACGTCGAGCGCCACCAGGTCGTGCTCGACCCCGAGGTGCTGGGCCTGCGCATCGACGAGAGCCTGCTGTTCCTGAACGGCCGCAGCCTCGCCGACGTCGTCCAGGCCCACCTGGACACGCACCCGACGACGAAGCGGGTGCTGCTGCAGATGTCGCCGGTCAACGCCATCGACTTCAGCGGCCTGAGCGCGCTCAAGGAGCTGCACGAGACGCTGGAGCGCCAGGGCCGCCGTCTCGACCTCAGCGAGGTCAAGGGGCCGGTGCTGGACCGGCTCAAGGTCAGTGGCTGGGAGTCCTGGTTCCGCGGCCGGCTGTACCTGTCCCACCACCTGGGCATGCAGGACCGGGAAGGGCGCTGATCGCTCCCGCCTTCCGGCGTCAATGCACGTCGTTCAGGTGCCCATGCCTGCGCGGGTCCGGCATCAGGAAGCAGACGAGGAAGGCGAACAGGCACATCACCGAGACGTAGACGTAGAACGCGCTCTCGACATTCGCCGCCTTGAGGCTGAGCGCGACGTACTCCGCCGAGCCGCCGAAGATCGCGTTGCCGATCGCATAGGAGAGCCCGACGCCCAGCGCGCGGATCTCGGGCGGGAACATCTCCGCCTTGATGAGGCCCCCGATGGAGGTGTACAGCGAGACGATGGCCATCGCCACGACGATCAGCCCGAAGGCCGCATAGGGGCTGTGCACGCCCTTGAGCGCCGACAGCAGCGGCCAGGTGCCCAGCGCCCCGAGCAGGCCGAACCACAGCATCGAGGTGCGCCGCCCGATGCGGTCCGACAGGGCGCCGAACAGCGGCTGCATGCACATGTAGACGAACAGCGCCGCGGTCATCACGGTGCTGGCCACCTTCTTGTCCATGCCCACGCTCAGCACCAGATATTTCTGCATGTAGGTGGTGTAGGTGTAGAAGGCCAGCGACCCGCCCGCGGTGAAGCCCAGCACGATCAGGAAGGGCTTCATGTGCTTGCTGAAGAGCTCGCGCATCGATCCGGCTTCCTTGCGCTCGAGCTGCTCGGCCTTGGCGGTCTCGGCCAGCGAGCGGCGCAGGTAGAAGGCAATCACCGCGGTCGCGGCGCCCGCCACGAACGGGATGCGCCAGCCCCAGGCATGCATCTGGGCGTCGGTCAGGGTCTGCTCCAGGATCGCGACCACCAGCACCGCCAGCAACTGGCCGCCGATCAGCGTCACGTACTGGAAGGACGCGTAGAAGCCGCGCTGCCCGCGCAGCGCCACCTCGCTCATGTAGGTGGCGCTGGTGCCGTACTCGCCACCCACCGACAGCCCCTGGAACAGCCGCGCCAGCAGCAGCAGGGTGGGCGCCATCACGCCGATGGTTTCGTAGGTCGGCATGAAGGCGATGGCCAGCGAGCCGCCGCACATCATGAGGACCGAGATCATCATGGCCGTCTTGCGGCCCTGCTTGTCGGCGATGCGGCCGAACAGCCAGCCGCCGATCGGCCGCATCAGGAAACCGGCTGCGAACACGCCCGCCGTGTTGAGCAGCTGGACCGTCGGGTCGCCCTTCGGGAAGAAGGCGTGCGCGAAATAGATCGAGGTGAAGGCGTAGACGTAGAAGTCGAACCACTCGACCAGGTTGCCGGAGGAGGCGCCGACGATCGCCAGGATGCGATCGCGTTTCTCGTGCGGCGTGTAGCGCCCGGGCTGGCCGGAGGCCGGCGGCATCGCACCGCCGGTCAGGGGAGGAGTCTTGGCAGTCATGCCGGCAGACTACTCCCGCGATGGAAATCCCTCACGTCCGGTTCGGACGAACCGAACGCCACGCGCACCGCGGTCGGGCTAGCCCACCTCGGCGACCGCCAAGCGCACGCCAAAGGCCAGGAACAGCGCGCCGATGCCGCGGTTGAGCCAGCGGCCCAGGACCTGCGCCCAGGCCTGACCGCGCGCGCGGGCACCCGCGGCGGCGCTCGACCAGGCCAGCAGGTGACACCACACCATGCCGTTCACGTTGAAGATCGCCCCCAGGAAGAGGAAGGCGGCGGCCTTGCTCGGCGCGTCGGCCGAGATGAACTGCGGCACGAAGGCCAGGAAGAACAGCCCGACCTTGGGGTTCAAGACATTGGTCAGGAAGCCCTGCGCGAAGATCCGGCGCAGCGGCAATGGCGCCGGCGGGGGCATGCCTTGGAGGGATCCGGGGGAGCCGCTCTCCGCCGCGGCGGCGCGACGCTTGAAGAGCATCCCCGCGCCGAGGTAGATCAGGTAGGCCGCGCCGAGCAGCTTGACCACGGTGAAGGCCGCCGCCGAAGCGGACAGCAGCGCCGACAGTCCCAGCGCCGCCGCCAGCACATGCACGCAGGTGCCGGCCCCGATGCCCAGCGCGGCCGCGGAGCCGGCGCGGAAACCCTGGGTGGCGCTGCGCGCCATGATCAGGAGCGAGTCCGGACCGGGTGTCATGTTGAGCAGCAGCCCGGAGGCGATGAACAGGCCGAGGTCGAGGGTACCGAGCATCGAAGGCGTCTCCCGAAAGGCCGACATCATGCCTGCCCCTCGCCCTTCCCCCCCGCGCGGCGGGCGCCATGCGCCATCACGCCCCTTCCGGGGGACGCCGCGCGCACTGCGCGCGGGAATATCGGCCGCCGCCGGCGCGAATGCCGATTGTTCCGATCTTTTCAACGGAGTGTTGCAAGCGAATGGATTTAAGGGTCAACCCTTATCGCTCATAGTTCAGCCCATCGACACATCGAAACCGCTCCAGGAAATTTCCACGAGGCGACGGCTGAAACCTCCGGGCAACCGGCGGAATTCAAGAGAAACCCAGTGGCATCCCAAGCGCAATCGTCGGGTCGAATCCTCCACCCGTGCCCCTTCGCTGATCGCCCTGGGACCGAAACCGAAAGGAAAGATCATGAGCACCAAGAACATCCTCGCTTCCGTCCTGTTCGCTTCCGCCGCCCTGGTGGCCGGCAGTGCGATGGCCAACGACAACCCCCACACCCAGCCGGTCAACACCCCCAGCGCCGTGAGCCGCGCCGAAGTGCTGGCCGACCTGGAGATCTACCGCGAATCGGGCCTGGCCGCCGTCGAGCAGTCGGAGACCTACGGCTACGACAACGCCCGCCGCGATGCCGCCAAGGCGCGCTACGCCGAACTGCGCAGCTCGCCGTACTACGCGACCCTGGTGAAGAAGTTCGGCGGCAGCGCCCCGGCCACCGCCGTCGCCGGCCGCTGAGCGACTCGTTTCCTGTCCCCTCCTGAGAGAACTCGAACAATAGATTCCTGAGAGCGATTTTTGGGTCAAGGGCTTCGGCCCTGGTCGGCGGCGGTTCTCCGCACTCCACCCTCCTGTCCGTCGCCGACCGCCTATACCCCCCTCGGATGAGCCACTGCTCGCCGAGGGGGTTTTCTTTTACTTAAGTTGTATTTAAGCCGAATTCAGGGTGATGCGCGAATCGATACTCGTGTCGACCGAGGAGATATTCAATCGATATTCGCCCCGGCGCGCTGAAACGGGGCACCAGAACGCGGCGCAAAAGGCCGATTCGGAGCGGAACGCGCACGACCGTGCGGATTCCCTGAGAATCGCCCGTCGGCCCGCCAGCAGTCCCCCATCTTCCGGGCCGCCAGAGCGAGGGTGTCGATGGACCGGATCGTGCAAATGCGGGCGTTCGCCCGGGTGGTGGAAACCGGCAGCTTCACCAAGGCGGCCGACTCGATGGACCTGCCCAAGGCCAGCTTGACGCGCCTGGTGCAGGCGCTGGAAGCGCGGCTGCGGGTGCAGTTGCTGACGCGCACCACCCGCAAGGTGAGCGTCACGCAGGACGGCGCCGCCTATTACGAGCGCACCATGGCCCTGCTCAGCGAGCTGGAGGCCATCGACCAGGGGATGCTCCACGACCAGAGCAAGCCCCGCGGCCGCCTGCGCGTGGACGTGACGACGCTGACCGGCTCGCGGGTGCTGATCCCGGCGCTGGCGGACTTCCATGACCGCTACCCCGACATCCAGATCGCGCTGGGCGTGAGCGACCGCGCGATCGACCTGCTGGTCGACAACGTCGATTTCGTGCTGCGCGTGGGCGCGGTGCAGGATGCCGGGCTGGTGGCGCGGCGGGTCGGGCAGATCCAGTTCTGCACCTGCGCCGCGCCGGCCTACCTCCAGAAGCACGGCACGCCGCTGGCGCCGCAGGACCTGGACCAGGAGCCGCATCAGGCGGTGGGCTACTTCTCGTCGCGCACCGGGCGGGTGTTCCCCTTCGTCTTCCATCGCGGCGACGAGCGCGTCGAGATCGAGGGCCGTCGGCGGCTGGACGTCAACGACAGCAACGCCTATGTCGCGGCCGGCCTGGCCGGCCTGGGCGTCGTGCAGCTGGCCCGGTACGCGGTGCAGGACCAGCTCGACAGCGGCGAGCTGGTGCCGCTGTTCCCCGAATGGCATCACAACGCGGTGCCGGTCTACCTGGTCTATTCGCCCAACCGCTATGTCTCGGCGCGCATGCGCGTCTTCATCGAGTGGGTGGCGGAGACGCTGGCGAAGAAGGGCCTCGGGCCCGATTGACGCGAGCTCAGACGGTCCCGGCGGGTGCGCCGCCGGAGCGGCCCACCAGCCACATGACGAGCAGCGCCAGCAGCAGCACCCACACCACCACGATCGCGCCGGCCACCTTGAGGTTGCGCGGCAAGCGGCCGCGCTGCGCGGCGGCGCGCTGGCGCGCCCGGGCGATCACCGCCGGCGGCATCAGGCGCAGCACCAGCCAGAAGCCCAGCGGCACCAGGATCAGGTCGTCGAGCAGGCCCAGCACCGGGATGAAATCCGGGATCAGGTCGATCGGGCTGAGCGCGTAGGCGGCGACCGCGATCGCGACAAGGCGCGCCAGCCAGGGCGCCTCGGGATCGCGGGCCGCGTAGAAGACGGTGAGCAGCTCGCCCTTGAGCAGGGCCGCCCAGCGCTTGAGGGATCCGCGTTTCATCCGCGCATCATGCCCTCATCGCGCGAGCGGGGCTCAGTCGGCCCAGATGACTTTCCGGCGCTGACCGATCCAGTTTTCCAGGCGCGGGCCGTAGACCTCGTCGACCCGGTTGCGGCGCACCTTGAACGTCGGCGTGATCAGGCCGTTGTCGACCGTCCACGGCGTGGCCGTCACGATCAGGCACTCGAGCTGCTCGTGCGGGTCCAGGCGCGCATTGACCTTCTCCAGGTGGGCGGCCAGTTCCTGCTCCAGCGCGCCGCGGTCGCGCGCGGCGGCCTCGGGCGACAGCATCGCGATGCCCACCGGCTGCGCGAAGTTGGCGCCGGTCACCGCGCAGGCCTCGATCGCGGGATGCGTCGACAGCCGGTCCTCGATCGGCGCCGGCGACACGTACTTGCCCTTGCTGGTCTTGAAGAGATCCTTCACCCGGCCGGTGATGCGCACGCAGCCCGCGAGCGCGCCCTTGTCGGAGATCTCCGCCTTGTCGCCGGTGTGCAGCCAGCCGTCGGCGGTGAGCGTCTCGGCCGTCAGTTCCGGCTGCTTGTAGTAGCCCAGCATCAGCGCCTGGCTCTTCATCTGCAGCTCGCCGGTGATCGGATCCAGGCGCACCTGCACGCCGTCGTAAGCGGGCCCGACGCTGCCGATCTGGTCCTGGCCCGGCACGGTGATGTGGGACAGCGCCAGGTTCTCGGTCATGCCGTAGCCCTCGTTGATCGGCAGGCCCAGCGCGCGGTACCACTTCAGCAGCGCGACCGGCATCGGCGCGGCACCGCCGGCGGCAAACTTGCATTCGTCCAGGCCCAGCGCCTTGAGGATCTTCCTGCGCACCAGCTTGCCGATGATCGGCAGCTTGAGCAGCCGCTCGAGCTTGGGCTGCGGCACCTTGGCCTGAACGCCCTGCTGGAACTTGGTCCACAGCCGCGGGACCGAGAAGAAGACCGTCGGCCGGGCGCGCTGCAGGTCGGCGGCAAAAGTGTCCAGGCTCTCGGCGAAGTACACCGTCATGCCGGTGTGCAGCCAGCCGTGCTCGACCAGCGCCCGCTCGACCACATGCGCCAGCGGCAGGTAGGACAGCATGCGGTCGGACTCGGTCAGCGGGATGCGCTTCAGGCCCGAGCCGATCGCCCAGGCGAAGTTGCCGAACGAGTGCATCACGCCCTTGGGCGCGCCGGTCGTGCCGGAGGTGTAGATGATGGTGGCCAGCTCATCGGCGCCGCGGGTCGGCTTGCCCTTGAGCGGCGGCGTCTCGGCGCAGATCGCGTCCCAGTGGTCGTAGGCGTCCTGCGCGTCCTCCGGCGAGACCGGATAGGAGATGCACGGCAGCCCCAGCGGCACGCCGGGCCGCATGCCTTCCCAGCCGTCGAGCTTGCCGACGAAGAGCAGCTTGGACTCGCTGTGGCTGAGGATCTGGTGGATGGTGTCCGCGGCCAGCGTCGGGTACAGCGGCACGCTGACGTAGCCCGCCATCCAGATGGCGAGGTCGCTCATCAGCCACCAGGCGCAGTTCTTCGACAGGATGGCGACACGCGCGCCCGGTTCCCAGCCCTGCTCCAGGCCCAGCGTCTTCAGGTGGGCGGCCATGCGGCGGGCCTGGTCCGCGACTTCCTTCCAGGTGAAGTCCTTCACCACGCCGCCGCCCATCGGCTGGCGCAGCGTGACCCGGTTCGGCGTGTCGAGCTCCCAGGCGTACAGGCGTTGCAACGCGAGGGAATCAGCCGGCAGGCGGGTCGTGGACATCGGTGGTCTCCTTGTTGTGATGGTGCTGAAACCGGACGGAATCAGCGCCGGAGACTACGCCGGCCCGCGCGAGGCAACGAGCGGGTTTCTTCGATGACCGTGATCGACTTGGCACCCTAAACCAGGGTTTCCTTTGGACACGGGGGTAGACGCTCAGCCCTTGGCGGCCGCCGCCTCGAGCTCCGCCGCGACCAGCGCCTCGAGCGCCGGCAGCAGCAGCCCGTCGCCCACTTCTCTGGACACCGGCGCGCCATCGAGCGCCGCAGCGCCGTCGCGCTTGAGCTTGGCGACCCACTGGCCGGCTTCCTTGCCCTGCGGCAGGCCGGTGCTCTGCAGCAGCAGCGTGCCGTCGGCGGCGAGCAGCTTGAAGTAGAAGAGCCCGTCGGATTCGCGGTACTGCTTGAACGCGGGGACGGTCGACTTGACCTTGACCGCCTGCGCGACCGGCGCGGCCAGCGGCTGGAAGCGGCGCAGGCCGACGGCCTCGCGGGCGCGGGCCAGCAGCGGCGCGGCGATGGCGCGGGCCCTGGCGGCGCCTTCCATCAGGATGGCCTCGATCTTCTCGGGGTTGGCCATCAGCGCGTCGTAGCGCTCGCGCATCGGGCCGATCTCGGCATCGACCAGCGCGAACAGCTGGTCCTTGGCCTCGCCCCAGGACAGGCCGCCGTGCAGCGCAGCGCGGAAGGCCTGGCGCTGCGCCGGCGTGGCGAACGCGTCGTAGATCTGGACCAGGTGCGAGCCCTCGGTCTCCTTGGGCTCGCCGGGCAGGCGCGAGTCGGTCACGATCTTGGAGATCGCCTCGCGCAGGGCCCTCGCGCCGCCTTCGAACAGCGGGATCACGTTGTCGTAGCTCTTGGACATCTTGCGACCGTCCAGACCCGGCAGCAGCTCCATCTCCTCGTCGATGCTGGCCTCGGGCAGCACGAACAGCTCGGCCTTGAAGGTGTGGTTGAAGCGCTGCGCGACGTCGCGCGCCATCTCGATGTGCTGCGCCTGATCCTTGCCGACCGGCACGCGATGGGCGTTGAACATCAGGATGTCCGCGGCCATCAGGATCGGATAGCTGTACAAACCCATCGTGATACCGGCGTCCGGGTCCTCGCCCGCGGCGACGTTGGCATCCACCGAGGCCTTGTACGCATGGGCGCGGTTCATCTGGCCCTTGGAGGTGACGCAGGTCAGCAGCCAGGTCAGTTCGGGGATCTCGGGGATGTCGCTCTGGCGGTAGAACACCACCCGGCTCGTGTCCAGGCCGGCGGCCAGCCAGGTGGCGGCGATCTGCAGGCGCGAGGCTTCGATGCGGGCCGGCTCGTCGCACTTGATCAGCGCGTGGTAGTCGGCCATGAAGAAGAAGCTCTCGACGCCGGGCTCGCGGCTGGCCGCGATGGCGCGGCGCACCGCGCCGACATAGTTGCCGAGGTGCAGGGTGCCGGTGGTCGTGATGCCGGTCAGGACACGCAGGGTCATGGGAGCTCGTCGCCGTCGTTTCGCAAAACGGCGATTGTCCCGCAAAGGCGGACCGGCGCGGGCCCCCTCCAATGGCGATGCGTTGGGGGAGGCGCCGGGGAATGCGTGGGGGGACCCCTTGAGGGGGACGCCGGGGAGGCGCGTCAGCCCAGCGTCGCCATCGGCTCGCCCAGGCGCACCGCGCTGCCGGGCTGCCAATGCGCGTTGAACTGCATCGGCAGGTGCTTCGGGAACAGCATCACGACGGTCGAGCCGAGCAGGAAGCGGCCCATCTCGGCGCCACGCTCGTAGCTGAAATGCTCGTTCTCGTAATGCCAGGTACGGGGACGGCCCGGTCTTGGCGGATTGACGACGCCATGCCAGACCGTGGCCATCGAGCCGACGATGGTCGCGCCGACCAGCACCAGCACCCAGGGGCCGAACTCGCCTTCGAAGAGGCAGACCACGCGCTCGTTGCGCGCGAACAGGCCCGGCACGCCGCGCGCGGTGACCGGGTTCACCGAGAACAGGTCGCCCGGCACATGCACCATGCGCACCAGGCGGCCGCCGCAGGGCATGTGGATGCGGTGGTAGTCGCGCGGGCTGAGGTAGATCGTCGCGAAGTGGCCGTCGCGGAACTGCGCGGCCAGGTGCTGGTCGCCGCCCAGCAGCGCCGCCGTCGAATACTGGTGGCCCTTGGCCTGGAAGAGCTGGTCCGCGCGGATCGGGCCGAACTGGCTGATGGCGCCATCGACCGGGCAGATCAGCGGCGCATCCGCCAGCGGGCGGGCGCCGGGCTTGAGCGCGCGGGTGAAGAACTCATTGAAGGTCGCGTACGCCGCGGGATCGGACTCGGCCGCCTCGGCCATGTTCACGCCGTAGCGGTCGATGAAGCGCCGGATCGTCCAGGTCGTGAAGCCGCCCAGTTCCGCGCTCGCCAAGCGCCCGGCCAGGCGCGTCATGGCCAGCTTGGGCATCAGGTATTGAGGCAGGACGGCAAGGCGATCGGACACAGCGGTGGGCCCCCGGAAGGGCGGGAAAAAGGGTGGCGGATTCTAGGCGGGCAAGGAACGGTCCCGCACCCGGGTTGGTCCCGGGCGGCGCGCGTCCCCCGGTACCATCGCGGTTTCCCTCTTCTGCACCCCTCTGCCCCCCGATGGCCGCCCCCGAGCACCAGCACAGCTCGTTCTACAAGTTCGTCCGCCTGGACGACACGACCGCGCTCGCCCAGCGCCTGCGCGAGCTCAACCAGACCCTCGGGAACACCATCGGCGGCAACCTGCTGCTGGCGCCCGAAGGCATCACCGGCGCACTCGGCGGCCCCGTGCCGGCGCTCGACGCCTACGAGGCCGCCTTGCGCGCCGAACCTCCCTTCGCCGACCTGCGCTTCAAACGCAGCTTCTGCACCACGCGGCCGTTCACGCTGCTCAAGGTGCATGAAAAGCCGGAACTCGTGGCCTTCGGACTGGACGGCGTCACCGGCCTGGCCGACCCGCGCGACACCCACGTCTCGCCCAGCGAATGGCGCGAGCTGATCCGGCGAGACGACGTCGTCGTGCTCGACAACCGCAACCACTTCGAGTTCACGCTCGGCCATTTCGAAGGCGCCATCGACCCCGGCGTGCGGCACTTTCGCGACTTCCCCGCGTACGTGGAAGCGCACGCCGAAACCTGGCGTCGCGAGGGGAAGACCGTCGCGATGTACTGCACCGGTGGGATCCGCTGCGAAAAAATGTCCGGCTGGATGGCCGAGCGCGGCTTGACGGTGCGGCAGCTCGATGGGGGCATCCTCAACTACTTCGAACAGATGCCCGATGCCGAGGTGGATTGGCGCGGAGAGTGCTTCGTCTTCGACAAGCGCATCGCGATCGACACCCAGCGGAGGGAGACCGATACGACGGCGGAAGAGGTCTATGGGGATGATCCGGCCGAGGCTTGGCGGTTGGCGCGGGCGAGGCGCTTGGATCCTTCGAAAGGCTGATCGACTCCGTTGGGCCAGGCGCGGGCACTCCACGACGCGGGGGGCATCACGTCCGTGAACCCCCCGCATCGTTCCGGCCCCACAAGCACTCGCTGACGGCGGGCCTTGGCGAAGCGGCCGGGGTGGTCGCCGGCGAGGTCTTTCGTGAGCGCGGGACGGGCGCTCGCTGACGTAGGGCCTTGGCAGAGCGGCCGGGGCGGTCAGCCGGTGAGGTCTTCCGTCAGGCGCAGGCGGCGGGGGTTGCGGATGTCGATGACCGCGGTGTGGGCAGCCTTGTCGTGCAGGCCCTGGCGATTGGCGTCCCACAGGATCTGCAGGAAGCCCATGCCGCCCGTGGTGGCGCCGGCCGCGTAGCCACCGTAGCGGCGCACGCAGAGCATCGGCTTGAGCGGCTTGCCAGTGAGCTCGACGATGCGCAGGCCCATCAGCTTCTTGCCCGGCGTCTGGCCCGGCCAGATCAGCGGGAAAGCAACGAAATACGCGAAGGCCCAGGCCAGGTTCAGGCCCACCAGCTCCCACCAGTGCCGCAGCTTCTCGATCGGCGAGCGCTTGGCCTCGTCCTTGAGCTTGCGGACCTCCTCCTGCAAGGCCTTGATGCGCACCCGGTCGGCCTTGCGCTGCAACTCCCGGTCGTGCTCGAGCCGCGCCAGATCCAGTTCGCCCGCGCTCGCGGCCGAGGCCGCCGCGGCGACCGCTGCCTTCACCAGGTCCTTCGTCTCGGCACCGGCCTCGTCCGACTCGTCGTCCGAGCGGTCGTTCCGGTCGGGGGAAGCGGCGGCGACGGCCTCGCGGCGCGCCTGCTTCGTCGGCTCGTCGATGTGCTCCATCGTGCTCGAGTACAGCCCGAACGCGACCAGGCACAGCGCCGGCGCCCAGCCGAGCCAGCCGCTGTCCGCCCGCAACTCGCCGCGCGAGGCACGCTGGTGCTTGTGCCAGCGCCACGCGATCCAGCAGAAGCCCGCCAGCAGCGGCGTGTTGCCGAAGTTGGAAAGCACCGTCACCAGGGTCACGTCGACCGCCATCGCCTTGGCGCGCTGCCACGGCGAGGCCAGCGGCAGGCCCAGCAGCGCGGGCGCGACGTTGAGGTCCTCCGGCGTGATCCAGTCGCGCGGGTCCTGCGGCGCCTCGCCGGTCGCAGCGCTCGGGGCGGTCGGGGCAGCGCGAGCGGGAACCGCGGCGGAGGCGACGGTTGCAGAGGCGACGGCTGCGGCCGCGGTGGTGGCAGAGGCGGCAGCGGCTGCGGTGGTGGGGAGGGGAACGGGCGCCGGGCTGTCGGGCAGCGCCGGGGCGGCAGCCGACGGGGACGGATCGACGGGCGTGGTCATGGGCCGGCATTGTCGCGAGCGGGACCCGGCCCGCAGGCCCATGACTTCCCCTAGCGGCGACGCAGCGAGCGGGCGGAAGTTTTCCTCCGGCGCCGGAAGGGACGCGCGCTGGCGGGCGGTCCGGCCGCGTTGCAAGATGTCGCCCCATGTCCCGACCGGGCGCCGGGCCATCGAACGACCCCCGATAATTCGCGCTCGCCCACCGATTCCCACCGCGCGCTCCGCGCCAGGCCATGTCCAATCTCATCGTCCACGGCGGCTCGCCCCTGAAGGGCCGCATCGTTCCCTCGGCCAACAAGAACGCCGTCCTGCCCATCCTGTGCGCGACGCTGCTGACCCGCGAACCGGTGCGGCTGCACGGCGTGCCGGAGATCACCGACGTCAAGAAGATCCTCGAGGTCTTCCGCAATCTCGGTAGCCATGTCGCCGTGGACTTCAAGAGCGGCGTGCTGGACCTGCATCACCGGGACACCCACTTCGACGCGGCCAAGGACCACCTGCCCGAGGAGATGCGCTCGTCGATCATGCTGGTGCCGGGCCTGATGGCGCGCTTCGGCGCCGCGCGCATCGAGGACGACGTCAAGGGCTGCACGCTGGGCGCGCGCGAGATCGATCCGCACGTGGAGGTCTTCGAGCGCTTCGGCGCCAGCGTTGACCGCGCCGCGGACGGCCTGCTGCTGCAGGTCCCCGGCCAGCTCAAGGCCAACGACCACTGGACCGACTACGCGTCCGTGACCACGACCGAGAACTTCGTGCTCTGCGCCGCGCTGGCGCACGGCACCTCGACGCTGATGAACGCGGCCAGCGAGCCGCACGTGCAGGAGTTCTGCCAGTTCATGCAGATGCTGGGCGCCAGGCTCGAGGGCCTGGGCACCTCACGCCTGACCATCCACGGCGTGAAGGAACTGGGCGGCGGCGAGTTCACCTTCGCCGAGGACTTCCACGAGATCGTGACCTTCCTCGCCCTGGGCGCCATCACCGGCGGCGACGTGAGAGTCAAGAACTCGCATCCGGAACAGTTCCCGCTGATCGACCGCACCTTCGCCAAGTTCGGCGTCCAGATCGTCCACGAGGACGGCTGGTCGCACGCGGTGGTCGACGGCAAGCTCAAGGTCAAGGAGCCCTTCACCCGCAACATCCTGCAGAAGGTGGAGGCGGCCCCCTGGCCCTACCTGCCGGTGGACCTGCTGCCCATCTTCGTCGCGCTGGGCGTCAAGGCCGAGGGCAGCGTGATGTTCTGGAACAAGGTCTACGACGGCGCGATGGGCTGGACCACGGAGCTGTCCAAGTTCGGCGCCCATGCCTTCCTGTCCGACCCGCACCGGATGGTGACCTTCGGCGGCAAGACGCTGAGCCCGGCCGAGGTCGAGAGCCCCTACATCATCCGCGTCGCGATCGCGCTGCTGATGGTGGCGGCCAGCATCCCCGGCAAGTCGGTCATCCGCAACGCGACGCCAGTCCGTCGCGCGCATCCGCAGTTCGCCGAGAACATCACCCGCCTCGGCGCCAAGGTGGAATGGGTCGACGGCGACTGATCGCCACCTGGGCGATTCTGACGGCGGCCTGCGCCGCCGCGCAGCCGACACCGCCGGGCGCGACACCGGCCGCAACGCCGGGGGCGACAGCGGCCGCCCCCTCCGCGCCGCCCGTGCTGCGCTGGCTGGTGCAGGACATGCCGCCGCACTTCGCCTACCGCGACAAGCGGCCGCCGCAGCGCGTCGAGGATCTCGGCGACGGCGAGGTCGACGGCTTCCTGCGGCTGCTCATCGAGCGCATGCCGCAGTACCGCCACGAGTTCATCGAGCTGAGCCTGCCGCGTTTCGAGGCCCAGGTGCGCCAGGGCGAGACGATCTGTTCCGTGCTGCACGTGCGCACGCCCGAGCGGCTGCAGTGGCTGTACTTCACCACGCTTCATCCGCCGATGCTCTCGCGCCAGATCCACGTGGTGGTGCGCCGCGAGGACCTGGCGAAGTTCGCGTCGAACGGCCAGCCCCTGCAGCTCGCCGACCTGCTGCGCCGCACCGACCTCACCGGCCTGCTGCCGCGCGACCGCAGCTTCGGACCGCGCATCGACCGCATGCTCGCGGAGCATCCCGAGCGGGCGCCGCGCTCGGTCGTCGCCGGCCGCGGCGCCCATCTGCTGCCGATGCTGCGCGCCCGGCGGATGGACTACACGCTCGAGTACCCGGTGACCGTCGACGACTTCAGCGCCAGCCACGCCGGACCCCCGGAGCTGGTCAAGCTGCCGCTGGTCGAGGGCCGCAGCACGCTGGTGGCCACCGCCGGCTGCAGCCGCACGCCGGACGGCCGGCGCGCGATCGAGGCCATGGACCAGGCGGTGCGCCAGCTCGCCGCCGATCCGCAGCGCGAGGCCTGGATCAGGGCCTGGCGCAAGGGCACCCCGATCGACGCCGACGACCTGCAGCGACTGAACCGCTTCCTCGACGAACGCGCGCGCGGACCCGCACAGATCGAGTGATCGCCTGATCGAACGACCGCCCTCCTCAGATCCCCTCCCGCCCACCGACCTCGCTCACCGGTCCCGCTCACCGCCGCCCGCGCTCACCGCCACTCCCTCGACGCTCTTCGACGACTCGCCATGGCCCGCCCTCCCAAGCTCGAACTGCCGCTGCGAGACGGTGTTGCCGCGAGCGCGCTGGCCTGCCCGCCGGGGTCATGGCCGCTGGTGCTGGACTTCCTGGCCGAGCGGTTGCCGCTGGTCGCACGCGACGACTGGGCGATGCGCATGAAGCGCGGCGACGTGCTGGACGACGCCGGCACGCCGCTCTCGCCGGACGCACCTTACCGGGCGCAGCGGCGCCTCTACTACTGGCGCTGGCTCGCGGCGGAGCCCGAGGTCCCGGGCCAGGTGCGCGTGCTGCATCTGGACGAGCACCTGCTGGTGGCGGACAAGCCGCACTTCCTGCCGGTGACGCCCAAGGGCCGCTACGTGCAGCAGACCTTGCTGACGCGGCTACGCCGGGAGACGGGCTTGGCGGACCTGAGTCCGATCCACCGGCTTGACCGCGAGACCGCGGGGCTGACCTTGTTCTCGGTCCGGCCCGCGACGCGTGACGCCTACCAGCGCCTTTTCCGTGATCGCGATGTGGAGAAGGTCTACGAGGCGATTGCCCCGTGGCGCGACGAGGTCGCCGCGCGGCTCCCTTTCGACTACGAGAGTCGTCTCGAGGAGCATCCGGTGGACTTCATGCAGATGCGCACGGTGGCGGGCGAGCCGAACGCGCGCACGCGCATTGCGCTGATCGAGCGCCTGGCCGCGGACCGCGCCCGTTACGAGCTGCGGCCGCACAGCGGCGTGAAGCACCAGTTGCGAGCGCAGCTGTGCGCGCTGGGTCTGCCCATCGAGGGCGACCGCATCTATCCGGTGCTGCGCCCGGTCGAGGACGAGGTGGATTTCAGCCGGCCGCTGCAGTTGCTGGCGCGCGAGATCGCCTTCACCGATCCGATCAGCGGCCAGCCGCGGAAGTTCGTGACTTCCCTGAAGCTGGCCGGGTCCCCCGCGCCTGGATAAGGCCCGAGCGCCTGGATCTCACTGGGCCCGGAACAGGGCTTGGGGTTCCCGGACGGGACGCCCCATGCCCTGTGATGGGCCGCGCTTGGCGACGGCACGCGAGCACCGCCAGCAGGGCGCTCAAGCGCCCCGCACGCCTCGCAACGTCGAGCGCATCGAGCGCGTCGAGCGCCGCTCAGGCCGTCAACGCATCGAGCCGCCGCAACGCCGCCAAGGTCGCGCGGCAAGCGCTCGCGAGCTCGGTGCCCTTGACCACCAGGTGCTCGTGAAAGAACCCGTGGTGGGTCGCATGCTCGTGGAAGGCCAGCGGCGTCAGCACCGCCGAGAACACCGGCACGCCGGTATCGAGCTGCACCCGCATGAGCCCGTCGATGACGGCTTGCGCGACGAAGTCGTGGCGGTAGATGCCGCCGTCGACGACCAGCGCGCAGGCGAGCACCGCATCGAACTGCCCGCCGCGGGCGAGTTTCATCGCATGCAGCGGGATCTCGAAGGCGCCGGGGACCTCGAAGGTCTCGACGCGAACGGGGCCTGAAGCCTCGAGGCCGCGGATCGCGGCCTCCCGGCATCGGCCGACCAGGTCGGCATGCCAGCTCGCGGACACGATGGCCACGCGGGGGACGGCGGAGGAGGGGGAGTGGAGGGGGGTCTGATTCATGTGAACCCTTTGCAAGGTGGAACGATGAATCAGGGCGCGCACGCACAACGCGGCCGCCCGGCGGCGCAGGCGCGAACGCTTGCGCCGGCCCGCGAGGCCGACGATGGACGCGATCTCTTTCATCCGGACTGTGACCGTCGGCCCTGGCCTCTCACCAGGTCTGCTGACCCCGGCACCGCAAGGGCGATGCCGGGCGCTCGCGGGCTCCCGGGATCGACGGCCTGACGACCGCGTCCCGGATACCGCCGGTGGGGACTTCCACCCCGCCCTGAGAACGCTGCCCCTCGCGCCTTCGGGGGAAAGCGCGGCGGGGCGGGCGGATTCTAGGCAGCGCGGCGCGGCGTCGATGTCGCCTCGGCGCAAGACCCTGAAGGGAAGGGTCGGTGGGGCGATCCTCGATCCGCCGACGGCCCGTCCGGATCGCCGCGGGGAACGCCGGGCGACGTCCCGCTTGGAGTTTCCCCGGGGAAAGCGCCGGGCGCGGCTCGGCACAATGGCTCGACGGTGACTTGACGGCGACCCGCCGCGACTCCGGTCGCGGCCCTGGCATCCACCCATGACCCACAAGGCCATCCGCATCTCGCTCGGCGCGCGCCCGCTGCTGGCGCTGCTCGCGCTGGGCCTGCTGCTGATCGTGCTGTCCAGCGGCTGGCAGCTGCGCCAGACCACGCTGCAGCGCGCCGCGGAGACCGGCGCGGAGCTGAGCGCCATCCCCCTGATGTATGCCGGCCCCCTCGCCTACAGCCTGCAGCAACGCCCCCAGAAGCCGGAAGCCGTGCATGGCCTGCTGCATCACATCCTGACCCGCCACAAGCTGCGCCGCGTGGAACTGCGCACGCCGGACGGCGAGCAGTTCCGTGCCCTGTCCGACGACGACGGCGAGCCCGGCGAGAGCGCCGAGTTCTCCCTCGCCGACACCGGCGAGCTGCGCCTGCAGGCCACCGCCGCGACCGTGCTGGATACCCTGCGACGCGATCCGCTGCTGCGCAGCACGCTCATCCACCTGGCCATCGCGACGGCGCTCGGGCTGGCCGCGGTGCTGCTGCTGGACCGCTGGGTGCTGCAGCAGTTGCGGCGGCTGTCCGAGCAGGCCAGCCGCTTCGATCCGACACTGCCGCCGCCCTCGCCGTTCTGGCCGGAGGCCCACGAGCCGCGACCGCGCGAACTGCTGCAGCTGGAGCAGGCCATCGACCACGTACGCACCTCGCTCGGCGACGAGCTGCATCGCGAGCAGTCGCGTGGGCGCGAGATGCGCGAGGAAATCGCGCGCCAGCATCGGGCCCTGCAGCAGGCGGAGCGGTCGCTGGAGGCCAAGCGCAGGGAGCTGGCCTCGATGGAGCGGCACGACGCGCTGACGGGCATCGCGAACCGGCGGGAGTTCGACGCGGCGCTGCGGCGCGAATTCAAGCGGGCGCAGCGCGATCAAGGCCGGCTGGCCTTGGCGATCCTGGATATCGATCACCTGAAGCCGTTCAACGCGCACCACGGCCGCGGCGCCGGCGACGAGGTGCTGCGCCGCCTGGCCCGGTTGCTGGCGGATCATTTCCAGCGCGACACCGACCTGGTCGCCCGCCTGGGCGGCGAGGAATTCGCCGTGCTGCTGCCCGGCCTGGACGCCGAGGCGGCGCAAGGGCTGATGGAGACGCTGTGCGATGCGTGGCGCTCGCTCGCGGTGCCGCATGGCGCGCTCCCCGACGGCGCACCGGACGAAGGCATCGTGACCCTCAGCGCCGGCCTGGCGGCCTCGCAACCCGGCCATCCCTACCTGAGCGCGCAGGCGCTGATGCAGGCGGCGGACGAAGCCCTCTACCTGGCCAAGCACATGGGCCGCGACCGGCTCTGCCTGGCGTCCTGAACCCGTCTTCCCAAACGGAACGGCCGCCCCGGAGGGCGGCCGTCGTGGCAACGGGCGCGGTGCGGCGCGATCAGCGGCCGCGCGATTCCGCCTGCTGGAGCTGCTCTTCAACGCGGCGCGCGGCGCGCAGCATCAGCGTCTCGTCGAGCTGCGCCTGCGGGGCGATCTCCATCACCGTCTCGTCGAGCGACTCCGGCTTGTTCATCAGCGTCCAGGCGACCAGCGAGATCGCGCCGACGCCGCGGCGCTGCATGGCCTCGGGCATCTGCAGCTCATCCTGCACCTGCACGTGGTATCTCACGCTGGCCACGGCCGCGGGCGCCAGGCCCCAGCTCTCGCACAGGGCCGCGCCCAGCGCGTCATGGCTGACGCCGAAGGCGGTGTGCTCCAGTTGGACCAGTTCCTTGTCGCTGCCGGCCGCCCGCAGCATCGCCGGGTAATGCCCGGGCGCGTGGCGATAGAGCACCGCCTTGCCGCATTCCTCGAACAGGCCGGCCGAGTGCGCCGCCCAGGGGTCCACCCCGAGCATCTGTCCCATGCGGCCCATCAGCAGGCCGCGCTTGGCGGCGCGAGACCAGACGGGTTCAAGCTCGACGGCGGGCGGGAAGGCGGCGCGCAGGCCCATCTCGAAGGTGATCGCGGCGACCTCGCGCATGCCCAGGTAGGTCAGCGCCTGGTGCACCGTCTGGACCCGGCCTCGCAGGCCGTAGAGCGAGGAATTCACCGCCTTCAGCACGGCGGCGGCCAGCGCCATGTCGGTTTCCACCAGGGAGGAGACGGCCTGCAGGTCGATGTCCTCGTCCGCCATCAGCAGCGAGAGCTTGACCAGCACTTCCGGCTGGGTCGGGATCTCGATATCCAGCGCACGCAGTTGAGGATCGACAGGCATGGTGAGCAGCGGTTGTTTGGTCGGATGGTAGCCCGGGCGGCGGGACGCCGGCATCCCGCCTTTGGCGGACAGCCAGTGACGAGTTGTTCACGGGGCGTTTGGCGTTCCCGGGGACGGTGTACGCCGGCGGCCGCGGCGTGGTTCGCGGCGCGGTGTCAGCGCAGGAAGGCGTCGTAGCCGGTCTTGAGGATCAGCAGCGACACCACGACGACGAACATGCCGCGCACGAACCCGGCGCCCTTGGCCAGCGCCATGCGCGTGCCGACCAGGCTGCCGAGGACGTTGGCCACCGCCATCACCGCGGCGACGTGCCACCAGACGTGGCCCTTGGCCGCGAACAGCACCAGCGCCGCGAAGTTGGTCGCCGTGTTCAGCAGCTTGGCGGTCGCGGAGGCGTGCAGGAAATCGAAGCCCAGCAGGCGCACGAAGAGGAAGACGAAGAAGCTGCCGGTGCCCGGGCCGAAGAAACCGTCGTAGAAGCCGATCGTCAGGCCGATCGCGCTGGCGATGAGCGTCTGCGTCGTCGTCTCGTGACGGGGGGCATGGTGCCGGCCGAGGTCCTTCTTCGCCAGCGTGTACAGCAGCACGCCGAGCAGGATCGCCGGCAAGGCCTTGCGCAGCCCGCTCGGATCCACCTGCGTCACCGCCCAGGCGCCCGCGAAGCTGCCGACCAACGCGGCGCCCGCCGCCGGCATCAACGCCAGCCAGGGCAGCGACACGCGCTTCGCATATTGATGGGTGGCCCAGGCAGTCCCCCAGATGGCGGCGCCCTTGTTGGTGCCGAAGAGGGTGGCGGGCGCCGCGTTGGGATAGACGCTGAACAGCGCGGGGACCAGGATCAACCCGCCGCCGCCCACGACGGCATCGACAAAACCGGCCAGCAGCGACGCGACGGCCGCGGTGAACAACTCGATCATGAACAGCGATTCGCAAGGGCAGGAGCAGCCTCGGTCGCGAGGCTGCGGACATGGGCCGCGAACGATCGCTGGGAACGCACAACACCGGACCCCGAAAACAAAACGGGCACCTGATTCAGGTGCCCGCGAATTGTGACAGTGTCACTGCGATTCGTTGGTGTTGGTTTGATCTGTTTGTCTCCTCAGCCCCCGTAGGCAACCCCCTTGGCGTCGGCTTGTCGCTGGCGCGGGACGGGTGTCGCGTCGAGTGGGATGGATGCTAGGACCCGGTCCCCATGCACGCACTTGGGGTTTTCACCCGGCGCATGCACCAAGATGGAACGGTTAGCCGGCCCTCACTTGCGCAAAATGGCCCCAACGAAAACGATTTGCGAACATCGCACGCCGCACTGTTCTCGCGCTCGGGCGAGGGCCGCCGGTGTGGCGCGAAGGTGTCATTTCCCTGAAACATGGGGGTGGTGCGCGCGCTGGCGGGCTGTTCTTTTTTGCGTGCCGGGAACTTTTGGCGCCGCTCGCGCAATACGGTCATGCTGCGAGACGCGGTCTCGCGCTGCCGAACTCCTCGGCGACCGCCGGTCGCCGTTCCGCCACCGACGCAACGACCACGCCGAACGCCGATGAGCTTGTGGACCCGCCTGGCCGGCCGCGCCCGCCCGAACCCTGACGCCGAGCCCGACGCCCGTTCGGCGTCGACCTCCTGCGTCACCAGCGCGGCGCTGGTGCGCCGCCTGCGCCAGGGCGATGCCGGCGCGCTGGAACCGCTGTATCGCAGCGAGTCGCCCGGCGTCTATCGCTACGCGCTGGCCCTGTGCGGCCAAGCTGACTGGGCGGCGGACGCGATGCAGGAGGCCTTCGTGCAGTTCGCCGGCCGGCCCGAGGGCTGGGACGCGGGCCGCGGGACGCTCGGTGCCTACCTCGCCGGCATGGCCAGACATCACCTGCTGAGCCGCTGGCGGGACCGCCCGGTCGCCCATGACGAAACCGACGCCGAGACCGCCGACGACCCAGCCGAGGCGCCCGAGCAGCAACTGGTCCGCGCACAGGACCAGGCGCGCGTGTGGGCGGCCCTGGCGCAGTTGCCCTGGACCTTTCGCGAAGCGGTGGTGCTCGTCGACCTGCAGGAGCGCCCCTATGCCGAGGCGGCGCGCATCGCGGGCGTCGAGCTCAACACGCTGCGCAGCCGCCTGCACCGGGGCCGCGCCCGGTTGCTGGCCGCCTTGCAGGACGAGTGCCGGCCCGGGGCCGACACCGCCGCGTTCGACCGTTCATCGAAGTCCGCATGATGAAGACCACCGACTCCTCCCCGCCTCGCACCGCTCGATTGGCCGACTGGCTCTGGGCCGTCGCGCAGGACCTGAGACAACGCGCCCCGTCGCGCGAACGCGATGACGCGGTGCTCGACGCGATGCGGCGCCAGTTCGACGCCCGGCAGAAGGCCGCCAAGGCCGGCCGGTGGCGCTGGGCGTTGGCGGGGCCCGCGCTCTGCGCGTCGGTGCTGGTCGCCTGCGTGTGGCTGCTGGGTTCGGCGCCGCCGGGCGAGTCCGGCGCCACCGTGATGGGCAACCCCGGCAGCGGCTTCATCGTGCTGGTGTCGGCGGACCGCTGGGCTGCGTACGAGAAGGCCGGCGCGAGCACCGCCTGGCTCGTTCCCGCTGAAGTTCCGCGCGAGCGGCTGGCCCTGCTGGGCCTGCCTTACGACCCCACGGACGCCGCAGCCCCAGTGCGGGCGGAACTGCTCGTCCACGCCTCCGGCGACGTGCTCGCGATGCGCGTCATGCCCTGAACCGACCGACGTCCTCATCGCTCGACATGGATCGCCCTGCCTCTTCATTCCCGCTGCCCTGCTTCCTGGAGACCGCCATGAACACCGCCTTCCCCCCACTCGCAGCCCTCACCCTGGCGTTCGCCGCCACCGCGGTCCACGCGCAGCCAGCGCCCGCCCCCGACGCGCGACCCGCGCCTCAACCACATGGGTCGGCTTCGCCGCGCCCGTCGCCACCTTCCCCGCCCGCGATGCCCGCCGTCGTGCCGCCCGTCCCGCCGACGCCTCCGGTCCCCGACGTCGCCGAACTGATTGCTGAGTCGGGCGTCGCCACGCACATCCTGAGCGCCGAGCGCGTCGTCAAGGGCGCGCCCTATTGCGCGCAAGCCGTGCACGAGACTGTCCAGGCCCTGGCCGACGGCAATCGCATCGTCCGGCAGCAGACCAGCCAGCTGTGCCGGGACGGCGAGGGCCGCACACGGCAGGAGGTGGAACGCCAGGGCCGCAAGATGGTCTACCTGCGCGACGCGGTCAGCGGCGAGAACTGGCTGCTCGACCCCGAGCGCAAGACCGCCCGCTACCTGGGCGGCGGCCGCGCCTCGGCCGAAGCGCAGCGCGAATACGGCGAACGCATGCGCGAGTACCAGGACAAGATGCGCGACTACAACGAGAAGATGCGCGAATACGGTCGCAAGATGCGCGATTGGGCGCAGGAGAACTTCGCCCACGGTGAGCCAACCCCGCGCGGCGACACGCTCCGGCCGCCGTCGCCGCCCGCCGCGCCGCGCGTGGCGACGCCAGTGGTGATCGCGCCGGGCGAGGGCGGCCAGGAAGTCCGCGTCATCCGCGTCGAAACCCCGACGAGCCCCACCCCGCCGATGCCGCCGCTCCCGGCGGCCCTGGCTCTGCGTCTGGAACCGCTGACCGTCCCCGGCGTCGACGGGCCGCTGAGCGACCTGCCGCCCAAGGAGATCGAGGGCCTCAAGGTCACCGGCGGTCGGGCAACGCGCATCATCCCCGCGGGCAAGATCGGGAACGAGAAGCCGATCGTGATCTCCCGCGAGGTGTGGACCTCGCCCGATCTCAAGGTCACCGTCAGCGCGCAGACCAGAGATCCGCGCAGTGGCGAGCAGAACTACCAGTTGCGCAACATTCGCCGCGCCGAGCCGGATGCCGCGCTGATGCAGGTCCCGGCGGACTATGCGAAGACGGGCCTGCCCAAGCCGCGGGCGCCCAAGGACGCCAGGGAGCGCAAGGAAGGCTAGGCGGCCGGTCCGACTCGCGCGTCGCGGCCGGCACCGACAATCGCGCCCGATGACCGCACCGCCCGTTCCGCTCCCGCCGAAATTGACCTTGCAGACCCTGAGCCGCGGCGATGGCCTGCTCGGGATGCGGCCGCACGGCAAGCTGGGGCCGCGCGGCGATCGCGTGACGCTGCTGCGGCTGGAGCGCTGGCCGGCGGATCCGGCCGCGCTCGAGCAGTGGCAGGCGCTGCCCCTGCATGCGGTCGACGTGGAGATGCTGCAGTGGCGGGACGCCTCGTTCGGCCATGGCCTGACGCCCTGCTGGACGCTGGAACAGGAAGATCTGTTTCCCGATTTCGCCGCCGACGAGTTGCCGCGGCTGCGCGGTCTCGGCTGGGAGATCGAGTGTCTGCCCGGCTTCGCGCATCACAGCGTCGCGATCGATGCCTGGTCGCTGGAGGTCCAGCCCGCGGGTGACGTGCCGGATGAAGGATTCCGGCCCGAGATGCCCGGCCAGGCCGACCGGCTGCCCGGCCTGGCGCTGTCGCGCCGTAAAGGGTCGTGGCTGCTGAGCCTGGGGGTGACCGTGCAGGGAACTCGCGTCGATCTGGCGCCGATGATCTGGGATCTGCTGCGCAAGGACCGCCGCTGGCTCTACGCCGAGGCGATCGCCGGCATCGACGACGACGCGATCGTGGGCCTGAAGGCGCCGGGCGGACGTCGCCTGCACACGACCGCTGCGCCGCTCAAGCGGCTGATGCTCAACCTGCTGGACGTGCTGGTCGCGCAGCGATCGAGGCGCGGACCAGTGGCGCTCACCGCTTGGGAGGCGGCGCGGCTGGCGGCGCTCGACACGCCGGACAGCCGTTGGCAGGTCTACGGCGCCGACGAGTTGCGCACGATGTGGCAACGCCTGCGCGATGCCGGGCCGCCGCCCGTGCCGGCCGAGCCGCCCGGGCTGGGGATCACGCTGCGCCCGTACCAGTTGCAGGGCCTGGCGTGGCTGCAGTACCTGGCGCGCCAGCAGTTGGGCGGCATCCTGGCCGACGACATGGGCCTGGGCAAGACGGCGCAGGCGCTCGCGCACCTGTGGGTCGAGAAGCAGGCCGGGCGGCTGACGGCGCCGGCGCTGGTCGTCGCTCCGACCTCGCTGATCTTCAATTGGACGCAGGAAGCGGCGCGCGTCGCGCCGGGCCTGCGGGTGGCCGCGCTCGCCGATCCGGCGGAGCGCGGCGAGGTGCTCAAGCGCCTGGGCGAGATCGACCTGCTGCTGTGCAGCTACGGCTTGGCCTGGCGCGAAGTGCGGGCGCTGACCCGGCCGACGTTCTCGGTGCTGGTGCTGGACGAGGCCCAGGCGGTCAAGAATCCGCGCTCGCGCGCCGCACGGGCCCTGCGGCGGCTGCGTGCCGGGCAGCGGATCGTGCTCACTGGCACGCCACTCGAAAACCACCTCGGCGAGCTCTGGACCCAGTTCGACTTCCTGATGCCGGGCTACCTCGGCGAGTCGCGCTCCTTCGCCCGCCACTGGCGCAAGCCGATCGAGCAGACCGGGGATGCCCGCCGCGCGCGGGAGCTCGCGAGCCGCGTGCGGCCATTCATCCTGCGCCGGCTGAAGGAAGAGGTCGCGCGGGATCTCCCCCCGATGACGGTGCTGACCCAACGCATCCCGCTGCTGGGGCGGCAACGTCAGCTGTACGAAAGCGTCCGGATCGGCGCCGACCACCTGGTGCGACGGCTGCTGAAGGAGTCTGAGATCTTCGGCTCCGGCCTGATGTCGGTGCTGGACGCCATGTTGAAGCTGCGCCAGGTCTGCTGCGACCCGCGGCTGGTGCCGGGCATCGAGATGGCCCCAGGGATGGAGACGGCCAAGCTCGCCTGGCTCCGGGAGAAGGTGCCCGAGATGATCGCCCAGGGGCGGACGATCCTGGTGTTCTCCCAGTTCACCGGCATGTTGGCGCTGATCGAGGACGCGATGCGCGACGCGGGCGTGCCGCTGATGAAGCTCACCGGCGACACCCCCGAAGGGCGGCGGGGCGAGGTGGTCCGGCGCTTCCAGGCGGGGGAGGCGCCGCTGATGCTGGTCAGCCTGAAGGCGGGCGGCGTCGGGTTGACGCTGACGGCCGCCGATACCGTCATCCAGGTCGATCCATGGTGGAACCCGGCGGTCGACGCCCAGGCCCACGCGCGCGCGCATCGGATCGGCCAGTCGCGGCCGGTGTTCGTCCACCAGCTGGTGATCGAAGGCTCGATCGAGGAGCGGATGCTCGAACTGCAGGCCCGCAAGCGGGCGCTGGCTGACGGCCTGTTGGGCCGCGATGGCGGGGAAAGTCTGGAGAAATTCAGCGCCGACGAGATTGATCGGCTGCTGGCGCCGCTGCAGTCACCGGAGGACGAGGACTGAGCGGCGGCTGTGGCGGCGGAAGCCGGCCCCGGACCAGGGGCGGCTTCCGCGCCGGGGATCAGCGCTTGCGATCGAAGCGCAGGGCGCGCGCGACGCTGCGGCGGTCGCAGCCCAGGCTGGCAACTTCGAAGGCCTCGTGCTTGCGGCCCTTGTCGTGGTTCGCCAGTTCCGGCATCGGAAGGCGGCGCGGCTGGGATTCGGTACGGGTCTGGAACTTCATCATGGTCGGGGACCTCTGGCTTTTCAGCGTCGGGAAGCGGGGGATGACCGCTTTGTGCCAGCTAACGCAAGCCTTTGGGACTGCGTTGACAGCGCCCTCACAAATCTGAACAAAGCTCGCGCCATCGTCACGCATGACGCACCAATCAGGTGCATAGGACGCAATTCGAACGCGATCGCGTCTGGCGCTTTCCCGCTAAGCTCGCCTCCCATGTCCGCCGTGTCGCCGTCCCCCTCGTCTCGCCCGTCGGCCCCCTCGTCCGAACTGCTGGTCGCCTGCCTGTGCGCCGCCTGGTGCCGCACCTGCGACACCTATCGGGACGATTTCGCGAGCTTGCGCCAACTGCATCCCGGCGCCCGTTTCCTCTGGGTCGACATCGAGGACGACGCCGAACTGGTCGACGACCTGGAGGTCGAGACCTTCCCCACGCTGCTGATCGGCCAGGGCGAGCGGCTGTGTTTCATCGGCCCGGTGCTTCCCGGCCCGGGCGCGGCGCAGCGTCTGATCCAGGCGGCCGAGGACAACCCGGCGATGTCCGCCGCCAGCCCAAGCGCGCCGGTCGGCACCACCGCCGCGGCGCAGGCCCTGCTGTCGCGCCTGCGGCAGTCCTGCTGATCGCCCTTTCCCTCACCGGTTCCTGACGGCGACCCGCCATCGGGCGACGCTCGTCGGCGGCGTGCCCCCGGACGGCGGCATGACCCCCTCCACCGAGGGAAGCGCGAGCGAGAATGCGCCACCGCCAACCCCCAGGCCGGCCTCCCGCGCGACCCGCGACGGACCGGTGCATCGATGAACGTCCAATTCAAGAACTCTGTGGCTCGCGCCACGCCCATCCTGGCGCTCGATCGCGCCACCTACCAGGCCCTCGGCCCCAAGCTGCCCAAGCGCACCCAGCAATGGCTGGCGACGCTCGGCTTCTCGGCGGCGCCGGACACCTTCGCGCTGGTGCCGGGCGAGGACGGCAAGCTGGCCCAGGTCTTCGCCGGCGTGGCCCATGCCGCCCATCCGTTCGCGCTGTCCGCGCTGCCGCTGGCGCTGCCCGAGGGCAACTACACGCTGTCGCCGGAGGGCCTGGCGCTGCAGGACGAGGCCGCGGCGCTGTCCTGGGAGCTGGGCTGCTACCAGTTCGACCTCTACAAGCCGCGCAAGCGCGAGCCGGCGCAGCTGCTGATCAAGAGCAGCGCGGACGGCCAGCGGGGGCTGGCCATCGCGACCGCGATCTCCGCCGTGCGCGACCTGGTCAACACCCCGGCCGAGCACATGGGCCCGGAGGAGCTGTCGAAGGCCGCCGCCGTGGTGGGCAAGCAGCATGGCGCCAAGTTCAAGGAAATCGTCGGCGACGACCTGCTGAAGAAGAACTTCCCCGCCATCCACGCGGTCGGCCGCGCCAGCACCCGCGCGCCGCGCCTGGTCGAGCTGAACTGGGGCAGCGACAAGCATCCGCGGCTGACGCTGGTGGGCAAGGGCGTGTGCTTCGACACCGGCGGCCTGGACATCAAGCCGGCCGACGGCATGCGCCAGATGAAGAAGGACATGGGCGGCGCGGCCAACGCGCTGGGCCTGGCCACGCTGATCATGGCGCTGAAGCTGCCGGTGCGCCTGCAGGTGCTCATCCCGGCGGTGGAGAACTCGATCAGCGGCAATGCCTACCGGCCCGGCGACGTGATCAAGACGCGCGCCGGCCTGCACATCGAGATCGGCAACACCGATGCCGAAGGCCGCGTGATCCTGTGCGACGCCCTCGCCTACGCGGCCGAGTTCAAGCCCGAGCTGATCATCGACCTGGCGACGCTGACCGGCGCCGCGCGCGTCGCGCTGGGCGCGCAGTTGCCGGCGCTTTTCGCCAGGCACATGGACACCGCCCGCGACCTGGTCGACCTCGGCCTCAAGATGGACGACCCGCTGTGGCACCTGCCGCTGTGGGCGCCCTACAAGGAAGGCATCACCTCCAGCATCGCCGACATCGTGAACACCGGTCGCAGCGCGCTGGCCGGCGCGATCAACGCCGCGCTGTTCCTCGAGGCCTTCATCCCGGCCGAGCAGGACTGGCTGCATGTCGACCTCTTCGCCTGGAACGACATCGCACGCCCCGGCCGCCCGGTCGGCGGCGAAGCCCAGACCCTCCGCACGCTGCTGGCCTACCTGGAGGAGCGCTTCAGCGGCTGACCGCCGCTCCCTCCCCGTCGGTCATTCCCCGGCGCGCAGCCAGGCGGCGGCGCGCTCCGCGATCATCAGCGTCGGCGAATTCGTGTTGCCGCTGGTGATCGTCGGCATCACGCTGGCGTCGATGACACGCAGGCCGCTCACGCCGCGCACGCGCAGGCGGCTGTCGACCACCGCGCCGTCGTCGTCGCCGCGCCCCATGCGGCAGGTGCCGACGGGATGGAAGATCGTCGTCGCGATGTCCCCCGCCAGCCGCGCCAGCTCCTCGTCCGTCTGGAACTGCACGCCGGGCTTGTATTCGCTGGGCCGGTAGCGCGCCAGCGCCGGCTGTTCGACGATGCGTCGCGTCAGTCGCAGGCTGCGCGCGGCGACCTCGCGGTCCTCGGCGGTGCTGAGGTAGTTGGGCGCGATCAGGGGCGCGTCGGTCGCATCCGCGCTGCGGATCGCGACGCTGCCGCGGCTGGTGGGATTGAGGTTGCAGACGCTGGCCGTGAACGCGTTGAAGCCGTGCAGCGGCTCGCCGAAGGCCTCCAGCGACAGCGGCTGCACGTGGTACTGCAAATCGGGCCAGGCCTTGTCCGGACCGCTCCGGGCGAACGCGCCCAGCTGCGACGGCGCCATGCTCATCGGTCCGGTGCGGCGCAGCGCGTACTCGAGCCCGATGCGCGCCTTGCCGAACCAGCTCGACGCCAGCGTGTTGAGCGTGCTGACGCCCTCCACCTGGAACACCGCGCGGATCTGCAGGTGATCCTGCAGGTTGCCACCGACGCCCGGCAGGTCGCGCACGACCTGGATGCCGTGTCGCTGGAGCAGCGCCGCCGGGCCCAGACCCGACAGCTGCAGCAGGTGCGGCGAGCCGATCGCGCCGGCGGCGAGCAGCACCTGGCCGCCCGGGTTGAGGCGGATCTCCTCCAGCCCCTGGGGCGTGCGCACGAGCACGCCCTCGCAGCGCGTCGCGCCGTCGACCTGCTCGAGCAGCAGCCGCTGCGCCTGCGTGCCGGTCCACATCTCGAAGTTGGGGCGGCGATAGCAGGTCGGTCGCAGGAAGGCCTTGGCCGTGTTCCAGCGCCAGCCGGCGCGCTGATTGACCTCGAAGTAGCCGACGCCTTCGTTGTTGCCGCGATTGAAGTCCGGCGTCGCCGGGATGCCGGCCTCCTGCGCGGCCGCGGCGAACGCGTCCAGCACCGCCCAGCGCAGCCGCTGCTTCTCCACGCGCCACTCGCCGCCGTGGCCATGCAGGGCGGGATCGAACCCCGGCGGCCGCTCGGCGCCGTCGTCCAGCCGCCAATGGTCCTCGTGCTGGCGGAAGTAGGGCAGCACCGCGTCCCAGCGCCAGGCGTCGTCGCCGGAGGCGGCGGCCCAGCCGTCGTAGTCGCGGGCCTGGCCCCGCATGTAGATCATCCCGTTGATGCTGGAGCAGCCGCCCAGCACCTTGCCGCGCGGGTAGCGCAGGCTGCGGCCGTTCAGGCCGGCGTCGGGCTCGGTCTTGAAGAGCCAGTCGGTGCGCGGGTTCCCGATGCAGTACAGGTAGCCGACGGGAATGTGGATCCAGTGGTAGTCGTCGCGGCCGCCGGCCTCGAGCAGCAGCACGCGTTTGGCGGGGTCCGCCGACAGCCGGTTGGCCAGCAGGCAGCCGGCGGTGCCGGCGCCCACGATGATGAAGTCGAAGCGGCCCGAGGCCGCCTCGCGGACCGTCGCCGGCCCGCCCGCAGGGTTGTCTCCGCCCATGTCTCTCTTGTCGTCCAGGGTCCGTGGAGACCCATGCTGACCGAGCCGCGGGCGGGCGGCAACCGCGTTGTCACGGAGTGCCCGCGGGCGCGACCTCCGGCGGATCCGCAGTGCGCCCGCCCAGCGCGTACCAGTCGATGCGCCGCGTCAGCGCCATCACCGCGGCCAGCACCGCGAAGAGCAGGGTCGCGCCGACCAGCAGCGAGGCCGTCTCCAGGCTGAGCAGCACGTACAGCGCGCCGTAGAGCACCGCGACCAGCGCGCCGAAGCCCAGGCCGCGCCAAGCCGCGCCGAGCATCGAAGCCCCGTAGAAAGCCAGCAGCCCGACGGCCGCGCCAGCCGCCAGCGCATAGGAGACCGGGAAGCTCAGGTGCTCCGACAGGCTCAGCAGCAGCAGGAAGAACAGCGTCATCGCCAGGCCGACCAGCAGGTACTGCACCGGATGCACGCGGCGGCCGGACAGCAGCTCCAGCAAGCCGACGCTGACGAAGGTCAGCACGATGAACATCAGGCCGTACTTGATGGCGCGATCGCTCATCACATACGGGTTGACCGGGTCGATCATCGAGAAGGCCAGCGTGTCCGCCACGACCTCGGCGCGGCCGTCCTGCGCGGCGACCCGGGCCGGCGCATACGCGGCGGGGCCGGCATCGGGGTCCCGCGCCACGCCGGGCAGCGCGAAGCCGGCGAGCACGTCGCGCGGCGCGGTCGTGGCGAGCTCGGTGACCTGCCATTGCGCCTCGAAGCCGCTGTCGTCGATCCGCCGGGACATCGGCAGGAAGCGGCCGCCGAAGCTGGGATGCGGCCAGTTCGAGCGCAGCTTCACCTGCGTCGCGGACGCGGCGGGCACGATGCCGAAGTCCGTCATGCCGATCAGCTTGATGGCCACCGTCAAGCTCAGCGGCTGGTCCAGCGCGGAGTCCGGCAGCACGGCATGCAGGCCATGCGGATAGCTGCCGTGGCGGGTGCCCGGGCGCACCGCCAGGGCCTCCGTGCCGCGCTTGAGCGTCACCGCGCGCAGGCCGCGCGCGTCGCTGACGGCGACCATCACGCGCGGGTCCTCGCAGTTCAACCGGCCCTTGTGCTCGGCCACCGGCACCAGCGCGCCGAGCGACGCCCAGCGTGCCTGCAGCGCGACCTCGCCCGCGTAACCGTTCACCTTGAACAGGCCGCGCTGGCGCTGTTCCTGGTTCAGCGTGCCGTCGACGGCCAGTTCGGCCGGCACCGCCGACAGCACGAAGTCGCGCCGCTCGGCGGTGCGTGTCTGGTCCTTGCCGGTCCCACTGACGTTCTCCCACTCCTCGGTGCAGCTGCGCTGCAGCACCGGCCCGAGCAGCACCTGCGGTCCGGCCTGCGCCAGCGCCACGCTGGCCTCGGCGGCGCGCTGGCGCTGCTGGCGCTCGTCGACCAGCCAGCCGATGCGCATCAGCACCATCAGCAACAGCAGCGTCACCCCGCCCAGGATCAGCAGCTTCCACCACAGCGCCTTGCTCTGCATTCGTCCTCTCCTTGCCCGCGGGCCATTTAGGGAAGGCGGCAGTCTCGGCAGGCGGGGTGAGCTTAGGACGAAGTTTGTGTGGCGGCCGTGAAGTGGGGGAAGGAGAGCCGCACGCGCAGGCCCGGCTCGGCCGGCTCGAAGCGCAGGTCGCCGCGGTGCAGGCCGGCGATCTGGCGCACGATCGCCAGGCCCAGGCCGGAGCCCTTGCGCAGGCTGCCCGGTCGCGCCGTCGAGAAGAAGCGCTCGCCCAGCTGCGCGAACGCGGCGGTCGGCACGCCGGGCCCCTGGTCGCGGAGCTCGAAGAACGCGCGGCGGCCGCCCGCCCCGGACGCGGGCTCGATGCCGACCTGCAGCGTCAGCTCCGCGCCGGCGGGCGAGAAGTCGATCGCGTTGACCAGCAGGTTGCTGATGGCGAGCATCAGCATCTCGGCGTCGGCCTGCAGCTCGACCTCGTCGCGGCGCAGCCAGCGCACCGTCAGCGCCTGCTGCGCCAGGCGGTCGTCGAGTTGCGCGAGCACCTCGTCGACCGTGGCCGCCAGCGCCACCGGCCGCGGATGCGCCGGCCCGCGCCGCAACTCCAGCGTCGACAGCGCCAGCAGCCGCTCGACCAGTTCCGTCATGCGCTCGCTCTGCGAGACCACCTGCGCGGCGAAGCGCTGGCGGTCCGGCGCCGGCAGGTCGTCCTGCAGCAGCTCGCCGGCTCCGCGCAGCGCCGCCAGCGGGCTCTTGAGCTCATGCGTGAGCGCGCGCGCCATGTGCTCGAGGCGCTCGCGCCCATCGAGCCGCTCCCGCATCGCGTCCATCGCATGGGCCAGGTCGCCGAGTTCACCGGGCACCTTGGGCGGCGCCTGGCGCTCGCCCATCTGCACTTCCTGGGCGTAGCGGCGCAGGCGCCGCACCGTGACGATCATCCAGGCCGTCACCGCCACGCCCACCGCCAGCGATACGGCCAGCAGCGACAGTCCCGCGATCCAGATGCGGCGCTCGGCGCGGTAGATGATCTGCTGCACCGCGGCGGCCGGCTTGGCGACGGTGACCACGCCGATCGTGCGGCCGTCCAGGCGCACCGGCGCGGCCACGTACATCACCGGGCTGCCCTGCGCGTCCTTGCCGTTGCCCAGGTCGCCGGCGTTGCCGTAGGGGGTCAGCTGTTCCGGCGTCGTCCGGGCGCCGTATTCGCCGCGCAGCGTGCGGGCGACGTCATTCCAGGCCGAGTAGTCCTGCCCGACCGCCGGCGCGGGACTGGTGTCCAGCACCACGCGGCCGGCGGCGTCGGTGACATAGATGCGGAAATCCAGCGTGCGCTTGCGGGCGCTGAGGATGCGGGCGTCCACCGGCCGCTCCGCGTAGTCCTTCACCCGTTGCGCGAAAGCGGTGCCCACCAGGTCGCCGCCGGGCGGCATCGCGGCCAGTTCATCGCGGGCCAGCGCCGCCACCAGGTTGGCGGTGTCCACCATCATGTCTTCCATCACCTCGCGCACGCTGGGCTTGAACTCGCCCAGCACCACGCGCAGCAGGATGAAGGCGCTCAGGCCCGCCACCAGGAAGAAGCCGAGGAACAGCCGCAGGCCCAGGCGCATGCGCCGTCACTCCAGCGAGTAGCCCATGCCGCGGTGCGTGCGGATGGGGTCCAGCTCCGGGCGCACCTGGCGCAGCTTGGCGCGCAGCGTCTTGATGTGGGTGTCGACGGTGCGGTCGCCGCTGTCGGCGTCCAGGCCCCAGACGGCATCGAGCAGGCTCTCGCGGCTGTGGATGCGGCCGGGCGCCTTCAGCAGTCGCAGCAGCAGGCCGAGCTCGCGGCGGGTCAACGGCAGCAGCTCGCCATGGAAACGCACGCGGGAGCCCTCGGCCTCGACGAGGAAACCGGCCACGGCCGGCGCGCTCGGTTCCGCCGGGGCCTGGGCCCGCCGCAGCAGCGCCCGCACCCGCGCCACCAGCTCGCGGTTGCTGAAGGGCTTGGCGAGGTAGTCGTCCGCGCCGAGTTCCAGCCCCAGCACCTTGTCGCTCTCCTCGCTGCGCGCGCTCAGCATCAGCACCGGCAGGCGCCCGAGCGGGCCCTGGCGCAGTTCGCGGCACAGGTCCAGGCCGTTGCCGTCGGGCAGGCCCACATCCAGGATCGCCAGGTCCGGCGGGGTCGTGGCCAGCGCGGCGCGGGCCTCGTGCAGCCAGCCGCAGGCGCGGACGCTGTAGCCCTCGCGTTCCAGCACGAAGCTGACCGTCTGGGCGATGGCGGGGTCGTCCTCCAGCAGCAGGACCTGGCCGGCAAACGGCGCGGGCGGCAGGGTGGGCGAGGACGGGGCGGGCGCGGTCGAACTCATGGGCGCGATCATCGCGGAGCGGCGGACAGTCCGCGAAGGTAACGCAGCCCCTCGGCGGCGCGCGGGCCATACCAGCTGACCAACTCGCCGTCGACGAGGCGCACCCTCGCGTTCGGGCACAGCGCCTGGGCTTCGGCCAGGTGCTGGGCGCCGAACCGGTAGGGCTCGGAACTGAGCAGCAGTTCGTCGACGCCGGCCAGCCAGGGCTCGTCGCCCGTCAGCACCGGATAGCGCGCCGCGCCGCGCTCGCCGCCCTCGACCGGGGGCCAGGTCGACCAGCCCACCTCCGCGAGCATGCAGGAGATATAGGTATCGCGGGCGACCGTCATCCAGGGGTCGCGCCAGATCAGGTAGAGGACGCGCGGCGTCGGCCGCCCCTCGCCGGATGTCCGCAGGGCCAGGCAGGCCGCCAATTCCTCCCGCAGGGCGTCGGCCAGCCGGTTCGCCCGGTCACGGAGATCGGGGACATGCGGGAGCGAACTCGCCCCTGTCGAACTTTCTTCCGAGCCTTGGAGATTTCTGCCGGTGAGTTCAGACCTGACCCTCCAATCGGCGGCAAATACCTCCACCATCTCCACCATCTGGGTGACCAAGGTCAGGTTGTCAGCGGGTGCGCAGGGATGCGTCACCACCACATGGGGGACGAATTCGCGCAGGGCCTGGACCGTCTCGAGCCGGTTTTCATCAACGTTCACGATGACATGGCTGGGGGCCAGCCTCCGCAGCTTGCGGAGATTGACGTCCTTGGTGCCACCGATCTTTGATATTGCTGACACCGCCGGCGCGGGATGAATGCAAAAACCGGTGCGACCGACCACCCAAGGCCCCAGTCCGAGGGCGAACAGCAGTTCGGTCACCGACGGAACCAGCGAGACGATGCGCAGCTCGGGCGTGAGCGGGACGGGTGTGGACGGCGGGCGCTGGAGGGCGATGGGCGTCACCTTGTGCGATCAGGGGGCGGGTTCACCCGCATAGTGGAAAACACCGAGTGCCGGCGGGGGGTCTCGGGAGCCGGTTTTGCCCCGATGTAAAGCCGGGGGCGAGGGATTTCCAGCGCTTCCGACACTGCTCGGGGTTTGCGCGCATAAGCCGAAAAACAACAACCGGCTTGACGCGTTGCGAACCGCCAATCCTGTCACACATAATCGGATCGCCTGAATGCAGCGCCTTCGTATGAGTGGTTCACGATGGGTTGAAGCAGCACATTGGGTTATTTGGTTTTGAAAGGGCTTCCCCCATGGGAAACAAGCTATACGTGGGCAACCTCGCTTACAGCGTGCGAGATGAGTCGCTCCAGGAGGCATTCTCGCAATTCGGCACCGTCATCTCCGCCAAGGTCATGATGGACCGCGAGACCGGCCGTTCCAAGGGCTTCGGCTTCGTGGAAATGTCGACCGACGACGAAGCGCAATCCGCCATCAACGGCATGAACGGTCAGGCCCTGGAAGGCCGCGCGATCGTGGTCAACGTGGCGCGTCCGCGTGAAGACCGTCCGGGCGGCGGCTTCGGTGGCGGCGGCGGCGGTGGTCGCGGCGGCTTCGGTGGCGGCGGCGGCAGCCGTGGCGGCTACGGCGGCGGCGGCGGTGGTGGCGGCGACGGTGGTGGCGGCGGCGGCGGTGGTCGCGGCGGCTACGGCGGTGGCGGCGGCAGCCGTGGCGGCTACGGCGGCGGTGGTGGCGGCGGCGGCTACGGTGGTGGCGGCGGCGGCAGCTACGGCGGCGGTCGCGGCGGCTACTGAGCCACGGCGGGGTTGATCCCCGCCTCGCAATGAACAAGGCGCTCCTCGGAGCGCCTTTTCTTTTGCCCGCATGGCAGAGCATCGCGGGAATCGTCATCGGCGCCACGGCGGCCGACGCGCGTCGGCCCACCCCGGTGGGCGCGAGCGCCCCGAAGGGCGCTGCCGCTCAGCGCTCGCCCTGCCGATGCTTGCGCGGACGCCCCGCCAGCAGCCGGTCGAAGACCGCGCCCGGCAGCAGGCGCATCGCGTGCGCCACGAGCCCCATCTGCCAGGGAATGAAGCGCACCCGGGCGCCGGCCTCGATCGCGGCGTAGGCCTTGCGCGCGAAGTCGTCCGGCTGCATCAGGAAGGGCATGCTGTAGCGGTTCTCGCGCGTCAGCGGCGTATCGACATACCCCGGTGCGATCGTCACGACCTTCACGCCATCGGGCCGGCATTCGCCGCGCAGGCTCTCGCAATAGCTGAACACCGCCGCCTTGCTGGAGCAATACGCCCCGTGCCCCGGCAGTCCCCGGATGCCCGCGACGCTGGCGATGCCCACCAGCGTGCCGCCGCGGCGCTCGCGCATCGGGCCGACGAAGGGATGGAAGGTCGCCGCCAGGCCGATGTTGTTGGTCGCGTAGACGCGCTGCATCACGGCCAGGTCCTCATGGATCGCCGTGTCCATGCCGATGCTGATGCCCGCGTTGGCGATCACCACATCGGGCAGGCCCTGCTCGGCGATGCAGCGGCGGCCGGTGGCGGTGATGGCCTCGATGTCGCTGACGTCGGCGCGGTAGACCCGCCAGCGTGACGGCGCCAGGCCTTGCTGCTCCGCCCAGGCGCTGAGTTCCTCGACGCGGCGCGCGACCAGCGCGAGGTTCCAGCCCTCGCGGTAGTACTGGAGCGCGAGCGCCTGGCCGATGCCGCTCGAGGCACCGGTGATGTAGACGAGTCGATTCATGGCTTGCGTGCGGGCGTCGGCGCCGAGGCCTTGGCGGCCGGTGCCGCGGCGCGCGCGCCAGGTCGGGCGGCGAAGGTGGCGCGGCCACCGCCGCTGAAGCTCAGGCGGCCGGTGAGCTGGTCGTAGACGAAGCTCTTCACCTGCATCTCGCCGCCCATGCCGATGACGCGCGCCGGCAGATGCGAGCGGATCTGCTGCTGCGGGACGAAGGCATGGAGGAACTCGCCATACAGCTCCAGGTCGGGCGGCTGCGACGGATCGCCGTCCGGATAACGCTTGACCTTCACGTCCCCGAGCAGCTGCACCTCGCTGCCATCGCCGTTGGACAGGCCGCGCTGCGCGTCGGCGACCAGCAGTTCGCCCTGCTTGCCGTAGGCGCGCAGCTGCGGCGCGTCGATCTCCAGCGTGTCGTTGTCGGGGTAATGCCGCATCTCGGTGCCGATGATGCGCCCGGTCAACCGGCCGTCGCTGCTGAAGCGCTCGACCTCGAAGCCGTTCATCCGGTAGTCGGGCTCGTGCTTGGGCGCGGCCTTCTCGCGCGGCGTCTCCAGCTGCGGCGTGTTCTTGATCAGCCACCAGGTGAAGCCGGCCAGCATCGCCATCAGCAGCAGCGGCACGTAGCTGGCCAGCATCGACTGCAGGCGCCACAGCAAGGGCTGGACGCGGCGCCGCGGCGAGGTCGGCGGCGGAGCGAGCGCCGCCATCAGTGGCCGCTCCCGTCCAGGGTCTCGAGGTGGCCGTGCAGCAGCCGCGCGTACTGGCCCGCGGCCATCAGCAGCAGGTCGCAGAACTCACGGGCGGCGCCGTGGCCGCCGGCGGCGGTGGTGACGTGATGCGCGGCCGCCTTGACCTCGGCATGCGCCTGGGCCGGCGCGCAGGCGAAACCGGCGCGCACCATCAGCGGCAAGTCGGGCCAGTCGTCCCCGATCACCGCCACCTGCTCCCAGCGCAGGCCGAGCTGGTCGAGCAGCGGCTGCGCGGCGGCCAGCTTGTTCTTGGCGCCATAAACGGCGTGCGGCAGGCCGAGGTCGGCGACCCGCCGCCGCACCGCCGGCGAATCGCGGCCGGTGATGACGATCGGCACGATGCCGCCCTGCGCGAGCAGCTTCATCCCGTGGCCGTCCAGCGTCGCGAAGGCCTTGAACTCCTCGCCCTGCGCGCTGAGGTAGATGCGGCCGTCGGTCAGCACGCCGTCGACGTCGAAGATCGCGGCCCGCAGGCCGAGCGCCGGGCCCTGCGCCTTGAGCAGCAGTTCCGGCGGAAAGGCCAGCGCGGGCTGGAGCTCGCGCACGACCGGCGCGTCCGCGTCCGCGGGAGTCGGGGAGGAAGCGCTCATCAGATCACCTTCGCGCGCATCAGGTCGTTGATGCTGATCGCGCCGACCAGGCGCTGTTCGTCGTCCACGGCCAGCACCAGCGTGATGCGGGCCTGCTCCATCAGGTCGGCCGCGTCGACGGCCAGCGCGTCGGCGGCCACGGTGCGCGGATTCGGATGCATGACCTGGCCGGCCGTCAGGCCGCGCAGGTCGCCGCCGCGCTCGATCAGCCGGCGCAGGTCGCCGTCGGTGAAGATGCCGCCGGCCTTGCCGTCGGCGCCGACCAGCACCGCGCAGCCCAGGCCCTTGTCGGACATCACCCGCATCATGTCGAGCAGCGGCAGCTCGGCATTCACGCGCGGCAGCGCGTCGCCGCCACGCATCAGGTCGCGCACATGGGTCAGCAGGCGCCGGCCGAGCGAGCCCCCCGGATGGGAGCGGGCGAAGTCCTCGGCGCGGAACCCGCGCGCATCCAGCAGCGCCACAGCCAGCGCGTCGCCCAGCGCGATCTGCGCGGTGGTGCTGGCGGTCGGCGCGAGGTTCAGCGGGCAGGCCTCCTGCGCCACGCGCGAGTCGATCACGAAGTCCGCATGCTTGGCCAGCGACGACGACAGCCCGCCGGTCATGCCGATCAGCGTCACGCCCTGGCGCTTGAGCACCGGGATGATGGCGTTGAGCTCGTCGCTTTCGCCGGAATTCGACAGCGCCAGCACGATGTCGCCGGGCGTGACCATGCCGAGGTCGCCATGGCTGGCCTCGCCGGGATGGACGAAGAACGCCGGCGTGCCGGTGGAGGCCAGGGTGGCGGCGATCTTGCGGCCGACGTGGCCGCTCTTGCCCATGCCCATCACGACGACGCGACCGGAGCAATCCAGGATCTTGCGGACCACCTGTTCGAACGATTCGCCCAGGCGGGGACCAAGCGCGAGCAGTGCGTCCGCCTCGACTTGCAAGGCCGCGCGGGCCACGTCGAGCGCGCGGGAATGGGTGAGGGCGGCGTGGGTCGTCATAAGGGCGAAAGTGTAGCCGCCGGGGTCGATTCAGTCCGGCGCCGGCCCCAGTCTGAGCGCCACGCCGAAGCCCGCTTCCATGGCCGGCAGCCGCAGGTCGCCGCCGTGGGCGCGGGCCACCAGGTCGGCCATCATGAGGCCCAGGCCCATGCGCCCCTCGTACTGCTGCCGCTCCAGCGCGTCGTTGAGGTCCACGCGCTGCCAGTCGGCCACGCCCTCGCCGTTGTCGGTGAGCTCCAGCGTCATCCCCCCGTCCAGCTGGGCCTTCAGGCGCAGCCGCACCTGCGAGGCCCCGTGACGCCAGGCGTTGTCGATCAGGTTGATCAGCGCGGCGGCGAGCAGGTCCGGATCGGCGTCGATGCCGGCCTCCGGCGGCAGGTCCAGCACCAGGCCGTCGGGCAGGGGCAGGAGCTGCATCAGCTCGACCAGGTCCAGGCGCTGCCAGCGCAGGCTCATGCCGGTGCGGAACAGCGTCAGCAGCGCGGTCACCACGCGGCGCAGCCGGTCGCCCGCCTCGCGGGTGCGCTGCAGCCGGGCGCGCGACTCGGGCGGCGCCTCGCGCAGCGCCATCGCGAGCTGGGCGTCCATGCCCGCGAGCGGCGTGCGTAGCGCATGCGCCGCATGCGCGCTGAAGGCGCGCTCGTTGGCGACGCGCTGGGCCAGGCGCTGGCCCAGGTCGAGCACCGCGGCGCGGATCTCCGCCAGCTCGCTGCGCGGCTGCTCCGGCAGCAGTTGCCGGGTGTCGAGCGGGTCGTAGCCGCCCAGCGCGGCGGACAACTCGCCCAGCGGCGCGAGCTCGGCGCGTGCGCGCCGGTTCATCCACACCATGCACAGCCCGCCGACCAGCAGCGCGGACAAGGCGCTGGCCAGCCCGACGCGGCTGCGCACCTCCTTCCGCTCGGCGCTGGTCTGCGCCACCATCAGCCAGCCGGGGCCGGCCGCCGTCGGCAGCGGGCGCACGTGCACGCGCCAGTCGTCGCCATCGCTGCCGTCGTCCTGCCAGTCGCTGAAGCCCGGCGGCAGCTTCCAGGCCTTGATCGGCGCGAGCGGCGAGCGATGCAGCAAGGCGCCGTCCGGCGCCACCAGCTGCCAGGCGAAATGGGTGCTGAGGTCGTCGTTGTCGGCGATCTGGGCCGGCATGGCCTGGCTCTGGCGCAGCAGCTGGCCCAGCACCTGCGAGGACGCCTGCAGCGTCTCGTCGAGCAGCTCGTCGACCTCCTCCTGCACGACCAGCCAGACGCTCACCCCGGCCAGCACCGCCCAGAACGCCGAGATCAGCAGCAGCTGGCGCGCCAGGCGGCCGGCGATGGACGGGCGGCGCGGCCCCGGCGTGCCGCTCACGGCGCCTCCGGGCCGAGCCGGTAGCCCAGGCCGCGGACGGTCTCGATGAGTTCGCGGCCGAGCTTGCGGCGCAGGCTCGACACATGGACCTCCAGCGCGTTGCTCAGCACCTCCGCGTCGTCGCCCAGCACCTGCAGCTCCAGGTCGCGCTTCGGATAGAGCCGGCCGCCGCGCTGCACCAGCGCCTCCAGCACGGCCCACTCGCGCGCGGTGAGCTCGACCGGCTGCCCGTCGCGCGTGGCCCGCTTGGCGGCCAGGTCCAGCACCACGTCGCCATGGCGGCGCTGCGAGCTGCTCGCGCCCGCGTGGCGGCGGCTGACGGCGCGCAAGCGGGCCGCCAGCTCCTCGGGCGCGAAGGGCTTGACCAGGTAGTCGTCGGCGCCGCTGTCCAGGCCTTGCAGCCGGTCGGCGAGCAGGTCGCGCGCGGTCAGCATCAGCGCCGGGATCGACACGCCGCGCTGGCGCAGGCCACGCAGCCAGTCCAGGCCGGAGCCGTCCGGGAGCTGCCAGTCGACCAGCAGCGCATCGAAGTCCTCATGCTGGCGCGGCAGCAGTTCGGCCAGGCGGCGGGCCCAGGTCACGGCATGGCCTTCGTCGCGCAGGAAATCGCGCAGAGCCTCGCCGAGCAATTCGTCGTCTTCGAGCAGCAGGAGTCGCATGGGCGTGCGGCGGGCAGCCGCGGGAAAGGGGGCCGTCGGGCCGAAAACGATACCAGCGGCCACCGGTCGGTCCGGCCGCGGCGCGCACTGTGCGGACTGTCGCAGAACTTCAGCCGGCCTTCAGCTTGGCTTCAGTCGAACTTCAGGGCGGCGGTGCCCACTGCGAGGCCGTGAACACGCCTCCCCTCTCCCCCCTGCCGCTGGGCGCCGGATCGGCGTCGGCGCCCGTCCTGTCCCCTGTCGGCGCGCTGCGCCTGCCGGACCTGCGCCGCGGCTGGCTGGTCGCGCTGGCGGGGCTCACTGCGCTGCTGCTCTGGGATGCGGCCGGCTGGGACCTGGCCGTGGTGCGGCTCTTCGCCGATGCGCACGGCTTCGCGCTGCGCGACCACTGGCTCACCTCGGGCCTGCTGCACCAGGGCGGGCGCTGGGTGGCGACCGGCCTGGCGGTCGTGTTGCTGATCAACGCGCTGCGACCCCTGTGGCCGGGACTGACGCGCCGCGAGCGCTGGGGCGCCGTCGCGCTGACAGCGGTCAGCCTGGTGCTGATTCCGCTGATGAAGCAGGGCAGCAACACCAGCTGCCCGTGGGACCTGGCCGAATTCGGCGGCGTCGCGCATTACGTGTCGCACTGGCGCTTTGGCGTCGGCGACGGCGGACCGGGGCACTGCTTCCCATCGGGTCATGCGAGTTCCGCCTTCGCCTTCTTCAGCCTCTTCTTCATGCTGCGCCGCGCCTATCCGCGGCAGGCGCGGATCGCACTGGGCGCGGTGCTCGTGATGGGCACGCTGTACGGCCTGGCGCAGATGGCGCGCGGCGCGCATTACCCCAGCCACACGATGTGGACCGCCTGGATCTGCTGGACGCTCGCGGTCGCTGCCGCGCCGGCGCTGCGAGCCCGCGACGCCGACGCGGGTACATGAGGGATTCATCGACCTGACGGCCCTGGCCTCCCAGAATCGGCGCTCCCTCAACCGACTCTGGAGAGATGCGATGGGCAAGAAGCTGCTGCTGCTGGCGGGCGACTACGTCGAGGACTACGAGTTGATGGTGCCGTTCCAGGCGCTGCAGGCGGTGGGACACCGGGTCGATGCCGTCTGTCCGGGAAAGAAGGCCGGCGATTTCGTGCTCACGGCCATCCACGACTTCGAGGGCGCGCAGACCTACTCGGAGAAGCCGGGTCACCGCTTCACGCTGAACGCCAGCTTCGACGCGATCAAGCCGCAGGACTACGACGGACTGGTGATTCCGGGTGGCCGGGCTCCCGAGTACCTGCGCACGATGCCTGGCGTCCTGCCGCTCGTGCAGCACTTCTCCCAGGCCGACAAGCCGATCGCCGCGATCTGTCATGGCGCGCAACTGCTGGCCGCCGCCGGCATCATCCGTGGCCGCAAGGTATCGGCCTACCCCGCGTGCGCCGCGGAAGTGGAACTGGCTGGCGCCAGCTACGCCGACATCCCGGTCGACCAGGCGGTGACCGACGGCAAGCTGGTCACGGCGCCTGCCTGGCCCGCGCACCCCGCCTGGATCGCACAGTTCCTGCAGGTGCTCGGCACGAAGATCAGCCACTGACCTCCTCCCCCAAAGTCCCCGCTCGCAAAACCGTCGAAGGACGGAGGTGATGGGGGACGGCAGGGCGTGGGGTTTTGGCGCTCGCCGCCAAGGCCCCATGCCCTGGCGGCCAACGCCCCGGCCTGCGCATGAACTCCACCTGCGCCCTCCGCCGACCCATGAAAAATGGGCCCACATGGGGCCCATCCACTCCGTAACCGCGAGAAACCCGCGGCTGTGGATCAGGGATACAGACCACGCTCTTCACGGGCCTGCAGCACGCGCGTGCAAGCGACCGTGAACGCCGCCGTCCGCAGCGGGATCTTGTGCTGCTCGGCCGTGTCCCAGATGCCCTTGAACGCGCCGACCAGGATCTTGTCCAGGCGGACGTTGATCTCGTCCTCGGTCCAGAAGAACGACGAGAAGTCCTGCACCCACTCGAAGTAGGAAACGGTCACGCCGCCCGCGTTGGCGATCACGTCGGGGACGACGATGATGCCGCGGTCCGCCAGCACGGCGTCGCCGTCGGGCGTGGTCGGGCCGTTGGCGCCTTCCAGCACCAGGCGGGTCTGGACGCGCTTGGCGCGCTCGCCCGACAGCTGGCCTTCCAGCGCGGCGGGGATCAGCACGTCGGACTTCACGTCCCAGAAGTTCTCGTTGTCGATGCGGTCCGCGCCCTTGAAGCCGGCGACGCCGCCGGTGTGGCCGACGTGCTCCAGCAGCGAGGCCATGTCCATGCCGCTGTCGTTCTGGATGGTGCCGGTGTGGTCTTGCACGGCCACGACGATCGCGCCGTTGGCGGCGAACATCTTGGCGGCCACCGAGCCCACGTTGCCGAAGCCCTGCACCGCGACGCGGGCGCCTTCCATGTTGATGTTCAGGCGGCGCATCGCTTCGCGGCCGACGACGAACACGCCGCGGCCGGTGGCGGCCACGCGGCCCAGCGAGCCACCCAGCGGGATCGGCTTGCCGGTGACGACGCCGGTGGCGGTGGCGCCGACGTTCATCGAGTAGGTGTCCATCATCCAGGCCATGATCTGGCCGTTGGTGTTGACGTCAGGCGCGGGGATGTCCTGGGTCGGGCCGATGATGATGCCGATCTCGCTGGTGTAGCGGCGGGTGACCTTTTCCAGTTCCTTCAGCGACAGCGTCTTGGGGTCCAGGCGGATGCCGCCCTTGGCGCCGCCGTAGGGCAGGTTCACCGCGGCGTTCTTGACCGTCATCCAGGCCGACAGCGCCATCACTTCTTCCAGCGTGACGTCCGGGTGGTAGCGCACGCCGCCCTTGCCGGGACCGCGAGTCAGCGAGTGCTGGACGCGGTAGCCCTCGTAGTGGGCGATGGTGCCGTTGTCGAGTTCGATGGGGATGTCCACGATCAGCGCGCGCTTGGGGCGGCGCAGCGTTTCCACCCAGCGGGCCAGCTTGCCCAGGTAGGGCTCGACGGCGTCGATCTGGGACAGGTAGGTGCCCCAGGGACTGTTGCGCGTGGGGGAAACGAAACTCAGGTTGGGCATGAAATGCTCCGTAACTTTTCGGTGGCGCGAACGGTACCCCGAAGCCCTGCGCGTCCGCCACGTCCGGCAAAGCCGAGTACACATGCGGGCATGCGCCCGATGCATAAGGCGGGTAGTTTGCGCCTGACGCGTGACCAAAGCCAGCCCCGTCCCGCAGCGGCGGACCGCGCGTCGCGACCCGCGCCCGCTTGGCTGGGGCGCCGCTCGCCGGCCCTATGGCGAGGCCTGTCCTTGCTGCATCCGGGGCCGCCTGGGGCCGGGGGGCCAGTACCATCGCCGCCATGCTTTCCGCGCTGGACCTGACCCTCATCTACCTGATCGCCGCCGTGCTGGGCGTCGTGGTGTGCCGCTCGCTGAAGCTGCCGCCGATCCTGGGCTACCTGGTGGTGGGCGTGCTGATCGGTCCGAACGCGCTGGCGCTGGCCAGCGACGTCCCCGGCGTGCAGCACCTGGCCGAGTTCGGCGTGGTGTTCCTGATGTTCGCGATCGGCCTGGAGTTCAACCTGCCCAAGCTGCACAGCATGCGCGCGATGGTGTTCGGGCTGGGGCTGCTGCAGGTGGTGGTGACGATCGGCGGCACCATGGCGGGCAACCTCTTCCTGCGCTGGTTCTTCGGCCTGATGGGCTGGCCCTGGGACCTGGGCTGGCAGGGCTCGCTGGTGCTCGGGTCCGCGATGGCGATGAGTTCCACCGCCATCGTCGTGAAGCTGATGGCCGAGCGGCTGGAGCTCGAGAGCGAGCATGGCCGGCGCGTGATCGGCGTGCTGCTGTTCCAGGATCTGGCCGTGGTGCCGCTGCTGGTGCTGATCCCGGCGCTGGGCGGCAGCGGCACGCAGATGATCGAGTCGCTGGGCTGGGCGGCGCTGAAGGCGACGCTGCTGCTGGTGCTGCTGCTGACCGGCGGCCAGCACCTGATGCGCCGCTGGCTGACGCTGGTGGCGCGGCGCAAGAGCCAGGAGCTCTTCATGCTCAACCTGCTGCTGGTGACGCTGGGTCTGGCCTGGCTGACCGAGCATGCGGGGCTGTCGCTGGCGCTGGGTGCGTTCGTCGCCGGCATGCTGATCGCGGAGACCGAATACAAGCACCAGGTGGAGCTGGACATCCGGCCCTTCCACGACGTGCTGCTGGGGCTGTTCTTCATCACCATCGGCATGCGGCTGGACTGGCAGACGCTGGTCTTCCAGTGGCCGCTGGTCATCATCCTGACCCTGGTGCCGACGACCGCGAAGTTCGTGCTCGTGGCGGGGCTGGCGAAGCTGTTCCGCGCGCCGACCGGCGTGGCGCTGCGCACCGGCCTGTACCTGGCGCAGGCGGGGGAATTCGGCTTCGTGCTGCTGACGCTGGGCGCGCAGCACAACCTGATCGCGGCGCAATGGGTCAGCCCGGTGCTGGCGGCGATGGTGCTGTCGATGCTGATGACGCCGCTGATCATCGAGCACAGCAACCGCATCGTGATGAAGCTGTCGGCCAGCGACTGGCTGCTGCAGTCGGTGCAGCTGACGACGATCGCGAAGAAGTCGATCAAGACCGATGCCCACGTGATCATCTGCGGCTACGGCCGCAGCGGGCAGAACCTGGCGACGCTGCTGGAGGCGGAGCACATCCCCTACATGGCGCTGGACCTGGATCCGGACCGGGTGCGGCAGGCCGCGGCGGCCGGCAAGAGCGTGGTGTTCGGCGACGCGGCGCGTCTGCCCAGCCTCATCGCCGCGGGCCTGACGCGCGCGAGCGCCGTCGTCATCTCGTACCACGACACGCCGTCGGCGCTGAAGGTGCTGCACGAGGTGCGCGGGCACGCGCCGCATGTGCCGGTGGTGGTCCGGACGATCGACGATACCGACCTGGAGAAGCTGCGCGCCGCCGGCGCCACCGAGGTGGTGCCGGAAGCGATCGAAGGGTCGCTGATGCTGGCCAGCCATGCGCTGGCGCTGGTCGGCGTGCCGATGCGGCGCGTGCTGCGCATCGCGCGCGATGCGCGGGACCGGCGCTATGGGCTGCTGCGCGGCTACTTCCACGGGGCGGACGACGACACCTCGGAGGAACGCGATCAGGCGCGGCTGCAGTCGATCAGCTTGCCGATGGCGAGCGCGCTGGAAGGCCGCACGCTCGGGGAGCTCGGGCTGGCGGGATGGGGCGTCAGCGTGCTGTCGGTGCGCCGCCCCAACGGCGCGGTGAAGGACGCGAGCGACGACCTGGTGCTGCAGGGCGGGGACACGCTGGTCATCTCCGGCACGCCCGAGGCGCTCGCGCGCGCCGAGCACGGGTTGCTGGTCGGCTGACGCCGCCCCTGCGGGATCTGCCACTCCCAGAACTCCCTCGGCGAGGGACTCATTCAGTTCAATTTCGCAACGCGAGCTGCCGTTCGCCCACGGCTTCCGACATCACGGCCGGCATCAGCAGTCTCGAGCCCTCGCGGCTGAGGTGGCCCTGGTCGCGGTAGAGCGGCACGCCGTCGCGCTCGACCTGGCAGCTCGTGCCGTCGCACAGCAGCGGCTCGAAGCGCAGCACCGGCAGCCGCGCCTCCGCCTTCGCGAGCGCCTCGATGAACGCATGCTCGGAGGCGCGCCGCTGCTCGTCGTCCTTCACATCGATCACGCAGCCCGGCGTGGCGCCGATCATCCAGCGACGCGCCTGCCGGCGTTCCAGGCAGCCCGCGATGTCGAACGGAGCGGAAGGCGGCGGCGCCACCACCATCACCCGCTTGCCCATCGCCCTCAGACGCTTCACCGTCTCGGCCATGTCCGCCAGCAGGGCCTCTCTCATCGCCCGCTCGCCGCGCACCCGTCCGTCGTCCGACGCATCGCCGCGCGTGCGCTGCAACTCGTACTTCGACGCATCCAGGTACTGCGTGAGCAAGCTGGACAGCACCACGGTCTCGATTTCCGGATGCCGCGCCAGCCAGCGCAGCACCGATGCGTTGAAGGCCTGACACTGCTCGATCCACGGTGAAGCGAAGCTGTTGCCGCGGCCCAGTCCCGGTCGCACCGGCGTCAGCCCGGGGAACGGGCCGCAGGAGGACTTCGTCGCCTGCGCCAACCCCTGGTCGCTGGCCACGCGGACCAACCCCGGCACCAGGTGCATCGCGTAGGAATCGCCCCAGACCATCCAGCGCGCGCCCGGCCGCGTGCGGCAGTCCTCGCGGCCGTCGAAGGGCTCCTCGGCATCGCAGTTGGCAGACAGGCCGTAGTTGGGCTTGCGCAGCTCGACGAAGTCGATCGCCCCCGGCGCCGGCTTGTGCAGCGCCAGCCCGATGCCTCCCAGCGCCAGCGCCGCCGTGCCGCTGCCCAGGATCCAGGCCCCGCGAGGCCCGGTCAGCGCCGCCTTGGCCGGCCGTTCGACGCCACGGTGCAGCAGCCACGCCAGCGGGAACGACAGCAGCACCGCGCCGATGCGCCAGGCCATCAGCGCCTGCGGATCGGCTTTCAACCCGACCCAGGCGTTGTGCAGGATCGCGATCAGCGGCCAGTGCACGAGGTACAGCGCATACGACCAGTCGCCGATGCGGATCAGCGGCGCCGCGACGCGCGGCCAGCGCTGGGGCTCGCGCAGCAGCAGGACCAGGGTCGCCAGGCCGACGACCAGCGCCGCCGGCCCCGGGTGCGCGGTGCCGAAGAACTGCGGCGCCGCGGGGACGACAAGCAGCAGCGCCCATGACGGCAGCGTCAGCGTCCTCAGGACGCGCTGACAGCGCAGGGCGCGCGCGTCGGCCGTGTCGGCCAAGGACCTCGCCGTCGCCGTTGCTGTCGCCATCGACGCCGACACGGACGTCATCAGCGCGCCGATCGATCCCAGGCCCAGTTCCCAGGCCCGCGTGGGCAGCAGGTAGAACGCACCGCCGGCGTCGATCGGCTGCCACCACACCAGCAGCGCCAGGCTGCCGAGCGTCACCGCGATGGCCGTCGCCGTCCGCAGCCGCGCGGGGCTGAAGACCAGCAGCGCGGGCAGCACCAGGTAGTACTGCTCCTCCAGCGCCAGCGACCAGAAGTGCAGCAGCGGCTTGAGGTCGCTGGCGCCCTCGAAGTAGCCGGTCTGCTTCCACAGCACGAGGTTGTTGGCGAAGCCCAGCGCGCCCAGCAACTGGCCGACGAAGTCGATCTGCTCGCGGCGGTTGAGCGCCCACGGCGCGACGAGCAGCGTCGCGCCGAGCACCACGTAGGCCGCCGGCAGCAGACGCCGCGCGCGCCGGCCGTAGAAGGCGCGGAAGGAGAAGTCGCCGCGCCGCAGCGCGCGCTGGATCAGGCCGGTGATCAGGTAGCCGGAGATGACGAAGAAGATGTCGACACCGAGGTAGCCGCCCGACGCGCCGGGGACCTGCGCGTGATAGAGCAGCACCCACAGCACGGCGACCGCGCGCAGTACCTGGATGTCGTCGCGCAGCGGTGGCTCGCCGGCCGCGTGCGGGCTCGGCGGGCGATGAGGGGGGAGCGGAGCGGGGCTTGTCACCAAGGCGTCAGGACGGAGGCGGGGAACGAAAGCGGCACGGGCGCGCCGCTGCACGGCACGGCACGGCACGGCACGGCACGGCACGGCACGGCACGGCACGGCACGGCACGGCACGGCACGGCACGGCGGCGAATTGTGGCCCGGTCCGCGGGCCTGCCGCCTGCGTGACAGTGCGGCCTGCGTCGTTGCGCCACACTGCCGCCCATGTTGGACACCCAGCCCCGCAGCCCGCAACGCCGCCGCGTCTACCTGATGCGGCATGGCGCGGTGACCTACTTCGATGGCACGACCGGGCGCCCGGTGCTGCCCGAGCAGGTGCGTCTGAACGACGACGGCATCGCGCAGGCGCAGGCCGCCGGCGAGGCGTTCCGCGCGGCTGGCGTGCGATTCGATCGCGTGATCGTGTCGGGTCTGCCGCGCACCGTCGAGACCGCCGACCTGGTGCTGCGCCACGCCGGCCAGGGCGAGCTCTCGCCGCAGGTCTGGCCCGAGTGGCAGGAGATCCGCGGCGGCCGCCTCGGCGATATCCCCACCGATGAACTCGCGCGCACCTTCACCGGCCTGCAGCGCAGCCCGGTCCCGGAATCGCAGCGCTTCCTCAACGGCGAGAGCGTCGGCGAGCTGCTCGACCGCGTGCTGGGCGGCGTCGCCCGCCTGCAGGCCGATCCCGACTGGGACTGTGCGCTGCTGGTGCTGCACGGCGTCGTCAACGCCGCGATCCTGTCGCATGCGGTCACCGGCGGCCAGCGCCTGATGCTCGGCAGCTGGGTCCAGTCGCCGGCGTGCATCAACGTGCTGGACGTCGCGCCGCCGACCGGCGACGCGCCCGGCGACTGGCTGCTGCGCGTCTGCAACTTCGCACCCTCGCATCCGCTGCATGCGGACGAACGGTCCACCACGATGGAGGCGCTGTACGCGCAGTACCTCCGCTATCGCGGCCAGCGCGGCTGACGCGCGCTGCGCCGACCCGCCGCGCGCCTCACGGCCTCACGAACGCATCAAGAACGCATCAAGAACGCCTCACCGGGAGACTCCTCCATGAACTTCGACTACAGCCCCAAGGTTGAACAGCTGCGCGACCGCCTGCTGGCGTTCTTCGACCAGCACATCTATCCCAACGAGCATCGCTACCACGCCGAGATCGAGGCCAACCGCCGCGCCGGCAACGCCTGGATCCCGACGAAGGTGATCGAGGAGCTCAAGCCCAAGGCGCGCGCCGCCGGGCTGTGGAACCTGTTCCTGCCGCGCTCGGCGCGCGCGCCGGAAGGGCTGTCCAACCTCGAGTACGCGCCGCTGTGCGAGATCATGGGCCGCGTGTACTGGGCGCCGGAGGTCTTCAACTGCTCCGCGCCCGACACCGGCAACATGGAGACGCTGGAGCGCTACGCCAGCGAAGCGCTCAAGGACCGCTGGCTGGAGCCGCTGCTGCGCGGCGAGATCCGCTCCGCCTTCCTGATGACCGAGCCCGACGTGGCCTCGTCGGACGCGACCAACATCCAGTGCCGCATCGAACGGGACGGCGACGAGTACGTCATCAACGGGACGAAGTGGTGGTCGTCGGGCGCCGGCGATCCGCGCTGCGCGCTCTACATCGTGATGGGCAAGACCAACCCGGACGCCGGCCGCCACGAGCAGCAGTCCATGGTGCTGGTGCCGGCGAACACGCCCGGCATCACGGTCAAGCGCCATCTCAGCGTCTTCGGCTACGACGACGCGCCGCACGGCCACATGGAGATCGAGCTCAAGAACGTGCGGGTGCCGGTGGAGAACATCCTGCTGGGCGAGGGCCGCGGCTTCGAGATCGCGCAGGGGCGCCTGGGCCCGGGACGGATCCACCACTGCATGCGCTCGATCGGCGCGGCGGAGCGGGCGCTGGAGCTGATGTGCAAGCGGGCGATCTCCCGGGTCGCCTTCGGCAAGACGATCGCGCAGCAGACGGTGACGCAGGAGCGCATCGCCGAGGCGCGCTGCAGCATCGAGCAGGCGCGGCTGCTGACGCTGAAGGCAGCCTACATGATGGACACCGTCGGCAACAAGGTCGCCAAGGCCGAGATCGCGATGATCAAGATCGTGGCGCCGACGATGGCGCTGAAGGTGATCGACTGGGCGATGCAGGTCCACGGCGGCATGGGCGTCAGCGACGACACCCCGCTGGCCTACATGTGGGCGGGACAGCGCACGCTGCGCTTCGCGGACGGCCCGGACGAGGTGCACCGCAACTCGCTGGCCAAGCTGGAACTGGCGCGCCACATGAGCCTGCCGAACGCGGGCGACATGCCGGTCACCCGCGGCGGCTGACCCGTCCCCGTACACCGTCGCTCACAAAGCGTGGCACCCCACCAACGAGGGGACGTCGCCCGAACCCGCTTCTCCCCCCGTGGAGCGGTATTCATCGCGGAGCGGGCTGGCTAGGATCAGCCACCCTTTTCCATGGCGTCGCCGCCGGCGCCGCGCTCCGCGATGAACCGATCCGCCGAAGTCCGCACCTGGCCGCTGCTGGCGTTCGCGCTGCTGGTGGGCCTGCAGGCCATCGTGCTGACGGTCACCCTCGGCGGCGACGCGGTCGACGGCTGGCTGGCGTGGGTGGGCGTGGCCTCGCTGGCGCTGACGGTGCTGCTGGCGGTGGCGGTCGTGTCGACGCTGGCGCGCACGCAGGCCCGCGCCCGGCTGGCACAGCGCACGATGGAGGAAGCGATCGACGCGCTGCCGGCCAGCGTCGAGATCTTCGACGCCGAGGACCGTCTGATCGCCTACAACCGCCGCCTGGTCGAGATCTACCCGCACATGCTGCGGCACTTCCAGCGCAAGAGCACCTTCGAGGACCTGGTGCGGGAGTCCCTGGCGCGCGGCGGCATCCCGGAGGCGCGCGGCCGCGAACCCGAATGGCTGGAAGAGCGCCGCCAGGCGCGCGGCAAGCAGGTGTCGCCGCTGCTGCAGCGGGTGCACGACGACATGTGGCTGCGCATCTACGAATCCCGCACGCCATCCGGCGGCATCGTCGGCGTGCGCATGGACGTGACCGACCTGATCCACGAGCAGCAGCGCTTGGCGGCGAGCCGGGCGCAACTGCGCGCCACGATCGAGTCGGCCGCCAACGGCATCCTCACGCTGGACTCCGGCGGCCATGTGCTCGAGGCCAACCCGAGCTGCGAGTCGCTGTTCGGCTTCACCGCCTCGGAGCTGCAGGGCGTCCACCTGGGCATGCTGCTGGGCGCCGCGTCGGCGGCGGCGGGTGGTGCGGGTGCGACGCAGGAGGCGCCGCTGGACCCGCGCTCGCTGCTGGGCCAGCCGCGCGAGTTCACCGCCCGTCACCGCAGCGGCGAGGCGCTGCACCTGCAGCTGGCGATCGCCGAGGTCCGGACCGACACGATCCACCTCTACGTCTGCATCGTCACCGACCTGACCGAGCGCAAGCGCCAGGAGGAGCGGCTGCGCCGCGCCAACGAGCTGCTGGCCCGGCAGTCCACCACCGACGGGCTGACCGGCGTCGGCAACCGGCGGCTGTTCGACCAGCTGCTGCAGACGGAGTGGCAGCGCGCGACCCGCGCGGGCCGGCCGCTGGCGCTGCTGATGGTCGACATCGACCATTTCAAGCAATACAACGACTGCTACGGCCACGTCTCCGGCGACGACTGCCTGCGGCGCGTCGCGACGCTGCTGCGCAGCTGCGCCGGACGCGGCGGTGAATCGGTGTGCCGCTACGGCGGCGAGGAATTCGCGGTGCTGCTGGTCGACACGGACCTGGCCGGCGCGCAGGTGGTGGCGCAGCGCTGCCTGGACAGCGTGCGGCTGGCCGCGATCGAGCATGTGGGCTCGCCGGTGCGGCGCTCGGTGAGCCTGTCGATCGGCGTGGCGGCATTGATCCCGCGCAGCGGCGAAGAGGCCCAGCGCCTGATCCAGACGGCGGACGCCGCGCTCTACGAAGCCAAGCAGGCTGGCCGCGCCCGCCTGATCTGCCAGCAGCAGACGGCCTGACCCCGCCGAGCCCGGCCGGCGCGACAATCGCGCCCATGCCGCACACCGACCTCACCCCTGACCCGATCGCCTTCCTGAGGCAGCAGATCCGCACCGTGTCGGACTGGCCGGAGCCAGGCGTGCAGTTCCGCGACATCACGCCGCTGCTGGCGAACCCGCGGGCCTTCCGCGTGCTGATCGACCAGTTCGTGCACCGCTACTTCGACCTGCGGCCCGATGCGATCGCGGGGCTGGATGCGCGTGGGTTCATCATCGGCTCGGTGCTGGCCTATGAGCTCAACGTCGGTTTCGTGCCGATCCGCAAGAAGGGCAAGCTGCCCTTCACGACGGTGCAGGAGACCTATGAGCTGGAGTACGGCAGCGCGACGGTGGAGATGCACACCGACGCGGTGAAGGCCGGCGATCGGGTGCTGCTGATCGACGACCTGATCGCCACCGGCGGCACGATGATGGCCGGCAAGCGGCTGCTGGAGCGGCTGGGCGCCGAGGTCATCGAGGGCGCGGCGATCGTGGACCTGCCGGAGCTGGGCGGCTCGAAGCGCTTGCGGGAGGGCGGGTTGAAGGTGTTTTCGCTGGTGGCGTTCGAGGGGCATTGAGGGCCTCGGCGCTCACTTCCCGATGCAGAACCGGCTGAAGATCTCCCCCAGCAGGTCGTCGGCGGTGAACGCGCCGGTGATCTCGCCGAGCGCGTCGTGCGCCAGGCGCAACTCCTCCGCCATCAGGTCCAGCGCCGGCGGCTCGGTCTCGGCCTGGGCCAACGCCAGCCCGATGTGCTCCTGGGTGCGGCGCAGCGCCTGCACGTGGCGCTCGCGCGCGATGAACAGCCCCTCCGGCACCGCGTGCCAGCCGACCTGCTCCAGCAGGCGTCGGCGCAAAGCGTCCAGGCCCTCGCCCGTCTTCGCCGACAAGGTCAGCGCGTCCGCCGGCAAGCCCGCCGGCGCATGCGCGTCGGCCTTGTTGTAGATCTGGAGGATCCGCGCCGGATCGACGCTCGTCAGGCGGCCGCGGATTTCGGCGTCCTCGGCCTCGTAGTCCGCATGGCCGACGCGCGTCAGGTCGTGCAGGAACAGCACCACGTCCGCATCCGCGATCGCGTCCCAGCTGCGGGCCACGCCGATGCGCTCGACCTCGTCCTCGGTGTCGCGCAGGCCGGCCGTGTCGCTGATGTGCAGCGGCACGCCCTCGATCTGGATGGTCTGGCTCAGCTTGTCCCGCGTCGTGCCCGGGATCGGCGTCACGATCGCCAGCTCGGCGCCGGCCAACGCGTTCAGCAGCGAGCTTTTGCCGACATTCGGCTGCCCCGCCAGCACGACCTTGATGCCCTCGCGCAGGATCGCGCCCTGGCGGCTGCGATCGAGCAGCGCCTCCACCCGCTGCAGCAACCGGCGCAACTTGCCCAGCGCATCGGCCTGCTCGAGGAAATCGATCTCCTCCTCGGGGAAGTCCAGGGTGGCTTCGACCAGCATCCGCAGCTGGATCAAGCCATCGCGCAGCCCGCCGACCTCGCCGCTGAGCGCACCGGCCAGCGCCCGACCGGCGCTGCGCGCGGCGGCTTCGGTGCTGGCGTCGATCAGGTCGGCCACGGCCTCGGCTTGCGCCAGGTCCAGCTTGCCGTTGAGGAAGGCGCGGCGCGTGAACTCACCCGGCTCGGCCAGCCGCATCCGCAGCGCGGGATCGGCCTCCAGGCAGCGCGCCAGCAGCAGTTGCAGCACCACCGGGCCGCCGTGGGCCTGCAGCTCCAGCACATGCTCGCCGGTGTAGGAATGCGGCGCCGGGAAGAGCAGCGCCAGGCCGTGGTCGATCGCCTCGCCCTGGGCGCTACGGAAAGGCAGGTAGGTCGCCTCGCGAGGCTTGAGCGCACGGCCACAGATCGCCGTCACCAGCGGGGCCAGGTCTTGTGGCGCGGACACCCGCACGATGCCGACGGCCCCGCGTCCGGGCGCAGTGGCGATGGCGGCGATGGGATCCTGGTGTCGCGACAGCATGGGCGCGATTGTCTCGCAGCGTCCGGGCACCAAGAACAACGGCGATGGGCCGCCAGGCCGCATCGCCGTCATCGTGGATGGCGCGGGGCAGGCCTCGTCGCCGCCTCTCGTGAGCCGGCGTCTTGCGCCTCCGGTCCCCCACCGTCCCGAGTCAGGTGGAGAAGCGATCCCCGCATGGACTCGATTAAGCGCCTGCGCGCGGACGAAAAAAAGCCCCCGGGGTGCGGGGGCTCCTGCGATCGGCGTGAGGAATTGGCGAATCCCCCGCCGCCGTCGATCACTTCTTCGAGCCGCTGACGCCGATCTGCTTGTTGATCATCCATTGCTGGGCGATCGACAGAATGTTGTTCACCAACCAGTACAGCACCAGGCCCGACGGGAAGAAGAAGAACATCACGCTGAAGGCCAGCGGCATGATCCACATCATCTTGGCCTGGACCGGGTCGGCCGGCTGCGGGTTCAGCCACACCTGCAGCAGGCTGGAGGCCGTCATCAGCAGCGGCAGCGGGCCGATCGGCGCGCCGAACAGGTGGCCGAACAGGCTGTCGGGCTTGGACAGGTCGTGGATCCACATCACCCACGGCGCGCCGCGCATCTCGACGCTGGACAGCAGCACCCAGTACAGCGCGATGAAGAACGGCATCTGCAGGAAGATCGGCAGGCAGCTGCCCAGCGGATTGATCTTCTCTTCCTTGTAGATCCGCATCATCTCCTGCTGCATCTGCTGCGGCTTGTCCTTCAGGCGCTCGCGCATCTCCTGGATGCGGGGATTCACCGCCTTCATCTTGGCCATGCTGCGGTACGCGCTGGCGTTCAGGCCGTAGAACGCGACCTTCAGCAGCACGACCAGCAGGATGATCGCCCAGCCCCAGTTGCCCAGCAGCGTGTGCAGGACGTCCAGCAGCCAGAACAGCGGCTTGGACAGGATCTTGAAGATGCCGTAGTCCTTCACCAGCTCCAGGCCCGGGGCCAGCACTTCCAGCTTCTTCTCTTCCTGCGGGCCGACGTACAGCAGGTTGTCCAGCTTGGCCGACGCGCCCGGCGCCACGGCCGGGAAGTTCATCACCATGCCGGCGGTGTACAGGTCCTGGTTGAGCGGACGGACGTTGAACTCGCGCGGGCCGGCTTCGTTGCGGATCCAGGCGCTGACGAAGTAGTGCTGGACCATCGCGACCCAGCCGTCGTCGGCGTTCTTCTCGTACTCGGCCTTGCCCTTCTTGAGGTCGTCGAACGCGAGCTTGTGGTACTTCGCCTTGTCGGTGTAGATCGCCGGGCCGGAGAACGAGGTCGGCGCGAAGGACGGACCGGTGTGCTCGACATGGCCGTCACGCACCAGCTGCAGGTACAGCTGCGGCGTGACCGCGGCCGCGCCGGTGTTGGTGACCTCGTGGTTCACCGCGATGGCGTAGTCGCCCCGCTTGAAGGTGTAGGTCTTGGCCAGCTTCACGCCGCCCTGCTCGCCTTCCAGCCGCACGACCAGGGTGTCCTGGCCATCCTTGAGCTCCTTGGGGCCGTCGACCAGCGTCAGCACCGTCTGGTCGCTGGGCGCGTTCGGCACGTTCAGCAGGCCGGAGCGGGCGCTGTAGTTGCGCATCGGATCCAGCACGACGACGTGGCCGCTGGGGTTGGTGTCGTCGGCATGCTTGAGCAGCTCGACGCGCACCAGGCTGCCGCCGCGGGTGTCGATGGTGGCCTTGACCACGTCGGTGCTGAAGGTGACCAGCTCGTTCTTGACGACGGGCGCGACCGGCGCGCCGGCAGTGGCGCCGGAAGCAGCCGCGGCGGCCGGCAGCGCGGCGGCGGAAGCGGCCGATGCCGGGGCGGCGGGTGCGGTGGCGACCTTGGCCGGCGCCGGATGGAACAGCGACGGCTGGCCGTTGTGCCGCTGCCACCCGTCCCACAGAAGGACCAGCGACATCGTGAACACCACCCACAAGATGGTGCGGCGAATATCAGTCATGGGAAGCTTTTGGATTGGCGGTTGAAGAGGCTGACCCCGGACGGCATCTGGAGGGACGCTCGGTGAACCGGGTGAACAGGCGGGGCGGATTGTCGGGCACGGGATCGTGTCCGCCCAGACAGAAAGGGTTGCAACGCAGGACCCGTCCGACCGCAAGGTAGGTGCCGGCGGCGGCGCCGTGGCGGCGCAGGGACTGCATCGCGTAGTTCGAGCAACTCGGGCTGTAGCGGCAGCCCGCGCGCAACCAGGCGCTGAACAGCAGCTGGTAGCCGCGCACCAGCCCCATCAGCAGTCGCGTCGGCAGGCCGGGGCGGTCGTCCATGCTCGCTGTTCCGAACCGCGATCCGGTCAGCCGGCGGCGCCCGGGGGCGGTGGCGCGAGCTTGCGGGTCAGCTGCAGCAGCTCCGCGCGCGCGGCGGCGCGCAGCGCATCGGAAGAGGCGCTGGGGTACTGCTTGCGGTCGAAGGGCATGCGCAGCCGCACCACCCAGAGGCCGGGCGGCAGCGTCGGCAGGTCGCCGAACACGGCGCGGATCTGGCGCTTGAGCAGCGCCCGCGTCACGGCGCGCTTCGCGTGCCGCTTGGGCACGACGTAGCCCAGCCAGGCCCGGTCGGGCGCGGCTGGAACCGATTCAACGGGGGTGGGCGCCACGTTCGCGGAGGACGGTTCATCCACAGCTTGGGGATGAATCGGTGCATCACCTGTGGACAAGTCAGCCGTTCCTGTGGATGGACGGCGCTTCGGCAGCGAGGGGCTGGCGGCCAGGTGATGCACGGCGAAGTGCGCGCTGCGCGCGCGGCTGGGGGTGCCCAGCACGCGCTCGAAATCGGCCGATCGCACGATGCGGCCGATCACGGTGCTGTCGGAGTCGTCTTGCGCTTCGCTCAGACGGCCAGGCGCTTGCGGCCCTTGGCGCGGCGAGCGGCGATGACGGCCTTGCCGCCACGCGTCTTCATGCGGACCAGGAAGCCGTGGGTGCGGGCGCGACGGGTCTTGGAGCCTTGATAAGTGCGTTTCATGTTCAACCTCTTGGAAATCTTCGGTACTTCCCGTCGCCTCGCGCCACCTTGGCGCCGCGGACGGTGGCGACGGTGGACATCTCGGAGGGATGTCGCAAGCCGCTCGAAAAGCGGAGGCCCACGCAGCAACGTCCGGGCGTCCGGAAAACCCGCGATTACAGCAAAGATTTGCATCAGGGTCAATCCGGAGGCTGGCAGGCACGGGGATTACCAGCACTTGACCGGGGCAAAAAATCTGTGGATAACCCTGGCTTCGCGGTCTCGCATCGGTACAATCCGGCCGCTCGAAGAATAAGTTTTCCACAATGAGCGCAGACTTGTCAGGGGCGGCCTTGTGGCAGCGCGGCTGCGAACGCCTGGCCGCCGAACTGCCTGAGCAGCAATTCAATACCTGGATCCGTCCGCTGCCCCCGGCAGAGGTCGCCCAGCAGGAAGAGAACGGCCACGAGGCCGTCCTGGTGTCCCTCCGTGTCCCCAACCGATTCAAGCTGGACTGGATCCGCAGCCAGTACGCCGGCCGCATCGAGGCCATCCTGACCGAGCTCGCCGGCAAGCCGGCACGCCTGGAACTGTCGCTGGCGCCGCGCGAGGCGATCGCGCCGCTGCCGCGCACGCAGCCGTCCAACATGACCATGGGCCAGGTGCTGAACCAGCACGGCCTGGGCGCGCCGGCGGCCGGTCGGCCGGCCGTGCCGGCCTCGGTGGCCGCCCGTCCGGCCGCCGCGCCCGTGGCCGCCCAGCCGCCCGCGGCGCCGGCCACCGCCGCCAGCCTGATCCAGCCGGGCGCGACCCCCAACGTCCCGCCCAGCGCCACCCGCCACCGCATCAACACCAGCCTGACCTTCGACACGCTGGTCCCCGGTCGCGCCAACCAGATGGCGCGCACCGCGGCGCTGCACGTCGCCGGCGCGCCGGGCCAGATGTACAACCCGCTGTTCATCTACGGCGGTGTCGGCCTGGGCAAGACCCACCTGATCCACGCCGTCGGCAACGCACTGCTCAAGGACCGCCCCGACGCCCGCGTGCTCTACCTGCACGCCGAGCAGTTCATCTCGGACGTGGTCAAGAACTACCAGCGCAAGACCTTCGACGAGCTCAAGGCCAAGTACCACTCGCTGGACCTGCTGCTGATCGACGACGTGCAATTCTTCGCCGGCAAGGACCGCACGCAGGAAGAGTTCTTCAATGCGTTCGAGGCGCTGCTGGCCAAGCGGGCCCACATCATCATGACCTCGGACACCTATCCGAAGGGCCTGGTGGACATCGACGAGCGCCTCACCAGCCGCTTCGACGCCGGTCTGACCGTCGCGATCGAGCCGCCCGAGCTGGAAATGCGGGTCGCCATCCTGATCAAGAAGGCCGAGGCCGAAAGCGCGCCGATGCCGGAGGACGTGGCCTTCTTCATCGCGAAGAACGTGCGCGCCAACGTGCGCGAGCTCGAGGGCGCGCTGCGCAAGGTGCTGGCCTACAGCCGCTTCTCGCACAAGGAAATCAACATCCAGCTCGCGCGCGAGGCGCTCAAGGACCTGCTCTCGATCCAGAACCGGCAGATCTCGGTCGAGAACATCCAGAAGACGGTGGCCGACTTCTACAAGATCAAGGTCGCGGACATGTACTCGAAGAAGCGCCCGGCCAGCATCGCCCGGCCGCGCCAGATCGCGATGTACCTGGCCAAAGAGCTGACGCAGAAGAGCCTGCCGGAGATCGGCGAGCTGTTCGGCGGCCGCGACCATACGACGGTGCTGCATGCGGTCCGCAAGATCGGCGGCGAGCGTCAGAAGAACACCGAGTTGAACCAGCAGTTGCATGTGCTGGAGCAAACGCTGAAGGGATGAGGAAAAACGCCTTCGCCTTCAGCGAAAATGCCGCGTTCGCCCGAACAGCCAACAGTGGAGAGAGGTTGACATGATCGTGTTGAAAGACAGCCAGGACAAAGTGCTTGCCGCGCTGCAGGCGGTGTCCGGCATCGTGGAACGGCGCCACACCCTGCCCATCCTGGCCAACGTGCTGGTCCGGAAGCAGGGCAAGCAGGTGGAGCTGACCACGAGCGACCTGGAAATCCAGGTGCGCACCACGGTCGAGTTCGAGGGCGACGACGGGGACTTCTCCACCACCATCGGCGCGCGCAAGCTGATCGACATCCTGCGCTCGATGCCGTCGGACCAGACGGTGAGCCTGACGTCCAACCAGAACAAGATGACGCTGCAGGGCGGCAAGAGCCGCTTCACGCTGCAGACGCTGCCGGCCGACGATTTCCCGCTGGTGCAGGAAGCGGCCGACTTCGGTCCCGCGTTCAGCGTGCCACAGAAGACGCTCAAGGGCCTGATCAACCAGGTCCACTTCGCGATGGCGGTGCATGACATCCGCTACTACCTGAACGGCATCCTGTTCGTGGCCGAGGGCAAGACCCTGACGCTGGTCGCGACCGACGGCCACAGACTGGCGCTGGCCCAGGCCGAGACGGACACCGAGATGCCCAAGCAGGAAGTCATCCTGCCCCGCAAGACGGTGCTGGAACTGATGCGCCTGCTCAAGGACGGCGGCAAGGGCGACGACGAGAGCGCTCCGATCGAGATGCGCTTCGCCGGCAACCAGGCCAAGTTCAGCTTCAGCGGCATGGAGTTCGTGACCAAGCTGGTCGAGGGCAAGTTCCCCGACTACAACCGCGTCATCCCGAAGAACCACCGTTTCCACGTGATCCTGGGCCGCCAGCCGCTGCTGGCCGCGCTGCAGCGCGCCGCGATCCTGACCAGCGAGAAGTTCAAGGCGGTGCGCCTGTCCTTCGAGCCGGGCCTGCTGTCGATCGCCTCGAGCAACGCCGAGCAGGAAGAGGCCAAGGAAGAACTCGAGATCGACTACGGCGGCGACCAGATCGAAACCGGCTTCAACGTGACCTACCTGATGGACGTGCTGGCCAACATGTCGCAGGACATGGTGCGGGTGGACCTGAACGACAGCTCGTCCAGCGCGCTGCTCAGCATCCCCGAACACACCGGCTTCAAGTACGTCGTCATGCCGATGAGGATCTAAGGTCGCTGCGCGACCTTCGCTCCTCGGAGCGTGAACGTTGCGCACCCCCTGCCCCCGCCAGGCGGGGGTTCCAGCCAGTTTTTTCAGCGGCCGCCGCGGCGGCCTGAGTACCCCTCCGATGACCGATAACAGCACTCCTGACAACACCCCGGCTCCCGCGCCTCAAAACGACGGCGCGGGATACGGCGAGTCCAGCATCCAGATCCTGGAAGGCCTGGAGGCGGTGCGCAAGCGCCCCGGCATGTACATCGGCGACACCTCGGACGGTACCGGCCTGCACCACCTGGTGTTCGAGGTGGTCGACAACTCGATCGACGAGGCGCTGGCCGGCTACTGCGACGACATCGTCATCACCATCCACACCGACAACTCGATCTCCGTCATCGACAACGGCCGCGGCATCCCGACCGGCGTGAAGATGGACGACAAGCACGAGCCCAAGCGCTCGGCGGCCGAGATCGCGTTGACGGAACTGCACGCCGGCGGCAAGTTCAACCAGAACAGCTACAAGGTCTCGGGCGGCCTGCACGGCGTGGGCGTGTCCTGCGTGAACGCGCTGTCCAAGACGCTGCGCCTGACGGTGCGCCGCGAAGGCAAGGTCCATCAGCTGGAGTTCAAGAAGGGCGTGCCGCAGGACCGCCTGATCGAGGTCCGCGACGGTTTCGAGACCAGCCCGATGAAGATCGTCGGCGAGACCGACAAGCGCGGCACGGAAGTCCACTTCCTGCCGGACACGGAGATCTTCACGCAGAACTCCGAGTTCCACTACGACATCCTGGCCAAGCGCCTGCGCGAGCTCTCGTTCCTGAACAACGGCGTGAAGATCCGCCTGGTCGACGAGCGCAACAACAAGGAAGACAACTTCGCCTTCGCGGGCGGCGTGCGCGGCTTCGTCGAGTTCATCAACAAGGGCAAGACGGCGCTGCACCCCAACATCTTCCACGCCCAGGGCGACAAGATGTCGGAGCAGAACACCAACATCGGGGTCGAGGTCTCGATGCAGTGGAACGACGGCTTCAATGAAAGCGTCCTGTGCTTCACCAACAACATCCCGCAGCGCGACGGCGGCACCCACCTGACGGGTCTGCGCGCGGCGATGACGCGGGTGATCAACAAGTACATCGAGGACAACGAACTGGCCAAGAAGGCCAAGGTCGACGTCACCGGCGACGACATGCGCGAAGGCCTGGCCTGCGTGGTCAGCGTCAAGGTGCCGGAGCCCAAGTTCAGCTCGCAGACCAAGGACAAGCTGGTGTCGAGCGAAGTGCGCGGCCCGGTGGAGGAAATCGTCGCGAGCAAGCTGGGCGACTGGCTGCTGGAGAACCCGACCGACGCCAAGATCATCTGCGGCAAGATCGTCGAGGCGGCGCGGGCGCGTGAAGCGGCGCGCAAGGCGCGCGAGATGACGCGGCGCAAGGGCGTGCTGGACGGCATGGGCCTGCCGGGCAAGCTGGCGGACTGCCAGGAGAAGGATCCCGCGCTGTGCGAGATCTACATCGTGGAGGGTGACTCCGCCGGTGGCTCCGCGAAGCAGGGCCGCGACCGCAAGTTCCAGGCGATCCTGCCGCTGCGCGGCAAGATCCTGAACGTCGAGAAGGCGCGCTACGAGAAGCTGCTGACCAGCAATGAAATCATCACGCTGATCACGGCGCTGGGCACCGGCATCGGCCGCGGCGCGGGCAGCGACGACTTCAATCCGGACAAGCTGCGCTACCACCGCATCATCATCATGACCGACGCGGACGTGGACGGTGCGCACATCCGGACGCTGCTGCTGACCTTCTTCTACCGGCAGATGCCGGAGCTGGTGGAGCGCGGCCACATCTACATCGCGCAGCCGCCGCTGTACAAGGTCAAGGTCGGCAAGCACGAGCAGTACCTGAAGGACGGCCACGAGCTGGACGGCTTCCTGCTGAAGGTCGCGCTGAACGATGCCGAGCTGCACACCGCCGGCGTGGGCGCGGGTCCGGTGCTCAAGGGCGAGGACCTGGAGACCAAGGCGCGCCAGTACGTGGCGGCGCAGAACGTGATCGAGCGCCTGTCCGCCTGGATGGACGGCGAGGCGCTGCACCTGCTGGCGTCGGGCCTGTCGCTGAACCTGGACACGAAGGACGCGGCGGAGATCTCCGCGACGGCGCTGGCCTCGGCGCTGCACGACGCGGTGGTGACGGCCGAGACGGACCCGCGCACCGACAAGCAGCTGCTGCGCATCAGCCGTCGTCATCACGGCAACGTGCGCTCGAGCATCATCACGGCGGACTTCGTGCACGGCGCGGACTATGAAGTCCTGGCCGAGGCCGGCAAGACCTTCAAGGGCCTGGTGGGCGAGGAAGCCGTGATCCGTAAGGGCGAAGGCGAGAAGGCCAAGGAAAGCAAGGTGACGGACTTCCGCGGCGCGATGGCCTGGCTGATGACGCAGGCGGAATCGAGCGTGGGCCGCCAGCGCTACAAGGGCCTGGGCGAGATGAACCCCGAGCAGCTGTGGGAAACGACGATGGACCCGACGGTCCGCCGCCTGCTGCGCGTGCAGATCGAGGACGCCATCGAGGCGGACCGCGTGTTCACGATGCTGATGGGCGACGAGGTGGAGCCGCGCCGGGAGTTCATCGAGACGAATGCGCTGCGCGCGGCCAACATCGACGTGTGATCACCCGTTCCCGCCTCGCTCCCCCTTTCACCGGCCTGCTCCTCGCCATCGCCGGCCTGCCCGCGCTCGGGCAATCGGAGCCGCATTCCCCTCCGGTCTATCCGCCCGACTGGATCGACCTGCCGACCGCGCCGATGGTGCTCGAGCTCAAGCCGGTGCGCGGCGAGCTCGCCCTGGTGCTGACCAACCGCGGCCCGCGGGGCATCGTCGCTGTCGAGCTCGGTTGCGTCCGCGAGCGCGGCACCGGCCACGAGGTGCTCAGCGAGTTCGCCGGCGTTTCGATCAGCGACGGCAGCATCGCGCCGGCGCATCACGTCGACATGAGCCATGAATTCGACCGGCCGCGTGATCAGTCACCGGCCCGTCCGATGCGCTGCCCGCAATCCCACGCCGCCGTCACGCGGGTCACTTTCGAGGACGGTACGGCATGGCACGCCGGTCCACCGGCCGACATGACCTCGGTCACACCCGCCCCCTTTGAAGGGGGCAAGCCGCCTCGACAGCGGTAGCCGCGCCCGTGGAGACTGCGCCTCGTCGTCCGATTCCACGAGGCTCACGCATGCGCGCTTCCCGTTCCCCTCTCGCTTCCGCCGCCGCTTCGGCGCTCGCCCTGTCGCTGGGCCTGCTGACGCTGTCGGCGCCCGCCCAGGCCCAATCCATCAGCGTCAAGCCCGGCTTGTGGGCCAGCGCGAGCGTCAACACGCTCAACGGCCGGAAGATGCCCACGATCTTCGACATCAACGGCGCCCTGACGCCGCAGCAGAAGAGCAGCCTCGCCGCCGCGATGGCCAAGGTCGGCCTGCCTACCGGCGGCAGCCCGCATCTGGACTGCCAGCAGAGCCCCGAGTTCGCCCTGCCCAAGCCGCAGAGCGTCGACGACTGCACCACGCAAGTGAAGCCCGGCGACGCCACCAGCGGCACCTTCACGATGAGCTGCAAGAGCGCGACGGCCAGCGGCATGGGCAACGGCTCCTACCAAGTCACCGACAAGTCCAGCGCCACCGTCAAGGTGACGTTCAAGGGCACGACCGCGCAGGGCATGCCGATCACCTATGAATCGACGTCGGTGCACAAGTGGATCGGCAGCGACTGCAGCGCACCGCCGCCCGGCATCGATCCGTCGCTGATGGAGCTGATGCGCTGATCCCCGGCGGGGCGCCTGACCCGCCCCGCGAAGCGGGGGGCGGTCCTCAAGCTTGAGGATGACGCCCACCGCCGGTGGCCCCGATCCTGCCTCCCCCAGGAGGGTCCCACCGTGAACAGCCTTGACCGCTGCCTGCGCCGGGCAACGCTGCCGGTGCTCGTGCTGATCGCCGGCTGCAGCACCGCGCTGCAGCCGCAGATCTTTTCCAGGCACCTGACGGCGTCGAAGAACGTGTCGGGCGAATACACGCTCGACAAGAACGACGAGCCCAAGACCTTCGACGAGGTCTACAAGGAGGTCGCCCTGGTCCGCGGCCGCTACGTCTCGGCGGTCAGCGACCTGTCCAACGCCAGTCCGCAGCTGTCCGCCTGGCTGCTGGGCCTGTCCGCCGCGGGCGCCGCCGTGGCGCTGGGAGACGGCAGCGCGCGCACCGTCGCGGGCATCGCCGGTGTCGGCGCCGCGAGCTATGCGGCGGGCAACCTCTTCATCGTGCGCGCGCGCATCGATGTCTATCGCGCCGGCGCCGAGGCGCTCCAATGCGGCCTCAACGCGGCGGCTCCGTTCCGGAACAAGGCCCGCCTCGTCGGCGAGCCCGACGATCCGGATTACAAGGACACCCTCTATGGCCTGAAGGCCGCCGTGGCGCGACGCAGCGACGAGCTGCGCGTGGCGATGCGCCAGTCCCAGGAGGTGGACCAGCCCGAACTCAGGATCGTCCCGGCGCGGACGCGCAGCTGCCCGCGCCCCAGGCCAGCCTGCCCGGCGGCGCCCGCCGGCGCGACCGCCGAGGAACTGAAGCTGTTGAACCGGTCCGCCTGCCTGCGTGAGCAGGCGACATGGGATCGCGACTGTGTCTCGACGTCGGAACGGACCGAGACCCTCCCCGCAGCCCCGGAGGCCATCCAGACCATGAAGGAGGCCCGCGCCAGCCTGGAAGACGGCAACCGGGCCCGGCGGCGCGCGGATCGTGCGATCGACCTGATCGAAGGCGCGGCCTCGGACCTGTGGGCCCGCGCCGTGGCCGTGCAGCTCAAGGTCAGCGAGGAGGTCGACAAGACGATCCCCAACCAGACGGCCGTGCTGGCCGCCATCAAGGCCGCGGGGCCGGTGGCCGGTGCGCTGGAAGACGGCTTCAAGCGCGCCGGGGTCACTGGGGCGTCGACGCCCGCATCGGCGCCTGGCGGCGCGTCGGCCACCGGCGAATCGCAGGGAACGGCCCGGCAGGTCCGCGCGCTGAGCGCCGGCGACCGCGCCCGTCTCCGAGACCTCGCGCAGCTCACGCTGGAGTTGCAGGAGGCGACATCGAGCCTCGACGAGATCGCGGCGAACGTCGCCGGCAGTGGCGCCGCGAAGGCGCGCAAGGCCATCGCGGCCTGCACGATGAAGATCAACAACACCACCCTGCGGGTCTCGCCCGACGCGACCAGCCTGCCGCTCGAGCTCGGCAAGACGCAGCCCTTCTTCGTCAGCAGCACCGGCGGCGTGCCCTCGGCCGACGTGGAGGTGGACGGCAAGACGAGCTCGCTGCCGGTCCAGGTGCAGGGTGGGCAGTTCCGCGTCGACTACACGGCCAAGGACGTCAAGGCCGGCGACACCGCGCTGCTGACGATCCGCGACGGCAGCGCCGAGCATGCGGTCAGCCTGTCCATCATCGAGGCGACCGGCGCGCGCCGGAAACTGCCCGCCATCGATGCCGACACGCAGCGGAAGATGGGCCTGACGCCGCCCGCGAGCGAGGCGGAGCTCTACGCCGCCATCGACCGCTGCCAGGCCAAGGGCGCGGCCCCGAAGACCGGCGAGTGGGACGACGCCACGCAGAAGGCCGCCGGGCGCGGCGACTGCAAGCCGTGAGCGGGACGATGGCCGCCCACGCCGCTCCCTTGCTCGCCGTGCGGACCGCCCTCGGCGCGCTGATGACGTCGCGTCGCGAGGACGAGGCACTGGCCGCCCGGCTCGGGCTGTCGGCGGACGCGGCGCGCGCGCTTCACTGGTGGCGCCTGCCGCTGGTGGGCGGCCAAGGGCCGCGGCGCCTCACCCTGGCCTTCGGCGATGACTGTCCGGGACGGCAGCTGCCGCGCGCGCTCCGCTCGCCGCTGACCGGCGAGACGATGCCCGTCGACGCGGTCCGTGGCGGACGGTTCGGCCACGCCCAGGCCGCCTGGGTCCGCGCCGAGAACGCCTCCAACCGCTTCCTCGAAGGCACGCTGACCGCCGTGCTGCGCCGGACCGCGCGCCCGTCCAGCCTGCTGGCGCTGACCTCGGGCCATGTGCTGGCCGCGGCCCGGCCGAGCGCCCGCGGCGACGACGTGACGCTGTGGCTGGACGGCGAACCGGACGCGCCCCCGATCAACGGGCGCCTCTTCGACTGGCAGCCCAATTTCCAGGCGCTGCCGGTCACCTGCGCCGTGGACGCCGCGCTCGTGGAGGTGTCCGCCGCGGCGCTGCGGCCGCTCGCCGGTCGCGGCGCGGAGTGGCCGGTGGGCACCGCCTCGGCGCTGGCCGACGACCAGCTGTTCATCCGCACCCGCGGCCGCGCGATCGGCGGCCAGGCCCCGCATCTGTTCGGCGCCAGCCTGTGCATCGCCGGCGACGAGTCCCGCCCCTACCTGCTCGATGGCGCGCTGTGCTGGACGCCCGACGAGGCCACGCTCGGCGGCGACAGCGGCGCGCCGATCTGGAACAGCCGCGACGAGCTGGTCGGCCTGCATGCCGGCGTCGCCCCCGATGGCGTGGGCCTGCGCTGCGCGATCGCCGTTCCCATCGCGCCGGTGCTGGCATGGGCCGGCGCCGAACTCGTGCGCCGGGATGAGCCGCTGGTCCGGGCCGGGCCTCTCGCGACGCCGGCGGCGCCCGTACCCGCGCCGATGGCTGGACCGGGTCCGGCGTCGGTCCCCGCGAGCTCGACCGCGGTTCCCGCCGCGGCCGGCCCGGCCGGGCAGGACGTCGTCATCCTGGCCCGTACCGTCTGGGGCGAGGCCCGCGGCGAGCGCGGCCAGATCGACGGGATGGAGGCCGTCGCCCACGTGGTGCTGAACCGCGTCCGGCGCGCGACCTATTGGGGCCGTGATGTCGTCGAGGTCTGCCGCAAGCCCTGGCAGTTCAGCTGCTGGAACCGCAACGATCCCAACCTGCCGCAGCTGCTCGCGGTGGACGCCACCAACGCGCGCTTCGCCCAGGCGCTCGCGATCGCGCGGCGGCTGATGGCCCAGGAACAGGATCGTCCGCAGGAACGGCTGCGCGGCGACCCGACGGCCGGCGCCACCCATTACCACGCCGCGCGGCTGGCGCCGCCGCCCCGGTGGGCCGCCGGCCATCGGCCCTGCGCGCGCATCGGCGCGCACCTGTTCTTCAACGACATTCCGTGAGGCCAAACGATGGACACCCGGATGATCGACGTCGTGATCGGAGTGGCGCTGGTGTTCGCGATCACCAGCCTGCTCGCGACGGCCCTGCAGGAGCTCTGGGCGTCCATCCGGTCGCTGCGCGGCAAGTACATGGAACGCGCGGTGGTCTCCTTCTTCGGCGACGACCCCGTCTTCGCCAAGGGCCTGCTCGCGCACCCGCTGATCGTCGCGCTCTCGAAGGCCACCCGCGCGGAGGACCGCAAGCCGTCCTACATCAACGCGGACGCCGTCATCAGCTCCCTGATCGCGCTGCTCTGCGACAAGCACCTGGCCGGGCTGCGTCCGGCCACGCCGGCAGAGTTCGTGGCCACCGTCACGGACGCCTCGCAGCGCGCCGGTGGTGCCTCGTCGGGCGCCCTGCCCAACCCGGCCTTCGTCGACGCGATGCGCGGGCTCGCCATGGGCGTGGAGCAGGACTGGCCCGCCTTCGAAGCCCGGCTCGCGGCCTGGTACGACGCGGTCGGCGAACGCTCGATCGGCTGGTTCAAGCGCCATACGCAGGTGACGCTGTTCGTCTTCGGCTTCCTCGCCGCGATGGTCGCCAACATCAACCCCATCCTGATCTCCGCGCGACTCTGGCAGGACGAGGCGCTGCGCAAGGCCACGCTGACCGTCGCGCAGGAGGTCGCCACCAACTACAACCAGCAGGTGTCCGCCGCGGACAAGCCGGCCGTCACGCCCCCCGCGGCGCCGGTCAGCGCGCCTGCCGCCGCACCGGCAATCCCCGCCGCATCGCCCCCCGCGGCTGCAGCGGCCTCGAAGACACCGGGCCTGCCGGCTCCGGCACTCGCGCGGGCCCAGGCGTCGCTGCAGCCCCTGAATGCCGCCTTGCTCAAGCGACTCGCGGACACCAGCGACGCGCAGGTCCGCCAGCCGCTCGAGACGCTGCTGCGTGCCGCGATCACGCTGCGCGGCGCGCTCAACGCGACCCCGCCCGATGCGCAGGCCATCGCCCGATCGAGCGCCGCGCTGGAGCAGGCCTTCCTGCCCGGCGAGCCGCATGCCGAGCTGCGCGCGCTGTTCGAGCCGGTACGGCTGGCCCTCGTCACGCCCACGGCGGCGGCTACGGCCGCGCCGGGCGCCGCTTCGGCGCCGACGGCGCTCGCCCGTCTCGTCAAGCCGACGGGCAAGGAGATCCCGCGCCAGTGCGAGCGCTTCGGGGACGACGTGGCGGCCAAGTCCTACTGCACGCGCCTGGCGGAACTGGACACGCTGCAGAGCATCGGCCTGCCGCTGGGCTGGACGGGATCCGCCTGGCCGACCTATTTCGACGAAGCCTGCGATCCGGCCGGGAAGGTGGTCCCCTGCCACCTCGGCGACCGGATCGGCGATGGCGGCTGGTGGGGCAACCTGCTGATCGCGCTGCTGGGCTGGAGCATGACGGCAGTGGCCTGCACCCTGGGCGGACCGTTCTGGTTCGATCTGCTGAACCGGCTGGTCAAGCTGCGCGCCGCCGGCACGAAGGCCCAGGAAACGCCCGCGGCCGCCAATGCCGCGAGTGCCGCGGAGCCTCCCAAGTCGATGCTGGCCCGCACGCCCACCACCGCCGCGCCCGGTGCGACGCAAGAAGCGCCCCCGGAAGCGATGAGCGACGCGCTCAACGATGCCGAGCGCGGCCTGTCGCCGCAGGAGGTCGAGCGGGTGCAGCGGGGCCTGGGCCTCACCGGCGCCGAGGTGACGGCGCTCTTCGATGGCCGCACGCGCGCCGCGATCAAGACCTGGCAGGGCGAGCGCGGGCAGGCGCAGACGGCCGAGCTGACCTTGGTCCAGATCCAGGAACTGCTCGGCCTGGCTCCCGGGAGCAATGACGATGACTACCTCGCCTAAGCCAGTCGCGACGCCGCTCGCACCGCCGCGCCGCGTGCGCATCGAGCAGAAGCTGAACCTGCGCGGCGGGCCGGCGGTCGGTTTCGCCCGCATCGGCCGACTCGAGCCGGGCGACACCCTGATGGTCGATCGCGTCATCGACGGTGAGGCCTACCTGGGACGGCGCGCCTGGTATGGCGTCGAAGGGCGCGAGCACTACTTCTGGTCAGGCGCCGCCCAGTTCGAGGACGCCGCCACGCCGGTGCCGGCGGCACCGGCCGGCGCGGTCGCGCCCGACGTGCGGCGGCGGGGCAACGGCACGATCCTGCCGCTCTCGCAGGCGGAGCTGGCCGGCACCTTCGGCGCCTTCCAGTCGACGCCGGGCGCGCAGCGCGGCTCGATCGTCATCACGCCGGCGGCCTGGGTGACGCAGCACATCGCGCCCTTCAGCCATCCGGTGCTCGCGGCGCTCGGCCATCCGGCGGTGAGCCTGCACCGGCTGGCCCATCCGCACTTCCAGGCCGTGTTCGACCGCATCGACGCGCTCGGACTGGGCTCGCTCATCCAGACCTTCGACGGCGGCTGGGTGCCCCGCCACAAGAACTGGGATCCGGGCAATCCGGACCTCAGCTCCCACAGCTGGGGCGTCGCGATCGACCTGAACGCGCGCTGGAACGGCGCCGGCCATCCCCCCGCGTCGCCCGGCCAGCAAGGCGACCTCACCCCGCTGGTGCCGCTCTTCGCCGCCCAGGGCTTCGCGTGGGGCGGCCACTTCAGCAGCAACGTCGACGGCATGCACTTCGAGCTGGCCCGCCGCAATCCCTGACCGCGGCTCAGCCGTCGATCTCCTTGAAGACCTCGGCGGCCGAGCGGAACGCATCGATCGCCGCCGGCACGCCGCAGTAGATCGCCGTCTGCAGGAAGACCTCCTTGATCTCCTCGCGCGTGAGCCCGTTGTTGAGCGCGCCGCGCACGTGGATCTTGAGTTCATGCGGCCGGTCCAGCGCGGTCAGCATCGCCAGGTTCAGCAGCGAGCGCGAGCGCCGGTCCAGCCCCGGCCGGTTCCAGACATCGCCCCAGCAGTACTGGGTCACCAGCTCCTGCATGTCGATGGTGAAGTCGGTGGCGTTCCGGATCGACGCATCGACGTAGGCATCGCCCAGCACCTCTCGTCGGGTCTGCAGGCCTTGCTCGAAGAGCTCGGGATTGCTCGGAGCGAAGGGGCGAGTCATTGAGGGTCTCCTGTAGCCGGTGCGCGACTGGACACGCTACTTGAATCAGTCGTTGGTTGACGAAACGATCAGGAATAGAATTCCCGTCAACCTAGGAGCACGCGATGATCCACGACCGACTCCGGCGGGCCCGCGTCTTGAAAGGGCTCAGCCTTGACGCACTGGCCCAGGCCATCGGTGACATCACCAAGCAAGCACTGAGCAAGTTCGAGCGCGGCGACGCCATCCCGAATTCGACGCGCCTGCTCCAGTTCTCCAAAGCTCTGGGCGTGCGACCCGAGTACTTCTTCCGCGCTGAAGCCGTGACCTTGTCGCCGCTCGAGTTCCGCAAGCTGGCCCGCATGCCGAAGTACCGGCAGCGACAGGTGGAAGAGCAGATGCGCGACCACCTCGAACGCTATATCGGTCTCGAGCGCTGCTTCGACGCCGTCAATGTCCGCATCGCCCCGACGGCCCCTCAGATCCTTCAGGTCGAGTCCTTCGACGCGGCGGAGAGCGCGGCGGAGCGCCTGCGCCGCGACTGGGGCATCGGCGGCGATGCCATCGCGAACCTGACGCAGTTGCTGGAAGAGCGCGGCATCAAGGTGGCGCTGCTCGATGCGCAAGATGACTTCGACGGTGCGTGCGCCGCCACGGAGGATCACGAACATGTGCTGATCGCGCTCAATACCGCGCGGCCAGGTGAGCGCATGCGCTTCACGGCGGCACATGAGCTCGGCCACTGGGTGATGGCCTTGCCGGAGGACATGTCCGAAGCCGACAAGGAGCGATGCTGTCATCGCTTCGCCGGCGCGTTTCTCTATCCCGGCGCACAGGTGCTGCTCGACTTCGGCAGTCACCGCCGATCACGCGTGCATCCTGCGGAGCTCCTGAATGCAAAGCGGCGCTACGGGATTTCGATGCAGGTGGCCCTTCGTCGCCTGAAGGATCTCGGCCTGCTGAACGAGGCCGGCTACAAGGCAGCGGTCATCCAGTTCTCCCAGGCTGGCTGGCGCACCGCGGAGCCGGAGGCGCTGTTGCCGGAGCAACCGCGACGTTTCGAGTCGCTCGTGTTCTGGGGCCTGGCCGAGGGCCTCTTCACCCCGTCCCGTGCCGCCGAGTTCCTGCAACGTCCGCTGGACACGCTCGAGCCCGCCCTCTCAGCGCCGGTGGGAGCATGAATGCAGCGGGTCTACGTCAGCGATACCAACATCTGGATTGATTTCCGGAACGCTGATCTCCTGGACGTCCTTTTCCGACTCCCGTTCCGCTTCTGCAGCACCGACTTTGTCCTCCACGAACTGCAGGACCTTGCCCACGAAGAGCTGACCCGGCGCGGTCTGATCGTGGAATCACTTGGCAGCGAGGCCGTGGCGGACCTCATGCACCTCACTGCCGAGCACAACAACAGCTCTCTGGCGGACGTTTCCTGCTATTACCTGGCGCGGCAGTCCGGCTTGCCCTTGCTGACCGGCGATGGCCGGCTGCGCAGGCAAGCCCAGAAGGACGGCATGGCGGTGCACGGCGCGCTGTGGCTGCTCGATCAACTGCTGGCGCACGCGGTTGTCGACGAAAGCGCGCTCGCGGCGGCCCTTCATCGCATGTTGGCGGCGGGTGCCCGATTCCCTTCGGAAGAGTGCCAACGGCGATTCAAGGAATGGGCGACTTGATCCCGCACGGTCGATGACAAGTTGCCGCGGGGGTTAGGGCGTCCGGGCCGCCAACATCACCTCGTGATGCCCCTTCCCCGCCGGAATCATCGGGAAGCAGTTCTCCACCGGCGCGACGGCCACGTCGAGGAAATACGGGCCGTCGCTCGCCAGGCACTCGGCGAGCGCCGCATCGAGCGCATCCCGCCGCGTGACCCGCGCCGCCTCCCAGCCGAAGCCTTTCGCCACCGCGACGAAATCCGGCATGCAGGCGTTGTAGCTGTGGCTGTAACGCTCGCCGTGATGCAGCTCCTGCCACTGCCGCACCATGCCCATGTGGCCGTTGTTGCACAGCACGACCTTGACCCCCGCGCGGTGCTGCCGCGCCGTGGCCATCTCCTGCAGGTTCATCAGGATCGACGCATCGCCGCTGACGCACACGACCAGCCGCCCCGGATGCGCCACCTGCGCGCCGATCGCCGCCGGCAGGCCGTAGCCCATCGTGCCGGCGCCGCCCGAGGTGAGCCAGCGCCGCGGGCGCTCGAAGGCCAGGTGCTGCGCCGCCCACATCTGATGCTGGCCGACGTCCGTCGACACGATCGCGTCCCGGCCGGCGAGCTGCGCTTGCAGACGCGCCATCAGCGCCTGCGGCGCGATCACCTCCGGCGTGTCCTCGAAGGCCAGCGATCGGCGCGAGCGCCAGTCCTGGATCCGCGCCCACCAGTCGGCCAAGCGCTCCGGTGGCATCGGGCGTCGCTCCAGCGCGCGGCGCAGGCGCGGCAGCAGCGTCCGCGCGTCCCCGCACAGGGCGAGGTCGGCGCGCCGGACCTTGTCGATGGACGCGGGGTCGATGTCGAGGTGGATCACGCGCGCGCCGGGCGCGAAGGCATCGAGCCGGCCGGTCACCCGATCGTCGAAGCGCGCGCCGGCGCAGACGATGAGGTCGGCGTGATGCATCGCCAGGTTGGCCTCCAGCGTCCCGTGCATGCCCAGCATGCCCAGCCAGTGCGGCGACGACGCCGGCACCGCGCCCAGCCCCATCAGCGTCAGCGTGCAGGGCGCGCCGGCCAGCGCCACCGCGGCCGCGAACGCGGCGCAGGCCTCGTCGCCGGCGTTGATCAGGCCGCCGCCGCCATAGAACACCGGCCGGCGCGCGGTGGCGATCCAGTCCGCGGCCGTTTCCACCGCACGCACGTCGACGATGGGCGAGACGGGCAGCGCCGCCGCTTGCGGCCGCTCGTGTGCGGTCCGGGCGGTGGGCCTGGCATCAAGCCTCTCATCAGGCCGCGCCGGCGCCAGCTGCACATCCTTCGGCACGTCCAGCAGCACCGGGCCCGGACGACCGCCCCGCGCGATCTCGACGGCCTTGCGCACCAGCGCCGCGACGTCGCCACCGGGCCGCGCCTGCGCATTCCACTTGGTCACCGGCCGCGAGATGCCCAGCGCATCGCACTCCTGGAAGGCGTCGGTGCCGATCGCCGCGCTATTCACCTGGCCGCTGATGCATAGCACCGGTACCGAGTCGCACAGCGCGTCCAGCAGGCCCGTCGTCGTGTTGCTCATGCCGGGGCCCGAGGTCACCAGCACGACGCCCAGCCGGCCGGTGCTGCGCGCATACCCCTCGGCCGCATGCACGGCCGCCTGTTCGTGGCGGACCAGGATGTGGCGCAGGCGCGGCTCGCCGTGCAGCGCGTCGTACAGCGGCAGCACCGCGCCGCCGGGATAACCGAACACGGTGTCCACGCCGCAGGCCACCAGCGTGTCCAGCAGCGTCTGGGCGCCGTTGCGCGGTGGCGCGTTCCCGAGCGGCGCGACAGGACCGGCGCTGGCCGGCGATGAAGGGGAGGAGGGAGAACAGGGCGCGTCGATGACCGCGCCGCGGGCGCTGACCTGGGCGCCGTCGAACCTGGCATTCATGCGTCCAGTGTCCCGGCACTGGCTCGGAAAGGGTTGCCGTTCTTGCCTCATAGAATTCGCCGCACAGCAAATCTTCCTTCCAAAGCGCGATGGATCAGCAAATCAAGCTCGACAAGTTCGACCGCGCCATCCTGCGCGCGCTGCAGCGCAACGCTCGCGCCAGCCTGCAGGAGGTCAGCGAGGAGGTCGGCCTGACCACCTCGCCCTGCTGGACGCGCATCAAGCGGCTGGAGGAATCCGGCGTGATCGAGGGTTACACCGTCAAGGTGAACGCCGAGAAGATCGGGCGGCCCGAGCAGCTGATCGTGCAGCTCACCCTGAACAAGCACACCGACGCGGCGATGGCGGAATTCGCCCGCCACCTCGAGGCCATCCCCGAGGTCATCGATGCCTACCTGGTCTCCGGCGATTACGACTACGTGCTGCGCCTGTCCGTGCGCGACACCCGCGACTACGAACGCCTGCTGCGCGAGAAGCTCTACAAGATCCCCGGCGTGCGCCACAGCAAGTCCAGCTTCGTGCTGCGCTGCCTGAAGGCGAGCTCCCTGCCCCTGTGAACGGCGCCCCGTGAACGGCGCCGCGCAGAATGGTGGACTGCCGCGGTCGGCGCGACCTCCGATCGAGACCGCTCAGTCGGCGTCCGGCGCCTCACTCGAGGTCGAACCCGGCGCGAACGACGCGCCCTCGACCCGCGCCGGCAGCTCGGGTAGCCGCAGCAGGCGCAGCATGTAGGTCCGCGCGGCCGCGACATGGCGGCGCATCGCCTCGCCCGCGGTGGTTGGGTCGGCCTGCCGGATCGCCTCCACCATCGCCCGGTCCTGGACAGCCAACACGTCCAGCTCCGACGCCCACAAGGCCATGCGCGAGCGCCGGACCGCCTCCAGCAGCCGCCCGCGCGAGGCCTGCATCCCCAGCGCCTGCGCATTGCCGCCCCAGCGCGCGAGTTCCTCCTGCAGCGTCTCATCGGCCGCCAGCAGCTCCTGAGCACGGCCATCCCGGGCGGCCTCCTCCACCGCGCGCACGAGCGCCTCGATCTGCGGCCCCTGCGCCGCCTCGCGGGCCTCGGGCCGCCCGCAGGCCTGGGCCAGCAGCATCGTGTGCAGCGCTTCGCGTACGTCGAAATACTCCTCGATGAAGCGCGCGTCCACCGCCCGCACCACCGCGCCCTTGTTCATCCGCATGTCCACCATGCCGTCCCCCTGCAGTTGCAGCAGCGCCTCCCGCACCGGCACGTTGCTGACCTGGTAATGCGCGCTCAGCTCGTGCAGCGTCAGGTGCTGGCCCAGGCGCCAGCAGCCGTCCTCGATGTCGGCGCGGATCTGGTCGCGCAGGCGCAGGTAGGTCGGCGCATTGATCGGGTGTGTGGATCGAACCATCGCGGCACTCCGTCCAGCAATTGCGGTGAATGAACGATTCACTCTAAGGAGCGCGCTCCCTGTCCATTCCCGGCGAATCGCGTCGCCGCCCGCGTTCTTGCCGAAGCGCAATGAACCGATGTCTCGTCCCGGCATGGACTGCGCAATCGACATATATGTCGCCCTGCGCCCTACTGGAATCAGTCGAGTCACCCCGTGTCAATGGGACAGGCTGTGTCGTTTCCGCATCGCTCGCTCGCAGGGCGCTACAGTCGCGCCCGGGAGGTCAGCGACACAGAGGCAGATGCCCAGGTCAATTCACCCCGAATGGAGTCAGCCGAATGGCGAAATCCTTGAAACAAGTCCTGAGTCAGATCGAGAAACTTCAGAAAGAAGCCGAGGCGCTGCGCGCGAAGGAAATCTCCGGCGTGGTCGCGCGGATCCGCGAGGCCATCGATCACTACGGCCTGACCCCCGAGGAACTGTTCGGCGCGACCCTGCAGCGTCCGCGCGCCGGCCGCAAGGCCGCCGCGAAACCCGCCCGCGCGGCCACCACCGCCAAGCGCAAGGCGCCGCGCGGCGCCGGCACGCCGAAGTACCACGATGGCGCCGGTCGCACCTGGACCGGCGTCGGCAAGCGGCCCACCTGGTTCAAGGACGCGCTGGCCGCCGGCAAGACGGCCGAGGACCTGCTGATCGGTTGATCTGCCGATCGGCTGATTCGCAGGATCCGCGGCGCCGCCTGGCAGCCGCGGCCGACCATCGATGTCAGCGGCCCGGGTCGGCGGGCCCTCGCGCCGCGAGGCCGGCCGGGCCGCGTCACCAGATGCGGCAGCGCTCGGCGTCGGGCTTGACCATCTTCTGGCCCGGCTTGCAGTGGAAGGCCCGTTCGAACTCGGGCATGTTCACCGCGACCCCGTTGATCCGGTAGCGCCCCGGCGAATGCGGGTCGGTCAACGCATGCACGCGCGCGTACTCCGGCCGCGCGTGGCTGCAGTCCCACTGCGCGAAGCCGACGAAGAAGCGCTGCTCCGGCGTCAGGCCGTCGCGGTCCGCCGGCGGCGGCGACATGTCCGCGATCTGCGCCTTCCAGGCCGCATGCGCCAGCACCAGGCCGCCCAGGTCGGCCAGGTCCTCGCCCAACGTCAGCTTGCTGTTGATGCGGATGTCGTCGACGACCACGTACTGCGCGTACTGCTTCGTCACGCAGGCGGCACGCTGCTCGAAGGCCTTGCCGTCCTTCTTCGTCCACCAGTCGCGCAGATTGCCCTTGGCATCGAACTGCCGGCCCTCGTCGTCGAAGCCGTGGATCAACTCATGGCCGATGGTCCCGCCGGTGTTGCCGTAGTTAGGCGCGTCGTCCAGCTTGGGGTCGAACAGCGGCGGCTGCAGCACGCCGGCCGGGAAGTTGATGTCGTTCATCTGCGCGTCGTAATACGCGTTGACTGTCTGCGGCGTCATGCCCCATTCGCCACGGTCCAGCGGCTTGCCGATCTTGGCCAGCTGGCGCTGGAGCTCGAAGGCATTGCCCCGCATCACGTTGCCGGCGAAGTCGTCCCGCGCGACAGTCAGCGCGCCGTAGTCGCGCCAGCGGTCCGGATAACCGACCTTGTTGACGATCGCATGCAGCTTCTCCTGGGCGCGCTGCTTCGTGGTCTCGCTCATCCAGCTCAGCGACCGGATGCGCGCGGCCATCGCGTCCTCGATCTGCTTGGTCATCGTCAGCGTCTTGTCCTTCAGGTCGGGACTGAAGTTGCGGGCGACGAACTCCTGGCCCAGCGCCTCCCCGAGCTGCGCGTCGACCAGCTCGACGCAGCGCTTCCAGCGCGCCTTGTTCTGCGGCACGCCCTGCAGCGTCTGGCCGAAGAACTCGAAGTTGCCCTGCACCGCGGCGCCGGAGAGCGTCGGCGCCTGGCTGCTGACCAGCTGCCAGCGCAGGTAATGGCGCCACTGCGCCAGGTCGCGCTGGCGCAGCTCCCTGGCCATGGCCTTGAAGAAGGCCGGCTCGGTCACGTTGTAGGCCGCCTGCGGGTCCAGGCCCAGCGCGCGCTGGTAGGCCGTCCAGTCGAAGCCCGGCGTGAGCGCCTGCAGCCCGGCCGCCTTCATCGGGTGGAAGCCCTTGTAGGGATCGCGCTTGTCGACGCGGCTCAGCGAGGCGCGCGCCAGCGCGGTCTCCAGGGCCATCACCTGCCTGGCCTGCGTGCGCGCCGCCTCGGGCGCGTCGCCGAGCAGCTCGAAGCTGCGCGCGACGTGCGCGATGAATTGGTCCCGCAGGGTGCGGGATTTCTCGTCGGCCTTGAAGTAGTACTCGCGGTCCGGGAGGCTCAGCCCACCGGCGTAGGCGAAGGCGATGACCCGCGTCGAGTCGGCCATGTCCTGGCCCGAGCTGAAGTGGAACAGCACGCGCTCGTTGTTGGTCGCCAGGTGCAGCGCGGCCAGCAGGGCCGGCAGATCGCGGCGGTCCTTCAGCGCGTCGATGCGCGACAGCAGCGGCCGCAGCGGCGCCAGCGCGTGGCGCTCGGCCGCCGCTTCGTCCATGCAGGCGGCGAAGTAGTCGCCCATGCGCGCCTGGTTGGCGCTGCGCGCCGGATCGGCGGCCGAGAGCTTGTCCAGGATGCCCCAGAGATAACGCTGGTTCTCGTTGGCCATCTTGGCGTAGACCGACCAGCGCGCCTGGTCCGGCGGGATCGGGTTGGCCGCCATCCAGCCGCCGCAGGCGTACTGGTAGAGGTCGTCGCAGGGATCGGCGTTGCGATCCATCGCCGCGGTGTCCAGGCTGGGCGTGTAGGGCAGCTGGTCGAGCGGCGCTTCGGGCGCGGCGGCGGGTGCGGACGCGGCCGCGCCGGGCGCGGGCGTCGCGGCCTGGGCGAAGGGGGCGGCGCCAAGGGAAACGGCCGCGACAAGCGCGGCCGCCGTGGTGCGGGCGAGGGGGTGACGGGTCATGCGCGACAGCCTGGAGTTCTTGCTGGCGGGCATTCTCCGTCAGCGTCCCGCGGCCGCCGAGGTGCCGGAGGACACCTCGGGTAGACCCGACCGCCAAGGGCCGGGCCGCCGGCCGGTCAGGGTGCCACGTAGCTGCTCAGCGCCTTCGGGAACTTGAACAGCCACAGGTGGGTGAGGCGGTCGACCTCGTTGCCGCGGGTCACGCGCGCGGTGACCGCGCCGGCCGCGCAGCTGCCGTCCTGGACGATCACGCCGTTGGCGTCGACGCTGCACTCGGTCGGATCGCCGGCCAGCGGCTTGCCCTTCGCGTCCACCAGCGTCGACTTCAGGCCGAAGTCGTTGTCGTTGATCAGCGCCAGCGTGTTGCCGTCGACGACCGCCAGGCCCTCGGCCTTCTCGGCCTTCCAGCCGGCGGCGTTCAGGTCCAGCAGCACCGTCTTCTTCAGCTTCACGACCTTGGCCCAGGTCACCGCCGAGGCGGTCACGCCATCGATGCTGTTGCGCTCGAGCTCGGTCCCGATGGCGGCGATGTCGGTCGCCGCGGCCGGCAGCTCCACCAGCATCAGGAAGTTGCGCACCGCGCCGGTCGAGTCGGCGCCCTGCTCGATGACGATGAACCTGCCGTTGCCCAGCGAGACCAGGTCGCCGAGCTTGGCGCTGCCGGTGCGGTTGCGGTCCCACTTCTCGCCCTTGGCGGCGAGCGGGTAGCTGAGCGGATAGGCGTAGAGCCGCGAGGTCTCGGTCTTGGGATCGAACTCGATCCAGCGCGCGAACTGGGCGAAGTCGCGCACCTTGACCTTGTCGGTGGTCTTGCCGTCCTGGTCCATGTCGGCGCTGTCGACGACCTCGATGCTCTTGCCGGCGGCGTCCACCGGATCGATCGGGCTCTGCAGGAAGCCATGCAGCCGGCCGGTCGCCGCGTCCATCGTCAGGCCCTCCATGCCGCGGTTGGGACGGCGATGCTTCAGCACCTCGGGCAGGCTGCCGGCGGTCGTGCCGGGCGCGTAGCGCTTGACGACCTGGAAGCTGGCCGCGTCGATCTTCACGATGAAGGGGCCGTACTCGTCCGAGGTCCAGAACACCTTGTTGGCGGCGTCGTGGACCAGCGTCTCGCTGTCCAGGCCGTTCGCGTCGAAGTTGCCCTTGGTCTGGTCGAACTTCAGGGTGTCGGCCAGCGGCACCTCGGCGCTGTTGCCGACGGCGCCGAAGGGCAGCGGGCGGCCGGTGACCTTCGAGCCATCCGGGTTCTTCAGCGGATTCAGGCTGGCGATGACGGCGCCGTCCTTGCCCAGCGTGATCACGCCGATCGACGGCGCGAAGCTTGGCGCGGGGAACATCTTGGTCGTCACGACCGCGCCGGTGTCCGGGCGCGGCGCGCTCGGGCTGTCGCCGTTGGGGCCGCGGTCGGTGATGCCCCAGAACTCCAGCGCGCCGTCGGCGTTCCTGCCCTTGTAGGCCAGGCCCGAGCCGACCGCCGGATAGAAGCCCTTGGGGAAGTCCTTCTTCGCGTCGGCGTTGCTGCCCTCGTAGGGCACGTACTGGTTGTCGGCGGCGCGGATCTGGAACTTGGTGATCGCGACGGCGCCGCCGGCGCTGTCCTGGGTGGCGCTGCTGGTCTCGGTCTTGCCGAGCAGCGTGGCCATCGTCGATTCGTAGTGGTCGACCGCGGCGGCGCGGCGGCTGGCGCTCATCGCGCGGCCGGCGTAGGGCTGGCCGTAGACGTCGTTCTGCCCGGCCGGCAGCAGCGCGGCGAAGGCCTTGTCGAAGTCGGCCGCGGCCAGGTTGAAGTCCAGCGCCTTGGTCAGCGCGTCGTGCACCGCGGCCGTGATGCGGATGCCGTTGGTGGGATCGTCGTCCTCGTCCAGCGCCTGCAGGAAGACGAGGCGGTTCTGCAGCTTGACGTCGCTGAGCGTGCTGGTCCCGGCGAGGTCCGCCGCGGCGACGGTTGCCGCGCAGGCGGCGCTGCCCACGATGACGCCGCCGACGCTGAAGCTCACCGTGTCGCCCGCCTTGCAGGTGAAGACGCCGTTCGCGCCGGTCTTGCCGGAGATCGCCGACGGCGCGGCCTGGTAGCTGACGCCCTCCACCGGCGCATCGACGAGCCGACCCTGCGTCGGTTGGACGACGACCGGGATGTCGTAGCCGTCGTTGTCCTTGGTGTTGCAGGCGCTCAGCGCCGCGATCGCGGCCAGGCTCATCAGGGTCCGGCCCAGCCGGCTGGGGCGGCACAGGCGGGGAACGGAACGGACGGTCGTCTTCTTCATGTCGATCTTTCGTGGCTCGAGGACGCTGCGGCCCGGTCTCCCTCGACGGGGCCGGGTGGCGACAGGGCGGCACGCTAGGCAGCGCGGATGACAGCCCCGTGAAGCGCGTTAACGAATCGTCACGAATACGACAGGAAACCGGGAATACCCCGGGCGAAGGCCGACAGCAGAAAGCCCCGGCACCGCGTCGGGCGACGCGGGCCGGGGCCCCGGTCAGCCGGCTGCAGAGGAGGAGATCAGCCGTTGACCTTGATGCGGTTGTTGACCGACTGGACGCCCTTGGCGGCCAGGGCCATCGAGCCGGCGCGGTCACGCGCGGCCAGGTCGGGCGCGGTGCCGTCCAGGGTCACGTGGCCCTTCTCGGTCTCGACCTTCACGTCGAGCGCGCTGAGCTTGGGGTCGCCCGCCAGCGCGGTCTTGATGGACGTGGTGATCTGGGCGTCGTCGACGGCGGCGCCGACCTTGTCGGCGGTCCGGTCCATCTTGTTGCCCATGTTGTCCATGGCCTGACGAGTGTCCTGCTTCGCTTCCTCGGACTTCTGCTCCATCTTGGAGATGCCGTCGTCCAGGCGCTGGCCGGCGGTGCGACCGTCGTCCTCACGACCGCAGGCGGTCAGGGCGACGGCGGCCACCACGGCGGGCAGCAGCAGGGCAAATTGGCTGGGGCGGGAAGAGTGCTTCATGGCGAGGCTCCTTTCGGGGATATCGCGGTGTCGCGGAAATTCCGCGGAAGGCCGCGGATCCATGACCTCACTCTAGGCAGGCGCCCGGCGCCGCCGGGTCGGCGGCCACCGGAAGCGACGGTCGCCGGGCGTCCCGGACGCTCGTAGGAGCCCGCCTACAGCCCGCCACCCGCAGACGAGGCGCCACCTTCCCCGGGCATCCCCGCCATCCCGGGAATCGGAAAGTCGATGCGCGGAATCTCCGGCTCATCGCGCTTGAGCGGCAGCCAGGCGCAGACCTCGGTGCCCTGCCCCGGCGCGCTGCGCAGGCGCAGCTGGCCGCGCTCGGCCTCGACGCGGAAACGCATGCCCAGCAGCCCGTGCGAGCCCAGCGTAAGCCGGTCCGGCTCGAAGCCCTGGCCGTTGTCGGCGACCACGACCATGGCCTGCGCGTATTCGCGCTTGAGCGTCACCTCGACCTCGGTGGCCCGGGCGTACTTGGCGGTGTTGGTCAGCGCCTCCTGCACCAGCCGGAAGGCCGTCAACTGCGCGCTGGGCGGCAGCTCGACCGCGGGATCCAGGCTCATGCGGATCGGCACGCCGAGCCGCTCGGAGGTCTCGCGGCACAGGATCTCGAGCGCCGGCACCAGGCCGAGCTGGTCCAGCGTCGACGGCCGCAGGTCCTCGATGATGCGGCGCTTGAGCGCGATGCCGCTGTTGAGCGTCTCCGTCAGGTGGTTGAGCCGCTGCATCAGGTCGGGCGCCCCGGCCTGCAGCTTGGGCCGCAGCCGCGCGACGTCGAGCTTGGCCGCGGTCAGCAACGCGCCGAGCTCGTCATGCAGGTCGCGGGCGAGGCGGGCGCGCTCGTCCTCGCGCGCGGTCTGCAGGTGGCGGGCCAGCTGGGTGAGCTCGGCGGTGCGGCGCGCCACCTCGACCTCCAGCCGGTCGCGCTCGGCGCGCACTTCCTGCGCCTGCTCGGCGCGCTGGTCGTCGAGCGCGCGGCTCTTGCGCACGAACAGCACGAACACGATCAGGCTCAGCAGCGTCATGCCGGCCACGCCGATGCGGCTGAGCATCAACGTGTCGTAGACCTGGCCGGTGCCCAGCGCGATGCGGCGGTTCTCGTCGGCCAGCAGCTCGGCCGAGCGACGGCGGATCTGCTCCATCTGGTCGCGGCCGATGTCGGTCATCATGAGCTCCCGGCCGGCCGCCTCGCGCCCGCTCTCATAGAGCTTGAGCACCTCCTGCAGCTCGCTGAGCTTGGCGCCGACGGCGCTGGCGATCTCCTTGCTGCGGCGCTCGGCATCCTCGGCGCCGACCTGCGCGTACATCCGCTGCAGCGCGCTGAGCCCCTGCGAGGCGTCTTCCGCGGCGAAGCGGTAGGGGTCCAGGTATTCCGGCCGGCGGGTGATCAGGTATCCCCGTTGCCCTGACTCCGCGTCGGTCACGCGGGCCATCAGCCGGAGCAGTTCCATCCGGGCCCGGCCCAGCGTGTCCAGGCGGTCCATCTGCGACACGGCGCCGAAATAGGCCAACTCGCTGATCAGGATCATCAACAGGGCCACGAACACGCCCAGCGGCATTGCCCAGGTCTTGCGACCGAGGTTCGTGACGGTGTCCTTCAGGCTCATCCTCTACACTCCCCGAGCGATTTCGCTCGCTTGACCATCGCCTCACCATGATCCGAATCGCCATCGTCGACGACCACGCGATTGTCCGCGCCGGGCTGCGGCAATTCCTCTCCGAACAGGTCGACCTGCGCGTCACCGGCGAAGCCAGCTCCGGCCGCGAGGCCCTGGACCTGGCCCGCGCCGGCGAAGTCGACGTGATGCTGATGGACCTCTCGCTGCCCGACCAGAGCGGCGTCGAGACCCTGGCCGCCATCAAGGCCCGCAAGCCCGAGCTGCCGGTGCTGATCCTCAGCGGCTTCCCCGAGACCCACTACGCGACCACGCTGCTGCGCCAGGGCGCCAGCGGCTACCTGAACAAGGAATGCGACCCCGAGGAGATCGCCACCGCGATCCGCACCGTGTTCCGCGGTCGCAAGTACATCACGCCCGCGGTGGCCGAGCTGCTGGCCGAGGGCCTGGGCGCGCCGGCCGACCAGGCGCCCCACGAGTCCCTGTCCGAGCGCGAACTGCAGGTCTTCCTGCGCCTGGCCCGCGGCGAGACCGTCGGCCACATCGCCGACGGCATGTCGCTGAGCGTGAAGACGGTCTCGACCTACCGCTCGCGCGTGCTGGAGAAGCTCGCGCTGAACACCAACAGCGAGCTGACGTATTACGCCCTCAAGAACGGGCTGATCGAGTAGCCGCATCGCGATGGGCCGCATCGGCCAGGCCGCCGCAGTAGGCGAGCAGGTCCTCGAGCTCGGCTGACTTGTCGAACACCTTGTCGGCGCCCAGCGCGAAGCAGCGCTGGCGCATGTCCGGCGTCGCGTAGTTGCTCAGCACCACGCGGCGCGCCTGCGGCATCCGCTCGCTGGCGGCGCGCAGCACGTTCAGCCCGGTGCCCTGGGCCAGGAAGATGTCGATGATCAGCAGGTCGCAGCCGGGATGGGTTTCCGACAACCAGTCCAGCGCGCCGCGCTCGTCCTCCGCGTGACCGAGCACGCGCAAGTCCACCATCTCCTCGAGCGTCGCCACCAGGTTCTCCCGGATGACGGCGTTGTCCTCGACGAGGAAGCAGGTGAGGGCGGCGCTGGCGGGCTGGGACTCCATGGCGGGACTCGTGTACTTCTCGGAACCACAAGCGGGTGCGCGCGAACGGACGGGATGCGGAGGCACACCGTCCGTTCGCGCACAGCGCCCGGGGCGGTCGGTCAGGCCGCCACCGGGCGCGTGTCGGTCGCGCGTCAGCGCGTCAGGCTGGGCCTCCGCGGCCCGATCGGTCACCCGATCAGTTGCGGATGGCGATCTCGTTCTTGACGCGCTTCACGCCCTTGACCTCGCGGGCCAGGCGCTCGGCATCGGCCTTCTCGGTGGCGCTCTTGGCGAAGCCCGACAGCATCACCTCGCCCTGCAGCGTCTCGACGTGGATGGAGCTGGCGTCGACGGTCTTGGCCTCGACGAACTTGGACTTCACCGCGGTGGTGACGGCGGCATCGTCGACGTACTCGCCGACCGAGGATTGGCCGCGGGTGACGGCGCAGCCCGGCAGCATCGTGATGGCGCCCACAGCGGTGGCCAGGGCGAGAACGGTGGCTCGAATCATCATGTTGATCTCCTTGGATTGATGACAGGGCTCGGACTCACGCGGCGTGGCGGTCTGTCGACACGACGGCAGGGGCCGGCTCGGCGAACGTCGCGGGGGCGTGGTCCATCAGGTAGGGCAGGGCCGCTTCCAGTCCCAGGACCGGTTCGTGGTCGCCGACGGCGGTCCACTGGACCTGGCAGGCGATCTCATGAACATGCAGGGCGAGGGAATGGTGGTCGGCGATACCCATCTGTCGGCTCCTTGTGCACCCCGCGGTGCGCTGGAACTGACTCTACGTATGCCGAACAGCCGGCCCTGTCGTCCGCATGCGCGTTGTTGTGTAGGACAAGCGGAGATCACCGGCGAATGGCGCGCCCGCGGTTCGGGTCAAAGGCGGCGAGGGCGATCACCGCCTGCGGGATGAGGCAATGTCCTACAGGGCGTCGCGGGCGACCCCGACACCCACGGGCATGCGCCCTGCCTACGATCGCGGCCATGGAAACGCTGGAAATTGTGAATGCCGAACTGCTGTTGTCGACCCCGCTGACGGTGGTCGTGCGGGCGCGGCTGGACTTCATTGAAGCCGACGGCCACGAGACGCAACGCGAACTGGCCCTGGTGATCCCGCGCAGCCGCTGCGACGGCGACCGCCCGCTATGGCCGGCGCTGATGTCCGCGGCCAGCGAGCACTGGCACCGCTGCCCCGGCAGCGCGCGCCGCCTGCAGGTCTGCATCGACGGCGAATGGGAGACGCTGCTGACCTCGCAGCTGGCCCACTGAGCCCGCAGCCGCACAGCGGTGCGATGACGACGGGGCGTCGTCAGCCCGGACACGGATAATCCGCCGCTGGCCGATCACGGCCCGACGACGATGATCCGACGCCTCACTTCCGATTCCCTTCGCCCCTGGGCCATGGCGTCCCTGGCGGCCGCGCTGCTGGCCGGCTGCGGCGCCTTCGGGCCGGGCAGCGCCGCGCGCAAGAACTCCGTCTACCAGAACGAGCGCTTCGCGGCGGACGAGACCTTCTCGCGCCTGTTCGACGCCAGCGTCAACGACACCTGCGAGGCCGCGCGGCGCGCGCTGCTGAGCCAGGGCTACGTGATCAACACCGCGACGCCGGACTCGATCGCCGGCACGAAGCGCTTCCAGCCCGAGGGCGAGGTGCACGTGGAGATCAGCTTCACCATCGTCTGCGTGCCCGAGGGCGGCAGCGGCAAGCTGGCCACCGCCTACGTGTCCGCGCTGCAGGACCGCTACAACGTCAAGCGCAGCGCCAATTCCACGAGCCTCGGCGTGAGCGCGATCGGCTCGATCTCGGTGCCGCTGTCGTCGACCTCGGAATCGCTGGTCAAGGTCGCGTCCGAGACCATCCCGGCCGGACAGTTCTACGACCGCTTCTTCGCGCTGATGCAGCGGCTGATCACGCAGCAGGGGGCCGACGACACGAAGGACCTCGACAAGACCGGCGGCTGAGGACGGGCGCCCGCTCGCGGCGGGCGCCGCCTGCGATCAGGGCTGCGCCGCCTGCTGCGGCGACCCGGCGGTGCGGGTCTTCTCAAGGACCAGCCCGCGGCGCTCCAGCAGCGGCTGGATCTGCGGCTCGTGGCCGACGACGCCGCGGAACAGCGTCAGCGCGTCCTGGCTGCCGCCCTGCGACAGCAGCTTGGCGCGGAAGGTGTCGCCCAGCTCGCGCTTGAGGCCGCCATTGGCCTTGAACCACTGCACCGTGTTGGCGTCCAGCACCTCCGACCACACGTAGGCGTAATAACCGGCCGCGTAGCCGCCCATGATGTGGCTGAAGTAGGGCGTGCGGTAGCGCGGCGGCACCGCGTCGTAGTCGTAGCCCTCCTCGCGCAGCGCCTGGGCCTCGAAGGCCATCACGCCGTCGGCCGCCGGGATCCGGTCCAGCGGCAGCTGGTGCCAGCGCTGGTCCAGGCTCGCGGCGCTCAGGTACTCGGTCGAGGCGAAACCCTGGTTGAACTGCTTGGCCGCCAGCACCTTGTCCAGCAACGCGCGCGGCATCGGCTCGCCGGTCTTGTAGTGCTTCGCGTAGTTCGCCAGCACGCTGGGCCAATCGGCCCACATCTCGTTGACCTGCGACGGGTACTCGACGAAGTCGCGCGGCACCTTGGTGCCGGCCATGCTCGGGTACTTCACGTTGGAGAACATGCCGTGCAGCGCATGCCCGAACTCGTGGAACAGCGTCGTCACCTCGTCCCAGGTCAGCAGCGTGGGCTTGCCGTCGGCCGGCTTCGGGATGTTGAGGTGATTCGCCACCACCGGCTTCTGGTTCATCAGCCCGCTCTGGTCGACGTAGGCATTCATCCACGCGCCACCGCGCTTGGAGGGCCGCGCGTACAGGTCGGCCAGGAAGATCGCCAGCTGCGAGCCGTCCGCGTTGAAGACGTCGTAGACCAGCACGTCGGGGTGGTAGACCGGCAGGTCGCGGCGCTCCTTGAACTTGAGGCCGTAGAGCTGCCCCGCCGCGTAGAACACGCCGTTCTCCAGCACGTTCCTCATCTCGAGGTAGGGCTTGAGCTGCGACTCGTCGAAGCCGTACTTCTCGGCCCGCAGCTTCTCGCTGTAGAAGCTCCAGTCCCAGGCGGCCAGCTTGAACGAGGGCTGATGACGCGCGGCCTGCTCGCGATCGATCACGGCCTGCAGTTCGGCGCCCTCGCGCCGGGCCGCGCCGACCGCCGACGGCGCCAGCTGGCGCAGCATGCCGTTGACGGCTTGCTGGGTCTTGGCCGTCTCATCCTTGAGCACGAAGTCGGCATGCGTGGCGAAGCCCAGCAGCCGCGCCCGCTCGGCCCGCAGCGTGACCACGCGTGAGACCAGCGCGGTGTTGTCGAAGGCATTGCCGCGCGAGCCGCGTGCCACCGAGGCCTCGTACACCCGCTGGCGCAGCGCGCGGTTCTCCAGCTGCGCCAGCACCGGCTGGCCGGTCGTGTTCAGCAGCGCGATCAGGTACTTGCCGTCCAGGCCGCGGGCCTTCGCAGCCGCCGCGGCGGCGGAGATCTGCTCCTCGTCCAGGCCCTTGAGCTCCTCCAGGCTGTCGACGACGACCGCCGAGTCGTTCACTTCCGCCAGGACGTTCTGGTTGAAGCGCGCCCCCAGTTGCGCCATCTCGGCGTTGATCGCCTTCATGCGGGCCTTGCCGTCCTCGTCAAGCTTCGCGCCGGCGCGCAGGAACTGCTGGTACTGGCGTTCGATCAGGCGCTGCTCCTGCGCGCCCAGGCCCAGCGCGGCGCGGCGCTGGTACAGCGCCTCGATGCGGGCGAAGAGCTTGGGATTGAGCTGGATCGCATCGCGGTGCGCGGCCAGGCGGGTGGCGTAGTCGGCCTGCAGCTTCAGCCGCGCGGGGTTGGCGTCGGCGCCGGTGAGGCTCATCAGCAGCGTGGTCGCGCGGCCCAGCGTGCGGCCGCCGCGTTCGAGCGCCACGATGGTGTTGTCGAAGGTCGGCGCGGCCGGGTTGTCGGCGATCGCGGCCACCTCGGCCAGCTGCTCCGCCATGCCCTGGTCGAGCGCGGGGCCGATGTCGGCGTCGGGAATGCGGTCGAACGGCGGGTACTGCAGCGGCAGCGGACTCGGCGCCAGCAGCAGGTTGGCGGACGGCGCGCCGGTGGCGGCCGACGCCACGGCGGAGGCCGGGGCCGCGGCGGGCGTGACGGTCTGCGCCAGGACGGGCGCGGCGAGGGCCACGGTGGCGGCCAGGACGAAGGGAATCCTCATGGGAGACGGCCCGCGTGGGTCACAGGCATTCGTGTTGTGCGAGGCCGCCACCTTAGCCGATGACCCCGCCGGGAACGAAGGGCATGGGCGTCGTCCGCCCCCGTGGCGAACCCTGCCCCGGGACAACCCTGAGGCCTTCCGCGGCAAGACGTCACGACGGCGTTGGCGATTAGCATGTCGGCTCCCCTTGCCGCACATCGCGGGACCGGCCCGCTTCCCCACCGACCCATGTCCGACTCCACCTTCCAGTGGGCCGTGATCGGCCCGGGCGCGATCGCCCATCGCTTCGCCGATGCCGTCGCGCGCCTCGACGGCTGCCGCCTGCATGCGGTCTGCGGCCGCGATGCCCATCGCGCGCAGCAGTTCGCCGACCGCTGGTCCGCAGCGGGAGAACCCGCCGTGCTCGCCCACACCGATCCGGCGGTGCTGCTGGCCGATCCGGCCATCGACGGCGTCTACGTGGCCACGCCCCATGGCCAGCACTACGAGCCCGTCCTGGCCGCGCTGCGCGCCGGCAAGGCGGTGCTGTGCGAGAAGTCGCTGGTGCCCAATCAGGAGATGGGCCGCCGCCTGGTCGAGGCCGCGCGCACGCACCGGAGCTTCCTGATGGAAGCCGTCTGGACGCGTTTCCTGCCGGCCTACCAGGAACTCGCGACCTGGCTGCGCGACGGCCGCCTCGGCGCGCTGCACGGGCTGCAATCGAGCTTCTGCTTCCCCGCGCCCTACGACCCCGACAGCCGCATCTTCAGCCCGGCGCTGGCCGGCGGCGCGCTGCTGGACGTCGGCATCTACAACCTGACCGCCACGCGCTGGGTGCTGCAGCACGCGCTCGGCGAGGTGCCGCCGCTGGTGGACCTGCAGGTGCGGGCCAAGCTCGCGCCGACCGGCGTGGACGCGCGGCTGGCGGTGGCGCTGGACTTCGGCGACGGGCTGGTGTCGCAGTTCCATTGCGCGGTGGACACCTTCGCGCCCAACACGATGCAGGTGCTGGGCGCGGCTGGCGCCATCGTGCTGCCGGAGACCTTCTGGGAAGCGACGCGTCTGCAGTGGCTGCCGGCGCGCGGCACGGTCGAGACGATCGAGCGCCCTTTCGAGATCAACGGCTTCGAGAACGAGATCCGCGAGGCGATGCGCTGCGCCCGCGCCGGTGAGATCGAAAGCCCGGTGGTCCCGCATGCGGAGACGCTGGCGGTGCTCGGCTGGATGGATCGCATCCGCGCGCTGGCCGGCGTGCGCTATCCCTTCGACGACGACTTCCCGCCGCCGCGCTGACGCGGCCGGGAGAAGACCACAGGAACAGCCAGCAGCGAGGCCTCATGGAGACACGACCCGGCGCCTTTTCCGACTCGATCCCCGTGCCGCGTCCCGACAGCCCGGCGCTACGGATCGAGCGCGCGGCGCCCGACGACCTGCCGCGCATCGAGAACCTGATGCAGTTCTACAACTACGACCTCAGCGAGTGGACGCCGGTGGCGTTCGCGCCCGAGGGGCGCTACCAGCTGCGGCCCAAGGCGCCGTACTGGGCGCAGCCGGACGTGCATCCGTTCCTGATCTGGGTCGGCGACGAACTGGCCGGCTTCGCGGTGGTCGACCGCGACTGCGAGGACAGCCAGTCCGACCACAACATGGGCTACTTCTTCCTCGCGCGGGGTTATCGCGGCCACGGCCTGGCGGCGCGCGCGGCCGGCGAGGTGCTGGCGCGCTTCCCGGGCCGCTGGGAGGTCTACCACCTGATGGCCAACACCCCCGCCGCGCAGTTCTGGCCCGGCGTCATCCGCGGCCGCGCCGCCGGCGAGATCGATCGCGAGGTCCGCACCCTCCACGGCGACGAGTGCTGCCTCTACCGCTTCACCGTGGCGCTGCCCGCCGGCGCCTGAGCCCACCACGTCCCCTCACGAAAGTTCCGCCATGCAGCTCATCGGCATGCTCGACTCCCCCTACGTCCGCCGCGCCGCGATCGCGATGCAGCTGCTGGGCCTGCACTTCGAGCACCGCTCGCTGTCGGTGTTCCGCACCTTCGACGAATTCAGCCGCATCAACCCGGTCGTCAAGGCGCCGACCTTCGTCTGCGACGACGGCACGGTGCTGATGGATTCGACGCTGATCCTGCAGTACGCGCAGTCGCTGTCGCCGGGACGGGCGCTGCTGCCGCCCAGCGATCCGGCGCTCAAGCGCGCACTGCGGCTGATCGGCCTGGCGCTGGCGGCCACCGACAAGAGCGTGCAGGCGGTGTACGAGCAGCAGCTGCGCCCGGACGACAAGCAGCATGCGCCCTGGCTCGAGCGGGTGGGCGCCCAGCTGCGCGCCGCGCTGCTGGAGCTCGAGGCGGAGATGGGCAAGGCGCCGCTCTCGGCCGAGCGCGACGCGATCGGCCTGGCGGGCATCACGATCGGCGTGATGTGGGAATTCGTCCGGCAGATGACGCCGGAGCTGCTGCCGCCGGCGGAGCGGCTGCAGACGCTGATCGCCTATGCGACCGAGGTCGAGCAGCTGCCCGAGTTCCGCGCCGCGCCTCATGGCGACGGCCTCGTCCAGCCCTGCGGGGGCTGAACGAGGCCGGGGACGCGTCAGCGTGTCGCCGCTGCTGTGCCGCCGCCGGTGCGCGGCAGGCTCTTGATCAGGTGATTGAGCAGCAGCGCGATCACGATCAGCGCCGTCAGCCCGAAGGCCCAGGTGACCCACACCACCGGCACCAGCCAGCCGATCGCCGTCCCGGCCATCGGGGCGCCGGTGCCCGCCATCTCCATCAGCCAGCGCACGAAGGACTGGAGCATCTCGAGCAGCCCGGTGTCGAGGAAGGGCTCGGCCCAGGCCGGGAACTTGAACTCGACCGCGGCCTTGCCAAGCTCGGTGGCGCGGCCGGTGGAGAGCGCCTCCACCGTCCAGCGCACCAGGCCGGCCGCCGCCCAGGCCAGTCCGCTCCAGACCAGCGCGAACACGCCGGTCAAGGACCACAGCAAGGTCTTCATCGTCGCGCCGTCAGTCGTCGCTGGAGCCGGCGAAGCCGAAGATGCTCAGCAGGCTGGTGAACAGGTTGAACAGCGAGACGAACAGGCTGACCGTGGCCATCACGTAGTTCCGCTCGCCGCCGTTCACGATCATGCTGGTGTGGAACAGGATCATGCCCACCGACAGCAGCGCCACGACGCCCGAGACCACCATCGCCAGCATCGGCAGCTGGAAGAACAGGTTGGCCAGCGACGCCAGGATCGCGATGATCATGCCGGCGAACAGGAAGCCGCCCATGAAGCTGAAGTCCTTCTTGGTCGCCAGCACATAGGCCGACAGCACCAGGAAGGTCGCGCCGGTAGTGCCCAGCGCCAGGGCGATCGTGTTGGCGCCGCCGGGCAGGTTCAGGATGGCGCTCAGCAGCGGGCCCAGGGTGTAGCCCATGAAGCCGGTCAGCGCGAAGACCAGCGGCACCGACGCGGCGGAATGCTGCGTCTTGTGGATCGCGAACAGCAGGCCGAAGTAGCCGATGAGCGTCAGGATCATGCCCGGGGCGGGCAGCTTGAACGCCACCGCGGCCGCCGCCACCGCGCCGCTGAACAGCAGCGTCATCGACAGCAGCGCATAGGTGTTGCGCAGCACGCGCGCCACGTCGGCGCGCTGGGTGAAGACCGAATCGCCGCCGCTGGCGGTGGCGGGCGTCCAGGCCGAGGGGGACGCCGGATGTCGTTGGTAGTCGCTCATGACTGGTTCTCCTGGATCCGAGTGAGCCGTTGGACGGAACGCGCGCTCTCGCGCGCACGAGGTGCGGACCTTAACGTCGTCTTCACTTCGTATAAACCTGCTTCAATCTCATTCTTCTGAAGCAATTTCCGATTCGTTGTCCATCGCCGGTTCCTGCGTGCCGCGACGCTGCAGCAGCTTGGCCACCAGCGGATGGTTCTGGCCGCGGCGCGAGTAGATGCCGTGGACGTCCTCGACGACCTCGGTCTGGCCGAGCAGGTGCAGGCCGGCCATCATCGACAGGTCGTCCGCGCCCAATCGGCTGACCGGGAAGACGCCCAGCCCGCGCGCGGCGAAGACGCTCATCAGCGCGCTGTCCTCGAACTCGCCGACGATCTGCGGCCGGATGTGGTGCTGCTCGAACCAGCGCTCCAGGCCCGCGCGCAGCGAGGCGTGGCGCGTCGGCAGCAGCACCGGCAGCGTCTCCAGCACGTGAGGGAAGCCCTTGTTCGGCGCGCGACGGGCGCGCTCGACCAGTTCCGCGGGGCCGTACCAGTCGACCGAGGTGCTGGCCAGCAGCTGGCTGGTGATGCGCAGCGTCGGATTCACCGGCGCGGGCTGGTCGGTGAGCACCAGGTCCAGGTGGTGCAGGGCCAGCTCGCCGATCAATTGGTCGACCTCGCCCTCATGGCAGACGAGGCGCAGGTTCGGCGTGTCCAGGACCGGCGCCAGCAGGGCATGGGCGGCCAGCTTGGACAGACCGTCAGACAAGCCCACCGACAGGCGCTGCACGCGCTGCGTGGCCGCCTCGTGGACCTCGTGCGGCACCATCTGGCCGATCTGGAAGATCTCCTCGGCGCGGGCGAAGGCGGCTTGGCCGGCTTCGGTCAGCACCAGGCCGCGGCCTTCCGGCTTGAGCAGCTGATGGCCCAGCGAGCGCTCGAGCTCCCGCACCTGCGCGCTGATCGTCTGCACCGCCATGCCGAGGCGATCCGCCGCCCGGGCGAAGCCGCCCTCCTTGGCGACGACCCAGAAGTAGTGCAGATGGCGGTAGTTGAGGGCAGACATGAGAGGGCCTCCGAGAAAAACGAAGCCGGATCATAAATAACTTCGCTTAAACGGAAGTTAAGAAAGACTTGTCGAAGGTTTTTCCGACGAGCCAACAAATCCGGTGCGCGTGGATTCGCCACTTGGCGGCGCAACGCTTCGCGCGTTTGACGCGCGCATCTTCACGCATTCTTCACGTCGCACTTCGATTCTTGTGCGGCCAGCGGTTCGGAAAAGCAGAACGCGCCGGCGGCCTCCCGGCCCCGGCGCGTTCGTCCGCCGCGGAATTCCCGCGGCGCGCCCCTCGGTCAGACGGCGTCCAGGCCCGCCTTCAGGTCGTCGCGCAGGTCCTCGAGGTCCTCGATGCCGGCGGAGATCCGCACCAGCGAATCGGTGATGCCCAGCCGCGCCCGCGTCTCCACCGGGATCGACGCGTGCGTCATCAGCGCCGGCAGCGAGATCAGGCTCTCGACGCCGCCCAGGCTCTCGGCCAGCGAGAAGATCCGCACCCGCTCCAGGAAGCGGCGCGCGCCGGCCAGGTCGGTGTCGAGCTGGACGCTGATCATCCCGCCACCGCCGCGCATCTGGCGCTGGGCGAGCGCCTGCTGCGGATGGCTTTCCAGGCCCGGATAGTGGACACGGCGCACCTTGGGCTGGCCTTCCAGCCAGCGGGCGAGTGCCAGCGCGCTCTCGTTGTGGCGCGCCATGCGCAGCGCCAGCGTCTTGAGCCCGCGCAGCGCGAGGAAGCTGTCGAAGGGGCCGGCGATCGAGCCCACCGCGTTGTGCAGGAACTCGAGCTGCTCGCGCAGCGCCGCCTGGCGCTGCTCGCCCCCGACCACGACCACGCCGGAGATGACGTCGCTGTGCCCGTTGAGGTACTTCGTCGCCGAATGCATCACCGCGTCGAAGCCCAGTTCCAGCGGACGCTGCGCCCAGGGGCTGGCGAAGGTGTTGTCGGCGATGGCCAGCGCGCCGTGCTCGCGCGCGAGCTTCGCGACGGCGGCCAGGTCGGTCAGCTTCAGCAGCGGGTTGCTGGGCGTCTCGATCCAGATCATCTTCGTCTCGGGCCGCAGCGCGGCGCGGACGTTCTCAGGATCGCTGCTGTCGACGTAGCTCACCTGCAGGCCGGCGCTGCGCTTGCGCACGCGCTCGAACAGCCGGTAGCTGCCGCCGTAGAGATCGTCGCCCGCGACGATGTGCGAGCCCGCGTCCAGCGTGTCCAGCACCGTCGCCATCGCGGCCAGGCCCGACGAAAAGGCGTAGCCCTGCACGCCGCCCTCCAGGCTGGCGATCGCGCGCTCATAGGCCTGGCGGGTCGGATTGTGGGTGCGGCCGTATTCGTAGCCCTGGTGGACGCCAGGGCTCCGCTGGCGGTAGGTGGAGGTCGCGTAGATCGGCGGCATCACCGCGCCGGTCAGCGGATCGGGGCGTTGGCCGCCATGGATCGCGCGCGTGTCGAAGCGCAGGTCGGCGTCGGCCGGATGGTCGTTGTCTTTCTCGGGGGAATGGCTCATGACAAGCCCTTTCGCAGGTGGTTCAACAGGTCGAAGCGGGTGACGAGGCCGTGGAAGCCGCGATCGTCGGCGATCACGGCCACCAGGCCCTTGCGCAGCTGCGCGATCAGGTCGGACAGCGGCGCGCCCGGCGGCAGCGTCTGCACATCATGGCTCATCGCGCTGTCGACGCTGTCCTTGAAGTGGCGCGCGTCCATGTGCATCTGCGCGAGCAGGTCGGACTCGTCCAGCAGGCCCACCAGCTTCCCGTCCTTGAGCACCGGCAGCTGCGAGACCTCGGCCTGGCGCATGCGCGAGAAGGCGGTGGCCAGCGTGTCCTCGGGGCTGACGCTGATGACGGCGCCATCCTCCGGCCGCCGCGCGATCAGGTCGCGCAGGTCGCCCTTGCTCTCGCGTTTGAGCAGGCCCTGGTCGAACATCCACGGGTCGTTGTAGACCTTGGAGAGATAGCGGGTGCCCGTGTCGCAGACCAGCGTCACCACGCGCTTGGGCGTGGTCTGCGCGCGGCAGTACTTCAGCGCCGCGGCCAGCAGCGTGCCGGTGGACGAGCCCGCCAGGATGCCCTCGGCGCGGTACAGGTCGCGCGCGGTGGCGAAGCTCTCCTCGTCGGTGATCGCGTAGGCGTGGCGCACGCCGCTCAGGTCCGCGATCGGCGGCACGAAGTCCTCGCCGATGCCCTCGACGGCCCAGGAGCCGGCCTCGCCGAAGCTGCCGGTCTCGATGAAGTCCTTGAGGATGGAGCCGGCCGGATCGGCCAGCACCACGTCCAGGCCCGGCCGGACCTTGGCGAAGAAGCGCGACAGACCGGTGATCGTGCCGCCGGAGCCGACGCCGCAGACCAGCGCGTCGATCCGGTGGCCGACCTGCTGCCAGATCTCCGGACCGGTGGTGGTCTCGTGCGCGAGCGGGTTGTTGGGGTTGTTGAACTGGTCGGCGTACCAGGCGCCGGGGAGGTCCCGGACCAGGCGCGCGGCGCGGTCCTGGTAGTAGTCGGGGTGGCCCTTGCCGACGTCGGAGCGGGTGATGTGCACCTCGGCGCCGAGCGCCTTGAGCTGCAGCACCTTCTCGGCCGACATCTTGTCCGGCACGACCAGCACGACCCGGTAGCCCTTCGCCCGCGCGACCAGCGCGAGCCCGAGCCCGGTATTGCCGGCCGTGGCCTCGACGACGGTGCCGCCGGGCGGGAGCAGGCCGTCGCGTTCGGCGGCCTCGATCATCGACAGGCCGATGCGGTCCTTGATCGAGCCGCCGGGGTTCTGCGATTCCAGCTTCAGGAAGAGCTGGCAGGGGCCGGTGTCGAGCCGGTTCACCGGCACCAGCGGCGTGTTGCCGATCAGGTCCAGCACGGCGGGGCGGTCGGGCCGCTCGATCGCTGGCGACGCGGTGGGGGAAGAGGTCTCCTTGGCACTCATGGGCGCTCCTTGTGATCCTGGTGGGATGGTCCGGCGACGCGTCCGGCGGGGTGGTACCGGACGCGGGCAAACCGCGCAGCCTATCTGCCGGGAGCGGGTCGCTCCAAGCGCGGTTGTCGCCGCAGCTTATCCGCTTCGCTTCGTTCCCGGCGTGGCGCCGCGTCCCTACCCTTTATCCATGTCGTCCAGCATGAGGAAGTCCAAGACCCAGCCATGAACTGACCCTTGTCATCCGATGCGAGCAGCGCCCCGGCTTCGGCCGGGGCGTTTGTTTTTGGGGGCGGCACCACTGGAGTCGGTGGGTCGGTCCGGCAGCGGCATAGGAACAGGCCACTGACGGCGGGGGCGAGGCGGGGCAAGCTCATGCCCTTCTTCAACGCACCCCGGGGACAGTCATGATCAACGAAGCGCTTTGCCAACGCGCGCTCGAAGTCGCGGACCAGCCCATGAGTCGCGAGCAGCTCATCAACACGGCATTGCGCTGGTTCATTGCTCGCCAAGCGCAACTTCGCCTGGCCACGATGGGTGGCATAGCCCCCCACCTGCCCGACATTCCGCGTCGTCGGCAGGATCCGGAGGACGAGAGGGACCTGCAATGATGAAGGTCGTCGTGGACACCTCGGTCTGGATCGACCACTTCCGCCGCGCCAATCCATCGCTCCTGGCACTCCTCGAACTGGACGTCGTGCTCGCGCATCCGATGATCCTCGGGGAGCTTCGTTGCGGCACCTTGCCGGAGCCGCGGACGACCGCGCTCTCGACGCTGGAAGACCTGGAGCTGAGCGCGCCGGTCGACGTGGACGAGGTGATCGGCCTGATCGAAGGACAGCGGATCTTCGGCAAGGGTTGCGGGCTGGTCGACATCGCATTGCTGATGTCAACGCTCAAGACGCCTGGCGCGTGCCTTTGGGCCACAGACAGGCGACTCGCGGCGCTCGCGAGGCGTTTGGGCATCGCTCACGCCGAGACGCCGGCCAGACCGCATGCGCCCCTCGACAAGGCCTTCAGCGCTGCATGCCCCACCGCCTGACCGTCACGCGTTCGATCGTGCTGAACACCAGCCGCTCGACCAGCCATCCGATCAGGATCACCAACGCGAGTCCCGCGAAGACGCGATCGGTCATCAGCTCGTTGCGGTTCTGGAAGATGTACCAGCCCAGGCCGCCCTGGCCCGAGGAGGCGCCGAAGAACAGCTCCGCGGCGATCAGCGTCCGCCACGCGAAAGCCCAGCCCACGCGCAACCCCGACAGGATGGCCGGCAGCGCCGCGGGCAGCAGGATCTGCGCGACATAGCGCGGCCCCCTGAGGCCATAGTTGCGGCCCGCCATGCGCAGCGTTTCGGGCACCGCCGCGAACCCCGCCGAAGCCGCCAGCGCCAGCGGCCACAGCACCGCATGCACCAGCACGAAGATCAGGCTCCCCGAGCCCAGTCCGAACCACAGCAGCGCCAGCGGCAGCAGCGCGATCGCGGGCAGCGGATTGAACATCGCCGTCAGGCTGGACAGCAGGTCCCGGCCCCAGCGCGACGAAGTGGCCAGCGCCGTCAAACCCAGCGCGAGCGTCACGCCCAGCGCATAACCCTGCAGCAGCAGCCTCAGCGAGATGAACGCCCGCTGCAGCAACTCCCCGCTGGCGAGCCCCTCCCAGAGGGCGCTCGCGGCCGCGGTGAAGGTCGGCAACAGCAGGTCGTTGCCGGCGGCGCGCGCGGCGATCTCCCACAACGCAGCCAGCAGCGCCAGCAGCGCGGCCTGGCGCCAGGCGCTCGAGTCCAGCGCGCGCCGCCACAGCGGCACGGGCGTCGCCTCGACCGGCGGGGCGTCGGTCAGCGCGAATTCGCGCTCGGCGCGCGCGGCGGGATCCAGCAGCCGAGATGTCGGCAACGCGGTCACGGTCATCGCGCCTCCTCAAGTCAGGGCCGCGGCCCGTTCAGCAGCCACCGGCTCGCTGATCGCATCGACCGCCGCCGGGTCGCCGAACAGCAGTCGTTCGATGCGATTGGCCTGCGCGGCCCGCTGCGCCGGCGTCAGCCCTTGCGCATTCAACTCCGCCCGCACCCGTCCCGGATGCGGCGACAGCACCAGCACCCGGTGCCCGACGATCAAGGCCTCCTCGATCGAATGGGTCACGAAGAGCAAGGTGAAGCGCTCCTGCTCCCACAGCGCCAGCAGCTCGTCCTGCATGCGACGTCGGGTCAGCGCATCCAGCGCGGCGAAGGGCTCGTCCATCAACAGCACGCGCGGCTTCATCGCCAGCGCGCGGGCGATCGCGACGCGCTGCTTCATGCCGCCGGACAGCTGATGCGGATAGGCCGACGCGAAGTCCGCCAGGCCCACGCGGGCGAGCCAGTCCCCCGCCTGCTCCAGCGCCACCTTGCGCGGCGACGACCCCGAGGCGATCAGCGGGAACGCGACGTTCTCCAGCACCGTCTTCCACGGCGGCAGTTGGTCGAATTCCTGGAACACCGCGATGCGGTCCGGCCCGGGTCCGTCGATCGGTCGGCCGTCGACGAGGATCCGGCCCTCGGCGGGCGCGATGAAGCCGCCGACCGCCTTCAGGAGCGAGGACTTCCCGCAGCCCGACGCGCCAAGCAGCACGAAGCGCTCCGACGGCATCACGTCGAAGCCGACGCGATGGGTCGCGCGGATCGGGCCGCGCTCGCCGCGGTATTCGAGGCTGACGCCTTCCACCCTCAACCGCGCCTGCTGCGCCAGCGGCACGCCCGCCGCCTGGCCGCCGGCCTCGCACACCTCGCAGCCAGGCCGGGTGTCGATCGCGTCAAGCCGTTCCAGCACCGCGCTCATGCTCAGCTCCCCGCCGCGTTGTGCGGATCGTCGAAGAAGTAATCCTGCGCGGAGGCCGGCTTGTTCTTGATCGCGCCGATCCGATGCATGAAGGACGCCAGCGCGAAGGTGTTCTGCGGCGTGATCTTGAACTGCACCTCCGGGTTCTTGATCACCTTCAGCAGCAGGTCCTTGGGCACCTTGGAGTTCTCGTTGCGGATGTAGATGTCGGCCGCGCGCTCGGGGTGCTTCGCGATGAAGTCCGCCGCCTCGGCCAGCGCGCCGACGAAGGCCTTGTAGGTCTTCGGGTTGTCGCGCCGGAACTTCTCCGTCGTGTACAGCACCGTGGCCGACGCCGGCCCGCCCAGCACCTCGTAGCTGCTGAGCACCACATGCACGTTGGGATTGCCCGCCAGGCCCTGTTCCTGGAACGGCGGGTTGCCGAAGTGGGCGTTGATCTCGGTGCCGCCCTTGATCAGCGCCGCGGTCGCTTCCGGATGCGGCAAGGCGACCTGCAGGCGGTCCAGCCGGTTGAACTGTGCATCGCCCCAGCGCCTGGCCGAGGCCAGCTGCAGGATGCGCGACTGCACCGACACGCCCACCGCCGGCAGCGCGATGCGGTCCTTGTCGCTGAAGTCGTCGATGCTCTTGACGGCGGGATTGCTGCTGGTCAGGTAGTACGGGAAGTTGCCCAGCGAGGCGATGCCGCGCACGTTCTGCCGCCCCTGCGTCTTGTCCCACAGCGTCAGCAGCGGGCCGACGCCCGCGCCGGCGATGTCGATGCTGCCGGACAGCAGCGCCTCGTTGATCGCCGGTCCGCCGGACAGCTGCACGCGCTCGACCTGGATGTCGACGCCGGCGGCCTTGCCGTGCTTCTCGATCAGCTGCTGGTCCTGGGCGACGTTGAGCAGCAGGTACACGATGCCGAACTGCTCGGCGATGCGGAGCTTGCCTTCCGCCTGCGAGGCGGTGCCGGCCAGCGCGAGCGCCAGTCCGAGGGCGGCCATCAGGGGTTTCTTGAAGGAAGAGGTCATGGCGGGGAAGTGGGATCGGACGATGTGCGGGACGCCAGTGGCGCCAGGGACCTCGGGCTCGCCCGCTGGAGGGCGATCAAGAGGGGGCCCTCGAAGGGGCGGGTGACGCAGCAACGGGGTGGGTCATCCCACCGGCACGTCGCCCTCGATGGTGGTGCGGTGGAGGTGGCGGCGCAGGGAATCCGGACAGCCCGCGGCCAGGTGCAGCAGCGAGCGGTTGTCCCAGAACACCAGGTCGTGCGCCTGCCAGCGGTGGCGGTAGACGATGCTCTCCCGGCTGCTGTGCTGGAAGAGCTGCGCCAGCAGGTCGCGGCTTTCGTCCTCGGGCAGGTCCAGGATGCGCGTCGTGAAGTGCTCGCTGACGAAGAGCGCGCGTCGGCCGGTCTCCGGGTGGATGCGCACGACCGGCTGCGACACCGGCTTGACCTCGGCGATCTGCGCCGGCGTCAGCTTCGGGCGCCAGGGATTGCGCGCCCGCAGTTCCTCGTACTTCGCCAGGTAGCTGTGCTCCGCCCGCTTGCCGGCGACCGCGGTCTTCAGCGCCAGCGGCAGGCCGTCGTAGGCGAGATGCTGGTTCGCGAAAAGCGTGTCCCCGCCCTCCGCGGGCAGTTCCTGCGCATGCAGCAGCGAACCCAGGCTGGGGCGCTCCTTGTAGGAGAGGTCGGAATGCCAGTACTGGCCGGCGTCGCCCAGCCCGACCGGCTGGCCCTGCGCATCGCGGAGGTTGGACACCTGCAGGATCTCCGGATGGCCCGGCAGTTGGAAGTTGCGCAGCACATGGATCTGCAAGGGCCCCCAGCGCCGGCTGAAGGCGATGTGCTGCGCGGGCGTGATCCGCTGGTCGCGGAAGACGAGGACGTGGTGGTCCAGGTGCGCGCGGTGGAGTCTCGCGAAGTCGGCGTCGTTCAGTGGCCGAGCCAGGTCGAGCCCCAGCACCTCGGCGCCAAGCGGCGCGTCGAAGGCCTGGATCTGGAAGGCCTGCGAGGGCTCGTCGGCGTCTTCCACGAACGCGGCGGGCCGCGGCGGCGGGACGGTCAGGGGCGGGGCGAGGGCTGTCATGGGCGCCGACTCTAGGCAGCGCGCTTCCTCGCCGGAACGAAGGTCCTGGCATGTCCAACTGCGCCCATCGCATATCGAAGCCAGTCCGGCGGCGGGTGCGTCAGTCGCCCGGCGGGGCGCCCGATGTCCCGCCTCATCGAGACGGAAAGCCCCGTTTGCAATCCAGTTACAGGCAGCTGCGTATAGTGTGGTCCTTCCCTATCTGGGTGAGACCACAACCAAAATGAGCCATCGCTCCCCCATGAAACAAGTCATCTGCGTCAAGTGGGGCACCGCTTACGGCCCGGAATACGTCAACCGCCTCTACGGCATGCTGCGCCGGCATGTGACCGGCGATTTCCGCCTGGTCTGCCTGACCGACAACGCCGAGGGCCTGCGCCCGGAGGTGGATGCCTACCCGCTGGAGGAGCTCGGCTGCGAATGGCCGAAGAAGTCCCTGGGCAAGTGGCGCAAGCTGGTGATGTGGAGCGCCGACCTGGGCCAGAAGACCGGCCTGTCCGGCCCGGTGCTGTTCATCGACCTGGATTCGGTGATCGTCGACAACATCGACGGCTACTTCACCCACGGCCATCCCGACGATGTGGTGCTGGCCCGCAACTGGGCCAAGCCGATGCAGCGCCTGGGGCAGACCTCGGTGTTCCGCTTCCCGGTCGGCAAGTACCCGCACATCATCGAGAAATTCCGCGCCGACCCCCAGGCCGTGGCCGACAAGCATGGCTTCGAGCAGCACTGGGTGACCGCGTCGGTGCCCGGCGGCATCAAGTTCTGGCCGCACCTGTGGACGCGCCATTTCCGCCTGCACTGCCTGCCGGCCTTCCCGCTGCGCTACTTCAAGCCGGCCAAGCTGCCGGCCGGCGCGCGCATCGTGACCTTCCCGGGCGGCCCGAACCCGGCCGACGTGATGCTGGGCCGCTGGAACACCCAGGACCCGCCGCACGAGAAGCCGTGGGACCACTTCCGCGCCGCCTTCGCTGGCGGCGTCAAGCACCGCTGGCGCCATCTGCGCAGCTACGTGCTGCCCACCCCCTGGCTCACCCAGCATTGGGTGGAGTGACCCCCGTCGGGCGTGTGCACGCGGCCCTCACTGGGCCGATTTCGGGGCGAGCCAGGTCCTGGATGACCTCCAGCGCGGTCTTGACCTTGAAGGGCTTGAGCATGATGCGGCGCACCTGCAGCTCCTTGTAGAGCTGGGCGGTGGGCAGGTCGCAGGCCTCGGCGGTCAAGGCCACCGGGGTGGACGGCGGGCAGCGCAGGGCGCCGGCGCGCACGCTCTGCAGCAGCGCGAGCGCGTCCAGCCCCTGCCCGATGTCCAGCAGCAGGCCGTCCATCGACTGGTGCTCCAGCAGGCGCTGCGCCGCCTCCAGGCTGCTGGACTCATGCACCTGCGCGATGCCCAGCTGCCGCGCGACCATCGCGACCGTGCGGCGGAACAGCGAATGCGGGTCGACCAGCAGCAGCTGGGGCGGCGCGACGGCGCTCATGAACCCGACTCCGCGGCCTTCCCGAGCAGTTCGGAGACCACCACGTCCCGCAGGCTCGTGAGGATGGCCAGGTCGGTGTCGTCCAGCGTGCGGCGACGCCGATCGATCAGGCACAGGGTGCCGACACGGACGCCCGGGCGGATCTCCAGCGGCGCGCCGGCGTAGAAGCGGATGTGCGGCGGCCCCAGCACCATCGGGTTGTCCGCGAAACGCGGATCCTGGGTGGCATCGGACACCACCATCACCTCCGATACATGGATGGCATGGCCGCAGAAGCTGCTGCGCCGGTCGGTCTCGCACACCGCCAGGCCGAAGCGGGCCTTGAACCACTGGCGGTCGTCGTCGACCAGGCTGATCAGCGCGATCGGCACGCCGAACTCCTCGGCGGCGAACTCGACGATGCGATCGAAGCGCTCCTCGGGCGGCGTGTCCAGGATCAGCAGCTCGCGCAGCGCCTGGATCCGCTCCGCTTCGTTCGCGGGGATCGGGGCAGTCATCATGGAGGCGGTTCCTCGCTCTTGCGGTGGGGTTCGTGCTCCCTGCGCAGCCTAGCCGACTCCCCCAGCGCTCGCCACCACCCTCGTCCATCGGAGGGAGGACAGCGCGGCCTGTCGCACGCGGCCGGTGCCCGTCCCATATGAGCCGGCCGACGCTGCTCACTTGCATTCCGCATTGGCGACGACGAGCGACCCGCACCAGACTCCGTTCCACGGGGCGCGCCCATGTCGCCCCCGCCGGCGGCGGCAGTAGGGTCGCCGGGAAGGCATGGTGAAAGCCCAGGTCGCGACCGGGGGCCGCCCTCGGGGTCTTGGGGGAGGCGCTTCCGGCGGAGCCCGATCGCGGTCCTGGCGCCTTTCATCCCGCCCGCCTCGCATATTCGATATGCGAGATAAGCAAATGCTCAAACAATCGTTCCTGGAATAAGGACTGTTTGGCAAGCTTCGCAGCCCGACCTTCAACGTCGCCGGCTCCGCCTGCTTGCCATGTTCCAGAACAACGCCCACAAGAACCGCTCCCTGTTCTCCGCCACGCGCCGCCGGGCCCTGATGCTGGCCGCCGCGGCGCCGCTGCTGGGCGTGCCGATGCTGGCCTCGGCCGAGCAGCCCACGACGCTGCTGAACGTCTCCTACGACGTGGCGCGCGAGCTCTACAAGCAGATCAATCCGGCCTTCGTCGCCGCGTACAAGGCCAAGACCGGCCAGACGATCACGGTGAACCAGTCGCACGGCGGCTCGTCCAAGCAGATCGGCTCGGTGATCGGCGGGCTGGAGGCGGACGTGGTCACGATGAACCAGGCCACCGACGTCGACACGCTGGCCGAGAAGGGCCTGACCGGCGCCGACTGGCGCAGCAGGTTCCCCAACGGCGCCGCGCCCTACAGCTCGACCATGCTGTTCCTGGTGCGCAAGGGCAATCCCAAGGGCATCAAGGACTGGGCCGACCTGGCCCGTCCCGGCATCTCGGTGATCATTCCCAACCCCAAGGTGACCGGTAACGGCCGCTACGGCTACCTGGCCGCCTGGGGCAGCGTCATCGCCAAGGGCGGCAGCGACGCGCAGGCCCGGGACTTCGTCTCCAAGGTGCTGGCCAACGTGCCGGTGCTGGACGGCGGTGGCCGCGGCGCCACCACCACCTTCACCCAGCGCGGCATCGGCGACGTGCTGTTGACCTTCGAGTCCGAGGCCGAGCTCATCGAGAACGAATTCGGCAAGGGCAACTTCGAGGTCGTCGCGCCCAGCATCTCGGTCGAGGCCGACGCGCCGGTGGCCATCGTCGACAAGGTCGTCGCCAAGAAGGGCTCGGCCGCGCTGGCCAAGGCCTACCTGGACTTCCTGTGGACGCCCGAGGGCCAGGAAATCATTGCCCAGAACAACTTCCGCCCGCGCGATCCGGCGATCTTCAAGAAGCACGAGAAGCGCTACGCGCCGATCAAGCTGTTCAGCGTCGACCAGACGCTGGGCGGCTGGGCCAAGGTCGGCAAGACGCACTTCGCCGACGGTGGCACCTACGACCAGATCATGGCCGCGCGCCGCTGATCGAAGCCCGCGCCGTCCGCCCTCCCCGCCGATTCCTGACCGACTGATCCGATGAACACCGCCGTGCTCCCCGCGACGCAGGCCGCCCCGGCGCCCGCCCGCAAGCGACGCCGCGTGCTGCCCGGCTTCGCGCCGACGCTGGGCTTCACGCTCTTCTACCTTTCGCTGCTGGTGCTGATCCCGCTCTGCGCGGTCTTCCTGAAGTCCGCCGGCCATGGCGTCGAGGCCTTCTGGGCCGCGGCCACCTCGCCGCGGGTGCTCGCGTCCTATCGCCTGAGCTTCGGCGCGGCGCTGCTGGGTGCCTTCATCAACGTGATCTTCGGCTTCATCCTGGCGTGGTCGCTGGTGCGCTACGACTTCTGGGGCAAGAAGCTGGTGGACGCGCTCATCGACCTGCCCTTCGCCCTGCCCACCGCCGTGGCCGGCATCGCGCTGACCGCGCTGTACGCGCCCAATGGCTGGATGGGACAGTGGCTGGAGCCGCTGGGCATCAAGGTCGCCTTCACGCCGCTGGGCGTGCTGGTGGCGCTGATCTTCATCGGCCTGCCCTTCGTCGTGCGCACGGTGCAGCCGGTGCTCGAGGACCTGGACACCGAGCTCGAGGAGGCCGCCGCCTCGCTGGGCGCGCACCGCTGGCAGGCCTTCCGCCTGGTGGTGCTGCCGATGCTGACGCCGGCGCTGTTGACCGGCTTCGCGCTGGCCTTCGCGCGGGCCGTGGGCGAATACGGCTCGGTCATCTTCATCGCCGGCAACATGCCGATGGTCAGCGAGATCACGCCGCTGATGATCATCACCAAGCTCGAGCAGTACGACTACGTCGGCGCTACCGCGATCGCGGTGGTGATGCTGGTGTTCTCGTTCGTGCTGCTGCTGGGCATCAACGGACTGCAGGCCTGGAGCCTGCGCCGCAACGGACTGGACGGGAAGCGCTGACATGGCCGGATCCGCCGCATCGCTCGGCCGGGCCCGCTCGGCCGGTCACTATCAAGGGAACCCCGCCACCGCGGAAAAGCGCTGGGTGCGCTACACGCTGCTGACGCTGGGGCTGGCCTTCTTCGCGCTGTTCCTGCTGCTGCCGCTCGCCGCGGTGTTCACCGAGGCGCTGCGCAAGGGCTGGGACACCTACCTGGCCTCGCTGATCGAGCCCGACGCCGTCTCCGCGATCAAGCTGACGCTGATCGCCGCGGTCATCGCAGTGCCGCTGAACGTCGTCTTCGGCGTCAGCGCCGCGTGGGCGATCACCAAGCACGACTTCCGCGGCAAGCAGCTGCTGATCACGCTGATCGACCTGCCGTTCTCGGTCTCGCCGGTGGTGGCGGGCCTGATCTACGTGCTGATCTTCGGCGCGCAGGGCTGGTTCGGGCCCTGGCTTGCGGAGCACGACATCAAGGTCATCTTCGCCGTGCCCGGCATCGTGCTGGCCACCGTCTTCGTGACCTTCCCCTTCGTCGCGCGCGAGCTGATCCCGCTGATGCAGGCGCAGGGCCGCGATGAAGAAGAAGCCGCCACAGTGCTGGGCGCCAGCGGCTGGCGCACCTTCTGGCATGTGACGCTGCCCAACATCAAGTGGGGCCTGCTCTACGGCGTGATCCTGTGCAACGCGCGCGCCTTCGGCGAGTTCGGCGCGGTATCGGTGGTCTCGGGCCATATCCGCGGCCAGACCAACACGCTGCCGCTGCAGGTCGAGATCCTCTACAACGAATACCAATTCGCCGCGGCCTTCGCCGTCGCGTCGCTGCTCGCGCTGCTGGCGCTGGTCACGCTCGGACTCAAGCAGTTCGTCGAGTGGCAGGCCTCGCGCAATGTGATCAAGGAAGAAGCATGAGCATCCAGGTCCGCAACATCCACAAGTCCTTCGGCAGCTTCACCGCGCTGGGCGACGTCAGCCTGGACTTCCCCACCGGCGAGCTGACCGCGCTGCTGGGTCCCTCGGGCTGCGGCAAGACCACGCTGCTGCGCATCATCGCGGGCCTGGAGACCGCCGACCGCGGCCAGGTGCTGCTCGACGGCGCCGATGCCTCCGACACCCACGTGCGCGAGCGCGAGGTCGGCTTCGTGTTCCAGCACTACGCGCTGTTCCGCCACATGACGGTGTTCGACAACGTCGCCTTCGGCCTGCGCGTGAAGCCGCGCAAGCAGCGACCGCCCGAGTCGGAGATCAAGCGCAAGGTCCACGAGCTGCTGCAGCTGGTGCAGCTGGACTGGCTGGCCGATCGTTATCCGCCGCAGCTGTCCGGCGGTCAACGCCAGCGCATCGCGCTGGCCCGCGCGCTCGCCGTCGAGCCGCGCGTGCTGCTGCTGGACGAGCCCTTCGGCGCGCTCGACGCCAAGGTGCGCAAGGAGCTGCGCCGCTGGCTGCGCCGCCTGCATGACGAGCTGCACATCACCAGCATCTTCGTCACGCACGACCAGGAAGAGGCGCTGGAAGTCGCCGACCGCGTCGTGCTGATGGACCACGGCCGCGTGGAGCAGGTCGGCTCGCCGACCGAGGTCTACCAGCGTCCGGCCACGCCCTTCGTCTACGGCTTCCTCGGCGCGGTCAACCGCTTCGAAGGCCGCGTGGACAGCGGCATCGTGCGCGTCGGCGACCAGACGCTGGCGCAGGGCGCGGCCGCAGCGATCGAAGGTGCCCAGCAGGGCCTGGTGCAGGCCTACGCGCGCCCGCACGAGTTGGTGATCATCCCGACGCAGGACGCGCCGGGCCTGCCCGCCACCGTCGAGCGCGTGCTGGCCTTCGGCGCCGCCGCGCGCGTGGAACTGCGCGGCGCCTCTGGCGAGCACCTGGAAGCCGAACTCAGCCGCGAACAGGCCGAGGCGCTGCAGCTGGCCTCGGGCCAGCGCGTCCGCCTGCAGGCCTCGCGCCTGAGCCTGTTCGGCATCGATCAGGCTGCTTGATCCCCCTCGATCAGCGAGCCGCAGAGCGCGCGATCCCTCGAGTCCTCCGACCATGAATCTCCAACAGCTCCGCATCGTCCGGGAGGCGGTGCAGCAGAACTTCAACCTGACCGAGGTGGCGGCGGCGCTGTTCACCTCGCAGTCGGGCGTCAGCAAGCACATCAAGGACCTGGAGGACGAGCTCGGCGTCGAGCTCTTCCAGCGCCGCGGCAAGCGGCTGCTCGGGCTGACCGAGCCGGGCAAGGAGTTGGCGGTCGTCGTTGACCGCATGCTGCAGGACGTGCGCAACATCAAGCGGCTGGCGCAGCAGTTCAGCAGTGCGGATCAAGGCCAGCTGACGATCGCCACCACGCACACGCAGGCGCGCTACGCGCTGCCGCAGGTGGTGGCGCGCTTCAAGGCGGCCTACCCGCGCGTGCACTTGGTGCTGCACCAGGGCAGTCCGTCGGAGATCGTCTCGCTGCTGCAGTCGGGCGAGGCCGACATCGGCATCGCCACCGAGGCGCTCGGCAAGGACGACGCCTTCGTCACCTTCCCGTTCTACGAATGGCGCCATGCGGTGGTCGTGCCCGAGGGCCATGCGCTCACGCGCCAGCCGCTGACGCTGGAGGCGCTGGCCGAGCAGCCGCTGATCACCTATCACGAGGGCTACACCGGCCGCGCCCGCATCGACGCAAGCTTCGCCGCCGCGGGCCTGGCGCCCGACGTGGTCATGTCGGCGCTCGATGCGGACGTCATCAAGACCTACGTGCAGATCGGGCTGGGCGTGGGCGTCATCGCGGCGATGGCCTTCGAGCCGGGTCGCGACTCGGGCCTGCAGCTGGTCGACGCGAGCCACCTGTTCCCGCCCAACACGACGCGCATCGCGCTCAAGCGCGGCCACTACCTGCGCGGTTTCGCCTATCGCTTCCTGCAGGAATGCGTGGCCGAGCTGACCGAGGACGCGGTCCGCGAGGCGATGGATCCCGACGCCTGAGGCCTGAAGCGCAGGCGCATCGCGCCTGCATTGCTCATGCGGGCGCCGCGGGATTGCTTATCGGAATTTGTTGGAGGACATCGGCGGCGCGGATTCGAATAATCAATCCGCATAAGCAAGCCGCTTTCGCGACGTTCATCGAATGCCGTCGAGGCCGGCGAGCCCTCCCCCCGATGTGACTGCCGACGATGAACTTCCAGCAACTCCGATCCGTCCGCGAGGCCCAGCGCCGCAACTTCAACCTGACCGAGGTGGCGCAGGCGCTGCACACCTCGCAGCCCGGCGTGAGCCGGCAGATCCGCGAGCTCGAGGACGAGCTCGGCATCGACATCTTCGTGCGCGCCGGCAAGCGCCTGACCGGCCTGACCGAGCCGGGCCGCAACGTGATGCCCATCGTCGAGCGGCTGCTGCGCGAGGCCGAGAACCTGCGCCGCGCCGGCGAGGACTTCGCCCGCGCCGACAGCGGGCATCTGCGCATCGCCGCCACGCACAGCCAGGCGCGCTACGCGCTGCCGCCGGCGGTGCGCGATTTCCGCGAGTCCCATCCCGAGGTCAGCCTGCAGTTCACGCAGGGCTCGCCGCAGCAGGTCGCACGGCTGCTGATCGACGGCGAGGCCGACATCGGCATCGCGACCGAAGCGCTGGCGCTGCATCCGCAGCTGCTGACGCTGCCGTGCTACCGCTGGACCCACACGGTGCTGGTGCCGCCGGGCCATCCGCTGGAGGCCGAGGCCAGCGCCGGCACGCCGCTGACGCTGGAGCGTCTGGCGGAGTTCCCGGTCATCACCTACGAGACCGGCTACACCGGCCGCTCGCACATCGACGACGCCTTCGCGGCGGCCGGGCTCGACCTCAACGTCGTGCTGGTGGCGATGGACGCGGACGTGATCAAGACCTACGTCGAGCTCGGGCTGGGCGTGGGCATCGTCGCGGCGATCGCCTACGACGAGGAGCGCGACCGCCATCTGCGCGCGATCGATGCGCGCCATCTCTTCGCCGACAACCTGACGCGGCTCGCGGTGCGGCGCGACGCCTACCTGCGCGACTATGTCTACGCCTTCATCGAGACCTTCGCGCCGCCGCTGACGCGTGACCTGGTCGAGCAGGCGCGGGTGTCGCCCAACGGGTCGGACTGAGGGCCTCGCGGAAGCTCCGGCTGACCGGCGGAGTGAGGACCGCCGGGGGTGCCGGAAGAAATTCCGCATGTGCATAACCGGACCGCACAACAAAGCAAAGCAGAAACGATTGCTTCATCGACCTGAGGGCGCTTCCTAGAGTGACGGGCTCACCAGTTCACTCCCACGAGGAAGTCTCTTGAAGCCCTTCGTCGAGCACGCGGCCCGCCTCACCGGATCGGCCGCCACGCTGGCCGCCGCACTGGCGGCCGCATCTCCCATCGCCGTCCTTTCCATCGCTGTCCTTCCCGTCGGCAGCGTTCACGCCCAGGTTCCGGCCACGGCGCCCGCCCAGGACGCCAGTCCGGCCAAAGATCCCAAGGACGCCAAGGCGGTCAACGACGCGAAGGACGCGCCCTTGCCGTCGGTGGTCGTCACCGGCTCGCGCATCTCGCGCGTCAACAGCGAAGGGCCGAGCCCGGTCACCGTCATCAAGTCGGAGGACCTGGACCGGCTCGGCTACAAGAACGTCTCCGACGCGCTGAGCGGCCTGACCGAAAACACCGGCTTCACCCAGGGCGAGGATTTCGGCAACACCTTCACGCCGGCCGCCAATGCGATCAGCCTGCGCGGCCTGGGGCCCAACCACACGCTGGTGCTGGTCAACGGCCGACGCGTCGCCGACTACCCGACCGCCTACGAGGGCTCGGTCAACTTCGTCAACATCGCCAACATCCCGTCCGCGCTGATCGACCGCATCGAGGTGCTCAGCGGCGGCGCGTCCTCGGTCTACGGCTCGGACGCGATCGCCGGCGTGGTCAACATCGTGCTGAAGAAGCGGGTCGAGGGCGTCTCGGTAAACCTGCGCGCCGGCGGCACGCAGCGCGGCGGCGGGGAGAACGCCCGGGCCCAGGTCACCGGCGGCTTCGACGGCGGCCGGCTGCAGGGCGTGTGGGGCATCGAGCTCAGCGGCCGCGAGCCGATCTGGAGCCGGCAGCGCGACTTCATGGCCGACACCACCCTGAGCGGCGCGGCGCCGACGGTGGTCTTCGGCCGCCGCAACGCCACCGGCGGCGCCTACCTCACGCCCAGCGACGGCTGCGCCGCGGCCGGAGGGCTCTTCGAGGGCTCGGTCGCGCCTTATCAAGCCAGGAACGGCACCTACTGCGGCAGCGGTCGGGCCTCGCCGACCTACTGGACCACGCAGACCGGCAACCGCAGCGCGCAGGCGGCCGGGGGCCTGACCTGGCAGCTCGATGGCGGGCTGGAGCTGTTCGCCGAAGGCCAGTTCGGCTGGGCGCGGACCGAGAACAACACCCGCGGTCCGAGCTGGACCTCGGACGCCGCCGGCAAGGGCTACTTCCGCAATGCCGCGACCGACCAGTTGGAGATCTGGACCCGGCGCTTCGCGCCCGAAGAGCTGGGCGGCGTGGACCGCTTCAACCGCCAGTGGCGGGACGCGACGCACAACGTGGCGGTCGGCGCGCGCGGGGAGCTCACCGGCAGCTGGACCTTCGAGGTCGCGGCCAACAGCTCCTACTACCTCAACCGCACCACGACGCCGCGCCTGACCGCTGGCATCGAGTCGCTGCTGCTCGGCCCGCGCATCGGGACGGACGCGGACGGCGTGGCGATCTACTCGGCCGATCCGGCGCGGCTGTTCCGCCCGCTCACGCCGCAGGAGATCGACAGCGTCAGCGACCGCAGCTGGACGCGCAACGCGAGCTGGAACCAGCAGCTGAGCGCCTCTGCGAGCGGGGAGTGGTTCCGGCTGCCCGGTGGTCCGGTGCGGGCCGCGGTGGTGGCGGAGGCCGGCACGCAGGGCTTCCGCAACGAGGCCGACCCGCGACTGGGGCAGGGCGTCTTCTACAACACCAGCGCCTCGCCGACGGTGCGCGGCACGCGCGAGCGGCTGGCGCTGGGCGGTGAGTTGAACGCGCCGATCACCCGCCAGCTGACGGCCACCGTCGCCGCGCGCCATGACCGTTATGAATTCGCCGGTCGCAGCGACGGCAGCACAACCTACAACGCCGGCCTCGAGTTCCGGCCGCTGTCCACGCTGCTGCTGCGCGCGCAGCACGCAACCAGCTTCCGCGCGCCGGACATGAATTACATCTTCGCGCAGCAGACCAAGGGCTATTACTCGTCGTCGACCGACTACTACCGCTGCGCGCAGGCCGGCCAGCCGCTGTCGCAATGCGATTTCGCCGGCGTGTCACCGGGCTTCAACTACGTGCGCACCGGCTCGTCGGACCTCAAGTCCGAACGCGGCCGCTCCTGGGGACTGGGCGCCGTGTGGCAGCCGGCCGCGTCCTTCGATCTCTCTGTGGACCTGTGGAAGATCGCCATCCGCGACCTGGTCACCGACCTCAGCGCCGACGGCGTGCTGCGCACCGAGGCGGACTGCCGCACCGGCGTGAAGGACGCGCAGTCGCCGACCTGCCAGGACGCGGTGGCGCGCGTGCGCCGCAATCCACTGGATGCGCTCGTGCGGCCGGGCGAGGTGGCGGAGATCCGCGTCAACCCGATCAACGCGGCCAACGAATCGACCTGGGGCGTGGATGTCGGCGCGCGCTACAGCTGGACGACGGCGACCTGGGGCCGCTGGACGGCCGACGCGAAGTACACGCGGGTCAAGAGCTTCAAGTACCAGCAGTTCGCCGGCGACGACAACCGCAACCTGGTGGGCACGCCGGACTTCAGCGACTGGCCGAGCAAGCTCAACGCCAGCCTGTCCTGGCAGGTCGGCGACTGGACGCACACGCTGGCCGCGCAGCGCAACGGCCGCATCGCCCGCGAGGCGCAGGACGGCTGGCTGGGCCCGTACTGGAACGTCAACGCGAGCACCGCCTGGCAACTGGACAAGCGCACCCGCGTCAGCGTCATCGTCAACAACCTGTTCGACAGCATCCGCCGCGATCCCAGCGCGACCTGGCCGTACTACCCGGTCGGCTACTACCTGCCGCATGGGCGGCAGGCCTGGATCGAGCTGGACTACCGCTTCGGCGGCTGAGCGCGGCGGTCCCTCGCGTCGATCCGACTGCTGGCGCGACCCCGCGCCGGCATTGCGGGCCGCTCCTCACGAGGGAGCGGCCCTTTTTCCAGGCAAGGCTGCAAAGCAAAGCAGATCTTCTTCGTTCCCTTGGCCGGTGCGCTTGCCTACATTGGGCGCTCCCCTCAACCCCCCCGTGAAGAGAAGACTCCCGTGAACGCACTCCGACGCACCGTCTCGCTGCTTGCCACCGCCGCTCTGCTGGGGGGTGCCGCGCTGATGCCCCAGGCCCATGCGCAGGGCGCGGTCACGCTGCTCAACGTCTCCTACGACCCGACGCGCGAGCTGTACCAGGACTTCAACGCCGCGTTCGCGAAGTACTGGAAGGCCAAGACCGGCGAGACCGTGACGGTGAAGAACTCGCACGGCGGCTCGGGCAAGCAGGCGCGCTCGGTCATCGACGGCCTGGACGCCGACGTGGTGACGCTGGCGCTGGCCTACGACATCGACGCGCTGCACGACCACGGCAAGCTGCTGCCCGCCGACTGGCAGAAGCGCCTGCCGAGCAACGCGTCGCCGTACACCTCGACGATCGTCTTCCTGGTGCGCAAGGGCAATCCCAAGCACATCAACGACTGGCCGGACCTGGCCCGCGGCGGCATCGACGTGATCACGCCCAACCCGAAAACCTCTGGCGGCGCGCGCTGGAACTACCTGGCGGCCTGGGCCTATGCGCTGAAGCAGCCGGGCGGCAATGCCGAATCGGCCAAGGCCTTCGTCAAGCGGATCTATGCCAACACCAAGGTGCTGGATTCCGGCGCACGCGGCGCGACGACGACTTTCGTCGAGCGCGGTATCGGCGACGTGCTGATCGCCTGGGAGAACGAGGCCTACCTGGCGGTGAAGGAACTGGGGCCGGACAAGTTCCAGATCGTCACGCCCAGCCTGTCGATCCTGGCAGAGCCGCCGGTGTCGGTGGTGGACAAGACGGTGGACAAGAAGGGCACGCGCAAGGTGGCGCAGGCCTACCTGGAGTACCTCTATTCGCCGGAAGGCCAGGAGATCGCCGCGAAGAACTACTACCGTCCGCGTGACCCGAAGGTCGCCGCCAAGTACGCCAAGCAGTTCGCGCCGGTGAAGCTGGTCACCATCGACGAGGTCTTCGGCGGCTGGCGCAATGCACAGAAGACCCACTTCGACGACGGCGGCGTCTTCGACCAGATCAACGAGAAGCGCTGATCCGGCGCCTCGAGCAAGAACACCTGTTTGTCTCCTCGGTCGGTCTCGGGCGCCGCGCAAGCGGCGTCACAGGCAATCAGACCGTTCGCTCTGTGCGAGCAGCCCCGCTGGCGATGGCCGGTGGGGCTTTTTTTGTCCTGACGTTCTCGTAGCTACCCCATGAACATTCGTGAATGGGGAACGGCCGCTTGCTAGCGGGAGACTCCGGAGCGCCGCGTCATCGCTGCGGCGCCCGCGCCTTCGCATCGTTGAAGGAGTTTTCGCGCCGGCAAGGTTCGATGCCGAGACCGCACATAAGGTCTGTGGAACGTCTTCGACACCGGCGCCGACCGCCGGCACACCTGGCAGTACAGATGACCATCAACAATCTTCGCAATCTCTTCCGGACGAATCGCACGCCCTCTGCGGAATCCAGTAGCTCGCCAGCGCAACGCCAAGAGACGGCTCCCGAGGCACGAGCCTCGCAGAACGCGCCAGCATCGCCTTACGGTATTCCGACCGGGCGGCGCCATCAGGCTGCGGCCACGGCTGAAGATGGACGCAGGCATCGAGTGCAGATCGGCAATCCCACGCCACGCAGCGATGCAGCACGCCACGCTGGGGCGGCAGCTGGCGCGACCGTGGCTGGCCCTGGGCGCATGCCAAACCGTGAAGTGATGGAAGGCGCGTTGCGCCTATTGGGTGGGACAGACCGCTCCAACATCACAGGCATGAGCCATCAAGAGGTGCTCCACGTGACCAATCACGTCCACCAGATCGCCATGCTGCCCGCATCTCGCCTCGACCCACGGGTCGTCGAAGCTGCGCAGCGAGGCAGCGGCAGCGCGGAACAACTGGTGCGCAACCTGTTGGCGTTGGTGACGTCAGACTCGCCGGTATTGCCGCGAAGCCAGAGATCGGAAATACGTCCTGGCGATCAGTTGTTGGCCTCGGCCCCCGCAAATCAGCCTGATCGGGCGACCAACCGCCCCAGCCATACAAACATGCCCAGGCAGGACGTCCAGTCCAATGCCGACCGTCGCACAGCGATGTTGCATGACGCCATGGACATGCTCACCGGCATGCACGACATCGACTTGACGGCCGTGGCGGGCCGCAACACGCAAAACCTGGTCGATCATCTGCAGGACATCCACTCGCCGCCCTCTGGCGGTCTGAATGCGCAGGTGGCAAGGGCCGCGACCCGGGCGAACGGCGACCCCGAGCAGTTGGTGCTCAACCTGCTGCGTCTTGTGACCAGGAAAGAACCGGTGCTGTCCACACGAGCGACCTCATCGGTTCAGCCGCCGACCGTGCCGAGCGCAGAAGTGATTGGTGACGCCGTCGTGCTGGTGGCGCGCGGCACCGGCATGCCGCAGGCCACCGAGCAAAACCGGCGCGATGTGGCCGGCCATCTGCGGGACATCGTGACGCAGCCTTTCTCGTCATTGCATGCAGGCGTGCGGCAGGCGGCACAACGGTGGCACGACAACCCGGAACAGCTGGCCAGCAGTCTGCTGACCCTTGTGACCGCGAACCCGCCGGTGCTGTCGAACAACCCGAGCCCTTCAACACAGACCGCAGACCGGCGCTCCCCGGCAGCCGACCAAGGCGAGCGCAGGAATGGAGCGCAGACCGTACAGGGCTCAAACCACGCCCGTTCGCGTGCCCGTCATCTGGACAATGGCTCGGCGACTCCGGCACACCGTGGCCCATTCGACGTGGGGCACTATCCGACCGAGCTGATGGGCGATCCGCAAAACCCGAACAACAACCACGCCCGAATCTTTTCGCGTCCGAACAACCCACGCGGGCCACGAACCTGAGTTCAGGAAGCATTGCGCCCAGACGCCCAGACCTGGACCTTGTCTCGTTGTTGCCCGCTGCCAGTTCGGTTCAGACCATCCGGGCCAGACCCAGGCCGCTGAATTTGACAGACATCGATGGCGGGCTATTTGGCGGATTGATTGACGAGTTGGTTGGCGTATTGGCCGGAGGGCCGGCCCGACGCTCCGCGCTCGAAGACACGCCGGGAGTGACCAACTACCGCTCCGCGGCTCCGGCGTGAAGGATGGCGGACGAGCGTCGCGGGTGATCCCCGTATGCTGCCCGCCGTGAACCCCCTTGCCTCGACCCGCGGCCGTCTCGTCGCGTCGCTTCCGTTGGCCGCCTCGCTCTTGGGCGGGGCGTCCGCGCACGCGCAGGGGGATGCCGTGGCGGTGGCGGCGGTCGCGCCGCCAGTGGTCGCCAAGATCACCTGGCTCGCCTCCGACCACGCGCCGCAGATGACCGGGGCGAGCGCGAGTGGCGTCACCGGCCACGTGATCACCTACCTCGACAGGCGCTGGCCCGGCGTCCGGCACGAGATCGTCTTCGCCAACGCCAAGCGCAGCTGGCAGATGATCGAAAACGGCGACGAGGTGTGCCGCGCCAACGTGGTCCGCACGCCGGAGCGCGAGCGGGCCGCCTACTTCATCAACACGCAACTCACGCCGCCGCCGCAACTGATCGTGCGACGCGAGCTGCTCAAGCGGCTGCCGCGCAACGGCGCCGGCGAAGTGGTGCTGCCACGCCTGCTCGCCGACACCTCGATGCGGGGCGCGCTGATCGACGGCCGCAGCTATGGGCCGGTGCTCGACGAGGCACTCGCCGCACGGCCGGCCGACAGCGCCGTCTCGCTGTACTCGCCCAAGGACTTCGGCGCGCGCCTGCTGCAGATGATCAGCCTCGGGCGCGCGGACTATTCAGTCGAACTCGACATGGCGCTGGTCATGGCCGGACATCCGGCGGACCTCGTCAGCGTCCCCATCCACGGCGCCAGTGAGCTGGTCATGGCCGGCATCGCCTGTCCCCGCACGCCTTGGGGCCTGGCCGCGATCCGGGGCATCGACAAGGCCTACGGCCGCCCCGAAGGCGCCGCCAGCCTGCGCAAGGGCCTGATGCATTGGCTCACGCCGGAAACGAAGGCCCACTACGCAGCCCGCTTCGACGCGTTCTATCGCGAACGCGCCAAGCCCTCTCGCATCGATCCCTGATGCCGGTGCCGATGCCGGCAGCGACCTCAGGACCGCCGCCGCCCATCAGACCTGGTACTCGACGCGGTTGCGTCCGCCGTCCTTGGCGCGGTACAGCGCCTGATCGGCGCGGCCGAGCAGTTCGTCCACCCGCAGGTCCTCGGGGCGCAGGGCCGTCACGCCGAAGCTCGCCGTCAGCGACGCCGGCGGCAGGCCCGGCTGCAAGGCCATGCCGCTGGTCTCGATGTGATGGCGTAGCCGCTCGACCAACTGCATCGCATGCGCCAGCGAGGTCTGCGGCAGCAGCAGCGCGAACTCCTCACCGCCGAGCCGTCCCAGCAGGTCCTGCTTGCGCACGACCTGCGCGCACAGCTGCACCAGGCGGCACAGCGCCGCGTCGCCGCGCGCGTGGCCCAGCGTGTCGTTGATGCGCTTGAAGTGGTCGACGTCCATCATCACCAGCGCCATCTCCAGCCCGTAGCGCCGGCTGCGCGCCACCTCCGCCTCCGCGTGGTCCAGGAAGCAGCGCCGGTTGGCCGCGCCGGTCAGGGCATCGGTGGTCGCCAGCCGCTGCAGCTCGAGCTCCAGCCGCTTGCGGTCGGTGAAGTCGACCAGCGTGCTGAGCACCGAGGGCTCGCCGTCGTACACGACCGGCACCATCGACAGCAGCATCCACAGCTCGCCGCCGTCGGCCGCCAGCAGGCAGACCTCCTCGCCCTGCAGACGGCCTTCCTCCTTGAACTTGAGCTGCATGCGCTCGCGATCGCCCGGGTCGCGGTAGAAGCTGATCGCCGGCTTGCCGACCAGCTCATCCAGCGTGCGTCCCGCGATGACGGCCGACGGGCCATTCGCATAGACGATCAGCGCATCGCGCTCGCGCGTCACCACCATCGGGATCGGCGCGTGGTCCAGCACGGCGCGCAGGCGCTCCTCGCTGTCGGCGAGCTCGCGGGTGCGCTGCGTCACGCGGCGCTCCAGGCTGGCGTTGAGCTCCTGCAGCTCCGCCACCAGTCGCGCGTTGTCCACCGCGTTCACCACGTTGGCGCAGAGCAGCTCCAGGAAACTCACCCGCGCCTCGGTGAACACGCCGGCCGCGGCCGCGTTCTCCAGGTAGAGCGCGCCCACCGTCTGCCCCTGCTTGAGCAGCGGCAGCGCCAGCACCGAGCGCGGCGGCGCCGCATGGCGCTGGAAGTAGTCCTCCATCGTCGCCAGGCCCCGCGCGTCGACGATCAGCTCGCGTCGCCCGTCGCCAAGCACCCGAGCCATGAGCGCCAGCGGCAGTTGCGCGCCGGCGCGTTCCAGCGGCAACTGTTCCAACAGGTGCAGCCGGGGCTGCTCGCCCAGGGTCGCCTCGGCCTGCAGCACCCAGCGCGACGCGCCCGCCGTGCCGCTGGCCAGCACGATCGCCGCGCGCTGCGCGCCGGCGTTCTCGGCGACGACCTCCAGCAGGCGGCGCAGCAGGCGCGGCAGGTCCGGCTGGCTGCTGATGGCCTGCACCGCCTTGGTCAGCGTGCTGAGGTCGGCGGCATCGGCGCGGATCTCCGTGCCCTCGGTGGTGGCACCGGCCGACCTGCCCGGCGCATCGGACAAGGGCGCGAGCACCAGCGCCTCGCCGGCGAGCGCGATCACGCCCCAGTCCTTCCACGCCAGCTGCAGGCGCTGACGCGCCCGGTCGGCCTGCGCTGGATCGCGCTCGCGCCACCAGTCGACCTGCGCGCGCAGCACGGCCGCGACATCGAGCGGCGTGCCTTGCCGCCCCTCCGCCGCTGCCAGCGCCCGGTCCAGGGCCGCGGCGATCTGCTCGTCCGGTTCACCGGCCAGCATCGCCTGCTGCGCCCGCAGCAGCGCGACGCGATCGGCCAGGTGTCCCGGTCCCGCGTCCTGCCAGCGCTGCAGGCGCCGCAGCGCGTCGTCCTCGAGCGCCTGGTCGCGCGCCCCGCCGGCCAGCGCGACGCGCTGCGCCGCCCAGGCCGCGATGAACAGCAGCAGCGATTGCGCATGCATGCCGCGGCCGGCCGCGAACAGGCCGCGCGCTTCGAGCGCCAGCCGCAGCGCGGGCTCCGGCCGGTCCGCCACGAAGTGCAGCACCGCCTGCCAGCCGTGCAGGAACATCAGCCCGGTCTGGTCCTGACGCTCGCCATAGGTGCGCGCGAACGCCTCCAGGCCGTCGAAGCCGTCCTCGGGCAGCCGCGGCTGCTGCAGCGTCCGCACCAGGGCGAGCAGCGCGTCCTCGTAGTCCGCCGCGACCGGCTGGCGCATCGCGCGCAGGCGCCGGCCGTGCGTCACCAGCTGCTCCTCCAGCGCCGGCAGCGGCATGCCGGCCAGGAAGGCATGCGCGTCGTGCACGTACAGGCCCAGGCCCGCATGGCGCAGGTTGCCGAATTCCAGCCCATTGCGATGCGTCTGCATCAGGCCGTCCATGCTCACGCGCAGGCCCTGCACCCAGTGGCTGAGGAAGGCATGAAAGGAGAAGCCCGCATGCGCGTAGACCTGCATCCAGCCGTGCCGGCTCACCAGCTCGGTCGACATGCGGCCCAGGTCATGCGCGAAGCGGTAGTCGCCTAGGAACTCCGCGCACATCAGCCCGAGCACCGAATACGCCGACAGCGCCTGCGGCACATGGCCGTGGTCCACCATCAGGCGGACCTGGAACAGCGTCAGCAAGGGCAGCAGCGCGGGCCGCACGATGTAGGCGGCGGCGGTCATCTTGGCGGCGATCGAGATCAGCAGCAGCCGCTGCTCGTCGCGCATCGGTGCGCGCGCGGCCAGCGTGTCCAGCCCGATCGCGGCGATCTCGCGCTGCAATCCGGCCAGCAATTCCATGACCTGCGCCATCGGGTCGGGCCCCGCGGCGCGCGGCAGCTCCGCGCCCAGCAGCAGGAACAGCTCCAGTCCCAGGTCGACGGTCTCGGCCAGCCGCCCCTGCGCGTAGAAGGCCTCCATGCGGACTTCCAGCAGCCGCGCGCGCTGCGCGTTGTCCGCGGCATCGGCGAGCGCCGATTCGAGCAGCGCATCCATCCGCGACGGCCGGCCCGCGAGGTAGGCCATACGCGCCGCGTGATGCAGCCACGCGGCCCGCTGCGGCGCCAGGGGCGCCAGCTCGAGCGCGAGCTCCGCGTAGTCGGCGGCGGGCTCGAAGGCCGCGGCGTCCATCGCCTGGAACGAGGCCTGCGCGTTGAACGCGGCCAGCGCCTCGCGCTCCGCTTCGTGCGCCGGCTCGCACAGCAGCAGCCGCGACGCGTTCAGGTGATGCAGGACCGTGTAGGGCAGCGGCAGCTCGGAATGGGCGGCGAGGTGGCTGTCACGCAGCAGCCGGCCGATGCGCAGTTGCAGCGCCGGCCGCTGGTCGGCCGCGATGCGCTGCAGCGCCGCCTCCTGCACGCGGTCATGGGCGAAGGCGTAGCGCACGCCCTCGCTGGCCTGTCCCTGCAGCTGCGGGGCGTAGCGGTACAGCGCGCTCGCCGGCACCAGCAGCTGCGCCTGCAGCGCCGGCAGCAGGTCGGTGGCCAGGGCGTCGGCGGGCACGTCCAGCGCGGTGGCCAGGCCGTCGAGGCCGAAGTTCGCGCCCAGCAGCGCCGCCACGCTCAGCGCCTGGCGCGTCGCATCGGGCAGGCGCTCGAGCTGCTGCAGCATCAGCGCGACGACGTTGTCCGCCGTGCGCGTCGCCGCGATGCGTTCGAGCGCATGGTCCCAGCGCTGCGTCGCGGCGTCGTAGTGGATCAGGCCGCGGCGCACCAGGTCCTCGAGCAGGCGGCGCAGGAAGAACGGATTGCCGGCGGTGCGGGTCTGGCACAGGCGCGCGAGTTCATCCAGGCCGGCATCCTCGACCTCGGGATCGCGACGCAGGCTGTCCGCGAGCAGGCGCCGCGTGTCGTCCAGGCCCAGCGGTCCGACGCGCAAGGGCGTGAAGCGCTCGCCGAGCTGCTGGCGCAGTTCCGTCAGTTCCTGCGCGATCGGATGGCCGGGCGGAGTCTCGTTGTCCCGGTAGGCGATGACGAACAGGGTGTGGCGCAGCGTCGCGTCGTTCAGGCATTCGCGCAGCAGCCGGCGCGACGCGCGGTCGGCCCATTGCCAGTCATCGAGGAACAGCGTCTGCGGCTCGCCCTCGCGCGCGAGCGCCGCGAAACCCTGGCTGATGCTGCGCAGGAAGCGGTTCTCCGCCTCCGCCGGGCCCACCGGCACCAGCGGCGCGTCCGGCGTCAGCAGCGGCGCCATCTCCGGCAGCGCCTGCGCGAGCAGCGCGGCATTCGCGCCCAGGCGCTCCCGCAGGCGATCGCGCCAGCTCGATTGATGTTCATCGGGCAGCGACAGCACCTGCGCCGCGCGCTGCTGCAGCAGGTGCAGCAGCGGACCGTAGGGCCGGTCCTGGCCGTACTGGTTGAACTTGGCGGCGGCGAAGTGGCCGCGCTGGGCCAGCAGGCTGCGCTGCGCGGCCAGCACCAGCGCGGTCTTGCCGATGCCGGAGAAGCCTGCCACGGCCACCAGCCCCGGCCCGCCGGCCAGGCCCGACGCGGCTTCGTCGAAGGCCTGCCCGAGCTGCGCCTGCGCCGACTCGCGACCGTAGAGCCGGCCACTGGGCTGGAAGCGCACGGCGGCATCGCCATGGCCGGGTTCGAAGCCGGGCAGGTCGCGGCCCTGTGCCAGCGCCGCCTGGCAAAGCTGCAAATCCTGGCGCAGGGCCTGATGGCTCTGGTAGCGGCTTTCGGGCTCCTTGTGCAGGCAGTGGGCGACGACCTGCGCCAGCGGCGCGAAGACCTGGTGATTGCGGCTGGTCGCCATCGGCGCGGCGAGCGCCAGGTGCGCATGCACCGCCCGCGCCGGATCGTCGACGCTGAAGGGCGGCGCGCCGGTTAGCGCCTCCAGCAGCGTGGCGCCGAGGCTGTAGAAGTCCGCGCGGTAGTCGACATCGCGGCTCATCCGGCCGGTCAGCTCGGGCGCCAACGTCGCCAGCGAGGCTTCGATCAGCTCGGCGCGCTGGACCAGCGGCCGTTCGCGCTCGATCTCGGCGGCCAGGCCGAGGTCCGCGATCAGCGTCCGGCCGGCCTCGCGGCCCGCGCCAGGCAGCAGCAGCACCTGGCCGGGCCCGAGGTTGCGATGGATCAGACCCTGGCCATGCAGGTGCTGCAGCGCCTCCACCAGATCCAGCGCGATCCGGATCAGCGCGTCGTTGTCCAGCGTGCCGCGCCGCAGGCGCTGCCGCAGCGTCTCGCCTTCCAGCTCGGGCAGCAACAGCGCGGGACGCTGGTCATGCTCGACCAGCGCGCGCGGTCGCAGCACGAAGGCGGGATCCAGGCGCTGGGCCAGTTCATATTCGCGGCGCAGCCGGGCGATGGCGGCCGCGTCCGGCCGGGCGTCGCGCAGGCGCTTGAGCAGCGCCCGCCCGCCCCGGCCGTCGCCGACCTGGAGGACCTCGCTCCGCTGACCCTGATGGATCGTCCGCTCCGCCTGCCAGGCCTCTGGATCGGCCGCCTCCCACGCTCGTCTGTCCGTCATCCCGTCCGCTCTCGGTTGTCGACGGACTGTAACGGGAGACCGGCCCGGCACCGCGTCGCGTCGGCGCCAGTACCGCGACGAATGCGGCCGGAAACGGAAGAAAGCGACAGATCGGCGCGCGGCGCGCCGATCGCCGCGTCAGCTGCCGTACTTGATCGAGCAGCCGTAGGGCTTGGTGCTGGCGTGCGTGATCTTCTTGCCGGCGGCCAGTTCGCCCAGCGCGGTCTTCACGTAGGGATCCGCCTTGGGGATGTCGTCGACCTTGGCGGTGGCGATGCTGTCGATGCCGCCCTTGTAGACCAGCACGCCCTGCGGATTGACGATGAACAGGTGGGGCGAGGTCTGCGCGCCGTAGCTCTTGCCGATCTGGCCGCTCGGGTCCAGCAGCACCTGCGTCGGCGCGGCGCCGCGGTCCTTGTTCAGCTTGAGCGCGGTCGGCCCGTCCACATGGCCCTGCTGGCCCGGCGCCGACGAGATCACCTGCAGCCACACGACGCCTTGCGCCGTCGCCTCCTTCTGCAGCGCGGGAATGTTGCCGCTGCCGTAGTGCTTCTTCACGAAGGGGCAATCGTGGTTGGTCCACTCCAGCACGACGGTCTTGCCCTTGTAGCTGTCGAGCGAGACGGTCTTGCCTTCGGCCGTCGTCGCGGTGAACGCGGGCGCGGGCTGGTCCAGCTGCGCCTGGGCTCGGGCCAGGCCGCCGGTGGCCAGCAGCACCGTCGTCGCGGCGCCGGCCAGCACGGTGCGGCGCGACAGCAGGCCACGCAGGAAAGGGGTCTTGGAGGTCATCGAGCGGGTCATGTTGCAGTCTCCAGGGATGAAATCGAAGCCGAGGGTTGATCGGATCCGGGGGATCGATCGGGAAGCTCGCTCAGGCGGCACCGCCACGCAGCGCGGTGGTAACGATGCCCGGCGTGAGCAGTTGCGGCAGCACCTGGGCGTCGTTGCCGGTGCCGGCCGGATAGAACAGGTAGAGCGGCACGCCGCTGCGATCGTGCTGCTTCAGCAGCTCGGTGATGCGCGGGTCCTGGCGCGTCCAGTCGCCCTTCAGGTAGGTCACGCCTTCGCGCACGAAGGCCTCGCGCACCTCGTCGGTGGACAGGGCCACGCGCTCGTTGACCAGGCAGGTGATGCACCACGACGCGGTCAGGTTCACGAACACCGGCTTGCCCTGCGCGCGCAGCTGGGCCAGGCGCTCCGGCGAATACGGCTCGTGATCGGCGCTCGCCGACGGACCGCTCGTGCTGCCCGAGCCGCCGGCGCGTGCGACGTCCTCGCCGACCACCGTGCCTAGCGTCGGCACCAGCGCCGCCGCGGCGACGACGGCAGCCAAGGCGGCGCCCGCGCCCGTCCACCGCCAACGCGGCGTCGCGTGACGACTCACTGTGCGGATCCACGCGGCCAGCGCCAGCAGACCCATGCCGGCCAGCGCCACCAGCACGCCCATCGGTCCGGCCTGCTGCGCGATCACCCACACCAGCCAGATCGCCGCGGCAAACATCGGGAAGGCGAGCGCCTGCTTGAGCAGGTCCATCCAGGGCCCGGGCCGAGGCATGCGGCGCTGCAACGCCGGCCACCAGGCCAGCGCGAGGTAGGGCAGCGCGAGCCCCAGACCTAACGCGAGGAACACCGCCATCAGCTCCACGGCCGGCTGCGCCAGCGCGTAGGCCATGGCAGCGCCCATGAAGGGCGCGGTGCATGGCGTCGCCACGACGGTCGCCAGCACGCCGGTGAAGAAGCTGCCGCTGAGACCCGGCTTCTCCGCGAGGCCCTGTCCGACACCGGCGAAACCAGCGCCGATCGACAGCAGCCCGGCCAACGACAGGCCGAGCACGAACATCAGCCAGGCGAGCAGCAGCACGAACAGCGGCGACTGGAACTGGAAGCCCCATCCCACGCCCGTGCCGGCGCCGCGCAGGGCCAGCAGCACCGCGCCGAGCGCGGCGAATGCGGCCAGCACACCGGCGGTATAGGCCAGCCCCTGACGGCGATGCGTGGATGCGCTGCCGTGCAGAAAGCCCAACGCCTTGATGGCCAGCACCGGAAACACGCAGGGCATCAGGTTGAGGATCAGGCCGCCGATCAGCGCCAAGCCCATCGCGGCCCACAGGCCGAGACCAGCGGCCTCAACGGCACCGGCACCGGCGGTGGCGGTTGCGGTGGCGCCTGGGGTCTTCGTCGTTGTCGCGGCGGGCGAAGTCGCGGGATTGGTCGCATTGGCGACGTTCCCGGCGTTCGTCGCGTTCGTCGCATTGGCCGTGTTGGACGACAAGGTCCCGCCACCCGTGTCCAGGCTCCCGCTGACGGGCAGTCTGACCGCCCAGGCCTGGCCGTCGATCAGCAGCAGGCCGTCCAGCGGCTTGCCGGCTGAAGGCGGCTCATCGCCAACCGGCATGCGCAGCCGCCACTGCTGGCCATCGCGATCCAGTTGGGGCTTCGCCGCATGCTGGATGCGTCCCCAGGCCTCCGGCAGGAACAGCGCCTGATGGGCCTCTCTGGCTGAGGCGCCGCCGGCACCTGTGAACGGCCAGCTCACGATCAGGTCCCGGCCTTCGAGCCGCGCGACGGCGGCAAAGGGCGCCGGACCGGGCAGCGCGGCTCGAGCCACGGCAAGCGCGCTGTGCTCGAGCGAAGGCTTGGCCGTGGGCCCCACCGGCAGGGAGAGCGACAGCGTCGCCTGTTGCGGGATGCATTCCTCGCGGCAGACCAGCCAGGTGGCTTCGGCGCCGATCGTCGCGGTGGAGCCGGGGGTCAGGCCTTGCGGCAGGCGGATTTCAGTCAGGAGGACGACCCGGTCCTCGTAGCCGTAATTGGTGATGGGGCCGACATCGAAACGCTTGGGGGCGGGCCAGAGGATGTCGCTGGCGGTGGCGCCTTGGGGCAGCTTCCATTCGATGCTGGTGGGCTGGCCGGAGTCGCCGGGGTTTTTCCAGTAGGTGTGCCAGTGGGGTGCGATCTTCTGCTCGAGCGCCAGCAGCAGGGTCTGGCCGGGCGCGACCTGGGTGCTGTCGCTGATCAACCGGACCTGGACTTCATCGGTGGCGGCGCGATCCGAGGGTGGCGCGGCGAGCGACGCGCTCGTGAGGGCCGCAAGGGTGATCGCTGCGAGTGCTGGCGCGATGGCGAGTCGGAAAAGACGCATGGGCGCGATGCTAGGGAATGGGGCCGACCCTCACAAGGCGTCGGCTTCCTTGTTTCCTTACTCCCTGGATTCGAAGAATCCGGTGTCCCTGTGATCCTGGATTCGCTCGATCCGTGACGCCCCCGAGTCATTCTCTCGGCCACGACGTCGACGACCACGAGCGCGGCTGGGGCCGGAACAGGGCTTGGGGGTCCAGGAGGGATCCCCCATGCCCTGTGGAGAGCCCGCGCTTGGCGAAACGCAGGAGAGGACCCTGGGCGACGGCGAAAAAAATGAGGAGAGCCTGACAAGCCCTGACAGCCGCAACCCGACGCCGGGCAGCGCCGGCGCTCCAAAAAATCAGAGGGGCAGAAAAACAGGCAAAACAGGCAAAACCAGGGAGGCCCCATCGGGCCGCCCGATCGAGCCACCGATCAGCCGTTCGGAATCAGCCGTTCGGAATGTCCGGCTCGACCAACTGGGTGAGCAGCGCCAGCGACTCCTGCCATCCCAGATGGCAGGCCTGCGACGGGATCACGTCCGGGATGCCTTCCTGGGTGATCTGCATCTCGGTCCCGCAGAAGACCTGCGACAGCTCCACCGTGGTGGTCATTTCCCCCGGCAGGTTGGGGTCGTCGAACTTGCTGGTGTAGCGGAGCCGCTTGCCGGGCTGCAGCTCCAGGTAGTTCCCGCCAAAGGTGTGGGTTGCTCCGGCCGAGAGGTTGGTGAAGGACATGCGCCAGCTGCCGCCGACCTTCGGTTCCATGTGGTGCATGGTGCCGGTGAAGCCATGCGGCGGCAGCCATTTGCACATCGCCGCCGGGTCGGTGAACGCGCGATAGACGCGCTCCGGCGGCGCCTTCAGGACGCGGTGCAGGCGGAGGGTGAAGGGCATCGGTGTCTCCTGGATTCATGCACGAATGGGAGACGGACCATAGCCCTGGATCGTGTCCGGCGCGAGACTCCTCGCCCCTGACAGGGATTCCCCGGGACCTCGGCCCGGCGTGTCAGCGCAGGGTCCCGGCGCGGGGGCTCAGCGCGCCGTGTCGCCTGCCCACACCCGCATGATCCGGTAAGGCGGCTTGCCTTCGTCCCGCCCGCCGGTGAAGGCCGGCGTCTTGTACAGCTGGTTCACCGAGATGTAGAGCCAGGACGAGTCGCCCACATGGACGCTGTCGGGCCAGTCCAGCCGTGCGTCGCGCACCAGCGGGACGAGCTTGCCATCGGTACCGAGGCGGTCGATGCCGCCCTCGTTGACGTTGGTGAAGAAGTGGCGTCCGCTCGCGTCGGTCGCGGCGCCGTCGGAGACTGGTTTCGGGCCAACGCGGCGGATCGCCGCGGCGGTCTCGGCGTCCGGGACGCCGGTGCGCAGCAGCCGCGCCGGCACCGAGTACCAGCTGCGACCGTTCATCGCGCCGAAGAACAGCGTCTCGCGATCGGCCGAGAGCGTGATCGGATTGACCGCGACATTCGCCGGCTTGCCCTGGAACTGGATCGGCCGGCCGCCGATGACCATCCGCGCCTGCGGCTCGGCCTGCAGCGCGGCGTGACCGCCGAAGCGGCGGGCACGACCGGTCGCGATCTCGACGGCGATCAGGCCCGGGTTGGCGATGTCGGCCAGATAGACCCAGCCCGCGCGGTCGTCGACGACCAGGTCCTGCACGAAGCTGCCTTTGGGCGCGATCTCCGGCGGCAACTCGATGCGCTGGACCTGCCGGCCCGATTCGGCCTCGAAGGCCCAGAGCCGGGTCTTTCCAAGGTTCAGGCCCATGTCGACGATCCAGATGCGGCCGAGGCCGTCGCCGATGATGCCCAGCGGCGTGTCGATGCGATCGTCGCTGGCGGTCGACGTGCCACGCTGGAGCTCGGTGGACGGCCAGGGCTTGAAGCTATCCCGGCCGGTGATCTCGATCAACTGCGCCGCGGCGGGCGCGCCCAGCGGATGCACGGTAGCGAACAGTCGGCCCCCGGGCCCGGGCGCCACGTTGCCGGGACGGATCGGGAGTTCGGCGACGACTTCGAGCTCTCCGGGGGTCGCCGCGCGGGCAGACAGGGCGGGGACGGCAGCGAGCGCGAAAGTCAGCGCGCCGGCCAGTGCGGTCGCGGCGCGATGGATCGAGTGGGAGCGGGCGGATGGCTTCGAAGGATGGCGGTTCATGGAGTCCTCGTTCAGACAATCGGTGGAGACGGGACGCAGTGTTCCGCCGGGCCGACTTTCAATGAACGGGTCAACCGTTGAACCTATTTCAAGCCTCGTTTGAAGCCGGCCCACCCGATCAGACCGAGAACGACCACTCCAGGATGCTGGCCCGCGCCGGTCGGCGCTCGCGCGCGGCGCGGGCCCGGGCGGCCTCGACCCAGCGCTTGGCCAGCGGGAAGGGGCCGAAGCCCGATTCGCTGTTGATGTGGCCCACCAGACCGATGTTGCTGTAGCTGCTGCCCCAGCGCGTCGCCCAGCGCAGCGCGCTGGAGGCGCTCATCCAGGGATCGTTCTGGCTCGCGATCAGCGCCGTCGGCCGGCCCAGCCGCTGGTGCGGCAGGCTCTCCGCCAGGCCGAACTTGTCGGGCTCGGCGGGGGCGACCAGCAAGGCCTCGCGCACCGGCGAATCGGGATGGCGCTGCAGGTGATGCGCCAGCGCCAGGCAGCCGAAGCTGTGCGCCACGGCGATCCATTCGCCGGGGCCGGCGCTGTCGATCCGCGCGTGGATGCGGTCCGACCAGCGCTCCAGGTCGGGCTGGCTGAAGTCCCGCTGCCGCACCCGGTGGGCGTCACGGTACTGCTGCTCGAGCCAGCTCTGCCAGTGCGCCGGCCCGCTGTCGTGCAGGCCGGGGATGATCAGCAGCCGCGGCTCGGCGCTGCCGTTGTGCTGCGCGGAGCGGTGAGGGTAGAGCGCCATGGCGGTCTCCTGCGGGGTCGATGCGGACAGCGCGCGTCAGAGGGTCGCGATCGACACCTCGGTGGACTTCACCAGCGCGACGACTTCCTTGCCGACCGTCAACTGGAGTTCCTTGACCGAGCGCGTCGTGATCACCGAGGTGACGATCAGTCCACCGGCGGTCTGCACGTCGACCTCGGACACGACCGGTCCTTCGACGATCTCCTTGATGGTGCCGCGGAACTGGTTGCGGACATTGATGGCGGTGATGGTCATGCGAGGGGCTCCTGAAAAGGTGACGATCAGCTTAGGCAGCGCCCTTCATTTGCCGAACGAAGCGCTTTGCCCATGGACATGCGGCCGGCGCATAAGCCCCGGACCCCGGGGATCTCCGTTGATGTCCGTCACAAGGCGCCATGCACAATCCGCGATCCCTTGCCGGCGCACCGCCGGCGCATCGTCCGACACGGGTTCCTGTCATGACCACTTCCTTCGCGCGCGGCATCGCCGCGCTGTCGCTGCTCGCCGCCTGCTGCGGCTCCGCCTTCGGCTTCGGCGCCGCCGGCCACAACGCGGTCGGCGACATCGCCGCCCAGCTGATCAAGGGTCATCGCGCCGAAGCCGAGGTCCAGCGCATCCTCGGACCGGTCTCGCTGCGCGACATCGCCGTCTGGGACGACTGCGTGAAGGGCATCGACACCGGCAACGACTTCAAGTACGCCGTGACCGGCCGCTTTCCCGAGTGCGCGGTCTTCGAGAACAACGCCGAGGAAGAGGCCCGGATGCGCGACTACGTGAAGCGCAATTTCGAGCAATGCGGACCCAAGCCGGGCGAGGAATCCTGCAACAAGCAGTACCACTACGCCAACGTCGCGATCCAGCGAGGCCGCTATGTGCCGGGCGCGATCGGAACCAGCGACCACGACATCGTGCCGGCGCTGAAGGCCGCGATCCTCGTGCTCAAGACCGGCCGGCAGACGCCGCCGATGGATTTCAACGAGCGCGAGGCGCTGGCGCTGGTGGTCCACGCGCTGGGCGACATGCACCAGCCGCTGCACATGGGCTCGCTCTACCTGGACGCCGACGGCAAGCCCTATGACCCGGACCGGCAGGGCGCGGATGCGCTGACGCACACGGTCGGCGGCAATGCGATCACGATGCCGCGTCCGGACGGCACGCCGGGCGGCAACCTGCACAGCTACTGGGACGGCCTGCCCGGGCGCCTGAGCGCCGAGCAGCTGGCCGCGATGCCGGCGCTCGCCAAGGCCGTGCCGCCGACGGCGGGGAATCCGGACGACTGGCCGGTGCTGTGGGCAAGTGAATCGCTGATCGGCGCGAAGGAGGCCTTCGAGGGCATGAGTTTCGGCGCCCGCCAGCAGAGCTTGCGCGGCCCCCGCTGGATGGGCACGCCGCCGGCCGGTTATGAAGCCCGCAGCCTGGAACAGACCCGCGAGAACGTCATCAAGGGCGGCGCGCGTCTGGCGCAGCTGCTGCGGTCGATCTGGCCGGACAAGCCCTGAGCCCTTGAACCCGGCCTCGTGGTCAGCGCCCCGCGATAGCGGGGCTTTTTTTCGTCCTGACGGACGATCCGGTCTTGAGAACGGACCTGTGCACAAGCCTGGGGATGGCGCTTGAACAACTCGGCGCTTGTCCACAGCGGCGTGGGCGCGCCGGAAGTTGTTGTCTCGCCATCCCGCTGTTGCCCCGGGTCCGGCCCACACCGTTGCGCCGGTCGCAAGTCCTTGTCGGGCCAGGGGAAACGGTGGTTGTCCACAGAAACCGGCCAACACCTACCAATACGACCAAAGAGATATTCAACACAAGGAGATAAGAAAACCGGGCGTGTCACACTGTCGGGATGTCTGCTTTTCCTGCTTCCCTTTTCACCGCTTCGGCCGGCTTCGAGTCGGCCTGCCAGATCGACGCGCTGCCCCCCGGCCACCGCTCGCGCGGCCTGCATGGCCACAGCTACCTGGCCACCATCCGCGCCGAGCTTCCCGCCGGCTGGGCCCCGTTTCCCGGCGCTGAAGTCAGCGCATTGCGCGACTGCCTCGAGCGCTGCATCGCCCCGCTGGACCATGGGCTGCTGAACACGCACATCCCGCAGCCGACCGACGAGAACATCGCCCGTTGGATCCGTCAGCGCCTCGAATCCGAATTCCAGGTGCCTGGCATCACCCAGGTCGGCATCCAGAGCACCTCGAACTCGGGCGTGGACCTGGACGCCAATGGCCATGCCCATGTCTGGCGCCGTTATCGCTTCCAGGCCGCCCACCAGCTGCCCAATGTCCCGATGGGCCACAAGTGCGGCCGCATGCATGGTCATGGCTTCGAGCTGATCCTGCATGCCAACCAGGACCTCGGCGAGCGCGACCTGAGCATCGACTACGACCACCTCGACGAGCTCTGGGCGCCGTTCCATGCGCAGCTGAACTACCGCTGCCTCAATGAGATCGAAGGTCTGTCCAATCCGACCAGCGAGCTGATCTCGTCCTGGCTCTGGGCGCGGCTCAAGCCGCAGTTGCCGGAACTGAGCTGGGTGACGGTGTACGAGACCGGCTCCAGCGGTGCGAACTTCGACGGCGAGCGCTACCGGATCTGGAAGGAATTCACCCTCGACAGCGCGGTGCAGCTCAACCGGGCGCCGGCGGACCATCCGCTGGCCGGCATCCATGGCCACACCTTCACGCTCCGACTGCACCTGAGCGCCGCGCTGGACCAGGTCTTCGGCTGGGCGATGGACTTCAGCGACGTGAAGCTGCTGTTCGGTCCCATCTTCAAGGCCATGGACCACCATCCGCTGCATGAGCTGGCCGGATTGCCGGACGCCGACACCGCCAGCCTGGCCGCGTGGGTGCTGCGCCAGGCCAAGGCCCAGTTGCCGCCGCTGGAGCGCGTCGACCTCTACGAGACCCGCGGCAGCGGCGTCATCGTCAGCCACGGTCCGTTCGAGGAGCTGATCCCGGTATGACCTACGCCGTCAAGGAAATGTTCTACACGCTGCAAGGCGAGGGCGCCCAGGCCGGCCGCGCGGCCGTGTTCTGCCGCTTCGCCGGCTGCAACCTGTGGTCCGGTCGCGAGCAGGACCGCGAGAAGGCCGTCTGCAGCTTCTGCGACACCGACTTCGTCGGCACCGACGGGCAGGGTGGCGGGAAGTTCGCTTCCGCCGATGCGCTCGCGGAGGCGATCGACGCGCAGTGGCCCAAAGACGCCGATGGCCGCAAGACCGGCACGCCCTACGTCGTCTGCACCGGCGGCGAACCGCTGCTGCAGCTCGACGGGCCGCTCATCACCGCGCTGAAGGCCTTGGGGTTCGAGATCGCCGTCGAGACCAACGGCACCCAGCCAGCGCCCGAGGGGCTGGACTGGATCTGCGTCAGTCCCAAGGCGGACGCCGAACTCGTGCTGACCCGGGGCAACGAGCTGAAGCTGGTTTATCCACAGCCGCTGGCCTTGCCCGAGCGCTTCGCCGACCTGGACTTCGACCACTTCTTCCTGCAGCCGATGGACTCGATCCTGCAGAAGCAGAACACCCGCGAGGCCGTCGCGTATTGCATGGCGCATCCGCAGTGGAAGCTGTCGATCCAGATGCACAAGGTGGTCGGGATCGATTGACGCGATGCCAGGAACGGGCGGCAGTTGTCCCCAGTTCGGCGCTCGCTAGCGCATCCGAGGGCGGGCTGTAAAGCCAACAACGCTGTGGAAAACTTTCTGGCAACCGGGGCCTTCTCCACAGCCGGAGAGGGTCCGCCCGGTCTTGTTGTCGGTTCATGCAATGCCAAACCGGCCCTCCACGCACAGGGTTTGGATGCCGACAAGTCGTTGGTTCCAAAGAGAAATATCGACTTGTCCACAGAAACTACAGCCCTCTACTAAGACGACCAGAGAGATATATAAAACCTTGATGTTGAAAAGAGAGGCAGGAAATTTCGTCCCGGCGTTGCTGTGGGGCGCTTCCTGCGCACAGGCCGCTTGAGCGGGCGACGCCGGACTTGCACACTGCCGACCCATGGACATTGCCGACCTGCAACGACGGCTGCGCGAATTCGCCGCGGCCCGCGACTGGGACCCCTACCTCACGCCGAAGAACCTGGCCATGGCGCTGGTGGTGGAGTCGGCCGAGCTCGTCGAGATCTTCCAGTGGAAGACGGCCGAGGAGTCGCAGCAGCTGTCGCCCGACGAGCATCGCTACCTTGGCGAGGAAGTGGCCGACGTGCTGATGTACCTGCTGCAGATCGCGGACCGCGCCGGCATCGACGTGCCGGCGGCGGTCGACCGCAAGATCGCGATGAACGCGAAGAAGTACCCCGCACCGACCGCATGAAACGCACGATCGCCGTCATCGACTTCGAGACCACCGGCCATTCGCCGCAGGGTGGGGGACGCGCCACCGAGATCGGCGTCGTGCTGCTGCGCGACGGCGAGATCGTCGGCCAGTACCAGAGCCTGATGAACACCGGCGCCTGGATCCCGCCGATGATTGAGCGCCTCACCGGCATCAGCAACGAGATGCTGGAGGACGCCCCCGACGCGGCCCGCGTCATGCGCGAGGTCGCCGAGTTCACCGCCGGCTGCGGCTTCGTCGCGCACAACGCGGGTTTCGATCGCGGCTTCTGGCTGCACGAACTGGACCGCGCGGAAGCCGCGCCCCGCATCGCGCCGGAGTTCGCCTGTACCGTGAAGCTGGCTCGGCGGCTTTATCCGGAGTCGCCGAACTGCAAGCTCGGCACGCTGGCCAAATTCCACAGCCTGCCCGACAACGGCCGCGCGCACCGAGCGCTCGCCGATGCGATGACCACCGCCCAGCTGGTGCAGCGCATGCAGCGCGACATCGGCACCGAACTTGCCGAGTTCCTTGGCGAGTTGTCCGTCGAGCACGAACTGCTGCTGCGCTTGCAGGCGGTCGCGCGGCCGCAATGGCACAAGGCGGCCACCGGTTTCGCGCGCGATTTCCGTCGGCATCTGCAGGCGTCGCTGGTCTGAAGTTCGGATGTGGTGACGTTCGGGCGCCTCGTCCCGTCGACGCTGCGTCCGGCGATCAAAGGTCAGCAAAACATTTGCTGTCAAGGTGCCCGTTTCGCCGCATTGGCTGGGACAATCCCGCCCTTTCCTGAATTGCGTTTGTTCTCAAGGTATGTCGAGTATTCAGATTCGCCCGGCCACGCTGCGTGATGCCAAGGCCATCGCCCAGATCCAGGTGAGTTCCGCTCAGGACGCGTACAAGGCGTTCTGGCCCGACACCGCCCTCAACGGGTTGTCCGTCGCCCAGCGCCAGGCCTACTGGCGCGAGGCCATCAACATGTGCGAGCCGCAGGTGCTGGTCGCGCACCTGGACAACGAGGTCATGGGCTTCGTCGGCTTCGACCGTTCGCGCGACAAGGGCACGCCGTCGACGACGGGCGAGATCTGGGCCATGTACGCGGCACCGTCCCACTGGGACAAGGGCGTCGGCCAGGCGCTGGTCGAGGCGGCGCAGGAAGGTTTGCAGGAAGAGGGCTGCACCCGCGTCACGCTCTGGACCTACAGGAACAACGAGCGCGCGATGCGCTTCTTCGAGATCGCCGGCTTCCGCGCCGAGTCGGACAGCGTCAAGGCGGTGGACGTCGAGGGCAAGCCGCTGGAGCAACTGCGCCTACAGCGCTCGCTGGTCTGAGCCGTGCTGGCGAAGCTGACGTCCAAGAACCAGCTCACCCTGCCGAAAAGCGTCACCGAGAAGCTCGGTCCAGTGCAGTACTTCGAGGTCCAGCTGCAGGCTGGCCAGGTGCTGTTGACGCCGGTGCGCATCCAGCGCGGCGATGCGGTGCGGGCCAAGCTGGCGGAACTCGAGCTCGGTGACGAGGTGGTCGCGCAGGCGATCGCCTTCGCGTCCAAGGCCGCCAGGCCGGCTGCGAAAGCGGCGGCAAAAGTGGCGGCGAAAAAGCCGGCGAGAACTGCGAAGTCCCCGGCCGCGAAACAGGCCGCCGGCAAGAAGACCCGCAAGTCCGCATGAGCCGTCGATCGAAGCCGGCGGCGTCGGTGCTCGTCGTCATCGATCCCGCCCTGATCCTGCATGCCTTGCTGAGGTCCGGCGGCGAATCGCTGGGCCTGCGTCGCGCCTGGCAGCAGGGCGTGCTGCGCCCGCTGGTCAGTCCCGGGCTCGCATCGACGCTGATGCGCGCGCTGGCCTATCCGAAGCTGCGGCTGTCCGCGGCGCAGCAGCAGGAACTGCTGGCTGATTTCCTGCCGTATGCGCAGGTCGTGAAGCCGCAGCGGCAAGCGCGTCTGGCTGGTATGCCGGAGGACGCCCAGGCCCTCGTTGAACTGGCGCTGCAAGGCGAGGCCTCACTGCTGCTCAGCGACGATGCGGTGCTCGCGGAATGGTCTGCGAACAGTCGAAGCCAGGCCGCGCGGCAACTCTGCACGGTTCAGCCGATGTCCGCATGGTTCCAGGTGTTGCCCCCCTCCCAACGCGACCTGCTGCTTTGCTAGATTCCGCGGTCGCATATGGCCAGCTTCCAAGACCGCATCCCTGCCAACATGTGGCGCGTGGTGTTCTATGAACGCCGCGGCAATCGCGTCCACCTCGACCGCACCGGCCCCTGGTTGCCGGAGAAGACCCTCGCCCGCAACTGGGCTCACTGGTTCATCGAGCGCGGTTATCACGTCGCGTTGCAGGACCAGAACGGCGGTCTGGAGAAGCTGCACGTCGGACTGCCCGGCTGAGGCCCACCGCCCTCGGGCCGCCTCTCACGCCGCCGCGCGGAATCCCTGACGCTCGAGTGCCCAGCCGTCGGTCGGCGCGGCGTGGCTCTGCACGCGAACGTTGCTCAGCTGCTTCTTCGCGGCACGCTGCACCAGTTGTTCGGCTTGCTCGGGGGTCAGTTGTTGCGCGAAGTGCGTCCAGCGCTTCTGCAGCAGCGGATCGCGCCACGCGTCTTCCAGAGCCCAGCGGATCTCCATCGGATCGGTGAGCGACTGGCAGCGCAGCACGCGCGGCACCAGCGCCAGCACGAACTTCGAGAAATCCGCGCGCTGCTGCGTGGCCATCAGCGCCTCCAGGCGAGTCAGCCGCTGGCTCCAGCCGGGCGTCGCCAATTGGCGCGTCACCAGCGCCTGCAGCGCCTGGACGGGGTTGAACAGGCGCAGCCGATTGGGCGGCAGCACCAGCATCGGCAGTTGCGCGGCCAGCTCGTGCGCCATCGGCGTGACGAAGCTCGCCAGGATCGCCATCCGTTCCCAGGCCTCGGCGTTCAAACCGCCGGCCATCGTCATCGGGCCCTGGCGCAGGCTCTGGCCCATGGCCCAGCATTGCTGCCAGCCGCGGTCCAGTTTCGCGACGTTGGCGGCGTGGCTCATCAGCGCCAGGTTGCCAGCCGCATAACCGGCGTCGTCACGGACCCGGTCGATCGAGCGGCGCTGCGGGTGGTCCGCTTCGTCGCTGAACGGCAGGCGGCTGACCGGGCAATGGCTGGTGTCCAGCTGCTGCAGGTAGTTGGGCGTGACCAGCAGGGTTTCGAAGCTGCGGCCGCGCTGCCAGGCATGCAAGCGCAGCGAGAGCCACAGCTGCGTGTGCCGATGAGACTTCAGCGTGCGGGCACCGAAGGTCGAGCGTCCCAGTTGCCATCCCTGCTGCAGCGGCGACTGGCGGAACAGCTGCTCCACCGGTGGCGTCAAGCCGTGATGGGCATAGTCCCAGCCCAGTTCGAAGCCGACGCGCTCATGGCTCGACGCGCCGGCTTCGTCCTTCCGGTCCTCCAGCGTGTCGGCGGCCGTCATCGGCAGGGCCAGTTGCTGGAGGGTGATGTCGTCGGCGTTGCGGTGGATCGTGGCGACCATGGGCTGCTCCTTGAAGACTGGGATACCGGGTGGCCTGCGGCTACTGCTTCAGGCTTGGGATCAAGTATTCAAGTTGGGTAGCTCATAGAATGAGCCACCCCGAAATTGGTCAGTAGAAAGTCGGGGCTGACCCACCTAAATCTGTCAGGAGGCCCCCCGCATGGATCGCACCGAGCGCTTCTACAAGATCGAGATGCTGATCCGCAGCCGCGGCTGCGTGAGCTTCGCGGAGATGCGCGAGCTGCTGGAGGTGTCGCCGGCAACGCTCAAGCGCGACCTGCAGTACCTGCGCGAGCGGATGGATGCGCCGATCGAATACGACGCCACGGAGAACGGCTATCGCTTCGGGCAGCAATGGCGGGGTCAGCGGCATGAGCTGCCGGGCGTCTGGTTCAGCGAGAAGGAGCTGCACGCGCTGCTCACCATGCATCAGATGATGGCCGGCCTCGACGAGAACGGCCTGCTGAGCCGGCACCTGCAGCCGATGCTGGACAAGCTCACCGGCATGCTGGGCGGCGATGCCGCCGAAGCGCAGGAAATGACGCGGCGGATCAAGCTGATCTCGACGGCGCGGCGCCGAGTGCCGTCGGAGCATTTCGAGACCGTGGGCAGCGCGGTCGTGAAGCGCCAGCGGCTGCGGCTGCGTTATCGCAAGCGGGGAGCGGGAGGCGGCTCGGTCAGCGAGCGCGTGGTGTCACCGCAGCGCCTGGTGCATTACCGCAATACCTGGTACCTGGACGCGTGGTGCCACGCCAGCGATGGGCTGAGACGGTTCGCGCTCGACGCGATGGAGGATGCGGAAGTCCTCGAAGGGCAGGCCGCGCGCAGCCTGCCGTTGAAAGAGCTCGAAGGGGAACTGGACCAGGGCTACGGGATCTTCGCGGGTGGCGATCCGCAATGGGCGACGGTGGTGTTCAGCGCGCAGATCGCCGCGTGGGTGTCGAGCGAGGAATGGCATCCGTCCCAGCGCAGCGAATGGTTGTCCGATGGACGCTGGCAGTTGGAACTGCCCTTCGTGGACGCGACGGAACTGCTGATGGACCTGCTGCGCCATGCCGGCCAGGTCGACGTGCTGTCGCCGCCAGCGCTGCGGGAGGCTTACGCGAAGCGCCTTACCGCTGCTGCAGCTGCCCTTGCCTGAGCCCTCACCCCTGTCCGCGGTCTTCCTGAGCCTCTTGAGCCTCCTGCGCCTCATAGCGCGCCAACCGCTCGCTCTTCCAATAGACGTCATCACCCCCCTTGCCGTCGAGGTTGGCGCGATTGAGAACCCGCGCCAGCACGAACAGCAAATCCGACAACCGGTTCAGGTAGTGCCGCGGCGTGGCGTTGACGGCCTCGTTCGCGGCCAGCGTGACCACCGCCCGTTCGGCGCGGCGGGCGATGGTGCGGCAGACATGCGCGATCGCCGCGCTGCGGGTGCCAGCCGGCAGGATGAACTCCGCCAGGCGGGGCAGGGCGGCGTTGTGGTCGGCCAGCGCCTGGTCGAGGTGGAGCACCGCCGCTTCCTTGAGCAGGCTGTAGCCCGGCATGCACAGCTCGCCGCCCAGGTTGAACAGCTCATGCTGGATGGTGACCAGCAGTTCGCGCACCTCGTCGGGCAGCGGCTCGGCCAGCAGCACGCCGATCTGGGAATTCAGTTCGTCCACATCGCCCATCGCCTGGATGCGCAGGTGGTCCTTGGGGACGCGGGTGCCGTCGCCGAGGCCGGTGGTGCCGTCGTCGCCGGTGCGGGTCGCGATCTGGGAAAGTCGATTGGCCATGGCGGATGCCGCGCGGGCTGCGGAAGTGCAAACCCGGCATCTTGCCGCAACTCGACCGGGAAGGCGGTCAGTTGCGGCTGCCGCTGCGATGGAAGACCGGGCGATGGTGCGACATGGCGGCGGCATGGCCATGCACGTCGTGCACGGTGTGTCTCGGGATGCCGACCGGCCGGGGCACATGCGGCGCCGGCTGACGGCCGCCAGGTTCGAGGTGGCCGCGGGCAGGCTGTCCGGGATCGATGTCCTCGTCGGCAGCGTCGCCGGGCAGGTGGCGCAGCTGATCCATCCACCAGACCCTCAGCCAATCCATGCGCAGGGTGGCCAGCACCACCAGCGCCAGCAGCAGGGCCCAGATCGTCCATAACCACAGGTGGGACATGGCGGACTCCTCGTGGCGCGCGACCAGGCGCGCGATCCGTTCATGCTGTCACTGTGCGGGTCGCGGCGCAAGCGGGACGATGCAAGTGAATGCAGCGACGCGTCTTCCTAGAATCCATCGCATCGACGAGCGATGACCCGCCGGCCGATCGGTGCTGCCGATCCGGGAACGGCGGCACCAGGAGACCACGATGAACGCGCCTCGAGAACTCGGTGACGACCAGGGAGACCCCGGCGCGCCGCACCAGCCGGTCTACGCCCCGCGCGCGATGCCGGCGGCGATGCTGGAGGCGCTGAAGGCGCGCTTCGGCGACCGCTGCAGCACTGCGATGGCCCTGCGCGAGCAGCATGGTCGCGACGAATCGCCCTTCGACGTGCCGCCGCCGGAGGCGGTCGTCTTCGCCGAAAGCAACGACGAGGTCGCCGCGGTGCTGGCCCTGGCCAACGCGCATCGCGTGCCGGTGATCCCCTACGGCGCCGGAACCTCGCTCGAAGGCCACCTGCTGGCGGTGCAGGGCGGCGTGAGCCTGGACCTGTCGCGGATGAAGCGCCTCCTCAGCGTCAACGCCGAGGACCTGACGGTGACCGTGCAGGCCGGCGTCACGCGCAACCAGCTCAATACGGAGATCCGGCACCAGGGACTGTTCTTCCCGATCGACCCCGGCGCGGATGCATCGATCGGCGGCATGTCGGCCACGCGGGCCAGCGGCACGAATGCGGTGCGCTACGGCACGATGAAGGAGAACGTGCTCGGGCTGACGGTCGCGACGCCGGACGGGCGACTGATTCGCACCGGCTCCCGCGCGCGCAAGAGCAGCGCCGGTTACGACCTCACGCGCCTGTACGTCGGCAGCGAGGGCACGCTGGGCGCGATCTGCGAAATCACGCTGCGGCTGTACCCGCTGCCGGAGGCGGTGTCGGCGGCGGTCTGCTCGTTCGAATCGATCGATGCCGCGGTCCGGACCACGATCGCGATCATCCAGATGGGCGTGCCGATCGCGCGTTGCGAGCTGCTTGATGCTCATGCGGTGCGGGCGGTCAACCGCCATGACAAGCTCACGCTGCGCGAGGCGCCGATGCTGCTGATGGAGTTCCACGGCTCCGACGCTGGCGTGGCGGAGCAGGCGGCCACTGTGCAGGAGATCGCCGCCGAGCACGGCGGCACCGGCTTCGAGTGGGCGACCACGCCGGAGGAGCGCACGCGCTTGTGGACGGCCCGGCATCACGCCTACCTGTCCGCGCTGCAGATGAAGCCCGGCTGCCGCGCGGTGACAACCGATACCTGCGTGCCGATCTCGCGCCTGGCGGAGTCGATCAATGCGTCGGTGGAGGAAGTCGAAGCGAGCGGGCTACCGTACTTCATCGTCGGCCACGTCGGCGACGGCAATTTCCACATGGGTTACCTGATCGATCCCACCATTCCCGCTGAACGCGCAACCGCCGAGGCGCTGAGCGCGCGGATGGTGGCGCGCGCGATCGCGCTCGAAGGCACCTGCACCGGCGAGCACGGCATCGGCCTGCACAAGCAGGGCTTCCTGCTCCAGGAGGCCGGGGAGGGCGCGGTCGATCAGATGCGAGCGCTCAAGCGGGCGCTCGATCCGAACGACATCATGAATCCGGGGAAGGTCTTCGCCTGATCAATGCTGCGGTGCCGGCACGCTCCACCGGCGCGTGACATCGCCGCGCGCATTGACGCTCTCCAGGTGGACGCCGAAGCCCCACAGGCGCGCCACATGCTTGAGCACTTCCTGGGCGTCGTCGTGCAGCGGGCGGTCCAGGTGCTGCTGGTGGCGCAGGGTCAATGAGCGGTCGCCTCTGAGGTTCACGTTCCAGACCTGGATGTTGGGCTCCCGCGTGGACAGGTCGTACTGCCGGGACAGGGTCTGGCGCACGTGCTGGTAACCCTGCTCGTCGTGGATCGCGGAGATCTCGTACTCCGCCTGATGCTCATCGTCCAGGATCGAGAACAGCCGGAAGTCGCGCATCATCTTCGGGCTCAGGTACTGCGCGATGAAGCTCTCGTCCTTGAAGTTGCGCATCGCGTGATCCAGCGTCGGCAGCCAGTCGCTGCCGGCGATCGCCGGGAACCACTCGCGGTCTTCATCGGTGGGATGCTCGCAGATGCGCTTGATGTCGGTGTACATCGCGAAGCCCAGCGCATACGGATTGAGCTGCGCCATCGGCGGCTGGGCCACCACGTTGGTGTGGGACTTGAGCCACTCGATCATCATCCCGTCCGACAGATAACCGTCGTCGTACATCGTGTTCAGCAGCTTGTGATGCCAGAAGGTGGCCCAGCCCTCGTTCATCACCTGGGTCTGTCGCTGCGGGTAGAAGTACTGCGCGATCTTGCGGACGATGCGGACGATCTCCCGCTGCCAGGGCTCCAGCAGCGGCGCGTTCTTCTCGATGAAGTACAGCAGGTTCTCCTGCGGCTCGTCGGGGAAGCGCCGCTTCTCTTCCGCCTTGGCCTCGTCCTCGGGCCGGCGCGGCAGGGTGCGCCACATGTCGTTGACCTGCTGCTGGGCGTAGGACTCGCGGTCCTTGCGCATCGCCTGCTCCTGGGCCAGTGACAGCTTGGCCGGGCGGCGGTAGCGGTCCACGCCGTGGTTCATCAGCGCATGGCAGGAGTCCAGCGTCGACTCCACCGCATCGAGCCCGTGGCGCTGCTCGCAGTCGGCGACATAGTTCTTCGCGTAGACCAGGTAGTCGATGATCGACGACGCATCGGTCCACATCCGGAACAGGTAGTTGTTCTTGAAGAAGCTGTTGTGGCCGTAGCAGGCATGCGCGATCACCAGCGCCTGCATCGCCATCGTGTTCTCCTCCATCAGGTAGGCGATGCACGGGTCGGAGTTGATGACGATCTCGTAGGCCAGGCCCATCTGGCCGCGCTTGTAGTGGCGCTCGGTCGAGATGAACTCCTTGCCATAGCTCCAGTGCCGGTAGTTCACCGGCATGCCGACCGACGCGTAGGCGTCCATCATCTGCTCGGCGGTGATGACCTCCAGCTGGTTCGGGTAGGTGTCCAGGCCGTAGCGCTCCGCGGTCTGGCGGATCACCTCGTGGTACTGCTCGATCAGGTCGAAGGTCCAGTCGCTGGGCGACTCGAGCGGCCGGTCGGGCCGCTTCTCCAGGGGCCGCATCTTCGTCAGCGGCGCGCGCACGCGGCGACCGCCGTACTCGTTCGCGCCCACGCCCACGCCCACCTGGCGACGGTTCTCGAGACTGCTCATGGTGCTGTCCTCCGGCGTCGCGCTCACGCGGCCGCCCCTTCCTTCTTGAACAGGTCGCGGAAGACCGGGTAGATCTGCGCGACCTCGACCGCCTTGCGCATCGCGAAGTGAGGCACGTCCTCCTCGAGCTTCGCGTACTCCTCCCACAGGTTCTGCTCGGCTTCCGCCACCTGCACGTAGGCGTAGTAGCGGCAAAGCGGCAGGATCTTGTCGGCCAGCAGCTCGCGGCAGCGGCCGCTGTCGTGATGCCAGTTGTCGCCGTCGCTGGCCTGCGCGCCGTAGATGTTCCAGTCGCCGGAGGGGTATCGCGCCCGGATGATCTCTTCCATCAGGACCAGCGCCGAGGACACCACCGTGCCGCCCGTCTCCGTGGCGTGGAAGAAGTTCTGCTCGTCGACTTCCTGCGCCTGCGTGTGGTGGCGGATGAAGACGACCTCGATCTTCTCGTAATGCCGCGTCAGGAACAGGTAGAGCAGGATGAAGAAGCGCTTGGCCAGGTCCTTGCGGCTCTCGTCCATCGAGCCCGACACGTCCATCAGGCAGAACATCACCGCCCGCGTGGTCGGCTGCGGCACCTTGATGCGGTTGCGGAAGCGCAGGTCGATCGGGTCCAGGAAGGGGATGTTGGACAGGCGCTGGCGCAGCAGCACGATGCGGGCCTCGGTCTCCGCGATCAGCGCCTGGACCTCCGGCTTGCGCGCGTCCTCTTCCTGCGTGAGCGTCTGCAGCCGGGCTTCGAGCTCATGCAGCTCGCGCCGCTTCTCCATGCCCAGCGCGATGCGGCGCCCCAGCGCCCCGCGCATCGAGCGCACCACATGCAGGTTGGTCGGCGTGCCGTCGGTGACGTAGCCGGCGCGCACGGTCTTGTACTCGGGCGTCTCGGCGAGCGTGGTGCGCGCCAGGTTGGGCAGCGCCAGGTCCTCGAAGAAGACCTGCATGAACTCCTCCTTGCTGAGGTGGAAGACGAAGTCGTCCTCGCCCTCGCCGGAGTCGCTCGCCTGCGACCCGCCGCCGCCGCCCTGGCCGCCCTGCGGCTTGCCGATGCGGTCGCCCTTGATGTGCTCGGTGTTGCCGGGCCGCACCACCTCGCGGATGCCGCCCTCGCCGTGGCTGAAGACCGGCTCGCTCAGGTCGCGTTTGGGGATGTGCACGTCCTCGCCGCGCTCCATGTCCCGGATGCCGCGCTTGTCGACCGCCCGCCGCACCGCCTCGCGGATCTGGTCCTTGTAGCGGCGCAGGAAGCGCTCCCGATTCCCGATCGACTTGTTCTTGCCCGACAGCCGCCGATCGATGATCTGTTGAAGGCCTGTCATGTAGGGACCTTTCCGGTGGCGTCCGTTCGGCTCAGCTCGACTTCCGCACGCGCAGGTACCACTCGCACAGCAGCCGGACCTGCTTGGGCGTGTAGCCCTTGTCGACCATGCGCTGCACGAAGTTCTCATGCTTCTTGGCCTCGTCGGCGCTGGCCTTGGCATTGAAGCTGATCACCGGCAGCAGCTCTTCGGTGTTGGAGAACATCTTCTTCTCGATCACCGTGCGCAGCTTCTCGTAGCTGGTCCACGTCGGGTTCTTGCCGGCGTTGTTGGCCCGCGCCCGCAGCACGAAGTTCACGATCTCGTTGCGGAAGTCCTTGGGATTGCTGATGCCCGCGGGCTTCTCGATCTTCTCGAGTTCCGCGTTCAGCGCGGAGCGGTCGAATACCTCGCCGGTGTCGGTGTCGCGGTACTCCTGGTCCTGGATCCAGTAGTCGGCGTAGGTGACGTAGCGGTCGAAGATGTTCTGGCCGTACTCGCTGTAGCTCTCGAGGTAGGCGGTCTGGATCTCCTTGCCGATGAACTCGGCATACCTCGGCGCAAGCACCTCCTTGATGAAGCCGACGAATTTCTGTTCAGCTTCCTGAGGGAACTGCTCGCGCTCGATCTGCTGCTCCAGCACGTACATCAGGTGGACCGGATTGGCCGCCACCTCGGTCGAGTCGAAGTTGAAGACCTTCGACAGGATCTTGTACGCGAAGCGCGTGGAGATGCCGGCCATGCCTTCGTCGACGCCGGCGTAGTCGCGGTACTCCTGGATGGACTTGGCCTTGGGGTCGGTGTCCTTCAGGTTCTCGCCGTCATAGATCTGCATCTTGCTGAAGGCGCTGGAGTTCTCCGGATCCTTCAGCCGCGTGAGCACCGCGAACTGCGCCATCATCTTCAGCGTGCCGGGCGCGCACTTGGCCTCGGCCAGCGAGGAGTTGCGGATCAGCTTCTCGTAGATCTTCACTTCCTCGCTGACGCGCAGGCAGTAGGGCACCTTGACGATGTAGATGCGGTCGAGGAAGGCCTCGTTGTTCTTGTTGTTGCGGAAGCTCTTCCATTCGCTCTCGTTGCTGTGGGCGAGCACGATGCCGTCGAAGGGGATCGCGCCGAAGCCCTCGGTGCCCTTGAAGTTGCCTTCCTGGGTCGCCGTCAGCAGCGGGTGCAGCACCTTGATCGGCGCCTTGAACATCTCGACGAACTCCAGCAGCCCCTGGTTGGCCAGGCACAGGCCACCGGAATAGCTGTAGGCATCGGGGTCGTCCTGCGCGTAGGTCTCGAGCTTGCGGATGTCGACCTTGCCCACCAGCGAGCTGATGTCCTGGTTGTTCTCGTCACCGGGCTCGGTCTTGGCCACGCCGACCTGCTTGAGCACGCTGGGCAGCCGCTTGATGACCTTGAACTTGCGGATGTCGCCGCCGTATTCGTCCAGGCGCTTGACCGCCCAGGGGCTCAGGATGCGATTGAGGTAGCGACGCGGGATGCCGTACTCGCGCTCGAGCAGCGGGCCGTCCTCGACCGGGTCGAACAGCCCGAGCGGGCTTTCGTTCACCGGGCTGTCCTTCAGCGCGTAGAAGGGCACGTGCTCCATGAGCTGCTTCAGGCGCTCGGCGATCGAGCTCTTGCCGCCGCCCACCGGCCCGAGCAGATAGAGGATCTGCTTCTTTTCCTCCAGCCCCTGCGCGGCATGCCGGAAGTAGCTCACGACCTGCTCGATCGCGTCCTCCATGCCGAAGAACTCGGCGAAGGCGGGATAGATCTTGATGACCTTGTTCTGGAAGATGCGGGACAGCCGCGGGTCGTTGCGCGTGTCCAGCATCTGGGGCTCGCCGATCGCCTTGAGCATGCGCTCGGCCGCGGTGGCGTAGGCAAGGGGGTTGCGCTTGCACTCGTCCAGGTACTCCTCCAGCGTGAGTTCCTCGACCTTGCTGCGTTCATAACGAGCCGCGAAATGGCTGATCACATCCATGCTGACCTCCGGAGTAGTTCGTAGGGAGGCGACGCGCGTCCAGGTGTGACCACGGACCTCGCATCGTCCAGGAAGTTCTGGCGACGTCCATGACTCAAGGCGTCATCAGAGCTTTCCGAGCTCAGCAAGCATTCAGCAAACGGCCAGCCCATGCTGGCCCAAAGTCCTTCGCCCTGTCGCGGATCGCGATCGACAACCTCAAGGGCGGCGCGGCTTTGGAGGCCATGCTACGCCCATCGAGAGCGATGCGCGATAGCAAGACGTGACCCCGTTGTACTCCCTCGTGCAACGTCTGTGAAGCACTGCCGTTGACGCCCCCCCGTGTGTGGGGCACCTGTGGGAAGTACGAAGAAGACAGCACGCATCCCGCGTGCCATCCTCATGGATTAGTCGGCGGACCGGCGCGCAACGCGGCCCGTCCGCGCTCACTCCTCCGCGCCTGGCGGACGCAGCTTTTGCAGCAAGCCGTTCAATTCGTCGAGCGAGCCGAAGCTGATCGCCACCTCGCCCTGTTCGCCGCGCTTGGTCTTCTTGCGGACGCGGATCTCGACCTGCGCCGTCAGCAGGTCGGACAGCTCTTCCTCGAGGCGCAGCACGTCGCGGCTCTTGTCCGACTTCACGCGCAGCAGCGGGGCCTGGCGGCCCGCGCCCTGCTGGCGCTGGACCAGCTTCTCGGCCTCGCGCACGCTGAGCTTCTTGGCGGCGATCTCGGTCGCGCTGGTGATCTGGTGGGCCCCGTCGAGCGCCAGCAGCGCGCGGGCATGGCCCATGTCGATGTCGCCGGCCATCAGCATGTTCTGGACCGGCTCGGCCAGGTTGAGCAGGCGCAGCAGGTTGGACGCCGCGCTGCGCGAACGGCCCACCGCCTGCGCCGCCTGGTCATGGGTCAGGCCGAACTCGTCGACCAACCGCTTCAGGCCCTGCGCCTCTTCCAGCGCGTTGAGGTCCTCGCGCTGGATGTTCTCGATCAGCGCCATCGCCGCGGCGGCCTCGTCCGGCACCGGCTTGACCAGCACCGGCACCTCGGCCAGCCCGGCCAGCCTGGCGGCGCGGAAGCGCCGTTCGCCGGCGATGATCTCGTAGCGGACCGCGCCCTGGGGCGCGATCGGGCGCACCAGGATCGGTTGCATGATCCCTTGCGCCTTGATGCTCTCGGCCAGCTCGTACAGCGAGCCCTCGTCCATGCGGGTGCGCGGCTGGTACTTGCCGGCCTGCATCTGCGCCAGCGGCAGCACGCCGGGTTCGCCTTCGCGCACCGCCGGTGCGTCGCTCACTTTGGGGCCCAGCAGGGCCTCCAGGCCCATGCCCAGGCCCTTGGGTTTCTTTGTCGCCATGGGGCGCGATTCTCCGTGATTCCTTCGCTCTTCCGACGGCCCCCGCCGACCGCCTTGCGGGGGAGGCTCGCGGCCGACCGGGTGCTTCAGCGGGCGAGGCGCTGCAGCATCGCCCGCCCTTCGGGCCAGGCGCCGAGTCCGGACGCCGCGTTCAGGTGGCCGAGCGGGCCCGCCAGGACGAATTCGGCACCCCAGTCCGCGGCCATGCCGGCAGCGCGTTCAGGGCGGCAGAAAGGGTCGTCGGTGGAGGCGACCACGATCGCCGGGAACGGCAGGCGCGGGCGGCGGATGGGCCGCCAGTTGTGCAGCTGGGGCGGGGTGTCCTCGCGCTCGGTGTCGGGCGGCGCGACCAGCAGCGCGCCGGCCACCAGGCGCGTGTGGCTGGAGTGGTCGGCCCAGGCCGCCACCAGCTGGCAGCCCAGGCTGTGCGCGACCAGCAGCGCGGGTCGTTCGACCAGGCGCGCATCCTGCTGGAGCACCTCGTCCAGGCGCGCCATCCAGTCGCCGCGGCGTGGCCATTCCCAGTCGTCCTGTTCGACACGCGTGTCGCCATGGCGGCGTTGCCACTCGCTCTGCCAATGGTCGGGATCGGAATTCAACCAACCCGGAAGCAGGTAGACCGGACCCGCCAAAAGGGGATCGTCGAGGTCATTCGAGGGAAGGGCATGCTGTGACATCTGTTGGCCTTATGCTTCGCGCTTTCTTTGGCGCCATCGGGGAAGGGCCTCGGCGGCAGCGGATTTTGCAGGAGCGGCGATGAAGTACGCGGTGTATGTCGACGGGCAGGAAGGCACGACCGGCCTGCGCATCAATGAATATCTGGCGCAGCGCGCCGACATCGAGGTACTGCGCATCGACGCCGACAAGCGCAAGGATCCCGACGAGCGCGCCCGGCTGCTGAACGCCGCCGACGTCGCCTTCCTCTGCCTGCCGGACGCCGCCTCGCGCGAGGCGGCGGCGATGGTGACCAATCCCAAGACCTGCCTGATCGACGCCAGCACCGCGCACCGCACCGCGCCGGGGTGGGCCTTCGGCCTGCCGGAACTGGCCAAGGGCCAGCGCGCCGCGATCCGCGAATCGAAACGCATCGCCAACCCCGGCTGCCATGCGAGCGCCTTCATCCTGGCGGTGCGCCCGCTGGTCGATGCCGGCCTGCTGTCGCCCGACGCGCTGGTGACCGCGACCTCCATCACCGGCTACTCCGGCGGCGGCAAGTCGATGATCGCGGAGTACGAGGCCGGCGGTCAGCCGAAGCTGACGGCGCCGCGTCCTTACGCGCTGGGCCTGGCCCACAAGCATCTGCCGGAGATGATGGCCCACACCGGCCTGAAGCAGGCGCCGGTGTTCATGCCGATCGTCTCCAACTTCTACAAGGGCTTGGCCGTCACGGTGCCGCTGCACCTGAGCCAGCTGCGCGCCGGCACGACGCCGCAGCAGGTCCGCGACGCGCTGGCTGCGCATTACGAGGGCGAACGCTTCGTCCACGTGAAACCGCTGCGCGACCCGGACACGCTGGCGGGTGGCTTCTTCGACGTGCAGGCCTGCAACGACACCAACAACGTCGACCTTTTCGTCTTTGGCAGCGAGCAGCAGATCCTCGTCATGGCGCGTCTGGACAACCTGGGCAAGGGCGCCAGCGGCGCCGCAGTGCAGAGCATGAACGTGCACCTGGGCGTCGACGAATCGCTGGGCCTGACCGGTCCGGACCTCAACAGCATCTGATGGCGGATCCGACGCGGATCGCCAGCCGCGAATGGCGCCGGGATGGCGCCGTTCCGCAGGCTGACCTGGACACCATCCGCGACGGCGTCATCACCCACGGACGCCAGCAGACCCAGGGCAGCGACGCCCGCGACATCGCGGTGGCGCTCTATGACGGCGACGTGCTGATCGCCGGCGGCTTTGGCCGCACGGAGTTCCAGCGGCTCTACATCAGCTACCTGTGGGTCGAGGCCGACCACCGCGGCCAAGGCTTGGGCGGCGACTGCCTGCGCCAGCTCGAGGCGCTGGCCCTGCAGCGCGGCTGCGTCGATGCGCTGATCGAAACCTTGCTGGACGAGGTCGCCGAGCTCTACGAGCACCTCGGCTACGCCTGCATCAGCCACGTCCACGACTTCGTGCCGGGCTTCACCCGGCACACCTTGCTGAAGGTCTGGCAAGCGCGCGACTGAGCCTCGCCGCCGCGAGACGAGGGCGCTCAGGCCCAAGCGCGGGGATCGTCGCTGCGGTAGTGGTAGCGGTAGGCCTGCAGGAAGCCCAGGCGGGCATAGAGGCGTTGCGCGGCGTCGTTCTCGGCGCCGACCTGGAGATAGGCCGTCGTGGCGCCCTGCAGGCGCGCCTGGGCCAGGAGCGCGGCACAGAGCCGATGGCCGTGCCCGCGACCGCGTTGGTCCTCGGGCGTGAAGATGTCGAAGAGTCCCGCCATGCCGCCCACCGAGGTGCCGGCCGGCCCGGGATCGATGGCCACCTGGCCGCAGGCGAGCAGCACGCCATCGCGTTCCAGCTTGAAGGCCTGGTGACGCACGCTGGCTTCTTCGAGGCGCCGCGCATGGCCGGTGATCTCCTCGACGCTGGAGCGGCGCAGCGCGCCGATCAGCGCGGCGTAGTCGGCTGCGGAAAGCGGCGTCAGCCGCTCCGACGAACCAGGCTCGCCGAAGCCGTCCAGGGACGGCAGCACCATCACGTCGGCCGGATCGAAGCGATGCCAGTGCATCGCGGCGAGGCGGTCGTCGAGGTCGTCCGGTTGGCTGAACGGGGTGAGGCGCAGGATCAGCGGCAACCCGGCCTGCTCGAAGCTGACACGGCAGCGGCGCAACAGCTCTTCCAGGGGAAGCGATCCCCCCGCGAGTGGGTTCACGCAGCGAGACCGCTTGGCCTTGCCCGGCGACAAGCGCAGCAGCCACCCCTCCACCTGGGCTTCACGTGGCGCCGACGCTGCGTTGAGGCCGGCCAGTTCGGCGCGGCGGGCGAGGGCTTCCAGTTCCGGCGACATCGATGGGACGCGCTCAGCGCATGCCGCCGACGCGCTTCACCATTTCCTTGGCGAAGTCGATGAAGGCATGCGCACCCTTGGAGCCGCCATCGAAGACCACGCCGGGCAGACCGTAACTGGGCGCCTCGGCAAGACGGACATTGCGGGGAATGACGGTGTCGAAGACCTTCTCGCCGAAGTGCGCCTTCAGCTGCTCGCTCACCTGCTGCTGCAGCGTGATGCGCGGATCAAACATCACGCGCAGCAGGCCGATGATCTGCAGGTCCGGGTTCAGGTTGGCGTGGATCTGCTTGATCGTATTGACCAGGTCGGTCAGGCCTTCCAACGCGAAGTACTCGCACTGCATCGGCACGACCACGCCGTGAGCCGAGCACAGGCCGTTGAGCGTCAGCATGGACAACGAGGGCGGGCAGTCGATCAGGACGAAGTCGTAATCCTGCGCGGCGGCGGCCAGCGCGGTCTTCAGGCGCTGCTCGCGGCGTTCCAATTCGACGAGCTCCACCTCGGCGCCCGCCAGTTCCCGGTTGGCGCCCAGCACGTCATAGCCCGCCTTCTCGCTGCGCTGCCGGGCTTCGGCGATGGTGGCCGATTCCAGCAGCACGTCGTAGACGGTGAGGGCGAGGGCGCGCTTGTCGATGCCCGATCCCATCGTCGCGTTGCCCTGCGGATCCAGGTCGACCACCAGCACGCGCTGGCCGACCTTGGCCAGGCCGGCGGCCAGATTCACGGTGGTGGTCGTCTTGCCGACGCCACCTTTTTGGTTCGCAACGCAAAAGATCTTGGCCATGAATGCTGGGAGAACGAACTCGGGAGAGGGCGCAGCTTAACCGCTGGCGCAAGGGTCGGCGACGCAGAGTCGCCGGGAGAGGGCGACCTCAGGCTGCGGATGTCGCTTCCGCCCCAATGGGGCGAATCCAGAGCAGGCAGCGCTGGGCGTCAAGCCCGGGCACGATCAGCTGTTCCACGTGAAACACGCTCAGGTCCGGGGCCCGTTGACGGAGTTCAGCAAGCTCCTCGACCGGTTGCTGCCCCTTCATGGCTGCCCACACGGCGCCGGGCTTCAGGTGCATGCGGGTCCACTCGGTGAAATCCGCCAACGAGGCGAAAGCCCGCGAGGTGATGACGTCGAACGGCGCCGTCTTCAGCTGCTCCACGCGGGAGTGCTCTGCATGCAGATTGGGCAGGCCGATTTCCGCCGCGACCTGAGCGATGAAGAATGCCTTCTTGCCGACGGTGTCGACGCAGGTCACATCGATGCTCGGATCGCAGATCGCGATCACCACGCCAGGCAAGCCGCCACCGCTGCCGACGTCCATCAGGCGAAGCGGCTGGCCGGCGGCATGGCGGCGCAGGGGCGAAATCAGGCTGAGGCTATCGACCAGGTGCTGGGTGAGCATCGCTTCCGGATCCCGGACGGCCGTCAGGTTGTAGACCTTGTTCCACTTCGACAGCAGCTGTAGGTAGGCGATCAGCTGATCCAGTTGCTGGTCGTTCAGACCGAGCGCCATGGTCTGGGCGGCGGCGGCAAGTCGGGAGCGCAGGTCGAGGTCGGTCATCAACGGCGTGGTCGGTCGATTCAGGATCGGAACGTGGGAAGGGATGAATCAGGCGGCGGCCGATTCGGCGGCTGCATCCTGGTCGGTAAATCCCTTGAAGCGGCCCTTGCGCAGGTGGATCAGCAGCAGCGAAATCGCCGCCGGTGTGATGCCCGAGATGCGCGAAGCTTGGCCCAGGGTTTCGGGACGATGCTTGTTCAGCTTTTGTCTGGCCTCGAAGGAGAGGGCGGTGACCAAGCCGTAGTCCAGGTCTTCGGGCAGCTTCAGGTGCTCGTAGTTGGAGGCGCGGGCGACGTCCTCCTGCTGCTTGCTGATATAGCCGGCGTACTTGACGCTGATTTCGATCTGCTCGACCACCGCATCGCTCAAGTCCGCGCCGACGGACGCGGCCAGCGCGGCGCGCGACACGCCGGCTTCCGGGCGTGCAATTGCAGCCACTTCAGCGATGGTGTCGAAGGTGACGCCGGGGCGGCGAAGCAGGTCGATCAGGTTGTACTCGCGCTCGAGTGGCTTGCCGACGAGGCGCTCTGCGTCGGCGGCCGGCAGGATGTTCGGATGCACCCAGGTCGACTTCAGCTTCTCTGTTTCACGTGAAACAGCATCACGCTTGCGGTTGAAGGCATCCCAACGGGCGTCGTCCACCAGGCCCAGTTGCCGCCCCGCTTCGGTCAGCCGCATGTCGGCGTTGTCCTCGCGGAGTTGGAGCCGGAACTCGGCGCGACTCGTGAACATCCGGTAGGGCTCGGTGACGCCCTTGGTGATCAGGTCGTCGACCAGCACGCCGAGATAGGCCTGGTCGCGGCTGGGCAGCCAGGCGTCCCTGCCTTGAACCTGCAGCGCCGCGTTCAGCCCGGCGAACAGCCCCTGAGCGGCAGCTTCCTCATAGCCGGTGGTGCCGTTGATCTGGCCGGCGAAGAACAGGCCACCAATGGCCCGCGTCTCGAAACTGGACTTCAACTCGCGCGGATCGAAGTAGTCGTACTCGATTGCATAGCCCGGGCGCAGGATGTGCGCGTTTTCGAGTCCGGGGATGGATTGGACGGCCGCCAACTGGATGTCGAAGGGCAGGGAGGTCGAGATCCCATTCGGGTAGAACTCGTGCGTCGTCAGGCCTTCGGGCTCCAGAAAAATCTGGTGCGAGTCCTTGTCTGCGAAGCGGTTGATCTTGTCCTCGATGGACGGGCAGTAGCGCGGACCCACGCCCTCGATCACGCCGGTGAACATCGGACTGCGGTCGAAGCCGGAGCGGATGATCTCGTGGGTGCGGGCATTGGTGTGGGTGATCCAGCAGGGCAACTGCTGCGGATGCTGCGCGGCGCTGCCCATGAAGCTGAATACCGGCGCCGGGTCCAGGTCGCCGGGCTGTTCGGCGCACTTGGAAAAATCGATGGTGCGACCGTCCAGTCGCGGCGGGGTGCCGGTTTTCAAACGGCCTTGGGGCAGCTTCAATTCCTTGAGCCGGCCGGACAGCGACACGGCCGGCGGGTCGCCGGCGCGACCGGCAGCATAGTTGTCCAGGCCGATGTGGATCCGGCCGTCGAGGAAGGTGCCGGCGGTCAGCACGACCGCCCGGGCGCGGAAGCGCAGGCCCGACTGGGTGACCGCGCCGACGACGCGGTCCCCCTCGACCATCAGGTCGTCGACGGCCTGCTGGAACAGCATCAAATTGGGCTGGTTCTCCAGCCGGCGCCGGATGGCGGCCTTGTAGAGGATGCGGTCCGCCTGCGCGCGGGTGGCGCGGACCGCCGGGCCCTTGGAGCCGTTGAGGATGCGGAACTGGATGCCGCCTTCATCGGTCGCCGCGGCCATCGCGCCGCCCAGCGCGTCAACTTCCTTGACCAGGTGGCCCTTGCCGATGCCGCCGATCGACGGGTTGCAACTCATCTGGCCCAGCGTCTCGATGTTGTGGGTCAGCAGCAGCGTGCTGACGCCCATGCGGGCCGCCGCCAGTGCGGCCTCGGTGCCGGCATGGCCGCCGCCGACCACGATCACGTCGAACTCTTTCGGATAAAGCATGGCAAGGCGTCCAGCGGAATCGGCGATCGGTCGATCGAGGCCATCGCGGCGCGCGGAAGGCGCGAATCCAGGCGATGGACAGCCGGCTGGCGTTCAGATGAGGGAAGGGCGCGATTTTACGCGGGGCTGTGGATAAGTCACTGCCTCAGGGAGATGGCGGCGGACCTTGTTGGCGTCTGCGAAGGGCGTGCGGCGACAATCCCGCCGTCATGAACTGCCGCCCCCACTGCGCCGCCTGCTGCATCGCCCCGTCGATCAGCAGCCCGATCCCCGGCATGCCCGACGGCAAGCCGGCCGGCGTGCGCTGCATCCAGCTCGACGACGAGCTGCGCTGCCGGATCTTCGGCCGGCCGGAACGGCCCTCGGTCTGCGGATCGCTGCCGCCATCGGAGGACATGTGCGGCGACTCCCGGGAGCAGGCGATGCGCTGGCTCGGCTGGATGGAGGAGCAGACCGCGCCCCCGGCCTAGGCCCTCACGCGGCGCCGACGGACCGACAGCGCCTTGAAAGCGCGTGTTCGTAGAGTCATCCTCTCCAGAAGAACCGACCGGAGACATCGCATGACCCCCACGAACGAGGACCGCCGCCGCTTCCTCCTCCAATCCGCCGCGCTCGGCGCCACGGGCACGACCCTCGGCGCAAGCGCCCCCGCCTTCGCGCAATCCACCTGGCCGTCGCGCAACGTGCGGCTGGTCGTGCCCTTCGCGCCCGGCGGCAGCAGCGAGATCGTGGCCCGCGCCACCGCCGCCGAACTGAGCAAGACGCTGGGCCAGGCGGTCTACGTCGACAACAAACCCGGCGGCGGCGGCAACATCGCGATGGTGGAGGTGGCGCGCGCGGAGGACCAGCACACGCTGATCCTCGGCCACATCGGGACGCTGGCAGTGAACCCGTACATCTACGACAAACTGCCCTACGACCCCAACCGCGACTTCAAGCCGATCACGCTGCTGGCCAAGGTGCCCAGCCTCTACGTCGTCCATCCCGACGTGCCGGCGAAGAACCTCAAGGAATGGGTCGCGCTGGTGCGCAAGAACCCTGGCAAATTCAGCTACGGCTCGGCCGGTAACGGCAGCGCGGGGCACCTGGCGATGGAGTACCTCAAAATGGTCGCCGACCTGTTCATCCTCCACGTTCCGTACCGCGGCACCGGCCCGCAATTGACCGACCTGCTGGCGGGACGGCTCGAGGCCGCGTCGGTCGGCGCGCCGGCCATCCTTCAATTCATCAAGGCCGGGAAGCTGCGCTGCCTGGCTACCGGCTCGAAGGAACGCCTGCCCCAATTGCCCGACGTGCCAACCGTCGCCGAGCAAGGCTATCCAGGCTTCGAAATGACCCAGTGGTACGGGCTGTGCGCGCCGGCCAATCTCGCGGCGGCAAACACGGACAAACTCGCCGTGGAATCGGCGAAGGCCATCCGATCGGTTTCTGCGAAGGAGCGCCTCAGCCACGATGCGGCGGAACCGATCGGCAATACGCCGGCGCAATTCGCGGCGTTCATTGCGCAGGAACAGCAGCGCTGGAAGCAGGTGGTGGCACGGGCGAAGATCAAGCCCGATTGAGGGGGCTTCTGTGACCCCTCCGGGGGGCCAATTGGGGTGCCCTCGGGAGGGCGACTGCGGTTGGCCAAGCGCGGGCTCTCCACGACGCGGGGGGCGTCCCGTCCGGGAACCCCCCGCATCATTCCGGCCCCACAGACGCTCGCTGACACCGCGTGCGCGTGACACTCGCTGATGCCGTGAGGCGTGGCAGGGGGTGGGGGCGTGGGGTTGTCGGTTGGGTCAGCGGTGCTGGACCGAGCGCAGGTCCTGCACGACGCGGCCGCCTTGCAGGCTGACGACGCGTTGGGCGGCGGCGATGGTTTCGGGGCGGTGCGCGATGACGATGCGCGTCAGCGAGAGCTGGCGCAGGCTGGCGTTGACGAGGCGCTCGCGCTCGACGTCGAGCGCGCTCGTCGCCTCGTCCAGGAACAGGAACTGCGGGCGCTTGTAGAGCGCTCGGGCCAGCAGGATGCGCTGGCGCTGGCCGCCGGACAGGCTCGAGCCCATGTCGCCGATCAGCGTCTGGAAACGCATCGGCATGGCCTCGATGTCCTCCAGGACGCAGGCCAGTCGCGCGCATTCGCGGACCCAGTCAGGATCGACGTTGAGGTCGAAGAAGCTGATGTTGTCGGCGATGCTGCCGGCGAAGAGCTGGTCGTCCTGCATGACCGTGCCGATGCGCTCGCGCCAGGCATTGGTGCCCAGCTGGGCGAGGGCGACGCCACCGATGCGGATCTCGCCGTGCTGCGGCGCGTGGATGCCCAGCATGAGCTTCATCAGCGTGGTCTTGCCGCAGCCCGACGGGCCGACGATGGCGACCGATTCGCCAGGCTCGATGCGCAGTGAGCAGCCGGCAATGACCTCCGGCTCGCCGTCGGCGTAACGGAAGCGCAGGCCGTCGAGCTCCAGCGGCGCCTCGCGCGGCACCGCGCGGCCGGGCGCGTCCAGGTCGGCCTCCGGCGCGGTGAGGACGATGTCAGCCAGGCGCTCGCCCTGCAGGCGCAGCATCTTGAGCGCGACGACCTTGTCGATCAGGCCGGCGATGCGTTGGCTGAACTGGTCCTTGTAGGCGAGGAACGCGAACAGCATGCCGACGGAGAGTTCCTTGTCCAGCACGAGCATCGCGCCCAGCGCGACGATGGCGACGCGCTCGAGCCCGAACAGCAGCTTGTTGCCCTGCGTCATGCCGAGCTCGAGCTTGCGGCCGGTGAGCGAGGCGTTCATCTGCTCGACGACCAGGTTGGCGAAACGCGCGCCGCGATCGGCCTGCGCGTTGAAGAGCTTGATCGCCTGCGCGCCGCGCAGCGATTCGAGGAAGTGGCTGCTCTGGCGCGCCTCGTGGGTCAGCGCCTCTTCCTGCGCGTCGCGCAGCGGCCGGAAGCAAGCCCAGCGCAGCAGCGCGTAGCCGGCCACCGCGGTGAGCGCGACCGCCGTGAGGCGGCCGCTGTAGAGCACCATCATCGCCAGCGTGAGCAGGACCATGAGGCCGTCCAGCACGGCCTCGATGAAGCTGCCGGTCAGCGTTTTCTGGATCTCCTGGACGCTGGAGAAGCGCGACCAGATGTCGCCGAGATGGCGTTTCTCGAACCAGGCCAGCGGCAGCCGCAGGAGGTGCGAGAAGACGTTGGAGAGCCACTGCAGGTTGAGCGAGGCCGACAGGATCATCACCGCCCATGAGCGCAGCAGGCCCATGCCGACCTGCAGCAGCACGAGCAGCGCGAAGCCGATGCCCAGCGTGACGAGCAGGTCGCGGTCGGCGCTGACGATGACGCCGTCGACGGTCCATTGCAGCAGGAAGGGCGCGAGCAGGCCCAGCAACTCAAGTCCGAGCGCGAGCGCGAGCACCTGCGCGATGGAGCGCTTGAGCCCGCTGACGTGGCCGAGCAGCTGCCGCCATTGGGGCGCCGGCGCCGGCGCCTTGCGGGCGAAGTCCATGCCGGGCCGCAGTTCGAGCGCGACGCCGGTGAAGTGCTTGGAGACCTCGGCCAGCGGCAGCCGGCGCTCGCCGTGCGCGGGATCGAGCACGACCGCGCGGTCGCCGTCGACGCGGTCCAGCACGACGAAGTGGTTGAAGTCCCAGTGCAGGATGCAGGGCGTGTGCAGCTTGTGCAGCGTGTGCGGCTCGGCGCGCAGCGCGCGGGCGGTGAGGCCGAGCTGCGCGCCCATGCGGACCAGGTCCGCCATCGTCAGGCCCTTGAGCGAGACGGCGAAGCGGTCCCGCAGCTCGCCCAGTGCCCAGCGCTGGCCGTGCGCCGCGGCGACCATGGCCAGGCAGGCGAGGCCGCACTCGGCGGCCTCGGTCTGCAGGATGACGGGACGGCGGCGGCGCCAGCCGAGGTTCAGCTTCGCCAGGAAGCCGGTGGGCGCGGCGCCCGGCGGCGGAGCGCCTGGCGGGGCGCCGGAAGCTGGGACGTCAGACACGGCGGGCGAGGCTCAGCAGCGGTTCGAAGATCCATTCAATCAGGCGGCGCCGCTCGAGCAGCACGTCGGCCTCGAGCAGCATACCGGGGCTGAGCGTCTGGTCCTGCCCGTAGGCCTCGACCGACTGGCGCTGCAGCTGCACGGTGATGCGGTACATCGGCTCGCCCTGCGCCATCGCGGCAGGCAGGCCGAGCTGGGCGAGCTCCGCGGCCTGCAGCGGGGTGCGCGCGACCTGCAGGACCTCGCCGGCCTGCTGGCCGAATTTCTGGTACGGGAAGGCCTGGTAGCGCAGCAACACCGCCTGGTGCGGGCGCAGGAAGCCGACGGCGCTGGACGGGGCGTAGAGATGCGCCTGCAGCGGCGTGCGGGCGGGGAGCAGGGCGGCGAGTTGCGTGCCGGCCTGCACGACCTGGCCCGGCTCGGCCAGCACGGTGCTCATCTGGCCGTCGCTCGGGGCGCGCAGCACGAGCCGGCGGCGCGCCTCGTTCTCGACGCCCTGCGCCTGCAGCGCGGCGATGTCGCGCGCGAGTTCCCCTTGCTGGACCTGTGCCTTCAAGGGAATCGCCTGAAGCTCAGCTTGCAAGCCCAACGCCTCCCGCTGCAGGTTTTCGCGCTCGCGCGAAAGTGCCTGCCGTTGGGCCTGCAAGCCAAGCAACTCCTCCCGCTTGGTCTGGACCTGGGCGCTCGATACGAACTGGTCCTTCGCCAGCGATTCCAGCCGTCCCAGACTCTGCTGCGCCAGCGCCTCGCGCTGGGCATGCAGCTGCAGCTCGGCATCGGCCTGCCGCAGCGTGGATTCGAGCGTGGCGATCCGCGCCTTCAGCGAGGCCGCCTGGCTCTGCGCGAGTTCCCGCTGCTGCGCCTGCGCGGCACCCAGCGATTGCTCGCGGTCCTTCAAGGTCCGCGACAGGCTGTCGCCCGTCGGATTCGCGCTGTCCAGGGACAACACGAACAGCACGTCGCCCTCACGCACCTGCTGCCCATCCTGGACGGGCCGTGCCACGACGGTGGCGCTCTGCGGCACGCTCAGCCGCATCACGCCCCGCTCGGGCACCAGCAGGCCGTTGACGCGGGCCTTGCGGGTGTATTCGGTACTGAACAGGAAGGCGCCGACCGCGACGACACCCCCCAGCGCCAGAAGGCTCAACCAGCGCAAGGTGGCGGGCCGATGCAGCTGCACCGATCCCAGCCAGGCCTGCTGCTGCGAGGCCTGGGCTTCGGCGCGGAAGAGCGCCACCACGATTTGCTACGCCTGGTTGCGAACCTGACGGATCGCGTGTGAGCCGCGAGGGCTCACCAGGTGCCCTTGGGCGCGGGTTCCACGTCCGCCGATGCGGCCGCGGCCAGCGTGGCATCGCTGCCGACCAGCCAGGTGCCCTTCGGGGCGCCGCCGCCGACGTGAACCAGGGCCTGCAGGTCCAACTCGACCAGACCTTCTTCGACTTGCGTGGTGACAGCGACGTTTTGCGGTTGGGCTTGCATAAGAGGCTCCAGATTCGGTGACGTGCCCGGAAAAGTGTTGAGCACGGGACGCATTGAAGCAGCGCGCCGCCTGACGCATAACTGTCAGCTCTTACAGTGTTTACAAGGTGCCGCCGCGGGCAGCATCAGCGAATCAGGCCCAGCCGGAGCGCCTTCAGCACCGCCTGATGCTTGTTGGAGCAGCCCAGCTTGTGCATCGCATTGTTGATGTGCAGCACCGCCGTGCGTTCGGTGATGCTGAGGATGGCGCCGACTTCCCAGGCGGTCTTGCCTTCCATCGTCCAATGCAGGCACTCGAGCTCGCGCGGCGTGAGCCGCGGCGATTCGGTGACCTTCTCCTCCGGCAGCAGCACGCGCAGCGCGGTGTCGACCGCGTGCACCGCGAACAGCTGCAGGTCCGCGACCATGCGCGTGAGCTGGCCCGAATCGCTGGGCAGCGGCTGGTCGCGATCGACGCCAAGCACGAAGTGCCGCCCTTCGGGCAGGTGCAGCGCCAGGCAGATGCCGGTGCTGTAGCCGAATTGCGCCTGCGATTCCCAGATGTCGCTCGCGCCGTGGCGGGCGTAGGTCTGGCGGTCCCACACGATGGGCATGCTGTTGCGCTTGCAGTGCTGCATGACCGGATCGCGGCGGCCGAATTCGGGCGCGTGCATCACCTCCGCATAACCGGCGGGGCAGTTGTCGATGGTGATGAACTCGGTGTCGGCCAGCGTGTGGTCCACCACCGTGATCGCCGAGACCGTCTGGAAATCCAGTTTTTGCGCGAAGCGGATCACCTCACTGCGGAACTCTTCGCGTGAGCGCGCTTCCAGGACTGATTGATAACCGCCTTGCAGCATTGATCGCTCCGGCCCATCGGCCGGCCTTGTGGGCCTCTTCGGGTGGCTGTCGCGGGGGGCGCCGGGCTCGTCGGGGTTCCGCCACGCGCCCACTGCGACCGCATAGGCCACGTGACGCATTCACGCCCCTGACAGGGTTTACAGCTGGCGGGTCGTGCCCATCATGACCACACTGCTGGTCAAGGGGAGAAGCAGCAACCGCCGATCCGCAATAGCCAAACCAAACAATTCTGACAATGACACCAGCTTGGATTGTGTACGCGTGGCCACGAATATTGTGTGATGTGCAGCGTCTACCCCGCTTACAGTTCGCGCATTTGAGCACGCGCGTGTTGGTGGCGGGAGACGAGGATCACCCGGCCATGGGGCAAACCCTGTGGAGTGGCGAGTCGGAATTCGGCGCCGCCGGCGTGGCCTGGGACTGGGTGCGCATGCCTTACGGCATCGTGTCGATGGTCGATCCGATGGCACTGGTGACCAATCTCCAGTTCCTGAATGGCGAGGGCGAGGTGCTCGCTCCCATCGAATCGGCCATCCAGCTCAACGGCATCGTGCACACGCTGCCGTGGCAGGAGCAGGTGCAGCTGGCGCTCGCGACGCGGCACTGAGCTCATCGCGCCACGGCCGCGCGCATCGAGCGCGCCACCAGCGCCAGCCCGGCCACGGTGAGCGCGGCGCCGACGATCACCGTCGGCATCACCTTCGCGAAGGTCAGCGGCTCGCCCTTGAGCACCTGCATCATGAGCAGGTTCTGGCCCAGCCCCGGCACCCAAAGGTGCCAGGAGGCCTCGCCGCCGGGATGGATGATGGCCACCACCGGCGCCAGCGAGATCGCGGTCACCACCAGCGTGGTGCTGGCCTGCGCTTCCTTGAAGGTCTTGGTGCGGATGGCCAGCGCCATCAGCACCGCCGCCAGGCCCGCGGCCAGCGGGATCTGCAGCAGCAGGAAGCGCAGCGCCTCGCTCCAGCCGAACTGGAACATCGCCGCCAGCGCATCGCTGCGCATCAGCCACTGGCCGGGCAGGAAGCTGAGGTTGGACAGCACGGCCACCGCCAGGCCCGCCATCATCACCGCGGCCCACTTGCCGGCGACGATGGCGGCATGCGGCGCCGGATTGACCAGCAGCGGCTCGAGCGAGCCGCGCTCGCGCTCGCCGGCGGTGCTGTCGAGCGCGGCGGTCAGCGCGCCGTAGAGCACCGCCATCATGATGAACATCGGCAGGATCTGGGTCAGCCGCGTCGAACGCGCCTGCAGGCTGGCGAGGTCGCGTTCCTGGACCTCGACCGGCTGCAGCTGCCGCGCGCCGATGCCGCGCATCGCCAGCGTCAGCGTCGCGCGCTCGCTGCCGAAACCCTGCAGCAGGCGGCTGATCGTGCCCACGCCGGCCTCGGCGCGCTGGTTGGCGCTGTCGGTGACGATCTCGATGCGCGGCGCTTCGCCGCCGGCCAGCAGCGTCTCGAAGTCGGCCGGCACCACCATCACCGGATCGCTCAGCGTGGACGCGCGCAGCTGGGCCTCGTAGTCGGCCGGCGCGGTCTTGATCGTGTAGGTCTGGCGCTCGAGGTAGTTGCGCAGCGTCGGCGCATGCTCGATGCCCACGGCGAGCAGCTCGCGCTGCTCGGCGCGTTCCTGCAGCGAGGCCGTCAGGCCCGACATCAGCATCAGCAGCAGCGGCCCCATCAGCACCGCCGGCACCAGCAGGCGCAGCAGCGTGCGGCGGTCGCGCAGCGCGTCGACGATCTCCTTGGCGAAGACGGTGCGGAAAGCCTTGAGGAAGGGACCGTTCATGCGGACTCCAGGTGGCGCGCGTGCGCGGCCTCGGGGAAGGCGAGGTCGACGAAGGCGTCCTCGAAGCGTTGGCGGCCCGTCTGCGCGAGCAGGCCGTCGACGGTGCCGGTCGCGACCGAGCGCCCATGCGACATCACCACGACCTGGTCGCAGAGCTGTTCCACCTCTTGCATGATGTGGCTCGAGAAGACGATGCACTTGGCACCGCCGGCCGGCGAGCGCAGGTGGCGCAGCACCTCGCGCAGCGCGCGCGTGGCGACCACGTCCAGCCCGTTGGTCGGTTCGTCCAGCACGATGTTGGCCGGGTCGTGCACCAGCGCGCGGGCCAGCGCCGTCTTCATCCGTTCGCCCTGGCTGAAGCCCTCGGCGCGGCGGTCCAGGATGGCGCGCATGTCCAGCAGTTCCGCCAGCGACTCCGCCCGCGCCTGGGCCTGCTCCATCGGCAGGTCCTGCAGCCGCGCGAAGTAGACGATGTTCTCCCGCGCGGTCAGGCGCGGGTACAGGCCATGGGCGTCACCCAGGATGCCCATGCGCGACAGCGCCTCGCGCGGCGAGCGCAGCACGTCCACGCCGTCGACCTCGATCGCGCCCCGGTCCGGCGGGAACAGGCCCGCCAGCATCCGCAGCGAGGTCGTCTTGCCCGCGCCGTTGGGGCCGAGCAGCCCGGTGATGCGGCCGTTGGGCGCGTCCAGGTCCAGGTGATCGACCGCGACGACGGTGCGCGCCGGGCCCTTGCGGCCGAAGCGGGCCGCCAGCGAGCCGCCGCCGCCGCGCGTCTGGAAGGCCTTGTGGAGGGCATGCAGGCGGATCATCGGTCGGACTCCCGGACGGCGGAGGCGGCGGCCGCGAGGGTCGCCGGGGTGGGGGGCAGGAAGGCGGGCGGGCGCGGCAGCTTGAGGGCGCAATTCGCGTCGACGGCCAGGGCATCGGCATCCCGCGGTGCGTCGATGAAGCGGAACAGCACGTCGCGCATGCAGGGCAGCGCCAGCACGACGCCATGGCCCGCGGTGGGCACGACCACATGCCGCGCCTGCGCGCCCAGCGCGGCCTGCACGCGCTGGCCGTGGCGCTCGGGCGTGGCGGGATCGTTGCCGCCGCTGGCGATCAGCACCGGATGGCGGGCCGGCGGGAGGGCATAGAACGCGGGCTCGACCGCGCCGCGCGGCCAGCTGGCGCAGACGCGCGCGTAGAGGTCGCGGTCCAGGGTGCCGAAGTCGGGCGAGGGCGCCTCGGTCGAGGCGGCGATGCGGGGCGCGTCCTCGGCGCAGATCACCGAGAAGTGCATGCCCTCGAAGATCCGCATCGCGCGCGAGCCGCCGCCGAGCTGGCCGGCCAGCCCCGCCAGCGCGTCGAAGCGGCCCAGCGAGGCTTCATGGATGGCCGCCGGCAGCGCCGCGGCGACCTGGGGCGCGTACAGCGGCGGGCGCACCAGGCCCAGCAGGCCTTCGCGCGTCAGGGTGACTTCCTCCGGCCGCCCGGTCAGCGGATGGGTGAAGGCCACCTTGCGCGGCATGCCCTTGAGCAGCGCCTGCCATTCCGCCTTCAGCGCGGGATAGCGGGCCTGGCAGTCGGCGGCCTGGGCGCAGGCGGCGAAGCTGAGGTCCAGCGCGCGCTGCGCGTCCTGCGAGAAGCTGACCGGCAGCACCATGTCCGGCGGCGCGACGCCGTCGATGACGGCGCGGCGCACCCGGTCGGGGAACTGGCGCTGGTACTCGAGCGCCGCGCGGGTGCCGTAGGACGCGCCGATCAGGTTCCAGCGCTCGACGCCGAGCGCCGCGCGCACGGCGTCCATGTCCTGCATCGCGATCGTCGTGGTGTAGAAGCGCAGGTCGCCGTGGGGCAGCCGTTGCAGCGCGTCGCGGCATTGCTCGAGCAGCCGGACCTTGGCGCCGGGCTTGAGCAGCTCGTCCAGGCTGCGGTCGCTGTTGTCGGGGCAGGAGAGCGGCGCCGAGCGGCCGGTGCCGCGCTGGTCGATGAAGACCAGGTCGCGGCGATAGTTCAACCGCGACAGCCGGGGCATCACCGAGGCCGTCAGCGCGATGGCGCTCTGGCCGGGACCACCGGCCAGCAGCAGCACCGGGTCGGGCAGCTTGTTGCGGGCCAGCGCGGGCACCACGACATAGCGGATGTCGATGCGCACGCCGTCGGGCCGGGCTGGATCTAGCGGCCGGCTGACTTGGCCGCACAGCACCTCGGTGGAGACACCGTCGACGCGGCAGGCCTTCAGCGGTGGGGCCGCCTCGGGCGATGCGGCGCGGGCGCCGCCGGCGGCCAGCGCGAGCGCTGCCGCGATCGCCGCTGCGAACGCTGCTGCTGAAGCCGCCGCCTTCGGTCGCAGGGCCGGGACCGGCCGGGCTCGGGGGGCAGGCCTTGCCCCGGGACGCGTCAACATGGACTCTCTCCTCCGTCGTGCCCGGCGATTATGGCCAGCGGGAGAGACGCGGCCGGGTGCCTTCGGTCAGGTCCCGCGGCGACCGAACATGCCCCAGCCGTCCATGGTCATGACCAGCTCGTCCTTCTGGTTGAAGACCTCCCAACTCGAGCGCACCAGCCCGATGGCCGGGCGGCTGCGGCTGTCCTTGGTCTCGAGCACGGTCATGCGCACCCGCAGCGTGTCGCCGGGGCGCACCGGCTTGAGCCAGCGCAGCTGGTCGATGCCGGGGGAGCCCTGGCTGGTCGAGTCCAGCAGGTAGGCGTCGCACATCATCCGCATCACCAGCGCGCAGGTGTGCCAGCCGCTGATCGAGAGGCCGCCCAGCACCGAGGCCTTGGCGGCGTCCTCGTCCAGGTGCAGCGGCTGCGGGTCGTAGGCCGCGGCGAAGGCCAGGCCCTCTTCGCGGTCGACAAGGCGCGAGCCGAACTCGCGGACCTGGCCGACGCTGAAGTCCTCGAAGGCATGGGTCGGGGAGGAGGCCGGAGCGGCAGTCGGGGCGGGGGCGGGCGTAGGGGTGCTCATCGGTCAGGTCCTCGGACAAGTCGCGACCGGGCGACTGTAGGCGCGCGGCCGACGGGCGATTGGCGCGACGGCGACATCCCCGCGCGCCGCCCTCGGCATTGCGCCCGTCCGGTTGGGCGCGTATGGTCCCCGGGTTCCGCTTCCCCAATCCGTTCCCCCATCGCCCGTTCGCTGCCGAGCGGGCCACGTCGAAGGAGACCCCATGAAGCTCTACTACAGCCCCGGCGCCTGCTCGCTGTCGCCGCACATCGTCCTGCGCGAGGCCGGCCTGGCCTTCGAGCCGGTGCTGGCCAGCACCAAGACCCACAAGCTGCAGGACGGGACCGATTACTACGGCATCAATCCCAAGGGGTATGTGCCGCTGCTGGAGCTCGACGACGGCCAGCGGCTGACCGAAGGGCCGGCGATCGTCCAGTACATCGCCGACCAGGCGCCCGACAAGCAGCTCGCGCCGGCCAACGGCACGATGGCGCGCTACCGGCTGCAGGAGTGGCTCAACTTCATCACGTCCGAGCTGCACAAGACCTTCAGCCCGCTGTTCAACCCGGCGGTCTCGGAGGACGCCAAGGGCGTGTTCCGCAGCAAGCTGCATGAGCGCTTCAAGTGGATCGACGGCCAGCTCGAAGGCAAGCAGTTCCTGATGGGCGAGCAGTTCTCGGTCGCGGATGCCTACCTGTTCACCGTCTCGAACTGGGCCCAGCATGTGGGCGTGGATCTCGCCGGCTACCCCAATCTGGTGGCCTACCGCGGACGCGTCGCGGCCCGGCCGGCCGTTCAGGAAGCCATGAAGGCGGAAGGCCTGCTGAAGTAGTCGGGGCCCTCGGTGGGGGTGAGGGCCAGCGGCCTCACCCCTTCTTCAGCAGCGACTCGCAGGCGCCCTTGTCATCGGCGTCCTGCTTCGCGCACACGCCATCGAGCTGCGTCCGCAGCCGCGCGAGGGTGGCCTCATGCTGCCCCTTCGCGTTCCACGCCACCAGCTGGCTGCCGACCTTCTGCAGCGCACGCGCGCTGCGCTCGTAGAACGCGCCTTTGTCCTTCCCCGCCTCGGCCAGCAGCTGCGAGGCGGCCTTCTCGATGCGTGCCGCGTCCTGCGGCGCCAGCTCGACCAGCGCGCTCAGGTAATTCGACCCCCACTGCAACCGCGTCGCCGGCCCTTCGCTCTTGTTGAAGGCCTCCTCGTACCAGCGCAGCGCCTCTTCCTTGCGACCTTGCTTGCGAGCGTTGCCGCCCAGCGAGCTCATCAGGTAATACGGGCTGTGGCTCTTGGCCAGGCTGGCCTTGAGGAGCGCGTCGCTGTCGCTCCACAGGCCGGCGCGTCCGAGCAGGAAGGCCGCTGACGTGATCACCGCCTGACGCTCATAGCCGTCGGTGACCTCCTTGTCGACCTTGGCGGCATGCGCCTTCACCTCCGCCAGCAGCGGTGCGGGCAGCTTGGGCGTCAGCTCGGTCTTGGACTGGTCCAGCCGCGCCAGCTCGACCCGCGCGATCAGCGATTGCAGGCGGTCGGCCCGCGACAGGGAGGCGTCGGCCTCGAAGCGCTTGAGCGCCACGTCGAACTTCGCGACCAGCGCCTGCCGCTCCGGACCCGCGGCGGGCGCCAGCGCGCGGACGATGTCGTCGCCGTTGTTGCTCAGCACATCCATCTGCGCGCGGGCAGCGGCCGGATCCGCCAGCACCTGCTCCACGCGGGACCGCAGCGCGGCATCCGCCTTGAGCGCGCCGCCGCCCTCGGTGGCGGCCAGCGCCTTGAGCCACAGCCGGGTGGTGGTTTCCTCATCGACGCCCTGGCTCGCCGCGGCGAGCCGCGCCAGCAGCGCGGGCCGCTGCGCGGCGGGCACCAGCTGCTGCTCGTCGGTCTCCCAGGAATAGAAACCCAGCAGCTTCCACTCGTTGGCGGACAGCTTCCGGCCCGCCTGGGCATCGGCCAGCACCGTCTTGACGGGCCGGCCGCCGGCCAGGCCCAGCTGCAGCACGCGCAGCACCTGCGGTGCGTCGACCTCGCCCGGCAGGCGCGTGAGCTCCTGGCCGTCGTTGCCGAACAGGATCATGGTCGGATAACCGCGCACCTTGAAGCGCGCGCCCAGGCGCTGGGCGCCGGGGTTGTCGCCGTCGATGTGCACCGCGACGAAGGCGCGCGACTGCTCGATGAAGTCGGCGCGGTTGAACAGCGTGGCCTTGAGCTGGTTGCACGGCGGGCACCACTTGGCGCCCCAGTACAGCAGCACCGGCTTCTTCTCGCCGCGGGCCTGGGCGAAGGCGCGCTCGATGTCGGCGTCGCCGGAGGCTTCCTGCCACGACACCGAGGACGCCGCGCTCGCGGCGGTCGCCACGGGCATCAGCGCCGGGATCGCGCCGATCGTGGACAGCGCGGCGGCAAGAACGGTCAGGCGGGCGGCCGAGCGCAGGCGCCGGGCGGTCGAGGTGCGGAAAGTCATGGCGGAACGCGCGGCCTCGTGAGCCGTCGGTGTCGAGGGAAGGCGGCATTGTGGCGCCGCGCCGGCCCGCCCGATATGCGGGACGCTTCTAACCTTGCTTGCCCCGCAGGATCGCGCCGCGCCGCAGACTCTCGGCGGGCCAGCGTTCGCGGGCGTCGTAGTACTCGGGCACGGCGACGGCGCCCGGCGGCAGCTGCACCCAGGGCTGTTTGGAGGCGGTGAAGATGTGGATGTCCGGCGGCAGCCGGTCCGGCTCGTCGAGCGTGCCCACGCGCACGAAGCGCATCGCGTCGCCGGCGCCGGCGTAGTTGCTCCACACCGCGATCCAGCAAGTCGGGCAGCGCCAGATCTTCTGGCCCTTGCCGCTCGCCGACGGATTCATCACCGGCACCGGCTCGCCTGCGAGCAGCTCCACGCGGTCCGCCTCGATCAGCGCGTTGAGCGCGAAGGCCGCGCCGCTGGCGCGCTGGCACCAGCGGCAATGGCAGCAGTGGACGAACAGCGGCCGGCTGGTCATGCGGTAGCGGACCTGGCGGCAGTCGCAGCCGCCTTCGAAGCTCTCCGGGGTGTCGCTCATGGCGTGTCTCCTCCTGATGCGGAGGGCGCAGGATAGCCGGCCGAAAACGGCGAGTGCCAGTGCCGCGCCGCCGCGCGAAACGGGGACGGCGCGGCTCGCGGCCGTCGCCGGCGGAGCAGGGCTCAGCCGTCCGCGAGCGCGCGGCGCGTCGCGGCGTCCGCGGGGAAGAAATGCTCCACGCGCAGCGACGCCAGCGTGACGTCCAGTGGCGAGCCGAAGCTGGTGAACGCCGAGAACAGGCTGAGCACGCCCGCCGACGAGCGCAGTCGCGTGTGCAGCAGCGGCGTGTGTGCGTGCGGCGTGACGCGCTGCGGCACATGCGGACGCAGTTCCTCCAGCAGCGGCTTGAGCTCGGCGAAATGCGCGGCCTCGTGCTGGGCGCGGCTCCAGAGCGCGGCGCAGACCTCGGCCTCGTTCTCGCACAGCGCGCGCAGCCCGCCCGGCTGCAGGCAGGCGCGCAGCAGGTTGAAGCCCGGCTGGAGCATCGCCTCGGCGTCGACGCCCAGCAGCGTCATCAGCCGGTGCGCGCCGCGGTTGGCCATCACCAGGTTCCAGCCGCCGTCCAGCACCAGCGCGGGCGCGGGGTCGTGCGCGTCGAGCAGACGGCGCAGCGCCTCGCGCACCGCGCCGAGGTCGGGATCGTCGAGTGAGCGGCGCGGATAGTGCGGCGCGTAGCCGGCGGCCAGCAGCGCCTCGTTGCGACGCGGCAGCGGCGCGTCCAGCGCGTCCAGCAGCGCGATCAGCATCTCGCGGCTGGGCCGCGCGCGGCCGGTCTCGATGCAGCTCAGGTGGCGCTGCGACACGCCCACGCGCAGCGACAGCTCGAGCTGGCTCAGGCGGCGCTCGCGGCGCAGCTGCGGCAGCAGCACCGTGACGGGGGAGGTCGCGGAGGTCGAGGCGGTGAACGTGTTCATGCGGGGCATGCTAGCCGCGGGGTGGAGGGCGGCAATGACCTCGGAGGTCATTGAGCCGGCGCGCGCCGCCGACGAGACTGACCGCCATGTTCAACCCGTCGATGACCTCAAGGAGCCCGTCATGCTGAAGATCTCCCTCGCCCTGGTGCTGGCCGTGTTCGGTGCGTATTCGATGCACGTCGTCGTGGAGCTGGGTTACGTCGGCCTGTGGATGTCGCTGTTCGAGCGGCCCGGCAGCCGCCAGGCGGTGGCCGACCTGATGATCGCCTGCGTGCTGCTGCTGGGCTTCCTGTGGCGCGACGCGCGGCAGCAGGGCCGTCGCTTCTGGCCGTATGCGGTGATCACGCTGGCGGCCGGCTCGGTCGGTCCGCTGCTGTACCTGCTGCTGGCGCCCAAGGCCGCGACCGCGCCGGCGCCCCGGGCCGACGGCCTTCAGGCCTCGCCCAGCAAGTCCTGACCCTCGTCCAGCGGCGGCGCTTCGGGCGCCGCCTTCGCGAGCGCCATCCAGGTGCCGAAGTCCGGCTTCATCGGCCGGCGCGGCGCCGGACGGCCCAGCTCGAAGCGCCAGCCCTCGCCCAGCTCATGCGCGAACAGCACGCCGAAGGCGGGCGGGATTTCCTCCACCGCGGCGATGCCTGCGCGCAGCACGTACCAGCACTGGCCGCTCAGCGCGAGGTAGGCCTGTGCCTTGGCCGGGCGGCGGAGTTCCGAGAGCAGGTCGGCGCGGCTGACCTTGATCTCGTGGACGGCCGGTTCGAGGTAGTCCTCGACGGTGGTGTTGCGCACCGAATAGACGTCGGGCATCGCGTTGACCCAGCGCAGGCGGTCGGGTTCGTCCTCGCGCGGCAGTCCGGCGCGCAGCGACAGTCCGCGCCAGACCACGCGCCCCGCGCGCTGCAGCTCCACGGCCATCCGGCCGACCAGGTCCTCGTGCCGGTCGCGGGCGGCGCGGTTCCTGCGCAGGCCCAGGTGCAGGACCTCGATGCCGGGGGCGGTCAGCCGCAGCGTCTCGCGGCCGTGCGCGTCCTGCTGGCGCTCCAGCCAGCCCAGCGCCAGCAGCTCCACCTCCAGCATGTCCTGGCACGGCCAGCCCGCCGAGCGCCACAGCTGGCGCAGGCGGCGGATCTGGATCACGGTGGGACGGAGCGGCGGCGAGGACATCCGGCGATGTTGCCCGACAGGCATGGCGAAACCCGGCAGCAGCCACGTCGCGGCATGCGCGGTGCTGCCTGACGCGCTTGCCCGGCGGGCCTGGACACGTGCTACCACGCGCCCCGTCGCCTATCACGCCGCCCGGTCGAATAATGGACGTCATGGCGACTATCAGGGCTCATAAAGGTTCTGATGGGAGCCCTAAACCCGACAGACCTCTTCCGGTCCAGCCATGCGGACCGCGAAAGGTGGGCGAGGATCTCAACAGGAGAAAAAAAGCCACGCCTCGTGAGAGGACGTGGCCAACAGGGAGGAAGTTGCTGGGCCCGGATCGACGGGCCCGAGGGCCGGGCCAGAGCCCGGCCGGCGCATTTCAGCGCTTTCGGCGCGTCAGTTGTTGGTGCGTTCGCGGCGCAGCGAGCCCACCATCGCGGTGCTGTCGCCCATCACGAAGACGGTGTAGACGTAACCCGCCGTGATGCCCAGATCGCTCAGCGAGTACACCGGCGTTGTCGACGACGGCGAGGTCACCGTCAGCAGCGCCGAGGTCGAGGCCGGCGTCGTCTGCGCCGTCGAGGCGGTCCCGGCCACCACGTTCGACGCCAGCGCGCTGTAGTCCACGTTCAGCGTCAGGCCGGTTGCGGCGCTCGCCACGCCGTTGACCAGGCGGATCTTGGCGGTCGTCGTCGGGCTGGTGGGCAGGCGGTTGTCATCGGTCAGCACCGCCAGCTGCGGACTCGCCGCCGGGCCCCACACCATCAGCGTGTAGTCGTTGCCCGCCACCAGCGTCGGCTTGGCGAAGGACATCAGCTGGCCGTTGACGTAGACCGACAGGTCGGCCGCGCCGGCCGTGAGGGTCGTGTAATCGCCGATCGTCGGCGCGACCGAGGTCGGCATCAGCGCCGTCTGGCCGACCGAGCCCGACACCAGCGCGCTGCCGCCCACCGCCGCCACCAGCCGCGCCCGCGCGGTGGTGTTGGGGAAGTTGGTCGTCGCGCCCTGCTGGATCAGCTGGATGCCGTTGACCAGCACGCCGCCGGCGCTGCCGGTCAGCACCAGCGTCGAGACGCCGGCCGAGGGCAGGGTGATGCTGGGGATGTCCAGGCGCACGTCGCTCTTGGAGCCGGCGGCGGTCAGGCGGACCCGGAAGGTGCCGCTGTTCAGCGACACGTAACCGCTGCCCGAGCCGGCCGCGATGCCGGCCGCCACCGTCGACGCGGTGTCCAGCGTCTCGTCCGCGCCGGTGACGTAGACGTCCATCGAGCCCGCGTCCGGCGCCAGGTTCAGCACCAGCAGCTTGGACTTGCCGGAGGCCGGCGCTTCCTGGTCCTCCTGCAGCAGCGTCGTCTGCAGCGAGCCCGCCGAGCCGTAGGCGATCATCGCGTAGTGGCTGCCGGCCGCCAGCGTCGGCGTGGACGAGGCCAGCGTGCTGCCGACGCTGTTGCTCTGGATCTCGGTGCCGGTGGCGGAGGTCTTCACGTCGGCATAGCTGCCGACCCCGGCGTAGGCCACGGCGGAGTTGACCGTCGTGCTGTCCACCGACATGTCCAGCGCGGCATAGCCGATGCTGGCGTTGAGAAGGCGCATCTGCGCCGTGCTGCTGTCACCGCCGCCCCCGCAGGCGGTCAGCAGGGTGGCCGCGGCCACGCTCAGGCCCCAGGCCCAGGTCTTGAATCGCATCGTCCGACACTCCGATTGAGGATGGCGGGATTGAACGAGGCCCGTGTTGCTGCGGCTTGTGGCCGCTTGCCAGGTTTGTGTAGTTCCATATCAAGACCGACACAGCATTGCTGGCGCCCGGCCCAGCGCGGGGCGCACCTGGGGTCTTCCCTCCTGGGTTCCACTCTCTAAACGGCCGGCGGGCGCGCCGCTAGCATCCGCGCCATGAATGCCTACCCGCAGCTGCTGTCGCCCCTGGACCTGGGCTTCACCACCCTCAGGAACCGCGTGCTGATGGGCAGCATGCACACGGGGCTGGAGGACTCGCGCAAGCACATCGGGCGCCTGTCCGAGTACTTCGCCGAGCGCGCCCGCGGCCAGGTCGGCCTGATCGTCACCGGCGGCTACGCGCCCAACATCGCCGGCTGGGCCAAGCCCTTCGCCGGCACCTTGATGACCGGCGGCGCCGCGCGGCGGCACCAGGCCATCACGCGCGCGGTCCATGCCGAGGGCGGCAAGATCGCGCTGCAGATCCTGCACACCGGCCGCTACGGCTACCACCCGTTCAACGTCGCGCCCTCGGCGCTGAAGTCGCCGATCTCGCCCTTCACGCCGCATGCGCTGAGCGAGCGCGGCATCGAGCGCCAGATCCGCGCCTTCATCCGCTGCGCCGTGCTGGCGCGCGAAGCGGGCTACGACGGCGTGGAGGTGATGGGCTCCGAGGGCTACTTCATCAACCAGTTCCTGGTCGCCGCGACCAACCAGCGCGACGATGCCTGGGGCGGCGACTTCGCGCGCCGCATGCGGCTGCCGGTGGAGATCCTGACCCGCATGCGCGAGGCCGTCGGGCCGGACTTCATCATCATCTACCGCCTGTCGATGCTGGACCTGGTCCCCGACGGCGGCAGCTGGGACGAGGTGCTGCAGCTCGCGCGCGCCGTCGCCCAGGCCGGCGCGACCATCATCAACACCGGCATCGGCTGGCATGAGGCCCGCATCCCGACGATCGCCACCAGCGTGCCGCGGGCCGGTTTCGCCTGGGTCACGAAGAAGCTGCGCGACCAGCTGCACGCCGAGGGCCTGCGCATCCCGCTGATCACCAGCAACCGCATCAACACGCCGGAGGTCGCCGAGTCGGTGCTGGCCGACGGCTCGGCCGACATGGTCTCGATGGCGCGGCCGCTGCTGGCCGACCCCGCCTTCGTGCGCAAGGCCGCGGAGGGCCGCGCCGACGAGATCAACACCTGCATCGCCTGCAACCAGGCCTGCCTGGACCATGTCTTCAAGCAGGAGGTCGCGTCCTGCCTGGTCAACCCGCGCGCCGGCCACGAGACGCTGCTGCGCATCGTGCCGGTGGCCCCGGAGCAGCGGCGCAAGCGCGTGGCCGTGGTCGGCGCCGGACCGGCTGGCCTGGCCGCCGCGACGACGCTGGCCGAGCGCGGCCATGCCGTCACCCTGATCGACGCCGCCACCGAGATCGGCGGCCAGTTCAACCTGGCCAAGCGCATCCCCGGCAAGGAGGAGTTCCACGAGACGCTGCGCTACTTCAAGCGGCGGCTGGAACTGCTGGGCGTGACGCCGCAGCTGGGCCGGCGCGTCGGCGCCCAGGACCTGATGGACTACGACGAGGTGCTGCTCGCCACCGGCGTCACGCCGCGCGACCCGCGCATCCCCGGCCAGGAGGAAGGCGTCGCGCGGGGCCAGGTTCTGACCTACCTGGAAGTGCTGCGCGGCGAGAAGCCGGTCGGCCGCCGCGTGGCGGTGGTCGGCGCGGGCGGCATCGGCTTCGACGTGTCGGAGTTCCTGCTGGAGCAGGGGCACTCGCTGGCGCTGGATGCGCCCGCCTGGCGCCGGCATTGGGGCGTCGGCGATCCGCAGGAGACCCGCGGCGGCCTGGCGCGTCCGCAACCCGAGCCGGCCGAGCGCGAGATCACGCTGCTGCAGCGCCGCGCCGGCAAGCTCGGCGCCGGCCTGGGCAAGACCACCGGCTGGATCCATCGCGCGGCGCTGAAGACGCACGGTGTACGGATGATCGGCGGCGTGCAGTACGAGCGCATCGACGCGGCGGGCCTGTGGATCAGCCGGGGCGAGGACCGCACCGAGCCCGAGCGCATCGACTGCGACACCATCGTGCTGTGCGCCGGCCAGGAACCCTTGCGCGAACTCGAGGCGCCGCTGCGCGCGGCGGGCCGGTCGGTGCACCTGATCGGCGGTTCGGCCGAGGCGAAAGAATTGGACGCAAAGCGTGCAATCCTGCAGGGAACCCAGGTGGCGGCCTCGCTGTAAACCCTAGCGGCCCCTTCAGCCGCGCGCCGATACTCCGAAGGTCGAGCCAAAGGGAGCGGCCGCCACACGCGGCCGCCGCCGACATGGGGCCAGCTGTTGCCCCTCCATTCATAAGAAAAGCTTGGGTGAGCCATGCGTCTTCGCCTGACCCGTCGTTGGGGATGCCTTGCCGTGTCCGCGCTGCTGCCTGCGTGCCTGAGCACGACGGCATGGGCCGGCGCGTCCGCGCCTGCGTCGGTCCAGGCGGCGGCGACCGGGATGGCCTCGCGCCTGCCGGCGTGGATCGATTCCGGCTCGACCGTGTTCTGGCTGGGCGCCGGCTGCGTGATCGGCGGCCTGACGCTGGGCGTGATGGTCAGCCTGTTCGTGCAGCAGCGCGGCCGGCTGCAACGCCGCCGCGAGGAACTCAAGCGCGTGCGCCGCGAGCGCGCCCGCCTCAGCGCGCTGCTGAACGCGATCCCCGACCCGATGTATTTCAAGGACGCGAACGGCGCCTATGAGGGCTGCAATCCGGCCTTCGAGCGCGCCGTCGGCCTGAGCGAGCAGGAGATCATCGGCCGCCGCGACGCCGACCTGCCCAACCCGCCGGGCTGGGTCGACACGCAGGCCGACGGCCGCACGCTCACCTGGCGCGATGGCGCCGACGGCGGCGCCCGCTGCCTGGACGTGCTCAGCGCGCCGGTCGTCGACGACGACCTGTACCTCGGCCAGGTCGCCATCGCGCGCGACATCACCCAGCTGCAGCAGGCCACCGATGCCGCCCGCCGCGCCGCCACCGTCTACGAGCACTGCGGCGAAGGGATCATGGTCATCGATCACAACCTGCGCATCGTCGACGTCAATCCGGCGCTGGTCGCGATGGTCGGCCACGACCGCCAGACGCTGCTGGGCAAGCGCCCGCTGCTGCTGCGCGAGGCCGAGCAGGACCCCGAGAAGCTGCGCGCGCTGTGGGCCGACATCGAGTCCCGCGGCAAGTGGAGCGGCGAGGTCACCGAGCGCCACAAGAACGGCGAATCGATCCCGATGTGGGCCACCTTCGTGAAGGTGCCGGCGCCGTCGGGCGATCCCGACCAGGTGCAGTACCTGAGCGTGCTGACCGACATCTCCCGCATCAAGCAGACCGAGGCCGAACTGCTGCACCAGTCGCTGCACGACAGCCTGACCGGCCTGCCCAACGCGGCGCTGCTGCGCGACCGCATCTCGCGCCAGATCGGCAACGCGCAGCGCGAGCACACCTGCGTGGCGGTGCTCTACATCGACCTGGACGGCTTCCGCGACGTCAACGACATCGCCGGCCATGCCGCCGGCGATCAGGTGCTGCTGACGGCAGCGGCGCGCTTCGCCAATGTCACGCGGCTGAGCGACTCGGTGGCGCGGGTGGGCGCGGATGAATTCGTCGTGGTGCTGTCCGGCCTGGTCGACGAGGAAACCGCGATGCGCCTGGGCGACCGCCTGATCCAGGCGATGGACGAGCCGGTCGTGATCGACAACCACCGCTTCAATGTCGGCGCCAGCATCGGCCTGGCGCTGTTTCCGGCCGACGGCACGCAGGTCGACGAGCTGCTGCGCAATGCCGAGGTCGCCATGGTGCGCGCCAAGCTGCATGCGCGCGGCTCGGTCCAGGCCTACCGGCCGGAGCTGACCCAGGCGGTGCAGCAGCGCTTCGAGCTGACCCACGCGCTGCGCCAGGCCAACGAGGCCGCGCAGTTCCGCCTCGAATACCAGCCGCAGGTGCGCCTGTGCGACGGCCAGCTGATCGGCGCCGAGGCGCTGCTGCGCTGGCGGCATCCGACGCGCGGGCCGATCTCGCCGGCGGACTTCATCCCGCTGGCCGAGGAGACCGGCCTGATCATCCCGATCGGGCGCTGGGTGCTGGAGCAGGCCTGCGCGCAGGTGGCGCGCTGGCAGGGCCAGGAGGGCAAGCCGCAGCAGGTCGCGGTCAACGTGTCCGCCCGCCAGCTGCGCCAGCCCGATTTCATCGAGACGCTGGACTTCATCCTCGGCGAGACCGGCTGCCCGCCCAGCGCGCTGGAGCTGGAGGTCACCGAGAGCCTGCTGCTGGAGGATGCCGAGCAGGCCATCAGCCTGCTGACCCGCATCTCCAAGCGCGGCGTGCGCGTGGCCATCGACGATTTCGGCACCGGTTATTCCTCGCTGGCCTACCTGAAGCGGATGCCGGTCAGCACGCTGAAGATCGACCGCAGCTTCGTCCACGAGCTCAGCAGCGACGCCAACGTCGCCGCGATCGCGCGCACGGTGATCGTGCTGGCGCGCAGCCTCAACCTGGACGTGCTGGCCGAGGGCGTGGAGACGCTCGAGCAGGCCGAGTGGCTGCGCCGCGAAGGCTGCGACTGGGCCCAGGGCTGGTACTACGGCCGCCCGATGCCGGCCGAGGACTTCGTGCTCACGCCGCCGCCCGAGCCGCTGCGCCGCGCGCCGGCCAAGCGGCTGCAGCTGGCCTGATCAGGCGTCGCCGTCGCCGTTCACGCGGCGCCGGGGCGCGGTCGGCGGGGCCGGCTCGCTGACCCACAGCCGCCATTCGCGGGCGCTGATCTCGCGCACCTCCAGGCCGCGCCTGAGGACATAGCTCGAGTCATGCCAGCTCTCGACCGGACCGGCGACGGTGCGCTTGGGCGGGGGTTCGAAGCCGAACTCGGAGTCGCCGAAGCTGCTGCCGCTGTCCGCGTACTGGCTCTCGCCATGGCTGAAACGGCTCTCGCCGTAATGGCTGGGATACAGGCTGTCGGACCCGCCGCCGGTCGCCATCGGCCTGGACGCCGCGGGCGGGAGCTGTGGGAGGGAGGACCGGTACTTCATCGCTGGAACTCCGGGATCACGGGGAAGGGGCACTCCATGGTGATCCTGTCGGCCCGCGGCCGTCAGCCCGCAGATGGAGGGGCTGGCGGGGGAGGACATCTCCCCCTTGAAATCACTTGCCGGCGCCGGCGGTGTGTGCAAGTCACAGCGGTAGCGCTGTCGTGTGCTTCACCTCTTCCATCACCGCGTAGGTCCGCGTCTCGCGCACACCGGGCAGCGTCCAGATGACGGCGCCGATGAACTCGCGGTAGGCCGCCATGTCCGACACCCGCGTCTTGAGCAGGTAATCGAAGCCGCCCGCCACCAGGTGGCATTCCAGGATCTCCGGCCGCGCCTGCACCGCCGCGCGGAAGTTGTCCATGACGTCGTGGACGGTGCGGTCCAGCAGGATCTCGATGAACACCAGCATCTGCGCGCCCAGCTTGGCCGGATTCAGGCGCGCCTCGTAGCCGAGGATGAAGCCCTCGCGCGTCAGCCGCCGCACCCGCTCCAGCACCGCCGTCGCGGACATCTGCACCTCCTCCGCCAGCTTCAGGTTGCTGATGCGCCCGTCCTGCTGCAGCAGCGCGAGGATGCGCCGGTCGATCTTGTCCAGGTCCTGGAGGTCGCTCATGCTGGATTCCGTGCGGTGGATGGCCTAAACATTGGAGATTAATTCGGAGCCCTCCTTTTTACACTCCCGATATTCGCTAGGGGAGCGCCCCTCGCACGAACATTCGAGGATCCCATGACCGCTTTCGCCCTGCCGCCCGAGACCTCCCGCCTGCCCGACCCCTACCGCGAGGAGCTGCCGCTGGTGCGCGCGCTGGCCGCGCCGCTGCAGACGCTGCACTGGCCGGCGGTGGTCGACCAGGCGCGCCCCTGGGTGCAGCAGGTGCGCGCCAACCCGGCGCCGTTCTGGGCGATGGAGTCGCTGCTGCGCGAGTACCCCATCACCAGCGCCGAGGGCCTGGCCCTGATGCGCCTGGCCGAGGCGCTGCTGCGCGTGCCCGATGCGGAGACCGCCATCGCGCTGACCGCCGACCAGCTCGGCCGCGCCGACTTCGAAGGCGGCTCGGACGGCCCGCACAAGATGCTGGCCGGCCTGGCGGCGAGCGCGATCTCGCTGTCCAAGAAGTTCCTGCCGGATGCCGAGTCCGACGGCGGCCTGATGAAGCGCCTGGGCGCGCAGACGGTGGTGGCCGCGACGGTGCGGGCGATCCAGCTGCTGGGCCGTCAGTTCGTGCTTGGCCGCAACATCCAGGAGGCGATGAAGGAGGCCGACGCCGCGCGCAAGGCGCAGGCCCAGCTGCGCTTCTCCTACGACATGCTGGGCGAGGGCGCCCGCACCGAGCGCGATGCCGAGCGCTACCAGGCCTCCTACCTGAATGCGATCGCCGCGATCGCCGCCGGTCGCAAGGCCGAGTCGCCGGAGGGCAGCGACGGCATCTCGATCAAGCTGTCGGCGCTGTTCTCGCGCTACGAGGTGCTGCAGCGCGAGCGCGTCTACGCCGAGCTGCTGCCGCGCGTGTGGCAGCTGGTCGAGAAGGCGGCGCAAGCCAACATCAACCTGACGATCGACGCCGAGGAGGTCGACCGGCTGGAGCTGTCGCTGGAGCTGCTCGACGCGCTGGCGGCGCGCATCGCCACCCACTTCCCGCAGTGGCGCGGCTTCGGCCTGGCGGTCCAGGCCTACCAGACGCGCGCGCGTGACGTGGTGGAGGCGGTCGCCGCGATCGCCCGCCGGCATGGGCTGCGCTTCATGGTGAGACTGGTGAAGGGCGCCTACTGGGACGGCGAGATCAAGCGCGCCCAGGAGCAGGGCCTGCCCTGCTACCCGGTCTACACGCACAAGCCGCACACGGACGTGTCCTACCTGGCCTGCGCCCAGGCGCTGCTGCAGCACCACGACGTCATCTACCCGCAGTTCGCGAGCCACAACGCCGGCACCATCGCCGCCATCCTGCAGATGGCCCGCGCGCTGGGCGCCAAGTTCGAGATGCAGCGCCTGCACGGCATGGGCGAGGGCATCTACCGCGAGGTGCTGAAGGACGGCAGCATCCCCTGCCGCGTCTACGCGCCGGTCGGCGAGCACCGCGACCTGCTGGCCTACCTCGTGCGCCGCCTGCTGGAGAACGGCGCCAACTCCTCCTTCGTCCACCAGCTGGCCGATCCGACGGTAGCGCCGGAGGAGCTGCTGGCCTCGCCGATGACGCAGATCCAGGAGGCCGTGGCGCTGCCGCTGCCGGTGGCGCTGTACCGCGACGCGGCGGGCCGCGGCCGCGACAACTCCGCGGGCCTGGACCTGGCGGTGCCGGCGCAGCGCCAGCCGCTGCTGGACGCGCTGGCCGCCTGCAGCGTGCCGACGCTGACGGAAGCCTCGCCCGATGAAGTGGACGCGGTGATGGCGCGCCTGCAGGGCGGCTTCGCCGGCTGGAACGCGACGCCGGTGGCCGAGCGCGCCGCGGTGCTGCGCCGCGCCGCCGACGCGCTGCAGGCGCAGCTGCCGCAGTACTGCGCGCTGCTGGTGAAGGAGGCCTACAAGAGCTTCGGCGACGCGATCAGCGAAGTCCGCGAGGCCATCGACTTCCTGCGCTACTACGCCGACGAGGCCGAGCGCCTGGCCGCCGATGGCGTCGCGCTGAACGGCCGCGGCGTGTTCGTCTGCATCTCGCCGTGGAACTTCCCGCTGGCGATCTTCGCCGGCCAGGTGGTGGCCGCACTGGCCGCCGGCAATGCCGTCGCCGCCAAGCCGGCCGAGCAGACGCCCGCGGTCGCGGCCGAATGCGTGAAGCTGCTGCATGCCGCCGGCGTCCCCGAGGACGCGGTGCAACTGGTGCATGGCCGTGGCGAGACCGTCGGCGCGCGCCTGGTGGCCGCGCCGCAGACGGCGGGCGTGTGCTTCACCGGCTCGACGCAGGTGGCGCAGATCATCAACCGCCAGCTGGCGGCCAAGCCCGGCGCCGCGGCGCTGCCGCTGATCGCCGAGACCGGCGGGTTGAACGCGATGATCGTGGACTCCACCGCGCTGCCCGAGCAGGTCATCGACGCCGTCGTGCAATCGGCCTTCCGCAGCGCCGGCCAGCGCTGCTCGGCGCTGCGCCTGCTGGCGGTGCATGAGGCGGTGGCTGATGGCGTCATCGAGATGCTGCGCGGCGCGGTCAAGGAACTGCGCGTCGGCGACAGCGCCGACCTGGCGACCGATGTCGGCCCGCTGATCGACGACGAGGCCTTCCAGGGCGTCTCCCGGGAAGTCCAGCGCCTCAAGCGCGAGGCGACGCTGATCGCCGAGGCCGTGCCGGCTGATGCCTGCCCGCGCCTGCTGCCGCCGGTGGCGGTCGAGCTGCCGACGATCGCCTCGCTGAAGCAGGAGATCTTCGGCCCGGTGCTGCATGTCGTGCGCTGGAGCGGCGATGTGGACGGCGTCGTGCGTGAGATCAACGCGCTGGGCTACGGCCTGACGCTGGGCATCCAGACCCGCATCGACAGCCGCGCGCTGCGCCTGGCGTCGCAGGCGCGCATCGGCAACGTCTATGTGAACCGCAACATCATCGGCGCGGTGGTCGGCGTGCAGCCCTTCGGCGGCGAGGGCATGTCGGGCACCGGCCCGAAGGCGGGCGGCCCGCACTACCTGCTGCGTTTCGCGGCGCAGCCCAAGGTCGAGGCGACCGAAGCCGCGGCCCCGGCGTTGGTGACGACGGTCGCCGGCGCGGACCTCGGGCCGCTGTTCGCGGCGCACGAGGCCTGGGCCGAGCGCGCGCTGGACGAGCGCGCTACCGCGCTGGAACGCGCCAGCGCCGGCCAGCCGCCAGTGGTGGCCGGAGCCTGGCGCACGCTGGGCGCGGCCGCGCGTCGTGCGCTGGTGGATGTGAAGCTGCCCGGCCCGACTGGCGAGAGCAACGAGCTGCGCCTGCACGGCCGCGGCGTGATCGCGGTGCTGGCGCAGGGGGCGTCGACCGAGGAACTGGCGCGCGCGCTGGGCGCGGCGCTGGTGGCGGGCAACGCGGTGGCGGTGGTGGGCGGCGGCGACACGGCGCAGGACCTGCGCACCGCGCTGATGCGCGGGGGCGTGGCGGCGGCGGCGATGCAGTTGCTGCCGGCCGACCAGCTCGGCGCGGTGCTGCGCGCGGCGAAGCTGGCCGGCGTGATCGCGCCCGCGGGCCTGCAGCTGGCGGCGCAGCGCGAGCTCGCCGGCCGCGACGGCGCGATCCTGCCGGTCGTGCCGATGATGGAACTGGCGGATGCACGCCAGCTCTACCGCCTGGTCGCCGAGCAGACGCTGACGATCAACACCGCGGCCGCCGGCGGCAACGCCGCGCTGCTGGCAGGCGTGCACTGAGCCTCTGCGCTTCAGCGCCCCCAGCGCCGCGTGCCTAGCGCCCGGCGCTCGGTGCTCGGTGCTCGGTGCTCGGTGCTCGGTGCTCGGTGCTCGGCACCCGGCGCTCAGCGCCGAAGGCTGAACCGGCCGACGCCGTCCCGGGAGGGCCGGCCGTCGATCCGCCACCAGCCCGTGCGCGGCACGATCCAGGTCTCGCCCGCGCGCAGGCGCATCGGTTGCGGCCAGCAGTGGTCGGCCCACAGCGCGGGCGCGTCTTCGACGCTGACCTCGCCGCCGCGCAGGTGCAGCACCGTGCCGCGGGCCAGCCGCAGCAGCGTCGACTGACCGGCCGCCAGCGCGTGAGCGTCGGCGTGGAGCGCCGGGCCCGGCGCCGATGCGGATGCTGGCGTCGCTCCCGACTGCGATTCCGAGCGCGCGTGGGCGTGGCCTTGGCCTAGCGCTTGGCTTGGCGCCATCACGTTCGCCTTCGCCTTCGCCAGACGGGTCAACGCGTGCTGCCCAGACCAGGTCGCGGGCAGCCATCTCAGGACATGGGTGAGGAACATGAGGTCATCGCCTGACCTGTCGCGGGTCTGGGGCGCCATGAAGATGATGGGGACCAGTGTTCCGATCACCGCCGCGTCACGACAGGTACAGCGGACCGATTTGTTCTGCGCAACAGCGCTCGCGCGCCTGCTGTTCCGTATCCACTGCCCGCCCGCTGTTCCGGTGTCGCGCGGATTGCCGGGCGCAGAATCGCCGCCATGGACGCCACCGACCCCCTCTACGCCCAGGTCGCCGCGCATTACCGCCAGGCCATCACCGCCGGCACGATGCCGCCGGGCAGCCGGATGCCGTCGGTGCGCACGCTGATGGGGCTGCACCGGGTGAGCCTCAGCACCGCGCTGCAGGCCTATCGGCTGCTGGAGAGCCAGGGCCTGCTGCAGGCCCGGCAGCGCGCCGGCTACTTCGTCCGCCCGCCGCGGCCGACGCGCCTGGCCCGCGCCGCCGAACCGCGCCAGACGCAGGCGGACCCGGCGCGTTTCGTCGGCGTGCATGAGCGCATCTCGGACATCCTCACCCGCGGCATCGCGGCCAAGCCCGAAGTCAATCTGTCCGGCGCCTGCGCGCATCCCTCGCTGTATCCGACCCGCGCGCTGGCGCTGCACGGCCAGCGCCTGCTGCGCCGCCGCCCGGAGATCCTCGGCACGCAGCCCGATCCGCAGGGCCTGCTCGGGCTGCGCCAGGCGCTGTCGCGACTGGCGCTCAACGCGCAGATCCAGCTCGACCCCTCGCAGCTGGTCATCACCCATGGCTGTACCGAGGCGCTGAGCGTCGCGCTGCGCGCGGTGACGACGCCTGGCGATGCGGTCGCCGTCGAATCGCCCACCTACTACGGCCTGCTGCAGCTGCTCGAAAGCCTGGGCCTGCGCGCGCTCGAGATTCCGACCAGCCCGCACACGGGGCTGTCGGTCGAGGCCCTCGAGGCCGCCGCCGCGCAGGAGCCGCGGCTGAAGGCGGTGGTGGTGGTGCCCAACCTGCAGAACCCGCTCGGCGCGGTGATGCCGGACACGGCCAAGCAGGCCCTGCTGGCGCGCTGCGAGGCCCGTGACCTGGCGCTGATCGAGGACGACACCTACGCGCTGCTGTGCGACACGCCGCAGCGCGCGATCAAGTCCTGGGACACGACCGGGCGGGTGATCTTCTGCTCCTCGCTGCACAAGACCCTGGCGCCGGGCATGCGCGTGGGCTGGATCGCCGCCGGGCGCTGGCAGCCGCGGGTGGAGATCCTCAAGTACGCGCAGAGCCGGCCGAACGAGATGCTGGGGCAGGCGATCCTCGCGGAGTTCCTGGCCGGCGGCCAGATCGACCGCCACCTGCGGGCCCTGCGCGCGAAGCTCGCCACGCAGCGTGAGCAGATGGCCGCGGCGCTGTCCGACGAGCTGCCGACCGGCACGCGCCTGTCCATGCCGCCGGGCGGCCCCAGCCTGTGGGTGGAATTGCCCGAGGGCCTGTCGTCGCTGGCGCTCTTCGACGCGGCGCTGGAGAAGGGCGTGCGGCTGGGCCCGGGCCTGATGTATTCGAACTCGGACCGCTTCGACAACTTCATCCGCATCAACGCCGGCAATCCGATGGACGAGGCGCAGCGGCGCGCCATCGCGACGCTGGGGCAGCTCTGCGCGTCGATGCTGCGCGGGCGCTGACCGTCCTCCCGCCCGAGGGCCCGCGGCTACACTGCCGGCCCATGAGTTCCTGCATCGCATTCATCGGTGGCGGCAACATGGCCAGCGCCATCATTGGCGGCCTGCGCCGCGCCGGGCATCCGGCCGAGGACCTGCTGGTGGTCGAGCCTTTCGAGGCCCAGCGCGAGCGCCTGGCCGTGGACTTCGGCCTGCGTCCGATGGCGACCGCCGATGCCGCGCTGTCGCGTGCCCGCGCGGTGGTCTGGGCGGTCAAGCCGCAGCTGTTCCAGGAAGCCGCCGAGCCGGTGGCGCCGCATGTGGGCGGCGCGCTGCAGCTGTCGGTGATGGCCGGCCTGCGCGCCGACGCGATCGCCCGCGCCACGGGCGCCGCGCGCGTCGTCCGCGGCATGCCCAACACGCCGGCGCTGATCGGGCAGGGCATCACCGGACTGCATGCGAGCGCCGCCGTGACCGCGGACGATCGCGCGCTGGTCGAGCAACTGCTGCAGGCGACCGGTCGCACGCTGTGGGTCGATGCCGAGGGCGACCTCGACACCGTCACCGCGCTGTCGGGCTCGGGCCCGGCCTACTTCTTCTTCCTCGTCGAGCACATGGTCGCCGCCGCCCGGGCGCTGGGCCTGGACGAGGCCAAGGCCCGCGAGCTCGCGCTGGCGACCTGCGGCGGCGCCGCCGCGCTGGCTGTGCAGTCGGGGGAATCGCCGACCGCGCTGCGTGAGAAGGTGACCTCCAAGGGCGGCACCACGCATGCGGCGATCACCAGCCTGCAGGCGGACGGCGTCGGCGATGCGATCGAGCGCGCGGTGAAGGCCGCGCATCGGCGCGCGGGCGAGCTGGGCGACGAGTTCGGCCGCGGCTGAAGCCCCGTGCTTCACGCGCTGCGCCGACGTCCGCCGATGTCCTGATCCAGAGTTCCGTTCCGACCGATGGGGATCGCCGATCGCTGGGGCCTGCGCGCGTGGCTGCGCGCGCCGGGCTCGCTGAGCAAGCGCCTGGCCGCGACCGGCCGCCGCTACGAGGTGCTGGTGCTGCGCCAGACGGTGGCGCCGCTGCGGCCGCAGGAGCGCGCCGCGCTCGGTTTGCCGCGTCGCGGCCTGACCGTCGTGCGCGAGGTGCTGCTGCATGTCGACGGCCAGCCGCTGGTGTGGGCGCGCTCGGCGGTGCACGGCCATTCGCTGGCGGGGCCCTGGAAGGCGCTCAAGGGACTGGGCAGCCGGCCCCTGGGCCATCTGCTCTACGACGATCCCCGCATCCATCGCAGCGAGCTGCAGCCGCGCCGCGTGACCCGCCATGGCGCGACCCACCGGCAGATGCAGCGCCAATGGCTGGCCGCGACCGGCACCGAGGCGCCCGCGCGGATGCAGTGGTCGCGCAATTCCGTCTTCACCCGGCACGGGCAGCAGCTGCGGGTGATGGAGATGTTCGTGCCCGACGTCGCGCTGCGCGACCCCGGGCCGCTGCGGCGCAAGTCGCGGCCTCGGCGCTGAACGCCGCCGAGCCGCGCGTGACGCCCACCGGAGACGCCGATGCCTGATCCGACTTCCCCTGCCGATGCCGGGCCGATGACGCTCGCGGAGCGCCTGGTCGGCGCGTTCCGGCGCTGGCTGCAGGCGCTGCGGCCGGCGCCGATGCGCGTCGATGCCGGCGAGCGCCTGCGCGTGGTGGCCGGCGCGATCGCCGGCGTGCTGGTGACGGCCGTGCTGATGGAGCTGCTCTCGCGCCATGCGCCGGGCGTGCCGCGGCTGGTCGCGCCGCTCGGCGCGAGCGCGGTGCTGGTCTTCGGCGTGCCCGCCAGCCCGCTCGCGCAGCCGTGGTCGGTGGTGGTCGGGAACACCGCGTCGGCGCTGGTGGGCATCGCCTGCGTGCACCTGTTCGGCGGCGTGCCGGAACTGGCCGCCGCGATCGCCGTCGGCGGCGCCATCGGGCTGATGTTCCTGCTGCGCTGCCTGCATCCGCCCGGCGGCGCGGCGGCGCTGCTGATGGTGCTGTCGGGCGCGCACGACTGGCACGTCGCGCTCGACACGGTGCTGCCGAACTCGGCGCTGCTGGTGGCGGCGGGCATGCTCTACAACGGCGTCACCGGCCGGCGCTATCCCCACCCGCAGGTGGCCGCGCCTGCCGCGGCGCCGGCCGGGGGCGGTCCGGCCGGCGAGGCGACCGCCTTCAGCGGCGCCGACCTCGAGACCGTGCTGGCCCATTACAACCAGGTGCTGGACATCCCCCGTGACGACCTGCAGGCCATCGTCGACGAGGCCGGCCTGCTGGCCGCGCGGCGGCGGATGACGACGCTGCGCTGCGCCGACGTGATGTCGCGCGAGGTGAAGACGGTGGAGTGGGGCACGCCGCTGCAGGAGGCCTGGTCGCTGCTGCGGGAACACCATATCAAGGCGCTGCCGGTGGTGGACCGCGCGCGGCGCGTGGTCGGCATCGTGACACTGGCGGACTTCCTGCGCGGCGCCGCGCTCGACCTGCACGCGGACTGGGCGACCCGGCTGCGACAGCTGATCCGCCCGACGCCCTCGACGCACAGCGACAAGGCGGAGGTCGTGGGCCAGATCATGAGCCGGCAGGTGCGGGTGGCCAGCGCGGACCGCCCACTGGCGGACCTGGTGCCGCTGTTCGCGGCGACTGGGCACCACCACATCCCCATCGTCGGCGACGAGGCGCGGCTGGTCGGGATCCTGACGCAGTCCGACCTGGTCGCGGCGCTGGCCCGGGTGGATCGCCTGTAGGCCGCCTGGCGCGGCGATCCGTACAGGTCCCGCTCAGGTTCGCTCGGTATGCTGCGGCCGCTCCGTTTTCCTGGATGCCGCGCCGATGGACATCGACCCCGAAGAACTGATCGAGAACGCCCGCCAGGCCGTGGACCGGCCCGAGGCCGCCGCGCGCCCATCGCGGCTCAATGCCGTCGTGGCGGTGACCGTCGCGCTGCTGGCGACCTTCATGGGCATCTGCAAGGTCAAGGACGACAACATCAACCAGAACATGCAGCAGGCGCAGGCCGACAAGATCGACCACTGGGCCTTCTACCAGGCCCGCAACGCCCGCGAGGAGATCGCCAAGGCGGCGCTGACGCAGCTGAGGCTGCAGGCGCTTGGCGCGCCGGAGTCGGCCGCCGACGGCTACCGGCAGGCGATCGCGCATTACGAGACGCTGGCGGCCGAGCAGTCGGCCAAGAAGGATGAACTGCGCAAGCAGGCCGAGGCCGACCAGCAGCGCTACGACGCGCTCAATTTCCGCGACGACCAGTTCGACCTGTCCGATGCGCTGCTGGCCATCGCGATCGCGCTGCTGGCGATCACGGCGCTCACGCAGATGTGGGCGCTCTTCGCGGTGGCCATGGTGCCGACGGTGTTCGGCGTGCTGATGGGCCTGGCGGGCCTGGGCGGCTGGCCGCTGCATCCGGACCTGATCGTCCAGCTGCTGTCCTGAGCCGCGCGCCGGGCTGGACGTGGGAACGGGCGCACCAGGCGCCCGTTTGCCATGGGATCGCGACCGCGGCGCTCAGCGCAGCGCCAGGTCCAGCACCGTGCCCGCGAAGATCGCGAAGCCGACCCAGTGGTTCTCGCGGAAGGCCTTGAAGCAGCCGTCGCGGCCGCGGTCCTTGATCAGCGTGTAGTGCCAGACCACCTGCGCCGCCGCGGCGGCCAGGCCAGCCAGGAACCAGTGGCCCATGCCCAGCCGCAGGCCCAGCGCCGCCCACAGCGCGAGGAAGACGACGTAGAAGGTCATCACCCCGATGACGTCGAAGCGGCCCAGCGTCAGCGCGGAGGTCTTGATGCCGATGCGGATGTCGTCGTCGCGGTCGACCATGGCGTATTCGGTGTCGTAGGCCAGCACCCAGAACAGGTTGGCGGCGAGCAGTCCCCAGGCCGACAGCGGCACCGAGGCGGCGATCGCCTGCAGGCTCCACTCGCGCCCGCCCAGCGCCGCGGAGAAGGCCATCGGGATGCCGAAGGAGAACGCCACGCCCAGCACGGCCTGCGGCATCGAGACCCAGCGCTTGGTGAACGGATAGAGGATGGTCACCGCGAGCGCGGCGAAGGACAGCAGGATGGTGGGCGGGTTGGTCGTCAGCACCAGGCCGAAGGCGACCAGCGACAGCACCGCGCCGAGCACCAGGGCTTCCTTCACCGACACCAGCCCGGCGGTGACGGGCCGCTGGGCGGTGCGCTTGACGTGCTTGTCGAAGTCGCGGTCGGCGACGTCGTTGACGGCGCAGCCGGCGCTGCGCATCAGGAAGGTGCCGATCGTGAAGACCAGCAGCAGGTGCCAGCCCGGCCAGCCGTCGGCGGCCATCCACAGCGCGGAGAGCGTCGGCCACAGCAGCAGGTAGGTGCCGGCCGGCCGATCCCAGCGGATCAGGTTCAGGTAGAGCGACAGACGCGACGGCGCGGCGGGGGAGGGGGCGGCGGGAGTCATGGCGGGGATTGTCGCGCTCGCGCCTCTGATTGGGGGGCGGGAGGAAACGACTGGTCGCTCCGTGCAATGCTCGTTAAATCGAGCGTTAAGTCGATAAGGCTCGATTTAACGAGCATCGACCCACGACGGTGGGGCGTCCACAACTTGAAAAAACTTGATCCAGCGGCAGGCAACGCAGACAATCCACCGGCTATGCACAAGGTTGTCCACAGCGAGAACATCAGGGCCGCCCTTGCCCAGAAGGGGTGGACGCAGAAGCAGTTGGCCGAGGCGTTGGATGTGTCCGCGCAAGCGGTGACCTTGTGGCTCAAGGGAGAAGGCCTTCCGCGGCCGGACAAGCTCCTGAAGCTCGCCACCACGCTGAAGCTGTCGCTGGGGCAACTGGTCAAGTCCGAGGATCCGGACCGTCCCGTGATCGCGTTCAGGAAGCGGGCTGCCACCAAGACGACCCAACAGCATGTCGACGATGCGGTCACCCGCGGAAAGTTGCTGCGGGCGTTGGTGCCCTCGCTCCCGGAACTGAAGGCGCTTCGCACCGAACTGCCCAACCCGAGCGTCGCTTACGCGAACCTGCAAAGGGCCGTCAGCCAGACGCGAACCAAGCTGGGCATCGGGCAGGACGTGAAGCTCGCGTATTCGGTGCTCATCAGCGAATTCGCCGCGAACGACGCCTTCATCGTGCCCGTGCTCTGGGGCGAGAAGAGTCGCCACGAGAACGCGCTGCACATCCTGCTTCCCGCCACGCGCGTCACCTTCATCTACTTGAATCTTGACGCCCGGATCGAGGACTTCAAGTTCTGGATGGCGCATGAGCTGGCGCACGTCTATACGCCGCAGCTGGCCGGGACCGATGATGGCGAGGATTTCGCCGATGCCTTTGCCGGAGCGTTGCTGTTCCCTCAAGCGCTTGCTGAACGGGCATGGCGCGAGGTCTGCGCCTGCCGTCGCAAGGCCGATGTCATCGCCGCGTTGAAGCGTCACGCTGCGGAGCACGAGATCTCGCTCTTCACCGTGTACCGTCAGGTGCAGGATTACGCCATGGCGCATGAAGCGAAGCCGCTGGCGTTGAACGAGGGGGCCGACATCCACGCGGTTCGAAGCGCGATTCGTGGCAGGACGGTCGCGCAGGATCTCTTCGGGAGCGAGCCGCCTGAACCGGCCGCCTATCTGGCGGCGGCCCAGAACGTGTTCCGCAGCGAATTCTTCCCCTCGTTGCAGCGCATGTTCAGGGCCCACGGCACCGGCCCCGCATATCTGCAGCAGATCCTGGATCTGCCGCTCTCCGATGCGACCTCACTTCATGCGGCGCTGATGAGGTGATCTCCGTTGACGCTGCTGTTGCTCGATACCTGCGCGTACCTGCGATTGGCGCGTCGCGTGAAGCCGTTGCTCGGCGTCGAGTTCGGGCAGAAGCGGTATGTGTTGACGGTGCTGCCTGACGTCGAGCAGGAAGTGCTGCGCAGCGGACGTCTGCGCCATCTCTTTCCCTGGTTCTCCAGCGATCAGACCGCGGCCGCTGAACGCCTCGCGCAGAGCGTCCGGCTGACGGCGGCGCAACGTCAGGAGCTCGAGATTGCGGCCAGGTTCCTGCATGACTGGGTCGTGGAAGAGGCTGTGAGCTTCGCGTCGAGGGGACGGACACCACCGAGCCGGGTGGACTGCCGCGTCCTGGCCTTCGGACAGACGCATGGAGCGACGATCGTCACGGATGACCTGGCCATGCACGATCTGGCCGGCACCTTCGACATCGAGGTGCTTCATGGGCATGAACTGTTGGCCAAGTTGCGCACGGCCAAGTTGATCGATAACGCGCTCGTCCGCGAAATCTACGAGGCACTCGACCGCAACGGCGATCTCCCGGCCTCCTGGCGTGCGGCCAAGCACAAGACCTTCCTGAAGGTCTTTGGCCCGGAGCTCACGCGTTCTTCCTGACCCGCTCCCACAGCGCCCCCGCCTCGCCCACCAGTCCGCGGCGGAAGGCCAGCACGCATAGGATGAAGATCAGCCCGGTCACCAGACTCACCGATTCGCCCAGGCCGGTGAACCATTGGATCCCGGTCACGCCGGCCAGCCACTGGCCCAGGTCGCCGATCTTGTTCTCCAGCGCGATGATCACCAGCGCGCCCACGATCGGCCCCACCATCGTCCCCATGCCGCCCACCAGCGTCATCAGGATCACCAGGCCCGAGGTCGTCCAGATCGCGTCGGTCAGCGTCGCGAAACCCAGCACCAGCGTCTTGGTCGCGCCCGCCAGCCCCGCCAGCCCCGCCGACAGCACGAAGGCCATCAGCTTGAAGCGCGCCGCGTCGTAACCCAGCGAGGTCGCCCGCGCCTCGTTCTCGCGGATCGAGGTCAGCACCTGCCCGAACGGCGAATGCACCGTCCGGTAGATCAGCCAGAACCCGAACACGAAGATCGCCAGCACCAGGTAGTACAGCGCGGTGTCGTTCTCCAGGTTGATGCCCAGGACGCTGCCGCGCGGCACCGACTGCAGGCCGTCCTCGCCGCCGGTGAACGGCGCCTGCAGGAAGTAGAAGAACAGCATCTGCGCCAGCGCCAGCGTGATCATCGAGAAGTAGATGCCCGAGCGCCGGATCGCCAGCAGCCCGAACACCAGCCCCGCCAGCGCCGCCATCAGCGTGCCGAAGGCGATGCCCAGCAGCGGCGGGAAGCCCCACACCTTCAGCGCATGCCCGGCGGCGTAGGCCGCCGCGCCCAGGAAGGCGGCATGGCCGAAGCTCAGCAGCCCGGTGAAGCCGATCAGCAGGTTGAAGGCGCATGCGAAGAGCGCATAGCACATCACCTTCATCGCGAAGATCGGATACACACCCAGGAAGGGCAGCAGCGCGATGGCGACGAACAGGGCGGCGTAGCCCAGCGGTTTCTTGTTCATTTCTCTTTGCCGAACAGGCCGGCGGGACGCACCAGCAGCACCAGGGCCATGATGACGAACACCACGGTGTTGGAGGCTTCCGGATAGAAGACCTTGGTCAGGCCCTCGACCACGCCCAGCCCCAGGCCGGTCAGGATCGAGCCCAGGATGGAGCCCATGCCCCCGATCACCACCACCGCGAAGACGACGATGATCAGGTTGGAGCCCATCAGCGAATTCACCTGCAGGATCGGCGCCGCGAGCACGCCGGCGAAGCCCGCCAGCGCCACGCCGCCGGCGTAGGTCAGCGTCACCAGCCGCGGCACGTTGACGCCGAAGGCCTGCACCAGCTTCGGGTTCTCGGTGCCGGCGCGCAGCGTCGCGCCCAGCGAGGTCTTCTCGATCAGCACCCACACGCCCAGGCACACCACCAGCGAGGCGACCACCACCCAGGCCCGGTAGTTCGGCAGGATCATGAAGCCCAGGTTGGTGGCGCCCTGCAGCGCCTCGGGCGCCGAGTAGGGCTGCCCGCCCACGCCGAAGAAGGAGCGGAAGACGCCCTCGATCACCAGCGTCAGCCCGAAGGTCAGCAGCAGGCCGTAGAGGTGGTCCAGCTTGTAGAGCCACTGCAGCAGCAGCCGCTCGATGACCAGGCCGAAGACGCCCACGATCAGCGGCGCGATCAGCAGCATTGCCCAGTAGTTGACGCCGAAGTACTCCAGCCCCATCCACGCCAGGAACGCGCCCATCATGTAGAGCGCGCCGTGAGCGAAGTTGATGATGTTCAGCATGCCGAAGATGACGGCCAGTCCCAGCGACAGCATCGCGTAGAACGAGCCGTTCACCAGCCCCAGCAGCAGCTGGCCCAGCAGCGCGGGCAGGGGGACACCAAAGAAGTCGGTCATGCGTGGTCGCTCATCGTCATCGTCTTGGACATCGCGGCGGACCGGCGCGTGCGCGGCCAGGCCGCGCGACGCGCCAGCGCCGGTTCAGCTCACTTCTTGACCAGCGGGCACTTGGAGTCGGCCAGCTTGGTGAAGGCGTCGTCGCCCGGGATGCGGGTCACGACCTTGAAGTAGTCCCAGGGCTCGGTGGACTCCTTGGCCGACTTCACCTGCAGCAGGAACATGTCGTGCACGCCGCGGCCGTCTTCCTTGCGGATCGTGCCCTTGGTGTAGAAGTCGTTGATCGGCGTGGCCTTCATCTGGGCCACCACCTTGTCGCCGTCGTCGGTCTTGATGGCCTCCACCGCCTTCAGGTAGTGCGCCACCGCCGAGTAGTCCGCCGCCTGCAGCGACGAGGGCATGCGCTTCATCTTCTCGAAGAAGCGGCGCGCCCAGGCGCGTGCCTCGGGGCTCTGGTTCCAGTACCAGCTGTCGGTCAGGTACATGCCCTCGGTGGTCTTCAGGCCCAGCGAATGCACGTCGTTGATGAACATCAACAGGCCGGCCAGCTTCATCGTCTTGGTGATGCCGAACTCGTTGGCCGCCTTGACCGCGTTGATGGTGTCGCCACCCGCGTTGGCCAGGCCCAGGATCTGGGCCTTGGAGCTCTGCGCCTGCAGCAGGAAGGAGGAGAAGTCGCTCGCGTTCAGCGGGTGCTTCACCGCGCCCAGCACCTGGCCGCCGGACTTGGTCACCACCGCCGAGGTGTCGGCCTGCAGCGAGGTGCCGAAGGCGTAGTCCGCCGTCAGGAAGTACCAGCTCTTGCCGCCGGCCTTGGTCACCGCCGCGCCCGTGCCATTGGCCAGGGCCACCGTGTCGTAGGCGTAGTGGATGGTGTAGGGCGTGCATTCCTCGTTGGTCAGGCGCGAGGTGCCGGCGCCGATCGAGATGAAGGGCTTCTTCTTCTCCGCCGCCACCTTGGCCATCGCCAGGCTGGTGCCGGAGTTGGTGCCGCCGATCAGCAGGTCCAGGCCCTGCGTGTCGAACCACTCGCGCGCCTTGGACGCGGCCACGTCGGCCTTGTTCTGGTGGTCGGCGAAAACCAGTTCGATCTTCTTGCCGGCGGCCATGCCCTTGGCATCCGCGATCGCGAGGCGGATCGCCTCCACGCCGCCGGCGCCGTCGATGTCCGCGTAGACGCTGGACATGTCGGTGATGATGCCGATCCTGACCACGTCGCCGGAAATCTGCGCCTGCGCGCCGAAGCTGCCGCAGGCCAGCACCGAGGCCAGGGCAAGGGTCTTGAGGGTCGTCTTCATCGCTTGTCTCCTTTTCTAACGGCCTCGTCGGGCCACGCGGGTTTCAGACTCGAAGCTCGAAATCAACGGTGGCGGTCACGCGGTGACCGCTCGGGGATTCACACGCTCAGCAGCTCGTCGAGCAGCGCGCGCTTGCTCTCGAGCTGCGCGGCGGCGAAGGACTCGACCACCTGGCCGTGCTCCATCACGACGAAGTGGTCCGCCAGCGGCGCGGCGAAGCGGAAGTTCTGCTCCACCATCACGATGGTGAAGCCCTGCGCCTTGAGCGCGGTGATCATGCGGGCCAGCGCCTGGACGATGACCGGGGCCAGGCCCTCGGAGATCTCGTCCAGCAGCAGGATGTCGGCCCCGGTGCGCAGGATGCGGGCCACGGCCAGCATCTGCTGCTCACCGCCCGAGAGCCGCGTGCCCTGGCTGTGCCGACGCTCGGCGAGGTTGGGGAACATCGCGTAGATCTCGTCCTCGGACATGACCTTGCCGCGCCCGCCCTTGAGCGTCGGCGGCAGGCGCAGGTTCTCCTCGGTGCTGAGCGACGCGAAGATGCCGCGCTCCTCCGGGCAGTAGCCCAGGCCCAGGCGCGCGATGCGGTGCGTGGGCAGCTGCACGGTTTCCTGGCCGTGGACCTTGATCGAGCCGCTGCGGCGGTCGGTCAGGCCCATGATGGCGCGCAGCGTCGTCGTGCGGCCGGCGCCGTTGCGGCCCAGCAGGGTCAACACCTGGCCCTGCGGCACGGCCAGGTCGATGCCGTGCAGGATGTGGCTCTCGCCGTACCAGGCTTGCAGGCCCTTGATCTCGAGCGCGTATGCCATCAATGGGCTCCCTGCAGCTCGGAGGCCTCGGAGCCCATGTAGGCCTCGAGCACCTTCGGGTGGCGGGAAACGGTGGCGTAGTCGCCCTCGGCCAGCACGGCGCCGCGCGCCAGCACGGTGATGCGGTCGGCGATGCTGCTGATCACCTTCATGTTGTGTTCCACCATCAGCACGGTCCGTCCTTCGGCGACGCGCTTGATCAGCGCGGTGACGCGGTCCACGTCCTCGTGGCCCATGCCCTGGGTCGGCTCGTCGAGCAGCATCAGCTCCGGCTCCATCGCCATCGTCGTGGCGATCTCCAGCGCCCGCTTGCGGCCGTAGGGCAGGTCGGCGGCGCGCAGCGCGGCCATGTCGCGCAGGTCGACGAGCTCCAGCAGCTCCAGCGCGCGGCCGTCCAGCTGGCGCAGGCCGCCCAGGCCCTTCCAGAAGTGATAGCTCGTGCCGGTGAAGCGCTGCAGCCCAATGCGCACGTTCTCCAGCACCGTCAGGTGCGGGAACACGGCCGAGATCTGGAAGGAGCGGATCACGCCGCGGCGGGCGATCTGGGCGGGCTTCTCGCCGGTGATGTCGTGGCCGTTGAAGAGGATCTGGCCGCGGGTCGGCGTCAGGAACTTCGTGAGCAGGTTGAAGCAGGTGGTCTTGCCGGCGCCATTGGGGCCGATCAACGCATGGATGTGACCGCGCTGCACTTGCAGGTCGACGGAGTCCACGGCGGTGAAGCCCTTGAACTCCTTGGTCAGTTTGCGTGTCTCCAGGATGAGGGTGCTCATCGGCGCAAGGTGGGCGCCGGTGTGCGGAGCCTCTGTAGTGGAGCCAGGAATTTAGGGCCCCGGCGGGCGCCCTCGACAGCGTAAAACCCTTTACGCAGCATTGCGCAAGGGCTAACCCGGGGGCCTTCGTCAAGGTCGTGCCCGGCAGGTTCGGATCACGCAACAGGCGTCTTTCACGAGGCTGACGACCGGGGGCCAGGACGTGCCACAACAGCGGCACAGCGAACGCGTGTCACCGGAATCTCCTGCGGGAGAGCGGTGCTTCTTCCGACCGGGAAGCGCGCGCCGCGGGCCGCGTGGCTATGCTGCGCGCCTGCTCGAACGCAGGACATCCCCGAGGCGCGCCGGACGCGCCTCGCGACACGACATGACAAGCACAGGAGGTTCCTCATGACCCGTTCCGGAAAGTTCGCCGCCCTCGGTCTCGCGCTCGCGCTGGCCGCGGCGGGCGTGCAGGCGGCGGCCCCGCAGGTGAAGACCCAGGCGCCGGGCTACTACCGCCTGATGCTGGGCGATTTCGAAGTCACCGCCCTCAGCGACGGCACCGTCGACCTGCCGGTGGACCAGCTGATGGACAAGGCCAAGCCCGGCAGCGTCGTGAAGGCGCTGAACAAGCAGTTCCTGAAGCCGCCGGTGGAGACCTCGATCAATGGCTACCTGATCAACACCGGCACCAAGCTGGTGCTGATCGACACCGGCGCCAATGGCGCCTTCGGTCCGACCACCGGCAAGCTGCTCGCCAACCTGAAGGCGGCGGGCTACCAGCCCGAGCAGGTCGACGAGGTCTACATCACCCACCTGCATCCCGACCATGCGGCCGGGCTGAGCAAGGACGGCCAGGCGCTGTTCCCGAACGCGGTGGTGCGGATGGACCAGCACGACGCCGACTACTGGCTGAACCTGGACAACGCCGCCAAGGCGCCGGCCGGGCACAAGGACTTCTTCGCCGCCGCGATCGCGGCGCTCAAGCCCTACAAGGACGCGGGCCGGCTCAAGCCGTTCAGCGGCGAGACCGAGCTGGTGCCGGGCGTGCGCACGCACGCGGCCTACGGCCATACGCCGGGCCACACGGTCTACATGGTCGAGAGCCAGGGCCAGAAGCTGGCGGTGTGGGGCGACCTGATGCACGTCGCCGCGGTGCAGTTCCCGGACCCGTCGGTGACGATCGCCTTCGACACCGATTCGAAGGCGGCGATGCCGCAGCGCAAGCTGGCCTACGCCGATGCGGCGAAGCAGGGCTACTGGGTGGCGATCGCGCATGTGTCCTTCCCCGGCATCGGCCACGTGGCCGCCGACGGCAAGGGCTATCGCTGGGTGCCGGTGAACTACAGCGTCAAGCCTTGAGGGGCAGGGCGACGGTGGGCGGGCCGCCCGCCGTCGCCCTCAATCGAAATACTGCTGCCGCAGGCGCTCGTAGCGCCCATCCCGCCTGAGGCGGTCCAGCGCGACCTGCAGCCGCCGCGCGATCGCCGGGTCGCTGTCGGCGGGCAGGCCGAACCAGTAGGCCTTGTCCACGTCCATCGACAGCACCGGCGTGAGCGTCGAGTACGGCAGCTTCAGCTCCCGCAGGTGCCAGGCCGCGGCCCAGTCCAGCATCACGATCAGGTCCATGCGGCCGGCGAGCAGCTTGCGCAGGTTGGTGGCGTCGTCCAGGCCCAGTTCCAGCTCCTGTTCCGGCCGCAGGCCGTCCGCGAGCAGCTGACGGGCGGCGGCCGAGTCCCGCGATACCCCCAGCCGCAGACCGTTGAGCTGCTTGAGGCTGGCCGGACGCACGTCCGTGCGGTGGCGCAGCCGGTACACGAGGATCCGGCGCGGACTGATCGGGCCGACCCAGCGGTATTGGTGTTCGCGCTCTGGCGTGCGCACCAGCGAGAACAGCACGCTGTCGGCGCGCCGCGCCGCTTCCTGCACCGAGCGCTGCCAGGGCAGCACCTCGATGCGCAGCCGCACGCCGGCCTCGGCGCTCATCAGACGCAGCAGCTCGGTGCTGAAGCCGCTCGCCTCGCCCGCCTCGGCGTAGTTCAGCGGCGGCAGGTTCTCGGTGAAGGCGACCAGCTCGCGCGGCGCGTCCTGGACCGCGCTGGCCGGCACCTGCGCGGCGATCGCCGTCGGCATCGCGCCCGCGATCAGGCCCGCCGCCAGCAGGAGGCAGCTCAGACGGCGCTCCTGCAGGGGCTCGATCACGTTCGGCATCGGCGCAGTGTAGGAAGCGGTGATGACACGGCGCCAACGGGGCGCCCGGTGAAACGTCAACAAGGTCACGGCATCAAGCCCGGGGAAGCCCTTTCCCTCCGAAGAGGGGAACGGCGTGCAGGCGCGCGCCCGTCGGCGCGGCGACGGCTATCCTGCGCGCCGCCGCGAAGTCGCCAGGATCGGCGCCGCGCTACGTTTCCCAGGGAGAACACCACATGAAGACGCTTCGGGTCGCCGCGATGGCCGCCCTGATGGCCACCGGGGCCACCTCCGCCACCTCGACCATGGCCGCCACCGCCGCCGAATTGGGCGAGCCGCTCGTTTATGCCTCGATCGCCGTGGGCGGTGTCGATGGCAGCCATGAGTCCTACAAGCGCGACGGCAGCCAGCTGTCGATCGGTTATGGGCTGGGTTATCGCTTCAATGCCAACTACAGCGTCGAGCTGTATTCACGCAGCCTGGAGTTCAAGATCTTCGGCCCGCGCCGCGACTTCGAATATCCGGACTCGCATGTCGGCATCGCGGCCGTGGGCCGCTATCCGCTGGCGCGGATGTTCAGCCTGACCGGTCGCGTCGGCATCGGCCGCACCAAGATGTCCCGCGACGACGGCGTGAACCCGAGCGACAAGACCACCGTGACCGCCGGCGTCGGCGCCGCGCTGGAGTTCGGCCGCCACGTCGCGCTGACCGCGGGCTACGAGCGCTTCTCCGGCATCAACACCGGCCTGTGGCTGGTGGGCTGGCAGCTGGCGTATTGAGCCACCGGTCGCCGGGGCGCCGCAGCGCCGGCCCCCGGCCGGCCCCGCGCCGTCTCAGGCGTCCATCTGCTTCTGGAAGACCAGGCCCGCGTGCTCGCGCAGCGCGTGGAACTTGATCTTGGGCCAGTTCTCCTGCATCGCACGGAGCTCGCCAGCGTACTCGAGCAGCACCGTCGGCGCGTTGACCGCGTCCCAGGCCACGCGGTGGGCGTTGTGGTCGATGAAGCGGCGCAGCTCCTTCTCGCCGCCGTCGGCCTCGTCGCAGGTCACCCAGCGCGCGACGTTGTAGCGCGCCGGCGTGATGCGGGCCTTGACGCCGTACTCGTGTTCCAGGCGGTGCGCGACGACTTCGAACTGCAGCTGGCCGACCGCGCCCAGCAGCAGCACGCTGCCGGCCTCGGGGCGGAAGACCTGGATCGCGCCTTCCTCGCCGAGCTGGCGCAGACCCTCGCGCAGCTGCTTGGTCTTGAGCGGGTCCGCCACCTCGACCGAGCGGAACATTTCCGGCGCGAAGAAGGGCAGGCCGGTGTACTGCAGCGCCTCCCCCTCGGTGATGGTGTCGCCCAGCTGCAGCACGCCGTGGTTGGGGATGCCGATGATGTCGCCGGCAAAGGCCTCGTCCAGCAGCTCGCGGCGCTGCGACAGGAAGCTCACCACCGTGTTGGGCCGCAGCTCCTTGCCCGAGCGCACGACCTTGAGCCGCATGCCGCGCTCGAAGTGGCCCGAGGCCACGCGCAGGAACGCGATCCGGTCCCGGTGCGCCGGGTCCATGTTGGCCTGGATCTTGAAGACCACGCCGGTGAACTTGGGCTCCTCCGGCTGCACCACGCGCTGCATCGCGGCGCGCTCGGCGGGCGCGGGCGCCAGCTCGACCAGCGCGTCCAGCACTTCCTGCACGCCGAAGTTGTTCACCGCGGAGCCGAAGAACATCGGCGTCTGCCGGCCGGTGAGGAAGGCTTCCTCGTCGAAGGCGGGGGCCGCCTCGTTGACCAGCTCGATCTCGCCCTGCGCGTTCTCGTACTGCATGCCGAAGCGTTCGACATAGGCTGGGTTGTCCAGGCCCTCCAGCACTTCCTCGGTGCCGGCGGCGCGGTCCTCGCCGGGTGAGAACACGCGCATGCGCTGCTGGCGCAGGTCCATCACGCCGTGGAAGTGCTTGCCCATGCCGACCGGCCAGGTGAAGGGCACCACCGTCATGCCCAGCTCGCGCTCGATCTCGTCCATCAGCGCCAGCGGCTCCTGGACCTCGCGGTCCAGCTTGTTGACGAAGGTCAGGATCGGCGTGTTGCGCGCGCGGCAGACCTGCAGCAGGCGGCGGGTCTGCGGCTCCACGCCGTTGGCCGCGTCGATGACCATCAGCGCCGCGTCGACGGCGGTCAGCACGCGGTAGGTGTCTTCCGAGAAGTCCTGGTGGCCCGGGGTGTCCAGCAGGTTGATGACGCAGTCGCGGTATTCCATCTGCATCACCGACGAGGCCACCGAGATGCCGCGCTGCTTTTCGATCTCCATCCAGTCGGAGGTCGCGTGGCGCGAGGCCTTGCGCGCCTTCACCGAGCCCGCGATCTGGATCGCGCCGGAGAACAGCAGCAGCTTTTCCGTCAGCGTGGTCTTGCCCGCGTCAGGGTGCGAAATGATGGCGAAAGTGCGGCGGCGGCGCACTTCGGACTGGATACGGCTGGGCTGATCGGTGGACATGACGGCTCTTGGGCGGCGAACCCGCGATTATCGGGGTTCTTCCCTGCCGCGACCCGGCGCTCAGTCCGGCGTCATGAACGGCCGCACCCGCGCCAGCAAGCGCTCCACGTAGTCCGCCTTCTCGCCGACGGGCGCGGCGTAGGTGAGCGCGTCGCGCGTGGCGGCCTCGCCGGCCTTGCTCCACATCAGCCATGCCGCCAGGTATTGCGAGGCCAGGCATCCGCCCGAGGTGGCCACCGGGCCGCGGGCATGGAAGGGTTCGTCGAGCACCCGCACGCCGGCCTCCACCAGCCAGGGCCGGGTGCTCGCATCGGTGCAGGCCGGTGCGTCGCCCAGCAGCCCCAGGCGCGCCACCAGCAGCGCGCCGGAGCACTGCGAGGCGATCAGCTGCCGCGTCGGATCGATCTGCAGCCGGTCCAGCAGCGCCGAGTTCTCCGCGATCGCCCGCGTGTAGATGCCGGAGCCGAACCAGACCGCGTCGGCCTCGTTGGCCCATTCGAGCGGGCGTTTCAGCTGCACGGTGACGCCATTCATCGAGGTCACCGCCGGACCCGGCCCGCACAGCTCGGCGGACCAGCCCTGCGGCTTGAGCCGGTTCAGCAGTCCCAGCGGAAGGAAGCTGTCGATCTCGTTGAAGCCGTCGAAGGAGAGGATGGCGATGCGCATCGGAGGTCCCACCAGGCGATGCGGCCGACTGTAGCGCTCACACCCGCGCCGCCCAAGCCGGTGGGGTTATTGCCGCGGGCTCACTCGCCGGCCAGCAGGCGGAAGGTGTGGCGCGCCATCATGAGTTCCTCGTCGGTGGGGATGACCCAGGCCTCGCAGCGGCTGTCGACGGTGCTGAGGCGGCGTTCGGGCGGGCCGTCGCGGTTGGCGGCCTCCTGCACCGACACCCCCAGCCACAGGCAGCGCGACAGCACCCGGCGGCGGATCTCGGCCGAGTGCTCGCCGATGCCGGCGGTGAACACCAGGCCGTCGAGGCCGCCCATCTCCGCGGCCAGCGCGCCGATCTCGCGGGTGACGCGATGCACGAACACGTCGACCGCGAAGCGCGCCCGCGGCACATCGCTGGCCAGCAGCTGCCGCATGTCGCTGGACACGCCCGACAGCCCCAGCAGCCCGGACTCCTTGTAGAGCAGCGTTTCCAGCTCGCGCGCGTCCATGCGGTGCTCGTCCATCAGGTAGAGCAGCACGCCCGGGTCGACGGCGCCGCTGCGCGTGCCCATCGGCAGTCCGTCGACGGCGGTGAAGCCCATGCTGCTGGCGATGCTGCGCCCGCGATGCAGCGCACAGGCGCTCGCGCCGTTGCCCAGGTGCAGGACGACGACGCGCCCGTCCGCCAGCCGCGGCGACAGCGCCGGCAGCCGCGACGCGATGTACTCGTAGCTCAGCCCATGGAAGCCGTAGCGCCGCACGCCGGCCTCGAACAGCGCATACGGCAGCGCGAAGGCGTCGGCGACGTCGGACTGGCCGCGGTGGAAGGCGGTGTCGAAGCAGGCCACCTGCGGCAGGCCGGGCAGGGCGGCGAAGGCGCGGCGGATCGGCGCCAGGTTGTGCGGCTGATGCAGCGGCGCCAGCGGGACCAGCGTCTCCAGCGTGGCGAGCACCGCCGGCGTCACCACCACCGGTTCCTGGAAGGCCGTGCCGCCGTGCACGACGCGGTGCCCGATGCCCAGCATCGAGAGGCCCGGGAATTCGTGCCGGACGAACTCGACCAGGTGCTCGAGCGCCCCCTCGTGGCCGAGCCGCTCGCCGACCGGCCAGTCGCGCGAGCCCGCCTTCGTGCCGTCGGCATGGGCGGCTTCGAAATGCGGCGTCGCGGTGCCCAGGCCCTCGACCTGCGCGCGCAGTTCGAGCCGCAGGGGCCCCTGCCGGCGATCGTCGTGCAGCGAGAACATCGACAGCTTGATGCTGGACGAGCCGGCGTTGACGACCGCGATGAACTCGCCTTCCAGCCTTGGACCCATCGCTCACCCCTTCATGAGGACCGCCGCCGATGCCGGACATCTGCCCGTTTCCAGCACCGCCGCGCGACCCCCGCGTCGCTTGATTTGTTGCAGCGCAGCATGCATCATCGACCGCGACTCGTCGTGAAAGCCCGAGGAACAAACAGGGTCAAGCGCGCGGCGGGTCGGGGCGTCGGAAAACTTGTCCGAATGCGCGGCGACAACGGGACGCCGCGCGGTCCTCCAGCACAGGGAGCCAGCCAGTGATCACCTCGTTCCGAAGCGCCGGCGGGCCGGCCGGCCAAGCGCCGTCATCGGTGCCGTCCATCGCGCCATCCGTCGCGCATCCGCCCAGCGCGCATCCCCATTACGACCGCCTCATCGAGGCCGTGCGGCACCTGCCGCCGCTGCGCATGGCCGTCGTGCATCCATGCAGCGATGTGGCACTGCTGGCGGCGACCGAGGCCGCCTCGCTCGGGCTGATCGAGCCGGTGCTGATCGGCCCGGCGGGCAAGGTCTCGGAGGCCGCGGCGGCGGCCGGCGTGGATCTCGCGCGCTTCACCCTGTTCGACGTCCCGCACAGCCACGCGGCCGCCGAGATGGCGGTGACGATGGCGCTCAAGGGCAGCGTGGACGCGCTGATGAAGGGCAGCCTCCATACCGACGAACTGATGGGCGCCGTCGTGCGCCGCGAGGGTGGGCTGCGCACCGCCCGGCGCATCAGCCATTGTTTCGTGATGGACGTGCCGGGGCATCCCCAGCCGCTGATCATCTCGGACGCGGCGATCAACATCGAGCCGACGCTGGAGGAGAAGGTCGACATCGTCCAGAACGCGATCGACCTGGCGCATGCGCTGCGACTGCCCGAGGTGCGTGTGGCGCTGCTCTCGTCGATGGAGACGGTGAATCCGAAGGTGCCGTCGACGATCGACGCCGCGGCGCTGTGCAAGATGGCCGACCGCGGACAGATCACCGGCGCGGTGCTGGACGGCCCGCTCGCGATGGACAACGCCATCGATCCGGAGGCGGCCCGCATCAAGGGCATCGTGTCGCCGGTGGCGGGCCGCGCCAACGTGCTGATCGTGCCGGACCTGGACGCCGGCAACATGCTGGCCAAGAGCCTGAGCTTCCTGGCGCAGGCCTACGCGGCGGGCGTGGTGCTGGGCGCGAAGGTGCCCATCGTGCTGACCAGCCGCGCCGATTCGCGCACCGCGCGGCTGGCGTCCTGCGCGCTGGCCTCGATGCTGGCCGAGGCCCGCCGCGGCGGGCGCATCAAGGCGATCGGCTGAGACCGCGACCGGAGGCCTGGGCGCCGGCCCACGAAAAAGGGGACCTCGCGGTCCCCTGGCTGCCGGCGGCGGGTGTGCCCGCCGTCGCGACGATCACTCTTCCAGCAGCGAGCGCAGCATCCACGCGGTCTGCTCATGCACCGTCAGGCGCTGGGTGAGCAGGTCGGCGGTCGGTTCGTCGCTGGCCTTGTCGACCAGGTCGAACAGCGCGCGCGCGGTGCGGGCCACGCCTTCATGGCCGTCCACCAGGATGCGCACCATGTCCAGCGCCTTGGGCGGCGTGGCCGGCGCGTCCGGCAGCGAGCTCAGCTGCGCGAACTGGGCGTAGGAGCCCGGCGCCTTGTGGCCCAGCGAGCGGATGCGCTCGGCCACCGGGTCGACCGCGTTCCACAGCTCGGTGTACTGGGCCATGAACATCGCGTGCAGCGAGTTGAACATCGGCCCCGTCACGTTCCAGTGGAAGTTGTGCGTGGTCAGGTACAGGGTGTAGGTGTCGGCCAGCAGCTTGGACAGGCCCTGCGCGATCGCGGCGCGGTCCTTGTCGCTGATGCCGATCTGGAGGGATGGCGCACCCTTGGCGGAGGGCGCCTTGGCGGGAGAGGGGCTCTTCTTGGCCATCGAGGGACTCCTTCTGGGAATGGAAGACAAAAGACGCTGCGCAGCCTAACTGATCCACAGCCGCGGTCGTGTGAACGGCGCGCGCATGTCAGACGACGCTGTGGCGCATCCAGTCGATCAGCGTCTGGGTGTTCAGCGCGGCGCCGGCGGCGACCAGCAGCCAGCCCACGGTGCGTTGCCCGGATCGAAGGGTCATGTCTTGCTCCTTGCAAATGAACCCGCGACGGGACGCGCCTGGGGCGCTGGCCGCGTTTGTAGGTCCTCGATTCGCCGCCGACATCTCCCGGACGGAGGATGCCGGCGGCCGATGAGCTGCTACTTTAGGGATTAGCTATTGATATTGCCATTCGAATGGCTTCACCGATGTCATAGCCAGAATCAAACGCGGCGGCGCCAACGAAAAAGCCGCCCGGAGGCGGCTTCGCTGGCGCGTGGGGCGGTCAGGCCTGGACGCGACGGCGGCGGCTCCAGCCCAGGCCCAGCAGGCCCAGGCCGGCCAGCGCGAAGGAGGCCGGTTCCGGCACCGCGTTGGCGTTGATGAAGTCGCGGTGGATGCTCACCGGCACGAAGCCGTTGAACTCGCCGAAGCTGCTGTTCAGCGCGTCGTCCACGTCGCCCCAGAAGCTGCCGAAGGTCAGGCCGAAGGAGGTGACCGACGCCACCTTGCCGTCGATGAACTCCGGACCGCCCGAGTCGCCGCCGGCCGAGGACACCTCGTTGGCGCCGCGGCCGGTGTTGCAGAACTTGGCGCTGGGCGGCAGGCCCAGGCCGTCGACCGCGATGTTGCAGGCCAGGTCGTTGGCGGGCAGGCCGTTGTCGAAGTCCGACAGGTAGGTGTGCTCGATCTGCTCGGCCGGCTCGCCCAGGATGTCGGCCCAGACGCCGCCGAAGTCGGCGTCGCCGAGGCGGAAGTCATAGCGGTTGTCGCCCTGGCGCAGGCGGCCGGTGCCCAGGTTGTCGCCGACGTTGCCGCCGGTGTCCGAGCGCGCGCCGTAGCCGGCGATGTTGAAGTCCTTGCCGGTCAGGTCATCGCCTTCATACAGGCCGTGGGACTTGACCGACCAGTCCACCAGCTTGTCCAGCGACAGCACGGCGATGTCGTTCTGGTCGATCACCTCGCCGGTGTAGGCGGCGTGGACCGCGTAGTTGGTCACCTGGTAGGAGAACGAGGGCTGGTTCCAGGTGATGTTGTCCGGGTTGTTGCCGGTATAGAAGTAGACCGAGGTGCTCAGCGGGCGCGCGTTCGTGCCGTCGCTGACGCAGTGGGCGGCGGTCAGGATCGAGCGCTGGTTGGGCAGCAGCGTGCCGGAGCAGATGAACTGGCCGGCCGCGCCGTAATCCATGATCAGCGTCGCGACGCCGCCGTACTGCGAGCGCGGCGCGAAGTAGCGCGGATCGCCGCCGCCGGCGGCGGTGGCGGTCGAGGTCACGCCGACGATGGTGCTGGCGGCGGTCCAGCTCAGGCCATTGGCGGAGCCCGACACGGTGGTCGGGCCCGCGTGCGCCACGCCCGCGGTCAGCAGCGCGGCGGCGAGGAGGGTGGGTCGAAGTTTCAAGATTTCCCCCTGATGCGATGGTTGGACATGGCGATGCACCCAGGACCCTGCGTCCGGGGCGAGCGCGGCCACGGAGCCGGGTAGGCGCCGTGCGCATAGCGAGGCTATCGGTGACGACTTCGTGAGAAATTCACGGATACCCTGACGACCCCCGCTTCGAGGGGGGCGGGTCTTGCCAGCCCGTCGCGGCGGGTGGCGGGCCTATCGAGGGCCGGTCAGGAGAGCAGCTTCACGCCGCTGAGCTTGCAGGCGTAGACCGCGTTGCGCAGCGCGGCGACCGCCTCGTAGCGGGTGAAGGTACGGCGCCAGGCCAGCACCACGCGGCGCGTCGGGGCCGGGTCCTCGAAGGGCACGTAGCGCAGGTGCGGCGGCACATGCTCCGGCACGCTCAGCGCCGGCACCACGGTGACGCCCATGCCGGAGGCCACCATGTGCTTGATCGTCTCCAGCGAGCTGCCCTCGAAGCTCTTGCGGATGCCCTCGGCGTCGGTGGAGAAGCGCGCGAATTCCGGGCAGACCTCCAGCACGTGATCGCGGAAGCAATGGCCGTTGCCCAGCAGCAGCATGGTTTCGGCCTTGAGCTCCTCGGCGCTGATGCGCTCCTTCTTCGCCAGCGGATGCACCGCCGGCACGGCGACGACGAAGGACTCGTCGTACAGCGGCGCCACCGCCAGGCCGGCGTCGGGGAAGGGCTCGGCCATGATGGCGCAGTCCAGCTCACCGGTGCGCAGCATGTCCAGCAGCTTCTGGGTGAAGTTCTCCTGCAGCATCAGCGGCATGCGCGGGTAGAGGTCGATGCAGTGGCGCACCAGCTCGGGCAGCAGGTAGGGTCCGATCGTGTAGATGATCCCCAGCCGCAGCGGGCCGTCCAGCGGGTCCTTGCCGCGCTTGGCGATGTCCTTGATCGCGCTGGCCTGCTCGATCACCGACTGGGCCTGGCGCACGATGTCCTCGCCCAGCGGGGTCATCGTCACCTCGTTGGCGCCGCGCTCGAAGATCTTGACGTCGAGCTCCTCCTCCAGCTTCTTGATCGCCACCGACAGCGTCGGCTGCGAGACGAAGCAGGCTTCCGCCGCGCGGCCAAAGTGGCGCTCGCGGGCGACGGCGACGATGTAGCGCAATTCGGTCAGGGTCATGGGCCGGCATTGTCCTCAGAATGCGGCCTTCTGGCACCGTCCCGTACACTGCCGCCCCACCCCAAGGGCCCCGGCCCATCCTCCAGGGGACACGCATGACCGAACCGACCCCCCCCTACGCCGCGCCGCGCCCGCAGGCGACCGCCGACCGCAAGCCCGTGACGCTGCAGCGCCTGCTCGACATGCATGCCGCCGGCGAGAAGATCGCGATGCTCACCGCCTACGACGCCACCTTCGCCCATGCGATGGAGGAGGCCGGCGTCGATTCGATCCTGATCGGCGACTCGCTGGGCAACGTGGTGCAGGGACTGCAGACGACGGTGCCGGTCACGCTGGAGTCCATGGTCTATCACACCGCCTGCGTGGCCCGCGCGCGCCGCCTGGCCTGGATCGTGGCCGACCTCCCCTACGGCACGTATCACGAGTCGCCGCAGGTCGCCTGGCGCCATGCGATGCAGCTGGCGCAGGCCGGCGCCCACATGGTCAAGCTCGAGGGCGGCGGCTGGACCACCGACACGGTGCGCTTCCTCACCGAGCGCGGCATCCCCGTCTGCGCCCACCTCGGACTGACGCCGCAGACCGTCACCGCGCTGAGCGGCTACAAGGTCCAGGGCCGCGATGAAGCCGGCGCCGCGCAGATCCGGGCGCATGCGCGCGAACTCGTCGACGCGGGCGCGCAGATGCTGCTGCTCGAGATGGTGCCCGCCGCGCTGGCCGGCGAGCTCACGCGCACGCTGGGCGTGCCGGTGATCGGCATCGGCGCCGGCGCGGAATGCTCCGGCCAGGTCCTGGTGATGCACGACATGCTGGGCGTGGGCGGCGGCCGCAAGCCGCGCTTCGTGCGCGACTTCATGCAGGGCTCGGCCTCGGTCGGCGAGGCCTTCGCCCGCTACGTCGCCGACGTCAAGTCCGGCGCCTTCCCGGCGCCCGAGCACAGCTACTGATCATGCAGATCCACCACGACATCGCCGGCCTGCGCGCCGCGCTCGCGGGCGACCGCCCGGTGGCCTTCGTGCCCACGATGGGCAACCTGCACGACGGCCACCTGGCGCTGGTGCGCCAGGCCCGCGCGGCGGTGGGCGAGGGCGGCCTCGTGGTCGCCAGCATCTTCGTCAACCGGCTGCAGTTCGCGCCGCACGAGGACTTCGACCGCTACCCCCGCACGCTGGCGCGGGATGCCGAGCTGCTCGAGGGCGCGAGCTGCGACCTCGTCTTCGCGCCCGACGAGCGCGAGATGTATCCCGAGCCGCAGGGCTACAAGGTCCATCCGCCCACCGAGCTGGCCGACATCCTCGAGGGCCACTTCCGCCCCGGCTTCTTCGTCGGCGTCTGCACCGTGGTGGCCAAGCTGTTCCAGATCGTGCAGCCGGACGTGGCCGTTTTCGGCAAGAAGGACTACCAGCAGCTGATGGTGATCCGCCGCATGGTCGACCAGCTGGCGATGCCGATCCACATCCTGGCCGGCGAGACCGAGCGCACTGCCGACGGCCTGGCGCTGTCCTCGCGCAACGGCTACCTCAGCGAGCAGCAGAAGCAGGACGCGCTGCTGCTGTCGCGCACGCTCAAGGCGATGATCGGCCGCTGGCAGGCGGGCGAGCGCGACCTGGACCGCATCGAGGCCGACGCCATGCAGGCGCTGCGCGACGCGGGCTGGGCGCCGGACTACCTGACGCTGCGCCGCCGGCATGACCTCGGCCCGGCGCGCGAGGGCGAGGCGTTGGTCGCGCTGGCGGCCGCCCGGATCGGCCAGACGCGCCTCATCGACAACCTCGAGTTCTGAAACCGGCGGTGTCTTTCCGTCGCTGATCCTGGGCACTCAGGGGCGCGGATGGCGACGCTGGGTGACACGCATCACCCTGTGAAGGTGTCGTTAGGGAAAGCCCGATCGGTTTTCGTGCGGGCCGCGCACCGGGGCCATGACGTGTGTCAAGGCGACCACGATACTTCGCGCTTCTTTGCCAGAAGCGGGGGCCACAAGCTCCCATTGCGAGCCCCCATGAAGACGACTTCCTTCTCTTCCTCGATCGCCGCCGCTCCCCGGTGGCTGGCCCTGACGGCCGCCCTGGGCGGTGCCCTGATGCTGGCCGCCTGCGGCGGTGGCGATGACAACGACAGCGGCAGCCCGGCGCAGAGCCCCAAGCCCAACCCGGTGACGACGCCGCCGACGCTCACCTGCAGCGCCGCCGGCATTGCCGCGTCGAACGCCAGCACTGCCGCGCGCACCGTGTGCATGCTGACCAGCGACGGCGAGATCGTCATCGAGCTGGACGCCCGCACGCCGATCACCACCGACAACTTCCTGAAGTACGTCAGCGCCAAGTACTACGACAACACCATCTTCCATCGCGTCGTGCCGAACTTCGTGGTGCAGGGTGGCGGCTTCTCGACGGGTTACGTGGCGAAGAATCCTGGCGCCAACCTGGGCGGCACGATCAAGCTGGAGACCAACGTCGGCCTGTCCAACACGAAGTACACGATCGCGATGGCGCGTGGCACTGCGGCCGACTCGGCGACCAGCCAGTTCTATTTCAACTCGGTCGACAACAGCGCGGCGCTGGATTACAAGAGCGCCTCGCAGCCGGGCTATGCCGTTTTCGGTCGCGTCATCTCGGGCCAGGCCACGGTCGACAAGATCAACGCCGAGCCCCAGCTCTACAGCGGTTCCGAAGTGACGGCCACCGAAGTGCTGCTGTACTGGGCCATCCAGCTGAAGTAAGGGCCCTGACTAGGCCTTGAGGTACTCGGTCTTGTGACCGAGCCACCGCTCCACGTGCAGCCGCGCCGCCCGCGGCTGCTCGTCGAGCAGTTTCGGCGCCAGCGCGCGCGCGGCGCTCAGCAGCGGCGCGTCTTCCTGCAGGTCGGCGAAGCGCAGCAACTGCGCGCCGCTCTGCCGCGCCCCCATGAATTCCCCCGGCCCCCGGATGTCGAGGTCGCGCCGCGCGATCTCGAAGCCATCGGTGGTTTCGGCCATCGCGCGCAGGCGTGACTTGCCGGTGTCCGAGAGCGGCCCGGTGTAGATCAGCACGCACACGCTGGCGACCGAGCCGCGGCCGACGCGTCCGCGCAGCTGGTGCAGCTGCGACAGGCCGAAGCGTTCAGCGTGCTCGATGACCATCACGCTGGCGTTGGGCACGTCGACGCCGACCTCGATGACGGTCGTCGCGACCAGCACCTGCATCTGCCCGCCGCTGAACAGCGACATCACCGCCGCCTTTTCCGCCGGCGCCATGCGGCCATGGAGCAGCCCCACCATCTTTCCGGGCAGCGCGTCGCCGAGCTCGGCGTGGGTTTCGGTCGCGTTCTTGAGGTCGAGCGCTTCCGACTCCTCGATCAGCGGACAGACCCAGTAGACCTGGCGGCCGTCGTCGACGGCGGCGGCGATCTTCTCGATCACGTCGTCGCGCCGGCTGTCGGCGAACACGCGGGTCACGATGGGGCTGCGGCCGGGCGGCAGCTCGTCGATCGTCGACACGTCCAGGTCGGCGAAGTAGGTCATCGCGAGCGTGCGCGGGATGGGCGTGGCGCTCATCATCAGCAGGTGCGGCTCGAGCGGGCCTGAACCGGGCGGCACGCCCGGCCCTGCGGTGGCCGCCGCGCCGGCCGCCTCGTCCGCGAGCTTCTTGCGCAGCGCCAGCCGCTGCGCCACGCCGAAGCGGTGCTGCTCGTCGATGATGGCCAGCCCCAGCCGGTGGAAGCGGACCTTGTCCTCGATCACCGCGTGCGTGCCCACGATCAGCGTCGCCTCGCCCGAGGCGGCGGCGTCGAGCATCTTCTGCCGCGCCTTGCCCTTGACGCTGCCGGTGATCCACGCCACGCGGATGCCCAGCGGTTCCAGCCAGCCGATCAGCTTGCGGAAATGCTGCTCGGCCAGGATCTCGGTGGGCGCCATCAGCGCGCACTGCCAGCCGGCATCGATGGCCACGGCCGCCGCGAGCGCCGCCACCACCGTCTTGCCGGAGCCGACATCTCCCTGCAGCAGCCGGTGCATCGGCTGGGGGCGGGCGAGGTCGGCGGCGATCTCCTCGGCGACGCGGCGTTGCGCGCCGGTCAGCGCGAAGGGCAGCGCGGCGAGCAGCCGTTCATGCAGCCCGCCGGGCGCGCCGCGCAGCACCGGCGCGCGCAGGTGGGCGCGCTCGCGCTGGGCGCGCTGCTGGCTGAGCTGCTGCGCGAGCAGTTCCTCGAACTTGAGCCGTTGCCAGGCCGGATGGGTGTGATCTTCCAGCGTCGACAGGCCGGCCGACGGCGGCGGGTGATGCAGGAAGTTCAGCGCCTCGCGCAGCGGCGGCAGGCCGCGCGGAATCAGCGCCTGCGGCAGCACCTCGTCCAGCGGCGCGCGGCGCAGCGCCGAGGCGACCGCCTTGCGCAGGTAGGCCTGCGGCAGCTGCGCGCTGGTGGGGTAGACCGGCGTCAGCGACGCGGCCAGCGGCGTGTCCGCCTCGACCTTGCGGAAGCTGGGGTGGACCATCTCCCGGCCGAAGAAACCCACGCGGATCTCGCCGCGCACGCGGGCGCGCGTGCCGACGGCCAGCGTCTTCTGATGCGAGGGATAGAAGTGGAGGAAGCGCAGCGTCAGCAGGGCGCCGTCGTCGTCGCGCAGCTTGACCAGCAGTTGCCGCCGGCCGCGGATCTCGATGCGGCTCTCGATCACCTCGCCCTCGCACTGCAGCGTGTCGCCATCGCGGGCCTGGCCCAGCGGCGTCAGCGTGGTCTCGTCCTCGTAGCGCAGCGGCAGGTGCAGCGCGAGGTCGATGTCGCGCGTCAGCCCCATTTTTTCCATCGCCTTCTGCGGCGCGGACTTGGCGGCCGGCGCCTCGGTCGCCGGCGCGCGCCCGCTCGGATCGGCCCCCGCGCGTTTCGCGGCGGGCGACGGCGGCGGGACGGTGCTGCGGGCCTCGGACATGGCCGCGATTCTGCCTCGGCGTCTCCCCCGTTCGGGTGGAGCGGGTGCACCCGGGGCTGGCGCGGCAAGGGCCTCGGGCAGAATCCGCCCGCTTCAAAATGAAGACAAATTGATACATCGGGAGGATTCCTTGAATACGAACAAGCGTATGCGCGCCGGCTGGGCTGGCGTGCTGATCAGTGCCGCGCTGCTGAGCGCCTGCGGTGGAGGCGGTGGGGGCGATGACGCGCCACCGCCGCCGCCGCCGGTCCAGGGCGTGGCCATTCCGGACAACCTGGCGATCGCCGCCGCCGCCTCGACCGACGTCACGTCCGGCACTGCCTTCACCAGCAATGCCGCGGCCACCACCGGCCTGAGCTTCGCGTGGAACTTCGGCGACGGCACGACCAGCACCGAGGCCAGTCCCAAGCACGACTACGCCAAGGTCGGCGATTACGCGGTGACGCTGAAGGTCTCCAACGCCGCGGGCGCTTCCAAGGAAGTGAAGTGGACGGTGTCGGTCAACAACCGCACCCACGTGCAGGGCCTGAGCTGCACCGGCGCCGAGGGCGCCGGCTGGTGCTGGCAGGCGCCGCGGCCGACCGGGACCGTGCCGGCGGCCTTCTTCTTCATCGACGCGAGCAATGGCTGGTCGGTCGGTGACAACGGCGAGATCCTGCGCACCCGCGACGGCGGCGGCAGCTGGACCAAGCAGGCCTCCGGCCTGACGACGCGGCTGACGACGATCCGCTTCTCCGACGCCAACAACGGCTGGGCCGCCGGCGACGCGGGCGCGCTGCTGCGCACCACCGATGGCGGTGCGCGCTGGACGCTGCAGCCGACCGCGCAGCCGCCGATGACCGGTGCCTCGCTGCAGCTGGCCGGCGCCGGCACGCTGGTGATGTCGATGAACGGCCTGATCCGCGCGACCGCGGACGGCGGCGCGACCTGGAGCCAGGCGACGCTGACGCAGGAGCCGATGCTGGCCGCCGACGGCACGCTGTGGTGGTTCGACAGCGGCGCGCTGCGCAAGTCCACCGACCTGGGCAAGACCTCGACGGTGGTGCTGCCGGCCACGCCCAACGTGCCGCTGAGCGGCTTCCAGGTCTTCGGCAACGCGGTGGTGGCCACCGGCACGAGCTCGAACTACGTGAACGGCCAGGGCTGGGTCTACACCCTCTCGATCCGCCAGAGCGCCGATGGCGGCCAGAACTGGGACACGGTCGTCCCGCAGGGGCTGCCGTCGACCGGCTACTTCTCCTCGGGCAATCCGCAGTTCGTCGATGCGTCCACCGGCGCCGTCGTCACCAACGGCACGCTGTACCGCAGCGTCGACGGCGGACGGAACTGGTCCGCGGTGGCAGCGCCGGCGAACGTGTACCCCGGGTTCACGGTCAGCTACAGCCTGGCCGCCCGCGGCGTCTGGATGCGGCAGTACTACGCCGCGTCCGGCCTCGGCACCGTGACCGAGCTCAGCACCGACCTGGGCCTGACCTGGCGCGCCGCGCGCCTGGACTTCGGCGGCCAGCTCACGCCCATCGACGGGCAGACCTGGCTGGTGACCGGCTGGGACAGCGTGACGCGGATCAGCACCGACCTGCAGACCTGGAAGCGCATCGCGGGTCCGGACGCCGATGCGGCGGGCAAGACGCTGCAGGCCTTCTGGTTCTTTGATGCCAAGCGCGGCTTGGCCCTGTCGGCCAAGGGCGACCTGATGGAAACCGCCAACGGCGGCCTGGACTGGTCCGTCAAGGTCGGTGGGCTGACCAGCTCGGGCTACTACTCGATGCTGCCGCGCTTCCAGTTCGTCGACGCGAAGAAGGGCTGGCTGCTGGCGGCGGACGGTCGCATCTACCTCACCGACGACGGCGGCCTGAGCTGGCTCACGCCGCTGCAGTCGAGCGGGCGCACCGTCACCGCCTTCCACTTCATCGACGCGAGCACCGGCTTCGCGCTGGCCAGCGACTACCAGCAGTCGCAGCAGCGTCAGTTGCTGCTGGCGACGACGGATGGCGGCAAGTCCTGGACGCAGCAGGCGACGCTGGACGGCTACTACAACGACCTGAAGTTCAGCGGCCCGCTCAAGGGCACGCTGGTCGGCAACGGCGGCGCGGTGGTGGTCACCAGTGACGGCGGCAAGACCTTCACCGGTCGCTTCTCCGGCACCAGCGCGACCCTCCACCAACTGGCCTTCAGCGATGCCGACACCCTCTGGGCGGTCGGCGATGGCGGCCTGCTGATGTCGAGCAAGGACGGCGGCGCCAGCTGGACCCTCCAGACCAACGTCAGCCTGCCGATGACCGGCCTGCGCGCTATCCGCTTCCTGACGGCGCAGCAGGGCTGGGCGGTCGGCGACAGCGGCACCGTGCTGATGACCACCGATGGCGGCGCGACCTGGAAGAAGCAGTTCGTGGGCACGCAGGGCTCGCTGACGCAGGTGTTCTTCGTCGACGCACGCACCGGCTGGGTCGCGGGCAGCGCCGGCACCTTGCTGGCCACCGGCACGGGCGGCCAGTAAGCCGTCGCACGGCCCGCGACGGCCCGCGACGGGCCGTCGCCCGTCCCCTGAAGCCGGCCCGGTCGCGAGACCCGGCCGGCTTTTTCACGGCCCTGCGTGATCGATTGCCGCTTCCGGGCCCGCAACCGGGCATTTCCCCCGGGTCGTCGAGGCGGCCGCCGCCACGGTCGGCTGCTAGGCTGTGCCGACGTCCCTGGCCCGCCCGCACCGACCGATCATGACCACCCGCCGCGACAGCCTCCTCCGGCTCGCCGCCGCCGCCTTGCCGGTGCTGCCATTGCTGCCGGCGCGGGCGGCGGAGCGACCGCTGCGCCTGGTCGCGACCGAGTTCCCGCCCTACACCGGCAGTGCGCTGCCGGGCGGCGGCGTGGCCTGCGAGGTCACCCGCGCCGCGCTGCGGCAGGCCGGTCGCGAGATGGAGCTGAGCTTCCGGCCCTGGGCGCGTGCGCTGCTCGAGTTCCAGCGCGGCGACCACGACGGTGTCATCGGCACCTGGCGCTCCGAGGAACGCGAGCGCACCATGCGCTTCCCGCCGCCGCTGGGCATCGTGAACCAGGTCGGCTTCATGGCGCGGACCGACCGCAAGCGCCGCATCGATGACCTGGGCGCGCTGGCCGGGCTGCGCATCGGCGTCGTCCACGGCTACGTGAATCCGCCCCGCTTCGACGCGGCGAACCTGTCCGTCGAAGGCGCGGTGGACGACCTGGCCAACCTGCGCAAGCTGCTGGCCGGGCGCGTCGACCTGGTGCTGATCGACAAGGGCGTCGGCGCCCACCTGCTGGAGACGCAGCTGCGCGAGGCGGCCGGCAGGTTGACCTGGCTCGATCCGGCGGTCTCGGAGATTCCGCTGTACACGGTGTTCTCCAAGGTCCGGCCCGAGGGCGAGCGCTTCGCCGCCGCGCTTTCCCGAGGCGTCAGCGAGCTGCAGGGCACTGGCCGGCTGGCGGCGCTGCTGCACCAGGGCGCGCGCTGGCAGTGAGGCCCCGCGGCCCGGCCGCGCCGGGCGCCCATGGGAGAATCGCCGCTTCCATTCCCCCTCCGTTCCCCTCCGATTGGCACGGGTCCGTCCGGCCCTCAACGCGCATGTCCCGTCACTTCACGGTGAGCGATTTCGACTTCGCTCTGCCCCCCGAACTCATCGCCCAGCATCCCGCCGCCGAGCGCAGCGCCTCGCGGCTGCTCGATGGCCGCGCCGACCCGCCCGTCGACCGCGTGTTTCGCGAGTTGCCCGAGCTGCTCCATCCCGGCGACCTGCTGGTGTTCAACGACACCAAGGTCATCAAGGCGCGCCTGTACGGCGCGAAGGCCAGCGGCGGGGCGGTCGAGGCCCTGGTGGAGCGCGTGCTGCCCGGCACGCGCGAGGTCTGGGCCCACATGCGCGCCAGCAAGAGTCCCAAGCCGGGCGCGGTGGTGCGCTTCGCCGAGGCCTTCGATGCCGAGGTGCTGGGCCGCTGCGGGCCGGACGACGGCCTGTTCCACCTGCGCCTGTCCGGCGATCCGTTCGAGCTGCTGGAGCGGCACGGCCATGTCCCGCTGCCGCCGTACATCGCCCACGACGACTCCGCCGACGACGTGCGGCGCTATCAGACCGTGTTCGCGCGTGAGCCCGGGGCCGTCGCCGCGCCGACCGCCGCGCTGCACTTCGACGAGGCGCTGCTGGCGCGCCTGGCCGAGCGCGGCATCGGCACGGCGCATGTGACGCTGCACGTCGGCGCCGGCACCTTCCAGCCGGTGCGCGTCGAGTCGCTGGCCGAGCACAAGATGCACAGCGAATGGTTCCAGGTCACGCCCGAGACCGTCGACGCGATCGCGCGCTGCCGCGCCGCCGGCGGCAAGGTCACCGCGGTCGGCACCACGACGCTGCGGGCGCTGGAGTCGGCCGCACTCGGCGGCGGCCTGAAGGCCGGCGCGCGCGAGACCGACATCTTCATCACGCCCGGTTTCGACTTCCAGGTCGTGGACCGGCTGGTGACGAATTTCCATCTGCCCAAGAGCACGCTGATGATGCTGGTCTCGGCCTTCGCCGGTTACGAGCCGATCATGGCGCTGTACCGCCATGCGATCGCCCAGCGCTACCGCTTCTTCAGCTACGGCGACGCGATGCTGCTGGAGCGCGCCCGCGGCTGAGCCCCCGCCGGTGTCACAACCGGGTAGGCTGCGTCGTCTTGTGAGCAAGACGACACCGGACGACGCGCCATGCCCGACATCGATTCCTCCTCAGCCGCTGCTTCCGATGGCGGCCACGCCGCGCCGGCGGCGGCGGACCAGTCCCCGGCGGCCCGCGCGCTGCGCTTCGACCGGGAGCACGCGCGCCCGCTGCGCGCGCTGGCCTACCGGATGCTGGGCTCCCGCGCCGAGGCCGAGGACATGGTCCAGGAAGCCTGGCTGCGCTGGGCCGATGTCGACGAGACCACGGTGCGGCACGTGGGCGCCTTCCTGTCGCGCCTGGTGACCAACCTCTGCCTGGACCGCCTGCAGTCGGCGGCGGCGCGGCGCGAGCAGTACGTCGGTGTCTGGCTGCCGGAGCCGCTGGTCGACGAGGCCAGCGACTGGTCGCCCAGTCCCGAGGCGCAGGCCGAGTTCGCGCAGGACGTGTCGGTGGCCTTCCTTCTGACGCTGGAGCGGCTGTCGCCGCTGGAGCGGGCCGCCTTCCTGCTGCATGAGGTCTTCGAGCTGGACTTCGACGAGATCGCGCGCCGCCTGGGTCGCAGCGCCGCGGCCTGCCGCCAGCTGGCGAGCCGGGCGCGGCAGCACGTCAAGGCGGACTACGCGCGCCACGAGGTCGAGGACGAGGAGCGCCAGCGCCTGTTCCAGGCCTTCATGGGGGCGCTGCAGTCCTTCGACGTCGAGGGCCTGGCCCGCGTGCTGACCGACGACGCGGTGCTGCTGGCCGACGGCGGCGGCAAGGCGTCCGCGGTGCCGCGGATGCTCGAGGGCGGCGCGCTGGTGGCGCGGACCTTCGTCGGCTTCGTCCGGATGCGCACCAGCCGGGACTGGCGCGTGCGGCCGGCGCAGATCAACGGGCTGCCGGGCTACATCGTCTACGACACCGCCGGCGAGCCGATCCAGACGGTGGCGCTGCGACCCGCGACGGCGCCCGGCCGCATCAGCGCGATCTACGTCCAGCGCAATCCGGACAAGCTGCGCCACCTGCCCCGCATCGATCCGTTGGCGCTCCCCGCACCGGATCGGCCCGCAATGCCCGACCCGGGTGCGGACACGCCCCCCTGAAGCGCGGGATGCGCCCATCCGGGGCGTGACGCAAGTCCCGACCCCCGATGCGGACTGTGGTGTCCCCCCGCGCCCACGGGGGGTTGTGAATCCCTACCTTTAGGGACAATCGCCGCCACAAGACCTCTTCACTGCTCGGGACCTCTCATGACGCCGTTGGTTCGTACTTCCATCGCCGTGGCCGCCACGCTGTTCAGCGGCCTGACCGCCGCCACCACCATCGGCGGACTGGTGAACACCGGCGCCGGTCTGGCTGCCGGCAGCAAGGACAGCAACTACTCGTTCTCCGCGATCGGCAACGCGGCCGGCCTGACCGGCAACGGCATCGTCAGCAACGGCAGCCTGGATCCGTTCCCGAGCTGGCTGGCCAACACGGCCAGCTCCTCGTGGCTGATCCCCGGCGCCAACCAGAACACGAACTACAGCCCGACCTCGAACTCGGTCTTCACCTGGTCGCTGAGCTTCGACCTGACCGGCTTCGACGCCAGCAGCGCGTCGTTCACCGGCCAGTGGGCGGCGGACAACAAAGGCGTGCTGCTGCTCAACGGCAACGTGATCTCGACGATCTCCAGCCAGCGCGGTTACGCGGGCTGGACCTCGTTCGCCGCCTCGACCGGTTTCCTGGCGGGCGTGAACACGCTGCAGTTCGTCGTCACCGACAACGTCGACCGCACCTACAACTTCACCGGCCTGCGCGCGGAGTTCCTGAGCTCCAACGTCAACGCGACGATCGCGCCGTCGGTGCCGGAGCCGCACAGCTACGCGCTGATGCTGGCCGGCCTGGGCGCGCTGGGCTTCGTGGCGCGTCGCCGCCGCGGCTGAACGCCCCACGCTCGATGAGCAGAAGCCGCTGAGTGATCAGCGGCTTTTTTCATTGCGCCGCCGGCCGCCCAACGAAAAAGCCGCCGATGAATGGCGGCTTTCGAGCCAGAGGCGCGGGGGGCTTTTATTCGTCGCCGCCGGTCAGCAGCGGGATCGAACCTTCCGAGTTGTTGCCCAGCAGGCCCGCGCGGCTGTACACGCCGAGCTTCTCGCGCGTGTCGGCGATGTCCAGGTTGCGCATGGTCAGCTGGCCGATGCGGTCGGCCGGCGAGAACGCCGCGTCTTCCACCTTCTCCATCGACAGGCGCTCCGGCGCGTAGGTCAGGTTGGGGCTGACGGTGTCCATGATCGAGTAGTCGTTGCCGCGGCGCAGCTCCAGCGTCACCTCGCCGGTGATCGCGCGGGCGACCCAGCGCTGGGCGGTCTCGCGCAGCATCAGGCACTGCGGGTCGAACCAGCGGCCCTGGTACAGCAGGCGGCCGAGCTTCATGCCGTTCATGCGGTACTGCTCGATCGTGTCCTCGTTGTGGATGCCGGTGACCAGGCGCTCATAGGCGATGTGCAGCAGCGCCATGCCGGGGGCCTCGTAGATGCCGCGCGACTTGGCTTCGATGATGCGGTTCTCGATCTGGTCGCACATGCCCAGGCCGTGGCGGCCGCCGATGCGGTTGGCTTCCATGAAGAGTTCGACCGCGTTCGCGAACTGCTGGCCGTTGAGCGCGACGGGCACGCCTTCCTCGAAGCGCACGGTCACCGTCTCGGCCTTGATCGCGACGTCGTCCTTCCAGAAGGCCACGCCCATGATCGGGTTGACGATGTTCATGCCCTTGTTGAGGAACTCCAGGTCCTTGGCCTCGTGGGTGGCGCCCAGCATGTTGGAGTCGGTCGAGTAGGCCTTCTCCACGCTCATCTTGTAGTCGAAGCCATTGGCGATGAGGTATTCGCTCATCTCCTTGCGGCCGCCGAGTTCATCGATGAAGGTCTGGTCCAGCCAGGGCTTGTAGATCTTGAGCGCCGGATTGGCGAGCAGGCCGTAGCGGTAGAAGCGCTCGATGTCGTTGCCCTTGAAGGTCGAGCCGTCGCCCCAGATGTTGACGCCGTCCTCGCGCATCGCCACGACCAGGGCGGTGCCGGTGACGGCGCGGCCCAGCGGCGTGGTGTTGAAGTAGGTGGCGCCGCCGCTCTTGATGTGGAAGGCGCCGCACTGGATGGCGGCGATGCCTTCGGCCACGAGCTGCGCGCGGCAGTCGATCAGGCGGGCGATGTCGGCGCCATAGGCCTTGGCCTTGCGGGGGATCTCGTCGTAGTCGGACTCGTCGGGCTGGCCGAGGTTGGCGGTGTACGCGCAGGGGATCGCGCCCTTGCCGCGCATCCAGTGCACCGCGGCGCTGGTGTCCAGGCCGCCCGAGAAGGCGATGCCGACGCGCTCGCCGGCGGGAATCTTTTGGAGGATGGTTGCGGCCACGGGCAGTCTCGCGCGGAAGTGGGAAAACAGCCGGCGATTCTAGGGCGCGCCCGGCGGGCAGGCTTCGCGGATGGGCGATGGAGAGGTGGCGCCGATAGCAGCCCTTTTAAGGGCCGCTAACCCAGGATTCAGAGGCTAATGGCCCTTAAAAGGGCTTTTATCGCGCTGGAGCCAGTGGATCTTCCGGGCCTGCGAGCCACCCGATCCGGCCTTGCCCCGACTCGCCGAGCGAGGCCATGAAGCCCTCGGCCGCCGACTCCGGCAGCCGCAGCGTGACCTCGACGAGCGCGCCATGCGCCACCTCGACCAGTTCGGCGCCCGCCTTCTCCGCCTCGCGCCGCAGCAGGCCTTCCTGCGCGTAGGGCAGCGTGCAGCGCAGCGTCCGCAGCCGCACCATCGGCACCTTCTCCGCCTTCAGCAGCGCCTGCGCCACCGCGTCGGTGTAGGCCCGCACCAGGCCGCCCGCGCCCAGCTTCACGCCGCCGAAGTAGCGCACCACCGTCGCCAGCACGCCGTCCAGGTCCTGGTGCCGCAGAACTTCCAGCATCGGCCGGCCGGCGGTGCCGCCGGGCTCGCCATCGTCGTTGGCGGCGGACTGGCCCCCCGCCATCAGCGCCCAGCAGACATGCGCGGCGCCGGGGTGCTCGGCGCGGAGCTGCGCGACGCGCGCCAGCGCGGCGGCCCGGTCGGGCACGGCCTCGACACAGCCGAGGAAACGGCTCTTCTTGATGATCAGTTCGGCGTGGACCGGCGCGGCAAGGCTCGAGGGCATGGGCGCGATTGTCACGGCGCGCCGGTCATGCGGTCGTGCTCACGGCATGTCGGAGAGATCGCCGAGATGCCGCCGCTTGATCGACTCCACCGTGCCGTCGCGCAGCATCTCATCCATGGCGTGGCGCATGCGGTCGCGGTCCTGCTGCGGCACGCGCTGGCGGGAGAGCGCCAGCGCGCCGATGCTGCGTTCGTGGGGCGCGTAGGACATCGCCACGAAGGACGCGAAGGCGGGATCGGCCCGCCGGGCGCTCGCCAGGCTGTGGGCGCCCAGCACGACGGCATCGCCCCGGCCCGCCTTGAAGATGCGCACCGCGGTCGGCTGGTCGGGGGCGTCGTCGATGCGGCCCTGGGTGCGCAGCGTCGCGATCCAGGACTCCAGCGTCGGCGTGAAGGCGTAGCCACGCACGACGATCAGGCGCCGCTTCGAATCGGCGAGGAAGGCCGCCGGCGTCGTGAGCGCGCCCGCCAGCGCCGGCCGCAGGACCACGTACTGCCGGGACTCGATGTAGGGGATGAACTCGACGAGCAGTTCGCGCTCGGGCGTCATCAGCGCGGAAACCGTCATGTCCATCTGGCCGGCGCCGATCTGCGCCCAGATGCGCACGCGGGATTCGGTGCGCGCCACCAGCTTGCAGCCGCTGCGGCGGGCCAGTTCGTCGATGACGTCCTTGTCGATGCCGGTCCAGCGGCCCTGGGCGTCGCGGTAGTAGAGGGCGCTGTACTCGTACAGGCCGACCGTGTACGGCCCGCAGGCGTGCGCGCTCGTCGCGACCAGACAGGCGGCCGTCGCGGCCAGGGCGGCGATCCAGGACCTCAAGATGCTTCTCCCAGGAGTCTGCGCCCCCAATTGGGACGGGAGTCTACGTCGCCCCTGGGGGAGCCGGTCGGGCGAAACCCCCATCGAAGGGGGGCCGATAATCGCGGCCATCATGCTGAAGTTCGAACTGCTCAAGACCGAGGGCCGCGCGCGACGCGGCGTCGTGACGCTCAACCACGGCGTCGTGCAGACGCCCATCTTCATGCCGGTGGGCACCTACGGCACCGTCAAGGGGGTGATGCCGCGTTCGCTCGAGGAGATGGGCGCTCAGATCATCCTGGGCAACACCTTCCACCTGTGGATGCGGCCGGGCCTGGACATCATGAAGCAGTTCGGCGGCCTTCATAAGTTCGAGAGCTGGAACAAGCCCATCCTGACGGACTCGGGCGGCTTCCAGGTCTGGTCGCTCGGCGAGATGCGCAAGATCAGCGAGGAGGGCGTGAAGTTCGCGTCCCCGGTCAATGGCGACAAGCTGTTCCTCACGCCCGAGATCTCGATGCAGATCCAGACGATCCTCAACAGCGACATCGTCATGCAATTCGACGAGTGCACGCCGTATGAGACCAAGGGTCAGCTGACGACCGAGAAGGAAGCCCGTCTCTCGATGGAGATGAGCCTGCGCTGGGCCAAGCGCTGCCAGGACGAGTTCGCGCGGCTGCAGAACCCGAACGCGCTGTTCGGCATCGTGCAGGGCGGCATGTTCGAGCAGTTGCGCGACGTGTCGCTGGCCGGGCTCAAGGACCTGGACCTGCCAGGCTACGCGATCGGCGGGTTGTCGGTCGGCGAGCCCAAGGCGGACATGCTGCGCATCCTGGACCACATCGCGCACCAGCTGCCCGACAACAAGCCGCGCTACCTGATGGGCGTGGGCACGCCGGAGGACCTGGTCGAGGGCGTGCGCCAGGGCGTGGACATGTTCGACTGCGTCATGCCGACCCGCAACGCGCGCAATGGCCACCTGTTCACGCGCTTCGGCGACCTGCGGCTGCGCAATGCGCGCTACAAGGCCGATGAGAAGCCGGTGGACGAGACCTGCAGCTGCTACTGCTGCCAGAACTTCAGCCGCGCCTACCTGCATCACCTGGACCGCTGTGGCGAGATGCTGGGCCCGATGCTGACCAGCGTGCACAACCTGCACTACTACCTCAACCTGATGAAGGAAGTGCGCGAGTCGCTGGACGCTGGCGACTTCGAGGGCTTCCGCACCCGCTTCCTGGCGGATCGGGCGCGCGGGATCTGAGCTTCGGAAATCCAAGGGCCGCTTTCAGAGGGCCCTAAGACGCGACGTGTGAAGATCGCCCGATGCTGAAGCTGCTCTTCGCGCCGTTTCGCTGGCTGATCCGCGTCGTCCTTGCTGTCGTCATCCTCTTCGAGGAATGGGGCTGGGAGCCGCTGCAGCGGGTGATGGCGGCCATTGGCCGGCTGCCGGTGCTGCGGCAGCTGGAAGCCGTGGTGCGACGGCTGCCGCCGTACCTGGCGCTTGTCGTGTTCCTGCTGCCGGGCCTGATGCTGCTGCCGATCAAGCTGCTGGCGCTGTGGCTCATCGGCATCGGCCGCCCGGGACTCGGGCTCGCCGTGATCGTGCTGGCGAAGGTCGTTGGCACCGCGATCGTCGCGCGGATCTTCGCGCTCACGCATCCTGCCCTGATGACCCTGCCGTGGTTCGCGCGGCTCTACGGCCGCTGGACCGTCTGGAAGGAAGCGCTGCTCGCCTGGGTCCGGGCGAGCGCGGTGTGGCGATCGGCGCGGGCGCTGCGGCTGCGGATCCGTCGGGTGTTTCGGCGCAGCGCCGGTGGCGCCTGATCCTGGAGCCGGCAAAGTGACTTTGGTGGATAGGGGCGAGGAAGCGACCTTCCTAGACTCTGGCCGATCTCACTCGACCATCCGATCTGTGGCCACCTCCACTCCCGCCCGCGCCTTCTCCGAGCACCTCGGCGCCGTGCTCAATCCCTCCCAATACGTCGGGAAGGCGCCCTTGAATCGCCCCGGTTCATCGGCCGCGCCTTGCGTGGAACTGGTGAAGCAGAACACCGATGCACCACCGACGCAGCCCAACAACTGGAAGCGCGGTATGGACCTGACGCCGAAGCTCGTGGCAGGTCTGGCCGTTGGCACGCCGATCGCCTCCGGCTGGACCGCGGCGGGCTATTACCCCAACAACTCGACCGGCCAACACGCCGGGATCTTCAATGGCGCTGTTCGGGACAAGTCCGGCGTGGTGATCGGGTTCAATATCGTCGAGCAGTACAACAACATCGTCGCGATCACCGAACGGGTGGTCTACTTCGAGCCCGACAAACATGGCAAGCGCGCCAGCTATCTGAACAACGGCCTCGACTACGCGACCATCCAATGGTGATCCTCATGCGAATCCCGCTTCAGCTCCGTCAAGTCGTCGCGGCGGCCACGCTGCTTTCCGGGATGGTCGCCGCGATCGCCGCGCCCGAACCCTTCAGCTGCCCGATGCAGATTCCCCTGACCCAGCAGTCGCTGGCGGCTGCGCCTTCCGGCTGGGAAGCGACCACCGCAGGCAGCGAGCGCACCCAGCACGACCTCACCAACTTCGCCGTCAACGGCGGCCCGGTCGGCTCTCCCAATGGCGAGATCTACGACAAGGAAGAAGAGCGCAAGGACGGCAAGGGCGGTGCGACCCGCACGCAGCGCTGGAACCTTCAGGGCATGTCCGGCGGTTTCGCCGTCTGCAGCTACTTCCGCACGCGCGTCGAGCTGGCTCGCTCGCTGGACGGCTATTCCAGCTGCGAAGTGGTCTACAAGCGCTCGAGGAACAGCGACTTCAAGATGGCGTCAGCGACCTGCCGCTGACGCTGGAAGGGAACCTTGGCCTGAAGCCAGCGCGGTGCGGCACTCGGCGCGGGTGCTCAAGCTTTGGAGCCATCGGCTTATACGACGCGGGACGCGCAGCATCTGATCACCTGCTGCACGCATGCAGGAACATGTGAGAAGCCGGCGCAACACCTGACCCCGGAAAGCGGAAGGCCTCCTTTCGGAGGCCTTCACACTCTTTACACTGGGTCGCGCCCTTTCGGGTTGTCTAGCCAGCGCGTGGGGGGCGACTGTATGCCGCCGATGACGGCCTGGCAACCGCTCCAGTGCCCCTCAGGACGGCGACCACTCAGCCCCGCGCCTCCGACGGCTGCGGCCGGCTCGCCGCCGCAACCGGGTCGAGCAGGCCCTGCACCTTGGCGCGAAGCTCCTCGACGCTCACATCGTGCGGCAACGGCGCCCCGACCTTCACCTCCAGCCGCCGTCCCGGGCGCAAGCTCCCCAGCCGCGCGGCGGTGGATTTGCCGTTTCTCGCGAACGCGGTCTCCCACAAGCCGCTCAGGCCCACCGGGATGACCGGCACCGGGTTGGCGTCGAGCATCCGGCGGATGCCGGGCTTGAACTCCGCCAGCTGACCATCGCGGGTCAGCGCGCCCTCGGGGAAGACGCACACCAGCTCGCCGTTGCGCAGGGCCGCATCCACCGCGGCCAGCGCCCGCTCGAGCGTCTCGGGTTCCTTCTTCGCCGACGCGATGGGAATGGCGTTGACCTGGCGGAACAACCACGACAGCACCGGCACCCGGAAGATGCTCGCGTCCATCACGAAGCGGATCGGCCGCGGGCAGAGCGCGCTCAGGACCAGCGCGTCCACGTAGGAGACGTGGTTGGGCGCCAGGAGGGCCGGTCCCTCCTCGGGAATGTGGTGGGCGCCCGTGGTGCGGAGCCGGTAGATCGTGTGGACCACGAACCAGCTCAGGAAGCGCCACAGGAACTCGGGAACGGTCCGGTAGATGTAGATCGCCACCAGCGCGTTCAGGCCGGCGCAGATCAGGATGATGCTCGTCACCGAGACGCCGTAGGCGAGCAGGCCGGCGGACATGCCGGCGGCAATGACCATCGCGACGGCATTCAGGATATTGTTCGCGCTGATGATGCGCGACTGCCGCTCCGGCGCGGTGCGCAGCTGGACGAAGGCGTACAGCGGGACGATGAAGAGGCCGCCGAACAGGCCCAGCAGCGCGACGTCGCCGAGGACGCGGAGGCTGCCGCTGGTGGCGAGGAACTGGGTCCAGGTCAGCGGCAGGCTGGCCGAGGAGGCATGCAGCGCCGCGGCGAAGCTGTCGCAGGACCAGGCCAGGTCCGCGGTGAACAGCGACAGGCCGATGGAGCCGATGGGCACCAGGCCGATCTCCACCTTGTGGCCCGACAGGCGCTCGCACAGCAGCGAGCCCGCCGCGATGCCGATGGAGAAGGTGGCCAGCAGGACCGTCACCACCGTGGTGTCCCCCTGCAGCACTTCCTTGCCGAGCCCGGGGATGTGCGAGAGGACCACGGCGCCCACGAACCAGAACCACGAGATGGCGAGCAGGCTGTTCCAGACGCCTTTGCCCTCCCGCTTGCCCATCTTCACCGTCGCGAGGGTCTCGGACACCACGCTGAAGCGGAGCTTCAGGTCGGGCGCCGCCTCGCCGGTGGCGGGGATGAACAGGCTGGAGGCCAGGCCGACGATGGCGAAGGCCAGCAGCGCGATGGACAGCCAGAGCGGGTTGGTCGTCATCGCGGCCATGACACCGGCCACCAGCGTGCCCAGGAGGATGCTGAGGAAGGTGCCCATTTCCAGCAGGCCGTTGCCGCCGGTGAGCTCCTCCTTGGCCAGGACCCGCGGCAGCAGCGAGTACTTGACCGGGCCGAAGAACGCCGAGTGGCAGCCCATCGCGAAGATGGAGGTGAGCAGCACTGGCAGGCTCTTCATGTAGAAGCCCGCGCTGGCCACGACCATGATCGCGACCTCGGCGGCCTTCACCGCGCGGATGACGCGGGCCTTGTCGAACCGGTCGGCCAACTGCCCGGCGTAGGCCGAGAACAGCACGAACGGCAGGATGAAGAGACCCGCTGCCATGTTCGCGACCAGCCCCGCGGACAGCGTCGTGTACTCGGTGGCGTGGAAGGTGACCAGCAGGATGACCAACTGCTTCAGGAACGAGTCGTTGAACGCGCCGGCCAGCTGCGTGGCGAAGAACGGTCCGAACCTGCGCTGCCCCAGCAGGGCGAATTGACTGGTGTGGGAAGAGTCGCTCATGGGAGGGCTCGCTGAGGGAGTCAGGGGGGAGGGTGGGGGCGTCGGGGGGAGGGCCCGGTCAGGGGCCGGCCGTGACGCGCTGCGTCGCCTGGCCGCGGCCGGTGCGGTTCAGCCAACTGAAGATCGTGTCGGCTGTCGTGGTCTCGATGTGGCCGGAGAAGCGGCGCGCCGACGGATGGTCGTCGAAGGCGACGTTGGCCATGCCGATGCGCGCGCCCAGCCGCTTCGCGGTCGACAGGCGCAGGTCCGACGGCGTGTAGCCCTGGCGCTTGAGCCAGTCCTGCGCCTGGGCGCGGTTGAAGACCTCGCGCGGCGCGGCCGCCGCGGCCAGGGTCTCCAGCGCCCACTGGTTGCTCTGTTGGTACTCGCGCGACCAGGGGTAGGCCACCATGCTGTAGGCCGGCGTGTGCATGGCCGCGGCCCGCGCGTTCTCGCGCAGCAGCGGCAGCAGCGCCTGCTGCAGTTCGGGCTGCAGCACCGAGAAGGCGGCCTCGTAGCGGGCCGGGTTGTCCATGAAGAACTCGCCCAGGCCCTGCCGGTACAGGTCGGCCAGCGCCGTGCCGCACTGGTTGAGCTTGTGCATCACGCGCCAGACCGGCTTGGCGCTCGCGCCGCTGCCCGCCGTGTCGCGGTAGACGAAACCCACATGCGACCAGCGCAGGCCGTACTCGGTTAGGTCCTGGCCGGCGCGCGCGAGCAGCACCACCTCGGCGCCGCTGCGGTCCAGCGCCGCGGCGGTGGCCTGGGCGAGGTCCATGCCGCGGCGGATCTGGTCGGGCGAGGGCGGCTTGTCCTCGCACGGCCGGCCGGCCTGCGCCGGACCGGCCACCAGCAGCGCGCCCAGCGCGGCGGCGACCAGCAAGCCCCGGGGGTGCGCGACGCTCATGGCGTGACGCGGTCCCGGTGGGTGACGCGTTCGTTGTGGAGCAGCGAGGCGCCGATCTCGTTGGGGATGAAGGCGATGGCCTCCCCGGCGGCGGACAGCACGTAGCCGGTGCTGATCGCGGTCACGACGACGGCCGTGCCGATCGAGGTCGCGGCGCCGGCGACCACCTTGCCGGAGAACTCGACGCTGAGGCGCGCGCCGTCGGACGCGCGCTCCAGCACCCAGACGGTGCCGCGGGCGGTGCTCTCGATGGCGACGACCACGAAGGCCGCGCCGGCGGACAGCACCACCGACGGCGCGACCACCGAGATGGCGACCGGCACCGCGGACAGCGCCGCGCTGGCGTCGCTCGGTCCGCCGTGGGCACGGGCCGCGCCGCTGGCGCCCAGCAGGGCGAGGGTGGTGGCGGTCAGGACGCTGATCAGGGACAGGCGGGCACGCATGGCGGAGCTCCTGGAAGGCGGGCGAGCGGGGCTTGGACGGGGCGGCGAGGCGGGCGGGCGCATCACTCGGCGGCCGCGACGGCTTCGCGGTGGGCCTCGCGGCGGCCTTGCAGGCGGGCCTCGGCGAGGTCGGCCTCATGTGCATCGCGCAGCATCTTCGCCAGCGTGAACACGTTGGAGATCAGGTAGAGCCAGCACACCAGCAGGTAGGCCTTCCAGACGGGCTGGATCTCCATGCGCCACAGGCCCCAGCCGGTGAGCGCCATGGCCAGGCCGAAGCCGCTCCACACCACCAGGCCCCACATCGGGGTGTCGGTGCGGGTGGCCTGGTTGTCGCGGATGTACTTGGACAGCGCGAAGGCCGTGGACAGGCAGAACACATAGCCCATGACCATGAAGGCCCGGTCCAGGTCGGCGCCCGGCAGCCAGGCCAGGCCGATGGCGCACAGCGCCACGCTGATGCCGAAGGAGATCCACACCTGGTAGCGCCAGGCCTGCGTGTCGCGCTGGACGCGGATGTGCGGGGTGTTCATGTCGTCGTTCCTCCTCGATGAAAGGTCCCTCGGGACCGATGGGTTGCCGGTGGCGATGGCGCGACTGTCGCCGTCCTCGCCCGGGCCCCCCTGATGTTTGGCGGCGAGTATCGCGCGCCGCCCGTTCCGGTATCGATCCGTGCTACCGCGCGGGACGGCCCGGTTCAGGGGGGGCGATCAGGCGGGCGTCGGGCCGAAATGCCGGGCGGTCCCGTAGACCGACGCCCCCAGCGCTTGCCCTTGCCAGCGAGCCAGCCGCTTGAGGGCGAGATCAAACATCAGGGGGTGGTGGTCCCGCAACGCCCCCAAAGGAGCGACGTGGCTCTCATCGAGTACCCCCGCCCGGACGAGTTGCGGCAGGCGCACCAGCGGCAGCACGCCCGGCAGCGGGTAGTCGGAGCCATGCAGCAGCCGGTCGTGCCAGTCCTGGCGGCGCAGCACCGGCCGCTGCGGTATCGCGAGGCGGCCCCCGCGGGGTCGATCAGCGCTACCGAACTGCGCTAACGTCCGCCGCCATGGCGAGCACGCAATCCCTCATCGACCTCATCAAGGCCGAGCTGAAACAGGCCGGCATCAGCTACGCGCAGCTGGCGACGGCGCTGGACCTGTCCGAGTCCAGCGTCAAGCGCATGTTCGCCGCGGGCGGCGAGATGCCGCTGTCGCGGATCGATGAGCTGTGCCGCGTCCTCAAGACCGACTTCGCCGAGCTGTCCCAGCGCCTGGCGCAATCCCAGCCGCTGCGCCGCGAGCTGACGCTGCAGCAGGAACGCGAGGTCGTCGCCGACGAGAAGCTGCTGCTGACCGCCCTGTGCTGCCTGAGCCAATGGAGCTTCGAGCAGATCGTGGCGACCTACCGGATGAGCGAGGCCGACGTGACGCGCGCGCTGGCGCAGTTGGACCGGCTCGGCATCATCGAGCTGCGGCCGCTGAACCGCTATCGGCTGCAGGTCGCCAAGACCTTCCGCTGGCGACCGCAGGGGCCGGTGATGGGCTTCTTCCGCGAGCACGTCATGCAGGACTTCTTCGCCGGCGGCTTCGACAACGATGCGGAACTGCTGATGCTGGTCCATGGCCAGCTCAGCCCCGGCATGGCGCGCGAACTGCGCGACCGGCTGCAGCGTGTCGCCGAGGACTTCGCCCGCCAGCACCTGCTCGACCAGAAGCTGCCCGACCACGAGAAGCGCCAGTTCACGCTGGTGATGGGCATGCGCTGCTGGCTGTTCGAGCGCTTCAAGCACCTGCAGCGGCCGGCCGGTGTCACGAAGGCGATGAGCCGCTGATCGCGCCTGTCACCAGAACTCCCAGCGCCCGCTGTACACGACCCAGATCCCGAGCACGCCGTTCGTCACCGCGTGCGCGATGACGGCCGTCCACAGCTTGCCGGTGCGCACGTAAAGCCACGCATAGGCCGCGCCGGCGACGATCGCCGCCAGCCACAGCGTGTGCGCGAGCATGAAGACGAAGGTCGAGAGCACGATCGCCCGCAGGCCCGCCGCTCTGGGATCGACGCTCTCGAACCGCGGGCTGGCGATCCAGCGCATCAGGAAGCTGCGCCAGAAGAGCTCCTCCATCACCGGCACGACCAGAGCCGCGCCGATCCAGCGCACCGCGATCAGCGGCCAGTCCGGCGTGCCCGCCGCGGTCATCGGCACGAAGGGGGCGGTCGCGTCGCCGAGCCGCATCCACGGCGCATCCAGCGAGATCCACAGCCCGAAGACGACCAGGCCGACGACGACGCTCAGTCCCGCCTCGCCGGCCGTGGGGCGGTTCTGGCGGGCGAACTCGCCGTAAGCGCGCCAGAACCAGGCCAGCGCGCCACCGACCACGACGAGGTTCAGCGCATAGATCCAGCGCGGGTCGAGGCCCCAGGCGTTTTCCTCGGGCAGGGCGCCCCGCAGCGCCAGCAGCGACATGAAGAGCGCGAACGGGACGATGCGGGCCCAGGCGGCTTGACTCAATGGCATCCGGCGAATGTAGCGGCCCGGCGCGACAGCTCCATGCGGACAACCGAGCCCCGGTCAACGGTGCAGCGAGAGGCCCTTGGCCGCTTGGTCGACCGCCTTCCTCGGGCCCCGCAGCGCCAGGCCGACCAGGTCCGGCCGATCCGCGTCGCCGGCCAGGAAGACTTGGCGGTTGGCCTCATCGTGACCGGTCGAGAACATCGCGTGGACATAGGGCACCAGCGTCAGACCGGCGTCCAGGCCCTTGCGGTGCGCCGCCTGCAGCCCGGCGAGGTCCGCCTCGAAGACCAGCATCGGCTGACCCAGCATCGCGGTGTAACGGCGCCCCCGCGCATCGACGTAGGGCTCGCCCAGGGCTTCCGGTGCCGAGGCGGCCACGCCGGTGGCCAGGAAGGCCACGACGTTCAGTCGTTGCCAGGTCGCGAGGTCGTCGCGGACGATGAGCGCCACTTTCGTATCAAACATGGACATCGCACGGCGTGCTTCAACAATGAAGCCGTCATCGTCTGCGCGTGCCCGGCTCGGGGTCTAGAACGTTTGTGCAGCGGCGCCGGTAGTCGGCCGGTGTGAGGCGGTAGGCGCGCTGGAACCAGCGGCCCAGGTGGCTCTGGTCGGAAAAGCCGACCGCCGTGGCGACCTCCGATGGCCGTTTGCCCTCGGCGAGCAGCGCCCGCGCCGCGCGCAGCCGCAGGCTCACCAGGTAGGCATGCGGCGACTGGCCGAAGGCCTGCTTGAACTGCCGCGTCAGCCGGAAACGGTCCATGCCGGTGTAGGCCGCAAGCTCGTCCAGGCCGATGTCGCCGGCCATGCCGTCGTGCAGGAAGTCCCGGGCGCGCACCATCGGGCGGGCGGCGTCGCCGCGCGGCGGCGACTCGCCGAGCTGTCCGGCGAGCAGGCCAATCAGCGCATCGAGTTGCTGGTCACAGGCGAGGCGGCCCTCGTCGAGGTGCAGCGCCAGGAAGGCTTGCCGGATGGCGGCGCAGAGCCGACTGTCGTCGGCCAGCGTGTGGCGGAAGGCGGGCTGCAGCGCGCTCAGCCCGCCCAGCTCATGGCGGGCCAACAACTGCGCCGTCCAGGCCTGCGGGAGGTACAGCATCGCGTAGGTGAAGCCACCGGCCTCCGGCGCATGGCCGTCATGGATGGCGCCCGGCTCGATCAGGATCGCCCGGCCGGGCGTGCTCGTGTGCAGCGAGCGGTGGCAGCGGAAGCGCTGCACCCCCTGCAGCGTGACGCCGATGAGCAGTTCGTCATGTCCGTGCGGGTCGTAGGCGTGGCCGTCGAAATGGGCGCGCACGGTCTCGATGCCGGTGCGTGCGTCCCGCCGCAACTGGAGCCAATGACCATCCGAGGCCGCGTGCGTCGCTCCGTCCGCCTCCTTGGCCTTCACGGCCGTCGTCGTCATGGTCGTCATCGCCGTCGCCACCATCGTCGCCGTCGTCCTGCCTGCGGGAAGCCGTCGTCGATCATCCGCCGACATCGCGGACCGCGCCGAACGCATGGCGCAGCGCCTCGATCGCGTGCCGGACCTTCGCCGGCTGCGCATCGCGCTGCGGCGTCATCACGTAGACCGGCAGGGTCGGCAGCGACCAGCCCGGCAGCAGCGGCAGCAGGCGACCCTGCGCCTGCGACTCGTCGACGTCCTCGGCGCCGAGCATGGCCAGGCCCATGCCGGCCTCGCAGAACTGCTGCAGGCTGAGCTGGTTGTTGCTGCTGGCGCGCGGGCTGATGCGCAGCATCTCCTCGCGGCCCTCCGGGCCCACCAGCGAGAAGCTCCGGATCGCGCCCGTGTCCGAGCGCAGCAGCAGCCAGTCGTGCCGCGTCAGATCCGACATCGAGACCGGCACGCCGCGGCGCGCCAGGTAGGCCGGCGCCGCGTAGAGGCCGACCGTCTTCTGCCCGATCCGCCGCGCCGCCCAGCTGCTGTCGGGCAAGCGGCCGAAGCGCACCGCCAGGTCGATGCGCTTGGCGACGAGGTCGGTGAAGCCGTCGTCGACCTCCAGGTGCAGGCTCAAGCCCGGATGCGCCGCCAGCAGCGGCGCCAGCGCCGGCCCGATCTGCCGCGCCGCGCCGACCGGCGCGCTGATCCGCAGTTCGCCTTCCGGCGCGTCGCGCAGGTGGTTCAGCTGGGACTGCGCTTCCCGCGCGGCCGCCAGCATGGCCTGACAGCCCTGCACGAAGCGCTCGCCGGCCGGCGTCAGGCCGATGCGGCGCGTGGAACGGTGCAGCAGCGTGACGCCCATGTCGCGCTCCAGGGCGCGCAGCTGCTGGCTGACGGCGGAGGTGGTCGTCTGCAGCTGCCGGGCCGCCGCCACCAGGCTGCCCTGCTCGACGACGGTGGCCAGCACGGCCATGCGGCGGAGTTGATCCAACATTGCGGGGATTGTGTAGGCCGTCTAAAGAATGAAGGCGGATTCTGAGGACTTCATCGGCGATTGTGAAGTTCCTACAGTGGATCCCGTCGCGACGCTCCTGTCGCATCCCCCCGAATTCCTCGGAACCACCCTCGGAATCTCCCTCGAAAGGACCCCCCATGAAAGTCGCCCTGATCGGACCCACCGGCTTTGTCGGCAGCGAAGTGCTCAAGGAGCTGCTGGCCCGCGGCCACGAGGTGATCGCGCTCGCGCGTGATCCGTCGAAGCTCGAAGCGCGCAGCGGCCTGACCGTGGTCCGGGCCGATGCCAAGCAGGCGGACCAGGTGGCCGCGGCCGTCGAGGGCGCGGACGCGGTCGTCAACGCCTTCAACCCGGGTTGGTCGGTGCCGGACATCCACACCGAGTTCCTGGAGGGCACCCGCGCCATCTATGCCGGCGTGAAGCGCGCCGGCGTGAAGCGCCTGCTGGTGGTTGGCGGCGCGGGCAGCCTGTACGTGGCGCCGGGCGTGCAGCTCGTGGACACGCCGGAATTCCCGGACCAGTGGAAGCAGGGCGCGCTGGCCGCGCGCGAGGCGCTCAAGCTGATCCGCGACGAGTCCTCGCTGGACTGGACCTTCCTGTCGCCGGCCGTGCACCTGGAGCCGGGCGAGCGCCGCGGCAGCTACCGCGTCAGCCTGGACACGCCGGTGATGGACGCCCAGGGGCCGGCCCATGTGTCGACCGCCGACCTGGCCGTCGCGATCGTCGACGAGCTGGAGCGCCCGCAGCACATCCGCCGGCGCTTCACCGTCGGGTACTGATCGCGTCGTCCGCACCCGCGGACGCGGGCGCTCAGGCGCTCTGCTGCTCGAGCAGGTAGTTGGCGTCGTCGTACTGGCCGAGCGTGTCCACCAGCGTGGGCAGGCATTCGGCCAGCTTGTCGTGCAGCACGAAGGGCGGATTCACGACGAACATGCCGCTGCCCATCATCCCGAAGCCGCGTTCGTCCGCCTGCGCGACGGTCAGGCGCACATGCAGCCAGCCCTTCTTCGCGACGGGCTCGGCCGCGGCCTTCAGGCGCTGCACCAGCTGCACCGACTCGACCGTCTGCAGCTGCGGATACCAGATCGCGACCGTGCCGTCGGCGAAGCGCTGCAGCGACTCGCGCAGCGCGGCCACGACCTTGCCGTAGTCGGCCTTGATCTCGTAGGGCGGGTCGATCAGCACGACGCCGCGGCGCGACGGCGGCGGCAGCTCGGCCTTCAGCGACGCGAAGCCGTCCTGCTGCAGCACCTGGGTGTTGGGCCGGTCCTCCAGGTAGCTCGCGAGGATGCGGTGGTCGGTGGGATGCAGCTCGTAGCAGCGCAGCCGGTCGTCGAAGCGCATCAGCATGCGCGCGATCGCCGGCGAGCCGGGGTATTGCTCCAGCTTCTTGCCGGGGTTGAAGTCGTGCACCAGCTGCACGTACTGCTGCAGCGGCCCGGGCAGGTCCTTGCGCGCGTACAGGGCGGCGATGCCGCCCAGGTGCTCGGCGTTCTTCTGGGCGTAGCGGCCGTCGAGCGCGTAGCCGCCGGCGCCGGCATGGGTGTCCACCACGGTGTAGGCCTTGTCCTTCTCCGCCATGTAGCGGAGCACCTCGGCCAGCACCAGGTGTTTGAGCACGTCGGCATGGTTGCCGGCGTGGAAAGCGTGTCGGTAAGCGAGCATGGGCAGGACTGTAGCGTGCCGGCCCGGGCCTCACAGCTGGAAGGCGCCCGGCGAATACGGCGTTCCCGCCGGCACTTCCTGGAGCGCGCACGGATGCAGGTACTGCATCGCCGGCTTGAGCCGCTGCCCGTCGACCGTGCCCGCGTCCACCGCGCGCCCGATCAGCGGCGAGGCCGGCCGCAGCCGGAAATCGAATCGGTCCGGATCGACGAAGCTGTCCAGCTCGACGAAGTAGTTGTGGTGCTGTTCCCGGTCGGGCCCGGCCGGCAGCTCCTGCTTGCCGCACAGCAGGTTGTTGATCAGCCGCAGCTGCTGCGCCCGCTGCGCCATCCGCAGGTAGACGCCGCCGGCCTGGCGCCGGTCGACCAGCGTGTTGTTGATCAGGTGCAGCTCGTGGCGCCGGTGCGTCAGCCCTTCGCTGCCGTAGGCGATGAGGTGGTAGTTCTCGGTCGACGGGCTCTGCTGGATCAGGTTGCCCATCACCAGCGCCAGGCCGCCGTTGGGGAACTCGAGCTCGAAGCTCGCGCGGCCGGTTTCGTCGGTCAGCCGGTTGTAGAAGATGTGGTTCACCGCCGCCCGCGACTTCAGCAGGTGGCCCGAGGCGCCGTGGTGGAAGTAGCTCGCCAGCACCGTCAGGCGGCCGATCGCGCCGACGTAGCAGGTGTGGGTGCGGCCCTCGCCGGGCGCGATGGGCCCGAAGTCGCAGGACTCGATGCGCAGCTCCATCGTCGGATCGTTCCCGGCGAGCAGGCCGTTCTCGTTGTCCTGGAAGCGGCAGTCGCGCAGCGTCAGTGATCCGCGCTCCAGCCGCACGCCGGCGCCGTTGCGATCCGGCACGCGGGCGCCGATGAAGTCCAGGCCCTCGATCGTCATCCGTCGGCCGGTGGTGACGAAGATGCCCTTGCCCTGCGCATGCGCCCCGTTGGCCAGCAGCCGCACCCGCCCGCCGACGGCCCGCAGCGTCAGGTCGTCCTGCGGCCAGACGGCCACGTCGCCGGGGTAGTCGCCGGCCTGCACCTCGACCGTCATGCCGGGCCGCGCCTGGGCGGCGGCCGCGGCGAGGGTCTTCACCGGATGGTCCGGACCGACGCGCAGCACCGCCGTCGCGCCGGCCGGGGCCTGGGCTCGCGCCCCGATGAGCCAGGGTGGCAGCGCCAGCAGGGCACCCGTGCGCAGCCACTGGCGACGGTCGACGCCGAGGACGGCACGACGGGGATCGAACGGGGAACCGGATGTCATCGGGGCCTCCCAGGTCATGGCGGGATCAGCATCGCGGGACATGCGCCGGGCCGGCAGGGCGCGTCGGCGCGCGTCATGCACACGTCAAAGCCCGGTCGGGCGCGCGCCGGGCGGGACAGCGCGCCATGGACGTGGCGCCCCGCGCGGACGGGCGAGTGTAGCCAAGCGACCTGGCGCGCCTGCGGCCCGCCGCCAAGCCCCCAGCGAGCGTCCGGACTGTCGCCAAGGCGCTGCGCCGGCCGGGTTCGCTCGCTAAGCTGCGGCCCATCCTGAACCGGCGCCCCGCGTGGGCGCCTTCGCTTTCCCTTCCGCATTCCAGAGTCACCATGCCCAGTCTCTTCGACCCCCTGCAAGTCGGCGCCGTTTCCCTGTCCAACCGCGTCGTGATGGCGCCGCTGACCCGCAACCGCTCCGTCGGCCTGGTGCCCGGGCCGCTGGCCGTCGAGTACTACCGCCAGCGCGCCTCGGCCGGCCTGATCATCAGCGAGGGCGCCCAGATCATTCCCGAGGGCCAGGGTTATCTGGACACGCCGGGGATCCACTCGCCCGAGCAGATCGCCGCCTGGAAGCAGGTCACCGACGCGGTGCATGAAGCCGGCGGCAAGATCGCCGTGCAGCTGTGGCACGTCGGCCGCATCTCCCATGCGGACTTCCAACCCGCGGGTGCCCCGCCGCAGTCGGCGACCGACCGTCAAGCCAAGAGCAAGACCTTCACCAAGGACGGCTTCGTCGACGTGGCGGCGCCGCGGGCGCTGACGACCGAAGAACTGCCCGGCATCGTGCAGGCCTACGTCCACGCGGCCCATGCGGCGATGGCCGCGGGCTTCGATGCGGTCGAGGTGCACGGCGCCAACGGCTACCTGCTGGATCAGTTCCTGCGCGACAGCATCAACGACCGCACCGACGCCTACGGTGGCTCGATCGAGAACCGCGCGCGGCTGCTGCTCGAGGTGATGCAGGCCATCGCCGAGGCGATTGGCGCCGACCGCACCGGGCTGCGCCTGTCGCCGGTCACGCCGGTCAACGACGCGGGCCAGGACAGCGATGCCCAGGCGCTGTTCAACCATGTCGTCGAGCAGCTGTCGCCGATGAAGCTGGCCTTCCTGCATGTGATCGAGGGCCACACCGGTGGTCCGCGCGATGTCGCGCCGTTCGACTACGGCGCGCTGCGCAAGCGCTTCAAGGGCGTGTACATCGCCAACAACGGCTACACCCGGGAGATGGCGATCGAGGCGGTGTCCAGCGGCCACGCGGACGCGGTGGCCTTCGGCCGCAGCTTCATCTCCAATCCGGACCTGGTGCGCCGGCTGCGGCTCAATGCGCCGCTGCAGAAGGCCCATTCGGCCACGATGTACGGCGGCGGCGCCGAGGGCTACACCGACTATCCGGCGCTGGCGGACTGAGCGGGGCGCCGCAGGACGAGGGTCAATCCTTGCCCTTCGTCTTCGACCGGAAGAGCTCGGCGATCGAGACCTCGCGCGGCCCGGGCCGGACGGTGAAGGCCTGCCCCGCCGCGATGGTGCCGGGCTGCCGCACCGCGAGGTAGAACCCGCACCAGCCGCTCTGGGTCATCATCTTCGCGGCCTTGTTGAAGCCCATGACCGCGTTGAACTTGAAGCAGGGATAACGCGGCTCGCTGATCGCGAGCTCGCAGTCGGGGAAGACCAGCACGTCGCCGATCCAGGCGTCGCCTTCGAGCAGGCCGGTGATCGACAGGTTCTCGCCCACCGCGCCCCAGGGCAGCGGCGCCTCCCAGCCCGCGACCTGCGCCTGGGCGCGCACCGTGCGCCAGAAGTCGTAATGCTCGGCGGGGTACGCGTAGACCGCCTTGGACAGGCCGCCGTGGACGCTGGGATCGGCTTGCTCATCGCCCTCCACGCCGAGGGGGCGCACCTCGCGCGCCTCGGCCACGGGTTGCTTGCGGATGCCGGTCATCACCGGCCGGCCGTCGATGAGCAGCGGTTCAGCGCGGGCCGTGTTCAGACTGATCAGTTGCATCCGGCGATTCTGCCGCAGGCGTGGTTTCGACCAGGCCGGGCTCGCGCTGGCGCAGCGCCTCGCGCAGGGCATCGAGCTCGCGCGCCTGATGGCGCTCGCGCCGCAGGTGCTCGAGCGCGAAGGACAGGTCGCCGGCCATCTCGTCCAGCAGTCCCATCACCTGGGGATCGAAGAAGTCCGGCTCACCCGCGAGCAGGCTGAGCGCGCCCACCACCTCGCCGCCGCGGCGCAGCGGAAAGGCCGCCATCGATTCGACGCCCGGCGGGATCAGCGGCGCCCCGGGCGCCGTCAGGCTCGGATCCTCGAGCGCGCGGTTGCTGACCTGATGTGTGCCCTCGAGGACGGCGCGGGTCGCCATCGAGCTCCGCGCGAACGGCGCATCGGCACGCCAGCGCTGCGGCGCGCCGGGCATCAGGCGGTCGGCGGGGCCGTGGTCGGCGACGCGCTCGAAATGATCGCCATCGACCAGCACCACCGCGGCGAAGCGCGCATGGCCGGTCTCGACGCAGATGCGGCACAGGTCCTCGAACAGGTGCTGCTCCGCGCGGGGATCGTAGAGCGCCTCGGCCTCGCGGCGCACGATGCGCTGGTTGGTCTGCGACAGCGCCTGGTAGAGCCGCTGCAGCCGTTGGCGCGACTCCTGGCCGGCGCGGCGCTCCTCGTCGTAGCGGGTCCAGACGGTGCAGACGACAACGCCGCACAGGCCCGCGGTGAGCAGCACCAGCAGCAGGCCGAGGTGGGCGGCGTCGGTGGCGCCCTGCCGGGCGCGTTCGGTGTCGACGCGCGCCTGGCTGAGCTGGAAGGCGATCAACTCGTCGAGCATCCGCATCGTGGCCAGGCGGCGCTGGTTGAGCTCGCGCAGGGCGTCGGGGGTCGGCGGCAGGTTGGCGGTCAGCGCGGCCCAGAGCTGGTCCAGCTGCGGCTGGGTGCGGGCGATCAGGGCCGTCTCCGCCGGCGCCATGCGGGTGGCCAGGTAGCGCCGCCAGAGCGCGCGGGTGGCATCGGCCAGGCGACGGCCGGCGCTGTCCAGCTGCGCGGCGTCGGGCTGCTGCGCCTGCGCGATCAGCAGCGCGCCCAGGTGCTGTGCGCCGAGCGTGTGCTCGATCTCCCGCAGCAGGTCCACCGGCACGAGGCGGTCTTCATAGAGGGATTGCGCGATGCCGGCCAGCCGGCTCGACTGCCACCACCCCAGCAGCGCCGACGCGGCCACCAGCGCAAGCGCGAGGCCCAGGACCAGGTACAGGCGGGCGCGGAGGCTGAGGCCGGTGGGAGCGGACATGAGCGTCGGGAACCTCGCGGTGGACGCGCCGAGCATAGGGGCTTTCGACGTGCCGGCGCGGCCCCGGCGGGTCGGGACTTGCCCGAGCAGCGTGGGGGCACAACGCTGGCCGGTCACCGGCGGAGTGCCTCGCCGGGTGAGCTCAGGTCCCGCTTACGGGGGGCCTTCAGCGGGGCGCCGTGCTGGCCCGGACGGCGAGCACCACGCCGAGGCTGACCACCATCACGCCAAAGGCGGTCAGCGCGGTGGGCGACTCGCCCAGCAGGGGGATGGCCAGCAGCGTCGCGAGCACCGGCGCCAGCGCGCCCACCATCGCGCACTTCGCTGCGCCGAGCAGTCGGATCGACATGCCATACAGCAGCGTCGAGAACAGGCCGACGCCCACGCCCTGGACCGCGGCGAACATCAGCAGCTCGTTCACCGGCGCCGCCGCGAGTCGCGACTCCACCAGCCCCGAGCCGACCAGGGCGGCGAGCGCGACCACCGACGGGTAGGTCACGACCATGACGCCGGACAGCGGGTCCAGCCCCGCCAGCCGCAGGCCATGGGTGTAGATCCCCCAAAGGAGGCTGGCGAGCAGCAGCACGCCCGCGCCGACCATGGCATGCGGCGATTGCGCGCCGAACCCCCACACCATGAGGGCCACGCCCACCAGGATGAGGGCCAGCCGCCGCATCCGCGCGGGGGAGACCGGCTCCCGCCACAGCAGCCAGCCGATCACCGCGAAGGACACCGGCGTGGTGCCGGCGATGAGCGCGCTGACATGCGCGGCCGAGGTGAACTTGCCGCCCAGCGAGGCGATCAGGAAGAAGGGAAGTCCCGCGCCACAGGCCACCATGACCCAGCATTTCACCGGCAGCGCCCGGAGCGCGGCGAAGCGCGAGGGCAGGAAGGGCGCCATTGCGAGCGCCGGCACCAGGAAGCGGATCAGCGCCACGTCGGTGGGCGCGAGGCTGGAGCTGCCGATGGCGCGGATCGACAGCGAGAAGCTGGCCCAGATCACCAGCGTCAGGCCCATCGTCAGCCAGCCCACCCACGGGCGGGGCGGCGCGGCGATCGAAAGGGGGGAGGCGGAGATGGGCTGGAGGGACTTCATGGCGTTCTCGTCGGACCCGGGAATTCTCGATTCGCCGGTCCAGCGGAAGCGTTCAAAGTCACGCGTTATCGGGCTTGTGGTTGGCAGAAGCTGCTAATGTCAAGCACATGGACAGCAAGGACTACCAAATCATCGCCGCCCTCCAAGCCAACGGGCGAATGACCAACCAGGAGTTGTCGGAGCAGGTGAGCCTGACGCCGACCCCCTGCCTACGCCGGCTGCGCATGCTGGAGGAGTCCGGGATGATCCGCGGCTACACGGCGGTCGTCGACGAGGAGGCCTTCGGCCTGCCGGTGACCGCCTTCGTCGGTGTGAAGCTGAAGGAGCACACCGCCGACGCCGTGCGCAAGTTCGAGCGCGCCATCCAGGCGGTCGACGCCGTGCTGGACTGCTACGTGATGACCGGTCAGGTGGATTACCTGCTGCGCGTCCTGACGCAGAGCCTGAAGGACTACGAGCGCTTCGTCCGGCAGGAGCTGCACGCCATCCCCGGGATCCAGTCCATCGACACGAGCTTCGCCTATGGGCGGGTGAAGCGCAGCGTGGTGTTCCCCAACGTGGGGGAGAGCGGCCGCTGACGCGAGGGGTTCCAGACCCCGGCATCAATCCATTCCAGAAACGCATAACCCCGCCGAGCACGCGAGTTACGGCGTGATTACATTGGAACCAGTGTTCGGCGAGGCACCAGCCATGGCGTGCGGCATTGGGTCAGCTCCGCGGTCTTCTCCTCTGTAGGCAGAGCGGGAAGCCACCGGATCGGAGCTGACCCAATTCCGCTTTTCATATCCTCAAATTGGGAATCGCCATGAACCGACCTGTAATGGAAGGCTTGCGCCTGAACGTGCCGGCTTACGTGAAACACCAGCGCCTGATCGCCTGGGTCGCCGAGATCGCCGCGCTCACCGAAGCCAAGGACGTCTACTGGTGCGACGGCAGCCAGGCCGAGTACGACCGCCTGTGCCAGCAGCTCGTCGACGCCGGCACCTTCCAGAAGCTGAACCCGGCCAAACGCCCAGGCAGCTACCTCGCATGGAGCGACCCCAGCGATGTCGCCCGCGTCGAGGACCGCACCTTCATCTGCACCAAGAACAAGCTCGACGCCGGCCCGACCAACAACTGGATGGAACCGGCCGAGATGCGCGCGCTGCTGCAAACCGGTGACCAGGCGCTCTTCAAGGGCGCGATGCGAGGCCGCACGCTGTACGTGGTGCCGTTCTCGATGGGCCCGATCGGCTCCCCGATCGCCCACATCGGCGTCGAACTGTCCGACAGCCCCTATGTCGCCGTGAACATGCGCATCATGACCCGCATGGGTCGCGCGGTCCTGGACACGCTGGGCGACAACGGCGAGTTCGTGCCCTGCGTCCACACCGTCGGCGCGCCGCTCGAACCGGGCCAAACCGACGTCAAGTGGCCCTGCAACAAGACGAAGTACATCGTCCATTACCCCGAGACGCGCGAGATCTGGTCCTACGGCTCCGGCTACGGCGGCAACGCGCTGCTGGGCAAGAAGTGCTTCGCGCTGCGCATCGCCTCGACCATGGGCCGCGACCAGGGCTGGCTGGCCGAGCACATGCTGGTGCTGGGCGTCACCTCGCCGGAAGGCAAGAAGCATCACGTCGCGGCCGCCTTCCCGAGCGCCTGCGGCAAGACCAACTTCGCGATGCTGATCCCGCCGGCCGGCTTCGAGGGCTGGAAGGTCACCACCATCGGCGACGACATCGCCTGGATCAAGCCCGGCAAGGACGGCCGCCTGTACGCGATCAATCCGGAAGCCGGCTACTTCGGCGTCGCTCCGGGCACGAACTCGCTGACCAACCCGAACTGCATGGCCAGCCTGGACAAGGACGTCATCTTCACCAACGTCGCGCTGACCGACGATGGCGACGTCTGGTGGGAAGGCATGACCGACACGCCGCCCGCGCACCTGATCGACTGGCAGGGCAAGGACTGGACGCCCGCGATCGCCAAGGAAACCGGCGCCAAGGCCGCGCATCCGAACGCGCGCTTCACCGTCGCGGCAACCAACAACCCGGCGCTGGACGCCGAGTGGGACAACCCCGCCGGCGTGCCGATCGACGCCTTCATCTTCGGCGGGCGCCGCTCGACCACCGTGCCGCTGGTGACCCAGGCGCGCGACTGGACCGAAGGCGTCTACATGGCCGCCACCATGGGGTCGGAAACGACCGCCGCGGCCGCCGGCCAGCAGGGCGTCGTGCGCCGCGACCCGTTCGCGATGCTGCCCTTCATGGGCTACAACATGGCCGATTACTTCCAGCACTGGCTGACGCTGGGCGCCAAGCTCGCCCAGTCCGGCGCGAAGCTGCCGGCGATCTTCTGTGTCAACTGGTTCCGCAAGGGCGCCGACGGCAAGTTCGTCTGGCCCGGCTATGGCGAGAACATGCGCGTGCTGAAGTGGATGCTCGAACGCGTGGACGGCCAGGGCCAGGGCGTCGAACACGCCTTCGGCACCAGCCCGCGCTACGAGGACCTGAACTGGCAGGGCCTGGCCTTCACGCCGGAACAGTTCAAGATCGTCACCCAGATCTCGAACGAGGACTGGGCGACCGAGCTCAAGCTGCACGATGAGCTCTTCACCCAGCTGGCCCAGGGCCTGCCGGCCGAGTTGCCGGCCACCAAGGCCAGGATCGAACAGCGCCTGGCCCAGGCCTGATCGACGGCGGGCCACCCGGCCCGCTGTGCCCGCTGCCCCGCAAAAGGGGCGGTGCCTTCATCGGCGCCGAAAAAGGCAAAGCCCGCTCGAAGCGATTCGAAGCGGGCTTTTGTTTTGCTCGGCCTGGAGCGCCTTTCGAGGAGAGCCTGCGCTCACCTTACGAGGGTACCTGGCTTCGCGACCGGGCCTGTACGGCGCCCGGTGGGGCGGCGTGTCAGCCGTTGCGACGGGCGTTGGCGGCGCGCAGTTCAGCGGCGAAGGAGGGCATGCTCTCTTCGTACTGGGCGGCGAGGGCCAGCAGCTCGCGCTCGGCGCGGGCCATCTTGGCGGACTCGATGCGGGCCTTCACGTTGGTGATGGTCCGGGCCCAGACGCGGGCACCGATGGTGGCGAACGTGCCGCCGCGACGCACCGTGCGGCTCAGCGGCAGACCGAAGGTTTGGGTAGCGACGCTCATGGCGATTTCCTTTGATTGGCTGGGTTGTGCGGCTCTGTAGAACCGACGGAACGAACTATAGGGTTTCCCCTAGACATGACGCCAATGAAAGATGGGCATCGAATGTATAAACGCCGTGCATATCATTGCGCGGCCCGCGTTCCGAACGTGACCGGCATCACGGTGTGCACCGCCAAGCGCGAAGGAATGCGCAATTCGCGCCGCGAATCACCCGTTGGAGTGCCGTCGTTGGAGCGCGTCGCCGCACCGATGTGCGCGCGTTTCCCGTGAAGAAGTGCCTGCTTTGGAGGGCCCCCCGTGAGCTTCCGCAACCTGGATCTCAACCTGCTGAAGGTCTTCGACGCCGTGATGGCGGAGCGCTCGATGACCCGGGCCGCGGAGCGGCTGTCGATGACGCAGCCGGCGGTCAGCCATGCGCTCAAGCGCCTGCGCGAGGCGCTGGGCGAGGACCTGTTCGTGCGCCAGGCCTTCGGGATGAAGCCCACCTCCCGCGCCGAGGGCCTGTGGCCCGAGGTCCGGTCGGCCCTGACGCGGCTGCGGGTGGCGCTCGATCCCGGCGACTATCAGCCCGGCTCGGAGGAATACACCTTCCGGCTGGCGATGGCCGACGCCACCGCGGCGCTGATCCTGCCGCCGCTGATGCAGCAGCTGGAGCGGCTGCGCGCGCTGGCCAATGTCCATGTGCTGCCGCTGACGACCCGCGATCCCCGCTCGCTGCTGGAGCAGGGCGAGGCCGACTTCGCGCTGGGCTACTTTCCGACCGCCGTCGCCGCGCTCAAGGGGCAGGGCGACATGGCGGCCATCCGCCAGCAGCGGCTGTATGACTCGTACTACGTCTGCGTGATGCGGCGGGGTCATCCGCTGGCGGACCAGGAACTGACGCTGGACGCCTTCTGCCAGGCGCATCACCTGCTGGTGAGCTTCTCCGGCCGGCCTTACGGCTTCGTCGACGAAGCGCTGGCGGCGCTCAAGCGCAGCCGCCGGATCGCGCTGACGGTCAACCAGTTCTTCACCGCCGGACGGGTGGTCGCGCATTCCGATCTGCTGACGGTGCTCCCTCAATCCTTCATCACCGCCACCGGTTATCAGGACGCGCTGATCTACCGGCCGCTGCCGATGCAGCTCTCGCCGGTGCACGTGGACCTGCTCTGGCACCTGCGCAATGAAGACCGCAGCGCCCAGCGCTGGATGCGCGAACGGCTGATCGAATCGGTCGCGCCCGGCGACAATCGCGCCCCATGAGCATTGCCCACGACCTTTCCGACGCCGAGTTCGACGAACTCGACGACCTTCTCGCCGCCACGCCCGCGCCGCTCGAGCCGCTCGATGCCTCGATGCTGGACGGCTACCTGGCCGGCGTGCTGGTGCAGCCGCGCCTGATCCCGATCGAGGAGTGGCTGCCGCCGGTCTTCGACTACGAAGGCCGCCCGCTGCCTGACGACGTCGACCCCGCCTGGCTCGCCCGCATCCGCGCGCTGGTGGAGCGCCGCTTCGCCTCGCTGAACCACAGCATGCTGGAGCAGGGCTGGTTCTATCCGCTGGTGCTGGACCTGGACGCGGAGGACGCGACCGAAGGCGAGGGCGGCGAGGGGAGCGGTGAGGCCGAGGAGCAGGCCGAGGAGCAGGCGCAAGACGCCGTCGAGGCCGCCGCCGAGATCGCGGCCGCCGAAGGCATCGATCCCGACGCGGTGACGTTGCCCGAGGATCCGATCACCCGCGCGCTGCTGCCGTGGGTCGGCGGCTTCGAATACGCCGCGGTGACCTTCCCCGACCTGCACGAGCAGGCCGACGACAACGTCAACGCGCTGCTCGCCCGCCTGTACCGCCACCTGCCGGCCGAGACGCCGGAGGAGCGGGAGGTCGTCGAGCTGCTGGATCGCGAGCATCCGCTCAAGAACATCGACGAGGCGATCGAGGATCTGATCCTGACCGTGGTCGACCTGCAGGAAGCGACCGAGTCGCAGCGGTATCACGTCGAGCAGGTCCGCCGCGACGCCCCCAAGCTGGGTCGCAATGATCCCTGCCACTGCGGCTCGGGCAAGAAGTTCAAGAACTGCCACGGCGCGGCCTGATCGCCTCGCCCGAGGTCGCTGACCTGCGCGGCGCTCAGGCGCCGCCGCTGAACTGGTCGAGGCTGAGCCCGCGCGACGCGGCATCGAGCCGCGCGACGTCGCCTCCCAGCAGTCGTGTCGCTTCCCGGGCGGCGCTCAGCACCGCCTGGCAAGCCGCCAGCATCGTCGTCGGCGGCGACAGGCGGATGCGCGGTCCGGAGACCGCGATCGCCCCCAGTACCCGTCCGTCGACCGCGAACACCGGCGCGGCGACCGAGGCCGTGTCCGGTTCGCGCTCGCCGTAGGAATCGGCCCAGGCCCGCGCCCGGATGGCTTCGAAACCGGCGCTCCGGTCCTCCGAGAACGCGCACAGCACCTTGCCCGAGGCGCCCTGGCGCAATGCGTACTGCTGGCCCACCGCCACCGCGGCGCGCACCGAGCGCGCGGGCTCCCAGCGGTAGAGCGCGATGCGGGCGTCGCCGTGCCGGACGTAGAAGGACGCCGTCTCGCCGGTGTCGGCGCTCAGCTGCTTGAGCAGCGGCTCCACCGCCGGCCCGACCTGGAACGAGCGCTGGTAGATCGTCGCCAGCCGCAGTGGCGCCGGGCCGATGGCGTACTGGCCGTCGGAGAGGCGGCGCACAAAGCCGCCATGTTCCAGCGCAGCCAGCAGCCGCAGCACCGTGCTCTTGTAGAGATCGGTCCGGCGCGCCAGTTCCGCCAGCGACAGGCTGTCGTCGTCCTGACCGAAGGCCCCCAGGAGAGCGAAGGCGCGGTCGAGCACCGCCACCCCGCTGGAGCCGGCGTCCGCTGACGAGCCCCCTCCATCGGCGGGTTCCGGGGGGCGGGCGGGGGCGGTCTTGCGGTCAGCCATGGGTATTCCCTCGTAATTCCCTTGTCTCAGGCCCTGTTCAGGCGGATCAAGTCGTCCTAGAGTTCTATCAGACAAATCATTGTTCTGTCAGATAGAACCTTCACTGACGCATGCGGACACGACGCAAGCATGCGCGACGGAGCCCCCATGAGCCTTTCCCCGCTGCGCGGCGTCCGCGTCCTGGACCTGACGAACGTCCTCGCGGGCCCGTTCGCCTGCCACCAACTGGCCCACCTCGGCGCCGACGTCATCAAGGTCGAGGCGCGCGAGACCGGTGACCTGGCCAGGCAACTCGGTGCCGACCCCGCGCTCAACGAGGCGCGGATGGGCGCGTCCTTCCTGGCCCAGAACCCGGGCAAGCGCTCGATCACCATCGACCTCAAGCGCCCGGCCGGCCAGGCGGTGTTTCGCAATCTGGTGGCGACCGCCGACGTGGTGGTCGAGAACTTCCGTCCCGGCGTGATGCAGCGGCTGGGCGTCGGTTTCGAGGCGCTTCGCCTGATCCAGCCGCGGCTCGTCTACTGCGCGATCTCCGGTTTCGGCCAGGACGGCCCGTTGCGCGACCTGCCGGCCTACGACCAGATCATCCAGGGCATGTCCGGGATGATGAGCATCACCGGCGACGCGGCGACGGCGCCGCTGCGCGTCGGCCATCCGGTCGCCGACACGATCGGCGGCCTGACCGCCGCGATGGCGATCGCCGCGGCGTTGGCCGACCGCGACCGCGATGAGGCCGTCTTCATCGACGTCTCCATGCTCGAGGCCGCGATAGCGACGATGGGCTGGGCGGTGTCGAACCTGCTGGTCGCGGGCCAGGAGCCGCGCCCGATGGGCAACGACAACGCGACGGCCAGTCCGTCCGGCGCCTTCCGCACCGGCGACGGGCTGCTGAACATCGCGGCCAACAAGCAGGAGCAGTTCGAGGCCGTCTGCGACGTGGCCGGCCATCCCGAGTGGAAGACCGATCCGCGCTTCGTCGATCGCCAGGCGCGGCTGCAGCATCGGGCCGAACTCAAGCAGCGGCTCGAGGCCGCATTGGCCGCCCGGCCGGCCAGCGAGTGGTGGCAGCGCCTCAACGCGGCCGGCGTGCCGGCGGGGCCGGTGCTGTCGGTGAAGGCGGCGCTCGAGCAGCCGCAGATCGCGCAGCGCGGCCTGGTCGAGCGCTTCGAGGACGTGCCCGGCGTCGGCCGCGACATCCACGTGCTGCGCACCGGCTTCAAGCTCAATGGCGAGGCGCCGTCGGTGGACCGGCCGCCGCCGCGGCTCGGCGAGCACACCGGCGCGATCCTGGAGGAACTGGGCTACGGCGCCGCCGAGCGGGCGGCATTGATCGAGGAGAAGGCGGTATGAGCGGGCAGGAATTTCCGGCGGCGGATGGCGACGCGCAGGCGCCCGCTCGCGATCCGCGCGTGGCGGACTGGTGGCGGACGTCGATCATCGAGATGTCGCCCGGCGTGATCCGTTACCGCGGTCATGCGATCGAGGACCTGATCGGGCAGGTCAGCTTCGCGCAGATGATCTGGCTGATGACGCGCGGCGAGCTGCCCGGCGCGGAGCAGGCCCAGTTGCTGGACATGGCGCTGATGGCGGCGGTCGACCACGGGCCGCAGGCGCCGAGCGTCGCGATCGCGCGCATGGCGGCCACCTGCGGCGTGGGCCTGAACAACGCGATGGCGTCGGCGATGAACGTGCTGGGCGACGTGCATGGCGGCGCGGGCGAGCAATGCGTGGAGATGCTGCAGTCGATCGCGGCGCGGATGGACGACGGCGCGACGCTGGAGGCGGCCGTCGCCGCGGGCCTGGACGAGGCCATCGCGCTGCGGGGCAAGTTCGTCTCGGGCTTCGGCCACCGCTTCCACCCGGTGGATCCGCGGGCGCCGCGGCTGCTGGCGCTGGTGGACGAAGCCGCGCAGCTCGGCGTGGTGTCGGGCCGTTTCGCGGCGATCGGGCGCGCGGTCGAGGCTGAACTGCAACGGCGCAAGGACGGCCGGCGCATCCCGATGAACATCGACGGCGCGACAGCGGTGATCTACGCCGAGCTCGGCTTCCCGGCGCCGCTGGCGCGCGGCCTGTTCTGCCTGTCGCGCTCGGTCGGCATCCTGGCCCACGCGTGGGAGCAGACGCAGCAGGGCGGCCGCAACAAGGGTCCGATGCCGCGCGACTACCTCTGGACCTACGACGGCCCGCCGCCCGTCAGACCTCGATGACCAGCTCGGGCCGGTAGTCTTCCTGCTCGCCCTTGCTCGCGTAACCCAGCGGGTTCGCGACGACCCGGCAGCGGTGCGGCAGCTCGCCGCGCGGGCCGGAGGGCGACTCGACGACATAGTCGTGGGCGCAGTGCAGGTGGCCGTGCAGCCACAGGTCGGCGAAGGGGAGCAGCTCGTCGAGCGAGTTGCAGAAACCCGCGGTGCCCGGCGTCAAGCCATAGCGGGGATCGGCGCTGCGCAGGCTGGGCGCGTAGTGCGTGACGGCCACCGTCTTGCCGTCGAACGGGACGGCCAGCGCCGCGCGCAGCCAGGCCTGGCAGTCCAGCGCGAGTTCCCGCTGGCCCTCGGCCAGCAAGTGCTGACCGTCGACCAGCGTCGAGTAGCGGCGCAGGTAGAAATTCGCGGCGCGGAAGGCCTTCTCCCGCGCCGCCAGCTGTTTCGTCACGGTGGCTTCGCGCGCGGCCAGCGCGTCGAAGTCGGCCCACAGCGTGGTGCCGATGAAGCGCACGTCGCCGATGACGATCTGCTCGCGGTCCAGCCACTCGATGCCGAGGTCGGCACAGGTCTGGCGCAGCCGCGCCTGGGCGGTGGTGAACTCGAGGCCGTCGTACTCGTGGTTGCCCGGCACGTAGAGCACGCGCCGCCATGGCGCGTCCGCGCGCCGCGGCGAGAAGCGGCCCAGGCCGAAGTCGTCGGTCACCAGCCGCGAGCCCGCCTGGTACGAGCCGACGTCGCCCGCCAGCACCAGCAGATCGACATCGGGCGCGGCGACGGTCTGGAAGTCGGTCTGGCGCTCGAGGTGGAGGTCGGAGATCAGTTGCAGGCGCACGGCGGAGGGACGGTTTGGCGGATGGCGGAGGAAGGGTCCGGGAACGCGGCCCGGGCGGCTCGCGACCGGCCGGGAAGCCCGCATTGTCCAACGTCAATTCAGCCGCGGCCTGCGCCAAGGGTGCGGCTTTCCAGAGAGCGCTCTGTGCCACACTGCCCCGCGGCCGGTCGTCGGCCGACAGAGAGGGACACCATCATGAAGATCCTGGTCGCCGTCGATGGCAGCACCTATTCCAAGCGCATGCTGGCTTATCTCTCCGCCCACGACGAATGGCTGGGCGGAGCCCACGACTACACGGTGGTGCACGTGGTGGCCGGCGTGCCGCCCCGCGCGGCCGCGGTGCTCGACAAGGCCGTGCTGGCCGATTACTACCAGGAAGAGGCGGAGAAGGTGCTCAAGCCGATCCGTGCCTTCATGGACAAGCGCGGCATCAAGGCCCAGTACGTCGTCAAGACCGGTCACGCGTCGGATGCAATCACCGCCGTGGCGGAGAAGGGCCGCTTCGACCTGCTGATGATGGGCTCGCACGGCCACACGGCGCTGGGCAAGCTGGTACTGGGCTCGGTCGCCACCAAGGTGATGGCCCACAGCGACGTGCCGGTGCTGCTGATCCGCTGACACCGCCTGGCCCAACGAAAAAGGCGCCCGACGGGGCGCCTTGTCGATTCATCCGCGGCGGGCCGCCATCCAGGACAGCGGCGAGGTGACCGTCGCGGGCGGTGCGGCTTCGGACTCCAGGCCGTAGTCGCTGCGCCGGAAGTCCTCGTACTCGCTGTCGTCGCCGAAGCTCGCTTCCATGCCGAACGCGGTCCCCATGTCGGCCGGTTCCGGCTCTCGCGCGGCACTGGGGCGACGGAAAAGGCTCAGGGCGGAGGTGATGCGCATGATGGACCTCGTCGAAAAGCACGGGGTGGTTCCGCCGCCCGGTGCCGATGCGGAGCGCCGCGCGGTGAGCCCCAGTTTGCGCGCCTTCGTCTTCGGGAGAATCCCCAGATCGCGGGTGCTCCGGAATCGTGTTCACAAATACACACAGATTGGGGTGACCCCGCCACAGCTGAGGCGGAATAACCACGCACCCCACTTAGGTGTGATCCCCCCCTCAATCGGGGGTGACTATGCTCCGGGCCTTCCCTAATACCTCCGCCGCCTGGCCCCCCTCATGTCCCCGCTGATCCACAAGTCGATGACCTGGGCCATCGTCAGCAGCGTCGTGCTGACCTCGGCGTGGCTGGCGAGCTCCGTCCAGGACAAGCACGAGCGTGGCGGTTTCCGCCTGCACCTGGCCCAGCAAGGCGCCGCGCCGGCCTCGGCCGTCCCGGCCGCCCAGCTCCAGCCCCAGACCAAGATCCAGCTGGCCGCGGTCAAGCGCTGACGCGCTGCGTCAACGCATCGACCCGCCGACCTCAGGCCGGCATCAACGCTTCCCGCGCGCCCCGCGCCAAGGCCTCGCCAATCTGATCCAGCAAGGCCGGCGGTGTCCCTCCTTCAGGGGCCGCGCGCCGGGGCTCTCCCCCGACGGCCGTCTCGCCGCCCAGCTTCCACTGGTGCCAGTACAGGGCCACGGCCACCTGCACCTCCGGCCGCAGCGCCACCAGCTCGCCGCTCGCGAGCAGCGGCCGCACCTGCAGCTCCGGCGCCACGCCCACCCCCCAGCCCATCCGCACCGCGTTCACGTAGCCCTCGCTGGACGGCACATAGCGCGCGTTCAGCCGCGCCGAGCGCAGGCCCATCGCCTGGCGGACCCACTGCCGCTGCGCGTCGTCCTTGCGGTTGAAGACCAGGAAGGGCACCTGCGCGAAGTTAGCCTCGCCCAGCCCATGGGGCAGCATCCGCGCGATGAAATCGGGGCTGGCGATGGCGATGTAGCGCATCACGCCCAGCGGCTGCGCGATGCAGCCGCGCAGCGCCTGCGGCACGGTGGTGACGCAGCCCAGCACCTCGCCCTGCCGCAGCCAGTCGTGGGTGAAGTCCTGGTCGTCGACGACCAGCTCCAGCCCGAAGCCCTCCCGCAGGCCGCGCTGCACCAGCGGATCGAGCGCCGGCAGCACCCAGGTCGCCAGGCTGTCGGCGTTCACCGCGATCGGCAAGCGTTCCGCCTGGGCCGACTGCACGCCCAGTTCCCGCACCACGTCCGAGCGCAGCGCCGCCAGTTGGCGGGCATAGCGCAGCAGGCGCTTGCCGGGCTCGGTCAGCCGCAGCGGCCGGGATCGCACGACCAGCAACTGGCCCACCTGCGCTTCGAGATTGCGCAGGCGCTGCGAGACGGCGCTCTGCGTGATCGCCAGCGTCTCCGCGGCGCGCTCGAAGCTGCGCTCGTCGGCCAGCGCGGCCAGGCAGTCCAGCCCCGCGGCGTCCAGATCCTTCATCGAGGCCTCCAAGAGCTCTATTAGCGGTCCTAATGTATGCGCTGAGATATTAATCCCGCTTCATGGAATGACGGCGGCTCACCACAATCCGCTGCTCCACCCGCCCGCCCAAACACCCCCGATGTCGTCCCCCAGCGCAGCCCTGTTGCAAGGCTGGCTCACCGGAGCCGGCCTGATCGTCGCCATCGGCGCGCAGAACGCGCTGGTGCTGCGCCAGGGCCTGATGCGACAGCACGTGGCGCCGGTGGTCCTGGTGTGCGCGCTGTCGGACATGCTGCTGATCTGGCTGGGCGTATTCGGGCTGGGCCGGCTGATCGCCGCGAGCCCGCTGCTGATGGAGGTCTTCCGCTGGGGCGGCGCGGCCTTCCTGCTGGCTTACGGCCTCAAGGCCGCGCTGCGGGCGATGTCGCCCCAGGCCGGCCTGCAGGCGCAGGCGGGCAGTGGCTCGCTCACGGCGGTGCTGGGCAGCACGCTGGCGATGACCTACCTGAATCCCCACGTCTACCTGGACACCGTGGTGCTGCTGGGCACCGTCGGCGCGCAGCAGCCGGCCGGCATGCAGCTGCCCTTCGCGGCCGGCGCCTCGGTGGCGTCGTGGATGTGGTTCTCGCTGCTGGGCTTCGGCGCGGCGGCGGTGGCGGTGCCGTTGCGCCGCCCGGCGGTCTGGCGCAGCATCGATGCCTTGATCGCCCTCGTGATGGCCATCCTGGGACTGCAGCTGATCCTGCGCCCGCTGGCCTGAAGCCCGCCCCACGCTGCATCGAAGCGGAACCACAAGTTCACCTGGAGCTCTCCCATGAAGGTCATCGTCCTCGGCGCCGGCATCATCGGCATCCACACCGCCTGGTACCTGCTGGACCAGGGTCACGATGTCGTCGTCGTCGACCGCCAACCGGATGCAGCGCTGGAAACCAGCTTCGCCAACGGCGCGCAGATCTCGGTCTGCTTCTGCGAGCCCTGGGCCAATGCCGGCGCGCCGTTCAAGGTCGCCAAGTGGCTGCTGAAGGACGACGCCCCGCTGCTGTTCCGCCCGCGGCTGGATCCGGCGCAGTGGCGCTGGGGCCTGTCCTTCCTGGGCCAGTGCACGACGGCCGCCTTCGAGCGCAACGTCGAGCAGCTGGTGCGCCTGGGCCGCTACAGCCACGAGTCGCTGCAGGCGCTCGTCGCCGAGACCGGCATCCAGTACAACCGCCTGCAGAAGGGCATCCTGCACTTCTTCGGCAGCGAGGCCGACTTCGAGGCCGGCGCGCAGGGCGCCGAGATCATGCGCCGTCACGGCGTCGACCGCCGGGTGCTGAGCCGCGACGAGGTCCTGGCGATCGAGCCGGCGCTGCGCTCGGCCCAGCACGCGGTCTTCGGCGGCACCTACACGCCCAGCGATGAATCCGGCGACGCGCGCGTCTTCACCCAGGCGCTGGCCAAGCTGGCCGAACGTCGCGGCGCGCAGTTCCTGTGGAACCACGACATCGTGACGCTGCAGCCGCAGGGCGACGAAGTCGCCGGCGTGCAGGTCCAGTCCCGCGAGACCGGCCAGACGCAATGGCTCAAGGGCGATGCCTACGTCGTGGCGCTGGCCTCCTACGCGCCCGGCCTGACCAAGTCGCTGGGCGAGCACCTCAACATCTATCCGGCCAAGGGCTACTCGGCCACGCTGCGGCTGAAGCGGCCGGAGCAGGCCAGCAGCGTCAGCCTGCTGGACGACGCGCGCAAGATCGCGATCTCGCGGCTGGGCGACTTCGTCCGCATCGCCGGCACCGCCGAGCTGGTGGGCCTGGACACCAGCCTCGACAGCCCGACGTCCAAGGTGCGCTGCGAGTCGCTGGTGCGCCGCTACGAGGAGCTGTTCCCCGGCGTCGCCGACCTGTCCGAGCCCAACTACTGGACCGGCCTGCGACCGAGCACGCCGACCAACGTGCCCTACATCGGGCGCAGCCAGAAGGCCTCGAACCTGTGGATCAACGCCGGCCACGGCACGCTGGGATGGACGCACGGCGCGGGCTCCGGCCGCGCGCTGGCCGAGCTGATGAGCGGCAAGCGTCCGGACCTGGACTTCGGTTTCTACGGCGACGCGTTGCCGGCGCGCGCGGTGCGCAGCCTCCAGGCCGCCTGAGCGCCGGCCCGCCCGACCGGCGGAGCCCCTGCCGGCGTCATCGGCACGCCGGGACGCCGAAAAAAGGGCGCGGCTAGAATCCGCGCCCTTTTCGCATTTCCGACCGCCGCGCCATGTCCTCCCCGTCCACCGACCTGCCGCGCGACTTCTGCGCCATCGACTTCGGCACCTCCAACTCGGCCGTCGCCGTGCCGGACGCCGCGCGCCCCGGCGCGATGCGCCTGGTGCCGCTGGAGGACGACAAGGTCACGATGCCGACCGCGGTCTTCTATTACGCCGAGGGCCGCCACGATGCCGACGGCCCGCCGCGCGCCTTCGGCCGCGCGGCGATGGCCGCGTACGAGGAAGGCGTCGACGGGCGCTTGATGCGCTCGATGAAGAGCATCCTCGGCTCCAGCCTGATCGACCAGGTCACCGACGTCGGCGGCGGGCGGGGCGTGAAGTACGCCGACATGCTCGCCGGCTACCTCAAGCGCCTGCGCCGGCAGGCGGCGCGGGGCGGGCACGAGCCGCGCCGCGTGGTGCTGGGCCGCCCGGTCTACTTCGTCGACGGCGAGCCCGAGCGCGATGCGGCCGCGCAGGCCTCGCTGGCCGCGGCGGCGCGGGCGGTGGGCTTCGAGGACGTGCACTTCCAGTTCGAGCCGATCGCCGCGGCCTTCGACTTCGAGCAGCAGGCCGACCGCGAGCAGCTGGTGCTGGTGGCCGACATTGGCGGCGGCACCTCCGACTTCTCGCTGGTGCGCGTCGGGCCGGAGCGCATCCGGCGACTGGACCGCCGCGACGACATCCTCGCCAACCACGGCGTCCACATCGCCGGCACCGACTTCGACCGCCACATCGAGCTGACCGGCATCCTGCGCGAATTCGGCTATCGCGCCCTCGGTCCCGCCAAGCCGGGCCAGACGCCGCGCGAGGTGCCCAGCGGCGTCTACTTCGACCTGGCGACCTGGCACCTGATCAACACCTGCTACAGCCCGCAGCGGGTGATCGAGCTGCGCAACATGAAGGGCTTCTACGGCGACCCGCGCCATCACCAGCGCCTGATGACGGTGCTGGAGGAGCGCCTGGGCCATGAGCTCGCCCATCGGGCCGAGGAGGCCAAGATCGAGGTCGCGGCCGGTGGCGACTGCACGATCGACCTGGGGTTGATCGAATCGGGCCTGTCGGTCGCCTTGTCCGAGACGGCCGCGATGGGCGCGCTGCGCGACGACATCGAGCGCATCGCGCAGGCGGGCCGCGAGACCGTCGAGCGGGCGGGGCTCCAGCCTTCGGACGTCGACGCGCTGTACTTCACCGGCGGCTCGACCGGCCTGACGGTGCTGGCCGACCGCATCGCCGCCGATTTCCCCGCGGCGCGGCCCGTGCGCGGCGACCGCTTCGCCTCCGTCGCCACCGGGCTCGGACTGCACGCCGCGCGTCTGTTCGCTGCGTGATCCGGACCTGAGCGAGCGGGCCTGAAACCTCGGGATCACCCCGAGCGACACGCCCCGACAGCGGCGGAGGGCGCTGCTAGATTGCCGCCTTCCTTCGCTTCACGGTGTCCATCCATGTCCCAAGCGCGCGTCCCGTCGCTGATCCCGCTCACCCTGTCCCTGGCCGCCGCGTTGGGCGGGCTTGCCGCGAGCGCCGCCCGCGCCGCGTCGGCGGACGAGCCGGCCGCCACCTCGGCGCTGACCTCGGCTGCGACGCTCGCGCAGATCTACCAGCAGCCGTCGCCGGCGATCCGCGCGGTGCTCGATGCCAAGGCGCTGCCGAGCTACCTGGTCTCACCCGACCAGCGCACGCTGGCCATCGTGGTGCCGCGCAAGCTGCGCACCGTTGCCGAGTTGGCCCGGCCGGTGCTGCGCCACGCCGGCCTGCGCTACGACCCGGCGACCGACAGCCCGCAGCTGATCACCGCGATCGAGTCGCTGTCGCTACGCCCGCTGCAAGGCGGTGCCGAGGGGACCGAGCGCCCCGTCGCGCTGCCGGCCGGCGGCGCCTTCCATCAGTTGCGCTTCTCGCCCGACGGCAAGCGCTTCCTGCTGAACCGCCGCACCGACACCGCGGTCGAGCTGTGGGTGGGCGAGGTCGCGACCGGCAAGCTCAAGGCGGTGCCCCGGCTCAAGCTGCACACGATGCTGGAGAACGACGTCGTGTGGCTCAACGACCATGAGCTGGTCACGCTGACGGTGCCCGCCAAGCGCGGGCCGGCGCCGGTGTTCAACGCGCCGTCGGGGCCGTCGATCCAGGAATCCATCGGCCGCAACTCGCCGGAGCGCACGCAGCAGGACCTGCTGGGCAACGCGCAGGAGGCGGCCGTCTTCGCGCATCACGCGAGCTCGCAGCTGGCGCGCGTCGACCTGAACACCGGCGCGGTGCGGCCGATCGGAGAGCCCGGCCTGTTCAGCCATATCGAGGCGCTCGGTACGCCGGGCCAGCTGCTGACGATGCGGCTGCTGGAGCCGTTCAGCTACCAGGTCGGCTGGGACGACTTCGCGGCCCAGGCCGAGGTGCGCGGCGTCGACGGCAAGGTCGTGCCCATCGGCCGCACGCGGCTGAAGGAAGGCGTGCCGGTCGAGGGCGTCATCACCGGACCGCGTCACTTCTTCGCCTCGCCGGGCGCGGACGGCGCCGTCTACTGGGTCGAGGCGCTCGATGGCGGCGACACCCGCGTGCCCGCGCCGCACCGCGACCGCCTGATGCGGCTGGACCCGCCCTACACCGGCGAGGCGCGCGAGGTGCACCGCGTCGCGCAGCGGCTGAGCCGGCTCGATTTCCTCGAGGGCGGCCGGCAGGCGCTGGTGCAGGACTTCGACCTGGCGAAGATGCGCACCTCGACCGAGCTGGTCACGATGGACGGCGGCGCGGCCGCGCAGCGGCTGATCGAGCGCTCGGTGCGCGACCGCTATCGCGATCCCGGTACGCCGCTGCAGCGGATGTTGCCCACCGGCCGCGCGGTCGTGCGGGTCGACGAGGGCGCGCTCTGGTACTTCGGCACCGGCGCCAGCCCCGAGGGCGACAAGCCCTTCATCGATCGCCTGGGGCTCGCCGACAACAAGAAGTCGCGGGTGTTCCAGTCCGGCGCGCCGGTCAACGGCGGCGACGCCGCGCACCATGAGCGTCCGCTGGCGGTGTTCGATGGCGAGGGCCGCCGCGTGCTGACGGTGCGCGAGAGCGTCAGCGAGCCAGGCAACGTGGTGCTGCGCGGCGGTCCGTCACTGGCCGAGCTGACGCCGCTGACGGACGTCAAGGACCCGGCGCCGCAGCTGCGCGAGATCCAGCGCGAGTTCGTGCGCTTCAAGCGCGAGGACGGCGTGGCGCTGTCGTTCTGGCTGTACAAGCCGCCCGGCTACCAGCCCGGCGAGCGCCGGCCGACCGTCGTCTGGGCCTATCCGCTGGAGTACACCGACGCCTCGACCGCGGGCCAGGTCAGCGGCTCCAGCAACCGCTTCAACGTCTTCCCGGGCACCAGCCCGCTGATGCTGCTGCTGGACGGCTACGTCGTGCTGATGGACGCGACGATGCCGGTGGTGGGCGATCCCAAGACGGTGAACGACAGCTTCATCGCGCAGATCACCGCCAACGCGCAGGCCATCATCGACAAGGCGGTGGACCTTGGCGTCAGCGATCGCGACCACATGGTGGTGGGCGGCCACAGCTACGGCGCCTTCATGACGGCCAACCTGCTGGCCCACACGCGGCTGTTCAAGGCGGGCATCGCGCGCAGCGGCGCCTACAACCGCAGCCTCACGCCCTTCGGTTTCCAGAGCGAGCGCCGGACCTACTGGGAGGCGCAGGAGGTCTACCAGAAGCTCTCGCCGTTCAACTACGCCGACCGGCTCAAGGAGCCGCTGCTGCTGATCCACGGCGAGCTGGACAACAACCCCGGCACCTTCCCGATGCAGAGCGCGCGGCTGTACCAGGCGCTCGCGGGCACCGGCGGCTCGGTGCGCTACGTCACGCTGCCCTTCGAATCGCACGGCTACTCGGCGCGCGAGTCGGTGGGGCACACGCTGTGGGAGATGAGCGAGTGGATGAAGCGGCAGGTGGGGCCCGGCGCGCCGATCGCGACGCCGACCACTGCGGAAGCCGCGGACGCCGAGCCCAAGGCGCCCGCCGCGCGCTGAGCCTCACCGGGGCCGGCGGGGCGGCGGTCCGCCGCGGCGCGGACCGGCGGGGCCGCCCGAACCCCTCGGTCCGCCGGGGCCACCCGACCGCTGCGGTTTCGGCGCGGGGCGCGGCCGCGAGATGTCCGCCAGCAGCAGGCTGGCCCGCACCAGGCTCTCGACCGCCTCGTCCAGTTCCTCGGGCGGCTCCAGGCTCTCGATCTCCTCGAGCAGCGCATCCGCGTCCTCGAGGTCCTCGGGATCCAGATGCATGTAGAGCTGGGCGAGCGGCTCGTTGAGCTCGGACTCGTCCAGGTTCATCAGCGCCGGGAACAGGTCGGCGGCCAGCGCGAAACCGGCGACCCAGGGCAGCACGGTCTCCGACGGGGACGCGTCCTCGTCCAGCTCGAAGACCCAGGGGTCGAACCACTGCCGATCGGCGATGGCCTGCTTGAGCTGATGCTCGCGGCGCTGGACCAGCTGCAGCAGCGGCTGGGCGTCGTAGCGCGCCGGGGCGGGCCGACCCTCCTCGGCATCGAGCACCCAGCGCCACCAGTCGGACAGCGGCACCGGCTTGGGCTGCAGGATCAGCGCGACCAGGAAGCCGTCGAGCATCGAGGCATCGAGCGGCTCCAGCGGCGCCGGGACTTCGTCGAGCAGCGACTGCAGCTCGTCGAGGTCGTCGTCGCTCCAGGGCTCCGGCGGCGCGCTGGGCGCGTCGATCGCAGGGCGGTGAGGCTGCGGACGCGGCCCGTGCGACGGCGTGCCGGCCCTCGCGGGCGAGCCCGAGGTCTTGCTTGCAGGCGGCCGGGGCGCGGACTTCTTGGGAGGCTTGGGCGCGGTCATGGGGCGGGATTATCCGGCGCGCGTGTACGCCGCTTGAAGCGACCCGCGGCGCAACCGCGTTGTCCACGACAGCAGCGGCAGGATCCGCGCCTGGGCACGGCGGCCGGGATGCCTTGTGTGCGCCGGCGAACGGAAGTCATGGGTCGCGGCGTGAGACCCGCTGCGGTTTTCCGTAATGCGGAGTGCTCCTTACACCTGCTGACCAATTTCCCCAGGTATCCCACCTTGAGGGGATGCCGCGTCCTCAGGGTTCGCCCTAGAGTCCACCTCACGCCTTCCAACGGCGCGGCCTTCGGCCCCGATGGACGGCACCGATCCCAACGACGTCCTTTCTAGGACTTGCAACGCCCGGTCAGCTCCGCTGGTCGGGCGTCCTTTTTTGTGGGTCCGAATCAATCGGCACCGCGCTTACGATGCGCGCCATGCCGACCGTGCCAAGCCCCGCCGTTCTCCGGTTCGACGCCGCCGTCCTGGACGACGCCGAAGCCCTTGTGGCGCTGCGCATCGCCGCGATGCGCGAGAGCCTCGAACGCATCGGCCGCTTCGATCCGCAGCGGGCGCGCGAGCGCTTTCTCTCCAGCTTCGATCCCGAGCGCACGCGCCACATCGTCGTCGACGGGCAGCGCCTTGGCTTCGTCGTCACGACGCAGCAGCCCGGCTGGCTGGCGCTGGATCATCTCTATATCGATCCGGCCTGGCAGGGACGCGGCATCGGCGCCGGCGTGCTCGCCGAAGTCTTCCGCGAAGCGCGAGCACTCCACCTGCCGGTGCGTGTCGGCGCGCTGAAACAGAGCGACTCCAACCGCTTCTATCAGCGGCACGGATTCGAGTTGGTGGAAGAGGGCGAGTTCGATCTCTACTACGTGAGGCCCGCGGACTGAGGTCCGCCCTCAGCCCTGCCCGCGCCGCTCCGGCTGATCCTGATGCAGGAACACCGCGAAGGTGTCCCACGGCAGCGGTGACTGGATCTGCTTGAGCATCCGTCCCACCTCGCCACGGTGGTACCCGTCGTGGGTCACCACGTGGAAGAGCATCTCCTCGCGCGTCATCGCGCCGCGGCCGCCGTCGGTGAAGGTGAACGCGATGCGCTCGGCCAGTTGCTCGGGCGTGATGGCCGCGACGTACTCCAGCAACCAACGGTCCGATGCCGCATGCGCCGCGCGCAGCGCCTGCGGCGTGGGCGTGTCGACGGTGTTGTTGGCCTCGTAGCCGTGCGGCTGGCCGGTCAGATGGCCGGTGAAGATCTGGTTGACCACGTAGACGTGATTCAGCACGCGCAGCGCCAGGTGGCGCGCCTCCCCGAACCGCTCGGCATCGAGGTCCTCGATCGCCCGCAGGAACCCGTCGTGGGCCCAGGCCTGGTAGCGGAACAGGGTCGACAGCATCGATGCGGTGCTCATGGGCGCTCCTTGGCAATCGGCCCGGGATGGGCCTCGGCTGGGCGACATCATGACAGCGCCGCTTCCGCCTCGCCGAAGGTCAGCTCGGTGGCACGGCCTCGTCCGGCTGGACGGCAATCACCTCGCAACTCGCGAGCACCGTCCGCAGCTGCGCCGCGGTGAGCTCGGCGACCAGCAGCGGCCGGCCGCCGACCGGCTCGCCCACGACCTTTGCCGCGTCGAGCGCGCGCCGTGCGCCGGCCATCGCGGCCGGCCCCGGCTTGAGCCGCAGCAGCACGCGGGCCGTGCGGTCCGGGCTGCGGTCCAGCGACGCGAGCAGCGCCGCGGCGCCTTCGATGGCCTCCATGGCGGGGCACTCCACGGTGGAAGAAAACAGCGGCGCACCCGGTGAGCCAGCCACCGCGCCGTCGCCGCCCATCAGCGCGCAGGCCGTGCCCATCAGGGCGGCGGCGATGCACGCCGGCATGCGCAGGCGCGACAGACGCGGTGACCGGGCCCTCATGGCTGGGCCGTCACGATGGTGCTGGTCGCCGGATTGTTGTCCAGCATCACCCAGCCCGGGCAGCTGTTGCCGGAGCAGGCCGCGCCCGTCGAGCGCCAGATGCGGCCATTGCCATGGCGCTGGTAGAGCCCGCTGGTGGCCGCCTCGATCTGCACGGTCGCGCCGTTGTTGTCGAGCATCGTCCAGCCCGGGCAGCTGTTGCCGGAACACACCTGGCCGGTGAAGCGCCAGATCTTGCCGTCCGCATGGCGCTGGAACAGCCCGCCGACATTGGCCGCGATCTCGCGCGCCGCCGGGTTGTTGTCCAGCATCGTCCAGCCGGGGCAGCTGTTGCCGGAGCAGGCCACGCCGGTCGAACGCCAGATCGCGCCGGTGTCATGCCGCTGGTACAGCTGGCCGCCCGCCGCGGCCAGCGCCTTGGCATGCGGGTTGTTGTCCAGCTGGGTCCAGCCGGGGCAGCTGTTGCCGGAGCAGGCCGCGCCGGTCGAGCGCCAGATCGCGCCGGTGTTGTGCAGCTGGTAGAGCCGCGTGCCGTCCGCGACGATGTCGACCGTGGCCGGGTTGTTGTCCAGCATCGTCCAGCCCGGGCAGCTGTTGCCCGAGCAGGCCGCGCCGGTCGAGCGCCAGATCTTCCCGTCCGCATGCCGCTGGTAGAGCGAGGTGCCGCCCGCCGCGATCTGCTTCGTCGCCGGGTTGTTGTCCAGCATCTGCCAGCCCGGGCAGGCATTGCCGCCGCAGCGGATGCCGGTATAGCGCCAGACCTTCCCGTCCGCGTGCAGCTGGTACAGCGCGTTGCCGCCGGCCGCGATCGCGCGCGTCGCCGGGTTGGCGTCGAGCAGCACCCAGCCCGGGCAGCCGGCGCCGTTGCAGGCCACGCCGGTGTGGGCCCAGATGCGACCGTCGGCATGCATCTGGAACAGCATGCCGCTGGACAGCGCGAAGGGCTGCGGCGCGAGCTGGTTCACCGCCGCTTCCAGGTTGATGCGCCGGCGCGTGAGGTTGTTGCGCGTGTCGGTGATCGCCACGCCGGTGACCTGCAGCGCGCCGAGGATGTCGCCGACGTTGGCGCTCGGCACGACCGAGCGGATCGCCGCGAAGGCGCCCGCCACATGGGGCGTCGCCATCGAGGTGCCGTTCTTCGCGCCGAAGCCGCTGCCGGTCACCGACGAGGTGATGCCCGATCCCGGCGCCAGCAGGTCAACCAGCGCCGCGCTGTTGGAGAAGCTGGAGACGAGGTCGCTCTTGGTCGTCGAGCCCACCGTCACCGCGGTCGAGATGCAGCCCGGCGCGCTGACGCCGGTGGCCGAGCCGTTGTTGCCCGACGCGATCACCGTGGCCACGCGCACGGCCAGCAGGTCGTCGATGACGTCCTTGCGGGCATCGGCATCGCAGGCCGCGGCGTTGACGCCGCCGCCCAGGCTCATGTTGGCCGAGACGATGTTGCGCGCCGCGCGCCGCTCCAGCACCCGCTGCAGGCCGCGGATCTGGTCCGAGGTGAAGCTCAGGATGCAGGGCGAGGCCTTGTTCGAGTTCGCGCAGGGCGTGTTGCCCGGCGAGTCGGTGAAGCGCGAGAACACCTGCACCGCCATGAGGTTGGCGTCGGGCGCCATGCCGTTGAAGGTGGTGGCGCCGGTGGCGCGGCCGGCGGCGATGCCGGCCACGTGGGTGCCATGGTCGCAGCCGCTGATCGCGCAGGCCGCGCCGGAGCCGACCGCCGTGCTGCTGGACGCGCCGCCCGGGCAGACCGAGGTCGAGTTGTTGGCCGCCGAGGTCGTCGAGAAGCAGGCCTCCTCGACGACGCGCCCGTTCAGGAACGGATGATTGGCCTGCACGCCGGTGTCGAGGATGGCCACCGTCGTGCCGGCGCCGCGCGCGCCCAGCGCATGGGCCTGCGGCGCCCGCACCAGCGGGCCGGACTCGGCCAGCGTCGCCGGCACCGGCACGTCCTCGGTCAGCTCGGCGATCTCGCCGTTGGCGACCAGCGCATCGAGCTGGGCCGCATCGACCTCCATCACCACCAGCGCGGTGTCGGGCAGGCCTTCCACCGCGTCGGCGCCGCGGGCTCGCAGGCGCAGCACCAGCTGGTCGCGTGCGCCGCGGATCGCGGGCGTCTCGCCGATCGCGCGCAAGGGCTCGCCGGCGGGACCGGCCCCGGTCGCGTAGGCCGACAGCCGCGCGATCAACCGCAGCTTGCGCGGCGATTGCAGCGCCTTCGCGCGCAGCGCCGAGTAGCCGCCCACGCGCAGCGCCTCGCCGGTGCGCAGGGTCACGCCCTGGACCACGTCGGTCTCGGGCTTGAGGGTTTGTGCCGCGGCGGGCGTCATGCCCAGCAGCGCAGCGGTCGCGCCGCATAGGGCCGCCCAGGCGGCCATGCGACGACGCATCACAGTCAACAAAGTCATACCTGTCTCCTGACGGCCAACATCGACCGCCCGGGGCGACTTTCGGCGGCGGCGCTTCACGAAAAAACCCATGGACTAGGGAGGCCGACCCCCATGGGAGGGAAGGCGAGGCCCCTCGGATCAGGGATGTTTCCCCACAGCGGGGGAGGCGGCAGGGGGGTGAAACGGCGGCCTGCCCCGGTGCGAGCAGCGGTCGATAAATCGTGCATGAACGTGCAAAAACGAGATCAATCATGCATACTGCGGCGCTTCAACCGAGGCGCGATATGACGCAACCCGACCTTCCCCAAGCCCGCCGGCAGCTCATCGCCGAGCGCCTCTCGGCCGGCCACTCCGTGGTGGCGGCGGATCTCGCCGCCGAGTTCAAGCTGTCCGAGGACGCGATCCGCCGCGACCTGCGCGCGCTCGCGGCCGATGGTCTGTGCCGCCGCGTCTATGGCGGCGCGGTGCCGCTCCAGGACAGCGACCGCCCGCTGGCGGCGAGGTTGCGCGAGGCGCCGGGGCGCAAGTCGGCGCTCGCGCAGGCGGGCGCCGCGACGGTCCGGCCCGGCGAGCTGGTGTTCATCGACACCGGGAGCACCAATCTCGCGCTGATCGAGTTCCTGCCGGAAGACGCTGAGCTGACCATCGCCACCAACGCGGTCGACGTGGCGGCGGCGGTGCTGCGCCGCCAGGACCTGCGGCTGCTGATGCTGGGCGGCGAGGTCGATCGTCACCTTGGCGGCTGCGTGGACGCGGCCGCGGTCGACGCGCTGTCCCGGATGCGCATCGATCGCTGCTTCATCGGCGTCTGTTCGCTGTCGGTGGCGGATGGCGTCATGACGATGCAGTTCAGCGAGGCCGCCTTCAAGCGCACGCTGGTCCGGAACAGCCGCGAGGTCGTGGCGCTGCTGACCAGCGACAAGGCGCGCGCCGCGGCGCCGCACCACATCGCCGACTTCGCGATGCTCAAGACGGCGGTGATCGAGCAGGACCTCGATGCCGGCGTGGTGCGCGGCCTGCGCGAAGCCGGGGTCGACGTGATCGCCGTGGAGACCGCGGCATGAGCGCCGCGCCGCAGAACCTCACGGGCGCCGAGCCCGTGGTCGAGAAACCCGAGCATCGCCTCGCCGTGCGCCTGGCCTTCCTGGTGGCGGGCTTCGGCGTCGCCTGCTGGGCGCCGCTGGTGCCTTTCGCGCGGCAGCGGCTGGGCGTCGATGAAGGCGCGCTCGGCGTGCTGCTGCTGTGCCTGGGCCTGGGCTCGGTCGTGGCGATGGTCGCCGCCGGCATGCTGAGCACGCGCTTCGGCACGCGGTTGGTGATGGTCTGCAGCGGCTTCGGCATGGCGGCGCTGCTGCCCTTGCTGGCCTTCGCGGGCTCGCCCTCGACTTTGGGCCTGGCGCTGGCGGCCTTCGGCGCATGCCTGGGATCGCTCGACGTCGCGATGAACATCAACGCGCTGGAGGTCGAGCGCGCGGCGGGCAAGCCGCTGATGTCCGGATTCCATGGGCTCTACAGCGTGGGCGGCTTCATCGGCGCGGCCTTCATGACGCTGCTGCTGTCGATGGACTTCGAGCCGCTGCACGCGACGCTGCTGGGCGCCGCGCTGATGGCGCTGGCGGTCGTCGTCGCCTGGCCCTATGTGCTGGAGACGGCGCGCTCGTCCAGCGGGCCGCTGTTCGTGATGCCGCGCGGCCTGGTGTGGCTGATGGCGCTGCTCGCCGCGGTGACCTTCCTCGCGGAGGGCGCCGTGCTGGACTGGAGCGCGCTGCTGCTGACCGAGGCCAAGCTGGTCGCGCCGGCGCAGGGCGGCATCGGCTTCATGCTGTTCTCGATCGCGATGACGGCGGGACGGCTCACCGGCGACGCGGTGGTCGCGCGCCTGGGCGATCGGCGGACGCTGGTCGTGGGCGGCGTGGTCGCGGTGCTGGGCGTGGCCGCCTTGCTGCTCGCGCCGGTCCGCGCGGTGGCCTTCGCGGGCTTCGTGCTGATCGGCCTGGGCGCGTCCAACCTCGTGCCGGTGCTGTTCCGGCGCGCCGGCCAGCAGACCGTGATGCCCGCCGCGTTCGCCGTCTCGGCGGTGACGACGGCGGGTTATGCGGGCGTGCTGCTCGGGCCGGCGTTGATCGGCTTCCTCGCGGCGGGCGTCGGACTGTCGACCGCGTTCTGGCTGCTGGCTGCGCTGCTCGCGCTGGTGCCCTTGAGCGCGGTGAAGGTCACGCGCTGAGCCTTCAGTAGCCGCCGCCCATCACGCCCTTGAGGTGATCCACCAGCAGCCGCACGCCCTGCGGCGTGTGGCTGCTCCACGGATGGATGGCGTAGATCGCGTCGCCGAAGAAGCCGATGGCGCGCCAGTCCGGCAGCACCTCCACCAGACGGCCGTCGCGCATCGCGTCGCGGGCGCTGAAGTCCGGCAGCAGCGCGATGCCAAGCCCCGACAGCGCCGCGTCGCGCAGCACCTCGCTGTTGCTCGCGCGGAAGAGGCCTTGCACCGGCACGCGCAGGCGCTCGGGCGCCGGCGCGCTGGCGGCGCGCTCGAAGAACCATTGCGCTGGCCCCGGGCGCAGGTAGGGCAGGCAGTGATGCTGCGCCAGTTCCGCCGGATGCTGGGGCCGGCCCGCGCGCGCGAGGTAGGCCGGGCTGGCCGTCAGCAGCGCGCGCGACGGGCAGAGCTTGAACGCGACATGGGTGTCCGGCGGCGCGCTGGTGTGGCGGATCGCCAGGTCGAAGCCCTCCTGCGCCAGCGGCACCAGCCGGTCGGACAGGTCGAGCTCGATGCGCAGCTCCGGATACCGTTCGAAGAAGGCCGGCAGCGCGGGCGCCACATGCTGCCGCCCGAGCGCCACCGGCGCGGTCACACGCAGCAGGCCGCGCGGCGCGCCGGCGGACTCGCGGGCCTCGCCCAGGCTGCGGCTGAGCAGGGCCAGGCCGGGCTCGGCCTGCTCGACCAGGCGCGAGCCCGCTTCGCTCAGCCGCACCGAGCGCGTCGTGCGCTGCACCAGCTGCTGGTCCAGGTGGCGTTCCAGGTCGGCGATCCGCTGGCTCACCGCCGCCTTCGACAGGTTGAGCCGCTGCGCCGCCTTCGTGAAGCTGCCCAGCCGCGCGACCGCGATCAGCGCCTGCAGCTGTGACCACAGCAGTTCGTCCCGGACTTCGGCCCGGACGGGGGAGGAGGCAGGGGAGCGCGGGGCCATTTGTTCAGTCTATCGAACAATGTGATCGGCGATCTGGCCTAGGCGGGGCAGGGCGCGCTGCCTAGACTCACGGCGATCCCCCAAGAAGCAGGAGACCGCCATGAGCCAGAGCGCCCCCGTCGCCCCCGTCGCTTTCACCGACAACGCCGACATCACCCACTTCATCGCCGGCGAGCGTCGCCCGGCGAGCTCGGGACGCAGCCAGGCGGTCTTCAACCCGGCGACCGGCCAGGTGGCGCGGCAACTGCAGCTGGGCAGCGCGGCGGACGTCGATGCCGCCGTCGCCGCCGCGCAGGCCGCCTTCCCGGCCTGGGCCGACGCGCCGCCGCTGCGCCGGGCGCGGGTGATGTTCAAGTTCCTGGAGCTGCTGAACCAGCACCGCGACCGCCTCGCCGCGATGATCACCGCCGAGCACGGCAAGGTCTTCACCGACGCCCAGGGCGAGGTCTCGCGCGGCATCGACGTCGTCGAGTTCGCCTGCGGCGTGCCGCAGCTGCTCAAGGGCGACTTCACCGAGCAGGTCTCCACCGGCATCGACAACTGGACCACCCGCCAGCCGCTGGGCGTGGTCGCGGGCATCACGCCCTTCAACTTCCCCTTCATGGTCCCGATGTGGATGGCGCCGATCGCCATCGCCACCGGCAACGCCTTCATCCTCAAGCCCAGCGAGCGCGATCCGTCGCCCAGCCTGGCCATCGCCGAGCTGTTCCAGCAGGCCGGCCTGCCGGACGGCATCTTCCAGGTCGTGCAGGGCGACAAGCAGGTCGTCGACGCGCTGCTGCACCACCCCGACGTGCGCGCGCTCAGCTTCGTCGGCTCCACGCCGATCGCGCAGTACATCTACGAGACCGGCGCCCGCCACGGCAAGCGCGTGCAGGCGCTGGGCGGCGCGAAGAACCACATGGTCGTCATGCCCGACGCCGACATCGACCAGGCCGTCGACGCGCTGATCGGCGCCGCCTACGGCTCGGCGGGCGAGCGCTGCATGGCGATCTCGGTGGCGGTGCTGGTCGGCGACGTCGCGGACCGCATCGTGCCCAAGCTGGCGGAGCGGGCGAAGGCGCTCAAGATCAAGAACGGCATGTCGCTGGATGCGGAGATGGGACCGATCGTCACGCGCGAGGCGCGTGACCGCATCGAGGGCGCGATCGCCCACGGGGTCGAGGAAGGCGCGACGCTGGTCGTCGACGGCCGGGGCCATCAGGTGGAGGGCCTGCCGGACGGCTTCTTCACCGGCGGCACGCTGTTCGACCACGTGCGGCCGTCGATGCGCCTCTACAAGGAAGAGATTTTCGGGCCGGTGCTGGCCTGCGTGCGGGTGAAGGACTTCGGCGAGGCGCTGGAGCTGGTCAACGGGCATGAATTCGGCAACGGCGTCGCCTGCTTCACCAGCGATGGCAACGTGGCGCGCGAGTTCGCGCGTCGCGTGCAGGTCGGCATGGTCGGCATCAATGTGCCGATCCCGGTGCCGATGGCCTGGCATGGCTTCGGCGGGTGGAAGAAGAGCCTCTTCGGCGACATGCATGCCTATGGCGAGGAGGGCGTGCGCTTCTATACGAAGCAGAAGAGCGTCATGCAGCGCTGGCCGGCGAGCATCGCCAAGGGCGCCGAGTTCGTGATGCCCACCAGCAAGTAGACGGGTCGGGACTGCCATCGCCGCTGGGCCGGTGGTGAGCGCGCCGCCCGATCGGCTACGCTTGCCGGATGTTTCCGAGCGGCGATCCCTCCTCCGATCCGATGTCCCCGGCAGCCCTCGACGGCGTGCCGCTGAGCGAGCTGCTGGCGCGCGCCCGTCTCGCGCAGCAGCAGGCGCGCCTGGACGACGGCCTCGCGCTGGCCGATGCCGTCTGGCATCGCGCCGATGCCGAAGGCTTCATCAACGAGCAGGCCGAAGCCGGCAAGCTGCGCAGCTTCTTCCGCCTGCGCATGGGCGACCTGCCGGGCATGCTGGACGTCGGCGAGCGCGCATTGCGATTGATGCGGCCGCTTGGCGCCAGTCCCGCCGCCTGCGAACTGCTGCGCTGGATGAGCCTGGCCGCCTGTGAGCTCGGCGCCTACGAGCAAGGCCTGGCCTGCGCGCATGAGGCGCTCAAGCTCGCCGGCGAGCTGGGTGACCTGCGGCTGCATGCCGTCGCGCTGAACGGCCTGGGCGCCTGCTTCGAGCGCATGGGCGACCCGTGGCAGGCCGAGCGCCTGATGAGCGAGGCGGCCGGCCTGCTGCGCACCAACCCCACGCCCTACGAGCGCGTGGTCACGCTGACCAACCTGTGCACCGTCGCGCTCGGCGCGTACCACCTGCAGCGCGACGGCGCCGCGCCGGAGCAGGCGCCCCGCACGCTCGAGCGCGCGCTGGAACTCGCCCGCGAGGCGCGCCCGCATTCGCTGCAACTCGGCGACCGCTACGGCATCGCGCTGACCGCCTCCAACTTCGGCGAGGTGCTGCTGCTGATGGGCCGCCTCGACGAAGCCGAGCCGCTGCTGACCGAGGCCCGCGACGACAGCCAGCGCGCCGGCTTCCGCCTGCTCGACTGGCGCCTGCGCTGCATGCTGGCCGAGCTGCAACTGGCGCGCGGCCAGTCCAGCGCCGCGTGGCAGCAGCTGCAGGCGCTGCATGAGGAGACGGTGGCGCTCGGCGCGAACGCCGGTGCCGATCCGCACGCCGCAGCGACCGCGCCCGCCGCGCCTTCGCAGGTGCCGCTGTTCCTGAGCCTGCGTCTGCATCACGCCAGCTACCGCGCGGCCCGGGCGCTGGCGCTGCTCGGGCCGTCGCTGTTCCACCTGGAGCAGGCGCGCACGCTGGAGCGACGCCGCGCGGTCGGGCAGCTGATGGCGCAGTCGCAGTACTTCGTCTCGCGGATGGAAGCGGAATTCGCCAGCGGCGCGACGAGCGGCGACACGCGCGACACGGCCGAGTTCAAGGATCCGCTCACCGGGCTGGGCAACCGCCGCTGCCTGGAGGCCCGCATGCCGCCGCTGCTGCGCGCGGCGGAGCAGGAAGCGCGGCCGCTGACGGTCGCCCTGATCGACGCCGACGGCCTGCGCAACATCAACGAGCGGCATGGCCACGAGACCGGCGACCGCGTGCTGCAGGAACTGGCGCAGCTGCTGCGCGAGAACACGCGCGGCTCCGACCTGCTGCTGCGCTGGAGCGGCGAGGAGTTCCTGGTGGTCTTCCCCGACACCGTGGCGGACCGCGCCTTCGAGGTCTGCGAGCGCATCCGCGCCAGCGTGTCGGTGCATCCCTGGCACCAGCTCGCGGCGGGCCTGGACGTGACCCTCAGCATGGGCCTGGCAAACGCGCCGCCCTATGCGACCGACCTGCTGATCGCGCGCGCCAACGCTGCGGTCGAGCGGGCCAAGCACCTGGGGCGCAACCGCGTCGCGCTGGCCTGAAGACCGCACACAGGGGCAGGCTTTGCCTGTGGCGCCTCCGCGCCTGTTTCTACAATGAGAAGAGTTCTCATCTGGCCGGTAAACCGGCGCGGTTGAGCCTCGCGCCAGCCTGATTCCCACGCTCCACCGCGCCCCGCGACCTTGGTCGCGCGCCCCGCGCGATGCCGGAGCCGGACCCGCAAGCCCATCCCCTCCACCTCCCTTCGGGGCCGGTGCGCCCGTGCGCGCCGGTGTGCGGGCTTGCGCCCGCCTGCTGCTGCTCTTTCCCATGTCGCGTTCTTCCCTGTCCCCCATCGCGGCCGCCGTCGCGCTGCTGATGTCCACCGGCCTGGCACTGGCCGAGTCCCACCCCCTGGCCGTCCGCGCCGCCGACGCGCCGGCGGCTGAACCCGCCGGGTCCACCGTCTCCGCGGACGCCGCCGTCGCGATCGCCCCCGACGCGGCGGAGCCGTCGTCCTCATCCGCGGCCGAAGACGGCCCGCGCGCCGGTCGCCGCAACGCGCTGGACCGCGTGACCATCAGCGCCGCGCGCAAGAAGCTCGAGGGCGCCAGCACGCGCCTGCCGCTGAGCGCGCGCGAGACGCCGCAGTCGATGAGCAGCATCGACGCGAGCCGGCTCGAGAACGAGACGCTGATCAGCATCAACGACGTGATGCAGAACATCACCGGCGTGAACGTGTCCTTCTACGACACGCAGCGCCCGCTGTACTTCGCGCGCGGATTCCAGATCACCGATTTCCAGATCGACGGCATTCCCACCTACAGCGGCAACACGCAGCAGGAGTTCGACACCGTCTTCTACTCGCGCATCGATGTCGTGCGCGGCGCCAACGGGCTGACCACCGGCGCGGGCGTCCCGTCCGCGACCGTCAACATGATCCGCAAGCGGCCCGAGAAGGCCTTCTCCGCCTACGGCGGGCTGGTGATGGGCACCGACGACTTCCACCGCATCGAGGCCGACGTCAACACGCCGCTGACCCAGGACGGCCGCGTGCGCGCGCGCCTCATCGCGGCGGCGCAGGAGCGTGACGGCTTCCGCCAGCGCCACAGCGAGACCAAGACGGCCTTCATGGCCACCATCGAGGCCGACCTGGGCGCCAGCACCACCGTCACGCTCGGCTACCAGGACCAGAACAACGTGCCGCAGGGCCCGATCTGGGGCACGATCCCGCGCTTTGCCTCGGACGGCTCGCTCGCGGGCCTGCCGCGCGAGACGAGCTTCTCGCCGTCCTGGACCCGCTGGTCGCGCCAGAACGGCACCTTCTACGCGCAGCTGGAGCAGAAGCTCGGCGACGACTGGACGCTCAAGGCCATCGCCAACCACAGCGAAGGCGACACCTTCCGGCTGGCCACCTACGCCAGCGGTTATCCGGACCCGGTCACCGGCGCCGGGCTGAAGCTGCTGGCGGCCGTTGGCAAGAGCTGGGAGCGTCGCGACAGCCTGGACGTCTACGCCGCGGGCACGCTGTCGCTGTTCGGCCGCAAGCATGACCTGGTGATCGGCGCCAACGGCGTGAAGACCACGACCGTCACGCCCACGCTCACCTCGGTGGCCGCCTGGAGCTACGCCATCCCCGACATCCGCAGCTGGGATGGCAGCGCGCCGGCGCCGACCTTCAGCGCCACCGGCGCCAAGCGCGTCGCCGAGACCGAGCAGAGCGGCCTCTTCGCGATGGGCCGATGGAAGCTGCTGGAGCCGCTGTCGCTGGTGACCGGCGCGCGGCTGAGCTACTGGAAGACCGCCACCGACGCCTTCAACACGGCGGGCACCTACACCGGCACGACCGGCGCCTACAAGGTCAGCAACGAGGTCTCGCCGTATGTGGGCATCGTCTACGACCTGAGCGATGCGCTGTCGCTCTATGCGAGCTACACCGATCTGTTCAAGCCGCAGAACTACAAGGACCGCAACGACAACCTGCTCTCGCCGATCCGCGGCAGCAACACCGAGTTCGGCATCAAGGGCGAGTTTCTCGACAAGCGCCTGGCGATGTCGGCCGCGGTCTTCGAGGCCAAGCAGGACAACTACGCGGTGCGCGACGTCGCGGTGCCGGAGGGCTCGCTGCCGGACGGCAGCTCCGCCTACGTCGGCGTGAACGGCACCCGCACGCGGGGCTTCGAAGTCGACGTCGCCGGCCAGATCGCGCCGGGCTGGACGCTGAGCGCCGGTTACGCCAACACGCGCATCACCCGCCACGCGCTGGACCTGATCTACGCGAACCTGCCGCGCCACACGCTGCAGCTGAGCACCAGCTACCGCTTCGGCGGCGCCTGGGAGCGGCTGAGCGTCGGCGGCGGCGTGAACTACCAGAGCACCGTCACCGGCTACGGCATCGCGCATCCGACCCTGGGCACGACCACCGTCACCCAGGGCGCCTATGCGCTGCTGAACCTGCATGCGACCTACCAGCTCAACGAGCGCTTCAGCCTGGGCCTGTCGATCCGCAATGCGCTCGACAAGACCTACTGGACCAACCTGGACTATCCCAACTACGGCGATCCGCGCAGCGTGATGCTGAGCGTGCGCGGCCGCTTCTGACCATGGCTGGGAATGCCGCCACGGCGAATGCCGGATCCGCGAAGGCCGGAGAACCGAAGGTGCGTACAACACCTTCGGCGCGGGCGAGTTCTCTTACGGCTTCCACTCGAGCTGCGCTCGGCGCAGCAGAGCCAACAGATCCCTGGAAGGCCGCCGGGCGGAGGGGGCTGACTGGCGGCGCTGCTGATTCTGATGCCGCTGACCTGATGCCACGCTGACCGTCAAGTTTGTTGTCTCTTCGCTGAAATCGCCTCTCAGCGCCGGGGCGTTTCAGAGGCCACTGTTAATATCCACAGCTTTCAAGGGGCGCTCCGCATCGGGATGATGCGTCGCTCGATGCAAGGCGAGGGGCGGAAGCGTGTTACAGCAATTGAGTCTGGATGGGCTGGAGGATCGAAAGGCTCGTGGAGCCTTCTTCACGCCTCCTGAGATCGCACGCTTCATGGTCGACTGGGCCGTGCGCTCCAAAGGCGACGCAGTGTTGGAGCCTTCGTGTGGGGAGGCAGCCTTTCTTCTGCCTGCTGCGCGACGTCTCCATGCCTTGGGAGCGACAAAGCGTGCAATCAGTCAGCAATTGGAGGCGGGAGACATTCACCAGGCGTCTGTCGAAGAAGCGCAGAAAGTCCTCGCGCGCGAGGGCTTTGGAGCGAAGACCGACGTGGGTGACTTCTTTTTGAAGTCTGCGTCCCCCAGTTTCGACGCAGTTGTTGGCAATCCACCCTACGTGCGGTACCAACAGTTCGGTGGGGCATCGCGCGCGGCGTCTCTACAGGCAGCGCTACGGCAGGGAGTGCGCCTGACGCAGTTGGCGAGCTCGTGGGCTGCGTTTACGGTCCATGCATCTGCGTTTCTCCGGCCTGAAGGCCGACTGGCGCTTGTCATTCCCGCTGAGCTACTGTCGGTCAAGTACGCAACCCAGATTCGACGTTTTCTGCTCGATCGCTTCGCAAGCGTCAGGCTCGTGTTGTTTGAAACACTTGTCTTTCCTGGTGTCCTAGAGGATGTAGTGCTTTTGCTCGCGGAAGGCAGTGGCGGCGCTCAATCATTTGAAGTCTTTCAAGCGCGCTCTGCGGCTGACTTGGCGACCAAACTTCCTGCACAGTGGTTGAAGTTCAAACCGGCGACCGACGACAAGTGGACGGGAGCACTGCTTTCAACCGACGCCTATCGCCTGTATGACGAGGCAGTAGGCAGTGCTGACATCGAGACGATGTCGGCATGGGGCTCTACCTATCTTGGAGCGGTCACAGGCAACAATGACTTCTTTACCCTGAGCGAAGTTGACGTCGAGCGGATGAAGTTGGGATCCGCTGAGCTCATGAAGATATCGCCGCCGGGCGCACGCCATTTGCGGGGATTGAACTTCTCTGCGCAGGCTTGGCGAAGCATGGTCAAGGGCGGAGAGCGCTGCTATCTCTTCAAGCCTGGATCTGAGCCTTCGAAGGCGGCTCGCGACTACATTGCGTACGGCGAATCCCTTGGGGTACACAACGCCTACAAGTGTCGGGTGCGAGAGCCATGGTGGGTCGTGCCGGTCGTGGCCAAGCCCGATCTGCTGATGCCTTACATGAATCATGATCGTCCGCGTCTGGTGCGGAACGGAGCAGGCATACAACTGCTCAACTCGATCTACGGAGTCAAGCTGGAAGCTACTCGGCGCAAGCTTGGCCAGGAGCTGCTTCCGCTGGCGATGCTCAATAGCCTTACGTTGCTTGGCTCAGAGATCGTAGGGCGCGCTTATGGTGGCGGCATGCTCAAACACGAGCCCACGGAAGCAGGAAAGATTCCGCTGCCCTCACATGCAGCCCTGGAAGCAATGGCGGATCCATTGAAGAGCGTCCAAGATTGCGTGAACTCGCTACTGGAGCGCAACGAAGTCGAGGCGGCCGCCTCAGTCGTTGACGATGTCTTCCTCCGAAAACGACTAGGTTGGACCGAATCGCGTCTGAAGGCAATCCGTGAGGCTAGGGCGACCTTGGTGCAGCGACGCCTTACCAGGGGGAAGGGAAAGAATGGCTCGGATCGATGACGTGCTCGCCGCTGCGTTGCGGCAATTGCCTGAGAAGCCAACGGATGACGCGAAGCAGGAGTCCAAGAAGCGCTATAGCGAGCTGGTGTCTCAGCAAGTGGCGTTGGCAATTGCAGATGAGCTGCGTCATCGAGGGCTGAAGGAAGCTCGCCCATATGCCTCTGACAAATCGGGTGACTCCGGCGCAGAGCGACGCATGGCTGGGGGCCTCGGCGCCAAGAAGGTTGACGTCACGTGGGCGACGGAAGAGTCGGGTCTGCTCTGTGCTGTCTCCGTCAAGACGATCAATTTCAGGGACAGTAGAACGAAGAACTACCAGAAGAATCTGATCAATCGGCGCGGCGACATGCTGATGGAAGCTGTCACGTTGCATCGACGTTTTCCCTATGCGGTGCTCGCCGGCTTCTTCTTTCTGGATCATGGTGCCGAGCACGACGGGACGCTTCAGCGCCGGTCGACCTTCCTGAATGCACACGCTCGCCTTCAGTTGTTTTCAGGGCGTAGTGATCCGGCGGGTCGCGAAGAGCAGTTTGAGCGGTTCTACTTGATCCTGCTTGATGCCTCTCCCATGAATGTTGGGTTGCGAGCGTTCGCCGTCGGTGCACCGAAAGAAGAGGTTCCGCTCAGCGATGTCCTGGATGATCTTCTGAAGCTAGTTGCACAACGCAACCCCGACTTCTACGAGTTCGACGACGGCAAGCTAAAGCGCGCATCGTGACGCGCCATCAACGCGCCGGTTCCTGCTCCACCGCCTGTACGACGTTGCGGCCCTGCGCCTTGGCGCGGTAGAGCGCCTGGTCGGCGCGTCGCAGGACCTCGGCGGCGCTGACGTCGGCGGCCGAGGACTCCGCGATGCCGAAGCTGGCCGTCAGCGTCCAGGCCTGCCCTTCCCAGGCGAAGGCGTGTCCGGCCAGCAGCGCGCGCATGCGCTCCGCCACCAGCGCCGCGCCCGCGATGCCGGTGTGGGGCAGCAGCACGCAGAACTCCTCGCCGCCCAGACGCGCGAGGCGGTCGACCTCGCGCAGGCAGGGCCGCAGCACCCGCACCAGTGCCTTCAAGGCCGCGTCGCCGGCTGCATGCCCCAGCGTGTCGTTGAGCTGCTTGAAGCGGTCCATGTCCAGCAGCACCAGCGCGTAGCCGTGGCCGCGCATCTGGCGCGAGTGCTCGGCATCGACCGCCTCGGACAGCGCGCGCCGGTTCAGCGCGTCGGTCAGCGGGTCGCGCTCGGTGAGGCGGCGGATCTCCAGCACCAGCTTCATCAGCAGCAGGAAGGCGATCCAGCCGTTGATCAGCAGCGCCAGCACCAGCGACGCCCACAACCAGGCGATGTTGAAGTCGGAAGCAACGTCGATGTCCGCGGTGCGGCCCGGCGCGAGCAGCGCCTCCACCGGCCGCGCCAGCAGCAGCAGGCCGACCGCCATCAGCGGCGCGGCCAGCGTCAGCGCCGCGCGCGGGGCCAGGCCGCGCGCGCGCAGCAGGCGCCAGGCATCGACCGCCGCCAGCACCGCCAGCGCCGCCATCGCGCCGTAGATCAGCAGCTTGTGCCCGAGCGTGTCCGGCCCGCCGGTGAAGCGCGCGACGACGATGCCCACGGCGATCGTCGCGCCGCCGACCGAGCGCCAGGGCGCGGGCCGCTCGCCCACCACCGGCACCGCCAGCCGGATCAGCGCGAAGGCGATCAGCGACAGCAGGTCCGACCACCAGTAATGCTGCGGCGACACCAGCCCGAGCGCCTCGTGGAGCAGGAACGAAGCGCCCAGCGCCGCGTTGGCGCCCGACAGGCAGGCACAGGCGCCGGGCGATTCGCGCAGGCCGGCGGCGATCATCAGCCAGACCACCGCGGCGATGCCGAACAGCACCACCAGTGCGGCGATCAGCGAGACCGGATCGGCGGCGGGCAGCATCAGGCGGGCTCCATCGTCGGGGGACTCACGCGAACTCCGCTTCGCCGGCGGCGCGCAGGACGCGGTTGCGGCCACGCGCCTTCGCGGCATACATCGCCGCGTCGGCCCGCGACAGCGCACCGTGGCCATGGGTGTCGCCGGCGCGCATGGTGGCGACGCCGAAGCTCGCGCTGATCGGCCAGAGCTTGTCGCCCCAGGCCAGCGGGTGTTTCTGCAGCAGCTCGCGCAGGCGCTCCGCGACCAGCATCGCGCCGTCGAGCTCGGTGTCGGGCAGCAGCACGGCGAACTCCTCGCCGCCGAGCCGGCCGAAGCAGTCGGTGTCGCGCAGCGTCGCGCCCAGCACGGCGGCCAGGTGCTGCAGCGCGGCGTCGCCGCCGGCATGTCCCAGTTCGTCGTTGATGCGCTTGAAATGGTCCACGTCCAGCACCATCACCGCGTTGGCGCAGCCGCGTTCGGTCAGCGCCTGCAGGCGTGCGAGATGGTCCTCGATCGCGCGCCGGTTCAGCAGGCCGGTCAAGGCGTCGCGCCGCGTCAGGTGGCGCACGCGCGCGATCAGGCGCTGCATCACCAGCGCGATCAGGCCGGTGGCGATGGTCAGGTCGACGACCAGCCGCAGCATCGCCAGCGGCGCGTTGGCGCCCAGCCCGGCGACGCCCAGTCCCGCCGGCGTCCAGCCCAGCAGCCCGCCGGCGCGCCAGAGGCAGCCGCCGGCCAGCACGAGGTAGGGCGTCACGACGATGGCGGTCAAGCCGGCGCGGAAGCCGGCGCCGAGGGCGACGTCCCAGGCGGCCATCAGCGCGAGCACGCCGCCGGCGATGTTGGAGACGGCCCGCGCCGAGGACAGGTCCGGATCGCCCGCGGTGAGGGCGGTCGCCACCAGCCCCAGCGCCACGATCGCGAGGATGTCCGGGGCGCCGTAGCGCACCCGCATCAGCCCGCGCACGCCGGCGGCGAGCAGTCCCGCCGCGATCACGTCCAGCGGCAGCGCGACCAGGCGCTCCATCGCGGCCGGCAAGGCGGGCCACCAGGCCAGCGCGCACACGCCGTGATAGGCGGAGAGCCGACGCGCCGCGCGCGGCGCGATGCGCAGCACCTCGCCCAGCGCGAGCCAGACGATGCACGCGACGGTATCGATGACGGCGATCACCATCAGCAGCGTGGCGGCGTCGAGCGGCGGCATGCGGGTCATCTTCGCAGGGCGATGCGCGGCGCACCATCGCGCCGTCGTCACCGGCCCCGGCTTCCTCTCCCAGGGACGAAGCGCCCCACGGCGCCCCGCCTGGAACGGGGCAATCGGCGTGCGGGCCGCGCCCGGTCAGGGTGACCGACGGGCGCTCGCCGGTGTTCCGCGGCGCTCAGCGGCGCTCGACCAGCACCGGCGTCAGCGACATCGCGGTGCGCACCCGGTCGGCGGCGGCGCGCGCGTCCTCGCGGCTCGCGAAGGGGCCGGCCTGCAGGCGGTGCAGGTTGCGGTCCTTGAAGATCGTCAGCATCGGCGCGATCTCCTCCATGCCGCGGGTGAACTGCTCGCGCAGCTGCTCCGCGCCTTCGAGCCGCGAGAAGGCGCCGAACTGCAGCCAGAAGCCCTGCGCCGCCGCGGCGATCTTGAGCGCGGGTACCGGCGCCTGCGGATCGGCCGCGGCGATGGCGCCGGCGGTGGCGACCGCCATGGCCTCGGCCTTGGACTGGCCGGACGGCGGCAGGTCGCTGCCGGGCGGCAGCGCGGTGATGGGGATCGGCGTCAGGCTGGCATCCGGCCCGGCGTCCGGATTGGCGGACGGCGTCGTGCCCGTTGCCGTGCCCGTGCCCGTCGCCGCGCCGGTCGACGTTCCCGGCTTGTCGGCGCGCGCCACCGCCGGAACCACCGGCACCGGCAGCGGCACCTGCGCCGGCACGGTCACCGGCGCGGCCGGCGGACGCAGCTGCGCGGTCGTCGTCGGATCGGGCGCGCCGCTGGGCGTCGCGGCGGCATAGACCGGCGTGTCGGGCGCGACCTTGGGATCGGGCGACAGCGTGTCGCGGTCGCGGGTCCAGGCGCCGGTGCGGATGTCCTCGTAGGTGATGCGCTCGATCTCGACCGGCGCCACGCCGTTCAGCACGCCCAGCTTGAGCGCGGCGGTGTAGCTCAGGTCGATGATCCGGCCCTTGTGGAACGGTCCGCGGTCATTGATGCGGACGATGACCTCGCGGCCATTCTTGGGATTGCGCACGCGCGCGTAGCTCGGGATCGGGATGGTCGCGTGGGCGGCGGTCATCGCGTACATGTTGTAGATCTCGCCGCTGGACGTCGGCCGGCCGTGGAACTTGCGGCCGTACCAGGACGCCAGGCCCTTCTGGACCAGCGGCTTGTCGTCGGCGATCGGCTCGTAGCGCTCGCCCAGCACCTCGTAGGGCTTGTTGGGGCCGCCCTTGCGGATGGATTCCAGCCGCGGCACCGCGTCGGGCACCTTCTGCAGGTCGGGCGGGACGACGGCGTCGGGGCCGTCGCGGTCGGGCCAGGAGGAGGGCTTGGGGCCGCCCGGGGCGGGGCGGCTGGGGGTGGGACCGCGGCTGGCGCAGGCGGCCAGGATCAGGGCACACGTCAGGACGGCCAGGCGCTGGCCGGCGGGGCGGGCTTCAAACATGGCCGCAACCCTAGCAATGCCGCGTGGATTTGCCAAGGTTATGCTCCGCGCTCCCCTCCTTCCTTGCACGATCGTTGCGATCGTTACCTCCGCACGCCATGAGCACTTATGTCTTCCCCCCAGCGCCGCAGGCCGCCGTGGCCGTGCGCGGCAGCGATGCGCGCTATGCCGTGAGCCGCATCTTCTGCGTCGGTCGCAACTACGCGGCGCATGCCCGCGAGATGGGCAGCGATCCGGACCGCGAGCCGCCGTTCTACTTCACCAAGCCGGCCAGCGCGCTGGCGCCGTCGGGCGGCACCATCCCCTACGCGCCCGGCACGAAGAACCTGCATTACGAGATGGAACTGGTCGTGGCGATCGGCAAGCCGGTCTTCAAGGCCACGCCCGAGCAGGCCGCCGACGCGGTCTGGGGTTACGCCGCCGGCCTGGACATGACGCGCCGCGACCTGCAGAACGAGGCCAAGGCCATCGGCCGGCCCTGGGACCTGGGCAAGGGCTTCGAGCATTCGGCCGTCATCACGCCGCTGGTGCCGCGTTCGGAGCTGGGCGAGTTGTCCCAGGGCGCGATCACGCTGGCGGTGAACGGCGTCGAGAAGCAGCGCGGTGACCTGTCCGACATGATCTGGAGCATTCCGGAGCTGGTGGCCAACCTGTCGCAGTTCTATCACCTGGCGCCGGGCGACCTGATCTACACCGGCACGCCCGAAGGCGTCGGCCCGGTGAAGCCGGGCGACGTGATCACCGGCGTCATCGAGGGCTTCGGCGAGCTGTCGATCACCATCGGCGACGCCGAGTAATCCAGAGGCAGCCGGGACCGCGACGATGTTCGACCACAACGAGACCCTGGACGAGGCCCGCGCGCGCAACATCCGCGACGCGCTGTTCGAGGACATCGGCATTAGCGACTGGACCGCGCGGCTGGTGCCGGCGGGCCGGCGCGTGCAGGCCCATGTGCGGGTGCGCGAGGCGGCGGTGCTGTGCGGCCGCGACTGGTTCGAGGGCGTGTTCCTGGCGCTGGACGGCTCGTCGCGGATCGAGTGGCTGTACGACGAGGGTGCCGACATGGCGCCCGACACCCTCGTCTGCCGCATCGAGGCCGAGGGCCGCTCGCTGCTCTCGGCCGAGCGGCCGGCGCTGAACTTCCTGCAGCTGCTGTCGGGCACCGCGACGGCGACGCGCGCCCATGCCCGCGCCATCGAGGGCGCCAGTCCGAACCCGCGCGGCTGCGCGGTGCTGGACACGCGCAAGACCCTGCCCGGGCTGCGCCTGGCGCAGAAGTACGCGGTGCGCGTGGGCGGCGGCGCGAACCAGCGCCTGGCGCTGTACGACGGCATCCTGATCAAGGAAAACCACATCGCCGCGGCCGGCGGCGTGACGCAGGCGCTGCGGCAGGCGCAGGCGCTGAACGCCGGCGTGTCCATCCAGGTCGAGGTCGAGACCCTGGAGCAGCTGCGCGAGGCGCTGGCCGCCGGCGCGGTCAGCGTGCTGCTGGACAACTTCAGCGAGCCGATGATGCGCGAGGCGGTGGCCATCGCCGGCGGCCGGGCGCTGCTGGAGGTGTCGGGCGGCGTGGCCATCGACCAGCTGCGCTGGATCGCGGCCACCGGCGTCGACCGCATCTCGGTCGGGCGCCTCACCAAGGACGCCAAGGCGGTGGACTACTCGATGCGGGTCGAGGGCTGAGGCCAGGCACCGGGACGGTGCCTCGCACACCAAGCTTGTGCGCAACGGCGGCACGCGTGTGTCGTCCTGGCTTGCATACAAGACAGATGCGCCAGTGAGGCACGCGTGGCGGCCGCTGGCACGGAAGCTGCAATGCCCTGGGCATGGGCATCACCGCCACCGACATCAGCCAACGGATCATCGACGCCGTGCTCGCGCAGAAGCTGGCGCCGGGCACGCGGCTCGGCGAGCAGCCGCTGGCGCTGCTCTTCGACTGCAGCCGCACCATCGTCCGCGAGGCGCTGACGCGCCTGGCCGCGCGGGGCATCGTCACGGTCAGCGCGCGGCGCGGCTGGTACCTGATCGCGCCCTCGCGCGAGGAGGCCCGTGAAGCCTTCGAGGCGCGCCGCGTCATCGAGCTCGGCCTGCTGCGCGGCCGCCGCGCCCTGGACAAGCCGGCGCTGACGCGGCTGAAGAAACACCTGGCGCAGGAGAAGGCCGCGCTGCGCGGCGACGACGTCGGCGCGCGCAGCTTCCTGCTCGGCGACTTCCATGTCTGCCTGGCCGAGTGCCTGGGCAACAGCCTGCTCGCCGACACGCTGCGCGACTACACCGCGCGCACCACGCTGATCGCGATGCTCTACCAGTCGTCGCACGAGGCGGCGCAGTCCTGCCAGGAGCATGTCGCGATCGTCGCGGCGCTCGAGCGCGGCGACGCCGCGGGCGCCGAAGCGCTGATGGCCGCCCACCTGGCCAGCGTGCAGTCGGGCCTTCAACTCGACACGCAGACCGACGACCCGCTGCACCAGCTGCGGCAGGCGCTGACGCCGCTCGCGTCGCCGGCCGCCACCGCCGCATCCGTCGCTCCCTCGACCTCCCGCCGCCCGCGCGCCGCGCGCCGCGACGGGTCCGACCCCGCCGATCCCGCCCCCGCCTACCTAGGAGCCTTGTTATGAGCCACGCCGTCCGTTCCTCCGTCCGCGCGCTGCCGCGCCGCCTGCTGCTGGCCGCGGGCCTGGGCCTGCTCGCGCTGGGCGCCCAGGCGCAGACCGCGCTGGACACGATCACCAAGGCCAAGACCATCAAGATCGCCATCCCGACCGACTACCCGCCCTACGGCTTCGTCGGTCCCGACATGAAGCCGCAGGGCCTGGACGTCGCGATGGCCGAGCTGATCGCCGCCAGGCTCGGCGTGAAGGTCGAGCTGGTGCCGGTGACCAGCGCCAACCGCATTCCCTACCTGCAGACGAAGAAGGCCGACCTGGTCATCTCCACGCTCGGCAAGAACCCGGAGCGCGAGAAGGTGATCGCCTTCAGCTCGGCCTACGCACCCTTCTATCAGGCGGTCTTCGCGCCCAAAAGCCTGGCGATCAAGAGCTTCGCCGACCTCGCCGGCAAGAGCGTCGCGGTCACGCGCGGCGCGATGGAGGACCAGGAGCTGGCCAAGGTCGCGCCGTCGACGCTGGAGTTCAAGCGCTTCGAGGACAACAACGCGACCATCGCCGCATTCGCCGCCGGCCAGACGCAGGTGCTGGCCACCAGCGCCGCGGTCGCCGGCAACCTGATGCAGCGCCAGCCCGGCCTGAATGTCGAATACAAGCTGCTGCTCAAGGACAGCCCCTGCTTCATCGGCGTCGCCAAGGGCGAGGACGCGCTGCTGGCCAAGGTCAACGCGATCATCGCGGCGGCCAAGCAGGCGGGCGAGCTCGAGGCGCTGTCCAAGAAGTGGCTGGGCCGCGGCGCCGGCGAGCTGCCGCTCTGAGCGGACGCGGATCGCCACCGTGCCTGACGTGAGACCGACCGCGCCGTTCGCTGGTCCCTCCTGGAGCCGCCCATGATCGAGTTCGACTTCGGCGCCGTCCTTGCCGAATGGCCGCTGCTGCTGCGCGGCCTGGCGTGGACCGTGGGCCTGACCGTGATCGCGGTGCCGCTGGGCCTGGCGATCGCGACGCTGGGCGCCTGGACGCGCGCCTGCGGCCCGGCCTGGGCGCGGCGCCTGGTCGGCGTCTACGTCGAGCTGCTGCGCAACACGCCGTTCATCGTGCAGCTGTTCTTCGTGTTCTTCGGCCTGCCGTCGCTGGGCGTGAAGCTGTCGCCGACCAGCGCCTCGCTGATCGCGATGACGCTGAACCTGGGCGCCTACGGCACCGAGATCCTGCGCGCCGGCATCCAGGCCGCGCCCAAGGGCCAGTGGGAAGCGGCGCAGAGCCTGGCGCTCGGGCCGACGCAGGTCTTCACGCGCGTGATCCTGCCGCCGGCGTTCAAGCGGGTGTGGCCGGCGATGACGAGCCAGATCGTGATCGTGATGCTGGGCTCGGCGGTGTGCGGGCAGATCTCCACCGAGGAGCTCAGCTACGCCGCCAACCTGATCCAGAGCCGCAACTTCCGCGCGTTCGAGGCCTTCATCGTCGCGACGCTGATCTACCTGGCGCTGTCCGTGCTGGTGCGGCGCCTGCTGCTGTGGGCCGGGCCGCGGTGGTTCTTCGGCGGCGCACCGGCGCCGACACGGCCGGCGCTGTGGCGACGCCTGGCCGGCACCGGCACGGGGAGCCGTCCATGATCGAGTTCACCCTCTGGGACATCCTGCGCAACCTGGCGCTCGCGCTGCGCTGGACGGTGGCGCTGTCGCTGATCGCCTTCATCGGCGGTGGCCTGGTCGGCGGCACCCTGCTGTGCCTGCGCATCGGCCTGGGCCGCAAGACGCAGCGCCTGATCGGCGCGTACGTCGCGCTGTTCCAGGGCACGCCGCTGCTGATGCAGCTGTTCCTCGCCTACTTCGGGCTGGCGCTGCTGGGCATCGAGGTGTCGGCGTGGACGGCGGCGTCGCTGGCGCTGACGCTCTACACGAGCGCCTACCTGGTCGAGATCTGGCGGGGCTGCGTCGAGGCCGTGCCGCGCGGCCAGTGGGAGGCCGCGCGCAGCCTGGCCATGAGCTTCGGCGAGCAGCTGCGGCACGTGATCCTGCCGCAGGCCGCGCGCCTGGCGATCGCGCCGACGGTCGGGTTCCTGGTGCAGGTGATCAAGGGGACCGCGCTGGCCTCGGTGATCGGATTCGTGGAGCTGACCAAGGCGGGCGGGATGATCGCCAACGCGAGCTTCAAGCCCTTCCTGGTCTTCGGCTGCGTGGCGCTGTTCTATTTCGCGCTGTGCTTCCCCGTGAGCCTGGCTGCCCAACATCTGGAGAGGAAGCAACATGGCCGTGCTGCCTGAGACCGTGAGCGCCGATACCGCCAACGCCGCCGACGTCGCGACCGCCGCTTCCACGCCCGTGCCGGGCGTGCCCATCGTGCGCATCACCGCGCTTCGCAAGTCCTACGGGACCAACGAGGTGCTCAAGGGCATCGACCTGGACGTGATGCGCGGCGAGGTGATCGCGCTGATCGGCAAGAGCGGCTCGGGCAAGAGCACGCTGCTGCGTTGCATCAACGGCCTGGAGCAGTTCCAGGACGGCTCCCTGCGCGTGGCCGACAAGCCGCTGCTGCACGACAGCGCGATGGCGATGCGCGCGCTGCGGCAGCAGGTGGGCATGATCTTCCAGGGCTTCAACCTGTTCCCGCACCTGAGCGTGGGGCGCAACGTGATGCTGGCGCCGACGCTGGTGAAGAAGCGCTCCGACCAGGACGCCGCCGAGCAGGCGCGGGTGCTGCTGGCGCGCGTGGGATTGGCGGAGAAGTTCGACGCGATGCCGGACCAGCTGTCCGGCGGTCAGCAGCAGCGCGTGGCGATCGCGCGGGCGCTGGCGATGGAGCCGCAGGTGCTGCTGTGCGATGAGATCACCTCGGCGCTGGACCCCGAGCTGGTGGGCGAAGTGCTGCGCGTGGTGGAGTCGCTGGCCGAGGAGGGCATGACCCTGTTGATGGTCACGCACGAGATGAGCTTCGCGCGCAAGGTGGCGGACCGGGTGATCTTCATGCACCAGGGCCGCGTGCACGAGATCGGACCGCCCGCCGAGATCTTCGGCGCGCCGAGGACGCCGGAGCTGAGGCAGTTCCTGAAGTCGCTGGATGAGTGAGTCGCTCGGGAGGGGGCCATCGAAAGGGGCGTGTCCATCGGCATGAGGGCGCGCGCGGCCTAGACTCCTCGGCCTACGTCACCAGGAGCCTCGCCATGCCCGACCGCCGCTCGATCCTTCGATCCCCCTTGGCATTGACCGCCGGCATGCTGGCGGTTTCGTTCATGGCGCCGTTGCAGGCGCAGGCGGTGGCGCCGAGTGGCGCGTCCGCGGTGCGCGAGGCCGAGATCGCCTTCGCCGCGACCATGGCCAAACGCGACTTCAAGGCATTCGCCGAATTCGTCGCGGAGGACGCGATCTTCATCAACGGCAGCAAGCCGCTGCGCGGCCGGGCAGCCGTGCTCGCGGAATGGAAGCGCTTCTTCGATGGCGCCGAGGCGCCGTTCTCATGGGCGCCCGATCTCGTCGAGGCGCTGCCGGACGGCACGCTCGCCTATTCGACCGGACCGGTGCATGCGAAGGGCAAGCTGGTCGCGCGCTTCGCATCGACCTGGCGACTCGATCCCGATGGCCGCTGGCGCGTCGTCTTCGACAACGGCAGCGACGTCTGCGACTGCAAGCGCTGAGCGTCAGCCGGGCTCGCTCACGCGAACCAGTCCTCGTCCGGCAACTGCTCGAAGACGCGCTTGAGGCCGCCGCCCCAGCCCTGGCTCACCTTCATGAAGTAGGGGTCCTCCCGCGTGATGCGGTGGGGCTGCGCGGGCGCGAAGCTGTCGGTCTTGTAGAGCAGCATGTCGATCGGCAGGCCCACCGACAAATTGCTGCGGATCGTCGAGTCGAACGAGATCAGCGCGCACTTGGTGGCCTCGGCCAGCGAGCTGTCGAAATCGATCACGCGGTCGATGATGGGCTTGCCGTACTTGGATTCGCCGATCTGCAGGTAGGGCGTGTCTTCCGTGGCCTCGATGAAGTTGCCCTGCGGATAGACATGGAAAATCCGCGGCGCCTCGCCCCGGATCTGGCCGCCAACGATGAAGTTGGCGCCGAAGTCCACGCCCTGGTTGAGCTGGCCGGGACCATCGCTGTCGCGCGCGACCACTTCCTTGAGGGTCTTGCCCACCAGCTCCGCGACGTCGTACATCGAGGTCAGGTTCATCAGGTGCGCGCCCTGGCCGACCGCGCGCTGGCGCAGCAGGCTCACCACGCTCTGCGTCGTCGCCAGGTTGCCGGCGTTGAGCAGCGTGATCAGGCGTTCGCCAGGCTGCTCGAACACATTCATCTTGCGGAAGGTGGCGATGTGATCCACGCCCGCGTTGGTGCGGGAATCCGACGCGAACAGCAGGCCGGCACGCAGCCGCATGGCAACACAGTAAGTCATGGGACGCGAGCGTAGCCGATCAATCCGCGCTTGTGGGCGAGGCGCCCTTCGTCATTGCTGATCGGCCGTGCCGGGCTTCACGAGCACTTCGGCCCGCATGGTTTCGAGCCCGCCGCCTGTTCGTACGCCGCGCACGGGACAGGCGTCCAGATAGTCCGCGCCGATCGCCAGCTTCACGTAGCGACCATCGGCCAGGCACTGGTTGCTGATGTCGTAACCCAGCCAGCCGCCCGCCATGCCGTGTGATGCGTCACGACCGTCCGCCGCCGTCGTCGCGGCCTCGGGCAGGCGCACCTCGGCCCAGGCATGGCTGGCCACGTGCTCGAAGTCGGTGGCCAGGTAACCCGACACATATCGCGCCGGCAGCCCCAGCAGCCGCGCGCAGCAGACGAAGACCTGCGCATGGTCCTGGCAGACGCCGTGGCCGGTGGCGAAGGCCTGCGCCGCCGGCGTGGCCGCGTCGGTGTAGCCCCGCACGTAGGGCATGCGCTCGCCCAGCGCCGCCATCAGCGCCAGCAGCGCGCCGTGGGCATCGGCGGTCGCGGCATCGGCGAAGCTCGCGGCGAACTGCCGCAGCGGCTCGTCCGCGCGCGTCAGCGGGCTGTCGCGCAGGAACAGCGGTGCGGGCAGTTCATCCTCGGGATCGGGCGTGGGGGGCGCATCGCTGGTGTCGACCTCGCCGACCGCGCGCAGGACGATGTCGCGCCGCGGACCGTCCAGGCTCAACACATGCATGGTGTTGCCGAACGCGTCCTTGCAGGCGCTTGCCGGTGCCGGCAGTTCCAGATGCCAGTGCAGCACGCGCAGGCCACGGCCCGCGCGCGGCGTGAGGCGCAGGTACTGCGTGCTGCGCGCCACCGGCGCGTCGTAGTCGTAGACCGTCTCGTGCGAGATGTGCAGGTGCATGGCCTTGTCTCCGGGTGGCGTCCGCCGCGTCGGAACGACGCGGTCGGCGCCGAGGTCATTGCGCTTCGAAGTAGGCCTGCTGGATGTCCAGGCTCAGGCGCGCCGAGTCTTCCAGGAAGCCCGTCAGCCACGGATGGAGACCTTGCTCGAGGATCTCGTCCACCGCACCGTACTCCAGGCGCAGCGCGAGCCGGCCGGCGCTCTGCTTGGCGGTGCGGCCGGCGTCCTCGGCGCCGCCGCGCGCCTCGATCTGCGGCAGGATGGACCGGATCTCGTCGCAGCAGGCGCGCAGCGAGCGCGGCACGTCCGGGCGCAGGATCAGCAGCTCCGTCACGCGGCGGCCGTTGAGGCTGTCGCGGTAGGCGGCGTGGTACGCCTCGAAGGCCGAGAGCGAGCGCAGCAGCGCGTTCCAGGCGTAGAAGTCGGGCGCGCTCTCGCTGGGCGCGTCGACCGGCGCCAGCGTGTCCACCGCCGGCGCGATCAGCTGGGACTTCACGTCCAGCAAGCGCGCGGTGTTGTCGGCGCGCTCGACGAAGGTGCCGAGCCGGATGAAGCAGTAGGCGTCGTTGCGCTGCAGCGTGCCGTAGGTGGCGCCGCGGAAGAGGTGCGAGCGTTCCTTCACCCAGTCGAAGAAGGACGATGGCTCGGCGAAGCCCTTGCGCGCGAGTCCTCGGGCTTCCAGCCAGCTGGTGTTGATGGCCTCCCACATCTCGGCGGTGATCTGGCCGCGCACCGCGTGCGCGTTCTCCCGCGCCTGGCGGATGCAGGACAGCACCGACGCCGGGTTGTCCAGGTCCAGCCCCATGAAGCGGAACAGCTGCTCGGCGCTCAGGCCGGGATGACGCGCCTGGTAGGCCTCCAGCGTGCCGGTCACCGCGAGCGGCGCGGCCAGCTCCGTCGCGGCGCCCCGCGACTGCGGCAGCAGCGACAGCGAATGCGTCACGTCGAGCATCCGCACGAGGTTCTCGGCGCGCTCCAGGTAGCGGCTCATCCAGTAGAGCTGGGCGGCGGTGCGGCTCAGCATGTCGAGCCTCCCGCCGGGCCGCGCTCCAGGGATGCTGGCGCCGCGTCGACGGCCAGCGAAGGAAGTGGGCGTGCGCGCATCATGTTCTCTCCAGGATCCAGGTGTCTTTCGTCCCGCCGCCCTGCGACGAATTGACGACCAGCGAGCCGGCCTTCAGCGCCACGCGCGTCAGGCCGCCGGCCACCATGTTGACCTCGCGGCCCGAGAGCACGAAGGGCCGCAGGTCGATGTGGCGGGGCGCGATGCCGCGCTCGACGAAGGTCGGGCAGCTCGACAGGCACAGCGTCGGCTGCGCGATGTAGTTGGCCGGGTTGGCCTTGACCCGCTCCTTGAAGTCGGCGACCTCGGCCGCCGTCGACGCCGGCCCGACCAGCATCCCGTAGCCGCCGGCGCCGTGGACCTCCTTCACCACCAGGTCCGCCATGTGGTTCAGCACATGATCGAGGTCCTCGGGCTTGCGGCATTGCCAGGTGGGCACGTTGTGCAGGATGGGCTCCTCGCCGAGGTAGAACCGGATCATGTCCGGCACGTAGGGATAGATGGACTTGTCGTCCGCGACGCCGGTGCCGATCGCGTTGGCCAGCACCACGTGCCCCTGCTTGTAGACCGACAGCAGCCCCGGCACGCCCAGCATCGAATCGGCGCGGAAGGCCAGTGGGTCGAGGAAGGCGTCGTCGATGCGGCGATAGATCACGTCCACGCGCTTGGGGCCGACGGTGGTGCGCATGAACACGAAGCCGTCCTTGACGAACAGGTCCTGGCCCTCGACCAGCTCGACGCCCATCTGCTGCGCGAGGAAGGCATGCTCGAAGTAGGCCGAGTTGAACGGCCCCGGCGTCAGCACGACGACCGTCGGGTTGTCCGCCGGGCTGGCCTGGCGCAGCGTGTTGAGCAGCAGCGCTGGATAGTGCGCGACCGGCGCGATCGCGTACTTGGCGAACAGCTCGGGGAAGAGCCGCATCATCATCTTGCGGTTCTCCAGCATGTAGCTGACGCCGGAGGGGACGCGCAGGTTGTCCTCGAGCACGTAATAACCGCCGTCGGCGTGCCGGATCAGGTCGACGCCGGTGATGTGGGCGTAGACGCCCAGCGGCAGGTCCAGCCCCTGCATCGCCGGCTGATACTGCGCATTCGCGAAGACCTGCTCGGCCGGGATCAGGCCGGCCTTCACGATCTCATGCTCGTGATAGATGTCCCACAGGAAGCGGTTGAGCGCGGTGACGCGCTGGCGCAGGCCGCGTTCGAGCATCCGCCACTCGTCAGCCGGGACGATCCGGGGGACGGTGTCGAAGGGGATGAGGCGCTCCGCGCCGGCCTCGTCGCCGTAGACGGCGAAGGTGATGCCCACCTTGTGGAACAGCAGGTCGGCCTCGGCCCGCTTCTTCGCGAGCGCCTCCGGCGTCTGTGCGTGCAGCCAGTCCGCGAAGGCCTGGTAGCTGGGCCGGATCGCGCCGCTTTGCAGCAGCATCTCGTCGTAATGGCCGGCGGCCGGCAAAGTCAGCGCATGCATGGGGTCTCCAGGGACGGACCGCCTCCGGGCGGCGGCCCGGCGGGGCAGGTTGCAAGGCCCGTGCCCAGCCCGACGCCCTGGTGGGGCCGGCACGGGCCCGAGCTTGACCGGTTTTGGTGCGCCTGCAAAGCCTGCCCCGTGACGGTGCCTCGGCAGGTTCCGTCATCGCCCACCGCTGGTGCAGTGGCACTATCCCGCGTTGCGGCCGGTCGCCGCTCTCGATACAACTCCGTGATGCACGATCACTCCCAGGCGCTCCCGCCGCCTCCCACGCCCGGACGACCGGGCGGCTCCACCGCCGCCGGCGGTCACGATGGTTTCATTCCACCGCGCGGCTCGCGGGCTTCGCTCGGTCGCTGGCTCACCGCGATGGTGCTGGCCGCGGTGGCGACGGCGCTGTTGATCACCGCGCTGCTGATCGAGAACTTCGCCCGCGCCCACGCCGAGCGGCGCGCGGTGGAGTCGCTGCGGCAGGTGGCCGTCGACTTCCGCGACGCGCTCGATCGCGGCATGGCGCAGCAGTTCAAGGAAGTGCGGGTGCTGGCGCAGCTGGAGCCCTTCCGCCGCTTCGACGATCCCGAGGCGATGCGCCGCGCGCTGGATCAGGTGCAGGTCGGTTTCGACCACTTTGCGTGGCTGGGTGTGACCGACGCGCAAGGCAAGGTGCTCGCCGCCGCCGGCGGCCTGCTGGACGGGGTGGACGTCTCCAAGCGACCGTGGTGGCAGGGCGCGCGGAGCGGTCAGCCCTTCGTCGGCGACGTGCATGCGGCGCTGCTGCTGGAAAAACTCCTGCCGCGCCAGAACGAGCCCTGGCGTTTCGTCGACTTCGCGGTGCCGCTGCTGGATGGGCGCGGGCAGTTGCAGGGCGTGTTCGGCGTCCACCTGAGCTGGGGCTGGGCGCGCCAGATCAAGAGCGAGCTGATCGACGCGACCATGGCCTCCCACCAGGCCGACGCGCTGGTGCTGGGCAAGGACGGGGTGGTGATCCTGGGACCCTCGGACCAGGAGGGCAGGAAGATGCCGATCGGCGCGGAGAGCGGGCAGGGCCTGCGTCACCATGAGGCCGGCGGCGTCGAGTACTTCGCGGTGAGCGTGCCCAGCCAGGGCTACGGCCCGTATCCGGGACTGGGCTGGACGGTGCTCGTGCGCCAGCCGGTGGCCGTGGCGCTGGCCGACTACTACGGCCTGCGGCGTCAGATCGCGCTGAGCGCGATCCTGATGCTGGCGCTGGCGGTGCCGCTGAGCTGGTGGCTGGCCCGGCGCATGAGCCGGCCGCTGCGCGAGCTGGCCGCCGCGATCGCGCAGCGCCGTCATCTCAGCGAGGACCACCTGCCCGCCGTCGGCGGCTACCGCGAGGCGGCGGTGCTGTCGCAGGCGCTGAACGACCTGGCGCACCGCCAGGCCGATCAGGACCGCTCGCTGGCCGAGCTGAACGCCTCGCTGGAGCTGCGGGTGCAGGCGCGCACGCTGGAACTGCACGACGCGCTGCTGCGCCAGGAATCCATCGAGCGCCGGCTGCGCACCATCGCCGACAACCTGCCGGTGCTGATCTCCTACATCGACTCGGAGCACCGGCTCCGGTTCCTCAACGCGACCTTCCGCGCCTGGATGGGCATGGCGCCGGAGGAGGCGCTGGACCGGCCGCTGGCCGACGTCATCGGGCCGGTGCTGCACGAGCAGCGGCTGCCCTTCCTGAAGGCGGCGCTGGCCGGCGCGCGGCAGCGCTTCGAGACGCGCTCCGAAGCCAACGGCGTGGTGCGGGACCTGCTGGCCGAATACGTGCCCGACGTGCAGCCCGATGGCCGCGTGGCCGGCGTCTACACGCTGGCCACCGACATCACCGCGTTCAAGCAGGTCGAGCGGGAGCTGGACCAGCTCAGCCGCGTCGATCCGCTGACGGGGCTGCCGAACCGGCGGCAGTTCGAGTCCCGCCTGTCGGAATCGCTGGCGCGCAACCGCCGCAGCGGCCGGACGCTGGCGCTGATGTTCCTGGACCTGGACCACTTCAAGCAGGTGAACGATTCGCTGGGGCATGCGGCCGGCGACGCGGTGCTGCGGGCCTTCGCCGACCGGGTGCGCGGCGCGATCCGCGAGACCGACCAGCTCTGCCGCCTGGCCGGCGACGAGTTCGTGCTGATCCTCGAGAACCTGAACGCGCCGGACGAAGCCACCGGTGTCGCGCGCAAGGTGCTGGACGCGGTGAAGGCGCCGCTGACGCTGCAGGGGCAGCAGCTGCAGCTGTCCACCAGCATCGGCATCGCCTGCCACGACGGCGGCCAGGAAGGCGAAGTGGCGCTGCTCGGCCGCGCGGACGATGCGCTCTATGCGGCGAAGGCCGCCGGCCGCGGCTGCTGGCGGCTGGCCGATTGAGCGCCTCGGCATCAGGTTTAATGCGCGGCATGGTGGCCCGCTCGACTCCTCCTCTCGTGAAGCCCAAACCGGCGCCCAAGCTCGCGCCCAAGCCAAGCCTCAAACTCCGCATGCGCGTGACCGTCGGAGACATCATCGCCATCGGGCCCGGAAAAATCGCCTTGCTCCAGGCGCTCGACGAAACCGGCTCCATCACGGCAGCCGCCAAGTCGCTGGACATGTCCTATCGACGCGCCTGGCTGCTGATCGATGAACTCAACCGCGCACTGAAGACGCCCGCCGTCGCCACCGCAGCCGGCGGCGCCAAAGGCGGTGGCAGCGCGCTGACCGACTCGGGACGGGCGCTGATCACGCTCTATCGACAGATCGAGGACACCGCACTTCAAGCTGCCAAGCCGGAAATCCGGCAGTTGATGAAGCTGCTGGCGACTTGAGCCATGGCTCCGACGCGGCGCGGGGAGGCTGGGCGCAGACCGAGCAGACGCTGGCAGCGCCGGTGCCCCTCCTCGCTCAAGCGCCTCCGCACGCTCGGCAATCGCTCGGAGGGGCACCGGCGCCGCCAGCGTCGACACACCGAGCCATTCAACGAAGCGCAGTGCGGTGGGGGAGCCCTTCAACGAGGCGCAGTGCGGGGGAGGGAGTCGGTCGGCGAAGGGGGCGCAATATCCTGGGATATATTGCGGGGCTCGTTTTGTCGACGGCTCCTACGAGGAATCGCCATGCGCTCGACTTCCCTTTCGATCACCCGACGCGTCGCCGCGCTGGCCCTCGCGCTGATGGCCTCGGGCCTGGCGCAGGCGGCCGAGATCACCGTCTCCGCAGCCGCCAGCCTGACCAACGCGTTCAGGGAACTGGCACCAGCCTTCGAGGCCGCGCATCCGGGCACGAAGCTCCAGTTCAACTTCGCCGCATCGGACGCACTCCTCGCCCAGATCGCCAAGGGCGCGCCAGTCGACGTCTTCGCCTCCGCCGACCAGGAGACGATGGACAAGGCCCAGCAACAGAAGCTGCTGGTCGAAGGCACGCGGCGCAACTTCGTCAGCAACGCACTCGTGGTGATCACGCCTGCGGAAGGCGGCGTGGCGCTGAAGACCCTTTCCGACCTGCAGCAGTCCGCCGTGAAGCGCGTCGCGGTCGGGCGGCCCGAGGGCGTGCCCGCCGGCCGCTACGCCAAGGCCGCCCTGGAGCAGGCCGGGCTGTGGTCGGCCATCGAGCCCAAGGCGGTCTTCGCGCAGAACGTGCGGCAGGCGCTGGACTACGTGTCGCGCGGCGAGACCGAGGCCGGCTTCGTCTACATGACCGACGCGCTGGTGTTCAAGGACAAGGTGCGCGTCCTGTTCGGCGTGCCGACCCCAGCGCCGATTTCCTACCCGATCGCCGTGACCTCCGGCGGCGCGAATGCCGAGGGCGGCAAGCGCTTCCTGGACTTCGTCACCTCGGCGGCCGGCCAGGCGGTGCTCGCCCGGCACGGCTTCCAGAAGCCCTGATCGGCCGGGAGCGCAGCGCACGTGGAACCCGCCTGGATCGCGCTCGCGCTGTCGCTGAAAGTCGCCGGCTGGGCGACCGCGCTGAACCTGCTGCTGGGCGTGGGGACCGGCTTCGCGCTGGCGCGCTTCCGCTTCCCGGGACGAGAACTGCTGGACGCGGTGCTGACGCTGCCGATGGTGCTGCCGCCGACGGTGCTGGGCTACTACCTGCTGGTGATCATCGGCAAGCGCGGCTGGCTGGGCGCCTGGCTGTGGGAGAGCTTCGGCATCAACCTGATCTTCACCTGGCAGGGCGCGGTGATCGCGGCGACGATCGTGGCGTTCCCACTGGTGATGAAGTCGGCCCGCGCGGCCTTCGAGGGCGTGGATCCGCAGCTCGAGCGCGCCGCCCGCGTGCTCGGCCTGGGCGAGTGGGCGCTGTTCTTCCGCGTGACGCTGCCGATGGCCTGGCGCGGCGTGCTGGCCGGCGTGCTGCTGGCCTTCGCCCGCGCGCTGGGCGAGTTCGGCGCGACGCTGATGGTCGCGGGCAGCATCCCGGGCAAGACGCAGACGCTGTCCGTGGCGGTGTATGAGGCGGTGCAGGCCGGGCAGGACGACACCGCCAACCTGCTGGTGCTGATCGTGTCGCTGACCTGCGTCGCGGTGCTGCTGGTGGCGGGCCGGCTGGCGGGTCCAAGGAGTGGCGCATGAGTTTCGAGGTGCGCATCCGCAAGCACGTGGAAGGCGGCGGCCGCCGCTTCGAGCTCGATGTCGCCTTCACCACCGACGCTCGCCGCACGGTGATCCACGGCCCGTCGGGCGCCGGCAAGAGCCTGACGCTGTTGGCGATCGCGGGGCTGCTCAAGCCGGACGAGGGGTCGATCCGCGTCGACGGCCAGCCGGTCTTCGACAGCGCGTCGGGCATCGACGTGCCCGCCCGCGAGCGCCGCCTCGGTTTCCTTTTTCAGGACTACGCGCTGTTTCCGCAGCTGACCGTGCGGCAGAACATCGCGTTCGCGCTCAAGCGGGGCTGGCTGAATCCGTCGCGCCACGAGGGCGGCGAGGCGGTGGACCGCTGGATCCAAGCCTTCGAGCTGGAACGCGTCGCTCAGCAGCGGCCGCACCAGCTGTCCGGCGGCCAGCGGCAGCGCACCGCGCTGGCCCGCGCGCTGGTCAACGAGCCGCGTGCGCTGCTGCTGGACGAGCCGTTCTCGGCGCTCGATCCGGAACTGCGCGGCCGCATGCGCGCGGAGCTGGACACGCTGCTGGCGCGCATCGGCATGCCGATGCTGATGATCACGCACGATCCGGAGGACGTGGCCCGCTTCGGCGACCGGCGCGTGATGCTGCGCGAAGGCGTCGTCCAGGTGCTGGCGACGTCCGGGGACGGGTCGGAGCGCTCCTGACACCGATGGTCGCCAGGGCGCCGAGAATCGGCCTCATGCACAGCGACGACCAGCGGCAGCCGGAGGCGGACGACGTCAGCCATTGCGACCTCGTCATGAAGGGCGGCGTGACCAGTGGCGTGATCTATCCGCGACTGGTGGCGGCGCTGGCCGACCGGTACCGGTTCAAGAACATCGGCGGCACCTCGGCCGGCGCGATCGCGGCCGGGGCGAGCGCGGCCGCGGAGCTCGGCCGCCAGCGCGGCCATGTCGGCGCCTTCGACCAGCTCGCGAAGCTGCCCGAGGAACTGGGCGCGGAGGTCGCCGCGGATCGGCGCCAGCCCGGCCGCAGCCGCTTGTTCACCCTGTTCCAGCCGGTGCCCGCACTGCGTCGCCACTTCGACGTGCTGTCGCGCGCGCTGGGCAAGTCCCGCGGCCAGGCCGTCGCCGCGGTGGTGGGCGGCATGCTCACCGTCCATGCGAGGGCCGCGTTGGGGGTGGCTGCGGGCGGGCTGCTGCTGGCCTGGCCGGCGCTGCATCTGTTGATCGACGGGACTGGCGCGTCGCCGGGCCTGCGCTGGCTGGCCGCGGTGGCTGTGGCGGGCATTGCCGCGCTGACCGCCGCGGCCGCGGTCGGGGCGACGGCCGCGCTGTTCGTCCGTGGGCTGGCGCGCGGCCTGCGCGACAACGGCTACGGCCTGTGCAGCGGCCTGACGCAGCCGGACCAGGGCGGCCGGACCGCGCTCACCGACTGGCTGCACGGCTACTTCAACCAACTGGCGGGCAAAAGCATCGATGGGCCGCCCTTGAGCTTCGGCGATCTATGGGGGCCCGACCCCACGACGCGGCGCATCCATCTGGAGGTGATCACCAGCGCGGTGAGCCGGCAGATGGTCTACAGCATCCCGTTCCGGCCGGGAACGCCGATGTTCTATTACGACCCCCAGGAGTGGTCGAGGCTGTTCCCGCCCGCGGTGATGGCCGCGCTGGCGGCGCCCTTCGCCGGCGGCAACGACGGGCCGGTGATCGAGAACGCGCAGGGGCGCGAGTTGAGACCGCTGCCGCGGCATGGCGAGTTGCCGGTCGTCGTCGCGGTCCGGATGAGCCTGAGCTTCCCGCTGCTGCTGTCGGCGGTGCCGCTGTACGCGGTGGACTGGTCGCGCACCGCGAACCAGCGCGCGCAGGCCCAGGTGCGCGCCGCGGAGACGGCCGAGGCCCGGCGCCAGCTGCGCCTGCGGGCCACGCGGATCTGGTTCTCCGACGGCGGCATCGGCAGCAACATGCCGCTGCACCTCTTCGACGCGATGCTGCCGCGGCACCCGACCTTCGCGGTCAGCCTGAAGCCGCCGCATCCGGACCATGGCATCCAGCCCGCCGTCGCGGGCAACGAGGGCGGCCGCGTCTACCTGCCCGAGGACGATCGCGGCGGCCGGTTGCGCTATTGGCCGGAGCCCGACCTGGTCCCCGACTGGGAGGAGCGCGAGGCGGCCGCGCGCGAGAAGACGCCGCTGGCGGGGCTGGCGGGTTTCCTCTGGAGCATCGTCGGGACGATGCAGAACTGGCGCGACGAGATCCTGTTCCCGACGCCCGGCTTCCGCGACCGCATCGTGCAGATCAGCCAGAAGCCCGACGAGGGCGGGCTCAACCTGACCATGGCCTCCGGAACGATCGCGGCCCTGGCGGATGCGGGCGGCCTGGCGGCGCAGCGCCTGATCGCGCGTTTCCATCCGCTGGGCGCGGAAGGCGGCGCGGGCTGGGACGACCATCGCCGCGCGCGGCTCACGACCTTCCTGGGCGTGATGCAGCCGGCCACGCTCGAGGTGGTGGCGGCCGGCGCGCCGGCGGACTGGCTGGCGCTGCTCAAGGACGATCCGCGGTATCGGCGCTCGTCGGCGATGCGGGCGGAGGCGACCCGGTTCCTCACCGGGCTGCAGGGCCTGGGCGCGGCCGTGCCGCTGAAGCAGTCGGGACAACCGCGCACGCTGGAGGTCGGCTCGCTCAAGCCGATCCCGCAGGTGCGCCTCGTGCCACGCGTCTGAGTGACAGCCGCCCCGGTCCGCCGGGGCCGTGACGCCGGCCTCTTAACGCCGGCCGGAGATCGGAGTACGGTTGCGCGTGCCACATCGTGCCGCGTCGAGGTCCGATCTCCCTTCGGGCCGGCGTCCGAGGAGAACCACATGATGTCCAACACGAACGCCCGGGGGTCCATCGGTCGTCGTCTGGGAATGGTCCAGACCGGCGTCCTGGTGATCGCGCTGATCGGATCGGCGCTGGGGTACTGGGGCCTGAACCGCGTCGCGGAGCAGACCGCCGCGATGTACACCGACGCGATCGTCACCGAGCGCGCCGCGTCCGACTGGTACCGCAACGTGTTCAACGGCACGACGCGCACCACGGCGATCGCGGTCAGCGCGGACCCGGGCCTGGCGACCTTCTTCACCCAGGCCGCCGCCGAGGCGACCAAGGTCTCGACCGAACTGCAGCAGCGGCTCGACAAGCTGCTGACGAAGCCCGAGGAACGCGCCACCTTCGACAAGGTGGCCGAGCTGCGCAAGACCTACCTGACGGTGCGGGACGCCATCACCGCGGCGAAGAAACAGGGCGACATGGCGCAGGCCAAGCAGATCTTCGACGAGCAGTTCCAGAAGGCGTCGAGCGCCTACCTGGACGGCATCCGCGCCGTGGCGCAGCAGCAGCGCGACCAGCTGGACCAGGCGATCCAGGCGCTGGCCGCGACCAACGAACGCGCCCGGATCGCGCTGGTGGTGTTCGGGCTGGTGGCGCTCGCGGCGGGCGGCGCGCTCGCGGTGTGGCTGACGCGTTCGATCACCCGGCCGCTGGGCCAGGCGGCGCAGGTGGCCGACGCGATCGCGCGCTTCGACCTGACCGGACGCATCGAGACCCGCGGCAGCGACGAGACCGCGCAGCTGCTGCGCGCGCTGGATGCCATGCAGGGATCCCTGCTGCGGCTGATCGGCGAGGTGCGCGGCTCGACGGACAGCATCGGCACCGCCAGCGCCGAGATCGCCAGCGGCAACATGGACCTGTCGGCGCGCACCGAGCAGACGGCGTCCAACCTGCAGCAGGCGGCGGCCTCGCTGACGCAGCTGACGGGCACGGTGCGGCAGACGGCGGATGCGGCGCTGACGGCCAACCAGCTGGCGAGCTCGGCCGCGGAGACAGCGCAGCGCGGCGGCTCGGTGATGGGGCAGGTGGTCACGACGATGGGCGAGATCAGCGACAGCTCGCGGCGCATCGCCGACATCATCGGCGTGATCGACGGGATCGCCTTCCAGACCAACATCCTGGCGCTGAACGCGGCGGTGGAGGCGGCGCGCGCGGGCGAGCAGGGCCGCGGCTTCGCGGTGGTGGCGGGCGAGGTGCGCTCGCTCGCGCAGCGCAGCGCGGAAGCGGCCAAGGAGATCAAGTCGCTGATCGCGACCAGCGTGGACCGCGTGGAATCGGGCTCGCGCCTGGTGACCGACGCGGGCACGACGATGACCGACATCGTGACCAGCGTGCAGCGCGTGACCGACATCATTGCGGAGATCCGCGCGGCCTCGCAGGAGCAGAGCGACGGCATCAACCAGGTGAACGCCGCGGTGGGCCACCTGGACCAGATGACGCAGCAGAACGCGGCGCTGGTGGAGCAGGCCGCCTCGGCGGCGGAGAGCCTCAAGGACCAGTCGAAGCGGCTGTCGGCCGCGATCGCGGTGTTCAGGCTGGCGTGACCGGCCGGGCGCCGAGGCACTCGGCCTCGCGCGCCGGGGTCAGCGTGGCGACGAGCTTGCTGGTGTCCCGGTCCGGTTCGCGCGGTGCCAGCGCCCAGGCCAGCGTGTCGGCGGCGGTGTCCTCGATGGCGCGGCAGGTCAGGCCCGCCGCCGCCGCGCGGGTGGCGTCGCCGAGCAGCATGCCGCCATGGGTCGGGTCGTTCTCCGGCAGCCAGAGCGGGAGTTGGGTCCAGGGCGCCATGCCCAGCACCAGCAGTTGGTCGTCCGGCAGCCAGGTGAATCGCGCGCCGGCCTCCGGCGCGGCCTGGACGCAGGCGTCGAGCAGCGCCTGCATCGGCATCCGCGGTCCGACGGCGTTGAAGCTGCCGGTGACGCGCGATTCGGCGAGGGCCAGGCAGAACGCCGCGAGGTCGCGGACATCGATGACCTGGACCGGACGTTCCGGCCGGCCGGGCGCGAGGATCTCGCCACCGCGCGCGACGCGCGTCGGCCAGTAGGTGAAGCGGCCGGTCGGGTCGTGCGGGCCGACGATCAGCCCGGGACGGACGATGGCGTGACGATCGGGCAGGGCGCGCGCGAGCGCCTCTTCGGCGCGGGCCTTGAGCGGGCCGTAGCCCTCGTGGCCCGGCGCGAGCGGCGCCGATTCGTCGAAGACCCGGTGCGGCGGGAACACGCCGTAGGCCGAGATCGACGAGACCAGGACCACATGCGGTGCGCCGGTGTCGAGCGCGGCGAGGCTGCGCTCGACCTGCGCGGGGGTGAAGGCGGTGCAGTCGATGACGGCGTCGAACGCGCGGCCGCGCAGGGCGCTCATGTCGCCGTCGCGATCGCCGACGAAGCGCTCCACTTCGGGGAACAGCCCGCGGCCGTGCCGGCCGCGGTTCAGCATCGTGACCGCATGGCCTCGCGCAAGCGCGGCGTCGATGACGTGGCGCCCGAGGAAGACGGTGCCGCCGAGGATGAGCAGTCGCATGGGGAGCTCGCGTCGCGATGGGACAGGGCGCAGTATCCGCCGCCGGCGGCACGCCTTCGCAACGACGAGTGGCAATGAAAAAGCCGGTTGCCACGCGTGTGACAACCGGCTTCTCGGTGTTCTGGTGCGACCGGCAAGAATCGAACTTGCGACTAGGCCTTCGGAGGGCCCAATGATATCCACTTCACCACGGTCGCCATGGGAAGCGCGCATTCTAGCCTCGTTCTGGCCCCGCTCGATCCAAGCCGATTCAAGTCGTTGAAACGGCACCAGGGCGAAGCCGCTGCGCGACCCTCGCGCAACACCTGGCCCGCCCTCGTGCCGACCTTGACGAAAGCCCCAGGGTGGGGCGCCAGGGGGCTGGCTATACTGCGCCGATTTGCTGTTCCCCCGTCCGGTTTCCCGAGGGCCGATCAAGCCGCGAAACCCCCTGCGAAACACGGACGCGCTTCTGCCGTAGTCGATTCGATTCACGAGGAATTCATGAGCGGAACCCAGGACCACGCCAACGCCCAGGACACGCACGCCGACGGTCACGACGCCCACGAAGGGCCCATCAAGACACCCAAGCAGTTGATCGTCGCGGTCTTCTTCGCGTTCGTGATCCCGATCGTGATCATCGTGATGCTCGCGAACTACGTGTCCAGCGAGATCAAGCCCGGCGCCGGCGGCACCGGACTCGAGGAGCAGGCCGTCGCCGCCCGCATCCAGCCGGTGGGCTCGATCGAACTCAAGGACCTGGCCAACCCCGCCGCGATGAAGTCCGGCGAGCAGGTCTTCCAGGCGCAATGCGCCGCCTGCCACGCCACCGGCGCCGCCGGCGCGCCCAAGCTGGGCGACCATGACGCCTGGGGCCCGCGCGTGAAGTCCGGTTTCGACACCCTGGTGCACTCCGCCCTGAAGGGCAAGGGCAACATGGGCCCGCAAGGCGGCGGCGACTTCAGCGACTTCGAGATTTCCCGCGCGGTGGTCTACATGGCCAACCAGGGCGGCGCCAAGTTCGACGACCCCAAGCTGCCCGCCGCGGCCGCTTCCGGCGCCTCGGCGCCGGCGAACGCGGCCTCGCAGTAAGCCCTCCGCGCGCCAACAGGAAAGCCGACCCGCGGGTCGGCTTTTTCACGTGCGTCGCCGGCCTTACCCCCGGGTGACGGCCCCCTTCGTGTCGAGGGGGGACAGCACCACCCCATGACGGGTGACGAGCTCGGCGTGCGTCGCGTTCGTCATCGACCAGCGACCGGCTTCGATCGCGTCCGCCGCCGGCCCCATGTCCTGCGTGTGGACCAGCCCCAGGCCGAGGTCGGTCTCGAGGAACAGGCGATCGGCATCGTCCAGCACCGCGCCGGTGACCTGCGCCTCGCGGCCGGTGTGGCTCAGCACGCGGCCGTCGGGCTGCAGCCGCCAGATCCAGGGCGCCGCCTCCAGCTGCACGTAAACCCGCTGCGGTCCGTTCTGGAAGAACCATGCCCCCGTGTCGTCGACGCCGTAATTGCGGTCGATGAAGCCGATCAGCTTGTCATGCACGATGCGGCTGCCCTTGACGGCCGGGAACGGGCCCGCCGCCTGGATGCGCTCGTCGCGCATGTACCAGTCGCCGCGCGCATCCAGCGCCAGCCAGCCGTAGCAGTGCGGCACGTTGGGCCACTTCTTCAGCGCGGCCTCGACGATCGCATCCATGGGCGCTCCTTCGGTCCTTGTGCGGGGCGGCTCAGAGCCGCATCGCCAGCCAGTCGGTGACCCGTTCGGGCATCGTGCGCACGTGGCCCGGCGGGCGACCCGACGGGAATCCGACATGGCCCCCCTCGCGGGGTTGCCACAGCGTCACGTGCGCGCCCACATGGCTCTGCGCCGGCAGGCTGTGGGCCGGCACGAACGGGTCGTTGCGCGCGTTCAGCACCAGCGCCGGCACGCGGATGCGCGCCAGGTGCGGCTTGGCGGAGGCGCGCAGCCAGTAATCGTCGACATCCCGGAAGCCGTGCAGCGGCCCGGTGAAGAGGTTGTCGAACTCGTAGAGGTTGCGCACCCGCCGCATCCGCTCCGCATCGAACAGCCCCGGATGCTGCTTCAGCTTGCTCATGGCCTTGGGCATCATCGTGCGCAGGAACATGCGGGTGTAGACCAGCTTGTTGAAGCCCTTGCCGATCGCATGGCCGGCGGCGGTCAGGTCCAGCGGCGAGCAGATCGAGCTGACCGCCTTGACGGTGTCCGCGGCCGTGTCGCCGGCCTCCTGCGCCCAGCGCAGCAGCGCATTGCCGCCCAGCGAGACACCGGCCGCGATCATCGGCCCGCGGTGGGCCGCGCGGAACTGGGACAGCATCCAGCCGATCTCGACGTAGTCCCCCGAGTGGTAGGCCCGCGGCGCGAGGTTGAGCTCCCCCGAGCACCCTCGGAAGTAGGGCATCGCGAAGGCCCAGCCGCGGCGCTGCGCGACGGCGGCGAAGGCCTGCACGTACTGGCTGTCGACCGAGCCCTCCAGCCCGTGGAAGAGCACCAGCAAGGGCCGCTCCGGTCCCGCGGCATGCGGAGCGGTCGTGCCCGCGGCAGCCGTGGCGGCGGGAGGGGTGGCATCGGTGGGGGCGGCCGGATCGACCAGCCACTCGACGTCGATGAAGTCGCCATCCGGCGTGTGCCACCGCTCGCGTCGGAAGCGCGGCGCGGGGCCGTCGTAGCGCCGCGCGAACAGCACGGGCCAGATCGTCTGGGCATGGCCTCCGGGCAACCAGGGAGGCGCCTGGTACTGCATCAGCGGACCTCTCTCAATGCAGGGTGGTGGGAGCGCCCACGGACACGATCGACAGTTCCTGCTTCACGTCCTGCGAGGTGCCCGGGCTGGCGTGGTGCGCCACCAGGCGCCAGCCCAGCGCCGTCTTCAGGTAGACATTCGTGGCGACGACCCAGGCGCTCTGCGTGCCGTCCTCGTCGGTGATCTCGACGCGCTCCAGCACCTGGTGGATCGCCGTGTCGCCGTTGACCAGCCGGCGCTGGCACTCGGGATGCACCGGGATCGCGCCGCGCGCGAAGATCTGCTCGAAGCTCGCCCGGATCGCCGCCGCGCCGACGACGCGCGGTCCGCCCGGATGCACGCAGCAGACCTCGTCCTCATCGCCCCAGACGGCCATCAGGCGTTCCAGGTCGCCGGCCTGCAAGGCCTCGTAGAACTGCGCTTCGGTGTCCTCGGGAGAGGCCAGCAGCAGGGCGGTCTGAGGCTTGCGCACCATGGATCTCGTTCCTTGTTCAAGGGAGCGGGGCAATGACCGGATCCCCACGTCGGGGGGCGGCCGGGGGGATCAGTGGCCGGAGGGCAGCTGCTCGCCGGCCTTGAGCTTGTAGAGCGTGCCGCAGTAGGCGCAGGTGCCTTCACCGCCGTGGCTCAGGTCGATGTAGACGCGCGGGTGGTTGCTCCACAGCGGCATCTTGGGATTCGGGCAGAAGACGACGCCCGGACCTTGCAGGTCCTGCGCGGTGACTTCGACGGTGGCCTTGGGCGTGGTGGTGGTGTTCATGATCTTGTTCTTGCGGGCTGGCGAAGGCGGGCGCGTCCGGACGGGGGATCCCGATCAGACCAGCGTCAGCCAGTGGGCGTACTTGGGATTGCGGCCATTGACGATGTCGAAGAAGGCCGCCTGGATCTTCTCGGTGATCGGGCCGCGGCTGCCGATGCCGATCTCGATGCGGTCCAGTTCGCGGATCGGCGTGACCTCGGCGGCGGTGCCGGTGAAGAAGGCCTCGTCGCTGATGTAGACCTCGTCGCGGGTGATGCGCTTCTCCACGAGCTTCAGGCCCAGGTCCTGGCAGATCGCGAAGATGGTGTTGCGGGTGATGCCGTTGAGCGCGCCCGCCGACAGGTCCGGCGTGTAGACGACGCCGTTCTTGATGATGAAGAGGTTCTCGCCCGCGCCCTCGGAGACGAAGCCCGAGGCGTCCAGCAGCAGCGCCTCGTCGTAGCCGTCCTCGGTCGCTTCCATGTTGGCCAGGATCGAGTTGGTGTAGTTGGACACCGTCTTGGCCTGCGTCATCGTGATGTTGACGTGGTGGCGGGTGTAGCTGCTGGTCTTGACGCGGATGCCGCGCTTGAGGCCTTCCTCGCCCAGGTAGGCCCCCCAGGCCCAGGCCGCGACCATCAGGTGGACCTTGTTGCCCTTGGGGCTGACGCCCAGCTTCTCGCTGCCGATCCAGGTCAGCGGGCGCAGGTAGCAGCTGGCCAGCTTGTTTTCGCGGACGACCGCCTTCTGCGCTTCCTCGACCTGCTCGATCGAGAAGGGCAGCTTCATGCGCAGGATCTTGGCGCTGTTGAACAGGCGCTCGGTGTGCTCGCGCAGCCGGAAGATCGCGGTGCCCTTGTCGGTCTGGTAGGCCCGCACGCCCTCGAAGGCGCCGCAGCCGTAGTGCAGCGTGTGCGTCAGGACATGGATCTTGGCGTCGCGCCAGTCCACCAGCTCGCCGTCCATCCAGATCTTGCCGTCGCGATCGTCCAGAGACATGGGTCTTCCTTTTCGGCCGCGAATCGGCCGGGTGCTGCAAAAGTCGTGGATTTTATGCGGCCGGGGTGTCGGAAGGGGCGCCCGTGTGCGCCTGCGCGTCCGCCGCGCGGATCAGCGTCCAGCGGGTGACCAGGCTGCGCTCCAACACCACGTCCACCGCGTCGCCGCCGGCGTCGGTCCAGCGGTAGGTGTTCGGGTCGACCTTGACACCGAGCGAGCCGCACATGCGGATCAGGTCCAGCAGCTTCATGCCGGCATGCAGCTTCGAATGGAGCATCACCGCGCTGGCGACATGGCCCAGCGGCGCATTCTGGGCGGTGCGCATGACGCGCATCAGCTGCGAGAACTGCAGCAGCAGGAAGAAGACGACGCAGGACAGGCCCAGGATCGCGCCCTTCCAGCCGAAGAAGACGCTGCCCGCGACGATGGCGGCCAGGGCGAGGAGGATGCCGGCGAGGCGGTTCATGCGAGGGAACTCCGAAGGGGGAAGAAAGGGGTGAAAGTGGGGAACAGCGGGGGGCAGCGGGAGGAGCGGCGCGGTGTCGCCTCAGCGCTGGGCGACGGGCACCGGATCGTCGGGCCCGGCGGATTCGTCCCAGTGGTAATGGCGCTCGACCTTGGCGATGCGCAGCTCGTAATGGCGGTACCAGTCGCGCCGGCCCTGGTCGCGGGCGGCGGTGTGCTCGGTGACCGCGCGCCAGGCCCGGATGTCCTCCAGGCTGCGCCAGTAGGAGACGGTGATGCCCAGGCCGTCCGCGCCGCGGGCGCTCTCCACGCCGAGGTAGCCCGGTTGCGTTGCGGCCAGCGCCGCCATGCGTTCGGCCATCGCGCCGTAGCCGTCGTCGGGCGTGGCGTCGGTGCGCTGGCTGCAGAAGATCACCGCGTAGTACGGCGGCTGGATCGACGGCGAGGCGGGCGGCAGGAGGTCGGTAGCGCTCATGGGGAGGTCCGTGGCGGTGGGCGTCGGGCGGAGCGCGCATTGTCGTCGCCCCACGCGGCGTCACATGCCGCGCAGGATCTCGATCGCGTCCTCGATGCGCGCGACCGCGTGCACCGTCAGCCCGTCGATCGGCTTCTTGGGCGCGTTGGCCTGCGGCACGACCGCGATCGAGAAGCCCAGCTTGGCCGCCTCCTTCAGGCGTTCCTGGCCGCGGGGCGCGGGCCGCACCTCGCCGGCGAGCCCGACCTCGCCGAAGGCGATGAAGCCCTTGGGCAGCGGCTTGCCGCGCAGCGAGCTCTGGATCGCCAGCAGCACCGCCAGGTCGGCCGCGGGCTCGCTGATGCGCACGCCGCCGACCGCGTTGACGAAGACATCCTGGTCCATCGTGGCCACGCCGGCATGGCGGTGCAGCACCGCCAGCAGCATCGCCAGCCGGTCGCGCTCCAGGCCCACCGAGAGCCGCCGCGGGTTGGGCCCGCCGCCGTCCACCAGCGCCTGCAGCTCGACCAGCATCGGCCGCGTGCCCTCCAGCGTCACCAGCACGCAGGAGCCCGGCACCGGATCGCCATGGGTGGACAGGAAGATGGCGCTGGGGTTGGTCACGCCCTTCAGGCCCTTCTCGGTCATCGCGAAGACGCCGATCTCGTTGACCGCGCCGAAGCGGTTCTTGATCGCGCGGACCAGGCGGTAGCTGCTGTGGGTGTCGCCCTCGAAGTACAGGACGGTGTCGACGATGTGCTCCAGCACCCGCGGGCCGGCCAACGCGCCTTCCTTGGTGACGTGGCCGACCAGCACCATCGCGCAGCCGGTGGCCTTGGCGGTGCGGGTCAGCTGCGCGGCGCATTCGCGCACCTGCGCGACCGAGCCCGGCGCCGAGGACAGCTGCTCGGAATAGAGCGTCTGGATCGAATCGATGACACAGAAGTCGGGCCGTTCGGTCTCGAGCGTGGCGAGGATCTTCTCCAGGCCGATCTCGGCCAGCACCCGCACCTGCGAGCCGTCCAGCCCCAGCCGGCGCGCGCGCATGGCGACCTGCGCGCCGGACTCCTCGCCGGTGACGTACAGCACCTTCATCTGCTTGGACAGCGCCTCGACCGCCTGCAGCAGCAGCGTCGATTTGCCGATGCCCGGGTCGCCGCCGATCAGCACGACGCCGCCGGTGACGATGCCGCCGCCCAGCACCCGGTCGAGCTCCTCGAGCGAGGTCGGCGTGCGGTCGAAGTCACGGGCCTCGATCTCGGACAGCGTGGCCACGGGCTGGCTGCGGGCCAGCGCCTGGTAGCGGTTCTTGCCGCCGGTGGGCTCGGCGGCGGTCTCGACCAGGGTGTTCCAGGCGCTGCAGGACGGGCAGCGGCCCAGCCACTTGGCGCTGGTGGCGCCGCATTCGGAGCAGACGTAATGGGATTTCGGAGCAGCCATGGGGCGCGATTGTCGCCGCCCGCGCTGTGGACAACCCTGTTGAGAAGCCTGTGAATTCGCTGTGCGGCGGCTGTGATCCGCCTGTGACCGGCTTGTGGGCGGGATGTGGGTAGGGTGTGGGCGAGCGGGGGACAACCAGGCCCCCGCCTGTGGGCAAGCGGTGGGCAAGCGGCGTCGCCGCGGGGGAGGAGCTGTGGACAGGCTGGGGCCAGCCTGTGCTCAAGCGGCCTTCGGCTGGGGATAAGCAGCGGGGCGCGAGCCGATCCAGAGTCCCCCGAAGGTCAGGGCGGCGTTGACCAGCAGCAATTCCAGCCCCATGCGGTAGTCCCCGAAGAGGGCGGCCTGATGGGTGTCGACGATCCAGCACAGGGCCGGGGCCGCCAGGGCGATCCAGGGGAGGACCCCGGGACGCAGGGTGCGCGAGCTCAGAATGCCGAAGGCGAACAGGCCCAGCAGCGGGCCGTAGGTATAGCCGGCCAGCTTCAGGATCAGGTTGACCATGCTGGGGTCGTCGAGCCAGCGGAAGCCCAGCGTCAACAGCAGGAAGACCGCCGCGTACCCGAGGTGGACGGCCTTGCGGACGCGGCGCTTGCGGGCCTCGTCCCAGTCGCGCCGCTCCTGCAGGCCGAGCAGGTCGATGCAGGTGCTGGAGGTCAGCGCGGTGATGGCGCCGTCGGCACTGGGGAACAGCGCGGAGATCAGCGCGACGACGAAGATCAGCTGCACCCAGGCCGGCAGGTGGTCCATCACCACGGCGGGGAACAGCCGGTCGCCCTGCGCGGCGAGGCCCTGCTGGCGCGCGTACAGGCTCAGCAGGCCGCCCAGGAACAGGAACAGCAGCACGACGCCGGTCATGATGGCCGCCATCACCATCATGTTCTTCTGGGCGTCGGCGAGCCGCCGGACCGAGATGTTCTTCTGCATCATTTCCTGGTCCAGGCCGGTCATCGCCACCGCGATCGCGGCGCCGGCCAGCAGCTGCTTGGCCCAGTGGGCGGCGCTCATCGGATCGGTGACGAAGACCTCGGCCAGCCCGGCGGCGCGCATCGCCTGCCAGCCGCCGGCCAGGTCCAGGCCCAGCGCGTGCAGCAGGAAGACCACGCAGATCACCAGGCCGGCGAGCATGCCGGTGGTCTGCAGCGTGTCGGTCCAGACGATGGTCTTGACGCCGCCCTCCAGCGTGTAGAGCAGGATCATCACGAGCACCAGCAGCGCGCTGAGCCAGAACGGCATGCCGAACTGGGCCAGCACCAGGTCCTGCAGGATGCGCACGACCAGGTAGAGCCGCGCGGTGGCGCCCAGCGTGCGCGACAGGATGAAGAAACCCGCGCCGGTGCGATGCGCCGCCACGCCCAGCCGGGCGCCGAGGTAGCGGTAGATCGAGCTCAGCTGGAGCCGGTAGTACAGCGGCAGCAGCACGAAGGCCACCACCGCGTAGCCGGCGACCTGGCCCAGCATGATCTGGAAGTAGCTGAACGCGCCGCTGCCGACCGAGCCCGGCACGCTGATGAAGGTCACCCCGGAGAGGGAGGTGCCGATCATGCCGAAGGCGACCAGCCCCCAGTGGCTGCTGCGGTTGCCGATGAAGAAGCTGTCGTTGTCGGCCCGGCGCGAGGTCCACCACGCCACGGCCAGCAGCAGCGCGAAGTAGGCGGCGATGACTACGAGCAGCACGGTGGCGGACATGGCGCGGGATTATTGGAGCGCCGCCGCCACGGACGCATTCCGAATCGGACGGGGGACATAACCGGCCGGGGAGGGCGATCCGGACGCGCCTGGCGTTAACCCTGACCTTCGTCCGCTGGCGGGCGGCGTGCTACAACCTCGGGTCCTTCGAAGGAGTCGATCATGGAGTTGTCAGTCTGGCTGGGGTTCTTCGCGGCCTCCTGGGCCATCAGCCTGTCCCCGGGCGCGGGCGCCATCGCGGCGATGAGTGCCGGACTGAATCACGGCTTCCAGCGCGGCTACTTCATGACCATCGGGCTGATCCTGGGCATCCTGACCCAGATCGTGGTGGTGGGCGCCGGCCTGGGCGCGCTGATCGCGGCCTCCGAGCAGGCCTTCGCCGTGGTGAAGTGGGCCGGCGTGGCCTACCTCGTGTACCTGGGTATCCAGCAATGGCGTTCGCCGGCCCGGCCGCTGGTGGCGGAGCAGGCCGAGGCCAAGCAGGTCTCGCGCCGTGACCTGGTGCTGCGCGGCTGGGCGATCAACGCGGTGAACCCCAAGGGCACCGTCTTCCTGCTGGCCGTGGTGCCGCAGTTCCTGAACCTGCATCACAGCCTGACGCAGCAGTACGCGGTGATCGGCGCGACGCTGGCCTTCACCGACGCCGTCGTGATGGCCGGCTACACGCTGCTGGCGGCGCGAGTGCTGCGGGCGCTGCGCTCGGAGTCCCACCTGAAGGCGATGAACCGGATCTTCGGCTCCTTGTTCGTCGGTGCCGGCGCGCTGCTGGCGACCTTCAAGAAGGCCGCCGACTGAGGGCCGACGCGCCCCCATTCCGCACGATTTCCGACGTCCCCCAGGCGGCCCGCGTCAGGACCGCCTCCCACCGAAGGCCGCCCCCAAAGGGCGGCCTTGTTGTTTTCCCCGGCCCGCTGAATGCGTCCCCGCGCGGGCGGCCGGTACAGATCGCTGCCGCACATCATGTCCACCGTTTCCGACCGCTGGTTGTTCTGGGGCCCGACGCTGATCTGGGCCAGCACCTGGCACGTGATCCTCTACCAGCTGGGCTCGGGCGTGCCGATCCTGAACTCGGTCGGCTGGCGCTTCGGGCTGGCCGCGCTGATGCTGGCGGGCTTCGCGCGCTGGCAGAAGCTGTCGCTGAAGCTGCCCTTGTCGGCGCACGGGCTGATGCTGGCGACCGGCATCGTGCAGTACAGCGGCAACTACTTCTCCGTCTATGAGGCGGAGCGCCACATCCCCAGCGGCCTAGTCGCGGTGCTGTTCTGCCTGATGGTGTTCGGCAATGCCCTGTCCGGGCGAATCTTCTTCGGCCAGCGGGTGACGGGGCGCTTCCTGGCGGCGTCGGCCGGCGCGGTCGCGGGCGTGGTGATGATCTTCTGGCCGGAGATCGCCTCGACCGGCGCGCGCCCGACCGCGGCCTACGGCCTGGCGATCGGCCTGGCGGCGGTGCTGGCCGCCTGCATCGGCAACGTGCTGACGCTCACCCTGACCCGGCGCGGGCTGCCGCTGGTGCCGGTGCTCGCCTGGAGCATGGGCTACGGCGCGGTCTTCCTGCTGGTGGCGTCGGTGGCGACGGGGCAGGGCCTGAACTTCGCCTGGACCTCGTCCTACGTGCTGAGCCTGCTGTACCTGGCGGTGTTCGGCTCGGTGATCGCCTTCGTCCTGTATTTCAAGCTGGCGCAGCGCCAGGGCACGGCGCGCGCGGCGCTGACCGGCGTGGTGATCCCGGTGATCGCGCTGGGGATCTCCGCGATCTTCGAAGGCTGGCGGCCGACGCTGCTGGCGCTGGCCGGCATGGTGCTGTGCCTGGGCAGCATCTACGCGGCGACGCGGCCGCAGCGCTGAGTTCAGCCGCCGCAGGATCCGCTGGAGGACCTCAGGCCCTGACCGCGGCGCCCGCCTTGCGCCGGCGCACCGCCACGCCGATCGCGGCGACGCCGGCCAGCATCAGCGCTTAGCTCGCCGGCTCCGGCACCACCGCCGCATCGAGCTGGCGCAGGCTGCGGCCAGCGCCGCCACGGCGAGCATCCGCCCGCCCATCTTCTTGTGCATGAGGTCCCTCCCGAACCGGGGGGATTCTCTTCGTGTCAGTTCTGCAAAGCCGCCGCTCACCCCCCCGCATTCGCAGGGGCTGCTCGCGGATCGTCACTTCGCCCAGCCGATCTCCGCCGCCGTCGCCGGACCGATGACCGTCTCGCCCAGGTTCGAGGGAATGCGCGCCTCGCCCTCGCGCACCGGGATGCGGCCGGCCATCAGTTCCGCGGCGGATTGCGGATAGCGCGGCTCCTGCCGCGGCGCGGCGTAGCCGTCCGGAAACACCGGTGCCAGCGTCGAGCGGTCGTACTTGTCCGTCGCGCCGAAGGTGTGCAGCGCCTCGTGCGCGATCACCACCTCGTTCTGCGCCTGCTGGCCGCGCGCGGCGAAGAGATGCACCAGCCCCAGCCGCCCCTTCTCCAGCCCGATCGAGTGCGGCAGCGCGCCCGCGTAGTCCGGCGGGTGATACATCAGGAACAGCTTCACATCGGGCACCGGCGAGCTCGCCGGCGTCTGGCGCCAGGCCCACCAGCGCATCCGCAGGCTCCAGGCGATCGCCGACAGCGGATTGGCGCTGGCCGGCGCCGGGGGCGGGGCCACCCGCACGCGCTTGCCCAGCACCACCCGCACCGGCTGCGACAGCGGCACGCCGTAGCGCCGCGCCTCGTCCTGGAAGTAGGGTTCCAGCCGCGCGAAGGCCGACTCGTCCAGCCGGCCCAGGTAGGCCTCGGTCTCGGCGTCGCCACCGGCGCTGATCGGATAGAGCGTCACCACCTGCGGCCGCTTCCACGACTGCGCCTGCCAGCGGCCGACCAGCGTCGTGCCCGCCACCGTCACCAGGATCCCGAGCAGGACCAGGATGCGGAGTGCCTTGAACATATGTTCTCCCTCGTGAATGGCTTCAGTCGACGCGCACCTTGCCGCGTCCGGCCTTGATGTCGCCGCGCTGGGACTTGGCCTCCAGGCGGCGCTTCTGCGAGCCGTGCGTCGGCCGCGTCGGCCGGCGGGTCTTGGGCGTGTGCGCCACGCTCTGCGCCAGGGCGACCAGCCGCGCGATCGCGTCGGCGCGGTTCTGCTCCTGGCTGCGCGACTCCTGGGCCTTGATGACGACGATGCCCTCGGCGGTGATGCGCTGGTCGCTGAGCGCCAGCAGCCGTTCCTTGATCACCGCCGGCAGCGTCGAGCGCCGGATGTCGAAGCGCAGGTGGACGGCGCTGCTGACCTTGTTGACGTTCTGCCCGCCGGGTCCGCTGGCGCGGATCGCGGAGATCTCCAGCTCCCAGTCGGCCGGCGTCCAGTCCAGATGCATGACGCCGACGCGACCAGGCGCTCGCCGGGCCTCAGCCCAGGGTCTCGACGTGCACCGGCACGCGCTGGGCCAAGGCGCACATCAGCTCATAGCCGATGGTGCCGGCGGCGCGGGCCACCTCGTCGATCGGCAGCACCGCGCCCTGCGGGCCCTGGCCCCACAGCGTGACCTCGCTGCCGATGCCTTCGGCCGGCAGGTCCGTCAGGTCGACCGCCAGCATGTCCATCGACACGCGCCCGATCGTCGTGCTGCGCTGGCCGCCGACCAGCACCGGCGTGCCGTGCGGCGCGTGGCGCGGGTAGCCGTCGGCATAACCGCAGGCCACCGTGCCGATGCGCATCGCGCGCTGCGCCACGAAGCTGCTGCCGTAGCCGACGCTGTCGCCCTCGCGCAGATGCTGGACCGCCAGCACCTTGGCCCGCAGCGTCATCGTGGGTTTCAGGCCCCAGTGGGCGATGTCGTGCTCGGGGAAGTCCGGCGCGCTGCCGTAGGTCATGATCCCGGAGCGCACCCAGTCGGCGCGCACCGCCGGATCCTGGCTGTGGCGCAGGATCGCGGCGCTGTTGCTCAGCGAGCGCTCGCCGGGCAGGTCGGCCGTTGCCTCCTTGAAGACCGCCGTCTGGTGCGCGATGCCGCGCGGGCCGTCGGCGTCCGAGAAATGCGTCATCAGCGAGATCTCGTCCACCTGCGGCAGGGCGTTCAGCCGCGTCCAGGCGCCGCGGAAGGCGCTGGGCGTGAAACCCAGCCGGTTCATGCCGCTGTTGAGCTTGAGGAACACCCGGTGCGGCTCGTGCGTCTTGTGCATCGCCAGCCAGTCCACCTGCTGCTCGTGATGGACGGTGTGCCAGAGCTTGAGCCGCGAGCACAGCTCCAGGTCACGCGCCTCGAAGCAGCCTTCCAGCAGCAGGATCGGGCCGCGCCAGCCCAGGTCGCGCAGGCGCTGGGCCTCGTCCAGGTCGAGCAGCGCGAAGCCGTCGGCGGAGCGCAGCGCGTCGAACACGCGCTCGATGCCATGGCCGTAGGCGTTGGCCTTGACGACGGCGAAGACCTGCGCGTCCGGCGCGCGGGCGCGGGCACAGGCGATGTTGTGGGCCAGCGCGGGCTGGTGGACGATGGCTTCGATCGGACGCGGCATGGGTCGGCATTGTGCCGCGCAGGAACGGTTTCACGCCCCGCGGCGGTGCGAGGGGGGAGAGGTCGCGAGGGTCGGAAAAGCGGTGCGAAATAGCACAGAGCCGCTGTCCCGGGAAGGTCTGTTACGAAAACGAGCGCGTGCTATAAACCCGCCGCAGCGCTGCCTTTCCCCACCCCGTGGACCCAGCGTGATCACCGCAGTTCCAGGTATGCCGGGTCGATGAAAAAAGGCTTCTACACCATCATGTCAGCGCAGTTCTTCAGCTCGCTGGCTGATAACGCGCTGTTCGTCGCCGCCGTGGAACTGCTCCGCACCAGTGGAGCCGCCGAATGGCAACGCGCCGCGCTGGTGCCGATGTTCGCGCTGTTCTACGTGGTGCTCGCGCCCTTCGTCGGTGCTTTCGCCGACGCGGTCCCCAAGGGCAAGGTCATGTTCATCTCCAACACCATCAAGGTGTTGGGCTGCCTGAGCATGCTGGTGGGCGTCCATCCGTTGATCGCCTACGCGATCGTGGGCCTGGGCGCCGCCGCCTATTCGCCGGCCAAGTACGGCATCCTGACCGAACTGCTGCCGCCGTCCCAGCTGGTCAAGGCCAATGGCTGGATCGAGGGCCTGACCATCGCCTCCATCATCCTGGGTGCCGTCTTCGGCGGGCAGCTGATCGGCGCCAAGGCCTCGGCGGTGCTGCTGGCGATCGACGTGCCCTTCATCGACACCGGCATCGACACCCCGCCGGAGGCCGCCATCGCCTTCATGGTGGTGCTGTATTTCATCGCGGCGCTCTTCAACCTGCGCATCCCCCGCACGGAGGCCCCCCTCCAGCCCATCGCCCACAGCGCGACCGACCTGGTGCGGGAGTTCGCCGCCTGCAACTCGCGGCTGTGGCAGGACAAGCTGGGCCAGATCTCGCTGGGCATGACGACGCTGTTCTGGGGCGTGTCGGGCAACATGCGCTACATCGTCTTCGCCTGGGCCGCCGCGGCGCTGGGCTACGGCACGACGCAGGCCTCGGCGCTGGCGGGCGTGGTGGCGATCGGCACGGCGGTGGGCGCGGTGGTCGCCTCGGTGGCGGTGCGGCTGGACAAGGCCACCAGCGTCATCCCGCTGGGCATCGGCATGGGGCTGCTGATGCTGGTGCTGAACTTCATCGACAACCTCTACCTGGCCATCCCGTTCCTGATCCTGCTGGGCGGCATCGGCGGTTATCTGGTGGTGCCGATGAACGCGCTGCTGCAGCATCGCGGCCACAACCTGATGGGCGCCGGGCGTTCGATCGCGGTGCAGAACTTCAACGAGCAGGCCTGCATCCTGGGGCTGGGCGCGCTGTACACGATGCTGACCCGCTTCGGCACTTCGGCCTTCGGCTCGATCACGATCTTCGGCCTGCTGGTGGCGGGGATCATGTGGGTCGTCGGGCGCTGGCATGCGCACAACAAGCGCGAGCACACCGAAGAGCTCGAGCGCCTGCTCGCGATCGCGCGCAGCGACAAGCACTGAGGCCGCTCTCTCCCGCTTGCGGGAGAGAGCAGGGGTGAGGGCCAGCGGCGGTGGCCGGGCGGCTCAGCGCCGCGCGCGGCCTCGGCCGCTGGGCGGCGTCTCGACGACCAGGCCGCCGGTGGTCAGCACCTGCTCGATGTGCTCCGACCACGCGCGGCCGATCTTCAGGCAGCCGCTGTGGTTGAGGTGGATCTCGTTGTGCCAGTCGCCGCTGATGCCGCTGGCACCGGGCGCGGCCGCGGCCAGCGGCACGGCGGTCGAATCGAACACGAACAGTCCCGGGAACTGCTCCTTGTCCGCCATCAGCGACTTCAGCAGTTGCGCCAGGTGCATCACCATCAGCCGGCTGACCGCGGCCCAGTCGGCCGCCGGGATCGCGTAGGCCTTCAGCGCCGGATACAGCCACGGCCCGTGGCCCGCATCCTCCGCGCCGGCCGGCCGCGGCATCGGCACTGCGTAGCAGTGCATGAACACCGGCTTGCCGGCGGACGGCCCCTGGTCGCGCAGCGTCAGCAGATGACGCAGGTTGGCCTTCAGGTAGTCCGCGTAGGTCGCCCAGCCCGGCTCCGAGAAGTAGCGGCCGACCCCCGCCGACGGCGGCCCCCATTCGGTCTGGCGGCGCAGCAGGCGCAGGTGCAGCGGCACCTCGGCGCCGTCGATCTGGGTCGGGGTCTGCGCCGCCTTGATCAGGTCGTTGCCGCCGACGGACAGCAGGATGCCGTCCCACACCGGCGATTCCGGCGCCGTCAGCAGGCGCACGAAGTCCGGCGCGGATTCGAGCTCGACCACCTTGGACAGGCTTTCGCGCTGGCCGGCGCAGTTGATCGCGACGGCGGGTTTGGTCAGCACCAGTTCCTGGAGCAGGTTCGCATGCGCGCTGAGCTTGGCCTGGGCGGTGGAGAACCAGGAGTCCCCTTGGGCCAGCAGGCGCCAGTGGTAGCCCTGCAGGTCGGGCCCGGGGTTGGACTGCAGATCCTCGGGGGCGAAACAGGCCAGGTGATCCAAGAGAAGCTCTCCCTAGTTTGGTGGACGGGTCACACGCGACAGGGTAGGCCGCGTGCATGACAGGCGCACGGCGCCCCGATTGGAGGGCAGGGTCAGTCCTTGCGCCATGCTACAAACCCTGGGCATTGTTGGCCGCGCCGCGAGCCGGTTCCAAGTCCCGACCCGGGGACTGTTGCGCAAGCCCCACCCCTGTCCCTTCCCTCTGTCCCCTGGCTCCCGCCGCCGTTCCCGCATGCCGATCCTCGCCCTGATGCTCAACGCCACCATCTGGGGGCTGTCCTGGTGGCCTTTCCGTCAATTCGAGGGGGCGGGCATGCACCCGCTCTGGACCACGGTGATCATGTACGCGCTGTCCTGGGCGGTGGTGCTGCTGAGCCAGCGCGGGGCGGTGTCCGAATGGCTGCGCTCCCCCGGCCTGTGGGTGGTGACGCTGGCGGCCGGGATGACCAACACCGCTTTCAACTGGGGCGTGTCGACCGGCGACGTGGTGCGGGTCGTGCTGCTCTTCTACCTGATGCCGCTGTGGGCGGTGCTGCTGGCGCGGGTGGTCCTGCACGAGCCCTTGACGGCGATGGCGGGCCTGCGGATCGCCCTGGCGCTGGGGGGCGCGCTGGCCGTGCTGGCGCCCGCGGACGGCGGCTGGCCGGTGCCGTCCAGCCTGCCGGACGTGCTGGGGCTGGTGGGCGGCATGACCTTCGCGTTCAACAACGTGATGCTGCGCCGCGAGGCCGCCCGCAGCCCGGGGGCGCGGGCGCTGGCGATGTTCACCGGCGGCGTGCTGGTGGCGGGCCTGTCGGCCATCGCCATGGCGGGCCACGGCCTGGCGCCCTGGCCCTCGCTGCCGGGCGCGATCTGGCTGCTGCCGCTGGCGGGCATGGCGCTGCTGTTCTTCGTCTCCAACCTGTCGCTGCAGTACGGCGCGGCGCGGCTGCCGGCGAACGTCACGGCGGTCGTGATGCTGACCGAGGTCCCGGTGGCGGCGATCTCGGCGCTGCTGCTGGGCGGCGGCACGCTGGACGGCAAGACGGCGCTGGGCGGTGCGGCGATCCTGGGAGCGGCGATGCTGGCGGCCCTGGAGCGCCACCGCGCCTGATCCGCCGCGCCGCGCTAGGATGCACCCCGGCCCACCCGGCCCCAACGAGGAGGTCCCCCATGAGCGCCAATGGCAAGACTGCCTTCGACTTCGACGCCGTCAGCATCGCTGGCGAGCCGGTCGCGCTGTCGCAGTACCGCGGCCGCGTGCTGCTGATCGTCAACACCGCCAGCGAGTGCGGTTTCACCCCGCAGTTCAAGGGCCTGGAGGACCTGTGGCGCGACTACCAGGCCCGCGGGCTGGTGATCGTCGGATTCCCGAGCAACGAGTTCGGCGGCCAGGACCCCGGCAGCAATGAGGAGATCGCCTCGTTCTGCCAGCTGAACTATGGGGTCAGCTTCCCGATGATGGCCAAGGTCAAGGTCAACGGCGGTGAGGCGCATCCGCTGTGGCAGTGGCTCAAGGGCGAGAAGCCCGGGATCCTGGGGACGCAGGGCATCAAGTGGAACTTCACCAAGTTCCTGGTCGGGCGCGATGGGCAGGTGCTCAAGCGCTTCGCGCCGAACGACGCGCCGGCGGCGATCCGCGGCGAGATCGAGGCGGCGCTGGGCGGCTGAGCGGCCTCAGCGTTCGGGGAGGCCGGCCGCGACCGGACCGATCCGGCAACGCGGATTTGTCGGATGGCCGACATTCTGGCCGCGCACGACGGCCTGGAGTCCATCGCCATGGAAGACGCACTCGGGCGCATCGCCCACCACTTCGCCCGTTTCGCCGAGATCGACGGCCAGGATGACCCGCTGTACCGCGCCCTCGCGACGGTTATCGGCGGCGATGCCGCGCTGATGGGCCTGCTCCTGGAGGCGCCCTCGACGCAGCGCCTGCCCGTGCTGCTGCTGGCGGCGCTGCATGAGCGGATCCTCGCGGGCGATCCGCATCCGTTGGCGGCGTATTACGCCAGCGTCGGCGGGACGCGCGCGCCCGACGACGCCTTGCCGGCGACGCTGCGGGACTTCATCCAGCGCGAGGACCCGGCGCTGCGCGCGCTGATCCGCACCCGCACGACGCAGACCAACGAGACCGGTCGCTGCGCGGTGCTGCGGCCGGCCCTGCAGGCGCTCGCGACGCGGCTGGGCGGGACGACGTCGGCGCCGGTGGAACTCGCGCTGTTCGACTTCGGTTGCAGCGCCGGCCTGAACCTGGGCGTCGACCGCTATGCCTATGACGATGGTGTCGAGGTCACGCCGGGCGCGAGCCCCGACGCGCCGGTGATCCGGACGCATTGGCGCGGCGAACGCCCCACCGGCCTGCTGGGCGCGCCGTGCTGGCGGGCGGCGCGGCGGATGGGCGTCGACCTGAACCCGGCCGACCCCGCCGACGAAACCGCCGCTCGCTGGTTGCGCGCCTGCCTGTGGCCCGGCGACGCCGCCCGGCGCGAGCGCCTGGACCGTGCGCTCGCCGATGCGCGGCGGCATCCGGTGCCGCTGGTCCGCTCGGCGGACGGCCTGTCAGTGCTCGAGCGCTGGATGGCGGACCTGCCGGCCGGCGTCACGCCGGTGCTCGTCAATGTCTGGGTGCTGGCCTACTTCGACGCCGAGGCCTTTCGCGCGCACGTCGAGCGCATCGAACGCCTGGTCCGCGAGCGCGGCCTGGCCTGGATCAGCGGCGAGATCGGCAAGCTGGCGCCGCTGCCGTCGCCGCCCGACTGTCCGCCGGGCGAGTCGCCGGGCAGCAGCACCCTGTGGACGCTGCAGTGGGCCGATGGCGGCGAGCCGCGGACCGGGGCGCTGGCGTGGTCCCACCCCCATGGCCGGTGGATCGAATGGCTGGAGGCTTGAAATCCGGCGTTCGAGGCCGGCGGCTGACGCAGGCGCCTCCACCGCCGGTTCAGTGAGAGGCCGCCGCGGCCGGTCCGCCCGGCACGACCTGGAGCTCGTTGATGACGGCCTCGACATCGTCCAGCTGCTTCACCAGCGCTTCCAGCGCCGCGGCGTCCCCGGCGCTCCGCACGCAGCCCTGCAGCCAGATCCAACGCCGCTGGCCGAGCGCCCAGACGCTGGTCGTGGCGGCGAAACGGCCGTCCGCGGCGATGGCTTTCTGCACCCGCGGCATGATTTCCTTGTCGTAGAGATAGGCGTTGGGCAGGCGGCAGCGGCCACTCTGGAAGCAGCTCGTGCCGCGCTCGATGCGACCGTGGGCCTGGGCCCGGGCTTCAGCCTCGGTGAGCAGCGGGCCCGCCGGGACCGGGCACACCGAAGGCGGGATCGCCGACGTCAACTGGACGAAGGGATCGTCGAAGACATTGCGGCGGACGTCGTCGCCGAGCGCCGGGCCGGTGGCCAGGGCCAGGACCAGCACGACGCTCCCGAGCCGTCGGCGCCGTGCCGGTGCCGGGCGCGGGAAATCCGTGACAGGGGAGCGGCCCACGGGCGAGGGTGTCGATGGCATGAGCGCGAGCCTGCCTCAACGCGCGCCCGGCCGCCAGGGCCGCCGCGACGGCTGAAGGGCCTCAGCGCATCGGTGACGCCGCCAGGGATGCCGCGAGCGCTTGCGTCGCTCCGCACACGAAACACTTTCAGCGCGGACGGCGGAGCGGTCTGCCGATAGGATCGGCCCTTCCTTCGCTCCCCCGAGGGAGCGGCGACGACAAGCACCCCACCGATCGGAGACCTCGACGATGCTGGCTTCCTTCCCCGTCTGGCGCCGCGCGGCGCTCGCCCTGGCCGCGATGGCCGCCCTCGGCGTCCAGGCGCAGACCGTGCCCGAGCTGCAGGCCTTGGCCGCCAGGGAGCAGCCCCATCTGATGAAGACGCTGCAGCAACTCGTCGAGATCGAGTCCGGCAGCTCCGACCGCCAGGGCCTGGACCGCATCGCCGGCCTCATCGCCCAGCGGCTGCGCGAGCTCGGCGGGCAGGTGCAGCTGATCGATCCCGACACGACCATCGCGTCGCCGACCTCCGACGCCGGCGACGGCCCGGCCAAGGTGGGCCAGATCGTGCGCGCGTCGTTCAAGGGCGGCAGCGCCACCGGCAAGCGCGTGATGCTGATCGCGCACATGGACACCGTCTACCAGCGTGGCGGCCTGAAGCAGCAGCCCTTCCGCATCGACGGCAACCATGCCTACGGCCTGGGCATCGCCGACGACAAGCAGGGCGTGGCGACCATCCTCCACACGCTGGCGATGCTCAAGGCGGTCGGCTTCAAGGACTACGCGGAGATCACCGTGCTGATCAACGGCGACGAGGAGATCGGCTCGCCCGGATCGAACGCGTTGATCACCCGGCTGGGCGGCGAGCACGACGCGGTGCTGTCCTTCGAGGGCGGCGGCGGGCCGACGACGCCGGACACGGTGCGCCTGGCCACCAGCGGCATCGCCTCGGTGGACCTGAAGGTCAAGGGGCGCTCGTCGCATGCGGGCGCGGCGCCGGAGAAGGGCGTCAACGCGCTGTACGAGATGGCCCACCAGATCATGCAGACCCGCGACCTGTCCGACCCGAAGAACGGGAAGCACCTGAACTGGACGATGGCCAAGGCGGGCTCGGTCCGCAACGCGATCCCGGAGCGGGCCGAGGCCAACGGCGACGCGCGGGCGGACCGCGTCGCCGATTTCGACGGCATGGAGGCCGAGCTGCGCAAGCGCATCCAGAACAAGCTGCTGCCGGAGTCGGAGATCACGCTGAGCTTCGACCGCCGCCGGCCGCCGCTGCAGGCGACGGAGGCCTCGCGCGCGCTGGCCGCCAAGGCCAAGGCGCTGGCCGACGAGCAGAAGCTGGAGCTGGTCGTGCGTGACCGCCCCACCGGCGGCGGCACCGATGCGGCCTATGCGGCGCTGGCGACCAAGGCGCCGGTGATCGAGGGCCTGGGCGTGCGCGGCTACGGCGCGCACAGCAGCGACAGCGAGTTCGTCGTCATCGACGCCATCGCGCCCAAGCTCGTGCTGGTCACGCGCCTGGTGATGGCCATCGGCAGCGGCAAGGCGCTCTGACGATCCCGTCGCTGATTCCGGGAGGGCTCAAGCCTTCGGATACAGGACCATCTGCGTGCAGCGGAACAGCGCGATCGTCTTGCCCTCGTGGCTGACGGTCGCGTCCCAGACCTGCGTCGTGCGGCCCATGTGCACGGCCACGGCGGTGCATTCGATGACCCCGTCGCGGGCGGTGCCCAGGTGGTTGGACTTGAGCTCGACGGTGGTGAAGTTGCTGGCGCCGTCCGGCAGCGAGGCGATGCAGCCGTACCCGCAGCAGGTGTCGGCCAGCGTGACGACGCTGCCGGCATGCAGGTAGCCGTTGGGCGCCATGACCTGCTGACGCACGGGCAGCCGCGCGTGGACGCGGCCCTTCTCGACCTCGACGATCTCGATGCCCAGGTGGCCCGGCAGGCAGGCGGCGCCACGCGCGTTGAAGTCGGTGATCATGTGATTCGGTGGGGCAGGTGATGCGAAGCCGGCATTGTCGTCGTGCTGTACCGGTGCGCCGGCGGCGGGGCTGTTGCGGTGCGGCGGGGTCCGGCTGGGGATAATGGCCGCCGCCGTTTGTCCAACCTGGAGTTCCCAGCATGTTCCAGCACGTCGACGCCTACGCGGGCGATCCCATCCTCAGCCTGAACGAGGCCTTCCAGAAGGACCCGCGCACGCAGAAGATCAACCTGTCCATCGGCATCTACTTCGACGACGACGGCCGCATCCCGATGCTCGATTCGGTGCGCCGGGCCGAGCTGGCCGTGGTGGAGCAGGCCGGCGCCCGGCCCTACCTGCCGATGGAAGGTGCCGCCAATTTCCGCACCGAGGTGCAGAAGCTGCTGTTCGGCGCCGACAGCGAGGCGCTCAAGAGCAACCGGGTGGCGACCATCCAGGGCGTGGGCTCGTCGGGCGGCCTGAAGGTGGGCGCGGATTTCATCAAGCGTTACTTCCCCGACAGCGCCATCTACCTGAGCGACCCGACCTGGGACAACCACCGCGCCGTCTTCGAGGGCTCGGGGCTGGAGTGCCGCAGCTACCCGTACTACGACGCCAAGACCGGCGGCCTGCGCTTCGACGCGATGCTGCAGGCGCTGGCGGAGGCGCCTGCGCGCAGCATCGTGCTGCTGCATGCGTGCTGCCACAACCCGACCGGCGTGGACCTGTCGCAGTCGCAATGGGACGCGCTGATCCCGGTGCTGAAGGAGCGCGAGCTGATCGCCTTCCTGGACCTGGCCTATCAGGGCTACGGCGACGGGCTGGAGCAGGACACCTTCGCGATCCGCGCGCTGGCCGCCGAGGGGCTGAGCTTCTTCGTCGCCAACAGCTTCTCCAAGAACATGAGCCTGTACGGCGAGCGCTGCGGCGCGCTGTCGGTCGTGTGCCCGGACGCGGCGCAGGCGGCCAACGTGCTGGGCCAGCTGAAGTTCACCATCCGCCGCAACTACTCCAACCCGCCGATGCATGGCGGCCAGGTCGTGGCCAAGGTGCTGGGCGACCCGGCGCTGCGCGCGCTGTGGGAGGGCGAGGTCGAGGAGATGCGCGAGCGCATCCTGGCGATGCGCAACGCGCTGTTCGAGGTCATCACGGCCAAGATTCCGGGGCGCAACTTCGATTACTTCCTGACGCAGCGCGGCATGTTCAGCTACACCGGGCTGACGCCGGAGCAGGTGGACCGCCTGCGCGAGGAATTCGGCGTCTACATCCTGCGCTCGGGCCGGATGTGCATCGCCGGCCTGAACACCCGCAATGTCGAAGCCACCGCGAACGCGATGGCAGCCGTGCTGGCCTGACCGACGTCTCCGTCTGGTCCCTTCGCCTGGGATTCATCCCCTCTCTCGACACCCCTCGCGCCCGCATCATTCCCTCTCCCCCCGGGAGGGGGAGAGGGCAGGGTGAGGGGGTTCTCGCCGTAGCGCTGCGGCAGATCGAAAGACCCCTCACCCCCGCCCTCTCCCCGCACGCGGCGGGGAGAGGGAGTAACCCGGTTGGCGCGTTGTCTGTCACCGCGCCGTCACTGCGCTGCCACCCGCTGGCACCGCATTTGCGCGCATTCAACAGGGTTATGGGTGGCGGCCTCGCTTTCATTGGCTGAGGGCGGCGCGAATCCGTACCCTCCCGGACCATTCAAGAATGAATTCGTCCGGGATGAAGCAACTCGTGGTGATCGGTGGCGGCGTCGTTGGCGTCACCACCGCCTGGGCCCTGGCGGAGGCGGGGCACCGGGTGACGCTGGTGGAGCGCGAGGCCGCGCTCGCCACCGGCGCGAGCCGGGCCAACGGCGGGCAGCTCAGCTACCGCTACGTGTCGCCGCTGGCCGATGCCGGCGTGCCGCTGAAGGCGCTGCGCTGGCTGCTGGACCCCGACGGCCCGCTGCGCTTCAAGCCCGATGGCACCGCCGCGCAGTGGCGCTGGCTGGCCGCCTTCCTCGCCCACTGCCGCGGTCCGATCAACCAGCGCACCACCGAGCGCCTGCTCGAACTGGGCGCCTTCAGCCAGCAATGCTTCGGCGAGCTGCAACGCCACGCGGCGCTCGACGCCATCGAGCTGCGCACGCCCGGCAAGCTGGTCGTCTACCGGAAGGCCGAGGAATTCGCCCGCGTGGCCGCGCGCGCGCCGGGCGGACCGGAACGCGCGCTGACCCGGGACGAATGCCTCGCCATCGAACCCGCGCTGGGCGATGGCGGCGCGGACTGGCTCGCGGGTGGCATCTTCACCGCGGGCGAGGCCGTGGCCGATTGCCACGCGCTCAGCGTCCAGCTGGGCGAGCGCCTCGCGCGGCATCCGAATTTCCAGGGACGGCTGCAGGCGCATGCGACCGGTTTCGTCGTCGAGGGCGAGCGCGTCGTCGCGCTGCGCACCGACCAGGGCGAACTGGCGACCGGCGGGGTCGTGCTGGCGGCCGGGCTGCAGAGCGCGGCGCTGGCGGAACTGGTCGGCCTGCGGCTGCCGCTGTATCCGCTCAAGGGCTACAGCCTGTCCGCGCCGATCAACGGCGTGCACCGTCCGCCGACGGTCAGCGTGACTGACTTCGAACGCAAGACGCTCTATGCCCGCATCGGTCAGCAGCTGCGCGTGGCGGCGATGGTCGACCTGGTCGGCGAGGACACCCGCATCGATCCCAAGCGCCTGGCGGCCTTGCAGCGCAATGTGCGCGAGACCTTCCCGAAGGCCGCCGACTACGACCGCGCGGTGCCCTGGGCCGGGCTGCGGCCGGCCACGCCGTCTGGCGCGCCGATGCTGGGCGAGACCCCGCTGCGCGGGCTGTGGCTGAATGTCGGCCATGGCGCCCTGGGTTTCACCTTCTCCTTCGGCTCGGCCCGCATCGTGGCCGACTTGGTTTCCGGCAAACCCAGCCCGATCGCGCTGGACGGGCTGCAGCTGCGTGCTGCCTGAGGGCTCGCGGTGACGGACGGACGCACCGCGCCCTCGCCCACGGCGCCATCGCCCGCCGCGCCGGCGGACCGCCGCGCGCCGCTTCGTCCGGGCGCTCGTCCCGCACAGCCGTTGACCCAAGCCGCCCTGGCCCAGGCCTTGCGCGAGGCGGTCCTGGCGCAGGACTTCGGCGCGACGCTGGATCCGCAGGACGAGGGGCGACCGATCCGGCACTTCCCCAGCATCGACCTGGCCGTCGCGGCCTTCCCCGAGTCGGGACCGCCGGTGTGGGCGAACGTGGCGTTCTCGCGCGAGCATCCGCAGGGCTTGATCGCCGAGCTGCCGGCCGATGGCGGGCCGGTGCGCAACTTGCGCTTCCTGGCGGACCAGCGCGATGCCGACGGGAACTCGATCGCGTGGCGCCCGGGCTCGGATTGGTCCGCGATGGACTGGGTGCCGCTCGCGGGCGCCGCGGGCGAGGGCGGCGGCCGCGTGGTCGCGCCCTATCCGGCGTCGCTGCTGAAGCTGATGGTGCTGGTCGGCATCGGGCGGCTGGTCGACCAGGGACGCGCTGGCTGGTGGCAGTCGCTGGAATACGGCGGCCGCGAGCGCGTGGTGGCCGACTGGGCCTATGACATGGTCACCTGGAGCAGCAACGAGGCGACCTCGGCGCTGGTGACGCTGATGCATGCGGCCGGTGCGATCCGTCGCGACGGCGGACGCGAGGTGCGCAACGAGTTGCATGCGCTGTTCGCGTCGCTCGGGCTGACGACGCTGCGCCTGGCCAACACGACGGCCGAGGGCGGCTGGGGCAACGCGGCGGGGTCCGGCGTCGGGCAGATCCAGATGACGGCGTGGGACACGGTGCGCCTGCTCTGGTGGCTGGACCCGACCGCGCCCCGCGCGCCCTGGCTGGCGGCCGACGCGCCGCGGCTGTCGCCCGAGAGCCGCAATCAGGCGATGCATGCGCTGCAGGACCAGGCGCTGCATCAGGTGCTGTCGAGTGGCGCCTTGGCGGGCGTGCCGGGCTGGGTGCCGGGCCTGCCGGCGCGGCTGCCGTCGCGGTGGTTGCAGCCGGACGGATCGCTGCAGGCGGGCGAGGTGTCGCTGCCCGGCGACCTGCGGCGCTTCGCGGCCGGCGGCGAGGTCTGGTTCGCGCACAAGACCGGCAACACGGAGAACTACGCGTCCGATGCCGGCATCGTGCGCGGCATCGCGCCGCGCCGGCGCCATTACCTGATCGCGCTGCTGACCAGCCTCGGGTCGCGCTACGCTCCCGATTCCCGCTGCCCGACGACGTGGCGCATCCCGGCGCTCGGCGCCGCGATCGACGCGCGGATGGCGGCGTGGCTCGAGGCCTGAACTCGACGGTTGATCGTGATGCCTTCCACCCCCATGCTGCTGCCTCCCCTGCCCGAGCGCGCCTGCCTCGGCATCATCGCCCCCGCCGGTCCGCCGCGCGAAGGCAGGCTCGATCAGGTCGTGCCGATGATCGAGCGGCTGGGCTTTCGCGCGAAGGTGTTCCCGGGCTGCGCGGGTCCCGCGTTCCTCGGCCATCTCGCGGCGGACGACGACCGGCGGCTGAACGACCTGGAGGCCGCGCTGGCCGATCCCGACGTCGACGCCGTCATCGGCCTGCGCGGCGGTTACGGCTGCATGCGGCTGCTGGACCGGATCGATCGCGCGCTGCTGCGCCGCTTCCCGAAGCCGCTGATCGGCTACAGCGACCTGACGGCGCTGATGGCGCTGCGACAGCAGGAGGGCCTCGCCAGCTGGCATGCGCCGATGCCGGCCTCGGACTGGTGCAAGGGGGAGTCCGGATGGGCCGATGCCGTCGCGCTCGCGCAGCGGCTGCGGCGGGGTCTGCGGGAAGGAGAGCGGCTTGGGCCTGCGCTCGCACCGCACCCGCTGAATCGCGGGACGGCACCCGTTCGCGGCGTGCTCACGGGAGGCAATCTCGCGGTGCTCGTGGCGCTGCTGGGCACGCCGTTCATGCCGGACCTGCGGGGCTCGGTGCTGTTCCTCGAGGACGTCGGGGAGGACCCCTACAAGATCGATCGCCTGCTGTGCCAGCTGCGCCTGAGCGGCGCGCTCGACCAGCTGACGGCCGTGCTGCTGGGCAGCTTCAGCGATGCGGACTCGCCGGATGAGGTGCTGGCCGATTACTTCGGCGGGCTCGGCGTGCCGGTGCTTGCCGGTTGGCCAAGCGGCCATGCGTCGCCGAACCTTCCGCTGCCGATTGGTGTCGCGGTGACGCTGGATCCGGTCGCGAGAACGCTCGAAGCCTGAGCAGGTTGCCCCCATCGGAGGGCCGACCTCAGGGCGACGACTTGGCACGCAAGGCCTGGCACTCTTCTCGTTCGCGAAGATGCGAGGAGGTCGACATGGCTCGCGCCGTCTATCTGGTCCCAGGCTTTCAAAAGTGGAGGCGCAAGCAGGGCATGCGCAGACGGTGATCTCTGCCGTGCCGTGGCTGAAATGGAACGCGGCCTGATCGATGCAGATCTTGGTAGTGGACTCTTCAAGAAGCGGATTGCACGATCCGGCGCCGGCAAACGCGATGGCTTCATCGTTCAGCGGGATGCCGCAATCAATTCTGGATTTCTGACGGAGGTGCTCTGTGATGCGCAAGCGCAAGTACGACTCGATTGATCGAATGGTGAAGACCGGACGCGGCATGCACGCCTGCGGGTTGGTCAGCGGTGAGCATTTCCAACGCCTGGCGTGGTGCGGCATTGCACCGCCGGCGCCGCTGACGCCCGACGAGGTCCGGGCCATCCGGGAGGAGGCGGACCTCAGCCTCTATGTCTTCGCGAACATGCTCAGCACGACAGCGCGGCTGCTGCGCCGCTACGAGCAAGGGCTGGATCGACCGACCGGTCCGCTCCTGCGATTCCTGCACACGATCCGGGAGCAGGGCGTGCAGCGCATCTTCCCCTTGACCTCGGCCGCACTGGGCGGCAAGGCGTAAAAAAGCCCGCCGGTTCCCCGGCGGGCTTTCGTGTGTCCGAGCCCGCCGCGCGAGGCGGCAGGCCATCGGAGCGATCAGAAGAACTTGTAGTCCAGCCCCAGCGTGAACGAGCGCCCGCGCGGGTCGGCGACGCGCGGCTCCCACGAGCTGCCCGAGCCGGTGTTGCTGTCGTAGCTGTTCGCGAACGGCGGGTCCTGGTCGAGGATGTTCTTGATGCCGGCCGTGATCGTCAGGTTCTTGATGCCGGTGTAGGCCACGCTGACGTGGTGCAGGTAGTACGGCTTGACCCACGGGTCGAAGGCCGGGGCCGTCGCGTTGCCGTTGGCGATGCCCGGCGGCACGTAGCCGTAGTAGCCCGTCGAGTACTGCTGGCGCAGCGACCAGGCCCAGTCGCCATAGGCGTAGGTGATGTAGGCGCTGTGCTTCCAGCGCAGGCCCAGCTCGCTCGAGCGCGTGAAGCGGCCGACCTCGCTCGGCCCGAAGGGCACGTTGTCCAGCAGCTTGGACTTCTTCTCCAGCAGGTAGGTGCCATCCAGGCCGGCCGTCAGGCGGCCGCCGTTGAGCGGCGTGCTGCCGCGCATCGACAGCTCCAGCCCGCGCGTGCGCGTCTCGCCGGTGTTGATCCAGCGCGTGTCGACGATCTTCAGCGCGCCGGTGCTGTCACGCAGGAAGGCCTCGGGGAAGAGCTGGTAGTTGTTCAGGATCTGCGACAGCGTCAGGCTCTGGATCTGGCCGTCGCGCTTGATGTCCCACAGGTCGACGCTCATGTTGAAGGCCGGCGAGGGCTGCCACACGAAGCCGATGTTGGACATCTTCGACTCCTCCGGCCGCAGGTCCGGCTTGCCGCCGAAGAGCGTGTTGAAGGTGATCGCCTGGCAGCCCGGCGCGTTGCTCACCACGTTGCCGGGGCAGGTCGCCGGATCCGGCACGCCGGCGCCGGTGTAGGGCGACTCGGTCACGCCATTGAACAGCTGGTTGAAGGTGGGCACCCGGAAGCCGGTGCTGTACGAGGCGCGGAACACCAGGCTCTCCAGCGGCTGGTAGCGCACCGACGCCTTCGGGTTGGTCGTGCTGCCGAAGCCGGTGTACTTGTCATAGCGCACCGACAGGTTCAGGTCGAGGTTCTTGACGATCGGGATGATGGTTTCGCCGAAGATCGCGCCCACCTTGCGCTTCACGCCGCTCAGCGCGTTGATGTTGTCGAACGGCGCGTTGTAGACCCAGGTGTTGATGTCGTTGGTGTTGACCGAGGTGTTGCCGTCGAAGCGGTACTTCTCGATGCGGTAGTCCACGCCCAGCGCCGCCATCACCTCGCCCGCCGGCAGCTTGAAGACCGGGCCCGACACGGTGGCGTCGAACTGGTCGGTCGTGTACTTGCCGCCATAGAGCTCCGTCCCCGCCGCCGAGATGGCGTTGAGCGCCGCCAGCGCCGCCGGCGTCTGCGACTCGCCCGCCAGCAGGAAGGGGTTGAGCACGCCGGTGTTGATCAGGTTGGCCAGGCCGACGTAGTTGTGATAGCCGCTGCCCAGCGTCGAGGTGCTCTTGCTGTAGGCGTGCGAGGCGCCGGCCTTGTAGTCCCAGTCCTTGAGGAAGGGCAGCGGGCCGTCCAGGCTCAGCAGGTAGCGGCCGGTGTCGGTGTCGGTGCCGATGGCGCGCTCGCCGCATTCCATGCAGCGCCAGCGGAAGGTCATCGGCAGGCCCTGATTGGCGGCCAGCGAAGGGAACTGCGCCACCAGCGCGTCGAACACCCGCTGGTAGCCGGCACCGCTGGACGGATAGGCCAGGTCGGCGAAGGGGTTGCGCGTGGTCGTCCCATTGGGCAGGCCCAGCGTCGAGGTCGACGCGGCGCTGCTGATCTGGTTGGGCGAGAAGTACTTGGTCGACTCCGACTTGCCCAGCAGCAGCTCGCCGGTCAGCAGGTGCTCGCCGAGCTTGAGCTGGCCGCGGGTGACCAGGTTGGTGTTCTTGACCGGCTGCTGGATGACCGCGGCGCGTCCGGTGTCCCAGGCGCAGCCGAACTGGTTGGCCGGCGAGGCGGAGGCCGAGTTCCACAGCTTCTCCGCATACGGCCCCATGCCCGGCTGCGAGGCGCAACCGGCCTGGCCGGGCAGGTCCAGGATGTTGACGCTGTTGATCGCGGCGCCGTTGTACAGCGGGCCGGTGTTGGCGTTGGAGCCCGGGCGGCTCAGCACGTTGCGGATGGTCGTGCCCGTCGTCGTGGGCAGGAAGAGCGTCGCGAAGGGCGTGCCGCGCGTGTCCGGCGACAGGCCGCGATCGGGCTGGAAGCTGTTGACGAAATCGCGCTGCGAGCCGTCCAGGCGCTTGTTGTCGGTCACCGACAGCACCGCCAGCAGGTTGAAGCCGTCCTTGTCGATGTTGCCGGCGCCGCCGGTCAGCGACGCGCGGTAGATGTTGCCGCCGCCGTGTTCGGTCACGTCGGTGAAGGCGCTGGCCTGCAGGCCCTGGTAGTCCTTGCGCAGGATGAAGTTGATGACGCCGCCCACGGCATCGGTGCCGTAGGTCGAGGAGGCGCCGTCCTTGAGCACCTCGACGCGCTCGATGGCGGCCATCGGGATCTGGTTCAGGTCGACGACGCCGCCGTTGAGGCCGTGCGCGGCGATGCGGCGGCCGTTCAGCAGGATCAGCGTCGCGTTGGCGCCCTGCAGGCGCAGGTTGGCGGAGGTCGCGCCGTTGTTGCCCCGCGCCTGGCCCGAGACCACGTCGGCATTGGAGGCCAGGTTGTCCAGGCCGTTGCCGTTGGCCGAGAGTGTGGCGATCAGCTGCTCGGCAGACACGATGCCCTGGCGGTCCAGGTCCCGGCGGGAGATGGTCTGCACCGGCAGCGCGCCTTCGTCCTGGATGCGCTTGATGCTCGAGCCGGTGATCTCCACCCGCTCCATCTTCTGGACCTCCTGCGACCAGGCCGCCGCATGGGCGCCCAGCCCCACCACCACGAGACAGCGAGCGAGTTGATTCAGTTTCACGACCTTCTCCTTGTTAACCGGACCCGGCGTCCTGCAACGCCGCCAACGACGGAGGCGCGACCATTGGCGATCGACCTGTTGCGAGCTGCGAACGATCTTCAAGCACGAGACGATTTCAAGGTCCTAGGAACCTCACCCATTTGTTGCTTCCGTCCCGATGAATGCTTGTCGCGCGTCCATAACCTGCGGGAATGCAAAGGCGCCGGGCCGATACAGTCGCCCCTCATGCGATCGATCACCGCCTTTGCTCTCCTGGTCGCCGCGCTGGCCACGACCGGCTGCGCCACCCTCATCGACACGCCGCCCGCGCCGGTCCAGGCCGCCTTGCGCGAGGCCGGCGTGCCGGCCGCCTCGCTGGCGGTGGTGGCCCATCCGCTGGAGGCGCCCGGCACCGGCCTGCGCCTGAACGCGGACCGGCCGATGGCGCCCGCCTCGACGATGAAGACGATCACCGCGGTGGTCGCGCTGGACCGGCTGGGGCCGGGCAGCCGCGGGCAGACGCAGCTGCTGGCCGCGGGCGAGGTCCGTGATGGGCGACTCGACGGGCCGCTGGTGCTCAAGGGCGGGGCCGACGCGGACCTGGACTGGCCCGCGCTGTGGGCGATGCTGCGCGAGCTGCGGGAGCGCCATGGCGTGCGCGAACTGGCCGGCGGCATCGTCGTCGACCGCGGCCTGTTCAACCCGTCGCGGCTGGACATCGACGCGCCGCGCTTCGACGAGCAGGCGGAATTTCCCTACAACGTCATCCCCGACGCGCTGCACCTCAACGGCAGCCTGCTGCAGTACGACCTCGCCGCCGATGAGCGCGGGCTGACGGTGCGGCCCTTCCCGCAATTCGGCGCCCTGGTGATCGACACCAGCGCGGTGAGGCTCAACGACAAGCCCTGCAAGGACTGGGACGACGGCTGGATGCCGTCCCGCTTCGAGCCCTTGCCCGGCGGTGGGGGCCGGCTGGTGCTGGCGGGGGAGTTCCCGCGCGGCTGCCAGGTGACGCAGTCGCTGAACGTGCTGGACCGGCAGTGGGAGACGGCGCAGGCCTTGCGCCAGTTGTGGGGTGAGTTGGGTGGGAGCTTGTCGGGCGAGATCCGCGAAGGCGCGACGCCCGAGGGCGCGCGCGTGCTGGTCCAGCATCGCGACCGCCCGCTGGCGGAGCTGCTGCGGCCGGTGATGAAGGCTTCGGACAACGCGCTGGCGCGGCTGCTGTTCCTGCGCCTGGGCGCTGCCGCGGCGCAGCCGGGCGAGGACACGCGCCAGGCCGCCGCGCGCGTCGTGCGCGACTGGTTCGCGGCGCAGCGGATCGACACCACGGGCATGACGCTGGAGAACGGCTCAGGCCTGTCGCGCACCGAGCGGGCGACTGCGGCGCAGCTGGCGGCGATGCTGGGGGCGTCGGCGCGCGGGCCGCACGGGCCGGAGCTGCTGGCGACGCTGCCGGTGGCGGGCGTCGACGGGACGCTGGCGCGGCGCATGAAGGGCACGGCGGCCGAGGGCCGAGCCCGCATGAAGACTGGCACGCTGCGCGACGTCGTGGCGCTGGCGGGCTACGTGCCGGACTCGACCGGCCGGACCTGGATCGTCGTCGCCATCGTCAACGACGAGCAGGCGATGAAGGCGCGCCCCGCCATCGACGCGCTGGTCGACTGGGTGGCGCGGCAATGAGCGCAGAGGGTGAGGGTCTTCAGCTCACCGCCGGCGACAGCAAGCGCACCGTTCCCGCGGTCGCGTCCATTTCCGCCGGCTGCCCCACCGGCACGGTGAACTTGCGCTTGATGTGGCCGATCATCGCCCCGCGGTACACCGGGATGTTGAGCGGCAGGAAGTAGTCGTCGAACACCTCATCCAGCGTCAGCGTGCCGTAGCTCCCATCGCCGGGCCCGCACTGGGTGAACTTGCCCAGCACCACGCCCGACAGCTGGTCCAGCGCGCCGCACAGCCGCAGCGTCGACAGCATGCGGTCGACGCGGTAGATGTACTCGTTGACCTCCTCGAGGAAGAGGATCGCGCCCCGCGTGTCGGGGAAGTAGGGCGAGCCGGCCAGCGAGCTCAGCACCGCCAGGTTGCCGCCCACCAGCGGTCCGCGCGCCAGGCCCGGTCGCAGCGTGCTGATGCGGTCCTCGCGCTGGACGAGGTGGGCCCCGCGCTCGCCCTGCGGGTTCTGCAGCAGGTCGGCCTGCGCGTCCATCGCCACGGCGCGGAAATGCTGGAGCGAAAACTCGTTCCACTCCGAGCCCGCGACCGGGCAGTGGAAGGTGATCAACCCCGTCTGCTTGTGGATCGCGTTGACCAGGCTGGTCAGATCCGAGAACCCGCCGAAGAACTTCGGCTTGCGGCGGATCAGCGCGTAGTTCAGCTTGTCGACGATGCGGTTGCATCCCGACCCGCCGGTCAGGGCCAGGATCCCGGCCGCCTCGTCGTCGGCGAAGGCGTCGTTGATGTCGGCGGCGCGCTGCACGTCGGTGCCGCCGAACTGGCCGTAACGGCCGCGCACGTTGGCCCCGAGCTTGACCTTGAAGCCCAGCGCCTCGAGCGACTCGACGGCGATCTCCAGCGGCTCGCGCTCATAGGTCGCGTTGGCGGGGCTGACCAGCGCGATCGTGTCGCCGGGGCGCAGTCGGCGTGCGCGCAGCGGCTCTGGCGCGGCATTGGGCCGTGCGGCGCGGGCCGGCGCGGCGGTCTGCGCCCGCGCCGGCGACAGCGCGCCCAGCGCGCCCAGTGCGGCCGCCGCAGCGGCGCCGGTGAGGAGGTGGCGGCGGGAAGCGGTCATGAGGATCTCCGGAAGCAGCGACGTACGAGGGTTTCAGGCGCCTGTCGCAGCACGCGAGCGACGCCGGCCACCGCTCACAGCACCAGCGGCAGTTCGCGGCGCACGCGCTCGCGGTCGCCGAAGTCGAAGTGCCACCACTCGGTCGTGATGGTCTGGAAGCCGGCATGGCGCATCGCCGCGCGCAGCCAGCCGCGATGGCGCAGCTGGTCCGCGGTGAGGCCGCCCGCGGCGAGCTGCTCGGCCTCGAACTCGGGATGGGATGCCGGCGTCATTTCGTCGAAACCGGTGCCCATGTCGAGTTCGCGGCCCTGGTCGTCCAGCAGGGTCACGTCGACGGCCATGCCGAATGAATGGATCGAGCGCCGCGCCGGATGGGCCAGGTACTTGGTGAGCGGCGTGCCCTCCAGTTCGGCCCACAGCGCTTCCTGCACCCGCTGCGGTCGCAGCGCATCCAGCACCACCAGCGTCAGGCCGGGGCAGTGGCGGCCCAGCCAGGCGGCCGCCTCGCCGAGCGCATCGGCGGCCTCGCGGCGCAGGAAGGCGCAGTCCAGGCCGCCGTAGACGTTGCGGCCGACGAAGTTGTCCGGCGTCGCGTAGCGCAGGTCCACCGCGATGCCGGGGATGGTGAGCAGCGAGCGGAACTCGGTGTGCGCCGCGATCTCTTCGCAGGGAATGGCATTCATCCGGCGAGGCTGTCCAGGTTGGCGCGGGCCGCGTCCCGCAGGTAGGTGACCAGCCGGCGCGCCGCCTGGGCCAGCGGCGCGCTGGCGGAGGTCAGCAGGTAGAGGTGGATGGCCATCGGCGGCGCCAGCGGCCGGACCTTGACCCGGGTCGGGTCGGCCGACGCGGCGGTGAACGGATCGACGACGGTCATGCCCACGCCCGCCTCCACCAGCGCGCGGGCGAGTTGGTAAGTCTGGACGGTGATGCGGCTGTCCAGGTGCCGGCCCTCGGCCTCGCTGGCGTTGTGCAGCATGTGGCCCAGCGGGTCGTCCTCGGCCATCGCGATCAGCTCGGACTGGATCTCCTCCAGCGGCAGCGGGCCGCTGCCTTGCGCCTCGGGGCCCTGCACCGGGCACAGCGCCATCATCGTGCCGCTGGCCAGCACCTCGGCCTTGATGCCGGGATGGCGCGGGTCCTGCAGGCTGAGCGCCAGGTCGGCTTCGCCCAGCAGCAGCGCCGAGACGATCTCGCGGGTGTGGTTGGTGCTGAGCTGGCAGCGGCTGCGCGGGAAGGCCTGCGCCCAGTGCGTCATCGCCGCCGGAATCACCGCGGCGCCCAGCGTCGGCGTGGCCATCAGGCGCAGCGATTCGGACTCGCCGCCGCGCAGGTTGGCCGCCAGGCGCCGGATGGCGACGAGGTCGCGGTTGAGCTTGTCGATCTCGACGAACAGCCGCTGCGCTTCCGGCGTCGGATACAGCTTGCCGCGCACGCGGTCGAACAGCGGCATGCCCAGCTGCAGCTCGCAGTGCTGCAGCACCTTCGTCACGGCCGGCTGCGAGATGTGCAGCAGCTGCGCCGCGCCGCTGATCGTGCCGGCCTGCATGATGGCGTGGAAGACTTCAATGTGACGAAGCCTCATGTCGGCCCCCCGTCCGACGAATACGTCGTCCGGCCCCCCGAGGGGGCCCGGCCCGGCCGGGGGCGGCCCGGCGCTCGGGCCGGCGCGCGAAGAGGAAGAGCAGGCTTATTCACGGTAGACGTTCTCGAAGACCACCCCGCCGTTGGGCTGCATCCTGAAGCCGCGCAGGTCCTTGCTGGTGGGGATGTAGACCGTCGAGTGTGCCATCGTGATCCACGGGCGCTCCCGCTTGAAGATCACCTGCGCCTGCTCGTAGAGCGCGATGCGCCGCGCCTGGTCGGGCGTGGCGCGGGCCGCGTCGATCAGGCGCTCGAACTCGGGGTTGCAGAACTTGACGCCCGACTTGTTGGTGGCGCAGCTGAGGTTGGGCGTCAGGAAGTCGTCGGCGTCGCCGCTCTCGCCGGACCAGCCGCTCATGTAGACCGAGTGCTCGCCAGCGTTGGCGCGCTTGAGGTACTCGCCCCATTCGTAGGTGCGGATCTGCGCGCGCACGCCGATCCGGGCCCAGTCCTGCTGGATCAGCTGCGCCATCAGCTGGCCATTGGGATTGGTCGGGCGCGTGACGGGTAGCGCCCAGAGGTCGATGTCCAGGCCGTCCGGGAAGCCGGCCTGCCGGAGCAAGGCCTTGGCGCGCTCGGGGTCGTACTCGTTCTTCAGCGCGCGGTTGTAGCCGGGGATGGCCGGCGGGAACGGGTTGACCGCCTGCATCGCGTCGCCGCGCGGGAACAGCGCGCGGAAGATCGCGTCGCGGTCGACGGCGATGTCCAGCGCCTCACGCACCAGCCGGTTGTCGGTCGGCGGCTTGCGCAGGTTGAAGGACAGGTAGGAGATGTTGAGCGCCTGGATCTTCTCGAGCCGGATGCGTTCGCGATGGCGGTCGATGGCGGCGACGTCGATGTCGCGCAGCGGCGAGGTGATCTGGCATTCGCCGGCAAGCAGCTTCTGCACCCGCACCGCGGCTTCGCGGCTGATGGTGAAGATCAGCTTCTGCGTCTTCTGCGGTTCGCCCCAGTAGTCGGGGTTGGCTTCCATGCGGACGACGTCGTCCTTGGCATAGCTGCGGAAGCGGTAGGGGCCGGTGCCGATGGGCAGGCGGTTGATCTGCGCGGCCTTGCCCTCGCGCAGCAGCTGGGCGCCGTACTCGGCCGACTGGATGCCGGCGAAGGCCATCGCGAACCAGGTGACGAAGGTGACGTTGGGCTGCGCGAGGGTGAAGCGGACGGTGCGGTCGTCGAGCTTCTCCATCTTCGTGATCGCCTTGGCCAGGCCCAGGTTCTGCGGATAGACGAAGTTGGCGGGGAAGGCCTTGTTGAACGGGTGCTCGCGGTCGAGGAAGCGGCCGAAGGTGAACAGCACGTCGTCGGCGTTCATCGGCCGTGTGGGGGTGAACCACGGCCGGGTGTGGAAGCGGACGTGCTCGCGCAGCGTGAAGGTGAAGACGCGGGCGTCGGGGCTGATGGTCCAGGCGGTGGCGAGCGCCGGCTGCAGCGCGGTGCCGCCGCGCTCGAAGCGGACCAGCCCCTGGAACATCTGGTTGTTGACGTTGTTGGTGCTGGCGGAATCCCACAGGCCGGGATCGAAGCCCTCGGGGCTGGCGTCGGTGCAGTAGACCAGCGGCTTGGGCGCGGCGGCATCGGCCGCCTGGACGACGGGCAGTGCCGCGAGCAGCCACGCGGCCAGCGAGAGGGAAAGGGCAGGGCGCATCGGGGGGAGGGCTAGCCGGCGCATTGTCGAAACGCGGGCGCGACGGTCACAACTGAAATGGGGCGGTTGGACCATAACACCGGGTTATGCGGGCGCTGGCTTCAGCGGTAGCCCGTTGCCCGCCCCTCTCGCCTGCTTGAGGCGGACCAGCGTCATGCGGTAGGCCAAGGCGCCTTCCCGTTTGCCGACGCAAAACACGATGACGATCAGCAGGCCGTCTTCGACGCCGTAAGTGAGGCGGATGCCTTGCCGCAGCAGCTTGATCTTGTAGAGGCCGGAGAGCTCGCCCTTCAGCGCCGACCCCGGCACATGAGGACGATGCAGTCGCTTGATCAGCAAGCCCTTGAGCGCTTGGCGAATCGATCCGTCCAGCGCCCGCCATTCATCCCAGGCTTGCGGAAGGAAGCGCAGGCCATACGGGCGGGGTCCCGGTGGCGGTTCAGAGTTCGTCAAGGTCGACCTCGATCAGCGTGGACTTGTCCGCGAGGCGCTCGATCGTCTTCTTGTAGGTGGCCTGGTCCGCGAGGTCGTCCATGATGGCCTCGTACAGGAGGGGATCCATCACGTAGAAGGCCGCATGGCCGTTGCGAAGCACGGTGATCGGCCGATGGTTGGCGGCGTCCAGGACGAGCGCCGTCTGCTTCTTGAACTCGGAGAGGGTGACGGTGAGTTCGTGGTCGCTGGCTTCCATATCGGCTCCTTCAGGCGAGACGATTATGGGTGTCGCCTCGAGGCGCGGTCGGTAGGGACGGCTCAAGGGCGGGGTAGAGATCTCGGGCGTACGGAGGGGCATGAGGTCACCTGTCGGAACGAAGGGGACGTCATTTCACTTGGACCCGCTCGGATCGGCAATCGCATCGACCAGTCGAATTGCTGACTTGGAACGGGGGCTGAGTCGCGTTCCCCCCGCGCCATCGCAGGCTCAGATCACATCACACGCCACCAGCCGCCCGTCCAGCTCACGCAGTTCGGGGCGGACCTCGGCGCAGCGCGGGAGGGCCAGCGGGCAGCGCTGGTGGAACGCGCAACCGGTCGGGGGTTTGAGCGGGCTCGGGAGCTCGCCGTGGATGCGGATGCGCTGGCGGCGGTCGGCCGGGCGCAGCGCCGGCGTCGCGCTGATCAGCGCCTGCGTGTACGGGTGCAGCGGCCGCGCGAAGATGCGGCGCTTGTCGCCGTGTTCCACCGCGCGGCCCAGGTACATCACCATCACCTCGTCGGCCACATGCTCCACCACCGCCAGGTTGTGGGAGATGAACACGTAGCCGGTGCCGAACTCCTCCTGCAGGTCCATGAACAGGTTGAGGATCTGCGCCTGGATCGACAGGTCCAGCGCCGAGGTCGGCTCGTCCGCGACCACGATGCCGGGCTGCATCACCATCGCCCGCGCGATCGCGATGCGCTGGCGCTGGCCGCCCGAGAACATGTGCGGGTAGCGCTGCAGGTGCTCCGGCCGCAGGCCGACCTTGGCCGCCAGCGCCTCGATCCGCTCCCGCCGCTCGGCACGGCCCAGCGTCGTGTTGATCACCAGCGGCTCCGCCAGCGTCGACGCGATGGTCTTGCGCGGATTCAAGGCGGCGTAGGGGTTCTGGAACACCATCTGCACCTCGCGCCGCAAGGCCTTGCGCGCGGCCGCGTCGGCGGCATCACGGCCATGGATGCGCAGCGTGCCGGCGCTCGGCGCCTCGATCAGCGTCAGTGCCCGCGCCAGCGTGGACTTGCCGCAGCCTGACTCGCCCACCACCGCCAGGGTCTTGCCCGCCGCCAGCTCGAAGCTCACGCCGTCCAGCGCGCGCACCGTCGCGGCCGGCGCGAACCAGCCGCGGCTCACGCGGTAGTGGCGAGCCAGGTCGCGCGCCTGCAGCACCGGCGCAGCGCCTGTCGTCGCGTCCGCCCCGGACATCGAGGACGCCGGCGTCGGCGCGTCGTCCGCGGCGCTCATGCGGCGGTCTCCTCGCTCAGCGGATAGAAGCAGCGCACGCCGGCGTCCAGCGCCGGACGCTGCGCGCGGCAGCGGTCCTGCGCACGCGGGCAGCGCGGCGAGAACAGGCAACCCGACGGCCGGTCGAGCGCGCCCGGCACGATGCCCGGAAGCGCCTGCAGGCGGCGTCCGCCGCGGTTGTGCTCGGGGATCGCGGCCAGCAGGGCCGCCGTGTAGGGATGCCGCGGCGACTCGAAGACATCGGGCAGCCGGCCCGTCTCGACCACCTGGCCGGCGTACATCACCGCCACGCGCTGCGCCATCTCCGCCACCACCGCGAGGTCGTGCGTGATCATCACCAGCGCCATGCCGCGCTCGCGCTGCAGGCGCAGCAGCAGGTCCATGATCTGGGCCTGGATCGTCACGTCCAGCGCCGTCGTCGGTTCGTCGGCGATCAGCAGCTTGGGCGAGCAGGCGATCGCCAGCGCGATCATCACGCGCTGGTTCATGCCGCCCGAGAGTTCATGCGGATAGGCCCCCAGCCGGCTCGCCGCGTCGGGGATCTCGACCTGCTGCAGCAGCTCCAGCGCGCGCTGGCGCGCCGCCGCGCCGCGCAGGCCGAGGTGGGCCCGCAGCACCTCCTCGATCTGGTGGCCGACGGTGTAGCTCGGGTTGAGCGAGGCCAGCGCATCCTGGAACACCATCGCGATGTCCTTGCCCACCAGCCGTCGGCGCGCGGCCGCGGGCATCGCCAGCAGGTCCTGGTCCTCGAAGCGCAGCGAGGCGGCGCTGGTGACGCCGGGCGCGTCGATCAGCCCCATCAGCGCCATCATGCTGACCGACTTGCCGGAGCCCGATTCGCCGACGATGCCCAGCACCTCGCCGGGCGCGACATCGAGGTCGACACCGTCCACCGCCGGGAAGGCGCCGAAGCGCACGCGCAGGTCACGGATCTCCAGCATCACGAGACCCTCTTCAGGCGCGGGTCGAGCGCGTCGCGCAGGCCGTCGCCCATCAGGTTGACGCTCAGCACCGAGACCAGGATCGCGAGCCCGGGCAGCGTCACCACCCAGGGCGCGCGCACGATGTAGTCGCGCGCCGACGACAGCATCGTGCCCCACTCGGCCATCGGCGCCTGGACGCCCAGGCCGAGGAAGCCGAGGCCGGCGGCCTCGAGGATCGCGGCCGAGAAGCTCAGCGACGCGTTGACGATCAGCGGCGCCAGGCAGTTGGGCAGCACCGTCGAGAACATCAGCCGCCAGGTCGACGCGCCCGCGACGCGGCTGGCGGTGACGTAGTCCTTGCCGAGCTCGGCGAGCGCGGCGGCACGGGTGAGCCGGACGTACTCCGGCAGGCTGCCGACGGCGATCGCGATCACCGTGTTCATCAGGCCCGGCCCGAGCACCGTGATCACGCAGATCGCCAGCAGCAGGCCGGGCAGCGCGAGCATCACGTCCATCAGCCGCATCACGACCGGCGCCAGCAGCCGCTGGTGGAAGGCCGCCAGCAGCCCCAGCAGCACGCCGGGGATCAGCGACAGCACCACCGAGGCGAGCCCGATGCCGAGCGACACGCGCGCGCCGTGCAGCAGCCGCGACAGCAGGTCGCGACCGAGTTCATCGGTGCCGAGCAGGAAGCGCGTCTGGCCGCCGTCCATCCACAGCGGCGGGGTCAGCATCGCCTCGCGGTACTGCCTCACCGGATCGTGCGGCGCGATCCAGGGCGCGAGCAGCGCCGCCAGCGCCAGGAGCGTGAACACGACCAGCGCCACCAGCGCGCCGCGGTTGGCGGAGAAACCGCGCCAGAACTCGGCCAGCGGGCCGGGCGGCAGCACCGGCGGCGCCATGACGGGCGGGACCTCGGGTGGGAGGCTCGTCGGCGCCGGGCGGGTGGGATCGCTCATGCTCATCTCAGCCCTGCTTGCGGATGCGCGGATTGACCACGCCGTACAGCAGGTCCACCAGCAGGTTGACCGCGATGAAGGTGCAGGCCGAGATCAGGATGCCGGCCTGCACGACCGGATAGTCGCGGCGCGCGATGGCGTCGATGAGCCACTTGCCGATGCCGGGCCAGCTGAAGATGGTCTCGGTCAGCACCGCGCCGGCCAGCAGACTGCCGACCTTCAGCCCGATCACCGTGATGACGGGGATCAGCGCGTTGCGCAGGCCGTGCACCAGCACCACCCGCGCCGGCGACAGGCCGCGGGCGCGGGCGCTGCGCATGTAGTCCTCGCGCAGCACCTCCAGCAGGCTGGAGCGCGTCATGCGCGCGATCACCGCCGTCGTGCTGGTGCCCAGCACCAGCGCCGGCAGCAGCAGGTGGCGCAGCGCCGAGCGCCAGGCGCCGGCCTCGTCGTGCAGCGCCGCGTCGATCAGCATGAAGCCGGTGACGCGCTGCACGTCGTACTCGACGGCGATGCGGCCCGACACCGGCGTCCAGCCCAGTCCGACCGAGAACAGCATGATGAGGATCAGCCCCCACCAGAACACCGGCATCGAATAACCGACCGTGGCCACGCCCATCACGCCCTGGTCCAGCAGCGAGCCGCGACGCAGCGCCGCGGCGATGCCCAGGGCCATGCCCAGCACGATCGCCAGCAGCAGCGCGAACAGCGCCAGCTCGGCGGTGGCCGGAAACAGCGCGCGGAATTCGTGCGAGACCGGCTCGTGCGACACCAGCGATCGCCCCAGGTCACCGTGCAGCAGGCCGCCGACATAGTCCGCGTACTGGCGCCACAGCGGCTGGTCCAGGCCGAGCTCGTGCATCAGCCGCGCATGCGTGGCCTCGTCCAGCGCGCGCTCGCCCATCATGATCGCGATCGGATCGCCCGGCACCAGTCGGATCAGGCCGAAGGCGACCAGCGTCACGCCGATCAGCGTCGGCAGCAAGGTGGCCAGGCGGCGGAGGAAGAAGTTCAGCAAGGCAGGCGGCGCCAGGTCAATACGCCGAGCGCACCTGCGAATCCGCGGCGCGTGGCTGCTTCATGAGCATCCCGCCGGGCGTGGTGACCACCTCCAGCAGCGCGGCGGTCTCGGCATCCATGTCGCCGGCGAAGTTGGCCGGACGGTATTTCATCTGGAAGGTGCTGATCACCTCGCGGGTGGCGACGTCGAACTCGCCGGTGCGCGGCGTCTGGTAGCCCACCTGCGCCAGGCGCTGCTGGAACCAGTTGACGTCGGGCACCGGGCCGACCTCGTAGATCGCCCGCTTGATCTGCACCTGCGCCGCGTCCGGCCAGGCGATCAGGCCGGCGTCGGCGAGCTGCTTCCAGGGGAACTCCGGACCCGGGTCCTGCTTGCGCCCCGGCGCGATGTCGTTGTGGCCGAGGATGCGATCGGAACGGATGCCGTGGCGCGCGACGATCTCGCGGGTCAGCTGGATGACGTCGTCGATCTGCTTCTGCGGATAGGGCGCGTAGACGCGGCCCAGCGGCGTGTCGGTGAAGCCGGCGTTGACGATCTCGATGCCGATCGAGGCCGAGTTCAGGTTGGTCGCGCCGCCCCAGTAGCTGACGCCGGCGTGCCAGGCGCGGCGGTTCTCGTCGACCAGCTGGTAGACCTTGGACGGGTTGTCCTGCACCAGGTAGTGAGCGGAGACCTTGCCGCCGGTGGTCAGCACCTTCATCGACTTGTCGAAGTCGAGCACCGTGTAGTGGAGGATCAGGAACTGCGCGCGGCTGTCCTGGTTCTCGGAGACATGCGTCTTGTCGATCTGCAGCGTGGGCGAGGCGCAGGCCGCGAGCAGGGCGGCGGCGGCGAGGGTCAGGAGCTTGGTCTTCATGGGGCGAGGGCCGCGCGCCGCGCAGCGGCCAGGGCGGTGTCGGGTTGTTGAACGGCGAGGGGCAGGTCGTGCGGCAGCGCGGCGCGCAGGCCGGCCTCGATCGCCGGGTGCAATTGCAGCACACGTCCGGCGGCGGTGACGGGACGCACGCCCAGGCGGCGCACGAGCGCCAGCGGCAGCCGGGCGAGCTCGCGGCCGGCGCGGTGCAGCAGCGCGAGGGCGTCGGGATCGTCGGCCTCGGCCGCGCGCGCGACGGCCAGCGCGAGCCGGCCGATCGAGCCACGCCGTGCCGCGTTGTCGCCGCCGTACATGAAGGCGCGGGTGGTCGGCCAGTCCGCGCCGCCGAGTTCGTCGAACAGATGGCGCGCCAGCGCCGAATCCGTCCAGGCGCCGGGGGCCTCGTCCTCGCGTCGCCAGACCAGCGCCAGTGCCTCGCGGGCGATCCACTGGCCGCCGCCTTCGTCGCCGAGCAGCGGACCGCGGCCGCCGGCGCGGTGAAGCGTGCCGTCCGTGTCGATGAAGGCCGCGATCGCGCCGGTGCCGGCGTAGACCAGGTAGCCCTCGCCGGGGCGGTAGAGCGCATGCCAGGCCTGGGCGATGTCGCTGTCGCAATGGATCTGCGCCGGCGCCAGGCCCAGCTGCTGCGCCAGCAGCGCACGCAGCTGCCGGCCGGCGGGGCCGTCGGGTTCGCCGAGCCCGGTGATGCCGGCCTGCAGGCCGCGCAGGGCGCCCGGCGCCGCATGCGCGATCACTGCGGCGGCGAGCGATTGCAGCGTCTGCGCCAGCGCCACGCGGCCGGCGCTGCTGTCCAGCAGCAACGCGCTGAAGCCGCCGACCTCGCCGCGCGCCACCAGCGTGCCGTCGGGCCGCGACAGCGCCCAGCGCGTCTGCGTGCCGCCGGCGTCGAGCCCCAGGCCGAGCCCGGCGCCGGCGCGCGCGCTGCCTGGCCGGTCGGGCGCGTGGGCGGAGGCGGTGGCGTCGGGAGTGAGGCTCATGGGGGAGGGCGTGGCGCGCGGAGCTTAAGAGGCGCGTCGCGGGCCCGCCATTGTCAATGCGCGGGGCGGGTATGAGTTGGGCTCATGGCCGCCATGAAAAACGGGCTCCCGAAGGAGCCCGTGGTGTCCGCGAGGACCGGCCGTCGAGGCCGGTCGCCCGCAGGGAGCGTGATCGATCGTGCGTCGATCAGAACTCGTAGGCGGCCGTCACCTGGATGGCCCATTGCGATTCGCCCTTGACCTGGCGGATGGCCAGGTTGTCGTTGATCGCGTTGGCGTTGGTGCGGTAGACGTAGTTCCCTTGGGCATCGATGCCGGCGAAGTTCACGAAGCTGCGACGGTTGCCACCGGCGGACTGGAAGGTGACTTCGTCGATGCGGCCCCACTTCTTGTTGAGCAGGTTGCCGATGTTCAGGATGTCGAAGGTGACCTTGCCCTTGTGCTGCGGGAAGAAGCCGGGGACTTCCTGGCTGACGCGCAGGTCGAAGCTGTTCACGAACTGCGAGAACGAGCTGTTGCGCGGCACCACGGCGCCCTTGTACTTCGACAGGTCGGGGTTGTTGTCGACGATGTTCCAGAACGCCGCCTCGTCCGCCGGGGTGGCGAACTTGACGCCCGCCGCGCCGCGCGAGGCGGGGATGTACAGCAGGTCGTTGCCGGCGACGCCGTCGCCGTTCATGTCGTTCAGGAAGGTCCAGCTGTAGGGCTTGCCGCGACGGCCTTCCCAGAACAGGCCGACGTTGGTCTTCAGGTTGCTGATGAAGGCCTTCTGCCACGTCACGTTGGCGGTGAAGCGGTCGCGGATCATGTACGCCGAGTTGGCGGCCACGTTCTCGTTCGGATTGAAGACGGCGCGCGAGTTGAAGTTGGAGTTCGCCACCGACGAGGTCAGCGGGCTGACTTCCGACGCTTCCGTGTAGGTGTAGGCGACGCCGAAGCCGAAGCCGTCACGGGCCGGACGCTGGAACGACAGGGTGATGGCGTTGCCGTCGCCCTTCTTGGTCTTCGTGGCCAGGGTCACGTTGCCGAACGATGCGTTGGACAGTGCGCGCGAGCGGCCGTTGGCGCAAGCGCCGGTGGTGCTCAGACTGCCGTTCGTGTTGGTCCAGCAGTTCGGGCTGTAGCTCTGCGGCGTGTAGTACAGCGAGCGGCCGTCAGGACCGGTGGCGGTCGGGTCGCCAAGGTTCAGGTGCTGGTAGTAGATGCCGGTGTTGACCTTGGTGTAGACCCACTCGACGCCGAAGTTCATGCCGAAGAACGGCAGCTCCGCGTCGTAGGCGAGGTTCATCTTCCAGACGGACGGCTGGCCCAGACCCTTCTGGATGAAGTCGACGTTGGCGGCCGGCGTTGCGCCTGCCAGGATCGGCTGGTTGTTCGGATCAGCGCTGAACACGCCCGAGGCGGTGCCCGAGCAGGCGTTCAGACCGGCCGTTCCACAACCGACCAGGCGCGTGGCCATGCCGGTGTTGGAGTACGGGTTGGTCAGCCAGACCGATGCCGCGGCGCCCTGGAACAGGCCCGCGCCGCCGCGGATCTGCTTCTTGTGGCCGGTGCGGCTGTCCAGCGCGTAGTTGAAGCCGAAGCGCGGCTGGAACAGGTTTTCGCCGTCGACGGTGGTCGAGTTGTCCAGGCCGAAACCGCCCGTGGCACGCGTCACGCTGCTGGCGCCCGTCACCGCGCCCGGCACGACCGCCGCGGCTGCGGCGGCGTTGTAGGTCGGCTTGTCGTTGGTGCTCAGCTGGTCGACGCGGAAGCCGGCCGTGATGTTCAGGTCCTTGGAGACATTCCAGGTGTCCTGCAGGAACACGCCGGTCTGACCCAGCGTCCACTTGGCGATGCCGTCATCCAGCGTGCCGCCGGCCACGGGAACCTGGACCTGGTAGCTCGAGGGCCGACCGCGGGTGAAGTTCTCCAGCACCGCCGCCTGCACCTGCGCCGCGGAGGCGGTGTTGCAGTTGATCGCGCCAAAGCTGTAGGTCCAAGCGCTTTCGCAGCCGAACGTGTAGTTGCCGTTCACGTTCTGGAAGAACGCGTTGTAGATCTTGTTGCGCTGCAGGTCGCCGCCGAACTTGATCTCGTGGTCGTTCTTGATCCAGGTCGCGCCGAAGTAGGCGTCCAGGGTCTTGGTGTCCAGCACGTTGAACTGGCGGCTCTGCTCGGTGCCGAAGTTCACGAAGCGGTTGCCGGTGCTCGCGCCGGCCGGGGCGCCGTCGGGCAGCGCGCCGTTGAAGCGGATGCCGATCGCGGGCAGGTTGCTGTTGTTCTGCGGAACGCTGTTGTAGTCCCGGTTCGAGATCTTCAGCTCGGTCGAGAAGTCCGGCGTCCAGTCGGCGAACCACTGGCCGACGACGGTGTCGATCTTCTTCTTCTGCTGCCACCACTGCGAGGTCATCTGCAGGCCGGTCGCGCTGTAGCCGCCGAAGGAACCGTTGTTGGTGTCCGACTGCTCGGTGCGCGCGACGCGGATGCTGGCGCGGTGGTTGTCGTTGATGTTCCAGTCGATCTTGGCCAGATAGTCCTTGACCGACAGCTGCGACTGACCGATCACCGAGCCGGTGTCGATGCCGTAGGCGTTCTTTGCGGTCTGGGTGATCGCATCGAGCTGGCCTTGCGAGATCGCGTTGTTGGTCAGCGAGCTGCCGATCGGTCCGAACTCGGGCTGGGCGCGGTTGCTCTTCAGCTCTTCATAGTTGACGAAGAAGAACAGCTTGTCCTTGAGGATCGGGCCGCCCAGGGTGAAGCCCTTGGTGTCTTCCTTGAAGGGCAGGAAATCGGTATAGCGCTGGTTGCCGCGGTCGAAGCGCTTGCCCACCATGTCGTCGTTGCGGTAGACGTAATAGACGCTGCCCTTGAACTCGTTGGTGCCCGACTTGGTGACGGCGTTGATGTTGGCGCCGGTGTAACCCTTCTGGGTCACGTCGTAGTTGGACAGGTTGACCTGCACCGACTGGATCGCGTCGATCGAGATCGGCTGCTTGGCCGTCGGCAGGTTGTTGGCTTCCAGGCCGAAACTGTCGTTGATGGCGACGCCGTCAATCGTGATCGAGTTGTAGCGCGAGTTCTGGCCCATCGCCGAGATCTCGCCGCGTTCCTTGTCGGTCTGCGCCAGGCGGGGATCGTTGCGGGCGTAGTCCTGCAGGTTGCGCGCGATCGACGCGTAGGCGTCCAGTTCGGCGCGGTTGATCTGCGTGCCCGAGCCCATCGTCGAGTTGTTGAACTTCGCCGCGGTGGCGCTGCCCGTGGTGACCACGGTCTCGAGCTGGGTGGAGCTCTTGCCCAGCTGCACGTCCAGGCCCAGCGTCTCGGCCAGGGCGAGGTAGACGTTCTCGCTGACCTCGCGGTCGCCGCCCTTGGTCACGGTGATGGTGTACGGACCGCCCACGCGCAGGCCGCGCGCGTTGTAGCGGCCGTCGGCATCGGTGGTCTGCGTGTTCGAGGAGCCGGACTCCTTGTGCAGGATCACCACCGTGGCGCCCGCGACGGGCTTGCCGTCAGCGCCGACCACGCGGCCGCCGATGGCCGAGGTGGTGTTCTGCGCCATCACCGGCGCGGCCGCCACGATGGCGACCGCGGCGGCCAGCGCCGTCCGCGAAAAACCCAACCAATCCTTCTGATTCATTCCTGTGCTCCTGTGCGACGTCAGACCGAAACCCGTTCCGAGGGGCTGTGAACGTTCCGCAAACGTTTTCCGTCGCCGACTTCAACGCGATGTGGTGCGCGTCGCGGCGATGCCCGCCCTCGTTTGTTGTTGCGTCGGGCGCGCTCTTGGGCGCGCCATCTCCGCTTATGAAGCAAAAAGCCTACCAGCCGAAACCTGCCACATCAATGCGGCAATATCGGGAGACCTCTCCTTCACAGCGCGTCGTCAATGCCTCATTCGAGCCCTTTTTCGGGGCGCTCACGGCGGCCTCACCAACGCGTCAGCGGCGCAGTCTGGATAGCCAATGTTGAGGAGCTGTGACAAGTGTTCACTGGCGTTTTCAGGTGAGGCACTGACGCCACACCGAAGCGCAACAGCGCCCTGGGACGGGGCGCGCGCCCCGCGGCGCAACCCGCCGATCGGCGTCGATGTTCGAGGGTTTCCCCTAGGGCTGATGAGCGCACGCCGCCGGGGTCGGTCGTTGCGCCGAATCGACAGTGAAGGCCCTGCGTTCAGGCGACGAACGAAGTGCGAGGGCCTTCCTCACCGATCGCATTGATTGCGGACAGCACCAGCGCCTCGCTCGGCGAGGGCCGCGGGATGCGACCGTCCGGGGGCAGGGCCTCGAAGCGCCAGGCCTGGCCGGCCACGCGGCGCCAGAGCGCGAAGCCACGTGCCGGCGCGCCCGCCGCGGAGGCCCGCAGCGCGCCGTCCGGCTCGCGCGACAGCGAGACGGCGCCGCATGCGGGCGCCGAGAGCCAGGGCGTGGCGGGCGCGAGCGCCGCCTGCGCATAGGCCCCGTCGCGCAGCGCGTCGGCGATGCCGCGGCGGTTCTTCAGCAGCGCCACCATGCTGAAGTGCAGGTGACCGCCAGTGCCCGGCGCGGCGCGCGTGAGCGCCACCTGCTCGGCGATTTCCTCCAGCGGCCAGCCATCGGCCTCGTTGCCGGCGCGGCTGGTGAACAGCCCCGGCCAGACGTGCCGCCCCAGCGGATTGAGCCCTTGCCACGCGCGCATCAGCGGCTCGAAGGCTTGCGGCTTCTGCGCGCGCGGCCAATAGAGCTGCGGCGCCAGGTAGTCCAGCCAGCCCATGGCCATCCAGTGCTCGACGTGCGCGTAGAGCTTGTCGTACTGCGAGAAACCGGTGATGCCCGCCGGCCGCAGGTCGGGCCGCGGCAGGCCGAAGGGACTGATGCCGACGCGCGCCGCCGGCCGGAGCTCGCGCACCAGCTCGTACAAGCGTCGCACCAGCTGGTCGACGTTGTCGCGACGCCAGTCGGCCCGCGCCAGCGTGCCGCCGCCTCGGACGTAGCGCAGCCAGCTCGCGTCGTCGGGGAAGTCGATGTCCTGCTTGGCCGCGTCCTGGACGGGGTAGGGATAGAAGTAGTCGTCGATGTGCAGGCCGTCGACGTCGTAGCGGGTGAGCAGGTCACGGCAGACCGCCAGCGTGTGGTCGGCGGCGCCCGGTTCACCGGGATCGATCCAGAGCTGGTCGCCGTACTTCTTCACCCAGTCCGGCCGCGTGCGGCTCAGGTGCGTGGCGGCGGGGGCGGACTTGCCGCCGCTCTGCTTCGCCCGATACGGGTTCAGCCAGGCGTGGAGTTCAAGACCGCGCGCGCGGGCCTGCTCGATCCACAGCGCCAGCGGGTCGTAGCCCGGTCCCTGGCCCTGGACGCCGGACAGGTACTCGCTCCAGGGTTCCAGCGTGGAGCGGTACAGCGCGTCCGCGCTGGTGCGGACCTGCAGCACGATCGCATTCAGGCGCAGCGCCCGCGCGTGGTCCAGGATCGCGTGGATCTCGGCGATCTGCGCGGCGTCGCTCAGGCCGCGGCGGCTGGGCCAGTCGATGTTGGCGACCGTCGCCACCCAGGCGGCCCGGAACTCGCGCGGCGCGGGCGGCGGGCCGTCCTCGGCGGTGGCGGCCTCGGTCCGGGCCGGCACGGCGCTCGACCGTCCCGTCGAGCAACCCGGCAGCGCCGTCCCCAGGCTGCCGAACACCGGTGCGGCCAGGGCCGCGGTCATCCACTGTCGTCGTCGCATCGAAACTTCATCCGGCGGCGCCGTGCGGCCCGCTCACACTTTCACGATCCAGCCGCGCCGCCACATCGCCCACGCGATGCCGTAGAACGCCGCCACGAAGCCGGCGGCGAACAGCAGCGACGCGAAACGCGGATCCACCGGCAGCGCGCGCAGCGGCGCGAAGAGCCAGGCCTTGAGCGACACGCCCTCGGCGACGTGGACCAGCCCGAGCAGCCGGGCCACCAGCCCGGACAGCGCGAACAGGAACAGCGCGTTCATGCCGAACACCACCAGCGGCTGCAAGCGCCGCGCCATCGCGTCGCGCATCCGGGGCAATGGCGCGGCATCGAGGAGCCAGTAGAACACGCCGAACACGAGGCACCCCCAGCCGGTGGTCAGGAAAACGAAGGCGGGCGTCCACAGATTCTTGTTGATCGGCAGCGTCCAGGCATCGAGGACCTGGGCGGCCCAGAGGCAGCCCAGCCCCGCCACCATGAACCACATCGCCTTCTCGGCGGGATCGCGGCCGCGTCGCGCGAGCCAGCGGCCCGCCAGCAATCCGGCGATCTGGCTCGCGACGGCCGGCAGCGTGCTCAACAGGCCTTCGGGGTCCCAGGTCTTGCTCTTCACCCACAGATGCCCGCCCAGCAGCGCCCGGTCCAGCCAGGCGCCGACGTCCTCGCCCGGCTGCAGCGAGCCGCGGTGCCAGACGCCCTGCGCATCGGGCACGGCCACGAAGGTCTGGATCAGGCCGTAGCCCAGCAGCAGGCCGATGAACACGGCCAGCTGCGCGCGCCAGCCACACCACAGCGCGATCGGTGCCGCCAGGATCGTGATGAGTCCGAGCCGCTGCAGCACGCCCGGCAGCCGCACCGTCTCGAAGTGGAAGAACGGGAACAGGTTCAGCAGCAGGCCGATCAGGACGATGGTCGTCCCGCGTCGCCAGGCATGGCGCAGCAGCGCGCCGCGGTCGTCGACCTGGCCGCGGCGGGCCAGGCTGAAGCTCATCGAGATCCCGCTGATGAAGACGAAGAACGGGAAGATCCAGTCGGTGAAGGTCCAGCCATGCCACTGCGCGTGGCCGAGCGGCGCGTACAGCGCCGACCAGTCGCCCGGGTTGTTGACCAGCAGCATCGCCGCGATCGCGAAGCCGCGGAAGGCGTCCAGCGACAGCAGCCGCTCGCCAGCCGCCGGTCGCATGCCGGGCGCGGCCGCGCTCACGCGCCGGGCTCCTTGCGGCCGAAGCCTTCGGGGATGCGGATCAGCGCGGTCATGACCAGCGACGGGATCGTCGCAAGCAGCACCCAGCCGAAGAAGTGCAGGTAGCCGAGCTGGTCCTGCAGCCAGCCGCTCCACATGCCGGGCAGCATCATGCCCAGCGCCATGAAGCCGGTGCAGATCGCGTAGTGCGCAGTCTTGTGAGGGCCTTCGGCGACCAGCACCATGTACATCAGGTAGGCGGTGAAGCCCAGGCCGTAGCCGAACTGCTCGACCGCCAGGGCCGCGCTGATGAGGGCGAGGCTGCCCGGATGCGCCCAGGCCATCGCCAGGAACGCCACGTTGGGCAGGTGCATCGCGAGCACCAGCGGCCACAGCGCGCGCCGGAGTCCGACGCGCGAGATGATCCAGCCGCCGAGCAACCCGCCCAGCGTCAGCGCGATCAGGCCGATCGTGCCGTAGGCCAGGCCGACCTCCTTGTTGCTCAGCGCCAGGCCGCCCTGGTCCAGCGGATCGAGCAGGAAGGGCGTGGCCAGCTTCAACAGCTGCGCCTCGGGGAAGCGGTACAGCAGCAGGAAGCCGAGCGTGACCGCGAGCCCCGGCTTGCGGAAGAAGGCGCGGAAGATCTCGAAGAAGGTGGCCCAGCGGCGCTCGGCGGGCGGCACCGGCGCGTCGACGGCCGGTCTCGGCAGCCGCCACAGGTGCCAGGCGGCCAGCAGCAGGAAGGCGCCGGCCAGCACCGCCATCACGCCCTGCCAGGCGAGCGCCCAGCTGCCGCCGCGGTCGTGCAGCTCGCCCGCGAGCCACACCAGCCCGCCCTGGCCGCCGATGTTGGCCACGCGATAGAAGGTCGAGCGCACGCCGACGAAGGCGGCCTGCTGATGCTTCTCCAGCGCCAGCAGATAGAAGCCGTCGGCGGCGATGTCGTGCGAGGCCGAGGCGAAGGCCATCAGCCAGAACACCGCCAGCGAGAGCTGGAAGAAGCGCTCCATCGGCAGCGTCAGCGCCACCATCGCCAGCGCCGCGCCGACCGCGAACTGCAGCGTCACGATCCACAGCCGCTTGGTGCCCAGCAGCTCGACCAGCGGCGACCACAGCGGCTTGATGACCCAGGGCAGGTAAAGCCAGCTGGTGTAGAGCGCGATGTCGGTGTTCGAGATCTCCAGGTTCTTGTACATGATGACCGACAGCGTCATCACAACCACGTAAGGCATGCCCTGCGCGAAGTACAGCGTGGGCACCCAGGCCCAGGGACCTCGCGGCGACGGCGAAGCGGGAGTCACGGGAGAAGCGGGAGAAACAGGCGCGGCGGACATGGGCCTCAGTGTCGGTGCAAACGCAGCGGCGGCCGCATGGGGATTGCCGCGCTTGCGTGCGAGGGCCGCTTGCGGATCAGCGCTCGGCCAGCGCCTGGCGCAGATTGCCCGCATGGCGCGCGAGCAGCGCGCGGGCCGCCTCCGCATCGATCGCGCGCCGCAGCATCACGATCGCCGTCTTGACGTGGAAGCCGCAGCGCTCGAGCGCGGCGCGCGCCGCCGGCTCGTCGGCAGCGCTGGCACGCATCGTCAGCGCGACCGCACGGCGCACCAGCTTCGCGTTGGTCGCCTTCATGTCCACCATCAGGTTGCCGTGGACCTTGTGCAGGCGGACCATCAGCGCGCTCGAGAAACTGTTGAGCGCGATCTTCTGCGCCGTGCCGGCCTTCAGCCGCGTGCTGCCCGAGATGACCTCGGCGCCGGTGTCCAGCAGGATCGGATGATCGCTGGCGGCCAGCACCGCGGCGCCCGGGTTGTTGGCCAGCGCGACCGTCAGCGCGCCCGCCGCGCGCCCAGCCGCCAGCGCGCCCAGCACATACGGCGTGTGGCCCGAGGCGGCGATGCCGATGACGACGTCGTCCGGTGTCGGCGCGAGCGCCTCCAGGTCGCGGCGGCCCTGCGGCTCGTCGTCCTCGGCGCCCTCGACGGCCACGAACATCGCGCCCTCGCCGCCGGCCAGGACCGCGACGGCACGCTCGCGCGGCCAGGAGAAGGTCGGCACCAGCTCGACACTGTCCAGCACCCCGAGCCGGCCCGAGGTGCCCGCGCCCGCGTACAGCAAGCGCCCGCCGGCGACCAGCCGCGGCAGCGCCGCGTCCACGGCCGCCGCCAGCGCCCCGGCCGCCGCGCGCACCGCCGCCACGGCCGCGCGCTGGTCGTCGATGAAGACCTCCATCAGGCGCAGGCTCTCATACAGGTCCAGATCCGGGTGATGCTCGCTCGGGGCTTCGGTGTTCAGAGGCTGCGGGGAATCGGGCATGGTGCGGCCTACTCTAGTGGGCGCGCCCGGCGGCTGCCAATGAAACGGCGCGGGAACGCCATAACCGGTGGTGATCGCAAGGGCTCTGGCAAGGACTGCCACCTTCGGCGCGCAGGCCCGACCAGGGCATGAGGCCTCGCGTCCGCGAACCTCACGCCCTGTTCGAGCCTCACCGGCGCCCGGGCGTGCGGGCCTCGGCGTCGAGCACGGACTGGATCACCTCGGCCAGGGCGACGGGCGTGGGGGCCGGGTCCAGTTCGACCAGCACCATGTAGCCGCGGTCACGGCCCTGGGCGCTGAAGGCCTGCAGCAGCGCGATCTGGTCGCTGTGCACCATCGTGCCCTCCGGCGACCAGTACTCCATCGCCACCAGGCAACCGTCCGACGGCGTGCCCGGATAGAAGCGGCTGCCGACGTAGTAGCGCGGATCGATGGTGCTGCCATGCATCAGCATCTCGTCGCGACCGGCGCGGCCCGCCAGCCAGGCCTCCTGCAAGGGGGCGTAGTCGCGCCAGGACGCGGGCAGCAGCGCGCGGTAGCGGTCCAGCGTCCAGGGCGGCTCGTTGGCGCCGGGGACCCGCTGTTCGTACTCGGCAACGCTGGCTTCGCCCGGCACCTTGGTGTGGAGGTAAGGCGTCGGGCCGATCCAGATGTTGGAGGCGGCGCGTCCGGCGCCCTGGATGGTGAACAGGCCCTGCGGAGTGTTGCCCAGCGTGATCGTGCCCGGCAGGCCGCTGCTGGAGAGCGCCAGCTGCTCGATGTTGAAGAGACCGCCATCGGCGCGTCGCACGAAACGGCCGTCGGCCTGCCGCACCAGCGCCAGGCCCATCTGCTGCCGGCCCGGCCGCTGGAAACTGAACACCACCGGGTAGCCGGGGCGGATCGCCAGCAGATCGGCCAGCGGCGGACGCGCCGGCTGCGGGACGCCCTGCGCCGTCGCCAGGGCCTGGGCCAGCGCCTGCAGGCGCGGCTCGTCGCGGTCGCGCTGCGCCAGTTGCGACTGGATCAGCGCCAGGTCCGCCGGCTGGCGGGTCTGCATCAGCGCATAGGCGGCGATCGCGAATTCGCGCGGCGCGGCCAGGCGCGGCAGCAGCGGACGCAGCAGCGGCGCCGCGTCGAAGGCGTAGAGCGTGAAGGCGGCCGTCAGCAGCGGGCGCTGGACCTCCGCCGGCTGGTTGTCCAGCGCGGGCAGCGCGGCCAGCAGCGCCTGGCGGGCGGTGTCGATCTCGGCCCGGTAATGGGCGACGAGTCGCAGCGCCTGCGCCAGTTCGCGCAGGGCGGCGCCGTCCTGCGGCGCGGCCAGTGCCTGCGCGGCGGCGGTACGGATGCGGGCGCGGTCGTTGATCCAGCGCGCCTGCGCGTCGGCGCCGCTGCCGACGGTGGAGCGGAACTGCTCCGGCCGCAAGGCCTGCAGCGCGGCGGGCGCGAAGGGCCCGCCCGGCACGGCCTGGGGCGTGGTGGCCGGGGCCTGGGGCGCGCGCGACCACTGGGCGCAGGCGCTCAGCAGCAGCGGCGCGGCCAGGGCGGCCCATGCAGGCCAGCGGGGCCGGTGGTGCCAGTGGGGCCAGGACTTGCCCGGCGCCGGGGCGGTCGACAAGGAAACGGGGGCGGTGGACGGCTGCATGGCGGCCGATTCTAGGGAGCGTGCCTCGGCAAGTTCTGCCGCCTGGGCCGGGAACGCCGTTTGCATCCCGCCCGCTTCGACTGGACTAGGACGGATGCACGATGGTGTCGATGAGGACGTGGCGCCTGCGCCTCGCGAAGGCGATGACGTGGGCGGCGGCGGTGCTGGCGGCACTGATCGCCGCCTGGTCGGACGAGGCGTCGGCGCAGGTCGCGGCGCTGCCGGCGCAGACCCCGGCCTTGAACGCCGCCGCGGCGGCGAAGACGCCGTCCGAGTGCGCCGCCATCCCGGACAACGACGCCCGGCTGGCCTGCTACGACCGCCTGCATGGCCGCGCGCCCGACGCGGCGCCGCCGTCGGCGGTCGCGCAGGCGGCGCCGGTGCCGGTGCCCGCCGCGCTGCCGGTGGCGGCCGCGGCCAGCGTGCCGCGGGTGGACGATCCGTGCTCGCGCCTGCCGGAGGCCTCGGGCAGCGCCCGCAACTACCTGGGCTCGACGCTGTCCGAGCGCTGGGAGCTGTCCTGCCGTGACCAGCTCCCGCGCTTCCTGCCGCGGCCCTACAAGCCGGTCTACCTGCTGCCGGTGTCCTGGACCTCGCGCTCCAACCGCTCCCCGGCGCCGTCGTCCGAAACGCCGGACAACGGCGTGGTGCAGGCGCTGGACCTGGACAAGAACGAAGCCAAGTTCCAGATCAGCCTCAAGTCCAAGATCTGGTCGCTCGACGACCACGGCAGCCTGTCCGTCTGGGGCGCCTACACCCAGAGCTCGCGCTGGCAGGTCTACAACGGGCGCGTGTCGCGGCCGTTCCGCGAGACCAACTACGAGCCGGAGCTGATCGTGACCCACGGCGCCGACGTGGCGCTGCCCTTCGGCTGGAAGGCCAGCATGGTGGGCCTGAGCCTGAACCACCAGTCCAACGGCCGGGCGGCGCCGCTGTCGCGCAGCTGGAACCGGCTGATCGGCGACCTGAGCCTGGAACACGGCGAGACCACCGTCAGCCTGCGGCCCTGGTGGCGGATCCTGAACGGCGGCAGCGACGACAACCCGCGCATCCAGGACTACGTCGGCCGCGGCGAGGTGCTGGTGACGCAGAAGCTGGGGCGCCACGTGCTGGCGCTGACGGCGCGGCACAGCCTGCGCTTCGGCGACCGCTCGCGCGGCTCCGCGCAGTTGGAATGGGCCTTCCCGATCGGCGGCGGCCTGCACGGCTACCTGCAGCTGTTCAGCGGCTACGGCGAGAGCCTGATCGACTACAACTTCCGCGAATCGCGGGTGGGGCTGGGCGTGTCCGTCATCGAATGGCGCTAGGCGCGGCCGCTCATCGCGACCGGCCGCCGGCGGACTTCCGTCACGACCGGCCGCCGCCGCCGCGTCACGGGGCCCGGTTTCGATGAATATGGCGCACCCCGGCCGGGCCGCCCCCATCGCCTTCGCGCGGTGGCTCGACTAGGCTGCGCGCATGTCCGCTTTCATCGACACCTGCGTCATCTGGGTGGTGCTCTATCGCCTGGACGGCCGCGACCGCCAATGGGTCCGCGCCCTGCCGCCCTCGGCGGAGGCGGCGGTGCGCGCGCTGCTGCTGGAGGAGCTCGACGAGCTCTATGGCGAGCGCGCGGAACTGGTTTCGCTGCGCCCGGCCCTGGACGCCGAACGCGGCGCCTTCCTCGCTGGCGGCTTGCCGATGTGCCCGGTGGCCGCGCCGGCCGGACCCTCGGCCGCCTGAGCGGCGCCCCCGCCGCACGCGGTCCCCGCCCGACCGATACGGCCAATACGGCGCACGCGGCCCGGCCTCGCCACCGCCCGGTGGCGGCGAAACGACAACGTCGACGGCCCGGTCGGTTTCATCGCGGTTACGGCCCCCGGGCGCGGCGACGCCACGAGAGAATCCCGCGCTCGTGTCCACCGCTGTCAGCGGCGGCGCGCGTCCGCCTCCCGCCGCCGCACCATGTCGTCCCCCTCGCACACGCCGCCGTCGCCCCGCCTGTTCTCGCTGGCCTGGCCCCTGTTCCTCGAGCTCTGCCTGGGCATCGCCGTCGGCGTGATCGGCACCATGATGGCGGCCCGGATCTCCGATCCCGCCGGGGCCGCCTTCGCGCTGGCCAACCAGCTGGCGGCCACGCTGTTCATCCTCTTCCGCATCATCGGCGCCGGCATCAGCGTGGTCATCACGCAGGCGCTGGGCAGCGGCCGCCGCGCGGTGGCGGACGCGACCGCGCGCGCCGCGCTCGGCGCCAGCAGCTGGCTGGGCGGCTCCACCGCGGTGATGGCGCTGCTGTTCGCCGGCCCGCTGCTGCGCCTGATGAATGCGCCGGCGGAAGTGCTGCCGCTGGCGCAGCCCTTCCTGATGGCGCTGGCGCCGGCGCTGATGCTGGACGCCTGGAATGCCTCGATGGCCAGCGTCATGCGCGCCCACCTGCGCAGCCGCGACACGCTGCTGGTGCTGGTGGCGATGCAGGTGGCGCAGCTGCTGCTGTCGGTGCTGCTGATGCCGCGCCTGGGCCTGCCGGGCTTCGCCCTGGCGCTGGCGCTGAGCCGCGCCTTCGGCCTGGGCCTGCATGTCTGGCTGTGGCGCGCGCGCCTGGACCTGCGCCCGCGCGCCTCCGACTGGTGGCGGCTGCCGCGCGCGGAGCTCGCCGCGGTGCTGCACATCGGCCTGCCCGGCGCGGCCGAGAACATCGCCTACCGCCTGGCCTACATGGTGAGCATCGCCGTGGCCGGGCACCTGGGCGCGTCGGCGCTGGCGGCGCACAGCTACACCTCGCAGCTGATGTACTTCGTGCTGCTGCCCGGCCTGGCGACCGGCTTCGCGGCGGAGATCGTCGTCGGCCACCTGATCGGCGCCGGCCAGCTGCACGAGGCGCACCGGCTGGTGCGCCGCGCGCTGGCGCGCGGGCTGGCGATCAGCGTGGTGGTCGCGGGCGCGGCGGCGGCGGCGGCGCCATGGCTGCTGACGCTGTTCACCCACGACGAGGCCATCCTCGCCAGCGCGGCCGTGCTGATGTGGATCACGGTGATCCTGGAGCCGGGGCGGACCTTCAACCTCGTGGTCATCAACGCCCTGCGCGCCGCCGGCGACGCGAAGTATCCGGTGATGGTCGGCGCGGGCTCGATGCTGGTGGTGCTGGCCGGCGGCAGCTGGCTGCTGGGCGAGGTGCTCGGGCTGGGCCTGGTCGGCCTGTGGATCGCCTATGCGGCGGACGAATGGATCCGCGGGCTGCTGATGTGGCGCCGCTGGGCGCGACTGGGCTGGGTGCCGCAGGCGCGGGCGGTGCACCGCCGGCTGCGCCTGGCCGCGCAGGCGCACTGACGCGGGCGGCAATGCGGCGCGGCCGTGAGGCCATGACGCCTCCGCGCTGTCGACGGATTTGACACTCGCGCGCCGTCCCGCCGGGGCCGACGGAAAAACCTCAATCGCCGTCCCCACTTGCAGTTCTGGCCCGGGCCTTGCTGCGAGAGACCGACCGTGCGCGCGCAGACGCGCCGGCCGCCGTCAGGGGGACGACAACGAGCTCCGCAGGGACGGCTCCGCAGGCCGGGGACCGCCGCTCGGGGCGGAGGAGACCGCCATGTCCGTGCTTGCATCCTTCGTCCTTGCCACCGCCGCGGCCACGCCGGCTTCGACGCCGCCTTGCGCGCCCGCGCGTCCGGAGCAACTGCGCAACGAGCTGTCGCCATCGCAGGGCCTGGAGCGCTATACCGACCTGAGCCCCGCCGTGCGCGAGGCGCTCGTCCGCCGCATCGACCAGTTGCGCATCGACGACCTGGTGATGCTCAGCCGCGCCGGCGTCAACGGCCAGTACCGCTACGACGACGAGATCCGCCACGCGCTGATCGGCAACCTGCTCTGCGACCGGCTCGACCTGTCGTCGTGGAAGGCGACCGACGAGGCCAGCGCCCTGGTGTTCTGCGAGGGCGACACCTGCGTCGCCCTGACTGTCGACGGCCGCGTGCTGACGCGCCTGAGCCGGCGCAAGCCCGATGCCTTCGACGCGCTCGCGCAGGCGCTGCGCATCCGGCCCGGCGGCCCGCAGACGGAGCTCGAGCTGCCGCCGCCCGCGGCCGGCACGGCCAACGGCTGGGCGCGCCAGCGGCTGCTGGTGCAGACGCGGGCGGGCCTGGACGACAAGGCGCTGGCGAAGATCCTCGGCCCGCACGGAGGCAAGGCGCGTCGCATCGGCCGCACGCAGGTCGCCATCGTCGACCTGCCGCCCAATGCCTCGGAGACCGCGGTGGCGATGACGCTGGCCCGCCATCCGCAGCTCAAGACGGCCGAGCTGGACATGCGGGTGTCGCCCGCGATGACGCCCAACGACCCCTACATGGGCAGCGAGTGGCACCTGGTGCGCATCAATGCGCCGCAGGCCTGGGACACCGCCCAGGGCGCCGGCATCAAGATCGCGATCCTGGACACCGGCATCGACGCCAGCCATCCCGACCTGGCCGGCCGCATGGTCCCGGGCTGGAATTTCTATGACGGCAACGCCGACACCAGCGATGTCCACGGCCACGGCACGGCGGTGGCCGGCGCGGCGGCGGCGGCCGTGAACAATGGCATCGGCGTCGCGGCCGTCGCCGGCCAGGCGCAGCTGATGCCGGTGCGCATCGCCGACCCCAATGCCTATGCCTACTGGAGCACCGTCGCGCAAGGCCTGAGCTGGGCGGCGGACCAGGGCGCCCGCGTGGCCAACATCAGCTACAGCGGCGTCGCGGGCAGCGTCTCGGTGCAGAGCTCTGCCGACTACCTGCGCAGCAAGGGCGGGCTGGTCGTGGTCGCGGCGGGCAACAACGGCATCGACGAAGGCATCACGCCCACGGCCAGCATGATCCCGGTCTCCGCCACCAACGAGACCGATGCCAGGACCAGCTGGTCGAGCTACGGCAACTTCGTCGCGCTGTCCGCGCCCGGGCAGAACATCTGGACCACCCAGCGCGGCGGTAGCTACGGCGCCTGGTGGGGGACCTCGCTGGCCAGCCCGGTCGTGGCCGGCACCGTCGCGCTGCTGATGTCGGCCCGGCCGACGCTCAGCGGCAGCGCGATCCAGAACGCGCTGTTCACCACCGCCGTCGATCTCGGCACCGCCGGGCGCGATCCGTATTTCGGCTGGGGCCGCATCAACGCCGGCGCGGCGATGCAGGCGGTGCTGAGCGCGCCCGCGCCCGATACCCAGCCGCCCGCCGTCTCGGTCAGCGCGCCGCTCAACGGCGCGACGGTCAACGGGCTGGTCGCGGTCGATGTCGGCGCCTCCGACAACCAGGGCATCGCCCGCGTGGACCTGCGGGTCAACGGCAGCGTCGTCGCCTCGGACACCTCGGCACCCTATGGCTTCAGCTGGGACTCGACCCGGGTCGCCAACGGCGCGGTGACGCTCACCGCCACCGCGGTCGACGCGGCCGGCAATGCCGGCACCAGCGCGGCGGTGACGCTGACGGTGGCCAATGCGGCGCTGGTCGACACGCAGCCGCCGGAGATCGCGATCGCGACGCCTGCGGCCAATGCCAAGCTCGCCGGCAACACGCTGACGATCTCGACCCGCGCCAGCGACAACGCCGGCGACGCCGGCATCCGCCAGACCCTCTACGTCGACGGCGCGCAGGTGGCGAGCGGCACCGGCGCCACCCTGAGCTTCACCTGGAACCTGAAGAAGGCCTCGGCTGGCACGCACACGATCCAGGCGGTCGCGAGGGATGCCGCCGGCAACACCGCGGTGGCGACGACGTCCTTCACGAAGTAGGTGGGCGGACCGGCGCGAGTGCTCGCCGGAACGCAAGAAGGCCCGCCGAAGCGGGCTTTCTGTCGAGGGCTTCCTGCCGAGCCAGGTCTCAGGACGCGCGGCGCAGCGGGCGTGTCAGCACCCGGCGCGACAGGCCGGCGGCGAGTGCCGCGATGGCGATCAGCGCCAGCGCGTCGGGCTCCGGCACGTTGCCGCCGCCGCCGCCGCCCGAGCCGCCGCCACCGCCTTCGCCGCAGCCCGGCTGGCTGGCGACGCAACCGGCGAATTCCACCGAGACTTCGCGCGTGCCCACGCTCTGGAACTTCGCGGAGTAGGGGCTGGTGAAGGTGATGCCCTGCGTGAAATCACCGCCGGCCTCGGCCGTGAGGACGAGGTTGAATGACGACATCATTCCCTCGCCCAGCCCGTCGCCGATCGGTCCGCCGGAGCAGTTGTTGCCGGCCCAGACGCACAGGTCGACCTTCTTGAAGCTCGGGAAGTTGTCGTCGATCGACGCGGACCACCCGGAACCGGCGGTGGCGCCCTGGAGTGCCGGCGTGACGACGTCGATGCCGAACGACAGCAGCGCGTTCTGCCCCGGCCCGAAGGAGTTGTTCGTGACGATGGTCGCGAAGGTGGCGCTGGTCGCGGACCAGCTGGTCAGCGTGAACTTCACCGTGGCCGACAGCGTGGCGCCGTCGAGCGTGCTGGTGTAGAGCAGCGTCGTGGTGTCGTTGAGGCCGCCGAACACCACCGCGGTGGCCTGCGCCTGGCTGCAGAAGAGGAGAGCCGCGGCGGCGGCGAGCCCATGGATCATTGTTGGCTTCATGATCGATCCCTTCCCGGACGATGCACGTGGCTGTTGTTCTCCCCTGCCTCCCCTATGCATAAGCCGGGCCACTTCGCCAAGCCGTTGATCCGCCGTCAAATTTCCATTGATCTGATAAATCCGCGCACGGAACTGTAAAAAAATGCGACGCGGCGGGCACGCCAGTTGCCGTCGCGCCCGCCCGTATGTGGCAAGGCCGTCGCGGACGCGGCGCCTATGATCCCGCCCGCGATGAATTACCTGCTCAAGCGCCTGGCGGTGCTGTTGCTGACGCTGCTGGCCGCTTCGGCGCTGATCTTCGGCGCGCTGGAATGGCTGCCCGGCAACGCCGCCCAATTGATCATGGGACCCGAGGCACCGCCCGAAGCGGTCGCGGCGCTGGCGCGCCAACTGGGGCTGGACCAGCCCGCATGGTCCCGATACCTCGCCTGGCTGGCCGGCCTGGTGCGCGGCGACCTCGGCCTGTCCTACGCCTACGGCGCGCCGGTCGCCGACCTGATCCTCGAGCGCCTGGCCCTGACCCTGCCGCTGGCGCTGCTGGCGATGTCGATGACGGTGGTGCTGGCGCTGGGCGCTGGCTGGTGGGCCGCCAGCCAGCACGGGCGCGCGGGCGACCACCTGGTGATGGGCCTCACGCAGCTGGGCCTGGCGGTGCCGAGCTTCTGGTTGGGCATGCTGCTGGTGCTGCTGTTCGCGGTGAAGCTGCAGTGGGTCGACGCCGGCGGCTTCCCCGGCTGGTCCGAGGCCCTCGGCGGCGGCTTCTGGCCGGGCCTGCGCGCGCTGCTGCTGCCGGCGGCGGCGCTGGCGGTGGTGCAGGCGGCGATCCTGGCGCGCATCGCGCGCTCCGCGCTGCTGGACATCGCCCGCGAAGACTTCATGCGCAGCGCCCGCGCCAAGGGCCTCTCGCGCCGCGCGGCGCTGTGGCGGCACGGCCTGCGCCACGCCGCGATCCCGCTGCTGACGCTGGGCGGGCTGCAGTTCGCCAACCTGCTGGCCGGCACCATCGTCATCGAGAACGTCTTCACCTTGCCCGGCCTGGGCCGCCTGATGGCGCAGGCGATCGCCAACCGCGACCTGATCGTCGTGCGCAACGGCGTCATGGGGCTGGCGGCGCTGGTGCTGCTGCTGAATTTCACGATCGACCTGCTGCACGGCTGGATCGATCCCCGGCTGCGCACGCGGGCCGAGGCCGACGTCGAGGCGGAGGGCGCGGCATGAAGGACGGTGCCAAGGACAGCATGAGCTCCGGCATGAGGTCCGGCCTGAAATCGGGCATGAGGCGCGCCGGCTTCGTCGCGGGCGCCGTGCTGACCGCCGCGCTGCTGCTGGCGGCGCTGCTGTCGCTGGTCTGGTCCCCCTGGCCGCCCGAGCAGATCGACATGGCCCGCCGCCTGGCCGCGCCCAGCCCGGCGCACTGGCTGGGCTGCGACCAGCTCGGCCGCGACGTCCTCAGCCGCCTGATGGCCGGGGCGCGCAGTGCCTGGCTGGTGGGCCTGGTGGCGGTCGGCATCGGGCTGCTCACTGGCACCGCGCTCGGGCTGGTCGCGGCCGCGCGGCGAGGCGCGGTGGAGGCGCTGATCCTGCGCGGCGCCGACCTGGGCTACGCCTTTCCCGCGCTGTTGCTGGCGATCCTGCTGGCGGCGGCGCTGGGGCCTGGCATGACGGTGGCGATGGCGGCGATCGGCCTGCATGCGGTGCCGTCCTTCGCGCGGCTGGTCAATGGCAGCGCCAAGAGCTGGTGGGCGCGCGACTTCGTGCTGGCCGCCCGCGTCGCGGGGCAGGGGCGGGCATCGATCACGCTGCGTCACGTGCTGCCGCAGCTGCTGCCGCTGCTGATCGTGCAGGGCACGACCAGCTTCGCGCTGGCCATCCTGGCCGAGGCCGGCCTGTCCTATCTCGGCCTGGGCGCCCAGCCGCCGCAGGCCAGCTGGGGACGGCTGCTCGCCGAGGCCCAGACGCTGATGTTCGAGGCGCCGCAGCTGGCGCTCGCGCCGGGCCTGGCGATCACGCTGGCGGTGCTGGGCCTGAACCTGCTGGGCGACGGCCTGCGCGACCGCCTCGATCCCAAGGAGCTGCCGCGATGAGCGCGCCGCTGCTCGAGGTCCGCGACCTGCAGGTGTGGCTCGCCGGGCGCGGTGGCGCGGCGCTGCATGCGCTGCGCGGCATCGACCTGAGGCTGGACCGCGGCGAGTGCCTGGCGCTGATCGGCGAGTCCGGCAGCGGCAAGACGCTGACGGCGCTGGCCGTGATGGGGCTGCTGCCGGACGGCGCGCGGGCCACCGGCCGCATCGCCCTGGACGGCCGCGAGCTGCTCGCGCTCGACGAGGACGACTGGTGCGGCCTGCGCGGCCGCCGTGTCGCGATGGTGTTCCAGGAGCCGCTGACGGCGCTGAACCCGCTGCAGCGCGTGCTGGCGCAGGTGATGGAGCCGATCCGCCTGCACCGCCTCGCGCCGGACCGCGCGAGCGCCCGCCAGCGCGCGCTGGCGCTGCTGGCGCGCGTCGGCCTCGAGGAGCGGCAGGCCTGCGCCTATCCGCACCAGCTCTCCGGCGGCCAGCGGCAGCGGGCGCTGATCGCGATGGCGCTCGCCGCCGAGCCCGAACTGCTGATCGCCGACGAGCCGACCACCGCCCTGGATGCGCGGCTGCGCGTGCAGGTCCTGGAACTGCTGCGGGAACTGGTCGCCGAGCGCGGCATGGGGCTGCTGCTGATCTCGCACGACCTCGCGCTGACGGCGCGCCGCGTCGATCGCCTGCTGATCCTGTACGGCGGGCGAGTGATGGAGCAGGGCGTCGCGGCGGACTTGCTGGCACACCCGCGCCATCCCTACACGCAGGCGCTGTGGGCGGCGCGGCCGCGGCTGGGCGCCGGGCGGGACCAGCCGCTGCATCCGCTCAAGGGCAACGTGCCGGCGCTGGCGCAGCTCGGCGACGGCTGTCCGTTCGCGCCGCGCTGCCCGCTGGCGACCGCCCGCTGCGCCGCGGAGCCGCCTCGTTTCGACGGCCGGCTCGCCTGCTGGGAGGTGTCGACATGAGCGGGGTCATCGGCCGGACTCCGGCGCCGTCGTCCTCGCCAGCGGCTCCGCTGCTCGAGGTCGAGGACCTGGGCCAGCGCTACGGCGGCCGCACGGTGCTCAAGGACATCTCGTTCACGCTGCCGGCGGGCGAGTCGCTCGGCATCATCGGCGAGTCGGGGGCCGGCAAGAGCACGCTGGCGCGCCTGCTCATGGCGCTGGAGCGACCGCGCCACGGCCGGGTGCGCTGGTCCGGCCAGGACGTGAACGCGATGCCCACCGCCGCGCGTCGCGCGTTGCGGCCGGGCGTGCAGATGGTGTTCCAGGATCCCTACGGCTCGCTGGATCCGCGCTGGCGCGTCGGCCGCAGCGTGGTGGAGCCGCTCGCCGCGCTGCCGATGACCGACGCCGAGCGTCAGGCGCGGCTGCTGGAGGTGCTCGCCGAGGTCGGCCTGGAGCCCGACGCGGCGCTGCGCTTCCCGCACCAGTTCTCCGGCGGCCAGCGCCAGCGCCTGGCGATCGCGCGGGCGCTGGCGACGCGCCCCCGGCTGATCGTCGCGGACGAGCCGCTGTCCGCGCTGGACGTCTCGGTGCAGGCGCAGATCCTGGCGCTGCTGCGCGAGCTGCAGCGGCGCGACGGCATCAGCCTGGTCATCGTCAGCCACGACCTCGCGGCGGTCGAGGTGCTGTGCGACCACGCGCTGGTGCTGCGCGGCGGCGAAGCGGTCGAGCAGGGCCCGGCCGCGCGCGTGCTGGGCGATCCCCGGCATCCCTACACCCGGGACCTGCTGGCCGCTTTGGCATGATCCGCGGCCATGGATACCTCCCTGGACCGTCGCCGTTTCCACCGGCTCTCGATCGGCGCCGTCGGCGCCAGCCTCGGCGCCGCGCTGCCGGCCTTCGCGCAGGTGCCCGGCGGGCGGCCGCTGGTGCTGGGCATGACCCTCGAGCCCCCGGGCCTGGACCCGACCGCCGGCGCCGCCGCCGCCATCGGCGAGATCGTGCTCTACAACGTGCTGGAGCCGCTGACCAAGGTGGCCGAGGACGGCTCGGCCCGCCCCCTACTGGCGCTGCGCTGGAGCGCCTCGGCGGACCAGAAGACCTGGACCTTCACGCTGCGCCCGGGCGTGCGCTTCCACAACGGCGCGCCCTTTGACGCCACGGCGGTGAAGTTCAGCTTCGAGCGCGCGGGCGCGCCGAACAGCCTCAACAAGGACCGCCGCGTCTTCGAGAACATCGCCGCGATCGCGACGCCCGATCCGCTGACCGCGGTGCTGACGCTCAGGCATCCGGAGCCCGACCTGCCGGCGCTGCTGGCGCAGGCGACGGCGGTGATCGTCGAGCCCGGCAGCGCCGCCGGCAACGCGCAGAACCCGGTGGGCACCGGGCCCTACCGCGTCGCCCAGTGGCAGCGCGGCGCCAGCCTCACCGTCGCCGCCTGGCCCGGCTTCCGCGACGCGGCCTCGATCCGGATCCCGCGGGTGCAGTTCCGCTTCATCGGCGAACCGGCCGCGCAGGTCGCCGCGCTGCTGGCTGGCGACGTGGATGCCTTCCCGCGCGTGGCCGCGGCCCGGGCGCTGTCCCAGTTCAAGGCGCAGCCGCGGCGCTTCCAGGTGATCACCGCCTCGTCGCGCGCCAAGACCATCCTGGCCATCAACCACCAGCGGCCGCCGCTGGGCGACGTCCGCGTGCGCCGCGCCATCGCCATGGCGATCGACCGCAAGGCCGTCATCCAGGCCAGCGCCGACGGCTACGGCGTGCCGATCGGCAGCTTCGTCACGCCGGACGCGCCGGGCTACGTCGACTGCACCGCGATCAACGCCTACGACCCGGCCGCCGCGAAGGCGCTGCTGGCCCAGGCCAAGGCGACCGGGCTGTCCCTGTCGCTGAAGCTGCCGCCGGTGCCGTACGCGCGCCAGGGCGGCGAGCTGATCGCGGCGCAGCTGGCGGCGGTCGGCATCACCGCCCGGATCGAGCAGATCGAATGGGCCCAGTGGCTGTCCAGCGTCTACGGCAGCAAGGCCTACGACCTGACCGTCATCGCGCATGTGGAGCCCTACGACTTCGGCAACTTCGCGCGGGCGGACTACTACTGGGGCTACCGCAGCCCCGCCTTCAACGCGCTGTACGAGCGCATGCAGGGCAGCGCCGATCCGGCCGAGCGGACCCGGCTCTTCGGCCAGGCGCAGCGCCAGGTCGCCGAGGACGCGGTCGCCGCCTTCCTCTACCAGCCCCAATGGATCACGGTGGCGCGGGCCGGCCTGAAGGGCCTGTGGAGCCGCACGCCGCTGTTCGCCAACGACCTGTCCGCGCTGAGCTGGGCATGAAGCCGTGCAAGCCCCCTGATGCAGGGACGCTGCGGCGGCGCGGTGTCGCGCAGCCGCATCAGCCGGCGGGGCGGGGCGGCGGCTCGTCGGAGCTCGCGCGCCGGCCGTCCACCGAGAGGGCTTTTCCTCTACAGGCCGTCTTGCGGCCGGTGTAGCGTGCGCGGTTTGGGGAGGAGTCGGAGAGCCGCATGCCGTTTGAATTGCCTGAGACCCTGCAGCCGTTCCTGTTGCCGCTGCTGATCGTGGTCCCGCTGGCCATCGTGATCATCATCATCACGGTGCGCCGTGGCGACTATCGCGACGTGGGCGCGCCGCCGCCATCGCCCCGTCCCCTGCCGCCCGGCCCGGCCGCCCGCGCCAGCTCGGCCCCCGCCGCGGCGCCCGCCGCGATGTCCCCCGCCACCGCCGCCTCGCCCGAGCGCCTGCCGCTGCTGGTGGTCGACGACTCGGCGGTCGTGCGCGCCAAGCTGCTGAAGCTGTTCAGCGAGGCCGGCCACGAGGTGGTCGCCGCGCGCGACGGCGTGGAGGCGATGGAGCTGCTCGGCCAGACCCGCTTCGGCGTGCTGATCACCGACCTGGAGATGCCCAACATGGACGGCTTCGAGCTGATCAAGGCGGTGCAGGGCGCGATGGCGACCGAGGACCTGCCCATCATCGCCATCAGCGGCCATGAGGAACTGCACGCCCGGCTGCACCAGGTGCAGGGCCTGTACGGCATGTTCCACAAGCCCTGGAACGACCGCGAGCTGATCAAGCGCGTCGAGGCGCTGTCCCACCTGCGGCAACCGGTCCGTTCATGAGCGTGGGTCGCTGGCTGAAGCGCGGCGCGCTCACGGTCGCCGTGCTGGCGGCGCTGGGCGCCGCGGCCGCGGCCTGGCATGTCCACCAGAAGCTGCCGCAGCGCGACGGCGAGCTGCAGCTGTCCGGCCTGAGCGCGCCGGTCACCGTCCGCTACGACGAGTGGGGCGTGCCCCACATCGACGCGCGCAACGAGGACGACCTCTACCGCGCGCTCGGCTACCTGCACGCGCAGGACCGGCTGTTCCAGATGGAGATGCTGCGCCGGCTGGCGCGCGGCGAGCTGGCGGAGGTGCTCGGGCCCAAGCTGGTCGACACCGACCGCCTGTTCCGCGCGCTCGGCATCCGCCAGCGCGCCGACGAACTCGCCGCGGCGAGCGCGGCCATCACCGCTCAGCCCGGCGCGACCCGCGCGCTGTATGCCTACCTGGACGGCGTCAACCAGTACCAGGCGACGCGGCCCGCGCCGCTGGAGTTCGAGGTCCTGGGCATCCCCAAGCGCCCGTTCACCGCCGCGGACACCTACAGCATCGCCGGCTACCTGGCCTACAGCTTCGCCGCGGCCTTCCGCACCGAGCCGGCATTGACCGCGGTGCGGGACCAGCTCGGTCCCGACTACCTGCGCATCTTCGACCTGGACTGGCATCCCTCCGGCGTGCTGGAGCCGCAGGCGCTGGACGCGCCGCGCGGGCGCTTCCCCGACGTGGCGCCGATGCTGGCGCGGCTGGCCGCGGTCGGCGACCAGGCGGCGGCGCTGGCCGGGCTGCCGCAGTTCGAGGGCAGCAACGCCTGGGTCGTGTCGGGCAGCCGCACCGTCAGCGGCAAGCCGCTGCTGGCGGGCGATCCGCACATCGCGTACTCGGCGCCGGCCGTGTGGTGGGAGGCGCACCTGCGCACGCCGCAGTTCGAGCTCTACGGGCATCACCTCGCGCTCAACCCGACGGCGCTGCTGGGACACAACCGGCGTTTCGGCTGGAGCCTGACGATGTTCCAGAACGACGACGTCGACCTGATCGCCGAGAAGGTCAACCCGGCCAACGCCAACGAGGTCTGGTACCAGGGCCGCTGGGTCGCGATGACCGCGCGGCAGGAGACGCTCAAGGTCAAGGGCCAGCCCGACCAGGTGCTGACGCTGCGCCGCTCGCCGCACGGGCCCATCGTCAACGACGCGCTGCCGGGCGACCGCGGCGAGCGCCCGGTCGCCATGTGGTGGGCCTTCCTGGAGACCGAGAACCCGGTGCTCGACGGCTTCTACCGGCTGGGCCGCGCCGACACGCTGGACCGCGCGCGCGACGCGGCGAGCCTGGTGCATGCGCCGGGGCTGAACATCGTGTGGGCCAACGCCAGTGGCGACATCGCCTGGTGGGCGGCCGCGAAGCTGCCGCAGCGGCCGCCGGGTGTGAATCCGGCCTTCGTGCTGGACGGCGCGACCGGCGAGGCCGACAAGCCGGGCTTCCTGCCGTTCTCGGCCAACCCGCACGAAGAGAACCCGGCGCGCGGCTACATCGTGTCGGCCAATTTCCAGCCGACCGGGGACACGCCGGTGCCGGGCTACTACAACCTGGCCGAGCGCGGCCGGCGCCTGGACGGGCTGCTGAGCCAGGGCAAGCGCTGGGACATCCACAACAGCCAGGCGCTGCAGCTGGACGTGCAGACCGACTACGGCCCGCGCGTGCTGCGGCCGATCATCCCGCTGCTGCGCGGATCGGCCTCGGTCGAGGAGCAGCCGCTGGTCGAGGCGCTGGTGCGCTGGAACGGCGCCTACAAGGCGGACGCGGTGGCGCCGGTGCTGTTCCAGCAGTTCACCGCCGAGTTGCTGCGGGCGGCGCTCAAGGATGAGCTCGGCGAGGCGCAGTTCGAGAACCTGCGCCGCACCCGCGCGCTCGACCACGCCTTGCCGCGGCTGATGGCGGATGCGGACTCGCCCTGGTGGGACGACCGCTCGACGCCGCAGCGCGAGACGCAGACCGACATCGTGCGCCGCGCCTGGAAGGCGACGGTCGCGCACCTGCAGGCGACGCTCGGCCCCGACAGCGGGACCTGGCGCTGGGACGCGGTGCACACGCTGACGCACGAGCATCCGCTGGGCCGACAGAAGCCGCTGGACCGGATCTTCAACGTCGGTCCGTTCCCGGTGCCCGGCGGGCATGAAGTCCCCAACAACTTCGCGCAGCGCAACGGCAGCGGGCCGTGGCCGGTGGTCTACGGACCGTCGACGCGCCGGTTGATCGACTTCGCGCGGCCGCAGGAGGCGCTCGGCGTCAATCCGGTCGGGCAGAGCGGCGTCTGGCCGGACGCGCATTACGCCGACCAGGCCGCGCTGCTGGCCCAGGGCCGTTATCGCCGCGAGTGGTTGGACGAGGCCGATGTGCGCGCGCATTCGAACGGCCTGCTGGTGCTCAAGCCATGAGGTCCGTGTCGAGCACACGTGGCGCACCCGGTGCGCGGGCCGCCGTGCTGGCGCTGGCGATGCTCGCCGCGACCTGCATCGCGATGCCCGCCCTGGCGGTGGACCTGCCGGCACCGGCGGAGCTCGCGCGGCGACTGGCCGCCGGGCCGGCAACCGGCGCGTCCGGCCCGGCGACGGCGGCGGCCACGGCCAAGGCGACGGCCGCTGTCACCGTCACCGTGCTCGAGCCGCACCTGATGCGTGACGGACGCATGCCCGAGGTCCGCTACCTAGGCGTGCCCGCCGACGCGGCGTTGACGGCGGTGCTTGGCACGGGTTGGCGTGCGCCGGGGCAGGAACTGGAATTCCGCGCGCTGGACGGTTTCGTCTCGCGCATTCCGGTGGAGCGCTTCGCGCAGCATCGCGCGTGGCTGGTGCACGCGCGCGCCGATGGCCGGCCCTTCCAGGTCGACAACCACCTGCAAGGCGAGCGGCAGGTGCCGCTCGGGCCGTATTACCTCGTGTGGGACAACCGCGCCTCGAAGGCGCTGCAGGCCGAGGGCGGCGCGCTCTGGCCCTACCAGGTGGCGTCGGTGAGCGTGGGGCCGTCCTCGACGCGCGCGCTGCTGCCGGATGGCCTGGCCACCCGGTACGCCGACGCGGCCGACCTCGCCCGCACCCACTGCCTGAGCTGCCACCGCATCCGCGGCTACGGCGGCGACAAGATGCCGCTGGACCTGGACGTCGTCGTCCGCGGCTACGACGCCGCGGCCTGGCAGCGCTGGCTGCTGGCGCCCGCCGCGGTGCGGCCCGGCACGACGATGCCGGCGCTCGCCGAGGGCATGTCCGCCGAGGAGCGGGCCGCCATCGCGCAGCGGCTCTACGACTACCTGCGCGCGCTGCCGCCTCGCTGAGCGGGCGGTCAGAACCAGGGCTTGGGCAGCTGCTCCGTCTCGATCGCGCGCAGCAGCGCCGGGCGCTGCGCCATGCGCTCGAGGAAGGCGGCGAGGGCGGGGCGGTTGCGCGCGGGATGGCTGAAGTTGCGCGTCCAGCGGCACAGCATGAAGGCGAAGGGGTCCAGCACCGAATAGCGCTCGCCGAGCAGGAACGGACCGCCGTGGCGTTCGAACTCGGCGGCGAGCAGGTCCAGCTGCGCCGCGGCGCGCACCTGCGCCTGGGCTTTGACCTCGGCGCTGCCGGCGGCGTTGCCCGGGGCGACGAAGCGGTCCGGGTAGTAGTAGGTGATGACGGTCGGCTGCAGCGTGTTGGTCAGCCACATCAGCCACTTGTAGGCATGGGCGCGCTCGGCGCTGCCCGGCGGCGGCATCAGGCCGGCCTCGGGATGGGTGTCGGCCAGGTGCAGCAGGATGGCGGCGGTCTCGAACAGCACCAGCTCGCCCTGGCGCGTGTCGCGCAGCGCGGGCAGCAGGCCGTTGGGATTGAGCTTCAGGAACTCGGGGGACTTGTGCTCGTCGCGGTCGCGGTCGACGAGGCGGAGCTGGAACGGCACGCCCAGTTCCTGTAGGAGCACGTGCGGGGCGAAGCTGGCGTTGCTGGGGAAGTAGTAGAGCTCGATCATGGCGGCGGGGTCGAGGTGGGGCGACCTGAGGTCGCGGGAAAGGCGTGCGCCCGGCGGCGCGTGGGAAGGGCGTGAGGGCCGTGTCGTCATGTCGTGACGTCGCGGATGCCCGGCGGCGCGCATCATCGCCGATCGTCGCGCGCGACCGTTGCGCCACCGCGCGCGACCCGCTTCCGTCCCATGCGCGGCTCGTGCGCTGACCGTGCACGGACCGACACGGGCAATGGATCTTTACCCCTGCGAAACGCCCTTCCGTAGACGCGGCCGAAGGGCCCGGCGTTCAATAAGCCTCCGGACTTCCTGGGCGCCGCACGGCGGCGCGAGCAGATCATGAGCAAGCTTCGTTGGTTGATTCCCGTCGCGCTGGCGCTGAGCGCCGGCGTCGCCTCGGCGCAGCACCACGGCGGCGGCGCGCGGGTCGACATCGGCCTGCGCTTCGACAGCCGCTACCACCACGACCACTACTACCCCGCGCCCGGCTACGTGGCCCGCGGCCTGCCGGGCGGCGCGGTGTTCGTCGGCAACCGCTACTGGTACCACGGTGGCGTCTGGTACCAGCCCTGGGGCCCGAGCTTCCGCGTCATCGCCCCGCCGATCGGCTTCGTGGTGCCGGTCCTGCCCAGCGCCTACGTGACGCTGCGCATCGGCGGGCTGCCCTACTACTACGCCAACGGCGCGTATTACACGGTGGCCACCGGCGAGCCGGGCTACGTCGTGGTCGCGCCGCCGCCCGGCGCCGACACCGCGACGCCGGCCCCGATGGCGCCGCCGCGGCCGGACCCGATCATCTATCCGCGCCACGGGCAGTCCGCCGCGCAGACCGAGGCCGACCGCCAGGACTGCAACCGCTGGGCGACCTCGCAGCCCACCGCGATGAACGACGCCGGCGTGTTCAACCGCGCGGTGGAGGCCTGCATGGACGGGCGCGGGTACAGCATGCGCTGAGCGCGCTGAGCGCGGGGTGCGCCGCTAGACCACGCATCCCGCCTCGCCGCGATCCTCCGGCAAGGCGCTGCTGACGACCTGCACGCCGTAGCGTTCCGCGGTCATGTGGGCCAGGATGGCCAGCGCGATCTCGGGCGGCGTGCGGGCGCCGATGTGCAGGCCCACCGGGCCGTGCAGGCGGTCGAGCTGGGCATCGCTCAGGTCGAAGTGCTCCTTCAGCCGCGCGCGGCGCTTGGCCTGGTTCACCCGCGAGCCGATCGCGCCGACATAGAACGCGGGGCTGCGCAGCGCCTCCATCAGCGCCAGGTCATCCAGCTTCGGATCGTGCGTCAGCGCGACCACCGCCGTGTGCCCGTCCGGCCGCAGCCGCTGGACGACGTCATCCGGCATCTCGCGCGTCAGGGGCGCCGCGATCAGCGTCCACGGGTAGTCGTCGCGCGGATCGCAGACCTGCACCTGGTAATCGAGCGCCAGCGCCATCTGCGCCAGGTACTGGCTCATCTGGCCCGCGCCGATGATCAGCAGCCGCCACTGCGGCCCGTGGTGGGTCACCAGCCGCGTGTCGCTCAGCACCAGCCGGTCGGCGCCGTCGCGCGAATGCGCCGGCGGCTCCGCCAGCGTGACCGCGCCGGTGGCCAGCTCCAGCGTGCGCAGCACCCGCTCGCCGCGCGAGAGCCGCTCCAGCAGCGGGCCGATGGCCGATTGCGATCCCACCGGCTCCAGCATCAACTCCAGCGTGCCGCCGCAGGGCAGGCCGAAACGCTGCGCCGCCTCCGCGCCGACCCCATAGCGGATCAGCTCCGGCGTGCGCAGGCTGAGCGCGCCTTCGCGGATCTTCGCGACCAGGTCGTCCTCGATGCAGCCGCCCGAGACCGAGCCGGCGATCAATCCGTCCGCGCGCACCGCGACGATCGACCCGACCGGCCGTGGCGCCGAGCCCCAGGTCCGGGTGATCGTGCCCAGCACGACGCGCTGATCGGCGTCTAGCCACTGCTGCACCTGGCGCAGCACCTGCAGGTCCATGTTGTCCATCCCCGCACCATAGCGAAATTCGTTGCGGCCTGCCTCGGCCGGGGCCAGCGGGCCACAATCCGTCGCATGCCCACGCTCGCCCTCAACGACGATCTGGTCCTGCCCGTGTCCCAGGCCCTGGCCTGGCGCGCGCTGCATGACCTGGCCCTGCTCGCCGACAGCCTGCCCGACGGCGCCCGTCTCGCGGCCGGCGACGCGCCGCGGTCCTACGCGCTGGCGCTGCCCGGCTTCGAGGGCGTCGTGACCGTCCTCGACCTCGAGGTCCCCAGCCGCCTGCGCCTGCGCATCGACGGCCGCGGCCCTCGCACCGGCAAGGTCGAAGGCCAGGCGCAGCTGCGGCTGGCCTCGCTGGGCGAGGACCGCGCGCTGCTGCATGTGGCGCTCGTGATCCAGGCCGAGCGCGAGACCCCCACCAAGGTCGCCGGCCTGATGACGCTGCGCGAGCGGCTCGCCGGCATCGCCGCCGCCGTCGAGCGCCGCCATCCGTCCGACCGCCCGCGGCCGGTGAAGGCGCCGCCCAAGCCGTGGCCGCAGCGCCTCGTCGACTGGTACCTGGGCTGGTTCGCCGCGATATTCAACGGCACCTTGTTCCCGCCGCCCAAGCCCCGTGCGCGCGGCCCGCGCGCCAAGCGGTGAGCGCCCGGCCTCCTCATGGCGACGTGGCGGTCGTCGTGAGCGGAATGTGAGCATGGCGTGAGCGTGGCGTTGGCCTGATGTGAGTCCGCTGTCGTGCGGCGGTGCGCCGGGCGTGATGCAAACGAACTCGATGTAACTCGTTGATTTCCTTATAGAATTGGCGCCTCAACGGCCACCTTGCGGTGGCCGCTTCGTTTTTGCGCCGAGCGTGGCCCAGGCTCGTCGGCGACTGCTTTCCGCCGATTCCCGATTCCCGATGGCCTCTCGCCTGTTCCCGCTGGACGCGCTGCGCGCCACCGCCGCGCAACTGATCGTGTTGCATCACCTGTCGGTCTACGGACCGATCGCGGAAGCCATGCACCGGCTGTTCCCGCTGCTGACCGGCTGGCTCTACGACTACGGGCGCATGGCCGTGCAGGTCTTCCTGGTGCTGGGCGGCTACCTGAGCGCGCGGGCGCTCGCGGCGCAGGAGCCGCAGCTGCGGCGCTCGGCGCCGGCGCTGCTGGCCCAGCGCTACTGGCGCCTGGTGCCGCCGTTCATGGCCGCCGTCGGGCTGACGCTGCTGAGTTCCTGGCTGGTGGCGCCCCTGCTGCCGGACCTGGTGCCGGAACAGGTGGAACTGGCGCAGATCCTGGCCCATGCGCTGCTGCTGCAGGACCTGCTGCCGGTCGAGGCGCTCACCGTCGGCGCCTGGTACGTGGCGATCGACTTCCAGCTCTTCGCGCTGCTGCTGCTGGTGATGTGGGGCCTGCGCTGCCTGCCGCTGCCCGGCGCCAGACGCCAGGAGCTCGCGCTGGCGCTGGTCGGCGCCCTGTGCGCGGCGTCGCTGCTCCAGTTCAACCGGATGGCCGAGCTGGACGCCTGTGCCATCTACTTCTTCGGCGCCTATGGCCTGGGCGTGCTGCTCTGCTGGTGCCAGGGCTGGACGCCGCGGGCGCGCCGCGCCGGGCTGCTGGCGCTGGGCGGCTTGATGGCTGTCGCGCTGGCGCTGGAGTTCCGCGAGCGCCTGGTCGTGGCCGCGCTGACCGCGGCGGTCATCGCGCTGTGGCACCGCGGCACGCTGCCGGCGTGGTTCCAGCGGCACGGCCAGGCGCCGGTGCAGACGCTGGCGCGCCATGCCTACGCGCTCTTCCTGGTGCACTTCCCGGTCTGCCTGCTGGTGAACGCGATCTACGAGCACCGCGCCGAGAGCCCGGCCCTGATGCTGGACGCGCTCGCGCCGCTGGCGCTGCTGGCGGCCTGGCTGCTGAGCAACATGGCGGCGGTGCCTTTCCATCGCTGGATCGAGGCGCCGCTGCTGCGCTGGCGGCCGCGCGCCGCGGCGCTGCCGCAGGGCGTCGCGCTGCGCTGAGGCGCCCGTCGCGTCCGGGCCCGGCAGGCCCGTCGCCTGCTAGGCCCAGTTCTCGCGCGCGTTCTCGCGCCGTTGCAGGTCGGCGAGCGTCTTGCCCGGTTCGTCGCGGAAACGCTCCTCCAGCAGTTCCAGCTGCTGCACCCGGTCGACGCGGAAGCTGCGGAAGTCCTCGCGCAGCTCGCACCAGGCGGAGAAGGTCCACACCGGTCCCCAGAAGAAGCAGGCCAGCGGCCGCACGACGCGGGAGCTGGTCTGCTCGCTCAGGTCGAGGTAGTGCAGCCGCAGCTTGGTGCGGGACTCGGTGGCCAGGCGCAGCTGCGTCAGGCGTTCGCGGGTGGCGTTGTCCAGGCCGCGCTGCGGCGCGTAGACGGTCAGGCTCTCCGCGGCGGCGCGCGCCGAGCCCGGCAGCACCGCGAAGATCTTGCCGAGCGCCTCCTCGGCGCGCTGCCCGAGCACGGCGTCGAGCTGCGGCTGGGCCAGCCGCACCGCGGCGACCAGTGATTGGGCTTCCTCGGCGCTGAACATCAGCGGCGGCAGCTCGAAGCCGACCCGCATCCGATAACCGACGCCCGCCTCGCCATCGATCGGCACGCCCTGCTGCTGCAGCGCGGCCACGTCGCGATAGACGGTGCGGATCGAGACCTCCAGCCGCTGGGACAGGAACTCGGCCGTCGTGAGACGGCGTCCACGGATGAGTTGGACGATCTGGAACAGGCGGTCGGCGCGGCGCATCCCACCATTGTCAGCGATGGGCCCCACCTATCCGAGTCGTCATCCCCGCTACGATGTGCCGCATGGCTGACCCACATGTTGCGCTTCCCCATGTCGTGATCATCGGTTGCGGGTTCGGTGGCCTGGAGGCCACCAAGGTCCTCGACGGTGCCCCGGTCCGCATCACCTTGATCGACCGCAGCAACCACCACCTGTTCCAGCCGCTGCTGTACCAGGTCGCGACGGCCGGCCTCACCGCGCCGTCGATCGCGTCGCCGATCCGGCACATGCGACGCCACCAGCGCAACCTCACGGTGCTGATGGCCGAGGTCGACACCATCGATGTCCAGGCCCGCGAGGTCGTGCTCGGCGACGGACAGCGCCTGCGCTACGACCACCTGATCGCCGCCGCCGGCGCGACGCACAGCTACTTCGGCAACGACCAGTGGCAGGCGCATGCGCCAGGCCTCAAGACGCTGGCCGACGCCTTCCAGCTGCGCGCGCGCCTGCTGAGCGCCTTCGAGCGCGCCGAGACCCTGCCCGATCCCGCCGACCGCGCGCCCTGGCTCAACTTCGTCGTCATCGGCGGCGGGCCCACTGGCGTGGAGATGGCCGGCACGCTGGCCGAGATCGCCCGCCACACGCTGCGCGACGAGTTCCGCCGCATCGACCCGGGCCGCGCCCAGGTGCTGCTGGTGGAGGGGTCCGACCGGGTGCTGGCCGCCTTCAAGCCGGCGCAGTCGGCGCAGGCCCAGGCGCAGCTCGAGCGCATCGGCGTGGTGGTGCGCACCGGCTGCCGCGTCGTCGGCATCGACGAGGAGGGCGTGGACCTCCAGACCGCCGACGGCACCCGCGAACGGATCGCCTCCCGCACCAAGGTGTGGGCCGCCGGCGTCGCCGCCTCGCCGCTGGCGCGCACGCTGGGCGTGCCGCTGGACCGCGCGGGACGGGTGATCGTCGACGAGCAGATGAACATCCCCGGCCATCCGGAGGTCTACGTCGTCGGCGACATGGCCGCCGCGACCAGCCTGGAGAAGGATGGCAGCCGCAAGCCGGTGCCGGGCGTCAGCCCCGGCGCGAAGCAGGCCGGCCGGCATGCGGCGCGGCAGATCCTCGCGCGCCTGCAGGGGCGCTCGGAGCCGCCGTTCCGCTATCGCGACTACGGCAACCTCGCGACCATCGGCCGCAAGGCGGCGGTCGCCGACCTGGGGACGATCCAGTTCAGCGGGTTCTCCGCGTGGCTGTTCTGGCTGTTCGTGCACGTCTATTTCCTGATCGGCTTCCGCAACCGGGTCCGCGTCTTCGCGGACTGGGCCTGGGCGTACTTCACCTTCCAGCGCCATGCGCGCATCGTCGTGGAGCCCCGGCCCGGCGCGCGGGACGACGCCTAGTCGCCGGTCAGATCGGCGTGCAGATCTCGACCAGGGTGCCGTCGGGGCAGCGCAGGTAGGCGACCACCTGGCCCCAGGGCTTGGTCATCGGCGGGGTCAGGCCTTGCGCGCCGGCGGCCAGGGCGCGCGCGTAGGCGGCGGGCACGTCCGGCGTGGACAGCCCGATCTCCATCCCCAGCGGCGCGCCGTCCGCGGCCTTGCGGTAGTCCTGGCCGAGGTTGCCGCGCGCGATGTCATGGCGCGCGAAGGACAGGGTGGTGGCGCCGGTCTCGAGCTCGCCATAGGCGCCGGACTCGTGCAGGAAACGGCGCGTCAGGCCGAATGCCCGTTCGAAGAAGTCCAGCGACGCGCCCACGTCCTCGACGTAGACGATCGTGTAGGCGAAGTTGATGGCGCTCATGGCAAGCCCTCCGTGGAGTGACGATGAAAGCGGGGCGCTTGTCCCCGTTGGGCGGGGCAGCGGCGCGGCCCATGCCCCGGATCGCCGCCCGGGCGCCCCCGATTCGGGTGGGCCGCCCGTCAGGACGATGTCGCGCCGATGATGCGGACCGGCTGCTGACAGCGGATTGGCAGCTAGGATGCCGGCCATGAGTGCCCCGCCCCTCGAGCCGCAACGGCTGCCCAACGGTCTGCTCTGGCTGGCGCGCCCGGTCCCGGGCTCGCAGGTCGCGGTGCGCGTCGTCTATCGCTGTGGCGGCCGCGACGACCCCACCGGCCGCAGCGGGCTGTCGCACCTGGTGCTGCGGCTGATCGCCGGCGCCAGCCGCTACCTGGAGCCGGGCCAGTTCCACCGCCTGATCGCCAGCGCGGGCGGGCGCACCCGCATCGAGATCGACGAGGACTTCGCGGCGCTGCAGACGGTGGTGCCCGCGCCGCAGCTCGAGCGCGTGCTGTGGGCCGAGGCCGAACTGATGAGCAATCCCCGCCTGGATCCCGATACGCTGGCCAGCGCGCGGCAGCAGCTGCGCCAGGCGGTGCAGGAGCCGCTGCTCAATCCCTATGCGCGGCTGGACCTCGCGGTGCAGCGCCACGGCTACCTGACGCATCCGTACCAGCGCGGCGCGCTCGGCGATCCGGAGCAGCTCAAGGACCTGGACATCGATGCCGTGCGCGCCTTCCATGCCGCCCGGTTCGGCTGCGACCGCGCGCTGCTGGTGGTGACCGGCGCGTTCGACGAGGGCGCGCTCGCGCGCTGGGTGATGCACTACTTCGGCTCGATCCGTCCGCCGATGGCACCGTCCGCGGTGACGGCCTTGACGGCCGCGCCGGCGGTGTCGCCGACCGCCTCGGCAACGCTGGCGTCGGGGCTGCCGGCCTCGTCCTCCTCCGGGCCCGCCGCCGTGCCGGTCACGCCGCCCGCCGCCGTATCGCCTGCGGCGTCGGTGGCATCGGTGGCCGAGCCGCGCGAGCTGCGCGAATCCCGTCGTCCCCAGAGCCAGACGCTCAAGCTGTCGCTGGCGCAGGCGCCGCTGCCGGCGGCCGCGCTGGTGTGGCAGGTGCCGCGCGCCGACGATCCGTCGCTGCCGACCTGGCAGCTCGCGCAGGCGCTGCTGGGGTTGGGGCGATCGGGCCGCCTCACCGACACGCTGGTCGACGAAAAGGCGCTGGCGCATCAGCTCAGCCTGCGGCTGGATGCGCACCGCGACGCGGGGCTGCTGGTCGCGCAGGCGCTGGCGGCGCACGGCCAGACCGCGGCGCCGCTGGCGCAGGCCCTGCAGCAGGAAGTGCTGCGGCTGGCCGACGAGGCGATCACCGACGAGGAACTCGGCAAGGCCAAGGCCCTGCTGCGGCGCGAAACGCTGTCGGCCGAGTGGACCGCCGACCGGCTCGCCCGGGCGCTCGGCACCGCCTGGGCGGTGCGCGGCGATGCCGGCGCGGCGGCCAAGGACATGGCGGTGTGGATCAAGCTCGGCGGTGCCGACGTGCAGCAGTTCTGGCGCCGCCAGGTCGTGCAGGCGCCGGTGCTGACGCTGCTGGCGGATGTCGGTGCCGCCGCGGGAGTCGCGGCATGACGGTCGACCTGCATCGTCGCGGACTGATGCTGGGCGCCGCGATCGCGTCCGGCTCGACGGCCTGGCCGGCGCTGGCGCAGGACGGCTTCGACCGCCCGCCGGAGGCGCCGCCGCTGACCGCGCTGCCGCCGCTGGCGATCGAGCAGGCCAGGCTGCCGAACGGGCTGCGCGTCATCGTGCTGCCGGTGCCGGGCGCGCCGCGCACCGCGATCCGCCTGATCGGCGAGGGCGGCTGGCTGCGCGATCCGGTCGGCAAGGAAGGCCTGGCGGAGGTGGCGCTGTCGATGCTCGCGCAGGGCGCGAAGCGCGATGGCGAGGAGATGGAATCGGCCGACATCGCCTACGCCGGCGACCTGCTCGGCCTGCCGCTGCGGCTGGCGCTGACGCCGTCCACCTGCGAGCTCGCACTGGAAGCGCTGCCGGACCAATGCGACGACGCGGTCAACCTGATGGCCGACCTGACGCAGCGGCCCTTGCTGGCCTTCGAGGCGCTCGAGCACATCCGCAGCCGGGCGCTCGACGCGCTGGTGCTGCGTCGCGCCGATGCGCTGCTGCTCGCGCCCTGGGCGGCACGGCGGCAGTGCTGGGGCCGCGCGCAGCCGGTGCAGACGACGGCCAGCCTGAAGCGCCTGCGCCGCGAGGACGTGCTGGGCTTCCATCGCCAGTACTGGCGACCGGAACGCGCGGTGCTGCTGTTCGCCGGCGACCTGAGCCTGCAGGCCGCGCGCGGTCTGGCCGAGGACTTCATGGGCGACTGGCGGGTGCCCAAGGCGCCGGCCGGACCGGCGCCGGCACCGGCGCTGGCGACCGCGACGCCCGCCGCCGCCGTCGCCCAGTTCCTGCAGCTGCCGCAAGGGCAGGGATGCCGGCTGATCGTCCAGACGCCGGTGCCGCGCGGCACGCCGCCGGGCCTGCGCGAACTCGCGCGCACGCTGATGCAGCAACGGATCGCCGCGCGTCTCCCCTGGCCCTGGGACAGCGAGATCGAATCGCTTGGCGGCGCTCTGTGCTGGCGGATGGGCGTGACGCTGCCGGTGGCGGCGGTGCCGGAGCAACTCGCACGCTTGCGGGAGCAGCTGCCGCTGCTGGCGGACGAGCCAGTGACGCCGGAGGACCTCGCGCTGGCCCAGGCCCTCGCGCTGGGGGACTGGCAGGCGCAGCTGGCGGAGGCGCCGGATGCGCTGCTGGCGCAGGCGATGGCGGCGGGGGAGCTGGAGGCGGTCCTGCAATGGCCACAGCGGGTGAGAGCGATCAGCGCGCCGGTGCTGCAGCTGCTGATGGCCGCGAGTTGGCGCGACAACCGCACGCAATTACTGCTTCTGGGCGATGCGGGCCCACCGGCGCCGGCGCAGCGCGCCTGGCCCGGGCTGGCGCTGACTACAATGCGCGCTGTCATTGGGGAGTAGCCGCTGCACCCCGTCCGTCGCCCGACGGGCCGATTCAGCAGACCCGCGTCAACAGACTTGAGCTTCGGCTCATGGCGCGAGGTAGCCAGGAACCCGCGGGTTCCCAGCCTGGCGAGACCTTTGACCATGCCCCCGGACCTGCGGCCGGCGGCGGCATGGTCATGGGTTCGTTCCGGCCGCTGAGTCCTTCATGGAAGCCTTCCTCATCTCCACCGGCCTCGTGGCCCTCGCCGAGATCGGCGACAAGACCCAACTGCTGGCCTTCATCCTGGCGGCGCGTTTTCGCAAGCCGGGCCCGATCGTGCTGGGCATCCTGATCGCGACGCTGGTCAATCACGCCTGTGCGGGCGCCGTCGGCAGCTGGATCACGACGCAGGTGTCCGCGCAGACCTTGCGCTGGGTGCTGGGCCTGGGCTTCATCGCGATGGCGGTGTGGACGCTGATCCCCGACAAGATCGAGGAGGAGGAAACCGGCGGCAAGTTCCGGCTGGGCGTGCTGGGCACGACGATCGTGGCGTTCTTCCTGGCTGAGATGGGGGACAAGACGCAGATCGCGACGGTGGCGCTGGCGGCGCGCTTCAATGACCTGTGGATGGTGGTGGCGGGCACGACGCTGGGGATGATGATCGCCAACGTGCCGGCGGTGCTGGTGGGTGGCAAGCTTGCGCACAAGCTGCCGGTGCGGCTGGTTCACGCCATCGCGGCGGCGATCTTCGCGGTGCTGGGCGTGCTCACGCTTCTGGGGGCGGGCGCATCGATGGGGTTGTGAGCCCGGTCCTCCGACAGCAGCTTCATGCCCGCGCATGAGGCGGCATCGCGGTCGAAGGTCATGGTGCATCCGCAGCCGGCAGTCCGGCCCAGTCGCTCGATCAGGTAGTCCGCGAAGTCCGCTCGACCCACATGGAATCGCGCGACGGCGTCGATGACGTCCTCGACCTGCTCGAAGACCAGTCCGCCCTCCCGCAGCAGTTCGATCAAGGCGCGGGCGACCTCGTCGCGTTTCACCTTGCAGCTCTTGTTCAGCACCCACACCAGCTCCACCAGCGTCGGGACGGTGATGTAGCCGGGCGCCTGCGGCGTGAAGCTGGAGAGCAGCGATTTGGCCGCGCGGTACTGCACGGGTTCGTCTCGTGTGACGAAACGGACCAGGATGTTGGTATCGATGCCGACCATCACTTGCGCTTCTCCTTGCGCTTGGCGCTTTTACGGCGCTGGCGCTCCATGGAGGCGAAGGTGTGATTCATCTCGTCGATCGTCACGGGGCGACGCACGCGCGTGGGAACGATTCCTGCGATCGGCAAGGGCCGCGTGGCCACGTAGAAAAGGAATTCGTCCGGAGCGACGTGGAAGAACTCCACCTGGTCGCCCGGGCCGATGCGAAGGGCGTCCAGCACGCCTTGCGGAAGGGTGATCTGGAGGCCTTCGCCGATCGTGGCGACCGGTCCGATGCTCCGTACGCAATGAGAGGCCATGGATGACTCCTTGTCGTTTCAACGAAAGAAGCCCGCCACTCTAGGCATGCCGATCCCGAGCCGCACTTCCTCAAATCAGTCATTGAGGAGGGAGCGCCGGCCCCTCGGACGGGGGCCCGCGAAAGGGGCGCCCCGCGACGGTCTATCGCGCCGACGCCTGCCGCACCGCGCGCTCCCACTGCGCCATCAGCGCCTGGGCGCGGTCGCGCGACAGGGTCGGGCGGAACACGCGCTCGGCCTGCCAGTTGCGGCCGATGTCGTCGAGGTTGCGGTAGACGCCGACCGTCAGTCCGGCCAGGTAGGCCGCGCCCAGCGCCGTCGTCTCGATCACCTTGGGCCGCACGACCGGGATGCCCAGCAGGTCCGCCTGGAACTGCATCAGCAGGTCGTTCACGCAGGCGCCGCCGTCCACCCGCAGCTCACTCACCGGCGCGCCGCCCGCCGCGACCGCGTCCCGGCTCATCGCCTGCAGCAGCGCGGCGCTCTGGAACGCGATGCTCTCCAGCGCCGCGCGCGCGATGTGCGCCACCGTCGATCCCCGCGTCAGGCCCACGATCGCGCCGCGCGCCTCCGCGTCCCAGTAGGGCGCGCCCAGCCCGGTGAAGGCCGGCACGAACATCACGCCGCCCGCGTCCGGCACGCTCTCCGCCAGCCCCTGCACCTCGCCGCTCGCCTTGATCGCGTTCAGCCCGTCGCGCAGCCACTGCACCACCGCGCCGCCGATGAAGACGCTGCCCTCCAGCGCGTAGCGCGGCGTCGCGTCGATCTGCGCGGCGCTGGTGGTGATCAGCCCGTTCGCGCTGGTCTGGAAGCGCGTCCCCGTGTGCATCAGCATGAAGCAGCCGGTGCCGTAGGTGTTCTTGGCCATGCCGGCCTCGAAGCAGGCCTGGCCGAACAGCGCGCTCTGCTGGTCGCCGCCGATGCCGCCGATGGTGAGGGCGCCGCCCAGGTGTTCCGGCGCCGCCTTGCCGAATTCATGCGCCGACGGCTTCACCTCGGGCAGCAGGGACGCGGGGATGCCCAGCAGCGCCAGCAGCTCCTCGTCCCAGCGGTTCTCGCGCACGTTGAACAGCATCGTGCGCGAGGCATTGCTCACGTCGGTGACATGCACCTCGCCGTTGGTCAGCTTCCAGATCAGCCAGCTGTCGATCGTGCCGAAGGCCAGTTCGCCGCGCTCGGCCTGCTCGCGCGCGCCGCTGACGTGGTCGAGGATCCACTGCAGCTTCGTGCCGGAGAAGTAGGCGTCGACGACCAGCCCCGTTTTCTCCTGGATCCGCGCGCCGTGCCCCTGCTCGCGCAGTTCGGCGCAGCGCGGCTCGGCGCGCCGGTCCTGCCAGACGATCGCATGGTGGATGGGCCGGCCGGTGCGGCGGTTCCACACCAGCGTGGTCTCGCGCTGGTTGGTGATGCCCAGCGCCTTCACGTCGGCGGCCTTCAGTGAGGCCTTGGACAGCACCTCGCGCGCGACGGCGAGCTGCGTGTCCCAGATCTCGTCGGCGTCGTGCTCGACCCAGCCGGGCTGCGGATAGATCTGGCGGAACTCGCGCTGCGCCATCGCGACGATGCGCCCTTGCGCATCGAAGACGATCGCGCGCGAACTGGAGGTGCCCTGGTCCAGGGCCAGCAGGTAGGTCATGACTTGTCTCGCTGGTCGTGTGCTTGAACGGCGCTTGAATGGCGCAGCGGCGGACGCCCGCCACGATGCTACGGCGCGACCACCAGTTCCACGCCGGCGTCGCTCATCAGCGCCGGGAAGGGCTCGGGCGGTGGCTCGTCGGTGAAGAGCGCGTCGATCTGCGGCAGCCGCGCCACCTCGGCCATCGCCGGGCGGTTGAATTTCGTCGCGTCGGCCGCCACCCACACCTCGCGCGAATGCTCGACGATGGTCCGCGCCACCATCACCTCGCGGTAGTCGAAGTCGCGCAGGCTGCCGTCGGACTCGATGCCCGAGATGCCGATCAGCCCGATGTCCACCTTGAACTGGCGGATGAAGTCGACCGCCGCCTCGCCGACGATGCCGCGGTCGCGATGACGCACCGAGCCGCCCACCATGACGAGCTCGCAGTCCGGGTTGTCGCTCAGGATCATCGCCACGTTGAGGTTGTTCGTGATGACCCGCAGGCCCTTGTGGCGCAGCAGCGCATGCGCCACCGCCTCGGTCGTCGTGCCCAGGTTCAGGATCAGCGAACAGCCGGCCGGGATGCGCGCCGCGATGGCGCGCGCGATGCGGGCCTTGCCATCGGCCTGCATTGCCTGGCGCTGGCGGTAGGCGATGTTCTCGGTGGTCGACGAGGGCACGCGCACGCCGCCGTGGAAGCGCTGCACCAGGCCGGCCTCGGCCAGGCGCTGCACGTCGCGGCGCACGGTCTGCAGGGTGACGCCGAATTTCTCGGCCAGCGCCTCGACGCTCACCGATCCATTGGCGCGCACCTCTTGCAGCAGGTCGTTCTGACGCGGGTTGGGATTCATGGCGCGCAGGCTAAAGGAACCAAAACGAACAAATGATCGGGTAAACCCTTGCCTGAAACGCGCATATTCGCGCTAAAAAGAAAAAAGAAGAACAGAATTGCGAACTTCGCAAGGGCCTTCGAACCGCCGTCGCGTCGATTCGTTCCCCAGGAGACCCGCTTGAATCCCGCCCCGATGACCGCCAGCCCCACGACGACCGAACCCGGAGCCCCCGCCGCGCCGGGCGCGCCGAGCGCGTCGAACGTCTGCGACGTGTTCGTCGTCGGCGGCGGCATCAATGGCGCGGGCATCGCGCGGGACCTGGCCGGCCGGGGCTGGAAGGTGGTGCTGGCGGAAGCCTCGGACTTCGCGGCCCACACCTCCTCGTCGTCGACCAAGCTGATCCACGGCGGCCTGCGCTACCTCGAGTACTACGAGTTCTCGCTGGTGCGCAAGGCGCTGCAGGAGCGCGAGGTGCTGCTGCGCAGCGCGCCGCACATCATGTGGCCGCTGCGCTTCGTGATGCCGCACGACGCCGCGATGCGGCCGGCCTGGATGATCCGCATCGGCCTGTTCCTGTACGACCACCTGGCGCGCCGCGAGGTGCTGCCCGGTTCCACCGGCGTCGACCTGCGCCGCTCGCCCTACGGCGAGCCGCTCAAGGCCACGTACACGAAGGGCTTCGTCTATTCCGACGGCTGGGTCGACGACGCCCGCCTGGTGCTGCTGAACGCGCTGGACGCGCGCGAGCATGGCGCGGTGCTGCATACCCGCACGACGGTCACCGCGGCGCGGCGGCACGCCGACCACTGGATCGTGACCCTGCGCTGCGCCGACGGCGAACGCACCGTGCGCGCCCGCGCGCTGGTCAACGCGGCCGGGCCGTGGGCGGAGGGCTTCCTGCGCGAGGTCGCCACGCCGGCGCGCGGCGAGGCACTCGCCACCAAGAGCCTGCGCCTGGTCAAGGGCAGCCACATCATCGTGCGCAAGCGCTTCACCCACGACCACGCCTACATCTTCCAGAACCCCGACAAGCGCATCATCTTCGCCATCCCCTACGAGGACGACTTCACCCTGATCGGCACGACCGACGTGGAGCTCGCACCCGATGCGCTGGCGGGTTTCGGCAAGGCGCGCATCGAGGAGCGCGAGATCGCCTACCTCTGCGAGCAGGCCAGCCGCTACTTCCGCGAGCCGGTCAGCGCCGCGGACGTGGTCTGGACCTACGCCGGCGTGCGGCCGCTGCTGGACGACGCCTCCGGCGACCCGTCGGCGGTCACGCGCGACTACCTGCTGGAGACCCACGCCGACGGCGGCGCGCCGCTGCTGAGCGTGTGGGGCGGCAAGATCACCACCTTCCGCAAGCTGGCCGAGGATGCCGCCGACCTGATCGGCGCGCTGCTGGGCGACCGGCGCCGCGCCTGGACCGAACATGCGCACCTGCCCGGCGGCGACCTGCGCGACTGGATCGGCGCGCCGCAGCGGCCCGACACCGATTTCCAGCGCCTGCTGGCCGCGATCGGCCAGCGCCACCCGTGGCTGCCGCCGTCGCTGGCGCGGCGCCTGGCGCGGGCGTATGGCGCGCGCGTCGGCCGGGTGCTCGGCGGCGCGGAGCGACTGGAGGACCTCGGCCCGGAGATTGCCCCGGGCCTGCACCAGGCGGAACTCGAATACCTGGTCCGCGAGGAATGGGCGCGCGCGGCGGACGACGTGCTGTGGCGGCGCTCCAAGCTGGGACTGCATTACACCGAGGCGCAGCGGATGGCGGTGGTCCAGTGGTTCGCCGAGCGCGAGCACCTCTGGGCCAAGCCGCCGGCCGCCGCCGCATGACCTGACCCCGCGCCCCGTGGCCCGTCGGGACTGCGGGTTCGCGGGGAGCGACAACGGGAGCCACCCGCGCCATAAAGCGCAACGGCGCGCCGACCGGCGCCCGCCAGCGCCGGGAAACGCCGCGAGGCGCGACGAAACGACAACGACATGCACAGAGAGACAACGATGGAGCCGAGCTCATGGAGCTGAGCCTGCAGGGCGTGAGCCACAAGGTCGGCGCGCAGCAGCACCTGTATCCGATGGACCTGCGGCTGGTGCCGAACGCGGTCACCGTGCTGCTGGGCGCGACGCAGGCCGGCAAGACCACGCTGATGCGGCTGATGGCGGGCCTGGACCGGCCCAGCGAGGGCACCGTCATGGTCGATGGCACCGACGTCACCGGCTGGCCGGTGCGCAAGCGCGACGTGGCGATGGTCTACCAGCAGTTCATCAACTACCCGTCGATGACGGTGCGGGACAACATCGCCTCGCCGCTCCGTTTGCGCCCTTCGCGCGGCCAGCTCGATCGCGACGCGATCCGCCGCCGCGTGGACGAGCTCGCCACCAAGCTGCACATCGAGATGCATCTGGACAAGCTGCCCGCGCAGCTCTCCGGCGGCCAGCAGCAGCGCGTCGCGCTGGCACGGGCGCTGGCCAAGCAGGCGCCGCTGATGCTGCTGGACGAGCCGCTGGTGAACCTGGACTACAAGCTGCGCGAGGAACTGCGCGAGGAGCTCGGCCAGCTCTTCGCCGCCGGCGAGTCGACCGTGGTCTACGCGACCACCGAGCCGGCCGAGGCGCTCCAGCTCGGCGGCTACACCGCGGTGATGGACGCTGGCGAGCTGCTGCAGTACGGCCCGACCGCCGAGGTCTTCCACCGTCCGGCGTCGCTGCGCGTCGCGCGCGCCTTCAGCGATCCACCGATGAACCTGGTGATCGCGCAGGGCCTGGGCGACCGGCTGCAGCTGCGGCCGGGCGTCGAGCTCGCGCTGCCGGGGCAGGGCGGCGTCACCGTCGGCGTGCGCGCCAATGCGCTGCGCGTCACCGCGCAGCCCGGCGACCTCGCGATCAAGGGCGAGGTCGAGCTCGCCGAGATCTCCGGCTCCGACACCTTCGTCCATGCGCGCACCGAGATCGGCGAGCTCGTCGCCCAGCTGACCGGCGTGCACGACTTCGAGCTCGGCGCACCGCTGACGCTGTACCTCAACGCGGCGCATGTCCACGTCTTCGACGCGGCTGGCCTGCTGACACGGGCGCCCGAGCGCCGGGGAGGCCGCTGATGGCCCGCATCGACCTGGACCTGGCCCATGCCTATCGGCCCGATCCGAAGGAGGACAGCGATTACGCGCTGCTGCCGCTGCAGATGAGTTTCGAGGACGGCGGCGCGTATGCGCTGCTGGGCCCGTCGGGCTGCGGCAAGACGACGATGCTGAACATCGTCTCCGGGCTGCTGCGGCCCTCGCACGGCACGGTGAAATTCGACGGCCGCGACGTGACCACGCTGACGCCGCAGCAGCGCAACATCGCGCAGGTGTTCCAGTTCCCGGTCATCTACGACACGATGACCGTGGCCGAGAACCTGGCCTTCCCGCTGCGCAACCGCGGCGTGCCGGCGGATCGCATCAAGGCGCGCGTGGGCCGCATCGCCGAGATGCTGGAGCTCAACGGCCAGCTGGACCAGCGCGCGTCGGGCCTGTCGGCGGACGCCAAGCAGAAGATCTCGCTGGGCCGCGGGCTGGTGCGCGAAGACGTGTCGGCGGTGCTTTTCGACGAGCCGCTGACCGTCATCGATCCGCATCTGAAGTGGCAGCTGCGCCGCAAGCTCAAGCAGATCCACCATGAGCTCAAGCTCACGCTGGTCTACGTGACCCACGACCAGGTCGAGGCGCTGACCTTCGCCGATCGCGTCGTCGTCATGACGCGCGGGCGCGCGGTGCAGGTCGGCACGGCGGGCGAGCTCTTCGAGCGGCCGAGCCACCGTTTCGTCGGCCACTTCATCGGCTCGCCGGGCATGAACTTCCTGCCCGCGATGCTGGACGAGCACGGCGCGCTGCGCGTCGCCGACCAGCCGGTGGCGACCGGTGGCGTCGCGCTGGACGCGGCGTTGCCGCGCGGCACGCCGTTCTCGCTGGGCATCCGGCCGGAATACGTGGCGGTCGACGAGGTCGGCGACGGCGTTCCGCCGCTGCCCGGCAGCATCACCGGCGTAGTGGCGCAGGTGCAGGACATCGGCACCTACTGGCTGCTGACGGCCCGCACCGGCGCGCACGCGCTGAAGGCGCGGCTGCCGGCGCAGGCCTCGCCACCGCCCGCGGGCGCGACGGTCGCGCTGCGCGTGCTCAATCCCCACACCTGCTTCTATGGCGCGGACGAGCGGCTGATCGCCGCCAGCGCGGCGACGGCCGGCGCGCGCCAGGAGGATCTCGCATGAAACCCATCAACCAGAAAGCCTGGTTCCTGGTCCTGCCCGTGCTGCTGTGCGTGGCCTTCTCGGCCATCCTGCCCTTGATGACGGTGGTGAACTACTCGGTGCAGGACATCATCTCGCCCGAGCGGCGCGTCTTCGTCGGCACCGAGTGGTTCGCGGCGGTCATGCGCGACGAGGAACTCCACGGCGCGCTGCTGCGCCAGCTGGGCTTCTCGCTGGCGGTGCTGCTGGTCGAGATCCCGCTGGGCATCTGCCTGGCGCTGTCGATGCCGGCGCAGGGCTGGAAGGCCTCGGCGGTGCTGGTGATCGTCGCGCTGTCGCTGCTGATCCCGTGGAACGTCGTCGGCACGATCTGGCAGATCTACGGCCGCGCCGACATCGGGCTGCTGGGCGCGTCGCTGCAGGCGCTGGGCGTCGACTACAACTACACCGGCGATGCCACCGACGCCTGGGTCACGGTGCTGATCATGGACGTCTGGCACTGGACGCCGCTGGTGGCGCTGCTGTGCTTCGCCGGGCTGCGCTCCATCCCCGACGCCTACTACCAGGCCGCGCGCATCGACGGCGCCAGCAAGTTCGCGGTGTTCCGCTACATCCAGCTGCCCAAGATGCGGGGCGTGCTGATGATCGCGGTGCTGCTGCGCTTCATGGACAGCTTCATGATCTACACCGAGCCCTTCGTCCTCACCGGCGGCGGTCCCGGCAACGCCACGACCTTCCTCAGCCAGTACCTGACGCAGAAGGCGGTCGGCCAGTTCGACCTCGGCCCGGCGGCGGCGTTCTCGCTGATCTACTTCCTGATCATCCTGCTGCTGTGCTTCATCCTCTACAACTGGATGCAGGCGCTCGGCACCCAAGACAAGAGCGAGGTGGCCCATGGATGAACGCCGATTCCGCAAGCGCACGATCTTCCTGATCGCCTACCTGCTCTTCGCGCTGCTGCCCATCTACTGGATGGTCAACATGAGCTTCAAGACGAACGAGGAGATCCTCTCCAGCTTCAGCCTGTGGCCGCAGCACTTCTCGCTGGCCAGCTACCGGACGATCTTCACCGATCCGTCCTGGTACAGCGGCTACATCAACAGCCTGATCTACGTGGCGATCAACACGGTGATCTCGATCAGCGTGGCGCTGCCGGCGGCCTACGCCTTCAGCCGCTACTCCTTCCTCGGCGACAAGCATGTCTTCTTCTGGCTGCTGACCAACCGGATGACGCCGCCGGCGGTGTTCCTGCTGCCGTTCTTCCAGCTCTACACGACGCTGGGCCTGATGGACACTCACCTGGCGGTGGCGCTGGCGCACCTGCTGTTCAACGTGCCGCTGGCGGTGTGGATCCTGGAAGGCTTCATGAGCGGCATCCCGCGCGAGATCGACGAGACCGCCTACATCGACGGCTACAGCTTCCCGCGCTTCTTCCTGACGGTGTTCCTGCCGCTGATCAAGGCGGGCGTGGGCGTGGCGGCGTTCTTCTGCTTCATGTTCTCGTGGGTGGAACTGCTGCTGGCGCGCACGCTGACCAGCGTCGACGCCAAGCCCATCGTCGCGACGATGACGCGCACGGTGAGCGCTTCCGGCATGGACTGGTCGACGCTCGCGGCCGCGGGCACGCTGACCATCGTGCCGGGCGCCATCGTCATCTGGTTCGTCCGCCACTACATCGCGAAGGGTTTCGCGATGGGCCGGGTGTAAGGGAGGTCCGCGATGTTTGATTGGATGGTGTGGACGACGCCGGTCGCGATCTTCTTCAGCTGCGTGGTGCTGATGCTGATCGGGATGACGGTGTGGGAGATCAAGTCGCCGACGACGCTGCGCAAGGGCTGGCTACCGATGCGCACGACGCGCGGAGACCGGCTGTTCATCGGCCTGCTGACGGCGGCGTACATCAACCTGGCCTTCGTCGGCCTGGGCGCGAAGATGGCCGAGTGGTTCAAGCTCGAGGCCGAGCCCAGCGTGTGGATCAGCTTCGTCCTGTCGATGCTGGTGCTGGGCCTGATCCTGCGCAAGGGCTGACACTTCATTGAAGCTTCAAGGAATTCGGCTTCCTCTTCCCCCGGAGCCGCGATTCGTCCTCAAGAGGGGGAGATTCGACAGACACAGGAGACAAGCGTGAACAAGAGCAAGTATTCCGCGCTGGCCGTGGCCGCATTGCTGGCGTTGGGAGCGAACGCCGCCTGGGCCGGCGAGGCCGAGGCGAAGAAGTGGATCGACAGCGAGTTCCAGCCGTCGACGCTGTCCAAGGACAAGCAGACCGCCGAGATGAAGTGGTTCATCGAGGCGGCCAAGAAGCTGCAGGCCAAGGGCGTGAAGGAGATCTCGGTGGTGTCCGAGACCATCACCACGCACGAGTACGAGTCCAAGGTGCTGGCCAAGGCCTTCAGCGAGATCACCGGCATCACGGTCAAGCACGACCTGATCCAGGAAGGCGACGTCGTCGAGAAGCTGCAGACCTCGATGCAGTCGGGCAAGAGCATCTATGACGGCTGGATCTCGGACTCCGACCTGATCGGCACGCACTTCCGCTACGGCAAGATCATGAACCTCACCGACTACATGGGCGGTGCGGGCAAGGAGTGGACGAATCCAGGGCTGGACCTGAAGGACTTCATCGGCACCAGCTTCACGACCGCACCGGACGGCAAGCTGTACCAGCTGCCCGACCAGCAGTTCGCCAACCTGTACTGGTTCCGCGCCGACCTGTTCGCGCGCAAGGACCTGCAGGACAAGTTCAAGGCCAAGTACGGCTACGAGCTGGGCGTGCCGCTGAACTGGAGCGCCTACGAGGACATCGCCGAGTTCTTCACCAACGATGTGAAGACCATCGACGGCAAGCCGATCTACGGCCACATGGACTACGGCAAGAAGGACCCGTCGCTGGGCTGGCGCTTCACCGATGCGTGGCTGTCGATGGCGGGCTCGGCGGACAAGGGCATTCCCAACGGCATGCCGGTGGACGAATGGGGCATCCGCGTGGCCGACGACAAGTGCACGCCGGTGGGCGCGTCGGTGGCGCGCGGCGGCGCGACCAACTCGCCGGCGGCGGTGTACGCGCTGACGAAGTACGTCGACTGGATGAAGAAGTACGCGCCCAAGGAGGCGACGGGCATGACCTTCGGCGAGGCCGGCCCGGTGCCGGCCCAGGGCCAGATCGCGCAGCAGATCTTCTGGTACACGGCCTTCACCGCGGACATGACCAAGCCGGGCCTGCCGGTGGTGAATGCCGACGGCACGCCGAAGTGGCGCATGGCGCCCGGCCCGAACGGTCCGTACTGGAAGGCCGGCATGCAGAACGGTTACCAGGACGTGGGCAGCTGGACCTTCTTCAGCGGCCATGACGCCAACCGGACGGCGGCGGCCTGGCTGTATGCGCAGTTCGTGACGGCCAAGACGGTGAGCCTGAAGAAGAGCATCCAGGGCCTGACCTTCATTCGCGACAGCGACATCCGCAGCGACTACTTCACCAAGAACGCCAACAAGTACGGCGGCCTGATCGAGTTCTACCGCTCGCCGGCGCGGGTGGCGTGGACGCCGACGGGCACGAACGTGCCGGACTATCCGAAGCTGGCGCAGCTGTGGTGGAAGAACGTGGCGCAGGCGGTGACCGGCGAGAAGACGCCGCAGGCCGCGATGGACACGCTGGCGGACGAGATGGACGCGGTGATGGCGCGGCTGGAGCGCGCCGGCATGGCCAAGTGCGCGCCCAAGCTCAACAAGAAGGAAGACCCGAAGAAGTGGCTCTCCGACAAGGGCGCGCCGTGGGCCAAGCTGGCCAACGAGAAGCCCAAGGGCGAGACGATCGCCTATGAGAAGCTGCTGGGGGCTTGGAAGGAAGGCAAGGTGCGCTGAGCGCAACCGCGCAACCGCGCATGGCGTCGGCCGCTTGGCCCTCACCCTCCCTCTCCCGCAGCAAGCGGGAGAGGGTGACAAGCAGGCCGGCGCGCGGATGAACTCCCTCTCCCGCAAGCGGTAGGGCGCGACAAGCAGGCCGGCGCACGAATGAACTCCCTCTCCCGCTTGCGGGAGAGGGCCGGGGTGAGGGCCAGCGACTTAAGCACGGCGTAAGCCCCGCGCCGACGCCCATGCCACCATGGGCCCATGTTCAAGTCGCTGATCGACCTCTTCGACACGCTGGCGCCGGATGACGCGTTCGGCCGCTCGCGGGGCGGCACGCCGTCGCTGCCGCTCGCGGCGGCGGTGCTGCTGGTCGAAGTCATGCGCGCGGACGCCGACTTCTCCGGCGTCGAGCGCGCCGCGGTCCACCGTGCCCTCACCGCCCTGTTCGCCATCTCCGACGACGAGGCCGATGCGCTGACCGCGCAAGCCGAGCGCACCGCGCGCACGGCCTCCGACCTGTTCGCCTTCACCTCGCCGATCGACGAGCGCTGGGAGATGCCGCAGAAGCTGCGCCTGCTCGAGCTGATGTGGGGCGTGGCCTATGCCGACGGCCGACTCGGCGACATCGAGCGCCACACGATGTGGCGCATCGCCGACCTGCTGCACATCCCGCAAGGCGCCTACGTCCATGCGCGCATGCGGGCGAAGGCGGCCGCCGGAATCGGCGACGAGGACTGAATCCGCATCGCCCGAGGCGCCGGCCGCGTCGCCTGCCCGAAATGAAAAGGCCCTCCGCTGGAGGGCCTTCTCGTTGGTGAGAGCTCGGTGATGGCGAGGCTCGCCCCGACCGCCTCGCCCGGTTGGGTCAGCGCACGTTCTGGAAGACCACGCGTTCCGCCAGTTCGCGCGGCGCGACCGCCGTGCTGCGCTGCAGCTGGTTGAGTACCAGGCTGGCGCGCTCGCAGCTGATGGGCGCGGGCCCGGCATCGCCGTCCGTCCACAGCTTGGAGAAGGCGCCCGCGGCAGCGGTGCCGACGGTCCGGGCCACGACCTCGAGTTCCAGCGCCGTCGCCTGCGGGGCACGCGCGCGCAGCGGCGCAGTCTCGGCGGCGGACTCGGTCAGCCAACGCGCCTCAAGGGCCATGGCTTCCTCCGGTAGCAGGCGGCGCGGCACCGGCGAGCCCGACAGCCAGGACTGGCAGGTGTCCGCCCCCAGCGCCTGCGCCGCGGTCAGCTGCGCGCGCAGCACTTGCAGATAACGCCGGCGCAGGTCGCGCGAGCCGTTCAGCAGCATCTCCCGCACGTTCGGTGCGAGCGCCGCCTGGGCCGCGATCTGCGCGCCGGCGACGGCGTGTTCCGATCCCGCCAACGCCATGTGAGCATTGCGCATGCGGCCGGCGGCGTCGTCGATCAGGCCCGGGAAGCGCTGGTCGAGCCGGAACCACGCGTCGCTCGCCCGCAGCGCGTTGACGTAGTCGACCAGCGGCGCGTACTGGCCGGGCTTGTCGCCTTCCGGCAGCGCCACGTCCAGCGTGCGCGGCGGCGGCAGGATCAGGGAATGGCGCACCAGGTCCTCGGCGGCGGGGTACCACATGCGTCTGGACGGCGTGCTGAGCGTCTTCTCGATGAAGTCCTCCGGCAGCTCCATGCGGCGGTAGGTGCGGGCGAGTTCCTGATTGGCGATCTCATCGAAGGCCGGATTGAAGGTGCCGCTGCTGGCGCGATGGAAGCCCAGCTGCGCGCCGGGCATGAGCTGGCGCTTGTTGCCGGCCAGGAAGACCAGCGTGCAGGCGCTTTCGCAGTTGCCGATCGCGCGGGTGCCGACGCCGCGTTGGCGGATCAGCTCGACCATGCGTTCGGCCTCGGTGACGCGGCCGCCGGGCGAGGCGACCTCGAGCAGCCGCACCGCCGGCGAGGCCGCCAGCAGCGTGCCCAGGCGATGCGCGTCGCCGGCGCCGATCGGACCATTGAACTGCATGGTGCGGCCGTCGGCGCTGACGGACAGGCGCACATTGCCGATCGGATCGATGCCGCGGGCGAGCTTCCACAGCTCCGGGAACTCGGAGAACACGCCCAGCGCGAGCGAGAAGGCGATCTGCAGGAACGAGCCCAGCAGCGACAGTCGCGCCAGGCCGGAGATCAGGTAGGAGCCGCCCGCGTCGACGTAGCCGCGCACCGAGCGCCAGGTGCCGACGGCGCTCCAGACCTCGATGACGATCAGCAGCGGCCAGGCGATCAGCAGCGCGATCGCGACACCCTGCAGGCCCTCGCTCTTGGTCGCGAGCCAGGCGACCAGGCCCTGCACGCCGGCGGCGACGGGCCAGGTCAGCAGGACGTGGTTGATCCAGAAGCTCTGGGCCAGGCTCTGCTCGCCGCGCCAGTGGCTGGCGATGTAGCCGATGAGCAGGCCTTCGCCGTCGGCGGGCGCCTCGCGGCTGCGCTCGACGGCGGTGCGGGAGAGGCGGTCGTGCCAGGTGCGGCCCTCGGCGTCGACGCGGGCCCAGAGGAAACCGGCGAACAGCGGGATCGCGGATACGAGGTACCCGGCCCAGCGCAGGGCGGCCTGCTGCGGTGAGGGATGCTTGCCGCTGCGGGCGTCAACGACCTTGATGCCGGCGACCAGCTTGCCGGGCGTGGCGCCCTGCCAGCTCCAGAACACCACGCAGACGATCAGCGGCAACAGCCAGTTGATGGCGAGCGTGCCGGGACGCAGGTCGGTCCACTTGGACACCGGGTCGCCATAGACGGCCCACATCAGCAGCGTGCTCGCGGCGAGCATCAGCGCGCCGTCGATGACCATGGCCAGCGCGCGAGGCGCCAAGCCGACGGATTGGTTCGACATCCTTCTCTCCCTCCAGGGCGGGGAGTGTAGTGAGCGGGTGCGCCGCCGCGCTTGTCAGTCCTGTGGCTGTGTGGGCGCTGTATTGAATCCGTCACAGACGACGGGTGGAGTTCCCTCTTTGGGAGGAGACCGCGAGCGCCGACGCCTCAGTCGTCCCAGAAGAACCGCCGGTCCGGATAGACCACGCTCTGCGAGGTGCGGAACACCACGCCGTTCTTGAAGTGCACGTTGAAGCGCAGCAGGTAGCCGTTCATCTCGGGCTCGATGTTCCAGTCCCAGACGTCCTCGCCGCTGAGCTTGAAGAACACGCGGGTGCGCTCGCGGCCGAGGATGCGGTTCACCTGCTCGGGCGTCATGCCCGGCACGATGCGGTTGCGGCTCGCCGGCGAGAGGCCGTCGACCGCGCTCACGAAGCGGTCCTGCGCATCGAGCCGCACCATGTAGCAGGTGCGGCCGAAGGGCTGGGTGGCGTACTCCAGCGTGTGGCCGCCCTCGGCCTCGGGCCAGACGTGGCTCGGCGGGCCGTAGAGCTGCTGCACCTGGGCGCCGGTCGTGACGCCGGGCTGCAGGCGCTGGTCCTTGAGCAGCGTCGTGCAGCCGCCCAGCGCCACCGTTGCGACCACCGCCACCGCCACCGCTGCCGTGCCCAGCGGGCCCAGGCTCGTCCACTCGCGCATCGTTCTCTCCTGCCAGACGAAGCGGCCATTGTGCGGCGAGCCCGGCGACGCACAATCCGCCCCATGCCGAGACCGCACTTCCGACAGGCGTTTCAGATCGCCGCCCTGACCGTCCTGCTCCTGACGGGCGCGCCCGCGATGGCGCAGGCGCCCGCCGTGGCCGGCGCGGGATCCGCGTCGAGCGCCGCGTCGGGCGCGCCGTGCGTGCTGCTGTTCGGACAGGGGCGCAACTTCGATCCCGAGCAGCCGGCGGCCAATCGTCGCTGGGACGAGGCCAACGGCGCCTTCAACCTTGCCGTGCGCGAGCCGCTGGCGGCCGCGGGGCTGCCGGTGATCAACCTGGTGCTGCCGGTTTCGGCGACCGACCTGCCGCGCAACCTGCAAGGGCTGCTCGCCGAGGTGCAGCGGCGCGGCTGCACGCGGGTGCTGGAAACGGCGCTGTTCGCCGACGTCGCGCAGGGGCTGCTGATTGCGCGGCTGCGGGTGTATCCGGTGCTGGGGCTGCTGGGTCCGCAGGCGGCCGGCAGCCAGCCGCGGATCGGCGCGGTGGCCTATACGCAGCAGAAGGAATTCACGCTCGATGCGCGGGTGATGGATCGGGTGAACCCGTCCCGGTTGGGACGGGTGATGGGGGAGGAGGCCGCGGCCGCGCTGGTCGGGCCCCGTGAATGAGCAAAGGGCCGCGATGCGGCCCTTTGCGTATCGACGCGGACGACGGGATCAGCAGGTCAGCGGGCCGTCGTTCAGGACCTGGGGATCGCTGCTCGGGTAGAGGTTTTCGACCTGCCCCGGCGTGGAGAAGAGCAGGATGACGCCCTTGGTGATGATCGAGCCGTTCGTCGGCATCGGGAAGGTGACGACGTTCTCGTCATCGGCCGGCGCGAAATTGCTGCCGTTCATGCCGGGTGTGGAGCCGATCGTCTTGAAGGTGGCGCCGATCAGCAGCAGGCTGGTGTTGTCGGCCTGCGCGAAGTTGCAGGAGCCCGCGTCGCGGGGAATGTGGAGCGTGGAACCTTCGATGGGCTCGGTGCCCGCCTGGTCGGCGTAGTACGTGCAGTCCGCGAAGTTGCCATCGGCGCTGACCTGGGCAGCGACATAGAACGTGTTGGTCATCGAATCACTCCTTGAGCAGTTTTGGTAATGGTCAGGTCGGAGCGATGCCTGATCGATCCCGCGCGAGCCACTCGGCAGATTGCCTGACGTCTCCGCGTCCTCCCTGTCCCAAGCAGGATTGGGCATCAACCCATGCGCGAGTGATCTGCTGATGAACCCGAATCAGGCCGGCCATCTTCTCGATCCTGTCAACAACATCCTGGCATACCGCCTGTCGCTCGCGTGCCTGCTGCGGGCTGGTGCGGCCCTTCAGCAATTCGATCTGCAGCTGCCGGACGAGTAGCAGCCCGCTCAGGATCCGCACCTCGCGGGGCCGCTTGTCGAGGGTCGGCTGCACCAGCTGCACCGCGTTCGCGAGCACCGCTTGTGCGGCGGCAATGTCGCCGTCCTGGCTGAGCGACCGTGCCTGCTGGGTGGACCAGACCATCCAGGCGTCGAGCACCCGACCGTCGATGCGCTCGGCATCCTTCGTGAGCAGGTCCAGGGCGCGCCGCACGGTCTGGAGGCGTTCCTTGCGTTCCTGCGGCGGCAGCAGGCTGCCCTGCACCTCGGTGTCCAGCAGCTGCATCCGGATCCGGTTGATCTGCCATTGGACATTGGACGGATCTTTGGCGGCCAGCGTCTCGAGGATGCTCCTGGCGGCGGAGGCATCCCGGATGGCGGCGTCGCGCTGACCGGTGTTGACCAGGGCCTCCGCCTTCCAGCGATGCATGATGGCCTCGCGGTAAGCCCACCCGTCCTGCGGCGCGTCGCGTCGGACTTCGGCGATCAGCGACGCGCCTTCCGCGAAGGTGTGGGCGGCGGCCTGGTCCAGCCCCTGCCAGAGCAGCGTCGTCCCGAGCCAGCTCAAGCTGTCCGCCAGGTCCATCCGCGCAGCGGCATTGCCGGCGTCCGCGGGTTCTTGCAGCCCCTGTTTCTTGAGCTCGATGGACTTGCGGAAGAAGGCCGTCGCCGAGCGCAGGTCCGCCAACTCCAGCTTGGCAGTGCCCAGGCTGTTGTAGGCGTAGGAGAGCTCGATCAGCGCCTCGCGGTTGCGAGGCTGCGCGTCCAGCCAGGCCTGTTCCGCGTCCCGGTAGGCGAGCCAGGCCTCGGTCGCCCGGTCGAGCTCGCGCGCGTAGTAATGGACATGGCCGACCCAGAACGCCGCCGCGCCCTGCGCCTTGCGCCACTCGCCCGTCAGGTCGGGCGAGGGCGGGGCGCCCTCGAGCAGCTTGCGTGCCGCCTGCAACGGCTCCAGCGCCTCCTTGAGATTCCGCTTGGAGACACGGACCTCACCGATCACCGTCAAGGCCTTGGCGCGTTGCAGCCGCTCCATCGGCGTGGCGTTCTGATCCTGCGCCAGATACGTCAGCGCCTTGCTCCCCACGCTGTCCAGCAGCTCCAGCCGCCCGACCGGCCGCAGCTTGTCGGCGAACTCCCCCAGCATGTAGCTCAGCAGGTCCTCCGCCTGCTGCCGCCGCTCCTGCGCCTGGTGTTCCGCGCGTTCCGCCCGCCGCGCCTGCAGCACGCTCAGCCCCGTCAGCGACACCAGCGCCAGCACCGCCACGCTGCTCGCCGCGACGCTCCAGCGGTGCCGCCGCACGAAGCGGCCCAGCACGTACAGCCGCGTGTCCGGCCGCGCCGTGATCGGCTCGTGCGCCAGCCAGTGCCGCAGGTCCACCGCCATCGACTCCGCGTTGGCATACCGCTCCGACGGCTTCTTCTTCAGCGCCTTGCCGACGATCGTGTCCAGGTCGCCCCGCAGCAGCTTGGCCTGCCGCGCGATCACCGGGTCGAGCTGGTCGCTCGCCACGTCCGACAGCCGCTTGGGCACCAGCTCCACCACCGCCCGCAGCCGGTCCAGGTGGGTCTGCGTGTCGTCCGCCGTCGGATGGCGGCCGCCCAGCATCTGGTACAGCAGCACGCCCAGCGCGTACACGTCGGTGGCCGTTGTGACGTCGGCCTGCTGCACCTGCTCCGGCGCCGCGTACTGCGGCGTGAACGCGCTGCCGGCCCGCTGCGTCAGCTCGGTGGCCACGCCCGAGTGCGTCGCGTCGTCCAGCAGCTTGGCGATGCCGAAGTCCAGCAGCTTCACCTGCCCGTCATGCGTGACCAGGATGTTGCTGGGCTTGAGGTCGCGATGCAGGATCAGCCGCTGGTGCGCATGCGCCACCGCCGCCAGCACGTCCAGGAACAGCTTGATCCGCGATTCCACGTCCAGCCCGTTGACCTGGCAGTGGCGGTCGATCGGCAGGCCGTCCACATACTCCAGCACCAGGTAGGGCTGGTGCCCGTGATGCACGCCCGCGTCCAGCAGCCGCGCGATGTTCGGATGCGACAGCCGCGCCAGGATCTGCCCCTCGCGCTCGAAGCGGCCGCTGTCGCCCTTGCCGAACAGCCCCGACTTCAGGAACTTGACCGCCACCTGGCCCTCGAAGCGGCCGTCGGCCCGGCTCGCCAGCCACACCGCGCCCATGCCGCCCTGGCCGAGCTCGCGCTCGAGCTCATAGGGCCCGAGCGTCTCGCCGCGGAAGTCCAGCGGCGGCACCGCCGACGGCACCGGCCCCTGCAGCACCTCGGCCGCCGGCTGCTCGAGGAAGCGGTCGTCGTCGAGCGCGGCATCGCGCGCCAGCAGCGCCTCCAGGTGCTCGGCCATCGCGACGTCGCCGGCGCGGATCTCCGCGAGGCGGCGGCCCCGGGCGGGCTCCTCCAGGTCGAGCAGTTCGTCGAGCAGCGGACTCAGCGCGATCCAGCGCTGTTTATCGAGTGCGTCCATCGTCGGGCGTCTTGGGATTCTTGGGCGTCGTGGGCATCTTGGGCGACTTGCGCCGTATCGACGGACCGCGCGGTGCCGACCCGGGGGTCAGTCCTTGAGGCTCATCGAGAGCAGGATTCTCGCCTTCTGCCAGTCGCGCTGGATGGTCCGCTCGGTGACGCCCAGCGCCTCCGCGATCTCCTGCTCCAGCAAGCCGCCGAAATACCGCATCTCCACCACCTGCGCCAGCCGCGCGTCGATGGTGGCGAGCTCCTCCAGCGCCTCGTGCACGCGCAGGATGTGGTCGTCGGACTGCGGCGCGCCCTCGACCACCGCGGTGTTGAGCGTCAGGTCGGGCTGGTCGCCGCCGCGGCGCTCGGCCTGGCGCGCCCGCACCAGGTCGATGACGACGTGGCGCATGGTCCGCGCCGCGTAGGCCAGGAAGTGGCGCCGGTCGGGGAAGGTCTGGCCCTGCGCGCCCGCCAGGCGCAGCCAGGCCTCGTGCACCAGCGCGGTGGTGTCCAGCAGCGTCATCTCGCCGGCCTGCCGGATGCGCTGCCGCGCCAGCCGCTGAAGGTCGCCGTACAGCTGCGCCACCACCTGGTCGGCGGCGGACCGGTCGCCTTGGCCGGCCTCGTGCAGCAGTTGGGTGATGTCCTTCATGAGGCGGAACTCTAGCGGGGGTGTATGACCTTGTTACAGGAGCCTGGGCGACGGATGACGCAAACCGGTGGGTCTCGACATCAATTTAAGGGTTTCTACCCAGCAGATTTTTGTGAGCGGATGTCGGGAGGGCGGTGAGGAATCCGTTTTAGATAGGTGAGGGCACGGCTGGTCAGTGTGGCAAGGGAGGCCGGCATGGATCGGGCTGCTTCAGCAGGTCGTGTCCTCAACCCCATTCATTCGTTCCCCGCGGGTCGGCCCGGTGCCGCACGCGGGCATGGATCCGTCCTCGACCTGGAGCTGTCGCGCATGAGCCTGTCCACCGCCATCGTCGCGTCCGCCGCCATGGAGGAGGGTCAGGCGGCGCCTGCCAAGCCGGCGCGCCAGACGCCGGCGCTGTGGCTGCCCCGCGTCGATTCGCTGGCCGAGTTCGGCCTCATGATCTCGCGCCAGCTGACGCAGTGCCGCCGCTACGGCGGTCACCTGTCGGTGCTCTGGCTGGAGGCGGCGCCGGCCGATGCCGGGGACGACGCGACCCTGGCGGCCCCCGCGTCCGGCGAGCCGCCAGCCGCCGATGAAAGCGAGGTCGAGGGCGAGGGCGCCGCGGACCGCGGCGCGGCGCTCGAGGCCCGGTCGCAGCTGATGACGGCGGTGGGTCGCCGCCTGCGCAGCCGGGTGCGCGGGACCGACATGGTCCTGCAGGTGGGCGAGACCAGTTTCGCCGTGCTGCTGCTGGACGCCGGCCTGCGCGAGGCCCACCTGGTGCAGCAGCGCCTGGCCCCGGCGCTGAACAGCCCGTACGGCGTGGACACGCGGATGCTGCAGGTGCGCCTGCAGATGGGCACGGCCTCCTTCCCGGAGGGCGGCCTGCGCGGCGCCGACCTGGCCGAGAGCGCCCGCCAGGACCTGCGCCGGCGCCGCTGCTGAGCGCGCGCCTGCTCTCGACCCGTCCGGCGGGCCGCTGCCCGCCATCGGGCTCGTTCAGAAGCCCCGCTCTGAAGCCCCGCTCAGAAATCCTGGCCGTAGATCAGGAAGCCCTTGTGCTCCGCGACGCGGTCGTACAGCGCGCGCCCGGCCGCGTTGGTCGTGTGCGTCTGCCAGTAGAGGCGATGCCCGCCACGCGCCTGCACCGCCGCGGTGACCGCCGCGATCAGCGCGCGGCCGACGCCACGGCCGCGGACATCCTCGGCGGTGAACAGGTCCTGCAGGTAGCAGGTGTCCTCGATGCGGGTCGTGCTGCGGTGGAAGAGGTAATGCGTCAGGCCGACCAGCCGCCCGTCGAGCTCGGCGACGAAGGCGTGGACCGGCTCGCGTTCATCGAAGAAGCGCGCCCAGGTCGAGGCCGTCACCGCCTCGGGCAGGGCGGTCTCGCCGGCGCGGCCATAGAAGGCGTTGTAGCCGTCCCAGAGCGGACGCCAGGCGGCGAGGTCGGACGGGGCGATCGGGCGGACGACGATTTCAGAGGACATGCGCGAAGTCGAGGCGTGGGCCGGGGCCCGGTTGAAAGGGCCGCGATCATCGGGCTTCGCGCGAGGCCGGGCAACCATCACATGACGCCGGGGGCTCAACCGCGCGCATCACGGCCTGCCACGGCACCAGCTTGAAGTTCTGCCGTCCCATCGGCCAGCGCTTGTGGCCGTCCTGGACGACGAGCAGCCCCTCGCCGTACTCGCCGCCGAGCGCGGCCGCGCTGACGTCCAGTCCGTCCGTCTCCGATGCCGCGTCGATGCCGCGGGCCGGGTTCAGGCCGACACGGAAGCGTCCCCGGACCGCATGGGGCGCGTCCGCGTCGAGCAGCACGTAGCTGTCGTCGCCCTGGGAGGAAACCACCAGCCACGCGCCCTGGGCGCTGCGATGCACCGCCATGCCCTCGACATCGGCATGCAGCGTCTCCCCGACCGGCAGGATCAGCGCGGCGTCGCCCAGCCGGCCATCCGCTTCCAGCGCGACGCGCCACAGCCCGCGCTTCTCCTCGCCGACGAAGAGCTGCCGGCCCGGCTCGTCGACCACGCAGCCTTCCGGCTGCGAGGCCAGCCGCATCGTGGCGACCGTCGTGGCCGACCAGGCGCCGGCGCTGCGCGCCACCCGCAGCTGCAGCAGGCGCCCGTCCTTGTCGTTGACGAACACGTCGAGGCCGCCCGCCGGGTTGCGTCCGGCGCAGACGCCGTAGACCTCGTCGAGCCCCGTCGGCAACTCGGCCAGGGGGCTCACGCGGCCGCCGCCGTCGATGCCGAACAGCAACACGCTGTGACGGTCGCGCTGCGTGGCGACGGCCAGGTCCCAGTCGCGGCCGTCGTGGCGCAGGCGCTGCCGCAGGTCGACGTTGTTGACGCGGCCGACCGGCAGGAACTGCGTCTCGCGCCCCTGCAGGTCGTAGACCGCCAGGCCGCGCTTCTTGTCGGTGCCCAGGATGCGGCTGCGTGTCGGCTGCGTCGGATGGACCCAGATGGCGGGATCGTCCGCGGCGTCGCCGCCGCCCCGCACCGGCTCGGTCTGCGCCGAGGGGACCGCGACCGGGACCACCGGGCGGGGACGCGCCGCGCGGGCCTCGAGCCAGAGCGCCAGGTCCTTGGGCGCCAGCCCCGGTGCGACCAGCGCGCGGCCCGAGCGCTCGGCGTCGGCCTCGAAGGCCCACAGGCCTACGTCGGCCTCGGCGATGTACAGCGTCGCCTCGTCGTCGCGCACCGCGCAGCTCTTGGCGTCCGGGATCGTCGCCAGCTGGCGCAGTACCTGGGCCGGCATCGGCGAGCGCGCGCCCTGGAGCCCGCTCGTGCCGGTCAAGCCGCTCGTGCTGCTCGTGCTGCTCGTGCTGCTCGTGCTGCTTGCGCTGCTTGCGCGGCGCTTGGCCGGGTCGGCGGGCGGCGGCGTCAGCAGCCATTGCTCCGATAAACCATCGCTGCCGAGCAGGAAGGCCTGGAGCGTCTGCTGGCGCGGCTCGAGGTAGAGGCAGATCGCCTCGACGTCGATGGCCGGCGCCGCCCACTGGCCGCGCTCGCGCAGGCGCTGGTCCCGCACCTCGATCAGGCGAAGGACGCCGGTGTCGGCGTCCTGCAGCAGCGCGACGGTCGTGCCGTCCGCGAGCCGGCGTCGATCCCAGCGCTTGGCGCGCACGCTGAACTCGTCCGCCGGCTGGCCCGCGGCGTCGAGCAGCCGCAGGCCGTTCTTGCCCAGCTCGAGCACCGGCGCGGTCGACGTTGCCGCCGTGCCCGTTGTCGTTCCCGGTCCAGAACCCGCCTGAGCGATCGGGACGAACGCGCCCGCAGCCGCAACAGCCGTCGCCAGGAGCGCGCGGATCGTCATCCCAGCGGCGCGGGGCGTCCTCATCGTCTTCATCGTCATGACCTGCCGCTCCTTCAGAACATCGCCAGCTTCAGGCTGAGCTTGTAGGCCCGCCCGTACTGCTCGTACTGGGTGTTGAAGGCCTTGCTGCCCTGGTAGACGTAATAGCGTTCGTTGCTCAAGTTGAGCGCCTCGAACTGCAGCTGCAGCTGCTTCGTCAGCTGGATGCGCATCGACGCGTCGATCTGGTTCTGCGTGTCGACCTTGCGGTCCTGCGCCGCGTCCAGCACGTCGCCGACCTCGAGCAGATAGGGCGACTTGTGGTTCAGCGCGATGCGCGCGCCGAAGGCCGGCGACTCCCAGCCCAGGCTGAGGTTGATGCTGCGGTCGGACTGGCTCGGCAGCGCGATGCGCCGGCTGACGAAGCGGCCCTCGTCATGACCGCCGATGGTCGCGCGCGACTTCACGAAGCTGCCGTTGGCCCCGATCACCAGGCCGTTCCACGGCGCCGGCAGCGTGCTCAGCGCCTGGCTCCAGGAGAGCTCCAGCCCGCGCACCGTCGCGTCGCCGCCGTTGGCGAAGGACTCGACATGGCTGAAGTCCTCCCAGCCCGGCGTGCCGGCCAGGTCGGTCTGGAAGGCGAAGTCGCGGATCTTCTTGTGGAACAGCGCGGCCGACAGCACCCCGTCGCGCCCCAGTCTCTGCTCCAGGCCGAGGTCCAGGTTGCGCGCGCGCAGCGGCTTGAGCAGCGGGTTGCCGACGGTGGCCTCGTCGCCGTCGACGGTCACGCCCGGGCTCAGCTGGCCGAAGGCCGGCCGCACCACCGCGTGTGTCAGCGCCGCGCGCAGCACCAGGCCTTCGTTGAGCTTCTGGCGCAGCAGCACCGCCGGCAGCCAGTGGCGCGAGCGCGTGTCCTGGTGCATCGCGCTCAGCACACCGTCCTTCCAGGCGGTGCCGTCGGCGGTGAAGCGCACGCGCTCGTGGCGCACGCCGACCAGCCACTGCGTGCCGCCGCGCTCCAGCGTCGCCTGCAGGTAACCGGCGTCGGTGCGCTCCTTCATCGTGTAGTCGTTGACCGACGAGTCGACCGCGTCGCGGAACGCGTTCAGGTCATAGGCGCCGTACAGGCCGCGCAGCTTGCCGGCATCGATGCCGGGTCCGAAGGCGGTCCACGGGTAGTCGACCTCGCCGCCGCCGACGAACTGGCCCAGCCCCAGCTGCGCCGAGGGGACGTTGTACGGCGCCTTCTTCAGCACCTTGGCGCTGGGCGCATAGGTCTCCTGCGCGTTGTCCTTGTCGCGGCGCATCGCCTTCAGGCCGGTCTTGAGGTCGAGGTCCCAGCCGCCCAGGTCGAACTCGCGCTGCACGTCGGCCTTCAGGTGGCGCACCCGGTCGGTGGCGCTGCTCTGCTCCACCTTGGCCTTGTTGAAGGCGTATCGCGAGGCGTCGCCCAGCCCGGCCACCGCCGTGGGCATCGGCCGGACGGTGTCGGTGTAGCCCAGGCCGGAGAAGTCCGCGGTGAAGGAGGACGAGGCCAGCGTGTCGGGCTTGTCCTCGCTGGCGCGGCCGGCACCGGCCTCGGCCCGGAACTTCCAGTCGCCGCGGCTGAGCTCGCTGCCCAGCACCACGGCGCTGGACTTGTTGATCTCGCGCCGCGCCTTCAGGCCGCGGCTGACGGTGCCGTCGCCGGTCTCGCCGGGCGCCAGCGGCTCGTCGAACTCGATCGCGATCGACTGGCGCTGCTCCTGGTCGGTGAAGCGGCTGCTGAAGCTGCGCAGGTAGACCAGCGAGGCCTCGTCCGGCTTGAAGTCCAGGTTCAGCGCCGCGCCGACGCGCTCGCGGGTGATGGTGTAGCGGCGCAGCTCGAAGCTGGCCAGCTTGTCGCCGTCCCAGTCGCCGCCGGTCTCGACGTTGTCGCTGGCGAAGCGGCGCTGGTCGGCCGACAGCGCCAGCGCCACGCCCAGCGTGCCGCCGGCGAAACGGTCGGCGAAGGCGACCGAGCCGCGCGGCCGGGTCCTGCCGGCGTTGGCGTCGTGGTTGGCGCCCAGTTCCATCGTGAACAGCCGGCCGGGCTGGTCGAAGGCGCTGAGCGTGCGCACCGTCACCGTGCCGCCCAGCGAGTTGGCGTCCTGGTCCGGCGTCAGCGTCTTCTGCACCTCCAGCGAGCGGATCAGGCCGGCCGGCACCAGGTCCAGGCCGGGGGCGCGGCGGTCGGACTCGGAAGCGGGTGTGAGCGCGCCGTTGATGTTGACCGCGTTGTAGTCCGGGCCCAGGCCGCGGACCCGGATGAAGCGGCCTTCGCCCTGGTCGCGCTCCACCGACACGCCCGGCATGCGGGCCAGCGCCTCGGCGGCGTTGTTGTCGGGCAGCTGGCCGATGCCGTCGGCGTGCACGATGTTGACGATGCCGGGCGCCGCGGACTGCTTGTCCAGCGCGGAGCGCAGCGCCGCCGCCTGGCCCACCGTCACGACGGTGTCGAGCTTGCGGGCGTCGGCCTTCGCGTCCTTGGTGGCGGGCGCGTCCGCGCGGGCGTCCTTGCGGAGGTCGGCGGCGGCCTCAGGGCGCGTGTCGGGACGGGTGTCGGCGGCCTGCTGCGCCCAGCCGGGCGCGGCGGCGAAGAGGCTGGACAGGCACAGGGCGAGGAGCGTCGGGCGGGGCGGCGTGCGCATGGGAGGAGGTCGGTGAGTCACGGATGGCGGCGCACGTTAGGAAGCCGGGATGGCGGGTCCGTGACAGCGTGGGATTCTCGACGCGCCGCGGCCCGGACGGCTCCGCCAGGCCCGGCGCGTGAGCCGATCCGACCCCCGGCGCCGCGTGTGACGGCGACTGTCACAAACGCTGCCTAGCATCGCGCGCCATGAAAGTCGTGCTGCCGCGTCCGCCGCTGGTGCTCGCGCCGGTCGCGGGCTCGCGCCATTTCGGCCATGGGCTGCTGCTGGCGATGGCGGCCGTCACCTGGTCCTTCGGCTACTGGGCCGTCGCCAAGCCGCTGGCGCAGTGGCGCTGGGTCGACATCCTCAGCGAATCGCTGATCGTGGCGATGCTGGCGCTGTGGCTGGTGCAGCTGCGCGCGAGCCGGCCCGCCGGCCGCGTCACCACCTGGCTGTGCCTGGGGCTGGCGGGGATGCTGCTGGGCGGCTGGGCGGACCTGATGGACGAGTTCTGGAAGTTCCCGCGCGCGTTCACGCTGCTGATGGGGATGGAATCCACCTGCCACGTCGTCGGCATGACCGGGCTGACCTTCGGATTGCACCTGTGGCGGCAGGAACAGCTGGCGCTGAACGCGCTGCGCGCCGGCCGTGAGCGCGGCTACCGGGAACACGCGCAGATCGACGGGCTGACGCAGCTGGGCGACGGCGCCTACCTGCTCGCGCAGATCGAGCGCCTGCGGCGCGCGCCCGCCGTGCCCACGACGCTGGTGATGCTGGGCTGGCAGGACCTGCCCGCGCTGGCGCGCCAGCATGGGCTGGCGGAGTCGGAACGGCTGCTGCAGGCCACCGGGCCCTTGCTGCTGCTGCAGCTGCGCGAGGGCGACCTGCTGTGCCGCTACGCGGCGGACCGTTTCGTCGCGCTGCTGCCGAATGCGGACTCGGCGCTGCCGGGCGACCTGCTGGCGGCGCTGTCCGCGCATGTGCATCCCTGCGCGGACGGGCGCACCCGGGCGCGGCTCGGCGCCCGCATGGCCAGCGCGACGCTGGATCCCGACGAAGACGGCGAGGCGCAACTGCTGCGCCTGCTGGAGCGGCTGCGGTGAGCGCGCCCACCCGCGCGGCGCCCGAGCCCGACGACGCGCTTTCCGCGCTGCGCCAGGCGCTGCCGGCGCGCGCCGCGACCGCCTATGGCGCCGACCACGCCTTCATCCCCTGGGCCTACCAGGGCGCGCTGCTGGCCGAGTTCGCCCGCAGCCGCGGCATCGATCCGGCCGAGTGGCTGGGCCGCTGCGGCGTGGTGCCGGGCCAGGCGCTGTCCGCGCGCCAACTGCTGTCCATGTTGGCTGCCTTGCAGCCGCTGGCGGGCGACGTGGGTTTCGTCGTCGGCCAGTTGAGCCTCCCGGGCCATTACGGCCTGGCCAGCCAGGCGCTGCAGCAGGCTGGCGACCTGCGCCAGGCGCTGCGCGTGCTGTGCGACTGGCCCGCGCGGCTGTCGCCGCTGCTGACGCCGCGGCTGGTGGAAAGCGCCGACGAGTTGCTGCTGGTCTGGACCGAGGCCTGCGGCGCGCCGCCCAGCCTGCAGCCGCTGCTGGTGGACATGCAGATGAGCGCGGTCGTCGCGATGGCGCAGTGGCTGGGCGGCGGCCGGTCGCTGCCCTGGCGCTTCAGCTTCAACCGCACGCGGCCGCGTGAGCTGTCGCGGCACGCGGCCTACCTCGGCCCGGCGCTGCACTTCGGCTGCCAGGTCGACGCGATGCGGCTGCCGCTGTCGGCGGCCGTCGATCCCTGGCCGGCGGCGGCGGCCGGCCGCGCGGCGATGGCGCTCGGCGCGCTGGGGCAGGGCGCCGATCCGCAGGCCGCCTGGCGCGGGCAGCTCGCCGTGCTCTACGACCACCTGCTGGGCGAGGTCGGCGGCGATCCGTCGCTGGAGCGCAGCGCGCAGCGCTTCGGCGTCAGCCCCGCCACGCTGAAGCGGCAGCTGGCCCAGCTCGGCACCCATCACCAGGCGCAGCTCGACCAGGTCCGCGCGCACGCGGCGCTCTACCTGATGCTGCTGCGCGGCCAGCGCGGCGAGGCGGTGGCGCGCACGCTGGGCTTCCACGACAAGAGCAACTTCCGGCGCTCGTTCAAGCGCTGGACCGGGATGACGCCCGGGCTGCTCTGAACCGGCGGGCCGGGCATAGACTCCCGCCCATGCCCACGGCGTTCGAGCATCCCGAGGATCGGGCCCAGTACCGTCGCCCCGCGCACCGCGCGGGCGTGGAGCTCTACCACGCCCACATCCTGCGGCACAGCTTCGAGCCGCACACGCACGAGGCCTACGGCCTGGGCGCGATCACGGACGGCGTGGGCCGCTTCCGCTGGCGCGGCGGCGAGCACCTCGCGCCGCGCGCCACGCTGATGCTGATGAATCCCGAGGACATCCACACCGGCGAGGCCGCCACCGCCGATGCCTGGGGCTACCGCATGGTCTACCTCGACGAGCAGCTGCTCTCCGAGCTGTACGGCGGTCCCGCCTGGCGCTTCGACGCCGCGGTGGCGCACGACGCGGCGGCCGCGACGCAGGCCGCGGCGCTGATCGCCGCGCTGTGGCGCGCCCGCGAGCCGCTGGCCTTCGACAGCGCGCTGCTCGAGCTGGTCCAGGGACTGAGCCGCCACGCCCATCGCGCGCCGGTGCGGCCCGAGGGCGCGGCGCCGCGTTTCGCGCCGGTGATCGAGCACATGCGGGCCCACCTGGACGAGTCGCTGGACACCGCCCGGCTGGCCGCCGTCGCCGGGCTCAGCCCCTTCCATTTCCTGCGCAGCTTCAAGGCGCAGCACCATGCGACGCCGCAGCAGGCGCTGATGGCGCTGCGGCTCAACGAGGCCAAACGCCAGCTCGCCGCCGGCCATGCGCCGGCGCAGATCGCGGCCGCCGTCGGGCTGACCGACCAGGCGCACCTGACGCGCAGCTTCGCGCGCCGCTACGGCCTCACCCCGGCGCGCTACCAACAGCAACTCGGTACAAGACGCCGGGCCTGACGCGGCGCGACACTGCGCCGCATGCTGTCCGGATTCCTGTTCGCGCTCGCCGCCGGCCTCATGTGGGGCCTGGTCTTCGTCACGCCGCTGCTGCTGCCCGACTACCCCGCCGCCATGCTGATGGCCGGCCGCTACCTGGCTTTCGGGCTGCTGGCGCTGCCGCTGGCCTTGATCGACTGGCGCGAGCTGCGGCGCCTGACGCGGGCCGACTGGACGGACGCGGTCAAGCTCAGCGCGATCGGCAACTTCCTCTACTACCTGACGCTGGCCGCCGCGATCCAGCGCGCCGGCGGGCCGCTGCCCACGATGATCATCGGCACGCTGCCGGTGGTGATCGCGGTCTGCTCCAACCACCGCAACGCGGCGCGCGACGGCCACTACCGCTGGCGCGACCTGGCGCCGGCGCTGCTGCTGATCGCGCTGGGCATCGGCTGCGTCAACCAGGTCGAGCAGGCGGCGCTGGCCCCGCAGGCGCTGGGCCGCTACCTGCAGGGCGCCGGCCTGGCGCTGATCGCGCTGGCCTGCTGGACCTGGTACCCGATCCGCAATGCCGACTGGCTGCGCGCCCATGCCGACCGCAGCCCCCGCGCCTGGGCCACCGCCCAGGGGCTGGTGACGCTGCCGATGGCGGCGCTGGCCTTCCTGGTGCTCGCGGTCGCCGACGGCGCCGGCCTGCCGCTGCTGCCCGCCGGCTTCGACTTCCCCACCGGGCCGCGCCTGTGGCCCTATGTCGGACTGATGATGGCGGTCGGGCTGTTCGCGTCCTGGCTCGGCACGCTGTGCTGGAACGAGGCCAGCCAGCGCCTGCCCACGACGCTGGTGGGCCAGCTCATCGTCTTCGAGACGCTGGCCGCGCTGGTCTACGCCCAGGTGCACCGCGGCGCGTGGCCGCCGCTGATGGGCGTCGCCGGCGTGGTGCTGCTGGTCGGCGGCGTCTGCTGGGCGCTGCGCCTCAAGCCGGTGCCACCGGCCCGGGAACGGCATCTGCCCGCCTCGTCGGCATGACGGCGGCCCCCGTGCCGTCGTCCCCGAGGCCGGTAAAAGTCGGTGCCATCGGCGCCGGCCTCTGCAGAATCGACGGATGCCCATCGCCCCACCTCACGCCCGCTGTCAGGTCCAATCGCTCAACGAGCCGCTCAACGAACTGCACATCCAGCCGCTCGACGACACGCTCACCCAGCCGCTCGACGAGACGTTCACCCAGCCGCTCGACGAGACGTTCACCCAACCGCTGGCGCGGTCGCTGACCTGGCCGTCCCCCCAGTTCCGCCGTGATGCTGACCCGACCCGGCGCGCGCTGCTGCGGCGCGCTTCGGCGCTGACCCTGGGTGCGACCTCCGCGGCGCTCGGCGCCTGGCCGGCCCGGGCCGCACCTGAGGGCGAGGCGAAGGCGGAAGCCCAGGCCGAGGCCGGCGTGACCGAAGGCCGCTGGCACGACCGGTCCCGCCTGCGCGACATTCCCTGGCGCCTGCGCCTGCCCGAGGGCGACGGTGCGGTCGCGCTGGTGGTGTTCTCGCACGGACTGGGCGGCAGCCTCGACGGCGGCACCGAGTGGGCGCAGGCCTGGGCCGAGGCCGGCGTCGCGACGCTGCATCTGCAGCATGCCGGCAGCGACCGCGCGATCTGGCGCGGCGGGTTGCCCGCGGTCAAGGCCGCCGCCACCGCCGAGCAACTGGTCGAGCGCGCCCATGACGTGCAGTTCGCCGTCGAGCAGCTGCTCAAGCTGCGGCAGGACCGCAACGGCCCCTGGTCGCGGGTGCGACCGGAGGCGCTGGGCATGGCCGGGCATTCCTTCGGCGCGCAGACCACGCTGGCGGTCGCCGGCCGCGACTACCAGGTGCGCGGCGCGCCGGACCTGTCGGAATCGCACTTCAAGGCCTTCGCGGCGTTCAGCCCCTCGGTGGGGCATGGCGCCGGCGGCATCAAGGGCATCACCCGCCCGATGCTGTGCCTGACCGGCAGCCTCGACGGCAATCCGCTCGGCCCGGAGCGCGACGGTCGCTACCGCCGCGCCGTCTACGACGCGCTGCCGGCCGGCGCCAAGGCCCAGCTGTGGCTGGAGGGCGCCGATCACATGAGCCTGGGCGGCGCTGGCGAGCGCGGCGCCGGCTTCGGACAGCGGCTGCTCGGGCGTCCGCGTGAACGCGCGCCGGAGCGGCTGGCCGCGCATCACGCGGCGCTGATCAAGTCGATCAGCACCGACTGGTGGCGCTGGCGCCTGCTCGACGACGAGGCCGCGATGACGCGGCTCAAGGCGCCCAAGGGCCTGGACGCGGACGACGAGTGGCTGCAGGGCTGAGCGCGCGGAGCGCCGCCGGCGCGCGGCCTACGCGGCCAGCTCGTCCGGCGGGCTCATCAGCAGCTGCTTGGCCAGCGCGCCGATGCGGCGCAGCGCGCGCGGATGCTCGGGGCCCCACTTGCCGCCGACGCCCAGCCGCACGCAGTTCCGGAAGCGCGGGCTCGCCGAGAACATCATCCCCGGCGCGATGACGATGTGCTCGGCCAGGCACGCTTCATAGAGCTGCGCCGAGTCGAGCGCCTCCGGCAGTTCCACCCACAGGATGAAGCCGCCCGCGGGGTCCGACACCCGCGTGCCCTTGGGGAAGCTCTCGGCGATCAGCTGGCGCGCCTCGTCGACGCGGGCGGCGATGGTCGCGCGCAGATGCCGCAGCGCCGCGCCGCTGCCGGCCTGCGTCAGCAGGTCGGCCAGCGCCAGCTCCAGCACGCTGGTCTGCGCGCCCGACTGCACCGCCTTGGTCTGCCGCAACACCCGGCCCCAGCGGCCCGCCTCGACCCAGCCCAGCCGCAGCCCCGGCGCGATCGTCTTCGAGAAGGAGCCGCAGATCATCACGTGCCCGGTCGTGTCGAAGGACTTCACCGCGCGGCGCTTGTCCTCCTGCTCGGACAGGTCGTTGTAGAGCACGTCCTCGATCAGCGCGACGTCGTGCCGCGCCAGCATCGCGGCCAGGCGCCGCCGCTCGGGCACCGGCAGGCAGGCGCCCAGCGGGTTGGACAGCGTCGGCACCGTCAGCACGGCCTTGACCTGCTGCGTCTCGAAGGCCAGCTGCAGCGCGTCCAGCGACATGCCGTGACGCGGATGCGTCGGGATCTCCAGCGCGCGCAGGTGCAGGCTCTGCAGGATCTCCAGGAAGCCGTAATAGGTCGGCGATTCCAGCGCCACCACGTCGCCGGGCTTGCAGACGGCGCGCAGGCACAGGCTGATCGCCTCGATGCAGCTGTTGGTGATGACCACCTCGTCCGGGTCCAGCACGCAGCCCAGCCCGAGCGCATGGCGGGCCACCGCGCGTCGGGCCTCCTCCATGCCGGGGCCGATCGGGTAGGTGCACAGCAGCTCGCGATGGCGCATCACGGCGCGGGCCATCGCGCGCCGCACGCGGTCCTGGTCGAAGAGTTCCGGACCCGGGCAGGCGGCGCCGAAGGAGATGAAGCCGGGATCCTGCGACAGCGCCATCACCTGCACGCCGAGCTGGTCCAGCTGCACCATGCGCGAGGCGGTGTCGGGCCGGGAGACCCGCGGCTCCGGCAGGCGCGGCGGCCGCGCGGCGACGAAGTAGCCGGAGCGCGGCCGGGCCTCGATCAGCCGGGCATCCTCCAGCCAGCGGTAGGCCTGCACCGCCGTCGACAGCGACACGCCGTGCTGGCCGGCCAGCTCCCGCACCGAGGGCAGCCGCTCGCCGCGTTTCAGCGTGCCCGCCCGGATCGACCGGGCCATGCGGTCGGCGAGTTGCATATACAGCGGTAGCAGCGGCGCGTCCATGCGTCGATTCTGTGTGTTCCGGGTTGGCAATGACCAATACAGATCAGCGGCAAGCCGGCCAGCACAGGTCACGGTCGTGCGCGCGCTGTATGCGCCGCATCGGTCGGCCGCTGTGGATGGAGCGCCGCACAGCCGCTTCCTATCGTTGGGCCATGCAACCGCTGCGCCTCCTCCCTCCGCTGTTCCGGCCCCGGCTCTCGCCCGCGCCGGCCTTTGTCCCACCCGCGCCCGGCCTGGACGCGATCGTGCTGCCGACCGACGGCCGGCCCGTCACGCTGCGCCTGCGCCGGCCGGTGCGCCTGCGGGTCTTCGGCGGCCGCGCCTGGATCACCCGCGCCGGCTGCGCCGACGACCATTGGCTCGAGCCCGGCCAGGTCTTCGAGCTGCCCGCGCCGCCGACTTGGTTCGGGTGGCGGATCTTCGCCAGTGGCGAGGGGGCGTCTTTGGTCACTTTGAGAGCAGAACCGCCCATTTGAGCGGCTGTACGCCGCCGGTTTCCCGCTATAACTCCGCCCTCGACGCTGGCGGACGCCTTCCAAAAGGGGGCGCCCGCGATACCGACAACAACGGGACACCGTCCCGCGAGGGAGTTGACATGAATCGATCCGCGATGTGGCGGGTGACGCGCCTGGCCGTGGCTGGCGCCGTCGGGGCGATGCTGCTGAGCGCATGCGGCGGCGGTGGGGGAAGCAGCGGCACGCCGGTGGTGGGCAGCGGCGAGACCGGTGGCGGCACCGTCGGTGGCGGTGGCACGGGCAACGGCGGCAACACCGGCGCGGTGCTCCAGCCCAGCGCCGCCTACGCCCAGCAATGCGCGCCGGGCAACCCGGAGGCCAGTCAGCGCAGCGGCTCGCTGGCGACCGAGAAGAACTGGATCCGCGCCTACTTCGACGAGGCCTACCTGTGGCGCGAGGACGTGCCGTCGATCGATGCCTCGGCCCCGCGCTACAGCGGCAGCGATGTCGAGACCGCGCTGGACAACTACTTCGACGACCTGCGCTCGCCGGCGACCACCGCCAGCGGCAAACGCAAGGACCAGTTCAGCTTCATGATGAGCACCCGCGAGTGGAACGCGCTGTCGCAGGGCGGCGTCGAGCTCGGCTACGGGATCGAATGGCGGATGAAGTCGGCGACGCCGCCGCGCGGCCTGCGCGTCGCGTTCGTCGAACCGGGCAGCGCCGCCGATCGCGCCGGCGTGCGCCGCGGCGACACGCTGGTGAGCGCCGACGGCGCGGCGGCCGATGTCAACGACGCGGCGGGCGTCAAGACCCTCAACGGCGCGTTGTTCCCCGACACCGCCGGCGCGAGCCACCGCTTCGTGCTGACCGCCAATTCCGGCGTGAGCCGCGACCTCACGCTGGTCGCCGCCAACGTCACCAAGACGCCGGTGCCGACCCGGCAGGTGCTGACCGCGGCCGATGGCGGCAAGGTCGGTTACCTGGTTTTCAACGACCACATCCTTCCGGCGGAAGCGCAGCTGATCGCCGCGATGCAGGACTTCCGCGGCCAGGGGGTGTCCGACCTGATCGTCGACCTCCGCTACAACGGCGGCGGCTACCTGTTCATCGCCAGCGAGCTGGCCTACATGATCGCGGGCAGCGCGGCGACTTCCGGCAAGACCTTCGAGCACCTGCGCTACAACAGCCGCCGCAGCGCGGAGACCAACAGCGAGGGTTCGAAGACGCCGTTCTACGACCAGTCCTGCCTGATGACGGCGGACGGCCGTTGCAGCTCGCGGCAGCCGCTGCCGGCGCTGAACCTGCGGCGCGTGTTCGTGCTGGCGCAGTCGGGCACCTGCTCGGCCAGCGAGGCGCTGATCAACAGCCTGCGCGGCGTGGACGTGGAGGTCGTGCTGGTGGGCGGCACCACCTGCGGCAAGCCCTATGGCTTCACGGCCAAGGACAACTGCGGCTACAGCTACTTCCCGATCGAATTCGTTGGCGTCAACAACAAGGGCTTCGGCGACTACGCGGACGGCTTCGTGCCCGCGGGCAGCGGCGCCACCGGCGTGAAGGGCTGCGCGGTGGCGGACGACTTCGAGCACGCGCTGGGTGACGCCAACGAGGCGATGCTGGCCGCGGCGCTGCAATACCGCGCCAACGGCAGCTGCCCGGCGGCGAGCGCCTCCGGCACGGGCCTGGCACGCGCGACGGCGACGCGCGCCGGCGGCGAGGATGCCGTGGCGCTGCAGTTCAAGAAGCTGGCCGCGCGCAGCAACCGCATCCTGGGCGGGCGGCCCTGAGGCGGCCCTGAGGCGGCGCGTTGGGGCGCAGCACAGGGGCGCCCATTCCGATTCGGCCTCCCGCCGGGCCCGTCCTGATTCGCCGTCGATGTCCCACGCGCGAGCGCCATGACAAAAGGCCGCCCTCGGGCGGCCTTTGTCGTCATCGGGCCCAGCGCTGGACGCACGTCCAAGCGCGTCGGCGCTCAGCGCCAGCTCACAGCTTCGGGATGCGGATGCGGCTGATCATCAGCGAGCCGGAGACCGCGAACAGCAGCACCAGCGGATGCAGGGTGAAGCCGCCCAGCTTGATGGCGCCGAACCACAACGCGTCGCCGATCGCGCCCTGCCAGGCGGCAATCCACAGCACGATCACCAGCAGCAACGACGTGGGGATGGGCGTGCCCTCGAAGTAGGCAACCTTGTCGCTGCCCGCGGACAGGCTTTCGGCGGTGATGTTGTAGCGCGCCAGGCGCGACACGCCGCTGGCCACGAAGAAGCCCAGCACGATGCGGTCCCACAGGCCCTGCATGCCACAGCCATAGGCGATCACGGCCGGGGCGACGCCGAAGGAGATCACGTCGGCCAGCGAGTCCAGTTCACGCCCCATCGCGGAGCTCTTCTGGCGCCAGCGCGCGATGCGGCCGTCCAGCACGTCGAAGACCAGCGCGGCCGGGATCAGCGCGCAGGCGTAGTACAGGTGCTGCGTCAGCCCGGTCTGCAGGAAGGTCATCACCGAGAACAGGGCGCCCACGCCGCAGAAGGCGTTGCCCAGGGTGAACCAGTCCGCCAGATGGAACTCGCGGATCATGGAGAAAGGCTTGGGTCGGTTCATGGGGAGCGAGCATAAGCGAAGGCCCTTGGCCTCGCGGCAAAGGCCGCGCCCGCCCCCGGGCGGCATGTTCCCCCTCGCCCCCTTCAGGGGGAGAGGGAGGGGTGAGGGGGGTCTTCGAAGGCCTAAGGCGTCTCGACCTTGGGCACTTCGGGGGCAGTTGTCATCCGCGACCATGCCTTGCGCGCCAGATGCCGCGCCAACAGCCCGGCCGGCATGCGCAGCCAGTGCGAGCGCACATACAACGCGACCTCCGCCATCGCATGGCCCGGCAGGCGGCAGCTGTCATGGCCCGGCCGCAGCAGGCGCCGGTAACAGGCATCCAGCAACCGCAGCGCCAGCGGTCCCGGCGGCGGCTCCAGTTCATCCAGCAGCGTGTCCGGGTAAGGCGTGTCCAGCAGCTGCCGCGTGTAGCGCAGCGCCAGCCACAGCGGCCGCGTCAGGCCGATGCGCCGCGCGCGTGCCGCCAGCCGCGGCCAGAAGCCCTCGATCGCGCCGAACTCGCGCAGCAGCGCATCGAGATCGAACAGGTCGCGCAGCCCGTTGGGCAGTTCGCCCTCGTGGAACAGGTGCGCGGCGCTGTGCAGCAGCATGTCTTCCGGCGGCAGCACGAAGACGCCAGCGAGCCCGGGCAGCGGGCGCGGCGCGTCGAACAGCGCGCGGCTGTCCAGCGGCGTTCGCGCCGTCGGCGGCAGCAGCGTGTGGTGCACGTCCAGCGAGGTGCCGCGGCGCTTGTGGTGCAGCGGCGGCAGCTCGTGCATCCACTCGCGGTAGTAGCGCTGGTCGTAGGCGTCCAGGCCGTCGTCGAAATCCCAGCCGTGCACCAGCAGCGTCGTCTCGCAGCGCGGCAGCTGCTCGGGCGGGATCAGCAGGTCGATGTCGCTGAACAGCCGGCCCGGTGCGGGCGCATGCCCGCCCAGCGCATAGGCGGCGCCCTTGAGCAGGATCAGCGGGCCAGGCAGCTCGGCCAGCGTCTGCCGCAGCAGTTCGACCTCGCGCCGCAGCATCTGCACCTGCCGCCGCGACAGCAGCAGCGCCGAGCGCAGGTGGGGCTGCACGGGCAGCGGCAGCGTGTCCAGCCAGCCGCCGGTTTCCATCTGCTCGGCCAGCCGGCCGGCCAGGTTGGAGCGCCGCGCCTGTCGCAGCAGCAGGTCCCACTCGGTCAGGCTCAAGCCGGCCGCGACCGCGGGCTGCAGCAGCACGCGGATGAGCAGCGGGCGGCGGCGATCGTCGCGCCGGGCGCTCATGGCGCGGACTCCTCGAGCGCGTCGAAGCAGGCCAGGGCCTCGTCGAGCCGGCTGTACTCGAAGCGATGGCAGCCGCAGCTGTCGGCCAGTCTCCCCAGTGCCTGGAAGCCGGCCAGGCCGTGGACGTCGTAGTTGAAGGACTGCTCCGCCAGGTCCATGAAGGCGCGGGCGCGCTCCACCGGGACGAGCTGCGCGGCCGCGTCGGCGCGCCACGCGGGCAGCACGACCCAGGCCGGGCGGGCCGGCGCGAGCCGTGCGTCGATCGCGTCCTGCGGCGCCCGCACCAGCGCGACCGTGCCCTTGGCGGTGTTGGGCATGGAGGCGCTGAACACCGCCTCCGGCGCGAAGGCGCGGATCAACGGGATCGAGGCGTTCTTCAGGTTGATCGGCCGCGCCATGCCGTGGACCAGGCCGGTGCTCATGTCCAGCAGCCCCAGTTCGTCCGACAGCAGCCGCCAGCCGCGATGCGCCAGCGCCGCGCACAGGGTGCTCTTGCCGGAACCCGGCGGCGCCGGCATCAGCAGCGCGCGGCCGCCGCGCTCCAGCACCGCCGCATGGATCAGCAGGTACTGGTGGGCATGGGCGGCGATGCACCAGTTGATGCCCCACTCCAGCATCGCCAGCGCCTGCGCGGCGGGCAGCGGCGTGAAGGAGCGCTGGCCGTCGAACCAGAATTCGGCCCGGCCCTGCAGCCGGCTCAGCCAGTGGGGACTGCGCAGCACGGCGACGTGGAAGTCGACGAATTCGTCATCGCCGGCGACTTCGAAGTCGCGGTACATGGTCGCCACGTCGGCGGCCAGGTGTGGGATGTCGGAGCGCACGCGCACGGTGAACGGCGACAGCCGCAGCGTCACGCCGCCGTCGCGCATCCGGGCCCGCAGCCCGGCGGTGCCGACGTCCTGCAGTCTCAAGCGGCCGGCTCCTCCACCGGGCCTTCGGCCAGCAGGTGGATCTCGGCCAGCCGGCGCAGGTGCAGGTCCAGCAGCTCGGCCAACGCCTCGGGCGTGGGCGGCTCGTCCCAGTCGATGTCGCGGGCCAGGCGTTGCAGCAGCTGGTCGCGGTCCAGCGGCCCGGCGGCCAGCCATTCGGCCAGCTGCGCGCCGAGCGCGGCGATCAGGTGGGTGTCCCCGGTGTCAGGGTCGAAATAGACCGCGTGCTGTTCGCCCTCCCAGGCGAGCAGCACGTCGTTGAGCGAGGGCCTGCAGTGCCAGGCGGCTCCGGCCATCAGGCCACGAGCCAGTTGCTGTACAGGTAGTTCTTGAAGTCGGCCTGCGTCCAGGCCGCGCCGGTGGAGTTGGCCGGCTTGAAGATGCCGGGGCCCTGCGAGGCCATCTGCAGCAGCATGTCCTGGCCGGTGGCCGAGAGCACGCACTGGTTGACCTTGTTGCCGGCGAACAGGGTGTTCAGACGCGCGACGATCATCATCGTGCCGTAGCCCGCCGAGTCGTTCTTCAGCAGGTTGTAGACATTGGCGGTGCCGCTGACGTTCTTCAACCCGGCCGGGAACAGCTTGGCCACGGTCAGGTTGTTGCGCGCGTAGGTGAGCGACTTGCCGGAATACCACTGGGCGATCACGTAGTTCCAGGGGGCGTTGCCGCCGCGCACCAGGGACCGGCCGGTGTTGTCCTTCCAGTTGGCGATGTACCAGCACTCGGTGTTGTTGATCACCGCGGCATCGGCGCGGGCCTGCACGCTGGCGCCGCCGTTGCGCAGGATCGCCGAGCCCCAGGCCGAGGTGGTGTTGCAGTGCCAGGCCATCGCCGGCCGGCTGGCCAGCGTCAGGCCCACTGGCACCACGCCCGCCTGGATGAAACGACGGCGGCGCTGCGAGACGACGGTGCCCGCGGCGGTTGCCGGGGTGGCCGAGGGCTGCTGGTGGGTGTCGCTGCTGTTGTCCATAAGCTCAGCTTTCGTGGTGCACGGGCCCCAGGAAGGGGCGGACGCTCAAGCGGATCGGCGCTCCCGTCCGACCTGCGACCGCAGTGTTTCATACAAGGCACCGACCGGAAACCCCGACCAACCCCTTGAACGGGTGGCGTGCGGCGTCCCTCCGACGATGGATAAGTTAGCGCGGGCTTTCGGTGAATCCATTGAGGCCAAACGAATCATCGCCGGCGTGGTGCGCAAGCGCCTCCGCGCCTTGAGCCGAACGCGCCATGCCGCCCGCCCTGTTCGAGCGACAGCGCCCGCTGCCGGCATCCGTCGTCATTCCGCCTCGTCATGCACGACGTCGCGGTCGTCGGCGTCCTCGCGCGCCTGGCCGCCAGCGGGCCGGCGCTTCGCATCGCCCTGGCCGTCCTCGTCCAGGCCGTCCTCGACCAGGAAGCCGCCGCTCTGATGCGCCCACAGCTTGGCGTACAGGCCGCCCTGCGCCAGCAGCGACGCATGGTCGCCCTGCTCGACGATGCGGCCCTGGTCCATCACGATCAGCCGGTCCATGGCCGCGATGGTCGACAGCCGGTGCGCGATCGCCACCACCGTCTTGCCTTCCATCAGCCGGTACAGGCTGCGCTGGATCGCCGATTCGACCTCCGAGTCCAGCGCGCTGGTCGCCTCGTCGAGCAGCAGGATCGGCGCGTCCTTCAGCATCACCCGCGCGATCGCGATCCGCTGGCGCTGGCCGCCGGACAGCTTCACGCCGCGTTCGCCGACATGCGCGTCGTAGCCCTGGCGACCCTTGGGGTCGGTCAGTCCGTCGATGAAGTCCACCGCCTCGGCGCGTTCGGCGGCGGCGCGCATCTCGTCCTCGGTCGCGTCGGGCCGGCCGTACATCAGGTTGTCGCGCACCGAGCGGTGCAGCAGGCTGGTGTCCTGGGTCACCATGCCGACCTGGCGTCTGAGGCTGTCCTGCGTGACTGCGGCGATGTCCTGGCCGTCGATCAGCACCCGGCCCTTGTCCACGTCGTAGAAGCGCAGCAGCAGGTTGACCAGGGTCGACTTGCCGGCGCCCGAGCGGCCGACCACGCCGATCTTCTCGCCCGGGCGGATCGTCAGCGTCAGGTCGTGCAGCACGGTCTTGCGGCCGCCGTAGCTGAAGTCAACGTGGTCGAAGCGGACCTCGCCCCGGGTCACCGAGAGCGTGGTCGCGCCGGCGGCGTCCTGGATCGCGACCGGGCGCGACAGCGTGGTGATGCCGTCCTGCACGGTGCCGATGTGCTCGAACAGGCTGGCCATCTCCCACATGATCCAGTGCGAGATGCCGTTCAGCCGCAGCGCCATCGCCGTTGCCGCCGCGACCGCGCCGATGCCCACCTGGCCCTGCGTCCACAGCCAGACCGTCATGCCGGCGGTGGAGGCGATCAGGCCCATCGACAGCGCATGGTTGACGATCTCGAAGCCGCTGATCAGCCGCATCTGCCGGTAGGCGGTGCCCAGGAAGTCCTGCATCGCGCCGCGGGCGAAGCCGGCCTCGCGGTTGGAGTGGGAGAACAGCTTGACGGTGCTGATGTTGGTGTAGGCGTCGGTGATGCGGCCGGTCATCAGACTGCGCGCGTCTGCCTGCGCGGAGGCGGCCTTGCCCAGCCGGGGCACGAAGTAGGTCAGCGCCACGATGTAGCAGGCCAGCCAGCCCAGGAAGGGCAGCAGCAGCGTGGCGTCGAAGCTGCCCACCACGCCCAGCATCGTCACGAAGTAGATCGTGATGAAGACCAGGATGTCGGTGACGATCAGCCAGCACTCGCGCACCGCCAGCGCCGTCTGCATCAGCTTGGCCGAGACGCGTCCGGCGAACTCGTCCTGGTAGAAGCTCATGCTCTGGGCGAGCAGGTGGCGGTGGAAGTTCCAGCGCAGCCGCATCGGGAAGTTGCTGGACAGCCCCTGGTACTTGCTCAGCGCCTGCAGCGCGATCAGCAGCGGGCTGGCCAGCAGGATGCCGCCCAGCAGCAGCAGCTTGTCCTGCTGGGTCGACCACCACTGCGCGGGCGGGACCTCGCTGAGCCAGTCGACGACCGAGCCCAGCATCGAGAACAGCAGCGCCTCGAAGGCGCCGATGGCGGCGGTCAGGACGGTCAGCACCAGGATCAGCTGGCGCATCCCGTGCGAGCCCGCCCAGACGAAGGCGAAGAACCCCTTGGGCGGTTGCGGCGCCGGGGTCTGCGGAAACGGATCGACGAGTTTTTCGAACCAGCCAAACACGGCGGTCTCCCTGTCACTTCTGCGAGACCGAGCAGCCTACAGGAGCCGTGTGGCGGACGCATCCCAACCCCGCTTCGGTGGCGGGTGGGTGCGGTGAATGGGGGGATTCGCCGGCCCGGCGGGGCGATCAGCGCGCCGGCAGGGGCAGCAAGCGGCCCTGCGCCTGCCGCGGCGCGGGAATGTGGAGCAGGGCCGACAGCGTCGGTGCGAGGTCGACGATCTCCACGCGCTGCTCGATGCGGCCCTGCCCGACCCAGGCCGGGCCCCAGGTCAGCAGCGGCACATGGGTGTCGTCCTCGTAGGGGCTGCCGTGGGTCGTGCCCATCAGGCGCGAACCGAAGATCCAGCCTGGCTTGGGCACCACCTGCAGCGGCGCCGCGATGCCCGGATACCAGGACCTGCGCATCTGCTCGAGGTAGGGCGTCGCGGTGTCGGTGCCGGCGAGCTGCGCCCGCGTGAACGCGACCTGCACGCCCTCGACCTGCTGCACCAGCGCCTGCGCCGCCGCATAGACCTCGTCCTGCTTCAGGCCCTTCGCCTGGATGGCGGCCTCGTCGAAGATCAGGCCAGTGCCGGACAGGCCGACCACCCAGCGGCCTTCGCCGAACTGTTTCGCCAGCCCCGCGTTGACGAAGCCCACGGCCTGTGCCGGATTGATCCGGCCGGCGTCGCGACCTTGCGACTTCGCCCATTCGGGTGTGTCGGTGAAGCCGTGGTCAGCGGTCAGCACGGCGACGTAGTTGTCGCGGCCGACCTTCGCGTCCAGGTATTGGAACCACGACTGCAGGTGGGCATCCAGATGGAGGAAGTGGTCGTGCGACAGCCGCGACTCGGGGCCGAAGGCGTGGTTGATGTAGTCGTGGCTGGACAGGCTCACCGACAGGAGGTCGGTCTGGTCGTCGGCGCCGAGCCGCTCGCCCTCGACGGCGGCGCGGGCGAAGGCCAGCGTCAGTTCGTCGCCGAACGGCGAGGGCAGGATGTTGCCGTAGAAGCGCGGACCGGGGCCATCCATGCCGGCGCCCAGGACGGCCGGCAGCCGGTTGCCGTTGCCGCTGTTGGCCTGCCAGGGCTGGCCGTCCGGCACGCTGCGCGCGTAGGCGGCCTCCGGCAGCATCGGGGCCCAGGTCTTGCCGAAGAACTGGTCGGCCGGCTTGGCGGCGTTGAAGGCGTCGACCCAGGCCGGATGCCGGTCCATGTAATAGGTGGAGGACGCGAATTGGCCAGTGCCGCCCATGTACATGTAGGCCGTGCCCTTGTGGCCGGCGGGCAGGATGGCGCCGCGGTCCTTGCCGGAGATGCCGATCACCTTGGCGGCGGGCTGCAGCGTGCGCAGCACGTCGCCGACGGTCTCGACCTTGTAGTTCTCCGGGCTGGTGCCGGCCAGTGGCTCGGTGTTGTTGCCGATGTACTGGTAGCGCGGGTCGGCGGTGTTGTACTGCGGCGTGCCGGTCATCGGATCGCGCCACTCGTTGCCGATGATGCCGCTGCGCTGCGGATAGGCGCCGCTGAGCATGATCGAGTGACCGGCTGCGGTGACCGTGTAGCCATGGCCGTAATACGCGTTGGCGAACCAGGCGCCGCGGTCCAGGAAGCGTTTGAAACCGTCGGGCTGCAATTGGTCGCGGTAGCCCAGCACCTGCCGGATGGGCAGGCCGTCAATCACCATGAAGACCACCAGTCGGGGCGGTTTCTTCGCCGTGAAGGGGGAGGCGGTGGGGTCAGGGCTTGCCGCGACCGGTCCGGTGGCGGAGGGAGCAGGCGCGTTGGCGCAGGCGGTCAGCGCGGCCAGGACGGGCACCAGCAGCCAGGTGCGACGGGTCAGGGTCATGGCGGGTCGGGGCTCCGCGGAGCCGCTGAAGCAGGGAGGACTGCGGAGTATCCGCGTCCGGCCGCCACATGGCGGGCGTCTGACAGCTTCCGTGCTCATCCTGCGCAACGGGAAAACCCTGAACCTGGGCGCTCACGCCGGACCCTGGACGGAAAAAAGGCCGGTCCCCACATGGTGACCGGCCTTCTTCACTTTCTGGTTGGATCGCTTGACGCGCTCCCCTCCTGTTATGGGAGGCGATTCTGCGGGCCGCAGGCAATGCGCATGCCCGGGTTTGCCCGGGGCCGGGCCTCAGATGTGAGAACTCCTCCTCAAGTGGGCGGGGTTTGTGCGGCGAGTGATGCGTCGATGCGACGTTCCGCAGGTCCATCCGCAGCGCGACGCACGATCGCGGTGACAAGACGGTGACGAGAGGGCCCGGCTCAGGCGGTCAGCGCGTCGTCCAGGACTTCGATCCAGTGGCGCACCGGCGTGCCGGTGCCCGACTGCAGGTGCTGGATGCAGCCGATGTTGGCGGAGACGATCGCCTCGGCGGCCAGCGGCGCCAGCGCGGCGAGCTTGCGCTCGCGCAGCTGCTTGGACAGCACCGGTTGCAGCACGGAATACGTGCCGGCCGAACCGCAGCACAGATGGCTCTCCGAGGGCGCGGTCGCGATCTCGAAGCCGAGTTCCCGCATCAGGCCCTCGACACCGCCGCGCAGCTGCTGGCCGTGCTGCAGCGTGCAGGGCGGGTGGTAGGCCAGGCGTGGACGGGCGCCCGGCCGGTCCTGCCCCAGCCGCAAGCGCAGGGCCGGGACCAGCGCGGGCAGGTACTCGCTGAGGTCGCGCGTCAGCGCCGACACGCGCGCGGCCTTCCCGGCGTAGTGCGGGTCATGCGCCAGCAGGCGGCCGTAGTCCTTGACCTGGACGCCGCAGCCGGAAGCGTTCATGACGATCGCCTCGACCTCGCCGCCGTGGCCGTCGACCATCGGCCACCAGGCGTCGATGTTGCGGCGCGCGTCGTCCAGGCCGCCAGGGTGGTCGTTCAGATGGGTCCGGATCGCCCCGCAGCAGCCGGCTTCGTCGGCCACCAGGGTCTGCACGCCGGCGGTGTCCAGCACGCGGGCCGTCGCCGCGTTGATGTTGGGCATCATGGCCGGCTGCACGCAGCCCATCAGCATCAGCACCTTGCGGGGATGCGCGCGCCGCGGCCACTGGTGCGCGCGCGGGCCGGCCGCCGGCGGCACCTTGTCCTTCAGCGCGCCCGGCACCAGCGGCCGCAGCGCCTGGCCGAGCCGCAGTGCCGGCTTGAACAGCGGCGAGGTCAGTCCTTCCTTGAGCAGCCAGCGCTTGACGCGCTCCTCGCGCGGGCGCTCGACCTTGGCCTCGACGACCTGCCGGCCGATCTCCACGAGCTGGCCGTACTGGACGCCCGACGGGCAGGTGCTCTCGCAGTTGCGGCAGGTCAGGCAGCGGTCCAGGTGCTGCTGCGTGGCGGCCGTCGGCGTCTCGCCCTCCAGCACCTGCTTGATCAGGTAGATGCGGCCGCGCGGTCCGTCGAGCTCGTCGCCGAGCAGCTGGTAGGTCGGGCAGGTCGCCGTGCAGAAACCGCAATGCACGCAGCGGCGCAGGATGGCCTCGGCCGCGCTGCCTTCCGGGGTGCCTTGGAACTCGGGGGCCAGGTGGGTCTGCATCGGTGGGCTTGCGGTCGGCGGGCTTGCTGCGGCGGGCTGGGGGCGTGGCGAACGGCGGTCAGAGGTCCGGATAGAGCCGGCCGGGATTGAAGATCCCCGCCGGATCGAACTGCCGCTTCAGCTCCTTGTGGATGCGCGTCAGCTGCGGCCCGAGTGGCGAGAAGGTGCCGGCCGTCTTGTCGTTCGCATAGAACATCGTCGCGTGGCCGCCGGCCGCGGCGACCAGCTCGCGCAGCTGCGCCGGCGCCATCGGCGTGACCACCCAGCGCTGCGCGCCGCCCCATTCGATCAGCTGCTCGCCGTGCAGCGGCATCGCCAGCGTCGTCGACGGCACCGCGATCCGCCACAGCGTCGCGCCGCCCTGGACGGCCCGGCGCGCGCCGAGGAAGAACTCGTCGCTCTGGTCGCGCAGGCCCTGCCAGAACGGCGCGGCCATCGCCTCCGGGATGACGTCGCCGCCCAGCTTGCGCACCGCCGCGGCGACGGCGGCCTCGGCGCCGGACAGCCGCGCCACCAGCGCGCCATCCCACCAGGCCGTGGCCGACAGCGGCAGCGGCTGCCCACCCCAGCGGTTCATCTGCAGCAGCGCCTCCTCCTGGCCGAACTCGAAGCGCAGCGTCACCGTGGCCACCGGCATCGGCAGCACCTTCAGCGTGACCTGCGCGATCAGCCCCAGCACGCCCATCGAGCCGGCCATCAGGCGCGACACGTCATAACCGGCGACGTTCTTCATCACCGTGCCGCCGAAGTGCAGCAGCTCGCCCTTGGCATCGAGCAGCGTCAGCCCGAGCACGTGATCGCGCACCGCGCCGGCGCTGGCGCGCGCGGGGCCCGACAGGCCGGTCGCGACCATGCCGCCGACGGTGCCGGTGCCGCCCGAGGCCGCACCGACGAAGCGCGGCGGCTCGAAGGCCAGGTGCTGGCCGTGGCGCGCCAGCAGCGCCTCGATCTCGGCCACCGGCGTGCCGGCGGCGGCGGTCACGTAGAGCTCGCTCGGCTCATAGGCCATCACGCCGTTGAGCGCCTGCGTCGACAGCGGCGTCGCGTCGCCGAGCGGGCCGCCGTAGAAATCCTTGCTGCCGTGGCCGGTGAAGCGCACCGGGCAACCCTCGCGGAAACGCTCGGCCATCGCCTCCAGCGCGTCGATCAGCTGCGTCGCGCGGACGAACTCCGCCGGCTCGGGCGGCGTCGCGACGGGCGCCGGCCCGCGCTCGAAATCCTCTGCTTGCACCGTCATCAGAATCGCTCCAGGTCGGGGAAGGCGAGCGCGCCGCGCTTGACGTGCATGCGGCCGTACTCGGCGCAGCGCTGCAGCGTCGGGATCACCTTGCCGGGGTTGAGCAGCCCTTGCGGGTCGAAGGCCCGCTTCAGGGCCAGCATCCGTTCGCGCTCCTGCGGCGAGAACTGGACGCACATGCTGTTGAGCTTCTCCACGCCGACGCCATGCTCGCCGGTCACCGTGCCGCCCATCGCGACGCTGGTCTCCAGGATCTCGGCGCCGAAGCGCTCGCAGCGGTGCAGCTGGTCGGCATCGTTGGCGTCGAACAGGATCAGCGGATGCAGGTTGCCGTCGCCGGCGTGGAAGACGTTGGCGCAGCGCAGCCCGTACTTGCGCTCCATCTCCTGGATCGCCAGCAGGATGTCGGCCAGGCGCTTGCGCGGGATGGTCGAGTCCATGCACATGTAGTCCGGGCTGATCCGCCCCGAGGCCGGGAACGCGTTCTTGCGGCCGCTCCAGAAGCGCAGCCGCTGCGCCTCGTCCGCGCTGACCTCCAGCCGCGTCGCGCCACTGGCGCGCAGCACCTCGCTCATGCGGCCGATCTCCTCCTCGACCTCCTCCGGCGTGCCGTCGCTCTCGCACAGCAGGATGGCCTCGGCGTCGAGGTCGTAGCCGGCGTGGACGAAGTCCTCCACCGCGGCGGTCATCGGCTTGTCCATCATCTCCAGGCCGGCCGGGATGATGCCGGCCGCGATGATCGCAGCCACCGCGTCGCCGGCCCGGCGCAGGTCGCCGAAGCTGGCCATGATGCAGCGCGCGCGCTGCGGCTTGGGCGTCAGCTTGACGACGACCTCGGTCACCACCGCCAGCATGCCTTCGCTGCCGACGACCACGCTGAGCAGGTCCAGCCCGGCGGCGTCCAGCGCCTCGGAGCCGAACTCGACCGGCTCGCCCTCGACGGTGAAGCCGCGCACCTTCAGCACGTTGTGCAGCGTCAGGCCGTACTTGAGGCAATGCACGCCGCCGGAGTTCTCCGCGACGTTGCCGCCGATGGTGCAGGCGATCTGGCTGCTCGGGTCCGGCGCGTAGTAGAGGCCGTGCGCCGCCGCGGCCTCGGAGATCGCCAGGTTGCGCACGCCGCATTGCACGCGCGCGGTCCGCGCCAGCGGGTCGATGCCGAGGATGCGGTTGAACTTGGCCAGCGCCAATGTCAGGCCCTCGGCGTGCGGCATCGCGCCGCCGGACAGCCCGGTGCCGGCGCCGCGCGCGACCACCGGCACGCCCAGCGCGTGGCAGGCCTTGAGCACGCCGGCGACCTGCGCTTCGGTCTCCGGCAGCGCGACCGCCAGCGGGCGCTCCCGGTAGGCGGTCAGGCCGTCGCATTCATAGGGGCGGGTCTGCTCGTCCTGCCACAGCAGCGCGTGCGGCGGCACCACCGTGCCCAGGGCCTGGACCAGCGCCGCGCGTCGCCCGGCGCGGAACGCGGCCAGCGCCGCGGCCTGCTGGCCAGGCGGCTCGTGGGTCGAGGGGAGGACGGCGGTCATGGCGTCGAACTGTAGCCGCGCGCGCTGACCCGGGCCTGAACCGGCGCGCCGGCGATGGGGGGAGCGCGACCGCTCATCGGGGGGAGATTCAGCGCCCGCCGGGCAGCGGCCACCACAGCGCCCGGCGGTCCAGCGGCGTGCGCGGCGGCAGCAGCGGATTGCGCAGGCGCAGCACGCGGCGCTGGTCGATGCGGTGGCGCCGCACGAGCTCTCCGAACAGCTGTCGCGACAGCCGCTCGAAGCTGCCGTCGGCGACCAGCGCCTCCATGCCGCGCGTGAGGTTCGCCGCCAGCCGTGGCCGGCCCGGCCGCACGAACATGTAGAGCGCCGCCGGGTAGTGCAGCAGCAGCGCGCTGTCGATGGCCAGGCGCTGCTCGGGGAAGCTGGCCAGCTCCGCGTCGATCTCGAAGATCGAGCGCGGGAAGTAGTCGAAGCGCCCCTGCGACAGCATCTGGAACAGCCCCTGGTAATGCGTGCTCACCTGCACCGGCAGGCCGTTGGCGCGCAGCACGGCGGTGTCGGGCCAGTCGTGCATCTGTCCGGCGGTCAGGCGCGCCAGGTCGCGAAGGTCCCGGACCTGGCGCAGACGGTCGCGGTCGTCGTCGCGGGTCAGGCACAGGCGCCAGCCGATCAGGCCGCGGTCCAGCGGGATGCGCACGGGCAGCAGCGTCTGCTCGCGCTGCGGGTCGGTCATGGTCCAGAAGACGTCGATGCCGGGATCGTCGCTGGCCATCTCCAGCAGCGCGCGGCTCTGGACCATCTCCGACTGCGTCGGGATCAGCGTGTAGCGCGCGCCGCTGCGCTGCAGCGCGGCATGCAGCAGGCTGATGAAGTAATCGACCTGCCGGTCCTGCTGGGGCAGGTGGCGCGGATAGACGACGGTGGCGGGCTCGGCCGCCGGGGCGCCCGACGCCTGCGGGTCGGGCGGTGTCGCGCCGGGGCGGGCGGCGACGTCGCGGGCGGCCCGCAGCGGCAGCGCGGTGCCCAGCGCCGAGGCCGCGGCGACCTGGAGCAGGTGGCGACGCGCCGGCATCAGCGATCCAGGAAGACGGTCAGCACGCCGGTGTAGCCATGCAGCCGCGCGTGGGCGATCTCGCCGTTGGCGAAGAAGCCGGCCAGTGGCACCTCGCCGAGCGCGTGCTGCACCCACTGCAGTTCGGCCGAGGGCGCGCCGAAGTGCGGTCCGCCGCGACCGGTGCAGCTGACGTAGAGGGCGCCGGCCATGTGGGCGCCGCGCTCCTCGGCCTCGGCGCGGATCTCGGTGCAGATGCGCACCAGGTCGCGGCGCGCGGCGTCGGGATGGCGTTCGCAGAAGCTCAGCAGCTCGCCGGTCCGCAGCTGCTCGGCGACGGCGATGCCGCGGCGGCCCGGATCCAGGCCGACCAGGTGGCGGACGCGGACCTCGGGGCCGTATTCGCGGCGGGCGCCGGGCTCGTCGTTCAATCCCACCAGCGTGCGCCGGAACAGCGGCATCGCCTGGCGCAGCGAGCCGGACTCGCCGGTGTACGCGGGCAGCTTCAGGTCCTCGAGCAGGGCGTCGAGCGCGGGCAGGCCGTCGAGTTCCGTGACCAGCGGGCCGTCGCAGGCGGTGACGCGGCGCTCGCGACCCAGCGGCTGGCAGCCCTGGCTGACGCGCAAGATCCAGCGCACCTCCGGTCCGAGCGCCAGGCCCGACAGGCCGCCGGCGAAGACGCCGTCGGCGATCTGCACCGCGTCGTCACCGCCGCTCACCAGGCCGCCGAACAGGTAGCCGCTGCTGCAGCGCTGGGCCAGCTCGCCGATCAGCTCCTGCAGATCGGGCGTGCCGCCGTCGGCGTGCAACAGCAGGCTGCGCGCCTCGCCCTCGGGCGGCAGCGGCTGGCGGCCGGAAAAGACGCGCCACTGGTCCGGCGGCAGGTCGCAGAGCATGACGACCAGCGCCGGCTCGTCGAAATACTCGACGCCGCTGGCGCTCACCGCCAGCGCCGACGCGCCGACCCAGCCGCAGCCGGGCCAGCGCTGGCGGACCTCGTCCAGCAGCGCCTGCGCCTGCGGCACGTAGGGGTGGGTCAGGTAGAGGAAGCCCAGCGTCGGCGTCATGCCGGCGCGCTGGCCCTCCAGCTGCGCGCCGGCCAGGGCCAGCGCCATGTGGGGGTCGGGATGGGTGGCGTGAGCCTGGAGGAAACGAGGCATGGACGGCCCTCGGGGGAACTGCGGGAGGCTCAGGGAGTCTTGCGTTTGGAAGCGGTCGTCTTGCGGGCCGGCGCGGCCTTGGCGGCCGGCTTGGCCGCCGACTTGGCCGCCGACTTGGCCGCCGCTCTGGGCGCGCGATCCGTCGATGCCTTGGCCGTGCCCTTCGCGGCGGAGGGGCGCGTCGCCGCGGGCCGACCCGACGGCGCGGCCGGCGAGGCGGCGGCCGTGGACGCCGCCGTGGCGACCGACGCCGCGGTCTGCGCGCTCTTCATCGCGTTGGCCGCGACCTGCGTGAATTGCTGGGTGAGGGCGTTCCACCACTGCATCGGGTCGGCGCCGGCGGGCTTGGCGCCGGGCGCCTTGGCCGGCTCGGCGGCGTCCTCGGCCGGCGCGGCCTTCGATGCGGGCTCGGCGGCAGGCGATGAGGACGGCGCGGCCGTTGTGGCCTTCGGTGCCGGGGCCGGCGCGGACGACGGCGACGGCGACGGCGACGAAGGGGACGACGCCCCCGGGAAGGGCGGCGGCACGGGGGTCTTCAGCGCATCCTTGAGGTCGGCCATCGGCACGTTCATCGCGTGCAGCGTGGACAGCGTCATGCGCTGCACCTCGAGCGCCTGGATGGTCGCGGTCAGCATGCGGGCGTTGTTCTCGAGCCAGAACTGCACGGTGCGCAGCTCGTCGATGCGCTTGTCCAGCTCCTGCGGATCCAGCGTGGGGGCCACCCACTGGTTGAAGCCGGGGATCGCGGCGCCGGCGTTCTTCATCAGCCCCTGCAGGAAGTCGAAGCCAGGAACGAATTTGCTGAAGTCGGTGTCCGCCATGCTGTCTCCTCGGTGGGCTTGCGGCGACGCCTGCCTGGGCGCGGCCGTGAGCGTCGATCCTACGCCGCGGCGGGAGGCCTCCGCGCAGGACGGGGCGAGGGTCGCCTCAGGTCGGGATGTGGTTCAGGTCGGCCCAGCCGGACCAGAGGATCTGGATGCCGATGCACAGCAGCACGAAGGCCATCAGCCGCATCATGACCAGGGTGCCGACCTCGCCCATGCGCATCAGCAGCCGGCCGCCGTTGCGGTAGACCAGGTAGACGACGGCCGCCGTGATGGCCGCGCCGATCGCGGCGATGCCGGCCTGCATCACGTAGGGGATGGGCGAGCGCGGGATCTGCGCGCCCAGCGCGATCGCCGCGGCGATGCTGCCCGGGCCGGTGGTCAGCGGGAAGGTGATGGGGAAGAAGCTGCGCCGCACGATCTCGGCCTCGCTGATGTCGCCGGGCGACGAATGCACCACGGCGGTCTGGACGTCGTCGGTCTCGTTGCGGGTCAGCATCACCCAGGCGCTGTAGGCCACCAGCAGGCCGCCGCCCACGCGCACCACCGGCAGCGAGATGCCGAACAGGTCCAGCACGTAGGTGCCCACCAGCAGCGACACCATGATCACCACCCAGCCGTTGATCGCGACCTGGCGCGACAGCCGCTTGAGGACCTTGTCGTCGCCGCCGGCCGCGCCGATGACGATCGGGGCCACGCCCACCGGATTGATGATGGGCAGCAGCGTCAGCGGCACCAGGAACAGCGATTGGAGGAAGGACGGCAGGGGGTCCAAGATGCGGGACTCCGAAGGGAAAAGGAAGGGTCTGACGGAAGGCGCCGCGGCGGGGCCGGGCGCGAAGGCGGCCCAGTGTGCCGCAACTCGGTCACCGCGATCCGGAGGGCGGCATCAGGGTTACCTCGAAGCCGTGCTCCCGCAGCAGCGCGGGCAGCGCCCGCGGGCCGGTCATGTGCATCGCGCCGACGGCCACCAGCAGCGACTGGCCGCGCTGGTGCAGCTCGGCGATCCGCTCGGCGAGCGCCGGGTTGCGACCGTCGTTGATGCGTCTCAGCGCCGTGCGGTCCGCGGCGTCGGTGACGCAATCGCACCACTCGGCGTAGCGGTTCAGCCGCGCCAGGTCGCCGCGGTCGTAGACGGCGACCATCGTGTCCAGCGTGCGCAGCAGCGTGGCGGGGCGCTCCAGCTGGCGCAGGTTGGCCCGCAGCTCGTGGCGGGCGGCGTCGACATCGGCGGGCAGCAGCGCCTCGAGCTGGCCCTGCAGCGTCTCCAGCGCCAGCACCGGCAGGCCGCGCTCGCGGGCCCACTGGCTCAGCAGCATCTCCTGGCCGTACCGCACGTCCAGCCCCAGCGCGCGGGCGCGCAGCAGCATGTAGGTGCTGGTCTGCAGCAGCGGATGCATCGTCGCGAGCGCGCCCGGCGGCAGGCAGACCGCGGCGGCCTGGGCGTCCAGGCGGCGGCGCAGCGAGGCGTCCAGCGGCAGCTCGGGCATCGGCGGCATCTGCCAGGCATCGCGGTCCAGCGGATCGAGTTCGAGCGCCACCGCGTCGACCTGCGCCAGAGCGGCGAGCAGGCGCGGTCCGGGCGCGGCCCAGGCGGGACGGCCGACATGCAGGCTGGCATAGAGGTAGGAGGTGCGGCCGTCGCGGCTCAGCGTCCACATCACGCCGCGATCCTTGGCGAGCGCGGCCAGACGCGCGGCGGGCAGCGGCGCGGGCTCGGCGGGGCAACTGGCCTTGGGCGGCGGCGCGGCCGCGGCAGGAGCGGCTTGCGCGGCGGTGCCGAGCAGCAAAGCGAGCGTCAGCGGCAGGAGCACCGCTCGGCGCGCTACCTGGCTCAGTCGCGCGAGGCAGCGGAACACCAGTCGCGCGAGGCAGCGGAAGAGGAACGAGAGCAGCATGCCCGGCACGATGCCATAGAACATGGCGTGGGGGTCAGGCCTCGCCCCGGCGGAAACCCATCGGGCGGCGCTGGCGGACGTCCGGCTTCACGCGGTGCTCGGCCTCGAGCAGCGTCAGGAATTCATCCGGCGACAGCGCCTCGCCCAGGATCTCGGCCTGCTGCCGCACTGCGGCGAAGTCGCCCAGCGTCAGCGCGTCCAGCGCGCGCAACCGGTCGGCCTGCGGCTCATCGGGCGGCAGGCCCAGTTCGCGCTCGAACATCGTCAGCCGCTGGTCCGGCCGCAGCGGCTTGAAGCGGATCTTGAAGCTGAAGCGGCGCAGCGCCGCCTCGTCGAGGTCGTCGAAGGCATTGGTCGTGCAGATGAACAGGCCGGCATGGCGCTCCATGCCCGCCAGCATCTCGTTGACCTCGCTGACCTCGTAATGCCGCTCGGCCATGCGGCGGCTGCGCAGGAAGCTGTCGGCCTCGTCCAGCAGCAGCACCGCGCCCTCGGCGGCGGCGGCCTCGAACATGCGGGCCATGTTCTGCTCGGTCTCGCCGACGTACTTGGACATCAGGTCGCTGGCCAGCCGCACCATCAGCGGCCGCTGCAGTTCCGCGGCGATGTGCTCGGCCAGCGCGGTCTTGCCGCTGCCCGGCGGTCCGTGGAAGCACAGCGTGCCCAGACCGCGACGGCGCAGCGCCTCGATCAGACGCGGCAGCGCGAAGCGGCATTCGCAGTGGATCAGGTCGAGCGAATAACGCGTCGCCGCCGGACGCGCCTGCGGCGAGACGTCGACCAGGCCGAGCGCCTTGTCGGCATGCAGCAGCTGCCGGCTGACCAGCCGCTCGTTGGCGACGGCGTCCGCGGCCGCCTCGCCGCCGGCCAGGCGGGCGAAGCGCACCGCGGTGCGCACCTGCGCCGGCGTCAGCCCGCGGCGCTCGGCCAGGCGCTCGGCGAAACCGTCGGGCACCGGCAGTTCCTCCAGCGCCTTGCGCACCAGGCCCAGCCGCGCGCCCGGCGGCGGCGAGGTCAGCTCCAGGTGGTACTGGAAGCGGCGCCGGAAGGCGGGGTCGATGTGCTCGATGCGATTGGTGATCCAGAGCACCGGGACCGGGTTGCTCTCCAGGATCTGGTTGACCCAGGCCTTGCCGTTGACGGCCATCGGCGCCGGCACCTCCAGCGCCGCGTCCAGCCGCGCCATCAGGTGGGCCGCGTCGCCGCTCAGGTGCGGGAACACGTCCTCGACCTCGTCGAACAGCAGGGCCACCTCGCGGCTGGCCTTCAGGAAGACCTGGCTGATCTGCAGCGAGCGGTAGCGGTCGCGCCCGGTCAGCGCATTGCCGTCGCGGTCGGCGTACTCGACCTCGTAGAGCGTCAGCCCGGCCTCGCGCGCGGCGACCTTGGCCAGCTCCGTCTTGCCGGTGCCCGGCGGGCCGTAGATCAGCACGTTCACGCCGGGCTGGCCCTGCGTCACCGCATGGCGCAGCAGGGTGGCGAGGATGCCCACGTCCTCGGCGATGAAGTCGAAGTCGGCGCGCTGCAGCGGACTGGGCGCGACCGGGCGCGTGAACACCGCCATCAGGTCCTGCGGGCCGTCGTAGGCGCGCATCAGCACCGGCGGCAGTTGCTCGCTGACCTTCATCAGGTCGGAGAGGTCGGTGATGTTGTGCTCGGCGATCAGGTTCTCGATCATGCCGACCCGCTCCAGCCGCGAGCCGGCGCGCAAGGCCTCCGCGACCTCGTGCGGATCGACGCCCGCCACCTCCGCGATCGCCGCGAAGGCCTCCTGCGCGGTGTTGACCTTGAACTCGACCAGCGCGCCGCGCAGCTCGCGCTGGTAGCGGGCGAGGGTGCCGTAGAGCAGCAGGGCGCGCTCGGCCGCGTTGAGCTGCAGCAGGCGGCCCAGCACGTCGATGTTCTGCTCCACCAGCGTGGACTGGCTGCGCAGCTGCGCGTCGAGCGCGTCGCAGGTGCAGGACAGCAGCGCGAGCAGGTCCTTGGGCGCGTCCTTGATGTATTCGTCGAGGTAGAAGAACAGCGTCGCCTCGGCGAACGGGCCGCGCCAGACGCCGTGGCGCGCGAGGAAGGCGGCGTCGCCCAGCCGCTCATGGCCGGCCCAGAGCGAATGCCCCTGGCAGCGGCGCGCGAGGTAGCCCCGCACGCGGGCCAGCACCGGCGAGGGCCAGACCAGGTGCCGCGCGGTCAGCGCGAGCAGGCCGCTGAGGTCGCGGCGAGGGTTGAAGCGGTTGGCGTGGCGGACTGTGAGCGTCAGCACGAAGTGCGAGCACATGCGATCCAGGACCGGGCTCTCGGACAGGCCCGGGGACACCAGCGGAGGCTGCGCGCGCTTGCCCATGATTCGTGCGGAGGGGGAGGGCCTCACCGCCTGGGGCGGTGCATGGCCGCACGATCTTGGCGCAGCGGGTGCCGCGCGACAAGCCCCGGTCCCCCGCAGGTGGAGGGCGCCGGGGCCGGTCGGGGGGTCAATGCATGACGACGGGCTGCTGGCCCAGGTTGGCGTAGGTGGCGATGAAGGCGTCGAGGTCGTCGACGTCCGGGCCTTGCTCGATCAGCGCCTCCACGCCTTCCTGGAAGGTCTGGGCCAGGGCGCCCTCGATGAAGATTTCCTTGCGGGTGAACTTGTCGACGATCTCGAAACCATCGCGCTGCAGCGAGGGCAGGTGGGTGTGGTCCGCCTGCGCGGCATGCGCCGCGTCACCGGGGGACGGGTCGACCGGAACATCGAACTGCACGACGATGTAGCTCGGCGAGTCGTAGAGCATGTGCATGAAGGACTCCTTTGTGACAGGAGTTATGGCCTGACGCGATGGATTCAAGCCCCATCGCTCCCAACCAGGCCATGACCCCATGGTGGCAGAACTTGCCGGCACGGATTCGTCCGGTCCCAAGCATTTGTGGTGCCAACCGCACAGGGTTTCACGGATTCACGGAACGTAACGTGTTCGCGTGCCATGGCCGTCGTGCCGGCACGCGCGACACCGGCAGGGTCAATCCAGCAATCGGAGCGCCCACTGCTCGTCGTCGTCGAGGCTGAAACGCAGGTCCACCGGCAGGAAACCGCGCTGTCCGTCCAGCCAGGCCGACCATTGCAGCGCGGGCCGGCCGGGGCCGCGTCGCAGCGCGCGCTGCAGCAACCAGCGGTCGCCGTCGCGCGCGACCACCTCGAAGTCCCAGTCGTGCACGCCGGTCGCGCCGGCCACCGGCATGCGCAGCCGCAGGCCGACATGCGGCGCGGGCTCGGCCGCCATCAGCGCCGCCAGCTGCAGCCACCACGACAGGCGGTCCTGCGTGCCCGCCGACAGCGTGTAGGCGCGTGCGCCGACAAGCAGACGCGGCGGGACGGCATCCTGGTCGAAGACAAGCAGCTCGCGCTCGCGGCCTTGACGGCGCACGCGATGACGTTCCGGCTGCAAACCTTGCGGACCGACGCGACCTTCGCTGCGCCAGAGCGGCAATTCACGGTCGCCGGCGCGGCGCTCCAGGGTCATGTCGTAGCGTCCGTCCTCGATCCGGAAATTCAGCGAAGCCTCACCGGGCTGGCCGTCGATGACGAAGGCATAGGCGAGCGATCCTTCACCGCGCAGCGGCAAGGCGAGCAGCGCGGGGACGGGGCGGGCGTCGGCGAGCGGCGGGGCTGTGGTCGCGATGGCGGGCACCGCGCCGGGCGCGCGTTCCGGCGTCGTCACGGGCGGCGCAACGAGTGGCTCAACAGGTGGCGTAACAGGCGATGCAACCGGTGGCGTGATGGACGGCGCGATGGGCGCCGCCAAGGACTCGGGCCGCCGGGGCGCGTCGATGAGGCGGGTCGCCATCGCGCTCGCGTCGACCGCGCGGGGCGCGGGCCGTCGCGACAGCGCATTCATCACGGCCGCATGCAGCAGCAGCGCGGCCGCGAGCGCGACGCCGAGCGCCTTCCGATCCTGAGGTGAAAATGCCGCCAACGCTCGCCCGACGAATGACTGTCCGACCACAACAATGAAACTCGCAACTTACCGCGATGGATCGCGCGACGGCCAACTGGTGGTCGTGTCGCGCGACCTGAGCCAGGCATGCTATGCCAACGGCATCGCCACGCGCCTGCAGCAGGTGCTCGACGACTGGAACTTCATGGCGCCGCAGCTGGAGACGCTGTCGCTGTCGCTGAACCAGGGCCGCGCGCGGCATGCGTTCGCCTTCGATCCCCGGCAGTGCATGGCGCCGCTGCCGCGCCTGGCCGGCTGGATCGCCGGCGAGGCCTATCCCGGACAGGGCCAGGCACTGCGCGAGCGCGGCCTGGCCTGGCCGGAGCGCCTGAGTGCGCCGCTGCTGCGCGCCGGCGGCGCCGAGGCGCTGCTCGGGCCGGCCGATCCGCTGGACCTGCGCGCGCCGGGCCTGGAGCCCGAGGCGCAACTCGCGGTCCTCACCGGCGATCTGGCGCAGGGCGCGGTGCCGTCGCAGGCGCTGGAATCGGTCCGGCTGCTGATGCTGGTCAGCGACTGGGTGCTGCGGCCGGCGCAGCAGGAGGAGCTGGCCAATGGCTGGCCGGCGCTGCACAGCCGCCCGGCGCTGCAGTTCGCGCCGGTCGCCCTCACGCCCGATGAACTGCCCGGCGCCTGGTACCTCGGTCGCGCGGCGCTGCAGCTGCAGATCATGCGCAACGGGCGCAAGCAGGCCGTCGTCGATGCGAAGGCCGGCATGCAGTGGTCCTTCGGCGACCTGCTCGCCGAGGCCACCCGCAACCGGCCGCTGCGCGCCGGCACGCTGGTCGGCGCCGGCATGCCGGTGCTGGGCAAGCCGGTCGTGCTCGAGGCCGGCGACAGCCTGCGCATCGAGTTCAAGCTCGGTGACGGCCCCGGCCCGTTCGGCGCCATCGACATGGACCTCGCGGAATCGGAGCAGGCTTCGTCGCTCGCGGCCGATGTCGATGCCGATGCCGCGGATGCCGATGCCGATGCCGATGCCGACGCGACGCCGCCGGTCGAGCCCGCCGAGCCCGCCGCCACTGCGGCGGCCGATACCCCCGAAGGAGACCTCGATGAACCTGCTTCGCCGTGACCTGATCGCGCTGCTGGGCGCGGGCTGCGCCTCGCCCTGGGCGATGGCCTTGAACCTGAGCGAGGGCGACGCCGCCTCCGGCGTGCGCGCGGCCCTGGAGCGCGGCGCGCAGGCGGCGCTCGCGAACCTGGGCCGCACCGACGGCTTCCTGGGCAATCCGCAGGTGCGCATCGAGCTGCCGGGCGCGCTCAAGGACGCGGCCCGGCTGCTGCGCACCACCGGCCAGGGGCGGCGCATCGACGAGCTGGTGACCTCGATGAACCGCGCCGCCGAGCAGGCGATGCCCGAGGCGCGCCAGCTGCTGGTCAGCACCGTGCGCAATATCAGCGTCGAGGACGCGGTGCGGATCGTGCGCGGCGGCGACAGCGCGGTGACGCGCTTCTTCGAGGACAAGACGCGCTCGCCGCTGACCGACCGCTTCCTGCCGATCGTGACGAAGGCGACCGAGCGCCAGTCGCTGAGCGAGAAGTACAACGCCGTCGCCGGGAAGGCCCTGGGCTTCGGCCTGATCCGCAAGGAGGACGCCAACCTGCAGTCCTACGTCACCGACAAGGCGCTGGACGGGCTGTATTTCATGATCGGCCAGGAGGAGAAGAAGATCCGCCAGGACCCGGTGGGCACCGGCAGCGCCATCCTGAAGAAGGTCTTTGGCGGATGAGAAGGCTGGGGCCGGGCGCGGTTTTTTACAATCGCGCCCCATGAACGCCCTGACCGCCGCCCGTCCCGCCGCCGCCTACACCCGCGGCGCCGCCTTGCCCGCCCTCCTGGCGCAACGCATCGCCGTCCTGGATGGTGCGATGGGGACGATGATCCAGCGCTACAAGCTGACCGAGGCGGACTTCCGCGGCGCGCGCTTCGCGGACCATCCCAAGGACCTCAAGGGCAACAACGACCTGCTGGTGCTGACCAAGCCCGAGGTCATCAGCGAGATCCACCGCCAGTACCTGGACGCCGGCGCCGACATCATCGAGACCAACACCTTCGGCACGACCACCGTCGCGCAGGAGGACTACGGGCTGGAGGCCTTCGCCTACGAGATGAACGTCGCCGCGGCGCGCCTGGCGCGCGAGGCCTGCGACGCGTTCAGCACGCCGGACAAGCCGCGCTTCGCGGCGGGCGCGCTCGGCCCGACGCCGCGCACGGCGTCCATCAGTCCCGACGTGAACGACCCGGGCGCGCGCAACGTCGACTTCGACACGCTGCGCGCCGCCTATTACGAGCAGGCCAAGGGCTTGCTCGAGGGCGGCGTCGACCTGTTCCTGATCGAGACCATCTTCGACACGCTCAACGCCAAGGCCGCGATCTTCGCGGTGGACGAGCTGATGGAGGACACCGGCGAGCGCCTGCCGGTGATCATCTCCGGCACGGTGACCGACGCGTCGGGCCGCATCCTGTCGGGGCAGACGGTGACGGCGTTCTGGCACTCGGTGCGCCACGCGCGGCCGCTGGCGATCGGCCTGAACTGCGCGCTCGGCGCGGCGCTGATGCGGCCCTACATCGAGGAGCTGTCCAAGGCGGCCGGCGACACGCCGATCTCCTGCTACCCGAATGCCGGCCTGCCCAACCCGATGAGCGACACCGGCTTCGACGAGACGCCGGACGTCACCGGCCGGCTGGTGGGCGAGTTCGCCGCAGCCGGCTTCCTGAACATCGCCGGCGGCTGCTGCGGCACGACGCCCGACCACATCCGCGCGATCGCGCAGAAGGTCGCCGCCTACCGGCCGCGCCCGTGGGGCAGCAAGCTGTTCAGCGGCCTGATCACTGAAGGCGTCTGATCCCTCCCTCTCCCACTTCGCGGGAGAGGGCGCGGGTGAGGGCCGGAGGGGCAGCGGCCAGGGCAGTCCAGCTCAATAGAGCTTGAGCATCGCGTCCATGTGGACGCGCAACCGGACTTCATGCGGCGCCAGGCTGGCCGAGATCGCCTGCGCCGGCAGGCGCGTGTCGCGCAGCACCGGCACGGTCAGCGGCGAGCCGCTGCGGCCGATCAGCGCCGCCACCTGCGGTTCGCTCGCGCTGTGCCCGCGCTTGAGCACCATGCCCTCCTCGCCGTTGGCCAGCCGAACCAGCGATCCCGGCGGATAGAGGCCGATCGCCTTGATCAGCGCGGCGCCCGCCTCGTCGGGCTGCTGCAGCTCGTCCAGGTAGACCGCCCGCGCGGCCTGCGCCGCCGACAGCGCCCGGCGGTTGCGTCGCGGGCTCAATCGCGCGCCATAGACGTCGATGCGGCGCAGCAGGCGCGCCATCAGCTCCCCGTCCGCGCGGCCGGCCAGCGGGCCCGGCCCGGCGTCGTGATGCAGGCGGACCGCGACCAGCCAGGCCTCGTCGTCGACCCCGATCCCTTGCAGCGTGGCCGCCGCGCGGTCGCCATGGCCGGCCAGCTGCTCGCGCTGCGCCTGGGCCAGCGCCTCGGGCCGCAGCGCATGCTGGTCCTGCTGGGCGGCGCTGTCCAGGTTCATCGTCAGCGCCGCCAGGCCCAGCGTGCGCCGGCGGCCCTCGCTCCAGCCGAGCTGGCGGGTCGTCATCTCCGCCAGCACCAGCGACAGCAGCGCATGCCGCGCGCTGTACTGCAGCGGCTCCTGGCCCGCGTCGTGCACCAGCATCGCCAGCGAGGCATCGGGCTGCTGCGTCAGACGCGACAGCACCGTGTCCAGCAGCTGCGCCAGGCGCAGGAGGAAGTCCGGCCGATGCGGATCGCGCAGCACCTGCTGCGCATGCCATTGCAGGTCGGCCCAGATGGCGGTGTGCGCCGGCCCCGTCGCCGCCGGCAGTGGCATGGGGCGCGTGGGCTTGTACTCGGCCTTGGCATTGGCCAGCGCGGACAGCGAGGCCCCCTGCAGCATCATCGTGTCGAGCTTGTGGGCGAGGGCGCGCTGGTACTCCCGCGTCTCGTGCGCCTGGACCCAGGGCCCGCGCGCCAGCAGCTCGCGCACCTGCGGCGTGTCGGGCAGCGGATGCCCGGCGGCGAACAGCAGGTGCCCCGCCGCGTCGCGCAGCGAGAAGGTCAGCACCTGTCCCACGCGCAGGCTGTTTGAAGGAAGTTGGACCAGATCCACGTGGCCTTCCCGGCGACCGGACGTCGCCTCCTCGTTGTTGTCGTTGTCGGATGTCGCCGTGCCTGCGCCGGTTCCCCCCACCGCGGCACGCTGCGGGCGAGCATAGGTCCGCGCGAGGCTTCGGCAGGCATTCCGGCACGAACAAAGCAGGGCCGGACCGGTAGAATGCACGCCGTTTCCGCTGCCAGCAATGCCGCATTCGCGGCATCGGGGCGGCGGTGGTTTCCGAGGAGCGTTGCGACAGGTCCCGTCATCCGGGCGCCCGCCAGGCTCGGAACGGCGCGGTCGGACCCCGGGACCCCGCTGAACAACGACGCTCACCGTCCCGCCCCGCGCGGGGTTGCGGTGAGTTGCGCGGCCCCGTCTCGATCCAGCTTCCTCCAGCCTCGAAGAGCGCCGCCGCCATGTCCGCCCTCCCTCCCGCTTCCGACGCTTCCGACGCCAGCACCGCTCCGGGCCGCGCCGCCGTCCCCCCGATGAAGCTCTCCGGCCTGGAGCCGGTGGCCATCGGCGCCGGCACGCTGTTCGTCAACGTCGGCGAACGCACCAACGTCACCGGCTCCAAGGCCTTCGCGCGGATGATCCTGAATGGCGATTTCGAGCAGGCGCTGAGCGTCGCCCGCCAGCAGGTCGAGAACGGCGCCCAGGTCATCGACATCAACATGGACGAGGCCATGCTCGACAGCAAGGCCGCGATGGTGCGCTTCCTCAACCTGATCGCCTCCGAGCCCGAGATCGCGCGCGTGCCGATCATGATCGACTCGTCCAAGTGGGAGGTGATCGAGGCCGGGCTCAAGTGCATCCAGGGCAAGGGCATCGTCAACTCGATCTCGCTGAAGGAGGGCGAGACCGAGTTCCGCCGCCAGGCCAAGCTGATCCGCCGCTATGGCGCGGCCACCGTGGTGATGGCCTTCGACGAGACCGGCCAGGCCGATACCTACGAACGCAAGATCCAGATCTGCGAGCGCGCCTACCGGCTGCTGGTCGACGAGATCGGCTTCCCGCCCGAGGACATCATCTTCGACCCCAACATCTTCGCGATCGCCACCGGCATCGAGGAGCACAACAACTACGCGGTCGACTTCATCGAGGCCACGCGCTGGATCAAGGCGAACCTGCCCGGAGCGAAGGTCAGCGGCGGCGTGTCCAACGTGTCCTTCAGCTTCCGCGGCAACGAGCCGGTGCGCGAGGCCATCCACACGGTCTTCCTGTACCACGCGATCCAGGCGGGGATGGACATGGGCATCGTCAACGCCGGCATGGTCGGCGTCTACGACGAGATCCCCGCCGACCTGCGCGAGCGCGTCGAGGACGTGGTGCTGAACCGCCGCGAGGACGCGACCGAGCGGCTGCTCGAGGTGGCCGAGTCGGTCAAGGGCGCGGCCAAGGACGACAGCGCCAAGCTGGCCTGGCGCGCCGGCGACGTCGACGCGCGGCTGTCGCATGCGCTGATCCACGGCATCACCGATTTCATCGTCGAGGACACCGAGGAGGCCTGGCAGGGCATCCGTGCCAAGGGCGGCCGGCCGCTGCACGTGATCGAGGGCCCGCTGATGGCCGGCATGAACGTGGTCGGCGACCTGTTCGGCGCGGGCAAGATGTTCCTGCCGCAGGTGGTCAAGAGCGCGCGGGTGATGAAGTCTGCGGTGGCCCACCTGGTGCCCTACATCGAGGAGGAGAAGCGTCAGCTCGCCGCCGCCGGCGCCGACGTCCGCTCCAAAGGCAAGATCGTCATCGCGACGGTGAAAGGCGACGTGCACGACATCGGCAAGAACATCGTCACGGTGGTCCTGCAGTGCAACAACTTCGAGGTCGTGAACATGGGCGTGATGGTCCCGTGCCAGGACATCCTCGCCAAGGCCAAGGTCGAAGGCGCCGACATCATCGGGCTCTCGGGCCTGATCACGCCCAGCCTGGAGGAGATGCAGCACGTCGCCGCGGAAATGCAGCGCGACGACTACTTCCGCGTGAAGAAGATCCCGCTGCTGATTGGCGGCGCCACGACCAGCCGCGTGCACACGGCGGTCAAGATCTCGCCGCATTACGAAGGGCCGGTGGTCTACGTGCCCGACGCGTCGCGCTCGGTGGGCGTGTGCTCGGACCTGCTGTCCGATGAACGCGCCACGCGCTTCATCGACGAGCTGAAGTCCGATTACGAGAAGGTCCGCGAGCTGCACGCCAACAAGAAGCAGACGCCGCTGGTGACGCTGGCGCAGGCGCGTGCGAACAAGCAGCGCGCCGACTTCACGACCTACACCCCGCCGGCGCCGCGCTTCATCGGCCGGCGCCAGTTCCGCAACTACGACCTGGCCGAACTGGCGCAGTGCATCGACTGGGGCCCGTTCTTCCAGACCTGGGACCTGGCCGGGCCGTTCCCGGCCATCCTCAAGGACGAGGTCGTCGGCACCGAGGCCCAGCGCGTCTTCAGCGACGGCAAGCGCATGCTGCAGCGGCTGATCGAAGGCCGCTGGCTGACCGCCAATGGCGTGGTGGGCCTGTACCCGGCCGCGCAGGTCAACGACGACGACATCGAGATCTACAGCGACGAGTCGCGCTCGGAGGTGCTGATGACCTGGCGCGGGCTGCGCATGCAGTCCGAGCGGCCGGTGGTGGACGGCGTGCGCCGGCCCAACCGGGCGCTGGCGGACTTCATCGCGGCCAAGGGCACGGTGCCGGACTACATCGGGCTGTTCGCGGTCACCGCCGGCCTGGGCGTGGACAAGAAGGAGCAGCAGTTCATCGACGACCTGGACGACTACTCCGCGATCATGCTCAAGGCGCTGGCCGACCGGCTGGCCGAGGCCTTCGCCGAGCGGCTGCACCAGCGCGTGCGGATGGACTTCTGGGGCTACGCGGCCGACGAGGCGCTCAGCAACGAGCAACTGATCGCCGAGGCCTACCGGGGCATCCGTCCCGCGCCGGGCTATCCGGCCTGCCCGGACCACCTGGTCAAGCGGGACATGTTCCGCGTGCTGCAGGCCGAGGACATCGGCATGGCGCTGACCGAAGGCATGGCGATGACGCCGGCGGCCAGCGTCAGCGGTTTCTACCTCGCGCATCCGGAGGCGACCTACTTCAATGTGGGCCGCATCGGCGACGACCAGGTGGCGGACTGGGCGGCCCGCATGGCGCTGGATCCGCAGGACGCGCAGCGGGCGCTCGCGCCGCTGCTGGGCTGACGCGCCGGAGCAACGAAAACCGCAGGACGCGGCCTTGTCCTACAGGCCGCGTTTCACCCATTTACAAACGGAACAAGAACCGGGCCCCGCGACTTGTAACAGCGTGGCATTCTTCGCTCGTCCCCCGAGGTAGGGGAAAACCATAAGAGGTGAATCATGGCGTTGAATACCAATCAAAAGATCGCGGCGGGTGCAGTTGGGGCCACCGTGCTGGTCGTGGCAGCGTTCTTTGCGGGGCGGCACCAGTCGGCGCCGTCGATGCCGGACACGCCGGTCGCGGCGGCCGAGCAGCAAGGCAACATCGTCGATCGCAACGGCGCCAATTCCGCCGACGAGGCGCGCGCCGCGCGCCGCTCGGGCGACCAGGCAGTGCAGCAGCACGCGTCCAATGAACCCCGCCGCGGCTCGCAGTCGCGCGATGGCGGCTCGACCGGCTACGCGGACAACAACGGCAGCGCCGGCCAGGCCGAATCCCGCCTGTGCGCGTCCTGCGCGACGGTCCTGTCGGTGCGCACCGAGGCCCGTGAAGGCCAGGGCACCGGCATCGGCATGGTGGGCGGCGCGGTGGTCGGCGGCCTGCTGGGCAGCGCGGTCGGCGGCGGCACCGGCAAGAAGATCGCCACGGTGGGTGGCGCGGTGGCGGGCGGCTACGCCGGCAACGAGATCGAGAAGCGCCAGCGCAGCACCACCGTCTGGGTGGTGAAGATGCGCAACGCCGACCAGAGCAACCGCACGATGACCTTCAGCCATGACCCGGGCGTGCAGAGCGGCGACGTCGTGCGCGTCAGCGACGGCCAGCTGATCCGCCAGTAAGCCGGATCCCTGATCGCGAGGGCCGCCCCGCGCGGCCGAGAACCCCCGAAGCGCCGGCATCGTCCGGCGCTTCTGCTTTCCGGCGCGGCGCGAGGTCCCCGTCCGACCGCACCGGGCCTCATTCCTCACGGCCCGGCAGCGCGCGTCGCCACTGGATCGCTTCCGCGACGTGCGCCGGCGCAACGATGTCCTCGGCCGCCAGATCGGCGATGGTGCGCGCGATCCGCAGCACGCGATGGAAGCTGCGTCCCGACCACGCCAGCCGCGCCGACGCGCGATGCAGCATCGCCTCGGCGTCGGGCGCCATCCGCAGGTGCTCGTCCAGTTGACCCGCGGCCAGCCGGCCGTTCACGCAACCCTGCCTGGCTTCGGCGCGCCGGCGGGCCGCTGCGACGCGCGCGGCGACGGTGGCGCTGGGCTCGCCGTCCGGTGCGGCCGAGAGCACCGCGGCCGGCAGCACCGGCACCTCCACCGTCAGGTCGATGCGGTCGAGCAGTGGCCCGGAGAGCCGGTTCTGATAACGCGTGACCTGGTCCGGTGAGCAGCGGCAGGCCTTGGTCGGATTGCCGAGATGGCCGCACGGGCAGGGGTTCATCGCGGCGATGAGCTGGAAGCGCGCCGGGAAATCCGCCTGATGCGCGGAGCGGGAGATATGGACGCGTCCGGTCTCGAGCGGCTCGCGCAGCGCTTCGAGCGACAGCCGCTGGAACTCCGGCAGTTCATCCAGAAACAGCACGCCATGCTGGGCCAGCGTGATCTCGCCGGGGCGCGGCGGCGAGCCACCTGTGACAAATTTCCATTGCTGCGACTGAGTTACACGCCTGACAATCACTTAGCGCGGTTCTCCTCGAAATTGCTGCGACGCAAATGAGCAAATTAGCTGCGACTGCCCAGAAGACTTCTTCAAATAAGTGCGACTCCACCGACCTGCCCCGGTCGGTTCGCAAGATTCCGCGGTCATACCGCAACGTCACGGGCCATGTTTTCTTCCGCGACGGGGAGCCAGGCGTCCCTTTTGAGTCGCCGCTGGAGAAGGATTACCTTCTTTTGCAGCGCTTCAGCCTCGCCGTAGCGCACGTGGTTTCACAGCCGTGCGCGGTAGCGTTTGTTGGGCCAAGCGGGCGTAAGTACACCTACACGCCGGACTTCCTGGTGACGTACCGGCACACGCCAGGCAGCTTGAAGCAGCAGCGGAAGCCCCTGCTGGTCGAAGTGAAGCCCACGGCGGACTGGAAGGCGAACTGGCGAGAGTGGAGTGCGAAGTGGAAGGCTGCTCGACGCTACGCGATCGAGATGGGCTGGCGCTTCACGATCATGGATGACCGACGCATCCGCACCCTAGCACTCGACAACATCAAGTTTCTGCGTCGCTACGAAGACCTGGAGTTCGAAGAGGCGCTCAACCTCTGCATCCTCGAAGACCTTGAGGAACTCGGCCTCATCGAGTTCGAGTACCTGCTCAACAAGTACTTCACCCCGGCCCATCGTGCAGAAGGTGTCGCGCAACTTTGGAGTCTGGTCGCGAACCGAAGGATCGAATGCGATGTCTGCTGGCCGTTGAACCTCAACACCGAACTGTGGATCCCGACCAATGAGTGAAGCCATCGAGAGCGAAGCGGGCTCGACCAGCGCCGTGACGAAGAATCTGGCAACGTTTTCCACCGGTCCGGGAGCCTTGGTCAAGCACGCGAGCGGGATCTTCCGTGTCGTCGAGGTTCTGGGGCTTGAGTCAGTGTTTGCGCGCAACGTCGACACCGGGCGCCCTGACGTTCTGCGCCTCTTCGAGCTCGAACCTCTGGGCAATGAGATCCCTCCCATGTCGATGGAAGACATTGCGGCGGTGAACGATGAGGACTGGCAGGTGGCCCGCGCCCGATTTGAAATCATCCGCCCGCTCATTGAGGCGGGTCATCTCACCCGCAGCGTGGTGTCCGAGCACGCCGCCCGCGTCGGCAAGGACACGTCGACGTTGTATCGCTGGTTGAGCAAGTACCGAAACTTCGATGCTGTCTCCTCGCTGCTCGAGGGAAAACGAGGTTGGAAGAAAGGGAACTGGCGCCTGGATGCGCACGCCGAGCGGGCTCTGCGAGCTGTGATCGATGAGTACTACATGACCGCGGAGGCACCATCCCTCACGAAGACGCACCGCCTACTTGCAATCAAATGTCGTGAGTACAAAGTTGAGGCACCGAGCCCAACCGCGCTGAAAGCGCGCATCGACGCCATCCCTCTTGAAGAGCGGATGAAGAAGCGCGGGAAGAAGGAGGCTGCGAAGCAGCGCTTTCAGGCAACTCCTGGCACCGCACCCGACGTGGACTTCCCGCTTTCGCGCGTTGAGATCGACCATACGCGTGTGGACGTCATCTTGGTGGATGACGTGTACCGCAAGCCCATCGGCCGGCCTTGGATCACCTTGGCCATGGACGGGTTCAGCCGGATGGTGCTGGGCTTTTATCTCTCCTTCGACGCTCCCTCCAGGACGTCGAGCGCCATGTGCATGGCGCATGCAATCCTGCCGAAGGAGGAAGGGCTGCTGAAGCTCGGCATCGATGCTGTTTGGCCGGCCTGGGGGCGCCCTAAGCTGATTGTCTCGGACAACGGCCCAGAGTTCCGATCGAGTGACTTCATCCGGGCCTGCACGGAGCTGGGAATTGATCTGCATTGGCGGCCCGCTTGCACGCCGAGATTCGGCGGCCGCATCGAGAGGCTCCAAGGGACGCTGATGCGAGAGATTCACGACATACCGGGTACCACGTTCTCCAACGTTGAACAGCGCGGCGAGTACGACTCAGAAGGTCGGGCGATCATGAACTTGTCCGAGTTCGAGCGGCAGTTGGTGAAGGTGATCTGCAACGAGTACCACCGTCGTCCTCATTCCGCGATCGGCATGACTCCCCTGCGCAAGTGGGAGCAAGGTCTGCTTGGCGGACCCACCGCGCGTGGGACAGGTCTGCCGAGCAGGACCCAGGACAAGCACGCGTTGATGCTGCACTTCATGCCGTCGTTTGAGCGCACCATTCAAAAGGATGGTGTGACGCTTGATAACCTCCGCTACTTTGATCATTGCCTTCGACCCTGGATTGGTCAGGAGGATACGGAAACCAAGGCGAGCCCGAAGCTGCGGTTCCGCCGAGACCCGCGGGACCTTTCGGCGCTCTGGTTCTTCGACCCGGACGTCAAGCAGTACTTCCGCGTCCCCTGGGTCTATACAGAAGACAGCATCAGCATCTGGGAACACCGGCGGGCTCAGAAAGAGCTGAAGGACCAGGGGTTCGATCCGGGTGACGTCGATGCGGTCTTTGAGTCCATCAAGTCTCGACGGGAAGACATCGCTGAATCGGCAGCAAAGACCAAGCGGGCACGTCGAGAACAGCAACGCAACTCGGAGCACCGCAAGGTTGCAAAGTCGGCAGGGTCACCCGCACCGTCCGCCTCGCCCCCGGCCGGGAAAGGCTTCGTGTCTTCGTCACCACCGACCGCTCGGCAGAGCGGCGAAGTGGGCTTTTCCGGGATGACTGACGCGCCTATCGCTCCAACCCTGGACATCGGTTGACCATGAGTAGTCCAACTTCTTCCGGACCCTACGACCACGTCAACGAGAAGTTTCGCCATGTGATGCAGCTGACGGATGCCCAACGTCTCGCATTCATCGAAGAGGACCGCTGGGTAGGCTACGGACGAGCGAAGGAGGTGTTGGACGTCTTCACGGGTGTTCTCAATGCACCGTCGCGCATACGGCCAAAAAACTATCTGCTCATTGGCGAGCCCAACAACGGGAAGACCACGCTGATGTATCGCTTCGCCCAGCAATGCGGAGAGCCGTTCATTGATGAGGAGCGGGAGGCGGTCAAGCCGGTAATCATCGCGCAGGCGCCTCCCACTCCAGATGAGAAGGGCCTGTACGCAACCATCCTTGACCAATTCTGGACGGCATATCGAGCCACGTCTCCAGCGATCACTCTGCGCAATCAGGTGGTCCAGCAGTTGCGCGACTGCAAGGTCAGGATGATCTTCATCGACGAGTTCCACAGCTTGCTAGGCGGGACGAGGAAGAAGCAGGGTGAAGTGATGAACGCGATCAAGTACCTGAGCAACGTCTGTGGGGTCCCCATCATCGGGATCGGAACTGCGAATGCGGTCCAAGTCCTGTACACGGACCCGCAGCACACCAGCCGATTTGAGGTCTTGCCGCTGCCGCTTTGGGACGCCGACGAGAAGTTCCAGACGCTGCTCGCTGGGTTCGAAAGCGTGTTGCCGCTGCGCAAGGCGTCGCACCTGTCGACGGTCAGGCTGGCAAGCCTCCTCCACACGAACTCTGGCGGAGTTCTTGGCGATCTGCAGTTCCTTCTTCAGGAGCTCGCCAAGAATGCGATCAAGACAGGCATCGAGCAGATCACTGAGGATGCCATCCGCGCCAGAGGCATGTACCGCACCGCGAAGCTGCGAGGCAAGGCTGCCTGAAGGCGATTGCGTGATCCGCCTTGCTCCAATCCAGGTAGACGAGACGCTTTCAAGTTGGCTTCTGCGCTCCGCAGTCGCAGCGCGCTGCGAACCGCTCACCTTGACCGGCGTGATCTGGCCAGGCTGGCGGGCATGGACAGTGGATCTGGATCGCGGGCTCAGTGATGCCCGCTTAGATGCGTTGCATCGAGCCTGCGGTGTAGACGCGGAGCGAATTCGCGCCTGCGAGATGCGCGATTTGCTTCGGCCCTTGGGTGCTTCGCTTAGCCACGCGGAGCCAGTATGGCCTTGGCTGGCAGCAAGGGGAATGCGCAATCGTAGGAACGCGGGCGGCCAGCCGTTTTGCCCCGAATGCCTCGCGTCGGATGTCCGACCCTATCTCCGTAGAGCATGGCGTGCGGCATGGAATGTGGGCTGTTTGAACCACGGTTGCGAACTCCTTGAGCACTGCTGCAAGTGCCTGGCCGTGCATCAACCATTTCGCGACACTCCTCGTCCCGTGAGCCTCACGAGCTGCTGGAACTGTCAGTTCGATCACCGCAGTGCCATCGCGAGTCGCTTGGACCCGTGGGCCGCTGAGATGCAGGCACGGGCGGACACCGTGCTGAAGTGCGGCACAGGTGCCCTCGGATCGCTCGAAGTCGCGACGCCTGCATGGTTCGGGGTTCTGCAGCACTGCGTTCGGCTCAAGCAGCCTAAGGAACTGATGGTGAACGGCAACCCTCCGGTACCGATTGGGCCGGGACTTCGCTTCGAACTGCTATCCGTGCGTGAGCGCCATCTGCGTCTTGGCCGGGTGGCAAGTCAGCTGGCGCAGATGACGTCGCAAGATGTGTCCTGCTTACTGGCAGGCCCCCAGCATCCTCGATCAGGTGAGAAACGTAGGAGCCCGACGTTCAGACCGAACTCGGGTGCGCGGCCGGCGGGGTTGGTCCGCCAGGAATGGGCGCGCCTTCTGCGCCGCATGCATCGAGCATACCTATGACCGAAAAGAGCATCATCTGCGGAGGCTGCGATCACGCGATTGATCGCGCCCACAAGGTCTACCGTGAGATTCCATACTGCAACACCTGCTACTCGCGGCTGTTCAAGCGACGGTTGTGCGGTGGCTGCGGCATGTTCAGTCGGCTCTTTGTGCGCGAACCCGACGCTGTGTGCACGGCGTGCATCAAGAAGCAGCCGTGTGTGCGGTGCCGTCGTTTCGGGCAGCCGCTAGGAAAGCTCACGGCGAACGGCCCTGCGTGCTCGAGTTGTCGGACCTATTTCGTTGACGAGGAGCCGTGTGAACGCTGCAACCGTCCATCAGCGCGGTTGTCTCGCCGCCACGGCAATCCTGAAGCTCCGCGACTTTGTCCGGGATGCAACAGCGACCACCACACCTGCAGCAGCTGCCGGCGATCGCGGTCATGCACTGCCACCGCGGACGGAAGATGGATCTGCAAGAAGTGCGCGGAGAACCCCTCGGCACCTTGCGGAGCCTGCGGGAGCGCGGTCGCTGCAGGGGCGAATGGCCGGTGTGAGTGCTGCTACTGGACGCAGAAATGCTCGATCGACGCGGACCAGCTTTCGCATATGGTCCCGCGTGCCAGCATCCAAAAGCGCTTCAAGGAATTTGCGGCTTGGGCGGCCACAACAACGGACCCCAAACGCACGGCGCTGTCACTGCCGCGCCATGTAGCCTTCTTCGTCAAGCTAGCTGCTCTCCCGGAGCGCAACGATGGTGGCTGGCGCTCCGATGATCTGCTGGGCCATTTTGGAACGCAAGGTTTGCGCACGCACCTGCTAGCGGCCAGGTGGTTGTCGGAAGTGCTCGGAGTCGAGATCGGTGCCAAGAAGAAGATACAAGCGTCCGAAGCCAGGCGCTTCGAAGAGCAACTCTCTGAGCTACCAGAGCAGCCGTTGCCTCGCCAAGCGTTGATGGCATTTCATCAGTTCTTGAGCAAGCGAGTTGCACAGGGAGATATCTCGGTGCGGACCGCGCGGCTGTCGTTTAGACCCGCCCTCGATCTGGCATCTTTGGCAGGGGACCAGCTCCCGGCGCAGGATGACGTCACACACTACCTCATGAAGGCGCCTGGTCAACGCGCCGCGCTCTTCGCCTTCGCGACATTCCTTCGTGAGACGCTCGGCGTCAACCTTGCGGTGCCGAAATCCAGCGCTCGCACGATCTTCCACAGGCGCCGTCGACAACTTGAGGTGCAGATCCGGCAGATGCTGTTCGAAGAGGACCGCTCTACCGATTTTGATCAGCGCTGGCGGCCGGTGGCGCTCATGTACTTCCATTGGATTTCTCTTAAGCAAGCTCAGCGCCTGCTGGCGGAGGGAAAGCTTTCCACCGCATACGGTGGCGTGGAGCTTGAGCATGGCGCGGAACGGTACTGGATCCCTGATCCGTCTCCTATGTATCGCGGTTCAAGGTGACCATCAACTGAGGCGCACGCTCGAGTGGCCAGGCCGCACCTACCGTGCGCGCTCGTGACGAACTTGGCGTTTGGGTGAGGGGCACGCTGCACTGCTCTTGGACGAGGCGACGGTGAGGCAATACTTTGCCCCAGAGCTTTCTCAAAACCCGCAACCGTGCCTGATCTCATCGACCGAGAAGAAGTAATACGCAGTCCCGAATTGGCGGCCCTGGGGCGCCGCAAGCGGAGCGAGGGGAACGAGGAAGACGAAGCCTGCGTCGTTTGGTGGCCCCTGGGCATCATGCAGAACCCCCGGAAGGACGTGGCGCTGCCGCATATCGAGGTGCTCTTTCGCGACCTCAGACCGGACAACACGTTCGGCGAGTTCTTCTCCAGGACCATGGCGATCACGTCGCTGCCCCTGCTGTCGATCGGCTCGATCTGGTCCAACAAGCGTTCGACGAGTCAAATCCGTTACCAGCGCAGGTTGTTCACGGTGGACTTCTCGGACGGGAAGTACGACTTTGTTTCCATGGCCGGCTCGGGTGGAAATCTCCCTTTCCCGCCCGAGAAATACCTTCTCCGAAAGCACGGCAGAGACCGCAGCGAGATGGTCCGGCTCACGACGGCGAAAGGGCTAACGCTCCTGATTCCCGCTGCTGTTTTCCTCGCTCGCTGCTACGGCAGATCGGGTCGACTCACGAGGCTGTTGACCCAACATTCACTCAAAAACTGTCTTCCCATGATGTGCTCGACGATCCTTGGGTCGTCGTCTTCGAGATGGCAACTGCGGCTCCATCCGGGCATGTATCAGGACGATGCCCTGCTCCTGGGGCATCTGCTCTTCGAAGAGCAGACGCGCGAGCGGGTCAACGAACTTTTTCAGCAGCTTCAAGCCGTGGTCCGACCACGAAAGCCTGCCACTGCGACAACAGGTAGCGCGGACGGGCGGTGGTCCGAACATGAGAGCGAAGACTGGTTCCGTGAAGTTGCATTCCCGAAGATTCATCCCTGGTGGCACGGGACGGCACAACTCGAGGTCGAGGGATTGCAGGTCGATGAACAGACGTTCCTTGGCCTTCGAATCACCGGGATGTCGCAGCCGTCGGGCCCGCCGATCGAGGTCGTTCGCGACCAAGCATTGACCGAGGAAGACGACGGTGTCGACGAACGCCGCGAGAACGGAGAGATCGGGCCCGGCGGCTACTACCGACGCCAATTTGACGCCGACGACAAGGCGGAGGCGTCCCTTGTCGATCTGGAAGCACCCACAACCTCTTCCAGCTCAGTGCTGATGCGGGACCCAAAGATGCAGATCCTGGGCGTGGCTCGCGAAATTGTGAGCCGAAGTCAGGAGGGGGGCGAGCGCAAGCCCCGCGGGACGCTCATCCCCCAAGAGGAACCTGCAGATCAAGCGTCAGCCGCAGAACGCGGGGGATCTCAAGCTGGCGGTGTGAGCTATGCGTCGCACCACTCGGCCATTGAGCTGAAGTCGTACGGGACGCTGCGCGACCTCTGGGAGGGGCTGAGGTTCTTGGCCACGGAACATCCGCAGCAGGTGATGACCTTGAGTTGGTTCACGCGCGAGGACGACTTCGTGGATGTGAATCCACGTTGGGACAGCAGGCCTCCGCGACTTCAGCCTCTTCGCATACCTGGCTTGAGCGACCATGAGGCCTTGCCGGGGGGCGATAGCTGGGGTTACGTCGATGTTGATGGCCGGACTCCGCGGGGTGTTCTGATCGCGCGTGTGCAAACTCCCGACCGGACCATCTTCATCCTTGATGTCGAACGACGGAGCAAGGCAACTCCGGAGGGTGGGTTGGAAGAGTTGGAGAACGACAAGTACAGCGGGTTGGCGATAGCCCTGAAGCGCCCCAACGACATTGATGCTTGGCTCCCCCGTCTCCTTGAGGCCATCCGGGAACACCGGGGCGTAATGGAGCGAGTGCTCCCCTATTGCCCCGGGGACCCGAAGGTCGACTTCCGTCATAGCAAGGCGCAGGGCGAAAGGGTGTCCGGTCATGCAGCGGCGCTCAACGCCCTGAGAAAGGCCGGCCTTGAACTGGGCAAGCTGCAGTTGAAGCGGGACACGAAGGGGCCAATATCTGGTCCTCGGCGCCATGGCACGGGTTGATGCGAGGAGCACGCCTTCAACAGTGTTACGTTGCCCAGAGCCGGATTAGCTGTTAGAACGCCAAGGCCGTCCCTCAACTCTGACGGACTGGATCCCTGGCCTGCGGACGGTTTAGGAATGCCCTTGCCAGCCTGAATTCCGACCTGCCGCGTCGGAGGCGAAGCGCGGCTCCTGACTCATGAACCTTCGACCCATCCTGCTTTGCGGCGATCCTCACGGGCAGTTCACCCACATCCTTGAGGCGACGACGAAGATCGATCCCGCTGCGGTCATCCTTCTCGGCGACATGGAGCCTGACGCTCCCCTGGAGACGGTCTTGGCTCCGGTGGCCGACCGCGTATGGTGGATCCCGGGGAACCATGACTCGGATCGGATCGTCGACATCGAGCGCACTTGGCAGAGCGGGCTGGCGGATAGGAACCTGCATGGCCGGGTTGTGAAGCTCGAGGATGGGCGAAGGATCGCCGGCCTCGGGCACGTATTCCGCGGCAGTGTTTGGATGCCCAAGGGGGCCGGCGGTTCCGCTGGCGCACCGCCAAGCTTCAGCAGCATGCGCCAACATGCGCGTTCAACGCCTCGTCAGGATCGCTACGGTGAGGGGCCTCACTTCAAGCATTGGGGCACCATCTACCCCGAAGACTTCGAGCGGCTCAAGCGGCAGCGGGCAGACATTCTCGTGACCCATGAGGCGAGCGGATATCACCCGTACGGGTTCCCCGTCCTGGACGACCTGGCGCGCGCCCTAGGGGTGAGTCTGCTTGCGCACGGACACCTTCACGATGCGCGTTGGCGGTTTGAGGATCAATCGCAGGCGTGGCGATCTCAGGGCTTCAAGTCCGTAGGGGTAGGGTTGCGTGGCATCACGGCCATCAACGGGGACGGCGAGCTGGAGGTGGTGGTGCCTGGCGAGCTCGACGGGCCAAGCGCAGCTCGCATGAGTCGGGCACCCGCGGCCGCACAGTTTGTTGAAGGAGCGAAGCCATGACCCTTGCCGTTCCAGACGACTTCCCTCACCCTCCCTTCGGCGGATCGCTGTCCGGCATGCAACTCAAGTTCAGCCTCACGCGAGGACCCGATGGCCGATTTCACGAGCCTGGCTCCCTGCCGGAGGAGCGGGCTGAGGACTTCCTGCGCTGTTGCGAAGTGGTGGACTGGGCCGTGGGTTTCCTTCGAGAGAAGGCGCTCAAGCCTAAGTACGCAGCTCTGACGACGGAGCAGATGCTGGAAAAATTCAGGGTCAACTTGGCCAACGATTTCGAAATGCCCGAGAGCTACCGCTCGTGGATCTTGGCTCGCCTGACGGATCGCTTGGGTCAACGGTAGCGCTTGGCCGCCAACGCGGCGGTGCAAGTAGGTTCGATGCGAAAGAGGTGCGTCATGAAGCGCGTGAAGGTAGCACCGGGAAAATTCGTCGTGGTCCGCTCGGAACTGGTCGAAAAGGCGGCTCGCATACGGATGCCCACGAAAGCAGAATTTGACGCCGGCATCGAGCTGGAGCCAAGAAACGTCCGTGTGCTGCTTGGCCCCAAAGGCGCTCGTAAGCGCTAGTCAGATCGTGAGCGATAGAAGCAGTGGCCCGGCAACCGTGGCGAGGTCAACATGAAGCCGACAGACGACGCCCGTTGGATCACAACTACCGAGGTCGCCAAGCGATTGGGTCTATCGCGGTCGTTCCTGGAGAGAATTCTTGCCGAATACCCGGGCGACGTCCGGTGGTCCACCGAAGGTACGTCGCCGCGCGTCCTTGCCGACGAGTTCGAAGCATGGTTCAAGCCCATTTGGGTTGCTTCGGATCCGGGCGACCTTGACCAGATCCGCGCCGAAGCGATCCTGGAAGACGTGCCGTCGCCCGAGAGGTCAAGTCCGGAGGAGCGAGAGGCCTCTCGCGCACGCGCGATGGAGCTGGCAAGGAAGCTGAGCGCACGATGAAGAGATGCGAAAGGCTATCAGCCCTTCGGTTTGTCAGCCCTAGATGATCTGGCGCGGCTGATGGGCGTCCGGAGCTTTGCGCCTCCAACCCTAGCAACAGGACCACCAGCGCTGCATCCCTGGTCTTTCTCCGCCGGCGGCAAGTCCTTGATTTTGGAGTGTCTGCTGTGAGAACTTTTGACACCACTTTGACGTGGGCGTTCACTGACAGCCTGTTCGCAAGACTGCCTCGTCTAATTGTCCATATAAATCAATGGGTTATCCTCTAGTTTGCTGGCTTCCAACCGCGAGTGGTGCGATCCCGCGTTGGTTCGACGTCACAGGAGATTGCGGCGTCTCACAGCTTCCCGCGGTGACAGACAGCCAAAGATGGGACGCTGGGTCGGAGTAACTCCGATCTACGAACACCAACGAAGACGCGGGACGCGCGTTTGCCCATCAAAGCTACACCGGCCGTCTGTCGGGGCTTGTGTTGGGAGGAACCTGGACGTATATACGTGCTCTCCGCGAGTGATGCCTTCCGCTCATCCCTACGAGGAGAGCATCAAAATTGCAGGGGCATCGTGGCGTATATACAATCTTGCCATGCTCGTCATTTCTGAGAAGATCCGACAGAAGATCGGGGACCCCTCTCACGGCTCGGTCACGGACCGGGAAGTGCGAGAGTGCTTTCTCAATCGATGCGGGCGAGTCGTCTGCGACGACCGGGAAGAGCATCGGACCGATCCGGCCACGGTTTGGTTCGTGGCGGAGACCCACGTGGGAAGGCTGCTGAAGATCGTGTATGTCGAAGACGAAGAGAACATCTATCTGAAGACTGCGTACCCAGCCACGAAGACGATACAAGACATTTTTGACCTTCACGGAAACTAGGAGCGCACATGCCCATCAACCAAGATCTGCTCGATCGCGTGGAAGCGACTGCGGATGACTGGGGGCCCACCGGACACCTCGGCAACGACCCGACCCACGCAAAAAAGGCCGACGAGTCAAAGAACGTCGACGAAGCGCTCGGCCTTCACCCGATTTCGATCCGCTTCACCAAAGAGATGGTTCGAGACTTGAAGGCGATCGCCCAACTGAATGGGATGGGCTATCAGCCGTTGATCCGCGAAATCTGCAAGAGATTTGTGGATGCTGAGAAGCGAGCGATCGTTCGTGACCAAGCCTTGCGACGTCAGCAGGAGTTGGAGCGTGATCGCGCGCTTGAGCGCGAAGCTGAAGAGGCCGCCGCTGCCGTAGAGCAGGCGGAAGCTGCTGCTTTGCAGCACGAAGAGAGCAACGCACGTCTCGCAGCGTAAGACGTCTTCCGCTCGCGCCCCAAGGCCCGCATCTGCGGGCCTTTTTCTTTGCGACCAGGAAGTAAATTCCCCTCTCTCCCACTCCGTCTCCATCTCGCCGACACGTCCAGACCGGCGCTGGCGATTCGTTGGTCGGACCGGTCATAGCTGCTTCGCGACAAGGTGCCGATGTCTCTCCAGACCTAAAGCGTCGGCCCCCCCCTCACTGGCCTCGGTGCAAAAAGTCCAAGCCGCGTCAGCATGAAGCGTCCAGACATCTGCGCAAAGGTCCGGGCAGCTCCGCGTGTGCACTCTCTCGATGACGGAGGCTCGTGCCTGGGGCCCGCAGCCTCGTCGGGGACGAAGAGGTCTATGAGATAACTGCGATCTACGGTTTCGCAGATAGAGGTGACCATGCGGCTCATGAGGTGGCGTTCCAGCGCGCACGAGATCCCACTGATTTCTGATGCCGGAAGGGAGAGGCTTGCTCGCCTTCACCATCGGCACCGGGCAGAAGTGTCGCTCGATCGAGAGCAGATTCAGGCTGCGTTGGCTAGCATGTTGCAGCCTGTCATTCACGCCGCCGTCGCTGAGTTGGTTGCCGCATGCACACCGGAGCAAAGCGACGCTGTCCTCACTTACCTCTCGGAGATATTGGACCAACGAACGGCCACGGCGGCCAAGTCCGTTGTACGGCCGCCCGTCTTCGGAAATGGCGCCAACGGTCCACTGGAGCCACAGGCTCGAACGCTTCGCCAAGTCTTCGCAAAATTGGCGGCCCTCGAAGCGCTTCGGATGTTGCTCGAAACCGGCAACGCGTCCCCGTGGAAGAACGCGAAGAGCATCAGCTTCGCGAATCTCGCGTCCTTGGACATTGGACTTGAAGCCAAGGTTCGTTGTCCTGCTTGCGGCGAGGACGGAAGCTATCGCCTCAAGACGCTAGACGTCGCCAACCCAGCCTTGCTATTCCGCGGCATGTTCAGTTGCCAACGTTGCCGACACAGCTTGGACACAACGGACGCGAGAGTCTCGTCGAAGTCGTGCGACTGTCGTTTCTGCGCTGCTTTGAACAATCGCCTCGCCTCCGACCTGCGCCAGCTTGTCGCTGACGAATCACCCAGAGCTATGTCAACCTACGAGAGGGAGTTGGAGCGCCTGAAGATGCACCAAGAGCCGACACCGGACCAGGACCGTATGCGCCGGGACTGGGTGCTCCACAAGAACGACCCCAACAAGGCCCTACGAGCCTTGATCGAGCTCAAACCGAAAGACGGGGACGATTTTCTCAACTGCTTGAACATGTACCTGAGCAAGCACAATGGGAAGAAAAACGAAATCCTCGGTTTGGCCGAGCGCTACAGGCTGATCTATCGGGTAACTGAAGAGTGGCTGCCCGAGTGCCACTCCTTCCAACAGCTGATGACAGCGGCGTCGTGGCCCATCTGGAGCTCCGAGACCCAGCGCTGGTTGCACGACGAGCAAGCGACGGAGGCCTTGGATAAAGCGGCAGTTTGGCTGTCCAGCGCAGCGCTAGATACTCCTGGCGTTCGCCACCTAGAAGTCTCCGAGCAGGCCATCACGCTCGTCGTAGACGGCGCCAGCGTGCAGCTTTATGCCGAAGGCTCGGGATGGATGTGTGAGGCGCTTCACCGCAGCACTCGCGGGCGGCTCGTGCTCAATCCTTACTTTCTGCAAGGCGAATCCTCCCTCCCACCGGAGGCAACGTCGACGCGATTGTTCAGGTCAAACACCGAGTGCAACGCCTTCCATCGGATTCGCGCCGAGTTGCCAAGCTCCATTGTGGTTCCCAACTATCCGATGCGCAGTCTGGTCGACGTGCGAGCGCTCAAGCCGCACTTCAGCGCTGAGGATTGGATGTACTTACAGAACTGTGAACTTGACATAGTCGTATGCAACGAAGCCGGCTACGTGACCTATGTGGAGGAGGTGCAGCGCGGTGATCACCACAATACGCCGGAGTGGTCACGCAAGGATGCCTTGAAGCGTCAAGCACTCCGGTTGGCGGGCATCCCGCTTCGCGAGAGCTTCTGAGTTCAAGAAGCCTAGCGGTGGCAACTACGTCCAGTCGCGATGCGGAATTCGCCAAGACCGGCGGTGGTCCGCACTTCGGCAGCAGCTATGGTCGATCCAATGGAGCAGAGAAGGCCCACAGGTTGCTGGCGAGGTAGGTCACGCTTGCCGTAAGCAGCAGCACCACCGCGAGTGCAGCGCCGTACCGAAGTTCGGTCCATCGCAGCAGCAATGCGAACATGACCTGGTTGAGGACGAAGCCGGCGAGTGACACCACCAGAAACCTTGGGGCCGCGCTTCTCGTGGCAGCTCGCCTTGAACCAAACGTCCAACGTTGGTGGCCGATGAACGACACGCCCACGGCCGTCGGCCACGCCACCAGATTTGCCCTCAAAGGCTCCCAACCGAAAGTCGAGACGGTGGCGGCGACGACAACCCAGTGAACGATGGTGGCAGCGACGCCAACCAGAAAGAAGCGTAGCGGGCGAACGCTGGCTGCAGCTGCGGGCGCGTGATCAATGGCGAGATCGGTTGACCCACCAGGATCTTGCGCAGGTTCCGCGCGCGGCGACCCTGCGTCAGGCCTCCGCATCTGCCATCACACCGTCGGCAAGCGACAGTGCATCGCAAAGCAGCATCTGAAGATGCTCCTCGCTTTCGAAGCTCTCCGCGTAGACCTTGTATACGTCCTCGGTACCTGAGGGACGCATCGCGACCCAGCCGCGTCGCGACGTCAGCTTGATGCCGCCGATCGGTTGATCATTGCCTGGCGCTCTCGTTTGCACCTGCGTGATCTCATCGCCGGCGAGCACGCGCTGCTGAAAGTCTTCGGCTTTCGCGTTGGCCAACCGAGTTCGCTGACCCCGTGTAGCCGGCGCATCGATGCGATCTGACCAGGTCGAACCGAGAGTTGCGCTCAACGTGCGGTAGTACAGCCCGGGATCCGCCCCGGCACGGGCGGTGATCTCCGCGGCGAGCAGCCCCGCCACGATCCCATCCTTCTCAGTGGTCCACACCGACCCGTCACGCCGCAAGAACGAGGCCCCAGCGCTTTCTTCACATGCCACTGCCAGCTCGCAATCATGGAGCCCCTGGGCGAACCATTTGAAGCCCACCGGAGTCTCCAGGACGCGGCGATCCATGGCCTGTGCGATCCGGTCGATCATGGACGTGGTCACCACGGTCTTCCCCACTGCGGTCGTCATGGGCCACTGAGGTCTGTGCATCAGCAGATAGTCCGTTGCGACGCTGAGGAAGTGGTTGGGTGGCAGCAAGCCGCTGCTCGGACATACGACGCCGTGCCGGTCATGATCCGTGTCGCAAGCAAACGCGACGTCGAACAAGGAACACTGACGCGTGAGAGCCTGCATGGCAAACGCGGAAGACGGGTCCATGCGGATCTGGCCGTCCCAGTCCAGCGGCATGAACGAAAACGTGGGGTCGATGTTGGCGTTGACGACGGTCAGCGGGAGACCATACCTGTCGGCAATGGCTTCCCAGTACATGAGGCCGGCGCCGCCCATCGGGTCGACGCCGATGCGGATGCCCGACTCTCGAATCGCTTGAAGGTCGATGACGTGGCTCAGCGCCACCACGTAGCGCTGCAGAAAGTCGTAAGGGCGCGCGGCACCGGAGGCCAATGGCCTGGCAACTTCAACGCGTCTCACGCGCTTGCAGTGCTCCGCGAGATGCTGGTTGGCCAGCTCCTCGATCACCGACGCGGCGTGGCTGTCGGCCGGCCCGCCATGCGGAAGGTTGTACTTGAACCCGCCGTCCCTCGGTGGGTTGTGGGAGGGGGTCACGATGATGCCGTCGGCCAGGGGACCAGGCGCGTGCATCCGGTTGAAGTCGAGGATCGCAAGGGAAACAGCAGGCGTTGGCGTGAACTGGCCCGACGGTGCCACACGGACATCAACGCCATTGGCCGCGAGAACCTCCAGGGCACTCGTGCACGCGGGCAGGGACAACGCATGGGTATCGATGCCAAGGAAAAGCGGTCCCGTCGTGCCTGCGCTCTTTCGATAGTCACAGATGGCCTGCGTGATCGCCCAGATGTGCCGCTCATTGAAGGATCCATCCAAGGACGAGCCGCGGTGCCCTGATGTGCCGAAGCGCACGCGCTGCTGAGGGTCCTCGGAGTTGGGAATCAGCGAAAAATAGGCTCCCCGCAGGGCGCTCACATCGATGAGGTCCTCCTCGCGCGCCGGTTGGCCGGCCCGAGGGGAAATGCGTGTCGTCATCAGAGTTCCTTGGTCCGGTCGTGAGGCGCTGAAGCCTTGAACGATCCGAAGTTGTCAGTCTTGTAATCCCGCGGTCAGTGTTTGGCGGGGCTGTCAGTCCCACAGTTCGACCCTTCTCGGCAATCGACGAGCACACGGGGGTGGAAATGGGGCGAGCCAAGCAGATCGATCGGCACAGGCCGCACTGGGGCATCGTCCTGGTGACGCTGGCGCTCTTCCTGTGGGGCTGCACGACCCCAGGGGTGCCGACCCATCTCGAAAACCAGGGTTGGCGTCTTGCGACGCTGTGGGCGGTTCGCCCCGCGGCAGAGTTCAAGGTGCCAGCTGCGACTCTGGATTGCCGCCGACCGGAAGACACGACAGCTCCCTTCGCCCTGACCAGCTACCGCAGCAACCATCGAGGCTGGATCCTTCTGCTGCCGGCGGGAACGACCCGTCCGACATCAGACTCGCGCTTTGTCCTCGTCAAGCCAGGCTCCTGCGAAGCACCAATCGAACAGCTCGCTGACGGCGAAGCACCGCCATTGCAGGTCGAACGTCCAGACGAGCGAGGTTCAACCAGATGAAGCGGGAGACGAAGCTGGAGACGCGGCGGGAATGGGTGTGCCGCAATTTGGGCAGAACTTGCCTTCCGTGCCGAGCGGTTCGGCGCACTTCCCGCAAGCCGTGGGGCGCAGCGCGAAGCCGCACTGGGTGCAGAAGCGACCTGCAGCGTTGTTGCTCGCGCCGCAGCGCATGCAGGCGACATGCCGTTCGTTGGAGCGCGCCACTGGCGGCGGCGACGGTTCCGACCATCCCGAATTCCGACTGCCATGCGAGTCGTACCTCGGGTCGCCGAGACGGCGATGCCCGCCGTGGTGATCACTTCGTCCGTGACCACCGCTGTGGTGGCCGCTGAACAGGCGGCGAAGAATGGACATGGTCGCTCCGATACATCGTGGTTGGCGGGCTGGTGGCCGGGTGGCTGCCCAGTGCGTCGCCATGATGAGTTGCCGCTGCGGGCAAGCCGCTGACGGCGCGATTACGGTGTTGTCAGGAATGCCTAACGCTTGCCGCGTTGCCGATCGTTCTCACTATCAAACGGCTAGGAGCCACATATGACAGGTCAAGTGAATTGGGTCGAGATCGCCTCCCACGTGATGGACTTGGCGATCGCGTACGTGCTTGCGTTGCCCATCGGCTGGGACCGGGAGCGCAAGGAGCGCAGCGCTGGCATACGCACCTTCCCTCTCGTGGCCATCGCCAGTTGTGGCTTCGTGCTGGTCGCCATCCGGGTACTGGGCATCGACTCGATCGGTCAGGCCCGCATCCTGGAAGGTCTCATCACCGGCGTCGGCTTCATCGGAGGTGGGGCGATCCTGAAGCACTCTGCCGGCGCTTCGGGAACAGCCACTGCGGCAAGTCTTTGGGCGACCGGCGCGGTCGGCGGTGCGGTGGGCTACGGCCTGTATGACATCGCGGTGATCCTCAGCCTGGTGACCTACGCCACGCTTCGCTGGATGGCGCCGCTGAAAGAGGTCGCGCGCACCGACGATGAAGGGGTGTCCGCAGGTGCTCAACCTGCGTCTGCGGCCGACCGTGCCACTCTCCGAAGCTGACAGTTTTGTAATCAACACGCACGGTTTGCTGGAAGGTGCCGACTTCTAAAGTTCACTCCGCGATGAACGTTGTGTCGCCTCCGTCGGGGGTCACGTTCACGAACAAGGAGTACATAAAGTGAAGGTTTCCATGTCGATCCTCTCCGCCGTTGCCGCCGTGATGCTGACCGCTGGCGCCCAAGCTGCAACCCAGCCGGAGCTCCTGATGAACGGCCGCTCGCCCCACGGCCTGCCTGTCGCCGCCGTGAAGGCCGACAAGGTGGTCGACGTCAAGCAAGGCGGCTTCGTCAACGTTGACTGCGGCCAGATCGTCGAGTTTCGCGACGGCGCCAAGACGTTCACGTGGAAGTTCGACTCCGCGCAACATCGCGCCGTGAACCTGCCCGTCATCGCACCGGAAGGCTTCGCTAACGCGAACTTCACGGTCTACGTCAGCCGCAACGAGTCCGAAGGCAGCTGAGTTCCATCGGGCTGTGCCCGAATGCCCACTCGTGTCCCCTAAAGGCTAGACCGACGGTTCCACCGAACCGTCGGCCTCTACTAGACTGCCACCCATGCGTCGCTGGCTCTCCATCTTCTTGCTGGTGCTGATGCCCTTCCAGTTCACCTGGGGTGCAGCGGCGGCCTATTGCGAGCACGAGAGTTCAAGTGAAGCCAGCCACTTCGGTCATCACGTGCATTCGCACGCTGACGCCGGTCAACTGGCCCAGGGCAAGAAGCCTCTGCCTGGCGACAAGACCAAGCCCGGAAAGGTCGGCTTGGACAACGACTGCGGAACGTGCCATCTCAGTGCTGCCAAGCCGGTCTCAGGCAGCAGCATGGCGCTCGCAGATCTCAGCGCGCAGGTCATGCGCGGACTGAGCGAGCAAGTCTTTTCGACCCGCGCTCCAGATCATCCGGAACGCCCCAATTGGCGCATCGCCTGATTCGGCGATCGCAGCGGGTTCCTTCCTGTTCCTCCTTTAGCGGCTTGAGCCGCGCTGCCTTCGTCGAATCCTTCGAGTTGTTTCCACAACCCTGGAGTTTTCGATGCGCAGATTGCTTGTGCCGCTTGCTTGTGCGGCACTATTCCAAGTTCAAGCCTTCGCCCAAGCTGGCGAGTCCCGTCCCGCAACCCCTGAGGCCGCGGCCTCTGCCGCCGCTTCGGCGGCCGGTACGGTCTACCCTCAATCCGGACTGACGCTCGATGCGGCCGTGCAAACGGCGTTGCGTCAGAACCCGCTCTTGCGCTCGTTCGGGTACGAGCTCGAGTCCAACGACGGCGCGATTCGTCAGGCTGGCCTGATCCCGAATCCCACGCTCGGCCTGAGCACCGAGGACACCCGCAAGGCCACGCGTACGACGCAGGTGACGCTCAGCCAGACCATCGAGCTGGGAGGCAAGCGATCCGCTCGCGTCGAACTGGCTCAACGCACCCGCGATGTTGCAGCGCTGGAATTGGAGACGCAGCGTGCTGAAACGCGCGCCGGCGCCATCCAGGCCTTCTTCGACGTGTTGATCGCGCAGGAACGCGTGAAAGTCGCTGAGGAGTCTCTGCGCATCGCTACCAACGGCGCGGACGCCGTGGGTCGTCGCGTGACTGCGGGCAAGGTGTCGCCTACCGAGGAGACGCGTGCCCGTGTCGCGCAATCCACCGCTCGGATCGAGCAACGCCTGGCTCAGGCGGACCTCACCGCAGCGCTGAAGGCGCTGAGCGCGGTGATGGGGGTACCTCAGGGATCGATCTCCTTGGTTGACGGCAGCCCTGACGCGCTACCGGTTCTGCCTGGTGCTGAAACCCTTGGTGACCGCATCCAGAGCTCCCCGATCCTGCGTCGGGCCCAGATGGAGGTTCAGCGCGCGGAAGCCGCCTTCAATCTGGAACGAGCTCGCGGCGTCCCCGACGTGACGGTGGGGCTCGGCGCGCAACGCGCTCCCGACATCGGCCGCACCCAGCCGCTGATCAGCGTCTCGATTCCCATTCCGCTGTTCGACCGCAACCAGGGCGCTCAGTTCCAGGCGCTGCGCAAGCGCGACGCGGCGCAGGCGATGGCCCAAGCGGAAGAGCAGCGTCTGCGCTCCGAGGTGCTGCAGGCCGTTGACCAGCTCGACGCGCGCACCGACGAGATCGAGGCATTGCGTCGCGATGTGCTCCCCGGTGCCCAGACCGCCTACGAGGCTGCGCGCCGCGGCTTCGAGCTGGGCAAGTTCGGCTTCCTGGATGTGCTGGATGCGCAGCGCACCTTCTTGCAGGCGCGCGGGCAGTACTTCACCGCGCTCTCTCAAGCCCACCGCCTCTCCGCGGAGATCGATCGCCGGCTCGGTAGCGCCGACGCTCGTCCCTGAACAACGATCCATCAACGAGTTTCCAAATGACCTCCAAGAACGAACTCAAGGAACGCCTGCGCAGCGGCGCCGGCAAGAAGCAGGCGATCGCCATAGCCGTGGTGCTGGCGCTTGGTGCCGCGGCCGCCGTCGGGCTGATGACCACCGGCGGGAAGTCCGGCGGCGAAGAGTCGCACGCACACGAAGAGGCCAAGGGCCATGGCGACGGCGAACATCACGGGGAAGCCAAGGCCGGTGGCGAAAAGGGCCACGACGACGCCAAGGGGCATGGGGACGGCGAACACCACGAAGAAGCCAAGAAGGGCAGCCGCGGTGGAGAGCTCATCTCCAAGGGCAACGTGACCGTCGAGGCGCTGCTGTCCGAGGATCAAGGCACGCCGCGCTTGAAGATCTGGGTGTCACAGGCAGGCAAGGATGTCGCGCCAGCTCAGCTGCAGGTGACCGCACAGATCAAGCGCCCTGGCGGCGAGGAGCAGAAGCTGACGTTCGCGGCTCAGAAGGACGCGCTTGTCAGCGCCCAACCTGTTGAAGAGCCGCATGTCTTCGACGGCGTCATCCAAGTTGTGGTCGGCGGCCAGACCCAGTCGTTCTCGTTCTCCCCCAGCGAAGGGGTGATCGCGTTGTCCGCCGAGCAGCAGAAGTCTTCGGGCATCGTGGTCGAAGCCACCAAGGCCGCTTCGCTGGCGGCCAGCTACCAGCTGCCGGGCGAGGTCAAGTTCAACGAGGACACCACCGCGCACGTGGTCCCACGCGTGGCCGGCGTTGTCGAATCTGTGCCGGTGGCGCTGGGACAGACGGTTCGCAAGGGTCAGGTTCTGGCCATTGTGAACAGCACGTCGATATCTGACCAACGCGCCGACTTGCAAGGTGCACAGAAGCGCCTGCAACTGGCCAAGATCACGTACGAACGCGAGAAGAGCCTGTACGAAGCGAAGATCTCGCCTCAGCAGGATGTGCAGATTGCCGAGCAAGCCATGCGCGAGGCGGAGATCGCGGTGTCGAACGCCCGGCAGAAGCTCCAGGCCGTCGGCGCCACGCTGGATAGCGGTGCCCTCAACCGCTATGAACTGCGTGCTCCCTTCGACGGCACGATCGTCGAGAAGCACATCGCGCTGGGCGAGCAGTTGCGCGAGGACGCCAATGTCTTCACGGTCGCCGATCTGCGCACTGTGTGGGCCCAGATCAACGTGCCCGCCAAGGACCTGCCGCTGGTGCGCGTAGGCGACAACGTGGTCGTGCGCGCGGCGGCGTTCGAGCAGTCCGCGGTCGGCAAGGTCGCCTACGTCGGCTCGCTCATCGGCGAGTCCACCCGCACGGCCCAAGCCCGCGTGACGCTGGAGAACCCCAAGACCGCATGGCGGCCGGGCCTGTTCGTCAACGTCGAGATGAAGAGCGAAACCTTCGACGCGCCGGTGACCGTGACCTCCGAAGCCGTTCAGACGATGGAAGAGAAGCCCGTCGTGTTTGTGAAGACTGGTTCGGGCTTTGTCGCCCAGCCCGTCAAGGTGGGCCGCACGGACGGCAAGCGGGTCGAGATCGTCGAGGGCCTGAAGGCCGGTGTGCCCTACATCGCCGTCGGCAGCTTCGTTGCCAAGGCCGAAGCCGGCAAGTCCACGGCTTCCCACGCCCACTAAAGAGATGACGCAACATGTTTGAACGCATCATCCGCTTCGCCATCGAGCATCGATGGCTTGTCATGCTTGCCGTCTTCGGTATGGCCGCACTCGGGGTGTTCAGCTATCAGAAGCTGCCCATCGACGCCGTGCCGGACATCACCAACGTGCAGGTGCAAATCAACACCGGTGCACCCGGCTACTCGCCGCTGGAGACCGAGCAGCGCGTCACCTATCCGATCGAGACCGTGATGGCCGGCCTGCCTGGCCTGCAGCAGACCCGCTCGCTGTCGCGATACGGTCTGTCCCAAGTGACGGTCATCTTCAACGACGGCACTGACATCTACTTCGCCCGCCAGCTCGTCAATGAACGCATCCAATCCGCGCGGTCTCAGCTGCCCGAGGGCGTGACGCCCAACATCGGGCCGATCTCGACTGGGTTGGGTGAGATTTTCCTTTGGACTGTCGAAAGCGAGCCGGGCGCAAAGAAGCCCAACGGTGAGCTGTATACGCCGGCAGACCTGCGCGAGATTCAGGACTGGGTCATCAAGCCGCAGCTGAAGAACGTGACGGGCGTGACTGAGATCAACTCCATCGGCGGGTTCGCCAAGGAGTACCACGTCGCCCCCGATCCGTCCAAGCTGTCCTCGTACGGCCTGACGCTCAGCGACGTGGTGACTGCGCTCGATCGCAACAACGCGAACGTCGGCGCGGGCTACATCGAGCGCCGCGGTGAACAGTACCTGATCCGAGCCCCCGGCCAAGTGCGCTCGATTACCGACATCGGCAACATCGTCCTGCTCAACGCCGGCGGCGTGCCGGTGCGCGTGCGTGATGTCGCCACGGTCGAAATCGGCCGCGAGCTGCGCACCGGCGCCGCGACCGACAACGGCCGCGAGGTCGTGCTCGGTACCGTCTTCATGCTGATCGGTGAGAACAGCCGGACGGTCTCGCAAGCGGTTGCCAAGAAGATGGCCGAGATCAACGCGAACATGCCCAAGGGTGTCCACGCGGTCACGGTCTACGACCGAACCAAGCTGGTCGACAAGGCTATCGCCACCGTCAAGAAGAACTTGATCGAAGGCGCTGTGCTCGTCATCGCCATCCTGTTCTTGTTCCTGGGCAACATCCGTGCGGCCATCCTGACGGCCATGGTGATTCCGCTGTCGATGCTGTTCACCTTCACCGGCATGGTGAATCAGAAGGTCAGCGCCAACCTGATGAGTTTGGGGGCCCTGGACTTCGGCATCATCATCGACGGCGCGGTGGTGATCGTCGAGAACTGCGTGCGACGCCTGGCACATGCGCAGGAGCACAAGGGACGACTGCTGACGCGCTCGGAGCGATTCCACGAGGTGTTCCTCGCGTCCCAGGAAGCTCGTCGTCCGCTGCTGTTCGGACAACTGATCATCATGATCGTCTACCTGCCGATCTTTGCTCTGGCCGGTGTCGAAGGGAAGATGTTCCACCCGATGGCCTTCACGGTCGTGATCGCCCTGGTCGGCGCCATGATCCTGTCGATCACGTTCGTTCCCGCAGCTGTCGCGCTGTTCATCGGCAAGAAGGTTGCTGAGAAAGAAAACTGGCTGATGAGCTGGGCGCGTCGCGTGTATGAGCCGCTGCTCAAGTACGTGATGGGTGCCAAGGCAGTCGTGTTGACCTTCGCCGCAGTGATGATCGTGCTGACGGGCTTGATCGCCGCGCGGATGGGCAGCGAGTTCATCCCCAGCTTGAACGAGGGCGACTTCGCGATCCAGGCGCTGCGTATTCCGGGCACGAGCCTCACGCAGTCGTTGACGATGCAGCAGCAGCTGGAGTCGACGCTGAAGGCGAAGTTCCCTGAGATCGACCGCGTCTTCGCTCGAACCGGTACTGCGGAAATCGCGTCGGACCCGATGCCGCCGAACATTTCGGACGGCTACGTGATGCTCAAGCCGCAGGACGAGTGGCCTGACCCCAAGCGCACGCGTGACGACCTGTTGGCGGCCGTGCAGGCCGAGGCGGCCAAGCTGCCGGGACAGAACTATGAGTTCTCGCAACCGATCCAGCTGCGCTTCAACGAACTGATCTCGGGCGTGCGCTCCGACGTCGCGGTGAAGATCTTCGGCGACGACATGGAGGTCCTGAACGCGACCGCTCAGAAGATCCAGGGGCTGTTGCAAGGCATCCAGGGGTCCTCGGAAGTGAATGTGGAGCAGACCACTGGGCTTCCGATGCTGAGCGTGACCGTCGACCGGGAACGCACGGCGCGCTACGGACTCAACGTCCAGGATGTGCAAGACACGCTCGCGACCGCTGTCGGCGGACGCGACGCGGGGATCATGTTCGAAGGCGACCGCCGCTTCGGCATCCTGGTGCGACTGCCCGAAGTGCTTCGCGCCGACGTGGAGGCCATCAAGCGGCTGCCTATCCCGATGCCAGTTGGTGCTGACGGCGCACGCCGCTTCATCCCGCTCAGTGAGGTCGCTGACTTCACGACGGCACCTGGTCCGAACCAGGTCAGCCGCGAGAACGGAAAGCGTCGGATCGTGGTGAGCTCGAACGTGCGTGGTCGCGACCTGGGCAGCTTCGTTGCTGAGGCCCAGCAGTTGATTGGCGCACAGGTTCAGGTCCCGACCGGCTACTGGATGGTCTGGGGCGGCCAGTTCGAGAACCTGCAGTCGGCGACCCAGCGTCTTCAGATCGTGGTTCCGGTCTCATTGCTGCTGGTGTTCGTGCTGCTGTTTGCCATGTTCGGGAACATGAAGGATGGCTTCATCGTCTTCACCGGGATCCCGTTCGCCTTGACTGGCGGCATCGTGGCCTTGTGGTTGCGAGACATCCCGCTCTCGATCTCGGCAGCAGTCGGATTCATCGCGCTTTCTGGGGTGGCGGTGCTCAACGGGCTCGTGATGATCTCGTTCATCCGCAACCTGCGCGAGTCAGGCAAGGGACTGGACGAGGCGATCCACGAAGGCGCGCTGACACGTCTGCGTCCGGTGCTGATGACAGCGCTCGTGGCCTCGCTTGGCTTCGTTCCGATGGCGCTTGCCACCGGCACCGGCGCCGAGGTCCAACGTCCGCTCGCCACCGTGGTGATCGGCGGCATCTTGTCTTCGACGGCATTGACGCTGCTGGTTCTCCCCATCCTCTACCGCCTGGCACACCGGCGCGATGAGGAAGAGGAGCAACTGGAGAGCCAATCCCCGGCCGCCGAGCACGGAAGCGCCCATTGAGCGCCCTCTGAGCGCCAGCGGTCCCGCGCGAGGCTGAAATGCCGCGGCGCGGGGCCGCTGGGTATCGCTGTTGCCGAGGATGGGAATCAAACGAACAAGGAGATGACCCATGTCCAAGGACCACGACCACTCTGCCGCGGCAGGAGGCAATGAGCGCTCGCTCTGGATTGCCTTCACGTTGACCTTCGGCTTTCTGATCGCCGAGGTCATCGGCGGTATCGCGACGAAGAGCCTGGCGCTCATCTCGGACGCTGCCCACATGTTCACTGATGCGGCTGCCCTTGCGATCGCGCTGGCAGCCATACGCATCGCCAGACGGCCGGCAGACAAGAAGCGCAGCTTCGGCTATCACCGCTTCGAGATCCTGGCTGCGGCGTTCAACGCCCTACTGCTCTTTGGAGTGGCGATCTACATCCTCTATGAGGCCTGGCAGCGGCTCAATTCGCCGGCCGAGGTTCAGTCGGTCGGCATGCTGGTGATCGCCTCGCTCGGTTTGATCGTCAACCTCGTGAGCATGCGCATGCTCATGGGCGGCAAGGATGCGAGTCTCAACGTCAAGGGCGCCTATCTGGAGGTCTGGAGCGACCTGCTGGGATCGGTCGGCGTCATCGTCGCGGCCATCGTCATTCGTTTCACCGGCTGGGCGTGGGTCGACAGTCTGGTCGCCGTGGGCATCGGTCTTTGGGTTCTGCCTCGGACGTGGGTGCTCCTGCGCGAGAGCCTGAACATCCTCCTTGAGGGTGTGCCCGAGGGGGTAGACGTGACGGCGATCGAGTCGGCGATGACCGCAACGTCCGGCGTCACGGGGATCCATGACCTGCACATCTGGGCGCTGTCCAGCGGCAAGACGAGTCTGAGCGCGCACGTCGTGCACGACGGCTCGGTCTCCGTGGGTCCCCTGCTGACCCAACTCCGCCAGATGCTCAAGGAGCAGTACGAGATTGCTCACGTCACCTTGCAGATGGAGACCGAGGCCTGCAGCGACGCGCTCGATCAGAGCCATTGGGTCGAGCCGCGCACCGGGCTTGCGGAGAAGGCTCTGAAAGCCTCCAAGTAATTCAAGGAATGCGGATGCTTCGCTTGGGTCATCGGTATGAACCCGAGCGTCAGCGTTCGCGAGCGAAAGTCTCAGATGAGCACGGGCTCTCACGAAACCCTTCATGTGATGTTCAAGTACCTGGCCATCGTTGGCTGGGGAATCGCGCTCGTGTACCTGACCTACACCTCGATCCGGGACTACATGTCGCTGAAGGATCGTCGTGCTGCGAGAAGGGCCGAGCGGCTTGCGAAGCGGTCCAGGAAGAAGCGACGGTAGTTCGCTGACGCCCCTCATGCACTCAAAGCCGGAGAACCAGATGGCTGAACGAAAAGATTCTGAACAGGCCAAGTCCCAGTCGCTGGAGGCCAACTCGCCTAGCGCGTCGACTCCTCCGTCGCCGGATCACAGGCATGTGAAGGGCGAGAAGCATGACCACGGAAGCGAGGCCGCCGAAGACCATGGCGATCACGATCATGGCCATGAGGGCGGCATCTTCGGCAGCAACACGGAGCTGATCTTCTCGCTGCTGTGCGGTGCGCTGTTGTTGGCGGGGTGGCTGCTCGGCAAATATCAAGTGCTCTCGTCCACGCTGGAGACGAGCCTGTACGTGGCGGCCTACGTCTTCGGCGGCTTCTTCACGCTGCGCGAGGCGGTGGAGAATATTCGTAAGCGGCGCTTCGAGATCGACACGCTGATGCTCGTTGCCGCAGCCGGCGCGGCCGCGCTCGGCGAGTGGGCTGAAGGCGCCTTGCTGTTGTTCCTCTTCAGTCTGGGGCATTCGCTCGAGCATTACGCGATGGGCCGCGCACGACGTGCGATCGAGGCGTTGTCCAAGCTGGCGCCAGAAACCGCGCTTCGCAAGCGTGACGGCACCACGCAAGAGGTGCCAATCGCTGAACTGGAGCCCGGTGACATCGTGGTGATCAAGCCCAACGAGCGCATGCCGGCCGACGGCTTTGTGATCACGGGCAAGTCCAGCGTGAACCAGGCGCCTGTCACCGGGGAGAGTATTCCCGTGGACAAGCAGCCCGTGGAGGACGCGCAGCAGGCGCTTGCCGCTTTCGACCGCGTCGCGGCAACGAGTCGCGTGTTTGCGGGCACGATCAACGGCTCCGGATCACTGGAGGTGATGGTCGCCAAGCGATCCACCGAGTCCACCATGGCACGCGTCGTGAAGATGGTGACCGAGGCGCAGCAGCAGCAGTCCCCCACCCAGTCTTTCACGGCGAAGTTCGAACGCATCTTCGTGCCGACCGTGCTGGGCTTCGTCGGCGCGCTCTTGTTCGCAGGCTTCATCATCGACGAGCCCTTCAGTGCGACGTTCTACCGTGCCATGGCAGTGTTGGTGGCTGCTAGCCCATGCGCGCTTGCCATCTCGGTCCCGAGCGCCGTCCTGAGCGGCGTTGCTCGGGCGGCGCGTGGCGGGGTTCTCATCAAGGGCGGCGCGCCGCTGGAAAACTTGGGGGTCTTGACCGCGATCGCGTTCGACAAGACAGGCACGCTCACGGAAGGCAAACCCAAGCTTGTGGATGTTCAGGCTGCGCCTGGCGTGGAGCAGGATGAACTGCTGGCCGTGGCACTGGCCATCGAGAGCCACAGCGATCACCCGCTGGCAGCCGCCATCGTGTCTGGCGCGAAGCAACGGATGCAGGGAACTGCTCAGGCCCTGAGTGCCGAAGATGTTCACAGCGTCACCGGCAAGGGCGTCACGGGACGCATTGGCGCCGACGACGTGTGGATCGGCAAGGCCAAGCTCTTTGTGGAAGATGTGGGTGGTCTTCCGCCGGAGGTCTCCAGCATCGATCAGCAGCTGATCGAGAAGGGCCGCACGACCATGATCGTCAAGCGAGGCCAGCGCTTCCTGGGCGTCATTGGCGTCATGGACACGCCTCGCCCGGCCGCCGCGGACGTCATGAGCAAGCTTCAGAAGCTTGGCGTCAAGGACCTGATCATGATCTCGGGAGACAACCAGCGGGTGGCCGACGCGGTGGCGAAGTCCGTTGGCCTGAGCGAGGCCAAAGGCGAGCTGATGCCAGATGACAAGGTCGGCTTCATCAAGCAGCTCAGCGCCAACGAGGGCAAGGTGGCGATGGTGGGCGATGGCGTCAACGATGCTCCGGCCATGGCCAGTGCGACCGTCGGGATTGCCATGGGCGCGGCCGGGTCGGACGTGGCGCTGGAGACTGCTGACGTGGCGTTGATGGCGGACGATCTCTCCAAGCTGCCGTTCGTGGTCGGCCTGTCGCGCAGGGCGAGCGGCGTCATCCGGCAAAACCTGTGGGTATCCCTGGGCGTTGTGGCGGTCTTGATTCCGGCCACGCTCTTCGGCTTGAATATTGGCACCGCGGTCCTGTTCCACGAGGGGTCTACCCTCATCGTGGTCATCAACGCGCTTCGCTTGCTCGCCTACGGCGACCAGAAGGCGTCGGCCGCATGAGATCGACGAACAACAACGAGATCCGCTCATGAAACTACTGATCGTCGAGGACGAGGAAAAGGCCGCTGAGTACCTCCGCAAGGGGCTCACCGAGGAAGGCTATTCCGTGGAGGTCGCCCACAACGGCGTTGACGGGCTGCACATGGCCTCGGTCAACAGCTACGACTTGCTCATCCTTGACGGGCAGTTGCCGGGCATCGATGGGCTCGCCATGCTGAGCGCGATCCGTCAGAGCAGCGATGTGCCCATCCTGATGGTCACGGCCCGCTCGCGCGTCGAAGATCGCGTCAAGGGCCTGCAAAGCGGCGCTGACGACTACCTCACCAAGCCCTACGCATTCTCCGAACTCGTGGCCCGGGTTCAGGTTCTCCTGCGCCGGCGCACGGGAGGTCGACAGGTGACCGAGGAGTCCGTGTACCGCGTAGCTGATCTGGAGGTGGATCCCATCCGTCGCAAGGTCAGCCGCGCTGGTCAGCGGATTGATCTCACCACCAAGGAGTTCGGTCTCCTCGCGCTGCTGATGCGACGCAAAGGCGAGGTGCTCTCCAGGACAGAGATCGCTGAACAGGTCTGGGACATGAATTTCGACAGTGACACCAACGTGGTGGAGGTGGCCATACGCCGTCTGCGCGTGAAGATTGATCAGCCGTTTGATCGGGCCCTGATCCATACCGTGCGCGGGATGGGATACGTCATCGAAGACCGACCCGCATGAGCGTCGCCATGCATACGGGAAGCCTTCGGGCCCGTCTCCTTCGTCGACTCGCTCTGCAGTCCATGGCGGGGCTCGGCGTCGTGTGCGTGGCGGTGTACGTGGTGATCTTCCTGACGCTCGATCAACGTCAGAACCAGACCTTGAGCATGAAGCGCGAGGCCGTTGAACATCTGCTCAAGGAAGGGCGCGGCGCGCACGATCTGGACAGCGTCCGGCATCTGCTGAACGACTTTCTCGCTGGGCACGACGAGCTCACGCTCAGCGTGGCGGACAACTCGGGCCACATCTTTTTGCCGCCGCAGCGCGCTGCTAGCGCCGACGTCAAGGTCGAGCGATTTCCAGTGCCGCTGCCTCCCGATCTCGGCGGGGCGGGGACCGCCTCGCTTGCCTTCGACCAGAGTAAGGACAAGGAGCTGCTCCTGCGGCTCGCGTGGACGCTCGGTTTTGCGGCCGTTGGGGGCTCCTTGGTGCTGTCTGCAGCTGCGGCATTTGGGGTCAGGCGAGAGCTCGCGCCCCTTCGTGCGCTTGTCAGGCAGACCGCAGCTGTCCGCGCCGACCGTCTGGAGCTGCGACTCGACGGCCGTGACCAGGTGGAAGAGTTGCAGCCGCTCATCGCTCAAACGAACGACCTGCTCGATCGCCTCGCCATCGCCTACAGGCAGATGGAGTCGTTCAACGCTGATGTCGCACACGAGCTGAACAATCCGCTCTCGATCCTCATCAACAGCTGCGACTTCGCGCTCCGGCGTCCCCGCTCGCCCGACGAGCTCAAGGAGACGCTTCAGTCAAACCTCGAGGAGCTTCGTCGCATCGCCAGGATCGTGGCGGACATGCTCTTTCTTGCGAATGCCCAGCGGGGCGCTCAGGCCAGCCGCGACGAGGTCACGGAGTTGGCGGAACTCTGCGCCGAGGTGCTGGACTATCACGAGGGATCACTGCAGGAAGCGGGCGTTCGCGGCGTCGTGCGCGGGCGTGCCCGAGCCAGCGTGGACACTGGCTTGTTGCAGCGCGCGATCGCCAATCTGGTGGGTAACGCTCGCCGCTATGCGACCCGCGGGACGGAGGTGGTGGTCGAGATCGAGCCACGCGGCAAAGAGATTTATATCGGCGTGATCAACGAGGGTCCGGAGATCCCCGCGGAACACCTGCCAAGGCTCTTCGACCGTTTCTACCGCGTCGACCCTTCCCGCACCGGCGCCAGCAAGAACCATGGCCTTGGCCTCTCCATCGTCGCGGCAATTGCGCGCATGCATGGAGGCAAGGCGATTGCAACGTCCGAGCGCGGCGAGACACGCATTGGCTTCACGATCTCCTCTAGCGCGGTACCCACTTGATTCAACGAAATACTCTCGTCCTTGATGAGGTCAGCCTCCCACGGCGAGGCCAGAGCGCTGGCCTACTGGTTCGCGTGCCCCTGTCATGCCTGCCGAAGGTGCGTGCGCGGGAGACCGCGCGATGCTGAAGACTGAAGACGAGAGGAGTTCGATCGACACGGGACTGCGCATGTCTGAGCAGGCGGCCATTCGAGTCACCAGGGAGCTGCGGGACCTGGACAAGCTGATCCTCACGCTTCCTTCGATGTTGGTGCACAGCAAAGTCGCCACGTTGAAGCGGCAAGCGGAGGCGATGAAGAGGTTGAGCTCAGTGCTGATGCTGACGATTCTTCTGGATCGCCCATTTTCAGAGGTGCTTGATGCGTCCGACGAACTGGCCAGGTCTGTTCGCCCCTTTGTCCAGCTCGCCTCCAAATCGCGCTTGTCGTTGAGCGCTCAGCTCGCCACGAGGCTGCTCTCGGATCTCGGCAATCAGCTGCGCGCAGACATAGCCACGGCGCTATGCAGCGACGGCGCCAAGCTCATGCGAGACCCAGTCTAGTCGTTGCCTGCCGAAGGCATCTTCTCCTTCAAGAGGATGCTCAGGTTGGGGATCACGTTCTCATCGACGTGATCCAGCATGGCCTGCGTAGCATGGTCATCTACGCTTGGCAGATCGATGCCGACCTGTTGAGACCAGATTCGGATCAAGCCAAGGAAGATCATCGAGAGGGTTTGGCCATCATCCATGAAGCGCAGCAGGAACATCTTGAGGTTCTGCCTGCCTGCGTCCGTATGAAGGTCCAGGCCGCCCGGCACGTCGAACAAGCGGTGCGCAATGATGTTGCGACTCTCCAGAAAGCGCTCGAAGCGCTCGTCGAACGTCGGGTGCAGGTCCACCCGCTCTCGCAAGATCCGCAGTAGCTGGCCGAGGGTCGCCTTGCTGTGGCGTCGCAGAATTCCATCAAGCTGCTCTGGCGACACGAGCGGCTCGTCCCGGAGAACGAACGTCAGGCAGGTGCTCATCAGGCGTTCCACGCCCTGTCCCGCCACCACCGCCAAACCCAGCGTCTTCAGCACGTCGTCCTGTTCGGGCGTGTATCCCGATGCAATGTTGCTGCTCACCTTGGCACCTCCGTCGCTCCATTCTCCGCTGGATGTCCGCCTTGCTCATCTCGCAGCGTCTGGTCCCAAGGACGGAGAACGGCGGCGCACCGCGGGCGCGAGCTAACAAACTTGTCATCACTACGACAGGTCCGTTGAAAGCGACAGATTTCTAAAGTGCTGTTCATGGTGGATGCGGTAGGTGCTCTTGTTGAGCACGGCTCCACCGGAACAAGGAGATCTGTATGAACCGAACCGTTGCCATGATCGCTGTCGCTGCCAGCCTGTTCGCCGGCCTGAACGCGCCGGTCGCAGCACAGACGACCGAGCGTCTGATGAACGGAAATTCCATCTACGGCGTGCCGTTCGCAGGTCAGAAGACCGATTTCGTCGTCGACCTCGATTCGCGCAAGGCCATCAACATCGAATGCGGCCAGACCGTGCAGTTCCGCCAAGGCGGAAAGACCTTCGCCTGGAAGTTCGACGTCGTCGGGCACCGCGCGGTAGACCTGTCCAAGATCGCTCCGGCGGGATTCTCGAGCAAGCCGTTCAAGGTCTACGTCGACAAGAACGAAGGCGAACGAGCCTGAAACCCACGAAGCCGCACCAGCGGCTTCGCCTTTTTTGGGGGATGCCATGGATGGGATCAAAGACACGAGGTTCGGCGCCGCCACGGCGAAGCTGGCGCAGGATTCAGATGAGTGGCGGGCGCAGGCGCTGGTATTTCGCGGTAAGCGCCAAGCCATGCTGGCGAGCAATATCGCCAACGCTGACACGCCCAACTACAAGGCGCGCGACATCTCGTTTGCAGACGTCCTGAAGGCCTCAAGCCAGGCCGAGGAACTGACCGACCAGGATGGCAAGGACATGGGCGTGGCTCGGGAAGTGCCGCTCATACCCTCGAGCACGCTGGCGTTCGCAGGCTACAGACAGCCGTTGCAAGACAGCATCGATGGCAACACCGTCGAGGTCGAGCGCGAGCAGGCTGAGTTCGCTCGCAACACGATTCTGTACACCCTGGCGATGGCATCGCTGGATGATGAGGCCACGGAGTTCAAACAGGCAGCTGCGCTGCCAAATGCTGCGTCGCCCACGAGGCGTGGCTGATCACTGATCAGTTCGCGACAGCCCTGTAGGTTCGTCGCGGCCGGTTCAATCGCCTCGAGTCATCGCGGCGAGGGCGTCGAGCGCCGCATCTTCGGCAAGCTCCGGGCGGTCGTATTCCCCCTCGATCGGCACGCGAATAGGCGGCCCTAGTTCGGGCGGCGGGGTGAGCACCAGCACGGCCACGAAACGCCCGGACTCGTTGCAGTCGACCTCGAGGTTCGAAACCCAGCCCTCGTCCATCAGCCCTCCGCTCGGTGTTTGCTTCCGAAAGTCAAATGGTAGGCCCAAAGAAAAGGGGATGCGCGATGCGCATCCCCTTCGCCTTTACCTTGCAGAAAGCCTAGCCTTAGAAGCTGTGGCGCACCCCCACTTCCGCGCCGGAGGAGTTCTGGCCGCCCAGCATGCCCGCCGGCGTCGTGTACAGCACGGAGCTGCGAGCGGCGCCCTTGTTGGTCACGCGAGCCACGGTGCCGTAGAGCGCCGTGCGCTTCGAGAAGTCGTAGACGTAGCCCAGCGCCAGGCGGGTGCTGTCGTCGCCATCGGCGAAGCCGGAACCAACCGCGCCGCCGGAGCGGTTGGCGTTGGTGTAGCCCACGCGGATCTGACCGACGGTCACGGGGATGGTCGCGCCCACCGAGATTTCGGTCGACTTGCGTTCGCCCCACTTCTTCACGTCAACCAGGGTGTGCAACACGCCCCACGGCGACTTGTAGTTGAACAGCAGGTTGTAGTTCTTGAACTTGGACAGGTTGGCGCCGACATCCGTCGTGCCGTAGGCACCGCCGACCAGGAAGCTCTTGTCTTCGTAGCCGATCCGGCCGCCGTAGTACTTGTTGCCCACGGTGCCTTCGCCTGCGGCGACATGGAACTGACCGTAGACGCCACCCAAGTTCTTCGGCAGGAAGTAGCTCACGCCGTTGTCCGTACGCTGGATCGTGGTTGCACCACTGCCCAGGTTCGCGCCGCTGCCATAAACAAAGATGCCGCGAGATCCAACACCCACGATGCCAAATTCATCGTTGAGCGTGTTGTTGTAGGTCGGGGTGGTGTCCCGGCCTAGGCGAACCTCACCGAAATCACCCATCAGGCTGATCGTCGAGCGGCGGTTCCAGTACTTGCTGGCGTTGGAGGTGCCGGTGTCCAGATCGATGCCCGACTCCAGGTGGAAGCCAGCCGACAGTCCGCCGCCCAGTTCTTCAACGCCACGAACGCCCAGCCGGCTGGTTGTGTTCCCACCGGACGTCACGCCCTTGACCGTACCCGCGTTGCCGTTCTTCACCTGGCGCACGGCAACGTCAGCGACGCCGAACAGCGTGACGGACGAGGTTTGCGCGAAGGCCGAGCCGGCAAGCGCGCTGCATGCCAATGCCAAGAGGACTGGCTTATTCATGAACTTCTCCTATTCGATGGTCGATGCATAGAGACGCGATTCGCCTCAAGCACGACGCAGGCTAGGGAGAAGAGCAAGGGAAATCCACGAGTTCTACCGATTGAGCGGGGGCGTACTCGCGCACGGTGGTCCAAACGGTCGTGAGACGTGTCGCTCAGGACACAGCCGAAGCAGCAGGAAATTTCTGATGCGAGGTCACATGTTCGACACGTCCCAGACTGACCAACGCCATCGACGTTGAAGCTGACGAACCGGTAATCAGGCCGTCAGTTGTTGGTCAATGCCTGGTCTCTAGTCTCTCGTCTGCTCGCGATGTACCGGCGACGCGAGTGTCCCGAAGATGCTCAGCAAAGGCGCCAGTACGAAGAAAGGCGCTCGATGAGAAGACAAGACATTCAACTGATTTCCAGGGCAAGGCGAGGAGACGCTGCGGCCTGCTTCGAGGCCGGGCGCTTGTACCTCGAAGGGATGAAGGGATTCCCGCGGCACGTGCCGCTCGGACTCGAGTACTTGAGTCAGGTCGAGACCCTCAGGGAGGACGAAGCTCAGCGGCTGATCGTTGAGGCGCTCGACCTGCATGAGATCGCCGTACACGGACGTGTCTCCACGCTTGAGCGGGCTGCTCGCTTTGGCAGCGGAGAAGCGCAGCTCCGGGTCGCGATCTGGAATCTGCTCACGCAGGTGGATCAAAGCGAGGCGGTAGGCTGGCTTCGGCTTGCCGAGAGGTCTGGTCAAGACGGCGCAAAGGAGGCGCTGACGCTACCCGCCTCCGCGGTTGACTCAGACGACGCCGCGGTGCTGCGCGTGAAGGCCCTGCTGGGCGTGCCAAAGATTGGGTGGCCGGAACTGATCGCGCTGGTGATGGAGCGGGCCCTCATGAGGAAAGAGCCGCGCCTTCTGCTGCGAGCCCTCGCAGTGAGCCTGGTCCTCGGGCAGTTGTCCAACTCCACCCTTGCCGATCAGGTGTACGCCGCGATCAGCTTCGCCAAGTCGATCCCCGATGTGCGAATCACGGTCGATACCAAGGCCATTGAGGTATTGCTGGATGACTGCGTGGATCGAGGGAACTGCGCTGCGGCGTTGCTGCTGGGCCAGGCGCTGAGCGGCAACAACGTCGGATCGATTGGCTGGGACATGCTGGTGCAGGCGCCGAACAGACGCAAGGCTTCTGCACTGCTCATGCGGGCAGCCGATGCAGGTTACGGCGAAGCGTGGACCCGCCTCTATGAGCTGCATGCCAACAACCATAGCTCCGTGGCAAATCCTCCGATGGCGCGATTCTTCTTGGAGAAGGCTGCTGCGAGCGGGGACGTTTCCGCGCAGCGCCGGCTGGGCGCGACCATCCTGCGCGCCGCAGCATCGCTACGCGATGCGGAACAGGGGATGCACTGGTTGTACCTGGCCTCGCAGTCTCAAGACTTCCAAGCCCAGGCGCTGATCCGCACTTTCATCCTCCCTGTTCAAGGGTGCGAGGCGGACGCGGCGCGCGGCATCTTCGAAGTGGCCAAGACCAACGGCGCCTTGGCCGCGCGGTTGAGGGTGGCAAGGGACTTTGGGCTGACCAAGCTGGAGGCCATGACGGTGGACATCGTCGAAGGACTTCGGCCTTGGGGCTTGGTGGTGGGGAAGAACCCGTTTATCCAGCATGCACGACTGTCTTCGCCGCGGGCTATCCCTGCGCTCTCCTCATCGACCCTGCAGACCCTGAAGCGCAGCGCCGGCTACCTGGCTGATGGCGGAGTTCAGGGCTCAGGACCCCGTGATGTGGAGCTACGGCATCGCGCGGCCCGGTTGAAGCAAGCGTTGGACAACCACGGGCTGTCCGAGTCTCTCTACTTCGCGAAGGCGAGCTCTGACGCGCTGGATGCCATGCGCGGTGGACCTCGATGGGCGCGCCAAGTGAAGTTGCAGCTGGATGCTGCCATGGGACACGAGGAAGAGGAGCTTGGCTGAGATGTTCAACGCTGCCTGGTCGCCGGCGCCCCTCCAACTTGTTCCTGCTGCGCCGATGCGTCAGATGGCTGGTGCAATTTCTGTGGTTGTGCCTGTCTTCAATGAAGCGGCCAGCCTGAGGACGTTCCACGAGCGACTGAGCTCCGCGCTGCTGTCTCTGGATCGCCGCGTGGAGATCTTGTACATCGACGACGGCAGTACCGACGGGACGCGTGACGCATTGAATGCGCTTCGTGCGCTAGACCCCCGCGTGGGTGTCGCCTCCTTCAGCCGAAATTTCGGCAAGGAGGCGGCGATGACCGCCGGGCTTCACCTGGCCCGCGGCGAAGCGGTGATCCTGATCGATGCCGACCTCCAAGATCCGCCTGCGTTGATCCCCGAGATGATTCGCACTTGGGAGGAAGGCGCCGACGTCGTCACCATGAGACGGAGATCGCGCGCAGGAGAAAGCTGGCTCAAGACGTTTTCGGCGTACGCCTTCTACCGCGTCTTCAACATGCTGTCGGACACCGCCATGCCGCCCGACGTGGGGGACTTTCGTCTGCTCAGCCGACGCGTCGTGGACGCCATCAATCGGCTCCCGGAGCGAAACCGCTTCATGAAGGGCTTGTTCGCATGGGTCGGATTCAAGGTCGTCACGATCGACTATGACCGGGACGCGCGAAACCAAGGCCACACCAAATGGGGGTTTCGAAAGCTCTGGCGCTTCGCGGTGGAGGGGATCGTCGGATTCTCGACGGTACCGTTGAAGATGGCCACCTACGTGGGCCTGACCTGCGCGGTAGCGTCCTTCGTCTACGCGGTGTACTTCCTTGCGAAGACGGCGCTGTTCGGCGAGCCGATACATGGGTTTCCGACTCTGATCATCAGCATCCTGATCCTCGGCGGCCTTCAGCTGATGGCCATCGGAATCCTCGGTGAATACGTGAGCCGCCTTTTCATCGAGTCCAAAGCCAGGCCGCTGTACCTGATCGAGGAGTTCCGTCCTGCGGTCTCATCCCCACCCCTGTGGGTCGCAGGAGCCAGGCCGTGGTGAGCCCCGCCTTGGATGTACTCGAAGCTGCCCACACCCCTCCCAGAGCGATATCGACCACGTTCTGGGTGGTCGTCTTGTTGGTGCTCTGCATCGGCCTTCGCCTGCTGACGCTGGGAAGCTACCCGCTCTCGGACAACACCGAGGCCCGGTACGCGGAGATAGCGCGAATCATGATGTCGGGCGGCGACTGGATCAATCTTCATCTGCCAGGGGATGTCGTCTTCTGGGGCAAGCCGCCGTTGTCGACCTGGTTCTCCGCACTCGGTCAACTGGCGCTCGGTGCCAACGAGTGGGGTGCTCGCCTGCCCATGCTGGTGCTCGCCATGATGGTCACGCTGATCGTCTGGAGATGGTTGCGCGACTCCAGTTCCCGCGAGGCCATTCTTGGCGTCGCCGTGTTGTGGGGAAGCGCGGTGTTCTTTGTCAGTGCCGGCGCGGTGATGACCGACATGGCTCTGACGGTCGCTGTAACGCTCAGCATCGGCGGCTTCTGGTGGGCCATTTCCGGGACCACCTTGACCAGGGTGCGTCTCGGCGCCTTGGGTTTCTTTGTTGGGCTTGCCTTGGGGCTGCTGGCGAAGGGTCCGGTGGCGCTTGTTTTGTCCTTGTTCCCAGTTGGGGTGCATGCCCTGAGTTGTCGCGGCGCCTTCAGAGACGTGAGGTCGCTGCCCTGGATGAAGGGTGGGCTCCTGGTCTTGGGCATTGCGGGACCTTGGTACGCGCTGGCGGAGCTTCGCAGTCCCGGATTCCTGGAATACTTCCTCGTCGGTGAGCACTGGAGCCGGTTCACGCAGCCGGGATGGACCGGCGACCTCTATGGCACCGCTCACGAGCAGGCCAGGGGAATCGTCTGGGCATACCTGGCGGTGGGATTCTTGCCGTGGAGCCTGCTCCTTCCCTGGCTGCTGATCGGCAGGCGCCGGGCCGCGAGGCGGGTCGCCGCCGACACGCGATCGGAGAGATCCCCGGACACGGCGCTACTCCTCGCATGGGCGCTGACCCCAGCGCTGCTGTTCTCGGCCTCGAGGAACATCCTCTGGACGTACGTGCTTCCGGCCGCGCCTGCGTTGGCGATCCTTGCCGGCCGCTGGCTTGCGCGAGATCCGAGGCAGCGCGTCGTTCACGGGCTTGTCGCGACCGGACTCGTCATCCTGACCGGCGCGGCCGCCGCGCTACTCTCAAGCCAAGGGTCGATGGGCGCCATCCGATCGGCATCCGGCGTGCTGCTTCCGCTGCTGTCTGGCGGCCACAAAGCTTCGGAAGTGACGTTCCTCAATGCACTTCCGTACTCCGCCAGTTTCTACACGGGCGGCAAGGCGCACGACGTGGTCAAGGACGAAGAGCTTGACCTTTGGCTTCGCCGGGATCCGAAGCTCGGTCCGCTTCACGAGCACGAGTTCCTGGTGACCACCGGGAAGTCCTGGCGCTCCCTGTCCGAGGGCCGCCGCTCGCAGCTGCATGTGCTCTTCGATGCCGATGGCTATGTCCTGCTGGTCCGCGCAGGGCCGGCCGGATGAATCGCGGGACGCTGCTCAACGCGGCGCGCGCACGCGAAGCCGGCGTGACACCTCATCGACTCGCCGCGCCTTTTGGTCGCGGCCTCTGCGCCGCGGCCGTCAAGGCGAAAACGTCGACGCGCGGCACAACAATTTTTGGAGATTGATCAATGTTCATAGCCATCGGGTGGGCGCTCGCCTTGGCTTGCATCTTCGGCGTGTTCATCGCGCACGGGGGCAATATCGGTGTCGTGCTCAAAGCCTTGCCTTTCGAGATGACCACCATCTTCGGTGCGGCGATCGGCGCCATGTTGGCGACCAATCCTCCCAAGGTCATGAAGGCGACGGTGAAGGGTCTCGCGGCCTGCTTCAAGGGAAGCAAGTACACCAAGGCGCGCTACATGGAGCTGCTGGCGCTCATGTACGACATCCTGCAGAAGGCCCGCAAGGAAGGCCTGATGTCCATTGAGAAGGACGTCGAGGATCCGCACAGCTCGCCGCTGTTCCAGAAATATCCGGCGGTGGGCAACGATCACCACGTCACCGAGTTCATCACCGACTACCTGCGGATGATGGTCTCGGGCAACCTGAACGCGCACGAGATCGAGTCCCTGATGGACGCTGAGATCGACACGCATCATCACGAGGCCTTTCTCGCCGTGATCGCGGTGCAGCGCCTGGCGGGCGGGCTGCCGGCCTTCGGCATCGTCGCCGCTGTGCTGGGCGTGGTGAACACCATGGGCTCGGTCGGTCAGCCGCCGGCGGTGCTGGGCGGGATGATCGGCTCGGCGCTGGTCGGTACTTTCCTCGGGATCTTGCTGGCCTACGCTTTCGCTGAGCCGCTGGCCGGCGCGCTCGAATCCAAGGTGGACGAGGCCGGCAAGGAACTTCAGTGCATCAAGACCACGCTCCTGGCTTCCATGCAGGGTTACGCGCCGCAAGTGGCCATCGAGTTCGGGCGCAAGGTGCTCTATTCGACCGAGCGTCCGTCGTTCGCGGAACTCGAAGGTCACGTGAAGGGCAAGCGGTGAATCCCCACAAGGATCGGACGGGCCTCGATCGGCTCGTACATGCGTTTGGGTACTCGCTGCAGGGCCTTCGAGCTGCGTTTGCTGGCGAGTCCGCCTTCAGACAGGAGGTGGCGGCCGCGATCGTGCTGATGCCACTTGCGATCTGGCTGGGGGGCAACGGCGTTGAGCGGGCGCTGCTGATGTCGTCGATCTGGTTGGTGCTCATCGTGGAGCTGCTGAACTCGGCGCTTGAAGCCGCGATCGACCGGATCTCCTTCGACCTCCATGAGCTCTCCAAGCGGGCCAAGGACTTCGGCAGCGCCGCAGTCTTGCTCTCCCTGGTGCTGGCCGCCTCGGTCTGGGCCGCGGTGCTTGGGAGCCGCTGGCTATGAACAGGGACCTTCGTGATGCGATTCCCCAGCCATGGGCTGTCCTGCAAGTCCAGGTGCACTTGACGAAGTGCTGGTCGCCGCATCCGAGCGCCTCGCCAAACTCCGGAGGGTTCTGATGTCGCGTTGGCATTTCGATCTCTGCTTCACCCCGGAGCCGGGCGTCGCAAAGGTAGCCCTCACCGAGCAGGCCGACGTGTTGGAGATGCTCGTCGAAGGACTGGGCAGCAACATGTCCTTCGCCGGCTGGCGCATCTATGGGACCGATCTGGGTCACCGTGTCGAGGTTCGACTCTGGGGCAATGGCGAGCTGGAGGTGATCGCCAGACTTGACGCAAGAGTCAAGGATTCAGATCGCTTCGTGCGCGACCTCTGTATTTGCGCTCAGGCCCTGCACTGTCGCCTGTTCAGCGTGGACCTGAGCGAGGACCTCGAGCCGGATCCCGATGTTGTCAAGGAAGCCCTGCGTCGATCGTCTGCGTGGCGCGTTGCCGCGGCAATGGGGCCGGTCGTGCATTGAGGTGTGGATCCCGCGCGGCCTGGGATATGAAAGCGCGGCTTGACCACGGAGAGCCGGTTGGACCTCCCACGTCGCCAGCGGTGGCGTTCTGGAGCCCGCCCAACCCTCGAGGAGCGAAGCCGCCCGCGACTTCGTCCTCGATCTTGAGCCAGCCAATCTAGGTCTTGGTCAGTCTCTTGGCTTTGCGCGTCTTGTAGTCAATGACGTGTTGGGTAGAGATCTGGATCTCCAACTCTTGGAAGACCTGTTGCTTCTCCGCCTCGGAGGTCTTGTACATGTGAATCCGAGTGAACACGATGTAGCGCAGGACGCTTTGTGCAAACGCCTGCTTAGATACGCGGCTGTTGAGGGCCTGCAGCTCGTCGAAGGGAATGCGGCCCGGCGTCTCCAAGGAACTGCTCATAGCTACCAACTGGTTGGCGATGGTGTCGTTGATGTCGACATACCGCTTGATAGCTGGCGCCATGCTCTTGGAACCCACGGCCGAACCAATGCGGCGAATGAACCAGAACGAGAAGCGTCCGATCACCTGAAAGATCCGGACCTTGACGGCGCGTTCCCGGTCGATCGTGTTTGTCGAGCTGAGTTCTTGAATCGCCGCGCCGAGTTCCGCAATGATGTGGTCGGGCACCTCGGAGAAGGCCTCCACGAACACGCGCAGTCCACGCAGGCCTCCCTTGAAGAGTGAGTCGATGAGCTTTTGCTTCGCGTCCGTGTCGATCGTCCCGAAGTTGGCCTTCATTGCCATGCCCAACAGCTCGATGCCCTTGATCAAGCCGTTGACTTCGGCCAGGAGCTGTAGCGCCTGGCGTTGCTCATCGGATGCGATCCCCGACTCGAGTCCGCCGTTGGCGGCGTCATCAAAGGTCTGCTCGATATCGTGGTCCTCAACCTGCGCCTTCTCCCGTCCAACCTGGGTGTGCGCTTCGTTGAAGACAAGTACTGGCGCCTTGTCGACCATCTTGTCCAGTGCCTCAGTGTCCTGCTGGAACTGAAGCGGGGCCGTTTCTGCGAACCGAGAGTCAACCGCCTCCCGCAGCGCATCGAAAACGAACTGATCGTTGCTGTGGTGGGCCAGGAACAGCATGGCGTTGCCGTTCTCGCGCACATGCAGGTTCTGGCAGCAGCGCTTGATGAAGCCCAGCGTCTCTTCATTCTGCAAATTCTTGGCGAGGTAGCGGCCAAGGAAGAAGAAGTAGCTGTATGGGTAGCGGAACCCGACCTCGTCACCCAGCTCAATGAATAGATCGGCGTCGAGCAACATGCGCTTGCGATCTTCAAACTTGAGCTCCAGATCGAACTTGGTCTCAAAGGCGGCATGGAAACTGCGAAGCTCCTTGTCGGACACCTTCTCTTTCTTGACGGAGTGAAGGAACCACGCGAACTGCGAGCAGTAGTTCAAGATCTCGTGCACACGCTCCTGTCGAACGCGCGACTCCAGCGCCTGCAGGATCATGTACTCGTAGTAGTGACCCAGCGCACTGTTCTCGAGTTCGCCAGCTCGCCCGACTTCGATGCTCTGCAGCAGTATCAGGACGTAGATCGGGAACGAAGGGACCAGGCCACGCCCTACCACCCTGGAGATGATCTTGTCCGCGTGTTGGGCCTCTTGTTCTGATCGCTTCGCCCGATCGTCCAGACCGAACCACTTGGACACCAACTGGAAGCGCAGCTTGAACCCGAACTCGAGCAGATGCATCTGCACAAAGCTACGCAGCGAGCTGAAGTCCGCGGTTAACAACGCTTCCTTCAGGTCGAAGGCGGGGTCGACCGTCGCGATGGTCTTCAGGAACTGCCTGTCGAAGAATTTGAGCACGTCGGACATATAGCGGTCCGGGAACTCGCAACGATCCAAGTTGTCGAGCAAGAGGATGCGCTGCTCGGGCTTGGCTTGAAGCACTTTGCTCGCAGAGTCGGGAGCGTATTGATCGTTGATGGAGCGTTCGAGCAGGCGTTTGAGATCTCGGTCGGATGAGCTCTTCATCGACCGGCCGTTGATATAGACCGGGTAGAGCTCGCGCTCCAACGCATCGGCGTACAGGCGTTTCAGCAGCGCGGTTTTGCCGCTGCTTTGTTCGCCCTTGACGAGCGTCGACGCCGTGGGTGATGCAAGCTCCTTGGAGAGTTCCTTGCTCGAAACGATAAGCGGGTTCTCTTCGCTGTCGTCTTGCTGCTCCAGCTCGGGGTACACGTACAGGTCAGCCAGGTCGACGTGCTCGCGCCCTTGATGGGAGACGTTGGACCCTAGGTCACTGATGAAGCCCTGCCACTCGGGGTTCAGGTTCACCACGTTGGCCTTGTTCGGCAGTGACAAGGTCAACGGTTGGCGCGTAGCGAGATACGCTGTGCCGTTCCACGCGAATTCGGTGGTCTCAATGTTGTTCGCCTCGAAGTCGATCAGCGAAGCGTTGAAGCCAGACACGTTCGAGTTGTGCCGATCCTGAAGGACGGCGCCCTCCACATATGCCGTCAGGCCCGTTTCGCTGTCCCGATTGGCACCTGCGTTGCTCTCGTGCTCGTGCCCTGTAAAGCAGATCTCTGCACACTCTCGAGTGAAGCGACGGAACTCGCGATACTGATGCGAGGAGATCCAGTGTGCTGGATGGTGCATCAGCAGGATCCGAAGTGCTCCGGTGGGATCCGCACACTGCTGATGAAGCTTGGTCGGGAACCCCAGGCTCCCGGGTGCGGTGCGAAGCTCGCAGCTCCAGGCATTGTTGACACAATGCACATGGAGCGACTTCCCGCCGACGTCGATCTCGAAGGTTCGCCAGATCGGGGAGTGCTTGATCGCGCTCCCAGTCTCGACCTTCTTGGCGAAGTCTTCGTAAGCGTCGAACACACTCACACATTCTTCGACGTCTGTCAGCTCGATATTCGATGCATGCCCGGACTTGAGCGTGTTCAGAACGTGCGTGCGAATCCGCGCTCGTGGTGATTCGAAATCCGCGTCATGGTTGCCAGGTACGGTGATGACTTCTGGCGGCCGACCATGGCGACTTTCGATGTCGGCGGCGATGCTGTGGATGAAACTCGTCGCCAGGTCGTACTCAGTCGACTTTCCAGACTGGGCGATATCGCCCGTCACGATCAGTACCACGCGCGTGGCCAGCGGCAACAGAGGTTGCACCGCAGCCGCTATCTCGGCAGTGCGCTTGAGCACCGCATCGGTAGGCTCAAAGAAGTGGATGTCCGAGATCTGAATCAAAAGCACACGGGCCGCCGTGCCGGGGGCGGAATCGCCAGACATAGGTCTCCTCCAGACTTGTTTTCTTCATAGTTGCCGACCCGACGAGCGAGCCTTGCCCGTCTTCTGGTCGACCACAGCGCAGATACGCTGAGACCATGAAACTCGCAAGTCGATGTGGCTGCCTGACGCTGCGCAACGACCACGGGCGCGGCCTCAAACGTTCTCCCCTAAGGAGAAACGTATTCGGTCGGCCAATCCCGACATCTGTTTGGCCGCGGCACCTACATGAGGGGGGGAGGGTGCGGAGGCAGGCTGGGCAACACCCGCTGGGTTGGTCTTCCGCACGGAACTCGTGAGGCAGCCAGCGGACGCATCGGCAGTCTCTCAACGTTCATCTCATATCAAGTCGTAGGGCCGCGCGTGGGGTGCCGCTAGCTCTTCGCTTGCGAGGCAAGCACAGAGCGCTGTTGGCTGAGCTCGTCGTGAGCAGGCAGCGCGCGGTCAGCAACGCCTCGCCGGACACGTCATGCGCTCACGTGACATCACGGCAGGTGACAGAACCATCAAACCCTGAGAGAATAACCAGTAGTCCATTAATCTAAGTAGAAAAACCACTGTGAATCAACAAGTTATGAAATCAGTGGACGAAATCGGTGCGATGCTAGACCAGCTAGTCCACGTCACGAAACTTGCGCTCACCGAGCGTGAGGACGATCTGCGTCTGTACGTCGCACGCATGATCAGAAAGCTGCGTTCCTCGCATCCAGACGCCGCCAGCCAGCTCGAAACTGTTCTCAAGACTAGACCTGCTGCGCCAGCGGCGACACCTTTTCGACGTGGCTCCGCGGCTGCGCCAGACGCATCGACAGGCGTGCCGGTGGACGAGGAGTCGCGGCTCTCACTGTTCAAGGTGTTCGCGCCTGAACAGACCGACATCGCACCCATCCACGGTGAAGAGATTCGCTCCAGTCTGGAGCAGCTTGTCAATGAGCGACGACTGAGCGCGCAACTGGCGCAGAAGGGGCTGCAACCTACCCGTTCCGCGGTCTTTGTCGGCCCGCCCGGCGTGGGCAAGACGATTACTGCGAGATGGCTAGCTCAGCAACTCAACGTGCCTCTGTTGATCCTGGATCTCACTGCGGTGATGAGCAGCTTGCTTGGCCGTAGCGGGACGAATCTGCGATCTGCGCTCGACTACGCCAAGCGCATCCCTTGCGTCTTGCTGCTGGATGAGATCGATGCGATCGCCAAGCGCCGAAGCGACGACGCCGATGTGGGAGAACTCAAACGGTTGGTGACCGTCATCTTGCAGGAGATTGACGAGTGGCCAAGCACCGGGCTGCTGTTGGCTGCGACAAACCATCCAGAACTGATCGACCCGGCCATGTGGCGTCGGTTTGAGTTGGTCGTGGAGTTTCCTGCCCCGTCACCCAAGGATGTGGAGCAAGCGGTTCAACGCTTCCTTGGCGCTGACGCGACTTACCTTAAGAAGTGGGTGACCACCCTGGCCCTGATGTACCGCGGCGATTCATACAGCGACATCGAGCGCGACTTGAATCGTCTTCGCCGCGCTTTGGCTCTGGGGACAGGGAAAGTTGAGGACGTCGTGCGCCACCTCGTTGCCAGCAAGGCCGGCACGATGGAGCACGCCGATCGAATTCTGTTGGCTGTCGACTTGGTCAAGGTCGGCAAGTTCTCGCAGCATGCTGCCTCAGACCTGACCGGTGTGAGCCGCGACACGATACGGAGTAGGACCGCAAATCCTTAAAGACGGGTAACACCAGGGAGGGTGAGTAGATGCCGAATTTTCTGATCGGACACGGAGAAGCGCTGACTCAGACCATCACGGGTCCATCGCGCAACATCGACAAGGCTGAGGTGTATTCGCTCGACCGGGCGCGCGAGCGGTTGAGCGAGAAGCTCGGCGCCCTGGCCGAGTCGGTGGCGGCGCTTCCTGCGCAGGCCTGCCCCGAAGACATCACGGTCGCCAGGTTCACGCTCAACCCTTCCTACATCGCGCGTTCCTACTTCCCCAAGCACATGTTCAGCGTGCTGGGCATGGTGTCGGTGGGGAGCCGTGCCGTCCGCCTGGTGCCCGAGGCCTGGAAGCGCAAGGTGGAGCCTCACGAAACCTCGACCACGGAGATCTTCGTCGCTGCCAAGCGCAACACGCTCACCCAATTGAACCAGTGGGCGCAGACGCTGCAGGCTGGAACGGAAGAGGCGTTGGACTTTGCGCACCTGGAAACCGTCGCGCCATTCCGATCGGCCGAGCGGTTGCGGGGGGTGATGGGGAATGCACGATCGGACAAGGTGAGGACCTACGAGGTAGGTCTGCACCTGATCCCGAACGACTCCACCCAGCTCATCGAACGATGCTTCGAGGCCTTCGCCTCTGAGCTCGGTGTCGAGATCGAGGATGACCTGACCTTCAACGCGAGCAACCTCTGGTTCGTGCCCGTGCGCGGCACGCAGGCCCAGATTCAGCAGCTCGCAGAGTTCTCTTTCGTCCGTGTGATCCGTCCGATGCCCGTGTTGCGCAGCATCCGGCGAGAGGCTCGGGCGGGATCCGCTCGTCTGCACTGCGAGCTTCCCAACGACGAGCCGCTGTCCGCCGAGCCCCGTGTCGCCATCCTCGACGGTGGGCTGCCGGACTCCCACCCCATCGGTCGATGGGTTCGCAACTACCGCCTGATGGATGAAAAGGCCAAGAGCACCTCCGATGGCATGGAGCATGGGCTCAACGTCAGCTCGTCGTTCCTGTTTGGCCCACTGCAGCCTTCCGGGATCGGACCCGCACCGTACTCGTACATCGATCACCTGCGGGTCGTCGACGATGTGAAACAGGATCCGCTGGAGCTGTATCGCTCGCTGAAGTTCGTGGAAGAAGTCCTGCTCTCCGGCGCCTATGAATTCATCAACCTGAGCTTGGGACCGGCGTTGCCCGTCGAGGATGACGAGGTGCACGCTTGGACGTCCGTGATCGACGACCTTCTGAGCGACGGGAAGACCTTCATGACCGTTGCGGTGGGCAACACCGGTGAAGACGAGGACGCGGCTGAGGCACGGATCCAGGTTCCGTCGGACTGCGTCAACGCTGTTGCTGTCGGTGCGGCGGATAGTCCTTCCGCAGGCTGGGCTCGCGCTCCTTACAGTGCAATCGGGCCGGGTCGCAGCCCCGGCGTGATCAAGCCGGATCTGCTCGCCTTCGGCGGCGGCGCGGAGCGATATTTCCACGTCCTCACGCGCGGATCGCGGCCAACCTTGGTGCCTGAGTTCGGCACCAGCTTCGCGGCGCCCTACCTGCTGCGCAACGCCGTCGGAGTGCGCGCCGTGCTGGGCAACGCGCTGTCGACGCTCGCTATCAAGGCGCTGCTGGTTCACGCCGCCGATCCGAGCGAGCACGACGTGGGCGAGGTCGGCTGGGGCAAAATTCCTGAAGACCTCATGGACATCATTTCCTGCCCGGATGGGGTTGCACGCGTCGTCTATCAAGGTGAGCTCAAGCCGGGCAAATACCTGCGCGCCGCGCTGCCGATCCCGGCGGGTGGTCTGAAGGGGCGCATCGAGCTGTCGGCGACCTTCTGCTACGCATCCCCGACGGATCCCCAGGACTCGGCCTCGTACACGCGTGCCGGTCTGGAGGTCGTTTTCCGGCCGAATCTGACGAACGTCAAGGAAGGCAAGCAGACGGCGGAAACCCACTCGTTCTTCGCCCGCGCGAAATACGCGACCGAGCATGAACTGCGCGCCGACCAAGGCAAGTGGGAAACCGTGATGCACAACAAGGTCGGCAAGTTGGGCAGCAGCCTCGACCAGCCGGTGTTCGACATCCATTACAACGCGCGGACGGCGGGCGGCACCGCAAAGCAGCCGCCGAAGATTCCCTACGCCCTCGTGCTGACGGTCAAGGCGCCGAAACATCCGGATCTCTACAACGACATCCTTCGCTCGTATGCCAGCCATCTCGTGCCCATCCGACCGAAGCTCGTGGTGCCGGTGAGGACGCGCAATGGCTAAGAAACCCTTCAGCCTGGCCAACGGAAGAAGTTGGTCGACGCGCCAGGAGGCCATCGCGCACTTCACGGAGATGCTGGGACGCTACAAGGTAGACGAGACGGTCCCACAAGGCACCGACCACGACGACCTGTTGGCCTTGCTCCAGCACTACGACCGGGATGTGCCGCAAGGTCAGGAGACGAAGATCGGCATCGGCGTGGAGCGCTTTGCCAAGGGGCAATGCCGCGGCGAGGGATTCACGCGGCCATGCTTCTTCGTGCACCGTGCCGATGGGAGTTCTGACGACTTCAGCTTCATCAAAGCCGTCAGGTCCTGATCATGATCGACGTCCAGACTCGCATCGATTTGAGGCGGGAGTCATTGGCCGAGCTCAAGGCAGAGTACGCCGAACTGTGGGACTCTTGGAAGGTCGTTGAATCCAAGGCCCAGCCGATCGCCGCCCTGGCTGGGGTCTTTCTTGCCGGTGCGTTCGCGTATGTGGGGCAGCTCAAAGGAGCGAGCACGGCGGAGCATGTGATCTTGCTCACGATCGTGGCGCTCCTGATCGCCGGCATCGTCTTCGCCTTGAGCGCCATCTGGATCACCGATGTTTCGTCCCCGTATCTGAGTTCAGAAGGCATCGACGAGATCGATGACCTGCTGGGTGCGAGTGCGGACTCGGCCGAGCTCCAGCTGCGGCGGGAGCGGATGATCCAAGCCGCGATCAAGCGCTGGACGGGTGCGTGCAACGAGACAAGGTCGACTCTCGTCAACAAGCGCCAGCTGCTCAACCACTGCCTGCTGACGCTGTGCAGCGCAGCGGGCTTTTGCGTGCCGCTGGTGCTTCTGATGATCTACGGCCGAACCGGCAACTGAAGAGAATTTCGGGGAGGACAAGATGCGCTGCTCAAACAAAACCTGCGCGCTGGACGCCATGGACGGTGCCAACTACTGCGAGCTCCACCTGAAGCTCAAAGGCGCGCCACGGCCAGGGGTCGATACCGCGCGCTCAGCCGCGGGTGGACGGATTCAAGAAGGCGCCGAGAAGGGCGGTACCTCCTCGGGAGCTGGCGCCCGCAGGCCGGCGTTCCGGCGGCCAACCGAAAACCCCACGCTGCTGGGTAAGGCGACGTCGATCAAGGTCGAGAGCGTTGCTGCCAAGCGGATCTCCGGCAAGGGAGAAGCTCACAGTTCGGCGAAACCGACGCGCTCGCCGACGAAGGATCGCAGCAAAGGTTGAAGGCGCGACACGCAACTTTTCAGTGTCCAGGCAGTCTGGAGGTTGGCCGGCGTTTCACCGGACATGATCGCTCCGTGCCGCTGAACTCAGGCAACGTGGCCCGAGACAGCTGATCATCGAGTCGCCTTCCCAGGCTGGCTGGTCGATCACGCAATCACCACTGCGGAAGCTCGAGAGCCGCGCTGACTCAACGGCGCGTGCCGCGGCAGCACACGAAAGGTTCAATCGCCAGCCTGCTGGAGGGCCGCCACCCCGAGCGCGTTGATCTGTGCTGCCAACTCGCCGAGGCGCGCCTGTGGGCCAATTCGGAAGCCAACAAAGTACCAGGCCACGCTACCGAGGATGAACCCACCGATGGCGCTCCAGAAGGCGGCGAAGATCCTGTTGTCCAGCCGCGTGGCGGGAGAGGCGAAAGCAAGCAGGGCCAGGACGAGGCAAGGAGCGAATGCCCAGATCAAGAAACTCTTCCCCTCGGCCACATCCAGTCGCCAACTGCGAAGTGACTGCCCCAGCACCATGATGTCGCAGGCCACCTCACCGGTCGTGTGATTCATCGCGCCAAACATCACGCCATCAACCTGCGCGGACGGAGCGCCGTACACGAGAGAGACGCGGTGGCCGGGTCGAACGGCGATGCCAAGGCCGGCGGAGCGCATGAAGCTCTCTTTGCCCTCGCTATCGAGCAACCAGAATCCGCCCTTTTTGCGTGGCGCGCCGGTAGAGCCGGAGGGGTCGAGCACGGTGCCCGACATGGTGGCAATGCGGATGCTCTGGCCATTGGCGAGCGCAGCTTCTTTGAAGTTCATGATCGCTTGACTGAATGCGTGGCGATTGTGACTTAAAAGCGGGTGACGTATAGGCGATGGGTGTGAAGACTTCCACACGTGTCCACACCTCGTCACCAGCCCAAGGAGATTGCCGTCAGCGCGCGTGAGCAGCTGGCGCTCAACCTCATCCGGTTGCGAGCACAAAAGGGGTGGTCACAAGAAGCGCTCGCACTGGAATGTGGGCTTCATCGCACCTTCGTCGCTCATGTGGAGCGACTGCGCAGGAATGCGTCGCTGGACAACATTGAGCGCATGGCGCAGGCCCTTGGGGTACCGATACGCGACCTCTTTGCGCCGGTGTTCCACGAGCAGCGGCAATGACGTAATCGCGTGATCGCGCGCTCAACGCGGCGACACGGGTGAGTGGCCTAGTTCAACGCCCGATCCACCTGCTGAGCCTGCCTGCCACGGCCGCACCGACGCAGGTGATCGTGGGCCCAGGCGCAAAGCAGAGTCCCAGAGCGAACACGGCAAAACCCACGGCCAGGGCTACATAACAGAAGCGCTCGCGTACGCGAGGCGACAGAAGCTTGAGCACCGCCACGACAAGCGACTCTCGCTCAGCGACATTTGAACGGGAGGGGCGGGACGTGTCCCCGCTGGCTTGCGTTTTCATATGACTCCGTGCTTCTCGGCGTTTGCGATACGTAAGACGTACCTCCCTCGCTCGAGGGCTGCCACTCAGAAATGCTACGGAGACGAATCTGCCATCCTTGGCACGAGTCCCCCGTCATGTGGGTCCCGTCCCTTGATTGAAGTTCGAGCTGGCGGCGGCATGCCGCCAGCCTTGGGTCTGGAAGGTCAGCGCGAGAACTCGCTGCCCTCGATGCCGTCGTAGAACCAGGGGCCCACCCTGAGGGTCAAAGACCGATGCTTGCGCATCAGCGTTGCGGCCAGCTTCGGCGAGGCGTGACGGGAGAAGTCGAACTCGTACCCGTAAGCCCCGTCACCGCTGTGGCCGGTCAGTTCAATCGGTTCGACGTCGACCAGTTCCTGCGCCTCTTCACGGGAAATCTTGAGCTCGGCGGCCAGTGCATCCGCGCGTGTCCACGCCAGGCGATCCCCACCCTTGAACTCGCGCCAGGCTTGTCGCAGTGCCTTCTTCACATGCGAGCCGTAGATGTCGAGGTGTTCTTCGAGCTCGCGACGGGTCGCCAAGCCGATGGGGAAGGCAGCGTCGCGAAGGATGTCGCTGGCTAAGTCACCGACCGGATCGTTGCGACGGCGCTGATGGTCCAGCCAACGATGGAACGGCGACCTCGCAGCCTCCCGCGCGTCGCGCGCGGCCGTCGCCAGGGCGGACAGGATATTGGGAGCCGCTTGAGGCCGAAAGTTGAGCCCGCGCTCGTCCCTGGTCAGCGCGTTCCAGCTTGCCAAGTCTCGAAGGAACCGCTCCCCGTCCTTCCCATCAGCGTGGTGGCTGACGGGTAGCAGGTGATCGTGCGGCCAGAAGACGTCGCAGCGCGCGCAGTAGCACTGCGATGGATCGGTTTCACGAATGTCCCCGTGCAGGTAGTACCGGATGCTGCGAGGTGACTCAGGCTGTGGAGTTCGAGCGCGAGAGGCAAGTACCTCCGCGCTGTTGCTGTGCTTGGCCAGTAATGACCAGTTAGCAAAGCCGTTTTTGACCGCGACGCGATCCAGCGCTTCGCTGTGGGGGATGGAGGCCTCGCGGCCGAGCTTCTTGGCTTCCTGGCGGAAGCGCACGAGTTGGGCGGGAGGGAAGGACATAGTCATGGCTTGACTCCGCGGTCGCGGCAGCTCAGATGCGCCCACACACCGAGCCGGCGGCGACCAGTGGATGGTCAAAGCCTGTCTCGTCATCTTGAAGATCACGCTGTCGATACGACTTCGCCTCGTGGGCGGGCTGGCCGGCGTGCGGGCCATGGACTGAGGATATCAGACTTTGCCTGCCACCCTGCTTGGCTGCCCGGCCGCGTGGGTCAGTAAAAACACTAGATGTAGGGTCTTGAACTCAAATTCTCCACTACCTATAGTGGTTGAACTGGATTTAATCCCAGCCTTCAGCCCGTTTCGTTAGGAGCCTTCATGAGCAAGAACACCAAGCAGACCTCCCCTCGGGTGGCCTCTCTCGCTGGCAAGACACTGCAGAGCGATTCCGCCAGTGCGCTGCAGCGTTCACTGGCGGGTTCCGCACTGCGCCAAGCCGGCTCAGCGGCGCAGACCGGAGCAAAAACGGAAGCGAAAGCTGGCGGTGCGCTCGACAATGCGCGGTCATCCACTACGACAAAGACGCTCGCTGCCACCGTCGTGGCGCAGTCGAACCGCAAGCGCTGATCGCGTGCGTCCTTAGCGACCGAAAACGAGGTTCGGCCACTGAGAAATCAACTTTCCAAATGGAAACTTGAGTTTCTCGACTGAAGCTGTAGCTTGTGCAGCCAGACATTTGGGGACACTCGCCCACGCTGGCCTAAAGGCCAGGCCAGCGGCACTATGGGTAACGATCCGCCAGCAGGGCGAGCGCAAGGGCGTTCAATCAAGGATCACAAATGCCAGGAAAGAAGCTGATCTGGTTCCAACCGAAGCCGCCGGCGTCCAACTCCACCTTGGGCAGGACGTTCGAGATCAGCCTTCATTCCGACGCTGTGGGCTACACCGCGGACGTTGTTGAGATTCTTGAGGGGGGAGCGCGTCGGCCGGTGACCGTGCAATTCGGTCCAAGAATAGAAATCGATGCGTCGTCGTTCTTCAGAATGCGGCTGCACTACCGGGGCACGTTCATCGCCGACATCATGCAGTGGATTGAGCGCGGCCCTGTGTCGGTGCCATTCCTCGAGGCACCGCTGCCGATGTTCCTGCGGGCAAATCTGACGGGCTGGCCTGACGGTCATCCTTTGCCCATCGACGATGATCTGTCGGATTGGGAATAAGGCGCAGGGGTCGCGTTCTCGAGGGACGCCGCGCAGTGCTCCACACGGGTAAGAGGTCGCTGATTCTTCTTTCAAACCAAGCCTCGGCAAGCGCGCGAATCCCTGGTCCAGCCTGACGTCCACGCCGGGTTAAATCCGCCGCGGGCCGAGGGGAACAGCACGCACGCCCTTCAACCGCAGTAGACATCGCGCCGAAGGCACTGGTTGGTCATGCAGGCGTCTTGTCGGCATGGCGTTTGGCTACTTGAGGGGCTACGCCCTTGAGCACCTTCCCGTCCTCAATCACTCCTGTCCACCATTGGTCATCTGGAGGTAACGCGGCGAGCTCGCTGGGCGTAAGGGCGACCACCGAAATCTCCAACTGCTGCGCTGCGCCAAGGTCAGCAAGATCGTCACGAACCCTTTCTGCAGCAGCCTGGTCGGAAACCAGCAGCGCGACATCCACATCGCTTTGTGCCGTGTCTTCGCCGCGGGCAACGCTGCCATAGACCCACGCGGCCATCAGATGCGGTCCGTGTTTGGCCAACATGGCTCGAATCCTGGCGAGTAGCGTGTCCCAGCGCTGCTGCTCCGACTGAAATAGCCCGCTGACGGCTTGGGCCAAGGGGCTGGCTTCATTCAAAAAGTACAGCTGGCTTCGACCGCTCCCGCGCACCGTCACCAGTTGCTGCTGAGAAAGCGTCTTCAACACCAACCGTGTTCCTTGCGGAGACAAGCCCGCGGTGCGAGCTAGATGCGGCGCTGAATGTCCTGCTGGATCCGTGGCCAAGACCCGGAGCACGCGCACGTTCCCAGCGGCTCCCAAGACACTGGTCAGCGGGAAACGGATGTGGCTCTGTGCTTTCGATGGAGCGGGCATACGAGAACGATAGAACTATGCGCTGGGAAACTCAACTTTCCATAACGCTAATCAAGTTTCTCTAGATGAGGGTGTGTTGCCCTTGTCGCTCAAGTTTGTGGTCGACGCGATCGCAAGAATTCAGCCAAAACGCCGCGCGTCTCGCGCGAGACCTCTCGGCGCCAGCGTCACAGGAAGTGACTGGGCGCGTGCTCATCCGGCGGCTGCATGAAGCGGTAGAAGTTCGGCGACTCTCAGAGAGGATGCGACATCTCCAAAGGCCGAATCTCAGTCGCACCTATTTCGACCGAGTCGCACTTATTCGAATGCGGGACACCACCGCCGATCAACGCCGCGGCGGAGGCGCTGTGATGCGGCGACCTGAAAGCGCGCTGCGCCCACAGCGATGGCCGGAACTGGCCGTTGGCGCTCAGCAGCGCGGCGGACTCCAGGGCCTCGGATTCCGACAAGGGCGGCAGCAGCGTCGGCAGGCGCTGGGCCAGCATCGACTTGCCGGTGCCCGGCGGCCCGACCAGCAACACGCTCAGTCCGCCCGCCGCGGCGATCTCGAGGGCGCGTTTCGGCCCCGCCTGTCCCTTGATGTCACGCAGGTCGAGCGGCGTGTCGACCACCGGCGGCGGATCGCGCTGCACGCGCGGCAAGGGCGCATCGCTGCGCGGCTGCAGCGCGTTGACGAGGTCCAGCAGATGGGCGGCCTCGCGCACCACCAGGCCCTGTACCAATGCCGCCTCGTCGGCGCAGCCCCGCGGCAGGATCAATTCGCGATCGAGCTTGGCGGCGCGCAGCGCGAGCGCCATCGCCAGCGCGCCCTTCACCGGCCGCAGCTCACCGGACAGACCGAGCTCGCCGGCGCATTCGAGGTGGGACAGCAGCTCGGCGTCGATCTGGCCGCTGGCAGCGAGCAACCCCAGCGCGATCGGCAGGTCGAAGCGCGCGCCTTCCTTGGGCAGATCGGCCGGCGACAGGTTCACGGTGATGCGCTTGTTCGCTGGGAACTCGAGCCCGCTGCTCTGCAGCGCGGCGCGCACGCGCTCGCGGGACTCCTTGACCTCCAGGTCCGCGAGGCCGACCAGCGTGAAGCTCGGCAACCCATTGGCCAGATGGACTTCCACCTCGACCGCCGCGGCCGACAGACCGTCCAGCGCGCGGCTGTGGATGATCGCGAGGGACATCGCCATGGCTGCGGGCGCTCCCCATCAGCATTCGCGCCGACGACACCGGACCCTGCTGCGCGGATCCTTCGCCCAGGCGCCTGGCCTTGCCGCCGCGCCTCCCGGCCGCGCACGCGACCGCTCCATCGGCCAAGCCGGCTGCGCTTCCAGCATCTGCATCCCCTCCGCACCCACTCGGGTCATGAAGCCGGCAGTGTCCTCACCGATGGATTTCACGCCTAGCACCCTGTTGGGGCGTTTCGAGGGTTAACCACTCCCCCTGTCGCGCCTGTTTTTGGTGCGCATTGACGCTTGACGGGGCGGTATCGGCAACCGTTCGTCGCGGCATGAGCCGGATTGGGGCTCTTTCGGGGGAGGACCGCCGCTTGGCACAAAAGCTGCAAAGCCTCGTCCGGAAGCAGTCGCCCCGAGTCGCCCAACAATCAGGAGCCCCCGCGCATGAAGCCCTTCGCCGCCGCCGCCCGCGCCGCCGCCCTTGCGGTCACCGTCGTCGCCACCGCCCTCCCGGCGCTGGCGCAAGAGGCCAACCCGCTGTCCTTCAACGTCAGCGTCACCTCCGACTACCGCTATCGCGGCATCTCGCAGACCCGCCTGAAGCCCGCGCTGCAAGGCGGCGTCGACTACGCGCATTCGAGCGGCTTCTACGTCGGCGCCTGGGCCTCGACGATCAAGTGGATCTCGGACGGCGGCGGCGATGCCGATGTCGAGATCGACACCTACGCCGGCTACAAGACCGAAGTCGGCGGCGGCGTCACCGTCGACGTGGGTTTCCTGCGCTACAACTACCCGGGCAACGACCTGCCGGTCAGCGCCAACACGAATGAGCTGTACGGCGCCGTCTCCTTCGGACCCGCCACCCTGAAGTACTCGCACTCGATCAGCAACCTGTTCGGCTTCGCGGACTCCAAGAACAGCAGCTACCTCGACCTCAGCGCCACCTTCGACATCGGCGGCGGCTTCTCGCTGACGCCGCACATCGGCCACCAGAAGGTCAAGAACAACAGCGACTTCAGCTACACCGACTACTCGCTCACCGTGAACAAGGACTGGTCCGGTTTCACCTTCGGCGCCGGCTTCGTCGCCACCAACACCGACAACTACATCGGTGGCAAGGGCAAGGACCTGGGCAAGAACGGTGTGGTCGTGTCCGTCAAGAAGGTCTTCTGAATCTGAACCAGGAGGGCGCGGGCGGATGGCCGCGCCGCCCTCCGCGCCGCGCATCGAGGAGAAAACGTCATGAAACTGATCACCGCCGTCATCAAGCCCTTCAAGCTGGATGAAGTGCGCGAAGCCCTGAGCGCCATCGGCGTGCAGGGGCTGACCGTCACCGAAGTCAAGGGCTTCGGCCGCCAGAAGGGCCACACCGAGCTGTATCGCGGCGCCGAATACGTCGTCGACTTCCTGCCCAAGGTCAAGATCGAGGCGGCCGTCGCCGACGGCGTCGTCGAGCAGGTCATCGAGGCCATCGAGAACGCCGCCCGCACCGGCAAGATCGGTGACGGCAAGATCTTCGTCTCCCCGCTGGATCAGGTGATCCGCATCCGCACGGGCGAGACCGGCCAGGACGCGCTGTAAGCGCGCCGGCCGAGCGCTGAAACGTCGCGGCCGCCCCCGGGTGGCCGCTCCGCAGTCCGTTGCAGTCCCGCGCCGCGCGCCGCCCGGCCCGTCGCGTCCGCCGATCCCCAAGATCCAACGAAGAGAGTCCCGATCATGAAGAAACTACTCGCCTGCCTGGCCCTGGCCGCGGCAGCCTTCACCGGCCTGGCCCCCGCGGCCATGGCGCAGGACGCGGCCTCCGCGCCCGCCGTCACCGCCAGCGACACGGCGGCGCCGGTCGCCCCCGCGGCGGCGCCCGCCGCCTCCGCCCCCGCGGAAGCCGCCTCGGCCGCCGCCGCTCCGGCGCCGGTCCCCAACAAGGGCGACACCACCTGGATGATGGTCTCCACCCTGCTGGTGATCCTGATGACCGTCCCCGGCCTGGCCCTGTTCTACGGCGGCCTGGTCCGCAGCAAGAACATGCTGTCGGTGCTGATGCAGGTGATGGTGACCTTCTCGCTGATCCTGGTGCTGTGGGCCCTGTACGGCTACAGCCTGGCGTTCACCGAGGGCAACAAGTTCGTCGGCGGCTTCGACCGGCTCTTCATGAAGGGCATCTGGGACAACGCTGCAGGCACCTTCGCCAATGCCGCGACCTTCAGCAAGGGCGTGGTGATCCCCGAGATCGTCTTCGCCGCCTTCCAGGCCACCTTCGCCGGCATCACCTGCTGCCTGATCGTCGGCGCCTTCGCCGAGCGCATCAAGTTCAGCGCCGTGCTGCTGTTCATGGTCCTGTGGTTCACCTTCAGCTATGCGCCGATCGCGCACATGGTCTGGTTCTGGATGGGCCCGGACGCCTACACCGCCGCCGGCGTCGTCGATGAGATGAATGGCAAGGCCGGCCTGATCTGGCAGTGGGGCGCGCTGGACTTCGCCGGCGGCACCGTGGTGCACATCAACGCCGCCGTGGCCGGCATCGTCGGCGCCTTCATGGTCGGCAAGCGCATCGGCTACGGCAAGGAAGCCTTCACGCCGCACAGCCTGACGCTGACGATGGTCGGTGCCTCGCTGCTGTGGGTGGGCTGGTTCGGCTTCAACGCCGGCTCCGCCCTGGAAGCCAACGGCTTCGCCGCGCTGGCCTTCATCAACACCCTGTTCGCCACCGCCGCCGCGGTGCTGGCCTGGTGCGTCGGTGAAGCGCTGCTCAAGGGCAAGGCCTCGATGCTGGGTGCCGCCTCGGGCGCCGTGGCCGGCCTGGTCGCGATCACCCCGGCCGCCGGCAACGTCGGCATCGGCGGCGCGCTGGTCATCGGCCTGATCGCCGGCTTCGCCTGCCTGTGGGGCGTGTCCGGCCTGAAGAAGCTGCTCGGCGCGGACGACTCGCTGGACGTGTTCGGCGTGCACGGCGTGGGCGGCATCGTCGGCGCGCTGTTGACCGGCGTCTTCAACTCGCCCAGCCTGGGCGGCCCGTCGCTGGTCGGCGACTGGGTGACCGCGAGCATGGTGACCGCGGACGCCTACTCGATCGGCTCGCAGGTGCTGACGCAGCTCAAGGCGGTCGTGCTGACCATCGTGTGGTCGGGCGTGGTGTCGGTGATCGCGTTCAAGATCGTCGACCTGGTGATCGGCCTGCGTGTCTCCGAAGAGGAAGAGCGCGAGGGCCTGGACATCAGCTCCCACGGCGAGACCGCGTACCACAAGTGATCTCCTGATCCGCTGATCCTGCAATGGCTGAGGCCGCCCTTCGGGGCGGCCTTCTTCATTGCGGCTGCCCATAATCCGCGGCCATGAACCTCCGCTTTGTCGAAGCCTTCCACTGGGCCGCCTCGCTGCGCAGCGTCACCCGCGCGGCGGAGAAGCTGCACATCACGCAGTCCGCGCTGTCCAGCCGCATCGCCTCGCTGGAAGAGGAACTCGGCGTCGTGCTGCTGGACCGCCGCGACAAGCAGTTCCGGCTCACCGTCGCGGGCCAGCGCTTCCAGACGCTGGCGCAGCGTCTGCTGGAGGTGCAGCGCCAGGTGAAGGAGGAGATGGGCGGCACCGGTGGTGGCGCCGGCCGGCCGGTGGTGCTGCGCATCGGCGCGATCGAATCGGTGGTGCACAGCTGGCTGACCGGCTGGCTGCAGGAGATGCGGGCAGCGAATCCGGACTTCGAGCTGGAGCTGACGGTGGAGACCTCGCCGGTGCTGGTGGACCAGGTGCGGCGCGGGGCGCAGGACCTGGTGTTCGCGGCGATCCCGGCCGCCGATGCCGGCGGGGTGCGCACGCGGGCGATGGCGCCGATGCCGATGGGCTTCGTCGGCCGTGCCGACCTGCACACGAAGCGGCGTTATGGGCTGTCCGACCTCGCCGGCCACGACCTGCTGACCTTCCAGCGCGGTTCCCAGCCGCACCAGGCGCTGCTGCAGATGTTCCAGGAGTCGGGCCTGCCGCTGCGCCGCGTGCATGCGATCTCGTCGATCTCGGCGATGGTCCAGCTGGTGGAGGGCGGCTTCGGCATCGCGACGCTGCCGGTGGCGGTGGCGGAGCAGCTGGCGAAGCGGCTCTCGCTGCGCGTGCTGCGCAGCGATGCCGAGCTGGTGCCGCTGCCCCTGCACGCGAGCTACCGCGAGGATCCCAGCTCGCAGCTCACCGAGTCGGTGCTCGACTCCGCGCTCGACTACGTCGCGCGCCAGCGTCCGTCCGGGAAACCCCGCATGACATCGCCCCCCGCGCGGCGCTAAGCGGAATCGCTACTTGCGTCATCGAAAAAATCGATGAAGCGACGCGCAAAATTTCCATTGGATCGAGCGGGTGGGCGACTCCCACAATGCGTCGCATCGCCCGACAGCCTTCGCGATCCCGCCATGAACCAGCCGACCGCCCGCCTCGATCCCGCCGCCGATCTTCCCGTCCTGGACGCCGCGTCCAGCGCGCTCGAGGTGCGCCTCGCCGCGCGCCATGGCGGCTTCAGCGGCCACACCAGCGGCCTGGCCAGCGACCACGTGCAGGCCAACCTGGCGATCCTGCCGGCGGACCTGGCCGAGGACTTCCGCCGCTATTGCGCGCTGAACCCGAAAGCCTGCCCGCTGCTCGGCGTGAGCGAGCCCGGAAGTCCGTTCCTGGCGGCGCTGGGCGCCGACCTCGACCTGCGCACCGACCTGCCGCGCTACCGCGTCTGGCGGGACGGCGAGCTGATCGATGAACCGGTCGATGTCACGCGCTGGTGGCGCGAGGACCTGGTCGCCTTCGCCATCGGCTGCTCGTTCTCCTTCGAGCATGCGCTGCTGGCCGAGGGCATCCCGCTGCGGCACGTCGAGCAGGGCCGCAATGTCGCGATGTACCGCACCAGCATCGAGACGACGCCCGCCGGCGTCTTCCGCGGGCCGACGGTGGTCTCGATGCGGCCGCTGACGGCCGCCGACGCGATCCGCGCGGTGCAGATCACCTCGCGCCTGCCGCAGGTGCACGGCGCGCCGCTGCACCTGGGCGATCCCGCGCGCATCGGCATCCGCGACCTCGCGACGCCGGACTACGGCGACGCCGTCGACGTGCGCGACGGCGAGCTGCCGGTGTTCTGGGCCTGCGGCGTCACGCCGCAGTCGGCGATCGCCACGGCGCGTCCGCCGTTCTGCATCACCCATGCGCCGGGGCACATGCTGGTCACCGATCTCCTGAATCGCGCGTTGCTCGCGGCCTGAGTTCCCGCCGCGATCCGCCTGTCTCCGCAGTACCGTCCCGGCCGCCGCCCGCCCCGCACGCGAGGCGACGACCGTCTCCGTCCCCCGCCGGCGCGCGTCGCCGGCATCGAAGAAAGACGACACCATGTGGCTCCGAGACACCACGCCCCCCGAGCGGCGCACGCTGACCGCGACCTTCGCCGGCTATGCCGTCGACGGCTTCGACTACATGATCTACACCTTCCTCATCCCGACGCTGATCGCGGCCTGGGGCATGAGCAAGGGCCAGGCCGGCGCGATCGCCACCGGGGCGCTGCTGACCTCGGCCGTCGGCGGCTGGGCGGCGGGCGTCCTGGCCGACCGCTTCGGCCGGGTGCGCGTGCTGCAGTGGACGGTGCTGTGGTTCGCGCTGTTCACCTTCCTCAGCGGCTTCACCACCTCCTTCGAGCAGCTCTTCTTCACCCGCGCGATGCAGGGCTTCGGCATGGGCGGCGAGTGGGCGGTGGGCTCGGTGCTGATCGCCGAGACGATCAACGCCAGGCACCGCGGCAAGGCCGCCGGCCTGGTGCAGAGCAGCTGGGCGATCGGCTGGGCGGCCTCGGCGCTGGCGTTCTGGGGGCTGTACTCGGTGCTGCCGCCGGAGACCGCCTGGAAGGTGCTGTTCTGGATCGGCATCCTGCCGGCGCTGCTGATCCTCTATATCCGCCGCAACCTCGACGAACCGCCGGTCTACCTGGCCGAGCAGGCGCGTGCCAAGGCGCGCGGGCAGCGCGCCAACTTCCTGCGCATCTTCTCGCCCGAGCTGCTGCGCAACACGGTGCTGGCGAGCCTGCTGGCCACCGGCATGCAGGGCGCCTACTACTCGGTGACCACCTGGCTGCCGACCTTCCTGAAGACCGAGCGGCAGCTCTCGGTGCTGGGCACCAGCGGCTACCTGCTGGTGCTGATCGCCGGCTCCTTCGCCGGTTACCTGACCAGCGCCTGGCTCTGCGATGCCATTGGAAGACGCCGCTGCTTCATGCTGTTCGCGCTGATGGGCGGCGTGCTGGTACTGGCCTACACCCAGATGCCGATCACCGACGCGGCGATGCTGGTGCTTGGTTTCCCGCTGGGTTTCTTCCTGTCCGGGATCTTCTCCGGCATGGGCGCCTTCCTGGCCGAGCTCTTCCCCAGCGACGTGCGCGGCTCCGGCCAGGGCTTTTGCTACAACATCGGGCGGGCGCTCGGCGCCGCGTGCCCGGCGCTGATTGGCCACTTCAGCACCCAGTACCCGCTGGGGCAGACGCTGGGCTGGATGGCGGCGCTGTGCTACGGGCTGGTGATCCTGGCGGCGCTGGTGCTGCCGGAAACCCGCGGCCGCGAGCTGGCGCCGGCCGCCGCCTGAGCGGCCCGAACCCCTCAAATCACGGGCGCCCGGCGCTGGATGCCGGATGCTGGAACGGACCTCCTGGACCTCACGATGCAAGCCACTCCCACCCCCGATCGCTGGCAGTTCTGGATCGACCGCGGCGGCACCTTCACCGACCTGGTCGGCCGCGCGCCCGATGGCACGCTGCACACGCTCAAGCTGCTGTCCGAGAACCCCGAGCACTACCGCGATGCCGCGGTCGAAGGCATCCGTCGCCTGCTCGGCCTGAAGCCGGGCGAAGCGATCACCGCCGCGCTCGTCGACTGCGTGAAGATGGGCACGACGGTCGCGACCAACGCGCTGCTCGAGCGCCGCGGCGACCGCACGCTGCTGGTGACGACGCGTGGCTTCCGCGACGCGCTGCGCATCGCGACGCAGGCGCGGCCCAAGCTCTTCGAGCGCCACATCCAGCTGCCTGAGCTGCTCTACGAGCGAGTGATCGAGGCCGATGAGCGCGTCGACGCCCAGGGCGTGGAGATCAGACCGCTGGACGAGGCCGCGCTGCGCGTCGACCTGCAATCGGCCTTCGACGCCGGCCTGCGCGCCTGCGCCATCGTGTTCCTGCACGGCTGGCGCGCCCCCGAGCATGAGCTGGCCGCCAAGCGCCTGGCGCAGGCGGTCGGGTTCACGCAGATCTCGGTCTCGCACGAGGTCAGCCCGCTGATGAAGCTGATCCCGCGCGGCGACACCACCGTGGTCGACGCCTACCTGAGCCCGATCCTGCGCCGCTACGTCGACCAGGTCGCGGCCGAGATGCCGGGCGTGCGGCTGTTCTTCATGCAGAGCTCCGGTGGCCTGACCGAGGCGCGCCGCTTCCAGGGCAAGGATGCGATTCTGAGCGGCCCGGCCGGCGGCATCGTCGGCATGGTGCGCACCGCGCAGGCGGCCGGCCATGACAAGGTCATCGGTTTCGACATGGGCGGCACCTCGACCGACGTCAGCCACTTCGCCGGCGAATTCGAACGCGCCTTCGATACGGAGGTCGCCGGCGTGCGCATGCGCGCGCCGATGATGAGCATCCACACGGTGGCGGCGGGCGGCGGCTCGGTGATCGCCTTCGACGGCGCGCGGCTGCGGGTGGGGCCGGCGTCGGCCGGCGCCAATCCCGGTCCGGCCAGCTACCGGCGCGGCGGTCCGCTGGCCACCACCGATGCGAACGTGATGCTGGGCCGCATCCAGCCGGCGCATTTCCCCAAGGTCTTCGGCCCGGCCGCGGACCAGGCGCTCGACGGCGAGGTTGTCCGCGCCCGCTTCGCCGACCTGGCCGGGCAGATGTCTGCGGCCGGCAAGCCGATGACGGCCGAGGACGCGGCCGCTGGCGCGCTGCAGATCGCCGTCGGCGCGATGGCCAACGCGATCAAGCGGATCTCGGTGGCGCGCGGCTACGACGTCACCGGCTACACGCTGCAGTGCTTCGGCGGCGCCGGCGGCCAGGCGGCCTGCCTGGTTGCCGACGCGCTCGGCATGACGCGCATCCTGGCCCATCCGTTTGCGGGCGTGCTCAGCGCCTACGGCATGGGGCTGGCCGACCAGACCGCGATGCGCGAGGCCTCGATCGAGCGCCCGCTGGACGAGGATGGCCTGGCCGCGGCGCGCGAGACCGCACGGTCGCTGGCGACGCAGGCGGGCGGCGAGCTGGCGTCGCAGGGCGTGCCCGACGGCGCGCTGCGCACGATCGCACGGGCGCAGGTCCGCTACCAAGGCACCGACACCGCGCTGAGCTGCCCGCTGCCGCTGGACGGCCCGGCCCCCGCTGCGATCGGCGCGATCCGCGAGGCCTTCGAGCAGGCGTATCGCCGGCGCTTCGCCTTCCTGATGCCGGACCGCACGCTGGTGATCGAGGCGGTGTCGGTGGAGGCGCTCGCCGCCGGTGCGACGCTGGAGACGCCGGCCGAGGCCGGCATCGCCAGCACCCATCATCCAAGACCGCTGGAGCGCGTGCGCATGTACTGCCTGGCCGACGACCAGCCGGCCGGCTGGCGCGACGCCGAGCTGCATCATCGCGATGCGCTGAGACCGGGCGCCCGCATCGATGGCCCGGCGATCGTCGCCGAGCGCAATGCGACGACCGTCGTGGACGCGGGCTGGCGCGCCGAGCTGCAGCCCTCGGGCGACCTGCTGCTGACGCGCGTCCGCGAGCGCGCCCGCACCCGCGCGCTCGGCACCGAGGCCGACCCGGTCGTGCTGGAGGTCTTCAACAACCTCTTCATGAACATCGCCGAGCAGATGGGGCTGCGGCTCCAGAACACGGCGCACTCGGTCAACATCAAGGAGCGACTGGACTTCAGCTGCGCGCTCTTCGACGGCCGGGGCCAGCTGATCGCCAACGCGCCGCACATGCCGGTGCACCTGGGCTCGATGAGCGAGTCCATCCGCTCGGTGATCGAGCGCAACCCGGACATGGCGCGAGGCGACGTCTACGTGCTCAACGACCCGTACCACGGCGGCACGCACCTGCCCGACATCACCGTCGTCACGCCGGTCTTCCTGGACGAGGACGATGTCCGCCCCGGCTTCTTCGTCGCCAGCCGCGGTCACCATGCCGACATCGGCGGCATCACGCCGGGTTCGATGCCGCCGTTCTCCCGGGACATCACCGAGGAGGGCGTGCTGATCGACAACTTCCAGCTGGTCGCGCAGGGCCGCTTGCGTGAGGCCGAACTGCAGGCGCTGCTGCGCTCCGGGCCGCATCCGAGCCGCAATCCGGCGCAGAACCTGGCCGACCTGCGCGCACAGGTGGCAGCGAACGAGAAGGGCGTGCAGGAACTGCAGGCGATGGTCACGCAGTTCGGCCGCGCCACCGTCGAGGCCTACATGCAGCACGTGCAGGACAACGCCGAGGCGTCGGTGCGGCGCGTCATCTCGGTGCTGAAGGACGGCGCATTCACGCTGCCGCTGGACAACGGCGCCCGCATCCAGGTGAAGGTGACGGTGGACGCGGCGGCGCGACGCGCGACGGTGGACTTCACCGGCACCAGCGCCCAGCAGCCCAACAACTTCAATGCGCCCAAGTCGATCACGATGGCGGCGGTGCTCTATGTGTTCCGCACGCTGGTGGACGACGCGATCCCGCTCAACGCCGGCTGCCTCAAGCCGATCGACGTGATCGTGCCCGAGGGCTGCATGCTCAACCCGCGTCATCCGGCGGCGGTGGTGGCGGGCAACGTGGAGACCTCCCAGTGCGTGACCAACGCGCTGTATGGCGCGCTGGGCGTGATGGCCGCCGGCCAGTGCACGATGAACAACTTCACCTTCGGCGACGCGACCCACCAGTACTACGAGACCATCTCCGGCGGCTCTGGCGCCGGGCCCGGCTTCGATGGCACCTCCGTCGTGCAGACGCACATGACCAACTCCCGGCTGACCGATCCCGAGGTGCTGGAGTTCCGCTTCCCGGTGCGGCTGGACAGCTACGCGATCCGCCAGGATTCGGCGGGCGCCGGCCGCTGGCAGGGCGGGCAGGGGGGCGAGCGCCGCATCCGCTTCCTGACGCCGATGACGGCCTCGATCCTGAGCAACGGCCGCGGCGCCGGCGCCTTCGGCATGGCGGGCGGGTCGCCGGGCGCTGTGGGGGAGAACCGGGTCGAACGCGCCGACGGGCGGGTCGAGGCGCTCGGCCACATCGGCCAGGTGGAGATGGCGCCGGGGGATGTCTTCGTCATCCGCACCCCGGGCGGTGGCGGGTACGGCACCCCCTGAGGCCTCCCCTTGAGATGGGGCGGACAGCCCCCATGTGGGCGTGCCTAGAATCCGAAGACCCGCCCCACAGGCTGTCCAGGCGCCGCCCATCATGGTCCCTCACCTCATCACCGCCCTGACCGGGCCCATCAATGAACTGGAGCAGCGCGTGCTCGAGTCGATGCCGGCGATCGAACGCTGGTTCCGGCTCGAGTGGATGGAGCACACGCCGCCCTTCTACAGCTCGGTGGACCTGCGCAATGCCGGCTTCAAGCTGGCGCCGGTGGACACCAACCTGTTCCCGGGCGGCTTCAACAACCTGACGCCCGAAATGCTGCCGTTGGCGGTCCAGGCGGCGATGGCGGCGATCGAGAAGATCTGCCCCGAGGCCAAGAACCTGCTGCTGGTGCCCGAGGCGAAGAACCGCGGCAGCTTCTACCTGTCCAACCTGGCGACGCTGGTGCGCATCTTCTCGATGGCCGGCCTGAACGTGCGGCTGGGCTCGCTGGACGAGTCGATCAAGGAGCCGACCACCGTCGCGCTGCCCGACGGCAGCGCGCTGACGCTGGAGCCGCTGGTGCGCCAGCGCTCGCGGCTGATGCTCAAGGACTTCGATCCCTGCACCATCCTGCTGAACGACGACCTGTCGGCCGGCATCCCCGACCCGCTCACCCACCTGCACGAGCAGTACCTGCTGCCGCCGCTGCACGCCGGCTGGGCGCAGCGCCGCAAGAGCCAGCACTTCCGCGCCTACGAGGAGGTGTCCAAGAAGTTCGCCAAGCTGCTGGGCATGGACCCGTGGCTGATCTATCCGCATTCGGTCGCGGTCGACGGCCTGGACTTCAACACCGGCGCCGGGCTGGACGCGCTGCAGGCGCAGGTGGACGCGACGCTCACCCGCACCCGCCGCAAGTACAAGGAATACGGCATCAACGAGAAGCCCTTCGTCGTGGTCAAGCCCGATGCCGGCACCCATGGCCTGGGCGTGATGACCATCCGCGACGCCAAGGACCTCGAGGCGCTGGCGATCAAGGCGCGCGAGAAGCTGGCGAAGCTGCAGGGCGTGCCGGCGCTGTCCCAGGTGCTGGTGCAGGAAGGCGTGGCCACGCACGAGCGCATCCACGAGGCGGTGGCCGAGCCGGTGGTCTACATGATGGACCGCTACGTCGTCGGCGGCTTCTACCGCGTGCATGCGGACCGGGCCGAGGACGAGAACCTGAACGCGCCGGGCTCGAGCTTCGTGCCGCTGGCCTTCGCGCATTCGTCGCACCTGCCCGCGCCGGGCGAGAAGCCCGGCGCCAGCGCGCCCAACCGCTTCTACATGTATGGCGTGATCGGCCGCCTGGCGATGCTGGCGGCGAGCTACGAGCTCGAGACCACCGATCCGGACGCCGAGGACTACGCCTGAGCGCCGGCCGCGCCGCCCTCCGGGCGCGCGGCCTCCACCAGCAGCTGCTTGAAGCGGTCGACCGCCTCGCCCTGCGTGTCCGGCAGATGCCAGACGCTCATCGGCCCGAGTCCCAGGTCCACCGTGTGCGGCAGCAGGACCACCACGCCGCGCTTGGCCGCCGCCACCGCCATGTCCTGGGTCATCACCGCGACCAGCGGCATCTCGCGCATCAGGCTCAGCGCCAGCATCGCGTCGCCGCTCTCGATCAGGTCGGTCGGCGGCGCCAGGCCCATCTCCTGCCAGAGCCGGTCCATCAGCAGACGGGTGCGCGTGCCCGGCAGCTGCCAGATCCAGCGCTGACGGCTCAGCACCTCCCAGCTCAGCCGGGGCGTGCGCGCCAGCGGATGCTGCGCGCTCATCGTCAGCACCTCCGGCTGCGGCGTCAGGGCCACCCGCGCCAGGCCCAGCGGCTCGTCCTGCGGCATCGCCCGGGCGACGACCAGGTCCAGCGTGCCCGCCAGCAGGTCGGTGAAGAGCGAGCGCAGCGCGTGGGTGCGCACGCTCACCGTGACGCCGGGGTTCTCGCCCTTCATCGCGGTGATCGCGATGGGCAACAAGCGTGCGAGCGCTGCGTTGGTCGCACCGATGCGCACCTCGCCGGACGCGCCGCGCACCATCGTGGCGACATCGCCGGCGGCCCGCTGCAGATCGGCGTCGAGCTTGACGGCCAGCACCAGCAGCCGCCGGCCCAGCGGCGTCGGCTGCATGTTGCGTCCGCGCCGCACGAACAGGGTTTGTCCCAGCCCCTGCTCCAGCTCCGCCAGCGTCTTGCTCACCGCGGGCTGGGTGACATGCAGCAGATCGGCGGCGGCGCTGATGTTGCCGGTGTCGCGCAGCGCCAGCAGCACCCGCGCATGCCGCAGCGACATGCGCCGCATCACGAAGTGTTCAGCGGCTTCGGGGGAGGTCGATGACGCATTCATAACCTGAGGTTCACAAGTCCATCACAAAGCTTCATGGGCCATCGGGAACCGCTCCTTACCGTGACGCACGCCTCCCCCGAGTCTTGTCACAGGAGTGATTGCCACATGGTCCGTCGTTTTTCCCGTCCGCAACGCCTGCACGTCCTGCAGTGGGCCGCCGCCGCAGCGGCCCTGGCGTTGGCCAGCCCGTCCCAGGCCCAGTCCCCGGCCCCGCAGGCCGCGACCCCCACCCCGTCCGCACCCTCGGACGATGCGAAGAAGCTGGAGCGGGTGGAAATCACCGGCACGCTGATCAAGCGCACCGACAAGGAGACGCCGTCGGTGGTCCAAAGTATCACCCGCGAGCAGATCCGCAACTCCGGCTATGCCAACGTCGAAGAGCTGCTGCGTGCGAATTCCGCGGTGGACATCGGCTCGATCGGCGACGGCGCGGCCTCGGGCTTCGTCGGCGGCGTGTCGACGATCTCGCTGCGCGGCTTCGGCTCCCAGGGCACGCTGATCCTGATCAACGGCCGCCGCACCGCGCCGGTGGCGGCGGTGGACGTGAACTTCGGCCGCGGCTCGATGATCAACGTCAACACCATCCCCAAGGAGGCGATCGAGCGCATCGACATCCTGAAGGACGGCGCCTCGGCGATGTACGGCTCGGACGCGATGGCCGGCGTCGTCAACTACATCCTGCGCAAGGACTACCAGGGCATCGAGGGCAGCGCCTCCTACGGCGCCAACGACCGCGGCGTCGGCGCGACGAAGAACGGGTCCCTGACCTTCGGCTTCGGCAACCTGGACACGCAGCGCTTCAACGTCTTCGGCGGCCTGGAAGTCTCCAAGCGCGACAGCGTGATGGCCAACGAGCTCAAGGACCGCGGCAACCTGGCGCTGCAGAACCAGTACCTGACCAGCAACGGCTCGCTGGCGCGCTTCACGCCGGACTCCTCGGCCTCGTTCTACGGCAACTACTACCGTGTGCCGACCAGCCTCACCGGCACCACCTCGATCAATGGCATCAACGTCGCCAACAGCAACCTGTCGGGGGTGAATTACCTGGGCACGCTGTCGGGCTGCCCGCCCGAGCGCACCGTCGGCCAGGGCGTGCCGAACCGGCCGGCGGGTTTCCTGCCCACCACGGCCTCGCTGCCCACCGGCATGTGCCGCTTCAGCCTGGACGATGCGGACGAGGTCGTCGCCAAACAGGACCGCACCAGCGGCATGGTGCGCGGCACCTTCGCGATCAACGACGCGCTGACCGCCTATGCGGACCTGATGGTGTCCAAGACCAAGACGGTGGAGCAGCGCGCGCCCTATGCGATGACCACCTCGCTGGTCACCTCGGGCAACCCGGTCGCGACGACCTGGCCCAAGCTCGACGGCAGCTTCCTGCGCCAGAACGCGATCATCCTGCCCGTCGGCCACCCGGACAACCCGACCAACGGTACCGCCAACCCGCAGCAGGTGCAGCTGATCTACCGCTTCGAGGACCTGCCCACCGGCGACATCAACGTGCTGCGCTCCACGCGCCTGACCGCGGGCCTGGAGGGCACCGCCTTCGGCTGGGACTTCGACACCGCGATCCTGTTCAGCCAGAACGACAACGAGCGCTTCCAGGAAGGCCGGGTGCGCAGCTCGCTGCTCAACGCCGCGATCGCCAACGGCAGCTACCGCTTCGGCAAGCCCAACTCGCGCGAGGCGATCAACAGCGTGTCGTCGACGGCCTACAACGAGGGCAAGTCGCGCCTGGTCTCCTGGGACGTGCGCGGCAGCCGCGAGCTGTTCGACCTGCCCGGCGGCCGGGCGGCCATCGCCATCGGCACCGAGCTGCGCAAGGAAAAGCTGGAGGCGATTCCCGATGACGTCTACGCGACCGGTGACTACATCGGCCTGGTGGCCAATGGCGCCTCGGGCAGCCGCAAGTCCTACGCCGCGTTCACCGAGCTGAGCCTGCCGGTGGTCAAGCAGCTGGAGCTGCAGGCCGCGGCGCGCTACGAGCACTACGACGACTTCGGCAACAGCACCACCGGCAAGGCCGGCTTCAAGTGGACGGCGCTGCCCTCGCTGATGGTCTTCCGCGGCACGGCGGCCACCGGTTTCCGCGCGCCGGCGATCTCGCAGATCGGCAACTCCTTCGCGCTGTCCTTCCACAGCTTCCAGGAGCGCCGCGTCTTCGACAGCCTGCGCTGCGACACCAGCAACCCGAACGCGCCGGTGAGCAAGGCGCCGGTGTCCAACAACCGCGACTGCAACGTGCTGGGCTTCACCGCGGTGCCGTCGGGCACCACCAGCCCGGGCAGCCTGCCGACGGTGATCAGCGCCAATCCGGACCTGCAGCCGGAGAAGTCCAATTCCTTCACCTTCGGGATGATCTTCACGCCGAGCCAGTACGCGGACCTGGCGATCGACGGCTGGTACTTCCACCGCAAGAACGAGATCCGCTCGCAGCGCGGCGTGGACATCATGGACGACTACAACGCCAACCCGGCGGGCAACACGCAGGTCGTGCGAGATCCCAATCCGCAGACCTGGCTGCCGGGCGTGGACAACAGCGGGCCGATCATCATGCTGGTGCGCCAGTACGGCAACAACGAGTGGACCAAGACCTCGGGCATCGACTACGACCTGAACCTGCGGCTGCCGCCGACGGCCTGGGGCAAGTTCAGCCTGAACGTCAACGGCACCTACACGGCGCGCTACGACCAGGTGGTGGTGAAAGGCCAGGCGGTGCAGCACCAGGTGGGCACGACGGTGTCGGACATCTCCAAGACCCGGGCCAGCGCCACCTTCAAGTGGGACACCGATCAGGCGGGGGCCTGGCTGCGCTTCAACCACGCGGATCCGCTGTCGAGCACCGTCTGCTCGTCGCTGACCGCGGCGCAGCGGGCCTTCCTGAGCAACCTGAACCGCTGCCGGGTCGGCCGGGACCGCACCATCGACCTGGGCGGCTCCTACCGCGGCATCAAGGGCCTGACGCTGTCGGCCAGCGTGGTGAACCTCACCAACGACTACGACCGCGCCAACGGCATCCCGACGGTGCTGAGCTACTACGACACCGGCGCGACCAACCTGCTGGGCCGCCGCTTCACCGTCGGCGCCAGCTACGTGTTCCAGTGAACGGCGTGCCGCCGGCGCCGTCGGGAGACGGTGGCTGGCGGGCGGTCGCGCCGGGGCCGGATTTCCCGGTCCAAGCGCAACCGCCGCCGTCCGTCAAGCCCGCCCCCGCAACGGCGGGAGTGGCGATTGACGCACTGCACAACGGAAGGCAGACAATACGCGCTTTCGACTTCCGGCGGCCCGGGCGGCCGCCGCGCCTTTCGTGAGTTCACACAATGCGCCCCGCTCGCCGGCCGTCCTGGCCGGGCTGACCATCGGCGCCCTCGGTGTTGTCTACGGCGACATCGGCACCAGCCCCCTGTACGCGCTCAAGGAAGTCTTCCACGGCGCGCACGTCCCCATGACGCACGACAACATCCTCGGGGTGCTGTCGCTGCTGTTCTGGACCATGACCATCGTGGTCTCCTTCAAGTACGTGCTGCTGATCCTGCGCGCGGACAACAACGGCGAAGGCGGCCTGATCGCGATGCTGGCGCTGGCCACCACCGCCGTGCGCGAGAAACCCACGCTGCGGCGCGGGCTGATGCTGGTGGGGCTCTTCGGCACGGCGATCTTCTTCGGCGACGCGGTCATCACGCCAGCGATGACGGTGCTCTCGGCGGTCGAGGGCATCGAGGTCTACGCGCCGCAGTACCACGACGCGGTGGTGCCGATCTCCCTGGTGGTGCTGGCGGGGCTGTTCGCGGTCCAGCGCTTCGGCACCGGCGGCGTGGGCAAGGCCTTCGGGCCGGTGATGCTGGTGTGGTTCACCTCGCTGGCGCTGCTGGGCATCCCCAAGATCGTCGGCAATCCGCATGTGCTGCAGGCCATCAACCCGATGTGGGCGATCGAGTTCTGCGCGCACTACGGCTGGATCGCCTTCGTCGCGCTGGGAGCGGTGGTGCTGGTGGTGACCGGCGGCGAGGCGCTGTACGCGGACCTGGGCCACTTCGGCAAGCAGCCGATCCGCATCGCCTGGTACAGCTTCGTGATGCCGGCGCTGACGCTGAACTATTTCGGCCAGGGTGCGCTGCTGCTGGACCGGCCGGAAGCGATCAAGAACCCCTTCTTCCTGCTGGCGCCGGGCTGGGCGGAGATCCCGCTGTTCGTGCTGGCGACGCTGGCGGCGATCGTGGCCTCGCAGGCGCTGATCACGGCGGCCTTCTCGGTGACCAAGCAGGCGGTGCAGCTCGGGCTGCTGCCGCGCATGCGCATCGTGCACACCTCGGTGCGGGACATCGGCCAGATCTACGTGCCCTTCGTCAACTGGGGCCTGTTCGCCTTCGTCGTCGTGGCCGTGGCCTTCTTCGGCTCGTCCAGCAAGCTGGCCGGCGCCTACGGCGTGGCGGTGACCATCGACATGACCATCACCACGGTCATGACCTTCTTCGTGATCCGCTTCGGCTGGCGTTATCCGCTGTGGCTGTGCGTGCTCGCGACCGGCGCGTTCTTCGTCATCGACGCGACCTTCCTGGCCTCCAACCTGCTGAAGATCGCCCACGGCGGCTGGTTCCCGCTGCTGATCGGCTTCGGCATGTTCACGCTGATGCTGACCTGGAAGCAGGGCCGCCGGCTGCTGTCGGACAAGCTGCGCGAGGACGCGATCGACCTGAAGAGCTTCCTCGAGGCGGTGTTCATCAACCCGCCGACGCGGGTGCAGGGCAGCGCGGTGTTCCTGTCGGCGGAGCAGGGCGTCACGCCCAATGCGCTGCTGCACAACCTCAAGCACAACAAGGTGCTGCACGAGCAGAACCTGTTCGTCAGCGTCAAGCATCACGAGGTGCCGTGGATCGGCTTCGAGAGACGTGTCGAGGTCGAGAGCCTGGACAACGACTGCTGGCAGGTGACGCTGCACTTCGGATTCAAGAACGAACCGGACGTGCCGGACGCGCTCAAGCTGCTGGAGCAGCGCGGCGTCCACCTGGACGAGATGGAGACCAGCTACTTCCTGTCGCGCGACATCGTCATCCCGACCATCGGCTCAGGCATGGCGCTGTGGCGGGAGAAGCTCTTCGCGAGCATGCACCGCAACGCGGCCGCGGCGGCCGACTTCCTGCACCTGCCGACCAACCGGATCGTGGAACTGGGGTCGAAGGTCGAGATCTGACGGTCGCAGGGACGCGGGGCGCGGTCGTTATGCTTCGCGTCATGAAACGCTGGCTGCAAGACCTGTCCCTCTCCGCCGCGGTCGCGGGCTTCGTGGCCGTGCTCGTGGGCTTCACCAGCTCGGTGGCCATCGTGTTCCAGGCCGCGCAGGCGCTCGGCGCGACGCCGGCCCAGACCAGCTCCTGGATCTGGGCGCTCGGGCTGGGCATGGGACTGACCAGCCTGGGCTTGTCGCTGTGGACGCGCCAGCCCGTCCTCACCGCCTGGTCGACGCCCGGCGCGGCGCTGCTGGCCGGCGTGTCCGGCATCTCCATGCCCGAGGCCGTCGGCGCGTTCATCGTCTGCGGCACGCTGATCCTCATCGCCGGTGCGACCCGCTGGTTCGAACGGATCATGGACCGCATCCCCATCGCCATCGCCTCCGCGCTGCTGGCCGGCGTGCTGGCGCGATTCGGGCTCGACGCCGTGCTCGCCACGAAGACCGCGCCCGCGATGGTCCTCACGATGGCGCTCGTCTACGTCGCGGCCCGCCGCTTCCTGCCGCGCTACGCGACGCCGCTGGTGCTGCTCGCCGGCGTCGCCGTCGCGGCCTCGCAGGGCCGGCTGCATCTCGAGGCCGTCGAGTGGGGCTGGGCGATGCCGGTCTGGGTCACGCCGGCGTTCTCGCTGCCCGCGCTGGTCGGCGTGGCGCTGCCGCTGTTCCTCGTCACGATGGCTTCGCAGAACCTGCCCGGCGTCGCGGCGCAGCGGGCGTCGGGGTATCAGACGCCGGTGTCGGCGAGCATCGCCGCCACCGGCCTGGCCTCGGTGGTCTTCGCGCCGTTCGGCGGCTATGCGTTCAACCTGGCGGCGATCACCGCGGCCATTTGCATGGGCCGCGAGGCGCACGAGGATCCGGCCCGGCGCTACACGGCGTCGGCGATGGCGGGCCTGTTCTACATCGCCATCGGCCTGGCCGGCGGCGCGGTGGTGGGCCTGCTGACCGCCTTCCCCCGCGAGCTGATCGCGGCGGTGGCGGGACTGGCGCTGCTGGGCACGATCGCCGGAGGGCTGTCGGCCGCGCTGAAGGATGAGCGTCATCGCGACGCCGCGATCCTGACCTTCCTGGTCACGCTGTCGGGGCTGAGCCTGCTGGGCATCGGCTCGGCGTTCTGGGGCGTGGTCGCCGGTGCGGTTTCTCTTTTGGTGCAACACTTCCGGGCCGCTCCCAGGCAGTGATCCTGCCTAGGGGGCTGGCCCTCACCCCTGCGCTCTCCCGCAAGCGGGAGAGGGAGTTCATGCCCGAGGTCCGAAGGGCCCTGCCGAAATCCCCGGCCTCGCCGCCGAATTGCCCGAATTGCCCGAATTGCCCGAACTGCCGCCGAATTGCCGGCGTTTGCCGAATCCCTTGTCGAAAGCCCTGTCCATGAAACTGCTGTTCGTCGCCGACCCGCTGTCCACGTTCAACACCTACAAGGACTCCACCTTCGCGATGATGCGGGAGGCCGCCCGGCGCGGACACGAGCTGTGGGTGTGCGAGGTGCCCGACCTGCTGTGGGTCAGCGGCGGCCGGGTGACGGCGCATGCGGCCCGGCAGCTGACGCTGACGCCGGAAGCCGCCGCCAGCCAGGCCGGCACGAAGCTCGCCGTGTGGCACGAGGTCACCGCGACGCGGGACCTGGCGCTGGCCGATGTCGACGCGGTGCTGATGCGCAAGGACCCGCCCTTCGATTCGGAGTTCTTCTACGCGACCCACCTGCTGGAGCAGGCCGAGCGCGAAGGCGCGCGCGTGTTCAACAAGGCCGCGTCGCTGCGCGACCATCCGGAGAAGCTGGCGATCCTGGAGTTCCCGCAGTTCATCGCGCCGACGCTGGTGACGCGCTCCGCCGCCGCGATCCGGGCCTTCCATGCGGAGCATCAGGACATCATCCTCAAGCCGCTGGACGGCATGGGCGGCATGGGCATCTTCCGCGTCAAGGCCGACGCGCTGAACCTGGGCAGCATCATCGAGACGCTGAACAAGAACGGCGCGCAGTCGGTGATGGTGCAGCGCTTCGTGCCGGAGATCGTCCAGGGCGACAAGCGCATCCTGCTGATTGGCGGTAAGCCGGTGCCGTACTCGCTGGCGCGCATCCCGCAGGGCACCGAGGTGCGCGGCAACCTGGCCGCCGGCGGCAAGGGCGTGGCCCAGCCGCTGACCGACGACGACCGCCGCATCGCCGAGGCGCTGGCGCCGGTGCTCGCCGCGCGCGGGCTGCTGCTGGTGGGGCTGGACGTGATCGGCGACAAGATGACCGAGCTCAACGTGACCAGCCCGACCTGCTTCCAGGAAATCATGGAACAGACCGGTTTCGACGTCGGCGCGGTGTTCATCGACGCGCTGGAAGCGGCGGTGAGGGCGGCGCGCTGAGCGTGTGACGACCGCGCTCGAACGCGCTCGATGGGGCTCGGGTCGCGCCTCGCTTGCGCTCTGATCGCACCTTGATCGCCGAAACGGACCAGGATTCAGCCATGACTTTTGAATTGCTCAGCGAGCACGCCAGCTTCGGCGGCGTGCAGCGTTTCCACCGCCACGACTCGGTCGAGATCGGCCTGCCGATGCGCTTCGCGCTGTACCTGCCGCCAGGCGGGGCGCGCGCGGCGAAGGGCCTGCTGGTGTTCCTCGCGGGGCTGACCTGCACCGAGGAGACCTTCACCATGAAGGCCGGCGCCCAGCGCCAGGCCGCTGCACTGGGCCTGGCGCTGCTGATGCCGGACACCAGCCCGCGCGGCGAGGCCGTCAGCGCGCTGCCGGGGGCGACCGCGTCCTGGGATTTCGGCATCGCCGCGGGCTTTTACCTCGATGCGACGCAGGCGCCCTGGGCGACGCACTGGCGCATGGAGAGCTACCTGATGAAGGAGCTCATCCCGCAGGTGCAGGCCGAGTTGGGCTTGGACGCGGCGCGGACCGGGATCGCCGGCCATTCGATGGGCGGGCATGGGGCGTTGACGCTGGCGCTGCGGCATCCGGGCGCCTTCGCGTCGGTGTCGGCCATCGCGCCGATCGCGGCGCCGAGCCGTTGCCCGTGGGGCGTGAAGGCCTTCACCGGCTACCTCGGCGACGACCGCGACGCGTGGCCCGCGCACGATGCGAGCGCGCTGATGCAGGCGCAGGCGCGCGTGCCGTACCCGGGCGGCCTGCTGGTCGACCAGGGGCTGGCGGACCGGTTCCTGGTCGAGCAGTTGTTCCCGGAGGCGCTCGAATCCGCGTGTGCGGCGATCGGGCAGCCGCTGACGCTGCGCCGGCACGACGGGTATGACCACGGGTACTACTTCATCGCGTCGGTGATCGACGATCATCTGGCGCATCACGCCCGGCAGTTCAGAGGCTGATCGCCGTCACAGATGACGCGTCCCTGCGGGCCCGGCGCCGATCGGGTGCTGGGGCGCTCGGATGCTCGGGGCGCTCGCTGTCTGCAGCTCGCGTTTGCGTTGGCCGCCGCGTGCGGCGCCCGGCGCCCGGTCGCTCGCCGGTCGCTGGCGGATGAACGAGAGCACCGGAGAGTCCAATGCGCATCGCCCTGCTGTCCGACATCCACGGCAACCTGCCGGCACTGGAGGCCGTCGTGGCCGACCTGCGCGCGCGCGGCGTGGACACGATCGTCAATCTCGGGGACATCCTGTCCGGTCCGCTGCTGCCGCTGGAGACGGGGCGCTACCTGATGTCCCAGGACTGGCCAACGATTGCCGGCAACCATGAGCGGCAGCTGCTGGCGATCACGGCGGCGAAGCCGGGTGGTGCCTCGGACCGTTTCGCTCGGGAATGCCTGGGCGAGGCGGAACTCGACTGGCTGCGCGCGCTGCCGGCGACGCTGCGGCTCAACGACGAGGTGTTCCTGTGCCACGGCACGCCGCGCCGGGACATCGAGTATTTCCTCGACTCACAGGTCGGCGAACGCCTGGTGCTGGCGTCGGCGAAAGATGTCGCCGAGCGCCTCGGCGAGGAGCGATCCGAGCTGGTCTGTTGCGGCCACACGCACATTCCCCGGGTGCTGCGCAGTGCGCGCGGGCAATGGCTGGTGAATCCGGGCAGTGTGGGCTTGCAGGCCTGGGATGACGATCACCCCGAGCCGCACGTCGCGGAGATGGGCTCGCCGGACGCGCGCTATGCCATCGCGGAGAAGACGACGCAGGGATGGCGGGTGACGTCGATCAGCCTGCCGTATGACCACGAAGCCGCTGCGCGGATCGCGGCCCGCAATGGGCGTGAGGATTGGGCGAGGTGGTTGAGGACGGGCTACGCGGCTTGATCGCGGCGATGCCCACGCCCCACGCCGCGATAGGGGCGTGAAGGTCTTGGCCACCGACGATGACGCCGTTGCCGTTCCCCGACTGGAGGGGGAACCGTAGAGGCTTCTTTGCTCATGAGACGCCGAACAAGCGCCCACGCGTGATGGCCAGACGCTTCAATTCCTTTGCCACCATCCTCCTGCTCGAGAGACCGTGCGCGGAGAAGTCCGCGAGCGCATGAGCCGGGTTGTCCGGCAAGGTCGGATGGTCGTGTGTCGGGTCCTCGAAGCACGGTATGCCGCAGGCGAGGAATTCGGCGACGCTCAGGCCGAAAACCGCAGCCGACCGCCGGCCAGCACGTGTGTAGCGCTCATGCGCGCCTTCGGCGGTCGTGATGGACGACCGGTCGACCGACAACTGCCCGTTGTCCGACTTCGAGGGCATGAAGCACGAACTGCAGGGGCATCCAGCGTTCAGCCCGCTGGGGTGGACCTGGCGGAACAGCAGCTCCTCCGCGTTGCTCAAGCTCATCGCCATGCGGGGCCTCCTGCGGCGTCGAGTGCGCGAAGGAAGTCGGCGTCCATGACCGGGTAGGGCTTGGGATACAGCTTGCCGGTGCCGCCGATCTCGAAGCCGAAGATCTCCAGTGTTCCGTCGACGCCGACTTCCACGGTGAGGTCCCAGGTGCCCCGGATGTATTCCATCAGCACGCCGCCGTCGGGCGACGGGAACAGGTCGCCGAGCCCGATGAGCATTGGCCGCGCGAGCAGGAGCTGCCGGGTGACCTGCAGGGCGATCGCCGAGATCGGCGGCGCGCCGTCGTCGTTCCAATCAGCGGGCATCGCCGCCAGTTCGGCCAGGCGGTCTTCGACAGCGGCCCATGATGGAAGGGAGGGAGTCTCCTGGGCTTCGCCGGGATGAGCCGGCGGCACGCAGGGAGGGATCGGCTTGGACGGCATCAGGCGGTCGGGAAGTGCGTAGGCCATTCACCGCTCCTACAGGGTTGTTGAGGAGCAATGATTCTTCGAATCCTGGTGCCTGCTGTCTCTCGCATCAATCGGCGGTAAATCGAGGGCTGGTGCCAGATCGAAGGCGTCGGAGTGACTGCGATCAGGAAAACGATCCGGGGTTGGTCGGCGCCTGTGTCGGCGGCGCGGCCTCCCCCATCGTCGCCTGCCGATGCCCCGCCACCGCCTTGTAGCGCTTGACGAAGGCGTCGACTTCCGCGGGATCGATCACGTCCTCGAGTCGCGCGAAGCCGTCCGGCGAGGTGTTCCTGTGCCACGGCACGCCGCGCCGGGACATCGAGTATTTCCTCGACTCGCAGGTCGGCGAACGCCTGGTGCTCGCGTCGGCGGAAGAGGTCGCCGAACGCCTCGGCGAGGAGCGATCCGAGCTGGTCTGTTGCGGTCATACGCACATTCCTCGGGTGCTGCGCAGTGCACGCGGGCAATGGCTGGTGAATCCGGGCAGCGTGGGCTTGCAGGCCTGGGATGACGATCACCCCGAGCCGCACGTCGCGGAGATGGGCTCGCCGGATGCGCGCTATGCCATCGCGGAGAAGACGGCGCAGGGGTGGCGGGTGACGTCGATCAGCGTGCCGTATGACCACGAGGACGCTGCGCGGATCGCGGCCCGCAACGGGCGTGAAGATTGGGCGAGGTGGTTGAGGACGGGCTACGCGGCGGCTTGATTGCTCGCCGCGATACGTTCGTAGATGACCTCGGCGGGAATGGTGAGGTCCAGGGATTCCAAGTGAAGCGGCGCATCGCCGATGGACGGGTGGCGCGACCACCGGCCATCGGATTCCCGGCGGTGAAGATCGATGCGGCGGCGGACATGGTCGACCAGCACGTACTCCCGCAGGGAAGGAATCCGGAAGTAGGCCTGCGCCTTCTCGGTCCGATCGAAGCGTTGCGTCGAGACCGACAGCACCTCGATGACAAGGATGGGCGCCAGCATCCACCGCTGATGCCCGCTGATCCGCTCGCAGGTGACGACGACGTCAGGATAGAAGTAGGTGCCGATGGGATTCAGCACCGCCGCGTTTTCTGAGAAGACGCGGCAAGGGCTGCCTCGCAGATGCTGATGCAGGCTCGCGGCGAGATTCATGCACGCCGTGCCGTGGTCGAGGCGAGCGCCGGTCATCGCCAGGATCTGGCCGTGGAAGAACTCGTGCCTGCGTCGCTGAAGGTCTTCCCATGCGCAGAACTCCTCGAGGGTGAGCCTGACATCTGGCTGGTCAAGGCCGGCGAACACGGCGGCCACGGGAAAGGCGATCCCTTGGAAATCGAGGCGCACCTCGCCGCCCGCCTCGTGGTGGGTCGCGGTCCATCCGCCGGACGCGTTTCGCCGCTCCACACTGACCCTTCGGGTGCCACGGTCGACGATCAACAGCTCCTGCATGGTGTTGATGCGCCGTAAGGCGCCCAGACGCATGGCGTCGGCGATGCCGGGCGTCGCGGAGGGAAAGGTACAGGCGAACGCCGGAGAGAGACATTCGTCGGATCGAGCGAAGAACACGTCCGGCTGGACCACATCGAGACGGGTGGCGATCACGGGTTCAGCGCCCAGGCAGGCGGCCCAGGGGGACTCCTCGCCCGACGCCGCCTGGATCACCGAAGTCAGATTGACCAGCAGGCGGAAGAAGGCGGAATCGCGCGGCGGCAGCGGACGAGGGTGACCATCGATGAGTTCATGGGCCTCTTCCTGTAGCGCTTGCCATTGAAGGAATTCGTCCGAGGTCATCGGCTGCTCGACATGGAGGTAGGACATGCGCCACTCCTGCAACTGCGTGAGGAAAGCTGGCGATTCTTCGGAAGCCGCTGTTCGGCGTCTGCCACCTCGATCAGCATGAAATCCGGCCCTCGTCCCCGATGGAGGGCGCTTGGGTGACTGGAACGAAGGGGCCGGTTCCGCGCGCTAGCGGGGCGAAGGCGGCGCGGCCTCCCCCGTCGCCGCCTGCCGATGCCCCGCCACCGCCTTGTAGCGCTTGACGAAGGCATCGACTTCCGCGGGATCGATCACGTCCTCGAGTCGCGCGAAGCCGTCCGGCGCGCGTTCCTCGACCATGTCGAGGATGTAGTCCAGCCCCTCCTGCCGATTGAGCTCGACGATGCGCGCGCACATCGGCCGGCGCTCGGCCTCGTAGTTGGCGAGCGCCGTCTCCACGCGTCGCTCCTCGCGCAGCGCCCTGGCGATCGCGGCGGCATCGAGGATCGCCTGCGTCGCGCCGTTCGAGCCGATCGGGTACATCGGGTGCGCCGCGTCGCCCAGCAGCGTGATGCGCCCATGCCGCCAGCGCGGCAGCGGATCGCGGTCGACCATCGGCCACTCCAGCAGCTGCGTCGCGCCCCGGATCACGCCGGGCACGTCCAGCCAGGGGAAGCGCCAGCCGCCGAAGGTCGGCATCAGGTCATCGATCGAGCCCGGCTTGTTCCAGTCCTCGCGCCCCGGCGCCGTCAGTCCGCCACCCAGGCCGTCCTCGCGCAGCCGGCGGTCGCAGATCCAGTTGATCAACTGCAGCCCGTCCGACCGCGGTGGTGCGATCGGATAAACGACGAACTTCGCGCGCCGATGCCCCGCCTGCACCATCGTCCGGCCGTCCAGGAACGGTCGTGCCAGCGAGGTGCCGCGCCACATCATCATCCCGTTCCAGCGCGGTGGTCCTTCATCGGGATGGAACTGCCGCCGGATCGCCGAGTGGATGCCGTCCGCCGCGATCAGCACGCTCGCGCGTCGCGCCACCCGGGCGCCCGTGGCGTCCACCCCATGGGCGATGACCTCGTCGCCATCGAGTTGCGCGCCGGTGATGCGCCAGCCGCTCACCAGCCGTTCCGCGCCGAGCCGCGTCGCCGCTTCGCGCCACAACAGCTGCTGCAACTCGCCGCGGTGCACGCTGAACTGCGGATGGCTGTAGCCGCCGGCCAGGCCGCGCACATCCTCGTAGATCGTCTGCCCGTGACGGTTGGCGAAGACCAGCGCCGAGGTCGGCACCGCCATCGACGCCAGCGCCGGCATCAGCTCCAGCTCGTCCAGCACCGCCACCGCATGGGGCAGCAGGTTGATGCCGACGCCCAGCGGCTTGAGTTCGGCAGCGGCTTCGCAGACCGTCACGCGGTGGCCGTCGCGTTGCAGCGCCAGCGCGGCGGCCAGTCCGCCGATGCCGCCGCCAGCGATCAGGATGTCGAGGGCCATGGGCGTCTCCGGGCTCCAGGGGAATCGATCGGGTCAGGGTAAGCGAGATAGTTGCGCTATGCAACAGTATCTAAGCTCATTGCCATGAGTCGTACCCGCTCGCCCAAGACCGTCGCCGAGCCGCCTGGCGGCCCGCTGCTGCCCGTTCCCGGGCTGGACTACGGGGTGCTCGACGAGCTGCTCGGCTACGCGCTGCGCCGGGCGCAGATCGCGTTGTACGTGGACTTCTATCGCGCCACCGCCGGCCTGGACGTGAGTCCGCCGCGCTTCGCGGCGCTGGTGCTCGTGGGCCGGAACCCGGGCATGCGGCAGGGACTGCTGGCACAGGCGATGGGCCTGCACCGCAGCGGCGCGCTGCGCCTGACCGACTGGCTGACCGCCCGCGGCTGGGTGGAGCGCCAGGACGATGCCGAGGACGCCCGCAGCTGGGGGCTGTTCCTGACGGCGGCCGGCAAGCGCAAGCTGGCGGAGCTCGAGCGCCGCGTGCGTGCGCACGACGAGCGCCTGATGCGCGGCCTGGGCGATCGCGCCGCGCTGTTGAAGCTGGACCTCGAGCGGCTGGCCGCGATGGCGGCGGCCAACAACAACGACGACGGAGACAAGTGATGAACGACCCGGAACGACTGCTCACCCGCCGCGATGCCGGCCTGCTGCTCGGCGCCGCGTTGGCCGGGCTGGCCGGACCGCTGCGCGCGCAGACCGCGGCGATGCCGCGCATCCTGGTCGGCTTCCCCGCCGGCGGCTCCACCGACGTGATCGCGCGCCGGCTCTCCGAGGCCTGGCGCGGCCGGCTGGCCGAGGCGGTGCTGGTCGAACAGCGCGTCGGCGCGGGCGGACGCCTGGCGGTGGCTGCGCTCAAGGACGCGCCGGCGGACGGCGGCACGATGCTGCTGAGCCCGTCCTCGATGTTCACCATCTATCCGCATGTCTATCGCAAGCTGGCCTACAAGGCGGAGAGCGACGCGATCGCGGTCTCGCCGATCTGCAACGCGACCTGCGGCTTCGGCGTCGGGCCGATGGTCCCCGCCTCGGTGAAGACGCTCGGCGACTTCGTCGCCTGGGCCAAGGCGCATCCGGAGCAGTCGTCCTACGCCTCGCCCGCCGCGGGCGCGATGCCGCACTTCCTCGGCGACCAGTTCAAGCGCGCCGCCGGCATCACGCTGGCCCACGTGCCGTACCGGGGCGCGGCGCCCGGGCTGCAGGACCTGATGGGCGGCCAGATCGCCTCGGGCTGCTTCATCCTCGGCGACTTCCTGCCCCACCTGGCCAGCGGCCGGCTGCGCATCCTGGGCGTGACCGACCATGAGCGCTCGCGCTTCACTCCCGAGGTGCCGACCTTCGCCGAACAGGGCTTCAAGGCTATCGTCGGCTTGGAAAGCTACGGGATCTTCCTGCCGTCGAAGACGCCGGCCGCCGTCGTCGACAAGGTCTTCGACCTGATCCGGGTCGCGCTGCGCGAGAAGCAGGTCGTGGACGGCCTGGCCAAGCTGGGGTTTGAGCCGCTGGCGATGGCGCCGGCGGACTACGCGCGGCGGCTGGCGGCCGAGCGCGGGCAGTGGGGGCCGATCGTGCAGGCGTCCGGCTTCTCCTCGGACGACTGAGCGAGCCGCCGCCAGGCGAAGAGCGCCAGCGGGATCGCCAGCGCCGACAGCGCCAGCGCGAGCCCGCCGGCGGCGCTCCAGCCCCAGCGCTCGACCACCGCGCCCATCAGCGGCGGACCCAGCAGCGCGCCCGAGGCGCCGAACTGCGTCAGCCGTCCGCTGGCCAGCGCGAGGCGCTCCGGCGCGCGCGCGGCCAGCGGCAGCAGCGCGAAGACCAGGCTCGGGAACACGCCCGAGGCCGCGTTGACGGCGATCGCGAGCAGCGCCTGGGTGGACGCCTGGCCGCCGTCGCGCAGGGCGGCCAGGAACAGCAGGCCCGACAGTCCCAGCGAGACCGCCATGGCCACCGCGATGGCCGGCGACAGCGCGCCGCGGCGCTTCAGCAGCCACGCGCCGATCGCGCTGGCCGGCACGTTGGCGAGCGCGGCGGCGGCGGTCCAGCCGCCGGCCGTGGCCAGCGGCATGCCGCCCTGGGTGAGCAGGCTGGGCAGCAGCGCGAGCAGGCCGACCTCGGCCACCGCGTAGGCGCCGAAGGCCGCCACCAGGGCCCATAGCAAAGCGCCGGTCGCGCCAGGCGATGGCGGCGGCGCTGGTGCCGCAGGCGCTACCGGCGCGGTCGCCGATGTCGCCGATGCGGCTCTCCTTGTTGCGGCATCGCCCGCTGCCATCGCGCGCAGGCTCACCCACAGCAGCAAGCCGCCCGCCACGCTCAACGCCTGCGCGAGGCGCCAGCCGACCGCGCCCGCCGTCCATGCGTAGGCCCAGGCGCCCACGGCCATGCCCACCGGCACGAAGGTGCTCCACAGCGCCATCGCGGCCGCCTGCCGTCGGCCCTCGGCCGCGCGGGCGATCAGCACGGGCGCTGCGACGACGATCGCGAGATAACCCAGGCTCTCGACCAGCCTCGCCAGCGCCAGCGTCACGAGGTCCTGCGCGAAGGCGCTGGCCGCCGCGCCGATGGCGAGCGCGAGCACCGCCACGGACAGGCTGGATCGGAGCCCGACACGCGGCAGCCAGCGTCCGGCGACGCCGCCCAGCGTCGCGCCGCAGACCTCCAGCAGCGAGGTCAGCGCGGCCATGGCCGCCAGCCCGAGCTGGAGCTCGCGCGCGATCGGCGGCGACAGCGCCGCCAGCTTGCCCAGTTGGGCCGCGGCGAACACGCCGCAGAGGTAGTACAGCAGAATCCTCACTTCGGCCCTCCCGTGCCGATCCGGTCGACGCGAGGCGTGTCGACCTCCGTTTCCCTCGATGGCGACGGGGTGCGCGCGCTGGACGTGACCGCCTCGCCACTGCTCAATGACTTCCCGGTGCCTGTGCCATGAATGAATCGCCGCTGTTGTCCTGCGATGCTCGTCAGCTCGGCCGCAGCCTGCGGCTGTGGCGAACGCTGCGCCGCCTGAAGCAAGGCGCGGTCGCGGCCGAGATGCGCGTCTCGCAGACGACCGTGTCGCGCTGGGAATCGGGACTGGCGGCGCCGTCGCTGGAGGAGCAGCAGGCGCTGCGCCGGTTGATGGCCGCGCGGCTGGACAGCGCGGCCGACTTCGAACTCGGCCGGCTCGTCGAACGCGCGCCGGTGCCGGTGCACCTGATCTGCGACCTGAGCCACCGGCTGCTGGCGATGTCCCGCGCGCGGGAGCGGCACTGCCGACTGCCGCGCGCCGAACTGATCGGCCGCGCGTTGTGGTGCTACGCCACGCCCGAGATCGTGGCGCAGGAAGCCCGGCTGGACGCGCTGGGCTGGTACGAGCCGGCGCCCGGCGCGGTGGAGTTCGAGACCGGCGCGGCCACCGAGCAGGACATGCCCATCCTCCGGAGCCGGATGCGATGGGTGCGCTTCCAGTTGTCCGACGGCAGCTTCGTGCGGTTGGCCGAGACGGTCGCCGAGGACGATGCCGCCATCGATGCGGGGCGCGCGGGGGCGGCGGCGCCCGGCGTGCGGAGCGAGGCGCCGCGCGGGTGACTGGGGGAACGGTTGAGCCTGCGGTCGTGCGTGCGGCTGGGTGAGCGGTCGGGTGAGCGGTCGGGCAGGGCGGCGTGACGAGGGCATGGCCGCCACGCTACGGCCCCGGCCGGCGGGCGTCCACGAATAAAAGATTCAGCGCGGCAGCAACCGCAGGCGAAGGGGCGTGGCCGGGCGCAGCGTGATGTTGAGCACCGGCTCGGGCGCGGGCGCCCCGGGCACGGACGCGAGGCGATACCGCTGCAGCACCATCGCGGCGATCAGCGTGATCTCCATCAGCGCGAAGTGGCTGCCCAGGCACACCCGGGGCCCGGCGCCGAAGGGCATCCAGGCGCCGCGCGGGATCTCGCGATGGCCGGCCGCCGGATCGAAGCGCTCCGGGCGGAAGGATTCCGGCTCGTCGAACCAGCGCGGGTCGCGCTGGATCAGGCCGGGTGTCAGGCGCAGCATCGCCCCGCGCGGCAGCCGCAGGCCGGCGATGTCCAGCGGCTGCGTGGTCCGGCGCGAGAACAGCGCCGGCGCCGGCGGGAACAGCCGCAGCGTCTCCTTGATGCACAGGCTCAGCCAGGGCAGCCGCGTCAGGTCCGCCGCCCCAGGCTCACGACCGCCGAGCACCGCGTCCACCTCGTCGGCCGCGCGCCGCTGGGCGTCGGGGTGGGCGGCCATGCACCAGCCCCACCAGGTCAGCGCGGCGGCGCTGGTCTCATGGCCGGCCAGGAAGGTCGTCATGCATTCGTCGCGCAGGGCGGTGTCGTCGAGTGGCGCGCCGTGCTCGTCGCGCAGCGCCATCAGCATCGCCAGCAGGTCGTCCGGCGCCGGACCGCCCTGGCGGGCGTGCTCGCGCCGTATCGCGAGGTGACCGCGGATCAGCCCGTCCAGCGATCGCAGCGCGCGGCGCTTGCCCCGCTTCCAGGGCGCCCACAGCGGCGCGCTGACCGGCACGTACATCTCGCCCATCGCGACCTTGCCGAGCTCGTGCACGGCCCAGGCCGCCTCGGCCACCGCCGCATCGCCCTCGCCGGCGGAGAACAGCGTCCGCAGGATCACGTCCATCGTGAGCAGCGTCATGAGCGACTCGAAGTCGAGCGTCACGGCCCGGGCCTCGCCCGAGCTGCCGTTCGAGCCGCCGTTCGAGCCGATGGCCGCGTCGGGCAGGCGTTCCAGCGCGCGCCGTGCGGCCTCGACCATCAGCGGCACGAAGCCGGTCACCCGCTGCGGCGAGAAGCCCGGCTGCAGCAGCTTGCGCTGGCGCTGCCACGCGGGCCCCTCGGCCACCAGCACGCTGTGGCCGTGCGCATCCGCGAACACCGCGGTCGCTCGCTCCCAGCGGATCAGCCCCTCGTGGCCGGCGATCAGCAGCTCGCGCACATGGTCGGGATGGAAGAAGCAGAAGTCGTCCAGGCCGAGCAGCCGCTGGTGGACCACGTCACCATAACGCCGCTGCAAGTGGCGGAGATGGCCCAGGTAGTCACGGCGCAGCGCGAGGACCTCGGGCAACCCGCCCCAGCGGGTGGAAGGACCAGGAATGGGAGCGGGGATCGGCAGGACATGGCTCATGGGAGGGCATCGTGGCGGCGACCCGGCGCCGCGTCTTGAATCGAAGCGACATGACAGGGGCTTCGAGTGAGCCTCGTCGCCGCGGGCGCGACGCCTCTAGACTGCGGCGCCATGGACGCTTCCCTCCACCCCGGCACCATCGCCCGCCTGCGCATCCCTTCGCGCGCCCTGGAAGGCTGCGTGTACGCCTACCTCTGGCGCGACCTCGCCGGAGAGGTGGCTGGCCCATCGGCGCCCGCGCTCACCGAGGCGCAGTGCCAGAGCTGGTTCCCCGCCACGCCGTTGTGCGGCCTGAGCTGGACGCTCAGCGGCCGCGTGCGTGAGCTGGGCCTCGGCGGCGAGCCTGGCGACTGGCTGCCGGCCGGCGTGCTCGGCGGACCGCGCAGCGGGCCCCGTCGTTTCCAGTCGACGCCGGACGGCCGGGCCTTCATGGTCGCGATCCGGCCGGAGGCGCTGCAGGCGATGACCGGCCTGGACATCGGCGCGCTGAAGGACCGCATGGTGCCGCTGTCGGTCATCGACGATCCGGCCTGGCGTGCGCTCGACGCGGCGATGCGCGAGGCCGGCGACGAAGCGACGGCGCGTCGCACGCTCGAGGCCTTCCTGCTGCCGCGCTGGCGGACGGTGCGCGCGGCGGTGCTTGCCGACGACCCGCCGCCGCGCGGTTACGCCGGCTGGATGCAGCGCCTGGCCCTGCGCGCGATCGCGGCGGGGCACGGGCGCAGCGTCCGCCAGGCCGAGCGTCGCATCAAGCAGTGGAGCGGCCAGAGCCTGCGCGCGCTGCGGCTGGTCAGCCGCGCCGAGGCCGCCTTCCACGAGGTGCGCCGGCGCGACGAGGACGACGACGCCGTGATCTGGAGCGCCCTGGCCCAGGACCACGGCTACGCCGACCAGGCGCACCTGTGCCGCGAGACCCGGCGCCTGAGCGGTTTCAGCCCCGAGGAACTGCGCCGCCGCGTCGCCGAGGAGGAAGCCTTCTGGGCCTACCGCGTCTGGGTCTGACCGCCGCAGCGCCCGGGCGGGACTCCCTCGCCCCCGGGAGGGGGAGAGGGCCGGGGTGAGGGGGCGTCCCCGCCCATCGAGGACAATCCCCCGATGGCTGTCCTTTCCCTCTCCAACGCCCACCTCGCCTTCGGCCATGTGCCGCTGCTCGACGGCGCGAATTTCTCCCTCGAAACCGGCGACCGCGTCGGCCTGATCGGCCGCAACGGCACCGGCAAGTCCTCGATGCTGAAGGTCCTCGCCGGCCTCGAGAAGCTCGACGACGGTCTGCTGCAGCTCGAGAAGGGCCTGACCAGCGTCTACGTGCCGCAGGAACCCGAACTGCGCCCCGAAGCCACCATCTTCGACGTCGTCAGCGAAGGCGTGGCCGAGGCCAAGGCGCTGCGCGCCCGCTACGAGGCGCATGACGAGAACGACGACCTCGGCTGGGTCCAGGAGCGCATCGAGCAGATCGGCGCCTGGAACTGGGAACAGCGCGTCGACGAGACGCTGCACCGCCTGGGCCTGGACGGCGAACGCCGGGTCGGCGAGCTGTCGGGCGGTCTGAAGAAGCGGGTCGCGCTGGCCCGCGCGCTGGTGGCGCAGCCCGACGTGCTGCTGCTGGACGAGCCCACCAACCACCTGGACCTGGACGCGATCCGCTGGCTGGAGGAGCTGCTCAATGGCTTCAAGGGCTCGCTGCTGCTGATCACCCACGATCGCGCCTTCCTGGACAATGTCGCCAACCGCATCGTCGAGCTCGACCGCGGTCAGCTGCGCGGCTACCCCGGCAACTTCGCCGCCTTCCAGGCCGCCAAGGCCTATGAGCTGGAGAACGAGGCGCTGGCCAACGCGCGCTTCGACAAGCTGCTGGCGCAGGAGGAGGTCTGGATCCGCAAGGGCGTCGAGGCCCGCCGCACCCGCAGCGTCGCGCGCGTGCAGCGCCTGCATGAGATGCGCGCCGAGCGCCACGCCCGTCGCGACGTGCAGGGCAAGGTGCGGCTGGACGTGGCCACCGGCGAGTCCAGCGGCAAGATCGTCGCGGAGCTGGAAAACGTCTCCAAGCGCTTCGGCGACCGCCTGATCGTCGACGGCTTCACCGGCACGATCCTGCGCGGCGACAAGGTCGGCCTGATCGGTCCCAACGGCGCGGGCAAGACCACGCTGCTGAAGATGATCCTGGGCGAGCTGCCGCCCGACAGCGGCACCGTGCGCCTGGGCACGAAGATGACGGTCGCCTACTTCGACCAGATGCGCGACGCGCTCAACCTCAACGCCACGCTGGCCGACACCATCAGCCCGGGCAGCGAGTGGATCGAGATCGGCAACCAGCGCAAGCACGTCAAGAGCTACCTGGGCGACTTCCTGTTCTCGCCGGCGCGCGCGGACTCGCCGGTCTCCAGCCTGTCCGGCGGGGAGCGCAACCGGCTGCTGCTGGCGCGGCTGTTCGCGCGGCCGGCCAACGTGCTGGTGCTGGACGAGCCGACCAACGACCTGGACATCGAGACCCTGGAACTGCTCGAGGAACTGCTCGCCGAGTACGACGGCACCGTATTCCTGGTCAGCCACGACCGGCGCTTCCTGGACAACGTCGTGACCTCGACCATCGTCAGCGAAGGCGCCGGCAAGTGGCGCGAGTACGAAGGCGACGTCGAGGACTGGCTGCAGCAGTCGCAGCGCGCGGCGGAGATCAAGGCGCGCCAGGCGCCGGCCGCGGCGCCGGCTCCGGCGCCCGCGCCCGCGCCCGCGCCCGCACCGGCGCCCGTCGTCGCGACCAAGCGCAAGCTCAGCTACAAGGAGCAGCGCGAGCTCGACGAAATCCCCGCCCGGATCGGCGCGCTGGAAACCGAGCAGAAGCACCTGCAGGCGCTGCTCAACAGCACCGAGCTCTACCAGCAAGGGGCCGCCAAGATCACCGAAGTCACCAACCGGGCGGCGGAGATCGACGATGAGCTGCTGGCGCTGATGGAGCGGTGGGAGGCGCTCGAGGCGAAGTGAGGGAGGCGGCCGGACTGCCAGCACCGGGCGTGGCGCCCTGACTGGTGGCAACGAACTCGGCGCCCGGACTGTCAGCACCGAGCGTGGCGCCCGGAGTGCTGGTACGGAGCAAGGTGCCCGGACCGCCAGCACCGAGCTCGGCACTGCCAGGGCATGGGGGCTCCCTCCTGGACCCCCAAGCCCTGTCCGCGCCCCGAGACATCACCGCGTGCGGCGGATTTGCGACCGAGGGGTGCGTCAGGACTTGACCGTGAGGTCGCCGAGACCGGCGTAGCGCGCCGTCACCGTCACCCCCTTCGACAGCTTCGTGGCAACGCGCCAGGAGCCCGTCGTGACGACACTGCCCGCCGGCACGGTCAGGCCAGTGCGCGTCGCCGCTTGAAGCCATCCGGCCACGACCCAGGCGGGATCGTTCAGGCCATGGCCGCCGGTACCCGCCATCGGCGCCTGGTCGCCGACGATCAGCTCGCAAGACTGGTTCGCCCAGTCGTGACCCGGCTTCCACGCCTGCCACGGGCCCAGCGCCAGCGCGCCATGCGTCTGCGCATCGGCCAGGCGCAGCAGGTTGTCGGCGCCCAGGCCGCGCTGCCAGCGCGAACCCAGCCATTCGACGGCGACGCACATCGCATCGATCAGGTGCTCGGCCTGGCCGGGCACCAGCGCAGCGGCCATCTCGGGCGTGACGTCGCGCCCGAGGCGCAATGCGATCTCGGCCTCCGCGCCGATCAGGGACAGGTCACCGAAGTCGCCGCCGTTGCGCAGGCCGCGCACCTCGCGGGCGCGCAGGGGCGGCAGCGGCGACCTGCCCAGCGCGCCATCGCGCGACGAGCCGCCACACTTCCAGAACTGAACGCGTCCCGGCGCCAGCCAGTCGAGCCGCTGCGCGAGCTCGGCCTGCGCCGCGTAGGCGGCGGCCTCGTCGGGGAGCGACCAGGCGGTGTCGTCCAGCAGCGTGTCGTCGGACCAGGCCTGGGCGAGCGCGGCGCCCAGGTCGGTGGGGGAGGAGGGGCTAGGGATGGTCATGAGCGCGGATCTTAGGCGCCGCCGCTAGCATCCGGCCCGACAAGGACACACCGCGTCGGGCGAGCCTCGCGCGACAGGGAACACGGCCAGGGAGGCCCCAGATGATCGATCGCTCCGGATCAGCGGCGCGCGCCGCCGCGTTGCTCCTGTCCGCGCTGCTCGCGGCCTGCGCCTCGCAGCCGCTCAATCCGTTCGGCCGCGCCTACGACGAGGAGAACGTGCTGCAGCCCGGCCCGCTCGCCGGCTGCAAGGGCAACTACGACGTCCCGCCCTACCTCGAGTTCGGCAGCAAGACCATGTATCCGGCCACGCAGCACATGAACGCGTACAGCGGCGACGTGGTCGTCGAGTTCCGCGTCGACGCGCAGGGACGGGTCACGCCGCTGACCGCCGCCGAGGGCCCGGCCCGCGCGTTCATCAACCACAACAACCTGGCGATGAAGGACTGGCGCGTGCGGCCGGCCACCTGGTGGAGCACGCCGGTCGAGGTGGTCTGCCGCCTGCAGCAGAGCTACCGGATCATCGGCCCGTACGCGCCGGTCCGCGAGGACAACGTGCCGCCGCCCGAGCGCCGCTGACGGCGCGCGTCGCGTCGCCTCGGGGCGCGTCATCGCGGGCCATCCGTCGTGGCGTCATCGGCGGCCGATCGCGGCTCAGCGCCGGAGCGCCTCGCGGGCGCGCTCCAAGGCGTGCCAGAACTTCGGGTCCTGCGAGGTCGCGAAGTTGATGCGCATCAGCGTGCCCGGCGTACGGGTCGGGCTGAAGAGGATGCCGGGCGCGATCAGCCAGCCCTGGTCCATCATCGCGGGCGCGAGCCGCTCGGTGTCCACGCCCACGTCGACCCAGCCGAACAGGCCGGCCGGCGTCGCGGCGAAGCGGCAGCCCGCGTCCTCGGCCAGCCGCACGCAGCGCTGGCGGGCCGTGGCCAGGCGCGAGGCGATCCGTTCCGCATGCTTGCGCAGCAGGCCCTGCTCCAGGCACAGCGCCACCGCGCGGTCCATCAGCGGGCTGGTGGTGAGCGAGGCCAGCAGCTTGAGCTCGGTGAGCCGCGCCATGCGGTCCGCGCTGGCCGCGACGAAGCCGACCCGCCACGCCGGCGACAGCATCTTCGAGAAACCCGAGACGTAGATCGTGCGGCGCAGTTGGTCCAGCGCCGCCAGGCGCGGCGCGTGGTTGGGCGCGAACAGCGCGTAGGTGTCGTCCTCGACGATCAGCAGGTCATGCTCGTGCGCCAGCTGCAGCACCTGGTGCGCGTGCGCGAGGTCCAGCGTCGCGCCGGTCGGGTTGTGCAGCACCGACACCGTGACGTACATCCGCGGCCGGTGTTCCTCGATCAGCCGGCGCATCACGCCGATGTCGGGCCCCTGCGCGCCGCGCGGCACCGGCAGCAGCCGCATGCCGGCCTGCGACAGCCGCGCGTATTCGATCGCCCAGCCCGGGTCGTCGACCAGCACCGCGTCGCCGGGCTCGAGGAAGGCGCGGGTGATCAGGTCCAGCCCGTGGGTCGCGCCGACGGTGCTCATGATCTGGTCCGGCGCCGCCTGGATCGCGATGTCCAGCAGCCGCCGCGACAGCGCGCGGCGCAGGCGCTCGTCGCCGAGCGGCTCGCCGTAGCCCGACAGCAGCGCGTCGTCCGCATTGGCCGCGAGCCGGCGCAGCGTCGACTGCAGCAGGCCCAGGTCCAGCCACTCCGCCGGCAGGGTGCCCAGGCCCGGCGAGCGCCGCGCATCGGCCTGGAACATGCCGCGGATCAGCGCGCTGGCGTCGACCGGCGGCGGCAGCGGCGCCGGCGCGGGCTCGATCGCCAGCGGCGCGCGCGGCGGCGTGCGGGTTTCGCGAACGAAAAACCCTCGCTTCTTGCGCGCCTCGAGCAGGCCCTGGGCCAGCAGCTGGTCGTAGGCCGCGACCACGGTGTACGGGCTGACGCCGTGGTGCCGCGCGCAGTCCCGCACCGACGGCAGCCGCGCGCCCGGCAGCAGCAGCCGCTGCTGGATGCGCGCCGCGAAGCGCTGCGCCAGCTGCTGCGCGAGCGGCTGGCTGGCGTTGCGGGAGAGGGTGACCGGCGCGACATTCACGCTGGAGCTGGCGCTCATGCCGGCGTTGGCTGTGCTGGTGTCCATGCCAATACAGATGATGCGGTGGTATGGCTCAGTGTATTGGTTCTGTGCTGGTCGACCCCTTAGACTGGCCCGCTCAACCGGAGACAACCCCCATGAACCGCAGTCCCTGGACGCAAGCCCGCCGCGCCGCGCGCATGAACCCGTCCATCATCCGAGAGATCCTGAAGGTCACCGAGAAGCCTGGCGTGCTGTCGATGGCGGGCGGCCTGCCCAGCGCGGACACCTTCCCGGTCGAGGCCATCAAGACCGCCTGCGACCGGGTGCTGACCCACAACGCCAAGGAGGCGCTGCAGTACGCCGCCAGCGAGGGCTTCGCGCCGCTGCGCGAGTGGGTCGCGGCCAAGGTCGCGACGCTGGGCATTCAGGCCTCGCCGGACCAGGTGCTGATCACCAGCGGCTCGCAGCAGGGACTGGATCTGGTGGGCAAGCTGCTGTGCGACGCCGGCGCGCCGGTGGCCGTCGAGACCCCGACCTACCTCGGCGCGCTGCAGGCCTTCACGCCCTACGAGCCGATCTTCGCCAGCCTGGCCAGCGACGATGAAGGCCCGCTGCCTTCGGCCATCGAGGCGCTGCCGCACGACGCGCCGGGCACGCGCTTCGCCTACCTGCTGCCGAACTACCAGAACCCGACCGGCCGCGTGATGAGCGCCCAGCGCCGCGAGGCCGTCGTCGCGGCCGCGCGCAAGGCCGGCGTGCCCATCGTCGAGGACAACCCCTACGGCGACCTCTGGTTCGACCAGCCGCCGCCGGCCTCGCTGAGCTCGCTGTGGCCCGAGGGCAGCATCTACCTGGGCTCGTTCTCCAAGGTGCTGACGCCGGGTTTCCGCCTGGGCTACATCGTCGCGCCCAGCGAGATCTATCCCAAGCTGCTGCAGGCCAAGCAGGCCGCCGACCTGCACACGCCGGGCTTCAACCAGCGCGTGGTGCACGAGGTGATCAAGGGCGGCTTCCTGGACGAGCACGTGCCCAAGATCCGCGCCCGCTACAAGGCCAATCGCGACGCGATGGCCAAGGCGCTGGCCGAGTGCCTGCCCCCGGGCTGCGAGTGGCAGGTGCCCGAGGGCGGCATGTTCTTCTGGATCCGCCTGCCCGAGGGCCTGGACGCGATGACGCTGCTGCCGCGCGCCGTCGATGCCGGCATCGCCTACGTGCCGGGTGCCGCGTTCTACGCGCACCAGCCCGATCCGCGCACGCTGCGCCTGTCCTTCGTGACGCTGACGCCGGACCTGATCGCCGAAGGCGTCGACAAGCTCGGCCGCATGCTGCACGAGGCGCTCGCGCTGACGACCGCCGAAACCACGCCATGAGCGACGCGCGCCCGCCGCTGCCCTTCGAGCCGGTGCTCGACGAGCACTGGACCGAGGCCGACCTGGACGTGATCCACGGCTTCATCGGCCGCACCTACTGGGCGGCCGGCATCCCGCGCGACACGATGCGCCGAGCGATGGCGGGCTCGCTGAACCTGCTGCTGCGCGGGCCGTCCGGCGCGGTGGTGGGTTACGCCCGCGTGGTCACCGACCGCGCCACCTTCGCCTACCTCTGCGACGTCTTCGTGCTCGAGGACTGGCAGGGGCGGGGGCTGGGGGACTGGCTGATCGCGCGGGTCGTCGCGCACCCGGCGCTGCAGGGGCTGCGACGCTTCTCGCTGTTCACCAAGGACGCGCACGCGCTGTATGCGCGCCACGGATTCCAGCCGCTGGCGGCGCCGGACCGCGGCATGGAGCGGCTCCGTCCCGACGTCTACCGCGCCGCCCCCTGAGGCCGGCGCGGGGGCGATGTCCCCTGTTTCTGGCACCCGATGCCGCCTGTCACTCGCACGTCAGGCGGGGCGGGCCGACTTCACCGTTCTCGATCGAGGGTCTTCATGTCCGAACTCCGCCGTTTTGTCCAGGTCGACGTCTTCACCGCCGAGGCGCTGAAGGGCAACCCGCTGGCCGTCGTCGTCGACGGCGCGGGCCTGGACGAGGCCACCATGGCCGCCTTCGCCCGCTGGACCAACCTGTCCGAGACCACCTTCCTGCTGCCGCCGACGGATCCGGGCGCAGACTATCGCGTCCGCATCTTCACGCCGGGCGGCGAGCTGCCGTTCGCCGGCCATCCGACGCTGGGCTCGGCCCACGCCTGGCTGGCCAGCGGCGGTGATCCGAAGCAGCCCGGCGAGGTCGTCCAGCAGTGCGAGATCGGGCTGGTGCGCATCCGGCGCGACGGCGGCCGGCTCGCCTTCGCGGCGCCGCCGCTCAAGCGCGAGGGGCCGGTCGAGCCGGCCCTGCGCGAGCAGGCGCTGCGCGCGCTGCGCCTGGAGGCCGCCGAGCTGCTGGACCTGGTGTGGGTCGACAACGGCCCGCAGTGGATGGCGGCGCGGCTGCGCTCGGCCGAGGCGGTGCTCGCGCTGCAGCCGGACTTCGTCGCGATGGACGGCCTGAAGCTGGGCGTCGTGGGCGCTTATCCTGCGGGTTCGCCACAGCAATTCGAGGTCCGGGCCTTCGTGCCCGGGCTCGGCGTTCCGGAAGACCCGGTCACGGGCAGCCTGAACGCGGGTCTGGCACTATGGCTGCAGGGCGCCGGTCTGGCGCCCGATCGCTATGTGGCCGCCCAGGGCGCCGCCCTCGGGCGCGCCGGCCGGATCCATGTGGCACGCGAAGGCGCGCATTGCTGGATTGGCGGCGATGTCACGCCGTTGATCCACGGTCAGGTGAGGTTGTGAAGCCATGAGCATGGAAGTCGATCATCTCGTTGTCGCCGCGAACACCCTGGAGGAGGGGCGCGCCTGGTGTGAACGTGTCCTCGGGGTCACGCCGCAACCCGGCGGGCGCCATGCGCTGATGGGCACGCACAACCTGCTGCTCAACATCAGCGCGCCGCCAGCGTATCCCCGCTGCTATCTGGAAATCATCGCCATCGATCCCGAGGCGCCGGATCCCGGCCGGCCCCGCTGGTTCGACCTGGACCAGCCCGCCGTGCGCGAGCGCCTGGCGCAGGAGGGCCCGGCGCTGCTGCACTGGGTGGCGCGCGTGTCCAGCCTGGATGCGACGCTGGCGACCTGGTCCGGCGAGGGCATCGATGCGGGCGAGGCCGTCGAGGCCGGACGCGGCGACCTGCGCTGGCGCATCGCGCTGCGCGAGGACGGCCGCCGGCTGCGCAAGGAAGGCCTGCCGGTGCCGATCGAGTGGCAGGGCGACGCCCATCCCACCGACAAGCTGCCCGAAAGCGGCGTCCAGTTGCTGAGCTTCGAAGCCCGCGACGGCCTGCGGGCCGAGCTCTCGACGCCCAAGGGCACGGTCGAGCTGGAGGCGATCGAAGGCACCTTGTCCGTCGCGCCGACGCAGTCGGGTGATCTCGACGACGTGCCGGCCTGATGGGCACCCAGGACCTGTTCCGTGAGGACGCGCAGTTGCGCGAGTGCGAGGCGACGCTGCTGCGCGCCGACGAGCGCGGCCTGCTGCTCGACCGCACGGTGTTCTATCCGCAGGGTGGCGGCCAGGCCGGCGACGCCGGCACGCTGACGCTGCCCGGCGGACGCGAGCTGGTGATCGCCGACACCCGCAAGGGCGAGGACGGCGAGATCCTGCACCTGCCCGCGCCGGATCAGGACCTCGCCGGCCTGGCGGTCGGCACGCCGGTGACGGCCCGCATCGACTGGCAGCGCCGCCACGCCCACATGCGCTTCCACACCGCGACCCACTTGCTGTGCGCGCTGGTGCCGCATCCGGTCGATGGCTGCTCGATCACGGCGGGCTATGCGCGCTTGGACTTCCACATGACCGACGCGCTCGACAAGGACGCGCTGACGGCCGGCATCGCCCGGCTGGTGGCCGAGGCGCGCCCGGTCAGCCACAGCTGGATCAGCGATGAGGAACTCGACGCGAATCCCGGACTGGTCCGCAGCATGAGCGTCCAGCCGCCGCGCGGCTCGGGCCGGGTGCGCGTGCTCAAGATCGACGGCGTCGACCTGCAGCCCTGCGGCGGCACGCACGTGGCCAACACGGCCGAGATCGGCGCGGTCGTCGTCACCAAGATCGAGAAGAAGTCGGCGAAGACCCGTCGCGTGGTGCTCGGCTTCGCCACTGACGCCGCCGCGGCGCCTTCGGCATGAGCGCGCTGCGCGTGCTCGGACGCGCGGCGTCCATCAACGTGCGCAAGGTGCTGTGGACCGGCGTCGAACTCGGCCTGGACCTGGTGCGCGAGGACGTCGACGTCAAGGCCGATGCTTTCCGCGTGCTCAATCCCAACGCGATGATGCCGGTGCTCATCGATGCGCAGGCGGGTCCGGGCGCTGACGCCGGCACGCCGTTCTCGATGTGGGAAAGCAACAGCATCTGCCGCTACCTCGCCCGTCGCGAGGGCCGCGAGGACCTGCTGCCCGACGAGCCGCGGCGTCGCGCGCTGGTCGAGATGTGGATGGACTGGCAGGGCGGCGAGCTGAACAACAGCTGGCGTTTCGCCTTCATGGCCCTGGTGCGCAAGAGCCCGCTGCATCAGGACCCGGCGCAGATCGAAGCCGGCATCGCCCATTGGAACCGGCACATGACGATGCTCGACGGGCAGCTCGATCGCTCGGGCGGGCCCTACGTGCTGGGGGCGACCTTCACCCTGGCGGACGTGGTGCTCGGCTTGTCCGCGCACCGCTGGCGCGCCGCGCCCATCGCGCATGCGAGCCTGCCGGCGGTCAACGCCTGGTACGAGCACCTGCTGGCGCGCCCGGGATTCGCCTTGCACGGCCCGGCCGCGGGCCCCTGAGCGCCGTCGTCCTCGACGTCGCTCTCCAATCCGAGCGCTTGAACGCGGGAGCGGCCTCGCTACACTCGCCCGCTGTGGATACCCCTGACATACGACTGATCTGCCCCGATTCGCCTGCGTTGTGGGAAGAAGCGCGCGCGATCCTGCGCGAATACGCGCAGAGCCTGGACGTGGACCTCTGCTTCCAGGGCTTCGAGGAAGAACTGGCCTCGCTCCCCGGGGAATACGACGCGCCCCAAGGCACGCTGCTGCTCGCGCTGGTGGACGGACAGGTCGCCGGCTGTGGCGGTTTCCGGCCGCTCATGGACTCGGACTACGCCAACGCCTGCGAGATGAAGCGGCTCTTCATCCGCCCCGCGTTCCGTCGTTTCGGCCTGGGCCGCACGATGGCGCAGGCGCTGATCGATCGCGCCACGAGCGCCGGCTACTCCAACATGCTGCTGGACACGCTCGACGACATGGAGGCCGCGCGCGACCTGTACGAGAGCCTCGGCTTCGAAGAGATTCCGCCGTACTACTTCAATCCGATCGCCGGCGCGCACTACCTGAAGGTCGACCTGGCCTGATCGAGGCGCCCACCCCGTCGGCCGCGCGGTTTCCGGTTTCGCCGGGTTACCGGCATAGCATCGCGCCATGACCTCGCAGCCTCATGCCGACCCCACGACGTCCACGGACGAGTTCTTCCGCCTCGAGCCTGCGTCGCTGACGCCGGCGCTGCTCGGCGAATCGCCGTTCTGGCATCCGCTAGAGCAATGTCTCTATTACGTCGACATCCCGGGCAAGGCGTTGTTCCGGCTCGACAGCGGCGCGGCGACGCCGACCCGCTGGGCGCTCAACGACGAGCCGGGCTGTGTGGTGCCGCTGGTGGGCGGCGGCCTGCTGATCCCGCAGCGCAACGGGCTGTGGCGCTTCGATCCCGCCACCGGCGAGTACCTGAAGCTGCTCGACCCGCCGTACGACGCCTCGAAGCGGCGCTTCAACGACGGCAAGGCCGATGCGCAAGGGCGCCTGTGGGTCGGCACGATCGATGACGCGCGCCAACCCGAGTCGGCGCTCTATTGCCTGCGCGAGGGCGTCTTCGTCCCGATGAAGGACGGCATCACCACCTCCAACGGCCTGGGCTGGAGCCCGGACGGCCGCTCGATGTACTGGGCCGACACCAAGGCGCACGAGATCTACCGCATGGCCTTCGACGCCGCCAGCGGCACGCCTGGCGAGCGCGAGGTGTTCGCGCGATTCGCGCCGCGCGGCGCCGACCAGCCGCTCGAGACCTATGGCGGCCGGCCCGATGGCGCGGCGGTCGACGTCGAGGGCGGTTATTGGGTCGCGATGATGGAAGGTCAGCAGCTGCTGCGCCTGTCGCCGTCGGGCGAGCTGCTGACGCGGGTCGAGTTGCCGGTGCGCTGCGCCACGATGCCGACCTTCGGTGGTGCGGACCTGCGCACCATCTTCGTCACCACTGCACGGGAAAAGCGCAGCGAGGCGGAACTCGCCGCCCAGCCCTGGGCAGGGTGCGTGCTCAAGATGCGGGTGCCGGTGGCGGGCTTGCCGGTGCAATTCGCGCGCTGGCCGGGCTGAGGTCGACCGAGGGTGCGGTGGCGCCGTGGCGCCATGACGGCGCGGCCTGCGCCGATCGGGTCGAGGGCAATCCCGAGTGGCGGCAAAGGGGCAGGTGTTGCGTGCGCACCTCGCGCCCCGTCGTGGCGGACACCCCGCCAGCCTCGATGAACACGGCGCGCGCCCGGCTATGCGGGCTTCGCACGGCCTGTCAAGTCGGCGCCGATGGGCCGCCGCCGCAGCCTGTTAAGGGTCTGTAAGGTCAGACCCCCTATAATCCCGTGGTTTTGCCGCTCGCCCCTTGAAGCCGTGAATCCCGATCCAGCGCGCGCATCCACTGCGCCGCCCGCCGAGCCGCTCCGGACCACTCCGCCCCATCAGGCGAAGGACCGAGGCGCCGCCAGCCAGGATCCCTGGGACGATGGAATCGAAGGAGATGCGGACGGCGAACCGGCTTTCAAGCCCCTGACGCGAGAACAAGCGCAGGACTTGCGGGCCCGGCTTCCGGCAATGTCGGTCTGGTCCTTGTTGATCTGGCAGGCGGCGGCGGGAGCGGTCATGGTCGCGCTGTGGGGTCTGCTGTCCCTGCAAGCCGACAAAACCTGGTCGGCGCTGTTCGGTGCCGCCTCGGTCGTCCTGCCGAACGCCCTGATGGCGTGGGGCATGACGCGGCGATCGGCGAGGGACGCGGGCACTCCGATGCTCACGTTCGCGGTCTGGGAGCTGGTGAAGATCATTCTGGCGGTCGCCATCCTGGTGGCGGTCGCCGCGGGTTTCCCGTCGTTGAGTTGGGCAGCGTTGCTCTCGACCCTCGTCGTGACCCTGAAGGCAAATTGGCTGGCCCTGCTTCGGCGGGGTCGAATCAGAAAATAGAGACGGAAAGCAACCATGGCAGCAGAAGGGCACGCGCCGACCTCGGGTGAATACATCACCCACCATTTGCAGCATTGGCAGAAGAACTTCCAGTTCGAGGACGTCAAGCAGGTCGACATCGTCGACTTCAGCGTCTTCAACTTCGATTCGCTCATTTATTCGACCGTGCTGGGCCTGCTCGCCGTGTTCCTGCTGTGGCGCGCCGCACGCAAGGCGCATGCCGGCGTGCCGGGTCGCTTCCAGGCCGCCGTCGAGATCCTGGTCGAAATGGTGGACAACCAGGCCAAGGCCGTCATCCACAACGAGAAGAGCCGCAAGGTCATCGGCCCGGTCGCCTTGACCGTGTTCGTGTGGATCTTCTTCATGAACTTCATGGACATGCTGCCGGTGGACTGGCTGCCCACGCTGTTCACCAACTACGTCGCCCACGACGCGCACCACGCCTATCAGCGCGTCGTGCCGACCGCCGACCTGTCGACCACGCTGAGCATGTCCACGTTCGTGCTGCTGCTGGTGTTCTTCTACAGCTTGAAGATCAAGGGCGTGGGCGGCTGGGGCCATGAACTGATCTCCGCGCCCTTCGGCGCGCACCCGGTGCTGTGGCCCTTCAACTTCGCCATGCAGGTCATCGAGTTCATCGCCAAGACGGTGTCTCATGGCATGCGGCTGTTCGGCAACATGTTCGCCGGCGAGCTCGTGTTCATGCTGATCGCCCTGATGGGCGGCGGCTGGGCCCTGACCGGCACCGGCATCGGCCTGGCCATCGGCCATGTGCTCGCCGGCACGGTCTGGACGCTGTTCCACATCCTTGTGATCACGCTGCAGGCCTTCATCTTCATGATGCTGACGCTGATCTACCTGGGCCAGGCGCACGACGCGCACTGATCCGGCTGGACACGGCTACTTCGATTTCCCGATTCCCTTTCCCTTTCCTTTTTATCTAACTCTCTCAGGAGCAAAACATGGAAAACATCCTCGGTCTGGTCGCTCTGGCTTGCGGCATCATCGTTGGTCTGGGCGCGATCGGCGCTTCCATCGGCATCGCGCTGATGGGCGGCAAGTTCCTGGAGTCCTCGGCTCGTCAACCCGAGCTGATGAACGAACTGCAAACCAAGATGTTCATTCTGGCCGGCCTGATCGACGCGGCCTTCCTGATCGGTGTCGCCATCGCGCTGCTGTTCGCGTTCGCCAACCCGTTCGCCGCCACCTTCCTGTCCACCATCGCTCGCTGATAGGCCCGTCCCTTTCACGACTGAAAGGATCGTGCCGTGAATATCAACGCTAGCCTTTTCATTCAGTGGATTCCGTTCGCCATCCTGGTGTTCGTCACGATGCGGTTCATCTGGCCGCCGATCGTGAAGGCGCTGGACGAGCGCGCGGAGCGAATCCGCACTGGCCTGGCGGCTGCTGACCAGGCGAAGGCCGAGCTGGCCAACGCCAACAAGAAGGTCGACGAGCAACTGGCGCAGACCCGCAACGAAACCACGAAGCTGCTGTCCGACGCCGAGAAGCGCGGCGCCGCCATCGTGGACGAAGCGAAGAAGCGCGCGGAGGACGAAGGCGCCAAGATCATCGCCGCTGCGAAGGCCGAGGCCGAGCAGCAGTCGGTGCGTGTCCGTGAGGCCCTGCGCGAGCAGGTCGCCGCGCTGGCCGTCAAGGGCGCCGAGCAGATCCTGCAGCGCGAGGTCAATGCCAGCGTGCACGCCGAATTGCTGAACCGTCTCAAGACGGAGCTGTAATCATGGCTGAACTCGCAACCATTGCCCGTCCCTACGCCGAAGCGCTGTTCCAGGTCGCGTCCTCGCAGGACCTGAAGGCCTGGAACGAGCAGTTGGCCGCGCTGGCGCTCGTCGCCGGCGACAGCCAGCTGCGCCAGTTCGCCGAAGACCCGAAGGTGGGCACCGACCAGGTGTTCCAGGTCATGTCGGCGGCCAGCAAGCAGACGCTGCTGCCCGGCGTGCAGAACTTCCTGCGCGAGGTGATCGCCAACGGCCGCCTGTCGGCGCTGCCGGCGATGGTCCAGCAGTTCCACGAACTGGCCAACGCCGCTTCCGGCGTGTCCGATGCGCAGATCTTCAGCGCCTACCCGATCGAGCCGGCCCAACTGGCCGACGTGGTCGCGTCGCTGGAGAAGCGCTTCGGTCGCAAGCTGCAAGCCCGCGTCGAGCTGGAGCCTGGCCTGATCGGCGGTATCCGTGTGGTGGTCGGCGACGAGGTGCTGGACACCTCGGTCAAGGCCCGCCTGGAACGCATGAAAGTGGCGCTGACGGCCTGAGGCGCAAGCCTCCGGTCCCAGCCCGACTGCCAAAGATCCCCCCGATTCACCCTGGTGTCCCGCTTCGGCGGGATGCCGTTGGGAGCAAGCAATGCAACTGAATCCCGCTGAAATTTCCGAACTGATCAAGAGCCGCATCGAAGGCCTTGGCGCGTCCACCGACGTGCGCAACCAGGGCACCGTGGTGTCCGTGTCCGACGGCATCGTGCGCGTGCACGGCCTGTCCGACGTGATGCAAGGCGAAATGCTGGAATTCCCGGCCGCCGCCGATGGCTCGCAGACCTTCGGTCTGGCGCTGAACCTGGAGCGCGACTCCGTCGGCGCCGTGATCCTGGGCGCCTACGAGCACATCGTCGAAGGCGACACCGTCAAGTGCACCGGCCGCATCCTGGAAGTGCCGGTCGGCCCCGAGCTGATCGGCCGCGTCGTGAACGCGCTGGGTCAGCCGATCGACGGCAAGGGCCCGATCAACGCCAAGATGACCGACGTCATCGAGAAGGTCGCCCCGGGCGTGATCGCCCGCAAGTCCGTCGACCAGCCGGTGCAGACCGGCCTGAAGTCGATCGACTCGATGGTGCCCGTCGGCCGTGGCCAGCGCGAGCTGATCATCGGCGACCGCCAGACCGGCAAGACCGCCGTGGCGATCGACGCGATCATCAACCAGAAGGGTCAGAACATGACCTGCGTGTACGTCGCGATCGGCCAGAAGGCTTCGTCGATCAAGAACGTCGTGCGCGCGCTGGAAGCCGCCGGCGCGATGGAATACACCATCGTCGTCGCCGCCTCCGCCTCTGAATCCGCCGCGATGCAGTACGTGTCGGCCTACTCCGGCTGCACGATGGGCGAGTACTTCCGCGACCGCGGCCAGGACGCGCTGATCGTGTACGACGACCTGTCCAAGCAGGCCGTCGCCTACCGCCAGGTCTCGCTGCTGCTGCGCCGCCCGCCGGGCCGCGAAGCCTTCCCCGGCGACGTGTTCTATCTCCACAGCCGCCTGCTGGAGCGCGCCGCCCGCGTCAACGCCGAGTACGTCGAAGCCTTCACCAAGGGTGAAGTCAAGGGCAAGACCGGCTCGCTGACCGCGCTGCCGATCATCGAGACGCAAGCCGGCGACGTGTCCGCCTTCGTTCCGACGAACGTGATCTCGATCACCGACGGCCAGATCTTCCTGGAAACCAACCTGTTCAACGCCGGCATCCGTCCCGCGATCAACGCCGGTATCTCGGTGTCGCGCGTCGGTGGCGCTGCCCAGACCAAGCTGATCAAGTCGCTGTCCGGCGGTATCCGTACCGACTTGGCCCAGTACCGTGAGCTGGCCGCGTTCGCGCAGTTCGCTTCGGACCTGGACGCCGCGACCCGCAAGCAGCTGGACCGCGGTGCCCGCGTGACGGAACTGCTGAAGCAGGCGCAGTACAGCCCGCTGTCGATCAGCCTGATGGGCGCGTCGCTGTACGCGGCCAACAAGGGCTTCATGGACGACATCGAGGTCAAGAAGGTCCTGGCCTTCGAGCACGGCCTGCACCAGTTCCTGAAGACCTCGCACGCCGCCCTGCTGACCAAGCTGGAAAGCGACAAGGCCATGGACAAGGACGCCGAAGCCGAACTGAACGCCGCGATCACGTCGTTCAAGAAGTCCTTCGCCTAAAGCAACCATGACCGGGTCTCGCTGAAGTCAGGCAAGACCCGGCCCTCACAGGAGAAATCATGGCAGCAGGCAAGGAAATTCGCGGCAAGATCAAGTCGGTCGAGAACACCAAGAAGATCACCAAGGCCATGGAGATGGTCGCCGCTTCGAAGATGCGCAAGGCGCAGGATCGGATGCGCGCGGCCCGTCCGTACGCGGAGAAGGTCGGCAACATCGCCGCCAACCTGTCCAAGGCCAACCCCGAGTACCGCCATCCGTTCATGGTGTCGCATGCCGACGCCAAGACGGCCGGTTTCGTGGTGGTCACGACCGACAAGGGCCTGTGCGGTGGTCTGAACACTAACCTGCTTCGCGCGACGACCAGCAAGCTCAAGGAAATCGAGCAGGCGGGTCAGAAGGCGGAAGTGGTCGCGATCGGCAACAAGGGTCTGGGTTTCATGAACCGGATCGGCGCCAAGGTCGTCGCGCATGCGACGCAACTCGGCGACAGCCCCCAGCTCGAGAAGCTGGTCGGCCCGGTCAAGACGCTGCTGGACGCTTACGCGGAAGGCAGGCTGTCGGCGGTCTATCTCTGCTACACGCGCTTCGTCAACACGATGAAGCAGGAGCCGGTGGTGCAGCAACTGCTGCCGCTGACGGCCGAGTCGCTGGAGACGGATGCCGCGGGTCACGCATGGGACTACCTGTACGAGCCCGATGCCCCGACGGTGATCAACGAACTGCTGGTGCGCTACACCGAAGCCCTGGTCTATCAGGCCGTGGCGGAGAACATGGCGTCCGAGCAATCGGCGCGCATGGTGGCCATGAAGGCCGCGACCGACAACGCCGGCACGCTGATCGGTGAGCTGAAGCTGGTCTACAACAAGACCCGCCAGGCCGCGATCACCAAGGAACTGTCGGAAATCGTCAGCGGCGCGGCCGCCATCAGCGGTTGATCCCGGCGATCGATCGCAGGCAACAGATTTGGAATTGAAGGAACGAAAAAATGGCTAACACTCAATCGGTGGGCAAGATCGTTCAGTGCATCGGCGCCGTGGTCGACGTGGAATTCCCGCGCGACCAGATGCCGAAGGTGTTCGACGCCCTGAAGATGGAAGGCTCGGCCCTGACGCTGGAAGTGCAGCAGCAGTTGGGCGACGGCGTGGTCCGCACCATCGCGCTGGGTTCGTCCGACGGCCTGCGCCGCGGCACCGAGGTCTACAACACCGGCGACACCATCCAGGTGCCGGTGGGCCAGGCGACCCTGGGTCGCATCATGGACGTGCTGGGCAACCCGATCGACGAGCGCGGCGACGTGGCCCGCGACCAGGTCGCCTCGATCCACCGCAAGGCCCCGGCCTATGACGAGCTGAGCCCGTCGCAGGAACTGCTGGAAACCGGCATCAAGGTGATTGACCTGATCTGCCCGTTCGCCAAGGGCGGCAAGGTGGGTCTGTTCGGTGGCGCCGGCGTCGGCAAGACCGTGAACATGATGGAGCTGATCAACAACATCGCCAAGGCTCACTCGGGTCTGTCGGTGTTCGCGGGTGTCGGCGAGCGTACCCGTGAGGGCAACGACTTCTATCACGAGATGTCCGACGCGGGCGTCGTGAACCAGGACGACCTGAGCGCGTCCAAGGTCGCGATGGTCTACGGCCAGATGAACGAGCCCCCGGGCAACCGTCTGCGCGTGGCGCTGACCGGCCTGACGATGGCCGAGTCCTTCCGCGACGAAGGCCGTGACGTGCTGTTCTTCGTGGACAACATCTACCGCTACACGCTGGCCGGTACCGAAGTGTCCGCGCTGCTGGGCCGCATGCCGTCCGCGGTGGGCTACCAGCCGACGCTGGCCGAGGAAATGGGCCGCCTGCAGGAGCGGATCACGTCGACCAAGGTCGGCTCGATCACCTCGATCCAGGCCGTGTACGTCCCCGCGGACGACCTGACCGACCCGTCGCCGGCGACGACCTTCGCCCACTTGGACGCCACCGTGGTGCTGTCGCGTGACATCGCCTCGCTGGGCATCTACCCGGCCGTGGACCCGCTGGACTCGACCTCGCGTCAGATCGACCCGAACGTCATCGGCGAAGAGCACTACAACACGACGCGCTCGGTGCAGTCGGTGCTGCAGCGCTACAAGGAACTGCGCGACATCATCGCGATCCTGGGCATGGACGAGCTGTCGCCGGAAGACAAGCTGGCCGTGGCCCGTGCCCGCAAGATCCAGCGTTTCCTGTCGCAGCCGTTCCACGTCGCGGAAGTGTTCACCGGCTCGCCCGGCAAGTACGTCCCGCTGAAGGAAACCATCCGCGGCTTCAAGATGATCGTCAACGGCGAGTGCGACCACCTGCCGGAACAAGCGTTCTACATGGTCGGCACCATCGACGAAGCTTTCGAGAAAGCGAAGAAGATCCAGTAAAGAGCCTTCGATGGCGTGCCGTGCGAGCGGCGCGCCATTGAACTCCGAACGGACTTCTCACTTCTCGATCAAGGAAACGCAATGGCAACCCTCCACGTGAACGTGGTCTCGGCGGAAGAGCAGATCTTCTCGGGCGAGGCGAAATTCGTGGCGCTGCCGGGCGAAGGCGGCGAGCTGGGCATCCTGCCCAAGCACACCCCGCTGATCACCCGCATCAAGCCGGGCGCGGTGCGTATCCAGCGTCCCAATGGCGATGAAGAGTTCGTCTTCGTTGCCGGCGGCCTGCTGGAAGTGCAGCCGGACGTCGTGACCGTGCTGGCCGACACCGCGATCCGCGGCAAGGACCTCGACGAGGCCCGCGCCGAGGCCGCGAAGAAGGCCGCAGAGGAAGCGATGAAGAACGCCAAGAGCGACATCGACTTCGCCAAGGCGCAAAGCGAATTCGCGGCCATGGCCGCGCAGATCGCCGCGCTGCGCAAGTTCCGCGCCAAGCGCTGAGCCCCCCATCTCCTCGCGCGCCGGGACGCCGGTGCGGCGAGGACACCACACTGCATCGGCAGGACTGCGAAAAACTCGCACTCCTGCCGATGTTCTTTTCGGCGTTCCCCCAACCACTCGGTTCGGTATCGCACACTTCGAACATCCGGCTTCGACCGGAGCAAGCACCGGCGTCCCGCCGGTGTCGTTTTTGAGGGAGTTCCCATGTCATTCAACGTCCTGGCGCGCCGCGCCACCCTGGCGCTCGCCCTGACGGCCCTGTTCGGCTGCGCGACCGAGCAATCCCGCACCATTGAAGTCCCGCGCGCGGCGCCCGCCCCGGTCCAGTACCAGGGTCAGCGTGCCCCGATCGCGGTGGGCAAGTTCGAGAACCGCTCGAGCTTCATGCGCGGCATGTTCGCCGACGCCATCGACCGCCTGGGCAACCAGTCCAAGTCGATCCTGATCGCCCACCTGCAGCAGACCAACCGCTTCAGCGTGCTGGACCGCGACAACCTCGAAGAGGCGCAGCAGGAAGCCAAGTTCAAGAACAGCGCGCTGACGATCAAGGGCGCGGACTACCTGGTGACGGGCTCGGTCACCGAATTCGGCCGCAAGGAAGTCGGCGACCAGCAGCTGTTCGGCGTGCTGGGCCGCGGCAAGAAGCAGATCGCCTACGCCAAGGTCACGCTGAACGTGGTGAACAGCCAGACCTCGGAAGTCGTGTACTCGGCGCAGGGCGCTGGCGAATACGAGCTCTCGACGCGCGAGGTCGTCGGCTTCGGCGGCACCGCCAGCTACGACGCGACGCTGAACGGCAAGGTCCTGGACCTGGCCATCAAGGAGGCCGTCAACACGATGGTCGCCGGCATCGACAGCGGCGCCTGGAAGCCGCAAGCCGCCCGCTGACCAGGAGCCCGATCATGACCCTCCGTATCAAGCACGCGCTGCGCGTGAGCGCAGCCGTGGCCGTCGCCGCGCTGCTGACCGCCTGCGGCACGCCGCAGAAGCCGCTCTATCAATGGGCCGGTTACCAGAACAGCGTCTACCAGTACTTCAAGACCAACGGCACCGCGCCTGGCGACCAGATCACGCAGCTCGAAGCGCAGCTGATCAAGAACAAGGCGGCCAACGAAGCGACGCCGCCCGGCCTGCACGGCCACCTGGCGCTGCTCTACGCGAAGGTCGGCAACGACGACGCCGCGCGAGCCCACCTGGAAGCCGAGCGCGCGCTGTTCCCGGAATCCGCCGCCTACGTGGACTTCCTGCTGAAGAAGCCGTCCGAGAAGACCGCGGCCGCTGCCGCCGTGCCCGCCAAGGCGGCCAGCGGCGTCTGAGCGCCGAGGAGAACGACACCATGACGAACCTGATGTCCCTGATCCGCCGCCTCGGCGCCGTGGCCGTGCTGGCCGCGCTGACCGCCTGCGCCTCGCCGTCCAAGCCCTACGACTACACCGCGTTCAAGGAAGCCAAGCCGGCCTCGCTGCTGGTGCTGCCGCCGGTCAACGACACGCCGGACGTGAATGCCACCTATGGCGTGCTCTCCAACCTGTCGATGCCGCTGGGCGAAGCCGGCTACTACGTGCTGCCGGTGTCGCTGGTCGATGAGACGCTGCGCACCAACGGCATCACCACGCCGGCGGACGCACACCAGATCGACGCCGCCAAGCTGCGCCAGATCTTTGGCGCCGATGCGGCGTTGTATGTCGACGTGAAGCAGTACGGCTCGGTCTACAAGGTGCTGTCGAGCGAGACCATCGTCGAGATGCATGCCAAGCTGGTGGACCTGCGCACCGGCGCGCTGCTGTGGGACGGCAAGGCGACGGCATCCAGCGCTGAACAGAGCAGCACCCAAAGCAATCCAATCGCGATGCTGGTACAGGCTGTGGTGGATCAAATCGCTGCGAACCTTACCGACCGCAGCTACCAGATCGCGGGCATGACCAGCAACCGTCTGGTCTACGCCCCTAATGGCCTGCTGCCGGGTCCCCGGGCGCGTCAGCCTGTGAAAAACTAAGGGTCTCGACCACGAACCCGGAAACGGCGGGCGCCGCGACGCGCCAGCCGATCCCCACCCACCGGTTCGCGCCGGTGGGTTTTCTTTTTTCAGCATGACCACTCCGATCTCCATCACCCGCCACCAGGGCCTCGAGGCCATCGAACTCCGTGCGCCCGATGGCGCCCGCGCGACGCTGCTGCTGCATGGCGCGCACCTGGTGTCCTGGGTGCCCGCGGGCGCCGACGAGCAGCTCTACCTCTCCCCCAAGAGCGCCTTCGCCACCGGCCAGGCGATCCGCGGCGGCGTACCGGTGATCTTTCCGCAGTTCGCCACGCGCGGCCCGCTGCAGCGCCATGGCTTCGCGCGTGGGAAGCCGTGGCAGCTGGTCAGCGCCGAGTCCGGCAAGGACGACGCATTGGCCGTGCTGCGCCTGAACGACGACGGCGCCACCCGCATGGTCTGGCCGCACGCCTTCGAGGCCGAGATCAGCATCCGGATCGCCGGCCGCGCGCTGGAGATCGAACTCGCCTGCGAGAACCAGGGCGACGCGCCGCTGTCCTTCAGCGCCGCGCTGCACACCTACCTGCGGCTGACGCAGATCATGTCGGCGTCGGTCCAGGGACTGTCCGGCCTGGCGTATTGGGACTCGACGATCGAACGCGCCGCCACCCAGCACGAGGACCTGCTGCGCCTGGACGGCGAGACCGACCGCATCTACCAGGACGTGAAGCACGGCCTGACCCTGCGCGACGGCGACCGTCGCCTGGCGATCCGCCAGCAGGGATTCGCCGACGCCGTGGTCTGGAACCCCGGCCAAGCCAAGGGCGACGCGCTTCCCGACATGCCCGAAGGCGGCTGGAAGCAGATGCTCTGCGTCGAAGCGGCGCAGGTGCTCAAGCCGGTCGAACTCGCGCCCGGCGAGAGCTGGGCCGGCATGCAGACGCTCGAGCTGCTCTGATCCGCTCGCGTCGTGGCCGGTGCCGGCGACGAGTTAAGCTGGCCCGTCCTTCACTGCACGGAGCGAGCATGGGCGACAAGAAGTCCAAGAACGACGCGAAGCAAAGTGACCGGCCCGGCCAGAACGGCGGCAAGCTCTCCAAGTCCGACTACCTGGACCGCCTGCAGCCGATGCAGGTCGAGCTGAACAACCTGGCCCGATGGCTGCAGCACACGCGCAAGCGGCTGCTGGTGATCATCGAAGGCCGCGACACCGCCGGGAAGGGCGGCGTCATCAACGCGATCTCCGAGACGCTCAATCCCCGCCAGTGCCGCACCGTCGCACTGGGCAAGCCCAGCGAGCGGGAGCAGGGCGAGTGGTACTTCCAGCGCTACCTCACCCACCTGCCGTCCGCCGGCGAGATCGTGCTCTTCGACCGCAGCTGGTACAACCGCGCCGGCGTCGAGGCGGTGATGGGCTTCTGCACGCCGCGGCAGACCGAGGACTTCCTCGAGCAGGCGCCGCGACTGGAGCGGCTGCTGGTCGACGACGGCCTGCTGCTCTTCAAATACTGGCTCACCGTCGACCAGCAGCAGCAGGAAGAGCGCTTCGCCGAACGCGCCGAGGATCCGCTCAAGCAGTGGAAGCTCTCGCCGATCGACCTCGAGGCCCGCAAGCATTACCAGGACTACGGCCGTGCGCGCGACCGCATGCTCGAGCACACGCACACCAAGCACGCGCCCTGGACGCTGGTCGACTTCAATGACCAGCGCCGCGGCCGGCTCACGCTGATCCGCCACCTGCTCGACCACCTGCCGGACGTGACCGTGCCCGCGAAGGAACTGGTGTTCCCCAAGCTCAAGGGCGGGCCGAAAGCCGAGCGCTTCGGCTGGAAGCTCAAGCCGATCAAGAGCCTTTGAGCGCTTGCGGACTGCGACCGCCGCTGGCCCTACAGCACGACGACCGCGTCCGGCAGCTCATTGCGCGGCACCGAGCCCGCTTCGGGCGGGAAGTGCTCGGCGAGCAGGGCCTCCACCGCGCGGATCGCCTCCACCAGACCTTCCTCGAAGCGGCCATCGCGCAGCGACTGCCGCAGCCCGTCGACGATGGCCTGCCACTGCGCCGCGCTGACGCGCCGGTTCAGCCCGCGGTCCGCGACGATCTCGATCGCGTGCTCCGCCAGCAGCAGGTAGACCAGCACGCCGTTGTTGTGCTCGGTGTCCCACACGCGCAGCTTGCCGAACAGCGCCAGCGCCCGCTGCCGCGCGGACAGGCCACGCCACAGGTAGCTGACCGGCAGGCTGGCCTCGACGCACACCCGGATCTCGCCAGCATGGCGCAACTCGCTCTCGGTCACCCGCGCGGACAGCCGCGCCAGCGCCGCCGCGGGCAGCACGCGACGCACGTCGGCCTCGTCCCAGAAGCGATGGCGGAAGAACCGCCCCAGCCGGCTGGCGTCGCCGGCGTGGCGCGCCTCGTGATCGGTCCGTCGGTTCATCACCAGTCTCCCGAGGCGCCACCGCCGCCGAAGTCGCCACCGCCGCCGGACGAGAAGCCGCCGCCGTCGCCGCCGCCCCAACTGCCGCCGCCATCACCACCGCCACCGCCCCAGATGATCGGTGGCGCGATGCCGCCCGATCCATGGGCGCTGCGCCGGTAGGCGCCGGAGGATCCCGAGCCGCGTCGGGCCGCGCCGATGCCGAGCACGCCCACCAGGATCAGCGAGGCGATCGCCGCGCCAGCGCCCAGCAGCAGGCTGCCGCTCAGCCCCCAGCCGACCGCGCCAGCGCCGGCGCCGGTGAACAGGCTGCCGAGCTTGCGGCCGAAGATCGCGGTGAGCAGCGCGCCGGCCAGCGGCACGCCGAGGAAGGCGATCATCGCGATCTCGCCGAGGTCGATGCCGTGACCGCCCGTCGATGGCGCCGGTCGCTGCGTCGGTGCGGGCAGGTGCTCGCCTCGGATGCGCGCCTGCAGCGAGTCGATCGCCCGGTTCAATCCGCCAGCGTAGTCGCCGGCCTTGAAGGCGGGCGTGATGTCGCGCTCGATGATCTGGCGCGCGGCCAGGTCGGGCACCGCGCCTTCCAGCGCCTTGGCGGTCTGGATGTTGATGCGCCGGTCGTTCTTGGCCACGACGATCAACAGCCCGTCGCCGACGTCCCGCCGGCCGATCTTCCATTGGTCGCCGACCCGCTGCGCGTAGGCGGCGATGTCCTCGGGCGCGGTCGTCGCCACCATCAGCACGACGATCTGCGGCCCGGCCTCGCGCTCGAAGGCGGCGAGCTTGGCATCGATCGCCTGCTGCTGCGCGGCGGTCAGGGTGCCGGTCTGGTCGATGACACGACCGCTGAGCGCGGGGACCGCCTGCACGTCCTGCGCCCGTGCGCGCGGCAGCAGTCCGACGCTCATCAGCAGGCCGAGGCAGGCGAGCGCGAACACGCGCAGCAGCGCGGACCAGCGCGCGGGACTGGCGCCGGCGTTGTTCATCACCGGGAGTCGCGCCGCCACCGAGGCCGCCCGCATGCGCGGGTCCTCAGTTCGACGCCGGAGAGGCGGCCGGCGCCGGCGTCGCGGGCGCCGTGGCCGGGGTGGGCTTGTCGAAGCTCACCGACGGCGGCGCGGAGATCGCGGCCTCGTTCTGCACCGTGAAGTTGGGCTTGACCTCGTAGCCGAAGACCTTGGCCGTCAGGTTGGTCGGGAAGCGGCGCGTCAGCACGTTGTACTCCTGCACCGACTTGATGTAGCGGTTGCGGGCGACGGTGATGCGGTTCTCGGTGCCCTCGAGCTGCACGCGCAGGTCGCGGAAGCCCTGGTTGGCCTGCAGCTGCGGATACCGCTCGCTGACCACCATCAGCCGGCTCAGCGCGCCGGAGAGCTCGCCCTGAGCGGCCTGGAACTTCTGCAGCGCGGCCGGGTCGCGCGCCAGCTCGGGCGTGACCTGGATGCTGGTGGCCTTGGCGCGGGCCTCGACGACCTTGGTCAGCGTCTCCTGCTCGAAATTGGCCTCGCCCTTGACCGTGTTGACGATGTTGGGGATGAGGTCGCTGCGGCGCTGGTACTGGCTCAGCACCTCGGACCAACTGGCGTTGACCTGCTCGTCCAGGCTCTGGAACTCGTTGTAGCCGCAGCCGGTCAGCGCCAGGGGCGCCCCGACGATCAGCGTGGCGGCGGCCGCGGCGCGCGCGGCGGCAAGCAAACGGGACGGGGTCGATGTCATTCGCGTAACCTCCTTGTGCGCACCGGCATATCGTGTGCCAGCCGCGGGAATTCAAGAGCAGGGAGCCCCGAGGATAATCGCCCTCCCATGAGCGCCCCCCTTCAGAACGACGTCTTCCTGCGCGCCTGCCTGCGCCAGCCCACCGAATACACCCCCGTCTGGCTGATGCGCCAGGCCGGCCGCTACCTGCCTGAATATCGCGACACCCGCGCCAAGGCCGGCAGCTTCATGGGCCTGGCCACCAACACGGACTACGCGACCGAGGTCACGCTGCAGCCGCTGGAGCGTTACCCGCTCGACGCGGCCATCCTCTTCAGCGACATCCTGACCGTGCCGGACGCGATGGGCCTGGGCCTGTCGTTCGCGCAGGGCGAGGGCCCCAAGTTCGAGAAGGTCGTGCGCGACGAGGCGGCGGTGAACACGCTGGCCGTGCCCGACATGGACAAGCTGCGCTACGTCTTCGACGCGGTGAGCTCGATCCGCCGCGCGCTGAACGGCCGCGTGCCGCTGATCGGCTTCTCCGGCAGCCCGTGGACGCTGGCCTGCTACATGGTGGAGGGCGGCGGCTCCGACGACTATCGCCACGTCAAGAGCCTGATGTACGCGCGCCCGGACCTGATGCACCGCATCCTGTCCATCAACGCCGACGCGGTCGCCGCCTACCTGAACGCGCAGATCGAGGCCGGCGCGCAGGCGGTGATGGTCTTCGACTCCTGGGGCGGCGTGCTGGCCGACGGCCAGTTCCAGCAGTTCAGCCTGGCGTACTCGCGCCGCGTGCTGGCGCAGCTCAAGGGCGAGCACGACGGCCGCCGCATCCCCAAGCTGCTGTTCACCAAGGGTGGCGGCCTGTGGCTGGACGAGATCGCGGCCTCGGGCGCCGACGTCGTCGGCCTGGACTGGACGGTGAACCTGGGCCGCGCCCGCGCGCAGGTTCAGGACCGCGTCGCGCTGCAGGGCAACCTCGATCCGAACGTGCTGTTCGCGCCGCCGGCCGCGGTGCGCGAGCAGGCGCGCGCGGTGCTCGACAGCTTCGGCGCGCCGCGCCGCGCGGATGGCGCCTGGGGCGGCCATGTGTTCAACCTCGGCCATGGCATCAGCCAGTTCACGCCGCCGCAAAGCGTGGCCGAACTGGTCGACGAAGTGCATCGGCACTCGCGCCGGCTGCGGGGTGACACGGCCTAGTTATCCCCAAATCCGTGCATGTCACCCAAACGCAGCACATGCGTTGGCTTGCAGCTAGGGCTTTCCCCGATGGGCGTGTAAGTCGTTGATTCCAAAGGGGAGGGAGTGTTTCCCCGGAATTTGACGCCGACAGGCGCTCGCGGCGGCAATCGCATCGACCTCGAAAATCCCGGGGCGTTTCCCACAAAGTTATCCACAGGCTCTCGACCCCGTTGTGAACACCGTTGGAAATCAGGCACTTGGCGCGTTTTCCTCATGGCCGATGGAGGCCGTCCGGGACGCGGTGGCGCTGGGCGAACGCCCCAGAGGGCGAGCCCAATGAGCGAGGCGCCGGCCCCACGCCGCGTGCGGGTCGCCGTGGAGGCGCCCCAGCACAGCGGGCTGACCGGACCGCTGGACTACCTCGGCCCGCAAGACTTGACCCCGGGCACCCTGGTGCATGTGACGCTGGGCCGCCGGGACGTGATGGGGCTGGTGTGGGACGACCTGCCGGACGGCGTGGACCTGCCCGAGGACGAGCGCCTGCCCGAATCCGAGCTGCGACCGGTGGGCGAGGCGCTCGATGCGCTGCCGCCGCTGTCCGACCGCTGGCGGCGGCTGGTGGAGTTCGCCGCGAGCTACTACCAGCGCAGCGTCGGCGAACTGGCGCTGGCGGTGCTGCCGCCCCAGCTGCGGGACCTGGACGCCAAGCAGCTGCAGGCGCGGCTGAAGAAGCTGGACAAGGCCGACGCGGCGGCCGCGGCGCAGGCGGCCGACACGCCGGATACGCCGGCCACGCCCGCTGACCGGCCCGCGCTGACCGCGCAGCAGCAGGTGGCGCTCGACGCCGTCCTGGAGCTGGCCGCTCGCGAGGCGCCACCGCCCGCGCTGCTCTGGGGTCTGACCGGCAGCGGCAAGACCGAGATCTACCTGCGCGCCGCCGAGGCCGCCCTGGAGCGCGGCCAGCAGGTGCTGGTGCTGGTGCCGGAGATCAACCTGACGCCGCAACTCGAGGCGCGTTTCGCCGAGCGCTTCGCCGGCCACGCGATCGTGTCGCTGCACAGCGGGCTCACGCCGGCGCAGCGCCTGCGTCACTGGCTCGCGGCGCACCTGGGTCGCGCGCAGCTGGTGCTGGGCACCCGGCTGGCGGTCTTCGCGTCGATGCCGCGGCTCGGTTTGATCGTGGTCGACGAGGAACACGACCCGTCCTACAAGCAGCAGGACGGCGCGCGCTACTCGGCGCGGGACCTGGCGGTCTATCGCGGCCACCTGGAGAAGGTCCCGGTGCTGCTGGGCTCGGCGACGCCCTCGCTGGAGAGCTGGCAGCACGCGCTGGGCGGTCGTTATCGGCGCATCGACCTGACCGAGCGCATCGGCGGCGGCGCGCTGCCGCGGGTGCGGCTGTTCGACATGAACCGGCTCGAGCGCAAGAAGGGCGTCACCACGACGCTGTCGGTGCCGCTGCTGGACGCGCTGCGCAAGCGGCTCGACCGCGGCGAGCAGAGCCTGGTGTTCCTGAACCGCCGCGGTTACGCGCCGGTATTGCATTGCGACCAGTGCAACTGGAAGAGCGACTGCCCGCATTGCAGCGCGCACCAGGTCTTCCACAAGGAGGACCGCACGCTGCGCTGCCACCATTGCGGCGTGTCGGCGCGCGTGCCGCGGGCCTGTCCGTCCTGCGGCAATCCGGACATCGCGCCACTGGGCCGCGGGACCGAGCGCCTGGAGGAGCAACTCGCGCAGGCGCTGCCCGGCGCGCGCGTGGCGCGCATCGATGCCGACACCACCAAGCTCAAGGGCAGCCTCGAATCGCAGCTCGCGGCGGTGCATGAGGGCGATGTCGACATCCTGGTGGGCACGCAGATGGTCGCCAAGGGCCACGACTTCCGCCGCATCACGCTGGTCGCGGCGGTGAATCCGGACGGCGCGCTGTTCAGCAGCGACTTCCGCGCGCCGGAGCGGCTGTTCTCGCTGCTGATGCAGGCGGGCGGACGCGCGGGCCGCGACGCGGCGCAGGCCGCCGCCAGCGAGATGTGGGTGCAGACCTGGTATCCCGAGCACGCGCTCTACCAGTCGCTGCAGAAGCACGACTACGAGGCCTTCGCGTCCAGTCAGCTGCACGAGCGCATGTCGGCCAATCTGCCGCCATTCGCGCATCTGGCGCTGGTGCGCGCGGAAGGGCGCAGCGTCGAGGCCGCGCGCGACTTCCTGACCGCGGCGCAGGAGGCGGCGCAGGCGCTGCCCTTGTCGCTCGGCCTGCTGCTGTATCCGCCGGTGCCGATGGCGGTGGCGCGGGTCGCGGACAGCGAGCGCTTCCAGATGCTGATCGAGGCCGGCAGCCGCGCGCAGCTGCAGCGCTTCCTGCGCGCCTGGCTGCCGGAGCTGCACGCGCTCAAGCGCCGTCAGAAGGGGCTGACGCGCTGGGCGGTGGACGTCGATCCGCTGGCGATCTGAGGCGCCCGTCAGCGCCGCCTCACAGCAGGCGCGCGAGCGCCTCCTCGAGCACCGGCCACGCGGCGCGCACCGCGGCCAGCGCGTCCTCCGAGCCGGTGGCGGCGTCCTGCGCGTCCTGCTCGAGCTGGCGCGCCACTTCGGCAGCATCGGCATGGCCGAGCGTCAGCAGCACGCTCTTGAGGCTGTGCGCGAGATGGCGCAGCTTCACGTGCTCGCCCCGCTCGCAGGCGCTGCGACCGCTGGCGATGTCGATCGGGAACTGCATCCGGCAGCGCGCCAGGAAAGCCTGGTACAGCGCGGCGTTGCCGCCGAAGTACTGCTCGATGGCGGCCTGGTGGATCGACGGCATCGCCGCCGGCGGCGACGCGGCGTCGCGCAGGCCGTCCAGGCACGATTGCAGGTCCGCCAGCGAGCAGGGCTTGGACAGGAAACGCGTCACGCCCAGCGCCTCGAGCTGCTCGCGCACCGCCGGATTCAGGCCGGCGCTGAACACGGCCAGCCGCGCCTTGCCGCGCAGTTCGGGCCGCTGCTTGAGCGTCTGCAGCAGGTCCAGCCCGTGACGGCCGGGCAGCATCAGGTCGCTGATGACGAGGTCGAAACTCTGCGTCGCGAGCGCCAGCAGCGCCTCGTCGACCGAGATGCAGGCCTGCAGGCGCACCTCGTCGTCCTCCAGCGCCATCGCGACGAAGCGCTGCAGCGTGGTGTCGTCCTCCACGAGGAGGACCCGGATGCGGGACGCCATGCTCAGCCGGCGAACTGCGGCTGACGGGCCCGGATGCGCTGGACCGCCGCGGCGAGCAGCGGCGGCAGGTCGGTGACGAGCCGCGGCTTGTGCACCAGCGGCAGACCGGCGAGGGCGAATGCGTAGGGCGAGCGCTGCTGTTCGTCCAGCGCGGTGACGAAGATCAGTTCGCTGCTGGCGAATTGCGGCTGCGAGCGCAGGCTGGTCACCAGCGCCGCGCCGTCGATGCCGGGCAGCAGGATGTCGACCAGCAGGATTTCCGGCTGCAGCTGCCCGTACATCACCAGGCCGCCGATGCCGTCGTTGGCGGTATGCAGGTCCAGGTCGGGGAACTCCTGCTGCGCCAGCAGCATCACCAGGTTCTGGTAATGGACCGAGTCTTCGATCAGCAGCGCCTTCAGCCGCTGCGGCGCGCCGTCGGCGGGCGCCAGCTCGGCGGGTTTGGTCGGCGCGAGGCCCCGGCCGGTGAGCCAGGCGTCGAGCGAGGCCCGCAGGATGCGTCGGTGGCCGCCCGGCGTGCGCCAGGCCTGCAGCTCCCCGCGATCGACCATCAGCTGCACCGACCGGACCGCCATGCCGAGGCGCTGCGCGACTTCGCGCGTGCTGAAGTCCTCTTGCATGTCGTCGGGGGTCCGGGCAATGGCAGTCATGAGTCGATTTTGCCGAATTTCCTAAAGTTTTAGGTGGGCAATATCCCCATTTATAAGCGATAAAACTGATAGTCGATGTGACATCCGTGGGAGATCGGGGCTTCCCTTGCGGTCCGGTGGGGCGAACTCTGGTGCAATCCGGGTCCGAGGAGATGCGATGACGATGCGAAGGACCGGACAGGCCATGGCGGGCCGGCTGGCCGCGATGACGGCAGCCTTGTGGCTGCTTGCGTTCGCGCCGGCCGCGAGCAGCGCTCCGAAGGACGCCGCGCCGACCGCTCTGCCGGCGGCGGGCAGCACGCTGCAGCGCATCCAGGCCAGCGGCGTGCTGCGGGTCTGCATCTGGCCCGACTACTACGGCATCACCTACCGCCATCCTCGCGACGAGACGCTCAGCGGCCTGGACATCGACCTCTCCAACGAGCTCGCCAAGGACCTGGGCGTGCGCCTGCGCTATGTCGAATCCTCCTTCCAGCGCCTGATCCCCGATCTCGAAGGCGACCGCTGCGACGTGGCGATGTTCGCGGTAGCCGTGGTGCAGCAGCGCAAGGCGGCGCTCGCCTTCACCCAGCCCTACCTGCAGAGCGACATCTACGCGATCGCGAGCCGCGCGAGCCGCGTCGTCAAGCGCTGGGAGGACATCGACCAGAGCGGGGTGGTGGTCGCCGTGCAGGCGGGCACCTCGATGGAGCCTGTGATGCGCGAGGCGCTCAAGCGCGCGCGGCTGCTGGTCGTGCAGCCGCCGGCGACGCGCGAGCGCGAACTGGAGTCCGGCCGCGCCGATGTCTTCATGACCGACTACCCCTACAGCCGGCGGCTGCTCGACAACGCCGACTGGGCGCAGCTGATCGCGCCGCCCAAGCCCTTCCACGTCCTGCCGTATGCCTACGCCATCCGGCGCGGCGACGCGGCCTGGCTGGCGCGCCTGGACGAGTTCGTCGCGCGCATCAAGCGCGACGGCCGGCTGCGCGCCGCGGCCGAGCGCCACGGGCTGGGCGCGATCGTGGTCCCCTGAGGCGGAGTCGCGACGATGCTTGGTCCGGCCGTCCGATCCCTCCAGCGCCTGCGCCGCGCGGCGCTGTGGGCCGGCGTCGTCGTGGCGGCGGGCACGCTGGCCGGTCTGATCGGCCCGGCCTGGGTCGGTCGCCAGGAGGCGATCGACGAGGCCCGCGCCCGCGGCGCGCTGCTGGCGCAGGTGCTGGAGAGCGACGCGAGCCGCACCATCGAGACCGCGTCGCTGTCCCTGCATGCGATCGGGGATGGGCTGACGCGATCGATCGCCGATCCGCACGAGGCCGAGCACCTGGAGGCGCATTTCAGCCATGTGCTGGTGGGCTTGCCGTTCATCCGCAGCGTGTCGCTGCTGGACACCCGCGGGAAGGTGCTGATCAGCACGAATGCCGATGAAATCGGCCTGGAAGTGCCGCTGGACGACTTCGGCCGGCTGCCCGGTCCGGACCGCGACATGCTGATGCCGCTGCGACCGGGGCGCGGCCTCGCGGACCTGGCGCGGGGACGACCGCCGCGCAGTTCGCCGGTGGGGATGCTGCCGCTGCTGTTGCAACTGCCGGCGTCGCCGGACACGCCCGCGAGCGGCGCGTCCACGGCGGCCGGCGTCGCGCCCGGTGCGCGCGAGCGCGAGCCGCGCTGGCTGCTGGCGCTGATCAATCCGGATGCGCTGACGCAAGTCCAGCAGCGCGCGCTGCCCACCGGGCGCAGCGCCGCCTGGCTCGCGTCGACGGACGGCCAGCTGCTTGCCGCGATGGAGACGCTGCACCAACTGCCCGGCCAGCGGCTGGACGGCCACCCGGCGTTCGACGCCCTGCGTCGCGGGCGCGAGCACGGCACCTACATCGGTGCCGGCGCCTTGCCGGGCGAGGTCGTCGTGGCCTACCGCGCGGCGCCGCGGCGCTCGCTGATGGTGGGCGTGGAGCAGTCGGTCGAGGAGGTGCTCGCGCGCTGGCACGCCGGCCTGCGCTGGCTGATGCTGATCGGCGCCCTGGCGCTGGCCCTGATCACGCTGGCGACGGTCACCGTGCGGCGCAGCCTGCAGGCGCGGGCCGAGGCGATGGAAGCGCTGGAGGGCGCGCACGTGCAGCTCGCCGACCGCGAGCGCGACATGCGCGTGCTGCTCAAGAGCGTGCAGGAGGTGATCTTCCGGACCAATCCGTCGGGCACGCTGACCTTCGTGAACGCGCGCTGGACGACGCTGCATCGCGGGCGTCCGGACGAGGCCGTCGGCCGCCGGCTGGCCGACCTCGCCGAGCCGGCCGACCGGGAGGCGGTGGCCGGGCTCTTCGGCGGCGACGAGGGCGTGCGCAGCGTCGAGGCCACGATCCGCAACGGCGAGGGCGCGCCGCGTCGCTACCAGATCGCGACGGTGCCGCTGCGCCGCGACGGAGAGCTGCTCGGCTACGCCGGCAGCGCCGTCGACATCACCGAACGCGCGGCCGCCGAGCGGCTCACCCGCCAGGCGCGCGACGCGGCGGAGGAGGCCTCGCGCACCAAGACCGAGTTCCTCGCCAACATCAGCCACGAGCTGCGCACGCCCTTGCAATCCATCCTCGGCTTCTCCGAACTCGGCATGGCGCGCAGCGGCGGCCAGGAGCGGTTGCATGCGATGTTCTCGGACATCCACGGCTCCGGCCAGCGCATGCTGGCCTTGGTCAACGACCTGCTGGACGCGTCCAAGCTCGACGCCGTTGGCGCGCTGGAACTCCGCGCGCAGGACCTGCGCGAGCCGGTGGGCGCGGTGATGCGGGAGCTCGCGCCCTTGACCGCCAAGCGCCAGCTCACGCTGGCCGCCGAATTACCCGAGCCGATGCCCGCGAGCGTCGATCCACTGCGCTTCCAGCAGGCGGTGCGCAACGTGCTGGCCAACGCGATCAAGTTCGCGCCGCAGGGCGGCACCATCGAGCTGCGCGGGCAACGGCGGTCCGACGGCGCGTTGCACCTGTGCGTCGCCGACCGCGGGCCGGGCATCCCGGTCGATGAGCTGGAGCGCATCTTCGATCCCTTCGTCCAGTCGAGCACGACCAAGGACGGCTCCGGCGGCACCGGCCTGGGCCTGCCGATCAGCCGGCGCATCGTCGAGATGCATGGCGGCCAGCTGTACGCGGCCAACCGCGAAGGCGGCGGGGCCGAATTCCACCTGATCCTGCCCGCCACGGATTCGGCGACGCCCGGGGACGGCGCACTGGCCGCCGACTGAGCCGCCAACCGGGCCGCCAACCGGGCCGCCGCTGTCCCCTGATCGAGGCCGCCCGCGCGCGGCGCGGCGCCGTCCGACAGCGCCGTCCGGCGCGCTGTGCCATCCTTGCGCATCGTTGGAGCCGGCACGCCGGCGGCAGGAGCGCACCATGAAGTGGGAAGGACAACGCGAGAGCGACAACGTCGAGGACGCACGAGGCGGCGGCGGCGGCGGTGGCGGAGGCGGCTTCCCGATGCTCGGCGGACGCGGCATCGGCATCGGCGGCATCGTCATCGCCCTGCTCGCCTCCTGGGCCTTCGGCATCAACCCGCTGACCGTGCTCAGCGCGCTCGACGGCAGCACCGTCCAGACCGGCGGCGAGCAGCGGCCCGTCGCACCCAGTCATCCCCAGGACACGCCCGCCAAATTCGTCAGCGTCGTGCTGGCCGACACCGAAGACGTCTGGAACAAACTCTTCCAGGCCGGCGGCAAGACCTACGAAGCCCCCAAGCTCCGCCTCTTCGAAGGCACCCAGCCCACCGCCTGCGGCATGGGCCAGGCCGCCATGGGCCCGTTCTACTGCCCCGGCGACAGCAAGGTCTACATCGACCTCAGCTTCTACCAAACCCTGCGCGAGCGCCTCGGCGCGCCCGGCGACTTCGCCCAGGCCTACGTGATCGCCCACGAGGTCGGCCATCACGTCCAACATCAACTCGGCATCACCCAGAAAGTCGAAGCCGCCCGCCGCCGTCAGTCCGAACAGGCCGCCAACGCCACCAGCGTTCGCGTCGAGCTACAGGCCGACTGCTTCGCCGGGGTCTGGGCCCATCACTCCCAACAAAGCAAAGGCTGGCTGGAGGCCGGTGATATCGACGAAGCGCTCAATGCAGCCGCCAAGATCGGCGACGACACGCTTCAACGCAACGCGGGGCGCGCCGTCGTGCCAGAAAGCTTCACCCACGGCACCAGCGAACAACGCCAGCGGTGGTTCAAGCGAGGCATGGCACAGGGGGACCTCAGAGACTGCGATACCTTCTCGGCGCGGCAGATCTGAAATCGCGGGTTGCGGTGGGAGGTCGAGCGCACGCGCTTGGCCGAGGCCGCCGGCGAAGCCGAAGCTCAGGGCGCCAACTCGCTCCGCTCACCTGCGGCTCGCTCCGCTCAAACAGACGGCGCCCCAGTCAGTTGACGAAGCTTCGGCTTCGCCGGCGGCCTCGGCCAAGCACGTCAATCGAGTCGCTCATTGCGACGACTGTGGGGGAGTGGCGGGGGCGGAGCCCGGGGCAGGGCGCGGACGCGCCTCGGCTCGAGGATCGCCGACGCAACCCCTCAACCATTGACTCATCTCCCATTGCACCTGGCCAGCAGACTCGCGCGAGCTGTAGCCGTGCGCCTCGAAAGGCAGCAAGACATAGCGGGCCGTGCCGCCCAGGCCCGCCAAGGCCTGGTACAGACGCTCGCTCTGCATCGGGAACGTGCCCGAGTTGTTGTCCGCCTCACCATGAATCAGCAACAGCGGATCCTTGATCTGGTTCGCGAAAAGGAAGGGCGACAGCTTCAGGTAGACATCCTTCGCATCCCACAACGATCGGCGCTCGCTCTGGAATCCAAACGGCGTCAGCGTGCGGTTGTAGGCCCCACTTCGCGCAATGCCACAACGGAACAGCTTCGTGTGCGCCAACAGGTTCACCGCCATGAAGGCGCCGTAGCTGTGACCCCCGATCGCCACACGCCTCGGATCCACCACGCCCAGATCCTCCGCCTTGTCCACGATCGCCCGCGCATTCGCAGTGACCTGCTCGATGAAGCTGTCGTTCATGTTGCGCGAGTCACCGACCACCGGCATCGTCGCGTCCATCAGCACCACATACCCATCCATCAGCAGGTTCAACGGACTGATGCCCGAGAAACTCATGTACCGGCCCGGCGATCCGCTCAACTGACCGGCGATCGCCGCATCGTTGAACTCCAGCGGATACGCCCACACCAGCGCCGGCCGCTTCTCACCCTCCTTGAGATCCGGCGGCAAATACATCCAGAACGACAGCTCGACGCCATCGTTGCGCTTGAAACTCACCAGCTCGCGCCGCACCGCCTTGAGCTGCGGCGCCGGATCCTTGATCCGCGTCAGCGGCGTGACCTTGCCGTTCTCCCGCAGGCTCAGGTTGGGCGGCTCATGCTCGGTCTCGCGCTGCGTCACCAGCCGCCGGTCCTCCAGCAGCGCCACCGGCTGCTCGTACACGCCCTCGGCCGACTGGAACAGCCGCTGCACGCTCAGGTCGCGCAGCGACAGCTTGTCGAGGAAAGGCCGGTCGCCCTTGGGACTCGCGCCCTGGCCCGACAGCAGCAGGTCGCCGTTGAGCGTCTGCGCGACCTGGTGACCATTGGCCAGCGTTCGCATGAAGGGGAAGCCCGGGTGCCGGTAGCGCTCGCGCACCGAGTGCTCGAACAAGGGCCGGCTCTGCTTGCCGTTGAGCGGCAGCAGGTAGGTCCGTGACCAGCCGCGGCTGCGGTCCTCCTCTGTCAGCAGGCCATGCACGCCGTCGTCCAGGAAACGCAGCCGCGTGAAGCGGTAAGGCATGCGTTGCACCTCGAAGGGCTCGCCGGTGTAGGGCGGGTCCAGCCGCATGACGCGGTCGCGGAAGGCGGCGCGGTTGGCGGGGTTCCCGCCGTCGAGCGCCTCCACCCAGTAGATCGCCGCGTCCTTGCTCGGCGACGGATAGAAGACCCGCGGGCCGGGCAACGCGCCGTCGATGGCCACGCCCTGCTTGAGCGGCATCTTGGCCAGCTCGCGGATGACCTTGCCGTCGCGCTGGCGCACCTCCACGACGGTGGGGAAGTCGTCGAAGGTGAGCGCGTAGCTGAACGGGCGCACCAGCCGCTCGGTCAGCAGCGCCTGGCCGTTGCCGACGCTGGACACGCTGGTGAACAGGCCCGGCGTGCCGATGTCGCGGCTCTGGCCGCTGGCGATGTCGATCAGCGTGAGCTGCGCGCGCGCGAAGTACTCGAACAGGTCCTCGTCGCGCGGGTTGCGCAGCAGGTCCGGATAGGTGCGCTCGGGCGACGCCTTGCCATGCGTTTCCTGGATCGCCGGGCCGGTCTGCGGCCGGTTGGGCACGGGGCCGCGATCGTCGGGAATGGTGAGCACCACCGCCTCGCGCGGATTCAGCCAGGCGATGTCATCCGCATCGATGGCGTTGTTGAGCCGCACGTTGTAGATGCGCCAGAGTTGGCCGTTGGACGTCGCCCCGGCCCAGAGCTCTTCGCCGGTGTCCGTGCGCCGGGACAGCAGGAAGCGCTGCCCGTCCGGCGCCCAGACGAAGTTGTGCCAGGTGCCGCCGGCGGGCAGCTCGACCTCGCGCTCGGCCGCCTCGGGATCGAGCAGCGAGCGCAGCCGCACGCGCTGCACCGCGACCAGGTTCTGCTGGCTCGCGTTGCGGGGATCGAAGCGGGCGCCGGCCAGCCGCAGCCCGGGGCGGGCCAGCTCTTCCAGCGGCGTGTAGCGGCGTTGCTCGACCAGCGCCAGCGATTGCCGGTCCGGCGAGGGCAGCAGCCGCGGCAGGGCCGGCGCGTCCAGCAGCTCGCGGATCGCCGGCGACGGCTGCTTGTACGGGGAGGGCGCCGCGCCGGCCCGGCCGGGCAGGAGGGTCGCCAGCAGCGAGGTGGCGAGGAGGGCCGCGAGGGCGCCGACGGGCGGGCGGATCAGGCCGACAGAGGGGACGCGGGAGGGCATGGGGCCGAAGTATCGCTGCGCTAGGATTCGCGCCCATGATCGAGCCGCCCAGCCCGCACGCGCCGGAATCCCGCGCCCCGCACGATCCGTCCGCCGCCAGGGGCGGCCGGGCGGTCGCGGCGCTGCCGGCGGTCGGCGAGCGCCTGGGCGTCTGGCGCGTCGCCGCCGAGCTGTTCGAATGCGCCTCCGGCTTCTGGTTCCGCGTCGAGCACGGCAAGGCCGCGGCCCAGACCGGCCTGGCGCTGGTCTATCGCCATGAGGTCGATGCGCAGGCCGTGCTGATGCGCTTCGCCGAGGACTCCGAGTCGCTGTCGCGCTTCCAGCATCCCGCCTACGGCGCGCCGCTGGACAGCGGGCTGAGCCCCACCGGGCTGCCCTACCTCGTCGTGCCGGCGATGGAGGGCGCGCCGCTGATGCGCGTGGCGATGGCGCTGCCGCTCAAGCGCCGGATGCAGCTGCTGCTGGACCTCGTCGACCTGCTCGAAGCCGCCCATGCGCAGGGGCTGGTGCTGCAAGAGCTCGACCCGGGCACCTTGTGGCTGAGCCCGGCCCAGCAACTGCACTGGCTGGGCCAGGGCCTGGCCCCGCGCGACAGCCAGGCCCCCGCCGCGCTGGTGCGCGCCGCCGAGCCGCTCGCGAACGCGCGCCAGCGCGCGGGCGGGCGCCCGGACGCGAACAGCGAGGCCCACACGCTGGGCCGCCTGCTGGGGCTGCTGGTCAATGGCCGGCTGCCGCGTCGCGACGCAACCGAGGAGGGATTCGAGGAGGAGCCCGAACCGGGCGCGACGCCGGTCGCCTCGCTGCAGTCCTGGCTGTCGCTGACCGCCGCGCAGCGCGAGAGCCTGGACCAGTTGCTGGACCGCGCCATGATGGACGGCCGCTCCTTCACCGACCGCCAGCTGCTGGCGCAGGCCGTCCGCGACTGGATCGAGGCCGAGCCGGTGCCGGCGACGCGATCCGCCCCCACCGGCGCGCCGGCGTCCGCGCCGATGCCGCTGCTGCCGTCGCCACCGCCGCTGGACCACGAGGCCGACGAGCGCCCCCGGGCGCCCGCCGCGTCGCTCGCGGAACGGCTGGTCGGCATCGCGCTGGTGCTGGCGCTGGCCGCGGTCGTCGCCTGGCTGCTGCTGCGCGCGGGTTGAGGGCGAGTTGAGTCCCGGGGGCGCCCGGGGTGAGGGCTGGAGAGGCGCGGTTGGGACGCCGGCGCCCGGAGCAGCCCAGCTGGATGACGGATTGACGACCTCGATGAGCTAGTCATCTCACGCATCCCGCTGTCTGGGGTATCGGAACACCCTGGCGAATCGACTACTTCGCGAGGCCAGTCGCCATCGATGAGTCACAAGCGCCCGAGTTCAGGCGAATTGTTTGGGCGCGGGCGTCTTCCTACGATCCATCTCCTGTCGCCATGGATGGTGACGCGAGGAGATGCGCGTGAGTTTCGAAATCCGGTCGATGTCGGTCGCCGACTGGCGGACCTGCTGGCGGGACGCGGTGACCGACCCCGAATGCTCCCCCTGGCTGCGCGGTGTGCTGGAGAGCTGCATCGACGGGAAGAACGCGCACTGGATCCGGCTGTCCGAGCGCTGGGCCGTGGACGGCGCCACCGGCGACTACCTGGTCCGGCTGCCCTCGCTGATCGGGCGGCAGATCTCGGACCAGTTCTGCGCCCGCGTCGGCGAGCGGCTCTACGGACTCTGCGGCCTGGGGGTGGGCGAGTCGAAGGTGTTCTTCGCGGGCGGCTCCTCGCCGTCCTACGAGGCCATGGCGCAGGTCCACGCGGTGCTGTCCGCGGCCTTCGCGGTGCACGGCTCGTATGCGGAGGACATCGGGCGCGATCCGATCCGCGAGCCGGTGTTCATTCCCGGCGCGCTGATGCCCGAGAACCTCGCCGCCGAGACCCGCGGTTCCTGAGGCCGCAACCCCGTGTCGCGGGGCTGTCCCGCGCGGACCGGGCGCCTATCATCGGCGCTCACATGGACGCCCTCCGCCGCCAACTGCTCCGCCATGCCGCGCTCGGCGCCGCGACCCTGGCCGGGTGCGGGGCCGTCCGGGCCGAGCCCCTGACGAGCGGCAGCCCGGCCTTCAACGCCGTGCCAGCCCGGCCGCGATCGGGCCTGGTGCGGATCGTGGGCACCACCTTCGCCCGGCTCTTCGAGCCCGGCGCGGACGGCGCCAAGCCGTTCGGCCTGGCGGTGGACCTGCTCGACGCGATTCTGATTCCCGCCGGCCACACGCCGCGCTACGAGTTCTATCCCTGGCTGCGGGCGCAGTCGATGATCGAGCACGGCCCGGCGCAGGTCCTGGTCGGTCCCTACCGGACCCCGGAGCGCGAGCGGCTGATGCGTTTCTCGCGCCAGGCCTTCTACGAGGACGCGCTGGTCTTCTACGCGCGCCGGCGCGAGGAGGGCCTGTGGTGGGGCGACTTCCAGGCGCTGCAGCGCCTGAGCATCGGCGCGGTGCAGGGCTGGGTCTACGGCGAGCGCTTCGAGCAGTCGCGCGCCGCGCTCAGCGTCACCGTCGTGCGCGACCTGGCCACCGCGCTGCGCATGCTGCAAGTGGGCCGCCTGGACCTGATCGCCGCCAATCAGCGCAATTCGGAGCCGGTGATCCAGGAACTGGGCCTGGGCGAGCAGGTCGCTCTCTGCGCCCCGCCGTTCGCGCAGCTCAAGGGGCACTTCGCGTTCAGCCGCGAGCCGGCGGGCGAGTCCTGGCTCGCGCTGGTCGACGCCGGCATGCAGCGCCTGCGCGCCAGCGGCGAGCTGCAGCAGATGGCCGCGCGACGCGGCGTCGCGCTGCCCGAGTGAGCGGCGCGCCGCCCGTTCAGCCCAGGAGCAGCAGGGCCAGGCCGATGGCGGCCGGCAGCGCCTGGATGAAGAGGATCTTGCGGCTGGCCGTCGCGGCGCCGTAGAGCCCGGCCACCAGCACGCAGGCCAGGAAGAAGACCTTCACCGGACCGCCCGCGGCGCCCAGCACCAGCCCCCAGATCAGGCCCGCGGCCAGGAAGCCGTTGTAGAGGCCCTGGTTGGCGGCCAGCACCTTGCTGGCCTGGGCGAATTCGGGCGTCAGCCCGAAAGCCTTGCGGCCGGTGGGCGTGGTCCAGAGAAACATCTCCAGCACGAGGATGTAGACGTGGATGAGCGCGACGAGCGCGACGACGATGTTGGCGGCTGTGTTCATGGTTCGCACTTTACGTCCCGCTATCATCCCTGGCCCGCCCGCAGTTCCCTGTCCCGCACGTTCCATGTCCAAGACCACGCTCAATCCGGCCCAGCTCGCGGCCGTGCATCACCTGGCGGGGCCCTGCCTGGTGATCGCGGGCGCGGGGTCGGGCAAGACCAGCGTGATCACGCAGAAGATCGCCAAGCTGATGTCCGAGGGCTACCGGCCGAAGAACATCGCCGCGATCACCTTCACCAACAAGGCGTCGCAGGAGATGCGCGAGCGCGCCCGGCACCTGGTGGGCAACAAGGCGGGTTCGGAGCTGGTGATCTCGACCTTCCACTCGCTGGGCGTGCGCATCCTGCGCGAGGACGGGCGGCACCTCGGGCTCAAGGAGCAGTTCTCGATCCTGGACTCGGACGACGTGCTGTCCGTGCTCCGCGACGCGGGCGGCACCACCGACGCGGCGACGGCCAAGTCCTGGCAGTGGACGATCTCGCTGTGGAAGAACCAGAACCTCAGCCCGCAGCAGGCGCTGGCCTACGCCAAGGACGATATGGAGCGCGCCGCCGCCGTCGTCATGCAGCGCTACCAGGAACGGCTGACCGCCTACCAGGCGGTGGACTTCGATGACCTGATCGGCATGCCCCTCAAGCTGCTGCAGACCAACGAGGAAGCGCGCGGCAAGTGGCAGGAGACGCTGCGCTATGTGCTGGTCGATGAATACCAGGACACCAACGCGGTCCAGTACGAGCTGCTGAAGTGCCTGGTGGGCGAGCGCGCGATGTTCACCGCCGTGGGCGACGACGACCAGTCCATCTACGGCTGGCGCGGCGCCACCATCGAGAACCTCAAGAAGCTGCCGGTCGATTTCCCGCAGCTCAAGGTGATCCCGCTGGAGCAGAACTACCGCTCCACCAGCGCGATCCTGCGCGCGGCCAACAACGTGATCGGCGGCAATCCGAAGCTGTTCCCCAAGACGCTGTGGAGCGAGTTCGGCGAGGGCGACCCCATCACGCTGATCGAGGCCGATGGCGAGGAACACGAGGCCGAGCGCGCCGTCGCGCGCATCCAGTCGATCCGCGCCAACCATCCGACGACGAAGTTCTCCGACTTCGCGATCCTGTACCGCGCCAACCACCAGGCGCGCATCTTCGAGCAGGCGCTGCGCCGCGCCGAGATCCCCTACAAGGTCTCCGGCGGCCAGAGCTTCTTCGACCGCACCGAGATCAAGGACCTGTGCGCGTGGCTGCGGCTGCTCGTCAACCAGGACGACGACCCCGCGTTCCTGCGCGCGGTGACCACGCCCAAGCGCGGCATCGGCCACCAGACGCTGGGTCACCTGAGCGACTTCTCGGCGAAGTGGAAGCTGTCGATGTTCGAGTCGCTGTTCGCCGAGTCGCTCAAGGCGACGCTGTCGAGCAAGGCGCTGCACGGGCTGCATGAATTCGGCCGCTATGTCGTCGACCTGGAGTACCGCGCCCGTCACGCCGTCGGCGGCGAGGAGGGCAAGGCGCTGATGATGGAGTGGCTCAAGGACATCGGCTACGAGCAGTACCTGGTCGACCAGGAGGACAACGAGAAGGTGGCGCAGGCCCGCTGGGGCAACGTGCTGGACTTCGTCGACTGGGTCGCCAAGCGCTGTGGCGGCGAGATCACCACCGACGGCGGCATCACCACGGAGAGCCCGCGCCAGTCGCTGCTCGAGGTGGCGCAGACGATCAGCGTCATCCTGTCGCTGGCCGAGCGCCAGGAGGAGCAGGACCAGGTCGTGCTGACGACGCTGCATGCCTCCAAGGGTCTGGAATGGCCGCACGTGCTGCTGGCCGGCGTCAACGAGGGTCTGCTGCCCTTCAAGGCCGAGAACGAGGACCTCACGCCGCAGCGCGTCGAGGAGGAGCGCCGGCTGATGTACGTCGGCATCACGCGGGCGCGGCGCACGCTGGCGGTGTCCACGCTGCGGCGGCGCAAGAAGAACCGCGAGACGGTGGTGGGCGTGCCCTCGCGCTTCATCGCGGAGATGAAGCTCAACGAGAGCGGCATCAAGGAAGACCCGCGGGAGAAGCTCAAGCGCATGCGCGAGCAGCTGGCCGCCAAGGCCGCCGAGACCGCGGCCCGGCAGGCGCAGGCGGCCAAGGACGAGCGCTGAGCAACCCCGGTCACCCGACCCACGGGTGCGGGGGCGCAAGCGCAGGATTCTTACTGGTTCGGGTCATTACGAGGCCCTGTCCGCCTTCCTAGCATCCGGTCCCTCTGCGCCCGCCGAGGAGACCCGATGTCCGCCGCCCCCTTCCCCAAGTCGCGCTTCAGCGACGCGCTGCCGCCCGAGGAGGCCGCCGCCCGCCACCGCCTCATCGGCACGATTGCCGATGAACTGCGCCAGGCCCATTGGCATCCCGCCACGCTGCCGGTGAGCGCGCAGGACCTGGCCGAGGGCGCCGGCGTGGAGGTGCGCGCCCGCGGCGGCGCGCAGGAACCGCTGTACCCGTATCGCGGCCGCCTGCTCTACCTCGACGAACGGCCGGTGATCGAGGTCAACCTGGGCGAGGACGCGGCGCGGCGGCGCATCGTGCTGGCGCACGCGCTGGGCCACCACCTGCTGGGACACGGACCGGTGCCGCCGGAGACGCTGGTCACGCTGTCCACCTGCTGCCCGCGACGCATCGAGCAGGAGGCCCACCACTTCGCGCTGGACCTGCTGATGCCGGAGGTCGCGATCTACCGGTTGATGGATCACGGCATGCTCAGCGCCCGCAAGCTGGCCAACAAGTTCCAGGTCCCCGAGGCCTCGCTGCATGAACGCATGCAGGCGCTCGACCGCCGGAGCGGCTACCTCTGACCGGCGGTGCGCGTCCATGCCGTCCTCTCTCCCGCCCTCGCCGTCGTCATCGTCCTTGCTGTCGCCCCTGCCGGCGACCGACCTGTAAGGTCTGCCATGTCACCGGGTCCAGGGGGATGGACGCCATCGGCAAACGGCAGAATGCGGCCGCATGACCGCCTCCGCCGCCAAGCCCGCCTCCCGGATGGGTGTCGCACTGCCGTTGCTGACCTTGCTCAGCGCGGCCGTCGCCATCCTTGCGCTGTCCCAGCCGCCCGAGCTGCCGCCGGCGCTGGCCTTCGTCTTCAAGCCGCTGACGACCGTCCTCATCCTGCTGTACGCCTGGGGGCGGGGCGCGCAGCAGCCGCGCCTGGCGCGGTGGCTGCGGGCCGGCCTGCTGTGCTCGCTGGCGGGTGACGTCGCCTTGCTCTGGCCGGAGCAGGGTTTCCTGCCCGGGCTGGTGAGCTTCCTCGCGGCGCACGTCTGCTACGTCGTCGGCTTCTGCACCCGCAAGCGGCTGGGCGCGGTGCGCTGGCCCTTCCTGATGTTCGGCCTCATCGCGGCGATGGTGCTGGGGCGGCTCTGGTCCAGCATCCCGGCCGCGCTGCAGGTGCCGGTGGTGGTCTACGTGGTCTGCCTGGCGACCATGGCGGCGCAGGCCTGGGCCTGGTGGCGCGGCAGCGTCGGGCAGTCCGACGAGCCGCTGGCCCGCTGGGCCGCCTGGGGCGGCACGCTGTTCGTGCTGTCCGACGCGATGCTGGCGATCAACAAGTTCGCCGGCCCGCTGGACATGGCCAGCTTCTGGGTGCTCGCCAGCTACTGGCCGGCGCAGTGGTGCATCGCCAGCAGCCTGGGACGGGCGCGCGCATGAACTTCGTCCTACCCCGGCGCCTGCCGGCCCTGGCCACGCTGGCGGCGGGCGCCGCCTGCGCCGTCGCCGGGCTGTGGCTCGCGCGTCATTACCCCATCGAACCGGCTGCGGCCGTCGCCCTGTGGACGGCTCTGGCCGTCGCCAGCTTCTTTGGCTGGCGCGCGCTGCCCTTCCTCGTGCCGGCGCTGATGCCGGCGATCGGCTTCGCGCCCTGGACCGGCTGGATCACCTTCGAGGAGCTGGACCTGGTCGTGCTTGCCGTGGCGGCGGGCGGTTACGCGGCGCTCGCGCTGACGGCGCCCGCGCACCAGCCGGTGCCGTGGCGCTACCGCACGCTGCGCTGGCGCGCCGCGGTGCGGGTGCTGATGGCGGTCTTCGCGCTGTCGGCATTCATCGCGGTGTGGCGCGGCTTCGTGCATGCCGGCGGCGTGCAGTCCGGCTTCTGGCAGGGCTTCCAGGAGCCGATGAACAGCCTGCGCGCGGGCAAGAGCTTCTTCCTGGTGCTGCTGTTGCTGCCGCTGTGGCAGAAGGCGTCCGACCTGCGGCCCTCGTCGGTGCAGCGCCTGTCCCGCGCGGCCTGGGTGCTGGTGCTGCTGAGCACCTCGCTGGGCGCGCTGTGGGAGCGCTGGGTCTACACCGGGCTGCTGGACTTCTCGACCGACTACCGGACCACCTCGCTATTCTGGGAGATGAATGTCGGCGGCGCGTCGCTGGACGGCGCGCTCGCGCTGAGCCTGCCGTTCGCGCTGCTGTGGGCGATGCGGGAGCGCCGCCCGCTGCGCTTCCTCGGCGCGCTGGCGGTGCTGCTGCTGGCCTTCTACGCCTCGCTGACGACCTTCTCGCGCGGCGTCTACCTGGCGGTGCCGCTGGGCATGGCGCTGTGCGCGCTGCTGTGGGCGGTGCAGCGCCGCGAGACCCTGGCGGCGGCGCGGCAGGAAGGATCGTTGCCCGGCAGCCTGGCGGCGACCGGTGGCCCCGTGCCGCTGGGCTGGTCCGCCGGCGTGATCGGGGGCACCGCGCTGGCGGCCTGGGTGCTGTTCGGCGCTGGCGGGTATCGGGCCCTGCTCGCGCTCGCGGGCAGCGTCGCGGTGCTGCTGGCGATGCCGGCCTCGCGCGCCTCCTGGCCGCGCGGACAGCAGCGGGCGCTGCTGATGCTGTCGCCACTGCCGGCGCTGCTGCTGGCGCTTGGCGGCGGGCTGCTGATCGACCTCGTGCCCAAGGGCGCCTACCTCATCGACGGCGCCGTGGTGCTACTGGGCCTGGGATTGGGCTGGCTGTGGCGCGGCGGGCTGACGCAGCCTGCGCAGGCCTTCGCGTTCGCGGTGGTGTGGATGGCCACGCTGGCGGGCGCCGGCCTGGTCGCGGCGCACTGGGGCGGCGGTCGCGGACTGGGGCCGGTCGCGGCGGTGCTGGCCGTGCTGGCGATCGCATGGATCTCGACGCAATGGTCGCCGCGTGTCGGCGCCGACCTGCGCAGCGTCGGCTGGCGCATCCGGGGGCTGGTGTGGACCGGCTGCCTGCTGGCCTGCGCGGTGGTCGCGGCGCTGGGCGGGGGCGCGTACATCGGCCAGCGGATGTCGACGGGGCAGCAGGACTTCGAGGGTCGCCTCGAGCACTGGCGCATCGGCCTGGACCTGCTCAAGACCATGGACGAATGGCTGCTCGGCAAGGGCAGCGGCCGTTTCCCGGCGAGCTTCGCCAATGGCGGCCCCTTCGACGAGCGTGTCGGCGACTACCGGTGGAACCCGGCGCGCGAGGACGGGTTGGCCGTGGGGTTGCCGGGTGCGGAGCCGTCACCGCGACCGACCGTCACGCTGACCAGCGGCCTGCACATGATGGGCAACGGTGAGATGTTCCGTCTCAGCCAGCGCGTGCCGTCGGTGGCGGGCGAGGTGGCCGCGACGGTGACCCTGCGAACCCAGTTCAAGACCCGGCTGCGGGTCGAGGTCTGCGAGAAGTTCCTGCTCTATCCGCTGCGCTGCGTGGACCGCGAGGCGGATGTCGAGCCGCTGGGCGGCGCCTGGCAGCCGGTGCAGCTGAAGCTGGGTCATGTGCCGCCGGACTTCGGCGGTTCGCTCTGGGCGCCGCGACGGCTGGTGGCCTCGGTCACGCAGAACTGGCGGGGTGGCGTGCTCGAGATTGCGTCGGTGTCGATCGCGGACAGCGTGCACGGACCGCTGCTGCGCAACGGCGACTTCAGCGAGGGCCTGGCGCGCTGGTACTTCACCAGCGACCGCAACCACATGCCGTTCCACATGAAGAGCCTGCCCTTGCATGTGCTGTTCGAGCAGGGCCTGTTCGGCCTGGCGCTGTGGAGCAGCCTGCTGGTGACGGTGCTGTGGCGCTGCACCTTCGGTGCGGGTCGCCGCCATCCGCTGTCACCCGCCGTCGTGGGCGGCCTCTCGGCCTTCGTGATCGTCGGTCTCTTCGACAGCCTGATCGATGCCCCGCGGATTGCGTTCCTCTTCTACGCGCTGATGGCGCTGGGCCTTGGCCTTCGCACGCCTTCGCGTCGCCCCGGCGGCCCTGGCGACCTTGACTCCAGCCACGGCCTCGAGACGGTGCAGCCCGACATGGATTCCGACTTCGAGGGTGCCCCCGAGGTTCGCCGTGCGATGAAGGCTGCTGGCGTCAAGCTCAAAGCTCCCCCTCGCTAATTCCCCAGGGATGCCTGCCACGAGTGACGCGGTTGCGAGTCGGGCGCCGGGCTAGGCGCAAACCGCAGCCATAGCAGCGCTATGGCGAGGATTTGCAACACCGCCCGGCACCCGACTCGCAGCCGCGTCACATGCCTTTGAAGAGGTGGGTGTAGGAGCGGCTCACCTCGAGTTTTTCGTCGAGGCCTCGAACCCCCACGAGCTGGCGGCCGCGGAAGTCGCGGCTGATGCCGTTGATGGCTTTCACGTTGACCAGCGTCGAGCGATGGATCTGCCAGAACAGTTGCGGGTCGAGTTCCTCGACCAGTTCCTTGATCGGCTTGCGGATCAGCGCCTCGACGGTGGGCGTCTGGACGCGGGTGTATTTCTCGTCGCTGATGAAGAACAGCACGTCCTCCACCGGGATCATCTGAATGGTCTGGCCGACCGACGCCTGAATCCACTGCAGATACTTCGGCGCCCCTCCCGCGTTGTTCACCCGCGCCGACAGCGAGTGCAGCAGCTGCTGCAGCGTGCCGGTGGCCGGGCCTTCGGGTTCGGCCTCGCCGCTGCGCTGGGCCAGGCGCTTCTTGATGCGTCCGACGGTGACCTGCAGCCGGTCGCGTTCCGCGGGCTTGAGCACGTAGTCGCAGACGCCCTGCTCGAAGGCCTCGACCGCGTACTGGTCGTAGGCGGTGATGAAGACGATCTCGGGCAGCGCCCACTCGTCGTCGTCGGGCAGCTGCGCGATCTGCTTGGCCGCTTCCACGCCGGTCAGCCCCGGCATGCGGATGTCGAGGAAGACCAGGTCGGGTTTGTGTTCCTTGACCAGCTCGACGGCCTCCAGGCCGTTCTTGGCCTCGGCGACGATCTGGAGCTCGGGCCAGACCTCGGCGATGCGGCTGCGCAGCTGCTCGCGCATCAGTCGTTCATCGTCGGCGAGGACGGCGCGGGGGGCGGAGGTGGTGTCGCTCATGAGGGGCGATGTTAGGGCAGGCGCCGGTCCGCGGACCGGCGGGAAGGAAGGCTCAGGCGTGCAGGGTCGGCTCGGTGGGCGCATGGGGGCCGTTGGACACGTGGGGCGCGGCCGGGCCGACCGGCGCGGCGGGCGGCGCCATCGGCGCCTTGCGCGGCTTGTCGCGCACCAGCAGCCAGACGACCAGGCCGATCAGGATCAGCGGCGAGCCGACGATCGCGCCCACCCCCACCAGCGCCGCCAGCCCGGCCAGCACCAGCGCTCCGATGATCAGCAGCGGCAGGCCCAGGCCCAGCAGGAGCAGCAGCGGCACGATCAGGCACATCACGCCGATGGCGATGATCAGTCCCAGCCCGGCGCCGAAGGCATCGGCCAGGTCCAGGCTGGTCCAGATGACGTCGTCGCCGTCGATGGTGAGGTGTACGCCGGGCACGTCGCCCAGCAGGTGGACCGCGCCCCAGCCGAGCAGCGTCGCCACGCCGACCAGGACGAAACCGAAGATCAACAGGGCCTTGAACAGCGTCTTCATGCGTGTGCTCCTTGTTCCTGCGCGTGGTGGGCGGAGGTCCGGTACGGGACGGTGATGGTGACGACGGTGCCGGAGGGCTGGTTCTCCGCGACGGTCAGGCTGGCCGCCTTGCCGTAGAGCAGCGACAGGCGCTCGCGGATGTTGGCCAGGCCGACGCCGGTGCCGGAGGTCGCGGCCCGGCCGAAGCCCAGGCCGGTGTCGGCGACGGTGACCTGCAGCTTGCCGTGGACGATCTCGGCCTTGAGGGTCAGGCTGCCGCCTTCGGCCTTGGGCTCCAGGCCGTGCTTGATGGCGTTCTCGACCAGGCTCTGAATCATCATCGGCGGGAACTCGGCCGAGAGCAGACCCTCGGGCACGTCGATGCGGGTCTGGAGCCGCTCTTCCATGCGGACCTGCAGGATCTCGAGGTAGGGCCGGATCACGGCCATCTCGCGGCCCAGGTCGCGCACGCCGCCGTTGGCATTGGCCTCGCGCATCGTCGGCATCGAGGCCCGCAGCAGCGCGATCAGGTTCTTCTGCATCTGCGAGGCGCGCGGCGGGTCGGTCTCGATCAGGTGATCGATGGAGGCCAGGGTGTTGAACAGGAAGTGCGGCTCGACCTGGGCCTGCATCGCGGCCATGCGGGCCTCGACGACCTGGCGGCGCAGCGATTCGGCCTCGGCGGTCTCGGTGGCCTTGGCGGCCTTGACCTCGGCCTGCAGCCGGCCCTTGTAGGTGGCCTTCAGCAGCGCCGAGGCCAGCACCACCAGGATGGCGAGCTTGTCGAGGAAGTCGCCCAGGTGGACGGTGCGGTAGCGGGTCTTGCGCGAGGTCTCGCGCTGGGCCTGCTCGAGTTCGTCCTTGGCTTCCTCGGCTTCGGCCTTGGCCTGGCGCGCCTCCTCGGCGGCCTCTTCCAGCACGCGCTTGGCGTCGTTGACGGCGGTGCGGACCGCTTCACGCACCGCGTCGCGCTGCTTCTCGTTGGGGATGCGGATGTCGATGGCGGGCAGGTTGGGATCGGTGAACTCGGCCTCGGACGCCCCGCCGCTGGCCGCCGCGCTGGCGGCGCTGAGCGGCTTGCGCGGCACGATGCGCACGCCGCGCTTGTCGATCTGGACTTCGTAGCGCAGGCCCTCGAGGTCCTCGGCCTGGATGCCGCTGGCGGCGGAGGCGGCATGCTCGGGCTCGGCCTCGTCGCCGGAGCGCTGCGAGCGGGCGGCCCGTTCGGCCTCCGCCGCCTGCTTCTCGGCCTTGGCGGCGGCTTTCTCCGCGGCCTTCTCCGCTGCCTTCTCGCGGTCGCGATCCCGGCGCAGGTCCTTGGGCGGGTGGATGGTCTCGGTGGTCTCGACCGGCAACTGCCAGCTGAAGGAGAAGGGCGGCAGGGTCTGGAGGATGTTGGCGCCGATGATCAGCATCACCGACAGCAGCGCGAAGCGCTTCCAGGTGATGGAGACCAGCCAGCTGCCGTAGCTGTGGAAACCCTGCTCGGCGGCTTTCATGAAGCGCTGCCAGCGTTGGCGCGGGGTGGGGGAGGCGGGAGTCGGCGCGTTCATGGGGGGACCTGTCGTATGGGGCGCACTGTACGCAAGTCCCCTGGGCGCCCGAGGCGGCGGGCGACGCGCCGTGCGGAGGCCGGGATGGACTGCGCCGATCCGCGACAGGCCGGGGCGTCGGCGCGGCGGTCCGGCCCGCTCCAGGCGACCGCCCGCAAACGCGAAAGGCCCGCTTTCGCGGGCCTTTCGGCATCGGGTGTGAAGGATTCCCGGGGACTTACTGCTTCACCGCCTCGACCTGGACGATGACCTTGATGTCCTTCGAGAAGCCGTACTGGATGCCGTAGTCGACACCGAAGGCCGTGCGGTCGAAGGTGGTCTCGAAGTCACCGCCGCAGACCTCGCGCTTGAGCATCGGGTTGTCGTAGCAGTTGAAGTTGGTCGCGGTCAGCGTCACCGGGGCGGTCTTGCCCTTGAGCGTCAGCTGGCCGGACACCGAGGCCACCTTGTCGCCCGAGAAGGTGAACTTGTCGCCGACGAACTTGGCCGTCGGGTTGTTGGCCACGTCGAAGAAGTCCTTGCTCTTCAGGTGGTTGTCGAACTGCGTCGAGCCGGTGCTGATGCCGTTCATGTCGAAGGTGATCTCGACCTTGCCCGACTTGCCGGCCTTGTCGAACTGCACGGTGCCTTCCTTCTTGTCGAAGCGGCCGCGGTTGGTCGAGGTGCCGAAGTGCTTGATCTCGAAGGTGGCGTAGGTGTGCGTCGGGTCGATCGCGTAGGTCGCGCTCTGGGCTTGCGCCAGGCCGGCGGCGGCGATCAGGGAGGCGAGCAGCAGGGCTTTCTTCATCATCGTGGGGTCCTGTCGAACAGTTGGGATGGAAAGGAACCGGGCGAGGACCCGGACCGGTTGGAGGAACTCGGAGGAACTCGAAGGAATGGCGGCGGGCCGCTTACAGCGGCGCCATGCCGGTGAGGGCCAGCTTGAACTTCACCTGGACGTCGTTGGCGACCATGGAGGTGTCCTTCCACTCGCCCTCGCCGATGTTGAAGTCCAGCCGCTTGATCGCGAACGCGCCGGTGGCGGTCGTGGTGCCGCCGGCCTGGGCCAGCGCCACCGGCACGACCACGTCCTTCACCTGGCCCTTGATCGTGAGCTTGCCGGTGGCCTCGAACTTGCCGCCGCCCAGCGCCTTGATGGCGGTGCTCTGGAAGGTGGCGGTCGGGATCTTCTTGACGTTGAACCACTCGGGCTTGACCAGCTCGGCGTCGGTGGCGGCGTCGCCCAGCGTGGCGCTGCCCAGCTCGATCGACAGCGACACCTTGCCGGCGGCTGGGTTCTTCGGATCGAAGGCCACCTGCGCGTCGAATTTCTTGAAGTGGCCGTCCACCGGCACGCCCATCTGGCGGAAGGTGAAGGCGATGTCGCTCTGCGCCGGCACCAGCTTGGCGGTGGCGGGGGCGGCCGCGGCGGCGGCGGGCGTGGCCGGCTTGGTCTGCGCCATCGCCGGCGCGGCCAGGATGAAGGCGGTGCTCAGCACCGACAGCGCGGTGATCGAGAGATGGGTGGCCATACGTGCGGTCATGGAATCCTCTGCGGGGTCGGAAGTCTTGGGGTCAGGTGTTGTCCAGGGCGATTGCCGCGCCGATGCCGCTCAGGCGCGGCCCGGGAGCATGCGCCGCAGCAGGCCGTCCTTGTCGAGCACGACGTGCTTGACCACGGCGCCAAGGTGGGCAAGGACGAGCAGGCCAAGGCCGTAGGCAAAAAACTGGTGGAGCTGCTTGAGCGATTCCGCCAGCGCCTTGTCCTTGGGCACGAAGTCGGGCAGCGGCAGCACGCCGAACCACACGATCGGGAAGCCGGCCGCCGAGCTGTAGGCCCAGCCGCTCAGCGGCACCGCGAAGAAGGCCGCGTACAGCAGCCAGTGCACCGCGTGTGCGCCCAGCTTCTGCCACGCCGGCATCGGCAGGTCCGCCGGCGGGCGGTGCCCCAGGCGCCACAGCAGCCGCAGCGCCGACAGCGCCAGGATGGTCACGCCGGCCCACTTGTGCCAGTTGAAGAGCTTGAGCCGGGTCAGCGAGAACGGCAGGTCGGCCATGTACCAACCCACCGAGAAGGTCCCGATGATCGCGATCGCCAGCACCCAGTGGAACAGCATCGCCACGCCGTCGTAGCGGGTCTTGACCGCAGGCATCGGCGCCGGCGCGGCGACCGGCGCCACGGGCAGGGCGGCCGCCTCGGCCGGCTGCGTCGGGGCGTTGTCGGGGTCCTGGGGCTGGTCGTCGATCGTGGTCATGGAAAGCTCGCGTCCTGGGAAAGTTCCTGGGGCAGATCCCCGGGCCGTCGAGGGCCGGAGCGTCCGGAATGGAACGAAGTGTCTGCGTGCGCCGTACGTCGTCGGTTCACCGGAACTGAGGCCACTGTTCAGTCGATTTGAATGAGAACCCCATCGTCGCTTCACAGACCCGTCATCGGCGGGGTCGAGACTGGCGCCGCTCCGCCCTTGGAGTGACGTCGAGGATTCGTCATGGACCTGATCGCGAAGGTCGAGGCCGTGTTTCACCGTCGCGGCCACCTGCAGTACGGCGACGAGCGCCGCGAGCCGGTCACCGCGCTGGAGCACGCGCTCCAATGCGCGCAACTGGCCGAATGGGCGCACGCGGAGCATAGCCTTGTAGCCGCGGCGCTGCTGCATGACGTCGGCCAACTGATGGACGGTGGTTCAACCGCCCCTCTGCGGGATGACCAGCACGAATTGACCGCGCTGCCGCTGCTGCGCGCGGGCGGTCTGGGACCCGACGTGCTGGAGCCGATCCGGCTGCATGTCGACGCCAAGCGCTACCTGGTGAGCACCGATCCGGCCTACGGGCCCGGCCTGTCCGAGGCCTCGCGCCACAGCCTGGCGCTGCAGGGCGGTCCGATGAACGCGGAGGAGCGCCTGCGCTTCATGACCCAGCGGCATGCGAGCGCCGCGCTGCAGCTGCGCCGCTGGGACGACCTGGCCAAGCGGCCGGGCATGCGGACGCCGCCGCTGGGCTACTACCTCGCGCTGCTGGAGGAACTGCTGCGCGACAGCCATGCGCCGGAGCGACTGCGGATCGCCTGAGCGGCATGAGCGCCTTGCCCGAACGCCGCGGACCTGCGGGAGGCCGAGGCCCTCGGCGCTCTCCCTCTTGAGGGGGATACCGGGCGGTGGCCTCCCTTCGCATACTGGGCACCGATCGCGCGCTGCCTGGACCTCAGCGTTGTGATCAAGGGGAGGAGTGCTATGCCGACCTACCAAAGCCCGATGGGGCGGCGGTGGTCGGCATAGTTTTATCCGCGCTGCGCTTTTTAGCCTTTCTCGCGATTTGCGCGGCGACCCGGCCGCGATGCGGTGCCGCCCCCAGGCATGGCACTTGGGTGTGAGGGTTCGGCAAGATATATTGCCGGCCCAGTACAAGCCTTACACAACCCATGCATCTCCACTCGCGGCAGCGGCCAGGCGCTGCCCCCTCCGGTCATGGCGGGTGAGCGCAGCGCCGAGCAGGCGAGCGTCGAGCTCGAACTGCTGCGCCTGATCGGCAAGCAGGGCCGCCGCGTCCCGTATCCGGTGAGCATCGCCGCGCTGATGATGGCGATGATGGCGGCGCAGGTGATGTCGCCGTGGCTGGCCTACGGTTGGCTGGGCGTGGTCTTCGTGGTGCTGGCGGCGCGCTGGGTCGTGCTGGGCCGGCTGCCCGAGATGCATGAGCGCCCCCTCGAGCAGCGCCTGGACTGGGCGATCTGGCTGAGCCTGGCCAACGGCCTGGTCTTCAGCGTGTCGCTGGTCGCCGCGCCGCACCTGAGCGATTTCCAACGGATGGTGCAGACCATCGTGCTGCTGGGCCTGTGCGCCGGCGCGGTCGCGACGACCGCCGGCCATCGCGTCGTGTTCCAGGTCTTCCTGTGGCCGGTGACGCTGGCCAATGCGCTCGCGTGGGGCCTCTTCCACCAGCCCGGCGAGCAGCACCGCTGGCTCGACTGGGTGCTGTCGGCGCTGATCGTCTTCTTCGGCGTCATCCTGACCGGCCTGGCGCGCGACACCTACCGCGTGTTCGCCGAGTCGGTGCTGATCCGGCTGCAGCAGAACAAGAGCAACCAGCAATTGCGCCAGGCGCTGTCGCAGGCGGAGTCCGCGATGGCGGCCAAGACGCGTTTCCTCGCCTCGGCCAGCCACGACCTGCGCCAGCCGATGCACACGCTGTCGCTGTTCGGCGCGGCGCTGGACAAGCGGCCGATGGACGACGAAGGCCGCGTCATCGTGACGCAGATGAACCTGGCGCTGCAGTCGCTCTCCTCGCAGATGGACGCGCTGCTGGACATCTCCAAGCTGGACGCCAACGTCGTGCCGGTGAACAACCAGGTCTTCGCCTTGCAGCCCTGGCTGGGCCGGCTGCAGCGGGAGTTCCAGCCCGCGGCGCTGCGCAAGCAGCTGCTGCTGCGCCTGGACTGCCCGCCCGAGGCCTGCGTCGAGAGCGACCCGGTGCTGCTCGAGCGCGTGGTGCGCAACCTGATCGACAACGCCATCAAGTACACGATGCGCGGCGAGGTGGCCATCGAGGTCAACCGCGGCCAGGACGAGGAAGTCTGGCGCCTGTCGGTGCGCGACACCGGCATGGGCATCCCCGAGCACGAGCAGCAGCGCATCTTCGAGGAGTTCTACCAGGTCGGGAATCCGGAGCGCGACCGCGCCAAGGGCCTGGGCCTGGGGCTGTCCATCGTCACCCGCCTGGTCGACCTGCTGGACCTGCACCTGGGGCTGCGATCGGCGCCGGGGCATGGCTCCAGCTTCATGCTGAACGTGACGGCCGCCGACATCGCGCTGGTGCGGCCCGGTGCGGCGCCCAGACAGGGCCCGGCGCTGCCGCCGATGCGGGTGCTGGTGATCGACGACGAGGAGCCGGTGCGCGTGGCCATGCATGCGCTGCTGAGCGCGCACGGCTGCCAGGTGCTGCTGGCGGGCAGCACGCGGGAAGGCCTGCTCAAGAGCATGGGCCAGCAGCCCGACCTGCTGCTGACCGACTTCCGGCTGCGCGGCGGCGAGGACGGCATCAGCGCCGTGCGTTCGCTGCGCAGCGCCTTCCCCGGCCTGCCGGCGCTGATCGTCAGCGGCGACACCGCGCCGGAGCGGCTGCGCGAGGCCCACGAGGCCGGCTTGACGCTGCTGCACAAGCCGGTCACCGAAGAGCTGCTGATCAACGCGATGCAGGCCGCGCTGGCCGAGTACCGCAGGGAGGGTGTCGATGTCTCGTCCGTTCGAGGAGGCGCCGCCAGCCCCGTCTGACGGTGCCGCCGCCGGCCGGGAACGGCCGCTGGGCACGCGCTGGCTGTCGCGCCCGCTGGAGGACTGGATGGTCGAGCGGCTGGGCGCGCCCGCGCCCGGCCCGGCCGCCGTGGACGTGCTCATCGTCGGCAGCGGCTATGGGGGCGCGGCCGCCGCGCAGGCGCTCGCGGGTCGCCGCGACGCGGACGGCCGGCGTCTCGAGGTCGTGGTGCTGGAGCGCGGCCGGGAGTACCTGCCCGGCGCCTTCCCCAGCCGCTTCGCCGACCTGCCCGGGCATGTGCGGCTCGCGCGGGCCGGCGCCTCCGCGCCGATGGGCCGTCGCGAGGGGCTCTTCGATGTGCGGCTGGGACCGGATGTCTGCGTCGCGCTGGCCAATGGCCTGGGCGGCGGCTCGCTGATCAACGCGGGCGTGATGGAGCGGCCCGATCCGGCGGTGTTCCGCGAGCCCGGCTGGCCGCAGGCCTTCCTCGACGAGGACATGACGCCGTGGTTCGAGCGCGCCGAGCGGCTGCTGGGCGTGCGCGACGCCCAGGGAGACAACACGATCGAGCGGCTGCGCGTCCAGCGGCCCGAGGCCGCGCGCCGCCGGCTGGACGCGCTGCGGGCGCTGGATCCGGCGCGCACCCGGGCGGCGCGCTTGCAGGTGGCCATGGACGCGGCGCCGCGCGGCGCGGCGGACTGGGCGCACCGGCCCTGCCTCGCCTGCGGCGATTGCGCGACCGGCTGCAACCACGAGGCCAAGCTGTCGCTGGACACCGGGCTGCTGCTGCAGGCCTGGCGGCAGGGCGCGGAGCTGGTCTGCGGCGCCAGCGTCGAAGGGCTCGAGGCGGTGCCCGGCGCCGGCTGGCGCGTGGCCGTGCAGCACACCGACGAACTGCTGCGCGACCGGCAGGGCGCGCCGTTCGAGGTGATCGCGCGCCGGGTCGTGCTGGCGGCCGGATCGCTGGGCTCGACCGAGATCCTGATGAGCGCGCGCGACCGCGGCCTGCCGCTGTCGCGGATGCTGGGCCAGGCGTTTTCCGCCAACGGCGACGCGATCGCGGTCGGCCACGACTGGCCGCGCGCGGTCCACGCCGTCGCCGACGAGGACCAGCCGCCCGCGTCGCGGCAGGTGGGCCCGACCATCACCGGCGTGCTGGACGCGGGGCCGGACCATGTCGTCGAGGACCTCGCGATCCCGGGCGCGCTCCGGCCGATCTTCGAGGAAGGTTTCGCGCTGGCCGCGACGCTGGATGCGCTGGCGCGGCCGAACGCCGGCCCGCATGAGGAACGCGCCGATTTCGACGACCCCTTCGCCGTGCGGCCGTCCACGACGGCGCGGCAGCTGCCGCTCGCGATCGTCGGCCGCGACAGCGGCACCGGGCGGCTGGTGCGGCCCGAGGGCTTCGCGGAACCGGGCGGGCTGCAGGTCGACTGGCCGAGCCTGCGCGACGAACCCGCGGTCGTCCGCCGCCACGAGGCCCTGCAGCGCCGCCTCGCCGCGCAGGGCGCGCGCCTGCTGCGCAATCCGCTGTGGCAGCTGCTGCCGCCGGAGATGGCCTTCCTCGCGAACGATGCGCGAGGCCCCATGGTCAGCGTCCATCCGCTGGGCGGCTGCGCGATGGGCGACCGCGGCACCGATGGCGTCGTCAACGCGATCGGCCAGGTCTTCGCCGGCGATGGCGAGGCGGTGCATGACGGGCTCGTCGTGCTCGACGGCGCGATCGTGCCGGGCTCGCTGGCGATCAATCCGGCGCTGACGATCAGCGCGCTCGCGCAGCGCGCGCTCGACCACCTGGTGGCGGCCTGGGGGCTGGGCGGGCCGTCGCCGGTCGCCCAGCGGCGCGAGCGCGAGCGGCCGATGTTCCGGGACCTGTCCCATGAGCGCGCCCCCGCGACGCCCTCCGCGCCTGATGGAACCGCCCACGATCGAGCCGCTCGCGGTCCCGCCACCACCGACCGACTCGCCGGCGAGCGAGCCACTGCCGATCGCGCGTCCGATCGCACCGCCGACCGCGTCGCCGCCGATGGCGCCGCGCCGCGCGACACCGTCATCGAGGTGCGCGAGCGCCTCGGCGGTTTCGTCCGCTGGCCCGGCGCGCCCGGCTCGCCGGTGAAGTACCTGGAGCTGTGCGTCGTTTATCGGCCGGCCGTGCTGGCCGCGCTGCTGCGGCCGGGGCCGGAGCGCCGGCTGGTGGTCGCGCCGGGCAGCCGGCTGCGCGTCTTCGAGGCGAGCGAGAAGCGCTCGGGCGGCTTCGAGATCGTCGGCCCGAAGGCCGGTGACGGCCGGCTCTGGCCGCACGAGGAGCACGGCGACGATCACGCGCTGTTCAGCGTGCCGCTGGCCGACGGCGAGTTGACGCTGTTCCAGCGCGAGGCCTCGGGCCCGCTGCGCCGACATGCACGCGGGCTCTGGGCCTGGGCGATCAACCGCGGCATCCGGGACAGCTGGCAGGGCCTGGTCGACTGGGCCGGACGACGCGCCGCGCCGAAGGCCCCGGGCGCGGCCCGCGCCGGGCTGCGTGCGCGGGCGGTCAACGCCTGGCATCTCGCCGGCCACGCGGGCGAGGCGCGCCTGATGCGCTATCGGGTGCGCGTCGACCCCGCGGCCGAGCTGCCGGCCTGGGCGGCCGCGCTGCGCGGCCAGGACCTGCACGGCTGCAAGCGCATCAGCTACACCCGGCGCGGCAATCCGTGGACGCAGCTGAGCCGCATGGTCCTGACGCCGGTTGCGGGCCTGGCGCCGCCGCCGGGCGCGCGCGCGATCACGCTGACGGTCGACCTGCATCACCTCGCCCGCGAGCGCCTGCCGCTGCTGCGCGTGCGTCAGGCTCGGGACGTCCCGTCGGCGGTGCGCGATGTCGGCGCGCTGATGGCCTACATCGCGCGGATGACGATCGGGCTGCATGCCTGGACCTTCCGCAAACCCGACGAAGCGCCGCCGCGGCGCGTCTCGCGCCTGCCCGGCGCGGTGCCGGGGCTGCCGGAGCCGGTGGTGATCGAGATGGCCGCGGGCCGCTGGGGCGACGCGGGCACGCAGCGCCAGGACCTGGACCGCCCGCCGCGCGCCGACGACGACCGCCCGGTGCTCATCCGCCTGACGCGTTACGCGCGCCCGGGTGGCGTGCCGATGCTGATGATCCATGGCTACAGCGCCAGCGGCACGACCTTCGCCCACCACTCGGTGAGGCCCGGGCCGGCCAAGCTGCTGTGGGACGCGGGGCACGACGTGTGGGTGCTGGACATGCGCACCAGCGCCGGCCTGCCCACGGCGACGCTGCCCTGGACCTTCGAGGAGTCCGCGTTCAACGACATCCCGCTGGCCGTGGACCGCGTGCTGCGCGAGACCGGGCATCGGCGCCTGAACGTCTTCGCGCACTGCATGGGCTCGGTGATGCTGCACATGGCGCTGCTGGAGCCGCGCGAGCAGCCCTGGGAGCGCCACCATCCGCTGCGCGCGCTGCTGAAGGACCGGATCGCGAAGCTGGTGATCTCGCAGGTGACGCCGCTGATGGTGATGTCGCCGACCAACAGCCTGCGCGGCGTGCTGATGCAGTACCTGCGGCCCTACCTGCCGATGGGCGGCTACACCTTCCGGCCCGAGGGCCCGCCGACGCTGGTCGACCAGCTGCTCGACCGCCTGCTGGCCAGCCTGCCGTATCCGGATCGGGAGTTCGACCTCGAGAACCCGCCGCCGTGGCCGCCCTGGCGCATGCGCCGCACGCCGTGGACGGCGACGCGGCACCGCATGGACCTGCTCTACGGGCGGGACTTCGCGGTCGCCAATGTCGACCAGCCGGTGCTGGACTTCATCGACGACCACTTCGGACCGCTGAACATGGACACCGTCGCGCAGGCGATCCACTTCGCGCGCTGCCACGAGATCACCGACTGGCAGGGCGCGAGCCTCTACCTCGACAGCCTGGCCAAGAGCCTGGCGCTGCTGCAGGCCTTCCCGGTGCTGTCGCTGCATGGCGAGGACAACGGGCTGTGCAGCGCCGACAGCGCCGAGCTGCTCAAGGACCATTACGACCAGGCCGCGCCGGGCCGCTACCGCTATCGCGTGATCGCCGGCCATGGCCATCAGGACTGCCTGATCGGGCGCCATGTGGCGACGCTGGTGTTCCCGCATGTGCTGGCCTTCCTCGCCGAGGAGTCCCCGCCATGAGCGGCGCGAGACACCGCACCGCCCGGACCGCCATCAGCGGCCTGCTGATCGGCGCCGAGGCACCCGGCCATCGCGTCGAGCGCGCGGCGCCGGTGAACGGCCGGGTGCCCCTGCTGACCGCGTTGCGGCCGGAGCGCGGCTGGCCGCACTGGCTGCTCTGGGTGCCGATGCGCTGGCGCGGCGGCTGGGACTATGAGCGCCTGCCGCTGCCCTGGCGGCTGGAGGCCTTCGTGCCGCCGGGCATCGGGCGGCCCGGCGAGCCGTGGCGCGGTGCGGTCGATGTCGAGCACTTTCCGGCCTCGCCAAGCCAAGGCCCGACCGGCGGTGCGCCGGTGCTCGACCTTGATTCCGACATCGACAACGACGTCGACAACGACAACGACAACAACGTCGATCTGAGCGGCCTGCTCTTCCTGGCGCTGTACCTGGAGCCGCGCGCACTGGCGATGGAGGGCGCGCATCGCGGCGTCATGCACGAACTGGGCAAGGACGAGCTGCAGGCGCAGGTCGAGGGCGCGCTGGAACAGCTCCTGGTCCTGCCGCCGCATTGCTGGGCCCATGGCTTCGTGCCGTCGCCGGACGCGCCGGATGCCCCGGACGCGAGCGTCTCCGGCGACGTTGACCTCTGCTTCGTGCTCGCGGCCTGCCAGTACCCGCCGGGGCTGCTCGACGTGAGCCCGGGCTGGGAGCTCGACGCCGACGAGGCGGGGCCGGCGCTCGCGTCGCTGGCGCGGCTGCATCGCTTCACGCGGTCGACGGCGCGGGGGCAGGCCTGCTCGCTGGTGCTGTTCGCCGGCGACCAGATTTACGCGGATGCGAGCGGCGGGCTGGCGGACTCGCGCAGCGGCGTCGAGCGTTACGGGCGCGCTTATGGGGAGTTCAAGGCGGGGCCGATACGGTTGCTTCCGCCCACCGTCGAGCGCCTGGTGCACGCGCCCGACGATCACGAGATCGTCGACAACTGGGAGCCGACGCCGGGCGCGAGCCATGGGGGCAAGGGGCCGTGGTTCGATGTCGCGCGGCAGGCGGCCTGGGATCACCGCTGGGAAGCCGGCGCCCGCGTCGGTGGACCGGGCCTGATGTGGCACGAATTCGACTGGCGTGGCGCCGCCTTCTTCATCGCCGACGCGCGTGGCGAACGCGAGGCGCGTCGGGTCGCCAACTGGTCGACCGCGCGCCTGTGGTCGATCGCGCAGCGCGATGCCTTCGAGGACTGGCTCGGCCGCACGCGGGGGCGGCCGCGCTTCCTGCTGTCGGGCTCGCTGCCGCTGCCGCGTCGCCGCGCGACGGCCGAGCATTCGGCGAGCTGCCTGCGCTCCGACGCCTGGGACGGTTATCCGCACAGCCTGCATGAATTGCTCGGCGCGATCTGGCGGCAGCGCGCGACCGGCCTGGTGTTCCTCTCCGGCGACGAGCACCGCTCCGGCTGGCTGAGCGCGCGGATCGAGGCGGTGGACGGCGAGGACCGCGCGCCGGTGCAGCTCCATTCGGTCCACAGCTCCGCGCTCTACGCGCCCTGGCCGTTCGCGGTCACTGCGGCGGAGGAGCTGGCCGCGCCGGACGCGTTCGAGTTCGTCGAGCCCGGCGGGCGGCGCCTGCGCTGCGTGGTCGGCGCCTGGCACGACCATCCCGGCGACGGCTTCGCGGTGCTGCGCGTGAGCCAGGGCGGTGTCGATCTCTGGTTCGATCGGGCCGGACCCGCGCGGGCGGCGCCCGACGGGCGGCTGTCATGGCCTGCGTGCGACACTGCCGGATGACCGAAATCGAGCTGCGCTTCCAGATCCCCGCATCGCAATCGGCCGCGGTCCGCCGCTGGGTCGCGGGCAGCGCCCAGTCGCCGGCCACGGAAGAACGGCTGCAGGCCATCTACTTCGACACGCCGGCCCGCGACCTCGCACGGGCCGGCTTCGCCTTGCGCCTGCGACGCGAAGGCGAGGCCTGGGTGCAGACGCTCAAGGGCGCCGCGCCGGACGGCATGACCCGCCTCGAACACAACGTCGCGCTCGGCAACGCGACGCCAACGCTCGATGTCGCGCGACACGCCGACCATCCCGCCGGACAGGCGCTGCAGGCGCTGGTCGACACGCTGCCAGCCGACGCGCTACAGGCGCTGTTCCGCACCGACATCACCCGCCTCAGCCGGACGCTGCCCACGCGGCATGGCGTGGTCGAACTCGCGCTCGACCAGGGCGCGCTGCTCGCCGGCGAGGGCGACACGCTCCGGCGCACGCCGGTGGCCGAGCTGGAAATCGAGCTCAAGAGCGGCCAGCCGCGCGCGGTGCTGGAGGTCGCGCGGGTGTGGGCGATCGAGCGCTTCGGGCTGTCGCTGGAACTGCGCACCAAGGCGCTGCGCGGCGACCTGCTCGCGCGCCAGGCCGAGGTCGCGCCGGTGGCCGCGTCCAGGCCCCTGCGCTGGACCGAGGGCCAGTCCCGCGAGGCGGCGTTGGGCACCTTGCTGCGCACCTGCCTCGAGCCGGTGGTCGGCAATGCCTCGCAGATCGCGAGCGGTCGCCATCTGCCGGAACACCTGCATCAAATGCGCGTCGGCCTGCGCCGGCTACGGGTCGGCCTGCGGCTGCTCGCCCGCGAGGACGAGCCGGCGATGCTGGCGCTCGCCGAAGGCGCCGGGCAGCTGTCGCGCCGGCTCACCGCGGCGCGCGACGCCGACGCGCAGGCCGAGGCGCCATGGCGCCAGGAACTGCTGGCCGCCTGGCGCGCCGAGCGCCCGTCCGCGGCGACGACGACGCCCGAGGCGCCACCGGCCGACGTGGCCGGCCTGCTGCTGACGCGCGAGGTCCAGGGCTGGATGCTCGCGGTCATCGGCTGGCTGGCGCGACCGGTTCTGGATCCGGCGAGCGGCGAGGCGCCGGGCCTGGACGGCGTCCACGAGCGCATCGCCCAATGGCGCGCGGCCGTGGACAAGCAGATCCGGCGCTTCGACCGCCTCGATGCCGAGGGCCGGCATCACCTGCGTCGCCGCTTGCGTCGCCTGCGGCTGGCGCTGGAACTGAGCGCCGCCGTGCCCGGTGGCGCGGCGGGGCGGCGGCTGTCGAAGAAGGAATTCGAGGCGCGCGGCAAGCTGCTCGCGCGCGTCCATGAGGCCGCTCAGCGGCTGGGCGCGCTGAACGACCTCGAGGTCGGCCTCGCGCAGGCCCGCGAGCAGCTGGCGATGGCGATGGCCAGCGGCGACGTGCCCGCCGCGGCGCAAGCGGGGTTCTCGCTGGGCTGGCTGCGGCCCCGCCAGCGGCATGCGCTGGAGAAGGCGCGCAAGGCGGTGCGGGCCGTCAAGCCCGCGACGCCGGCCAAGCCCTCCAAGGGGAAGAACTAGAGGGAGAGGCTCCCGGGCGCACCGGGCGGACCCAGCGCGCCGGACCGAGCCGTCCGAGCGGACGCGTCGTCAGGCGCTTCCACCCAGGTGCCGCGCGGCGCCCAGCATCTCGTGGACGTCGTGCGTCATCACCGCGAGGAAGGCCGCCAGGCCGATGTAGTAGGCGGCGTACTCCCACTTCACGCGCGACGGGACCGCGTAGTAGGTGAGCGCCTCGTCGCTGTCGCTGCGGTACTTCCAGGCCTTGACCAGCTGCGGGCCCGCCATCAGCGCGATCAGCAGCAGCATCGGGCTGGGCCGGTACAGGAACAGCCCGACCAGCACCGGCACGCCGGCGAACCAGATCCGCGGCGACAGCACCGCGGTGATCCGGCCGCCGTCGAAGGGCGACAGCGGGATCAGGTTGAACAGGTTCAGGAAGAAGCCGGCATACGAGACCGCCAGCAGCCAGTCCAGGTTCCAGCTCCGCGCCAGCAGGTAGCAGACGGTGGCGCCGACAGTGCCCAGCAGCGGCCCGCCCAGGCCGATGTAGGCCTCGGTCTGCGCGTCGTGGGGCATGTGCTTGAGCTCGACCCAGGCGCCGACAAAGGGAATGAAGGTCGGCAGCCCGACGTCCAGGCCCTTCTGGCGCGCGGCGATGAAGTGGCCCATCTCGTGCACGAACATCAGCGCGACGAAACCCACCGCGTAGCGCCAGCCGTAGACCCAGGCGTAGAGCAGCACCGACAGCAGCATCGTGCCGCCGCTGAGCAGCAGCTTGCTCAGCTTGGCGCCCGACAGCAGCAGCAACAGCAGCTTGGTCATCGCCTCAGGACTCCGCGGTTTCGGACTTCTTGCGGCCGAACAGCTTCAGGATCGCGCCGCCGAAGGCCACGCCCGCCAGCAGGATGACCTTGGCGAACTTCAGGAAGAACGCGCCGATCACCGCCAGCAGGCCCAGCTTCTTCGCACCGACACCCAGCACCAGCGCGGCCAGGCCGTACTCGGCCACGTGGTCGGTGCTGGCGTTGAAATCGGCGTAGCGCTTGCCGTCGTTGAACTCCAGCGCGCCCAGCAGCTGCTGCGCATCGCCCTGGTACTTGGGCAGGTCGTTCAGGCCGGTGACCAGGTTGAGCGACATGTAGCCCTCGCGGCCCAGCGCGTAGGTGTTGTAGTTGACGCCCAGCGGCTCGTCGGCCGGCGCGCCCACCTCGCGCGACTTCATCGCCCACACCAGCCGGTGGGTGTCGGCCGCGTAGGTCGGCTCCTGCGCCCAGCCGGTGATCTCCAGCGCGCGGCCGCCCATCTTCTTGCGCTCGCCGTTGCTGGCCTCGGTGCCTTCCTTGAAGCTCTTGAGCATGTCGGCGGCGTCCCAGTGCTTGGCGTCGTCGTCCTTGATGTAGCCCGACTTCTCGAAGCGCAGCGTCGCGAACCACTCGCCGTCGCCGCGCGGGAACACCACGCCCTCCAGGTCGCTGTAATCGCCCGGGTTGCCCATCGCGTGCATCAGCTTGGCCGCATGCGGTTGCGGCACGTAGACCTTGCCCTCGGGCAGGTGCAGCACGGCCTGGGTGGACAGCTTGATGTCCTGCGGGCCCTTGACGATGTCGTTCTGCGCGGCGGCGATGACCTTGGCGAATTCGTTCTCGCCGGCCTGCGCCCAGACCGGCGCGGTGACCAGGGACAGCGCGCCCAGCAGGGCGGCGGCGAAGGCCCGCAAGGCGCGGGCGGGGGTGGTGGCAAGCATGGGGACTCCCTCGAAACGGACGGATGCACGGCCTCTGGCGGGCCGAGGGGTGCGAGTCTATCGATGCGGGCCATCGAAAAAGACGCACCTCCCCCTTCCGGGGGCGTCGCCTTGCGCCCAGGGTGACAAAAGACACACGGCCCGCCGGGGTCTCCCCCGGGCGGGCCGTGTCGGTGGTCGGGCGGACCGGGTGGTCCGCCGCTCAGGCTCGGCGGATCACGCCGCGTTCTGCCACTGCTGCTTCAGCTGCTCCCACTTCAGGCGCGCGGCCTTGACGTGGCGTTCCTTGACGTGGCCGTAGCCGCGGATGTCCTCCGGGATACGGGCCAGGTCGACGGCCACCGGCAGGCGCTCGGCGGTCAGGCCCTTGGCCAGGATGGCCTCGATCGTGGCGCGGTAGTCGGCGATCAGCTGGCGCTCCATCTTGCGTTCCTCGGTGTGACCGAACGGATCGAAGGCGGTGCCGCGCAGGCCCTTCATCTTCGCCAGCACGCCCATCGCCGGACGCACCCAGCCGCCGAAGGCGCGCTTCTGCAGCTCGCCCTTCTCGTTCTTCTTGGCGAGCATCGGCGGCGCGAGGTGGTGCACGACCTTGAAGTCGCCCTCGAACTGGGCCTGGATCTTGTCCAGGAACTTGGTGTCCGTGTGCAGGCGGGCGACCTCGTACTCGTCCTTGTAGGCCATCAGCTTGAAGAGATAGCGCGCGACGGCCTCGGTCAACCGCGTGCCGCCCACCGGCTGCTCCGCCTGGCGGACCTTCTCGACGAAGGCGCGGTACTGCTCGGCGTAGGCGGCGTTCTGGTAGTCGGTCAGGAACTCGACGCGCTTGGCGATCAACTCGTCGACGCCCTGGCGCTTGACGAAGTTGATCACCTGCTGCGCCGCGAACAGCGACTGCACCGCGGCCAGGTCATGGGCGCAGCGGCGGCCCCATTCGAAGGCGGCCTTGTTGTTGTCGACCTGCACGCCGTTGAGCTCGATGGCGCGCATCAGCGCGGCGTGGCTCAGCGGCACGCGGCCCTTCTGCCACGCATAGCCCAGCATCAGCGGGTTGGTGTAGAGCGAGTCGCCCAGCAGTTTCACCGCGACCTCTTCCGCGTCGAACATGCCCAGATGCGACGCGCCGACGGCCTTCTGCACCGCGGCCTCGCAGGCCGCGCCGGGGAAGGACCAGTCCGCGTTGTTGACCAGCGTGGCGGTGGGCGAGCCGTGGGTGTTCAGCGCGACGAAGCTGCGGCCCTCGCGCATCACGGCCAGCGTCGTCTTGTTGGCGGCGACGATGGAATCGCAGGCGATGACCAGGTCCGCCTCGGCGGTGCCGACCTTGGTGCAGTAGATCGCGTCCGGCGAGTTGGCGATCTGGATGTGGCTCCAGGTCGCGCCGCCCTTCTGCGCCAGGCCGGCGGCGTCCTGCGTGACGACGCCCTTGCCCTCCAGGTGGGCGGCCATGCCCAGCAGCTGGCCGATCGTGATCACGCCCGTGCCGCCGACGCCGGCCACGACGATGCCCCAGGCCTCGACCGGGTTGGGCACCAGCGGCTGCGGGATCGTCGGCAGCGAGGCGTCGAAGGGGCTGACGCGCTTGTCCTTCTTCGGCTTCTTGAGCTCGCCGCCCTCGATGGTGACGAAGCTCGGGCAGAAGCCCTTCACGCAGCTGAAGTCCTTGTTGCAGGTGTTCTGGTTGATCTGGCGCTTGCGGCCGAACTCGGTCTCGAGCGGCTCGACCGACAGGCAGTTCGACTGCACCGAGCAGTCGCCGCAGCCCTCGCAGACCAACTCGTTGATGACGGTGCGCTTGGCCGGGTCGACCAGCTTGCCGCGCTTGCGGCGGCGGCGCTTCTCGGTGGCGCAGGTCTGGTCGTAGATGATGACCGTGGTGCCGGGGATCTCGCGGAACTGGCGCTGGATGGCGTCGAGCTCGTCGCGGTGATGCACGGTCACGCCGGCCGCGAGCGGCTTGCCGTCGTACTTCTCCGGCTCGTCGGTGACGATGACCAGCTTGGCGACGCCTTCGCTGATCAGGCTGTTCATGATCTGCGTGACGCTGTGGCCCTCGGGGCGCTCGCCGACCTGCTGGCCGCCGGTCATCGCGACGGCGTCGTTGTAGAGCACCTTGTAGGTGATGTTCACGCCGGCGGCGATGGACTGGCGGATCGCCAGGATGCCGCTGTGGAAGTAGGTCCCGTCGCCGAGGTTGCTGAAGATGTGCTTCTCGTCGGTGAACGGCGCCTGGCCCACCCAGGGCACGCCTTCGCCGCCCATCTGGGTGAAGGTCGCGGTGTTGCGGCCCGGCATCCAGGTGACCATGTAGTGGCAGCCGATGCCGCCGACGGCGCGCGAGCCGTCCGGCACGCGAGTGCTGGTGTTGTGCGGGCAGCCGGAGCAGAACCAGGGCGTGCGGTCGGCGCCGCCGGCGGTCTTCTCCTCGCTCTTGAGCGACTGCTCCTTGGCGTCGATCAGCGCGACGCGCGAGTCCAGGCGCGCGGCCGTGTCGGCGTCCACGCCCAGCTTCTTCAGGCGCTTGGCGATGGCGCGGGCGATGATGGCCGGCGTCAGGTCCGCCTGCGGGCGCAGCAGCCAGTTGCTGCTGGGGTTGGGCTGGCTCCATTCGCCGCCGCTGCGGTCGCCGTCGGACTCGTCGAACTTGCCCAGCACGTTCGGGCGGACGTCGGGGCGCCAGTTGTACAGCTCTTCCTTGAGCTGGTACTCGATCATCTGGCGCTTCTCCTCGATGACGAGGATTTCCTGCAGCCCGGTGGCGAAGTCGCGGGTGATGGTGGCTTCCAGCGGCCACACGACGTTGACCTTGTGCAGCCGGATGCCAAGGCGGCGGCAGCTGTCGTCGTCCAGGCCCAGGTCGTGCAGCGCCTGGCGGGTGTCGTTCCAGGCCTTGCCGGAGGCGATCAGGCCGATGCGGTCGTTGGGCGTGCTGATGACGTTGTGGTTGAGCTTGTTCGCGCGGACGTAGGCGAGGGCGGCGTACCACTTGAAGTCCATCATCCGGGCTTCCTGGTCCAGCGGCGGATCGGGCCAGCGGATGTGCAGGCCGCCCGGGGGCATCTGGAAGTCGGTGGGCAGCACGATGTCGACGCGGTCGGGATCGATGGAGACGCTGCTGGAGGACTCGACGATCTCCTGGATCGTCTTGAGCCCGGACCACAGGCCCGAGAAGCGGCTCATCGCGAAGGCGTGCAGGCCCATGTCGAGGATGTCCTGGACGCTCGACGGGAAGAAGACCGGGAAGCCGACCGCCTTGAAGACGTGGTCGCTCTGGTGGGCGGCGGTGGAGCTCTTGGCGATGTGGTCGTCGCCGGCGATCGCGATCACGCCGCCATGCTTGCTGGTGCCGGCCATGTTGGCGTGCTTGAAGACGTCGATGCAGCGGTCGACGCCGGGGCCCTTGCCGTACCACATGCCGAAGACGCCATCGAATTTGGCCTTCTCGGGGAACAGCGCCATCTGCTGGGTGCCCCAGACGGCGGTGGCGCCGAGTTCCTCGTTGACGCCGGGCTGGAAGACGATGTTCTGCTTGGCCAGGTGCTTCTTGGCGGCCATCAGGGCCTGGTCGTAGCCGCCCAGCGGGGAGCCGCGGTAGCCGGAGATGAAGCCGGCGGTGTTCAGGCCGGCGATGGCGTCGCGGGTGCGTTGCAGCATCGGCAGGCGGACCAGCGCCTGGACGCCGCTCATGAAGGCGCGGCCCTCGTCGAGTGCGTATTTGTCATCCAGCGTGACCTTCTCCAGGGCGCGCAGGATGTGTTCGGGCAAGGGGGCGTTCATGCGGGGAGTCTCCTGATGGGTGGCTGACCTCCGGTCCCCGCTTGTGGCGGGGCCGTGTGCCGTGGCTGCCGACGCGTCGCCAGTATGGGCGCGCGCGGAAAACGCAGCGAACAGTGTAGAAAACAATGCCCGGCGAGTGTTTGCTAGTTCTCCGCCGTCGCGGGCTGTTTGAGCAAGAATCTTTCCCGAACCGGTTCAAGGAGTTCGTATGGCATCGAAAAATGGCGCATCAGGGAAAACCATGAGGGTGCCGGCAGGGTCGCCGGGCGGCGACGACGCCGCGGACGGGGTGGGGCCGGGCGGGTCGATCGGTGGGTCGATCGGTGGGTCGAATGGATTGAATGGCGGGGCGCCGAACGGGGAACTCGACCGGTATCACGTGGCGATCTTGGCCGAACTGCAGCGCGAGGCGCGGTTGTCCAACGCCGAATTGGCGGCGCGCATCGGGTTGTCGCCGGCGCCGACGTGGCGGCGGGTGCGGTGGCTGGAGGAGCAGGGCTTCATCACCGGCTACCGCGCGGAGATCGACCGCCGCCGGCTGGGCCTGGGCGTGCTCGCGTTCGTGCGGGTGGACGCGGACCGCAACAACGGCGCCGCGACGAAGGAGCTGGAGGAGGCGATCCGGCAGCTGCCGGAGGTGATCGCCTGCCACTACATCAGCGGCGCGGGCACCTTCGAGCTCGAGGTCATGGCGACCGACCTGGATGCGTTCAGCCGGTTCTCGATCGACACGCTGCTGAACCTGCCGAACGTGAAAGATATCCACACGAGTTTCTCGCTCGGTGAAGTAAAGGCCGGCGGCGCATTACCGCTCGGGCATTTGAAACCGAAGGGATGAGCGACGGCGGAGAAACTTCCGGCATATCTATCCACTTTACTTTCGGTGAATGGGAATGCGGTCGTCGAATACTCGACGACCGCCGGTTAGTTTCTAGCCACGTTTCTCAAACCCGCCTGCCGTCCAGGCGATCAGGCTGAGCAAGAGGGCCGTGCAGAAAACCGTCAGCGCCCAGGAAGGCAGCGTGGGCCAATCTCCGAACAAACCGCGTTGGACGACCGGTTGGAGGATGGCGATCAGGCTCACCGACCTGACCAGCCAACGCGGCGACAGCGTCGTCGCGGAAACTGGCTTGTCGGCCAGGAAGCGCTTCACTGCTGCGCGTGGGAGATTTGGCGCTCGGAGCTGAGGCCGCCGCTGAACAGCCCGCCGCCGATGAAGCCGCCGATGCCGCCCGCGATGAACCCGACGCCGAAACCAAATGCCGCGCCGGGGCCCAGCACCGCGCCGGTGATTCCCCCGGCGATGCCGGTCCCGACCGCACCGGCCCAGGCCCCTTGGACGGCGGCTTGCGTGTCCCAGCCGCCGGCCACGCTGTCGATTTCCTCCGCAGACAGTTCGCGGAATCCGGCTTGGGAGAGTTCCATCGTCAACATATGCGTTCTCCTATGAATCCTGTCGATATTGAAGGCCGCCGGGATGGCGGCGCCAGGAGCGACCCCTTCGTATTTCTCGAGTCGCGGAGCAACGCTAAATGCCGATGGATATCGCTGGAACTAGGGGAAATTCCATCATGGATATCTGTTAACTGAAATCAGTGGGAATTCCTCCGCATGCTCGCTGCGGCCCGGTGAAAACAAGTCGGTCGGGCATTCGAGCCCGGCGCTGGTCAATATTAAGTGGCTGAAACTCGTCAGGCGCCGGCAACGTCCGCTGTACCGGTCGGCATCGCAAGTCCCTGTACCGGGCCGCCGCGGGGGCCCGCTGGCATAGTCGGCGGTCCCCCCGCTCGCCCTGGCCGCCATGACGCTCCCGCTCCGCCATTTCCTGCTCGCGCTGACCGTGGTCGCCATCTGGGGAAGCAACTTCGTCGTGATCCGCTGGGGCCTGAACGCGTTCCCGCCGCTGCTGTTCGCGGCGCTGCGATTCACGCTGGCAACCTTGCCGGCCATCCTTTTCCTGCCGCGGCCCAAGGTGGGCTGGCGCAACCTCGCCGCGTATGGCGCCTTGGTCGGCGTCGGGCAGTTCGGCCTGCTCTACCTGGCGATGCGCTCGCAGATCTCGCCCGGGCTCGCCTCGCTGGTCATCCAGACCCAGGTCTTCTTCACCCTGCTGCTGGCCATGCGCCTGAGCGGCGAACGCGTCCAGGGCTTCCAGTGGCTCGCGCTGGCCATGGCCGCGGCCGGCATCGGCGTCATCGCGTCGCACACCGACGGCACCACCACCGTGCTCGGCCTGGCGATGGTGCTGCTGGCGGCCTTCAGCTGGTCCAGCGGCAACATCGTCGGCAAGCGCGCCGGCTCCGTGAACATGCTCGCCTACGTGGTCTGGAGCAGCGCCTTCGCCGCGCCGCCGCTGTTCGCGCTCTCCTTCGTCGTCGAAGGCCCGGCCCGCATGGGCGAGGCGCTCCAGCACGCCGGCCTCGGCGCCTGGGCCGCCGTGCTCTGGCAGGCGGTCGGGAACACGCTGTTCGGCTACGGCGCCTGGAGCTGGCTGCTTTCGCGCCATCCCGCCGCGACCATCGTCCCGATGGCGCTGCTGGTCCCGGTCTTCGGCATGAGCTGCTCCGCGCTGCTGCTGGGCGAAGGCCTGCCGCCCTGGAAGTTGATGGCCGCGGCGCTGGTGATGAGCGGCCTGGCGGTGAACCTGCTGTGGCCGCGGATGCGCGGCGCGCTGCGCGCCGCATGACTGCCGCGGCCGCGGCGGCTGCGCGTGTCGCCGCCGCGCTCGTGCTGGCCTCGTCCACGGCGCTCGCCCAGTTCGTGCCGCCGGACACCGGCAAGACGCCGGCCGCACCCTCGGTGCGCGACCAGGAAATCGCGGAATGCCGCCCCGGCGAGCTTCAGACCTGGGGCGATGGGCGCGATCACCCGATCGCCTCGCGCGCGCTGCGCTTCGCCTATCGGCACGACAACGCGCCGCCATGGTTCAGCGAGGCGCAGGTGATGGCGCTCGTGACGCGCTCGGCCCAGGCCTGGTCCGCTTGCGGGCTCAAGCTCGCCGTCATCGCGGTGCCGCGCGGCCAGGCGCCGCCCGAGGACGCCATCCAGATCCTGTGGAGCGACGTCGGCAGCCGCGGCCAGTTCGCGTTGGCCAACGTGGGCGCGCGCAGCCTGTCGATCGGGCCGGCGCTGTTCGCGCTGCTGCGCGAGCGCAACCCCAGACACCCGGCGGCGCAGACGCTGCAGATGGTGCTGTCGCACGAGATGGGGCACTTCCTCGGCCTGATGGCGCATTCGAAACGCTGCGTCGACACGATGTCCTACTACGACAACGGCAAGGGCGAACGCTGCGCGCTGCGCGACCCGAAGGCCTGGGGCAGCGTCGTCGAGTACCGCTCGGCGCTGCCCACCGCCTGCGACATCGAGCGCTGCCGCGCGCTCAACCGCTGAGCCCTCGCGGAGACCGGGCCGCGCCGCAGGGGGGCCCCGGCCGCGACGGCCGACGGCGTATGCTGCCGCGATGAACCCGACACGCCGCTTCGTCCTTTCCGCCGCGTCTCGCGTCGCGCTCCCCGCCGCGCTGCTCGGCGCCAGCGCCGCCTTGATGGCGCCCGCCCGCGCGCAGGGCCCGAAGCAGAACCTGCAGGTCGAGCTGCGCTGGGTCGAATCGGAGCTCAGCGGCGCCACCGTCGCCGGCGTGCGCGACGGCAGCACCGTCGTGAGCACCGGCGGCAGCGTCTCGGCGCGCGGCGGCGTGACGCTCTCCACCGAGAACCGCGAGCAGCGCCAGCAGCTCTTCCCGCGCCTGCTGGTGCTCAACGGCGCGCAGGCCTCGTTCACGATGACCGAGTCGACGCCGATCCAGTGGGTCGACGTCGCGCTGGACCGCCAGCAGGGCGAGCGCGATCGCGTGGTGGTCGTGCCGCGCCAGGGGCTGGCCGAGCGGGTGCGCGGCATCGTCGTGCGGCCCAGCTGGCCGGGCGGCCGCAATCCGGTGAACGTCGAAGTCCGGGCGTCGGACCAGGCGCAGATGCCATCCGGCGGTGCCTACGGGACCTCGCTGCCCGACGCCCAGCAGCGGCCCAGCACCGACGTGCTCAGCACCGTCCAGGCGCCGTTGGGGATCTGGGTCACCATCGCCCGCACCGGCAGCGTGACGGCGAGCGCCAGTCGCAACGTCTACAGCACGCGCGACGCCGAGGTCCAGAAGCTGCGGGAACTGCAATTGCGGGTGGATGTCGCGCCGTAACGAAAGTGGCTCCATAACGGTCTTTTCAAGCCGCGCTTTTTGGCGAAATTGGTATTCGACTGGTGTTGATTTTCGCGGTGATCGGCTAAGCTCCGGCGTCCACTGGAGACCCGCATGCCCGCTCGAGTCCTGTCCCACCTGCCCACCCCATTGACCGCGGCGATTGCTTCGCTCGGCGCCATCGCCGCTTCGGCCGCCATCGCCGCCACGCCCGCGCCCGGCGCGGCGGCCGGCACCGCGCCCGAGGCCGCAGCCGAGGCCGCGGGCTACCCGCTCTTCGGCGGCAAGCCGGTGGCGTTCGAGCGCACCGGCAACAAGGTGGTCGGAATCTATGTCCCGAACTGGGAGCCGGTCGAGCTGATCGAGCGCGTGCCGCCGCAGAACCTGACCCATGTGCTCTACGCCTTCCTGCGCCTGTGCGGCCCCGGCCAGTTGGAGAAGGACGCCGCCAAGTGCGTGGGCAGGCAGGACTTCGAGATCGGCACCGGACCGGTCGACGCGCGCTTCGATGCCGCCTTCCAGCGCTACAAGCAGCGGGCGCCGCACCTGAAGATCGTCGCCTCGATCGGCGGCTGGGGCGGCTCGGATCCGATCTTCCATCTCGCGGGCGATCCTGCCCGGCGCGCCGTCTTCGCGGCCTCGGCGCAGCGCTTCCTGCGCGAGCATCCGTCCTTCGACGGCATCGACATCGACTGGGAGCATCCCGGCAACAACGGCGCGGCCAACGGCGTGCAGCTCGGCAGCCCGCGCGACGGCCAGTCCTACGCCGAGCTGATGGCCGACCTGCGCCGGGCGCTGGACGTGCTGACCGCCGAGACCGGCCGTCCCTACCTGTTGACCACGGCGGTCAATCCGATGGACTCGATCGTCGGCAAGATCAATTTCAAGGACGCCGCCAAGCCGCTCGACCTCGTCTTCATGATGAGCTACGACTTCTACGGCATGTGGTCGCCGGTGGCCGGCCATCACACCGCGCTGCGGTCCTCGTCGGCGCAGGCGGACGACAGCCTGGAGCGCGCGGTGCGCAACCTGGAGACCGCGGGCGTGCCGCGCTCCAAGCTGGTGGCCGGCGTGGCGATGTACGGCCGCGGCTTCACCGGTGTCGGCCAGACCCGGGCCGGCGCGGCCAAGACCGGCGCCTATCCGGGCGCCGAAGGCGCGCAGGGCTATCGCGAGATCGCCGGGCGCATCCTCGACGCGAAGGGCCAGGGCCGCGCGGGCTACCAGTCCGCCTGGGACCCGGTGACGCAGTCGTGGTCGCTGTACCACCCGAAGCTGAAGCTCTGGATGGGCTACGACGATCCGCGGGCGGTGCTGGCCAAGGGCCGCTTCGCGCGGGAGCTCGGCCTGGCGGGCGTCTTCGCCTGGGAGCTGAGCCAGGACAACGGCGACCTGCTCAATGCGATGAACCGCGGGGTCGGCAATCTGCCGCTGACCGGCGTCGCGGCGCAGGAGCCGGCGGCCCGGGCCGCGACGGCGGCGCAGAAAGAACCGCGTCGGTAACTCGCGGCCCATGCGCCGGGCCTACGATCGCGCCATGACCGCACCGACCTCCCTCGACCTGCCGGCGGCGAGCGCCGCTCCCGCGCGCCTGCGCATCGCCCTGATCGCCCACGACGGCAAGAAGGACGAGATGGTGATGCTCGCCACCGAGTTCGCCGACTTCCTCGGCGGCTGCGAGCTGGTCGCGACCGGCACGACCGGTGCGCGCCTGACGGCCGAGGTGGGCCTGGTGGTCGAGCGCATGCTGTCCGGTCCGCATGGCGGCGACCTGCAGATCGGCGCGCGGCTGGCGGTGGGGCAGATCGACGCGGTGGTGTTCCTGCGCGATCCGATGACGCCGCAGCCGCATGAACCCGACATCAACGCGCTGGTCCGGGCCTGCGACGTGCACGACGTTGCCTGCGCCACCAACGTGGCCAGCGGCCGGCTGATGCTGCGGTCGTTGCAGGTGCTGGGCGCCGCGGGCGGCGGGCGGGAGTAGAGTCGTCCGCCGAAGCCGGCGACCCGTCGCTCGCCGGCCGACGACAAGGAGACTCCGATGCAACGACGTTCCCTGGTCGCCGCGGCGACCGCGATGCCGGCGCTGTTGCCGCTGATGGCGCTGCCGTCGCGCGGCCGCGCGCAGACGCTGGCGGCCGAGCAGCAGTGGTTCATCTTCCTGGAGACCGGCCGGCCGGTGCCGGAGGACAAGGCCGCGGTCGCGGCGATGCAGGCCGGGCACCTCGAGAACTTCAAGCGGCTCTTCGCCGACGGCAAGCTGTTCGCGGCCGGCCCGATGCGCGACCCGGCGCGGGTCAAGCGCGGCATCGTCGTGGTGCAGGCGCCCAACCGCCAGGTGCTGATGAGCTACTTCCAGCCCGACGAGTACGTCCGCGAGGGCTACATGACGGTCAACGCGCAGCCGGCGAAGGTCCACCAGGCGCTGAACCACACCGGCATCGATCCCAATGGCATCGAGGAGAACCGCATCGTGCTGTTCAGCCGCGCGGAGGAGAAGGACCGGGACGCGGTGCCGGTGTTCCTCCAGCGCGCACTGGACGAGGGCGTCATCGGCGCCTGGTACTCGCTGGAGGACGGCCCGGTCGGCGAGGTCGTCTTCATGCGCGGCACCGACGAGACGGCGCTGCGCAAGACCATGGCCGAGTATCCGGGGCTCTCCGACCAGCGCGTCACGATGAAGATCTGGGCGCAGTGGCTGGGGAAGGGCGTGCTGAAGTAGTCGCCGGAGGCGGGCACGGGGCCCGGTAGTCAAAAACCGAAAAGGCGCCGTTGGTCAACAAAATGACCAAAACGAAGCTTTTTGATTAATATGCTGACCACATGAGCAGCGCCTCCGTCATTTCCGTGCTGGATCGCCAGCTGCTGTTGCAGCTTGGTGAGCGACTGCGCCGTCTGCGCAAGTCGCAGGGACTGGGCACAGTGGACATGGCTGCGAAAGTCGGCATCACTCGAAACACGCTGAGGGCGGTGGAGTCGGGCGATCCTGCGCCTTCCATCGGGAGCTACCTGCGCGTGATGTCCGTCTTGGGCGTGAGCGCTGAACTTGCCTTGCTGGCTGGCGACTCGTTGCAGCCGCCGCCGGCGGATTCGGCTGCTGCGAGATCGCGGCGCGACGCGCCGGTGGTGCGCGTGCTGGTATCGGCCCGGGAGACGCAACATCGACTTCAGGATCTGCAGAGCCTCGCCTTGCATGAAGAGGCGGTGCGGCGAGTCAAGGCCGATCCGTCGCTCGTGCATCGCGCCGAGGCCACCGTCGAGCGCTGGCTGGCGGCGGGGGATGCCAGATCGGCGCCGCTGTGGCGGGAATGGCAGGACATCCTGCGCGCCGGGAGCTGGCGCAAAGTGCTTGGCGTGTCGCGCCGGGCGCAGCAGTTGCGGCAGGCATCGCCGCTGGTCACGGTCCTCCCGGATGAGGTGCGACAACACATCTTGAGGCAGGTGAATCAACTGAAGACAGGCGTCATGCTTGGCCCGGATTCCGGCACTCCGCCGGACGGGCCAGGACAGACATCTTGAAGCGTCAGGAACTCGAGCACATCATCCGCGCCAGCGGCGACATCACGGACCAATACGAATTCGTGATCCTGGGCAGTCAGGCCATCCTCGGCACCGAGGCCCACCCCGATGCCGTCTTCACCGTCTCCATGGAGGCGGACATCTATCCATTGCGCGCGCCGCAATTGGCTGATCGGATCGATGGCGCGATCGGTGAAGGCTCCCGCTTCCACGATACCTACGGCTACTACGCCCAGGGCGTCGGGCCGGAAACGGCAGTGCTTCCTGATGATTGGATGACGCGTGTGCGCCGCGTGCAGAACGGCAATACCAACGATCGGGTCGGCTACTGTCTGGGTGTCGTGGACCTGTTCCTTGCCAAGGCGGTCGCGGGGCGCGACAAGGACCGGGAGTTCTGCATGGCGCTGCTGGCACAGGGTTACGTCCTGCCGGAAGACGCGTTGCGATTGACGGAGCGCATGGACCTGGATGCCCAGGCAGAACGACGGCTCCGCGCCACGATCCGTCGATGGGCGGAGGCGGCTTGTCCCACCCGGCCCGCCGGACCGGAGGGCTGACGTGAAACGACGCCTCAGCGCGCCAGCGGCAGCGGATAACTCGCCAGGCTCGCGTGGCCGGATCGGGATACCGCCTGCACGCCGAAGATCAGGTTGTCCTTGGACAGCGGCAGCGTGACCGTCGTGACCTTGCCGACGTCCTTGGCGCCCTCCCAGGCCTGCGACTCGCTGCGGCGCCAGACGACGCGGTAACCCGCCAGCTCCGGATCGGTGCTGGCGGTCCACAGCAGCGTCGTGTCGTTGGTCAGCTCGCGCGCGTCGATGCGCGCGCTCTTGACCGGCGCGGGCGCCCAGGCCAGGGTCGCCAGGCCGGCGAGGTTGATCCGCGCCACATCGGCCACGTAGGCGAAGTCGACGAATTCCGGCAGGTCGCCGTAGACCACCCCCTGCTCGGTACGCAGGTTCTGGTGCTGGTGGCGGAAATCCTCGAAGGGCTCGGAGAAACGCACCGCCGCGTAGCCGCGCTCCAGGAAGGGCAGGTGGTCGCCGCCGCGCAGGTAGCGGTCCCGGCGCTGGATCAGGTCGATGCGGAAGCCGGGCAGGTAGCGCTCGCCCTCGGCCTTGAGGTGGCGGCCGAACTGCTGCGTCGGCAGGTCCTCGCCGCCGCCGGCCATCGCCAGCGGCTGCAGCTGCTCGCGAATCGCCGCGTTGGTCTTGACCTCGTCCTCGTTGGCGGGGCTGTTGGCGTTCGCGTTCACCAGCAGGCGCAGCAAGGGATCGAAACCATCCGCGAACAGGCGCAGCCGCTTGGGATCGTGCTCGCCCTTGTCGCCGCGGGAGCTGCCGATGATGTCGTTGGTGATCATGCCCTCGACGTTCAGGCCCTGCGCCCGGGCCCGCCGCGCCCAATGCCGCGCGCCGAGCAGGCCCTGCTCCTCGCCGGGCACCGCCATGAACACGAGCGTCGCGTCGAAACGCTGCTTCGCCGCGGCGCAGGCCATCTCCATGACGGCCGCGGTGCCGGAGGCGTCGTCGTTGGCGCCCGGCGCCTCGCCCTGCGCATCCATGACGTCGCTGTTGCGCGAGTCGTAATGGCCGCTGACGACCAGCACCCGCTCGCGCGGCGTGCCGGCCGACGCGCCGGGCAGCGTGGCCACGACGTTCACCAGCTCGGTGGGCGCCGACAGCCGATTGCCGGCCGGCTCGATGAAGGCGTCCATCGTGACTTGCAGCCGCCCGCCGGTCTTCTCGCCGCAGTCCTTGAGCTGGCGCTCAATCCAGCGTCGCGCGGCGCCGATGCCGCGCGTGTCGCTGGTCGTGTCCGACGCCGTGTGGCGCGTGCCGAAGGCGGCGAGCTTGCGGATCGTCTGCTCGATGCGCTCGGCGGAGATGTCCGCGAGCATCGGCGCCACGCGCGGATCGGGCGGCGGCGGGGCGGTCTCCGAGACGGCGCGCGCCGTGGCCGTCGCCGGTCCGGACGCCGGCGTGGTCTGCGCGGCGGCGGACGCGGCGATCAGGGCACCGGCGGCGGCGAGGGAGACCGGGCGAACCAGACGAACCAGAAGAAGAGGACGGCGCATGGGCGATGGCGTGAGGTGAGGGGACCGGCGGGCGCCAGGGCGGAGGCCCGGCGGACGGCGTCGGGTCAGGCGAGGTGTCGCTTCAGGAAGTCCAGCGTGCGCGACCAGGCCAGTTCGGCCGCCGCCTCGTCGTAGACCTCGGGGCGCGTCTTGTTGAAGAACGCGTGGTCGGCGACGTAGCGGTGGATGACAGGCTGCCGGCCGGCGGCCTGCATGCGCGCCTCGAGCGCATCGACCTTCTCCGGCGTGCACCAGTCGTCGCGCGTCGCGAAGTGGCCGAGGAAGGGTGCCTCGATCTGCGCCGGATCGGCGAACTCGGTGGGCGGGATGCCGTAGAAGCAGACCGCCGCCTGCAGGTCCTTGACGTGCACGCCGGCCGCGATCGTCAGCGCGCCGCCCATGCAGAAGCCCATCACGCCGACCTCGCCGCAGCCCAGGTGTTCGCGCAGGTGGTCCAGCGCGCCCTGCAGGTCCTGCGTCGTGGCGTCGGCGAAGTCCAGGCCGTTCATCATGTGGCTGGCCTCGTCGGCATCCGCGGCCAGGCGGCCGCGGTAGAGGTCGGGCGCGAGCGTCGTGATGCCGGCGGAGGCCAGGCGCTCGGCGATGTCCTTGATGTGGGGCTTGAGCCCCCACCACTCCTGGATGAGGATCATGCCCGGCGCGCCGTCGCCGGCGCTGGCCAGGTAGCCGGCGGTGCGTCCGCCGTCGGGGCGGTCGAATTCGATCATCTGTCCCATGTGGAACTCCCAGTGCAAGAACGGAGGATGGAAGGAAGAATCGACTCCCTCGAAGAACACCACGAGCGATCCCTGCGGGCGGTCGCATCCTGAGGGAGGACCCTGTGAGTCTGCACGAGCAGTTGTACCAATGGACGGCCCGCCAGGGCCTGGATGCGAGCAGCGCACGCCGCTTGCGGGCGCTCAGCGGCCTCGATGATCCGCCACGCGACCTGTGGACGCCGCTGCGCCTGGGCGCGGGCGCGCTGGCGGCGGGGTTGATCGGCTTCGGGCTGATCCTGTGGGTGGCGGCGAACTGGGACGACTTCGGCCGCGCGATGCGTTTCGGGCTGCTCGAGGCGGTGACGGCGGTCAGCCTGGTCGCGGCGGCGCTGCTGGCGGCCTGGCGGGCGCCGCTGGCGCTGGTGGCCTTCCTGACGCTGGGCGGCCTGCTGGCCTACTTCGGCCAGACCTACCAGACCGGCGCGGACACCTACCAGCTGTTCGCGCTGTGGGCCGCGTTCGGACTGCCGATCGCGTGGGCGGCGCGCTCGGACCTGGTGTGGACGCCCTGGGCGCTGGTCGTCGCCACGGGGATCGGGCTCTGGATGGAAACCTTCGGCGGGCACGGCTGGCGTTTCGACGGCTCGACGGTGCCGGTGCATGCGCTGGGCTTCGTCGCCTACGGCGCGCTGTGCGCGGGGCTGGCGCTGCGGCCGTCGGCGGCGTCCCAGCCCTGGGCCTGGCGGCTGGCGGTGCTGGCCTCGGTGATCGCGGTCTCGGCGACCGCGCTGGGCGGGCTCTTCGCGCGGCATGTCGCGCCGCAGTATTTCCTCGGCCTGGGTGTGATGGGCATCGGGCTGGTGCTGGCCTGGCGCCGCGCCGAGGTCTATGCGCTCAGCGCGCTGGCGCTCGCGGTGGACACGCTGCTGGTGGCAGGGCTGACCCGCTTGGTCTACGACGCCAAGGGCGACCTGGGCGGCCTGTTCCTGATCGGCCTGGTCGCCTGCGGCCTGCTGGCGGTCAGCGTGAGCCTGATCATGCGGCGCGTGCGCGCCGTGGAGGTCCGGGCATGAGCGACCAGGACTGGATCGAACGCGCACGGGCCGAAGGCCTGGCGCCCGCCGCCGAGGCGCAGACGCCGCGGCCCTGGCCGGTCGTGCTGCTGACCGCGCTGGGCGCCTGGCTGGCGGTGCCGCCGTTCCTGCTGCTGTTCGCGACGCTGTTCGGCGGCGACTGGGACCAGGGGCCGATGCCGTATGTCGAGGGCATCGCGCTGGTCGCGCTGGCGGTGGTGCTGCTGCGCAAGCCCTCGACGCCGCTGTTCCTGGAGCAGGCCGCGGTGCCACTCCTGCCCACCGGCCTGGCCTGCCTGGGCTACGGGCTCGTGCGCGACCTGTCCCGGGCCGATGCCGCCTGGGTCGGGCTGCTCATCGGCGCCGGGCTGATCGCGCTGCTGAAGCAGGGATGGCTGCGGTCGCTGCTGGGCATCGGCATGGCGATGCTGGCGGGCTTCCTGGGGCATCTGGCGCTGGAGGGCGTCGCGCCGCGTGACTGGTATGAGCGCGGGGGCGGGCTGTCGCTCGCCGCGGCCGCGCTGCTGCTGGCCGAGGGGCTGCTGCTGATGCTGCTGCAGCGGCGTTTGGGCCGGGAGGCGCGCACGGCGGGCGCGGCGGCGGCGCTCGAGCCGGCGCTGGGCGGCTGGTGGGTCAGCGTGCTGGCGATCCATGCGGTCGCGGCCGGCTGGTCCTTCGTCGCGGCCGGGCCGATGGGGGGCGGCGTGCTCATGCAGGGGATGGCGGAGGTGCTGACGCCGTCGCACCGGGTGCTGATCGGAGCGAGCCGGGCGCTGGCGGTGCTGCTGACGCTCGCGGGCGCGTTCTGGCTGCTGCGCCGCTGGCGTCCGGCCGGCGCGATCCGCCTGCTGCCGCCGCTGGTCGTGCTGGCGGCGCTGGCCGCGCTGATGCCGGCGCTGGGCGGCATCCTGCTGCTGCTGGCGCTGATGGTCTCGACCCGTCGCTGGCGCCTGGCCATGCTCGCTGGCGTGGCGGCGGTGTGGGCGCTGGGCGCGCTGTATTACGAATGGCGCCTGCCGTTGGCGCACAAGGCGCTGGCGCTGGTGGTGGCCGGCGTGGCGCTGGCCGCCTGGGCGCGCTGGCTGGCCTGGCATCCGACCGCGGGAGGTTCGACGACCGGGGCGTCGCGCGCCGTGCTGGCGATGCGCGGCGCGCCGGCGGTCCTGGTCGGTGCGGGCGTGCTGGTGCTCGTGGTGGTGAATCTCTCGATCGCGAGTCGCGAGCGGCTGATCACCGAGGGCCGGCCGGTGTTCGTGAAGCTGGCGCCGGTGGATCCGCGTTCGCTGATGCAGGGCGATTTCATGCGGCTCAGCTACGAGCTGCCGGGTGTCGACTGGCGCAGCCGCCTCGACCGCGAGGTGCCGCTGCTCTGGGGCGAGCGGCCGCGGATCGCGGTGATGCTCGATGCGCGCGGGATCGCGCACTCGCCGCGCCTGCTCGCGCCGGGCGAGGCGCCACCCGCCGGCAGTCAGTTGCTCGAGCTGACGCCCAAGGGCGGCGGCTGGACCTTCGTGTCCGACGCCTGGTTCTTCCGCGAGGGCGAGGCCCGGCGCTGGGAGCCCGCCCGGTATGGCGAGTTCCGCGTGACGCCCGAAGGCAAGGGCTTGCTGGTGGGGGTGGTCGGCGAGGACTTGAAGCCGTTGTGACGCCCGCCGATCGGTGCTGCATCGACTCGAGTCGCGCTAATCGCCTCATTTTTGAGGCGATTAACCCGAAGAATCGCCTCACCGCCCGCCGCTCACTCCCCTCGCAGGCCTTCCGGCTCGCCGCCATCGATCATCAGGTCGATGAGTTCGCGCAGGAAAGCGAGGGCCTCCTCGGCGGTGGCAAAGTAGTACTCGCCGCCCAGGTCGGCGGCGTCGCCGTCGGGGCCGACGTGGACGACGGACCATCCCTCCGCGCCGCCGCCGATCGCGCAGATCCCGAAGCTGCCCGGCGCGAGGTCGCGCACGGAGCCGGCGGTCACGAAGATGTCCTTGCCCCGATGGGCGAAATAGCGTTTGAACACGAGGAGTTGGAATGAAGGCAATCTGGAACGGCGAAGTCATCGCCGAGAGCGACGACACCGTGGTGGTCGAGGGGAACCATTACTTCCCCGCGTCCGCGCTGAAGCGCGAGTTCACCACCTTCAGCAACCACCGCACGACCTGTCCCTGGAAAGGGCAGGCGCACTACTTTAGCCTGCTGGTTCACGGCGACATGAACCCCGATGCCGTTTGGTATTACCCGGAACCGTCCGAGGCGGCGGCCGAGATCAAGGACCGCGTCGCGTTCTGGAAGGGCGTCCAGGTCACCGAGTGATCCCGCCCGCGGCGCCCGGCTGACCGAGCGCCCCGCACCGCCGACGAGCCGCGCGGCTCAGCGGTCGATCACGGTGCCCGCAGTCCCGGCCGCCCCGGCGCCGGCCATCGCGCCGGCCTCGCGGGGCCACAGCACCCACAGCCGCAGCGGCTGCTTCATCCGGCCCGCCTGGGCTTCGGCCAGCTCGCCCCAGCCCCAGAAGTAGTCGGCCCGCACGGCGCCGACGATGGCGGCGCCGGTGTCCTGCGCCATCACCAGCCGTCGCAGCGGCGTGGTCGACAGCGGCTCGGTCGTGTCCAGCCACACCGGCGTCCCGTACGGGATGCTGGCCTTGTCCACCGCGATCGAGCGCCCCGGCGTCAGCGGCACGCCCTGGCCGCCGCGCGGGCCCACGGCCAGGTCCGGCAGGGGCTCCTCGCGGAAGAAGACGTAGCGCGGATTCGCCCACATCGCTTCCTTGAGCCGCTGCGGATTGCGCCGACCCCAGTCCTTGATGCCCGGCCACGAGGCCTCGGTGGGCCGCAGCTCGCCTTGCGCGATCAGCCACTGGCCCATCGAGCGGTAGGGCTGCTCGTTGTGCCCGGCGAAGGACAGGCGCACCCAGCGGCTGCTGCCGTCGCGCTCGGTCACCCGCAGCCGTCCGCTGCCCTGGATCTGCATCACCAGCGCGTCCAGCGGGTCTTGCACCCAGGCCAGGCTCAAGCGCGCCAGCGCCGGGTTGTTCTCGATCTGCTGGCGCGTGTCGTAAGGCTTGCGCTGCGCCAGGTCCTGCGGCGGCGCCAGCAGCGGCACGCGGAACTCGCCCTGCGCCTGGCGGCGCGCGCCCAGTTCGGGCTCGTAGTAGCCGGTCACCAGGCCCTCGCGCTGGCCGTCGGGCGACTCGACGCGGTAAGGCTGCAGCATCCGCATCAGCCACGCCGTCGCCTCGCGGTCAGCGCCCGGGCGGAAGGCGCGTGCCTGCGCGCAGACCCCGGTCCAGCCCGGCATCGGCTTCTCGCAGCCGCGCAGCAAGGCCGGCCACCATTCCAGCGCGCGGTCCTGGCCCCAGCCGGGCAGTTCATGCCATTCGGCCGCCACCCAGCGGGCGCGCTCGCGCTGCAGGACGCGGCGCCCGGTGCTGTCGTCCTCGCCGTTGAGCAGCTTCTCGGGGTCGACGGGCGCGCGCGCCACCGGCGCCGGTGCGGGCCGGGTGGCGGCGGTGGGGGCGGGGGCGACGGTCGTCGCCTTCGGGGAAGCCCCCGGCTCGCGCACCGCGTGCTGCGGGCCGGCGCAGCCGGAGAGCACGCCTAGAATCGCCAGCGCCGCGCTCCAGCGGCGAGTTCTGCAACGGATCGGACCACGAATCATGGGCGTGATTTTGCTGGAGGCGCTCGGCGCGCTCGCGCTGCTCGTCTTCATCGTCTGGTGGACGATGTTCTCCGGACGCAAGGGCGGCGAGCGGCCCGACGACCGCGACGCCGCCTGAGCGCCGCGCTCAGCCTTTGGGCGGCACCAGGAAGCTCAGCGGCTGACGGCGCATGCGCGCCCAGATCGCCGCGCGCACCCGCTTCTGGTCGGCCAGCCGGATCCCGCGTGAGCGCAGCGCCACCTTGAACGCCAGGAAGAAGCTGACGCCCACGTTCAGCACGCCGGTGCCCAGGATGCTGATCACGCAGAGCCAGAACGGCCAGTGCCGCAGCACCTCCCACCCGAGCGCCCCGGCCGCCGCGGCCAGCTGGCCGGTTGACAGCGTCACGTGCCTGACCTCGATCGGCAGGCCGAAGAAACCCAGCAGCGCCGGCACCAGTCCCAGCATCAGGCCCAGGCTGATGTTGGCGGTCAGGCCCGAGATGTTCTCGCGCCACCAGCCCGACCAGCGCTTGGCGCGGGTCGCGCCCAGCGTCGCGACGATGCGCGGGTTCCAGGCGATCGCGCTGTCCAGGCGATGGAAGACGAACCAGTTCTCGACCCAGCCCGCGATCAGGCTGGACGCGAACAGCAGCACCCCGGTGAAGGCCGCGAAGAACAGCGACGGCCCCAGCACGGTGAGCGAATGCAGCACGTGCTCCGCCTCGTGCGCGCCGACCAGCGGCTTGCCCAGGCTCAGCCACGCCGCCAGCTGCACCACCAGCACCATCGGCGCCGCGAGCGCCAGGTTGCCGATGATGCCGGCGGTCTGGGAGCGGAAGAGATGCGCGACCTCGTCCACGAAGGCCGACAGGCCGGCGTCGCTGTCGATGTGGCGCAGCTTGTCGGCCAGGGCCGGCGCCGTCATCGCGGGCTGCTTGGTCGCGACCGTCCAGTGCAGCAGCAGGATGAGCACGAAGCTCACCGCGTAGTTCACCCCCGCCCAGAAGCCGCCCCAGAAGGCCGACAGCCCGATCGCGGCGATCGCGAACTTCATGAAGGTCGTGCCCGCGATCACCAGCCCGCCGCCGCCGGCGCGGCGCAGCATGTCGCCGTACTCCTCGCGGTTGCGGGTGATGTAGTGCTCGCCGGTCTCCGCGCTGCGCTCCGCGACCTTGCGCGCCAGCAGCGAGTAATGCCGCGCGAACAGGGTGCGGATGCTGCGGCGCTCATGCACGACCGCCACCAGGTCGGCCACCAGCCGCAGCAGCTCGCGCTGCGGATGCTCGGCCAGCAGCACCGCGAGCAGTTCCTCGACGCGGCGCAGCCGCGCCTGCATCTGCTCGACGCCGAACATCAGGTCCACCGACACGCCGTGCTCTTCCAGGTGGTCCGGCACCGAGCGCACCGCGGCCCGGCATTCGTCCAGCAGCCCGCGCAGGTACTGCAGCCGGGCCGGCAGCCCGGCGTGCCCCGGATCGACCAGCGCCTGCTCGACCTGCTCCCAGGCGGTGGCCAGGTTGCGGAACGGCCGGCTGGCCAGCCGCTGCGGGTCCATGCGCACGCGCAGCGCGCCGGACAGGCCGGCCGAGCGCACCGCGCTCACCAGCACCGTGATGGCGGCGCGCATCTCCTCGCGCCAGTCGCCCTCGGGCGCGCCGGCGAAGAGCAGGCCCAGGCGCTCCAGCAGCTCGTCGTCGACGGCGTTGATCCACTGCTCGTCCTGCTCATGCGGGAAGAGCAGCTCGAACAGCTCGGCCAGTTCGCGCGTGTCGGCGCTCAGCGGCAGCAGCCGGCGGCGCAGGCGACCGAGGAATTCATTCCACAGCGCCATGCGCGGCGCGAAGCCGACCTCGGCGAACAGGCCGATCGCGTCCACGTCGGCCCAGACGCTGGCGATCACCTCGGCGAAGGCTTTGGCATGGTCGGGATGGCGCTCCAGCATGCGGAGCAAATAGCGCAGGCGACGCACCGGCAGCGGCGCGGACGGCGCCGCCGGCGCGGCCGGGGCGGAGCCCTCGGCGGACGCGGTGGTCGCCCGGTCGTCCTTCAACGGCGCATGGCGCAGCCATTCGATCAACCGCACCAGCCAGAGGTTGCGCTCGGCCAGCGGTGCCTGCGGATGCGCCGCGTTGAGCAGCGCGGTGAGGTCCCAGCCCTGACGACGCAGCATCAATGCAGCGATCCGGAGTCGGCCAGCAGGAACTCGGGCACCTCCGCGTGGAAGACCTCGGCATGCTCGGTGACGCACAGGAAGCGGCCGCCCATCGTGCCATGGCGGGTCCCGATCTGGGCCCAGGAGCTGTACTGGAAGCGCTCGCCCGGTTGCAGCAGCGGCTGATGGCCCACGACCGCCAGCCCGTGGACTTCCTGCACCTTGCCGTTGGCGTCGACGATGGTCCAGTGGCGGCCGATCAGCTGCGCGGTGACGTCGCCGCGGTTCTCGATGGTGATCGTGTAGCTGAACGCGAACTCGTTGCGCTCGGGGAAGGTCTGGTCGGCGAGCGGCTCGACGGCCACGCTGCAGTGGAAATGCGGATGTGCCATCGGCGGATTCTAGAGGCCGCCTCCGCTTTGCTGGCTACCGCACACAGCAGTGGCAGTACCCGCTCGAACGGCTCCCCCCACGCGACCGGCGCGACCCGGCCATCTCCGTCATGGCAACCAGAGCAGGACCTCCCTCGGCCCCTTCCCGCCCCGACCGGCGCCATGCGCTGGCGCGCGGCTGTGCCCTCGCCGGTGCGGCCGCCGGGCTCGGCCTGGGAGGCTCGCCCGCCAGCGCCGCGCGTGATGCCGCGCGTGATTCCGCCCGTGATGCCGCCCGCGACACCCCCACTGGTGAGGTGTCCCTCCCGACCGCCGCCAGCGCCTCCGGGCCGCTGCGCTTGCGCAGCGCGGCGCAGGCGGGCGCGCCGGCCAAGTACGGCTCCGGCGATCCGCGCCGCCCGGGGCTGTGCGGCGAGATCGTCGCCGCCGTGATGCGCATCGATCCCGGCCTGCGCATCGAGGGCCTGGACCAGGCCGTCCCGCTGCGCCGGCTCGAGCTGATGCTCAGCGCCGGCGAGCTCGACGTGTTCTTCTGCCTGCTCAAGTCCGAGCACCGCCATCCGCTGATGCGCTACCTGCCGGTGCCGCTGTATCGGATCGCCCATGTGCTGGCGATGCGCTCCGACGACGAGCGCGTGCCGCGCAGCTGGGACGAGCTGCGCGCCTTCGCCCGCCGCCATCCGCTGCTGCTGGCGCAGGGCACCAAGCTGGCATCGACGCTGCAGGTGGCCGACGTCGCCTTCCAGGACACCGCGCGCAGCGACCGCGAGGCGCTGCAGATGCTGGTCAAGGGCCGGACCGCCGCAGTCTACGGCCAGGACGTCAACCTGCGCGAGGCCGCGCGTGGCGCGGGACTGGAGGGCCAGGTCCGCATCGGCCCGCAGGTCTTCGAGGAGGAGACCCAGTACGCCGTCGTCTCGCGGCGGCTGCCGGAGCCGGTCGTCGAGCGCCTGACCGAGCGGCTGCGCCAGCTCAGCGCTTCCGGCGAGATCGCACGCCTGGCGGAACGCTACCGCTGAGCCCGGGCGTCGTGGCGGCGGCCGCCTTCCTACAATCGTCGACTTTCCCCGTCCGCGGCTCCGCGCCCGCCCCGCCATGAACCCGCCCACCTATCGCATCGCCCCCAGCATCCTGTCCGCCGACTTCGCCAACCTGGGCGAGGAGGTCCGCAACGTGCTGGCCGCCGGCGCGGACTGGATCCACTTCGACGTGATGGACAACCATTACGTGCCCAACCTGACCTTCGGCCCGATGGTCTGCGAGGCGCTGAAGAAACACGCGGTCAAGCCCGACGGCACGCCGGCGCCCATCGACGTCCACTTGATGGTGCAGCCGGTGGATGCGCTGGCGCAGGCCTTCTGCCGCGCCGGCGCCAACCTGGTGAGCTTCCATCCCGAGGCCAGCCAGCACGTCGACCGCACCCTGCAGCTGATCAAGGCCGAGGGCGCGCAGGCCGGCCTCGTGTTCAATCCGGCCACGCCGCTGGACGTGCTGGAGTGGGTCATCGACAAGGTCGACCTGGTCCTGATCATGAGCGTCAACCCCGGCTTCGGCGGCCAGAGCTTCATCCCGGGCGCGCTCAAGAAGCTGCAGCAGGCCAAGGCGATGATCCTGGCCAGCGGCCGCGACATCCGCCTGGAGATCGACGGCGGCGTGAAGGTCGACAACATCCGCGAGATCGCCGATTCGGGCGCGGACACCTTCGTCGCCGGCTCGGCCATCTTCGGCAAGCCGGACTACAAGAGCGTCATCGACGCGATGCGCGCCGAGCTGGCGCGCTGATCGGCCAGGAAGCGCGGATCCGGTGACCCGACTGCTGCTTGTCTGCGCGGCCAACCTGTGCCGCTCGCCGATGGCCGAGGCCGTGCTGCGCCTGCGCGCCGGCGAACTGGGGCTGACCGAGGTGCGCTCGGCCGGCGTGTTCGCCTCCTCGAAGGCGCATCCCGTGGACAAGCGCGCGCTGGCGGTGCTGGAGCAGCGCGGCTACGGCATGGACCGGCGCTGGCGCTCGCGCAAGGTCAGGCCCGAGGACTTCGACACGCACGACCTCATCCTCGCCATGGACCGCCAGGTGCTGCGCGGCCTGCGGGCGATGAAGCCGGCGGTGTCGCCGGCGCGGCTGGGGCTGTTCCTGGCCGGCATGACCGGGTTGGGCCTGGACGAGGTGCCCGACCCCTACTACGGCGCGGGCAGCGGCTTCGTGCATGTGCTCGACCTGATCGAGGCCCGCGTCCACACCTGGCCACGCGACGCGGCGGTCTTCCACAAGTCCGTCACCGCCTGATCGCCGCCGCCTGATCGTCGTCGCCCCTGTCCTCCTGTCACGCGCCGACGCTCGTCGCGCCAGAATCGCGCGTCCATGAACTGCCGGGAGTGGCGACGATGAGCGAGCGATTGGCGCAGGGGCCGGATGGCCAGTGGCGCTGCAAGTGGTGCGAGGCGCCGGGCTTCGACGCCTACCGCGACTATCACGACACCGAGTGGGGCTACCCGGTCCACGAGGACCGCCGGCTCTTCGAGAAGCTCTGCCTGGAGGGCTTCCAGTCGGGCCTGTCATGGCGAACGATCCTGGCCAAGCGCGAGAACTTCCGCAAGGCTTTCAAGCAGTTCGAGATCGCCAAGGTCGCGAAGTTCAAGGAAGCCGATGTCGAGCGCCTGCTGGCGGATGAGGGCATCGTGCGCCATCGCGGCAAGATCGAGGCGGTGATCCACAACGCCTCGCGGGCGCTGGAGTTGCAGAAGGAAGCCGGCTCGCTGGCTGCGTTTTTCTGGCGCTTCGAGGACCCGGAGGAGGGCGGCGACGTGCGGCCGACCTCGGACACCTCGATCAAGCTCTCCAAGGAACTGAAGAAGCGCGGCTGGAAATTCGTGGGCCCCACGACGGTCTACGCATTCATGCAGGCGATGGGCCTGATCAACGACCACGCGCCGGGCTGCATCGGAAGGAGCGCCGCCACCGCTGCCCGCCACGAATTCCGACCGCCCCGGTGACTCTGGGCCGGCATGGGGCTTGGGGGTCCAGGAGGGAGCCCCCATGCCCCGTGGAGGCCGCGCTTGGCGATGGCAGTTGGGCGGCCTTCGTCAGTCCGCCTCCCCTGTCGCCGGCTGCTGCGCCGGATGCGCGGGATGGTCAGCATGGCCAGGGTGTTCAGTCAGCCGCGTGTGGGCCACCTCCCGCGTATCCGGCCCCTTCCCACTGAAGCGATCGAGCGCCAGATAGATCACCGGCGTGATGTAGAGCGTCACCGCCTGCGACAGGATCAGCCCGCCGACCACCGCCAGCCCCAGCGGCTGGCGCAGCTCCGCGCCGGCGCCCAGCCCCAGCGCGATCGGCAGCGCGCCCATCAGCGCCGCCATCGTCGTCATCATGATCGGACGGAAGCGCAGGATGCAGGCCTCGCGGATCGCCTCGGCCGGCGTCATGCCGCCATTGCGCTGCGCGTCCAGCGCGAAGTCGATCATCATGATCGCGTTCTTCTTCACGATGCCCACCAGCATCAGGATGCCGATGGTCGCGATGATGGTCAGCTCCATGCCTGCCAGCTGCAGCGTCAGCAGCGCGCCCACCGCCGCCGACGGCAGCCCCGCCAGGATGGTCAGCGGATGGATATAGCTCTCGTAAAGCACGCCCAGCAGCACGTAGATCACCGCCACCGCCAGCACGATCAGCAGCACCTGGCCGCCCTGCGAGTCCTTGAACACCGCCGCGTCGCCGCCGTAGCTGGTGATGATGGATGGCGGCAGGCCGATCTCCCGCGTGAACTGGTCGATTTTGGCGGTCGCGTTGCCCAGCGGCACGTCCGGCGCGAGGTTGAAGCTCAGCGTGATCGCCTGCAGCTGGCCCTGGTGGTTGACCGCGGTGGGGCCGAGCTCGCGCTTGACGCTGGCGAAGGCGGTCAGCGGCACCATCGTGCTGTTCCTGCCGCGCAGGTAGATCTTGTCGAAGGCGTCCTCGCTCAGCCGGTCGCTGTCGGTCGCCTCCATGATCACCTGGTAGGTGTTGCTCTCCGCGTAGATGCTCGAGACCTGGCGCTCGCCGAAGGCCGAGTACAGCGCATTGCGCAGGTCCTGCATCTGCACGCCCAGCAGTGTGGCGCGCTCGCGGTCGATCACCAGGTTGGCCTGCAGGCCGCGCAGCTGCGAGTCGCTGGTGACGTCGCGGAACACCGGGTCGTTGCGCAGCTTGTCCTGCAGCTTCACCGCCCAGCTGTTGAGCTCGCCGGTGCTGACCGACTGCAGCGTGTACTGGTAACGGCTCTTGGATTGCCGGCCGCCGAGCTGCAGGTTCTGCACCGGCCGCAGGTACACGGCGATGCCAGGCACGGCGCGCAGCTTCTTGCGCAGCTGCTCCAGCACCTGCGGCATCGCGGGGCGCTCCGAGCGCGGCTTCAGGTTGATGAAGAGCCGGCCGGTGTTGACGTTGCCGCCGCCCCCGCCGCCGCCCACCGCGGCGGATACCGACGACACCGACGGATCCTCCTGGACGACGGTGGCGACGCGCTCCTGCAGCACCGTCATCGCGGCGAAGGAGATGTCTTCCGACGCCTCGGTGCTGGCCTGGATCTGGCCGATGTCCTCTTCCGGGAAGAAGCCCTTGGGGATCGCGATCCACAGCCAGGCGCTGGCCACGAAGCTCGCGATCGCCACCGCGCCGATCACCCAGCGATGCCGCAGTGCCCAGTCCAGCGAGGCCGTGTAGCGGTCCAGCACCCAGGTGAAGCCGGCTTCGAACGTACGGCCCAGCGCGTTCTCACGGACCTCGTGGTGGCTGCTCAGGAAGCGGCTGCACAGCATCGGCGCCAGCGTCAGCGATACGCCGGCCGAGACCATGATGGCCAGCGACACCACCACCGCGAACTCGTGGAACAGCAGCCCGATCACGCCCGGCATGAAGAAGATCGGGATCAGCACCGCCACCAGCGAGATCGAGATCGACAGGATGGTGAACGCCATCTCGCGCGCGCCGCGGATGGCGGCGTCGAACGGGGCCATGCCGTCCTCGACGTGGCGCACGATGTTCTCGAGCATCACGATCGCGTCGTCGACCACCAGGCCCACGGCCAGCGTGATGCCCAGCAGCGAGATGTTGTCCAGGCTGTAGCCCAGCGCGAACAGCAGCGTCACCGCGCCGATCAGCGAGATCGGCAGCGACAGCGTCGGGATCAGCGTCGCGACCATGCGGCGCAGGAACAGGAAGATCACCATCACGACCAGCGCCACGGTGAGCGCGAGCGTGAAGTAGACGTCGTGCAGCGACTCGCGGATCGAGACCGAGCGGTCGTTGAGCGTGCTCATCTGCACCGAGGCCGGCAGCTGCGCGGCGAAGCGCGGCAGCATCGCCTTGACCGCGTCCACGACCTTCACCGTGTTGGCGTCGGGCTGGCGCTGCACGGCCAGCACGATGGAGCGCTCGCCATTGAAGTTGGAGAAGGACTTGACGGTCTCGTAGCTGTCCTGGACGTCGGCCACCTCGCGCAGGAACACCGGCGCGCCGTTGCGCGTGGCCACGACGATGCTGCCGAAGGCCGCGGCGTCGCGCAGCTGCTTGTTGGCCTGGATGGTCAGCGTCTGGCGCGTGCCGTCCAGCGTGCCGACCGGCGTGTTGGCGTTGGCGCCCTTGACCGCGGCCTGCAGCTCGTCCAGCGTGATGTTGCGCTGCTGCAGCAGCTCGTTGCGCGCCTTGATGCGCACCGCGAAGCGCTTCTGGCCGTAGATCGAGACCTGCGCCACGCCGTCGATGGTGGACAGGCTGGGGGTGATCAGGTTCTCGGCGTAGTCGTTGAGCTCCGACAGGTTGATCGACGGCGAGGTCAGCGCCACCAGCAGCACCGGCGCGTCGGCCGGGTTGACCTTGCGGTACGACGGCGGCGTCGTCATCTCGGTGGGCAGCGCGCGCAGCGAGCGGAACAGCGCCGCCTGCACGTCGACGGCGGCGGCGTCGATGTCGCGCGAGGGGTCGAACTCCAGCGTCAGCGAGCTGTTGCCCAGCGTGTTGGTGGAGGAGATCGTCGTGATGCCGGCGATCGTCGAGAACTGCTTCTCCAGCGGCAGCGCGACCGAGGAGGCCATGGTCTCGGGGCTGGCGCCGGGTAGCACCGCCTGGACGTTGATCACCGGCGTGTTGAAGCTGGGCAGCGCGGCGACCGGGATGCGGCTCCAGGCGGCGATGCCGGCGACGACCAGCGCGATGTTCAGCAGCACGGTCATGACCGGCCGCCGGATGAAGAGTTCGGTGAGATTCATGGCGTCGTTCGCGGCGGGGGCGGGGGCGTCGAATCGGAGCCGGGGGCTCAGGGCGCGGCGACGTCGGTGGCGGACGCGCCACCGCCCGCGGCGGCGGAGGCCGCGGCCAGGCGCACGGCCGCGGCCGGATCGACCGCGGCGGGCTGGGTGCGCAGCGGCGTGCCGGGGCGCAGGTTCTGCTTGCCGTCGAGCACGACCATCGCGCCGGCGTCCACGCCGTCCACCACCGCCATCTCGCCGAAGGTGTAGCGCAGCTTGACGGGCTTGAGCTGGGCGGTCTTGTCCGGGCCGACGACGTAGACCTGGCGGTCGCTGCCGCGCAGGATGATCGCGGCCTGCGGGATCACCACGACGCCGGGCAGGCTGCGCAGCGTCATGCGCACCCGCAGGTACTGGCCCGGCCAGAGCTTCTGTGCGCCGTTCTCGAACTCGGCCTTGAGCTTGATGGTGCCGGTGGTGGCGTCGACCAGGTTGTCGACGAAGCTGAGCCGGCCGCGCGCGACCGCGTCCACCGGCTTGCCGCCCCGGCTGTCCTTGCGGGCGGGGCCGCCCTCGATGGTCGGCAGCATGGCCTGCACCTCCAGCGCGGCGGCCTTGGCGCCCTCGGCCGGGCGCATCGCGTCGAGCACCGGCGCGAGTTCGGTCTCGGGCAGGTTGAAGCTGATGGCGATCGGGTCGATCTGCACGATGTTGACCAGCGGCGAGCCGGTCGCGCTGGCCTGCACCAGGCTGCCGGGCCAGGCGTTGACGGCGCCGGCGCGGCCGCCGAAGGGCGCGCGGATCTCGTTGTAGCTGAGCGCCACGGTGGCGGACTGGACGGCGGCCGCGTCGCCATCGACCAGGCTGCGGCCGGCCTCGAGGTTGGCCAGCGCCGTGTCGACCGCGCTTTGCGCGACGAACTTCTGGGCGAGCAGGTCCTTGGCGCGTTCGTACTGGCGCTGCAGGTCGGCGAGGCTGGCCTTGTCGCGGGCGAGCTGGGCGCGGGCCTTGTCGAGGTTGGCCCGGTCCGCGCGCTCATCGAAGCGGAACAGCGGCTGGCCCTTGGCGACGGTCTGCCCGTCGCGCACCAGGACGTCGCGGACGGTGGAGGTGGTCTGGGCGCGGATGTCGACCTGGTTGATCGGCGTGACGGTGCCGCTGGCCTCGACGGTGACCGGCACGTCGCGGCGCTGCGCCGTGACGACACCGACCAGCTGCGTGCCGCCCGCGCCCGAGGCCCCGCGCGCCGGCGCGGGGGCGCCGTCGGCGGTGACGGCCCCGGACCGGCCGTCGGCCGATCGGGCCTTCCACCACCAGCCGCCGCCGGCGACCAGCAACAGGACGATCAGGGACAGGGCGAGGGACTGGCGGCGCATGAACACGTTCTCCAACGACGGTCTTCTTCGAGGGGCGCGGAAGCTTAGGCCGCGGTCCTGCGATGAATGTTTCGTTCAGGTTAATCCTGCGTAGGACGGAGGAAAACCGTGCGATTGGAGCGTGTTCGGGCGGGGCGGGGGCCGGCGCCCGCGGGCGTCAGAGGCCCTTGAGCGCCTTCGCCAAGGCGGCGCCCACCTGGGCGTTGTGTTTGACCAGCGCGATGTTGGTCACCAGGCTCGCGCCGCCGCTGAGGTCCTTGATGCGGGCGAGCAGGTAGGGCGTGACCGCCTTGCCGCTGATGCCCTGGGCGCCGGCCTCGGCCAGCGCCTGCGCGATGAAGCCGTCGATCAGCGCCTTGGGCATCGCGTGCGCTTCCGGCACCGGGTTGCTGATGACCGCGCCGCCGCCCAGGCCCAGCGCCCATTTCGCGCGCAGGAACTTCGCCTGCTCCGCCGGCGCGTCGATGCGGAAGTCCGCCTTCAGTCCGCTGTCGCGCGTGTAGAACGCGGCGAAGTTCTCCTGACCCACCGACAGCACCGGCACGCCGTGCGTCTCCAGGTATTCCAGCGTCAGCGCCAGGTCCAGGATGCTCTTGGCGCCGGCGCACACCACGGCCACCGGCGTGCGCGCCAGTTCCTGCAGGTCGGCCGAGATGTCGAAGCTGGTCTCCGCGCCACGATGCACGCCGCCGATGCCGCCGGTGACGAAGACCTCGATGCCGGCCAGCCGGGCGCAGATCATCGTCGCGGCGACCGTCGTCGCGCCGATGCGGCCGGTGGCCAGCGCGTAGGGCAGGTCGCGGCGGCTGAGCTTCATCGCGTCGGGCGACTGGCCCAGCAGCTCGAGCTGCGCATCGTTCAGGCCGACGCGGATCTTGCCGTCCAGCACCGCGATCGTCGCCGGCACGGCGCCGTGCGCCCGGACGATGGCCTCGACCTCGCGGGCCGTCTGCACGTTCTGCGGATACGGCATGCCGTGGGAAATGATGGTGGACTCCAGCGCCACCAGCGGGCGGCCCTCGGCGCGCGCGGCGGCCACCTCGGGGGAGAAATCGATCAGGGTGGCGTCGAAGCGGTCTTGCGTGTTCATGCGGTCTCTCTCGAATTCATGGGGTCGGGGTCAGACAAGCAGCGCCGGGCTCAGCGCCTCGCTGACCGTCGCGTCGCTCTGCAGCGTCAGCGCGGCCAGTCGCAGGCCCAGCGCGCACGCGCCGCGCAGGTCGTCGGGATCGCGGTGCAGCGCCGCGGCGATGCCGGCGGTCATCGCGTCGCCGGCGCCGGTGACTTCGCGGATGGCCGCGGGATCCAGCGGTGGCGGGGCGAGCAGGGCGAGCTCATCCCCATCGGAATGGCGCACGCCCCGCGCGCCATCGCTGATCACCAGCCGCTGCAGGCCGGCCTCGCGCAGCGCATGCCAGGCGCCGCGGAGCGCGCCGTCGTCGGGCAGCGCGCGGCCGACCAGCGCCTGCAGTTCGCCGCGATTCAGCACCAGCAGCTCCACACCGCGCAGGTCGGGGCCCAGGCGCGCCATCTTCGGCTCCGACACGGCGACGAGCAGCAATCGCTGCTCGCGCAGGCGGGCCTCGGCGCGCAGCCCGTCGAGCGTCTCGCGCGGCAGGTTCAGATCGGCGACGAGCCAGCGCGCCGGCGCCCGCTGCGGCGCGGTCTGGCGCAGGAAGGCGGGGTCGAGCCGGTCGGTGAGTTCCATGTGCGCGAGCGCCAGCACCAGCTCGCCTTGCGGATCGAGCACGGCGGTGTAGCTGCCCGTGGCGGCGTCCACGGCCTGCAGCGAGCCGGCGCAATCGACGCCGAGCGCCTGCAGCTGCGCCAGCAAGGACTGCCCCGCGGCATCGCGGCCGACGGCGGTCAGCAGATGCACCGGCAGGCCCAGGCGCGCGAGGTTCTCGGCGATGTTGCGGGCGACGCCGCCGGCGGTTTCATGCTGGGTCGCGGGATTGGAGCTGCCCATCCGCAGCGGCCCGAGGCCACGCAGCTTGCGGTCGAGGTTGGTGCCGCCTATGCAGACGATGGGCTGGCGCTGCGGCAGCACATAGGCGCGACCGAGGATGCGGCCCTCCTTCGTCAGCTGCGCCAGATGGCCGGCCACGGCCGAGCGCGACAGGCCGAGCTGGTCGGCCAGTTCCTGCTGGCTGATGAAGGGGTTGGATTCGACCAGGGCGAGCAACTGGTCTTTGGATGAAGACATCGGCGCATTCTAGACAAATGTCTTTGTAAGAGACAAATGTCCAATCCGATCGTGCGGTCAAGGCGCTTCCACTCGTCCTGACCTTCCATGCTCAGCGCTGCTGCCCATCGAGCCGCCCCCTCAACCCCGCCCTCTCCCCCTGCGGGGGCGAGGGAGTAAGTAATAGGCCCTCTCCCGCTTGCGGGAGAGGGAGGGGTGAGGGCCAGCGGCCTCAGAAGAACCCGAGCTTCTGCTGCGAGTAGCTGACCAGCAGGTTCTTGGTCTGCTGGTAATGGTCCAGCATCATCTTGTGGGTTTCGCGGCCGATGCCCGATTCCTTGTAGCCGCCGAAGGTCGCATGCGCCGGATACGCGTGATAGCAGTTGGTCCACACGCGCCCGGCCTTGATGCCCTTGCCCATCCGGAAGGCGGTATTGATGTCGCGCGACCACACCCCCGCACCCAGCCCGTACGGCGTGTCGTTGGCGATGCGCAGCGCCTCCTCCTCGGTCTTGAAGGTGGTGACGGCCAGCACCGGGCCGAAGATCTCCTCGCGGAAGATCCGCATGTCGTTGGTGCCCTTGAACAGCGTCGGCTGGATGTAATACCCGCCCGCCAGGTCCCCGCCGAGCTGCGCGCGTCCGCCACCAATGAGGCACTGCGCGCCTTCCTGCTTGCCGATCTCCAGGTAGGACAGGATCTTGTCGAGCTGCATCGACGAGGCCTGCGCGCCCATCATCGTGTCGGTGTCGAGCGGATTGCCCTGCTTGATCGCCTTGACGCGGTCGATCGCGCGGGCGATGAAGCGGTCGTAGATCGATTCATGGATCAGCGCGCGCGACGGGCAGGTGCAGACCTCGCCCTGGTTGAACGCGAACAGCACCAGGCCTTCGATCGCCTTGTCGAAGAGGTCGTCGTCCTGGGCCGCGATGTCGGGGAAGAAGACGTTGGGGCTCTTGCCGCCGAGCTCGAGCGTCGCGGGGATCAGGTTGGTCGCGGCGGCCTGCGCGATGACGCGGCCGGTCGCCGTCGAGCCGGTGAACGCCACCTTGGCGATGCGCTTGCTCTGCGCCAGCGGCATGCCGGCTTCCTTGCCGTAGCCGTTGACGATGTTGAGCACGCCCGGCGGCAGCAGGTCGGCGATCAGCTCGGTCAGCACCAGGATGCTCACCGGCGTCGACTCCGCCGGCTTGAGCACCACGGCATTGCCCGCGCCCAGCGCCGGGGCCAGCTTCCACGCGGCCATCAGGATCGGGAAGTTCCACGGAATGATCTGGCCCACGACGCCCAGCGGCTCGTGGAAGTGGTACGCGACGGTGTTCGCATCGATCTCGCTGAGCGCGCCCTCCTGCGCCCGCAGGCAACCGGCGAAGTAGCGGAAGTGGTCGACCGCCAGCGGCAGGTCGGCATTGAGCGTCTCCCGCATCGGCTTGCCGTTGTCGATGGTCTCGGCGTAGGCCAGCCGCTCCAGGTTCTGCTCGATGCGGTCGGCGATGCGCAGCAGCACGTTGGCGCGCTCGGCCGCCGGGGTCGCGCCCCAGCGCTCGGCGGCGGCATGCGCCGCGTCCAGCGCCAGTTCGATGTCCGCGGCATTCGAGCGCGCCGCCTGCGTGTAGACCTGCCCGGTGATGGGCGTGATGACGTCGAAGTACTGGCCGTCCCGCGGCGCGGTCCATTGGCCACCGATGAAGTTGTCGTAGCGGGGCTTGAACTGCAGCGGGGCGCCGGCGGCGTTGGGCTTGGCGTAGATCATGGCTTGTCTCCGTGGTTGATGAGGCGTCGAACGCCCGCCCCCGCTTTGCATGGGCCGTGCCAGCGCCCGCTTCGCGCCGAAGACCCTGCTCGGCGGCGGAAAGCCGCTTCTCTTTTCGACAGGCTTTGGTCAGGATCGGTCCACAGACTGGTCCCGGCATCGCCGCGATGGCGCAGGTGTTCCGGAATGGCGCAACCCGGGTGCGGATTCCGGCTCAAACCCGCGATCGCGTCGATGGCGAGGACCGGGCGGACCGTCGAGGCCGAGGGCGCCGACGCAAGGAGACGACAGGATGGTGAAAACCCCGAGCGGCGCCGCGCTGGCGCCGAGGCTGCTGCGCGCCGCGCGGCGCGAGCTGCTGGACACCGGTCGGCTCAGCGTCGAGGCGCTGGACGAGGGCCTGAGCCGCAGCTGGCTGCGCAGCCGTGATTTCGGCCTGGACCCGGTCGGCCGTCCGCCGGGCGCGCCGCATGCGTCGGGCGCCCAGCTCAGGCGCGCGCTGGAGCGGCAGCACGAGCTGGTGGCCCATGCGCGGCCGGTGATGGAAGACCTCTTCGAGCAGACACGCGACAGCGACGGCCTGGTCATCCTGGCCGACGCGCAAGGCCTGCTGCTGGGCGCGCTGGGGGATGGCCGCTTCGTCGACCGGGCGCAGCGGGTGGCGCTGCGGCCCGGCGCGATCTGGGACGAGCGCTGGCGCGGCACGAACGCGATCGGCACGGCGCTGGCGGAGCAGCGGCCGGTGGCGGTGCTCGGCGGCGAGCACTTCCTTGAGCGCAATGCCTTCCTCAGCTGCACCGCGGCGCCGATCCGCGATCCGCAGGGGCGCGTGCTGGGCGTGCTGGACATCTCCGGCGAGCAGCGCGGCTTCCAGCGGCACACGCTGGCGCTGGTGCGCTCGGCGGCGCGGATGGTGGAACACCGGCTGTTCCAGACGCGGCATGCCGATGGGCTGCGCCTGCAGCTCCATCTGCAGCCGGAGGGTCTGGGCACGCCGACCGAAGGGCTGCTGGCGCTCAGCGACGACGGCTGGATCCTGGGCTGCAACGCGGCGGCGCAGGCATGGCTGGGCGCCGAGGCGGCGCGGCCGAGTCCGCTGGAGGCGCTGCTACCGCTGCGGTGGGCCGAGCTGATGGACTGGGCCCGGGAAGGTGGCGAGGGCGCACGGCTGCTGCGCCGCGAGGACGCGCCGCCGCTGTGGTTGCGGCTGGACGCGCCGCGTGGATGGCGGCGACCGGCGCCGGCGCCGCGAGGGCATGGGGCGACGGTGGTCGATGTGGAGGCCCAGGCCGAGGTGGCGATGACGCGCCCGGTGGCGCCCGATCTCGCACCTGCGGAGCAGGCGTCGCGCACGGCGATGCCCGCGTCGACGACGCCCGATGCGCTGCATCTGCTGGACCTTGGCGACGCGGCGATGCACCAGGCGGTGATGCGGGCGCGGCGGGTGCTGGACAAGCCGATCCCGCTGCTGCTGCAGGGCGAGTCCGGCGTGGGCAAGGACCTGTTCGCGCGCGCCGTCCATGACAGCGGCCCGCGACGTGGCCGCGCCTATGTCGCGGTGAACTGCGCGGCCCTGCCGGAGTCGCTGATCGAGGCGGAGCTCTTCGGCTACCGGCCCGGCGCCTTCACCGGGGCCTCGCGCGACGGCGCGCAGGGGCGGCTGAGGGAAGCGCATGGCGGCACCTTGTTCCTCGACGAGATCGGCGACATGCCGCTGCCCCTGCAGGCGCGGCTGCTGCGCGTGCTGCAGGACCGGCAGGTGCAGCCGCTGGGCGGCGGGCCGGCGGTGGCGGTGGACTTCCAGCTGATCGGCGCGAGCCACCGGCCGCTGCGGCAGCTGGTCGCGCAGAGCCTGTTCCGCGAGGACCTGTACTACCGGCTCAACGGGCTGACGCTCTGCCTGCCGCCGGTGCGAGAGCGCCAGGACCTGCCGATGCTGGTGGCGCGATTGCTGGCGGCGATCGAGCCGGCGCGGCGGGTGGAACTGGACCCGCCGCTGGCGCGCGAGCTGATGGCCTATCGCTGGCCGGGCAACGTCCGGCAGCTGGAGCAGGCCCTGCGCATCGCCTGCGCGCTGATGGAGCCCGGCGAGTCGGTCATCCGACGCGGGCACCTGCCGGATGACCTCGTCGAGGAGCTGGACCAGGGCGCACCGCTGCCGATTCCGGTGCTGCGGCCGGAGCGATCGTTGGCCGCCGAGGCCGAGGTGAGTCCCAAGCCCGCTTGGGCGGAAGAAGGTCGCCCGGCGCCCGCGGCGATGTTGCGCGAGCAATCGCGGGCCCACGCCCGCCGCGTGCTGGCGGACTGCGGCGGCAACCATTCGGAGGCCGCGCGGCGGCTGGGCATCGGGCGCAACACGCTGTACCGGCTGCTCAAGGGGCCGACGTCCGCGTCGGGCGAGTAGGCCGCGGGCAGTCGGCGGGCCGCCGGGTCTGTAGGGCGACGCCTGACAGGCTGATCAGCGGATCGCTGCCGCCGCCTTGCGCCGAACCCGGCTTCCGAGGGCCAGCCGGCGCCCCTATTCTTTCGGTCATGCGGTCCAGGTTTCTGGTGGTGGATTGCAGAGGCGCAAGCCGGACGTCAATGGGTAAGGCGGGCATCCGAAAGGATGTCCGCCTTCGTCTTTTGGGGCGCTGCGCGCCACGCCTGCGACGCATTCGAATGAGTGGACCTCTCGCCGGTCCTGCCGGGCATGAGGCCGCGCGACGTGGCATCTCCGCCACGGAATCGCCGCGAAGGCCGATGAAATCGGCCTCGGAGGGCGTCGGATCCCTATGTTGTCAGGCGCGCCGCGCGCGCAATCGGCGTAGCCTTCGGGCCGTTGACAGACGGGACTGGCGGCCAGCGATGGCCAGGGAGGCCCTCATGGACGACTCCGCGCACGAGCGGCCCACGTCCGCCGCGGCGGCCGCGCTGCTGGGGCAGATGAAGCGGGCGGTCTTCGACGGCTCACGCATCGCCGTGATCCAGCGCGACCTCGCGAACCGCGTGCTCTACGCCAATGCCGCCGCCTTGGACATGAGCGGCGCCGCCCATGTCGACGAGCTGCGCCTGGACCAGCTCTTCGCCGGCGAGGCCGGCCGCATCCTCGACGAAGAGACACGCGGTCGACGCAACGGCGAGCTCGGCGCCTATCGCGTCACGCTGACGCGCCTGGACGACCCTGGCCGCCAGGTCGCCGTCGAGGTCACCGGCCTGCCGCTGATGGACGCGCGGGGCGCGGTGGTGGGCTCGCTGGGTTTCTTCCGCAGCCTGCAGCACCAGGTGCTGACCGACCGGCTGCGCGAATTGACGCTGAGCCACGCCGGACGCCCGGACCTGCTGCCGCGGATGGCCGAAGCCCTGCGCAGCGAGCTGCCCTACGACCTGATGCTGGTGTCCCGCGTCGTCGCGGACGGCGAGCATTGGGAATCGGAGATCGTCTTCAACCACCCGCCCTTCCGCCAGGACGTGCCGACCGCCTGGTACGAGCTCAACGACGCGCAGCGCGCCTTCATGGAAGCGAACGACGGCGGCATCCACGACTTCGACGCGGTGATGAGCGCGCCGCCCTGGTCCGACATGGCCGACGAGCCGATCTGCCGCCAGATGCGCGCGATGGAGCTGAAGTCCAGCATGTGGCGACGCATCACCCGCGGGCAGGGCAGCGACGAGCGCACCGTCGCCATCCTGACCCTGCTCAGCCGCGAGCGCGATGCCTACGGCGAGTCCCATCAGACGCTGTTCAACCAGCTGCCCCTGGTCGAGACGGTGCTCTGCGCGCTGGACCACGCGGCCCAGGAGCGCGACCGGCGCCAGCTGCGGATGTTCCGCGCGCTCAACCGCTGCGTCGACATCCAGGGCGCCTGCCGCTGCCTGGCCGACGCGCTGATCGAGATCTTCGACTGGCAGCATGTCGCGCTGTTCCGCATCGACAGCGCGCGCGAGTCCATCGTGCGCGTGGCCTCGGCGCGCCGCGGCGAGGACGGGTGCGCGGTCGATACCGGCACCGTCTGGGGCGACTACGCGCAGCACCTGGGCGTGGGCATCCTCGGCCGCGTGGCGCGGACGATGACGGCGCAGAAGATCGCGGATGTCTCGCAGGACCCCGACTACCTGCGCACGCCCGATGGCGAGCCGATCCGCTCCGAACTGGCGGTGCCCATCCTGTTCTCCGAGGGCGAGCGGGTGCGCTTCATCGTCAACGTCGACGATCCCCGGGTCAACGCGTTCTCGCGCGAGCATGTCCGGCAGCTGACCGACATCGCCCACGAGATCGCCGGCGCGATGGAGCGCATCAGCGACCTGACCTTGATGACCGAGTGCGTGAACAACGTCGCCGATCCGGTCATCGCCACCGACGCGAAACTGCGGATCCGCCGCGTCAATCCGGCCGCGGAAGCGCTGTTCGGCGCGCGTCGCAAGGCGCTCGAGGGGCGCAGCCTGATCGACCTGTTCCAGGATCCGCAGCCGCTGGTGGCGCTACTGCAGGGCACCGAGGCCGGTGATCGGCTCGGGGAGTTGCACGTGCGCCGCCCGGCCTGCGAGGACGCGGCGGCGGAGGCCGCCCAGGGCTCCGAGGCGTCGGGCGGGATGGGGGAGGCGCCCAGCTCGGTCTTCGTCACCCGGCGCGACTTTCCCGGCAAGCTCGGCGGCCATGTGTTCATCGCGCGCGACCTGCGGCCGATCCGCCGGTCGGTGCAGCTCGAGTTCCTGGAGGAGACCGCCTACGAGCTGGCCGTCGAGACGCAGGCGCCGCTGGGCATGGCGATGTCCTGGCTGGAAAGCGAGCTCGAGTCGGCGCATCGTCCTGGCGCCGCGCGCGACCCGGACCGGGCCCGCGACCTGCAGACGGTCCTGCGGCAACTGGGCCGGGTGAAGCATGCCTTCACGCGCCTGGCCATGTACAACCGCGAGGCCCGCGTCGCCGCGCGCGCGGTCAGCACGGTCCAGCTCGACAGCGAGCTGGAGGCGCTGCTCGCCAGCCTGGCCGCGTCGGAGCGGGAGAAGGTGCGGCTGGTCTCGGCGGCGCGGCGGGTCGAGGTCGAGGCCGACCACACGCAGATGCACATCGTCGTGGAGAGCCTGCTGTCGGTGCTGCTGCGCGCGGCGCCGGAGACGGCGACGGTGCAGCTCACGCTGGTGCCGGACGACCGGGAAGTCTTCCTGCGCCTGCGCGGCAAGCTGCCACCGGCCCGTCGGCACGGCACGCGTTTCGCGGCGCCCGAGGCGGCGCAGGCGGATCTGCGGCTGGCTCATCCGCTGCTCGACAAGCTGATGCGCAACCAGGGCGGCAGCCTGCGCATCCACGCGCTGGCCGATGGCGAGACCGAATTCGTGCTCGGTTTCCCAAGGGGGATCGCTCATGGCTGACTTCCTCCTGGTGTTCTGTCCGCAGCAGCAAGGCATCGAGGTCGAGCAGATCAAGAAGCAGCTGCGGCGCTTCGGCGCGCACGCGGTGCAGCAGGAGACCACCTGCGAGACCGCCCTGGAGCAGCTGCAGCAGCAGCGCTTCGACTTCGTCATCGTCGGCAGCCGCCTCGCGGCCGATGCCGGCGCGGTGGTGGAGGACGGCGGCGGTCTCGACTTCTGCCGCAAGGCCCGGCTGCTGACGCAGACGCCGATGATGCTGCTGGCGCCGGCGCTGACCTCGGAGCTGCAGCGCGAGAGCGCGCGCGTGCCGGGCCTGACCGCCTATGCCGATCCGGGCACCGCCGGCGGCTTCGCGCTCGAGCTGCTGCAGCCCGGCCAGCGCGTCGATCCCTGCCTGGCGATCCGCGTCAAGGCCAGCGAGACCGGCTGGAGCTTCGACATCGACGGCATCGGCTTCAAGTTCCATGGCGACGGCATGCTGACCGTGCCCCGCTCGGCCTGGATGCGCTGGGAAGCGCAGCACATGTTCCAGCCCGACTGGTACGACGAGTTCTCCGACATCGGCGAAAGCATCCGCATCGCGCTGTGCGACGAGAACCCGCATTTCAAGGTCCAGCGCGAACTGGGCCGCGCCGCCGCGGCGATGCAGCTGGGCGATGCCGGGCGCGAGCTGCCGGACCGGCTCACCTTCGCGGTGTCGGAGGCCTGTTATCCGCTGATGCTGGAGGCGGTCTTCGATCCGTCGCTGCGGCCGGAGCCCTGGCTGGCGCAGGCCGCCTCGGTGGCGCGGCGCCTGCTGGAAAGCGATGGCGACGCGAGCCAGGACCTGTTCTCCGGACCGCCCGCGGCGCGGCGCGCGCTGCTGATCTGCGCCGACACGCATGGCAGCGTGTTCAGCGCGAAGCTGCTGGGCGGGCAAGTGCGGCTCGATCCTCTGACCTCGGTGCGGCTCGAATGCGCGCGGGTGCGCAAGCTGCTGACGACCCGCGATACGCGCACGGGCCAGCCGCTGTTCTACGAGGACAACATCCGCGTGCTCGGCATGGACGGGCCGGTGACGCGCGCGGCGCTCGACGCGGCGCTGCGCGAGGGCAGCTGGGACCTGATCCATTTCGCCGGCCACACCTGCTTCCAGCGCCATGGCGCGCAGCAGCGCGGCGGCACCGGCTTCCTGTTCATCGGGCCGGCGGAGGAGCCGGAGGGCATCGACTTCGGCGACATCGTCAGCTACATGCGCGAGGCGCGCTTCGTCTACCTGAGCAGCTGCGAGAGCGGCAACTCGGGCTTCGCGGCGCTGGCCGCGGCCGCCGGCATCCATGCGGTGCTGGGTTATCGCTGCCGCGTCAACGACCGCACGGCGGCGCTGCAGGCGAGGCTCTTCTACCGGATGCTGCTGCACAGCCACTCGCTGAACGCGGCCTTCGGCCTGGCGCGGCGCCGCATCTACAAGCGCTACCGCGACCGGGACAACGCCTGGGCCTCCGCGATGCTGGTCACGCCGGAATTCCGGTCGTGATCGGGGAAGGCGGTCTCGTCGACGCGTTCTCGCTCAACTCGGCTCGCCGGTCATCAGGTCCAGCGCAATGCCGGCGGCGGGATCGCGCGGGTAGAAAGCTTGATGGCCGTGCGCGGCGCGCATTGCCGGCTCGCCCCACGGCGCGGTGCGGTCGGACCGATAGTTGAAGAACAGGCGCGCGCCGGGCACCTGCCGCACGACCGCGTGGATCGCTTCGTCGTCCGGATGCTGGAAGAGGCTGCCGTCGGTGGAGACCAGCCAGGTGCCGCACTCGATCCGGCCGAGCAACTCCGGGCTGAGGTTGGCGGCCGAGCCGTGGTGGGCCAGCTTGACCGCGTCGAGCCGCAGCGTCGCGGCGCCCGTTGCGGCCGCCAACCGGCCCAGCGTCGCCGCGAGCGTCGGCGCATGCGCGTCGCCGAGCAGTGCGAGGCGTCGACCGGCGTATTCGGCGATGACGGCGATGCTCGAGCCGTTGGCCACCGCGTCATCCATCGGCCCGAGCGCCAGCGCCGCCGACGACATCATCTGGTCCGGCGTCGGCCGCAGCCGCGCGCCCGAGGCGCGATAGGCCGCGCGACCATCGAGCCGCGCGCGCAGCGCCGCCTCGTTCGCCGGGTCGACCTCGGCGCGCTCCAGCGCGCGGCTCCAGGCGGTGCGCAGCTTGACGAGTTTGTCCAGCGTCGGCGACAGCAAGGTGAGCCGCAGGCCGCCGGGCAGCTCGCGCACCGGCAGCGGGCCGGTCGCGGGCACGAACACCGGCGCGCCTTCGAAGGCCGCGTTCCATTGGCGCCCATCGATGCGCACGCTGATCTCGGTGCCCTGCATCGCGCTGCGCTGGTGGATGCCGGCCTCGTCGGATGGCGCTTGGCGGGGGGCGGGCGGCGGCTCCTTCAGTTCCTGCGCGATGTGCGGCCAGCCGTTGAACCAGATGTCCCGGAAGGTGGCCAGCTCCGGATGATTCAGCAGCTTGAGACAGCCCTCGATGTGATCGCCGTCGACATGCGTGATGACCAGCAGTTCCAGCTCGCGCTGATCCTCGGGCAGCGCCGCCAGGCGGGCCGACAGCGCGCCATAGGCGCCGATCGGTCCGCCGTCGATCAGCACGCGATGGGGCCGCGCCGCGTCGCCATAGCTCAGCAGCAGGCAGTCGCCGTGCCGCGCCGGCAGCAGCTCGATGCGGAAGACCTCGGCCATGGCGGTCGTGGCGACGCGCTCAGGACAACGCGTGCCGCGGATAGGGCCAGGCGGGTGCCTGGGAGCGGAAGACCACCGCCGGCGCGCGGGAACGCAGCGCGGCGTCGCTGACCGCGTAACCCCAGTTGATCAGCTCGCACTGCTCCTGTTCCTTGAAGCGGTCCAGGCGCGTGCGGATCGCCGCGAGGTCGGCGATCCGCGCCGGATCGACGGACAGCGCCGGCACCTCGGTCGCGGGGTAGTCGGCGATGTCGGTGTCGATGGCCCAGAACGCGCCCTGGGCCTCGCCGCGCGCGTAGGCCGCGATCAGCATGCGCTTGCGCAGGGCCAGCGCCTGGTTCAGCCCGATGTCCATCGCCCGCAGCACCTGCCGCGGGGCCATCGTGCCGATGCCGGCGTCGATGTCGAAGGGCTTGCCGGCGTCGCTGACCAGCACCGTCGCATGGCGGCCCCAGACGGTCTCCAGCCCGAGGTTGTCGTAGACGCCGCCGTCGGCCAGCATCAGGCGGCGGCGGTAGTCGACCTGGTCGTAGAGGTCGGCGCCATCGACGCGGGTGAAGTCCTCCGGCCGCACGTCCAGCGCGATCGGCGCCAGGACCGGCGGGAAGGCGCTCGAGCAGGCGACCGCTGTGGCCACGTCGAAGCGCGGTTTCGGGATGAGGCCGATGCGGTAGTCGCCGGCGTAGGGCTTGGAGAAGCGGAAGCTGACGCCGGTGGCGTAGTTGGTCGCGTTGAACACGAAGCGCGGCGTATCGGGCAGCGACTGCAGCGAGGCGTCCAGGCCCAGACGCTGGCGATATTCCTCGGCGACGGCCTCGCCGGCCGACCGGAAGGGATTGAAGGCGCCCGACAGCACCGAGGCCACGTCGATGTTGCGGGCGCAGAACTCGCGCAGCGGTGTCACGACTTCGGCCTCGAAACGCGGGGAGTGCCCGTCGCCATCGAAGGCCAGCCGCGGCCAGCGCACGGCCAGCAGCCCCGAGGCGATCGAGCCGCCGGACACGCTGGACAGGCGCGCCAGCCGGCCCAGCACGCCCAGCTCGTTGAGCCGCCACAGCACGCCGACATGGAACAGCACGGCTCGGAAGCCGCCGCCGGACAGCGCGAGCGCGATGCCGTCGGCACGCGCGTCAGGGTCGAGGGGCATGGCCGTCTCCCGCAGTGGCAATGGACCAGCCTAGGCGCCGGGCGCTGGCGTCGCAAGCGGTCAAGTTGGGGATACGGGCCGGCGTGACGGCGCACGGCAGGCCGACCGTGGGGGCGCGGCCGTGAGGTAGTGACGCATAACGCCGTGCGTTAGCGGCGATGGGGATTCAGCATCGAACGGAACGAGCCGATAGTGCTGTCTGGTCCATTCGCGCCGCCCCGTGCATCGGGCGTGGCGGCGCCGTTCTCTTCCCACTCATGAAACTCCGCACCCGCATTCTTTTCCTGTGTCTGGCCGCGTTGATCGGCATGGTGGTCCTGGCAACGGTGTCCTTGACGACGCTGCGCCAGACGATGATGAAGGAGCGCACCGCGCAGCTGTCCACGTTGGTGGTGCTGGCCCAGGCCGCGCTCGAGAAGCTGCACGAGCAGGAGCTCGCCGGCAAGCTGACCCGCGAGGAGGCACAGCGTCAGGGCAAGCTGATCATCGGCAGCTTCCGCAAGGACGAGCTCTACTTCTTCGTCCGCGGCTACAGCGATGACGTCAACCTGGTGCATCCCAATCCGAAGCGCGTCGGCATCGTCGACGCCAAGGGCGGCAAGGAGGCCGGCGTGCGCTATCGCGCCGCGCTGGAAGGCCGCAAGGTTGGCACCGTGATCGCACCGGGGACGCGGCCCAACACCAAGGACGAGGTCGAGAAGCTCTACGCGGTGACCCGCTTCGAGCCCTGGGACTGGATCGTCGGCTTCGGCGACTACATCGACGACATCGACAAGGCCTTCTGGCGCAGCGCCACGGTGCTGCTGTCGATCGGCCTGGCGCTGATGGCGGTGGTCGGCCTGCTGGGCTGGCGCCTGGCGACCAGCATCTACCGCCAGCTGGGCGGCGAGCCGGCCTATGCCTCGGAGATCGTCCACCGCATCGGTGCCGGCGACCTGAACGTGGCGGTGGACCTGCGCGGCGCGCATGCCGACAGCCTGCTGGTGGCGATGGACCGCATGCAGCGCAGCCTGTCGACCACCGTCGGCCAGATCCGCGGCGCGACCGACACCATCGCCAGTGCCGCGGGGGAGATCGCCTCGGGCAACCGCGACCTGTCCTCGCGCACCGAGGCGCAGGCCAGCGCGCTGGAAGAGACGGCGGCGTCGATGGAGGAACTGACCGCCACCGTCAAGCAGAGCGCCGACAACGCCCGGCAGGCCAACCAACTGGCGATGTCGGCGTCCGATTTCGCGGTGCAGGGCGGCCAGGTGGTCGACGAGGTGGTGGCCACGATGGCGTCCATCAGCGGCTCGTCCAACAAGATCGTCGACATCATCGGCGTCATCGACGGCATCGCCTTCCAGACCAACATCCTGGCGCTGAACGCGGCGGTGGAGGCGGCCCGCGCCGGGGAGCAGGGACGTGGCTTCGCGGTGGTGGCCTCGGAGGTGCGCACGCTGGCGCAGCGCAGCGCGACGGCGGCCAAGGAGATCAAGTCGCTGATCGGCGACTCGGTGCAGAAGGTCGAGGCAGGCAGCGCGCTGGTGAGCCAGGCCGGCGCGACCATGTCGCAGATCGTGGGCAGCGTGAAGCGGGTCACCGACATCGTCGGCGAGATCTCCAGCGCCAGCCAGGAGCAGACCGCCGGCATCGAGCAGATCAATCAGGCCATCGCGCAGATGGACCAGGCGACGCAGCAGAACGCGGCGCTGGTCGAGCAGGCCTCGGCCGCGGCCGAGTCGCTCGAGCAGCAGTCGCAGGCGCTGGTGACGGCGGTGGGCGCGTTCTCCTGAACGCCTGAACGCGCCCGGGCGAGCGAGGCGGTCGGCGGGGCACCGCTACGATGCGGGCCCCGATGTCCTCGTTGCCGCACCGATGCCCGCGCTCGTTCCCACTCCCACCGCCTTCATGCTCGACCTCGACGGCACGCTCGTCGACACGCTGGGCGACTTCGTCGCCGTGCTCAACCGCGTGATGGCCGACATGGCGCTGCCCGAGGTCTCGCGCGCTTTCGTCGAGCACACCATCGGGCAGGGCAGCGAGCACCTGATCCGCAGCGTGCTCGCCGAGGCGGGCGCGCCGCCGCAGCGCTACGAGGAGGCCTGGACGCTGTACCAGCGCCATTACGAGGTGCTCAACGGCGAGCACGCCGATGTGTTTCCCGGCGTCGTCGAGGGACTGGACGCGCTCAAGGCGCTCGGCCTGCCGATGGCCTGCCTGACCAACAAGCCGGCCGCCTTCGCCCGCGAGCTGCTCCGGCGCAAGGGCCTGGCCCACTACTTCGACCGCGTCTTCGGCGGCGACGACTTCGAGCGCAAGAAGCCCGATCCGCTGCCGCTGCTCAAGACCTGCGAGGCGCTGGGCAGCGCGCCGGCCACGACCTGGATGATCGGCGACTCCAGCAACGACGCCCGCGCCGCCCACGCGGCCGGCTGCCCGATCGCGCTGGTCAGCTACGGCTACAACCACGGCGAGCCGATCCGCGGCGTGCCCGCGGATCGCTACCTGGACCGGCTGGACGAGCTGCTCGGCTGAGCGCTCGCGGAGCGCCGCGAGCTCAGCGGTTGCTGCCCGCGGCGTTGCGGCTGCTCGTCGCGGCAGGCTTGGCGCCGCCCAGCAGCGCCACCTTCAGGTCGGAATCGGCCGGCGACTTGCCCAGCCAGATCTTCAGCAGCATGTGGAAGAAGTCCTCGCCCTTGATCGGCTCGCCGGGAATCAGCTGGCCGTTGACGAAGACCACGGTGCCGGTGCCGGGGATGTAGTCCACACCGAAGCTCTCTCCGGTCTTGAGCTTCTTCTTCTGCACGAAGATCTCCGACATGCGCAGCACGCCGCTGATGGAGCGGCCGAATTCCTCGCGCGTGGCGTTCTGCTCCATGCCCTTGGTGAAGAGCTTGCCCAGCTCCTCGCCATCGATGTCGCGCAGCATCTGGATGTGGATGCGCTTGGGACCGTTGTTGGCCAGCACGGCCTCCGGCGTGGTGGCCTTCGCGTTCAGGTACAGGCCGGCGGTGTAGACCTTGAAGATCGCCTTGTAGCGGATCCCCGCGCCGTTGAGCTGCAGCTTCTGGCCGGCGACCTCGGCGGTGCCGTCGTACTTGACGCCGGCGAGCTCGACCGGCGCCGGGGCCGCCGCGGGCGGGGCGGCCGGCGCGGCCGATGACGCGCCCGGTGGCGTCGACTGGGCGGACGCCCCGACGGGCGCCAGCATCGCGGCCGCGAGCGCGGCCATCAGGACATTGCGCTTGGACATGGTGTCTCCTTCCCTCCGGAGGATCGGCCGGCTCCGCGGCCGGCTCTGGACGGGGAGTATGCGCGAACCGCCCCGCGGCCGGACCCCGGGAATCCGCCTGCTACACTGCGCCGCACCATGTTTATCACGCGCAAGCACATCAAGGGGTCGAACGACCGGGGAGCCTGGCCCTGGCGATCCTGGCACGACTTCACCTGAAGCCGCCTGCTGCTTGCCACCCGCCGTCCCCTCTATCCCTCGGACGCGGGTCACCGTCACACTCTTGCTGCACCCTACCCGACGGGGCAGGTCCAACAGGCGACCTGAGTTTCCGCTTGCGCGCGCGCCGTGATGCCCTGCATCGCCGGCCTCGCCGCAGCCGACAAGAGGTTTGACGACGTGATCACCGAACTGGAATTCCAAAGCCTGGCCGCTGACGGCTACAACCGCATCCCGCTGATCAGCGAGGCCTTCGCGGACCTTGAGACCCCGCTCTCGCTCTACCTCAAGCTCTGCGCCGGCAACGGGCCGGGCCGGCACAGCTTCCTGCTGGAATCCGTGGTCGGCGGCGAGCGCTTCGGGCGCTACTCCTTCATCGGGCTGCCGGCCCGCACCGTGCTCAAGAGCGAAGGCACGGTCACCCGCGTGATCCGTGACGGCGCGGTGCTCGAGACCCACGAGGGAGACCCGCTCGCCTTCATCGAGGCCTACCAGCAGCGCTTCAAGGTCGCGCTGCGGCCCGGCATGCCGCGCTTCTGCGGCGGCCTGGCCGGCTACTTCGGCTACGACGCGGTGCGCTACATCGAGCCGCGCCTGGCGGACTCCACGCCCGAGGGCGGCCTGCCCACCCCCGACGTGATGCTGCTGCAGTGCGAGGAGCTCGCCGTCATCGACAACCTCTCGGGCAAGCTCTACCTGATCGTCTACGCCGACCCGTCGCAGCCCGAGGCCTACTTCAAGGCCAAGAAGCGGCTGACCGAGCTCAAGGACAAGCTGGGCTACTCGGTGGCCGCGCCGCGCGTGGTGCGCGGGCAAGCCCATCCGGTCGAGCGCGAGTTCAACAAGGCCGACTTCCTCGCCTCGGTCGACAAGGCCAAGGCCTTCATCGCGGCCGGCGACTGCATGCAGATCGTCTTCGGCCAGCGGCTCAAGAAGCGCTACACCGAATCGCCGCTGAGCCTCTACCGCGCGCTGCGTTCGCTCAATCCCAGCCCCTACATGTACTTCTACGACATGGGGGACTTCCAGATCGTCGGCGCTTCGCCCGAGATCCTGGTGCGCCAGGAATCGACGCCGGAAGGCCGCAAGGTCACGATCCGCCCGCTGGCCGGCACGCGTCCGCGCGGCGGCACGCCGGAGCAGGATCAGGCGCTCGAAGTGGAGCTCAAGGCCGATCCCAAGGAGCGCGCCGAGCACCTGATGCTGATCGACCTGGCCCGCAACGACATCGGTCGCATCGCGCGGACCGGCAGCGTCAAGGTCACCGACGCGTTCGCGGTCGAGCGCTATTCGCATGTGATGCACATCGTCAGCAATGTCGAGGGCCTGCTGAAGGACGGCATCGGCAACATGGACGTGTTCCGCGCCAGCTTCCCGGCCGGCACGCTGTCGGGCGCGCCCAAGATCCGCGCGATGGAGATCATCGACACGCTCGAGCCCGTCAAGCGCGGCATCTATGGCGGCGCCTGCGGCTACCTGAGCTTCGGCGGCGACATGGACCTGGCCATCGCGATCCGCACCGGCGTGGTCATGGACCAGGTGCTCTACGTGCAGGCGGCGGCGGGCATCGTGGCCGATTCGGTGCCCGAGCTCGAATGGAAGGAGACCGAGGCCAAGGCCCGCGCGCTACTGCGCGCGGCGGAGCTGGTCGAGGAAGGTTTCTGACCCGGACGAAGGAGAACGACATGCTGCTGATGATCGACAACTACGACAGCTTCACCTTCAACCTGGTGCAGTACTTCGCCGAGCTCGGCGCCGACGTGAAGACGGTCCGCAACGACCAGATCAGCCTCGACGAGATCGCGGCGCTCAAGCCCACCCACCTCGTGCTCTCGCCCGGCCCCTGCACGCCCAAGGAAGCCGGCATCTGCGTGCCGGCGATCCAGCGCTTCATCGGCCAGCTGCCCATCCTGGGCGTGTGCCTGGGCCACCAGAGCATCGGTGCCGCGCTTGGTGGGAACATCATCCGCGCCAAGGTGCAGATGCATGGCAAGTCCTCGACCATCACCACCGACACGCAGGGCGTCTTCAGCGGCCTGCCCGAGCGCTTCGACGTGATCCGCTACCACTCGCTGGCGATCGAGGAAGCGACGATTCCGGCCGAGCTGGAGATCAGCGCGCGCAGCGAGGACGGCGAGATCATGGGCGTGCGTCACCGCGCGCTCGCCGGCACCGCCACGCCGCTGGAGGGCGTGCAGTTCCATCCCGAATCCATCCTGTCCGAGCACGGCCACGCGATGCTCAAGAACTTCCTGGAGTTGGCGCGATGAATGCGAGCACGAATGCGGGCAGGAATGTGGACGCGGCGGTCGTCGACCTGCGCAGCGACACCGTCACCCAGCCCACCGCCGGCATGCGTGCCGCCATGGCGGCGGCGCCGCTGGGCGATGACGTCTTCGGCGACGACCCCAGCGTCAACGCGCTGCAGTCGGCGCTGGCGGAGCGCCTGGGCTTCGAGGCGGCGCTCTTCATGCCCACCGGCACGCAGAGCAATCTGTGCGCGCTGATGGCGCATTGCCAGCGCGGCGACGAGTACATCGTCGGCCAGTTCGCCCACACCTACCGCTGGGAGGGCGGTGGCGCCGCGGTGCTGGGCTCGATCCAGCCGCAGCCGCTGAACCACGCGCCCGACGGCTCGCTGCCGCTGGCCGACATCGAGGCCAACATCAAGCCCGACGACGCGCACTTCGCGCGCACCCGGCTGCTGGCGCTGGAGAACACGATCGGCGGCAAGGTGCTGCCGATGGACTACCTGGCCGCCGCGTCCGAGCTGGCGCGGCGTCACGGCCTGGCCCGTCACCTGGACGGCGCGCGCCTGTTCAACGCGGCCGTCGCCGTGGCCGCCGCCGAGGGCGGCGATCCGTATGCCGCGGCGCGGCGCATCTGCGCGCATTTCGACAGCGTCTCGGTCTGCTTCTCCAAGGGCCTGGGCGCGCCGGTGGGCTCGGTGCTGTGCGGCTCGCGCGAGTTGATCCAGCGCGCGCACCGCTCGCGCAAGATGCTCGGCGGCGGCATGCGCCAGGCCGGCGTGCTCGCGGCGGCGGCGCATCACGCGCTCGACCACCAGGTCACGCGCCTGGCCGAGGACCATGCGCTCGCCAGTCGCCTGGCCGAGGGCCTGCGCGGACTGCCCGGCCTGACGGTCGAGGCGCCGCAGACCAACATCGTGTTCTGCGATGTCGACAAGGACATCGCCGCGGCGCTGGTCGCGCATCTGAAGGCGCAGGGCGTGCTGGCGACGGGCCTGTACAAGCTGCGCTTCGTCACCCACCTGGATGTCGACGCCGTGGGCGTCGACCGCGCGATCGCGGCGGTGCGCCGCTTCTTCAACGCCTGAGCGGGAGGCCACCATGCCCATCACCGACAACGAAGCGCTGACGCGGGTCATCGAGCACCGCGAGATCTTCCACGACGAGATGCTGGCGCTGATGCGCCGCATCATGAGCGGCGAGATCTCGCCGGTGACCGCCGCGGCCATCCTGATCGGCCTGCGCGTGAAGAAGGAGACCATCGGCGAGATCACCGCCGCAGCGCAGGTGATGCGCGAGTTCTCCGTCAAGGTGCCGATCACGCCGGGGCCGCACCTGGTGGACGTCGTCGGCACCGGCGGCGACGGCGCGCATACCTTCAACATCTCGACCTGCTCGATGTTCGTGGCGGCCGCGGCGGGCGCGCAGGTGGCCAAGCACGGCAACCGCAGCGTCTCGTCCAAGACCGGCAGCGCGGATGTGCTGGAGGCGCTCGGCGTGACGCTGTCGCTGCCGCCGCAGGCGGTCGCCGATTGCGTGCGCAACACCGGCATCGGCTTCATGTTCGCGCCCAACCATCACCCGGCGATGAAGAACATTGCGCCTGTCCGCAAGGAACTGGGCGTGCGCACCATCTTCAACATCCTGGGTCCGCTGACCAATCCGGCGGACGCGCCCAACATCCTGATGGGCGTGTTCCATCCGGACCTGGTCGGCATCCAGGTCCGCGTGATGCAGCGCCTGGGCGCGCAGCACGCGGTCGTGGTCTACGGCAAGGACAACATGGACGAGATCTCGCTGGGCGCGGCGACGCTGGTCGGCGAGCTCCGCAACGGCGAGATCCGCGAGTACGAGATCCATCCCGAGGACTTCGGCATGCCCATGGTCGCCAGCCGCAACCTGCGGGTGAGCGGCCCCGAGGAGAGCCGCCGCATCCTGCTGGGCGTGCTCGGCAACGAGCCCGGCGCGGCGCGCGACATCGTGCTGCTCAATGCCGGCGCGACGCTGTATGCGGCCAATGTCGTCGAGTCCATCGCCGACGGCATCGTGAAGGCGCGCGCGGCGATCGAGTCCGGCGCGGCGCGCGCCAAGCTCGACGAATTCGTCGCCGAGACGCAGCGGCAAGCCGCGGCGCAGTCCTGATCGTGGCGAGGCCGGGCCCGTGCGGGCCTGGGCGTCGACCGCCTCCGGCCCTGGCGCCGGACCTGAAGTGAGAAAGCCATGTCCGACATCCTGGATCGCATCAATGCCGTCAAGCGCGACGAGGTCGCCGCCGCGCAGGCCCGCGTGCCGCTGGCCGCCCTGCGTGCCGAGGCGGAATCGCGCGCGGAGCCCACGCGCGGCTTCGCGCAGGCGCTGCGCGACAAGATCGCCGCCGGCCGCAGCGGTGTGATCGCCGAAGTGAAGAAGGCCAGCCCCAGCAAGGGCGTGCTGCGCGCCGACTTCCGTCCCGCCGACATCGCCCGCAGCTACGAGCGGCACGGCGCGGCCTGCCTGAGCGTGCTCACCGACGCGCCGCACTTCCAGGGCTCGGTCGAGTACCTGCAGCAGGCGCGCGCCGCCTGCGCGCTGCCGGTGCTGCGCAAGGACTTCATGGTTGATCCGTACCAGGTCTACGAGGCGCGCGCGATGGGCGCGGACTGCATCCTGCTGATCGTCGCCAGCCTCGCGGACGGCCAGATGGCGGAGCTGGAGGACTGCGCGCTGGGCCTGGGCCTGGACGTGCTGGTGGAGGTTCACGATGGCGCCGAACTCGAGCGCGCGCTGCGCCTGAAGACGCCGCTGGTGGGCATCAACAACCGCAACCTGAAGACCTTCGAGGTGACGCTGGACACGACGCTGGGACTGCTGGCGCAGGTGCCGGCCGATCGCCTGCTGGTGACCGAGTCCGGGATCCTGGGTCCCGACGACGTGCAGCGCATGCGCGACGCGCAGGTGCATGCCTTCCTGGTCGGCGAGGCCTTCATGCGCGCGCCCGACCCGGGCGCGGCGCTGTCGGCGCTGTTCGGTTGAGGCCGGCGATGCCCGCGACGCTGCAGGCCATCGACTGGCAAGTCGGCGACGGCTGGCAGCCGCTGATCGACGCCTGGCGCGCGAGCGCCGACGGCCAGCGCATCGAAGCGCTGCTGAAGGCGCGCCTGGCCGCGGGCGCCGCCATCTATCCGCCGGACCCGCTGCGCGCGCTGCGGCTCACGCCGCTGACGCGGGCGACGGTGGTGATCGTCGGCCAGGATCCGTATCACGGGCCGGGGCAGGCGGAAGGGCTGGCGTTCTCGGTGCCGGCGGGGCAGAAGCTGCCACCGTCGCTGCGCAACATCTTCAAGGAGCTGCAGCGCGACCTGGGCCAGCAGCCGGCGATGTGTGGTCACCTGGGCGAATGGGCCCGGTGCGGCGTGCTGCTGCTCAACACCAGCCTGACGGTTGAGGACGGCGCCGCCGCCTCGCATGCGAAGAAGGGCTGGGAATCGCTCACCGATGCGCTCATCGCCGCGACGGCGCGGGATGCGGCGCCGAAGGTCTACCTGCTGTGGGGCGCGCATGCGCAGGCCAAGGCGCCGTTGATCGAGGCCGCCGGTAACGGTCACCTTGTGCTGCAGGCCAATCACCCGTCGCCGCTCTCGGCCACGCGCGGGCCGGTGCCGTTCATCGGCTGCGGCCACTTCTCCGCGGCGCGGGACTGGCTCAAGGGCAAGGGCGTCGACCTGGAGTGGTCGCTGGACTGAAGGACTGCAAAGGGCGCTGGCCCTCCGCAGGCCACCTCTGCGCGCTTCCTCATTTCAATCGGCCATCACTGGTACGTTGGTGGTTATCATCCGCGAGCCCCTAGCGGAGCGATTTGTGCATCAAGGTTAAGTCCAGTGCGCTACCAATTGACGCTTCGCGTTTTTTGGTACTAAACTGGTATTAATCATGAACAGCCACCCCTTGGCGGACGCCTGGTCCGCGCCCTTGCAGCCGCGCTTCACCGCCGTCCGCTACCTCGTGGGGGTGGATGGCGGCGGCACCGGCACTCGGGTCCGGCTGAGCGATGTCCACGGACAACTGCTCGGCCAGGGATGGGCGGGGCCGTCCGCGCTGGGGCAGGGCATCGCCCAGGCCTGGCGTCATATCCAGACGGCGGTCCAGGAGGCCGCGGCCAAGGCCGGCATCGAGCGCCTGCCGCTGGCCGAGGCCGCCATCGGACTCGGCCTGTCCGGCGCCGGCGTCACCGCGCAGGCGCAGGCCTTCATCGCGCAGCAGCCCGGCTACGCCCACATCGAGCTCGCGAATGACGGCACCACCTCCGTCATCGGCGCCCATGCCGGCCGGCCCGGTGGCGTCATCGCCGCCGGCACCGGCACGGTGGGCGAGGCGCTGCGCGCCGACGGCTCGCTGGTCTGCGTCAGCGGCTGGGGCTGGATCGGCGGGGACGAAGGCAGCGGCGCCTGGCTCGGCATCCAGGCCATGCGTCAGGCGCAGAAGGCCATGGACGGCCGCGCCGAGCCCGGCCCGCTCGCCCAGGCGGTGTGGGGCGCCGCCGGCTGCCAGCACGAGCAGGATCGCGACGCGATCAACGCCTGGGTCGCCCAGGCCGGCCAGCATGCCTACGCGCAGCTGGCGCCGCTGGTCTTCGAGCATGCGGGCGCCGACCCGGCCGCGGCCGCGCTGGTCGCGCAGGCGGTGGCGGAACTCGAGCAGCTCGCGCTCGCGCTGGACCCCACGCAGCAGCTGCCGCTGTCGCTCGCGGGCAGCGTGGCGCAGCGGCTTGCCGCGCTTTTCTCAGGCAACATTCGGGCCCGTTGCGTGTCGCCCCAGGGCGACTCGGCCGACGGTGCGCTGCGGCTGGTCCGCGGCGCTCTCTCCGACCCCCGTTGAGAAGCAGAGAAGCCCGATGAGCACCAAGCTGCCCTTCCAGTTCAAGCCCGATCCCGCCGCCGCCTCGCCGCTGTACATGCAGCTGGCCCACAAGCTGGCCCAGGCGATCCGCGAAGGGCAGTACCAGGCCGACGAGGCGCTGCCGTCCGAGCGCGTGCTCTCCGAATCCCTGGACCTGTCGCGCGTCACGGCGCGCAAGGCCATCGACCGCCTGGTCGAGCAGGGCCTGATCGTGCGCAAGCGCGGCTCCGGCAACTACATCGCGCCCAAGCTCGAGCAGCCGCTGTCGCGCCTGACCAGCTTCTCCGAGGAGCTCCACCAGCGCGGCTTCAAGCCCAGCAGCCGCTGGCTGACCCGCGGCTTCGCCATGGCGGCGCCGGACGAGCAGCTGTCGCTGGGCCTGACCACCGGCCAGCGCGTCGCGCGCCTGGAGCGCCTGCGCCTGGCCGATGCCGTCGTCATGGCCTATGAGCTGTCGGTGCTGCCCGAGGCGGTGCTGCCCGAGCCGCAGAAGGTCGAGTCCTCGCTGTACGAGCACCTCGCCCGGCATGGCGGCGCGCCGGTGCGCGCGCTGCAGCACATCCGCGCGATCAACGCGGACTCGCGCCTGGCGGGTCTGCTGGAAGTGCCGGTCGGCCAGGCCGTGCTGTTCATCACCCGCGTGGGCTACCTCGACCAGGGACAGGCCGTCGAGCTCACCCATTCCTACTGCCGCAGCGACTACTACGACTTCGTCGCGGAGATGAGGCGAGACGGATGACGACCCAGCACATCGACGGATTCGTACTGACACCTGGCGGCTTCATCCGCGGTGTGCTGGAACATGACAAGGGACGCGTGGTCGGCATCGACGGCAGCGCCGTCCCCGAGCACGAGGCCCGCCACGGCGCGCAGGACCTGCCGCTGATCCTGCCGGGCTTCATCGACACCCACGTCCACGGCGGCGCCGGCCGCGACACGATGGAAGGCGGCGACGCGGCCGCGCGGCTCGCGCAGCTGCATGCGCGGCACGGCACGACCTCGCTGCTGGCGACGACGATGACCGCGCCGCTGGACGAGATCCGCCAGGCGATGCGCGCGCTCGCGCCCACCTGCGTCGAGCGGCCCGCCGGCGGCGCGCGCGTGCTGGGCGTGCACCTCGAAGGGCCCTACATCAACCCCGGCAAGCTCGGCGCGCAGCCGGACTTCGCCAAGGCCGCGTCGATCGACGAGATCCGCGCCCTGCATGCGCTGGCGCCGATCCGCCTGATCACGCTGGCCCCGGAGCTGCCCGGCAACCTCGAGCTGGTGGAGCGACTGAGCGAAGCGGGCTTCCGCATCCAGATCGGCCACACGCTGGGCACCTACGAGGACGGCGTGGCCGCGCTGGCTCGTGGCGCCGGCGGCTTCACCCACCTGTTCAACGCGATGACCGGCCTGCATCACCGCGAGCCCGGCATGGTCGGCGCGGCGCTGGCCCACGCGCGCTACGCCGAGATCATTCCCGACCTGCTGCATGTGCATCCGGGCGCGATCCGCGTCGCGCTGCGCAGCATCCCGCACCTGTTCTGCGTCACCGATTCGACGGCGGCGGCCGGCATGCCCGATGGCGAGTACCGGCTCGGCCGCCATCGCGTCACCAAGTGCCTGGGCGGCGTGCGTCTGCCCGACGGCACGCTGGCCGGCTCGACGCTGACGATGGACCAGGCGCTACGCAATCTGGTGTTGAAGCTCGGCCTGTCGATCGAGGACGCGTCGCGGCGCGTCTCGACGAACGCGGCCGATTACCTGGGTCTGGACGATCGGGGCCGCCTGGCCCCGGGCGCCTGGGCGGACTTTGTCGTGATGGACCGTGGCTTGCAGTTGCACAGCGTGGTCGTCGAAGGAGAAGCGATTGACCTCGCGCATGCTGGATGAGGCGCTGAGCGCGCCGCAGGTGGTGGCCCGTCAACTGGCCGCCGATCAGAACGCCTACGCGGCCCTGGGCGACGCGCTACGGGAGCAGCCGCCCAGCGCGCTGCTGACGATCGCGCGCGGCAGCTCGGACCACGCGTCGCATTACCTGGCCTATCTGGTCATGGCGCGGCTGGGCCGGCTGGTGACCTCGCTGCCGATGTCGCTGATCACGCTCTACCAGAGCAAGATCGAGAGCAAGGGCCTGGTCTCGCTGGCGTTCTCGCAATCGGGCCAGAGCCCCGACCTGGTGTCGCCGACGCAGTACTTCCGCGCCAATGGGGCGCGCACGGTGGCCTTCGTCAATGCCGACGGCTCGCCGCTGGAAGCCGCCGCCGAGCACGTGTTCCGCCTGCACGCGGGCGTCGAGCAGAGCGTGGCCGCGACCAAGAGCTACATCGCGCAGCTGGTGGCCGGGGCGCGCGTCGTCGCCGCGTGGCAGGGCGACGAGGACCTCGCCGCCGCGCTGCAGGCGCTGCCGCAGGCGATGGAGCAGGCCGCCCGGCAGCGCTGGGACGTGGCGGTGGACGCGCTCAAGGGCGCGGACAAGCTCTTCGTCATCGGCCGCGGCACCTCGCTGCCGATCGCGCTGGAGGCGGCGCTGAAGTTCAAGGAGACCTGCGGCATCCAGGCCGAGGCCTTCTCCGGCGCCGAGGTCAAGCACGGCCCGATGGCGCTGGTGGACGAGGGCTACCCGCTGCTGGTGTTCGCGCCGCGCGGCCCGGCGCAGGCCGGCCTGCTCGCGCTGGCCGAGGAAATGCGCGGCCGTGGCGCGCGCGTGCTGCTGGCGGCGCCGGAAGGCACGCCGGGCGCCGAGCTGCCGCTGACCTGCACCGGCAACGAGGACCTCGATCCGATCGCCGCGGTGCAGAGCTTCTATCCGATGGTCGAGGCGCTGGCCCAGGCCCGGGGACTGAACCCCGACCAGCCGCGCCATCTGGCCAAGGTCACCAAGACCCATTGATGTCCCACCCCGCCGTCGACCCGCGGCCCAGGCAGAAGAGAACGACATGAGCGAGACAGCATTCCATCCGGGCCGGCTGGTGATGGTGGACATCCAGGGCAAGCGCCTGGATGCGGCCACCGCCGCCTTCCTGCGCGACAACCGGATCCGCGCGGTCTGCCTGTTCCGCAAGAACCTGGGCACCGAGGCCGAGGTCCGGCAGCTGACCCGGGACCTGCGCGAGGCCATGGGCCCGGACGCGCTGATCGGCCTGGACCAGGAGGGCGGGTCCGTGGTGCGCGCCACCTTCCTGCCGCAGCCGCCGTCGGCGATGGCGCTGGGCGCGGCGGGCGACGAGGGGCTGGCCGAGCAGGTTGGCGCCGCGGTCGCGCGCGGGCTGCGCGGCATCGGCATCAACTGGAACTTCGCGCCGGTCACCGACATCAACAACAACCCGGCCAATCCGGTGATCGCCGAGCGCAGCTTCGGCGAGACCGCGGACACCGTCACCCGCCTGGCCGGCGCCTGGATGAAGGGTTCGATGGCTGCGGGCGTGGCCTGCTGCATCAAGCACTTCCCGGGCCATGGCGACACGCATGTCGATTCCCACCTGGACCTGCCGACGGTGGACAAGTCGCGCGCCGAGCTCGACGCGCTCGAGCTCAAGCCCTTCCAGGCGCTGCGCGACCTGGCGCCGTCGATCATGACGGCGCACATCGTCTATCCGAAGATCGATCCGCTGTACCCGGCGACGCTTTCCAGGACGCTGCTGGGCGGCATCCTGCGCGACGAGTACGGCTACGACGGCGTCGTCATCACCGACGCGCTGATGATGAAGGCCATCGCCGAGCGCTACGGCTACGCGAAGGCGGCGGTGCTGGCGATCAACGCCGGCGCCGACATGATCCTGGCGCAGGGCTCGCTGGACGAGCAGGCACAGGCCATCCACGCGCTGCAGGACGCGCTCACGCGCGGCGACCTGAGCGTCGAGCGCGGCCGGCAGGCGCAGGCGCGGCTGGACAAGCTGGCGCACGATTTCCCGGTCCGCTTCGACGACTACCAAGGCGCGCCGCGCGAGGCCGACGACCGGCTGATGCGTCGAGCCTGGGCCGCGGGCCTGAGCGCGCTGCGTGGCGCGATGCCGCCGGCGACCGATCGCCCGACCCGCGTGCTGGTGCAGGACGAAGTGCCGACCGACGGCGTCTCCGAGGCCGGACCGACCGGCGCGCAGGTGCGCGCGCTGTTCGAGGGCTACCGCGACGTCGAGTTCGTCTCGCTCGCCGACATCGCCGCCCTGGACTGGGCGACGGTCCCGGCGGATGGCCGCTTCACCATCGTCGCCTCGACGCACCGGGCGCGCTACGGCGCGCAGGCCGGCAACTGGCGGCCCGACCTGCACCTGGTGCTCTGGAATCCGTTCCAGGCGCTGGACGTGGCCGCGCCCACGGTGATCAGCTGGGGCTACGCCGACGGCGCGCTGGCGGCCCTGGGCGACTGGCTGCAAGGCCGCGGCGAGGCCGGCGGCCAGTCGCCGGTGACGCTGAACTGAGCATCGATCCGAGGGCCTCGACATGAGCCAGCCGCAGACTTCCTCCGCGCCCGCGCGATCGCCGATCCGCTGGGTCTCCAGCCTGTACTTCGTGCAGGGCATGCAGTTCTTCGTCGTCATGCTGATCGCTGGCCTGATGTTCAAGAACATGGGCGTGGCCAACGACCAGATCGCGCGCTGGACCGGCCTGCTGGGCCTGGCCTGGGCGTTCAAGCCGCTGTGGAGCCCGTTCCTGGAACTGGCGCGCAGCAAGAAGCTGATCGTCGTCGCCGGGCAGTTCACCGGCGCTGCGGGCCTGGCGCTGATGGCGGTGGCGCTGCAGCTGCCGATGTGGTTCGCGGCCAGCATCGCGGTGCTGTTCCTGCTCGCGTATGCGTCGGCCACGCACGACATCGCCTGCGACGGCCTGTACATGGCCGCGCTCGACGACAAGCAGCAGGCGGCCTATGCCGGGTGGCAGGGCGCGTTCTTCAACGCGTCGAAGTTCCTGACGCTGGGCGGCCTGCTGGTGCTGGCGGGACATCTGGAGCGCGGCATCGGCGTCATGAACGCGTGGTCGGTGATCTTCGCGCTGCTGTCGGTGCTGCTCTTCGTGCTGGCCAGCTACAACGCGTACGCGCTGCCCGGTGCGCTCAACACCGAGCACGGCGACCTCACGGCGGCCGGCGTCTGGCGCACGCTGCGCGAGGTCATCGCGGACTTCCTCAGCAAGCCAGGCATCTGGCTGATGATCCTGTTCATCGTGATGTTCCGCTTCGCCGAAGGGCAGGTGCAGACCATCGGCCCGCTGTTCCTGATCGAGGCGCGCGACAAGGGCGGCCTGGGCCTGAGCACCGAGCAGGTGGGCGGGATCTACGGCACGGTGGGCACGGCGGCCTTCCTGCTGGGCAGCATCGCCGGGGGTTACTTCACCAGCTGGATGAGCCTGCGCCGCGCGATGCCCTTCCTGATCGTGGCGATGGCGGTGCCCAACGCGACCTTCTACTACCTGGCCGTCACGATGCCGGCGGATCTTTGGCACGTCGGCTTCGCCGTCGCGGTGGAGATGCTGGGCTACGGCTTCGGCTTCGTCGGGATGATCCTGTTCATCATGCAGGCCGTCGCGCCGGGCAAGTACCAGACGGCGCATTACGCGCTGGGCTCGGGCGTGATGCAGCTGGGCTTCATCTTCTCCAAGACCATCAGCGGCGACATCCAGCTCGCGATGGGCTACGAGCATTTCTTCCTGTGGACCATCGCCTGCGGCGCGCCGGCGCTGATCCTGCTGCTGTTCGTGCGCATGCCCGGGCGGGCACCGCAGGAGCCGGCGGTGGCGACGGCGCCGGTGGAGAACGCGACATGAAGGCGATCGCCGCGGGCCTCGTGGCGATGTCGATGGCCGGTGGCGCGCACGCCGCCGAGCCGCAATTCTTCTTCGACGACTTCAGCTACGCCGACACCGCCGCGCTGTTCAAGCAGGGCTGGACGGTCCGCAGTGCGCCGGGCCACCCGGGCATTCCCGGCGCTCGTTGGGCGCCCGAGGGCTTGAGCGTCGTCGACGGCAAGCTGCGCCTGCATGGCGTGACCGACGGCACCGGGCCGGGCACCGCGCAGGTGCAGGTGTGTCACCAACGCAAATACCTCGCGGGCACTTATGCCGCGCGGATCCGCTTCAGCGACCTGCCGGTCAGCGGTGCCGATGGCGACCCGGTGATCCAGACCTTCTACGCGGTCAGCCCGCTCAAGCACGACTTCGATCCCGAGTTCAGCGAACTGGACTGGGAGTACCTGCCCAATGGCGGCTGGGGCAGCGACAAGACCCGCATCTACGGCATCACCTGGCAGACGGTGCGCCTCGATCCATGGCTGGCCTTCAACCAGCAGCACGAGGAGTTCGGCCCGCTGGGCGAGCGCGGCCGCGACTGGCACACGCTGGTGATGCAGGTCGCGGAGGGCCGCACCCATTGGTTCATCGACGGCCGCAAGATCGACGAACACGGCGGCCGCAACTATCCGGTGGTGCCGATGTCGATCAACTTCAACCTGTGGTTCTCGCCGGGCGGCCCGCTGCCCGCGGGCGTCGCCGGCGGCCCGCCGCGGGTGTACGAGCAGGACGTCGACTGGGTCTTCCACGCGAAGGACACCGTCCTGAGCCCGGCCCAGGTGGAGGCGCAGGTGAAGCGCTGGCGCGCCGGCGGCGTCGCGCGGCTCGACCAGGTCCCGCCGGCCACGCCCGCGCTCGAGAGTCGCTGCGACTTCTGAGCGTCTGTTTCCTTCCGATCCTCGTCCCATGAACGCTTCCTCGAAACGCATTGCGTCCGTCGACGCGATGCGCGGCCTGGCCGTCGCCGCGATGCTGCTGGTCAACAACCCCGGCGACTGGGGCCACGTCTACGCGCCGCTGGAGCACGCGGCGTGGAACGGCTGGACGCCGACCGACCTGGTGTTCCCGTTCTTCCTGTTCATCGTGGGCGTCTCCTTGTCGCTGGCCATGGGCGCGCGCATCGAGGCCGGCGACGGTGCGTCCTTGCGCGCCACCGTGGTCCAGCGCGGCTTGCGCATCGTGGCGCTGGGACTGGTGCTGCACGCGCTGGCGTGGTGGCTGATGGACAAGCCGGCGCTGCGCATTCCCGGCGTGCTGCAGCGCATCGGCCTGTGCTTCGCGCTCGCCGGCCTGATCGCGATCCAGTGGCGCGCCGCCGGTCAACGCGTCTGGCTCGCCGCCTTGCTGGCCGGCTATGGCGCCTTGCTGCTGTGGGGCGGTCCCCTCGACAAGGCCGGCAACATCGCCAGCCGTGTCGATGCGTGGCTGCTCGGTCCGCATGGCTACGAGTGGGACCCAGTGACCGGCCTCGGCCATGACCCGGAAGGCCTCGTCGCGACGCTCGGCGCCCTGGCGACGACGTTGCTGGGCTGGCGCTGCGGCGAGGCGCTGCGCGCCGGCGCCCTCAGGCAGCTCGCGGCCGTCGGCCTCATCGCGGCGGCCACGGGCTTCGCGCTCGACGCCATCGGGCTGATGCCGATCAACAAGAATCTCTGGACGCCGTCCTTCGTGTTGTGGACCGGGGGGCTGGCCGCGCTGGTGCTGCTCGCGGCGCATGTGCTGATCGACCGGCTGGGCGCGCCCGCGCTGTTCCGCAGCTTCGGCGTCAACGCGATCGCGGCCTACGCAGGGGCCTGGATCTGCACCGTGTTCCTCGAAGGCTTCGGCTGGATGAGCCCGCTCTACGCGCACGGCTTCGGCTGGCTGGGCGCCTGGCTCGGGCCGCATGCGCAGTCGCTGGGCTTCGCGCTGGCCTTCGTGGGCGTGTGGTGGCTCATCGTGCGTGAGCTCGACAGGCGCCGCTGGTACTGGAAGATCTGAGCGGACCGCGCCCGCACAATACCGTTCCATGAGCCCGGAGACCTTCGCCATCCGCATGCCGCCCGACATCCGATCGGTGCGGGTCGGCGAGCATCCGGTCGTCGTCATCGACGATTTCCTCGCGCATCCGCAGGCGCTGGTCGAGGCAGCCTGCCAGGCCCGCTTCGACCGCTGCCCGGGCGCTGACGAGCGCAAGGGCTATCCCGGGCTGCGAGCGCCGGTGCCGGCGGCCTATAGCGAAAGCCTGACGGAGCTGCTGGACCCGTTGATCCGGCTGAACTTCGGCGTCCCCGAGGAACTGCCGCTGCGCAAGTCGCCGTGCGCGTTCTCGCTGACGACGGTCGCACCCGAGGATCTGGGGCCCCTGCAGCGGGTGCCGCATTTCGATGCCAGCACGCCGCACTTCATGGCCGTGATGCTCTACCTCTGCGACGAGCGCCATGGCGGTACCGCCTTCTACCGCCACAAGGCCAGCGGCCTGCAGCAGATCACCGCCGATCAGCGCGAACGCTACGGCGACTTGATCTATGCGGAGATGGAGCGCTCCCCGGCGCCGCCGCGGTATTTCAGCGACTCGGACGATTGCTTCGAGCTGCTGGGCATGCTGCCGGCGCGATTCAACCGCCTGGTGGCCTACCGGGGCAGCCTGTTGCACTCGGCCATCGTCAATCCCGCGCTGGGCCTCAGCAGCGATCCGCGCCAGGGCCGGCTGACCATCACCACCTTCTACGACTTCTAGCGCGCGAGCGCCGCCCGCCCGCAGGCGGAGAGTCGCTTGCTTGCTTGCTTGCTTGCTTGCTTGCTTGCCCGGCCGCGCAGCGCAACGAAAAAAGCCCGGCGGCTGCCGGGCTTTCGAAGTGACGCAGCGGTGCCGGTCAGAACTTGGCGCTCAGGCCCAGCTTGTAGGTGGTCTCGCCCTTGAAGCTCCAGGCCGGGAAGCCGGCGCGCAGCGGATCCTTGATGGCGGTGTTGGAGGCCGCCGCGGCGCCGTACTGGACGTCGTCTTCCTTGGTCAGGTTGATCGCCTCGAACGACAGCCGCAGGTTCTTCGTGATGTTCCAGCCCACGCTGGCGTCCAGCGTGCCGTAGGCATCGTGCATGCGGTTGCCATACCAGAACGCGCCTTCGCGGATCATGTACTTCGAGCGCCAGTTGTAGGCCAGGCGAGCAAAGTACTGCTCGTTCTCGTAGTAGCCGACCAGGTTCACGTTGTGCTTGGACGACTGCGTGAACAGGCTCAGCCCATCCAGGTAGCTGCTGGCCGGCGCCGTGCCTTCGGTGAAGGTGTAGTTGCCCTGCGCGCCGAAGCCGTTGCCGAAGGCGTGGTTGGCCTGCAGTTCGATACCGCGGATCTTGCCGCCGCCGGCGTTCTGGAAGCTCTGCACCGTCCAGTTGTCGACGCCGGTCTTGGGATCGACCAGGCCGACCTTCTGGTTCGGCGTGGCGATGGCGACGACGAAGTTGGAGATGTCCTTGATGAAGTAGGTCGCCGACATCATGTTGCCGCGGCCGTAGTAGTACTCCAGGCCGAGGTCAGCCTGGCTCGACTTCATCGGCTTGAGGCCGATGTTGCCGATGGTCCAGGTCTCGTTGCCGTTGCGGTCGTCGTTGTAGCCGGACACCGTCACGCCGAACATGTTGGCGAAGTTCGGGCGCGTGATGGCCTGCGAGGCGGTCGCCCGCAGCACCAGGTCGCTTCTCAGGTCGAAGGCCAGGTTGATGCTGGGCAGCACGTCGTTGTAGGTCGACTTGGTGGACGTGGTGGTCTTGGCCCAGTTCTGGTTGCCGGCGTACTGGTCGGCCGGCGTCACGCCGTCGAACAGGTAACCGGTGCTGGTGGCCTTGGTGGAGACGTAGCGCACGCCGAAGTTGCCGCGCATGCCCTTGGTCTCGAACTCGAACATGCCGTAGACCGAGCGGTTCTTCTCGTTCAGCTCGCCATAACCGGAGCGGTCCTCGACCCAGCCGGAGATGTTCCGGTTGGTGTTGTCCAGCATCGCGCCGATGTTGGCGCGCGGCACCGTCCATCCGCCGACGTTCACCGAGCCGTCGAACAGGCCGGAGGTGGCCACCGGCGTGATCGTCGTGTTCCAGATCGGGCGGTAGCTGCGCTTCTCGAAGGTGTGGTCGGCAAAACGCACGCCGGTCTTGAAGGCGTTGATCACGCCCCAGTCCAGGTCGAAGGTGGCGTCGAGCTGGCCGAACTTTTCCTTGTCCTTGTTGGGACCGGCGGAGGTGGCCCAGGTTTCCGGCGACATCTGCGCCGGCAGGGAGCCGACGCCCCAGGACTGGTCGTTGCTCGGGTTGACCTTGATCTGCTTGCCGGTGGCGTCGATCGTGCCCTGCCAGTTCGGGCGCGTGAACGGGCCGGCGGCGCCGTCGAAGGCGGCGGTCTGGTAGTTGGTGGTGGCCGAGGTGCCGCCGTCCGCCTTGGTCGTGCCGACGACGAGGTCGAACTTGGCGCTGCCCAGGGTGTAGTGGGCGTCGGCCACGGCGCTTTCCGAATCCATGCTGGCGCCGCGCGCCCAGACCTGGAAGAACTTGTGCGGCAGCGGGTTGGCGGCCGTGGTCGTGCTGTGCAGGCACATGCCGTTCGGGTTGAAGTCCGACTTGACCGCGGTATTGCGCTGGTCGCAATTCTGGTCATGCATCAGGTAGTCGCTGGAGTTGGAGCTGTCGGCATCCAGCTTCAGCTTCAGCAGGTTCAGGCCGACTTCGAAGCCCTCGACCGGGCGCGCCTGCAGGGCGACGTTGAGCGAGGTGCGCTTGCGCTCCTGCACGAAGGCGGTCGGGGCCACGTCGCTGTTCCAGCGGCTGTCGGCTTCGACGCCGCGGCGGATGTAGTCGCCCTTGGACAGGCCGGCGGCGATCAGCGCGCCAAAGGTGCGGCTTGCGTTGCGCCAGCTGTACAGCCCGGAAGCTTCCTTCTCCGAGTCGCTGATGGTGCCGTCGCCGTAGCGCACGCTGCCGAAGACCGTGTTGGCCTTCAGGTCCAGCGGCTTGCGGGTCTTGACGATCACCGTGCCGCCGATGCCGCCTTCGGTCAGGTTGGCCTGCGAGGACTTGTAGACCTCCATGCCGCCGATCATTTCGGCGGGGAGCAGCGAATAGTTGAACGAGCGGTCGATGTCCATCTGGTCATACCAGCCGGTGGACGCGACGGTCTGGCCGTTCAGCGTGGTGTACGTCATCTGCGGGTCGGTGCCGCGGATCGACACCGAGGCGCCCTGGCCGAACGCCCGGCCGACCGAGATGCCGGGGATGCGGCCCAGGGCCTGGCCGACGTCCGAGTCGGGGAGCTTGCCCACGTCCTCGGCGCTCACGGCATCGACAACGGCGCTGGCGTTCTTCTTGATGTTGGCGGCCGACTGCAGCGACGCGCGGATGCCGGTCACCACGACCTGTTCCAGCTGGGTGCCGTCGTCCTTTTTCTGTTCCTGCGCCTGCACGGCGAAGGCCGCGCTCAGCAACGTCAGCGTCACCGCCGCTGCGATAGGGGTCTTGTTGACCTTCATGATGAACTGCTCCTCGAATGGCCTGGAGTTGTTGGCCTTTGATGAAGACTCGGCACCTGAAATCACGACACCCATCGGCGGAGTGGCATGCAGCTGGCGCCCCCGAATACACCTCAATGCAACCAATGCCATGCCACTATAACGAGCGGTAACGCCACTTTGCTACCAGTTTGACGCCGGTGTTTTCCCTGCTGTGGCATCGCCGCGACCCGCATGGACAGCGGTGTCGAGGGTGTGGCGCTCAAGAAGGTCTGCGGGGAGGGTGGGGCCTCGGGGATGAGACCAGTTGGCGTTGAATTGGTATTACTTGTGGTCCGCCCCGGCAGGCGTTGCACTGTGCGCTCCCGCGCTTTGGTGGTGCCCCCCGATCACACTCCGCGTGGAGAGCGCCAATCGCACGCCAGAGGTGCGCGAGCCAAAAAGTATTTGCGCCAAAAAAGAACGGTGCTATAGTCGTGGGCTCGCCTCGGAGGGGTGGCCGAGTGGTTAAAGGCAGCAGACTGTAAATCTGCCCGCTAACGCGTACGCTGGTTCGAATCCAGCCTCCTCCACCAAGGCGAACGGATGCAAGAGCAACGAATCGGGTGATCGTCACCCGCTTCGCGGTTCAAGCAGCTGGAATTGGAAAACTCCCGGGCGGGAGTAGTTCAATGGTAGAACCTTAGCCTTCCAAGCTAATGACACGGGTTCGATTCCCGTTTCCCGCTCCATCGGAAGTTGAAGGTGTCGTGTCGAGATATCGGCACAGGTTTGCTGATAAGGTCATCAATCCTGTGTCGATGCCCATGTGGCTCAGTGGTAGAGCACTCCCTTGGTAAGGGAGAGGTCACGCGTTCGATCCGCGTCATGGGCACCAACCCTCTTCTCTCGTTTCTTGATCTGATCGCCAGGAGCGCAAGATGGCAAAAGGCAAGTTTGAACGTACCAAGCCGCACGTGAACGTGGGCACGATTGGTCACGTTGACCACGGCAAGACGACGCTGACGGCCGCGATCGCGACCGTGCTGGCGGCCAAGTTCGGCGGCGAAGCCAAGGCCTACGACCAGATCGACGCGGCGCCGGAAGAAAAGGCCCGTGGCATCACGATCAACACCGCGCACGTCGAGTACGAGACGGCCAACCGCCACTACGCGCACGTTGACTGCCCGGGCCACGCTGACTATGTGAAGAACATGATCACGGGCGCGGCGCAGATGGACGGCGCGATCCTGGTGTGCTCGGCCGCTGACGGCCCGATGCCCCAGACTCGCGAGCACATCCTGCTGGCGCGTCAGGTCGGTGTGAAGTACATCATCGTCTTCCTGAACAAGTGCGACATGGTGGACGACGCCGAGCTGCTGGAGCTGGTGGAAATGGAAGTCCGCGAGCTGCTGAGCAAGTACGACTTCCCGGGCGACGACACCCCGATCATCAAGGGTTCGGCCAAGCTGGCGCTGGAAGGTGACAAGGGCGACCTGGGCGAGCAGGCGATCATGCGCCTGGCCGACGCGCTGGACAGCTACATCCCCACGCCTGAGCGCGCGGTGGACGGTGCGTTCCTGCTGCCGGTGGAAGACGTGTTCTCGATCTCGGGCCGTGGCACGGTGGTGACTGGTCGCGTCGAGCGCGGCATCATCAAGGTCGGCGAGGAAATCGAGATCGTGGGCATCCGCGATCTGCAGAAGACCACCGTCACCGGCGTGGAAATGTTCCGCAAGCTGCTGGACCAGGGTCAGGCGGGCGACAACGTGGGCATCCTGCTGCGCGGCACCAAGCGCGAGGACGTCGAGCGCGGCCAAGTGCTGGCCAAGCCGGGCACGATCAAGCCGCACACGCACTTCACTGCTGAGATCTACGTGCTGAGCAAGGAAGAAGGCGGCCGTCACACCCCGTTCTTCAACAACTACCGTCCCCAGTTCTACTTCCGCACGACGGACGTGACTGGTGCCGTGGAGCTGCCGAAGGACAAGGAAATGGTCATGCCGGGCGACAACGTCAGCATCACCGTGAAGCTGATCGCTCCGATCGCCATGGAAGAAGGTCTGCGCTTCGCCATCCGTGAAGGCGGTCGTACCGTCGGCTCGGGCGTCGTCGCGACGATCATCGAGTAATTCAAGTCAAAGGCCACAGGGGCATAGCTCAATTGGCAGAGCGTCGGTCTCCAAAACCGAAGGTTGGGGGTTCGAGACCCTCTGCCCCTGCCAACGATCAGCGATAAGCGAACGTTGGTCCTAGTGGTCGCGCCAAGCCCGCGGGAGTCATCTCGGCGGGCTTTGCTGCTGGTGGGTTCGGCTGGAATGTTCCAGGCGAACAAATGTCGCGGCGCTGAGCCGCGACGGAAGTGAGTTCAATGTCCAATCCTCAAGTCGAAACCGTCACGACGGGCGCCGACAAGGTCAAGCTGGCTGGCGCCGTGCTGCTGCTGGTGGCCGCGATCGTCGCCTTCTACGCGCTGAGCAAGCAAGGTCCGTGGGTGCAGTGGGGTGCCCTGCTCGCGTTGCTGGCTGCGGCCGTGGGGGCGTTCTTCACGTCGGAGTCCGGCAAGTCGCTGATTGCCTATGGCCAGGACTCGATCAAGGAAGTGGGCAAGGTGGTCTGGCCGACCCGCAAGGAAGCTGGCCAGATGACGTTGTATGTGTTCGCCTTCGTCGTGGTGATGGCGCTCTTCCTGTGGTTCACCGACAAGACGCTGGAGTGGGTGCTGTACGACCTGATCCTGGGTTGGAAGCGCTGAGCGGGAACGGATGGGGACCAAGATGAGCGAAGATCAAAACGTCGTTGCGACCGAGTCGACCGCGCCCGCTGGCCCGGCCAAGCGCTGGTATGTCGTGCACGCCTATTCCGGCATGGAAAAGGCGGTGGAGCGCAACCTGCGTGAGCGCATCGACCGCGCCGGCATGCAGGACAAGTTCGGTCGCATCCTGGTGCCGACCGAGGAAGTCGTCGAGCTGAAGAACGGCAAGAAGGCCGTGACCGAGCGTCGCTTCTTCCCCGGGTACGTGCTGGTCGAGATGGTGATGGACGACGACAGCTGGCATCTGGTCAAGCACACGTCCAAGGTCACCGGCTTTGTCGGTGGTGCGAAGAACCGCCCGGCGCCGATCTCGGAAGCCGAGGTCATGAAGATCGTCAACCAGATGCAAGAGGGCGTCGACAAGCCCAAGCCGAAGGTGGAATGGATCGTCGGCGAGATCGTCCGCGTCAAGGAAGGTCCGTTCACCGACTTCAACGGCAGCATCGAGGAAGTCAACTACGACAAGTCGAAGCTGCGCGTCTCGGTCACGATCTTCGGTCGTGCGACCCCCGTCGAGCTGGACTTCGCCCAGGTCGAGAAGGTCTGATCGGCGGTGAATGGCATGGCGGCTCGGGCCGCCATTCGTCATTCCGCCCAATGAACAAGAGCCCGAAGGTGCTCGACGGCGAAAGCCGGCGCAACCTTCCGTGACCAGTCCGCAACGAGAAGCGGACAAGAGGAGCGAGGGTACGTCTTCCGGACCAGCCCCTCGCGCTAGCACTCAGGCGAAACGGCGTGGCCGTCGTGTCGCCATCAGGAGAAAACATGGCCAAGAAGATTGTCGGCTACATCAAGCTGCAAATCCCGGCTGGCAAGGCGAATCCGTCGCCTCCGGTCGGTCCCGCGCTGGGTCAGCGTGGTCTGAACATCATGGAATTCTGCAAGGCGTTCAACGCCCAGACGCAGAGCTATGAGCCGGGCCTCAAGCTGCCCGTCGTGATCACCGCCTTCGCGGACAAGAGCTTCACCTTCATCATCAAGTCGCCCCCGGCGACCGTGCTGCTGAAGAAGGCTGCCAAGATCGACAAGGGCTCGCAGCGCCCCCATCTGGACAAGGTCGGCAAGCTGACCCGCGCCCAGCTGGAAGAGATCGCCAAGACCAAGCAGAAGGACCTGACGGCCGCCGACATGGATGCCGCTGTCCGTACCATCGCCGGCTCCGCCCGTTCGATGGGCATCATCGTGGAGGGTGTCTGACATGGCCAAGCTGACCAAGCGTCAACAAGCCCTGCAGGGCAAGGTCGAATCGACCAAGCTGTACGCGCTGACCGAGGCGATCAACCTCGTCAAGGAATGCGCCACCGCCAAGTTCGATGAAGCCATCGATGTGTCGATCCAACTCGGCGTCGACGCGAAGAAGTCGGACCAGGTGGTCCGTGGCGCCGTCGTGATGCCCAACGGCATCGGCAAGACCAAGCGCGTCGCCGTGTTCGCCCAAGGCGCCAAGGCTGAAGAAGCCAAGGCCGCCGGCGCCGACGTCGTCGGCATGGAAGACCTGGCTGAGCGCGTCAAGGCGGGCGACATGCCCTTCGACGTCGTGATCGCCTCGCCGGACACGATGCGCATCGTCGGTACCCTGGGTCAGATCCTGGGCCCGCGCGGCCTGATGCCGAACCCGAAGGTCGGCACCGTGACCCCGGACGTCGCCACCGCCGTCAAGAACGCCAAGGCTGGCCAGGTCCAGTTCCGCGTCGACAAGGCCGGCATCATCCACGGCACGATCGGCCGTCGCTCGTTCGACACCGACAAGCTGGAAGGCAACCTGCGCGCGCTGGTCGAAGCCCTGAACAAGGCCAAGCCGGCCTCGAGCAAGGGCATCTACCTGCGCAAGATCGCTGTCTCGTCGACGATGGGCGTTGGCGCCCGCGTGGACGTCGGCACGATCAACGCCGCAGCGGCCGCCTGAGGCTTTATTCAGTTGAGGCGTCACGCGAGTCTGGCGTGCGCCGATGAATTGGTGGGCTGGCCGGGGAAACCCGGCCAGGTCATCCAAGACCGCTGGCGAGAGTTTCCGCAGTTCGGGGAGCTCGCTTAATCGGAGGCTCCGGCCTCCAGCCAGCGCAGATGGCGGTCCCGCTGAAAGGATTCGAATCGCGTTCGTCGCGATGGGTTCCTGACAGAAGGTCGCTGATTCCGGTGCCCGAGACGCGATGGACCTCCGTCGCATCGAGGGCGTAATGTGAGGAGTAGACCTTGAGTCTCAATCGCAACGAGAAAGCAGCCGTCGTGTCCGACGTGGCAGCGCAAGCCGCCAAGTCCCAGACGCTGGCGCTGGCCGAGTACCGTGGCCTCACCGTTGAAGCCCTGAACAAGCTGCGCGTCACCGCGCGTGCCCAAGGCGTGTACCTTCATGTCCTGAAGAACACCCTGGCTCGCCGTGCTGTCGCCGGCACCTCGTTCGAGGCTGCAACGGACGCCATGGTCGGCCCGCTGATCTACGGCTTTTCGGAAGACGCTGTCGCGGCTGCCAAAGTCATCGCTGACTTTGCCAAGACCAACGACAAGCTCGTCATCAAGGGTGGTGCCTACGGCGGCAAGGCTCTGGACGTCAACGGCGTGAAGGCGCTGGCGGCTGTCCCGACCAAGGAAGTCCTGCTGTCGCAGATCGCCGGCCTGCTCAAGTCGCCGGTGCAACGCACCGCGGCCGTGCTGGCTGCCCTGGCTCAGCAGAAGGGTGGCGGCGCCGAAGCCGCTACCGAAGAAGCTCCTGCCGCAGCCTGATCGACGCTGCATTCGCGCAATCAAAACACTCTGTATTTAGGAACCTATCATGGCATTCGACAAAGACGCTTTCCTGGCTGCCCTGGACAGCATGACCGTTCTGGAACTGAACGACCTGGTCAAGGCGATTGAAGAGAAGTTCGGCGTGTCCGCCGCTTCGATGGCCGCTCCGGCTGCTGGCGGCGCTGCCGCTGGTGGCGCTGCCGCCGCCGAAGAAAAGACCGAGTTCAACGTCGTCCTGACGGACGCCGGCGCCAACAAGGTCTCGGTCATCAAGGCCGTTCGCGAAATCACCGGCCTGGGCCTGAAGGAAGCCAAGGACCTGGTCGACGGCGCTCCGAAGCCCGTCAAGGAAGGCATTGCCAAGGCCGACGCCGAAGCTGCCAAGAAGAAGCTGGAAGAAGCCGGCGCCAAGGTCGAACTCAAGTAAGACCTTGTGGGGATCCGGTGACTCGTTCACCGGATTCCAATCCGCGAGAGGGGTGGTCCCATGGGACCTCCCCTTTCCTCGTTTCAGGGTTTGTCCCTGTGCGGTTCCGGTTGACAAAGAGCAACCGAAAGCATCGTGCGGTATCATGCACGGTTCTTTCGAGTGTTCTCTGATCCGACTGCAGAGAACGGTTTGGTCGGGCCGCGGTTTGGCCGTGCGTCACGCGTGGGGTGCAACGCCCTCCGTGCCGTCCGGTGGCCGGGGTTGTCCGCCAGCGGTTGGTAGTGGCCAACCACCAAGCTTCGGGTGCAACGCCCGAACAGCCAGTCGCCGACGCAGCGCGCCTCCAGGCCAGGGGCGCGCTCGACACGGAGTCTTTATGGCGCAAGCAACCCCCTACAGCTACACCGAGCGCAAGCGCATCCGCAAGAGCTTCGGCAAGCGCGTGAGCGTGCTCAACGTTCCGTACCTGCTGACGATGCAGAAGGAGTCGTATGTCGACTTCCTGCAGAAGGATGTCGCTCCCCTGAAGCGCAAACCGGAAGGCCTGCAAGCGGCATTCCTGTCCACGTTCCCGATCGTGTCGCACAACGGGTTCGTGGAAATGAAGTTCCTCGAATTCAACATCGCCAAGCCGCCGTTCGACGTTCGCGAATGCCAGCAGCGCGGCCTGACCTTCGCCGCCGCCGTGCGCGCGAAGCTGCAGATGATCATCTACGACCGGGAAAGCCCCCAGCCCAAGACGGTCAAGGAGATCAAGGAGCAAGAGGTCTACATGGGCGAAGTGCCGCTCATGACCGATTACGGCTCGTTCATCATCAACGGCACCGAGCGCGTCATCGTCTCGCAGCTGCACCGCTCGCCCGGCGTGTTCTTCGAGCACGACAAGGGCAAGACCCACTCGTCCGGCAAGCTGCTGTTCTCGGCCCGCATCATTCCGTATCGCGGTTCGTGGCTGGACTTCGAGTTCGACCCGAAGGACATCCTGTACTTCCGCGTCGACCGCCGCCGCAAGATGCCGGTCACGATCCTGCTCAAGGCCATCGGCCTGAATCCCGAGCAGATCCTGGCGCACTTCTTCGTCTTCGACAATTTCCGCCTGATGGACTCGGGCGCCCAGATGGAGTTCGTGGCCGAACGCCTGAAGGGGGAAGTCGCGCGCTTCGACATCACCGACAAGAGCGGCAACGTGCTGGTCGAGAAGGACAAGCGCATCACCGCCCGCCACGTGCGCCAGCTGGAGCAGTCCGGCACGCAGCACGTGACCGTGCCGGAAGACTTCCTGCTGGGCCGCGTCCTGGCGAAGAACATGGTCGACCCGGACACCGGCGAGATCATCGCCAAGGCCAATGACGAGCTGACCGACTCGCTGCTGAAGAAGCTGCGCGGCGCCGGCATCAAGGACATCCAGTGCCTGTTCACGAACGAGCTGGATGAAGGCGCGTACATCAGCCAGACGCTGGCGTCGGACGAGACCGCCGACCAGCTGGCCGCGCGCGTGGCGATCTATCGCATGATGCGCCCCGGCGAGCCGCCGACGGAAGACGCCGTCGAGGCCCTGTTCAACCGCCTGTTCTACAGCGACGACACGTACGACCTGTCGCGCGTCGGCCGGATGAAGTTCAACGCCCGCGTGGGCCGCGACATCCCGACCGGTGCGATGACGCTGTCGAACGAGGACATCCTGGACGTCGTCAAGATCCTGGTCGAGCTGCGCAATGGCCGCGGCGAGGTCGATGACATCGACCACCTGGGCAACCGCCGCGTGCGCTGCGTCGGCGAGCTGGCCGAGAACCAGTACCGCTCGGGTCTGGCCCGTATCGAGAAGGCCGTCAAGGAGCGTCTGGGCCAGGCCGAGACCGAAGCCCTGATGCCGCACGACCTGATCAACTCCAAGCCGATCTCCGCGGCGCTGAAGGAGTTCTTCGGTGCGTCGCAGCTGTCGCAGTTCATGGACCAGACCAACCCGCTGTCCGAGATCACGCACAAGCGTCGTGTCTCGGCCCTGGGCCCGGGCGGTCTGACCCGCGAGCGCGCCGGCTTCGAAGTCCGCGACGTGCACCCGACCCACTACGGCCGCGTCTGCCCGATCGAAACGCCGGAAGGCCCGAACATCGGTCTGATCAACTCGCTGGCGCTGTATGCGCGCCTGAACGAGTACGGCTTCCTGGAGACGCCGTATCGCCGCGTGGTCGATTCGAAGGTCACCGACCAGATCGACTACCTGTCGGCCATCGAGGAAGGCAAGTACGTCATCGCCCAGGCGAACGCGTCGCTGAACGATGCCGGTCAACTGGTCGACGAGCTGGTTTCCGCGCGTGAGAACGGCGAATCGGTGCTGACTTCGCCCGAACGCATCCAGTACATGGACGTGGCGCCGACGCAGATCGTGTCGGTGGCGGCGTCGCTGGTGCCGTTCCTGGAGCACGACGACGCGAACCGCGCGCTGATGGGCGCCAACATGCAGCGTCAGGCCGTTCCGACCCTGCGTCCGGAAAAGGCTTTCGTGGGCACGGGCGTCGAGCGCGTGGCCGCGAAGGACTCGGGCACGGTGGTGGCCGCGCGCCGCGGCGGCGTGGTCGATTACGTCGACACGAACCGCATCGTGATCCGCGTGAACGACGACGAGACCGTGGCCGGTGAAGTCGGTGTCGACATCTACAACCTGATCAAGTATCAGCGTAGCAACCAGAACACCAACATCCATCAGCGCCCCATCGTCAAGCGTGGCGACCGCGTCGCCGCGGAAGACATCATTGCCGACGGCGCCTCGACCGACCTGGGTGAACTGGCTCTGGGCCAGAACATGCTGGTCGCGTTCATGCCGTGGAACGGCTACAACTTCGAAGACTCGATTCTGATCTCCGAACGCGTGGTGGCCGAAGACCGCTACACCTCGATCCACATCGAGGAGTTGGTGGTCATGGCCCGTGACACGAAGCTGGGCTCCGAGGAAATCACCCGCGACATCCCGAACCTGAGCGAACAGCAGCTGGCTCGTCTGGACGAATCCGGCATCGTGTACATCGGTGCCGAGGTGAACCCGGGCGACGTGCTGGTCGGCAAGGTCACGCCCAAGGGCGAGACCACGCTGACGCCGGAAGAGAAGCTGCTGCGCGCGATCTTCGGCGAGAAGGCTTCGGACGTGAAGGACACGTCGCTGCGCGTGGACCAGGGCACCAACGGCACCGTCATCGACGTGCAGGTGTTCACCCGTGAAGGCATCCAGCGCGACAAGCGCGCCCAGCAGATCATCGACGACGAGCTGAAGCGTTTCCGCCTGGACCTGAACGACCAACTGCGCATCGTGGAAGCCGACGCGTTCGACCGCGTCGAGAAGCTGCTGGTGGGCAAGGTCGCCAACGGCGGTCCGAAGAAGATCGCCAAGGGCACCGTCATCGCCAAGGACTACCTGGCCGAGGTCGAGAAGTTCCACTGGTTCGACATTCGTCCCGCCGAGGACGACATCGCCAACCAGCTGGAATCGATCAAGAACTCGCTGGAGCAGACCCGTCACAGCTTCGACCTCGCCTACGACGAGAAGCGCAAGAAGCTGACGCAGGGCGACGAGCTGCCCGCCGGCGTGCTGAAGATGGTCAAGGTGTACCTGGCCGTCAAGCGCCGCCTGCAGCCTGGCGACAAGATGGCCGGCCGTCACGGCAACAAGGGTGTCGTGTCCAAGATCACCCCGATCGAGGACATGCCCTACATGGCCGACGGCACGCCTGCCGACATCGTGCTGAACCCGCTGGGCGTCCCGTCGCGGATGAACGTGGGTCAGGTGCTGGAAGTCCACCTGGGCTGGGCCGGCAAGGGCATTGGCCAACGCATCGGCGACATGCTCCAGCGCGAGGCCCGCGTGGCCGAACTGCGTGAGTTCATGGACCAGCTGTTCAACCAGAACGGCGGCAAGTCCGAGGACCTGTCGCAGCTGAGCGATGAGGAAGTGCTGGGCATGGCCCGCAACCTGCAGCACGGCGCCACCTTCGCGACCCCCGTCTTCGACGGCGCGAAGGAACAGGAAATCCGCGCGATGCTGAAGCTGGCCTATCCGGACGACATCGCCGCGAAGAAGGGCCTCACGCCCAGCCGCACGCAGGCCTTCCTGTATGACGGCCGCACCGGCGAGCAGTTCGAGCGTCCGACCACGATCGGCTACATGCACGTGCTGAAGCTGCACCACCTGGTGGACGACAAGATGCACGCCCGTTCGACCGGCCCGTACTCGCTCGTCACCCAGCAGCCGCTGGGCGGCAAGGCGCAGTTCGGCGGCCAGCGTTTCGGCGAGATGGAAGTGTGGGCGCTGGAAGCCTACGGCGCTTCGTACATCCTGCAGGAAATGCTGACGGTGAAGTCCGACGACGTGAATGGCCGGACCAAGGTGTACGAGTCCATCGTCAAGGGCGAGCACTCGATCGAAGCCGGCATGCCCGAGTCGTTCAATGTGCTGGTGAAGGAAATCCGTTCGCTGGGCATCGACATCGAGCTCGAGCGCAACTAAAGAGAACAGGAGAAACGTATGAAGGGTTTGTTGGACCTGTTCAAGCAATTCACCCCGGACGAACATTTCGACGCGATCAAGATCGGGCTGGCCTCGCCCGAGAAGATCCGCTCGTGGTCGTTCGGCGAGGTGAAGAAGCCCGAGACCATCAACTACCGGACCTTCAAGCCGGAGCGTGATGGCCTGTTCTGCGCCAAGATCTTCGGCCCGATCAAGGACTACGAGTGCCTGTGCGGCAAGTACAAGCGCCTGAAGCACCGCGGCGTGATCTGCGAGAAGTGCGGCGTCGAAGTCACCCAGACCAAGGTGCGCCGTGAGCGCATGGGCCACATCGAGCTGGCCGCGCCTTGCGCGCACATCTGGTTCTTGAAGTCGCTGCCGTCGCGTCTGGGCCTGGTGCTCGACATGACGCTGCGCGACATCGAGCGCGTGCTGTACTTCGAGGCGTACGTCGTCGTCGATCCGGGCATGACCCCGCTGAAGAAGTTCAGCATCATGTCCGAGGACGACTACGACGCGAAGCGCGTCGAGTACGGTGACGAGTTCATCGCGCTGATGGGCGCCGAAGGCATCCAGAAGCTGCTGGCGGAAATGGATCTCGACGTCGAGATCGACCGCCTGCGCAACGACATGACCGGCTCCGAGCTGAAGATCAAGAAGAACTCCAAGCGCCTGAAGGTGATGGAGGCCTTCAAGCGCTCGGGCATCAAGCCGAACTGGATGGTGCTGGAAGTGCTGCCGGTGCTGCCGCCGGACCTGCGTCCGCTGGTGCCGCTGGACGGCGGCCGCTTCGCGACGTCGGACCTGAACGACCTGTACCGCCGCGTCATCAACCGCAACAACCGCCTGGCCCGCCTGCTCGAGCTGAAGGCCCCTGAGATCATCGTGCGCAACGAAAAGCGCATGCTGCAGGAAGCCGTCGACTCGCTGCTGGACAACGGCCGCCGCGGCAAGGCCATGACCGGCGCGAACAAGCGCGCGCTGAAGTCGCTGGCCGACATGATCAAGGGCAAGAGCGGTCGCTTCCGGCAAAACCTGCTGGGCAAGCGCGTCGACTACTCCGGCCGTTCGGTCATCACCGTGGGCCCGACGCTCAAGCTGCACCAGTGCGGCCTGCCCAAGCTGATGGCGCTGGAGCTGTTCAAGCCCTTCATCTTCTCGCGCCTGGAGGCGATGGGCATCGCCACCACGATCAAGGCGGCGAAGAAGGAAGTCGAGAGCGGCACCCCGGTCGTCTGGGACATCCTGGAAGAGGTCATCAAGGAGCACCCGGTCCTGCTGAACCGCGCGCCGACGCTGCACCGCCTGGGCATCCAGGCGTTCGAGCCGGTGCTGATCGAAGGCAAGGCGATCCAGCTGCACCCGCTGGTCTGCGCGGCGTTCAACGCCGACTTCGACGGTGACCAGATGGCCGTCCACGTGCCGCTGTCGATCGAAGCGCAGATGGAAGCCCGCGTGCTGATGCTGGCCTCGAACAACGTGCTGTTCCCGGCCTCGGGCGAGCCGTCGATCGTGCCGTCGCAGGACGTGGTGCTGGGTCTGTACTACGCGACCCGCGAGCGCACCAACGGCAAGGGCGAGGGCATGGTCTTCTCGGACATCCCCGAGATGATCCGCGCGCTGGAGAACGGCGCGGTGGAGATCACCGCCAAGATCAGCGTCCGCCTGACCGAGTACACCAAGAACAAGGACACGGGCGAGTGGATCCCCGAGACCAAGCTGGTGGACACGACCGTCGGTCGCGCGCTGCTGTCGGAGATCCTTCCGAAGGGCCTGCCGTTCAGCAACATCAACAAGGCGCTGAAGAAGAAGGAAATCTCGCGCCTGATCAATACGTCCTTCCGCAAGTGCGGCCTGAAGGAAACCGTGGTGCTGGCAGACAAGCTGCTGCAGTCCGGTTTCAAGCTGGCCACGCGCGCCGGCATCTCGATCGCGATCGACGACATGCTGGTGCCCAAGCAGAAGGCCGAGCTGATCGACCGCGCCGAGAAGGAAGTCAAGGAGATCGAGCAGCAGTACGTCTCGGGTCTCGTGACCGCCGGCGAGCGCTACAACAAGGTCGTCGACATCTGGGGCAAGACCGGTGACGAAGTCGGCAAGGTGATGATGTCGCAGCTGTCGAAGGAGAAGATCCTCGACCGCAACGGCAAGGAAGTCGAGCAGGAGTCGTTCAACTCGATCTACATGATGGCCGACTCGGGCGCGCGGGGTTCCGCGGCGCAGATCCGTCAGCTGGCCGGCATGCGGGGCCTGATGGCGAAGCCGGACGGCTCCATCATCGAGACGCCGATCACGGCGAACTTCCGCGAAGGCCTGAACGTTCTGCAGTACTTCATCTCCACCCACGGTGCTCGTAAGGGCCTGGCGGACACGGCGCTGAAGACCGCGAACTCCGGCTACCTGACGCGTCGTCTGGTCGACGTGACGCAGGATCTGGTCGTGACCGAGTCCGATTGCGGCACCGACAACGGCATCCACATGCGCGCGCTGGTCGAAGGCGGCGAGGTGATCGAATCGCTGCGCGACCGCATCCTGGGCCGCGTGGCAGCCATTGATGTCGTGCACCCCGAAACGCAAGCCACCCTGCTGGTCGCCGGCAACATGCTGGACGAGGACACGCTGGATGTGCTGGAAGCGGCCGGCGTCGACGAGGTCAAGGTTCGCACGCCGCTGACCTGCGGCACGCGTTTCGGCCTGTGCGCCAAGTGCTACGGCCGTGACCTGGGTCGCGGCGGCATGGTCAACACCGGCGAAGCGGTCGGCGTCATCGCCGCCCAGTCGATCGGTGAGCCCGGTACGCAGCTGACGATGCGGACCTTCCACATCGGTGGCGCGGCGTCGCGCGCGGCGGTGGCCTCCAGCGTCGAAGCCAAGTCGGACGGCATCATCGGCTTCAATGCCACGATGCGCTACGTCACGAACGGCAAGGGCGAACTGGTGGTGATCTCGCGTTCCGGCGAAATCATCATCACCGACCCGCATGGCCGCGAGCGCGAGCGTCACAAGGTGCCGTACGGCGCCCTGCTGAACATCAAGGTCGACCAGACCATCAAGGCCGGCACGATCCTGGCGACCTGGGACCCGCTGACCCGCCCGATCATCACGGAATTCGCCGGCCAGGCGAAGTTCGAGAACGTCGAGGAAGGTGTCACCGTGGCCAAGCAGGTCGACGAGGTGACGGGCCTGTCCACGCTGGTCGTGATCGACCCGAAGCGTCGCGGTGCCGCCAAGGTGGTCCGTCCGCAGGTCAAGCTGCTGGACGCCAACGGCCAGGAAGTGAAGATCCCCGGCACCGATCACTCGGTGACGATCGGCTTCCAGGTCGGCGCGCTGATCCAGGTGCGCGATGGTCAGGAGCTCGCTCCGGGCGAAGTGCTGGCGCGTATCCCGGTGGAAGGCCAGAAGACCCGCGACATCACCGGCGGTCTGCCGCGGGTGGCGGAACTCTTCGAAGCCCGTTCGCCGAAGGACGCCGGCTTCCTGGCGGAGCAGACCGGCACGGTCTCGTTCGGCAAGGAGACCAAGGGCAAGGTCCGCCTGGAGATCACCGATCCGGAAGGCCGCAAGCACGAGCTGCTGGTGCCCAAGGAAAAGAACATCCTGGTGCACGAAGGCCAGGTGGTGAACCGCGGCGAACTCGTGGTCGACGGCCCGGCCGATCCGCAGGACATCCTGCGCCTGCTGGGCATCGAGGAACTGGCGCGCTACATCGTCGATGAAGTGCAGGACGTCTACCGTCTGCAGGGCGTGAAGATCAACGACAAGCACATCGAGGTGATCGTTCGCCAGATGCTGCGCCGCGTGCAGATCGTCAACCCGGGCGACTCGTCCTACATCGCCGGCGAACAGGTCGAGCGTTCGGAGCTGCTGGACACCAACGACCGCCTGCGCGGCGAGGGCAAGATGATCGCCACGCACGCTGATGTGCTGCTGGGCATCACGAAGGCCTCGCTGTCGACGGACTCGTTCATCTCCGCGGCGTCGTTCCAGGAAACGACCCGCGTGCTGACCGAAGCCGCGATCATGGGCAAGCGCGACGAACTGCGTGGCCTGAAGGAGAACGTGATCGTCGGTCGTCTGATCCCGGCCGGTACCGGCATGGCCTTCCACCAGGCGCGCCGCGCCAAGGAAGAGATGGACGACGCCGAGCGCCGCTCCATCGCCATGCAGGAAGCCGAGGAAATGGCGGCGGTGCAACTGTCCGCGCTCGACGCGGCCAGCGACGCCGGCACTGGCGAGTAATCGAAGCGACCCGGGTCGAGCCGTCCGCGGCTCGACCATCCGAAGGCTGCCGTCCCGCAAGGGCGGCAGCCTTTTTCATTGCCCGCATCGCGGCGCGGGCGCCCAGCGTCCACGCCGCGCGGCTCATCCAGCGTTCAGCTTCAGCCAGGCGGCTGGCGAGAGGATGGGCAGTCCAAGCCGGGCGGCTCGCTTGGCCACCTTCAACACGGCGCGATCACGCGAGATCAGCCAGGTCGGTGCCGTCGCGGCGAGTGCCAGGCCAAGATCAATGAATTTCTGGTCGTCGGTGTCGCTGCATCGGGGGCGCGCGATGCTCAAGGAGGGTTCCTCGACGAATCGGCAATGTTGCGTGAAAGCCGTCTCCACGCGCTGGAGGTCCGGTGAATAGCGGGCCGCGACGCCCCGCCCGATCACGTGCAGCAGCTCCGCCTTCATCGCCGCCGTGGCGACCCAATGTAAGTGCCGGCTCTCCACTGCAGCGATGAGCGGCAACAGGGTGGGCTCATCGAACACCAGCCAGTCCATGACGATCTGCGTGTCCAGGATGACCAGTGGGCCGGGGGCGACCGTGTTGGCCGGAAGCGGCGGAAGAGCGATGGAGACAGCGTCGGTCATAGGGTCCGGCAGCATAGCGCCTTGTGCGATTTCGCTGAACTCGCCTACAATCGCCGGCTCTCCAGCATGTCTTGATGCGTCCGGGGTCCAGGTTTCGAACCGGATCCGGGGTTGATCCGAGCGTGGTGCCGCAAGGTGCTGCGCTTTTGTCGCTTGTGGAACGCCTCGATCTGATGCGGTGCCAGAAGGCCAGGATGCGCTGGGGTTGTGACTTCAAACGGGAACAAGTTACTTATGCCAACCATCAATCAGCTCGTTCGCCACGGTCGTGAGACCGAGGTGACGAAATCCAAGTCGCCGGCCATGCAGTCGTGCCCGCAACGTCGTGGCGTCTGCACCCGCGTGTACACCACCACCCCGAAGAAGCCGAACTCGGCGCTTCGTAAGGTCGCCAAGGTGCGCCTGACCAACGGTTTCGAGGTCATCTCGTACATCGGCGGTGAAGGTCACAACCTGCAGGAACACAGCGTCGTGCTCGTGCGCGGCGGTCGTGTCAAGGACTTGCCGGGCGTGCGTTACCACATCGTCCGCGGTTCGCTGGACCTGCAGGGCGTGAAGGACCGCAAGCAAGCGCGTTCGAAGTACGGCGCCAAGCGTCCGAAGAAGGCTTAATCAGCCCAGGTCTTGGTGGCCGAGAGGTCATCGAATTTTTGCGGCCCGAGTGCAGGTGCACCGGCAGCCGAGTAAGTGGATCCCCCCAGATGTCGGTGGAGATCCGCGGCGGGGCGAGAGCCCTGACCAACTGAAGCATTGAAGGAAGAATCCCATGCCACGTCGTCGCGAAGTACCCAAGCGCGAGATCCTGCCGGACCCGAAGTTCGGTAGCGTTGATCTGTCCAAGTTCATGAACGTCATCATGGAATCGGGCAAGAAGGCCGTCGCAGAGCGCATCATTTACGGCGCCCTGGAGCAAGTCGAGCAGAAGTCCGGCAAGGATCCGCTCGAGGTCTTCATGATCGCGATCAACAACGTGAAGCCCATGGTCGAAGTGAAGTCCCGTCGCGTTGGCGGTGCGAACTACCAAGTTCCCGTGGAAGTTCGCCCCGTCCGCCGTCTGGCCCTCGCCATGCGCTGGCTGAAGGAATCCGCGCGCAAGCGTGGTGAGAAGTCGATGGCCCAACGTCTGGCCAACGAACTGCTGGAGGCCTCCGAAGGCCGTGGTGGCGCGATGAAGAAGCGCGACGAAGTCCACCGCATGGCAGACGCCAACAAGGCGTTCTCGCACTTCCGCTTCTAATCAAGACCTCTCTGGCCGCCTCGGGTTACTACTGACCCGATGGCGGCTCCATGCATTTGGAGTGACACCATGTCCCGCAAGACCCCCATCGAGCGCTACCGCAATATCGGTATCTCGGCGCACATCGATGCCGGTAAGACCACGACGACCGAACGCATCCTGTACTACACCGGTGTGAACCACAAGATCGGTGAAGTGCACGACGGCGCCGCCACGATGGACTGGATGGAGCAGGAGCAAGAGCGCGGCATCACGATCACGTCGGCCGCGACGACCTGCTTCTGGAAGGGCATGGACATGTCCTACCCCGAGCACCGCTTCAACATCATCGACACCCCCGGGCACGTGGACTTCACCATTGAAGTCGAGCGCTCGATGCGTGTCCTGGACGGCGCATGCATGGTCTATTGCGCCGTCGGTGGCGTGCAGCCCCAGTCGGAAACCGTCTGGCGCCAGGCCAACAAGTACAAGGTGCCCCGCCTCGCGTTCGTCAACAAGATGGACCGCACCGGCGCGAACTTCTTCAAGGTCGTCGACCAGATGAAGACCCGCCTGAAGGCCAACCCGGTGCCCGTGGTGATCCCCATCGGCGCGGAAGAGAACTTCAAGGGCGTGGTGGACCTCTTCAAGATGAAGGCCATCATCTGGGACGAGGCTTCCCAGGGCATGAAGTTCACCTTCGAAGACATCCCGGCCGACCTGGTCGAGGTCGCTCAGGAATGGCGCGAGAAGATGGTTGAGGCCGCAGCCGAAGCCACCGAAGAGCTGATGAACAAGTACCTCGAGACGGGCGACCTGACCGAGGAAGAGATCAAGGTGGCGATCCGCAAGCGCACGATCGCGACCGAGATCCAGCCGATGCTGTGCGGCACCGCCTTCAAGAACAAGGGCGTGCAGCGCATGCTGGACGCCGTCATCGACTTCCTGCCCTCGCCGCTGGACATCCCGCCGGTTGCCGGCACCGATGAAGACGACCAGCCGGTCACGCGTCAGCGTACCGACGAAGAGAAGTTCTCGGCGCTGGCCTTCAAGCTGATGACCGACCCGTATGTGGGTCAGCTGACCTTCGTGCGGGTGTATTCGGGCGTGCTGCAGTCGGGCGCGACCGTCTACAACCCGGTGCGCGGCAAGAAGGAGCGCATCGGCCGGATCCTGCAGATGCACGCCAACCAGCGTGAGGAAATCAAGGAAATTCTGGCGGGCGACATCGCGGCCTGCGTGGGCCTGAAGGACGTCACCACGGGCGAAACCCTGTGCGATCCGGACAGCATCATCACGCTCGAGCGCATGGTGTTCCCGGAGCCGGTGATCTCGCAGGCCGTCGAGCCCAAAACCAAGGCCGACCAGGAAAAGATGGGTATCGCGCTGGGCCGTCTGGCTGCCGAAGACCCGTCCTTCCGCCTGCGCACCGACGAAGAGTCCGGCCAGACCATCATTTCCGGCATGGGCGAGCTGCACCTGGAAATCATCGTCGACCGCATGAAGCGTGAATTCGGCGTGGAAGCGAACGTCGGCAAGCCGCAGGTGGCCTACCGCGAAACGATCCGCAAGTCGGTCACCGACGTCGAAGGCAAGTTCGTGCGTCAGTCGGGCGGCAAGGGCCAGTACGGTCACGTCGTGTTCTCGGTCGAGCCGCAGGAAGCCGGCAAGGGCTTCGAATTCGTCGACGCCATCAAGGGCGGCGTGGTTCCTCGCGAGTTCATCCCCGCGGTGGAAAAAGGCGTCATCGACAGCCTGCCGAACGGCGTGCTGGCGGGCTACCCGGTCGTGGACGTGAAGGTCACGCTGACCTTCGGTTCGTACCATGACGTGGACTCGAACGAAAACGCGTTCAAGATGGCCGCCTCGATGGGCTTCAAGGAAGCCTGCCGTCGCGCCAGCCCGGTCATCCTCGAGCCGATGATGGCCGTGGAAGTCGAAACGCCGGAAGACTATGCTGGTACGGTGATGGGCGACCTGTCCAGCCGTCGCGGCATGGTGCAGGGCATGGACGACATGGTCGGCGGTGGCAAGATCATCAAGGCGGAAGTGCCGCTGTCCGAGATGTTCGGCTACTCGACCTCGCTGCGTTCGGCCACGCAAGGCCGCGCGACGTACACGATGGAGTTCAAGCACTACAGCGAAGCTCCGAAGAACGTCGCCGACGCGATCATCACCGCTCGCGCGAAGTGATGAACTGAGCCGGTGCTCTCGAGCGCCGGCTCATCTGTTTCTCGATCATCGATTCGTCTTCGCAGCAAGTCCCCTCGGTTGCCGGTCGCCGGGGAATCAGGATGCTGCGGAAACGCTAAACCAACAGACCGGGCGAATGCTCTTTTTGGAGAATTGAAATGGCAAAGGGTAAGTTTGAACGTACCAAGCCGCACGTGAACGTGGGCACGATTGGTCACGTTGACCACGGCAAGACGACGCTGACGGCCGCGATCGCGACCGTGCTGGCGGCCAAGTTCGGCGGCGAAGCCAAGGCCTACGACCAGATCGACGCGGCGCCGGAAGAAAAGGCCCGTGGCATCACGATCAACACCGCGCACGTCGAGTACGAGACGGCCAACCGCCACTACGCGCACGTTGACTGCCCGGGCCACGCTGACTATGTGAAGAACATGATCACGGGCGCGGCGCAGATGGACGGCGCGATCCTGGTGTGCTCGGCCGCTGACGGCCCGATGCCCCAGACTCGCGAGCACATCCTGCTGGCGCGTCAGGTCGGTGTGAAGTACATCATCGTCTTCCTGAACAAGTGCGACATGGTGGACGACGCCGAGCTGCTGGAGCTGGTGGAAATGGAAGTCCGCGAGCTGCTGAGCAAGTACGACTTCCCGGGCGACGACACCCCGATCATCAAGGGTTCGGCCAAGCTGGCGCTGGAAGGTGACAAGGGCGACCTGGGCGAGCAGGCGATCATGCGCCTGGCCGACGCGCTGGACAGCTACATCCCCACGCCTGAGCGCGCGGTGGACGGTGCGTTCCTGCTGCCGGTGGAAGACGTGTTCTCGATCTCGGGCCGTGGCACGGTGGTGACTGGTCGCGTCGAGCGCGGCATCATCAAGGTCGGCGAGGAAATCGAGATCGTGGGCATCCGCGATCTGCAGAAGACCACCGTCACCGGCGTGGAAATGTTCCGCAAGCTGCTGGACCAGGGTCAGGCGGGCGACAACGTGGGCATCCTGCTGCGCGGCACCAAGCGCGAGGACGTCGAGCGCGGCCAAGTGCTGGCCAAGCCGGGCACGATCAAGCCGCACACGCACTTCACTGCTGAGATCTACGTGCTGAGCAAGGAAGAAGGCGGCCGTCACACCCCGTTCTTCAACAACTACCGTCCCCAGTTCTACTTCCGCACGACGGACGTGACTGGTGCCGTGGAGCTGCCGAAGGACAAGGAAATGGTCATGCCGGGCGACAACGTCAGCATCACCGTGAAGCTGATCGCTCCGATCGCCATGGAAGAAGGTCTGCGCTTCGCCATCCGTGAAGGCGGTCGTACCGTCGGCTCGGGCGTCGTGGCCACCATCATCGAGTAAATCTTTTGCTGGTACCCGCTGGGTGCCGGTGAAGGGCGCCGCCAGCTTCGGTGGGCGGCGCGCTCGGTACTCGGCGGCGCCAATGCTGCCTCCGCGATGCCTGTGGCATTGCGTCGCTCTTTGAAGGAAAAGTCATGTCTACCAAGCAAAAGATCCGCATCCGGCTGAAGGCCTTCGATTACAAGCTGATCGACCAATCGGCGCTGGAAATCGTGGACACCGCCAAGCGCACCGGCGCGATCGTCAAGGGCCCCGTGCCCCTGCCGACCCGCAAGGAGCGTTTCGACATCCTGCGTTCGCCGCACGTCAACAAGACCTCGCGCGACCAGTTTGAAATCCGCACCCACCAGCGTCTGATGGACATCGTCGATCCGACCGACAAGACGGTCGACGCGCTGATGAAGCTGGACCTGCCGGCTGGCGTGGACGTCGAGATCAAGCTGCAGTAATGCGGCCAGGCCGCCGGAGCGATCCGGCAGCCATCAGGAAGGCGACCTTCGGGTCGCCTTTTTCTTTGGAGCGCGAGCGGCTCGCTTGCGGTGCGATCAGGGTTGACGCTATACTCCGCAGCTTTTCCGCGCCGGGGTTTCCTGGTGCGGCTTCGTCGCATCGCCGTCGGAGGGGTGTCGGGGCCTTTACCCCTGTCCTCAACGAAGGAGCGGTGCTTGTCGGCCCGGCCAATCGATGTCGGGTGTGTGAAATGACTTCAGGCGCGGGGCGGTGTCTCCGTCGGCGCGTTCGGGGTCAGGAGAAAACCATGAGTCTTAGCAATCGTCTCGGATTGCTGGGCCGCAAGGTGGGCATGATGCGTGTGTTCACGGTCGACGGCGATACCGTCCCCGTGACCGTGCTGGACGTGTCCAACAACCGCGTGACCCAGATCAAGACCGAAGAGTCCGACGGCTACAGCGCCATTCAAGTGACCTACGGCGCGCGCAAGGCGTCCCGTGTCACGAAGCCGGAAGCGGGTCACCTCGCCAAGGCTGGCGTCGAAGCCGGTGAAATCATCAAGGAATTCCGCGTGGATGCCGCGGTCGCCGCCGAATACAAGGCCGGCGCTCAAGTCCCCGTGACGCTGTTCGCCGCCGGCCAACTGGTCGACGTGCAGGGCACCTCGATCGGCAAGGGCTTCGCAGGCACCATCAAGCGCCACAACTTCGGTTCGCAGCGCGCTTCGCACGGTAACAGCCGCTCGCACAACGTTCCTGGCTCCATCTCGATGGCGCAGGATCCGGGCCGCGTGTTCCCGGGCAAGAAGATGTCCGGCCACCTCGGCGACGTCACCGTGACCGTCCAGAACCTGGACGTGGTCCGCATCGACGAAGCCCGCCAGCTGGTGCTGGTCCGTGGTGCCGTTCCTGGCGCGAAGGAAGGGTTCGTCGTGATCCGTCCGGCCGTCAAGGTCAAGGTCAAGAAGGGAGCCAACTGATGCAACTCGAGCTCCTGAATGAGCAGGGTCAGGCGACGTCGAAGGTCGACGCTCCCGACACCCTTTTCGCTCGTGATTACAACGAAGCCCTGGTGCACCAGGTGGTCGTGGCTTATCAGGCCAATGCCCGTCAAGGCACCCGCGCTCAGCTGACCCGCGCTGAAGTCCGTCACTCGACGAAGAAGCCGTTCCGTCAGAAGGGCACTGGCAACGCGCGTGCTGGTATGACTTCCTCGCCGCTGTGGCGTGGGGGTGGTCGCATCTTCCCGAACAAGCCGGACGAGAACTTCTCGCACAAGCTGAACAAGAAGATGTACCGCGCCGGCATGGCCGCGATCCTGTCGCAGCTGGCCCGCGAAGGCCGCCTGGCTGTGGTGGATTCGATCTCGATCGAAGCCCCGAAGACCAAGCTCCTGGCCGCCAAGCTCAAGGGCATGGGTCTGGACCACGTCATGGTCATCTCCGACCAGGTCGATGACAACCTGCTGCTGGCTTCGCGCAACCTGGCCAACGTGCTGGTCGTCGAGCCGCGCTACGTCGATCCGCTGTCGCTGGTCTTCTACAAGAAGGTCCTGGTGACGAAGGCCGCGATCGAGCAACTGAAGGAGATGCTGGCATGAGCGCGCCCAAGTTTGCTGACGGCCGTCTGGCCAAGGTGCTGCTCGCTCCGATCGTGTCCGAGAAGGCCACGATGGCTGGCGAAAAGCACAACCAAGTCCTGTTCAAGGTCCTGCGCGACGCGACGAAGCCTGAAGTCAAGGCCGCCGTTGAACTGATGTTCAAGGTTGAAGTCGAGGCGGTGAACATCGTCAACGTCAAGGGCAAGACCAAGCGCTTCGGTGGCCGTCTGGGCCGTCGCGACCACGTCAAGAAGGCGTATGTGTCGCTGAAGGCTGGCCAGGAGCTCAACTTCTCCGGGGAGGCTGCGTAATGGCCGTCGTTAAAGTCAAGCCGACTTCGCCAGGCCGTCGTGGCGTGGTGAAGGTGGTGCACAAGCACCTGCACAAGGGCGCTCCCGAGGCTTCGCTGCTCGAGCCCCAGAAGCAAAAGTCTGGCCGTAACAACAACGGTCACATCACGATGCGCCACAAGGGCGGTGGTCACAAGCACCACTACCGCGTGGTGGACTTCCGTCGCAACAAGGACGGCATCCCGGCGAAGGTCGAGCGCATCGAGTACGACCCGAACCGCACGGCTCACATCGCCCTGGTGTGCTATGCCGACGGCGAGCGTCGCTACATCATCGCCCCGCGCAACCTGGAAGTCGGTTCCTCGATCCTGAGCGGCGCGGAAGCCCCGATCAAGGTCGGCAACACGCTGCCCATCCGCAACATTCCGGTGGGTTCGACGATCCACTGCGTGGAACTGCTGCCGAGCAAGGGTGCCCAGATCGCTCGTTCCGCCGGTACGTCGGTCGTGCTGATGGCCCGTGACGGCATGTACGCCCAGATCCGTCTGCGCTCCGGCGAAGTCCGCCGCGTGCACATCGACTGCCGCGCCACCATCGGTGAAGTGAGCAACGAAGAGCACAGCCTGCGCCAGTACGGCAAGGCCGGCGCCATCCGCTGGAAGGGCATCCGCCCGACCGTGCGTGGTACCGCCATGAACCCGGTCGACCACCCGCACGGTGGTGGTGAGGGTCGTACGGGTGAAGGTCAGGCCCCTGTGTCGCCGTGGAACACCCTGACGAAGGGCTACCGCACTCGCAACAACAAGCGCACGCAGACCTTCATCGTCTCGCGTCGCAAGAAGTAAGGGGTTGACCACATGACTCGTTCCCTCAAGAAGGGTCCCTTCGTGGATCACCACCTGATGGCCAAGGTCGACAAGGCCGTTGCCATCAAGGACAAGAAGCCCATCAAGACCTGGTCGCGTCGCTCGACGATCCTGCCCGAGTTCATCGGTCTGACGATCGCTGTGCACAACGGCAAGCAGCACGTGCCGGTCTATGTGTCTGACCAGATGGTCGGCCACAAGCTGGGTGAATTCGCTCTGACCCGCACCTTCAAGGGCCACCCGGCCGACAAGAAGGCCGGTAAGAAGTAAGGATGACGACGATGGAAACCAAAGCAATCGTTCGTGGCGTCCGCCTGTCGTTCGATAAGGGTCGCCTAGTGGCGGACCTGATCCGCGGCAAGAAGGTGGATCAAGCGCTGAACATCCTGGAGTTCACCCAGAAGAAGGCCGCGCTGATCATCAAGAAGGCGCTGGAATCGGCCATCGCCAATGCCGAGCACAACGACGGTGCCGACATTGACGAGCTGAAGGTCACTTCGATCTACGTGGAGCAGGGCACCACGCTGAAGCGGTTCTCCGCGCGCGCCAAGGGCCGCGGCAATCGCATCAGCAAGCCGACCTGCCATATCTACGTGACCGTCGGCAACTGAGCCTGAAGGAAGACTATGGGACAGAAAATTCATCCGACTGGCTTCCGCCTGCCCGTCACCCGTAACTGGGCGTCGCGCTGGTACGCGAACAACCAGAACTTCGCCAGCATGCTGGCCGAAGATCTGCAAGTGCGCGACTTCCTGAAGGCCAAGCTGAAGAACGCCGCCGTTTCGCGCATCCTGATCGAGCGTCCTGCGAAGAACGCCCGCATCACGATCTTCTCGGCCCGTCCGGGCGTGGTGATCGGCAAGAAGGGCGAGGACATCGAGAACCTGAAGGCCGAGCTGGCCAAGCGTCTGGGCGTGCCCGTCGCGGTCAACATCGAAGAAGTGCGCAAGCCCGAGATCGATGCCCAGCTGATCGCCGACTCGATCACCCAGCAGCTCGAGAAGCGCATCATGTTCCGCCGCGCGATGAAGCGCGCGATGCAGAACGCGATGCGCCTGGGCGCGCAGGGCATCAAGATCATGTCCGCCGGCCGTCTGAACGGCATCGAAATCGCTCGTACCGAGTGGTATCGCGAAGGTCGTGTGCCGCTGCACACCCTGAAGGCCGACATTGATTACGGCTTCTCCGAAGCCAAGACCACCTACGGCGTGATCGGCGTCAAGGTGTGGGTGTACCGCGGCGACCGCCTGGCCAATGGCGAGGCCCCCGTGATCAACACCCCCCCGGGTGCCGAAGATGATCGTCGTCCCCGTCGCAATGCCCGTCCGGGCGCGCCGGGTGGCCGTGGTCGTGGCGACAAGCCTGCCGAAGGCGGCGACAAGCCTGCTGCGAAGCGTGTGGTGCGCAAGCCCGCCGCTGACGGCGGCCAGGCGTAAGGAGAACTCAACATGCTGCAACCCGCTCGTCGCAAATATCGCAAGGAGCAAAAGGGCCGCAACACTGGTGTTGCGACCCGCGGCGCGACCGTCGCTTTCGGTGACTTCGGCCTGAAGGCCACCGAGCGCGGCCGCATCACGGCCCGCCAGATCGAAGCGGCTCGCCGTGCCATCTCGCGTCACATCAAGCGCGGTGGCCGGATCTTCATCCGCATCTTCCCGGACAAGCCGATCTCGCAAAAGCCTGCCGAAGTCCGTATGGGTAACGGCAAGGGCAACCCGGAGTACTACGTGGCTGAGATCCAGCCCGGCAAGGTGCTCTACGAGGTCAATGGCGTGCCTGAGGCTCTGGCGCGCGAAGCGTTCACGCTGGCCGCTGCCAAGCTGCCCCTGCGCTGCACCTTCGTGACCCGCCAGCTCGGCGCCTGATTGGAGAACACCCCATGAAAGCATCTGAACTGCGCGCGAAGGACGTGGCTGCCCTGAAGAAGGAAGTCACCGATCTGCTGAAGGCCCACTTTGGTCTGCGCATGCAAAAGGCGACGCAACAACTGACCAACACCTCGGTGCTGGGCAAGACGCGTCGTGACATCGCCCGCGCCAAGACCATCCTGGCCGAGAAGAAGGGAGCCGCGAAATGACGCAAGCTCAAGAGAAGAACACCCGCACCCTGATCGGTCGCGTCGTCAGCGACAAGCGCGCCAAGACCGTCACCGTGCTGGTCGAGCGCCGTGCCAAGCACGAGCTCTACGGCAAGATCGTGGCTCGTTCCCGCAAGTACCACGCCCATGACGAAAAGGGCGAGTACAAGATGGGTGACGTGGTCGAGATCGCTGAAGGTCGTCCGCTGTCCAAGACCAAGAGCTGGGTGGTGACCCGCCTGGTCGAGAAGGCTCAGCTGGTCTGATCGCCTGCGCCGCCCTCGTGGCGGCGCCAGCCGGGAGCGCTCCGTTCTCCGGCACATGAATGGCTGTACGCCGGTAATCCCGGTGTGCAGCCATTTTTCATTTTTCGCGGCACACTCTGCCGCTTTCCTTTTCTTCACAACATCTATCAGGAGTGCGTCATGCTGAAAGTGGGCGATCGACTGCCGGCCGGCAATCTGCAGGAATTCATCGAAGTCGAGGGCGAGGGTTGCTCGCTCGGTCCGAACAGCTTTGACATCGAGAAGCTGACCGCAGGCAAGACCGTGGCGATCTTCGCGCTGCCGGGCGCTTTCACGCCGACGTGCTCCGCGCAGCATGTTCCGGGCTACGTGGCCCAGGCCGACGCATTCAAGGCCGCGGGCGTCGACGAGATCTGGTGCATCTCGGTGAACGACGCATTCGTGATGGGCGCTTGGGGGCGCGAACAGAAGACAGCGGGCAAGGTTCGCATGATGGCTGACGGCAGCGCGGCTTTCACGCAGGCCACGGGTCTGACGCTGGACCTGGTCGCCCGCGGCATGGGTCTGCGCTCGCAGCGCTACTCGATGCTGGTCAAGGACGGTGTCGTCAAGACGCTGAACATCGAGGCGCCCGGCAAGTTCGAGGTCAGTGACGCCGGCACGCTGCTCAAGCAGGCGCAGGCGCTCTGACAGCTAAATCCGCCAGTTGACAGGCAGATTGTGCTTCGCGCATAATCCGCAGCTTCGCCGAATGGTGGCTCCGTTGCTCAACGGGGTTTCGGGGCCCGCTCCTGAAACGCGCCGCCTTCGGTTCTAGGTTTCTTGCCCATTTAGGCCAGACGCGGGTCGCCGCAAGGTGACAGGTGATTGGCTTACGGGCCCAAGACTGACCGCTCTCTGGATGGCTGCGATGGTCGCAGTTGCCTGAGCGGGAAAAGTTGGGGACAGACATGATCCAAATGCAATCGCGACTCGACGTCGCGGACAACACTGGCGCCAAGTCCGTCATGTGCATCAAGGTGCTTGGTGGTTCCAAGCGTCGCTATGCGCATATTGGCGACATCATCAAGGTCAGCATCAAGGAAGCTGCTCCGCGCGGCCGCGTCAAGAAGGGCGAGGTCTACAACGCGGTGGTCGTGCGCACTGCCAAGGGTGTGCGCCGCCAGGACGGCTCCCTGGTCAAGTTCGACGGCAATGCCGCCGTGCTGCTGAACGCCAAGCTGGAGCCCATCGGCACCCGCATCTTCGGCCCGGTCACGCGTGAACTGCGTACCGAGCGCTTCATGAAGATCGTGTCGCTGGCGCCTGAGGTGCTCTAAGCCCCGCTCAGACAAAGGTATTGCCATGAACAAGATTCGCACAGGCGACGAGGTCATCGTCCTGACCGGCCGCGACAAGGGTAAGCGCGGCACCGTGACGCTGCGCGTCGATGCCGACCATGTCGTGGTCGAAGGCATCAACGTCGTCAAAAAGCACGTCAAGCCGAACCCGCTGAAGGGCACGACTGGCGGCATCGTCGACAAGTCCATGCCCATCCATCAATCCAACGTGGCGATCTTCAACGCCGCTGCCGGCAAGGCCGATCGCGTGGGCATCAAGCTCGGCGCGGATGGCAAGCGGGTGCGCGTGTTCAAGTCGACCGGCGAAGAGATCAAGGCCTAAGGGGTAAGACATGGCTCGTTTGCAAGAGTTCTATCGCGAGAAGGTCGTCCCGGGTCTGACCGAGAAGTTCGGCTACAAGTCCGTGATGGAAGTGCCGCGCATCACCAAAATCACGCTGAACATGGGCGTGAGCGAGGCGGTCGCCGACAAGAAGGTCATGGACCACGCCGTGGGCGACCTGACCAAGATCGCCGGCCAGAAGCCTGTCGTCACCAAGTCGAAGAAGGCGATCGCCGGCTTCAAGATCCGTGACGGCGTGCCCATCGGCTGCATGGTGACCCTGCGTGGCGCCACGATGTACGAATTCCTGGACCGTTTCGTCACCGTGGCCCTGCCGCGCGTGCGTGACTTCCGCGGTATCTCCGGTCGTTCGTTCGACGGTCGCGGCAACTACAACATCGGCGTCAAGGAACAGATCATCTTCCCCGAAATCGAATACGACAAGGTGGATGCTCTGCGTGGTCTGAACATCAGCATCACGACGACGGCCAAGACGGACGACGAAGCCAAGGCTCTGCTGGCTGCGTTCAAGTTCCCGTTCAAGAACTGAGGTGACCCGTGGCAAAACTCTCGATCAAGCAACGTGAGCTGAAGCGCGCCCAACTGGTCGCCAAGTACGCCAAGAAGTACGCGGAACTGAAGGCCATCATCGACGACAGCAAGAAGTCGGACGAAGAGCGCTATCTGGCCCGCCTGGAGCTGCAGAAGCTGCCCCGGAACGCCAACCCGACCCGCCAGCGCAACCGCTGCGAACTGACCGGCCGCCCCCGTGGCACGTTCCGCAAGTTCGGCCTGGCTCGTAACAAGATTCGTGAGCTGGCCTTCAAGGGCGACATCCCCGGTGTCGTCAAGGCCAGCTGGTAATCGGCAGGTTTAGGAGATTTCGTATGAGCATGAGTGATCCTATCGCCGATATGCTGACCCGCATTCGCAACGCCCAGAGCGTTGAGAAGGCCAGCGTCGTGATGCCTTCGTCGAAGCTGAAGGTCGCGATCGCCAAGGTCCTGAAGGATGAAGGCTATATCGACGATTTCGCGGTGCGTGGCGATGCTGCCCGCCCCGAGCTCGAGATCGCGCTGAAGTATTACGCCGGTCGTCCGGTGATCGAGCGCATCGAGCGCGTGAGCCGTCCCGGCCTGCGCATCTACAAGGGCCGCCACGACATTCCCCAGGTCATGAATGGCCTGGGCGTGGCGATCGTCACGACCCCGAAGGGTGTGATGACCGACCGCAAGGCACGTCAAGCCGGTGTCGGCGGCGAAGTGCTTTGCTACGTCGCCTAAGCCAAGGAGAGACAGACAATGTCCCGCGTTGGAAAAATGCCGGTCGTCCTCCCGCAAGGCGTGGAAGCGACGATCGCCGCTGAGAAGATCAGCGTCAAGGGTGCCCAGGGCACCCTGTTCGTGGCCGCGAATCCGCTGGTCACGGTCAAGCTGGAAGGCGGCAAGCTGACTTTCGTCCCGGTCAACGAATCGGCTGAAGCCGATGCGATGAGCGGCACGATGCGCGCGCTGCTGAACAACATGGTCAACGGCGTCAGCAAGGGCTTCGAGAAGAAGCTGAACCTGGTTGGCGTGGGCTTCCGTGCCCAGGCCCAAGGCCAGAAGCTGAACCTGCAGATCGGTTTCTCGCATCCGGTGGTCAAGGACATGCCGGCTGGTATCAAGGTCGAGTGCCCGACCCAGACGGAAATCCTGATCAAGGGTGCGGATCGCCAGGTCGTCGGCCAGATCGCTGCCGAAGTGCGCGCGATCCGTCCGCCGGAGCCCTACAAGGGCAAGGGCATCCGTTACGCCGACGAGAAGGTCTCCCTCAAAGAGACCAAGAAGAAGTAAGGAGCCGCGCCATGCTGAACAAGAAGGAACAACGCCTGCGTCGTTCGCGTCAAACGCGTGCCCGCATCGCCCTGCAGCGCGTGGCCCGTCTGACGGTCTTCCGCTCGAACCTGCACATCTACGCCTCGGTCATCTCCGAAGACGGTCAGCGCGTGCTGGCTTCCGCTTCGACCGCCGAGAAGGAAGTGCGCACGCAGCTGTCCGGCAAGGGTGGCAACGTGGCCGCCGCGAGCCTGATCGGCAAGCGCATCGCCGAGAAGGCGAAGGCCGCTGGCGTCGAGAAGGTGGCTTTCGACCGTTCGGGCTTCGCCTACCACGGCCGTGTCAAGGCCCTGGCTGAAGCCGCTCGCGAAGCCGGCCTGCAGTTCTGACGCTCAAAGGATTAGGAAATGGCAAAGTTTCAACCCCGCGCTCAGACCGAAGGCAACGACGACGGCCTGAAGGAAAAGATGATCGCGGTCAACCGCGTCACGAAGGTTGTGAAGGGCGGCCGCACGCTGTCCTTCGCTGCGCTGACCGTGGTCGGTGATGGCGATGGCCGCATCGGCATGGGCAAGGGCAAGGCCAAGGAAGTGCCCGTCGCCGTGCAGAAGGCGATGGAATCGGCCCGCCGCAACATGATCAAGGTCGCCCTGAAGAACGGCACCATCCAGCACAACGTGGTGGGTGAGCACGGCGCGGCGCACGTGATCATGGCTCCGGCTCCCGCCGGTACCGGCGTGATCGCTGGCGGCCCGATGCGCGCTGTCTTCGAAGTGATGGGCGTGACCGACATCGTGACCAAGAGCCACGGTTCGACCAACCCCTACAACATGGTTCGTGCCACGCTGGACGCGCTCAAGCGCTGCTCCACGCCCGCCCAAGTGGCGGCCAAGCGCGGCAAGACGGTTGAAGAAATCTTCAACTGAGCGCCAGGAGATCGAGATGTCTGACAAGAAAACGCTCACGGTCAAGCTGGTCCGCAGCCCGATCGGCTGCCGCGCCGACCATCGCGCGACGGTCGTCGGCCTGGGTCTTCGCAAGCTGAACAGCACGAAGACGCTGGAAGACACGCCCGCGGTGCGCGGCATGATCAACAAGATCGCCTACCTGGTGCAGGTGCTGTAAGCACAGCATCGACGAGGAATAGAAGATGCAACTCAATACCATCAAGCCCGCCGCTGGTGCCAAGCACGCCAAGCGTCGCGTGGGCCGTGGCATCGGCTCGGGTCTGGGTAAGACCGCCGGCCGTGGTCACAAGGGTCAGAAGTCGCGCGCCGGTGGCTTCCACAAGGTCGGCTTCGAAGGCGGCCAGATGCCGCTGCAGCGTCGCCTGCCCAAGCGTGGTTTCAAGTCCCTGGCTCGTCCGTTCAACGCGGAAGTGACGCTGTCGGAACTGAACCAGCTGACCGGCGATGAAATCGACCTGCTGACGCTGAAGGCTGTCGGCCTGGTGTCGGAGCTGGCGAAGTCGGTGAAGGTCATCAAGTCCGGCGAGATCACCCGCAAGGTGTCGATCAAGGGTCTGGGCGTGACGGCCGGCGCGAAGGCGGCAATCGAAGCCGCCGGCGGCTCCGTCGCTTAATCAGCCAAGCACAGGACTAGGCGGCAGTGGCAAGCAACGCATCCCAGTTGGCCAAGAGCGGCAAGTTCGGCGACCTGCGTCGCCGGCTGGTGTTCCTGGTCCTCGCGCTGGTGGTTTACCGCATCGGGGCGCACATCCCCGTGCCCGGTATCGATCCGGCGCAGCTTCAGCAGCTGTTCAAGGGCCAGCAGGGCGGGATCCTGAGCCTGTTCAACATGTTCTCGGGCGGTGCGCTGTCGCGCTTCACCGTCTTCGCGCTGGGCATCATGCCCTACATCTCGGCCTCGATCGTCATGCAGCTCATGACCTACGTGGTGCCGAGCCTGGAAGCGCTGAAGAAGGAAGGCGAGGCGGGGCGTCGCAAGATCACGCAGTACACGCGCTACGGCACGCTGGGCCTGGCGATCTTCCAGAGTCTGAGCATCGCGTTCGCTCTGGAGAGCTCTCCGGGGCTGGTGTTGAGCCCGGGCTTCGGTTTCCGCATCACCGCGGTGACCAGTCTGGTGGCCGGCACGATGTTCCTGATGTGGCTGGGTGAGCAGATCACCGAGCGCGGTCTGGGCAACGGCATCTCGATCCTGATCTTCGGCGGCATCGCCGCTGGTCTGCCAGGCGCCATCGGCGGCCTGCTCGAGCTGGTTCGTACCGGTGCGATGAGCGTGTTCTCGTGCCTGATCGTGATCGTGATCGTGGCCGCGGTGACTTACCTGGTCGTGTTCGTCGAACGTGGCCAGCGCAAGATCCTGGTGAACTACGCGAAGCGTCAGGTCGGGAACAAGGTCTACGGTGGCCAGAGTTCGCATCTGCCGCTAAAGCTGAACATGTCGGGTGTGATTCCGCCGATCTTCGCGTCGTCGATCATCTTGCTGCCCACCACGCTGGTGAGCTGGTTCGCGACTGGCGACAGCATGCGCTGGCTGAAGGACATCGCGGATGCGCTGCGTCCGGGACAACCGATCTATGTGCTGCTGTATTCGGCTGCGATCGTGTTCTTCTGCTTCTTCTACACGGCGCTGGTGTTCAACAGCCGTGAGACCGCAGACAACCTGAAGAAGAGCGGTGCGTTCATCCCCGGGATCCGTCCCGGTGACCAGACGGCTCGGCACATCGACAAGATCCTGTCCCGGCTGACGCTGGCCGGGGCGGTGTACATCACCGGCGTGTGCCTGCTGCCTGAGTTCCTGACGCTGAAGTACAACGTCCCGTTCTATTTCGGTGGCACGTCGCTGTTGATCATCGTGGTCGTCACGATGGACTTCTGGGCGCAGGTCCAGTCCTACGTGATGAGCCAGCAGTATGAGTCCCTGCTGAAGAAGGCCAGCTTCAAGGCCAACTGATGCACCAGGCTAGGTAAACATTCAGACCCAATTCGGCAAGTATCGAAGGTATGGCGAAAGACGACGTCATTCAGATGCAAGGCGAGATTCTCGAGAACCTCCCGAATGCAACCTTCCGAGTCAAGCTGGAGAACGGTCACGTCGTTCTCGGTCACATTTCCGGGAAGATGCGGATGCACTACATCCGAATCCTCCCAGGCGACAAGGTGACTGTGGAATTGACACCGTACGATTTGAGTCGTGCTCGCATCGTGTTCCGGGCGAAGTGAGCTTTTTAGCAACCCCCCGGATTAACGCTGATTGAGCGAACAGAGTAGGTCAAGGAGCAGACCATGAAAGTTTCGGCATCCGTCAAGAAGATGTGCCGCAATTGCAAGATCATCCGTCGTAATGGCGTGGTGCGTGTGATCTGTACCGATCCCCGCCACAAGCAGCGCCAAGGCTGATTGGCCTCACGACTGCAAGCGAATTAGAGGACGCACATGGCACGTATTGCTGGTATCAACATTCCGCCGCACAAGCACACCGAGATCGGTCTGACCTCGATCTACGGCATTGGCCGTACGACCGCGCAGAAGATCTGCAACAGCTGCGGCATTCCGCTGGACAAGAAGGTCAAGGACCTGACCGACTCCGATCTGGAAAAGATCCGTGAGGAAGTGGGCCGCCTGACCATCGAAGGCGACCTGCGTCGCGAGATGTCCATCAACATCAAGCGCCTGATGGACCTGGGTTGCTATCGTGGCTTCCGCCATCGCCGTGGCCTGCCGGTGCGCGGCCAGCGTACCCGCACGAATGCCCGTACCCGCAAGGGTCCGCGCAAGTCGGCGGCGACCGGCAAGAAGTAATCGGCGGCATCTGAAGAAAGCAAACCATGGCAAAAGCACCCAATAACTCGGCTGCCCAGCGCGTTCGCAAGAAGGTTCGGAAGAACGTTGCCGACGGCATCGCCCACGTGCACGCGTCGTTCAACAACACCATCATCACGATCACCGATCGTCAAGGTGGTGCGCTGTCCTGGGCCTCCTCGGGCGGCCAGGGCTTCAAGGGCTCGCGCAAGTCGACTCCCTTCGCGGCCCAGGTGGCTGCCGAAGTGGCCGGCCGTGCCGCTCAGGAGCAGGGCATCAAGAACCTGGACGTCAAGATCAAGGGCCCCGGCCCGGGTCGCGAATCCTCGGTGCGTGCCCTGGCCGCGCTGGGCATCCGCATCAACTCGATCTCCGACGTGACGCCGGTGCCGCACAACGGCTGCCGTCCGCAGAAGCGTCGCCGCATCTAAGCGCTTGCGCAGAGCGATCGCAATCAGTGCGATAATCGCTGATTCGATCAGATCCAGCCGGCTGGCGCGTCAGTGCCAGCCGGCCGTTTTGCTGAGGATGGTGGAAACGCCCCTCAGCCGAAGTCTTCGACTTCTTGAAGCCCACCGTCCGAGCCTACAAAAACACTGGCCGGACTCGCGCGCAACCTGGAATGTCTCCGGGCGCGCGTCAGATTGATGAAGGACACGCAAAGTGGCACGTTACCTCGGCCCGAAGGCCAAACTTTCCCGCCGTGAAGGCACCGACCTGTTCCTGAAGAGCGCCCGCCGCGCCATCAGCGACAAGGCCAAGTTCGACACCAAGCCCGGCCAGCACGGCCGTACTTCGGGCCAGCGTACCTCCGACTTCGGTCTGCAGCTGCGCGAGAAGCAGAAGGTCAAGCGCATGTACGGCGTGCTGGAGCGCCAGTTCCGCCGCTACTTCGCCGAAGCCGAGCGCCGCAAGGGCTCGACCGGTGTGAACCTGCTGGTCCTGCTGGAATCGCGCCTAGACAACGTCGTCTATCGCATGGGCTTCGGCTCGACGCGCGCGGAAGCCCGCCAGCTGGTCTCGCACAAGAGCATCACGGTGAACGGCGAGGTCGTGAACATCGCTTCCTACCTGGTGAAGGCCGGTGACGTCGTCGCCGTGCGCGAGAAGGCCAAGAAGCAGCTGCGCATCGTCGACAGCCTGAAGCTGGCCGAGTCGATCGGCCTGCCGGCCTGGGTGGCCGTCGACGCCACCAAGATGGAAGGCGTCTTCAAGAAGACGCCGGATCGCGACGAGTTCGGCGCCGAGATCAACGAATCGCTGATCGTTGAGTTGTACTCGCGTTAATTCTTTCGTGCCTGCCGAGCGGCCCCGCAGGGGCCTGCTCGGCTTTTCCTCGTCCGGGCGTCGTCAGCTGTATTGGGCGCGCCTGGTTGGTCCCTCAGCCTTATCGGTGTAACGAACCGAGGGTATTGAAAGAAAGACCTCATGCAAACGAATCTGCTCAAACCCAAATCCATCACTGTGGAGCCCCTGGGCGGTCATCGCGCCAAGGTGATCCTGGAGCCGTTCGAACGCGGCTATGGCCACACCCTGGGCAACGCCCTGCGCCGTGTGCTGCTGTCCTCGATGGTGGGTTATGCGCCGACGGAAGTGACGATCGCGGGCGTGCTGCACGAGTACTCCGCCATCGACGGCGTTCAGGAAGATGTGGTCCACATCATGCTGAACCTGAAGGGCGTGGTGTTCCGCCTGCACAACCGTGAGGAAGTGACGCTGGTCCTGCGCAAGGAAGGCGAAGGCCCCGTCACCGCCGCTGACATCCAGACCCCGCACGACGTCGAGATCATCAACCCTGAGCACGTCATCGCCCACCTGTCGCAAGGCGGCAAGCTGGACATGCAGATCAAGGTCGAGAAGGGCCGCGGCTACGTGCCTGGCAACATGCGCCGCTATGGCGACGAGCCGACCAAGGCCATCGGTCGCATCGTGCTGGACGCCTCGTTCAGCCCGGTCAAGCGCGTCAGCTATGCCGTCGAGAACGCCCGCGTCGAGCAGCGTACCGACCTGGACAAGCTGGTCATGGAGATCGAGACCAACGGCGCGATCAGCCCGGAAGAAGCGATCCGCGCCTCGGCCAAGATCCTGGTCGAGCAGATGGCCGTCTTCGCCCAGCTGCAAGGCACCGATCTGGTCGACGTCTTCGACCAGGCGCCGGCCGCCCGTTCCAGCAGCTTCGATCCGATCCTGCTGCGTCCGGTCGACGAGCTCGAGCTGACCGTGCGCTCGGCCAACTGCCTGAAGGCCGAGAACATCTATTACATCGGTGACCTGATCCAGCGCACCGAGACCGAGCTGCTGAAGACCCCGAACCTGGGTCGCAAGTCGCTCAACGAGATCAAGGAAGTGCTCGCCTCGCGCGGCCTGACCCTGGGCTCGCGTCTCGAGAACTGGCCGCCCCAGGGTCTCGACAAGCGTTGATTTTTTGAAAGAGGGCGGGTCTGAGGACCCGTCCGGTGCCCCCGGCAGTACCTGATCCGGCTGCCGGCAATAACTGAAGGAAAGGAAAGCACCATGCGCCACCGTAACGGCCTCCGCAAACTGAACCGCACCAGCGAACACCGCGCCGCGATGTTCCGCAACATGGCGGTCTCGCTGCTGCAACACGAGGCGATCAAGACCACGCTGCCCAAGGCCAAGGAACTGCGTCGCATCGTCGAGCCGCTGATCACCCTGGCCAAGGAACCGACCGTCGCCAACCGTCGCCTGGCGTTCAACCGCCTGCGTGACCGCGACATCGTCGTCAAGCTGTTCAACGAGCTGGGCCCCCGTTTCGCCACCCGTCCGGGCGGCTACACCCGCATCCTGAAGATGGGCTTCCGTGTCGGCGACAACGCCCCGATGGCGTACGTCGAACTGGTTGATCGTCCGGAAGCGGCTGAAGGCGACGCCGCTGAATAATCAGCGACTTGCCCAAGCGCATGAAGGCCAGCAGCAATGCTGGCCTTTTTTCTTGTGTATCCGCGATACGCGCAGCGCAGACCGGGCATGGCGCCTGTCCAACGACAGGCCGTGCCGCTTGGCGCTAAGCTTCGCGCCTTTCCGATCTCTCGACGACGCGGTCCACGAAGCCGCACGCGTCCCGCGTTCATGACCCCTCTTGCCTTGATGCGACGCCTGATGCCGGCGCTGGTCCTGTTGCTGACCCTGGCCTCGGCGCTGCTGGCCATCCCGGCCCGCGCCGACGATTTCCTCGACCCGGACCAGGCCTTCAAGGTCGACGTGCAGTTGACCGGCGATCGCGAGTTCCAGCTGAACTTCACGATCGCGCCCGGCTATTACATGTATCGCGACCAGTTCAAGCTGGAGCCGGCGGGCGCGACGCTGGGCGACATCGCCTGGCCGACGCCCAAGCGCAAGTTCGATGAGACCTTCCAGAAGGAAGTCGAAACCTACCGCGACCGGCTGAGCATCAAGGTGCCGGTGACGGCGCTGCAGGCGGCGCCGCTGAAGCTGGTGCTGACCGGCCAAGGCTGCGCGGACAAGGGCTTGTGCTATCCGCCGATGAAGAGCGAGCTGACGCTGGGCCTGAAGGGCTTCGGCGGCGATGGCGGCGTGAAGATCGGTGCGGCGCCGGACGCGCTGAGCGGTTTCGGCGTATCGAACGCGGTGGCGTCGACGCCGGCAGCCGCGGCGACCGGCAACGCCGAAGGCGCGGTCGCAGGCGCCGCGGCGTCTCGTTCAAGTTCCCCGCTGGACGAGGTGCTGGCTTCCGGCCGCCTGTGGCTGGTCATCGGCGCGTTCTTCGCGGCCGGCGTGCTGTTGTCGCTGACGCCGTGCGTGCTGCCGATGCTCCCCATTCTGTCGTCGATCATCGTCGGCCAGGGCGGCACGCCGTCGCGGGCGCGCGGCTTCTTCCTGGCCTTCAGCTACTCGCTGGGCATGGCGCTGCTGTACACGGCGCTGGGCGTCGCGGCGGGCCTCGCAGGCGGCGGCCTGGCGGCCTACCTCCAGAAGCCCTGGGTGCTGACGCTGTTCGCGCTGCTCCTGATCGGCTTCTCGCTGTCAATGTTCGGCGTCTACGAGATCCAGTTGCCCAGCCGCTTCACCGGCGGCGTGTCCGATGCAACCCAGCGCTTGCCCGCCGGCAAGTTCTTCAGCGTCTTCGTGATGGGCGCACTCTCCGCGCTGATCGTGAGCCCCTGCGTCGCGGCGCCGCTGGCCGGCGCGCTGCTCTACATCAGCCAGACCGGCAATGTGGCGGTCGGCGGCCTGGCGCTGTTCGCGCTGGCCTGGGGCATGAGCGTCCCGCTGCTGCTGCTCGGCCTGTCGGCGGGCACGCTCCTGCCGCGCGCCGGACCCTGGATGGAAACGGTCAAGTATTTCTTCGGGCTGCTGCTGCTGTCGGTCGCGCTGTGGATCGTGCAGCCGGTGCTGCCGGCGGTCGTCGCGCAGCTGCTCTGGGGGGCGCTGTTGATCGCGCTGGCCGCGCTGCTGGGGCTTTTCCAGCGCGTCGAGGCCAACACGCCTCGCGTGTGGCTGCGCAAGAGCGCCGCCGTCGCGGCGATGGTGTTCGGCGTGTCGCAGTTCATTGGCGTCGCCGCTGGAGGCACCGACACGCTGAAGCCCTTGGCGGGTGTCCTTGGCGCGGGCAAGGGCGCAGCCGCGGCGGTATCCGCTGGCGAGCCGGTCGGGGTGAACTTCCACAAGGTCAAGAGCGTCGCCGAGCTCGACGAGGCGCTGCGCACCGCCGGCAAGCCGGTGATGCTGGACTTCTACGCCGACTGGTGTGTGTCCTGCAAGGAGATGGAGCGCTTCACCTTCACCGATGCGCGCGTGCAGGCGAAGCTCGCCGGCGCGCTGTTGCTGAAGGCCGATGTCACGGCGAACAACGCCGAGGACCGCGAACTGCTCAAGCGCTTCAAGCTGTTCGGCCCCCCCGGCACGATCTTTTTCGACCCCAAGGGGGAGGAACTGGCTGGCGCGCGAGTCATCGGCTTCCAGGACGCTGATCGCTTTCTCCAGTCGTTGCAGGCGGCCGGCCTTTGAATCTTGCGAAGACTGTCGTCAGAAGTTGAGACGACGGTCGGTTCCGTGCTACACTCTCTTTCTTCGATCGCGGGGTGGAGCAGTCTGGTAGCTCGTTGGGCTCATAACCCAAAGGTCGTAGGTTCAAATCCTGCCCCCGCAACCAGAACATCGAATGCTGTCCTTGGACAGTGTTGTTGAGCGGATCGACACGAAGACCAAGAGGTCGCGTGCGATGCGATCAACCAAACGGTGATTCGGCGCTCGCCGATCACCGCACATCACAGCCGCGGGGTGGAGCAGTCTGGTAGCTCGTTGGGCTCATAACCCAAAGGTCGTAGGTTCAAATCCTGCCCCCGCAACCAATCGAACAAGGGCCCTCATGCGAGGGCCCTTTGTTTTTTTCGGCGCCGCTCAGGCCACGCGCAGCTTCGGACCTTCTCCCGACGCCGTGACGCGGCCGATGACTGCCGCCGCGTCGAACCCGTGGCGCGCGAAGACGGCGAGTACCGCGTCCACCGCAGCCGGCGCGCATGACACGAGCAGGCCACCGCTGGTCTGCGGATCGCTCAGGAGCGCTTGCGCCTGCGAGGGCAGCGAGCCGGCCAAGGCCACCTCCGCGCCGTAGGCGGCCCAGTTGCGGCCCGATGCGCCGGTCACGAAGCCATCGCCCGCCAGCGATGGCACGCCTTCGAGCAGCGGTACCGAATGCCAATCGATCTCCACCGCGCAGCCCGATCCGCGCGCGATCTCCAAGGCGTGCCCTGCCAGACCAAAGCCGGTGACGTCGGTGAGCGCATGGACGTCCTCCAGCGCGGCCAATTCCGGCCCGGGCGTGTTCAGCTTGGTCGTGGTCGCAAGCATCCGCTGATAGGCCGCGCTATCGAGCTTCCCCTTTTTGAGCGCTGCCGACATCACGCCGACGCCCAGCGCCTTGCCCAGCACCAGCACATCGCCGGCGCGGGCATCCGCGTTGCGCTTCACCCGGGAGGGATGCACCAGTCCCAAAGCCACGAGGCCATAGATCGGTTCGACCGAATCGATCGTGTGTCCGCCCGCGATCGGGATGCCCGCCTCGCGACAGACCGACGCACCGCCTTCGAGGATCCTGCCGATGGTCGCCGTGCTCAGGACCGCGACCGGCATGCCGACCAGGGCCAGCGCCATGATGGGCTTGCCGCCCATGGCATAGACGTCGCTGATCGCGTTGGTCGCGGCGATGCGGCCGAAGTCATGCGGGTCGTCGACGATCGGCATGAAGAAGTCGGTGGTGGCGATCAGCGCCTGTTCGTCGTTGAGCCGATAGACCGCGGCGTCGTCCGCCGTTTCTATCCCGACGAGCAGTTCGCGAGGTACCGGCAGGGCACTCGTCCCCTGAAGGATCTCCGAGAGCACGCCCGGCGCGATCTTGCAACCGCAGCCGCCGCCGTGCGACAGCGAGGTGAGTCGGGGCTCGGAAGGGGGATTGGCGGGGGAGGAAGGATTCATGGCCGGGCAGCTTACCGCGCGCCGGCTCCGCCGACCGGGGGAGTGCGCTCAGCCAGCCCTTGCTGAAGGGCGATGAACGCGTCCATGGCGGCCCAGAGGGGTGCGTAGCGCGACTCGTCGCCGTCGAGCTGTGCCAACGCGAGGGCGCTGGCCTCGAGCGTGCTGCGTTGCGACGCCGCGTGCGCGCGCCGGATGGCATAGCGCGAAGGCGGCGGCGCATCGAGCGCCATCCGCGGGAGCGCCTGCAGCCAGGGGTTCTCATGAAGCAGCCGTCGACTGCGGCGCCAGGTCCCGTCCAGGACAACCAGGGTGGTGAGCGGCGGCGTACCAGCGAGCGGATGTCCATGGCGCGCCTCACCGTGGCGCGCAGGCGCTGGTTCCACGGTCGCGGCGTTGCCGGGCGCCGCCGGATAAAGCAACACGAGCCCGGCGGTCGAGGTCGGCGGATCGAATCGTTCGCCGATACGCAGTTCGACGCGAGACAGGCAGCGCGCCAGCAGGCCGGCCGTGCCCTTGGCCTGCCCGGCTTCGTCGCGGTCCTGAAGGATCAGCAGCGGGGTGAGGTTGTCGACCGGCCGCACGCAGGCGCACCAGCAGCCGACCGACGGTCGGCCGCAGCCATCGCAATGCGCGCGGCGCCCGGCGCGTTCACTGCGCGGCGGGCGCTCGTCGACAACCATGGTGGGGAGCGCGTCGGCGCGCGGTCAGCCGATCAGCGCGGTTGGCGCGGTGGCTTGCGGCCTTCGTTCGGACGGCCATCACGGCGGGGTCCATCGCCGCGCGGTGCCTGGCCGGGACCGCCAGGTCGTCCTTCGCCACGAGGGCCACCACGACGATGCTCCTGGCCTCTGGGCGGCCGGTCATGGCGCTCCTGACGCGGCGGCTGTTGCGCCTCCTCCTCGCGCGCCAGCTTCAGCTGGGCATCGAGCTGTTCCTGCGTCAGGCCCTTGAGCGCGCAGAAGTTGGCCGGCGTCAGCGTGGTGCGCGAGAAGTCGCGCAGCAATTGCGCGCGTTCCTGGCGTCCGCGGTCTTCCTCGGCGCGACGCGCCTCGGTGATGCCACGTCGGCGAGTCAGCTCTTCCTGGGCGGCGTTGCGGTGCTCATCGCTCAACTCGCCGGCGGGCTGGCCGTCCAGGTCGAAGCGGGTCTTGGCCCGCGTCAGCGCGATCAGATAGCCGGTGCCGCCGGTATAGCGGCGCAGGAAGGCCGACAGCTGGGCCTTCGTGAACTGGCCCGGGGCGCGCTGCTGGATGTCGGACTGGACCCGCAGCTTCAGCGGCTTCGCACCGCCGCCGAACAGGGCCGGGAAGAGCTCCTTCAGCTTGGCGGCGACCGCCTGGACGTCGACGCGTCCGCCCTCGGCCGGCTTGGCCGGATTCGGCGCGGTGCTCGCGTCGGGCGGGCTGGCCTCGCCGGCGGCATCTCCCGCTTCCGGGGCGGGCGCGGCGTCGGCTTGCGGCGCCGTCAGCGCGGCGTCAGTGGTCTCGGCGACGGGGGCCTTCGGGTCCGGGACTTCGGGGGAGGTCACTTCGCCTTGCGGCGGGGTGCTGGAGGACATGCATCAAGCGGCGCGGGGCCGGCCTTCGGGAAAAAGGAGGATTGTGCCCATAGCCGCGCGGGCGTGGCAATTCGCGCCGATCGACGGCGACCGTCCGTCCTGCCTGACGACGGCCGCCGGGAAGGGGAATCAGGTCTTGGGTTCGCAGGCGGGCTTGCAGACCAGTTCGGTCCGGCCCAGGATGCGCTTGGACTGCAGGCTGCTCGGAGGACGGTGCCGACCGCACTTGAAGCAGGAACGGGTCTGGCCGCTGCCCTGGAACGGCGACCCTCCCAGCTTGGAGGCGTAGCGCAGGCCGTCTTCCCGAACGGCGGTGCTGGTGTCTTTGCTCATGGTCTCGCTTCGCTTGGCGCTCTTGTTCGCACCGGCGGGGTCGTGTCCCGGCGGTGCATCGATTCCCTCGCAATCCATATTAGGTGGGGCGTATGACGCCCCGCTACATCGCTTGCCCGGGGGTGAAAGCACCGCCCGACGAACGGTCGCAATTGCGCCGACAATCGCCCGCTGCCCGGCGGGACCGGGCGTGCAAGGACCATGGCCAAACTGTTTTTTCGCTACGCCGCGATGAATGCCGGCAAGTCCACCGCATTGCTGCAGGTGGCGCACAACTACGAGGAGCGCGGCCATGCGGTGCGCCTGTTCACCGCCGGGGTCGACGACCGCTATGGCAAGGGATTCATCACCTCGCGGCTGGGGCCGCAGCGCGTGGCGGAGGTGTTCACCGCCGAGACGGACTTCCGCGCGCTGATCACGCAGTCGCCGGGCATCGCCTGCATCCTGCTGGACGAGGCGCAGTTCCTCACGCAGGACCAGGTCTGGTCGCTCCACGAGATTGCGCACATGCGCCATGTGCCCGTGATCTGCTACGGGCTGCGGACCGACTTCCGCGGCGCCTTGTTCACCGGTTCGGCGGCGCTGCTGGCGCTGGCCGACGAGATGGACGAGATGAAGACCATCTGCGACTGCGGCCGCAAGGCGACGATGAACATGCGCGTCGACACCGCCGGCCGGAAGCTGACCGAAGGCGCGCAGGTCGAGATCGGCGGCAACTCCCGTTACCGCGCGGTCTGTGGACGCTGCTTCAGGGCGTCGTGAGGACGCCCGGTAAGCCTGGGCTTACTTCTTGGTTGCCAGCTGCTCTTCCAGTTCCTTGCAGGACGGAGCGCAGACGGGTTGGGACTTGCCCAGCAGCTTGCGGGACTTCAGCAGCGCGCGGGGGCGATGCTTGCCGCAAAGGAAGCACGACATGGTTGCCGCGCCAAACGAAGAGGTCGCCGCGAAGGGCGAGCCGGGAGCTTTAGAGCGATAGCGCAGACCATCGGCTTCGATGGTCGTCTTGGTCGTATCCTTGGCCACGCTGATCCTGATCCTGATAAGAGTTTGAAATGCCGCGCCGAGCGTCCCAAGTTCCCCCCAGGGGCGGACGGCGAAACCCGTATTTTCCTATAAGCCGGACCCTCCCCGTACCGGGGCATCGCTAATGACCTCGCGCGAAGGTCGCCCGAATCGGTTGCAAGAGACATTCGTCGCACGGATGGGCCGGTAACACAGCCTCCCGGCGGCTTGGCAGCGTTTAGGGAAAACACCTAGAATGCCGCCCGCGCCGTTCACCGTGGCGTCAATGACAAGGACACATGAGGGAGCGAGCGCAACGATGGAAAGGATCGAGGGGCTGTTCGCCGCCATGCGGGCGGCCAGTCAGGAACTGGAATGGCCGGCGACCGAGGCCCGCGACAGCGGCCTGGACACCGCCGGCGAACTGGCCGAGCGCTACGCGCAGGCCATCAGCGAGGCCTTGTGCGGCCACTTCCGCAGTTCGCACGCCAGCCTCTGGCTGCTGGACGGGGAACCGGGCGCCTACCGCCTGCGCTGCCTCGGCGCCCATGCGATCGACGGACCGAGCCGCCAACCGCCGGTTTGCGAGCAGCGCGCCTATCCCGGTTATTTCGACACCTTGCTGGCCGAAGGCGTCTTCAACTGCGCCGATGCGCGCACCGATCCCCGTCTGAGCACCCTGCAGCCGCCGCCCACCTGGCGCGCGATGCTGGACGTCAGCGGCCAGATCAACGGTAGGACCTTTGGCGTGATCGCGCTGGGAGAGCGCGACCAGGCCCGCGTGTGGACCAAACGCGAGGAACTCGACCTGCGCCGCGCCACCGCGAAGGCTTGCCTGCACCTGCATGCCTGGCGTCACGAGCTGGAAACCGTCTGACTACCGCCTGACCACGCTGGCGGCGGCCGTCCCCCTCATTCCCTCTCGTTCCCCCGTCATCCCCCTTCAGGGTGCGGATCAGCGGCCGTTGAACCTGGGCGCGCGTTTCTCCTGCCAGGCGCGAACGCCCTCCGCCAGATCCTCCGACGCGTTCGACACCGCGATGTCCGCGCGCAGCGCCTCGATGTCGAGCCGGCCGTTGGCGATCGCGTTCAGATGGCGCTTCATGCCGGCGAGCGCCAGCGGCGCGAAGCCGCAGAGCCGCTCGCACAGGGCCTGCGCCGCCGCTTGGAGCGCCTCCCCGTCGTCGAGCAGGTGATCCAGGAAGCCGCTGGCGTGCATCGCGTCGGCGTCCAGGGTCTCGCCGGCCAGCAGCACCCGCTTGGCCATCGACAGCCCCAGCCGGTTCACGTACCGCTCCATGCCGCCGCGATAGAAGTGCAGCCCCAATCGCGCGGCGGGCACGAACATCTCGCACTGCCGAACGCCGAGCCGGAAATCGCAGGCCAGCGCGAGGTCGGTGGCGCCGCCGTAGACGCCGCCCTGAAGGGCCGCGACCGTCACCGGCCGGGCCTGTTCCCAGGCGTCGGTGAGCGACTCGAACAAGGCGCCCGCGTCCACGCCGGGCACCGCGTCGATGTTGAAGCCGCTGCAGAAATGCCGGCCCTCGGCGCGGAGCAACAGCACGCGGACCGAGGGCGTGGCCTCGACCTCGCGCAGGTGGGCCTGCAGCGTCTGCAGGTCGATCAGCTCGAGGCGGTTGGCGACATGCGGCCGCCGCAGCGTCACGCGGGCGAGCGGTCCGTCGATCTCCAGCGCGGGGATGTGTTGAGGCATGGCGGCGCAGTCTAGCGAAGCGGCGCGTAGCACAAACCGTCCCACCGAGCCTCAACTTCGACCGACCGGTCGGATTAATCAATTGCGAAATGTCAATGCGGCATCCACTGACGGAGCGCCGTGGGCTTCCCGCTAGAGTCGGTCGCCACACGTCGCATGAACGACCAACCCCGGGCGATGGCCTTCGGAGCGTTCGCGACGCCGCCGGCACGCCTCGGCGGCGCGCGATCAACGGCCCCGCCCGGCACCACGACAGGAGACAAGGTGGACGGGGCGATTGCAAGCATCCTGGTGCTGGACGGGGTGACCAACGGCGCGATCTACGCGCTGCTGGCACTGGCCCTGGTCCTCGTGTTCGCGGTCACGCGGGTGATCTTCATTCCTCAGGGGGAGTTCGTCGCTTTCGGCGCGCTGACGCTGGCGGGACTGCAGCTCGGCCACACGCCGCTGACGATCCACTTCCTGATCGCGATGGCGTTGCTGGCCGCGGTGCTGGACCTGATCGCCGCCGCGCGCGCCGGACGCCTCGCGGCGGAACTGGCGCCGATCGCGCTGCGCGCCTTGCCCGGCGTCGCGATCGGGCTGTGCGCGCTCTGGCTCGCGCCGATGAAGCTGCCGCTGGTGGCGCAGGCGCTGCTGACGCTGGCGGTGGTCACGCCGATGGGCGGGCTGCTGTACCGCCTGGCCTACCAGTCACTGGCCGACGCCTCGGTGCTGGTGCTGCTGATCGTCTCGGTCGGCGTGCACTTCGCGCTGACCGGGCTGGGCCTGGTGTTCTTCGGCGCGGAGGGCTCGCGCAATCCGAGCTTCTGGGACGCGAGCTACACGGCCGGGCCGCTGATGTTCTCGGGCCAGACGCTGATCATCGTGATGGCCTCGGCCGCGCTGATCGTGGCGCTGTGGCTGTTCTTCGAGAAAAGCCTCTACGGCAAGGCGCTGCGCGCGACCGCGGTGAACCGGCTCGGCGCGCGGCTGATGGGCATCTCCAGCACCTCGGCCGGGCGGCTCTCGTTCACGCTGGCCGCCTTCATCGGCGCGCTGTCCGGCATCCTGATCAGCCCGACCACGACGATCTTCTACGACAGCGGCTTCCTCATCGGCCTGAAGGGCTTCGTGGCCGCGGTCTTCGCCGGGCTCTCCAGCTACCCCGGCGCGGCGCTGGGCGCGCTGCTCGTCGGCCTGATCGAGTCCTTCAGCTCCTTCTGGGCCAGCGCCTTCAAGGAGGTCATCGTCTTCACCACCATCCTGCCGGTGCTGCTGTGGCGCAGCTGGCGCGACCCGCACCATGAAGAGCATTGACGTGAGCTCCGATCGAGCTGCCATGAAGGCCTCGCCGCCCGTGCCCCCCGTGCCCGCCGCGGCGCGTCCGTGGTCGCGCCGCCTCGCGCCGGCGCTGCTGCTGGCCGTGCTTGCGGTACTGCCGCTGCTGCCGGTGCCCGAGTTCTGGATCACGCAGCTGAACTACATCGGCATGTTCGCGCTGGTCGCGCTCGGCCTGGTGCTGCTGACCGGCGTCGGTGGCCTGACGTCCTTCGGCCAGGCCGCCTTCGTCGGGGTGGGGGCGTACACGACGGCGCTGCTCAGCGCGCGCTACGGCCTGTCGCCGTGGCTGGGCCTGGCCGCGGGCCTGGCGATCACGCTGGCGATCGCGCTGGTGCTGGCGCTGATCACGCTGCGCATGTCCGGCCATTACCTGCCGCTGGCCACCATCGCCTGGGCGCTGAGCCTGAATTTCTCGATCGCCAACATGGAGTCGCTGGGCAAGTACGACGGCCTGCTCGGCGTGCCGGCCATCGAGCTCTTCGGCATCAGCCTGGCCGACGGCCGCGCCATCTACTACCTGATCTGGCTGTTCGCGATCGTCGGCGCGATCGCCGTGCGCAACCTGCTGGACTCGAGGCCCGGGCGGGCGATCCGGGCGCTCGGCGGCGCGACGGTGATGGCCGAGGCCATGGGCGTCTCCACCTTCCGCTACAAGGTCGTGATCTTCCTGATCGCGGCGCTGCTGGCCTCGGTGTCGGGCTGGCTGTTCGCGCATGTCCAGCGCACGGTGAACCCCAGCCCCTTCGGCCTGAAGATGGGCATCGAATACCTGTTCATGGCCGTCGTCGGCGGCGTGTCCAGCGTCTGGGGCGCCTTCGTGGGCGCCGGGGTGTTCAAGATCATCGAGGACCAGCTCAAGGAGCTGCTGCCCGCGCTGCTGGGCAGCAACGGCAACTTCGAGATCATCGTGCTCGGCATCGTGCTGGTGCTCATGCTGAAGTACGCGCCCAAGGGGCTGTGGCCGTCGCTGCAGGGGCTGCTGTCGCGCTGGTGGCCGGCGGCCCCTCGGGAACGGGACTGGGAGGGCGCGGCCGCGCTCGCGTCGCGTCCCAAGCCGCCCGCCGGCTCGGTGCTGCTGCGGGTCGACAGGCTGCGCAAGCAGTTTGGCGGCCTGGTGGCGGTGAACGACGTCAGCTTCGAGCTGCGCGCGGGCGAGATCATGGGCTTGATCGGCCCCAACGGCGCCGGCAAGTCCACGACCTTCAACCTGGTCTCCGGCGTGCTGCCGGCGACCAGTGGCGAGCTGCGCTTCGCCGGCGAATCCATCACCGGGCTGCCTGCGCGCCAGATCGCGCGTCGCGGCCTCTCGCGCACCTTCCAGCACGTGAAGATGATCGCGGACATGACGGTGCTGGAGAACGTCGCGCTGGGCGGCTACCTGCGCTCGCACAGCGGCACGGCGAAGGCGATGCTGCGGCTGGACCGCGCCGAGGAGCGGCGCCTGTTCGCCGAGGCCGAATCGCAGCTGCGCCGCATCGGCATGCAGGACCACCTGCACGAGCTGGCCGGCAACCTGGCGCTGGGGCCGCAGCGGCTGATGGAGATCGCCCGGGCGCTGTGCGCCGACCCGTCGCTGCTGCTGCTCGACGAGCCGGCCGCCGGGCTGCGCCACAAGGAGAAGCAGGCGCTGGCCGCGGTGCTGCGGCAGCTGCGCGCCGAGGGCATGAGCATCCTGCTGGTCGAGCACGACATGGACTTCGTCATGGGCCTGACCGACCGCATCGTCGTGATGGAGTTCGGCACCAAGCTGATCGAGGGCACGCCCGCCGAGGTGCAGGCCAGCCCCGAGGTGCGCGCGGCCTACCTGGGAACGGAACACTGACATGAGCGAGTTGTTGAAGGTCAGCGGCCTGCACGCCGGCTACGGGCGCGCGGAGGTGCTCACCGGGCTGGACCTGCGGCTGCGCCAGGGCGAGGTGGTCACGGTGATCGGCCCCAACGGCGCCGGCAAGAGCACCACGCTCAATGCGCTGATGGGCGTGCTGCCCGCGCGCGGCCAGGTGCTGTTCGACGGCGAGGACGTCAACGCCCTGGGCCTGGAGGAGCGCGTGATGAAGGGCCTCGCGCTGGTGCCGGAGAAGCGCGAGCTGTTCACGACGATGTCGGTCGAGGACAACCTGGTGCTCGGTGGCTTCCGGCCGATGCGCCTGGGCCTGAAGGACTGGCGCGATGAACTGGAGCGCGTCTACGCGCTGTTCCCGCGCCTGAAGGAACGCCGCGCGCAGCTGGCGGGCACGCTGTCCGGCGGCGAGCGGCAGATGCTGGCCGTCGGGCGCGCGCTGATGGCGCGGCCCAAGCTGCTGATGCTCGACGAGCCCAGCCTCGGCCTGGCGCCGCTGATCGTCAAGGAGGTGTTCCGCATCGTCGCGCAGCTGCGCGAGGCCGGCGTGTCCATCCTCCTCATCGAGCAGAACGCCCGCGCGGCGCTCGAGGTCGCCGACTACGGGTACGTGCTGGAGACCGGCGAGATCGCGCTCGAAGGCAAGGCCGCGGACCTGGCCAAGGATCCGCGGGTCATCGAGACCTACCTGGGCGCGAGTCGCCAGGCGCACTGAGCCAGCTGCACCGAGCCAGCCGCACTGAGCCAGCCGCACTGAGCCAGCCGCACTGGGCCGGCACCGCGCGAGGCCGGTCGCGGCGCACGCCGACGGGGCGTCAGCCCGGCTGGCCCTCGGCGAACATCCGGGCCATGCGCGCCTTGAGCTCGGCCTCGGAGACATCCTCCTTGTGGGTGGCCAGCATCCACTTGTGGCCGAACGGATCCGCGATCACGCCCATGCGGTCGCCCCAGAACTGGTCGGCCACCGGCATCTCCACCTTGGCGCCAGCGCCCTCGGCGGTCTTCACCGTCGCGTCGACGTCGGGCACGTAGATCACCACCGTCGTGGCGCTGCCGTTCAGGCTCAAGGGGCTGAGCGCGCCGCAGTGCGAGCGCTCCTCGGTCAACATGAACTTCGCGCCGCCCACGCTCAGTTCGGCATGCATCACGCCGTCCGGCGCGTCGAGCCGCAACTCGAGCTTGGCGCCGAAGGCGCGCTGGTAGAAATCGATCGCGGCGGCGGCGCCGCGGATGGTGAGGTAGGGCGTCGCGCCGGTCGCGGGGGGGACGGCGGGTACGGAAGCAGTCATCGCAATCTCCTTCGGTCAAGGGTGGGTCACCTGCAGACGACGAACGGCGCCAGCCGGAATCGACACGGCGTCGACAGCCGGGCCGCGCCCACCCCGAATCGGGGGAGTGACGCGAGCTGGCCGGAACGCGCGCGGGCGGTGCCCACCATAATCCGCCGACTTCCCACCATGGCGCTGCTGTCCTCCCTCCGCAAACTGCTGTCCGGCTCCGGCGATGTCACGTCGGCCGGTCGGCCTGCTTCCTCCGCCGACCCGACCGCGCGGCCGGCGGCCCCGTCCGCCGCACCGGCGGGGCCGGGCGCGGCCGCCTCACCGCCGTCGCAGCCGTTCGCGTCGGCGCACTCGCACGGGCCCAGCCAAGTGTCGACCCAGACGGCGGTCTACACCGGCGGCGAGATCGTCTTCCCCGCGCTCGAGGCCTCGCCGGAGTGGTTGCAGTTCAGCGCGCGGCTGCTGGGCCTGTCGCGGCTCAAGGACGTGCCGCCGTCCGCCGGCGAGCAGGGGCTGATGCAGCGCCTGCAGGGGCAGCGCGGCTCCCAGTGGGCCGACCAGCTGCCGCGCCTGCCGGCGGTCCTGCCGCAGCTGATGCGGCTGGCGCGCCGACCGGATGTCGCGCGGGCGGAGCTGGTGCAGCTGCTGTCGCGAGATCCCAGCCTGGTCGGCGAGCTGATGCGGCTGGCCAATTCGCCGCGCTACCGGCCCGAGCGCGAGATCACTGACCTGTCGGGCGCGGTGACGGTGCTGGGTCAGCAGGGGCTGGATCAACTGGTGATGGGCGCCGCGATGCGGCCGATCTTCCATCAGGGCAAGGGCCGCTACGGCAGCCGGGCGGGCACGCTGCTCTGGGACCTGAGCGAACGCACCGCCTTCGCCACGCGGCGGCTGGCCAACGCCGGGGACGACGAGTTCGCCGCCTACCTGGCCGGCCTCAGCTCGCAGCTCGGCCTGATGGCCTTGCTGCGCGTGCTGGATGCGATGTCGGCGCCCTCGGTGCCGCCGCTGGATCGGGAGGGCCTGCATCGCCAGCTGCTGCCGCTGACGGCCACCTGGTCGGCGCAGATCGTCGAGCACTGGGGCTTCCCGCCGCAGGTCGCCGAGGCGCTCGCGCCTCGTCCCGGGCGCGGCGCGGCGTCGGCGGTCCTGGCGGTGCTGGTGCGGCAAGCCCAGTCCGTCGCGCTGCGCCAGTTGATGCAGCCGGGACTGCAGCCCGCGCAGCTGGGCGACTGGTCCGCCGCGCAGCAGCGCTGTTATGCGGCCATGGACAGCGAGTTCGGCGCCGGCACACCCACCTGAGCGCTCGGCCTCCAGGCCATGCCGCCGACGGCGTCAGCCGCGCCGGCGTCTCGCCAGCCACCAGCCCATCACGCCGAACGCGGCCTCGAGCACCAGCGCCAGCGCCGCCGCGGGCAGCGCGCCGGCGAGCAGCAGCGCCTGGTCGTTCAGCGCCAGGCCGGTGACGATGCGCTCGCCGTAGCCGCCAGCACCGATGAAGGCGGCCATCGTCGCGGTACCGACGGAGAGGCTGGTGGCCGTGCGCAGGCCCGCCAGCATGACGGGCAGCGCGAGCGGCAGCTGGATCGAGCGCAGCACCTGGCCGCGAGTGAGGCCGAGCGCTCGCCCCGCGGTGGTGAGCCCCTGCGGCACCTCGCTGAGCCCGACGGTGCAATTGCGCAGCACCGGCAGCAGCGCGTAGAGCGTCAGCGCGACCAGCGCCGGCACCGGCCCGATCCGGTCCATCGCCCAGATCAGCAGCGCGAGCATCGCCAGCGACGGCACCGTCTGCAGCAGCGCGCAGGCGGCCAGCAGCGCCTCGCGCCAGCGCGGCCATGGATGCAGCGCGACGGCGAGCGGCACGCCGACCAGCGCGGCCAGCCCGACGGCGCCCAGCACCAGCGTCAGATGCTGCGCGGTGAGCCGGCCGAGGTCGGGTCCCGCGATGCGAGCCCACAGGCCGGACGTCGAGCGCCCGACGCCCGGCTCGAGCCTGGGCGAGGACGCCGATGCGGGCGTTGATGCCGATGCCGACGCAGCGGCAAGCGCGCCGCCCGCCTGACTGCGCGGCTTGGCGAGGAAAGCTCGCGCGATCGCGTCGAACGGCTGCCGCTGGATTTCCGCTTGCGCGTTCATCGCGATCATCGCGGCCTCGTCGATGCGCCCGCGCAGCGTCTGCAGCGCTGCCCAGGCGCGCGGATGCCGGCGCGGCAGGTCGACGCGATACAGCAGCACGGCGTCGTAGCGAGGGAAGAAACCGGCATCGTCGGCGAGCACCGTCAGGTCGAGCGCCGCGATCTGCGCATCGGTCGTGTAGACGTCGGTGACATCGATCTGGTCGTCGGCGAGCGCGCGGTACGCCAGCCCGTGATCGAGTCCGGTCGGCGTCTGCGGCAACGCGTAGCGCCGCGACAGCCCCGGCCAGCCGTCGGCACGTCCCAGGAACTCGTTGCTGAGGCCCAGCCGCAGCGCCGGCTGTCCCTTCAGCTGCGACACCGCCGTGAGCCCGAGCGCACGCGCCCGCGCCGACCGCATCGCCAGCGCGTAGCCGTTGTTGAAGCCCAGCGGCACGTCGATCGCCAACCCCAGCGGCCGCAGCTCGGCCTGCAGCTGCGCCAGCGGCGCGCCGGTCGTCGCATGACCGAGGATCTCGCGCTCGATCGTGCCGAGGTATTCGGCGTAGACATCGATGCTGCCGGCCTTCAGCGCCGCATGGACGATGGCCGTGTTGCCCAGCCCCTGCTTCAGCTCGACCGCGGCGGCCGGGTCGCCGGCCCGCGCCGTCTGCGCGAGGATCTCGGCCAGGATGTAGCTTTCGGTGAAGCGCTTCGAGCCGATCCTCAGCGGCTCGGCGGCCCAGGCCTGAGTCCCGGTCGCCAGCGCGACGCCGGCCAGCAGCAGGAAGAGGAGCGGCCGCAGCCCGCGGAGCAGCATCATCGGCGCAGCATAGTCGAGCCGCTGCGGCTGCGCGCCAGCGTGCGCAAGACCTGGCCCGCGAAGGCGTCCGCCGCCGCCGACCCGGCCGAGGCCTTGCTCCGCATCAGCACCACCGACATCGCCGGCAGCGAGGTGGCCGGCGGCATGCCATGGCGCTCGTCCAGCAGCTCCATGCCGTCCGGCACGCTGCAGCGCGTGAACAGCGCGATCGCCAGGCCGCTTTCGACCGCCGCCAGCATGCCGGCGGGGCTCGCGCTGTCGCAGACGATGCGGTAGGGCCGCTTCAAGGCGGCCAGCGCCGCCAAGGCCGCCTTGCGCGCGAGGCTGCCCGATTCGTAGACGGCCACCGGCAGCGGCGTCTGGCGCCAGGCCTCGAAACGCGGAGCGCCGAACCACGCGAGCGGCTCCTCGAACAGCGGCTGCCCGCGTCCGGCGCGATCGCGCGTGACCACGGCGACATCGACTTCGCCGCGCGTGAGCCGCGGGATCAGCACCGTCGACTGCTGGCAGACCAGCGTCAGTTCCACCGCAGTGTGGCGGCCGGCGAAGTCGCGCAGCACCGGGGTGAGGTAGGGCACCGCATAGTCCTCCGGCACGCCGATGGTGAGCCGTCCGTGCAACGTCTCGCGCCGCAGCGCCTGCACCGCCTCGTCGTGCTGCGCGATCAGGCGCCGCGCATGGCCGAGCAGCTCGCGGCCGGCGGGCGTGAGGTCGAGCCGGCGCGGCGTGCGCACCAGCACGGGCTGTCCGACCGCGCGCTCCAGCTTCGCGATCTGCATGCTGAGCGCCGACTGCGAGCGATGCACCCACTGCCCGGCCGCCGTCAGCGAGCCCGCATCCACCGCCGCGACGAAGGCGCGCAGCCAGTCCAGTTGAAGGTCGGTCGACGACATCCCATCCTCCGCCGCCCGGGCGAGCATTCGAATCCGTGATGCTAAGCGTGAAAAGGATTCGCTTTGCTGCCAGTCTGTCGAGCCGCAGACTCGCCGCATGACTTCATTCGCTCCATCGCGCGCCGCCGTCACACCGGCCGGCGGCGCCGCCGCCGCCGCCGCCGCCGGGTCCGAGCCCGATGCCGCCGCCGGCGTGACGCTCTCCGTGGCGCCCGCAATGACGTCCGCAATGACGTCCGCAATGACATCTGTGATCACGCCCGCGATGACACCCGCAATGACACCCGCAATGACACCCGCAATGACACCCGCGATCGCGCCCGGAGCTGCCGCGAGTCCGGGACCGAACACGCCCGTCAGGCGGTTGTGCGAAGGCCAACTGCTGATGATCTGCGGCGGCCTGCTGCTCGGCACCATTGGGGTCTTCGTCGAAGAGGCGGCGCAGGACCCGGCCACGACCGTGTGGTTCCGCTGCGTGTTCGGGCTGGCCGCGTTGCTGCTCTGGGGCGCCGCGCGCGGCCGGCTCGGGGAACTCTTCCGGCTGCGGGGCCGGCCGCTGGTCGCGGTGATCGCCGTCGGCGCGCTGACGGTGCTGAACTGGGGCTTGTTCTTCGCGGCCATCCCGCGCTGCTCGATCGCCGTGTCCACCGTGGTCTTCCACGTGCAGCCCTTCTGGTTGATGGCGATGGGCGCGTTCTGGCTGCGCGAGCGCGTGGACCGCGCCCAGTGGCTCGCCGCGGCGGTGGCGCTGTGCGGGCTGGCGTTGGCCACCGGCATCGCGGACGACGCCTTCGGCGCCACCGCCGGCGGTCGCGCGAGCGAGCTGCCCGGCTACGTCGCCGGCGTGCTGATGTGCCTGGTCGGATCGATCAGCTATGCGGCCGCCAGCTTCATCGCCAAGGTCGAGGCCGATCGCGCCGGCTCCTTCGCCTTGTCGGCGGGGCAGTGCGTCGTCGGCGCACTGGTGCTGTTGCCGTGGCCGCTGATGCACGGCTGGCCGGCCTGGGGCGCCGCCTGGGGGTGGCTGGCGGGGCTGGGCGTGCTGCACACCGGGCTGGCCTACGTCGTGCTCTACGCCGGCATGGCGCGCCTGGGCACCGGCCGCATCGCGGTGCTGCAGTTCGTCTATCCCGGCACGGCGGTGCTGGTCGACTGGCTCGTCTACGGCCGCGCGCTGGGGCCGGCGCAGCTGGCGGGCGTCGGACTCATCGCCGCGGCGCTGTGGACGCTGCGCCGGCGCGGCTGAGCCCCGGCGGCGTGACGCGGGCCTCGCGTGGGCCTCCCATGGCCCTCATGTGGACTTCGTGCGGGCTTTCCTTCAAGGCTGCGCTTCGTCCCGCCGGTCATGCAGTCCGTCGCTGCGGGGACGCCGCGCGTCGCGTCGGTTCGTAGAGTGCGCCGCATTCAGCGAACCACGGAGCGCCCGATGTCCACCTCTTCCGACCGCCACGCCGCGCCCGGCCCCGCCGGCCGGCATCGTCGCAGCGCGCTGCTGCTGTCGGCGATCACGCTGGCGCTCGGCGCCTGCGCCCAACCAGCGCCGCCACCGCCGCCGCCCTCGGAGGGCTTCAGCGCCGGCATCGCCTTCGACGCGAAGGCCGATGGCGTCGACCTCGAGACGCCGCTGTATCCGGGCGCCGTGCCCTACAAGGATCGCGACGAGGACAAGTCCGGCGTGCGGATGAGCCTGTGGGGCGGCCTCTTCGGCATGCGCCTGGCAGCGGGCAAGTTCCAGAGCCAGGACGACGTCGACCGCGTCGGCCGCTTCTACCGCCGCGCGCTCGCGCGCTACGGCACGCCACTCGACTGCGGCGCGGCCGATGCGCCGCGCGGCAAGCCCAGGGACGGCGGCCCGCTCACCTGCGACGACGACAAGCCCGACGCCGGCGGCCGGCTCTACAAGGTCGGCCTGCCGAAGGACTTCCGCGTCGTGGCCGTGAAGCCGCTGCCCGATGGCACGACGCAGATCAGCGTCGCCCGGGTGAGCCTGCGATGAGCCGCCCCGGCAAGACCGCCATCCGTCGCGGCCCGGGCCAGCTGTCCCGCCGGATCCGCCCGCGGCCGGTTCAATCGCCGCCGACCGCGGCCGCGCCCGGCGATGCCGCCGCCGGCGCGCCCCAGGCCAGCGGGTCGTCCGGCTCGGCGACCAGGGTGCCGTCGAAGAGGATGTGACCGCGGCCCTCGGGCGCCTGGAGCGCCGGATCGTCGAAGCGCACGCTGCCGTCCAGCGCGAAGCTCGCGGCGATCGTGCCCTCGGGCGTGTCCAGCCGTACCGGGCCCGGCCGCAGGCGTCCCACGTGCGCCAGCGCGGCGAGCACCGCGACCAGGCCGTCGGGCGTCGGCGCCACCGGGCCGGTGGCCGCCAGGAACAGCACGCCCACCAGGCTGCCGGGCCGCTCGGGCTCGGTCAGCAGCGCGGCCTGCGTGCCGGGCGCGCTGCGCGGCGCACCGGTCAGCGCGCGCCGCCAGGCATCGTGGCCGGCGTTGAAGGTCGCCAGCCGCTCGGTCATCGACGTGCCGGCCAGCGCGGGACCGCCGCTGACGACGATGCGGGTCAGCACGCCGCCGACATGCGCGTCGACGAGCCGGGCCGGGGTGGGCAGGACATTCATGCGATCACCTGTTGCGTGAAGTTGCGCAAGTGCGCCATCAGGGCGTCGGAGGCCTCGGCGGCGGCCTCGCCGTCCCCACTGGCGATGGTCTCGGCCAGGCGCTGGTGGGCCCGGGCGCCGCTGGCGACGTCACCCAGGTGCCGGTACGCGTACCAGAAGCGCCGGCACTGGATGATCATGGGCAGCACCGCCGCCACCGCGTAGCGGTTGCGGCAGGCCGCATGGTTGACGCGGTCGAGCTGCTGGTCGACCCGCATGTAGGCCTCCAGGTCCTGGCGCTCGGCCGCCTCGGCCATGCGCCCGGCGCAGGCCAGCAGCGCCGAGCGCTGTGCCGGCGAGGCCCGTCGCGCCGAACAGCACGCGATCAGCCGCTCCAGCGGCCGGCGTGCCTCCAGCAGGTCCAGGTGCTCGGCCAGCGGGATGTCGCTCACCAGCAGGCCGCGGCGCGGCTGCTGCGCGATCAGGCCGCTGGCGACCAGCCGCATCAGCGCCTCGCGCGTGGGCGTGCGCCCCAGGCCGATGCGGGCGATCAGCTCCGACTCCACCACCGGCGCCCCCGGGCGCAACTGCAGCGTCGCGATCAGGGTCTCGATCGCGTCATAGGCCTGGTCCGCCTGGCGGCGTTTCTCGACGTCCTGCAGTTCGAGGGTGTCCGAAGTCATGGGTGCGGATCATCGCAGGTCCACTCGGCGGGCTTCCCCGGACGGTATTGGATTGACTTTGCGCAGGTCAACCCCAGTTAAATCCGCGTCCGGCGGGCGCCGGACCGGCCGGACGGGCCGCATACAATCACCGGTTCTTCCGTACGTCCGGGCCTCGCGCCCGGCGGCGCTCCGGCTTCCGGGCTCGCGCCAACGCCTTTCCTGAGGGATATCGACGTGTTTATTTCCAACGCTTTTGCCCAGACCGCGGGCGCCGCCTCGGCCGACCCGACCAGCGGCTTCCTGCAGATGCTGCCCCTGGTGGCCGTGTTCGTCGTCATGTACTTCGTGATGATCCGTCCCCAGATGAAGCGCCAGAAGGAGCACAAGGCGATGGTCGAGGCCCTGTCCAAGGGCGACGAGGTCATCACCGCCGGCGGCATGCTCGGCAAGGTCAGCAAGATCGGCGAGCAGTACCTGAGCGTCGAGATCGCCTCCGGCGTCGAAATCCAGGTCCAGCGCACCTCGGTCGTGCAGGTCCTGCCCAAGGGCACCGTCTCGAAGTAATCCGACAACCCGACCCGGGGCGGCCCGCGCGATCCGCTCGATCCGCGTGACCGCTCCCTGACGACCCGGCCCGTGCCCCGCACCGGCCGGGTCCGCTTTCAGTGGCGCCCGCCGGCCCGACGCCGAGCGCGGAAGGGCGAGGCGCCTGGTTTTCAGAGGATCTCCTCATGAACCGTTATCCGCTGTGGAAGTACGCGCTGCTCGTCGTGGCGCTGCTCGTGGGCCTGATCTACACGCTGCCCAACCTGTTCGGCGAAGCGCCGGCGGTGCAGGTGTCCAGCGCCAAGGTCACCGTCAAGGTCGACGACGCCATCCGGCAGCGCGTCGAGCAGGCGATCCAGCAGGTCGGCGTCACGCCCGACTTCGTGCACCTGGAAGCCGGCTCCGTGCGCGCCCGCTTCCATGACACCGACGCCCAGATCAAGGCCAAGGACGCGATCGCCAAGGCCCTCAACGGCAACGAGACCTCCGACCCGACCTTCATCGTCGCGCTCAACCTGGTCTCGCGCAGCCCCGACTGGCTGACCGCGCTGCATGCATTCCCGATGTACCTGGGCCTGGACCTGCGCGGCGGCGTCCACTTCCTGATGCAGGTCGACATGAAGGCCGCGCTGACGAAGAAGGCCGAGTCGATGGCCTCCGACGTCCGCACCATGCTGCGCGACAAGAACATCCGCCACGCCGGCATCACCCGCGAAGGCAACGACGTCGCCATCAACTTCCGCGACGAGGCCACCCGCACGCAGGCGCTGAACCTGCTGCGCGAGCAGGTGCCCGACTTCGCCTGGACCGCCACCGGCGCCGGCACCGAGCTGCGCCTGAGCGGCTCGCTCACGCCCAAGGCCGAGATCGCCGTCCAGGACGCCGCGATCAAGCAGAACATCACCACGCTGCACAACCGGGTCAACGAACTGGGCGTGGCCGAGCCGGTGATCCTGCAGCAGGGCCGCGACCGCGTCGTCGTGCAGCTGCCGGGCGTGCAGGACACGGCCAAGGCCAAGGACATCATCGGCCGCACCGCGACGCTGGAGCTGCGCATGGTCGACGACAGTGCCGAGGCGCAGGCCGCGCTGGCGGGCACCGGCCCGGTGCCCTTCGGCACCGAGCGCTTCACCGAAAGAGATGGCGCCCCGATCATCGTCAAGCGCCAGGTGGTGCTGACCGGTGACAACCTCAACGACGCCCAGCCCGGCTTCGACGAGAACCACCAGCCCTCCGTCAACCTGAAGGTCGACGCCAAGGGCGCCCGCATCATGAAGGACGTGTCGCGCGAGAGCATCGGCAAACGCATGGCCATCATCCTGTTCGAGAAGGGCAAGGGCCAGGTCGTGACCGCGCCGGTCATCCGCGGCGAGCTGGGCAACAGCTTCTCGATCACCGGCGGCAACATGTCCGCGCAGGAAGCCAGCGACAGCGCGCTGCTCCTGCGCGCCGGCTCGCTGGCCGCGCCGATGGAGATCATCGAGGAACGCACCATCGGCCCGTCGCTGGGCAAGGACAACATCGACAAGGGCATCGCGTCGGTCACCTGGGGCTTCGTCGCCGTGGCGATCTTCATGTGCCTGTACTACATGATGTTCGGCGTGTTCTCCGCGGTGGCGCTGGGCTTCAACCTGCTGCTGCTGCTGGCGGTGCTGTCGATGCTGCAGGCCACGCTGAGCCTGCCCGGCATCGCCGCCATCGCGCTGGTGCTGGGCATGGCCATCGACGCCAACGTGCTGATCAACGAGCGGGTGCGCGAGGAACTGCGCGCCGGCATGGCGCCGCAGCAGGCGATCCACGCCGGCTACGAGCGCGCCTGGGCCACCATCCTGGACTCCAACGTCACGACGCTGATCGCGGGCCTGGCGCTGCTGGCCTTCGGCTCCGGCCCGATCAAGGGCTTCGCGGTCGTGCACTGCCTGGGCATCATCACCTCGATGATCTCGTCGGTGATGTTCTCGCGCGCGCTGGTCAACCTCTGGTACGGCCGCCGCAAGCGCCTGAAGTCCGTGTCCATCGGCACCGTCTGGAAGCCGGACGCCACCCCCGGCACGCCGGACGGCGACGCCCCGGCCGCCGAGGCGCGCTGAGCGCCGGCCCCCCGCAGAGAAGAGAGCGCACAACGCCATGGAATTCTTCCGAATCAAACGGGACATCCCGTTCATGAAGCACGCGTTGATCCTCAACGCCGTGTCCTTCCTCACCTTCGTCGCCGCGGTGTTCTTCCTGGTCACCAAGGGCCTGCACTTCTCGATCGAGTTCACCGGCGGCACGGTGATCCAGGTCCAGTACGCGCAGGCAGCGGACGTCAACCGGACCCGTCACATCGTCGAGCAGATGGGCTTCGGCGAGATCCAGGTGACCAACTTCGGCACCTCGCGCGACGTGCTGATCCGCCTGCCGGTGAAGCCCGACGTCAAGCAGACCGAGCTGGTCGACCGCGTCTTCGGCGAGCTGTGCAAGGCGGAGCAGGGCAAGGTCGTGGCCCACCAGGAAGTCACCCCGCAAGGGGAGTCGGTGAGCAAGCAGGCCTGCGCGGTCAACGGCGCCGAGCCGCTGAAGCTGACCAGCAGCGAGGTCGTCGGCCCGTCCGTCGGCGCGGAGCTGGCCCACGACGCCGCGATGGCGCTGGGCTTCACCGTGATCGGCATCATGCTGTACCTGGCCTTCCGCTTCGAGTGGAAGTTCGCCGTGGCCGGCATCATCGCCAACCTGCACGACGTGGTGATCATCCTGGGCTTCTTCGCCTACTTCCAGTGGGAGTTCTCGCTGGCGGTGCTGGCGGCGATCCTGGCGGTGCTGGGTTACTCGGTGAACGAGTCGGTGGTCATCTTCGACCGGATCCGCGAGGCCTTCCGCAAGTACCGCAAGCTCAACACGCACGAGGTCATCGACCACGCGATCACGTCCACGATCAGCCGCACGATCATCACGCACGGCTCGACGCAGATGATGGTGCTGTCGATGCTGCTGTTCGGCGGCCCGACGCTGCACTACTTCGCCGTCGCGCTGACCATCGGCATCCTGTTCGGCATCTACTCGTCGGTCTTCGTCGCGGCGGCGATCGCGATGTGGCTGGGCGTCAAGCGTGAGGACCTGGTCAAGGCCGGCCCCGCCAAGCAGGGCGATCCGGACGACCCCAACGCCGGCGCGGTCGTGTAGTAGAGTCGTCCGCACTCCTCAACCTCACGCTCGATGACCGCCGCCGACGCAAGATCCCAGGCCCTGGCTTCGCAAGCGCGGCGCGTCCACACGGAGGTGCTGCTGCGAGGGCTGCCCGCCATGATGGCGGTCCTGACCACGGCGGTGCAGGACCTGCTCTCGCAGCCGGCCGAGCACTCGCTGCAGATGGCCCGCCGCGATGCCTACGACGCCTGGCAGCGCGCCTCGACGCCCTGGCATGCGCGGCTGGGCAAGTCGCTGCGGCATGCCTACCACCACGGTGCCGGCGATTCGCGTTCGGCGTCGCTCTCCTCCCGTCCGCAGAACCTGTCCCTGGTCAGCGACGACACGATCGAGCGCGAGATCATCGCCTCGCGACTCGCGCTGGCCATGATGGACAAGGCCAGCTGGGAATTCAGCGACCTGCGCAACCGCATGCAGTCGCTGGAGCGCGTCGAGGACCTGGCCCAGCAGGACCTGCTGCGCGCGCAGGTGCTGTCGCGGCTGGTGCTCGATGCCTGGTTCGAGGCGGGGCTGAGCAGTTCCGTCTGGCAGATGCTGCAGCGCTGGCTGCACCACGAGTTCTCCCAGCTGTTGAACGAGGCCTATCACGAAGCCAACCACTGGCTGATCCAGCAGGGCGTGATGCCCGAGGTGGACCTGCGCCCCTTCATCCGGCGCAACGCGCCGGCCGGCGGCATGACGCAGGCCGCGCCGCTGGGGCCGGCCACCGCGCATGGCGGCATCGCGCCGCAGGCCACGGCCCATGGCGCCCCGCTGGGCGCGCAGGTCGGCGGCCCGGCGGTGCCCGCCGGCACCCCGGCCAGCCAGTCGGCCCAGCAGGTGATGGCGCAGCTGCAGCGGGTGCTCGCGCGCCACGTGCCGGAGCTCGCGCAGGCGCCGGCGCGGTCCGGCATGCCCATGCCCGGACCGGCGACCCGCAGCGGCCTGCCGGCGGCGCCGATCGGTGCGTCGGGCATGTCGGGCGCCGGCCCGGTCACCCGGGGCGGTTCACCGCGCCTGAGCGCCGCAATCAATCATGCCCAGGAAGCGGTGCAGCGCCGCGCCGACCAGGTCGCCACGGTGGACCAGCAACTGACGGCGCCGCAGGCGCTCGACGAGATCCGCCATCGCAACCAGGCGCTGAAGCAGGTCCTCAAGAGCGCCGCCGACACGCCGGCCGAGCGCGCGACCATCGAGCTGGTCGCCTTGCTCTTCCAGGCCATCCTGCAGGAAGAGCGCATCCCGCCGGCGATCCGGGTCTGGTTCGCGCGGCTGCAGATGCCGGTGCTGCGCGTGGCCGTGGGCGAGCCGGACTTCTTCGCCACCGACGACCATCCCGCGCGGCGCCTGATCGACCGGATGGGCTCCTGCGTCATGGGCTTCAGCACGTCCACCGCCGAGATCGGCGACGCGCTGGAGCGCGAGATCAAGCGCGTCGTGCAGGTCGTCGAGGCCTATCCCGACACCGGCCGGCGCGTGTTCCAGACGGTGCTGACCGAGTTCGAGAAATTCCTCGACCACTACTTCGAGCAGGAGAACGAGGTCTCGAAGAAGGGCGTGTCGCTGGCGCAGCAGGTCGAGCAGCGCGAGACGCTGGCGATCCAGTACACGATCGAGCTGCGCAAGATGCTGTCCGAGGTGCCGGTGCAGGACGGCGTGCGCGACTTCCTGTTCCAGGTCTGGGCCGACGTGCTGGCGGTGACCGGCGTGCGCTACGGGCCGCAGGCCGAACAGACCAAGGCGATGAAGCGCGCCGCGGCCGACCTGATCTGGTCGGCCAGCGCGAAGGTGTCGCGCGAGGACCGGGCCGAGGTGATCCGGCGCCTGCCGCCGCTGCTCAAGACGCTGCGCGACGGCATGGGCCACGCGGGCATGGGCCATGAGCGCCAGGATGAGCACATCCGATCGCTGAACAATGCGCTGGCAGCGGCCTTCACCGCCAAGACCGCCGCGATCCCGCGCGAGCGCCTGGACGACCTGATGAGCCAGCTCGAGACGCTGGAGGCGATGCTGCCGTCGCCCGAGGCGGGCGAGATCAACGAGACGCTGGTGCGCGACCTGTCCAGCCACGAGTGCGACGGACTGGAAGTGGTGGCCGAAGGCGGCGCCGCGCCGACGCCGGCGATGGTGGCCTGGGCGCGCGAGCTGCAGGTGGGCAGCTGGTACATGCTGGACTACCGGGGCCGGGTGGAACCGGTCCAGTTGGTCTGGCGCGGGCTGCGGCACCACCTGATCCTGTTCGTCTCGCCGCAGGGGCGGGGCGTGCTGTTCCAACTGAGCCGCCTGGCGGCTTTCCTGCAGGCCGGGCTGATGCTGCCCGCCCAGGATGAATCGCTGACCGTCAAGGCGACGCGCAACGCGCTGGCCAAGCTCGAGGTCGATCCGAGCCGGCTGCTCGCCTGAGGGCGGGTGAGGGCAGGGTGAGGGCGGGGCGCTGTTGCTGGCGCCCCAATGAAAAAACCGGCGCCGCGCGATGCGGGGCCGGTTTCTTTTTGAGCGCTGGCGCCCGGTTCAGTGGATCAGGCGCTCTTCGGGCGCGACGAACAGTTCGTCGAGGATCAGCGCGTCGGGCTCCTCGCCCAGGCTCCAGAACACCATCAGCACGATGATCTTCAGGTCCTCGAGGTCCAGCGGGCCGCCGGGGATCGCCATCGCGCGGTCGATCACCATTTCCCGCATCGCGGTCGGCAGCACGCCGGCCGAGGCCAGGAAGCTGATGAAGCCGACCGAGCTTTCGCCCAGGTGCTCCTGCTCCTCGCGGGTGTAGATGCGCAGGCTGCGCTCGCCGGGTTCGCCGTGGTGCGACTGGGCCGAGGCGGCCAGGCCGTCCAGCCAGGACAGCGCGTCGCGGATTTCGTCATCCTCGAAGCCGACTGCCGACAATTTCCGGGTCAGCTGGGCGTGATCCGGGCAGGCGTCGGGCCGCCAGTAGGTTTCGTACAGATAGACGAGCACGTCGAACATGGCGGGCACTATAACCGACCGCCCGAAAGCCCTTCCGGCCGAAATGAGCCCCGGCGGAGGTCGACATCCACGGATGGTTCAGGCCCGGCGACGGCGCTGGAACAGCGCGCCGGGGAGGCGGGCGATGAGGCCCTCGAGCTCCAGGTCCAGCAGGGTGGCGTTCAGCTCGTCCTGCGGCCAGCCGCTGCGCTGCGACAGCTGCTCGAGCGAGACGGTGTCCCGGCCGATGGCCCGGAGCAGCGGGTGGTCGTCCTGGGGTGCGGGTTCTGGCGTTGCCTCGGCGCCCGCTTCCGGCTCGGGATCAATCGCTGCCTCGCGTGGCGAACCCCGCGCCGGCAGCTCGGCGAGCAGGTCGTCCAGCTCCTGGACCAGGCAGGCCCCCTGCTTCAGCAGGTGGTGGCAGCCCTTGGACTGGGGAGCATGGATCGGTCCGGGGATCGCGAACACCTCGCGGCCCGCTTCCGAGGCCTGCCGCGCGGTGATCAGCGAGCCGGACTTCAGCGCCGCCTCCACGACCAGGCAGCCCTCAGACAGGCCCGCGATGATGCGATTGCGTTGCGGGAAATTCGGCGCCATTGGCGGCGTGCCGACGAAATACTCGCTGACCAGCAGTCCGCGGCGGGCAATGTGGCGGGAAAGTTCGGCGTGACCGAGGGGGTAGACCTGGTCCGGCCCGGTGCCGAGCACGGCGATCGTGCCGCCGGGCGTGTGCAGTGCCGCCTCATGGGCCGCGCCATCGATGCCCTGCGCGAGGCCGGACACGACGCAGAACCCGGCTTCGCCCAGGCCCGCGGCGAAGTGGCGCGCGTTCTCGTCGCCCTGGGGGCTGGGCCGGCGACTGCCGACCACGGCGACGCAGCGCTGACCCAGCAGCTCGCGTCGGCCGTCGAGGTACAGCATCAGCGGCGGGTCCGCCGTGTTGAGCAGCGCGAAGGGGTAATCGGTGTCGCTGAGCAGCAGGATCGAGCGTCGCTCGCCGCCGGCCAGCCACGCCTGCGTCCGGCGCACCAGGCGGTCCAGCTCGGTGGGCGCGCTGCGCAGCCGCTCAGCTTCCTCGGCCGAGAGTGCCTGCCCCCAGCCGGCCTGACCGGCCGCCAGGGCGGCGCCGGGACCGCCGTGGCGCGCCAGCAGCCGGCGCGCGGCGCCGCGTGAGACGCAGGACAGCAGCCGGAGCCAGTCGCGCAGATCGTCTGGGCTCATCCGTTCGGTCCTGACTGCGACCTGGTCCGGAGAGCCGCTCGATCACGGCTGGGTGAAGCGGTCGCCCGGGACGACCGGTTCCTGGACCGACAGGATCAGCGCGTACGACACCCGGTCGAAGACCTGGAAGACGAACAACTGGCCGTGACGCTCATCGGGGAGCTTCACTTCCTCGCGGCGGGGCGTCGTCGGGTCGCGCACGACACGGCCGCTGTGCCAGAGCGCCAGCACATGGCCGCGCTCCAGGCCATCGCGGCTGCCCTTGTTGAGCGCGACGATCTGGTTCTGGCCGGCGGTGATCGCGTCGCCGTAGATGGAAACGATGTAGCCATCGATCGCGCCAGCCGGCGCGTGCGGCACATAGCTCGTGTAGGAGCGCGGCGGAATCGGCGCGATCCGGTCGCCGGGCTGCGCTTCCAGGCGGTTCAGCGTCAGCGTGAGCGTCGCGGGGACTTCCTTGGTGCTGGCCGTCGCGGGCGTGCCGGCGCGGGTCAGGTCCGCGGTGCCGACATAGACGGCCTCGTAGCCCAGCACTTCCTTGGACACCGGGTCGCGCAGCGGGCGCGGCTCGCGGAACACGCGGTAGGCATCGATGTCGGGCGTCAGGTTGCCGCGCACATAGGCCCGGTCGCCCTTGGTCATCCAGACGCGGTTTTCCTGCGCCGAGACGATGCGGGGGGCCGTCGCCAGTTCGTTGCCGTTCAGGACGACCGCCTCGTTGAGGAAGGGCTCGATCAGGTGCTGCGGGATCGCGGCGATGGAGCCGTCGTACAGCGACTCGGCGCGCACGCGCGGCGAGAGCTTGACCGTGCCGCCGGCCGCGCCGCCGACATCGCGACCCACCTGCAGCCGCGCGCGGCCGTCGGACTTGATCAGCATCAGCACCTGGCCCGGGTAGATCAGGTGGGGGTTGCGGATCTGGTCGGTGTTCATGCCCCAGAGCTCAGGCCAGCGCCACGGGCTCTTCAGGAACAGGCCGGAGATGGCCCAGAGCGTGTCGCCCGACTTGACGGTGTAGGTGTCGGGCGCGTTGGGCGCCAGTTCCGACAACGGCACACCGGCCTGCGCGACCTGCTGGGCGGTCTGGCGCTGGTCGGGCGTGATGGGGTAGTTGCCTGCCGCGAAGGACGTCGTGGCGGCAGAGGCCGCCAGCAGGGCTGCAAAAATCGTCGTCAAGCCCAGCGGCCGCCTTTGCGTCATTACTTGTTCTCCCGCGCCGAGATCGAAGGCCCCTCGTGGCCAATGGCGCTTTTGTGACGAGGGCCGTGCAGTCCGCCAAATCGGCGAAAATCGACCTTCTCGCTGGCGGCGATTCTGCCCCGGTTCAGGGGCACCCGCAATGAAGGTGCCCGCCGTCCCTTGCAAGCCCTTACAAACAGGCGTTGTGCGCCGTCCACAGCGGTCCACCACCCTCCGCGTCCCCACCATGGCGAAACTTTCCATTCTTCGATACCCCGATCCGCGCCTGCACACCGTCGCCAAGCCGATCACCGCCGTCGACGACCGCATCCGCGCGCTGGCCGACGACATGCTGGAGACGATGTACGACGCTGACGGCGTCGGCCTCGCCGCCACGCAGGTGGACGTGCACGAGCGCCTGCTGGTGATGGACGTCTCCGAGGAACGCAACCAGCCGCTGGTGCTGATCAACCCGGAACTGGTCGCGCGCAGCGAGGAAATGATGGAAGGCGAGGAGGGCTGCCTCTCGGTGCCGACCATCTACGACAAGGTCATGCGTCACAAGAAGGTCACCGTGCAGGCGCTGGACCGCGACGGCCACACCTTCCAGTTCGACGCCGAGGGCCTGCTGGCCGTCTGCGTGCAGCACGAGATGGACCACCTGGCCGGCAAGGTGTTCGTCGAATACCTGAGCCCGCTCAAGCGCGAGCGCATCAAGACCAAGCTGGTGAAGAAGGCCCGCGAGGACGCCAAGCGCTGATGGCCGACGCCCCGACCCCCGGCGGCCTGCGCGTCGCCTTCGCCGGCACGCCCGAGTTCGCGGCCGTCGCGCTGCAGGCGCTGCTCGACGCCCGCTTCGAGGTGCCGCTGGTGCTGAGCCAGCCCGACCGCCCCGCCGGTCGCGGCATGAAGCTGCAGGCCTCGCCGGTGAAGCAGCTTGCGGTGGCGCACGGCCTGGCGGTCGCGCAGCCGCGCAGCCTGCGGCTGGACGGCAAGTTCCCGGGCGAAGCCCAGGCCGGCCGCGAGGCCTTGCTGGCGGCCCGGCCCGACGTGCTGGTGGTGGCCGCCTACGGGCTCATCCTGCCGCGGTGGGTGCTGGACCTGCCGCGCCTGGGCTGCCTGAACATCCACGGCTCGATCCTGCCGCGCTGGCGCGGCGCGGCGCCCATCCACCGCGCGATCGAGGCCGGCGACACCGAGACCGGCATCACCATCATGCAGATGGACGAGGGCCTGGACACCGGCGACATGCTGCTGATCGAGCGGCTGCCGATCGCCGCGGCGGACACGACCGCCACGCTGCACGACAAGCTGGCGACGCTCGGCGGCCGCATGATCGTCGAGGCGCTGGAACTCGCCGCCTGCGGCGGTTTCCACCCGGTGAAGCAGCCCGAGGCCGGCGTCACCTACGCCCACAAGATCGAGAAGGCCGAGAGCCAGATCCGCTGGTCCGACGACGCCGCGCAGATCGCCCGGCGGTTGCGCGCCTTCGATCCATTCCCCGGCGGCGTCGCCCAGTTGGACGGTGAGCCGCTCAAGGTCTGGCGCGCCGAAGTCGTCGACACCGACGGCGTGCGCGGCGAACCGGGGCGGGTGGTGGCGGTGTCGGCCGATGGACCGGTCGTGGCCTGTGGGAGCGGCAGCGTTCGCTTGACCGAACTCCAGCGCGCCGGCGGCAAGCGGCTGCCCGCGGCAGCCTTCCTCCAGGCGCGACCGCTCCAGGTGGGTGAATCGCTCGGGTGAGCTTCGCCCCTGCGGCGACCGAGCAACTCGCGGGCAATGCCCATGCCCCTTTCCGCTCAATCGCCTCCGCACGCTCGGCATTCGCTTCAAGGGGCATGGGCATCGCCCGCGAGCGAGACACCGAGCCGGGGCTGGCGGTGGGGCGGGGCGGTTCGCTTATTTCTGGCTGAAGGCGTGGGGAAACCGGCTTGAATGCGCCGACCCCGCCGTCAGGTGGGACGACCTGGACGGTGTACCGTTCAGACTGATTTCCGATCGCGGCTCCGGCCGCAGTTCTCCGAGGAGTGATTGCATGTTCAACCTGATGAAGACCGCCATCCTGATGGCCGCCATCACCGCGCTGTTCATGGCGATCGGCTCCGTGCTGGGCGGCCAGACGGGCATGCTGATCGCGCTGGTGATCGCGGTGGGCATGAACTTCTTCAGCTACTGGTTCTCCGACAAGCTGGTGCTGAAGATGTACAACGCCCAGGAAGTCGACGAGCGCAGCGCGCCGCAGTTCTACAACATGGTCAAGGAGCTGGCCCAGCGCGCCCAGCTGCCCATGCCCAAGGTCTACCTGATCCAGGAAGACGCCCCCAACGCCTTCGCCACCGGCCGCAACCCGGACCACGCCGCGGTCGCCGCGACGACCGGCATCCTGCGCGTGCTGTCGGAACGCGAGCTGCGCGGCGTGATGGCCCACGAGCTGGCCCACGTGAAGCACCGCGACATCCTGATCTCCACGGTCAGCGCGACGATGGCCGGCGCGATCTCCATGCTGGCCAACTTCGCGATGTTCTTCAGCCCGCGCGACAGCGAAGGCCGGCCGGCCAACCCGATCGTCGGACTGCTGGTGGCGATCCTGGCGCCGATCGCGGCCTCGCTGATCCAGATGGCGATCAGCCGCGCCCGCGAGTTCGAGGCGGACCGCGGCGGCGCGGAGATCTCCGGCGACCCGCAGGCGCTGGCCTCGGCGCTGGACAAGATCCACCGCTACGCCCAGGGCATCCCGCTGGAGACGGCGGAGCGCCATCCCGAGACGGCCCAGATGATGATCATGAATCCGCTGTCCGGCGGCGGCCTGCGCGGCCTGTTCAGCACCCATCCGTCGACCGAGGAACGCATCGAGCGCCTGATGGCGATGTCCCGCCGCTGAACGCGGGACCCGCGGCCCGGCCGGGCGATCCGGCGCGCCGGCCAGACGAAACACCGCCTCCGGGCGGTGTTTTTCATTCGACCGGGGCGGGCGGAGGCGACGGCACAATGGCCCGTTCCGCCGGCCTGCCTGATTCAAGCGTTCGCCCCGGCGGCCGATAAAGGACAGCATGAAGGCTTCCCTCCGCTCCCTGACCGCCTCGGCGGCGCTGCTCGGCGCCGTCGCGCTGCTGGCCGGCTGCGACCAGCTCGGCATCGAGGACCCCGCCAAGGTGGCGGCGGCCAAGCAGGCCGAGGGCAAGGCCATCGGCGGCGCCTGCCGCAACGCGCTGCGCGCCATCGAGGACTGCTACGCCCTGAACCCCAAGGCCCAGAAGGCCGCGGTGTACGACGGCTGGCGCGAGATGGACGAGTACATGCGCGAGAACAAGCTCGAGGGCACCCGCCCGCTGGTGGCGAATCCGCAGGCCAGCCGGCCGGCCGCCGCCGAGGAGGAGGAACCGTCGCCGCGCTCCGCCAAGGGGCAGGTGGGCTCGTCGGACAAGGCGGCGGAGAAGAGCTCGGAGAAGGGCGCCGAGAAGGGCTCGGACAAGGACAAGGCCGGCGAGAAGGGTGGCCACTGAGCCCGGCTCGGTTCGGTCGGGCCATCGGACCGCCGCGCAGTTGATCCCCCGGGGGGTGCAGTTCGTCTTGCGCCGGTCGCCGGCGCGGGTCGTCGCGACGAAGATGCGATCATCCGAAAGATCAGGAGATCGTCCATGACCACTTCGTCCTTCCGTGCTTCCCGTCGTCTGTTTGCCGTCGCCGCGCTGGGCCTGGCCGCCGCCGCGACGGTCGGCACCGCCCACGCCTGGTCGCTGAGCTTCGGCAGCTCGCAGCGCATCGAGGGCAACGGCGAGGTCGCCGCCGAGGCGCGCGACGTCGGCGCCTTCGACGCGGTGGCGCTGTCGGGCGATTTCAAGGTCTTCGTGCGGTCGGGCGCGTCCGACAAGGTCGAGGTGAAGACCGACCGCAACCTGCTCGCCTACATCGAGACCAAGGTCGTCGACGGCAGCAAGGGCCGCACGCTGGAGATCTCGCCCAAGCGCGGCTACAGCCTGAACGCCAAGGGCTCGCCGGTGATCACGCTGGACATGCGCCAGCTGCGCGGCCTGTCGATCGCCGGCTCCGGCGACATCCGCGTCGAGCCGATGAAGACGAGCAACCTGGAGGCCAGCATCGCCGGCAGCGGTGACCTGCGCATGCAGGGACTGGAGGCCGACCATGTGACGCTGCGCGTGGCCGGCAGCGGCGACATGCAGGTGCAAGGCAAGGCCAATGCGCTGTCCGTGTCGGTGGCCGGCAGCGGCGACGTCAAGACCCGTGAGCTGGTCGTCGACGAGGCCAAGGTCAGCATCTCCGGCAGCGGCGACGTCACCGTGGCGCCGACCCGCAAGCTGGACGTGCGGATCGCCGGCTCCGGCGACGTCGGCTACGTCGGCAGCCCCGAGATCAGCCTGTCCAACGCCGGATCGGGCTCGGTCCGCAAGCTGAAGTAAGCCCCCCGGGCGCCGGCTGCGCCGGGCGCTCTGTGGACGCCCCTCGCCGCGACAGCGGCCGAGGGGCGCTTCGTTTCCGGACCACGCCGACGACAATTGCGGCCATGGTGGAAGGACTCGCGGCGCTGGTGCGCCATCCGGAATTCAAACGCGGCTCGCGCGACATGCTCGGCATCACGCTGGGCATCTCGGCCTGGGGGCTGGTGACCGGCGTGGCCATGGTCAAGAGCGGCTTGGGCGTGGGGCTGTCGCTGCTGATGAGCCTGGTGGTCTTCGCCGGCAGCTCGCAGCTGGCGTCGCTGCCGCTGCTGGCCAGCGGCGCGCCGCTGTGGGTGCTGTGGGCCACCGCCTTCTGCGTGAACCTGCGCTTCGTCATCTTCAGCGCCCAGTGGCGCCTGTACTTCGAGCCGCTGCCGCGCGCGCAGCGGCTGTTCATCGGCTACTTCGCCGCCGACCTGAACTACGTCGCCTTCCTCAAGCGCTTCCCGGACCTGAAACCCGATCCCGCGAACCAGCTGCCGTACTTCTGGGGCGGCGTCGCGACCAACTGGGTCGCCTGGCAGGCGCCGGCCATCGCCGGCATCCTGCTGGCCGACACCATTCCCACCACCTGGGGCCTGGGTTTCGCCGGCGTGCTGGCGCTGCTGGGGCTGAGCTACTCGCTGCTGAAGGACCGCAACACCTGGGTCTCGGGCGCGGTGGCCGGCTGCGCGGCCGTGGCCGCGTATGCGCTGCCGCTGCGGCTCAACATCCTGGTGGCGATCGCCGCCGCGGTGGCCGTGGGCCTGCTGATGGAGAAATGGCTGCCGCCTCCGACCCCGGCCGCCGGCGGGAGGTCGGCATGAGCCTCTGGGAAGCGGTGCTGGGCATCCTTGGCATGGGCGCGATCACGGTGATCACGCGCAGCTTCTTCATGATCCCGGACCGCGAGATCCCGCTGCCCCAGTGGGTGCGCGACGGCCTGCGCTACGCGCCGCTGGCCGCGCTCGCGGCGGTGATCGTGCCGGAGATCGTCATGACGCAGGGCGAGCTGATCCACACCTGGAAGGACGCCCGGCTGTATGCGACGGCCGTCGGCACCGCCTATTTCTTCTGGCGGCGCGGCATCCTGGGCACCATCGTCAGCGGCACGGCGGTGATGCTGGCGCTGCGGGTCGGCCTGGGCTGGTAGGCCCGGCCGGGCCCGTCCTGACGCCGGTTCCAGCGGCGTTTCGTAACCGTCCCGGACAGGGCCGCGCCCGGCCGGCTGGTAAGCTGCGCCCCGATTCGCCGGGCCCGCCCGCAGTGCCCGGACACCCGCTTTCCAACTACTCGAAGCTCATCCCATGAACGTCCTGCGATTCGCCGATCTGATCGCCGCCGGCAAGGTGGCCGACCAGCGCGTGTTCATCCGCGCCGACCTGAACGTGCCGCTCAACGACGCCGGCCAGATCACCGAGGACACGCGCGTGCGCGCCTCCATCCCCGCGATCGAGATGGCGCTGAAGGCCGGTGCCGCGGTGATGGTGACCTCGCACCTGGGCCGCCCGACCGAGGGCGAGTTCAAGCCCGAGGATTCGCTCGCGCCGGTCGCCAAGCGCATGGGCGAGCTGCTGGGCCGCGAAGTGCCGCTGGTGGCGAACTGGGTCGATGGCGTCGACGTGAAGCCGGGCCAGGTGGTGCTGCTCGAGAACTGCCGCGTCAACAAGGGCGAGAAGAAGAACAGCGAGGAGCTGGCGAAGAAGATGGCCGCGCTGTGCGACATCTTCGTGCACGACGCCTTCGGCACCGCGCACCGGGCCGAGGCCTCGACCTACGGCATCGCGCAGTTCGCCAAGGTCGCCTGCGCCGGCCCGCTGCTGGCGGCCGAGATCGATGCCATCAGCAAGGCGCTGGCCAACCCGAAGCGCCCGCTGGTGGCGATCGTGGCGGGCTCGAAGGTGTCGACCAAGCTGACCATCCTGCAGTCGCTGTCCAGGAACGTCGACGGGCTGATCGTCGGCGGCGGCATCGCCAACACCTTCATGCTGGCGGCCGGCCTGAAGATCGGCAAGTCGCTGGCGGAGCCGGACCTGCTCGGCGAAGCCAAGGCGGTGATCGAGTCGATGAAGGCGCGCGGCGCCGCGGTGCCGATCCCGGTGGACGTGGTGACGGCCAAGGCCTTCGCGGCCGACGCGCCGGCGACGGTGAAGGCCGCCACCGAGGTGGCCGATGACGATCTGATCCTGGACATCGGCCCGAAGACCGCGGCGCTGCTGGCCGAGCAGCTGAAGGCGGCCGGCACCATCGTCTGGAACGGCCCGGTGGGCGTGTTCGAGTTCGACGCCTTCGCGCACGGCACCGAGACCATCGCCCGCGCGATCGCGGCGTCGGACGCGTTCTCGATCGCCGGCGGCGGCGACACGCTGGCCGCGATCGCCAAGTACGGCATCGAGCAGGACGTGGGCTACATCTCCACCGGCGGCGGCGCCTTCCTGGAAGTGTTGGAAGGCAAGACCCTGCCGGCCTTCGAGATCCTGTCCAAGCGCGCACAGGGCTGAGCGCGGCAAGGCGAGGAGCGGTGGCGACGAAAGCCGCCGCGTGACGCAAGGGGCGCCTCGGCGCCCTTTTTCATGCTGATGACAGCGACCGCCACGCAGCGGTCGCACGGTGAGGACCGGCCGACGGCGCGCAGACCGCCGCGGCGACACAGGGGGATGGATGGACACCCAGGCTCAAGCGCAGTCGGACCGGCAATCGGACCGGCAGGGGACGGTACACGCGGAGGGAGCGGCAGCCGTGGCGCTGGACCGGCCGTCGTTCGCGACGAGAGAGGACCAACGGACGCTCGACGATCCCGCGCCACCGCGCTGGTTGCTGGCGACGGCTGCGGTGGCCGCTGCCGCCTTATTCCAGCTGATGCTGCTGCTGCCCTGCGCGGTGGTGATGGCCATCCCGATCTTCTTCTATGGCGCCAACACGACGGTGCTGGTCTGGGGCGGCCTGGGCTTCCTGATCCTGGCCTGGCTGGTCCAGCCGGACTGGCGGAGTGCGCTGAAGACGCTCCCCCGCGACCAGGCGAGTGCGCTCTACGCGAAGGTGGACGCGCTGACCGATGCCCTGCAGGCGCCGCGTGTCCACGAGATCGCGCTGGACGACTCGATCAACGCCGGTGCGTTCGAGCGCCATCGGGGCCTGTCGCTGCGACCGACGCGGCGCGTGCTGGTGCTGGGCCTGCCCTTGCTGCGCCTGCTGGACACCACCGCGGCCGAGGCCGTCATCGCGCATGAGCTGGGCCACTTCTCGCGGCGTCACGGCCGGCTCGGTCACTGGATCTATCGAACGCGCGCCGCCTGGATGAGCTGGGCGAGCGCCGAGGGCCTGGGCGGGCATGACGACGTCGAGAGCACCTCGCCGTGGGAACGTGCGGGTCGCAACTTCGCGGCGATGTTCCTGCCGTGGTTCCGGCGCGCCAGCGAGGCCCATTCGCGCCGCTGCGAATTCGAGGCCGACGCGCAGGCCGCCCGGCACGCCTCGCCGGCGGCGCTGGGCCGCGCGCTGCTGCTGATCGAGCGGGCGTCGCAACGCCAGGAGGAATCGCTGGCGGCGATGGTGCGCGAGCGCTTGGCGCTGGACGCCGAGCCGCCGTCCGACTGGGTCGAATGGACACCGCGCCTGCTGGTGCAGTCGCCGGTGACCGAGGCCGAGCGCGAGGCGCTGCTGCGCCACCGCCAGCCGCGCGGCAGCCATCCGCCCCACGCGGCGCGGCTCGAGGCGCTGGGGTGCGATGCATCGCGCCTGGCGCTGACGCCCGCGGCCTTTGAAGACAGCGCCGCGGCGCGCTGGTTGAGCCCGGCGCAATGGCAGGCGCTGTGCCGCGAGCATTCGCCGTGGGCCGGGGCATCGCAAGGGCTGCGCTGGGCGATGGGGCATGCGGCGCTGGCCGGCACGGATCCGGCGCAATGGCCGGTGGCCGCGATGGCGCCGCCGCGGCGCGACGAGGCCTCGCGGCGGCGTCGCCAGCGGCGGCTGTGGGCCGCGGGCGAGGCCCTGGAGCACGGGCGGGTGCGTCCACACACGCTGACGTCCTGGCAACGGGACGCGCTGGTGCAGGCGCTGACGGCGAATCCGCTGATCGGCCAGGCCTGGGCCTTCGACGCGACGCTGCCCGAGTCGGACGGCGGTGGCGCGATGCTGTGCCTGGTGATGCGTATCGACCCGGTAGGCCTGCGCGAGCGTCATCTGACCGAGGACGACGTGCTGGATCAGGTCCAGTCGACGGCGGACCTGCTGTGGCCCGCGGGCATGGAGTGGGGCGCGCGCCTCAGCTACCTGACCGAGGGGCTGCCGCCGGAGTTGCAGGCGCGCGTCGACGCGACGCCGCGCCTGAAGGGCTGAGCGCTCGGACGCCCGGTCCGACGCCCAGCGCAGACGGCTCGCTCACCGGTCCAGCTCAGACGCCCAGATAAGCCGGCAGCTTCCCGTCCGCCGGCTTGACCGCCGCGAAGCGCGGCCAGCTTGGACTGCAGCGTCACCGGCAGCGGCGCGAAGCCGATGCCGCGGGTCAGGACGTCGTTGCCTTCGGCGGCCTCGATGTCGCCGGGCCACTTCGGCTGCGAGCTGGCGCCGACCTCTTTCTAGTGAGCGCGTTCCTCGCACGCCGTGAGCGCGGCAACCTGAAGTGCAATTGGGCACGGTTCTCGGGTGAAGGCTCTAACTTGCGGGCAAATCCCGATGCGGACCTTCATGGCGCGCATGAGCGATTGCCATCTTTGCATGGCAGTTAAAGCTGAATTCATCGCGCCGCGCGAGCCGGAGGATTAAGCTTTGCGCCCCCCGGGCCCCTGTTACCGGGCGATTACGGCACCGGTTCGTCGCCGCGATCGCATGCCGGAAATGGCGCCGGGCCCCCTTCATCGCGACGGAGATTTGCATGACCGACAAGAACGACGGCCTCGGCCTGAGCCCCGCCGAAGCCGCCCTGCGCGAGGCGGCGCTGGACTATCACCGCACCCCGACGCGCGGCAAGATCGCCGTCACCCCGACCAAGCCGCTGGCCAACCAGCGCGACCTGTCGCTGGCCTACTCCCCGGGCGTCGCCTATCCCTGCCTCGACATCGAGAAGGACCCGACGCTGGCCGCCGAGTACACCTCGCGCGGCAACCTGGTCGGCGTGGTCACCAACGGCACCGCGGTGCTGGGCCTGGGCGACATCGGCCCGCTGGCCGCCAAGCCGGTGATGGAAGGCAAGGGCTGCCTGTTCAAGAAGTTCGCCGGCATCGACGTCTTCGACATCGAGCTGGCCGAGCGCGACCCCGACAAGCTGGTCGAGATCATCGCGGCGATGGAGCCCACGCTGGGCGGCGTGAACCTCGAGGACATCAAGGCGCCCGAGTGCTTCTACATCGAGAAGCAGCTCAGCGCGCGGATGAACATCCCCGTCTTCCACGACGACCAGCACGGCACCGCGATCATCTCCAGCGCCGCGCTGCTGAACGGGCTGGAACTGGTCGGCAAGGACATCGGCGCGGTGAAGGTCGCCGTGTCGGGCGCCGGCGCCGCCGCCATCGCCTGCCTGGACGTGATGGTCGGCCTGGGCGTGAAGCGCGAGAACGTCTTCGTCGTCGACTCCAAGGGCGTGGTCCAGAGCGAGCGCGCCGATGCCGCCAAGCTCGACGAGTCCAAGCGCCGCTATTGCCAGATCACTCCGGCTCGCACGCTGGCCGACGTGGTCAAGGACGCGGACGTGTTCCTGGGTTGCTCCGCCGCCGGCGTGCTGACCGGTGAGATGGTCAAGACCATGGCGCGCCAGCCCATCATCCTGGCGCTGGCCAACCCCGAGCCGGAGATCCGTCCCGAGCTCGCAAAGGAAGCGCGCCCGGACTGCATCGTCGCCACCGGCCGCTCGGACTATCCGAACCAGGTCAACAACGTCCTGTGCTTCCCCTACATCTTCCGCGGCGCGCTGGACTGCGGCGCGACCAAGATCACCGAGGCGATGAAGCTGGCCTGCGTGCGCGAGATCGCCGCGCTGGCCAAGGCCGAGACGCCGCCGGAAGTCGCCGCGGCCTATCCGGGCCAGGACCTGGCCTTCGGCCCGGACTACCTGATCCCCAAGCCCTTCGACAACCGGCTGATCCTGCGCATCGCGCCCGCGGTCGCAAAGGCGGCGGAGGACTCCGGCGTCGCGACGCGTCCGATCACCGACATGGCCGCGTACCGCGAGCAGCTCTCGCGCTTCGTCTACCAGACCGGCATGTTCATGCGCCCGGTCTTCGCCGAGGCCAAGGCCCATCCGGCCCGCGTGATCTACGCCGAGGGCGAGGACGAGCGCGTGCTGCGCGCAGTGCAGGTGGCGCTCGATGAAGGCCTGGCCAAGCCCACGCTGATCGGCCGCCCCGAGGTCATCGCGATGCGCCTGAAGCGCGCCGGCCTGCGCCTGAAGCTGGGCGAGGACGTGGCCGTCATCGACCCCGAGAACGACCACCGCTTCCGCCAGTACTGGGAGGCCTACCACCAGGCGATGGGCCGCAACGGTTTCACGCCGGAGATGGCCAAGTCGGCGGTGCGCCGCTCCAACACGACGATCGGCGCACTCGCGATCCAGCTCGGCGACGCCGACGCGATGATCTGCGGCATGGTCGGCCGCTTCGACTCCCACCTGGAGCACATCCAGAACCTCATCGGCCTGAAGGCGAACGTCTCCAACTTCGCGACGATGAACGCGCTGATGCTGGAGCAGCGCACGCTGTTCATCGCCGACACCTTCGTCAACGAGGACCCCAGCGCCGAACAGCTCGCCGACATCGCCTGGCAGGCCGCCGAGGAGCTGCAGCGCTTCGGCCTGCCGCCGAAGGTCGCCTTCCTGTCGCACTCGATGTTCGGCAGCAGCAAGCGGGCCTCGGCGGTCAAGATGCGCAAGGCGCGCGACCTCTTCGCGGCCGCCCATCCCGAGGTCGAATGCGACGGCGAGATGCATGGCGACGCGGCGTTGTCGGAAGACGTGCGCAACAACTTCCTGCCCGACTCGACGCTGTCCGGCTCCGCCAACCTGCTGGTGCTGCCGACGCTGGATGCCGCCAACATCCTGTTCAACGTGCTGAAGGTCGTGGGCGGGCAGGGCGTCACCGTGGGGCCGATCCTGCTGGGCGCCCAGCGGCCGGTGCACATCCTCACGCCGTCGGCGACCGTGCGCCGCATCGTCAACATGACCGCGCTCGCCAGCGCGGACGTGAAGGCCTCGCAAGGCTGATCGGACGCTCCGGGAGTCGCGGCGTTGGAAACTTCGCCGTAACTCCCGGAAACTGTGCCGAGGCCCCGAGAGCCCCTCATAATCGGCGGCTGTAACTAAATTTCAGACAGAGACAAGTCATGTCCCGTGCCACCAAGATCGTCGCCACCCTCGGTCCCGCTTCTTCGTCGCCGGAGGTGCTGGAGCAGATGATCCAGGCCGGCGTCGACGTGGTGCGGTTGAACTTCTCGCACGGCAAGGCGCAGGATCACATCGACCGGGCCCGCATGGTCCGCGAGGCCGCGGCCCGCGCCGGCAAGCAGGTGGCCATCATGGCCGACCTGCAGGGCCCCAAGATCCGCGTCGGCAAGTTCGAGAACGGCAAGATCGAACTGGTCAACGGCACGCCCTTCGTGCTGGACGCCGACCGCACCGAGCCCGGCAACGAGATGGTCGTGGGCCTGGACTACAAGGAACTGCCCCGTGACGTGAAGCCCGGCGACACGCTGCTGCTCAACGACGGCCTGCTGGTGCTGACGGTCGAGGCGGTGCGCGGCTCGCAGGTCCACACGATCGTGAAGCAGGGCGGCGAGCTGTCCAACAACAAGGGCATCAACAAGCAGGGCGGCGGCCTGACCGCCCCCGCGCTGACCGGCAAGGACATGGAGGACATCAAGACCGCGATGTCCTTCCAGTGCGAATACCTGGCGGTGAGCTTCCCCAAGAACGCCACCGACATGGAGATGGCCCGCCAGCTGGCCAACGTCGCCGGCGAGCCCTACCGTCACAAGCCGGGGATGATCGCCAAGATCGAGCGCTACGAGGCCATCCCCCACCTGGAGGCGATCCTCAAGGCCTCCGACGGCATCATGGTCGCCCGCGGTGACCTGGCGGTCGAAGTCGGCAACGCGGCGGTGCCCGCGCTGCAGAAGCGCATGATCAAGATGGCGCTGGAGCTCGACAAGGTCTGCATCACCGCGACGCAGATGATGGAGTCGATGATCGTGAACCCGGTGCCGACCCGCGCCGAGGTCTCCGACGTCGCCAACGCGGTGCTCGACGGCACCGACGCGGTGATGCTGAGCGCCGAGACCGCCGCGGGCCGCTTCCCGGTCGAGACCATCCAGCAGATGGCCGCGATCGCGCGGGAGGCCGAGAACGCCGAGTTCGTGACGCTGGACACCGACTTCGCCAACCGCCAGTTCGGCCGCATCGACCAGTCGATCGCGATGGGCGCGCTGTTCACCGCGCACCACCTGGGCTGCAAGGCGATCGTGGCGCTGACGGAATCGGGCTCCACCGCGCTGTGGATGAGCCGCCACCGCATCCATGTGCCGATCTTCGCGCTGACCTCGCAGACGCTGACGCACCGCAAGATGGCGCTGTACCGCAACGTGACGCCGCTGCTGATGCCCAACTTCAGCGATCGCGACCAGGCGCTGCAGGCCGCCGAGGACCTGCTGATCGAGCGCGGTGTGCTGATGCCGGGCGACACCTACGCGATCACCTGCGGCGAGCCGATGGGCTACCCGGGCGGCACCAACATGCTGAAGGTCTGCCGGGTGGCCTGAACGCCGGTCCGTTCGCATGAAGCCGCTGCGCCGCCGTGAGTTGCTGATGGGCGTGACGGGCGGCGTGGGCCTGGCGACGGTCGCCGGCGGCGCGCTGGCCAAGCCCGACGCTGCCGCGGTCGGCGCGCCGGGGCCGATCCGGCTGGCCATCAGCGAACAGACGCACAAGCCCTTCATCCTGCCGCTGCTGCGGCTGATCGCCGAAGCGGCCGGCCTGCAGTGGCAACTGCAGCTGCTGCCCTGGCCGCGCGCGCTGCTGGGCGCGGAACTCGGCCAGCACCTGACCTTCGGACTGTCGCGCAACCCGGCGCGGGACAAGGTCTTCGCCTACAGCCAGCCGGCCTTCGTCAGCCGCGGCTGGCTGGTCGTGCCCAAGGCGCGGCCCATCGTCTTCGAGCGGCTCGAGGACCTGCGTGGCCTGACGCTGTGCGTGTCGCGCGGTGCGACCTATGGCGCTGCCTTCGAGGACGCCCGCCGGCGGCTGTTCCGCGTCGAGCACGGCGGCAATGACCTCGAGGGCCGCGCGCGCATGCTGGTGGCGGGACGCTGCGACGCGATGCTCGCCACCCACCGCGGCAGCGCGGCCGCGTTGGAGCGGCGCCTGCGCCCGCTGCGCGATGGCGCCCAGCTGCAGGTGCTGCCCCGGCCGCTGGTGGAGGAGGGCATCCTGTTCGCCGCGGCCAAGGGCAGCGAGCCCGCCTTGCTGCTGCCGCGGCTGGACGAGGCCATCCAGCGCAGCCGCGCCGCGATCCAGGCGCTGGTCGACAGCGATCTCTGACGGGGCCGGCGACGGGCCGGGCCTCAGGCGTTGCGCGCGGCCTGCACCAGCGCGGCGATGCGCGGCGTCATGTTCAGGGGCACGAGTTCCACGTCCTGGTGCGCGCGCGCGAAGACCCGGAACAGCTCGTCGGCAAAGGCGTGGCCGACATCGGTGACGCCGGCGAAATCGACTTCCGCCCGCTTGAACTGCGGCAGGCGCGCCGCCACCCGACGCGCCTGCGCCCGCGAGTCCAGCATCTGCCCCGCGCCGACGACCAGGTTCAGCATCACCCGCGTCTGGTCAAAGGCGATGCCGCTGCCGTCCACGCTCCACTGTTCCAGCACCTGCTCCAGCGTGCGGGTGCTTTCCAGCGCCATGGCCATGTAGATCGAGCTGCCCTGGCGTGGCAGGCCCTTGCCGTCCTTCCACGCATTGCCTTCCCAGGCCCGGCGCTGGAAGGCCTTGCCGTTGGCGTGGATGTCGAAGACATCCGCTAGCTGCGAACTGAAGAACAGCCCGCGACCGGTGTGCGCCTGCGGCTGCGTCGTCAGCCGGCCCTTGCTCAGCTCCAGCATCGCGTGGCGGGCGTCGGTCAGTTCGTAGGTGTCGCAGATCTTGTCGAAGACGCCGCAGCCGTCGTCGGAGACCAGCAGCTGCGCGTGGGTCGGCGTCTGGCGCAGCGACACGGTGACGCTGGTGCCGCCGCTGTGGTCGATGGCGTTGTTCACCAGCTCGGTGAAGCCGTGCTGGACCATGCGCGCGACATGCCGCGGCAGCTGGAAGTGGGGCGCGAAGTCGCGTTGCCAGACCACGTCCTCCATCAGCCCGTGCAGCGTGTAGCTGCGCGCCACCTGCCGCAGCGCGCCCGGCCCGAAGACCGGCCGGCGCGTGGTGCCCGACCGGGTCAGCCACTGAGCGTCGACCAGCCGGCGCAGGGCCGCCAGCGTCGCGCGATGGCTGGCGCCGGTGCGTTCCTCGACGTAGGCGGGCAGGTCCAGCGAATGCTCGTTGGCGGCGGCGGTGATCCACAGCGTCAGCTGGTCGATCGCGAGACGGGTCATGAAGGTCCTGGCGGGCGCGACGCGTCGCGCGAAGGGAAGTCGCGGGCGATCCGCGCCGGTGGCGACCGGACAAGGCACGAGGCTTGCTCCCACCGGAGCCGGGCCGCCCGGGCAAGAGCCTACCGGCCGCTTCCGCCGCCGCGCAAGCGCATTCACCCCTGTCCGAGGGGGCGAGGCGGCCTGCCCGGGTTCCGGCGGGGCCGTCCCTCCGACGGGCGCTGGTATGGCACCAGTTCGGGGGGAGCCCCAGGTTGGTTACAGAGCCGGTCATGGGGGCTGGCTAGAATCCCGCCCAGTTACGGCGCGGTTACGGCATGGTGTTGGCGCCGGTCCGCGGCCCAAGGATTTTTCACTTCCTCGGAGAACTCTCATGGCACTCGTCTCGATGCGCCAGCTGCTGGACCACGCGGCCGAACAGGGCTACGGCATTCCAGCGTTCAACGTCAACAACCTGGAGCAGGTGCAGGCCGTGATGGCCGCGGCCGACGAGGTCGGCGCCCCGGTCATCCTGCAGGCCAGCGCCGGCGCCCGGAAGTACGCCGGCGAACCCTTCATCAAGCACCTGATCCAGGCCGCGGTCGAGGCCTACCCGCACATCCCGCTGGTGATGCACCAGGACCACGGCACCAGCCCCAAGGTCTGCGAGGGCGCGATCAACCTGGGCTTCGGCTCGGTGATGATGGACGGCTCGCTGATGGACGACGGCAAGACGCCCGCCAGCTTCGACTACAACGTGGACGTGACCCGCCGCGTCGTCGAGATGGCGCACAAGGTCGGCGTCACCGTCGAGGGCGAACTGGGCTGCCTGGGCAATCTGGAAACCGGTGACGCGGGCGAGGAGGACGGCATCGGCGCCGCCGGCAAGCTGGACCACAGCCAGATGCTGACCGACCCCGAGGAAGCCGCGGTCTTCGTGAAGGCCACGCAGCTGGACGCGCTGGCCATCGCCATCGGCACCAGCCACGGCGCCTACAAGTTCTCGCGCAAGCCCACCGGCGACATCCTGGCGATCTCCCGCGTCAAGGAGATCCACAAGCGCATCCCCAACACCCACCTGGTGATGCACGGCTCGTCGAGCGTGCCGCAGGAGCTGCTGGCGATCATCAACCAGTACGGCGGCAAGATGAAGGAGACCTTCGGCGTGCCGGTCGAGGAGATCCAGGAAGCTATCAAGCACGGCGTGCGCAAGATCAACATCGACACCGACATCCGCCTGGCGATGACCGGCGCGGTGCGCAAGTTCCTGGCCGAGAACCCCGACAAGTTCGATGCCCGCGAATGGCTCAAGCCGGCGCGTGAAGCGGCCAAGCTGGTCTGCAAGGCGCGTTACCTGGAATTCGGCTGCGAAGGCCAGGCCTCAAAGATCAAGCCGCGTCCGCTGACCGAGGTGGCTGCCGCCTACGCGCGCGGCGAGCTGGCGCAAGTCGTCCAGTGATCGATCCGGACCGGCCTCGCGCCGGTCCTTTTCCGTCCGCTTGCCCATCCGGATGCCATGGCCCATCTCTTCACCTACGGCACGCTGATGTGGCCCGACATCATGGTCCGCGTCTGCGGGCCGGCCTGCGCGCCGCTGGCGACGCCGCAGGCTGCGACGCTGGCCGGCCATGCGCGCCGTCCGGTGCGCGGGCAGGACTACCCGGCGATGGTGCCGGCGGACGGCCATCAGGTCGTCGGCCGCCTCTACCTCGACCTGCCCGAGGCTGCCTGGGCGCGGCTCGACCTGTTCGAGGGCGACGAGTACGAGCGCCACGAGGTGCTGGTCACCCTGGCCGACGGCCGCTGGGAGCGGGCCTGGACCTACCTGCTCAAGCCGGGCCTGGCGGGGCGTCTCGACGCCGGTGACTGGGACGAGGCCGCCTTCGAGCGCGAAGGCAAGGCGCGTTTCGTGGCGCGCTACGTCGGGTTCGACGCGATCTGAAGCGACCGGCGCCGCGCTGGCGCGGCGTGAAGCGGATCGCGGGGGCGCTCCTGGGGGGGTGATTTCCCCTGCCGCCTCTAGAATCCCCGCTTTGCCGTTCCGTCCGACCGCACGCCCATGACCGCCGCCCTGCACACCTCGTCGATCACCTCCCTTCCCCTCATCGCGCGCGGCAAGGTGCGCGAGAACTACGCGGTCGGCGAGGATCGCATCCTGATGATCGCCTCGGACCGCATCTCGGCCTTCGACGTCATCATGAGCGAGCCGATTCCGGGCAAGGGCGCGCTGCTGACGAAGATGGCGCTGTTCTGGTTCGACAAGCTCGACGGCATCGTCCCCAACCACCTGACCGGCGACGATCCGTTGTCCGTGGTGAGCGATGCGGAGAAGGACCAGGTGCGCGACCGCGCGATGCTGGTCAAGCGCCTGAAGCCGCTGCCGATCGAGGCGGTGGTGCGCGGTTACCTGGCCGGCAGTGGCTGGTCCGAGTACAAGGCCGGCGGCAAGGTCTGCGGCGTGGAACTGCCGGCGGGCCTGCAGAACGCCAGCAAGCTGCCGCAGCCGATCTTCACGCCCGCCACCAAGGCCGAGATGGGCGACCACGACGAGAACATCGACTTCGAGCGCTGCGCGCAGATCATTGGCCGCGAGCTGGCCGAACAGGTCCGCGACATCGCCATCCGCCTCTATCAGCGCGCTGCGGACTATGCGCTGACCAAGGGCATCATCATCGCGGACACCAAGTTCGAGTTCGGCCTCGATGCCGACGGCACGCTGACGCTGATGGACGAGGTGCTGACGCCCGATTCCTCGCGCTACTGGCCAGCCGAGAGCTACGCGGTCGGCAGCAATCCGCCGAGCTATGACAAGCAGTTCCTGCGTGACTGGCTGGAGCAGGCCACGGTCGACGGCCAGCCCTGGGGCAAGGTCGCGCCGGCGCCGACGCTGCCTGCGGACGTGATCGCCAACACGGCGGCGAAGTACCAGGAAGCGCTGGACCGCCTGACGCGCTGAGGCCGGCATGCAAGACGCCTCGCCCGACGCGACGCCTTCCCCGGCGATCAAGTCGCGTCTGCTCAAGCAGCTCGAGAAGGAGATCGCCGCCGCGGCGTCGCCGATGGCCTCCGCCGGCGCGCGGGCCAAGCGCGCGATGCTGCTGGCGCGGCACGGCGCGGTGGGCGAGGCCCGCGAGGCGCTGACCGCGCTGCACCAGCTCTCCTTCCAGCATCCGCATCCGGAGATCGGTGCCTGGCTGCACATGGCCGAAGGCCTGATGAGCTACTACAACGGCTTCGTCGCGCAGCAGGCCTGGGACCGCATCCAGCGCGCGCAGGCGATCGCCGGCAGCGCGCCCGCGCTGGTCGAGGTGCGCGTGCTGGCCGCGGCCTGGCTGGCGCAACTGGCCTTCATCCGGCACGACCCGGCCGCTCTGGTCGAGCACGCGCGGCGCTGCCTCGACGAAGCGCGACCCGACCACCACGTCGCGCTGGCGCGCGTGGCGATGGCGATGGGCGTGGGCTGGCACTACGCCGGCGATGTCGAGTCCGCGCAGCGCTGGTACATCCGCGCGCGGCACCATGCCGCGGTGGAGGGCGACGATGCGTCGCTGTCGGCGCTGATGTTCAACATGGCGGGGATGCGCGCGTCGCAGCTGCGGCGCGAGAGCCTGTGGGCCCATGCGGCCCGCGGGCCCGAGCTGCTGTTGACCGTCGACTCGATGCATCACTTCGACGAGGCCGTCGGCGCGCAGATGATGGGCGAGCTCAGGCCGGTGCTGCGCGCGCAGGTGCTGACGATGCAGGGCGGCTTCGACGAGGCGCGCCAGCTCTACGAGGAGCACCTGCCGCAGGCGATGTCGCTCGGGCTGGAGCGGCTGGGCAGCAGCCTGCTGTCGGACCTGGCCTGGTGCCGGGCCAACCTCGGCCAGCACGAGCATGCGCTGCATCAGGCGCGCGAGGCCGAGATCGAGCTCGATCCCGATTGCGAGCTCGACGACCGGGCGATCACCCACAGCCGGCTGGCGCAGACCTTCCGCCTGCTGGGCGAGATCGCCGACGCCGACCGCCACCAGGCGCTGGCCGACGAGGCCTGGCAACAGTTCGCCGACCAGCAGCGCCAGTGGCGCGATCTGCTGGGGGCCAGCGGGCTCACGCCTTGAGGGCCAGGCGCTTCGCGACGAAGCGCCAGATCATCGCCGTCGCGTCCGGCCCGGCCGGGTCGCTGAAGGGCTCCTTCGCGGCACCGCCGCTCCAGGCATGCGCCAGGCCGTCGATCTCGACGAGCGTGGCCGCGACCGCGCGGCCGCGCTTGAAGTCGACGATCGTCATCGGCCAGCGACGGCCGCGTTGCACGACGCGCGCGGGCGCCGCCTTGGCGCCTGCCGCCTCGGCCCATTGCCGCGCCGCCTCGTAGGCATTCGACGCACCGACCACGCGATCCCGCGTGCCGTGGATCACCAGCAGCGGTGGCCAGGCGCCGGTCGCATTCGACGTGGACGTCGATGCCGATGCCGATGCCGATGCCGATGCCGATGCCGAGGGCAGCGCCGAGCCGCGCATCGCGCGCAGGGCATTCGTCGCCGAGGTGGCCATGCCCGGCGGGACGCCGGAATGCATCGCGACGGCTTTGAAGCGCGAGGGGTGCATCGTCGCGAGCAGCGCCGCCATGCCCGCGCCCGCGGAGAGTCCGACCAGGGCGACGCGTTCGCGGTCGGCGCCGTGGAGCAGGCAGACCTGATCGATGGCGGCGAGGATCAGCGCGGCCTCGGCCTGCGCGCGACCGGACTCGGTGTCGAACCAGTTCCAGCAGCGCTGCGGGTTGGCCAGGCGGCTCTGTTCCGGATAAAGCACCAGGAAGCCCTCGCGCGCGGCGAGCCGGTTCATCCGCGTGCTGCGCGCGAAGCCGGCGGGATCCTGCCCGCAGCCGTGCAGCATCACCACCAGCGGCAGGCGCTCGCCCACCGCAACCCCCGACGGACGGAAGAGCCGGAATCGACGCATGCCCGCGCGGCCCGAGGCGATCCCGGCAACCCAGTCGCCGAGTCCGGGCGAGGGATGCGCCGGCGTCTTGCGCATCCCGTGCACCAAGTCGGGCATCAGATCGGAGGAACCGGTGCGCCTGGCTTGGTGCGCCGCGTCGCGGGCGCTGCGCAAGACCTGGCCCGTGACGGCGCTCAGGCCCTTGCGCCAGGCCCGGCGCAAGGAGGCGGCAGCGGACGGACGTTTCGGCATCACGCCAGCCTAACGGCTTTTGATGGCAGGCGTACGACCGCGTGTCCATCGTGTATTTGACGCGTGAAGGACACCGACGAGGGGGCAGACGACGAACCTCCCTCCGCACACCGATTGCCGCGACTCGCGGCATGATCGCCACCATGTCCCCGACGCCCTGGTCGCTCTCCGACCTCCAGCTGTCCCGCATCGACACCAAGCTCGTGCGCGAGCACGACGCGCTGTTCCTGCTCGTGTGCAGCGCCTCCTTCATCGAGAGCGGCAGCGACACCTACACCCGCAACCTGATCGAGCGTTTCGACGATGACCCCGAGGTCGCCGTCTGGCTGCGCGATCACTGGGAGCCGGAGGAACTGCAGCATGGCGCCGCGCTGCGGGCCTACGTGGAGGAGGTGTGGCCGGGCTTCGACTGGGCGAGCGCCTACGCCGGCTTCTTCGAGGAGTATTCGCGGCTGTGCACGATGGACCAGCTGGAGCCGACACGTGGCCAGGAGATGGTGGCGCGCTGCATCGTCGAGATGGGGACGACGACGTATTACCAGGCGCTGCACGAGGCCTGCGACGAGCCGGTGCTGCGCGACCTGTTCTGGCGCATCCGCTGCGACGAGGTGCGGCATTACAAGCACTTCCTGTCCTACTTCATGAAGTACCGCGGGATCGAGGGCCTGCATCGCGGCCGCGTGCTCACCGCGCTGGTGCGGCGCGCGCTCGAGCTGCGCAAGGAGGACGCGTCGATCGCGCTGCGGCACGCGGTGAACGGACGCCTGCGCAGCGGCGCGCCGGATGGCGGCCCGGCACCGATCGCGCAGGCCGATGCGCTCGCGCGCGAAGCGATCGCACTGGTCGGCGCGCACCTGCCGATGGACCTCGCGGTGCGCATGACGCTCAAGCCGCTGATGCTGGGACCGGCGCTGCAGCGCGCGGTGGAGCGGCCGCTCGCCGCGCTCGGGCGGCGCGTGCTGCTGACCTGAGGCGGCGTCGCGTCGCGCGATTCAGATCTCCGAATCCCACGGCCGCGAGAGCCGCATCGCGCCATTGATGATCCCCACCATCGAGTAGGTCTGCGGGAAGTTGCCCCACAGCTCGCCGGTGACCGGATGGGTGTCCTCGGACAGCAGGCCCAGGTGGTTGCGCGAGGCGAGCAGCGCTTCGAAGAGCTCGCGCGCCTGGCCGTAGCGGCCGATGCGGGCGAGGGCGTCGATGCGCCAGAACGCGCAGATGTTGAACGAGGTCTCGGGCTTGCCGAAATCGTCGGGCGCCTCGTAGCGGCGCATGTAGGGGCCGTCGCACAGCGTGGCCTCGAGCGCATCGACGGTCTTCACGAAGCGCGGGTCGCGTGGGTCGATGAAGCCCACCTCCGTCATCAGCAGCACGCTGGCGTCCAGGTCCTTGCCGCCGAAGCTTTCGACGAAAGCCTGGCGATGCTCGCTCCAGGCGTGGTCCAGGATCTTGCGCTTGATCAGGTCGGCCCGCTCCTGCCAGAGCGCCACGCGCTGCGGCAGGCCGAGCACGCGCGCGATCTTGGCCAGGCGGTCGCAGGCGGCCCAGTTCATCAGCACCGACGAGGTGTGGACCCGGGCGCGCGTGCGCAGCTCCCACATGCTGGCGTCGGGCTTGTCGTGGATCGCGAAGGCCTGCTCGCCGGCGCGCTCCAGCAGCGCGAACTCGTCGATGCCGGCGCGCTGGTGCAGGCGGTGATCGAAGAAGGCCTGCGCCGAGCCCAGCACGATGTTGCCGTAGACGTCGTGCTGGAAGTGCTCGAAGGCCTGGTTGCCCGCGCGCACCGGGCCCATGCCGCGGTAGCCGCGCAGGTGCGGCACCAGGTACTCGGTGAGCTTGGCCTCCAGCCCGATGCCGTAGAGCGGCTGCACGTGGCCGTCCTGGGACTGGCCGATGATGTTGCGCATCCAGCGCAGGTAGTCCTCCATCGTGCCGGTCTCGGACAGGCTGTTGAGCGCGCGCACGACGAAGAAGGCATCGCGCAGCCAGCAGTAGCGGTAGTCCCAGTTGCGCTGCGTGTGGGGCGCCTCGGGCACGCTGGTCGTCATCGCGGCGACGATGGCGCCGGTCTCCTCGTAGAGGCACATCTTGAGCGTGATCGCCGCGCGGATCACCGCTTCCTGCCACTCGAGCGGGATGGCCAGGCGGCGCGTCCAGTCGCGCCAGTAGCTGATGGTCTTTTCCTCGAGCAGCCGCGCGGTGTCCTCGACGGCGCGGTCCAGCGTCTCGTCGGGGCCGAAGATGAAGCTCATCGGCATGTCCAGCGCGAAGGCGGTCTCTTCCTGGACGTAGGTGAGCGGCGCGTTGGTGGTCAGGCGGATGGTGCCTTCCGGGCCGACGAAGCGCAGGTGGTTGCTGCCGCGCGTGCGCGCCGGATGCGCCGAGCCCCACTGGATGACCGGCCGCAGGACGACGCGGATGCGCGGATGGCCCTGCAGCGGCCGCATCCGGCGCACCAGCATCATCGGCCGGTAGGGTCGGTCGTTGAGGAAGAAGCGCGGCATGAAATCGGTGATCTCGATCGCATTGCCGTGGGTGTCGTACAGCCGGGTGCGCAGGACCGCGGTGCCATGGTCGTAGGCCTGCTCGCTGCGGGCGAAGTCCTCGAGCACGACCTGGAAGGTGCCGTCCAGGCCGATGCCGTCGGGCGAGTCGATCAGTGCATGGAACACCGGATCGCCGTCGAAGCGTGGCGCGCAGCACCACACGACGCGGGCGCGGTCGTCGATCAGCGCGCTGACGGCGCAATTGCCGACGAGACCGAGTTTGAGCGAGGCGGCGTCCATCGAGTCCTCCTTCTTCGTCGTTCTGGCGATGTTGCTCAGGATGGGCCCCGGGCTCAAGGCAAAGTCCGTTCCTGCCGTGGGGTGGAAAAAGACGGTCCGTTACGATGTCGGCCCTCTCGTTGCCTTCCCGCTCGCGCCATCGTGACGCCCGCCGACCTCCGCGCCCATGCGCTCGATCACCTCGCCCAGTACCTGGCGGCCTTCCCTGAAGAGCGCGACGCGCTGGAGGCGCTCGCGGCGCAGCTGGCGGACGATCCGGCCGATGTCTTCGCTCGCGCCAACATGCGCGGCCATGTCACCACCAGCGGCATCGTCTACGACGCCGCGGCCGATCGCGTGCTGATGATCCATCACAAGGTGCTGGACCGCTGGCTGCAGCCCGGCGGGCATCACGAGGGCCAGGACCGGCTGGAGGTCTCCGCCGCGCGCGAGATCCGCGAGGAGACCGGCGTCGACTGCGTCGAGCCCTGGCCGGATCCGAGCGGACGCAGCCGCCCCTTCGACATCGAGACGCATGCCATCCGCGCCAATCCCGCCAAGGGCGAGGGCGACCACTGGCACCACGACTTCATCTACCTCTTCCGCGCCGATTTGACGCAGGCCCTGGCGCCGCAATGGGAGGAAGTGAAGGGCGTGCGCTGGATGCCGCGGGCGGATTTCGCCGCGCTGCCGAGCGCGCGCTTTGCGCGCATGAGCGAGAAGCTGCTGGCTTTGACGCCGGTCCGGGCCCCGGCGGACCTGGCGCCGTCAAGCTGAACTACAGGCATCCGCCCGTGGCCGACGGCGGTAGCGAATCGCAACGGGCAGCCGCCTGTCCATGCGCTTGCGAGGAGAGGCGAATGCCCGCCGACTAGTCGTCGATCCAGCGCAGCGCCGCTTCGGCGATCGTGAGCGGCACTTCGCTGCCGGGCGCGAGGTCGGGGTCCTCATGCCGGCGCCACAGCGTCAGCCCCTGGCCGCCCGGGCCTTCGAGCTCGCAGGTGACGCGCTGCTGCCCGGGGTAACTGGCGCGCACCGACGCGCGCAAGTGCAGCCCATCGCCGTGCGGATCCACGGGATGGGCATCGGTCGCTTCCGACAGCGTGAGCGCGTCCACCGGCGCGATCCAGTGGCCGCTGTCGCGCCGCCAGGCGCCATCGAGCGCCCGCGCGTCCAGGCGGTTGAACATGCCGAGGAAGTCGGCGACGCGCCGGTTGGCCGGCGCGCGGCGCAGCTCGCGCGGCGATGCGCATTGCGCGATGACGCCGTCGACCATGACCGCGACGCGGTCGGCGATCTCGAAGGCTTCCTCGCGGTCGTGGGTCACGATCACGCAGCTCTGGCCGAGCGCCCGCTGCAGCTGCCGGAACTGCCGCCGCAGCGGCAGGCGGAAATGCTCGTCGAGCGCGGAGAAGGGCTCGTCCATCAGCAGCAGCATGGGCTGCGTCGCCAGCGCCCGCGCCAGGGCCACGCGTTGCCGCTGGCCGCCCGAGAGGGCCGGCGGCAGCCGGTCGGCGAGCGCCTGCAGCTCGACCAGCGCCAGCAGTTCCTCGGCGCGGGCATCGGCCACCGCGGGCTCCTCGCCCCGGGCGAGCGGACCGAAGCGGATGTTCTCGCGCACCGTCAGGTTGGGGAACAGCGCGTAATGCTGGAAAACCATGCCGATGTCGCGTTGCTGCGGCGGCAGCGACTGCACCTGCTGACCGCTCATCGTGAGCGTGCCGGCGTCGAGTCGCTGCAGCCCGGCGATCGCGCGCAGCAGCGTTGTCTTGCCGCAGCCCGAAGCGCCCAGCAGCGCGACCACCTCGCCGCGCGCCAGCGACAGGTCGATGCCGCGCAGCACCGGCCGGCCGCCCAGGGCCAGGCGCGCATCACGAATGGAAAGTTGGGGCATCAGGTCCATCGGCGAGAGAGTCTTGAAATGGCCACCACGACCGCGCCAACGCCGGCGAAGGTCATCACCATCAGCGCCGCGGCCTGATGACCGTCGGCATTGCGCAGGCTGTTCATCAGGGGCTGCAGCAGTTCCAGCTGACCGCCCAGCAGCAGATTGGCGATCGCGAATTCCATCGCGGCCGTCACCCAGGCCAGCAGGAAGGCGGCCAGCAGCGCGGGCGCCAGCATCGGCAGCAGCACGCGGCGCAGCGTGTGGCCGTCGCTGGCGCCGAGCGTGCGGCCGGCCTCGATCAGCGCCGCGGCCTGGAGCTGCGCGAGCGCCGATTGCAAGGTCTTGTGCACCAGCGGAAACAGCGTCGGCGCCACGACCGCGACGTACACGAGCGGCAGCGGCAGCCAGCCGCCCCATTGACCGACGAACAGTTCCAGCGCGCTGATCGCGATCACCACCGGCGCGATCGCGAAGGGCAGCAGCGCGAGCAGGTCCAGCAGCTGTGTGAGCCGGGCCGTGCGCGCGGTGCCGTCGACAGCATCGAGCTGCGCGGCGATGGCCGCCGGGATCGTCGCCATCGCGCCGCAGACCAGCGCGAGCGCCGCGCTGGCCAGCGCGAGCACCGCGGTCCGCAGCACCGCGCCCTGCACGCGCGGGTCGAGGGCCGCCTCGGCCATCCAGCGCAGCGTGGGCTCCTCCGGCCACCAGTGACGATCCCAGCGCGTGCTCGCGCCGTAGAGCAGCAGCGCGAGCATCGGCACCAGCACCACGATGAGCAGCGCCGCGAGCGCGAGACCCGGGAAGGTCGGGCGAAGCGATCGCAGCCGTGGGCGCGAGGGCGCGCGGTCCGGCGAGTGCCCGGGTGCCGCGGCGCTCATGCCGATCCTCCGGGCACGGCTGGGCGTGAGGGATCGCCGGGCGCGCGGCGCAGGTGGGCGGCGATGCCGCGCGTGAGCCCGATCACGACGGCCAGCATCGCGAAGAGCAGCAGCGCGAGCAGCGCGGACAACTCCGGCTGCGCGAAGATGTCGCCGCTGACCAGCGCGGCGATGCGCACCGCCAGCACATGCGCCGCCGTGCCGCTGAGCGCGAAGGGCGTGGCGAAGGCCGCGGCCGCGTTGGCGAAGAGCAGCCCGAAGACCTCGACCAGGCTGGGCAGCAGCAGAGGCAGGCCGACCCGCCGCCAGTACATCGCCGGGCTGGCGCCCAAGGTGGCGGCTGCGTCGGCCAATGTCGCATCGAGCATCCGCACCGGCGCGACGAGCAGCAGGGCCGCCAGCGGGGCCTGGAAGCAGACGTAGGCGAGCAGCAGCCCGCCCAGTCCCTGCAGGTCGATCCTGGGCGACAGCCCCAGCGCCTGCAGCGAGCCGGTCACCACGCCCTGCGCGCCGAAGAGCAGCAGCAAGGCCACCGACAGCGGCACGCCGGAGAAGTTGGAGCCCAGGCTGGCCAGCAGCGTCACGGGGCGTTCCAGCCGCGGCAGGCGCAGCAGCGCGATCGCCGCGCCCGTGCCGATGACCAGCCCGATCAACGCCGACGCGCTGCTCAGCCACCAGGTGTTCCAGGCGGCATCGAGGTAATAGCTGTCGGCGGTCAGCTCGCCGAGGGCGCAGCCGTCGCCGCGGCCCAGGCAGGCGCCGAGCACCGACACCGCGCGCCAGCCGAAGGGCAGCACCAGCGCCAGGCCGGTGAGCAGCAGCAAGGGCCAGGCGCAACGCCAGGCGCTGCCCGCGTTCAGCGTCATGCGGCGGGGTCCTCGCGATGCGCGCGGCCGTCGCGTCCGCCCAGGCCGAGCCGCTCGAGGATCCAGCCGGCGACCTCGGTCTGCCGCTCGGGCAGCGGGAGGTCGGCCGCGCCGTCATGCGGCGCCCAGACCAGCGGCACCTCGCGCTCGACGGGCAGCGGGCCGCCATGCATGCGGTCCGCGTGCATGCCGTGGTCGCTGGTCAGCAGCAGATCGAAACCCGCCGCGTGCCAGCGCGGCAGCAACTGTGCCAGCAGCATGTCGAGCTTGCGCGCGCTCATCGAATACTGCGTGGATTCGCCGCCATGCAGATGGCCCGCGAGGTCCGGGCCCATCGGATGGATGAACAGCAGGGACGGCCCCTCCAGCGGCAGATGCGCGCGGCGCAGCGCCTCGGCGTCGGCCAGCAGGTGGCTGTCGGGGTAATCGTCCTCCCAGTACCAGCGCGCGGCAGCGATGCCGCAGCCCGGGGGCACCGCGTCGCGATGGCGCAGCGGGTCGAAGACCTCGCCGGCCAGCAGCTCGTAGAACCAGTGGTAGGCGGCCACGGCCGCCGGCACCTCATGCGCGTCCAGCGAATGGAACAGGTGGCGCGCCAGCCGCTGACCCGCTTGACCATTGCCCAGGATGCCGTGCGTCAGCGGCGTCTCGCCGTTGATCACCGTCGCGTAGAGCGGGCGCGAGAGGCTGGGCAACTCACTGCGCAGCGAGCGCCATTGCGCGCGGCCCGCTTCGTTCAGCGCCTGCAGATAACCCATGTAGTCGCGCGCCGTGTCGGCGCGCAGGCCGTCGGCCAGCAGCACGACCAGCCGCCGTGAAGCGGCAGTGGGCACGCGGGCCCCGACCGGCTCGCTCATCGCGCCGCTCCCAGCACCTCGCGCTGCCACGCGCGCGGCAGCTTCTTCACTTCCTCGGTCCACACGGCCGGCTTGAGCGCGCGCGCCTTCGCGTACTGGTTCTCCGGCACCAGCAGCGCCTTGAGGTCCGGCGGCAGCTTCAGATGCGCGACGCGGATCGGCCGCGCATGGCCGCGCGCCAGGTTCATCTGCCCGGCGTCGCTGAAGATGTACTCGCGCGCCAGCATCGCGGCGTTCGGATGCGGCGCCCAGCGGTTGATGATCGTCGTGTAGCCGCTGGTCACCGAGCCGTCCGAGGGGATCAGCACCTCGTAGTCCGCCGCGTTGGGCAGCTTGGCGCGGTAGGACAGCGCGTTGAAATCCCAGAGCAGGAAGACGTCGGCCTCGGCGCGCTCCATCAGCGCCGGCGTGGCGTTGGTGCCGATCAGGCGCCGATCCTTGGCCAGCCGCGCGAAGGCGGCCAGCGCCGGCTGCAGGCGTGTCTCGTCCCCGCCCAGCGCCACCGCCGCCGCCAGCACCGCCGCGTTGGACTGCGCCGCGCGGCCGACCTCGCCGATCATCACGCGCGCCTTCGACGCGAACAGCGCCTGCCAGCTGCGCGGCACGTCCTTGAGCCGCTGGCGGTTCACCGCGAACGCGATCGTGCCGGTGTAGGCCAGCGCCCAGTGGCCTTCGGGATCCTTGGCCCAGTCCGGCACCTGCGCCCAGGTCGTCGGCTGGTAGGCCTGCGTGATGCCGCGCGCCTTCGCGATCGCGCCGAACTCGAAGCCCACGTCGCCGATGTCGGCGCTCGCGTTGCCTTTCTCGGCCTCGATCTTGGCGATCTCCTCGGCGCTGCTCATGTCGGTGTCGACATGGGCCAGCGCGTAGAGCCGCTGCAGGTCGGCCCAGGTGGCGCGCCAGTTGGCCCAGTCGTCGGGCATGCCCAGGCTGTGAACGCGGCCCTCCTTGCGCGCCGCGGTCATCAGCGCGTCGAGCGCCGGCGTCGCCGGCATGCCGCCCTGGGCCAGGGCGTCCAGGGCAAAAGGCCCGCACAGGGCGGGCAGGGTCCGGAGCATGGCGCGTCGGGACAGGGTCATGCGGTCTTCTCCTTGGCCGGGCGACGCAGGTCCGACAGCAGCAGGTTCTTCGTCACCTTGGCCTTTCCATTCACGTCGCACAGCGCGAGGCGAAGTCGCAGATCATCCTCTCCTTCGGTGACAGGCTCGATGTCCACCACGCCGAAGTTCACTTCCGCCATCACCGCCGAGCGCCGGTTGCGGTTGGGCGTGGGAATGTCCCAGACCTCGGTCAGGCCGCTCGAGGTCGCGTCCCACAGCGGGTAGCCGCCATCGACCTCGACGCTGGAGAGCTCCGCGTAGTGCATGTCGCCGCTGAGGAACACCACACCCTCGGCGCCGGTGGCGCGGATCAGCTCGATCAGCCGGGCCCGCTCGCGCGGGAAGTTGGCCCAGCATTCCCAGCCGCTGCCGTCGGCCGCGAACTGCACGCTGGAGCCGATCAGCCGCACGTCCGCCGGCACGCGCAGCTGCGCTTCCAGCCATTGCCATTGCGCCTCGCCGAGGATCGTCGCCTCCGGCCGCGGGTCGGGCACATACCAGCCGGTCATCGGCTGGCCGCTGAGCTTGGCCCGCAGCACCATCGCGGCGTAGCTCGACTTCAGCGAGGGATCCGCCGTCAGCATCGTGCGGTTGAAGCGCAGGTCCGGCAGGATCACCTGGATGCGCCGGCCGAAGGCCTCGAAGACCTGGCTCGTGTAGATGCCGTCGGCGCGCCGGCGCGGCGAGTCCGCCGGCTCGCCCCAGGCATCGCAGAACAGCTGCTGCGACAGCTGCTTGAGCGGGTAGTCCGCGCCTTCGTCGTCGTCGCCGAAGTCGTGGTCGTCCCAGATCGCCAGGTGCGGCGTTGCGCGCCGGAAGGCCTGCAGCGGCTCGACCGCCATGAACTCGGCATAGCGCTGGCGCAGCGTGGCCTCGTCGCGCGCATCGGCGTACAGGTTGTCGCCCAGGAACAGGAACAGATCCGGCTTCGCGGCGCCGATGGCGCGCCAGATCGGCTGCGGCTTGGACTGCTTCGCGCAGGAGCCGAAGGCGACGCGGAAGCGCCGCGCCGCGGGCGCGTCGGGCGACGGGTCCACGGAGGGCGGAGCCTCCGCGGCCGGCGCCGCGCAACCCGCGAGCGGGACCGCCAGCGGCGTGGCCAGCGATCCCGCCAGGAGCAGCTGGCGGCGCGTCAGCGCGGGTTCGCGCCTCTCTCGGTCGTTCTCGCGGCCGGCCATGGCGTCAGAACTTGCCGGTCAGCGTCACGTAGAACTGCCGCGGCGCGCCCGGCAGCAGCGTGGCGTAGGTGCCGGTCGGATCGCTGTTGGTGAAGCCGTTGGAGCCGATCGTCGAGATGTAGTGCTTGTCGAACAGGTTGCTCACGCTGGCCTGCAGGCTCAGCTCGCGCAGCATCGACACGTTCTTCATCTTGTAGCCGGCACTGACGTTGACCAGCGTGCGGTCCGGCACCGAGGCGTCGTTGGTGTACGTGTAGTAGCGCTTGGACATGTAGTCGACGCCGATCGAGCCGAACAGCGCGCCGTCGTCGTAGCCGAGCTGCGACTTGACCATGGTGTCGGGCGCGTCGGCCACGCGCTTGCCGCGGATCGCCACCGGCGTGCCGCCGCTGACGACGTCGTCGCGGTAGGTCGACTTGGACAGGCTCACGCTGTTGTACCAGGTGAGCGTCGGCGCCAGGCGGAAGGACAGCGCGCCTTCCACCCCGGTGGCGCGCACGTCGCCGACGTTGGACAGCACCACCGGATTGCCCTGGATGCCGCTACCTTGCTGGATGCTCAGCAGGCGGTCCTTGAAGTTCACGAGATAGGCGCTGACCGAGCCCTCGTAGCCGCGGCCGCTGGTGCGCCAGCCGGCTTCGATGGTGTCGGAGGTCTCCGGCTTGAGATTGCCCTTGATCGCGTCGAAGCCCGCCGCCGTGGTCGCGAACGGCGAGGTGCCGGTCGCCGCGCCCTGATAGGCGCGCATGTTGCGGGCGATGGTGCCGTAGAGCTCATTGCTCGCCGACAGGCGGTAGTTGATGCCCAGCTGCGGCAGGAAGTTCTTCTGCGCGGTGATCGAGCCCGACGGGCCGGTGCCGGCCTCGAGCTGGCCGTCGATCTTGACCTTCAGCGATTTGAAGCCCGCGCCCACGGTCAGTTCCTTGGTCACCGACCAGGTGTCGGACAGCGAGAACTGCGTGGTCTTGGTGTTGAACCCGTACTGCCACTGCGTGGACATCGGGTTGCTCGGGAACTGGTAGACGCTGGGCAGCGCATTCGGGCGCACCGCGTAGAAGCGGCGCGCCTGATCGAAGTCGTTGTCCTCGAACCAGACGCCGGCCTTGAGCAGGTGCTCGCCCAGGTCCATCTCGGCGTTGGAGACCACGCCCCAGCGGTGGATGCCGTACTCGGTGGTGCGCTCGGCGATCGGCGAGCCGGTGCCCGGGATGTCGTTGCCCTGCGCGTCCTTCAGCGCCGGCGTCGCGGTGTACGGCGTGAACCACAGGCCCATGCCCTTGTTGTGGTGGTAGTACGCGGTGGTCTTCCAGGTCGCGTTCGAGGCGAGGCGCAGGTCAGCGGTGGCGCCGGCCAGCTCGTCGTTGCGCAGGCCCGCGCCGGCGTAGTACTGGTCGTCGCAGGCGGCGACGTAGTTGCTCGGCTGGCACAGCGTGTTGGCGGCGTTCACCGCGGCCGCGAAGTCCGGATAGAAGTTGTCCAGCGTGTCGCCGCGGCGCTTGATCAGGTCCAGCGACAGGTCTTGATAGTCGACCTCGCGGCGGCGCGAGGTGTTGGCGAAGGCCGACAGGCGGCTGTCGCCCACGGTCTTGACCCACTTGAAGTTCCACTGCTCCAGCTTCTGCTGGCCGGAGCCCTTCCACTTGTCGGCGTCCTGGTTCGTGTAGCTCAGGTAGACCTGGCCCAGCGAGGACGCGCCGCTGTCCACGCGCAGGAAGGTGCGGGTGGCCGAGTCGCTGCCCAGCGTCTGCGAGGCTCGGAAGCCGAACTGGCCGGTCGGGTCGTTCGAATAGAACTGCAGCGTGCCGCCCAGGTTGCTCGAGGACGCCGCCTCCAGCGCGCCCGCGCCCTGCGACAGCGAGGCGCGGCCGACGTTCTCGCTCGAGATCGCGCGGCTGATGTGCAGGCCGTTGAAGTTGCCGTAGGACATGTCGCCCAGCGGCACGTCGTCGAGCGTGAAGCCGAGCTGGTTCTGCGAGAAGCCGCGCACGGTGAAGCGCGTCGACCACTCGTAGTTGCCCAGGCCGTCGGCGGACTGGAAGTTCACGCCCGGCAGGCGCGCGACCGTCGCCAGCGGGCTGCTGCCGGCCGGGGCGTTGTCGAACTCCGCCTGGGTCAGGCTCTGCACCGAGCGCAGCTGGCCGCGGCCGACGGAGACCGTGACGCGCTCCAGTTCGGCGCGGTCGGCGGTATCGGAGGACGGGGCGGTCGATTGGGCGGAGACGGGAAGGGCGTAGGCCAGGCTCAGCGCGAGGGCCAGGGCGCAGGGCATCGGGTGCTTCATGGGTGGACTCGGTGCGGTGAAGGGGTCGGTTTGAGGATCGAACGCCCCGCACTGTCACAACCGTCCACGACAACACAACGACAAACACGAGAAACCACAGCGTCTGCCGCTTCCGCTGCTGGGAATCCACAACATCACAAATCAATCCTCAAATTGTCACGACATTGAGGCTCGAGTCTGGATGAATGCGGGAGCCAGCAGGCGAGGCAGGTGTCGCCGGCGGCAGTCATCAGGGAGAACAACCGAGCCATGTGGTCTCAGGAACGACACGACAAGATCCTCTTGCTGCTGCGCGAGCGGCATCGGCTGACGACGGATGAGGCGGCGCGCGAACTGGGCGTGTCGCGCGAGACCGTGCGTCGCGACCTGATCGAGCTGGAGCAGGGCGGCAAGCTCGCGCGGGTGCACGGCGGCGCGGTGCAGTCCGAGGTGCCGGCCGAGGCCAGCTACGCGGAGCGCGCGCAGTCGCGCCGCCGGCAGAAGCAGGCGATCGCGCGCCAGGCGGTGACGCTGGTGAAGCCGGGCATGAGCCTGTTCATCGACGCGGGCTCGACGACCCATGCGCTGGCGCAGGCGCTGGCCCAGGCGCAGGGGCTGCGGGTGATCACGAATTCCGTCGCGGTGTGCGACGCGATGGCGGGCCGGCAGGGGCACGAGGTGCTGATGCTGGGCGGCGAATTCGTGCCGGAGATCTCGGCGACCTTCGGCGGGTTCACCGTGGCCGAGATCGCGCGGCATCGCGTGGACATCGCGCTGGTGTCGCCGACCGCGCTCGACGCGCGCCAGGGCGCGATGAGTTACTTGTGGGCCGAGGTCGCGGTGGCGCAGGCGATGCTGGCGCGCGCGCGCCAGCGGGTGCTGCTGGCCGATGCCAGCAAGCTCGGCCAGGGCAGTCGCATGCAGGTCTGCGACTGCGCCGACATCGACGTGCTGGTCACCGACAACGAGGCCGATCCACAGGAGCTGGACCGGCTGGTCCGCGCGGGCGTGGGGCGGGTCCTGTTCTGATCAGTGATCAGAACAGCGCCATGCTCAGCTTGCGGCGGTACTGGTCCACCAGCGGATCGGCCGGCGCCACGACGCTCGGGCCGGACAGCTGCAGGCCGCCCGCACCGGCCTGCGGGGCCGCGGCGCCATGCGCCGGCTGGGCGGGCTTGGTCATGATCTCGAGGATCGCGACATAGGTCTTGCGCGCGAGCTGCTCGTTCCAGGTCTTGTCGCGCATGATGATTTCCAGCAGCTCGTCCATCGCGCCGGTGAAGTCGCGGCCGGCGAAGAGCCCCTGGGCCAGCGCGAAGCGCGCCTCGAAATCGCGCTTGTTGGCGGCGATGGCCGACTGCAGCGCCGCCGGGTCCAGGCCCTGTTCGGCGCGTTCCGCTGCCGCGATCCAGGCGGCCAGCGCCTGGAAGCGCGCATGCGGCGTGATTGTGTCCGCGGCCAGGTGCGCCACCGGTGCGAAGGCGGCCTTGGCGTGTTCCAGCTGGTCGTCCTCGAGCAGCGCGCGGATCAGGTCGAAACGCGCCACTTCGTTCGAGGGATCGGCCTGCACCGCCGCCTGCAGCTTCTGCAGCGCGCCGTCGGCATCGCCTTCCTCGAGCAGCGCCTGCGCCTCGGCCAGGTCCTCCTCGGCCTCGAGCGCCTCGCCGGTGGGGACGTGGCGGTCCAGGAACTCGCGGATCTGCGCCTCGGGGATCGCGCCGACGAAACCGTCCACCGGCTGGCCGCCGACGAACATCACGCAGAACGGGATCGAGCGCACGCCGAAGGCCTGGCTCAGCTGCGTCGCGATCTCGGGCTGGTCGTCGCTGTTGAGCTTGGCCAGCTTCCAGCGGCCGGCGTAGGCGACCTCCAGTTTCTCCAGCATCGGACCCAGCGTGCGGCACGGACCGCACCACGGCGCCCAGATGTCCAGCAGCACCGGCTGCTGCATGGAGGCCTGCAAGAGGTCGGCTTCGAAGTTCTGGAGGGTGATGTCGGTCATGGTGGGGGAGGACGGGACAGGCCGGCGACGCTCGCCAGGCGGCAAGAACGGCACCTGAGGCTGCCCGCCTACAATTCAAGGTTTCACGATTTGACAGATCGAGGACCGACCCGTGAGCAGCGCCACCACTCCCGACATCGCCCCCGTCATCGGCGTGGTCATGGGCTCCAGCAGTGACTGGGAGACCATGAAACACGCCGCCGACATTCTCACCGAGTTCGGCGTGCCGTTCGAGGCGAGGGTGGTTTCGGCCCATCGCATGCCCGACGAGATGTTCCGCTATGCCGAGCAGGCCGAGGCCCGCGGCCTGAAGGCCATCATCGCGGGCGCCGGCGGCGCCGCCCACCTGCCGGGCATGCTCGCGGCCAAGACGCTGGTGCCGGTGCTGGGCGTGCCGGTGGCGAGCCGCCACCTGCAGGGCGTGGACTCGCTGCACTCGATCGTGCAGATGCCCAAGGGCATCCCGGTGGCGACCTTCGCGATCGGCACCGCGGGCGCGGGCAACGCGGCCCTGTTCGCCGTGGCCGTGCTGGCCCGGGACAATCCCGCGCTGCGCGACCGGCTCGACGCGTTCCGCCAGCGGCAGACCGCCGCCGCGACCGCGATGACCGAGGAGCTGCGCTGATGCCGTTGCTGCCGGGCGCCGCCACGCTGGGCGTGCTGGGAGGCGGCCAGCTGGGCCGCATGTTCGTCCATGCCGCGCAGGCGCTGGGCTACCGCTGCGTCGTGCTGGACCCGGACGCGGCCAGCCCCGCCGGCGCGGTCGCGCAGGACCATCTGAAGGCGGACTACCTCGATGCCGCAGCGCTCGAGGAACTGGCCCGCCGCTGCGACGCGATCACCACGGAATTCGAGAACGTCCCGGCCCGCGCGCTGGAACAGCTGGCGCGCACCCGCGTGGTCGCGCCGGGCGCTTCGGCGGTGGCGATCTGCCAGGACCGGGCGCGCGAGAAGGCCCACTTCGACGCCAGCGGCGTCGCCTGCGCGCCCTATGCGGTGCTGCGCGCGCCGGCCGACCTGGCCGCCGTGCCGGACGCGCTGCTGCCGGGCATCCTGAAGACCGCCCGCCTAGGCTACGACGGCAAGGGCCAGCGCCGCGTGGCCGACCGCGCGCAACTGGCCGCCGCCTTCGACGAGCTGGGCCGCGTCGACTGCGTGCTGGAGCAGATGCTGCCGCTGGCGCTGGAGCTGAGCGTGCTGGTCGTGCGCGGCGCGGGCGGCGAGGTCGTCACCTATCCGGTCCAGCAGAACTTGCACCGCGACGGCATCCTGGCGGTGACCGAGGTGCCGGCGCCGGACGTCGATGCCGCGCTGCAGGCGCAGGCGCGCCGTTCCGCCGCCGCGATCGCGACCGGCATGGGCTACGTCGGCGTGCTGTGCGTCGAGTTCTTCGTCTTGAAGGACGGTCGCCTGGTGGTCAACGAGATGGCGCCGCGGCCGCACAACTCCGGCCATTACACGATGAACGCCTGCGACCTGTCGCAGTTCGAGATGCAGGTCCGCGCGATGGCCGGGCTGCCGCTGCGCGAGCCGCGCCTGCATTCGCCGGTGGTCATGCTGAACCTGCTGGGCGACCTGTGGTTCGACGCCACCGGCCGCGAACGCGCGCCCGACTGGGCCGGCGTGCTGGCGCTGCCCGGCGCCGAGCTGCACCTGTACGGCAAGGCGCAGGCGCGCCCGGGCCGCAAGATGGGCCACCTGAACGTGATCGGCGCCACCGCCGAGGAAGCGCGCGAGCACGCGCGCCGCGCCTGCGCGCTCCTCGGCCTGCCGGACACGTGGTGACGGAGGCGGGCGTGACGGTGCTCGACGGCCAGTCGCCCGAGGCGGTGCGCGAGACGGCGCGGGTGCTCGCTGCCGGCGAGCTGGCCGGCGTGCCGACCGAGACCGTCTACGGCCTGGCCGCGCGCGCTGACCGCGACGAGGCGGTGGCGAAGATCTTCGCGGCCAAGGGCCGTCCCAGCGACCATCCGCTGATCGTCCATGTGCTCGACGAGCAGGGCGCCCGCGTGTTCGCGCAGGACCTGCCCCCGGTCGCCCACCGGCTGATCGAGGCCTTCTGGCCCGGTCCGCTGACGCTGATCGTGCGGCGTGTGCCCGGCATCGCCGCGGCGGCGGCCGGCGGGCAGGAGTCGGTCGGGCTGCGCTGCCCGTCGCATCCGGTCTTCCGCGCGCTGATGGCGCAGTGCCGCGCCCTGGGCGTCGAAGGCCTGGCCGCGCCCAGCGCCAACCGCTTCGGCCGCGTCAGCCCCACCACCGCCGCGCATGTCGCCGGTGAATTCGAGCCGGGCCTGACCGTGCTCGACGGCGGGCCCTGCGAGGTCGGCATCGAATCGACCATCGTCGACGTCAGCCGCGGCGGCCTGGTGCTGCTGCGGCCCGGCGTGCTGACGCCGGCGCAGCTGGAGGCCGCGGCCGGCATGGCTTTACACGCCCCCGACGCCCAGGCGCCGCGGGCCTCGGGCACACTCGCGGCGCACTATGCGCCGCGCGCGACGGTGCGGCTGATGTCGACCGACGCGCTGCGCGACGCGCTGGCGGGCGGGTGTCCGGCAGGGCTGGCGGTATATTCCCGCACGTCCTTCGCAGGGACGGACGTGGCGCCGGCGCTGCAGCGGGCGATGCCCGCGCAGGCGCGGGCCGCGGCGCGGCAGCTGTTCGCCGTCCTGCGCGAGCTGGACGCGGCCGGCGCGACCGAGATCTGGATCGAGGCGCCTCCGCAGGAGGCTGCCTGGGATGGGGTGCGGGACCGCTTGTCCCGCGCGGCGGCGGCTTTTTCGCCCCGCTGAGTTTTCGAGATTTGGAGAGTTCATGAAGAGTCTGAAGCGCCACCTGGCCGTGCTGCTGGGTGCGACCGCGATGCTGGCGGCCTGCGGCGGCGGCGGCCAGCAGATCGACCCCTTCCGTCCGACGCGGATCATTGCCTTCGGTGACGAGGCCAGCGCGCTGCGCAGCGATGGCAGCAAGTACTCCATCAACGGCACCGACACGACCACCGGCGCAGTCACCTGCGGCCTGAATCCGGTCTGGACCCAGTCGCTGGCCACCTTCTTCGGCCTGGTGTTCGGCGAGTGCAACGCCGACAAGCTCGCCACGCCGACCGGCCGCATGTATGCCGCGGCCGGCGCCAAGGTCGCCGACGTCGCCGCGCAGATCGATCGCCAGTTCGCGCTCGACGGCTTCAACAGCAAGGACCTGGTGACCGTGCTGGCCGGCGCCAACGACGTGCTGGAGCTCTACGCGCAGTACCCGGCGCAGGACGCCGGCACGCTGGGCAACGCGGCGCAGGCCCGTGGCGAGCAACTGGCCGCGCAGGTCAACCGCATCGTCGACGCCAACGGCCGCATCATCCTGTCGACCACGCAGGACATGGGCCTGTCGCCGTTCGCGCTCAAGGAGAAGGCCGCCAACGCCGACACCGACCGCGCCGCGCTGCTGACCGAGCTCTCGCGCCGCTTCAACGCCGGCCTGCGCCTGAAGATCCGCAACGACGGGCACTACATCGGCCTCATCCTCACCGACGAGCTGATGGGCACGATGAGCCGGTTCCCGTCGATCTACGGCGCGTCCAACTCGACCGACGCCGCCTGCCTGGCGACCTCGCTGCCGCCGGTGTGCACCGACAAGACGCTGGTCGCCAACGCCACGGCCACGTCCCACATGTGGGCGAGCGACCGGCTGATCGGGCCGCTGATGCATTCGCAGATGGGCTCGCAGGCCGCCACGCGCGCGTCGAACAACCCGTTCTGACGCCGTGCCGCGCCGGCGGGATGCCGGCGCCTTCCATGCTTCACGCCGCGTTCACCCGGCCCTGATGCGCAATTCGCGCGCGGTGCCGGGTGACCCTCGGCCAGGGCGCCGACGGCGACCGGCTCCGACGCCGGCCATCCGCCCCGACGCGTCGTACCGCGCCGCGCACGCACCCTTCGGCAGCTGCCTCAAGACCTGGCCCCACGCCAGCGCCGCGCACGGTTCGCATCGCGTCGACCTTGGCAATTCCGATGCCTGTTGCCCTGCGTGAACAGGCGGCCACGCTTTCGCACAGCCATGACACAAGTGTTGCGGCCGCGCCGCGCCCAGGGGCAGGTTGTGCGTCCCGCAGCGCCGTGACGCTGGCATGCTGGCACCTGTCAGGGTTTTCCTTTTGCGTTCGCCTCGTATCGAGCGCTTACAGTGATCCCTGAGAAAAACGAACGACCGTTCGATTTAATGCCGACCGCGATTGCCGGGACGGTGTGAACGACGGAGACAACCCCTGGAGAAGTCCGAATGAACAGCCAATTCAAACTGGCCAGCCTGACCCTGGCCGCCGCGGCCATGCTGAGCGCCTGCGGTGGCGGCAGCTCCGCTGCGAGCGACGATCCCCCGCCCGCGCGCGGCGCGGTGCAACTGGGCGTCGTTGCCTCGACGACCCCGGTGACCAAGGCGCAGATCGACGCGGGCACCGCGGCCAAGGGCATCGGCGCACTGGCCGGCGCGGCGCAGTGCGACGTCGAGATCCGCTACGTCTACTACTCGACGCGTGATCCGCAGGGCGTGATCGCGATGGCTTCGACCGCCGTGTTCGTGCCGACCGGCAGCGGCGCCGCCTGCTCGGGCAACCGCCCGGTGGTGCTGTATGCCCACGGCACGACCACCGACCAGACCTTCAACATGGCCCAGGTCGACAAGAACGCCGAGGGCTCGCTGGTGATGGCCTTCTACGCCGCCCAGGGCTTCATCGTCGTGGCGCCGAACTACCTCGGCTACGACCGCTCCGGCCTGCAGTACACGACCTACCTGAACGCCGAGCAGTCGGCGATCGAGATGGTCGACGGCCTGCGCGCCGCCAAGACCTACCTGAACGCCGACAGCGCGGTGAAGCCGTCGGCCAAGCTGCTGATCGCGGGCTACTCGCAGGGCGGCCACGTGGCGATGGCCACGCAGAAGGCGATCGAGCGCGACTACGCGTCCGAGTTCACCGTCACCGCCGCGGCGCCGATGTCCGGCCCGTACAACCTGGTGAAGTTCGGCGACGTGATCACCACCACCGGCCCGATCAACGCCGGCGCGACGCTGTTCCTGCCGCTGATGCTGACCAGCTACCAGAAGGCCTACGGCAACATCTACGCGTCGCCGTCCGACGTGTACCAGTCGCCGTATGACAAGACCGCGGAGACGCTGTTCCCGACGAAGTCGACCCTCACGCAGCTGATCCAGGACGGCAAACTGCCGAACGACCCGACCTTCACCAAGCTGTTCGGCACCGGCGGCCTGCTGACGGATTCGTTCCGCGCCGGCTACGCGACCTCCAACTACCGCAAGGCGCTGCAGACCAACACGCTGCTGGGCTGGACGCCGAAGGCGCCGGTGGCGCTGTGCGGTGGCGCCAACGACCCGACGGTGTTCTTCTTCAACACCACCGACGCGCAGGCCGACTTCGCCTCGCGCGGCAAGGCTGTCCCGGCCTCCAACCTGGAGAGCGCGGCCTCGATGCAGTGGGCCGGCGCCACGACGGCGGCCACGATCGCCGGCGGCTTCGCGCAGGCCAAGGCGGCGACGTCCGCCGCTGCCGGCGGCGGCACGGCCGGCGCGGCCGCGGTCCAGGGCGCCTACCACGGCACGCTGGTCCCGCCGTTCTGCAATGCGCTGGCACGCGGCTTCTTCCAATCGGTCCTGGCTGCCCAGCCGTAATCCCCGGCGACCAGAACGGAGACACCATCCATGAACAAGAAAATCACCCTGATCCTGGCCGCCTCGCTGATGGCGCTGGCGGGCGCCGCGAGCGCCGAGACGGCCGTGGGCACCCACACGGTCTACCTGGGCCTGGCCCACATCGACGTGAACAGCAAGGCCGCCCCGCTGGAAGGCGGCACCAAGCAGTTCCCCGCTCCGGGCGCGCAGATCCGTGTCGGTGACGCGACCACCACCGGCTTCGGCTACACCTACCGCTTCGCGCCGCGCTGGAGCGGCGAGATCGCGCTGGGCATCCCGCCCTCGCACAAGATCTACGGCAACGGCGTCATCAAGAACGCCGGCCAGATCGCGGTCGTGCGCCAGATGCCGCCGACGGTGTTCATCAACTACCACCTGGGCGAGTACTTCACCAAGGTGGAGCCCTTCGTCGGCGTGGGCGTGAACTACACCTACTTCGAGAAGAAGCGCAGCACCCCGACCGGCGACGCGATCAGCGGCGGCCCGACCCGGATCACGCTGGAGAACTCCTGGGGCGCCGCGGCGCACGTGGGTTTCACCGTGCACTACACCAAGCAGTGGTCGCTGACCGCGACCGCGGCTTACGCGGACGTGCGCAGCCAGATGCGCTCGTACACGACGACGAACAACGGCACGGAAGAGCTTCACACGAAGATCAACTTCCGCCCGATGGTCTACACGATGTCGCTGGGCTACTCGTTCTGACGGCCGGCCGCTCGACCGCGTGCACCCACGCGGTCGGGGGCTTGCCCCGCCCCGGGCGGTCCGGGGCCGATACACTTGCCGCATGAGCGTGTTGCTGGCCCTGGATAGCTCGACCGAACACATGGCTCTGGCCCTCGTGGGCCAGGGCCATGCTGCTTTTGTGGACGCCGATGGCGGGGCGCTGGCCTCCCAGCGGATGGTCCCCGAGGCGATGGCGCTGCTGAAGCAGGCCGGCGTCGCGCTGGCCCAGGTCGACGCGATCGGCTTCGGGCGCGGCCCCGGCGCCTTCACCGGGCTGCGCACCGCGTGCTCGGTGGCACAGGGCCTGGCCTTCGGCGCCGGCAAGCCGGTGCTGGCCCTGGACAGCCTGATGCTGGTGGCCGAGGACGCGCGCCAGCAGCTCGCCGCCCGCCCGCAGGTCGGCGACGCGGCCGCGCTCGAGATGTGGGTCGCGATGGATGCCCGCATGAACCAGATCTACCTCGGACGTTATCGCTGGGAGGGCGCGCGCTGGTCGGTGCAGCTCGAGCCGGCGTTGGTCGACCTCGAACCGCTGCGCGCGCTCTGGCGCGAGACGCCGCCGGCGATCGTCGCCGGCACCGCACTGGAAGCCTTCGAACTCGACACCGGCGCGGCGCTGCGCGTGCCGGGGACCGTCTCGCGGGCTCGCGCGCTGGGCGCGCTGGCGCAACAGGCCTTCGAGGCCGGGTTGGCCGAGGACGCCGACCACGCGCTGCCGCTCTACGTGCGCGACAAGGTCGCGCTGACGACCGCCGAGCGCGAGGCCGCCAAGGCCGAGGCGCAGGGACTGGTGCCGCGATGAGCGCCCAGCCCAAGGACCTGGCCTGGCCGCCGTCGCTGCAATCGCTGCAGCCGCTGCGCGCGGTCGACCTGGACGAGGTGATGGCCATCGAGGCCGTCGCCTACAGCCACCCGTGGACGCGGGGCAACTTCATCGATTCGATGGCCGCGGGCTATGCCGGCTTCGTCATGCGCGACGAGCAGGCGCGGCTGTGCGGTTATTTCCTCGCGATGCAGGTGATCGACGAGATGCACCTGCTCAACATCACCGTGCCGCCGGAACGCCAGGGCCAGGGCCTGGCGCGCCGCATGCTCGACGCGCTGGGGCTGCTGGCGCGGGCGCGCGGCTGCCACCAGGTCTGGCTGGAAGTGCGCGAGAGCAATGTCCGCGCGCGCCGGCTGTACGAACGCTACGGCTTCGTGCAGAGCGGCCTGCGCCGAGGCTATTACCCGAGCGCCGACGGCCGCGAGGACGCGCTGCTGATGACGCTGCGCCTGACGGAGCACCCCGCATGAGCTGGACCGATCGTCAACGCGCGATGCTGGAGGCGATGGGCCTCAAGCTGTGGACGCCGCCAGCGGCGGCCGAGGCAGGCTCGCCGGCCAAGGTGGCGGCTGATGCGACAGCCGCTCCTGCTGCCACCGCGCCGCCGCGCGCCGTGCCGGTCAGCGCACCGGTCGCCGGTCCGGCGACGCGCGTGCCGCCGATGGACGCCGAGGTCGCGGTCGCGGTCGCGGAACCGCCGCCGCGCCGTGCGCCCGAGCCGTCGCCTCGCACCGCGCCGGTGGCCGCCCCCGTGCTGGCCGCGGCCGCCGCCGACGCGGCGCTGGCGCAGGCCCGCGGCCTGGCGCGCGAGACGATCGCCCGGCTTGACTGGCCCGGCCTGCGCGACGAGGTCGCGCAATGCCGCGCCTGCGCGCTGTGCGAGTCCCGCAAGCACACCGTCTTCGGCGTCGGCAACGAGCGCGCGCACTGGATGGTGGTCGGCGAGGCGCCCGGCGAGAAGGAGGACCTGCAAGGCGAGCCCTTCGTCGGCGCGGCCGGCCAGCTGCTGGACAGCATGCTGCGCGCGATCGGCCTGGGGCGCGGCGAGGGCCCGCCGCAGCGGCAGGTCTACATCGCCAACACGCTGAAGTGCCGCCCGCCGCGCAACCGCAATCCGGATCCCGCGGAGCTGGCGCAATGCGAGCCCTTCCTGCAGCGGCAGATCGAGCTGATCCAGCCGCGCATCATCCTGGCGATGGGGCGCTTCGCGGTGCAGCAGCTGCTGCGCAGCCAGGAGCCGATCGGCCGCCTGCGCGGCCGCGTCCATCGCTACCAGGGCGTGCCGCTGATCGTCACCTACCACCCGGCCTACCTGCTGCGCAACCTGCCCGACAAGGCGCGCGCCTGGGAAGACCTCTGCCTGGCGCTGAAGACGCTGGACGAATCCCCGGCTCGTCCGGAGGCCGGCGGCGGGAGCGCCTGAATGGTCGCGCCGGTGCCGCCCGTGCCGCCGGCAGGCCCGGCTTCCTCCGCCGAGGACCAGGCGGCGCAGTTCCGGCTGCTCGCCGACAACGTGCCGGTGCTGATCGCGGTCTTCGACGCCGCCACGCGCACCTGCCGTTTCGCCAACCGCCAGTACGCGCGCAGCTTCGGGCTGGACGAGGGCAGCGTGCTGGGCCGCACCTTCGCGCAGATCATCGGCGAGGACGCGGCGCAGGAGATCGAGCCCCATGTGCGCCGGGTGCTCGACGAGCGCGTCAGCGTCAGCTACGAACGGCGCCTGGAGCGTCGCGACGGCCGGCCGCACTGGATCGAGGTCAATCTGATCCCCTACCTGCCGCCCGGCGCGGAAGCGGTGCAGTCGACCTTCGTGCTGATCTCCGACATCACCCGCTTCCGCGAGGCCGAACTGGCGGTGCGCGAATCCGAGGACCGGCTGGCCAAGTTCATGGAAGCGTCGATGGAGGGCATCGTCTTCCACCGCGACGGCATCATGACCGACGTGAATCCGCCGCTGTGCGAGCTGGTGGGTTACTCGCTCGACGAACTGATCGGGCGGCCGGCGCTGTCGATGATCGCCGGGGACCAGATCGACACGGTGCGCGCGGTCATGGAGGCCGGCCAGGAGACCCGCTACCCGACCGCGATCCTGCATCGCAGCGGCGCGCGCATCGACGTCGAATTCATCGTCCGCACCCTGTGGCGCAACGGCGAGCGGCTGCGCATGACGATCGTGCGCGACCTGCGTCCCCACCTCGAGGCGCTGGCGCGCATCCAGCACCTGGCGCAGCACGACCCGCTGACCGGCCTGCTGAACCGCTCGACCTTCATGGAGCGGCTGCGCGAGCGCCTGTCGCAGGGCTCGGCGCGGCGGGCGGCGCTGCTGTTCATCGACCTGGACAACTTCAAGCGGGTCAACGACTCGCTCGGCCACCTGGAGGGCGACCGCGTGCTGCGCACCGTGTCCGAGCGCCTGCGCGGCGGGCTGCGCGGCAGCGACCTGGTGGCGCGCTTCGGCGGCGACGAGTTCGTCGTGCTGCTGGAGGACGTGCACCAGCGTAAGGACGTGCAGACCGTGCTGAACGCCTTGCTGAGCGTCGTCGAGGTGCCGGTGCAGGCGGACGGCCGCGACCTGTCGGTGACGCCGTCGATCGGCGTGGCGATGTACCCGGAGCACGGCGAGTCGCCCGAGGACCTGCTGCAGCATGCCGACACCGCGATGTACCTGGCCAAGACCGCCGGCCGCGCGACCTACCGCTTCTTCGAGCCGGCGATGGCCGAGAACGCCTATGCCGACCTGGTGCTGGAGAGCGAGCTCGCCCAGGCGCTGACGGCCGACGAGTTTGTGCTCTTCTACCAACCGCAGGTCGACGCGCGCAGCGGAGAACTGGTGGGCGCCGAGGCGCTGCTGCGCTGGCGGCATCCGCAGCGCGGGCTGCTGGCGCCGGACGCCTTCATCGTCGTGGCCGAGCGGCATCGGCTGATGCTGCCGCTGGGCGAGTGGGTGATGTACGAGGCCGCCCGGCAGGCGCGCGCCTGGCACGAGCGCGGCGTCGCGCCGGTGCCCATCGCCGTCAATCTGTCCAGCATGCAGTTCCGGCTGGCCAGCTTCTCCAAGTCGGTCGCCCATGTGCTGAAGACGGCGGGCGTGCCCGGCGAGTGGCTGGAGCTGGAGCTGACCGAGCGCATGCTGACCGACGAGATCGACCGCCTGCCCGAGCTGCTGCAGACGCTGCGCTCGCAGGGGCTGGCGATCTCGATCGACGACTTCGGCACCGGCTACACCGCGCTCAACCAGCTGACGCGGCTGCCGCTGGACAAGCTGAAGATCGACCAGAGCTTCGTCGCCGTGCTGCCGGACGACGCCGGCGCCGCGGCGATCACCCGCGCGGTGGTGCAGATGGCCAAGGGCCTGGGCCTGCGCATCGGCGCCGAGGGCGTGCGCAACGCGCGGCAATGGCATCTGCTGGCCGAATGGGGCTGCGACGAGCTGCAGGGCGAGGTCATCGCCACCGCGATGCCGGCCGACGAATTCGAAGCATGGCTGGCCCAGCGCGGCGAGCCCCGGCTTCCCAGGATCGACACATGACTTCCAAGACTCCCGACTCCGCCGGCCTGAATGGCGCGGCGTCCGCGGCGCATGGCGCGCCGGCTTCCCCGGCATCCCACGCCACCGATCCGGCCATGACCGCCTTGCTGCGCGACGAGATCGCCGCCGCCGGCGGCTGGCTGCCCTTCGACCGCTACATGAGCCTGGCGCTGTATGCGCCGGGGCTGGGCTACTACGCCAACGCGCGCCGCAAGTTCGGCACGATGCCGCAGCAGGGCTCGGACTTCGTGACGGCGCCGGAGCTGTCGCCGCTGTTCGGCCGCGCGCTGGCGCGGCAGGTCGCGCAGGCGCTGGCGGTCAGCGGCACCAACACGGTGATCGAGTTCGGCGCCGGCAGCGGCGCGCTGGCCGAGCAGCTGCTGGAGGCGCTGGACGCCCTGGGCCAGCCGCTGACGAAGTACTTCATCGTCGACCTGTCCGGCAGTCTGCGCGAACGCCAGGCCGAGCGGCTGGCGCGCTTCGCGCCGCGGGTCGAGTGGCTGGACCGCTGGCCCGAGGAAATCCACGGCGTGATGGTGGCCAACGAGCTGCTGGACGCGATCCCGGTCGACCTGGTGCGCTGGGACGGCCGGCAGTGGCTGCGGCGCGGCGTGGGCCTGGACGGGCAGGGCGGGCTGGTGTTCGTCGACCGCGCCGGCGACGCGCGCCCGCCGCTCCCGCCCGAGGAGGATGCCGGCTTCCTGCCGGACACGGTGACCGAGATCCACCCGCAGGCCGAGGCCTTCGTGCGCACGCTGGCGGAGCGCCTCAAGCGCGGCGCGGCGTTCTTCATCGACTACGGTTTCCCGGAGTCGGAGTACTACCACCCGCAGCGCACCGGCGGCACGCTGATGTGCCACCACCTGCACCGGGCCGATCCCGATCCGCTGGCGCTGCCGGGGCAGAAGGACATCACCGCGCATGTGAACTTCACCGGCATCGCGCTGGCGGGCCAGGACGCGGGGCTGACGGTGCTGGGCTACACGAGCCAGGCCAACTTCCTGATCAACTGCGGCCTGGTCGACCTGATGGGCCAGGCCACGCTGGCGCAGCGCGGCATGGCCCACCGGCTGATCGCCGAGCACGAGATGGGCGAGCTGTTCAAGGTGATCGGCTTCGCGCCGGGCGACGGCTTCGACGCGCTCGGGTTCAGCGCGGGCGATCGGTCTCACGCGCTCTGAGCGCGGCCAGTCGCGCGGCGTGGATCGCCTGCCCGATCGCCGGCCCTTGCTTGCCGGCCGCCAGCGCCGCTGCTGAAATCGCCGACTGGTCGACCGACTGCACCGCCTTCAGGTCGTGCAGCAGCGCGGTCCGCTGCGGGTAGGCGCGGTCCTGCAGGCCGGCACGGCCGCGCGCGTCGCACTCGCAGGCCAGCAGCAGCTGCGCGAAGCGCTCCGGCCGGCGCAGCGCATCGCAACGCTCGATCAGGCGCAGGCGCGCCTCGGCGCTGAAGTCCAGGCTCTGGTGGACATGCGTGTGCTCGCGCGCCACCAGCTCGGCCAGTTCCTTGCAGTCCGACGGCACGCGCCAGCGCTGCGAGAGCGCGGCCGCCAGGGCCACGCCTCGGGCCTCGTGCTTCAAGTGGCGGGGCCATTCGGCCTCGGGCGTCGTGCCCTTGCCCAGGTCGTGGCACAGCGAGGCGTAACGCACCGGCAGCGGCGCGTCGATGCGCGCGCATTCGGCCAGCACCAGCAGCAAGTGAGCGCCGGTGTCGATCTCCGGGTGATGCGCCTCGGGCTGCGGGACCCCGAACAGCCGCGCCAGCTCCGGCGCGATGCGCGCCAGCGCGCCGCAATCGCGCAGGATCTCGATCATCCGCGCCGGATGCCGCTCCATCAGCCCCCGGGAGAGCTCCTGCCAGACGCGTTCGGCGACCAGCGCGTCGGCCTCGCCGGCGTCCACCATGCGGCGCATCAGCGCCATGGTTTCAGGCGCGACCGAGAAGTCTCCGAAGCGCGCCGCGAAGCGGGCCAGGCGCAGGATCCGCACCGGATCCTCGGCGAAGGCCGGCGACACGTGGCGCAGGATCCGCGCCGCGAGATCCCGCTGGCCGCCATAGGGGTCGATCAGCGAACCGTCCTCGGCCCGGGCCATCGCGTTGATCGTCAGGTCGCGTCGGGCCAAGTCCTGTTCGAGGGTGACGTCGGGGTCGGTGTGGAACTGGAAACCGTGGTATCCGGATCCGGTCTTGCGCTCGGTCCGGGCCAGTGCCACCTCTTCATGGGTCACGGGGTGCAGGAACACCGGGAAATCCTTGCCGACGGGCTGAAATCCCTTGTCGATCAAGGACTTGGGTGTGGCTCCGACCACCACCCAATCACGGTCCTGAACCGGCAGGCCCAGCAGGGCGTCCCGGACGGCACCCCCGACGAGATACATCTGATCACTCATGTTGCGGCGCAGCATCCCCAAGGTGTGGGGTGCTCATTTAGGCTGTGTCTCCGTATATTCACCAATGCCACCTGCACACCAGTGTCTGTTCAAACAGACCAGCTACCGAGAGAGACAGTTGTAGCCAGGCAGGTCGGGCAAGCAGTAGGGAGTTTATGAATGAAGTCTGTTCTCCTCCTCTTGCTGGGCGGAATTGGTCTGGCCGCTCAAGCGCAGGAATCCCCGGTCACGGACGCGAAGGCCGTCCATGTGGCCGCCGACACGAGTTTCGTCTCGCAAAGCCAGTCGGCACCGGCCCAGCTGCCGGATGTCAATGAACAGGACGGCGCGGATCAGGTGCTGCCCTCGTTCGTGTCCGAGTCCCAGAACCAGGCCATGATGCTCGGCGGCTTGCTGGCCGCCGGCTTCCTGGTCCGCCGCCGCCGCGATCACTGATCCCGACGGTCCACCTCGCCGCTTCCCGCCGCCTGCCCGCACAGGTGACCGGAAGCGGTTTTTCATGGGGAGAACGGGTCGGCGGGCGTCTCAGGCCTTGAGCACCGGCACCGGCCCGCTGACGTCGCGATAGGGCTCCTCGAAGTCCAGGAAATCCTTCTCCGCGATCGCGTCGGCGATCCACTCGCGCACGCCGGGGGCCGCCTCCACGCGCGCCAGGTAGCCCTTGAGCGCCTCCGGCACCGGCAAGGCGTAGCGCGTCACCCGCATCACGACCGGCGCGAAGAACGCATCCGCCGCGCCGAACGCGCCGAACAGGAAGGGGCCGCCGCTTTGGGCGAGCGCGTCCGTCCACAGCTCGACGATGCGCGCCAGGTCCTTGCGCAGGCCGGGCTCGGAGGCCAGCAGCCGCGGTCCCACCGAGCTCAGGTCGGCGTCGATGTTCATCACGCACAGGCCGCGCAGCTGGCCGAAGCCGCTGTGCATCTCGGCGCACAGGCTGCGCGCGCGGGCGCGCTGGCGCGGATCGCTCGGCCAGATGCCCTTGTCGGGGAAGCGCTCGGCCAGGTACTCGACGATGGCCAGCGAATCCCACACCGCCAGGCCCTCGTCGACCAGCACCGGCACCTTGCCGGTCGGCGTCGCCGCGCCGACCTCGCGGTAGAAGGCCGAGTCCGGCGTGAAGTCGAAGCGCAGCACGCGCTCCTGGAAATCGATGCCCAGGCCCTTCATCAGCACCCAGGGGCGCATCGACCAGGACGAGTAGTTCTTGTTGCCGACGATCAGTTGCATGCGGGAGTCCCTTCGCGTGGAGGAGGACGGCGCCGGCGGGGAGCCGGCGCCGCGGGGTCAGTTGGTGCCGGCGGGCGCGCCCGCCGTGGTGCCGTTGGCCGGGATGTCCGGCGCCGACGCCGCGGCCGGGCCGATGACGCGCCCGAGCCGGTCGCGCAGCTGCGTGCCGCCCTCGCGGCCCATCAGCTGGGCATAGATCGTCGCGTTGGACAGCACCTTGCGCACATAGTCACGGGTCTCCCAGATCGGGATGTTCTCGGTCCAGATGGCGGCGTCGAGCTGCGGCCCCTCGCGCCAGCGTCGCGGACGGTTCGGTCCGGCGTTGTAGGCCGCCGCGGCCATCGCCTGCGAACCGTCGAAGCTGTCCATCACCAGCTTGAGGTAGCCGGTGCCCAGGCGCAGGTTGGTGTCGCGGTCGTGCAGCATGTCGGGCCGGAATTCGACGCCCAGTTTCCTGGCCGTCCACTTGGCGGTCGCCGGCATCACCTGCATCAGGCCGCCGGCGCCGACATGCGAGCGCGCGTCCATCATGAAGCGCGACTCCTGGCGGATCAACCCGTAGACATAGGCCGGGTCCAGGCCCACCGCGGTGGACTGCCGGAGCACGTCGGCGCGATAGGGCATCGGGAAGCGCTGGGCCAGGTCGATCTCGGTGCGCGTGCGTTCGCTGGTCTGGATGCAGCGCTCCCAGAGCTCGCGCTCGCAGGCGGTCTGCGCGACGGCGAGCAGTTCGCGGTCGGACAGGCCGCGCAGGCTGAAGTTCCACTCCCGCTGGCCCTCGCTGCGCAGGCCCACCGCCAGCAGCTGCAGCGCGCGCTGGATGCCGGGATTGGCCAGCGCCTGCGCCCGTTCCTGCGCGCTCAGCTCGGCCGGCGAGGGCGGCAGCGGCAGGCGCAGCTTGAGTTCGTCCGCGGCGAGCTTGCCGTAGAAACTCAGCGGCGACGCGATCGCGCGCAGTGACTCCAGGGCCTCGCGACGCTGGGCGTCGCCGGCAGGGCCGTTCGCCGCGAGCTGCTGCTGGGCCTTGGCGCGCCAGTACTGCCAGGTGATGTCCTTCTGGTCCGACGGCTTCATCAGCGCGATCGCCGACACCAACTGCTCCGGCCGGCTGGCGCCGGCATCGCCGCGCAGCGCGGCGCGGGCGATCCAGCTCACCGTGTCGTCGCTCCATTCGAGCGGCCCGCCCAGCCGCGCCTGCAGCTTCAGCGCGCGTTCGAAGTGGTCGTTGGCCTCGTCCTTCAGCCGCAGCGCGGCCTGCCGGCCGTACTGGGCCCACAGCCAGGCGGACAGGTCATTGGGCAGCTTCGGCGCCCAGCGGCGAACGTCGTCTTCGGCCTTGTCGTAGTCGGTGGCGAGCAGCCGCATCAGCGCCAGCAGCGTCAGCTCCGCTTTGGCGCGCGGGGACGCGGCGGCCTTGCGCTGGAGGTAGCGGTCGGGCTTGTCCATCAACTCGGCGATCGCGTCCTGGTCGGCCTTGGACAGCAGCGCCGCGGCCTGCTTCACGGCGCGCGGCTTGTTGGTCTCGACGACCAGCCGCAGCTTGCGCCAGACATCCGAGTCCTTGAACTGGCCGTTCTCGTGCAGCGTCGCGGCCAGCATGTTGCAGCCCTCGTCGGCGTCGCGCTGCGCCAGCCAGGCGGTGCGCGCCGCCTCGCGGAGCTCGCGCGCCGGCGGGTCGGCCAGCAGCGTGTAGCAGACGACCTCGCGGTCGTCCTGCATCTTGTAGCCGGCCAGGTCGCGACGGAAGTTGGCCCAGTCGCGCCGGTGGCCCAGTTCGAGCAGCCAGTCGTTGCGCAGGCGGTCCTCGACGTAGCTGCCGGGCCAGCGGGCGTAGAAGGCGGTGATCTCGGGCTGCTGCGCGTCGGCCAGCCGGGCGTTCAGCTCCCAGTAGTCGAACCAGGGCGCGAGCGGGTGCTGCTGGTCGAAGGCGACCTGCCGCATCGCGGCCAGCCGCGAGCGGTCGCGGGTGCGCCAGGCCTCGCGGGCGTCGGTCACCAGGTCCGGCAGCGGCGGTGGCGGATTGGGCACGACGGCGAAGGGCATCGTCGACTGCGCGACGGCGGGGAGGGCCGTCCAGGCGCAGAGCGCGCCCAGGGTGGCGCAGGCGAGGGCGGTTACAGTGATTCGAGCGAACTTCATGACCGACTGCGATGAATGATTCCCCCACGGCCCCCGACGCCGCCGGCATCGCCGGCAAGACCTGGCCCCATGAGCGAAGCGAATTGCGCCGCGCCTTGCTGGCGCGCCGCCGCGAATGGTCGGCCGGCGCCGAGGCCCGTCTCGCCGCCGACAAGCTGGGCGAGCAGTTGCTTCCGCTGCTGCGCCAGCTCGAGCCGCTGAGCCTCGGCCTGTACTGGCCGCTGGAGGGTGAATTTAACGCAGCGGCCTGGGCCGCGACGCACAAGCTCGGCGGGGCGATGCAACTGGCGTTGCCGTTCGCCCGCAAGGCCGGCGACCGCGGGCCGGCGGCGATGGAGTTCCGGCGCTGGGACGGCACCCCGCCCACGCTCAAGGACGAGTGCGGCATCCCCTGCGCCACCGGCCCGGTGCTCGTGCCCGAGGTGCTGCTGGTGCCCTGCCTGGGCTACACGCGCGAGGGGTTCCGGCTCGGCTACGGCGGCGGTTATTTCGACCGCTGGCTGGAAGCGCATCCCGGCGTCACAACGATCGGCCTGGCCTGGAGTTGCTGCGAAGCCAGCTTCGAGGTGCAGCCGCACGACCAGGCGATGACCGTCGTCGTGACCGAGCGCGAGGTGCTCGCGCCCTGAGGCGGCGAGGCGCTCAGCCCGAGTGCTCGTCCACGGGCGGATCGGGCTCGCCGATCGCGCGCCGGGTGAGCGCCGACTGCTCGCCGATCCAACGCGCGAACTCGACGACCTCGGGCCGCTGCCGCCCGTGCGCCGACATCATGAGCCAGTAGACCGTCGGGCAGTCGGTGCGGCCGGCCGCGCCGAAGGGCTCGACCAGCTCGCCGCGCTCCAGCGCCTCGTAGATCAGCGGCAGCCGCGCCAGCGCGACCGCCTGGCCCGAGACCGCGGCCTGGATCTGCTGGTAGGTGAAGTTCAGGTACATCCAGCGCCGCGGCTGCAGGTCGGGCGCGCCGTGCAGCGCCAGCCAGCGCCGCCAGCTCAGGAACAGGCCGCTGGGGCGCTGGTCGTCCTCCTCGGCCAGCGTGTACTGGCGCAGGTCGGCCGCCTGGCCCAGCGGCGGGCCCTGGCCCTCCTGCGCCTGCTTCGCGACCCAGGGGTTGACCACCGGCGTGAGCATCTCGCCGAACATCCGCTGCGCCGACGGCACCACCCGGTTGGGCGCGGCATAACGCAGCGCGACGTCGAACTCGCTGTCGTCGATCTCGACCAGCTGGTCGAGCGCGGACACGCGGATGTCCATGTCCGGATGCTCGCGCTGGAAGGCCTCCAGGCGCGGGATCAGCCACAGCGACGCGAACGAGGCGAAAGTGGTGACGTTGACCACGCGTCGGCCGCGCGTCGAGCGGATCTGGCGCACGGTGCTGTCCAGCCGTTCCAGCATCGGCTCGACCGCCGCCAGCAGCAGCTTGCCGTCCGGCGCCAGCTCGACATGGCGGGTGCCGCGCAGGAAGAGCGTCGCGCCGAGTTCCTCCTCCAGCGAGCGGATCTGGCGGCTGATGGCGGACTGGGTCAGGTAGAGCTCGTCGGCGGCGGCGCTGAAGCTCAGCCGCCGGGCCACCGCCTCGAAGGCGCGCAGCGGACCGACGGCGAGCGGGCGATGGCGAGGCGGATTCATGCGCGGATGGTATCAATCGACGCGCGAAGACTCATTGGACCGGCATGCGGGGCAACCCTAATATCCCTCCATGTCCACGAGGAACGCCGCCAAGTGCGCGGGCCGCCCGCTGGACGGGGAGCCGATCATGAACGTCATGCAAAAGTCATCAATCCAGGTCAGCCGCGACGATGCCGCGTGGGCCTTGTCCGCGGGCGAGGCGATGAGCCTGCCGATCGGCCCGGGCCGCCGCGAGCTGCATGTGCTCGACGGGCGCGTCTGGGTGACGCAGCGCGGCGACCTGAACCTGCCGGCTCAGGACTTCTGGCTGTCGGCCGGGGAGACCCTGGAAGTGGCCAGCGGCACCGAACTGGTCGTGGAAGCCTGGCCGACCGCCCGCTTCCAGCTGATGGTGCCGCCGCAGGCCTGCGCCGCCCAGCGCGCGCGGCGCGTCAGCCGGCTGCCTTCTTTCGGGCAGCTGTTCGGCCAGCGCCTGGCGAACGCTTGAGCGCCGGAGCCGTGGCCTTGACCGGTTTCAGCTTCCTGTCGGTGCTGGGCTCGGCGGTGGTGCCGGCGCTCTTCTTCGGCGTGCTGGCCTTCGGCTTCGCATTGGCCGAGCGCAAGGCCGACTCCATCGCCAGCCGCCCCCAGGGCAGCATCAGCGCAGTCGACTCCAGCGTCTCCTCCGGCGGCCGGAAGTAATTCAGGCTGGCGACCTCCTGTCGCCCGTCCTTGCCGGTCTTCGCGTACCGGAAGGGCTCGCAGCCGGCCTCGAGGTAGCGCGGCTGGCTGACGGCGTCCGCCTTCAGGTAGAGCTCGTCGCGGCTGATGATGGCCAGGAACAGGTCGTCGACATACAGCCCGAAGCCCCCGAACATCCGCCGCGCCAGCACCGGCCCGAGCGGCGCCAGCAGCTCCATGCAGTGGTTGGCGAAATCGCTGCCCGCGCCGGCGACGCGCCGGACGGTTCCCGTGGTGGTGGTGCCTCGTGCCATGGCGGCGACTCTAGCAACCCGCGTCCGGCGCGGCCACAATGGCCGGCTCCGGGGCCCGTCGGTCCCGCTGGGCAACGCGAAGGGGCCGGATGGATCCGAACGACAAGCTGCCGATTTCCGAAGACCGCCAGGCGCTGCGCGAGCGCCTGATCCGCGAGCGCCTGGACCTGCCGGGCCGCCTGGAACTCGCGGACCTGGTGCAGGGCGTGCTGCGCGTGTGGCTGGTGGGACGCAAGGAAAAGCGCATCGCGGCGTACTGGCCGATCAAGGGCGAATTCGATCCGCTGCCGGCGCTGTACCGCTGGAGCGAGGTCGATCCGGAACGCCGCATCGGCCTGCCCGTCGTCGATCGCGAGCAGGGTCGCCTGCGCTTCCACGTCTGGTATCCCGGCTGCCCGATGGAAGAGGACGCGACCGGCATCACCAAGCCCAAGGACACCGAGGCCTTCGAACCCGAACTCCTGCTGCTGCCCTGCCTGGGCTACGGCCCGGGCGGCATCCGCATGGGCTACGGCGGCGGCTTCATGCTGCGCACCATCGCGCAGATACAGCCTCGGCCGCAGGCCGTGGGCGTCGGTTTCAGCCACGGCTTCCAGCCGACGCTGACCGCCCAGCCGAACGACGTGCGGCTGGACGCGATGCTGACCGAGATGGGAGTGGTCTGGGAGAATCCGCGCGCATGAACGCCGTCGATTCCCCCGTCCGCCCGACCGCCGACACGCTGGAGGCGCTGTATGTGGCCCACCTCGCCGAGCAGCAGCGTCGCACCGAACACGCGCTCCATCGCGGTGGCTACGACGCGCTGCTGATCGCGTCCGGTGTCGAGAAGTTCGCCTTCCTCGACGACCGGCCCTACGTCTTCCAGCCCAACCCCCACTTCAAACTGTGGGTGCCGCTGATCCGCCATCCGGACAGCTGGCTGGTGATCCGTCCCGGCCACCGGCCCCGGCTGGTCTACGTCCAGCCCGAGGACTACTGGCATGTGCCGCCCGAGGCGCCGAGCGGCTTCTGGGTGGAGCACTTCGAACTGATCGTGGTGCGCACCCCGGGCGAAGCGCTGCCCTACCTGCAGCTGCCGGGCGAGCTGGCGATCGTCGGCGAGGCCGACGCGGCCTTGGGCGACATCGTCCCGAACAACCCGCCCGAGGTGCTGAACCCCCTGCATCACGCGCGCGCGGTGAAGACCGGCTACGAGCTGCTGCGCCTGCGCGAGGCATCGACACTGGGCGCGACGGCGCACCTGGCCGCGCAGCGCGCCTTCCGCGACGGCCGGTCGGAGGCGGCGATCCATGCCGCCTACCTCCAGGCCTGCGGCCTGGCCGAGCGCGACCTGCCCTACGGCAACATCGTCGCCCTGAACGAGCACGCCGCGGTGCTGCATTACCAGTACCAGGACCAGCAAGCGCCGGCGCAGTCGCTGTCGCTGCTGATCGACGCGGGCGCGCACAGCTGCGGGTACGCCTCGGACATCACCCGCACCACCGGCAACGGCGACGCCGTCTTCCAGGCGCTGGTCGACGCGATGGAGGCCGCGCAGCTGCGCCTGGTCGATCGCGTGCGCGCGGGCGTCGACTACCGCGACATCCACCTGGCCTCGCACCGCGAGATCGCCGGCGTGCTGCGGCAGCTGGGCATCGTGCGGATGGACGAGGACGCGATGCTCGCGCAGGGCGTGACCTCGACCTTCCTGCCGCATGGCATCGGCCACCTGCTCGGCCTGCAGGTGCACGACATCGGCGGCTTCATGGCCGGCGAGGACGGCGGCACGATCCCCAAGCCCGACGGTCACCCCTACTTGCGGCTGACGCGCATGCTGCAGCCCGGCATGGTGGTGACGATCGAGCCGGGGCTGTACTTCATCCCGATGCTGCTGGACAAGCTGCGCGCGACGCCCGCGGCGGCGCAGGTGGACTGGGCGCTGGTCAAGCACCTCAGCGCCTTCGGCGGCGTGCGCATCGAAGACGATGTCGCCTGCCGCGACAGCGGCGCGCCCGAGAACCTGACGCGGGACGCGTTCGCGGCGCTGGGCTGAGCGCTGGCGCCCTCGGCGCCCACCCCGTTACGCATGAAAAAAGGGCCCGCGGGCCCTTTCGTTCATCGTTCCGGTCGTCGAGCGGCGCCCGATGACGGTCGCTGGCGGGCGCTCGCTCGCCGGCCTCAGGCTGCCTTGCGGCGGCGCGCCATGCCCAGGCCGACCAGCGCCAGCCCGGCCAGTGCCAGCGAACCCGGCTCCGGCACGGTCGTCAGCTGCACGTTCCAGTTGTTGATCACGCCGACGTCGGCGCCGGCCAGGTCGGCCACGCGCAGCGTCCAGGTGCCGAAGGCGTCCTGGCCGTTGAAGGCCGACAGCAGTTCTTCCGCGCGGAAGCTGCCGGTGAACGGCGCGGCGCCATTGGCGACGGCGGTGGTCGCCGCATCGTCGAAGACGGTGTTGAAGAAGTTGTCGGCCGATCCGCCGCGGCGGTTGAACAGCTGGACGGTGGTGCCGGTGGGCGCGATCAGCCAGATCGCCAGGTCGGCGTCATAGGTGTGGCGCAGGTCGACGATCGAGACGTTGACGTCGCTCAGCGTGCCGCGGGTGTCCACGTTCAGCGTGGAGGTCACGACGCAGCGGTCGCAGATGGCGGTCGGCGTGGTGCTGGAGGCGGTCACGACCGCGGCTTGGGCGGTGAAGGCGGTGGTCAGGGAGGCGGCGCAGACGGCCAGCAGACGCTTGAAGGTCATGGAGTCAGGGTCACAAAAAGGTGGCTTGTGACTCCATGTAAGCAGTGTTCATGCCAATGAATTAGGGATGGCGTTCGAATCCCTTCTGGCATAGGTACTTGGCGCTTTTTGCGTGAACAATTCCCGGCGCTCCGCGCGTGCGGTTTTAACGAACTGTCAAGAATCCCGACGTTTGGCTGCTTGCGCCGTCCCCTCAGCCGATGCGAGGGCCGAGGGGATGAAACGGATTTCTGGGACTCAGAACCGATAGCTGGCGCCGACGCCGATCAGCAGCGGATCGATCTTGAACTTGCCGACCGACGCGCCCTTGGAGCGCACCTCGGTGTCCATCTTGAGCTTCTTGATGTCGAGGTTGATCGACCACCTCGGATCCAGCATCACGTCGAAACCGGCCTGCAGGGCCAGGCCGACGCTCTGCTTCTCGATGCTGGGCGCCAGCGCCGCCTGCACGGCCGGCTCGAAGCGGGCGCTGGAGAAGCGCGTGTAGTTGAGGCCGGCGCCAAGGTAGGGGCGGAACTGCCCGTCCGGGTTGAAGTGGTACTGCAGCGTCAGCGTCGGCGGCAGGTGCTTCACGGTTCCGATGCGCACGCCGTTGCTGCGCAGCGTGTGCCGTTGCGGCACGGTCAGGATCAGCTCGGTCGCCAGGTTCGGCGTGATGAAGTAGCTGATGTCGACTTCGGGAATCGTCTTGCGGCTCAGCGACAGGCCGAGCCCGGTCCGGTCCTTGTCCGCCGGGTCGATGTTCACCGCGCGGGCGCGGATCACCCAGGGGCTGCCCTGCGCATGCGCGGGCAGCGCGGTGGTCGTCATCAGCGCCGTGAGCGCCATGAGCGCCGCGGCGCCGAGGGACAAGCGGGATCGGGTGGGGATGCGGGACATGCGTTCACTCCTGGTCAATGGGTGACCGGCATTGAACGTGGGCCTCGGGCCGCTGGCCTTGACCGTTCACAAGGAACGGCGGCGCGGCATGAAGACCGCCCGCGGCGGCGCGGACCGCTTGCGCGGTGTCAAGCTTGGGCGGCGAGACCGAGGCGTTTGCACAACTCCAGCGTCAGCGCGCTCTGGTTGAGCGTGTAGAAGTGCAGCCCCGGCACGCCGCCGGCGATCAGGCGCTCGCACAGTCGCGTGACGACGTCCAGGCCGAAGGCGCGCACGGAGGCGGCGTCATCCATGTAGCCCTCCATCTTCAGCGCGACCCAGCGCGGGATCTCGATGCCGTCGCGCTGCGCGAACTGCGCGATGCGCGCGTAGTTGTTGATCGGCATGACGCCCGGCACGATCGGCACCTCCACGCCCAGGGCCCGGGAGGCCTCGACGAAGTGGAAATAGGCATCGGGGTTGTAGAAGAACTGCGTGATCGCGCCGCTGGCGCCGGCGCGCACCTTGTCGGCGAAGAACTGCAGGTCGCGCGCCGCGTAGCGCTGCTGCGGGTGGTACTCGGGATAGGCCGCGACCTCGATGTCCCAGTCCTCGCCCTGCGTCTCGCGGATGAAGCGCACCAGCTCGGCGGCGTAGCGGAACTCGCCCGCGGTGGCCGTGCCGCTGGGCAGGTCGCCACGCAGCGCGACGACGCGGCGGATGTCCTGCGCGCGGTAGGTCGCCAGGATCTCGGCGATGTTCTCGCGCGTGGAGCCGACGCAGGACAGGTGCGGCGCGGCATCGAAGCCTTGCGACGCGATGTCGGCGACGGTCGACAGCGTCTTCTCGCGCGTCGAGCCGCCGGCGCCGTAGGTGACGCTGAAGTACTGCGGATTCACCGCGCGCAGCTCCTGCACGACGGTCTTGAGCTTCTCGGTGCCGACGGGCGTGTTGGGCGGGAAGAATTCGATGCTGACCGGCGTCGTCATGGTTGTTGGATCCAGATGAAGAATTCGGTGTTGCCGTCGCCACCGGTAACGGGGCTTTCGAACCAGCCCTTGACGACGAGGTCGCGCTTCTCGGCGGCGGCCACGGCCTGTTCCTTGACCACGGCGTACTGCGACTTGTCCTTGACGATGCCGTTCTTGTTCAAGGCCTTGGGACCGAGCTCGAACTGCGGCTTGATCAGCAGCAGCGCCTGGCCTTGCGGCTTGAGCCAGCCGGCCACGTGCTTGATCGTGCCGATCATCGAGATGAAGCTCAGGTCGCCCACGACGAGGTCGAAAGGCTCGGCGGGCACATAGTCCTTCACGTGCATGCCTTCGAGGGCCGTCACGCGCGGGTCGGCCTTCAAGGTCTCGTGCAGCTGGCCGTGGCCGACGTCGATGCCGGTCACGTGCGCCGCGCCGGCCTTGAGCAGCACGTCGGTGAAGCCGCCCGCGCTCTGGCCCATGTCCAGGGCCGAGAAGCCGGCCACCGACACGCCGACCTTGGCCAGCGCACCCTCGAGCTTGAGCCCGCCGCGCGAGACGTAACGCAGTTCGGCGTCGTTCGTCACGCGCATGGGGGTGGTCTCGGGCAGGTCCTCGCCGCACTTGCGCACGACGGTCCAGCCCTTGGGGCCTTCCCACTCGACCGCGCGTGCGTCGATCAGCCGCTGGGCAGCCGAGCGCGTGGGCGCCAGGCCAAGGGAAAGAAGCCGCTGATCAGCACGCATGGTCGGGTCTCGGTTCAGTCGACGGTCAGTCGATCAATAGCGGTAGGTGTCGGGCTTGTAGGGACCGGCCTTGCTGACGCCGATGTAGGCGGCCTGCTCGTCGGTCAGCTCGCTCAGCTGCGCGTTCAGCGTCTTGAGCTGCAGGCGCGCGACGTGCTCGTCCAGGTGCTTGGGCAGCACGTAGACCTGGCCCACGGCATAGGCGTCCTTGTGCGCGAACAGCTCGATCTGCGCGATCGTCTGGTTGGCGAAGCTCGACGACATCACGTAGCTCGGGTGGCCGGTGCCGCAGCCCAGGTTCACGAGGCGGCCCTTGGCCAGCAGGATGATGCGCTTGCCGTCCGGGAAGATCACGTGGTCCACCTGCGGCTTGATCTCTTCCCACTCGTACTGCTCGAGCGAGGCGACGTCGATCTCGTTGTCGAAGTGACCGATGTTGCAGACGATCGCGTTGTGCTTCATCGCAGCCATGTGCTCGTGGCGGATCACGTTCTTGTTGCCGGTCGTGGTCACGAAGATGTCGGCCTTGTCGGCGGCGTATTCCATCGTCACGACGCGGAAGCCCTCCATCGCGGCCTGCAGCGCGCAGATCGGATCGATCTCGGTGACCCAGACCTGGGCCGACAGCGCGCGCATCGCCTGCGCCGAGCCCTTGCCCACGTCGCCGTAGCCGGCGATCACGGCGATCTTGCCGGCGACCATGACGTCGGTGGCGCGCTTGATGCCGTCCACCAGCGACTCGCGGCAGCCGTAGAGGTTGTCGAACTTGCTCTTGGTGACCGAGTCGTTGACGTTGATCGCGCGGAACAGCAGCGTGCCCTTGGCCGACATCTCCTTCAGGCGATGCACGCCGGTGGTCGTTTCCTCGGTCACGCCGATGATCTCGGCGCTCTTGCGGGTGTACCAGGTCGCGTCTTCGGCGATCTTCTTCTTGATCGCGGCGAACAGGATGCGCTCTTCCTCGCTACCCGGATGGGCCAGGACCGACAGGTCCTTCTCGGCCTTCTGGCCCAGGTGCATCAGCAGCGTCGCGTCGCCGCCGTCGTCCAGGATCATGTTGGGGCCTTCGCCCGCTTCGCCCTTGGCGCCGAACTCGAAGATGCGGTGGGTGTAGTCCCAGTAGTCTTCCAGCGTCTCGCCCTTGTAGGCGAAGACGGGGGTGCCGACGGCGACCAGCGCGGCGGCGGCGTGGTCCTGCGTCGAGAAGATGTTGCACGAGGCCCAGCGGACTTCGGCGCCCAGCGCCTGCAGCGTCTCGACCAGCACGGCGGTCTGGATCGTCATGTGCAGCGAGCCGGTGATGCGCGCGCCCTTGAGCGGCTGGGCCGCGGCGTATTCCTCACGGATCGCCATCAGCGCGGGCATCTCGCTCTCGGCGATCTTGATCTCCTTGCGGCCCCAGTCGGCCAGCGACAGGTCTTTGATCAGGTACTGGTCTTGGGCCAGCGGCTTCAGTTGGGCGTTCATGCGGACTCCTGCGAGGAAGGGCCGTCGACGCCAGCGATCAGGACATGGGGAGAAGTGGGGAGGGCACTTGCCGCTCGGTCCTCACCCGGCCTGCGAAGGGTCGACGGGTGAGCGCGGTTGCCATGGCCGCGGGCACGTCGCCGCGCGGCGGTTCCGAGCCTGGCCTCGATGGGATGGGAGGTCGCAACGCTCCTCGGAACAGGGCGCGATTGTAGACATGTTCCGTTCGACGGCTCGATGACAGCGTCACGGTCGGGGCCACAATCGCCCCCCATGCGAACGATCCCCCCGCTCAGCGACTGTCCCCGCGCGGCCTGGCTCCCCCTGCGCGGGGTGCTGACCGACATCGACGACACCCTGACGGCCGAGGGCGACATCGCCCCCGCCGCGCTGGCGGCCCTGCATCGGCTGCAGGGCGCCGGCGTCCCGGTCATCGCGATCACCGGCCGGCCCGCGGGCTGGAGCGCGCCCTTCGCGTTGGACTGGCCCTTGCGGGGGATCGTGGCGGAGAACGGCGGGGTGCTGCTGCACCGGGAGAACGACGCGCTGGTCACCGAGTTCGCCCAGGACGACGCGACGCGACGGGAGAACTTCGCGCGTCTGCAGGCCTGCGCGGGGGCGATCGTGGCGACGGTGCCGGGCGCCCAGCTGGCGCGCGACAGCGCGGGGCGGCTGACCGACATCGCGGTCGACCACAGCGAATTCACGCGGCTGGACGACGACGCGATCGCCGCCGTCTGCGACCTGATGCGCGCCCATGGGCTGGTGGCGACGGTGAGCTCGATCCACGTCAACGGCTGGATCGGGGAACACAGCAAGTGGACCGCCGCCCAGTGGGCGGTGAAGCGGCTGACCGGGCGAGCGTTCGATCCGCGGGAGTGGGTCTATGTCGGCGACTCGACGAATGACCAGCTGATGTTCGAGCGGGTGCCCCTGTCGGTGGGGGTGGCCAACATCGCGCGTTTCCTGCCCATGCTGGATCACCCGCCGGCCTACGTCACCGCCAGCGAGCGCGGCGACGGTTTCGCGGAAGTGGCCCGCGCCTTGCTGGCCGCGGCCGGCTGAGGGCGGGTCGGCGCGTCCTCGACGGCCGGGACGCGCGGCCGGGGCTGGCGCCCTTCGACCGGATCCCAGGCATGCCGCCCGACCAGCGCCGACACCCCCGGCCAGTCATGCCCGCGCGGCAGCACCCGCGCCAGGCTCGCATGGCTGACGCGTCCGCCGACGGCCACCAGCCGCTCCGCCACCTCGATGCGCCGGCGACGCAGTCGCGGCAGCAGCCAGCGGTTCGTCGGGCGCTCGCGCAGCACGCTGGGATGCGGCATGCAGCGGTGCTCCGCCATCAGCAGGTGGCGCAGCAGCACCTCCAGTCCGAACGGGTCGAGGTGGCGCCAGTCGGTGCTCAGCCGCGCCAGCGCGAAGCGCAGGTTGGCCTGGGCGTCGGAACGCGCGACATGGAAACGGTTCTGGCCGGTCATGAACATCGGGGCCTCCGATCGGGGGAGATCGATGCGCCCGCGCGGCAAGCGCGGCGCCTGTCCTGGATGTCGGCGGGCGCGCGGGGGTTCTGAAGCCCGAGGATGTCCCCAAAAACGTCACGAAACGCAAACGCCCCTCGACCTGAGGGGGGCCTCGTCGGAGGGAGGCGAGACCCCCGAACGTGGACGGGGCCGCCGGAAAAAGCGAAGGGCCGCGCGAGGCGGCCCTTCCGGGTGGGGGTGAGGCGTTAGCCGGCCTCGGGGTGGCGGGCCTTCCAGGCGCGCATCGCTTGCCGGTAGCGGTCCATCGCCAGGTCGTGCAGGTCGAAGATGCACGGGTCGCAGCCGTTGCCGCAGCAGGCGTCGATGTCCGGCTGCACGGGCGGCTGGGGCATCGGGTCGTCGGCCTCGAGCGAGGCCGGCGCCGCGGCGGGGTCGGGCAGGGCGGTGGTCATGACCGGGAGGCTCCGCGAGGGTTTCGGCCCTCGCGGCGCACGCTCAGCGACGGACCGGCGGCGGTCCCGAGTGGGCCGAGCGCTGCAGGTGACGGAAGGTGATCCGGCCCTTGGTCAGGTCGTAGGGCGACATCTCCAAGGAGACGGCGTCGCCAGCCAGGATGCGGATGTGATGCTTGCGCATCTTGCCGCCCGTGTAGGCGATGACCTGGTGGCCGTTCTCCAGCGTCACGCGAAAGCGCGAGTCCGGCAGGATTTCGTTGACGACACCCTGCATTTCAATCAGTTCTTCCTTGGCCATACGGGAGGCTCCTTTCTTGAAATCGATAAGGGCGCCGGCCGCGGTCTGCCGCGGGCCTTCGCCTCGGGAATCACGGGCGCGCCGTCAATGGCAGCGTGCCCAGGCCGTGCCTTCGGTCTCCGCGTAGCGCAACGCGGCGCGGCGGGTCTCGAAGGTCGGCACGAATCGCATGACGCGATCGATGCTGGCCATGCCGCGTCCCGATCGGATCGAGACGGCCGCGGCGAATCCGCCGTCGGCATGGGGTTTGGTCATCGGTGAGACAAGGAATCGCCCCACCTCAATGCTTTTGGTTCGCATAGTTTTCATGAGGTGTGCGCCTTGACAGGCAATCGCAATAAGCAACCGTCTTGGCGCGGTTTGGGAATGTGCCCTTTCCCTGTTTCGATGGCGCGAAGCCGGGGCGGGACACGAAGAGGTGCTCCAGCAGCCGTTCGCCCAAGGACGATCGAACCGGCCGAAGCCAGAAACGCGCAAGCGCACGAACCGGGGGTTGATGCTGGTGCGAGCCGCTCGCAGAAAGGTCCGTGAGAGGGACCGGAGGGGCTGCAGAAGAAGACCTGAAGAGGGTGGTCTTGTGCGAATCAAGCTGCGGATTGTAGCGCAAGCGCGCGAATTGCGCAGCGTCGCTTGCAGTCAGGACGCGGGGATCGTGCGGAAGGGCCGGCGGTTGGCGGGCGGCGCAAGCCCGACGAGCACGACGAGCACCGCCTGCCGGTCGCGGCGGATCGTGCAAGCGGTCCGCCGGAACGGGCATGCGGCCCCGGGGGCTGCTGCCTACGATGAATCCATCCCTCGCGAGGTCCGCCGGCAAGCGCCCCCGTCGAGGGGAAATCCCTCCACCCTGTCATCCCTCCAAGGACTGAATCCCATGAGCAAGATCTGGTTCATCACCGGCGCCAACCGCGGCTTCGGGCTGGAGATCGCCAAGGCGGCGCTGGTCGCCGGCGATCGCGTCGTCGCCACCGGCCGCGATGTCGCGGCGCTCCAGGACGCCTATGCGGCGTACGCCGACGCCGTGCTGTGCCTGCCGCTGGACGTCAGCCGCGAGGCCGACGCGGTCCACGCGGTCGAGCAGGCCGTCGCGCGCTTCGGTCGCATCGACGTGCTGGTCAACAACGCGGGGTATGGCCAGCTGGGCCTGTTCGAGGCCATCGGCGCCGACGACATCGAGCGCCAGTTCGCCACCAACGTCTTCGGCCTGATGCACGTCACCCGGGCGGTGCTGCCGGTCATGCGCCGGCAGCGCGACGGTCACGTGATCAACATCGCCTCGGTCGGCGGTTTCCGCGGCTTCGATGGCGCGGCGGTCTACTGCGCGACGAAGTTCGCCGTCGATGGCTTCAGCGCCTCGCTGGCGCCGGAGCTGGCCGGCTTCAACATCCGGGTGACGGTGGTCGAGCCCGGCTTCTTCCGGACCGACTTCCTGGACGCCAGCTCGGTGCGCTACGGCACCCGGACGATCGCGGACTACGCCGCGCTGCCGCGGCCGCCGCTGTCCACCTACGAGGCCTACAACCATCGGCAGCCGGGGGATCCGGCCAAGCTGGGCCGGGCCTTCGTCGAGCTGGCCGCGATGCCGACGCCGCCGCTGCATTTCGTGGCGGGCTCCGATGCGCTGGGCATGGCGCGCGAGACCTTCGGCCAGCGTCTCGCCGAGGTCGAGGCGCATGCCGCGCTGTCGGCCTCGCTGGACCGCGACGACGCTTGACCGACGACCGCCGACGGCCGCCGACGGCCGCCGCCGGGCGCTCAGGCCAGCGCTCGCGCGGGCGGCGTGTCCCGGCGCCTGGCGGCGTCGCGCGAGGGCGGGCTGCCGTAGAGCCGGCTGTACTCGCGGCTGAACTGGGACGGGCTCTCGTAGCCGACCGCGTGGCCGGCGCGCGCGACCTCCAGTCCCTCCGCGATCAGCAGCCGGCGCGCTTCCTGCAGCCGCAGCTGCTTCTGGTATTGCAGCGGGCTCATCGAGGTCAGCGCGCGGAAATGGTGGTGCAGCGAGGACGCGCTCATGTGCGCCTCCCGGGCCAGCGCCTCGATGCGCAGCGGCTGGGCGTAATTCGCCTTCAGCCAGCGGATGGCGCGGTGCACGCGCTGCGTCTGGCTGTCGGCGCGCGCGACCTGCGCCAGCCGCTCGCCCTGCTCGCTGCGCAGCACGCGGTAGACGAGCTCGCGCATCGCCATCGGCGCCAGCGCGGCATGGTCCTCGGGATGGTCCAGCAGCCGCACCAGCCGCCCGGCCGCGTCGAGCATGTCGGGGGTCACCGCGCTGACGAAGAGGCCGCGGCCCGTGTCCTCGGCGCCGCGGGCGGTCGCCGCTGCCGGCGCCGCGGACGGACGGGAGAGCGCCCCTGGCGGTGGCGACGCCGGGCCACGCGGCGGGCCGCTGCGCGCGACCAGCTCGGCGACCTCTTCCGGATCGAAGTCCAGGCGCAGGCAGAGGTAGGGCCGCTCCGGCGTGGCGTCGATGACGCGGCCGCTGACCGGCAGGTCGGTGGTGAAGACCATGAAGCGCGCCGCGTCGTAGACGTAGCGCTCGTCGCCCAGGTGGACTTCCTTGGCGCCCTGTGCGATCACGCACAGCGAGGCCGGCTGCACCGCATGCGCCATTTCGCCGCCCGGCGCGTCCAGCCGGATCGCCCAGACCCGTGGCAGCGCCGTCGGCCACAGGCCCTCGCGCGGCGCATGGCGGCGCAGCATCGCGCCGAGCTTGGCGATCGCATCGGTCGCGGCCATCGCCGCGTCGGTGTGGGTCGATGTCGTGTCCATGGCGCCGCTCATCCCGCGCGCAGCAGTTGCTCGATGTCGGTCCGCGGCGGCGTGCCGAAGAGGCGCCGGTATTCGCGGCTGAACTGCGAGGCGCTCTCGTAGCCGACCTGGTGCGCCGCGGCCGCCGCATCCAGCCCGCTGCCCAGCATCAGCCGCCGCGCATGCTGCAGCCGCAGCTGCTTCTGGTACTGCATCGGCGACATGCTGGTCAGCTGCTTGAAGCGCTGGTGCAGCGTCGAGGCGCTCATGTGCGCCACGGCGGCCAGCTCGTCGATGCTGATCGCCTCGCTGAAGCGGCGGTTCAGCTCGTCGAGCGCACGGGACAGGCGGCGCGTGGCGCTGTCCTGCTGCGCCAGCGCGCGCAGGCGCGGTCCGAGCGGGCCGGTCAGCACCCGGTAGAAGATCTCCCGCTGCAACAGCGGTCCCAGCACGCGCTGGTCCTGTGGCGAGTCCAGCAGCTGCATCAGCCGCAGCGCGGCGCCCAGCAGCGACTCGGACACCGGCGCGACGTTCAGTCCCGACTGCGCCCCCGGCGGCGCATCGGTGCCGGCCGGGCCGACCTCCAGCATCAGCTCCGCCAGCGTCGCGGTGTCGCAGCCGATGCGCACGCACAGGTAGGGCTTGTCCGGCGTCGCCTCGATCACGCCGCCCTTGGGCAGCATCGGCATCGAGACCAGCAGGAAATGCAGCGGGTCGTAATACAGCGTCTCGGTGCCGAGCTCCACCTTCTTGCGGCCCTGCAGCACGATCGCCAGGCCCGGCTCGTAGAGCGCCGGCGCGGTCTTGGGGGTGCTGCAGCTGGCCTTGATCAGTTGCAGGCAGGGGATCGCCGTGGCGGACGTGCCGTCGCCATCGACATGCCGGAGCGTCAGATCCACCATCTGCGCGCGCAGTGCCTGCAGCGCGTCGGGGAAGCCGTCGGCGAGAGGAATCGGAGTGGGTGCGACCATGCGGCGGATTGTGCAAGGCCGTCGCGCGCGCCGCCAGCGCCCGCGCGCGTGGGGAAGCGGGTTCCGGAGGATTGGGCAAGGACGGGCGAGCTTTGCGCTGGTCCCGGGTGGGGGCGGATTCCTAAGCTGACAGGCATCGCGGCGGTCATGCCGGCCGCCGCGCAGACCTTGTCTTCGAAGGAGCCGCACCATGACCATCATGTCCAGGGAACCGATCAACAACCTGCCGCAGTTGCCGCGCCGCCGGCTCGGCGCCCACGGGCCGGAGGTCTCCGCGCTCGGACTCGGCTGCATGGGGATGTCCGATTTCTACGGCCCCACCGACGAGGCCACCTCGATGGCCGTCCTGCACCGGGCGCTGGACCTCGGGATGAATTTCCTCGACACCTCCGACATCTACGGCAACGGCGCCAACGAGCGCCTGCTGTCGGGCCTGCTGGCCAACCGCCGGCGCGAGGTCGTGCTGGCGACCAAGTTCGGCATCGTCCGCAATGCCGACGGGCTGTCGGCCGGCGTCAACGGCAAGCCCTCGCATGTCCACGCGTCCTGCGACGCCAGCCTGCGCCGACTGGGCGTCAACCACATCGACCTGTACTACCTGCACCGCGTCGACCGGTCGGTGCCGATCGAGGAGACCGTCGGCGCGATGGCCGAGCTGGTGCGCGCCGGCAAGGTGCGCCATCTCGGGCTGTCGGAGGCCTCGGCCGAGACCATCCGCCGCGCCCATCGCGTGCATCCGATCGCGGCGGTGCAGTCGGAGTACTCGCTGTGGACGCGCGACGTCGAGGCCGAGGTGCTGCCCACCTGCCGCGAGCTCGGCATCGCGCTGGTGCCGTACAGCCCGCTGGGGCGCGGCTTCCTGACCGGTGCGATCCGCAGCGCCGATCAACTGGCCGCGAATGACTGGCGCCGCGTCAATCCGCGTTTCCAGGGCGACTCGATGGCGCAGAACCTGGCGCTGGCCGATGCGATCGTCGCGCTGGCCCGCGACCACGGCCTGACGCCGGCGCAGCTGGCGCTGGCCTGGCTGCTGGACCGCGGTCCGGACATCATGCCGATCCCGGGCACGCGCTCGATCGTGCGGCTGGAGGAGAACGCGATGGCCGCGCGCATCCGCCTCAACGACGTGCTGCGCGAGGAGCTGCGCGACCTGATCGACGCGCATCCGGTTGCCGGCGCGCGTTATCCGGAGGTGTCGATGGCGCTGGTCAATGCCTGAGCGACGCCTGAGCGCAGGCGCCCGCCGCCGGCCCGTCCTTCACTCCGCCAGACCGAGGAAGACCGACATCTCCTGATAGGCCTCGTCCAGCGCGGCGCGGAAGGCCGCGTCGCGCGGACGCTTGCCGATGAAGCCGAGGTCCGGGACCAGCGTCCCGCCCTCGACCTTCAGGTTGGCCCAGCCGATCACCTGGTCGCCCAACAGCATCGGCAGCGCGTAATGGCCCATGGTCCGTTTCGCGGCTGGGGTGTAGGCCTCGAAGCGGTAGGCCCAGCCCCACAGCCGCTCGAAGCGGCGGCGGTCCCAGACCAGCGGATCGAAGGGCGCGAGGAAGCGCAGGCGCTCCGGCTCGACCCGGTGGGCGCGCGAGGCAGGGTTCTCGTCCGAGGGCCAGTACCAGACCTCGCCGTCCACCTTCGCATGGGCCCAGCGCGACTTCGCGTGCTTGAGCACCTCGCGGGCCTCGGTCTTGAGGTGCGGCGCGCCGTAGCCCAGCAGCGTCGTCAGGTAGCCCAGGCTCGGCGAGGGCAGCGGCGCGTAGAGCGACACGATCATGTCGAGCAGCGCGCCGGCGCGCTCGCGGCGGGCTTGCGGGCTGTCGTCCTGCGTCGCGTGCTCGATCGCCTCGTAGACGCGCGTGCCGGAGTCGCGCCGCGCCACGCGCAACAGGCCGCGGTAATGCATGCCGTCCAGGAGATGCGTGCTGGCGTTGAGCTCGCCGCCCCAGTAACCCGCGACGCGGCCGTGGCTGAAAGCCTGTTGCACCTGCTGCGGATGCGTGCGGCCGCGCGCACGGATGAACTCGAGCACCTCCGCCGCGCGCGCGTTCATGGCTTCGTCCCAGGCGCGCCGGGCCACCCGTGGATGCAGCAGCGCCAGCGTCTCGCGGGCCAGGAAGCCGTAGTTGACGAGGCAGTCCTCCTCGACGGCGAGACGCGCGTAACGCGCCTCGAGCTGGCCGGCGCGGTAGTCCTTCACCCGGTGCATCAGGATCAGGTCCTGCGCGCGCGCCGGCGCGCGGATCGGGTCGGCCTGCACGAAGCCCAGGCGCTGGATCGCGCGCAGCAGCGTGGTCGGCTTGAAAAAGGTGCGGGCGATGGCATGACGCCGCAGCGCGTCGTGGTCGATCACAGGCATTCGGAAGCAGCGGTCATCGAAAGGCGTGACGGTAACCGCGACGGGGCATGGGTTCTGTCAGGAGAGCGGCGCGAAGCCGCTGGGCGCCTGCTCGACGGTGTCCATCTGCATCTCGAAGCTGAAGAAGCGGTTGCGGCCTCGCGACTTGGCCGTGTAGAGCGCATCGTCGGAGCGGCGAAGCAGGCCTTCGACGCTGGTGTCGGCATCGGGCACGCAGGTGGTGATGCCGCCGGAGAGGGTGACGTAGGACTCGACCGAATCGGGGTGGCGCATGTCGCAGTTGCGCAGCGTGCGCATCACCGCCCGCGCGAAGGTCATCGCGCCGGAGCGCGGCGTGCCGGGCAGGATGAGGGCGAACTCCTCGCCGCCGTAGCGCGCGGCGCAGTCGCGCGGGCGCCGGCAGGTCTGCTGCAGCAACTGCGCGACCCGCCGCAGGCAGGCGTCGCCCTCGAGGTGGCCGTAGCTGTCGTTGTAACGCTTGAAGTGGTCGATGTCGCACAGCACCAGCGTCAGCGGTTGCTGGTCGCGCCGGGCGCAGGCGATCTCCTGCGCGAGCCGGGCATCGAAGGCGCGCCGGTTCATCAGGCGCGTCAGCGCATCCTCGCCGGAGAGCTTCTCCAGCCGCTCGTTGCTGTTGCGCAGTTCATCGGACACCTCCTGCAGCCGTGCCTGCATCCGCCGCAGCCGCTGCATCGCGCGCAGCTTGGCCTGCAGCACGGTGTTGGACACCGGCTTGACGAGGTAGTCGTCCCCGCCCGATTCGATGCCCTGCCAGAGATCCTGGTCGCGGTCGCGGCTGGACAGGAAGATGATCGGCGTCCAGCCGCCGCGCTCGTGCGCCCGCATCTGGCTGGCGACCCAGTAGCCGTCGTGACCGGGCATCTCGACGTCCAGCAGCACCAGGTCTGGGCGCTCGCCGTCGAAGCGGGCCAGCGCGCTGTCGCCGCCGTCCGCCTCCAGGGTGTGATGACCGATGGCCTGGAGCTGGCGGCACAGGAAGCCGCGCGTGCTGGCCTGGTCGTCCACGACCAGGATGCGAAGAGGCGGCAGCGAGGCGGAAGCGTCCATGGCCGGGCGTCGTCGACAGGCGGCAGCGAAACGTGCCGAGGCCGATTATGCGGGGCCGCTCCGCCGCGAGGCGGTCCGGACATGCCTCAAGTGGGGGTGGCGGGGGGCGGCGAGGCGGGCCCCGTCGACGGGACGACCGCGCGCCGCTGCTCGGCCGTGTCCATCTGCATCTCGTAGCTGAAGAAGCGGTTCCGACCGGTGGACTTGGCGTTGTAGAGCGCGTCGTCGGCGCGGATGATCAGCCCCTCGGCGCTGGTGCTCTCGTCCGGCAGGCAGGTGGTGATGCCGCCCGAGAGGGTGATGGTGCCGCCGGTGGGGGAATCCGGATGGGGGATGGCCGCCAGCTCCACCGTGCGCATCAGCGCCCGGGCATAGGTCATCGCCCCCGAGCGCGGCGTGTTGGGCAGGACCAGCGCGAATTCCTCCCCGCCGTAGCGCCCGGCGCAGTCGCTCGGGCGGCGGCAGGTTTCCTTGAGCAACTGGCCGATGCGGCGCAGGCAGGCATCGCCGGCGACGTGGCCGGCCGCGTCGTTGTAGCGCTTGAAGTGGTCGACGTCGCACAGCATCAACGTCAGCGGCTTGCCTTCGCGCCGGGCCAGGTCCAGCTCCTGCTGCAGGCGGGCATCCAGGGCGCGGCGGTTCATCAGCCCGGTCAGCGCGTCGACGCTGGAGAGCTCCTCGAGCTGCGCATTGGCGGCGCGCAGGTCCTCGGACATCTGCACCAGCCGGGCCCGCATCTGGGCCAGGCGCTGCATCGCGCGCAGCTTGGCGTGCAGGATCATCGCGGACACCGGCTTGACCAGGTAGTCGTCGCCGCCGGCCTCGATGCCCTTCCACACGTCCTCGTCCTGCTTGAACTGGCTCAGGAAGATGATCGGCGTCCAGCCGCCGGGTTCGGCGGCGCGCATCTCGCGGCAGGTCCAGTAGCCGTCGTGGCCCGGCATCTCGACGTCCATCAGCACCAGATCGGGCCGGTAGCGACGGAACAGCTCCAGCGCCCAGGCGGCGCTGTCGGCCTCCAGCACGCGGTGGCCGGCGCGGTCGAGCTCGGCGGTCAGCGCGACGCGCGTCGCGCTCTGGTCGTCGACGATCAGGATGGTCAGCGGGGTCGGCGCGGCGGGCAGGGGATGCATCCGGCGATTCTGCCGCGCGAAGCGGCTGCCGGAAACGCTCAGGGCCGCGCGAGGCGGCCCTGACTTCGGGGGTCAAGCGCGCATCAATCGATGAATGCGCGGCAAATGACCGGGGAGCGGAGAGGGCTTACAGCCCCGCCGCGGCGCGCAGCGCCTTGGCCTTGTCGGTCCGCTCCCAGCTGAACTCCGGCTCCTCGCGGCCGAAGTGGCCGTAGGCCGCCGTCTTGCCATAGATCGGACGCAGCAGGTCCAGCATCTGGATGATGCCCTTGGGACGCAGGTCGAAATGCTCGTTGACCAGCGCCGCGATCTTCTCGTCGGAGATCACGCCGGTGCCTTCGGTGTAGACGGTGACGTTCATCGGCCGGGCCACGCCGATCGCATACGCGACCTGGATCTGGCACTGCTTGGCCAGGCCCGCGGCCACGATGTTCTTGGCCACGTAACGGGCCGCGTAGGCGGCCGAGCGGTCCACCTTCGTCGGGTCCTTGCCCGAGAACGCGCCGCCGCCGTGCGGGCAGGCACCGCCGTAGGTGTCGACGATGATCTTGCGGCCCGTCAGGCCGCAGTCGCCCTGCGGACCGCCGATGACGAAGCGGCCGGTCGGGTTGACCAGGTACTTCGTGTCCTGCAGCCACTCCTTGGGCAGCACCGGCTTGATGATTTCCTCGATGACCGCCTCGTAGAACTCGGGCTTCATCTTGTCGCCCAGCGACATCTCGGGCGCGTGCTGCGTGGACAGCACCACGGTGTCGATGCTGTGCGGCTTGCCGTCGACGTAGCGCATCGTGACCTGGCTCTTGGCGTCCGGGCGCAGGAAGGGCAGGCGGCCATCCTTGCGCAGCTGGGCCTGGCGCTCGACCAGGCGGTGCGCGTAGTAGATCGGCGCGGGCATCAGCTCGGGCGTCTCGTCGCAGGCATAGCCGAACATCAGGCCCTGGTCGCCGGCGCCGGTGTTCAGGTGGTCGTCGGACGCCTGGTCGACGCCCTGGGCGATGTCGTTGCTCTGCTTGTCGTAGGCCACGAGCACGGCGCAGCCCTTGTAGTCGATGCCGTATTCGGTGTTGTCGTAGCCGATGCGCTTGATCGTGTCGCGGGCGACCTGGATGTAGTCGACGTGGGCGTTGGTCGTGATCTCGCCGGCCAGCACCACCAGGCCGGTGTTGCACAGCGTCTCGGCGGCGACGCGCGAGCGCGGGTCCTGGGCGAGGATCGCGTCGAGGATGGCATCGGAGATCTGGTCCGCCACCTTGTCCGGGTGGCCTTCAGATACGGATTCCGAGGTGAAGAGGAAATCGCTCGCCAATTTAAACTCCTGTGATTCAGTCTTCGGGCGTTGCCGAGACCTGGGAGTCAGGCGGCGAACGCTTTAGCGGGATTTATGAGTCGCCCCGCAAGTTGTCCAGATTAACTCGGCGACATGGGCGCGCATTATAGGAAAGGCCCGAAAGGGCCCACGGATGGGTGGATGGGAAAACTGGGTACATATGCGCTGATCGCGCTGCTTTGGCTGCTGCACTGGCTGCCGCTGCGCTGGCTGGCCGCGCTCGGGTGGGGACTGGGCGCGCTGCTGCACCGGGTCGCGGGATCGCGCCGGCGCGTCGCGCTGCGCAACGTGGAACTCTGCTTCCCCGAGAAATCCCTCGCCGAGCGCCAGGCCCTGGTGCGCGAGCACTTCGGCTGGCTGGGCCGCAGCCTGCTGGAGCGCGGCCTGCTCTGGTACGCGTCCGACCGGCGCCTGCTGCGCCTGATGCGCATCGAGGGCAACATCAAGCTCTCCGAGCAGGTCGACCGGCCGGTGATGTGGCTGATGCCGCATTTCGTGGGCCTGGACTGGATCGGCCCGGCGCTGATGCTGAACCAGTCGCGCCCGGGCGCCAGCATCTACCAGCGCCAGAGCAACGCGCTGTTCGACGAGGCGCTGCGCAAGGCGCGCTCGCGCTTCGGGACGACCAAGCTGGTCGATCGGCAGGAGGGCGTGCGCAGCATCCTGCGGGCGATCCGCGACGGCTACTCCTTCCTGAACCTGCCGGACATGGACTTCGGTCCGAAGGATTCGGCCTTCGTGCCCTTCTTCGGCGTGCCGGCCAACACGCTGCTGGCGCCGGCCAAGATCGCCGAGACCATGAAGATGGTGGTGCAGCCGGTCATCGTCACGATGCTGCCCAAGGGGGAGGGCATCGTGATCCACGCCCATGAACCGCTGACCGGCTACCCCAGCGGCGATGTCGAGGCCGACGCGCTGCGCTTCCACCGCTGGCTCGAGGACCGCATCCGCGAACACCCGGCCCAGTATTTCTGGGTCCACAAGCGATTCAAGACGCGGCCGCCCGGCGAGCCGTCGCTGTATTCCCGATAATCCGCCCCCATGAAACTGCGCTTCACCAAGATGCAGGGCGCCGGCAACGACTTCGTCGTGCTGGACGCCACGCGCCACCCGATGCCGCTGAGCGCCGATCAGCTGCGGCGCGTCGCCGATCGCCGCTTCGGCGTGGGCTGCGACCAGGTGCTGGTGATCGAGGCGCCGAAGACGCCGGACGTGGACTTCGGCTACCGCATCTTCAACTCGGACGGTTCCGAGGTGGAGCAGTGCGGCAACGGCGCGCGCTGCTTCGTGCGCTTCGTCGTCGACAAGGGGCTGACCGACAAGCGCACCATCCGCGTCCAGACGATCAACGCGCTGCTCGAGCTGCGCCTGCGCGACGATGGCCGCGTCACGGTGGACATGGGCGCGCCGGTCTTCGACCTGCCTGCGATCCCGTTCGATCCGGCGCGCGCGACGGCCCGGCCGGCGGAGGGCGTGGATGGCGGCTACGCGCGCTGGCCGCTGGACCTGGGCGACGGCATGACGGCCGAGGTCGCGGTGCTGTCGATGGGCAATCCGCACGCGGTGCAGCGGGTCGAGGACGTCGACCATGCGCCGGTGGCCATCGTGGGCCCGCTGGTCGAGAACCATGAGGCGTTCCCGCGCCGGGTGAATGCCGGCTTCCTGCAGGTGATCAGCCGGGGCGAGGTGAAGCTGCGCGTGTACGAGCGCGGTGCCGGCGAGACGCTGGCCTGCGGCACCGGCGCGTGCGCGGCGGTGGTCGCCGGCATCCGGCTCGGCTGGCTGGACGAGGCGGTGGAAGTGCACACGCGCGGCGGCGACCTGCGCATCGAATGGGCCGGCATGACGCCGGGCGGCCCGGGGCTGTCGGCCCCGGTGTACATGACCGGTCCCGCGCAGACGGTCTTTGAAGGAGAAATCGAACTGTGAGCGGCATCGAAGGCATCACCGAACAAGACATCGCCGACTACCTGGCGAATGACCCGGCGTTCTTCGAACGTCACGCCGAGCTGCTGGCCAACGTCCGGATCTCGCATCCGCACGGGCAGCGCGCGGTCTCGCTGCAGGAGCGCCAGGCGGAGCTGCTGCGCGACAAGATCCGCGGCCTGGAGCACAAGATCATCGAGATGATCCGCAACGGGCAGGAGAACGTCGCGATCGCCGACCGGCTGCACCGCTGGACGCTGGCGCTGATGCTCACCCGCGACGACAGCCAACTGCCCGAGGTGCTGCTGCGCGAGCTGCGCCACCAGTTCCTGATCCCGCAGGCCGGGCTGCGGCTGTGGAACGTCGGCGCCGGTCATGCGCTCGCGCCCTTCGCGGCCGAGGTCAACCCGGACGTGAAGACCTTCGTCGGCAGCCTGAACCAGCCCTACTGCGGCATCAATTCGGGCTTCGAGGCGGCGCGCTGGCTCGAGGACGACGTCGCGTCGCTGGCGCTGGTGCCGCTGACGGCGGGCACGCCCGCGCAGCCCTTCGGCCTGCTGGTGCTGGGCTCGCCGGATCCGACGCGCTACACGGCCGAGATGGGCACCGAGTTCCTGTCCCGCGTCGGCGAGATCGCGAGCGCCGCGCTGTCGCGCCTGCTGCACGCCGACCCCCATGCCGCCGGCCATGTCGACCGTCAGCCTGACTGACGAGCAGCGCCGCTACCTGGACCATCTGCGCGTGCAGCGCCGCCTGGCGGAGCGCACGCTGACGCTGTACACGGAAGCGCTGCAGCGGTTGACTGGCTTCGCCTCGGCGCAGGGGCTGGACCTGCTGCGCCTGAGCGCGCACCAGGCGCGGCGCGGCCTGGCCCAGCTGCATGCCGAGAAGCTCAAGCCGCGCACGCTGGCGCTGATCCTGTCCGCCTGGCGCGGCTGGTACCGCTGGCTGGGGCAGCAGGGGCTGGTCGATGCCAACCCGATCGCCGACCTGCACGCGCCCAAGCAGGGCCGGCCCCTGCCCAAGGCGCTGGGCGTGGACGACGCGGTGCGGCTGGCCGAGCACCATCAGGACGTCGCCGATCCCGTCATCGAAGCGCTCGAGCGCTGCCTCGTCGAGCTGCTCTACGGCAGCGGCCTGCGGGTGTCGGAGCTGGTGGGCCTGGACCTGCGGCATCACGCGGGCTCCGCCGGCTGGATCGTGCCCGACGCCGCCGAGGCGCAGGTGCTGGGCAAGGGCGCCAAGCGCCGCGCGGTGCCGCTGGGCGGGCCGTCGCTGGCGGCCCTGCAGCAATGGCTGGCGGTGCGCGGCCAATGGGCCGCGGCCGACGAGCCGGCGCTGCTGGTCGGCCCGCGCGGCCGGCGGCTGAGCGCCGACCAGGTCCGCAAGCGCCTGAAGCAGCGGGCGCTGGCCGCGGGCATGCCGACGCATGTCCATCCGCACATGCTGCGCCACTCGTTCGCGTCGCACCTGCTGCAGAGCAGCGGCGACCTGCGCGCGGTCCAGGAACTGCTGGGCCACGCCAACATCAGCACCACGCAGGTCTACACCCGGCTGGACTTCCAGCACCTGGCCAAGATCTACGACGCGGCGCACCCGCGCGCCCGCAAGAAATAACCGATTGATCCCGATGCCCCGCACCGCCCTGATCGCCTCGAAGGCCCCGTTCCCGTCCCGTCCGCTGCTGCTGTGCTCGGCGCTGCTCGCGGCCCAAGCGCAGGCCCAGGCCCAGGCGCAGACGCAAGCGCCCGGGGCCGAGCCGCCGGTGGTCTCGGCGCCGTCCGTGACGCCGGAGCTGAAGGAGCCGCCGCGAGTCGTGACCGCGACCGACAGCCGGCCCGCCGCGTTCGAGCTGAACTGGTCGCCGATCAAGATGCCCACCGGGCAGAAGACCGCGCTGCTCGGGGCGAACTACATGGTCGCCATCAACGAGGATTGGGGCATCGGCCCGGCGGCCTACGGCGCGGCGAAGGGCGAGTTCGGCGGGCTGTTCACCGTCGGCTTCAACCTGCAGCGGCGCTTTCGCGTCGGCCCCAACCTGCACCTGGCGGCCAGCGTCTATGCCGGCGCGGGCGGCGGCGTGAGCTCCGACAAGGTGCGTCCGGGCGGCGGCCTGATGCTGCGGCCTGAGCTCTCGCTGCGCGGCGAGTTCGGCAACTGGTACGCCGGCGTGGGCGTGTCGCACGTCACCTTCCCGAACGGCAACGGCAACATCAAGGACACCGGCGTCGCGTTCACCATCGGCCGGATGGACCGCTTCCTGAGCTTCAGCCCGAGCGACTCGGGCTCGCCGGGCCGCGCGGGCGACCGCACCGGCATGGGCTTCGACGAGATCGCGCTGAGCGCCGGCGTCGAGAAACCGCGCAGCGGCAGCCGCACGCGCGGCGGCGTGCCGCTCACCGGCCGCAAGGGCAAGGCCGGCGGCGACCTGCGTCAGTACTTCGGCGACGGTTCCTCGTGGTGGGGCCTGGAGGCTTCGGGCGCCGCGTCCGGCGGTCACGACGGCTACATGGAGATCCTCGCCAACGCGGGCCAGGACTGGGGCATCGGCAGCCAGCGCCTGCGGGTGGGCGGGCAGCTGTCCTTCGGCCTGGGCGGCGGCGGCGACATGGACACCGGCAACGGCTGGCTGGTGCGGGTCGGGCCGACGCTGCGCTGGATCACGCCCTGGGGGCCGACGCTGCGGCTGGATGCGGGCTACATGAAGGCGCCGTGGGGCCATTACGACTCCTTCCAGGTGCGCGGGTCGCTGGCGCTGCCGCTGGAGAAGGTCTCGCGCATCCTGAACACGCCGCCGCTGGAGTCGGGCACGGTGCGCGCGCAGACGCTGTACCTGAGCACGCCCTACTTCAAGGACTTCAAGTTCAAGGACGGCTCCCGCGACAACGTGACCGGCCTGGGCATCGGCATGACGCGCGACTTCGGCGGCCCGTGGTACGGCGTGGCGCATGCGGGCAGCGCGGCGCTGGGCAAGGCGGGCGCGTTCTCCTACGGCATGTTCGGGCTGGGCGCGCAATCGCCCAAGTGGAACGGCATGCGTGTCGGCGCGGAAGCGCTGGTCGGCGCGGCGGGCGGCGGCGGCGTGTCGGTCGGCGGTGGCGCGGTCACGCAGGGCGAGGTCTGGACGCAGTGGGAAGGCACCGGCCGCGACCACCTGCGGGTGAAGGTCGGCGTCGGCCAGTGGAAGGCGCTGGGCGGCGAGAAGCAAAGCACGCCCATGGTCAGCCTGAACATCGGCTGGGCCTTCGGGACCTTGGGGCCGGCGGCGAAGCGCTGATCGAGGCCGGGCGCTGCGGATTCCGGCCGCTGCGCCACGCGGTCCGCCAGCGGGCCGCGGCGCCGATTATTGAGTTTTATCGGGCGGACCGATAAATTATCGCCTTCCCGATAATTCGCCGATAAAACGATGATCTCCTTCCCCCGGACCGACCTGGCTCGGCAGATGGTGCCGGCGCTGATGGGCCGGACGCTCTTCGGCGACGCCCACAACGGCCTGTTCCTGTCCGGGCCCCGGCGGACCGGCAAATCCACCTTCCTGCAGGCCGACCTCAAGCCGGCCCTGGAGGCCGAAGGCGTGGTGGTCGTCTACACGGACCTGTGGGAGGACACCGGCCGCGATCCGGCCACCGTCATCGCGGACGCCATCGGCAAGGCGCTGGAGCCTCAACTCGGGCTGGTCGCGCGAGCCGCGAAGAAGGCAGGCCTGGACAAGCTCAGCCTGGCGGGCTGGCTGCAGGTGGACACGAGCCGTATCGGCCGGGTGGACGGACTCACCCTCGTCGACGCGCTGCGGGCGCTCCATGAGACTGCCGGCAAACCGGTGGCGCTGATCATCGACGAGGCGCAGCAGGCGCTGACCAGCGAGCGCGGCGAGGTGGCGATGACCTCGCTGAAGTCGGCGCGCGATCAGCTGAACCGGCGCGACGAGGTCAACTTGATGCTGGTGATGTCCGGCTCCGATCGCGACAAGCTCATGCGGCTGGTCAATTCGAACGCGGCGCCGTTCTTCGGATCGCAGGTGCAACGCATGCCGCCGCTGGGGGCCGATTTCATCGCGCATGTGGCCGGCCTGATCGAAGCGCAACGTCCCTCGCTGGCGCCGGTGGACCAAGCGGCGCTCCAGCAGGCCTTCGAGGCCATCGGCCATCGGCCGCAGCTGTTCATGTCGACGCTGGACGGCGTGCTGAGCCCCTTCTCCGGCATCCGCGGGCGCTTCGAGAAGGCCCTGCTGGAGGCCTCCTCGGAGCATTCGCGCCGGGACGAGGAGGAGATGGAATCCACCTTCCTGGGCCTCAAGCCCATCGAGCAGGTGGTGCTGTGGCGGATGCTGGAGATGGGCGGGCGCTTCCGCGCCTTCGATGCCGAGGCGCTGCGCTTTTATGGCGAACTGCTGGCCCAGCCGGTCAGCGTGGGGATGGCGCAGCGGGCGCTGGAGTCGCTGCGCGAGCGCTCGCCGGTGCTGGTCTGGAAGTCCGCGCGCGGCGAGTACGCGGTGCAGGACGCCGCGATGCATCGCTGGTTCGATGAGCGCCGCAGGAACGGCACCTGGCCGCCGGTGCCGCGGCAGGTGCAGGGGCTGGGAGACGACTAGCGCCGTCGTCAAGGACAATCCGCCCCCATGAAAGCAATTCGTCTGCGCGAGGGCAAGGACCGCTCGCTGCTGCGCCGCCACCCGTGGGTGTTCGAGGGCTCCATCGCCAAGGGCAAGGCCGACGCCGGCGAGACCGTGCGGGTCGAGGCCGCCGATGGCCGCTTCCTGTGCTGGGCGTCGTTCAGCCCGGAATCGCTGATCCGCGTGCGCGCCTGGAGCTTCGATGAGCAGGAGCGCATCGACGCCGCCTTTTTCGAGCGCCGCATCGCCGCCGCGATCGCGCTGCGGGCGCGCATGCCGATCGATTCCGACGCCGTGCGCCTGATCCATGGCGAGGCCGACGGCCTGCCCGGGCTGATCGTCGACCGCTACGGCGACACGCTCAGCGCGCAGTTCCTGTCCGCCGGCACCGAGCGCTGGAAGCAGACCATCGCCGACCAGCTGCTCGCGCAGACCGGACTGACGCGGCTGTACGAGCGCTCCGACGCCAACGTGCGCACGCTCGAGGGCCTGGCGCCGGTCACCGGCTGGCTGCGCGGCGAGGGCCCGACCGAGATCGTCATCTCGGAGAACACCTGGAAGCTCAGCCTGGACGTGGCCGAGGGCCACAAGACCGGCTACTACCTCGACCAACGCGACAACCGCCGCAAGTTCGCCGAGGCGGTGCGGCAGTACGGGTGCCAGTCGGTGCTGAACTGCTTCAGCTACACCGGCGGCTTCTCCGTCGCGGCGCTCGCCGGTGGCGCGAGCGAGGTCATCAGCGTGGACTCGTCCGGGCCCGCGCTCGAGCGCGCCATCGCGCACGTCGCGCTCAACGGCTTCGATCCGGCGCGGCACACGGCGCTGGATGCCGACGTGAACCACACGCTGCGCGACCTGCTCCGTCAGGGGCGGCGCTTCGACGCGATCGTGCTGGACCCGCCCAAGTTCGCGCCGACGGCGGCCCATGCGGAGCGCGCTGCGCGCGCCTACAAGGACATCAACCGGCTCGGGCTGATGCTGCTGAATCCGGGCGGACTGCTCTTCACCTTCTCGTGCTCGGGCGGCGTGGGGCCGGAGCTGTTCCACAAGATCGTGGCCGGCGCCGGCATCGACGCGGGCGCGGACGGGCTCATCCTGGACCGCGTCGGCGCGACGCCGGATCACCCGCAGACCATCTACTTCCCGGAGGGCGAGTACCTCAAGGGGTTGCTCATCCTCAAGCGCTGACGGCGCAAGCACCGGACTTCCCCCCAGGCCTCACCCGCAAGCGGGAGAGCGGGGGGGCTTCAGGGGCGCGCCGCCGGGAGGGCCAGGCGCGGCTCGAACTTCGCGCGCTTGACGCTGAAGAAGGCCTTCACGTTGCGGACGTTGGCCTGCTGGGTGAAGAGCCGCTGCACCAGCGCGTGATAGGCCGGCATGTCCGGCACCTGCAGCACCAGCACGAAGTCCGGCCCCGGCGCGACGCGCCAGCACTGCTGGACCTCGGGCGCCGCGACGGCGATGGCCTCGAAGGCGTCCAGGTGCTCGGCGCCCTGGCGGTCGAGCGTGATCTCGACCAGTGCCGACAGGCCCGCGCCCAGCTTGTCCGGCGAGAGGATGGCCACCTGTTTCTCGATCACGCCGGTCTCCACCAGCCGTCGCACGCGGCGCAGGCAGGTGGCGGGCGAGACATGCGCGCGTTCCGCCAAGGCTTGGTTGGAAAGCGACGCATCCTGCTGGAGGAGGTCCAACACCCTCAGATCGATGGTGTCCAGCTCGATGGAACATTTCATGTTTTATTTGCCGATGAAAGAATATGGCGCAGTGCGTCGAGAGTGAGCGATTCTTTCATTGGTGGCATAAATTTGAAAGCATCCACCTGATCGGCGTACCTAGGATGGCGCCCATTCGCAATTCATCCGGGACACCCGGGGAGACACACCATGTGCGGCATCGTCGGCGCGGTCAGCCAGAAAGACATCGTTCCCATCCTGATCGAGGGCCTGAAGCGGCTCGAGTACCGCGGCTATGACTCCTGCGGCGTGGCGGTGCACCAGGACGGCATGCTGCGCCGGGCGCGCAGCACCTCGCGGGTGGCGGAGCTGCAGGCGCTGGCCGCGCAGGACGGCGTGGCGGCAGGCACTGGCATCGCGCACACGCGCTGGGCGACGCATGGCGCGCCGGCGGTCCACAACGCGCATCCGCACTTTTCGCACGGCCCGGGCGCCGAGGCGCATCGCCAGCCTGGCCGCGTGGCGCTGGTCCACAACGGGATCATCGAGAACCACGACGAACTGCGCGCCGAGCTGAAGGGCCGCGGTTATGTCTTCCACAGCCAGACCGACACCGAGGTCATCGCCCATTTGGTGGACTTCCATTACCACGGCGACCTGCTGGAGGCGGTGCAGACCGCGGTGGGGCAACTGCGCGGCGCGTATGCGATCGCGGTGTTCCACAAGGACGAGCCGCATCGGGTGATCGGCGCGCGCGAGGGCTCGCCGATGGTGCTGGGCGTGGGCAGGGACGAATACGCGGGCGCCAATTTCGTCGCTTCCGACGCGATGGCGCTGGCCGGCGTGACCGACCAGATCGTCTACCTGGAAGAGGGTGACGTCGTCGACCTGCAGTTGGGCCGTTACTGGATCAGCCGCAAGGATGCGGCGACGGGGCGTTTCGTCAATGTCGAGCGCGAGGTGAAGACGGTGCATGCGCACAGCGGCGCCGCGGAGCTCGGGCCGTACCGGCACTACATGCAGAAGGAGATCTTCGAGCAGCCGGTGGCGATCGCCAACACGCTGGACGCGGTGACGGGCATCAGCCCGGAGCTCTTCGGCGACGGCGCGTACCGGGTGTTCAAGGAGGTCGACTCGGTGCTGATCCTGGCGTGCGGGACCAGCTATTACGCGGGTTCGACGGCCAAGTACTGGCTGGAGAGCATCGCGAAGATCCCGACCAGCGTGGAGATCGCCAGCGAGTACCGCTACCGCGAGAGCGTGCCGAATCCGCGCACGCTGGTGGTGACGATCAGCCAGAGCGGCGAGACGGCGGACACGCTGGCGGCGCTCAAGCATGCGCGCTCGCTGGGGATGCTGCACACGCTGACGGTGTGCAACGTGTCGACGAGCGCGATGGTGCGCGAATGCGCGCTGGCCTACATCACGCGCGCCGGCGCCGAGATTGGCGTGGCGTCGACGAAGGCCTTCACGACACAGCTGGTGGGCCTGTTCCTGCTGACGCTGGCGCTGGCGCAGACGCGGGGCCACCTGACGGACGAGCAGGAGGCGGAGCACCTGAAGGCGCTGCGCCACCTGCCGGTGGCGGTGCAGGCGGTGCTGGCGCTGGAGCCGCAGGTGATCGCGTGGAGCGAGGAATTCGCGCGCAAGGAGAACGCGCTGTTCCTGGGCCGCGGGCTGCATTACCCGATCGCGCTGGAAGGCGCGCTGAAGCTCAAGGAGATCAGCTACATCCACGCCGAGGCCTACCCGGCGGGTGAGCTGAAGCACGGCCCGCTGGCGCTGGTGACGGCGCAGATGCCGGTGGTGACGGTGGCGCCGAACGACACGCTGCTGGAGAAGCTCAAGAGCAACATGCAGGAAGTGCGGGCGCGCGGTGGGGAGCTGTTCGTCTTCGCGGACGGCGACACGCGCATCGAGAGCGAGCCCGGGCTGCATGTGATCCGCCTGCCGGAGCATTACGGCGCGCTGAGCCCGATCCTGCATACGGTGCCGCTGCAGCTGCTGGCGTATCACACGGCGTGCGCGCGCGGCACGGACGTGGATAAGCCGAGGAATCTGGCGAAGAGTGTGACGGTGGAGTGAGGGGCGGCTGCACGTTGGAGTTCCGTGCCATTAAAGTCTGAGACATGGCAAACGAAGGGGCGCTTCATGCGCCCCATTTCTTCGATGTGCTGTGATCGATAGCGGTGCTGCGGTGCCCGAGTCCCGGATCAGAGAAGAGCTCCAGTCAAATTGAATGACAGTAGATCAATTGGAAGGCGCGCAATGTGGTGGGGCAACAGCACCAGACATGGCGCTCAACTGCGCTGCGACCGGAGAAGTTCGTTTCAATTGATGCCGGAATCATCGAAGCGGTCGCCCTAGGAGAACTCAAACGCGTCGTCCCCGCTGGATGGGCCTCTCAGATCCTTGAACGTTCGATTCATCTTGCGAGACGGCTAGGCAGCCAGCGCTTGGTCGACCAAGGCGTCAGCGAGCGATGTCTGCGTGGTTCGAGTGTGATCCAAGCGCGGGCGCAGGTCAGCGCAGAGACGACGGAGTTCGGTGACGCGGGCAATGATGCGCGCTTGCTCGCTAACCGGTGGGACGGGGATCGCCTTCCGTCTGAAGTCTCCGACCACGCACCAGCAACTGAACATGTGCGCTCATTTCCGGGACGGTCATCCGCCTTATCGGCCGTCGTCGTTGCCCCTAGCAACCGCAACTCGCGGGCGCTAAGGTCTGCGGAACCGCGAATGCTGCTGCTCGCATTCTCTGTCTCGATCGGCGCTTCACGGAGGGTTCGTGCACCGCCTTACGAATTTGGCTTCCGCTGCGAAGCTGCCCCCTGCGAAGTCCGCATGGGGCGCCCACGAGCGTGCGCAGCGGGATGGCAAGGCCACCGGCCAACGCCAAGCCTCAAGCTTCAATCCTCACTGAAGTATTCCTGATTCCCGGAGCATCGTGAGGCAGTCGGTCTTGTAGAACCGAGGCCGACCGTGGGAGGCATTCCCATTTCCGATGAGAAGCCCAGCAGCGTCAATCTCGACGTCCGTAAGACCGAAACCGGTGGCAATGATTTCGCGGAATGCTGGACCGCCAGATCTATCAACCTGCCGCACACAAGTGCGCTGGGAATCGAGCCGGCCCATATTGACGGGGTCAAAGCCAAAGCCCATGAACGCAATCTTGTCGGCCCACAGGAGATGTTCATGAGCCAGGGTTAGGACCGCGCTGTCGTTGCGTCCCTCGGGGATGACCTGAAGGTGCTTCGCAACTATGGCTGCGGCGTTGTTCTCGGTTCCATATCCATAGGCGAGATAGCCGTCTCCCTCTGGGAGTGGGGCGCTCAGAGAGCCATACACGTGGACGACTTTGAGGCCCTGCAGTTTCCAGAGTGCCTGCTTCTGCGTGACTCCATGTGAGTGGATGATGGCCTGGAGCAGATAGTGCTCGAGCGACCGGTCGTAGTTGAACGAGACGACGCGCAGGCAACTGAAGTCCAGTTCATCCCAAGACGCAGCGCCGAACTTGTTCCATAAATACTGCATCCAACCATCTGCGTGTGTGCATCGGTCGAGCGAGGATGCCTTCTCGCATTCGAGTAGCACCGCGGCGATGGCACGTTTTCCGATGTCCGAGAACTGTGGCCGTCGTGCGAGGAAAGAGTCGATGGAGTACATCTGCGAGCCGCGGAACGCGTCGATGAACTCGTAGAGGGCTGCTCCGTCTGGATTGAATAGGCCGGCTTGAATTGCGAACGGCTGTCGATCCACGGTGACCAGATTGTGGATGGCTGCGAGCAGCCCCGCGCCTGTTGGAAAGCCCATGGCCCGGCTTGCGCCGGCGCCAAGCACCAGAGTCGTCTTGTTCTTGAGCACGAGTCTCCCTCCTTGTCCGAGCGCGGGCTAGAGCCCTCCGTCGGTCTGCTTTTCTACTGGTTTCGCAATGCGAGCCTAGCTGATGAGCGTACTCTGAATCTCTTGCGGAGTGAGCGAGCACGCACCAGATGCTTGTCCGTTCAGCTAGCTTCACGTCCTAGAAGCCCAAGGACTGCTTCCAGCGTAAAGCGGTAGACCTTTCGGTCTCTGCACCAGCGGCGATGACACGGTCAGCGAGCTCGATCGTCGCGAGTTCTTCGGCCAGCGCCTCGTCGAGGTCCTCGCATGCCAGTCGCAGCACGAGAGCGGGGGAACTCGAGGTGGCCCGCCTCCAATGCGGCGAGCTCGGCATCGCACCATCGATCGTTTGCGGTGCAGGTGGGTGCTATGACGCCGTAGTCCTGTCCACCTGCGGCCAGAAACGCCTCAACAGCGCCGTCGGCGTCGCCGAGACGTAGCTCGAGCATGCGGCGGACCATGCGCTCAGCAACCCCCGAGCTTGCCTTCCGGGCTCCGCGCCGACATGAACCTTCGCACCAATGCGCAGCGTCGCGCCCTGCTGCTGGCCGCCGTTCTCTGCCAGTAGGTCGCGCACCCCAAGAGCAAATCCCCACTAGGGCAGCCGAGAGATGGCGAATAATATGTCTCAGTTGGGAGATTCCCGGGCCTTAGTGCCAGCCCCGCGCTTTGCGGGAAGAGTCTCCCAGGGTGCATTGGGATGTGCCCGCCCTAGACATCAAATACGGTAAACGAAATGGCTCAAGCGGATACCCTGGTTGCCTTGGTGAGAGCAGTCAGCGGCGGCGACCACCAGATGTTCCGAAAATCAGCGGAGGCGTTGATTCAGGAGGAGAAAAGCAAGGGGCATCGCGTCTTGGCCGAACGTCTCGAGAAGGCTTTGCTAACTGCCTCTGCGCAGACTTCTCTCTTTCAATCAAACGCGCAGAGGACCAAGCAGTCCCAGGCCTACGGAGCAGCGCCAAAGGATTTGGTGGCGGAGGTTGTTCCTGAGCGCTCATTAGATAGCTTGGTGCTGCCGGAAGGCATTCGATCACAATTGCGGGAGCTAGTTGAAGAGCAGCACCGTGCGGAACTTCTACATGCACATGCTCTAAGTCCGATGCATCGCGTTCTGCTCGCAGGGCCGCCCGGGAATGGCAAAACGACTGTGGCGGAGGCTTTAGCCTTTGAGCTAATGGCGCCGCTGATTGTTGTCCGGTACGAATCGCTCATCGGCAGCTACCTGGGCGAGACATCTGCTCGGCTTAAGGCGCTTCTCGACTACGTCAGGACGCAGCGCTGTGTCCTCTTTTTTGACGAGTTCGAAACACTAGGAAAAGAACGGGGTGACACCCACGAAACGGGAGAAATAAAGCGAGTCGTTAGCTCCCTATTGCTTCAACTGGATGCTTTGCCCGACTACGTAGTAGTAGTGGCAGCCAGTAATCACCCTGAGTTGTTGGACCGCGCTGTATGGCGCCGGTTTCAAGTTCGCCTGGAGCTGCCGAAGCCAACGCGTGCTCAGCTCACTATCTTTGTGGCCTCCATTGCCAAAAAATGCGACGTTAATTTTGGCGTGGCCGCTGAGACGATCGCAAAACGTCTGCTAGGTCTGAGTTTTGCGGAAGTGGAAGAGTTTTGCATGGGCGTGGTGCGGCGCGCCGTCTTGAGTACGCAGATCAACGACGCCAAGGCGATCACCATGTCAAGACTAGCGCAATGGAAAAAGCGTTTGATGCCGAAAGGGGAAGTTGCATCGGATGAATGAGACTAGCTGAAATAAATAACGAATAGCTAGACAACTACAAGCAAAAGGGGAGGAAGATGCCAGACTATTTGCCACTACTAGTTTTTCCGGATAAACGGGTGCTTCAACCCGACCCGGGTCAGGGTTTTCCGGTTCAATCGCCAAGAGTTCCGGGCCATGGCGCGCAGGTGGTTCGCGTCGAGCGGCAGATTCAAAGCATTGAAGCGGACTTCGCCCGCTATCAGGCAACGTTAACCGGCGCCTTGGCTGGCCTAGAGCCTGAAATGGTCTTGGTCATCGAGGTCGTCGGGCGCGTCGAGGACTTCAAGCAGGCCATCGAAGCCGCTGGGCTTGAGTGGCTGGGCGAGACAGAGCTAGATGAATTCGAGGCTGCAGATGATGGGTTCTACGAACTTGACGAAACGGGGAATCGGACCGGCAAGCCGCTAAGTGGGCGCATGTTCCTTGCAATGAGCAACATGGCTGGCTTGCAGGAACTGTTGTCTTTATGGCGGCAATGGAGGGTAGGCCGTGGGCTGCCCTATGGAAAGACAAAATGGAAGGCAGTGTTCGAGCAGTTGAGCGTGCTGCGCCGATGGGGAATCGAAGAGACGCTATTTGAGACAGGAATGATCGATCGCTGGCGCGATCTCGTCGATCCTTTGCAGCCCAATCAGCTGATCACATTCCAAGTCGAGCTCTTCTACAGGAGAGATGCGGCAAAGCGGAGACGCAACGAGACTGTGCTGACAGCGTTGTTCGAGGGGCTAGGCGGTCGGCCGCTGGGGGCTTTTCTCGACATGCCTGAAATTGCTTTCCATGCAGTGAAGGGTGAGCTGCCGGCCGGCGCTATCAAAAGGCTGCTAGACGAAGTGGAAGCATCGGATTCGGAAGTTGACATTGAGCTCTTCAAGTTTCCGAGCATCATGTATTTCCGACCTACGGGGCAGAGCTTGGCCACTTCCGGAGAGGGGGAGGGAGAAGTCGGTGTGTTCCCTGAGGGGGCCAGTGAACTGCAGGCGGTAGCTGCGCTCCTCGACGGCGTGCCACTGCAGTTGCATGAGGCCTTGAAGGACCGGGTGATTGTTGATGATGCCTTCGGTCTTGAGGCGAACTATCAGCTTGGCGAACGCAAGCACGGCACCGCGATGGCGTCATTGATCTTGCATGGTGATCGCAGCAACCCAGAATCGGAGCCACTGGGGCGGCAGCTGTATTGCATTCCTGTAATGCAACCTGACCATCAGACGCTCAATCACGACGAACACATGCCCGACAGTGTGTTCTTCGAGGATCGCATTCATGTGGCTGTGCGGCGCATGTTTGAGGGCAGTGGAGACCTTCCCGCACAGGCTCCGTTTGTGAAGGTGGTAAATCTCTCAATTGGAGATGCGGCGCGGGAATTCATTCATACGCCGAGCCCATGGGCTAGATTGCTCGATTGGCTTTCCTATCGTTATCGGGTTCTATTCTGCGTCAGCGCAGGTAACTACGCCGATCAAATTGATCTTGGATTCAACCAGCAGCAATGGGCAGTTCTTTCCGAACAGGAAAAGATCAAGGCTACGCTGACGGCAATCTCGAATGGCCTCTCTTCCAGACGCCTACTGTCGCCTGCCGAGTCAATGAACGCCGTTACCGTGGGCGCGGCGCATGCCGACGACTCAGGCGACCACTATCCCCAGATCGGTCAGCGAGTGGACATCCTGCCGTCGCAAGCGCTCTTTAGCCCGGCTAGTCGGCTGGGGTTTGGCTTTCGGCGTTCGATCAAGCCGGACATTCTGATGCCTGGTGGACGGCAGCTCTACATGGCGCCAGTGCAAGCCGGCTCTAACAGCTATCGCGTCGATAAGTCTCAACTTGCTCCGGGGCAAAAGGTTGCATTCGACAGCAAGCAGCCGGGAGCGCTGACGAATGAGGCGTTTTCGCGAGGCACAAGCAATGCAACCGCTTTGGCGACCCGCGGCGCTGTACGCCTCTACGACATGCTTGACAGGCTTCGTGTTGAGGAGGGGGAGGCCATCCCCGAGTCGTTGATGTCGGTGCTGATGAAGGCATTGCTTGTCCACGGAGCCAAGCAGGACGACGCGGGAAAGAAGCACTTGGAACAAGCACTGAAGAGCGTCAGCAATTCAAGGCAGTTCAAGCAGGTGGTCGCACGGTTTCTGGGCTATGGAGCGGTTGACATAGAGCGCGTGCTGACCTGCACCGAGCGCCGGGCTACGGTACTGGGATGCGGCGAGATTCGTGAGAACGAGGTTCACGAGTATGCATTTCCGATACCCGTAGGCTTTTCTTCCCAGAAGATTTGGCGTCGGCTAGTGGTGACACTTGCTTGGTTGACGCCAATCAACCCGGGTCACCGGAATCTTCGCGAGGCCAAACTGGTATTGGAGCCGGGCGGAGGAAGCTGGCCTAGCCAAGTTCTCAGGCTAGACCGTCAAGATGGGGATCATAACCAAGTCGAACGGGGCACGGTGCAACACGAGGTGCTGGAGGGGAAGAACCAGATACAAGCGTTCGAGGACGGCGCCAATCTGCGAATTCGCGTCGTGTGCAAGAAGGATGCGACTGCGCACCTCGATGCGGTAATCCCCTACGGGCTTGCGGTCACTTTGGAAGCCAAGGCGGATATTCCGATCTATCAAGACGTGCGGGCTCGCATCAAGCCGGCAGTGCTCGTTGCGCCGTGATCCCGGAGCTTTGATCTACTGCAAGAACTCTTGCAAGAAGGTCTGGGTGACTGATCAGAGTTCTTTCCCAGGAGGGGGCAAGAGGCCTCTTCCAGCCAGCACGCGCCGCAAGTTCTCTCCGCGTCGCCGTTAGATCGGCGCTTTGGATCGGAGAAGCCAATTAGTGGGCGCTCCGTTGTCGCAGACTTTATTGCTGCCCCAGCGCAATCAATCTGCCTCATCAACGATGAGCCGCCGACTTTTGCATATCGATCACCGGCTCACTTCCCGGGAGGACGTGTCGCAGACTTTATTGTCCGTGAACAGTTGGGCCTCTTTGCGCCTCTGACGTTCTGTCAACAGATGAATATGCGTTCTGAAATTTTCAAAGAGAAGGTGACCCGGGCGTTACGCATCCTTGAGCGAACAGGGATGGACAGAGGCACTTATCTTCCGCCCATGTATCCAACGTATTGGAAGTTGGGGATTCGGATTCCTCCGCCGCATTTCATGAGCTTCGGCGGTGTCACGCTTGTCAATGGGCTCCCCCTTGGCCTGTGTGTGCTTGGGCTGTGCATGATGGATCACGAGACATGGACGACGTCGCCGCTTGCCGTGCTTCTTGCAAGTGCGGCCACAACGCTGGTCTGGGGAGCGGCGGTCGCCACCTATTACCGAGCGGGAAGGCTGCGTCATCGGCTTCCGTCGTGGAGCAGCGTCTAAACAGCTTGCAACGGTGCAGCCCCAACTCGAGGACATACGCTGGCTGACCTACGCAAGACCGACGAACACCGCCGAGAAGATGTCCTTTCGATCTCTATATCACTCGCTGCTGGAATACGAAGGTCAGGCTGCCTTCGATGACCTCTTGCGCCCTTGGTTAGATAACAACCTCCCAGAAATCGAGCTGCTGCGATCTCTGGGTGCCCGCACAGGCACTCCGATTCCCAAGATGTCCAGCGAAGAACTCTGGCATCTCTATGCGGCCCATCGTGTGCTCGAACTGCTCGCGCTTCGATTCCAGACGGGGTCTGCCGATGGCAGCGAGTGGCCGGGGCCAGCGGTCACCGAGGACGAATTCCACCGGTTCGCACAATGCATCGGATTGGACATCGTTCACTCCGAACGATGGTCGCCCTTCCATCACGAGATCGTCGGACTGACGCCCATTGCCGATCCCGCTCGACCGGCTCGAATCCTGAAGTACCACTGGCCCTGCCTGATGCTCGGCCCGATGCTTTTCATGCGTGCCGGGGTCACGGTGTCCGCTGGCTCGGCGCACATGGCCCCGGGGATAGCGGACCAATCAACGCTGTATTGGGCACACCGCAGAAAGACGCGCCCGCATCAAGACCTGGCCCATGGCTGGGGAAGCAACTCGTCTTGGCGAACGGACTTTCGGCGGGACTATCTCCTAGACGGAATGTTCCATTTCAACGTGGACGGCGACATCGATCTGTCCAAACTTCCACCGGGTGATGTGGACGACGGGGGACTGAGCGCGCAGGAGCGCCGTGAGTTGGTCGTCAACCGATGTTTCGTGGTCTGCACGAAGGACCATGCCGACCTGTTCCCGTATGACGACCGCTGCTCAGTCAGAACCGACTAGACCTCAAGGCAGCGCCTCCGAAATACGCACCGGCATGTCCCGGCCCGCCAGCGCAAGTCCTGCCCCCCAGGTATCTGACTTGCCAGACCGTTGTCGGTTTCCACTCCGACAAGGTCCCCAGGGCCGCCACCCTGCCGATGCACCGCTTGTTGACCAGACTGGCCGCGATGGCCATGGGCGCGGCGATCGCCCATTCCGTGGCTGCCGCCACCGCCACCCGACCGGCCGCCTGTTCCTGGGATACGCCGGGGCACGACAGCTTCATGGGCGACGTGCCCGCGGCGGTCGATCGCTATACGGACATCCCGCCCGCAGTGCGCGAGCGGCTCAAGGCCCGGATGCGCGCGCACGAGTACGACGACGTGGTCGAGATCTCGCGCGATCGCATCGTGGGCCGCGCCGATTACGAGCCCGACATCCGCGGCATGCATTTCGGCGAGGGCCGCGTGTGCGGCACCGTCAGCCGCGCCGGTTGGAGCGAGGGTCAGCGTGAACGCGCGCTCGTCTACTGCGAGGGCTCGGCTTGCGTGATGGTTCCGACGGTGTGTCGCAATGTCAGCCGCATCGAGCGGGCGCCGGGCAGCGGTGGCGGTGGCGCCAGGCCGCCGGGTGATGAAGAACTGGTCTTCGATCCACCCGGTGCCGGTGTGCCCGCGCCAGTGCCTGGGGACTCGCCAGCGCCGCTGTCGACCTTGCCGCCGTCCCCGCTGACCGGCGTGCCGGCGACGCCGCCGGGCTCGTTCGTGAGCCCGCCGCGGGTATCCATCGGTCCGCCGCCAACGGGCTCACCGCCGACAGCGATTCCCCCGCCGCCGCTCTTCGTGCTGCCGCCGGCCGTGACGGAGCTGCCACCCACCGTCGCGCCGCCGTTGGCGGTCCCGCCCGTGGTGCCGGTGCCGGAGCCATCGACATCGGCCATGGTCGTCGCGGGTCTTGGTCTGCTCATCGCGTCGCTCAGGCGCTCATGCAGGGCGCGGTCGCGTTGCCGAGCTCCGCGCGGCGTCGACGAGCGCGTCGGACTACGTAAGATGCCGACCGCGCACGACGTCCTGTCGCGCCCCATTCGGTGTTGAGCGCTGCGTTGAACGCCGATTCCCCGCACGGAGCACACATGCAGGCACTCGATCAGGGGCCCTTCTTCCATGGCACCAAAGCCGACCTCCGGTCCGGCGATCTGCTCAAGCCAGGCTTCACGTCCAACTACAAGCCGAGCCTGGTGATGAACCACATCTACTTCACGGCGATCGCCAAAGGCGCCGGACTCGCCGCCGAGATCGCCAAGGGGAACGGCCGACCGCGGGTCTACATCGTCGAGCCGCTCGGCGACTTCGAGAACGATCCGAACGTGACGGACAAGAAGTTCCCCGGCAATCCGACGCGCTCGTATCGGAGCACGCACGCCCTGAAGGTCGTGGGCGAGCTGGAGGACTGGGAGAAGTACGACACCGAGTTCATCGAGACCCTTCGCGCTCGCGTTGAAGCCGGCATGGGCGAGATCATCAACTGAATGGCCGCGCGCTCGCCGGCGTGGCCGCGAGCGCGATGAGCCCGTGACCGAAGCGCGCCTAGGCGCGGGAGGGCGGACTGGTGGGTTCCGCGGCGTCGGCTGGCAGTCGCGCGAGTTGTGCCTGAGCCAGGCGGTGATAGATCGGCACGCTGATCCAGCGCGACACCAGACTCGCCAGCAAGGCGGCGGCCATCAGGCTCAGCACCATGGAGTGGCCGTCGACCATCTCCATCACGATGATGAAGGCGGTGACCGGCGCCTGGGTCACGGCGGCGAGAAACGCCGTCATGCCGATGGCGATCAATGCGGCGGCGCCTTCGGTGGTGGCGGTGAGTTGAGCGATGTCGCTGCCGATGCCGGCGCCAATGGCCAGTGACGGCGCGAAGATGCCCCCCGGCACCCCCGACCAGACCGCCAACCAGGTGGCCACGATCCGCAAGGTCACGTAGAGCACCGGCAGGTCGAGATGCCCTTCGACCAGCCCGCGGGTGTACTCATAGCCGCTGCCGTCAGTGGCGCCTTGGCTCACCAGACCCAGCAGCGCGATTGCCAGCCCGCAGGCGAAGGCGAAGCGCACCGGGAACCGGGCGCGCCATCGGCTGAATCGATCGTTGCCGCCAAGCAGGCTGCGCTGCAGCAAGCGCGAGAACACGCCGCCCGCCAGGCCACAGCCGATCGCGGTCAGCAAACCCGGAAGCAGATGAGACCAGGTCAGATGGTCCACCCGGAGGCGGCCAAAGTAACTCGCATTGCCGAAGACCGAGACCGCCATCAGGCCCGACAGCACGATGGCCGCGATGATGAGGCCGCTGCTGCGCTGTTCGAGCTTGCGCGTCAGTTCTTCGATCGCGAACATCACGCCAGCCAGCGGGGCATTGAAGGCGGCCGCTATCCCCGCAGCCCCACCGGCCACCAGAAGGCCGTCATGGTTCAGCGCGGAGCGTCGCGGCAGCCACCGCTGCGCGTGTTGCATCACGCCCGCGGCAATCTGCACCGAAGGGCCTTCCCGGCCAATCGCCAGGCCGCCGAGCAAGCCGCCAGAGACGAGCAGGAGCTTGGCGATGCTCAGGCGCAGCGACACGAAGAGTCCCCGCTGACTCGCCGGCACGCGGGTCGACAGTGCGGCCATCACCTGAGGGATGCCCGAGCCGGCGGCGCCCGGCGCAAAGCGGCGGGTCACCCAGACGAGCGCCGCCGTGCAACAAGGCGTCCAGATCAATGGTGCCCAAGGCGACCAGCTGCGCATCGCGGCGAACGCCGAGATGGCCTGGTCGCTGACCCACGTGAACAGCACCACCGCCAGGCCCGCAGCGATGGCGAAGGCGAGCACCACGGCGCGGGACAGCCACTGGCGCCAGTCGGAGAGATCCTCCCGTACGGCCGAGATGAAATCCGGCTCGTGATGCTCGTGGGACAGCGGGCGCGCATCATGCTGGCCTTCCAATGGCTTCGGCTCGGGTCCGGGCGAGGAAGAAGGGCGTGTCGGTTCGTCGGCCATCGGGCGAGTATCTCGCGCGTCCCGTTGACGCCTGCCAGTCGGCCATCGGCGGATCGAAAGATCGGCCTCTGCCTCTCGCGGGACATTGATTGGTCTGATCCGAGAGACCGTTTCCCTGCTCGGTCTGGACATGAGAGCTGAGCGCCGGCGGGTTCGCGACCGGCAAGTGCCTAAAGCCAGCGTGCGCTCCCAGCCTGCAGCTTCGGTGGCATCGAACGGCGAAGGCGGACACCAGCGCCACAATGCGCTGATGAATCAAGAAGAGATGTCTTCACCGATCCCAGGGATCTACAGAGCATTCGGCGATTTCCGTCAGCCGAGCCGGTACATCGTTGATGACCTTTACGAGCCGGAGCGGATTGAATATGAGGAGATGCTTGGCGGGAGGCCCCGTGAAGCCATCGAAGCGGTGGATTTCGGCTTGGTCTCCTGGGGGCCACTGGGCTTCCTCGTGCCTGAGGCCGCCGCATACCTGCTGCCGAGATTGATGGAACTCGCCGAGGTCGGCAGCAGGGATAGATCCGGAGATCTGTTTCTGATGCGCTTCATCAACTACATCTCTCTCGGTCCTTCGTCGGAGGAGTTCTCATTGCTCGGCAGTCAACAACGCCTTGCGGTCGCAGAGTACCTTGACCATGTCGCTCTGCACCACATGGCGGTCGTGCAAGAGGAGTGCTGGGACGACGTTCTGAAAAAGGCCATTCAGTTGTGGTCGTGCGGATAGAGATCGGCGCCATCGTTAATGGGGTCGTCCGTACCGCATCAAGATTGCGGATCAGTCCTTGCAGCAGAACATCGTCCTCCGCATGGAAGATCTCCGGACAGCCTGCTAGCTCATTTCATTCGAATTCTGCTGGCTCGAGAGTGGCTGGCTTTGTCCCCAACCAGCCATCCTATTTCCGCTCGATGAAGTGGACGAAGAACGAGGGAGGAGCCACGCCAAGGAGGCGAGGGCGGGAGCCACTGCGAGCGCGCGTGCCCCAAGATTCCCCCTCGCAAACATCGTCCGAAAATCGGTGAGGCCGGACAGCATCCCGGGCAGTTCTCCTGCGAGGCCGCCAAGTTGGGTCAGCATAGGAATCCAGCCCCCGGTCGCGAGAGACCTCGTAGCACCGAAGTACCCCGCCAAACCTCCGGCAGCCCACCTTCTCGCGGTCAAGCCGCTCGACGTGGAGGGGGCCGTTTCCTCCCCTTGCCCCTTGTCGCCATCGTTCAGCTGAACTGGCTGTCCGCAGAGGGCCTTCAACGTTCGGCGCTGAGCCATCAGCCGCGGGCTGCTCGCGAGCACATCCGCAAGACCCTGATCCGCCGAGCCGACACGCCTCAGTTGCACATGGGCGGCCGGACGGTGATTGCGCTGTTCACCTCGCGTGAACTCATCTGAATGCGGACGAACGCTATCCATGGCGGTAGCTCCTGCTCCGGAGGGTTGTCCAGTGGCTGAGCGTCGGAACTACGACGGCTTCGTCTTGGCCATTGCGTCTGGATCCAATGCCCAAGCGCACTGTCCTGCCGAGCGTGGCCGCTGACCATCGGTGATCTGCGGAGACCTCACTTCCGGAATACGGAGTCGGAGAGGGCCGTCGGGGCGACGCCGCGGTTCACTCGCGCCGCAGTTCCCGCTCCAGCCAGCACGCCGCTCCCAGCACGCCCAGATCGCCGTGGTCGATCAGGTGGACCGGCACGCGCTCGAGGAACGGCGCCAGCACGCCCTTGTTGAGGAAGCGCTTCTTGAAATCGCTCTGCTGCAGGAAGGACTCGATCCGCGGAAGGATGCCGCCCGCGAGCAGGATCCCGCCGTGCGCGCCGTAGAGCGCCGCCAGATCCGCAGCGAAGCTGCCCAGCAGGGCGCAGAAGGTGCTCAGCGCCTCGATCGCGGCCTCCGAGCGCTGCTCCAGCGCCGCGCCCGTCACCGCCGCCGGCGTGTCCAGCACCGGTGACTCCCCGCGCAGCGTCGAGATGGCCCGGTACAGCTTGAGCAGCCCCGGCCCGGACAGCGCGTTCTCCACCGGCACGTGGTCGCGGTCGCCCGCGAGCAGGCGCAGGATGTCGATCTCGCGCGCGGTGCCCGGCGCGAGCGACACATGCGCCGCCTCCGTTGGCAGCACCTGCGGCCCCGCGCTGCCCGGCAGCACCGCGGCGCAGCCCAGGCCCGTGCCCGGCCCCATGACGACGATCGTGCCGGAGGCCAGCCCCCCCGCGCTGCCGTCGCCCGTCATCAGCGGCCGCATGTCCCACGGCTTGACGTAGGGCACCGCGTGCGCCAGCGCCTCGAAGTCGTTGATCACGGTGAGCCGCTCGATGCCCAGCCGCTGCCGCAGCGCGGAGATCGACACCGGCCACGGCAGGTTGCGGTTCACGACCTGGTCCTCCTGCACGTAGCCGGCGCAGGCCAGCACGCAGGCCTGGATCGACACCTCGGCTCCCCAGGGCGTATCGGCCAGCCGGGCGACGAAGTCCGCCAGCAGCTCCCCCAGCCCCGGCCATTGCGCGCAGGCGAAGACCTCGCCGTGCAGCAGTTCCACCGGGCTGTCGCCGGACGCGGCCTGCACGGTGCGGCCCAGCCCGACGCGCGCGTGGGTGCCCCCCACGTCGGCCGCGAGAAAGAAGACGTCAGGGCCGGACGCGCCGGGTTCGAACGAGGGCAGGGAAGAGCGCATTCGAAAGAGTTTCAAGTGCAAATGACACTGTTGTCAATCAATGTCTGCATTGGACAGATTGAGCCGTCCAGGCTCGGTGTTTTCCCTCGTCGATCAACGCTTGAATCTCAGCGGGAATCGACTTTCCCCTGTGGTGGAGGCATGTTTAGCGGAAGTGCGCAATTGAGACAGTGCCGGGACTCGATTGACAACAGTGTCATCAAGAAAGATAAACAAGTCTGCTCACCTCGGAGGCCTGCATGTCCATCGCCGGAACCGTTTCCCCGCCCGCCCATCGAGCGCCGCTCGGTCCGGTGGCGATCATTGGCCTGCTGTTCTTCATCATGGGCTTCTTCACCTGGATTAACGGACCGTTGATCGCCTTCGTGAAGCTGGCCTTCGATCTGGACGACGTGAACGCCTTCCTCGTGCCGATGGCGTTCTACCTGTCCTACTTCTTCCTGGCGCTGCCGTCGGCGGCGGTGTTCAGGCGCACCGGCATGAAGCGCGGCATGGCCATCGGCCTGCTGGTCATCGCCGCGGGCGCGGTGGTCTTCGGCCAGTTCGTGTCGATGCGCCTGTATCCCGGCGCGCTGACCGGGCTGTTCGTGATCGGCGCGGGCCTGTCGCTGCTGCAGACGGCGGCCAATCCCTACATCAGCATCGTCGGCCCGATCGAGAGCGCCGCCCAGCGCATCGCCTGGATGGGCATCTGCAACAAGGTGGCCGGCATCCTCGCGCCGCTGCTGCTGGGCGCGGTGGTGCTGTCCGACGTCGGCGGCCTGGCGGAGAGCCTCAAGACGGCCGACGCCACCACGCGCGACATCCTGCTGAACACCTTCGCGCAGAAGATCCACACGCCCTACATGATCATGGCCGGCGTGCTGGCCGTCCTCGCCGTGGGCATCCTGCGCTCGCCGCTGCCGGACATCCGCGCGGCCGAGGCCAACCGCGGCGAGGCCGCCACCACCGGCGCCAGGCGCGGCGTGTTCGCCTTCCCGCACCTGTGGCTGGGCGTGCTGTGCCTGTTCGTCTACGTCGGCGTGGAAGTGATGGCCGGCGACGCGATCGGCACCTACGGCGCGGGCTTCAACCTGCCGGCCGACCAGACCAAGTTCTTCACCTCGTTCACGCTGGTGGCGATGCTGCTGGGCTACGTGGCCGGCCTGGTGCTGATCCCGAAGTACATCTCGCAGCAGCGCTACCTGGCGGTGTCCGCGTCGCTGGGCGTCGTGCTCTCGCTGTGCGCGTGGACCACGCAGGGCTATGTGTCGGTGGCCTTCGTCGCCGCGCTGGGATTCGCCAACGCCATGATGTGGCCCGCCATCTTCCCGCTCGCGATCCGCGCGCTGGGCGAGGCCACCGAGCGCGGCGCCGCGCTGCTGATCATGGGCATCGCCGGCGGCGCGATCATTCCGCAGGCCTTCGCGGTGCTCAAGCAGCACTACGACTTCCAGTTCGTGTTCCTGGCCCTGATGGCGCCCTGCTATCTGTACATCCTCTACTACGGCCTGGCCGGCTATCGCGTCGGCCTGCGCGAGGGGGAGGCCGAATGAAGCCGTCTCCCAAGACCAAGACCGCCGCGACCCCGCCGGCCAAGGCCGTCAAGGCAACCCGGACCGCCAAGGCGCCCCGGCCCGGCAAGGCCGCCGAGATCACCGAAGCCGCCGACCCCGCGCCCGAGACCATCGACGCCGGCGGCGAGCCCCGGGCTGTCGCGCCGGCGCGCGCCTCGATCCGCGACGTGGCCGAGGCCGCGGGCGTGTCGCTCAAGACCGTGTCCCGCGTGATCAACGAGGACGCGGCCGTGCGTCCCGAGATGCGCGAGCGCGTGCGCCAGGCCATCGCCGCGCTGAACTACCAGTCTGATCCGCTGGCGCGCAGCCTGCGCGGCACGCATTCCTTCGCCCTGGGCCTGGTCTACAGCAACCCGAACGCGCATTACCTGGTCAGCCTGCAGAACGGCGTGCTGTCCGCCTGCCGCGAGCAGGGCTACGGCCTGCAGATCCATCCCTGCAGCACGCCGGCCCATGGCTCCATCGAGGAGCTGCTGGCCCTGGTGCGGCGCTCTCGCCTGGCCGGCCTGGTGCTGGCGCCGCCGATGTCGGAGCAGCGCGATCTGGTCCAGGCGCTGGCGGCGCACGGCGTGGCGGTGATCCGCATCGTCTCGGCCGGCGACGACCCGCGCGACATGCAGGACTGCGTGCGCGTGGACGACCGCCGCGCCGCCCATGCCGTCACCGAGCACCTCATCCAGCTGGGCCACAGCCGCATCAGCTTCCTCTGGGGCGAGGGCTACTACGAGTCCAGCGTCCAGCGTTATGCCGGCTACATGGACGCGATGCGCGACTACGGCGTCGAGGTCGATCCGCAGCTGGTGCTGGAAGGCGAGTTCAACTTCAACTCCGGCTTCCGCCGCGCCCGCAAGCTGCTGGCGATGAGCGCGCCGCCGACGGCCGTGTTCGGCAGCAACGACGAGATCGCGGCCGGCGTGCTGGCCGCGGCCCGCTCGGTCGGCTTCGACGTGCCGAGCGACCTGGCCATCGCCGGCTTCGAGGACAGCCCCTTCTCGCAGCTCACCTGGCCGCCGCTGACCACCGCGCGGCAGGACACGGTCGAGATCGGCCGCCGCGCCGCGCTGCGCCTGATCGAGCGCGTGCGCCACGCCCAGTCCGGCCGGCCGCTGGACCTGGGCGCCGAGCAGTTCACGCCCGAGCTCGTGGTGCGGGGCTCCGCCGCGCCGCCGCGCCGCCGCTGAGGCCGCCATGAAGCTCCTCACGCTCCTTCGCGCGATGTCGGTCCAATCGGTCCGCCTGGTCCGCTTGGCCCGCCTGGCCTGTCGGGCCCGCTTGACCCGGCTCGCCCCGCTGGCCCCGCTGGCCCTGCTGGCGAGCCTCGCGCTGCCGCTGGCCATGCTGCCGGCGCTGGCCGAAGCCGCCACGCGCATCGACGTCAACGACGGCTGGCAGTTCCGCACCGATCCGAAGGACGAGGGCGTGACCGCCGGCTGGACCGGCGCCGTGCCGGCGAACACGCGCAGCGTGGCCGTGCCGCACACCTGGAATGCCGATTCCGAGCCGGACGTCGACTTCGAGGGCACCGGCTGGTACTTCCGCCGGCTCGACCTGACGCTGCCGCTCGCGCCGGATGCGCATGTCGAGCTGAACTTCGGCGCCGCGTTCTATCGCAGCCGCGTCTGGCTCAACGGCGTGGAGGTCGGTCAGCACGAGGGCGGCCACACGGCCCATGCCTTTGACATCACCGGGCTGCTGCGGCGCGGCCAGTCGAATCTGCTGGTGGTCGCCGTGGACAACCGGCCGACCGCGAGCAGCATTCCCGGCCACGCGATGCGCCTGGCGGGCAGCGGCAGCGTCTGGTACGACTGGTGGCATTTCGGCGGCCTGGTGCGCGACGTGTGGCTGAGCGTCGGCGATGGCGCGCTGGTGCGCCGTCAGACACTGCGCGCCACGCTGAGCGGGGCCCTGGCCGGCCGCGCCATCGGCGAGGCGCCCGCCCAGGTCGATGCCCGCGTCGAACTGGAGAACGCGAGCCCGCGCGCGCGCCGCCTGCAGGTGGTCACCACCGCCTTCGCGCCGGACGGCGCGACCGCGGCCTCCGCGCGCCAGCCGCTGCAACTGCCGGCCGGAGGCAAGGGCAGCGCGGACCTGCGCCTGGCCATCGCGCGGCCCCGGCTGTGGAACATCGGCGACGGCCAGCTCTACCGCGTGGTCACCGAGCTGCGGGACGAGCAAGGCCAGGTGCTGGACACGCGCACCGACACGCTGGGCCTGCGCCGCATCGAGCTGCGCGACCGCAAGCTCTGGGTCAACGATCGTCCGGTGCGGCTGACCGGCCTGACGCGCCACGAGGACACGCCCTGGGAAGGCCTGGCCGAGACCCGCGGCAGCATCCTGCATGACTGGGACGACCTGCGCGCGCTGCACACGACGCTGACGCGGCCGGTGCACTATCCGCAGCCGCCCGCGGTGCTCGACTACGCCGATCGCCACGGCATCCTGCTGGTGCCGGAAATCCCGGTGTGGCAGTTCAGCGAGGCCCAGCTGAAGGACCCGCGCGTGCAGGCCCTGGCCGAGCGCATGCTGGGCGAGATGATCGCCGCGGACGGCAACCACGCCAGCATCTTCGCGTGGAGCGTCTGCAACGAGAGCGACACGCGCCTGCCCGGCGGCCTGGACTACGTGCGGCGCATGAAGGCGGCGGTCCGCCGGCTCGATCCCGCGCGCTTCTTCACCTTCGCGGACTCCGACGTGAGCATCGCGCCCTGGCGCGACAACGCTGCGCTGCACGAGGCTGACTTCCTCATGGCCAACGCCTACTTCGGCAGCTGGAGCGGCGCCGCCGAGCAGGTCGAGCCCTGGCTGGACTTCATCCAGAAGACCTATCCGGAGAAGGCGCTGGTCATCTCCGAGTACGGCTTCGTCGGCCCCTTCGCGCCGAACGCCGCCGAGGCCGACCGCCAGCGCATCGCCAACCTGCGCCAGCAGCTCGATGCCTTCGCCCGGCGCGACTTCGTCGCGGGCGCGATCTTCTGGATCTACCAGGACTACAAGTCGCATCGCAACCTGGCCGCCGGCGAGACCGCCGGCTACGTGGACCACGGCGTGGTCGACGAGCATCGTCAGCGCAAGCCCTCGTATGCCGCCTACCAGCAGCGCAACGCGCCGCTGACGGCCCGCCTGGGCTGGGCGTGGGAAGGCGAGGGGCTGTCGGGCTTCCAGGCCGTGCTGCAGGCCAATGGCGCGGCGCAGCTGCCTTCCTATCCGCTGCTGGGCTACCGGGCCGAGTGGCGCATGACGGACCGCGACGGCCGGCTGATCGGGCAGGGCGCGCAAGGCCTGCCGGACCTCGCCGCCCCGTTCACGCTGCAAGGCCGGTGGCCGGCGGAGAAGGGCCTGCCGGCCGCGACGCTGCGACTGCGCGTGCTCGCGCCCGATGGCGCGCTCGCGCTCGAGAGCCGGCTGGAGCAGGCCGCGCTGCGCCTGGGCGCCGCGCCGTTCCCCGCCGAGGTCAAGCCTGCCCCCGCCAGCCGCGCCCCCGCTCCCATCCCCGATGCCGCCGCGCCGGTGGATCGCTGAACTCCCACAGGAAGTCCTCGCCGTATGTCCACCTTCCGCCACCGCTGCCTGAGCGCCATGACCGTCGCGAGCGTCCTGACCACGATGGCCGCCTTCGGGCCGGCCTGCGTGCACGCGCAGACGGCCACGGTGGCGCCGGCCGCCGACCCGACCGCGCCCACCGCGGCCACGCGCTCGCCGGCCGAGATCGACGCCATCTGGCGCCAGTCGGTCAGCAAGTTCGATGGCGAGCGCGCCCGCGTGCTGCGCCAGGTGCAGGCCGGTGTCGCGGCCGGCCCCTTCCGCGCGGACTGGACCTCGCTGCAGGGCTACAAGACGCCGCAGTGGTACGCGGACGCGAAGTTCGGCATCTTCGTGCACTGGGGCGTGTTCTCGCTGCCGGCCTTCGGCAACGAGTGGTACTCGCGGGAGATGTACCAGGCGGGCAGCAAGCCCCATGAGCACCACCTGGCGACCTACGGCTCGCCGGCCGTCTTCGGCTACAAGGACCTGATCGCCCGCTTCAAGGCCGAGCGCTTCGACCCCAAGGCCTGGGCGCGGCTGTTCGCGCAAGCCGGCGCCCGCTACGTGGTGCCGGTGGCGGAGCACCACGACGGCTTCGCGATGTACCGCTCGCGCCTGAGCGACTGGACGGCCGCCACCATGGGCCCCAAGCGCGACGTGCTGGGCGAACTGGCCCAGGCCATCCGTGCCGAAGGCATGCGCTTCGGCACCTCGTCGCACCGCGCCGAGCACGACTGGTTCTTCGACGGCGGCCGCCGCATCGCCTCCGACGTCAACGATCCGCGCTATGCCGCGCTCTATGGCCCGGCGCAGCTGCGCGAACTGCATGGCAAGGACGACGGCGACCTGCCGCATGACTGGACCTATGTGTCCCAGGCCTGGCTGGACGACTGGCTCGCCCGTACCGCCGAACTGGTCGACACCTACAAGCCGGACCTGATGTATTTCGACTGGTGGATCGGCCACGCGAGCATGCGGGCGCACACGATGCCCAGCTTCGCCGCGTACTACTACAACCAGGGCGCGCGCCGCGGCGAGGCCACCGTCATCGACTTCAAGCTCGACGCCTTCCCGCAGGGCGCCGGCACCTACGACGTCGAGCGCGGCCAGATGGTCGGCATCCAGCCGCAGACCTGGCAGACCGACACGTCCATCAGCAACGCCTCCTGGGGCTACATCGACGGCGACACCTACAAGCCGGCGGGCCAACTGCTGCATCAGCTGATCGACGTGGTGTCCAAGAACGGCAACCTGCTGCTCAACATCGGCCCGCGCGGCGACGGCAGCATCCCCGAGCCGGCGCGCGACATCCTGCTGGAGATGGGCGACTGGCTCAAGCTCAATGGCGAAGCCATCTACGGCAGCCGGCCCTGGACCCGCTTCGGCGAAGGCCCCACGGAAGTGGTCGGCGGCACCTTCCAGGACCGCAACGCCAAGCCCTACACGCCCGAGGATTTCCGCTTCACCACGCAAGGCCCGGTGCTCTACGCCATCGGCCTTGGCTGGCCGGCCGCGCGCGACGACGGACGGCAGGAGCTGCTGATCCGCTCGCTGGCGCCGAGCGCGCTGGCGGCGCCCGTCAAGCGCGTCACGCTGCTCGCGGACCGCAGCGACATCCCCTTCACGCAAGACGCCGCGGGCCTGCACCTGCGCGTGCCCAAGGACCCCGTGGGCCGTCATGCCTACGTCTTCAAGATCGAGTCGCGCTGAGCAGCGCCTGCCCGCGACACCCCTGTACATCCAACCACCGATCCCTCCATGTCTGATTCCCCCTTCCTCCGGTGCCTGCGGCTGTGTGCCGCGCCCTTGCTGCTGCTCCTGGCGGGCCTCGCGCAGCAGGCCCTGGCCGCGCCGCGCGCGCTCTTCTACATGATGGAGACCCAGAAGTCGGTCAACGCCTTCGTCGCCCACGCCGACAAGGTCGACTTGTTGGTGCCGACCTGGTACGGCGTCGACGCGGCCGGCCTGGTCAACGGCGCGCCCAATCCCTTCGTGCTGTCGCTCGCGAAGAGCAAGGGCGTGCCGGTGATGCCCATCGTGTCGATGACGACCACCCGCGAGGGCTTCCACAAGCTGCTGCACGACGAGCAGGCACAGGCCCGCATGAACGCGTCGCTGCTGCGCGCCGCCAAGGAGCACGGCTTCATCGGCTTCCAGTACGACTTCGAGAACATCGCCTGGACCGATCGCGACGCCTTCACGCGCATGGCCAAGGGCACCGCTGATGCGCTGCACAAGGCGGGCCTGCAGCTGAGCGTCGCCGTCGTGCCCAACGCGCCAGGCGCGTCGGGCCGCGGTCCCTTCTCCAAGTGGATGTGGGAGTTCTGGCGCGGCGCCTACGACCTGGAGGCGCTGGGCAAGGTCACCGACCTGGTGTCGCTGATGACCTATGACCAGCACACCCGCTGGACCGCGCCCGGCCCGGTGGACGGCTATCCCTGGATGAAGGAGCACCTGGACTACGCGCTCAAGGTGGTGCCCAAGCACAAGCTCTCGCTGGGCATCGCGCTGTACGGCTACCGCTGGTCGACCGGCAACCCGGTGCGCGAGGACGGCAAGGAGGCGCCCAACATCGTCGGCGACTACATCGATGCCGACGAGTCCATCCCGCTGGCCGCCACCTACGGCGCCACCATCCGCTGGGACGAGGTCGATCGCACCTCCTACTACTGGTTCGAGCGCGACCAGATGCGCGAATGGGTGTTCATGCCCGACGCGCGCGGCTTCCGCGAGCGCTATGCGCTGGTCAAGGCCGCGGGCATCGACGGCTTCAGCGCCTGGGTGATCGGCGCGGAAGACCCGGCCGTCTGGGACGAACTGCCGCTGTCGCGGCGCTGAGGACCCGGTCGATGCGAACCCGCCGTCCCGCCAACGCGACCGTGCCGCGCACGCCGCCGCTGTCGTCCGCGCCGCGCCTGCTGCGTGCGCTGCGGCTGGTGCTCGCGCTGGCCGCAGTCGGTGCCGCGCATGCCGGCACCGAAGCGCCCGCCGCGTCCTTGCCGATGCCCGCGGAGGTGCTGCCGCTGGTGCCGCTGCCAGCGCAGCTCACGCGCGGCGAGGGCGTCCTGCGCCTGGCGCCGGGCGCGGTCATCGCGGTGCCGGCGGGCGACCGCGGAGCGCGCCGCGCGGCGAGCTTCCTCGCGGCCATGGCTTGGCGCGACCACCACCTGCGCCTGCAGGTGCGGGAGGGTTCCAGCGGCGCGATCGTGCTGCGCCGTGACGCCCGCATCGACGCCGATCCGAAGGGCGCCTACGAGCTGGCGGTGACGCCCGCGGGCGTCACGCTGCAAGCGCGCGACGATGCCGGTCTCCTGTATGCGGGCGTGAGCCTGTGGCAGCTGTTCGATGCCAACGCCAACGCCAACGCCAACGCCGATGACGCGCGCGCCGGCGTCGACGTGCCGGTGCTGCGCATCGTCGACCAGCCGCGTTTCGGCTGGCGCGGCCTGATGCTGGACGTCGTGCGCCACTTCGCGCCGCTGGACGAGCTCAAGGCCCTGGTCGATCAGATGGCACTGCACAAGCTCAACGTGCTGCACCTGCACCTGAGCGACGACCAGGGCTGGCGCCTGGAGATCAAGCGCTATCCCGACCTGACCCGCATCGGCGGCTGGCGCACGCCGCCCGGCGGCGAGCCGGCCCGCTATGGCGGCTTCTACACGCAGGCGCAGATGCGCGAGCTGGTGGCCTATGCCGCCGAGCGCCAGATCACCGTCGTGCCGGAGCTGGACATGCCCGGACACGCGCAGGCCGCGGTCGCCGCGTATCCGCGCCTGGGCGTAGACATCGGCGACGGACCGGGCCGCCACCCGCGGCCCGCCGTGGCGGTCGACTACGGCGTGAACCCCTATCTCTACAACGCCGATGAATCCACCCTGCGCTTCATCGAACAGGTGATGGACGAGGTGATGGCGGTGTTCCCGTCGCCCTTCATCCACGTCGGCGGCGACGAGGCGATCAAGGACCAGTGGAAGGCTTCGCCGAGCGTGCAGGCCCGCATCCACGCGCTGGGCCTGGCCAACGAGGAAGCGCTGCAGAGCTGGTTCATCGGCCGCATCGGGCGCTACCTGGACAGCCGCGGCCGCCGGCTGATCGGCTGGGACGAGATCCTGGAAGGCGGCCTGCCCGCGGGCGCGTCCGTCATGTCCTGGCGCGGCACCGAGGGCGCCGTCGCGGCCGCCAACCTGGGCCACGACGTGGTGCTGGCGCCGGCGGGCTCGCTCTACCTCGACAACCTGCAGAGCGCGCGCGACGACGAGCCGGAAGGGCGCCTGGCCCAGTTGCCCATCGAGAAGGTCCATGCCTTCGAGGCCATGCCCGCTGGCCTGGACGCCGACCGCGCCCGGCACGTGCTGGGCCTGGAGGCCGCGCTGTGGACCGAGTACATGCCGTCGCGCCGGCACCGCGAGCACGCGATCTTCCCCCGTCTGGCCGCCGTGGCGGAGGTGGCCTGGTCGCCGGCCGCGCTGCGCGACTGGCGCGGCTTCGTGCCGCGTCTGGCGCTGCAGCGGGCACGCTATCTGCGCCAGGGCGTGAACGCCGCCGACAGCGCCTTCGCGGTGCAGTTCGACATCGACGGCGGCGCGGCCGCGATGCTCGCCGCCGGCCAGGCGCCGGTGCGGCTGGGCAATCAACTTGGCTACGGGCAGATCCGCTACACGCTGGACGGCTCCGACCCGGGCCCCGCGTCGCCGGGCCTGGGCGCCGATGGTCAGCCGCTGATCGTCACGCTGCCCGCGCGCGTGCGCGCGACCGCCTTCGATGCCGCGGGCCGACCGCTCGCCGCCGTGCGCGAGCAGCGCTTCGATACCGCGACGTTGCTGACCCGCGCCAGCAACCAGCTGCAGGCCTGCCCGTCCGGCGAGATGGGCCTGCGCGTGCCGCTGCGGACCGAGGCGACCGATTGGGCCCCCGTCTTCAACGTCAATCTGCTCGATGCCTGCTGGATCTATCCGCGCGCGCGCCTGGACGGCGTGCAGGGCATCGCGGTCGATGCCGGCCGGCTGGCCCGCAACTACGGTCTGGCGCAGGACGCGGTCAAGGTCGTCCAGCACCCGGCGCGCACGCCGGCGGGCGAGCTCGAGGTGCGGCAGGGCGATTGCACCGGGCCGCTGCTCGCGTCGCTGCCGCTGCCTGCCGGCAGCGCGCCGCAGGCCTTCACGCTGAAGGCGCCGCTGCCACCGCTGACCGGCGTGCAGGACCTGTGCCTGCGCTTCACCGCGCCCATCCATGGCCCGCTGTACGCGATCGACGCGGCGCGCCTGCTGGCCGCCGAGCCCGCCCGGCCCTGATCGAGGACGCCCCAAGATGCCTCCCATCCCCTTCCTCACCGGCTGCCGCCGCGCACTGCGCGGACTGGGCGTGGCCGCGCTGCTGGGCAGCGCGGCGCCCTGGGCGCTGGCGCAGCTGCACACGCAGCCGCTGAACAGCGGCTGGCAGTTCCGCCTCGCGGATCCCGAGGCCGCCAAGGCGCACCCCGAGGCCGCGGACTGGCGCGGCGCCACCGTGCCCGGCACGGTGCAGACGGACCTGCTGGACGCGCGCCTGATCCCCGATCCCTTCCACGGCGAGAACGAAGCCCGGCTGCAATGGATCGGCCTGTCGGACTGGGAGTACCGGCTGGCCTTCGACGTCGATGCCGCGACGCTGTCGCGCGAGCAGGTGGAGCTGGTCTTCGACGGCCTGGACACCTTCGCGCAGGTCAGCCTCAACGGGCAGGCTTTGGCCGCCACGGACAACATGTTCCGCCGCTGGCGTCTGCCGGCCAAGGCGCTGCTCAAGCCGGGCCGCAACACGCTGCTGGTGCGGCTGCAATCGCCGATCAGGAAGATGCAGCCCTGGCTGCTGAAGCAGCCCTACGCGCTGCCGGGCGCCTATGACTCGCAGTTCGGCGACGAGCCCAAGGGCGTGGCCACCGCGACCTACGTCCGCAAGGCGCAGTACCAGTACGGCTGGGATTGGGGCCCGCGTTTCGTGACGCTGGGCATCTGGCAGCCGGTGCGTCTGGAGAGCTGGGATCACCTGCGCATCGAGGACTTCCACGTGCGCCAGCCGCGCGTGGATGAAGGCGTGGCGCAGCTCGCGGCCGAGCTGGAGGTGCAGGCCGGCCGCCGCGGGAGCGCCCGGCTGCAGGTCGAGGTGACGCCGCCCGAGGGCGTGTCCTTCACGCTGACCCGCGACGTGGTGCTGGACCCCGGCCGCAACGCGCTCAGCCTGCCGGTGCGCATCGAGCGGCCCCGGCGCTGGTTCCCGGCCGGCTATGGCGAGCAGCCGATGTACCGCTTCCGCGCCAGCCTGACGCAGGACGGCGTCGAGCTGGCCCATGCCGAGCGCCGCACCGGCCTGCGCAGCGTCGAGCTGCGGCGCGAGAAGGACGCCTGGGGCCGGAGCTTCGCCTTCGTCATCAACGGCATTCCCGTGTTCGCCAAGGGCGCGAACATGATCCCGCTGGACAGCTTCCCCAACCGCGTCACGCGCGAGCGCCAGCGGGCGCTGCTGCTCAGCGCCAGGCGCGCCAACATGAACATGCTGCGCCTGTGGGGCGGCGGCTATTACGAGAGCGACGCGTTCTACGAAGAGGCCGATGCGCTGGGTCTGCTGATCTGGCAGGACTTCATGTTCGGCGGCGCCATCCTGCCGGCCGACACCGCCTTCCAGGAGAACGTCCGCCAGGAAGCCATCGAGCAGGTGCGCCGGCTGCGCGACCACCCGAGCATCGTGCTCTGGTGCGGCGGCAACGAGGTGCAGGCCGACTGGGAGACCTGGGACGCCACGCTGGCCTTCAAGAACAAGCTGTCCCCCGACGAGCGCGAGCGCCTGTGGAGCGCCAACCTCAAGCTCTTCGGCGACGTGCTGCGCGGCGTCGTGCAGCGCGAGGCGCCCGAGGTGCCCTACTGGGCCACCTCACCGGGCGTCGACCTGGAGGGGCCGTCCGGCCAGATGGACGATGGCGACGTGCATTTCTGGCGCGTGTGGGGCGGCTCCGCGCCGGTCGAGACCTTCCTCGACACCACGCCGCGCTTCATGTCGGAGTACGGCCTGCAGTCCTACCCCGAGATGCGCACCATCGCCCGCTTCGCCGGTCCGCAGGACCTGCGGCTGGACTCGCCGGTGATGCGCGCGCATCAGAAATTCGGCGTGGCCGCGGGACCCGACGTGGGCAACGATCGCCTGCTCTTCTACATCCGCAAAGGCTATGGCGAGCCCAAGGACTTCGCGTCCTTCGTCTACCTCAGCCAGGTCATGCAGGCCGAGGGCATCGAGCTGGCGGCCAGCCATCTGCGCAGCCGGCGCCCGCGGTCCATGGGCTCGCTCTACTGGCAGCTCAACGACGTGTGGCCGGGGGCGTCCTGGTCCAGCGTGGATGTCTCCGGCCGCTGGAAGGCGCTGCAGTTCCACGCGCGCCGCTTCTACGCGGACACGACGGTGACGGCGCTGCGCCGCGCCGACGGGACCGAGATCGCGGTGGTGTCCGACAGGACCCAGCCCCAGGACGCCGAGCTGCGCCTGCGCGTGTCGGACCTGGACGGCCGCGTGCTGCGCTCCGAGCGCACGACCGTGACCGCGCGGCCGCTGGCCGTCACGCCGGTCTGGCACCGCGCCGATGCCGAACTGCTGCAAGGCGCGGATCCGGCGCGCACCGTGGCCGAGGTCGAGCTGCTGGTGCAGGGCCGCGCGGTGGCCCGCCAGACCGTGTACTTCGTGCCCGCCCGCGAGCTGAAGCTGGCCGATCCGGGCTTCCAGACGCGCCTGGAGCGGGATCCCGCCGGCGGTCCCGACGCGTGGCGGCTCGCGATCAAGACCCAGTCCTTCGCCCGCGCGGTGTGGATCGATTTCGGACCGCTGGAGGTCGAGCTGGCGGACAACGCGCTCGACATCCGCGCCGGCGAGGAAGTGCTGATTCCGTTGCGCGCCACGGCCTCGCCGGGCGACTTGCAGGCCCACCTGAATCTTCGTTCCCTGGCGGATTCGACAGTCCGCTGAATGGACCGCGGCGGCGCACGGCTGTGCCACCGCGGGACCGACGCCAGGGAACAGATCGTCCGCCCAAAAAGCGGATCGACCTCGATGTGCAGTAGCTAATTTGAAACCCAGGGACAAGAGCAATTCCAAGACGCGGTATCGACCGCCCCTCCATTCACGGCCCTCACCAAGAAGACTGCGACCATGAAACCGAATCGACTCCTCCTGAAATCCACCCTGGTCACCGCCATCGCCGCGATCTACGGACCGGCCGCGTTCGCGCAGGCGGCGCCGCCGCCGAGCCCCGCCGCCTCCGCCCCGGACGCCGCGCCGGACGCCTCGCGCGATGCCAAGGCCAAGGCGCTCGACACGGTCAACGTGACCGGCTACCGCGCCAGCCTGCAGCGCGCGATGAACATCAAGCGCAACGCGGACTCCATCGTCGACGCGATCAGCGCCGAGGACATCGGCAAGTTCCCCGACACCAATGCGGCGGAATCGCTCGCCCACCTGCCCGGCGTGGCGGTGGACCGGCTGTACGGCGAAGGCGAGAAGGTCAGCATCAACGGCACCGACCCGGCGCTCAACCGCGTGCTGGTGAATGGCCAGACCATCGCTTCGGGCGACTGGGGCGGCAACCCCAGCGACACCAGCGGCCGCACCTTCAACTACACGCTGCTGTCGCCCGAGATCATCGGGACGATGGAGGTCTACAAGTCGCCCGAGGCCCGCATCGACGAGGGCAGCATCGGCGGCACCGTGATCATCCACACCCGCAAGCCGCTGGACCTGCCGGCCAACACGCTGCGCGGCTCGCTGGGCTACAGCTACAACGACCGCTCCAAGGACGGCAATCCGCGCGGCTCGGTGCTGTACAGCTGGAAGAACGAGAGCAACGACTTCGGCGCGCTGATCGCCGCCTCGCATGACAAGCAGACGCTGTCGCAGGCCGGCATCGAGTTCTTCGGCTACACCACCGGCAACGGCATCAGCCCGACGGCGCAGATCTCCGGCAGCGGCGATCCGCAGACCGCGCGCATGCCGGTGGCCATCGACAGCGATTTCTTCCAGCAGACGCGCCAGCGCGACAGTCTGCAGGGCGCGCTGCAATGGAAGCCCGATACCCGCAACGAGTTCAACCTGACCGGCATCTATGTCCACGGCCAGTACAACAACTACAGCGAGGCGCGTTATGCCTGCCCCGGCTGCGGCGACATCGACAAGATCACCAAGGCCACGGTCAACAACGGCCTGATCACCGCGGCGACCGTGACGGCCGGCGCCGGCAATGGCAACCAGCCCTATGCCGAGCTGGACGCGAACTACCGCGAGTCCACCGTCGTCACCAAGAGCCTGAACCTGCAGCACGAGTACAAGGCCGACGACTGGAAGCTTTCCAGCCAGGTCGGCTACACCTCGGCTTCCGGCGGCAAGTCGCCGGAATACCTGATGAAGTATTTGCTGAAGTCGGGCGGCTACTCCTTCAACTACGGTCCCAAGCAGGCCGGCATCGTCTACGACGACGGCAGCCGTTCCAACTGGGGCCTGCCGGGCGCGCCGGCGGGGTCCGCGCCGGGTGCGCAGATCGACGGCAAGTACCAGGCCGGCGGCATCTACTACGCCGAGAGCAGCGACCGCGAACGCTATGGCCAGGTCGACCTGTCCCACAAGCTGGACCTGGGGCCCATCAACGAAGTGATGGTCGGCGCCAAGTTCATCAAGCACGACAACGGTGTCAACGCGCGCGGCAATCGCATCAACACCACCAGCGACATCACGCTGGACCAGTTCGGCAACTCGAATGCGCCGTCCGGGCTGTACGACGGCCTGGACGTCAGCGGCGACATCCGCAACTGGCCCACCGCCGATCTGGGACAGGTCAAGAGCTATCTGCTGAATCAGCCGCAAGGGCCGTTCAACATCGACTACGGCTCGACCTTCAGCGTGCGCGAGACCACGTCGAATCTCTACACCCAGTTCAACTACGACGTCGGTGGCCTGCGCGGCAACTTCGGCCTGCGCTACGTGCACACCAAGGACGATTCGAACTACTACCTCTCCAACGACGGCGGCACGACCTACGCGCCGACCACGACGGACACCAGCTACAACAAGCTGCTGCCCAGCTTCAACGCCGCCTACGACCTGGATTCGAGCAAGGTGCTGCGCTTCTCGGTCGCGAAGGTGCTGGCGCGGCCGCGCTACTCGGACCTCGCGGGCGCGACCAACCTGGACCTGGTCAAGGGTACCGGCAGCGGCGGCAATCCCGGCCTGAAGCCCTACGAGTCGACCAACTTCGACCTGGCCGGCGAGTGGTATTTCGCGCCGCAGAGCATGGTGGGCGCCGAGTTCTTCTACCGCGACGTCAGCAACTACGTCGTGAACGTGACGAACGACCGCGTCATCGACAACCGGACCTTCTCGATCAGCTCGCCGGTGAACGCCAGCTCGGCCAAGGTCAAGGGCCTGTCGCTGATGTACCAGCAGAACCTGGGCTACGGCTTCGGCCTGCAGGGCAACTACACCTATGCCAAGGCCGACACCGGCGAAGGCCTGAATCTGCCCTACCTGTCGAAGAACACGGTCAACATCATTCCGTACTTCGAATACGCGGGCTTCACCGCGCGCCTGGTCTACAGCTGGCGCTCGCAGTACTTCACGCAGATCGGCCGCCTGAACTCGCAGGACTTCACCGACCAGTACAAGCAGCTGGACCTGTCGGCCTCGTACGAGATCACGAAGAAGATCGGCATCAGCCTGAGCGCGACCAACCTGCTGGACCAGACCTACTACCAGTTCAGCGGCAACAAGGACGCGCCCACCGGCTTCTACAAGAACGGCCGGACCATCATGCTGGGCATGAACTTCAAGCTCTGAGCGTGACGTGACCGGGGCCGGCCGGCTCGCGCGAGCCGGCCGGCCCTTTCCTGTGACCGTGATGGATCCCGAGATGTACCGATCGTTGATCAAGAGGCTGCCGGCGCTTGGCGTGGCGCTGGGCATGGCCACGATGGCGGCGCCCTGGACGGCCGCATGCGCCGCGGACTCGTTCTCGGCGACGACCCCGTCGCCGCAGCAGGTGGCCTGGCAGAACCGCGGCTTCGGCGTGCTGGTGCACTTCGGCACCAACACCTTCCTGGACCGCGAATGGGGCGACGGCAAGGCGCCGGCCGCCGTGTTCAATCCCGACCGCGTCGATCCCGGCCAGTGGGCCCGCGCGGCCAAGTCGGCGGGCGCCAATTACCTGGTGCTGGTGGCCAAGCACCACGACGGCTTCGCGCTGTGGCCGACGCAGCAGAGCGATTACTCGGTCAAGTCCAGCCCGTGGCTGAACGGCCAGGGCGACCTGGTCCGCATGACCGCGGAGGCGGTGAAGCGCGAAGGCATGGGCATGGGCGTCTATCTGTCGCCCTGGGACCGGCACGAGCCCCGCTACGCCGATTCCAAGGCCTATGACGTCTTCTACGCCGGCCAGCTGGTCGAGCTGGCCTCGGGCTACGGCCCGCTGGTCGAGTGGTGGCTGGACGGCGCGGGCAGCGACGGGCATGTCTACGACTTCGAGCACTACGTGGCGAAGCTGCGCACCTATCAGCCCAATGCCATGGTGTTCGCCGACACCGCGCTGTTCGAGTACGGCGACATCCGCTGGGTCGGCAACGAGGTCGGCGTCATCGAGGGCGAGAACTGGAACGTCATCGACCGCCACGGCCAGCTGCGCTGGCGACCGGTGGAGGTCGACACGCCGCTGCACAAGGACTTCTGGTTCTGGAACTCGAAGCCGGAATTCGCCGCGTCGCTGAAGACGGTGGACGAGCTGATGCGCAACTACGAGGACAGCGTGGGCCGCGGCGGTCAGCTGGTGCTGGGCATCGCGCCCGACCGGCACGGCCTGCTGCCCGACGCGGACGTGACGCGCCTGGCCGAGTTCGGACAGGCCCTGGAGCGGCGCTACGGGAACGCCGCCAATGTGGCGGCGACGCACGTCAAGACCGATGCGCGCGCGCAGGCCGCGCTGGACAACGACGACGACACCTTCTGGACCGTCACCGAGGCCAACCGCGGCGTGCTGGAGGTGGACCTCGGCAAGACGGTGACGATCGACCGCGCGCTGACCATGGAGCGCCTGGAGGACGGCCAGCATGTGCGCGGCTACCGGATCGAGGCCTGGGACGGGGGCCGCTGGGTCACGCTGGCGCAGGCGCAGGCGGTCGGGCACATGAAGATCGACCGCTTCGCGCCGGTGAACGCGCGCCGCGTGCGGCTGCGCATCACCAACAGCGTCGGCGTCGCTGCCATCCGCGAGTTCAAACTGTTCGCCGCTCCATGACCGGCGCGCCCCTGTTCATCGAGGTCATCGCCTTGACGGCCCGGGACGCCTGCGAGGCCGAGGCCGCCGGCGCGGACCGCATCGAGCTGGTGTCCGACATGGCGCAGGGCGGGCTCACGCCCAGCGCGCAGGTGGTGGACGAGGTGGTGCGGCAGTGCCGTCTGCCGGTGATGGTCATGGTGCGGCCCCACGCCCGGTCCTTCTGCTACGACGAGGCCGACATGCGCCAGGTGCGCGAGGGCGTGGCGATGGTGCGCGACGCCGGCGCGCATGGCCTGGTCTTCGGCGCATTGACGGCCGATGGCGACATCGACCGCGCGGCCCTGGACCAGGTGCTGCGATGGGCCGATGGCCTGCCGCTGACCTTCCATCGTGCCTTCGACGAGGCGCGCGATCCGGTCCGCGCCTTCAGCGAGCTGAGCGCCTATCGCGGCGCGGTGACGCAATTGCTGAGCTCGGGGGGCGCGCCCATCGCGGAGGAGGGCGCCGAACTGCTCGCGCAACTCGTGACGCGCTGGCGTCTGGGCGAGGGCGTCGAGCCGCTGGTGGGCGCGGGCGTGCACGCGGGCAACCTGGCCGCGCTGCATCGCCGCATCGGCGCGCGGCAGTACCACGTGGGCAGCGGCGCGCGAGCGGGCGGCAGTTTCGCGTCCGGCATCGACGCCGCGCGCATCGCCGCGCTGCGGCAGGCGCTATGACGCGGCGAGTGCCCGGTCTGTCCCGAAGGCAGCTGCTGGGCGCGGCGCTGGCGGGCGCGGCCGGGCCGCGCGCCTGGAGCGCGGAGCTCGAACTCCACAAGCGTTTCATCGACGAGCGGCCGGCCACGCCGCAGGTGCATGCGTCCACGCTCGTGGAACTGCCAGACGGCAGCCTGATGGCCGCCTGGTTCGGCGGCACCGCGGAGCGCGCGCCCGATGTGCGCATCTGGTGCTCGCGCTTGCGGGCCGGTGCCTGGAGCGCGCCTCGCGCGATCGCGGACGGCGTGCAGCCGGACGGCAGTCCGTTGCCCACCTGGAACCCGGTCCTGTTCCAGGCCAGCGCCGCGCGCGGCGGCACGCTGCTGCTCTTCTACAAGGTCGGCCCCGATCCACGGCAGTGGTGGGGCGAACTCATCACCTCGGACGATGGCGGCGACCACTGGTCCTCGCCGCGCCGGCTGCCTGACGGCGTGCTGGGTCCGATCCGCAGCAAGCCGCTGATGCTCGCGGACGGCACGCTGCTGTGCCCGTCCAGCACCGAAGACGAAGCGGGCCGCTGGCGCCTGCACATGGAGCGCAGCCGGGACCTGGGCCGGAGTTGGCTGCCCAACGTGCCGGTGGCCGATCCGAAGGGCTACGGGCTGATCCAGCCCAGCCTCGTCGTTCGGCCCGATGGCAGTGTGCTGGCCTTCGCGCGCAGCCGGGCGAACCGCATCGCCGTCACGCGCTCGCGCGATGGCGGGCGCAGCTGGTCGGCCGCTGCGCTGACCTCGCTGCCCAATCCCAATGCCGGCATCGAGGCCCTGGGCCTGGCCGATGGCCGCATCCTGATGGTCTTCAATCCGCGCGAGCAGGGAAACGACTGGTGGGTCGGCCGGGACCGGCTGGACCTGGCGCTGTCCAGCGACGGCGGCCATGCATGGCGCACCGTCGCGACGCTGGAGGACGAGCCCGGCCAGGAGTTCTCCTATCCCGCCGCCATCCAGACACGCGATGGTCTCGTGCATCTCACCTACACCTACCAACGGAGCCACATCCGGCATGTGCAACTGGACCCGCGCCGCCTGGGCTGACGCCGTCAGGCGCGCGCTTTCCCTTTCACCGGCGGCGCCGAAGCGCCGCGGGGGGCGCGGCATGCACGTGATGCCGTGGCTGTGTTTCGCGGCCGTGCTGCCGGCATCGATGGCAACGGCCGCCGAGCCGGCGCTGTCAGCGCCGACATCGCCGACGGTGCCGCCCTATCTCGACGTCCGTCTGGGCGACGCCGAGCGCGCCGCCGATCTGGTGAGCCGGCTCAGCCTGGCCGAGAAGATCGCCCAGTTGCAGGACGGCGCGCCCGCCATCGAGCGTCTGGGCGTGCCGGCCTATGGCTGGTGGAGCGAAGGCCTGCATGGCTTGGCGCGCAACGGCCGGGCCACGGTCTTCCCGCAGGCCATCGGTCTGGCCGCGAGCTGGGACGCGCCGCTGCTGCACGCGGTGGGCGGCGTGATCGCCGCGCAGGCGCGGGCCAAGTCCGCGCCGCCGCCGCCGGGCGTGTCGCGCGACTCCGCCCGCTACGGCGGCCTGACGATCTGGTCGCCCAACATCAACCTGTTCCGCGATCCGCGCTGGGGCCGCGGGCAGGAGACCTATGGCGAGGATCCGGTCCTCACCGCGCGCCTGGGCGTGGCCTTCGTGCAAGGGCTGCAAGGCCCCGACGAGCGCCGCCCGCTGGTCATCGCCACGCCCAAGCATTTCGCCGTGCACAGCGGGCCGGAGAAGGAGCGCCACGCGTTCAACGTCAACCCGTCGGCCCACGATCTGGAGGACAGCTATCTGCCGGCCTTCCGGGCCGCGGTGACGCAGGCGCACGCCGGCTCGGTCATGTGCGCCTACAACGCGCTGGACGGCACGCCCGCCTGCGCGAACACGGCGCTGCTGCAGGAGCGGCTGCGCCGCGACTGGGGCTTCCAGGGCTTCGTCGTGACTGACTGCGACGCGGTCGAGGACATGACGCTCTTCCACAAGACCACGCCCGATGACGCGGAGGCCTCGGCGCGCGCGCTGCAGGCGGGCACCGACCTGAACTGCGGCCGCAGCTTCGCCGCGCTGGGCCGCGCGGTGGAGAACGGCCGCGTCAGCGAAGCCGACCTGGATCGCGCGCTGCGGCGTCTCTTCGAGGCCCGTCTGCGGCTGGGCCTGTTCTCGCCCGCGAGCGCCGCGCCGTCCATCGACTGGGCCGCGGGTCGCGCGCTGGCGCTGCGCGCCGCGCGCGAGTCCATGGTCCTGTTGAAGAACAACGGCGTGCTGCCGCTGTCGCCGCGCGGCCGCGTGGCCGTCGTTGGTCCGACCGCCGAGCTGCTCGAGGACCTGCACGCCAACTACCACGGCGTGGCGGCCGATCCGATCACGCCGCTGGCTGGTCTGCGCCAGGCGCTCGGGCCCTCGCGCGTGGTCGCCGCCCAGGGCTCCGCGCTGGCCGAGGGCGTGCCGGTAGCCGTGCCGCAGGCGGCGCTGCGCACGCCGCAGGGAAGGCCCGGCCTGCGCCGCGAGGTCTTCGCCAACGCGACCCTCGCCGGCCACCCTGTCGCAGCCAGCGACGATGCGACCTTGAACCTCGACTTCAACCGGGCGCCGCCCGCGGCGGGCTTGCCACCGCGCGGGTACTCGGTGCGCTGGTCGGGGCAGTTCCTGCCGCCGGCACCCGGAGAGTACCGGCTGGGCCTGCGCGTGGAGCGCTGCTTCGATTGCGACGGCTATGACCGCGTTCGCCTCTACCTCGACGGCAAGCTGCTGCAGGACGGCGACGGCGATCAGGCCGCCGTCAGCGTCAAGGTCACGGACCGGCGCCCCCGGACGCTGCGCGTGGAGTGGCTGCATACGGGTGAGGATCAGGGGCTGTCGCTGCGCTGGCAGGCGCCGGCCGATGCGCAACTGGCGCAGGCGGTGGCGGCCGCGCGCCAAGCCGATGCCATCGTGGCCTTCGTCGGCTTGTCGCCCGATCTGGAAGGCGAGCAGCTGCAGCTGGAGGTACCCGGCTTCGATGGCGGGGACCGCAGTTCGCTGGACCTGCCGGCGGCGCAGGAGCGCCTGCTCCAGGCGGTGCAGGCGACCGGCAAGCCGCTGGTCGTGGTGCTGCAGTCGGGCAGCGCGGTGGCGCTGCGCTGGGCCTCCGAGCACGCGGACGCGGTGCTGGCCGCCTGGTATCCGGGCGAGGCCGGCGGGCAGGCGATCGCGGAGACGCTGCTGGGGATCAACAACCCGGCGGGGCGGCTGCCGGTGACCTTCTACCGCTCGGCGCAGGACCTGCCGCCCTTCGCCGACTACGGCATGCAGGGCCGCACCTATCGCTACTTCAAGGGCTCGCCGCTGTGGGCCTTCGGGCATGGGCTGAGTTACACCCGGTTCGCCTACCAGGCGCCGCGCGTGTCGAGCGCGGTGCTGAACGCGGGTGAGGCGCTCACGGTCGAGGTCGAGGTGGCCAACGCCGGCGATCGCCATGGCGACGAAGTGGCGCAGGTCTACCTCGAGCCCGAGACGCCGCTGGCCGTGGCGCCGGCGCACGCGCTGGTGGCCTTCCAGCGCGTGCCGCTGAAGGCCGGCGAGCGCCGAACGCTGCGCTTCGAGCTCGATGCCCGCGCGCTCAGCCAGGTCGACGCGTCAGGCGTGCGCGCGGTGCTGCCGGGCCGCTACCGCCTCGCGGTGGGCGGCGGCCAGCCCGGCCATGCCGAGGTGCTGCGCGCCAGCTTCGAGATCCAGGGCCGGCAGGAGCTGCCGCGATGAAGGGAGTCAGCATGATCGATTCGCCGGCGCGGCGCGCGCTGCTCGGGCTCGGCCTGGCCGGTGGACTGAGCGGTCTGGGCATGGCCCGCGCGCTGGCGGCCGATCGCCCCCCTGGTTCGGATGCGCGCTTCGCCAGCTCGCGGCCTCCGCCCGCTCAGCGCCGCTTCAGCAGCCCTGCTGTCGACGCCGCCATCGCGGACCTGCAGCGCCGCATCGGCGATCCGGAGCTGGCCTGGATGTTCGGCAACTGCCTGCCCAACACGCTGGACACCACGGTGACCGAGGGCACCGTCGACGGCAAGCCCGACACCTTCGTCATCACCGGCGACATCGACGCGATGTGGTTGCGCGACTCGTCGGCCCAGGTCTGGCCCTACCTGCCCTTCGCGCGTGAGGACGATGCGCTGCGGCGTCTGATCCGCGGCGTCATCCATCGCCACGCGCGCTGCCTGTTGATCGATCCCTACGCCAATGCCTTCCTCGAGGATCCTCAGGCCCGCACGCAGCTCAAGTGGGCCATCGGCGACCTGACCGAGATGCGGCCCGGCGTGTCCGAACGCAAGTGGGAGCTGGACTCGCTGTGCTGGCCCATCCGCCTGGCCCACGGCTACTGGCGCGCCACCGGCGACACCGCGCCCTTCGACGCGCAATGGGCCGAGGCGATGCGCGCGGTGCTGCGCACGATGCGCGAGCAGCAGCGCAAGACCGGTCCCGGTCCCTACCGCTTCCAGCGCAAGGCCGAGGCCGCCACCGAGACGCTGGTCCTCGATGGCTATGGCCATCCGGGCCGGCCGGTGGGGCTGATCCATTCGATGTTCCGGCCGTCGGACGACGCCTGCGTCTTCCCGTTCCTGGTGCCGGCCAACCTGTTCGCCGTCGTGTCGCTGCGTCAGCTCGCGGCGATGGCGGACGCGGTGCTGCACGACGCCGCGCTGGCCAGCGAGGCCAAGGCCCTGGCCGATGAGGTCGCGGCCGCGCTGCGCCGCCACGCGCGGCTGCGCACGCCGGCGGGCGAGGTCTGGGCCTATGAGGTCGACGGCTTCGGCAACCAGTTCTTCATGGACGACGCCAACGCGCCCAGCCTGCTGAGCCTGCCCTACCTGGGCGTCTGCGCGGTCGACGACGCGCTCTACCGCCGCACGCGCGCGCGGGCCTGGAGCCCGGACAACCCGTACTTCTTCCGCGGCCGCGTGGCCGAGGGCACCGGCGGGCCGCACGAGGGCCTGCGCATGATCTGGCCGATGTCCCTCACCATGAAGGCACTGACCGCGCCCGCCACGGCCGCGGGCGACGCGGAGATCCGCCAGTGCCTGCGCTGGCTCCAGGCCAGCCATGCGGGCACCGGCTTCATGCACGAGGCCTTCGACCAGGACGACGCCGCGCATTTCACCCGCCCCTGGTTTGCCTGGGCCAACGGCCTGTTCGGCGAACTGATCCTGAACCTGGCGCGGCATCGGCCCGCGCTGCTGCAATCGAGCTGATCCATGACCTCACGCCGCGACCTGCTCAAGATGGCGCTCGCCACCGGCCTGCCGCTGACCGGCTGCGCCGGCCCCGCGCGCCAGGCCCTGTCCCCGGGCGTTCCCGCGGACGAGCGCCTCACCCGCCACGTCGACGTGTTCATCGGCACCGGCGATCACGGCCACACCACGCCGGCCGCCACGCGGCCCTTCGGCATGGTGCAGCTGGGGCCCGACACCTACAACGCGGACTGGGACGCCTGCTCGGGCTACCACGACAAGGACCGCTCGATCATGGGCTTCTCCCACACGCACCTCAGCGGCACCGGCATCGGTGACCTGCTGGACGTGCTGGTGATGCCCTGCGTCGGCGAGGTGCGGCGGCAACCCGGACCGCCCGGCAATCCGGAGCTGGGCTGGCGCGCGCCGTTCACGCATCAGGATCAGTCTGCCGAGCCCGGCTACTACCGCGTCGCGCTGCGCGATCGCGATGTCACTGTCGAGCTCACCGCCACCGAGCGCGTCGGTCTGCATCGCTACCGCTTCGGCCCGCACACGCGCAGCCATCTGATGGTGGACCTGCGTCATGGCATGCAGGACAAGCCGGGCGTGCCCACGCGCGTGCCCTGGGCCGAGCTGGAGGTGGTCGGCGACGACACGCTGCTCGGCGGCCGAGCGGTCGACCAGTGGGCGCAGGGCCGGCAGGTCTACTTCGCGATGCAGTTCTCGCGGCCCTTCGAGCGCTTCGAGGTGTTCAACGGCAACGGCGCGGACGGCGCGTCGACGCGGATTTCACGCGGCACGCAGCTGCTGGCGGCGCTGCACTGGCGCTCGGAAGCGGGCGAGCCGCTGCTGGTCAAGTGCGGCATCTCCTACGTCAGCGCGGAGGGCGCGCTGCGCAATCTGCGCGAGGAACTGCCCGGCTGGGACTTCGAGCAGGTGCGCGCGTCGGCCAGCGCGGCCTGGGAACGCGAGCTCGCCGCGCTGCGGCTGCGGACCTTCGACGAGCGGCATCAGCGCATGCTCTACACCGCGCTGTATCACAGCCTGCTCGCACCGACCCTGTTCAGCGACGTGGACGGCCAGTACCGCGGCATGGACCTGCGCGTGCATCAGCTCGCGCCGGGCGAGCGCAACTACACGCAGTACTCGCTGTGGGACACCTACCGCAGCCTGCATCCGCTGCTGACGATGCTCACGCCGGCGCGCGTGCCGGACCTGGTCAACAGCCTCATCCGCATGGCGGAGCAGAGCGATCAAGGCGTGCCGGTGTGGCCGCTGCACGGCCGCGAGACCGGCTGCATGATCGGCTACCACTCGGCGGTGGTGCTGGCCGAGGCCCAGGCCAAGGGCTTCGCCGGCATCGACTTCCAGCGCGCCTGGCCGCTGTGGCGCCAGCGTGCGATGGACGACGCGTACCGCGGTCTGCCCGATTACCGCCGGCTGGGTTTCATCCCGTCCGACCGCGAGGAGGAGGCGGCCAGCAAGACCCTCGAGTACGCCTACGACGACTGGGCGCTGGCCCGCCTCGCGCGCGGCGTGGGGGCCGAGGCGGACGCGGCGCTGCTGCGCGAGCGTTCGCTGAACTATCGCCATGTCTTCGATCCGGCGCTGCGCTTCGTGCGGCCGCGCCTGGCCGACGGCCGCTGGGCTGAGCCCTTCGATCCGCGGGCGCTGGGCCATTCGGATCGCTGGCGCGACTTCACCGAGTCCAATGCCTGGCAGGCCACCTTCCTCAACCAGCACGACGTGGCCGGCTACATGGCGCTCTTCGGCGGCGAGGCTGCCTTCGTCGCCCAGCTCGATGCGCTGTTCACCACGAGCTCGGAACAACTGCCCGGCGCGCCGCCCGACATCTCGGGGCTGATCGGCCAGTACGCCCATGGCAACGAACCCAGCCACCACATCGCGTATCTCTATGCCTACGCAGGCCAGCCCTGGAAGACGCAGGCGCGCGTGCGGCAGATCATGGACACGCTCTACAGCGACCGGCCCGACGGCCTGTCCGGCAACGAGGACTGCGGGCAGATGTCGGCCTGGCTGGTGCTCAGCGCGCTGGGGCTGTACCCGGTGGATCCGGTCAGCGCGCGTTATGTCTTCGGCAGCCCGTTGGTGGAGCGCGCCGAACTGGCCCTGCCGGGTGGCAGGACGCTGGAGATCGAGGCGCGCGGCAACGGCCTCGACCGGATCTACGTGCAGTCGGTGACCTGGCGGGGGCAGCCGCACACGCGCAGCTGGATCGACCACGCCAGCCTGATGCAGGGCGGCCGGCTGGTGTTCACGATGGGGGCCGAGCCCGATCCCGGCTTCGGCGCGGCGCTGGCGTCGCGGCCGCCAGCGGCCGTCTGAGCCTCACTGCTTCACGTACATCGAGGCGTAGCGCGCCCCGAAGTAGAGGATGAACGCATAGCAGGCGGCCGGCAGCAGGAAGGACAGCTGCACGCCCAGGTGGTCGGCCAGCGCGCCCTGCGCGAAGGGCACGATGGCGCCGCCGACGATGGCCATGCACAGGATGCCGGAGCCCTGGCCGGTGTGCCGGCCCAGGCCGTGGATGGCCATGCTGAAGACGGTGGGGAACATGATGGAGTTGCACAGGCCCACGGCCAGGATGGCCCACATCGCGACGCTGCCGTGGCCGAAGGTGGCGGTCAGCACCAGCGCGATCGCCACCAGCGCATTGAAGGCCAGCGTCCGGCCCGGGCTCACCGAGCGCATCACGACGAAGCCGATGAAGCGTCCGACCATTGCGCCGGCCCAGTACAGGCTGACGTAGCTCGCGGCGTCGGCATGCGCCAGGCCGGCGATGTTGCCTTCGCCCAGGAAGTTGATGAGGAAGCTGCCGATGCTCACTTCCGCGCCCACGTACAGGAAGATGCCGATCGCCCCAAGCACCAGATGGCGGTGCGCCCAGGCCGAGCCGTGGCCTTCGCCGTCCAGGGCGAGGTCCTCGCCGTCCTCGATGCGCGGCAGCCTGGCCTTCAGGAAGAACAGCGCCAGCAGCGCGAGCGCGGCGGCCAGCGCGAGATAGGGGCCGCGCACGGTGGACGCCGCGCCGGCGGCGGCGCCGGAGATGGACAGGATCAGCAGGCCGCCGGCGGCGGGACCGATGGTGGTGCCCAGCGAGTTGAAGGCCTGGGTGAGGTTGAGGCGGCTCGAGGCCGTGCGGGCCGGACCGAGCACGGTCACGTACGGATTGGCGGCGACCTGCAGGACCGTGATGCCCGAGGCCAGCACGAAGAAGGCCAGCAGGAACAGGCCGTAGCCGCCGAAGGAGGCCGGGTAGAACAGCGCGCAGCCCACGGCCGCGATCAGCAGACCCGCCACCGCGCCCCGCTGGTAACCCAGGCGCCGGATCAGCGCGCCCGCGGGCAGCGAGACGATGAAGTAGGCGCCGAAGAAGCAGAACTGCACCATCATCGCCTGCACGTAGCTCAGCGTGTAGATGGCCTTGAGGTGGGGGATGAGGATGTCGTTCAGCGAGGTGATCAGCCCCCACATGAAGAACAGCACCGTGACGATGACCAGCGCGCCGCTGTGGCCGCTGTCACTGGTGGCGGGTCCGGCGGCCGCGCCCGATGCGGCCGCGGCGGGGCGGGGGGATACGTGTTCCATGTTGTCTCCGTCTCGTGATGGGATCGCCGTGACGCCTTCGCTGCGTCGCTGCGTCGAAGCGTCAGGGGGTCAAGGCCTTGCGGTGTCACGCCGCGAGGCCGGCCCGCAGTGGCTCGGGGGACGCGGGAGGCAGGGCGCTAGTCGTCGCAGCTGCTTTCACGCACGACCAGGTCGACCGGCAGGACGAGTTCCTCGATGGGGTCCTCGGGCTTGAGCCGCAGCAGCAGGTCGACGCCGGCGGCGCCGAGCGCCTCCTTGTCCACCCGCAGCGTGCTGAGCGGCGGCACGCTGGTGGCGGCGCCGCTGATGTCGTCGAAGCCGACGATGGCGATGTCCTGCGGCACCTTGATGCCCTGGCCGCGGCAATGGGCCATCGCCACGAGGGCCGTGCTGTCGTTGTAGCAAAGCACGGCGTCGGGCGGCCTGGGCAGGCTGAGCAGGCGCTGCATCGCCTCGACGACGCCGCTGTCGCCGTCGCCCAGTTGAGGAACGATGACCTCGAGGTCGGGATCGGCCAGCGTCCTGGACTCGAAGAGCGCACGACGGAAGCCGCGGTTGCGCTGCTCGATGCTGAAGTGCGCCAGCGACCCGGACAGCATCGCGATCCGCCGGCGGCCGCTGCGCAGCAGATGCCGGGTGGCGAGGTAGCCGCCCATCGCGTTGTCCGGATTGACCGAGGTGAAGCCCCGTTGCTGCATGTCGATCAGCACCATGGGCTTGCCGGTCTGCTTCAGCGCGGCGAGCACTTCCGGTTCGAAGAAGCCGGCGCACAGCAGGGCGTCGGGCTGATGCAGCCGGATCTGCTCCATCACCGGCGCGGCGGGACCGACCACGTTGAAGGACAGGGCGATGCCCTCGCGCCGGCAGGCTTCCTCGGCGCCATGCAGGACCGGCGAGAAGAAGGGGCTGGAGGCCAGCGTGTTGTGCTGGCTGTGCAGCAGGAAGGCGATGCGCCGGATGCGCACCTTGCGCAGCTGGGAGAAGTCGTAGCCCATCCGCTGGGCCGCGTCCTGGACCTTGAGACGGGTGGCATCGGTCATGCCCGCCTGGTTCTTGAGCGCGCGCGAAATGGTGCCGGACGACAGACCGGTCGCCTGCGCGATGTCTCGGATCGTGACTTGGCTCATGGACGCGTGAACATTTACTAAACACCTCGTGAAGAACGGTCTCTAAGACGAGCTTGCCCGCCAGTCGTTCTGTCATCGGGGTTTCGTTATAGATCGGCCCTGCCGCGAGGGTCAATCGGAACGGTTGTCCAGCGCTGTCTTTATCTGGATTTACTAAACAAGACAGGCGCGTCTAAACGGAACCGGGGATGGGCCTTGCCTCAATCATCGGAACGCGCGTCGGGCGCGACCCCGGGTCAGAATGACGCTCGCGTCCGAATGGTCGGACGCGATTGGCCGGAACGCCCCGCCACTGCGACCAACAACATGGACGCCACCCGCGAACCCCACTTCACTGGCACCGGCCCGGGTAGCCAAACCCACGACGGCTGCTCCGTCGAGCTCTACCGCCGCGCCAGATATGCCGGCGAGATCGATCACCTGCGCTCGCACTTCCTCGCGGGTGCTTCCGTTCTCGATCTCGGTTGCGGCACCGGCTTGCTCGCCCATCGACTCCTGGACTTCGGCTGCACCGTGACCGGGGTCGACAACTCCGCGGAGATGCTGGCCCACGTCTCCGACCGCGTGCGCCGCATCCACGCCGACATCGAGCGGCTCGATCTCGGCGAGCGCTTCGATGTCGTGCTCCTGCCCAGCGGCCTCATCAATCACGCCGATGCCACCGTCCGGCGCGCCTTCATCGCCGCCGCCGCCCGCCATGTCGCGCCGCACGGCCAATTAATCCTTCAATGCCAGGACGCCCACTGGCTGCGCACCGCCGCCCTCGGACCGCTGAGCCGATCGAGCGAGCTGTCGATCGACGTCACCGCATTGGCGCGCGCCACCGTCGATGGCATCGAACAAGTCCGCATGACGCTGCGCTATGTCATGGGCGATGACGCGTGGACGCACGCCTTCGCGTTGGTGCCGCTCGACGAAGCGGAGATCGCGGCGTTGCTGCGCGATCACGGGTTCGATGCACCAGTGGCCCTCGACGACGCGCGTCGCTGGTTCGCCGCGAAACCGCGGCGCTGACCGGGCGTTCCCCGGCCTCCCGCGATTCACCGCAACAGCCGTTCGATGGACGGCGATTCCGCTTGAAATGTTCAGCGAGTCGACCTCTGAGCCGGGCGTGGTGCGATGGCTGATTGCGAGCCGGCGGCCTCAGCCGCGGCGGTCCGAGCCGGAGCTCGATGCATGCGCCAGCTCGTGTCGCTCATCCCGCGTCGCGTCGCTCGCCGCGACGCAAGGCGCCGTCGGCGAGGCGGTCGCGATAGTCCTCGATCGCCATCGAGCCGCAGCGGTCCTGGCCGTCCTCGGTCCAGCGCAGCACCGCGCGGTGCTCGCTCTGCTCGATCGTGCAGGGGCCGCGAGGCACCTGCACCGCGTCCTCGACGGTGGCCTGCAGGGTCATCGGGCGCTCGACGAAACCCTCGCAGGGCGCGGACAGCTCCGGCCCGCCGGCCGATGCGGTCGGGGCCGCATCGCCGCCCGGCGGCATTTCGCTGCCTGGCTTCAGCGTCCAGTCCTTCGCGTCGCGCAGGGTCGTGTGCGGCTCGGCGATCTTGGTCGCCCCGCCGACAGCGATGGGATCGCTCGCCGGGAAGGTGTCCTCGATGGCGCTGTCCAGCAGCTCCTGGTAGGTCGGCAGCTTCTCGCTGGGGTGCTTGGCTTCACCGGCGAGGCGCTGGGCTTCCTTCTTCAACTGATCGTCTTGCGGCATGGCGTGCGGGGGAGAGTCGTTGCGGGGAGCGGCGCGTCCTCGGGACGCGCTGCCGGGCGGCTGGCGCTCGCCGCCCCTGGCCCTGCGGCAAGCGGGATTCCCATGCGTAGGCAAGTGGAAGCGCCGCCGCGCGCACCCTCACTTCGCCGCGTCGACGATGCCGCTGACGATCGACGGATAGACCACCGCGCCGGTGTTGCGGTCGAACAGCCCCATGCTGTGGTTGTCGTTCGGATAACCCGCGTCCCAGTAGACCGGCACCGCGCCACGCGTCCACGCCGCGCGCGCCACGTAGCGGTCCCACGCCGTGCGGTAGGCCTCGGCGCCGGCGTACTCGGTGCGGCGGATCGCGCCGAACTCACCCAGGATCACCGGGATGCCCTGGTCGACGAAGCGCGTCTTCATCTTCTGGAACTGGCCGTCGATGTAGGCCTCGTTCGCCCAGGTCTCCGTGTTGGCCGCGCTGGTCGCGCCCGCGCCCCATTGCCAGATGCTGCTGTTCTGGTTCAACGTGAAGTTGTAGGGATCGTAGAAGTGCACTTCCATCATCAGCCGGCGGCCCACCGAGTCACTGGGCATCGTCGCGAAATTCACCGTGTGGTCGATGTTGGTGTTGAAGCCCTGCACGATCAGGTGGCGCGCCAGGTTGTTGCCGCCGGTCGCACGCACCGCGTTCACGAAGGTCTGGTTGAAGCTGTTCTGCACCGTGTAGTACTCGACCGTCGGCGTGCCGTAGTCGCCATCGACCATCACCTCGTTGGTGCCCGCGAACAGCAGCGTGTCGTCGTAGCCCTTGAAGTTGTTGGCGATCTGCGTCCAGAACTTGGTGATGCGCGCATTGACCGCCGACTGCTGGGCATAGGTCGGCTGCATCCAGCCGCCATCCCAGTGGATGTTGATCATCGTGTACAGGCCGGCATTGCGCGCGTAGTTGACGACCTGCGTCACGCGCGCCATCCAGGTCGCGCTGATGTTGTCGTTGGCATCGGCGTACTGCTTCCAGGACACCGGGATCCGCACCGTCTTGAAGCCGGCCGCCTTCACCGCGTTGAACATCGACTGCGTCACCGCCGGATTGCCCCACGCGGTCTCGCCGCCAATGGCCTCCAGCGAGTTGCCCAGGTTCCAGCCCGCGCCCATCAGCTTGGACAGCTGCAGGCTGGTCAGGTCCCGCATGCCGGGCACGGTGAGCACGAAGTTCTGCGTCGACTTGGCGCCGCAGCTGTTGGTGTACGTCGCCACCGCGGTGCAACTGGCCTTCGCGGTCAGGCCCAGCTCGCGCGTGTTGGCCGATGCGCCGCAGCCGGTCCAGGACCACGACCCGCCGCTGGTCGGCTGCGGTCCGAGCGTCAGCGTACCGCCGGCGGCCACCGTCGCCGACGAGGTGTTGCTCCAGGCGCCGCTGCCGACCCTGACGTAGGGCTTGATCGCCGTCGGCGAGCAGCTCTGCGCGCCGGCTTCCAGTCCGCTCGTCAAGCCGGTCGCCGCCATCAGCAGCGCGGCCAGGGTTCTTGCCTTCATCGTCGTTGTCTCCGTGTGTTTTGCTTGAGGCATGCGCGCGGTCGCGCGCATGGTCCGGTGAGGACTCTGGAAAGCTCAATGGACAGCAGAAGGACAGCGGGCGCCGGCACCGGCCGGCGCGCCTTCAGACGGCGCCGCGTTGGGCCTCGAGGCGGGCGCGGATCTCGGCCATGCCGCGCTCGGTCAGCTCGAAGCGCGACACCGAGATCAGCGCCAGCAGCAGGCCCAGCACCGGGATGGCCGACAGCAGGATGCGGATCATGAAGATCGCGTGGTCGCTCTGCACCGGCAGCTTCGAATCGAAGCCGGTGAACTGCAGGATCCAGCCCGACGCGCCCACGCCCAGCGCGATGCCGACCTTGGAAATCCACGACTGGCAGGCCGCGAACGAGCCCTCGCGGCGCTGGCCGGTCTGCAGCTCGTCGTAGTCGATGACGTCGGCCACCGTCGAGCCGTAGAGCGTCCAGAAGCCCGCGCCGGTGAAGGCGACGAAACCGCAGGCCAGCAGCTGCAGCGCGGGGCGCTCGGGGTCGTAGAGCCACCAGTCGCCGATGAAGGCGCAGATCGCCAGCGACAGCACCAGCGCCAGCGCCGCGCGCTTGCCGTGGCGCCGCGCGATGTAGTTGAAGAACGGGATGCCGAGGAAGCCGAACACCATGCCCGCCACGCCCATCGCGGTGTTCCACTTGGTCGCCAGCGCGATGTCGCCCTTGCAGACGTAGTAGACGGTGGCGTAATAGCCCAGCGCCGACACCATCGCCGTGCCGATGCCGTAGGCCAGCATCATGCCCAGGATGTGCCGGAACGGCCGGCAGCGCAGCGTGCGCCACAGCGTGTCGGCGAAGGGGATGTGCGTCTGCGAATGCGCCACCAGCTTCTCGTAGTAGCGCTCGCGTACCGTCATGAACATCACGATGGACACCGCCACCATCACCGCGCCCAGCAGCGCGCAGTAGGTCTGCGCGCCGCGCAGGATGTCGGGCTTGCCGTCGGCGTCGTGGAACCAGGCCAGCGTCGTGAACTGCGCGGCGAAGAACATCGCCAGCTCGGGCGCCTTCTGGATCGCGTTCTTGATCGACATCACGTTGGTGCGCTCGTGATAGTCGGGCGTCATCTCCGAGCCCAGGCTCAGCCAGGGCATGTTGAAGCAGCTCATCACCGGCACGTAGATGGCGGTGGAGATGACCATGAACATGAAGTACTGCATGTCCGTCCAGCCGCGGCCGACGGCGAACATCAGCGGCAGGCCGATGCCCGCCAGCACGCCGCCCACCAGGATGAAGGGCCGGCGCCGGCCGTAGCGGGTGCGGGTGTTGTCGGAGATCCAGCCGAAGATCGCATCCGACGCGGCGTCGATGAAGATCTTGATCATCTGCGCCGTGGAGATCAGGCCCGGCGCGACGCCCAGGAACACGTTGAAGACGTGGAAGGCGAGCGACGCATAGAGCCAGTGGCCCCACAGGTCGATCATCGAGCCGAGCCCGTAGCCGACCTTCTGCGGCATTGGCACGCGGTCGGCGGGACGGATCACGTGCGGCGCCGGCGCGGTGCCGGAGTCGGAGGAGGTCAGGCTGGTGGCGCTCATGGCGGGCCTCAGAGGATGCGGCGTTCCTGGACGATGCGGGCGTAATACCGCGCCGAGAGCTTGGGCGTGCGGACCTGCGTGCCGTAGTCGCAATGCACGATGCCGAAGCGCCGCTGGTAGCCGTCCTCCCATTCGAAGTTGTCGATGAAGGACCAGAGGAAATAACCGTTCACCGGCACGCCGTCGCCGATCGCGCGATGCAGCTCGCGCAGGTGGCCGCGCACGAAGTCGCGCCGGTGCAGGTCGTGGCATTCGCCGTCGGTCACCGGCTCGTCGTCGTAGCCGCAGCCGTTCTCGGTGATGTAGATCGAGCGGTGGCCGTAGAGCTGCACCGCCATCCGCGGCGCCCAGTACATCGACTGCGGCACCAGGTGCAGCCAGGGCGGATCGGCGCGCGGATAGTTCTTCGGCAGCGCGAGCTGCTCGTAACCCTGTTCGTTGTCGGCCGCGCGCACGTAGTGGCCGGTGTAGATGTTCAGGCCCAGGAAGTCGGTGGGCTGGCTGATCAGGTCGAAGTCGCCGGGCAGCACCTTGGGCGCGGCGGCGCCGACGCGCTTCAGGTAGGACTCGGGATAGTGGCCGGCGTGGATCGCGCCCAGGATGTGGGCATTGCGGTCGCGGAACCAGGCCGTCGCGGCGGCGATGTCCTCGGGACTTTCGCTGACCGGCACGCTGACGTCGCAGTTGTCGGTCAGGCCGACCTGGGCACCCGGGCCGCCATGCTGGCGCACCGCGCGCACCGCGTGGCCATGGGCCACGATCGCGTGGTGGTAAGTCTGGTTGACGACCGCCTCGGGCTCGCGGCGGCCCGGCGCCTTGGTGCCGAAGCCGTAGGCCAGCATCGTGAAGCAGCGGATCTCGTTGAGCGTGATCCAGTGCTTCACATCATCGGCGAAGGCCGTCACGACGACCTCGGCATAACGCGCGAAGGCGTCGACGGTCTCGCGCGAGGTCCAGCCGCCGCGCTCCTCCAGCGCCATCGGCAGGTCCCAGTGGAACAGCGTGACCCAGGGCGTGATGCCGTGCTTGCGCATGCTCGCGAAGAGGCGGCGGTAGAAGGCGATGCCTTCCTCGTTCACCGCGCCGGTGCCGTCGGGAATGATGCGCGGCCAGGCGATGGACATGCGGTAGTCCTTCAGGCCCAGCGAGGCCATCAGCGCGAAGTCATCGTCGAAGCGGTGGTAGTGGTCGACGGCCACGTCCAGCGTGTCGCCGCCATGGACGGCGCCGGGCTGGCGGCTGAAGCGGTCCCAGTTGGACTCGCCCTTGCCGCCTTCGAAGGCGGCGCCCTCGATCTGCGGCGCGGACGCGGAGACGCCGAACACGAAGCTGGCCGGGAAGGGCGAGGCGTAACCGAAGGCCGGCAGCGGCGTCAGCGGGAACAGCGGCGAGGGAGCGGTGGTGGAACTCAAGGGACTGCTCATGGGTCAGGGTGGATCGGGGCCGGCGCGGACAGGGCCGGCTCAGCGGGAGGCTTCAAGGAGACGCAGCAGCGTCGGATTCATCGCTTCCGCCCAGAGGCGGTAGCCGCGTTCGGAGGGGTGCAGCCAATCGGGCATCACCTCGGCCGACAGCGTGCCGTCGGGATTCGTCAGTGACGCGCCGATGTCGAGGAAGTGGACGACCTCGCCGTCGGCGAAGCCGCGGATCAGCGCATTGATCTCGTTGTTGAGGCGGCGGCCGCGGCCGTCGGGCTTGGGATCGCGCGGGAAGATCGCCAGCAGCAGGATCTTGCTGGCGGGCTGGCGCATGCGGATCTCGTCGATCAGGCGGCGGATGCCGGCGGCCGTGGCCGTCGGCTCGTCCTGCCGGTCGCCGGTGTTGTTGGTGCCGATCATCAGCACGGTGACCTTGGGCGCGATGCCGTCGATCTCGCCATGCTGCAGGCGCCACAGCACGTTCTCGGTGTGGTCGCCGCCGAAGCCCAGGTCCAGCGCGTCGTAGCGCGCGTAGTGCTCGTCCCAGACCGCCTTGCCGGCATCCTCCCAGCCCTGAGTGATGGAGTCGCCGATGAACACCACCGACGGGTTCTTGCCCGCCTCGCGCATCGCGCGGATCGCGGCCAGCTTCTGCTCGTGGCGCGGCATCCACCAGTCCAGCGACCAGGACTGCAGCAGCGGCGAGGGCGTGACCGACTCGGTGCGGTAGTTCGGGCAGACCGCGTTGGGCTGGCCGCGTCGCAGCACGCGCACGTTGGCGATCGACAGCTCGCCGCGGCCGCCGGTCTCGACCGAGAACGGCAGCGTGACGCGGCTGAAGTCGTCGCCGTCGCGATGGAAGCACGACAGCGCGAAGGACAGCCGCTGCCACCCCTGGCCTTCGAGCGCGCGGCCCGGCAGCAGGAAATTGACCTTGCGCTCGCAGCCGTCGCCGCAGGCCAGCTTGAACGAGAGCCCACCCTGGCTCAGGTCCTTGACGTTGATGTCGAACTCCAGCGTGCCGTGCGCGAGGTAAGGCCGCAGGTCGACGGGCGTGTCGCCGGTCACGCGCAGGCTCGCATACCAGGTGTCCTGCCAGCTCATCGTGACCGCGTCGCGCGCGCCGTCCTTGCCGCTGCGCCGGGCCGAGATCCGGGTGTTCGGGGACTCGGGCTTGGGCGCCGGGGGCGAGTCGGCGCGATCGCCGGTCAGCGGCGCGCTGCGCTCGAAGTCGCCGATCGTCAGCTGGTAGCCCTTCATCGGCTGGCCGACGAAGACGCGCAGTTCGTCGGCGGGCGCGGGCGGCGCGTCGGCGGCCTGCGCGCCGGTGGTCGCGCAGGTGAGGGCGGCGGACGCGGACAGGAGGATCGGGCTCAACTTCATGGTGTCGGGGGGCGGGAGGGGCGAAACGATCGAGGACATCGGGGTCATCGCACCGGCCGGAGCCGGGCGTCGAGGCGGCGCGTTGCGCCGGGTTCGAGCTGCAGCGTCGTGCGGTGCGTGCCGGCGCGCACGGTCACGCGCCGCGTGCCGGTGAAGCCATCCGCCGAGGCCGCCGGCGCGCGCAGCGTGACCGCGCTGAGCCGGCCCTTGGACCAGGCGAGGTCGACCTCGACGCCACCGCGCGCGCGCAGTCCGCTGACGCTGCCCTCCGGCCAGGCCGCGGGCAGCGCGGGCAGCAGCTGGAGCTCGCCGGCATGCGACTGCAGCAGCATCTCGATGACCGCGGCGGTGTAGCCGAAGTTGCCGTCGATCTGGAACGGCGGATGCGCGTCGAGCAGGTTGGGATAGGTGCCGCCGGCGTTGTTGGACTCGGTGCCCGGACCGGCCTGCTGCGCGGCGCGCGCGCCCGGCGTGGCCAGCAGGCCGCGCAGCATGCGGTAGGCGTGATCGCCATCGCCCAGGCGCGCCCAGAAGGCCATCTTCCAGGCCATCGACCAGCCGGTGCCCGCGTCGCCGCGCGCCTGCAGCGTGCGACGCGCCGCGGCGGCCAGCGCGGGCGTGCGCGCCGGCGAGATCTGCCGTCCCGGGAACAGCGCGAACAGGTGAGACACATGGCGGTGGGTGTCGCCCGGCGTGTCGAGCACGGGATCGCGCTTCTCGTCCAGCCACTCGAGCAACTGGCCCCAGCTGCCGACCTTCGGCCCGGCGAGGCGGTCGCGCAGCGCGGCGACGTGATCGCGCCAGGCGCGCTCGGTGCCGAGCGCATCGGCGGCGGCCACGGCGTTGTTGAACAGGTCCCACAGGATCTGCTGGTCGTAGCTGACGCCGTCCTCGACCGGGCCATGCTCCGGCGACCAGCCCATCGGCGCGACCAGCCGGCCGTCGGGCAGCGGCTTGAGCTGGTCTTCCCAGAACGCGACGACTTCCTTCATCAGCGGCAGCGTGACCTCGCGCAACTGGCGCTGGTCGCCGCCGAAGGCGTAATGCTCCCAGAAGTGCTGCAGGTACCAGGCGTTGCCGGTCTTGTTCCAGAGGTAGCCCATGCCGCCGAACGGGTTGGACTCGGTGCGCACGGTCCAGCCGCGCACCGGGCGGCCCTGCGCGGTCAGGAAGCGTTCCTCGGGCGGCCGGGCTTCGCCGGCGAAGGCGCCGATGGGAATCGGCTCGCTGGAAGCGGCGGCGCTTGCCGCCCCGCTGGCGCTCGCCGCGTCACGGGCCTGCGCGAGCGCGGCGGCCTCGGCCACCGCGCGCCGGTACATCGGGATCTGGCTCTGGACGAAGGCGAGGAAGGGCCGCGCCATCTCCGCCAGGTTGGCCGTCTCCGCCGGCCAGTAGTTCATCTGGACATTGATGTTGGTGTGGTAGTCCGAGCTCCACGGCGGCGTGAGGCTGTCGTTCCACAGGCCCTGCAGGTTGGCCGGCAGCGAGTCCCGCGAGCTGGCGATCAGCAGGTAGCGACCGTACTGCGCGTGCAGCGCCTCCAGCTCCGGGTCGCCGCCTTCGGCGGTGTAGCGTCGCAGGCGCTCGCCGGTCGGCAGCGCGCGACGCTCGTCGTCGCTGCGGCCGAGGTCGAGCGCGACCCGCGCGAAGAAGCGCTGGTGGTCGGCCACATGGCGCGCGCGCAGCGTCGCCCAGGGCTGCGCGGACGCGGCCGTCACCTGTGCGGCGACGCGCGGCAGCGGATCGATGCCGCTGTCGAAGGCCTTGGTCGCGTCGGGCAGGTAGCTGGTGCCGGCGCCGAGCACGATGGTCAGGGCGTCGCAGCCCTGGAAGACCAGCCGGCCGCCCTCGACGCGCAGCAGGCCGCCCTCGGCGATGACGCGCGCCTGCGCCGCGTAGCGCATGCCGTTGGGGAGCGCACCGGTGGACGTCAGGCGCGCGCCGTCCTCGGTGCCGGCGCCGTGCGCGAGCACGCGCGCGCCGTGGCGATCGGTCAAGGCGAGGCTGCCGCTGTACTGACCGCCGCGATCGGCGCTCAGGCGCAGCACGATGGCCTGCGCCGGATGACTGGCGAGCACCTCGCGCGTGAAGCGCGTGCCGCCGTGGGTGTAGCTGACGCGGTGCAGCGCGTCGCCGATGTCGAGCTCGCGCCGGTAGCCGCTGGCCGCCGCGGGCTCGGCGTCGTGACCGGGCAGCGTCAGCACCAGGTCGCCGAAGGGCTGGTAGGCGCCCATGGTGCGGCTGTCGCCGACCCACAAGGTGTTCTCGTTGAACTGGATCCGGTCGCGCGCCAGCCCGCCGAACAACATCGCGCCGAGTCGACCGTTGCCGATGGGCAGCGCTTGGCGCTCCCAGCCTTCCGGCGTGTCCGGCGCGGGCGCGCGCTCGAACAGGCGAAGCTCCGAGGCCATCGCCTCGGCGGGGGCGAGCGCGCCCAGGAGCATCACGCCCGCGGCGCCGCCTGCCGCGCCACCCAGCGCGCCGCCTGCCGCGCCACCCAGCGCGCCGGCCAGCACACCACCCAAAGGCGCCGCGATCGCGGCGAGGGTCGTCGCCGCGATCACCAGCAGCCGGGCGAGCGGGCCCGTGGCCGGCGCGATCCGATGGGCGGCGCTCGGGCCGTGCATGTTCATGCGCCCGTCCTCGGCTTGCCGACGACGATGCCGCGTCCATGCGGCGCGAGGAAGACGGTGCCGTGCTCCAGCGGATCGGCGGCCATCGACAGCAGGCGGCCGTAGCGGTGCAGGTCGTCACCGATGCGGATGAAGCTCCGGCCTTCGTCGTCGCTGCGGAACAGCCCCTCGACCGGCGAGGCGCCGCCGACCGACACGCGGCCCCACACATAGATCGCGTGGTAGGGGGCGCCCGCGGCCGCCTTGCCCAGCGCCATCATCCAGGCCTCGGCGACCGGCTTGACCGGCTGCAAGGGCTGGTCCGCCGCGGGCAGGTGGAAGAGGCCGTTGGGCAGCGCGAACCACAGGTCGCGCCCACGGCCCGGCGCGCACAGCATCTGCGCGTATTGCCAGTCGCCGAGTTGAGGCAGGCCGTTGACGGCGGGCTGGAAACGCTGGCCGCCATCGACGCTCATCAGCACGCGCCCCTGCGCGCGGTCGAGCAGGTAGAAGACGCCTTCCACCGCGCGGTCCGCGACCGGCGCGAGCAGCGGGCTGCGCTCCGCGGGCCAGCCCTCGCAGAGCGACCAGCTGCGGCCCTTGTCCTTGGACCACATCGCCGGCTGGCGCTCCGGCGCCCACACCAGGAAACCGCCCTTGGCGCTGACGGCCACCAGACCGGTCGGCGCGCGATGGCCTTGCGCGTTCTTCGCGTCGCGCGGCGACGGGCCGAAGGCGCGCCAGTTCACGCCGCCATCGACGGAGATGTAGCCGCCGGTCGGCGCATGGTCGGAGGTGCGCGCCAGCACGCGCGGCTCCAGCTCGGCCGCGTCGACGGAGCGGTTGGTCTCGTTGCTCGGCGCGAACAGGCCGGTCGACGGGTTCTTCGCCAGGTCGTCCCAGGCCGCGCCGGACACGTCGCCCATCGCCGCCAGCAGCGTCGCGCCGCCGGACGGGCTCTTGATCTCCAGCGTCGCGGTCTCCTCGAGGTTCTCGACCTCGAAGCGCCACGCCACCGTGCCGGCCGGCGAGCGAGTCGCCGCGGCCAGCGAGTCGGTCATCCACACGCCGTAGCCGGTGCCGTAGACCGCGCGGCCGCCGTCCTGCGGATCGAGCTTCACATCGGCGATCCAGTGGCCCATCGGATCGGGCCGGCGCGTCGCGCGCTTGTAGTTGGCGAGCCAGGGGCGGGACTCGATGTCGTGCTTGGAGCGGGCGCCGATCGCGGTCCAACTCCTGCCGCCGTCCTCGCTGAGGAAGAGGTCGTCGCCGTCGCCCCAGCGCTCGATCGTCGACACGATCAGGCGACCGGGCCGCTGGCGGTCGACGTCCAGCCCGGAGTAGCCGAAGCCCTTCAGCCCTTCGCCGGGCTTGACGGGCGTGATCTCGGTCCAGACAGCCTTGCCGCCGCGCGGCTCGCGTTTCCACACGGCGCCGCGCGACGCGTAGCTCGGATTGACGGGCTGCGGCGCGTCGCTGCCGGCGAAGCTCACGTAGAGCACGCCATCGGGCCCGATGGCCGCGCGCTGCGGCGCCATCGCGGGCGTGCCGGGCTCGCGGGCGAAGCTGCGGCCGCCGTCTTCGGAGACATACAGCCCCGCCTGATCGTGGCTGCCGACGTAGAGCCGCGAGGCCGCCTTGCCCGCCGCGCCGCTTGCCGGGTCGATCAGCACCAGCGAGACATGCTTCGCCGGGAAGGCCAGCGGCTGGAAGCTGCGGCCGCGGTCGGTGCTCTTGAGCAGGCCGTCCTGCGAGCTGCCGAGGTAGAGCACCTCGCCCACCCAGGGGTCGACCTGCAGCCGCTCGCCGCTGCCGCGGCCGGGCGAGTTGCCGCCGATCTTCAGTTTCAGTTCGTGCTGGGTCCAGGTGCGGCCGCGGTCGCTGGACGCGAGCAGCGCGCCATCGCGCACGTCCTTGCCGAGGTAAAGCCCGCAGGCGAGGTAGACGCGGTCGGCATCGTTGGGATCGACCGCGACGCTCAGCACGCCCATCAGGTCGGCGTCGGCCTTGTCGAGGTGGTCCAGCAGCGGCCACCAGCGCCGCGCCTTGGGATCGAAGCGGTAGGCGCCGCCGATGTCGGTGCGGCAGTACAGCAGGCCGGCCTCGCGCGGATGGAAGACGAAGCCGTCGACGAAGCCGCCGCCGCCAAAAGGCACGCTGCGCCAGTCGTAGGGGACGGCGCCGGTGCCGCCGGCGACGGTCGCGGCGAGCGCGCCCGACAGCGCGGGCACGGCGGGCAGGGCCCCGCTGACAGCGGCCAGGCCGGCGGTGCGGGCGATGAAGCGGCGGCGTTGCATGCGCGGTTCCTCGAGGATCAGTAGCGACCGAGCTTGACGCGCAGCACCGTGGGCGTCGCCGGCAGGTTGAGGCCCCAGTCGACCTGGTCGCCGTTCCAGTTGCGCGAGGTGGTCCAGCGGCCGTCCGGGCCGAAGCGGCCTTCCTGCGCGTGGATCAGCATCGTGCCCAGCCCCTTGAACGACGCATCGCCCTCGAAGCGCACGCGGGCGCGCTGGCCGGTCACGATGAATTCGTCGTCGCCGATCTGCGCGATGGCGACGCCGCCGGACGGCTTCGCGGCCGAGGGCGGGACCTCGTCCTTCAGCTGCGGCCAGCTGCGCTCGCCGAATTGCCATTCGCCGAAGCTGACCTTGGCGGTCCAGCCCTTGAGCGCGACGGTCTGCGGCTGGCGGTCGTCGCCTTCGGCCACGCCGTGCGTGCGGCCTTCCAGCGACCATTGCGCCCACTGCGAGGCCATCGGCGCGAAGCTGCCGTAGACGGCGGCGATCGGCGCGGTCATGCGGCGGTCGGTGTAGGGCGAGCCCAGCGGGTAGTTGCTGTAGTCGGCGTAGTCGACGCCGAAGGGCGCGACGCCGATCGCGCCACGGCCCAGGATCGCGTAGTGGTAGCGGGCGTAGGTCTCGGCGTTGCCGATCTCCGGCACCCACAGCGCGTTGTCGCGCCGCTGGAACTGGCCCAGGATGGCCTCGACCTTGGCCGACTCCGGCATGTAGATGTCGGGGCCGACGATGTCGATCTTCGGCGCGGCGGCCTTGTAGATGCCGATCACGTCGTGGGTCGGGCCGCCGCTGGCGAAGTCCGACTTCCACGGCGCCATCGGTGCCAGCGGGTCGCGCAGCGCGTTGTTGACGAACATCGGCAGGTCGTAGACCTGGCGGCCGGCCGCGGCGATCTCGCCGATGTAGCGCGCGATCGCCCAGCTGTGGAAGTACTGCTCGGCGTAGTCGCCATAGACGGCGGACCAGGCGCCCTTTGCCTTGTCAGCCTTGCCGGCCTTGCCGTGGAGCGCGGGGTCGGGCTTCTGCAGCCGCAGCACCTCGGCCGGCACCTCGGCGGCGAAGGCGCGATTCGCGGCGGCGCCGTGGTCGCGCGCCAGGCCGTAGGTGCCGACCTCGTTCTGCACCTGCACCATGATCACGGTGCGCTGCGCTTCGTCCACCTGCTTCAGGTGGGTCATCAGCGCGACGAAGGCGCGCTTGTCCGCCGCCAGCGTTTCGGCACCGAAGGGTGACAGGCAGTAGCTCGGCTTGCCCTGCGCATCGAGCATGCGCGGGAAGCGGGTGTTGTTCAGCTTGACCCAGGCCGGCGCGTACTGCGGGCTGGTGTTCTTCCAGGTCGCGAACCACAGCAGCGCGACCCGCACGCCGCGTTCGCGCGCCTGCGCGAGCAGGGCGTCCACGAAGGAAAAATCGAAACGGCCCTCGACGGGCTCGACCTGCTCCCAGGCCACCGGCACGACGACGGTGTTGGCCTTGGCATCGGCCACCGCCGGCCACACCTGCTGGAGCGCCTCGACCGAGTTGCTCGAGTTGTGCACCTGCGCGCCCAGCACCAGGAAGGGCTTGCCGTCCACCAGCAGCGCATGACGGCCCTCGCGCTCGACCAGCCGCGGCAGCTCCGCGGCGGCGGCGGCGCCGGCGAGGGCGGCGGTCAGGGCCGCGAGCGTCGCCAGCACGGCGGCGCGGACACGGTGGGCGGGGCGGGAGCGGGGCGTCATCCGGGACAGTCCTTTCCTTGACGGCCCCGGCCGGGCGCGCGGGCGCCGCAGCCGGGGCGGAGGGAACGAGGCGTCAGGGCCTCAGAAGCTCATCCGGGCGGTGAGCGTGTAGCGGCGGCCGGTGTCGAACCAGGCGCGGCCCATGGTGCCGATGTGCTGCTGCATCAGCTGCTTGTAGGTCGCGTTGGTCAGGTTCTGCGCCTCGAGACCGAAGGTCACGTGGTCGTTGAACTTGTAGTACACGCCCGCATCCAGCTGGCCGTAGGCATCGGCCCACACCGGCAGGCCCCAGGCCACGTTGCGCTGGCCGTTGGTGCTGCTGTCGGGGTTGGTGTCGGTGCCGTCGCCGCCCTGCGTGCCGTTGACGTTGACCGCCTGCAGATACTTCGAGCGCCAGCTGTAGGCCAGGCGCGCGGAGATGTCGCCGCGGTCGTACAGCAGCGCCAGGTTGTAGGCGTTCTTCGACAGGTTCTGCAGCGGCAGGTTGCCGAAGGTGCGGCCGTCGGTGTCGCAACCGTTCAGGTTGAGGTTGAGGTTGGACGCCGAGTTGCCGCCCGAGCAGTAGGCGCTGCCCACCGGGTCGTACAGCTTGGTCTTGCTGTCGACGTAGGTGTAGTTGGCCTGGATGCCGAAGCCCGCCAGCCAGCCCGGCAGCTTGTCGAAGTAGGTCTGGAAGGCGAGCTCGAAACCGGTCGCGCGGCCCTTGGCGCCGTTGATCGGGCCGGTGGTGATGAAGTTCTGCAGCGCGCCGGTGGCGTCGGGGATCTGCTTGACGAAGGTCTGGTTGAGGATGATGTCCTTGAGCTGCTTGTGGAAGGCCGCGAAGGTCAGCGAGCCGGTGCGGTCGAAGTACCACTCGGCCGTGATGTCGCCCTGCGTCGACTTGATCGGCTTGAGCATCGGGTTGCCCGAGGCCGTGCCGGTCTGCGTCACGTTGCTCACCACCGTCTGGCCGTTGACCGTCGTCGAGGTGAAGTCCTGCGACATCGTCGTGTAGGCCTGCAGCTGGCTGAAGTCGGGCCGCGAGATGCCCTTGCCCAGCGCGAAGCGGAACTGCAGCTTCTCGCTGGCCTTCATCCGCAGGTTCAGGCTGGGCAGCGCGTCGGTGTAGCTGTTGTTGAAGGTGCCGGCTTCCGAGAAGTTCGGGATCACCGGCACCGGCACGCCGGTGGCGCCGCTGGGCACCTGCTTGCTGGTGAAGACCGTGTAGCCGTCGGCGCGCGATTCGGTGCGCACCACGCGCAGGCCGATGTTGCCGTCCACCGGGTACTTCCAGTCGTCCATGCCGAAGCGCAGCTGCGCGAAGGCGGCCTGCGTGCGCTCGCGCTGCTTGTTGGTGCCGGAGGGGTCGGTGCCGAAGGAGGCCGGCGTCCACGGCGCGCAGGCCGAAGTGTCGCCGCCATGCTGCTCGGCGCACAGGATGTCGTGGTACTTGTGCAGCGCGGCGTAGCTGTCCGGATACCCCGAGGTGGTGGAGACCGTCGGGAAGATCAGCGACGGCACCGAGGCCTTGCCGCTGAAGAAGTTGTTGAAGTTGTGGACGTAGGTATCGGCGCTGAAGCGCGGATCGTTCAGGAAGGCCAGGTGGTTGATGTCCCAGCCGATCTGCCAGGGCTGGGAGATGGGCGACCAGTTGTAGCCCGGCACCGTGTTGGTGGTGGTGGCGTCGCGCTCGGTGAAGCGCACGCCGAAGCGCAGGTCCTGCAGGAAGCCCTCGTCCTTGAACTTGTAGCGGGCATCGCCCTTCCAGGCCTTCTCGGTGGCCTTGGACTTGTCCTTGTGCTCCATCGTGAAGGCCCAGTAGTAGTTGGCCGGATCGACCAGCGCCGCGCGTTGCGCGTCGCTGAAGATCAGTTGCGGCCGACCGCTGCGCAGGTCGATGGTCTCCTCGGGCATCTGCACGCCGGTGGCGACGGTGGAGTCGAAGCTGTCGGTGGTCGCGCGGATGTACTGCAGGTCCGACGAGAAGGACCACTGTTCATTGGCGCGCCAGTTCAGCTTCCAGGCCAGGTCCTGGGTCTCGGAGTTGCGATAGGCGCTGCGGGTGTCGGCGCCGAAGTTGATGCCGGAGCCATCGTTGTTGGTCAGCGTGCCGTAGAGCAGCTGGCCGTTCTTGCCGAACTCGCCGTTGGCGACCTGCAGCTTGTAGGGGTCGGACTGGGCGAAGATGGCGCGCTCGTCCCACTGCATCCGGTACTTGCTGCGGAAGTAGGTCAGGCTGGAGTCGACGTCGTCCTTCTTCCACTGCAGCGCGCCGTACAGGCCCTGGCGCTTGCGGTCGAATTCCAGCGTGCGCCACTGCGAGCCCTTCGGGATCCACAGCGTCGTGTTGGGATCCTGGCCGACCACCGCGTCGGTGCGCGGGTAGTAGGGCTCGACCTGGAAGGCGTCGGTGCGGGTGCCGCTGCGCGAGCTGGCGATGTTGACCAGCGCGCCGAATTCGCCCAGGTCGGTCTTCCAGCGGTTGCTCACCATGCCGGAGACGCTCGGCGAGGATTTCTCCTTCAGGTCCGAGTAGGTGGTCTGCAGCGACAACGCTGTCTTGAGGCCGTCAAAGTCGAACGGCATCGCGGTGCGCAAGTTGACCAGGCCACCGATCGAACCTTCGATCTGCTCCGCGGAGGGGTTCTTGTAGACGTCGACCGCGGCCATCAGCTCGGGCGGCACGTCCTCGAAGTTGAGCGAGCGGCCGCCGTTGGCGGAGAACGAATCGCGGCCGTTCATCTCGGAGCGGACGTAGGTCAGGCCGCGGATGCTGATGCCGGAGCCTTCGACCGAGAAGTGCTCCGGGTCGCCCTTGGCCATGGTGCGGTCCATGGTGACGCCGACGATGCGCTGCAGCACCTCGGTGACCGAGCGGTCGGGCAGCTTGCCGATGTCGTCGGCGACGATGGAATCGACGATCTCGTCGGAGTTCTGCTTGATCTTCTGGGCCGAGCTCAGCGCGGCGCGCTTGCCCGAGACGACCACGGTCTCGATCTGCGCTTCGGGCTTGGGCTCCGGCTTGGGGGCGGGCGCGGGCGCCGTCTGGGCGAAGGCGATGCCGGCGGCCAGGCCACCGAGGAGGACGGCCGCCTGGGCGGCGGCGACGGATACGGCGGTCCGTTGGCGATTGCTCATGATGTCTCCAGTCTGTTAGGTGCGGGTCCGCTCTGACGGCGTGACCTCGGGCGGGGAGGTGGACTGCTTGGGCTCGGGAACGGGGAAGGACGGTCGGGATCGAGGATCGGCGGGGACCGCTGGACAACGCGGTCCGCCGCGGCCGGCGCTCAGCCGGCGAAACGGTTGACGAGGTTCTCCAGGTACTCCTGCCGGCCGGATCGCGGCGCGACATCGGTGTTGCGGGCCAGCACGCGATCGGCGAGCTGGTCCAGGGGCACGCGGCCATCGAGGATCTCGCGCGCCGCCGGCGTGTCCCAGCCGGCATAACGCTGCGAGACATGGGCGGCCAGGCGGCCGTCGACGATCATCTGCTCGGCCACCAGCAGCGCGCGGGCGCAGACGTCCATGCCGCCGACGTGGCCGTGGAAGAGGTCCTCGGCGTCGATGGACTGGCGGCGCACCTTGGCGTCGAAGTTGAAGCCGCCGCTGCCCAGGCCGCCGGCCTGCAGGATGTGATAGATCGCCAGCGCCAGCTCGGGCACGTTGTTGGGGAACTGGTCGGTGTCCCAGCCCAGCTGCGGGTCGCCGCGGTTCATGTCGATGCTGCCCAGGATGCCCAGCGCCGCGGCGGTGGCGATCTCGTGCTCGAAGCTGTGGCCCGACAGCGTGGCATGGTTGGCCTCGATGTTGACCTTGACTTCCTTCTCCAGGCCGTAGCGGGTCAGGAAGCCGTAGACGGTGGCGCTGTCGAAGTCGTACTGGTGCTTGGAGGGCTCGCGCGGCTTGGGCTCGAGCAGGATGGTGCCCTTGAAGCCCTTGCGGTGCTTGTACTCGACGACCATGTTGAGGAAACGACCCATCTGGTCGAGCTCGCGGCCCATGTCGGTGTTGAGCAGGGTTTCATAGCCTTCGCGGCCGCCCCACAGCACGTAGTTCTCGCCGCCCAGGCGCATCGTCGCGTCCATCGCGTCGCGCACCTGCAGCGCGGCCAGACCGAAGAGCTCCGGATCCGGGTTGGTCGCAGCGCCGGCCATGAAGCGGCGGTGGCTGAACAGGTTGGCGGTGCCCCACAGCAGCTTCATGCCGGTGCGCTGCTGGTGCTCGCCCAGCACGTCGACCAGGCGCAGCAGGTTGTCGTGGCTTTCCTTGGGCGTGGCGCCCTCGGGGGCGACGTCGCGGTCGTGGAAGCAGTAGTAGGGCGCGCCCAGCTTCTCGAAGAACTCGAAGGCGGCATCGGCCTTCTGGCGGGCCAGCTCCATCGGCGAGCCGCCCTGGAACCAGGGGCGCTCGAAGGTGCCGCCGCCGAACGGATCCAGGCCGTTCCAGCAGAAGCTGTGCCAGTAGCAGACCGCGAAGCGCAGGTGCTCGGCCATGGTCTTGCCCAGGACGATGCGGTCCTTGTCGTAGTGGCGGAAGGCCAGGGCCTCGTCGGTGGCGGGGCCTTGGTAGCGGATCGGCGCGATGTGGGAGAAGTAGCTGTTCATGGGACTGACTGCGGAGCGGTTCGTTGCGGGGCCGGGGCCGGGCCATGGCTGGCCGGGCGCGCGGGCGGATTCATTGATTCAAGGCGACGGCGCGTCCGGACTCAAGTCCGGAGCGACGGCAGGGCGCGCAAGGGCGCGTAGAGCGATCGGAAGACGGCGAGCCGTCGGGCGAGCACGTCCCGCCGCGCGGGCGAGGGCGTGCAACGGTCGGTGATGGGGGGCGGCGGGCAGGACTCGTCGACGCCGGCGCCCGCGGCCATGCGGCCCAGGCGCGCGGCGCCGAGCGCGCCACCGGCGTCGGCGTCGGCATGGCGGACGATCTCGACGCCCAGCGCGTCGGCCATCAGCTGGGCCCAGAAGCGGCTGCGCGCGCCACCGCCGACGATGGAGAGCCGCGTCACGTCGGTGCCAGCCGCGCGCAGCGCCGCCAGCCCATCGGCCATGCCGAAGGCCACGCCCTCGAGCACCGCGTAGCCGGCATGCGCGCGGCGCGTCTCGTGCGTCAGGCCGTGGAAGGCGCCGGTCGCGAACGGGTCGTTGTGGGGCGTGCGCTCGCCTGCCAGGTAGGGCAGGAAGACCGGCGCGGCGGCGAGTTCGTCCTCGCCCAGCGCTTCGATCTCCTCGAGCAGTTCAGCCTCCGTCGTGCCGCTGAGCTGGCAGAACCAGCGCAGCGCGCTGGCGGCCGTCAGCATCACGCTCATCTGGTGCCAGCGCTGCGGCAGCGCGTGGCAGAAGGCATGCACCGCGGAGGCGGGGTTCGGGCGGAAGCGGTCGTTGACGACGAACAGCACGCCCGAGGTGCCCATCGACACGAAGCCGCTGCCCGGCGCGGTGGCGCCGATGCCGATCGCGCTGGCCGCGTTGTCGCCGGCGCCGCCCGCCACGACCACGTCGCGGGCGACGCCCCAGGCGTCGGCCAGCTCGGCGCGCAGCACGCCGGAGGGCGCATTGCTCTCGACCAGCCGCGGCATGTGCGCGCGCGTCAGGCCGGTGGCGGCCAGCAGTTCATCGGACCAGTCACGGCGCGCCACGTCCAGCCAGAGGGTGCCGGCGGCGTCGGACGGATCGCTGACCTTTTCGCCGGTCAGCAGCAGCCGCAGGTAGTCCTTGGGCAGCAGCACGCTGCGGACGCGGTCGAAGCGTTCCGGCTCATGCTTGCGCACCCACAGCAGCTTGGGGGCGGTGAAGCCGGGCATCGCGAGATTGCCGGCGATGGCGTGCAGCTTGGGCGCGGCGGCGGTGAGTTCGTCGCACTCGGCGTGGCTGCGGCCGTCGTTCCAGAGGATGGCCGGGCGCAGCACGCGGTCCTGGCCGTCGAGCAGCACGGCGCCGTGCATCTGGCCCGACAGGCCGATGCCGCGCAGCCGGGCGAAGGCGGCCGGCGCGCTGCCGCGCAGCTGCTCGATCGCGCGGGTGGTGGCGGTGGACCAGTCGGCTGGATCCTGCTCCGACCACAGCGGCGCGGGCCGCGACACGGTCAGCGGCGCGGCCGCGCGGCCCACCACGGCGCCGCTGCCGTCGATCAGCAGCAGCTTGAGCTCGGAGGTGCCGAGGTCGATGCCGAGGAAGGTGTCGTCGCGGCTCACAGTGCGGCTTCCTGGTCCTGGCCTTCGCTGTCGGCCGGGGCCGTGGCGTTGGCGCGCCCGACGCCGATGGTCGGCAGCTGCGGGCGGGTGACGCGATGACGGGCCAGCGCCGCGGCGCCAGCGGCCACCGCGTCGGCGCCGAAGCGCGAAGTGCGGACCGGCGTCGGCGAGAGGCCGGCGGCGGTGGCGTAGTCGTTGAGCGTGGTCAGCGCCGGATCGAGGAAGGCGTCGCCCAGTTCGACGACGCTGCCGCCGAGCACGATGCAAGCCGGGTCGTAGGCGGTCGCCAGGTTCTGGAGCAGCACGCCCAGGTAGCGGCCGGCCGATTCGACCGCCTTGGCGGTCTTGCGGTCGCCGTCGACCAAGCGGCCGCGGATGTCCGGCAGGGAGTGCGGGCCGAGTTCGGCGGCTTCGTCCGGACGCAGCATCGCGCGCATGCCGATCAGCGCTTCGGCGCAGCCGCGCCGGCCGCAGGAGCACAGCGGGCCGTCGATCTGCAGGATCATGTGGCCGATCTCGCCGGCAAAGCCGCGCGCGCCGGTCAGCAGCCGGTCGCCGACGATCACGCCGGCGCCGACGCCCTGGTTGATCGAGAGGTAGAGCAGCGGATCGGCGGGCGCGCCGGCGTTGAATTCCATCTCGCCGAGCGCGGCGACGTCGGCCTCGTTCTGCAGGTAGAGCGGGATGCCGGAGAGCGGACCGCCGTCGAGCTTCTCGCTGAGCAGCTGGCCGACGGCCAGGTCGTGCCAGCCCAGGTTGGGCGCGAAGTTCAGCACGCCGCGCGCTTCGTCGACGCCGCCGGGCAGGCCGACGCCGATGCCGATGATGCGCTGCGACGGATCGAGCTGCGCCCGCACCTTCAGCAGCACCGTCGCCAGCACGCCCAGGCAGGCCTTGGCGCTGCGGCTGGCGCCGTAGGCGGACACGGCGCGGGCGCGCACCTCGCCGGTCAGCGTGGTGGCGACCACGCGCACGCCGTCGATGCCGACCTCGGCGCCCAGCATCAGCAGCCGGTCCGGGCTGATGAACAGCGGGGTGGGGCGCCGGCCCAGGTCACCGGTGGCCACGACGCTGCTTTCCATCAGCCAGCCCTCGGCGATCAGCTCGCGCACCAGGCTGGTGATCGTCGACTTGGTCAGGCCCACCTCGAGCGCCAGGTCCGCCCGGGACAGGCCGGGATGCACGCACAGGTGGCGCACCAGGGCCATCCGGTTGATGGACTTCAACAGCTGTTGGCCACCACTGGCGTCGGGTTGCATGCGCGTCGTCTCCTTGTCTGTCTTGTAGAGGTCCACGCGTATCGCGTATCGCGTGTCCATGGCATTGATATTAGTTGGGGCGCCGAACGAATAAAGAGCAGGAAAACACCTAGGGCCCGAAAACATCGACGCGGCGGGGCGACGAGCCCCTCCGCATCGGCCCCTCAGCGTGGCGCGCCCAGGGCCGCCGCCACGTAGACCAGTGGCGCATTCCAGTTGATGGCCACTTCGTTGCTGGCGTAGCTGCAGAAGTGGTCCAGGTAGGACAACGCCGGCAGCGGCGAGGGGTACGGCACCGGGCAGCCCTTGAGGTCCTGCTGGCCGGCATTGGCCCCGCCGACGACGAAGCCCGGCACCGGCGCGACCACGCCGTCGGCCTCCGAGGGCCGGTGATGCGGATGCATCGGCGAGCGGGTGCCGAAGCCGGTCACCATCGACAGGCCCGTCGGGTTGCGGCCCATCACGTAGTCGAGCAGGCCCTGCGCCGCCTGGCGGTAGGCGCTGACGGTGGGCCCGGCGCGCCGGCCGGCGCGCGCACTGGTTTCGGCGGCAGCCGGGCGGGCGGCGTCCAGGCGATCGGCCTGCAGCAGCACCATGGCCTGGTTCAGCGCATTGGAGTTGCTGCCCCAGTTGAAGTCCTTCTCCTCGAGCGCCACGCCCCAGGCGGAGTCCTTGCCCTTGGCGACCAGCGCATCGGCCAGCTCGCGAACGCGGCGCTCGATCAGCGCGCGGTCCGCGGCGGGGCCCAGCCGGTCGCGGTGGGCCGCGAGCGACATCCAGGCCAGTCCGCGCACGTCGCCCCAGGACGGGACCGTCATCGTGGTCTGCGCCGGCTTCATCGCCGTGTAGAACGCGTCGTCGCCGGTGGTGATGTAGAGCTCGGCGGCGGCCCAGGCGAACTCGTCGTCCAGTGTCGGATCGCCGTAGTCGCCGGTGTGGATGTCCGGCGGCTGGCGGTAGATCGCATCGGGATGCGCCTGCGCCCAGCCCCAGGCGGCGCGCGCGGCGGCCAGCATGCGCGCGGACAGGCCCGGGCGCTCCCGCTCGAAGTCCTTGAACACGCGGCTGCCGATGGCCATCACCGCGGCGAAGTCCAGCGCCGCGGCGGTGCTCTTCTGCACGACGACGCGATCGCCGGACGTCGTGGCCGCGTCCGGCATCACGACGCCGTCGAAGCCCGGATTGGTCAGCTTGTGATAGACACCGCCATCGTCCGGATCCTGCATGGTCAGCATCCAGTCGAGGTTCCAGAGCGCCTCGTTGAGCACGTCCGGCAGGCCGTTGCCGCTTTCAGGCAGGCCCACCTTCAGCGCCCGCATGCGATCGGGCATCTGCTCGTAGCTGGCCAGCAGCGTGTAGACGGTGATGCCGGAGTTGACGATGTACTTGTTGTAGTCGCCGGCGTCGTACCAGCCCTTGGGGCTGCTGATGACGTCGCCGGTCTTGCGCTTCGGTCCGGCGGCCGAGGCATGGATCAGCACGCGCGTGTCCGGATGGCCGGCGGGGCGGGCGAAGGGGCCGGCCAGGTCCGGCGTCAGCGCGATGCCGGCGCGGTTGAAGTAGAACGCGCGGATCGCGCCGGCGGCCAGGGCGTCGTAGGCGCCCGGGCCGATGGTGAACGGATCCGAGTCGGGCAGGCCCGCGACCCGCAGCCGGTAGCGGCCCGGTTTCGTCACCGCGCTGAAGTCGGCGATCCGGACCTGGCTGCGCGACGGCGCCCACAGCGCGGCGGCGCCGAGCGGCCCTGTCCAGGCGGCCCGGCCGCTGTCGGCGTCGATCAGCTGGAAGCGCTTGGCCGCGCCGGCGGGCACGGTGGCCCGCTTGGCGGCGGCCGGCAGGTAGCCGACCTGGTTCACCTCGATGCGAGGCGTGGCGGCGGCCTTGCTCGTGTCCGTCGCGGCCGGCGTCTTCGTGGCGTCGCCGGCCTGCGCGTACACGGCAGTGGCGCCCATGCCGACGATCGCCAGGCCCGCCAGCACGGCCAAGGTTCGGGTGCGCATCACTGGGCGCTCCAGTCGAGCGACGAGCCAGCCTGCACCGGGCTGCGTGCGCCGTCGACCTCGATCGCCCAGTCCTGCAGCGCGCCCTCGACGATACGGACGCGATAGCCCTCGCCGTCGCGGGTCACCGTGCCGCGGGCCGCGATCGTGCCGTCCACCGCGGCGACCACGAAGGGCGCGGTCGCGCCCTTGTCCAGCGCGAAGACCCGCAGCACCACGCCGCGCGCGTAGTCGTAGTCCGGGCGTTCGGTCTCCTGGCCCCAGGGCAGCACGGTGTTCGGCGCGACGTAGAGCGGCAGGCTCATGAAGTCGTGCGTCTCCCGGCGCCAGCGGCCGCCGTCGACGACCTCGCCGCTGAGCAGGTGGGTCCAGCGGCCCGCGGGCAGGTAGACGTCGACCTCGCCGCTGTCGGTGAACACCGGCGCCACCAGCAGCGCGTCGCCCAGGTGGAACTGGCGGTCCAGGGTCGCGCAGGCCGGATCGTCCGGGAACTCCAGCACCGGCGCGCGCATCGTCGGCACGCCGGTCTCGCTCGCGGCGATCGCGGTCGCGTAGAGGTAGGGCATCAGCTGGTGCTTCAGGCGGGTGAAGCGTTGCAGCACCACGCAGCTTTCCTCGTCGACCAGCCAGGGCACGCGGTAGAAGCTGCTGCCGTGCAGCCGGCTGTGCGAGGACAGCAGGCCGAACTGGATCCAGCGCTTGTAGACGGCCGGCGGCGGATTGCCCTCGAAGCCGCCGATGTCGTGGCTCCAGAACGCGAAGCCGCAGGACGTCAGCGAGAGGCCGCCGCGCAGGCTCTCCGCCATCGATTCGAAGTTGGACCAGCAGTCGCCGCCCCAGTGCACCGGGAAGCGCTGGCCCGAGGCGTAGGTCGAGCGCGCGAAGACGACCGCGTCGCTGCCCTGCACCTCCTGCAGCAGCTCGAAGACGGCCTCGTTGTATTGCAGCGCGTAGAGGTTGTGCATCTCGACCGGATCGGAGCCGTCGAAGTAGACGACGTCCTTGTCGGGGATGCGCTCGCCGAAGTCGGTCTTGAAGCAGTCCACGCCCATCGCCAGCAGCCGGCGCAGGTGGCCCTGGTACCAGGCCTTGGCGGCGGGGTTGGTGAAGTCGACGATGGCCATGCCGGGCTGCCAGAGGTCGGTCTGCCAGGTCAGGCCGTTGGCGCGCTTGATGAAGTAGCCCTCGCGCACGCCCTCAGCGAAGAGCGGCGAGCGCTGCGCGACGTAGGGGTTGATCCAGAGGCTGATCTTCAGCCCCTTGGCGCGCAGCCGCGCGAGCATGCCCTCGGGATCGGGGAAGCCGCGACGGTCCCATTCGAAGTCGCACCACTGGAACTCGCGCATCCAGAAGCAGTCGAAGTGGAAGACGCTGAGCGGCAGCTCGCGGCGCGCCATCTCGTCGATGAAGTGCGTGGCGGTGGCCTCGTCGTACTGGGTCGTGAACGAGGTCGTCATCCACAGCCCGAAGGTCCAGGCCGGCGGCAGCGGCGCGCGGCCGGTCAGCTCGGTCAGGCGCGCGACGGCGGCCTTGGGCGTGGGCCCGGCGATGACGCAGTAGTCCAGGGTCTCGCCCTCGCGGCTGAACTGCACGCGCGAGGTCTTCTCCGACGCGACCTCGAAGGACACCGGGCCCGCCTCGTTGACCAGCACGCCGTAGCCGCGGCTGCTCAGGTAGAAGGGCACGCTCTTGTAGGCCTGCTCGCAGGCGGTGCCGCCGTCCTTGTTGGTGTTCTCGACGGTCTGGCCGTTCTTGACCCAGGGCGTGAAGCGCTCGCCCAGGCCGTAGACGTACTCGCCCACCGCCAGCGTCAGCTGCTCATGGACGTAGTTGGCCTTGCCGGCCCATTGCAGGTAGCCGAGCGAGCGCCAGTCGCTGCGCGTGAGCACCTTGTCGCCCTCGCGGAAGGTCAGGCCGTAGCCCTCGCCCTTCTTGACGTCGACCGACAGCGGACCGGAGGTGACGGTCACCAGCTTGTCGGTCTCGGTGACCTGCAGCGCCGGCGAGGTCGCGCCGACCATGGGTACGTGCAGTCGCGGCGCCTGCGAGGCGCTGAAGTGCTCGACGCTGACGCGGATCACGCCCGGCAGCGGCGAGCGCAGCGTGACGGTCAGTGTCGGGCCTTGCAGCGTGTCGCCGCGGTGCTTGATGGGGCGCGTGGTGACCAGCAGCACGACGCGGTCGTCGTGGACGTCCACGGCATAGGTCTCGGTGGCGTAATGGGCCGAGACGCCAGGCTGCAGCAGCCATTGCCCGTCGGTGAACTTCATGGGGATCCTTCTCGTCTTCCTGTCGGTGACTCGTCATGGCGGCCGTCGGCGGCCGCCGGTCTGCATGCGAGCGGCGCCGGCGCGGCGCCGCTTCATCGTTTCATCGCGCGGCCGGCTCCAGCGTCACCAGCACCACGTCATGCGAGCGCATCGGCACCGTCTCGCGATGGCGGCCGTCGCGCCCGACGCGCACGGTGCGCTCGCGCTCCGGCTTGTCGGTGGTCAGCGCCTGCAGCTTCGCCAGTTGCTCGGCGGACAGGTTGCCCGGTTTGCCGAGTTTCAGCCAGGCGGTGTACGCGTCGTTGGCCTCGAAGCCGACGCGGTACTGGCGCAGCGTGTAGACGCCGGGCTTGAGGCCCTGCCAGCGCAGCGTGGCGGGGGCGAGCTTCGTGGCCGGGAGCACCTGGGTGAAATATGGCCGGTTGCTGGTCTGCTGGTCCGGCAGCCGCCAGTCCCAGACCAGCGTGGCGACCTTGCCGCCGTCGACCGCCGCGAGCGCGCTGCTGTCCTTGAGCGGCACGTCGCGGCCGGTCAGCTGCTTCAGGTACTTGTAGGCGAAGTAGGCCGGCTTGCGCACGCCTTCGCGCGTCAGCAGGCCGAAGCCGCCGTGGAAGGGGGTGGGCGGCGGACCGGGCTCCTCGAACAGGTCGCTGTAGGTCCAGTAGCTCATCGCCTGGGCGTAGCCCCGCGTCAGGCGCAGCTTCTCCAGGATGTAGGGCGCGCTGAGGTAGGCGTCGTGGACGGGATCGCGCGGGTTGTAGCTGGCGCTCCACTCGGTGATGTAGAGCGGCAGGCCGGGGAAGGGCGAGGCTTCGATCTCGCCGCGCACGCGTTTCACGTCGCCGATGATCGTGTCCGGCGAGCGCGACAGCTTGTTGTCGTCCTGGCCGAATTCGTCGAGGAAGCCGCCGTCCACGCCATAGGTGTGGGTGGTGACGAAGTCGACGGGGACGTTCTTCTCCTTGCAGAAGGCCAGGAAGGGCACGACCCAGGCGGCGCCCGCGGTCGCCGGACCGCCGACCTTCAGCTGCGGATCGACCGCCTTCAGCGCCCGGGCGCTGCGGGCGTAGAGGTCGAAGTAGGCGGTCTGGTCGGCGCGTTCCCAGAAGCCATCGAGGTTGGGCTCGTTCCAGACCTCGAAGGGCCATTGGCGGACTTCCTCGGCGCCGTAGCGCGCGATGAGGTGGCGCGCGAAGGCGTCGACCAGCGCGACCCAGGGCTCGGCCTGCGGATGCGAGGTGTTGCCCTTCCAGTAGAAGATGGTCTGCGGCGAGGTGGCCATCGCCTCCGGCGTGAAGCCGAGTTCGACGAAGGGCTTGATGCCCTTGGCCAGCAGGCCGTCGTAGAGCGTGTCGATGCGGCTGAAGTCGAACTGCAGGCGGCCGTCGGGCCCCTTGATCACGGTCTTCAGCGCGTCGTGAAAGATCGCGTGGAAGCGGATGGTGCGGAAGCCGAGCTCGTCGACGGCGGTCTTGAGCTGGGCCTGGCTGTCGTCGCGGATCAGGGTGCCGGGGAAGTCGGCGCCGACGGCGTAATCGAAGCTGCGATCGACCGGGCCGGCGGCCTGGCGCAGGTCGACGTCGATGGCACGGCCGGGCTTGGCGGCCGGTCCGGCGCTCCAGGCGGCCATCGGGGCGAGCGCGAGCGTCAGCGCGGCCATCTTGCGTCTCGAGAGGGTGAGCGACATGGGTTGAAGTCCGGAGGGGGTCAGGCGGGAAGCCCGCGGTAGCGGAAGCGGCGGAAGCGCACCTCGCCCTGGCCGGCGCTGAACAGCGCCAGCTTCAGGCTCAGGAAGCCGCCGAAGACGTTGTGATGGAAGCCCGAGACCTCCATCTGCCAGGGGTGCTGCGTCCAGTCCTTGCCGTCGGGCGAGGTGTGGAAGGTGACGACGTTCTCGCGGTTGGTGAGCCGCAGGTGCAGCACGCGCGGCCCGGTGGTCGCCGGCAGCTTGTGCCGCATCCAGCCGATCTCCTGGCTGTAGTTGTAGGTCAGCATTTCCTGCGCGTTCGCGCCGATGCCGGCGAAGCCGCGGCCGTCGTAGAAGAGCGCCAGGCCGCCGTGGGCGTCGCCGGGGATCTCCATCTCGACGCTGGCCTCGTAGCTGCGGTCGCCGACCAGGCAGGTCAGCGGCGAGCAGTCGGCCAGCGAGGTCCCCTTGGCCTTCAGGACCAGGCTGCGGTCGCGTCGCGAGACGCGTTCGCCGTCCTTCGCGTCGGGCGCGAAGAGCGTCCATTGGACGCCCATGCGGTCGGTGCTGAAGTCGTCGGAGAGGTCGAAGCCGGCCGGCGAGGGCCGGCCGCCGCGCGGCTTGGGCAGCGGCCGCGCGAGCGTGCCGCCCCGGGCCTTGAGCCAGCCGTCCTTCGTCCATTCGACCGGCTCGAGCAGCGTTTGGCGGCCGAGCGTGCGCATGCCGTTCTCATAGCCGTGATAGACCATCCACCAGTCGCCGGCGGGGCCTTCGACCACGCTCGCGTGGCCGCGCGACCACCAGGGCTCGTCGGCGCTCTGGGTGCGGACGATGGGGTTGTGGGGCGAGTCCTCCCACGGCCCGTGGATCGAGCGCGAGCGGGCCAGCGTCACCATGTGGCTGGTCGGCGGGCCGGAGGTGCCGCCGACGGCGGCGATCAGGTAGAACCACTCGCAGCGGCGGAAGATCTTCGGGCCCTCGGGGGCGAACATCTCCACCACCCAGTCCTTGGGGTACTGCCAGGGCGTGTAGGCCGGCTCGAGCTGGCCGATGGTGGACAGGCCATCGTCGCTGAGGCGGATGCGGCGCACGCCGTTGACGAACAGGTAGCGCTTGCCGTCCTCGCCGACGGCGTGGCCGGGGTCGATGCAGTCGCCCAGGTGGAGGTCCACCGGATCGCTCCAGGGGCCGCGGATGTTGTCGGCGTGGATGACGTAGATCTTGGAGCCGTTCTCCTGCATCGCGGGGATGTAGATGAAGTAGCGGCCGTCGTGCTTGACCAGGTCCATCGCCCAGACGGCGCCGATCGGCTGTTTCAGCGCGGCGGTGATGGGGGTCCAGTTCACCAGGTCGGTCGAGTGCCAGATCACGACGCCCGGGTAGGAGGTGAACGAGGAGAAGGTCAGGTAGTAGTCGCTGCCGTCCTTGAGCAGCGTGGGGTCGGGACGGTCGCCCGGCACGATGGGGTTGCGGTAGGTGCCGTTGCCCAGATCGGCCTTGCGCTGGCCTTCGCGGCCGATGCCGAAGGACGGCGGGCGCGAAGAGGCGGTGGCGGTGGCGGGCGCGGAGCCGGTCGCGGCGGGGGCCGATGCCGCGAGTCCGGCGCCAGCGACCGACGCGAGCGCCGCACGGACGGCGCCGCGCCTGGTGAGAGTCGACATTCCTTTTGTCTCCTTGCCGGCGGTCGCCCTGCGGGGCGATCTGGTTCAGGCCAGCTTGGAGAAGGATGTTAGTTCGCGCGCTGCACTAATTAACTAGAGCTAACCCTGTGCCGGGGTGGCATCGCTCGAGGCCAGCGGCCGCAGCAGGGAAGGGGTCTGCCAGGGCAGCTCCGTTGGCCTGATCACTGCACCGTGACGAAGAAACCTGTGCCGTCCTGCCCGCCGACCACGGTCGCGCCGTTGCTGACGATGGCATTGAACGCACCGCTGATACCGCCAGCCGCGCTGATCAACACCAGCTTCTGTCCCTTCGCGACGTTGCCGCTGAAGTTCAGCGTCAGCGTGCCGCCCAGCACGGCCGCGCCGGCGACGCCGAGGTGGTCATGGTCGACGCCCGGCGTGGCACCGCCCACCGCGAGCGTCAATTGGCCCGCCGCGCCTTGCTGGAAGCTGCCGCCCACCGTGAGTTCGCGTTGCCCGTTGACCAGCGCCAGCGCCGCGTTGTTGACGACATTGCCGGTGCCCATCGCATTCGCGCTCCCCGCCAGCGTGGTGCCGCCGCTGAGCGTCGTCGCGCCGCTGTAGCTGTTGTTGCGCAGCGTGAGCGCCGCGGCGCCGCTGTGCGTGAGGCTCCCGCCACCGCTGATGTTGGACAGCGTGATCGCGGTCGTCGTGTTCTGGACGATGAGCTGGCCGTCGTTGACGATGGCGTTGCTCGCCGCGCCGTTCGGTGACTCGGCCGTCAGCAGGCTGGCGTCGCCGCTGTAGGTGGCCTGCAGCACCGTCGACTTGCCGCTGGTCGCATTGACGGTGATGTAGCGCAGCGGCACCGGCGTGCCGGTGCCCAGGCGAAGGATCGCGTTGGCACCGATGGTCGTGGTGCCGTTGTAGTTCTGCGGCTGCGCGAAGGTCACGTCGTTGCCGGGCGTGGCCATGATCCGGACGTTGCCCGAGCCCACCGAGCCATCCCGGTGCGGGCCGCCCCCGCCGCCGGTGATGCCGACATGCAGCGTCACCGGTCCGTTGTAGTTGAACGCGAGCGTGCCGCCCCGCAGGTTGATGTAGGCGTTCTTCTTGCCCAGCGGCGGGTCGACCTCCGCGGGCGAAGGCGCCGACGGCAGGAAGAAGTTGGCGTGCGTGCCGTCGCCCCACTGGACCGTGCCGGCGCCGCGTTCGATGTTGATGCCGCGGTAGCTCGCGTCGTTGCCGTTGGGGGAATTGGCGCCGCCGCGGTAGATCGTCTTGGCGAAGTTCAGCTCGGGGTCGCTCAGGCCCGGATTGACCAGGTTGGGCACGTTGTGCGGGCTGTTGTCGGTGTGGCTGTAGACGCCGGACATCACGATCGTCGACGGACCGATCGCATGGAAGTTGATGTCGTTGCCGAAGGCCGCCTCGTAGATGTTCTGCGTCACCGTGACGACGCTGCCCGGTGGGCTCCAGACCAGCCAGGAGCCCTCGTTCAGGACCGCCTTCGCATTCGACAGCGAGGCGGCGACGTGGTTGCTGCCGAAGTCCTGCCCCGCGGCCAGCGACAGCACGCCCGAATACGAACTCACCCCGCCCGACGAGTTGCCGCCCCAGACGCCGGGCGCCTGCACGATGCTGCCGCTGCCGCTCACCTGGCCCAGCAGCACGAACTGCGCGCTGCTGATGACGATGGTCCCGTTGTTGAGGATGTTGTTGAGGTTGATCTCGCCGTTGATGGTGCTCGCGCTGTTCTTGCTGTCCGAGGTGGCGATGACGTTGGGCGAGCTGTCGGCGCTGGTGTTGGTGCCGATCTGGAAGGTGACGCCCGGATCGATGGTCAGCACCGGCGGGTTGGTGCCGGCGATGGTGAGCGCGTAGCCGGCGCCGGGGTAGGTGGTCTTGGTGACGACCTGGACCTGCCGCGCGACGGGCAGCGTGAAGGTGCTGGTCCGCGTGATCACCAGCGTGCTGGTGGCGGTGGTGGACAGGCGCAGCGTCCCTTGGCCGCTGATGACCCCGGTGTAGGTCGTCGTGCCCGAAGGCAGCTTGATCACCGAATCGCCGGTGAGCGTGATGTCGCGGTTGGCGAGCACGTCCGCGGTGATGTCGGCCGCCGCGCTCACGGCACTGGTGTCGTCCACCGCCGACGCGGCGCCGTCGGAGCCACCGCCGCCGCAGGCGGATGTGAGGACGGCGCAGCCGACGATCAGGAATTCGCGCCGGCTGGCGCCTTGGAGGACTGAACTCAAGCGGGCTCCCGGGTCGGCGCTGCGAAGTGCTGGGCATTCTGTCGCAAGGCCGCCGCGGAGATATCACCAATCCGTCACGAGTGGCAACTGGCCCGCGAAAACCCGATCCGCACCGTGACGTGGCCGACGCGCGGCGCCGTCGAGAGAGTGCCGAGGGGGCGCCGAGAAACCTCAGCCTGCGCGCTCAGTCGGCGCGGCCCGTGCCGCCGGGGGCACCGCCGTGATGCGGCTTCGCCGTCGACGCCCGCACGACCAGCCGCGGCGGCTCGGTCACCCGCATCGGCGGCGCATGGTCCGGCGACGCATCGATCTCCGACTGCAGCAGCTGCACCGCCAGCGTCGCCGCTTCCGCCGTGGGCATCGCCACGGTGCTGAGGGCCGGGCGCATCTGGTGCGCCAGCTGGATGTCGGTGACGCCGATCACCGACAGGTCCCGCGGCACCTCCAGGCTCAGCTCCGCCGCCGCCTGCAGCACGCCCAGCGCGGGCAGGTCGTTGGTCGCGAACACCGCCGTCAGGCCGGGCTCGCCCGCCAGCAGGCTGTGCGCGGCGTTGCGGCCGTCGTCGATGGTGTCGTGGCCGTAGCGCAGGCAGCTCGCCGGCAAGGCGGCGCCGGCCTGCGCCATCGTGTCGAGGAAGCCGCGCAGCCGCCAGCGGTGGTTGCCGGTGGGCTCGCTGCCGCAGACCGCGCCGATGCGCCGGTGGCCCAGGCGCAGCAGGTGCTCCGCCGCGAGCACGCCGGCCTGGTACAGGTCCACCGCCACGCAGGGCAGCGGCGGCGGCTCCTGCGGCCGCTCCCACATGCACAGCACCACCGGCACGCCGCGGCGGCGCAGGTGCTGCAGCGCATCGAGCTGCACGAAGTCCGCGTTCATGACGATCACGCCCTGCGCCAGCGCGCCGCCGATCGCGTCGAGGTAGGCCCGTTCCTGCGCGGGGTCCTCGTTGGTGTTGCACACCAGCAGGAAGTAGCCCAGCTTGCGCGCCGCGCGCTCGACCTCGAGCGCGAACTCCGGATAGAAGGGGTTGGCGATGCTGCTGACGAGCAGCGCCATCGTGTGGGGCTTGCCCTCCACCAGCGCGCGCGCCATCAGGTTGGGGCGGTAGCCCAGCTGCTCGACCGCGGCGAGCACGCGCCGGCGCGTCTCCTCGCCGACCTTGCCGCGGTTGCGCAGCACGTTGGAGACGGTGGCCGCGGTGACGCCCGCGGCCCGCGCCACTTCGACGAGGGTGGTCATCCCGCGACTGTAGCCGCAGCCGCCTCGGCGCCCGGGCCCGCCTCGCACAGGTAGACCAGTGCCGGTTCCCCCTCGGGCGAGCGGTAGCCGTCCTCCAGCGCCCGGACCGCGGCGGGCACCAGCGCCTGGGGCAGCAGCGCGATCACGCAGCCGCCGAAGCCGCCGCCGGTCATGCGCGCGCCGCCCGCGTCGCCGATGACGTCCTGCAGCAGCGCCGCGAGCTGGTCGACGGCGGGCACGGTGATCTCGAAGTCGTCGCGCATCGAGGCGTGCGAGGCCTTCATCAGCTGGCCCAGCTGCCGCATGTCGCCCGCGCGCAGCGCGCGGGTGGCGGCGATCACGCGCTCGTTCTCGGTGACGATGTGGCGGCCGCGGCGGAAGGTCTTGTCGTCCAGGTCGGCAGCCTCCAGCTGCGCCAGCGTCGCATCGCGCAGCGCCTTCGCGCCGACGCCCGCGGCCGCCGCCTCGCATTGGCGGCGGCGCTCGTTGTAGGCGCTGTCGACCAGGCCGCGGCGCACCCGCGAGTGCGCGATCAGCAGCGCCGTGCCCGCGGGCAGCGGCACCGGCTCGGTGTCGAGCGAGCGGCAGTCGATCAGCAGCGCATGCCCGGCGCGGCCTTCGGCGCTGGCGAGCTGGTCCATGATCCCGCACTGGCAGCCGACGAAGCGGTTCTCGGCCTGCTGCGCCAGGCGCGCCAGGCGTTTGCCGTCGAGCGTCGTGTCGCCCGCCAGGCGCTGCGCCGCGCGCAGCAGCCCCAGCGCCAGCGAGGCGGAGCTGCTCAGCCCCGCGCCCATCGGCACGTCGCCGGCGATGACGAGGTTCATGCCGGCCAGCGCCGGCAGCTCGGCCGCGAGCTGCGCCAGCGTGCCGCGCACATGGTCGCGCCAGCCGCCGCCGGGGAAATGCGGGGGCTCGGCGCTGAGCGCGAAGCGGTCATCGGCCTGCTGCTCGTCGAGCGCCAGCGCGTCCACCTGGCCGTCATCGCGCGGTCCGGCGGCGACCCAGGTGTCGCGGTCGATGGCCACCGGCAGCACGAAGCCATCGTTGTAATCGGTGTGTTCGCCGATCAGGTTGACCCGGCCGGGCGCGCGCGCGAGCACCGTCGGCGCAGCGCCGTGGCGCTCGGTGAAGGCACGCACGACGGCGAGCGCGGTGGGCGGGAGGTCGGTCGGGGCAGAGGTCATGGCAGGCGGTGGCAAGCGGGGACGCCGATCGATCGAGGGGACTCGGTCATCAGCGCCGGGTTGAAAGGGGCGGTCGTCGCGGCGCCGGGCAGGCTCAGCGCTGGCGGTAGTGGGTGGACGGCTGCTCGCGCAGCCGCGCGGCGGCCTGCTCGGGCGTGAGGTCGCGCTGCGCCTCCGCCAGCAGCTCGAAGCCGACCATGAACTTGCGCACCGTCGCGCTGCGCAGCAGCGGCGGATGGAAGTGCGCATGCAGCTGCCAGTGCGGCGACGCCTCGGCCTGGGCGCCGGTGGGCGCGCCGTGCCAGCCCATCGAGTACGGGAAGCTGCACTGGAACAGGTTGTCGTAGCGGATCGTCAGCGCGCGCACGATGGCCGCCAGGCTGGCCTGCTGCGATGCGCTCAGCTGGTCCATCCGCTGCACGGCGAAACGCGGCAGCAGCAGCGTCTCGAACGGCCATTCGGCCCAATAGGGCACCAGCGCGAGCCAGTCGTCGTTCTGCACGACCACGCGCTCGCCGCCGGCCTCCGCGCGCGCCACCGCCAGCAGCATCGGCTCGCCCTGGGCGGCCAGCCAGTCGCGCTGCAGGCGGTCCTCGCGCGCCGGCAGGTCGGGCACGAAGTCGCTGGCCCAGACCTGACCATGCGGATGCGGGTTGGAGCAGCCCATCATCGCGCCCTTGTTCTCGAAGACCTGCACCCAGCGCCAGCGCTCGCCCAGTTCGCGCGTCTGCGCGGCCCAGCAGGCGACGACCTCGCGCAGCGCGGCCTCGTCGAGCTCGGGCAGGCTGCGGCCATGGTCCGGCGAGAAGCAGATCACCCGGCTCGTGCCGCGGGCCGGTTCGGCCTGGAACAGGCCCGCCGCCGCCGCCGGGGCGCCGCCAGCGTCCGGCGCCGGCACATCGGCCATCAGCGCGGGGAAGTCGTTCTCGAAGACGAAGGTGCCGGTGTAGGACGGGTTGACCTCGCCGTTGATGCGGGTGTTGCCGGCGCACAGGTAGCAGCCCGGGTCATGCGAGGCGCGGACTTCCAGGTCGGGGCTTTCGGTCTGGCCCTGCCACGGGCGCAGGCTGCGCTGTGGCGACACCAGCACCCATTTGCCGGCCAGCGGATTGAAACGGCGATGCGAGTGGCGGTTGCGGTCGAAGGCCGCGGAGACTTCGGAAGAGGTGACCATCTGGGAGCGGGCGAGGGCAGTGGGACGTGGATCGGAGGGGCGTGGGACCGGTGCGCCGGGTGCGCGAAGGGACGGACGATAGCGCGACCGGGCTCAATCGGACAGATGCCAGATGCCGACACCGCCGGGCGGCAGCGTCGCGCCGCCGAGCAAGGGGATCGCGCCCTGCGGCACGGGCACCACGGCCGGCTGCGGCCCGCGGTGGATCGCGAAGAGCCATTGGCCGCGGCGGCGCAGGCGCAGCCCGGGCGCCAGCGCCTCGGGCGCGAGCGGCGACAGGCCGGCCTCGCGGGCCGCGGCATCGACCCAGCGCAGCAGCAGGTCCGCGTCGACGTGACCGGCATGCAGGTGGAAGCGTCCGCGCGCGAGCCAGGCCGGCGCGCCGTCCTCGTAGCGGGCCAGGACCCGGACCTCCTGCGCGCCCGCGGCGTTGCCCGCATCGAGTTCGATCAGGTCGCGCCATTGCAATCCGACGCCGTGGCCGTGCGCGCCTGCGTCGATCGCCAGCGTGCGGCCGGGGCGCATCGATTCCACGGCGCGCACGCGCACCGGCAACCATTCGCGCAGCGGTCCCGGCGGCAGCGGCTCGGCGATGGCGAGCTGGTCGGTCTTGCTGCCGGTGCGTGGCCCGGCGATGACGACCGCCGTGCTCGCGCGCAGCCGCTCGACCAGCGCCTCGTCCAGGTGCAGCGTGCCCGGCAGCACGACGAGGGCGTAGCCCGCGAGCGACGCGTCGGGCGCGACGATGTCGACGTCCAGCCCGAGCCGGCGCAGCGCGCCGTAGTACGCCAGCATCGGGCCGAAGCCCGCCATGTCCTTGCCCTGCGGCTGGATCTGCGCCATCCACAGCGACGGGTAGTCCATCACCAGCGCGACCGCCGCCGGCCGCATCGCCAGCGACGCCGCATCGCCGGCGGCGAGCAGCCGCCCGATCTCGGCGCCGACCTGAGCGGCTTCGCGGCCGCCGTCGTCCAGCGCGCCGTCCGGGCGGTTCAGCCCCGAATGCATCTGCTCCTGGCCGAAAGGCAACTGGCGCCAGCGGAAGTAGGACACCAGCTCCGCGCCGTGCGCGAAGGCCTCCCAGGTCCACGCGCGGACCATGCCGGGCAGCGGCAGCGCGTTCCAGTCGGCCCAGTTCACCGGTCCGGCCTGCTGTTCCATCACCCACATCCGGCCGCGGCCGATGCCGCGGTACAGGTCGTGATGGAAGGCGGTCAGGTCCGGATGTCCGGTGCGCGCCCATTGCTGGCGCTCGGCCTCGGTGAGGAAGGTCGCGGCGGTGTCGACGTGGCCGAGCGGATAGCTGTCCCAGGCGGCGATGTCCAGGTCGGTGCCGCAGGCGTGGTGGTCGAACTCGGCGAACAGGCCCATGAAGTTGTGCAGCACCGGGCGGCCGGGCGCGTGCGCGCGGATCAATTCGACCTGCAGCCGGTTGTAGCGCACCACCTCGTCGGAGGCGAAGCGGCGGAAGTCCAGCGCATGCGCGGGCAGCGGGCTCGTCGGCTGGCCGACCGGGAAGCCGACCTGCTCGAAGCTCAAGAACTGCAGGCCCCAGAAGGCGGTGCCCCAGGCCTCGTTCATGCGCTCGACGGTCTCGTAGCGCGCCCGCAGCCAGCGCCGGAACGCGGCCAGCGCGGCCGGCGAGTAGGACAGGGTGGTGTCGTGGCAGCCGTACTCGTTGTCGGTCTGCCAGGCGACGACGGCCGGATGCGCACCGTAGCGCCGGGCCATCGCGGTCACGATGCGCCGCGTGGCCTCGGTCAGCGACGGGCTCGAGAAGCAGTAATGCCGGCGCGCGCCGAAGGGCTTCACGCGGCCGTCGGCGCCCACGGGCAGCACGTCGGGATGGGCCTCGACCAGCCACTGCGGCGGCGCCGCGGTCGGCGTGCCCAGCACCACCGACAGGCCCTCGCCGGCGAGCACGTCGATCGCCTCATCCAGCCAGGCCCAGTCGAACTGCCCCGGGGCCGGCTCCATGCGGGACCAGGCGAATTCGGCGATGCGGACCGTGCCCAGGCCGAGCGCGCGCATCGCGCGGGCGTCCTCGCGCCAGCGCGCCTTCGGCCACTGCTCGGGGTAGTAGCACACGCCCAGGCGCAGCGGCGCCGGCGGATCGGACGGGAAGGAGATCGGGGGCATGAAGCGGGCGGGTGTCGGCCGAACGATCGCGAGGATGCGTCAGCGCCGGTTAATCGATTAATCTGATTGGAGCAACCTGCGGGGGCGATGTCAATCGGAATGCCCAGCATCCCGGCCGAGGCGAGGGTGGCCGCAGGTGCGATGGCGCTCGGACAGCATCGAAGCCAAGGGCGCTCCGCGTAGAATGCGGCCGCTTCTGCGGACTTACCCGTATTGCCCCCTGGGGTCGCCCTTGGTCTACTGACTCGGATTAAACGATTAACTGCCTCTTTCGGGGCAGCACAACGACGTGAGCGAGACAACCCCGCCGGCGCCGGTGGCGCTACAGGTGCCCCCGACGGTGCCGACGCCCGAGACCGGCTTCCTGAACCTGGGCCTGTACCCGCATCCCACCCGCAGCCTGGAGGTCAACAGCCGCTACCTGGTGCTGGACGGCCGGCCCTGGATGCCGGTGATGGGCGAGTTCCACTACAGCCGCTATCCCGAGAACGAATGGGCGGGCGAGCTCGCCAAGATCAAGGCGGGCGGAGTGGACGTCGTCGCCAGCTACGTGATCTGGAACCACCACGAGGCGGTGCAAGGGCGCTGGCGCTGGGACGGCCAGCGCGACCTGGCGCGCTTCATCGACCTCGCGGCCGAGGCCGGCCTGTTCGTCTACCTGCGTCCCGGTCCGTGGGTGCATGCCGAGGTGAGGCTGGGCGGCTTTCCCGACTGGCTCGCCGCGACCTGCGAGCCGCGCAGCAACGATCCCGCCTACCTCGCCCACGTGCGCCGGCTCTACGGCGAGATCGCGGCGCAGGCGCGCGGCCGGTTGTGGTGCGACGGCGGGCCGGTGATCGGGCTGCAGCTGGAGAACGAATACGGCGGCACCGGTCCGGGCCGCGGCGCCGAGCACATCGCCGCGCTGAAGCAGCTGGCGATCGACGTCGGGCTCACCGTGCCGATCTACACCGTCACCGGCTGGCCGACGCTGGACATCCCGCCGCGCGAGGTGCTGCCGGTGTCGGGCGCCTACGCCGATGGGTTCTGGCAGGGCTCGCGCGAAGCGCTGCCGCCGTCGGGCGTGTTCCTGTTCAACACCCGTCGCGTGATCGGCGAGATGGGCAATGTCGACGGCACGCCGGCCGCGGGATTGATCGATACGGCGCATTACCCGTTCTGCCTGGCCGAGGCCGGCGGCGGCATGGCGCAGAGCTACCACCGCCGACCGGTCGTGGACGCCGACGACGTGCATGCGACGACGCTGGTTCAGTTGGGGTCGGGCGCCAACCTGTACGGCTATTACATGTATCACGGCGGCACCAACCCGGTCTGCGAGACGGGGCCGCTCAACGAGACCCAGGCGACCGGGTATCCCAACGACGTGCCGCAGTGGGGCTACGACTTCCAGGCACCGCTGGGCCAGTACGGCCAGGTCCGGCCGTCGTGGGGACGGCTGCGCGCGCTGCATCAGCTGATGCGCGACTTCGGCGCGTCGCTGGCGCCGTGCGAGGCGGTGCTGCCGGTGGACGGGCCCTTCGATCCGGCCGATCGCGCGTTGCCGCGCATCGCGCTGCGGGCGGCTGGCGCGTCGGTGGCGGAGGTGGAGGGCTTCGTGTTCGTCAACCACCATGTGCGCCATCACCCGCTGCCGGCGCGGCGGGACCTGGCCATCGAGCTGCGCACGGCCGACGGCGGAGCGCTGCGCCTGCCCAGCGAGGGCGGCGTGGCGCTGCGTCCGGGCGCGGCCTTCATCTGGCCGGTCGGACATCGCTTGGGCGCGGCGCGCCTGCGCCAGGCGACGGTGCAGCCGATGGCGCGCTGGACCGAGGCCGATGGAGAAGTGGTTTGGACGGGCTTCAGCCTCGAGGGCATCGCGGCGGAGCTGGTGTTCGATGCCCAGGGGCTGGCCACGATCGAGGTGCGCGGCGGGCATGTCGAGCGCCGCGGCGAGGTCTGGGTCGTGCGGCTGGATTCGTGCGAAGGGCCTCGGCTGGTGTCGCTGCGCGATACCGCGGGACGGATGCATCGCGTGCTGGTGCTGTCCGAGGCCGCCGCGGCGGCGACGGCGAAGGTTCGGATCGGCGGGCGCGAGCGGCTGATGTGGTCCAGCCATCCGGCGACGGTGGGCGTGGGTGCGGACGGGGAATTCATCGGCATGGACGCCGGCGTCGAGGAAGCGGCCTGGGTGCGCGTGTTCCCGGCGGAGGGGCTCGGTGGCGGGCGCGAGGAGCTGGCGGTCGAATGGGCGGTGTGGTCGTTCGCGGCAGGGATGAGTGGGGCGGGAGGGCGCTGGCCCTCACCCTCGCCCTCTCCCGCGATCGCGGGAGAGGGAATGACCGAGGCGGCTTCCGGCAGCGGCAATGGCAATGGCGGTCGGGACGGTGGCGAGGTGCGTCTCGCGGTCGCGCTGATGCAGGCGGCGGGCGAGCCGCCGGCCTTGCGCTGGGGGCCGCATGTGCCTTGGCGCGACGGGCCGGTGCCGCTGGTGCCGGACGAAACCGCGCATGCGGCCGAGGCCCACTGGGCGATCGTGCCGTCGGACGGGCTGCCGCGCGGCCGGGTCTGGCTGACGCTGGAGCTGGTCGGCGATGTCGCGCGGCTCGAGGTGGACGGCGTCGTCGTCGACGACCGTTTCTGCGATGGCAGTCCGTGGACGATCGCGATCGATCGCTGGCGTCGCGCCGACGGCGCGTGGCCGTCTATCACGCTGGCGGTGCTGCCCATCGCGGCGGACTTGCCGGTGTTCCTCGAGCCGGAGGCTCGCGCGCTCGGCGCCGGTGCGGCGCTGCGCCGGGCCACGCTCCGCGTCGAACGGCGGCTCGTCATCGACCTGGGCGTGGGGGAGCGCTGAACCATGGCCTCGGTGCAACTGGAGCAGGTCGGCAAGACCTACATCGAGGGCGGCGTGCCCACGGTGCACGACGTGACGCTGGACATCGCCGAAGGCGAGTTCTGCGTGTTCGTCGGCCCGTCGGGCTGCGGCAAGTCCACGCTGCTGCGCATGATCGCGGGGCTGGAGACGATCAGCAGCGGCGAGCTGCGCATCGGCGGCCGCCGCGTCAACGAGAAGGCGCCCGGCGAGCGCGATGTCGCCATGGTGTTCCAGAGCTACGCGCTCTATCCGCACCTGGACGTCGGGGAGAACCTCGGCTTCGGCCTGCGCCTGGCGCGCGTGCCCAAGGCCGACGCGCAGCGCCGCATCGAGGAGGTCGCGAAGCTGCTGCAGATCGATCACCTGCTGCGGCGCAAACCGCGCGAACTGTCCGGCGGCCAGCGCCAGCGCGTCGCCATCGGTCGCGCGCTGGTGCGCCAGCCCGGCGTGTTCCTGTTCGACGAGCCGCTGTCCAACCTGGATGCCGCGCTGCGCCAGCAGACGCGGCTGGAGATCGCGCGGCTGCATCGCAGCCAGGGCCGGGCCAGCTCGATCTACGTGACCCACGACCAGGTCGAGGCGATGACGCTCGCGGACCGCATGGTGCTGCTGCAGCCGCCGCCGCCCGGGGCCTTGTTGCCGCAGCCCAGCGTCGCGCAATGCGGCGCGCCGCTGACGCTGTACCGGCGGCCGCGCAACCTGTTCGTCGCGGGCTTCCTGGGCTCGCCGCGGATGAACTTCCTGCCGGCGACCCTGGTCGAGCGCCGCGACGACGGCGTGGTGGCCGCGCTCGCCGATGGCACGCGCCTGTCTCTGCCGGTGCGCGCCGACGGCGTGAACGACGGCGATACCGTCACGCTGGGCGTGCGGGCCGAGCACCTGCGCCCGGTCCCGGACGCGCGTGCTGGTGGCGCCTCGCCGGGCGCGCGCCTGAGCGAGCCGATCCGCACGCAGGTCCAGTGGCTGGAACACCTGGGCGACCAGAGCCTGGCCTACCTGGCGGGGCCCGGCGGCGCGCTGGTGTCCCGGCTGCCCGAGGGCCACGGCGCGCCCGCGATCGGCGAGGCCTTCCCGGTGGCGGCCTTGCGCGACGAGGTGCACGTCTTCGATCCGCGCGGCGAAGCGCTGCCGCGGCTGCACGAGGAGGCGGACGCATGCGCGGCCCGATGAATCCGCGGCGGCGCCAGGCGCTGCTGGCCGGTGCCGGCCTCGGTGCGAGCGGCCTGGCGACGTGGAGCGGCGCGGCGCGTGCGGCGCTGTTGCCGGACCGCGAGCCGCTGCGGGTCTGGATCAACGGCGACAAGGGCTATGAGGGCGTGGCCCGGATCGGCGAGCGCTTCACGAGCGACACCGGCGTGGCGCTGCGCGTCGAGCATCCGGAGAACGGCGTCTCCAAGTTCGAGCAGGCCGCCGCCGCCGGCAAGGGCCCCGACGTGTGGATCTGGCCGCATGACCGCGCCGGCGGCTGGGCCGCGTCCGGGCTGATCCGGCCGGTGGCGCCGTCGCGCCAGTTGCGCGAAGCGGTCGCGCCGATGGCGTGGTCGCCGTGGCGCATGGGCGGCCGCACTTGGGGCTATCCGATCGCGATCGAATCGGTCGCGCTGATCGTCAACCTGGATCTCGTGCCGCGCGCGCCGCGCAGCTGGGACGAGGTCTTCGAGATCGACCGCCGCCTGCGCCCGCAGGGCCGGCGCGCGATCATGTGGCCCTACAACGAGTTCTATTACACCTACGCGCTGATGTCGGCCGGCGGCGGTTATGCCTTCCGCCGTCGCGAGGACGGCAGCTGGGACGCGAGCGACAACGGCATCGACACCGAGGGCACGCGCGCCGGGATGTCGCTGCTCAAGCGCCTGGTCGACGAGGGCCTGGTGCCGCGCACGGCGACCTATGCCGAGAGCGAAGCCGCGATCAACGAGGGCCGCGTGGCCATGACCATCAACGGCCCCTGGGGCTGGAACAACCTCCAGAAGAGCGGCCTGCGCGTCGCGGCGGCACCGCTGCCGTCGCTGCGCGGGCGGCCCGGACGGCCGATGACCGGCGTGCTGGGCGCGATGCTGTGCGCGTCGAGCCGGCAGCCGCTGCTGGCCACCGAGTTCATCGAGCGCTACCTGCTCAGCCTCGACGGGCTGCGCGCGATGCAGGCCCATGTGCCGCTGGGCGTGCCGGCCAACACGGCGCTGCTGGGCGAGTTGCGCGGCGACGCGCTGGTCGAGGGCACTGCCGCGGCCGCCGCCTTGGGCGAACCCATGCCCAACGTGCCCGAGATGGCGCGCTTCTGGACCGCGATGAACGCCGCGGTGCAGAGCATCACGCAAGGCCGCGAGACGGTGGCCGACGGCCTCGCCCGCGCCTCGCGGCGCGTGGCGGGGCAGGTGTCGAAGGAGGCGTCGTGATGCGCGCGCTCGCCCTCGGGCTGCATGCCCTGAATCTCGCCGCGGTGGCCGGGCTGCTGTTCCTGTGCCAGCAGCTGCTGCGCGCGCACGACGCGCTCGCCGCCATGGCGGTGCTCGGCGTCGCGGGCCTGCTGGTGCTGCTGCAGTTCAGCAAGCGCCTGCAGGCCTGGCGCTACGTGATGCCCGGCGTGTCGGCGGTGCTGGTCTTCATCGTGCTGCCGATGGCCTTCACGCTGGGCATCGCCTTCACCAACTACAGCTCGGCCCACCTGCTGTCCTTCGAGCGCGCGACCGACGCGCTGCTGCAGCGCACCGACAGCGAGGGGCTGGGCATGGACCTGAGCCTGCTGCGCGAGGGCGAGGGCGCCACGGCCCGCTACCAGGCGCGCCTGCGCGACGATGACGGCAAGGACTGGCTCAGCGCGCGCTTCACGCTGCCCGCGCCCGGCGCGCCGGCCACCGGCACGACGGTGATGCTCGGCGCGCTCGAGGACGGCCAGCCGCTGCCCGGCGAACCGCTGCCGCCGCGCGCGCTCGTCGAGCTGCTACCGCAACTGCGCACGCTGGTCCTGCGCACGCCGGACGACCGCCCATGGCGCCTGTCCAGCCTGCATCGCATCACCGACCAGGCGCAACGCTACGCGCCGATCGACGCCGACCGGCTGCGCGACCTGCGCGACGGCAGCATCGTCACGGCGGACCACGCCGCGGGCGTGTGGCGCGATGCGTCCGGCCAGGCGCTGGAGCCCGGCTTCCGCACGACGGTGGGATTCGCCAATTACGCCCGCATCTTCGGCGACAGCAGCTTCTTCGAGCCCTTCGTGCGCGTGTTCGTCTGGACCGTCAGCTTCGCTTCGCTGAACACGCTGCTGACCTTCGCGCTGGGCCTGTTCTTCGCCGTGGCGCTGAGCTGGCCCGCGCTCAAGGGCCGGGGCGCGTACCGCGTGGCGCTGTTCCTGCCCTACGCGGTGCCGGCCTTCATCTCGATCCCGGTCTTCCGCGGCCTGTTCAACGAGAACCTGGGCGAGATCAACCTGGTGCTGGACCTGCTCTTCGGCGTGCGACCGGGCTGGTTCAGCGACGCGACGCTGGCGCGCGCGATGGTGCTGACGGTCAACACCTGGCTGGGCTACCCGTACATGATGATCCTGGCGATGGGCCTGCTGAAGGCCATCCCCGAGGACCTGTACGAGGCCTCGGCGCTGGCCGGCGCGGGCCCGGTGACCAATCTGCTGCGGATCACGCTGCCGCTGATCGCGCGGCCGATGGCGCCGCTGCTGGTGGCCTCCTTCGCGGCCAACTTCAACAACCTGACGCTGATCGCGCTGCTGACCGAAGGCGCGCCGGACTACCTCGACACCCAGGTCCCCGTCGGCGCGACCGACCTGCTGGCGTCCTACACCTACCGCATCGCGTTCAACGACGGCGGTCAGAACTACGCGCTCGCCTGCGCCATCTCCTCGATCGTGTTCGTGATCGTGGCGCTGCTGGCCTACGTCAACCTGCGCTGCTTCGGCGGCGCGAAAGCGACCCGGCGCTGAGCCGGGCGGGAGCTTCGTCATGGCGATGGTGATGACCTCTTCGCAGCGCTGGCGCGTCTGGGCGCTGCATGCGGTGCTGATCGCCTTCGTGGTGCTCAGCCTGCTGCCGCTGCTGATGATCGTGTCGATCTCGCTGCGGCCTGGCAACTTCGCCGGCGGCAGCCTGATCCCGAAGGCCATCAGCTTCGAGCACTGGCGCCTGGCGCTGGGGCTGCCGGTGGTCGACGCCCAGGGCCAGGTGACGCCGCCGCCGTTCCCGGTGCTGCAGTGGATCTTCAACTCGCTGAAGGTGGCGCTGGTGAGCGCGGCGGCCTGCCTGGCGCTGTCGGTGACCAGCGCCTATGCGTTCGCTCGGATGCGCTTCCGCGGCCGGGACGGCACGCTGACGGCGATGCTGCTGCTGCAGATGTTCCCGTCGGTGCTGGCGCTGGTGGCGATCTACGCGATCTTCGACCGGCTCGGCGACTGGGTGCCGTGGCTGGGCCTCAACAGCCACTGGAGCCTGGCGCTGGCCTACACCGGTGCGGTGGCGCAGCACATCTGGCTGGTCAAGGGCTACTTCGAGAGCATCCCGCCCGACCTCGAGGAAGCCGCCGCGGTCGACGGCGCGAGCCGCTGGCAGTCCTTCGTGCTGGTGCTGCTGCCGCTGGCCAAGCCGGTGCTGGCGGTCGTGTTCGTGCTGGCCTTCCTGGGCGCGATGATCGAATACCCGGTCGCCTCGGTGCTGCTGCACGACGAGCAGCAGCTGACGCTGGCGGTGGGATCGCGGCTGTTCCTGTTCAACCAGCGCTACCTCTGGGGCGACTTCGCCGCCACGGCCCTGCTCGCGGGCTTGCCACTGACGCTGATGTTCCTGCTGATGCAGCGCTGGCTCGTCGCGGGCCTGACCGCGGGGGGCGTCAAGTCATGAGGCCTGGGATCAGAAGGGATCCATCGCGCTGGTGAAGCGCCCGGAGCCATCGAGCGCGCCCCAGGTGTAGCCCTGCCAGCCGGGATAGGCCTGCGGCTCCCAATACAGGACGCCCAGGCCGTTGGCGCCCAGCGCGGACACGCGCGTGAGCAGGTCCGCGATCATGGCCTTGGACGCGGCGGCCTGCTGCCAGTCCATGCCGGTCTCCGCCACGATCACCGGCTTGCCGTAGCGCGACACCATGTCGGCCATGTTGGTCGACAGCGCCGCGTTGCGGCTGCTCCAGTTGCTGGACGTCGGATAGTGGGACATGCCGATCACGTCGTAGCGCGCGCCGTTGGCCTTCATGCCGTCGAAGAACCAGCGGAACACCGCGTTGTCGTGGCCGTTGGCCAGGTGCAGGATCACCTTGGCCGAGGGGAACACCGCCTTCACCGCGTCGTTGCCGTTGTTGATCAGCTTGACCAGGTTGGCGAAGCTCGATCCCGAGGCTTGCCCGTCGGGCCACAGCATGCCGCTGTTGATCTCGTTGCCGACCTGCACGTAGTCGACGGTCACGCCGTTGGTCTTGAGGTAGCTCAGGATGCCCTGCGTGTGCGCGTAGACGTCGCTCATCAACTGCGTGAACGAGTGGCTGGCCCAGCTGGCGGGCTTGGTCTGCTGGCCGGGGTCGGCCCACGAGTCGCTGTAGTGGAAGGTCAGCATGACCTTCTGCCCCTGGGCGATCGCGCGTTTGGCCTTGTAGAGCGTGTCGGCGCCGTCGCACCAGCCGCCGTTCGGGTTGACCCAGACGCGCAGCCGGATCGTGTTGATGCCCAGGTCCTTGAGCAGCTTGAACGGATCGGTCTTGGTGCCGGCGGCGTTGTAGAAGCTGTAGCCGGCCGATTCCTGCTGGCTGACCCAGCTCACGTCGGCGCCCTTGACCAGCGTCGCCGCCGCCGCGGGCAACGCGGTAAGCGCGGCGGCCAGGCCCAGTCCGGCGCCGATGGCTGCCCGGCGCGTGAGGCCTCCCGTGGCGCGGGCGGCCGCCGTCATCGTGGTCTTCATCGTCTTCGTCGTCATTCCCCTGTCTCCTTGGTGGTTGTGGTGGAGGGAACTCGGAGCGGTCCGACCCGGCGTCACCGCTGACGCGCCGGGTGGGCAGGCGCGGATCGGGCCGCAAATGAAAAGGCCCGGCGCTCAGGCCGGGCCGGGGGCGGGGCTTACAGCTCCGCGCGCAGGCTGATCGCGAAGCGGCGATCGTCGGTGTAGGTGCCGCGCGGCAGGCCGTAGTCGCTGAACACGCTGCGGCGCACCGTCCGCGTCAGGTTGTTGCCTTCGAGCGCGATGCGCAGCCGGGGCGTGATCGCGTAGCTCAGGTAGGCGTCGACCATGCCGTAGCCCTTCATCGTCACCGGCGTCAGCGCGGTCACGCCGTCGTTGCTGGGGAAGCTCAGCCGCGAGCCGACGGTGTAGTCGCTGCGCCAGTTGTAGGCCAGCCGCGCGGAGAAGTCGCCCAGGTCGTACATCGCCACCAGGTTGGCGCTGCGCTTGGACAGCCCCTCCAGCGGCGCGCTGCGGCCGTCGATCGGGCTCGGGGCGGCGCTGTCCACCAGCGTGAAGTTGGCCTGCAGGCCCAGCCCGCGCAGCAGTCCGGGCAGCTTGTTGAAGAAGCCGGTGTAGCCGACCTCCAGGCCGCGGATGCGGCCGTCGCGGCCGTTGCTCGGCGTCGTGAGCGTGTAGCTGGTGCCGTTGATCGTGGTCTGCGTGCTGGTGGTCTGGATGAAGCCCGACACGTCCTTGTAGAAGGCCGCGCCGTAGACCGAGTCGCTCTTGGACAGGTAGTACTCCAGCGTCGCGTCGACCTGGCTGGCGCGCAGCTTGTCGAGCTCCGGATTGCCCTGGTAGCCGGTCCGGTCGTTGACGTTGAGGCTCAGGCTGGGCGTGAGCTGGTCGAAGTTGGGCCGCGTGACCACGCGCGACAGCGCCAGCCGCGCCAGCAGGTCGCGCGTGAGCTCGAGCTTGAGGTTGAGCGAGGGCAGGAAGTCGGTGTCGGTCTTGGACAGGTCCACGCGACCGCCGCTGGTGGCGGTGTAGCCGCGCTGGGTGCGCGTGGTGACGGCGCGCACGCCGACGTTGCCGGTCAGCGGCAGGCCCCCGAGCGTGGTGTCCAGGTCGCCGGCGACATAGACGGCCGCGGCGCGCTCGCGGAACTCGAAGCTCTGCGCCGGATCGAGCTCGGGCACCGTCAGGTTGAAGGTGCTGCGCACGGCTTGCGCGTCGCGCAGCCAGCGCGTGTCGGTGACGGTCAGCCACTGGCGCGGGATGTTGCCGGCGCCGGCGTCCTTGAGCAGGTTGTCGTAGGGCAGCAGGCCCACCGCCGGGATCTGCGACAGGTTGAACATCCAGATGTCGTCGATCGTGTTGATCTCGGCGCTGCTGGCGCGGCGGTCGTTGAGCCGCACGCCGGCGTGCAGCGTGGTCAGCGCGCCGAAGTCGACCGGCTTGTCGCCATCCAGGCGCCAGGCGGTTTCCTTGCCGGTGTTGCGGGTGCGGAAGTACAGCGCCTTGTCGGCCCAGTAGTTGGCCGGGTTGTCGAGCTGCGCGGTGGGCGAGAAGGCCGACGGCAGCTTGGTGCCCAGGTCGAAGCTGTAGCTGACCGGGTCGTTGGCGAAGGTGCCCAGGCGCACCTCTTGGTAGAAGCGGTCGAAGGTGCTGCGGGTGTGGCTGAGGTCGCTGCGCAGCGTGGCGTCGCCGACCTTCCACTTGCCGGCCAGCGCGAGCTGGTCGATCTTGGTGTTCTCGTCGGCCACCGAGCCCGAGGTGCTCATGCTCGCGCCCCAGAAACTGCCCGAGACGAACCGGCCGTTGGCGTCGGTCTGGATCGCGCCGTTCGGCCAGAGCTGGCCCTGGTTGGCGGTGTTGCTCCAGTTGGCCCAGAAGGGCGAGGCGTAATGGCCGTAGACGTCGGTGCGGCTCTTGAGCTGCGTGTGGTTGAAGTCCAGCGTGTATTCGCTGCGGCCATCGGGGCGCCACTGCAGCGAGGCGCTGGCGGCCTTGCGGTCGCGCTCGCCGAATTCATAGGCCAGCCACTGGCCCAGCGGCGCGACGGTGCCCGAGCCGTCGGCCAGCTGCGCCGGGTTGTCGAGCTCCTGCGTGTCGGAGCGGTAATCGCGCTTCTGCGCCGACACGCTGAGCAGCGCGCCGAACTCGCCGGCGTCGGTGCGCCAGCGGTTGGACACCAGCAGCGAACCTTCGCCGTTGTTCTTGTCGGCGAGCTCGGCCCGCGTGGCCTTGACCGAGCCGGCCAGCTTGAAGCCGGCGAAGTCGAACGGGCGGCGGGTGCGCAGGTCGATGACGCCGCCGATGCCGCCTTCGATCAGGCTGGCGGTCGGGGTCTTGTAGACGTCGGCGCCGGCGAGCAGCTCGGCGGGCACGTCCTGGAAGGCCAGTCCGCGCTCCTTGCCGGCGGTGAAGATGACGCGGCCGTTGAGCAGCGTCTGCGTCTGCTGCAGGCCGCGCACCTGGACGCGGTCGCCCTCGCCGCGGTTGCGCGAGATCTGCACGCCGGTGATGCGCTGCAGCGCCTCGGCGACGTTGGCGTCGGGCAGCTTGCCGATGTCGTCCGCGACGATGGAGTCGACGACCTGGTCCGCGTTGCGCTTGATGTCCTGGGCCTTGATCAGGCTGGAGCGCTGGCCCTGCACGACCACGGTGTCGAGGGCGCTGCCGGCGGCGGACGCCGGCGCGGCCTGCGCGCGGGCGTCGGCCGGCAGCAGCAGCGCGGCGCAGGCCAGCGCGACGGGCGCCAGCAGGAAGACGGAGGTGCTGGCGGCGCGGAGGGCGGGACGGGCGGCGGGGCGGATGCCGCGGGCGCGGGCGTCAGGCGTGGCGAGGGTGGACAGGGTCATGATGTCTCCGTCGTTGGACGTGTCGTGTTGTTGTCGAGGGCCGCGTCGCGGGCTGCCTCGTGGCGTCGTGGGGTCGTGGGGTCTTGGGATCGTGGGACGTCGGTCAGGGGAGGGCGTCAGCGACAGGGCGCCGCGTCGCGCATCGCGGTCAGCGAGGGCAGCGCCCGGCCCCGGTCGTCGAACAGCGTCTGGTTGGCCCAGCCGTTGCCGTCGCCGGTGCGCCAACCCGCGCCGGGCACCGCGAGCCAGGCGGGCTCCCAGTAGAAGACGCCCAGGCCCTGCGGCACCGCGGCCACCGCGCGGACCACGTCGCGCAGCATCCGCGCCTGGCCCTCGGGCGTGGCGGGATAACCGGAGCGGCGCGCGCCTTCCTCGTTGAAGACCGCGCCGCCGCCGCCGGGGTTGTCCAGCTGGTGGCCGTACGCGGTTTCGACCACCACCAGCGGTTTGCGGTAGCGGTCCGACAGCAGGCGCAGGTTGTCGCGCAGCGCGTCGTAGGGGTCGTGGTGATACGGGTACCAGCTCAGGCCGATGACGTCGTAGTCGAGCTTGGCGGCCTCGAACCCGTCGTAGACCCGGCGGAAGGTCTCGGCGCTCTTGCCGTCGCCCTGGTGCGCCAAGTGCAGCATCACCGGCAGGCGACCGCCGCGCAGCGCGTCGGTGGCCCGGACGCCGCGGATGCCGGCCCGCAGCAGCGCGATGAAGGCCGCGTCGCCGCCGACCTGCTCGTCGGGCGTCTGCCGCCAGGTCTTGCCGTCGGGCCAGAGCATGCCGCCGTTGATCTCGTTGCCGACCTGGATCATGTCCGGGTCGGTCCCCTGGTCGTGGAGGGCCTTCAGCACCTCGGAGGTATAACGTTCAACCTCCTGCGCCAGCGCCGCGCCATGCAGGCGGGTCCAGGCCGCGGGTTTCGCCTGTTTGCCGGGGTCGGTCCAGTGGTCGCTGTAGTGGATGTCCAGCAGCCATTTCATGCCTTGCGCCTTCAGCCGCCGGGCCAGCCGGAGCGTGACGGCCAGGCCGTTGTCGCCGCCGCCGACGGGCTCGCCGTGGCGCGAGACGATGCGGCCGTCCTCGATCACGTCGTGGGCGTTGACCGGCGTGTGCCACAGCCGCAAGCGGCCCCAGTTCATGCCGGCCGCGCGCAGGATCTGCAGCGCGGAGCCCGGCCGGCCGTCGGCCGTCGAGAACTTCCCGCCGCCACGCTCGACGGTCTCCAGCGTGGAGATGTCGACGCCGAGGATGAAGTCCTTGCGGTGAGAGGTCTTGATCGCGCCGTCCGCGTCGGCGTCGCAGCGGGGGACGGACGGAGCGGCCGGCGCGGACGCTGGTTCGGCGGCAGGCGCGCCAGCGGACGCGGAGGCGACGGCTGATCCGGCGGCGCAGAGCGCGGCACCGGAGAGCACCAGGTTGCGTCGGGTGACGCCAGGACGGGGCAACGGGCGCGGCAGGATCACGGCTGTCTCACTCGCCGGGACGCCTGGCGGCGCCTCGGCCTTGTTGTCGGTGCCAGCTATCTTGCTGGTCAGGTTAATCGCTTAACCTTGCGACTAGTGTCGTCGATTGCCGCAGGGTGGGGGTGAGGGGTTTCCCGATCCCGAGCCGGCCTGACGCGCCGGCGTCACACACCGGCCTCACATGCAGCCCTAACGCATCGGCCTCAGGTGCCGCGCTTCACCGTGGCCGCCGCCGCGGCGGCCCGGAGCTTGTCCTTCTTGCTGGGCCGCCGGCCCTTGACGCCGCCGGTCGCCGCGTCCGGCGGCGCGGTCTCGGTCGGCTCGAAGCCGGCGATGCGCTCGCGGGCGACGCGCCGTCCCTGGCGCTTCTCGATCAGGCGGAAGTGCGCTTCCGTCGCGGCGCTGATGAAGCTCACCGCCAGGCCGTTCTCTCCGGCGCGCGCGGTGCGGCCGATGCGGTGCGTGTAGTCCGCCGCGGCGCGCGGCAGGTCGTAGTTCACGACGACCGGCAGCCGCGCGATGTCGATGCCTCGCGCGCCGAGGTCGGTCGCCACCAGCACCCGCAGCCGGCCCGCCTTGAAGTCGGCCAGCGTGCGCGTGCGCGCGCCCTGGCTCGCGTCGCCATGGAAGGCGGCGGCCTCCAGGCCGGCCCGGCGCAGCTTGTCGGCCACGTGGTCGCAGGCATAACGCGTGGCGACGAAGACCAGCACGCGCGACCAGTCGCCGCGTTCGATCATGTGGCGCAGCAGCGGCGTGCGCCGCGCGGCATCGACTTCGACGGCATGCTCCTCGATCTGCCCCTCGGTGGCCGGTTCGCCGCTGACCTCGACGCGCACCGGGTCGTGCAGCAGCTGCGTCGTCAGCGCCTGCACCGCGTCCGGGAAGGTGGCGGAGAACAGCAGGTTCTGCCGCCGGCGCGGCAGCAGCGCCAGCACCTGCGCGAGCTCGTCGGCGAAGCCCGCGTCGAGCAGGCGGTCGGCCTCGTCGAGCACCAGGCAGTCGACGTCGCCGAGCTTCAGCGCGTTCTTCGCGACCACGTCGAGCAGCCGCCCGGGCGTCGCCACGACGATGTCCGCGCCGCCGCGCAGCGCCATCATCTGCGGATTGATCGACACGCCGCCATACAGCACCGAGACCTTGACCGGCTCGCGCAGGAAGCGCCCGACCTGGATCAGGGTCTCGCCGACCTGCGCGGCGAGCTCGCGCGTGGGCACCAGCACCAGCACCTGCGCGCGGCGCAGCGCCGGCCGCACGCCGGCATCGAGGCGCTGCAGCACCGGGAAGACATACGCGGCCGTCTTGCCCGAGCCGGTGGCGGCGCTGCCCAGCAGGTCGCGACCGGCCAGGATCGGTGCGATGGCAGCGGCCTGGATGGGGGTGGGGCGGTCGAAGCCCAGTTCATCGGCGGCGCGCAGCAGCGCGGGCGACAGCCCGAGGTCGGCGAAGTCGCTCACAGGCGCCTCACCTTCACCGACTTGCCCTTCACCTTGCCGGCATTGAGCCCGCGCAGCGCCTGGTCCGCCAGCTCGGGCGCGATGGCCACGTAGGTGGAGAACTCGTTGACGTTGATCTTGCCGATGCTGGCGCCGTCCAGGCCCAGGTCCTTGGTCAGCGCGCCCAGCACGTCGCCGGGGCGGATCTTCTCCTTGCGGCCGCCGAGGATCTGCAGCGTCACCATCGGCGGCCGCAGCGGCGGGCCGCCGGCCGTGGCGGTCAGCTCGGACAGCGGGGACCAGGAACTGACGCTGCCTTGCATCTGGTCGATGCGGCCGACGCGGCCCATCTCGTCCAGGCTGGCGAGGCTGAAGGCCCAGCCCGCTTCGTCGGCGCGGCCGGTGCGACCGATGCGATGCACATGCACCTCGGGATCGGGCGTGATGTCGACGTTGATCACCGCCTCGAGCTGCGCGATGTCCAGGCCGCGCGCGGCCACGTCGGTGGCGACCAGCACGCTGCAGCTGCGGTTGGCGAAGCGCACCAGCACCTGGTCGCGCTCGCGCTGTTCCAGGTCCCCATGCAGCTCCAGCGCCACGATGCCCTGCGCCTGCAGCACGGCGACGAGGTCGCGGCACTGCTGCTTGGTGTTGCAGAAGGCCAGCGTGCTGGCCGGGCGGAAGTGGTTGAGCAGCAGGCCGACGGCATGCAGCCGCTCGGCCTCGGTCACCTCGTAGAAGCGCTGGCGGATCTTGTTGGCCGCATGGCGCTCGGTCAGCGTCACCGTCTTGGGGTCGCGCATGAAGCGGCCCGCCAGTGCGGCCACGTCGTCGGGATAGGTGGCCGAGAACAGCAGCGTCTGGCGCTGCTTCGGGCAATGGGCGACGACCTGGGCGATGTCCTCGGCGAAGCCCATGTCCAGCATGCGATCGGCTTCGTCCAGCACCAGCGTGTTCAGCGCCTCCAGCGACAGCGTCTCGCGCTGCAGGTGGTCGAGGATGCGGCCCGGCGTGCCCACGACGATATGGGCGCCATGCGCCAGGCTGGCGAGCTGCGTGCGGATCGGCACGCCGCCGCACAGGGTCAGCGTCTTGATGTTGTCCTCGGCACGGGCCAGGCGGCGGATCTCCTGCGTGACCTGGTCGGCGAGCTCGCGCGTCGGGCACAGCACCAGGGCCTGGACGGCGAAGCGGCGCGGATTCAGGTTGGCCAGCAGCGGCAGCGAGAACGCCGCGGTCTTGCCGCTGCCGGTCTTGGCCTGCGCGATCAGGTCGTGGCCGCCCAGCGTCAGCGGCAGGCTTTCCGCCTGGATCGGCGTCATCGAGAGGTAGCCCAGCTGGCGCAGGTTGGCCAGCATGGCGGGGGGCAGGGGGAGGCGGTCGAAGGCGGTCGCGTCGGACGCGGGCGTCGGCGCTGCCGGGGCGGCGGAGCCGGTGGGATCGGTGCGGGTCATGCGCGATTGTCGGCGATCCGCGCCGCCGGCCCCGGGCCCGCCTGCCGGCGAATCGACGATGAAGTCGCGTTTCGGGCCCGCTCGGCGGGGCCGTCCGCCGTCAGGGCGCGGGCTTGGCCGCCTCGCAGGCCACGCGCCGCATCGGGAAGTCGATGCCGCGCGTCGTGCCGTTGCGCTGGCCCTCGATGCGGGCGGCGAGCCCCGTGTCGCCGACGGCGCGGTAGATCACGCGCTGGGGGAAATCGTGGGCCGGGTTCTCGAAGGTCACGGCGCGTTCGCCGATCGAGGTGGCCACGAAGGTCGCCTCCTTCTGCCGCGACGGCTGCGCGATGAAGACCGGCTGGCCCTCGGCGTTGAGCCGGATCTGCATGAACTCGTGCTCGACGGTGCGGCCGTTCCTGACCGTGCGGCCGATGCCCAGCATCGTGCCGCCGGCCAGCGGCAGCCAGTGCTCCACCGAGCCCGCTTCGCCCTTCTCTGCGGCCCAACAGCCGGCCAGCCAGCCGAGCCGCTCCAGCTGGACGTCCTCGGCATGGGCGTTGGCGGGGGCGAGGGCGGAGGCAAGGGCGGCAAGCGGCAAGGCAATCACGGCGGCGAGGCGAGGGCGCATGGCGTGGGCTCCGGTGGGACGATGCGCGAATCTACCGCCGGGGCCGCGCTGGCGCCAGGCGGCCGCGAAAGAGAATGCGCCCGATCTCGCCAACAGCAATCAAGGTGACTCGACGATGGACCGATTCGATGCGCTGCTCGCCTTCGCCCGCGTGGTGGAGGCCGGCAGCTTCACCAAGGCGGCGCAGACGCTGCACCTGAGCAAGACCACCGTGACGCAGCTGGTGCAGCAGCTCGAGGCCCGCCTGCGGGTGAAGCTGCTGCACCGCACGACGCGGCAGGTGCGCGTGACGCCGGACGGCGCCGCGTACTACGAGCGCGTGGTGCGCGTGCTGGCCGACCTGGACGACGCGGACACGGCGCTGTCCAGCGCCACCACGTCGCCGCGCGGCCGGCTGCGGGTCGATGTGCCGACGCCCTTCGCGCGCCTGGTCCTGATGCCGGCGCTGCCGGAGTTCCATGCGCGTCATCCGGAGATCCAGCTCGACATGGGCGTCAGCGACCGCATCGTCGATGTCATCGGCGACAACGTCGACGCGGTGCTGCGCGGCGGCGAGGTCACGGTGCCGTCGCTGATCGCGCGACGCATCGGCGAGCTGCCGCTGGGCGTGTATGCCGCGCCGTCCTACCTGGACGCGACCGGCGTGCCCGCGCATCCCCGCGACATCGAGGCGGATCCGCAGCGCATCGTCGGCTTCCTGCGCGCGAGCACGGGACGCATCGCGCCGATCCAGATGCGGCGCGGGGAGGAATCGGTGGAGGTGCGCGGCCGCTACGTCGTCGCGGCCGACGATGGCAATGCCTACCTGGCGGCCGGGCTTGCGGGCATGGGCGTGCTCTGGCTGCCGCGCTACATGGCCGGGCCGCATGCGGCGCGCGGCGAGCTCGTGCCGCTGCTCGAGGACTGGACGATGGACCCGATGCCGATGTATCTCGCCTATCCGCCCAACCGCAACGTCAGCGCCAAGCTGCGCGTGTTCATCGACTGGGTCGACGAGCTGATGCGACGGCATGCGCCGGCGATCGTGCCGGCGGCGTCAGGGCCAGGCGAAGGTTGATGCGCGCGTCGGGAGTCAGGGCGCCGCGGTGGCCGTGGAGCTCCCGGCCACGCGGCGCGTGCCGACCCAGTCGTCGACCACCTGCTCGAGCACGGTCAGCGGCACGTCGCCGGTCAGCAGCACCGTGTTGTGGAACTGCTTGATGTCGAAGCGGTCGCCGAGCTGCTGGCGGGCACGCTCGCGCAGCGCCTCGATGCGCAGCCGGCCCAGCATGTAGGCGCAGGCCTGGCCCGGCCAGGTGACGTAGCGGTCGACCTCCTGCGGGGTGATGCCGTAGTCGATGGCCTGCTGGCGGGTCCACTTCATCGCATGCAGGCCGGTGTCGACCACCAGCCGGCGGGCGCGGAACAGCGCCCCGTACAGCTGCCCGAGGTGGCCGACCGGATCGCCGTCATACCAGCCGTTCTCGACCGCCAGCTGCTCCGCGTACAGCGCCCAGCCCTCGACGTAGGCCGAGCCGGCCGAGAACGCGGCGCGGCGGCGGAAGTAGGGCAGGTCCCTGGCCTCCATCTGGATTGCGAGCTGGAAGTGGTGGCCCGGGATGGCCTCGTGGTGCACGAGGGTCCGCATGTCCGCGATGTCGTAGGTAGGGCCGGCCAGCGGCGCCCAGAACACGCCCGGCTGGGAGCCGTCCGGCGCCGGGGTCGTGTAGTGGGCGGCGGCGGTGGGCTCGGTCAGCGCGGGCTCGCGGCGCACCTCGACGGGCGCCTTCGGTATGACGTCGAACAGCAGCCGCGCGCGCGCCTGCGCGTCGCGCAGGTAGGTGGTGTAGCGGTCCAGCAGCTGGACCTGCGGGGCGGCGTCCTTGGGCTGTCGGTCGGCGTCCATCTTGCGATAGCGCTGCTCGATGCTGCCCTCGGCGTAGCCCAGCTGGCGCAGCAGGCCGTCCATCTCGGCTTCGATGCGGGCGACCTGCTTCAGGCCGATCGCGTGGATCTCGGCCGGCGAGAGCTCGGTGGTGGTGTTGGCGCGCAGCCGCGCGGCGTAGAACCGGTCGCCATCGGGCAGGCGCCAGACGCCGGCGTCATCGGTGGTCCGCGGCAGCTGCGCGCGCAGCAGCGCGAGGCCGCGGCGCCACGCCGGCACGATGGAGCTCGCAACGATGGCCTCGGCCCGCCCGCGGGCGCGCTGGCGGGCGGCGGCGTCCATGTCGGGCAGGGTCGCCATGCGCTCCGCCAGCGACACCACCAGCGGGTTCTCCGCTGGCTTTGGCGCGACGAACTGCTCGATCTGGCCGACGGCGGTCGCGGTGATGAAGCGCGGCATCAGCATGCCCTTGGCCTGCGCGGCGCGGGCGCGGACGATGCCCTGGTCCATCAGCGCGGCCAGGCCGTCCATGCGCTGCAGGTAGCTGCGCACGTCGGCCGCGTGGCGCATCGGGTGTTCCTGCACGAGGAAGGTGATCGGGCCGACATGCACGCCGGCCATGTGCTCGAAGACGTAGGGGTGGTCGAGGAACTCGCCCTCGGCGACGTTCTGCCGCATCGTCCAGGCCATCAGCGCGGCGGAGGTGCGCTGCGTCGGCGACAGCGCGTCGCGCGGGAAGCGCGCCAGCTCGGCCAGGGCGCGGCGGTCGCGGGCGATGTCCGCGAGCTCGTCCTCGCGCGAGAGCGAGTCCCATTGCCCGTCGAGGCGGGCCTGGACCTCGCCCTGGAAGTACTGCATGCGGGTGGCGTGCTCCGGTGCGTGCCGCATGCGCTCGGCGGCGACGCGTTCGGCCCAGGCGTCGAAGCCGGCGGCGCTGAAGTCGTTCGAGGCGCTCGAGGCGGCGGCCGGTGCGGCCAGGGCCTGCATCGCCGGCGCGGCCAGCACGCCGCCCAGTCCGGCCGCCAGCAAGGTGCGGCGGCGCACGGCGGGCGCGGCGCCGGATCGGATCGTCTTGGTCATGTGATCTCTCTGGTCGACGAAGCGTCGATTGGAACGGCCGGCAGGGTAACCGGCTATTCGTCACTCCCGGGTGTCAGGGCGTGTCTCTAAACGTACTGCGCCGCCGCATGCGCCGAGGCCCAGGCCCACTGGAAGTTGAAGCCGCCCAGGTGGCCGGTGACGTCCAGGACCTCGCCGATGAAGTACAGCCCCGGCGACTTGAGCGATTCCATGGTCTTGGACGACACCTCCTTGGTGTCGACGCCGCCCAGCGTCACCTCCGCGGTGCGGTAGCCCTCGGTGCCCGCCGGCACCACCTGCCAGGCCGACAGGCGCTGCGCGATCTGCTCCAGCTCCGCGTGGGCGTACTGCTTGATCGGCTTGGAGACGAACCACTGCTCCGCGATCAACGTCGCCATCTTCTTGGTGAACAGCTCGGCCAGCAGCGTCCGGAGCTCGGCATTGGGCCGGTCGTTGCGCTGCTGCGCCAGCCAGACCGGCACGTCCAGGTCGGGCAGCAGGTTGATCTCCACCGCCTGGCCCGGCAGCCAGTAGGACGAGATCTGCAGGATCGCCGGGCCGCTCAGGCCGCGGTGCGTGAAGAGGATGTTCTCGCGGAAGCTCTTGCCGTTGCAGCTCACCAGGCAGTCGACCGAAGTGCCGCTGAGCTCGTTGCACAGGTCCTTGAGCTGGTCGGTGATGGTGAACGGCACCAGCCCGGCCCGCGTCGGCAGCAGCTGGTGACCGAACTGGCGGGCCACCTGATAGCCGAAGCCGGTGGCACCCATGGTCGGGATCGACAGGCCGCCGGTGGCGATCACCAGCGACTGGCATTGCATCGGCCCCGCCGAGGTCTCGAGCCGGTAGCCGGTTTCCATCTTCTCTATCCGGTCGACCGAGGTCTCCAGCATCGGCGTGATGCCGACGGCCGCGCACTCGGCCAGCAGCATGCGCAGGATGTCGATCGACTTGTTGTCGCAGAACAGCTGGCCCAGCTTCTTCTCGTGGTGCGGGATCTGATGCTTGTTGACCAGCGCGATGAAATCCCACTGGGTGTAGCGCGCCAGCGCCGACTTGCAGAAGTGGGGGTTCTGCGAGAGGAAATTGGCCGGCTCGGTATAGAGGTTGGTGAAGTTGCAGTTGCCGCCGCCGGACATCAGGATCTTCTTGCCGGCCTTGTTGGCGTGATCCACCAGCAGCACGCGGCGGCCGCGCTGCCCGGCCAGCGCAGCGCACATCAACCCCGCGGCACCCGCGCCAATGATCACGACATCGGTGTCCCGCACGTCCTGCACACACTTCCCTTCGACCTGTGAATCGCTGCCCGGCGGCGCGCGGAGGGCGCATCGCGGCGGGCGCGGGAGCTTAACGCATCCGGCTCCCCGCCCTCGCGCCGCCATGCCGGATCTGAATAGCAGCTAGTCCTGGCCATACCTAGGACGATGGGGCCGGGCTGTCCACAATCCGCCGCAGCCGATAGAAAGACCCCCATGATCATCGACGTCCACGGACACTACACGACGGCCCCGGCGGCGCTGGGCGCCTGGCGCGACCTGCAGGTCGCCGCGCTCAAGGACCCGGCGAAGGCGCCGAGCGCGAGCGCGCTGAAGATCTCCGACGACGAGTTGCGCGAGTCCATCGAGACCAACCAGCTCAAGAAGATGAAGGAGCGCGGCTCGGACCTGACCATCTTCAGCCCGCGCGCCAGCTTCATGGCGCACCACATCGGCGACTTCCAGACCTCGTCCACCTGGGCGGCGATCTGCAACGAGCTCTGCGCGCGGGTGGCGGCGATGTTCCCGGATCACTTCGTCGGCGCCGCGATGCTGCCGCAGAGTCCCGGCGTCGATCCCGCGAGCTGCCTGCCGGAGCTGGAGAAATGCGTCCGCGACTACGGCTTCGTCGGCCTCAACCTGAATCCCGATCCCTCCGGCGGCCACTGGACCAGCCCGCCGCTCACCGATCGCCATTGGTATCCGCTCTACGAGAAGATGGTCGAGCTGGACGTGCCCGCGATGATCCACGTCAGCACCAGCTGCAACGCCTGCTTCCACACGACCGGCGCCCATTACCTGAACGCCGACACGACCGCCTTCATGCAGTGCCTGACCGGCGACCTGTTCAAGGACTTCCCGACGCTGAAGTTCCTGATCCCGCACGGCGGCGGTGCGGTGCCCTACCACTGGGGGCGCTTCCGCGGGCTGGCGCAGGAGCTCAAGAAGCCACTGCTCGACGAGCACCTGCTCGACAACATCTTTTTCGACACCTGCGTCTATCACCAGCCCGGCATCGACCTGCTGACGAAGGTGATCCCGGTGAAGAACGTGCTCTTTGCGTCCGAGATGATTGGCGCGGTGCGCGGCATCGATCCCGAGACCGGGCACTCCTACGACGACACCAAGCGCTACATCGAGGCCACGCCGCATCTGAGCGACGCCGAGCGGCACCTGGTCTACGAGGGCAACGCGCGCCGCGTGTTCCCGCGGCTGGACGCGCGGCTGAAGGCGCAGGGGCGCTGAGACGCGCCCAGGGACAAGCGCCAGCCGCCCCGCCTGCTGCGACACTCCCGGGCATGCTTTCTGCTTCGTGCCTGGGATGAGCGCCACGCCCAACGACCCCGCCCCGCCGCCCGCCGCCGCACCTGCCGCTGCACCTGCCGCCGTCGAGCCGCTCGCCGACCTGGCGATCCGCTCGCACACGCCGTTCGAGGATGCGCAGGCGATCTTCACCGGGACGCTGTTCGTGTCGCTGGCGCTGATCCTGTTCGCGCAGGTCGGCTTGCTGACCGGCGGCACCGCGGGCGCGGCCTTCGTACTGCACTACGCCACCGGCGTCAGCCTGGGCAAGCTGTTCTTCCTGATCAACCTGCCGTTCTACTGGTTCGCCTGGACCCGCATGGGCCGCGAGTTCACGCTCAAGACCTTCGTCTCGATCGCGCTGCTGTCGGTGATGACCGAGTTCTCGCCCAAGCTCTTCGCCATCGACCGCATCCATCCGGCCTATGCCGCCATCCTGGGCGGCGCGCTGCTGGGCTCGGGCTGCCTGTTCCTGGCGCGGCATCGCGCCAGCCTCGGCGGCGCGACCATCGTGTCGCTCTACCTGCAGAAGGCCAAGGGCTGGCGCGCCGGCAAGGTGCAGATGGCCATGGACTGCGCCATCGTGCTGCTCGCGCTGACAGTGGTCGATCCGGAGCGCGTCGCCTACTCGGTGCTCGCGGCGGTGGTGATGAATCTCTTCATCGCGGTCAACCACAAGCCCGGCCGCTATGCCGTGCTGTGATCCCCGCGCTCAGCGCCGGAACAGCAGCGCGTTGACCAGCACCAGCAGGCCGATGCCGAGCCAGAACTCCCACCAGCCGCGGTCGCGCGACTTGATGCGGAGCAGCAGGTGGATGACGCCGGCGTACAGGATCAGCTCCGACTTGAGCCCGGCGGCGATGCCGATCAGCAGCGCGAACTGCTTGACGTAGAGGAGCCAGGGCCGATCAGCCCCAGCCGCGCCCGGCGCGGCGCCTGCCGAGCGACGGGCGGCGCGTTGGGCCTCGTGGTCCGCCAGGCGCTGCGCCTGCTCGGCCCGGCGCTGATCGGTGCGGCTCGGCGCGGGCGGCTTGCCACCACGGCGCGCGGTGCGCTCGTCGTTGAGGCGCGCCTGCCGCGCCGCCTTGATCTGGCCGGCGGTCTGCTGCAGCACCGGTTCCGGAGGCTCCGCCGGTTGCCACCAGGCGCCACGCGCGAGCACGGGCGCCTCGCCGGCCGCGGCCTTCTGGCGGAACAGCGCGCCGAAGGCGGAGCGCCGCTTCGCCGCGCCGCCGGGCAAGGCCAGGGCCTGCTTCAGCAGCGGCGCGCCTTGCTCGCGGTCCACCATCGCGACGAAGCGCCCGTAGCCGACGAGCACCTCGCGCGTGGCCGGCTGCCCCTGCCAGGTCGCCGCCTCGACGCCCTCCCGCGACGCCTTGTGCAGCGCCGCGCGCAGCTTGCGGCGTTCCTCGCGCGAGACGGAGGGCTTGTCGTTGACGACCACGCCGGTGACCTCCTGCCGGGAGCCGGCGCGCATCACGCGCTGCTTGTCCGGATGCGGCGTGAAGCCTTCGTCCTTCAGCACGTGGCGCACCTGCCGCAGCAACGTGCCGACCTGGCCCGCGCCCTCGCCGGAGGCCGAGAAGGTCAGGTCGTCGGCGTAGCGGGTGTAGGCGAAGCCCAGCTTGTCGGCGATGCCCTGCAGCCGGCGGTCCATCCTGCGGCACAGCACGTTGGTGAGCATCGGGCTGGTCGGCGCGCCCTGCGGCAGCACGCGGTCGCGGCCCTTGCCGCCGACGAAGAAGCGCTCGCCGTCGACCTCCAGTTCGTCGCAGGGGTTCTCGCTGCACAGCAGCGCCAGCATCGTGGCGACCCGCTCGTCGTAGCCCAGGCCGCGGAACACGCCCTTGATGCGCGGGAAGGTGATGGTCGGGAAGAAGTCCTGGATGTCGAGGTTGATCACCACCTCGCGCCCCGCATGCGGCGTGGCGTTGGTGACGATGCTGCGCCCCGGCAGGAAGCCGTGCGCGGCGGCATGGCTGGGCACCTTGGCGAGCACCTGGTCCAGCACCCAGTACTGAGCGCGCTTGAGCCGCGGCATCGGCGCCGAGATGGTCCGCTGCCCCCCGGTCTTCTTCGGCAACAGGAAACGGCGGTAGTGGGACGTGCGCGCGACCTCGCGATGGAAGCACAGGAACTTGAGCTCGGGCAGCGTCAGGCCCATCGCGCGGGCCAGCTCGAGCGGCGTGGCGAGGGTGGGCAGGCCGTCGGCCAGCGGCCGGGCCGGCGCACCGGCGGCAGCGGGCCGCAGGCCGCCGGACACGCCCTCGCCCAGGTAGCCGGCGTCGGTCTTGCGCGCCTCGTGCCAGCGCAGCGCGCGCTCGTGGCGGCGCTGCTCGCGGGCCTGCGCGGTCGCCTCGCGCTTCGCGCGGGCCTGCGCCAGGCGCTCCTCGCGCATCCGCTTGAGCGCCGCTTCGGGATCGCTGTGGCTGCGCAGCTCCTGCTGCATGTCCTCCAGCGCCTTCATCAGCTCGAGCTCTCGCTGGATCAGCGCGGCCTCGATCGAGGGCTTGCCTTCGCCCGCGGGCCAGAAGCCCAGGCGCTGCATTTCCTCGAGGACGAAGGCGTCCTTGGACGAGGCGCGGATGCGCTCGATGATCTCGGCGCGGGTGGGGACGCGGTCGCTCATGCGGCGCCTCCTGGGAGCGGCGCCGGCGACGCGGCGGACCCACCGTGGAAAGGGGGAAGGGGGCGGAAGGGGAGTGCAGCGCGCTTCTCGTCGAAGAGCCTGGAAGGCTTGAGGGACGGGCGCTGTCCACTCGACGCCGCGCGCACCACCGTCGCACGATTCGCTTCAGGGAAGCCCCATGGGAATCTGCGACGGTGGTGCTGCGCGGCACAGTGAAGACGGCGCCCGTGACGCATGGAACGGCAGGTGGCAAGGACGGCGAAACACCGTCCGGGTTGCAAGAGCCTGCGCGCTGCACTCGAAATCAGTTTAACCACAAGCCTCGTCATGCCGCCTCCGGTGTGGTGCCAGGCGTTGCGGCCGCGGCGGCGTCCGGCGCCGCCGGCGACCATTCGGCCAGCCGCGGCTGCGCGAGCTGGCGCAGGGCCAGCAGGTGCGCGCAGGGGCCGCGACGCAGGCGGTTCTGACGATGGAAATTGCAATCGCATTGCCCGTCGACCAGCTGCTGGTCGGCGTTCAGGACCAGGCGCGGCGCGTGGCTGCGGTCCTTGAGCCGGACCTCGCCGTCGATGACCAGGCGCTGTCCCTGCGGCGTGATGTCGCGCAGCTTGACGCGCTTCTCGTGGATCAGCGCCAGCGCGGTCGATTCCTCGGGGCTGGAGAAACGCAGCGTCGCCAGCGGCAGCGGCTCGCGCGTCAGTTCGCGCCAGGCGTAGCGGCCGCTGGACAGGTCGAAGACGGCGCGGCCGGCCTGCACCCACAGGCCGAGCGCCGCGTCGACATCGCCGCGGGGCAGCTGCGTCCGCGAGGCCAGCTCGGCCGACGAGGCCATCCATTGCGACTGCAGCGCCGCGGCCACCGACAGCGTCGTCGCCTCGGCGACCTCGTGCCGCGGCTGCAGCAGGTGGAAGCGGCCGGCATCGGACCAGTCGTTGGCGGTCCAGCCGGACAGGCCCAGCGTGACGGTGATGTCGCCCAGCTCGATGACCCAGAAGCTGGGCATGCCCGATCCCAGCAGGTGCACGCGCACCCGCGTGGCCAGCGCGATCAACCGCTCCAGCGTCAGCAGCCGGCGACGGCCCCAGACGCGGATCGTCTGCGGCGCGGTCAGCGGCGCGCCGACGATGGCGCTGCGGCGCGCGGTGAAGACCTGGTTCCAGGGCTCGAGCACCATCCGCGTCGGCTCGCCCGGCGACAGCTCGAAGCGCAGCGAGCGCGGCCCCGCCCGCTCCTTGCGCTGGCGCAGCGCGGCGCACAGGTTGTGCAGGTCCATCGGATGCAGCTCGACGACGGTGGCCGGCAGCGTCATCGCGCTGGACACCTGCAGGAAGCCGCGGACCCAGCTGTCGGGCAGGTCGATCTTCTCCTCGCGGAAGGCCGGGTCGTCGCCGGTGGCGACGGTGAAGCCGGCGGGATCGAGCTGCAGCCGCGTCGCCTTGTAGTCGCGGATCTTCTGGAACTCGTCGTGCAGGCTGGCCGAGTAGTCGATGTTGGTCGTGCCGCAGGCCATCTCGCCGGTGCGGTCGAACACGTCATGCCGCACGCTGACCGCGCAGTAGGTCGATTCGTCCTGGCTGAAGGCCTCGAACAGCAGGCGCTCCGGATGCACGGTGATGACCGGGTCCAGCACGTACCAGGCGTCGCGGTGGTTCCAGAACAGCCAGTTGAAATAGGCCTGCTGCGCCTTGTAGAAGGGCGCGAGCACGCGTTGCTTGCTCGCGCGCAGCGTGCGCAGCTCGGTGTTCAGCGCCTCGCTGGACTGCTTGAGCTCGGCCGAGCGCGACATGAAGCGCGCCAGCAGCGATTGCTCGTTCTCCGCCAGCCACTGCCGGTAGACGGACTTGTCGCGGCCGCGGTAGCGCTGGTCGCTGACGACGACGGCATGCAGCGCCGACATCGCTTCCCGGAACGCCAGGTGCGCGTGCGACGCGCTGCGCAGCAGGCCGTCGAAGGCGGTCGGCGGCCGCAGCGTGTCCGGCGCGAAGTGGAAGGACTGCGACGCCGCGGTGTCGTCGACGGTCGTGCTGCCGTAGTACTTGTAGCGGAACTGCATCGTCGTCAGGCCGGGTCCGCGGTGGTCGTGGTGGCGCCGGCGGGCGAGTGCCACCTCAGGAAGGGCAGCGCGATGCCGGGATGCCGCGCGGCGATGTCGCGCAGGCCGGCGATGTACTGCGGCTTGTCGGTGAGGCTGGCGGTCACCACCTGGCGCGCGAAGATCTCCGCCACCACCTCGGCGGTCTCCGGCGCCGCGATCTGCGCGCGCAGGAAGGCGGTGACGCGGGACTTGGCGGCGCGGCCGCGATGGACCTGGCTCAGCACCGTGAGGAAGTAGGGCGTCAGCGCGCGCAGCTGCCGCGCCAGCCGGGGCGCGTCATCGGTCGGCAGCTCCAGCAGCCATTGCGTCACGAAGAGCTGCACCTGCGTGCCGGGGTGCTGGCTCAGGCGCGTGAGGCACAGCGACGCGTCGGCGGCGCTCATGCGGCGCACCAGTCGCACGCGGCCCAGCGCCTGCACCCAGGCCTGCGGATGGTCCACCCATGCGATCAGCAATTCGACGGCGAGGGACTCGTCCGGCAAGCGCTCGCCGAAGAGCGTCCGCGTGTACGCGATCGCATCGTCGAAGCTCGATTCGGCCAGCGGCAGCAGCTGCTCGGACTGCTCGTGCGAGGGCACCGGCGGCAGGCGGGTGTCGAGCGCCCGCATCGCCCAGGCGCGCACGCCGGCATCGGCATGGCGGACCAGCGTGGCGAGCTGGCGCAGCGAGAAGTCGTCCGGGGTCAGCGTGGTGAGCGCCCAGGCACCGTAGCGCTGTGCGCCGGTGCTGCGCGCCTGCAGCGCGCGCCAGCTGCCGGCGGCGTCGCGGGCCGGGGCGTGCGGCGCAAGGTCCTGCGTCAGCCAGCGCAGCGCATCGGCATGGGCGCCTTCGCCGCTTTCCGTCTGGAACAGCGAGCGATGCAGGCGGTCGGCGACCTGGCGGGCGAAGTCGGCGTCCTCGCGCGCCACGCGCAGCAGCGCCGATCCGATCGCGGCGCGGATGCCGGCATGGGCATGGGTCGCGAGGTCGCCGATCAGATCGACCTGGCGGCGCAGCACCTCGTCGGGCAGCGCCGCCAGCAGACGCACGCCCCCGGCGCGACGCTCGGGATCCTCCGCGGTGATCAGCCGCGTCATCAGCGCCGGCGGCAGCAGCGCGACCCCGGCGGGATGCAGCAGCAGCCAGCTCACGCCCACGCGCACGACGGCCGCCGACGGATGGTCCAGCAGCGGCAGCAGCGCGCCGAGCCGCGGCATCACCGCCTCCGACGCGGCCGGCGCCAGCGGGCCGGCCAGCAGTTGCTCGATGAGCGTCGCGCCCTCGTCCAGGCCGGGGTCGGCGGCATCGACGGCCAGCAGCGCGGCCAGCAGCTCCTCGATCAGCGGCTGCGGCGGCGCAAGCAGCGCCAGGCCGTGGCCCTGCTTGCGGGCGCGCTCCTGCCCGCTGAGCAGCAGCGCGACGACCAGGTCGGCATGGCCGGCGAAGCGGCCCGGGTCGCCGGCGATGTGCAGCAGCGCGTAGTCCCGCGCGCCGGCATGGGCGCTCGCGGCCAGCAGCTTCAACCAGGGCACCTGCGCGGCGGCGTCTCCGGCCTCGATGTGCGCGCGCGCCGCCGCGAAGCCGGTCTCCGCGGCGGTCGCATAAGGGCTGCGCAGCAGGGTTTCCAGCACCGCCGGCGCTTGCTGGCGCATGAATTCAGCATGGTCCTGCAGCGCCCGCGCGACGACGGCCTGCACCAGCGCGCTGCGGCTCGCCATCGCCAGGCGCAGCAGCGCCTCGGGATGCGCGTCCCACATCGCGCGCAGGCCCTCGGGCCGCTGCGGGAGCGCGCGCGTCACGTCGAGGGGCTCCCGTGTCCACACACGCCGCGTGCGCGCGCCGGTGCCCAGCGTCGGCAGCGCCGGCAGCAGCAGGCGCGACACCAGCAGCCAATGCGCGCCGGCGGGGAAGTGGCGCTCGGTGCGCGTCGTCTGCAGGCGATGCCATTCGATGTGGGTCTCGGTGACCGCGGCGGGCACCTCGTCGTCGCGCAGGCCCAGCAGCAGTTCGACCGCCAGCACCGGCGCATGCGGATGCCCGATCGCCGCCAGCCGCCGCAGGCCGCGCCAGCCGCGCAGGCGCAGGTATTCGCGCGTGCGACGGCCGTAGGCGCGCGCCGGCTTGCGCTTGCTGCCGGCGCTGCGGACGATCCACTCGCCGGTGGATGGGTCCAGGTAGTGGCGCGTCGTCAGGCCGCCCTGGGCGGGACGGGTGTTCTCGAAGCGCGCATGCAGCAGGCCGAGGACCTCGGCGTCGCGGCGCAGCTCCGCAGTCTTGTAGACGTAGCGCAGCGCCTGGAAGGCCTCGGCCTGCAGGGGCAGCGCGCGCAGCAGGCTCAACACCTTCGCGCGCACGTCGGGGCGGACCAGGGCGAGGTCGTACCAGTCCTGCAGCAGGTCGGGCCAGTCGAGGCGGCGGGCATCGAGCGCGTCGAGCAGCGCGAGCACCAGCGCCGGGCCTTCGGCCGGCAGCGCCAGTTCCGCGGACCACTGGCTCGCGGCGACCTCGAGGTGCGACTGCAGCGCGTCGGGCGCCAGCAGCATCAGCCGCGCCTGGTGGGCATACCGTTTCGTGGCCGGGCTGCGGCCGCGCTCGGACAGCACGGCCATGGCCTCGGCCGCGCCCGGATCGCCGAGCCGGCCGATCGCGGCGGCCAGGCAGAGGTCGAGCAGGTCGGAGCCGCTCTCCAGCAGCTCGACCAGCCGCGGCACCAGCGCCCGGAGCGCGCGTTGCGAGGCGGAATCGGTGTCGTCGCGGTCGCTGTATTCGGCGACGCGCCAGGCGGCGCGAGCGCGGCGATCGTCGGGTTCGAGCGTCCAGCGCGCCGGCGCGAAACGGGCCACGAGCGCGGCGATGGCCGGCGGGACCGGGCCGGCGGGGGTGCCCGAAGGTGTGGAGGCCGTGGGAACGGAGGGGGTGGAAAGCGGGGCCGCGGCGATCTCCGGCTCGACGCCGAGCGCCTCGAAGCCATCGCGCCGCAGCAGCGTCTCGCCCGCGGCGAGCCGGCGGCGCAGGAAGTCCAGCGCGCGGCGCTGCGCCTCGGCCAGGGAGCAGGGCGTGGCGGTCAGCGACGACTCGCCGCTGTCCTGGCGGACGTTGACGACGTAGCGGGCCGCGTCATCGCTGCCAGTGCGGCCGGCGGGCCGGTCGAGCTCGACCAGTTCCACCGTGCAACGGCGCTCGCGCGGATGGACGCGGATCAGCGTCGCGGATGCGATCTTCCTCAAGTGCTTCTCCCCCTGCGACGGGCGATTCTAGGGGGGCGATGCCGACCTAGGGATGGGCCCTTTCGGGGGGGCTGCCTAGTCTGGCTCACGGCTTCTTCACGGCCCGATCCCGGGCGGTGGCCGCGATGCGGGATGCGCAGGGAGACGACCATGCCGACACGCCAGCTGATGGTGACGCAGATCAAGTGCCTGGACGACACGAGCGAGGGCGACGGCGGCGACTCGCCCTATGTGCTGGTGTTCATGGCCCACCGCAACGTGCCGGGCGGCAAGCTGATCCGCGTGCGCGATCCCGATTGGGACAACCACTTCCTGAAGGGCCGCATCGTCAACACGCGGCAGATCGTCGACGAGGCCGAGGCCGGCGGCGCCTTCGTCTTCGCCTGGCTGCTGGAGGAGGACTGGGACCCGGACCTGGGCAGCGGCGGCGTGCTGCAACTGATGCTGCAGTCGATCTGGAACGTCTATGGCCAGAGCGGCTGGTCCAACCTGACGGCGGCGCAGCTGCGCTCGATCGTGGGGCCCAAGCTGTCCAGCCTCGTGTCCAGTTCCCTGTCCAACGACGAGTACCTCGGCTGGCACAGCTTCGTCGTGCCGACGGTGACGACGGAAACCGCGCTGTCACCGCTGAACTACGGCGGCGACGGCGGCAGCTACAAGCTGACCTTCACGGTGAGGATCAAGGGCGGCTGAGCGCCCGATCCTCCCGTGCGGGCGCCGCGTTTTCCAGGGCCTCCCTAGCCCGGCGTCCCGGACTGCCGCCGGCGGAACTCCGCCGTCGGCAGTCCGCCGACGCCCCAGTTCTCGAGCTCCACCTCGTCGATGACGACGAAGGTCATGTGGCGCGGCTTGCCCATCACCTCGAAGAGCAGGTCGCTGACGCCCTGGATCAGGGCGGCCTTCTGCTCGGGCGTGGTGGCGCTGGCGCCGGGGGCGGTGCCCTCGCGGGTCACCTTGATGTTGACGTAGGGCATGGGGGCTCCTTTCAGCGGCCGGCGTGCTGGCCGCCGTCGACGTTGAGCAGCTCGCCGGTGACGAAGCCCGCGCGCTCCAGGTACATCACCGCGTCGACGACCTCGCTGATCTCGCCCATGCGGCCCATCGGGTGCAGGGCGGCCAGGAACTCATGGGTCTGCGGTGCATGCATGGGGGTCTTGATGACGCCGGGACGCACCGCGTTCACGCGCACGCCGCTCTTCGCGTATTCGATCGCGAGCGAGCGCGTCACCGCATCCAGGCCGCCCTTGGTCAGGCTGGCCAGGCCGGCCGGCACGCCGGCGATCGGCTGGTCGACCAGCGTGGTCGTGATCTGCACGATGTGGCCGTGCCGCTGCAGCAGCATCTGCGGCAGCGCCAGCTGCGTGAGGTGGAAGAAGCCGGCCACGTTGACGTCGAACGCGGCCTGGTAGTCCGCGAGCGTGTATTCGGTGAAGGGCTTGGCCAGGAAGATGCCAGCGTTGTTGATCAGCGTGTCGATGCGGCCGAAGCGGTCGAGCGCCGTCTGGACGATGCGCTGGGCGACGGCGCGGTCGCCGATGTGGCCGGGCACGGCGATCACGCCGGCGTCGTCGCCCGGCTGGATGTTGCGGGAGTTGGCGATGACCGCATAACCCTGGGCGCGGTAGGCGGCGACGAGGCCGGCGCCGATGCCTTGCGAGGCGCCCGTGATGAGGGCGACCCGCTGCGTGGCGGCGGTGGCGGTGGCGGTGCTGGAAGCGGTGGACATGGAAGGCTCCTGTTCATGCGGGATCCGGAGGATCCGGGGTCGTCGGGGACGCCGCGGCGATCGGGGATCGGGAGGCGTTGGACGAAGCGTAGGAGCCGGCCTGCGCCAGCGGTAGCCGCTATCCTGTCTCAATGGCTGATCAAAAACGCACAGGCCCTCGCCGGGGCGTGGACTGGGAGGACATGCGGGTGTTCCTCGCGCTCGGGCGGCACGGCAGCCTGTCGGCGGCGGCGCGGGCGCTCTCGGTCAATCACGCGACGATCGCGCGCCGCATCCAGTCGCTGGAGGATCGCCTCGGCGACAAGCTTGTCGACCGCCGGCCCGACGGCTATGCGCTGACGCCGGCGGGCCGGCTGGCACTGGCCGCGGCGAGCGAGATGGAAGCCGCCGCGTTGACGCTCGCCCGCGAAGGCGACGAGGACGACGCGGTGCGCGGGCTGGTGCGGGTCAATGCGCCACCGGCGCTGTCGCAGGGCTTCCTGATCGATCGGCTCGCGCGGCTCTCCGCGGTGCATCCGGGGCTGGACCTGGACCTCGCCACCGACCTGCGCCCGGTCAGCCTGGACCGTCACCGCGCCGACATCGCGGTGCGCCTGATGCGACCGCGCGACGGCGACTTCATCGCCAAGCCGCTGGGCACCATGGGTTTCGGCTTCTACGGCACGCCGGCGATCTGCGCGGCGGTCGAGGGCGGCGCGGCGCCGGTGTTCGTCGGCTTCGACGAGGAGAACGCGGACATGCCCGACGCCACCTGGCTCGCGCAGCACTTCCCGCGCAGGCGGGTGGCCTTCCGCGCCAACAACCACATGTCGCAGGCGATCGCGGCGCGGACCGGCGCCGGCCTGGCGCTGCTGCCGCACTACATCGGACGCCAGGTGCCGGGCTTGCGCGAATGCGCGCTCACGCCGACCCGCGAGGCGCGCGAGATCTGGCTGCTGATCCGCGGCCAGGACCGCAAGGCCCGTGCGATCCGGACCGTCGCGGACCATCTGCAGCAGGTCTTCGAGGAAGAGCGGGCGCTGTTCGTGCCCTGATGGCGCGGCCTTGGACGGCCTGCGATCGACCTCAGGTCGTGAAGACGAACTGTCCGCCCTTGCGCATCGGGCCGAGGAAGTTCACGTCCGGGAAGATCCGGCGCTGGATCCAGAAGACGTAGCAGATCATGGCGATCGAGAGCGCCATGCCGACCAGGCCGCCGGTGGTGATCGGGAACAGCTGAGCCACGTTGCGGCCCACCGTGATGATCGACAGGAACAGGTAGCCGGTGTAGGCGCCGGCGTAGGGCTTGCGGAAGCCCCAGGCGAACAGCAGCGGGATGCTGGTCAAGGCGAGGCCGAGCCACATCGAGACTTGCCAGCCGACCGCCAGCACGATCAGCGCCTGCAGCACCATCAGCCCGACCAGGATGTTGACGTGCAGGCTCATCTCGGCGCGCGCCTGCGGGTCATGCCGGGCGGCCAGCCAGGCCGCCAGTTGGCGGTCCTTCATGCCCTGTCCGGACAGCTGCCGGAACACCTCGGACTTGCCCACGCCCTGCGCGAGCAGCGCTTCGGCCCGCGCCTGGATCTCCTTCTTGTCCGCCATGTCTTCTCCTTGTTCGAATCGCTCCCGACGCGCGGGATTCTGGCTCAGCCGGATCGGCCCACGCGCCGGCCGGTGCGTGGCCGCTTCATCTCGCGCTTGTACTGCTCCTTGAGCTCGGCGGCCTGGCGCAGCTGCGCGTCAGTCAGGCGCTCCTGCTCGCGGTTCCGGCTGAACTTGCCCGGCGCGATGAGTTGGGGGTTGAGGTCCTCGGCCAGCAGCGCGTAGGCCCGCGCCTCGACCGGAGACAAACCCAGGTCTTCGCCGCGCGTGGCGAGCACGAGCGTGGGGAAGCGGTCGCCGGCGCGGACGTCGCCGCGCAGGCCCTCGAGCAGCGGGGCGCGCATGTCCTGCGGCGGGTCGAAATCGACCAGGCGGAAGTAGGCCATCGAGACACCTCGCTCGCCGCCACGCAGCGCGCGCTCGGCCAGCGGCAGGCGCTGGGCCCGCATCTCGTCGGTGATGGACTGGCAGCGGCGCACGCGGTCGTCGAAATGCGCGATCGCGTGGGCGACGTCCGCCGGGTTGGACTTGGGATCGGCGCGAACGGTCTCCAGGGTCTCTCGCACCTGGGTCGCGCCCTCGCAGCGGGACAACACCTCCGTCGCGTCGCCGGCTTGCGCGGCGGAGCCGCCCTGCAGCGCGGCAAGCACGATCTGGCCGTAGTCCTCGATGACGGCGGAGGCGCCGACAGCGGGCCCGATCGCGGCTGGCCGCGTCGTGCCGGCCGCTGGTGGTCCCGAGGCGCCGGGTGAGAACGGTCGGGACGCCTGGGGCGGGGAGGCGGACGAGGCCGTCAGCTCGGTGGAGGCAGCCGTCGACGAGGGGTCGGCAAGCGCGACACGATCATCGTCGGCGGGATGAAGCCCGAAGGCCACGAGGGTCGCCGCGCCTGTAAGCGCGGCAGCAGCGAGGATCCAGCGCAGGAAGGGCATCGGGGAATGTCGTCTAGCCGTGACGGTGTCCGTGCTGCGGCTTCATGTCCTTGGTCCACGTCGCGGCCAGCGTTTCGGCCTGACGCTGTTCCTCGTCGGTCAGCGGCTTGCCAGCCCCGCTGGCGCGATCCGGGTCGAAGAAACCGATCGCGTCCATCTTGTCGAAAGCGATCTCATAGGCCCGCGACTCGACCCTGGACAGGCCGAAGAGCTCCCTGTGCTGCGCCAGCATCAGCGCGGCGACGCCATCTCCGTCGAGGAAGTCCGCGCGCAAGGCCGCAGCCAGCGGTTGGCGCATGGCCTCCGGCGGGGCGTAGTGGACGGCGGCGCCATAGATCGTCGCGACGCCCTTCACGCCCCCCAGCACGGCGCGCGCCGAGAGTTCCAGCTCCCGGCCCATCAGGTCGGGCGGGATCGACTGGCATGAGCGCTCCTGTCTGTCGAGCGCGGCGATGGTGCGGTCGGCGCCTTCAGCGGCCACGCGTCCTTCCTGCTTCAGCTCCTCGAGTGCATCGCGCGTCTGCGGGACGGTACTGCACAGGACGAGCAGCTTCGCGGCCTCGCCGGCCTGCTGCGGCGTGCCGCCATTGAGCGCGGTGATCACGATCTGGCCGTAGTCGCGCAGGGCGGCGGAGGCACCGATGGCGGCCTCCCTCGCCGCGCCGGCCACGGCCGGCGTGCCGGGGGCCGGTGCAGTTCCACGGGATGGGATGGCGATCGGCGGCGGCGCGGCGGACGTCCGCTCCGCATGCGCGGGGACGGACAGGGTCACGCGCTCGCCCTCCGGCGCGAGGGACCAGGCCAACACGGCGGCGGCGAGCACCAGCCCGGCGATGGCCGAGGCGCGGCGGGTGAACAACATCGAGGACTCCATGGGCCATGCGGTCGCGCGCCGCATGAAGCCGCGCATGTTATCGACGCCTCCATGGAAAAAGGCCGGTTCTCCCCCATCGGAGGGTCCGGCCTTCACTCGAGCGCAACGCGCGGCGCGGTGTCGTCACGCGCGCCGGTCGCGCTGCCTCACTTGGGCTGCTTGACGATGCGCAGGTAGGGCTTGGGCGCCTTCCAGCCTTCGGGGTAGATCGTCTTGGCTTCGTCGTCGGACACCGAGCCCGCGATGATCACGTCGTCCCCGTGCTTCCAGTTCACCGGCGTGGCGACGCGGTGCTTGGCGGTGAGCTGGATGGAATCGAGCACGCGCAGGATCTCGTCGAAGTTGCGGCCCGTGGTCATCGGGTAGGTCAGCGTCAGCTTGATCTTCTTGTCCGGACCGACGATGAAGACCGAGCGCACCGTCGCGTTGGTCGCCGCGGTGCGGCCCTCCGAGGTGCCCGGCTCCTCGGCCGGCAGCATGTTGTAGAGCTTGGCCACCGCCAGATCGGTGTCGCCGATCATCGGGTACTTCACCGCGGCGCCCTGCGTCTCCTCGATATCGGCGGCCCACTTCGAGTGGTTCTCGACCGGATCGATCGACAGCCCGATCAGCTTGGCGTTGCGCTTGGTGAATTCGGGCTCGATCTTCGCCATGTAGCCCAGCTCGGTCGTGCACACCGGCGTGAAGTCCTTCGGGTGCGAGAACAGGATGGCCCAGCTGTCGCCGATCCAGTCGTGGAAGTTGATCTCCCCGTGCGTGGTCTTGGCGGTGAAGTTCGGGGCGGTGTCGTTGATGCGCAGAGACATGATGGGCTCCAAGGTGAAGGGTCCATCGCCGCGGACGGCGACGGTCGATCGTGCGGGACCGGGCGATTCTCGTCGTCCCACCGGCATCGGCCGGCGGCAGGGCGACATTCTTGTCCTCCCTTTCGACGACGGGGAGAGTCTGCCCAATGGCCTTGCTCGGCCAGCGACTTTACTCATGCGCGGACCGGATGAGGGCCCGCGCCGCCAGCCGGCCACGCCGAAAAAGCTATCGGCCCGATAAACCCCGGCTGTTGCCGCCGTCGCCGGCCGAGTCCTAGACTCGTCCGCGCTCGCACTCTGCGGACAAGCGGACGGTTCCCCAAGGCTCAACTCAGGAGGCAGACATGTCAGGCGATTCCAAGTGCCCATTCTCGAGCGGCACCCACCACCATGCGGTGGCCGGGACCAAAGGCAACCGCGACTGGTGGCCCGAGCAACTCAACCTCTCCATCCTTTCCCTGCATTCGCCCAAGTCCAATCCGATGGGCGAGGAATTCAAGTACGCGCGGGAGTTCCAGACCCTGGATCTCGACGCGGTGGTCCAGGACCTGCATGCGCTGATGACCGACTCGCAGGACTGGTGGCCCGCCGACTACGGCCACTACGGCCCCTTCTTCATCCGCATGGCCTGGCACTCGGCCGGCACCTACCGCGTGCAGGACGGCCGCGGCGGCGCGGGCACCGGCGCGCAGCGCTTCGCGCCGCTGAACAGCTGGCCCGACAACGGCAACCTCGACAAGGCCCGGCGGCTGCTCTGGCCGATCAAGCAGAAGTACGGCCGCAAGCTGTCGTGGGCCGACCTGATGATCCTGGCGGGCAACGTCGCGCTGGAGTCGATGGGCTTCAAGACCTTTGGCTTCGCGGGCGGCCGCGCTGACATCTGGGAGCCGGAGACCGACACCTTCTGGGGCCCGGAGACCACCTGGCTCGGCGACGAACGTTATGCCGGCGACCGCGACCTGGCCAATCCGCTGGCGGCGGTGCAGATGGGCCTGATCTACGTGAATCCGGAAGGACCGAACGGCAAGCCCGATCCGGCGGCCTCCGCGCGCGACATCCGCGAGACCTTCCGCCGCATGGCGATGAACGACGAGGAAACGGTGGCGCTGGTCGCCGGTGGTCATACCTTCGGCAAGGCGCACGGCGCGGGCGAGGCGCATCACGTCGGCGCGATGCCGGAGGGCGCCGGGCTCGAGGAGCAGGGCCTGGGCTGGAAGAACCAGCTGGGCGAGGGCATGGGTGTCTACACGATCACCAGCGGCATCGAGGGCGCCTGGACGCCGACGCCGACGACCTGGGACAACAGCTACTTCGAGACCTTGTTCGGCTACGAATGGGAGCTGACGAAGAGCCCGGCCGGGGCGCACCAGTGGACGCCCAAGGGCGGCGCCGGCGCCGGCACCGTGCCCGACGCGCATGACAAGACCAAGCGCCACGCGCCGATGATGACGACGGCCGACCTGGCGCTGCGCGTCGATCCGGCCTACGAGAAGATCTCGCGCCGCTTCATGCAGAACCCGGCCGAGCTGGCCGACGCCTTCGCGCGCGCCTGGTTCAAGCTGACGCACCGCGACATGGGGCCGACGTCGCGCTACCTCGGCAAGCTGGTGCCGCAGGAGCAGCTGATCTGGCAGGACCCGGTGCCCCCGGTCAGCCATCCGCTGGTGGACGACCAGGACGTCATCGCGCTCAAGGCGAAGCTGCTGGCCAGCGGCCTGAGCATCTCGCAGCTGGTGACGACGGCCTGGGCCTCGGCCTCGACCTTCCGTGGCGGCGACAAGCGCGGCGGCGCCAATGGCGCGCGGATCCGGCTCGCGCCGCAGAAGGAATGGCCGGTGAACCAGCCCAGCGAGCTCGAGAAGGTGCTGTCCAAGCTGGAAGCGGTGCGCAAGGAGTTCAACAGCTCGGCGGCCGGCGGCAAGCAGATCTCGCTGGCCGACCTGATCGTGCTGGGCGGATCGGCCGGTGTCGAGGCGGCGGCGAAGCAGGCGGGGCATGCGGTCGTCGTGCCGTTCTCGCCGGGGCGCACCGATGCCTCGCAGGACCAGACGGACGTCGAGTCCTTCGGCGTGCTGGAGCCCGCGGCTGACGCCTTCCGCAACTACATCCGCAAGGACCTGGTGCCGCATGCGGCCGAGCTGCTGGTCGACAAGGCCCAGCTGCTCACGCTGAGCGCGCCGGAGATGACCGCGCTGATCGGCGGCATGCGGGTGCTGGGCACCAACTTCGGCCACACCCGGCATGGGGTCTTCACGACGCGTCCGGAAACGCTGAGCAACGACTTCTTCGTCAACCTGCTGGACATGCGGACGAAATGGCAGAAGTCGACCAGCGACGAAGGCGTGCTGGAGGGCCGCGACCGCGGGACCGGCGCGCTGAAGTGGACCGGCACGGCGGCGGACCTGGTGTTCGGCTCGAACTCCCAGCTGCGCGCGCTGGCCGAGGTGTACGCGTCCAGTGACGGCGAGAAGGTCTTCGTCAACGACTTCGTCAAGGCCTGGACCAAGGTGATGAACCTGGACCGCTACGACCTGCTGTGAGCGCTGCCGGGCGCCGCTCAGGGAGCGGCGCCCGCGTTCGGGAAGGGGGAGGTCCGGTACGTTTCGTTCCAGCTTTCTTTCCGGCTGTTTCATAAGATGCCGCGATGGACGTCCATGAGAAGCCGGTCCGCCGGCCATTGCCCCTTTCGATGATTGCCGCCGCCTTGCTGGCGCTGGGACTGAGCGCCTGCGGCGGTGGCGGCGGTGACGCCGATACCGGCACGCCGGGCTCGACCCCCACGCCCACCCCGTCGACGCCGACGCCCACCCCCGTGGCCGGCACCTGCGACCTGCCCAACTTCAAGCAGGACCTGCTCGACCGCATCAACGCGCTGCGCGCCTCGGGCGCCAGCTGCGGCACGTCGGGGAACTTTCCTGCCGTCGCGCCGGTCGTCTGGAACGACAAGCTGACGCAGGCCGCCGATGCGCACGCGCTGGACATGACCAACAAGAACTACTTCAGCCACGACAGCCAGGACGGCCGCAAGTTCTCCGACCGGATCACCGCCGCCGGCTACACCTGGGTCGCGGCCGGCGAGAACATCGCCGCCGGACAGGCGACGGTCGAGGCGGTCATGAGCTCCTGGCGCAACAGCCCGGGCCACTGCGCCAACCTGATGTCGGCCAACTTCGCCGACGTGGGCGTCGCCTGCCGGCCGGCGGCCTCCTCGGCCAACACCTACAGCAAGTACTGGGTCATGGACCTGGGCAAGGCGCGCTGAAGCGACAGCCCGGGCGCCGCGCCTGTCAGGCGCGCGGCGGGCGCCGCACGGCGCGCAGCTTCCCGCTGCCGCCGCCACCGCAATAGAACAGGCCGGCGCCGTCGGACTCCAGGCCGCTGACGCCCTGGTGGGCGGGCATCGCGAGCCGCTCCTTCACCGTGCCGTCGACGGGATCGACGCGTCGAAGCTCGCTCTCGTCGCCTTCCCAGGTGGCATGCCAGAGTTCGCCATCGACCCAGGTGACGCCGGTGACGAAGCGGTTGGACTCGATCCTGCGCCGCACCGCGCCGGTCTCGGGATCGATCTGCACGATCGTGCGGTCGCGGTACTGGCCCACCCACAGGCTGCCTTCGGCCCAGGTGAGTCCGGAATCGCTGCCTTGACCCGATGGCGCGGGGATCGACCCGAGCACGCGGCCGCTGGCGGGGTCGATCTTGTGGATGCGCGCATCGGCGATCTGGTACAGGTGGCGGCCATCGAAGGCCGTGCCGGCGTCGGCGGCACAGGGCAGCGTGCGCTGGACCTCCCCGCTGGCCAGATCGATCGCCAGCAGCCCCAGCGCCGTCGCGGCCCAGACGCGGTCGCCGTCGTGGCTGACGCCGTGGACGGCGGGCGCGCCGGGGTAGGGGCCGTACTCGCGCACGACCTCGGCGGGACGGGCCTCGGGCAGGCCGTCGTTGGAGGCCATGCGGGCCTCGGCATGGGGATCGCAGGCTGTGGAAGCGGTCGAGGACATCGGGTTCTCCTTCGCGGCGACCGTCGCCGCATGGACTGCAATCTATCCAGACGGCGGCAGCGCGGGGAGTAACAAGATCGTCGCGAATCCGCTCATCGGCGGCGCCAGCCAGCGCCGGGCGCGCGTGAGGCCGAGCGCCCGCACCTGCCCGTCGGCCTCCAGGTCCGCCAGCGCGCGCTGCACCGTCCGCTGGCTCGCGCCCAGGGCCAGCGCGAGGGCCGAGGTCGACCAGGCGTTGCCGTCCGCGAGCAGCGCCAGCAAGGCGGCGGACTCGCCTTCGATCGGCGGCACCAGCACCGTCACCGACCGGCCCGCCTCGGCGCGCAGCGCGAAGCCATCGGGGGTCGCTTCGATGTGGGCCGCCGGCGCGAGCAGCGCCCGCAGCCGGCCGAGTTCCACGCGCAGGCGCGCGCGATGGGTCTCGTCCGGATGGCGCGCCCGGAAGGCGCGCAGGATCAGCGCGGCGCGCGAGGCGCCTGCCGGGCCGGCCTCGGCCAGCGCGCGCGCCAGGCTGAACAGCACTGGCCGGCGCGCCAGGTCCACAGCCAGGCCGGCACCGCGGATCGCTCGCCGGCAGGCGTCGACGACGAATGCGGGCGACTGCAGCAGCGCCTCGACCTCGGCGAGCCGCAAGGGACGTTCCGTGCCCGCGTCGATGCGCCGGGCCACCGGCTGGTCGAGCAGGGCGCGCATCGCGTCGGCCTCCGCCATCAGCGCCGGCACGCCGGAGCGCCGCGCGGCGATCGCAGCCGCGTCGAGTGCCGCCACGGCCTCCCCGCTGCGCAGCGAGCGCAGCGCGAGCTCGGCGGTCGTCAATCCCGCCATGGCCGCCAGCAGTGGCGGCGACCGCGTGGGCTCCTCGATGGGCAGCGCGCGCCTGGCCTCGTCGAGCCGTCCCAGCAGGATCAGGCGCCGCGCCGCGATCCATCGGCCCAGCAAGGCGTTGGCGCGGTCATCGTGGGCCTCGAGGACCTCGGCCGCCTGCAGCAGCGCTCGCGCGGGCTCGCCCAGGTCGCGCATCGCGAGGGCGACTTCCGCTTCGGCCACGACGCAGCGCGCGCGGGCGACGGCCTCCTTCGAACCGAAGCCCTTGGCGGCGCGCCGCAGCAGGACGCGGGCGCGTGGATGCTCGCCGAGCTGCGCCATCGCGATGCCGCGCAGCGCGAGCGCGGGCGGGTCCTCGCGCAAGGCCACCCGCTGCAGCGCGCCGAGCGCATCCCCGGCGGCGAGACAGCGCGCGGCGGCGTTGATCAGGGCGTCCATGGGCGCGGAGCTTAAGCGCGCCGGCGCATACACTCCGCCCCCATGGAACTCAAGATCGTCGTCTACTCCAAGTCCGCCTGCCCGCAATGCGACACGGCGAAGATGCTGCTCAAGTCGCGCGGGATGGCATTCCAGGAAATCCTGATCGACGACGAGGCCGAGCGCATGGCCTTCTACGAGAAGTGCGGCCCTTCGGTGCGGCAGATGCCGCAGGTCTTCATCAACGACCAGCGCGTCGGCGGTGTCACCGGCCTGCAGGCGGCGCTGAAGCAGCTCGGCCGCTGAGCGCGTCGCGCCAGCGCTGAAACACGACGACGGGCCGCAGGCCCGTCGTCATCGGGGTTCCCGCCCGGCGCTCACTTCGCCGGCGCGACCCCGAGCAGGCCGTCGCGCGTGCTGCCGCGCACCTTCGGGCCGATCCAGACCTTCATCATCATCGGGAAGAAGCTCTCGCCCTGGATGGTGTCGCCGACCTTCTGGCCGTTGACGTTGAACTCGGTGGTCTGCTTCGCCGGGTCGTAGTCGATCGTGACCAGGTCGCCCTTGAGCAGCTTGGCGCGATTGCCGAAGACCACGCCCAGCTGCGAGGTCTGGATGATGTTCTTCGCGAACTCGTCCGCCGCGTTCTGGCGGATGCGGTCGAGCATCGCGTTGGCCAGGTCGCGCGAGGACACGTCCCGCATCATGTAGAAGGTGATGCGCTTGGCCCCCTTCTCGGCCACCGCCGCTTCCATCGTGGTCTGCTTGCGCGGCAGGTAGAAGGCCACCGCCGTCGAGCGCGTCGACAGGATGCTCGACGTGGCCGCGCCGTTGAGCTGCAGCACCTGGTTGTGCAGCGTGGCCGTGTCCTGGAACTTGTAGCCCTCCACCTCGACCTCCGCGGCGGCGACCCAGGTCGATGCCGCGATCAGGCCGATGAACAGGGCGTTCCGGGCGGAACGGGCAAGAGCGGTACGAAGCATGGGAAGTCTCCTCCAGGCGTGGCGCGTCGTGTTGTCAGGGGAATCCGCGAGCCGGCCGGACGCGGTGGCGAAACGGGCCCGCACTCGGGGCGTCGCGAGTTTGAGCCGATGGTGACGGCGATCGCGGGCGCTGTGCGGACCGGATTAAAGCGCGCGACGGTGTGGCGCGTCAGCCCCGGAAACTGGGGCCGTGCCTCTAATCCGATGGTCCACGTGACGTTTGGCACGCGAGCCGCGGGCATCCGCTGGCACGATGCGCGCCGCTTCATCGACGCCGCCACGCGCGGGCACGGCACCAGTTGCAGTCCGCCTCAAGACCGGTGGTCCGACACGATGCAGGCGCCCGAACACCGCAGACCTTATTCCAAGCACCCCGGAGGGATCCCCGTGTCCATCGACCGTCTTTGCCTGATGCCGCGCGCGCTCGTCGCCGTGGCCGTCGCCTCGCTCGCCGCTGCGGGCGCCGCCCACGCCACCGAGAACAGCCAGGTGCGTGCCCTGCTGGGCGCGCCGTCGTACGAGATCTCGACGCCGCAGTTCCCCGGTCTCTATGCGCAGTTCTGGTACCAGCACTACGAGGCCGACAAGCTGCGCGACGCCGATGGCAAGACGCCGACCCAGGCGCTGACGATCCCGGGTGTCGGCACGCTGCCGCTGACGGTGAACGGCTCGATCAAGGCCGACGTCTTCGTGCCGCGACTGACCTGGGTCACCGAGAAGATCGTGATGGACGGCCGCCTGGGCTTCTCCGCCGCCTTCCCGCTGGTCCGCCAGACCAATGACTTCACGCTGACCACGGTGCTGCCGGCCGGCGTGCCGGCCAATGTCGCCGCGGCCGTCAACCAGCAGCTGGCCGCCGCGGGCGGCGCGCTGTCGGGCAAGCGCAGCGGCATGGCCGATCCGGAACTGGCGGCCTACCTCGACTGGCAGCAGGACGAATCGCGCGTGGCGCTGGGCGTCGCGTTCAACCCGCCGATGGGCTCTTACGACGCGGACCGTCCGGTCAATCCGGGCGCCGGCAAGTACTGGACCTTCAAGCCGCTGCTGGTGGCCTCGCGCGTGTGGGAGAACGGCTTCGCCGTCGGCCTGCGCGCGACCTACTCCTTCAACACCCGCAATGACGACACCGGCGTTCGCTCCGGCCAGTACCTGCATGCGGACTGGTCCGGCACCTACCAGCTGAACGACCAGTGGAAGTTCGGCGTGCAGGGCTACGTGCTCAAGCAGTTCACCGCGGACCGCGGCGGCGATGCCGGTGCCAACAAGGTCCAGGCACTGTCCGCGGGCCCGCTGATCGCCTACCTGGCGGAAAGCGGCGACTGGGGCGTCGACTTCAAGGTGATGAAGGAGTTCTCGGTGCGCAATCGCCCCGAGGGCACGGTCACCTGGCTGCGACTGAACTACCGGCTGAACTGAGCGCCATGGGTCCGCGCCGCGATGGCGCGGATGGCGCTCAGCGCTCGTAAAGCTCGAGCGGCAACCCGTCCGGGTCGGCGAAGAAGGTAAAGCGCTTGCCGGTGAGCTCGTCGACGCGCACCGCCTCGACGCTCACGCCCCGCGCTTCGAGCTCGGCCTTGCCGCGCTCGACGTCGTCCACCTCGAAGGCCAGATGGCGCAGCCCCTGGGCCTCCGGATAGGACGGCCGCGGCGGCGCGCCGGGAAAGCTGAACAGCTCGATCTGCGAGCCGTCCGGCAGCGCCAGGTCCAGCTTGTGGGAGCGCCGCGCCTCGCGGTAGGTCTCCGCGATCACGCGCAGGCCCAGGACCTCGGTGTAGAAGCGGCGCGAGCGCTCGTAGTCGGCGCAGATGATCGCGGCATGGTGGATGCGCAGCAGCATGGGTGGGCTCATCGCGGATCGGCGCTCGCGACCCGCTCGCGGGAACCGGCGACGAAGCGGTAGTCCACCGCCGGCGTCGCGGGGGCGTCGCCGGCCTCCAGCGCGTAGGCGTGCAGGTGCACGGATTCTCCACCGGCATCGAACTGGCAGTGGCCCGCGAAGCGCGCGCCCTTGGCAACCCGGCGCTCGACGTCGTCCGCGTCGTCATGCACCTCGGCATTGATCCACACGTAGTCCAGCCCGTTCGGGCCGCGCTCGATCGAGGTCGAGCGCACCGGCTGCCCAAGCAGCATCGGACGCAGCAGCGCGATGCAGCGATCATGCTGGGTGGCTTCATGGGCGCTCATCGCCGGCTTGCCCGGGACGCGGTCAGCGCCGCAGGCGCTCAGCAGGGCGCCCAGGACCGCCACCGCGATCGCGGCGCGGACCGCGGTCGCAGGGCGCTGGATCGAGGAAAGGTCAGTCACGGCAACTCCTGGTTCGCCTCGCAGGGCGAAGTCGACAGCCTAGCCCTGTCACGTCAAGCGCGTGTGAATGGGGTTTATGCGCGCGATGCGCACCGCCCCTGATCTCGGGGACGACGGAACTCACACCCCGACAGCGCCGGTCCCATCGGCGATGTGCGACGGGTCCTGTGTCCACATGCATCAGTTCTGACATCGCGATTTACCGCCGCGTAAATCCGCGCGCCGGTCGCTGATGCATGATGCGCGGCACCGTTGACGCCACCGGCCCGCGCCCCTCGCGCCGGCGGCCGTCCCCGTTCCGTCCAGTCCGTCCGTCCGCTTGCCGATGACCCGACTCCCGTCTCCGGGGCCACGATCCGCCCGCCCGTCTGCCTCGCACCGTCCTTCATCCCGCTCTCCGATCCGGGCGCCGATCGCCGTGCTGGCCGCCGCGCTGACGCTGGCCGGCTGCGTCAACCTCGCGCCGGACTACCGCCGGCCCGACGCCGCCGTGCCGTCGCGGGGCACCGCCGCCACACCGGCCGCGACCGACGCCGCCGCGCTCGACTGGCATGCGGTGTTCCTGGACGAGCGCCTGCGCGGCGTTGTCGAGCTGGCCGTGCGCGAGAACCGCGACCTGCGCGTGGCCGCGCTGCAGGTCGACCAGGCGCGCGCCGCCTTCCGCCAGACCGAGGCGCAGCGGCTGCCGACGCTGACTGCCTCGGCCGGCGCCAGTCGCGGCGGCAGCGCTGGGCAGGTGACGCAGCAGGTGTCGCTGCAACTGGCGCTGGCCAGCTATGAACTCGATGTCTTCAGCCGCGTCCGCAACCTGAGCGCGTCGGCGGAGCAGTCGCTGCTGGCCGCCGACGAGACGCGGCGCAGCGTGCAGATCAGCCTGGTGGCCGAGAGCGCCAGCGCGTGGCTCACCTGGGCCGCGGACCTCGAGCGCCAGCGGCTGGCCCAGCAGACGCTGGAGAGCCAGGAGCGCTCCTTCGCGCTGACGCAGCGCCGGCATGCGGCCGGCGCCGTCTCGGGCCTGGTGCTCGCGCAGGCGCGCACGGCGCTGGACAGCGCGCGGGCCGACGTGGCCGCGTGGCCGGCGACGATCGCCCAGGACCGGCATGCGCTGGAACTGCTGCTCGGCGCGAGCTTGCCCGCAGCGCTCGAGCCGCAAGCGACCGATGCGCTCGCCACGGTCAGCCTGCTGGTGGACCTGCCCGGCGGCGTGCCGTCGTCGGTGCTGCAGCGCCGGCCCGACGTGCAGGCCGCCGAGCACGCGCTGATCGCCCGCCATGCCGACATCGGCGCCGCGCGCGCCGCGATGTTCCCGACGATCAGCCTGACCGCGAGCGCCGGCACCGGCAGCAGCGCCTTGTCGGGCCTGTTCAAGGCGGGCAGCGGGAGCTGGAGCCTCGGTCCGTCGGCGTCGCTGCCGATCTTCGACGGCGGCGCGCGCGATGCGGCGCTGCGCCAGGCCGAGGTCGGCCGCGACATCGCGCTGGCCAGCTACGACAAGGCCATCCAGACCGCGTTCCGCGAGGTGGCGGACGCGCTCGCCGTGCGCGCGACGCTGGCCGACCGGCTCGCGCTGCAGCAATCGCTGCTCGCGTCCTCGGAGCGGCAGCTGCGCCTGGCGGAAACGCAGTACCGCGCCGGCAGCACGACGCAGCTGGACCTGCTCGACGCGCAGCGCTCGCTGGTGAGCGCGCAGCAGGCGCTGGTGACGCTGCGGCTGAGCGAGCAGCTCAACCGCCTCACGCTCTACAAGGTGCTGGGTGGTGGCTGGCAGGCGCCGTCGGACGGGCCAGTCGCGCCGGCTGCTGCCTTGACCGGGACGACAGCAACGGCCGTGACGAGAGCGACGGCCGGCAGCGCCCGTGAATGACCAGGGATTGAGGGAGATCCGATGAAGCAGTGGATGAAGCCGGGCCGGCTGGTGGCGGTCGCGGCGGGCTTGGTGGTGATGGCGCTGATCGTGAAGGCGGTCTGGTTCAGCCCGCCTGCGCCGCCGCAGGTGACCTCGGCGGCGGTCGAGCGCGGCGACCTGGAGGTCAGCGTGCTGGCCACCGGCACGATCAATGCGTACAAGCTGGTGAGCGTCGGCGCGCGCGCGACCGGCGAGGTCAAGCGGCTGGCGGTGGCGCTGGGCGACAAGGTCAAGGAAGGCCAGCTGATCGCCGAGATCGATGCGCTGACGCAGCAGAACGCGCTGCGCGACGCGCAGGCCTCGCTGCGCAGCGCGGAGGCGCTGCTCGGCGCCCGGCAGGCGACGCTGGTCCAGGCGGAGCTGGCCGCGAAACGGCAGCGCGAACTGGCCGCCGGTGACGCCGGCGCCCGCGCCGACCTGGAGGCCGCCGAGGCCACGCTGAACACCGCGCGCGCCGATGTCGAGTCGCAGCGCGCGATGGTGGCGCAGGCGCGGATCAACGTCGACACCGCGCAGCTGAACCTCGGCTACGCCCGCGTGCTGGCGCCGATGGACGGCACCGTCGTCGCGATCGTGACGGAACAGGGCCAGACGGTGAACGCGGCGCAGACGGCGCCCACGATCATCAAGCTCGCGCGCCTGGACACGATGACGATCAAGGCCCGCATCTCCGAAGCCGACGTGCCGCGCGTGAAGCCCGGCATGCCGGTCCACTTCTCGCTGCTGGGCGAGCCGGATCGCCGCATCCAGGCGACGCTGCGCGCGGTCGAGCCCGGCGACACCACGCTGGCGGACAGCTCGGCGACCACCTCCACTTCCAGTTCCACGTCGGGCACGACCAACGCGATCTACTACAACGGCATCTTCGACGTGCCCAATCCGGACGGCACGCTGCGCATCAACATGACCGCGCAGGCGACCATCGTGCTGGCGCAGGCGAAGGCGGCGCTGACGATCCCGGTGGCGGCGCTCGGTGCGCGCGAGGGCAGCAGCGGCGATCGCCACAAGGTCCGCGTGCTCGGCGCCGACGGCCGCATCGAGGATCGCGTCGTCCGCGTCGGTCTGAACAACCGGGTGCGCGCGCAGGTGCTGGACGGCCTGAAGGAAGGCGAGCGTGTCGTGACCGCCGAGGCGGCGCCCCCCGGCGCGGCGAGCGACGGTCGTCGTCCGCCGCCGCGGATGTGAGCATGGCGGCCCTGCTCGAACTGCGCGGCCTGGTCCGCGAATACCCGGCCGGCGAAGGCACCGTCGCCGTCCTGCGCGATGTGGACCTGACGATCGAGGCCGGCGAGATGGTGGCCATCATCGGTCCGTCGGGCTCCGGCAAATCGACGCTGATGAACATCCTCGGCTGCCTGGACCGGCCCACGCGCGGCAGCTATCGCGTCGCGGGCCAGGAGACCGGCGCGATGGGACCGGACGAGCTCGCCCGCCTGCGGCGCGAGCACTTCGGCTTCATCTTCCAGCGCTACCAGCTGCTGGGCGACCTGGACGCGGTCGGCAACGTCGAGATCCCGTCGATCTACGCCGGCGCGGGCACCGCGCATCGGCATGCGCGCGCCCGCTCGCTGCTGGCGCGGCTGGGCCTGGCGGAGCGCCTGCATCACCGGCCCGGCCAGCTGTCCGGCGGCCAGCAGCAGCGGGTGTCGATCGCGCGGGCGCTGATGAACGGCGGCGACGTGATCCTGGCCGACGAACCCACCGGCGCGCTCGACCAGGCCAGCGGGCGCGAGGTCATGACCATCCTCGAGGAACTGCATGCCGACGGCCACACAGTGATCCTGGTGACGCACGACGCGCAGGTGGCGGCGCATGCGCAGCGGGTGATCGAGATCAGCGACGGCGTCATCGTCGCCGACCGGCGCCGGCCGGACGCGGCGCCGCCGGCGGTGCTGGCCAAGCCCGATCCGGCGCCGCCCGGCGCGGCCTGGGCGGCGGTGCTGGGGCGCGTGGCGGAGGCCACCGGCATGGCGCTCAAGGCCATGCTGGCGCACCGCCTGCGCACGCTGCTGACGATGCTGGGCATCATCATCGGCATCGCCTCGGTGGTGTCGGTCGTCGGGCTGGGGCAGGGCACGCGAGAGAAAGTGCTGGCCGACATCAGCGCGATGGGCACCAACACCATCGACGTCATGCCGGGCGAGGGTTTCGGTGACCGGCGCGCCAGCGCCATCCGGACGCTGCGGGCCGGTGACGCCGACGCGCTGGCGCAGCTCGACTACGTGGACAGCGTGACGCCGTCGGTCGCCGTGGCCGCGGGGCTGCGCTATCGCAGCGTCGACGTGAGCGCGACCGTCACCGGCGTCGGCGAGCAGTTCTTCCGCGTGCGCGGCTACACGATGGCGCAGGGCCGGGCCTTCGACGCGGCGGCGGTGCGCGCCCGGGCGCAGGACGCGGTGATCGACGAGAACGCGCGCAAGACGCTGTTCCCGAATGGCGAGCCGGCGCTGGGCGAGGTCATCCTGCTGGGCAACGTGCCGGTGCGCATCGTCGGCGTGACGGCGAAGAAGGCCAGCGCCTTCGGCAACGACGATGCGATCAACGTCTGGGTGCCCTACACGACGGCGATGAGCCGCATGACCGGCCAGGACTACCTGCGCAGCATCACCGTGCGGGTCAGCGACGCGGTGCCCAACGCGGCGGCGGAGCAGGGCATCCGCACCCTGCTGGCGCAGCGCCATGGCGCGACCGACTTCTTCCTGTTCAACACCGACAGCATCCGGCAGACGGTGGAACAGACGACGGCCACGATCACGCTGCTGATCTCGTCGATCGCGCTGATCTCGCTGCTGGTCGGCGGCATCGGGGTGATGAACATCATGCTGGTGTCGGTGACCGAGCGCACCGGCGAGATCGGCGTGCGCATGGCCGTCGGCGCGCGCCAGAGCGACATCCTGCGCCAGTTCCTGATCGAGGCCGTGCTGGTCTGCCTGATCGGCGGCGGGCTGGGCGTGTCGCTGGCGGTCGGCGCCAGCCTGCTGTTCAACCACTTCGCCGCGGGAATGGGGTTCCGGATGATCGTCTCGATGACGGCGATCGCCGGCGCCTTCGCGGTGTCCTCGCTGATCGGGGTGATCTTCGGTTTCCTGCCCGCGCGCAGCGCCGCGCGGCTGGATCCGGTGGAGGCGCTGGCGCGACCCTGAGAGGGGTTCCCCGGCCTGTCGCGCGACGGTGCAGTTCGTCCCTGCCGGACGACGGCCCGTCGGCCGCGACTTGGTCGCCGGGGACCGCTGCCTAGACTGCGCCGATTCCAACCCCCGAGAGGGACCCCCGTCATGACCGTTTCCGCCCTTCGTCCCCTGACCCTGCTGCTGGCCGCCGCGGCCGCCATGCTGAGCACCGGTTGCGTGATCGCGCCCAACTCCACCGAGGCCAGCACGCAGCGCATGGACGACGTGCGCCGGATGAGCGACCAGGCCACCGCCACCTGCGGCGCGGGCAACGTCAAGGAAGTGAACGCGAAGAGCTTCACCTGCAAGTGAGCCGGAAGGCGGGGCGGCGCCTCGAGCGCTTGCCCCCGTCTCCTGACAGGACTTGACGCGCGGCCCCTCGAGGGCCGCGTATCGTTTCCGCTCGCAGCAACGGGAGACGACATGAGCCCTGAACGGATCGAACGGCCGCTGGCCGGCCGCGTGGCCGTGGTGACCGGCGGGAGCCGGGGCGCGGGCCGGGGCATCGCGCTGGAACTGGGCGCCGCCGGCGCGACGGTCTACGTCACCGGCCGCAGCACCCGCGCGGAACCGGCGACGCAATACGGCCGCATCCAGGCGCTGTCGGGCCTGGACCGCATTCCCGGCACCATCGACGACACCGCCGACGAGCTCACCGCGCTGGGCGGTCGCGGCATCGCCGCCCGCTGCGACCATACCGACGAGGCGCAGGTGCGCGCGCTGTTCGAGCGGGTGCAGGCGGAGCAGGGCCGGCTGGACCTGCTGGTCAACAACGCCTGGGGCGGCCACGAGGTCTTCAGCGGCGTCTTTGACGCGCCGTTCTGGGAGCGCTCGATGGACGAGTGGGACGCGATGCTGGACCGCGGCGCGCGCAACCACCTGCTGGCCAGCCGCGCCGCGGCGCCGCTGATGATCGCGCGCGGCAGCGGCCTGATCGTCACCACCACCTTCTGGGACCGGGACCGCTTCCTCAAGGGCAACCTGGTCTACGACCTGGCCAAGGCGACGATGACGCGGCTGGCCGGCGCGATGGCGCAGGACCTGAAGCCGCATGGCGTGGCGTCGGTGGCGGTGTCGCCGGGCTGGATGCGGACCGAGTTCGTGCTCGCCGGCCATCACACCGACGAGGCGCACTGGCGCGAGCGCCCCGAGCTCGCGGGCACCGAGTCGCCGCGGTATGTCGGCCGCGCGGTCGTCGCGCTGGCGGCGGACCCGGCGGTGATGGCGCGCAGCGGTCGGGTCTGGCGCGTCGGCGACCTGGCCGCCGAGTACGGCTTCACCGACATCGACGGCCGCCGCATTCCGCCCTTCGAGTTGGACGCGGGCTGACAGGGGCATTGCGCTTGCGCGATCATCGCGGCTCGTTCCGTCGAGTCCAGGATCCGCCGCCATGCCCACCTCCAGCGCGCCCTTCGCCCCGTTCTTCCTCGGCACCCGCCTGCCGCTGATCCAGGCGCCGATGGCCGGCGTGCAGGACGCGCGGCTGGCGATCGCGGTCAGCAACGCCGGCGGGCTGGGCTCGCTACCCGCGGCGATGCTGGCACCGGACGCCCTGCTCAAGGAGCTGCAGGCGCTGCGCGACGGCACCGACAAGCCGTTCAACGTCAACTTCTTCGCCCACACGCCGCCGCCGCCGGACGAGGCGGGCGAGACGCGCTGGCGCGATCGCCTCGGCCGGTATTACGCCGAGTTCGGCATCGACGCCGCGCAGATCCCGGCAGGACCGGGCCGTCAGCCCTTCACCGCGGAGATCGCCGACCTGGTCGAGCCCTTCAAGCCGCCGGTCGTGAGTTTCCATTTCGGCTTGCCGTCGCAGGAACTGGTCGCGCGGGTGAAAGGGTGGGGCAGCCTGGTGCTGGGCAGCGCCACCACCGTCGACGAGGCACGCTGGCTCGAGGCCCACGGCGTGGACGGCGTGATCGCGCAGGGCTGGGAGGCCGGGGGCCATCGCGGCCATTTCCTCAGCGACGACCTGACGCGCCAGCCCGGCACGATGGCGCTGCTGCCGCAGATCGTGCGCGCGGTGCAGGTGCCGGTCATCGCGGCGGGCGGCATCGCCGAGGCCCGCGGCATCCGCGCCGCGCTGGCGCTGGGGGCGTCGGCGGTGCAGTTGGGCACGGCCTTCCTGCTGTGCGAGGAGGCGACCACCAGCGCCGTCCACCGCGCGGTGCTGCGCGATCCCGCGCATCACCACACGGCGGTCACCAACCTCTTCACCGGCCGTCCGGCGCGTGGTGTCGTCAACCGCGTGATGCGCGAGGTCGGCCCGCTGAACGAGGCGGCGCCGCGCTTCCCGCTGGCCACCGCGAGCATCGCGCCGCTGCGCGCGAAGGCGGAGGCGCAGGGCAGTGGCGACTTCTCGCCGCTGTGGGCCGGACAGAACTTCGCGGCGCTGCGCGAGATCGGCGCCGCCGCGCTGGTGACCGAGCTCAGCGCGGCCTTCTGACGCTCGTCGCGCTCAAGGCAGCGGCGCGCCGCGGGCCGCTTCGTAGAGCGCGTACCACTCGCCGCGGCTGAGCTGCACCCGCAGCGCATCGCCGCAGGCGCGGATGCGATCCGGATTGGCGCTGCCGATGACGGGCTGGATGCGCGCCGGGTGCTTCATCAGCCAGGCGAGCAGGATGCCTTCGGTGCTGACCTCGTGCCGCTGGGCCAGTTGCCGCACGAGCGCGCGTGCCGCCTCGTCGGCCGGGTCCTGCGCGGTGTCGCCGCTGAAGCGGCCGCGGGCCAGCGCGCTCCAGGCCTGCAGCTGGATGCCGTGCTGCTGGCAATGCTCCATCGTGCCGGCCCAGGCCAGCGCGCCAGGGCGGGCGCCGGCCTGACGGTCGTTGAAGCAGGTGGCCGCGTCCAGCGGCTCCAGGTGGCCTAGGCCCAGCTCCAGCTGGTTGACGACCAGCGGTTGCGCCAGCGCGTGACCCAGCCAGGCCATCTGGCCGCCGTTCATGTTGGACACGCCGAAATGCGCGACCTTGCCCGCCGCGCGCAGGCGCTGGAAGGCCTCGGCGATCTCGTCGGGCTGCATCAGCGGATCGGGGCGGTGCAGCAGCAGGATGTCCAAGCGCTCGGTGCCCAGGCGCTGCAGGCTCGCCTCGACCGCCTCGACGATGTAGCCGCCGGACAGGTCGTAGCGCTTGGGGCCCTCGTCGTCGGCGAAGCGTATGCCGCACTTGCTCTGCAGCACGAGGCGGTCGCGCAGCGAAGGCTGGCGCTTGAACAGCGCGCCGAAGACCGACTCGGCCTTGCCGAAGGTGTAGATGTCGGCGTGGTCGAACAGGGTGACGCCGATCTCCATCGCCGCCTCCACGGCGGCCTGCGCGTGGTCGACATCCGCGTCGCTCCACGGCTGCCGGTCCCAGCCGCCGCCCAGGCCCATGCAGCCGTAGGCGAGCGGGCTGGCGGTCGGGAGGTGCTGCTGCAGTGGAAGGGCGGGGATCGCGGGGTTCACGGAGCTCATGGCGGGACCTGCGTCGTGGCGGAAACGGACATCGCGCCCGGGAGGGCGCGATGCGGTGGAGGCGCCTTCGTCAGGCGCGCGGTGCGGGATTGTGACGCGACGGGCGGGCGAGGCGTTTCAGCGCGGTTTCATCGCCCGGCGCCGGGACGGGGCTGGCTCGCGTCATGCCCGGCAAGGCTTCACGCCCACCGCCCCCTGCCTTACGCGCCGGCGTGGCCCGTCCGTCAGCAACAGTCACAATCGGCGATTCCGCCCATGACAGTCGACCGGTCCGCCCCCACCGCCTTCGCCGAGCGCGCGCTTGCCGCGCGTGCTGCGTCCATCACGCCTGCCGCGTTCTTGCGACGCTCGTTCGCGGCGATGGCCATGCTGTTGGCGGCCGCCTTGGTCCCGGCGACGGCGGCACCGGTCGCGGCGGCGCGTGGCGCGAGCGCGCCGGCCGGCGCCGCCAGCGCGATCACCCCGGGCGACCTGGCGGATCCGGTCCGCGAGGTGAGCCAGTACAAGGTCGACCTCTGGCAGACCGAGCAGGGCCTGCCGCTCAACACCGTCCAGGCGCTGCTGCAATCGCGCGACGGCGGCCTGTGGATCGGCACCGCCGGCGGCCTGGCCCGTTTCGACGGCCGGCGCTTCATCAGCTTCGACGCCGCGCAGGCCCCGGACGTCGCCTCGCAGCCGGTCTTCGCGCTGCTGGAGGACCGCCAGGGCCGGTTGTGGATCGGGCACCCCGGCGGCGTCGCGGTCTACGCGCAGGGGCGCTTCAGCGCGGCGATCTCGAAGGCGCAGGCCGGTGGCCGCCGGATCTGGTCGCTCGCCGAAGACAAGTCCGGCGCGATCTGGGCCGCTGGCGACGGCGCGCTGGTCCGCTGGAAGGACGGCGCGGTCAAGACCTTCGGCGCCGCCGACGGCCTGCCCGCCGCGCGGCTGCGCACCGTCGCCTTCGACACGGCGGGCACGCTCTGGATCGCGACCACCGGCGCCGGCCTGTTCGCGATGACGACGGACGGCAAGTTCCATGTCTTCGACGCGTCGACCGGCTTCCCGCATCCCCAGGTGCGCTTCGTGCTGCCGGATCCTTCCGGCGGCGTCTGGGCCGCGACCGCCGGCGGCGGGCTGGTGCGCCTGCATGCGGTCGATCGCCCGGACATGCGCGTCTACACCACCGCCGACGGCCTGCCCAGCGACCACCTCACCGCGCTCGCCCGCGACCTCCGCGGCGACCTGTGGATCGGCAGCTGGGGCGCGGGCGTCAGCCGCCTCCACGACGGACGCTTCAGCACGATCTCCGCCGGGCCGGGGCCGGCCGGCGGGCTCGCCGGGAGCCAGGTCTGGTCCCTGATGGCGGACCGCGAGGGCAGCATCTGGGTCGGCACCTGGGTCGACGGCCTGAACCGACTGCGCAACCGCGCCTTCACCGCGATCGGCACGCCGGAGGGCCTGAGCCACGACAACGTCCGCTCCGTCGTCGCCGCGCGCGACGGCGCGATCTGGGCCGCGACCGCCGGCGGCGGCATCAACCGCCTGCGGGACGGCCGCATCACGACGTTGCGCCAGGCCGACGGCCTGCCCACCGACGAGGTCTCGACCATGCACGAGGCGCGCGACGGCACGCTGTGGATCGGCACCTACACCGCCGGCGTCGCGCGGCGGCTGCCCGACGGCCGCATCGAGCGCTTCGGCCCGGACAGCGGCCTGCCCGGCGTCGAGGTGCGCGCCCTCTACGAGGACCGCGACGGCACCGTGTGGGTCGGCACGCGCTCGGCGCTGGCGCGCTTCAACGGCCGCGGCTTCGAGCAGGTCCGCGCGCCCGGACTGCCCGACGAGGGCGTCGCCGCGATCCTGCAGGACCGCGCCGGCACGCTCTGGTTCGGCACCACCGGCCAGGGCCTGGTGCGCTGGCGCGACGGCAAGGCACGGCACTTCAGCACCGCCGACGGCCTGCTGTCCGACTGGGTCATCGCGCTCAAGGAGGACGCGCGCGGCGCGCTCTGGATCGGCACGAACGGCGAGGGCATCAACCGCCTCAAGGACGGGAAGATCGGCGCGGTGCGCCCGGCCGACGGCCTGTGGGACGGGCTGTCGCAGGTGCTCCTGGAGGACCGCGCCGGCAACTTCTGGATCACCTGCAACCGCGGTTTCTACCGCGTCGCCCGCGACGACCTGGACGGCCTGATCGACGGCCGGCTCAAGCAGGTCCGCTCGCTCGGCTTCGGCCCGGGCGACGCGCTGCGCGCCACCAGCTTCGCCGGCAACCTGCAGGCCGCCGGCGCGATCGACGCGGCCGGACGCGCCTGGCTGCCCTCGTCGTCGGGGCTGGTCGTCGTGGATCCGGCGCGCCTGCCCGGCGGCGGCGAGCCCCCGGCCGTGCGCATCGAGCAGATCAAGGTCGACGGCGCGCCCGTGCCGCTGGACGGCCGCCCGCTGGACCTGCCGCCCGGCCCGGTGGCGCTGTCGGTCAGCCTGGCCGCCTCCACGCTGCGCGAGGCCGACCGGGTGCGCTTCCGCTTCTGGATGGAAGGCCTGTCGCGCGGCTGGACCGACGTGGGCCAGGACCGCGAACTGACCTTCCCGGCGCTGTCGCATGGCGAGTACCGGCTGCGGCTGGCCGCCTCGGCGGATGGTCAGCGCTGGCGCGAGGCGCAGGCGCCGCTGCCCGTCACCGTGCGGCCGCGCTTCCACGAGACCGGCTGGTTCCATCTTCTGGTCGGCCTGGCGGCGATCGGCGGCTTCGCCGGCGCCGTGATGCTGCGGATGCGCCAGCTGCGCCGTCGTCAGGTCGAGATGGAACGCCTGGTGGCCCGGCGCACCGAGGAACTGCGCCAGGCCAATGAGCATCTGAAGCAGCTGTCCTTCCTCGACGCCGTCACCGGCCTGCCCAACCGCCGCCGCTTCAACGAGGCGGCCGACGAGGAATGGCGCCGCGCGCGCCGCGCCGGCACCTCCCTGGCGCTGGTGCTGGCGGATGTCGACGCCTTCAAGCCCTACAACGACCAGCTGGGCCACCTCAAGGGCGACGAGTGCCTGGCGGCGGTCGGCGCGGTGTTGGGGGCTTCCATCGGGCGGGCGGGTGACCTCGCGGCGCGTTATGGCGGCGAGGAATTCGTCGTGCTGCTGCCCGGCGCCGACCGCGACGCGGCGCTCCGGGTGGCCGAGCACATCCGCGCCGCCATCGAGTCGCTGGCGATCGCGCACCCGGCCTCGCCGGTGGGGCCGGTGATCACCGTCAGCCTGGGCGTCGCCGCCTGCGTGCCCGACGACGAGCGCGGGCTGGAGAGCCTCATCGCCGAGGCCGACGACGCGCTCTACGCCGCCAAGCGCGACGGGCGCAACCGCGTGCGTTGAGGCGTCGGCGGGGGGCGGCGCCGGGGCGACGACTGGCCCCCACGCAGGCGCGTCGGTAGCCGGCGCGTCCTCTGCCAGGGGGATGCGGCCCTGTTCGGCCGCAAGGATTTCATTCCCGTGAAGCGAGCAAGGGTGTACAACCACGGACACCGCGTCACCCGTGTCCGTGCGCGCCTCCCCTCGCGCCCGTCGACCCGGCATCCCAGCGTCCGTCCGACCGTTGCCGACCATGACGACCACGCCTTCCGTCCGCCAGCACAGAGGCCGCACCTATGTTCTCGACACGCTCGGGCAGGGCGCCGGGCCGTGGCGGGGCCGCTTCGTCGTCAAGGGCGAAGAGGATGGCCGGCCGGGCGTCACCGCCTGGCATGAGCTGGAGGACGAGTTCCCGTCACCCGACGAGGCCGTCGCCCACGCCGACCGGGTGGCCTGCCAGTACATCGCCACCTTTGCGGAACAAGCGTGAGCAAACACGCGAGTCGCCCACTCCGCCAAGCCGCGTGCCCGGCCCCAATTCGGCGCGTGCGGCGCCTGTGGCGGGGGCATGCGCGCCGCGCCGGCCCTTCCTGACGAATCGAAGCGCGCAATGACGCGGGCCGCCGGCCCGTGGGCATCCTGCTTGCCCACGCCGCTCCGCCCATGGGTCCGGGGCCGGTTCATCCGGTCGCTTGCCGGCCCGCGCATTGCCCCGTCCAGGACTGACCGTGGGCTTTCAGGGAGAAAAGAACATGCCGACGTTGTCCAACTTCAAGATCGGAACGCGGCTGGCCGCCGCGTTCGCGATCGTGATCGCCTTGCTGCTGCTGGTGCTGGCCGTCGCCGTTTCGGTGCTCAATCGCACCAGCGGCACCATGGACCGGGTGGTCGATGACCGCTACGCCCAGATCGCCGTGAGCGACGACATCAAGAATGTCGGCGACCGCGGCGTGATCGTGATCGGCCGGCTGCTGATGGCCACCGATCCCGCGCAGGTCAAGCGCTACATGGACGAGTACGCCCTCGTCCGCGCCGCCAACACCGAGAACTTCGCGCGCTTCGAGAAGATGCTCAACACCGACGAGGCCAAGGCGATCTTCGCCGAGCAGTCGGAGGCCCGCAAAGCCTACGGGGCGGCGGTGCGCAAGCTCTTCGACCTGATCGCCGCGGGCCAGCGCGAGGAGGCCATGGCCGTCTACCAGGGCGACATGGCGCAGCTGCAGGTGCGCTACTACGCGCTGATCGACAAGATGGTCGAGTACCAGTCCAAGGCCATGGCCGACGACGTCGCCCGGGCCAAGGCGGACGCGCAGCGCTCCAAGCTCTGGATGAGCGTGGTGGCCGCGATCGCCGTGCTGCTGGGCGTGGTCACCGCCTACAGCATCACCCGCTCGATCACGCAGCGCATCCACGGCGCCATCGCGCTGGCGGAGGACGTCGCCAAGGGCGATCTCACGCCCCGCGAGCTGCCGCAGAGCAGCGACGAGATCGGCCGCCTGATCGCCGCGCTGCAGCACATGGTGCGCAGCCTGCACCGGATCGTCTCCGAGGTGCGACAGGGCGCGGACACGATCTCGGCCGCCGCCCGCGAGGTGGCGCAGGGCAACGCCGACCTGTCGGCGCGCACCGAGGCCCAGGCCAGCGCGCTGCAGCAGACGGCGTCCGCGATGGAGCAGCTCACCGCCGCGGTGCGCATGAGCGCCGACAACGCCGACCAGGCCAATGCCAGCGCCGCGTCCGCGTCGCAGGTGGCGAGCGCGGGCGGCAAGGCGGTGGGCGAGGTGGTCGCGACGATGAGCTCGATCTCCGCGTCCTCGCAGCGCATCGGCGAGATCATCGGCACGATCGACGGCATCGCCTTCCAGACCAACATCCTGGCGCTGAACGCCGCGGTCGAGGCCGCCCGGGCCGGCGAGCACGGCCGCGGCTTCGCGGTCGTCGCCTCGGAGGTCCGGGCGCTGGCGCAGCGCTCGGCCGGTGCCGCGCGCGAGATCAAGGACCTGATCGTCGCGTCCACCGAGCAGGTCGGCGCCGGCAGCCGGCTGGTCGAGCAGGCCGGCGCTACCATGACCCAGGTCGTCACCGGCATCCAGCAGGTCAGCGGCGTCGTCGCCGAGATCAGCGCCTCCAGCCGCGAGCAGAGCATGGGCATCGAGCAGGTCAACATGGCCATCATGCAGATGGACGACACCACGCAGAAGAACGCGGCGATGGTCGAGCAGAGCACCGCCTCGGCCAAGGCGCTGGAGGACGAGGCCGCCCATCTGAACAACGCGGTCCGCGCCTTCGTGCTGTAGCGCCGGCGCGCCCCGTGCCCGCGGCACTGTCATCGCCGCGCCGTCTTCGTCGACTCACCAGGGAGCGACCCGCATGAACGACAGGATCCAGGAGGGCGCGACGGCGCCCGCATCCCTTTCCCCCGCACCGTCCGCTTCGTCGCCGGTCTCGCCGCCCGCCGCGGCGCGCTGGCGCCCCGAGGTGCTGGCCTTCATCGAGGCGCACCGCCGCGACGGCCACCGCAGCGCGCGGCTCGACCCGCTGGGCGTGTCGAGGCCCGCCGATCCGGGGCTGCTCGATCCGCAGTGCTTCGGCCTGCAGCCCGGCGAATGGCTGTCGCCGGCCGGCGCGCCGCTGTGGAGCGCGCGCACCGTCGGTGACCTGGACCGCGCGCTCAAGGCCATCTACTGCGGCGGCCTGGCCTTGGACGCCAGCGCGGTGCGCGACGCGTCGCGGCGCGACTGGCTGCATCACGAGATGGAGGCCTCGCCGCCGGTGCCGGGCGGCGCCGCGGAGCGGCTCGCGCTGCTGGACCGGCTGATCCGCGCGCAGGGCTGGGAGGAGCATGTCGCCCAGGCCTTCCCGCATGCGAAGCGCTTCTCGCTGGAAGGCAACGAGACGCTGATCCCGCTGCTGGACGCGCTCTGCGCCGAGGCGGCCGACCACGGCGTGCGGCGGATCTTCCTGGGCATGCCGCACCGCGGGCGGGTCAACGTGCTGGTCAACCTGATGGGCTTCCCGCCGGCGCGGGTGCTGGACCACTTCGATCCGAAGTCGCCGCATCCGGAGCGCCACACCGACCTGGTCTATCACCTGGGCGGCGAGCGCGAGCTGGACACGCCGCGCGGCCGCCTGACGCTGACGCTGGCGCACAACCCGTCCCATCTGCAGAGCGTGCATCCGGTGCTGACCGGCCTGGCGCGCGCCTGCCAGGACGCGCTCAGCCGCGAGCGCGCCGACCAGGACGGCCGGCGCCTGGTGCTGCCGCTGATGCTGCATGGCGACGCCGCCTTCGCGGGGCAGGGCGTGGTGATGGAGACGCTGATGCTGGGCGGCAAGCCGGGTTACACCGTCGGCGGCACGGTGCACGTGATCATCAACAACCAGGTCGGCTTCACCGAGCCCAACCCGATGAGCGCCTGGCCCGCGCAGTACTGCACCGACGTCACCCGCATGATCGATGCGCCGGTCCTGCGCGTGAACGCGGACGAGCCCGAGCAGGCGCTGCGGGCCGCCGCGATCGCGATGGCCTGGCGCGCGCGCTTCGGTTCCGACATCGTCATCGACCTGATCGGCTACCGCCGGCTCGGCCATTCGGAAAGCGACGTGCCGGCGCTGACGCGGCCGCGCATCCATGCGCTGACGCAGTCGCACCCGACCATCGTCGATCGCTACGCCGCGGCGCTGCGCGCCGATCGCGTCGTGCCGCCCGACACCGACCTGGCCTCGCACGTGACGCGTAGCCGGGTGCGGGCCCACCAGGCCTTCTCCGATCCCGCGCTGCCGGCCGAGGACGAGACGCCGTCGCCGCTGCGCCGGCCGGGCACGGTGCCGGCCCTGGACGCGGCCGGCGTGCAGGCGCTGATCGACCCGATGACGAGCCTGCCCGACGGCTTCGAGCCGCATGCGATGGTGCGCACGCTGGTCGACCACTGGCGACGCATGGCCGGGCTGGCCGAGCCGCCGCTGCGGGCCGACTGGTGCTTCGCCGAGAACCTGGCCTACGCCACCATCCTGCGCGGCGGACTGAACGTGCGGGTCTCCGGCATGGACGTGCGCCGCGGCACCTTCCTGCACCGCCAGGCGGTCTGGACCTCGCAGGAGGCTGGCGGCGCGCGCGACGGCACGGCCGCGGAGTTCGTGCCGCTGCGCCAGGTGGCGGCCGGCGACGGCCCCAGCGGCCGCTTCGACATCCACAACTCGCCGCTGTCCGAGGAGGCGGTGCTGGGCTTCGAGTACGGCTACAGCGTCGGCGCCGCGCGCACGCTGACGGTGTGGGAAGCGCAGTTCGGCGACTTCGTCAACGGCGCGCAGGTCTTCGTCGACCAGTACATCAGCTCCGGCGAGGAGAAGTGGGGCGACACCTCCTCGCTGGCGGTGCTGCTGCCGCATGGCAACGAGGGCATCGGGCCGGACCACTCGAGCGGTTACCTGAGCCGCTTCCTGCAGCTGTGCGGCGAGGACAACCTGCGCGTGGCCTGCCCGTCGACGGCGGCGCAGTGGTTCCACCTGCTGCGCCGGCAGGCCTTCGACACGCTGCGCAAGCCGCTGATCGTGATGTCGCCCAAGGGCACGCTCTATTGGGAGAAGGCCTCGCACGCCGGGATCGAGGAACTCACCGGGGGCAGCTTCCAGACGGTCATCGACGACACGACGGTCGAGGACCCGCGCCAGGTCGAGCGCCTGCTGCTGTGCAGCGGCAAGGTCTATTACGACCTGGACCGCGGGCGGCGCTCGGTCGCGCGGGCGGACCTGGCGGTGGCGCGGATCGAGCAGTTCTATCCGTTCCCGGCGCAGGCGCTGGAGGCCTTGCTGGCGCGGTATCCGGCGCTGGTGGAAATCACTTGGGTGCAGGAGGAGCACCGGCAGCAGGGCGCCTGGTCCTTCATCCGCGAGCAGATGGATGAGCTGCTGCCGCCGCATGCGCGGCTGCGCTGCGTGGCGCGCCGGCCGAACGGCTCGGGCGCCACCTCCTCGCACGCCATCCATCAGCTGGAGCAGGTGGAACTGGTCGCCCGCGCGCTGGGCGAAGCCTAGGCGCGCCGCGCCCGCAACCGGCGCCGGGCGCGCTTCAGCGCAGGCGCTTGATCAGGCTGGAGGTGTCGAGGCGGCCGCCGCCCTCGGCCTGCACGTCGGCATAGAACTGGTCCACCAGGGCGGTCAGCGGCAGGCGCGCGCCGTTGCGGCGCGCCTCGTCGAGCACCAGCCCGAGGTCCTTGCGCATCCAGTCCACGGCGAAGCCGAAGTCGAACTTGTCCTCGACCATGGTCTTGCCGCGGTTGTCCATCTGCCAGCTCTGGGCGGCGCCCTTGCCGATGACCTCGAGCACCAGCGGCATCGGCAGGCCGCTCTTCTGGCCGAAGGCGATCGCCTCGGACAGGCCCTGGACGATGCCGGCGATGCAGATCTGGTTGACCATCTTCGCGAGCTGGCCGGCGCCGGCCTCGCCCACGCGGGTCACCGCCTTGGCGAAGTGCATCGCGACCGGCTGGATGCGCCCGAAGACCGCCTCGTCGCCGCCGCACATGACGGTCAGCGCGCCGTTCACTGCGCCGGCCTGGCCGCCGGAGACGGGGGCGTCGATGAAGTGCAGGCCCTGTCGCGTCGCTTCGGCCGCGAGCTCGCGGGCGACTTCCGCCGAGGCGGTGGTGTGGTCGACGAGGACCGCGCCGGGCTTCATGCCGGCGAAGGCGCCGTCGGTGCCCAGCACGACCGAGCGCAGGTCGGCGTCGTTGCCGACGCAGCAGAAGACGATGTCGGCGCCCTGGGCCGCCTCACGCGGCGTCGCGGCCGACTGCCCGCCGAACTCGGCGACCCAGGCCTGCGCCTTCGCGGGCGACCGGTTGTAGGCGACGACCCCATGCCCGGCCCTGGCGAGATGGCCCGCCATCGGGAAGCCCATGACGCCGAGGCCGAGGAAGGCGACGCGCAGGGGAGGGAGGGAGTCGTAGGAACGCTGGCCGATGCTGCTCATGGAGGAACCTGTCGGTGGGTGGATGAAGACCCGCCGATTGTGTCCCTCCCGCGCGCTCAGACGATGGTCAGGTGTTCGGTGCCCGACGCCAGGTCGCCGCTGCGCGCCCGCTCGCTGTTGAGCTTGATCTGCAGCCGCAGGTCGTTGACCGAGTCGGCATTGCGCAGCGCGTCCTCGTAGGTGACCTTGCCGAATTCATAGAGGTCGAACAGCGCCTGGTCGAAGGTCTGCATGCCGAGCTCGCGCGAGCGCTTCATGATTTCCTTGATCTCGCCCACCTCGCCCTTGAAGATCAGGTCGCTGATCAGCGGCGTGTTCAGCAGGATCTCGACCGCGGCGATCCGGCCCTTGCCCTCCTGGCGCGGCAGCAGCCGCTGCGAGACCAGCGCCTTCAGGTTGAGCGACAGGTCCATCAGCAGTTGGGCGCGGCGCTCTTCGGGGAAGAAGTTGATGATCCGGTCCAGCGCCTGGTTGGCGCTGTTGGCGTGCAGCGTGGCCATGCACAGGTGGCCGGTCTCGGCGAAGGCGACGGCGTGCTCCATCGTCTCGCGGTCACGGATCTCGCCCATCAGGATCACGTCCGGCGCCTGGCGCAGCGTGTTCTTCAGCGCCTGCTCCCAGCCTTCGGTGTCCAGGCCGACCTCGCGCTGGCTGACGATGCAGTTCTTGTGCGGGTGGACGAACTCGACCGGGTCCTCGATCGTGATGATGTGGCCGTAGGTGGTCTCGTTGCGGTGGTCGACCATCGCCGCCAGCGTCGTGCTCTTGCCCGAGCCGGTGGCGCCCACCAGGATCACCAGGCCGCGCTTGGTCTGGGTGACGTCCTTCAGGACCACGGGCAGGTCCAGCGATTCGATCGTCGGCAGGGTCTGGGGGATGGTCCGCAGCACCAGCGCCACGTGGCCCTGCTGGATGTAGGCGTTGACGCGGAAGCGGCCGATGCCCTGCGGCGAGATCGCGAAGTTGCACTCCTTGGTGCGCTCGAAATCGGCCGCCTGCTTGTCGTTCATGATGGCCCGCGCCAGCTGCAGCGTGTGCTGGCCGGTCAGCGGCTGGGGCGACACCTTGGTCACCTTGCCGTCGACCTTGACCGCGGGCGGGAAGTCCGCCGTCAGGAACAGGTCGGAGCCCTTGCGCGACACCATCAGGCGCAGCAGGTCGTTGATGAACTTGGTGGCCTGATCGCGTTCCATGGCGAGGTCCTGTCCTTATGCCGGGGCGCCGTCGCTCAGTCGCCCGGGTCCCGGTCGTGTTTGTCGTTGGGGGGCGGGTCAGCCGGGGAAGTTCTCGGGGAACTTGGCCTTCAGCCGGGCCTCGGCCGGGCTGATCATGTTGCGGCGGACCAGGTCGGTGAGGTTCTGGTCCAGCGTCTGCATGCCCAGGTTGTTGCCGGTCTGGATCGAGGAGTACATCTGCGCGATCTTGTTCTCGCGGATCAGGTTCCGGATCGCCGAGGTGCCCAGCATGATCTCGTGCGCCGCCAGCCGGCCGTTGCCGTCCTTGGTCTTGCACAGCGTCTGCGAGATCACCGCCTGCAGCGATTCCGACAGCATCGCGCGGACCATTTCCTTCTCCGCCGCGGGGAACACGTCCACGATCCGGTCCACCGTCTTGGCGGCCGAGGAGGTGTGCAGCGTGCCGAAGACCAGGTGGCCCGTCTCCGCGGCGGTCAGCGCCAGGCGGATGGTTTCCAGGTCGCGCATTTCGCCCACCAGGATGCAGTCCGGGTCCTCGCGCAGCGCCGAGCGCAGCGCGTTGGAGAAGCTCATCGTGTGCGGGCCCACCTCGCGCTGGTTGACCAGGCACTTCTTGGACTCGTGCACGAACTCGATCGGGTCCTCGACGGTCAGGATGTGACCGTACTCGTTCTCGTTGAGGTGGTTGATCATCGCGGCCAGCGTCGTCGACTTGCCCGAGCCGGTCGGGCCGGTGACCAGCACCATGCCGCGCGGCTTCATCGCCAGGTCCGCGAAGACCTTGGGGCAGTTGAGCTGCTCCAGCGTCAGGATCTTGCTCGGGATGGTCCGGAACACGGCGCCGGCGCCGCGGTTCTGGTTGAACGCGTTGACGCGGAAGCGCGCCAGGCCCTGGATCTCGAACGAGAAGTCGCACTCCAGCGTCTCCTCGTAGGTCTTGCGCTGGGCGTCGCTCATGATGTCGTAGACCATGTCGTGCACCTGGCGGTGCTCGAGGGCCTCGACGTTGATGCGGCGCACGTCGCCATGGACGCGGATCATGGGGGGCAGACCAGCGGACAAGTGAAGGTCGGAGGCCTTGTTCTTGACCGAGAATGCCAGCAGTTGGGTGATGTCCATGGGATAGGGAAAAGCGTTGGCGATTATGGCGACGATCTCCGAGAACATACAACAGCTCCATGGCCGCATTGAGAGGGCTTGCCTGCAGGCGTCGCGGCCCGTGCACAGCGTCACGCTGCTGGTGGTAACAAAGACTTTCCCGGCTTCGGATGTGAGAGAAGCGTTCGAGGCCGGCGAGTGCCGCTTCGGTGAGAACTACGTGCAGGAGGCCGTCGACAAGATCGATGCGCTGGCCGACCTGCGCGAGCGCGTCGAGTGGCACCTGATCGGGCCGCTGCAGAGCAACAAGACGCGGGTGGTGGCGGAGCGCTTCGACTGGGTGCACAGCGTCGACCGGCTCAAGATCGCCCAGCGGCTGGCCGAGCAGCGGCCGGCGGCGCTCCCGCCGCTGGACGTCTGCCTGCAGGTCAACATCAGCGGCGAGGCGTCCAAGAGCGGCCTGGCGCCGGCCGAGGTGGCCGAGGTGGCGCGCGCGGTCGCCGCGCTGCCGAGGCTGCGGCTGCGCGGCCTGATGGCGATCCCGGAGCCGGCCGCCACGCTGGAGGCGCAGCGGGTTCCGCACCGGGCGCTGGCCGGGCTGCTGGCCGCGCTCAACCGGGACCTCGGGCTGAGCCTGGACACCCTGAGCATGGGCATGAGCGCCGACATGGACGCCGCGATCCTGGAAGGCGCCACGATGGTGCGCGTGGGCTCGGCGATCTTCGGCGCGCGGACCCGTCCGACCCCGCCGGGGGGCTGAATGGAGCCGCTGCAGCGCCTGGCCGACCTGATGCCCGACACGCCGGGCAGCCTGTCGGTCCGGGCGCTGTGGCGCGAGGGCCGGGCGGTCGAGCGGCGCTGGCTGCTGGGCGGCTGGCTGGCGACCGTCGTCGCCTGCGTCGTGCTGGGCCTGCTCACGGTCCGCGAGGGCTGGTCCGGGATTCCCGTCGACCTGGGCGGCGCGGTCGCCTTCCTGACCTTCTACCCGCCGATCCCGCTGTGCCTGTGGTGGACGCTGTGCTTCGGCTGGCGCTGGGGCGCGGTGCCCGCCTGGGCGGCCACCTTCGTGCTGGCGGTCGACGCCGGCATGGCGCCGGGCTGGGCGGCGGTCTTCGCCTGCGCCAATCCGCTCGGGCTGGGCGTGCTGGCGCTGGGCTACCGGGCCGTCGGCGCGGCGCGCGGGCTGCGCAGCCTCAGAGCCTGGCTGTTCTTCGTGCCGCTGTGTTTCGTCGGCGCGGTGTTCAGCTCCGCCGGCGCGCTGATCTGGAATTTCAACCACGACCTCGCCGCCGAGCGCCAGTTGCCGATCTGGCAGGGCTGGTGGCTGGGCGCCTTCCTGCAGAGCGTGCTGCTCGGCGGGCCACTGATGGCGCTGAGCTGGCCGCGGCTCTCGCGCTGGATCGCGCGCCGGCCGGCGCTGTTCACGCCGCCGCCCAGCGGCCGCCGCGCGATGGGCCTGGGCCTGCTGTTCGCGATCGTGCTGGCGGTGCAGGGCTATGGGCTGGTGAGCCTGGGCCTGGGATCGCTGCAGCTGCGCGCCGCGCTGGCGAGCGGGGACTGGCGCCGGCTGGAGGAAGCGTCGCGGGTGATGCTCAGCACCGCCTGGGTGTTCTTCTGGGTGTTCACACTGATCGTGCTGTTCGTGGCGCAGTTCGGGTACCAGGCGCTGTCGCGCTGGCTGCGCTCGACCGAGGCGCTGGTGACCCAGCTCGCCAAGGTCAACGCGGAACTCGAGCAGCGCTCGCGCACCGACGGCCTCACGGGGCTGGCCAATCGGATGGCGACCGAGGAGGGCCTGCGCGCGCTGCTGCGCACGGTGCGGCGCTACCGCACGCCGTCCGCGCTGCTGATGCTTGACATCGACCACTTCAAGCAGGTCAACGACCACCACGGCCATGCCGCCGGCGACGCGGTGATCCGCGCCCTGGCGCAGGTGCTGAAGGACGCCTCGCGGGACGTCGACCTGCCGGGGCGCTTCGGCGGCGAGGAGTTCGTCATCGGGCTCGCCCACACTGACCTGGCCGGCGCGCGCCGCTTCGCCGAGCGCCTGCGCGAGCGCATCGCCGCGACGCCGGTGGCGCTCGACGCGAAGGACGGCGGCGCGGCGTCGATCTCGTACACCGTCAGCATCGGGGTGACCTTGCTGCGGGGCGACGACGCCGGCGTCGAGGACCCGCTGCGTCGCGCCGACGCCGCGATGTACCGCGCCAAGCAGGGCGGGCGCAACCGTGTCGAGCTGGATCGCGAGGACGTGGCGGCCGCGCCGTCGGCGTCATCCGCGCCCGACAAGCCCTGACCCTCCTGCCGCTGCCGGAGAGCGGCAAGCCCTGACCCTCGATGCGACGAGGCGCGCTGGCCGCGAGGCGGTTACGGCGCGGATACGGGCGCGACGCGGGCGACTCGCGAAGGAATGTGCAGGAATCATGAAACCGCGCCGAGCGCCGCATTAGGGCTTCTACCGAGCCAGTGAAAACGCCGTTTGCATTCAGTTGCAAGTGCCGCGTCAGAATTCACGGGCCCTCGGAACCGGCATCGATGCCCCGGATCAAGTCCAACGATGATCGCGCCGAATCCGATGGTCGGACCGCAGCGACGACGCCACGAGCGCCGACGTGCCCGCGCTGTCCGGCCAATCAACAACAACTGAATCGTTGCGAGGGAATCGATGTCGTTTCTATCCCGCCTGCGCATCGGCCAGCGCCTGACGCTGAGCTATGCGCTGCTGATCCTGCTGCTGATCGTGATCGGCGCTTTCGGCGCCCACAACGCCAGCCGCCTCTCCCATGACCTGAGCACGACGGCCGACTCCAGCCTCGTGAAGATCGCCCTGGCCAACACGCTGGAGAGCGACGTCAACATCATCGCGCGCGCCTCCCGCGACCTGCTGCTGCTGGACACGGCCAACGCGATCAAGCGCCAGAAGAACGACATCGCCGCCGCGCTCGAGGAGGGCCAGAAGCAGTTGGCCGAGCTCGAGGCCAAGGTCGCCGATGTCAAGGAGGACAAGGAAGTCGTGGCCAAGGTGCGCGAGCACCAGACAAGGTTCGCCGCCGCCGTGTCCAAGTTCCTGACGGTGCAGCAGGACGGCAGCCCGGACGAGGCCCGCGAGGCCCTGATCAAGGATGTGCGTCCGGCGCAGAAGGATTACCAGGACACGCTCAAGAGCCTGGTCGAGCTGCAGTTCGCCGGTGGCCGCGCGCTGGCCGAAGGCGGCGCGAAGCTGGCCAACCAGTCCATCGTCATCACCGGCCTGCTGGTCGTGATCGCCGTGGTCATCGGGGGTGTCGGCGGCCTGACGATCGCGCGGTCGATCATCGTGCCGGCGCGCAAGGCCAAGGACGCGGCGCAGGCGATCAGCTCGGGCGACCTGTCGCAGCACATCGACGTGCAGGGCTCCGACGAACTGGCGCAGATGCTGCACGCGATGCGCGACATGCAGACCGCGCTGTCGGGCGTGGTGGCCAGCGTGAGCGCCGCGGCGGGCGAGGTGGCCCAGAACTCCAACGAGATCGCCGGCAGCAACGTCGACCTGTCGGACCGCACCGCGCGTTCCGCCGAGAGCCTGCAGAACACCGCCGCGTCGGTGGAGCAGATCGCCTCCAACCTGAACGGCGCCAGCGAGCTGACCCGCAAGGCCGCCAGCATCGCCAGCAAGGCGCGCCAGTCGGCCTCGGCCGGCGGCACGGTGGTGAGCCAGGTCGTCTCGACGATGGAGGAGATCAGCGCGAGCTCGCGCAAGATCGGCGACATCATCGGCGTCATCGACGGCATCGCCTTCCAGACCAACATCCTGGCGCTGAACGCCGCGGTGGAAGCGGCCCGTGCCGGCGAGCACGGCAAGGGCTTCGCGGTGGTCGCGTCGGAAGTGCGGGCGCTGGCCTCGCGCTCGGCGCAGGCCGCCAAGGAGATCAAGGTCCTGATCCAGGAATCGTCCGTCAAGGTCGAGAACGGCACGGCGCTGGTCAACAACGCCGGCGCGACGATCCGCTCGGTGGTGGACGAGGTCAACAACATGGGCCAGCTGATCGAGGAGATCTCGCATTCGGCCCAGGAGCAGGCGGCCGGCGTCGGCGTCGTGAACAACGCGATGAACGAGCTGGACCGCGCGACGCAGCAGAACACCACGCTGGTCGACGAACTGACCCGCTCCACCGACTCGCTGCGCGACAGCAGCTCGCGCCTGGTGCAGGCCGTGGGCTTCTTCAGCACCGCCCGCTCCGCGACCTGAAGTCCCGGCTGCGCGAGTCGCCCAGTTCCTACCGGAAATCCCGCTTTCCTCACCCAAGACGTACGAGGTCCCAAGATGAGCAAGAACCTGATCCCCACCGTTTCCCGCAGCCTGCTGGGCCTGGCCGCCGCGCTGGTCCTGGCCGCCGGCGCCCATGCCACGCCGAAGATCGTCAAGAAGGTGCCGCCGGAGTTTCCGGCCGAAGCCGCCCGCCAGTCGATCTCGCAGGGCTCGGTGCGCGCCAAGATGAACATCGAGCCGGACGGCAAGGTCTCGGGCGTCGAGATCCTGGAGGCCGAGCCGCGCAAGGTCTTCGACAAGGCCGTCACCCGCGCGCTGATGGACTGGAAGTTCGAGCCCAGCGGCCAGAAGGAGACGCACGAGGTCAAGCTGGTCTTCAAGAACGAGGACTGAGCCGGGAGGTCGGGAGGCCCTGTGGCCGCCAGGGCCGAGATGAGCGCCCGGGCCTCGCCTCGCCTACACTCCGGCCCCATGTCCCGTTTGAACGCCACCGGTCCGCGCCGGCTCCTCTGGAGCCGCTGGCTGGTGCTGGCCGTCCTGGCCCTGACCCTGCCGCTGCAGGGGGCGCTCGCGGCCACGATGGGCATCGGCATGGCGCTGATGTCCGCGCACGGCGGCGGCGGCGTCGCGACGATGCCCACCGATTGCCATGAGATGGCCGGCATGGACATGGGCGCCATGCACATGGGCGCGATGGGCCACGACGGGACCGGCATGGGCGGCATGACGCACGGCGGCCATGACGGGGCCTCGACGGACCTGTCGCCGACGGACGCCGCTGCGCCGCACGATGACGGCGGGGATGCCGCCACCGATCACCACTGCGGCATCTGCCTGCAGTGCTGCATCGGCGCCGCGATGCCGATCGCGCCGCTGATGCTCGCCGCGCAGGACCTGCGCGACGCCACCCCCACGCTCCGCGCCATCGACGCGCCCGAGCAGACGCCGCAGCCGCTCGAGCGGCCGCCAAAAACCTTCCTCGCCTGAACGCCGGCGCTCGTCCTGGACGAGCCGCCGTGAGCGTCGCCATCGTGCCGGGTTCCGTCTGATGACGGCCCGGCCGGCGGCCTGCACTGACCCTCACCCCCACCCTCTCCCGCAAGCGGGAGGGGGAGTCCGATCCGATCCTTCGCCCCGCTGGTGGCGCTGGAGATCGGTCTGACTGACTCCCTCTCCCCGCTGGCGGGGAGAGGGCAGGGGTGAGGGGTCTGGGCAGTCCTCCCTGCTCCCGATCCTCCGCGAGGAAGCCATGTCTTCTCGATTGCTCTGCCTGCTGGCCGTGGCCGCGACCCTCGGGTCTGCCGCGGCCGCGCCCCCCGATCCCGCCGACCCACGGGCGACCACGCCCGCGCCGATCGTCAAGCCGCCCGTGCCCGCCTCCGGCGCCGCCGTCGCCGACCCCGGTGTCGGCGACTGGCGCCAGGCCAACCGCCGTGTCCACGAGGCCGGCGGCTGGCGCGCGCTACTGCGCGAAAGCCAAGCCGCTAACGCACCCGCCCCGCCGCCAGCGTCGCCCGCCCGACCGGCCGCTGCCTCCTCCGCCCCGGCGAGCGCCGCGTCTGCGGCCGGCGCCGCCTCGGTCCCCGCCAGCGCCACCTCGGCCCCGGCCGGCGGCCATCACCACCATTGAGGAGCCCCCGATGTCCTCGACGATGACTTCCCTGCGCCTGGCCCTGCCCGTGCTGCTGGCGCTGGGCCTTTCGGCCTGCGCGTCGCTCTCGCCGGAGCAGGCGGCCGAGCCGATCCAGCGGCAGAGCCGCGACTGGCTGGGCAGCGACCTGCCGCTGCAGCGCACCGACGACCAGCGCGCCGCCGCCCGCGCGCGCACCGACGCCCTGCTGGCCCGGCCGCTCGATGCCCAGGGCGCGGTGCAGCTCGCGCTGCTGAACCACCGCGGCCTGCAGGCCGGCCTTTACGGCCTGGGCATGGCCGACGCCGAGCGCGTGCAGACGCTGCTCTGGCCGAACCCGGTCCTGAGCCTGGGCCGCCTCGTGCGCGGCGACGAGCGCGAGATCGAGCGCGGTCTCGAGTTCAACCTGCTGAGCCTGCTCGGCCGCGGTGCCCGCCAGGACGCCGCCGCCCAGGCCCTGGCCCGCGAGCAGGCGCGCGTCGGGCAGCAGCTGCTCGACGTCGCCTCCCAGGCGCGTCGCAGCTGGGTCCAGGCCGTCGCCGCGCAGGAGCGCCTGCTGCAGGCGCGCACGGTGCTGGACTCCGCCTCCGCCGGTGCGGAACTGGCGCTGCGGATGCGCCAGGCCGGCAATGTCAGCGCGCTGCGGCTCGCCCGCGAGCGCGCGGTGCTGGCCGAGGCCCAGCTCGCGCTGGAGCAGGCCGAGCTGCAGGCGACCGGTGACCGCGAGGCGCTGATCCGCGCGATCGGCCTGTGGGGCGACGACGTGACGAGGTTGACGCTGCCGGAGCGCCTGCCCGACGTGCCGACCGACTTCCGCGCCGCCGACGACCTCGAGCGGCAGGCGGTGGCGCAGCGGCTCGACATCCAGGCCGCGAAGCGCGACTCGGAGCAGCTCGCCGCGCAGCTGGGCCTGACGCGCCGGACCGGCCGGATCAACGTGCTCGAACTCGGCCTGCAGCGCAACAGCAGCAACGAGGAACCCACCCAGCGGGGCGTCGAGCTCAGCGTCGAGCTGCCGCTCTTCGACTGGGGCCAGGCGCGCGTGGCCGGTGCCCGCGAGGCCTACGGGCAGTCGCTCGAGCGGACCGCGCAGGTGGCGATCGACGCGCGCTCCGAAGTCCGCGTCGCGCGGGCCCGCGCGGAGACCGCCTGGCGCATCGCCCGGCGTCATCACGACGAGGTGCTGCCGCTGGCCCGTCAGGTCTCCGACGAAACCCTGCTGCGCTACAACGGCATGCTGGTCGGCGTCATGGACCTGCTCGCCGACGCGCGGGCCCAGGCCCGCGCCGTCGCCGCCGCGCTCGACGCGCGGCGCGACTACTGGCTCGCCGAATCGATGCTGTCGCAGAGCCTGCTCGGCCCCGTGCGCGACGGCGCCACGGCCGCTTCCCCGACTCCGACCGCCGCGGCGCCCGAAGCCGCCGGCGCCGCCGCGCATTGAGCGCGCGGTCCTGAAAGGATTCCCGATGATTTCCCGACGCAACCTGTTCGCCCGCGCCGCCGCGGGTGCGGCGCTCGGCGCGGCCGGCGCGGTCAACGCGAGCGGTGTCTCGCGCGTCGCGATGGCGGCGCTGCCCGAGCCCGCCCAGCGCGACACGCCCGACACCGCGCCGCCGCTGACGCCGCCGGACGGCCGCCCCTACAACCCCGTCGTCACCCTCAACGGCTGGACGCTGCCCTGGCGCATGCGCGACGGCGTCAAGGAATTCCACCTCGTCGCCGAGCCGGTCCTGCGCGAACTCGCGCCGGGCTGCACCGCCCACCTGTGGGGCTACAACGGCCAGTCGCCCGGTCCCACCATCGAGGTCGTCGAAGGCGACCGCGTGCGCATCTACGTCACCAACAAGCTGCCCGAGCACACCAGCGTCCACTGGCATGGCCAGCGCCTGCCCAACGGCATGGACGGCGTCTCCGGGCTCACGCAGCCGGCGATCAAGCCGGGCGAGACCTTCGTCTACGAGTTCGTCGCCCGCCGGCCCGGCACCTTCATGTACCACCCGCATGCGGACGAAATGACGCAGATGGCGATGGGCATGATGGGCTTCTGGGTCACCCATCCGAAGGCGCGGCATCCGCAGATCGCCGAGGTGCAGCGCGACTTCTGCTTCCTGCTCTCGAGCTACGACATCGATCCCGGCAGCTACACGCCGCGCACGATGACGATGACCGACTTCAACCTGTGGACCTGGAACAGCCGCGTCTTCCCGGGCATCGACACGCTCAACGTGCGCCAGGGCGACCGCGTGCGGGTGCGGGTCGGCAACCTCACCATGACCAACCACCCCATCCACCTGCACGGGCACGAGTTCGAGGTCACCGGCACCGATGGCGGTCCGGTGCCCAGGTCCGCGCGCTGGCCCGAGGTCACCACCGACGTCGCGGTGGGCCAGATGCGGCAGATCGAATTCATCGCCGACGAGCCCGGCGACTGGGCCATCCACTGCCACAAGAGCCACCACACGATGAACGCCATGGGCCATGAGGTCGACACGCTGATCGGCGTCGACCACCGCGGACTGGCCGCGCGCATCAACAAGGTCATCCCCGACTACATGGCGATGGGCGAGCGCGGCATGGCCGACATGGCCGAGATGGAGATGCCGCTGCCGGAGAACACCATCCCGATGATGGCCGGGCGGGGGCCGCATGGCGCGCTGGAGATGGGCGGCATGTTCAGCGTCCTCAAGGTCCGCAAGGACCAGAAGCCCGGCGACTACCGCGATCCGGGCTGGTACGCCGCGCCGCGCGGCACGGTCGCTCGCGCGGTCGATGCCCCGCTCGGAGCGCCGTCGGCTCCCGCACCGAGGACCGCTGCGCCCTCGTCGGCGCCCGCGCCCGAACCGCTGCGCGTGCGCAAGCCCGATGGCCACGGCCATCAAGGCCATTGACCCATTGCTCATCACAACATCGGCGCGCGATCCGCGACGTGCGATCCGCGCGCCGTCGACCTCGATTCAAACGCTCACCAGGAGATCACCATGAACCGTTTTCCCACCCTCCTTGCCGCCATCGCGCTGAGCGTGATCGCCGCGGCCTCGCCCGCGCGCGCTCAGCATGAAGGGCACGAGGGCCATGAGGGCCACGGCCAGCCCTCGCCTGCTGCCTCGCCGGCCGCGAGTGCCGACGCCACGGCGTCGTCGCAGGACTGGATTGCCGCCGAGGTCCGTCGTGTCGACGCGGCGCAGCAGAAGTTGACGCTCAAGCATGGCGAGATCCGTCATCTGGACATGCCGGGCATGACGATGCCTTTCAAGCTGGCGCCTGGTGTGCTGAGCGCTGCGCAGCTGACGGCGATGAAGGCTGGCGACAAGGTCGAGGTGCGCATCGAGTCGCGCGACGGTGCCCCGACGATCGTTGAGCTTCGCCCGGCGCCGGCCCCGAACTGAGGCACGACTTCGGCGCCCGCCTCGGTGGTTCGGGGACGGCAGGGCGCGGGGTCTTGGCGCTTGCCGCCAAGGCCCTGCGCTCTGGCGGCCAAGCGCTCGCCCGCGGCAGGTGGAACACACCCCCCACCAGATCACCGACAATCCCGCCCCATGGCGATTCAATGGTTTCCCGGGCACATGCACAAGACCCGGGGCGCGATCCGCGAGCGCATGAAGAGCGGCATCGACGTGGTCATCGAGATGCTCGATGCCCGCGTGCCCGCGAGCAGTGCCAATCCGCTGATCGCGCAGCTGACGGCCGGCCGGCCGGCGCTGAAGCTGCTCAACAAGCAGGATCTGGCGGATCCCGCCCGCACGGCGGAGTGGCTGGCCTTCTACCGCTCCCGTCCGGACACGCAGGCGGTGGCGATCCACCAGGGTCAGCCCGGCCTGGCCAAGCTGATGGCGGCCGAGTGCCGCGCGCTGGCGCCGCACCGGGGCGGGCTGGACAAGCCGCTGCGGGTGCTGATCTGCGGCATTCCCAACGTCGGCAAGTCGACGCTGATCAACACGATCGTGGGCAAGCGTGCCGCCGCCACCGGCGACGAACCGGGCATCACCAAGATCGAGCAGAAGATCCTGCTCGACAAGGGTGTCTACCTCTTCGACACCCCGGGCATGCTGTGGCCCAAGATCCGCGTGCCCGAGGCTGGCATCAACCTGGCCGCCAGCGGCGCGGTCGGCCGCAATGCCTTCGAGGAGGAAGTCGTCGCGCTGGACCTGTTGGGTTATCTGCGCCGGCACTATCCGCAGTCGCTCAAGAGCCGTTACCAGCTCGAGCCGGACGCCAGCCTGCTGGACGGCGAGGTGCTGGCCTTGATCGGCAAGCGGCGCGGCGCGGTGCTGTCGGGGGGGCGCATCAACACGCAGAAGGCGGCCGAGATCCTGCTGTACGACCTGCGCCAGGGGCAGCTCGGCCGGATCACGCTGGAGACGCCGGCCGAATTCGCCGAATGGACCGCGGCGGCCGAGGCCGCCGAAGCGGCCAAGCTGGCGGAGAAGGAAGCCCGCGCCGCGCTGGCCAAGCGCGGCACGCGTGACGCGGACGCGTCCGGCGACGAGGACGAGGACGAGGACCCGGACGACGACCTCGACGAAGACGACGGCGGCGACCGCCGTCAGTGAAGCTGCAGCATCTGCAGCGCCGGCAGCTGCCAACCGAAGTACAGCGCCGCCAGGCGTAGCGCGGCCACCCCGACCATCCCCAGCACGAAGGCCCAGCGCATCGGCAAGCCCATCGCCTTGAGCGCGAAGTACAGCGCGATGCCGCCGATCGCCGCCGTCGCGTAGATGTCCTTGCGCAGCAGCAGCGGTGCCTGCCCGCTCAGCAGGTCGCGCAGCACGCCGCCCCCGCAGGCGGTCAGCGTGCCCATCAGCAGCGCGGGCATCGGCCTCACGCCGTGTTCCTCGGCGATCTCCGTGCCGCAGAGCGCGAACAGCGCCAGGCCCAAGGCGTCCGCGATCTTGAGCACCGCGATCGCATGCCCCGGGAAGGGGCCGACCACCAGCGCCGCCAGCGCGCTGGCCACGATCACCAGCAGGTAGCGGGTGTCCTTCATCCAGAACACCGGATGCCGGTTCAGCAGCAGGTCGCGCAGCGTGCCGCCGCCGACCGCCGTCATCGCCGCGATGACCAGCAGCCCGAACAGGTCCAGCCCGGCCTGCATCGCGGCCAGCGCTCCGCTCACGGCAAACACCGCCACGCCCAGCAAATCGAACCAGTAGATCATCGGCATAGGGCCGGGAGTGTAGAGGCGGCCCCTTGAAATCGGCGCCGCCGCGCCCATGTGCCCCGCCGCGATAATCCGCCCCCAATCGGGGTGGCGCTCCCACCCGTTTCTCTCATCCACCCTTCTTTCGAACGATGGACAAGCAAACTCATTCCTTCCAGGCCGAGGTCAAGCAGATCCTGCATCTGGTGACGCACTCGCTCTACTCGAACAAGGAAATTTTCCTGCGCGAGCTGGTCAGCAACGCCTCCGACGCCTGCGACAAGCTGCGCTTCGAGGCCCTGGATCATCCCCAGTTCCTGGAAGACCAGCCCAACCTCGAGGTCCGCGTCTCCTTCGACGCCGAGGCCCGCACCGTCACCATCAGCGACAACGGCATCGGCCTGTCCGCGGAAGAAGCCATCGCGCACCTGGGCACGATCGCCAAGAGCGGCACCCGCGAGTTCATGGCCAAGCTCGAGGGTGACCAGAAGAAGGATGCGCACCTGATCGGCCAGTTTGGCGTGGGGTTCTACTCCGGCTTCATCGTCGCCGACCGCATCACCGTCGAGTCCCGCCGTGCCGGCCTGCCGGCCGACCAGGGCGTGCGCTGGAGCTCCGAAGGCACCGGCGATTTCGAGGTCGAGACCATCACCAAGCCGGGCCGCGGCACCGATGTGATCCTCCATCTACGCGAGGGCGAGGATGAATTCCTCAAGACCTGGCGCCTGAAGTCGACGATCGCGAAGTATTCCGACCACATCTCGCTGCCCATCCTGATGCGCAAGGAGGAGTGGGACGCGGAGAAGGCGACGCAGGTCCTCAAGGACGAGTGGGAGCCGGTGAACAAGGCCTCCGCGCTGTGGACGCGCTCCAAGAGCGACATCACCCAGGCCGAGTACGACGCGTTCTACCAGCAGATCAGCTACGACACCGAGCCGCCGCTGGCCTTCACCCACAACCGCGTCGAGGGCCGCAGCGAATACACGCAGCTGCTCTACATCCCGGCCAAGGCCCCCTTCGACCTGTGGAACCGCGACAAGCGCGGCGGTGTGAAGCTGTACGTCAAGCGCGTCTTCATCATGGACGACGCCGAGGCGCTGATGCCGGTCTACCTGCGCTTCGTCAAGGGCGTGATCGACTCGGCCGACCTGCCGCTGAACGTCAGCCGCGAACTGCTGCAGGAAAGCCGCGACGTGAAGGCGATCCGCGAGGGCTCGACCAAGCGCGTGCTGTCGATGCTGGAGTCGCTGGCCAACAGCGAGGACGCCGCCGAGCGCGACAAGTACGCCCGTTTCTGGACCGACTTCGGCCAGGTGCTGAAGGAAGGCGTCGGCGAGGACCATGCCAACCAGGAGCGCCTGGTCAAGCTGCTGCGCTTCGCCTCGACGCATGCCGACCAGAACGTCTCCTTCGCCGACTATGTGTCGCGCATGAAGGAGGGCCAGGAGGCCATCTACTACATCACCGCCGACAGCCTGGCCGCCGCGAAGAACAGCCCGCAGCTGGAGATCTTCCGCAAGAAGGGCATCGAGGTGCTGCTGCTGACCGAGCGGGTCGACGAGTGGATGCTGTCCCACCTCTACGAGTTCGAGGGCAAGTCGCTGCAGTCGGTCGCCAAGGGCGCGGTCGACCTGGGCCAGCTCCAGGACGAGGAAGAGAAGAAGAAGGCCGAGGAAGCCGCCGAGCAGTTCAAGCCGGTGCTGGACCGCCTGAAGACCGCGCTCGAGGGCCGCGCCAAGGACGTGCGCGTGACCACCCGCCTGGTGGACTCGCCGGCCTGCGTGGTCGTCGAGGAGGGCGACATCAGCGGCCATCTGGCCCGCATGCTCAAGCAGGCTGGCCAGACCGCGCCGACCGCGTTGCCGACGCTGGAGATCAACCCCGATCACGCGCTGGTGAAGAAGCTCGGCGCGATCGAGGGCGACGAATCGCGCTTCGGCGACCTGGCGCAGGTGCTGTTCGACCAGGCGCTGCTGGCCGAGGGTGGCGTGCTGGAGGACCCGGCCGCCTACGTGCGCCGCGTCAACGCGCTGTTGCTGGGCTGAGCGCCGTCAGCAGCGGTCAGCAGCGGTCAGAAGCGCTCGGCGGCCACCTGCATGGCCTCGAGCTGCTCGCGCAGCTTGACGACCTGGTCGCTCCAGTAGTTGGGCGTCCCGAACCACGGGAAGGCCAGCGGGAAGGCCGGGTCGTCCCAGCGCCGCGCGAGCCAGGCGCTGTGGTGGATCATGCGCTGCGTGCGCAGCGCTTCCACCAGGCGCAGTTCGCGCCAGTCGAATTCGCGCACGCTCTCGTAGCCGTCCAGCAGCGCGTCGCGCTGGATCCGCGCCGCTTCCGGATCGCCGGACAGCAGCATCCACAGGTCCTGCACCGCCGGCCCCTGGGCGGCGTCGTCGAGGTCGACGAAGTGCGGGCCGCGGTCCGGCGTCCACAGGATGTTGCCGGGATGGCAATCGCCGTGCAGCCGCAGCGAGCGCCGGTCCGGCAGGCTGTCGAAGGCAGCGTCGATCGCGTCGATGCAGCGCGCCGCGGCATCGTGCCAGTGGGCCGAGAGCTCCGGCGGCAGGGTGTCGTGGGCGCGCAGCCAGTCGCGGGCATCGCGCGCCGGCGCGGCGCTGTTCCAGGCGAGCCGCGCCTGGAAGGGCTGGGCCTGGCCGACGTCGTGCATGCGCGCGAGGAAACGGCCGATCCAGCGCAGCACCTCCGGGTCCTCGAGTTCCGGCGCACGGCCGCCCTGGCGCGGCGTGACCGCGAAGCGCTGGTCCTGGAAATGGCCCAGGGTGCCGGTGGCGCCGTCGATGGTCAGCGTCAGCGGCGCGACCACCGGGACCTCGGCCGCGGCCAGCGCCTGCGCGAAGGCGTGCTCCTCCAGGATCTGCGCGTCGGTCCAGCGGCCGGGCCGGTAGAACTTCGCGACCACCGCCGCGCCGTCCTCCAGGTGGGCCAGCAGCACGCGGTTCTCGTAGGAGTTCAGCTGCAGCAGGCGGCCGTCGGGGCGCAGGCCCGCGTGCTCGAGGGCATCGAGCATCAGCTCGGGCGTCAGGAGGCCGAACCCGGCCGTCGTGTCAGTCATGGAGTCGCGGAGGCAACGAAAACGGCGCCGGAGCGCCGTCGTGTGTCCTCGAGGAAGCGGAGCAGGCGCGTAGCTTAGCGCCGCCCGTAGCGCGGCGAATCGACGACCACGCCGCCGATGTCGGCGTCCGGCGATTCGCCGGGCAGGGGCGGGAAGTCGTGGCCGAACTGGGACTCCCGGCCGAGCTGCGAGTCGCGGAAGCCGCTGGCCTCGTGCGCGCCGGCGCGCGGCCGGTAGCCGCGGGTGCGGGGTTCGGCGGGCGGCAGCGGGGCCATGGCGGCGGACATCGGGGCGGCCATCGGCGGCAGGGGCGCGTGCATCGACTCGCCGCCGCCGAAGGCGTCATAGCGGCTGTCGGGCGCGAAGAAGGAATCGCTGAAGACGGGCGAGTCGTTCCACAGCGTGTTGCGCGCGGCCGGGGCCACCGGTGCCGCGCGCCGCGCCGCGGCGGCGCTCGCGACCGGCGCATGCGCGCTGGCGCGCGGCATCGGCGCCATGCTGGCGCGGCTGCCCTGGTTGCTGTAGGGCACGAGCAGCTGCAGCTCGGTCGCGCTGGGGAGCTGGTCGACCGAGGTGCGGAGGTAGCGGATCCGGCACGCGGCCAGCACGGCCTGCTTGATCTGCAGGCTGCGGGACGAGCCGGGGCGGTCGGTTTCCAGGTCGATGGCGGCCAGCACGCGGCCGTTGGGGCTGCAGATGGCGAAGTTCACGCTGATGCCGCCCAGCAGCTCATACCAGTAGCGGACGTCGCGGGCCTCGGTCGGCTGGCAGAAGCGCACCACCGGCAGCTTGCACATCACGACGTGGTGGGGGAGCGCCTCGCGCAGCAGGCGGAAGACGCGGCGTTCATCCGCGCTGAAGACCGGGCGCGGGCTCAGCGACCACTCGGTGGGCAGCGGCTTGCGCTCGCGCCGGGGGCGCCGCAGCAGCAGCGCGGCGAGCAGTCCCAGGACCGCCAGCGCCGACAGTCCCGCGATGATCCACGGAAGCAGGTTCTGCATATCCCAACGAACTGGACGGACCGGACGGATGGCGCGACGAGGCGCCGAGGGTCGCTCGGAGGTGGCAAGGACAGCGCGCAACGGACCGGCGAATCGGGCGAATGTAGCGGAAAGGCGTTACAAAATGCATCCGGATTCCCCCCTGGAATCGGGTGGGGCACCGTGGAATGCCGTCGTCGTCCGTGCGATCAGCGTTTCGATCCGGGGCCGGCGTGGCGGTCGTCCGACCGGTCCCGGACCTTGCGGATGCGGGATTTCACCTCGGCCACGCCATCCAGGAAATCGCCGACGGTGCGCATGTGGCGCTTGAACTGGAAGTCCCATTCGGCCATGTGGCGCTCCAGGGCCTCGTCCACGTGCGAGGACACCGAGTCCGGCGGCAGCCGAAGCCAGGCTTCGGATTCGCCGCCGTCGCGCTCCACCGTCGCGCCGGCGTTGCGGGCGATCTTCAGCATCGGGGCGTTTTCGCTGAGGGCGTGGATGAACAGGGTGTCGATGCCGCGGTTGCGGGCGTGCAGCGCGGCGCGCTCGAACAGCCGGCCGCCGAAACCCTTGCCTCGCGCCGTGGTGGCGACCGAGACGCCGAACTCGGCCATCGCCGGCCGGCCCTTGATCTGCGGCGCCGGGGCGTAGGCCAGGTGGGCCACCGCGATCAGCTGCAGCCGGCGGTTGAAGATGCCCAGGACCTCGTCCCGGACGAAATCCAGCCCGGCCACGTACTTCTGGATCTGCTCGTCGCGCGCCGGGTAGCCGAAGCGCAGGTAGCGGTCGCGTTCCCCCAGCGACAGCAGGTGCTGCAGGATGCGCTTGCGGTGGCGCCGCCCCAGCGAGCGGATCGGCACCCAACTGGTCCAGCGCGCCAGCATCGCGCGAGGGTGCCAGCGCGAGCGCGGTGCCTCGTCCGGCACGGGGCCGGGCGTCGGGGTGGGCCGGGGATCGGGCGGGGTGGTCATGGCGCGCTGGGAGATGGGGTCGGATGCTAGCGGGGAAAGCGGGCGGCGGGTCGTTCCCTGCCGAATGCGTGTCGGAACCGGCATGGCGGGGCGCCGTCGCGGCGCTTGCGCCGGACCGGCGGGCGCGTGGATTTGGCCTTTCGGGCGTGTTCTGCTAGACTCGCCGGCTTTCCCGTTTCCAAGGCAGCGGGGGAACGTCCGTGAGAGGCCGCGCGATTCACATCGCCGACAAGCGTGCACCGAACGTACGGGGGCAGATCGCCCGAAGTTTCGCCTTTTGAAAGAATCTCATGAAGACCTTCAGCGCCAAGCCGGCCGAAGTGACGCACGAGTGGTTTGTGATTGACGCCACCGACAAGGTGCTCGGACGTGTTGCCAGCGAAGTGGCACTCCGTTTGCGCGGCAAGCACAAGGCCATCTACACGCCTCACGTCGACACCGGTGACTTCATCGTCATCATCAACGCCGAGAAGCTGCGTGTCACCGGCAACAAGGCCACGGACAAGGTGTACTACCGTCACTCGGGTTTCCCGGGCGGCATCTACGCCACCAAGTTCAAGGACATGCAAGCCAAGCATCCGGGCCGCGCCCTGGAGAAGGCCGTCAAGGGCATGCTGCCCAAGGGTCCGCTGGGCTACGCGATGATCAAGAAGCTGAAGGTGTACGCGGGCGACACGCATCCGCACACCGCCCAGCAGCCCAAGGCGCTGGAAATCTAAGGAGCCGTGATGATCGGAAACTGGAACTACGGTACCGGCCGTCGCAAGTCGTCGGTGGCGCGTGTCTTCATCAAGAAGGGCACCGGCCAAATCACGGTGAACGGCCGCTCGATCGAGCAGTACTTCGGCCGTCAGACCTCGATCATGATTTCGCGCCAGCCCCTGCTGCTGACGAACAATGGCGAGGCCTTCGACATCAAGATCAACGTGCACGGCGGCGGCGAGTCCGGCCAGGCCGGTGCTGTCCGTCTGGGCATCACCCGCGCGCTGATCGACTACGACGCGGCCCTGAAGCCCGAACTGAGCCGCGCCGGCTTCGTCACGCGTGACGCGCGTGAAGTTGAGCGTAAGAAGGTCGGTCTGCACGGCGCCCGTCGCCGGAAGCAGTTCAGCAAGCGCTGATCGACTTTCGTTCGCTGGTGGAATCCGGGTTGGGATTTCGTCAGCGACGCAAGCTCCAGAACAAGGCCGCTGTTTTCAGCGGCCTTGTTTTTTTATCCGGTGGGCTGCACCTCCCGCCGAAGGGGCTATCTCCAAGTGCCTGCCCATGCAGCGGGTGCTTTGAGATAATTCCCGCCATTCCTCCGACACAACAGGATCCACGATGAGCGCAGTCCTCGAAACCCAAACCACCGGCATGGGCGACATGCCGGCTCCGCTGGTCTTCACCGACAGCGCGGCTGAAAAGGTGCGCGAACTGGTGCTGGAAGAAGGCAACCCCGACTTGAAGCTGCGGGTGTTCGTCCAGGGCGGCGGCTGCTCCGGCTTCCAGTACGGCTTCACCTTCGACGAGGCCGTCAACGACGACGACACGCAGATGGCCAAGAACGGCGTGACGCTGTTGATCGACGCGATGAGCCTGCAATACCTGGTCGGCGCCGAGATCGACTACAAGGAAGACCTGCAAGGCGCCCAGTTCGTGATCAAGAATCCGAACGCGCAGACGACCTGCGGTTGCGGTTCGAGCTTCTCGGTCTGATCGGCCGGCACGACCCCACTGCCCGACGCGTGTCGGGCGCCATGACCAAGACCGCCTTCGGGCGGTCTTGTCGTTTCTGGCTCACGCCGGGGTGTAGCTGCCCAGGACGCGGAGTCCGGTGCCACCGGTCGCGGCGGGGAGGTTGCCCGGGAGCCCGCGCACATGGCGCATCGCCAGCCAAGCGAACGCGGCGCCTTCGACCTGCATCGGCGGCAGGCCGCGACGATCGGTGCTTGCTACCGTCATGGGCAGCAGCGCGCGCAGGCGTCCAAGTAGCGCATCGTTGAACGCGCCACCGCCGCAGACCAGCAATTCGCGCCAGGCGCCCGGAGCGTGAGCCGCCAGGCTGTCGGTCACGCAGCGCGCGCTCAACTCGAGCAGCGTGGCTTGCACGTCCACCGCGGAGACCTGCGGCGCATGCGCCGCGATGCGTTCATCCAACCATCCGAGGTGGAAAAGGTCCCGTCCCGTGCTGCGAGGCGGCGCCTGATGGAAGTAGGGCTCCGCGAGCAGCGCGGCGAGCAGTCCGGCATGCACCTGTCCCTGGGCCGCCCATTGGCCGCCCGCGTCATAGCTCGCGCCTTGATGCCGATGGATCCAGCCGTCCATCAGGCAGTTGCCGGGACCGCAATCGAACCCGCCACTGCGACCGTCGGCCCACAGCAGGCTGACATTGCTGATGCCGCCGACGTTCAGCACGGCGACGTCCTCACCCGGCTGCGCCAATGCCGCACGATGGAAGGCCGGCACCAGCGGCGCGCCCTGGCCGCCGACGGCCAGGTCCCGGCTGCGCAGGTCGTGGACCACGGCGATGCCGGTGAGCTCGGCCAGCAATGACGCATTCAGCACCTGCAGGGTGAAGCCGGTGCCGTCGAATTCGCCGGGGCGATGCCGGACGGTCTGGCCATGCGCGCCGAGCGCGCGAATGTCCTGCGGGACCCGGCGCTGCGCATTCAGCAGCGCGCGGCACACCTGCGCATAGGCGCGAGCGACGGCATTGCCGGCGAGGGCGGCGCGTTGCAGTTCGTTGTCGCCGGGGCTGTTCAGCGCCAGCAGTTCGGCGCGCAATTCGGCGCCGAAGGGCTGGTATTCATGGGCGAGGGCCTGAACGCTGCCATCGGCCTCGACGCGCAACAGGACGGCATCGACGCCGTCCAGCGAGGTGCCGGACATCAGTCCGATGTAGAGCTCGGCGCCGGCCATCGTCATCGCCGCAGCGTGGAGGTCGCGAGCGACCGCCGGCTTATTCGCCGACGACGCCCTCGTGGATGGATGAGGCCGCGTCGAGCGCGATCTTGGCGCTGGCGACCTGGGCCTTGAACGCGGCCTTGGCGGTCGCGGGCAGCGTGACGGCTTCCGACGAGCGCGCGATCACGCGCGGATCCTGCTGCTTGCCGTTCACGCGGAATTCGAAATGCAGGTGCGGGCCGGTGGCCCAGCCGGTCGAGCCGACGGCGCCGATCTTCTGGCCCTGGTCGACCTTCTGGCCTTTCTTGACGTCGATGCGGCTCAGGTGCGCGTAGACCGTCATGCGGTTGCCGCTGTGCTTGAGCTGCACCACGTTGCCGAAGCCGTTCTGCCAGCCGGCGAACTCAACATTGCCGTCGCCGACGCTGCGCACCGGGGTGCCGGTGGGGGCGCCGTAATCGATGCCCTGGTGCTGGCGCCAGGTCTGCAGGATCGGATGGAAGCGCATCGCGAAACCGGAGGTCACGCGGGAGAACTCCATCGGGCTCGCCAGGAACGAGCGGCGCTTGCTCTCGCCGTCGAAGCCGTAGTAGTTGCTCTTGCCGCTGGCCGGATCCCGGAACAGCACCGACTGGTAGCTCTTGCCGTTGTTGACGAACTCCGCGGCCAGCAGGCGGCCGGCGCGGTTGCCCCAGGTGATGGGCTCGCCGTCGGCGGTCAGGGTTTCGTAGACCAGCGAGAAGCGGTCGCCCTTGCGCAGTTCGCGGTGGAAGTCGATGTCGCCGGAGAACATGTCCGCCAGCTGGGTGGCGATCGCGTCGGGCACGTTGGCCTCGTCGGTCGCGGCGAACAGCGAGGACTGGATCGAGCCGCTGCCCAGGCGGGTCTGGGTCTCGAACGGCACGGTCTCCAGCTTCGAGACGAACTTGTCGCCTTCGCGGGTGATGCTCAGGCGGGTGAAGTGGGTGTCCTGCTGCTCGCTGGCCTCGGCGGCGTAGCGGGCGACGAGGGACTGGACCTCGCCGCTGGCGGTCGCGACGACCTGCACGCGCTTGCCGACGCGGCCGGTCAGCAGCTTTTTGGCGGTCTCGTCGCTGCGCAGGAAGGCGGCGGCGGCGACGTCGGCCGCGCCCATGCGCTTGAGCAGCGAGTCGGCGGTGTCGGCGGCGCGGGTGATGTCGCTGCGGGACAGGCCGGGATCGAACGCGGCCAGTTCGGCCAGTTGCTCGTCCAGCGATTGCAGCGGGATGGATTCGGAAACGATGCGCTGCGGCAGGTCCGCTGCGTCAGGGGCCATCGGGGCGACGCCGAAGGCGGTCACCGCGAAGCAGCTCAGGACACCGACGACGGTGCCGGTCAGGGTGCGCGGGTGCTTGGCCGCGAAGGATTCGGCGCGAGCGAGCGTGCGCTGCACGCGCTGCCATTCGTCAGTCCAATTCATCACGCGCCGAAGACCTTCTTTCTGGAGCCTGAGGAGTGCCGCCCATCGCCACGCCGCAGGGCGTGACCCGGAGGGCCCGGGCCGGCGATTCGACGTGCCGGCCAGCGAAGGACGCCGGGGGCGTCCTGATGCTGCGGGGAGCGTCCACTAGAATCGCCGTCTTGCGTTGCAGCGTCCCATCGGGCATGAGATTTGCCCTCCTGGCGCCCCGCAAAAACAGCCGGCAGTATACCGGCGCGCCCGGGTTGCAAGTGCTAGAAAACCCGATAAATCAAGACTTTACGTAAGCCCGTGCGGGCTCCGAAGTGCCATGTCTGACATTCGAACCCAGTCCTCGCCGGCCGCTGAATTTCCGATCACCGACCGGGTCCGTCATGCGATGCAGCAATCGCTGCGGGGCTGCGAGGAACTGCTGCCGCAGGACGAATGGCTGAAGAAGCTGGCCCGGTCCGAGGCCACCGGCCAGCCGCTGCGGATCAAGCTGGGCCTGGACCCGACGGCGCCGGACATCCACGTTGGCCACACCGTGGTGCTGAACAAGATGCGCCAGCTGCAGGACCTGGGGCACCAGGTGATCTTCCTGATCGGTGACTTCACCTCGATGATCGGCGACCCGTCGGGTCGCAACGCCACGCGCCCACCGCTGACGCCGGAGCAGATCAAGCACAACGCCGAGACCTATTACAAGCAGGCCAGCCTGGTGCTGGATCCGGCGCGCACCGAGATCCGCTACAACAGCGAATGGTCCGACCCGCTGGGCGCGCGCGGCCTGATCCAGCTGGCCGCCAAGTACACGGTGGCCCGCATGATGGAGCGCGACGACTTCACCAAGCGCTACGCGGCCGGCACGCCGATCTCGGTGCATGAATTCCTCTACCCGCTGATGCAGGGTTACGACTCGGTGGCGCTGAAGGCCGACCTGGAACTGGGCGGCACCGACCAGAAGTTCAACCTGCTGATGGGCCGGCACCTGCAGGCCGAGTACGGCCAGGAGCCGCAGTGCATCCTCACCATGCCGCTGCTGGAGGGCCTGGACGGCGTCGAGAAGATGTCCAAGTCCAAGAACAACTACGTGGGCATCACCGAGCCGGCCAACAGCATGTTCGCCAAGATCCTGTCGATCAGCGACCTGCAGATGTGGAAGTGGTTCGACCTGCTGAGCTTCAAGTCGATCGAGGAGATCGCGGCGCTGAAGCGCGAGATCGAGGGCGGCCGCAACCCGAAGGAAGCGAAGGTGATGCTCGCCAAGGAGATCACCGCGCGTTTCCACAGCGCGCAGGCCGCGGAGGACGCGGAGGCGGACTTCAACAACCGGGCCCGCGGCGGCATTCCGGACGACATCCCCGAGCTGACGCTGAGCGGCGCGCCGATGGGCATTGCCGCGCTGCTGAAGGCGGCCAACCTGGTGCCGTCCAACGGCGAGGGCAACCGCAAGATCGAGCAGGGTGGCGTCAAGATCGATGGCGTCACCATCAGCGACAAGGCCTTGAAGGTCGAGGCCGGCACGATGGTGCTGCAGGTCGGCAAGCGCCAGTTCGCGCGCGTGACGCTCACCTGATCTGACCTGACCGACTCACGCCATGCAAAACGGGAGGCCGAGGCCTCCCGTTCTGCTTGGAGTCAGCGAGTGCCTCCGGGCCCGGAACAGGGTGGGAGGTTCGCGGACGCGAGGCCTCCTACCCTGTGATGGGCCGCGCTGGCTGACGCGCAGTCGCGCAGCGCCGGTTGCCCATACGCCTCACTGCTTGATCGGCCGCAGATAAGGCCCCGGCTTCGGCGTCTTGACGGGATCCTTCGCGATCGCATCCTTGAGCCAGGCGATCGCCGCATCCAGCTGCGCATCCTGCCCATTGGCGGTCGCGCGCGGCGGATTGTCGACCTCGATGTCCGGCGTCACGCCCTTGCCCTCGACGAGGAACTGGCCGTCGACGGTGATCTGTCCGTTCTCCGCAGCGCGCATCAGCCCGTTGTCCATCAACCGGTTCTGGTCGGACAGCCACACCCCGGCGCCCGAGGTCGTCTTGCCGATGACCGGTCCCAGGCCCAGGCGCTTGAAGCCTTCGGAGAAGGTTTCGCCGTCGGAGTAGGTTTCCTCGTTGGCCAGCACGACGACCTTGCCGCGGAACACCTGCTGCATGTTGGGATAGGGCTTGCTGCCGTAAGGCGAGCGCGGTTGCCAGAAGGCCCAGGCGCGGCGCAGCAGCGTCTGCAGGATCCAGCTGTCGATGTTGCCGCCGTTGTTGTGGCGGACGTCGATGATGAGCCCCTCGCGCTCGCTCTGCGCGTAGAACTCGCGGGCGAAGTCGCCGATGTCGTCGCGAGTCATCGCGCGCAGGTGCAGGTAGCCGATCTTGCCGTTGCTGGCGGTGTCGACGATCCGGGCGCGGCCGTAGCGCCAGTCGTTGATGCGCAGCTGGCCTTCGCGGCGCAGGTCGACCGGCGTGACGACGACGGGGCGCTCCTTGCCGGAGGGCTCGCGCACCTGCAGCAGCACCTGCTTGCCGGCCTGGCCGCGCATCAGTTCGCTGGGATCGGGGGCCTGGGTCGCGTCGCGGCCGTTGATCTGCGTGATCACGCTGCCCACCGGGATGTTCAGCCCCGGCGCGGCCAGCGGGCCGGCGTCGGCCGGCAGTTCCGGATCGCCGCTGAAGATGCGGGCGATCTTCCAGCCCTTGGCGTCGCGCTCGAGTTGCGCGCCCAGCCCGGCGAAACCGGGTTCCTCGGCACCCTTGCGCAGCTCGCCCGGCGCGACCTGGCTGTGCAGCAGGCTGAGCTCGCCCACCATCTGCGCCATGACCTCGGCCAGCTCGCTGCGCTCGGTGACGCGTTCCACCAGCGGCGCGTACTTGGCGCGCATCGCGGTCCAGTCCACGCCGTGCATGTCCTTGTCGTAGAAGAAGTCGCGCTGCATGCGCCAGGCGTCGTTGAACATCTGGCGCCATTCGGCCTTGGGATCGACGGCGATCTGCCAGTCGGTCCAGCGCACGCGCGACTTGTCCAGGTCGCCGGGGATCTTCGGTCCGGCGTCGACGATCAGGATCTCCGGCGCGGCGCCTGGTGCCGCGGGGCGGCGGATCAGCAGCTTCTTGCCGTCGGCGCTCAGGTCGAAGGCGCCGACCTGTTCGGCGAAGGTCTCGACCTTGGTTTCGCCGGGACCGATCGGCAGCTGGCGCAGCGTGGTGCCCTCGTGCAGGTACAGGCGCTTGGAGTCCACGGCCAGGCCGCTGTAGTTGCCGGCGGCGATGGGCACTTCGAACAGGCGCAGCGACAGGCCGGGGATCTGGATCTCGGGCTTGCCCTTGGCCGCGGGCTTCTCTTCCTTCACCGCGGCGGCCTTGGCCTGGTCGACCTTCTGCTTCGATTCCTTGTTGTCGGGCTTGTCCTTCTCCTGCTCGCGGACCTCGGCCTCCTCCTTGGCCTTCAGGCCCTGGAGCTCATCCGGCTGCGCGAACGGGAAGCGCAGGCCCGGCTGCAGCGCCAGCGCGTAGACCTTCCAGCCCTTGTCGAAGAACGGGCCCATGTTGCGGTCGCCCCAGGGGCCGGGGTTGCCGGTCACGTCGAAGCTGCGGCGCGACAGGAAGTAGAGCCACTGGCCATCGGGGCTGAAGGCCGGCGCGGTCGCGGCGTAGCGGTCGCTGCCGAGCTGGTGGACCTTGCCGTCGGCGACGGTCAGCAGCATCAGCTGCTCGCGATAGGGGTTGCTGGTGGCGCGGACGAAGGCCAGCGCCTTGCCGTCGGCGGACCAGGACAGCGAGGCCGCGCCGTCGCCGAGCGTGTCGTGGTCGACCTCGCGGGTCGCGGCGGCGCGGCTGGGGTTCTTGAGGTCGGTGAGGAAGAGGCGGCCTTCCTTGTCGGTGTGGGCGATCCAGCGGCCGTCGGGCGAGGGCGACAGGCTGCGGCGCATCGCGGTGGCGCCTTCGGTGACCTGCCGCGGCTGGCCGGCGCCGTTGGCGGCCAGGCGCCAGATCTCGAGTTCGCCGCTGTAGTCGCACAGCGCGAAGACGTCGCGGCTGTCGCTGCTGAAGGCGGTGTCGCGGCAGCGGCCGGCGTCGCCGAGGCTAGCGGGCACCGGCAGTTCGGCGCGGCGCAGCGGGCCGACGCCTTGCGTGGCCAGGCGGCCGCGCGCGGTCAGCACGACCTGCTCGCCATTGGGCGACAGCGAGACCGCGGTCAGGAAGTCCTGCGGGCGGCTGACCCAGCGCTTGCGCTGCTGGTCGAAGTCGCCGCCCAGGGCGATGGACAGCTTCTGCTCGGCGGCGCTGCCGTTCAGGTCGAGGCGGTAGAGGTCCGCGCCGACGGCGAAGACCGCCTGCGCGCCGTCCAGGCTCGCATGGCGGATGTCCCATCCCTTGAGGCGGGTGTGCTGGCGCGGGTCGGAGCCGTCGGCCTTGACCGACCAGAGGTTGAAGGTCCCGTCCCGGTCGGACAGGAACGCGATGCGGGCGTTGCCGCCGGCGTCGACGTAGGGCATCGGCCGGCGGTCGTTGGCGCCTTCGGGGACCAGCGGCCGGGCCTCGGCGCTGCCGGTGAGGTCCATCACCCACAGCCGGGCCAGGGCGCCGCCGCGGTACTGGCGGGCGTTGTCGCCGCGCAGGCCGTTGCGGGTGAAGTACAGGGTCTTGCCGTCGGCGCTGAGCGCGCCGTCGCTGGCCTGGCCGACCGGCAGCGCGCGGTGCTTGCCGGTGGCGATGTCGACCAGGTGCAACTGGGTGCCGGGCTCGCCGCGCTCGGTGTTGCCGGTGTAGAGCACCTCGTTCTGCGCGGTGATGCCCCAGACGCGCACCGCGCCGGTGTCCCAGGTCAGGCGGCGGGGCACGCCGCCGGCGGCCGGCATGACGAAGACGTCGCTCGCGCTTTCCTGCTGGCCGGTGAACGCGATCCAGCGGCCATCGGCGGACAGGGCGGGATAGGTCTCGACGCCGCCATGGGTGGTCAGGCGCTGGGCGGTGCCGCCGGCGGCGGAGGCCTGCCACAGGTCGCCCTCGGCCACGAAGACCAGCCGGTCGCCACGCAGCGCGGGCTGGCGGTAGAAGCCCAGCGCCGGATCGACGAGCGCCGCACGGGCGGCCGCGCCGCGGGCGACGGCGTCGGCGGCGCCGAGGGCGGCAGCCGAGGTCGCGGCCGAGGTGGCGGTGGATTCTGCGGCGATGGCCAGGGTGGCCATCGAGCAGGCCGAGGCGATGGCCAGGCGGCGGAGCGTGATGCGCATCGAGGTCTTCCTTGTGGGAGTCCGGGGACGGAGCGTTGGAACGAGAAGGGAACCGGCCGGACGGCAGCCGGAAGTCATGCGGCGCGGATTCTGGCGCCGGGCGGGGCGTCAGCGGTTCGTCACCCCCATCGTGACGTGGCCGGCGGGCACATGGGGGACGGCGTTCTGGATGTGGCCGTGCTGGTCGTCGAAGAAGAAGTCGGGCTCGAACTCGCGCAGGAATTCGCCCTTGGCCAGGCCGCCGAGGAACATCGCCTCGTCGACCTCGACGTCCCAGTCCATCAGCGTGCGGATGGCGCGCTCATGGGCGGGGGCGCTGCGGGCGGTGACCAGCGCGGTGCGCAGGCGCATCGGCGCGGCGGGCGCGGCCTGCAGGCGCTGCAGCGCGTGCAGGACTTCCTTGAACGGACCGGCGGGCAAGGGCGTCAGCTTGCGTTCGCGTTCATGGGCCTGGAAGGCGTCCAGGCCATCGCGCTGGTAGATCTGTTCGGCCTCGTCGGAGAACAGCACGGCATCGCCGTCGAAGGCGATGCGCAGCTCATCGGGATAGGCGGCCGAGGCGCGCGCCGACTGCGGGAAGACGCGTGCCGCGGCCACGCCGGCGGCGAGGGCGGAGCGCACGTCGTCCTCGTTGGCGGAGAGGAACAGGTCGGCCTTGAGCGGGCGCAGGTAGCGCCAGGGGCTCTGCCCGCGGGTGAAGACGCCGCGCTCGATGGTCAGTCCGTAATGCTGCGCGGAGCGGAACACGCGCATGCCGGAGATCGGATCGTTGCGGGACAGGACGACGACCTCGACGCGGGGCGTCTCGCCCAGGGCGTTGAAGGCGAGCAGCTTGCGCGCCAGCGAGAAGGCGGTGCCGGGCTTGGCCGGCTCGTCCAGGCGCTGCTGCTGCAGCCGCATGTAGGCGCGGTCGTCGCTGTTCTCGAAGAGCTGGTTCTCCTCTTCGAAGTCGAACAGCGCGCGGGAGGAAAGGGCCACCACCAGGCGGCCGTCGAGGGAGGCGGGCATGGGTGGGGATGATAGGGGTCCCGGGGGCCGCCGCCGGATCGGACATGGCGGCGTGAGGTCGTCGTGATCAGGCGTTGACGCGGCATTGATGGCGCAATGAATCAGACACTTCTTGTCGATTTGGTGATCCGAGACAGCCGCCCGACTGTCATCGACCGGACATCCGGGCGCCCCAGCATCGCCGGCTTTTCATCCGCCAGACGCTCTCCATGCCGCTCGTCCGCCCCGCCCGCCTGTCCGCCCGCCTGTCTGCGCGCCGATTGATCGCCGCCGCCGCGGTGCTGAGTTGCCTGCCGTCCGCCCATGCCGACGACGACAAGCGCGTGCAGACACTGGACGTCGTCAGCGTCACCGGCAATTCGGTGAACACGCTCGCACCCAGCGCCGCGCCGCTCAATGCCAGCCAGCCGACCTCGGTGATCGATGAGCGCTTCATCCGCGACGCGCTGCGCTTCAACGCCAACTTCGACGACATCGTCAAGTACGCGCCCAGCATGACGGTGAGCTCGCCGGAAGGCCCCGGCCTGGGCAAGAGCGAAGGCATCAGCCTGCGCGGCTTCCAGGACGGCCAGTTCAACATCACCTTCGACGGCATCCCGTTCGGCGACGCGAGCGACCTGCATCACACCACCTCGGCCTACTTCAGCAACCACGTGCTGGGCCAGGCGCAGATCGACCGCGGTCCGGGCGGCGGCGCGTCGATCGGCAACGCCACCTTCGGCGGCACCATCGCACTGCGCACGCGCGATCCGGCCAGCGTCGACGGCATCACGCCGTACTTCACCCTGGGCAGCTGGAACACCCGCGCGGCCGGGCTGTCGGTGGACCACAACTTCGGCGATACCGGCGTCTTCGCGGAGGTCTCCAAGGAGTCCAGCGACACCTTCCTGTCGCACACGCGCGATGACCGCAAGCACCTGTTCCTCAAGACCGTCAGCGCGCTGGGCGACGACACGACCTTGACCTTCGTCACCAGCGTCAACCGCGAACGCCAGAACACGGTGCAAGGCGCGACGCTCGACCAGATCGCGCAGCACGGCTGGCGCTTCGGCCTGGGCGACGACCCGTCGCTGCAGACCTATGCCGGCTACAACGGCGCGAGCTACCGGTCCAGCTTCACCTACCTCGGCGTGACCTCGACGCTGGGCGGCTGGACGGTCGACAACAAGGTCTACTTCAACGACTTCGACCACGCGTCGGACAAGACCAGCGATCCCACCGACACCGATCCGTCCCACAACGGCGTGCAGTTCTACGACGCGGCGGGAAAGAAGACCACCAAGGTCGCGACCGACGTCCCCGGCAAGCGGGCCGACAACGGCTTCCATGCCTATGGCGACGTGCTGCGCCTGGCGCGCGAAGCGGGGCCGGGGCGCTTGCAGGTCGGTGCCTGGGTGGAGCGCAACGACGACGCGCGCTGGCAGACGCCGGTCGACTTCACCACGGGCGCGGCCACCGGCACGAAGTACGGCTATGCCGACAACTACCGGCTGAAGGACACGACCGACACCGTCCAGCCCTACGTTCAGTACGACTGGAAGGCGGCCGAGGGCGTGACGGTGAGCCCGGGCCTGCGCTACTCGAGCGTGCGCCGCGGCATCGATGCCGAGCTCAACAAGTCGACGCCGCCGGCGCCGCTCAAGGCCAGCGCGACCTACGACGCCTGGCTGCCCTCGATCAGCGTGCACGACCAGCTGAGCCACGACTGGTCCGCCTACGCGCAGGTCGCCAAGGGCTTCCTCGCGCCGCCGGTCAACGTGATCCAACTCAACGGCGCGCGCGGGCTGGATCCGGAGCTGACGACGAACTACCAGCTGGGCACCGCCTATGCGACGCGCGAGTTCAACTTCGGCGCCGACGTCTATCGCGTCGACTTCGGCAACTACATCAGCCAGACGACGATCGACAGCGGCGCGGGCAGCGAGAGCGTGTACGTCAACGCGGGCGGCGCGGTCTACAAGGGCATCGAGGTCGAGGGCACCTATGCCTTCACGCGCCAGCTCAGCCTGTACGCCAACGCCAGCCTCAACCACGCGACCTACAAGGGCGGGTCGGTGCGGGTCGCCGGCACGCCGCGGGCGACCGCGGCCATCGGCCTGATCTACGGCGACAAGCAAGGGCTGTTCGGTTCGCTGATGACCAAGATGGTCGGCGCGCAATACGGCGTCGACAACACGACCGATGCCAAGGGCACCACCGTCTTCGCCAACAGCCAGCGCCTGGGGGGCTACAGCAGCGTGGACGCCTCGCTCGGCTATCGCGCGGACCAGGGGCCCTGGGGCACGAAGGGCTTCTCCGTCAGCCTCGACGTCAACAACCTGTTCAACGCGAGGAAGCTCACCGCGTTCGCCGGCAACCAGTCGGTGAGCGGCGCGCCGCTGTACTTCGGCCTGCCGGGCCGGGGCGCGTTCGTCGACATGGCGGTGAAGTTCTGATGGGCGCGCGCGTCGCGAGCGCGGTCGCCGCCGCGGTGGCGGCCTTGATGCTGACGATGCCGACGGCGCAGGCGCAGGCGCAGGACGCCGGAACGCCGGTCTCGCGGCCCGCGCAGGCGCCGGTGCTGCGCATCGTGCTGATGCGGCACGGCGTGCGCTCGCCGACGAAGTCGCCCGAGGCGCTCGCGCCCTTCGCCACCGAGCCCTGGGCGCGGTGGCCGGTCGCGCCGGGACAGCTGACGCCGCATGGCATCGCGGCGATGAAGGCCCTGGGCGGCTGGTGGCGAAACGAGCTCGGCCTCGATCGGCTCGCGGCGAGATGTCCGGCATCGGCCGGTGCCGGGGCGCCGCTGCTCGTGATTTCGGATAGCACGCCCAGGAACCACGCGAGCGCGAAGGCGCTGATGGAGGGGCTGCTGCCCGGTTGCCCGGAGGCTGGCCACTTCGGCCTGCCGGCGGGGCAGCACGATCCGCTCTTCCAGGGCAGCGCCGGGTCGGACGAGGAGGTCTCCCCCGACGCGGTCAAGCGCCGGGACCGCATTCCCAAGGACGGGCTGGACGAGCTCCAGGCCGTGCTCATCGGCGGCGCTGGCGAAGCGGATCGGCAAGCGGCCCGCGCGTCGGGGCACCAGCTGCTGGTCGACCAGGCGGATCCGCGCAAGCCGATGGGGACGCTGGCGGAGAACCTGATGCTGGAGTACGTCGAGGGCCTGCCGGCGCCAGCCTGGGGGCGCCTGGACGAGTCCGGCATCGGTCGGGTCGTTGAACTGCACAACGCGGCGTTCGCGCAGCAGTGGAAGGACGATCCGGTCGCGGCGCGGCGGCGCGCCTCCGATCTGCTGGCGCGGATCTCTGCGGCGCTGCGCGCGGGCAACGCGCGACCGCTCGCGGGCGATGCGCAGGGGGTGGGCGCCGGCACGGTGTTCTTGGTCGGGCACGACACCAACCTGGCGGCGGTGGCCGGACTGCTGGGCCTGGACTGGCACGACCCGGCACGGCCGGATGACTATCCGCCAGGCGGCGCGCTGGTCTTCGATCTCGTCGCCGGGGCGGCCAGTGCCGAGGTGCGGCTGGGCATCGCGATGCCGACCTTGAGCGCGCTGCGCCGCGGCCGCTTCGATGCGCCGGGCGACATGGCCGTGAAGCCGGTGGCGATACCCGGGTGTGGCGGCGCTTGGGGGTGCCCGCTGGGTCGATTCGCTGATCTCGTCGATCAGGTGATCGACACGGCGGCGGTCCCGGCGGCCGAGCCGGTCCGGCCGTTCGTCCGTTAGCGGTCGGAAGCGGCCGACGCGGCAAAGCAGCCGAAGCAGCAGAAGCGGCCGAGGCCGCTGCTTGCCGCTGGACGAAGCGCCGCGCCGCGCCCGGCTACTGCGCCGCCAGCTTGTTCATGTCCATGATCGGCAGCAGCACCGACAGCACGATCAGCATCACCACGCCGCCCATGGCCACGATCAGCAGCGGCTCCAGCAGCGTGGCCAGCGTCATCGCGCGGCGCTTGACCTCGTTGCCGAGCTGGCGCGCGGCGCGCTGCAGCATGTCGGGCAACTGGCCAGTCTGCTCGCCCAGGCGCGCGAACATCGACAGCAGCCCCGGGAAGCGCTTCTTGCCGGCGAGCGCCGCGCCCAGCGGCGCGCCCTCGCGGACCTGCGCCAGCGCGTCCAGCGCGTCGGCGCGCATCGCCTGGTTGGACAGCGTCTCGGCCGCCGCCTGCAGCGCCTTCAGGATGGGCACGCCGGCGCCGGCCAGCATCGCCAGCGTTCCCGAGAACCGCGCCGCGTTGTAGCCGCGCGAGAGCCGGCCCAGCAGCGGCAGGTTCAGCCATGCGGCGTCGAAACGCTGCCGCGGACCTTCGCGCTTGAGGATCTGGCGCGCGCCGAAGAACACCGCCGCCAGCACCGCCACGATCGCCAGGCCCCAGGTCCGCATCAGGTCGGACAGGCCCATCATGATCCGCGTCAGCAGCGGCAGCGTCTGCTTGGTCTGCGTGAAGACCGCCGCCACCTGCGGCACGACGTAGGTCAGCAGGAAGCTCACCGCCAGCACCGCGATGATGCAGACGATCACCGGATAGGCCAGCGCGCCGAACAGCTCCGAGCGCAGCCGCTGCTGCTCCTCGAGGTCGTCCGCCAGGCTCTCCAGCACCGGGCCCAGCGCGCCGCTCTGCTCGCCGGCGGCGACCACCGCGCGGTAGACGTCGTCGAACTCGCGCGGCGCGATCGCCAGCGCCCGTGCGAAGGACGAGCCCGCATTGACCTCGGACTTCAGCTGCGACATCAGCTCGCGCTGGCGCGGATCCTCGGCCTCGTCGGCCAGCGCCGACAGCGAGCGCTCCAGCGGCAGGCCCGCCGAGACCAAGCCCGCCAGCTGCCGCGTCCACACCGTCAGCCCTGCCGCCTTGAAGGCGCGCCGCGCGAAGCGCGACTGCTTGCCGGCCGGTGCCGCCACCGGCTTCACGTCCATCGGCACCAGCCCCTGCGCGCGCAGCTGCGTGCGCGCGGCTTTCGCGGTGTCGGCCTCCAGCAGGCCCTGCTGGGACTTGCCGGACGCGTCGAGGGCGTCGTACTTGAAGGCGGGCATCGCTGGGAACCTCGTGATTGACTGCGTCGTGCGGCGTCGGGGGTAGCGTCAGGGCGCGCGGTCTTGATCGGCCGCGCTCACTCGCGCGTGACCCGCAGCACTTCCTCTTCGGACGTCACGCCCGCGGCCACCAGCCGGTCGCCATCCTCGCGCATCGAGCGCAGGCCGTTGGCGCGCGCCGCGGCCAGCAGCTCGGACTCCGCCGCCTGGTTGTGGATCAGGCCGCGGATGGTGTCGTCGCAGACCATCAGCTCGTACACGCCGGTCCGGCCCTTGTAGCCGCTGCTGGCGCAGGCCGGGCAGCCGACCGGGTGGTAGCGCGCGCCGCCCTCGGGCAGCGGCTCCGGCGACTTGCACACCGGGCAGAGCTTGCGCACCAGCCGCTGCGCCAGCACGCCCAGCAGCGACGAGCTCAGCAGGAAGGGCTCCACGCCCATGTCGGTCAGGCGCGTCACCGCGCTGACCGCGTCGTTGGTGTGCAGCGTCGCCAGCACCAGGTGACCGGTCAGCGAGGCCTGGATCGCGATCTGCGCCGTCTCGTAATCGCGGATCTCGCCGATCATGATCACGTCCGGGTCCTGGCGCAGGATGGCCCGCAGCGCCTTGGCGAAGGTCAGGTCGATGCGCGCGTTGACCTGGGTCTGGCCGATGCCGGGCAGCTCGTATTCGATCGGGTCCTCGACGGTCAGCACGTTGGTCGTCGAGGTGTCGACCGTCTGCAGCGCCGCGTACAGCGTCGTCGTCTTGCCCGAGCCCGTCGGGCCGGTCACGAGCACGATGCCGTGCGGCTGCTGCGCCAGGCGCTGGAAGCGCTCCAGCCGCTCGCCGTCCATGCCCAGCGCCGCCAGCGTGAAGCGCGACTCCGACTTGTCCAGCAGGCGCAGCACCGCGCGCTCGCCGTGCGCCGACGGCAGCGTGCTCACCCGCACGTCGATCGCGCGGCCGCCGATGCGCAGCGAGATGCGGCCGTCCTGCGGCAGGCGCTTCTCGGCGATGTCGAGCTCCGCCATGATCTTCAGCCGTGAGATCAGCGCCGCATGCAGCGCGCGGTTCGGGCGCACCACCTCGCGCAGCGTGCCGTCGACGCGGAAGCGCACCGAGCTCTCGCGCTCGTAGGGCTCGATGTGGATGTCGCTGGCGCCGTTGTTGGCGGCCTGCGTCAGCAGCGCATTGAGCATGCGGATGATGGGCGCGTCGTCGGCGGTCTCGAGCAGGTCCTCGACCGCGGGCAAGTCCTGCATCAGGCGCGACAGGTCGACGGCGCTCTCGACCTCGCCCACCACCAGCGCGGCGCTGTCCTCGCCGCCCGCGTAGGCCGCCTGGACGCGCTGCGACAGCTCGGCCACGCTCAGGCATTCGATGCGCGAGGGCGCGTACACGCGCTGCAGTTCCGACAGCACCGGCAGCGACAGCGCCGGCGTGGCCCACAGGGTGCGCTGCTGGCCGTCGTCCTCGAGCAGCACCTGCTGCGACTTCGCGACGGCGTAGGGAAGGGGATGGCGGCTGGCCATGGCGGCTCCCGGCTCAGCGGCCCTGCGGCGCGCTGGCCGGCGCGGCGGGGCCCGGCACCGGCGACGAGGCCGGATAGACCGGCAGCGGCAGCTGGGCCGGCGGCGCCGAGGCCGGCTTCTCCGGCAGGATCGGCGCGCCGGTGTCGGGCAGCACCATGGACGCCTTGGGCTGCGACTCCTGCTGGTAGGCGCGGATCGCGTCGTAGCGGTCCATCGTCAGCGCCAGCGCGCTCTCCGGCGTGCGCAGCAGCACCGGCCGCAGGAAGATCATCTGGTTGGACTTGGTCCGCTTGCGGGTCTGGTTCTTGAACAGGTTGCCCAGCAGCGGGATGTCGCCCAGGCCCGGCACCTTGTCCTCGCCGTCGACGTACTCGTCCTTGAGCAGGCCGCCCAGCACCAGCACCTGGCCGTCCTCCAGCGTCACCGAGGTCTCCACCGCGCTCTTGTCGAAGGTCGGGCCCTGGGTGGCCGAGTTGGCCGAGGCGACGACGCTGGAATTCTCCTGGTAGACCTTCATGCGCACCGTGCCGTTCTCGCCGACGGTCGCGCGCACCTTCAGCCGCAGGCCGACGTCGCGGCGCTCGAAGGTCTGGAAGGGACTGGTGGTGGTGCCCGAGGTGGTCGTCGAGTTGCCGGTCAGCACCGGCACGTTGCTGCCGATCAGCAGGTCGGCTTCCTCGTTGTCCTGGACGATCATCGACGGCGTCGACAGCACGTTGGTGCCGCTGACCGAGCCCAGCACGTTGGCGATGGCGCCCAGCGTGTAGAGGCTGCCGACCTTCTTGATGATGCCCACGTTCAGGCCGGTCGGGATCTGGCCGCTCTGGATCGCGGTGCTGACGCCCGAGGTGCCGCCGGCGGTGGCCGCGGTCAGGTTGAGGATGTTGGCGTAGCCGGCGCCGAAGTTGGTGCCGATCGCGCCTTCGCCGAAGAGCTGCTGGAACTGCACGCCGAACTGGCCGGCCTTGGAGGCGTCGACCTTGACGATCAGCGCCTCGACGTAGATCTGCGCGCGGCGCGTGTCGAGCTGCTCGACGACGGCGCGGATCTGGCGGTACATCGGCTCGGGCGCCGTGATGATCAGCGAGTTGGTCGCCGGGTCCGCCTGCACGAAGCCGCCGGTGTTGACCTGCGCCGTCTGGCTGACCTGCGTCGACGCGCTGCCGCTGCTCGAGGAGCCGCTGCTGCCGGAGCTCGTCGAGCTGCCGCCGAAGGACGAGCTGTTGCCCGCGAAACCGCCGCTGGTGCCGGCGCTGCCGGTCTGCGCACCGGCGAAGCTGCCGGTGCCGCTGCCCGAGTTGCTGTTCGATCCGCCGCCCGCGCCCGGGCCGGCATTGTTCGTGTAGGCCGCGCGCAGCACCGTGGCCAGGCGCACCGCGTCGGCGTTCTTCAGGTAGATCACCCGGATGCTGCCTCCGGTGTCGGTGCTGGGCTGGTCGAGCTTGGCGATCATCGCGCGCAGCTGCATCAGCTTGGCCGGGTTGGACGCGCGCACGATCAGCGCGTTGCTGCGCGGATCGGCCATGACGCTGCTGCTGCCGCCGCCGGCCGCGCCCTGCGGCGTCACCACGCCCTGCGCGCCGCCGACGCCGTCGGAGAGCCGCTGCACCAGCTGCACGATGTCCGAGGCCACCGCGTTGCGCAGCGGGATCACCTCGATGTCGGTGTTGGAGGGCTGGTCCAGCGCCGCGACGATGCGGCTGATGCGCTGCAGGTTCTCGGCGTAATCGGTGATCACCAGGCTGTTGTTGCCCGGGTTGGCGTTGATCGTGTTGTTGGGCGTGATCAGCGGGCGCAGCACCGCCACGAGGTTGTTCGCGTTCTCGTGGTTGAGCTTGAAGATCTGCGTCATGACCTGGTCGCCGCGGGCGCGCGATTCGCCGGCGATGGTCACCGCGCCGGTCTGCAGCTTGGCCTCGGCCTCGGGCACGAGCTTGAGCAGCCCGCCGGACTCCACCATCGAGAAGCCCATGCCGCGCAGCGCCGCCAGGTAGCTCAGGTAGGCCTCCTGCACCGGCACCGGCTGCTCGGCGGTCAGCGTCATCGTGCCCTTGACCCGGGGATCGACCAGGATCGGCTTGCCCAGCGCGGCGGACATCGCGCGCGAGACCGCCTCGATGTCGGTGTTGACGAAATTCAGCGTGACCGGCGTGCTCGCGCGCACGGCCGGCTGTCGGCGGTTCTGCTGCTGATTCGACTGTGCGCCGGCCTGCAGGGGCAGGCTGCCCGCGATCAGGCTGATCGCCATGCCCAGCGCCGTCGGTCGCATCATGTGCTTGTTCATGCTCATCCCACCGAGATGATCGAGCGCGCGCCCTCGCGGCGCCCGATGATGTTCAACAAATTGGCCAAGGCGGCCTCGCTGCCCGGGGCGGCCGTCGCCTCGCCCCGGAACTGCGCCCGCTTCGCGCCCAGGCTGCCCTGGCCGCTCAGTTGCAGCGGGCCCTGGATCGTCGTGAGGATCAGCTGCGGCGTCTGCCCGCCGCCCACCAGCCCCATCCGGTAGCTGCCCAGCGGCGCCACCTGCGCCAGGCGCGAGGAGAAGTCGCGCAGCTCGACCTGCGCCACGCCGCTCACGTTGACCGCGGCCCCGCGCCCCTCGAAGACGAAGCCCTGCGCGCTGATGGCGATGACGCCGTCCGGCGCCAGCGTGTTCCAGGGCGTGCCCAGGCCCGACAGCCAGCCGGCCGGCCAGCGGATCCACGGCTGCTCCGGCGTCGCGTCGGGCAGCCGCACGGTGAGGCGGTCCAGGCCGAAGCTCGCCGTCAGCGGCGCGGCCGGCTTGATGCAGCAGGACTGGTCCAGCGTCAGGCGCAGGCCCGGTCCGCCGTCGATCCAGCCCGGCCGCATCGTCCAGCCCAGGCGCTGCGGCAGCTCGCTGGCGTCGCGGCTGCCGGGACCGGGGCTCAGGATCAGCCGGGCGCTGCCGTTCCACAGCGTGCCGCGGGCGTCGGCCAGCACCAGGCGCTTGTGGGTCGCCGAGGACACGGCCGAGGCCAGCCAGGCCGCCGGCGCCCAGGCGACGACCGCCGTCACCAGGCCCAGCACCGCGCCGAACTCGGCCCAGCGGAAGGCGCGGACGAAACCGGTGGTCGAGGCGGCGTTGGCCGTCGACGTCGTGAGCCGGGCGCTCGATCGTCGGGCCATCGCTCAGTTCCCCGCCGCGGCGGGCAGCAGCAGCGTCAGGCGGCCGCTGTAGCCCTGCGGTCCGGATTGCAGCTCGGCCTCCTGCGGTCTGGCGCGCGCGCCCTGGCGCGCCTCGCCGATCCACATCGCCAGCGCGCCGCCGGGCACGCCGCGCAGGCGCAGCTGCGCCTGGGTGCCGGTGATCGTCAATTCGGCGGCCGGGCCCAGCCGCGCGGTCGCGGCGCGCAGGGCCGCCACCGACTGCTCGGCCGAGACTGGCACCGCCTGCTTCAGCGCCTGCGTCTGCATCGCCATCGCGCGCATCTGCTGCAGCTCGCGGTCGAGCCGGTCCAGCTCGCCGGGCGCCTTGCGCAGCGTGCCCCAGGCCGGCGCGAGCGCGACCAGCCACAGCAGCAGCAGGCCGATGAAGGCCGCGGCCAGGCGCGCGATCAGGCGCTCGCGCGGCGCGGCCGCCTGCCAGCGGGCCTCGAGGTCGCGGCGCATCGTCGTGAAGCTGTTCATCGGTTCTCGGGTCGCAGGCTGAGTTGGAGCGCATCGCCGTCCTCGGCGACCCGCAGCGCGGGATCGCGGCCGAGCCGCTCGCGCAGCTGCGCGCGCTGCGGCGCGCCCAGGCCGGTCAACTGCAGCCGGCCGGGTTCGAAGCGCAGGCCCGGCAGCGGCGGCTCGCCCGGCGGCGTGGCGCGGGCCACGGCGGCGAGGAGGTCTTCCAGGTCACCCGGGCCGACCTGCCCGGCGCCGCCGCGCAGCGCCTCGGTCTCGCGCACCATCTGCGCGCGGGCGTCGCGGACCACGCGCACCTGCGGGAAGCTCTGTCGCAGCAGCGCCTCCTGCTCGGCCTTGCGCGCGTCGATGGCGCGGCCCTGTTGCCAGGCCATCGCGTTCAGGCCGATGACCTGCACCGCGACCAGGCCGACGACGCCCCAGCGGAAGGGCCGCCAGGCCGGCGTCTGCAGCGTCTGCCAGGCCTGGTACAGGCGCTGCCAGCCGCGCTGGCGCGGCGTGAGGTCGAACTGCAGCAGGTTGACCGGCGCCTGGCGCGCAGCCCAGGCGCGGTCGGTGTCGCTCAGCACCCGCACCGGACGGCCCAGCCACTGCTCGGCCTCGGCCGCGGCGGCGGGGCTGGCGCTGACCGGGGCCTGCTGCCACCAGTCCTCGCCCAGCCAGTTGCGCAGGCCGCCGCTGTCCAGCGGGAAGGTCGCCACGCCGTCGGCGCGCGAGACCCGCAGCCGCGCGCGCCCGTCGGCACCAGCGTGGACGTAGCCGCCATCGGCGCTGCCCGAGACCGGCTGCGGCCAGGACAGCGGCAGCAGCGACTCGACCAGCAGCCCGGCCGCCTCGATCGCCTGCAGGTGCGCGCGCAGCGGCTCGCGGGCGGTCACGGCGACCCAGTGGGTGCGGCCGTCGGCGTCGGGGCTGTCCAGCAGCGCGAAGTGCAGCCGCTCGGGATCCTCGAGCAGCTGGTCCTCCATCACGCCGACGACGGCGCCGCGCAGCTTCGCGCCCTTGACCTTGGGCAGCTGCGCCGGCAGCCAGCTGAGCTGGTCGTCGCCGATCAGCGCCATCACGCGGTCGGCGCGCGGCAAGGCGGACAGCGGCGCGCGCTCGCCGTGCCCCCGGGCGTGGGCGGGCGCTTGCGCGTCGTGGCTGAACCAGTATTCGTAGTCTTGCGCGGGGCCGCCCTGGGGCGGGTGGGCCGGCAGCAGGATGAGCAGGGTACTCATGAGATCGCGGATTCTAGGAGGGCTTGCATGACGCTTCGGCGCCGCCGGCCCCCGAAGAAGCCCGTAGTTGAGCCTTTACATGTCCGTGCATCCCGTCCCTCGTGTGTCCAGTCGTGTCGGCGTCGACGCCGGAGGCCCTGCGGCCGCGTCGCGTGTCGACGGGTTCAAGGCGTGGCCCCGTAGCCGGCGGCGGTGCCGGGCAGCGTGGACAGCCGTTGCAGGCGTTCGCGGTCGAGCACGACCATCTCGAGGTTGCGGCGCTCGACCAGCGAGCGCTGCGCCAGCACGCGGTCGTCCATGCGCAGCTGGCCCTCGACGAAGAAGAAGTCGCTGGTGAAGGCGGTGCGCTCGGCGCTGAGCGCCGGCTCCTGCGGCACGAAGGGCTTGAGGTCCTCGAAGCTCCGGAAGGGCTTGACCTGGCGCTGGCGCACGATGCGGTCCGCCGAGCCGGTGTCGGTGAACAGCACCGCGGCGAGCACCTCACGCGGCGCGGTGTTCACGTTGACCGGGGTGCGCTTGGGCAGGATCACCACCAGCGTGCTCAGGCGCCGGATCTGCTCCTCGTTCAGGCCGAGCCAGCGCAGCTGCGCCAGCCGCGTGGGCAGCAGCGGCACCTCGCCGGACGGCGCGCTGGCGGGCACGGCCGCGTAGTTCATGCTGAGCCGCAACTGCTCGACCAGGTTGGTGCTCAGCCCGGCGGCCTGGAAGAGCTGGGCCGCGGCGCGCACTTCCTCGGGCTTGTTGTCGACCAGGTTGCGCAGGTTGAAGCGCGATTGCGCGTCCTCGATGTGGCCGGACAGGAAGGCGTCCGGCCCGGCGTCGGCCGAGTTGTTCTCGTCCTGCGACAGGAAGCTGGACAGGCGCGCCTCGGCCAGCGGCACCGACCAGACCTCGGTGAGGTCGTCCGAGGCCGGCTTGCCGTCGCGCGCGTTCATGTTGTTGCGCTTGTCCTCGCGCAGGATCAGCCGCGCCCAGTCCAGCGCGCCCTGCAGCACCCAGTCCGCCTGGGCGCGGCCGCGGTCGGCGGCCTCGATCTGGATGCTGCGCGCCTGCCGCCACAGCATCGCGGCCGACAGCGTGGTCACCAGCACCACGATCAGCAGCGCGGTCAGCAGCGCGGCGCCGCGAGGCGGTTGTGCCGGACGCGATGGCGAACGAGGCCTGCTCATGAGCCGTTGCTTTCCACCGCGACCTCGCGGACCAGTTCGCCGCGATAGCCGCTGCCCTCGCCGAACTGCAGCCGCATGCGCACGCCCTGCGGCACGGCCACGCGCTGCTTTGGCGCATTGGGCCCGGTCGGCGACGAGGCGGCCGGGTCCTGCGGCACCAGCTCGCCGCTGGATTGCGCGTTGGACCAGGCGTTGCCGCGGAAGAAGAACATCTGCCAGCCGAGCACGCCGTCCAGGCCCGGCATCGCGCGCAGTTCCTCGGCGCTGAGCTGCTGGCTGCGGAACCAGGCGTCCTGCAGGTCGTCCCGGTTCACCACCGGCGCCGATTCCCAGCGCGACAGCCGGCCGTCCCGCAACTGCCACGCCACCAGCTGCAGGCCGGTCTCGCGGCGGCGCGTCATGCGCAGCGTCGCGCCGTCGAAGGCCAGCGCCGAGGGCACCACGCCGCTGTCCTGCACCTCGCGCAGGTCCAGTTCCCACTGCCGCATCAGCGTCTGCAGCGTCTCGGCGCGCTCCATCGCGGCTTCGTTGTGCTCGCGGCTGGTGGTCAGCGCGCTCACCGCGCGCCAGGCCATCACCGACATCACCGCCATCACGACCAGCGCGACCACGACCTCGATCAGGGTGAACCCGCGCGCCGCGCGCCGGAGGGAGGAACCGCCCGGGCGTCGCATCAGTTGCGCCCCACGATGGTGGTCAGGGTCAGCAGCGGGCGGTCGCGGTCGTCGAAGACCTGCGCCTCGACGCGCCGGAAATTGGGATTGGGCGTCGAGCGGACCGCCAGCCTGACGTTGAAGTCCCGACCCATCTGCGTGCAGCTGGCGCTGTTGTCGCCGACGCCGGGGAAGGTCTTGGTCAGGCGCATCTCGGTCAGCTCGTTCTCGGCGCACCACTGCGCCAGCGAGTTGATGGCGAGCCGGTCCGAATTCGAGGTCATCGCGCCCGCGGCCCGCAGGCCGGCCGCCAGGCACAGCGCGACGATGGTCAGCGCCACCAGGACCTCGATGAGGGTGAAGCCGGCGGCACGCGAGGCGCGCCCGAGGGGCGGCGGGGGCAGGCCGGGGCGGAGGGCGCCGCTCATGCGCCTCCCTTGGTGATCGCGAAGGGACGCAGGCCGTCGGTGGCGAGCGTGATCCGGTGATCGCCGCGGATCAGCGTGACGCGCTGCGCGCCGATGAGCGGCTCCGGTCCCAGGCGCAGCGTGCGGCCGTTGGCGGCGGCGCCCTGGATCTCGACGATGGGCGTGTCGCCCAGCCAGGGGCGCTCCAGGCCCAGTCGCCTGACCAGCGGGGCGGGCAGGCCGGTGAGGTGGTAGCGGCCGCCATCGTTGCCCGCGTCCGGCACCCAGCGCACGTCCAGCGACGCGGCGCGGGCCTCGGCCCGGGCGGTCTCGAGCACCGAGGCCAGCTGCAGCGCCTCGCGCTCGAGTTGCACGTCGGCGCGGTCCCGCACGGCGACCGCGACGGTCGCGCTGGCGATCGCCACGATGGTGATCGCCACGATCAGCTCGATCAGCGTGAAGCCGCGCTGGGACGGACGGCCGGACGGACGCGCGCGCACGGCTCGGAGCGGTCGATGAAGGAGCGGGACGGTGGGGAGGTGGAACGCGCGGCGGGCCGTGCGCTCACTCCCAGGAGCCGACGTCGGCGTCGTTGCCTTCGCCGCCGGGCTTGCCGTCCGCGCCCAGGCTGTAGACGTCGACCTCGCCCTTCAGGCCGGGGTTGTCATACTGGTACGCATTGCCCCAGGGGTCCTTGGGCAGCTTCTCGATGTAGACCTTCCAGTTGGGCGCGGCCGGGCCGTTGGTCGGCTTGGCCACCAGGGCACCCAGGCCCTGCTCGCCGCTCGGGTAGCGGCCGTTGTCCATCTTGTAGAGCTTGAGCGCCTGCATCAGCGTGTTCACGTCGGACCGGGCCGCGGTGCGGCGGGCTTCGGAGACGTGGTTCATCACCGCGGGAACGACCACCGCGCCCATGACGGCGACGATGGTGATGGCGACGATCAGTTCGATCAGCGTGAAGCCGCGCGCGCGGCGCGGAGACAGGGGTCGGCGCATGGTGTGGCAATCCTCGCGGAGCCGCCCTCGGCGGCTCATCGCGCTGCATCATAATCGTCGGATGCATGCACGATGGTTAAGCTTCGTCGTCTGGGCGCTGCTGGCGGCCAGCCTCGCGTATTGGGCGTTGATGCTCATGGCCAAGGGCCCCCAGGCGCCGGCGATGACGCGCCCCGCGATCGCCGACGGCGCGCCGGCCGACTGGACCCGCCTGTTCGCCGCCGCCAAGGCCGCGGAAGCGCCGGTCGAAGCCGCTTCCTCGCGCTACCAGCTGCTGGGCGTCGTGGCGCCCTCGATGAATGCCCGCCATCCGGGCGAGGGCGTCGCGTTGATCGCTGTCGCCGGTGGGCTGCCCAAGCCGGTGCGCGTCGGGCAGGTCGTCGACGGCGACCTCAAGCTGATCGAGATCAACCGGCGGGATGTCGGGCTCGGCGCGGGGGACGCGGTCTCGGTGAGATTGAGCCTCGCGCCGGGCGCCGGCGGCGCCGAAGCCGTGCCTGGCCAGATGCTGCCGGGTCAACTGCCGCCGGGCGCGATGCCGCCGCCGCAGTTCGGCGCCCACCCGGGGCAGCCGCAGACCGGCGGACCGGGGCCCGAAGGCATCGTGCCGCCGACGGCCATCGGCGGGGCCTTGCCTCAGCCGGTACCGGGCGACGGAAGCGCCAACCCGACCAAGTAGGACGGGACACCGGCGGCTGCCGGGGTCAGTACTTGCTGCCCAGGGTCGATCGACCGGCGCCCGAGGGCAGGGCGCCCGGCGCGCTCGAACCGGTCTCGCGCAGGTCGGACGGCCGGCTGTGGATCGAGCCTTCGGGCAGGTCCTGCACTTCCGTCAGCAGCGCCGCCGCGCAGCGCACCAGCGGCCAGGCCAGCGTCGCACCGGTGCCATCGCCGCATTCCATGCCCAGTTCGAGCAGCGCCGCGGCGTGGAAGAGCTGCAGCGCCTCGTCCAGGCCGCGATGGGTGGTGCTGCGGCAGAAGACGGCGTAGTCGGTCACCGGCGGGGCGATCATCGAGGCCACCTTCAGCGCCGCGCACGCCGGAATGCCGTCGACCAGGATCAGTTGGCGCTTGGAGGCCGCGACCAGCATCGCGCCGACCATGACCGCCAGTTCGAAACCGCCGAACGCCGCCAGCACCGCCATCGGCTCCTGCACGTCGCGGTGACGCGTCTGCGCGCCCTGCAGCACCAGCATCAGGTGGGACAGCTCCTCGTGCGGCATGTCCGGGCCGGTGATGACGAAGTCCTGCACGGGCATGTCCATCAGGCGGGACAGCACCAGTGCCGAGGCCTCCAGCGATCCCTGCCCCAGGCCCGCGCACGCGATCACGTTGCCGGCCAGGTTGTCGGAGATCTCCATGCCGACGCGCACGCCCGCATGGGCCTGGTCCAGCGTCATCGCCGGGCCGGCGCGCGAATTGCGGGTGCCGTGCGCGATCTTGCGTGCGAGCAGCCGCTGCTGCGGGCTCAGCGGTTCGGCGATGCCGCAGTCGACGACCGTGACATGCATGCCCTGGTTGCGCGCGAAGACGGTGGCGGGCAACCGATGCTGCAGCGCCAGCAGCGCCTGCTCGCGCGTGCTGCGGCCGTTGGGCAGTGCGATGCCGTCGACGGCCAGGCCGTGGTCGGCGGCGAAGAGCACCAGCGTTGGATCACGGAACTTGGGCGTCTGCGTGGCCTGGATCAGGCCCAGCCGCACCGCGAGCGGTTCGAGTTCGCCCAGGCGGCCGGCCAGCGCGCAGCGGCGCTCGAGGCGCTGGCGCAGGGCGCGCTCCAGTTCCGGATTGGCCGTCGGCGAGATGAGGGACTGATGAATCGACATGGGGACCGCCATTCTCGTGCCGCGTCGCGGGGCGGCCATCGGCAATTGCCCAGCCGCGCCGCGCCTGCCCCCTGTCCGTGGGGCAGCGGGTGGCGTTGAGCCATCACCGCCGCGAGCCGAGCGCCCGGTCGATCACGGCCGCTTCACGCGCGAGCCGATCAGCGCAGGAAGAGGCGGTAGACCGGGTTGTCGGTTTCCTCGGTGTACGGATAGTTCAGCTGGTCGAGGAAGGTCTTGAACGCCTTGCCGTCGCCCTTGGGCACCTGCAGGCCGACGAGGATGCGGCCGTAGTCGGCACCCTGGTTGCGGTAATGGAAGAGGCTGATGTTCCAGTCCGGGCTCATGCTGGACAGGAAACGCATCAGCGCGCCGGGCCGCTCCGGGAAGATGAAGCGGAACAGGCGCTCGTTCTCGGCCAGCTCGGTCCGACCGCCGACCATGTGGCGCACATGTTGTTTCGCCAGTTCGTCGTCGGTGAGGTCGACCGTCGGGAAGCGGTGCTTCTCGAAGCTGCGGGCCAGCTTGTCGGCTTCCTCGCGCTTGGCGATGGAGACGCCAACGAACACGTGCGCCTCGTTCCGGTCCGAGATGCGGTAGTTGAACTCGGTGACGCTGCGGCCACCGACCAGTTCGCAGAACCGGCGGAAGCTGCCGCGCTCCTCGGGGATGGTGACGGCGAACAGCGCCTCGCGCTCCTCGCCGACCTCGGCGCGCTCGGCCACGAAGCGCAGCCGGTCGAAGTTCATGTTCGCGCCGCAGGTGATGGCGATGTAGGTTTCGCCCTTGGTCCCGTGTTGCGCCGCGTACTGCTTGATCGCGGCGACGCCCAGACCACCGGCCGGCTCGAGGATGCTGCGCGTGTCGACGAAGACGTCCTTGATCGCGGCGCAGACGGCGTCGGTGTCGACCAGGACGTAGTCGTCGACCAGCTCGCGGCAGATGCGGAAGGTTTCCTCGCCCACCAGCTTCACCGCGGTGCCGTCGGAAAACAGCCCGACGTCGCTGAGCGCGACGCGCTTGCCGGCGCGCACCGAACGCACCATCGCGTCGGAATCCTTGGTCTGGACGCCGATGATCTTGATCTCCGGCCGCACTGCCTTGATGTAGGCCGACACGCCGGCGATCAGGCCGCCACCGCCGATGGCCACGAAGATGGCGTCGATGGGCCCCGGGTGCTGGCGCAGCAGCTCCATCGCGATGGTGCCCTGGCCGGCGATGACGTCGGGGTCGTCGAAGGGATGGACGAAGCTCAGGCCTTGCTCGCGCTCCAGTTCGAGCGCGTGGCCGTAGGCGTCGGTGAAGGATTCGCCGGCCAGCACTACCTCGCCGCCCAGGGCCTGGACGGCGTCGATCTTGACCTTGGGCGTGGTCACCGGCATCACGATCACGGCCCGGCAGCCGAGTTTCTTCGCGGACAGGGCCACGCCCTGCGCGTGATTCCCGGCGGACGCGCAAATCACCCCCCGGGCCAATTGCCCAGGCGCGAGATTTGCCATCTTGTTATAGGCGCCCCGCAGTTTGAAGCTGAATACTGGCTGCTGATCCTCACGTTTCAGCCAGACCTTGTTGCCGATGCGCTTGGAGAGATTGCGGGCGGCGTCGAGGGAGGTTTCCTGCGCGACCTCATACACCTTCGCGTTAAGAATCCGTTGCAGATAACTCTGATCCGCGGGGAGTAACGCCGGGTGCTGCGCCGCTGGGCGCTTCGAGACGGTCTTGCGCGATGCGCGGCGGGTGCCGGCCATGGAATTCCCTCCAGTTCCCCTTGACCGCGCGGGACGCGCCGACCATCGGGCGGACGATGATAGCGAGGGTTTGTCCGGGGCGCGGTGGCTCGCCAGCGGCGCGGCGCGGGCGCGCTTTCGCGATTGGAGGAGCAAGCCTTGCGGCTGGGCGGGGCCGACGAGGGGCGAAAAAAAGCCCGAGGCTTGTGGCCTCGGGCTGAATCCACCATGGAGGCGGTGGAGGAGACAATCGGTGCGGGGCTGACCCCACGGGTGGGGTAGCGCTGTCGCATGCCTAGAATTCTAGGGCGATGCATGTTGCGCTGCAATATTTTTCGAGGGCTTCGACCATGGAGTCGGGCCTCTAAATGCGCAAAATCACCGCCAGAGTCGATCGCTGCAACACGGCGGGGATCGAAAAAATGGGGTCAGGGTGCCGAAGGCGCCCGACCTGGCCCATCGAACCAAGGAACGACGAATGGAATGCACGATCAACTGGATGGGCGCCGATGGCATGAGCTTCATCGCGGAAACCGGCAGCGGCCACATGATCAACATGGACGGCTCTCCGGACGGCGGTGGCCGCAATCTGGCGCCGAGGCCGATGGAAACGGTGCTGGCCGGGACGGGAGGCTGCACCGCCTATGACGTCGTGCTGATCCTGAAGCGCGGCCGCCACGACGTGCGGGGATGCCAGGTCAAGCTGAGCGCCGATCGCGCCGAGTCGGATCCCAAGGTGTTCACCAAGATCCACATGCACTTCGTCGTCACCGGCAAGGGGCTGCCCGAAGGGGCGGTCGAACGCGCCGTCCAGCTGTCCCACGAGAAATACTGCTCCGCCAGCATCATGCTGGCGAAGACGGCGGAAATCACGACATCGGTGGAGATCGTCGAGGCGTGAGCCGCTGGAGGGGTGCCTTGAGCGCCCTTCCTCCCGCCCTCTCTACTATCTAGAGAGGCGCGTCAAAGGTGGTGGGCGGTCCGCGTCATCACCTTGGCGGCCATGCGCATCAGGCCCCGCACCGGGCGCGGCAGGTCGATGCCGCCGCGGTCGCGCGCCTCTTCGGCGTGGCGCGCCTCCTCTTCCTTCATCCGCGCAACGATCGCCCGGGAACTGCGGTCGCCATCGGGCAGGCGTTCCAGATGGCTGGCGAGGTGGGCTTCCACCTGCCGTTCGGTCTCGATGACGAAGCCCAGGCTGACCTTGTCTCCGACCAGCCCCGCGACCGTCCCGATCGCGAAAGCGCCGCCGTACCAGAGCGGATTCAGCAGGCTGGGTCGATCATTGAGCGCGCGCAGTCGGTCCGCGCACCAGGCGAGATGGTCGATCTCTTCCTGGGCGGCGTGCTGGAGATGCTCGCGAAGTTGCTCGTCGCGGGTGCTCAGCGCCTGGGCGCGATAGAGCGCCTGGGCGCAGACCTCGCCAACATGGTTGACCCGCATCAGCGAAGCCGACAACCGACGCTGACCTTCGTCGAGCGCCTCGTCCGGGGCGGTCGCCTGCGGCGCCGGGCGCGACGTCGGCGCGACGCCCGCCAGCGTCTTCAGGCTTTGGTCCAGCGTGGATATCCACGCGTCCATGCGGGTGAAACTGCGCGCCGGGCGTCGGGTCTGAAATTGCATCGTGAGCGCATACCGTGGCAAATGAGCCTTCAGTTTAGAAGGGCAGCGTCAAGCGATTCCCTGGCGCTGTCTGATCCTTTGTGCGAATGCGTGATGACACATTTTTTTAACCTCATACGCGTTGCTTCGGACCAACGAAATCAGGACTTTTACGGGGTGGCTGCTGGTCAGGCGGGATCGGACCTGTTGCAATACACCACAGCTTCATTGCAGGAGCTTGGTTTGCGGACGATCTACCGACCGCGACCTCATTGAAGATCTAGGAGTCTCTAATGAAGAAATCTCTCGTCGCGCTGGCTGTGCTGGCTGGTTTCGCCGGTGCCGCTGCCGCTCAATCGTCCGTCACCCTGTTCGGCGTGATTGACCTGGCCGCCCGTTACACCAAGGCCAATGGCCAGGACACGAAGCAACTGTCGAACGACGGCAGCAGCTCCAGCCGTATCGGCGTCCGTGGCGTCGAGGACCTGGGCGGTGGCCTGAAGGCTGGCTTCTGGCTGGAAGGCGCCCTGTCCGCCGACAGCGGTACCGCCGACAGCTCGCGCTTCTGGGGCCGTCGCGCCTCGGTGAGCCTGATGGGCGACTTCGGTGAAGTCCGTCTGGGCCGCGGCAAGACCTCGACCCGCCTGGTCGTCGACGACTTCGACGTCTACACCACGACCGGTCTGGGCGACGTGACCCGCCTGTACTCGACCTTCGGCCTGAGCACCAGCCTGTACGACACGAACAACCGTGCCGACAACCTGGTCCAGTACTTCCTGCCGAGCGATCTGGGCGGCGTGTACGGCTCGTTCGACGTGGCTGCCGGTGAAGGCGCCCAAGGCAAGAAGATGTACGGCGGCCGTCTGGGCTACAAGGCGGGTGACCTGAACGTCGCCGGCGGCTACCAGACCACCGACACGCTGAACACCAAGTTCAAGCAGCTGTCGCTGGGTGCCTCGTACGACTTCAAGGTTGTGAAGGTCAGCGGCCTGTACAGCCAACTGAAGCTGTCGTCGTTCAAGCAGAACATCTACACGATCGGCGCCGTGGTGCCGGTGACGGCCGCCGGCTCGGTGACCGCCCAGTTCAGCAAGGCTTCGACGAACAGCGCCGCCGACGCGCTGATCACGGCCCCGTCCGCGACCAACGCGACGCCGATCAACGGCGCTGGTGACTCGAAGGCCTTCACGATTGGCTACCAGCACAATCTGTCGAAGCGCACGGCTCTGTACTCGACCGCCTCGTACATCAAGAACGACGGCAACGCGAACTTCCGCGTCGGCAACAACGCCGTTGCTGCTGCTCGCGGTGGCAAGTCGGGCGGCCTGGACGTCGGTATCAAGCACAGCTTCTGATCCCCGGATCAGCGCGCTGCGCAACGAAAGCCGCCTCTCGGGGCGGCTTTTTTTCGTCTGTGCCGTCCCTCCTGTACCCGGGCGCGGGGCCAGGCCTTGCGTCCGGTGATCAAGCTCTGTCGCCGCAACGCACCGTTGTTGATTTTGTGAATAGTGATCGCGGGTTTTCCCTCTGTCTGATCGTCACAAACTTGACAGGGTTTGCTCGCGTGGGCGATGTGCAACACAGCGCGTCTCCGTTTGAAGGCTTCGCTGAGAATCGATCACGGCGACCAAACCAAATCAAAGGAGACATCACATGAAGAAAGCCGCCTTGGCGCTGAGCATCCTGGCAGCCAGCACCAGCGCCGCCTGGGCCCAGTCGAGCGTCACGCTCTACGGCATCGTGGACGTCGGTCTGCGCTGGACCAGCAATGCGAACGTGGGATCTTCCGAGAAGCAGGTGATCCCCGGCGGCATGTCGCAGAGCCGGCTCGGGGTGAACGTCACCGAGGACATGGGTGGCGGCCTGAAGGCGATCGCCAACCTGGAACACCGTCTGAACTCCGACACGGGCACCGTCGCCGCAGCCGACTTCTGGCGCCAGTCGTGGGTGGGCATCCAGTCGAGCGATTTCGGCCGCCTCACGCTGGGTCGTCAATACAACATCCTGTTCGACATCTACACGTCGACCTACGCCTCGTTCAAGTACTCGCCCTACATCGAGGCCTACAAGCCCGAGATCGGCCTGTCCATGGGCGCCCGTCAGGACAACATGGTGAAGTACCTGTTCGAGACCGGCCCGGTGCGCGGCGAAATCCAGGTCTCGGCCGGTGAAGGTAACTCGCAGAACAAGTCCTACGGCGGCATGCTGCGCTACTCGCAGGGCCCGATCGCCTTTGGCGGCGCGTACCTGCAGGTCGAAGACACCCTCGGCAAGAAGGTCAAGGGCTACACCGCGGGCGGCGGCTACACGGCCGGTCCCTGGTACGTCAACCTGTCCTGGGCGACCAACAAGTTCGATCGGGGTGGCCTGCTCGGCGCGGCCTATACCTCGGGCCTGCTGGGCAACGTGCTGAATGCGGCGGCGAACGATGTGCGCAAGCGCGACATGATCTCCGTCGGCGCGACCTATCAGCTGACTCCGCAGCTGAACCTGGGCGGCCACTATTGGTACGCGACGCAAACGCACTACAGCGCGGCGCTCGCCAACACGAAGAGCAAGGGCCACTACCTGGCCTTCGTGGCGGACTACGCCTTCTCCAAGCGCACCGACGCCTATGTCGAGCTGGACTACACCAAGCATGACGGTGCGGTCCGCTTCGCCAACGGCGCTGAAAAGCGCGGCGGCGCCATCGTCGGCATGCGCCATCGCTTCTGATCCCGGCATGCGGGCGCAACCCGCGCTCGCTGGCCACTTGGAAAACCGCCTTCGGGCGGTTTTTTCGTTGGCGCGCGACGGTGAGACGACGTCGCGTTCATGCTGCGTTAAGGAGTAACCCACTTGCCGGGCGCTGGACGCTCCTCGATGATCGTTGACTTCTGAAGCGTCTTGCCTCCGGGGTCAGGTCGTGCCAGGGCAGGCCACGAGCCGACTCGCCCAAGCCGTCGCCGGAGGCCATCGTCCATGCTGGTTTTCATTCTTCGCCGCCTGGCGCAGGCCGTTGTCGTCATGCTGACGGTGGCCTTCATCGCCTTCATGCTGTTCCAGTACGTCGGCGATCCGGTCAACAACCTGCTCGGACAGGACGCCACGCCGGAGCAGCGCGAGCAACTGCGCAAGGACCTGGGCCTCGATCAATCCTTCGCCGTGCAGTTCGCGCATTTCGCCGGCAATGCGGTGCAGGGCGAGTTCGGCGTGAGCCTGAAGCAGGGCCGCAAGGTCTCGGCGCTGATTGCCGAGCGGTTCCCCGCGACGCTCGAGTTGTCCGCCACGGCCGCGGTGATCGCGCTGGTGTTCGGCATCCCGCTGGGCGTCTACGCCGCGCTGCGGCGCGGCAGCTTCGGCTCGCAGGTGCTGATGACGCTGTCGCTGCTGGGCGTGGCCCTGCCGACCTTCCTCATCGGCATCCTGCTGATCCTGATCTTCGCGGTGCAACTGGCCTGGTTGCCAAGCTACGGCCGGGGCGAGGTCGTCATGTTCGGCGCCTGGAGCACCGGGCTGCTGACGACCGATGGCCTGCGCCACCTGTTGCTGCCGGGCATCACGCTGGCGGTGTTCCAGCTGACGCTCATCATGCGGATCGTGCGCGCCGAGATGCTGGAAGTGCTGCGCGCTGACTACATCAAATTCGCGCGGGCCCGCGGCCTGAGCGACCGCACCATCTACTTCGGTCATGCGCTGAAGAACACGCTGGTGCCGGTGATCACGATCACCGGGCTGCAGCTGGGATCGCTGATTGCCTTTGCGATCATTACCGAGACCGTGTTTCAATGGCCCGGCATGGGCCTGCTGTTCATCCAGGCGGTGCAGTTTGCCGACATCCCGGTGATGGCGGCCTATCTGTGCCTGATCTCGCTGATCTTCGTCGTGATCAACCTTGTCGTCGATCTGCTGTACTTCGCCGTCGATCCGCGCTTGCGCGTGAGCGGCGGCGCGCATTGACATGAACGCTCCGGAGCACCTGACCGCCACCGCGGCGGGCACCTACCAGCGGCTGTTCGAGGCGCGCGGCGAGCTCGTGGCCCTGCGCCGCGAACTGCACACGATGCCGGAACTCGGATTCGAGGAGCACCGCACGGCGGCCCGCATCGTGCAGGCGCTCAAGGCCTGTGGCGTCGACGAGATCCACCAGGGCCTGGGCCGCACCGGCATCGTCGCGACCATCCATGGCCAGCCGGTGCCCGGCGCGGCGCCCGATGCGAAGCCGCGCCTCTTCGGCCTGCGCGCCGACATGGACGCGCTGCCGCTGCGCGAGCAGAACGACTTCGCCTGGCGCTCGTCGACACCCGGCCTGATGCATGCCTGCGGGCACGATGGCCACTGCGCGATGCTGGTCGGCACGGCGCGCTACCTGGCGCAGACCCGGCGCTTCGCGGGCACCGCGGTGCTGGTGTTCCAGCCCGGCGAGGAAGGCTACGGCGGCGCGCGCGAGATGATCGCCGACGGCCTGTTCGAGCGCTTCCCGGTCGAGGCCATCTACGCGATGCACAACTGGCCGCATCTGCCTCCGGGCAAGATCGGCCTGAACCGCGGCGCGATGATGGCCGCGGCGGATCGGGTGACCATCACCATCCAAGGCCGCGGCGGCCATGGTGCGCATCCGCACCTGAGCGTCGATCCGGTGCTGATCGCCGGCCACGTGATCACGGCGGTGCAAAGCCTCGTGTCGCGCAACATCGCGCCGATCGAGCAGGCGGTGGTCAGCCTGTGCTCGATGCAGGCCGGCGAATCGAGCGCCTTCAGCGTGATCCCCGAGATGGCCCAGATCACCGGCACGGTCCGCAGCTTCAAGCCCGAGGTGCAGCAACTGCTCGAGGAGCGCATGACGCGGCTGGTCGAATCGGTGGCGCTGGGTTTCGGCGCGAGCGCGAAGGTCGACTACCAACGCCTGTATCCCGCCACCATCAACAGCGCGCCCGAAGCCGACTTCGCCGTGCGCGTGGCCCAGTCGCTGGTCGGTGCCGAGAACGTCGACGACAAGCTGGTGCCGAGCATGGGCTCCGAGGACTTCGCCTTCATGCTGCAGGCCCGGCCCGGCGCCTACCTGCGACTGGGGCAGGGCGGTCCTTGCGGCCTGCACCAGCCGCGCTACGACTTCAACGACGAGATCCTGCCGCTGGGCTCCGCGCTGTTCGCGGCGCTGGTGGAGCAGGGCCTGCCTCTCCCGCCGCATTGAGCGGACGCCGCGCGTTCCGCTCGCCATCGATCCGACAGCCCGCTGCCCGCATTCCCGAATGACCGCCTCACTTCCCCCTTCGCCGGCCTCCGGCGCGCCGGCTGCCCGGCCGCCCAACGCGCTCAGCCGCTTCTTGGACGGCGACGTCTGGCACTCCTTCACCCACTCGCCGACGGCGATGGTCGCCGCCTTCGTGGCCCTGTGCTGCGTGGTCTGCGCGCTCTTCGCGACCTGGATCGCGCCGCACGATCCCTTCGATCTCTCCGCGCTGGAGCTGATGGACTCGCGCCTGCCGCCGGCCTGGATCGAGGGCGGTTCCAGCAAGTACCTGCTGGGCACCGACGACCAGGGCCGCGACCTGCTCTCCGCGATCATGTACGGCGCCCGCATCTCGCTGCTGGTGGGCGTGGCGTCGGTGATCCTGTCGATGATCATCGGCGTCGGGCTGGGACTGCTGGCCGGCTTCGTCGGCGGCAAGGTCGATGCCTTCATCATGCGCATCTGCGACGTGATGCTGTCCTTCCCGTCCATCCTGATCGCGCTGCTGATCGACGGCATCGGCCGCGTGGTCTTCAAAGACGCGCACGACACGCTGGCCTTCGCCGTGCTGATCCTGGCGATCGCGCTGACCGGCTGGGTGCAGTACGCGCGCACGGTGCGGGGCTCGACGCTGGTCGAGCGCAACAAGGAATACGTCCAGGCTGCGCGCGTGATCGGCGTCAAGCCGCTGGCGATCATGTGGCGCCATGTGCTACCCAACGTCACCGGGCCGGTGCTGGTGCTGGCGACGCTGCAGGTGGCGTCCGCGATCCTGACCGAGGCGACGCTGTCCTTCCTCGGCGTCGGCGTGCCGCCGACCAGTCCGTCGCTGGGCACGTTGATCCGCATCGGCAACGACTTCCTGTTCTCCGGCGAATGGTGGATCACCATCTGGCCGAGCGCGATGCTGGTGCTGATCGCGCTGTCGGTGAACCTGCTCGGCGATTGGCTGCGCGACGCGCTCAATCCCCGCCTGCGCTGATGCTTCGATGGACGGCCCCATGACCGCAGCTCTCCTGCAAGTCCGCCACCTGCGCGTGGAATTTCCGACCCGCCGCGGCACGCTGCTGGCGCTGGACGACGTGTCCTTCGACATCGCGCCGGGCGAGGTGCTCGGCGTCGTCGGCGAGTCCGGCGCCGGGAAGTCGCTGACCGGCTCCGCGATCATCGGTTTGCTCGAACCGCCCGGGCGCATCGCCGGCGGCGAGATCCTCCTCGAGGGCAAGCGCATCGACAACCTGCCCGCCGACCAGATGCGGCGCATCCGCGGGCGACAGATCGGCGCGATCTTCCAGGACCCGCTCACTTCGCTGAACCCGCTGTACACGGTGGGTCGCCAGTTGGTGGAGACCATCACGACCCACCTGGGGCTGACGGCCAAACAGGCACGCGCCCGCGCGATCGAGTTGCTGGCCGCGACCGGCATTCCGGCGCCCGAGGCTCGGGTGGACCAGTACCCGCACCAGTTCTCCGGCGGTATGCGGCAGCGCGTGGTGATCGCCCTGGCGCTGGCGGCGGATCCGAAGCTGATCGTGGCGGACGAGCCGACGACCGCGCTGGACGTCTCCATTCAGGCGCAGATCATCGCCTTGCTCAAGCGGGTATGCCGCGAGCAGGGCGCGGCGGTGATGCTGGTCACCCACGACATGGGCGTCATCGCCGAGACCTGCGATCGCGTGGCGGTGATGTACGCCGGGCGCGTGGCCGAGATCGGTCCGGTGCAGGAGGTGATCCATCGCCCCGGCCATCCCTACACCTCGGGCCTGATGGGCTCGATCCCGGCGATGGACGAGGACCGCGAGCGGCTGGTGCAGATCGACGGCTCGATGCCTCGCCTCAATGCGATCCCAACCGGCTGCGCCTTCCATCCGCGCTGCCCGAAAGCCTTCGATCGTTGCCATCAGCAGCGCCCTGAACTGATGAAGGCCGCCGCCACCGACGCGGCCTGCTGGCTGCACGCGGCTGACCTGGCCACGGTGCAGGGAGGTGTTGCATGACCGTGATGACGGAGACGTCCCACCTGATGGACGCCAATGCGGCGGCGACGACGCCCGGTACCGCGCTTGTCGAGGTGCGCGAACTGGCCAAGACCTTCGACGTGTCGGCCCCGTGGCTGAACCGCGTGGTCGAGCGCAAGCCGCGGCAGTTCGTGCATGCGGTGGACGGCGTCAGCTTCACGATCGAAAAGGGCCGCACGCTCGCATTGGTCGGCGAGTCCGGGTGCGGCAAGAGTACCGTCGCCCGCCTGCTGGTCGGCCTGTACACCCCGACCCAGGGCGAAGTGCGCTTCGACGGCGAGGACATCGCGACCACGCTGAAAGGCCCGAAGGCACTGGCCTTGCGACGCCGGATGCAGATGATCTTCCAGGACCCCTATGCAAGCCTGAACCCGCGCTGGAAAGTGCAGGACATCGTCGCGGAGCCGCTGCGCGAGCACGGCCTGGTGCGCGATGCCGATGGACTCAAGCGCCGCGTCGGCGAGTTGCTGCAGTCCGTGGGTCTCTCGCCAGCCGACGCGGAAAAGTTCCCGCATCAGTTCTCCGGCGGGCAGCGGCAACGCATCTCGATCGCCCGGGCACTGGCCACGGAACCAGAGTTCCTCGTCTGCGACGAGCCCACCTCGGCGCTCGACGTCTCAGTCCAGGCGCAAGTCCTCAACATCATGAAAGACCTGCAGCGCAAGCAGGGACTGACCTACCTCTTCATCTCCCACAACCTCGCCGTGGTGCGGCATGTCGCAGACCAGGTCGGCGTGATGTACCTCGGCCGGCTGGTCGAACAGGCAGACAAGCGCGCACTGTTCGCCACGCCGCGCCATCCGTATACCCGCATGCTGCTGGACGCGATTCCCGACATCCACATGTCAGGACGGGCGCGGACACCCGTTCAGGGAGAAGTGCCGAATCCGCTCAATCCCCCCAGCGGGTGCAGCTTCCATCCGCGGTGCCCGCATGCGAATTCGCGCTGCAGTGCGGAGCGGCCGAAGCTGCTGGCACTCAACGGCGTTCGGGTCGCTTGCCATGCGGTGGAGGAGGGGAGGATCTGATGACCGGGGCCTACTTCGGCTGGTGAGCGGCGTGGGCAGGGCCGGGGCCGGCGACTCCCGTCGTGCCTCAGGCGCTCAACTCCCGCCGCTCGCCTGCGGCTCGCTTTGGTCAGACAGAACGCGCCCAGTCAGTCTGGACGGCACGACTTCGTCGCCGGCCCCGGCCCTGCCCACGAAGTGAGAACGAGGACTTCGGTGAGGACGGCGAGGACTTCGAGAGGGTGTGGGCGGGGCGGGGTGAAATGGCGTCAGTTCGGGGCGCTGGCGGCGGAGGCGGCAGGCTGCGCGGGAGCGGCGGCGGCCGCGGGCGGATGCTTGGCGTGCTGGGGGAGTTGCAGCGGGCGTTTCTGGCCGCAGGCCGTGAGGGCCAGGGCGGCGCACAACATCAAGGTCGTCAGGGCCTTGGGGGCGCCACGACGAGCGGGCCGGCAGGCTGCGCCTACACTTCGCGTCTTCACGTTCTTCATGGGCTCGCAGTCTAGCGAGTCCGCCTCCCGCTGCACATGACCGCCACCCCGCTGACCGACGCCGAATACGACGCACGCACCGACGCCGTGCTGGCCAGCATCGAATCCACGATCGACGCCTGGCTCGACGACGACGTCATCGACGTCGACCAGCATCGGACCGGCGGACTTCTGGAACTGCAGTTCCCGGATCGCAGCAAGATCGTCGTGAACACGCAGCCACCGCTGCACGAGCTCTGGCTCGCGTCGCGTCGCGGCGGCTACCACTTCAAATTCGTCGACGGCCACTGGCGCGATACCAAGGACGGCCAGGAATTCTTCGCCCGGCTGTCCGAGGAAGCCTCCCACCACGGCGCCAAGGCGCTGAAGTTCATCGGCGTCTGATTGCCCACCTCGGGATGCCTGCGCCGCAAGGCCCGGCATGAGCACAGCATGAAAAAGGCGCCCCGCGGGGCGCCTTCGCATTTGGGGGCGGCCAGGCCGCTCAGCGCTTGAAGAGGTCGAGGATGCTCTTCTTCTCTTCCTCGGTGCCGGACGTCGGCACGTGCTCCTCGTTGCCAAGCGCCTTCACCCCGTTGTTGTTGGTGAACTCGTCGTAGAACCACTCGCCATTGACGTTGACCACCCCTTCGGGTGGCTGGATCTCCTGCACCGGGGTGTTGCGCAACGCGTACTGCATGAACTCGATCCACACCGGCAGCGCGAGTCCGCCGCCGGTCTCGCGGTCGCCCAGCTTGCGAGGCTGGTCGTAGCCGATCCAGACGACCGAGACCAGGTCCGGCTGGAAGCCCGCGAACCAGGCGTCCATCGAATCATTGGTGGTGCCGGTCTTGCCGTAGATGTCGGGCCGCTTGAGCGTGGCCTGCGTGCGTGCCGCCGTCCCGCTGCGCGCCACCTCCTGCAGCAGGCTGTCCATCAGGAAGGCGTTGCGCGGCTCGATTGCGCGCTGCGAATCCTCGAAGGGCTTCGCTTGCTGCTGATACAGCACGCGTCCGGCGTGGTCGGTGATGCGCTGCACCAGTTGCGGCGCGATCCGGTAGCCGCCGTTGGCGAACACTGAATACGCCTGCGCCATCTGCATCGGCGTCACCGAGCCGGCGCCCAGTGCCATCGTGAGGTAGGCCGGGTGCTTGTCCGCATCGAAACCGAAGCGCGTGATCCAGTCCTGCGCGTACTTGACGCCCACCGACTGCAGCACCCGGATCGACACCATGTTCTTGGACTTCGCCAACGCTCGCCGCAGCGGCATCGGGCCATCGAACTGGCCGTCGTAGTTCTTCGGTTCCCAAGGCTGGCTGCCCGTGGTCGTGGCGTCGAAGAACAGCGGACCGTCATTGACGATGGTGGCGCCGTTGAAGCCCTTCTCCAGCGCCGCCGAGTAGATGAACGGCTTGAAGCTCGAGCCCGGTTGTCGCCACGCCTGCGTGACGTGGTTGAACTTGTTCTTGTTGTAGTCGAAGCCACCCACCAGCGCGCGCACGCTGCCGTCCTTCGGACTGAGTGCCACCATCGCGCCCTCGACTTCCGGCAACTGGGTGATCGTCCACTCGTCCTTGTTGTTCTTGACCAGCTTGATCACACGGATCACTGCGCCGCGTCGGATGCGCGTCTTGGGATTGCCCTTCTCGGACAGGCCGGAGGTCGCCGGCTTGAGGCCATCGCCGGTGATCGTCACCGACTCACCGCTCTGCAGCGCCGCCACGACCTGCTTGGGGCTGGCTTCCAGCACCACGGCCGCCAGCAACTCGTCATTGGCGGGGTGGTCGGAAAGCGCCTCGGCAATCCGGGTGTCCAACTCCTTGGGGTCGGCCGGCAGGTCCACGTAAGCCTCGGGACCGCGATACACCTGCCGCCGCTCGTAATCCATGATCCCGCGGCGCAGCGCCCGGTAGGCGCGCTCCTGTTCGTCGGCATGCAGCGTCAGGTAGACGTTCAGGCCGCGGGTGTAGGCCTCGTCGCCGTATTGGCTGAAGATCAGTTGGCGCGCCAGCTCGGCCACGTACTCGGCGTGGCTGGCCGCTTCCTGCGGCGGGCGGATGCGCAGCTTTTCAGCCTTCGCCTGGGCGTGCTGCTCGGGCGTGATGAAGCCCATTTCCAGCATCCGATCGATGATGTATTGCTGGCGCAACACTGCCCGGCGCGGATTGTTGATCGGGTTGTAAGCAGATGGTGCTTTCGGCAACCCGGCCAGCATCGCGGCCTCGGCGATGGACAGATCCTTGAGCGGCTTGCCGAAATAGACCTCGCTGGCCGCCGCGAACCCGTAGGCCCGGTGTCCCAGGAAGATCTGGTTCATGTAGATCTCGAGGATCTTCTCCTTGGGCAGCGCGCTCTCGATCTTCAGCGCCAGCAGGATCTCGTAGATCTTGCGGGTGAAGGTCTTCTCGGTGGAGAGATAGAAGTTGCGGGCCACCTGCATCGTGATGGTGGACGCCCCCTGGCTCTTGGACTCGCTGACGTTGGCCAGGCCGGCACGGATCACGCCCAGGTAATCCACGCCACCGTGCTGGTAGAAGCGCGCGTCCTCGATGGCCAGGATCGCGTCCTGCATCACCTTGGGGATCTCGCGGATGTCGGAGTAGCTGCGGCGCTCCTCGCCGTACTCGGCCAGCAACTGACCCTCGCTGGAGAGCACGCGCAGCGGGAGCTTGGGGCGGTAGTCCGTCAGCCCGCTGATGTCGGGCAGTTGCGGATAGGCAATCGCCAGGGCCATGCCCACCAGCAACACCACCGCGCCCGCGCCGGCCAGGATCAGCCCGACCAGCCATCCCAGCGCTCGAACGAACCAGGGACGCCGGGCTTTGTCTCCCCCCTTGGCCTTCTTGCGGGGGGAGCCGCCCTTGTCTGGCTTGGAAGCGGCGCCCTTGCCGGCATCGGAGGGGGCGTCGAAGGAGGGTTCGTTGTCGGAGGAATGCTTCGAGGGCATGGGCCGGAGTGTGCAATCTTGCGTGCCTGGCCGCGCCCTATCAGGGCCTCTACGGGTGACGATGCGGGCCGCGAGCGGCGATTATAGGAACGGCCTCGGAGCCGGCCCGACGCGTCCCGGACCACCACCCTTGACTGTTACAGGAGTTGTCGGGACTTTCGCGGACACTGCGCGGCTGCCTTTTCCTCCCCGCGAGACATCCCTCACAAGGTGGTCGAAAGGGGAATTGGGCAAAGCGGAAATCTGCCGCGAAACCGTACGGAATGGGGTGTCGAAAGAGCATTTTTCGACGCTTTACCACCCCTCGGTGGCGTGTATGTTACGCAACGCTGCGTTACTTGCTGTGACTGCTTTGCCTTGGGCTGACAAAGGCTTTGCTGATAGCATTCAAGTAACTTATTAACAAACCGGCGCATGAGCGGCGCGTTGGGGGAACGCATCATGGGGCTGTTGGATCTACTGCGCGGACGTGCGCATCCACCCATGATTGGCCTGGACATCTCATCGTCCAGTGTCAAGCTTGTGGAATTGAGTCAAAACTCGAGTGGCGAATACGTTTTGGAACGTTTCGCGACCGAGCCATTTGAAAAGGGCTGGATTACCGACGGCCAGATCGAGAAATTCGACGAGGTCGCGGACGCGGTTCGGCGGGTGGTCACCCGAAGCGGCAGCCGCACGCGGCAGGCCGCGCTGGCGATGCCGCAGAGCTCGGTGATCACCAAGAAGATCATGCTTCCCGCGGGGCTCCGCGAGGAAGAACTCGAGCTGCAGGTCGAGGCCGAAGCCAACCAGTACATCCCGTTCTCGCTGGACGAGGTGTCGCTGGACTTCTGCGTCATCGGCCCCAGCCCCACATCGGTGGGCGACGTCGAGGTGCTGATCGCCGCGTCCCGCAAGGACCGCGTGCAGGATCGGCAGGCGCTCGCGGAGGCCGCCGGCCTCAAGCCCGTCGTGCTGGACATCGAGTCGCATGCTTCCCGCATGGCGGTGGGTCGGCTGGTCGAGACGCTGCCCAACGAGGGCAAGGACGCGCTCGTCGCGCTGTTCGAGATCGGCGCCGACACCACCTCGCTGAAGGTGCTGCGCGACGACGAAATGCTCTACGACCGTGACCAGGCCTTCGGCGGTTCGCAGCTGACGCAGCTGATCTCGCGCCAGTACGGCTTCTCGTTCGAGGAGGCCGAGCAGAAGAAGCTCAGCGGTGAAATGCCTGATGACTATGAGCCCCAGGTGCTGACGCCGTTCGTCGATTCCCTGTCCCAGGAGATCGGCCGGGCGCTGCAGTACTTCTTCACCAGCACCCCGCACCACAAGGTCCACTACGTGATGCTGGCCGGCGGCACCGCCACGCTGCCGGGCCTGAAGGAACGGGTGACCGAACTGACCGGCTTTGCCTGCATGGTGGTGAACCCGTTCGAGAACATGGTGCTCGGGTCCGCGGTGCGCGAGTCCAAGCTGCGCCGTGAAGCCCCTGCGTACCTGACGGCCTGCGGCCTCGCCATGCGGAGGTTCTTTCAGTGATTCTGATCAACCTGCTCCCGCACCGCGAGGAGAAGCGCAAGCGCCGCAAGGCCGCGTTCTTCGTCGGGCTGGGAATGTCCTTCGTCGTCGGTCTGCTGATCGCCGGCTTCATCTACCTGCTGCTGCAGCAGCTGACCGCCGCCCAGGCGGAGCGCAATGACTATCTGAAGACCGAGATCACCAAGCTCGACACGCAGATCAAGGACATCGCGACGCTGCGCGCCGAGATCGAAGCGCTGCGCGCCCGCCAGCGCGCGGTCGAGAACCTGCAGAGCGATCGCAACACGCCGGTTCACCTGCTCAACGAGCTGGCCCAGTTCACGCCGGAAGGGGTGTTCCTGCAGTCGGTGCGTCAGACCAACAAGGTCGTCGTGATCGCCGGCGTGGCCGCGTCCAACGAGCGCGTGTCCGAGATGCTGCGTAATCTCAGCCGTGCCGAGTGGGTCGAAGCGCCGGATCTCGTCGAGATCAAGGCCGCGCCGGTCAACCCCCGCGATCCACGCCGCCTCTACGATTTCTCGATCAAGGTCGGCATCAAGAGCGCGAATCCCGAAGCCGCCGCGGGCGCGGCCAGCGGCGCCAGCGCTGCGCCGCAGAAGTCGTGAGGACCCCATGGCAACGTTGAAAAACCTGGACCTCAACGCCTGGTTCGCGGACTTCTCCAGCCAGTTCCAGAACCTGAACATGCAGGAGCCCGGCCAGTGGCCGCCGGCGCCGCGTTACGTGTCGTTCATCGTGGTGGCGCTGCTCACCGTCGTGCTGGGCTGGTTCGCTGTGCTGTCGGACGAGCAGTCGGCGCTAGACGCCGAGCGCGAGAAGGAACCGCAGCTCAAGGAAGACTTCAACAGCAAGCTGACGCAGGCCGTGAACCTGCCGGAGCTGCGCAAGCAGAAGAGCCAGGTCGAGGAGTACGTCCTGCAGCTCGAGAAGCAGCTGCCCGGCAAGGCCGAGATGGATGCGCTGCTGTCGGACATCAACCAGGCCGGTCTGGGCCGCGGGCTCCAGTTCGAGCTGTTCCGTCCGGGCGGCATCGTCATGCGCGACTACTACGCCGAGCAGCCGATCGCGATCAAGGTGACGGGCCGCTATCACGACATCGGTTCGTTCACCGCGGACGTGTCCAACCTGTCCCGGATCGTGACGCTGCACGACATGTCGATCCTCGCGCCCGGAGCGACCGGCGGACAGAACGCGCCGCCGCGCACCGACGCCAACGCGACCCTGACGATGGAAGCCACCGCGCGGACCTATCGCTACCTCGACCCCAACGAGGTCGCGGAGCAGAAGAAGGCTGCGGCGGCCGCGGAGAAGAAGAAATGATGCGCCTCGTTCGCTCTGCCGACCGCACGCGAGGCCTGCTGGGTCTCGTCCTGGTCGGTGCCGCCCTGGCGGGCTGCTCCGCTGGAACCGACGAACTGCAGCAGTGGATGGACGAGCAGCGCCAGCAGACGCGCCCGACCGTCAAGCCGTTGACGCCGCCCAAGACCTTCCAGCCGCAGCGCTATGAGGCGCTCGCGGTGGTCGACCCCTTCAGCACCCAGAAGCTGACGGTGGCGCTTCGGCGCGAGGCGGCGCAGCCCAGCTCGCTGCTGGCGGCCGAGATGAAGCGCCGTCGCGAGCCACTGGAAGCCTTCCCGCTGGACAGCATGGCCATGGTCGGCAGCGTCTCGCGCGAGGGTCGTCCCTACGCGCTGCTGCGGGTCGACAACCTGTTGTATCAAGCCCGGGTCGGTGACTACCTGGGCCAGAACTTCGGCCGCATCACCAAGATCAGCGAGACCGAAATCACGTTGCGAGAAGTCGTCCAGGACGCTGCGGGCGAATGGATTGAACGCACCAGTACTCTCCAGCTTCAGGAGCAGGGACGATGAAGAACACTGTTGTGGAGAACGCTTCGATGAGCGTCCAGACGAGGGAACGAGCCGGGCGCGCCAAGCGCTGGCAAGCACTGGCCTGCGCGATGAGCCTGGCGGTGCTGATGCCGGTGCAGGCCTGGGCCCAGAACATGATCCGGTCGATCAGTTCGACCCAGCAGGGCGGCGCCGACATCGTGCGCATCGAGCTCGCGAAACCCCTGACCGAACTGCCGCGTGGCTTCGCCGTGCAAGCGCCGCCGCGCATCGCGCTGGACCTGCCGGGCGTTTCCAACGGCATGGGCCGCAATGCGGTCGAGATCAACTCCGGCAACATGCGTTCCGCCAATGTGGCGCAAGCCGGCGATCGCAGCCGCGTCGTGCTGAACCTGCGTCAGGCGAGCACCTACCGCGCGCAGCTGCAGGACAACTCGCTGCTGATCTTCCTGGACGCAGCGCCGTCGGCCGCGACGGCCGCCGCCGCGGGCCCCGCCACGGCGACCACCGAGCCGGTGCATTTCGCGCCGAGCCAGAACTCGACCACGCAGGCCCTGCAGGACATCGACTTCCGTCGCGGCAATGATGGCGCGGGCCGCGTCGTCGTGAACCTGCCGAGCAGCCAGGTCGGCGTGGACATCCAGCAGCAAGGCCAGAACCTGGTGGTCGAGTTCCTGCGCAGCGCGCTGCCGGAACGCCTGCGCCGCAAGCTGGATGTGACCGACTTCGGCACGCCGGTGCAGACGGTGACGGCAACCCAGCAGGGTGACCGCGTGCGACTGGTCGTCACGCCCAAGGGCGTGTGGGAGCACAGCGCCTACCAGAGCGACAACCAGTTCGTGCTGGAAGTGCGGCCGCAGAAGGTCGACCCGAACAAGCTGACGCAAGGTCCGGGCTACAGCGGCGACAAGCTGAGCCTGAACTTCCAGAACATCGATGTGCGCGCGCTGCTGCAGGTCATCGCCGACTTCACCAACTTCAACGTGGTGACCAGCGACACCGTCACCGGCAACGTGACCCTGCGACTCAAGGACGTGCCTTGGGACCAGGCGCTGGACATCATCCTGCAGGCCAAGGGCCTGGGACTGCGCAAGTCAGGCAACGTGCTGTGGATCGCCCCGAAGGAAGAGCTGGCCAACAAGGAGAAGGCCGAGCTCGAGGCCAAGCAGGCCGTGGCCCAGCTGGAACCGCTGCGTACGCAGTCCTTCCAGATGAACTACACCAAGGCCGAGGAAGTGGCCAAGGGCCTGACCGGGCAGAACAACCAGGGCGGTAGCAGCACGAACACGTCGCGCATCCTGTCGCCGCGCGGCAGCGTGATCTGGGAGACCCGCACGAACCAGCTGTTCGTCAGCGACATCCCGTCCAAGCTGGAAGAGATCCAGGCGCTGATCGCCAAGATCGACGTGCCGGTGCGTCAGGTGCTGATCGAGGCCCGCATCGTCGAGGCCGACGACAAGTTCGGCCGCGCGCTGGGTGTGAAGCTGGGCGCCTCCGACCTGCGGGGCCGCCAGGGCGGCATCCCGGGATACAACGTCGGTGGCAGCAACTACGTGACGATTGGCGGCAACTACTCCGCGGTCGGTTCGCAGACCAACCAGCAGGCGAGCTACAACTACAACGACTCGCAGTTTGTCAACCTGCCGGCGAACGTCTCCGGTGACGCCTTCGGTGGTGCGACGGCGGCCAACTTCGCGCTGTCGCTGTTCAGCGCCACGGCAAACCGCTTCCTGAACCTGGAAATCTCCGCGCTGGAGGCCGATGGCCGCGGCAAGGTGGTGTCGAGCCCGCGCGTCGTGACGGCGGACCAGACCAAGGCGCTGATCGAGCAGGGCGAGGAAATCCCGTACCAGCAGTCAACGTCCAGTGGCGCGACTTCGATCAGTTTCAAGAAGGCTGTGCTGAAGCTGGAAGTCACGCCGCAGATCACGCCGGAAGGGAACGTGATCCTGACCGTCGACGTGAACAAGGACAGCCGCGGTACGCTGACGCCGCAAGGCTACGCGATCAACAACAAGCATGTGCAGACGCTGGTGCTGGTCGAGAACGGCGGCACGGTGGTGATCGGCGGCATCTACACGCAGGAAGACCTCGAGACCGAGAACAAGGTCCCGTACCTGGGCGATATCCCGCTGCTGGGCAACCTGTTCAAGAACAAGTCGCGCAGCTCGACGAAGACGGAACTGCTGATCTTCATCACGCCGAAGGTGGTGAGCGATCGCGTCACGGCCACGCGCTGATCGCGGCGGCGCCTCGGGCGCCGCTTCGCTGCAACGGCCGTCATGAACCAAAGGGCGTTCGCGTGAGAAATGCCGCCACAAGAGCCGGAAAGGGCCGGCGGCGCGAGCGCATATCAGAGAGGATGCCGCAGCCAGAACAAATGCTGCGGACGCAGGAGTAGCAAGACATGAAGCGAATCGAACAAGTGGCCGGCGCCGGCAACGGGATGACGCGCGGCGCCGCCCGCCTGATGCTGACGGCCACGATGGTGGCCGTGCTGGCCGCTTGCGGCGGTGGTGGTGGCGGCGGTGATGCCGGTACCCCGGTGGTGGGCGGCGGCGGCACGGGCGGCGGTGGCACCACGCCGGTCACCACGCCGACGATGACCTTGGCCTTGTCCTCGTCGACGGTGACCGCGAACGCGCCGGCCACGGTGACCGCTTCGCTGCGGACCGCCACTGGCGCTCCGATTCCGGGCACGGTCGTGACGTTCACCACCGCCGGCAATCTGGGCAAGTTCGAGCCGGCCTCGGCACTGACCAATGACAGCGGCGACGCGACGGTGACCCTGTCTCCGGCCAGCGCCACCAACACCGGCGCCGACACGATCACCGCGACGGCGAGCGTCAATGCCGCCAATGTGACGGCGACCGCCGGCTTCCAGCTGACGGCTACCAACGTCACGATCACCTCGCTGACGTCGGACCTGGCTTTGCCTGCGCTCCCGCCCAACGGTGAAACCACGCTGACCGTGGCGCTGTCCTCGTCCGCGATCGGTACGCCGGTGAATGTGTCGTTGACGTCGGCGTGCGTCATCGCCGGCCGCGGCACCTTGACGCCTGCCAGCAGCGTGACGACGAGCACCGGCGTGGCGACCTTCCGCTTCCGCGACAACAGCTGCGGCAGCTTCCAGAACACCGATACCTATCAAGCGACCATCGCCGGCAGTGCGGCCACGCAGTCCTTGTCGCTGAATCTGGGCAAGCCCTCGGCCCAAAGCATCCAGTCCACCAGCAACGCGACGCAGACGATCTACCTGAAGGGATCGGGCTATACCGAGTTTGCGAATGTGTCGTTCCGACTGGTGGACGCCAGCGGCAACGGCGTGCCGAACCAGCCGATCGACCTGACCGCCAACATCTGGTCCGGCGGGCTGACGCTGGATGGTGCAACGCAGACGACGGTCACCAAGAACACCGACAACAACGGCGATGTGGTGGTCCGGGTCAATTCCGGCACGGTGCCGACGCCGGTGCGGGTGTCCGCGACGCTCAAGGGCACGTCGATCTCCACCGTGTCCAGCGCGCTGTCCATCGCGGTCGGCCTGCCTTCGCAGCTGAACTTCTCGCTGGCTCAGGGGACGATCAACATCGAAGGCGGCAGCCGTGACGGCACGGCGAACACCTATTCGATCATCGCGTCCGACCGCCTGGGCAACCCGGTGCCGGACGGAACGGCAATCAACTTCGTGTCGGAAGCTGGCCAGGTGGTGAACACGGTGTTCACGGCCAAGGATGCCAGCGGAATCTCCCGCGCCACGTCGAACTTTGTTTCGTCGGAACCGCGCCCGGCGGACGGCCGCGTCACGGTGCTGGCGTATGCGCTGGGTGAAGAGTCCTTCATCGACCAGAACGGTAACAACGTCTACGATGCCGGCGAGCAGTTCCAGAACCTCGGCTCGGTGTTCCTGGACCGCCTGTACAACAACCACTACAGCAACACCGATCAGTTCATCAAGCAGAACGACAGCACCGGGACCAACGTCTGCACGAATGATCCGAACAACGTGCTGACGCAGCCGGCTACCTCGCTGTTCAGCTTCTCCGCCTACACGCCGTATGTGCCGAACACCTGCGATGCGGGCCAGGGCAAGGCTTATGTCCGTCGTGCGGTGGAGACGGTCTTCTCGTCTTCGACGGCTGGCATCGTCTGGGGTCTGAAGGCGCCGGACAACCTGCGCGGTACCTGCCCGGACAAGCGTGAGCTGATCGACTTCGGCGCTTTTGGAGAGGAGCCCAAGGGCAGTGGTCTGTACGGCTACTACCGCGACGCGAATAACGTCGTGCAACGCTCGACCTGGCTGGGCTATTCCCAGGACGAAGCGGCTCGCCCCAACCTCCGTCAGGTGGCTCCGGTGGGTACGGGCGTCGTCTATTCGGGCGGCGCGTCGAGCCTGTCGCTGTTCTTCTTTGTCAGCGACAACAATCCGGTGGCCTTCAACCCGATGCCGGCAGGCAGCAAGGTCACGGCGACCGGCAGCGATGGTCTGACGGTCACGGTCCAGGCCGGTGCCACCACGCCGAGCACGTCCTATCCCACGGGCGCATCGATCGATGTCAAGTTCGCGGACACCACTGCGTCCGGCACTGTGTACATCACGGTTACCTCGCCCAGCGGTACTGGGGTGACGTTTGCACAGAACGTGGCCAAGGCCGCTGTCCCCGGAACTCCAGCAGCGTGCAACTGACGTTGAGCCTGGTCGGCATGCCCGGCGGTGGCAAATCCACCGTCGGCCGACTGCTGGCCAGACAGCTCGACATGCCTTTCGTCGACTCCGACGCCGAGATCGAAAAGGATCTCGGCGGCGAGTCGATCAAGGACTACTTCGCCCGTCAGGGCGAAGCGTCGTTTCGGGACCTCGAATCGCGTGTGATCGCGCGCTTGCTCGAGGGCGCGGGAACGGACCGCGAAATGATCCTGGCCACCGGCGGCGGCGCGGTGCTGCGCGAGATCAATCGCGAACGGCTCAAGGCGCATTCGACAGTCGTGTACCTTCGCTCGTCGCCTGAAGAACTCTTCCGGCGGCTGAAGCACGACACCCAGCGGCCGCTGCTGCAAGTGTCCAATCCGCTGGCGAAGCTGCGCGACCTCTATGGCCAGCGCGATCCCCTCTACCGCCGCTGCGCGCACTTCGTGCTCGAGTCGAGCCGCCCCTCGGTGCATGGGCTGGCCAACATGATCCTGATGCAGCTGGAACTCGCGGGTCTGATCGATCCGGCCCGGGTGGCGGCGACCGTGGGGGCGAGCGAGGCCCCGTACACTTCCGGGAATGACCGCTCCGCTTCCTGATTCCACGTCTTCCGCGGCGGCGTCGGCCGCCGGCGCGACCACGGTCGCCATCGATCTCGGCGATCGCCGCTACGACATCCAGATCGGCCCCGGACTCTTCGACGACGCGTCGACCTGGTCCGGCCTGCCGCGCGCGGCCGTCGCGCTGATCGTCACCAATGACACCGTCGCGCCGCTCTACCTCGAACGCCTGAAGCGCCAGCTGGCGCCGCATTACAAGCAGGTCGAGTCGGTCATCCTGCCGGATGGGGAGCAGCACAAGAACTGGGCCTCGCTGGACCGGGTCATCGATCACCTGCTCGCCGGCGCGGCCGATCGCAAGACGGTGCTGTACGCGCTGGGCGGCGGCGTGATCGGCGACCTGACCGGCTTCGCGGCTGCCATCTACATGCGCGGCGTGCCCTTCGTGCAGGTGCCGACCACCTTGCTGGCGCAGGTCGATTCGTCGGTGGGCGGCAAGACCGCGATCAACCACCCGCGCGGCAAGAACATGGTCGGTGCGTTCTACCAGCCGGTGCGCGTCGTGGCCGATCTCGACACGCTGGATACCCTGCCCGATCGCGAGTTGTCCGCCGGGCTGGCGGAGGTCATCAAGTACGGACCGATCGCCGATGCGACCTTCCTCGACTGGATCGAGCGCCACCTCGACGACCTGCTCGCACGCGACAAGTCAGCGCTGGCTCACGCGGTCAGGCGCAGCTGCGAGATCAAGGCCTGGGTCGTCGGCCAGGATGAGCGCGAGAGCGGCCTGCGCGCGATCCTGAACTTCGGCCACACCTTCGGCCACGCGATCGAGACCGGCCTCGGCTACGGCGAGTGGCTCCACGGCGAAGGGGTGGGCTGCGGCATGGTGCTGGCGTCCGAGTTGTCGGCACGACTGGGCTTGATGCCGCCAGCATTCGTCGACCGGATGACGCGCCTGCTCGAGCGCGCCCGGCTGCCGGTGAAGGCGCCGCGGATGCCGATCGAGCGCTGGCTCGAGCTGATGCGCGTCGACAAGAAGAACGAGGGCGGCGAGATCCGTTTCGTCGTCATCGAGTCCCTGGGTAACGCCGGCCTGCGGGGCGCACCTGATGCGCTGGTGGCCGAGGTGATCGAGGCCCACACCGAGCCCGGACAACGCTGAGAAGCTCAACCCACGATGACGATGCTGCGCGCGCCCTATGCCTCCGATCCCGCGCGCAGCCGCGGTCGCCGTCATCCCGAGGCGCCGGCGCCCACCCGCAGCGAATTCCAGCGCGATCGCGACCGCATCGTCCACAGCACCGCCTTCCGTCGGCTGGTCTACAAGACGCAGGTCTTCCTCAACCATGAAGGCGACCTGTTCCGCACCCGGCTGACCCATTCGCTCGAGGTGGCGCAGCTGGGGCGTTCGATCGGGCGCAGCCTGGGCCTGGACGAGGACCTCATCGAGACCATCGCCCTGGCGCACGACCTGGGCCACACGCCCTTCGGTCACGCGGGCCAGGACGTGCTGAACGACTGCATGAAGGCGCATGGCGGCTTCGAGCACAACCTGCAGTCGCTGCGCGTGGTCGACAAGCTGGAGCAGCGGTATCCCGCTTTCGACGGGCTGAACCTCAGCTTCGAGAGCCGCGAGGGCATCCTCAAGCATTGCAGCCGCCGCGACGCGGAACGGATCGAGCAGCGTGAACCTGGCGGTGTCGCCGCGCGCTTCCTCCATGGCGGCCAGCCGAGCCTGGAGGCGCAACTCTGCAACCTGGCCGACGAAGTCGCCTACAACGCGCACGATGTCGACGACGGCGTGCGCTCGGGGCTGGTGACCCTGGAGCAGCTCGAAGAGGTGGCGCTGGTACATCGCTATCTGCGGGAGACGCTGTCGGCTTATCCGGACCTGACCGGCAAGCGACTGCTCGCCGAGACCATCCGCCGGATGCTGTCCCAGCAGGTCTACGACGTCATCGACGCCACGCGCAGCGCCATCGAGGCCGCCGCGCCGGCCGACGCCGAGGACGCCCGCACCAAGGGCCCGCTGGTGCGCTTCAGCCCCGACATGCGTCAGGCCAGCACCGAGCTCAAGCGCTTCCTCTTCAAGAACCTCTATCGCCATCCGGCGGTCCAGGCGCAGCGCGACCGCGCGGAGCAGGTGCTGCGAGAGCTGTTCCAGATCTACCTCACCGAGCCCGGCCGGCTGCCGGCGGATTTCGCGGATGGCGAGGACCACGCGCGCGCCTGCGCCGACTACATCGCCGGCATGACCGACCGGTTCGCGCTCAGGGAGCATGAGCGGCTCACCGGCAAGCGCCTCATCGCGGCCTGATCCACGTCGGCGAATGCCGCCTCGGGCGGCTGCGAATGCTCGATCGACAGCCGGCGCCATAATTGGGGACAGACTTCCGTTCCCACCATGGCAAGACTCCCTCGGCTGGCGCTCGCCGGCCATCTGCATCACCTGATCCATCGCGGCCACAACCTGCAGCCGATCGTCGTCGACGACGAAGACCGCAAGGCCTTGCTCGCGGCGCTCCAGGACAGCGCCGCGACGCACAAGGTGGCAATCCACGCCTACGTCGTGATGCCGAATCACCTGCACCTGTTGGCCACGCCCTCCACGACGGACGGCCTGAGCCGCATGATGCAGGCGCTCGGGCGACGTTACGTGAGCGCCTTCAACCTCCGCCACCGCCGTGTGGGCACCTTGTGGGAAGGCCGTTTCCGCGCGGCGCCGCTGGAGGCGGACACCCACCTGCTCACAGTCATGCGCAGCATTGAACTGAACCCGGGGCGCGCGGGGCTGGGCGATCCCGGCGACTACCCGTGGTCCTCCGCTGCGCACCATCTCGGCCACCGGCGCGACCCTCTGATCAGCGACCCGCCCGGCTTCTGGGCCCTGGGCAATACCCCATTCGAGCGCGAACTGGCTTGGCGTCGGTGGTTGGAGGAGGGCGAAACCGAAACCGAGCGCCAGAAGCTGATCGACTCCGCGCTGAAAGGGTGGCCGCTCGGATCGGCACGCTTCCTGCAACTGCTGGGCGAATTGAGCGAGCGCCCGATGAGTCCGCGCCCCCGCGGTCGGCCTCGCAAGGTGAAGCCGGACGAGGCAACATGATCATTGCCTATCTGTCCCCATTTAATAGGCTCGCGCCCGCAACGCATCCTTTAATTCGAGACTGACCCCATTTAGTTGTGCTTGTGCCATGCCGGCACGCGCCTTAACCTGCGCGGGTTTCGTTTTCGAGAGTTCAGGAGGCCACCGATGTCGGCAGCTCAAGATCCGCGCGCAGCGCAATCGTCGTCCCCCGCCACGACCGCCGACGCGGTTTCCGCCACGTTGCCGACAGCCGGCCCGTCCGCGACCGAGATCCGCGAGCTGGCCGCCCATGGCCTGTACAACGGCGCCAACGAGAAGGACGCCTGCGGCCTGGGCTTCGTGGCCCACATCAAGGGTCAGAAGGCCCACCACATCGTCCAGCAGGGCCTGAAGATCCTGGAGAACCTGGACCATCGCGGTGCCGTCGGTGCGGACAAGCTGATGGGTGATGGCGCCGGCATCCTGATCCAGATCCCCGACGAGTTCTATCGCGCCGAGATGGCCCAGCAGGGCGTCACGCTGCCCCCGCCGGGCGAGTACGGCGTCGGCATGATCTTCCTGCCCAAGGAGCACGCCTCGCGCCTCGCTTGCGAGCAGGAACTTGCCCGTGCGATCAAGGCAGAGGGCCAGGTGCTGCTGGGCTGGCGGGATGTGCCGGTGGACCGCGACATGCCGATGTCGCCGACCGTGCGCGAGAAGGAACCGATCATTCGCCAGATCTTCATCGGCCGTGGCCCGGACATCATCGTCCCCGACGCGCTCGAGCGGAAGCTGTACGTGATCCGCAAGACGGCCTCCAGCGCGATCCAGGCGCTCCATCTGACGCACAGCCGCGAGTACTACGTGCCGTCGATGAGCTGCCGCACCGTCATCTACAAGGGTCTGCTGCTGGCCGACCAGGTGGGCAAGTACTACCGCGACCTGGCCGACCCGCGCGTGGTTTCCGCGATCGCGCTGGTGCACCAGCGCTTCTCGACCAACACCTTCCCCGAGTGGCCGCTGGCCCACCCGTACCGGATGGTGGCCCACAACGGCGAGATCAACACCGTCAAGGGCAACTTCAACTGGATGCGCGCCCGCGAAGGCGTCATGAAGTCGCCGGTGCTGGGTGACGACCTGAAGAAGCTGTACCCGATCAGCTTCGAACACCAGTCCGACACGGCCACCTTCGACAACGCCATCGAGCTGCTGACGATGTCGGGTTACCCGCTCGCGCACGCCGCGATGATGATGATTCCCGAGGCCTGGGAGCAGCACGAGTGGATGGACGAACGCCGTCGCGCGTTCTACGAGTACCACGCCGCGATGATGGAGCCGTGGGACGGCCCCGCCGCCATGGTCTTCACCGACGGTCGCCAGGTCTGCGCCGCGCTGGACCGCAACGGCCTGCGTCCGGCCCGCTACTGGGTCACCGATGACGACCTCGTCGTGCTGGCCTCCGAATCCGGCGTGCTCCCCATCCCGGAATCGCGGGTGGTCCAGAAGTGGCGCCTGCAGCCCGGCAAGATGTTCCTGATCGATCTGGAGCAGGGCCGCATCATCGACGACGAGGAACTGAAGACGCAGTACGCGAACGCGCGTCCCTACCGCCAGTGGATCGAGAACGTGCGGGTCAAGCTCGACGAGATCCCCGCGCCGGAAGCGGCCGCGCCGGTGTTCCCCGCTTCGCTGCTGGACCGCCAGCAGGCCTTCGGCTTCACCCAGGAAGACGTGAAGTTCCTGCTCGCGCCGATGGCCGCGAACGGCGAGGAAGGCATCGGCTCGATGGGCAACGACAGCCCGCTGGCCGTGCTGTCCGACAAGAACAAGCCGCTCTACAACTACTTCAAGCAGCTGTTCGCGCAGGTCACCAACCCGCCGATCGACCCGATCCGCGAAGCGATCGTGATGTCGCTGAACAGCTTCATCGGTCCCAAGCCCAACCTGCTGGACATCAACGCGGTGAACCCGCCGATGCGCCTGGAGGTGACGCAGCCGGTGCTGGACTTCGCATCGATGGCTCGTCTGCGTGCGATCGAGCACCACACCAACGGCAAGTTCAAGCCTTACGAGCTCGACATCACCTACCCGCTGGACTGGGGCCGCGAGGGCGTGGAGGCGCAGCTGGCCTCGCTGTGCGCTGAAACCGTGGACGCCATCAAGGGCGGCCACAACATCCTCATCATCACGGACCGTCACCTGAGCGCGAACCGGGTCGCCATCCCGGCGCTGCTGGCGCTGTCGGCGGTGCATCACCACCTGGTCCGCGAAGGCCTGCGCACCACCTGCGGCCTGGTCGTCGAGACCGGCACGGCACGCGAGGTCCACCATTTCGCGGTGCTCGCGGGCTTCGGCGCCGAAGCGGTCCATCCCTACCTCGCCCTGGAGACGCTGCAGGCGATGAGCGCGGAGCTGCCGGCGGCGCTGTCGGCCGACAAGGCGATCTACAACTACATCAAGGCGGTGGGCAAGGGGCTGTCGAAGATCATGTCCAAGATGGGCATCTCGACCTACATGTCCTATTGCGGCGCGCAGATCTTCGAGGCCATCGGCCTGAAGTCCGACTTCGTCGCGAAGTACTTCCGCGGCACGCCGACGCAGGTCGGCGGCATCGGCGTGTTCGAAGTCGCCGAGGAAGCGCTGCGGCTGCATCGCGCCGCGTTCGGCGACGACCCGGTGCTGGAGCACATGCTGGACGCCGGCGGCGAATACGCGTGGCGCACCCGCGGCGAGGAGCACATGTGGACCCCCGACGCGATCGCCAAGCTGCAGCACAGCACGCGATCGGGCAAGTTCGACACGTACAAGGAATACGCCCAGCTGATCAACGACCAGAGCCGCCGCCACATGACGCTGCGCGGCCTGTTCGAGTTCAAGTTCGACCCGACCCAGGCGATCCCGCTGGAGGAGGTCGAGCCGGCCGCCGAGATCGTCAAGCGCTTCGCCACCGGTGCGATGTCGCTGGGCTCGATCTCGACCGAGGCGCACGCGACGCTGGCCGTCGCGATGAACCGCATCGGCGGCAAGAGCAACACCGGCGAGGGCGGCGAAGACCCGGCGCGGTATCGCAATGAGCTCAAGGGCATCAAGATCACGGCCGGCACGAAGATGTCGGACGTCGTCGGCAGCAAGGTCGTCGAGGTCGATTACGAACTGCAGGACGGCGACTCGATGCGCTCGCGCATCAAGCAGGTCGCGTCGGGCCGCTTCGGCGTCACGACCGAGTACCTGGTCAGCGCCGACCAGATTCAGATCAAGATGGCCCAGGGCGCCAAGCCCGGCGAGGGCGGTCAACTGCCCGGCGGCAAGGTCACCGACTACATCGGCTTCCTGCGCCATTCGGTGCCGGGCGTGGGCCTGATCTCGCCGCCGCCGCACCACGACATCTATTCGATCGAGGACCTGGCGCAGCTGATCCACGACCTGAAGAACGTCAACCAGCGCGCCGACGTCTCGGTCAAGCTGGTCTCGGAAGTCGGCGTGGGCACGATCGCGGCGGGCGTGGCCAAGGCCAAGGCCGACCACATCGTGATCGCCGGCCATGACGGCGGCACCGGCGCGTCGCCGTGGTCGTCGATCAAGCATGCCGGCACGCCGTGGGAACTGGGCCTGGCCGAAGCGCAGCAGACGCTGGTGCTGAACCGCCTGCGCGGCCGCGTCCGCGTGCAGGCCGACGGCCAGATGAAGACCGGCCGCGACGTCGTCATCGGCGCGCTGCTGGGCGCCGACGAGTTCGGCTTCGCGACCGCGCCGCTGGTGGTCGAGGGCTGCATCATGATGCGCAAGTGCCACCTGAATACCTGCCCGGTCGGCGTCGCGACGCAGGATCCGGTGCTGCGCAAGAAGTTCAGCGGCAAGCCCGAGCATGTCGTCAACTACTTCTTCTTCGTGGCCGAGGAAGCGCGCCAAATCATGGCGCAGCTGGGCATCCGCAAGTTCGATGAGCTGATCGGCCGCGCCGACCTGCTCGACACGAAGAAGGGCATCAGCCACTGGAAGGCCAAGGGCCTGGACTTCACCCGCGTCTTCTATCGCCCGGAACTGCCGGCCGACGTGGCCCGCCTGCACAACGATCACCAGGACCACGGCCTGGACCGCGCGCTGGACGTCAAGCTGATCGAGAAGTGCCTGCCCGCCTTCGAGAAAGGCGAGAAGGTGCGCTTCATGCAGGAAGTGACCAACGTTCGCCGGACGGTGGGCGCGATGCTGTCGGGCGAACTGATCCGCCGTCGTCCGGAAGGGCTGGAGGACCAGACCATCTTCATCCAGATGGAAGGCACGGGTGGCCAGAGCTTCGGTGCCTTCCTGGCGCCGGGCATCACCTTCTACCTGATCGGCGACGCCAACGACTACACCGGCAAGGGCCTGTCCGGCGGCCGCGTGGTGGTGCGCCCGTCGATCGACTTCCGGGGTGACGCGACGAAGAACATCATCGTCGGCAACACCGTGCTGTACGGCGCGACCAAGGGCGAGGCCTTCTTCCGCGGCGTCGCGGGCGAGCGCTTCGCGGTGCGGCTGTCCGGCGCAACCGCGGTCGTCGAGGGCACGGGCGACCACGGCTGCGAGTACATGACCGGCGGCACCGTCGCCGTTCTCGGCAAGACCGGTCGCAACTTCGCCGCCGGCATGAGCGGTGGCGTCGCGTACGTCTACGACGAGGATGGCCAGTTCGCCAAGCGCTGCAACACGGCGATGGTCTCGCTGGACAAGCTGCTGCCCGCGCACGAGCAGGAAGCCACGATGGACAGGGCGATCTGGCACAAGCTCGGCGATGGCGAGGCCCGCACCGACGAGGCGATCCTCAAGAAGCTGATCGAGGATCACCACCGCTGGACCGGCAGCCAGCGCGCCCGCGACATCCTGGACCACTGGGCCGAGTCGCGCGCCAAGTTCGTGAAGGTGTTCCCGACGGAGTACCGCCGCGCGCTGGGCGAGCTGGGTGCCGCCAAGGAAGCCGCCGCCACGATCGCCCACGCCAAGGCGCCCGCCGCCAAGGCCAAGGTCTGATCCGTCGCATCGAAGTCGCAAGAGATTCAGGAATTCAGGAGCGAGCCGCCATGGGAAAAGTCACCGGCTTCATGGAGTACGAACGTCTGGAAGAGGGCTATGAGCCCGTCGAGGCGCGTCTCAAGAACTACAAGGAATTCGTCATCGGCCTGAACGTCGAGCAGGCGAAGCAGCAGGGCGCCAGATGCATGGACTGCGGAACGCCGTTCTGCAACAGCGGCTGCCCGGTCAACAACATCATTCCGGACTTCAACGACCTGGTGTACCGGGGAGGCGATGCTGACTGGAAGAGCGCCATCGCGGTGCTGCACTCGACCAACAACTTCCCCGAGTTCACCGGCCGCATCTGCCCCGCCCCCTGCGAGGCCGCCTGCACGCTCAACGTCAATGACGACGCGGTGGGCATCAAGTCGATCGAGCACGCGATCATCGACCGCGCCTGGGCCGAGGGCTGGGTACCGCCCAGACCTGCGAAGGTCAAGACCGGCAAGACGGTGGCGGTCGTGGGTTCCGGCCCGGCCGGCTTGGCCGCGGCGCAGCAGTTGGCGCGCGCGGGCCACAGCGTCACCGTGTTCGAGAAGAACGATCGTGTCGGCGGCCTGCTGCGCTACGGCATCCCCGACTTCAAGATGGAGAAGAGCCACATCGACCGTCGCGTCCAGCAGATGGAAGCGGAGGGCGTGGTGTTCCGCACCGGAGTCATGGTGGCCCACCTGCCCGAGGGATCCAAGGTCACCAACTGGGCCAAGGATGTGGTCACCGCCGATGAACTGACCGAGAAGTTCGATGCCGTGTTGCTCGCCGGTGGCGCCGAGCAATCGCGCGACTTGCCGGTGCCGGGCCGCGACCTGGCCGGCGTGCATTTCGCGATGGAGTTCCTGCCGCAGCAGAACAAGGTCAACGCTGGCGACAAGCTGAAGAACCAGCTGCGCGCCGACGGCAAGCACGTCATCGTGATCGGCGGTGGCGACACCGGCAGCGACTGCGTCGGCACCAGCAACCGTCACGGCGCCAAGAGCGTCACCCAGTTCGAGCTGATGCCGCAGCCGCCGGAGGTCGAGGACCGGCCGCTGACCTGGCCCTACTGGCCGATCAAGCTGCGCACCTCGTCCAGCCACGAGGAAGGCTGCGAGCGCGAATTCGCGATCGCGACCAAGGAATTCCTCGGTGAGAAGGGCAAGGTCACCGGCGTGAAGACGGTGCGCGTGGAGTGGTCCAACGGCAAGATGGTCGAGGTTCCGGGCAGCGAGCAGGTCCTGAAGGCGGACCTGGTGCTGCTGGCGATGGGTTTCGTCAGCCCGGTCGCGTCGATCATCGATGCCTTTGGCGTCACCAAGGATGCCCGCGGCAACGCCAAGGCGACCACCGATTTCAACGGCGGCTACAAGACGAACGCGGCGAAGGTGTTCGTGGCCGGCGACATGCGCCGCGGCCAGTCGCTGGTGGTCTGGGCCATCCGCGAAGGCCGGCAGGCGGCACGCTCGGTCGATGAGTTCCTGATGGGGGACAGCGCGTTGCCGCGTTGATCAGCCGGATCCAGAAAGCGAAAACCCGCTGTCGTGAGACAGCGGGTTTTTTCATGCCCACGGAGCCGTAGCGAGCGGCTGGCAAGACGAAAAAAAGCCCGGCGGGTGCCGCCGGGCTTCGGTTGTGGAGCGGGCGATCAGAGCGCGCCGTTCGTGCTGTTGCGCAGCGGGATTTCGCGCCAGTTCAGGATCTTGGCGCCGACCGCCGAGCCCTGGTTGGGCTTGCTTCGGCACAGCGGATCGCCCGGGGGGCAGACGTTGCACGTCGGATCCTTCGCATCGCAGGTCGTCTTGGGCGACGAGGGAGTCGACCCGCTGAGGACCAGGTCCACGCCCTCGTCCGTCTTCACGAACAGCATGTCCGTGACGGCGAAGCCCGGATCCAGGTAGGCCGCGTTGTTGGCGAACTGCGTCTGACCGCTGGAAAGATCGATCAGGTAGACACGGCTGACACCACCGGGGTTGCAGGCATCGGCCGTCGACGGCAGCGTCGCGGAGAAGGCGGCGAAGCTCAGGTAGTAGGTCGGGTCATTCAGCACGCGGTAGCCCGAAGGCAGATCGAAGTACCAGCCCGATTTCACCTTGTAGTCGATGCTCGCCTTCTGCGTCAGGTCCGTGAGCTGCACCAGGTTGGCCGAGGTGATCGGGAACACGTTGTTGGTCGGCGCGTCGCCCGAATTGCTGAACTTGGCGACCGTGCCGTCGACGACGCCGTACAGACGCTGCAGCTGCGTGCTGTTGATGTCGTTGGCATTGAGCATCTTGCCGGTGCCGAAGGCCAGGAACCGACGGTAGGTGTTGGTATCGCCGATGGGCACGACCGCCGTGGTGATCGGCTGCGGCGTGTTGTTCGGACCGACCGCGCGAGCCACCTTCACCAGGTTGGGATAGCCATTGCTGCCGGAGCGCAGGTCCGCACGCCAGACATTGCCGCGCAGGTCGCCGCCGTAGACCGACTCGACCACCAGCGTCGACAGGTCGGGATAGAACGGCGTCAGCTGGTTCAGACCGGCTGGATCGCCGGCAGAGGCGTCGTCGGACAGCGCGTCCGCGCTGATCGTCGTGATGATCGCGCCGGTCTTCGGGTTGAGCACGTAGATGCGGGCCTTGCCGGAAGCATTGTTGTGGCCGGTCGGAACCAGCACCACCCAGCCGTGCGTGGCCGTCTTGGTGATCACGGGTTCGCCGAACAGCATGCCCATGTCCGGCGCGGTGAACTCCCACAGCACCTTGCGCACCGCATCGTCTTCGCTGGTGACGTCCGACAGGTCGGTCAGGTCCAGCGCGTAGACGCTGCGCCCGCCCTTGCCCAGGCCGCCGACGACGATCGTGTGCCAATCGGCGGCACCGCGCTGGCCATCGACATAGCCGAAGTCCACATCCATCGCCGTCGGACGGGCGTCGACGAAGAAGCGGTGGTTGAAGTTGGGATTGCCCAGGATGGCCAGGCCGTCGGTGCCCGGTGTGGCCGGGTTGCTGGGGCCGGCGAACAGCGCGCCCGGAATGTAGGCGAAGATCTCGCGGCCGGCGGTGCTTCCGGTCAGCGAGCCATCGATCACGTGCACCATGCCCGCGTTCGTGCCCACCACCAGGTAGTTCGGACGCTTCTTGGTGGCGACAGCCGCCTTGTACGCCGCGTAGCCAGGGTTGGCACCTTCCGACAGGTTCATCGACGGTTGAGCGACCACGGTGACCTTGGAGTTGACGATGTCGCCTACCAGCGACGAGCGGGTGCGGTACTTGCCGGTGCCCTCGTTCGACTGGTCCCCGCGCAGGTAGTTCACATACTCGTCGGTGGTGTCGGTGGTGTTGTAGCTGGTGACCAGGCCGGCCTGCTGAGCGGAGCCCACGCTGGAGGTCTTCTGGAAGCGCACCGCCCTCTTGGTGTCGGTGTTGTAGGTCACCACTCGACGGTCGTCCTTCCAGCCCGTGCCGGCGAGTTGAGCCGCCAGCTTGGTGGAGAAGCGCCAGGCCTCGACCTGCGTGGTGGCGGTGCTGCCGTTGGCGGCGCTGAGCGTGCTGGCAATGACCTCGCCGGTCCACTGCTTGGCGTCGTACTGAGTGGCGTAGCTGGCCACGCCGGCGGCCGTGATCTGCTGCGAGGCGGTGCTGAAGGCGGTCGAGTACGCCTTCATCCGCGAGGCGATGCTCGCGAATGCGTTGGACAGGCCGCTCACCATCTGGTCCGCCTTGGCGGCCGTGAAGTAGGTGTCGGGGCGCAGTTGACCGCCGACGGTGTCGCTGCTGTCGCCGGTGTGCCACCAGCCTTGCGTCAGGTCCGTCGTGCGGGTCAGCGGGTTGAAGTCCGTCGGCAGGTTGGCGCCACCGTAGCGCGTGGCCAGGTAGTACTGGTTGTTGGACTTGTAGGCGCCGAACTCGAGCACGTCCAGCCAGTACGTCTGCACGGTCTGCATGCCGGCCGAGTTCTTGTCCGATTCCGCGTCCGGGCGGATGTCGGTCGAGTTGGCCCAGTACGCCATGCCCGCGATCAGCGCGCCGTTGTTGTTGCAGCAGCCGTTATAGCCCTGGACATTGCCCAGCGAGGCATTGACGCCGCTGAGCTTGCCCACGCGGTTGGTCCATTCGACGGCATCGAAGGCCTTGTCGTCGGTCACTTCGGTCGGCTTGGTCGGCTCTGAGGAGCCGGTCGCGCCCGGCAGGTTGCGGTCCGCGTGGGTGTTGACGTCGCCGATGCCCAGGATGAAGTTCTTCTGGCAGGAATACTCCATCGGGTCGCCCCAGTTGGAGATCACCGGGAAACCGTCGGCCTGCGCGGCCCGCGTGGTCTTGCTGCTGGGAGCGGAGTAGCTGGCGACGTTGCCGAGATTGCGGTAGTAGCGCAACGCGGCGTAATAGAGTTCGCTGACCGGGTCGTAGGTCTTGTACGAACCCGAGGCGCCGAACTTGTTCAGGTAGTTCATCACCCCGCTGTAACTGACGTTGACCCCGTAGTAGGCGGCCATGTCCGCCACGTCGTTGATGTTCGCGCTCGCGTCGACGTTGGGGTTGTCCACCATGATGCCGGTGTTCGGATCCCATTCGCGCTGCGCGTTCGCGACGGGATCGCCGCCCGGCACCGGTTTGGTCGGACCGACGTACTTCTGGCGCGAGCGCAGAACGCCGCCATCGCGGCCCAGGGTGGCGTCATTGAGATAGCCGAACGCGCTGAACCGGATCTGGCTGGCGTAGTCCTGAATCAGACCCTCCGGCTTGTAGATCGTGTTGTTGGCGTAAGGCTTGCAGTTCTGTTCCAGGTAGCTGTTGTTCGCCGAGCTCAGCGTGTTGTCGCAGACGCGGACGCGGATGTCGACCAGATACGAGACGCCGCCGTTCCACGAGGACGACGTGGGATCGAAGGCCGTGGGGTTGCCGCTGTTGTTGTCTCCGCTGTTGGAGATGCGCATGCTCACGCCAAGGCCCTGGATACGCATCTTCAGGCCGTTCCAGGCGTTGCCGTTCTGATCCACCAGTGGCGTGGCGCCGGCGACGATGGTCTGCGAGGTGATGGAGCGGTCGGGGAAGTTGCCGGTGTTGCCCTGGCCGCTGGCATAGGCCTTCTGCAGGACGGTGGCCGTCGTCGTGTCGACCACCCGCGACCCACCGGTCAGCGCCCACCGGAACGGGTCGATGGTCTGCATGGTGGCGTAGTTCAGGAAGTTGCCGCTCCACTTCTTGCTGCAGACGTGGCTCGCGGCCTTGGCCGTCGGCGCGAAGTGGTCCACCGGGATCGCGGTCGTGGACTTCCTGTAGTCGTAACACTTGTTGGGGTCGAAGTACCCGAGGTAGGTCGACGCCGGGTTGTAGGTCGCGTCGGTGTGGGCGTTGCTCACGGCGGTCGGATATTCCACCGACAGTGCCAGGGCCAGGTTGCCCGGCACCGCGACGGAGGCGAACACCGGTTTGTCGGCCAGCACGGTCTGCGCATTGGCGATCGACATCGCGGCCAACAAGGCCGCGGCGCCGCTCAGGCGCAAGGAAAGACGAGAGGGGAACATCGAGGGCCTCTGATCAGTTCAAGGTGGTGAACGTACTCTGATAGAACGAGTACGCGTTGTGCGGGCCGGTGACGCGCACGGTGATGCGATAGGTCGGTTGGGGCTGCGGCTTCGGATTGCCGGGCTTGGCCCCGAAGTTGTTGGCCCGGCCCAGCATCTGGCAGTTGGCCGGATCGAAGGCGCCGGTGTTCAAGCACAGCCGGTCGATCAGGTAATGGACGGTGACGTTGTCGCTGGCCAGCTTGATCTCGTTGGCCGAGCTGCCCAGGCCGGACAGCCCGCCGCCGGTGGTCGTGTCCAGCAGCGCCAGCGGAATGCCGGAAGCGTCGCTCGGGAGCATCGTCGCGCTGTAGTTCTGTGCCGCGTTGCTGGTCCAGCGCGCCGAGGTCAGCGCCAGGGCGCCGCCAGGGGACAGGGCCGTGCTGGCGAGGCGGATGGCGCGTTCGCTCTGGTTGGTCATCTCGCGCTTGAAGCCGAAGTAACCGACGCTGGCCAGCGTCACGTTCATCGATTTCATCGCGGCGGCGGCGCCGATCAGAAGCACGGCGAGGGTGATCAGCGCGATCACCATGATCACGCCGCGCTGGCGCTTGGGGAGGGTCGGGGCGGTGGAACGCATGGGAGGCCTCGGGATGGGGACGGCGGCGGACGGGGACGGTCCGCTCAAGGCGGCACCGGACGCGCGGGAGCCGTCAGGATGGCGTTGCGCACCGGCACCGTCAGTTCGATGAGGCGGTAATGGCGAAGCTGCTCGGCCTCGGGGAGCTTGATCGTCGTCTGCATCGCCGCCGGCAAGGCGGAGAACATGGTGAAGGTTCCGGGCGAGACGTATTCCTTGTCGCGCTCGATCCGGTCCCCGCGCACCAGCATCGAGATGCTCACGGCCACGATGTCGGCGCCCAGTGCCGGGGTCGCGGTCAGTCCGGCGGCGTTGTAGGGAGCGGCGGACGGATTGACCCAGCTCGTGATCACGCCGTTGCCCGCGGGCGCCACCCCGAAGCGCACGCGGAAGTCGATCACGTTGTCGGCCAGCGGCACCGGGAGGTCGGCATTGGGGATGTTGTTCATCTGCAGCATGTCGTAGGCGACCAGTTGCCGCTTGTCATTGATGCCGATCAGCTGGAAATGGGGCTGGTTGCCATTGATGTTGCCGAGGTTGGTCACGCTCAAGGGACTGGACACGCCGTAGCTGACCAGGTTGTTGGTCCCGACCGCGGCCGCGTAGTAGGGGCCGTCGAGCGGCACGCCCGGGGCGGCGGAGCCGACGAAGTTCGGCGCCACCTGGGTGATCAGGCAGCGGCGCGAGAGCTCGGTGAGCATCAGCAGGTCGCCGCCGCGAAGGCCCAGCGTGTTGTTCATGTTGAAGGCGTTCACCTGCACGGTGCCGGTGACCACTTCCTGGGGCGCTTCGCTCATGCCCGCGGAGGTGGTCATGATCTGGATGACGTCGGACGGACCGTTGCCGAACTTCGCGTCGAATCCGAGTCCCGCATAGACAACGATGGGCATCGCCGCCACGGCCCCCGGAACGTTCTGGAACGGGGCGGGGAAAGCCGACTGGCGCGGCAGGATCGGCGCGCCATTGCGCGCGACATCGAGCGGGCAGCCGAAGCTCAGGGCCTGGTTCTGGAACAGGCCGGAACCGATGCTGCGCAGCTGGCGGTCCAGGTCGTAGGACAGGTAGCCGCTGTTCTGGGCCAGGTCGGAAGTGGTGGCGCTCTGGCGCTTCGACTTGTCGAAGGCGTTCATCATGATGCCGAGCGCGGCCATGAGCACCAGGCCGATCGTCATCGAGATCAGCAGCTCGACCAGGGTGAAGCCGAAGGCCGCGCGCATGGCGCCACGGCGGAGGAGGGGACGGCGATGCATCGTCATGGTCAGTTCAATCGCACGTCGGTGTAGTACGTACGCGCATCGCCGGCAGGCGTCTTCCACGTGATCGTGATGCGCTTGGTGTTCGCGAGCGTCCCGACCGGCGCATCGGCAACATCGCCCTTCGCGCCGACGAGGCCGGAGGCCGAGACGCGCGCCTGCCATGCAGCGATGGTGGGCGGCAGGCTCGTGTTGTAGAGCCACATGTCGTTGGCCATTTCCGAGGCCAGGGTGGCCGCACGCTGGTTTTCATCGGCGCCGGAACTGGCCTGCGAGGCACGGGCCATCAGCGCGACCAGGCCCACGATGCCGATCGTCATGACCAGCATCGCGACCATCAATTCGATCAGCGTCATGCCTCGGGCGCGCGCCCGGGAAGGGCGCCGCGCGCGACTTGGTGAGAAGGTGTTCATTCGGTGGCCGCCTTGTTGACGGCTTCACAGCCGTCGGGTTCGGAGTCCGACAGCAGACGCTCGCGGTCGCACAGACGCACCGTCCCGCCCAGGGTCACCCAGACGGACAGCTTCTTCTGATTGGCGGCTGTCGAACTGGAGTCGATCCAGTAGATCGAGTTGCCATCGGCATTGACGTTGCAGGAGGCGCCGGCCACCGGGGCGTTGAGCATCACGGGCCGCCCGTTGGGGCCGAAGCAGACTGCCGTCGGTCCGGTGATGGTGATGTTGGAGGTCGCATCCGTCACCGAACCGCACTGGAGCGGCTGCGTGGGCGCGGGTTGGGTGATCAACGGGTTCGCGATCAGCTGGACCACCCAGAATCGGCCCGTGGCGGACGCGGTCGAGTTGAGCGCGCAGCTGGAATCGTCGGTGCGGTAGAAGACCACCGGCTGGTAGGAGTTGATGGCCTGGGCCTGCGCGTTGCGCAGGCTGGTGGACAACCCGCTGCCAGCGGTCCGGATCTGGGCGTTGGTGGCCCAGGATCTCATCGTCGGCGCGGCCAGGGCCGTCGTCAGGCCGATGATCGCCAGGACGATCATCAGCTCGATCAACGAGAACCCGCGTGACGCGCGGCCCTTCGTCCTCAGCATGCTTCACCCTTCACCATCACCCACCGGCTGGTGCAGGTGTTCCAGCCCGTGGGCGCGCCGGTGGTCTGGCGCTTGTCCGCCTGGTCGACGGTGAAGACGAAATCCTTCAGCAGCGTTTCGGTGCTGGTGGCCTTCAGCGTGTAGGAGCTGGCGCCTGGCGCGTCGCAGCCGATCGTGAACTTGCCGTTCTTGCGAGGCGTCGAGCACGGCGGCGTGGCCGAACCGCTGGCCGCATAGGTGCGGAAGTTCTGGTAGTAGGCTTCCATGTCGGCCCGCATCATCGTCAGGCCGGTGGCCGCGTCGGCGAGGGCGCCGCGCATGTAGTACGACCGGTAGCTCGGCAGCGCGATCGCCGCCAGGATGCCCACGATCGCCACCACGATCATCAACTCGATCAGCGTGAAGCCACGCGACGTGGACCGGCGAGCCGGCGACGAAAAGTTCCCGAACATAAGCGCTCCTGTTTGCTGAAATTATCGGCAGCCGCCCCTGGAAGGCGAGGCCGCTCGTCGTGCCTCGGATTCCGCCCGTCTCGCGGCGGCCTTGGACTGTGACGTCCGTCACGGTTTGGCGCCCGTCGACGCCTTGTGCAAGCGTCGCCGGGCGTCTCGCGCACCGGCCCCGCCCACCGGCAAGCCACGCACGCGGGCCCATTGTGACCAGCGGTTACGCGTCGCGAAGCCCTCGATCCCGGCGTCAATCCCCCTTCATCGGGCTGTCGCATATCGCCACCCCGCCCCAGGTGTCCTCCGGCATCAATTCGGGCTTTACCCTATGATCCCGGCTCCCGGACGCCTGCCGCCCGGCATCGTCCCGGATCTATTCCAAGAAATGGCATTCACCGATCCCTCTTCCTCCCCTGACGCCCGCCCGCTGATCGAGGTGAAGGGCGTGACTGTCGGTTATGGCGACCGGGTCATCCTGAAGGACGTCAACGTCACCCTGCCGCGCGGCAAGGTGATGGCGCTGATCGGATCCTCCGGCGGCGGCAAGACGACGCTGCTGCGGCTGTTGACCCGACAACTGCGCCCGCAGTCCGGGCAAGTGCTGTTCGACGGGCAGGACCTGGCGCCGATGGACCAGACCCAGCTCTACGCCCAGCGCCGGCGCATGGGCATGCTGTTCCAGTTCGGCGCTCTGTTCACCGACCTCAGCGTGTTCGAGAACGTCGCCTTCCCGTTGCGCGAGCACGCCCGCCTGCCCGAGCCGATGATCCGCGACCTGGTCCTGATGAAGCTCAACGCGGTCGGCCTGCGCGGCGCCCGTGACCTGATGCCCAACGAGGTCTCCGGCGGCATGGCGCGCCGGGTCGCGCTGGCGCGTGCCATCGCGCTGGATCCCGACCTGGTGCTCTACGACGAGCCCTTCGCGGGCCTGGATCCGATCTCGCTGGGCGTCACCGCCCGCCTGATCCGCGACCTGAACGACGCGCTCGGCCTGACCAGCGTCATCGTCTCGCACGACATCCATGAAACCTTCGGCATCGCCGACCACGTGGTGATGGTCGCCAACGGCGGCGTCGTCGCCCAGGGCACGCCGGAGGAGCTGCGTCACAGCCAGGATCCGCTGGTGCACCAGTTCGTCAATGCCGAGTCCGACGGTCCGGTGCGCTTCCATCAGCCCGCCAAGCCGGTGCGCGAAGACTTCGGGCTGCCCCAGGAGATCTCCGCATGATCGGCCTCGCGACCTCCATCGGGCGCGGCCTGCGCCTGAAGCTCGGCGACTGGGGCCGGTCGGCGCGGCTGCTCGGCGCCCTGCTGCTGCACCTGGGCGCGTGCCTGCGCCGCTTCGCGCTGGTGCGCGAGCAGATCTATTTCCTCGGCAACCGCTCGCTGTCCATCATCGGCGTGTCCGGGCTGTTCGTCGGTTTCGTGCTGGCGCTGCAGGGCTACTACACCCTGCAGCGTTACGGCTCGGCCGAGGCCGTCGGCCTGCTGGTCGCCCTCAGCCTGGTGCGCGAACTGGGACCGGTGGTGGCGGCCCTGCTGTTCGCCGGCCGGGCCGGCACCTCGCTGACCGCCGAGATCGGCCTGATGAAGGCCGGTGAGCAGCTCAGCGCCATGGAGATGATGGCGGTCGACCCGGTGCAGCGCGTGCTGGCGCCGCGCTTCTGGGCCGGCTTCATCGCGATGCCCTTGCTGGCGGCGGTGTTCTCGGCCGTCGGCATCATCGGCGGCTGGCTGGTCGCCGTGCCGCTGATCGGCATCGATGCCGGTTCGTTCTGGTCGCAGATGCAAGGCGGCGTCGACGTGTTCAAGGACGTCGGCAACGGCTTCGTGAAGAGCGTCGTGTTTGGCGTGACCGTCAGTTTCGTCGCGCTGCTGCAGGGATATGCCTGCAAACCCACCCCCGAAGGCGTGTCGCAGGCGACGACGCGCACCGTGGTGTTGTCCTCGCTGGCTGTGCTGGGCCTGGACTTCATCCTGACCGCCATGATGTTCTCGATCTGACGCGCGGCGCGCGGACCATCGAACCGACAACTGAAATCAAGAGTTCTTCTGGAGTTGCCTGATGCAATCCTCTCGTTATGACGCGCTGGTCGGGTTCTTCGTGCTGCTGGGCGGCGCGGCCCTGCTGTTCCTGGCCCTGAAGGCGGGCAACCTGCTGACGCTCAACTTCCAGGACACCTACACCGTCACCGCCAAGTTCGACAACATCGGCGGCCTCAAGCCGGGCGCGGCGGTCAAGAGCGCCGGCGTCGTGGTCGGCCGCGTGGGCAGCATCGCCTTCGACGACAAGAGCTTCCAGGCCCGCGTGATCCTGAACATGAACCAGGGCGTCGCGTTCCCCAAGGACAGCTCGGCCAAGATCCTCACCTCCGGCCTGCTGGGCGAGCAGTACATCGGACTGGAGCCGGGTGCGGAAGAAAAGAACCTCGCCGCGGGCGACATCATCACGCAGACGCAGTCGGCGGTGGTGCTGGAGAACCTGATCGGCCAGTTCCTCTATAACAAGGCGGCCGATGCCTCCGCGGCGCCGGCCTCGGGAGAGAAACAATGACCACCACCACGACCGGTCCCGCGCTCGGAGCGCGACGGACCGACCTCGCGGCCGCGCTGCTGAGCGCGGCGCTCCTGGGCGCCGCGGCGCCCGCGATGGCCCAGTTCCAGGCCGACCCGGCGATCGCGCCGCCACTGGACGTGACGCTGGCGACGCCGCTGGCCCTGTCGGCCCCCGTGCCGGCCGAACTGAGACAAGCCGCCGCCGACGTCGATGCCGCGGACAAGGCGGCGGTGAGCGCCGCGGACGAAGCATCGGCGCAAGGCCAGGATCAAGCCGCCTCGGCCCCGTCGGGTTCGGCCGCCGAGCCGGCTGCGGCGGGGCAGGCCGGTGCGGCCGCAGCCGCGGCGGATGCGCCGGCGCCGGGTCCGCGCGTGCGCAACCGCCTGGATCCCTGGGAAAGCTGGAACCGCAAGGTCTTCAACTTCAACGAGAAGCTGGACGAGCACGTGCTGCGCCCGGTCGCCACGGCCTATTCGGATCTCGTGCCGCAACCCGCGCGCCAGGCGGTCGACAACTTCTTCGGCAACTTCTCGGACGCCTGGTCGGCGGTCAACCTGTTCCTGCAGGGGCGCTTCAAGAACGGCGCGTCGCAGACGATGCGTGTCGCGGTGAACTCGGTGTTCGGCATCGCCGGCCTGATCGACATCGCCACGCCGGCGGGCCTGGAGAAGACCTCCGAGGACCTCGGTCGCACGCTCGGCTACTGGGGCGTCAAGACCGGGCCCTACATCGTGTGGCCGCTGCTGGGCCCGTCCTCGCTGCGGGACTCGGTGGCGCTGCCGGTCAACGCCTACTATTCGCCGGCCTATCTCTTCGATGACGGCGAATACAAGTTCGCGATCACCGCGCTGCAGGTGATCAACACCCGTGCCAACCTGCTGCGGGTGACCGACATGCTGGATGGCATCGCGCTGGACAAGTACACCTTCGTCCGCGACGCCTACCTGCAGCGTCGCAACATCAAGTCCCACAAGGAACAGCAGGAAGACGATGACGACGACTACGAAGTCATCACCCCGGACGAGAAGCCGGTCAACCCGCAGGGCGACCGCTGATCCTGGCAACAACCGGTAACGCCCGCGGGGGTGGCCGGTGAACCGGCACCGGACCTGCCACGTTGTGGGCCGGTCCGTGTCATGAAGAGAGAGAAAGGACAAGCATGAATGCCACCAAACGACTGCTGCTGAACGCGATCGTGTCGATCGCCGCGCTGAGCCCGCTGGCCTCGTTCGCCGCGGACAACTCGACGCCGGATCAACTGATCCGCCAGCTGTCCATCGAGACGCTGGACGCCGTCAAGAGCGACAAGGCGATCCAGGCTGGCGACGTCAACAAGGTCATGGAGCTGGTCAACACCAAGGTGATGCCGCACGTGGATTTCCAGCGCATCACCTCCTCGGCCGTGGGCCGCTTCTGGCGCCAGGCTACGCCCGAGCAGAAGCAGCGCCTGCAGGACGAGTTCAAGACCCTGCTGGTGCGCACCTATGCCGGCGCGCTGACCCAGGTGAAGGACCAGACCATCGCGATGAAGCCGATGCGCGCCGCGCCGGAGGACACCGAGGTGGTCGTGCGCACCGAGATCCGGGGCAAGGGCGATCCCATCCAGCTCGACTACCGCGTCGAGAAGACCGACGGCGGCTGGAAGATCTATGACGTGAACGTGCTGGGCATCTGGTTGGCCGACCAGTACCGCAACAGCTTCGCGCAGGAGATCAATGCCAAGGGCATCGACGGCCTGATCAAGTCGCTGGCCGAGCGCAACGCCCGCCCCGCGCCGGCCGCCTCCGCCGCCAAGAAGGGCTGAGGCGATGCTCAAGCTGCCGTCGCGGCTGCGCCTGGACAACGCGCCCGAGGAATGGGCGCGGCTCGAGGGCGCGCTGCGCGCCGAACTGGCGCAGGTCGGCAATGCGGCCGGTCGCGGCATCACGCTGGACGCGAGCGGCCTGAACGACTTCGACTCCGCCGCGCTCAGCCTGCTGCTCAGCGCGCTGCGCCTGTGCGGCCAGGACGGCTGGCAGCTGACGCTGCAGCAGGCGCCGCGCGAGTTGCGTGAACTGGCCCGGGTGTACGCGCTGGAGCATCTGTTCTGGCCTGACGTCGCGGCGCCCGCCGAGATGGCATGACGAGCCAGCACCAATGACGACGGGCCGCGATCAGCGGCCCGTCGGCTTTCTGGGTGGCCGCTTTCGGCGCCGGGCGCCGGGCGCCGGGTGCGGACCGGCCGCCTACTGCGCGTAGCGCTTGGTCCGCAGGTTGCGCTTGATCTCCTGCAGCATCGGCCGCAGGTTCTCGCCCAGGCGCAGCGCGACGCCGGTGGTCAGCACGTCCACCACGATCAGGTGCAGCAGCCGCGACACCATCGGGCTGTAGCGGTCGTAGTCCTCGGGGTGGTCGACGGCCAGCAGCACCTGACCGGGCAGCTGTCCCATCTGCGCCAGCGGGGAGCCACTGGCGGTGATGATGATGGTCGTCGCGCCCTTCTTGCGGGCGATCTCGGCGGCGTCCATCAGGTCGCGGCTGCGGCCCGAGTTGGAGATGATCACCGCGCAGTCGCCGCTGTCCAGCATGGTCGCGCTCATCAGCTGGACGTGGCCGTCACTGCACGCGAAGGTGTTCACCCCCAGGCGGAAGAACTTGTGCTGCGCGTCCTGCGCCACGATGCCGGAGTTGCCGACGCCATAGAACTCGATGCGGCGGTGCTGGCGCGCCGCCTCCGACAGCGCCGTGATGGCGCGCTCGAAGGCATGGCTCGCCGCGTCGTTGCGGTAATGGAGCAGCGCCGCCACCGCGTTGTCCACCACCTTGACGATCAGGTCACCGGGCTTGTCGTCCTCGTCGACGGCGCGGTGCACGAAGGGCACGCCCTCGTTGACGCTGCCGGCCAGCTTCAGCTTGAAGTCGGCCAGCCCGTCGTAGCCCACGCTGCGGCAGAAGCGCACGACGGTGGGCTTGCTCACGTGCGAGCGGTCGGCGAGCTCGCTGACCGGCAGGTTCGCGAACGAGCGCGGATCCGCCAGCAGCAGCTTGGCGACCCGCTGCTCCGCCGGCGGCAGTGCCGGCAGCGCGGCCTTGATGCGTTCGAGCATGCTCATCGCGTCAGCATTCCTCGATCCATGAATGGCCGTCGCGCGCCACCAGCGCGCTCGAGGCCGGCGGGCCCCAGCTGCCGGCGACGTAGGTGCGCGGGCCGGTGCTGTCCTGCTTCCAGAAGTTGAGGATGGGCTCGACCCAGCGCCAGGCCTGCTCCTGCTCGTCGCTGCGCACGAACAGGTTCAGGCGCCCCGCGATCGCGTCCAGCAGCAGCCGCTCGTAGGCGCCCACGCGGGTGTGGGCGAAGGCCTTGTCGAAGTCCAGGTCCAGCGAGACCGGGCTCAGCGCCTCGTTGCTGGAGCCGCCCTTGTTGGCCATCAGCTGCAGCTCCAGGCCGTCCTCGGGCTGCAGCTTGATGATCAGCCGGTTGGGGCAGCTGCCGCCCGGGAAGATCGGATGCGGCACCGGACGGAAGTTGATGACGATCTGCGCGTCGCGCGCCGCCAGGCGCTTACCGGTGCGCAGGTAGAAGGGCACGCCGGCCCAGCGCCAGTTCTGGATCTCGGTCTTGAGCGCGACGAAGGTCTCGGTGTGGCTGTCGGCGGGGATCTTGCCCTCGTCGAGGTAGCCCGGCACCTGCCTGCCATCGACATTGCCGGCGCGGTACTGGCCGCGTACCACGTCGCGTGCGACGCTCTCGGCGGTGAAGGGCTTGAGCGCGCGCAGCACCTTGAGCTTCTCGTCGCGGATGGCGTCGGCGTCGTTGGAGGAGGGCGCCTCCATCGCGATCATCGTCAGCAGCTGCAGCGCGTGGTTCTGGATCATGTCGCGCAGCGCGCCGGTGCCGTCGTAGAACGGCCCGCGGGTGCCGACGCCCAGGCCTTCGGCCAGCGTGATCTGGATGTTGGCGATGCTCTCGCGGCGCCACAGCGGCTCGAACAGCGCGTTGCCGAAGCGCAGCGCCATCAGGTTCTGCACCGAGGGCTTGCCCAGGTAGTGATCGATGCGGAAGGCCTGCGTCTCGGCGAACACCGAGCGCACCACGCGGTTGATCTCTTGCGCGCTCGCCAGGTCGTGGCCCAGCGGCTTTTCCAGCACGACGCGCACCTTGTCGCCGTTCAGGCCGGCGGCGCCGAGTTGCTGGCAGATCTGGGTGAACAGGTGCGGGCTGGTGGCCAGGTAGAAGACCACGGTGTCGGCATTGCGCTCGCCCAGCCACTCCTTGAGGCGCGCGTAATGGTCCGGCTGCGAGAGGTCCATGCGGCGGTAATGCACCAGCTCGGAGAAGCGGGCGAACTCCTCGTCGTTGGGCCGCTTGCCGGCCTCGACTTCCTGGAAGCGCTCCTTGAGCCACTCGCGGTAGCGCTCGTCGGACTGGTCGTCGCGCGCGACGGCCAGGATGCGGCCGCCCTCGGGCAGCTTGCCGTGCCGGAACGCCTGGAAGAGCGCGGGCATCAGCTTGCGCCAGGTCAGGTCACCGGTGCCACCAAAAAAGACGAGATCGAAGGACATGAGCGCGGCGCCCGCATCCGGGCGTAAGAGTTGTTGGCGATGTCTTGATGTAACGGAGTTACCGGAATTATGATGCCCCAGTTTCTTGGGCCGGTCAACGTGCGCGGAGCCTCCGGGCAGCGGACCACAAGCAGTTCTAATAGGGGGTTTCCCCGTCTGCGTCGAGGGGCAAAGCGCATACCCCGACGCGCTCCGTCCCGTTCCCGACCCTCCCAGGCGTCCACGCACATGAACCAGCTCGAACAACTCAAGGCTTTCACCACCGTCGTCGCCGATACCGGCAACTTCAAGCAACTGGCCCAGTTCACTCCGCGTGACGCGACGACCAATCCGTCGCTGATCCTCAAGGCGGTGCAGTCGCCCGACTATGCCCACCTGCTCGAGGACACCGTCGCCGCCAACAAGACCGACGCGCTGGACCTGGTGGTCGACAAGGTGCTGGTCGCCTTCGGCCTGGAGATCCTGAAGGTCGTGCCGGGCCGTGTGTCGACCGAGGTGGACGCGCGCCTGAGCTTCGACACCGTCGCGACGCTGGCCCGCGCGCGCCGCCTGATCCAGATGTACGAGGACGCCGGCATCGGCCGCGAGCGCGTGCTGATCAAGATCGCCTCGACCTGGGAAGGCATCCAGGCCGCGCGCGAGCTCGAGCTCGAAGGCATCCGCACCAACCTGACGCTGCTGTTCTCCTTCTGCCAGGCGGTGGCCTGCGGCGAGAACGGCATCCAGCTGATCTCGCCCTTCGTCGGCCGGATCTACGACTGGTACAAGAAGTCCGCCGGCGCGAACTGGGACGAAGCGGCCAACGCCGGCGCGAACGATCCCGGCGTGAAGTCGGTGACGGCGATCTACAACTACTTCAAGAAGCAGGGCATCAAGACCGAGGTCATGGGCGCGAGCTTCCGCAACGTCGGCCAGATCCAGGCGCTGGCCGGCTGCGACCTGCTGACCATCAGCCCCGACCTGCTGGCCCAGCTGCAGGCCAGCGAGGCCCCGCTGACGCACGCGCTGGACGCGGACGCGGCCAAGGCGCTGGATTTGCCCAAGGTCTCCTTCAACGAAGCGGCGTTCCGCTTCGCCCTCAACCAGGACGCCATGGCCACCGAGAAGCTGGCCGAAGGCATCCGCCTGTTTGCCGCCGACGCCGGCAAGCTGGACCAGATGATCGAAAGCCTGCGATGACCGAGTCCCCGCGTTGCGACCGCAGCCCGACCTGGGCAGCCCTGCAAAGCCATTTCCAGCAATCCGGCCGCGCGTTCGACGTGCGCCAGGCCTTCGCGGCCGACCCTGGCCGCTTTGTGGCCTGGTCGCTGCAGGCGCCGGAGGTGTTCGCGGACCTGTCGAAGAACCGCATCGACGCCCGCACGCTGGAACTGCTGCTGCAGCTGGCCCGGGACGTGAAGCTCGAGTCGCAGCGCGAGGCGCTCTTCAACGGCGACCCCATCAATGCGACCGAGGGTCGCGCGGTGCTGCACACGGCGCTGCGCGCGCCGGCCGGCCAGGGGCCGTTCTCGGACGAGGTGCAGGCCTCGCTCGATCGCATGCTCGCCTTCGCCGATCGGGTGCGTGACCAGGCCAGCAGCGGCATCACCGATGTCGTGCATATCGGCATCGGCGGCTCGGACCTCGGTCCGGCGATGGTGGTGCAGGCCTTGCAGTCGTATGTGCCGGCGGGGCTGAAGCTGCATTTCGTCTCCAACGTGGACGGGCACGACCTGGCCCCGGTGCTGCGCGGTCTCGATCCGAAGACGACGCAGTTCATCGTCGCGTCCAAGACCTTCACGACGCAGGAGACGCTGGCCAACGCGATGGCCGCCAAGGCCTGGTTCCTGAACAGCGGCGGCACCGACATCGCGCGGCATTTCGCCGCGACGACCAGCAACGCCAAGGCCGCGGCCGAGTTCGGCATCGATACGACTTTCGGTTTCTGGGACTGGGTCGGCGGCCGCTACTCGCTGTGGTCGGTGATCGGCCTGCCGATCGCGATCGCGGTGGGCTCGGCCAACTTCCGCGCGCTGCTGGCCGGCGCGCATGCGATGGACCAGCACTTCCGCAGCGCGCCGCTCGAGAAGAATCTCCCCGTGCTGCTGGGCCTGCTGGACGTCTGGTACCGCAATTTCCATGGCTTCAGCAGCCGCTCGGTGGCGCCGTATCACCAGGGCCTGCGCCGGCTGCCGGCCTATCTGCAGCAGCTGGAGATGGAAAGCAACGGCAAGGGCGTCGACCGCGCCGGCGATCCGCTGAGCTTCGGCACCAGCCCGGTGGTCTGGGGCGAGGCCGGCACCAATGGCCAGCATGCCTACTTCCAGATGCTGCACCAGGGCACCGACGTGATCCCGGTCGAGTTCATCGCGGTGAAGACGCCCAACTTCGGTGACCACGTGCGGGGTGAACTGCTGGACAAGCTCAAGGACCAGCACGTCAAGCTGCTCGCGAACTGCCTGGCGCAGTCGCAGGCGCTGATGCAGGGCAAGACCGCCGAGGCCGCGCGCGCCGAGTCGGCACCCACCGCATCCAAGGATCTGGATCCCGAGGTGCTCGCCCGCCATCGCAGCTTCCCGGGCAACCGTCCGAGCACGACGCTGCTGCTGGACGCGCTGACGCCGTCGTCGCTGGGCGCGCTGATCGCGCTGTACGAGCACCGCGTGTTCGTCAGCGGCGCGATCTGGAACATCAACAGCTTCGACCAGTGGGGCGTCGAACTCGGCAAGGCGCTGTGCAACAGCCTGCTACCGCGCCTGAGCTCCGGCGACGCGACGGGCCTGGACGGCTCGACCGCCGGGCTGCTCGCCAAGGTGCGCGGCTGATCCCCTTCTCCCTCAGCAGTAGAGATCCCCTCAGATGAAGATCGTGTTCGACTTCGGCGCGGTGCTGTTCCACTGGCATCCGCCGAGTTTCCTGGCCCGCGTCTGGGCCCATCGCGTTCCCGATGAGATCGAGGGCGCCGAGGTCGCCAAGCATTTCTTCCAGGCCTACAGCGGCGACTGGGGCGCCTTCGACCAGGGGCTGATCGACGCGTCGACGACCGCCGACCGCATCCACGCCCGCACCGGCTGGCCGCGCGAGGAGATCGTGGCGGTGATGGACGCCGTGCCGTCGGAACTCAAGCTGATCGAGGGCACGGCCGCGCTGATCCGCGACCTGAAGGCGCAGGGGCACACGCTGCACTTCCTGTCCAACATGCCGGAACCGTATGCGGACCATCTCGAGCAGACCTTCCCGCTGAAGGACTGGTTCGTGTCGGGCGTGTTCTCGGGCCGGGTGAAGGAGTCCAAGCCGTCGAAGGCCATCTTCGATCTGGCGCTCGCGCAGTTCGGCGCGAAGGCGGACGAGGTGCTCTTCCTCGACGACCATCCCGCTAACATCGCCGCGGCGAAGGAACTCGGGTGGCACACCCACCTGTTCACGACGCCTGAGCTCGCTCGCCAGGACCTTGTGCGGCGGGAGTTGCTCCCCGCTTGAGACGCGCAATGAAGAACCGGCCCGAGGGCCGGTTCTTTCATTTGGAGGCGTCGTCCTCGTCGACGGTCGTCGGGGGCGCGGCCACCCGGAAGGACTCGTCGGACCAGTGGCCCAGGTCGATCTGCCGGCAGCGCTCGCTGCAGAACGGGCGCCAGAGGTTGTCCGGCGAGAACAGGCTGTCGCCGCCACAGGTCGGGCAGGGGACGATGCGTGGCGCCGGGGTGGCGGGGATGAATCGCTCGGTCATGACGGTACGGCTGTCAGGAACACAGGGTGAGTTCGAAGGTGGCGTCGACGGGTGCCGGTTTCAAGCGCCCGTCCTCGTCCTGGCGCATCAGGCGGATCGAAACCATCAGACGGTGGCCGCTGATTTCCGGAATCAATCCCAAGCTGGGGTCAATGCGCATGCGCAGCAGCTGGAAGCTGCGACCCGGCGGCAGGCTCTGCTGGTACTGGCCGCCGTGCGCCGCCACCTTGTGCGGCGAGCCACTGTCCCGCAGCAAGCCAAGCAGGACGTTGAGCGCCTCGGCCATCGGCATCAGCGTCTGGGCCCACTGCATGAGGTCATTGCGCCGGCGCACCGGCAGCAGTTGCTGCCAAGCGTAGTAGGCCGGCAGGTCGAATTCGCAGGTGCCGCCCGGGATGGAGATCCGGCTCCGGATGCTCATCAGCCATTCGTTCGTGGTGAGCGCGTGGCCCGCCTTGCCCGGCAACTGGTTGAGCTTGTCGAACGCGGCGTCGATCCGGCCGACCACCTCGTCCAGCACCGCTTCCGAGACCGCGGGATTGCCGCGGTAGCCGTTGAACTGCGTGCGGTGGCGTTCCAGCTCCTTGAGCAGGTCGGCCTTCAGGTCGGCGCGCGAGGCGACATCCATGACCTCGAAGATGGTGGCCAACGCGAAGTGGTGATCCATCGCGGTGTCGCGCGCCATCAGCTGACCGAGCCGATCGAACAGGTGTTCGAGTCTGAGCATCGTGCGGATGCTCTCGTTGAACGGATATTCGTAGAGGACCAAGTCGACCATCCCTTTGCGGCAAGGGGCCATTGTTCCACAGTGCGCCGATGCATCACCCTGGCCGGGTGAGGGGTGGTCAGAACAGGGGACTGGTCAGCAGTTGGCCGACTTCTTCTCGCAGTTGCGACAGGGTCAGGCCGTCGTTGTGGATCACCGCATCGGCGGCGGCGCGACGCTGCGCCCGCGTCGCCTGCTGGGCGAGGATGGCCCGCACGGCGCCCTCGCTCAGGCCGGACCGGGCCATCACCCGGGCGATCTGGGTGGACTCGTCGCAGTCGACCACCAGCACGCGGTCCACGAGGCGTCGCCAGCGGCCCGACTCGACCAGCAAGGGCACGTCGAAGACGACCCGCTGGCCGGGCACGGCGAGCGCGGCCTGCCGCGCCGTCTCGGCGCCGATCATCGGATGGAGGATGCCTTCGAGCGCCTGTTTGGCAGCGGGATCGCGGAAGGCCAGGTCGCGCATCGCGGCGCGGTCCAGCGCGCCATCGCTGGCAACGAACGGTCGGCCGAACCAGGCTTCGATCGCCGCCATCGCGCCCCCGCCCGGGGCCGTCAATGCGCGCGAGATGGCGTCGGTGTCGACGAGCAGCGCGCCGCCAAGTTCCACCAGCGCGGCCGCGACGGTGCTTTTGCCGCTGCCGATGCCGCCGGTGAGTCCGATGCGCATGGGAGGCCCGGCGGACGGGATCAGATCGCCTGCAGACCGAGCCAGGCGGTGACTTCGGCGGTGCCGATCAGCAGCACCGCGAGCGCGCCGCCCGCCAGGAACGGGCCGAACGGGACATAGCGGCCCTCGCGCAAGCCGCCGCGCAGCTTGAGCGCGATGCCGACCACCGCACCGATCAGCGAGGCGAACAGCGCGACCGGCAGCACCATCTGCCAACCCAGCCACGCGCCCAGGGCGGCCAGCAGCTTGAAGTCGCCGTAGCCCATGCCTTCCTTGCCGGTGGCCAGCTTGAAGATCCAGTAGATCGACCAGAGCGACAGGTAGCCGGCCAGCGCGCCGATCAGCGCGTTCGGCAGGGACACCGGGATCCAGCCCGCATGCGCGGCGACCAGTCCGGCCCACAGCAGGGGCTGGTTGATGCTGTCCGGCAGCAGCGTCGTGTCCCAGTCGATCCCCGCCAGCGCCACCAGCGCCGCCGCGAAGCCGCAATAGAGCAAGGCGCTCGGTTGCGGGCCCAGGCGCCAGGCGATACCGGCGAACAGCAGGCCGGTCAGCAGTTCGACGAAGGGATACCGCGGCGAGATCGGTGCCTTGCAGGCCGCGCACTTCCCGCCCAGACGCAGCCAGCCCAGCAGCGGCAGGTTCTCGTGCCAGCGCAGGGCGTGACCGCAATGCGGGCAACGGGAGGCCGGCCGGATCAACGAGAACGCGGGCTGGCGGTCCAGGGCGTCCCGCAAGGGGGCGACGGAGGCGGCCAGTTGCCTGGCCCTGGCCTCATCCAGCCCCGCGTGGGTGCGCAGGTCGTCTTCCTGGGCCAGTTGGTCCGCGCAATCGGACAGCCAGGTCCGATGCAGCATCACCGGCATCCGGTAGATGACCACGTTCAGGAAGCTGCCGACGCACAGGCCGATCAGGCCGAGGTAAGCGGGCGACAGCAGCGCTTCCAGCAGGCTCTGGTCCAGCACTTACACCACCGCGCCGAGCTTGAAGATCGGCAGGTACATCGAGATCACGATGCCGCCGATCAGCGTGCCCAGGAACACGATGATGATGGGTTCCATCAGGCTGGACAGCGCCTTCACCGCATCGTCCACTTCTTCTTCGTAGAAGTCGGCGGCCTTGCCGAGCATGTGGTCCAGCGAGCCGGACTCCTCGCCGATCGAGGACATCTGCAGAACCATCACCGGGAAGATCCCCGTCGTCTGCATCGAGGTCGTCAGCGACGCGCCGGTGGACACGTCACGCTGGATCTTCTCGGTCGCCTCGACGAACACCGCGTTGCCGGAGGCGCCGCCCACCGAGTCCAGCGCTTCCACCAGCGGCACGCCCGCGGCGAACATCGTCGCCAGCGTGCGCGTCCAGCGCGCCACCGCCGACTTGTAGATCAGCTGGCCGAAGACGGGAATCTTCAGCAGCAGCCGGTCCATGAACTTCTGCATCTTCTCCGAGCGTTTCCAGCTCTGGAAGAAGAAGTACAGGCCGCCGCCGATGACGCCGAAGATCAGCCACCAGTAGGCGACGAAGATCTCGGACATGGCCATCACGAACAGCGTCGGCGCGGGCAGGTCGGCGCCGAAGGACTTGAACACGTCCTTGAAGGCCGGGATCACGAAGATCATGATGACTGCCGTCACGACGAAGGCCACCACCAGCACCGCGATCGGATAGGTCAGCGCCGACTTGATCTTGCCCTTCAGCGCGACGGTCTTTTCCTGGTAGATGGCCAGGCGGTCCAGCAGCGCTTCGAGAATACCGCCCTGCTCGCCGGCCTCGACCAGGTTGCAGTACAGCGCGTCGAAGTAGAGCGGATGCTTGCGGAAGGCCGCCGACAGCGAGGTGCCGGTCTCGACGTCCTGGCGGATGTCGGTCAGCAGCTTGGTCAGGCGGGGGTTGGGACTGCCCCGGGCGACGATGTCGAAGGCCTGCAGCAGCGGCACGCCGGCGCGCATCATCGTCGCCAGCTGGCGCGTGAAGACGGCGATGTCCTTCTGCTTGATGGACTTGCCGCCCGAGCTGCGCCGCTTCTTGACCTTGGTGACCAGGATGCCCTGGCGCCGCAACGAGGCGCTGATGACGGCTTCGCCGCCAGCGCGCATCTCGCCGCGCACGATCTTGCCGTTGCGGTCCTTGCCTTCCCACTCGAAGACGAATTCCTTGATGTTCTTGCTGGTCGCGCTCTTGCCGCTTGCGGTGGTCGTCGCCATATCACCTCCTGCCGTCGCGCCAGGGGACTGGCGCTCCCAATCTTTGATTCGTTCGAACGGTCCCGGTGGCCAGACGCCAGACGCGCGAACGCGGCGTCCGAGGACGCCGCGTCAGGTCGCCGGTGTCATTCGTTGGTGGCCGCCAGCACCTCTTCCAGTGTCGTGACGCCCGCCCGGACCTTGACCAGCCCGGACTGCCGCAAGTCCCGCACGCCATCCGCGCGGGCCTGCTCGGCGATGTCCATGGCCGTTCCCTCGGACAGGATGATCCGCTGAATCGCCTCGCTGATGGGCATCACTTGGTAAAGACCGACACGGCCTCGATAACCATTGTTGCAATTCGAGCAGCCAACGGCGCGATAGGGCTTCCAGCTGCCGTCGAGTTCCTCTTCGGCGAACCCGGCGCGGACCAGCGCCTCGCGGGGGTACTCGGCCGGCGCCTTGCAGTTTTCGCACAGCCGCCGGGCCAGGCGCTGGGCGGTGATCAGCAGGACGCTAGAGGCGATGTTGAACGGGGCCACGCCCATGTTCAGCAGACGCGTGAGGGTGGTGGGCGCGTCGTTCGTGTGCAGCGTCGACATCACCATGTGGCCGGTCTGCGCCGCCTTGATGGCGATGTCGGCCGTTTCCAGGTCGCGGATCTCACCGACCATGATGATGTCGGGATCCTGGCGCAGGAAGGCCTTGAGCGCCGCGGAGAAGGTCAGTCCCGCCTTGTCGTTGACGTTGACCTGGTTGATGCCGGGCAGGTTGATTTCCGCCGGGTCCTCGACGGTCGAGATGTTGGTGCCGGGCTGGTTCAGGATGTTCAGGCAGGTGTACAGCGACACCGTCTTGCCGGAGCCGGTCGGCCCGGTGACCAGGATCATCCCGTAGGGGCGGTGGATGCACTGCAGCAACCGCTCCTTCTCGATCTTCTCGTAGCCCAGCGCCTCGATGCCCAGCTTCGCCGACGACGGGTCCAGGATCCGGATCACGATCTTTTCACCGAACAGCGTCGGCAGCGTCGAGACCCGGAAGTCGATGGCCTTGGAGCCGAACTTCAGCTTCATCCGGCCGTCCTGCGGGACACGGCGTTCGGAGATGTCCAGCCGCGAGATGACCTTGATGCGCGAGGACAGCTTGTCCTTGATCGCGATCGGCGGCTGGGTGATCTCGCGCAGTTCGCCGTCGACGCGGAAGCGCACGCGGTAGTGGTACTCGAACGGCTCGAAGTGGAGGTCCGATGCCCGCATGTTGATGGCGTCGACCAGCATCTTCTGCAGGAAGCGCACGACCGGCGCGTCCTCCACGTCGGTGATGTCCTGCGACTCTTCCGGCGGCGGGGCGTCTTCCTCGGCGATGTCGAAGTCGAAGTCCTCGCCGGAGATCGCCTCCAGCGCCTCGGCCGTCGACGCGGCCGTGATGCCCAGCAGCTTCGCGAGCTTGTCGTGCTCGACGATGATCCATTCGGGGGTCAGCTGGGTCGCGAACTTGATGCGTTCGACCGCCTCCTGCTCCGTCGGATCGGCGCCGCCGATGAAGAGCCGGTTGCCCCGCCGTGCCAGCACGACGACCTGGTACTGGGTGGCCAGCTTGGCGTCGATGATGTTCTGCGGGAGCTTGTGCGCGTCGACCGCGTTCAGGTCCAGCAGCGGCAGCGCCAGCGCGTGCGAGAGCGTATGGGCCAGGTCCGAGGGCGACACGGTCCCCGATGCCATGACCGCGTTGACGAAGCTGGTCTTCTTCTCCCGCGCCAGCTTGACCAGGTCCTCGGCGGCCTGCGGCTTGAGCTTGCCGGCATGCACCAGCACGCGGGCAACGCCGGACAGGGCGGACTGAGGGGGTTCGGCCAATGTGGTGTCCACGGATATCGCCATCGGTTGGGTCTTGCCTGATGCCCGGCGCTGGCGCCGGAACGACCTCTCACTTTACCCCCTTGAACGAAGGGGTGACGCCGGGGATGCCCCGGGCATTCACTGAAGTCAGACGCTCCGTGCAATTTCGGCGTTGGGCACTGGAAATTGAGCGGGAAATGTGCGAAGGCGGGAAGGCTACCAGCGGAGTTTCAGCCCCACGCTGCCCTGCAGCGACGAGCTGAAACGCGACTCGCCGCCGATCGCCGCCACGTGGCCCATTTCGCCGTAGGCGCTGGCCGTCGGCGAAAGGGTCAGCGTGAAGCCGGCCGCGAGCTCTGCAGCGCTGGCGCTGGTGCCGGTGGCGAGGTCAGTCGTCCATGCCGGTCCGACGAACCGCGTGAGGTCGTGTCCGCCGCTCGTGCGGTACAGGTTGAGGCGCGCGTAGGGTTGCAGGCGGCCGGCGCCGGTGGCGACGTCGCCCTTGAGGCGCAGGCCCAGCCGGCCCGTCCATCGGCCCTGCGGTTGTTGCTGCACGGTGGCGCCGCTGATTTGTGCGTCGTCGAAGCGGCTCGCCTGATAGATCACCTGCGCTTGGGGCTCGAGGCTCCATCCGGCAGCGACGGGTTGCGACTTGCCGGCTTCGAGGGAGACCGTGACGCCACGGGCGCGGGCGGTCGAGTTGGTGTCGTCCTCCGGACGCATGCTGTAGCGATGGCGGCCGAACTGGAGCACGCCATCGGCATAGAAGCCATTCGGACCGCTCCAGGTCGCGTAGCCACCGAGATGGCGCGACTGCAGGCCGGTGCTGCCGGCCCGCTCCTGGCTGCCCCCGAGTTGGCCGTCCACGTCGGTCCGACCGTCCATCAGGCCGAGGAAGACGCCCGCGCGCCAGGCGCCGTTCACCAGCAGGTCAGTGCCGGCCTGCAGGCCGGAGACGTGTCCCTGACTCCGCGGGGCGATGTCGCCGGCCTGGCGGATGTCGAGGTCGCTGTAGACGGCGCGAGCCCAGGCGCGACGACCGGCGTCGCCGGTGTCGTCGCCCATGCGCCGGTGCAGGTTGCCCAGCATGGCCAGGTCCGCCTGGCGCAGTTGCGCCGGCAATGCGGCAAAGAGCGCCGCATCGGTCCGGTAGGTCGAGCGCAGATACCAGTCTTCGCCGGCGCCAGTCGCATCGGCCGCCCGGAGCCTGTACCTGTACGCGCCGGCGTCCACATGACCGCCGTCCAGCGTGAAGGCGTCCTTGCTGGTCTGGGCCGTCGTCGTGGCCCCGTTGATCGCCTCGACGATCCGGATGCCGTCTCCGGTGGTCGGGGCGCCCAGGCCGCCGACGTTGGTGATCCGCAGCGTGGTGCTGCCGCTCACCGTGCCGCCATCGACCACGATGCGGTCGGTCTGCGAGTCAGAGCTGCCCAGCGCGGTGTGCAACTGCACCGTGCCGCCCTGGCCGGCCCAGTTGCCCGCGACGGTCAGGGTGCGGGGGGTGAAGACCTGCCCGGGGCCGGGGGTGGCGATGTGGCCGGCGAGATCGAGTCCGCTCAACGTGGAGTTGGCGGTCATCGTCCACTGGCTGGTGCCGTCGACGACGAGATGGGCTCCCGCGATGCTGCCGGCGAGACGCGACGACTCGAGCAGGCGGGCGTTCAGGACACTGGAGGCATCGGCGGCGAGGTTGCCGTTCAAGGTGCTGCGACTTGCCGTTGCGGTGAACGTGCTGCCGTTGACGGCGCTGATCACGTTGCTTCCCGCGATGGCGGTGGCCGTGCTGTCGTTCAGGGTCAGCGCGCCGCCGGCGGCGCCCTCGGCGCGAACGAGGTCGCCCGACGCGTTGGTAATGACGAAGCGGTCGAAGCGGGCCTGCTGGGAAGCGCCCGGCGCGAAACCGATGGCGGTGCCCGCCGCGCTGATCGTGCCACCGCCGGTGGCTGCGATCGCGGCGTTGTCGGCGACGAGCAGCGCGCCGAAGCTGGTGGCGTCGTTCGTGGCGACATGCAGCGCTCCCGTCGCGTTGATGGCGCCGCCCAGGTCGGCCAGCAGACCGGCCGCGTAGGACTCCGGGTTGCCGGCCGGAACATCTGCCCGCGTGACGCCGGTGACATTGATCGTCACCGCGCCGGCCAGGTTCACCTGCGACCCGATGTCTCTTGCCGAGACGCCTTGCCCATTGACGCCGCTGACATCGATCGTGGTGGTCGAGGAAGCGCCGGCATTCACGATGCCCGCGGTCACCGTCCGGATGCCGGATCCATTGAGGCTGCTGACGGTGATCGTGGTCGGGCCGTTGTAGGTGATGGTTCCCGCCGTCTTCACTTTCAGGCCCGAGGCCTGGAGGCCACTGGTGCTGAGGTTCGCTGCGCCGTTCAGCGTGACGGTTCCGCCGGTGTCGGCGACAACGGCGTCGGATCTCGAATCGCCCGCGGTGCTGACGGTCACATCGCCGTTGACGATCAATGTCCCGCCAATGGCGCGCAGGCCCGGCGAGTAGGCGCTGCCGCGACCCATGGTGATCTGGGTCGTGCCATTGAGCGTGATCGTGCTGCCGGCGTCCTGGACCAGGACGCCGTGGTTGCCCGAACCGTTGGGCAGCGTGATCGTCAACGGCCCGTCGACCGTGAGGGTCGCGCCGCCATCAGCGACGAGACCCTGATTGCCGCTGCCGGTGGGGGCGCGGCTGATGGTGGCGCCTCCCCGCAAGTTGACCTGCGAGCCGGCGCCGGTCGCGTAGGCGCCGGAACGGCCGTTGCTCGACAGGGTCACGGTGGTGGCGGTCGCGGCATTGATCACGCCGCCGCCAACCGAGGACAGGGCGCCCATGCCGGAAGCGGCGCCGGTGCTCGAGTAGCTGCCGCTGGCGGTGCAAGTTGTGCCGTCGCTCGCTTGCAGCCAGGCGCCGGCCGTGCCGGTGCATGCCGCGAAGGCCTCGTGGGGGGTGAATGCCGTGGCGATCAGCGCTGCGACAAGCATGCGGGAGGGAGTGCCGGCATCGGGGCCGGGCAACGAGAAGGAGGGGCGGGAGCCTTGCATGATCAGATCCTTGGCAGTGCGGACGGCGCTGCCGGCTGACCCTGGATATGCGCCCGTCGCAGGCCGTTGCCGCAGGGTGAATGTAGGGAGCGGACGGGGGCATGTCCTGTCCGATTCCCAACGGTGCGATGTTGGTGCTGTCTTCGGTAGCAGGGGCCTGGGATCTGCCGCGGAACCCGGTGCGAGGGTGGCGGCGCAAGGTGCTGAATGCGTCGACGCGGAGCGCCGAAAAGGAAAAAGCCCAAGTGGTCGATCCACTTGGGCCTTTTTGAATCCTGGTCGGGGTGAGAGGATTCGAACCTCCGGCCTCTACGTCCCGAACGTAGCGCTCTACCAGGCTAAGCTACACCCCGTTTTGGTCATTCGATCGAGAGTTTGTTCAAGAACTTCTCTCTACCGACTGAGCCGCAAATTCTAGCAGGCTTTCTTTCCACTTGGAAAGGGGGAGCGCCGACAAATGTTGTCGCGCCTGTGCGACTTCCGCGCGGGCGGCCTCGCGGGTCGCCTCCAGTGCGCCGGTGCGGCGCACGATCGCGACGATGTCCTGCAGCCGTTCCACCTCGCCATGCTCGATCGCGTGGCGGATCAGGGCGCGGTCGTCGTCGGTCCCGCGTTCCATGGCGATCAGCAGTGGCAGCGTGGGCTTGCCTTCGCGCAGGTCGTCCCCGACGTTCTTGCCCAGTGAATCGCTGGTGCCCTCATAGTCCAGCGCATCGTCGATCAGCTGGAAGGCGGTGCCCAGCGAGCGGCCGTATCCGGCGCAGGCTTCCTCCAGGGTGGGGGGCGCATCGGCGAGCACCGCGCCCAGGCGCGCGCTGGCCTCGAACAGCTTGGCCGTCTTGTAGCGGATGACGCGCAGATAGCTGTCGACCGCAACGTCCGGGTCATGCATGTTCATGAGCTGCAGGACTTCGCCTTCGGCGATGACGTTGGTCGCATCGGCCAGCACCTCGAGCACGCGCATGCGATTCACCGACACCATCATCTGGAAGGCGCGCGAATACAGGAAGTCGCCCACCAGCACGCTGGCCGCGTTGCCGAACAGCGCGTTGGCCGTCTGCTTGCCGCGGCGCAGCGCGGACTCGTCGACGACATCGTCGTGAAGCAGGGTCGCGGTGTGGATGAATTCGACGACCGCCGCGAGCTCGCGGCTGGCGGGGGAGTCGGCGCCCAGCGCGTTGGCGAACATCAGCACCAGCTTGGGCCGCATCCGCTTGCCGCCAGCGTGAATGATGTACGCGGAAATCTGGTTGATCAGCGCGACGTCCGATCGAAGCCGCTGCGCGATCACGGCATCGACTTCGTTCATCTGCGCATTCAGCGCCTCGAGGACCTCGGCAACAGGGGTAGAGGCAATGGGTTGCACTCTGGACTCACGGTGAGGGGAAGCGCGGATTATAGGAAGGCCCGCGCGAGGCGCTGGCCGAGCCACGCGCTCTTGCGCACCCGCGCGGCTGGGCAGCGCCGTGACGACCCGTGGCGGAGTGCGCATCCGGACGCTCCGCCGGCCGCGAAGCCCGATGGCTGCGGGCTTGGGCGCGTCTCAGGGTTTGCATCAACAGGGGTGCCTGTGCTACATTCTCGGGCTCCGCATCTCCATGCGGTGTTTTTTCTTGGGCGGTCGGCAGGGTGCCTCATGGCGCTTCGTGGATCGCTCGCATGTGAAAGGGCTGATATGTACGCGGTCATAAAAACCGGTGGCAAGCAATACAAGGTTGCTGCTGGCGAAAAGATCAAGGTAGAACAGATTGCTGCGGAAGTTGGCCAAGAGATCGTGATTGACCAGGTGCTGGCCGTCGGAAACGGCGCGGACCTCAAGATCGGGACTCCCTTGGTTGCTGGCGCCAGCGTCAAGGCCACCGTGGTGGCTCATGGCAAGCACGACAAGGTGCGCATCTTCAAGCTGCGTCGTCGCAAGCACTACAAGAAGAGCCAAGGCCATCGCCAGACGTTCACCGAGCTGGAAATCAGCGCGGTCAACGGCTGATCCTCGACTCACTCGCAATCTGATCAAGGAGTAATCCATGGCACAGAAAAAGGGCGGCGGCTCGACACGAAACGGCCGCGACTCGAAGCCGAAGATGCTTGGCGTCAAGGTGTACGGCGGCCAGACCGTCTCGGCAGGCTCGATCATCGTCCGCCAGCGCGGCACGAAGTTCCACGCCGGCACCAACGTGGGCATGGGCAAGGACCACACGCTGTTCGCGCTGATCGACGGCACGGTGTCCTTCACCGTCAAGGGCGAAAACAGCCGCTCCACCGTCGTCGTCACGGCGGCCTGAGCGCGTTGATGTCCTGACGCCGCGGGCGGAAGACCTGGTCTTCCGCTTCCGGCGGACCCAGAGCCCCGGCTTCGTCCGGGGCTTTGTTTTTTCGGGGCCCGTGACTTAGGGTTCCCGCGCCGACCGCGAGTTCCGGCGAAACCTGACTCGCTCCGATTCAAAGCATGTCCTCGCGCGGGAGCGCGGGGGCCTGAATTACGATAGCCCCGCTCCGGGACTGAAGGCCATCCATGAAGTTCGTTGACGAAGCCACCATCGATATCGCCGCCGGCAACGGCGGTGCGGGCTGCGCCAGTTTCCGCCGCGAGAAGTTCATTCCCTTCGGCGGTCCGGACGGGGGCGACGGCGGCCGCGGCGGCAGCGTCTATGCGGTGGCCGATCGCAACCTCAATACGTTGATCGACTACCGCTATGCGCGGCGCCACGAGGCGCGCAACGGCGAAGCGGGCCGGGGTTCGGACCAGTTCGGCGCCGCCGCCGAGGACATCATGCTGAAGGTGCCGGTCGGCACCATCGTGCGGGACCTCGAGACCGACGAGATCATCGCGGAGCTGCTCGAGCCCGATGTGCCGGTGCTGCTGGCCAAGGGCGGCGATGGCGGCTTCGGCAACCTGCATTTCAAGACCTCGACCAACCGCGCGCCGCGTCAGAAGACGCCCGGCTGGCCGGGCGAGGTCAAGAAGATCAAGATGGAACTGCGCGTGCTGGCCGACGTCGGCCTGCTCGGCCAGCCCAACGCCGGCAAGTCGACGCTGATCGCGGCCGTCTCGAATGCCCGCCCCAAGATTGCCGATTACCCCTTCACCACGCTGTATCCCAACCTGGGCGTGGTGCGCGTCGGGCCGGAGAAGAGCTTCGTCATCGCCGACATCCCGGGCCTGATCGAGGGCGCCGCCGAAGGCGCCGGCCTGGGTCACCAGTTCCTGCGCCACCTGCAGCGCACGCGCGTGCTGCTGCATGTGGTCGACCTGGCGCCGTTCAATCCCGACGTGGATCCGGTCGCGGAGGCCAAGGCCATCGTCAAGGAACTGAAGAAGTACGACGAGGCGTTGTACGAGAAGCCGCGGTGGCTGGTGCTCAACAAGCTGGACATGGTGCCGGCCGAGGAGCGCGCCGCCCGCGTGAAGGACTTCGTCAAGCGCTACAAGTGGAAGGGGCCGGTGTTCGAGATCTCCGCGCTGACGCGCGAGGGCTGCGAGCCGTTGATCCGCGCCATCTACGATCACGTCGCCGCGATCCAGGCGCCGCCGGTCGAGGACCCGGATGCGCGCTTCGACGAGCCGACGATCGATCCTCCCAAGGCCTTCCAGGAAACGCGCAAGACGCGCGCCGCCAAGGCCAAGGTGATCAAGGCGGCGAAGGCGGAGTCCGCCGGGGCGACGCCCGCGAAGACGCCGCGCGGCAAGAAGGCCGACAAGGCGGAAAAGGCGGAGAAGCCGCCCGAACGCGATCCGCGCTTCGACCCGCTGCCCTGAACGCGTCTCCGGCATCGCCCTGACTTCCGGCTTCGGTCCACGACTCCCTCATCCTCCCATCGCATGAGCAACGGCAACCTGAACGGCGAATTGACTGGTGTCCTGCGGGACGCGCGACGGATCGTCGTGAAGGTGGGCTCCAGCCTGGTGACCAACGAGGGGCGAGGCGTGGACGCCGAGGCCATCGGCAACTGGTGCCGCCAATTGGCGGAACTGGCCCGCGAGGGCCGCGAGGTGGTGATGGTCTCCAGCGGCGCGATCGCCGAAGGCATGAAGCGCCTGGGCTGGGCCAGCCGGCCGAAGGAGCTGCACGAGTTGCAGGCCGCCGCCGCCGTCGGCCAGATGGGCCTGGCGCAGATGTACGAGACCAAGCTGCGCGAACAGGGGCTCACCAGCGCGCAGGTGCTGCTGACGCATGCCGACCTGGCCGATCGCGAGCGCTACCTGAACGCGCGCTCGACCTTGCTGGCGCTGCTGCAGCATCGTGTGCTGCCGGTCATCAACGAGAACGATACGGTCGTCAACGACGAGATCAAGTTCGGTGACAACGACACGCTGGGCGCGCTGGTGGCGAACCTGGTCGAGGCGGACGCCCTGGTGATCCTGACGGACCAGAAGGGCCTGTATTCCGCCGACCCGCGCAAGGACCCGAACGCGCGCTTCATCGATCGCGCGACCGCTGGCAGACCCGAGCTGGAAGAGATGGCCGGCGGCGCGGGATCGAGCATCGGGCGGGGCGGGATGATCACCAAGATCCTGGCGGCCAAGCGGGCGGCGAGCAGCGGCGCCAACACCGTGATCGCCTGGGGCCGGGAGCCCGACGTGCTGCTGCGACTGGCGCACGGCGAGTCGATCGGCACGGCCCTGATGGCGTCGACCGCCAAGCTGGCGGCGCGCAAGCAGTGGATGGTCGACCATCTGCAGTTGCGAGGGAAGGTGGTCGTCGATGCCGGCGCGGCAATCAAGCTGCGCGACGAAGGCAAGAGCCTGCTGCCGATCGGCGTGCAGGAGGTGTCCGGCGAGTTCCATCGCGGCGACGTCATCGCGGTCATCGACCTGGCGGGCAAGGAATTGGCGCGCGGCCTGACCAACTACGGCAGCGCCGAGGCGCGGCTGATCGCGCGCAAGCCGTCCTTCGACATCGAGCGGGTGCTGGGTTACGCCGCCGAGCCCGAGCTGATCCACCGCGACAACCTCGTGCTGCGCTGATTGATCGGCGCGAGCATCCAACCACGACCCAGAAGAAAGGCGCCCGAGGGCGCCTTTGTCTTGCCCGCTCCGCCGCCTCCAGGGCGGCGCCGGTCCGATCAGTCCTTCGCCGGCTCCACCGAACCGGTTTGGGGGGCGGCAACCGGCGAGGCGGCATCGCGACGCTCGCGGGCTTCCTGGGAATGACCATCCGCGGCGTGAGCGACGACTTCCTGCTCGTGAGGCCGAGGGTCGACGCGGTCGTGCCGGTGATGATCCTGCTCGTTGGGCCCGCCATGCCGATCACCGCGCGGTGGCGGCCGCATGCCCGCCCGCAGATAGCGATTGTGATGGTTGAGCCGCGGCAGGAAGCGGGCGAGTTCGGTCAACGCCATCTGATAGACGCCGCGCTTGAACTCGATCACCGCTTCCAGTGGCACCCAGTACTCGTTCCAGCGCCAGGCATCGAACTCGGGGTGGTCGGTCGCGCGCAGATTCATGTCGCTGTCGCGACCGGTCATCTGGAGCAGGAACCAGATCTGTTTCTGCCCGCGATAGTGGCCGCGCGCGTCGCGCCGGATGAAGTGATCGGGAACCTCGTAGCGCAGCCAGTCGCGGGTGCGCGCGATGATGCGCACGTGGTCTGCGGTGAGGCCCACTTCCTCATGCAGCTCTCTGAACATCGCCTGCTCGGGCGTTTCGCCATGCTTGATGCCCCCTTGGGGGAACTGCCAAGAATGGGTGCGTATGCGCTTGCCCCAGAACACCTCGTTCTTGTGGTTGAGCAGGATGATGCCGACGTTGGGCCGGAAGCCTTCACGGTCGAGCATAATCAACCTCAAATCATTCGTTGGATTGATTATTGCACCGGGCCCGAGCCCCGGCGCGATCATCGCTAACCCTCGGTGGTGAACGGTTTTTCCGCGGCGGCACGGCTGACCGCGGACTTTTATTTTCTGCGCCCATGAAAGCCTCCCAGTTCTTCGTCTCCACGCTCAAGGAAGCCCCCGCCGACGCGGAAATCGTCAGCCACAAGCTCATGATGCGGGCCGGCATGATCAAGCGCCTGGGCGCCGGCATCTACAACTACATGCCGATGGGCCTGCGGGTGATCCGCAAGGTCGAGCACATCATCCGCACCGAGATGAATCGCGCCGGCGCGGTCGAGCTGCTGATGCCGGTCGTGCAGCCGGCGGAGCTCTGGCAGGAGACCGGCCGCTTCGACAAGATGGGCCCCGAGCTGCTGCGGGTGAAGGATCGCCACGGCCGTGACTTCATCATCCAGCCGACGTCGGAGGAGGTCATCACCGACATCGCCCGCCAGGAGCTGCGCAGCTACAAGCAGCTGCCGAAGAACTTCTATCACATCCAGACGAAGTTCCGCGACGAGCGCCGGCCCCGCTTCGGCATCATGCGCGGGCGCGAGTTCACGATGAAGGACGCGTACTCGTTCGACCGCGACAAGGACGCGGCCGGCCGCAGCTACGACAACATGTACGCGGCCTACTGCCGGATCTTCGATCGCCTGGGCCTGCAATACCGCGCCGTGGCGGCGGACACCGGCGCGATCGGCGGCGACCGCTCGCATGAATTCCAGGTCATCGCCGAGACCGGCGAGGACGCGATCATCTACTGCCCGACCAGCGACTACGCCGCCAACATCGAGTTGGCCGAGGCGCTGTCGCTGATCGCGGCGCGGGGTGCCGCGACGCAGGCGCTGACGAAGACGCCGACCCCCGGCAAGGCGACCTGCGCCGATGTGGCCGAGCTGCTGAAGCTGCCGCTGTCGCAGACGGTGAAGTCGCTGGTGCTGGCGACCGACGAACTCGATGAACACGGCACGATCGTCGAGTCGCAGGTCTGGCTGCTGCTGGTGCGCGGCGACCACGACCTGAACGAAGTGAAGGCCGGCAAGCTGGAAGGCTTGAAGGGTGGCTTCCGCTTCGCGACCGCCGCGGAGATCGACGCCCACTTCGGCTGCAAGCCCGGCTACCTGGGCCCGATCGGCCTGAAGCAGCCGGTCAAGGTCATCGCCGACCGCACGGTCGCGAACATGTCGGATTTCGTCTGCGGCGCCAACGAGGCCGACTTCCACTTCACCGGCGCCAACTGGGGCCGCGACCTGCCCGAGCCCGACCTGGTCGCCGACATCCGCAACGTCGTCGAAGGCGACCCGTCGCCGGACGGCAAGGGCGTGCTGGCGATCCAGCGCGGCATCGAGGTCGGCCACGTCTTCTATCTGGGCACGAAGTACTCGGCCGCGATGAACGCGACCTACCTGGACGAGAACGGCAAGCCGCAGCTGATGGAGATGGGCTGCTACGGCATCGGCGTGACCCGCATCCTGGGCGCGGCGATCGAGCAGAACCACGATGAGCGCGGCATCGTCTGGCCGGCGTCGATCGCCCCCTTCACCGTCGTGATCTGCCCGATCGGCATGGACCGCAACGAGGAGGTGAAGGCCGCCGCGACGAAGCTCTACGACGAGTTGCTGGACCTGGGCATCGATGTGCTGCTGGACGATCGCGGCGAGCGCCCCGGCGCGATGTTCGCCGACTGGGAACTCGTCGGCGTGCCGCACCGGGTCGTGATTTCCGATCGCGGCCTGAAGGAAGGCCAGGTCGAGGTGCAGGGCCGTCGCGATGCCGCCGCCACCAAGCTGGCGCTGGCTGAGGTGGTCGCCCACCTGAAGCAACGCCTGGCGTGAGTCCGGCTCGTCCGCCGCAGCGCGTCGCGGCGGTGGACGCGCTCCGCGCGCTGGCGCTGCTGCCGGTGGTCGCGGTCAACTGGGTCGGTTATCCGGCGCTGCCCGACGCCGGCCCGCTGAGCCCGCCCGCCAGCGACGAAGGCCTGGTGGCCCAGGCGCTGTCCTGGCTGCTGCATGCGCTGGTGGCGGGCAAGGGCATCGCGCTGCTGGCGTTCCTCTTCGGCTACAGCCAGGGGCTGTCGCAGACGCGCGGGGTGGAAGCCCTGCTCAAGCGCCGCCGCCGGCTGGCCAAGATGCTGACGCTGGGCCTGCTGCACGGCTGCCTGCTCTACATGGGCGACATCCTGACGCTGTATGCCGTGGCCGGCTCGCTGCTCGCGGTCTGGGCCGGCCACTCGATGGCCAAGCTGAAGCTGCGGATCCGGGTGCTGATCGCCCTGAACTTGGCGGTGATCGGTTTCACGATGGTGCTGGCGAATCTGCCGCTGGCCGGCGAACCCTCGGTGCCCTTCACGGCGCCGGCGCCTTGGGCGGAGTGGACGCTGCGCAATGCCGGCCACTTCACCGCGACGACGATCGCCTTCATGACGCTGGGCATCCCGGTGCCGCTGCTCCTGATGACGGGCGGATTGATGGCGGCGCGCTTGCGCCTGTTCTCCCACCCGCGCTGGGAACCCGCGCTGCAGCGCTGGTCGCGTCGCTGGCTGTGGCCGGCGGTGGCGGTGAACATCGCGTTCACCTCGCTGCTCTGGCCGGGCCTGCGCGATGGCGACAGCTTCGTCACCGGGCGCTACGCGATCTTCTATCTCTACCCGACGATGCTGCTGCTCAGTGCCGCGGTGCCGGCCCTGGTCTTGCGGATGCGGCGCGATCCTCGCCTGCTGGAAGCGCTCGCGCCGCTGGGCCGGCACACGCTGACGCTCTATCTGTTCAGCTCGGTGCTGAGCTTTGCGCTGTTCAGCGGCGCGGGGCTGTCATGGCAACCAGGCACCTTGGTCACCGCGGGCCTGGCGCTGGCGTACTGGGTGGGCGGAGTGCTGCTCGCGCGGGCGCGCGGACCGCGACCTTTGCCGCTGGAACGCTGGCTGTCGCGCTGACGGCGCCGGCCAGCGCCGTTACGATGCCGCGCCTCTCCCTTTCCGATGTCGATCGCCGCCGATCCTCTTTCCGTTGACGTGACCGCTTTCCGCTCCCCGACGATCTCCCCGAGTTCCCGCCGCGCGCTGCTGCTTGCGGGCGCGGCCGCCTGCCTGCCGCGACCGGCGTTCGCCGGCGCCCAGCAGGAAGAGCCGCTGGCCGACGCCGTGCGCTCGGCGCTGTCGGCGGCGATCGCCTCGGACGCTCCGCCCAAGCCCCGTTTCGACGCCATCGAGCCGCGCCTGGCCTACCTGCGCTGGCTGGGGGAGATGAGCGAGCGCATGAAGCGCAAGAAGAGCGAAACGCAGACGCGGATCGAGTTCCTGGAGACGCTCTGGTACGAGAGCGCGCGCGCGGGCCTGGAGCCGGCGCTGGTGCTGGGCCTGGTGCAGGTGGAGAGCGGCTTCCGCAAGTACGCGATCAGCGTGGCGGGCGCGCGCGGCTACATGCAGGTGATGCCGTTCTGGACGCGCTCGATCGGTGACGGGCAGGTGTCCCGGCTGTTCCACATGCAGACCAACCTGCGCTTCGGCTGCGTGATCCTGCGTCACTACCTCGACATCGAGAAGGGCAATCTGTTCCTCGCGCTGGGGCGCTACAACGGCAGCCGCGGTCGGGCCGAGTATCCGAACCTGGTGATGGGCGCGCGCAAGGCCTGGCTGATGCCGGGACAGAGCTGAGGCCCCGGCGCGGGAGCGCGCTCACGGGTGATCGCGAGCGCTCAGGTCGGACCACCGGCGGGCGCCCTCGATGCCCGGCCGCATCGGGTTCAGGCGTGGGAACGCAATCCCTGCCAGGCCTGCGGCGCGGCGCCCGGCAACTGCGCCAGTTCAAGCACGCGTTCGACCGTTTCCGCGACCATCTCTTCGATCGAGGTCGGCTTCAGGTAAAGCGCCGGCAGCGGCGGGAAGACGATGCCGCCCATCTCGGTCACCGCCGTCATGTTGCGCAGGTGGGCAAGGTTCAGCGGCGTCTCGCGCACCATCAGGATCAGCCGGCGGCGCTCCTTGAGCGTGACGTCGGCGGCGCGGCTCATGAGGTTGTCCGACAGCCCGTGCGCGACCGCGGCGAGCGTGCGCATCGAGCAGGGCGCGATCACCATCGCGGCGGTCGGGAAGCTGCCGCTGGCGACGCAGGCGCCGATGTCGCCGGGCGCGTAGGCGACGTCCGCCTCGCGCTCGAGCGCATCGCGCGCGAGCCCCAGTTCATGGTGGGCGTTCAGCACGCCGGCGGGGCTCAGGATGAGGTGGGTTTCCGCCCCGATCGCGCGGGCGCGGCGCAGCAGCTGCAGCCCGTAGGCCGCGCCCGTCGCGCCGGTGATACCGACGATCAGGCGTGGACGCTGCGCCGCGGCGGCCGTCATCAGGCCTTGGCCAGCAGCTGCTGCAGCTCGCCGCTCTCGTACATCTCCATCATGATGTCGGAGCCGCCGACGAACTCGCCGTCGATGTAGAGCTGCGGGATGGTGGGCCAGTTCGCGTATTCCTTGATGCCCTGGCGCACGCCCTCGTCCTCCAGGACGTTGAAGGTCTTCAGCTCGCTGGCGCCGCTGGCCTTCAGGATCTGGATCGCGCGGCCGGAGAAGCCGCACATCGGGAACTGGGCGGTGCCCTTCATGAAGAGCATGACCCGGTTGCCTTTGACCAGGTCGTCGATGCGTTGCTGAACGTCGCTCATGGCGGAATCCTCTGAAAGCTGATGCGGGAAGACGTGTGCGGGAGCGCGCCGGGACGGCACGGCGGGCCGCGCGATCCGGCGATTATCGGGCAGCGGACATGCCCGCGCTCGGCGGAGCCCAAGGGCTGTCGATCCGCCGGCGGTGACGCTCAGAAGCTGTAGCTGACGCCGAACTGGACGACCGGCCGGTAGCGCAGGTCCTGCGACAGATCGGCCTGCGGCGCGCTGTTGCCCAGGCGCAGCGCCGAGGCACCGCCACCGACCACGCCCAGGTCGGCGCTGAAGCCCCAACCGCCCCGCAGCGAGTAGCTGGTGTAGCCGACGCCGACATAGGACAGCGAGAGGTTGGGCTCGCGATCCGGGCCGGTGAGCAGGCTGAGGCTGCGGCTGCCCGCCGACAGCGACGGCGTCAAGGCCGCGCCGCGGCCGAGCGCCAGGCCGGAGCTGCTCTGCAGCAGCGACATCGGGCCCAGCATCAGCCCCCCGGTGGCCCGCAGGCCGCCACGCGTGCCGGCGCCCAGGCCGGAACCGGTCAGGTAATAGTCCGCCAGCAGGTTGGCGCTCAGCAGGCGGCTGCCGCGGCGGGCGTCGAAGGAGAGGGCGTCGTCGTCCTGGCTCTGGCTCACCTGCAGGCGGGCCTGCCAAGCGGTGAAGGCTTTGCGGTCGGGCTTCAACTGCAGGCCTTGTTGGGCCCAGGCGGCACCGGCCATGCAGACACTGCCGGCCAGGACCACGGCAAGGCGCAAGAGCAAGGGGGCGGCGCGCATGACAGGTCTCCCAGACTGACGACAACACCCGTTTCGAAATGGTTCAAAACGGGCACCAAGTCAGACCATGCTACGCCCCACCGAGTTACCGCGCCAGATCGAGTTGCGGGGGTTTCCAGGCACTGTTGCGGATTCCCGGCGCAGGTTCCCGCAGTGTGGAAACAGCGTGTGAAGTTGGGTGCAAATGGTTGAGATCCGAACGCGACGCGCGCTCAGCCGGGCCAACGACCGCCGGTGGCGCGAGGCTGGCCGCCCAGGTCGCGGCGGGTCTCGACCGCGAGGAAGCCCCGCGCGCGCAGCATCGCCGCGACGGCGTCGGCCTGGTCGAAACCATGCTCCAGCAGCAGCCAACCGTCGGGCCGCAGCCACGCGGGGGCCCCCTCGATCAGGTGGCGAAGGTCGGCCAGGCCATCCCCTTCGGGGGTGAGCGCGGTGCGGGGTTCGTGCTTCAGGGCGTCCAGGTGGTGGTCGTCCCCCGCCACGTAGGGCGGGTTGCTGACGATCAGGTCGAAGGGGGGCTGACCCGCCAGGGGCTCGAACCAGCTTCCCAGGTGACCGTCGACCTGCAAGCCCAGTCGCTGCGCGTTATCCAGCGCCACCGCCAGCGCGCCCGGGCTGAAGTCGACCATGCGGACATCGGCGTCCGGCCGCTGCGACTTGATCGACAGCGCGATCGCGCCGGTGCCGGTGCCCAGGTCCACGACGCGCGGGGGACGCGGCCCCTCCAGGCGCTCCAGCGCCCACTGGACCAGCAGCTCGGTGTCGGGACGGGGGATCAAGGTGTCCGGCGTGACGCGTAGCGTCAGGCCGAAGAACTCCTTCTCGCCGGTGAGGTAGGCCAGCGGCACGCCATCCAGGCGGCGCGCCAGCCAGTGGTGGAAGCGCTCCGCCGTCACGGCGTCGAGCAGGTCCGTGTCATGGCCGATCAGCCAAGCGCGAGAGACCCCGAGCAGCGCTTGCAGCAGGTACTGCGCCTCGGCGCGCGGCAGGCCGGCGGCGATCGCGGCCCGCTCGGCGTCGACGACGGTCAGCGCGGAGCCGCCGCCCGGTCGAGCGCCCGGGTCGGCGTCGGCGTGGCCATTGCGGATGCTCATGTCGCCCCGCCTTCCAGCGCGGCAAGCTGCTCGGCCGCCTGCGCCTGCTGCAGGCCCTGGAGGATGTCGCGGAGGTCGCCATCCATGATCGCGCCCAGCTTGTACAGCGTCAGGTTGATCCGGTGGTCGGTCAGGCGTCCCTGCGGGAAGTTGTAGGTGCGGATGCGATCGCTGCGGTCGCCGCTGCCGATCAGGCTCTTGCGCTGGGCCGCCTCCTTGGCGGCGCGCTCGCTGCGGTCCTTCTCGCGCAGCCGCGCGGCGAGCACCGCCATCGCCTTGGCCTTGTTGCGGTGCTGGCTGCGGTCGTCCTGGCATTCGGCGACCAGGCCGGTGGGCAGATGGGTGATGCGGATCGCGCTGTCGGTCTTGTTGACGTGCTGCCCGCCGGCGCCGCTGGCGCGGAAGGTGTCGATGCGCAGGTCGGCGGGATTGAGCTGGATTTCCTCCGCCTCGTCGGGCTCGGCCATGACGGCGACCGTGCAGGCGCTGGTGTGGATGCGGCCCTGCGACTCGGTCGCCGGCACGCGCTGCACGCGATGGCCGCCGGATTCGAACTTCAGCTGCCCGTAGACGCCGTCGCCATCGAGCCGCAGCACGATTTCCTTGTAGCCGCCCAGGTCCGATTCATTGGCCGACAGCACTTCGCAGCGCCAGCCCTGGGCTTCGGCGAAGCGCGTGTACATGCGGGTCAGGTCGCCGGCGAAGAGCGCCGATTCGTCGCCACCGGTACCGGCGCGGATCTCCAGGAAGGCGGGCCGATCGTCGTCGGGGTCCTTGGGGATCAGTGCCAGCTGCAGCTCCTGGTCGAGCTGCTCGAGGTCCGCCTGCGCCGCGTCGATCTCCTCGCGCGCCATCTCGGCCATGTCCGCGTCGCCGCTGTCGAGCAACTCGCGCGCCGCGGCCAGGTCCTGTTCGCGCTGGACGTAGCGGCGGTAGCGCTCGACGAGCGAGGACACCTCCGACTGCTCGCGCGTCAGCGCGCGGTAGCGCTTCATGTCCGCGGCGACGCTGCCGTCGGCGAGGGTGGTGTCGAGTTCCGCCAGCCGGTAGCCGAGGCGGTCGAACTGCTGGCGCAGGGCGTCTTTCATGGGGAATCCGGAGGGGGGCGGCCTCTCGAAGGGGGAGCGGACGGAGCGGGCGGCGGGGGAAACACTGCGCGGCGGTGGCCGCGGGCGGAACGGGCACCGGGCGCATCGCCGGTGCCGGCGGCGATCGCCGCTACGAGTCCGCTTCGTCGCCGAGCGCGTCGGCGCGCAGGCCGGGCGTCTTCGCGCTGCCGCGCAGGAACAGCCGCGACACGGTCTGCGCCATCTGCAGGCGCTGCTCGCCGTCGCTGCCGTTGAGCTCGGCCATCGCGCCGTGCAGCATCTTCTGCGTCAGGCCGCGCGCGAGCGCGTCCAGCACGCTGTCGATGTCCTCGCCTCTGGCCAGCAGCTTGCGGGCGCGCTGGAGTTCGGCCTGGCGCCAGCTGTCGGCCTGCTGATGCAGGGCCTGGATCAGCGGCACCGTGTGGCGCTGGCCCAGCCAGTGGACGAAGCTCTGCACGCCGGTCTCGATGATGGCCTCGGCCTGCTGGACGGCGGCCTGGCGCTTCTCGCCGGCGGTTTGGACCAGCTTGGACAGGTCGTCCACGGTGTAGAGATAGACGTCGTCCAGCTGGGCGACTTCCTGCTCGATGTCGCGCGGCACGGCCAGGTCGACCATGAACATCGGCTTGTGGCGGCGCTTCTTCAGCGCGCGCTCGACGGCGCCCAGCCCGATCAGCGGCAGGCTGGAGGCGGTGCAGGAGATCACCGCGTCGAATTCGTGCAGGCGGTCGGGCAGGTCGGCGAGGCGGAAGGCCTCGGCGCCCAGATGGCTGGCGAGCTTCTCGCCGCGCTCCAGCGTCCGGTTGGCGACCGAGATCGACTTCGGGCCCTTGGCCGCGAAATGGGTGCCGACCAGCTCGATCATCTCGCCCGCGCCGACCAGCAGCACGCGGATGTCGGCAAGGTGCTCGAACAGCTGGGCGGCCAGCCGGACCGACGCGGCGGCCATGCTGATCGAGTGGCTGCCGATCTCGGTGGAGCTGCGCACTTCCTTGGCGACCGAGAAGCTGCGCTGGAAGAGCTGGTGCAGCGTCGTACCGAGGGTGCCGGCCTGGTCGGCCTCGCGCACGGCCTGCTTGAGCTGGCCCAGGATCTGCGGCTCGCCCAGCACCATCGAGTCCAGCCCGCTGGCGACCCGGAAGGCGTGCCGGGCCGCGGCGCCGTCCTCGACGACATAGGCATGGTCCATCAGCGTCGCGCTGCCGACGCCGCCCACCTGCGCCAGCCAGTCCACCGCGGGGCGGACCATGTCGGCGTCGCCGGCGACGTAGAGCTCGGTGCGGTTGCAGGTGGAGAGGATGGCGGCTTCCGCCGCGGTGGCCCGGCGGCGCTGCGGCGCGCCGACCTGGTCCTGGAAGCGCAGCAGCGTCGGCGCCAGTTGCTCGAGCGTGAACGCGAAACGTCCGCGCAGGTCGAGGGGCGCGGACGTGTGGTTCAGGCCGAGGGCGAAGACGGACATGGCCGCGATTATAAAATTCCGCCCCGACCCGTGCATCGCACCGGCCTTGGCGGCGCGCTCATCGCCCCGGGATGCGTCAAGAACGGCGCTTTCGTCACACTTTTTCCCCTCGCCCGGAGCGAACCGACCCGTGGACCCACTCGACGCCGTCTGGCATTTCGGCAACCTGTTCCTGCCCGCCTGGGGCGTGGCCGCGCTGATGGCGCTGGCGCTCAAGCTGATCTGGCGGGAGACCGTCGCCGGCATGCGCTGGCGCACGCTGGCCGTCTGGGGCGGACTGGGCGGGACGATGGGCATCGCCGCCGCCCTGATGCTGACCGGGCGCGACGGCACCATGGCCGGCTACGGCCTGATGCTGCTGGGCGTCACCGCCGCCCAGTGGGGCGTCAGCTACAAGCGCTGAGGCTGAGCGGGCCGCTCAGCCGGCCAGGTCGGCGGTGATCGGCACCTCGCCGCGCAGCGAGTGCGCGAAGGCCTCGGTGATGCGCATCGGGATGATCTGGTGCATCAGCCGCTCATGGCCCTTGAAGTTGACGATGCGGTTGCACTCGGTGCGGCCCATCAGCTCGGTGGCGTCCTTGCGCGCATGGCCCGACACCAGCACCGGCACCGTCTTGCCCACCAGGCTGTCGTTGTAGCGGATCGCGGTGGCCTCGATCTCGGCCTGCAGTTCCTGCAGGCGGCGCACCTTCACCTCGTGGGGCGTGTCGTCCGCCAGGTTGGCGGCCGGCGTGCCGGGGCGCGGGCTGAAGATGAAGCTGAACGAGGCGTCGAAACCGATGTCGCGCACCAGCTGCAGGGTCTTGGCGTGGTCCTCGTCGGTCTCGCCGGGGAAGCCGACGATGAAGTCCGAGGCGACGCGGATGTCCGGCCGCACCGCGCGCAGCTTGCGCACGATGCTCTTGAACTGCAGCGTGGTGTAGCCGCGCTTCATCGCCATCAGGATGCGGTCCGAGCCGTGCTGCACCGGCAGGTGGACGTGGTTCACCAGCTGCGGGATCTTGCCGTAGGCGTCGATCAGACGCTGGCTGAACTCGTTGGGATGGCTGGTCGTGTAGCGGATGCGCTCGATGCCGGGAATCTCGGCCACGTACTCCAGCAGCAGCGCGAAGTCGGCGATCTCGTCGGAGTCGCCCATCTTGCCTCGGTAGGCATTCACGTTCTGCCCCAGCAGCGTCACTTCCTTGACGCCCTGGTCCGCCAGGCCGGCGACTTCCTCCAGCACGTCCTCGAAGGGCCGGCTGACCTCCTCGCCGCGGGTGTAGGGCACCACGCAGTAGGAGCAGTACTTGGAGCAGCCTTCCATGATGGACACGAAGGCGGAGGCGCCCTCCACGCGGGCCGGCGGCAGGTGGTCGAACTTCTCGATCTCGGGGAAGGAGATGTCCACCTGCGGGCGGAGCTGCTCCTGGCGCTGAGCCAGCATCTGCGGCAGGCGGTGCAGGGTCTGCGGGCCGAAGACGACGTCGACATAGGGCGCGCGCTCGATGATTGCCGCGCCCTCCTGGCTGGCGACGCAGCCGCCGACGCCGATCATCACGCCCTTGGCCTTCAGGTGCTTGATGCGGCCCAGGTCGGAGAACACCTTCTCCTGCGCCTTCTCGCGGACCGAGCAGGTGTTGAACAGCACCAGGTCAGCCTGCTCGACGTCGGTGGTGGGCTCGTAGCCCTCGGCGGCGCGCAGCACGTCGGCCATCTTGTCCGAGTCGTACTCGTTCATCTGGCAGCCGAAGGTCTTGATGAAGACTTTCTTGCTCATGGGGAGCTCCGGGAGACATCGGCGCGACCCGCGGGGCGGGCCGGCGCGCAGGGGATCAGGGCTTGCGCCAGACCTGGCTGGCCTGGTCGAAGACCAGCTGGGAGGCTTGCTGCGGGGAGGTCGGCCAGGACTTGTTGGCCAGCTCGACCTCGTTCAGCACCCAGACGTCCATGAGCAGGCCATTGATGTCGGTGGTGTAGAGGACGGTCAGCTTCTGGTCGTACAGCGAGCCCGGCGTGGCGACCTGGTCGACCGCGTTGCGGATGCGGGCGCCGGGCGCGAGCCGGGCGGCCTTGCCGTTGAGCTTCACGTCCGGCGTGACGCCGATGACCAGTTCGCCGCGCAGCGCGCGCTGCGGGAAATAGCGGTGGCCGGGGACGATCTGCGCGTGGGCGGTCGATGGCGCGGTGAACGCGCCGATGCCGGCGACGGTCGAGAGGACCGCGAAGGCGGCGGCAGTTGCGGCGGCGGCGGTGCTGGCGGCCGACGTCGTCAGCAGGCGACGACGGGGCAGGGCGGGCGGGGCACAGCGGTACATGGTGTAGATCCAGTGGCTGCGGAAAATTCGCAAGGGCGCGAGTTTAACGGGACGAGCGCGGCGGGGTGCGCCGCCGCCCGCGCGGCCTCGGGCCCGGGCGTCAGAGCTGGCGGGTGGCGTCACCCTGCGCCAGCGGTGCCGGCGCGGGCTCGGGCAGCACGTAGACGACACCGGCGCCATGGCCAAGCACCGGCGCGACGACGCGGTCGAAGAACTCGCCGGTGACGACCACGCAGCCCAGCGAGATCCGGTTGTCGTCCGGCGACGGCGAGGCGAGCCGCTCGGCGCGGCGTTCGCGCGCCGGGCTGGGGCGCAGGCGATGGATGGCGAAGGCGGCGTCGTAGTCGACCCAGATGACGGTCTCGCCCTTCAGGTTGGGGCCGGGCTGGCTGTCGTAGCGGCCGGCGGGCGTGGTGCGCAGGTCCGCGGGGATGCCGGTGGCGACCATGTCGCCGACACCCGGGGCGACGCGATCGCCGCGGGCCAGGCCCAGCAGCGCCGGCGCGGCGCCGGCCAGGCGGCCATCGGCGAGGAAGACGAAAAGCTTGGCGGCCTTCTTGTCGACCACCGCGAAGGGCAGCCCCTTCGCGTCGGCGCGCTCGAAGGCGGCCCGTGCCATGGCGCGGGCCTCGGGCGAAGCGGGTTCGCCGCGGAAGTCGACGACGAGCGCCGAGGAAGGCCGGGCGACCGTCGGCGCCGGGACGGGCGTGGCCGGGGACAGCGGTGCCAGCGTCACGGAGGTGGTCGTCGCCACGGCGGGTGTCGGCGCCGTGAGGGCCCCGCCGAGTGTGGGTTCGGCCCGCGCCGCGGAAGCGCTGACCATCAAGGTGATCGCCACGGCGGACATTGCCAGCAGCGAGGCGGCAGCGACCACCCGCTCGCGCGCGGCGCTTCCCCAGTGACCCAACGACCCGATCGACTTCATACCACCCCGTTGTGCTTCTGGCGGACCGTCCGGTCGGCGCCGGCGAAGGGCCGGGCGGGTCCGCTGGGGGCGGATATTAAGGAGCCGTCGGCGGTTTCAACTGTCGATCCTTGCGCGGAAACGCCGGGACTTTCCCGGGAATTTGTAAGACGGGCGAAGAGCGGCAGGAATTGGCGTACGACAAGGGCGCCAAAGGAACTTTGGCTTATCCGTAACGCCGGCTTGGTAAATGTAAAACGCCTTTCCGAAAACGGACGATCTCGTTAGTCTGCGCCCGTTGTCGACATGGCCGCGCCTGCGCGCTGGCGTGTCGGCGCTGGCCGCTGCCCACGGTCACCGTCCCCGAAGCGGACCCTGCTGGTCCGCGGCGCGCGAGGCGGGCGAATCGGCAGTTGGGTTTCCCGAGCAATTTTTCGATTCACCGGTGACCGGTGAGGGCGGAGCCATGCCCGCGCCGGATCGCTCCAACGATCTCGGAGACATTCATGAAGAACATCCGTACTGACGCGTCCGTCGAACTGGTCGCGCCCCAGCCGCCATTGCCTGGCGTTTTGCGCGCGCCGCGCCCGCGCCAGGGGCTGGCCGCCATGGCCGTCGTGGTGGGGGCCGTGGCCCCGATGGGCGCCGCGCACGCCGTGGACTGGCCCTCCGGCTTCTCCAAGTGCGCCGACGAGGGCGGCAGCTGCAAGGTCGGCACGACCGCGCGCCAGGTCTCCTTCGGCGTGAAGGACAAGTGGGTCATCAAGACGCTCAGCGGCACGGTGCCTTGCACCTCGGCCACCTTCGGCGGCGCTGACCCGAACCCGGGCATTGCCGAGAAATGCGCCGTCGGCCCCGCCGCCTCGCCCGCGCCGGCGCCTTCACCAGCGCCTTCCCCCGCCCCGGCGCCATCGCCGGCACCGGCCCCCGCACCCGCACCCGCAGGCCACAGCGGTGGCTATGCCGGGACGGTGACCGGCGGCGGCTCGGCGACACCGGTGACGGTCACCACCGCGGCCGAGATGCAGGCGGCCATCAACGCCTACAGCGGCAGCGGCGGGCTGGTGATCCGGTATGCCGGGACCTTCGACTTCGGCACGATCACCGATACCTGCGCGCAATGGCAGAAGCCGGCCGGCGCGATCGTCGAGATCAAGAACAAGAGCAACGTCACGATCGAGGGCGTCAACGGCTCGGCCGCGAACTTCGGGCTGGCGATCAAGGCGGCGGCCAGCAACATCATCATCCGCAACATGACGATCGGTCTGCTGCCGGGGAAGATCGACGCGATCGGCATCGAGGGCCAGGGCGGCGGGGTGCCGAGCAACATCTGGATCGACCACAACACGCTCTTCAGCTCGACGAAGGACTGCGCCGGCGCCGGTGACCTCGAGTTCGACGGCCTGATCGACAGCAAGGCGGGCGCGCATCACATCACCTACTCGTACAACTACATCCACGACCACCAGAAGGTCGGGCTGATCGGCTCCAGCGACAGCGATGCCAGCGACCGCTACATCACCTTCCACCACAACGTGTACAGCAACGTGGTGTCGCGGCTGCCGCTGCAGCGTGCGGGCTACACGCACCTCTACAACAACCTGTACTCGAATGTGCTCACCTCGGGGGCCAACATCCGGATGGGCGGTTACTCGCTGCTCGAGGGCAACTACTTCGAGAACGCGCAGAACCCGGTGACCTCACGGGACAGCTCCTCCATCGGCTACTGGGAGCTGCGCAACAACAACGTGAAGAGCCCGGCGGACTTCGCGACCTACGGCATCAAGTGGGTGGCGAGCGGCTCCAGCCCCTCGCGCGACGCGACCGACTGGACGACGACCGCGAACTTCCCGGTCGGCATCCCGTATGCGTACACGGTGCAGGACCCGGCCTGCGTGAAGCAGCGGCTGCTCAATGTGGCGGGGGCCGGGAAGGGGCTGGCGACGCTGAGCTGCAATTAAGCGGAGCGCGCGCCCACGCAATGATGCGTGAAGGCGCTGCGACAAGCGTCAGGCATCGATAGATGCGCGATCGACCGCTTGACCTGCTCGAATGCAGGCCTTGAGCGATAAGCGAAGGCTCAAACGGAAAACCCCAGCAGGACTTGCGTCTTGCTGGGGTTTGTATTTGGTGGCGCTTCAGGGATTCGAACCCCGGACCTGCGGATTATGATTCCGTCGCTCTAACCGGCTGAGCTAAAGCGCCTTGCGAAGAACGCGACTATAGCAAAGTTTTCGAAGACAATGCAAGCCCCCGCCGAGCACGGCGACAAACGTTCGGCGCGCGAGTCCTCTCGACCCCTCCATGTTCAGCTTCCTCAAGAAAAAACTGGGCTTCGGATCCTCCGAACCCACGCCAGCGCCCGCTCCCGAAGCGGTCCCTGCGCCCCCTCCCGCCATCCCGGCCCCGCCGGTCGCCGTCGAGCCCGTTTCGGCTCCGGCACCGCAAGCCCCGTCCCCGGCTCCGCAGACCGCGCCCGTCCTCGCTCCGCCTTCGACGACCGCACCCGCGCCGGTACCCATTCCCAGCCCGAACGCTTCCGTCGCGGCCCCTTCGACTGTCGTCGCGCCCGCGCCGGTTGCGCCGCCGCCCGTCGTGCATGTGCCCGCGCCCGCGCCGGTCGTCGCAGTGCCCACGCCTGTGCCGGCCACCGTCCCCGTCGCAGCCGCGGCACCAGTGGCCGAGCCCGAGCCCGCGCCGCGAAAGTCCTGGATGGACAAGCTGCGCCAGGGCCTGCGCAAGACCGGCTCGAGCATCGCCCAGGTCTTCACCGGCACGCAGATCGACGATGCGCTTTATGAAGAACTCGAGGCCGCGCTGCTGATGGCGGACGCAGGCGTCAAGGCGACCGAGTTCCTGCTCGAGGATCTGAAGCGTCGCGTCAAGGACGCCAAGGCCACCGAGCCCGCCGTCGTGCGTCAACTGCTCGTCGACGCGCTGACCGAGCTGCTGCAGCCGCTGCAGCGCCAACTGGTGATCGGTGAGCAGTCGCCGATGGTGATGATGGTGGTGGGCGTCAACGGCGCCGGCAAGACGACCAGCATCGGCAAGCTGACGCGCCATCTGGCCGATGCCGAGGCCAATGTGTTGCTGGCCGCCGCGGACACCTTCCGTGCCGCCGCGCGCGAGCAGCTGGCGGTCTGGGCGGATCGCAACCGGGTGCAGATCGTCAGCCAGGAGGGGGGGGATCCGTCGGCGGTCACGTATGACGCGGTGGTCGCGGGCAAGGCGCGCGGCTGTGACGTCGTCATCGCCGATACCGCCGGCCGTCTGCCGACGCAGCTCCATCTGATGGAGGAGCTGAAGAAGATCAAGCGCGTGATCGGCAAGGCGCAGGAGACCGCGCCGCACGAGGTCTTGCTGGTCGTGGACGGCAACACCGGCCAGAACGCGCTCACGCAGGTGAAGGCCTTCGACGACGCGCTGGGCCTCACCGGCCTGATCGTCACCAAGCTGGACGGCACGGCCAAGGGCGGCGTGCTCGCGGCGATCGCGCGGGAGCGCCCGATCCCGGTCTACTTCATTGGCGTCGGCGAGAAGCTCGAGGACCTGCAGACCTTCGACGCGCGCGAGTTCGCGCAGGCCCTGCTCGAATAAAACCCGAAGCCCTCGGTCGCAGGTCCGTCGAAGGACGAAGTGCGACCCCCGGAATGCAAAAGAGCTCCCAAGGGAGCTCTTTTGCATTTACATCGGGAAGCCGCCGCCCCCGCCGCCCATGAGGTTCTTGAGGCCGCCCATCTTCTTCATCATCTTCATCAGGCCGCCGCCCTTCATCTTCTTCATCATCCCCTGCATCTGATCGAATTGATTGAGCAGGCGGTTGACCTCCTGGATCTGCACGCCGGCGCCCGCGGCGATGCGGCGCTTGCGGCCGGCCTTGGACTTGCCGTCCATCAGCAGCGACGGCTGGCGGCGCTCCTTGGCGGTCATCGCGTTGAGGATGCCCTCCATGCGCTTCATGTCGCGCTCGGCCTTGTCCATGTCGGGCTGGCCGGCCTTGGCGGTCATCTGGGTGGGCAGCTTGTCCATGAGCCCCGACAGCCCGCCCATCTTCTTCATCTGCGAGATCTGGGCGAGGAAGTCGTTCAGGTCGAAGCCGTCGCCGGACTTGAGTTTCTCGGCCAGCTTCTGCGCGGCCTCGACGTCCACGCCCTTCTGCACTTCCTCGACCAGCGCGACGATGTCGCCCATGCCGAGCACGCGGCCCGCATGGCGGTCGGCGTCGAAGACCTCGAGCCCGTCGATCTTCTCGGACACGCCGGCGAACTTGATCGGCGCGCCGGTGATCTGCCGCACCGACAGCGCCGCGCCGCCGCGCGAGTCGCCATCCAGCTTGGTCAGCACGATGCCGGTCAGCGGCAGCGCCTCCTTGAAGGCCTTGGCCGTGTTGATCGCGTCCTGACCCTGCATCGCGTCGACCACGAACAGCGTCTCCACCGGCTTGAGCGTCGCGTGCAGGTCGCGGATCTCGGCCATCAGCGCTTCGTCGATCGCCAGGCGGCCGGCGGTGTCGACCAGCAGCACATCGAAGAAGTGGCGCTTCGCATGGTCCAGCGCCGCCAGGGCGATGTCATGCGGCTTCTGGTCCGGCGCCGACGGGAACCATTCGGCGCCCGCCTGCTTCGTCACCGTCTTGAGCTGCTCGATCGCGGCGGGGCGGTACACGTCCGCCGAGACCGTCAGCACCTTCTTCTTGCGCTTCTCGGTCAGGTGCTTGGCGAGCTTGGCGGTGGTCGTCGTCTTGCCGGCGCCCTGCAGGCCGGCCATCAGGATGATGGCGGGCGGCTGCGCGGCCAGGTTGATGTCGGCGACACCTTCGCCCATCGTCGCGGCCAGTTCCTTGTGGACGACCGAGACCAGCACCTGCCCCGGATTCAGCGAGGCGACCACCTCCTGGCCGAGCGCCTTCTCCTTCACGCGGGCGATGAAGTCGCGCACCACGGGCAGCGCGACGTCGGCCTCCAGCAGCGCCATGCGCACCTCGCGCAGCATGTCCTGCACATTGGACTCGGTGATGCGGGCCTGGCCGCGCATCGTCTTCACGAGCCGGCTCAGTCGATCGGTCAGGGTGGAAGCCATCGTATTGGCGCCCGCGGAAGCGGGCGCTCGTCATTACACTTTGCGGATGATTTTATCGTCCGCCTCCGCCGAGCCCAGCGGCCTGCTCCTGGCCGCCCTCAGCGCCGCCGGCGCGGTGGCCTATGCCGTTGCCGCCGCCTTCGCGCATCTGCGGCCCCGCACCTGGCGCTCGGTGCTGGTGCTGGCGTGGCTGCTGCACCTGGCCGCGCTGGTCGTGGACATCGGCGGCATCGGCGCCGCGCCGGTCAACGGCAGCCACGCGGCGCGCTTCGGTTTCGCGCCGTCGCTGTCGATGACGATCTGGCTGGTGACCGGCGTCTATCTGATCGAGAGCCGCTTCCTGCCGCTGCCCTCGGCCCAGCGCCTGCTCAGCGTGCTGGGCCTGCTGGTGATGCTGGTGGCCTGGATGTTCCCGGGCGAATACCGACCGCAGGCGGGCTCGCCGCTGGCGCCGCTGCACTGGGCGATGGGCCTGGCGTCCTACGGCCTGTGCGGCGTCGCGGTGATGCATGCGGTCATGCTGAACCGCGCCGAGCGCCAGATGCGCGCCCAGAAGGGGCAGGGCGCGCCGGCGCTCGGCACGCCGCTGCTGCGCCTGGAACGCCTGACCTTCCAGTTCGTCGGCGCCGGCGTGGTCGTGCTGTCGATCGCGCTGCTGCTGGGCGTGGCCTTCACGCCGCAATGGCGCTGGGATCACAAGACGCTGTTCGCCGTGATGGGCTGGGTCGTGCTGACCGGCCTGCTGACGGGCCGTCGCGTGTTCGGCTGGCGCGGCCGGCGTGCGACGCGCTGGCTCTACTTCGGCGCCGCGCTGTTGCTGCTGTCCTATGCCGGCTCGCGCTTCGTGCTCGAGGTCGTGCTGCAGCGTCCGCCCGTCTGATGCCGACCCCGTCGACCTCCTCCCCGAAGCTTCCACCGCGCCCATCGTGATCAAGCTGCTTTTCTGGATCGTCCTGCTGGCGGTGATCGCCTTCGTGATCGGCTTCAAGCGCGGCCGGCCGACGCCGCGCGACAACGCCCGGCCCGCGCCGCCGCCTGCGCCGCGCCTGCCCGAGCACATGGTGAGCTGCGCCGAGTGCGGCATGCATCTCCCGGCGAGCGATGCGCTGCCCGGTCGCGGCGGCCAGTTCTGCAGCGCCGCCCACCGCGCGGCGCATGAGCATCGCCTGGAAGCCGCCGAGGCGGCGCGCGGCCGGCGCGACGACGCCGCCACCTGAGCGCCGGACCACATGGCCACCTCCGAGACCGTCGGCGCCATCAGCGCCAGCACCATCCAGCGCCTGTATCGCGCTTTCATGGGTGCGCGCGCGGCGCTGGGTCTGGCGCTGCTGGCGACGCAGTCGCTGGCCGGCCTGATGGGGGCCAAGCCCACCGGCTGGACGACGCTGATCTCGCTGATCTACGGCACGCAGGCGGTGCTGGCGTGGATGCTGCCGCGCTGGTTCGGCGGCGGCGAGACGCCGTCGAAGGAGCGCGCCGGCCTGAGCACGCGGCAGTTCATGGTCAGCATCGGCGCCGACCTGGTGCTGTTCACGCTGCTGCAGGTGCGCGATCCCAGCGGCCCTTATGGCGCGCTGTTCTTCATGCCGGCGCTGATGGCCGGCGCGCTGCAGCCGCGGCTGCGCGCGCTGGGCTGCGCCGCCTTGCCCAGCCTGGTGCTGCTGTCGATGTCCGGCTGGGCGGTGCTGAACGAGCAGGACGGCGCGCTGCGCATCAGCCAGGCCGGGCTGCTGGGCTGCGGCCTGTTCGTGGTCACGCTGCTGGCCAACGAGATCGCGTCGCGCCTGGCGCGCGAGGAGCGCGCCGCGCGCGGCAGCCTCGAGTACGCGCGGCAGCAGGCCGACCTGAACCGCCTCGTCATCGAGGAGATGGAGGAGGGTGTCGCCGTCGTCGACCGCCGCGGCCTGGTGCGCACCGCCAATCCGGCGGCGCGGGCGCTGCTCGCGGAAGGCGCCTCGCTGCGCTCGGGGGCGTTCCGGCTGGACACTACGCCGGCCTGGAAGCCGCTGCTGCGGGCGGTCGAGAAGGCCTTCGCCGGCGAGCTCTGGCCGGAGGCCGGCCGGGACCTGCTGCTGGACTTCGGCCGCGGCTCGCAGCGCTCGTTGCGGGTGCGCATGCGCTTCACGCTGCGGCCGCTGGACGGCGACGACCTGTGCGTGCTCTTCCTCGAGGACAACCGCCTGCTCGAAGCCCGCAATCGCCAGGAGAAGCTGGCCGCGATGGGGCGCGTGTCGGCCGGCATCGCGCACGAGATCCGCAACCCGCTGACCGCGATCGCGCAGGCCAACGCGCTGCTGTCGGAGGACCTCGCGCAGGACCCCAAGGGCGAGCAGCTCACCCGCATGGTGGCGTCCAACGTCGAGCGGCTCAAGCGCCTGGTCGACGACGTGATGGAGGTCGCGCCCGGCATCGCGCCGGTGGCGCTGACGCTGGCCGTCGCGCCGCTGGTGCGCGAGTACTGCGCCGACTGGGCCACCACCCAGCGGCTGCCCGGCGGCGAGGCCAGCCCGCTGCGCGTCGAGATCGAGCGCGACGGCCTGCTCGTCAGCTTCGAGCCCGAGCACCTGCGCCGCGTCCTGATCAACCTGCTGGACAACGGCCTGCGCCACGCGCGCCCCGGTCCGGGCGCGCTGCGCGTGCAGCTGGGCGAGGACCGCGAGTGGGTGCGGCTGTCGGTGTTCAGCCGCGCCGAGCCCATCCCGGCCGAGGTCGAAAGACACTTGTTCGAGCCCTTCTTCTCCACGCGCAGCCGGGGCTCCGGCCTGGGCCTGTACATTTGCCGCGAGCTGTGCGAGCGCTACGGCGCCCGCATCGAATATCACCGCCGCGACACCGGGCCGAACGCCGAGGCGAACGAGTTCCGCGTGCTGCTGTCGCGGCCGGCTTCGCCAGGCGCCGCGCTTGCCTCGGTCCCGTCCGCGGGACCGGATTCCCATTTCCCCGATACCGAACTCCATGAGCGCTGATCCCCGCCTGCTGGTCGTCGACGACGAGCCCGACCTGCGCACCCTCTACGAGATGACGCTGCTGCGCGAGGGCTTCTCGCTGGACAGCGCCGGCACCGTCGAGGACGCGCTGGAGCTGCTGGGCACGCGCCGCTACGACGCGGTCATCACCGACATGCGGCTGCCCGACGGCAGCGGCCTGGACATCCTGCGCTGGCTGGAGCAGCAGGGGCGCAGCGAGCGCGCGCTGGTCATCACCGCCTACGGCTCGGCCGAGAACGCGGTCGAGGCGCTCAAGGCCGGGGCCTACGACTACCTGACCAAGCCGGTGGACCTGCGCCAGTTCCGGATGGTGGTCGCGTCGGCGCTCGGCCGGACGCCGAAGATGGAAGGGCCTGTGCCCAAGCCGTTCTCGTCCGCGCCGGCGGCGGCGTCGAGCCCGGGGTGGAGTGCGACGTCGAACCCGGCATCGAACGCGGCATCGAACGCGGCCTCGAGCGCGATGTCCGTCGCCGCCGCGCCGGATGCTTTCGCGCCGACCGCGCCCGGCGCCTTCGATGTGCTGAGCTCGGTCGAGGCCCCCCGGCCCGCGCCGGCCGAAGCGCGCAAGCCGGCCCGCGCCGCGCCGCCGTTGACCGGCTCGACCACGGCGCTGGAGCGCCTGGTCGGCGACTCGGCGCCGATGCGCCAGGTGCGCGAGCTGATCGAGAAGGTCGCGCGCAGCATGGCGCCGGTGCTGCTCAACGGCGAGTCCGGCACCGGCAAGGAGCTGGTGGCGCGCGCGATCCATGACGTCAGCGCGCGCCGTCCCCAGCCCTTCATCGCGGTGAACTGCGGCGCGATCCCGGAGCAGTTGCTGGAAGCGGAGTTCTTCGGTTATCGCAAGGGCGCCTTCACCGGCGCGAGCGAGGACCGCGAGGGCTTCTTCCAGGCGGCGCAGGGCGGCACGCTGTTCCTCGACGAGATCGGTGACCTGCCGCTGGCGATGCAGTCCAAGCTGCTGCGCGCGTTGCAGGAGCGCTCGGTGCGGCCGGTGGGCGCGGTGGCGGAAATGCCGGTCAATGTCCGGCTGCTCAGCGCGACCCACAAGGACCTGGCCGCGGAGGTGGCCGGCGGCCGCTTCCGCCAGGACTTGTATTACCGGCTCAACGTGATCCAGATCCGCGTCCCGCCGCTGCGCGAGCGCATGGAGGACCTGGCGCCGATCAGCGCGCGCATCCTGCAGCGCATCGCCGCCGACGCCGGCGTGGCGCCGGTGCCCGCGCTGACGCCGGCGGCGCTGGCGACGCTGTCGCGCTACAGCTTCCCGGGCAACGTGCGCGAGCTTGAGAACCTGCTGCATCGCGCGCTCGCGCTGTCCAGCGGCGACGGCATCGACCTGGCCGACCTCGGCTTGCCCGACAGCGTGCTGGGCCTGGATGACGCGCCGGCGGAGACCGCCGAGGTGGCCGCGGAGCCGCCGCTGGGCGCCGCTCTGCCCGCCGAGGCGCGTGGCGGTGCGCCGCTGCCGGCGGACCTCGCCACCTATCTGGACGAGGTCGAGAAGCAGATTCTGCTGCGGGCGCTCGAGCAGCACCGCAACAACCGCACTGCGGCCGGCGCCAGCCTGGGCCTGTCGCTGCGGCAGATGCGCTACCGCATGGCGCGGCTGGAAATCTCGGTCGGCGGCGACGAGTCCTGACCGGTTCGCATCCCAGCGGAACTGCGCGCAATGCGACCATGACCCCACCGCCGGTGGCGCCTCCGGGAAGGTCCTAGGGCGGGGTTGTCCTAACGGGTGGGGACAGCGGCGCGGCGTGTCATCGAAACGCCATTGACGCCTGCTCAGCAACCATCGGCCCTCGCGCCCGATTCCCGCCTGCAACCCGCGCCAATCCTGGGCTTGCGGACACGATGCGCGAATCCATCGGGGCTGTGCGGGGTCAGGTCTTCCCGCTAGACCAGCGGGTGGTGAACGTCAAGGGCGATGACGCTACCGCTAGTTCCTTGAAGGTGCCGTGACCACTAGATATAGTGTTTTGCATGCTATCCTGCTGACTTCGCAAACACGGCGATGAATGCTCCCTCAGACGTCTTGCCCGCGCTGCCGACCCCTTGGTCGGAGGACCGGGAATCCCAAGTCCGGGCGCATCAGCAGCACCGCCGACATCACCTGACCCCCTGATCGCCGGGCCCTTCGGACAAGCCGGGCCGGGCGAAGCTTTTTTGTTTTTCCAGACACCAGAACAGACGAGGATCCCATGCAGACTGTCGCCGCCACACCGACCGCTGAAACGGGCCTGGCCCAGGCTCCGCGCGAGTCCGCCGCCGCTTCGGCCAGCTTCCCGCAGCACCAGATCATCCGCCGCAACGGCGCGGTGGTGCACTTCGAGCCGAGCAAGGTGGCCGTGGCGATGATGAAGGCCTTCCTCGCGGTGCACGGCACCAGCGGTGCGGCGTCCGCCAGCGTGCGCGAGACCGTCGACGCGCTGACCGATTCGGTGACGCGCGCGCTGCTGCGCTCGCGCCCGGCCGGCGGCACCTTCCACATCGAGGACGTGCAGGACCACGTCGAGCTGGCGCTGATGCGCGGCGGCCACCATGAAGTGGCGCGCGCCTACGTGCTGTACCGCGAGCGCCGCACCCAGGAGCGCGCCGCCCAGGGCGAGCAGCGCCAGGCCGCGGTGCTGGAGTCCGGCATCTCGGTGATCGAGAACGGCGTGCGCGTGCCGCTCGACCTGAACAAGCTGGCGGCGCTGATCTCGTCGAGCTGCGAGAACCTGGGCGTGGACGTCAAGCCCGAGCCCATCCTGGCCGAGACCAAGCGCAACCTGTACGACGGCGTCCCGATGGACGAGGTCTACAAGGCCGCCATCCTGGCCGCGCGCACGCTGATCGAGAAGGACCCGGGCTACACCCGCGCCACCGCCCGCCTGCTGCTGCACACGATCCGCAAGGAGATCCTGGGCCGCGAGGTCACACAGGCCGAGATGGCCACCGCGTACGCCGACTACTTCCCCGGCTTCATCAAGAAGGGCGTGCAGGCCGAGCTGCTGGACGAGAAGCTGCAGCAGTACGACCTGGCCAAGCTGGGCGCCGCGCTGAAGGCCGAGCGCGACCTGCAGTTCGACTACCTGGGCCTGCAGACGCTGTTCGACCGCTACTTCCTGCATGTGGACGGCACCCGCATCGAGATGCCGCAGGCCTTCTTCATGCGCGTGGCCATGGGCCTGGCGCTGAACGAGATCGACCGCGAAGCCCGAGCCATCGAGTTCTACGAAGTCCTGTCGACCTTCGACTTCATGAGCTCCACGCCAACGCTGTTCAATTCGGGCACGCGCCGCTCGCAGCTGTCGAGCTGCTACCTGACGACGGTGGCCGACGACCTGGACGGCATCTATGAAGCGCTGAAGGAAAACGCGCTGCTGTCCAAGTTCGCTGGCGGACTGGGCAACGACTGGACGCCGGTGCGCGCGTTGGGCTCGCACATCAAGGGCACGAACGGCAAGTCGCAAGGCGTGGTCCCCTTCCTGAAGGTGGTCAACGACACCGCCGTCGCGGTGAACCAGGGCGGCAAGCGCAAGGGCGCCGTCTGCGCCTACCTGGAGACGTGGCACCTGGACATCGAGGAATTCCTCGAGCTGCGCAAGAACACCGGTGACGACCGGCGCCGCACCCACGACATGAACACGGCGAACTGGATTCCCGACCTGTTCATGAAGCGCGTCATCGAAGGCGGCGACTGGACGCTGTTCAGCCCGTCCACCTGCCCGGACCTGCACGACCTGTTCGGCAAGGAATTCGAGGTCGCCTACACGGCCTATGAAGCCAAGGTCGACCGCGGCGAGCTCAAGCTGCACAAGCGCATGCCGGCCCGCGACCTCTGGCGCAAGATGCTGACGATGCTGTTCGAGACGGGCCATCCCTGGATCACGTTCAAGGACGCCTGCAACGTGCGCTCGCCGCAGCAGCATGTCGGCGTCGTGCACTCGTCCAACCTGTGCACCGAGATCACGCTGAACACCAACGACAACGAGATCGCGGTCTGCAACCTGGGCTCGGTCAACCTGTCGCAGCATCTGAAGGACGGCAAGATCGACCAGGAGAAGCTGAAGAAGACGGTGTCGACGGCGATGCGCATGCTCGACAACGTCATCGACATCAACTACTACGCGGTCAAGAAGGCGCGCGACTCCAACCTGCGCCACCGTCCGGTGGGCCTGGGCATCATGGGCTTCCAGGATGCGCTGTACCAGCTGCGCGTGCCCTACGCCTCCGACGCCGCGGTCGAGTTCGCCGACCGCTCGATGGAAGCCGTCTGCTATCACGCCTACTGGGCTTCGACCGAACTGGCCGCCGAGCGTGGCCGCTACAGCAGCTACCGCGGCTCGCTGTGGGACCGCGGCATCCTGCCGATCGACTCGCTCAACCTGCTGGCCGAAGCCCGCGGCGGTTACGTCGACGTGGACCGCTCGTCGTCGCTGGACTGGGACGCGCTGCGCGCCAAGATCGCCCGTGACGGCATGCGCAACAGCAACTGCGTGGCGATCGCGCCGACCGCGACGATCTCCAACATCATCGGCGTCGACGCGTCGATCGAGCCCTGCTTCGGCAACCTGTCGGTGAAGTCCAACCTGTCGGGCGAGTTCACCGTGGTGAACGAGCACCTGGTCCGCGACCTCAAGAAGCTGGGCCTGTGGGACGACGTGATGGTCATGGACCTCAAGCACTTCGACGGCTCGCTGCGCCGCATCGACCGCGTGCCCGAGGAACTCAAGCACCTGTACGCCACCGCGTTCGAAGTGGATCCGGTGTGGCTGGTGGAAGCCGCCGCGCGCCGCCAGAAGTGGATCGACCAGGCGCAGAGCCTGAACATCTACATGGCCGGTGCCTCGGGCAAGCGCCTGGACGAGACCTACAAGCTGGCGTGGCAGCGTGGCCTGAAGACCACCTACTACCTCCGCACGATGGGCGCGACGCATGCCGAGAAGAGCACCGTGCAGAACGCCGGCCAGCTCAACGCGGTGAGCAGCGGCATCGGTGGCCTGAGCGCCGCGCCGGTCGCGGCGGCACCGGTTGCGGTCGCGCCGATCGAGACTTCGGTCTCGCCGGATCTGGGCGACGTGTCGCCGGCGACGGACGTCAAGTTCTGCGCCATCGACGACCCCGGTTGCGAGGCCTGCCAGTAATCGAAACAGGAGGTGTCGACGTCATGCGTCGATACCTCCGACGCTCGCGATGCGAGTGTTCATCGATGTTCGCGGCGATCGGCGATTTTTCCGCCCGGCCTCGCGAGCGATCGATGAATGCTTGATCGGACGTCCGCTCCGGCTCCCGCCGCGTGCCGAGATCGCGCGGCATCGCACTCATCAGGAGATGCGACGCACGTGGTCCGACGCATCGAATGCGATGCGGACCAGCAACAGCGAAGCGGCGTCAAAGTCAAGAAGTCCTTTGTGTTTGAACACAACACTCCGATAATCCGCGACCATAGGAAGACCACCATGCTGGTTTGGGAAGAAGACCGTCAACCTTCGAGCAACGCGCCGCAGTCGGGCGCATCGATCCACGCAGCGACGCAAGCCGTCGCGCGTGATGCCGCCGCCTCCGCGGCGGGTTCGGTGTCCTCTTCTGCCTCGTCGATCGCCAACGCGAGCGAGCGCCGTGTGAACGTCGCCGACAAACGCATCATCAACGGCCAGACCGACGTCAACCAGCTGGTCCCGTTCAAGTACAAGTGGGCGTGGGAGAAGTACCTCGCCACCTGCGCGAATCACTGGATGCCGCAGGAAGTGAACATGTCCCGCGACATCGCGCTGTGGAAGGACCCGAACGGTCTGACCGACGATGAACGCAGAATCATCAAGCGCAACCTCGGCTTCTTCGTGACCGCCGATTCGCTGGCCGCCAACAACATCGTGCTGGGCACCTACCGCCACATCACGGCCCCCGAAGCCCGCCAGTTCCTGCTGCGCCAGGCCTTCGAGGAAGCGATCCACACCCACGCCTACCAATACATCGTCGAGTCGCTGGGCCTGGACGAGAGCGAGATCTTCAACGCCTATCACGAGGTGCAGTCGATCCGCGACAAGGACGAATTCCTGATCCCGTTCATCGACGCGATCATGGATCCCAACTTCGTCACCGGCACCCCGGAGAACGATCAGACGCTGCTCAAGTCGCTGATCGTCTTCGCCTGCCTGATGGAAGGCCTGTTCTTCTACGTCGGCTTCACGCAGATCCTGGCGCTGGGCCGCCAGAACAAGATGACCGGTGCTGCCGAGCAGTACCAGTACATCCTGCGCGACGAGTCGATGCACTGCAACTTCGGCATCGACCTGATCAACCAGATCAAGCTCGAGAACCCGCACCTGTGGACGCCTGAATTCCGCGCGGAGATCAAGGCGCTGTTCCAGAAGGCCGTGGAGCTCGAGTACCGCTACGCCGAGGACACGATGCCGCGCGGCGTGCTGGGCCTGAACGCGGCCATGTTCAAGGGCTACCTGCGCTACATCGCGAATCGTCGCGCGACGCAGATCGGCCTGGAAGCGCTCTTCCCGAACGAGGAAAACCCGTTCCCCTGGATGAGCGAAATGATTGACCTGAAGAAGGAACGCAACTTCTTCGAAACGCGAGTGATCGAATACCAATCGGGCGGCGCGCTGTCCTGGGACTGATGAGGTCCGAGGCGGAGTGACCCTCGAGCATTGTTTGTTGAAGAAGAGATCAAGCTTGGCGATGCGCCGACCGACCGACATAGAAGCGGCGGAGGCGCACCGCAACCCGATTCACCGCACCGCGGAGCGCAACTCCCGCGCGTCGTGGGCGGTGAATACCTGCACCGGCATCAACCGGTTGATGACGGGCAGGGCTATTTCCACTTGATCAAGGAGAACTGAAATGGCAACTGCGAAGAAGGCCGCTCCGGCCAAGAAGGCGGCTCCGGCCAAGAAGGCCGCTGCGAAGAAGGCTCCGGCCGCGAAGAAGGCGGCTCCGGCCAAGAAGGCCGCGCCGGCGAAGAAGGCCGCTCCGGCCAAGAAGGCTGCGCCGGCGAAGAAGGCCGCTGCTGCGAAGAAGGCGGCGCCGGCGAAGAAGGCCGCTCCGGCCAAGAAGGCGGCTGCTGCGAAGAAGGCGGCACCGGCGAAGAAGGTTGCGGCCAAGAAGGCCGCACCGGCCAAGAAGGTCGCTGCCAAGAAGGCTGCGCCGGCCAAGAAGGCCTCTGCCGCCAAGAAGCCGCCGATCAAGGCCACTGCCAAGGCTGCGAAGCCCGCCGCGAAGAAGGCTGCGCCTGCCAAGAAGGCCGCTGCTGCGAAGAAGGCTGCCCCCAAGGCCGCCGCCAAGCCTGCTGCGAAGCCGGCCGCCAAGAAGGCTGCTGCTCCGAAGAAGGCCGCTGCACCGAAGAAGGCTGCTGCCAAGCCTGCCGCTGCCCCCGCTGCCAAGCCTGCCGCTGCGCCGGCCCCGGCTGCGAAGACCGCGCTGAGCCCGCAAGCCGCCTGGCCCTTCCCGACCGGCAACAAGCCCTGAGCTTGAACGATGACCGGACCTTCGGGTCCGGTTCGTCGAGCCCTCCGAACCCGGCGCAAGCCGGGTTTTTTCTTTGCGGCCTCCCATTGGGGTCGCCAAAGAAGAAGGGCGCCTGCGCGGCGCCCATCAGAGGGAGAAGGATCGTTCGGGCGGTGGCCCGTGTCCCCGGTCAGGGGTAGAAGAGCTCGACCGAGTAGCCGCTGATCTTCTGCGTACCGCTGTCGAAGACCAGTTGCAGCTGCTGGTCGGCGCCGGCCGGCAGCGCGACGCGGCCGGCCTGCATCTCGGCCGGCGAGAGCATGCGGCGCACGACCAGCACGCCACTCGCGTCGGTCAGGCTCAGGTCCACCCACGGCTGCGCCACTTCCCAATTGCTGCGATTGCGCAGGCTGATGCTGAAGCGGTAGTGGTTGGCGGCGCCGGCCGGATTGAGGCTGCTGCTTTCGACGCTCAAGGCTTCGATGTGCTGCCAGGGCTTGATCTCCTGGCCCAGCGCCTGCGCCACCGAAACCAGCGCCGGCTTGGCCGTCGGGTACTGCGCCGCGATCGCCTCGCGGGCATGCCAGAGCAACTGGCCCATCAGCCCGAGCGCCAGGACCGTCGCGGCGCTGCCCAGCGCCAGGCGCACGCCGGGGCGATTCCAGCGTCGTGCCGACTCGGCCTGGCGCATGAAGCTCGGCAACTGGTCGGGCATCACGCTCGGTGAGCCCTGCGCGGACATCGCGTCCGCACTGGCGGTCGACGCGGCCGCGCGGGCGGCCAGGAGTTCGGACTCCGCCGCCAGCACCGTCATCGTGGTTTCGGGGCTCTCCGTCGGTCGGGGCGCGGCGGCACGGCGGCGCTTGAACGGATTCCAGAACCGGCGCTTCCTCGCGGCCTTGGCCGCGCGCTTGGCCTCGGCGATGGCGTCCTCGTCGGGCGCCATCATCGACGACGAAGGTTCGAGCGACGGCCCCAGGTCCGGCTCCGGCGCCGGTTCATTCGCGCGCAGCTGCGCCGCGGTGGCCGGGCTCAGCGCCAGCGTCACGTCAGGGCGCTCGTCGTCGTCGATCATCGGCGGCGGCAGCTCATCCTCCTCGAAGCGCATGCCCTTGGGTTCGGGCAGGTGCGATCGCGGATCGGGCGCGGCGGGTGCCTCGAGGAAGGGTTCCCGGCGCGCTTCGTGCGGACGTTCGTCGACGCCGGTCGCGTTGAAGCGCGCATCGACGATGTCGTCCATCGGCTCGTCGTCGGCCATGCGGCGCGGCGGCGCGAAGGGATTGAGCGACTCGTCGTCGGCGGCGATCCAGCCGCTGTCGCGCGGTGGTTGGTGGTGAGCCGGCGGCTCCGGTGCGAAGACGGGCTCCGGCGCGAAGACCGGCGGGGGCGGCGCAACCGGCCTCGATGGCGGCAAGGGCGCGGGCTGGCTCGGCGGGAAGTCGTCGCGATAGGCCGGCGGGGGCGGCGTCGGCGCGGGCGGCGGCGGGCGGCGGTCGACCGGCGCGGGCTCCGCCGAGGGGCTCAGCGGCGGCCAGGGCGGCGGGCTGTCGCGCTCGAGATCGAATAGCTGCTCGCGGGCATCGAAGACCTCGGCGCAGCGGCCGCAGCGGACCCAGCCTTCGGAGACGCGCAGCTGGTCCTGCACCACCCGGAAGATGGTGCCGCAGGTCGTGCAGCGGGTCGCGAGATTCATGGGCGCGATGATGCCACGAAGCAGGGTCAGTCCTTGACGCGAACACCCCCCGGTTGACACACCGTCACCACGGGCGCGCGACCACGCGATGTGGCTGTTCATCGGCCCGGGCGAGGCAATGGGGATGCCCGCAGGTGATCGGTCAGGCGGGTCAGCGTGCGTGCGGCGAGTGGTCCTTCGAGCGATGGATCAGGCAGGGCGACGCGCCGTCATCAGGATCCAGCCGTCCTCGCTGTCGGCGACCTCGAGGGCCACGTGCGGCGCGTAAGCGGCCTTTAACTCATCGGCCTGGCGCTCGAGGATGCCGGCCAGCACCAGGTGCGCGCCCGGGCGCAGGTGGTTGCACAGCAGCGGCGCCAGCAGCTTCAGCGGCGTGGCCAGGATGTTGGCCAGCACCACCGGGTACTCGCCGTTCGCGGCATCGGGCATCGCGGCGTTCAGCGTCACGCCGTTGTCCTTGGCGTTGTGCGTCGAGGCGATCAGCGCGGCCGGGTCGATGTCGACGGCGTCGATGGACTTCGCGCCGAACAAGCCGGCCGCGATGGCCAGGATGCCGGAGCCGCAGCCGTAGTCGAGCACGCGATCCCAGTGGGCGGCCTCGGCGCCGTGGCGCGCGATCCAGCGCAGGCACATGCGTGTCGTCGGATGGGTGCCGGTGCCGAATGCCAAGCCCGGGTCGAGCCGCATGACCTGCCGCGCCTGCGCCGGCGCCTCGTGCCAGGACGGGACGATCCAGAACTCCGGCGTGATCTCCACCGGCGCGAATTGCGATTGCGTCAGCCGCACCCAGTCCTGCTGCGCGACGGTCTGGATCGCCTGCACGTGGACGTCGGTGGCCCAGTCCTGCGCCAGGATCAGCGTCGCGGCTTCGGTGGCCTCGGCTTCCTCGGCGAACAGCGCCTTCACCACCGAGCGCTCCCAGCCCGCGCGCGGCGCCGGCATGCCGGGCTCGCCGAACAGCGCGCGCTCCGCGGGCGTGTCGGCATCGGCATCCTCGACGGAGACGGCCAGCGAATCGATCTCCATCAGCGCGTCGCTGACGGTCTCGACATCCTCCTCGCGGCAGATCAGCACGAGCTCGTGCAGCAGGGGATCGTTGGCGTGGTCTTCGCCGTGGTTTTCGCTCATGGCGGCTCCGGGACTTCGGGGGACTTCTGAAATGGAGAAGCCCTCAAGGCGGACCAGCGTCCACGCTTGAGGGCCTGCGCATTGTCGCTCAGCGGCGGTCGGCGCTGATCGGGCAGCGCCTGCGGTTCAGCGCTTGTGGGCGGCCATCCACTGCTCGAGGTAGTGGATGTCGGTACCGCCTTCGATGAACTTGGCATCGGCCATCAACTCGCGGTGCAGCGGGATGTTGGTCTGGATGCCTTCGACGACGGTCTCCGACAGTGCGATGCGCATGCGGGCCAGGGCCTGCTCGCGGGTGTCGCCGTGGACGATGATCTTGCCGATCATCGAGTCGTAGTTCGGCGGCACGAAGTAGTTGGTGTACGCATGCGAGTCCACGCGCACGCCGGGACCGCCGGGCGGGTGCCACATCGTGATGCGGCCGGGGGACGGGATGAACTTCACCGGATCCTCGGCGTTGATGCGGCACTCGATCGAATGACCGCGCATCGTGATGTTGCGCTGGGTGAAGGGCAGCTTCTCGCCGGCGGCGATGCGGATCTGCATCTGCACGATGTCGACGCCGGTCACCAGTTCGGTCACCGGGTGCTCGACCTGCACGCGGGTGTTCATCTCGATGAAGTAGAACTCGCCGTTCTCGTACAGAAACTCGAAGGTGCCCGCGCCGCGGTAGCCCATCTTCTTGCAGGCGGCGGCGCAGCGGTCGCCGACGCGCTCGATCAGGCGGCGCGGAATGCCCGGCGCCGGCGCTTCCTCGATGATCTTCTGGTGGCGGCGCTGCATGGAGCAGTCGCGCTCGCCCAGCCAGACGGCGTTCTTGTGGCCGTCGGCCAGCACCTGGATTTCCACGTGGCGCGGATGCTCCAGGAACTTCTCCATGTAGACCTGCGGATTGCCGAAGGCCGCGGCCGCCTCGGCCTTGGTCATCTGCACCGCGTTGACCAGCGCGGCCTCGGTGTGGACGACCCGCATGCCGCGGCCGCCACCGCCGCCGGCGGCCTTGATGATCACCGGATAGCCGATCGCGCGGGCGATGCGGACGATCTCCTTGGGATCGTCGGGCAGGGCGCCCTCGGAGCCGGGCACGCAGGGCACGCCGGCCTTGATCATGGCCTGCTTGGCCGAGACCTTGTCGCCCATGGTCCGGATGTTGTCCGGGGTCGGGCCGATGAAGGTGAAGCCGCTGCGCTCGACGCGCTCGGCGAAGTCCGCGTTCTCGGACAGGAAGCCGTAGCCGGGGTGGATCGCCTCGGCGTCGGTGACCTCGGCCGTCGCGATGATGGCCGGCATCGACAGGTAGCTCTGCGCGGACGGGGCGGGGCCGATGCAGACGGCCTCGTCGGCCAGCTTCACGTACTTCGCGTCGCGGTCCGCTTCCGAATACACGACGACCGACTTCACGCCCAGTTCGCGGCAAGCGCGCTGGATACGCAAGGCGATCTCGCCGCGATTCGCGATGAGGATCTTCTTGAACATCTCGGACCGCCTTACTCGATGACGATCAGCGATTGGCCGAATTCCACCGGCTGGCCGTTCTCGATCAGGATCTTCGTGATCGTGCCGGTCTTGTCGGCTTCGATCTCGTTCATGATCTTCATGGCCTCGATGATGCAGATCGGGTCGCCTTCCTTGACCTGCTGGCCGACCTCGGCGAACGGCTTGGCGTTCGGGCTGGAGGCGCGGTAGAAGGTGCCGACCATCGGCGACTTGACGATGTGGCCGGTTTCCGCGGCCGGGGCCGGCGCGGCCACAGGTGCGGCGGCGACCGGGGCGGCGGCCTGCGCTGCCGGCGCGGCGACCATCTGCGGCGCCTGCATCATGGGCATGGCCGCCACGACGGGCTGGCCATCGGACTTGACGATGCGCACCTTGCCATCGGCCTCGGTGATTTCAAGTTCAGAGATGTTCGACTCGGAGACGAGGTCGATCAGGGTCTTGAGCTTGCGCAAATCCATATGAACTCTCCAACGGGGATCGGTTGTGATCTTCGGGTTGTCTTCCGGTCCGGCGGCAGGCGGACCGCGGCGCTCAGGGGGACGAGGCCGGCCGGCTCAATTGCTGGATCGCGAACTGCAGCGCCAACCGGTAGCCGGCCGGACCCAGTCCGCAGATCACGCCTTCCGCGACCGGCGACACGTAGCTGTGGTGACGGAACGGTTCGCGCTTGTGGATGTTGGACAGATGCACTTCAATCACCGGCAGCGCCACCGCCGCAAGCGCATCGCGGATCGCGACGCTGGTGTGGGTGTAGGCCGCCGGATTGATGATGATGAAGCGCGTGCCGTCGCGTCCGGCTGCTTGAATGCGGTCTACCAAGCCACCTTCGTGGTTGCTTTGATAGCTCTCCAGAGCTACGCCGGCTTCCTGCGCGATCCGGCGAAGATCTGCGTCGATCTCCGCCAAAGTGGTCGCGCCGTAGACCCCAGGCTCTCGGGTGCCGAGCAGGTTGAGGTTGGGGCCGTGTAGTACCAGGACTTGCATTCAGCGACCGGTCCCGCCAATTAGAGCGAAGACACTAGAAGCGTAAAAGGGTGGACTTTACGCCTTTTGGGTTCAGATCCCGGCAGCAAGCCAAAAATAAAAGGCTTGACCAGCTTCAGGCCGCCCGCTATGGCCGAGCAGGCCTTGACGAGCCTTCGGTCGAGGCTTCAGGACTTCATCGCGCGGGCCATCTCGCGCAGTTCTTCCAGGTGGGTGGCTCCCAACTTGCGCCAGATCGGCTCGCCTTGCGCGCTGAAGGCGACGGTAAACGGCAGGCCTCCCTTGGCATTGCCCAGGGTCTTGGACAGATCGGTGCCGGTGAGCCCGGCGAGGGCGACCTGGAACTTCAACGGAAGTTTCTCGAGGAAGCCCCGCACGGGCGTCGGCGCGTCGACGGCCAGACCGAGCACGTGCCACCCCTTGGAGGAGAACTCGTCGTGAAACTGATTGATTTCCGGCAATTCCTTGACGCAAGGCGCGCACCAGGTGGCCCAGAAGTTCAGCAGCAGCGGCTTGCCGCGCAGGTGGGCGCCGGGCTCGTAGGTCTGCTGGTCGAGCGTGTCGAAGCTGGCGTTCCAGAACGCCGCGGCTTCCGCCGAGAGCGGTCCCGACGGCGCTGCGCCGCCCCCACCGCCGGCCTGCCTTTCATGATGAAGCGCGAGGTAGGCCCCCGCGCCGGCGGCCACCACGCCAGCGGCGCCCAGTCCCAGAACAGCGCGTCGTTGCATTCAATCTTCCTTCCCGTTCAGCAGTTGGCGCAGCGCGGCGAGGTCGCCGCGTTCGGTCCGGCCGCGCGCGTCGGGCTTGAGCGCGCCGCGCAGGTCGTCGTGATCCAGGATGGTCAGCGCGATCGCCACCCGCTCGTTCAGCGCGCGGCAAGGCACATCCAGGACGAGCTGGTCGACGGTTTCGCCCTTGGCATTGCGGGATTGGCCGACGTCATAGTCCACGCCCTGGTTCAGCAGCGCGATCTCCGCCGATTTGCTGTCATCGCAATACAACTGCAGATGGATGTGGGACAGCCGGGTGGCGGTGCCGCGCCAGACGGCGCCGCTCAGGTGGGGGCGGAACTCGGCCAGCCGCTCCATCCAGGTGGCGGCCAGTTCGCGCAGGGCCAGCAGCTCGGCCGGCTGCGTGTCGGCGCAGAAGATGTCCAGATACTCGCGTACCTGGTCTTCCAGTTCATCGTTGCTGGGCAGCGCGGTGCGCGGCGGCAGGCCGAGCACCTTCAGCGCGCGCGACTTGGCGGGGCCGTATTCCAGGCCTTCCTCCACCACCAGGCGGGCGGCGGCGGCGGCGATCTCGGTCGTCAATTCGGGTGTCATGGCGCCCTTTCGGCGGCTCGGCCCTGGGCGGGCGATCCCTGGCCCAAGCGTCAGGGGATGTCGACCGCGCCCATCCGGGCCTCGATGGTGCCAGCCCGCCCGATCACATACGGCGAACCTGGGCGTTTCTCGAACCGCTTCGGCGCCGGCAGCATCACCGCCAGGCGCGCCGCCTGGTTGGGGCCCAGCCGGGCGGCGTCGACGCGGTAGTAGTGACGGGCGGCGGCCTGGGCGCCGAACACGCCCTCGCCCCACTCGACGTTGTTCAGGTAGATCTCCAGAATGCGCTGCTTGTCCAGCAGCGCTTCCAGCATCAGCGTCAGCACCAGTTCCTGGCCCTTGCGCAGCAAGTTGCGCTCCGAGTTCAGGAACAGGTTCTTGGCCAGCTGCTGCGAGATCGTCGAGCCGCCGATGACCTTGGGGACCGGCGCAGGCTTGTTTGGATTCGTCTTGGCCAAGCGGGCGGCGCGCTGGTCGGCCAGCTCCTGCGCGCGCTGGTTCTTGTCCCAGGCCTTTTCGAGCGCGTCCCAATCCACGCCGCCGTGTTCGTTGAAACCGGCGTCCTCGCTGGCGATCACGGCGCGCTTGAGGTGCTTGCTGATCAAGGAGCCGTCGACCCATTGCTGGGCCCAGAGGATCTGGTGCTTCTCGCGCAGCAGGCGCAGCGCTTCGGAGCGCTGGAAGGTCGTCGACTGCGGCGACACCACCGTCATCAGCGCGATGCGGGCGGCGAAGAACAGCTGCAGGCACAGGACGCTGACGAGCAGCATGCCGGCGAATCGCCAGAACTGTTTCATGGAGCGGTCCTCAATGGGTCCTCGATCGGGTCTCAATGGGCGGCGAGTCGACGGCGCAGGTCGGCCAGCACCGCCGCGCTGTCCGGGCGCACGCCGCGCCAGAGGAGGAAGGCCTCGGCCGCCTGCTCGACCAGCATGCCCAGGCCGTCGCGGGTCGCGCCGCCGGCGCCCGCCTGGCCCGCAGCCCAGTTCAGGAAGGGGGCGGCGGACGCGCCATACATCATGTCGACGGCCAGGCCGCCGGCGGCCAGCACCAGCGCGTCCGGATCCGGCAAGGGCAGGCCGGCGCCGCTGAGCGAGGCGCTGGTGCCGTTGATCAGCACGTCGTGCCGACCGTCCGGTGCGGGGGTGTCGAGTCCGCCCGCGTTCAGGCGCACGCCGTGGTCGTCGGCCCAGGCGCGGTGGCTGGCCGCGAGGGCCAGCGCCTTGTCGGCGCTGCGGTTGACGATGCGGATCTCCGCGGGTCGGCCGCCGATCAGGCTGCCGAGCACGCCGGCGGAAGCCCCGCCGGCGCCGATCAGCAGCACGCGCAGGCCGCGCAGCGGGCGCGCGGCGTTGCGCTCGATGTCGGCCACCAGGCCGGCGCCGTCCGTGTTGTCGCCGAGCCAGCCGCCGTCCGTGTCGAAGCGCAGCGTGTTGACCGCGCCGGCAAGCGCGGCGCGCGGCGTGCGGCGGGCCGCGAGCCGGAAGGCGTCGAACTTGAAGGGCACCGTCACGTTGCAGCCGCGCGCGCCGCTGGCGACGAAGTCGCGGATCGCGGCCTCGAACCCATCGAGCGGGCAGAGCAGGCGCTCGTAGACCAGCGATTGGCCGGTCTGCGCGGCGAAGGTGGCGTGGATCTCCGGCGAACGGCTGTGCGCCACCGGATTGCCGGCGACGGCGTACCGGTCCGGCCCGGCGGTGGTGGCAGTCGTGGTGGTCGCGGCGGCGGAAGTCGGATCTGCGCTCATGACGTCTATATAAGAAGGGGCGCGGCCACGCGATCCGGCCGCGGCGGGCGCCGTCAGGACGGCTGCCCGCTGAGGGTCGTTTCCAGGTTCTCGTCGCGGGTGAAGCGGAAGCGCGAGGTGATCACCAGCAGTTCCGCGCCTTGGCGCATCTGCGTCGTGAAGTTGCCGAACGGCGCGCTGGCCCGGACGATGGCCACCGCCCGCCGGTCCAGCACCGCGTTGCCGGAGCTCTGCACGATGTCGGTCTCCACCACGCGGCCACGGGCGTCCACATGGATGTTCATCGTCAGCTCGCCGTAGAGCTTGCGGCCCTGGTAGGTCGGGAAGTCGCGGGTGCCGCGGCTCTCGATGCGGCGGCGCAGCTGGTCGTAGTACTGGGCGTAGACGACCTCGCGCGTGGCCGGGCTGACGTAGCGCTTCTTCGGCCGCGCGTTCTCCTCGTTGACGCGCTTCTCGATCTCGGCAAGCAGGTGCACCAGCTGGCGGCGGCGCTCGGCCTGCTCGCGCGCCTCGGGCGTGCCCTTGTCGCGCTGGGGGTCGGGCGGCGGCAGCAGCGCAAGCTCCCGTCGCACCCGGGTGAGCAGCTGTTCCTGGGCCACCTGCAGCTGCTGGATCTGGCTGTGCTGGACCTCGGTGCTGTCGCCGGTCTCGGCCTTGGGCGAGGGCGGCAGCGGCGACGTGGCGCGCAGGTCCGCCGCCATCTCGCCGCCGCCGGCCAGGTTGGCCTGCGCCAGCGCCTGCGCCTTGACCGGCGCCTCCTGGCCGCGGGCGTTGACCAGCACCACCTCCAGCGGCGTGTCCTGGAACAGGCGGTCGAACTGGTCGGGCGCGACGAACTTGAGCGTTCCCAGGCCCAGGTGCACCCCGGCCGAGACGATCAGCGCGTACTGCAGGAGGCTGAGCTTGGGCATCGTGAACATGCGGAAGCGGATCAGGAGGCGGCGGGGGCGGGCGTCGCCGCGCCGTCCGTGCCCTTGGTCGTGTCGGCGCTATCCGCGCCTTCGTCGTTGACGTCGATCGCCAGCGTCAGCACGCCGCTGGGCTCTTCGTCCTCCTCGGCTTCCGCGTCGCCGGACGGGGCGGCCTCGGCATCCAGGCGCTCGACCAGGTTGGCGTGCACCTCCAGCGTCAGCTCATCCAGGCCGGTGATGCGGACCTTGACGTGGCTGTTGCGCGGCAGCGATTCGCAGCCCAGCGCGCGGAACACCAGCGGCAGCTCGTCGGCGCGGACCAGGCCGTCCTTGAGGACCGCGGCGGTCAGCTCGGTGATGCCCTGCTGCTGCAGATAGCGCAGCGTCCAGTAGCGCTCGATGCCGGACTGGAAGCCGTTGTAGGCGCTGTAGGCGGCGTCGAAGCCCGAGATGATCGAGAACAGCGCCGCGTCCTTGGGCTTGAACGGCGCCGCCAGCGCGGCGGTCTTGCCGTGGCGGGCGCAGGCGATGATCTGCCACTGGTTCACGAGGTCGACATAACGGCGCAGCGGCGACGTCGCCCAGGTGTACTGCGCCACGCCCATGCCGGCGTGCGGCGCGGGCTTGGTGCCCATGCGGACCTTCATGCCCGGCGCCAGGCTGGCCTGGCTGCGGTAGATGCCGGGCACGCCGCAGTCGGCGAGGATGCCGCCCCAGCTGGAGTTGGCCAGGATCATGGCCTCGGCCACGATCAGGTCCAGCGCAGTGCCGCGCTGGCGCACCGAGATGCTGACCTGCTCGGCGCCCACCGGTTCGTGCTCGCCGTTGCCCTCCAGGCGGAAGTTGTAGTCGGGCCGGTTGAAGGTCTCGGGCTTGCCGCGCACCACCTCGCGCTTGGCCTTGAGGTCCTTGGCCAGGCGGTAGGCGAAGGCCAGTTCCGGCGCGAAGTCGTAGTCGGCCGGCGCCGCGCCGGTCAGCGTGGCGTCGGTGATGACGTGGTCCAGCTTGTCGTGGCGCAGGTTGGCGGCGATGGGCACGCGCTCGAGCCGGGTCTCGCGGGCGGTGATCTCCAGCGTCGCCTCGTCCATCGTCAGGTAGATGCTGACGGCGGGGCAGTCGCGGCCTTCGATCAGCGTGTAGGCCTGGACCACGTCGTCGGGCAGCATGGTCAGCTTCCAGCCCGGCATGTAGACGGTGGAGAAGCGCTCGCGGGCGACCTTGTCCACCGGCGAGTCCGGCTGGATCGCCAGGCCCGGCGCGGCGATGTGCACGCCGAAGACCACCGTGCCGGTGCCCAGGCCCTGGACGGACAGCGCGTCGTCGATCTCGGTGGTGGCGGAGTCGTCGATCGAGAACGCGCGCACGCCGGCCAGCGGCAGCTCGTCCTTGATCTGCGGCGCGGACAGCGCGGGGAAGCTGGTGCCTTTGGGGAAGTGCTCGAAGAGGAAGCGCTTCCAGTGGAACTGGTAGGGGCTGGCGATCGCGCCGGCGTCCTTGAGCAGGTCCAGCGGCGCCTTGTGGCTGCGCTTGGCGGCCTCGACGACGGCCTTGTACTCCGGGCCGTTCTTGTCCGGGCGGAAGAGGATCTTGTAGATCTGGTCGCCGATCGGCGCCGGGCATTGGCCCGCGGCGAGCTCGTCGGCCCACTGCTCGATCTGCGCCGCGACCTGCTTCTTGCGTTCGATGCCCAGCAACGCGGCCTTGACGATCTCGGCCGGCGCCTTCTTGAACAGGCCCTTGCCCATCCGGCGGAAATAGTGCGGCGCCTCGAACAGGCGGAACAGCGCGCCGGTCTGCTGGCCGAGCGTCGCTTTCTCGTCGAAGTAGTCGCGGGCCAGGTCGGCGAAGCCGAATTCGCCCTCGGGCGCGAACTCCCAGGCCAGGTCGAGGTCGATCTCGGCGGCCAGGCGCTGGCCCTCCGCGATCAGCTCGGCCGGCGCGGGCTTGTCGAACTTGAGCAGCACATGGGCGGTCTTCACTTTGACGCGCTTGCCCGAATCGAGCTCGATCTGCATCGAGGATTCGGCTTCGGACAGGATGCGGCCGGCGAGGAATTTTCCGGCGTCTTCGAACAGGGCAAACATAGCGGCGGGATTGTCGCTGATCGTGGAGGGGGTGCCGGACGGGTCCGCGCGGCGGGCGTGTCAATTCGTTCCCGGTGGCGACCTGGTGATGTGGACGCGCCGCGGGGGCTGTCCGCGGGCTGTCGCGGCGATGTCAATCGCGTGTCAACGGTCGGTCACGGCGCCTTCGCATACTCGCCGCGCACTGGCCGCCCCACATGCCCCCGCGATTCCACACCCTCATCACCGCGCAGTTCCTTTCCGCGCTCGCCGACAACGCGCTCCTCATCGTCGGCATCGCGCTGCTGCGCGAGATGGGACAGCCGGCCTGGTGGGCGCCGCTGCTGAAGCTGTGCTTCACGCTCTCCTACGTCGGGCTGGCGCCGGTGGTGGGATTGATCGCCGATGCCTGGCCCAAGGTGGCGCTGATGAGCTGGATGAATGGGCTGAAGGCGCTGGGGGTCGGCGCGATGGCGCTGGGCCTGGATCCGCTGCTGGCATTCGGCATCGTCGGCACGGCCGCGGCTTGCTATGCGCCGGCCAAGTACGGCCTCATCACGGAGATCGTTCCGCCGACGCGCCTGGTGGCGGCCAACGGGTGGATCGAGGTGTCGGTGGTGTGCTCGGTGCTGCTGGGCACGCTGGTCGGCGGCCTGCTGGTCAGCCCGTGGTGGATGGCGGCGATGGGGGGATGGGGCGTGGCGCGTCCGCTGATCGCGTCGTTGTACGCGCTGCTGGGCGTCTATGCGCTGGCGGCGCTGCTGCAGCTGCGCGTGCCCGAGAGCGGCATCGTCTATCCCCGGCCGCCGCGCCGCGCGCTGGACATCGTGCGTGATTTCCGGATCTCCAACCGCGCCCTGTGGCGCGACCGGCTGGGTGGTCGCTTGTCGCTATCGATGACGACGCTGTTCTGGGGTGCGGGTGCGACCTTGCAGCTGGCGGTCCTGCAATGGGCGCAGGACGTGCTGGGTCTGCGTTTGAACCAGGGCGCGTACCTGCAGGCCACGGTGGCGATTGGGGTTGTGGTGGGCGCGGGCCTGGCGGGCCGATGGATTGCGCTGCAGCACTCGTTGCGGGTGATGCCGCTGGGTCTGATGCTGGGTGGTTTGATGCTGGGCACGCCGTGGGTGACGTCGCTGGGCTGGGCGCTGCCGGCGATGGTGCTGGTGGGTGCGGTGGGTGGTGCGATGGTGGTCCCGATGAATGCCTTGCTGCAGCACCGTGGCGTGCAGATCCTGAGCGCTGGCCGTTCGATTGCGGTGCAGGGCTTCAACGAGAACCTGAGCATCTTGCTGATGCTGGGTTGCTACACCGCGCTGCAGGCGATGGGAGTTCCGCTGGTCTGGTTGATGAGCGCGCTGGGCGCTTTCGTCTTCGCCTGCGTGCTGATCCTGATGATCCGCCGTCGCGTCCGTGATGGTGTGGCGCCGACCTCTTCGAACCGCTCTCTGGTGTGAGGTGAAGGGAGCCCGGGGCCGGCAGCGGCGCCCGCTTCCAAAAACTGACCAGGCACGTTCTGTCTGACCAAAGCGAGCCGAAGGTGAGCGGCGGGAGTTGAGTGCCGAAAGCGGGCGCCGCTGCCGGCCCCGGGCTTCCTTCACCTGCGCTTGTCCGCTGCCGTCAATGGGCCCTAGCCTCGATCCCCGACAGCTGCGACCCTGCCCGCAGCGCGACCGAGGTGCCGTCGATGGCGGAGGCGTAGACCTGTTCGATCCCTTGCACGATGCCTTCCCAGTCGAGGGATTCCGCGCTGGCTCGCGCTGCGATGCGCATTGCACGCAGGCGAGGCAGGTCCTCGAGCAGTGCCAGCGTCCGAGCCTGAAACGCCGCTGGTTCATTGAACGGTGCGAGTCCGCCGTTCGCGCCGTCGCGCACGAGCAGTGCTGCCGCGGCGTATTGGTAGGCCATCACTGGCAGGCCGCTGGCGAGTGCTTCGGGCGTGACGTTGCCGTAGGTTTCGGTGATGCTGGGGAAGGCGAAGAGGTCGCCGCTGGCGTAGCAGGCGGCGAGTTGTTCCCCGTGCTGCATGCCGGCGAACACGACGTTCGAGGAAGGGGGAAGCGCGTGTTCGAAGTCGGCGCGCGCGGGCCCATCGCCGACGAGCACGAGCCGGGCGCGCGGATGGCGCTGGCGGATGGTGGGCCAGAGGTCGACCAGGAGCTGGAGGTTCTTCTCGGCGGCCAGCCGGCCGACGTGGAGCAGGACCGGGTCGCCAGGCGCTGCGCCCCAGTGCTCCCGCAGCGCTTCGCTGCGGCGCGAGGGATGGAAGAGGTGGGTGTCGACGCCGCGGGCGATGACGCTCACGTGCCGGAATCCCTGCGCCATGAGTTCGCCCGCGAGCGCCGCGTTCGGCACCATCGTCGCGTGGCAGCGGTTGTGGAACTTGCGGAGATAGGCCAGCAGCGGCCGCCGCAGCCAGCCGATGCCGTAATGCTGGGCATAGGCGTGGAAGTTGGTGCGGAACTCCGACACCACCGGCAGTTTGAGATGGCGGGCGGCCTGCAGCGCGGACCAGCCCATCGGGCCTTCGGTGGCGATGTGGACGACGTCGGGCCGCTTGCTGGCCCAGAGGTTGACCAGGGTGCGCTTGGACACCACGCCCATGCGCAGGTGCGGGTAGCGCGGCACGGCCAGACCGCGCATGAGGATCTCGTCGACGGGCGACTCGCCGGCCGCGGGCGCACCCGCTGGCGCCTGACGCGGCCGCAGCAGCTGCACCGCGTGATCGCGCGCCTGCAGCCCGCCGACAACGCAGGCGATGCTGCGCGCCACGCCGTTGACCTCGGGCGGATAGGTCTCCGTCACCACCGCGACGCGGAAATGCCGCTGGCGCGTGGGAAGTTCGTCGACTTCGAGTTCGATCGGCGGGGTCGTCATGGCGCGGATGATGGGCGGCCAACGCAACAGTTCTGTGACGGCGCCGATCGTCACGCGCCTGACACGCCCGATGGACACAGTCGCCACGCGTCCGTCATCGACGTGCCATCGTGCCATCACGGCACTGCCATCGAGTGACGGCACGCTCCACGGCTCATCTCATGGTCATCTCACGGACGAGGCCCGCATGAAGGACTTTCTGGCACTTCTGAATGAACAGCGCTGGGACGACCACCGCTACTACCACCACTGCCGCATCAACCAGTCGCTGCATCTGCTCAGCGCCTGCTGCTTCGTGGTCGCCTACGGGCTGCTGCTGGTCGATCCGGCCTGGTCGGCGCTGCTGGCCTGGGGCGTCTCGATGACCAGCCGGCAGGCCGGTCACTTCTTCTTCGAGCCCAAGGGCTACGACCACGTGAACCAGGCGACGCACGAGCACAAGGAAGAGATCAAGGTCGGCTACAACCTGCGCCGCAAGGTCGTGCTGATGGGGTTGTGGGCGCTGTCGCCGGTCGCGCTGTGGCTGCAGCCGGGCCTGTTCGGCCTGTTCGAGCCGGCCACCGGCTTCGGCGACTACCTGCACCAGCTGGGCCTGCTCTGGTTCTGGCTGGGCGTGGGCGGCCTGGTGTTCCGCGTGCTGCAGCTGGCGGTGATCCGCGACCTGCGCACCGGCCTGGCCTGGGCGACGAAGATCATCACCGACCCCTTCCACGACATCCAGCTCTACCACCGCGCCCCGTTGCAATTGCTGCGCGGAGAGCGGCTCGATCCCGCGCTGTGGCCGCGCGCCGATGGGCACAATGCCGGCAACGGCGAGCAGACGGCCTGATCCGACGGGATGGCGCGACGCGATCCCGGGCGACGGGATCGCGATCGACGCGGGGACAGGCGGCCGCCGGCCAGATGGAGTGTTCCGCATGTCCGCAGTTGAACGGCGCCTTCGGGCGCCGAAGTCATTGGCGTGGGTCGTCACGGTCGCCGCCGTGCTGGCCGGCTGCGCCAGCCCGATGCCCAACACCGGCAACCAGCGCGTCACCGGGGGGCCGATCGTGTTCACCCATGTCGGCCATGGCGAGCCCACGGTGGTCCTGCAATCGGGGCTGGGCGATGGGCGCGATCCCTGGGCGGCGGTGCTGAATGCGCTGCGCACCGACTACAGCGTCTTCGCCTACGACCGCCCCGGCTACGGCGACAGCACCGCCACGCCGCCGACGCCGCGCAACCCCTGCGGCATCGCGACCGAGCTGCATGGCCTGCTCCAGAGCGCCGGCATCAAGCCGCCCTATGTGCTGGTGGGCCACTCGATCGGCGGGCTTTACCAGTACGCGTTCTCGAGGCTGTATCCGGACGAGGTCGCCGGCATCGTGCTGGTCGACGCGACCCATCCGCTGCACCTGCGCAAGATGCAGGTGGAGGTGCCGGTGATGGCCAACATGCTGGACAGCATGAGCCGGCGGGTCTTCCGCGGGATGATGCAGGCCGAATTCCTGCAGCAGCAGGACTGCATCGACACGCTGTGGCAGAAGCCGCGGCCGGATGTGCCGGTGCGGGTGCTGACGCGCACGGTGTATTCGCCGATGGAGGTGGCGAGCGGGTTCGAGTCCATGGTGCATGGCCTGGAGCCGAACTGGCTGCCGCTGGTCGGCGGCAAGGAGATCCAGCCGGTGGCGGGGTCAGGGCATTACATCCAGCGCGACAAGCCCGAGGTGGTGGCCGAGGCGATCGAGGCGGTCGTCCGGGAAGCGCGTGAGCGCGGTCATCCGTCGCCACCGGGCATGGCCCTGCGTTCCCCCGCAGCGGCGGCGTCCCGCTGAACGTGGCGCGCGCGGGCCTCAGCCGCGCAGGCCCAGCGTCTCCATCAGCAGGCGCCGCTTGATCGCCCGGTTGCTCGGCAGCGCCGGGCTGCTCCACCAGCCGCCGTCGCGCATCGCGCGGGCGGCGGCCAGGATGCGGCGCTGGACTTCGTCGAAGTCCGCGTCGCTGAAGTCCAGGCTGAAGATCATCCGCCCCGTGCCCACCCAGCTCAGCGCCAGGCCCTGCTCGCGCAGGAAGTACTGCAGCATCCAGTTGTAGCGCGAGGGCTCGGTGTAATAGAGCGTCCAGACCGAGGACATGTTGGCCGCGCGCAGCGGCAGCCCCTCGGCCTCGAGCGCCGCGTTGAGCCGCTCGCGCCGCGCGTCCTGCTGCGTCTCCTGCGCGTCGATCTGGCGCAGGCGCTCGGGGTCCTCGAGCGCGTCCAGGAACACCGACATCGCGCCCATCACATGCGGATGCGTGTTGAAGGTGCCGCGGGCGAAGCAGATGTCGGCCGGGCGCTCGTCGCGATAGCGCTTCATCCACGCCGCGCGGCCGCAGACCACGCCCACCGGCAGCCCGCCGCCCAGCGTCTTGCCGTAGGTGACCAGGTCGGCCTGCACGCCGAAGTAGCTCTGCGCGCCGCCCGCGCCGAGGCGGAAACCCATGAACACCTCGTCGAAGATCAGCGCGATGCCGCGCTCGGTGCAGACCTCGCGCAGTTCGCGCAGCCAGGCGGCGTAGGCGGCCTTGTCGTAGGACGCGCGGCGGGAGCTGTCGACCAGCGAGCCGTCGCCCGGCGCCGGCTTGTTCGGATGCAGCGCTTGCAGCGGATTCACCAGCACGCAGGCGATGTCGCGCCGGGTGCGCAGCACCTGCAGGCTGCGCGCGTGCATGTCGCGCAGCGTGTAGGTGCGCTCGGCCGGCAGCGGGTTGCCGGGACCGGGCTGGGCTTCGTCCCACCAGCCGTGGTACGCGCCGCAGAAGCGCACGAGGTGCGTCTTCCCCGTGTGATAACGGGCCAGCCGCACCGCCTGCATCACGGCCTCGGTGCCCGACATGTGGAAGGACAGCTGGTCCATGCGCGCATGCGCGAGGATGCGCCGCACGTTGTCCTCGACCAGCGGGTGGTAGACGCCCAGCACCGGGCCGAGCGCCTCCACCCGCCGCGCGCCTTCTGCGATGCAGCGCTGGTAGAACGCGTAGCCGAAGAGGTTGACCCCGTAGCTGCCGGCCAGGTCGATGAAGCGTTCGCCGTCGAGGTCGGTGAGCCAGTGGCCGTCGCTCGCGACCATCACCGGCCCGAGCGGCAGCTCGCGCTGCACCAGCGGGCTGAACGGCGGCGGCACGCGGTAGTTGCTGGTGAACTGGAGGTCCGGCAGCGAGGGCTTCATCGCCTGCGTCGCAGCGATGCTGCGCGCATGGCGCGTCTTGAGCGTGCGCGACAGCGCCGTGAAGCTGGCGCGTCGCGTCGCCACGATGGCGTCCGGCGCGTCGTCGGCGTTGAAGAAGCGCTGGTCGTCGAAGCGCCGCGTCGGCATCAGCCGTGCCAGCCGCACGGCCATCCGCGAATGGCCCGCCAGCGACGGGTGCTTCGCCCGCGAGAGCTGCAGCCGGCGCCAGCCGGTCGGCGCGTAGTACAGGGCCACGAGCCCGGCCGCGGCGGCGGCGACCGGCAGCAGGTCGAAGGTGAAGAACGTCGTGGACATGGGCATGGACCTCCGGAGCCTCGTTCTGCTGTCACACAGCATTGGCAAATTGCGGAGATATGTATCCGACGGAATTGACATGTCCATGAAATCGGCGCGCTGGATCGACCGTCTGACCCAGCAGGAAGACCTCAATTTCCTCCTGACCAACCGCGTGCCGCGCCTGGCGCTGACGCGCTTCATGGGCTGGTACAGCCGGATCGAGTCGCCGGCGCTGACGCGCCTGAGCGTCGCGGTGTGGCGGCTGTTCACCGACCTGGACCTGAGCGAGGCGCAAGCGCCCGTTCGCGGCTACCGCTCGCTGCGCGAGGTCTTCACGCGGCGGCTCCAGCCGGGGCGCCGGCCGATCGATCCGGCGCCGGGCACCATCGTCAGCCCCTGCGACGCGATCGTCGGCGCGCACGGGCCGGTCGAGCGCGGCATGGCGCTGCAGGCCAAGGGCATGGACTACCGCATCGCCGAGCTGTTCGGCGACGCTACCCGGGCCGCACCCTACCTCCACGGCACCTACCTGACGCTGCGGCTGACCTCGGCGATGTACCACCGCTTCCATGCGCCGGCCGACCTGCGCATCCATCGCGTCACCCACATCGCCGGCGACACCTGGAACGTCAACCCGATCGCGCTCAAGCGCGTCGAGCGGCTGTTCTGCCGCAACGTGCGCGCGGCCATCGAGTGCACGCTGCCGGACGGCACGCCGATCGCCCTGGTGCCGGTGGCGGCCATCCTCGTGGCCAGCCTGCGCCTGCATGCGCTGGACCTGACGCTGCGTCCCGACCATCCGGGCCCGCACCGTTTCGAGCTCGGCCACGATCACACCCGCGGCGAGGAGATGGGCTGGTTCGAGCAGGGCTCGACCATCCTCGTGTTCCTCCCGCCGGGCGTGAAGCTGTCGCCCAGCTTGCAGACGGGCCAGCGGATCCGCATGGGCGAGGCGATCGGGCGTCTACCATCCGCCGATGGCGATGAATGAGACGATGCCGTCCCCGATGGGACTGGCGGCCCCCTATGGCGGCGATGAACACGGGCTGATCTGCGGCTTCTGGATCCATCCCGAGCGCCCCACCGAGGCGCTACCCACGCTGGCCCAGGCGCAGGCCCGGCTGGCGCGGCCCGAGGGCGGCTTCCTGTGGCTGCACCTGAACCTCGCGCATGCGGGCGCGCTGCCCTGGCTGCGCCGCAACGCGGCGCTGGCCGAAAGCTTCGACGAGGCCCAGCAGCAGGGCTCGCGCTCTTCGCGCATCGAGCGCGTTGGCGAGCACCTGTTCGCTGTGCTCAACGACGTGACCTTCGATTTCGCCTTCGACGTGGGCGATGTGTCGACGCTGTGGATGCAGGCCAGCGAGCACCTGGTGTTGAGCGTGCGCCGCGCGCCGCTGCGCTCGGTGGACCGGCTGCGCATGGCGATCAAGCGCGGCGACCGGCCGCGGTCGAGCGTGGCGCTGCTCGACCACCTGCTGCGCGACCAGGCCGACGAGCTGCAGCGCATCGTGCGCCAGGCCACCGAGCGGGTCGACGACATCGAGGATGCGCTGCTCGCCGGTCGGCATGCGGGTCATGAATCCGAAGTGGCGGCGCTGCGTCGACTGATGGTGCGGCTGCAGCGGCTGCTCGCGCCGGAGCCGAGCGCGCTGCTGCGGATGCTGTCCAACCCACCGGACTGGGTCGCCGAGCAGGACAAGCAGCAGCTGCAGCAGGCGAGCGAGGAATTCGCGCTGGTGCTGCGCGACATCCAGGCGCTGCAGGAGCGCATCCGCGCGGTGCAGGACGAAACCTCGGCGCGGGTCGCCCAGGAGAACAACCAGACGCTGTACGTGCTGACGATGGTCACCGTGCTGGCCTTGCCGATCAACCTGATCAGCGGCCTGTTCGGCATGAACGTCGGCGGGTTGCCGCTGCTGGAACACAAGCACGGCTTCTGGGTCGTGGTCGGGCTGATCGTCGTGCTGACGGGGCTCGTGACGGTGCTGCTGCTGAAGGCGACCGGACGGCGGAAGTAGGCGGAAGCCGGCGGAGGTCGGCGGGCCGACGGCGCGGCCGCGTCAGAGGCCGAGGAACTCGGCCAGTTCGTCGAGGTGGTCGTCGAAGTCGGCCAGGCCGTGGTCGCTGCCCTCCAGCAGCTTGATCCGGCAGCCCTGGTAGCGCGCGTGCATCTCGCGCCAGTCGAGCACCTCGTCGCCCTTGGCGATCACCGCCATCAGGCGCTCCGGATGCGCCAGCGCGTCGGCGTCGAGCTTGCGCAGTTCATCGACGAACTCGCGGCGGAAGAAGAAATGCTCGTCCGGGTCCTGCCAGCAGGTCTGCTCGCCGATGTGGTTGGCGAGGTCGCGGGCCGGGTCCACCGCCGGGTTCAGCAGCGCCGTGCGGGCGCCGGTGCGTTGCGCCACCCAGGTCGCGTAGAAGCCGCCCAGCGAGCTCCCCATCACCGCCATCGTGTCGCGCGGCCAGTCGCGGATCAGCGCGTCCACCAACGCCATCGCCTCGCGCGGCGAGGGCGGCAGTTGGGGGCAGGCGAACACCAGGTCCGGTCGATGGGTGGCGGTCCACTCGGCCATGCGGCGCGCCTTCGCCGAGCGCGGCGACGAGCGGAAGCCGTGCAGGTAGAGCAGGTGGGTGCGGCGCGCCGGCGCGGGGGCCTCCGGCGGAGGGGAGGGGAGGGTCATGGGCGGGCAGTGTAGGGGTGTCCCTCTCCGTCGGGTGGGCGGGTCACTTCCGGCACGGGGGGATGGCTGGGCGATCATCGCCACCGTCGCGGCCGGCGAGGGCCGCGCGCTCGTTAGTGCGCATTGACGCAGGGGCTCCGGCCCCGGCACATTGCCCGTTCCGTCGGGGCGACTGCGGCCAGAAGACCGCAGCGCCCGAATTTCTCTCAACAGGGCCCGGCCGGCCGACCCCGGACGGACCCCCGACCACACAGATCCATGATCCACAGGGACACGATCCAGCTGACGGCCATCGCGGCCGCGGCGCTGCTGCTGACCGCCTGCGCCACGACCGGCACGACCGGCTCCTCCTCGTCCTCCGCCGCGCCGGCCGCCCAGGCCGCGTCCGCGCCGGCGGGCGCCGCCTCGGGTGCGCCCGGCCAGCCCGGTGCCAGCTCGCCGATGACGGCACCGCGTCCCGCCGCCGATCCCACCGCGCCCAAGCCCTTCGCCGAGGTCAGCCGCGACGCCAAGCGCGACGACGGCCTGTTCCCGATCCTGCGCAAGGACGAGAAGGTCTGGCTCGAGATCCCGCGCGCGATGCTGAACAAGCCCTTCCTGTTCACCATCAACATCTCCAGCTCCATCGGCGAGCGTGGCTTCTACGCCAGCCAGATGGGCCCGGAGATCATGGCCGAGTGGCGCCGCATCGGGAACACGATCCAGCTGGTGGCGCTGAACACCGAGTTCCGCGCCGAAGGCGGTGGCAAGCGCGCCGGCGAGGAGGCGTTCTCGCCCAGCCTGCTGGCCGCGGGTCCGGTCGCGAGCGCGGATCATCCGGAGCGCAAGGCCTTCCTGGTCGACGCCGGCCTGCTGCTGAGCGACATCCCCGGCATGTCCACCCGGCTGGAGATGGCCTACCGGCTGCCCTACAACGTCGATCGCGGCAACTCCTACTTCGAACTGACCCGCGCCGACGAGAAGCTGACGACGCTGAACGCCAAGGTCCACTACTTCACGCCGCGCATCCCGGCGCCGCCGCTGGTGGCCCCGCCGGTGCCGGTGCCGACGCCGCCGCAGGCGACGCCGGATCCGCGCTCGATGTTCATGGGCTTTGTCTACAACTTCCGCGCGCTGCCGGAGGAGAAGATGTCGCCGCGTCGCGCCGACGGCCGGCTGGGTCACTTCACCGAGACCTTCACCGACCTGAGCGACGACCTCAAGGCCAACCCGCGCGTGCACTACATCAACCGCTGGCGCCTGGAGAAGAAGGACCCGGCGGCCGCGCTGTCCGAGCCGGTGGAGCCGATCACCTACTGGATGGACAAGAACATCCCGCCGAAGTACCGCGCGGCGGTCGAGGCCGGCATCCTGGAATGGAACAAGGCCTTCGAGAAGATCGGCTTCAAGGACGCGGTCGTGGCCAAGCAGCAGCCCGATGACGCGGACTGGGACAACATGGACGCCTCGCATGCGTCGATCCGCTGGTTCGTCGGCTCGGACGTGGGCTTCGCCATCGGGCCGAGCCATGTCGATCCGCGCACCGGCGAGATCCTGGACGCCGACATCGGCATGAGCGACGTCTTCGCCCGTGGCGGCCGGGCCTTCATCAGCGAGGACGCGCCGCGCGGCCTGGCCGGTGCGCCGGTGTCGACGCTGGCCGAGGAAGCGCAGGCGCTGGCCGCGTTGAACCACGGCTGGCGCGAAGGCCGCAACGCGACCTACTGCACCTACGCGCACGACGCCGCGGCCGAGATGGACTTCGCGCTGGACGTGCTGGAAGCGCGCGGCGACATCGCGCCCGACAGCCCCGAGGCCGACGCCTTCATCCAGGCGCGGATCAAGGACGTGATCATGCATGAGGTGGGCCACACGCTCGGCCTGAAGCACAACTTCAAGGCCTCGACGCAGGTGACGCAGGCGCAGCTCAAGGACAAGGCCTGGACCGATGCGCACGGGCTGTCGGCCTCGGTCATGGACTACAACGCCTACAACATCCCGCTGCAGGGCGAGGCGCCCACCACGTACAACAACACGACGCTGGGGGCCTACGACTACTGGGCGATCGAGTACGCCTACAAGCAGGTGCCCAAGGAGCAGGAGGAGAGCGAGCTCAAGCGCATCGCCTCGCAGAACACGCAGCCTGGCCACGCCTACGCGGACGACACCGATGCCGGCGGCTTCGGCCCGTTCGACGGCATGGATCCGACGATCAACCGCTTCGACCTCGGCGACGACCCGATGGCCTATTTCCGCAAGCGGCTGAAGCTGACGCAGGAGCTGTGGGCCCGGGTGCAGAACCGCGCGCCGGAGGCGACCGATGATCCGCTGCGCCAGCGCCGTCAGTTGGCCAACGGCTTCAGCCAGCTGGCGCGCGCGTCGGACCTGGTGGGCAAGTACGTCGGCGGCATGTACACGCACCGCGACGTGCCGGGGGCTTCGGTCGCGGCGATGCGTCCGGTCGATCCGGCCAAGCAGCGCGAGGCGCTGCGCTTCCTGGCGCAGGGCATCTTCAGCGCCGACAGCTTCCGCTTCAAGCCGGAGTTCCTGACCTCGATCACGACGGACTACGTCGAGTTCAACCGGGCGGGCTTCGTCAACATCCCGGCGGCGGTGGCGCGCGTGCAGCTGGGTTCGCTGGACCGCCTGCTGCAGGCGCAGACGGCGATCCGCCTGATGGAGCTGCCGGCCTACGTGCCCGTGTCGCAGCGCAAGGGGCTGATCTCGATCGGCGAGGTCTACGGCACGCTGCAGTCCTCGATCTGGAGCGAGCTCAAGACCGGCGGCGACATCGACCCGCTGCGCCGCAACCTGCAGCGCGAGTACCTGCGCCGCATCCAGGCGAACCTGACGAAGAGCGGCGCGGCCTCGGGCCAGTTCGCCGATGCCTACGCGGTGCTGCGCCTGCACGCGGTGCAGCTGCAGAGCGAGCTGCGCGCGGCGCAGGGCAAGGGCTCGCTCGAGACCCGCGCCCACCTGGCCGAGAGCCTGGACTTCCTCAGCACGGTGCTGAAGGCGACGATGGTGCGCACCTGAGCGCCGGCGCGGTCCATCGACCGCGCCTCGTCATCAGCGCGAAGGCCGGCGAAAGCCGGCCTTTTTCATTCTTCCTCACCGGCAGGTGGGCGATTCAATCTCGTAGCCCAGCGACAGGTAGAGATGCGTTCGCAATCGGCCTTGCTCGGTTTCCATGAGATGCACGCCCTCGGCGCTCGTGCACAAGCTGGCGGCGCGTGTGGCGCCGCGGCTGTCGGTCAGCTCGAACCGTCCCGCGCGCGATTGCGGGCGGATGTCCGAGCCGACTGCGGCCATCCCGATGAAGGGCATGTCGGCCCATGCCGAGGGGACCTTGGCCTTGTAGACGCGGGGCGCGGTCGCGCCAAGCTCGTCCGAAGCGAGCACCTCGGCCGAATCGACCGCCACGAGCTCCGCTGCGCGCAAGCGGTGGCAGCAGCGTGGACGTTGATCCGCACCGGGGTACTCCAATGCGACGGTCGCGCCCGGAGCGATCGGTGAGGCCGCGACCAGCAGCGCCTCGCCAGATCCGTCCAGCTTGACGATCGCGAAGTCCGCCCCCGCGGTCGCGGCACATGCCGATGCGCTTAGAGAGAGGGCGAGAGCCAGGAATCTAGTGACCATCGTCGGACCAATGCGGAGGGTCGGAGACCAGCTTGTTCACGCCGTAGCTCGCGCCCACGGCATTCAGGTCGCTGAGCTTCTTGATCTCGACCTCTTCATTCGAAGCGTTCTTGATCTTCTTTCCAACGATGCCGCTAACGGTCATGTCGATCGCGCAACGTTCGGTATGCCGGGAGATCAGCGCTGGCGGGTAAACGATGCCGAAGGCTTTTGCCATGGCCGAAGCCGCCTTCTTCGAAGCTTCCTCGGAAGCGTGCACCCATTCGATGTCGACGCCGGCCATGGCCGGCACCTTGGCGGCCTCGATGTCGCCACGCGAGACCTTGGAGCTGTAATGCATCAGGTAAGCGCGCTCACGCGGTCTGTACGTGGCGGCGATCGCCACGCTCCCTCCAGCGTCCGCGATCGCGGCCAGGAACTTCTTCACCTTGTCGCGAAAGACTGGATCGAGGTCGTCAGTGCTTGTGCTACCCGGAAACTTGTTGACCCATGACGCGCCACTCTTCTCCTTGGCCGGAGTGGACTGAGGGGGCGCCTGCTGACTGCGTTCCGCTTCGGTTGGATTCAACACGCAGGTCGGTCCTGGAGGCCGATTCTGCGTGCGTGCGCAAGTGCCCGGATCGATCACGCCGGGATTCGAATCCATTCCAAGCGGACCCGGACGGGTGGCCATGGTGCTCAAGGAGACGATCTCCGTATTGCCTGCGGGCGCGCGTTCTGCGCCTTCGATGAAGCGAATGGGATGCCGAACTCTAGATTGCGCGGGCGGCATGGACGCCTTACCTTGGTCACTGTCTCCACTTCGACGCGAGGAACCGGCGGCTTCTGGCGGCCAACGGTTTGAGACGGCGTCGGTTCATGACCGTGAAGCCCGGTCAATGATCCCCGACCGGATACCGCCGCTCCGCCGCGACGATGTCCCAGACCGCGATGAACATCGCCGCGATCAGCGGGCCGATGACGAAGCCGTTGATGCCGAACACCGCCATGCCGCCCAGCGTCGACAGCAGCACGACGTAGTCCGGCATCTTCGTGTCCTTGCCCACCAGCAGCGGTCGCAGCAGGTTGTCCACCAGGCCGATCACGATGGTGCCGAACAGCAGCAGGCCGACCCCCGACGCGATGTGGCCGGTCGCCAGCAAATAAATCGCCACCGGCGCCCACACCAGCGCCGCACCCACCGCCGGCAGCAGCGACAGGAAGGCCATCAGCACCGCCCACAGCACCGGCGCGTGGATGCCCAGCGCCCAGAACGCGAAACCGCCCAGCGCGCCCTGCAGCGCCGCGACCGCGATGTTGCCCTTGACCGTCGCGCGGATCACCGTCCGGAACTTCTCGCCGAGCTGGCGCTTGTAGGAGTCCTGCAGCGGCAGCGCGTCGCGGATGCGCGCCGACAGCTGCTCGCCGTCGCGCAGCAGGAAATAGAGCAGGTAGAGCATCACGAAGAAGCTCACCAGGAAGTCGAAGGTGTCCTGGCCGAAACCCAGCGCCTTGGTCGCCATGAACTGGCTGCCCTGGTTCAGCGCGCTGCCCAGCTTCTCCTGCAGGTTGGCCAGGTCGTGCAGCCCCAGCCGCTCCAGCACGTCCAGCAGCCACGACGGCAATGCCGCGTAGACCTGCGCCACGTAGGTGTTGAAGTTGAACTGGCCCGACTTGACCATCTCGAAGACCACCGCCGCCTCGCGCACCAGCGCGCCCATCACGTAGGTCAGCGGCAGCACCACCAGCAGCAGGATCACCAGGATGGTCAGCCCCGAGGACAGCCCCGGCCGGCGCGTCTTGCGCAGCAACTTGCGATAGAGCGGCTGGAACACGATGGCCAGCGCCACCCCCCACAGCAGCGCGCTCAGCATCGGCCACAGGATCCAGCCGAACGCCACCGTCACCAGCGCCAGCAGGCACAGGAAGGATCGGTTCTGCAGCGCGGGCACCAGCTTGCCAGGACCACTCATCGTGTCGTCGCTCCTCGCGTGAATTGAGGTCAATCGGGACTGTCGGTCGATCGGGGTCCGCTCCGGACCCCGGGATCGGCGGCGGATCGAACCGTTGTCGATCGCTCGCCAGGGCGCGCGTCGCCGCGCGCGGCGCAGGATCGCCGGTTTACTTCAGCGCGTCCAGCAGCTTTTCGTGGATGCCCCCGAAGCCGCCGTTGCTCATGCACAGCACATGGTCGCCGGGCCGCGCCGCGCGCCGGACCATCGCCACCAGTTCCTCGACGTCCGCGCCCACCAGGCCCTGCTCGCCCAGCGGCGCCAGCGCCTCGCGCGCGTCCCAGCTCAGGCCGTCCTGGTTGCAGAAGCTCAGGTCCGCCTCCTCCAGCGCCCAGGGCAGCTGCGCCTTCATCGTGCCCAGCTTCATCGTGTTGGAGCGCGGCTCGAAGACCGCCAGGATGCGCTCCTGCGGTGCGATGCGCCGGCGCAGGCCGTCGATGGTGGTGTGGATCGCCGTCGGATGGTGCGCGAAGTCGTCGTAGACCTTCACCCCGCCGGCTTCGCCGCGCAGCTCCAGCCGGCGCCGCACGTTCCTGAAACCGCCCAGCGCCTCGGCGGCCCGCTCGGGATCAACGCCGACATGTTCCGCCGCGGCGATCGCCGCCAGCGCGTTGAGCTGGTTGTGCTCGCCCAGCAGCTCCCAGGTGACGTGGCCTACCTTCAGGCTGCCGCGCAGCACGTCGAAGGACTGCGGCTCGCCACGGGCGCGCAGCGCGCCGGGTTCCTCCTTGCGCGCGCCGAAGCGCTGGACCTCGCTCCAGCAGCCGCGCGACAGCACCCGCTGCAGCGCGTCCTCGCGCGCGTTCACCACCAGCCGGCCCGACGGCGGCACCGTGCGCACCAGGTGGTGGAACTGGGTCTCGATGGCGGCCAGGTCCGGGAAGATGTCCGCGTGGTCGTGCTCGAGGTTGTTCAGGATCGCCGTGCGCGGCCGGTAGTGGACGAACTTGCTGCGCTTGTCGAAGAAGGCGGTGTCGTACTCGTCGGCCTCGATCACGAAGTACTTCCCGCCCCCCAGGCGAGCCGACACGCCGAAGTTCTGCGGCACGCCGCCGATCAGGAAGCCGGGCGCCAGGCCCGCAGATTCCAGGATCCAGGTCAGCATCGAGGTCGTCGAGGTCTTGCCGTGCGTCCCGGCCACCGCCATCACATGCTTGCCTTGCAGCACGTGCTCAGCCAGCCACTGCGGCCCGCTGGTGTAGGGCAGCCCGGCATCGAGGATCGCCTCCATCAGCGGGAAGCGCCCCTCGGAGGAGCGCGTCACCACGTTGCCGATGACGAACAGGTCCGGCTTGAGCGCCAGTTGCTCCGCGCCGAAGCCTTGGATCAGCTCGATGCCCAAGGCTTCCAGCTGCGTCGACATCGGCGGATAGACATTGGCGTCGCAGCCGGTCACCGTGTGGCCCGCCTCGCGCGCGAGCGCCGCCAGGCCGCCCATGAAGGTGCCGCAGATGCCCAGGATGTGGATATGCATGTCTGTCTCTCAGCTGCTGTACCAACCGGTAAGCAAGCGTAATGCCTGTCGCGGATTGAAAAGAGTGCGACAAACCGGGCCCGGGAATTGCCACGCCGGCCTCACCGGGGCATCGCCGCCCCTCAACGCAGCGCGCGGCGGGCGGCCTCCAGCGTCGCATCGATGTCCGCGTCGGTGTGCGCGGCGGACACGAAACCGGCTTCGTACAGCGCCGGCGCCAGGTATACGCCGGCGTCCAGCATCGCGTGGAAGAAGCGGTTGAAGCGCTCCTTGTCCGTCGTCATCACGGTCGTGTAGTTCTGCGGCAGCTCCGCGAGCAGGAAAAAGCCGAACATGCCGCCTTCGCTGTCCGCGCTGAAGGGCACGCCGTTTTCGGCCGCCACCTTCTTCAGGCCGTCCACCAGCCGGCGCGTGCGCGTCGACAGGGCCTCGAAGAACCCGGGCTTCTTGATCTCGCGCAGCGTCGCCAGGCCGCAGGCCGTGGCCACCGGGTTGCCCGACAGCGTGCCCGCCTGGTACACGCCGCCCAGCGGGGCCAGGTGGCGCATGATCTCGCGGCTCGCGCCGAAGGCCGCCAGCGGCATGCCGCCGCCAATCACCTTGCCGAACACGCTGATGTCGGGCACGAAGCCGGGGATCAGGTCGGCATAGACACCCTGCGCGCTGCGCAGGCCGACGCGGAAGCCGGTCATCACCTCGTCCAGCACCAGCAGGGCGCCGTGCTGGCGGCACAGCTCGCGCATCCGGGTCATGAAGGGCACGCTGGCGCGCACGAAATTCATGTTGCCGGCGATCGGCTCGACGATCACGCAGGCCAGCTCCGCGCCGTGCAGCGCGAACGCTTCCTCGAGTTGCGCGACGTTGTTGTATTCCAGCACGATGGTGTGCTGCGCCGTGGCCTCGGGCACGCCGGCCGAGGTCGGATGGCCGAAGGTCGCCAGGCCGGAGCCCGCCTTCACCAGCAGCGCGTCGGTGTGGCCGTGGTAGCAACCCTCGAACTTGATGAACTTGCTGCGCTGCGTCGCGCCGCGCGCCAGCCGGATGGCGCTCATCGTTGCCTCGGTGCCCGAGCTCACCAGCCGGATCTGCTCGCAGCTGGGCACCAGCGCCAGGATCTCCTCGGCCAGCTCGACCTCGCGCTCGGTCGGCGCGCCGAAGGAGAAGCCCTCCAGCACGGCCTTCTGGACCGCCTCGACGACCGCTGGATGGCCATGGCCCAGGATCATCGGGCCCCAGGAGCCGATGTAGTCGATGTAACGCCTGCCATCGGCGTCCACGATGTGGGCGCCTTCGCCGCGGGTGATGAAGCGCGGCGTGCCGCCGACCGCGCGGAAGGCGCGCACCGGCGAGTTCACCCCGCCGGGAATGACGCGCTGGGCGCGGGCGAACAGGGTCTCGTTCTGGCTCATATCGGAATTCCGGTACTGCTGAGGCGCATCAATGCAGGAAAAGACGGAGGGCGCCGCGCGGGCGCCCTCGGGGGACTCAATGGATCCGGCGGGGGCCGCGGCTGGGCGGCTCGTCGATCGTCATCTCGTCGGTGGCGGGCACGGTCTCGGCGCCTTCCTCGCCCTCCTCGCCGGGTGGCAGCGCCCAGAAGAAGCGGTCGGGCACCACGTTGCCCATGCCGGGGCGGAAGCCCGCCTCCAGCGACTGGTCGAGGAAGGCGAGCGCCTCGCCGACCGCGTCGTGCGGCTCCGAGCCGACCGACAGCAGGGCGGCCAGCGCGGCCGACAGGGTGTCCCCGGCGCCGACGAAGCTGGCCTCGAAACGCTCGAACTTCTCGCCGGTGATCGCGCCCTGGGAATTCGCCAGGACGTTGTCGATGTACTGGTTGGGCAGCTGGATGCCGGTCACCAGCACATGCGCGGCGCCGTGCTGCTGCGCCGCAACCGCCAGTTCGCGCGGCGAGGCCGGGCGGTCCGCGTCCCAGTCCGGCAGCAGGCAGTCGATCAGCGTCTTCTGGTTGCCCACCAGCACCAGCGTCTGCGGCAGCACCAGCTCGCGGAACGCGTCCAGGTAGCTCTGCTGCTGTTCCTCGTCCAGCCAGGAGATGCTCGGCAGGTAGGCCACCAGCGGCACGTCGGGGTAGTCGGAGAGGACCTCGGCGACCGAGGAGACACCCTCGGCGCTGCCCAGGAAGCCGACCTTCCAGGCGGCGACGGGCACGTCCTCGAGGATCGAGCGGGCCTGCTCGACGATGCAGTCGCCGTCCAGCGTCTGGTGGTCGAAGACCTCGGCCGTGTCGCGCATCACGATGGCGGTCACCACCGGCAGCGCATGCGCGCCCATGGCGGCGATCGTCGCCACGTCGCCGGCGCTGCCGCCCGCGCCGCTCGGGTCCGACGCATTGAAGCTCATCACGCAGGCCGGCGGCGGCGAGTCCTGGTCATCGATCGCGGCGGCGTCCTGGGGGTCTGGTTGGTGCGGGTCTGGGCGGCTCATGGATGGTTGGCGCGAAGCCGTGAACTGATGCGCATAACGTGAAGAAGGACCGCTATCGACTGTTGTTTCATCGGTACTTCCGCCCCCCGGGTCAGCCCGGGGGCGTGGCTACAATCTTTCGATCATTGTAGTGATGCAAAGTCAACCCATCGTGAGCGAAGCAAGGACCTGGATGTGCCTGATCTGCGGCTGGATCTACGACGAGGCTGCGGGCGACCCTGAGCACGGCATCGCCGCCGGCACGCGCTGGGAGGATGTCGACATGAACTGGACCTGTCCCGAATGCGGTGCCCGCAAGGAGGACTTCGAAATGGTCCAGATCTGACCCGCGCATCGCCCTTCGATGAAGCCATCCGGTCGCGCCTGTCGCGCGCCTGAAATTTCCCTGACAACCATCGTCTGAACAATACGGAGAAGAGCTTGGATTCCAGCGCAAGCCCCCGCACGGCGACCAAGGTGCTGGTCATCGACGACAGCAACACGATCCGCCGCAGCGCCGAGATCTTCCTGAAACAGGGCGGGCACGAAGTCGTGCTGGCCGAGGACGGCTTCGATGCGCTGGCCAAGCTGAGCGATTACCAGCCCGACCTCGTGTTCTGCGACATCCTGATGCCGCGCCTGGATGGCTACCAGACCTGCGCCATCATCAAGCGCAATCCGCAGTTCGCGTCGGTGCCGGTGATCATGCTGTCGTCCAAGGACGGCCTGTTCGACAAGGCGCGAGGCCGCATGGTGGGCTCGCAGGACTACCTGACGAAGCCCTTCACGAAGGACCAGCTGCTGCAGGCGGTGCAACAGCACTGCCGGGCGGGCTGACCGGCCGGACGGCGCCCCGCATTCCACGACCCATTCCACCGACATCCAACGACGCTCACCCCAGGCTCGACCGACGCACTGCCCGAAGCGAATCGACGCGAGCCGAGAGAGAGGGAGATCCCATGCCCATCCACAAGATCCTGCTGGTCGACGATTCGAAGACCGAACTGCACGCGCTGAGCGACCTGCTGACCAAGCGCGGCTTCACCGTCCGCACCGCCGAGAACGGCGAGGAGGCGATGAAGCGCCTGGCCGAGGAAAAGCCCGACCTGATCCTCATGGACGTGGTGATGCCCGGCCAGAACGGCTTCCAGCTGACCCGCGCCATCACCCGCGACGAGCGCTACGCCGACGTGCCGGTGATCATGTGCACCAGCAAGAACCAGGAGACCGACAAGGTCTGGGGCATGCGCCAGGGCGCGCGTGACTACGTCGTCAAGCCGGTCAAGGCGGACGAGCTGCTGGCCAAGATCAAGGCGCTGGGCTGACACCATGGCCAACAAGCAAGCGCTGCGCGAACTTCAACAACGGCTGGCGCAGCGCATGCAGGCGGCGCGCGAGGCGCCCCAGGCCGCGAACTGGCTGGCGGTCGAGTGCGCGGGCCTGGGCCTGCTGCTTCCGCTCAAGCAATCCGGCGAAATTTTCACGCCAGTCCCACTTCAGGCGGTGCCGTACACGCAGCCTTGGATGCTGGGTGTGGCCAACTTGCGCGGCGGGCTGCACACGGTGGTGGACCTGGCGGCCTTCCTGGGTCTGCGCGGTCCGATCCCGATGACGTCGGCCCACCGGCTGGTGTCGATCAATCCCGACCTGGGCATCAACTGCGCGCTGCTGGTGGACCAGCTGCTGGGGCTGCGCGGCGACGAACAACTGCAGGCCGAGCCCGATGCGCCCGGCCATCCCGATTTCGCTCCTGCCCGCATGCGCGACGGGCAGGGCCGGCGCTGGCAAGTGCTGGACCTGGATGCGCTGACGCAGCATCCGCAATTCCTGCGCATTGTTTTGAACTGATAGCCAGACGACGGTCCCGTCACAGGCGCCGATTCGACGAACGAGATCAAACGAGGGTGAGATGAGCTTCCTGGACAAGATCAAGAACAAGGGCAAGAACGAGGGCAACGACGACTTCGACGACGGTCCGCGGACCGACGCGTCGGGCTCGTCGGCGCCGGAGGACACGACGGACTTCCAGCCTTCGATCATCACCGCGGCGCAGCCCACGCCGGAGTTCCAGGACACGTCCGCGGGCTACCAGCCCTCGGCGTCCGCCCCGGAAAGCCCGACCCCGATGCCGGAGGTCCTGAAGCAGCCCGAGCAGCGCCGCACCGGCCTGCTGACGGCGCTGACGGCCGCGGGCGTGCTCTTCACCGCCGGCACCGTCTCGATGGCGCTGATCAACGGCAACCGCTCGGCGGCGCAGGTGCGCGGCGCCGGTCAGGCCGCGACGCAGTCGCAGCGTCTGGCCAAGGCGGTCTCGACCGCGCTGCTGGGCAACAAGAACGCCTTCCCGGAAATGAAGGAAGCGGCCGACATCCTGACCAGCGTGACCACCTCGCTGCGCGACGGCAGCGGCGAACTGGCCAAGGCGCCGGGTTCGGTCGATGCGCTGCTCGAGAAGATCAGCCCGATGGTGGCGCGCGCCGACAAGAACACCAAGGTGATGCTGGCCCAGGAAAAGGTGCTGACGCAGGTGGGCGCCGCGCTGCGCGCGATCAACCGCCAGTCGTCTGACCTGCTGGAAAGCGCCGAGGCGGTGGCTTCGCTGTCGCTGCAGAGCTCGGCCCCGACCGGCGAAGTCGCCGCGGTCGGCCAGCTGGTGATGCTGACGCAGCGGATCGGCAAGTCCGCCAACGAATTCCTGACGCAGGAAGGCGTGAGCCCCGAGGCCGTGTTCCTGCTGGGCAAGGACCTGAACGCGTTCCGCGAGATCGCCCAGGCGCTGCTCAACGGCAACCCCGAACTGCGCCTGAACGGCGCCAAGGACCCGCAGGTGCGTGAGCGCCTGAAGGTGCTGCTGACCCAGTACGACCAGACCCGCTCGCAGGCGACGGCCATCCTGTCCAACCTGCAGGGCCTGGTGTCCGCGCGGGAAGCGCAGACGGCCATCCTCAATGACTCGGAAGTGCTGCGCAAAGACCTGGACGACCTGGGCCAGGGCCTGGAGTCCGCCGGCGGCATGAACCCGCTGCTGCTGCTGGCCATGGCGGCCTCGCTGGCGATGCTGGTGATCGGCGCGGTCGGTTTCCTGCGGCTGTACGTGTCCGACCAGGCGCGCCGAGCGCAGATGGCGGAAGAACAGCGCCGCGAGGCCGAGGCGCAGGAGCAGGAGGCCAAGCGCGTCAACGACGCCAACCAGGCCGCCATTCTGCGACTGATGAACGAACTGCAGACCGTCGCTGAAGGCGACCTGACGCACCAGGCGACGGTGACGGAGGACATCACGGGCGCGATCGCCGACTCGGTGAACTACACCGTGGAAGAACTGCGCTCGCTGGTGCACCAGGTGCAGACGACGGCGGTCCGGGTGACGGACACGACGGCGCAGGTCGACCAGACCTCGACCGAGCTGCTGGCCGCGTCGACCGAACAGCTGCACGAGATCCGCGCCACCGGCGAGGCGGTGCTGCAGATGGCGCACCGGATCAACGACGTGTCCGCGCAGGCGCAACAGACCGCCGACGTGGCCCGCCAGTCCCGGGAAGCCGCCGAGCAGGGTCTGCAGGCGATGCAGAACAACATCGGCGGTATGAACCAGATCCGCGACCAGATCCAGGAAACCTCCAAGCGCATCAAGCGGCTGGGCGAGTCCTCGCAGGAAATCGGCGAGATCACTGAGCTGATCTCGGACATTACCGAACAGACCAACGTGCTGGCGCTGAACGCGGCCATCCAGGCGGCGTCCGCCGGTGAAGCCGGTCGCGGCTTCTCGGTCGTGGCGGAAGAAGTGCAGCGGCTGGCGGAACGCTCCGCCGACGCGACGCGCCGGATCGCGGCGCTGGTCAAGACCATTCAGACCGACACCCACGACGCCGTGGCCGCCATGGAGCGCTCCACGCTGGGGGTGGTCGAGGGCACGAAGCTGTCCGACGCGGCCGGCCGCGCGCTGGAAGACATCGACTCGGTGTCGCGTCGCCTGGACGAACTGATCGGCCAGATCTCGACGGTCGCGCAGAACGAAGCGCGCGCCGCCAACGAGGTCGGCGCCAACATCCAGCACATCTTCGCGGTGACCGAGCAGACCTCCGACGGTACGCGTTCGACCGCCCAGATGGTGCATGAGCTGTCGCGGTCGGCCGAGGCGCTGAAGCAGTCGGTGGCCCGGTTCAAGGTGACCTGACCGGCATCGGCCGACTGCCCCGCCCGGTAGAACAGGGATAGAGACCCGCACCGCGTCGACATAAAAGAGAGAACAAGAGCGAGCATGGACCTTACGCGCGAATCCGAGTTCCCCGCCGACCTGAGCCCCTTGGCCTGGGTCCAGGAGGAACTGCGCCGCACGCTGGAATCGGTGCACAAGGCCCTTCGCCGCGTGCTGCGCGATGCCGATGCGCGAGCGACGACCCTGGGCGGCGACGGCCAGCCCAGCCCGGCGCTGCAAGGCGCGGCCCAGCAGATGCACCAGGCCGCCGGCGTGCTGGCGGTGGTCAGCCTGCCGGCCGCCGCGCACCTGCTGCGCGCCGCCGAGGCGACGCTGTTCCGCCTGGCGGAGAACCCCGCCGGCGTGACCATCGCCGAGATCGAGGCGGTCGAGCGCGCGGACTTCGCGGTGCTCGCCTTCATCGCCAAGACGCTGGCCGGCGGTCAGCCGAGCTCGCTGGCGCTGTTCCCCGCCTACCAGACGCTGCAGGAACTCAACGGCGCGGGCCGCATCCACCCGGCCGACCTGTGGACCGAGGAATTCCGCTGGCGCGAACTGCCGCTGGACCGCAACGTCCGCGCGCTGAGCGCCGAGCAGATGCGCGCGCCCTTCGAGGCGCTGCTGCTCAAGCAGATGCGTGCCCCGGCGCCGGGCCAGGGCCAGCTGCTGAGCGACCTGTGCGCCGGCCTGGCGCTGACGCAGACGCAGCCGAACGCGCGCACGCTCTGGATGCTGGCCGCGGGCCAGTTCGAGGCCCAGTCGCGCGGGCTGCTGCCGGTGGACACGCTGGTCAAGCGCCTGGGCTCGCGCCTGCTGGCGCAACTGCGCGCCGGCAGCGATGCCGCGCCGTCCGAGCGCCTGGCCAAGGACCTGCTGTTCTTCTGCGCCGCCGCCAAGCATGCCGAGCCGGGCAGCGCCCCGCGCCTGACCGCGGTCCAGCAGGCCTACGGCCTGATCGAGGCCGACCAGGTCGACTACCGCGACGACACGCTGGGCCGCATCGATCCGAACTGGGTCGCCGCCGCCAAGCGCCGCGTCGCCGCCGCGAAGGAATCCTGGGCCTCCGCCGCCGAGGGCGAAACCCATCGCCTGGGCGGCCTGGACGAGCAGTTCGCCCACGTCGCCGAATCGCTGCAGAAGCTGTTCCCCAGTGGCGAGGTGCTCGGCGACACGCTGCGCCGCGCCGTCGTCACGACGCTGCGTTCGGGCCGCGCGCCCGAGCCGGCGCTGGCGATGGAGATCGCCACGTCCATGCTTTACCTGGAAGCGGCCCTCGAGGACGAGGCCTTCGACCAGCCCGAGCAGGCCGAACGCGTCAAGAGCCTGGCCCGCCGCATCGAGTCGGTCGGCCACGGCGAAGCGCCGCTGGCGCTCGAGAGCTGGATGGAGGAGCTGTACCGCCGCGTCGCCGACCGGCAGACGCTCGGCTCCGTCGTCCATGAACTGCGCGCCAGCCTCTCCGAGGTCGAACGCCAGTGCGACGAATACTTCCGCGACCCGTCCAAGCGCGACCTGCTGATCCCGGTGCCGGGCCAGCTGCAGGCGATGCGCGGCGTGTTCAGCGTGCTGGGCCTGTCGCAGGCCGCGCAGGCCACGCTGAAGATGCGCGACCAGGTCGACGAACTGGCCAACACCGAGGTCGATCCCTCGCTGCCCGGACCGCGCGCGCAATTCGACCGGCTCGCCCACAACCTGGGCGCGCTGGGTTTCCTGATCGACATGCTGAGCGTCCAGCCGCAGCTGGCCAAGCGCATGTTCCGCTTCGAGGACGACACCGGGCTGCTGCAGTCGCTGGTCGGCCGCGAGAGCGAACAGCACGCCCACGCGCAGGAACTGGCCGCCGCCGAAGCCGCGGCCCAGCCGCAGTTGATCGACCAGCTCCAGGCGACCGCCCAGGCGGTCGCGCAGGGCGATCGCTCGACCGAGGACCTGGCGCGCGACCTGGAACGCATTTCCCACGAAGCCCGCGCCGCCGACGACCTCGGCCTGGCGCAGGCCGCGCAGCAGGCGCAGCAGCAGCTGCTCTCGTCCGGCGGTGACGCCGCGGGCAGCCAGGCCGCCGAATCGCTGCAGCAGTTCATCGAGGCCGCCGCGCCGGTCGCTCCGCCGGCGCCCGCGCCGAGCGCGCCGATCCCGCAGGCCGAGGCCGCCATCGACGAGGAGATGCTGGGCATCTTCCTGGAAGAGGCCGCCGAGGTCGTGACGACCGCCCGCGAGGCGCTGACCGCGCTCGCGCGCAGCGCCAGCGACAAGGAACAGCTGACGACGGTGCGTCGCGCCTTCCATACGCTCAAGGGCAGCTCGCGCATGGTCGGGCTGAACGAGTTCGGCGAAGCCGGCTGGGCCTTCGAACAGCTCTACAACCATCGCCTGTCGGAACATCCGCAGGCCGATTCGGACCTGCTGCGCGCCAGCAACGAGGCGCTGGACGGATTCCAGGCCTGGGCCGCCGCGATCGGCGAAGGCCGGCCGCACGGCTATCACAGCGCGCCGTTCCGCGCCGTCGCCGACACGCTGCGTCTGGAGAACCGCTACACCCCGCTGCAGCTGTCCGCCGCGGCGCCGGTCCTGGCGGTGCCCGAGTTGATCGAGGTGGCCGAAGTGGTGGAAGCCCCCGAGGTCATCGAGGTCGCCGAGCTGCCGGAAGTCGCCGAAGTCGCCGAGGTCCCGGCCCCCGCGCCGGAGATCGATCTGGCCGGCCTGCAGGTGCTGCCGGAACTGTCGCTGGCGGACGAAGTGGCGACGCCCGCGCCCGCGACGCCGCCCGCGGCCGACGAGCTGGCCGCGCTGGACCTGCTGGCCACGCTGGACGCGGAACATGCCGCGGCCGGCTCGGTGCTGCCGTCGCTGGACCTGCCCGCGCTGGACCTGCCGGGCCTGGACGTGCCGCCGCTGCCGGTGGCCGACCTGGACGTGGTGACCGCGACCGAACCGACGCCCGTCGCGATCGATGCGCTGTCGCCGGAATTCCCGGCGGACGTGCCCGAACTGACCCAGGCGGTGCCCGAGCTGGACGCCGCCATCGACCTGGACGCGCTGTCCGCCGTCGAACTGCCCGCGCTGACCGCGGAGCCGCCGGTGCTGGACACGACGATGTCGCTGCCGACGGTGGCGGACGTGGTCGAACCGTCCGCGCTGCTGGAGCCCGCCGCGGTGGAAGCCGCCGCGGCCCAGCCGCCGGCCTTCCAGGACGAACCGACGCTGTCGCTCGAACCCACGCTGACGCCCGCCGACGAGGCGACCGTCACGATGGAACTGCCCGACGGCTGGCCGGCCGACGCGCCGCTGGTCGAGATCGAGGCGACGACGCCGATGCCGCTGGACGCGCTGCCGGCCGAACCCGCCGCCGACGAGCCGGCGCTGGACCTGCTGGATCTGTCCGATCTCAACACCGAGCCGGTCGCCGCGATCGATGCGCCGTCCGCCGCGGACCTGTCGCTGACGCTGGACCTCGGCCAGGAACTGGTGTCCGCGCCGGTGGAGGCCCCGGTGGCCCCGGTGGCCGCCGACGACGCCGTGCTCGACCTGAGCGACGCGGCCGCCGAAGCGGCCGATGCCGCTGTCGAGGCGACCGCGCCCGAAGGCCTGTCGCCGCGCACCCTGTCCGACCTGGATCTGCCGGACCTGGACCTGCCCGACCTGGGCGCGGCACCGGCGCACGCTGCGCCGGCGCTGAGCCTGGTGGGCGGCACCGCCGTCACGCCGCCGACCGCCGAGGTCGAGGCCGAGGCCGAGGCGCAGTCGGAAGAGTCGGTCGAGGACAGCGACGAGGGCGTCAAGGTCATCGGGCCGCTGCGCATCAGCATCGCGCTGTTCAACATCTTCCTGAACGAGGCCGACGAGCGTTCGCGCCGCCTGCAGGTGGAGCTGAGCGAGTGGGCGCTGCTGCCCCAGTCGCCGCTGCCGCAGGACGCGGAAGCCCTGGCGCACGGCCTGGCCGGCAGCGCCGCCACGGTGGGCTTCGAGGACCTGTCCACGCTGGCCCGTTGCCTGGAGCACGCGCTGGCGCGCGCCCAGGGCCATCAGGTCGCCGACCCGACGCTGTTCCAGCGCGCCGCCGACGAGATCCGCCGCCTGCTGCACCAGTTCGCCGCCGGTTTCCTGAAGGAAGCCGATGCCGGCCTGCTGGCGGAACTGCAGGCCTTCGAGCCGGGCGCCGCGCTGCCCGACAGCCATGCCGACAGCGACGAGGGCCTGTTGGCCATGTCGCTCGAGGAGGTGTCGACGGCCGCGCTGCCGGCCCACCTGCTGGTGGACCACACGGCCGAACCGGCCCTGCCGACCTCGCATTACGCCTTCCACCAGGCCGCCGAGGCGACCGCCGACGATTTCGACTTCAGCCAGCCCGACCAGATCGAGCCGGAACTGATGCCGATCTTCGAGGAGGAAGCCGAGGACCTGCTGGGCGAGCTGCACGGCGCGCTGCGCGAGTGGGCGACCCAGCCGGCCGACACCGGCCGCGCCGCCGCCTGCATGCGGGTGCTGCACACCTTCAAGGGCGGTGCCCGCCTGGCCGGCGCGATGCGCCTGGGCGAGCAGGCCCACCGCCTGGAGTCCCAGATCGAGCACCTGCTGGCCGACGGCGAACCGGGCTACGAGCAGCTGCTCGCGCTGCAGGACGCCGGCGACAGCCTGGAACACAGCTTCAAGACGCTGCAGCGCACCTGGCGCGACCCGGCCCCGGTGGTGCCCGCGCCGATGGCGCCGTCCGCCCCGGCCGCGCCGGTCGCCGACCTGCCCGCGCCGATCCCTCCCGCCGTCGCGGTCGAGACCATCCAGGCGCCGGCCGAAGGCTCCGACGCGATCCCGGCACCGGCTCCCCAGCTGGCGCCGATCGAGCCGGTGGCCGACGTGGTCGCCGAAGCGGTCGCTCAGCCGGTCGCCGAACCGGTGGCGCTGCCGCCGCTGGAGGCCGAGCCGGTCGTGGAGGCCGCCGCGCCGGTCGAGGCGCCGGTCGCCGAGCCCGCGGTGGCGACGCCGCCGGCCGACATCGAGATCGACTGGGCCCACTTCAGCGAGATCGCCGACCTGGGCCAGCCGCTGGAAAGCGCCCCGGTGGCGCCGGCCGCCCAGGTGCGCGTCCGTGGCGCGCTGCTGGAGCGCATGGCCGCGCTGTCCGGTGAAGTCTCCATCCGCCGCGCGCGCCTGGAGTCCGAACTGGGCCAGATGCGCACCTCGCTGTCCGACCTGGACGACAACCTGGAGCGTCTGCGCACGCAGCTGCGCGAACTGGAACTGCAGGCCGAGGCCCGCATCGCCGCCCGCCAGGAAGCCGCCCAGGCGACCGGCAAGGACTTCGACCCGCTCGAGTTCGACCGCTACACCCGCTTCCAGGAACTGACCCGGATGCTGGCCGAGTCGGTCAACGACGTGGCCACGGTCCAGCGCGGCCTGCAGCGCAACGTCGCGGCCGGCGAAGACGAACTGGCCGGCCAGTCCCGGCTGACCCGCGAGCTGCAGGACGACCTGCTGCGCACGCGGATGGTCGAGTTCGACAGCAGCCTGGGCGAGCGCCTGCACCGGGTCGTCCGCCAGGCCGCCCGCGAAAGCGGCAAGCAGGCCCAGCTCGAGATCCGCGGTGGCGGCGTCGAACTGGACCGCGCGGTGCTGGAGCGCCTGACCGGCGCCTTCGAGCACCTGCTGCGCAACAGCGTCGTGCACGGCATCGAGACGCCGGATGTCCGCCAGCAGGCGGGCAAGGCGCCGGTGGGCCGCATCGTGCTGAACCTGCACCAGGAAGGCAACGAGATCCAGGTCCGCTTCAGCGATGACGGCGCCGGCCTGAACCTGGCGCGCATCCGCGCCCGCGGCGAGAGCCAGGGCCTGATCCAGCCGGGTCAGGACCTGAACGACGCCCAGCTGATGGACCTGATCTACGAGCCGGGTTTCTCCACCGCCGAATCGCTGACCGAGATGGCGGGCCGCGGCGTCGGCATGGACGTGGTCCGCTCCGAGGTGAACACGCTCGGCGGCTACGTGCTGACGCAGTCCTCGCCGGGGCAGGGCGCCAGCTTCGAGCTGCGCGTGCCGCTGACGACGGCGCTGACGCAGGTCGTCGTGCTGCGCTACGGCGACCGCAAGGTCGCGGTGCCGGCCAGCCTGATGCTGTCGGTGCAGCGCCTGCCGGTCGAGACGGTCGAGCAGGCCTATGTCGACGGCGCGCTGATGGCCGCCGGCGAGCGCATGCCCTTCTACTGGCTGGGCGGCCTGATGCACCAGAGCGACCGCGGCGTCGCCCATGGCAAGACCCTGCCGGTGGCGCTGGTGCACAGCGCCCAGCAGCGCCTGGCGCTGCACGTCGACGAAGTGCTGGGCAACCAGGAAGTCGTCGTCAAGAACCTGGGCCCGCAGCTGATGCAGGTGCCGGGCCTGGCGGGCATCAGCCTGCTGGCCTCGGGCGATGTGGCGCTGATCTACAACCCGGTGGCGCTGGCCAACCGCTACGGCCATGCCGCGCAGCAGCGCGTGCACGACGCCGAGGCGGCCGCGCGCCAGGTGGTGGTCGAGGCGGCCACCGAGCAGCTCGCGCCGCTGGTGATGGTGGTCGACGACTCGCTGACCGTGCGCCGCGTCACCCAGCGCCTGCTGGAGCGCGAGGGCTACCGCGTGCTGCTGGCCAAGGACGGCCTGGATGCGATGGAGCGCCTGGCCGGCGAGGAATTGCCGCAACTGGTGCTGTCGGACATCGAGATGCCGCGCATGGACGGCTTCGACCTGGTCCGCAACCTGCGTGCCGACGCGCGTCTGGCGGGGCTGCCCGTGATCATGATCACGTCGCGCATCGCTCAGAAACACCGCGACTATGCACAACGGCTCGGAGTCGAGGATTACCTGGGCAAGCCCTATGACGAGGAGCACCTGCTCGGCCTGATCGCCCGATACACTTCGCACCATTCCGCCGGAAAGCCGGCGAGGGCGTAGCGTCCGGGCCCCCGGACCATCGGTGGTTGCCGGCGCCTGGATCCTCCCTCCACGCTGCAAACACCATGTCCGGGGTAGTCGACCATCTTGCCGAGCTGACGGGTTTCCGTGACCGCGACGTCATGGACGTCACCCTGGTCACCGCGCTGCGTGACCTGCTCAACGGCCCTGCGGCCGCCGTGGCGATCTATCGCTGCGTCGGCGAGCCCGGCCAGCAGCGCTGGCTGACGCGCGCCCGGCTGCACGCCGGCGACGCCGTCGCCACCGCCGACTCGCTCTGGGTCGATCCCGAGACCCTCCCCCGGCTGGCCGAGCATCCGCGCCGCCTCGAATGCCTGACGCAGCGCAGCGTGTTGCAGCAGCGCGAAAACAACGAGTGGGTGACGCTGTTCCCGCTGGCGACCGAACGCGACGTGGTCGGCGTGCTGGAGCTGCACACCGCGCGCCGGCTCAAGACCGAGGCGCAGCGCATGGTCAGCAGCGTGCTGCGGATCTATCACAACTTCCAGGGCCTGCTGGACTACAGCGAGCGCGACACGCTGACCGGCCTGCTGAACCGCAAGACCTTCGATGAGAGCTTCCTGAAGGCCGTCTCGGAGTTGCCGCTGCGGATCCAGGCCGAGGAGGCCAAGCCCGAGGAGCCCGGTCAGGACCGCCGCCATGCCGCGGTGCATCCACGCTACTGGATCGGCGTGATCGACATCGACCACTTCAAGTCGATCAACGACCGCTTCGGTCACCTGATCGGCGACGAGGTCCTGCTGCTGCTGTCGCGGCTGATGCGCAGCAGCTTCCGCTTCAACGACCTGCTCTATCGCTTCGGCGGCGAGGAGTTCGTCGTGCTGATGCGCTGCGAGGATGAACCCGACGCCGCGCACGCCTTCGAGCGCTTCCGCCTCAACACCGCCCAGTACGCCTTCCCGCAGGTCGGCCGCATCACGGTCAGCATTGGCTTCACGCAGATCCGCAGCGGCGACTCGCCGGCCGCGGCCTTCGAGCGCGCCGACAAGGCGGTCTACCACGCCAAGGGCGCCGGCCGGAACCAGGTGCAGAGCCACGCGACGCTGGTCGCGCAAGGCCGCATGGCCGAGGCCAGCCACCTCAGCGACGTCGAACTCTTCTGATCCGGTGAACAGGACCTGGCGCTGGACCGCGCTCGCCGCCTCGGCGGCGACGGCGGTCGCGGCCCTGCTGATCGGCTGCGCGACGCCGCCGCCGGTGGCCGGTCCCGACCTGCCGGCCCTGCCCGGCACGCAGGCGGCCGAGGACGGCAGCCATCACTGGCAGGACTTCGACTGGAGCGATCCCGCCCGTGAGCGCGCGGTCCCGGTGCGCGTCTACTGGCCCCGCGGCGAGCCACCGGCGGGTGGGTGGCCGGTCGTGGTCTTCTCGCACGGCATGGGCGGTTCGCGCCGCGGCTACAGCTACCTCGGCAGCTATTGGGCGGCGCACGGCATCGTCGCGATGCATGTGCAGCACATCGGCAGCGACCGCCGGCTCTGGGCCGGCGGCTTCGGCTGGTCGAACTCGCTGACGCTGGTGCGGCGCCTGCAGCATGCGGCGCAGCCGGAGGAAGCCATCGAGCGCACGCAGGACATCCGCTTCGCCCTGGACCAACTGCTGGCCGGACCGCTGGGGCCGCGGCTGGATGCGACGCGCCTGGCGATCGCCGGGCATTCCTACGGCGCCAACACCAGCCTGCTGATCGCCGGCGCGAAGGTGGCGGCGCCCGCGGGCCTGACCGGTGGCGCGGCGCCGTCGTCGTCGTTGTCCTCGCTGGCCGATCCGCGCTTCAAGGCCGCGATCCTGATCTCCGCGCCGCCGTTCTACGGGGAGGGCGATCCGGCGCCCATCCTGTCCGGCATCGCCATCCCCACCCTGCACATCAGCGCCACCGCCGACGAGATCACCATTCCCGGCTACTACAGCGGACCGTCGGACCGGGTGGCGCTGTTCGACGCGATCGGCGGGCCGCGCAAGGCGCTGGCGATGTTCAGCGGCGGTTCGCACAGCATCTTCACCGACCGGATGAACACCGGCGGCTTCGAGCTCAACCCGAAGGTCAAGGCCGCGACGCGCGAGCTCAGCCTGGCCTACCTGCGGCTGGTGCTCGACGGCGAGGCGGCGCCGCTGCGCGACTGGCAGCAGCGCCATGGCGCGCTGCTGTCGCGTTGGCAGGCCCCCTGACAGGCGGGGTGGGGTGCCCCCGCGAGGGGCGGTGGGACAAGTCCTGACCCCGGCGCGCGGCACCCGCCGGTCGCGTGAAAGTGCTCGCCTTCGGCCCGCCTGCTGCCCGCGGACGTGGCTTTCCCGGCACGCGGCGCGTGAGCAGGGACTTGCTTTTCCTGCGCCGCACCTCTAGCGTTAGGCCCACGTGAGCGTTCGCCAGGGAGCGTCCGCGCGAACAAGCCCTCCCACCGAAGGGCGAAATCCATGCGAGACAGAAGCGAAAGCGGCCCGACCGGCGCAAGCGGAGCGAAAGACGTCCGATGCGCCTGACACCCGGGGCCCGACTGCAGTGGGGTGGACGCCGGCGAGCTTGTCATCGCTGGAACGCGGCGTCCGCAGGGTTGTACGAACACGGGCCCGGAGGCCCGGACCATCCATGCGCTTGCTGACCTTTCCGGTGGCTGCGGGCCTGTTGCTGGCCGGCTGCGTCGCCTTCGTGGCCACCGCCTATGGCGGTTACCGCAGCCTGGGCGAGCTGACGCGTCAGGAGGCGGGGCGCGCCCATGCCTTGCGCACGCAACAGCAGCTGTCCGACCTGAACGGCCTGCTGATCGACCTGGAGACCGGCACGCGCGGTTTCCTGATCACCGGCGACGCGGCCTTCCTGCAGCCCTACGAGCGCGCCCAGCGCGACCTGGACGCGAACTACGCCCAGCTCAAGGACGCGCTGGCGGTCAGCGGCGACCGCCAGGACCAGGCCTTCGCGCGGCTGGATCGCTTCATCGCCGAGCGCCGCCGCCAGGTCGAGGACCAGGTCGCGAAGCGCTGGAAGCTGGGTGCCGAGGCGCTGAACGACCGCCAGGCCTATGTCGCCGGCAAGCAGCTGATGGACGAGATCCGCGGCGAGCTGGCGCGGCTGAAGTCGGTGCAGCAACGCCGCATCGATGGCATCGAATCGGCGGTGGCGCTGCAGACCAAGGAAACCACGTTGCTGGCGCAGGTGCTGCCGCTGGTCGGGGGCCTGCTGGTGGCCGCGGCGATGGCGGCGCTGTGGGTCGAGCGCGAACGGCGCGACCGGGCCGAACGCGCGCTGCGCGACAGCCATGCGCGGCTGGAGGGGGCCGTCGCCGAGCGCACCCGTGAACTGAGCGAGGCGCTGACCCGCATCCAGAGCTTCGCCGCCGAACTGGACCGCAGCGTGGAGGCGGAGCGGCGCCGGCTCGCGCGCGAGGTCCACGACCAGCTCGGCCAGCTGGGCACGGCGGCGAAGATGCTGGCCCTGTCGATGGCGCGCAAGATCGCGCCGGCCAAGGAGCCGATGCACGACGAGATGCTGGCCATCGCCGACGAGGTCATCGGCGCCGCGCGCCGCATCGCCAACACGCTGCGGCCGCCGCTGCTGGACGACTTCGGCTTCGGCGCGGCGGTCCAGCACTATGCGCAGGGCCTGCAGCGGCAGAGCGAGCTGGTCGTCGACCTGGACCTGGCGCCGGACGAGGCGCTCAGCAGCGAGCAGCACAACCAGCTGTTCCGCCTGCTGCAGGAGGCCGCGACCAATGTGCTGCGACATGCGCAGGCGCACCAGCTGACGATCGAGTCCCGCATCGAGGACGGGGAATACCGCCTGCGCATCGAGGACGACGGCATCGGCCCGGGCCAGGTGCGGGCGGATGCGTCGGGCCTGAGGAACATGCGGGAGCGCGCCGTGCTGGCTGGTGGTGAACTGGTCTTCGGGCCGGCGCCGCGGCGTGGCACGCGGATCGATGTCCGCGTGCCGCTGGCCGGCGTCGCGGACGAGGGGGACAGCGCCGGGGCGACCCGGGAGAACGAGGAGGGTTGGGATGAGGTTTCTGATCGTTGACGACCATCCGATCATGCGGCTCGGGGTCAAGCAGTTGATCCAGGGCCATTGGCCATCGGCGGTGCTGGACGAGGCATCGACCATCGCCGAGGCCCTGCAGCTGGGCCAGGCCAACAAGCCGGATGCGCTGGTGCTGGACCTGTCGCTGCCCGACGCCAGCGGGACCGAGGGGGCCAGCCGCATGCTGCGGGCGCTCAAGGGCGTGCCGGTGCTGGTGCTGAGCCTCAACGCGGAGTCTGCCTACGCGGCGCGGCTGCTGCAGATGGGCGTGTCCGGCTATCTGCCCAAGGACAAGGCGACCGACGAGCTGGTCGTCGCGCTGCAGCGCCTGCTGCAGGGCGGGCGCTACGTCACGGCCGCGATGGCGGACCACCTGCTGGGGCTGCTCAGCGGCGCGACGCCGGGCCAGTTGCCGCACGAGCAGCTGTCGGCGCAGGAACACCGCGTGATGCTGCTCATCGCCGCGGGCAAGACGCCGGCGGAGATCGCCGAGACCATGCACCTGTCGGCCAAGACGGTCGGCACCTACCGCGCGCGCATCCTCGAGAAGACCGGCTGGCGCAACAACACCGAGCTCACCAAGTACTGCGTCCAGCACGGGCTGACGGACATCCAGTGAGCGGCCGGGCGCTGTAGGGCATCGCCCGACAAATCCTGCGGACAGGCCCCGACACCAGCATGCGCGGGGCGCTGCTGATGCCGGCGCCGGGCCTCGCGCAAGATGCCGGACAGGCGGTGACAACCAGTCGCCGCCGCGATCCGGAGCATCCCTTCATGGACATTTTTCTCGTCGAGGACTCGTCGGCCATCCGCCGGCTCCTGGCACGGCGGCTCGAGGACATGGCCGGCGTGCGCGTCGTCGGCGAGGCGGACTCCGCGCCGCAGGCGATCGCGCTGATCGACTGGCTGCAGCCCGACACCGTGCTGCTGGACATGACCCTGCTGGTGGGCACCGGCGTCGACGTGCTGCGGGCGCTGCGCCACAAGGGCTTCCAGGGCCGGATCCTGATGCTCACCCATCACGCGATGGACGCCTACCGTGACATGTGCATGCAGGCAGGGGCGGACGGCTTCTACGACAAGGGCAGCGGCCTGGAGTCGCTGTTCGGCGACCTCGACGAGCTGCTGCAGAGCGAGCGCGCGGCCGGCCGGCAGACGCGGCCCTCGCCGCTGCTGCGCGACACCGCCACCGGGCTGCTCGGCCAGGTGGCGCTGCTGGAGCGCCTGGACCAGGTGCTGCGCATGGTCAATGCCGAGTCCGGCCGGGTGGCCGTCACGGTGGTGGTGCTCAAGGGCCTGGAGGCGCTGCTGCGCAGCCAGGGCGTGCAGGCGGCGGCACCGGTGCTGGTGGAGGTCGGCCGGCGGCTGTCATCCTGCGCCGGTCCGGTCGACCTGCTGGCGCGGCATGCCAACGAGCAGTTCGCGCTGGTGGTCTCGCGCGCCGGGTCGGTGCAGGAGGCGGAAGCGATGGGCGAGCGCATCCGCGACGCGCTGGCGCAGCCCTTCGACCTGGGCGGCCATCCGGTGCGGCTCGACAGCCATGTCGGCGTGGCGCTCCATCCCCGCGACGCGATCACCGCGCGCGGCCTGCTGATCCTGGCAGAAGCCCGGGCGCACGGCCTGCGCCTGCCCCAGAAGGGCAGCGCGGTGGTGCATTGACGGTGCGCGGGCCGGGAGCTAGTCCGGCGCGAAGCCGCGGTCCTTGACCACGGCGTAGCGCGCCATCGTCGCCATGCGCGCGGTCTCGTGGCGCACGATCGGCTCGGGATAGTCGCGGCCCAGCACGACGCCGCAGGCGGCCAGTTCCGCCGGCTTCGCGAGCCAGGGCGCGTGGATCAGCGCCGGCGGCAGCCGCGAGAGTTGCGGTAGGTAGCGCTGGATGAATTTCCCGTCGGGGTCGAATTTCTCGCTCTGGCTGACCGGATTGAAGATGCGGAAGTAGGGCTGGGCGTCGCAGCCGCTGGAGGCGGCCCATTGCCAGCCGCCGTTGTTGGCGGCGAGATCGAAGTCGATCAGCTTCTCGGCGAAGTAGGCCTCGCCGCGACGCCAGTCGATGCCCAGGTCCTTGATCAGGAAGCTGGCCGTGACCATGCGCAGCCGGTTGTGCATGTAGCCGGTCTGGTTGATCTGGTGCATCGCCGCGTCGACCAGCGGGTAGCCGGTACGGCCCTGGCACCAGGCCTCGAAGTCGGCATCGGCCTCCGGACCCTCGGCCCAGGCGATGCGGTCGTACTCGGGCCGGAAGGCGCACTCCGCCACGCGCGGATGGTGGTGCAGGACCTGGTGATAGAAGTCCCGCCAGATCAGTTCCGACAGCCAGGTCTGCGCCCCCGCGCTGGCGCCGCTGCCCGCGTAGCCACGCCGCCAGGCCTCGCGCGCGAGCACGCGGATCGAGATCGTGCCGAAGCGCAGGTGGGTGCTCAGGTAGCTCGGGCCCTTGACGGCGGGAAAGTCGCGGGTCTCGCCGTAGCGGTCGATGCGCTCGAGGAACTCGTCGAACAGCCGCCGCGCGCCCGCGCTGCCGCCCGAGAGCGCCGCGCTCAGCCCGGCGGGCTCGAAGCCGATGTCGGCCAGCGCGGGCACGCCCCGGCGCGCCGCCACCTCGGGGCCGGTCGCCAGGTGCGAGGCGTGGCGCTCAACCGGATAGCTGCTGAGGAAGAAGGGTGTGATCTCGCGCAGCCAGGCGTTCTTGTAGGGCGTGAAGACGCCGTAAGGCTTGCCGGCGCCGGTCAGCAGCTCGGAGCGCTCGAAGATCACATGGTCCTTGAAGCTCTCGACCTGCACGCCGCGCGCCAGCAGGGTCTCGCCGACGGCGGCGTCGCGGCGCAGCGCGTCGGGCTCGTCGTCGTGGTTGAAGTACAGCGCCTGCACGCCCAGCTCGGCGGCCAGCGCCGGGATCTGCTCGCGCGGCGCGCCGTGGCGCACGATCAGGCCGGCGCCGGGGGCCAGCGCGGCGAGGTCCGCATCCAGCACGCCCAGCGCGTCGAGGATGAATTGCACGCGCCGGTCGGCCCGCGGCAGCGGGTCCAGGATGTCGGTGTCCAGCACGAAGGCGCAGTAGACCCGGCGGTGCCGCCGCAGCGCGTGGTACAGCGCCGCATGGTCGTCGGCCCGCAGGTCGCGGCGGAACCACACCAGGGCGCTGTCCGCGCCGTCCGTCGGCGCGGGGGGCCGGGAAGCGGGGGAAGAGGACGTTCGCGTCATGGGGACGGAGTGTCGGTGAAATAGAATCCGCCCCTATGTCCAAGGAACGCATCGACCTGACCAACCAGTTCCTGATCGCCATGCCGGGCATGGTGGACGAGACCTTTGCCGGCTCCGTCGTCTACCTGTGCGAGCACAACGAGAAGGGCGCGCTGGGACTGGTCATCAACAAGCCGATCTCGCTGACCCTGGGCAATCTGTTCGAGAAGGTCGAGCTCGAGCTGAACGACGAGGACATGGCCGCGCGGCCGGTCTTCTTCGGCGGCCCGGTCCAGACGGAGCGCGGCTTCGTGCTGCACGAGCCGCTGGACGAGCAGGGCAACCACTACAACGCGACGCTGGCCGTGCCCGGCGGGCTCGAGATGACCACCAGCCGCGACGTGCTGGAGGCGCTGTCCAGCGGCGCCGGCCCCAAGCGGGTGCTGGTCACGCTGGGCTACAGCGGCTGGGCGGCGGGGCAGCTCGAGGAGGAGCTCGGCCGCAACGGCTGGATCACCGTCGACGCCACGCCCGAGATCATCTTCGACACGCCCATCGAGGAGCGCTACGACAAGGCGCTGGCGCTGCTGGGCATCGATCCGCGCATGCTCAGCCAGGAGGCCGGGCACGCATGAATCCCGGAAGCGCCATGACCCTCGCTTCCCCGTCGTCGTTCGTTTCCCCCCTCGGTTTTGATTTCGGTACCAAGCGCCTCGGCGTGGCGACCGGCAACCGGATGCTGGGCAGCGCGCGGGGCTTGCGGACGATCACCGAGCAGGGCGATGCGCGCTGGGCCGCGATCGCGGCGCTGATCCAGGAGTGGCAGCCCGATGCGCTGGTCATCGGCGTGCCGCGTCATCCGGACGGCGCCCCGCATGAGATGACCGCCCGCGCGCTCAAGTTCGCGGGCCAACTGCGTGGCCGCTACCGGCTGCCGGTGGTCGAAGTCGACGAACGCTACACCAGCGCGGAAGCCCAGTCCCAAGGCGCGCGCGACCTCGATGCCGCGAGCGCGGCATTGATCCTCGAACAATTCTTCCGGGAACACCCATGAGCACATTGCACCTCGATGCGGAAGCGCTCTACGCCGACCTCGCGCGCGGCGTCCAGCGCCTGCTGCAACCCGACTGCGCGCTGGTCGGCATCTGGTCGGGCGGCGCCTGGCTGGCCGAACGCCTCCAGCAGGACCTGAAGCTGCCGGGCCAGCACGGCGTCATCTCCAGCGCGCTGCACCGCGACGACTTCGGCAGCAAGGGCATGAACGCCAGCGCCGACCACACCCGGCTGCCCTTCGAGGTCGAGGGTCGCCACATCCTGCTCATCGACGACGTGCTCTACACCGGCCGCACCACCCGCGCCGTCATCAATGAGCTGTTCGACTTCGGCCGCCCTGCGAGCGTGACGCTGGCGGTGCTGGTCGACCGCGGCGGCCGTGAGCTGCCGATCGAGCCGGCGTTCTCCGCCGCGCGCGTCGCCCTGGCGCCGCACCAGCGGCTGAGCCTGGTCAAAAGCCAGGATCCGGGCGACCACGGCCGCTTCAGCTTCGACGTGAAGGAGGACTGATCCCATGCTGAGCAAACGCAATCCGCAGCTGAACAAGCATGGCGAGCTGATCCACCTGCTGTCCACCGAGGGCCTGCCCAAGGCCGTGCTGCACCAGATCCTGGACACGGCCGGCACCTTCCTGTCGGTCAACGACCGCGAGGTCAAGAAGGTGCCGCTGCTGCGCGGCAAGTCGGTGTTCAACCTGTTCTTCGAGAACAGCACCCGCACCCGCACCACCTTCGAGATCGCCGCCAAGCGCCTGTCCGCCGACGTCATCAACCTGGACATCGCGCGCTCGAGCACGGCCAAGGGCGAGACTCTGCTGGACACGGTGGCCAACCTCTCGGCGATGCATGCCGACATGTTCGTCGTGCGCCACAGCGAGTCCGGCGCGCCCTACCTGATCGCGCAGCACTGCGCGCCGCATGTCCACGTCGTCAATGCCGGCGACGGCCGCCACGCGCATCCGACGCAGGGCCTGCTGGACATGTACACGATCCGTCACTACAAGAAGGACTTCACCAACCTCACGGTGGCGATCGTCGGCGACATCGTGCATTCGCGGGTCGCGCGCAGCGACATCCATGCGCTCACCACGCTGGGCGTGCCGGAGATCCGCGCGGTCGGCCCCAAGACCCTGGTGCCGGGCGACCTCAAGGACATGGGCGTGCGCGTTTGCCACGACATGGCCGAGGGCGTGAAGGATGCCGACGTCATCATCATGCTGCGCCTGCAGAACGAGCGCATGAGCGGCGCGATGCTGCCCAGCGCCGGCGAGTACTTCAAGAGTTTCGGCCTCACGCCGGAGAAGCTGGCGCTGGCCAAGCCGGATGCGATCGTCATGCATCCGGGCCCGATCAACCGCGGCGTCGAGATCTCGTCCACCGTCGCCGACGGCCAGCACAGCGTGATCCTGCCGCAGGTGACCTTCGGCATCGCGGTCCGCATGGCGGTCATGTCCATCCTCGCCGGGAACGAAGCATGAAGATCCTCATCCAGAACGGCCGCCTGCTCGACCCCGCCTCGGGCCTGGACCAGCGCGGCGACCTCGCGATCGCGTCGGGCCGCATCGTCGGCCTGGGCCAGATCGGCGACTTCAGCGCGGACCGTGTCATCGATGCCGACGGCCTGGTCGTCGCACCGGGCCTGGTGGACCTGGCCGCGCGGCTGCGCGAGCCCGGCCACGAGCATGAAGGCATGCTCGAGAGCGAGCTCGCCGCCGCGGCCGCCGGCGGCGTCACCAGCCTCGTCTGCCCGCCCGACACCGACCCGGCGCTGGACGAGCCGGGCCTGGTGGACATGCTCAAGTTCCGCGCCCGCAAGCTCAGCCGCTGCCGCCTCTTCCCGCTGGGCGCGCTCACCCGCGGCCTGGACGGCGAGGCGCTGACCGAGATGGCCGAGCTCACCGAGTCCGGCTGCGTCGGCTTCTCGCAGGCCTACCGCCCGATCCGCAACACGCTCACCGTCCAGCGGGCCATGCAGTACGCCGCCAGCTTCGGCTACACGCTGTGGTTGCATCCGCAGGATCCGTGGCTGAGCGGCGGCGTCGCCGCCAGCGGCCCGGTCGCGACGCGCCTGGGCTTGTCGGGCGAGCCCGTCGCGGCCGAGACCATCGCGCTGCACACCATCCTCGAGCTGGTCCGCGTGACCGGCTGCCGCGTCCACCTGTGCCGCCTGAGCAGCGCCGCCGGCGTCGAGCTGCTGCGCCAGGCCAAGCGCGACGGCCTGCCGGTCACGGCGGACGTCTCCATCAACTCGCTGCACCTGAGCGACGTCGACATCGGCTACTTCAACCCCTCCATGCGGCTCACCCCGCCGCTGCGCCAGCAGCGCGACCGCGCCGCGCTGCGCGCCGCGCTGGCCGACGGCACGATCGACGCGCTGGTCAGCGACCACAACCCGGTCGCCGCCGACGAAAAGACCTTGCCCTTCGCCGAGGCCACACCCGGCGCCACCGGCCTGGAACTGCTGCTCAGCCTGGCGCTGCGCTGGGGCCAGGACGAGGGCCTCTCGCTGGCGCGGACGCTCGACACCATCACCGGCCGTCCGGTCAAGGTCCTGGGCGGCGCGCTGGGCTCGCTGGCGGCAAGCGCTGGCCGGCTGGTCGAGGGCGGTGTGGGCGACGTCGTCGTCTTCGACGCCGAGGCCAGCGGCGCGGTCACGCCGGAGCGGCTGGTCAGCCAGGGCAAGCACACCCCGTTCTCCTTCGACATCACCGGCTTCGAGCTGCCGGGCCGCGTGCGCTACACGCTGGTGGCCGGCACGGTCGCCTACGAATCGCTGGTCACCGACGTCGAGCGGACGGCCTGATGCGTGCCCTGGTCGGCGTCTGGCGGGCGCTGCGGATGCTGGCGCACATCGCGCACGGGGTCTTCCTCGTGCAGGTGCGCTGGTCCGGTTTCGACACGTCGACGAAGCAGCGTTATGTCGGCTGGTGGTCGGGCAAATTGCTGCGGGTGCTGGGGGTGCGGCTGGAGTCGCCGGGCCCGCAGGCGCCGGCGCCGCGCCTGATCACCGCGAATCACATCTCGTGGCTGGACATCGCGGCGATGCACGCGGTGATGCCGGAGGCGCGCTTCGTCTCCAAGGCGGACATCGCGACCTGGCCGCTGGTGGGATCGCTGGCGACGGCGGTCGGCACGCTCTACATCGAGCGCGCCAGCAAGCGCGACGCGCTGCGCGTCGTGCACAAGACGGCCGAGGCGCTGGCCGCCGGCGAGACGGTGGCGGTGTTCCCCGAGGGCACGACGGGCCCGGGCTACCCCCTGCTGCCGCTGCACGGCAACCTGTTGCAGGCAGCGATCAGCACGCACACTCCGTTGCAGCCGGTGGTGCTGCGCTGGCACCAGCCGGGCCGGCCCTACAGCGAGGCCGCGCAATACATCGGCCAGATGACCTTGATGGAAAGCCTGTGGCGCATCCTGACCGCCAAGGACCTGGCGGTCGAAGTCCGCTCACTGCCCGCGATGCCGACGGAAGGCCTCGACCGCCGCCACCTCGCTGAAGCTCTGGCCGAAACGATCTCAACCGCACTCCCCAGGCCCTGAGTCCTGGGTCGTTCGGGGACGGCAAGGCGTGGGGTTTTGGCGCTTGACGCCAAGGCCCCACGCCTTGGCGGCCAAGCGCGCTGGAGATGGCAGGTAGTCGGCCTCACCCCCAGCTTCAGCCCCCAGCCGCGCCAAGGAGCGCCTGCTCCCGCCCCATCGCCGGCACCTCCAATCGCCCATCAGCGGGAATGCCGCATGCCCTCCGGGCGCGGTTTGATGCGAGGATCCGCCGATGCTGCTGTGCTTCGACGACGAACAGGACCTGGCCACGCGGCTGGCCAGGGAGTTGGGCCGCCCGATGGGGGTCATCACGCGACATCGTTTCCCGGATGGGGAGACGCGGGTGGTGCTGCCCAAGCCGTTGCCGAGTGACGTCATCGTGCTGCGCGGGATGCAGCATCAGCCCAACGACCGTCTGGTCGAGCTGCTGATCGCCGCGCCGGCCGCGCGGGGCTGGGGCGTGCGGCATCTGATGCTGGTCGCGCCTTATCTGGCCTACATGCGGCAGGACATGGAGTTCACGCCGGGCGAGGCGGTCAGCCAGCGTCACATCGCGGCGCTGCTGTCGACGCAGTTTGACCGCGTGGTGACTGTCGACCCGCACCTGCACCGGATCGCCAGCCTGGATGAGGTGATGCCACGCGGGCGTGGCGTTGCGCTGTCGGCGGCGGCGCAGCTCGGGCGCTTCATCGCCGTGCAGGTGCCGGGCGCGGTGCTGGTCGGACCGGATGAGGAGTCGGGGCAGTGGGTCGCCGAGGCGGCGCGTGCCGGCAAGCTCGAGCATGCGATCGGCCGCAAGGTGCGCTTCGGCGACACGCAGGTGCAGCTGGCGTTTCCCGAACTGGATGTGCGCGCACGCTCGGTCGTGCTGCTGGACGACATGGCCTCGACCGGCCGGACGCTGATCGGCGCGGCGCGCGAGGCGCTCGAGCGCGGCGCGGCCAGCGTGGATGTCGCCGTGACGCATGCGCTGTTCAACGGCGATGCTTTGCCGGCACTGCGCGCGGCCGGCGTGCGTCACATCTGGAGCAGCAACGCGGTCCCGCACGAGACCAACGCGGTCTGCATCGCGGAGCTGCTCGCGACCGCGCTGCGCCGCAAATAGAGGGCCGCCGGGCGGCCGGCGGCATCAGGCCGAGACGTCAGGCCTGGAGCTTCAGGCCTTGCCCTGGTTGGCCACCGCCGCGGCCGCCTTGGCCGCAGCCTCGGCGTCGCCGAGGTAATAGCTCTTGATGGGCTTCAGGTCCTTGTCCAGCTCGTACACCAGCGGGATGCCGTTGGGAATATTCACGCCAACGATGTCTTCGTCGGCGATGCCGTCCAAATACTTCACGAGGGCCCGGATCGAGTTGCCGTGGGCCGCGATCAGCACGCGCTGGCCCGACAGAATGGCGGGTGCGATCTGTTCGTTCCAGTAGGGCAGCACGCGGGCCACGGTGTCCTTGAGGCACTCGGTCAGCGGAATGTCCGACGGCTGCAGGCCGGCATAGCGGATGTCGCCGCGCTCGCTGCGCGGGTCCGAGGCTTCCAGCGCCGGCGGCGGGGTGTCATAGCTGCGGCGCCAGACCAGCACCTGCTCGTCGCCGTACTGCTTGGCCATGTCCGCCTTGTTCAGCCCCTGAAGGCTGCCGTAATGGCGTTCGTTCAGGCGCCAGCTGTGCCGCACCGGCAGCCACTGGCGGTCCATCTGGTCCAGGCAATGCCACAGGGTCCAGATGGCGCGCTTGAGCACGGAGGTGTGGGCCACGTCGAAGTCGACGCCCGCTTCCTTCAGCAGACGGCCCGCCTGCTTGGCCTGCTCCACCCCGGTGGGCGTCAGATCCACGTCGGTCCAGCCGGTGAAGCGGTTCTCGAGATTCCAGGTCGATTCGCCATGGCGAATCAGCACGAGCTTGTACATGGGTCTTGGGTTTCGTGAGGTTTGGCCGGGTTCCGGCAGGCCCGGCGGATTCTAGAGGCAGCCCTCCAGGGCCCCCGTCTCAAGAAGCCTTCCGGAGCGCCGACAACTGCTTTCGCACCGGGCGAAAGGCGTATCGGGCGCCCAAGTTTGGTTCGAAAAAAGAACACGCCCACGTTGGGCATTCACGCTGTACAGGAGTACTTGCAATGATGGTGGTGAAGAGCTTGCGACTGGCGCCGGTGGCGCTGGCGCTGCTGGCATTTGGCGCGCAGGCGCAGGGCCAGTCGGAATCGATGTTCTCGTTCTCCGGCTTCGGCACGGTCGGCCTGACGGGCACGACCAGGAATGGCGCCGAGTACGTCATCCCGGGCCAGGTCCATGGCGCCGACAAGTCGCTGAGCGGCGAAGTCGATTCGAAGCTGGGCCTGCAGGGCACGGCCAAGTTCAATGCGCAGTTTTCCGCGACCGCGCAGGTGCTGACCAAGCAGACCGGCAAGGGCGACTGGACGCCGCAGGTCGAGTGGGCCTTCGCCAAGTGGCAGGCCACGCCGGGCCTGGCGATCCGCGCCGGCCGCATGGGCGCGCCGTTCTTCGCGGTGTCCGACTTCCGCGACGTCGGTTATGCCAACACCTGGCTGCGTCCGCCGATCGACGTCTACGGCCAGGTGCCGGTGAGCCACTTCGACGGCGTCGACGTCAACTGGAGCACCCAGGTCGCCGGCAAGAGCGTCTCGCTGCAGGTCTTCGGCGGCGAAAGCTCGTCCTACGTGCGCCAGACCAAGCTCGAGCTCAAGAAGATGGTCGGCGTGAACGCCACCGTCGAGCTGGCCGACGGCCTGAACCTGCGCGTGGGCCATGCGCAGGGCAAGCTGACCGCGCACAGCACCACGGTGAGCTCGCTGGTCGGCGCGCTGCGCCAGACGCCGTTCGCCTCGGTCGGCAACGAGATCGACCCGACCGACAAGGATGCGAGCTTCTCCGGCGTGGGCCTGAGCTATGACGAAGGCCAGTGGGTCGTCGCCGCCGAGTACACCAAGCGCCGCAACGATTCCTTCGTGCCGGACACCACCGGCTGGTACACGACGGTCGGCTACCGCGTCGGCAAGTTCACGCCGTACGCGACGCTGTCGCAGCAGAAGACCGACAGCAGCAACGTCAACAACACGATCCCGGGCACGGTGGTCGTGGGTGGCCTGCCGCTGCGTGCCGTCGTCGACGCGGTCACCGCCGCGCAGAGCACGCCGCAGAAGACCATCGCCGTCGGCGTGCGCTGGGATGCCTGGCGCAACGTCGCGGTGAAGGCCCAGTACGACAGCATCAAGACCACCGGCGCCGGCCAGTTCTACAACGTCCAGCCGGGCTTCAACAACGAGCGCGTCGGCGTCTACAGCGTCGCCGTCGACTTCGTGTTCTGAGCGGAGCACAGACCCTCATGCAGTTCAACATGATCAAGCCCCTCATCGGCGCCGCGATGCTGGTCGCCGCCGTGGCCGCGCAGGCGCAGGTCGCCGTCGTGGTCAATCCGAAGAGCCCGGTCGCCTCGATGAGCGCCGACCAGGTCGCGAGCATCTTCCTGGGCAAGTCCAACCAGCTGCCCAGCGGCGGCGCCGCCCAGGCCGTCGATTTGCCGGAAAGCGCCGCGGCGCGCGAGCACTTCTATTCGAAGGCCACCGGCAAGTCCTCGGCCCAGGTGAAGGCCGCCTGGTCGCGCCTGGTGTTCTCGGGCAAGGGCACGCCGCCCAAGGAGCTGGGCAGCTCGGCCGACGTGAAGAAGTTCGTCGCGGCCAATGCCGATGCGATCGGCTACATCGAGAAGTCGGCCGTCGACGGCTCGGTGAAGGTGGTGCTGAGCGTCGATTGACGCCGGCGGCGGGCGGCTCCGGCCGCCCGCCCGCCTCGCCGTCGTGGGAGGGTGGGGCGCCATCGACCCGGGGAGGTCGTTGGAGACACAGGATGAATTGGAGTCAGGCATGAACTTGAAGACCCGTATCGCGATGCTGCCGGTGCTGGCGGCGATCGTCTTCGCGGTGGGCATCGCGGTGGTGCTGTTCTTTTCGTCGCGGACCTCGGGCGCCATCCACGCGCTGGGCGAGGCCGACTATCCGTATCTGGTGGCCACCAACCAGGTGGCCGCGCAGCTCGAGGCGCTGGGCGGGACGATCCAGTCCGCGGTCGCCGAGGGCGAGAAGAAGCGCCTGGACGAGGCCGCCGAGCGCGCCACCGCGATGCGCAAGGTGATCGCCTCGATCAAGGCCATCCCGGGGCGCGCCGATGCCGGCGCCCGGCTGGAGAGCGGCTTCGAGGCCTACTACGCCGCCTCGGTCGAGACCGCGCAGCTGTTCCTCGGCATCAAGCAGGGCGACCAGGCGGGCGCCATTCCCAAGATGCAGGCCGCGCAGAAGGCGCTGGAGCAGACGCTGGGCGACGCCCGCGCCGATGCCAGGACCACCTTCGACGGCACGCTGGCGCGCGCGGAGCAGGGCGTCGGCTCGGGCCTGTGGGCGACGGTGCTGAGCGGCCTGATCGTGGTCGTCTGCCTGGGCGCGGGATCGTGGCTGCTGATCGCCAGCGTGTGGCGCCAGCTCGGCGGCGAGCCCGAATATGCCCGCGACGTGATGCGCCAGATGGCCGGCGGCGACCTGTCGCAAACCATCGTGGTGGCACCGGGCGCCGAGTCCAGCCTGCTGGGGGCGGTGCGTGACATGTCGCAGGGCCTGTCGGCGATCGTGAGCGACGTGCGCAGCGGCACCGACTCGATGACGGTGGCCTCGCGCGAGATCGCGGCCGGCAACCAGGACCTGTCGGTGCGCACCGAGAAGCAGGCCGGCTCGCTGGAGCAGACGGCCTCCAACATGCAGCAGCTGACCGAGACCGTGCGCCAGAGCGCCGACGCGGCCAGCCAGGCCAACCAGCTCGCGGGCAGCGCCGCCACCGTCGCGAAGAAGGGCGGCGAGGTGGTGGGCCAGGTGGTCTCGACGATGGACGAGATCAGCGCGAGCTCGCGCAAGATCGGCGACATCATCGGCGTCATCGACGGCATCGCCTTCCAGACCAACATCCTGGCGCTGAACGCCGCGGTCGAGGCCGCGCGCGCCGGCGAGCAGGGGCGCGGTTTCGCGGTGGTGGCCGGCGAGGTGCGCTCGCTGGCCCAGCGCAGCGCGGAAGCCGCGCGCGAGATCAAGACCCTGATCGGCGCGAGTGTGGCGCGGGTCGAGTCGGGCTCGCGCCTGGTGCAGGACGCCGGCGCGACGATGGAGGAGATCGTGGCCAGCGTGCAGCGGGTCTCGGACATCATCAGCGAGATCACCGCGGCGTCCGCCGAGCAGAGTCAGGGCATCGGCCATGTCAACGAGTCGGTGGTGCAGCTGGACCAGATGACGCAGCAGAACGCGGCGCTGGTGGAGCAGGCGGCCGCGGCGGCCAACAGCCTGGAACAGCAGGCGCGGGCGCTGCAGTCGGCAGTCTCGACCTTCAAGCTGGCCTGAGCGCCGGGGGCCGCCGCGGCCCCCGGCCTTCCTATAATCCGCAGCTTTTGGATTCATCCCACGGGCCCCGCCTTGAAGTTCCTGATCGAAAACTGGTATCTCGTGCTGGCCGCGCTCACCTCGGGCGGCCTGCTGCTGTGGCCCTCGCTGCGCGGCAAGGCGGGCGGCGTGGCGACCGCCGAGGCGGTGCGCCTGGTCAACCGCGAGAAGGGCGTGCTGATCGATGTCAGCGAGCCCGCCGAGTACGCGGCCGGCCATGCCAACGGCGCCCGCAACGTGCCGCTGTCGACGCTCACTGGCACCGAACTGCCGGCCAAGCAACTGCCCAGCAACAAGGCCCTGCCGGTGGTGCTGATGTGCAAGACCGGCGCACGCGCGCAGCGCGCCGCTGGCATCCTGCAGAAACAGGGCTACGCGAACGCGGTCGCGGTCCAGGGCGGTCTGGCCGCCTGGCGCGAAGCGAGTTTGCCCGTCGAGAAGTCCGCGGCCTGATCGCCCTGGCAGCCGCGCCGGCACCCGGTTTGCCGGTCCACCGGACGCTCGATTCGACTTTGGAGATTGGCGATGGCCGCCGTGAAGATGTATACGACCCTGGTCTGCCCGTACTGCGTGCGGGCCAAGTCCCTGCTCAAGCAGCGGGGCGTGGATCAGATCGAGGAAGTGCGGGTGGACCTGGATCCGTCACAGCGCGATTCGATGATCCAGCTGACGGGGCGCCGCACGGTGCCGCAGATCTTCATTGGCGACACCCATGTCGGTGGGTGCGACGACCTGATCGCGCTGGACCAGCGCGGCGGCCTGCAGCCGCTGCTGCAGGCCTGAGGCCGGTCCCGGGACGCCGCCCGGCGGCTTCCGGAATTCCCTCACCGGGCGGTCATGAGCGCTCGGTCATAATGCCCGCCACGGCTCGCCGCTGGCGGGCCTTTTCATTTGGATGACCCCCATGGCCGACGACAACAACGCTCCCGTGTTCCAGATCCAGCGCATGTACCTGAAGGACCTGTCGCTGGAGCAGCCCAACGCCCCGGCGATCCTGCTGGAGCAGGCCCAGCCGCAGGTCGACATCAAGCTCTCGCTGGCCGCCGAGCCGGTGGCCGAGGGCCTCTTCGAGGTCAGCGTCACCGCCACCGTCACGACCACGGTGCAGGACAAGACCCTGTTCCTGATCGAGGCCAAGCAGGCCGGCATCTTCGAGATCCGCAACCTGCCGCAGGACCAGCTCGAAGGCATCCTGGCCATCGTCTGCCCGCAGATGATCTACCCCTACCTGCGCGCGATCGTCTCCGACGTCTGCACGCGCGCCGGCTTCCCGCCGGTGATGCTGACGGAAGTGAACTTCCAGGCCATGTTCGAGGCCCAGCAAGCCCAGATGGCCGCCGCCGGCCAGTCCAACGGCGAAGCCATCCCGAACTGATCCCCGGGGCCCACGAGCACGCCGGCCCCGCGGACCTGTCCGCCGGCCGGCGTGTTGCATTGCGGGCGCTTCCACCTCGTTCTCCCTGACCGACCATGACTGCTCCGCGCATGAAGATCAGCGTGCTCGGCGCCGGTGCCTGGGGCACGGCGCTGGCGATCGCCGCGAGCGCGCGTCACGACCTGCGGCTGTGGGCGCGTGACGCCGGCGCCATCGCCGCGATGCGCGCCGCCGGCCGCAACGACCGCTACCTGCCGGATGCGGCGCTGCCCGCGACGCTCGGCTTGACCGACGACCTCGAGGCCGCGCTGGCGCACGGCCGTGACGGCCTGATCGTGATCGCGACGCCGATGTCGGGCTTGCGCGGCATGCTGGCGAGGCTGCCCGATGGCGCGCGCGCGCTGTGGCTGTGCAAGGGCTTCGAGGCCGGCACCGGCCTGCTCGGCCACGAGATCGCCCGCGAGGTCGCGCCGCGGCTGGCCACCGGCGTCCTGTCGGGTCCCAGCTTCGCGCAGGAAGTGGCGGCCGGCCAGCCGACGGCGCTGGTGTCCGCCTCGGGCGATGCCGCGCTGGCGCAGCTGGGCGTGTCGGCCTTCCACAGCGAGCGGCTGCGCGTGTACTCGTCGGCCGATCCGGTCGGCGTCGAGGTGGGCGGCGCCGTCAAGAACGTGATGGCGATCGCCGTGGGGATCGCCGATGGCCTGCGGCTGGTCGCGCAGGTGCAGGGCGGGCAGGGGCCCGGCCTCAACGCCCGCGCCGCGCTGATCACGCGCGGCCTGGCGGAGATGCAGCGGCTCGCGCTCGCGCTGGGCGCGCAGCCGGAGACGCTGCTCGGGCTCGCTGGCCTGGGCGACCTGGTGCTGACGGCCACCGGCGATCTGTCGCGCAACCGTCGCGTCGGCCTGCTGCTAGCCGAGGGCCTGGACCTGCCCGCCATCCTCGCCAAGCTGGGCCATGTCGCCGAGGGCGTCTACAGCGCGCCGACGGTGCTGGCGCGGGCGCGCGGGGCTGGCGTCGACATGCCGATCACCGCGGCGGTCGTCGAGGTGCTCGAAGGCCGGCTGACGCCGCACGAGGCCCTGGACGCGCTGATGGGCCGCCAGGCCAAGTCCGAATGGTGAGGCGCGCTGGGTGGGACATGTCGGTGCGGCGCATGAGGACCATGGCATGAGCGGACTCATGAAGCGGCGCGACCTGCTCGCCGCGGTCGCGGCGGCAACCACGACGGCGGCGGGCACCGGCCTTGGCCTGATGCCGGCTGGTGCGATCGCCGCCGGGACTGCCGGCAACGCCGGCTCTTGGCCGTCGCGACCGATCCGCCTCGTCGTCCCTTTCCCGGGGGGCAGCTCGCCGGACCTGGTGGCCCGCTACCTCGCCGAGCCGCTCGCGCACACGCTCGGCCAGCCGGTGGTCGTCGACAACAAGCCGGGCGCGGGCGGCAACATCGGCACCGGCGCGGTCGCGAAGGCCGCGCCCGATGGCCACACGCTGCTGTTCACCATCCAGGGACCGCTGATCACCGCGCCGCTGCTGGCGAAGTCGTTGCCCTACGACCCGCAGCGCGAGCTGCGCTCGGTGAGCTTCATCGCCAGCTCGCCGAACGTGCTGGTCGTGCCGCCGTCGCTGGGCGTGGAGACGCTCGCGCAGTTCGTCGCGCTGGCTAGGCGGCGCGCCGGTGAACTCAACTACGGCAGCGTCGGCAACGGCAGCGCCGCGCATCTGGCGATGGCCTCGTTCATTGCTCGTGCTGGCCTGGCGATGGTCCACGTGCCGTATGCCGGGTTCCCGCAGGTCGTCAGCGCGATGCTCGCGGGCCAGATCCACGCCGGCTTCATGGTGCCCGCCATCGCGATGCCGCAGGTGCGGGCCGGCAAGCTGAAGGCGCTGGCGGTGACCAGCGCCGGCCGCTTCGGCGCGCTCGCGGAGCTGCCGACCGTGGCCGAATCCGGTTATCCCGGCTTCGAGGCCACCTCGTGGCAGGCGCTGCTGGCGCCGGCCGGCACACCAGAGGCGATCGTGCGGCGGCTGTCGGACGAGGTGGTCCGCATCGTCCGCGGCGAGGCCTTCCGGCGCGAGCTGCTACCGCTGTTCTTCAGCGCCGCCGGCACCTCGCCGGAAGGGCTGGACAGCCTGATGCGCGACGAGCGCCAGCGCTGGGGCGCCTTGATCAAGCAGTTGAAGCTCGAGCGCGAGTGAGCGCCTGGCTCAGACGCCGTCCGCGTAGCCGTTCTGCCGCCAGCCTTCGAAGACCGCCACCGCCACCGCGTTGCTGAGGTTCAGGCTGCGTTGGCCTTCGCGCATCGGTAGCCGCACGCGCTGTTCAAGCGGGAAACCATCGCGCAGCGCCGGCGGCAGGCCGGAGGTCTCGCAGCCGAAGACCAGCCAGTCGCCCGGCTTCAACGCGACCGTCGGCAGCAGGCGGCTGCCGCGCGTGGTGAACGCGAACAGGCGCGTCGGGTCCGGCTGTTCCGTCGCCAGGAAGCGCGCCCAGTCCGCGTGCCGCAGCACCGGCGCGTACTCGTGATAGTCCAGGCCGGCGCGCTGCAGCAGCCGGTCCTCCATCGAAAAGCCCAGCGGCTCGATCAGGTGCAGCCGGCAGCCGGTGTTGGCCGCGAGCCGGATCACGTTGCCGGTGTTGGGCGGGATCTCCGGATGGACCAGCACGATGTTGAACATGGGGCGAGGCTCTTTCGCTCTTTCGTTGAGGACTACGGCGTGCGCGCGACCACCCAGGCCTGGACGTCCGCCGCGCCGGCGCGGCGCAGCGCGAGCGCGGCCTCGTGCAGCGTGGCGCCGCTGGTCATGACGTCGTCGACGATCGCGACCCGCAGCCCGCGCACCGGCTTGAGCACCACGAACGCGCCGCGCAGGTTGCGCCGGCGCTCGTCCAGCGGCAGCCGCGCCTGCTGGGGGGTGTCGCGCAGGCGCAGCAGCGTCCGGGCGCAAAGGCGCGATTGTCGCTCGACCTCGCCCGTCCCCTGCGGCCGCGCGAGCCGCCGGGCGATCTCGTGCGCCTGGTTGTAGCCGCGCTCGCGCAGCCGCTCCGCCGACAGCGGCACCGGCAGGATCAGGTCGGGCGCGTCGATGCCGGCGCGTGCGAGCGCGAGCGACAGCCGTCCGGCCAGCAGCGGCGCCACTTCGAGCTGCTCGCCGAACTTGAGCGCCAGCAGCAGCCGGTCCCAGGGAAAGGCGTAATCCATGGCCGCCACGCAGCGCGACAACGGCGGCGGCCGGCGCGCGCAAGCGCCGCAGCGCAGCGAACGGGGATCGGGCGCGCCGGCCGCCGCGGCTCCCGGTGGCAGCCGCAGGGCGCAGAGCGCGCAGCGCGGATGGGCATCGGGGGAATGCAGCGCGTCGCAATCCGCGCAGGTGCCACCGCGACACCAGCGGCGGCACAGCGCGCATTGACCGGGCCACCGCCACGGGCCGCCGGGGCGCGCCGCGAGCGCCTTGGGCGCCTTGATCGCCACGAGTGCCTTGAGCGCTTTAATCGCCTTGCGCGCCCTCATCCCCATGACCGCCGCGAAGGCCCGACCGGCCCGCGCGATCCGCGCGATACCGCACGCCATCGGGGATCGCGTCAAAGGCCGGCGCCGGATCGGGTCAAGCATGCCCACCTACAATCGCGCCCCATGACTGGAGATGAGGCCTTGCCGCCGGGCACACAGCAGATCGATGCGGGCGCGGCGCAACGGCAGCGTCGTCGCCTGGCCGCGTCCGAGGACGCGCCCTGGCTGCACCAGGAGGTTGCCACGCGCATGCTGGACCGGCTCCCGGTGATCCGCCTGCAACCCACCGCGGTGCTGCAGAGCCGCCCCTCCATCGGCGGCGGCGACGCGGGCCTGCGCCAGCACTATCCGCAAGCGACGCAGCTCTGGCTCGAACCCGATGCCGACGTCCGCGCGTTGCTGCAGCAGCGCCTCAAGCGCGGCTTCATGCAATCGGTGATGGACAAGCTGCGCGGCGGCGCGCCGACGGAGCTGGTCGCGGAGCCGCCCGCGGCCGCGGCGCAGCTGGCGTGGTCCAACATGGAACTGCATGCCGAGGCCGACAAGCCGGCGCTGATGAAGCGCTGGCAGGCCGGCCTGGCGGTCGAGGGCTGCCTGATGTTCTCGTGCCTGGGGCCGGACAGCTTCATCGAGCTGCGTCCGGTCTTCGCGCGCGAGGGCTGGGGCGTCCCGGCGCCGGACTGGGTCGACATGCACGACCTGGGCGACATGCTGGTGCACGCCGGCTTCGCCGATCCGGTGATGGACCAGGAGCACCTGCGCCTGACCTGGGGCTCGCCCGAGGACCTGCTGCGCGATCTGCGCGCACTCGGCGGCAACCTCGCACCGGCCCGCGCGCGCGGTCTGCGCACGAAGGCCTGGCGCGCGCGGCTGCTGCGCGCGCTCGAGTCGCTGCGCGGCGCCGACGGCCGGCTGTCGCTGAGCATCGAGCTGGTCTACGGTCATGCGTTCAAGCCCCAGCCGAAGGTGAAGGTCGCGGCCACCACCGAGGTGTCGCTCGAGCAGATGCGGGCCATGGTCCGCGGCGCGGGCAAACACTGACCCCCATCGCGCGCGGCCTCGGCTAGGGCTCGCGTGACGGTGTCGCGACAGAGGGCGAGGGCCCCTCTGTCTGAGGGTAATCCTGGGCCGTTCGGCCCTCTGGGGGCGGTCATAGTGCGCCAGAGGGGTGGGCTAGAATCCGCGCCCGACTGGAGTACGTCTGCTGGCCCCGTAGGTTTCCGCCACCGCTTGGCGCCGAAGCCCGCGCTACAAGCGGGCTCGAGCGCCGAAGCCGCCTGGAGGAGACCCGGGTGACAAGAGCTTGAGAAAGACTGGATAAAGAGACGACCATGACGATTGAACACAGTTGTGTGCAACTGGGGCGCCGCTGCAGCCAGCTCGCGTTCGGCCTGACGGCCGCGCTGGCCAGCCAGGTCGCCTTGGCGGTCAACGACCTCCCCGGAGGTCCGGCCGTCAACCAGCTGAACCTGCATCCGCCGGTCACCAAGATCGCGCATGAGCAGATGTGGCTCCACAACATGATGCTGATCCTGTGCCTGGCGATCTTCATCGCCGTGTTCGGGGTCATGTTCTATTCGATCTTCAAGCACCGGAAGTCCAAGGGCGCGGTGTCCGCGAACTTCCACGAGAGCGTGAAGGTCGAGATCGCCTGGACCATCGTGCCCTTCATCATCGTCATCCTGATGGCGCTGCCCGCGACCAAGGTCGTCGTGGCGATGAAGGACACCACCAACTCCGACCTCACCATCAAGGCCACCGGCTACCAGTGGAAGTGGGGCTACGACTACCTCAAGGGCGAGGGCGAGGGCATCGGCTTCGTCTCGACGCTGGACGCCTCGCACCGCGCCCTGTCGGATTCCGGCCACCCCGGCTCGGTCGACAACTACCTGCTCAAGGTGGACAACCCGCTGGTGGTGCCGGTGGGCAAGAAGATCCGCATCATCACCACCGCCGACGACGTCATCCACGCCTGGATGGTGCCGGCCTTCGGCGTCAAGCAGGACGCGATCCCCGGCTACGTGCGCGACACCTGGTTCAAGGCCGAGCAGACCGGCGACTTCTACGGCCAGTGCGCCGAGCTCTGCGGCAAGGAGCACGCCTACATGCCGATCCACGTCAAGGTGCTCAGCGCCAAGGACTATTCCGCGTGGGTCGACGGCGAGATGAAGAAGATCGCCGCCAAGGCCGACGACCCGAGCAAGGTCTGGACGATGGACGAGCTGATGGCCCGCGGCCAGAAGCTGTTCGACGCCAACTGCGCGGTCTGCCACAAGGCCGACGGCAAGGGCGCGGGCCAGTTCCCGGCGCTGGACGGCTCGGCCATCGTCAAGGCCGAGGACCACGCCGCGCAGCTGCACCTGGTGCTCAACGGCAAGGGCCAGATGCCGGCCTGGAAGGGCGTGCTGAAGGACAGCGAGATCGCCGCCGTCGTGACCTACACGAAGAACGCCTGGTCCAACAAGACCGGCCAGTTGATCCAGCCCGCGGAAGTCGTGGCCGAGCGCGCCAAGTGAGGCGCGCCGCCTGATCCACCGACCGCAGGAACGCGTTTGAACGCCAGCCCGTCCCCCGGGGACGGGCAGCCACCGAGGATTTGACATGAGTGCAGTGCTCGACCACCCGACCGGTCATGCCCATGACCATGACGATCACCACGACCACCATGCCCCGACGGGCTGGCGGCGCTGGGTCTTCGCGACCAACCACAAGGACATCGGCACGCTGTACCTGCTGTTCAGCTTCACGATGCTGATGATCGGCGGCACCCTGGCGCTGTGCATCCGTGCCGAGCTGTTCCAGCCGGGCCTGCAGTTCTTCAATCCGGAACTGTTCAACCAGTTCACCACCATGCACGGGCTGATCATGGTGTTCGGCGCGATCATGCCGGCCTTCGTCGGCTTCGCGAACTGGATGATCCCGCTGCAGATCGGCGCGTCCGACATGGCCTTCGCGCGGATGAACAACTTCAGCTTCTGGCTGATGATCCCCGCGGCCCTCATGCTGGTGGGCTCGTTCTTCATGCCCGGCGGCGCGCCCGCCGCGGGCTGGACGCTCTACGCGCCGCTGACGCTGCAGATGGGCCCGTCGATGGACGCCGGCATCTTCGCGATGCACATCCTGGGCGCGTCCTCGATCATGGGCTCGATCAACATCATCGTGACCATCCTCAACATGCGGGCCCCCGGCATGACGCTGATGAAGATGCCGATGTTCGCGTGGACCTGGCTGATCACCGCCTACCTGCTGATCGCCGTGATGCCGGTGCTGGCCGGCGCGATCACGATGACGCTGACGGACCGCCACTTCGGCACCAGCTTCTTCACGCCCTCGGGCGGCGGCGACCCGGTGATGTACCAGCACATCTTCTGGTTCTTCGGCCACCCCGAGGTCTACATCATGATCCTGCCGGCCTTCGGCATCGTGAGCCAGATCGTCCCGGCCTTCGCGCGCAAGCGGCTGTTCGGCTACGCCTCGATGGTGTACGCGACCGCCTCGATCGCGATCCTGTCCTTCATCGTGTGGGCGCACCACATGTTCGCCACCGGCATGCCGGTGACGGGCCAACTGTTCTTCATGTACGCGACCATGCTGATCGCGGTGCCCACCGGCGTGAAGATCTTCAACTGGCTGGCGACGATGTGGCGCGGCTCGATGACCTTCGAGACCCCGATGCTGTGGGCGGTGGGCTTCATCTTCGTGTTCACGATGGGCGGCTTCACCGGCCTGATCTGCGCGATGGCGCCGATCGACATCCAGATCCAGGACACCTACTACGTCGTGGCCCACTTCCACTACGTGCTGGTGGCGGGCTCGCTGTACGCGCTGTTCGCCGGCGTCTACTACTGGGGCCCGAAGTGGACCGGCGTCATGTACTCGGAGACGCGCGGCAAGATCCACTTCTGGGGCTCGCTGATCACCTTCAACGTGACCTTCTTCCCGATGCACTTCCTGGGCCTGGCCGGCATGCCCCGTCGTTATGCCGACTACCCGATGCAGTTCGCCGACTTCAACGCGCTGGCCTCCATCGGCGCCTTCGGCTTCGGGCTGATGCAGGTCTACTTCTTCGTGTTCGTCGTGATCCCGATGATGCGGGGCAAGGGCGCCAAGGCGCCGCAGAAGCCCTGGGAAGCGGCCGAGGGCCTGGAGTGGGAAGTGCCGTCGCCGGCGCCGTTCCACACCTTCGAGACGCCGCCCAAGCTGGACGTCACCGCGACCCGGATCATCGGCTGAGCGCCGCGAAGGAGGAGTGGCAGCGATGGCCCCGACGCCCGAGCAACGCAAGAGCAACCTGCGCCTGGCGCTGATCCTGGCCAGCGTGGCCGCCGTCTTCGCGATCGGCTTCGTGGCCAAGATCGCGTTGTACGGCGCGACCTGAACGCGCCGGCCCCGATCGCCCCGAGATCGCCATGAGCAGCCCGCCCGCCAGCAAGCTCGCCGCCTGGATCCGCCGGGAGAACCTGCGGATGACCGGCAAGCTGCTGGTCGTGGTGGCGGTGATGTCGTGCTTCGGTTATGCGCTGGTGCCGATGTACCGCGCGATCTGCACGGCGCTGGGCATCAACGTGCTGTCGCTGTCCGAGCGCCAGCATGCGGTGCGCGCCGAGGACGTGAAGAACACGCAGATCGACTACAGCCGCCAGATCACGATCGAGTTCGACGCCAACGCCCGCGGCCCGTGGGACTTCAAGCCGGCCAAGCGCCACCTGACGGTCCACCCGGGCGAGCTGACGACGGTGATGTACACCTTCCAGAACATCCAGCAGCGGACCATGTCGGCGCAGGCGATCCCGAGCTACGCGCCCAAGCAGGCGACGCCCTACTTCAACAAGTTGGAGTGCTTCTGCTTCAACGAATACACGCTCAAGCCGGGCGAGCAGAAGGAATGGCCGGTGGTGTTCGTCATCGACCCCAAGATCCCGAAGGACGTGCGCACGATCACGCTGTCGTACACCTTCTTCGAGGTGGCGGGGAAGGGCAAGGCGCAGGCGGCGGCGCCGGTGGATCCGAAGGGACGGCCGGGCGCCTGAGCGCCTGAACGCCGGACGGTGGAAACGACGATGGCCGACGAGCTCAAGCCGGGCGAGGATCTGAAGCGGGCGATGCAGCGCCGCGGATCCTTCCTGGGCACGCTGCGGGCGGTGGCCTGGTCCTTCTTCGGCGTGAGGAAGGGCTCGGACTACGAGCAGGATGTGTCGCAGCTCAATCCGCTGCACGTGATCGTGGCGGGGGTGCTCGCGGCGGTCCTGTTCGTGCTGGGATTGATCCTGCTGGTCCGCTGGGTGGTAAGCAGCGGTGCGGCAATGAACTGAGAACTGAGTTCGAGGAGAAGAACGCATGTCGGCAACGACGACTCATGGCAATCAGCCTTATTACTTCGTGCCCGGCCCGTCCCGGCACCCGGCGATGGCCGCCTTCGGCCTGTTCTGGGTGATCCTGGGCGCGGGGCAGTGGGTCAACGGCCACGACTGGGGCAAGTGGTCGCTGCTGTTCGGCCTGCTGTGGTGGGCCTTCACGCTGAAGCAGTGGTTCGGCGACGCGATCCACGAGAGCGAGAGCGGCCAGTACAGCGACCGGATCGACCTGTCCTTCCGCTGGAGCATGGGCTGGTTCATCTTCTCGGAGGTGATGTTCTTCGCCGCGTTCTTCGGGGCGCTGTTCTGGTCGCGCGGCTACAGCATTCCGACGCTGGGCAGCCTGGACAACGCGCTGCTGTGGCCCGACTTCAACGGCCTGTGGCCCAGCGTGGCGGCCGGCGCGACGGCCTCGCCGGCGGGCACGGTGGATCCGTTCTCGACGATGGGTCCGTGGCCGATTCCCACGATCAACACCGCGCTGCTGCTGACCTCCGGCGTGACGCTGACGATCGCCCACCATGCGCTGATCGCCGGCCAGCGCGCCAAGACGATCGGCTGGATGTGGGCGACGGTGCTGCTGGGTTTCGTGTTCCTGTGCTTCCAGGGTTACGAGTACTGGCATGCGTACCAGGAGCTGAACCTGAAGCTGAGCTCGGGCATCTTCGGCTCGACCTTCTTCATGCTGACCGGCTTCCACGGCTTCCACGTGTTCGTGGGCATGCTGATGCTGCTGTTCATCACGCTGCGGCTGATGAAGGGCCACTTCACGCCGGAGCGCCACTTCGGCTTCGAGGGCGCGGCCTGGTACTGGCACTTCGTGGACGTGGTCTGGCTGGGCTTGTACGTCATCGTCTACTGGATGTGATCGCGCGGACCGGCGCGGTCCGCCGCTGAACGACAAAGCGCCGCTCGAAGCGGCGCTTTGTGTTTTCGACCGGTCACTTGCCGGTCACTTGCCGGTCACTTGCCAAGGGGCAGCCCGGTCGGATGGATCCAGCCCATCCAGGCGCTGAAGAGGATGAACAGGAACAGCGCCACCGACAGTCCGACGCGCACCGCCAGCGCGCGGGCCATGGTGGCCTTGCCCTTCTGCTTGCGCAGCATCAGGACGCCGGCGGAGAACAGCGCGCCCAGGATGCCGATGAACGCGATGAGGACGATGACTTTCATGGCGGACGATTATTCCCACCGCGACCCGACCCAGCCATCGGGCCGGCCCCGAAGGCGGCATGGCGTCGTGGTGATCGCGACGCTGGCCGGCGTGGCGGCGGCGCTCGCACTCGGTGTCTGGCAACTCGATCGCGCCGACCAGAAAAAGGCGATGCAACGGGCGATCGACGAACGCGGCCGGGAGGCACCGCTGGCGACCGCCGCGCTGCCGTCCGCGGCCGAGCCGCCCGCGCCGGGGCTCGAGCATCGCCGCGCCGACCTCGCCGGGCGCTGGGACGTGGCGCACACGGTCTACCTCGACAACCGGGTGATGGACGGCCACACCGGCTTCTACGTCGTGACGCCGCTGAAACTGGCCGGCCGCGACGAGGCCATCCTGGTCCAGCGCGGCTGGGCGCCCCGCAATGCCGCGCGGCGCGAGGCGCTGCCGCCGGTGGCCACGCCCACGGGCGATGTGCGGATCGCCGGCCGGCTGGCGCTGTCGGCATCGCGCGCCTATGCGCTGGGGCAGGACGCGCAAGGGGGGCCGATCCGGCAGAATGTCGACCTCGCGGCCTTCCAGGCCGAGACGGGCCTGCGGCTGCTGCCGCTGGTGCTGCTCCAGACGGAGCCGGACGGGGCGACGGGCGCCGCGCCGGGCGCGGGCGGCGTGAACGGTGCAGATGGCGCGGACGGCCTGCGCCGCCACTGGCCACCGCCGGCCGTCGACGTCCACAAGCATTACGGGTACGCGTTTCAATGGTTTGCGCTCGCGGCGCTGATCCTGGGTCTTTATGTCTGGTTCCAAGTCCTCGCTCCCCATCGGGCTGGCCGAGCCGCCCGCGCCGACGAATCCGCCGATGAGCAGCGCCATGCGTGACGAGCGCAATGACGGCCACGGCGGCCACGACGGCGGCACGCACGGCCAGGACGCGGCCCCCGCGCCGGTCGACACGCCGCTGCCGCCGGACGGCCCGGTGACGCTGGCGGTGCACTCGGTGCCGATGCCCGACCTCGACCCTCCCAAGCGCTCGCGCTGGACGCTGTGGTTGGTGCTGCTGGTCTGCGCCGCGCCGGTGGTCGCGTCCTACTTCAGCTTCTACGTGCTGGACCTGCGCGGCCGCGCCTACGGCGACCTGATCCAGCCCACGCGCGACCTGCCGCCCTCGCTGGCGCTGACCGACCTGAAGGGCGCGCCGGTGGCCGCCGCCTCGCTCCACGGCCAGTGGCTGCTGACCTACGTGCCGGACCGCGCCTGCGACGAGGGCTGCGAGCGCATGCTGTTCATGCAGCGTCAGCTGCGCGAGATGCTGGGCAAGGACCGCGACCGGCTCGACAAGCTGGTGCTGGTGCCGGACGACGTCGCGCTGACGCCAGCGCAGATCGACGCGCTCACGGCGCATGGCGCGCCGGCAACGGTGCTGCGCGCGCCGCGCGCCGGGATCGAGGCCTGGCTGATGGCCGCGCCCGGGCACCGGATGGGCGAGCACCTGTTCCTGGTCGACCCGATGGGGCGCTGGATGCTGCGCACGCCGGCGACGCCGGAACCGTCCGCGGTGAAGAAGGACCTGGAGCGCCTGATGCGCGCCAACGCCGGCTGGGACCAGCCGGGCCGCTGACGATCGCAAGGAACAGGACCCGCGCGCATGAACGGATTGGCGATCGGTTTCGATTTCGAGCCGCTGCTGGAGCTGCTGGCGATGGCCGCGCTCGTCGGCGCGGTGCCGCTGCTCGCGTGGCAATGGCGCCACCGCGGCGACACGGCCGCGCGGCGGCTGCGCGCGCTGACGGTGCTGGCGACCTTCCTCACCTTCGACCTGATCCTGATCGGCGCGCTGACGCGGCTGACCGATTCCGGCCTGGGCTGCCCCGACTGGCCGGGCTGCTACGGCAGCGCCTCGCCGATCGGGGCGAAGGCCGAGATCCTCGCCGCGCAGACGGCGATGCCCACCGGCCCGGTGACGCACGGCAAGGCCTGGATGGAGATGCTGCACCGCTACATGGCGGGCGGGGTCGGCTTCCTGCTGGTCGTGCTGGCCGGGCTGAGCTGGTGGGTCTGGTGGCGCGGCCGCCGCACCGGCGAGGCCACGCCCTCGCCCTGGTGGGCGACGCTGTCGCTCGCGTGGGTGCTGGTGCAGGGGCTCTTCGGCGCCTGGACCGTGACCATGAAGCTGTTCCCGGCGATCGTCACCCTGCACCTGCTGCTGGCGCTGGGCCTGCTGATGCTGCTGGCCTGGCAGGCGGAGTCCTACGCGCCCAAGCCGCTGCGCTGGCCGGCCGGTCTGCGGCGGGCGGTGCTGGCCTTCACCGGTCTGGCGATCGCGCAGGTGGCGCTGGGCGGCTGGGTCAGCACGAACTATGCGGTGCTGGCCTGCCAGGATTTCCCGACCTGCCAGGGGCAATGGCTGCCGCCGACCGACTTCCAGCACGGCTTCACGCTGTGGCGCGAACTGGGGCGCGGCGCCCATGGCGACTGGTTGCCCTTCGAGGCGCTGACCGCCATCCACCTGGCGCATCGCGCCGGCGCGATGGTGGTGTTCGCGGCGCTGCTGGCGCTGGCCTGGGCGCTGTGGCGCCAGGACGGGCAGAGCGGCCCGGGCGGCCAGGGCGCCGGCGGCGAAGGCCGCCGCTGGGCGCGCCGCCTGCTGGCGGTGGGCGGATGGCAGCTGGCCTCCGGGCTGTCCAACGTGGTGCTGGGCTGGCCGCTGGTGGCCGCGCTCGCCCATACCGGCGGCGCCGCGGCGCTGCTGCTGATGTGCGCGATCCTGCTGGCGCGGCTGCGTGCCGGCAGATCGTCGACCGTGATCGAGCCGGCGGCGCAGCGCGCCGGCCTCCTGACGATGGGTTCGAAATGAGTTCCGCGACGCAGGCCGCCATGCCCTCCCGCTGGTGGCAGTTCTACCAACTGACCAAGCCCAAGGTCGTGCAGCTGATCGTGTTCTGCGCGGTCATCGGCATGGCGCTGGCGATTCCCGGGCTGCCGCAGGGCGACGAGTGGGTGCGGCTGATCGCCGGCACGGCCGGCATCTGGCTGGTGGCGGGCGCCGCGGCGGCCTTCAACTGCCTGATCGAGCAGCACATCGACGCCAAGATGAAGCGCACCGCCTGGCGCCCCACCGCGCGCGGCGAGCTCAGCCGCAACCAGACGCTGCTGTTCTCGGCCGGGCTGTGCGCGCTGGGCTCGGCCATCCTGTACCTGCTGGTGAACCCGCTGACGATGTGGCTGACCTTCGCCACCTTCGTCGGCTACGCCATCGTCTACACCGTCATCCTCAAGCCGATGACGCCGCAGAACATCGTGATCGGCGGCGCCTCGGGCGCGATGCCGCCGGTGCTGGGCTGGGCCGCGATGCGCGGCGAGCTGGGCGCCGAGGCCTGGCTGATGTGCCTGATCATCTTCCTGTGGACGCCGCCGCACTTCTGGGCGCTGGCGCTGTACCGCAGCGAGGACTACCGCAAGGCCGGCCTGCCGATGCTGCCGGTGACGCACGGCAACGCCTTCACGCGGCTGCAGATCTTCCTCTACACCTGGATCCTGTTCGCGGCGACGCTGCTGCCCTTCCTCACCGGCATGAGCGGCTGGCTCTACCTGGCCGCGGCGATCGTGCTCGGCCTGATGTTCTGCCATCACGCGTTCAAGCTCTGGAAGGCCTATTCGGAGGCGCTGGCGCGCAAGACCTTCCTGTTCTCGATCCTGCACCTGTCGCTGCTGTTCGGTGCGCTGCTGCTGGATCACTACCTCAGTCCCTGGCTCGGCTGAGCCGCGGACCCGCGCGCTGGCGACCTTCCTACGGATCGGATGTGCTGATGATCTCGCGACGTTTTCTCGGACTGGGCGCCCTCGGCGCGGTGGGCGCGGCGCTGCTGGCGGGCTGCGACAAGCTGGGTTTCTCCTCGGCGCCCAAGGCCAGCTTCCAGGGCGTGGACCTGACCGGCGCGGCCTATGCGCGCGGCTTCAGCCTGCCGGACCAGAACGGCCGCACCCGCACCCTCGAGGACTTCAAGGGCAAGGTGGTGGTCGTGTTCTTCGGCTTCACCCAGTGCCCCGACGTCTGCCCGACGACGCTGGCCGAACTGGCACAGGTGAAGAAGGCGCTGGGCGCCGATGGCGACAAGGTGCAGGGCGTGTTCATCACCGTCGACCCCGAGCGGGACAAGCCGGAACTGCTCAAGGCCTACCTGGAGAGCTTCGACCCGGGCTTCGTCGCGCTGCGCGGCTCGCCCGAGCAGCTCAAGGACGTGGCCAAGGAGTTCAAGATCTACTACGCCAAGGTCCCCGGCAAGACGCCCGACAGCTACACGATGGACCACACCGCCGCGAGCTTCCTGTTCGACCCGCAGGGGCGGGTGCGGGTGTTCTCCCGGTATGGCGCGGGGGCGACGGCGCTGATGTCGGACATCAAGGCGCTGATCGCCGGCCAGTGAGCGCGACCCCGCAATGAAGAAGGCCCCGCATCGCGGGGCCTTTCTCGTGGTGCTGGCGACGGTCGCCAGCGGGCCGCCGTCAGAAGGGCTCAGGAGGGCTCAGGCGGTCTCGGCGACCATCGCCTTGCGCATCTTCTTCATCGCCGCGACCTCGATCTGGCGGATGCGCTCGGCGGAGACGCCGTACTCGGCGGCCAGTTCATGCAGCGTCATGCCGCCCGAGCCGTCGTCGTTCACCTTCAGCCAGCGCTCCTCGACGATGCGGCGGCTGCGCGGATCCAGCACCTCCAGCGCCTGCTGCAGGCCGTCGCTGGCCAGGCGGTCGCGGGAGCGCGACTCGATCACGCGGGTCGGCTCCTGCGTGTCGTCCGCCAGGTAGGCGATCGGCGCGAAGGTCTCGCCGTCATCGTCGGTCTGAGGCTCCAGGGCCACGTCGCCGCCGGACAGGCGCGTCTCCATCTCCAGCACGTCCTCGCGCTTGACGTTGAGCTCCTCCGCCACGCGGGCGATCTCGCTTTCGGTCAGCGACGCGCGCTGCTGGTTCTCGGCGCCTTCCTTCAGCGCATGCTTCATCGAGCGCAGGTTGAAGAACAGCTTGCGCTGCGCCTTGGTCGTCGCGACCTTGACCATGCGCCAGTTCTTCAGGATGTACTCGTGGATCTCGGCCTTGATCCAGTGCATGGCGTACGACACCAGGCGCACGTTCTGGTCCGGGTCGAAGCGCTTGACCGCCTTCATCAGGCCGACGTTGCCTTCCTGGATCAGGTCGCCCTGCGGCAGCCCGTAGCCCAGGTACTGGCGCGAGATCGACACCACCAGGCGCAGGTGCGACAGCACCAGCCGGCCGGCCGCTTCCACGTCGCCCTTTTCCTTCAGGCGCGTGGCGTAGTCCTTTTCTTCCTCGGCCGTCAGCAGCGGGACGCGGTTGATCGCCGTGATGTACGCATCCAGGTTGCCGAGCGACGGCACCAGGGACCAGGGATCGCGCACCTTCAATGCAAGGCTGTTGGACATGTGTTCGTTTCTCCTGTCTCGGGCCGGTCTTCCGGCTCGATGGCTGGGGATATTAGCACTCATGGGCGGCGAGTGCTAAAGCTCCCAAAAACAGGTCAGTCCGGGAAGGGCTACCTGCCTAAATCAGTGTGAACTTGCCGTCTTAGGACCGACTTAAGTCATTGATTTGCCGAAGAAACCGGCAGCAGGAAGCTGAAGGTGGAACCCTTGTCCGGCGCGCTGTCCACCTGGAGCTGGCTGTCCATCAGCGCGAGCAGGCGCTGCGTGATGACCAGCCCGATCCCGGTGCCCTCGATGGCGCCGACCTCCCGGCCCAGGCGGTTGAAGGGCTGGAAGAGCTGCGTCTTCTGGGCGTCGCTGAGGCCGGGGCCGGTGTCGGCGACGCTCAGTTCGACCATCGAGTCTCCGACCCGCCGGGCGCGGAGCCACACCTGCCCGCCGGGACGGTTGTACTTGACCGCGTTGCTGAGCAGGTTGGTCAGCACCTGCTTGAGCCGGGTGGCGTCGGCGCGCAGCTCGCAGGCGTCGGAGTCCAGCTCGACCTCGATCGACACCCCCAGCCGCCGCCGCTGCGACTCGACCATCGCCAGGCTGTCCGCCGCGATCGGCTCCAGGTCGAGGTGCTCGATCCGCACGCGCAACTGGCCGGCGTCGAGCCGCGACAGGTCCAGCGTGTCGTCGATCATCTGCAGCAGGTGCCAGCCCGACTGCTGGATCTGCGCCAGCCAGCCGCGCTGGCGGGGGCTGAGGATGGGGTCGTGGTCGGCCTCGAGCAGCTGGGCGAATCCCAGCATCGCGTTCAGCGGCGTGCGCAGTTCGTGGCTCATGCGCGAGAGGAACTCGTTCTTGGCGCGGTTGGCGGCGAGCTCCGCCTCATGCACGCGCTCCAGTTCCGCCAGCCGCAACTGCTCGCCGATGTCCTCGACGACGCCCAGCAGCCGGTAGGGCTGGCCCTGGGCATCGCGCAGCAGGCTGACGGTGGCGCGCACCGTGATGACCTGCCCCTGGGCGCCGATGTAGCGCTTGATGCGGCTGTAGCGGCCGAGTTCGCCGCGGATCAGCGCCATGCCCAGCCGGCTGTCCTCCGCCCGATCGTCAGGGTGGGTGATCGCCATCACCGAGCGCGCCTTCAGTTGCTCGACGCTCATGCCCAGCAGCTGGCAGAAATAGGGATTGATCTCCTGCGGCCGCGCCTGGAGGTCGCAGGACACCACGCCGATGGGCGCATGCTCGACGATGGTCCGGAAGCGCTCCTCGCTGTCGCGCAGCCGCAGCCGGGCTTCTTCGACGCGACGCGCCACGCGGGCCGTGGTGCCGGTGATGGTGAGCAGCAGCAGGCCGAGCAGCGCGGTGCCGGTGAGGCCTGCGATCGCGAAGGGCAGGGCGGTGCTGCCCTCGAGCGCCGGCAGGCCGGTGGGGCTGTAGACGACCAGGCGCCAGGCCCGGCCGGCGAAGTCCAGTTCGCGCGACTGGCTCGGCAGCGCGGCGGGCAGTTGCAGGCAGCGCGCGTCGCCGGCCAGCAGCGGGCGCTGGCCGCCGGGCGTGGCATCGAGCAGGCAGTAGTCGAGCCGGCTGGCGCGGGCCGGCAGGGCGCCGCGCAGCAGCGCTTCCGGGCGCAGCGTGGCGAAGGCCACGCCCAGCGGACGCCGCGGACGCCCGGTCGCGTCGCGCGGCTCGGTCGAACCGCCCTCGTACAGCGCGCGGTAGACCACCACGCCCATCAGGGTCACGCCGACGTCCTGCGACAGCGGGAAGCTCTCGGTGGCCGCCGGCTGACCGGTGGCGATGGCGCGGTCCTGCGCCGCGCGCGCCTGCGGAATGCTGCGGATGTTGGCGCCCATCGCCGCGCGGTTGCGGCCATAGGGCGCGATCAGGCGGATGGGCAGCAGCTGGTCGCGGTCGGGCGGCAGGTCGCCGGGCCGGCGGCGCTCGAAGACGCGGTAGTTGAGGTAGCCATCGGCCTGCGCCGTGCGCTCGAATGCTGGCACGTCCTGTGGCCGCAGCAGCGGCGCCCAGCCGACTGCGTGCACCGCGCCGCCGGCGCGGGCGCGCTCGGCATGGGCGCGCTCGAAGTCGGCGCGGCTGATGTCCGGGGCCACCAGCAGCAGGCTGTGGTTGGCCTCCAGCGCCGTCAGCGGCATGGACAGCGTGTCGGCCAGCGTGTTCAGCGCGTTGGTCGCCTCGAGCTCGAAGGCCTGGCGGCGGCGGCCTTCCTCGTTGTCGGCGACGTGCCGGGTGGCGGCGAACAGCAGCGCGCAGGTGACGACCAGCGGCAGCGCCACGCTGAGCCGGCGCGGCGCCCAGTGCCGGCGCGGCAGGCCGAACAGCGCCAGCGACACCGGCGCGCCGATCAGCACCCCGATCGCATCGCCGACCCACCAACCCACCCAGTGCGACGCGACCTGCGACGGTCCGATCGCGCTGGTGAGCCACAGCGCCGCGACGCCGATGCTCGGCGCGACGAGGCAGGCGACGCCGGCGGTCGCGGCAAGGAAGCGCAGCAGCTCGGCGGGCTCGCACAGCGGCGGATGGGGGCCGGTCCAGCGCCGGGCCAGCGCCGCGCCCAGCCAGGCCTGCAGCGCGCCGCCGACGGCAACCAGCAGGGGCTGCAGCAGGTCGAGGTGGCCGCGTTCCATGCCGATGGCCAGGCTGACGGCCGCGCCGCCCAGCGCGATGCCCGGCAGCACGGACGGTCCCCAGCGCAGCGCCGCGGCGACCGCGAGGCCCGCGGCGGGATAGATGGGCGAGACGAAGTCGGGCGGCAGGATCAGCCGCAGCGCCAGCACGCCGAGGACGGCGTAGACCAGCGCGAGGGCGGCATTCAGCGCCGCGAGCCGCGCCAGCGAGCGCCGCGGCGGCGAATCCTCCGGCGCATGAGGACCGGGAGCGGCGGCGACGTTCGTGGAAGAAGGCGCTTCGGTCATGGGCACCAGCGTAGCGCCGCTGTGCGCATGCCGACACGCAGACTTGCCCGCTGCCGGGAGCCTGTCACGCGAATCCCCGGCACCCCACCGAAGCGAGGGGGCGGGGAGGTCGGTCAGACGTTGAACAGGAAGTTCAGCACGTCGCCATCCTTGACCACGTACTCCTTGCCTTCCGCGCGCATCTTGCCCGCGTCCTTGGCGCCCTGTTCGCCCTTGAACTGGATGTAGTCGTCGAAGCCGATCGTCTGCGCGCGGATGAAGCCGCGCTCGAAGTCGGTGTGGATCACGCCCGCGGCCTGCGGCGCGGTGTCGCCGACGTGGATGGTCCAGGCCCGCACTTCCTTCACGCCGGCCGTGAAGTAGGTCTGCAGGCCCAGCAGCTTGAAGCCCGCGCGGATCAGGCGGTTCAGGCCCGGCTCGTCCTGGCCCATCTCGGCCAGGAACAGCGCGCGGTCCTCGTCCTCCATCTCCGACAGCTCGGCCTCGGTCTTGGCGCAGATCGCCACCACCGGGCCGTTCTGCGCCGCCGCGTATTCCTTCAGGCGATCGAGGAAGGGATTGTTCTCGAAACCGTCCTCCGCCACGTTGCCCACGAACATCGCCGGCTTGGCCGTGATCAGGCACAGCGGCTTGAGCACCACCAGCTCTTCCTTGCTGAAGTCGATCGTGCGCACCGGCTTGCCCTCGTTCAGCGCCGCCTCGCACTTCTTGAGCACCTCCACCAGGCGGGCCGCGTCCTTGTCGCCGCCGGCCTTGGCCAGCTTCTGCGCGCGCTGCAGGCCCTTCTCCACCGTGCCCAGGTCCGCCAGGCACAGCTCGGTCTGGATCACCTCGATGTCCGAGATCGGATCGACCTTGCCGTTGACGTGGATCACGTTCGGATCCTCGAAGCAGCGCACCACGTTGACGATCGCGTCGGTCTCGCGGATGTGCGAGAGGAACTGGTTGCCCAGGCCTTCGCCCTTGGACGCGCCCGCCACCAGGCCCGCGATGTCCACGAACTCGACGATCGCCGGCACGATGCGCTCGGGCTTGACGATCTCGGCCAGCTTCTGCAGGCGCGGGTCCGGCAGCTCGACGATGCCGACGTTGGGCTCGATCGTGCAGAAGGGGTAGTTCTCGGCGGCGATGCCGGCCTTGGTCAGCGCGTTGAAGAGGGTGGACTTGCCGACGTTGGGCAGGCCCACGATGCCGCATTTGAGGCTCATGGTTGGCTTTCGGGGGAAATGCTGTTCGGGCCTGCGGCGACGCGCGCGGGCGAAACCGCCATTTTAGTCAAGCCGCCAGTCCGCAGCCGACGCCCGCTCAGCCATTGCCGGCGATCGGGGCCGTCCCGCTGCCTACAATCCCGGCCCATGGAAAAGTTCGACGTCCTGGTTCGCGGCAGTGGCTGCGTCGGCCGCAGCCTGGCGCTGGCGCTGGGCGCCCGCGGCCTGCGCGTGGCGCTGCTGGCCCGGCCGACCGCCCCGCGGTCCTCCGCCGATGTGCGCGCCTATGCGCTGAATGCGGCGTCGGTCGCGCTGCTCAGCCGCCTGCGCGTCTGGGAAGGCCTGGCCGAGGACGCCCGCACCCCCGTCCACGACATGCGCATCCACGGCGACCGCGCGGGCGCCGAGCTGCACTTCAGCGCCTGGCAGCAGGGCGCCGGCGAGCTCGCCCACATCGTCGACGCGGCCGCGCTGGAGGACCAGCTCGATGCGGCGCTGCGCTTCGCCCCGCACGTGCAGCGCGTCACCGAGGCGGTGCCCGCCACGCTGCAGGCGCTGTGCGAAGGCCGCGACACCGGGGCCGCCGAGGAATTCGGCGTCCATTACGAGCGCCACGACTACGGCCACCTGGGCGTCGCCGCCCGGCTGGTCGCCAGCAAGCCGCACCAGGGCCAGGCCTGGCAGTGGTTCCGCTCACCGGACGTGCTGGCGCTGCTGCCCTTCGACCGGCCCGAACCGGGCCATGGCTATGGCCTGGTCTGGTCGCTGCCGCAGGAGGAGGCCCGCCGCCTGCTCGCCGCGGGCCCGGCTGAATTCGAATCCGCCCTGCTGGAAGCCACCGGCGGCGCCGCGGGCACGCTGCGCCTGGCCGGTGACCGCCAGGCCTGGCCGCTGCAGCTGTGCCGGGCCGACCGGCTGTGCGGACCGGGCTGGGTGCTGCTCGGCGATGCCGCCCACCTCGTCCACCCGCTCGCCGGCCAGGGCCTGAACCTGGGCCTGGCCGATGTCGAGGCGCTGGTCGACGTGATCGCCCGGCGTGAATCCTGGCGCAGCCTGGGCGACGAGAAGCTGCTGCGCCGCTACGCCCGGGCCCGCGTCGCGCCGACCTGGGCGATGGGCGAGCTCACCGACGGCCTGCTGCGCGGCTTCGCCAGCCAGGCGCCGGTGATCGCCCGGCTCCGCAACGAGGGCCTGCGCCTGGTCGACCGCGCCGGCCCGCTCAAGAAGTGGCTCACCGCCCGCGCGCTCGGCCATTGACACGCCCGCGCCGCCTCCCGACCGTCTTCGAAAGTCCCCCAATGAAGTTCACGACCTTCCCGATCTCCCGCCAGTCGCTGGCACTGGCCACGGCGCTCGCGGTGCTCGGCCTGACCGGCTGTTCGGCCCAGGCCAACGAGGACACCATCCGCAAGAACCTCGCCGCGGCGATGCCCAAGGAGATCAAGATCGACGAGGTCCGCCCCAGCCCGATCGCCGGGCTGTGGGAGGTGCGCATCGGCAACGAGATCCGCTACAGCGACGCGAGCGGCCAGTACCTGATCGAGGGCGACATCCTCGACCTCAAGAACCGCCGCAACGTGACGCAGGAGCGCCTGGAGAAGCTCTCGTCGGTCGACTTCGCCACGCTGCCGCTCAAGGACGCGATCGTCTGGAAGAAGGGCGACGGCAAGCGCCGCATCGCCGTCTTCGCCGATCCGAACTGCGGCTACTGCAAGCGCTTCGAGAAGTCGCTGCAGGAGGTGGACAACATCACCGTCTACACCTTCGTGATCCCGATCCTGGGCGGCGACTCGCCCGAGAAGTCGCGGGCCGCCTGGTGCGCCAAGGACAACACGCTGGCCTGGCGCAACTGGATGATCGACGGCTACGCGCTGCCCAAGGCCGAGGCCGCGTGCGACGTCGCCGCGATCGACCGCAACCTGGCGCTGAGCCAGAAGATCCGCGTGACCGGCACGCCGGCGATCCTCTTCGAGGACGGCACCCGCGCGCCGGGCGCGCTCAGCCCGCAGCAGCTCGAGAAGCGCCTGCAGGCCGTCCAGGCCCCGGACAAGGCCGACAAGACCCCGAAGAAATCCTGATCCGATGAACGACCGCACCGCCCACACCGCCCCGGCCCACGCCGGCTCGGCCGCCGTCAACCCGATCGCCTTGCGGCTCGGCTACGCCGGGCTCATCCCCTTCGTCCTGGGCGCGGCGCTGGTCTGGCTGGTGCGCGCGGACGCCCATCCCTACGTCACCGACGGCCTGTCGCGTTACGCGGCCATCGTGATCAGCTTCCTGGGCGCCATCCACTGGGGCCTGGGCTTCCGCCAAGCCATCCCGTCGCCGGCTCCCTTCATCTGGGGCGTGGTGCCGGCGCTGCTGGCCTGGATCGCCTCGACGATGCCGCCCTACGCCGGGCTGGTGATCGAGGGCTTCCTGCTGATCGGCTGCTATGTCGCCGACCGCAAGCTCTATCCCTCGCTGGGCGCGTCGGCCTGGCTGACGCTGCGTTTCCGGCTGAGCGCGATCGCCGCGCTGAGCTGCTTCATCGCCGCGCAGGGCACCTGAAAACCCTGATCGGCGCCTGAACGAGAACCGCCCAGCCGCATGCCGCGGCGGGCCCAGGCTTGGTAGGCTGTTCCCATGACCGCAAGCCCCACGATCCACTACCGCATCGCCGTCGCCGACCCGCATGCGCACCGTTTCGAGGTCACCCTCACCGTGCCGGCGCCCGAGCCGCGCCAGGCCCTCAGCCTGCCGGTCTGGATTCCGGGCAGCTACCTGGTGCGGGAGTTCTCCCGCCACCTCGGCGCCGTCAGCGCGCGCCAGGGCAACCGCGAGGTCCTCGTCACGCAGACCGCGAAGAACCGCTGGGAATTCGACTGCGCCGGCCGTGGCGCGCTGGTCGTCAGCTACCCGGTGTACGCCTTCGACACCTCGGTGCGCGCCGCCTTCCTGGACGCGCATCGCGGCTTCTTCAACGCGACCAGCCTGTGCCTGCGCGCGCATGGCAAGGACCAGCTGCCGCACCGCGTCGAGCTGAGCGGCCTGCCGGCGGGCTGGGAGGTCGCGACGGCGATGACGCCCATCGAGGGCGCGCCGCTGCAGTTCGAGGCCGCCGACTACGACGAGCTGGCCGACCACCCCTTCGAGCTGGGGCCGTTCTGGCGCGGCGAGTTCATCGCCGGCGGCGTGCCGCATGAGTTCGTCGTCGCCGGCGCGCTGCCGGTGTTCGACGGCGAGCGGCTGCTGCGCGACGCGCAGAAGCTCTGCGAGGCCCAGATCGCCTTCTGGCACTGCGGCAAGGGCAAGCCGCCGATGTCGCGCTACGTCTTCCTGCTCAACTGCACCGACGACGGCTACGGCGGCCTGGAGCACCGCGCCAGCACCGCGCTGATCGCCTCGCGACGCGACCTGCCGCGGCTGGGGCAGGCCGAGGTGTCCGACGGCTACGTCAAGCTGCTGGGCCTGATCAGCCACGAGTACTTCCACACCTGGAACGTCAAGCGGCTGCGCCCCGACGTGTTCGAGCGCTACGACTACGAGCAGGAGAACTACACCGAGCTGCTGTGGTTCTTCGAGGGCTTCACCTCCTACTACGACGACCTCTTCCTGGTGCGCACCGGCCTGATCGACGAGGCCCGCTACCTGAAGCTGATCGCGCAGACCTTCACCCAGGTGCTGGGCGCGCCGGGGCGCAAGCACCACAGCGTGGCGCGCTCCAGCTTCGAGGCCTGGACCAAGTACTACCGCCAGGACGAGAACACGCCCAACGCGGTGGTCAGCTACTACGCCAAGGGCGCGATGGTGGCGCTGGCGCTGGACCTGTCGCTGCGCGGCGCGGAGAAGAGCGACAAGCCGGCGTCGCTGGACGACCTGATGCGCGGCCTGTGGAAGGACACCGGCGGCGGTCCGGTCGACGAGGCGCGCATCCTGGGCAAGCTCGCCGACCTGGGCGGCGAGGCGATCGCGCAGACGCTGTCGACCTGGGTGCATGGCACCGACGACCTGCCGCTGCCGCAGTTGCTCGAGCGCATGGGCGTGCGCTGGTGCCTGGACAAGCCGACGCTGGCGCAGCGGCTCGGGCTGCGGGTGTCGGAGAGCGACGGCGTCGTGACGGTCAAGCAGGTGCTGCTGGACAGCGCCGCGCTGGCCGCCGGGCTGAGCGCCGGGGACGAGATCGTTGCCTGCAACGACTGGCGCGTGCGCAAGCTCGATGACCTGCCGCTGACGCTCAACCACGTCGATCCGCAGCGCCTGGAGCTGCTGGTGGCGCGCGACCAGCGCATGCTGTCGCTCGCCCTGACGCTGCCCACGCAGGACAGCGCCGCGCGGCCGGTCTGCCTGGGCCTGCTGGAGAAGGCGCCGGCACGGGCGCAAAGCCTGCGGCGCGCATGGCTGGGCGGCTGAACGCCGCTTCCGGCGACGTCGGCAGAGGGCCGCGCCTGCGCCGCGGCACCGCCGCGCTGGGCGGGCTGACGGCGGCCGTGCTGGCCGCCCACCTCTGGCTGCTGAGCGGCGCCCGCGAGCTCCACGAGCGCTGGATGCCGGACACGCCGGAGCCGGACCGGATCGAAGCGGTCTTCGTCCAGGAACTGAAACCGGCCGCGCCGCCGCCGCCGGCCACCCCGGAGAAGGCCGGCCCGCCGGGCACGCCGCGACGGATCGTCCCGTCCATCCCCTCGCTGGGCGAGGGCCCGGCGCCGCTGCCGCCCGATCCTGTCGCCAGCGAGCCGCCGCCGGAGCTGCAGGCCCTGGCGATGCCGCCGGCCCTGGCGGTGTCCGATGCCGTCGGCGAGTGGACGCCCGGCATCGAATGGCCGCTGTCGACCGAGCTCGATTACCGGCTGACCGGCGACTACCGCGGCGCGGTCCACGGCGACGCGCGCGTGCAATGGCTGCGGGACGGCTCGCATTACCAGGTCCATCTCGAGGCCTGGATCGGCCCGAGGATCGCGCCGCTGATGTCGCGCCGGCTGAGCAGCGACGGCGAGATCACGCCGCTGGGCCTGCTGCCGCGGCGCTTCGACGAGGTCACCGGCGGACTGGCCGGCGGCAACCGGCAACTGACGCTGCGCTTCGAGGACGGCGGCGTGCGCATGGCCGACGGCCGCCGCGAACCGATGCCCGACGGCACGCAGGACGCGGCCAGCCAGTTCGTGCAGTTCACCTGGCTGTTCCTCACCGGCCGGCAGGCGGCGCAGGGCGACCTGTTGATCCAGCAGTCGCTGGCGCTGCCGCGCAATCTCCACCTGTGGCGTTACCGGGTGACCGGCCTGGAGGAGGTCGCGACGCCGCTGGGGCCGATCCCGGCCTGGCATGTGGACTCGGACATGGACGACACCCGCGGCGACATGCAGGCCGAGTTCTGGCTGGCGCCGTCGCTGCAGTACCTGCCGGTGCGGGTGCGGCTCTGGCAGAACCGCGCGAAGGACCCGCGCACGCACATCGACCTGGTGCTGAAGGCGCCGCCCAAGCAGGCCCTGGCCCCCGCGCCGGCCGCGCCCGCTGCGAGCGCCGCGGTGGAGGCGGCGTCCACGGCGGGTCGGTGAAGGCGCTCTCCGGGACCAGCGCCCTATAGTTGCCGCCATTCCAAGTTGAAGGAGACCTCCATGATTCAAGCCCTGACCGGCGTCGCGTTCGAGAACATCCTGGTCGAGGTGGCCGGCACCGGCGACCGCAAGACCGGCGTGATCCGGCTGCATCGCCCCAAGCAGCTGAACGCGCTGAGCGATCCGCTGATGGACGAGCTGGGCCGCGCGCTGCTGGCCTTCGACGCGGACGACGGCATCGGCTGCATCGTGCTGACCGGCAGCGAGCGTGCGTTTGCCGCCGGCGCTGACATCCCGACGATGGCGCCGCACACCTTCATGTCGGCGTTCAAGAGCGGGCTGATCTCGAAGAACTGGGAGACCATCCTGCAGGTGCGCAAGCCGGTGATCGGCGCGGTGGCGGGCTTCGCGCTGGGCGGCGGCTGCGAGCTGGCGATGATGTGCGACTTCATCATCGCGGCGGACACGGCGCGCTTCGGCCAGCCGGAGATCAAGCTGGGCATCATCCCGGGCGCCGGCGGCACGCAGCGCCTGCCGCGCGCCGTCAGCAAGAGCAAGGCGATGGACATGCTGCTGACCGCGCGGATGATGGATGCCGCCGAGGCGGAGCGCGCCGGGCTGGTGTCGCGCGTCGTGCCCGCCGAGCAGCTGATGGCCGAGGCGCTGACGGCGGCGGAGACGATCAACGGCTTCAGCGGGCCGTCGACGATGCTGATCAAGGAGCTGGTGAACCTGGCCTACCAGGGTGGGCTGAAGGAAGGCGTCGCGATCGAGCGCCGCCACTTCCATGCGCTGTTCGGCAGCGACGACCAGCGCGAGGGCATGGAAGCTTTCCTGGCCAAGCGGGCGCCGGTCTTCAAGCACAGCTGAAGCGGAAGGGCTTGCACAGGCTGCTGGCCCTCACCCCTTCCCTCTCCCGCAAGCGGGAGAGGGGGACATACCGGCAGCGGTGCGCTTCTTCCCCCAATCGGCCGTGGAGGGTCCCCATCATTGCGGACCCCGATTGAAACAATCCTTGATCCCGATCGGTGTACGGTTCGCACACCAGCGCAGGATTGTTGACGATCCTTGAATGGATCTTTCCAGAATACCTAGTGTTTCCCCTGAGGTCTGGCGCCTAGAGTTCAACCCATGGACGACGCGGAGTGCGGAGTCCGGTGCCACGAACCGAGAGGAACCGCCATGAACACGCTGACCAAGACCGCCCTGATCGCCGCCGCTTTCCTGAGCGCCAGCGCCACCTTCGCCGCCGAACCGGTGGAAAAGACCCGCGCCGAAGTGATCGCCGAGCTGCAAGCCGCCCGTGATTCCGGCGAAGTCGCCGCGCTGAGCGCCGAGCAGGCTGGCGTCGGTGCCCTGAACAACGGCATCAACGCCCCGACGGCCACCCAACTGGCCGCCAAGGCCTCCGCCCAGAAGACCGCCGCCAAGAAGGGCGCGTCGAACGAAGGCAACGCCGCCAAGTAAGGCGTGCCGCTTCCCCCTCGACACTGCCGGGCGCACCGGCCGGCCAGGGGGAGGCCAAAAGGAAAAGGGACACCTCACGGTGTCCCTTTCTGCTTTGGTGCCTTCTTTTCTTACTCCCTCTCCCGCTTGCGGGAGAGGGCAGGGGTGAGGGCCAGCAGCCGTCCGCCTTCGCTCAACCCTCGCGCCGCAGCGCCGGGAACAGGATCACGTCGCGGATCGACGGGCTGTCGGTGATCAGCATCATCAGCCGGTCGATGCCGATGCCGCAGCCGCCGGTGGGGGGCATGCCGTACTCCAGCGCGCGGATGAAATCCGCGTCGAAGAACATCGCCTCCTCGTCGCCGGCGTCCTTGTTGGCGACCTGCGCCTGGAAGCGCGCGGCCTGGTCCTCGGCGTCGTTCAGCTCGGAGAAGCCGTTGGCGTATTCGCGGCCGGTGATGAACAGCTCGAAGCGCTCGGTGATCGTCGGATCCGCATCCGAGGCGCGCGCCAGCGGCGACACCTCCACCGGATAGTCGACGATGAAGGTCGGCTCCCAGAGCTTCTCCTCGACCGCCGCCTCGAACAGCCCGAACTGCAGCGCCGACAGGCCCCAGTGCGCCGGCGCTTCCTCGCCCAGCGCCTTCAGCCTGGCGCGCAGCACCTCGGCGTCATCGGCCTCGGCCTCGCTCACGCCGGCGTGCACGATCAGCGACTGGCGCACCGACAGCCGCGTGAACGGCTTCTCCAGATCCACCGGCTTGCCGGCGTAGCTCACCACCGCGCTGCCGGTCGCGGCGCGCGCTGCGTGGCGGATCACTTCCTCGGTGAAGCTCATGACCTCCTGGTGGGTCCAGTAGGCCGCGTAGAACTCCATCATCGTGAACTCGGGGTTGTGCCGGACGCTGATCCCCTCGTTGCGGAAGTTGCGGTTGATCTCGAACACGCGCTCGAACCCGCCCACCACCAGGCGCTTCAGATAGAGCTCCGGCGCGATGCGCAGGTACATCTCCTGGTCCAGCGCGTTGTGGTGCGTGATGAAGGGCTTGGCATTGGCGCCCCCCGGGATCGGGTGGAGCATCGGCGTCTCGACCTCCAGGAAGCCGTTCTCCACCATGTACGAGCGGATCGACGACACCGCCTTGGAGCGCGCCACGAAGCGCTCGCGCGCCTTGCCGTCGGAGATCAGGTCGGCATAGCGCTGGCGGTATTTCTGCTCCTGGTCGGCCATGCCGTGGAACTTGTCCGGCAGCGGGCGCAGCGACTTGGTCAGCAGGCGCAGGGTCGTGACCTTGACCGACAGCTCGCCGGTGCGGGTGCGGAAGAGCGTGCCCTCGGCGCCCAGGATGTCGCCCAGGTCGAAGTGCTTGAAGTCGTTGTAGACCTCCTCGCCCAGCGCGTCCTTCGAGAGGAAGAGCTGGATCGCGCCGGTGGCGTCCTGCAGCGTGGCGAAGCTGGCCTTGCCCATGATGCGCTTGAGCATCATGCGGCCGGCCACCGTCACGGCGACGGCCTGGGGCTCGAGCTCCTCGTTGGCGAGCTCGCCGTACTGCGCCTGCAGCGGCTGGGCGCGGTGCTGGGGTTTGAAGTCGTTGGGGAAGGCCGCGACGCCCTTGGCCTGCGCCTTCTCGCGGATGGCGGCGAGTTTCTCGCGGCGTTCGGCGATCAGCTTGTTGTCGTCTTGCGCGGGCGCCGCTTGGTCGGCGCCGGTGTGGGGGGCTTGGGGCTGGCTCATCGTGGACCTGGAAAAAGCTGGGCGCGATTTTAGGCTCTTAAAATCGCGCGCCATGCCTCAGTTCCCCATCCTGGACCGCCCGGTCCGTGTCGCCCTCGTCGGTTGCGGCCGCATCTCGAAGAACCACGTCGAGGCGCTGACCCGCCACGCGGGTCGCGCCGAACTGGTCGCCGTCTGCGACACCCGCCCCGAGGCCGTCCAGGCCGCGCTGGCCCAGACCGGCCTGCCGCCGGAGCGCGGTTTCGCCTCGCTGGACGCGCTCCTGGCGGGTTCCGACGCCGACCTGATCGTCCTGTCCACGCCCAGCGGCCTGCATGCGCAGCAGGCGATCGCCTGCGCCCAGGCCGGCCGCCACGTGCTCAGCGAGAAGCCGATGGCGACCAAGTTCGAGGAAGGCCAGGCCATGGTCCGCGCCTGCCGCGACGCCGGCGTGAAGCTCTTCGTCGTCAAGCAGAACCGCCTCAACGCGACGGTGCAGCTGGTCAAGCAGGCGCTGGACCAGGGCCGCTTCGGCCGCATCTTCATGAGCACGGTCAACGTGTTCTGGACCCGCCCACAGAGCTACTACGACGCCGCCCGCTGGCGCGGCCGCTGGGACATGGACGGCGGCGCCTTCATGAACCAGGCCAGCCACTACGTGGACCTGCTGGACTGGCTGGTCGGCCCGGTCGACAACGTGCATGCCTACACGGCCACGCTGGACCGCGACATCGAGGCCGAGGACACCGGCGTGCTGGCGCTGCGCCTGCGCCACGGCGGCCTGGCCAGCATCAACGTGACGATGCTGACCTATCCGCAGAACCTGGAAGGCTCGATCACCATCCTGGGCGAGAAGGGCACGGTCAAGATCGGCGGCACGGCGGTCAACAAGATCGAGCACTGGGCCTTCGACACGCCCCATCCCGACGACGAGCGGGTGAAGAACGCCAGCTACGAGACCCCCAGCGTCTACGGCTTCGGCCACGCGGCCTACTACGACAACGTCATCCAGACGCTGCGCGGCGAGGCGCAGGCGCAGGTCGACGGCTACGAGGGCCTGCGCTCGCTGGAGCTGCTGATCGCCGCCTACCGCAGCGCGCGCGACGGCCAGCGCGTCGGCCTGCCGCTGGTGTTCTGACATGGGCTGGTGGAAGCACGACAGCGCCATCGTCGACGACGGCGCACAGCTCGGCGACGGCACCAAGGTCTGGCACTTCAGCCATGTCTGCGCCGGCGCGCGCATCGGCGAGGGCTGCTCGCTGGGGCAGGGCGTCTATGTCGGCAACGACGTGGCCATCGGCCGCAACGTGAAGATCCAGAACAACGTGTCGGTCTATGACGCGGTGACGCTGGAGGACGACGTCTTCTGCGGCCCGTCGATGGTCTTCACCAATGTCTACAACCCGCGCTCGGCGGTGCCGCGCAAGAACGAATACCGCCACACGCGGGTCCAGCGCGGCGCGACGCTCGGCGCCAACTGCACCGTCGTCTGCGGCGCGACGATCGGCGAGTACGCCTTCGTCGGCGCCGGCGCGGTGGTCAAGGGCGACGTGACGCCGTATGCGCTGATGGTCGGCGTGCCGGCGCGCCAGATCGGCTGGATGAGCCGCCATGGCGAGAAGCTGGACCTGCCCGTGGAAGGCCAGGGCCGCGCGGCCTGTCCGGCGAGCGGCGATCTCTACGAACTCAACGGCCGGGCGCTGCGCCTGGTGGATCCCACGGAGCCCCAGGCATGAGCCTTCCCTTCATCGACCTCAAGGCGCAGTACGCCGCGCTCAAGCCGAGCATCGACGCGCGCATCCAGCGCGTGCTGGATCACGGCCAGTACATCATGGGCCCGGAGGTCAAGGAGCTTGAGACCGCGCTGGCCGCCTACGCCGGCACGCGTCACTGCATCACCGTGGCCAGCGGCACCGAGGCGCTGCTGATCGCGCTGATGGCGCTGGACCTGCAGCCCGGCGACGAAGTCATCACCACGCCCTTCACCTTCGCCGCGACGGCCGAGACCATCGTGCTGCTCGGCGGCGTGCCGGTGTTCGTCGACATCGAGCCGGACAGCTGCAACCTGGACGCCGCGCTGATCGAGGCCGCCATCACGCCGCGCACGAAGGCGATCATGCCGGTGAGCCTGTACGGTCAGGTGTGCGACATGGACGCGATCAACGCGATCGCGGCGCGGCACGGGAACATCCCGGTCATCGAGGACGCGGCGCAGAGCTTTGGCGCGACGTACAAGGGCCGCAAGAGCTGCGGCCTCTCGACCTGGGGCGCGACCAGCTTCTTCCCCAGCAAGCCGCTGGGCTGCTACGGCGACGGCGGCGCGCTGTTCACCGATGACGACGCGCTGGCGCAGGCCGCGCGCGAGATCCGCGTCCACGGTCAGAGCCAGCGCTACACCCACACGCGGGTGGGCGTCGGCGGGCGCATGGACACGCTGCAGTGCGCGGTGGTGCTGGGCAAGCTGGAACGCTTCGACTGGGAGATCGCGCAGCGCCTGGCCATCGGCGAGCGCTATCAGCAGCTGATTGGCGAGCTGCCGCTGCAGCGCCTGGCCGTGCGCGAGGACCGCGATTGCGTGTGGGCCCAGTTCACCGTGCAGGTGGACCGCCGCGACGCGGTGGCCGAGGCGCTCAAGCAGGCCGGCATCCCGACCGCGATCCACTATCCGAAGCCGCTGCACCGCCAGCCCGCCTATGAGCAGCGCTGCCGCATCGCGACGCCGCTGGCGCATGCCGAGGCCGCGGCGCGCCGCGTGATGAGCCTGCCGATGAGCGCCGACCTCACCGAGGCGCAGCAGGACGAGGTCGTCGCCGCGCTGCGCGCCGCGCTGGCCTGAGCGCCGCGCGCGCCCGGGCCGTCACCGATCTCATCCCTTCCGATCAACCCCTGGACAAGGCCACCAACGCGATGCTGCTGGGCTACACGCTGGATGCGGTGCGCGCGCGGATCCGCGCGCGCGTCGCGGCGTGCCTGGGGCTGCGCGTCGGCACCCGCGCCCAGATCCATCCCGGCGCCCGGGTGCGCTGCGGCGCGGGCAGCGCGCTCGGCGCGGGATCCATCCTGTACCGCGACGTCCAGCTGCTGGCCAGCGGCCCCGGCAGTTTCCGCATCGGCGTGCGCAGCCACATCGCGCCGGGCGGCTACCTGCTGATCGGCCAGCAGCGGCTCACCATCGGCGACGACGTCGCCATCGGCCCCGGCTTGATGCTGTTCTGCGAGTCCAACGCGGTCACCGCCACCGGCCTCTTCCGCGAGCACTACCAGCGCGCCGACATCCGCATCGGCAGCAACGTGTTCCTCGGCGCCCGCGTGACGGTGCTGCCCGGCAGCGTGATCGAGGACGGCGCGGTGGTCGCCGCGCACGCCGTGGTGCGCGGCCACCTCCCCGGCGGCTGGGTCTACGGCGGCGTGCCGGCCCGGCCGCTCCACCGGGTCGACGGCGCGCGTCCGCCGTCGTCGTCCTCATGAAGGGTCATGTCGCCGGCGCACTGCGCTGGCGCGACCTGCCGGTGGCGCTGTGGCACTGGCTGCGGCGCGGCACCGCCAGCCTCGAGGACTTCCGCGCCGCCTTCGCGCGCAGCCTGGGCCTGGACCCGGCGGTCGACGGCGAGGTGCGCCTGTTCGGCAGCGGCCGCGCGGCGCTGCACGCCTTCACCGCGTCGCTGGACCTGCCGCCCGGCTCGGAAGTGCTGCTGCCGGGCTACACCTGCGTGGTCGTGCCCAATGTCTTCATGCACCTGGGGCTGACGGTCCGCTACGTCGACATCGCGCGTGACGACTTCAACCCCACGCCCGATGCGATCTCCGAAGCCATCAGCGACGAGACGCGGCTGGTCGTGGTGCCACACAACTTCGGCCTGGTCACCGAGGGCCTGGACGAGTTGCGCATCCAGCACCCCGACGTCGTCTTCGTCGAGGACGCCGCCCACGCGTGGGGCAGCACCGACGCGGTGGGCCGCCCCGTCGGCACGCTGGGCCATGCGGCCTTCTTCAGCTTCGAGTACTCCAAGCCGCTGACCACCGGCATCGGCGGCGCGCTGGTCATCCATCACCCGCCGTCGCGGGCGCGCTTCGCGGCGCGCCTGCCGGCGCTGCGGGCGCCGTCGACCGGCACGGTCCTGCGGCAGCTGCTGACGCTGTGCTGGCACCGCTTGACGATGAGCCTGCCGCGCCCGGCGCTGAGCGCGCTGACCGCGCTGCTGCGCGCGCCATCGCGGATGCTGGGCGTGGTGGCGAAGACGCCGGACAGCGAGGTCGCCGGCGACACGCAGCCCGACTACCGCGCCGGCCTGCATCCGCTGAGCGCCGCGGTCGGATGGACGCAGGCGCGTCGCTTCGACGCGATCCATGCGCTGCGCCGCGCGCAGGCCGCCGACTTCGACGCGCTGCTGACCAACTTGCCGGGCTGGGAATGGCCAGTGCGCGCGCCCGGCGCCGTGCTGCTGCGTTATCCGCTGCTGCTGCCCGACGCGGCGTCCCGCGACGCCGCCGTGGTGGCGCTCGAGGCGGCGGGCATCGTCGGCGGCACCTGGTTCGACGATGTCGTCCATCCGCGCGGCAGCCGCCGCTTCGGCTACACCGCGGGCGACTGCCCGCAGGGCGAGCGCGCGGCCCGCACCGTGCTCAACCTGCCGCTGGGCCTGCATGCGCGGCTGAGCGCCTCGCAGCGGGCCGCGGTGCGCGCGATCGCGGAGCGTCACGGAGGCCAGCTCCGATGACGGTCCGCCGCCGCTTCGCCCAGCTCGCCGGCGCGTCCATGCTGACGCAGGCGATCCCGATGCTGATCGCGCCGCTGCTGACGCGCTGGTACGGCGCCGAGGCGCTCGGGCATTGGGCGCTGTTCGTCGCGCTGGCCGCCAACCTCGCCACCATCGCCAACGCGCGCTACGAGTTCGCGATCGTCCTGCCGCGACGCGACGGCGAGGCGGCGCTGGTGCTGCAGTTGGCGCTGTGGATCGCCCTGGCCATGGGGCTGCTGACGGCCGCCGGCGCCGGCCTCTGGCACCTGCTGATGGCCCAGCATGCGCGGCTGGGCGGCCGCTGGGTGTCGCTCGCGCAGCTGGATCCGTGGCTGCTGATGCTGGCGCCGGTGGTCGCGCTGGCCGGCATGCAGCAGGCGCTGAGCCTGTGGAACAACCGCCAGGCCCGCATCGACGTGATCGCGCAGGCGCGCGTGCTGCAGCAGGGCGTGATGGCCGCGGCCCAGGCGCTGGCGGCGCTGGGCGGCTTCGCCGGCGTGGCGGCCCTGGTGCTGTCGCAGAGCCTGGCCGCGCTGCTGGCGCCGCTGTGGCTGCTGCATCGCGGCGCGCGCTGGCGCCGCGCCACGCGGCTGGACCAGGCCGGCAAGTCCTGGCATTGGCGCCACCTGCGCCGCCTGGCCTGGCGCTACAAGCAGTTCCCGCTGCTCAACAGCCCGCATGCCTTCGTCAACGCGGCGCAGGAGACGCTGGTGCTGGCGATGATCGCCGCCTGGGCCGACGCCGCCACGGCCGGCTACTACGCGCTGATGGTGCGTCTCGTGAAGGCGCCGGCGACGCTGGTCGGCGGCGCGCTGTCCGAGGCGCTGCTGGGCGAGCTCGCCCGCGACTGGCAGCGCGGCGTCGACCTGCGTCCGCGCCTGCTGCGCGGCATCCGGCTGCTGGCCATGGTGGCGCTGCCCGGCATGGCGGTGCTGATCGCCGTGGGCCCGGCGCTGTTCGGCTGGCTGCTGGGCGAGGACTGGACCACCGCGGGCGAGTACGGCCGCTGGATCGCGCCCTACGTCGCCGCGCATTTCATCGCCGCGCCGCTGACCGTGACGCCGATGGTCACCGGACGTCAGCGCGGCGCGCTGGCCTTCAGCCTGGTCGGCAACGCGCTGTACGTGCTGCCGGTCGCGCTGGTGCTGAGTGCCGGCGGCGCGCTGACGACGGCGCTCGGCGCCATCGCGGTGCTGCTGCCGATCTATTTCGCGATCTACCTGGCGTGGCTGGTGCGCGGCTCGGCGCCGCGGCCCGTCGCCCATGGAGTGCCTGCATGAGACTGGTCCTGATCGGGGACGGCGAGAGTCCCCACCTGCTGAAATGGGCGCGCGCGCTGTCGCAGCGCCGCGAGATCGAGCTGTGGGCCGCGTCCACCCGCGGCTTCGCGCCCGAGTTCCATTTCCTGATCCCCGAGGACCGCCGCCTCGCGCTCAACACCGATCCCGCGCATGGCGGCGGCAACATCGCGGTGCTCAAGCAGCTGCCGGCGCTGGGGGCGTGGCTCAAGAAGGTCGATGCCGACTGGCTGCATGCGCATTACCTGACCTCGCACGGCACGCTGGCCTGGGCCGCGCGCCGCGGCTGGAAGCTGCGCGCGCGGATCGCCGGCTCGGCCTGGGGCAGCGACATCCTGGTCGCGCCCGGCCAGGGCTGGGCCTACCGCTGGCTGACGACGCAGGTGCTCAAGGCCTGCGCGGTGACGACCTCCGATTCCGAATTCATGAGCGCCCGCATGCGCGAGCTGGGCGCGGCCGAGGTGATGACCTTCCCCTTCGGCCTGGAGCAGCTGCCCAAGCAGAACGTGCGCAAGCAGCCCTGGCTGTTCTACGCCAACCGCGGCCTGGAGCCGATCTACCGCCCGCACCGCGTGATCGAGGTCTTCGCCGCGATTGCCGCGAAGCAGCCCGAGGCGCGCCTGGTCGTCGCCAACGACGGCTCGCTGCGCGCCGCGCTGGAGGAGCAGGTGCGCGCGCTGGGCCTGGCGGAGCGGGTCGAGTTCACCGGGCGGCTGGACGCCACCTCGCAAGGGCGCCGCTATGCGCCGGCGCGCTGGTTCCTGAGCCTGCCGGAGAGCGATTCAGTGTCGGTGTCGGTGCTGGAGGCGATGGCGCACGAGTGCCTGCCGCTGCTGTCCGACCTGCCGGCCAACCACGAACTGCTGGGCACCGCCGGCAGCCTGGCGCTGGGGCAGCCCGACACGCTGCTCGGCCGCCATGGCCTGATCCTGAAGGACGACGAGGACCTGGGCGCGCTGCCCGACCGCCTGCGGATGCTGGTCGGCCAGGCCGACGTGGCCGGCCAGGCGGTCGACGCCGACCGACTGGGCGCGGCCAACCGCGCCTGGGTGGCGGCGCATGCGATGTTCGGTCCCGCCGTCGCCCGCTTCGTCGACCGCCTGCAACGCGCCTGAGGCGCCCGACCCGCGAGAGCCTTTCCCCGACGTCCCCATGAAGCTGCTGCTGATCAACCACTACGCCGGCTCGCCGAAACACGGCATGGAGTTCCGCCCGTTCTACCTGGCCCGCGAATGGGTCCGGGCCGGGCACCAGGCGCTGATCCTGGGCGCGTCCTACTCGCACGTGCGCACGACCCAGCCCGAGCCCGGCATGGCCGCGATGAGCGGCGTGAACTACCTCTTCTACGACACGCCCGAGTACCAGGGCAACGGCATGGGCCGGGTCAAGAACATCTGGTCCTTCTGCCGCCAGGTCTGGAAGGACGCCGACATCCTGGCGCGCGAGTTCGCGCCGGACGTGGTCATCGCCTCCAGCACCTATCCGATGGACGTGTGGGTGGCGCGCCGCGTGGCCAAGCTGGCGAAGGCCAAGCTGGTCTACGAGGTCCACGACCTGTGGCCGCTGTCGCCGATCGAGCTGTCGGGCATGTCGAAGTGGCATCCGTTCGCGATGCTCTGCCAGAAGGCGGAGAACGACGCCTACCGCGATGCCGACGTCGTCGTCTCGATGCTGCCCAAGGTCCACGCGCACATGGCCGCGCACGGGCTCGACCTGAAGAAGCTGCACATCGTGCCCAACGGCATCACGCTGGATGAATGGTCCGAGCACGGCGAGCCGCTCGAGCCCGCGATCCAGGCGCACCTGGACGCCGAGCGCGCGGCCGGTCGCACCGTCGTCGGTTATGCCGGCTCGATGGGCGAGCCCAACGCGCTGGACGTGCTGCTCGACGCGGCGAAGCTGCTGAAGGAGCGCGCCGACCCGGCCGCGAAGGCGCTGAGCTTCGTGCTGGTGGGCGGCGGTCATCTGCGCGAGCACCTCGAGGCGCGTGTGCGGGACGAGGCGATCGGGAACGTCGCGATGTTCCCGGCGATCCCCAAGGCGCAGATCCCGTCGCTGCTGAAGGGCTTCGACATCGCCTACATCGGCTGGCAGCGCACGCCGATCTACCGCTTCGGCATCGCGCCCAACAAGCTGATGGACTACCTGATGGCGCAGCGGCCGGTGCTGCACTCGGTGGAGGCCGGCAACGATCCGGTGGCCGAGGCCGGCGCGGGGCTGACGGTGCCGCCGCAGGACCCGAAGGCCGTCGCCGACGGCCTGCTGACGCTGGCCGCGGTACCGGCCGGGGAGCGCGCCGAGATGGGGCGCCGCGGTCGCGAGTTCGTGCTGGCGAATCACACCTACCCGGTGCTGGCGCAGCGCTTCATCGACGCGGTGTCCTGAGCTGCCGCGAGGACCTTTGCCATGACCCAGGACCGAGAACTCGAGGCCATCGCCCAGCGCTACGCCCGCCGCGACCAGCGGCTGGCCGGGCTGGAGCGCTACAGCCTGCTGCGCCCCGAGGTCTGGCAGATGCTGCACGAGCGCCAGGCGGCGATGCTGCGGCTGTTGGCGGCGCACCGCGCGGCGATGCCCGAGGCCGACGCGCCGGTGAGCGGCTGGCGGATGACCGAGGTGGGCTGCGGCGCTGGCGGCAACCTGATGGACATGCTGCGGCTGGGCCTGCTGCCGCAGCACCTGACCGGCATCGAGCTGCTGCCCGAGCGCCTGGAGGCGGCCCGCGCCGCGCTGCCGCAGCAGGTGCGGCTGCTGGCGGGCGATGCGTCGCAGGCCGAGGTCGAGCCGGGCAGCCAGGACCTGGTGCTGCAGTCGACGGTGTTCTCGTCCATCCTGGACGATGCGCTGCAGCAGCGCCTGGCGCAGGCGATGTGGCGCTGGCTGCGGCCGGGCGGGGCGGTGCTCTGGTACGACTTCATCGTCGACAATCCGCGCAATCCCGACGTCCGGGGCGTGCCGCTCAAGCGCGTGCGCGCGCTGTTCCCCGAGGGCCGGACGACGGTGCGCCGCGTCACGCTGGCTCCTCCGATCGCGCGCGCCGCCTGCCGGCTGCACCCCGGCGCCTACCGCGTCCTCAACACGATGCCCTTCCTGCGCAGCCACGTGCTGGCGCTGATCACCAAGACACCATGAGCCAGAACCCCGACCAGAAGCTCCCCTTCCTGCCGTTCGCGCTGCCCGAGCTGGGCGACGAGGAGATCGCGGAAGTCGTCGACACGCTCCGGAGCGGCTGGATCACGACCGGCCCGAAGGCCAGGCGCTTCGAGCAGGCCTTCGCCGAGTTCCTCAACGAGCCGCAGATCGAGTGCATCGCCGTCAACTCCGCGACGGCAGGGCTGCACCTGGCGCTCGAGGCGCTGGGCATCGGGCCCGGCGACGAGGTCATCACCACCACGCACACCTTCACCGCCACCGCCGAGGTGGTGCGCTACATGGGCGCGGACGTGAAGCTGGTGGACATCGATCCGAAGACGATGAACATCGCGCTCGACCAGATCGAGGCCGCGATCACGCCGCGCACCAAGGCGATCATCCCGGTCCACTACGCCGGCCTGGCGGTGGACATGCTGACGCTGCTGGACATCGCGCGCCGGCACGGGCTGAAGGTCGTCGAGGACGCGGCGCACGCGCTGCCCACGACGCTGGAGAAGGAGCTGATCGGCACGATGGGCAGCAATGCCACCGTGTTCAGCTTCTACGCCAACAAGACGATGACCACGGGCGAGGGCGGCATGCTGGTGACCCGCGACGCCGAGCTGGCCAAGCGCGCCCGCGTGATGCGGCTGCACGGCATCAACCGCGACGCCTTCGACCGCTTCACCGCCAAGGTGCCGAGCTGGTACTACGAGATCGTCGCGCCCGGCTTCAAGTACAACCTGACCGACATCGCCGCGGCGATGGGCCTGCACCAGCTCAAGCGGTTGCCGGCCTTCCAGCGGCGCCGCGAGCAGATCGCCGCGCGCTACTTCGAGGCGCTGGCCGACCTGCCGCTGATCCTGCCGCCGCAGGCGCCGGAGGGCGACGTCCACAGCTGGCATCTGTACGTGCTGCGCCTGACCGAGGACGCGCCCATCGGCCGCGACGAGTTCATCGAGCGCCTGTTCGAGCAGGGCATCGGCTGCAGCGTGCACTACGTGCCGCTGCACCAGCATCCGTACTGGAAGGAGCGCTACGGCCTGACGCCGGAGATGTTCCCCGAGTCGCAGAAGGCCTACGAGCGCACGGTGACGATCCCGCTGTACACGGCGATGACCGACGAGCAGGTCGAGCGCGTGATCGCCGCGGTGCGCCGCGCGCTGGGCGCCTGAGCGGGCTGGACGGGACACGGAGCGGGGACGGCCGATGGCCAAGCGACTCTTCGACATCGTCTGCGCCGGCATCGGCCTGCTGCTGCTGAGCCCGCTGCTGCTGGCGGTGGCGGTGTGGGTCAAGCTGGACTCGCCGGGGCCGGTGATGTTCCGGCAGGAGCGGGTGGGGCGCTTCGGCGCGACCTTCCGCATCCACAAGTTCCGCACGATGCGCGTGGACGCGCCACGGCTCGGCCCGCAGATCACCATCGGCGACGACGCGCGCATCACCCGCAGCGGACGCTGGCTGCGCGCGAGCAAGGTCGACGAGCTGCCCCAGCTGTGGGACGTGCTGCGCGGCGCGATGAGCCTGGTGGGCCCGCGGCCCGAGGTGCCGCGCTACGTGGCGCTGTATCCGGCGGAGCTGCGCGAGCTGGTGCTGTCGGTGCGGCCGGGGATCACCGATCCGGCCTCGCTGAGCTTCCGCAACGAGAGCGAGCTGCTGGCGCGGGCGGAGGATCCGGAGCGCGAGTATGTCGAGGTGGTCATGCCGATGAAGCTGCGCCTGGCGGCGGACTACGTGCGCAACGCCAGCCTGGGCGGCGACATCCGGTTGATCCTGGCGACGCTGGGCGCGATCAAGGCCTGAGCACCGGGCACCGGGCACGGAACAAGAGAACACGATGAACTGGTTGTCCCTCGATGCCTTCCTGACGCGCGTGAGGCCCTACCGCGAGGCGCTGGCGCTGGCGCTCGACATGGTGGCGGTGGCGCTGGCCTGGCAGGCGACCTATCTGTTCCGGCTGGGCTTCGAGCGCTGGTTCGAAGCCAGGCCGGGTTACGACCACTGGGTGATGCTGGGCATCGTCGCGCTGTACGGGGTGCTGCTGCGGCTGTTCCACGTGCCCAAGGGCATGTGGCGCTTCAGCGGCTTCGGCGAGGTCAAGCGGCTGGCGGCGGTGTGCATCACCGCGGGCCTGGTGGCGGCGGTGGCGGTGCTGATGGCGCAGCTGACCAAGGTGCCGCGGGCGGTGCTGGCGCTGCATCCGGTGTTCACGCTGATGGCGCTGGCGACGATGCGCATGGGCTACCGCATGCTCTACGAGCACATGCGCAGCCGCATCAGCGGCAGCGCGCAGGAGCAGCGCCGCGCGCTGGTGATGGGCGCCGGGGACGCGGGCCGGCTGCTGGTGGCGGGCATCCAGCACCAGCAGGGCTGGGTGGTGGTGGGCTACCTGGACGATGCGGCGGAGAAGCGCGGCGCGCGCGTGGCCGGCGTGCCGGTGATCGGCACCCTGGAGGACGCGGGCCGGCTGGCGGAGATGCATGGCATCACGCATGTGATCGTGGCGATGCCGGCGGCGACGACGGCGCAGCGCCGGCGCGCGCTGGACCTGGCGGGCAAGACGGGGCTGGCGGTGCTGACGGTGCCGAGCAGCCAGGAGCTGCTGGCGGGCCGCGCGGTGAACCAGGTGCGGGACATCGAGCCCGAGGACCTGCTGGGGCGCGAGCCGGTGCAGCTCGACGAGGGCGGCATCAGCGAGTGCATCGGCGGCAAGACGGTGCTGATCACCGGGGCGGGCGGGTCGATCGGGTCGGAGCTGTGCCGGCAGGTGGCGCGGTACGGGCCGTCGAGGATCGTGCTGTACGAGCTGAGCGAGTTCGCGCTGTACCGGATCGAGCAGGAGCTGTCGGAGAAGTTCCCGCATATCCCGTTGGTGCGGCTGATCGGGGATGTGAAGGACCTGGAGCACCTGCGGTTCACGTTCGGGAAGTACCGGCCGCAGATCGTGTTCCATGCGGCGGCTTACAAGCATGTGCCGTTGATGGAGGAGGAGAACGCCTGGGCGGCGCTGAGGAACAACACGCTGGGGACGTATCACGCGTGCACGGCGGCGGCTGAATCAGGGGCCGAGCGCTTCGTGCTGATCTCGACGGACAAGGCGGTGAATCCGACGAATGTGATGGGGGCGACGAAGCGGGCGGCGGAACTCGTCATCAGTCACATGGCGGGCCAGGGGCACGCGACGAAGTTCATGGCGGTGAGGTTCGGGAACGTGCTCGGGTCCAGCGGGAGCGTGATTCCGAAGTTCAAGGAGCAGATCGCGAAGGGCGGGCCGGTGACGGTGACGCATCCGGAGATCACGCGGTACTTCATGACGATTCCGGAAGCGGCGCGGCTGGTGGTTCAAGCCGGCGCTATCGGGGAGTCGGGGCAGGTGTTCGTGCTCGATATGGGGGAGCCGGTGAGGATCGTGGATCTGGCGAAGACGATGATTCGGATGTCTGGCCATGGTGCAGCCGATATCCGGATCACCTTCACCGGCCTGCGTCCTGGCGAGAAGCTCTACGAGGAATTGCTCAGCGACAGCGACCGCACCTTGCCCACGCCTTTCGACCGCCTGTTGTTGGCTCGACTGGACGATTCGTCCAGCAGGACTGGCGTCGAGGGCTTGCTTGCCGCCGCCCGGACGCCGGGGCCGCGTGCCGATCCCGAGGCGCACCGGCTCTTGCGCGACGTACTCGGTTCAGAATTCGTCGGAGCCTCGCACCGGGCGGAATGACAATGATGTGAAAATCCTCCCCTCTCAAACACAAGCGACGGCGCCGAGCTTGGCGTGAAAAGTCAGGGGATTGCATGAATGCTCGACATCTCAGTGCGGTGGCACTGATCCTGTGTGTGCCCTTGAGCGCAAACGCCTACGTGGACCCAGGCTCCGGCATGCTGATCTGGCAGGGGTTGATCGCCCTGGTCGGTGCGCTGATCGTGTTCGTGCGCAATCCGCTGGCGTCGGTGAAACGCCTGATCGCGCGCTTCAAACGCAAATGAGGGATCCGGCTGCTCGCCTGGTGATGGAGGCGGATCGCGTGATGCGAGAACTCCGAGAGCCTTTGGGTGCCCACCATTTCCTTCGTTCCGATCTGGCCCGGCGCTGGCGCGAGCGGGGCGACATCGTCGATTTCGAGATCGTCGACGAGCGCAGGGTGGTCGCGCGGCGCGTGCCCTTTATCAGCTTGCCGACGGAATGGTGTGATCTGCAGTTGTTCGAGGCGGCCGAGCTGACCTTGCGCCTGCAGCAAGAGGCGGTCGAAGCCGGCTACGACCTGAAGGACGCGTCCGCCTGGAACGTGATCTTTGACGACGGCCGTCCCGTGTTCTGCGACCTGCTCTCCTTCGACCCTCTGAGGGAACGCAGATGGTGGGCGGCCGGGCAGTTCGCGCGGCACTTCATCCTGCCGTTGCTGCTGTCCCGGCAGCGCGGCCTGCGCGCCCACAAGGCCTTCCAGGCCTGGCGGGACGGTGTACCGCATGAGGTCGCGCGCGACATGCTAGGGGCCAGCCGGTTCCTTGGGCGCTACTGGCCGTTGATGGCCGGTGCCTCTGCCTTGGCGCCCACCGCTCCCGGACCCGTCGAGCCGGTCACCGGGTGGGACTCGACAGCGGAGGATGTCAACCCGGCGGCGATCCGGCGCTTCCGCGAGGGGCTGAATCAATCGCTGTCTTGGATGTTGCGGGGCGTGGATCCGCGCCGGAGCGCCGGTCCCGCCACCACCTGGACACATTACACCGACGAACGCGGCCATTACAGCGAGCTCGACCTGGAGGCCAAGCGGACGCGGCTGACGCAGTGGTTGGCCATGCAGGCTCGGGGGTGGGTGCTGGACTTCGGATGCAACTCGGGCGAGTTCTCGCGCTTGGCGGCGGCGACCGGGGCGCGCGTGATCGCGGTAGACGCCGACCACGGCGCCGTGCAAACAGGGGCGAAGCAGGACAGCGTCCGCATCCACTGGGTCGTGGCGCCGATGGATGACTTGCGCGGCGGCTATGGGTGGGCCGGCGTGGAACACGCCGGCCTGCCGGAGCGCCTGCGCAACAGGGCCGACATGACGCTCATGCTGGCTCTGCTGCATCACCTGGTCATCGGGGCGGCCATCCCGCTGCCGATGGTGGCTGCTTTCGCCGCATCCTGCACGCGGGACGCGCTAGTGGTCGAACTGATCGACCCGACGGATCCCCAAATCGTCCTTATGCGGGCGCAGCGGCGGCGCCAAGATGCGTTCCCCGCGGTGGAGGTCCAGTTGCAGGCCTTTCTCGACGCCGGATTCGTGGCACAAGAGCGGGTGTCGCTGCCCTCCGGGCACCGCGAGTTGGTCCTGCTGAGGCGGGCCCGCTGAGGCGCCGATCTTTCCGAAAATGAAGCATCGGCTGCAGATCCTGGCCGCCCTGGTCTGGCTGTCCGCGCTCGCGGAAGTCGGCATGCGCGACCGTTATCACGACATGCTCGCGCAGGTCGACAATTTCGCATGGCTGGCGGTCTTTCCGCTCCTGGTGGCCGGCGACCTGCTGCTCACCGCGACCTTACGGCGATTCAGGCCGCGCTCAACGGACGGCCCCCGCACGGGTCTTCCGGTCCGGCACTTCCTGCTGGCAGTGGGGCTCTGGTTATGGACGGTGCCGGGGAACGGCCCCAAGCTGACCCACTTCGTCGAGGCGCTGGCCGCATCCGCGGCTGTTTGGGCCCTCCTGGGGTTCTGCGACCACCGCTGGGGCGAATCGCTGGCACGCTGGGCCGCGTCCCGGGGACCGGTGGCGCTGACCGTGGCGGCCATCGCCTTCGTCGCCGTGCCTCCGGTCGCGGTGACCCTCCGTTCCGATCAGCTCACGTGGCCAGACATCGGCAATCGGTCCGGCGCCTCCCTGGCTGCGCAGGCGCGGCAAAACGACGACGGTGGGCCGTTGCTGGTCCTCCTGCTGGATGAGTTGAGCTTCAAGGCCTCGGGACCCGTGGTCCGGGCCCTGGAGGCTCAGGGGTTGGTCGTCTCAAGCCGCGCCGTGACGGCGGTTGGCGATGCCACGGCCAAGGTGATTCCCGCCATGTGGCTACGACGGCCCTTTTCGGAGGCGCGGCCCTGCGGTCCGACGGCGATATGCAGCGGTCTCGATCTGCTGGAGTTTTCAAATGTGAAGGCGAGCTGGCCCGATATCGATGTGGTCGGCTTCTACCACCCCTACTGCGCGATGCAAGGGCTACGCTGGTGCAGGCGCGAGGCGCCGCCATCCGTGTTCAGCGATACCCGCCGTGTCGGCTGCGCGCTGGGTCGAAGGCTGCACATCCCGCTGGCGGCGTCCTGCCTGCGGGCGCAGAACACGCCTTGGCTGGATTTGGTCCGTCGCGTGGAATCGTCTTACTGGGAGGCGCCGTTCTGGCGCGATGGCGGCGTCCTATTTGCCCATCTCCCCGTCCCGCACCCGCCGGCGGCGGGGCCCGAGGCCTCCCTGGCCGAGCACTATGCGGCCGGCGTCGACCACGCGGCCGCGATCGTGGCGCGATCCGCCCGGCAGTTGGCGGCGCGCGCGGGCGGTTCCGGGCCCCGGATCGTCATCACCTCCGACCACCCGTTGCGGGTGCGCGAATGGTGCTCTAACGGGACCTATTCGGCGGCGCGCTGTTCAGGCGCCGAGCTGTTGCGGGACAGCTCGGTGCCGCTGATCGTCGCGGTTGTAGGCCGTCCGGTCGACCTGTCGGCGTATCGTTCGAACGACCAACTGTTCGACTTGGTCAGCGCGCTCCGCGCGCGGGCGCCTTGACGCATACCGACGATCCACGAGGGCTAGGGTGTCAGGCCGGCAGTTGGCACCGTACCGCGCGGTTGCGCTGCCGGCGTGTGGGGTCGATCAGCCAGCCCCACTTGTTGAAGTACTTGATCGCGGACACGACGTGGTATTTCAGTAGACGGCTGTTGCGATACGAGCCCTTGGCATAGGCGTGCGTCACATGCACCTCGGGTTCGAAGCGGGTCTCTCCCCGGTCCCCCAGCCGGCGCACCAGGTCGACGTCCTCCATGTACATGAAGTAGCGCTCATCGAACCCGTTGATCGCGATCAGGTCGCGCGAGCGGATCAGCAGCATGCAGCCCGACAGGCTGGGCACGTTGCTCGGGCGGTCAAGGGGCAGGTCGCGCAATTCATAGCCGCGATTCAGGCGCTCCCGCCAAGTCTGGGAGGGAAGGAAACGACGGGCGAACAGGTCGGCGGGTGTCGGCAGCAATTTGCATAGGTGTTGCGGCGTGCCATCGGGATAAAGCACGCGGGGCATCAGGGCGGACACCTGCGGTGACGCCGCCAAGGCTTTCAGCAGCACGGGAAGCACGCAGGGGTCGAATTCGATGTCGGGATTCAGCAGCAGGTGCGCTCCATCGCCCGAAAGCTGGCGGATGGCCAAGTTGTGCCCAGCACCGAAGCCGAGGTTACGTCCCACGTGGTGGTAGCGCACCCGCTCATGTCGGAACCAGTCGCTCTTCAGGGGCTGGGGCGAGTTGTCCACCACGTGCAGCACGCCGTCGCTGTGCCCCGCGAGAAAGGACCCAATGGCCTTCTCGAACAGCGACGGGGCGTTGTTGTAGAGAACTAGCGAGGCAGTCAGTTGCATGCGTGGATCACATCAGGAGAAAGAAGACGACATTGCGCACCAAGCCCACCTTGTCGAAGCCTTCGCGCCACGCGCGCCACTGACGCAGCGGCCTCGGCAACTGACCGAGCGAGGCATAGGTCTGCACGAGCGCGCGTTGCGGATGGTCCGCGGGCAGGCGCAGGGCCAGCGCCTCCGCCTGCGTGCGAGTCTGCCGAAGGCGCGACCGGTAGGCGGCTCGTCCGTGACGGGCCTGTCCCAGCAGGTCCATCAGCCCGCCGCGCCGGGCACCGACTTGGTTGCCACCGTGCTGCCGGTAGGCGATGCCCGGCTTGCGCAGATGCGCCACCCGACCGAGCGCGCGCGCCAACAACATCAGCCACCAGTCGTGCATCGCGACCTCGGCGGGGATCGGCAAGCCGATCTTGAGCAGCGACCGATTAATGATCATTGAGCAGCCCGGGGCGACATTCTGCGTGAGCAGTTGCGCCAATGTGGGCACCCGGCGCGAACCCTGTCCCTGCATCTCCAGGAACGAGGGGTGCAACCGCCTGAGCGACGCGTCGACGACCTCAAGGTCGCAGTAGACCGCGATGGGCGTCTGACTGCCGCACTCCGTTTCCAGCCGGCGCATCTCCGTGACGGCGTCCTGGACCTTGTGGGGCAACCAGACATCGTCCTGGTCCGCCGGCATGGCATAGGGCGCATCGGTTGCGGCCAGGCAGGCCGAGAAGTTGCCGATCACGCGCAAGTTGCCCAGCCCATCTTCGACGACCTTCAACGCCCGTCCTCGCTGCTCGCACCAGCGGCGCACGAGGGCTAAGGATCCATCGGTGGAGCCGTCGTCCCGGACGACGAGCCGCCAGTCTTGGAAGGTCTGCTGCTCCAGGCTCTCGAGCAATTCGGGCAGGTAGGTCTCGCCGTTGTAGAGGCCGAGTGCGATGTCAACGGAGTGCATGGTCGCGTGACGGGCGGACCGAGCGGCCCACCAGATAGAACAGATGTGCCGGGATGAGCACGAGGATCGAGGCGAGCAGGATGCTCGACAGCGTGGACAGCGCGTAGTCGAAGTCGCCACTGACGCTGACCAGCGAGAAGTACAGCAGGAAGGCCGTCAGTCCCGCGAAGAAACCGCGGTGCGCGCGCTGGTAGACGTGGGCTTGCAGCCAGCCCACGGCCAGCCCCAGCAGGCCCGAATACACGACGCCCCACCAGCCGAAAAAGTGGAAGCCGAACACGTTGTGGCGCGGATTCGGGCCCGCGAGGTAGTCCAGACCGGGGAAGATGATCTCCGTGAACTGCAGCCCCATGTTCTTGTAAATCCAATCGCCCGGGATGACGCGGAAGGTACTGAGCGCGCCCCCGAACAGCCCGACAACTGGGTTGTCGCCTTGGATGTAGCGCATCGTGTCGTCGACATAAGCGTAGATGTAGATGTCGCCGAAGCTCACCAGCCGGAATGCCAAGTTCACCAGCACCTGTTCGAAGTCGCCTTGCGACTGCACGGCCAGGACGATGAAGGAGAACACCGCGGCTGCGGCGAACGCGATGCCACCGAGCCGGCTTCCCATGAAGCTCGTTTGAGACCGGTCGGAGGAGACCAGCACGCGGACCAGGAAGTAGACCTGCAGGATGCTGAGCAGCGCGCCCTTGGATCCCGAGAACGCGATGTACACCAGCAGCCAGACCACGACCCCCAGCGTCATCCAGGTCGCGCGCGACCGGAACTTCGTCCAGAGCAGCAGGCCGGAAAAGCTAAGTATGAAGAAGGCGCCTGTCTCGAAGCGTTCGATGATCCCGAGCCCTCCCGAGCCGGCGAAGGCGCCGAGCCGCGAGGCATTGAACAGCGGGATGCCGGTCAGCCCCCACTTGACCGCGGTGGCCGAGAAGTGCACGAGCAACGCAAAGAAGACCACCCAGTTCACGAGCGCGTATGGCGGATTGAAGGCCGGCGCGCAAAGGCCGGCGTTCATCCGTTTCACATATAACAGCGCCGCGTACAGCGCCGCCTGCGAGGCCATGTAGTACTGCAGGTGCTCCGCGCGGATATCGCCGTTGATCCACATGAAGCTGACCAGTGTGAAACCGAACCAGTCGGCCAGTATCACCAGAAACAGCGGGTCGAAGAGGTTGACCGCGAGTCGTCGCGCCAGCCAGTAGTGCAGCGGGGCGAAGAGCAGGAGCAGCGCGAGATAGGTCTCGAGCTGGTCCGAGATGGTGACGAGGTAGAGCAGCGGGCTCATGGGCGCGTCAGCCGGTTCCGTACCTTCACCAGCAGGTTGCGGACGCGCTTGACCAAGCCGTACGGCCAGCCGAGGTGCCGGTCGATCAGCGCCAGTCGCATCGACTCGAACTTCTCGTCGGGCCGGCTGGACGCCCCGGCGTCCTCGAACAGGGAGACAGCAAGCGGCATGTGCCGGAACGGCACGCCCGCGCCCCAGAGCTCGATGTTGTACTTGTAGTCGGCCAGCAGGCCGGCATCGAGGTCGTAGGGCTTGGACCGGAAGACTCCGGCGGGATAGAAGATCGCTTGGTGACAGATGTTCTGCTGCATCAGCCGGTAGGCACTCATCTCGCCGCAATAGGCCCGGCCCGAGGACTTCAGGATGACGTCCCCGTAGAAGACCGCGTCGGCGTCGTCGAGGCGCGCGGCGACGCGTTCCAGGATGTCCGGTGCGGTCAGTGTGTCGTCGGCGCCGAGAAAGAGCAGCCAGCGTCCCCTGGCGAGCGCCAGGGCCTTGTTCATCGCGTCGTAGATGCCCCTGTCGGACTCGCTGACCCAGGTGGTGATGTGCGTCTCGTGCCGCCGCAGGATGTCCAGCGTTCCATCGGTGGAGCGGCCATCCACGACGATGTACTCCATGTCCGCGAAGGTCTGGGCGGCGACGCTACGGATCGTGGCGTCGAGCGTTGCCGCGCCGTTGCGCACCACCGTGGCGATCGTGATCAGCGGGCGATCGCCCCCGGCGGGGGCGTGATGCGGCGAGGCGGCCGGGCGGGCCGGTGCGTCGGTGGCAGTGTTCATGAGACTGGTCGTGTCCGAGGAGCCGCTTACCGGGGGACGGCGTCGCGGTAGAGATCCAGGTATTGTCGTGCGACGGCGTCGTAGGACCAGAGACGTTCAGCGCGCGCGCGCGCCTGGACGGACATCACGCCTCGTCGCGCGTCGTCGCGGAGTACCGCAAGCATCGCGTCGGCCAGGTCCCCGCTGTCGAAAGGGCGGGCCAGCAGGCCGCTCTCGCCGTGGGCGACCACGTCGCGCAGTCCGGTCGCGTCGAAGGCGACGACCGGGCAGCCGCAGGCCTGTGCTTCCGAGCCCGTCTGCCCGAAAGACTCCTGGCGCGAGGGCACAACCAGCAGGTCGGCCGCGCTGTAGAGCGCGGACAGCGTGAAGTCGTCGGACACATGTCCCATCCAGTGCAACGGCAGCCCCAACCGCGGAGGGTCCGACGGCTCGCTCTGTCCAAACAGCACGGCCTCAACGCCCGGCTGTTCGCGGGCCACCTTGGCCAGCGCGGGCTGCAGAAGGTCCCAGCCCTTGTAGGAGAGCTGGGTGCCGCGGATGGCCCCGAATAGGACCAACGGCTTTTCGGCTGGCAGGTTAAGCAGTCGGCGCGCGGCCGCACGGTCCATCGGCTTGAACCGGGACAGGTCCAGCGGATTGGGAATGACCGACACGGGCCATGCGCCCATCAGCGTGCTGTCGGCCACGCATTGCGCCAGCCACCGGCTGGGCGTGACGATGCGCATCGGCGTCCGCCAATGCGCCCGTTTGCGCCGCCATGTCCAACGGTCGACGTCGAAACGGCCGGTTGTCAGGGCGGGGTCGTAGCCGTGGCGCCACCGTGCCCCGGGGCCGTCCTCGGCGAGGTGCTCTGCGCCGCAGAAGGCCCACATGTCGTGCAGGGTCCAGACAACGGGTTTGCGGATGCGACCGATGGTTTCGATGGACAGGAAACCCGCGCAAATCCAGTGCAGATGCACCAAGTCCGTCGGCTCCGCATTGATCGCGGCGGCCCCGATGCGACCCGACCAGCCGGTCGATCGCGGCATGGCGTCGGGCGGAGCGCCCAGCCGCAGCGGGAGCGCATCGAGCGTGGGCGAGAGCACTGCGGCGAGCCGCGAACTCAGCCGGGGACTGGCGCCGCGCACGGTCGTGTCGTCGTTGGTCTTGTCGGCTACTACCATGCGCGAGAAGGCCTCTTGCCGACCCCCAAGTGCCTGATGCAGGCGGTAGGCCGCGCGGGCCGCCCCGCCGAGCCGGTCGCCGGAATAGTGGGTGACGCGCAGTACGCTCATGATGGACGCGTGCTCCTGCCGCGGAGCAGCCGGTAGATCGTCTTCAGCCGAGCAAACGCGCCCGAACGCACCAGCCAATCCGCCCACCTCAGCTTGAGCGCATGGCGGTCGTGGAAAGCCGGGTAGAGCGCCTCGATGTCGAGGATCGACATCCCCGCGGCACGCATAGGCAGGAGGAAGCGCAACGATGCGATCTTGCGATGGAAGGCGCGCTCGAAGCGCAGGTTTGCCCGCTGGGCGCGGCCCGCCGGCAGATGCCGTCGATAGACGGCGATCTCGTAGGGGATCTGCCGGTAATACACGTCCAGCAAGTTGTAACTCTTGGCCGCCATGCGCAACGCGACCAGCGCGAAGCCGGGGATCATGATCTTCGGTGCCCGTCCGCCAAGGTGCCGCTCGTCGAGCAGTGAAAACCAGTAGCAGCCGTAGCCGTGCGCAGTGCCGAACAGCGCCTCAAAGTGGGCCGCCTGCAGATGCGCCGAACGCACCAGCACCGCGCCGAACATACCCTTGTCCCGCAAGTCGTCGAAAGCTTGGAAGACGTCGTTGTAGGTCCGAGGCGGCAGCTGGAAATGGTTGCCAACTACCCGGTCCTCCGCATCAATGAGGATGCCGTTGAAGATGGCCAGGTCGGGCGCCTCCTGGTCGATCAGCGTCAGCAGCCGCGATGCCTCGCCGTCCAGGAAATGGTCGTCGTCACCAAGGAAGTAGAGATAGTCTCCGCTCGCCATGTTGCGGACGGCATACATGCTGGCGTCGATGGGCAGACGTCGGGGCTGCTTCAGATAACGCACGCTCAGCCCGGGAGGCGCTTCGGCCAGCAGGGCGTGCAATGCGCCGTAGTCCTCTTCCGAGGCGTTGTCGGAAATGCAGACCTCGACGCGCCGGCGGTCCCAGCCGGCGGCGTAGATCGAACGCAGCGCCGCGCACAGGAGGGCGCAGCGATTGAGCGTCGGGATGCAGATGCTCAGCGTCGGCGGTATTGGTGTCGTCGGGCCATTCATGAACGAAGCGTCTTCAGAATGCGCAGCGATCCGCACTGGAGGCGGAACAGGTCTGGGGCCAGCAGGGCGTTGACCAGAAAGGCTTGCACGAATTGCGCGCCGACGGTAGCGATGGCCGCGCCGTATGCGCCGTAACGCGGCGTAAGGATCAGGTTGAGGACGAGGGCGGTCAATGCGCCGCTCAGTGCTTGGTGGAGCGCGAGCCTCGAACGGCCCTCGTTGATCAGCCAGACGCTCTGCATCACACCCAGGCAGACGGGGATGAAGGTCAGCGCGTGCAGGGCCAGCAGCGGTGCTGAGGCCGCGTACTGTGGACCGTAGAGCAGACCGACGAACAGCCGTGCGCCCAGGATGTTCACGACCACCACGGAAAGTGACAGCGCCCACATCCCGGCGAAGGCCTTGAGCAGCGTGCGGCGATGAGCGTCGCTGCCGGCGGCCCGCTGGCGGGAGACGATGGGCGCGATGCTGCTGCCCAGGGCCATCGGGATGAAATACCACATCTCCGACAGCGTGGCCGCGACACCATAGAAGCCCACCTCGGCCGTGCCGGCCGACTCGCGGAGGAACACGATGCTGACTCGCATGTACAGCAGGATCGACAGGCCCGACAGCAGCAGCGGCCACGACTGTGCCAGCAGTGCGCGCGCCAGTGCGCCGTCCCATTCCCAGCGCCGTTCGGTCCGGTAGCCGGCATAGGCGATGACAAGGGCGATGGCGGCGAGCCCGGTCTCTAGGGCGTTGGCCGCAGCGAAGGCCGGAAGACTGGCGCCGAGCTGGATCAGCAGCACCTTGAACACTGCCGTCGCCAAGTAGGACGAGATCTTGGCGACGACAGTACGGCGGCTCTGGATCCGGCTCTGGAACCACAGGTCGATCACGTCGGACACCTGGAACAGGATCGCTAGTCCGGCCAGGAGCACAACGACCGAGACCGTCATGTCCTCGCGCTGGAACAGCACGATCCAGGCGCCCAGCGCCAGATAGGAGATTCCCGCCGCGATGAGCCGCAGACGCAGCGCCGTCCCCAGGACGCGGCCGGCCTGCGCAGGCGAGGCCGCGATGTCGCGCACGATCAAGTTGTCAAGGCCTAGCAGCGACACCGCCTGGAACATGGAGATAAAGGCGATCGCATAGGCCAGGACGCCGTAGCGCTCCGGACCGAGATAGCGGGCCACCCAGGCGCTGACGAAGATGGCGACCAGGAACCGCGTCAGCTTGTCCCCCAGGAGCCAGGCGACGTTCGAGCTAAAGGCCCGGGCTTCGGGCCGGTGCTTGAGGAAGGCGGGGAGACGGATCCCGTTCATGAGAGGGGCGCGTGTGCGGCGCGCTGCAGGCGTCGCGGGCGTGCCGGCGCATGACGACGCTTCACAGCTCGATCGGCGGATGGGCGACGGTGTCGACCGGGTCATAGCGTCGGTCGGTGTAGGCCATCAGAAGGTAGTCGCGACCATCGACGCCGATCAGGGAGTGCGCCACCCGCGGGTTGATCCGAACCGTGCGTGGCACATCGTCGCTAAGCAGCAGCGAGGCCGACTCCCCAGTGTCGACGTGGCGCAGGTTCAGCTTCACCTGGCCTTCCAGCAGGGTGAACCATTCCGTGGCGACATCGTGGTAGTGGTTCGCGCGCGCCTTGCCCTGATCGCCGCGAATCACGTAGATCTCACCGAATTCGACCGGCAAGTCGGGCTCGAGGCCGGTCATCGTCTTCAGGAAGAAGCCGCGTTCGTCGACCAGCTTTCGCCGCTCGATGATTTGATAGAGATCAGTGCTCATGGAGTGCCAGAACGGTCTTGTCGACGGCGATCTGGAGGTCGGTAAAGGTCAGCTCGCCCAGCAGCGTGCTCAGCAGAGCATTGTCGGCCACGCATCGCATCGGGTCATGCGTGCGGTAGGGCAGGGCGCCGAACCTTAGCTTCGGTGCTAGCCCCTGGCGTTCCAGCGCCGCGGCCACGTAGCCGATGAACGTTTTCAGGCTGATGCCCTCGCCCGTTCCGACGTTGAGCGTGCGCAGACCCGACGCCGTGTCGGCTGGGACGTCAACTAGGCGGTGCAGCAGAGCGATGAGGTCAGGTGCGAACATGAAGTCGCGCAGTTGCTCGCCGCCGGTCAGGGGGATCTCCTCGCCGGCGCGCGCCTTGCTGGCAATGAACGGAATGAGCCGCTCCGCTGGTTCCCCGGGGCCGAAGACGTTGAACAGGCGAAGGAAGGTCAGCGGCAAAGCGTCGCCATACTGTTTCAGACTGTGGAACAACGTCGTCTTGGAGATCGCGTAAGGCGACTTCGGCTCCAACGTGGCCGACTCGCCCAGTCGCTGCATCGAATCCGCGTATTCATAGGCCGTGCCGAACAGGAAGGTCTGAGCGGCGAGACCCTCCTCGACCAGCGCGTCCACGAGATGGAGCGCGCCGACTGTGTTGACGGCCAGGAGGTCCGATAAGGTGCTCTGGTCGCGCGTCACGCCCAGCGAGGCGAAATTCAACACGTGGGTGGGGCGTACCTCGCGCACCGCCGCGCGCACGCTGTCCTTGTCGCGGAGGTCGACCGCGAGTCCCGGTACCGGGGCCTGCCTCCGGCCGCCCAGGGCAACGATCTCGGTGCCGGGCGCGGCGGCGCCCAGGAACGCACGCCCCAGAAATCCGTTGGCGCCGGTGAGAAGGAGGCGTCGTGTCATTGCGGGTCCTGGTCTCGAATCAATCGTCACGCTGGAAGGCTTCGATCTGGGCCAGCGTGCAGGCGCGCATGTCCTGCTCCGACAGCCACGCGCGATGCCAGTCGATGATGCGCGCCAGCGCGGTCTCCAGCGTCCAGCGCGGCGCCCATTGCAGTCGCTGTCGCGCCTTGGAGATGTCCAGCTTCAGGAAGCTGGCCTCGTGCGGGTGGTCGCCAGGCTGGAGGGTCCAGCTCGCGCCCTCGCCCCAGGCATCGCACAGGCGCTCAACGATCCAATGCACCGGGCGGGTGTCGTCATCGCGCGGCCCGAAATTCCAGCCTTCGGCATCGGCCTGCCCATGCGTGTACAGCCGTTCGGCCAGCAGCAGGTAGCCAGACAGTGGCTCCAGCACATGCTGCCAGGGACGGATCGCGTGCGGGTTGCGGATCAGCACCGGCTTGCCCGATTGCAGCGCGCCCAGGATGTCCGGGATCAGCCGGTCCAGCGCCCAGTCGCCGCCTCCGATCACGTTGCCCGCACGGGCCGTCGCCATGGCGATGCCAGCCTCCTTCAGGAAGGACTTGCGGTAGGCCGAGGCGACCAGTTCTACGCAGCCCTTGCTGTTGGAATAGGGATCGTGGCCGCCCATGGGCTCGTCCTCGCGATAGCCCCACACCCACTCGCGGTTCTCGTAGCACTTGTCCGTCGTGACGTTGACGATGGCCTTGACCGAACCCACATGACGGGCAGCCTCGAGGACATGTACCGAGCCCATTACGTTGGTCGCGTAGGTCTCAATCGGCTGCTGGTAGGAGAGACGCACCAGGGGCTGGGCCGCCATGTGCAGGACGATCTCGGGCCGAAACTCCTCCATCTGCGCTTTCACCGCGGTGAAGTCCCGGATGTCGGCGACGCGATGCTCCATGCCTTCGGCCACGCGAGCGACATTGAACATCGCCGGCTCCGTCGGCGGATTCAGCGACACGCCGCGTACCACGGCCTTCATCGATTGCAGCCACAGGGAGAGCCAACTGCCCTTGAATCCGGTGTGTCCGGTCAGGAGGACCCGCTTGTCCTTCCAGAAGGTCGGCGAGGTCCGTTGCGTCGAGCTCATGACCACATCTTCCAGGGCGCATTGCCAGATGCCCACAGGGACTCCAGCAGATGCTTGTCACGCAGCGTGTCCATCGGCTGCCAGAAGCCGGTGTGCTCGTACGCCATCAACTGGCCGGTCTCGGCCAAGGTGTTCAGCGGCTCCTGTTCCCAAGTCGTCGCGTCGCCCTCGATGTGGTCGAGGACCGTGGGCGACAGCACGAAGAAGCCGCCGTTGATCATTGCGCCGTCGCCCTTGGGCTTCTCCTTGAAGCTCATGACCTGGTGCTGGCGGATGTCCAGCGCGCCAAAGCGGCCGGGCGGATAGGTCGCCGTCAGCGTGGCGGCTTTGCCGTGCGACTTGTGGAATGCGATCGTGGCGGAGATGTCGATGTCGCCCACGCCGTCGCCGTAGGTGAAGCAGAACGCCTCTTCGTCCTTCACGTAGTCGGCCACGCGCCGCAGGCGTCCGCCGGTCATGGAGTCGTCGCCGGTGTCCACCAGCGTGACGTTCCAGGGCTCGGCACGCTTGTGATGCACTTCCATGCGGTTGTGACGCATGTCGAAGGTGACATCGGACATGTGAAGGAAATAGTTGGCGAAGTACTCCTTGATGACGTAGCCCTTGTATCCGCAGCAGATCACGAAGTCGTTCACGCCATGGTGGGAATACATCTTCAGGATGTGCCACAGGATTGGCTTGCCGCCGATCTCCACCATGGGCTTTGGCCGCGTGGCGGTTTCCTCGCTCAGCCGGGTACCCAAGCCGCCGGCCAGAATCACTGCTTTCATCGGAAGATCCTCAGCATCGAAGCATCGTGCGCGCCGGCGACCACCTCGGACGCCGGCGGGCGTTCATTCGTTGTAGTCGTAGGCCTGGAAGCCGGCGGCCTTGACCAGACTGTCGCGCTTGGCGGACTGGTAGTCGGCCTCGACCATCTCGGCAACAAGCTCGCGCAGCGTGGTCTTGGGCGTCCAGCCCAGCTTCTCCTTGGCCTTGGTCGGGTCGCCCAGCAGCGTCTCGACTTCCGTCGGACGGTAGTAGCGCGGGTCGACCTTGACGATCACGTCACCGACCTTGCAGAACGCGCGTTCGGCGTCGGCCACGCTCGTCACGGTGCCGATCTCCTGGTCGCCTTCGCCGGAGAACGTGATGCCGATGCCCAGTTCGTTGCAGGCGAACTCGACGAACTGGCGCACCGAGTACTGCACGCCGGTGGCGATCACGAAGTCCTCGGGCTTGTCCTGCTGCAGCATCATCCACTGCATCTCGACGTAGTCCTTGGCGTGGCCCCAGTCGCGCAGCGCGCTCATGTTGCCCAGGTACAGGCAGTCCTGCAGGCCAAGCGCAATGCGGGCGATTGCCCGGGTGATCTTGCGAGTCACGAAGGTCTCGCCGCGCAGCGGGCTCTCGTGGTTGAACAGCACGCCGTTGCAGGCGTACATGCCGTAGGCCTCGCGGTAGTTCACCGTGATCCAGTAGGCATACATCTTGGCCACCGCATAGGGGCTGCGCGGGTAGAAGGGCGTGGTTTCCTTCTGCGGGATCTCCTGCACCAGTCCATACAACTCGGAGGTACTGGCTTGGTAAAAGCGGGTCTTCTTCTCGAGGCCCAGAATGCGGATTGCTTCCAGGATGCGCAGCGTGCCGATGCCGTCAGCATTGGCGGTGTACTCCGGCGTCTCGAAGCTGACGGCCACGTGGCTCATCGCGGCGAGGTTGTAGATCTCGTCGGGCTGCACCTGTTGAATGATGCGGATCAGGTTGGTGCTGTCGGTCAGGTCGCCGTAGTGCAGCTTGAAGCGCTGGTTATTGACGTGCGGGTCCTGATACAGGTGATCGACGCGGTCGGTGTTGAACAGACTGGCGCGGCGCTTGATGCCGTGCACTTCATAGCCCTTGTCCAGCAGCAGTTCCGCCAGGTAGGCGCCGTCCTGGCCCGTGATGCCCGTGATCAGGGCGACTTTGCGTTGCGACATGGAGAGATCTCTGGATGAGGTGGATCAGGCGCGGAAAGGAGCGCTGTCGTAGGCGAGACGGATGCCGTCGCGCAGCGAGGTGCGGGCACGCCAGCCGAGCGCGGCGAGCTTGCTGACATCCAGGAGCTTGCGCGGCGTACCGTCGGGCTTGGTGCTGTCGAAGACGATGCGGCCCTCGAAGCCGACGATGTCCATGACCGTCTCCGCGAGCTCGCGGATCGTCACGTCCTCGCCGGTGCCGACATTGAGCAACGGGCCGGCATAGCCCTGCTTCATCAGGTAGACGCAGGCGTCGGCGAGGTCGTCGACATACAGGAACTCGCGCCGTGGTGTGCCCGAACCCCAGACCACGTATTCCGAATCCCCGCGCAACTTGGCCTCGTGCGCCTTGCGTAGCAGCGCTGGAAGCACGTGGCTGTTGGCGAGGTCGTAGTTGTCGTTGGGGCCGTACAAATTGGTCGGCATCACGCTGATGTACTCGCGGCCGTACTGGCGGTTGTAGCTCTCGGCCAGCTTGATGCCGGCGATCTTGGCGATCGCGTAGGGCTCGTTTGTCTGCTCCAGCGGGCCGGTGAGGAGGTATTCCTCCTTGATCGGCTGAGCGCAGTCGCGCGGGTAGATGCAACTCGAGCCGAGGAACATGAGGCGCTGCACGCCGGCCAGGTGTGCGCCATGGATCAGGTTGGCCTCGATCATGAGGTTCTGATACAGGAAGTCCGCGCGGTACTGGTTGTTGGCCTGGATGCCGCCGACCTTCGCCGCGGCGATGAAGACGTAGTCCGGCTGCTCGGTGGCGAGGAACTCGGTGACGGCGGTCTGGCTCAACAGATCGAGCTGGTCGCGCGAGCGGGTGATGATGCGCTGGTAGCCCTCGGCATTCAATTGGCGGACCAGCGCGCTGCCCACCATGCCGCGGTGACCGGTCACGAAGATCTTTGCGTTCGGGTTCATGCGTTGTCGAGCTATGGCAAGGCCGCGACGATGTGCGTCGCGGCTCTGCGGGTTGTCTGCGAAGTCGCGGCGCGCATGGGCGGCTCGCGATCGGTTCTCTTTCGGAAGGGATCGGCTCCGGCGAATCGCCTTCAGGCTGTGGCGCGCCCCGCCCTACGCAGCCAGGACCCCAGAATCCAGATCGACAGCAGGATGAAGGTGCCGACCGCTGCGCCGAGCGCCAGCGCCGCCCGCTTCGGCTTGCTCTTGTACTCCGGTGGCGTGGCCACGTCGACCACCTGGATCACGCTGCCTTCCCGGCTTTCATCGAGTCGAGCCAGTTCGAACTGCTTGGAATACATCTCAAACAGGGCCTCCTGGTATTTGAACTCGCGGTAGCGGCCCAGATAGTCTGAATCATTGGCGCCCGCTGCGTTGCTCTCGAGCTGCGCCAATTGGCCGCGCAGAGCCGACAGCATCGTCAACTGCTGCTGCACCTCAGGCGACGTGTCGGCAAGGGTGCGTCGCATCGTCTGCAGGCGGACCTCCGCGGTGGTGGCTTCGGCCTTGATGCGAGCGTAGGTTTCCGCGGCTGTCCGTGGCTCGGCCTTCATGGCGTTGGCATTGAAGCCGCCCGACTGCAGCGTCTTCTGGGCCTGTGCTAGGCGCTCGTTCGTGCGCTTGAGTTCCGTCTCGAAGAAGACACGGCGCTGCTGCGCCTCCGTCAGCGCGAGTTCGCCGATTAGGCGGCGGAGTTCGGCGACGTACTGGTTGGCGATGTCCGCCGCCAGCTTCGGCTCGTGTGCGTCGACTTCGAGCGTTATCAGCCCGTCCTTCTTGCCCAGCGAGATGGTTGTGCTCTGCTCCAGCCGACGACGCGCCAGGAAGCGGTATTTGGCCTCATAGAGCTCCATGAGCTTGAAGCGTTCAACCAGACGCTCCTCGACGTTGACGCTGCGCAGTAATGCGATGTACTGGTCCGCGGGGGTCTTGCCGCCCAGTGAGCCGCCAGAGATGCCGGCCAGTGCGCCGAGCGAGGCCATGGCCGCCGTGGCGGCGCTCTGCTGCTGCTGAGGGGGCAGGAACACCGTCTGCGCGGTGAAGGTCGGGCTCATCAAAAACGAGATGCCCAGCATCACGGCTCCCGCGCCGACCGAGCCGCCGATCAGCAGCTTCCAGCGTTGCGCGAGGATCGCGATCAGGTCGACGGGGCCGAAGCCCGCGTTGCCGGCGGGCGCGCCGGCCGGCGCCGTCGCCAGGTGTGGGGTACTCACAGAAAATTTCTCCTCAACCAGGCGTCAGTTCTTGATCGTCTGCAACGCTGCAATGCCCAAGCCGAAGTTGGCCAGGATCTGCGTCCAGTCCTTCGCGTCCTGGATGAACGTCGTCTTGTTCATTTCCTCCGGAACGAAGACCGTGTCTCCCGGCAGTGCGGACAGGCTCGCCAGGCCGGAGCCGAAGCCCAGCCAGCCACTGCTCGACTGGCGCGCGCTCACGACCGTGCCGTTGGCGCGGATCACGAAGGCGCCGCCCGCGTCGGCGCCACGGGTCGGGCCACCCGCGAGCTTCATGACGTCGTCTACCGACGCCCCATCGCGCAGGAGGAAACTGCCCGAATTGAAGACGCTTCCGAACACCCCCACCGTCGTCGGCTTCGCCGGGATGAGCAAGCGATCGCCATCTTCAACGGTCAACGAGGGCAGTTGCCGCGCATCGGACTCCAGTTGCAGAACCACGCGGCCCGTCGGGCGCACGGCCCGCAGCCGCGCCACCAGTCGTTCGCTGCCAGCGGCGCGCTGCGCATTGCCCGCTGCTTCATCAGCCGTCGTCGCACGCTGCGTGCTGGCGTATTTGGTGAACTCCGTCTCCAGGTCGCGCAGCGCACGGTCGTAGTTCTCCTGCTGAGACTGCCGCACGCTCTCGCGCGAGAAGTCCGTGCCGAAGACATACGCCTGGGGCGTCAGTCCGCCAGCCGCGGCGATCGCGTCCTGCAGGGTGCTCGTCGGCGGCAGCACGTATTCACCGGGACGGGACACTTCGCCTTCCACCGTCACGCGCTTGTACTGCTTGGCCAGCGGCAGCGCCGTATTGACACTGCTGAACACGCGGATCACGTCGCCGTTGGACGCCGCCGCCTTCGCCTGCGCCGGCAGCGGCAGCTCCCGCACGCGGCGGTCGTTGCGATCGCTCAACTGCTCGATCGAGATGCGCGAGCGGTCCGCCACCGCACTGAAGCCACCAGCCATCGCGAGCACGTCGTCGATCGTCTCGCCGGGCTTCAGCTCGACGATGCTCTGCTTGTTCACGCTGCCCAGCACCGCCACCTGCGGGCCGATCGGGCCGATGTGGATCACGTCCTCGGCCTGCAACGCGCGGTCGCTGGCCTTGTCGCCCTTGAGCAGCAGGTCGTACGCATCGAAGTTGGCGACGACCTGGCCGTTGCGGCGCAGTTCGATCTGGCGGAAGCTGCCGGCCGCGGACGGGCCGCCAGCGCGGATCAGGCCGTTGACGATCGTCGCCAGGCTGCTGACCGTGTAGGCGCCCGGCTTCGCGGTGAAGCCGGTCACATAGATGCGGATCGTGCGCAGCTTGCCCAGCGAGGTGCTGACCTGGAAGTTCTTGAACACCTGCGCGATGCGGGCACGCACCACGTCGTTCAGGTCGCCGTAGCGCACGCCAGCCACCAGCACCGGGCCGACACGCGGGATCGTGACGCGGCCGGCGCGGTCGACGGTCAGGCGCAGGTCGGCGTCCACCGAGCCCCAGGCGGTGACCTGGATTTCGTCGCCGATGCCGATCAGGTAGTCCGAGGGCGCCTGGCGCGGGCCGTCGGTGTCCGAGCCCATGCGGGCATCGAGCATCAGGTCGGCACCCAGGCGCCGAACGATGTTGTCGGTGGAGATCGTCGTCGCCTTCCCGACAGCGCCGGTCTGCGTCTGCGTCACCGTGCCGATTTCAGTCAGGCCTGACTCGGAGCGGCGCAGCTGTTCCAGCGTGAGCGGATCCGTCAGGTCCAGGCCCAGCAGCTTGTTGACGTAGATCTCGAACTCGCCGGGCACGTACTTGGGCGCGCGCGGCATGGCCGATTGCGCCTGCTGCTGCTGTTGCTGCTGCGTCGACGCGTCCTGCGTGCCGCGCGTCGTGGAGTTCAGTCGGACCGGGCCGCTGACATCGCTGCTGTTCTCGGACGAGGTCTGGCCACTTCCCATCGACTGCGCGAGGGCCGGACCCGCCATCAGGCAGGCCATCAACAGCGCCAGCGCGGGCTTTTGGAAAGTCTGGAGGGATCGAGTCATCGTCGACACCGGCGAAGAGGCGCGTTGGGCGCGAAGTTCCATGCGTGATCTCGTCTCTGAAAGGGAGAGCCGCCCCGATGTGCCTTGTGACAAGGGGTGTCGGGGCGGCCAGCGCGGCATTCTATGGCAGCGCTGTTGCGCCAAAACCGCCGGGGACCGGAAGCTGATCGTTACACTGCCGGCCATGTTGTATTTGCTCATCCCGTTCGCACTGGCGGCGGCGATCACGTTGTATGTCGTGCATTCGTCGACCGTGCACGGGCATCTGTCTGCGGACCACGACCTTTCCGGCCCCCAGAAGTTTCACGCCCGCCCTGTGCCGCGCATTGGTGGCCTCGGCATCTTTGTCGGTCTGGTCGGCATGGTCGCGCTGGCCTGGTTCCTCAAGCATCCCCAAGCCAAGACCGGCCTGCTCCTGCTCCTGGCCGGCCTGCCGGCCTTTGGCGCCGGGTTGATCGAGGACTTCACCAAGAAGGTTTCCCCGCGCGAGCGCCTGATCGCCACCGCGATCTCCGCAGCGCTCGGCTGCTGGCTCCTCCAGGCGACCATCAACCGCACCGACATCCCCGGCCTGGACTTCATCGTCGGCACCACCGTGGGCGCGGTGCTGATCACCGTCTTCGTCGTCGCGGGCGTCGCCAACTCGGTCAACATCATCGACGGCTTCAACGGGCTGTCCTCGATGTGCGTCAGCCTGATGCTGCTGTCGCTGGCCTATGTCGCCTACCAGGTCGGCGATACCGAACTCGCCCTCTGGGCGCTGGCCGGCGTCGGCGCCATCCTCGGCTTCTTCGTCTGGAACTACCCCGCCGGCCTCATCTTCCTGGGCGACGGCGGCGCGTACTTCATGGGCTTCTACCTGGCGGAGATCGCCATCCTGCTGATCCACCGCCATCCGCAGGTCTCGCCGCTGTTCGCGCTGATGGTGTGCATCTATCCGGTGTTCGAGACGGTGTTCTCCATCTACCGCCGCCGCTTCCTGCGCAACACCAGCCCCGGGGATCCGGACGGCATCCATCTGCACTCGCTCATCTACCGCCGCCTGATGCGATGGGCGATTGGCGCACGCGACGCGCGCCTGATGACGCGCCGCAACTCGATGACCGCGCCCTACCTGTGGACGCTGTGCCTCTCGTCGCTGGCGCCGGCGCTGCTTTTCTGGGATTCCACCCCGGCGATCGCCGCCTGCATGGTGCTGTTCGGCGTCGCCTACGTCGCGCTGTACTGGCGCATCGTGCGTTTCCGCACCCCGAAGTGGATGGTGTTCCGCGGCGACCAGCGCAAGCTGACCGACCGCTCGGTGCCCTGATCCGGCAGGTCGATCCTGCACGCCGCGGCCCGCTTCATGCGGTGCTGCACGCGCCGGGATCGGTGGTTTCCCGGGGCTTTCGGGGGCTTGGAGGATAATCCGCGCCCATGACCGAATCCACCCCGACGCCAAGCCCCCGTTTCGACACGCTGCCGCTGGACCCCAAGCTGCTGCGTGCCGTGGCCGACCAGGGCTACGCGACGATGACGCCCATCCAGGCCAAGGCGATCCCGATCGTCCTGTCCGGCAAAGACGTGATGGGCGCCGCTCAGACCGGCACCGGCAAGACCGCCGCGTTCTCCATCCCGCTGCTGCAGCGCATGCTCAAGCACGAGAACGCCTCGATGTCGCCCGCCCGCCATCCGGTGCGCGCCCTCGTGCTGGCCCCGACCCGCGAGCTGGCCGACCAGGTCGCCAACAACGTCAAGGCCTACGCCAAGCACACGCAGCTGCGCGTGGCCTGCGTCTTCGGCGGCATCGACATGAAGCCCCAGACGCTGCAGCTCAAGGCCGGCGTCGAGGTGCTGATCGCCACGCCGGGCCGCCTGCTGGACCACATCGAAGCCAAGAATGCGGTGCTCAACCACGTCGAGTACGTGGTGCTCGACGAAGCGGACCGCATGCTGGACATCGGCTTCCTGCCCGACCTGCAGCGCATCCTGAGCTACCTGCCCAAGACGCGCCAGACGCTGCTGTTCTCGGCGACCTTCTCGCCGGAGATCAAGAAGCTCGCGCAGAGCTACCTGCAGGAGCCGGAGCTGGTCGAGGTCGCGCGGCCGAACGCCACGGCGTCCACCGTCGAGCAGCGCTTCTTCAGCGTCGATGACGACGACAAGCGTGCCGCGGTCAAGCAGCTGCTGCGCCAGCGCGAGATCACGCAGTCGATCGTGTTCGTGAACTCCAAGCTGGGCGCCGCGCGCCTGGCCCGCGCCTTCGAGCGCGACGGCCTGAAGACCGCCGCGCTGCACGGTGACAAGTCGCAGGACGAGCGGCTGAAGTCGCTGGAGGCGTTCAAGCGTGGCGAGGTCGAGCTGCTGGTGGCCACCGACGTCGCCGCCCGCGGCCTGGACATCGCCGACCTGCCGGCCGTCTTCAACTTCGACGTGCCCTTCAACGCCGAGGACTACGTGCACCGCATCGGCCGCACCGGCCGTGCCGGCGCCTCGGGCCTGGCCTTCACGCTGGTCACCAAGGCGGACGCCCGCCTGGTCGGCGAGATCGAGAAGCTGATCAAGCGCAAGCTGGACCTGGAGCCGATCGAGCTCGAAGGCGAGCGTCGCCGCTTCGACCGTAGCGACCGTGGAGAGCGCGGCGAGCGGTCCGACCGGGGCGAGCGTGGCGGTGACCGCGGTGGCGATCGCGAAGACCGCGGCGAGCGCCGCGACTTCCGCCGCGAGCGCGAGGACCGCCGCGACGAGGCCTACGGCCCGCACGCCTCGGCGCCGCGCGCGCCGCAGCGCCAGGCCTACGATCCGCTGTTCGACAAGCCCTACGAAGTCAGCGAACGCGCCGAGGCGCCGTCCTGGGAGAAGGGGGGCGCGCAGGCGCCGCGCAGCGGTCTGTCGGCCAACATCAAGCCGAAGAAGAAGGTGGCGGCGCTGTTCGGCGCCAAGAAGCCGCCGGTCACCGCGGACAGCGAATCCTGAGCGGCGAACGGGTCCGGGCTCGAACCCAAGGCCCCGTGGCCCTGAATGAAGAAGGCCGGACCGCCGTGAGGCGTCCGGCCTTTGCTCATGGCGCCGTCGGCCCGCGCGTTCGGTAGCGCCTTCGGTCCGCGCGTTAGGTCAGCGCGAGCCCAGGATCGAGAACACCGCCGGTACCTTGTCGACCAGCGCCTTCGGCGCCTTGCGCCACTGCGCCACCGTGGCGGTGTGGGTCCAGGCGTCCTTCAGGCTGAGGCCGCAGCTCACCGACAGCGCGGTCGTCGGCTTCAGCGTCGCCAGCAGCGCCTGCAGCAATGCGCCGTTGCGATAGGGCGTCTCGATCATCAACTGGGTCTGCTGGTCCCGGGCGGAGGCCGCTTCCAGCGACTTGATGCGGGTCGCGCGCTCCGCCGCGTCGACCGGCAGGTAACCGACGAAGGCGAAGCTCTGGCCGTTCAGGCCGCTGGCGGCCACCGCCATCAGCAGCGAGCTCGGTCCCGTCAGCGGGACGACCTCCACGCCAGCGGCGTGCGCCGCGGCGACCAGTCGTGCGCCGGGGTCCGCCACCGCGGGCATGCCGGCCTCGGAGATCAGCCCCAGGTCGTGGCCGTCCAGCGCCGGTTGCAGCAGCGCGGCCCAGGCCTTGTCCTCGGCGGCCGCGCCCGCTGCGGCGTTCGCCGCCGGAGCGCGACCCTTCGGCGGACGAGGCAGTTCCTCGATCCGCTGCTCCTGCAGCGGCACCGCCAGCGCATGGATCGCGCCGACGCGCTTGAGGAAGGCGCGCGTGGTCTTGGCGTTCTCCGCCGCCCAGTGGGTGATCGCCGCCGCGCGGGCGAGCACCGCGTCGGGCAGCACCTCGCGGAGGTCGACCTCCTGGCCGTCCATGCCGAAATCGAGGGTGTTGGGAACGAGGAAGAGGCGGCCGCGGGTCATCGGGAGTCTTTGCAATCAGGGTCGGGAAGCGAGGTGTTCAGGTCAGCAGGCCCAGTACGTCGAGCCCGCCCCGGCGGAGCAATGCCGCGGTGCGGATCAGCGGCAGGCCGATCAGCGCGGTGGGGTCGTCGGAATCGATGGTCTCGAGCAGCGCGATGCCCAGCCCCTCGGCCTTGGCGCTGCCGGCGCAGTCGTAAGGTTGCTCGGCGCGGAGGTAGCGCTCGATGTCGGCGTCGCTCAGGTCGCGGAAGCGCACGCGCACCGCCGCCAGGTCCTGGCCGACGAAGCCGGTCGCCGCGCAGACCACCGCGACCGCCGTCTGAAACACGACGGTGCGGCCGCGCATGGCCTGCAACTGCTCGACCGCCCGCTCATGCGTGCCGGGCTTGCCGATCGGCTGGCCCGCCAGGTCCGCGACCTGGTCGGAGCCGATCACCAGCGCCTGCGGAAAGCGCGCGGCCACGGCCTGCGCCTTGGCCAGCGCCAGCCGGCGCGCGAGCGCCTCGGGCGATTCGCCGGCGCGAGGGGCTTCGTCGACCTCGGGCGCCGCAGTCTCGAAGGGCAGCCGCAGGCGCTCCAGCAGTTCGCGCCGGTAGCGGGAGGTGGAGCCCAGGATCAGCGGGCGGGGAAGGGCGGTCATGGGGCGGGATTCTCCCACCCGGGCAGAGCCGGCTCGTACACTTGCGCCCCATGAAACCGCGTTCGTTCGATCCCCTGAAGCTCGATGTCGAGGCCTTCGCCCGGGAGGGTGCCTCGCTCGAGGGCGAGTGGCCCGCCACCAGCCTGCCGCGCCTGGCTGAATCGGCCGCGCCCGAATCCGATCCCGCCCACTGGCCCCCCGTTCGGTGGACCACCCGGGGGGAGACCCGCACGCCCAAGGGTGGCGAGCCGCAGATCTGGCTGGAGCTCGGCGCCGAGGCGCAGGTCGCGCTGACCTGCCAGCGTTGCCTGAAGCCGGTGCGCGAGGACCTGGCGGTGTCGCGCTGGTTCCGCTTCGTCAAGGACGAGGACATGGCCGCGGAACTGGACATGGACTCGGACGATGACGTGCTCGCGCTGGCGCGCCACCTCAACCTGCGCGAGCTGGTCGAGGACGAGCTGCTGCTGGAGCTGCCGGTGGTCCCGCGTCACGACGAGTGCCCGGAGCCGCTGCCGCATGCCAATGTCGAGGAGGACGAGGCGCCGGAAGAGGAGCGCCCGAACCCGTTCGCCGCGCTGGCCGCCCTCAAGAAGGGCGGCGGCAAGGCTTGAGGCAGGGGATGGGGCGGCTCCGCGCGACCTTGTGCTCGCGAAGCGGCCGCCGATCATGCGACGGGTTCACCGCCCGGATTGCCGCCCGGATGCCCGCTGTGCTATAGTTTCCGGCTTTCCCGGTTCGAAATGGCCGTCCATGTGGGCGGCCCGCCGGGACCGAGGCGTCGGTAGCGGAGCATCCTCGTGGGATCCGCGGCACAGCTCGAGTTCTCTCGAGAGCCCGAGCAAGCCTCGAACCACCGAAGCCAGCCGAAGCCTTTAGGAGAATCAATCATGGCCGTTCAGCAAAACAAGAAGTCCCCGTCGAAGCGTGGCATGCACCGCTCGCACAACGCCCTGGGCACCCCGGGCACCGCGATCGAGCCGACCACCGGTGAAGTGCATCTGCGCCACCACATCAGCCCCAACGGCTTCTATCGTGGCCGCAAGGTGCTGAAGACCAAGGCCGACGCCGCCTGATCGACGCGATCAGCCGGTCAGGAAGCCGCCGCAAGGCGCCTTCCGCCTGGTCCTCACGACAAAAAGAAAGCCCGGTTCAGCGCCTCGCGTTGCCGGGCTTTCGCATTTCCGTCGTCTTCTCACCTTCTTCGCGCGCGCCCGGAATGCCCGGGATGCGTGCGCCGGCTGGGGTCGGCTGTCGCGCACGCTTCTTGCGAGGTCGCTACAGTCGCAGCTTCGACCGGTGATTCTTCTCCTCAGGTTTCGATGACCGCACTTCCCGCCACCCGCTCATCGCCCTCCGCCGAGCCGCTCCGTCTGGCGGTGGATTGCATGGGCGGCGATCACGGCCCCGCCGTGACGCTCCCGGCCTGCCGGGCCTTCCTCGCCGCGCATCCGCAAGCGGAGTTGCTGCTGGTCGGCCTGCCCGAGGCGCTCCAGGAAGCGGCCGCCTGGCCGCGCGTGCGCATCGTCCCCGCCAGCGAGGTCGTCAGCATGGACGACCCGATCGAGGTCGCGCTGCGCCGCAAGAAGGATTCGTCGATGCGGGTGGCGCTCTCCCAGCTCAAGCCGGGCAAGGATGGCTCGCCCGCGCTCGCGCAGGCCTGCGTCTCGGCCGGCAATACCGGCGCGCTGATGGCGGTCGCCAAGTACCTGCTCAAGACGCTCGAAGGCATCGACCGGCCGGCCATCGCCACCGTCATGCCCAACCAGGTGGGCGGCTTCACCACCGTGCTGGACCTCGGGGCCAACGTCGACTGCGGTCCTGAGCACCTGCTGCAGTTCGCCGTCATGGGCAGCGCGCTGGTGTCGGCGGTGGACGGCAAGGAGAACCCGAGCGTCGGCCTGCTGAACATCGGCGAGGAAATGATCAAGGGCAACGAGACCATCAAGCGCGCCGGCGAACTGCTGCGCGAGGTCGCCGCCCATGACCAGCTCAACTTCCACGGCAACGTCGAGGGCAACGACATCTTCAAGGGCACGACCGACGTCGTCGTCTGCGACGGCTTCGTCGGCAACGTCGCGCTGAAGACGGCCGAAGGGCTGGCCAGCATGATCTCCAGCTTCATCAAGGCGGAGTTCACCCGGACCCCCTGGACCAAGCTCATCGCGCTGCTGGCGATGCCGGTGCTGCAGCGCTTCAAGAATCGCGTCGACCACCGCCGCTTCAACGGCGCGGCGCTGCTGGGCCTGCGCGGACTGGTCTTCAAGAGCCACGGCTCGGCCGATGCCTTCGCTTTCGAGCAGGCGCTGAACCGGGCGTATGATGCGGCCCGCAACCGGCTCCTAGACCGGGTTCACGATCGCATCGTCGCGACGCTGCAGGCGCTCCCCGCGCCGGCCAATGAGGAGGGCGTCGATGCTGGAGACCAGGCGGCCGCCGCCGCCCACGCTGCATGACCACTGCTTCCAAGCGCCATACCCGCATCCTCGGCACGGGCAGCTACCTGCCCGCCAACCGCGTCACCAACGCGGCCCTCGCGGAACGCCTCGCCCGCGACGGGATCGAGACTTCCCATGAATGGATCGTCGAGCGCACCGGCATCCACGCCCGTCACTTCGCCGACCCGCAGGTCACCGCCAGCGACCTCGCGCTGCCTGCGGCGCTCGCGGCGCTCGAAGCGGCCGGCGTCCGCGCCGATGAGATCGACCTGATCATCGTCGCCACGTCCACGCCGGACATGGTGTTCCCGTCCACCGCCTGCCTGCTGCAGCAGAAGCTCGGCATCCACGGCTGCGCCGCCTTCGACGTGCAGGCCGTGTGCTCCGGCTTCGTGTACGCGCTGACCGTCGCCGACGCGATGATCAAGAGCGGCGCCGCGACCAAGGCGCTGGTGGTCGGCGCGGAAGTGTTCTCGCGCATCCTCGACTTCAAGGACCGCACCACCTGCGTGCTGTTCGGCGACGGCGCCGGCGCCGTGGTCGTCGGCGCCAGCGACGAGCCCGGCATCCTCGCCAGCGAGCTCCATGCTGACGGCCGCCATGCCGACATCCTCTGCACCCCGGGCACCGTGTCCGGCGGCGCGGTGCTGGGCCATCCGCTGCTGAAGATGGACGGCCAGGCGGTGTTCAAGCTGGCCGTGGGCGTGCTCGAGAAGGTGGCCCGCTCGGTCCTGGACAAGGCCGGCCGCACCGACGCGGACATCGACTGGCTGATCCCCCATCAGGCCAACATCCGGATCATGCAGGGCACGGCCAAGAAGCTGAAGATGTCCCTGGACAAGCTGATCGCGACCGTCGATGAACACGGCAACACCTCCGCCGCTTCGATCCCGCTGGCTTTCGACGTCGCGGTGCGCGCCGGCAAGATCAAGCGCGGCGACACGGTGATGCTGGAAGGCGTGGGCGGTGGTTTCACCTGGGGTGCGGTGCTGCTGGATTACTGATGCCTGCTTGAAGCCGGCTCGTCCGGCCGTCCGGCGTGTCGCCTTGGACGCGACACCGGCCGCTCGACGGTCGCGTCGACGCGCGACGCGCGCGGTTGCCGGTCCCCGCGCCGCTCCCTTGTGCTCCCTCTCTGCTCCCTCTGATTCCTTAGCTTCGGACCCAACCGCCATGAGCAAGAACTTCGCATTCGTCTTCCCCGGCCAGGGCTCCCAATCGGTGGGCATGCTGGACGCCTGGGGCGATCACCCGGAAGTCGTCCGCACGCTGGCCGAGGCCTCCGCCGCGCTGGGCGAGGACATCGGCGCGCTGATCAAGAACGGTCCCAAGGAACAGCTGGACCTGACGACCAACACGCAGCCGGTGATGCTGACCGCCGGCGTCGCCAACTACCGCGCCTGGATCGCCGAGACCGGCCTGGTGCCGTCGGCCGCCGCCGGCCACTCGCTGGGCGAGTACACGGCGCTGGTGGCCGCCGGCGCGCTGAGCCTGTCCGACGCGCTGCTGCTGGTGCGTTTCCGCGCGCAGGCGATGCAGGACGCCGTGCCGGTCGGCACCGGCGCGATGTCCGCGATCCTGGGCCTGGACGCCGCCGTGGTGCGCGAGGTCTGCCAGCAGGTCGCCGCCGCGTCGGGCGAGGTCGTCGAGGCGGTCAACTTCAACGACCCGAAGCAGACGGTGATCGCCGGCTCCAAGGCGGGCGTGGAGAAGGCCAATGAGGCGCTCAAGGCCGCGGGCGCCAAGCGTGCGCTGCCGCTGCCGGTGTCCGCGCCGTTCCACTCCAGCCTGATGAAGCCGGCCGCCGACCGCCTGCGCGAGAAGCTCGCCGCGGTGAGCTTCCAGCCGGCTGCCTTCCCGGTGATCAACAACATCGACGTCGCCGTGACCGACGACGCCCAGGCGCTGCGCGACGCGCTCTTCCGCCAGGCCTTCGGCCCGGTGCGCTGGGTCGAGGTGGTGCAGGCGCTCAAGGCGCGCGGCCTGAGCACCGTCATCGAATGCGGCCCGGGCAAGGTGCTGGCCGGCATGGCCAAACGCATCGACGCCGAACTGGCCAGCGCCACCGTGCTCGACCCGGCCTCGCTGGTCGAGGCCAAGGCCCTGCTGGCCTGAGGCCTGAATTCCTTTTCCCCGAATTCCTTCCGAGGTTCCCCATGTCCGACAACAAGCAAGTGGCGCTGGTGACCGGCGCCAGCCGCGGCATCGGCCGCGCGATCGCGCTGACGCTGGCCCAGAAGGGCTTCGTCGTGATCGGCACCGCGACCAGCGAGTCCGGCGCGCAGGCCATCACCGAGGCGCTGGCGCCGCACGGCGGTCGCGGCGCGGTGCTCAACGTCAATGACGGCGCGGCCGTCGATGCGCTGATCGACGCCATCGTCAAGCAGGACGGCGGCATCCAGGTGCTGGTCAACAACGCCGGCATCACGAAGGACATGCTCGCCATGCGCCTCAAGGACGAGGACTGGGACGCCGTCCTGGACACCAACCTGAAGGCCGTCTTCCGCGCCAGCCGCGCGGTGATGCGGCCGATGATGAAGCAGCGCTACGGCCGCATCGTCAACATCACCTCGGTGGTGGGCGCCTCCGGCAATGCCGGCCAGGCCAACTACGCGGCCGCCAAGGCCGGCGTGGCGGGCATGACGCGTGCCCTCGCACGGGAACTGGGCAGCCGCTCGATCACGGTGAACTGCGTCGCCCCCGGCTTCATCGCCACCGACATGACGGACGTGCTGCCCGAGGCGCAGAAGACCGCGCTGCTGGCGCAGATTCCGGCGGGCCGCCTGGGCGATCCGGCCGAGATCGCGCATGCCGTCGCCTTCCTGGCGTCGCCCGAGGCGGGCTACATCACCGGCGTCGAGCTGCATGTCAACGGCGGCATGTACATGAATTGAGGTGGAAGCCGCCCCTCGCGGGCGGGCCACCCACCGGATTCACCCGGCCGGTGTGGGGCTGATAGAGTGCGAGCGCGCGCCGTATCCATCGAGGAAGGCGCGCCTCGGGAGGTCCGAACTAGGGGCGCCACTCTAAGGCCTTAGAATCCCGGGTTGTTCTAGCAAACCCCTCCTGGAGGAGTCATGAGCGATATCGAAGCACGTGTCAAGAAAATCATCGCCGAGCAACTCGGCGTGCCCGAAGCCGATGTGACCAATGAAAAGGCCTTCGTCGCCGATCTGGGCGCTGATTCTCTGGACACCGTGGAACTGGTGATGGCCCTCGAAGACGAGTTCGGCATCGAGATCCCGGACGAAGAGGCCGAGAAGATCACCACCGTTCAACTGGCGATCGACTACGCGGTCAAGCACCAGAAGGCGTAAGCAAGCAGCATGAGCCGTCGTCGCGTCGTCGTCACCGGTCTCGGCCTGATCTCGCCCGTGGGCAACACGGTCGAGCAGGGCTGGGCCAACATCGTGGCTGGCAAGTCCGGCATCGACACCATCACCCGTTTCGATGCCAGCCCCCTGGCCTGCCATTTCGCTGGCGAGGTCAAGGACTTCAAGGTGGATGACTACATCCCCGCGAAGGAAGCCCGGCACATGGACACGTTCATCCATTACGGGCTGGCGGCCTCGCTGCAGGCGATCCGCGACTCGGGTCTGCCCACCGGCGACGCGCTCAGCCCCGAACTGGCGGAACGCATCGGCGTGCTGGTCGGCTCGGGCATCGGCGGCCTGCCGATGATCGAGGAGACCCACGCGGAACTGACCAATCGCGGCCCGCGCCGCATCAGTCCGTTCTTCGTGCCGGCGTCGATCATCAACATGATCTCGGGCCACGTCTCGATCCAGTGCGGGTTCAAGGGCCCGAACCTGGCGATCGTGACGGCGTGCACGACGGGGCTGCACAGCATCGGCCAGGCCGGCCGCATGATCGAGGCGGGTGACGCCGACGTCATGGTCGCCGGCGGCTCGGAGTCGACGGTGTCGCCGCTGGGCGTCGGCGGTTTCGCCGCGGCCCGCGCGCTGTCCACCCGCAACGACGACCCGAAGACCGCGTCCCGTCCCTGGGACAAGGATCGCGACGGCTTCGTGCTGGGCGAGGGCGCCGGTGTGCTGGTGCTCGAGGAGTACGAGCACGCCAAGAAGCGCGGCGCGAAGATCTACGCGGAACTGGTGGGCTTCGGCATGAGCGCCGACGCGTACCACATGACCGCGCCCGACGTGGACGGCCCGACGCGCTCGATGCGCAACGCGCTGCGCAACGCGGGCCTGAACGCGGACCAGATCCAGTACATGAACGCGCATGGCACGTCCACGCCGCTGGGCGACGCCAACGAGACCAACGCGATCAAGCAGGCCTTCGGCGCGTATGCGAAGAACGGCCTGGTGGTGTCGTCGACGAAGTCGATGACCGGCCATCTGCTGGGCGGCGCGGGCGGCATCGAGTCCGTCTTCACCGTCAAGGCGATCCACGACCAGGTCGCTCCGCCGACGATCAACATCTTCAACCAGGATCCCGAGTGCGACCTGGACTATTGCGCCAATGAGGCGCGGAAGATGCCGATCGAGTACGCCGCGAAGAACAACTTCGGCTTCGGCGGCACGAACGGCACGCTGATCTTCAAGCGGGTCTGATCCAGGACCCTCGACACGGGCGGCGACCGATGACGCCGGACCGATCGACACCACGCCGGGCTGCTGCCCGGCGTTTTTCATTGCCGCGCGATGCGCGCTGGGAGCGCCTGCAGCGCGCCGTGCTCGCTGCAGGTGCCGCCGCGGTCGTGGCCGCCGTGCTGCGGCAGGCGGGTTTCTTCGCGCAGGCGTCCGACCTCGTGATGCTGCTTGGCCCCCTGGGCATCGCGCTCGTGGCCGCGGCGCTGCCGGTGCGCGCGCATGCGCCCGACGTCCTGCGGTGGGACGGCGCGCAATGGTGGTGGCTGCGGGCGGGCGAGCCGCTTGCCGTCACGCCGGACGTCTTCATCGACATCGAACGGTGGATGCTGCTGCGGCTGAACCCCGCTGTGGCGGCCGATGGCGCCACCCGCCGGGGCCGGCAGCCGGTGCGCTGGGTCGCCGCTTCGCGCGGCGCGCTCGGCGCCCAATGGACGCTGCTGCGGCTTCACCTGTTCCTCGCTCGAGGCTGACTCATGCCCGTTTCGAAATGCGGGCATGATGTGAGCCTTTCGACCCTGCATCGCCACCTGCGAGTGTTCATGCCCAACTCCGATCGTTCCCGCACCCCTTCACGTCTTGCCCTGGCGATCGCCAGCGCCGCCCTGATGAGCGGGTCGCTGGGCGTCAGCGCCCAGACCACGACGAAACCCGCGCCCCCCGCCGCCGTGCCAGTCGCCACGCCCGACCTGGCGCGCGCGCTGCCCGACTTCAGCGCCCTGGTGGAACAGGCCGGGCCGGCCGTCGTCAACATCCGGACCTCGGAGAAGGTCAAGGCCGCGAATCCGCAGGTCGATGAACAGATGCGCGAACTGCTGCGCCGTTTCGGCATCCCGGTGCCGCCGCAGCGCCGCACGCCGCCCGGCGCCACGCCCGCGCCGGCCCCGGACGACGACGAGGATGACGACGCGCCGCAGCGTCGCGGCCTCGGTTCGGGCTTCGTGATCGGGGCCGACGGCTTCGTGATGACCAATGCGCATGTCGTCGACGACGCCGACGAGGTCATGGTCACGCTGACCGACAAGCGGGAGTTCAAGGCCAAGGTCGTGGGCCTGGATCGCCGCACCGACGTCGCCGTGCTGAAGATCGAGGCGAGCAACCTGCCGCTGCTGCGGATGGGGGATGTCGGCAAGCTCAAGGTCGGCGAATGGGTCATGGCCATCGGCTCGCCTTTCGGCTTCGACAACACGGTGACGGCCGGCATCGTCAGCGCCAAGGCGCGCGACACCGGTGACCTGCTGCCGCTGATCCAGACCGACGTCGCCATCAACCCCGGCAACTCCGGGGGGCCGCTGCTGAACCTGCGTGGCGAGGTGGTGGGCATCAACTCGCAGATCTACAGCCAGTCGGGCGGGTTCATGGGGATCTCGTTCGCGATCCCGATCGACGAGGCGATGCGCGTGGCCGATCAGCTCCGCGCCAGCGGACGGGTGACGCGCGGCATGCTGGGCGTGTATCCGGATGACGTCAGCAAGGAGGTCGCCGAGGCCATCGGCCTGGGCAAGCCGCAGGGCGCGCTGATCAGTCGCATCACGCCGGCGGGTCCCGGCGAGAAGGCGGGTCTCCAACTGGGCGACGTGATCACCAAGTTCGACGGGAAGACCGTGGAGAAGGCGGTCGACCTGCGTCGGCTTGCCGCCGCGACCAAGCCGGGCACGAAGGTGCCGCTGCAGGTGTTCCGCCGCGGCGCCTACAAGGACCTGGTCGCGACGCTCGATGCGCTGCCGGATGACCGCACGCCCGCCGCGCCGGAGGCTGAAACGCCGGCCGCCACCGGCGCGCAGGCCTGGGGCCTGACCGTCAGCGAGCTCAGCGAAGCGCAGCGCAAGGAACTGAAGGTGGACGGCGGCCTGCGCATCGACACGGCCGAGGGGCCGGCGGCGCGCGCAGGCTTGAAGGCCGGCGACGTGATCCTCTCGGCCAACAATGCCGAGGTGAAGACCATCAAGCAATTCCAGGCGGCGCTGGCGAAGGTCGAGAAGGGGAAATCGCTGCAGATGCTCGTCCGCCGCGGCGAGGTCGCCACCTACGTCGTGATCAAGCCGGGCAAGGGTTGAGCGCCGTCAGCGTCAACCCAGCGCCGGCCTGGGGCTTTCCGCAATGCGGAATCCCAGGCCGGTGATTCGTGACGCGCGGCACGTCCGGCCGTCGGTTGGTGCTTGCTAACGGCTGTGACCAAGGCGAGGCATTGGTGCCTCGCTCCGCTACAATCCGGGCGCGTTCGGGCAGCTTTGTCGCTGTTCCGACGGTGAATCGGAAGGCTCCATTTTGATGGGCTCAGCGATCCACAGGATGCCCCCAAGTTTTGTGGATAACCTGTGCATGAAATCGCTGTTGGCGAAGGGCAACGCGCGAGAAGCTCGCATCCATGCGGTTTCCAGGGCGGGGCTTTTGGCTACAATGAAAGCCCAACAAGCAGTTGCCATACGTTTTGTTGGAAGGCGCGTCACCGTTTCGACGTGCCTTTTTTTTATGTCCCGTTCAGGTCCTGAGAAGGACCGTGCAACACCGCCCGACCGACCGTCCGCAGCGTCGTCTCAGCGTGCCCCGCTCGAGGGTCGCTGGCGTGGCGGGCGAGTTCGCGGTCTCCGTCCGAGTCCATGAACCACATCCGCAATTTCTCGATCATTGCCCACATCGACCACGGCAAGAGCACGCTGGCCGACCGGATCATCCAGCGCTGCGGAGGGCTGTCCGACCGGGAGATGGAAGCGCAGGTGCTGGACTCGATGGACATCGAGCGCGAGCGCGGCATCACGATCAAGGCCCAGACCGCCGCGCTGCAGTACAAGGCGCGCGACGGGCAGGTCTACAACCTGAACCTGATCGACACCCCCGGCCACGTGGACTTCTCCTATGAGGTGAGCCGCTCGCTGTCCGCCTGCGAGGGCGCGCTGCTGGTGGTGGACGCGAGCCAGGGCGTCGAGGCCCAGACGGTGGCGAACTGCTACACCGCGCTGGAGCTGGGCGTGGAGGTGATCCCGGTCCTGAACAAGATGGACCTGCCGCAGGCCAATCCGGACGGCGCCAAGGCGGAGATCGAGGACGTCATCGGCATCGACGCGACCGACGCGATCCCGTGCTCGGCCAAGACCGGCATGGGCATCGACGACATCCTCGAGGCCGTCATCGCCCGCATGCCGCCGCCCAAGGGCGTGGTCGAGGCGCCGCTGCGCGCGATGATCATCGACTCGTGGTTCGACAACTACGTCGGCGTCGTGATGCTGGTGCGCGTCGTCGACGGCACGCTGAAGAAGGGCGAGCGCATCCGGATGATGGCCACCAACGCCGTCTACCCGGCCGAGCACCTGGGCGTGTTCACGCCGAAGTCGGAGAACCGCGACCAGCTCAGCGCCGGCCAGGTGGGCTTCATCATCGCCGGCATCAAGGAACTGGCCGCGGCGAAGGTGGGCGACACCATCACGCTGGAAAAGAAGCTGCCCAACAACCTCGGCCCCGCCGCCGAGGCGCTGCCCGGCTTCAAGGAGATCCAGCCGCAAGTCTTCGCCGGCCTGTACCCGACCGAGGCGAGCGAGTACGACCAGCTGCGCGACGCGCTGGAGAAGCTCAAGCTGAACGACGCCTCGCTGCGCTTCGAGCCGGAAGTCTCGCAGGCGCTGGGCTTCGGCTTCCGCTGCGGCTTCCTGGGCCTGCTGCACATGGAGATCGTGCAGGAGCGCCTGGAGCGCGAATTCGACCAGGACCTGATCACCACCGCGCCGAGCGTGGTGTACGAAGTCCAATTGGGCGACGGCGAGGTGATCGAAGTCGAGAACCCGTCCAAGATGCCCGAGCAGAGCAAGATCGGCGAGATCCGCGAGCCGATCGTGACGGTCCACCTGTACATGCCGCAGGAATACGTCGGCCCGGTGATGACGCTGGCCAACCAGAAGCGCGGCGTGCAGCTGAACATGGCGTACCACGGCCGCCAGGTCATGCTGACCTACGAGATCCCGCTGGCCGAGATCGTGCTGGACTTCTTCGACAAGCTGAAGTCGGTCTCGCGCGGCTACGCGTCGATGGACTACGAGTTCAAGGAATACCGCGCCTCCGACGTCGTCAAGGTCGACATGCTGATCAACGGCGACCGGATCGACGCGCTGTCGCTGATCGTGCACCGCTCGCAGTCCCAGTTCCGCGGCCGCCAGGTGGCCGCGAAGATGCGAGAGATCATCCCGCGCCAGATGTACGACGTGGCCATCCAGGCGGCGATCGGCGCCAACATCATCTCGCGCGAGAACATCAAGGCGCTGCGCAAGAACGTGCTGGCAAAATGCTACGGCGGTGACATCACCCGCAAGCGCAAGCTGCTGGAGAAGCAGAAGGCCGGCAAGAAGCGCATGAAGCAAATCGGTTCGGTGGAGGTGCCGCAAGAAGCCTTCCTGGCCATCCTCCAAGTCGAAGAATGAAAGCCATGAGCGCATTGACCGGGCTGCTGTACGCCGCCCTGATCGCCTACCTGGGCGGCTGGTACACGGGCTACTGGAACGGCAACTTCTCGCTGCTGCTGCTGATCCTCACCACGGTGACGCTGGCCTACTGGCTGGCCGAGCGCTTCCACTTCGAGCCCGCGCGCCGTCGCGCCGCGGTCCGCCTGGGCGAGAGCGACGCGGCGCGTCGCGCCTCGCTGGCCGCGCAGGGCATCCAGCGCGTCGACGGCGACGTGGAAGGCGCCCGCGAGGAACTGCTACGCCAGCCCTGGTGGCTGGACTGGACCGCCGGCCTGTTCCCGGTGATCCTGATCGTGTTCCTGCTGCGCTCGTTCATGTTCGAGCCGTTCAAGATTCCCTCGGGCTCGATGGTGCCGACGCTGCTGATCGGCGACCTGATCCTGGTGAACAAGTACCACTACGGCATCCGTCTGCCGGTGATCAACAAGAAGATCATCAGCAACAACGATGTCCAGCGTGGCGACGTGGTGGTGTTCCGCTTCCCGCAGAACCCCAGCGTCGACTACATCAAGCGTGCCGTGGGCCTGCCCGGCGACGAGGTCGCCTACCTCAACCAGAAGCTGTACCTCAACGGCAAGCTGGTGGAGACCGTCTCGCAGGGCGAGTACTTCGACGAGGATCCCGGCTCGATGCGTTTCCGTCCGCGCTTCACCGAGAAGCTGGGCGCGGTCGAGCACCAGATCCTGGTCGCTCCGGAGTCGCCGGGCGTCATCCGCAAGCAGTGGGACTTCCCGTACAGCGAGAACTGCACCTACACGGCCGAGGGCGTGACCTGCAAGGTGCCGGCCGGTCATTACTTCATGATGGGCGACAACCGCGACAACTCCCAGGATTCCCGCTTCTGGGGATTCGTGCCGGATGAGAACATCGTCGGCCGGGCCTTCGTGGTGTGGATGAATTTCGGCAACCTGAAGCGCATCGGCAGCATCCACTGAGGCGGCGCCGGCGACGATCGACTACTCTGTTCCAACGACTATTTGCGGAGCGACGCGTGATGAGGGCACGGAAGATTCAACGGGGCATCAGCCTGCTGGGACTGCTGTTCTGGGCGGTGATCATTGGCGGCGGATCGGTGATCGTGCTGCGGGTGGTGCCGACCGTGATGGAGTACTACACGATCCAGCGTGCGATCGACAAGATCGCCAAGGACGGCCCGTCCACCGTGGCGGCGGCGCGTGACTCGTTCGAGCGCACCAAGCAGATCGAATACTCGATCGTCAGCATCGAGCCCAAGGACCTGAACATCACCAAGGTCGACGACAAGGTGAAGATCAGCTTCGCGTACGACAAGGAAGTGCCCCTGTTCGGCCCGGCCTTCCTGCTGATCAAGTACAAAGGCGAGTCGCACTGACCCGCCCCCACGGCACATCCCCGCCCATGACTCCGCAAGCGCTCGACGCCCTCCAGCAACGCCTTGGCTACCGCTTCACGCAAGCGGGACTGCTGCAGCGCGCGTTGACGCACCGCAGCTTCGGCCAGCAGCACAACGAGCGCCTGGAATTCCTGGGCGACGCGGTGCTGAACCTGGCGGTGTCGGCGCTGTTGTACGAGCGTTTCGCCGGATCGGATGAAGGCGACCTGACGCGCATCCGCGCGCACCTGGTGCGCGAGGACAGCCTGCATCGCCTGGCGCTGCAGCTGCAGATGCCGGAAGCGCTGCGGATGAGCGAGGGCGAGGCCCGCGGAGGTGGCGGCCAGCGGCCGTCCATCCTGGCCGACGCGCTGGAAGCGGTCATCGGCGCCGCCTTCCAGGACGGCGGCTACGAGGCCGCCCGCGAGATCGTCCGCCGCCTGCTGGGCGAGACGATCGCCGCCAGCGGCATCGACCAATGGGCCAAGGACGCGAAAACCGCGCTGCAGGAATGGCTGCAGGCCCGCAAGCTGGCGGTGCCGGCCTACCGCATCGTCGAGACGCGGGGCCAGGCGCATGCGCAGACCTTCACCGTCGAGTGCGAAGTGGCCGCGCTGACGCTGTCGCGCCGCGGCGAGGGCCGCTCGCGCCGGATCGCCGAGCAGGAGGCGGCCCGGCAGGTGCTCGATGAACTGCTGGCCGGCGACCGGCCCGGCACCGGCCTGCGCGACTGACGCGGAGCCCGCGATGAACGCACCGAGACCCCCGAGGACGCCGCCGACGGCGTCCTCGTCCGATTCCCTTTCTGTTTCCGAATCCGTTTCCGATTCGCCGCCCGAATCGACGCCCGAATCGCCGTCCGCCTCCTCGGCCGGCGCCCCCCTTCCCAAGGACCCCGCTCTGAACGCCCCGCACGCCCCCGACACCCCGCTGGACCCCAACGCCGCCGCCGCTCCCGAAGGCGGCGATGACCGGGACGAGGACCTCGATGAGGACCTCGACGACGACGGGTTGCCCGAGGTGCAGGGCGGCATCGGCGCGCCGCCGTACGAAGGCGACCAGCGCTGCGGCCTGATCGCGATCGTCGGCCGGCCCAACGTCGGCAAGTCCACGCTGCTGAACGCGCTGGTCGGGCAGAAGGTGTCGATCACCTCGAAGAAGGCGCAGACCACGCGCCATCGCATCACCGGCGTGCGCACCGTCGACGAGGCGCAGTTCGTCTTCGTCGACACCCCCGGCTTCCAGACCAAGCACAGCACCGCGCTGAACCGCAACCTGAACCGCACGGTGCAGGGCGTGCTGGCGGACGTGGACCTGGTGCTGTTCGTCGTCGAGGCGGGACGCTTTGGCCTGGACGATGCCAAGGTGCTGTCGCTGCTGCCGCAGGACAAGCCGGTGGTGCTGATCGCCAACAAGCTCGACGCGGTGCACCGCCGCGCCGAACTGATGCCCTGGCTCAAGAGCATGCAGGAGCGGCGCAACTTCAGCGAGTTCGTGCCGCTGTCGGCGAAGAAGGACTCGGACGTCCAGCGCCTGTTCCAGATCCTGAAGCCCTACCTCCCGAACCAGGAATGGTTCTACGAGGAGGACGCGCTGACCGACCGCAGCGAGAAGTTCCTGGCCGCCGAGATGATTCGCGAGAAGCTCTTCCGCCTGACCGGCGACGAGCTGCCCTACGAGGCGACGGTGATCATCGACCGCTGGGAGGAAGAGGGCAACCTGCGCCGCATCGCCGCGACCATCGTGGTCGAGCGCGACGCCCAGAAGGGCATGGTCATCGGCCAGGGCGGCGAGCGCCTCAAGCGCATCGGCTCCGAGGCCCGCCAGGAGCTCGAGACGCTGATGGACGCGCGCGTGTTCCTGGAGCTGTGGGTGAAGGTCCGCTCCGGCTGGGCCGACAGCGAAGAGCACCTCAGAAGCTACGGCTACGAGTGAGCGCGCCGCGCGCTCGCTGACGATCCGCGCCCATGGCCACCCGCGCCCCGAAGCCGCCCGCCACGCAGGCGGCTTTTGTCCTGCACCACTACGACTGGAGCGAGACCAGCCTGGTGCTGGACCTGTTCAGCCGCGAGCACGGCCGGCTGGCGGTCGTCGCCAAGGGCGCCAAGCGACCCTATTCGCAGCTGAGATCGGTGCTGCTGCCCTTCCTGCGCCTGCAGGTGACGCTGTCCAAGCCCTCGAAGATGAACGAGGACGGCGCGGCCGAGGTGCAGTCGCTGCGCGGTGCCGAGTGGGTCGGCGGACAGACGCTGCCCAGCGGCGCGGCGCTGTTCAGCGGCTATTACGTCAACGAGCTGCTGCTGAAATTCCTGCCGCGGCAGGATCCGCAGCCGGGGCTGTTCGACGCCTATGCGGCGCTGCTGCCCCGCCTGGCCTCGGTGGACGATGCGCAGGCGGCGCTGCGCGCCTTCGAGCTGACGCTGCTGGCGACCTGCGGCCTGCTGCCTGACCTGAGCGTGCTGGCCACGACGCAGGCGCCGCTCGATCCGGAGCGGCCCTACATGCTGGCGCCGGAGTCCGGCGTGATCGTGCCCACGCATGACGCGCCGCAGCTCACCGGCATGGCCTTCATCCAGATCCAGGCGGCGCTGCTGCATGGCAGCCAGGCGGCGCTGCAGCAGGCCTGCGAACTCGCCGGGCCGACCCTGAAGCCGCTGCTGCGCGGCCTGCTTCACTATCATCTGGGCCATCGTCCTCTGCGGACGCGGCAGGTGCTGCTCGACGTCCAGAAGCTGCTCACATGAATCCGCTGATCGCTCCCGAATCCGGTCGCCATGACGCGCGCTGCGCGCTCTCGGTCAACGTCAACAAGGTCGCGCTGCTGCGCAACACGCGGCACCTGGGCATCCCCAGCGTGACGCGCGCGGCGCAGCGGTGCCTGGAGGCCGGCGCGCAGGGCATCACGGTGCATCCGCGGCCCGACGAGCGCCACATCCGCGCGCACGACGTGCGCGAGCTCGCCGCGCTGATGAAGGCCTGGCCGCAGGCCGAATACAACATCGAGGGCAACCCGACGCAGAACCTGATGGACTTCATCCGCGAAGTCCGTCCGCACCAGGCGACCTTCGTTCCGGACAGCGAGGACCAGTTCACCTCCGACCACGGCTGGAACCTGCCGGCCGATGCCGAGCGGCTGCGTCCGATGATCGCCGAATGCCGGTCGCTGGGCGTGCGGGTGAGCCTGTTCATGGACCCGCTGCCCGAAGCGATGGTCCATGTGGCGGCGCTGGGCGCGGAGCGCATCGAGCTCTACACCGAGACCTGGGCGAGCGCCTTCGGCACGCCGCGCGAGGCGGAGGTGGCGGCCGGTTTCGCCGCCGCGGCGCGCGCGGCGCTGGCGCAGGGCCTGGGCATCAACGCGGGCCACGACCTGAACCGCGAGAACCTGACGCGCTTCCTGCGCGAGGTGCGGGGCGTGGCGGAGGTGTCGATCGGCCACGCGCTGATCGCGGATGCGCTCGAGCTCGGTTATGCCGAGACGGTGCGGGACTACCAGCGCTGCATCCAGCGCGCCTACGTCTGATTGCATTTGCGCACGCAAGCACCACGCAGCGGGCACGAGACGCGCACCGGGCGCGCATGAAAGGGTCGCGATGATCTACGGCATCGGCACGGACGTCTGCGACATCCGGCGCATCCGCAGCACGTTCGAACGGCGCGGGGAGCGCTTCGCCGGGAAGGTGCTGGGCCCGCACGAGATCGAGGTGTTCCGCGAGCGGTATGCCAAGGTCCCGGCGCGGGGCATCGCCTACCTGGCGACGCGGTTCTCGGCGAAGGAGGCGTTCTCGAAGGCGATCGGGCTGGGCATGCGCATGCCGATGACCTGGCGCGCCTGCGAGATCGTCAAGGCGCGCAGCGGCAAGCCGGAGATCCGGCTGCACGACGGCCTGGCCGAGTGGTTCGAGGCCAAGGGCCTGAGAGCCCACGTCAGCGTCAGCGACGAGACGGACTACGCCACCGCGTTCGTCGTCGTCGAGACGCGGGACTGAGCCGCGCCGGCGACGCCGCCCTCGCCGCGGCCGCGACGATCAGAAACCATGCGGGCGCGACGACGCCTGTTCAACGAGAGAGACAGACCAATGACCGATTCCCTGCATTCGCCGGTGATCCTCGACATCGCGGGCACCACGCTGACCGCTGACGACCGTCGCCGACTGGCGCATCCGCTGACCGGCGGGATGATCCTGTTCGCGCGCCACTTCGAGAGCCGCGCCCAGCTGACGGCGCTGTGTGCCGAGGCCAAGTCGCTGCGGCCGGACCTGCTGATCGCGGTCGACCAGGAAGGCGGCCGCGTGCAGCGCTTCCGCACCGATGGCTTCACCGCGTTGCCGGCGATGCGCACGCTCGGCGAGCTGTGGATGGACGATGCGATGCGCGCGGTGCAGGCCGCGACGGCCACCGGCCTGGTGCTGGCGCTGGAGCTGCGGGCCTGCGGCGTCGACATGAGCTTCACGCCGGTGCTCGACCTGGACCACCAGGACGCCTCGCGGCAATCGGTGAGTCCGGTGATCGGCTCGCGCAGCTTCCACGGCGATCCGCGGGTGGTGAGCCTGCTGGCGCAGAGCCTGATGCAGGGCCTGGCGCTGGCCGGCATGGGCAGCTGCGGCAAGCACTTCCCGGGGCATGGCGCGGTGAGCGTCGATTCGCATGTGGGCGTGCCGGTGGACACGCGCTCGCTGAAGGCCATCCTGGCGGAGGACGTGCGGCCCTTCGAGTGGCTGAGCCTGAGCCTGTCGGCGGTGATGCCGGCGCACGTGATCTACCGCAAGGTGGACAGCCGGCCGGCGGGCTTCAGCCGCCGCTGGCTGCAGGACATCCTGCGCGACCGGCTGGGCTTCGCCGGCGCGGTGTTCAGCGACGACCTGGGCATGGCGGCGGCGCGCGTCATCGAAGGCCGGCCGGTCGGGTACACCGAGGCCGCGCTGGCGGCGCTGGATGCGGGCTGCGACCTGGTGCTGCTGTGCAATCAGAGCCTGGAGCAGGGCGGCCGCGCGATCGATGAACTGCTGGACGGCCTGACCGTGGCGCAGTCGACCGGGGCCTGGATGCCGGCGATCGACAGCGAGGCGCGCCGCGCGGCGCTGGTGCCGCAGTCCGCGCCGCTGACCTGGGATGAGCTGATGCTCGCGCCGAGGTATCTGGAGGCGCTGGCGCGGCTGCCGTGAGACCTTGCGGCCTTGGGGCCGCGACGGGCAGCTAGACTCCGCCCCAACTGACCGGACAACGATCAATCAGGGAGCGGGCCAGCATGACGCTGACCATGGAGGGAGTGCTGGCGCTGGCGCCGGACGAGGCATCGGCGAAGGCCGCGCGCGGGCTCACTTCGCTGGCCAAGTGGCCCTTGCTCGGCGCCGATGACGCCGCCGTCTGGGGCGAGTGCCAGGGCAGCGGCTCCAAGCCGTACCAGACGCAGGTCGACCTGAGCGGTCCCGCCTTCCGCTGCTCCTGCCCCAGCCGCAAGTTCCCCTGCAAGCATGGCCTCGCGCTGTTGATGCTGCGCGCGCAGGACGCGTCGAAGTTCAGCGGCGGCGAGCCGCCCGCCTGGGTCGCCGAATGGCTGGCCTCGCGTGGCGAGCGGGCGCAGAAGAAGGAAGAGCGCGACCAGAAGGCCGCCGACCGCGCCGCCGAGCGCGCGGTCCAGCTCGCCGACGGCGTCGATCCCGCGCAGGCCGCCTCGGCGCTTGCCGATCCGGAGGGCGCGACCAAGCGCGAAGCGCAGCGCTGGCGTCGCATTGAAGAGGCCGCCGGCGAACTGCAACGCTGGCTCGGCGATCAGATCGGCCGCGGCCTCGGCGCGCTCGACGACGCCGCGATCCGCGGCTGGCGCACGATGGCCGCCCGCATGGTCGATGCGCAGGCGCCCGGGCTCGGGCAGCGGCTCACCGCGGCCGCCGATGGCTGGCGCGCCGGCGCGGACTGGCCCGAGCGCATGCTCGCGCGCCTGGGCCTGCTGCAGCTGGCTTGCGAGGCGATCGGCCGGCGCGAGGCGCTGCCGGCCGCCGTCCAGGCGGATCTGCGCACCGTCTGCGGCTGGCCGCTCGACCAGGCGGAGGTGCTCGCCACGGGCGAGCGCCTGACCGATCGCTGGACCGTCATCGGCGTCATCGTCGAGGAACGCGATGCGCGCCTCAACGAACGCCGCGTCTGGCTGCACGGCGCGCGCTCCGGCCGCCGCGCCTGGCTGCTCGATCACACGCATGGCGGACGCGGCTTCGAGGGGCTGTGGCTGCCGGGTTCCGGCAAGGACCTCACGCTGGTCTTCTATCCCGGCGGCGCGCCGCTGCGCGCGCTGGTCGCGGACGAGGCGCCATCGACGGAGCCGGCCTCCACCGAAGCCGCCGCGGGCGTGACCCCGCAGGCCTGGAGCGCCGAATGGGAGCGCGTCGCGCAGCGCATCGCCGCGCATCCGTTCGCGTCCCTGCATCCCGTGGTGCTCGCCAACGCGACGCCCGTCGCCTCCGACGCAGGGCCGCATCTGACCGCCGAGGGCCGCGCCGTGCCGCTGCGTCTGGGCGATGAGGACTGGTGGTCGCTGATGGCGGTCTCCGGCGCGCATCCGCTCGACGTCATGGGCGAATGGGACGGCGTGCGCCTGAGTCCCTTGACCGCATGGGCCGCCGGATCGGCGCGGCCCCTCTGGACGCGGAGCGCCGCATGAGCGCCTGGACGCCGCTGCTACCGATCGCGATGGTCGGCACCGAACGCCAGCCCGGACCGCTGCCTGAATGGTCCGGCGCAATCGGCCAGCTCGCGGCGCAGGCCGCGCTGGCCGCGGACAGCCCTTCTGGCCAGGTCCTGCGCACGATGGCCGTCATCGCGGCCTGCGAGGCCGCCGGCCTGCAGGACCGCGCCTGGGCCGCCGCGCCGCCGGAACCGGCCGCGGCGGACCGCCGGCCGGTGGTCCCGGACGGGCAGGGCGGACACCTGCGATCGTTGCTGCGCTGGGCGCTGAACGAAGCGCCGACCCGGCTCCAACAGCAGCTCTTCGCGGACCTGGCCGCCGCCGGGCTGCGCCTGCCCGAGACGCTCCTGCCGCAGGCGCTCGAACTCGGCCGGCGCTCGGTGGCGCTGCGGGCGCCGCTGCTGCCGGTGCTCGGCGAACGCGGCCTGTGGCTTGCCCGCCAGCGCGAGGAGTGGCGCTATGCGGCCGGTGTCGGCGGCGAGGCCCTTGACGACTCGCAGTGGACCGAGGGCACGCTCGAGCAGCGCCGCGCCTTCCTCGCCCGCGAGCGCGCGGCCGATGCCGCCGCCGGCCGCGCCCGGCTTGAAGCCGCCTTGGCCGAACTGCCCGCGAAGGAGCGCGCCGATCTCGCGTCCCAGCTCGCCGTCGGGCTTTCCCTCGACGACGAAGCGCTGCTCGACCGCCTGCGTGTCGATCGCAGCCGCGAGGTGCGCGACGTCGCGCTCGGCCTGCTGCTGCGGCTGCCCGGCGCGGTGCATCCGCGTCGCGCCATCGATCGCCTCGCGCCGCTGCTGCGCAGCGAGCGTGTGCTGCTGCGCCAGCACTGGGTCATCGACGCGCCGGCCGCCGCCGACAGCGATTGGGCCGCCGATCAACTCATCGCCGAGCGCCCCCAGACGGAGAAGCTCGGCGAGCGCGGCTGGTGGCTGTTCCAGCTGGTGCGTCAGGTGCCGCTGACCTGGTGGACCGAAACCACCGGCATGACGCCCGCCGAGCTGCTCGGTTGGGCGCGCAAGACCGACTGGGCCGAGGCGTTGCAGCGCGGCTGGTTCGGCGTGCTCGGCGCCACGCGCGAGATCGACTGGTGCGAGGCCTTCCTCGACCACGCGTTCGGCGACCTTGGCGCGGGCATCGAGTCGCACCGCGCGGCGCAGGTGCTGGGCTGGCTGCCGCAGGCGCGCCGCGAGCGCTACTGGCTACGCCACTTGCAGCAAGGCACGCTTCCCTTGTCCGCGCTGATCGCGGCGGCGAGCGGCGGCGAGACGCTCGGTCCGCTGCTGTCGCAGGCGCTGACCGAGCAGCTGCTCACGCGCGCCCGCGCCGGCACGCTCAAGGACGACTACACCGTGCGCGCGATGCTGGCCGACTTTGGCGCCGTCGTGCATCCCGACTGCCTGTCCGCCTACGGCTCGATCGCCGACCAGCGCGCGGCCGGCGAGACCGCCGCCTACGCGGACATGCTGCAGGCCGTCGTGCAGACGGCCGCGCTGCGCCGCGCCCTGATCGCTCTTCAACCGGATCCGACCCCGAGGACCCCATGACGACCACGCCCGACACTTCCGCCGCCTCGCAGGTCCTGCGCCGCCACGCGGAGCACCAGTACGCCGAGGAGCTCGCCGAGCTGAAGCGCCAGGACACGCGCCCGCGTCCCGAGAACTGGGCGATGTCGCCCTGGGCGGTGCTGCGTTACCTGATGGGCGGCACGCTGGAGAACGGCTTCGAAGTCAGCGCCAAGTACATCGGCGACGAGCGCCTGATGGAGATCGCCGTCGCGACGCTCGCCACTGATCGCGCGCTGCTGCTCTACGGGGTGCCGGGCACGGCGAAGTCGTGGGTCTCGGAGCATCTGTCGGCGGCGGTCAGCGGCGACTCGACGCTGCTGATCCAGGGCACCGCCGGCACCGGCGAGGAACAGCTGCGCTACGGCTGGAACTACGCGCAGCTGCTGGCCAACGGCCCGAGCGAGGCGGCGCTGGTACCGAGTCCGCTGATGAAGGCGATGCGGGCCGGCAAGATCGCGCGTATCGAGGAGCTGACGCGCATCCCGGCCGACGTGCAGGACAGCCTGATCACGGTGCTGTCGGAGAAGACGCTGCCGATTCCGGAGCTCGGCGGCGAGGTGCAGGCCACGCGCGGCTTCAGCGTGATCGCCACGGCCAACAACCGCGACAAGGGCGTGAACGAGCTGTCGGCCGCGCTCAAGCGGCGCTTCAACACGGTGGTGCTGCCGGTGCCGGCGAGCGAGGACGCGGAAGTGTCCATCGTGGTCAAGCGGGTCGCGGAGCTGGGCGCCGCACTGCAGCTGCCGGCCGAGCCGCCGGCGCTGAAGGAGGTCAGGCGCATCGTGCAGATCTTCCGCGAGCTGCGCAACGGCCGCACCGAGGACGGCAAGACGCAGCTGAAGTCGCCCAGCGGCACGCTGTCGACGGCGGAGGCGATCTCGGTGATCAACAGCGGCATGGCGCTGGCGGGCCACTTCGGCGACGGCGTGATGCGCCCGCGCGATGTGGCCTCGGGCCTGCTCGGCGCGATCGTCAAGGACCCGGTGCAGGACCAGGTCGTGTGGACCGAGTACCTCGAGACCGTCGTCAAGGAACGCGCCGACTGGAAGGACCTGTATCGCGCCTGCCGCGAGCAGTCCTGAGCGCGGAACCGCGAGAGGCCATGAGCGATCCGGTCCATTACTTCGGTGTCCGGCACCACGGGCCAGGCTGCGCGCGCAGCCTGCTGGCCGCGTTCGAGGCATTGAAGCCGGACTGCGTGCTGATCGAGGGGCCGCCCGAGGCGGATGGCCTCGTCGCGGCGGCGCTCGAGGCCGACATGACGCCGCCGGTGGCGCTGCTGACGCATGGCGTCGAGGACGCGAGCCGCGCGGTGTACCACCCGTTCGCGAGCTTCTCGCCCGAATGGCAGGCCCTGCGCTGGGCGGCCGGGGCCGGCGTGCCGGCGCGGTTCATCGACCTGCCGGTGGGCGTGTCACTGGCGCTCGAGCAGGCGGGTCAGCTGAATTCGGAAGACGACAAGCCGGACGGGAACGAGCCGGACGACGAGCAAGCGGGGGCACAGCAAGTCGGGGCACAACAAGCGGGGGATCAGCAGGCGCAGCCCGTCTCCGCCGAGACGCCTGATCCCGCGCCGTCGCGCCGTGGCGATCCGCTGGACTGGTTCGCGCGCGCGGCGGGCTACGCCGATGGCGAGGCGTGGTGGAACCACATGGTCGAAGAGCGCGGCGACGGCGAGGATCTCTTCGCCGCGATCGGCGAGGCGATGACCACGCTACGCGCCGAATCCGGCGATGACGAGACGCTCGATCCGAAGACGCCGCGCGCACGCCGCGAGGTGCTGCGCGAGGCGCACATGCGGCAGTGCATCCGCGCCGCGCGCAAGGAGGGCTTCGAGCGCATCGCGGTGGTCTGCGGCGCGTGGCACCTCGGCGGCCTGCAGGCGGACATCACGATGAAGGCGGACCAGGCGCTGCTCAAGGGCCTGCCCAAGCTGAAGGTCAGCAGCACCTGGGTGCCGTGGACCTATCGCCACCTGGCGCGTGAGAGCGGCTACGGCGCCGGCATCCATTCGCCGGGCTGGTACGAGCACCTGTGGCTGAGCGGCCTCGATGGCGAGCGGCGGCCGCGCGCGATCGGCTGGCTGGCGCGCGTCGCGCGGCTGATGCGCGAGCGCGACCTGGACTGCTCCTCCGCCCACCTGATCGAGGCCAGCCGCCTGGCCGACACGCTGGCCGCGCTGCGTCAACGGCCGGCGCCGGGCCTGGACGAGTTGCACGAGGCCACGCGCACCGTGATGACGCTGGGCGACGAGGCCGTGCTCGGTTTCATCCGCGACGAGCTGGTCATCGGCGACCGGCTCGGCCAGGTGCCGGCCGGCGTGCCGACGGTGCCGCTGCAGCGCGATCTCGAACAGATGCAGAAGTCGCTGCGGATGAAGCCGGAGGCGACGCAGAAGACCCTGGACCTGGACCTGCGTCAGCCCAACGACCTGGCGCGCAGCCATCTGCTGCACCGGCTGCGGCTGATCGATCTGCCGTGGGGCGAGATCGCGCGCACGGGCAAGTCCTCGCGTGGCACCTTCCACGAGCTGTGGTCGCTGCAATGGCAGCCGGAATTCGCGCTGCGCCTGATCGAGGCCAGCCGCTGGGGCCAGTCGGTCGCGCAGGCGGCGACGGCGGCGGTGGCCGAGCGCTGCGGCGGCGAACGTACGCTGGGCGCGCTGGCCGAGCTCGTGGACCGCGTGCTGCTGGCCGATCTGCCGCAGGCGGTGTTCGTCGCGTCGCGCGCGCTGCAGGATCACGCCGCGGTGACCGGGGATGCCGATCAGCTGCTGGCGGCGCTGCCGCCGCTCGCCAATGTCTTCCGCTACGGCAACGTGCGGCAGACCGACGCGGCGATGGTGGGTCATGTCTTCGATGGCCTGGTCACGCGGGCGGCGATCAGCTTGCCGCTGGCGGGCGATTCGCTCGACGACGCGGCGGCCGCGCAGTGCCGCGATCGCGTGCTGGGCGCGCAATCGGCGATCCGCTTGCGCGATCCGGGGCGGCAGACCGAGCCCTCCGCGCAATGGCGAGCCGCGATCGCGCAACTCGCGGCGCGTGAGGGCGCGCATGCCTTGCTGCGCGGGCTCTGCACGCGGCTGTTGCTCGACGACGGCCTGATCACGGCGCAGGACGCGGGCACGGCGATCTCGCTGCATCTGTCGCGCGCGGCCGAGCCGGGCAAGGCGGCGGCGTGGCTGGATGGGTTCCTGAACCGCAATGCGGTGGTGCTGCTGCATCACGATGGCGTCTGGCCCTTGGTGGATGCGTGGCTGCGCGGGCTCGACGAGGAACATTTCATCCGCGTGCTGCCGCTGGTGCGGCGGACTTTCGCGCATTTCGACGCGGCTGAGCGCCGTGACCTGGGTCACCGCGCGGCGCGCAAGGGCGGCGGCACGGAGATGGCGCCGGCCCGGGCGGAATGGGATGAGGCGCGCGCGGCATTGCCTCTGCCGCTGCTGCGCGCGATGTTGGGAGTGGACGCATGAGCGGCTCGGACGAAAGGAACGACGCGGATCGCCTGCGCCGCTGGCGGCTGGTGCTTGGCGGCGAGGCGCAGGACAGCTGCGGCGCGTTGAGCGGCGAGGCGGCGGAGATGGACCAGGCGCTGAGCGCGCTGTACGACGATCACGGCGGGCTGGGCGACGACCGGCGCGGGGGGGGAGGCAACTCCGCGCCGCGCGTGGCGCGCTGGCTGGGCGACATCCGCAAGTACTTCCCGAGCACGGTGGTGCAGGTGATGCAGAAGGACGCGCTGGAGCGTCTGAACCTGCGCGACATGCTGCTGCAGCCGGAGATGCTGCAGGGCGTGCAGCCGGACGTGCACCTGGTGGCCAACTTGATGGCGCTGTCGCGGGTGATTCCGGCGGGCACGAAGGAGACGGCGCGCCGCGTGGTGCGCCAGGTCGTCGACGAGTTGATGAAGCGGCTCGAGGAGCCGATGCGCGCGGCGGTGACGGGCGCCTTGGACCGCAGCCAGCGCAACCGCCGGCCGCGGCTGGCGGAGATCGACTGGCACCGCACCATCCGCGCCAACCTGCGGCATTGGCAGCCGACGCATCGCACGGTGATCCCGGAGACGCTGCATGGCTTCGGCCGCAAGGCGCGGCGGCCGCAGCGCGAGGTGGTGCTGTGCATCGACCAGAGCGGGTCGATGGCGAACTCGGTGGTGTACTCGAGCATCTTCGGCGCGGTGCTGGCCTCGCTGCCGGCGGTGAGCACGAAGCTGGTGGTCTTCGACACGGCGGTCGTCGACATGACCGAGCAGCTGGACGATCCGGTGGATCTGCTGTTCGGTGTCCAGCTGGGTGGCGGCACGGACATCAACGGCGCGGTGGCCTATTGCCAGTCGCTGATCCGCGAGCCGCGCAACACGATCTTCGTGCTGATTTCGGATCTCTATGAAGGCGGCGTGGAGCCGCAGCTGCTGCGCCGCGCGGCGTCGCTGGTCGAGAGCGGCGTGCAGTGCGTGGCGCTGCTGGCGCTCAGCGACGAAGGCGCGCCGGCCTATGACCGCGCGCTCGCGGCGAAGCTCGCCGCGCTGGGCGTGCCGTCGTTCGCCTGCACGCCGGATGCGTTCCCGGGCCTGATGGCCGCGGCGATCCGCCGGGACGACATCGGCGCCTGGGCGGCCGGGCAGGGGATCGTGACGGCGGCGAAAGGCGGCTGAAACGCGGCTGAACCGCGGCTGAAACGCGGTTGACGGGCGGTGAGGGCGAGCGGCCCGCGCTGCTCAGCGCCGATCAGCGTCCTTCGCCCTGTGCCATCTTCGCGAACCAGGCCGACTGGCCGGTCTTGTTCAGCTGGTACCAGGCCTCGAGCGTCTGGTGCTCGTAGACGTCGAGCGTCTCGAAGATGGCGCGCGCGAAGTCCAGCGCCGACATGCCGCCGGCGGTGATCAGCCCGCGGTCGATGACGACGGGCTCGTCGACGTAGCGGTCGCTGCCGCCGTATTCCGGCACGCCCTTCAGGTAGGCCAGCGCGTTGCTGGTGTGCTGGCGGTCGTCGAGCACGCCGAGCCGCGCCAGGCCCGCCGTGGCGCCGCAGATCGCGGCCACGCGCTTGCCGGCATCGAGGAACTCCTTGGCCTTCTTCGCTGCTTCCAGGTGCTCGCCCTTGTCCCAGCCGGCGCCGCCGGGAAGGATCAGCAGCTCGCTGTCGTCGGGGAACAGCGTCGAGAGCCGGATGTCCGGCATCACCGACAGCCCGCCCATCGATCGCGCCAGGTTGGCGCCCGCGGCGGCGACGGTCTTCACCTGCCAGGTGCCTGGCGATTTCTGGAATTCCGGCGTGTTGATGCCGGCGACCGCATAAGCGGCCTCCCAGTCGGCGAAGCCCTCGAAGAGGTAGAGATGGGCGGTGCGGGATGGAGCGTTCATGCCGCAGAGGCGGCAAGGTGCGTGCCCGCGGCCCTGTCTTCAGGGGAGATCAGCCGGCGAGTTTCTTCACCGTGCAGCGAGTTGCTTGGCGAGGCGGACCATGGGCGTGCGCGACAGCTCGTTGAGGGCGCGCTCGACTTGCACGAAGCCGTTGCGCGCGTAGAGCGCGATCAGCGGCGCGTTCGTCGACGAGGTCCAGGTGCAGCACTGGGGCAGGCCATGTCCGCGGAACCAGGACTCGGCGCGCGCGAGCAACTGCTGCGCGACGCCGAGCCGCCGTGCCTGCGGCACGACGTAGGTCGTGGAGACGAGGCCGAACGGTGCGTCGTCCGCATCCGCTTCAATCCGGTAGATCGTGTGGCCAACGATCGCGCCGGTTAAATCCTCGGCGATGACCACTTCGGCGGCGCGCCCGTCCAGATGCCATCGCACGCGGTCGCGCAGCCAGTCCATCGAGTACATGCCGCCGCCAGCCTCCTCGCCTTCGACCTCGACGAGCGTCGCCCGCATGCGCTGCGCGATCAGGTCGATGGCGGCGGTGTCGTCGAGCATGATGGTGCGGAGTTGCATGGTGTGGGATGCAGAGGGATGCACGATGCCGACTCTCTCAGCGCAGCCGCGTCAGCATCGCCTGAAGGGCAGGCTCCGACAACTCGCCGGTGCGCTTGGCCACCAGGCGGCCGGATGCATCGAAGAGCAGCGTCGTCGGATAACCCGCCTGCTGGAAGGTCGCGCTCGCCTGGCGCCGTTCATCGATGGCGACGTTGTCCATCGTGAGGCGCTGAGCGCTCAGCCACTTGGCGACATGGGGCGCGTCCTCGCCCTGGTTGATGAACACGAAGCGCACGTCGGGGCGATCGCGCTGCGCCTGCGCGAGCATCGGCATCTCACGCACGCAGGGCCCGCACCAGGTCGCCCACAGGTTGACGAGGACGGGCTTGCCATCGCGCGCGGCGAGATCCAGGCGCTCGCCGTTCAACTGCGTGAACTGGAGCGCCGGCAGCGGCGCGGAAGCGGGCTGCAGCGCGAGCTGGATCTGCCCCGCGACGATCAGCGCCGTCCCGATCGCCAGCGGCACCGTCGCCGGCACGCGCAAGCCCGGCGCGTTCCTCAACCGGTAGGTCGCGTACATCCACATCGCGATGATCCCGATCTCGGGCGACCAGCCGCCATCACGGAGGTTGAAGACGCTCAGAGGATGCTCGACATAGAGCTCCTTGTATTGATAGAGGAAGCCCAGCCGCGCGAACAGCAATGCGACGAGCAGGCATCGCCAGAGCAGCGGCCCGGCATCCAGCTGCCGCCGGCGGGCAAGCACCGTGGCCACGGCGCTCGACACCGCGACCGCGATGCACAGATGGACGAAGGTCCACGGCAGGACCAGGGGGCCGATCGCGACGGCATCGCTCATCGCGTCCCTCCGGGACATTGCGGGCCGCTCATCGATCAGGTGGCGAAGATGCCGTCCGTCGACGCGAAGCCCTTGATCTCGATCGGATTGCCCGAGGGGTCGAGGAAGAACATCGTCGCCTGCTCGCCCGGCTGGCCGGCGAAGCGGATGCTGGGCTTGAGCACGAACTCGATGCCGCGCGCCTCCAGCCGGTCCGCGAGCGCGCGCCACTCGGGCATGCGCAGGATCACGCCCAGGTGCGGCATCGGGACCAGGTGATCGCCGACCTTGCCGGTGTTGCCGGTCTTGAACGGCTCGCCCAGGTGCAGCGAGATCTGATGGCCGAAGAAGTCGAAATCGACCCAGGTGTCGGTGCTGCGGCCTTCCTCGCAGCCGAGCACGTCGCCATAGAAGGCGCGGGCATCGGCGAGGTCGCGCACGTGATAGGCCAGGTGGAACAGCGATCGCATGGAGCACTCCCGCTCGAGGGTCAATCGATCGGGCGATCCTAGCTGCGAGAACGCCGCCGTTAACATAGCCGCTGTGTCGTGCGCTGGGAGTTCGTCGTGGATGTGACCGCTTGGTTGGGCTTTGTCAGCGTGGCGCTGTTCGTCACCTTCACGCCGGGACCGGCCGTGCTGATGGCGATCTCGAACTCGCTCAGCGTCGGGCCGCGGCGCGCGATGGTCGGCTCGCTGGGCAATGCGATCGGGCTGCTGGCGGTGTCCGCCGCGACGACGGCCGGGCTGGGCGTGCTGCTCAGCACCTCGGCCAAGGCCTTCCTCGTCGTCAAGCTGCTGGGCGCCTGCTACCTGATCTGGCTCGGCATCAAGCAATGGCGCCAGGGCGAGCGCATGGCCTCGATCGCGGACGGCGACGCGGCCGCGGCCGAAACGGCGGGGCTCTCGCGCCGGGCGCTGTTCCTGCGCGGCATCCTGGTCGCGCTCACGAATCCCAAGGCGATCCTGTTCTTCACCGCGCTGTTTCCGCAATTCATGAATCACCCGGAGACGGCGATGCGCGACTTCGTCGTGCTGACGGTGACCTTCTCGCTGTGCGCCGTGCTGGCGCATGGCTTCTACGTCGTGCTGGCCCGCGCGCTGCGCCGCGGCCTGGCGTCCCCGCGCCGCGTGAAGGTCATGAACCGCAGCTTCGGCGCGTGCTTCGTGGCGCTGGGCGTGAGCCTCCTCGGCTGGCGCGGGCGGACGCAGTAAGCGCGGCACCGCCATGTTCTCGCACGTGTTCATCGGCGTCGGCGATTTCGACCGGTCGCTCGCGTTCTACACGCCGCTGATGGCGGCGCTCGGGCTACCGCAGCGCTTCTGCGATCCCACGCGGCCTTGGGCCGGCTGGCAGTCGGTTCCGGGGCCGCGGCCGCTCTTCCTCATCGGGCGTCCTTTCGACGGCATGGCGCACGCCGCGGGCAACGGGCAGATGACCGCCTTCATGGCCGACTCGCGCGTGATGGTCGATGCGGCCCACGCGGCGGCGCTTGCGCACGGCGGCCGCTGCGAAGGTGCGCCAGGCCTGCGCCCGGAATATCACGAGCACTACTACGGCGCCTACTTCCGCGATCCCGACGGGAACAAGCTGTGCGTGGCCTGCCATTCGCCGCCGGCGCCCTCGCGGGATTGACCCGAGCGGCTCTCGCACGTCGATTGCCCAGCCAGGGACAGGAGCCGACATGTTGCCCATCCCCCGCACCGTTTGCTGGATCCCGAGCTGGAGCGCTTCGCATCCTGACGTCGGCATCGAACATCTGCGCCTCTCGGAGGGGCAGGCCGACGGGCTGGTCGTTGCGATCGACGACGAGCGCGGACCGTTCCGCCTCCATTACCGCTTGAGCTGGGACGCGCAGTGGTGCCTGCGCGATGCGGCGCTGTCGCTGATCGGCGGGGAGGGTGTCGCCGCACGAACGATGGGCCTCGCCACCGATGGGCAGGGGCACTGGACCGATGACCGCGGCGCGGCGCTCCCCGCGCTGGAGGGCTGCCTCGACATCGACATCTGGCCCACGCCGTTCACCAACAGCTTTCCGATCCGGCGCGTGTCCCTGGCGGTTGGCGAGCGGCGCGAGTTCCGCATGGCGTGGGTCGATGGCACCGCGTTGACCGTGCGACCCCAGGCTCAGGCCTATAGGCGGCTCGATGAGCGGCGCTATCGCTTCGAGTCGCTGGATGGGTCCGGCTTCACCGCGGACCTGGAGGTCGACGGGCACGGCCTGGTGGTGGACTACCCGGGACTGTTCCGTCGCGTGTGAGCCAGCCGCTTCGCGCCACAATGCGCCGCGATCCGGGCCGGCCCTGGCGCCAGCCTTCCTTGCCTTCCGTCCGACACCCCCTCATGAGCCTGCAAGCCATCTTCATCGACTACCTGCGCCGCTACGAAGCGAAGGACCTGGACGGCATCGCCGCGATGCTCGCGCCCGAGGTGACGCTGCGCGACTGGAACCTTTCGGTGAAGGGCCGCGATGCCGCGATCGCCGAGACGCGCAAGAACTTCGAATCCGCGGCGTCGATCCGCATTGACGTGCTTCGCGTGCTCGAAGGCGACCGCTCCGTCGCTGGCGAGCTGCGCATCGTCGTCGACGGGCACATCGAGCTGTTCGTGGTCGACGTACTGGACTTTGACGACGAAGGCCGCATCAGCGCGATCCGGGCCTACCTCGGTCGCGGAGACTGATCGGGCCCGCGAGAGGCGGTATTGGCGAAGGGGCGGGCACCCGTGATAAGGTCGCGGCGCGGCTATGGGGGTTCTTCCTTCTCTTCCACTGATCTAGAGCCTCCGCTTTCCGCCCTTCGCCTGCCGCCCGGCAGGCGTTGTTTTTTCCGGAGCGCCCGGGGAGGGGACGACCTTGCACGCCATCTTTGTCCGCCGTCGATCGAAGCTGCATGTGGCCGCCGGCGAAGGGGCGGCGACGTCCACGCAGCTCGCCACGCTTCAGAAGGAGTTGACGGGGCTGGGCTACGTCATGTCTGAAGCGCTGTCCGCGCGCCTCGCCACGCTCGACGCGTCGCGGCTTGCGTCGGTGTCGCGCGATCTTCTTCGCGAGCTTCACCAGCTCACAGGCGCGCATCAGGCGCACCGGCCGTTCTATCCCGGCTTTCCTGACCAGGTGATGGCGGCGTCGGACGCGGAGCTGTTCCTCAACGCGATCCATCACTACCTCACGCACAGCCGCTTGCCGGATGACGAGCCGCGCCGTGAAGCGGCGCTCGAAGGCCAGCGGCCGCGCGTGCTCGATCTGGGCAGTCCGGAGGAGTTCGAACGGATCTTCACCCAGCTGGCGGGCGCACCCACTTCGCTGTCGCAGCAGGATCGCGAGGATGTGACCTGGTTCATCCGCCAGTATCGCGAGGGCATCTTCCGCCTCTTGCCCGCGAAGTTCCCCTTCAAGGAAAACCTCGCGCTGGTGGCCGCCATGCTGCTGCGGGAAGTGCCGGGTGAGCGCGCCAACGCCTTCCTGCTGACGCAGTGCGGGACTGCCACCGACCTGCTGCGCGTCGCGGTCTCGCTCTTCGAAGGCGATGCGTCGCTGGCGGCGCCAACGCGCTTTGGCCGCATGGGGCGCGCCTGGCGCAAGCTGATCCTCCAGGCCCTGGAGGGCATGCACCGTCCGGTCGAGGACATGATGCGCTGGCGTGAGCCCTGGAAGCGATTGGGCGAGCGGCTGCATCCTGGCGAGTTCGCCGAGCGCTTCCCGCAGGCGCACGAGGCCTTCCAGCAATTGCGCAACGACACGGCGCCTCCGAATTGGGCCAGCGGCGTCGAGCGCGCGCTCGCGACGGGCGATGTCGCCACCGCCGCGGCCCGGTTGGCGGAGCGCCCCGGCGAGTACGCGCGCAAGCTCGACGTCCTGCTGCGCTCGCCTGCCGCCACGCCGGAACTGGCGGTCCGCTTCGCGACGCTCGCGCCGCGCGTGTCGACGCCCGTGCTGCTTCAGGTCATGACGCATTTCCGGCATCGCGCGGCGCCGCCGGCGATCCGCGCGTTCACGCCCAAAGGCGAGATGTCGAAGATCTTCTCGATCGCGGACCGGAGGCCTGCCGTGCCGCAGGCGCTGGCCGCCACCATCGTCGACGCCTGTGAGCAGGCCCTGCTGGCACGGTTCGCCGAGCTGGCGCCGCTCGGCCCGAGCTACATCGATCCGGCGCTGCGCAACTACATGATCCCGTTGGCGCAGCGCAGCGCCTCCAAGTCGCTGCGCACGCTCGCGCGCGGGAGCCGCGTGCCCTTGCCCACGGGAGAAACCTTGCGCTTCTTCCTGTGGTGGAAGAACGGCCGCGGCCGCACCGACATCGACCTGTCCGCGGCCATGTTCGACAGCGAATACCGGCTCGTCGAGGCCCTCGGCTTCTACAACTTGCGCGGGACGGGGGGCTACGGCGTGCACAGCGGCGACATCGTCGACGCGCCACAGGGCGCGGCGGAGTTCATCGACCTGGATCTCCCGAAGGTGCATCAGCGGGGCGCGCGTTTCGTCGTGATGTGCATCAACAGCTACACGGCCCAGGCCTATTGCGACCTGCCGGAATGCTTCGCCGGTTGGATGTCGCGGCGTCATCCCGGCTCGGGCGAGGCCTTCGATGCCCGGACGGTGGTCGACAAGATCGACATCAGCGCCAACACGAAGATCTGTCTGCCACTGATCCTGGATCTCGAACGCCACCAGATGCTCTGGGCGGATCTGGCGCTGACCGAGCATCCCCATTGGCACAACGCGGTGCCGGGCAACCACGGCCGCATCTCGCAGATGCTGCGCGCGATGCACGAGACCATCCGGCCGGATCTGTACACGCTGTTCGATCTGCACGTCCGGGCTCGCGGAGAACGGGTGCAGCAGCGCGAACAGGCCCGCACGATCTTCAGCGTCGATGAAGGCATCGTGCCGCTGGCCCTCGACGAGATCCGCGCCGCCTTCCTCTGACGAGAGACGCGGGGTGCTTGCCCCGCCAGGCGCCTCACTCGTCAGCCGTGAGCCGCACGACCAGCGCCGCGGCGCTCGCGACCGTCGCCAGGCCGGTCACGCCCAGCCAGCCCCAGTGCGCCAGCAGCAGGCTGCCGAGCGCGGCGCCGGTCGCCATGCCGATGAACATGCCGGTGAACAGCAGCGCATTCAGGCGGCTGCGCGCGGCCGGGTCCAGGCTGTAGACGATGGTCTGGTGCGCGACCAGCGCGGCCTGCACGCCGAAGTCGAAGACGATGGCCAGCACCACCAGCACGGCGATCGCCGCGCTACGGTCCAGCCAGGCGGTGACCGACATCGCCGCGAACGACAGCACCACCAGCAGGGCGCCGAGCCGCGTCACCACGCCGGGACCGCGCCGGTCGGCGATGCGGCCGGCCAGCGGCGCGGCCAGCGCGCCCGCCGCGCCGGCCAGGCCGAAAGCGCCCGAGACCGCGCTGCCCAGCCCGAAGCGCGCATGCAGCATCACCGCCAGCGTCGACCAGAACGCGCTGAAGGCGACGGCCAGCAAGCCCTGCGCGATCGCGGCGCGGCGCAGCGTCGGCCAGGTGCGCCACAAGCCGCCCAGCGAGCGCAGCAGGCCGCCATACGTCGTGCGCATCGCCGGCGGCGAGGACGGCAGCCAGCGCCAGCTCGCCAGGCCCGCGACGGTCAGGGCCAGCGCCGCCAAGCCATAGACCCAGCGCCAGCCCAGCAGGTCCGCGATGACGCCGCTCATCACGCGCGACAGCAGGATGCCCAGCAGCAGCCCGGTCATCACCTGGCCGACGATGCGCCCCCGGTGCTCGGCCGGGCTCAGCGCCGCGGCCATCGGCACGACGTCCTGCGCCAGCGTCGCCGTCAGTCCGAGCAGCGCGCTGGCGACCAGGAAGGGCGCGAAGCCCGGTGCGAAGCCGCTCATCAGCAGGGTCGCGATCAGCAGCACGAACTTGGTGAGGATCACGCGGCGGCGGTCGAAGCGGTCGCCCAGCGGCGTCAGCAGCAGGATGCCGGCGGCGTAGCCGAGCTGAGTGAGCATCGGCACCGCGCCGATGCCGCCGGTGGAGGCGTGCAGATCCTCGGCCAGCGGGGCCAGGATCGGCTGGCTGTAGTAGAGCGACGCGGCGCCCAGGCCGGCCGATGCGGCCAGCAGGACGATCAGCGGCGCCGAGGGCGTTGCGCCGGCATCCGGCGGCGAGGCGGTCGAGGTCGTTGTCACGGTGGGTGTCGAGGGCGAAGTCAGCGGCAGGGCAGACATGGCAACTCCGGAAGGGTAACGAGGAAGCGGGAATCGGTGGGCGGCGGCGCGCCGGCCCCGCGATGCCTCGCATTCTTCGGATCGGCGCCCGCCCGCGGAACCGGCCCCGCATGCACAGCGGCCATACGCCCGGCGTATAAAGCGCCCCATGAAAGACCTTGTCCGGGACGGCGGCCAGGACCGCCTCGCACTGCTGCAGACCTTCCTCCGTGTCGCGGAGGCGGGCAGTTTCTCCGCGGCGGCGCTGCAGCTCGCGACCACCCAGCCGACGGTCAGCCGCCGGGTGCAGATGCTCGAATCGCTGCTCGGCGCGCGGCTGGTGGAGCGCTCGACGCGCGGCCTGCGCCTGACCGAGGAGGGCGAGCGCTGCGCCGCGCAGGCGCAGGAACTGATCGATGGCTGGCAGACGCTGGCCGAGGAGCTCGACGGCGGCGAGGAGCTCTCCGGCACGCTGCGGCTGCGGGTGCCGCATGCCTTCGGGCAGAGCCAGCTGATCGAGCCGCTGGCCGCCTTCCTGAAGCGCCATCCGCGGGTGTCCGTCGAATGGATGCTGCAGGACCAGTTGCCGGACTTCAGCCGGGAGAACGTCGACTGCTCCCTGCTCGTGGGCGAGATCAGCCAGCCTAATCTGATCGCCACGCAGCTGGCGGAGGTCCCGCGGGTGCTGGTGGCCGCGCCGTCGCTCGCGAAGAAGCTGCCCAAGGGCCTGGACCGGAAGACACCGGAGGAGATCGCGGCGCTGCTCGGCGCGCAGCCCTGGCTGGCGCTGCTGGCCTTCTACCGGGACGGCATCGACCTGCGCGCGGCGACGGGCGACGCGAGCCTGCACATCGGCTTCCGGCCCCGGCTGGGCACGGACAGCCTGTTTGCCTTGATCGAGTCCGCGCGGCGCGGCCTGGGCCTGGCGCTGGTCTCGCAATGGGCGGTCATCGACGACCTCGCGCAAGGGCGCCTGGTGCGGCTGCTGCCGGACTGGTGCGCGACGCCGCTGCCGATCTCGCTCGTGTATCCGTCGCGCCGCCTGCAGCCGGCCCGGCTGCGCGCGTTCCAGCAAGTGATGCGCGAGGTCATCCCGACCTTGCCCGGCATGCGCGAACTGCGCCGGCGGTGAGGCAGCAGCGTCCCTCCAGGCGCGCGCGTTCAACGACGCATGGATGGGCCAGTGAAACCGGATCCACTTCCGCCTAGATTGCCTCGCTCGTGGGATCCCTTCCGTTCCCCTTGCCAGGAGCCATGCAATGAACGTTGAGACGACGAGGACCTTGATCAACGCCGGCGTGAGCGCGCAAGAAGCGCTCGCGATTTCTCAGGCGATCCATTTGGAGGTTGCGAACGCGAAAGCCGACATGTCGGTGAAGCTCTTCGAGAGCGAGCGATGGCTTTGCTTGGCGCTGATGGCGACCTTCCTGTTGTCGCTGTTCTGGGCTGCCGCTCTCGATCGCTGACGCGCTCAAGAAAAAGGACCGCCCTCGGGCGGTCCTGGTCACGGCGCCGCCGGGTCCCCGGCGCGCATCAGGCGCTCAGCCTTTGCTGGCGGGCTTGGCCGGCGTGGCCTTCTCGGCCTTTTTCTTCACAGCGGGCAAGGCCTTGCCGGTGCTGGCCATGTTCATCTGCGTGTCCATGCGCAGCAGCTTGCCCTGCGGTCCCGCCATGTCCATGCCCATCGTCATCGACATCGTGCTGCGCAGCATCAGACGGTCGGCCAGGCGCACGTCCATCTTGCCGCTGCCGGTCGCGGTCATCGAGCCCTTCACCTCGGCCGGCGCGGATGCGGCCGGCGCCGGGGGAGTGGCCTCCGTCGCGCTGGAGGCGGCGGCAGAGGTGGCGGCCGCCGACGCCGGCGCGGACACCGGCAGCGCGACGTCCATGGCCATCGTCACCGCGACATCGAACGACGCCACGCCCTGGCGCACGCCGGTCAGGGTGTAGCGGCCCACCACCTTGCCCAGCTGCTTGGACGCGCCCATCGGCAGGTTCATCTCGACCGGCACCTCGATCGATTCGCCGACCTTCAGCGTCACGCCGTTGAACTTGCGCATCCAGTCGAAGCTCTGGTTGAAGAGCTGCTCCTGCAGCTCCTTGCTCAGCGCCTGGGACGCGGCCGTGGCAGGCAGCTGCATGTCGATCTGCTCGAACTGGTCGTCCTTCAGCCGCGCGTTGAAGCGGAAGGTCATCGGCGGCGGCAGCGGCTGAAGCTGACCGGACGCATTGCGCATCTCGGTCTTGAGCGTTGCCATCTCCGCATCCAGGGTGTAGCCGCCATCGGCCGCCTTGGCCGAGGTCGACAGCGTCTGGCGCATCGCCATGGTCATCGTCAACGGCATGGCGGCCTTCAGCTGCTCGGCCTCGGCGCGCGCCTGCTCGGGCGCGTCCGCCGGCAGCCGCATGGACATGTTCATGCGGGTGTCCATGGTCAGGTCGACCTGTTGCCGCGTCGACGGCAGCGGCACCAGGTTGAGCTTGACGCTGGTCTGTGCCAGCGCCGCCGGCGTCGCGATCGCGGCATGGAGGGCCAGCGCGGTGGCCAGCGAGAGGAGTCGATTCATCGTTGTCGCTTCCTTGAGGAGATGGAGCTTCAGCCCCGGTAGTTGTCCTGCATGCGGTAGCCACGCGCGTAGAGCGCGAACAGCAGTGCCGCCAGCAGCGCGAAGCCGGCGAAGAAGAACATCTGGAAGGCCGTCACGCTGGTGCCGGTCGACTGGATGTAGGCCGTCACCGCCGAACCCTTGACACTCGAATTCGCCAGCAGCACCCACAAGTTGCCGATGGTCACCGACAGGTTCCAGAAGCTGGTGATGACGCCCTTCATCGCCAGCGGCGCCTGGCTGTAGGCGAACTCCAGGCCGGTCGCCGACACCAGCACCTCGCCCAGCGTCAGCAGCGCGTAGGGCAGCACCTGCCAGGTGATGTCGACCGCGTGGCCGCCGTCGATCCACAGCTGCAGCCCGCCCACCACGATCCAGGCCAAGCCGGCGAACGCGATGCCCGCGCCCATGCGGCGCAGCGCCGTCACCTTCAGGCCCAGGCGGGCCAGCAGCGGGTACAGCACCAGGTTGTTGAACGGGATCAGGATCATGACCAGGGCCGGATTGAGCGCCTGCATCATCGAGGACTTGAACCACTCCGGTTTGGCCATCTGGTCGGCCTGCAGCACCCAGGTCGAGGCCTTCTGGTCGAACAGGGACCAGAACGGCGTGACCAGCGCGAACAGCACCAGCAGGCGCAGCACCTGGCGCACGCCCTCGACGGCCTCGGCCGGATGCACCGCCCGGGCGCGTTCCAGCTGCATCCAGGCGCCGATGCCGCCGAAGCCCATGACCAGCACCAGCGCCGAGCAGAAGGCGATCACGAAGCCCAGGTTGGGCGTCAGGGCCAGCGCCCCGATCGCCAGCACCACGCCCAGGCCGGCCACGATCAGGCCGCCGCGACCCTGGCCCGGCGCCTGCGTCAGCAGCGCCGTGCGCACCACCTTCAGGAAGCCATGCGGATCGCGGTGCGACTGGCCCGCCGGCACATGGGTGTACTTGCGGCGGCCGCTCCAGAAGATCAGGGTGGCCAGGAACATCAGCGCGCCCGGGATGCCGAACGCGACGCTGGCGCCGAACCTGTCCAGGAAGATCGGCATCAGCAGCGAGGCGAAGAAGGAGCCGAAGTTGATGATCCAGTAGAAGGCGTCGAAGACCTTCTGCGCCAGCGTGCGGTTGCTCTTGTCGAACTGGTCGCCGATGAAGGAGCTGACCAGCGGCTTGATGCCGCCCGAGCCCAGCGCGATCAGGAACAGGCCGAAGTAGAAGCCACGCAGGTTGTCCTCGAAGATCGCCAGGCAGGCGTGGCCGGCGCAGTACACCAGGCTCAGCCAGAAGATGGTGTTGTACTTGCCGAAGAAGCGGTCGGACAGCCAGCCGCCCAGCAGCGGGAAGAAATAGACGCCGATCACGAAGGTGTGGAACACCTCCTTGGCCTCGCCCTTGCGCAGCGGTTCAGGAATGGCCAGCAGCAGGCTGGTCATCAGGAATACCGTCAGGATGTTGCGCATCCCGTAGAAGCTGAAACGCTCGCAGCCCTCGTTGGCGATGATGAAGGGGATCTGCGGCGGCATCTTGGGCGCGGCCTGCGCGGCGCTGCCGGCGGCGCCGCCCGGGGCAGCGATGGTGGAGGTGTTCAAGGGAAGTCTCCGTCGTGTCGTCGGGCGCTTGTGACGCCCCAAAAGGAAAGCCGCCGGGGGTAACTCGGCGGCTCTTGCGAAATCAACTCGTGCCTCGATGACACCCTCTCCCCGCGGACAGGGAGAGGGAGGGGTGAGGGGTCTCCATCAGGCGCACCTGCGGAGGCCGGCCCTCACCCCATCCCTCTCCCGCAAGCGGGAGAGGGAGTTCATGCGGGCGATCAGGCCTCGAAGGGCAGCTTGAACTGGCTGAGGTCCTTGCGGGTCTCGACCAGCACCAGCGGGCCGTCGTCGACCACCACGACCGGTGCCGGCTCGCGGCCCAGCGGTGCCGGGGCAGGCTCGGCGGCGATCGCGGCCTGGGCGGCGGCGATCTTGTCGGCATCGCTGTTGACCCAGACCAGGCCGGCGCCATCGGCGACGGCGCTGAGCTCGGTCATCGGCAGCTCGAAGCGCGGCACGACCGGGGCGGCGGCCGGAGCCGGCGCGGCAGCCACCGGTGCGGGCGCGACGGCTTGCGCCGGCGCCTGCTTCGGCGATTCGCCCAGTTCCAGCTGCTTCGGCGCGGCACCCGCGTCCAGGACGATGCCATCCAGCGCGGCCACGGCCGGCGAAGCGACCTCGCCTTCAGCGATCAGGCCGTTCGCACCCTCGCCGCCTTCGGCGGGAGCGCCTTCGCCTTCGCGGCGGTCGCGACGATAGCGGTCGCGACCCCGGCCACGGCGGCGGCCTTCACCACGGCCTTCGCCTTCGGCGCCTTCAACGGCTTCGGCGGGGGCTTCGCCCTCGACGACCGGTGCGGCGGCGGACTCGGCGCCCTCGGCGAACGAGGCCTCGCCCGCTTCCGGCGCCTGGCCTTCGACCAGCGTGCCTTCGACCTGCTCCGCGCCCTCGATGCCTTCGGCGCCACGCTCACCGCGGTTGCCGCGACGGCGACGGCGACGGCCTTGACGCTCTTCGCCGGCCTCGCCCAGCGGCGTTTCCAGCGGCGTCTCCAGCGGCTGGGTGTCGGCGAAAGCGATCGGCGACTCGGTGTTGGCGGTCTCGGTGCCGGCCAGCGGCGCGAGTTGCTCCTGCGTCACCTCGGCGGCGCGCTCCTCGCGGCGGCGGCGGCCTTCGCCACGCTCGCCACGATCACCGCGCTCGCCCCGTTCCGGACGATCGCCACGCTCCGCGCGTTCCTGGCGCGGTGCGCCTTCGACGGCCTGCTCCGGCTTGTCGGCGCGCTCGTTGCGACGGTTGCGCTCACCGCGCTCACCGCGCTCACCGCGTTCGGCACGGTCGCCGCGCTCGCCACGCTCCGGACGCTCGCCGCGGCCTTCCTGCTGCGGCTTGCCTTCGCCGCGCGGCTTGCCGTCACGGGCCTTCTGCTCGTTGCGGTCACCACGGTCACCACGCTCGGCACGGTCGCCGCGTTCACCACGCTCGCCACGGCGGTTGCGGTCACCGCGCTCGCCACGGGCGTTGCGGTCACGATCGCCGCGCTCGCCGCGTTCCTTCTTGGCCGGCTCGGCGGCCTTCGCTTCGGCAGCGGGCGCCGGGGCCGGCGCGGGCGCGCCGCCGAACAGGTTCTTGATCCAGCCGAAGAAACCACCGCCCGCCGCGACCGGCGCCGCGGGAGCCGTCGGCGCGGGCGCCGCGACCACCGGTTCCGCCGCCTTGGGCGCGGGTGCCGGCGCGGGCATCGGTGCCGGCTGCTCCGGCATCAGGCCCTTGATCACCGGCTCCTGCTTGTTCTTCTTCTCGGCGCCGCGGCGGGTGATGCCCACCTCTTCCTGCGGCTCCTCGATCATCGTGTAGCTCGCCTGCAGGTTCTCCAGGCGCGGATCGTCGTGGCGCAGGCGCTCGAGCTTGTAGTTCGGCGTCTCCAGATGCTTGTTGGGCACCAGCAGCACGGTCACGCGCTGCTTGAGCTCGATCTTGGTGATCTCGGTGCGCTTCTCGTTGAGCAGGAAGCTGGTCACTTCCACCGGGACCTGCACGTGCACGGCCGCGGTGTTGTCCTTCATGGACTCTTCCTGGACCATGCGCAGGATCTGCAGCGCCGACGATTCGGTGTCGCGGATGTGGCCGGTGCCGTTGCAGCGCGGGCAGGTGATGTGGCTGCCTTCGCTCAGCGCCGGACGCAGGCGCTGGCGGCTCAGCTCCAGCAGGCCGAACTTGCTGATCGAGCTGAACTGCACGCGGGCGCGGTCCTGGCGCAGCGCGTCGCGCAGGCGCTGTTCGACCTCGCGGCGGTTCTTGGACTCCTCCATGTCGATGAAGTCCACGACGATCAGGCCGCCCAGGTCCCGCAGACGCATCTGGCGCGCGATCTCGTCGGCGGCTTCCAGGTTGGTGCGGGTGGCGGTTTCCTCGATGTCGCCGCCGCGGGTGGCGCGCGCCGAGTTCACGTCCACCGAGACCAGCGCCTCGGTGTGGTCGATCACGATGGCGCCGCCCGACGGCAGGTTCACCGTGCGGCTGAAGGCCGTCTCGATCTGGTGCTCGATCTGGAAGCGGCTGAACAGCGGCGCGTCGTCACGGTAGCGCTTGACCTTGTGTGCCGTCTCCGGCATCACGTGGGTCATGAACTGATGGGCCTGCTCGAAGATGTCGTCGGTGTCGATCAGGATCTCGCCGATGTCGGCGGTGAAGTAGTCGCGGATCGCGCGGATCACCAGCGACGACTCCTGATAGATCAGGAACGCGCCCTTGCCGCCCTGGGCCGCCTCGTCGATGGCGGTCCACAGCTTGAGCATGTAGTTCAGGTCCCACTGCAGCTCGGCGGCGGAACGGCCGATGCCCGCGGTGCGCGCGATCAGCGACATGCCCTTGGGATATTCGAGCTGGTCCAGCGCTTCCTTGAGTTCCTCACGGTCCTCGCCCTCGATGCGGCGCGAGACGCCGCCACCGCGCGGGTTGTTGGGCATCAGCACCAGGTAGCGACCGGCCAGCGACACGAAGGTCGTCAGCGCCGCGCCCTTGTTGCCGCGCTCTTCCTTCTCGACCTGGACCAGCAGTTCCTGGCCTTCCTTGATCACGTCCTGGATCTTGGCCGAGCGCACGTCGGCGCCGTCCCGGAAGTACTGGCGCGAGATCTCCTTGAAGGGCAGGAAGCCGTGGCGGTCCTCGCCGTAGTCCACGAAGCAGGCTTCCAGCGACGGCTCGACGCGCGTCACCACCGCCTTGTAGATGTTGCCCTTGCGCTGCTCGCGGCCTTCGATTTCAGTCTCGAAGTCCAGCAGCTTCTGGCCATCGACGATGGCCAGGCGACGCTCTTCCTGCTGCGTCGCGTTGATCAGCATGCGTTTCATCAGTTCTCCTCCACGCCAGGGCCAAGCCGCTGGCGCGCATCTTCAAGTGAACCGCTGCCGGCTATTCACCGGCGGGCGATTCGACCGATGCACGAGAAACGCGAAAGAACCAATGAAAGGATCGCCCTGGACTGCAATTGAACGGCGCGTTGACCGTTCAGCGCTGCAGCGTTGGCGCGTGCACCGCGGGCCCCGGGTCGTCTGTTCCGGTCCGCCTGCGCGCCGCTTCAGGCGCGACCCGACCACGGCCGGAGCCCGGCGTGTGGACGAAGCCAACACGCGCTCGCAGGCGGCGGGGGGTGGGAAAGACCGAGGAAAACATCCGGAAACGGGGCCTGGGTGCTGACGTCAGCGCCGGGACTTGCGCCCCCTCGCTGACGTCGTGAAACCTTGTTGTGCTGCCCGCGCCGCCTGCCGACATCCGAGGATGCGGTCGACCGCGTGAGCAATGGTTCTGACGACGTTGCTCTGCCATCCGGCCCTCGTGACTGCCCGCTCGCTTTGGGAAGCGGACTCGACGCGATGACCTGATGTTGCATCACCAAAAGTAATGAGCAGCCTACTCACAATGGCCGCTCAATGCCACGTTCTCGTCGGACTCGAACGCTCACGTCCGAGTAAAATGAGAAAAATCAAATACTTACAACGCAAACGTGGCAAGCAGCATTATAGGGGCTAAAGCCCGCAAGGCCGCCCCAGGGACTGCCCGCAGTGCCACGAGGGGGGCGAGCCCCGTCAAACCGGGACGCGCCAAGGGCGCTCCACCCCCGGTGACCCGTCCCGCGGCGCGGGCCACCACGGCCCCGGTGCCGCCGGCGCCGGCCGTGTCGGAGTCGGCTTCGGCCCCGGCGCAGGTGCGGCTGCTGACGGTGGACGACGGTTCCGCCGGTCAGCGGCTGGACAACTTCCTGATCCGCGAGCTCAAGGGCGCGCCCAAGACGCTGGTCTACCGGATCATCCGGTCCGGCGAGGTGCGCATCAACAAGGGCCGCTGCTCGGCCGATTCGCGCCTGGAAGTGGGCGACGTCGTCCGCGTGCCGCCGGTGCGGCTGGCGGAGAAACCCGCCGAGCCCGCCATCCCCGCCCGCGAATTCCCCATCGTCTTCGAGGACGAGCACCTGATCGTCGTCGACAAGCCCGCCGGCGTCGCGGTGCATGGTGGCTCGGGCGTCAGCTTCGGCGTGATCGAGCAGCTGCGTCGCGCGCGGCCGCAGGCGAAGTTCCTGGAGCTGGTGCACCGGCTGGACAAGGAGACCTCCGGCCTGCTGATGATCGCCAAGAAGCGCAGCGCGCTGACGCACCTGCAGGACCAGTTGCGCGACCGCGAAACCGGCAAGACCTACGCGGCGCTGGTGAGCGGCGCGTGGGCGAAGTCCAGGAAGGTGGTGGACGTCCCGCTGCTCAAGTTCGTCGGCAGCGACGGCGAGCGCTGGGTGCGGGCGGTCCCCAACCCGGGCGATCCGCAGGCGGACCAGGCCAAGCGCTCGATCAGCCTGGTGAAGGTGATGGAGGCCCTCCCGGGTCGGACGCCGGACGACGCCGGCTACAGCCTGCTGGACGTGACCATCAAGACCGGGCGCACGCACCAGATCCGGGTGCACCTGGCCCACGAGGGCCATCCGATCGTCGGCGATCCGAAATACGGCGACTTCGAGGCCAACCGCGCGCTCGCGCGCGGCGCGCTGCGCTTCGACCGGATGTTCCTGCACGCGCGCCAGCTGCGCGTCACGCATCCCGCCACCGGCGAGACCTTGGCCTTGAGCGCGCCGCTGCCGCCCGAGTGCGAGACACTCCTGGCCGCGCTGCGCCGCCCGGCGCCCTGACGACCCGCCCCTGACGACCCGCCCCTTGACGCCATGCCTCAACGCTTCGACCTGATCGTCTTCGACTGGGACGGCACCCTGTTCGATTCCACCGCGCTGATCGTGCGCTGCATGCAGGCGGCCGCCGCCGACCTGGGCCTGGAGCCGCCCTCGCGCGAGCGCGCCGCCTACGTCATCGGCATGGGTCTGATCGAGGCGCTGGAATATGCGCTGCCGGGGCTGGACCGGACGCGTTATCCGGAGCTCGGTCAGCGTTATCGCCATCACTACTTCGCGTCCGCCCACGAGGTGACGCTGTTCGACGGCGTGCCCGGGCTGCTGCGGGACCTCAAGGCGCGCCACCACTGGCTGGCGGTGGCGACCGGCAAGAGCCGCCGGGGCCTGGACGAGGCGCTGGCCGCGGTCGAGATGACGACGCTGTTCGACGGCACCCGCACCGCCGACGAGACCGCCGGCAAACCCAACCCGCAGATGCTGCTGGAGCTGATGCGCGAGTTCGGCGCCGATCCCGAGCGCACGCTGATGATCGGCGACACGACCCACGACCTGCAGCTGGCGCGCAACGCGGGCTGCCCGGCGATCGCGGTGACCTACGGCGCCCATGCGCACGAGTCGCTGCGGGACTTCGAGCCGCTGCTGGTCGCGCACGACGTGCCGACGCTGCGCGACTGGCTGCTGGCCCACGCCTGAGGGCCCATGCCCGATTCCCCCGACCGTTCCCTCCCCATGCCCCCCGAGCAAGACCCGTCCCCCGTGCCGCTGTGCGCCTCCGCCGAGCTGGAGGAGCGCGGCCGCGCGCACACCTTCGACGTGCTGCACTTCCGCCAGCCGGCATCGGCCTTCACGCTGCGCTTCGACGGCGAGGTCGTCGGCTACCTCAACCGCTGTGCCCACGTGCCCACCGAGATGGACTGGCAGGAAGGCGAGTTCCTGGACAGCCGGAAGGAATACATCATCTGCAGCATCCATGGCGCCGTGTACCACCCGCGAGACGGGCGCTGCGTCACCGGCATGTGCGGCCGCATCGGCCTGACCAAGCTCGACGTGCGCGAGCGCGACGGCCAGGTCTTCTGGTATCCCTCCCGCGACACGCGGCCAGCCTTCGAGGATTGAATGAGCCAAGACAACGACTCCGACCTGCCGCGTCCCATCCCCGACGCGACGCCGCGGCCCGAGGACATGCTGAAGCCGGCGCCCAGCCCGGCATCCGCTCCTGCCCCCGCGAACGCATCGGCCGCGCCGGCCCCGGCGACGCCCGCGACCGGCCTGCCCGGGCGTTATGAACACGTGATCGAGCAGTTCGCCCATGACTACCTGCGCGACCGCCGCAGCGACCGGCGCTGGAAGACCTTCTTCCGCCTGATCTGGGTGACGCTGTTCCTGCTGCTGGTCTGGTCCATGTTCTCGACCCGGCACCACGGCGGCGCGACCACCGGCCCGCACACCGCGCTGGTGGAGGTGCGCGGAGAGATCGCGCCGGACACCGAGGCCAGCGCCGAGCTGATCAACGCCGCGCTGAAGGCCGCGTTCGAGGACCAGGGCTCGGAGGCGGTGGTGCTGCGCATCAACTCGCCCGGCGGCAGCCCGGTGCAGGCGGGCATCGTCAACGACGAGCTCAAGCGCCTGAAGGCGCTGCACAACAAGAAGGTCTACGCGGTGGTCGAGGAGATCTGCGCCTCGGGCGCGTACTACATCGCGGCGGGCGCCGATGAGATCTATGTCGACAAGGCCTCGGTGGTGGGCTCGATCGGCGTGCTGATGGACGGCTTCGGCTTCACCGAGGTGATGAAGAAGGTCGGCGTCGAGCGCCGCCTGATGACCGCGGGCGAGAACAAGGGGATGCTGGATCCGTTCTCGCCGGTCACGCCCAAGCAGCAGGCCTATGCGCAGGCGATGCTGGACCAGATCCACCAGCAGTTCATCGCCGTCGTGCGCGAGGGCCGCGGCGCGCGCCTGAAGGAAACGCCGGAGATGTTCTCGGGCCTGTTCTGGAACGGCGAGCAGGCGATCAAGCTGGGTCTGGCCGACGGCACCGGCAACCTGGATTACGTCGCCCGCGAGGTGGTGAAGGCCGAGGAGGTCGTCGACTACACGCCGCGCGACAACGTCGCCGAACGCATCGCCAAGCGCTTCGGCGCCGCGATGGGCGAGGGCGCGGTGAAGGCGATGCGGTCGGTGACGACGATCCGTTGAAGGGCCGGCGCACCGACGCACCCATGCGCTGAACGCGGGAGCCGGTCCGGCCCCGCGCGGCGGCGACAATCCGCCGCAGACCCTCCGCCCGACCCAGCTATCGCTCGGCAGGCCTGTTCCCGTTTCCCTGTCTTCCAGGATCGACCATGAACATCGCCTTCCGTAGCGCCGCGCTGGCGCTGGCCCCGCTGCTGCTCGCAGCCTGCGCGTCTTCGACGACAGCCACGGCCACGGCACGCTCGGCGGCCTCCGCCTCCGCCTCCGTCGCCTCGGTGGACTTGCGCTCGGCGCCGACCGTCTCGGTGCCGGCCGCCCGGTCCGAACCGCCGTTCGTCCTGCTCGGCGAGCTCCACGACAACCCCGAGCACCACCGCGCCCGCGCCGAGCAGCTGCGCCGCCTGATCGCGCAGGAGCCGCGCACGGTCGTCGTCTTCGAGCAGTTCTCGCGCAGCGAGGATGCGGCGGTCGCGCGCGCGCGCCAGGCGGCGCCCGGCGACGTGAATGCCGTCATCGATGCCGCGAAGCTCGACCGCAAGAGTTGGCGCTGGCCGCTGCACCAGCCGCTGTTCGAGGCCGTCTTGCAGTCCGGCGCCGAAGTCCGCGGCGGCAACATCGATCGCGACCAGGTCCGCCGCATCGTCCGTGAAGGCGACGCGGCTTGGCCCGCCGACCTGCTCGCGCTGCGCGAGCGCACCGCATGGAACAGCGCACAGCAGGACGCGCTGCGCCAGGACATCCAGGACGGCCACTGCGGCGCGATGCCCGAGGCGATGCTGCCCGGCATGGTGCAAGCCCAGCGGGCCCGCGATGCGGCGATGGCGCGGGCGATGCTCGACGCCCGCGAGGCGGGCGCGAAGCGGGTCGTGCTGATCGCCGGCAACGGCCACGTGCGACGCGACCTCGCGGTGCCGGTCTACCTGCAGGCGGCCGGCGTGCCGTCGATGGACATCGACGCCGTCGCCTACCTCGAGCCCGGCAGCGCCGCGCCCGCCGGCGGCTACGACCGCGTCGAGCGCGCGCCCGCGCCGTCGCGCGAGGATCCCTGCGCGCAGTTCAAGCGCTGATCGGGCCCGCGGGCCGCGCGACGCCGGGCCGTTCAGGCCAGCACGACCTCGACGCCGCGGCGCCGCAGCTCGCTGACGATGGCCTCGTCGGCGTCCTTGTCGGTGATCAGCAGGTCGAGCTGCTCGACGGGCGCGATCACCGACAGGTTGCGCTTCATCAGCTTGGACGCATCCGCGACCGCGACCACCTGGCGCGCGATCTTCATCATCTGCGCGTTCAGCTGCGCCTCCAGCAGGTGCGGCGTCATGACGCCGATCTCCGGATCCAGGCTGTCCACGCCGAGGAAGAGGCGATCCGCGTACAGGCTCTGCAGCGCGGTCACCGCCTGCGGGCCCGACAGCGAGTACGAGTTCGGCCGCAGCAGCCCGCCCGGCATGATCACGTTCACGCCAGGCACCGTCGCCAGCAGCATCGCGATGTTCAGCGCATTCGTGATCACGTTCAGCGACTGCAGCCGCAGGCCGCGGATCTGCTTGGCGATCTCCTCGGTGGTCGAGCCCGAGTCCAGCATCACCGTCTCGCCGTCGCGGATCAGCTTCGCCGCCTCGATGGCGATGCGCACCTTCTGCTCGTGATGCAGCTTCTGCTTGACGCTGATCGGCACCTCCTCGGTGTCGCGATGCGCCAGCGCGCCGCCGTGCGTCCGCAGCAGCGCGCCGCCGGCGGCAAGCGCGTTGAGGTCGCTGCGGATGGTGACCACCGAGATGCCGAAACGCTCGGCCAGTTCCTCCACCGTGACCCGCCCCTGCGCCTGCACCTGGTCGCGGATCAGCTGGCGCCGCTCGTCGATCAGCAGCGAGGCGTCACGCTTGTCGGCGGACGTGGGACTCGGGGCGCGGGTGGTGGACATGAGGATCCGGAAGACGTGAACTTTCGAATGATATCGAGGTCGCTGCGTTCGGAAGCCAGTGAGTGAGAGGGCGCCGAAGCGGCGGCCGGATGGCGCTCGCTCAGCGCGCCAGCGCGGCAACGGCGTGCGTGTCCGGCTCCAGCCGCGCCCCGGCCAACCGCGCCGCATACATCGCCGCGCCCAGCTCCGGCCCGAACCTCGGTGCCACGAGCACCGCATTCGGCAGCGACTTCGCCATCGCCGCCCGCAGCGCGCCGGTGACCGCATCGCCGGCCTCGAAGACGCCGCCGGTGTACGACACCTCGACCGCTGCATCAGCCGGGAGATCCAGCTGCCGCGCCACGCCGGCCGCGAGCAGCGCCAGTTCCTCCCCGGCGCGTGCCAGCAGGGCCGCGGCCTGCGCATCGCCCTCGGCCGCCGCGGCCGAGACCAGCCGCGCCAGCTGTGCGAGACGGCTGCGCGCCGCGGCGCCGTTGACCGCCGCGCAGACATCGAGGTCGTGCGCCAGTCCGAAATGCCGTCGCACCAGCGCGAGCAAGGGCCCGGGCGCCGCGCGCCCATCGGCCATGCGCGAGAACAGCGCCAGGCCCTCGCGCGCCAGCCAGTAGGCCGAGCCCTCGTCGCCGAAGACCTCGCCCCAGCCGCCGCTGCGTGCGCCCCGGCCCCGCCACTCGCCATAGGCAATGGAGCCGGTGCCCGCGACCAGGCTGATGCCGTCGCGTCCGCCGAGCGAGCCCGCCCAGCTGCACACCATGTCGTTGCCGACCCGCGCGAGCGGCAGGTCCGCGAGCAGCGCGTCGAAGGCCGGCAGCAGCGCGCTGTCCTCGCCATGCGCCGGCAGCCCGGCGAAGGCCGAGCGCACCGATGCGTGGCTCAGTCCCGCCTGCCGCAGCGTCTGGGCGATGCCCTCGTGCAGCAGCGCGCGCAGCGCGTCGAAACCGATCTCCAGGTAGTAGCTGGTCGTCGACACATGCCGCGCCAGCAGACGGCCGTCGCCGGCCAGCAGCAGGAAGCTGGTCTTCGTGCCGCCGCCGTCGATGCCGAGGTAGACCGCGTCGCGGTCAGCCGCGCGCTGGTGGTCGTCGGCGATCGTCGATGTCATCGCGCTCATCGGGAGTCAGCCCTGCGGATGCGGGTGGATGGTGACGCCGCTGACCACGCGGGTCACGGTGCCGGATGCGCTCGGATTGTCCGGCGTGATGCCCAGCTTGAGCGAGGCCAGCAGCGCCAGGCACTGCCCGAAGACCAGCGCCACCGGCGCCAGCGCCAGGTCGGGCACGTTGGCCGGCAGGTCCAGCAGCACGTCGTCCTCGGACAGCGCGTCGGTGCCGTTGAGCGCCGCCGTGCTCAGCGCGACGACGCGGCCGCGGCCCTGGCGGCGCAGCTCGCGCAGCAGGTCCTGGTCGTAGCGGCAGGTGTAGCTGTCGTTGGACATCAGGATCAGCACCAGCGTGCGCTCGTTCAGCACCGTCTTGGGCCCATGCCGGAAGCCCAGCGGCGAATCCGCCAGCGCCACCAGCCGGCCGTCGGTCAGCTCCAGGATCTTCAGCGCCGCCTCGTGGGCCAGGCCCTTGAGGCCGTTGCTGCCCAGCACGACGACGCGCTCGAAGGGCTGCTCGCTGAGCGCCACCAGGCGATCCGCCTCGCTGGCCAGCAGCCGCGTGGCCGCGTCGCCCAGCGCCTGCGGCGTGGGCAGCGGCAGCCCGAAGGCCCAGGCGGCGGCGAGCAGCATGCCGGTGAAGCTGGACGTCATCGCGAAGGCGCGGTCGTGGGTCTCGTCCGGCAGCAGCAGCACCTGGGCGCGCGGGTGCGCGCCGAGCCGCCGCGCCAGCGTGCCCTCGGCCGCGCAGGTGACGGCCAGGTGGTGGCATTCATCGACCGTGGCATCGGTCAGGTCGACCGCGGCCAGGCTCTCGGGGCTGTTGCCCGAGCGCGCGAACGACACCAGCAGCGTCGGCACGCCGGGCTGCAGGCATTGGGCGGGGCTCGAGACGATGTCGGTGGTGGCGATCGCCTCGACGCGGATGCCGGGCCGCGCGCCCAGCTGCTGCAGCAGCGCCGGGGCCAGGCATTGCCCGATGAAGGCCGAGCTGCCGGCGCCGGTGAGCACGATGCGCAGGTCGGGCCGCGCCAGCAGCGGCTGCAGGAAGGCGTCGAGCGCCTCGCGCCGGGACGCCACCAGCGCATGCACGGCGCGCCACACCTCGGGTTGCTGGGCGATCTCTCGGGCGGTGTGGGCCGCGCCGCGGCGATCGAGGTCGGCGGGGGCGAAGTGGAGCAGGCTCATCGTGGCAGGTCGGGTTCTGGAGGAGGGCGCCCGTCGCTCAGGCGGCGCAGGCGGCGAGGTAGGGACGCAGCGACTGCGCCGCGCCATCGCGCAGCAGCTCCGCCGGACGGTTGCGCAGGCGGCCGTCGCGGATCGCGTCGTACTGGCGTGGCAGGAACTGGCTCAGCAGCGTCAGCGGCGGCGGGGAGTGCTCCAACCGGTCCAGCAGCGCCGCGCAGGCGGCCTGGACCTTGGGATGCGCCCAGTAGTAGCGGATGCGGTCGCTCAGGCTGTAGGCCAGGTCCACCTGCAGGCGCGCGGGGTCCTGGTAGTAGGGGCGCCAGTGCTCGGGCTCGGCGCGCATCACGCCGAGCACCGTGCCGATGAGGCCGTCCTCTTTGGCGTCGCGACCGCCGCGGCCCAGCCACTCGTGCTCCACGGCGGCCAGCGCCCACAGCGTCTCGCGCAGCGCGAAGGTGGCGCCGGGCCCGACCTTGAGGATCGCGAAGTGGTCGCGCGCCAGTTGCGCCAGCCGCTGCGGCGTCTGGTAGTCGGTCGAGTGCGCCTCGAAAACCAGGCCCGGCTGCGATTCGATGAAGGCGCTCAGCGCGCGGGCCTTCTCCGGCCGGTAGTCGATGACCTTGTGGTGGTCGAACTCGACCCCCGGCTGCACCACCATCGCGATCACCCGCGCCCAGGCCGCGTCCAGGCCGGCCGCGGCGAAGGCCTCGCGGTGCAGCGCCAGCGTCGCGCCGGCCGCCTCGGGCGAGGTCACCGCCAGTTCGTCCAGGTCCTCGTGCGCGCCGCCCGGCACCGGCACCTCGGTGCCGATGACGTAGACCGGCGGCTCGCCGCGGTCGGGCGCCTCGCGCCAGGCCTGCTCGGCCGCCAGGCACAGCCGCACCGCGCGGGCCGCGATCTCGGGCTCGGGCAGCGGCACCGGGTCGTCGGCGCAGGACATCGAGCAGTCCAGGTGGATCTTGCGGAAGCCCGCCGCGACGTACTGCGCCACCATCACCTCGGCCTTGGCCATCGCCTGCGCCGCGGGCAATCGGCGCCAGGCGTTGGGCCCGAGGTGGTCGCCGCCCAGCACGAGCAGCTCCGGCGCCAGGCCCTCGATGCGGGCCAGCGATTCGACGAAGCGGCGGAAGTCGATCGGCGTCATGCCGGTGTAGCCGCCGTCCTGGTTGACCTGGTTGGATGTCGCCTCGATCAGCGCCGGCCGGCCGAGCGCGGCGCACTCGCGCAGCGTCGCCGCCAGCACGACCGGATGCGCCGAGCACATCGACGGGATGCCGACGGCCGGGCCGTCGGCCGAGGTGGAGATCGTGGCGGAGATCGCGCTGGCGGACGCCGACTGCCGGTGGCGCCGCACGAGATCGAGCATGAGCTTCAAGGGAGGTCCTTCCTGTCCGGGGGCAATGCGTGTGGACGCGGTGTGGCTGGGGCGTGGCGGGGCCGGGACCCGGCGGTCAGGCCTTGGCCTCGCCTTCGGGTTGGAGCGCCAGCAGCAGCGCGGCGAGCAGCGCCAGCGCCACGCCGGCGAGCTTGGTGCCGCCGGGCGCGCTGCCGCTCATCGCCATCGAGGCCAGCGCCGTCAGCAGCGGCGCGCCGGCGTTGACCAGCGGCGAGACCACCAGCGCCTGACCGTGGCGAAAGGCGTAGACCAGCGTCAGCGCGCCGATCGCGTTCAGCACCTGGATGGCGGCCGCCAGGCCGGGGCCGTCCCAGCCCCAGGGGATGGGACGCGAGAAGTCGGTCATCCACAGCGCGGCAGGGATGCACAGCAGCGCGCTGACGGTCATGTAGAAGAAGACGCTCTCGGCGCTGGCGGCGTTGTTGGCGGTCTTCAGGAAATAGGCCTGCAGGCCCCAGGCCGCCATCACCACCAGCGCCAGCGCGAACCAGGCGCCCAGCGGCTGGCCTTGCTGGCCGGGCTGGAAGTCGAACAGCGGCAGCGCGCACAGCGCCAGCACGATGCCGGCCACGCCGAGCTTGCCGGTGCGCTCGCGCAGCAGCCCGAAGGACAGCGCGATCGTCACCGCCGGCGACAGCGACACGATCGGGAAGATCAGGTAGGCCGGGCCGCTTTCCACCGCGCGGAACAGCAGCATCTGCCCGCCAGCGCCGAGCAAGCCCACCGTGAGACCCTGCACCACCGCGCGCCGGTCGCGCTGCAGCCGCCAGCCGGCGCGCGCCAGCACGATCAGCGCCGGCGGGACCATGGTCAGCGCCCACACGACGTAGACCAGCGTGTCCGGAAAGCCGCGCGCCGAGGACAGGCCGGTCAGCGCGCCCCAGGCGCCCCAGAACAGGGTGGTGATCAGCGCGTAGGTCAGCCAGGGTCGTTGCATGAATCGCTTTCGTCTCGTTCGAAGGATTGAGCTTTCGAACGAAAGAATAGTGCAGCGAAATTGAAAACACAACGGAAGAAGCGTCAGCAAGGCCTGAAAGGCTTGATTTCGAGGGAAAACCCGTGGATGCGAGGGGTGTGGTGGCACGATTGAAGGTGATTCGACCGTCCTAATTCTTTCGTCAAAGTGATAAGCGAAAGACAAAACGTCGGTAAAAACGATATGCGAAATCATTCGAAAGACTGCGTAGACTTGCCGCAAGCCGCCAGCCAACACAAGGAACCCTGAGATGCGAGCTCCCCAGTCCTCCCTCCTGACCGCCCGATTCGCGCCGCGGCCCGTCGCCGCCGCCGCGGCGATCGCCGCGCTGGCCGCCATGGGCGCGGCCCAGGCGCAGGTGCAGCCACCGGCGCCGGCGGCGTCGGAAGCCAAGGCCGACGCCAAGGCCAGGGACGCCGACCAGACGCTCGAGCGCGTCGAGGTCACCGGCACCCGCGCCAGCCTGCAGCGCTCGCTCAACCTCAAGCGCAGTGCCTCGGGCGTGCAGGACAGCATCAGCGCGACCGAGCTGGGCCGCTTCCCGGACGACAACGTGGCCGACTCGCTGAGCCACATCACCGGCGTGTCGATCTCGCGGACCGCCGGCGGCGAGGGCCAGAAGGTCAGCGTGCGCGGCCTGGGGCCGGAATACACGCTGACGACCTTCAACAACCGCATCCTGGCCACCGATGGCGAGGGCCGCGATTTCGCCTTCGACGTGCTGCCGTCGGACATCATCAGCGGCGCCGACGTGGTGAAGTCGGCGCAGGCCTCGGTGATGGAAGGCGCGATCGGCGGCCTGGTCAACCTGCGCTCCGCCAGTCCCTTCGACCAGCCCGGCCAGCACGGCCTGCTGCGCGTGGAGGGCGACCGCAACCTGATGTCCAGGCTCAACGGCGGCAAGCTCTCGGCCACCTACAGCAACACCTTCGGCAAGGAACTGGGCGTGCTGGTCGGTCTGGTCTACGCCGACCGCAAGGTCCGCACCGACACCGCCGGCAACGACGGCGGCTGGACCCGCAACCCGATCGCCGACCCGGCCGCCAACTGGACCGGCAATGCCTGGGGCGGCAACATCGACCCGAACGGCAACGGCGTGCTCGACCCCGACGAGGAAGGCCTGATCGGCCCCGGCCAGTTCCGCGTCGGCACCATCCAGGAGCAGAAGAAGCGCACCGCGCTGTCGGGCAAGGTCGAGTGGCGGCCCAGCGAGCAGTTGAAGGTCACCATCGACGGCATCAGGACGCGGCTGGACTCGCCGCAGGTCGGCTACCAGCAGTCCTTCTACACGCTGTTCGCGCCGGGTCGCTGGTCCAACATGCAGATCCGCAACGGGGTTGTCACCGGCTTCACGATGGACAACCCGGACCCGGAGCAGCGGCTCAATCCGGAGCTGCTGAACCTGACCACCCATCGCGTCGTCGACAGCGCCCTGTACGGCGTCAACGCCGAGTGGAAGGCGACCGAGACGCTGAAGTTCAGCGGCGATCTGTACCAGTCGACCTCCAAGCGCCATTCGGGCGGGCAGGACACCTACACGGTGCTGCGCATGAACCAGCCCAATGTGACGACGGTGCAGTTGACCGGCTCGCAGGTGCCCAGCATCAGCACGACCTTCGCCGACGGCCGCGACCTGATCAACGGCCTGGCCGGCGGCCAGTTCGGCGCCAGCGACTTCAACACCCACTACCTGGGCCTGAGCGGCGACAACATCGACGACAAGATCCGCGGCCTGACGCTGAACGGCGCGTGGTCGGTGGACCGCTTCAACGTCGACCAGATCCAGTTCGGCGTGCAGAGCACCCGGCGCGACAAGCACCGCGACCTGGTCGACAACGCGATCAACGGCGGCGAGAACTACTACTCCGGCGCCAACGCGATCAACGTCGGCCAGCTCGGCGGCAACGTGCTGGACCAGCACCTGAGCCCGCCAAACTTCATGAACGGCGTCAGCGGCAGCTTCCCGCGCAGCTTCCTGGGCTTCGACGTGCCCAACTACCTCGCGGCGCTGCAGGCCTACAACGGCAAGCCGCGCCCCGACGGCGGCAGCTACGACTTCAGCCTGGCCGCGCCGGTGTGGAACCCGCTGCAGAGCTACCGCGTGCGCGAGAAGACCACTTCCTTCTTCATCGAGGCCGACCTCTCCGGCGAGCGCTGGAACGCGGACATCGGCGTGCGCCTGGTCAAGACCAAGACCTCGGCCAGGGCCTGGGACGCCAAGATCGAGAGCCTGACCGAGAACGGCCCCTTCAACTACACCGCGGTCTATGCCGCGCCGACACAGATCGGGCAGGACGCCTCGTACACCTTCGGCCTGCCGTCGGCCAACTTCGTCTGGCACTTCACCGACCAGCTGCAGCTGCGCCTGGGCGCGGCCAAGACGATGGCGCGGCCCTCGGTCGAGCAGCTCGCACCCACCAGCACCACGGCCAGCGTGGCCTGGGGCGACTTCACCCAGGTCTTCGGCGGCAACGCCGACCTCAAGCCCTACAGCGCCAAGCAGTACGACGCCTCGCTGGAGTGGTACTACGCCCGCAACTCGGCGCTGACCTTCGCGGTGTTCCAGAAGGACATCAAGAACCAGATCACCACCAGCTGGCAGACCGGCGTGGACATCGGCGTGCCGGGCCATCTCTTCAATGTGATGAAGCCGATCAACGGCGACAAGGCCAAGGTGCGCGGCATGGAGATCGGCTTCCAGCACCTGTGGGACAACGGCCTGGGCGTGCGGGCGCAGTACACGCGCAACCGCTCGGACAGCTGGGTCGGCGGCGAGAAGCGGCCGCTCGAAGGCATCGCGCCGGCGACCTCCTCGCTGAGCCTGCTGTACGAGAAGGGCCCGTGGAGCCTGAGCGCGACGGCCGACCACACCGACGACTTCGTCTCGGCGATCAACGTGATCGGCCCCGGCTTCAACGAGCGCGCCAAGGCGATCACCTGGGTGACCGCGCAGGCGTCCTACGAGTTCAACAAGTGGCTGAAGCTCTCGATCGAGGGCCGCAACCTGACCGACGCCAAGCAGGAGTACACGCTGGGCAACGGCTCCATCACGCTGCCTCAGGGCTACAACCGCTGGGGCCGGGCGTTCACGATCGGCGCGAGCATCAAGTTCTGACGCCGGCTTCCCGGAGAGGACGTTGGGGGTTCCACAACACCCGGGCCGGCACACGGCCCGACCCACAGGAGAACTCATGAAACGATCGCTGATCCGTTCGATGGCCACCGGCCTCGTCGCCGCCGCCGCCGCGCTCGCCGCCACCACTGGTGCCCAGGCGCAGTCGTGGTGGAAGCCCGGCGTCGCGACGACCTGGCAGTGGCAGCTGAGCGGCACGCTCAACACCGGCTACAACGTGGCCGTCTACGACATCGACCTGTTCGACACCTCCGCGCAGACGATCGCGCAGTTGAAGGCGCAGGGCCGCAAGGTGTTGTGCTACTTCTCGGCCGGCAGCTCGGAGAACTGGCGCTCCGACTTCAACCGCTTCAACGCCGCCGACATGGGCAACGCGCTGGACGGCTGGGAAGGCGAGAAGTGGCTGGACACGCGCTCGGCCACCGTGCGCGCGGTGATGCTGAGCCGGCTGGACCTGGCCGTGTCCAAGGGCTGCGACGGCGTCGAGCCGGACAACGTGGACGGCTACACCAACGGCACCGGCTTCCCGCTGACGGCGGCCACGCAGCTCGACTACAACAAGTACCTCGCCAACGCGGCGCACGGCCGCGGCCTGGCGATCGCGCTGAAGAACGACGTCGACCAGCTGGCGCAGCTCGAGCCCTACTTCGACATGGCGGTCAACGAGCAGTGCAACCAGTACGACGAGTGCGGCGGCTACACGGTCTTCACCAGCAAGAACAAGCCCGTGTTCAACGCCGAGTACGCGTCCAAGTACCGCAAGAACACGAACGGCGCGCGCGACAAGCTCTGCACCAAGATGCGGGCCGCGAAGATCCGCACGCTGGTGCTGCCGCTGGACCTCAACGACGCCTATCGCTACAGCTGCGATTGATCGCCTGAACCTGCATTTCCCACGATGACCGACACGACGAGAACTCCCTCCCGCGCCGCGTTGCCGGCCTGGCTGGCCGCCAGCCTGATGGCGACGGCGATGGTCGCTTCGATGGGCGCCGTCCCTGGTGCCCTGGCGGCGACCGCTGCGGGCGAGGACCGCTACACGATGGCGGACTTCGCCAAGGTGCCCAAGATCGACGCGCACGTCCACCTGCACAACGCCGATCCGGCGTTCGTCGATGCCGCGCGGCGGCTCGGCTTCCAGGTGCTGACGATCAACGTCGACTACCCCGACTTCCCGCCGCTGGACGAGCAGCAGCGGGTGGCGGTCGCGCTGCGCCAGGCGCGGCCGGCGGCGGTGGCCTGGGCGGTGAGCTTCTCGTCGGACACGTCCGACTGGCCGGGCTGGCTCGATGCGACGAAGCAGCGCATCTATGCCGGCCTGCGCGCCGGCGCGGTCGGGGTGAAGGTGTGGAAGAACATCGGCATGAGCCTGCGCGACCCGCAGGGCCAGCTGGTGATGATCGACGACGCCCGCTTCCAGCCGCTGTTCAGCTGGTTCGAGGAACGCGGCATCCCGATGCTCGGCCATCAGGGCGAGCCCCACAACTGCTGGTTGCCGCTGGACCAGATGACGGTCCTCAACGACCGCGACTACTTCGCGCATCACCCGCAGTACCACATGGCGTTGCACCCGGAGATGCCCAGCTGGGAGGACCAGATGGCCGCGCGCGACCGCATGGTGGCGGCGCATCCGAAGCTGAAGTTCATCGGCATGCACATGGCCTCGCTGGAGCGCAACGTCGACGAGCTGGCGGCCTTCCTGGACCGCTTCCCGCTGGCCAAGGTGGACCTGGCCGCGCGCATCGGCCAGCTGCAGTACCAGAGCCAGCGCGACCGGGAGAAGGTGCGCCGCTTCATGATCCAGTACCAGGACCGCCTGATGTACGGCACCGACGTCTCACAGCCGCCGCAACAATCGGGCGCCGAGCTGCTGAAGGAAGTCGAGCCGGTGTGGCGCATGCACTGGCGCTACTTCAACACGGAGGAGACGTTCAAGGTGTCGGATCTCGAGCAACCGGTGCAGGGCCTGGGCCTGCCCAAGGCCGTCGTGGACAAGCTGTACCACCTCAATGCGGCGCGCAGCTTCCCGACCGCGTGGAAGGCCGCCCGATGACCGGCCGCCGCGCCTTCCTCCAGTGGCTGGGCGCCGCGCCCGTGGCCACCGTCGCGCCGCGTGTGGCGTTCGCCGCGAGCGCGGGCGCCGCCGCGTCGGCCCGCGCCGCGGACCTCGGACGCGGACACGTGCGTCTGCAGGATGAGCGGCTGTCGCTGCACTTCGATGACCGGATGCGCAGCCGTCTCGTGCGTCTGGGCGGCCCGCGGCCGCTGGCGCTCACCGGCTTCGATGCGGGCGAGTCGATCGTGATCGTCGATGGCCAGGGGCTGGCCGGAGATACAGCTGCGCTGGGCGGACCGGCGCCGGTGGCTGGTGTCACGCCGGCGGGCGGTGCGAGCGCCGGTGCTGTGAAGACGAGGACGCTCGACCGCTTCGCGCTCGCGAGCGCCGTTCCGAGCAGCGGTGCGACGCCGTTCGGCGCCGGCCAGCGACTCGTGCTGACCGGCCGTGCCGAGGGAGCGGCCGTCGCGAAGACAGTCACGGTGACGCTGCTGGACGAGCACCCCGGCGTCGCGCTGATGGCGGTCGCTTTCGTCAACCGCTCGGACAGGCCGCTGACGGTGCAGGGCTGGACGGTGGCCGCGCACCGGCTGCTGGCCGCGCCCCGGCATGCGGGCGGGTGGTGGACCTACTCGGGCGCGACGCACACCGACCGGCGCGACTGGATGCAGCCGGTCAAGCGTGGCTTCCAGCAGCGCAACTTCCTCGGCATGGATTCGTCCGACTACGGCGGCGGCACGCCGCTGGTGGACGTGTGGCGGCGCGACCTGGGCGTGGCGATCGGCCATCTGGATACCCTGCCGCGCCTGGTCTCGCTGCCGGTGAAGGCGGTGGGTGAGCAGGTGGACATCGCGATGCGCGGCGATGAGCCGCGCACGCTGGCACCGGGCGAGACGCTCGCGCTGCCGCTGGCCTTCATCGCCGTGCATGAGGGTGACTGCTTCGTCCCGCTGGACCGCTACCGGCGTCTGATGAACGCGCAGGGGCTGGCAGCGCCTGAGCCGCCGCGCAGCGCGCATGAGTCGGTCTGGTGCGCGTGGGGGTACGAGCGCGACTTCTCGCTCGACCGCGTGCGCGCGACGTTGCCCAAGGCGCGGGAACTCGGTTTGAAGTGGGCGGTGCTGGACGACGGCTGGCAGCGTCAGACCGGCGACTGGTTCGACATCGACCTCAAGAAATTCCCGCGCGGCGAGGAGGACATGAAGGCGCTGGTGGCCGACATCCACGCGCGCGGCATGAAGGCGCGGCTGTGGATCGCGCCTCTGGCGGTGGCGCCGGGCAGCGACGAGCTGCACGAACACGCGGACCTGCTGCTGCTCGACCAGAACGGCGCGCCGCAGATGATCACCTGGTGGAACTGCCTCTACCTGTGCCCGGGCGCGAAGGAGACACGCGAGCGCACGGCGGCGATGTTCCGCAAGATCATCCAGGACTGGGGCTTCGACGGGGTGAAGGTCGACGGCCAGCATCTCAACGGCGTGGCGCCGTGCTTCAACCCGAAGCACCGGCATGCGAAGCCGGAGGAGTCCGTCGAGCAGATGGCCGATTTCTACCGCGCGATGTTCGAGGCCGCGCATGCGGTGAATCCGGAAGCGGTGGTCGAGGTCTGCCCCTGCGGCACGAGCTACGCCTTCCACAACATGCCGTGGATCGACCAGGCGCCGGCGTCGGACCCGCTGTCGAGCTGGCAGGTGCGGCACAAGGGCAAGGCGCTGAAGGCGCAGATGGGACGCTGGTCGGCCTACGCGGGCGACCACGTCGAGCTGTCGACCGGCGGCATGGATTTCGCGTCGGCCGTCGGCGTGGGCGCGGTGGTGTCGACCAAATTCACCTGGCCGGAGGATCCCAAGCCCAAGGACTCCTTCCTGCTGACGCCGGAGCGCGAGTCACATTGGCGCAAGTGGATCGCGGCGCACAACGCGAAGGGCCTGTCGGATGGCGTGTATCGCGGCGAGCTCTACGACATCGCCTTCGACAAGCCGGAGACCCATGTGGTCGAGAAGAACGGGGTGATGCATTACGCGTTCTATGCGCCGCGCTTCGACGGCACGGTGACGCTGCGCGGCTTGGGCCCGGGCATGTGGCGCGTGCGTGATTACGTGAATGGCGTGGACCTCGGCCGCGTCGACGCCGCGAGGCCGACGCTGAAGGCGGCGTTTCGCGAGCACCTGCTGATCGAGGCGGTGCTGGAGGCGGCGGTCGAGCGCCCGCTGGCGCGCGCGGCGCGCCTGCCGTCGCGGCTGATCGGGCGGGACGGCTTCGCGCTGGCCTCGGCCTGGGAGGACGCGCCGGCGATGTTCTTCGCCCACGACTGGCGCGGCCGGCCGCTGACCGGGACGCAGTCGACGCGGGTGCAGCTGCTGCATGCGGACGGCGCGCTGCACCTGCGCTTCAGCAGTCGCTACAACGCGCTCAGCACCTTCGATCGCGAGCAGTCCTCGACGGAGATCTGGCCGCTGTGGCAGCGCGACGTGGTGGAGGTCTTCCTGCAGGCGCCGCAGGACGCCGGGTCGGACCGCTACCGCGAGGTGGAGGTGTCACCCAACGGCTTGGTGATGGACCTGGAGGTGCGCGGCGCCGGGCGTCGGCGCTTCGTCGGCGAAAGCCGGGCGCGCACGGCGGTCGATACCGGCCATCGCCTGTGGACGGCGGAACTGGTGGTGCCGATGCCGCGCGGTCCCCAGCCGCTCGACGGGTGGCGCATCAACCTGTTCCGCATCGAGGGGAACAAGGAGACGCGGCAGTTCAGCGCGTGGAATCCGACGGGCAGCGAAAAGCCCAACTTCCACGTGCCGGCGGCGTTTGGTCAGCTGCGGCTCGAGGCATAGCGGGACGGCACCCCCGGCTCAGCGGGGGGGGGGACGGCCTCAGGGCGCGGGGTCCCCGCCCGCCAGACCGTCGCAGCTGGTTTCCTGGATCCCGCAGAGGCGGTCGACCCAGGCCCGGAAGCGGCCCGGCGGCAAGCCGGCGCGCGCCGCGGCGTCGATCTTCAGCGAGCTTCGATCCTTGGCGGCGAAGCGTTGATCCGCGAACTCCACCTGGGCCCACTTGCCGTTGCAGTCGGCGAGTCGTCCGGCCTCGATGACGACGTCGTTGTCGAAGGTCTCGTTGTCGCCGATGCGCAGGACGGCGGGCGCCTTCGGGCTCGGCCGCGCGCGGCCGACGTCGGCCTGTGACTTCACGGTCAGCTTGCTGCCGCTGACCCAGCCTTCGCCCGAGAACATCGGACGCGCGGGGCGGTCGGTCAAGGCCTCGTTGTCGCGGGCGTTGCGGATCAGGAACCAGCCGCTGCGCGCGCCGACGACGTCGACCTCGACCCGCACGCCGTAGTTCATCGAGGGTTCGACAAAGGTGGGCGGCAGCTTGCCGAGGACCTTGGCGGTGGCCTTCGGCGCGCTGCGGACGTTGAGTCCGGCGGGATCGGTCTCGGCAACGAAGGCGCCGAAGCTGCAGGTGCTGGCAGGCGGCTCGGCGGTCGTCGTCGCGGGCAGGGCTGGGTCGCCCGTGCCCGCGCAGCTCGCCAGCGTGGCGAAGCCGGCGGTCGCGAGCAGCAGCGCGGCGTTGCGCAGGCGGTGATCAGTAGCCATCGACGAGGACATAGTGAAGACGCTCGCGGGCGTCGACTCAAGCGCCCGCCGCCACCTTCTTGCCGGACTCCCCCGCCTTCTTCATCGGCACCGGATCGGGCAGCTCCTTGGCCTGCAGCATGCGGGCCTGGACGACGAGCTGGTTGTGCGCGTCCAGGAAGGCGGCGGCGATGACCTTGCCCTCGTTGCTGTTGGCCCAGCCCGCGCCGGCCGCCCCGCCGAGCTTGCCCAGCACCAGGCCGCCCATGCCCAGGTCGGTGACGCGGACCGAGCCGGTCGCGGCCGCGACCTGCTCGGTGGTCTCGTTGTCGGTGAGCAGCAGCGCCACCTGCGCTTCCTTGAGCTTGATGTGCTCGGCCGCGCCGACGAACTTGTTGAGCACCGGAATCATCCCGAGGATGCCGCCCACCTGCCGGCCCGCATCCTGCTCGCTGAAGGTGAGGCTGGGGATCAGCGTGTACTGCGCCTCGTAGCCCTTGCCCTTATGGACCGTGCTGCCCTGCTGGCGCAGGATGCCGCTGTCCTTGAGCTCCTGCTCCCGGATCGTGGCCTTCAGCCCGGAGTTGCGGTCGACGACGCGGAAGCAGCCACTCTGCTGCGCCAGCAGCCGCACCAGCGGCAGCGGCGAATTCGGCAGCCCGTTGGGCGCGCTGATGGTGTAGCCGTTCGGGTTCTCCATCAGCGACAGCGTCGCCACCGGCGCCTCGCACTTCATCAGTTCGCGGTTGGCCTTGTTCGCGCCCGCCGGACCGGCCGAGCCGGTGATCTCCGAGCTGCCGTCCCCCAGCGTCGCGCCCTGCTTGCCGCAGGCGGCGAGCAGGACCAGCGCCACGCCGGCGGCGACAAGGCCGCCCACCCGGGGCAGGGAAGGGCCGAAGGAAACGAGGGAGCGCGCGATTGCCATGCCGATCTCCTGAATGCAAGGGCTGCGATTGCCAGAAACGGGCGGGACCATAGCGCACTTGATGGGGGATGCGGCCCCCACCGATGGGTGGTCGCGTCGCTGAATGTCGTGTCCTGACGGCGTCTTTACGGCTGGTTACCGCGCCGCGGCGAGAATCCGCCCCTTCGGTCCGAGCGACCGCCCAAGAACCCGACCATGAACGACAAGTCCCCGAGCCGCGCCATCGCGTGGCTGGTGTGCGCCCTGGTGGCCGCGTCGCTGTACGGCAACTACTACGTCTACGACTCGATCGGCCCCGTCGCCGACGCGCTGCAAAGCCAGCGCGGCTTCAGCGACCAGCAGATCGGCCTGCTCAACGCGATCTACAGCCTGCCCAACGTCGTGCTGATCCTCGTCGGCGGCGTGCTGGTGGACCGCTTCGGCGCCGCGCGCATGACGCTGTGGACCGCCGCCGTCTGCCTGCTCGGCGCGCTGCTCACCGCGCTGAGCCCCGGCTTCGTCGGCATGGCCGCCGGCCGGCTGCTGTTCGGCATCGGCGCCGAGACCTTCGGCATCGCCACGCTGGCGGCGCTCGCGCAGTACTTCGTCGGCGGCAAGGTGGCGTTCTCGATGGGACTGGCCCTGTCCATCGGCCGGCTCGGCTCCTTCTCGTCCGACATGTCGCCGACCTGGTTCCCCCACGCCTACGCCCAGGGTTGGCAGCCGCCGCTGCTGATCGCGGCGGCGATGGCGGCCGCCTCCTTCGGCGGCGCGCTGCTGTACTGGTGGCTCGACCGGCGCGTCGCCGCCGCCGACAAGGGCGCCGCGCAGCAGCAGGCTCAACCCTTCGCCTGGCGCGACCTGCTGCACTTCGGCAAGGCCTACTGGTTCCTGCTCGCGCTGTGCGTGCTCTGGTACTCGGTGATCCTGGCCTTCCGCAGCACCTTCGCGATCAAGTACTTCCAGCACGCGCATGGCCTGGATCTCGCGGCCGCCGGCGCGATGAACAGCTACGTGTTCCTCGCCGCCGTCTTCGCGACGCCGGCCTTCGGCTGGCTGTGCGACCGGGTCGGCCGCTACGCGCCTTTCCTGGCCTTCGGCGCGGCGCTGCTGCCGGTCGCGATGGCGCTGATGGCGCTGACCACCGCCAGCCTGTGGGTCTCGACCGCGCTGATCGGCGTCAGCTTCTCGCTGGTGCCGGCGGTGATGTGGCCGCTGGCCAGCCGGCTGGTGTCGCCGTCGCGCTTCGGCACGGCGATCGGGTTGATGTGGGTGGCGCAGAACGCCGGCATCGCCGGGGCCAACCTGGTGGCCGGCTGGCTCAACGACCGCGCCGGCGCCAGCGCGCAGAACCCCGCCGGTTATGAATCGATGATGCTGTTCTTCGGCCTGGCCAGCGTCGGCGGCGCGGTCTTCGCGCTGGTCCTGTGGCTCACCGCCGGCCGTCGCTCGCAGGAACGGGTGGCGCCGGCCGGGTGAGCCGGCGCGAGCCGCGTGGAGCGCCGTCGCGGTCCGTGGAGCCGACGAGCCGACGAGCGCCGGCGCTGATCAGGGTTCGAGCACGTACAGCGACGCCATCGTCGCCAGCTGCTCCGGCGTCATCGCCGCGTAGTGCGGCTGCAGCGGCAGCGACTTCGCGAGCTGGCGCGTCGGCTCATGGACCATGTGTTCCTCCAGCGTGACCCGATAACCGGCCTCGGCGAAGAGCGCCGGGTACTCGTGGTGGCGCAGGCGGTTCTCGCCCTCGCGCGTCAGGCGGTTGACCCACGCATGCTTGCGCTCGGGCCAGGTGAGGAAGTTGATCTTGGTGATCGACTTGTCCGAGTGCTCCAGATGGTCGGAGTGGTCCACCAGGTGCACCATCCGGCCGCGGGCCGAGAGCTTGGGCCGCAGCGCCTTGAAGAGCTGGACCAGGTCGCCCGGCGGGATGTGCTCGAGCACCGTGCGCGAGGTCACCAGGTCGATCGAGCCGTCGGCGAGCTCGTTCACGTCGAACGGGGCGAGGTAGGTCAGCGGCAGGTCGGCGCGCGTCTGGATCGCGCGCAACCGCGCCTCGTCGGGACAGGCCTGGCGCAGGAACGCCAGCGTCGCGGCGAAGCTGACCTCGTCCAGATGGACGTTGAGGTCGGACATGTAGACGCGCTGGGCGCCCTGCAGGCATTGCAGGACGGGGATGGTGGGGAACCAGCCGGTGCCGATCTCCAGCACGGTGGCGCCTTCGATCGCGCCGCCGGAGCGCTCCAGGCCCCGACGCATCTGCGTCCAGGCCTGGATGGTGCTGCGCAGGTTGTCCTCGTCGGGCTGGTAGCCGAACAGCTGGCGCTTCGCGCGTCGAAGGCCCTGCCCGAACGGCAATCGCGCCAGGACCGCTTGCCGACCTACCTTGAATCGCCAGTCCATCTGCTGCCCCTGTGCCGGTTGCGCCGGTTGCGCCGATGGAGGCGGATTCTGGCCCGTCCGCCCGCGCGCTTGACGGGGAGAGACCCCAGGGCCGGGTGGGCCTCAGTCGCCCCCGGCCCGCGTGCCGTCCCTCGCTCCGAACCGCCGCGCCGCCGCCGCCAGGTGCGAGCGCACCACCAGCACATGCCCCGGCAGGATCAGCGCGAGGTAACACCGTCCGAGCCGGTTGTGGCAGTGCACGACCGTGGTGACGACGGCCTCCCGGCGCGTCGATCCGTCGACTTGGCGGATCAGGATCGACAGCTTGAAGTCCAGGTGCCGGTCCTGCTCGCCGAAGATCGCCTCCCGAGGCGAGGCCTCGAGCACCCGGAAGATGTCGACATGGGCGACGCCGATCTCGTCGAGGTGCCGGCGCATCGCCGCCGAGGTCTTCAGGCCGAAGGGCCTGACCGCGGCGTCGCGGATCGCCAGCAGCGCGCGGAACCAGGACGGCGGGTCGGCCAGCGCCGCGCGGGCGAGCGCCATCGCGTCGTCGGGCGCGCCGTCCGACAGCGTGATGGCGAAGGCGTCGGCCAGGTTCGCGCCGCCATAGGTCGGCGCGAGCCGGCTGTCGAGCGGTGGGAGCACGCGGCGGACGGGGGAGGACATCCGCCGCATTCCATCACGACTTCACCTCGCGACTTCAGCGATCACGATGTCGTGATCTTCAGGGGCAAGCGCGGCCGCCCGCTGCCTGGACGATCAGCGCCGGACCTTGCCGTCCTCGGTGAGGATGGTCATGTCCACGTAGCGCGAGCCGGCGTGGCGCTGGCTGGAGAAGTTGATGTAGAAGCCGCCGAGGTTGAGCTCGTTCTGGGCTTCCAGGCCGCTGATGACGCTGTCGGGCGTCGGGTTGTTGCCGGCGCGGCGCAGGCCTTCCACCATGGTCTTGGCGGCGATGAAGCCTTCCATGCCGGTGTAGCCCAGTTCCTTGTTGGCGGCCTTGCAGCGCTGGATGTATTCGCCGGCCACCGGCGTGAGGCCGGAGAACGGGAAGGGCACCACCTGCGACACCACCACCCCGCGCGCATCCTTGCCCAGCTCGGCCGCCAGCGCCTGCGCGCCGACGAAGGAGAGGTTGTAGAAGTTGCCCAGGAAACCGGCCTTGCGCGAGGCGCGGATGAAGGCGGCGCAGGACTTGTAGGCGGCAATCTGGACCACGCACTCCGGCTGGCCGGCCATGATCGAGCCCAGCGCGCCGCTGACGTCCACCGAGTTGCGTTCCACCGTGCCCTGCGACACCGGCGCCAGGTTGTGCTGCTTGAGCGCCGCCGTGACGCCGGCCAGGCCCGACTGGCCGTAGCTGTCGTTCTGCAGGAACACCGCGACGCGCTTGATGCCCACCGCCATCAGCTGCTTGACGATCTCGGCCGCCTCGTCGTTGTAGGACGCACGGATGTGGAAGAGGTGACGGTTGAAGGGCGTGCGCAGCGCCTCGGCGCCGGTGAAGGGCGCCACCAGCGGCACCTTGGCGGCCGTCAGCAGCGGCACCGCGGCCAGCGTGGTGGGCGTGCCGACGTAGCCGAACAGCGCCGTGACGCCGTCCTCGATCAGACGCCGGGTGTTGGCCGCGCAGCGCTCGGGCTCGTAGCCGTCGTCCAGGCTGCGCAACTCGATGCGCCGGCCGTTCACCCCGCCCCGCTGGTTGACCTGGTCGAACACCAGCATCGCGCCTTCCTTGAACTGCTCGCCCAGTTCGCGGGCCGGGCCGCTGAAGGGCGCCGACTGGCCCAGCAGGATGCGGGTGCTGTCAGCGAAGGCCGGCAGGCTGCCGGCGCCTGCGAGCGCGGCGAAGTTCTGGAGCAGGTGACGGCGGTTCATGGGCGTGGCACTTCCTGGCACTTCTGAAAAGGGCAGGATCTTCCGTGATGCCGCCGACAGAAGATGTGCGTACTTGTCACAACTCCGGATTTTCCAGATTGACCGTGGACAAATTCACGACGGTTTCAATCCGCCGCGGGTTCCGCGGGCGACACCGGCCGCGCCAGGCCCCCGGCGAGCAAGGCCTCGACCTGCGCCGGCGGGACCGGCTTGCAGAAGCCGAAGCCCTGCATCAGGTCGCAGCCCATGGCGATCAGCGCCGCCTCGTCGGCGTCGAGCTCGACCCCTTCCGCGACCACCGACATGCGCATCGCATGGGCCACCCGCACCATCGACTCCACCAGCATGCGCGAGTCGTCGTTGGCCGCCAGCCCGTGCACGAAGAGCCGGTCGATCTTGATCTTGCGGCAGCGCAGCCGGCGCAGGTAGGCCAGCGAGCTGTAGCCGGTGCCGAAGTCGTCGATCGCCAGGCCGTAGCCCAGTCCCTGCAGGGTGAAGACGAAGGAATCGGGCTTGTCGATGTCCTCGAAGCTCAGGCTCTCGGTGAGCTCGAACTCCACCTCGCCCGGGCCGAGCTGCAGCGCCTTGAGCTGCTGCAGGAAGCGCTCGCGGTGCTGCGGCTTGCGGCACTGCTCCCAGGACAGGTTGATGGCCACCGGCGGGCAGCCCAGGCCCTTGGCCTTCCAGCCGTCGAGGTCGCGGCGCAGCTGGCCGAGCATCGCCAGGCCCAGCTCCACGATCAGGCCGGAGGATTCAGCCACCGGGATGAAGTCCGCCGGCGAGACCCAGCCGCGCTCCGGATGGCGCCAGCGCGCCAGCGCCTCGAAGCCGCGGATGCGGCGCGTGGCGTCGTACTGCGGCTGGTAGGCGAGCTGGAACTCGCCCTGCATCAGGCCCTCGCGCAGGTCGTTCTCGAGCGCGAGGCGCGACTGCAGCGCCTCGCCCAGCTGCGGCGTGAACAGCTGGAAGGTGTCCTTGCCCATCTGCTTGGCCTGGCGCATCGCCGCGTCGGCGCAGCGCATCGCATCGCTGGCGTCGTCGGCCTGGTCGGGCAGCAGCACGGCGCCGGTGCTGGCATGCAGGTGCAGCCAGTGGCCGTCGAAGAACAGCGGCTGGGCCAGGCCCGCCTGCAGGCGCTGCGCGTAGGCCTGCAGCGCGGCCGCGTCGGGCCGCGGGGAGAGCAGCACCGCGAATTCGTCGGCCGACAGCCGCGCGGCCGCGTCGCCGGGCCGGCAGAGCTGGCGCAGGCGCTGGCCGGTGGCCTGCAGCGCCGCATCGCCGGCGGCGTGGCCGAACTGGTCGTTGATCTGGGTGAAGTTGTCCAGGTCCAGCAGCAGCAGCGCTGCGCCGCCGTCCTGGCGCAGCGCCTTCTCCAGCAGCCGGCGAAGGTGCTCGCGGTTGGGCAGGTCGGTGAGCGCGTCGAAGCGGGCGAGGTAGCGGGTGCGGCGCTCCGCCTCCTGCATCTGCGCGCGCAGCCGCTTGGACAGCAGCCAGGCCAGGCCGGCGGTCGCCGCCAGCGTGCCCAGCGTCGCGCCGATGAACTGCGCCAGGTCCCACCACATCGGCAGCCGGCTGGCCTCGACGGACAGCGTGCCCACCGCCTGGCCGTCGGCCATCACCGGCACCTCCAGCGCCACCTGTCCGACCCAGGCCTCCAGGCGCGAGCGCTGCGCGGCCGGCCGGGTGTAGACCGCGGACGGCTGGCCGTCGCGCTTGAGCAGCCGCGCCCGCAGCGTGGCGGGATTCTGGCGCAGCGCCTGCAGGATCTCGCCGGCCTCGTCGCGGCTGTCGAAGACCAGTGCGGCGGAGGCCGTCTGCGCCACGATGCCGGCCTGGGTGCGCAGGTCCTCGAGCTGGCGCTGCTGCAACCGCCAGTACTGCATCACGCTGAGCAGCAGGGCGAAGGTGAGCAGCGCGGCCAGCGACACGGCCAGCTCGCGCCAGCGTTCCAGCGCGTCGAGGATCTTGGCGTTCATGGCGAAGTGGCGGGGTGACGCACGTAGCGCGCCAGGCGCAGCAGCTTCGCGCTGATGGCCAGGCCGGCGCGCCGGACGGCGTCGAGGTCGACGTCGAAGACGATACGCCCGTCCTCGATCTGGAGGTTGAGCATGGCGCCCTGGTCCAGCATGCCGGCCTGGTCGGACAGCACCAGCACGGGCTGCCGGTCGAGCAGGGCGCGCCAGGCGGGTCTGGGTTCGGACAGGTAGAGCAGGTGGCAGCCGGCGAGCTGGTCCGGGCGGGCAAGGCGGCGCACCTCGATCGCCAGGTGCCGGATCGAGCGCCCCGCCAGTCCCTGCAAGGCCGTCTCCAGGCCGCTGTCGCCGGCGGTGCACAGCTGCAGCGCGCGGCCGTGTTCCCGCTCCGCGGGCCAGTTGACGAACATCAGCGCGCGGTAGACCACCTCGGCCTTCAGGCCGTCCGGTCCGGCGGCCTGCGCCGCGACCGGGCGCAGCGGTGCCGCGCCTGCGAGCGCGAGCAGCAGCAGCGCCGCCATGCGCCAGGGGCGCAGGTCGGTCGGTCGTCGGGGCGGGCGAGCGCGCATCGGCATCGTCGGCGACTCAGAAGGCGGTGCGCCAGGCCAGGCGCCAGGCGCGGCGCGATTGCGGGATCGCGCTCAGCGCGGCGTCGGGGGACGAGGGGTCGAGGTTGTCGCGGTCCAGCAGGTTGTCCACCTGCAACGCCAGGCTCTGGCGCGCGTCGATGCGGTAGCTCAGCTGGGCGTTGACGAAACAGGCCGGCGGCACCTTCACGCGTCCCAGCCGCGTGCCCAGCGCGGTCCACTCGACGCCGAGCTGCCAGGCTCGCCATTGCGGCGTGATCGCATGGCCCTTGACCATCCACGTGGGCGCGTTGCTCAGGCGCCGGCCCTGCTCGTCGCGGGCGTCCATCCAGGAGGCGCTGGCGCGCCACAGCCAGCCGCCCTCGACGCGCTGCTCCACGCCCAGGTCCAGGCCGCGCAGACGCACGCGGCCGCGGTTGACGTATTGCACCACGGCGTCGGGATCGTCGCTGAGCGGCACCTGTTCGATCAGGCGGTTCAGGCGGGTGTCGTAGAGGTTGGCGCTGAGCGCCTGGCCCGAGGCGAGCAGGTATTCCCAGGCGAGCTCGGCGGAGCCGAGCCGCTCGGGCTTGAGCCCCGGATTGGCCAGCTGCGTCTGGCCGCCGTCGTCGTAATAGCGCTCGTAGAGGTTGGGCGAGCGGAAGGAGCGCGCCCACATCAACTTCAGGGTCTGGCGTTCGTCCGGCCGGAAGACCAGCACCGTGCGCGGCGACAGCGCCGGCGAGAAGCCGCGCGCGTGGTCCAGCCGCAGGCCGGTCGTCAGCTGCCAGTGCTGCGACAAACGCCACTGGTCCTGCACGGACAGCGCGGCGGAATCCTGCGAGACGTCGCTGTCGAGCCGCGACTCGTAGGGCGCCACCTGGTAGTTGCGCTGGATGCCGTAGGGCGAGGTGCGGATCTCCGCGCCGGCCATCAGCTCGTGGTTGAGCAGGCCGCGCCAGAGCACGCGCGCGTCGAGCGTGAGCCACTGGGCATAGGCCTCGTCGCGGTCGACGACGTCCGGCGACTGGCCGAAGACGTAGCGGCCGCGGAAGTCGTACTGCGACAGCCCCAGGCGCAGGCTGCGCCGCAGGTCGTCCTGCCAGCCCTCGTCGTAGGCGGCCTCGACCATCAGCTGGCGGTCGGTGTAGCGGGTGCCGGACACGCCGGGCAGGGTGCCGTAGGGGGCGGTCGGCGCGTCCTTGTCGCGCTGCACCGCGGCCATCGACAGCTTCCAACGGCCGAGCCGGTACTTGGCCAGCACCGCGGCCTGGCGCTCGCCGTCCAGGCCGCGGATCCAGCCGTCGGCGGTGCCGAGCTCCGGGAGGAAGAGCGTCTCGCCGGCGGTGCGCTGCAGGTTCAGTCCGATGAAGAGGTCGCCGCCCGCGGCGTCGGTGGCGCCGTAATGCATCTCGACGCGGCGCTGCCCGCGCGAGCCGGCGCTGCCGAGCACGGACAGGCCCGGCGCGTCGGCGCCGTCCAGCGTGACGACGTTCACGACGCCCAGCAGCGCGTTGCTGCCGTAGATCGACGACCCCGGCCCCTGGACCAGCTCCACCCGCTTGGCCCATTCCGCGACGACGGGGAATTCCAGCTGCGGCAGGCCCTGGTCGTAGATGGCGTCGTTGACGCGCTGGCCGTCGATGGCCATGAGCACGCGGGAGTTGTAGTCGCCGGGCCGGTTGAACCCGCGCACGCCGAGGTTGCTGTAGCTGCGCGTGTTGCCGAGGTAGACGCCGGGCAGGCGGCCGAGCATGTCGCCGATGGTCTGGTGGCCCAGCGCGGCGGACTCCTGGCGGGTGATCACGCTGACCGCGGCGGGCGCGTCCATCAGGCTCTGGGCGTAACGCGACGGGCCTTGCACCTCGCGCCGGAGCAGCGCCTCGAGCTGGTCCTCGTCTTCCGCGCCCGGCGCCGCATGGGCGCCCGCGTGCGTGAGCAGGCCCAGCAGGCCGCATGCGGCCAATGCGATCAGGTACTTCACGAGGCAACGCCGTGCGGCGGCAACGGCGGTGGTGGTGGGGAGGTCGCGAAGCTTAGCGACGGAGGCCGGAAAGCGCGCTGTCAGACTTCACGGAAGCGACACGAACGGCGGGGACGGTTGCACTGTTCGGAAGCCGGACCTAGATCCGGCGGCGCCGCCGCTCGCCGCGAAGGCCCACGGCGTGGCGCGAGCTCCGCGGTGCTCAACGCACCAGCCGGCCGCCGACGCCGAGCACGGCGAAGTCCACGTAGCGCGACGGCGCCTGGCCCTTGCCGAAGGTCAGGCGGTGGCCGCCGACGTCGGTCTCGAAGCCGCGTTCCAGCGTCTCGGTCAGGCCCGCCGCGCCCGGGCTGCTGCGTTCCAGGGCGCGCACCAGCGCCTTGGCGGCGATGAAGCCCTCCAGCGAGCGCGAGGACAGTTCCGGATCCTTGGTGTTCTGGCTCAGGCGCAGGTAGTCGCGCACCACCTCGCGGTCCAGGCGGTCGTCGGTCGGCAGCACCAGCGAGAAGGCGAAGCCGCGCGCGCGCTCGGGTCCGAGCTTCTTGAGCAGCGCCTGCACGTCGATGATGGACATGCCGTACAGCCCGGCGCGTCCGCCGGCGGCCTGGTAGCGGCTGGTGAACTCGATCGCGGCGGCGGTCGTGGCGGCGAGGAAGATCACGTCCGGCGTCTGCTTGACCATCTCGTCCACCGCCTTGCCGACCTCGGTGGTGTTGCGCGCGTAACCCGACTGGGCGACCAGCGTGAGGCCGTGGGTCTTGGCCGAGGCCTGCGCGCCGGCCAGCGCGTCGCGCCCGAGGCCGTCGTCCTGGTAGACGACCGCGACGCGGGTGCGGCCCATCTCGCCGAGCTGGCGGAACAGGCGTTCGACTTCCTCGCGGTAGCTCGCCTTGACCGGATACATGCCGCGCGCCGTGAGGATGCTGGTCGCGCCGGAGATCGCGCCGACCATGGAGACGTGGGTCTTCTCGAGCACGCCGTCCTGCTTGAGGGCCTCCAGGTTGGAGGTGCCGACGGTGCCGATCAGCGCCGTCGGGGCGTCCTGGGCGATCATTTCCTTGACCAGCCGCACCGTCTCCTCGGGCTTCTGCGCGTCGTCGCGGGTGACGAACTTGATGCGCTGTCCGCGGACGCCGCCGCGGGCGTTGACCTCGTCGATCCAGAGCTTGGCGCCGGCGCGGATGGCCTTGCCGGTGACGGCCTGCGGCCCGCTGAACGGGGCGACCTGGCCCACGACGATGTCGGCATGGACCGCCGGCGCGGCGGCCAGGCAGAGGAGGGCCAGCAGGCGGCGGGCAGCGCGAGGGAGGGCGAGGGTCATGGTCGTGACGGCGGGCGTGCGGGGTCCCGCATTGTCGTCAATGCGGCCGCGGGAGTCATAACGGCTGGGCGAGGGGAGGACGCGCGGTGCTCAAGGACCGGTCGCGACCCCGGCCGCCGTGCCGTCAAGCGCATCCGCAGCGGCTAGCTCCCGCTCCCGGCGAGCAGCCGGTCGCCGCCGCGAGATCGACGCGCTTGGCCAGCGCCGCGGCGCTCTCCTTGCGCTCGCTGTAGCGGTCCAGCAGGTAGGGGCCCAGGTCGCGGGTCAGGAGCGTGAACTTGAAGAGCTCCTCCATCACGTCGACCACGCGGTCGTAGAACGCGGAGGGCTTCATGCGGCCCGCCTCGGTGAACTCGGCGAAGGCCTTGGCGACCGACGACTGGTTCGGGATGGTGAGCATGCGCATCCAGCGGCCCAGCACCCGCATCTGGTTCACCGCATTGAAGGACTGCGATCCGCCCGACACCTGCATCACCGCCAGCGTCTTGCCCTGCGTCGGACGCACCGATCCCGTCGACAACGGGATCCAGTCGATCTGCGACTTCATGATCCCAGTCATCGCCCCGTGGCGTTCCGGCGAGCACCAGACCATGCCCTCGGACCAGGCGGCGAGCGCGCGCAGCTCCTGCACCTTCGGATGCGACTCGGGAGCGTCGTCCGGCAGCGGCAGGCCGGCCGGATTGAAGATCCGCACCTCCGCGCCCATCGCCTCGAGCAGGCGGGCGGCCTCGAAGGTCAGCAGCCGGCTGTAGGAACGCTCGCGCAGCGAACCGTACAGCATCAGGATGCGCGGCCGATGCCGCGACGGCGCGGGCACGGCCAGGCGATCCTGGCTGGGCACGTCGAACAGCGCGCCGTCCAGCGCGGGGAAGTCGGCGTCGGGGAAGAGGAGATCAGACATGGGGCGCGGGTGTCGAGGTGGGGGAAGGGGCGTGGCGGAGCTCGCCGGGAGGCGGGGACAGGCAGCGGTTCACGGCCACGGCGAGGACCGCGCCGATGCGAAGGCCCTCCGCGAGCAGTTGGCGACGCAGGTCCATCGCGTCAGCTCCGCGAGATGGCGGCCAGCGCCTGCTGCAGGTCGGCCCGACCCATCGTCGCCAGCGGCAGTTGCAGCAACTGCAGCATGCGGTAGCCGATGGCCTGCCGCGTCAGCTCGAACGCGCGGCGCTTGCCTGGCTCGCCCCCCTCGGCATCGGACGGATCCGGGTATCCCCAGTGCACCTTGACCGGTTGACCGGTGCCGCCGAAGAAGACCGGGCACTGCTCGGCCGCGGCGCTGTCGCACACGGTGATGACGATGGACAGCGGCGGCGCGTCCGATGAGGTGAACTCGTCCCAGCTCTTGCTACGGCAGCCCGCGGTGTCGACGCCGGCGGCCTGCAGCGCCTCGAGGGCGAGTGGGTTGACGCGGCCGCTGGGCGCGCTGCCGGCGCTGAAGGCCCGCACGTCCTTGCCGAGGTGCTTTGCCCAGTGATTGAGCATGCCCTCGCCGAGCACGCTGCGCGCGGAGTTGTGGGTGCAGAGGATCAGCACATGGACAGTCATGGTTCAGCGGCTTCCGGGAGGTGAGGGCGACAACGGCGTGGGCATTCAGCAACCGCAGCCGGACGGGGCCGACGGCAGGGCGCAGGACGCGCCCTGGCAGCAGTTCTCGGTGAGGTAGCCCAGCAGCTCGTTCATGCGGGCGTAGGCGGCGCGGTAGATGAGGTTGCGGCTGGAGCGCTCCTGCGTCACCAGCCCCGACCCCACCAGCTCCTTGAGGTGGAACGACAGCGTCGCGGCCGGCACGCCCAGCCCCTCCTGGATCGCACCGGGTGTCAGGCCGCTGTCGCCGACAACGACCAGCGCGCGATAGATCTGCAGGCGCAGCGGCTGGGCCAGGGCGCCCAGGGCGCGGACGACGTCGTCTTGTTCCATTTTTCGAGAATAGTCGAAATGATGACGGCGAGCAATGCCCCCGATCCCTCGGGGTAGGAAATCACGGGCAAGCGCCGTGGCTAGGCACTGCCCGAAGCGACCCGTCCGAGGAAGTCGCGCAGCAGCGGTACGACCTCGTCGAGATGCGTTTCCAGCAGCCAGTGGCCGCCGTCGAGCAGATGCAGCTCGGCGTCCGGCAGGTCGCGCAGGTAGGCCCTCGCGGACTGCTCCGGCATGTAATGGTCGTGCGGGCCCCAGACGATCAGCGTGGGCGGACGGTGCTCGCGCAGGTACTGGCGATGCTTCGGGAACCAGGCGCGGTTGTCCTTGAGACCCGCGATCAGGTCGATGGCGATCTTGCGGCGCTGGGGCGTCATCAGCGACCAGTGCAACTGCCACAGGTCCGGGGGAATGCGCTCGACCAGCGGTGCGTCGACCGCGTTCAGGAATTCCTCCTTGAAGACCGGCTCCTGGATCGCTTCCGCCAGCTTGGCGCGCATCTCGTCGGCGGGGAGCGTCCAGGTCGATTCGATCTCCGCGTACTTCGGGCCGAGCGCATCTTCATAAGGGATGTCGCCGTTCTGGATGACCAGCGCTACGACGCGCTCCGGCGCGCGGATCGCCAGCCGGGTGCCGATCGGCGAGCCGAAGTCGTGGAGGTAGAGCACGTAGCGCTCGAGCCGCAGCGTCCGCACGAATTCGTCGAGGAAGGCGGCGTAGCCGTCGAAGCTGTAGTCGAAGGACTCGGGCGTCGCGCTGTAGCCGGCGCCCGGGTAATCGGGCGCGATGAGCCGCCAGCGATCCGCCAGCCGCGGCATGAGGTTGCGGAACTCGTAGGACGAGCAGGGGTAGCCATGCGGCAACAGCAGGACCGGCGCCTGCGCCGGTCCTGCCTCGCGATAGAAGGTGTCCACGTCGCCAACCTGGATGCGACGGTGTCGCACGCGTGTGTCCATGGGGAACTCCTGTCTTGCTGCTGGATCGGGCACCGTAGCGGGTCGTCCCCGACGACACCACCGAAATCCCTGGACGAAGTGCTGGATCTCTCGGATGACGCCGCTGCGCGCCACCACCGGTTCGCTCGATACCGAACTCGTCACCGGCCCGCCGCCGACCGGGTCGATGTCGCAACTGGCCGGACGCGGGCAGCGCATCTTCCCTGACCTCGCTCGCCGACACCGGCGCTTTCCGAGCCTTCGCGCGACATCGCACATGACCTTTGTCTAATGCGTCGGTGCGGCCGCATTCGCAGAATTCCCGCCACTGGTCATCCGGACCGTTTCGGTACTGCCGCCATGAGCCTCGCCCAGACCCTCATCGACCCCGACCTGGACCAACTGGCCGCCACCTTCGCCGCCAGTGCCGCCCAGGACGCTTCCGCCGCCTTGCGAGCCTGGGAGGACGGCCTCGCGCAGCTGGACGCCCCGATGCGCGAGACCGCTCACCGCCTCGCCGAGGCTCGTCTGGCCTGGCCCGCGCGCCTCGCGCTCAATGCAACCCCGGAAGGCTCTGTCGTGCTGCGCCAGTGGGCCGCTGATCGCCAACAGCGGCCGGCGCTGCCCCGGCTGCCCTTCCTGTCTCAACGCGCGGCCTACCAGTACTGCGCCAGCCTCGTGCAGCAACGCGGCTCCCGTCAGGCCGCCAATGCGCTTCGCCAGGGGCGACTGCTCGTTCTCGGCCTGCGCCGCGACACCAGCACGCTGGTCAACAAGGGCCGCGGCAGCTATGACGATCACATCGTCGTGCTCAATGGCTGGCAACGGCGTGGCAGCGTCGCCTTCTTCCCTGGCAATACTGAACCCTCGGCCCAATACGCGCATCGCGCCCAGCTCAAGGCCGGCAAGCCGATCGACGATCGCTACAAGGGCGTCGCGTTCAAGAAGGCCTCCCTGGTGGCAGGCGAAGACGTCAATGCCGACGGTCTCAAGGATGCGGGGCGGCTGCGTGCCGGCACCTACTTCTTCAAGGAGAAGCCCGACGGCTTCCTGGACGCCCGCGCCTTCAGGTCGACGGAAAACCAGACCGTGGAGCGCGACACCGACGGCGACGGCCGCTTCCTGCTCAACGACGCGGCCCGCATCGATTCGAAGCTCGTGGGTCGGACGATGTACATCCATTGGGGCGGCGCTGACAATGTGCCCGTCGTGAACACCTGGTCTGCCGGTTGCCAGACGATTCCCCGGAACCATTACGGCAGCTTCCTTTCGGCCGTCGGCCGCAACCCTTCCTTCTTCTACGTGCTGATCGATGGCCAATGACCGGACCCTGTCCTTGCTGCCGAGCCGAGCGCTGATCCTGGCGATCGGCCTCGGGATCGGTAGAGCGGCCCTGGCTTCCGGCGGCCCGCCGGAGCCGGCCAGCTGCGACTTCGCCGCCTTCGTCGAGGAGACCGATCCCGCGGGGCTCAACGTGCGCGCGGAGCCGTCGAGCGCCGCGCCGGTGCTGGGCAAGCTGCCGCCCGTCTGGACCGATGGCTCCGGCATGCGCGCGCGCGTGCTGGTGAAGGTCACCGCAAGCTCGAACGGCTGGTTCCGCGTCCGCGAGGCCTTCGACGATGAAGCCTTGACGGGCCAGCCGGCGCGACCGGTCTACGAAGGCGAGGGCTGGGTCAGCGGACGCAAGCTCATCGTGAAGTCGCAGGCCAACGCCGGCCGCACCCGCCCCGATCCCAAGGCGCCCGTCGCCGTCCAGCTCAAGGACGGCCTGGTCTTCGACGGCAGCAGCACGATGACGGCGGGTCGTCTCGTCGATTGCCGCGGCAGCTGGGTGCAGGTGGATTACGACGAATCCCGCTTCTCCGCCGAGATGCGGCCCTACCTGCAGGTTTCGCCCGCCGCGCGTGCCGGCCAACCCAAGGGCCGCTTCCGTGCCTGGCTGGATCAGATCTGCGGCATCCAGGAGACCACCTGCGACGGGTCGTCGTCGCTCGACGCGAAGTAGCGCACGGCGCGGGCTCCCACCCATCATGACTCCCATCCTCACGCTCACCCGCGTGACGCCCGCTGACGCAGCGCTCCTCGACAGGCTCTGGCAGTTCTACGAACTCGAGTCGTCGTTCTGGTCCGGCGAGGACATCGACGAGACGGGTCGATTCAGCTCGCTGGACGACTTCCTCGAGCGCTTGGGCACGCCCGACCCGTTCGACTGGGCCTACCTGATCCGCCATGAAGGCCAGCTCGCCGGCCTGCTGCTGGTCGGCCACCAGAACCTGCGCGGCCAGTCGATCATGGAGTTCTGCGACCTGTACGTGCTGCCCAGGTTCCGCGGTCGCGGCATCGCCTCGGAGGTGGTGCGCCAGGTGGTGCTGGCCTCGGACCACCCGTGGCTGATTTGCGTGTTCCGGGCGGACGAGCAGGCGCTGCGCTTCTGGCGTCGCGCGTTCGAACGCCTGCCGTTCGCATCGGTCCACGAGGAGTCGCCGTCGGAGGATCCCGACCTGCACGAGTTCATCGTCATGCCGCCCGCGTGACGGGGCGCGCGTGGCGGCACGGCCTGCCTCGTCAGGCCCTCTTCAACTGCTCGGCGACGAAGGCCTGATACGTGCGCATCGGTCGGCCGAGGATCGCTTCCAGCTGCTGCACGGCGCCGTTGGCCGGGATCTGGCCGACCTGCTGGATGCGCGCCATCATGAGCCGCAGGTCATAGGCCATCCAGGGCGGGACATGGTTCTGGACCAGCTGTGCCTCGAAGGCGGCGACGTCATCGCCGCCGTAGTGGATCTGGCGGCCCAGCGCCTGACTCCAGACAGCCGTCGCTGATTCCCCGGTGAACAGTTCCCGGCCGGCGACGTCGAGGGTGACCGCGGGCAGCGGTCCTTCCGCGCGGTCGCGGCGCAGCAGTTCCGCCACGGCGATGTCGGCGATGTCGCGCGCGTCGACCATCGCGACGCCGGTGGCGCCGATGGGCATCGGGAACACGCCGTAGCCCTCGATGACCGGCTGGATGCCGATGTCGTTCTGCATGAAGTACGCCGGACGCAGGACCGTCGCGGGCAGGTTGAGCCGGTCGATCATCCGTTCCACCGTGTGCTTGCTGGTGAAGTGCGGCACCTCCGGATATTTGTCGGCGTTGATGACCGACAGATAGACGATGCGCTGGATGCCGGCCTCGCGCGCCACGTTCAGCGCCTGCAGCGACTGGGTGAGCTCGTCGGCCACCAGTGCGTTGAGCAGGAACAGGGTGCGCACGCCGGTCATCGCCGCCCGCAGGGAGGCGACGTCGGTGAGGTCGCCGACGACGGCCTGGACGCCTTCAGGCAGCGACGCCTTGCCGGGTTGACGGACCAGGGCGCGGACCTGGGCGCCTTGCTCGGCCAGGCTGCGAACGACGAGGGAACCGATGGTTCCGGTGGAACCGATGACGAGGATGCTCATTTGAAACTCCGTTTGAAGAAAGGGTGTGTCGGGGTGACGGACGAAAGATAGGCCGTTGCAGACGATGAACACAGCCGCCAGAATCGAGACATACCGTCTCGGATCCGGAACACATGGACCTCAATGCCCTGGTGGACTTCAACCTGGTGGCCACCCACGGCGGCTTCGGGCGCGCCAGTCGCGCCAGCCGCCGCTCGAAGGCCACGCTGTCGCGTCGCGTGGCGGATCTGGAAGAGCAGCTCGGCGTGCGGCTGATCGAGCGCAGCGCCAAGGGGCTGGAGCTGACCGACGCTGGCCGGCAGTTGCTCAGCCGGACCGCGGGTCCGATGGGCGAGGTGCTGGACGCGTTCACCGCGACGCGGGAGGGCGACGGCCAGGTGGCCGGCCGGCTGCGCGTGGCCGCCCCGGTGCTCTTCTCGCAGCTCGCGATGGGGCGTCATTGCGCCGAGTTCCGCCAGCGCTATCCGGGCGTCACGGTCGAGGTGGTGGCGGAGGATCGGGTGGTGGACCTGGTCGAAGAGCAATTCGACGTGGCGATCCGTCCCAACCCCCGGCCGGACACGACGCTCGTGGGCAGGAGCTTCGCCAAGGACCGGCTCGTCGTGGTGGCGGCGCCGTCGATCGCGAAGCCGCGGCGAAGCAGAACACCGGTGCGGGTGCCTGCCGTGGTCAATGCCTTTCGCGACGGCGAGACCTGGCCCCTGGACGGCACCGGCCTGACGCTGGAGCCGGTGCCCGTGTTGCGTTTGTCGTCCATGCTGATGCTGCGCGACGCCGCGATCGCCGGGGCCGGCGTCGCGCAGGTGCCGCAGTCGATCGTCTGGGACCAGCTCGCGAAGGGCGCGCTGGTGCAATGGGGCGCGACGGGCGGCAAGGAGGTGGATCTGTGGGTGCTCCACACCTCGCGACGACTGGCCAGCCCGAAGGTCAAGGCCTTCGTGGATTTCATGTCATCGCGCTATCCCGATGGCCAGCTGGTGCTCGCCGGTTAGACGGCGCGCGGCAAGGGCTTCGCCGGCAAGCGAGAATTCGCCGGCCGCATCGACGGCACCCGAGCGCCAACCCGTCGCGATCCTCGCGAATGACGGCGCCCAGTCAAAGTCCGGAAGTATTCAGAAATGATGGAATGGATCCCGATCGTCCTGGTGACGTTCAAGCTGCTCGTGTTCGGCACCGGCATGTTCTTCGCCATCAAATGGCATTACGACAAAGAGAAGAAGAACCGGAAGAAGTGAGTCGAAGCGCGAGCCCAGGGCCACTCGCATGGCGAGTTTGAAACGGGGTCGCCCGCGGGAACGCAGCATGCCGCTCAGCCTGCGAGCGGGCCCGCGTCGTGGCCCGGGAGCAGGCCATGTCCGAAGAAGCAAGTTTCGCCTCGCCCTCCGGTGAACTCGGGCCACTCGTCGATATCGGCGACCCTGGGCAGGTGGACGCGTGGGCCAGGAAGCTCGATGTGTCGCCGCAGCAGATCCGGGAGGCCGTCGCCGCCGTCGGGACCTCGGCCGCCAACGTCGAGGAGTACCTCAAGGGCACTCGCGCGACCACGAATGCGGACAGGACGTCCAGTGCCGGGACGAACTGACGGCGCGAGCGATTGCCGGCCCCGCCGCGGTCGCGCCGAAGGCGAGCGCTGAGCTCGGGGGCTGCCGCATCGCGTAGTCAGCGCCGCGGCGCGGGGTCCTGCGCGCCGCGTGGCGAATTGCATCCCACCGTCGAGAGCTGGTGTCGCTGCAGGGCTGCGTGCCACGCCGGGCTGCAGGCCACCGCTTCCGTCGCGGCGAGCAGCCGGTCCGTCACCCGCTCATCGGGCACCCGGATGACCACGCGGCGCACGATGACCTGCGGTTCCGGGAACGACCGCCACTTGAAGGGCTGAAAACATCCCGCGAGCTCGCCGCTGCCGGCCAGCTCGGAGCGGCTCATCACCACGAAGTCCACCCGTCCCAGGCAGAGCTTCTTCAGGTTGGATACGTGGTCGGGCGCATCCTCCCGCTTGATCTTCCGTGCCTCGACATACGGGCCGAGCACGCGATAGATGTGCCCGGCAATCGCGCCGAAGCGCATGCCGACGAGGTCCTCCGGCGAGGACATCGGCAGCGGGCGCAGGCTCACCAGCACGTTCTCGTCCACCAGCAGCGGCACCGACCATTTGCCGGCCCTGGCTTCCTCCGACAGGAACTCGGGCGCGAGAAACACGGCGAGCCCCTGAAACCGCGGGCCTTCGAGCCTCAACTCCAGGCGCTTGCGCGGCACGGTCTCCAGCGTCAATGGGATCGGCAGCCTGGACGCGTCTCGCAGCAGCCGGACGAAGGTCGGCGCCAGGCCGCTCTCGGCGGCTTCGCCCGCCTGGACGAAGGGCGGCTGGGAGTAGCTGTTCAGCACGACGTAGCCGGGGCCGGGCTCCTGGGCGATCGCCGCCGCCGGTATCAACAGCGCGGCGAGGAGCAGCCCGACGGTGGAATGGGCTCCCCAGCCGCTCGGCGCTCGTGGCGTCGTCCGGGGCCTTGGCGAGGCGATCCGGCCGCCCGTCCGTGTGGACGAGTCGGCTTGAGGTGCGGAGCCCCGGCGCAGCATCACGGCCTCCGCTCGGCATCCCGCGACAGCAAGGTGCTCAGCTCCCGCTCGAGGTGGCTGAAGTCCACCGGCTTGAGCCAATAGGCGGCGGCGCCCGCCTCCAGCGCTCGGCGCCGGTCGGTCTCCGCGGAGAAGGCCGTCACCATGGCCACCGGCACCCGGCTGTCCGAGGGCAGGGAACGCAGCCGGCGCAGGACCTCGAGGCCATCGCAGTCGGGCAACTGCATGTCCAGCAGCACGACGTCCGGGCGGAAGCGCTGGAATCGCTCGACGCCATCGGATCCCGTTTCCGCCACCTCGAAGTGCAGGCCGGGGAACCGGGTCGCCCACTGCTGCATCACCAGGATGTTGACGGGGTTGTCCTCGATGTAGAGGACCTTCCCCACCAGATCAGTCTTGGAAGAGTGTCGCGCCTCCATCGCCATTCCTCACCTTCAGCGCAGTTCGCGGCGGCAATGGCAGGCATGCGGCAATCCCGGTGCCGGGCCTCGGTGCCCGGACGTCGTCGCGGATCCTCAGGCGAGGGACAGGTCCACGCGGAAGGCGATCTCGATGAGTTGCTCGCGGAAGGCGAGGCGGGACACGCCGATGAGGTTGCTCGCCACGGCCGGCGTCGGTCCGTAGACCCGGCGCCGAACCTCGCCCGCGACCGCGAAGGCCGCATCCACGTCCAGCACGAACAGCGTCTCCTCGACGACCTGGTCGAAGGTGGCGCCGAAGTGCGACAGCAGCCGGCGGGCGTTGTCATAGGTCGTCTGCATCTGCAGCGCCATGTTGGAGAAGTCCTTGGGCCGGCCGTTCTCGTCCAGGGGCGCGGGCCCGACCAGGGCGCCGGCGGCATCGTGGCTGAGCTGCCCGGACACATGGATGATGTTGCCGACCTTCACCGCCTGCGCGTAGCCATAGGCCTGTTCCCAGGGCACGCCGAGGTTGGCGACTTCCTTCACTGCGGTGCCTGCTTTGTCGGACATGACGTTGACTCCATCTGGATTCGGGGGATGAAGAGGCCATGCTGCCGCGCCAGGCACGCACGCGCCAGCCCACTTGGAGAGAGGGGAACTCGCTCGAAATGGGCGGATGCCCGCGGGCGTTGTCATGCAGGGCGGCGCGCAGTGCACGCTGATAATTCCGCGCATGAAACTCGTTGTCGCAGTTCATTTCGATGGTGCCCAGGCGAATGCCGCGGCGGTGGCTTTCGACGCCTGGGATGCGGCGGAGCCGATCAAGACCTATGTCTCGCCCATCGCGCCGGTCGAGAAGGCCGTCCGGGGTGCCGTCGACCTGAGGGAAGTCAGCTGCGTGATGCAGCTGCTGCGCGAGCACGGCCTCACGCCCGAGCTGCTCCTGATCGACGGCTTCGTCCATCTGGATACCGATGAAACGCCGGGCGTGGGCCGGCATCTGCATGAGGCGCTCGGCGGTGCGATCCCGGTCGTCGGCGTGTCGAAGAAGAGCCTGCCGGGCTTGTCGGCGCAGTCGGAGGTCCTGCGGGAAGACGAAGCGCCGCCTTTGGTGGTGACCTGCGCGGGGATCGACATTGGCGCGGCGAAGGTGCGGCTGCGGTCAATGCACGGCAGGAAGCGGGTGCCGACGCTCATGAAGCTCGCGGCACGTCTCGCGAAGAACAAGGAGTGAGGCCGGGCGGCTCGGCCGCCCGATGCCGATGTCACGCCTTCATTCGCGGCTGGGCTTCCACATCGAAGCGCTTTGCTGGTCGCGGGGGATCGTCTCCGCGTCCGGACTCCACCCGCCACCGAGCGCCTTGAAGGCGCCGACGGCGGCGCGCGCCGAGCCGGTGCGTGCCTGGACCTGCGCATCGGAGGCGCGGAGCAGGTTCTCGTCGGCCTGCAGCACTTCAATGAGGCTGACGACGCCCTTCTGATAGGCGGCGAAGGAGGCCCCGCGAGCGCGCCGAAGGGCATCCACGCCCTGGGCGAGCACCGCCGCCTGCGCTTCGCGCTTCACCAGGGCGGTGAGGGCGTTCTCGACGTCCTCGCCCGCCTGCAGCACGGCCAGGCGGTACGCGGCGAGCATCTCGGCCTCCTGGCCCCGCGCCAGACGGATCTGCGCGTCGATGCGGCCGAAGTCGAACAGCCGCCAGCGCAGGCCGACGACGCCGGCCGCCTGGCTCGCGCCGCCGCTGAAGAGCTGGCCCGCCGACACCGACGTCGCATTGCCGATCAGGCCGCTCAGCGAGAGCTTGGGGTAGTACTCGGCCATGGCCGCGCCGATGCGCGCGTTCGAGGCGGCCAGATGCCGCTCGGCGACGATCAGGTCGGGGCGCCGCTGAAGCAGGTCGGCCGGGGCGCCGATGCCGGCGATGCCCGGCGCGATGGGCACCTCCGCGTCCGCGAGCCTGGCCGCATCGGTGCCCGCCGGGCTCCCGAGCATCACGTCCAGCGCGTTCCTGGCCGCGTCCAAGCCCTGCTCGAGTTCAGGAATGGTGGCCTGCGCCTGCGCCAGTGCGCCTTCGGCCTGGCTGACCTGCAAGTCGGCCGCCAATCCCTTCCCATTCAGCAGACGGACGGTGGACAGCAGGTCCTCGCGCGTGCGGACCTGGTCCCGGGCGATCGCCAGGCGCGCCTGCAGTCCGCGCAGGGCGATGTAGAGATCGGCCGTCTGGGCGGCCACGGCCAGCCGCGCCGCGACGGCGCCGGCCTGCGAAGCCTGGTATTCCGCGATCGCGGCTTCCCGCTCACGGCGCAGGCCGCCGAAGATGTCCAGTTCCCAGCTCGCGTTGCCATTCAGCTCGTAAGCGCTGCCGTGGCGATCGAATCCCGGTCGCGAATCGAGGATGCGCCCGAGCGGGGTTTCGACGGACTGGTAGGCGCGCGCCGCCTGACCGCTGACGCTGCCGATGGGCAGCAGTGCGGCGTTGGCGGCGCCCACGCCCGCTTGCGCCTGGGTGACACGCGCTGCCGCGCGGGCGAGGTCCAGGTTCTGCGCCAGCGCCAGCGTGACGACCCGCGTCAGCTGCGGGTCGCCGAAGCCTTCCCACCAGCGCACCAGGTCGGCGTCCGCCGCCGCCTGTCGCTGGTCCAGCTGGGATTGCCCATGGAAGCGCTCCGGCAGGACGGGCCGGGGCTGGACGTAATCGGGACCGACGGCACATCCGGCCAGGCCGGCCGCCATCAGCGATGCAACAAGGGATGCGGCGGCGAGGCTGCGCGACATGGGGGACCTCTCAAGAGCTGGATGTGATCTGAATGTTTCGAGTGACTATATTACCAAATGGTCACTCGTTGTCCATTCGGGTCGGCTCGCGTAAGCTTTCCGTGATGAAACCGACTAGCAGTTCCCCAACCCCCTCGCGCGGCCCCGTCGACCACGAGGTCCGCGACCAGGTCGTCGCCGCGGCCACCGAGCACTTCAGCCGCTATGGCTACGAGAAGACGACGGTGTCCGACCTCGCCAAGGCCATCGGCTTCTCCAAGGCCTACATCTACAAGTTCTTCGAGTCCAAGCAGGCCATCGGCGAAATGATCTGCGCCCAGTGCATCGCGGAGATCGAGGCCTCGGTCGCAGCCTCGCTGGCGGACGCGGCATCGCCGCCAGACAAGATCCGCCGCCTGTTCAAGGCCTTCACCGAGGCCAGCCTGCGGCTGCTCTTCCAGGACCGCAAGCTCTATGAGATCGCCGCCTCGGCCGCCACGGAGCAATGGGCCGTGGTCGCCGCCTATGACCAGCGCGTGCAGCAGCTGCTCCGCGACGTGCTCCAGGAAGGCCGCGCCAGCGGCGACTTCGAGCGCAAGACCCCGCTCGACGAGACGGTCATGGCCATCTACCTGGCCCTGCGTCCCTGCTTCAACCCGCTCATGCTCCAGCACAGCCTGCATCTGGCGGAGGAAGCGCCGGCGCATCTCTCGAGCCTCGTTCTGAGAAGCCTGTCACCCTGAGCCTGCGTTTTTTCTTCGAGTGACCGTTGACTAAATTGGTCACTAGTTCCAGAATGAAAGCCTGATCACTCGTCATTGGGGCTTTCATGCGCCGGCGCCGCCTTCCCGTTTCCACGCTTCTTCTCAGCCTGCCGGTCCTGCTCGCGGCCTGTGGCGAGAAGCCCGTCGCAGATCCCCGGACCGAGGCGCCGCTGGTGCGCGTGGCCACGGTGCAGACCGCGGCGCCCGCGACCCGGTCGTTCACCGGCACCATCGGCGCCCGGGTCCAGAGCGATCTGGGTTTCCGCGTTCCCGGCAAGGTGCTGGAGCGGCTGGTGGACGCCGGGCAGACCGTCAAGCGCGGCCAGGCGCTGATGCGCATCGATCCCGAGGACCTGAAGCTGGCCGCCCATGCGCAGCAGGAGGCGGTGGCGGCGGCGCGGGCGCGGGCCCGGCAGGCCTCCGAGGACGAGGCGCGCTATCGCGATCTGCGCGGCACCGGCGCCATCTCCGTGTCCGCGTATGACCAGGTCAAGGCGGCGGCCGACGCCGCGCAGGCCCAGCTCAGCGCGGCCGAGGCCCAGGCCGATGTCGCCCGCAACGCCAGCCGCTATGCGGTGCTGCTGGCCGATGGCGACGGCGTCGTCATGGAGACGCTGGCGGAACCGGGCCAGGTCGTCGCGGCGGGACAGCCCGTGCTGCGCCTGGCACACGCGGGACGGCGCGAGGCGATCGTGCAGTTGCCCGAAACGCTGCGCCCGGCCCTGGGCTCCAGCGCCCAGGCGACGCTTTTCGGCCGCGGCGGCGACGCATCGCCCGCCAAGCTGCGGCAGCTCTCGAACGCGGCGGATCGGCTGACCCGCACCTTCGAGGCCCGCTACGTGCTGGAGGGCGAGCTCGCCAGCGCGCCGCTCGGCGCCACGGTCACCGTGCAGATCCCGGAAGGGCCGGCGTCGCCGGCCGCCGGCGCCTACGTGCCGCTGGGCGCGCTGTTCGACGCCGGCAAGGGGCCGGGCGTGTGGGTCGTGCAGGGGGAGCCGGCCAAGGTGTCCTGGCGGCCGGTCGCGGTCCAGCGCCTGGACGAGGAAGGCGCGCACATCGGCGGCCAGATCAAGCAGGGTGACCGGATCGTCACGCTCGGCGCGCATCTGCTGCGCGAGGGCGAGCAGGTCCGCGTCGGCTCCGGCGCGGCGGTGGCGTCCACAGCGGGAGCCCGTCCGTGAGCGAAGGCCGATTCAACCTGTCGGCCCTCGCCGTGCGCGAACGGGCCATCACGCTGTTCCTGATCCTGTTGATCTCGCTGGCGGGCGTGGTCTCGTTCTTCAAGCTGGGGCGCGCCGAGGATCCCTCCTTCACCATCAAGGTGATGACCATCATCACGGCCTGGCCCGGCGCGACCGCGCAGGAGATGCAGGACCAGGTGACCGAGAAGATCGAGAAGCGTCTGCAGGAGTTGCGCTGGTACGACCGCAGCGAGACCTACACCCGCCCGGGACTGGCCTTCACGACGCTCACGCTGCAGGACAGCACGCCGCCCTCCGCGGTGCAGGAGGAGTTCTACCAGGCCCGCAAGAAGATCGGCGACGAGGCGCGCAACCTGCCGCCCGGCGTGATGGGCCCCTTCATCAACGACGAGTATTCGGACGTCACCTTCGCGCTGTACGCGCTCAAGGCCAAGGGCGAGGAGCCGCGCCTGCTGGTGCGCGACGCCGAGACGCTGCGCCAGCGGCTGCTGCACGTGCCGGGCGTCAAGAAGGTCAACATCGTCGGCGAGCAGTCCGAACGCATCGAGGTGCAGTTCTCGCAGGAGCGCCTCGCGACCCTGGGCCTCTCGCCGCAGGAGGTCTTCGCCGCGCTCAACAACCAGAACGCGCTGACGCCGTCCGGCTCGGTGGAGACGCGCGGGCCGCAGGTGTCCATCCGCCTGGACGGCGCCTTCGACGAGCTGCAGAAGATCCGCGACACGCCGCTGGTGGCGCAGGGGCGCACGCTGAAGCTGTCCGACATCGCCACGGTCAAGCGCAGCTACGAGGACCCCGCGACCTTCCTGATCCGCAACGGCGGCGAGCCCGCGCTGCTGCTGGGCGTCGTCATGCGCGAGGGATGGAACGGGCTGGACCTGGGCAAGGCGCTGGACCAGGAGGTCGGCGCGATCAACGCCGGCCTGCCCCTGGGCCAGGCCCTGACCAAGGTGACCGACCAGGCCGTCAACATCGACGCCTCGGTCGACGAGTTCATGGTCAAGTTCTTCGCCGCGCTGATGGTGGTGATGCTGGTGTGCTTCGTCAGCATGGGCTGGCGGGTGGGCCTGGTGGTCGCCGCGGCGGTGCCGCTGACGCTGGCGGTGGTCTTCGTCGTGATGCTGGCCACCGGCAAGAACTTCGACCGCATCACGCTGGGCTCGCTGATCCTGGCGCTGGGCCTGCTGGTGGACGACGCCATCATCGCCATCGAGACCATGGTGGTGAAGATGGAAGAGGGCTACAGCCGCGTCGCGGCCTCCGCCTATGCCTGGAGCCACACCGCGGCGCCCATGCTCTCGGGCACGCTGGTCACCGCCGTGGGCTTCATGCCCAACGGCTTCGCCCGGTCCTCGGCCGGCGAATACACCGGCAACATGTTCTGGATCGTCGGCATCGCGCTGATCGCGTCGTGGGTGGTGGCGGTGGTCTTCACGCCTTACCTCGGCGTGAAGATGCTGCCGGAGCTCAAGCGCGTCGAGGGCGGGCATGACGCGCTCTACGGCACGCCGAACTACCAGCGCTTCCGCCGCATGCTGGGCTGGGTCATCGCGCGCAAATGGCTGGTCGCCGGATCGGTCGTCGGTCTCTTCGTCCTCTCGGTGCTGGGCATGGGCGCGGTGAAGAAGCAGTTCTTCCCGGTCTCGGATCGCCCGGAGGTCCTGGTCGAGGTGCAGATGCCTTATGGCTCGTCGATCGCCCAGACCAGCGGCGCCGCCGCGAAGGTCGAAGCCTGGCTGGCCAAGCAAGGCGAGGCCAAGATCGTCACGTCCTACATCGGCCAGGGCGCGCCGCGCTTCTACTTCTCGATGGGCGCGGAGCTCCCCGATCCCTCGTTCGCGAAGATCGTCATCCGGACGGACAGCCAGGACGAGCGCGAGGCCCTGAAGCTGCGCCTGCGCCGGGCCATCGCCGACGGCCTCGCGCCCGAGGCCCAACTGCGCGTGACGCAACTCGTCTTCGGCCCCTACTCGCCGTATCCGGTGGCCTACCGCGTCAGCGGTCCCGACCCCGAGGTGCTGCGCGGGATCGCCGCCGAAGTGAAGCAGGTGATGAATGCCAGTCCGCTGATGCGCACGGTGAATACGGACTGGAACTCGCGCGTCCCGGCGCTGCATTTCAGCTTGCAGCAGGACCGCCTGCAGGCCGTCGGCCTCAGCTCCAGCGCGGTGGCGCAGCAACTGCAGTTCTTGCTCAACGGCGTGCCGGTCACGGTGGTGCGGCAGGACATCCGCAGCGTGCAGGTCATCGCTCGCGCCGCTGGCGATTTCCGGCTCGACCCGGCCAAGCTCGGCGACTTCACGCTGACCGGCGCCAACGGGCAGCGCATCCCGCTGTCGCAGCTGGGCGAGATCGAGGTCCGTCCCGAAGAGGCCGTCATGCGCCGGCGCGACCGCGTGCCGACTATCACGGTGCGGGGCGACATCGCTGAAGGCTTGCAGCCACCGGACGTGTCGACAGCCATTTCGCATCAGCTGCAGCCGCTGATCGCGAAGCTGCCCAGCGGTTATCGCATCGAGCAGGCCGGCTCGATCGAGGAGTCGGGCAAGGCGACGACGGCGATGCTGCCGCTGTTCCCGATCATGGTGGCGCTCACGCTGCTCATCATCGTGCTGCAGGTGCGCTCGCTGTCCGCGATGGTGATGGTCTTCCTCACGAGTCCGCTGGGCTTGATCGGCGTCGTACCCACGCTGCTGCTGTTCCAGAAGCCATTTGGCATCAATGCGCTGGTGGGGCTGATCGCGCTGTCGGGCATCCTGATGCGCAACACGCTGATCCTGATCGGGCAGATCCATCACAACGAGCAGGCCGGCCTGACGCCCTTCCACGCGGTGGTCGAGGCCACGGTGCAGCGCGCCCGCCCGGTGATCCTGACCGCGCTGGCCGCCATCCTGGCCTTCATTCCGCTGACCCATTCGGTGTTCTGGGGAACGCTGGCCTACACGCTGATCGGCGGGACCCTGGCGGGCACCGCGATGACGCTGGTCTTCCTGCCCGCCATGTACGCCATCTGGTTCAAGCTCAAGCCGGGCGATGCCACGGTCGAGTCCACCTCTCCTCTCTTTCCCGCTGCAAAGGATGCCCATGTCTGATTCCCAAGTTGTCGTGATCACCGGCGTGTCGTCCGGCATTGGTCGAGCAAGCGCTGAGCTCTTCGCCAAGCGCGGCTGCAAGGTGTTCGGCACCGTGCGCAATGTCGCCAAGGCCTCGCCCATCGCGGGCGTCACCCTGGTGGAAATGGACATCCGCGACAGCGCGTCGGTGGAGGAGGGGATCCTGGCGGTCCTGAACCAGACCGGGCGCATCGACGTGCTGGTCAACAGCGCGGGCGTGACGCTGCTCGGTGCGACCGAGGAGACGTCGGTGGAAGAAGCGAAGACGCTCTTCGACACCAACCTGTTCGGCGTGCTTCGCACCACGCAGGCGGTGCTGCCGTCGATGCGCAAGCGCCGCGCGGGCAGGATCGTGAATGTCAGCTCCGTGCTGGGCTTCCTGCCGGCGCCGTACATGGGCGTGTACTCGGCGTCGAAGCACGCGGTCGAGGGCCTGTCGGAGACGCTCGACCACGAACTGCGGGCCTTCGGCATCCGCGTCGCGCTGGTCGAGCCGTCGTTCACGCGGACCAATCTGGACCTGAATGCGCCGCAGGCGGCCTCGCCCATTGCCGCCTATGACGCGGAGCGTCGGACCGTGGTCGCCGCGATGGAGAAGAACGTCAAGAAGGCGCCGGAGCCCGAGGGCGTGGCGCGGACCATCGTCGACGCGGCGCTCGGTCCGTGGCGGATGCGGACCACGCCCAAGGGCGAGGCCACGCTGCTGAAACGGCTGCGCCGCTTCATGCCGGCGGGTCCCGTCGATGCGGGACTGCGGAAGAACTTCGGACTGTCCTGATGCCCCGGACGCCGTGCGCGTCCGGTCTTTTCGTTCCTTGATGAGGAGGTTCCCATGCGCCTGGTCACTGCTTCAGCCGCCGTGCTGCTCTCGCTTGCGCCCCTGCTGGCGATGTCTCAACCCAAGACGGAGCCGGCGCCTTCCAAGGTCGCCAAGAACTGCCGCAACGTCAGCGCGGAGATCCGCTCCGGCGCGCCGCTGACCCGCGAGGCGGTGGTCGCCGAGATGGTGCGTGCACGCGCGGAAGGCGAGATGGACTACCACATCAGCTCCACACCGCCTGCGGGCGCGCGACCCCTTTGCGAATCCGCGCCGGCAACGCCGGCAGCGGCGGCCGCATCGGCGGCATCGGCGTCCGCCGCGAGCGCTGCCGCCCGTTGACGATCGAGGTGCGCCCGATCGGCGACGAGCCAGTGTGATCTCCCTCGGTGCCGTCTGTCCGACCTCGCATCAGCAAGGTTGAGGATGGCGCGCCCCTGAGCGCGGCGCCGCCCCCTAGATGTCAAGTTGAGGGGCCTCCCGGTGACGCCTAGATTGGCAGTCGAGTGGCGAGTCGTGGCCGGATCCTCCGGTCACGACGTCCGCCGCTTTCGACGCTGCTTCTGGTGCGTCAATGAACAGGGAGACTTCAATGAATGAGCCGAAAGTTGGCCTGGCGAATCCCTACGCGGTTGCTGAACTCGCGTTGGGCAGGAACGTGCGCTGGAGTGCGGTCACGGATCGAGATGCCTTCGTGAAGAAAACGCTCGGTGCGTCGGTCGAGGAGCTGTCCAAGCCGGTCCCCGGCAACCTCCTCGTGAGCGGCCTGGCCGACTCTCAGGGATCGCTCGCCGGCATCCAGGAGATGAAGCCCGACCAACGGGCCAAGGCCCTGGGGTCGATGGCCAAGGGCAGCCCGATGGAGGCGGTGCTGTCGAAGCTGTCTCCGGACGCCCTGCAACGTGTCGTCGGCGCACTGGCCGGCGGGGACAAGGGCAGCGCGCCGTCGGCCACTGCGGCCAAGGGCGTCACGGCGCCCGGATACACGCCGCCAGGGGCGGTCTGGGCCGATCCCGGCGACTTCTTCGAAGAGGCTGCCGAGTACTTCGACCCGGTCCAGGGCGCGCTGGGCGACTGCTACTTCATCGCCGCGCTGTCGGCGGTGGCGTGGTCGCGTCCCTACGTGATCATGCAGCGCTCGCGCGCCACCGGCGCCGCGGCGGCGAGCTTCGTCGATCGCATCGACTTCTATTCCGGCGGCCTGAAGACGATGGAGGTGTCGGAGCGCGTGCCACTCGTGACGAGCACGAATGCCTGGATCTATGCGCGCTCTTCCGAAGCCGGCGAGATCTGGCCGGCGGTCTACGAGAAGGCCTTCGCGAAGTGGAAGACCAATGACGCGACCGACGAGCCGAACTACGGGCCGATTGCCGGCGGCTGGCCGGTGCAGGCGACGACGGAGTTGACCAATCTGACGGGCGTCACCAAGACCTGCTCGGCGCTCAGCGAGGACGACATCTGGACGGCGGTGCGGTCCAACTGCCTGTCGTATCGCACCTTCAATCCGATGACTGCATGGACCTTCTGCCAGACGCCATCGCCGGTGGAATACAGCGGCACGGGCATCGTCGGTTATCACGCCTACACGATCCTGGGCTGGGCCTACGTCAACAACACGAAGTACATCGTGCTTCGCAATCCGTGGGGACACAACAGCCCGGTCATCAACAGCCTCCCGGGCAACTGGTCGGCGTATGACACGAGCTTCTGGCGCTCGGTGCCCTTGAATGCCGGCGGTGTCTTCGCGATTCCCGCGGGCACCTTCAAGAAGTACTACTGGCAGTTCGGCTGGGCGAGCTGAGCGTCCGGAGCGCATGGCTCCAAAAGCGGGTCCCGTGACGGCCTCCGCGCCTGGCTCCATCCAGGCGCGGAGGCCGTTGTCGTCGCGCCGATTCGCCGACCGGCGTTGACATCGGAAAGGCGCCAGGATGGTTCCAGTGCTGAGCGTGGCCGACAACGGCAAGACGATTGACCTGCGAGTCGGTCATTCGGTACTGCTGCGCCTGCCTGAGAACCCGAGCACCGGATACGGCTGGACCCTCGATGCCGATCCTCGTCTGGTGGAGATCAGCGAGAAACGCCACGTCCATTCGGCAGAGACGGTCGGCAGCGGCGGCGAGTCGCAATGGTCGATCAAGGCCGCGGTACCGGGCGCGACGACGCTGAGGCTCAAGCACTGGCGGGAATGGGAAGGGGAGGGGGCGGTGACGGAGCGATGTGAAGTCGGACTGGTGATTTCGGCTTAGCGCTGGCTATGAGTGACTGCTGCTTCTCTCGGCGAAATGGCGCTCGCAATCCGATGCTGCCGCTCAGTTCGCGACCGTGAGCTACGGCAGAAGGCTGATTGCGGTACTCCACACAGCGGCCGCCGGCTGACCGCTATCGACCCATTGCGGTCTTCGGCTTGGTCGGATTGACCGCCCCAAACCGGTCGGTGGCGCATCAGCCTTGACTGAGCGCTGTGACCTCATCCAACGACACATCAGCGCAACCGATGCCCGCCGCCGAGACAACTGTCTCGACCAGCCCTGAGTGACCGCTACATCCAGAACTTCCACTCCTCGATTTGCCTTGGAGATTTCAGACGGTCCTTTTGCCAGGAGGGCTTGTCCTCCAGGAAGCTCCAGGGCGTTTCGCCTGCGGCGTGTTTCAAGCCGACGTACTGGCGCCAGCGGTAATGGTTGTAGACGGAGATGATGTGAGCTGCGTACGCCTCGGCAAGCTGCCTGTCGCCCTCGATGATCAGGAAGTTCTCGTCGTTGCTCTCGGACGCAGCAGTTGAGAAGTTGTGTGACCCTGTGACGACAACTGGATGGTCCCCAAGAGGGTCGATGCACATCACCTTGCTATGGATGAGCACGGAAATCTTGCCGCCCTGCATGAACTCGTCGGCCCAGAAGGCGAACTGCTCTTTGATGCCGTTGGGCTCAAAGGCGTCGAGATTCATGGGGTCGGACTTGCTCCCTCCGACAAGGATGCCCAGCAGCTTGCTCTTCGTGCCGCCCACCCACTGATTGACAACCCCTCTTACGTACCTACCGGCGGCGCGTTCCTCCAGGACGTCAAACACGGGGCCTGAAGGGCCTGGCATGAAGGACAGGAACAGGATGCCCTCTTTGGCACCTTCGACAAGCTCTTGAAGACGCTTGAGGTCGTTTTGCTTGATGGTTGGGGTAAACCAGGGTTGAGCTTGCACTGGCGCGGCGATGCCCTTGTCTGGCGCAGCATTCGTCTTCTTGAGGCTGGAAGGGACTTCGCTACCCGCATCGTGAAGGCGTTTCCACTGTGCCAGGTACTGGGTTGCGAGGTCCGTGCTTTCAATCAGTACGGCATTGTTAACCTGAGTAAAAAGGCCCGTTGGCGTCAAGTTTGTCGAGCCGGTCCAAACTCGCACAGGCACCCCTGCCTCCTCGACGAGGATGAACTTGTTGTGGCCGAGGTTGCCGCGATCGTCAGCACTTGCGGTCATGCGGTCCACGACGTTGCAGCCCGCCGCGTGGACCGCCGTGCGTGCTTCTTTGTTCGGATCGGCTTCCTTGGCACTGGCACTGCCGTTGGAGAGCACGATATGAGCGCGCGGTCCTAATTGGCAGAAGTGCTTGGTGACCTCTTCATCTTTGAGTTCAAAGAGCGCGGCATACAGGTGAACCTCATTGTTCTCCTTTGCGTACTCCAAGAGGTTGCGCAGGGCATAGATGAGAGTGCCACCGCAGAACTCACGCAGCGCCTCGCTGGATTCCTGTCCAATCTGATTGACTAGGTCGGTTGATGTGCGTATTCCTTCCTCTTGCGCGACCCGAGCCATCCAGGGGGAGGCCGCCATAGGACGGTTGAAGAAGCAGCTGACCTTGCCATGGTCTGGCTCCTCGCTGGCATCAACGTCGACCCATGGACTGGCAAGGTTTTCTGCTGCTTTCAGCTGGCTAGGTTTACCGACCATCGGGACGATGCGGTACTGAGCTTTGTCGCCAAATGAGACCTCGTGGTCAGTCCAGTTGTAACGCTGGAACGGCCAAACGTTCGAAGGCTGGCATTGATTGGGGCCGCCTACCGCATCCACCTTGAATCCAACCCGGTTCAACAGGTACTCGGGCGTGTTCGTTGCACGGCCAGGAACCTTAGTCTCTAGCCACTGCCGCTCGATAGCGAAGCCTATGCATCCGTCGATCTCGCCAGCACGCCACACCAGAAAGGCGTCATCGATGTTGCAGTAGGCCTTGAGTTCAACGCTCGGCATAGGAATCTCCCTTGAGTATTCAGTGCAGTGACACTACTAAGCGGTCAACGCGGTCGCGAGCGGACTTAGCCCTTATTGCTCTTGCGTCCCAAAAGCGAGACCTTGGCCGCAGAGCCACCGAGCTTGCCCTTCTCATCAACCGGCTTGAGGTCAATGTCGATGGATTTGTTTTCGCTCACGTTCATGAACGTGATGTCAACGGTCCCGGACTTCTTGACCAAGTAGGAGCCATCGGCCCGCTGCTCGATGCTTGCGGCCGGTCCAACTAGCTGGATGACGGCGCCGCTAGCGGTGAGCGCGAACCCAGTCGTCGGGCTCTCGCCGAGGTCCACCGTCACGCGCGTGGCCCCAACGCCGCCGGGGGAGGCGATGAGGTCCGTCGAGCTGACGCTCAATGAGACGGTGGGCTTTGCCTTGTTATCAGCCTTGTCCTTTTTGGGAACAAACACCTTTAGCGCGTAGACCTGAGACTTGTCATCAAATGCCCGCTTTGCTCCTGTCAACTCCGTTGGCAACGCCTCCGCAGTCCCCGAGTAGCAGCCTGCAACCTCGATTGCAACCGGTGCTAGGACCTTCCCGTTATCAGACCAGCTGACCGGCACCATCCGGTCAGCAGCGAAGGAGAACGTCGCTGACTTGCGGTCATCGGAAACAGTGATTTCCGAAGCCACTTGAGCGCCGGCGTAGCCCTTGACTGCAAGCTTCTCCGCGTCAGCTGGCTTGGCGGAAGCCGCAGGCTTAGTTGCTGGTTTACTTTCGACCGCCTTTTGCTGATTCTTGTCGGCCTGGGCGTGAGCTTGCGCCTGTGGATTTGCCGGGGCAGGGATTTTCAGCGCACCTAGGTAGCCCCAGTGCATGACCGCTTTGAGCGTTCCAACGCCCAGGTCGTTGCCACCGCGCAGCGCCACCGACAAGCCCTTGTCGTCTTCGACGTAGGCCGCAAGCTGCTTGCCCACCGGGCAAATGGGAGCGAGCCGAGGCAGGTCAACTACGGTGGTGCTGAAGCGACTTCCGGGAAGCACGGAGAGAAGGTGGGACCATAGGTAGGTGTAGTTGCGGTCCCTCTCGTACTTGTTGTCATCAGCCGAAAGGCGATGAACGCTTCCTGTGCAGTTTGCCGACCGATCTTCGGGGGATGGAGCTCCAGATGTCTTCGCTTCGCAGTAGCGGGCGAGGCTCTTGTCCATGAGTTTCACGAAGCTGCCGTAATTGCCTTCGGTCGGGAGCTCGTCGATTCTTTCAAGAAGCGGGATATCAACGCCCAGATGCTTCCATTGGTCGACGATGGGCTGGAGCTTTGCGCGGTAGCGCTCGGCCGAACGCTCAAGTACCGTTCCGTCTAACACGTTTGTCCAAGCGGAGCGAGAGACCACTCGGGTCTGTGTTGCCTTCGTAGGGAAGAAGACGAGTACGGAAATGGTATTCGTGCGTGGATGCACCGCGAACCCGCCACCTGGGTCGTACGCCGCACCAAAGCGGACCCTCAACGTGTTGTCAGAAAGTCGTCCAAGGGTGAGGACGGAGTTGACGTCCAACCCTTGAAGCGCCTGCTGCCTGTCCTTCTGGGAGCCCACGGAGAAGCCTGCCGCACCGAATCCCTTCACGAGGTCCAGAGCTACGCCCACGTCTCGGATAGCTTCGATGCTCTGCGAGCGCTGGGCGGTTTCTATCGAGTCACTGGAGAGCAAGGGGACCACGAAGGGGGTGCCATTTACATGAGTCCGTGATGTCGCGGCCCCAGTGGCCGCGTCGAATGCGCCCTCGTAGCCGAAGAAGCTCAGATTTGAGTAGACGTCGTATCCGAGGTGCCGCCGGCGCGGCATGACGCTGACCTGAACTCGAAAAAGGTAGGGTGTGAACCCGGTCCGCTTCGCTGCTCCGTCGACTTCCGCATTCAGCGCTTGGACGTCTTGAACGAAAGATGCCATGGCTCGTGCTGTGAGCGACGAGTTGATGGCACTGATGCCTGACGCAGCTACGGAGGGTGCGGATCCGGCCGGCAGCGCACCAGCCAGATCGGTCTTTCGCGCCTGACCAGGTGCAGTTTCCTGAGAGGTCGTGGTCTTAGTAACGTCCTCCTTGCCAGTCTCCGTCGTGGTGGACGATGAAGCAGTGTTCTTGACGACGGTGGGAGCGAGCGAGGCTTGGAACCGAAGGATGTCGAGGTACTTGTCCAGCAGCGTGAACGTGACCGGAATCGCTTGGTTCCTGAGGTCCTTATCGTCAATCTTTAAGTTCGGGCGGAGCTTCGCTTTGACTTCATCCCATGGGGTCACCGCCAGCACGGCAACGTGAACGGAGCCAGCCTCATCGAGGTTTTCGACCGTCTGACTTCCTTCGGGGGTCTGCTTGAAGTGCAGGGGGCTTGTGCAGCCCGCAACAGAAAGCGCCGCAAGTGCGGCTAGCGTCTTCTTGTTCATCTCCCGCCCCTTCGACTGACACGTCGAACGGGTACGTTAAAGACGATTCGTTACGTCTACATCCTCAATACTGCGTATACGCGCCGTTTTGCGCCATGCAAACCAAGGGGCGGTTTGTAGCAGGCGCAAAGCTGACCTTTCTGTACGACCGCTTGTGGCCGGGACCCGCAGTTCATCTATTCCCCCAGAAAGCCGTCGTTTGACAGCACATGATGGCCACCTGCTCGTCGCCAGCGGTTCTGGGCGATGCTGCTGCGCTCTGGCGCAAGAGCTCATCCCGTGAAGGTCAGCTTCCAGCTGGCTCAGGATCGCGGCAGGAGTCCACAGGGCTTCCCCATTCCTCGGCACCCAATCGCTCGATCGCCCCCGCGAGCGATACGATCCGCGCCAGCCATGAAATTCCTCCTCTTCCTGATCGCCTGTCTGCTGGTGCCGGCCGTTTTGACCATCGCGCATCAAGCGTGGCTGTTGCGGCGGGAACTCCGTGCCCCGGTGCAAGCAGGTGGAACGACGTTGACGTGCCGCGTCAGCCCCCTTTATGGATTCCTCGGTGGCGCATGGAGCATGTTCTTCGGCGGCATCCTGTGGACCTTGCATCGGTCGTCGCCCGCGGCTTTCGGCAAGGTGGCGCCGGTGTTGGGCGCGCTGATGGCGCTGTCGGTGCTGCTCATCTGGCTGTACCTCGTCGGCAAGGTCACTGCCAACGAACTGGGTGTGCGTCAACGCGGCATCCTCGGCTGGTGGCGATCCGCCGCCTGGACGCAGATCGTCAAGGTGGATCACACCTCCCAGCCACGCGGATGGTTCCGGCTGCACACGGCCAGCGAGCACGTGATCCGGGTGGAACCGGGGATGACCAACATGCCGCAGCTGTCGGCCCTGATCTTGAGTCATACGCTGGCGCACGTCATTGAGCCCGACACGCTCGAAATCCTGAGACGGAGCGCGCTGGGCGAGAAGATCGGCAACGAACAGCTCAACCAGCGGCTCTATGTGCGGTCGGCTCCGATGCTGCGTCTTGCTGGCGGGCTGGCGTTCGTCGGCTTGGTGTGCGGCGTCGCAGGCTGGTACGGCTTCGCGCACGAGGACCAGGCGCTGAGATGGGCAAGCCTTTCGGTCATTCAAGGCGTGCGCCAGGCAGCGATGTCGCTGGGGCTGACCTTCATCCTCTGGAGCTTGTGCTTTGCCGCGGGTGCCGCCGTGATGGCCATCAAGCGCGCGCGGCAGCGCAAGCGCGATGCCGCCGCCAGTCCCGGCGGCACGGCGCAGATTCAGTAGCGCGGAATTCGCTCCGGCTCAAGCCGGCGGCGGCGCGGGATTGCGCGACGGGTATTCGGCGATCTGCAATTGCGCGTCGGCCCCCTGCGTGCGTCCTGCCTTGATGACGACGTTGATCCCGTCGATGGCCGAAGACCTGCCGCGCTCGAAGAGGTTCATCGTCGAACGCCGCCACGTGGACGGCTCGTTCAGCAGCTGATCGCGGTCAGCCTTCACCGACTGGGCCATCGCGTCATTGCCGGTCACGCTGGCGACGTCCTTGAGCATGTACAGCGTCTCGAAGTGCCCCGAGGCCTGCGGCATCATCGTGTCGTGGATGTTGTAGTGCGCGAAGTTGCTGGTCTGCAGCGCCTGGGCCTGCTCGAGGAAACGGTCGAGGTCGCGGTGGGCGAGGTCGCGGCCCTGGGTCTGCTTCTGTTCCTCGGTCCAGCCGCTCAGCGTTTCCAGGTAGCGCTGGATCCACTGCTCGCGATTGAGCTCGACCTCGGCCATCAAGGGCTGCGGTGAGTTGTAGAAGCGGTCGTGGTCCGCATCGATGGTGCCGGCGAAGTCGAGCACCGTCACCGACACCTTCTCGTAGGACTGGCCGAATTCGCGGGTGCCGGAAAGGAGCATCGGCCCTTTCACGCCGGTGATCTCGGTGGATTCCGGCGGCGCAGCCGCGGGAGACGGCGCCGGAGCATGGGCCGATGCATGGGCCGGTTCCACGTGCGGGGCATGCGGCGGACGCGGGTAGTTGTTCGGGTCGCCCACGTTGGCCGTGAGGCTGGCCGTGGCGCGGAACTTGTGATGCGCGATCGACACCTGTTCATTGAGCACGCGCACGTTGCCCGAATGGTCCGCATAGAGCTGCTGCTGCCGCTCGGTCGACAGCTGCACCGAGGCATTCGGCCCGATGGTGGCATTGCGGCGGCCCGGGCGCGGGTCACCCACGCTGAGGCCGGCGGACGCCGACAGCTCCAGCACGCTGCTCGAGGTGTCCTGCGTCATGTCGGAAATGATCAGCTTCCCATTGCGCGCCAGCAGGGCGGCGACCGCATCGTCGAAGGGCTGTCCGCGTTCGTCCCGCAGCGTGTCCCATTGGGCGAGGTCGCGCACCACGTTCTTCAGGTGCTCGATCATCTCGGGCAGGCGCCCCGGCTCACGGCGGATGCGCATGATGGCGCCGTCGACCTGCGTGCTGTTGTAGCCGCCCTTCAGGCCGCCGGAGAGGCGCAAGCCCAGCACGTCCTCGGCGAGCTTGAAAGTCGGCCCCGCGCTCAGCCCCAACTCGCCCCCGGCCTGCCGGATCGAGCCGGCGGTGATCTGCAGGCCCTGCATGGGATGGAAGATGTCGATGAAGGCTTCGCGCTTGACCTGAGCGCTCGCCACGGGCGTGATCAGCGGATGGCCCGCCGCCGGCGTTGAGATCGACATGTTCGACAGCAAGCCCGCGCCGATGACGCCACCGTCGCTGGCGCGCAGCCGGGTGCGCAGGTCCCAGCCGTCGAGCTTGGCGCACAGATCGTCGACGAAGCGCTGTCGAGCATCGGTCGCCGGAGACAGCAAGCGATGGGCCGCCGACAGGCCTTCATTCGCCCGGGCCACCAACGCGGCCGCCTGCGCCTCGTCCTGCGTCGCGGGCTGCGGGGATCGGGCCGAGACGGCCTGCAGCATGGAGGCCGCGCGCATCGCCATGGCCAGCAGCGACCCGGCGGGCGGCATGGGCACCGGCGCGCCCTGCAGGGCCTCGCGAGCCTGCGCCCGGATCGACGCCATCTCGGCGCTGGTCGGCGTGTGCGTCGGAGGCAGATCGGGGTGCGCCTGCATGAAGGCACCGAGCGCGCGGCCGATGGCGATCTCGGGCGACGGGGCCTCGCGCCGTGCGAAGGCCTGGTCGATGAGCTGGCCACCGGCCTGCTCCAGCGCATGGGCGGCGGCGACCAGGTGCTCGCGCACCTGCACCGACGGCGTGCGCACGCCAACGGAAGCCCCCACCGTGTCGAGCCGCTCCAGCACGCCCGCACGCAGCGGCGTCTTCTTGCCCAGCGGATTCAGGGTGGGCGGGTCCAGCTCCTGTCGCTGGCGCGTGGTACCCCGCTCGAGGTCCGCCGCGGACGCGCCGCCCAGGCCGAGCATCTGCTGGACCCGGCTCGCCATTCCAGCCTCGGGCTCCTGCGCCCGGTCGATCCATTGCGTGACCATCTTGGTCAAGCGCTTGTTGACGCGGCCGTAGTGCGAGTCCGATGCATTGGAGACGAAGCCCATGCGCACCGCGCGCAGCGCCGCCAGGTCGCGCTGGCTGATCACCGCGTCCGTGCCCGATTCGGCGCTGGCCATGGCCGCGCGCTTGGCGCCTTCGAGCCAGGCTCGCACGGGTTCCGAGGACTCCTGGCGCTGCGCCAGATCGGCGCGCCAGAAGGCCCGCACATCGAGCGACTGTGGTGTCACCTCCGCGATCGTGGCCTGGTCGCGCGCGGCGAGCATCAGCACCTCGGTGCCGCGGTGCACGCCGCTCGCCAGGCGGAACAGCGCCTGCACGTCGGCCTCGGCTTGCGCAGCCCCATCATTCCCGGCGGTCGACATCCAGCTCAAGGTGGGCGCGTCCATCAACGCCCGCAGCGCGTCGGCACCGCGCGCGGCGTCGCCGCCCGTGACATGCGCCAGCATGCGGGAGGTGGCCTCGACCATCGACGACCGCGACATCGCCTCCTTCAGCGGCTGATTGGGCAACCGATGCGCCAGCGCCCTCAGCTGGGCGGTGAGCGCGGGGGTGGGCTCGGTGGCCATGAAGCCAGGCGGATGCGCCTGCATCAACGCCACCAGGCGATGTTCGGCCGCATTCAGTGCCGCGTCGTGATACTCCTGGATGTGCTGCGCGCCTTCGGCCGCCGCCTGCATCGCCGGCCGCTGACGTTTCACCTCCTCGAGCGCCGGTCGGTGCCCAGGACCGGCCGCACCGAGCTGTTGGTCGACGCGATCGAGCTCGCCGACGGCGAAGTCCAGCCGTACTCGCGTCGCCGTGTGCATGCGGGCTGCCGCTCCGAGATTGCGCAGCTGCGCCGAGGACAGCACCGCATCGAGATCGGCGGCCGCCGCGCGCAGCGTGTGGTGTGTGTCTCCTCCCGGTGCGGCCCGGTGCTCGCGCGCTGCGGCATCGAAGGCGTTCTTGGCGGCATCCAGCCGTTCGCTGAAACCGGGATCGACCGGCGCGCGCACCACCTCCGCCGCGCGGCTGTGGTGGACGGGGTGCATGCCACCACTCGACTGATGCGCCCCGAGCGGCACTGGGACGCCATGCTTCTCGCCGGTGAGAAAGCTGGACATCGGCGCCGGAAAGGCCGAAGGGATCAGCCCCGCCGGCGAATGAGCGGCCACGCGACGACGCAACTTCGAGCTGCCTGGCCGGTCCATGTTCGACGGCGCATCGGCCATGGCCCGTCCTGACACCTTCAGCACCTCGGCCTGATCGGGCTCGCGCTGCGCGCGTGAGCGCAGGGGATGGTCGGCATCGCCCAGCAGCTTCGGGGCCGCGGGCTGCTCGGGGTGTTCCCGCGTGCGCTCGGTGCCCGGCACGACGAGGGTGGCGCTCAGCGGGCGCGCGTTGAGCCATTCAGGCATGGGTGCTCCTTGACGGAGCAACAGTAGGCGGCTTGCCTGCCCGACGCCGGGCGGCAGCGAAGGCGAGGCGCCTATTGCGAAGTGGGCTGATTCATCCTGCCGCGGAGCGCTGGCGGGAGGTTGGGGCAGCGGGCCGTCGGGCGGCTACATGGCTCAGGCTGGACTCAGTCTTGAGGACCCGACTGAGTGACCGTCGCTTCCGCGGCGTCAGCCTGACCCAGTGAGCCGAGCGCTCGGCGCAGACCGCTCGCGCTCGGCTTGTCCACGAAGACGCATTGCTTGTTGTGCCGCTTGCAATGGTCCTTCACGCGCCAGTACGCGTCGTGGCTGATGCAACCGGTCTGGCAGATCACCAGGTCCGCGGCCGCCAGGCTCGCGTCGAGCTTGGACACCGCGTCCTCCTCCCCGCCGTCGTGATGCAGGAAACGGCCGCCGGTGCGCTCGATCAACTGGCGGTAGATCGGCACCACTGCCGGCCGGCCGCCGACGCACAGCACCGAGCGCTCATCCAGCGACGGCAGCGTCGACGTCGTGACGTCGTGCGCTTCCCGGATCGGTGGCTGGAACTGCCGCTCCGCCAGCGCGAGCGCCTGCTGCAGCTCGTCCGCGCGCCGTTGTTCGCGCTCGGCCTGCTGGCGGGCGGTCAGCAGCGCTCGCTCCAGCTGATGGATGCGCTCCTGCTGCGTCTGCAGATGCTTGGCCTGTTCGTGCCGATGCCGCAGTCCCGGGATGCTGTCCTCGAGCTGCTGCAGCTCCTCGCGCAGCCCCGCTGCCAGGGTGTCGCGCGCCATCAGCTCGCCGCGCAGGCGCAGGCATTCGGCCTGCGAGGCTTCGAGCTCGCGTGCCCGCTCGGCCAGCAGGCGCGTGCTGCGGGACTGGGCCTGCGCCAGCTCGCGCGTGAGGACCGCGTGCTCGTCCTGCAGTTCGTCGAGCCGCTGCAGGTCCGCGCGATTCGCGGCGCCGACCTGGTGCTGGAGCATGTGGATGTCGCGCAGGATCTGCTCCTGCAGCGCGGCGTCGCAGCGCGCATGCGTCAGCGCACCCCACAGCGCGCCGCCGACGTCGTTGCCCTGCTGCGCGGCATGCCACCAGCGCGTCAGCGCCTCCGCGGTCTTGTGCTGCGACGACTGCCGCAGCGCGATCGCGAAGCGCTGGTCCAGCTCCTTCTGAAGCATCTCCGACACCGGCCCGCGCCGCGCGCACTCGTTGATCGCGCCGCAGTGCATCTCGTAGTCGTTGCTCAGGGCCTGACCGCCGAGCAGCTTGCCCAGCTTGCGGCGCAGCACCGGCATCGGCAGGCACACGCCGATCACCGGGCACAGGGCCTGCGACGGCAGTTCCCACAGGCGTCGACGGCGCGAGCCGCGCGGCACCGGCGTGTCCTCGGCATTCGGCGCCGCGGTCGACGCGGGAGCCTCGCCGCGTGCCAGCGCCTGCGCGAGCGGAAGCCCCGCCACCGCGGCGGGCACGGCCTCGCCTTCCTGCATGAAGACGCCGGCGCCAGTCACCGGGCTGCGGGTCGCCATCGGCAACGGGGCGTCGCCCGGCGCCCCGCCGAGGCCGGCGTCGGCGCGGGCCAGCAGGCTCAACAACGAAGGGGAAGTGGACTTGTCGCACATGGCGAGGACTCCTTACTGCAAGGGGGCGGCCTGGAGCGCGAAGCGCACCGGGTATTCGATCCAGCTCGCCAGGCGTTGGTCGCCGCGGCGGGCCGGGGTGTACGGGCAGGACTCGGCGACGCGACGCGCCGCTTCGTCGAGCAGGCGCCAGCCGCTGCCGCCAGCGATGACGACCTCGGCCGCGCGCCCCTCGGGATCGACCTTCACGCGCAGTCGGACCAGGCCCTGGATGCCGCGATCGCGCAGCAGTGCTGGGTAGTGGCGGGCCGTCTGGCGCTCGCTGCACAAGCGGTGATCGGCGGGCAGCGTGGCGGGGAGGTCGGTGGCAGTCGGTGAGGGTGGCTGCACCACGGCGGGCAGCGGCGCCACGGCCGTGGTCGTTGTCGCCGCCGCGGCTTGGCGCGCGGGCATGGCGTTCGTGTCGACAGCGACCGTGGCGCCAGCGGCAGGGGCGGTGGCCGTGCTGGTGGCGCTGCTGGCGCCGGTGTTGGTCACGCCGCTGGCCACAGGGGTGTCCAAGTGCGATGAGGCTGGCGGAGAGAGCGGGGGAGTCGCGGCGATCTCGACGAGGGGCGGCGGCAGGTCGGGAACCGGCGCTGCATCGAGCGCGGAGCGCGGCAAGGCGATCGGCGACATCGTGGTCGCCGATGGCGCCATCGCGGCGGCGGCGGACGTCGTGGTGAACGGCAGCAGCCGCGCGCTGATGCCCGTCGGCGCCATCGAGACCGGCGCGGAGCGCTGCGGTGCGAAGGCGCTGGCGAGCGCGAGCAGCATCGCCGCGTGGACCGCAGCGGTCATCGCCCAGCCGCTCCAGCGCGGCGCGAGTCCGTGCAGGCGCAGTGCGGGCGCGGTCACGCGCGCGCTCCCGTCAGGTGGCCCAGCAGCGGCAGGATCGCGAGCCCATGGTCGTCGGCCAGCAGGCGCAGCTGCGTGTCGTAGAGCTGCTCGAGCAGCGGCAGCGTCGACGGCAGCGCGTCGCAGTCGGCCAGCATCCGGCCCGCTTTCAGCAGCCAGAGCCGGTCGAAATGGTTCAGCGCCAGGTTGAGGTCGTGCAGCACCGCGACCAGCGCATGGCCGCGCGCCGCGGCGAAGTCGGACATCGCGGCCATCAGCGAGACGCTCAGGCCGGGGTCGAGCGCGGCGACCGGCTCGTCGACGAGCAGCAGCCCGTCGCGCGCATCCCAGGCCTGCGCGAAGACGCGCGCCAGCTGCACGCGCGCCTGCTCGCCGCCGGACAAGGTGTCGAAGCGGCGGCCGTGCAGGTGCTCGGCCTGGGCGTGCGTCAGGGCCTCGCGCACGATCCGGTCCTGCTGGCCATCGCCCTGACGTGCCACGCGGCCCAGGGCGACGACCAGCTCCACCGGTAGCCCGAAGGCGACGCCATGCTGCTGCGGTAGCACCGCGCGGCGTCGCGCAAGGTCGGTCGGTGACCACGTGGCCAGCGGCCGTCCCTCGAAATGCAGCAGGCCGGCCGAGGGACGCAGTTCCCGCGCGATCAGGCGCAGCAGCGTCGACTTGCCGGCGCCGCTCGGACCGAGGATCGCGATGCGCTCGCCGGGCTCGACGCGCACCGTCACCGGCCCGATCGCCGTGCCGCCGAGCGTCACGCGCACGTCCTGCAAAGTCAGCAGCGAGGCCATCACGCGCTCCCCATGCGACGCACCGCGCCGCGCAGCAGGACCAGGAACCACGGTGCGCCGATGAGCGCGCTGAACACGCCCACCGGGATCTCCGCCGGCACCGCGAGCGTGCGCGCGAAGCTGTCCGCGACCACCAGCAGCAAGGCGCCGGCCAGCATGGCGTTGGGCAGCACCCGGCGCTGGTCCGCACCGACGAGCTGACGCGCCAGATGAGGCGCCATCAGGCCGATGAAACCGATGCTCCCGCACCAGGCCACCGCGAGCGCCGACAGCAGCGCGACCATGCCGATGCATTGCCAGCGCAGCCGCTCGACGTCGATGCCCACATGCGCGGCCGCCGCCTCGCCGAGCGCAAGGGCGTTCAGCCGCGGGGCGATACGCAGCGCGAGCGCCCCCAGCACCAACAGCGCTCCGCCCATCACGGCGGCCATGATCCAGTTCGCGCCGGCCAGCGATCCCAGCGTCCAGAAGTTGATCGCGCGCAGCTGCTCGTCGTTGGCGATGAAGCTGCACAGGCCGACGATCGCGAAGGTCATCGCCTGAAGCGCCAGCCCGCACAACAGCAACGCCGCGATCGACCCGGGCGCCAGCCAGCGCGACAGCCGGTCCAGCGCGAAGCACACCGCCAGCGCGCCGCAGAAGCCCACCAGCGGCAGCAACCACAGGCGCACCTCGGCCGGCAGCGCGGCGTGCAGGCCGGCGAAGACGGTGAGCGTCAGGGCGACCGCCGCCGCCGCGCCGCTCGTAACGCCGAGCAGGCTGGGCTCGGCCATCGGATTGCGGAACAGCGCCTGGCTCAGCGCGCCGGCCAGGCCGAGCGCCGCGCCGACCGCCAGGGTCAGGCCCAGGCGCGGCAGTCGCAGCTGCCACAGCACGTGCGCGCCACCGGTCTTGGGCGCGTCGCTCCAGGGACCGTTCAGCCAGTCGGCGGCCGAGATCGGCACCGCGCCGAACTGCACCGCCGCGAGGACCGCCAGCACCAGCGTGAGCGCGAGCAGCACCGGTCGCGACCAGGCGCGGCGGACCGGCGCCACGGCGACCGGCGACGGCAGGGCGGATCCGACGGTGCTCATCGCGTCGTCCGTCGATCGACGTTCACGCCGGCTGGCCCGTGCCCGCCGGCGCATGCAGGCCCCGCGCCAAGGCCGCCAGCGCCTGAGGCGCGCGCGGTCCGAAGCCGAGCAGCGCCATCGTCTCGAGGACGAGGACGCGTCGATGCTGGCCCGCCGGGGTCTGTGCCAGTCCAGGCAGCTTCAGCAGCCCGTCGACACCACCGCTGGCCTCCACGCCTTGCGTGGTCGCCAGGATCACGTCCGGCGCTGCCGCGATGGCCGCCTCGGGCGAGAGCATCTTGTAGCCCTGCGTGTCGCCCAGCGCGTTGACCGCGCCGGCGTAGCCGATCATGGCGTCCGCCGCCGTCGCGGCGCCGGCGATGCGCGCCTGGTTGGCCGCGTTCGACAGCACGAAGAGCACGCGCGGCGGGCGGTGTCCGGCGGCGAGCCGGGTGACCTGCGCGCGGCTGGCCGTCCACTCGGTCTGCAGCTGCTGGGACAGCGCCGCCGCCTGTTGCGGGCGACCCAGCAAGTCGCCCAGGCGCCGGGTGCGATCGAGCACGCCGTCGAAGCGGTGCTCCGCGCGCAGCACGTGCAGCGGCACCTGGGCCGCCTCCAGCTGGCGCAGCACCGCGGGAGGGCCGGCCTCCTCGGTCGCGACGATCATCGTCGGGGCCAGCGACAGCAGCCCCTCGGCCGCGAGCGTGCGCGCATAGCCGACATTGGGCAGCTTCGTCGCCGCCGCCGGATACAGCGAGGTGCTGTCGACGCCGACGAGCTCGGCCTGCGCGCCCAGCGCGTAGATCAGCTCGGTCAGCGCGCCGCCGACGCTGATGACGCGCCGCGGCGCGGCCAGCGCCGGACCGCTGATCGTCAGCAGCGCCGCGGCCGGCGCCAACGAGAGCAGGTCGCGGCGGCTCAGCATGGCACCGCCTCCGGCGCGCCCTCGACCAGGCTCTCCAGGAGATTGCGCCAGTCGCAGCGCTCGGCCTGTCCCGGCTTGCGTTCGCCGAACAGCATCGCGATGGTGCGGCCCTCGGCATCGAACAGCTCCAGCGAGCACACCAGACCGTCCACCGTCGGCTTGCGCACCAGCCAGGCCGCGGCGATGTGGTCCTCGCGCAGGTGCAGGTTGAAGCCCGGGTCCAGCACGTTGATCCACGGTCCCATCATCGCGACCTTGTTCACCGGGCCGCTGTGGATCTGGATCATCCCGGGATTGCCGACGAAGACCATGAGCGAGACGCCTTCCTGCGCCGCGCGGCTGAGCAGCTCCTGCGCGCTGGACGGCGCCACCGGCTGGGCGAAGCGCGGCTCCGCCAGGCGCAGCGCCTGCGTGCGGCTCAGGCCGTGGCGCCGGAGCAGGCCGAAGAAATCGTGGGTGTCGCGCAGCGAGGCCCATTCCGCGCGGAAGGCGGCGACGTCGACGCGGGCATCGGGCGTCGGCGTCGGTTCCCGCCAGGCCTCGCCGGGCTCGAAGCCGGGCTGTTGATCCTCGGCCAGGAAGCGCGCGACGAGCGCCTCGTAGGCGGCCAGGTCGCTCTCGGGCTTCATGAAGACCTTGTGGATCGCCTGCCCCGCCGCGTCGAAGAACTGCAGGCTGCGTTGCACCGCGCCGTCGGACAGGCGCTCCGCCACCGCGAAGCCGTGGCGCCAGTGGCTGTAGAAGACGCGCAGGTCGATCGCGCCGCCCAGCACCAGGCCGACCAGGCGCTGCGGCCCCTGCGCGCTGACCTCGCGATAGACGCCGACCTTCTCGTGCACGCAGGACTCGTTGCGGGTCAGCGCCATGACGGGGCCCAGCGGCTCGAGCGCGGCGACGAGGTCCTGCCAGTCGGCGCGCAGCCGGCGCGCGCGCAGCGGGGACTCGTCCTCGGCGAACGAGCCGGCGTGGGCCGCGAGCAGCTCGCCTTCGGAAATGCTCAGGGCGCTGGCGATGTCGCGGTGGCGGGCTTTGCGCTCATGGCGCGCCGTGGCGAAGGCCTGGCGCAGTGCGGTGAAGCTGGCATGCATGGGAAGAGCTCCTGATCAGAAATCGGCGCGCAGCGACACCTGCACGGCGCGGCCCGGGGCGGTGAAGGCGTCGACGACGGCCAGGCCGGCCGCGTTGCCGGCCGCGCCCTGGACGTCGCTCCAGCGCCAGTACTTCTTGTCGAAAAGGTTGGTCACGTAGGCGGCCAGCGTCCAGGTCGGCGAGAGGCGGTAGCTGCCGCCCGCGTCGACGACGTCGTACTTCGACGGCGCGTACTGGGTGGTGCGCGGCGCCACGTAGATGTCGGACGGCTTCTTGCCCGAGCTGTGGACCCAACTGGCGTTGGCCGTCCACGGGCCCGATTCGTAGCGCACGCCGAGTTGGCCGCGCAGCGGCTGGACGCTGTTGAGCGGGCGTCGCTCGCCATTGAAGTCGCTGTGGCCGCGCGACTTCGCCACGGCGGCGTTGAGGCTCAGCCCCGGGCGCAGGTCCCAGACCGCGCGCGCCTCGACGCCCTTGATGCGCGCCCGCGCGAGGTTGACGTACTGGAAGATCGCCGGGTCGGCCGGCGTCAGCGAGCCGCTGACCTGCTCCTGCGAGATGAAGTCGCGGTAGCGGTTGTCGTAGGCGCTCAGCTGCCAGCGCAGGACCTGCTCGAAGCGCCCGCGCAGGCCGAGCTCCCAGCTGGTCGAGTGCTCGGCCTTCAGGCCGGGATTGGCGATGGAGCGGTAGCCCTGCAACGGGTTTTCGAATCCGCTGTTGACCTGGTCCGGCGCCGGCGCCCGGAAGCCCTGCGCCCACTGCACGTACGGCTGCAACGCCGGCAGCGCGCGCCAGATCACGCCGACGCGCGGCGTCACCGCGTGGTCGCTGAGCGGGGCCGCGTTGCCGCTGTAGCCGGCCGACTTCGGCTTGAGCTTGTAATGCTCCAGGCGCAGCGCCGGAATGACGCTGAAGTCGCCCGCCTCGATCTCGTCCTGCACGAAGGCGCCGGCCAGCGTGTAGGTCGTGTCGGGGAAGGGCTTGCTGGGGAAGGTCTCGCCCGCGGGCGGCACGGTGCCGTCGCGCACGCCCTCGATCGTGTTGCGGCTCACGTCGACGCCGTAGCTCAGCCGCTGGCTGGCGAGCTGCGTCTGCGCCTGCGCGCTCAGGCCGACCAGGCGCTCCTTGTAGGTGCCCAGCCGGGTGCGGTCGGCGGCGCCGTTGCGGTCTTCGAACGAGAACTGCCGCGTCTCGCTGTCCTGCACGTACAGGTGGGTGGTCGCCTGCTGCAGCCAGGTCGCGTTGAGGTCCTCGTAGCGGTGTTCGATCGAGGCGCGGGTGCGCTCCGACCGGTCGCGCGCGGTGAGGCCCAGCACCGCCGTGGCCGGCAGCGTGCCGCTGGCCGGCGGCGCGGTGATGGCGCTGAGCACCTCGGTGTCGACCTTGCGCTCGCGATGTTCCAGCGTGCCGCTCAGCCGGTGGTTCGCGTTGACGCGATAACCGACCTTGGCCATCACGCTGTTGCTGTCGACGTCGGCCGGGTTGGGCCGGGTCCGGTTGGCGTTGCGCGCGTCGTTGTCGCCTTCGTTCTTCGTCTCGTGACCGCGGCGGACGGTGGCCTGCACCAGGCTGCTCCAGTCGCCGCTGCCGAAGGCGACCGCGGCGCTCGCCTGCCGGGAGTTGTCGACGCTCGCCGCGCCCAGGCGCGCGAAGCCGGCGAAGGTCTTGCCATTCACCAGCAGGTCCTCCGGCGACAGCGTGCGCAGGCTCAGCGCGCCGGCCAGGCCGTCGCTGCCGTAGGAGGTCGAGGTCGGGCCGCGCAGCACCTCGACGCTCGACAGGCTGTTCAGGTCGACGAAGTCGGCCCGGCCGCTCGCGAACGCGCCGAACGCGTAGCCCTGCGGCAGCCGGATGCCGTCGACCATCATCAGCACCCGGTTGCCCTCCAGGCCGCGGATGTTCAGGCCCTCGTTGCCCGGCCGTCCGGTGGATGCGCCGGCGGCGGTGAAGCGCGGCGCCGTCGCCTTGACGTCGAGATCGACTTCGTCGGACAGCAGGTCCTTGAGGTCGCGCGCATCGCGGCGCTCGAGCTGCTTGCGGTTCTTCACCGTGACCGTGTTGGGCACCGCGTCGATCGAGCGTTCGGTGCGGGTCGCGGAGACGGTCAGCTCGCCGAGCGGCTGGGGGGACTCGGCGGTCGGCGGGTTCGTGGAAGCCGGCGTCTGGGCGAAAGCCGGCGGGAAAGCCAGCGGAAATGCCAACGACAGGGCGAGCGCGACGGGCGTCGGGCGCAGGTGCATGGTGTCGAAATCCTTGTAGTTCTTGGATCTCGCACGGGCTGGCGCGGCGCGGGCTGGTGCGGGCGGTCCTCTCGGACGGCCGGTTCGGGGCAGGGGAACGGAACGGGACGTGAGCGGCGGGGCGGTCCTCGGCCGGCCGCCGCTCAGCGGGTCACTTGGTCAGGATCAGCTTGCCCAGCGACGTCACGCGCAGGCGGTAGAGCTGGCCGGCGTGCTCGATCTCGACCTCGCGGTCATTGCCCATCAGCGCCTGGCTGCTGATGCGCCGGCGCTGGACCAGCGGAGCCGCTTCACGCGGCGAACCTGCGGCGACCCGGGCGCCATCCAGCGCAACGGCTTGCAGGGCTTCGATGTGGGAGTGGTGATGGGCATTCATGCGAAGCATCTTAATGAGAACCATTCGCAATAGCAACCGAGAATCGCGGCGATGGCTTTTTTCTTGATCGATGGCGACTCGCCGGAGCGAGGAACGTGCTGCGAATACTTCGCATGCAGAGCGGACGGGGCGGGTCTTGTCCCCATTCGTCGTAGGGATGAGGACAATGCGCGCCATTCCGTACGATTTCCAGGAGAAGAACATGAAGGGCGATGCCAAGGTCATCGAGTACTTGAACGCGCAGCTGAAGAACGAACTCACCGCGATCAACCAGTACTTCCTGCATTACCGGATGCTCAAGAGCTGGGGCTTCGAGAAGCTGGCCAAGCACGAGTACGCCGAGTCCATCGAGGAGATGAAGCACGCCGACAAGCTGATGGATCGCATCCTGATGCTGGAAGGCCTGCCGAACCTGCAGGACCTGGGCAAGCTGTACATCGGCGAGAACGCCGTCGAGGTCCAGCATTGCGACCTGAAGATCGAGATGGGCAGCCATCCGCTGCTGAAGGAAGCCATCGCCTATTGCGAGTCCGTGCGCGACTACGTGTCGCGCGAGGTCCTCGAGGAGATCCTGTCCGACACGGAGGAGCACATCGATCATCTGGAAACCCAGATCGAGCTCATCGCCCAGGTCGGCGAGCAGAACTGGCTGCAAAGCCAGATGGGCGACGCCAGCTGAACGCCAGCCACGCCCATCCTGGGGCCCAGCCGTCGCCAGGGACCCCGAAGCCCCGCTTGCCGGGGCTTTTTTTCGTCCGCGCGTCGGCGCAAGGCGGGGTGGTGGAGGCGCCGTGTCGCAGTTCACCGACATTGGCCGGACGCCGCGCAGGGGCTCTGTGACCTAATTGAGAGGAATTCGCGTTTGCGTTAGTATCGCGGCCATTCCAGGTTCATTCCTGTTTCGCCGCCATGATCGTCTGCCTCTGCCACCGAGTTTCCGACCGCGACATCCGCCGCACCGTGGCCGATGGCGTGCACAACTTCGAGGTGCTCCAGGACGAGACCCAGGTGGCGTCGGCCTGCGGCAGCTGCCACGACTGCGCCCGCGAGATCTTCGATGAAGCCCGGCGCGCCTGCGCCGCCGCGCACGGCGTGACCTGCGCGAGCAGCGCCCGCGTCATCCCGATCGCCCAGATGGCCGCGGCCTGATCCAACGTCGGCACGCGGCCTCCAGGCCGCTTCCGGCCAGGCGCCGGACAAAGCAAAACCGCAGACCGGTCACCCGGTGCTGCGGTTTCTTTTTTTGGAATCGCCGAGGACGTCGCCAGCGACGTCCTCACGCCATCACCGCTTACTTGGCGGCGGAAGCGCCTTCAGCGGGCTTCTCGGCCTTCTTGTGGGTCTTGTGCGTCGCCTTCTCGCCGGTGGCCTTCTCGCCGGCGGCCTTGTGGTGCTTGGCGGTCTTGTGCTCGGCCTTGGCATCGGAGGCCGGGGCGGTCGTCGCGGCCGGAGCGGCCTGGGTCGCGGGCGCGGCCGGGGTGGTGGTGCCTTGGGCCATCGCGGCGCCGGCGATCAGCAGGGCGGGAATCAGGGCCAGGGTCTTGACGGTCTTGAAGGCTTGCATCTGGTTTACTCCAGCAGGTTGAACAAGGTGAGCGAACAACGACGCCGCATGTGTGTGTGTTGACATGGGTTCGCAGCTTTGCAATGGGTTACGCAATCCGCACGGGTCCTTCACGCGCCAGGTCTTGCGCGCTGTCGGCGGCGACGGCCATCGGGCAAGATGCCCCGCACCCCTACAGGAGACATCCCATGACCGCCCCCGCCCATGCCTTCGACTGGACCCGCGGCTACCCGAGCCAGCGCAGCCCGGTCTTCGCGCGCAACGTCGTGTCGACCTCCCACCCGCTGGCCGCGCAGGCGGGACTGCGCATCCTGGGCCAGGGCGGCAACGCGGTCGACGCGGCCATCGCCACGGCCGCCTGCATGACGCTCGTCGAGCCTTGCAGCAACGGGCTCGGGTCCGACGCCTTCGCCATCGTGTGGGACGGCCGGTCGCTGCAGGGACTGAACGCCTCCGGCATCGCGCCGCAGGCCTGGACCCCCGACTACTTCGACCGCAAGCACGGCGTCGGCAACGCGATGCCGCGCCGCGGCTGGGATGCGGTGACCGTGCCCGGTGCGGTGGCCGGCTGGGTCGCGCTGAGTGAGCGCTACGGCAAGTTGCCCTTCTCCGACCTGATGGCGCCGGCCATCGAGATCGCCGAGCGCGGCTATGCCGTGCCGGTGATCGTGCAAAGCAAGTGGCGCATGGCTTCCGAAGTGGCGGACCTGGTCGCGCAGCCCGGCTTCGCCGAGGCCTTCCTGCCGCGCGGACGGGCGCCCGAGGTGGGCGAGCTGTTCCGCTTCCCCGGCGCGGCGCGCACGCTGCGCCTGATCGCCGCGACCAAGGGCGAGGCCTTCTACCGGGGCGAGGTCGCCGAGGCCACCGCCGCCTTCGCGCGCGAGACCGGCGGGGCGATCACCGCCGCGGACTTCGCGGCCTACGCGCCGCAGTGGGTCGACACCATCTCGATGGACTACGCCGGCCACACGCTGCATGAGATCCCGCCCAACGGGCAGGGCATCGCGGCGCTGATCGCGCTGGGCATCCTGAAGCAGTTCGACATCGGCGCCTTGCCGGTGGACTCGACCGCGTCGCAGCACCTGCAGATCGAGGCGATGAAGCTGGCCTTCGCCGATGTCTACCGCCATGTCGGCGATCCGCGCACGATGAAGGTCCAGGTCGCCGAGCTGCTGGATCCGGGCTACCTGGCCAGCCGCGCCAAGCTCATCGACATGAAGCGCGCGCAGGACTTCCAGGCCGGCAATCCGGTCAAGGGCGGCACCATCTACCTGACCGCCGCGGACGAGAGCGGCATGATGGTCAGCTTCATCCAGAGCAACTACATGGGTTTCGGCTCAGGCGTCGTGGTGCCGGGCTACGGGCTGTCGCTGCAGAACCGCGGCCACGGCTTCACCCGCGAGGCCGGACATGCCAACGTCGTCGCGCCGGGCAAGCGGCCGTTCCACACCATCATCCCGGCCTTCCTGATGAAGGACGGCCAGCCGCAGATGAGCTACGGCGTGATGGGCGGCAACATGCAGCCGCAGGGCCACCTGCAGACGCTGGTGCGGATGCTCGACTACCGCCAGCATCCGCAGGCCGCCTGCGACGCGCCGCGCTGGCGCTTCAACGAAGGCCTGTCGATCAACGTCGAGCCCTCGATGGCGCCGCAGACCATCGACGGCCTGCGCGCGCTCGGCCACCAGATCGGCGACATCCACGACAGCTACCAGGACTTCGGCGCCGGGCAGTTCATCTGGCGCCTGGGCGATCCGGCGGTGGAGGGCTACGTCGCCGCGAGCGACCCGCGCCGCGACGGCGCCGCCGCGGGCTGGTGAACGGCGACTCCCGGGCTGGCCGCCGGCGCCCGGGTTCCCCTGTCTTTCCTCACTTGTGGCAGCCGCAAGGGCGCTGATAGCATCGGCGCCTTCTTCCTCCCCGGAAGCTCTCACGCCACGATCCCCGATCGGAGCCGACCCCATGACCAAGCTGCTGGACCGCACCAAACACGACGCCCGGGCGTCGGTGCGCGCGCTTGGGCCATCCGGCTGGGCGCGACGACCGTAGGCGTCTGGACGACGCCCGCCGGCCTGCCACGGCCGGTTCCCAGGTCCCTGGCTTTTCGCGACGGCGACGCCCACCGCGTCCCGCTCGCCCGATCCGCGCCCGGCGCACGACGCCCCGCGCGGACCGCATCCGGAGTGTCAACATGCTGCCGATCAAGGCATCCACGTGGGTCGACCGTCTGCTCGACCGCTTCCTCGATCTCCTGCGCCTGCCCGCCGGCGATCTGCTGCGCAACCTCGTCTACCGGCGTCTGTGGACGTCGATCCTGATCAGCTCGCTGGGCGGGCAGATCACGCTGCTGGCGCTGCCGCTGACCGCGGCGGTGCTGCTGCATGCCTCGCCCACGCAGATGGGCGTGCTGACCGCGATGGAGCTGGTGCCCTTCGTGCTGTTCTCGCTGCCGGCCGGCGTCTGGCTGGACCGGGTGCGCAAGCTGCCGGTCTACATCGTGGGCGAGCTCACGCTGGCCGTCGCCGTGGGCAGCGTGCCGGTGGCCCACTGGATGGGCTGGCTGGGCATGCCGTGGCTGTACTTCGTCGGTTTCCTGCTCGGCACGGTCTACACGATCGCGGGCAGCGCCTCGCAGATCGTGCTGACGCAGGTGGTGAGCCGCGACCGCCTCGTCGAGGCGCATGCGAAGAACGCGCTGGCCTCGTCCGGCGCCGAGGTCGCGGGCCCCGGCGTCGCGGGGGCGCTGATCAAGCTCGTCGGTGCGCCGCTGGCGCTGGCGGTGGATGCGCTGCTGCTGGTGGCGTCCGCGCTCATCCTGCGCGGGGTGAAGGTCACCGAGACGCTGCATCGCCTGGACGGCGCCGACTTCTGGCGCGACCTGAAGGCCGGCGTCGCGTTCGTGCGCGGCAAGCGCATGCTGGTCGCGCTGGCCTGCGCGGTGGGCGGCTGGCAGATGTTCAACCAGGCCGCGCAGGTGGTGCAGATCCTCTTCGCGACGCGGGTGCTGGGACTGTCGGCGCAGAGCGTGGGCCTGTCCTACATCGCGCTGGGCGCGGGCACGGTGCTGGCGAGCGCGCTGGGCCACCGCATCAGCGCGCGCTTCGGCCCCGGCCCCAGCCTGATCGGCGGCTTCGCGATGTGCGGCATCGGCTGGGCGGCGCTGTGCGTCGCGCCGGCCAACGCGGTCGGCGTCGCGGCCTTCGCCTTCACGCTGTTCATGTTCGGCGTCGGCGCGGTGCTCATCTTCATCAACTTCCTGTCGCTGAGACAGGCGGTGACGCCCGCCCCGCTGCTTGGCCGGATGACCAGCACCATGCGCTGGCTGATCCTGATCCCCGCCGGTCCCGGCGCGCTGATCGGCGGCTGGCTCGGCGAGCATGTCAGCCTGCGCGCCGCGCTGGCCTTCGCGGGCGTCGGTGCGTTGCTGCTGGCGGTGCTGGCCTGGCAGGTCCAGGCGATCCGCCTGGTGAAGGTGCTGCCCAAGGTCGAGGGCGAGGATCCGCCGCTGGGCGCCGAGGCCATGCCCGGCGTGACGCCGGCCCCGACCACGGGCACCGCGCAGCTACAACCCGCCAACGGCAACTGAGGTCCCCATGCGCGTTCAAACCGCCCCCGATCCGCTCCTGGTCGAGGTCCCCGAGCGGATCGACACCGCCCGGCTCGTGCTGCTGTCGTCGCGCGCCGGGCTCGGCCCCGCGCTGAACCGCGCGGTGCTCGAGGCCCAGGAGCATCTGAAGCCCTGGATGCCGTGGGCGCACGAGACGCCCACCGTCGAGCAGTCGGAGGGCGTCGCGCGGCGCATGCAGGCGCAGTTCCTGCAACGCGAGCACCTGGGCTACTACCTGCACGAACGCGGCGCCGACGGGCGGCCCGGGCGCCTGATCGGCGGGGCGGGACTGCATTCGCCGGACTGGCAGGTGCGCCGCTTCGAGCTGGGCTACTGGATCGTGCCCTCGCACACGGGGCGGGGGCTGGTGGTCGAGGTCGTGGCCGCGCTGGTGCGCCTGGGCTTCGAGCAACTGCGGGCGCGCCGCCTGGAGATCCGCACCGACTCGCGCAACGCGGCCAGCCGCGCGGTGGCCGAGCGCTGCGGCTTCACGCTCGAAGGCGTGCTGCGGCGCGACGCGCTCGACGTCGAGGGCCAGCCCTGCGACAGCTGCGTCTACGGCATGACGGACCTCGCCGACCTGCGCCAGCCGGCACGCTGACCGGCACTGTCCTGGCGACCTGGCGCCGTGGCGACTTCGCGGACCGTCAGGCGGTCGGGCTGAAGCGGTCCACCGCGTCGGTGATGATGCCGTCCACGCCGTTGGCGATCAGCCATTGCGCGGCCGCGGCATCGTTGACGGTGTAGACCAGCGCCTTCATCTCGGCCTCGCGCAGCCGCGTGACCAGCGCCTGGTCCATCAGCGCGTAATGCGTGATCACCGCGCGGCAGCCCAGCGACTGGGCCAGCTGCAGCCAGCCGTCGCCGTCGAGCTTGTCGAGCAGCAGCCCGCGCGGCACCTGCGGCGCCGATTCGCGGGCGCCGCGCAGCGCTTCCGGCTGGAAGCTGCTGAACAGCACCGACACCGGCGCCGTCTCCTCCCACAGCCGCAGAACCTCCCGGCCGACGATCTCGCCGGTGCGGAACTCGTCGCCGGGCGTGGGCTTGATCTCGATGTTCAGCGCATGCTGGTTGCGGCGCACGAAGGCTGCGATGCTCTCCAGGCTGGCGGGCGGCTCGCCGGCGAAGGCGCGGCTGTGCCAGCGTCCGGCGTCCAAGCGCGACAGTTCGCTCCAGTTGCGGTCGGCGGCGCGGCCGCGCGCGGTCGTCGTGCGGTCCAGCGTCGCGTCGTGCAGCAGGAAGGGCACGTCGTCGGCGCTCAGCTTCACGTCGCACTCGAAGGCGCGATAACCATGCCGCGCGCCTTCCCGGAACGCGGCCAGCGTGTTCTCGGGCGCCAGCTTGCCGGCCCCCCGATGGGCCACCCAGAAGGGCAGCGACCAGGGCCAGCTGGGTTCGTCGAGGGCATGCGTCGAGACCGTCATGTCGTTCTCCCTGATCGCTGTCGCGGATCGTTTGTCTGTGGCCGCCGGCCGCGGTGGAGGGCGCGTCGATGGCGCCGCGCGTCAGTCGACGCGCTGCCCGGTCGCCGGGTCGAACCAGTGCAGCCGCTCGCCGGGCGCCTGCAGCAGCACCTCGTCGCCGGGGCGCGGCGGCGTGTCGGTGCCATCGATGCGCAGCGTGAAGGCGGCCTCGCCGAGCCGGCCGTAGACCAGGCGCTCGGCGCCCAGCATCTCGACCATCTCCACCTTCAGCGGCCAGGCGGTGGCGTCGGCGGCGACAGCCTGGCCATCGTGCGGCAGCGCATGCTCCGGACGCAGGCCCAGGGTCAGCTCGCCCTCGCGCGGCGCCGCCAGCGGCAGGTGCAGCGAGGTGCCGCCGACATGGAAGCGCCGGCCCTCGACGCGGCCCTTGAGCAGGTTCATCGCCGGCGAGCCGATGAAGCTCGCCACGAAGGTCGTCGCTGGACGGCCGTAGACCTCCTCCGGCGTGCCGAACTGCTCCATGCGCCCGCCGTTCATGACGACGATGCGCTGCGCCAGCGTCATCGCCTCGACCTGGTCGTGGGTGACGAAGAGCGAGGTCACGCCCAGCTCGCGGTGCAGCTTCTGGATCTCCAGCCGGGTCTGCACGCGCAGCTTGGCATCGAGGTTGGACAGCGGCTCGTCGAAGAGGAAGACCTGCGGGTCGCGCACGATCGCGCGGCCCATCGCCACGCGCTGGCGCTGGCCGCCGGACAGCTCGCGCGGCCGGCGCTGCAGCAGGTGCGACAGCTCCAGGATGCCGGCCGCCTTGTCCACGCGGGCGCGGATCTGCTCGGGCGGCAGCTTGCGGATCTTCAGGCCGTAGGCCATGTTCTCGAACACGCTCATGTGCGGGTAGAGCGCGTAGTTCTGGAACACCATCGCGATGTCGCGATCGGCCGGCTCGATCTCGTTGACGACGCGGTCGCCGATGGCGATCTCGCCGCCGCTGATCTCCTCCAGCCCGGCGACCATGCGCAGCAGCGTGGACTTGCCGCAGCCCGACGGCCCGACGATGACGACGAACTCGCCATCCGCGATCTCGGCGTTGACGCCGTGGATCACCGGGTTGGCCTTGGCGCCGGAGCCGTATTGCTTGACGACCTTGCGCAGGGAAATGCTTGCCATCGGAGTCTCTTCTCGTGTTCTTTACTTCTCGGCGTCGACCAGGCCCTTGACGAACCAGCGCTGCATCAGCACCACCACCAGCGCGGGCGGGATCATCGCCAGCATGGCGGTGGCCATGATCACGTTCCAGTCGTTGGCGGCATCGCCGCCGCTGATCATCCGCTTGATGCCGATGACCACGGGGTACATCTGCTCGTCCGTCGTCACCAGCAGCGGCCACAGGTACTGGTTCCAGCCGTAGATGAACTGGATGACGAAGAGCGCCGCGATGCTGGTGCGCGACAGCGGCAGCAGCACGTCGCGGAAGAACTTCATCGGCCCGGCGCCGTCGATGCGGGAGGCCTCGACCAGTTCGTCGGGCACGGTCAGGAAGAACTGCCGGAACAGGAAGGTCGCCGTCGCCGAGGCGATCAGCGGCACCGTCAGGCCGGCGTAGGTGTTGAGCATCTTCAGGTCGGAGACGACCTGGTAGGTCGGCCCGATGCGCACCTCCACCGGCAGCATCAGCGTGACGAAGATGGCCCAGAAGAAGAAATTGCGCGCGGGGAAGCGGAAGTAGACGATCGCGAACGCGGACAGCAGCGAGATCGCGATCTTGCCCACGGCGATGACCATCGCGGAGACGAAGCTGATCCACATCATCTGCCCGACCGGCGCCTTGGAGCCGGCGCCGCTGCTGCCGAACAGCGCGGCCGAGTAGTTGTCCACCAGGTGCGCGCCCGGGGTGAGCGACATCGGGGACTGGACGATCTCCGCGGCGGTCTGCGTCGAGGCGACGAAGGCGATGTACAGCGGGAAGGCGACGATCAGGACGCCGAGCACCAGGATCAGGTGGGACAGCAGCGTGAGGGCGGGGCGGCGCTCGACCATGTCAGTACTGCACCTTCTTTTCGACGAAACGGAACTGGATGACGGTCAGCGCGATGACGATGGCCATCAGCACCACGCTCTGCGCGGCCGAGCCGCCCAGGTCCAGCGCCTTGAAGCCGTCGTAGTAGACCTTGTAGACCAGGATGGCGGTGTCCTTGCCGGGGCCGCCCTGGGTGGCCGCGTCGATGATGCCGAAGGTGTCGAAGAACGCGTAGACGACGTTGATCACCAGCAGGAAGAACGAGGTCGGCGACAGCAGCGGGAAGGTGATGGTCCAGAAGCGGCGCCACGGGCCGGCGCCGTCGATCGCGGCGGCCTCGATCAGCGACTTGGGAATCGACTGCAGCCCCGCCAGGAAGAACAGGAAGTTGTAGGAGACCTGCTTCCAGACCGCGGCCATCACCACCAGCGCCATCGCGTGGTCGGCGTCGAGCAGGTGATTCCACTGGATGCCCATCCGCTGCAGGCCGTAGGCCACGACGCCGATGGACGGCGCGAACATGAACAGCCACAGCACGCCGGCGATCGCCGGCGCCACCGCGTAGGGCCAGATCAGCAGCGTCTTGTAGACCGGCGCGGCGCGCACCACGCGGTTGGCCATGGTGGCCAGCAGCAGCGAGACGGCCAGCCCCAGCACCGCCACCAGCAGCGAGAACACCGCCGTCGTCTTGAACGAGGCGAGGTAGCTGGCGTCGTTGAACAGCTGGCGGAAGTTGTCCAGGCCGACCCATTCGGTGGACAGGCCGAAGGCGTCCTGCTGCTGCAGGCTCTGCACCAGCGCCTGGCTGGCGGGCCAGAAGAAGAACACGCCGATCACCGCGGCCTGCGGCGCGAGCAGCAGCCAGGGCAGCCAGCGTGATCGGAAGACCACGCGCTTCTGCTGGGACATCAGGTCTCTTTCAGGTCGTCAGGGGATTCAGAGCTTGGCCGACTTCTGGAAGCGCTCCAGCAGTTCGTTGCCGCGCTTGACGGCGGCGTCCAGGCCTTCCTTGGGCTGCTTCCTGCCGGCCCAGACCTGCTCCATCTCTTCGTCGATGATGGTGCGGATCTGCGCGAAGTTGCCCAGCCGCACGCCGCGCGACTTGTCGGTCGTCTTGCGGATCATCTGCTGCACGGCCACGTCGGTGCCCGGGTTCTGCTTGTAGAAGCCGCTCTGCTCGGTCAGCTCGTAGGCCGCCTTGGTCACCGGCAGGTAGCCGGTGCGCTTGTGGCTCTCGGACGCGACCTCGGCCTTGGAGAGGTACTGGAAGAACGCGGCCACGCCCTTGTACTCGGCCGGCTTCTTGCCTGCCATCACCCACAGGCTGGCGCCGCCGATCACCGTGTTCTGCGGCGCTCCCGGCACGTCGGGGTAGTAGGGCAGCGGCGCGATGCCGGAGGCGAACTTGGCGTTCTTCTTGATGTTGGCGTAGAGGCCCGAGGAGCCGGTCATCATCGCGCACTCGCCCGAATAGAAGGTCGCGTCGGCCGTGTTGCCGCGGCCCTTGTAGACGAACAGGCCCTGCTTGGCCATGTTGGCCAGGTTCTCGATGTGACGCACGTGCAGCGGCGAGTTGAACGCCAGCCGCGCGTCCAGGCCGCCGAAGCCGTTGTTCTTCGTCGCGTACTCGACGTTGTGCCAGGCGGAGAAGCTCTCCAGCTGCGTCCAGCTCACCCAGCTGGTGGTGAACGGGCACTTGTGGCCGGCGGCCTTGAGCTTGGCCGCGGCGATGGCGACCTCGGGCCAGGAGCTCGGCGGCTTGTTGGGGTCCAGGCCGGCGGCCTTGAACGCGTCCTTGTTGTAGTGGAAGACGGTGGTCGAGCTGTTGAACGGGAAGCTCAGCATCTGGCCGTTGGGCGCGGTGTAGTAACCGGCGACGGCGGGGACGTAGGCGGCGTTGTCGAACTTGACACCCGCCTGCTGCATCACCTGGCCGACCGGCACGATCGCGCCCTTGCTGGCCATCATCGTGGCGGTGCCGACCTCGAAGACCTGCAGGATGTGCGGCGCGTTGCCGGCGCGGAAGGCGGCGATGGCGCCGGCCATCGATTCGTCGTAGCTGCCCTTGTAGGTCGGGACGATCCTGTAGTCCTTCTGGCTGGCGTTGAAGTCCTTGGCCAGGTCGTTGACCCAGTCGCCGAGGGCGCCGCCCATCGAGTGCCACCACTGGATCTCGGTCTGGGCCGAGGCGGTGAAGGGGGTCATCAGCGCGACGGCCGCGACGGATGCGGCCAGCAGGGAAGTCTTGACGGGCTTCATGGGTCTCCGATGCTCGGGGAGGGTGGTTCTGCGGTCCCGGGGCGGACATCGTCGGGTGGACGAGCCACCGGGGGCCGGCGAGCTTATCGGCGCATTGTGACACTGGCGAACCATCCATCGCAGGGTGCGAAGCCAGGCTTCCCTAGAGTCCCTCGCCGGGGATGGCCCTCTGGCGCTGCGGTAGGATTCCGCCCATTGCCCGAACCGGGCCGGCCGCCGATCGCGGCCATCGCGAACGCCCCTTCCAACCCCGTGTCCAGCGGGCGCGGGGACCACAAGTCCGGGGCGGCGTCCGGCACCGGGCCTCATGCTTTCCCCCAGCCTGGCATCGGCCCCTGTCCGAGGGCGCCGGCCTGCCGCAACCCCGGTGCGCGAGCACCTGGCCGCCATGAACGCACCGCATCTGCTGATGCCCGCCGACCCCGCGATGGCCGGCGACGTGACCCCGACGCCCACGCCCGCCGCCCGGCTGCGCGAGATTCCGTACAACTACACGTCCTTCTCCGATCGCGAAATCGTCCTTCGCCTGCTCGGCGCCCGCGCCTGGGAGCTGCTGGACCAGTTGCGCGGCGAGCGCCAGACCGGCCGCTCCGCACGCATGCTGTACGAGGTGCTGGGCGACATCTGGGTGGTGCAGCGCAACCCCTACCTGCAGGACGACCTGCTGGACAACCCCAAGCGCCGCGAGGCGCTGATCGGCGCGCTGCGGCATCGCCTGGGCGAGGTGCAGCGCCGCCGCCATCCCGAGGACGACGCCAAGCGCGACGCCTGGGTGGGCGAGCTGCTGACCGCGGCCGAAGCGGCGGTGGGCGCGTTCTCGCACCAGTTCGAGCAGGTCGCGGAGCTGCGCAAGCGCGCGGTCAAGGTCTTCGCGAAGACCACCGCGAAGGACAACATCAAGTTCGACGGTCTGTCGCGCGTCTCGCACGTGACCGACGCGACCGACTGGCGCGTCGAGTACCCCTTCGTCGTGCTGACGCCCGACACCGAGGCCGAGATGGCCGCGCTGGTGGCGGGCTGCTTCGAGCTCGGCCTGACGGTGATCCCGCGCGGCGGCGGCACCGGCTACACCGGCGGCGCGGTGCCGCTGGTCTGGAACAGCGCGGTGATCAACACCGAGAAGCTCGAAGCCATGCGCGGCGTCGAGATGAAGACGCTGCCGGGCCTGGACCGCGAGGTCCCGACCATCTGGACCGAGGCCGGCGTCGTCACGCAGCGCGTGTCCGACCTGGCCGAGCTGCACGGCTTCGTGTTCGCGGTCGACCCAACCTCGGCGGAGGCCTCGTGCATCGGCGGCAATATCGCGATGAACGCCGGCGGCAAGAAGGCCGTGCTGTGGGGCACGGCGCTGGACAACCTCGCGTCGTGGCGCATGGTCACGCCGGACGCGAAGTGGCTGGAGGTGGTGCGGGTCAACCACAACCTGGGCAAGATCCATGACGTCGAGGTCGCGAGCTTCGACCTCCACTACTACGACGCGACCGGCAAGACGCTGGAGCGCACCGAGCGCCTGGACATCCCCGGTCGCACCTTCCGCAAGGAAGGGCTGGGCAAGGACGTCACCGACAAGTTCCTGGCCGGCCTGCCCGGCATCCAGAAGGAAGGCTGCGACGGCCTGATCACCAGCGCGCGCTGGATCGTGCACCGCATGCCGGCGCACGTGCGCACGGTCTGCCTGGAGTTCTTCGGCAATCCGAAGGACTGCGTGCCGTCCATCGTCGACATCAAGGACTTCATGTTCGGCGAGATGAAGAAGCCCAACGGCGCGATCCTCGCGGGCCTGGAGCATCTGGACGACCGCTACCTGAAGGCGGTCGGCTACGCGACCAAGAGCAAGCGCGGCGGGCTGCCGAAGATGGTGCTGATCGGCGACATCGTCGGCGACGACGCCGATGAGGTCGCGCGCGCCACCAGCGAGGTGGTGCGCCTGGCCAACGGCCGCTCGGGCGAGGGCTTCGTGGCGGTCAGCGCCGACGCGCGCAAGAAGTTCTGGCTGGACCGCAAGCGCACGGCGGCGATTTCCAAGCACACCAACGCGTTCAAGGTGAACGAGGACGTGGTGATCCCGCTGCCCCGCATGGGCGAGTACACGCTGGGCATCGAGCGCATCAACATCGAGCTGTCGCTGCGCAACAAGCTGGCGCTGGTGGAGGCGCTGCGCGCCTTCTTCGCCGCGGGCAACCTGCCGCTGGGCAAGAGCGACGACGCCGGCGAGATCCCCAGCGCCGAACTGCTCGAGGACCGCGTGCAGCAGGCGCTGGCGCTGCTGGACGAGGTCGGCGCGCAGTGGCGCACCTGGATGCAGGAGCTCGACGTCCCACGTGACGGCGAACGCACCTACTTCGAGCAGCTGCAGGACTACACGCTGCGCGCGAGCTGGAAGCGGCAGATCCTCAAGCCGCTGCAGGATGTGTTCGCGGGCGCCTCCTTCGCGCCGATCCTGGCCGAGTGCAAGCGCATCCACAAGGAGGTGCTGCGCGGCCGGGTGTGGGTGGCGCTGCACATGCATGCCGGCGACGGCAACGTGCACACCAACATCCCGGTGAACTCCGACAACTACGAGATGCTGCAGACCGCGCACGAGGCGGTGGCGCGGATCATGACGCTGGCGCGCTCGCTGGACGGCGTGATCTCGGGCGAGCACGGCATCGGCATCACCAAGCTGGAGTTCCTCAACGACGACGAGCTGGCGGGCTTCGCCGGCTACAAGGCCAAGGTCGACCCGGAAGGGCGCTTCAACAAGGGCAAGCTGCTGCGGCCCGGCACCGGCGGCCATGGCAGCCAGCACACCTTCGCCGACCTGACCAACGCCTACACGCCCAGCTTCGGGCTGATGGGGCACGAGTCGCTGATCATGCAGCAGAGCGACATCGGCGCGATCAGCGAGTCCATCAAGGACTGCCTGCGCTGCGGCAAGTGCAAGCCGGTCTGCGCGACGCATGTGCCGCGCGCCAACCTGCTCTACAGCCCGCGCAACAAGATCCTGGCAACCTCGCTACTGGTGGAGGCCTTCCTCTACGAGGAGCAGACCCGCCGCGGCGTGTCGATCAAGCACTGGGAGGAATTCGAGGACGTCGCCGACCACTGCACGGTGTGCCACAAGTGCGTGAATCCGTGCCCGGTGAAGATCGACTTCGGCGACGTCACGATGAACATGCGCAACCTGCTGCGCAAGATGGGCAAGAAGAGCTTCAAGCCCGGCAATGCGGCGGCGATGTTCATGCTCAACGCGACCAATCCGGAGACCATCAAGATCGCCCGCGCGGCGATGGTGGGCGTCGGCTTCAAGGCGCAGCGCGTGGCCAACAGCCTGCTCAAGCGCGTGGCGCGCAAGCAGACCAGCGCGCCGCCGGCGACGGTGGGCGTCGCGCCCGTCAAGGAGCAGGTGATCCACTTCATCAACAAGAAGCTGCCGGGCGGATTGCCGAAGAAGACGGCGCGCGCGCTGCTGGACATCGAGGACAAGAACTACGTCCCGATCATCCGCAACCCGCAGAAGGCCTCGGCGGATGCGGAGGCGGTCTTCTACTTCCCGGGCTGCGGTTCGGAGCGGCTGTTCAGCCAGGTGGGCCTGGCGACGCAGGCGATGCTCTGGCATGCGGGCGTGCAGACGGTGCTGCCGCCGGGCTACCTGTGCTGCGGTTATCCGCAGCGCGGGTCCGGACAGTTCGACAAGGCCGAGAAGATCATCACCGACAACCGGGTGCTGTTCCATCGCGTGGCCAACACGCTGAACTACCTCGACATCAAGACGGTGGTGGTCAGCTGCGGCACCTGCTATGACCAGCTGCAGGGCTACAAGTTCGAAGAGATCTTCCCGGGCTGCCGCATCGTCGACATCCATGAATACCTGCTGGAGAAGGGCATCCAGCTCGATTCGAAGCAGGCGTATCTGTATCACGACCCCTGCCACTCGCCGATGAAGCTGCAGGAGCCGATGAAGACGGTGAAGGCGCTGGTCGGGCCGGAGGTGATGAAGAGCGAGCGCTGCTGCGGCGAGAGCGGCACGCTGGGGGTCACGCGGCCGGATGTGTCGACGCAGGTGCGCTTCCGCAAGGAAGAGGAACTGCGCAAGGCCGAGGCGCAGCTGCGCTCGGCGGGGAAGGTGGGGGCGCAGGAGAACCTGAAGATCCTGACCAGCTGCCCGTCGTGCCTGCAAGGCCTGAGCCGCTACGGCGGGGACTTGCAGAACGGGTTGCTCGAGGCGGACTACATCGTGGTCGAGATGGCCCGCAAGATCCTCGGCGAGAACTGGATGCCGGAGTACGTGGCCAAGGCCAACAACGGCGGGATCGAGCGCGTGCTGGTCTGACGCGGCTGGCGCGGCAGGACACGCCCCTCACCCCAACCCTCTCCCCGCAAGCGGGGAGAGGGAGAAGTTGCCACCGCGGCTTGCAGCCAGCACGCTCGCCCGATGACTCCCTCTCCCGCTTGCGGGAGAGGGCAGGGGTGAGGGCCAGCAGCCGTGGATCAGACCCGGAACTGGCCGACCTGCTCCACCAGCCGATGCGCCTGCTCCCGCAGGCTCTCGGCGGCGGCGGTGCTTTCCTCGACCAGCGCGGCGTTCTGCTGCGTACCCTGGTCCAGCTGCGCCACGGCGCCGTTGATGCGCGTCACGCCCTGCGACTGCTCGCGGGCCGCGGTGGAGATCTCGCCGATGATGTCGGTCACGCGCTTGACGCTGGCCACGATGTCCCGCATCGCCTCGCCCGTGTCGCCCACCAGCTTGGCGCCGGACTCGACCCGCTCGCCGCTGGCCGTGATCAGCGCCTTGATCTGCTTGGCGGCCTCCGCGCTGCGCTGCGCCAGCTGACGCACCTCCGCGGCCACGACCGCGAAACCGCGGCCCTGCTCGCCGGCGCGCGCCGCCTCGACGGCGGCATTCAGCGCCAGGATGTTGGTCTGGAACGCGATCGAGTCGATCGTGCCGATGATGTCGCCGATCTGGCGGCTGGCCGTGCTGATCTCGTCCATCGTGGTCACCACCTGCGCGACCACGTTGCCACCGCGCTGGGCCGCGCGGTCGGACTCGCCGACCAGCTGATGCGCCTGCGCGGCCGACGCCGCCGTCTGGCTCATGGAACTGGCGAGTTCCTCGAGCGCCGACGCGGTTTCCTGCAGATGGCTGGCCGACTGCTCGGTCCGCGAGGACAGGTCGCGGCTGCCGGCGGCGACTTCGGCGGAAGCCGTGCCGATGGAATCGCTGGCCTGGCGCACCTCGTTGATCGTGCGCGACAGCTGCAGCCGCATGCGCTCGACGCCCGCGGCGAGCGCGCCCAGGTCATCCTGCTGGCGCACGAGGACCGGCCGCGTCAGGTCGCCATTGGCGACCGCGCCGACGGCCTCGTTCAGGTCGGCCAGCGGCTGGCCCACCCAGCGACCCAGCATCCAGGTCACGCCCAGGCCCAGCAGCACCACCGTCGCCAGCATCAGGCCCCACAGCACCCACAGCGTGGTGTTATGCGCCGCCAGCGCCTGCGCGCGTGAGGCTTCGGCCACCACCCACCAGCCGGTGGCCTGCGACTTGCGCGCCACCGCGAACGCGTCCTGGTAGCTGTCGCCGTAGACCGCCTGGACCTCCTCCAGCACGCCGTCGGCGTCCTCGGTCACCGTCTTGACGTAGCGCTCGGCCTGGTCGGCCGGCATCAGCTCCGACAGCTTCTTGCCCTGGGCGCGCGGATGCGCGCGCAGCAGCGCGTCGGCCGGCGTCTTGCCCGGATCGAGCAGGTACAGGCCGCCCGAGCCGTAGAGCTTGACCGCGTCGGCCATCTTGACCAGTTCCTGGTGCAGCCCGCGCATGTCGAAGCCGATGTACAGGATGCCGACGACCTTGCCGCCCGCGTCCTTGATCGGCGAGTAGCGCGTCATGTAGGGCACCTTGAACAGCGTCGCCGGGCCGACATAGGTCTCGCCGGCCGCGAGCTTGGCGTAGGGGGCGCCGGCGCGGTCCAGCGTCGTGCCGACCGCGCGCGAGCCGTCTTCCTTCTTCACCGAGGTGGTGATGCGGATGAAGTCGTCCGTGCCCTTGCGCGCGAAGATCGTCGCGTTGCCGCCGGTCAGGCGGGTGAAGCGGTCCACCGCTTCGAAGTTGCCATTCAGCTTCTGGCCGTTGAAGGCCAGCTCGCCGTCGCCTTCCAGCGTGAAGGCCCCACCGGCGAAGTCGCCCGCCAGCACGTCGTACAGCCGGTTGGCCGAGTCGCGCGCGGTGCGGTCCAGCGCGTCGGCGACGCGGGCGACCGACGAGGCCTCGGCCGACATGTAGTCCAGCGTGCGCTGCTGCGCCTGGTTGGTCAGCACCCAGGACAGGGCGCCGCAGATGACGATCAGCAGCGCCGCGATCGCGACGCTCGACCAGATGGAAACGCGACGGGCCACCGTCGCGCGAACGGCGTTGTTGTTGTTCATGACAGGACGGCCGCGTCGCCGCGGGCGGGAGTGAGGGGAGGTCTCCTGGCGCGTCGTTGTCGTTTTGTCTTTGCGCCCGGTCAAACTTTATTCCCCTTGAGCCGTGCCGCGCAGCTTCCTGTGACCGCACTTCAAGGGATAACCCGCAGCTATTCGATCCCCCCGTGAAGTAATGCGCGGCCGTCTTCCGAGGGGAGGACAGCGCTATCGCCCGCGCGACGGCGACCGACCGGGCGGTCGGCTTTTCCTGAAGATCGCCCCGCAGCGGCGCCGGCCGCCCTCACTCGGCGGAGATGCCGCGGCTGCGGATCAGCGCATGCCACTTCTGGGTCTCGGCCTGGATGAAGCGCGCGAGGGACGCCGCGTCGCCGGGCGCGACCTCCAGGCCGAAATCTTCGAGCCGGGCCTTCAGGTCGGGCTGGGCCAGCGCCTTCGCCAGCTCCGCGCCCAGGCGCGAGACGATCGCCTCCGGCGTGCCCTTGGGCACGAACAGGCCCTGCCAGGCGCTGACCTCCACGCCGCTGATGCCCGTCTCGTCGAAGCTGGGCACGTCGGGCAGCGCGGCGATGCGGCGCGGCGCGAGCACCGCCAGCGCCTTGAGCTTGCCGGCGCGCAGGTGGGGCAGCGCGGCGGCGGTGTCCAGGATGCCCATCGGCACCACGCCGGCGATCAGGTCCTGGGTCGAGAAGGCCGTGCCGCGATAGGGCACGTGGACGATGTAGCTGTGGGTGCGGTCCTTCAGCAGCTCCATCGCCAGGTGGTGCGGGCTGCCGACGCCGGGCGACGCGTAGCTGTACTTGCCGGGCTTGGCCTTGATGGTCTCGAGCCACTGCTTCGCGCTGGTGAAGCCGGCGCCCGGGTTCACCACCAGCAGCAGCGGGAAGCGGGCCATGAAGCCGACCGGCGCGAAGTCCGACGGCGCGTAGGGCAGCTTCTTGTAGAGCGCGCTGTTGAAGACCATCGCGCCGTTGTCGCCGGTCAGGATCGTGTAGCCGTCGGGCGGCGACTTCGCGGCGTTGTCGGTGCCGATGATGCCGGCCGCGCCGGGCTTGTTGTCGATGACCAGGGTCTGGCCGAGCGCCTTGCCCAGCACCGGCGCGAGCTGGCGGGCGAGGAAGTCCGAACCGCCGCCCGCCGGGTAGGCCACGACCCAGCGCACCGGCCGGCTCGGCCAGCTGTCCGCGCGCGCCGCGCCGGGCCAGCCGAGCGCCGCGGCGCTGGCGCCGAGGGCACCGGTGATCAGCAGGGAGCGGCGCACGGCATCTGTGGCCGCATCGGTGGTCGCATCGGTGGCCGTATCGGTCTGATGGGTGGGCATGAAGGAGCTCTCCGGGTGGCGATGGCGGCCATCCTAGCCAGCCCCGCGAGCGCCCCCTTGGGGGACAACCCCATCAGCGCCCGTCGACCGCGGCCGCGCTCGCCGCGATGTCGGCGGCGCCAGCGGCGGGCGGGGCCAGTTCCATCATCGCCACGCGCTGGTTCATGTCGCTGCCGCTGTCCTGGTTGCGGAACGCGATCTGCATCACGTAGAGCGTGTCGCGCTCGGCGCCCTGGCAGGCCAGGCTCCGCACCGCGCGACGCACGGCGGCCGCGTAGACCCAGGGGCCGCGGGATTGGTGGACGTCCGAGATGGTGCTGCCGTTGAGGCGGAAGCTCACCGTGGTCAGGCCTTCCTTGCCTTCGATGTACTGCTGCCGGGCCAGCCGGTCGAACAGCGCCTGGTCGACGCCGGGGCAGGTGGCGCGCACGTCGGTGCGCGGGATCTCGCCGGGGCGCCGGCCGGAGATCTCCACGCGCTGCAGGTCGTCGGGCGCGGCCTGCGCGGCGCCGGTGGCCAGCACGGCGAGGAGCGCGGCGAACGCGGCGCGGGCGAGGGTCGTGTGGGAGGGGCGGGTGGTCGCTTGCATGTCGTGCTCCTGAAGACGGGGGGACCGTCGTGGCGCGCTTCCTGGCGTCCATGCGATCGGTCTTTTTTCAGCGTAGGCAGCGCGGGCAGCGCCACCAAGCGGCGGGCGACCAAGCGTTGAAGGCGAGGGCTGGAGCGCCGCTTTGCCGCGACGAAACGCAGGCCGACGCGATGAGCCGCGAATCGACTTTCCCCCGTATCCATCGGGTCAAAAGTCATGCTGGCCTCGGTCATCGATCGTCATGTCGATCGATGTGACACGCAGGTGGCAAGACCTGTCCCCGCGCCCTGGCTCCGGCGATCCATGACTTCCGCCGACCCGTCCCGGAAGACAGGGGTCCCGAATGGCACGGGGCCCGCCACGCCTCACGGCGCGCGGGCCCCGCGACCACGACCCGGCGGGCCGCGGCGGACCTGCCGGTCACCAGACCTTGATCGGATCCGCGGCGACCATCGCATCGCCCGGCTTGCAGTCGAAGGCCTTGGCGAACTCCGGCATGTTGGACATCGGCGCGAGCACGCGGTACTTGCCCGGCGAATGCGGATCGGTGCGCAGCTGGTTCAGCAGCGCGGCTTCGCGCGACTTGTTGCGCCACACCAGCGCGTTGGACAGGAAGAAGCGCTGCTCGGGCGTGAAGCCGTCGATCTTGTCGGTCTTGCCGCTGCGACGCAGCGCGTTCTGCAGCGCGTCGAAGGCGATCGGCATGCCGGCCATGTCGGAGATGTTCTCGCCCAGCGTCAGCCGCCCGTTGATCGGCGTGCCCTTCACCGGCTCGTAGCGACCGTAGAGCGCCACCACCCGGTCCGCGAGCGCCTGGTAGTGCTCCGCGTCCGAGGCGGTCCACCAGTCCCGCAGGCTGCCGATGCTGTCGAACTGGCGGCCGCGATCGTCGAAGTGGTGGACGATCTCGTGGCCGATCACCATGCCGATGCCGCCGTAGTTCACCGCGTCGTCGGCCTTCGCGTCGAAGAAGGGCGGCTGCAGGATGCCGGCCGGGAAGGTGATCTCGTTGAGGCCGCCCGCCTGCGCGTTGACGATGTGGGGCGACATCGTCCAGCGGGTGCGGTCGCTCGGGCGGTCCAGGTCCTTGATCTGCTCGCCGTGGAACCAGGCCGCCGCGCGCAGCTGGTTGCCGGCGAAATCTTTCGGATCCAGCGCCAGGCCCTCGAACCGGGGCCAGGTCGGCGGCGCGCCGATCTTGGGCTGCATCGCCTCGAGTTTCTCCAGCGCCTTGAGCTTGGTTTCCGGGCTCATCCAGCTCAGGTTCTGGATCCGCGTCTTCATCGCCGCCTTCACGTCGCCGATCAGCAGCGTCGCGCGGCGCTGCGCCTCGGGCGAGAAGGCCTTGGACACGAACAGCTCGCCCAGCGCCAGCCCGAGCGGGCTGCCGCCGGTGCGGCCGCCGATCATCAGGATGACCTCCTCGTCGCGCGGCGCGTGCTGCTCGAGCCCGTTGATGGCGACGCCGCGGTAGTCGAAATCGGCGTCCGCGAAGGCCTGGGGCAGGCGCGCGGCGCTGTTCTCGAGCACCCGCACCCGCAGGTAGGTCTGCCAGGTCGCCAGCGGGATGTGCTCGGCCATCAGCGCGACGCGGGTCATGAAGGTCGGCTGCGCCACGATCAGGCGCTCCACGCCGCCGGCGCGGGTGTCGCTGCGGGTCAGCGCCTTCAGGTAGGCCTCCCAGGCCAGGCCCGGCGCCTTGTCGGCCAGCTCGGGCGTCGTCATCGGGTTGTAGACCTTGAGCGGATCGCGCAGCTGCGCGCGCGGCACCGTGGCCTCGGCCAGTTGGGACTCGAAGCCCATCAGCGCGTCCAGCACCGCCGGCGTGGCCTCGAAGCCGGCCGAGGCCAGCAGCCGCTGCGCATACAGCCGGTAGGCGGCGCGCAGCTTCTTGGCGATGTCGGTGTCCTTGAAGTAGTCGTCGCGGTCGGGCAGGCCCAGGCCGGCCTGGCCCAGCGTCAGCACGTTGACCCGGGTGTTCTTGACGTCCGCCCGGACGAAGCTGCCCACCGGCGCGGCGATGCCGACGCGGCCCAGCTGCGCCAGCAGGTAGGGCAGGTCCTGCGCCGACTTCATCGACGCGATGCGGTCCAGCAGCGGCTTCACCGGTTTCAGGCCCTGGGCCTCGATCGCGGCCAGGTCCATGCCGCTGGCGTAATAGGCGGCGACCTGCTTCAGGCCCGGCGTCTTCTGCAGCGCCGGCTGGGCGACCAGTTCCGCGAGCGCCTGGCTCAGCAGGCGGTCGTTGGCCACGCGCAGCGCGTCGAAGCTGCCGATGCGGGTGCGGTTGGCCGGCAGCTCGGTGCGGTCGACCCAGGGGCCGTTCACGTAGTCATAGAAATCGGCGCAGGGCGAGACCTCGGTGGAGAAGCTTGCGACATCCAGCGCGCGGGCCGGCAGGGCGCTCAAGGCGAGGGCGGCGCCGGCCGCGACGGCGATCAGGCGTAGAGGGAACATGGTTATTTGTCACCAATGTGTGGCGAAAACGACAAGCCGCACAGGCTAAACGAGCCCCTTTTGCCCCGCCATCGGCGCCGTCCCGTGGATGGCTTCCGACACCCCGGGCACGCCGTTCGCGCAGCCTCGCAAACTGCGCGCAAACCTTACGAATCAGGGCTTTAGCCGTAAGAAAGGGGCGATTGGCGGATCAAAGTGAGCATTTCGACACAAAACGGTTATAGGGGTATTCCTTCCTGTTAACTGTTGCAGGGGGGGCGGTTGTCGCCCGATCAGCTTCCTACACTGCGCCGCACACCGCTCGGATTGGGCCGATCGGCGTGCCCCGCCAGAGGTGCCAACGCGCCAGGGTGTCGGGCTTGGCGGACGTCGGGGAACCTGGCGTCGTTGGAAAACTCTGGAGATGACAAGCATGTTGCGATTGAACAAGCTCAGCTGCGCGCTGGCTCTGGGTCTCGTCACGATGGGCGCGGCCCAGGCGGGCGTGTCGTCGGTGGATGTGGACAAGGCCCCGCGGGAACTGAGCAGCCAGACCGACCGGCTGATCGTGAAGTACAAGGACGGCAGCACCGTCGTGCAAGGGCGCCTGGGCGCCGCCGTCCAGGCGCAGCCGCTGGCCAGCGACGCCATCGGCGCCCGCACCGAGCGCCTGCAGCAGCTGGCCGCCCCGCTGGGCACCCGGCTGTCGCTGGTGCGCCAGATGGGCACCGGCGCCCACGTGTTCCGGCTGGATCGCCGGATGAGCATCGAGCAGCTGCGTGAACTGGGCGAGCGCATCAAGGCGCAGGACGCCAACGTCGAGTACGTCGAGCCCGACCGCAAGATGTACGCGATGTTCACGCCCAACGACACGAGCTACAACTCGCAGTGGGACCTGTTTGACAGCGTCGGCGGCATCCGCGCCCCGGCCGCCTGGGACCAGGCCACCGGCACCGGCGTCGTGGTGGCGGTCATCGACACCGGCTACCGGCCGCATGCGGACCTGTCCGGCCAGATCGTCGCGGGCTACGACATGATCTCGGACACCGCCGTCTCGGTGGACGGCAACGGCCGCGACAACGACCCCAGCGACCCCGGCGACTACAGCGCCGCCAACGAGTGCCAGGCCGGCGATCCGGCCTCGACCTCGAGCTGGCACGGCACCCACGTGGCCGGCACGATCGCGGCCAAGACCAACAACGCGCTGGGCGTGGCGGGCATCGCCTTCAACGCCAAGGTCCAGCCGGTCCGTGTGCTGGGCAAGTGCGGCGGCTACACCTCCGACATCGCCGACGGCATCACCTGGGCCTCGGGCGGCAGCGTGTCCGGCCTGCCGGCCAACGCGACGCCGGCCAAGGTGCTGAACCTGTCGCTGGGCGGCGGCGGCGCCTGCGGTACCACGACCCAGACGGCCATCAACGGCGCCCGTTCGCGCGGCGCCAGCGTGATCGTCGCGGCGGGCAACGAGAACCAGAACGCCTCCAACTCCAACCCGGCGAACTGCTCCGGCGTGGTGGCGGTGGCGGCCACCGACCGCTACGGCGCCCGCGCGTACTACTCGAACTACGGTTCGGTCGTGGCGCTGGCGGCCCCCGGCGGCGACGTGCGCTCCAGCGCCAGCAACGGCATCCTGTCGACGCTGAACGCCGGCACCAGCACGCCGGGCGCGGACAGCTACGCGTACTACCAGGGCACCTCGATGGCCACGCCGCACGTGGCCGGCGTCGCGGCGCTGATGTACAGCGCCAAGCCCACGGCCACGCCGGACGAGATCACGGCCGCGCTCAAGAGCAGCGCCCGCGCCTTCCCGGGCACCTGCAGCCAGTGCGGCAGCGGCCTGCTGGACGCCAACGCGGCGGTCACCGCGATCAAGGGCGGCGGCGGTGGCGGCGGCACGGTCGCCGAGGTCGAGCCCAACGACAGCCGCACCGCGCCGCAGACGATCAGCGCCCCGGCCACGGTGACCGGCAGCCTGTCGACCTCCGACACCAATGACTACTTCAAGATCACGCTCCCGGCCGGCAAGACCCTGAGCGCGAGCTTGACGCCGGCCAGCGGCAAGGACTTCGACCTGTACCTGCAAAGCAGCACCGGCTCGCAGCTCCGTGCCAGCGAGAACGCCGCCGGCGCGGTCGACAGCTTCACCTACACGAACAGCGGATCGACCTCGATCACCGTGTACGTGCGGGTCCTCTACTACTCGGGCACCAGCGGGACCTACTCGCTGGGCCTGAGCTGGTAAGGAGCCGCCAACCAGGTTTGCCACTCTCCTCGTTTGGTAAGCCGGGTGCCTCGGGCCCGAACGGGGCTCCCGTTGAATCCCGCCGGTGCAAGCCGGCGGGATTTTTTTCATTCCCCCGGCGGGGAGGAGGGGCGGCCGCTCCCCCGGAAGGGGCCGCTACACTGCGGGGCTTGACCTCCCGCGCGCTTGCCGCGCCGCACCGCGCTTTCCCCATGGCCGGCCTCGACTCCACCACCCCGCTCCCCACCGACATCGTCGTGCACCAGCAGTCCAAGGTGCTGGAACTCGCCTTCAGCGACGGCGCGCGCTTCCGCATCCCGTTCGAGCTGATGCGGGTGTACAGCCCGTCGGCGGAGGTCCAGGGCCACGGCCCCGGCCAGGAGACGCTGCAGACCGGCAAGCGCGAGGTGTCCATCGTCGCGGTGCAGCAGGTGGGCCATTACGCGCTGCAGCCGCTGTTCTCCGACGGCCATGAGAGCGGCCTGTTCACCTGGGCCTATCTCTATGAGCTGGGTCGCGACCAGGACCGCCTGATGCGCGAATACGAAGACAAGCTGGCCGCCGCGGGCCTGGACCGCGACGCGCCGATGCCGGCGAAGGCGGCCGGTGGCCATTCGCATGGCGGCGGCGCTTGCGCCAGCCATTGACCGGCGTCGACGACCGGCCGACCGCCTTGTCGCCATCGCCCCGACGCCCCCCATTCAGCAGGACATCCCCATGAGCTCCACCCATTTCGGCTTCGAGACCGTCGACGAGACCGCCAAGGCCCGGCGCGTGCGCGGCGTGTTCGACTCGGTCGCTTCGCGCTACGACGTCATGAACGACCTGATGTCGATGGGCCTGCACCGCGCCTGGAAGCGCTACACGCTGGCCGTGGCCAACCTCAAGCCGGGCGACCGCGTGCTGGACATCGCCGGCGGCACCGGCGACATGGCGCGGCTGTTCGCGAAGAGGGTCGGCGAGCGTGGCATGGTCGTGCACACCGACATCAACGAGGCGATGCTGCGCACCGGCCGCGAGCGCCTGATCGACGAGGGCCTGGTGCTGCCCACCAACCTCTGCGACGCCGAGGCGCTGCCCTACAAGGAGGGCTCCTTCGACCTGGTCTGCGTGGCCTTCGGCCTGCGCAACATGACCCACAAGGACAAGGCGCTGGCCGAAATGAACCGCGTGCTGCGGCCCGGCGGCCGGCTGCTGGTGCTGGAGTTCTCGCAGGTGGCCGAGCCGCTGCGCAAGCCTTACGACTGGTACTCCTTCAAGGTGCTGCCGCGCATCGGGTCGCTGATCGCCGGCGATGCGGACAGCTACCGCTACCTCGCCGAGTCCATCCGCATGCACCCGCCGCAGGCCGAGCTCAAGGCGCTGATGAAGAGCGTCGGTTTCGGCCATGTCGACGTGCACAACCTGACCGGGGGCGTCGTGGCCCTGCATGCCGGCATCAAGTGCTGACCTGACCTGGCGCGGCGCCGCGGCGCCATCGCCCGCCATGAAGAGGGCCCCAATAGGGGCCCTTTGCTTTTGGGCTGCCGCCCTGGGGGTGCCGAGCAGCGCGGGCGTCAGCAGGGCGACTTCCACTCCCTCAATTCGGTGGCGAGGATGGGGTGTCCGTCCTCCTCCGCGCGGCGGGCGAGCTCGTCGACGTTGCGGTCGTTGACGTATTCATGACCGACGCCCTTCACGAGCTGGCCGTAGACGCTGTCGAGGTCGTCGGCATCGATTTCGGCATCGGTGGTGGGAAAGGGCGGCACGTCGGCCGGCAGTTCGGGCCGGAGTTGCTGCGTCGATCGGGAGGGCGAGTGGGAAGCGGCCATCGGAGTGCTCCTTGAGTCCAAGAGGTCGTGGAAGGGGAGGTCGTGCGGAATGGCAAGCCGCCGTCATTTCGGGCGGACGGCCTTGCGATTGGAACGGGGCAGCTTTCCCTCCCGCAACTGCTTGACCGCGTCGCCGACGAGGTCGGCCACCAGCCGGACCTCGCGCTGCAGGGCCTCGTCGCGGTCCAGCGCCTCGTGGCTGTCGTAGTAGGGCGCGTAGTAGCCGAGGTAGCGGTCCAGCCGGGACAGGTCGCCGGCGTCCACCAGGCCCATCCAGTCGAGCCAGTCGCCCAGGTTGCGGCGCTGCGCCTCGACGCCGGCCACGTCGCCGTGGACGACCAGGCCGTAAACCCGCCCCTCGAGGTGCTTCGGGTAATGCCAGCCGCGGGCCTCGATCGCCTTGGCCTCCTCGACGCGCTTGCCGTGGGTGGAGGTCGGGTCCGGGTTGCCGCCGTCGGCGCAGACCAGGCGGTCGATCATCAGCTTCAGCGCGCTGGGTGACTGATACCAATAGGTGGGGGTGAAGAGGATCACCCCATGGGCGGAGACCCAGCGCTCGTAGATCTCGTTCATCCAGTCGCTGGACTGGCCCAGCGCATGGTTCGGATAACAGCTGCAGGGCCAGTGGCACAGCGGCATCGCGGTGGAGACGCAGCCCTTGCAGGGATGGATCTCGCGCCCGTATTCCGACGTCATCAGGCTGAGGTCCAGCACGTCGACGATGAGGTCGCGGCGGCCGAGCTGTTCCTTCGCGAGCTGCGTCAGGCGCCAGGTCTTGGACATCTCGCCGGGGCAGGAGCCATCGTTGCGGTCGCTGCCGCAGACCAGCAGCACCCGCGAACGAGTGGCCGGATCGGCCCAGCGCTGCTGGGCCTGCTTCAGCCGTTGGTGGGTGTCGAGCCACTCGACCGAGGCCTCGTAGTCAGGATCCTGGAAACCGTTGCCGGCGCGCCGGGTGATCGGCGCCTTGCGGCCATCCTTCATCGCCTGCCAGGCGATGGTCTCCAGTCGCGCGATGGCCTCATGCTCGACGCGGTAGGCCGGATCCATGAACCGCCGCATGAAGCGCTCGTGGAATTGCTCGCGGGTCAATTCCGCCGGCTGCTGGCCTTTGCGGATCTCGGTCATCGACGGTCCTGGAGTGACGATGCGCCCAGTATTCGAGGCCCTGCGCCGACCGGTCGTCGGACGAGCGCGGGTTGTCAGGCGGGCCTCGTCCTACGCGGTGCCCACCTTGGGGCGAGCTGCACCGGCCCCGGACAAGGCCGCGTGACCCGCACCGCGACCGTGCGGGCACCCCCCTCGAATGCGGGGTGCGGCATTCCCTCCTCCGGGCTTCCCCGCAACCTGCTTGTCACCAAGCGACCCTACGCTCCGCCCGTTCCATTGCTGCGCCAAGTCAAGCGCACAAGCTCACATTTGCTGACAAAGTTTTGCCGTAAACGTTTGCGCAAACATTTGTTTTAACTATTGACGTCGAGGGTCGCCATGCATCTGAAATCCATCCTGCTCGCCGCCGGGCTGTTGCTCGCCGGGGCGGCTCAGGCCGACACCGTCGCGCTGTGGGGCTTCAATCCCGACCGCACCGGCACGCCGACCACCAAGCCGACCTACACCGACCATGGCGGCGCGTTCTTCAGCACGGTGGGCAACGTCACCACCACCTTCGCCAGCCAGGGGGGCTCGTCCGACACCACCGCCGGCAGCTCCGCGCTGAACACCTCGGGCTATGCGGCGCAGGGCACTGGCGACCGCACGGCCGGCGTGCAGTTCTCGGTCGACACCTCCGGCTTCCAGGACATCGTCCTGACCTTCGACCAGCGCAACAGCGGCACCGCGTCCGCCTGGACCGCGCTGCGCTACACCATCGACGGCGAGAACTGGGTCGAGGCGACCACCTTCCGCATGGTGCGCGACAGCGTCTTCGTGAAGGGCCTGGGCTTCGACTTCTCCGACATCGCCGGCGTCGACGACAACGCCAACTTCGCGGTGCAGCTGGTCAGCATGTTCGCGCCCAACACGCAGGCCTATGCCGGGACCAGCAACAACTACGGCACCGCCGGGACCATCCGCTACGACATGGTCCAGTTCGCCGGCTCGCTGATCCCCGAAGTCGTGCCGGAAGTTCCGGAGCCCGCCTCGATCGCGCTGACCCTGGCCGCCCTGGGCGCGATGGGCGCCGTGGTCCGCCGCCGCAAGCAAGCCTGATCATGACCAAGGAGCCTTCCCCATGAGAGTCCGTGCCCTGATTGCCCTGACCGGTCGCGCCGCGCTGCGCGTCACCACGCTGAGCGCGATGGCCGTCGTGCTGACCGCCTGCGGCGGCGGCCTCAACGGCGGCGACAAGTCGTCCGCGCAGCCGCAAGCCGCGGCGCCGGATGACCGCGCGACCGCGCAGGTCGCCGATCCGGCGGCCAAGTACCCCGACCACCACGAGTTCGACGCCGCCCTCGACGTGCCCTTCACCGGCGCCGAGGCCACCGGCGCGCGCGCCTTCAAGGTCCACCTGGACTACGTCGGCGCGCCCGCGGGCACGCTGCTGGCCTATCGCGTCGAGCTGCGCGCCCCGGGCGGCGCGCTCGTCAAGCGATGGAGCGGTGTCGAGTCCTATGCCGGCGACGTGCGCACGGTCACGCTGGACTGGGCCGGCCGCGGCGACGCGAGCCTGGCCGATGGCGTCTACACCGCGACGCTGACCGCGCTCAGCGCCAAGGCGGGCACGGCGCTGAAGGCCAGCGGCGCGGACGCGCAGTTCGCCGAGATCCTGGCCGCGCAGCAGTCGGGCGACAGCCACGGCCATGCGGTCGAGCAGAGCTGGAACTTCGCCGTCGGCAAGCCGGCCAAGGTCGCGATGGGCACGCTGCGTCCGCTGGCGATGGGCGCCACCGGCGAGGCCGACCAGCGCGTGCGCGCGCAGTCGGCGGCGGTGGGCGCGGGCTCCTGGCCCTACACCATCTACTACGGCAGCTTCCACGGCCAGACCAACGACTCCGACGGCGGCGGCGCGATCGGCAGCTGCAACTCGTCGCAGCCGGCGCAGAGCGGCGCCTACGGCCCCGACGTCGCCTTCCCGTATGCGAAGGACGCCGGGCTGGACATCTTCGCCAACACCGACCACAACCACTACTACGACGGCTCGTCCAGCACCAACACCAGCGGCAGCGCCACCGCGGCCAAGGCGCGCTACCAGCGCGGCCTGCAGATCGCGGCGGATGTCACCGCGGTCAACCCCGGCTTCCTGGCGATGTACGGCATGGAGTGGGGCGTCATCAGCAACGGCGGCCACCTGAACATCTTCAACAGCAACGAGCTGTTCTCGTGGGAGTACAACGCGCAGAACGAGCTCTTCGGCGATCGCTACATCGCCAAGAACGACTACGCGACGCTGTACTCGGTGATGCGCGCGCAGGGCCTGGTGGGGCAGTTCAACCATCCGGACTCGAGCGGCCAGTTCATCATCAACGGCACCGACATGGCCTACAGCGCCGACGGTGACGAGGTGATGGTGATGGCGGAGGTGATGAACACCTCGGCCTTCTCGTCCAACACGAGCGAGAGCGAGACCTCGCGCAGCTCCTACGAGGGCTCGTGGAAGAAGCTGCTGGAGCGAGGTTTCCACGTGGCGCCGGCGACCAACCAGGACAACCACTGCGCCAACTGGGGCAAGTCCTACACCAACCGGACCGCCGTGCTGATCCCGACCGGCACCGCGCTGAGCAAGGCCGCGCTGGTCGACGCGCTGAAGGCGCGCCGCGTCTTCGCGACGATGGACAAGCAGTCGCAGCTGATCTTCAGCGCCAACGGCCGGATCATGGGCGAGCGCTTCGACAACGCGGGCGCGCTGGCGCTCAATGTCGGCTTCTACAACCCGAGCGGCCGCACGGTGGTGTCGACCGAGATCTGGGAAGGCGTGCCGGGCCGCAACGGCACGGTCACGCTGCTGGGCAGCAACCCGACGGCGACCATCACGCCGGCCAACGGCAAGCACTTCTACTACGCCAAGGTCACGCAGGACGACGGCAAGGTGCTGTGGTCCGCGCCGATCTGGGTCAACCAGGGCGTCAGCGGCGGCGACACCACGCCGCCCTCGGTGACCGCGGCGGTGAACGGCACCAGCGGCACGATCACCTTCTCCGCCACGGCGAGCGACAACGTCGGCGTGACGCAGGTGGAGTTCTGGCTGGACGGCGCGCTGCGCGAGGTCGACGCCACGGCGCCGTATTCGATCGCGGTCAACTCGACGCAGCTGACCAACGGCACGCACAGCCTGGTGGCCAAGGCCTATGACGCGGCGGGCAACACGACGACCTCCGCGCCGGTGAGCTTCAACGTCAACAACGTCGTCGACGCGGCGGACGAGGTGGAGCCCAACAACACGATCTCCGCAGCCAACGCAGTCGGCAGCCGCAACCAGCTGACCGGCTTCATCGGCAGCGCCAGCGACGTCGACTTCTTCAAGGTCACGCTGGCCGCGAACCAGCGGCTGCGCGTGGACATGACCGGGCCGACCTCGTCGAGCATCGATTACGACCTGTACGTGGTGAGGTCGACGGGCACGGGTCTGGCGCGCTCGGAGGCGGTGGGCAGCACCGAGTCGCTGACGTACCAGAACGGCACGAGCGCGCAGACGGTCTACATCAAGGTGATGTCGTACGCCGGCTCGAGCACCACGTCCCCGTACAAGCTGACCATCAGCTACCCCTGACGCCGCGACGGGCGCACCGCCCGTCCGCCTTCCCGCCTTGAAGAGAGCAGCCGCACGCAGCGCTGCTCTCTTTTTCTTTCTCCCTCTCCCGCTTGCGGGAGAGGGCAGGGGTGAGGGCCAGCGGCCGATGAAGTGCAGCCGCCTTTCCCTACTGCGCGCTGGTCGACTCCTCCACTTCCCACCCGCCGCCCAGTGCCAGGAACAGCTGGACCTGCTCGTCGATCAACGCGGCCTCTGACGCCGCCAGCGCCGCATCGCTCGCCGCCAGCGCACGCTCCGCGTCCAAGGCATCCAGATAGCCGACCTTGCCGCCCTGATACAGCCGCCGCGCCTGTCCCGCCACCGTCGCCGCCTCGTCGCGCGAGGCCTGTAGCGCCGAGCGCCGGTCCAGCTCCCGGGCGTACTGGTTGAGCGCCGTCTCGGTCTCTCGCAACGCATTCAACACGACGCCATCGAATCTGGCCGCCGCCTGCCGCGTGCCCGCCTCGGCCTGCGCGATGCGCGCGTCGGCGACGCCGTTGCTCGGCATCGTCCACGAGATCAGCGGCCCGAGGCTCCAGCTCAGCGTGTCGCTCCTGCCGAACCCGGCCAGCGTGCCCGCCGAACCCGCCGACACGCCCAGCGTGATCTTCGGATACCGGTCCGCGGTCGCCACGCCGATGCGCGCCGTCGCCGCATGCAGCTCCCGTTCGGCCTGGCGGATGTCAGGCCGCCGGCGCAGCAGCGCGGCGCCGTCCCCGACCGGGATCGTGCCGGCGACGCGCGGCGCGAGGTGGCATTCCGCCAGCCCGCGCGGAAAGTCGGCCGGCAGCTCGCCGGTCAAGGTGGCCAGCCGATACAGCGCCGACTGTCGCTGCGCCAGCAGCGGCGGCAACGCCGCCTGCAGCTGCTGGAGCTGGCTGCGCGCACGCGCCGCGTCGATGTCGCCGACCCGGCCCGCGCGCTGCAGCCGCTCGGTGACCGACACGGCCTCGCGCTGCAGGTCCACCGAGTGCCGCGCCGACGCCAGTCGCTGCCCCGTCGCGCAGGCCTCGGCATACGCGCGCGCCGTGCCGGCGGCCACGTTCACCTTCACGAGGTCCAGCGCCGCGGCGGCCGCTTCGGTGCTGGCGTGCGAGGACTCGATGGCGCGCCGGATCTGGCCGAAGAGATCGAGCTGGTACGACAGCCCGACGCCCGCGCTGTAGCGGAAGGTGTCTGGCGGCACGTCGTCCTTCTTCAGCATCGAGAGGCCCGACGGATGGCCGAAGCTGGGCCCGCCGTTGACGCTGATCGCGGGCCGCGCGCCGCCGCGCGCCTCGGACTCGAGGGCCTGGACCCGCTCGAGGTTGGCCGCTGCCTGTCGCAGGTCGGTGTTGCGCGCGAGCGCCTGCTCGACCAGCGCGTCGAGCGTCTGGTCGTGGAAGAGCCGCCACCAGTGCGGCGGCAGTGGCGCGTTGTCGAAGGGCAGGGGCCTCGCGCTTGCCCCGCCGCCGTTCTGCCCCGGCTCGGAGATCTCGCCGGCCCCGGCGGCCTGCGCGGCCCGTTGCTGCTCAAGGAAGGGCGTCGCCGCTGCGGGCTTCATGACGACGGCTTCCGCGGGCACCCGATAGTCCGGCCCCTTCGGCGCGGTCGAGCACGCCGCGAGCGCCGCCGTGGCCAGGATCGCCAGCGTGTGCTTCATTGGGCCGCTCACGATTTCGCTCCCCCAAGCACCTGCACCGTGACCGTCTGCCCGGCGACCAGCCGCTCGCCCTGCGGCAGCGGATCGAGTTTGACCCGCACCGGCACGCGCTGCGGCAGGCGCACCCAGTTGAAGGTCGGATTGACGCTGGGCAGCAGATTCGCGCTGGTGCTGCGGTCCCGGTCGGCGATGCCGGCCGAGAGGCTCTCGACGCGGCCCGTGAGGGCGCGGCTCGCGCCCATCGGCTTGACCTCGACGGCATCGCCGATGTGGATGCGCGCGAGCTTGGTCTCCTCGAAATAGCCCTCGACGTAGAGCGAATCCGCGTCGACCAGCGCGAGCACCGGATGCCCGGCGCTGGCGTAGGCGCCCTGGCGCAGGTCGAAGTTGGTGATCGTGCCGGAGGAGGGCGCGCGGATCTCGGCGCGCGCGAGGTTGAGCCGCGCCGCGTCCACCGCGACCTCGGCCTGCGCGACGGCGGCGCGCGCCTGCTCGGCGCGGCTGCGCGTCTGCTCGCGCGACTCCTGCGAGACCAGGCTGCCCAGGCCGCTGTTGCGCTCGGCCTCGCGCAGCGACTGCGCGAGCGCGACCTTCTGCGCGGCGAGCTGTGCCTGCGCCTGCCGCAGCGCGAGCTCATACCGCGCGCGGTCGACCTCGAACAGCAGCGCGCCAGCGGCGACGCGCTGGTTGTCCTGCACCGGCACGGCGGTGACGAGGCCGGAGACGTCCGGCGCGATCTGCACGACGTTGGCGCGCACGCGGCCGTCGCGGGTCCAGGGCTGGAGCTCGTAGCGGTCCCAGAGCTGCTGGGCCGCCCACAGCGCGCCGCCGACGGCGGCCAGCGTGACGGCCATCGAGATCACGCGTCGCAAGGGAAAGGAGGAAGGCTTCATGTCGTCGGGGTCGGCCAGGCCGGCATCGTTGATTGGGAAAGGCCACGCTGCGGTGAGGCGATGCGCGACAGGGCGGTTTCAGCGGAGTCCGGACCGGTGGGCCCTGCGGTTCCTTGCTGCGGGCGTCGTCACCCGGGTCCGTGCAGCACGCGCAGCGAGGCGTTGCTCAAGCCCCAGAGGAGCAGCAGGTAGATCGCCAGGTCGAAGAGCGCCGGATGCCAGATCCAGCGGTAGGCACCGACCCAGGCCAGCAGCCGCCGCACGGCGGAGAGCGCGATCAGCGCGAGGGCCGCGAGCGGCATCAGCCACGGCAGGTAGAGGCCGAAGAAATCCACGGCGCCGGTCATGGCCGGTCCTCCTTGTCGTTGTCCACGGTGCGCGGCGGCAGCGCCGGCACGGGCGCATCCGGGAACAGGTTGCGACGCAGGCCCATCAGCGCGCCGGCCGCGGGATGTGCCTCGGCGGGCAGGTCGCCGGCGCCGGCGTAGGCCTCGAGCAATCCGGCGAGCGCGGCGTCCAGGCGCTCCAGCAGCGATGCCGGCGGTGCGTCGAACTCGTCGAGCGCGCCGGGACGGCCGTCGATGCGGGCGCGCAGCCAGTCGCCGAGCGCGCTCAGCAGCGGCCCCAGCGGGCGCTGCGCCAAGGCCGGCAGTTGGCCGCGCACGCTTTGCAGCGCGACGAGGTCCGCGCCGATGCGCAGGTCGCGCAGCGCGTCATCGGTGGGCACACCGGGCACCGAGCCGCCCGACTGCGCGACGCGCGGCGCCAGCAGCGCGATGCGGTCGACCATGCGCAGCAGGTAGGCCTGCCCGCGGCCCGCCGGGCGCGGCAGGCGCGCGAGGTCGTCGAGCTCGCGCCAGGTCGCGCGCTGGATGCGGCGGGCGCTCCAGTCGGCGCCGACCGACCGCATCAGCCGCGTGACGCGCGCCGCGACGAAGATGCCGGCCAGCTGGCCCGACATCGAGTTCAGGTAGCTGGTGAGATCCGCCTGCGCGGTGTCGTGCATGACCAGGGTGCCCATGACGCCGAACAGGAAGGGCAGCGCCGCGCCGACGGTCGCCGGGCGGCCGATGAAGGCGCCCAGGAGGAGGAAGACCGGCGCGCACACCGCCATCAGCGTCCACATGTCCTGCACCAGCGGCAGCAGCACCAGCACGTAGAGCGCGCCGAAGGGCATCGACCAGAGCGTCCAGGCGAGGAAGCCGTTGATGGCCGGCACCGGGTCGTCCATGGACGCGAAGAAGCAGCAGAAGATCGCGGCCATCATCGCGGCGGCCGCGCCCATCGGCCAGCCGGTGAGGATCCAGAAGGCGCAGCACACCAGGATCGCGATCAGCGCGGCCGCGCCGGACCACAGCGCCATGCCCAGGTCCAGGTGCAGCTTGGGCCCGCCCGGGGCGGGCGCGGGCCGCGCGGGCATCGGTGCGCCGGACAGGCCGCGGTCGATGTCGGCGCGCAGGTGGACGCAGTGCAGCCAGCCGTCGAGCAGCTCGCCGAGCCGCTGCGCCAGCGCGACGCGGAGCAGCCGCGCCCAGGGATCGCCGGCCAGGCGGTCGCGCGCGTCCGCGCCGGTCAGCGCGTCGAGCTGCGCTCGCAACGCGGGCAAGCGCGCCTCGGCCTGATCGGCGGGCAGCGTCAGCCAGGGACTGAGGCGATCCAGCAGCGCGCGCACGTCGTCCGGCAGGCCGCCATGCGCTTCGAGCGCTCGCAGACGATCCTCCACGCCGGCCAGCAGCGGCGTCAGCGCGGCCACGTGGTCCTGCATCGCATGCACCGCGTCGGCGGTCCAGCGCAGGTGGCTGGTGTCGAAGGGGATGTGGGTCGACAGCACCCGCAGCTGGGAGATGTCGCCGGCGACACGGCGCCGGTCGGCGCCGCCATCGCGGCGCGCGGCGATGTCGGTCAGCCAGGCGCGGGTGTCGCCCAGCGTGCGATCCAGCAGCCCCAGCACCGAGCCCGCCAGGCTGTTGGGCAGCACCAGGCTGTGTACCAGCGTGGCCGAGAGCACGCCCAGGCCGATCTCCTCGAGGCGGGCGACGGCGGTGTCGAAGATCGTCAGCGGCGTGTCCACCGCCGGGAAACCGATCAGCGCCACGGTGTAGCCCGCCAGCATGAAGGCATAGGCGCGCGGCGTGCGGTCGCGCAGCGACAGCACCAGGCAACCCGCCACCCACAAGGCCAGGGCCAGGCTCAGCAGTTCAGGCGCATTGGCCAGGCTCGGGACCAGCAGCACCGCGGCCATGCCGCCGACCAGCGTGCCCGCGACGCGGAACACACCCTTGGAGCGCACCGCGCCCGCCATCGGATGGGCCACGATGTAGGCCGTCATCAGCGCCCAGAACGGCCGCGGCTGGCCGGCCCAGCTCGCCAGGAAGACCGCCAGCATCGCCGCGGCGAAGGCCTTGATCGAGAAGATCCATTCGGCGCGCGTGAAGCCGGGCCGCAGCGCGGCCGGCAGCTTCGGCGGCGCGGGCAACCGGATCGCAGGCAGCCGCAGTGTGGGCAGCCGCAGCGTGGGTAGCCGGATCGCGGGAAAGGAGAGAGCGGGGAATTTCATGGTCTGTGAGGCGCGACGGGCACCCTCACTTGCGCCGCGGCGGCACGGCCGGCGTCGGCGCGCCGACGCGCTCCGCCAGCGTGGAGAAGACGCGCAGCGCGGCCTCGACGTCGGCGTCCGCGATGCCTTCGTAGAGCTCATTGCGCAGGTCGCGCAGCGTGACCTCGATCTGCTCGCAGGCGTCCGCGCCCAGCGCCGTCAGGTGCAGCGTCCTGGCGCGACGGTCGTCGGGATCCTCGTGGCGCTCGATGTAGCCGCCGGTGATCAACTGGTCCACCGAGCGCGTCAGCGACGGCCCCTCGATGCCCAGCAGCGTCGCCAGTTCGCCCTGGCGCATGCCGTCGCCCTGGCGGCCGATCATCACCAGCGGCCAGGCCAGCGCCTGCGACAGGCCCACGTGCGCCATCGCCAGGTTGGCGCGGGCGCGGTACGCCCGCTCCAGCACCGGCAGCATCATCCCGACCGTCATCAGCGCCGATTCCCGCGCGGTGCGCGTCAGCGAGCGGGCCGGCTTGTCCTTGGAGGTGTTCATGCCGGCGAGTTTAAATAGTTAGCTTGCTATCTATTTCGGTGGGGTTATTGGGCGAATGGCGGAAGCCGGGAGCGGCTGGCAGGACGAGGCACCGTCTCGAGGCAGAAAGCAGAACGGCCGGTCTTGTCGACCGGCCGTTGTTATTTCGCGTCGCGGGCTGTCAAGCCCATGTCGCGGGTTCGGGGCTCATCGGCCCCGGGGATCAGTCCTTGTCCTTCATCTGGAGCATGCGGTTGGTGCGCAGCGCCACCAGGGTGACGATCGCGCCCGACAGCAGGTAGGCGGTCACCGCCCACAGGCCGAACTTCGCCGACAGTCCCAGCGCCACCAGCGGCGCGAAGGCCGCGCCGATGATCCAGGCCAGGTCGGAGGTCAGCGCCGCGCCGGTGTAGCGGAAGTGGGGCAGGAAGTTGGACGTCACCGCCCCCGAGGACTGGCCGTAGGACAGGCCCAGCAGCACGAAGCCGACCAGGATGAAGATGTTCTGGCCCATCGCGCCGCTGTCCAGGAGGATGGGCGTGAACAGGCTGAAGATCCCGATCGTCGTGGCCAGGGTGCCCAGCGTGCTGCGCCGGCCGATGCGGTCCGCGATCATCCCGGAGATCGGCATCGCCGCAGCGGCCAGCAGCGCCCCGATGACCTGCACGGTCAGGAACTGGGTGACGTTCTGGTCGCCGTACAGCAGCACCCAGGACAGCGGGAACACGGTGACGATGTGGAACAGCGCATAGCTGGCCAGCGCCGCGAACGCGCCGATGAACAGCGTGGTGCCCTGCTGGGCGAAGAGCTCGTCGGTGTCGCAGGGGTCGAGCTCGTGCTCCTCCATGTTCTTCTCGTACTCGTGCGTCACCACCAGGCGCAGCCGCGCGAACAGCGCCACGACGTTGATCGCGAAGGCCGCGAAGAAGGGGTAGCGCCAGCCCCAGCTCAGGAAGTCGATCGGATCCAGGCTGCTCCACAGGTAGGCATACAGCGCGGCCGCGATCAGGAAGCCGATCGGCGCGCCGAGCTGCCCCAGCATCGCGTACCAGCCGCGGCGGCCTTCCGGTGCGTTCAGCGCCAGCAGCGAGGGCAGGCCGTCCCAGGACCCGCCCAGTGCCAGGCCTTGTCCGATCCGGCAGGCGGCCAGCAGGGCGATGGCCGCACCGCCCCAGGTGTTGAAGCCGGGCAGCACCGCGATCGTGCAGGTGGAGATGCCCAGCAGGAACAGCGCCACCGTCAGCTTCACGCTGCGGCCGAAGCGCCGCTGGATGTCCATCCCCACCAGCGTGCCGATCGGCCGCACCACGAAGGCCAGCGCCAGCAGCGCGAAGGCGTACAGCGTGCCCTCCAGCCGCTCCATGTGGGGGAAGAAGATGGACGGGAAGACCAGCACCGAGGCGATCCCGTAGACGAAGAAGTCGAAGTACTCGGACGCCCGCCCGATCACCACGCCGACGGCGATGTCGCCAGGGGCGATCGCGTCCTGCTCCTCCTGCGTGGCGACCCCGCTGCCTCGCGGCAGCGGCTGGCCCACGGTCGAGAGGTGTTGCCCGGCTGTCGAAAGGGTGCTGCTGTTCATACGTCTCCTACCTGGGACAAAATGTCCAATAGTTGGTTTGAGTCAATCGGGCAAAATCTGCGCCCGGCGTGCAACGGTCGACAAGTGTCGTTTTCCCCTTTATCGCTTTCCCTCCAGAGGAAACCCCAGGTTTCGGACGGCGGGAACCCACTGCCAGGTGCGGTGGTCAAAGGGGGCTCCGCGTGAACTACGCCTGCTGGTCTGCTGAAGTCCCATGTACCTCAAAGCCTCTCCAAAAACAAGTCTCGCCCGCCCACTCGCCCGTCTCGGGCTGCTGGCCCTGGCGCTGCCCCTGTCCGCCTGCAACATGGTCGTGATGAAGCCGTCCGGCGACATCGCGAACCAGCAGGCGCAGCTCATCGTCGCCTCGACGCTGCTGATGCTGTTGATCATCGTCCCGGTGATCATCCTGACGCTGGTCTTCGCGTTCCGCTACCGGGCGTCCAACACGCAGGCGACCTACTCGCCAGAGTGGGACCACTCGACGCGCCTGGAGCTGATCATCTGGGGCGCGCCGCTGCTGATCATCATCGCGCTGGGCGCGATGACCTGGATCAGCACCCACAAGCTCGATCCCTTCCGCCCGCTGGAGCGCCTGGACGCGCAGCGCGCGATTCCCGCCGGCGTGCAGCCGCTGACCGTCGAGGTCGTGGCGCTGGACTGGAAGTGGCTGTTCATCTATCCCGAGCAGGGCATCGCCACCGTCAACGAACTGGCCGCGCCGGTGGACCGCCCGATCCACTTCAAGATCAGCTCGTCGACCGTGATGAACGCGTTCTACGTGCCCGCCATGGCCGGCATGATCTACGCGATGCCCGGCATGCAGAGCCAGCTGCACGCGGTGATCAACAAGCCCGGCGTGTATGACGGCTTCTCGGCCAACTTCAGCGGCGATGGCTTCTCGCACATGCGCTTCAAGTTCCACGGCCTGTCCAACGACGAGTTCTCCGCCTGGGTCGAGCGCAACAAGGCCGACGGCGTCGCGCTGACCAAGGAGCTGTACCTGGACCTGGAGAAGCCGTCCGAGCGCCAGCCGGTGCGCCGCTTCGCCAGCGTCGCGCCGGGCCTGTTCGACGCGGTCGTGAACCGCTGCGTCGACGGCACCAAGATGTGCATGGGCCAGATGATGGCCATCGACGCCGCGGGCGGCGGCGGCAAGGGCGCGATCGACGGCCTGGCCAGCAAGCCCTGGAGCAACGAGCAGAAGCGGATCTTCGTGGCCGCGCTGTGCACGCCTGACAACGCGGGGCAGTACGCGTCGCAATGGCAGGCCTCGGCCACCCGTAATTGATTGGCGTCCCCCGGCGCGACCGCGATGAATCGCCGCGCCGGGACCGCAAGCACTACCGAGATCCAAGATGATTGACGCTCAAAAGCTCATCTTCGGACGCCTCAGCCTAGAGGCGCTTCCGCTCCACGAGCCGATCCTGGTCGGCACCTTCGCGATGGTCGTCCTGGGCGGCCTCTTCGTCCTCGCGATGATGACGAAGTACAAGCTCTGGGGCCCCTTCTGGCGGGACTGGGTGACCAGCATCGACCACAAGAAGATCGGCATCATGTACATCGTGCTGGGCCTGGTCATGCTGCTGCGTGGCTTCGCCGACGCGCTCATGATGCGCGCCCAGCAGGCGATCGCCTTCGGCGACCAGCTCGGCTTCCTCCCGCCGCATCACTACGACCAGGTCTTCACCGCCCACGGCGTGATCATGATCTTCTTCGTGGCGATGCCGCTGATCACAGGCTTCATGAACTACGTGGTGCCGCTGCAGATCGGCGCGCGTGACGTGGCCTTCCCGTTCCTGAACAACTTCAGCTTCTGGATGACCACCGGCGGCGCGGTGCTGGTGATGGCCTCGCTGTTCGTCGGCGAGTTCGCGCGCACCGGCTGGCTGGCGTATCCGCCGCTGTCGGGCCTGCTCGCGAGTCCGGGCGTGGGGGTGGACTACTACATCTGGTCGCTGCAGGTGGCCGGGGTGGGGACGACGCTCTCGGGCATCAACCTGATCGCCACCATCATCAAGATGCGGGCGCCGGGCATGACCATGATGAAGATGCCGGTCTTCACCTGGACCTCGCTGTGCTCGAACATCCTGATCGTGGCCTCGTTCCCGATCCTGACCGCGGCCCTGGCGCTGCTGTCGCTGGACCGTTACGCCGGCACCAACTTCTTCACGACGGACCTGGGCGGCAACGCCATGATGTACGTCAACCTGATCTGGATCTGGGGTCACCCCGAGGTCTACATCCTGGTGCTGCCGGCCTTCGGCATCTTCTCGGAAGTCGTGTCGACCTTCAGCCAGAAGAAGTTGTTCGGCTACGCCTCGATGGTCTACGCGACGGTCGTGATCACGATCCTGTCCTACCTCGTGTGGCTGCACCACTTCTTCACGATGGGCTCGGGCGCCAGCGTCAACTCGTTCTTCGGCATCACGACGATGATCATCTCGATCCCGACGGGCGCGAAGATCTTCAACTGGCTGTTCACGATGTACCGCGGCCGCATCAAGTTCGAGGTCCCGATGTACTGGACCGTGGGCTTCATGGTCACCTTCGTGATCGGCGGCATGACGGGCGTGCTGCTGGCGGTGCCGCCTGCCGACTTCGTGCTGCACAACTCGCTGTTCCTGATCGCGCACTTCCACAACGTGATCATCGGCGGCGTGCTGTTCGGCCTGCTGGCGGGCATCTCGTACTGGTTCCCCAAGGCCTTCGGCTTCAAGCTGGACCCGTTCTGGGGCAAGGCCTCGTTCTGGTTCTGGCAGATCGGCTTCTTCGTCGCCTTCATGCCGCTGTACGTGCTGGGCCTGATGGGCGTGACGCGCCGCATGAGCCACTTCGACGATCCCTCGCTGCAGATCTGGTTCCAGGTCGCCGCCTTCGGCGCGCTGCTGATCGCCGCCGGCATCGGCTGCTTCCTGATCCAGCTGGTGGTGTCCTTCCTCAAGCGCGAGCAGCTGCGTGACGTCGATGGCGACCCGTGGAACGGCCGCACGCTGGAGTGGTCGACCTCGTCGCCCCCGCCGCAGTACAACTTCGCGTTCACGCCGGTGGTCCACGACCACGACGCCTGGCACGACATGAAGACCCGCGGCCACCAGCGGCCGGTCGGCGGCTTCAAGGAGATCCACATGCCGAAGAACACCGGCGCGGGCGTGATCCTGGCCGGCCTGTCGACGCTGTTCGGTTTCGCCCTGATCTGGCACATGTGGCTGGTGGCGGGTGTCGCCTTCGCGGTGACCGTGATCGCCGCGATCGTCCACACCTTCAACTACAAGCGCGACTACTACATCCCCGCCGATGAAGTGGCCAGCACGGAGGACGCCCGCACGAAGGTGCTGGCCGCCCAGGCCTGATTCCGCAGCGAGCGATATCCAACATGCAAGCAACGACCATGACGAACAACACCGGCGCGCCGGTGTTCTACGACAACGGCGACCACCATCCGCAGCACGGCACGCTCCTCGGGTTCTGGATCTACCTGATGAGCGACTGCCTGATCTTCGCGGTGCTGTTCGCGACGTATGCGGTCCTGGGCCGCAGCTACGCCGCCGGCCCGTCGGGCGCCGACCTCTTCGACCTGCCGCTGGTGGCGCTCAACACCGGTTTCCTGCTGCTCTCGTCGATCACCTATGGCTTCGCCATGATCAAGATGCTGGGCAACAAGAAGTCGGGCACGCTGGCCTGGCTGGCGATCACCGGCGTGCTGGGCCTGTGCTTCCTGGCGGTGGAACTCTATGAGTTCGCGCACCTGATCCATGAAGGCGCGGGTCCGCAGCGCAGCGCGTTCCTGTCCTCGTTCTTCACGCTGGTGGGCACCCACGGCCTGCACGTCACCTTCGGCTGCATCTGGCTGGTGACGCTGATGGTCCAGGTGTCCAAATTCGGCCTGACCAAGGAGAACAAGCGCCGCCTGATCTGCCTGTCGATGTTCTGGCACTTCCTGGACGTGATCTGGATCGGTGTCTTCACCTTCGTTTACCTGATGGGAGTGCTGCCGTGAGCGCCGACCACAACCACAAGCATGACTCGCACGGCCACGACCAGGGCCACGGCGGGCACGACCATGACCACGACGACGTCGGCTACCACGCCACCGTCAAGGGCTACCTGATCGGCTTCCTGCTGTCGGTGATCCTGACGGCCATCCCCTTCTTCCTGGTGATGACCAAGTCGATCGCCTCGTCGCAGGCGATGGGCATCGTGCTGCTGATCTTCGCGGCGGTGCAGATCGTTGTGCACATGGTCTATTTCCTGCACATGAACTCGAAGGTCGAGGGCGGCTGGTCGATGCTGTCGCTGATCTTCACGATTGCCGTCGTGGTGATCATGCTGGCCGGCTCGATCTGGGTGATGTTCCACCTGAACAGCAACATGATGCCGGTCCACGACATGCGCAACATGCCCTGATGACCGCCGTTCATCCGGAACCGCCGCGGCCGCGCCGCAGCACCGCCTTCTGGGCGCTGCTGCTGGGCGCGGCCCTTTTGTTTGCGGCCTTCCTCGCGCTGGGCGCCTGGCAGCTGCAGCGGCTGGCGTGGAAGGAGGACCTGATCGCGCGGCTGGACAAGCGCCTGGCCGCCGAGCCGGAACGCGCGCCCGGCGCCGACCGCTGGGACGCGATCACGAAGGCCGGCGACGAGTACCGCAAGGTCGTGCTCAACGGCACCTTCGACCACTCGCGCGAGACCCTGGTCGGCGCGAGCACCGAGCTGGGCACCGGCTACTGGGTGCTGACGCCGCTGCGCACCGTGCGCGGCGACTGGGTGCTGGTCAACCGCGGCTTCGTGCCGCCGGAATTCAAGACGCGCGCGTCGCGCACCGCGTCGGAGACGCAGGGCGAGGACCGCGTCGTCGGGCTGCTGCGGCTGAGCGAGCCCGGCGGCAGCCTGTTGCGCAAGAACGATCCGGCGCAGGAGCGCTGGTACTCGCGCGACGTCGAGGCGATCGCCCAGGCGCGCCGGATCGTCGAGGGTCCCGTGGCGCCGTACTTCGTCGACGCCGCCGCGGCGGACGACCGCACGCGCTGGCCGCGCGGCGGGCTGACGGTGGTGCGCTTCAACAACCATCACCTGCAGTACGCGCTGACCTGGTTCGCGATGGCGGCGATGACCGCAGGCATCGGTGTCTGGCTGTGGCGGGTCGAGCGCCGCCGCGCGCTCGGCCTGGACGCGGCCGCGGACTGAGGCCGCGACCATGCCGCTGAGCCGTCCCGATCCGGACGACGACCACCCCGACGACAGTCGCTACCTGGACGGCGCCGCCGGGGCGCTGGGCATCGAGGAATCCTCCGGCGAGGGCCGCGCGCTGCAGGCCGGCCGCAACAACCTGCAGCAGCTGGTGCAGCTGCGCTGGCTGGCGGCGGCGGGGCAGTTCGGCACCGTGCTCTCGGTGCACTACGCCTTGCACATCCGGCTGCCGATGCCGGAGATGCTGACGCTGCTGGCGGTGCTGGTGCTCTTCAACCTGGCCTGCTGGCTGCGCACCCGCTGGGTGCCCAGCGTGCGCAACGCCGAGCTCTTCGCCGGCCTGCTGGTCGACATCGCGGTGCTGAGCGGCCAGCTCTACTACAGCGGTGGCGTCACCAACCCCTTCATCTTCCTGTTCCTGCTGCAGATCGCGGTGGGTGCGGTGCTGCTGCCCTCGCGCTACATCTGGTTCACGGTCGCGGTGACGGGGGGCTGCTTCGTCGCGCTGACGCAGTGGCACCTGCCGCTGCTGGTGCCCGACATGGAAGGGCTGTCGCTGCCGACGCACTACATCGGCGGCCTGCTGATCTGCTTCGCGATCAACGCCTCGCTGCTGGTGATCTTCATCCAGCGCATCGGGCGCAACCTGCGCCAGCGCGACGCGCGCCTGGCCGACCTGCGCCAGCGCGCGGCCGAGGAGGAGCACATCGTGCGCATGGGCCTGCTGGCCTCGGGCGCCGCGCATGAACTGGGCACACCGCTGGCGACGCTGTCGGTGATCCTCGGGGACTGGTCGCGGATGGCACCCTTCGCCGGCGATCCCGAGCTGCGCGAGGAGATCGAGGAGATGCAGGTCCAGTTGCGGCGCTGCAAGGCGATCGTCAGCGGGATCCTGATGTCGGCGGGCGAGCTGCGCGGCGAGGCGCCGGTGGTGACGACGCTGCAGGCCTTCCTCGACGACCTGGTGACGCACTGGCGCGCGACGCGGCCGCATCACGGGCTGGACTACCTGCCGGACGCCGGCCTGCCGAAGGTGCGCATCGTGTCGGACGTCGGTCTCAAGCAGATGATCGACAACGTGCTCGACAACGCGCTCGAGGCCGCGCCGGGCCAGCCGGTGTCGCTGCGCGCGCTGGTCGAGGACGGTCAGCTGGTGCTGCGCGTCACCGATCGCGGCGCTGGTTTCCTGCCGGAGATGCTGGAGCGTTTCGGCAAGCCGTATCAATCGAGCAAGGGCCGGGCGGGCGGCGGGCTGGGGCTGTTCCTGGCGCTGAACGTCGTGCGCTCGCTGGGCGGGCGCCTGCAGGCGCGCAACCGGCTGGCGGAGGAGGGCGGCGGCGCGGAGGTCGAGATCCGCATGCCCCTGTCCGCGCTCGAGCCTCTAGGACTGCCTGACAATGCCGCTCATGACGCCGGATGACCTTGCCGCCGATACCGACCGCCTGCTGTTGATCGTCGAGGACGACGACGCCTTCGCGCGCACGCTGTCGCGTTCGTTCGAGCGCCGCGGCTACCAGGTGCTGCGGGCGACGACGGTGGAGCAGGTGCAGAAGCTGCTGGCCGAGCGCGGTCCCGAGGAGGCGCCGGAGTACGCGGTCGTTGACCTGAAGCTCGCCGGGGGCGGCTCCGGGCTGGCCTGCGTGCAGACGCTGCACGAGCACGATGCCGAGATGGTGATCGTGGTGCTGACCGGCTACGCGAGCATCGCCACGGCGGTGGAGGCGATCAAGCTGGGCGCGCGGCACTACCTGGCCAAGCCGGCGAACACCGATGACATCGAGGCCGCCTTCGCGCGCGCCCAGGGCGACGCCGAGGTCGAGGTCACCGAGCGCGCGACCACCTCCATCAAGACGCTGGAGTGGGAGCACATCCACGAGACGCTGGCGGCGACGGACTTCAACATCTCGGAGACCGCGCGGCGGCTGGGCATGCACCGGCGCACGCTGGCGAGAAAGCTGGAGAAGCAGCGGGTGAAGTGAGGCGCGGCGACGCGCGCCCCGACCATCGCGGCGCTGAAACGACGCAGGGGCCGCGAGGGCCCCTGGTCGTTGATGAGCGCAGCGCGCTCAGTACGTGCGGGTCGCCGCCGGCGCGCGCACCACGCGGGCCTTGCCGCCGGTGGTGACGATGATCACCGGCTCGCCGGAGACCCAGTTCTCGTTGCCCTGCGCCTGGACGATCGCGCGGCGCTCGCCGTTGCGCAGCTGCAGCAGGATCTCGACCGCCTGTTCCTTGGTCACGCCGCGTTCGACCGCGTTGCCGAGCGCCGCGCCGGCCACCGCGCCGAGCACGCCGACGATCACGCCCTCGCGGCTGCCGCCGACGCTGCCGCCGGCCACACCGCCGACGACCGCACCCGTCACCGCGCCGGCCCCGCTCTGCGAGCCGTCCACCGTCACCGGCCGCACCGACAGCACCGTCGCATCCTGCACCTGCGACAGGCGCTGCGCGTCACCGCGCTGGATCACGTCCGGGTTCGTCGTCGAACAGGCGGCCAGGGCGGCCACCAGGGTGGCAATCAGCAGCTTCTTCATCTCGTCTCTCCAAATCGATGTGCCGGCCAACGACGACCGGTGACATTCCGTTGACCGCGCAACAAGTCTTTACCTCGGCGCCCTCGGGCTTCCCGCGCAGCAATGGCGCGTGGGTCCACTCTACCGGTACCGCCTTTGAGGGCTCTTAAGCGCGGCGTAACACCAGCATCGTCAGCGCGGGAAAGCCACGCCGCCGCTCACAGCTGGTCTTTGCCGAAGACCGTTGAACACTGTCGATCGCCGTCGATCACCGCTCCCTCTCCGGGTCACGACGCATACAGCCGCGACGACCTGGGCACGCTCGCCAGCAGGAACTCCATCTGGTCCGCCAGGATGCGCCGGCCGCGCAGGATCATGTCCTCGTGCAGGCTGGGCACGTAGGGCAGGTACAGCAGCGCCATGCGCGCCTCCTCGGGCGTGCGGTTGCCCTTGCGGCCATTGCAGGCACGGCAGGCGGTGATGCAGTTCATCCACGAATCCCGTCCGTTGCGCGACACCGGCTGGATGTGCTCGCGCGTCAGCAGGTCGGCGTGGAAGCGGTGGCCGCAGTAGGCGCAGACATGGCGGTCACGCGCGAACAGCTTGAAATTGGATAGCGCCGGCGCCTGGCGCCAGGCGCGGCTGGGAATGGCGCCGCGCACGGCCACGATCGGGTGCAGTTCGATGCGGGATTGCAGGCCGGACAGCCGCTGGTAGCCACCGCGCAGCACGTGGAAGGGCTCGCCCAGCGTCCACGCGATCGCGTCGCTGGCATAGAGCACCGCTGCTTCCTTGGTCGAGATCCAGGCCTGCGGGCGGCCCGAGATGTCCAGCTGCAGAACGTCCACGGTCGTTGACCTCCAGCGACAAAGGGTAATCCAGTCGCAGGGGGCAACTCAAGTGCCGGACGCGCAGGGAAGCGCCGCCAGGAACGATATTCAGGCTGTTCGCCCAACATAGGCGCCCGATTGCCGAGGTTCAAGCCGCCGACCGACCTCGATCGAGGGGCTCGTCCGGGCCAGGCGCCGCGTCGCACCGCGGTCAAGCGGTGTGCAGCGTCCTCACGGCAGGCGGCCGAGCGCGCGCAGCTCCGCGAGCGTGACCAGTCCCCCAGCCGACAGCGCGTCGTCAGGCAGCTGCGCGCGGCCCAGGCGCAGCGCCGATCCCTGGAGCTCCGCACGCGAAGCCAGCGGCGGGGCGTCCTCGCCGTCGATCTGGGCGATGCAGAGGCGGGCGCCGTCCGAGGTGCCGAGCCAGCCCACCAGGTCGCCGCCATCCAGGCCGGTGATCAAGCGCGCCGCCAGCGGTTGCAGCGCCTCGGCGCTGCCGGCGAGCACATGCACGACGAGGTCGGAGCCGTCCCGCACCGCCAGCCGCACCATCTGGTCGAGGCGCTCGTGCAGGGCCGCCGCATCGAACGGGCGAGGCGGCGGCACCTCCGGCTGTCCGGTCAGCTGCCGCAGCATGAGCTCGAGTTCCTCCGCCTTGTCGAAGAAGCCGTCGGCGCCGGCGGCCAGCACCGCGGCGCGATAGGCCTCGGTCTGGTGGGACAGCACATGCACCTGGCCGCGGTAGCCCTGCTTGCGCAGCGCCTTGAGCACCGCGATGCCCGAGCCGCCCTGCGCGAGCGACAGATCCAGCAGCACCGCGTCCGGCTGCAGGTAGCCGATCAGCGTCAGCGCGGTCGCCTCGTCGGCCGCCTCGCCGACGACGCGCAGCCCGGGCACCGTGTCGAGCCGCTGCAGCAGCTGCCGGCGGATGGTGAAGGAGTCCTCGACGAGGACCACGGTCAATGGTGTCGCATTCGCTTGCATCGTGCTGTCGCGTTTCCCTCGTGTTTCCCTCGTCAGGGAGTGTCAATCGTCCAAGGGGTCGAGGTCGCCCCAGCTGGTGCGGCTGATCGCGCGTTTCACCTCGTCCATGAAATGGCCCCGCGGCCCGGCCGGCGTGCGCGCGCCGGGCGGCGCCGGCACCGGCGCGCCGCCGGCCGCGGCCGCGGCGGCCGTCTCGCGGTTGACGGTGGCGCGCTGCACATGGCGGTTGAGCAGCTCGCGGTCGCGCGGCGTGAGCTGAGACGCCGCCACCACGATCACCGGGATCGCCGCGGTCAGCGGATCGCGCTGCAGCGCCTCGACGACGCCGATGCCGTCGACCTCCGCCATCAGCAGGTCCAGCACGATCAGGTCGGGCACGTGGCGCCGGGCCAGTTCGATGCCTTCCTTGCCGCCGGTGGCGCGCAGCACCGAGAAGCCGGGCTGCGACAGGTGGGCGCTCAGCGACTGCAGGTCGCCGGGCGCGTCGCTGATCGCCAGCACCAGGAACTTGCGCGTCGCGGTCGGCTTGAAGCCGAGCATCTCCAGCTCCTTGCTCAGCGCCTTGCGCGACACCGGCTTGTGCAGCACCGCGGAGGCGCCCAGCGACAGCGCCACTTCCTGCCCCGCGTCCACCGACACGACGACCACCGGGATGTGTGCCCACCCCGGCAGGTTCTTCAGCCGCGACAGCAGCTCCCAGCCGTCCAGCCCCGGCAGGTTCACCTCCAGCGTGATCAGCTCGGGCCGCAGGTGCGGGGCGAGCTCCAGCGCCGCCTCGGCCGAGGCGACGTGCCGCACCCGGAAGCCCGCCGCCTTGAGCTGCGTCTGCATCAGCGCCGCGGCCTGCTCGTTGTGCTCGATCACGAGCGCCAGCGGACGCTCGCCGGTCTCGTCGGGCAGGATGACGTCGGGGATCACCGGCTCGCGCCACGGCAGCCAGCAGGTGAAGCAGCTGCCCTTGTCGGGCTGGCTGCTCACCGCCACCGCGCCGTCGTGCAGCTGCACCAGGCGCGCCACCGTCGCCAGGCCCAGGCCGGTGCCCTCCACCTTGTGGGTCAGCACGTTGCGGATCTGGTTGAAGGGCTGGAACAGCTTGTCCAGGCCGTCCGGCGGGATGCCGATGCCGTTGTCGGTGACGCTGATCTGGACGAACTCGGCGTGCTCGCTGTCGGGCAGCTCGGAGCGCCGCCCGTTGGGGAAGCCCGGCAGCGCCTCGCGCGCCCGCGCCCGGGGCACCCGCCGCGCCTCGAGCCGGATGCTGCCGCCCTTGGGCGTGAACTTGGCCGCGTTGGACAGCAGGTTGTAGATGATCTGCCGCAGCCGGCGGCGGTCCACGCACAGCCGCTGGTGGCCGCCGACGCCGAAGAAGCTCATCTCGATGCGGTTGAGCCGGGCCCGTTCCTGCACGATCGCGAGCGCGTCGCGCAGCAGCTCGTCGAGCTCGACCGGCTCGATGTCCAGGTCGACGCGGCCGGCCTCGATCTTGGCCATGTCCAGCAGGTCGTTGACCAGCGAGAGCAGATGCTGCCCGGCGTTGTGGATGTGGCCGCAGAACTCGGCCTGGCGATCGCTGACCGGGCCGGCTGCGCCGTCGCGCATCAGCTGGGCGAAACCGATCACCGCGTTCAGCGGCGTGCGCAGCTCGTGCGACATCGTCGACAGGAAGGCGGTCTTGGCGCTGCTGGCGCGGCTGAGCTCGGCATTGAGCTGCTCCAGCGCGTCGTTGCGCTGCTGCAGCGCGGCCAGCAGCTCGGCGCGGCTGTCCGCCAGCTCGCGCGCGGCGCGCGCCTCGGCTGCTTCCATCGCGCTGTTGTGCAGCTCGGCGTGGACGCGCCGGGCCTCGTCCTCGAACTGCTTGCGACGCAGCTGCGCGCGCAGCCGGGCCTTGAGCAGCTCGACCTCGCCGTTGGCCTTGACGACGTAATCGTCGGCGCCGGCCTCCAGGCCGGCCAGCATCGACGCGCGACCCTCGAAGGCGGTGAGCAGCAGCACCGGGATGTCGCGCAGCGAGGGCGCCGACTTGATGCGCCGGCAGGTCTCCAGCCCGCCGATGCCCGGCATCTGCACGTCCAGCAGCACCGCGTCCACCGCCTGCACCGCGAGCAGCTCCAGCGCCTGCTCGCCGCTGGCCGCGGCGATGACGTCGTAGCCGTCGTCGCGCAGCAGCGCGCCGAGCTCGGCCAGCACGTTGGCGCTGTCGTCGACCAGCAGCAGCCGCTTGGGCCCGAGCAGGCTGGCGCCCTGCTCGGGCAGGCTGGCCTTGGCGCTGCGCAGCATCGCGGCCACGCGCGCCAGGATCAGGTCGACGTCGTCCTGCTTGCGGGCGAAGGCGTCGGCGCCGGCCTCCAGCGCGCGCAGCTCGGCCTCGGGGCCCTCGTCGGCGGTCAGCAGCAGGCAGGGCGTGTGGCGCAGCGCCGGATCCAGGCGCAGCCGGCGGATCACCGCCGCGCCGTCGATGCCGGGCATGTGCTGGTCGACGATCACCGCGTTGGGCCGCAGCGCGGCGGCCTGGCGCAGGCCTTCCTCGCCGTGCGCGGCGGTGTGGATGCCGTAGCCGTGCGGCTCCAGCGCGTCGCGCAGCGCCTCGCGGAAGGTCTCGCTGTCGTCGATCAGCAGCACCGAGGCCGGTTGCGGCATGGGCGTCGCCAGGCGGGCCTGGCGCTGGCGGACCAGCTCGCGCGCCCGGTCGATGACGTAGAGGCGGTCATAGGGCTTGCCGACATATTCGTCGGCGCCATGGGCCAGGCCGCGCAGCCGGTCGCTGGCCTGCGAGGCGTTGGACAGGATCAGCACGACGCAGTCGCCGCCCTGCGGCGCGGCGCGCAGCTCGGGCAGCCAGGCGCCGCCGTCGCCGTCGGGCAGCAGGTTGTCCAGCAGCACCAGCGCGGGCACGCCCTGGGCCAGCGCGGCGCGGGCCTGGGCCAGCGTGGCGCACTCGACGCAGTCGAAGCCGGCGTCCTCGAGCGCCTCGCGCAGGTCCATCCGCACCGTGAGGCTGTCCTCGACGATGAAGGTTCTCTTGTTCATTTGTGGGCTCCTCCCCAGGCCATGCCGCTCAATCCCATCAGGGCGGGGCCGATGTCGGACAGCGGCAGGATGCGCTCGGCGGCGCCCAGCTGGGCGGCTTCGCGCGGCATGCCGTAGACCATGGAACTGGCTTCGTCCTGCGCCAGCGTCGCGCCCCCCGCGCGGCGGATCTCGAGCAGGCCCTGCGCGCCGTCGCGGCCCATGCCGGTCAGCAGCGCGGCGGCGGTGCCCGGGCCGTTCTCGGCGGCCAGCGATTCGAACAGCACGTCCACCGACGGCCGGCACGAGTGGCGCGGCGGCGCGTGGCTGAGTTCGAGCACGCCGGCGCGCAGCACCAGGTGGACGTCGGGCGGCGCCAGCACCACCTGGCCGGCCAGGTCGCGCAGGCGCTCGCCGCCCCGGGCGTAGCGCACGCGATGCGGCGTCTGCGCGTCCAGCCATTCGGCGAAGCCGCGGCTGAACACCGCATTGATGTGCATCACGATCAGCACCGGCAGCGGCGCCGGCGCCGGCATCGACTGCAGCACCTTCATCAGCGCGCCCGGGCCGCCGGTCGACGCGCCCAGCGCGAGCAGGGCGCGCGCCGGTGTCGGCGCCTGGGCCGCCAAGCCGGCGGCGGGGCGCCCGCCCAGGCGAGCGCGCACATGGGTGATGACGCGGATCCGCGCCACCAGCCGCAGCAGCGTCACGTAGCGGCGCTCCCACTCGCCCGCGGGCGCGTTCGCGTCCGGCTTCTCCAGCACTTCGACGGCGCCGGCGGCCAGCGCCTCGTAGGTGCGCAGCAGCTCGCCGCGATTGGTCGACGACGAGACGATGAGGATGGGCGTCGGGCAGTGGGCCATGATGGCCTCGGTCGCCGCCTGGCCGTCCATGCCGGGCAGCATCATGTCCATCGACACGACGTCCGGCCGCAGCCGCTGGCACAGCGCGACGGCCTGCGCGCCGTCGTGGGCCTCGCCGACGACCTCGATGTCGCCGTGCGCGGCGAGCACCTCGCGGATGTGCGCCAGCACCGTGATCGAGTCCTCCACGACCAGCACCCGCAGCGGCCGGGCCGGTCCGGGGCCGGCCGGCGGCGCTGCGCCGGCGGCGCCGCCCAGTCCACCGATGCCGCCGATGCCGCCACCGCCGCCAACGCCTCCTGATGCGCTCATGCGGCGGGCTCCTCGACGGCCGCGTCGTCGTCGACCGTGCCGGCCGAGCGTGCCATCAACTGCGCGACCTGCGCCAGGAACTCGTTCTGCGCGAACTCGCCCTTGACGATGTAGCCGTCGGCGCCGACCGCCTTGCCACGGGCCAGGTCCTCGGGCGCGTTGCGCGAGGTCACCAGCACCGCCGGGATGTGGCGCAGCGCCGCGTCGCCGCGGATGCGGGCGACGAACTCGAAGCCGTCCATGCCCGGCATCTCCACGTCCACCAGGATGAGCGCGTAGCGCTCGCGCTGCGCCGCCTCCAGGCCGTCCTCGGCGGACGCGGCCATGTGCACGCGGTAGCCGGCGGCCTCGAGGATGCTCTGCTCGAGCATGCGGGTGGTCAGCGAATCGTCGATGACCAGGATGGTGCCGGTGCGCGGCGGCGCCGGCACCGGCCGTGGCCGCGCCTGGCGCGCCGCGGCGATCAGGCCCTCGGCGGCCAGCACTGGCACCGGCTGCTGTGCCGCGTCCAGCGCCAGGCCCGCGATCAGGGGCGACGGCGGCAGCAGCGCTGGTGGCGGCCGCAGCACGACGCTGGTGACGCCGTCCAGCGCGTCCACGCCCAGCGCCGCGCGCTGTCCACCGGCGCGCAGCACCAGCGCCGAGCGCGGCGCCGCCGCGGTGGTCTGGCCCGGCTGCAGGGCGTCGGCCAGCGGGAGGTGGGGCAGCAGTTCGTCGCCGACGATCAGGTGCGCGCCGTTGAGCACCGGCCGCTGCAGCACGCACTCGACCGCGTCCAGCGGCACCCAGGCGGCGACCGCGCCGGCGCCGACGCGGATCGCGCGCAACGCGGCCAGTTGCAGCGGCACGCAGAGCTCGACGGTCGTGCCTTCGCCGCGCCGGCTGCTCAAGGTCAGGCGTCCGCCGAGGCGGTCGGCCGTGTCGCGCACCAGGTCCATGCCGACGCCGCGGCCGGCCAGTGCGTCCACGCGCCGCGCGGTGCTGAGCCCGCCGCGCAGCAGGCGCTCGATCAACGCGTCGTCATCGAGCCGCGCCGCCCCGGGGATGCCCTTGTCGATGGCGGTGCGCCGCACTGCCTCGAGGTCGAGCCCGGCCCCGTCGTCGGCGCAGCAGAACAGCACCTCGCGGCCGCGGCGCTCGATCCGCAGCTCGATCCGGCCCTGCGGCGGCTTGCCGGCGGCGATGCGCTCGGCCGGCAGCTCGATGCCGTGCGCGACGGCGTTGCGCACCATCTGCACCAGCGCGCCGGAGACGGCGTTCAGCAGCGCCGCTTCCAGCTTGACGTCGCCGCCGTGGCCGGTGAGCCGGGCCTGCTTGTCCTGGGAGCGCGCGGCGTCGCGCGCGGTCCGCTGCAGCGGCGCGAAGAGCTGCGCGGCGGGCAGCAGCCGCAGCTGCTCGGCGCCATCGCGCAGCGCGACCAGTTCGCGCGCGAGCTGGCGCGCGCCGCGCTCGATCTGGTCCTCGATCCGCGCCAGCGGGCCGGCCAGGGCCTCCTGCTGGCCCTGCAGGCCGGCGCGCAGCTCGCGCAGCAGCGCTGCGGCGCGCTCGATCGGCGCGAGGTGCCCCTGCGTGCGCGCGATGTCGGCGAGCAGGCCGTCCAGCTCCTCCGGCATCAACTGGGGAATGGTCAGGATGGCGCCGATCGGATCCGGGTCCCCGGCGTCGTCCGGCTCGGCGGTGCCCGCGTCGGCGGGAAGGCCCACGAGGCCCGTGAGGCCCGTGAGGCCGGCGTTGACGGCGCTCGCGCCGGCGGGGTCGGGGACGCGCTCATACGCCGCGGCCGCCGAACCCGAACCCGAACCCGTGCTGGTGCCAGTGCTCTCGGCCCGGGGCGGCGTCGGCGCCCCGGCCGCCGCCGGGGCGTCCAGCGCGGTGATCGCGTCGCCGGCGACGTCGATCAGCGCCAGCAGCGCGTCGAGGTCGGCGCGGCCAGGGGCCTCGGCACGGTCACGCAGCGGCGTCAGCAGGTCCTCGATCGCGTGCGCCTGCGCCGCGATGCCGGGCTGTCGCACCACGCTGGCGGCGCCCTTGAGCGTGTGGGCCAGGCGCAGCAAACGCGGCGGCAGGTCGGGCGCCGGCGCCTGCTCGGCGGCGAGCACGGCCTCGCTCATCTGCCGCAGCAGATCGCGGGCTTCGATGCGGAAGAAGCGGTAGGGGTCCTTGGCCACGGCGCGCGGGGTGTCCGGTTCTTGAAGGGGTCGGGCTCAGGTCGGCTGGGCCTGCACCAGGCGCAGCAGGTCGCGGGACATCTCCGCCAGCTCGGTGGCCGTCTGCGAGGTCTGCCCGGAGCTGGCCTCGGTCTCCCGCGAGGCCTGCGCGGTGTTGGACAGCGCGACATTGAGCTGCTCGACCGCGGTGGCCTGCTGCTTGGTGGACAGCTCGATCTCGCGCGCCGCGTCGGTCGTGGTCACGACCTGGCCGGCGATCTTGGCGAAGGTGGCGGCCACGTCGTCGAACTGACGCGCGCCGGCATCGACCGCCTTGGAGCCGGTCTCTGTCGCCATCACCGTGGTGTTGACCGCGCCGCGCACGTCGTCGATCTGCAGGCGGATCTCCTTGGTCGACGCGGTCATGCGGTCGGCCAGCTTGCGGATCTCGTCCGCGACGACGCTGAAGCGCCGGCCCGCGTCGCCAGCCACGGTGGCCTCGATGGTGGCGTTGATCGCCAGGATGTTGGTCTGCTCGGCCAGTTCGCCGACCAGGTCCATCACCACCCCGATCTGCTGCGACTTGCGGCCCAGGTCCAGCATGTGGTCGACCACCAGGTCGATCTGCCGGCGCATCGCGGCGATGGTTTCGCGCGCCGCCTGCAGGGTGCCGTCGCCGCCACGGGCCAATCCAGCCGTCTGCTCGGCGATGACCACGACGCGCTGCGCGCTGTCGGCGATCTGGCGCGAGGTGGCCAGCAGCTCGGAGATGGTGGTGGAGATCTCCGTCATCGAGGTGGCCGTCTCGCGGGCGCCGGCGGCCTGCTGGTTCGCGGCCGCCTGCAGCTCCGCCGAGGAGCGCTGCACATGCTTGACCGCCGTGCCCACCTGGCCGCTGAGCGCGCGGTTGAGCGTCAGCGCCGCCGCCAGCACCAGCAGCGCGCCGGCGACGGTGCCCCAGACGATGGCCATGCGCACGCCGGTGGCGGCGGACTCGACCTCCTGCGCGCGCTGGCGCAGCAGGTCGTTCTCCTCCTCCTCCATCTGGGAGATCACCGCGCGCAGTTCATCCATGCGGCGCTTGCCCTCGCCCAGGCCCTGGACGCGCATGGCCGCCTCGATGGTGGACGTGCGGCGCGACTCGATGCGCTCCTTGTGCAGCTGCATCAGGCCCTCGATCATGGCCGTGGCCTGGTTCAGCCGGGCCTGCTGCCCGGGGTTGTCGCGGATCAGCGGCCTGAGCTCGGCCAGCTGTCGCGGCAGGTTGGCGACGGCGTGGCGATAGGGGTCCAGATAAGGATCCTCGCCGCTGAGCAGGTAGCCGCGCTGGCTGGTCTCGGCGTCCTTCATCAGGCTCATCAGCGCCTCGACGTGGGTCAGCGCCGCATGGGTGCGGGTGACCTGGTAGCTGGTCTGCGTCAGCAGGTCGACGCCGCGATAGGCCAGCGTCCCGATGAGCAGCAGCAGCGCGAAGGACAGCGCGAAACCCATCGACAGCTTTCTTCCGAAGGTCCACATGGCACGGTGCTCCCTGTCATCGGCCGGCGGCGCCGGCGCTTGTCGTTGTGGTGAAGGATCCCGCCGACGGCTCGCCGAGCTGGCTGCCGGCGACGGCGGCGATCAGGCCTTCCAGCTCGATCAGCGGGCGCAGCGCGCCGCCGCAGCGGACCGCCCAGCCGGTGCCGGCCGCGTCGCTCTGCTGCAGGCGATCGCCAGGCGTCAGGCGCCATTGGCCGTCGAAGCCCTCGAAGGCGAGCGCCAGCGGCGCGGCGCGCGCGATGGCCCACCAGCGCACCGCCGTCGCGGCCCCGCGGCCGATCAGCGCGCGCAGGTCGTAGAGCGGCAAGACCTGCCCCTGGTGCCCGGCGAGCCCGAGCAGCCCGGGTGCGGTGGCGGGATAGGGCGCGGCGGGCATGGCGGGCTGCAGTCCGGCCAGATCGGCCAAGTTCAGGGCAAACGGGTCGCCGGCAATCCGGATGCCCAGCACGTCCAGGACGGCGTCGTCATCGCCCAGCCGTCGCGGCTCGGCGAAGGAGCGGTCGAAGGCCGCCCGCCATTCGTCGAGCTGGCCCTCCAGCGGGTCGGAGCGGTCGGAGCGGTCGAGCGTCATGCGCGGGCCTCCTGGATCTCGTCGCGGCACAGGCGCCGCAGGTCGTCGCGTTCGAAGCCGCCGCCGAAACGCCGCAGCCGCTCGGGCGATTCGTCGTCCAGCAGCGCCAGCGCCCGCCCCAGTTCGCGCCGCGCGGCGACGATCTCGCCGCGACGCCGGGCCAGCAGGCCCAGGCGGAGGTGCGGCAGGGCGAAGGCGGCGTCCTTGGCGGCGGCGCGCTGGTGATGCCATTCCGCGGCGGGGAGCTGGCCGCGCTCCTCCATCGCCAGCCCTTGCAGGAACAGCACCTCGGCCTGCAGCGCGGCCGGTGTCTGCGGCGCGATCAGCCGGGCGCAGGCGCGCAGGCCGTCCTCGATCTGGCCGGCCTCGACCAGCAGCAGCGCCTCGTCGAGCAGGGCCTGGTCGGCGTGGTCGACGGGCGTGGCCTCGAATGCCGGCGCGTGCGCCAGCGGGGCCGTCGCCGGCTCCGGCACGGGGGTCGGCCAGGGAAAGGGCCAGGCGGGCGCCACGTCCGCGCCTTCGCGGCGATAGAAGAAGCAGCCATGCGCCTGGCGCAGCGTCAGCCCCGCGGCCTGTGCCTCGGACTGGCCGCGCAGCGTCTCCGCATGGCCCAGGAACAGCACGCCCCCCGGTGCCAGCGCGCCGACCAGGTGCTGGATCGCCTGGCGCAGCGCCGTGGGCGCCAGGTACATCAGCACGTTGCGGCAGAAGATGATGTCGAAGCGGTCCGGTGTCCAGAAGGCGGCGTCGGGCTGCCCCAGCTGGCGGGGCTCGAAGCGGACCCGCTCGCGGATCGCGGGCAGCGGCGTCCAGACGCCCGGTTCGACTGCGCGGAACCACAGCTCGCGCAGCTCCGGCGGCGTCGCGCGCAAGCTCCATTCGCCGTAGCGGGCGGCGGCCGCGCGCGCCAGCGCCGCCGGGTTCACGTCGACGGCCAGCACCTGCCAGTCGACGCCCTGCGCCGTCAGGCCGGCGCGATGCAGCGTGATGGCCAGGGTGTAGGCCTCCTCGCCGCTCGCGCAGCCGGCCGAGAGCGCCCGCAGGCCGGTGGACGTCGCGCGGCGCACCATCGACGGCAGCAGGTCCACGCGCAGCGCGTCGAACTGCTCCGGGTGGCGGAAGAAGAAGGTCTCGCCGACCGTCAGCTCGGCGGCGAGCGCATCGAGCCGGGCGCGCGTCGGCGCCTGCTCCATCTGGTCCAGGAAGCGCGCCGGACCGCCCGGCCCGGCCACCCGCGCCAGCGCGGCGGCGAGCCGGTCGTCCTGGCGGTCGTCGAACTGCAGGCCCAGGCGGGCGGAGAGCAACGTCCGCAGGCGCGGCAGCAGCGAGATCAGGGCGGCATCGGACGGCGACGGCCGCGTCATGAGGCCGCTCCCCGATGGCTGGCGGCCTCGCCGCCGTCCGCGGCGGAGAGGGCCGCGGTCGGCGGCAGGTCGTCCGGAAACAGCCGGGCCTGGTCGAGCACGGCGATCAGTTCATCGTCGCGCTCGGCCAGCGCGCTGACGGCACCATGGTCGCGGTCGCGCAGCAGCGGGGGCAGGGCGCGGAGTTGCTCCGCCGCGAAGGTCTGCAGGCCCAGCACCTCGGCGACCGCCAGCGCCACCCGGCGTTCGCCGGCGCGGACGACGACATAGCGGCGCACCGCCGCGGCGTCGGCCGGCGCGGGAACCACGCCGGACTCGGTCAGTCCCAGCAGGCCGGCCAGGTCGACGACCGGCAGCCAGTCGCCGCGGATGCGCGCGAGCCCCTGGACATGAACGGCCGGCGACTTCAGCGGCCGCAGTGGCTGCGGCCGCAGGGTCTCCTCGACGGCATCCAGCGGCAGGCCACACAGCCGGGATTGCACCCGGCACACCAGAACCCGGAACATGCCATTCAATGGCTTGTGCATTCTTCTGGCTCCCTGTTTGCGCCAGTCTATGCCGGCGTCGGGCGGACAGGCGTTGCCGAAGGTCACTGGCCGGCGCGCCCGCGAGTCACCCAGCGTCGCAGAGAAGTCCACGCCTCGAGTTCGGGTAAACCCTCGGACATCGCCCGACCCCAGCCTGCCAACTCGGGTCTGCAGCCTGGCTTTTTTAGGTCTGCACCACTAAAAAGGGGTGGGCAAGGATTGCCTTTCCGACCCGGAACTGCTCAAAATAGAACGATCGTTCGTTTTATTATTCCGGGCATCGTGTCCACCTCCCCCGTCACCGCCGCCAAGCCCGCCGCCGCCGTCGCGCGCCGTGGCGCCCGTTCGCTCCAGAAAGGCCAGCAGACGCGCGCCGCGATCCTGGACGCGGCGCTCGGGCTGGCCTCGCACATGGGGCTGGAAGGCCTGTCCATCGGCGCGCTGGCCGATGTGACGAAGATGAGCAAGTCCGGCGTCTTCGCGCATTTCGGCTCGCGCGAGGAACTGCAGATCGCGGTGGTGCGCGAGTACCACGCCAAGTTCGAGGAAGAAGTCTTCTACACCGCGATCCGCCAGCCGCGCGGCCTGCCGCGCCTGCGCGCGCTGTTCGAGCGCTGGGTGCACCGCACCTCGGTGGAAGTCGACTCGGGCTGCATCTACATCAGCGGCGCGGTGGAATTCGACGACCGGCCCGGCCCGGTGCGCGACGCGCTGGTCGGCATGGTGCGCGACTGGCACGCCGCGATCCGCAAGGCCATCCTGCTGGCGCAGGAGGTCGGCCACCTGGTGCCCGAGGCCGATCCGGACCAGGTGCTTTTCGAGATGCACGGCCTGATCCTGTCGCTGCATCACGACGCGCGCTTCCTGCGCAGCCCCGGTGCGCTCGCCCGCGCTCGCACGGGCCTGGAGCGCATCCTCGACAGCTTCGCCACGCCGGCCGGCCGCAAGGCCGATGCCCAGACGCGGCAGACGCCTCCTCACTCCGCCTCCGCGAGCCCGGCCCCGAGCCGCAAGCGCGCCTGAGCGGGGCGAGTCCCTTTCGATCCCTTCACAGAACCATTCAGGAGAGTCCTCATGCCTCAGTACACCCCGCCCCTGCGCGACATGAAGTTCGTGCTGCACGAGCTGCTGCACGCGGTCGACGAGCTGAAGCTGCTGCCCGCGCATGCCGAGGTCGACGAGGACACGATCAACGCGGTCCTGGAAGAGGGCGGCAAGTTCGCCGCGGAAGTGCTGACCCCGATCAACCTGTCGGGCGACCAGGAAGGCTGCACGCTGGACAAGTCCACCCATGAGGTGAAGGCGCCCAAGGGCTTCAAGGAAGCCTACGCGCAGTACGTCGAGGGCGGCTGGCCCGCGCTGTCGTGCGACCCGGCCTATGGCGGCCAGGGCCTGCCGGTGCTGCTGAACCAGTGCATGTACGAGATGATGAACTCGGCCAACCAGGCCTGGACGATGTACCCGGGCCTGAGCCACGGCGCCTACGAGGCGCTGCATGCGCACGGCACCGACGAGCAGAAGGCCACCTACCTGCCCAAGCTGACCTCGGGCGTGTGGACCGGCACGATGTGCCTGACCGAGCCGCACTGCGGCACCGACCTGGGCCTGCTGCGCTCCAAGGCCGAGCCGCAGGGCGACGGCACCTACAAGATCACCGGCCAGAAGATCTTCATCTCCGCCGGCGAGCACGACCTGGCCGAGAACATCGTCCACCTGGTGCTGGCGCGCCTGCCGGACGCCCCGGCCGGCTCCAAGGGCATCTCGCTGTTCATCGTGCCCAAGTTCAAGGTCAACGCCGACGGCTCGCTGGGCGAGCGCAACCCGGTCTACTGCGGCGGCCTGGAGCACAAGATGGGCATCCACGGCAACGCCACCGCGCAGATCGTGCTGGACGGCGCCGTCGGCACGCTGGTGGGCCAGCCCAACAAGGGCCTGCAGGCGATGTTCGTGATGATGAACGCCGCCCGCCTGGGCGTGGGCAACCAGTCGCTGGGCCTGACCGAAGTCGCGTACCAGAACGCCGTCGCCTACGCCAAGGACCGCATCCAGATGCGCGCGCTGTCGGGCCCGAAGGCGCCGGACAAGCCGGCCGATCCGATCATCGTCCACCCCGACGTCCGCAAGATGCTGCTGACCGCCCGCGCCTACGCCGAAGGCGGCCGCGCGCTGTCGGCCTACGTGGCGCTGCAGCTGGACAAGGCCCTGTCCAGCGACGACGCCGACGAGGCCAAGGCCTGCGAGGACGAGGTCGCGCTGCTGACGCCGATCATCAAGGCCTTCATCACGGACAACGGCTGGATCGCCACCTCGCACTGCATGCAGGTCTTCGGCGGCCACGGCTACATCCACGAGTGGGGCATGGAGCAGTTCGTCCGCGACGCCCGCATCAACATGATCTACGAGGGCACGAACACGGTGCAGTCGCTGGACCTGCTGGGCCGCAAGATCCTGGGCAACAACGGCGCGACGCTGAAGAAGTTCGGCAAGAAGATCGCCGAGTTCGTCGAGGAAGAGGGCACCAGCGAGGCGATGCAGGAGTTCATCAACCCGCTGGCCGACATCGGCGACAAGGTCACCAAGCTGACCACCGAGATCGGCATGAAGGCCTTCCAGAACCCCGATGAAGTCGGTGCAGCCGCGGTGGACTACCTGCGCGTCGTCGGCCACTTGTGCTTCGCCTACATGTGGGCGCGCATGGCCAAGCTGGCGCTGGAGAAGAAGGACTCGGGCGATCCGTTCTACACCGCCAAGCTGGCGACGGCGCGCTTCTACTTCGCCAAGCTGCTGCCGGAAACCGCGAGCCTGATCCGCACCGCCCGCGCCGGCCTGAACCCGCTGATGGAAATGGACGAGGCGCTGTTCTGAACGACAGCGTCGCGGGCGCCTCCTCGAGCGGGGCGCCCGCGTCCCCCTACGGCGGACCGGGTTCCGCCCGGCGCGATTGACGCGCCGCGACCCGGGCCCGCAACATCGCGCATCGACGCGTCCGGCACAGGGCGCGGCTGTACAGAAGAAACGGAGAGAGACACGATGAAACCGCTGTTCGCCACTGCCGTCGCCCTGGGCCTCGGACTGTCCGCCAACCTGGCGCTGGCCCAGGCCGCGACCACGCCGGTGGGCGTGTGGAAGACGATCGACGACGAGACCAAGCAGGAGCGCTCCACCGTGCGCATCAGCGAGGTCGGCGGCGTGCTCACCGGCAAGATCGAGAAGATCACCGATCCCACCAAGCAGACCGCCAAGTGCGACGAATGCGCCGACGAGCGCAAGGGCCAGCCCATCCTGGGCCTGACCATCCTGCGCAACGTCAAGAAGAACGGCAACGACGCCGAGCTCTGGGACGGCGGCGACATCCTCGATCCGGGCAACGGCAAGGTCTATCGCGTCCGCCTGCGTCCGATCGACGGCGGCAAGAAGCTCGAGGTCCGCGGCTTCGTCGGCATGCCGCTGCTGGGCCGCACCCAGACCTGGATCCGCGTCGAGTAAGCGACGCCAGAACCCCATTCCTACATCCCAGTGATGTCCATTGGAGAAACCATGAGTCGATTCCAAGTTCGCAAGGTCGCCGTGCTCGGCGCCGGCGTGATGGGCGCGCAGATCGCCGCCCATCTGGTCAACGTGAAGGTGCCGGTCGTGCTGTTCGACCTGCCTGCCAAGGAAGGTCCGAAGAACGGCATCGTCACCAAGGCCGTCGAGGGCCTGAAGAAGCTCAAGCCGGCGCCGCTGGGCGTGCCCGAGAACGCCGCGCTGATCCAGCAGGCCAACTACGAGGAGCACCTGGAGCTGCTCAAGGACTGCGACCTGATCATCGAGGCCATCGCCGAGCGCATGGACTGGAAGCTGGATCTCTACACGAAGATCGCTCCGTTCGTCGCGCCGCACGCGATCGTCGCGTCCAACACCTCGGGCCTGTCGATCACCAAGCTGTCGGAAGTCCTGCCGGAATCGATCAAGCCGCGCTTCTGCGGCATCCACTTCTTCAACCCGCCCCGGTACATGTACCTGGTCGAGCTGATCAACACGCCGACCACCAATCCTGAAGTCATCGACCAGCTCGAGAGCTTCGTGACCTCGGCCGTGGGCAAGGGCGTCGTGCGCGCCAACGACACGCCCAACTTCGTCGCCAACCGCGTCGGCATCGCAGGCATGATGGCCACGATGATCGAGGCCGAGAAGTTCGGCCTGTCCGTGGACGTGGTCGACGACCTGACCGGCAAGAAGCTGGGCCGCGCCTCGTCGGGCACCTTCCGCACCGCGGACGTGGTGGGCCTGGACACGATGGCGCACGTCGTCAAGACGATGCAGGACAACCTGAAGGACGACCCCTTCTATTCGACCTACGCCACGCCCAAGGTGCTGGCGGGCCTGATCGAGAAGGGCGCGCTGGGCCAGAAGGCCGGCGCGGGCTTCTACAAGAAGGTCGGCAAGGACATCCAGCGCCTGGACTTCGCCACTGGCGAGTACGTCGCCGGCGGCGGCAAGGCCGACGAGATCGTCGCCCGCATGCTGAAGAAGCAGCCCGCCGACCGCATCAAGCTGCTGAAGGAATCGAGCAACCCGCAGGCGCAGTTCCTGTGGTCCATCCTGCGTGACTCGTTCCACTACGTGGCCGTGCACCTGGACACCGTCGCCGACACCGCGCGCGAGATCGACTTCGCCATGCGCTGGGGCTTCGGCTCGCAGCAGGGCCCGTTCGAGCTCTGGCAGGCCGCCGGCTGGAAGCAGGTGGCCGAGTGGGTGCAGGCCGACATCGACGCCGGCAAGACGCTGTCGAGCGCGCCGCTGCCCAAGTGGGTCTTCGAAGGCCCGGTCGCCGAGAACGGCGGCGTGCATTCGAAGGACGGCTCGTGGAGCGCCAAGGAAGGCAAGTTCAAGCCGCGCGCCAAGCTGCCGGTCTACGAGCGCCAGGCCTTCCCCGAATCGCTGGTCGGCGAGGGCGCGGTGGAGCCGCTGAAGGCGGGCACCGAGGAGTTCAAGAACGACGAGGTCCGCGTCTGGTCGCTGGACGGTGAAGTGCTGATCGCCTCGATCAACTGCAAGCTGCACCTGATCAGCCCGACGGTCACCGAGGGCCTGCTCAAGGCGGTCGAGATCGCCGAGGCCAAGTACAAGGGCCTGGTCATCTGGTCGCCGGACGACGTGTTCTCCGCCGGCGCCAACCTGGAAGCGCTGATGCCGGTCTTCATGAGCAAGGGTGCCAAGGGCATCGCGCCGGAAGAGAAGAAGCTGCAGGACATGATGCTGCGCGTGCGCTACGCCAACGTGCCGGTCGTGGCCGCGATGCGCGGCCTGGCGCTGGGCGGCGGCTGCGAGCTGGCGGTGCACTGCGCCCGCCGCGTCGCGCACATGGAGTCGTATGTCGGCCTGGTGGAAGTGGGCGTCGGCCTGATCCCGGGCGGCGGTGGCCTGACCTACATCGCGCGCCGCGCGGCGGAGATGGCCTCGGCCGGCAACGCCAACGCGGACATCTTCGCCTTCCTGAAGGACGGCTTCACCAACGCCGCGATGGCCAAGGTGGCGACCTCCGCGCTGGAAGCGCAGAAGCTGGGTTACCTGCTGGACAGCGACGTCATCGTCCCCAACAAGGACGAGCTGCTGTTCGTCGCCACGGCGCAGGCCAAGGCGATGGCGGACTCCGGCTACCGCGCGCCGCTCAAGGCCAAGTTCCCGGTCGCGGGCCGTTCCGGCATCGCCACGGTGAAGTCCTCGCTGGCCAACATGCGTGACGGCGGCTTCATCAGCGCGCACGACTTCCACCTGGCCTCGCTGATCGCGGACGTGGTCTGCGGCGGCGAAGTCGAGGCCGGCTCGCTGGTGACCGAGGAATACCTGATGTCGCTGGAGCGCAAGCACTTCTGCTCACTGCTGGAGCACCCGAAGACCCAGGAGCGAATCATGGGCATGCTGCAGACCGGCAAGCCCGTGCGCAACTGATCCGAGCGGCACACAAGGAATCAATCATGAGCAAGCAAGTTCAAGACGCCTACATCTGCGCCGCCACCCGCCTGCCGATCGGCAAGTCGGGCCGGGGCTACTTCAAGAACACCCGTCCGGACGAGATGCTGTCCCGCGTGATCCAGGCCGCGATGGCCCAGGTCCCGGGCCTGGACCCGTCGGTCATCGAGGACGCGATCATCGGCTGCTCCTTCCCGGAAGGGGAGCAGGGCATGAACATCGCCCGCGTGGCGGCGGTGCTGTCGGGCCTGCCGAACACGGTCGGCGGCGTGACGGTGAACCGCTACTGCGCGTCGGGCATCACCGCGCTGGCGATGGCGGCGGACCGCATCCGCGTCGGCGAGAGCGAAGTGATGATCGCCGGCGGCGTGGAGTCGATGTCGATGGTGCCGATGGGCGGCAACAAGCCCTCGTTCCCGCCCGCGATCTTCGAGCGCGACGAGAACATCGGCCTGGCCTACGGCATGGGCCTGACCGCCGAGAAGGTCGCCGACAAGTGGAAGGTGAGCCGGCAGGCGCAGGACGAGTTCGCGCTCGAATCGCATCGCCGCGCGCTGGCCGCGATCGAAGGGGGCTTCTTCAAGGACGAGATCACTCCATTCGAGATCAAGGACCGCCAGCCCGACCTGAACGGCGATGGCGTGATCGTCAAGTCGCGCACGGTCGACATCGACGAAGGTCCGCGCAAGGACACGTCGATGGAGGGCCTGGCCAAGCTCAAGCCGGTGTTCGCCGCCAAGGGCAGCGTCACGGCGGGCAACAGCTCGCAGACCTCGGACGGCGCGGGCGCGCTGATCGTGGCGTCGGAGGCGGCGGTCAAGCGCTTCGGCCTGACGCCGCTGGCGCGCTTCGTGTCCTTCGCGGTGCGCGGCGTGCCGCCGGAGATCATGGGCATCGGCCCGATCGAGGCGATCCCGGCCGCGCTGAAGCTGGCCGGCATCAAGGCCGAGGACCTGGGCTGGGTCGAGCTGAACGAGGCCTTCGCGGCGCAGTCGCTGGCGGTGCTGAATGACTTGGACGCGAAGGGTATCGTGCTGGACCGCACCAAGGTGAACCCGAACGGCGGCGCGATCGCCCTGGGCCACCCCCTGGGCGCGACCGGCGCGATCCGCGCGGCGTCGGTGATCCACGGCCTGCGCCGCACCGGCGCGAAGTACGGCATGGTCACGATGTGCGTTGGCGCCGGCCAAGGCGCGGCGGGCATCATCGAGCGTCTGTAAAAAGCGCGTCGGCCACCGCAGTCCGCTCGTCCTCGGGCAGCGAGTGCGGGTGGGGCCGGAATGATGCGGGGGGTTCCCGGAGGGACGCCCCCCGCGTCGTGGAGAGCCCGCGCCTGGCCCCACGCGGTTGGGCATCCTTCGCAGGCGCCCGCCAGCGTCTTCATCGATCGGGAGACCGCGATGATCAGTTTCCGAGCAGATGACGGTTTCGAACTCCAAGGCCACCTCTACGGCGACCCAGCGACTGCCAAGGCCGGCTTGCTGATCGCCCCCGCCATGGGCGTCGAGCAGCGCTACTACGCCGCCTTCGCGCGCTGGATGGCGTCGCAGGGCTGGCTGGTGCTGAGCTTCGATTACCGCGGCATGGGCGCCTCGCGGCCCGAGTCGATGAAGCGCTCGCTGCGCGGCCTCGACGCCGACATCCGCACCTGGGCCGAGCATGACGCCGCTGCGGCGCTCTCGCATCTCAACAAGCTGCTGGGCGACGACCGCGAGATCCACTGGCTGGGCCACAGCCTGGGCGGCCAGATCCTGGGCCTGCTGCCCAACCGCTCGCGCGTCTCCCGCGCGGTGACGGTGGGCTGCGGCAGCGGCTACTGGCGCGAGAACTCGATCGGTCTGCGCCGCTACGTCTGGTGGCTCTGGTACGTCATGGTCCCGCTCGCGCTGCCCCTCTTCGGCTACTTCCCTGGCCGCAAGCTGCGCAAGGTCGGCGACCTCCCTCGCGGCGTGATGGCGCAGTGGCGCCGCTGGTGCCTGGACCGCGAGTACATGATGGGCGAGGGCGGCGACGCGCTGCGCGCGCAGTACGCCTCGCTGTCGGTGCCGATGCTCTCGCTCGCGTTCACCGACGACGAATTCATGTCCCGCCGCAACACCGAGTCGCTGCACGGCTTCTACGCCGGCGCGCATCCCGAGCTGCGCCGCATCGCGCCCAAGGACATCGGCGAGCGCCGCATCGGCCATTTCGGTTTCTTCCGCGATCGATTCGAGCGCAGCCTGTGGCCGCAGGTGAGCGCCTGGCTGGCATGATCGCGGCCATTCCCAACGGCATCAACGGCCTTACCCAGCAGGAGAGTGCTCCATGAGCATCAAGACCGCCATCGTCAACGGCGTGCAGACCATCGAGATCGCACGTCCCGAGAAGAAGAACGCGCTGACCCGCGCGATGTACCAGGAGATGGCCGACGCGCTGGTCGCGGCCAACGCCGAGAACAGCGTGCGCGCGGTGCTGATCCAGGGCCAGCCGCAGATCTTCACGTCGGGCAACGACATCGAGGACTTCATGGGCAGCCCGCCGCGGGACGAGGACGCGCCGGTGTTCCAGTTCATGCGCGCGATGATCGGCTGTGACAAGCCCATCGTGGCCGCGGTGAACGGCGCGGCGATCGGCATCGGCACGACGCTGCTGCTGCATTGCGACTTCGTCTACGTGGCCGACGACGCGCGCCTGGCGATGCCCTTTGTGAGCCTGGGCCTGGTGCCCGAATTCGGTTCCAGCCTGCTCGTGCCCAAGCTGATGGGCCCGCGCCGCGCGGCCGAGAAGATCCTGCTGGGCGACCCGTTCACCGGCGAGCAGGCGGTGGAATGCGGCATCGCGAACGCGGTGCTGCCGGCCGGCGAAGTGGTCGCGCAGGCGCGCCGCGTGGCCGAGCGCTTCAACAAGCTGCCGCCGAGCGCCGTGCGCGAGAGCAAGCAGCTGATGCGTCGCGCGACCAAGGAGCAGCTGCTGGAAACTATCCAGGCCGAGGCCGAGATCTTCGGTGCCCGCCTGCGCAGCCCCGAGGCGATGGAAGCCTTCCAGGCCTTCTTCCAGAAGCGCCAGCCGGACTTCTCGAAGTTCTGATCGAGAGCGGCAGCCAGGCCGCTCCATACGACACAACGGGCGCCGCGGCGCCCGTTGTCGTTCATGCGCCGGGTCCGCTCACGCCGTCTCGGCCGGTCCGGCCACACGGATCGGCAGGTCGTCCGGGTCGATGGTCTTGCCCGACAGCGCCAGGTCCAGCGCATCGTGGTCCAGCGCGCGCTCCCACTTCGAGACCACGATCGTCGCCACCGCATTGCCGATGAAGTTGGTCAGCGAGCGGCATTCCGACATGAAGCGGTCCACGCCCAGGATCAGCGCCATGCCCGCCACCGGCACCTCCGGCACCACCGACAGCGTCGCCGCCAGCGTGATGAAGCCCGCGCCGGTCACGCCCGCCGCGCCCTTGGAGCTCAGCATCGCCACCAACAGCAGCGTGATCTGGTGACCCAGCGTCAGCTCGGTGTTGGTCGCCTGCGCGATGAACAGCGCCGCCAGCGTCATGTAGATGTTGGTCCCGTCCAGGTTGAACGAGTAGCCCGTCGGCACGACCAGTCCCACCACCGTCTTCTCGCAGCCGGCCTTCTCCATCTTCTCCATCAGCGAGGGCAGTGCCGACTCCGACGACGAGGTGCCCAGCACCAGCAGCAGCTCCGCCTTCAGGTAGCGGATCAACTTGATGATCGAGAAACCGCACAGCCGCGCGACGATGCCCAGGATCACCAGCACGAACAGCAGCGCCGTCACGTAGAAGCTGCCCACCAGCATGCCCAGGTTGAGCAGCGAGGCCAGCCCGTACTTGCCGATGGTGAACGCCATCGCGCCCAGTGCGCCGATCGGCGCCGCCTTCATCAGGATGTGCACCATCCGGAACACCGGCGCGGTCAGCGCCTCGAAGAAGTTCAGCACCGGCTTGCCGCGATCGCCCACCAGCGCCAGCGCGATGCCGAACAGCACCGCCACGAACAGCGTCTGCAGGATGTTGCCGTCCGCCAGCGCGCCCACCAGCGATTTCGGGATCACGTCCATCAGGAAGCCGACCAGCGTCAGGTCATGCGTCTTCTCGACGTAGCGATGCACTTCCTTCTGGTCCAGGTCCGCGACGTTGACGTTCATGCCGTGACCCGGCTGCACCACGTTCGCCACCACCAGGCCGACGATCAGCGCCAGCGTCGAGAAGAACAGGAAGTAGGCCATCGCCTTGCCGAACACCCGGCCGACGCGGCTGAGCTGCGTCATGCCCGCGATGCCGGTCACGATGGTCAGGAAGATCACCGGCGCGATGATCATCTTCACCAGCTTGATGAAGGCATCGCCCAGCGGCTGCAGGGTGACGGCGAACTTCGGCTCGAAGTGACCGAGCAGGATGCCGATCACGATCGCCACGACGACCTGCAGGTAGAGATGGCGGTACCACGGCACGGCGACGACCGGCGTGGCGGAGGCGGAAGGGGACAGCATGGGGACGGCTCCGGTTGAAGGCGCCGCTGGCGCCGTCACCGGCGTGGCTCGGCACCCAGGCGGCGCAGTATCCCACCCGCATCCCGGAGCCGGCTGCGGAATCTACGTACAAACCCTGGTGGCGGGACGCCCATTCGCACAGGCCCTCGCGGGCCGGCTCGCCGCGTCCACCTAGGCCTCGCCGATCACCCGCGACTTGCCCTCGCGGTCGATCGCGACGTAGGTCAGGTTGGCCTCCGTCACCTTGACCACATGCGGATTGGCGGGGTTGCGCTCGGCGAAGACCTCGACATGCACCGTGATCGAGGTGCGGCCGATGCGGGTGACCTGCGCATAGAAGCTCAGCAGGTCGCCCACCGACACCGGCTGCTTGAAGATGAACTCGTTGACCGCCACCGTCGCGATCCGCCCGCGCGAGATGCGCGCCGGCAGCACCGACCCGGCGAGGTCGACCTGCGCCATGATCCAGCCGCCGAAGATGTCGCCGTTGCCATTGGCATCGGCAGGCATCGGCATCACGCGCATCACCAGTTCGCGGGGGCCGATCGTCTCCGGGGAGAGCAGGCTGGACGTCGAGGCGGGCGCGGTCGGCGCCGCGGGGGCATTGGGGGCGGTGGAGTCGCTCATGATCGGCAAACGGTGACAATGGCCGGCATTGTCGTCCAGCATGTCCGGCCCCGCCAGCGCAGGCGCCGGACCCGAGGCCCGACCCCACGACAGTCCAGCCCCTTCGTCCATGCGCCGCTCCACGCTCGCCGGCACCTCCGCGCCGACCCCCGTCCCCTCGTCCTCCACCGCGCCCGAGTCCCGGGGCGACTGGCACACCATCGGCCGCCTGCTGCCCTATTTCTGGCGCTACCGCTGGCGCGTCGGCCTCGCGCTGGCCTTCATGATCGGCGCCAAGCTGGCCAATGTCGGCGTGCCGGTGCTGCTCAAGCAACTGGTGGACAGCCTCGACCTGCGGCCCGGCAGCGCGCAGGCGCTGATGGTCGTGCCGGTGGGGCTGCTGCTGGCCTACGGGATGCTGCGCCTGTGCACCTCGCTGTTCACCGAGGCGCGCGAGCTGATCTTCGCCAAGGCGACCGAGGGCGCCTCGCGCAGCATCTCGCTGCAGGTCTTCCGCCATCTGCACGACCTGAGCCTGCGCTTCCACCTCGAGCGCCAGACCGGCGGCATGACCCGCGACATCGAGCGCGGCACGCGCGCCGTGCATGCGCTGATCTCCTACTCGCTCTACAGCATCTTCCCGACGCTGGTCGAGGTGGTGCTGGTGCTCAGCCTGCTGGCGCTGAAGTTCGACGTGCTCTTCGCCTGGATCACCGGCGCGGCGCTGGTGTTCTACATCGGCTTCACCATCGTGGTCACCGAGTGGCGCACCAAGTTCCGCCGCCAGCTCAACGAGCTGGACTCGCACGCGCACAGCAAGGCGATCGACTCGCTGCTGAACTACGAGACGGTGAAGTACTTCAACAACGAGGACTTCGAGGCCGCCCGCTACGACCAGAGCCTGGAGCGGCTGCGCCGCGCGCAGCTGAAGTCGCAGACGACGCTGTCGCTGCTCAACAGCGGGCAGCAGGTGATCATCGCGGTGGCGCTGGTGGCGATGCTGTGGCGCGCGACGCAGGGCGTCGTCGCCGGGCAGATGAGCCTGGGCGACCTGGTCATGATCAACGCGTTCATGATCCAGCTCTACATCCCGCTGAACTTCCTGGGCGTGATCTACCGCGAGATCAAGCAGAGCCTGACCGACCTGGACAAGATGTTCGGCCTGCTGGCCCGGGAGCGCGAGGTCGCCGACGCGCCCGGCGCCCAGCCGCTGCGGGTGGCCGGCGCGTCGGTGCGCTTCGAGGACGTGCACTTCGCCTACGAGCCGCAGCGGCCCATCCTCAAGGGCGTCAGCCTGGAGATCCCGGCGGGGAGGAAGGTCGCGGTGGTCGGCCCGAGCGGCTCGGGCAAGAGCACCCTGGCGCGGCTGCTCTACCGCTTCTACGACGCGCAGTCCGGCCGCATCGCGATCGACGGCCAGTCGATCGCCGAGGTCACGCAGCACAGCCTGCGCCGGGCGATCGGCATCGTGCCGCAGGACACGGTGCTGTTCAACGACACCATCGCCTACAACATCGCCTACGGCCGCCCCGAGGCGACGATCGAGGAGATCGAGGCCGCGGCCAAGGCCGCGCACATCCACGCGTTCATCCAGGCGCTGCCGCAGGGCTACCAGACCATGGTCGGTGAGCGCGGGCTCAAGCTCTCCGGCGGCGAGAAGCAGCGCGTGGCCATCGCGCGCACGCTGCTCAAGGATCCGCCGATCCTGATCTTCGACGAGGCGACCTCGGCGCTGGACTCGCGCAACGAGCGCGCCATCCAGGCCGAGCTCGAGGCCGCCGCGCGCGACAAGACGGTGCTGGTCATCGCGCACCGGCTCTCGACGGTGGTCGATGCCCACGAGATCCTGGTGATGGAGCAGGGCGTCATCGTCGAGCGCGGCACCCATGCGGCGCTGCTGGCGCGGCGCGGCCGCTACGCGCAGATGTGGGCCCTGCAGCAGGATGGGCAGGACGCGGCGGCGACGTCGGCGGCCCCTCACGGCTAAACTCCCGCGCCGTGGAAACCAAATGGCTTGAAGACTTCGTGAGCCTGGCGGAGACGCGCAGCTTCTCCCGCTCGGCCCAGCTGCGGCATGTCACGCAGCCGGCGTTCTCGCGCCGCATCCAGGCGCTGGAGGCGTGGGCGGGCGTCGATCTGGTCGACCGTTCGTCCTATCCGACGCGTTTGACCGCGGCCGGCGAAACCCTGCTGGGCCAGGCCGTGGACCTGCTCGGCAACCTGCAGGCCACGCGCAACATGCTGCGCAGCCACCAGTCGGCGGGGCAGGACATGATCGAGTTCGCCGTGCCGCACTCGCTGTCCTTCAGCTTCTTCCCGCACTGGCTGATGGAGCTGCGCCAGCGCTTCGGCGAGGTGAAATGCCGGCTCAACGCGCTCAACGTCCATGACGCGACGCTGCAGCTGAGCGAAGGCAACTGCGACCTGCTGGTCGTCTACCACCACCCCAGCCAGCCGCTGCAGCTCGATCCCGAGCGCTACGAATCGGTCTCGCTCGGCCACGAGACCCTGGCCGCCTATGCGAAAGCTGACACAGGCGGCGCGCCGATGTTCCGGATTTCCGGACACCCGGGCCAGAAGATCCCCTTCCTCAGCTACGCGTCCGGCGCCTACCTCGGGCGATTGGTGGAGCTGATCGTCAAGGACGCCGCGCAGCCGCTCAACCTGGAATCGGTCTTCGAGACCGACATGGCCGAGAGCCTCAAGGCCATGGCGCTGGAGGGCCACGGCCTGGCCTTCCTCCCGGCGAGCTCGGTGAAGAAGGAAGTGAAGGCGCGCCGCCTGGTGCGCGCGGCCGAGCCGGGCCAGTACGAACTGAACATGGAACTGCGGATGTACCGCGAGCGCCAGGGCTCGGCGCGCCGCGTGAAACCGGTCGCGCAGGCGCTCTGGAATTTCCTGACGCACGCCGCCGCCGGGCAGGCATGAAACCTGCATATGTAAGCCGTGCAACACCTCGAGATGCGTGATACTCCCTACCCTGCAAAGCAGCCGCTCATGGTCTGCTCTGCCGGTTGGGCGGCTCACCGGTCGAGCCTCCCTCGAATCCGCTTTTGAATCCGAACAAGCAGGAGCAACTATGAAGAAGGCATTGCTAGTCCTGGCCCTTGGCGCGGCGTTGGTTGGCGTGGCGCAAGCCGACACGCTGAAGAAGATCAAGGACACAGGCAGCGTGACCATGGGCGTGCGCGAGTCCTCGGGCGCGCTGTCGTACACGCTCGGCGACGGCAAGTACGTGGGCTACCACGTCGAGATCTGCCAGCGCGTGCTGGCCGACGTACAGAAGCATCTGGGCCTGTCCAAGCTGGACATCAAGTATCTGCCGGTGACCTCGCAGAACCGCGTGCCGCTGGTGCAGAACGGCACCGTGGACATCGAGTGCGGCTCCACCACCAACAACATGACCCGCGCCAAGGACGTGGCCTTCGCCGTCACGACCTACGTCGAGGAAGTGCGCATCGCGGTGAAGGCCGATTCGGGCATCACCTCGATCGCCCAGCTCAACGGCAAGACCGTCGCGACCACCACCGGCACCACCTCCGTCCAGCTGCTGCGCAAGCACGAGCGCGCCAACGGCGTGGACTTCAAGGAAGTGCTGGGCAAGGACCACGCCGACAGCTTCCTGCTGCTGGAGTCGGGCCGCGCCGACGCCTTCGTGATGGACGGCCAGATCCTGGCCGGCAACATCGCCAAGTCGCGCAATCCGGCGGGCTTCAAGATCGTCGGCGAAGTGCTGTCGGTCGAGCCGATCGCCATCATGATCCGCAAGGACGATCCGGCCTTCAAGAAGGCGGTGGACGACAGCATCAAGGGCCTGATGAAGTCTGGCGAGATCGCCAAGCTGTACGACAAGTGGTTCATGCAGCCGATCCCCCCGACCAACACCAAGGTGGGCCTGCCGGCGACGGCGGCGACCAAGGACGCCTGGGCGAACCCGAACGACAAGCCGGTCGAGGAATACGCCAAGAAGTAAGCACGGTTCCCTGAGCGCAAGGCGCCCCGCGGGGCGCCTTGTCGCAAGGGGGCGACCGGAGACTGGAAGGGCCGCGGCAGCGCATGCGGGCGGCCCTTCGCATTGATGGATGGAGCACGCCATGGCGAGCTGGGATTGGCAGTTGTACTGCACAGACATGGTGACCGAGGAGGTCGCGCCGAAGTGTTTCGGCGCCCCCGGTTATGAGACTTACCTGGACGCGATGATCCACGGCTGGGGCTGGACGATGTTCGTCTCGGTCCTGGGCCTGCTGGTCGCGCTGGTGGCCGGATCGCTGATCGGCATCCTGCGCACGGTGCCCAACAGGAAGCTGGCGATGTTCGGCGAGGCATGGACGGAGCTGTTCCGGAACATCCCGCTGATCGTCCAGCTCTTCATCTGGTATCACGTGATCCCGCGCCTGTTCCCGATCCTGGACCTGCCGCCCAGCGTGCTCGTCGTGATCGCGATCGGCCTGTTCACCTCGGCGCGGATCTCGGAGCAGGTCAAGGCCGGCATCCTGACGCTGCCCAAGGGCCAGCGCTACGCCGGCCAGGCGCTGGGTCTGACGCTGCCGCAGACCTATCGCCATGTGCTGCTGCCGATGGCCTTCCGCATCGTCATTCCGCCGCTGACCAGCGAGAGCATGAACATCGTCAAGAACTCGGCGGTGGCCTTCGCGGTGAGCATCCCCGACCTGGCGCAGTTCGCGCTGCAGGCCTCCGAGCAGTCGAGCTTCGTGCAGATCTTCCTGCCCGTGACGCTGCTGTACTTCATCTCGGCCTATGCGATCAACCGCCTGGCCAAGGTGATCGAGTGGTACGTGCGCGTGCCCGGCATCCTGGGGGCGAAGTGACATGACGCAACTCGACTTTTCGTTCCTGACCTGGGAGGTCCTGTCCTCCTTCGTCGCCAAGGGGCTGTGGTTCTCGATCCAGCTGACCTTCTCGGCCATGATCGGCGGCATCGTGCTGGGCACGATCCTGGCGCTGATGCGGCTCTCGGGCAAATGGTGGCTGGAGCGGCCGGCGGCGATCTACGTCGACACGCTGCGCTCGATCCCGCTGGTGATGGTGATCCTGTGGTTCTTCCTGCTGATCCCCTACATCGCGGGGCCGCTGGGCGCGGAGAAGACGGCGCTGATCACCTTCACGCTGTTCGAGGCGACCTACTACTCCGAGATCATGCGCGCGGGCATCCAGTCGGTGCCCAAGGGCCAGGTCTTCGCGGGTTACGCGCTGGGCATGAACTACAAGCAGACCATGGGCCTGGTGGTGCTGCCGCAGGCTTTCCGCAACATGCTCCCGGTGCTGCTGACGCAGACCATCGTGCTGTTCCAGGACACGTCGCTGGTCTACGCGATCGGTGCCTACGACCTGCTCAAGGGTTTCGAGGTCGCCGGCAAGAACTTCAACCGGCCGATGGAGACCTACCTGGTCGCGGCCGTCGTCTACTTCGTGATCTGCTTCAGCCTGTCCATGCTGGTCCGCCGGCTGCAGAAGAAGATCGCCATCATCCGCTGAGGTCCGCCCCATGATTGAAATCAAGAACGTCTCCAAGTGGTACGGCCCGTTCCAGGTGCTGACCGATTGCTCCACGACCATCCAGAAGGGGGAAGTGGTGGTGGTGTGCGGCCCGTCGGGGTCGGGCAAATCCACGCTGATCAAGACGGTCAACGCGCTGGAGCCGATCCAGGCGGGTGACATCGTCGTCGACGGCACCAGCCTGACGGCGCCCAAGACCAACCTGCCCAAGCTGCGTTCGCGCGTGGGCATGGTGTTCCAGCACTTCGAGCTGTTCCCCCACCTGTCGGTGACGGAGAACCTGACGCTGGCGCAGGTCAAGGTGCTGGGCCGCAACATGGCCGACGCCAAGACCCGCGGCCTGAAGATGCTGGAGCGCGTGGGCCTGATGGCCCACAAGGACAAGTTCCCGGGCCAGCTTTCGGGCGGCCAGCAGCAGCGCGTGGCGATCGCCCGGGCGCTGTCGATGGACCCGATCGTGATGCTGTTCGACGAGCCGACCTCGGCGCTGGACCCCGAGATGGTGGGCGAGGTGCTGGACGTGATGGTCCAGCTGGCCAATGAGGGCATGACCATGATGTGCGTGACGCACGAGATGGGCTTCGCCAAGAAGGTCAGCCACCGGGTGATCTTCATGGATGCCGGCAAGATCGTCGAGGACTGCACCCGCGACGAGTTCTTCGGCAACCCGGACCAGCGCTCGCCGCGCGCCAAGGACTTCCTGGCGAAGATCCTGCAGCACTGATCGCGGGCGCCCGAGGGCGTCCCATGCACTGCCTCGAAGGCCCGCCCCGCAAGGTGCGGGCCTTCTTCGTTCCGGCTGTCCACGACGCCTGTGCGGTGCTCACTCGTCCACGGCATGGATGTCCAAAAGACTCCTGGTCGAGGTCAGTGACGGCCGGCGAGGGGCTGCCAACAATCGGTCCCATCGCGATTCGGCCCGTGTGTGGCGAGTCGCACGAGGCGCGAGGTGATCCGTGCGGGAATCCGCCCGTGGGGTCAGGCCGTGCGTCGATCCACGAGTCGTCAGGAGGTCACCGGATGGGCGCACAGCATCGCAGCCATTTCAGCCATTCATCGCCGGGCTCCCAGGCGAAGAGGGCCCAGCGCTGGCCGAAGGAGGAGTACGTCCGGCGCGTGGAGTACGACGCGAAGAACGATGCATTGCTTCAGACGATCCGTGCCGACATCGCCGGCATGCGCAGCGAGATGCGCACGGAGCTTTCCGCGATGCGGGTGCAGATGGAAAGCCGCTTCTCGGCGCTGACGGTGGAGATCTGCGCCGTGCGCAGCGAAATGCGGGCGGAGGTCGGTGAGCTGAAAGGCGAGATCAAGGGGCTGAAGGGAGAGATCGGAGGGATCAAGACCTCGATCAACGTCATCATGGGCGTCCTCGCCCTGCTGGCGGGCATGGGGGCCCTGCAGCTCCATCCCGTGATCCGGGCCATGTCCGCCGCAGCCCCGGCGCAGCAGGCTCTCGCGATGTACACCGTGCCCGCGCCGATGACGCCGGCCAGTGCGCCGTGAGGCGGGGTGCGACAATCCCGCCCCATGAGCGAAACCCTAGTCCTGACCCGTCCCGACGACTGGCATGTGCACCTGCGCGACGGTGCCGCGCTGCAGAGCGTCGTTCCGTACACCGCGCGCCAGTTCGCGCGCGCGATCGCGATGCCCAACCTGAAGCCGCCGATCACGACGGCCGAGCAGGCGCAGGCCTACCGCGAGCGCATCCTCGCCGCCGTGCCCGCCGGCGTGGACTTCGAGCCGCTGATGACGCTCTACCTGACCGACCGCACGCGCCCCGAGGAGATCGCCGCCGCGAAGGCGGCCGGCGTGGTCGCGCTCAAGCTCTATCCGGCTGGCGCCACGACCAACAGCGATGCCGGCGTCACCGACATCCGCAAGACCTATGCGACGCTGGAGGCGATGCAGAAGGCGGGCCTGCTGCTGCTGGTGCATGGCGAGGTCACCGATGGCGACGTCGATGTCTTCGACCGCGAGGCCTTCTTCATCGACCGCGTGATGACGCCGCTGCGCAAGGACTTCCCCGAGCTGAAGGTGGTCTTCGAGCACATCACGACCAAGGAAGCCGCGCAGTACGTGACCGCGGCGGACCGCTTCACCGGCGCGACGGTGACGCCGCAGCACCTGCTCTACAACCGCAACGCGATCTTCATGGGCGGGCTGCGGCCGCATTACTACTGCCTGCCGGTGCTCAAGCGAGAGGAGCATCGCCTGGCGCTGATCCAGGCCGCCACTTCCGGCAGCCCGAAGTTCTTCCTCGGCACCGACAGCGCGCCGCATGCGTCGGTGATGAAGGAGAACTCGGTGTGCGGCGCCGGCTGCTTCACCGCGCTGTCCGCGCTCGAGCTCTATGCCGAGGCCTTCGAGGCTGCGGGCGCGCTCGACAAGCTCGAGGCCTTCGCCAGTTTCCACGGCGCCGACTTCTACGGCCTGCCGCGCAACACGACGCAGGTCACGCTGCGCAAGACCGAATGGACGCTGCCCGAGTCCGTCCCCTTCGGCGAAGCCGCGCAGCTCAAGCCGCTGCGTGGCGGCGAGGCGCTGCGCTGGAAGCTCGACTGAGCGCGACACCGCGGTCCACCGCGGCGTCAGGACGCGCCGCGGCGCGCTGCTGATTCACCCCGAATCAACTGGCCGCCGGCGCCACCGGCGCGGGCGCGCTGGCGGACGCCGGCTTCGGCCGCAGCGCCCACAGCACCGAAGCGATCGAGAGCCCGGTGATGACCAGATTGCTCATGGTGAAGAGCACCGGCGCGAGCGTGGTGAAGACCGGGTCATGGCCGCGCTCGGCGAAGCGCATGGTGCCGGTGGAGATCGCGGTCGCGCCGAAGGTGAATCCCCAGTACGACAGCGTGAACGGCTGGCGGATCCACGGCATCAGCCGCAGCACCATCAGCGCCTGCACGATCGCGTAGCCCAGCAGCATGCGGGCGATGAGGTCCGGCGGGCCGACGGTGACGGCCGCGTAGGCCAGCAGCGCGACCGCCGGCGGCGCCATCTGGATGCCCACCGTCGGGCGCAGCGCCGGCGGCAAGGGATCGACGGTCAGCAGGCGGCCCAGGATGATGGACTCCTGGACGATCCAGGCCAGCACGCCGGCACCGAAGAACAGCTGCCCCCAACTCGGCCAGCCGAGCGCCGATAGCGCGATCGCGGACACCAGGTTGGCGCCGACCGTGGGCAGGTAGAGCACGGGCGTCGTCGTCTTCGGGTCGCGTCCGCCGCGCCACTGGCCGCCGTGGCGCCACAGGCCGAAGAGCAGCGAGGCCGCCGCGCCGAGCAGGACCAGCCCCGTCCCCACGCCGTGCGCATGCGGCAGCACGCCGATGCCGGCGAGCATGGTCGCCACCGGCACGAGCGCGATGAAGCAGCAGAGGATGGGATGGGCGGCCTCGGCCAGGGCCTCCTCGCGCGCGGCGATCCACTTGATCGCGAATCGGACCAGCAGCACCGCCCACACCGTCACCGCGACCGCCATGACCGACTCGCCGATCCAGGTGGGGAAGCCCCACAGACGCGAGGCCACGCGCCAGCCGTTGCCCAGGCCGGTCAGGCCCAGCACCATGCTGAAGTAGGAGGCGGGGACCGCCCATCGGGATGCGTTCATCGGGGTGCTCCTGCGCGTGCGGCGGCCGGCGAGGTCATGGGACGAGCGCACTGTAGCCGTGAACATCGCTCAGAGGTCGAGCGTCAGTTCATCGCCGTCCGCTCTCGAGACGCAGACGCACATCAACTGCTGATCTGCCTTCTGCGCGTCGGTGAGCACGTCGTCGCGATGCGCGGGCGTGCCGGCGACCACGCGCGTGGCGCAGGTGCCGCAGTTGCCGATGCGGCATGAGGCCGGCACTCGCACGCCCTGCGCTTCGGCGACCTCGAGGATGGAGCGGTCCTTCGGCACGAGCAGATCCTTGCCGCTGCGGACCAGGTGGACGACGAACTCGCGGTCGCCGGGCTTGGCGCGGTCGGCACTGAACTTCTCGGCGTGAACGCGCGCGGCGCTCACAGCGGCCTGCCGCGCGGCCGCCGACACTGCTTCGATCAGGCGCGAAGGCCCGCAGACGTAGACATGATCGGTCTCGCCCAGGCCGAGCATCAGCGCCTGGACGTCGAGGCGCTGCCCTTCGTCCTTCGCGTGGACCTTCACGCGCTCGCCGAAGGCGTCGACCAGCTCACCCAGGAACGGTGCCTGCGCCCGCGAGCGCACCGCGTAGTGCAGCTCGAAGGCCGCGCCCCGCGCGACGAGCGCATGCGCCATCGCCTTGATCGGCGTGATGCCGATGCCGCCGGCGATCAGCACCGCTCGATGCGCTGTCTCGACGAGCGAGAAGAGCGTCCGCGGCATCGAGGCGTTGAGCCGCAGCCCGAGCTGGAAGTCCTCGTGCACGGCCAGGGAGCCGCCGCGTCCCTCGGGCTCGCGCTGCACGGCGATCTCGTAGGCATCGGTGCGATGCGGGCTGGACGCGATCGAGTAGCTCCGGGTCGAGTCGGTGCCATCAGCCAGGCGCACGGGTAGGTCGAGGTGGGCGCCGGCGACCACCGCCGGCAGCGGCGATCCGTCGGCGGTCCTCAACTTGAAGGCCCGCACCGATGGCGTGAGCTGGCGCACGCCGGAGATCGTCAGCGCGAGCGGCCCGTCGCCCAGTGATGGCGGCGGCATTGACGCCGACGGCGTCTGCGAAGCGGCCAGCGCCGCCTTGGCGTCGCTCAACTGCGCTTTCAGCTTCTGCACCTGCGCGCGCAGCGGGGCGGTGAGCGACGCAACCTCGGCCTCGGTGAAACGCGGCGTGATGTGCTGCGGACAGTTCCAATCCCAACCCTCGATGCGGATCAGGAAAGCGCGCTCGACCGTCGCGCCGTAGGCCGGATCACTCACCGCGGCGATGGCCGCGTCGCCCTGCGGGCTGACGCCGGCCTCGACCAGCTCCACGCGTCCGAGCAGCTTCAGCCGGCGCCGATTCGGATAGTCGACGACGATCATCGAGAGGCGGTCGTCCTTGCGCAGGTTGCCGACGCTCAGGTACTGCACATTGCCGCGGAAGTCCGCGAAGCCGATGGTGCGCGAATCCAGCACCTTGAGGAAACCCTTCGGCCCGCCGCGGTGCTGCACGTAGGGCCAGCCGGTCTCGCTGACCGTGGCCTGGAAGAAGTGGTCGGCCTCGGCGAGGAACTGCGCCTCGCGGGGCGTCAGCGCCTCGCCGCGGTCGCTCATCGTGTCGAGGAAGGCGTACTGCTCGCGGCTGCCTTTCTCTGCCTGGACCTCGCGGACCGTCGGGGTGAAGGTGATGTCCGAATAGGCGCGTCCCATGATGAGCTCCCGGTGAGGATGCGGACCTTCAGGCCGCGGTCGGCAGTTCGAGCTTGACGCTCGGGAAATCGATCTCGACCAGGCTGGCCTTGCCCAGGATGTTGGTCAGGAAGTTCATGCCGACGTGCGTGATGATCTCGACGATCTGCGCCTCGTCGACGCCGGCGGCACGCAGCTCGGTCAGCTCCAGCGCGGACACCTCGCCGCGCTTGTCCATCAAGCTGCGCGCGAATTTCAGGATCGCGGCGGAGGTGTCGTCGTCGCTGGTGCCGGCGCGGGCCGCGGCGATCTCCTCGGCCGACAGGCCGGTCTTGCGCCCGATGGCCGTGTGCGCGGAGACGCAGTACTGGCAGCCGTTCTGCTGCGCCAGCGCCAGGGCGATGCGTTCGCGGTCCAGCGGGTCCAGGCTGCCGCCGTTGGCGATGCCATACAGGCCGAGGAAGGCCTGCAGCGCGGTGGTCGAGTTGGCGAAGACCTTCAGGAAGTTGGGGACCATGCCGAGCTGGCCCTGGATCGCGTCGAGCAGGGCTTTCTGCTCGGGCGTGGCGGTGGCGGGTTCGACGACGTGGATGCGGCTCATGGCGGTTCTCCGGTGGGTTGAGGGTGAGCGGATGGTGGCCCTCGCGCTCCGCGGAGAGAATCGGCGCGGCTGGGAAATGACTCTTTCTGGATCAGAAAAGATATGGACAAGCTCGATGCCATGGCCATCTTCGTGGCCGTCGTTCAGGAGGGCGGGTTTTCCGCGGCGGCGCGGCGGCTCGGCGTGTCCGCGCCGGTCGTCACGCGCGCGGTGAGCGAGCTCGAGGCGGCGATGAACGTGCGCCTGCTGCTGCGCACCACGCGCGTGGTCAAGGTCACCGAGGTCGGCGAGCGCTACGCGCAGGACTGCCGGCGCGTGCTCGGCGAACTGGAGGAGATCGAGCAGGCGGCGAGTGGCTCGCACGGCGCGGTGCGCGGCAAGCTCGTCGTCAGCGCCTCGGTGATGTACGGGCGGCTCAAGCTGAACGAGGTGGTGCTGGCCTACCTGGCCCGTTATCCGGAGACCGAGGTCGAGTGCCGTTTCCTGGATCGCAATGTCAACCTGCTGAGCGAGGACGTGGACGTGGCGATCCGCATCGGCGACCTGCCGGATGCTTCCTTCCACGCGACGCCGCTGGCCAAGGTGCGGCGCATCCTGTGCGCGTCGCCCGCGTACCTGAAGCAGCACGGGACGCCGAAGCAGCTGAAGGATCTCGCGAAGCACTCGGTGATCGCGGCGCTTGGGCTGGAGCCGGGATCGGAGTGGAAGTTCCGTGAGGGCGCGGGCGTGGATGCGCCGATCGTCTCGGTGCCGATCCGCGCTCGACTCGCCACCAACAGCAATGACCACGCCATTGCCGCGGCCCGCGATGGGTTTGGGCTCACTCGTGTGCTGTCGTACATGGTCGAAGAGCAGATCGCTTCAGGGGCGCTCGTGGAGGTGCTCCCGAAGTTCGCACCGCCCGCCGTGCCGGTGCAGGCGCTGCAGCATCAGGGGAAGCGAGCGTCGCGCAAGGTGAGGGCGTTCATTGACCTGGCGGTGGAGCGGTTGAGGGGGTAGGGCGCCGTCGCGAGCGGGTCACGTGGGCGACCGGTGGCTTGACCGGCGCGAAGCGGCGGGGCTCCCGCTCGATGAAAGGGGTGGACCGAGTCCTAGGTACGCTCACCCGGTCAAGGGGCCAGAAGTGTTCCAAGGAATGCGAGCAGCAGCAGTGCGCCCCCGGGAATCACGGCCAGCCAGTCCCAGCCGCGTACGGACGCATTGCGCTTGTGGAGTGGGCTCACCTGCGCATTCAAGCTGTTCGCGCGCGCCTGCACGGGAAGGAGGAACACGAACGCGAGCAGGGAGAGCCACCAGTACGGATCTGGAAGCTTCCAGAGCAAGGTGGCGACGATCCAACCGACGGCCAAGCTCCCGGCGGCGAGGGGCGAGCTGCCATTTTTCTCGATGTCGTAAGCGCGAATCCGGGCAAAGCACTGGTAGCAATAGAAGAGCGCGACCAGCGCTCTCAGCGCCGGTGCGATGTTGCTTTGCTCCCGGTGCCTGATGCATCTCCAGTTGCGATAGAACCAGTAGATCTCATACAGGCCGAGCGTGCAGACGCTCATGACGACGAGCTTGGACAGCGAGACGGCAAAGAACGGGGGCTCCGAGGACGCCTGTCGGGAAGGAAGGTCTGCGACTTGGAAGTCTGGAGATGCGTACGGGTTCGCGCTCATGAGTGGTTGTGGTCGCGATCAAGGCCGAGTGGCCAAGAGATCGTGGGGTCGGTTTCTCGCGACGCGTGAGATCCATTGATGAAACGAGCGCCCGGGGGCGGAATGATGCGTGATCGGGCTTGCATCGGACTTCCAGATATTCCCGTATCGATGCGGTCTCCAGGCGAGATCTTCCGAATGGCCTCGGCGCGGGGAGTGGTCAGGGCCACTGCCGCCATGGAGCGTCGACTAGCCTCCGAGCGGCAGGCGCGTCATCGCGGAGTTCGATTCGGACATGCGGTCGGTCCCGTTGGTATTCCAGTCCATCGCATCCGCGTCGACTCGTCTACGCGGTGCCCCGATTGGTCGATTGCAAAGACGGACTGGGAGTTCCATGCTCATGAATTAAAGACGCATGGCGCCAGTTCTGGTCCTATGTTCTTTCTGTTTTTCGTCATTCAGGTCGCGACGCTGCTCATGGTGCTCTATGTGTGGCGCAGAAATTCATACATCGTCGCCTACATTGCTTCGCTAGTGGGAGCTGGGTTTGCAACGGTGTTTGGAGTGTCCGAGCACGTCGTTGCTCTCGCCAACTTGCTGTGGATCGTGTCGCTGGGCTGGTGGCTTTTCGCGCTGGCCGAGTCCGTTGGTGCAACGCGAGCAGGTGATAAGCGACGACCGTAATGGCGAAACCGGTCTCGAGTTCGCGGCACGCTGCATGGCTCTTCGCCGAAGTGTGTGAGGCGCTTCAGTTTGAATGTTGACCATCACCAGCAATGGAGCCGCTCGGCGTGCTGCACATCGCGCAGAAGCGCGCCTGCGGGGTCCTAAGCGGCTTGCCGCAATGTGAGCAAGCGGGGCCGTACAGGCTCAGTCGATGATGGAACAGCGCGTTCGCGTTGCCTTCCTTGAAGCCAGTGATGCGCTCGTACTGCACCAGCGCCTCCCGCCCAAAGCCCTCTCGCGTCGCTTCGGCAAGAGAGCACCCATGGGCCTCCCGATACGCTTTGATTTGGTCGACCCCGTTGGCGAGGTGAGGCGCCACCAAATCCCACTCCTCCTCCGTGAGCATGGGAATGTCCATGCGGCAGCGCCAGCAGTAGATCGTCTTAGGCATAGGTTGAACTGTCGCGGTTGATCTCATCGGCCCAGGCAGACTAGACGGGTACATGACGATGGCGGCTGAATCATGCGCTACCGAGTCGCAGTCGAATTGAGGCTGGGAGTGGTCCTTAGCGGGCCCCATTTGCATTCCGACTTGGAGGTGCTGTCGTACGGTTCAGGGAGCCGGTAGCACCGCGCTATTGAACAGGTTCATCCGCAGGGTCCTCTCCCTGCGCAGCAACTCGCGCATTGGCGCCGTCAGGTAGACCGCCGTCTTCAGCTCCCCGACCGGCAGTTGACCGTACTTGACCGCCACCTCCAGCAAGGTGCGTCTGGCAGCCGCACTCAGCGGGTCGACCTGTGACGCTCCGTCTAGTAGGCCCTTCTGGCCGAGCCCCACCATCAGGTGCTTTCCGACGGTGCGCGTGAAGCAGCCCGGGATGAGCGCAGGTAGCCGGCTGGCATGCAACTCGACGCAATAGGGCCCATCCTTTTGTCGAACATAGTAGCCCTCGGTGAGGCGCTCCGAGGCTGCCTCAAGGTGCCGGACCTCGGCCATGAACAGCAGCTTGTGGAGGGCAAAGTAGCTCAGTTCTCCGCTTTCCTCGAGCAGCACCCGTGCTGCGGCACCAACCTTTTCCGACGCTCGGTTCCTTTTGGCCGACGGCTTGCGTCGTGCGGCGCCCCCGCCGCGGCGCAGCGTCTCGGCCACGAACTGGTAGTCCGCCAGTTGGTTGGCGAAGCTGCGATGCACCATTGCTCGCTGGCCCGGATGGTATGCAGGAATGAGCTGCCTACCTGACCAGAGGTGAGCTTTTCGAACGCTGTCCTTAAGGGTGAGGGTATGGGCCGTGACCATCGCCGTGGCCCGCAAGGCAACTGCACCGAGTGTTACGACCACGGGAGCGTCCACGAGGTCTAGCTGTTCCCTCAGAAACGGAGCGCAGTTGGCCACCTCAGAGGGGGACGGTGTGGCGTTGTTGCCGCTCGTGTCCTTCGGATTGCAGAGGACCGCATTGGTCACGAAAGCGTCGTAGCGGCTCAGTCCCACCTGTTCCAGCAGCGACTCGAAATTGTGCCCGGACTTGTCGCCATGGAACGGCAGCTCCGAGGTGTCGGCACCGAGCCGCCCCGGCGCTTCGCCGATGAACATCACCTTGGCGCTGAGCGAGCCGCAGCCCGCACCGAGCACTCGGGCACTGTCCGCCATACGTGGGCAGCGCTTGCACGCCTTTACGCGGCGCACGAGGTCGACAAACTGCGGTTCTTTATCCACCATCACTGTTCAGGTCGCCACGGCGCGCAATGCTTCGACCGTACCGCCGTTGTAGGCATGCACCGAATGACATAGCAAGCGGCCGGGCGTTTTGCCCGAAGCGACGCATATGAAATTCAAAAGCTGGCCTAGGCCGATGAAGTTTCCCAGCGCCTTGTTGAAGAAGTCGTGATTACGGTAGACCACCACCAGGTCGAGCCGTCCGCCTGGGTGCCAGACGATTTCGCCAAACTGCCAGCACGGACCTCCTCGAGTGCGAGGAGTATCGCGCGCGGGCGTCGACAAATGAAACACCAAGCTCGTCCCGCTTCGTTTCTGCCAAGTGCCGAGCTTGCCAATGACAGTCTCGAGTTGATTTGTGTCAGGATGGTCAGGGAAGCGAACCAGCCGCTCGAAGTACGTTCCCCAGGTCCCGCGATTACGAACAAATCTCATGGCGCGGTCGTGCCTCTTTAGATAGTCGCGATATAGACTTGCACGCTCTGCCACACGCTGCGCAAGGTCGTACGGAAAGATGGTCTTGATGACTTCGCGTAAGTCATCACCGCCAACTCCGCGGCGTCGTGGCGAATGAGCCTGCAGCCACGCCGGGTCGAAAGCAGCCGGCTGCTCGACGGTCGTGAATAGGTTGAAGACTTCGCCGTGTGCAATCACGGCTCGAACGCCGGCCCGCCAGGCGTCAACGGCCGTGGTGCCGGTCACATTGCAAGCGGTCACAGCGCCCCCTCGGGGCGCGGCGGGTTGTAGGTCAAGATTTGGCGGTCGAGGTCCACATCGACGCGGCCGCCACAGTTGTCCTTCAACTGACCGAACGCCGCGTAACCCTGGAGGATGGCAGCTTTCCATTGCTTCGCAGTACAGCGGTGAACTTCCAGCCCGGCGGTCAGGCGGATAATGGTCTTTAGCAGGCCGATGTCGACCGAACTCTCCTCGCTGTACCAAGCTCGCTGCGGCGCCTCGTTGAAAACAAGCACCGAGATGGCCTCTTCCACCACAGCCGCACGGCCACCGTCTTCGATTTCATCGATGCGCGGGTTGCTCTTGCGCTTGCGCCGCAAGAGGCCGCGAAGGACCGGGGACCACCCTAGAACCGCCGCATAGGCCAGGTGGAAAACGTCGTGATAACGGTAGCCATCCCCCTTGTGAGCGTTGTCGGTAAGGGTGTCGCCGACGATTACGCCACTCACCATGATGCGTACCAGCAATTGCTTGCCGTTGCGCTTCTCTGAGAACGTAACGCTGAACCTACGCGGCAGGCGCTCTTCGTCATCAAAACCATCATCGAAGCGGTTCACCTCGCCCTGGGAATAGAGACGCTCCGCCTTGAGTGCACTCTCCCGAGCTGCCTCTTGCAAGGGAATCTTGTATTGGACAGCTAGGCTGGTCAGGTACCAGAGGATGTCGCCGATGTCCTCGCGAAGGTCCTCGCGAAGCGTTCGGCTGTCGCGCTGCAGCACCAGCTTCTTGAAGGTCGAATTGAGGTCCCCGAGTTCACCGGCCAATCCGAGCAAAGACACGATGACCTTCTTGCGTTCGTCGGTTCGCTCGACCGTCGCCTGGTACTCAGCAAACGTACGAATCGGCCTCTGGCCGCGGTCCTTGCGGCTCGATGTACTTGACATTCACCCACCTCCCCTCACTCCAAACGTGTTTGCCTAGGCAATCTACGCACTTTGTAACGAGGAGAGGGGCGGATTTTCCCGCCCCCTGGGATGCGGTCAAGTTCGCTGCAGTCGGCTCATACATCGGCACTTTTCTGGCGAGGCTATGGCTCCTTGGGATAGGTCATTCCGAATGATGCGCATGGCCTCCGTGAAATGTCCGCTTCCGCTGGAGGCTGTGTGAGAACTCCTCCAACGGTCCGTCTTCGGGGTCTCGACACCATTAGCGAGGCGCCGATCGCCGATCCTGCGTCGATCTGAGAGGTCGATTCTCAGCCACCTCGCAATGAGGACGCGTTTTCCCGCAGCCTCGCTGCGAGGCGAACCTGCGCTTCAAGCTGGGAGTGGGCATAGCGTGTGGACTACCTTCGAAACATGGGCCTCTTGGTCGCTTGTCGAGCCAATCGCCTTGACTCGATGGCACGAGCCAGCAAGCCAGTGGCCCAGCCGACAAGCCCTAGACAGATCAGAGCCGGCCACCAACCAACTGATGTCAAGGTCAGCAGGAGGGACAGAGCGAACAGCGGGATGCTGGCAAGCAGGGTTAGTACTGAAGACCAGAATCCAAATGCGAGTCGGGCTTCAGTTGGATGCCTGCTCCACAACAGAATGGTGCTTGCCATCTGAGCTGCAGCAACCAAGGCCATCGTCATCCCAATAGCCATCACAAGCGAAGAAGCGACGCCGTCCATCGCCCTAGGTTATCCCGCCGCGTCCGCTCCCGCTACGAAGCCACCTGCGGCTTCCGCCTGGACCGGGAGAGGTAGTCACTTACGACATCTGGTCCACCGCAGCGCAATGGGCAACGACACAGCGACAGCCAGACCAGCGAATGGCGCCCACATGAAAGGCTCATCACGCATGCCGACGTATTGACCGAGTATCGGCGGTCCCCACATGAGCGCCCCTAACGACATCAAGGCTGATAGAGCGCACAAGATGACAAGCCCCGCTGCGTTCCGCGCTCGCGCTGCGCGAAGTTCCGTGCGCTGACAGACGACGAAGATCGCCGCAGCGACGATCAAAAACGGCGCGAGCAGCCACGCGAGAACGATCATTAGCTCGATGGGTTTCAATTTGGTGCCTTATGTCCGTTGCAAGCCTATCCGCGGTAAGGTCGCTCTTCGCGGCAACATTTCACTTCAGACGGTCATGAACGTCTTGCTCGAATCAACGAACGCAGTCCCGTACTTCACGGACGTCGGTGGCACTTTGCGCGCCCTCGGCGTCGACGCATCCGAGTTTGACTGGTACGTGAGTGACATCGAGACGAACATTACCTTTGATGGCCTTCCCCAGGCCGACGGCTGGGTGACAGGTCCAGAGCTGGCTCGATGCCTCTTGTATTCCAACCTGCAGTTCATGTGGGGCGTATTCAGTGCTTTCCCGTGCGACAAGCGTGTTGAGGTGCTACGGCCGCCGGCTGCGGACGGAAATGCGCGATTCTGGCGGGATGCCAATGCCTTGACGCCGCAACTGGATGGCGCACTGTTCGAGTTGGTCTGCTGGGACAGCACTGCAACTATTCTGGTGGGCATCACGCCTGAGCAGGCGGCCCATTACATGGCGACGCACCCCGAGGCCAAACTACTCCGCGATGAGGCTTGACGACTACTCTGCAGCCACCGCCCTCAGGGCGGCCTGCGTTGTGCGCCCTTGTGCTGCCAATCTCTGGTGAGCGGCGAGTCTAGATGCGTAGACACGTCGCCGCGGCTTGGGCCGGAAGCGGACAGCAACTTGCTATCCTCAGGCGCATGTCGAGCCCGAACGTCTCTGGCGCATGGAATGAGTACCGTCGAAGGAACTGGACCGCCGGTTTGCTGTTGGTATTGGGACTGCCAGGCACCATCCTGTTGCTCGTTATCACGAAGCTGATGCTCGGTCTCTCCGGAGAGCTTGTCTTCTTCGGCGGCATCTCGCTCTGGTGTATGGCGTGGGGTTGGGCGGCCTTTCGTATTTCGCGTTGGCCGTGCCCTCGATGCAGAAGCCCTTGGCTCGCTGCTCAAGAGCCTCGCCTCGGCGCGAAGCGATGCTGCGGTAATTGTGGGCTCGCCTTGTACGAGGAACCGTAGCACCGCTGAAACGCCGGCAGACCGGTCATCGCCTCAGCCAGTCTCGACCCCCGCACCTCACGCCATTCCCGCTCACCTGAACTGATACGACGCCGCCAAGTAGAAGAACCTCCCGCGCGGATCCGTATAGCTCGGGTCATAGCCCGAAATGAAGAAGTAAGCCTGGTTCGAGAACGGCGGTGCCGTGTTGAACAGGTTCTTCACCCCCGCCCGCAGCGTGAGCGCGGCGGTCGCCTCCCAGCCGCCCGACAGGTCCCACAGCGAATACGCCTTGACCTTGTTCTTCCCCACCACCAGTCCCGTGTTGGTATCGATCGCCGAGTTCTGGTCGTCGTAGCCGCTGTAGAACGAGTTCGCGAGGTTGATGCTCCACGGACCGCGCGACCAATCGAAGTTGACCCGATGACGCCACCGCTGCACGACGCCGTCGGTGACGAAGCGCCCGAGGTTGCTGATGTAGGGATCGCCGTCGCCGGTCTGCTTCTTCGAGCTCAGCGTCAACGTCCCCACCAGCTTGACGCCGAAGCGCCCCATCGCGGTCGCCGGCGAGCGGTACTGCAGCGTGATGTCCAGCCCGGACGCCTTCTGCTTGCCGCGGTTCTCCTTGCGCAACTCGATGAAGCAGATCTCGGAGTCGTCGGGGTCGTAGTCGCAGCCCGCAATGCCTTCGTCCTCGTTGTAGCGATGCACCAGCGGCTCGTACTTGTCGAGGTTGGCGAGGATCACGTCGTCGCCCAGCGTGCTTATCAGGTCGCGCTTCTCGACGCGCCAGTAGTCCAGGCCGAAGCTCCATTCCGGCGTCGGGTCCGCGAGCATGCCGATCGAGAACTGCCGCGACTTCTCCGGCTTCAGGTTGGCATTCGAATAGGTCCGCGTCTCCCAGTTGTTGGCGCAGAAGCCCAGGTCGTTGTCGTTCTCGCGCATGCACACTGGATCGGGCAGGGTGGCGGTCTCGCTGACCTTGACCGAGCGGTAGAGGTCGTTCATCGACGGCGCGCGGAAGCCGGTGCCGGCAGAGGCGCGGAAGGTCAATTTGTCCATCGGCGCGTAGCGCAGGCCGATCTTCGGGTTCGTGGTCGCGCCGATTTTCTGGTAGTGGTCATGGCGCAGTGCGAACTGCAGTTCCCATTGCTTGGTGATCGGCGCGAGCAGCTCGCCATACGCCGCCCACACCTTGCGGGAATTGCTGGTGAACTGCGCGTCGCCCGGCGACGAGTCGCCCAGAATGTTGTCTGAAATCAGCAGATCACTGGCCGCCGACGTGGATTTCTCGCGCCGCAGTTCCGCGCCGAGCGCCAGCGCCAGATCGCCGCCGCCGAGCGCCATCAGGCTGCGCGTGACCTTCGCGTCCAGGCTGTCCATCGTGCCGCGGGCGCGGCGCACTTCCTGGTTGATGTTGTTGTCGCGCAGGAAGGCCAAGCCCTCCGCGCTCGACGGGCCGAAGGGGTTCAGCCGGCCGTCGGCGTAGGCGGCCATCGTCGCGTCCTCAGGCAGGTAGCCACGCACGTCGCGGTCGGATATTCGGTTGACGCTGTGGTTGTAGCCCCAGTCGTAGTCCCAGGCGCCGAGCGTGCCCGTCATGCCGACGACGATGCGGCTGCCGGTGCTGGTGAGTTCGCTCGCGCGCGGGCCGGCCTCCAGCATGCGGGTGCGCACGGTGATGAGCCGGTCGTCCGGCAGCGCGTCGCCCAGGCCGGTCGCCGCCAGCGCCGGGATCATCGAGACATCCAGGTCCGCGTCGATCCGGTTGCTGGTGCCGACGTACCAGCTCTTGCTGCGGGTGTAGGCGGCCTCGATGAAGGCCTCGTGCCGGTCGCCCAGCTTGAGCACGCCGCGGCCCAGGAAGCTGCCCTTGTCCGTCTTCGGATAGAGCTCCAGGTCGCGCATGTAGTCGTAGGTGCAGCCGTCGACGCCGCCAATGCCGTCAGGCAGGTAGAGGGAGTGCGGCGGCTGGCAGGTCGGCGCGCTCAGGTTGATCGTGCGCGTGGTGATGGGCCGGCCATTGATCGCGAAGCCCTGCGACTCGAGGTAGTCGCGCTGGTCGCCCGAGAGGCGGATGTTGCCGGGGAAGCTGGCCGAGGACAGCAGGTGCGGCAGTCGCTCCGGAATGCGCAGGTCGGAGATGAAGTCGCGCTGCGAGGTGCGCAGCGCGCCGGTCTTCTGCAGGTCCAGCACGCCCATCAGGTTGAAGCCGTCGCGCGCCAGGTCGCCATGGCCGGCGGCGATCGACGCGGTGCGCTTGCCCGCGCCACCCTCGCCGGACTTGCCCGCGTAGACGTCCAGCTGCAGGCCCTGGTAGTCCTTGCGGGTGATGAAGTTGATGACGCCGCCGATCGCATCGGTGCCGTAGATCGCGGACGCGCCATCGAGCAGCACCTCGACGCGCTCGATCGCCGCGGCCGGGATGTTGTTGAGGTCGACGCCGTTGTCGTCGCCCGGCGAGGCGAAGTTGGCCATGCGCCGGCCGTTCAGCAGCACCAACGTCGACGAGGTGCCCAGGCCGCGCAGGTTGGCCGAATTGAAGCCCATCTGGTCGCGGAAGCCGCCGGTGCCGATGCTGACGCCGTCGGTGAGGTTGTTGCTGAGCGAGGAGACCGTCGCCATCAGCTCGGCCGCGGTGGTGACGCCGGCCTTGACGATGTCGTTGCGGGTCAGCACCTGCACCGGCAGCGCCCCCTCGTCGGCAATGCGCTTGATCGCGGAACCGGTGATCTGCACCCGCTGCAGCTGCTGCGGCGGGGCGGAGGCGGCGGCCTCCGGCGCGGCGACCTGCGCCTGCGCGAGGCCGCAGAGCGCGCCCAGCGCGGCGACCGCGCAGGCTCGCGGCAGGCTCGGTGGGCACGGCGGACGTTTGGCGACACGGGGGGAAGGGACGGTCATGGCGGGCTCCCTGAGGCCGTTGGGGGATGGCTCTGACGGACCAGTCTAGGGACCGGCCCGGCACCGGCAAGGGTGATCTCCCGGGACAGTCGCGACGAAGCAACTGCGGTGTGACCAACAGTCACCCGTCGGTGGGGACGCGACGCTATCGTTGCCCTCCTGCGCTCCCCCCTTCGTCCGATCCGCCCCGTCATGGGGCGGCTTCCTCCGGTTACGTGATGCCGCCGGTCCGCGGCGTGAGGCCTTGACGATGTTCGATCGCTGTTCCCCGCGCCGCGTAGCCGGCGCCTTCGGCCTGGTGCTGGTCCTGGCCGCGATGACGGCCCGGGCGGCCGCTCCCACCGCGCCCGGCGCGCCGACGCCCGCCAGACCGGCCGCGACCAAGCCCGCCCTCGTCGCTCCCGCGCCGGCAGCGCCCGCGGTGCCCGCGGCGTCCGTTCCCCAGGCAACGCCTGGCCCTGGCGCCGATGTCCCCATTAAAGGCCACGCGATGGCGATCGGCGGCGCCCTGAAGGCGGACAACGACGAGGTTTGGAACCGGCTGATCGCGCTGGCGGGCGGGCGCGGCGCGCGTTTCGTCGTCTTCGGCACGGCCGCCGAGGACCCGGAGGCCAGCGCCAAGCAGGTGGTCGAGCAGCTGCAGCGCCGCGGCGCGGTCGCGGAGGCGCTGCCGGTCGCGCCGAAGTTCTCGTGGGTCGACCTGAACAAGGTGGTGCGCGACGCCGCGCTGATCGCCAAGGTGCGCAATGCCAAGGGCATCTTCTTCACCGGCGGTTCGCAGGAGCGCATCGTCGACGTGCTCTTCCCGGGCGGCCACTCGACGCCGATGCTCGATGCCATCTGGGACGTCTACCGCAAGGGCGGCGTCGTGGCCGGCACCTCGGCGGGCGCCGCGATCATGAGCACGGTGATGTTCCGGGACGCGCCCAGCGTGATCAGCATCCTCAAGGGCCAGTGGGAGGAGGGCAAGCAGATCGACCGCGGGCTGGGCTTCGTCGGGCCGGGGCTGTTCGTCGACCAGCACTTCCTCAAGCGCGGCCGCTTCGGCCGCATGGTGCCGCTGATGCTGGCCAAGGGCTACCAGCTGGGCCTGGGCGTGGACGAGAACTCCGCCGCCGTGATCCGCGGCGACGAGGTCGAGATCCTCGGCCACAAGGGGGCCTTGCTGGTCGACCTCAGCGAGGCGAGTTCGGACCGCGCGCTCGGCGTCTTCAACCTGAAGAACGCCAGACTCACCTACCTCGATCACGGCGACCGCATGAACCTGCGCACGCGCGGCGTGACGCCGTCGGCGCTGAAGCTGCGCGGCCAGAAGCTGGAGCCCGGTGCGCCGGACTACAAGCCCTACTACACGCTGCCGCAGTTCTACACGGACATGCTGGGCGACTCGACCATCTCGACCGCGATGTCCATCCTCATCGACAGCGTGCAGCCCGAGTTCCGCGGCCTGAGCTTCGAGGCGGCGCCCAAGGCGGGCGACGCGCTGGCCGACCTCGGCTTCCTCTTCCGCCTCTACAAGGGCCCCGGCAGCATCGGCTGGAGCACCGACGAGCTCGGCCCCGAGGACTACACCGTGGTCAACCTGTACCTGGACGTCACGCCGGTGCGCATGCCGCAACCGCTGTTCGGCCCCTGGCCCGGCGACCGGCGCCCGCGGCAGTCCGCCACTCCGGAGGAACCGCCGGCCGGCGAGCGCCCGCAGCAGCCCTGAGGCGACGCAAAGCCGCTAGCATGCGGCGTTCGCTCATTCCTGGAGTCTGCTGCGTTGTCGCGAAATCCTCTCACCCTTGGGCGGGCCCTCGCCCGGGCGGCCACGCTGCTGGTCGCGGTGGCGCTCGGCCTGCCCGCCGCGGCGCAGACGCGCCCCGCGCCGGAGGCCCAGCCGGCGCCCTCGCCGCAGCGGCCGCCCTTGTCCGCACCGCCCGTCGTGGCGCCGTCCGTCGTCACGCCGCCCGCCAGCGCCCCGCAGCCCGGCACGGCGGCGGCCAGTCAGGCGATGGCCTCGGCCCCGGTCTCCGCCAGCGCCCGCCGGCTCTATGACCGCAGCCGCGCCCAGCTGCTGCAGGTCCGCACGCTCTTCAACGGCAGTCAGGCCTCGGTGGGGTCCGGCTTCGTGGTCAGCGCGCAGGGCCACGTCATCACGAATTACCACGTGATCAGCCAGCATGCGCTCGAGCCCGAGCGCTACCGGCTGCAGTACCAGACCCCGGAGGGTGACGGTGGCGACATCGTCCTGCTCGACTTCGACGCCCGTCGCGATCTGGCGCTGCTGCGCATCGTCGCCAAGGGCGGCGATGCCAAGGCCGATCCCAAGGGCGTCGTCGCGCGCATGACGGCCACGCCGCTGGCCTTCCGCAAGACCGACCAGCCGCTGGCCAAGGGCGAGCGCATCTACTCGATGGGCAACCCGCACGACGTCGCCTTCGCCGTGGTCGAGGGCACCTACAACGGCCTGGTCGAGCGCAGCTTCGATCCGCTGATCTACTACTCCGGCTCCATCAACCCCGGCATGAGCGGCGGCCCGGTGCTGGACGAGGACGGCGAGATCGTCGGCATCAACGTGTCGACGATGATCTTCGCGCAGCAGATGAGCTTCCTGGTGCCGGCGCAGCACGCCGCCGCGCTGCTGGCGCGCAGCCGCGACGCCGCGCCGATGAAGGGCGCGGCCTGGCCCAAGCTGCGCGAGCAGCTGATGGCCTACCAGGAGGAGCTGTCGCGCAACTTCCTGGCCCAGCCCTGGCGCACGCTGACGCACCCGCGCTACCGCTTCCCGATCCCGCAGGAGCAGTACATGCGCTGCTGGGGCAGCGGCACCTCCGCGGACGCGCAGGGCCTGCAGATGCAGCGCACGCAATGCCGGATGGAGCACGCGCTGTTCATCAGCGAGTCCCTGCAGACCGGCTACTTCGGCGTGACCGAGGAGGTCTACGACGGCAGCAAGCTGGGCGCGGTCCGCTTCTCGACGATCTATTCGGCCAGCTTCCGCAACGAGCGCCTTGGCGGTCCCGACCGCGACCGCACCGCGCCGTACTGCCGCGAGGACTTCGTCCAGCAGAAGGACGGCCCGCCGCTGCGCGCGGTCGCCTGCCTGCGCGCCTACCGCAAGCTCGACGGGCTGTTCGACCTGACGGTGCTGGTCACCAACGTCGACGCCGCGACCGAGGGCGCGCTGGGCCGCTTCGACGCCCGCGGCGTCAGCTTCGCGAATGCCACCCAGCTGACGCGTCATTACCTGCAAGGATTCGCATGGACGCGGTGATCGAGATCGTCGACCGGGACGGTCATTGCCGGGAAACCCACAAGGTGCGGGCCTGGCCGCTGCGCATCGGGCGCTCGCCCGACTGCGACCTGGTGCTGGCCGATCCGCACCTGGCCGGCGCCCATGCGCTGCTGCACTGGGACGACGCCGGGACGGACGCGGCGCCGGCCGCCTCGGGCCCGGTGCTGGAGCTGCTGCCCAGCCACAACGGCGGCTGGCTCGACGGCCACCGGATCGCCGCCGGCAGCCGCGCGGCCTGGCCGTCGTCGGCGCTGCTGCAACTGGGCACGACCCGGCTGCGGCTGCGCACCTCGCTGGACCCGCTGCCGGCGGAAAAGCCGATGAACCGCGCCGACGAGCCGGTGCGGCGCGACGCCCGGCCGTCGTGGGCGCTGCCGGCGCTGCTGGCGGTCTGGGCGCTGCTCCTGTGGGGCTCGAACTGGGCCGCCAACGACGGCAGCGCGACCTGGGTCGACACCGTCAGCGCGCTGCTGGCGCCGGTGGGCGTGGCGCTGATCTGGGCCGCGCTGTGGGCGCTGGTGACGCAGCTCTTCCGGCACTGGTTCGCGTTTGGCGCCCACCTGTGGCGGGCGCTGGTGGCGACGGTGGCGATGCAGCTCTTCGACCTGCTGCTGCCGCTGCTGGCCTACATGTTCAACCTGCCGCGGCTGCTGGCGCTGGAGACGCTGGTGATGTCGGTGGGCGCCGCGCTGCTGCTGTGGTGGCATGCGACGGTGGTGTGGCCGCGCGCGTCGCGGCGGCTGGCGGTGGGCATCGGCGCGATGTGCGTCGTCGGCCTGGTGCTGACCGTCGGCCGGCGTACCGAGCAGCAGTACTGGCTCGGTCCCAACTACATGGCCACCTTGCCGCCGCCGGCCTTGCGCGTCGCCACGCCGCAGCCGGTGGACAGCTTCATCGACGGCATGGCGCGCCTGGAGGCACCGCTGCTGAAACAGGCGGAGAAGCGCAACGACCAGACGGGCGGCAGCGGCGACAACGAGGAGTGACGAGCGGCGTCGCTCAGGCCGCGATCGCGGGCGCGGGCACGGCCGGTGGCGAGCGCCGCCGCCGCAGCCACGCGACCACCGGCAGTTCGAGGCAGCGCCCGATCAGCCAGCCGCCGGTGACGGCCGCCAGGACCGCGATCGAGAAGACGAGCGCCTCGGGCAGCGCGTGATAGAGGCCGGCCTTGGCCATCGACGCGAGCACGATGTTGATCAGCAGGCAGTGCGCCAGGTACAGCGAGTACGAGGCCGCGCCCAGCTGGACGAGCAGCGCCGGCACGCGCACCGGCCGGCGTCGCTCCATCGCGACCAGCGTCGCGAGCACCAGCGCCGAGGCCAGCCCCAGCGCCACGCGGCCGCCGAAGGCGTGCGGCCCCTGCGACCCGAGCCGTTCATAGAGCACCGCGGCGACGAAGGCCGCGGCCGCCAGCAGCCATTGCCCCCGCACCAGCGGCAGCGTCGCGCGGCGCGCCATCAGCCCGGTGGCGACGCCCATCAGGAACTGCAGGCAGTGCGGATCGCCGAGCTTCCAGGGCAGGGCGGCCGGCAACTGGCCGAAGGCCTGCGCGACCACCAGCGCGGCCCACAGCGCGTACAGCGCCAGGCCGCCGCGCAGGTGCAGCAGCAGCACGCAGAAGCTCAGGTAGAAGAGCACCTCGTACTGCAGCGACCAGGCCACGCCGACGTATTCCGGCGTGCCACCGCCGATCCACAGCAGCAGCGTGCCGGGGAGGTCCTCGGCGCCCAGTTCCGAGATCGGCGTGCGCCCGGTCGCCAGACGGGCCAGGATCGACGGGCCGGCGGTCATCGCCAGCACCATCCAGTAGATCGGGAACACGCGCACGAAGCGCTTCCACAGGTAGCCCGGGCAGCGCGCCGCGCCGCCGCCGAGCTCCGCGTGGTGGACGAAGGTGATGATGAAGCCGCTCAGGACGAAGAAGAAGTCGACGCCGGCATAACCGAAGTCGAACAGGCCGCCGAGCGCGACCTGGCCCGAGAACTGCGGCACCCGCATCAGGTGGGTCGCGTGCATCAGCACCACCGCCAGCGCGGCGATCGCGCGGGCGGCCTCGATCGAGGCGAGCTTGGGGGCGTGGCGGTCGGTCGGGGCCATGGGGCGGTGCTGCTGCGGGAAAACCGGGCAGCCCGCACGGTATGTCGACGCCGGCCCGCGTGGCCGTCGCCCGTCCCCCAGGGCGGGGGAACTCGTCGAGGGGACTAGGTTCTAGGGGGGAGGGCGGCCTCAGGCCGACAGGCGCTTTTCCATGAAGACGGACAGCGGGTCGTCGGTGTAGTCGCCGAAGGGAGCGCGGCGGTCATAACCCAGGCGCTCGTAGAGCTTGAGCGCCTCCGGCTGGTGCACGCCGGTCTCCAGGCGCGCCAGTCCGATGCCTTGTGCCCTGAGATGGGACTCGAGCTCTTCCATCAGCACCTTGGAAATGCCGCGTCCCCGGAAATGCGGTTGGACGAACACCCGCTTGATCTCGCCGTACGGACCGTCGGCGTCGTCGACGACCTTCACCGCCGCGCAACCGGCCAGCCATTCCGCGAGCCAGACGCCAATGAAGCGCACCTGCGGCTGGGCGAGCGCCTGGGGATCCAGGAGGTGGTTGCTTTCGCCGGGGTAGAGGGCCGCCATGTACGCGTCCGACTGCGCCAGCAGGGACATCGCGGCGGGGCTGTGGGGGTCCAGGGGTTCGATCTGCATGCCTGCACGGTAGCAACCGATGTGCCCAACGCGCGGGAAATCCCTGAAAGCCTTTGCAAGCCAACGTTCGCTTGCAAATCGTCATAAAGGTGAAGCAAGCCGATAGGCCGGATTCTGTGCGCGGCTCCTCTTGCGATTCGCCGCGTGACCGCCATTCATCTGGGCCGGGCATCACTGCCCGGCTCGGTGCCACCTACCCGCCAGCTCTGCGAGCCGCATCAACGCTGGCCTACTTGGTGTTGCTGCGCGTAGAGATTGCCCGTTTCACCCGAAACCGGCTTGCACCGGTCCCGACTCGTCTCTGTTGCTCTGATCCTCGGCTTTCGCCGGGCAGCCGTTAGCTGCTACGCCGCTCTATGCAGTCCGGACCTTCCTCCAGTGCCGTGTTTCCACGATCGCACCAGCGGCGGTCTGGCTTACTTCACGGGGCGAGAGTTTAACCGCGTGGCCGCCTCGGCTTCGCTTTGGGCTCCCCGCGTCGTTGCGAATCCTCACCATAGCTGAGCTATGGCTCCGGTTCGCGCCTAGCGGGGCATCCCAAAGCGAAACCGCTTCGGCCACGCGGTGCGTTTGGTGTCAGGACTTGCCTGCAAGGATCGCTTCGATGGTTTGCTGGACTGCGAGCGCTTCGGCGAAGCCGGGGAGGCTGTGCGAGCGGCCTTCCAGCATTGCGGCCCAGTGACCGAGCTGGTCGGTCATGCCGTTCATGCGCAGGGTCTCGGCGTCGCCCAGGCTCTGCACACGCTCGCCCTGGCGCTGCTGCGTCACGCCGAACCAGTCGCGCAACTCGATCTCGCCTTCGCTGGCGCGCCACAGCATGCGGTTGTCATCGGCGCGCTCGCCGCCGATGCCCGCGCTGATCATGACCGGCACGCCGGCCGCGCTCAGCTCCGCCTCGACGGAGAGCTCCGAGCCGATGCCGTCCGCGGGATAAACGACCTCGCTGCGCACGACGCGCGCCGGGCCCAGCACCCGCTGCAGCACGAAGATGAAATGCGACAGCACCTCGCGCGTGAAGCCGCCCTCGGCGCGCTGCGACAGCCAGGCGCCCGCGCCCGCCTGCCAGGGCCGCGGCCAGGCGGCGAAGCGCAGGTCGATGCGCACATCCCGCAGCGCCCCCAGCGGCCGCCGCGACGCCGCGCCGAAGGCCAGCTGCAACTGCGCCAGGCCGGTCGACGACGCGAGCGAATAGTTGACCGCGGCCCGGCGCCGCTCCTGCTCGATGCGCTCGATGCAGGCGCGGGCGGCGGCGAAGTCGGTGGTGAGCGGCTTCTCGCACAGCACCGGCAGCCCGGCGTCGAAGGCACGCTCGGACAGCGCGATGTGCGGCCCCGGCGGCGTGGCGATGTACAGGCCGTGCAGGCCGGGCTCGCGGATCAGCGCCTCGGCGCTGCTGGCGGCGCGCAGCATCGGGTCGTTCGCCAGCACCTGCGCCAGCACCACCGGGTTCTCGTCCCAGACCTGGGTGACGCGCAGTCGCGCATGCCCGGCCAGCCGCGCCAGCATCCGCTGGCCCATCACGCCCAGTCCCACCACCCCAATGCTCAACACGCCTGGCACCGCCGTCTCCGCCCGAAGTTCCGCAAAAGCCCCGCAGTGTAGGGGGGCCGCCACAGCGCGGGCCGCCGCCCGGCGGACCCGGGCGACTCGCGCACGCCCGTCCCCGCAAGCGGTGTGCCCGGGCGGCATGACGGCCGGTGCGACAGGCCGGGCGGGGGTATCGTCGGCGGCTTCTCGCACGCTCGCATCGCCCCACGCATGAATCCCGAAGCCAGCCAACTGTGGCGCGCGCCACGCTGGGCCCTCGCCATCCTGCTGGCCGCGCTGGCCACGGTGGGGCCCTTCTCGATCGATACCTACATCCCGGCCTTCGCCGGCATCGCCAAGGCGCTCGACGCCACGCCGATCGAGATGCAGCAGACCCTGTCCGGCTACCTGCTGGGCTTCGCGGTGATGAACCTGTTCCACGGCGCGCTGTCCGACAGCTTCGGCCGGCGCCCGGTGGTGCTATGGGGCATGGCGGTGTTCGCGCTGTCGTCGATGGGCTGCGCGCTCGCGGGCAGCATCGGCCAGCTGGTGTTCTGGCGCACCGTGCAGGGCCTGTCCGCGGGCGCCGGCGTGGTGGTCTCGCGCGCCATCATCCGCGACATGTTCCCGCCCTCCGAGGCGCAGCGGGTGATGTCCCAGGTGACGATCTTCTTCGGCCTGGCGCCCGCGATCGCGCCGATGATCGGCGGCTTCCTCTACGTCCACGCCGACTGGCACGCGATCTTCTGGTTCCTGGTCTTCGTCGGCGCGCTGCTGTTCGCCGTCACCTGGCGCCTGATGCCCGAGACGCTGCACCGCGACCACCGCCAGCCCTTCCACGTCGGCTCGCTGCTGCGCGGCTACCGCTCGCTGGTGGGCAGCCGCCGCTTCCTGCTGCTGGCGCTGGCCAGCGGCATCCCGTTCAACGGCATGTTCCTGTACGTGCTGGCCGCGCCGGTGTTCCTGGGCGAGCACCTGGGCCTGGCGCCCACGCAGTTCTTCTGGTTCTTCCTGTTCAGCATCGGCGGGATCATGGGCGGCGCCTGGCTCAGCGGCCGCCTGGCTGGCCAGATCGCGCCGCGCAAGCAGATCCGGCGCGGCTTCTTCATCATGGGCTTCACGTCCATCGCCAACATCGTCTGCAACCTGACGCTGCCGCACAGCGTGTTCTGGGCCTTCCCGCTGATCAGCAGCTTCGCCTTCGGCTGGGCGCTGATGGTGCCGGTGGTGACGCTGCTGGTGCTGGACCAGGCGCCCGAGCGCCGCGGCATGGCGTCTTCCCTGCAGGCCTGCATCGGCAGTGCCGCCAACGGGCTGGTCGCCGGCGTGCTGGTGCCGCTGGTGATGCATTCCATGCTGACCCTGGCCCTCGCCTCGGCCGGGATGATGTGCATCGGCCTGGTCGCCTGGACCTGGGTCAAGCGCGAGGTGTCCACGCCCGCGGCGTGACGTCCGCCCGCCGGTCACCCTCAAGAAGGTCGGCGATCCTCCGAAATAGGGAAGGTGCGCCGGACCCACGTCCGGACGCCGTCGCGCATCCCGCCGACGGCGGGCACACCGAAGTCCTGCGGAGCGATCCATGTCCCACCGTCCCGGCCTCGGCACCTGGTTGCCGGCCGTCCTGTGTCTGTCCCTGCTGTCCGGCGGCCCGGCCCTGGCCGCCGACGCGCCCGCGTCCGCGCCCAAGGCGGCCCCCGCCGTCGAGGCGGGCGAGCCCCTGCGCGACCGCCTCGCGGAGCGCCTCAAGGACGATGCGGCCACCCTCAAGCTGAACGCGAAGAAGGCGCCGACCGACGTCCGCACGAACAATCCGGTCGACCAGCGCGCGCGCCGCGCGGCGGCCAAGCCGGCGGCGGCCTCGGCCGCCCGGTCGACCACGCCCTGGGCCTACACCGGCGAGGGGGCGCCCGACCGCTGGGGCCAGCTCGAGCCCGAATTCCGCCAATGCGCGATCGGCACCCGGCAGAGCCCCATCGACCTGCGCGACACCATCAAGGTCGACCAGGAGCGCATCCGCTTCGACTACAAGTCCAGCGCCTTCTCGGTGGTGGACAACGGCCACACGGTCCAGGTGAACGTGGCGCCGGGCAACTCGCTGCAGATCATGGGCCGGCGCTACGAGTTGCAGCAGTTCCATTTCCATCGCCCCAGCGAGGAGCGCATCAACGGCCGCCAGTACGACATGGTGGCCCACCTCGTCCACAAGGATGCCGAGGGCCGGCTCGCCGTCCTGGCGGTGCTGCTGGAGCGCGGCCAGGATCAGGCGCTGATCCAGACGGTCTGGAACCACCTGCCGCTGGAGCGCGGCGACACCTACAACGCGCCGGTGCCGATCGACCTCAACCAGCTGCTGCCCGCGGAGCGGGGCTACTTCTCCTACATGGGCTCGCTGACGACGCCGCCCTGCACCGAGGGCGTGCTGTGGCTGGTGCTGCGCCAGCCGGTGCAGCTGTCGACCCAGCAGATCTCGGTGTTCTCGCACCTGTACCCGATGAACGCGCGGCCGCTGCAGGCGCAGTCCGGCCGCCTCATCAAGGAATCGAACTGAGGGCCCGCGCCCTCGATGGCTGAGCCGTGGGAGCGTTGTCTCCCGCTTGGGCCGGCGTCGTGACGAGCGTCACGGCGTCGGCCGTCTTCTTGGTGGAAACCCTTGGTTATCACTGGCGCTCACCGCACAATCCCGGCCGCCGCGCGCCAGAAGCCATCACGCGTTTGATCTAGGTCATGGACGGCGCGGCCGGAACCTCAATTGCCCTTTCCCTCCGTGGAGGGGCGCCCCATCCCCCCAGGACACCCTCGCCGTGATGAAGACCATCAAGTCGCGCCTGATCGCGATCAGCATCCTGATCGTCGTCGCCGCCGTCGCGCTCGCCACCTTCGCCAGCTACTGGGCCGTACGCGATCACGCCCGCCGCCAGGTGCAGGCCCAGTTGACCGACCTCGCCACCGCCAACGCCAACGGCGTTGCCGCATGGGTGAAGACGCAGAAGGACGTGGTCGCCGCGATGGCGCCGGCCGCGCAGCTCGAGGACCCCCGTCCGGTGCTGACGCAGGCGCTGCAGTCCGGGCGCCTGGATCTGGCCTATGTCGGCGGTGCTGACAAGCGGATGATCTCCATCCCCGACCGCCAGCGTCCCGCCGACTACGACCCGACCGGCCGCGGCTGGTACAAGCTGGCCTCCGCGACCGACCAGCCGGTGATCACCGCGCCCTACGTGGCGGCCTCCAGCAAGAAGCTGGTCGTGACCTTCGCCAGCGCGGTGCGCGCGGGCGGCGAGCTCAAGGCGGTGACCGGCACCGACGTGGCGCTGGACGACATCGTCGCGACGATGAAGTCGATCAAGCCGACCGCCAGCGGCTTCGCGATGCTGCTGGACAAGCAGGGCACCGTGATCGCCCACCCGGACGCGGCGCTGACGCTCAAGCCGGTGAAGGACCTGTCGGCGGCGATCGACGGCGCGCTGCTGACGACCGCGCACGGCGACGAGCCGACGCTGGCCGAGGTGGGGGAGCATCGCTTCTTCCTGAAGGCCGTGGATGTGCCCGGCACCGACTGGGTGCTGGTGGCCGCGGCCGAGCGCAACGAGGCGCTGGCGGCGCTGTCGGACGTGCTGCGCAACGCGGGCCTGACGATGCTGGTGGTGACGGCGGTGGCGGCGCTGGTGGCGGCCGCGGCCGTAGGCGCGCTGCTGAGCGGCCTGGCTGGCATCAAGCGCGCGATGAACGACATCGGCGCGGGCGAGGGCGACCTCAGCCAGCGCCTGCAGGTGCGCGGCGAGGACGAGATCGCCGACATCTCGCGCGGCTTCAACCAGTTCGTCCACAAGATCGAGCAGGTGATGCTGCAGGTGCGCGAGACCAGCCAGTCGATCGCGGTCGCCTCGCGCCAGATCGCCGCCGGCAACCACGACCTGAGCCAGCGCACCGAGGAGACGGCCAGCAACCTGCAGGAGACGGCCAGCTCCATGGAGGAGCTCAACAGCACCGTCGCCAACAGCGCCGCCAATGCCGACCAGGCGCGCCAGCTGGCTGACACCGCCAGCCGCGTCGCGCGCCAGGGCGGCGAGGCGATGGGGCAGGTGGTCTCGACGATGCAGGAGATCAGCACCAGCTCGCGCCAGATCGGCGACATCATCGGCGTCATCGACGGCATCGCGTTCCAGACCAACATCCTGGCGCTGAACGCGGCGGTGGAGGCAGCGCGCGCTGGCGAGCAGGGCCGCGGCTTCGCGGTGGTGGCGGGCGAGGTGCGGGCGCTGGCGCAGCGCTCGGCCGGCGCGGCCAAGGAGATCAAGTCGCTGATCACCGCCAGCGTCGAGCGTGTCGAGACCGGCACGCGGCAGGTCTCGACCGCCGGCGAGACGATGAACGAGGTGGTGGGCAGCGTGCAGCGCGTGGCGCAGATGATCGGCGAGATCAGCCACACCGCGCAGGAGCAGAGCCACGGCATCGGGCAGGTCAACGTGGCGGTGGCGCAGCTCGACCAGGTCACGCAGCAGAACGCGTCGCTGGTCGAGGAATCGGCCGCCGCCGCCGAGAGCCTCAAGGACCAAGCCCAGAAGCTGGCCGACGTGGTCGGCACCTTCCGCCTGAGCGCCGGTCAGTCCGGACCTACGGACTTCTGACCCGCCCGCCAGCGTCGCCCACAAGCCCAGCCCCCTTCGAGGAACTCCCTCTCCCCGCCGGGCGGGGAGAGGGTAGGGGTGAGGGGTCTCCCCGGCGAACGCCCAAGAGGGGGGAACTTCAGCCCCCCGCTTCCACCGCGTAGAAGCACAGGAACATGTCAGCCGCCGAATCCGCGACCTGACGCTGCTGCGCCGCGTCCAACGGGAGCTGCCCCATGGTGATCTGCGGCCAGAACGCGAAGCCCTTGACCAGCGCCTGCAGCTGCGCCGCTGCGAAAGCCGCGTCGCCGGCCTTCAAGCGCCCGTCGGCCATCGCCGCACGGATCCACACGGTCAATCCCTCTTCGCGTCCCCCCAGCCGGCCCAACATGTCCCGCGCCCGCTGCGGCGCGTGGATCGCCTCGGCGATCAGCACCCGCGCCAGGTCGAGGAACTGCGGGTCGCCGCTCATCGCCAGCTTCTGGTCGATGAGCATCAGCAACTGCTCGCGCAGCGGGCGGTCGGCACGGTAGGCCAGCGTCACCTGCGCCTCCGTCGCGGCCCAGAGGCGCTCCAGGATCGCGTCGAACAGCGCGTCCTTGCCGCTGAAGTGGTTGTAGACGGTGCGCTTGGACACCTGCGCCCGGCCTGCGATGCGGTCCATGTTCGCGACCTCGAAGCCATGCTCGCGGAACTCCGCGATCGCCGCGTCCACGATCGCCTGGCGCTTGCGGTCTGTCAGGCGCATCCGCTCGGCGTCGCCGCCCACCGCCTCGTCGGCAGGCGGCTCGACGGCAGGGCTGGGAGCGGGGAGAGGGGCGTCGGCAGTCATGGGGCGCAATCTTACACCGGGGAGTTTACTTTTCCGGCCCGCCTGCCTACACTCGCCAAAACTACACTGTGTAGTGCAAGTTTCAGATGAGCCTGACCCCCGTCCTCCGTTCGCTGCTGCCGCTGTCGCTCACCGCGCTGAGCGGCGTCGTCGCCGTCCTGATTGTTGGAGCCCTCGCCATGACCGCTTCCCGTGTGATGTCCTCGCCCACCCCGGTGCCCTCGAACGGGCCGTCCACCCCCGCGCCGGAGGGGGGGCAGCCCTCCCGCGAGCAGTCACCCCAATGGGCGGAGGGCCGGTTCCGCAATCCGGCGGTCGAGCCCGAGCAGGGCTTCTGGAAGACGGTCGGGATCTTCTGGGACTTCATGTTCCACAAGCCCGCCGGCACCGTGCCGGACCGGCCGATCGAGGTGCAGGCGCTGACCAAGGACCAGCTGCTGGCCGCGCCCGACCGGACGCTGTTCCGCCTGGGCCACTCGACGGTGCTGCTGAAGCTGCGCGGCCGCTTCTGGCTCACCGACCCGGTCTTCTCGGAACGCGCGTCGCCGTTCTCGTGGATGGGGCCGAAGCGCTTCCACGCGCCGCCGATCGCGCTCGACGAGTTGCCCGAGATCGAGGCGGTGATCCTCTCGCACGACCATTACGACCACCTCGACCACGACACCGTGCTGGCGCTGGCGCCCAAGGTCCGCCGCTTCCTGACGCCGCTGGGCGTGGGACAGCGCCTGATCGACTGGGGTGTGCCCGCGGCCAAGGTGCAGCAGTTCGATTGGTGGCAGGGGACGTCGATCGCCGGCGTGCAGCTGACGGCCACCCCGGCGCAGCACTTCTCCGGCCGGGGGCTGAGCGACCGCAACTCGACGCTGTGGGCCTCGTGGGTGCTGATCGACGGCGACCTGCGGGTGTTCTTCAGCGGCGACACGGGCTACTTCGACGGCTTCAAGGCGATCGGCGAGCGTTTCGGCCCGTTCGACCTGACCCTGATGGAGACTGGCGCCTACGACCCGCGCTGGCCCTACGTGCACATGCAGCCGGAGCAGACGATGCAGGCGCACATCGATCTGAAGGGGCAGCGGCTGCTGCCCATCCACAACGGCACCTTCGACCTGGCGATGCACCGCTGGCAGGACCCGTTCGAGCGCATCAGCGCGTTGGCGCGGCTGCGCAAGGTGGAGCTGGTGACGCCGGTGATCGGCGCGCCGCTGGCGATCGAGCAGCCGGGGTCGACGCCGGCCTGGTGGCAGGGCAGCGTGGTCGACGCGACCGCTGCCACCCCGTCCCCCGCCGCGTCTTCGGCGATGCCGTGATCCCAGCGCTGCGGCGCGCTCCGACTGAACGAAAGCCCGGCCAGTGCCGGGCTTTTTCCTTTCTCCCACTTTGTCCCCTTCCGGCGGCCGCCGGACGGCGGGGCTGCCCCGATTTCCCACCGACCGGGGGAGCCAGCGCCTTGCCGCGACGATGCCGGCGGCCGCGGTTTCAAGCGGGTACGACCGCCGATTTCAGTTGATCCATCACTTCCACACCGTTTGTTAAGTCCTTCATTTAGAACGACTTTTATTTTGCGCAATGGCGTGAGAATACTGGCTAAGTAATTGATTTGATTGGGAAAAACGCCAAATTTCCTTGACCGGAGCCGGTCTCGCCATTAAAGTGGGAGAAAGTGCAATTCGGTGGGGCAAAGTGGCGAATGTCGTGTTTCAGGGGGCGAGTGCCTTGGCGTTGGACGCCAAGGGGCGCTTGACCGTCCCTGCGCGGCACCGCGAGGTCCTGCAGGCGCTATGCGGCGGCCAGCTGACGCTGACCAAGCACCCGGAAGGCTGCCTCATGGTCTTCCCCCGTCCCGCCTGGGAGCAGTTCCGCGACAAGGTCGCCGCGCTGCCGATGTCCGCCGCCGGCTGGAAGCGCGTCTTCCTCGGCAACGCGCAGGATGTCGAGATCGATGCCGCCGCCCGCGTGCTGATCGCGCCGGAACTGCGCGCCTCGGCCGGCCTGCAGAAGGACACCATGCTGCTGGGCATGGGCAGCCACTTCGAGCTCTGGGATGCCCAGGCCTATGCCGCGCACGAGGCCGCCATCATGCAGTCCGAGATGCCGGCCGTGCTCCAGGACTTCAGCTTCTGAGCCTCATGAGCGAGCAGTCCACCCCCGCCGCCTTCACCCACACGACCGTGCTGCTGCACGAGACGGTCGATGGCGCGTTCACGACCCCCGCTGGCATCTACGTCGACGGCACCTTCGGTCGGGGCGGCCATTCGCGGCTGCTGCTGTCGCGGCTCGGGGAGGAGGGGCGCCTGATCGCGATCGACCGCGACCCCGAGGCGGTCGCGGCCGCGACCTCCGGACCAACGCGGGTCGACGACCCGCGTTTCCACATTTGCCACAGCGCGTTCGCCGACATGGCCGCGCAACTCGACGCGCTGGGCGTCGGCCTGGTCGACGGCATCCTGCTGGACCTGGGCGTCTCCAGCCCGCAGATCGACAACCCGGAGCGCGGCTTCAGCTTCCGCTTCGACGGCCCCCTCGACATGCGCATGGACACGACGCGGGGCGAAAGCGCCGCGGACTTCATCGCCCGGGCGGAGGTGTCCCAACTCGCACAGGTGATCCGCGACTATGGCGAAGAACGGTTTGCTCTCCCGATTGCAAAGGCGCTTGTGGCTCGCCGGGAAGGCGGGCGTCCTGTCCGGACAACCGCCGAGCTTTCCCAAGTCGTGGCTGGTGCGGTCAAAACCCGCGAGCCGGGCAAGGACCCTTCAACGCGCACATTTCAGGCTCTACGGATATTCGTCAACGCCGAGCTTGAGGAACTGCAGCAGGGATTGAACGCGGCGCTCGCGCGGCTCAAGCCGGGCGGCCGGCTGGCGGTGATCAGCTTCCACTCGCTGGAAGACCGCATCGTCAAGAACTTCATCGCCTCGCACAGCAAGGAGGAGTTCGACCGCCGCGCCCCCTTCGCCGCACCCAGGCCGCAACCGCTGCGCGCCATCGCCCGCGTCATGCCCAGCGAGGCCGAGGTGCAGGGCAACCCGCGCGCGCGCTCCGCGATCCTGCGCGTGGCCGAGCGCACCGAGGCGCCGATCCCGGCGCCGGTGCCCGAGTCCACCGGCAAGCAGAAGAAGGGAGGCCGTCGATGATCGGCCGCCTGAACCTGCTGCTGCTCGTCGCGGTGATGGTCTCCGGCATCTACATGGTGCGCAGCGCCTACGAGTCGCGCCGGCTGTTCACCGAACTGGACCGCGCGCAGACCGAGGGCCGCCGGCTGGAGGCCGACTACCAGAAGCTGATGGCCGACCGCCAGGCGCAGGCGACCAACCTGCGCGTGGAGCAGGTCGCGCGGGAGCGGCTGAAGATGCGGCCCATCTCGCCCGCGATCACCTTCAATCCGGACGCGCCGGCGATCGAAGCCAGCGGTGTGCGCGGCATGCGTGCCCCGCAGGGAGCGGCGCGGTGATCGGCAGACTTGGCAAGAAGCTCGGCCAGGGCGCGCGCGGCGCGGCCCGCAACGCGCCCACGCGCGGCGTCAGCTATTCCAGCAGCCCGCTGCTGGCGTCCAAGACGCCGCCGTGGCGCTCGCGCTTCCTGGTCGCGCTGGTGGGCCTGGCATTCACCGGCTTGCTGGCGCGCGCCGCCTACATCCAGCTGATCGGCGAGGACTTCTTCCAGCGCCAGGGCGAGGCCCGCTACGCCCACAAGATGGAGCTGCCGGCCAGCCGCGGCAAGATCAGCGACCGCAGCGGGCAGGTGCTCGCCGCCAGCGTCGCGGTGCCGTCGATCTGGGCCTTTCCCAAGGAGGTCGATACCGATCCCGAGAAGCGCCGCCAGCTCGCCAAGATCCTGGACATGTCGCGCGCCGAGCTCGACAAGCGGCTGGATCCGAACAGCCGCTTCGTCTTCCTGCGTCGCCAGGCCGACGACGAGACCGCGCGCAAGATCAAGGAGCTCGGCCTCAAGGGCGTGTTCCAGGACCGCGAGTACAAGCGCCAGTACCCCGAGGGCGAGGCCGCCGCGCACATCGTCGGCTTCACCAACATCGAGGAAAAGGGCCAGGAGGGCATCGAGCTGGCCTTCCAGAAGGACCTGCAGGGGCGCGACGGCTCGCGCTCGGTCGTGCGCGACCGGCTGGGGCGCGTCGTCGAGGACATCGGCGAGCGCGTGCCCGAGACCAACGGCAAGGACATCGAGCTGTCGATCGACGCCAAGGTGCAGTTCTTCGCCTACCAGCGCGTGCGCGACGCGGTGGCCGAGAACAAGGCCAAGGCCGGCTCGGTGGTGGTGCTGGACGTGCATACCGGCGAGATCCTCGCGCTGGCCAACTACCCCAGCTACGACCCTGGCCACCGCCAGAATCTGTCCGGCGAGCAACTGCGCAACCGCGCGCTGACCGACGTCTTCGAGCCCGGCTCGACGATGAAGCCGTTCACCGCCGGCCTGGCGCTGGAGACCGGCCGCGTGCGTCCCGACACGCTGCTGAGCACCGGCCCGCGCAGCGTGGTCATCTCCGGCTGGTCGCCCACCGACGCGCACCCGCACGGCGACCTGACCGTGCAGCAGGTGATCCAGAAGTCCAGCAACATCGGCGCGGCGCGGCTGGCGCTGATGATGCAGCCGCGCGAGATGCACGAGATGTTCACCGCGATCGGCCTGGGCCAGCGCCCGCAGATCGATTTCCCCGGCGCGGTGACCGGCAAGCTGCGGCCGTGGAAGAGCTGGCGTCCGATCGAGCAGGCGACGATGAGCTACGGCTACGGCCTGTCGGCCTCGCTGCTGCAGCTGGCGCGCGCCTATACCGTCTTCGCCCGCGACGGCGACATCATCCCGATCACGATGACCAAGCATCCGGCGGACCAGCCGGTGGTGGGCATCAAGGTCTTCAGCCCCAAGGTCGCCGCGGACATCCGCGGCATGCTGCAGATGGCGGCCGGCCCAGGCGGCACCGCGCCGCAGGCGATGGTCCAGGGCTACAGCGTCGGCGGCAAGTCCGGCACCGCCCACAAGCAGGAAGGCAAGGGCTATGCGAGCCACAAATACCGTTCCTGGTTCGTGGGCATCGCACCGATTTCCAAGCCGCGCATCATCGTGGCGGTGATGGTCGACGAGCCGAAGAACGGCCAGTACTTCGGCGGCGCCGTCGCCGGACCGGTGTTCAGCCAGGTGGTGGCCCAGACGCTGCGCCTGCTGGGCGAGCCGCCCGACCTGGACGTCAAGCCGCAGATCGTGGCGCAGCAACGGCTGCAAGCCGTCGACGAGAGTTTCTGAGCGGGCACGAACCATGTTGATGCACCTGAAATCCCCTGAAGCCGCCGCCCGCTGGCTCCTGGAATGGACGCCCAGCGGCCAGCTGCGCACGGACAGCCGCGCCGTCGGCGCCGGCGACGCGTTCATCGCCTGGCCCGGCTACGCGAAGGACGCCCGCCAGTTCGTCGCCGGCGCGCTGGCCGCGGGCGCGGCGACCGCGCTGGTCGAGCATGCGGGCGCGGCCGAGTACGGTTTCACCGACGCACGCATCGCGTCGCTGCCCGACCTCAAGGCCAACTGCGGCCGCATCGCCTCGGCCTTCTACGGCGAGCCCAGCCAGCGGCTGAGCGTGCTGGCCGTGACCGGCACCAATGGCAAGACCTCCAGCGCCTGGTGGATCGCGCAGGCGCTGACGCTGCTGGGCGCGCGCTGCGGCGTGATCGGCACGCTGGGCGTGGGTCAGCCGCCGGTGCCGGGCGCGACGACGAACGCCTCGATCGAGGCCACCGGCCTGACCACGCCCGATCCGGTGCGGCTGCAGGAAGCCTTCAAGCGCATGGCCGACGATGGCTTCGGCGCCTGCGCGATCGAGGCCTCGTCGATCGGCATCGAGGAACACCGGCTGACCGGCACCTACATCCAGGTCGCGCTGTTCACCAACTTCACGCAGGACCACCTGGACTACCACGGCGGCATGGAGGCCTACTGGGCGGCCAAGCGCAAGCTCTTCGCGTGGGAGGGCCTGAAGGCCGCGGTGCTGAACCTGGACGATCCCAAGGGCGCCGAACTGGCGGCCGAACTGGGCGCCGCGGGCCGGCTGGATGTCTGGACCTACGGCCTGGACCGCGCCGACGCGCGCCTGAGCGCCACCGAGCTGCGCCATGACGCGCACGGGCTGGCCTTCACGCTGCGCGAGGGCGCCGCGTCGGTGCCGGTGCAGACCGGCCTGATCGGCGACTACAACGTGTCCAACCTGCTGGGCGTCATCGCCGGCCTGCGCGCACTGGGCCACGGCCTGGACGACATCGCCCGCGTGGCGGCGCTGGTCACGCCGGTGCCGGGCCGCATGCAGCGGGTGGGCAGCGGCCGCGAGCTGCCGCAGGTGGTGGTCGACTACGCCCACACGCCGGACGCGCTCGAGAAGGCGCTGGGCGCGCTGCAGCCGCTGGCCGCGGCGCGCGGCGGCGAGCTACGCGTGGTCTTCGGCTGCGGCGGTGACCGCGATCCGGGCAAGCGTCCGCTGATGGGCGCGATCGCGGCGAAGCTGGCGGCGCAGGTCGTGCTGACCAGCGACAACCCGCGCACCGAGGATCCGCTGAAGATCCTGGCCGACATCGAGGCCGGCCTGCCGGCGGATGCGGCGCGCGAGGTGATCGCGGACCGCGCCGTGGCGATCGCGCGCGCGGTGGACCAGGCGGGCGCGCGCGACGTCGTGCTGATCGCCGGCAAGGGCCACGAGGACTACCAGGAGATCCACGGCGAGCGCCGCGCGTTCTCCGATGTGCAGGCCGCGCGGGCCGCGCTGATCGAAAGGGCGGGGCTGTGAGCGACGCCACCACGACCATCGCCTCGACCGCGCCCGGCGCGCCGGCGGTGCCCTTCATGACGCTGGGCCGCGCCTTCGCGCTGCTGTCGCCGCTGCTGCCGGCGACCACGCTGGTCGGTGACCCGGCCACGCCGCTGCTGCGCGTGCACACCGACACCCGCACGCTGCGTGCCGGCGACCTGTTTGTCGCGCTGCGTGGCGAGCGCTTCGATGCCAACGACTTCCTGGCCCAGGCCAAGGCCAGCGGCGCCGCCGCGGCCCTGGCCGAGCGCGGCCTGGCCGAGGCCGGCCTGGACGGGCTGCTGGTGCCCGACGCGAAGGCGGCGCTGGGCCTGCTGTCGCAGGCCTGGCGCGAGCAGCAGCACCTGCCCGTCATCGCGGTCACCGGCAGCAACGGCAAGACCACGGTGACGCAGATGATCGCGTCCATCCTGCGCGCCTGGCTGGGCGACGCGGCGATGCTCGCGACCGAGGGCAACTTCAACAACGAGATCGGCGTGCCGCTGACGCTGCTGCGCCTGCGCCAGAACGAGGTCGTGTGGCATCGCGCCGCGGTCGTCGAGCTCGGCATGAACCATCCGGGCGAGATCGCGCCGCTGGCCGCGATGACGCAGCCCACGGTGGCGCTGGTCAACAACGCGCAGCGCGAGCACCAGGAGTTCATGCACACGGTCGAGGCCGTCGCGCGCGAGAACGGCGCGGTGATCGGCGCGCTGGGCACCGCCGGTGTGGCGGTGTTCCCGGCCGAGGATCCCTGCGCGCCGGTGTGGCAGGAACAGGCCGCCGGCCGCGGCACGCTCAGCTTCGCCCTGCAGGGCCAGGCCGACGTGATGGGCCGCGCGCAGTGGGTCGCGCCGACCGAGGCGAGCGCCGCCACGGGCGCCGCCGGTCACTGGGCGATCGAGATCCTGACGCCGGCCGGCACCGTGCCGGTGGCCCTGGCGATGGCCGGCCAGCACAACGTGCGCAACGCGCTGGCCGCCGCCGCCTGCACGCTGGCGGCCGGCGCGCCGCTGGCGGCGATCCGCGAGGGACTGCAGGCCTTCAAGGCGGTCAAGGGCCGCTCGGCGCTGCAGACGGCGGTGTGGCAGGGCCGCCGCGTCACGCTCATCGACGACAGCTACAACGCCAACCCCGACAGCGTGCGCGCCGCCATCGACGTGCTGGCCGAACTGCCGGGCGCGTCCTGGCTGATCCTCGGCGACATGGGCGAGGTCGGCGAGCAGGGCCCGGCCTTCCACCAGGAGGTCGGCGCGCATGCGGCGGACCAGGGCCTGTCGGCGCTGTGGACCGCCGGCGCCGCCGCGCGGGACGCCGCGTCCGCCTACGGCGCGGGTGCCCGCGCGTTCGACAGCGTCGCCGAGCTGATCGGCGCGCTGAAGGACGCGCCGCAAGTACAGAACATCCTCGTGAAGGGCTCGCGCTTCATGAAGATGGAACAGATCGTGGCCGCCTTGCAGTCCGGCGGCCCAGGAGACCCCCATGCTGCTTAGTCTGGCCCAGTGGCTGCAGACCTATTTCCCTGAACTGGGGTTCCTGCGCGTCTTCCAGTACATCACCTTCCGCGCGGTGATGGCGGCGCTGACCGCGCTGCTGATCGGCCTGGCCTTCGGCCCGTGGGTGATCCGCCGGCTGACCGAACTCAAGATCGGCCAGCCGATCCGCGAATACGGCGTGCAGCAGCACCTGGCCAAGAGCGGCACCCCGACCATGGGCGGCGTGCTGGTGCTGATCGGCATCGGCATCTCGACGCTGCTGTGGTTCGACTGGTCCAACCGCTTCGTCTGGGTGGTGATGCTGGTGACCATGGGCTTCGGCCTGATCGGCTGGGTCGACGACTACCGCAAGGTCGTCAACAAGGACCCCGAGGGCATGCGCTCGCGGGAGAAGTTCCTGTGGCAGTCGATCATCGGCCTGATCGCCGCGATCTACCTGGCCTTCAGCGTCTCGGAGACCAGCTTCCTCGGCGTCGTGCAGCTGTTCTTCCGCTGGGTCACCAGCGGCTTCTCGACCGAGCTTCCGCCCAAGGCCGACCTGATGCTGCCGTTCTTCAAGTCGATCAGCTATCCGCTGGGCGTGTTCGGCTTCATCGGCCTGTCCTACCTCGTGATCGTGGGCACCAGCAATGCGGTGAACTTCACCGACGGCCTGGACGGCCTGGCCATCATGCCGGTGGTGATGGTGGGCTCGGCGCTGGGCGTCTTCGCGTACGTGACCGGCTCGTCGGTCTACAGCCGCTACCTGCTGTTCCCCTACATTCCGGGCGCCGGCGAGCTGCTGATCTTCTGCGCCGCGCTCGCGGGCGCTGGCCTGGCCTTCCTGTGGTTCAACGCGCATCCGGCGCAGGTCTTCATGGGCGACGTCGGCGCGCTGGCGCTGGGCGGCGGCCTGGGCACGCTGGCCGTGATCACGCGCCAGGAGATCGTGCTGGGCATCATGGGCGGCGTCTTCGTCGCCGAGGTGCTGTCGGTGATGCTTCAGGTGACCTGGTTCAAGTACACGAAGAAGAAGTACGGCGAGGGCCGGCGCATCTTCAAGATGGCGCCGCTGCACCACCACTTCGAGAAGTCGGGCTGGAAGGAGACGCAGGTCGTCATCCGGTTCTGGATCATCACGATGCTGCTGTGCCTGGTGGGCCTGGCCAGCCTGAAGCTGCGCTGATCGGGACGCGACGACGATGACCCCGATCCGCTTCCCCACCCTCTACCAGGACCGGCACGCGTTCGTGCTCGGCCTGGGCGATTCCGGGCTCGCGATGGCGGCCTGGGCCGCGCGCCTGGGCGCGCGCGTGACGGTGTGGGACAGCCGCGAGCAGCCGCCGCAGCTCGGCGCGCTGCGCGAGCGCCTGCCCGAGGCCGCGTTCGTGCATGGCGAGTTCACGCCCGAGCTGCTGGCCTCGATCGATCACAGCTGGGTGCTGCTGAAGAGTCCCGGCCTGTCGCCGCTGGACGCGCGACTGAAGCCGCTGCTGACGCGCGCCGAGGAGATCGGCCTGCGCCTGCGTGGCGAGCTCGAGCTGTTCGCGCAGGCGCTGGCCGAGCTCAAGACGCTGTACCGCTACGAGCCGGGCGTGCTCGCGATCACCGGCACCAACGGCAAGACGACGACCACCAGCATGACCGCGCTGCTGGTCGAGCGCGCCGGCCGCCGGGTTGCGATGGCCGGCAACATCGGCCCGACGCTGCTGGGCACCTTGAGCGACGCGCTCGACAAGGAACCGATGCCGCAGCCGAAAGACGCGGAGATCGAGGCCGTCGTCGACCTGGCGGTCGAGGCGGTGAGCGCTGCCCCGGGCTCGGCAGCGGCCGAGGTGCCGAACGCCGAGGCGCTGCTGGCGCCGGTCGATGCGTCCGCCGAAGCATCCACGGAAACACCGGCCGAGGCGTCCGAGGAGGCGCTGCTCGAAGCGACGGCCGATGTGCCGAGCGAAGCGACAGCCGATTCGCCGATCGATGCGCCCGTCGATGCGCCCGTCGAGGCGCCGACGGAAGCGCCCGCCGAGACGCTGGCCGCGCAGGCCCCGGCCGACGAGCGCAGCGCGCTCGAGACCGTGGCCGAGCTGCTCGACGAGCAGCCGCTGCCGATCAAGCCGCCGCCGCCCAAGCCGGCGGAATTCGAGGTGCTGCCGCAGGTCTGGGTGCTGGAGCTGTCGAGCTTCCAGCTGGACGGCGTGAAGGGCTTCGAGCCCAGCGCCGGCGCGGTGCTCAACATCACGCAGGACCACCTGGACTGGCACGGCGACATGCCGGCCTACGCGCGGGCCAAGGGCCGCATCTTCGGCGAGCACGGCGTGCTGGTCATCAACCGCGACGATCCCGAGGTCGAAGCGCTGGTGCCCCCGCCGATCGTGGTGAAGCAGGGCCGGGGCCGGCCCGCCAAGACCGTCGAGCGCGAGGTCGTGCGCTTCGGGCTGGACGCGCCGCGCCGCCCGGGCGACTTCGGCCTGCTGGTCGAGAACGGCATGGCCTGGCTGGTGCGCGCTCGCGAGCAGGAAGAAGAGCTCAAGGGCCTGAAGCGCCGCAAGGACGACGAGGACGAACTGCTGATCCAGCGCCTGATGCCGGCCGACGCACTGCGCGTGCGCGGCCGCCACAACGCGGCCAACGCACTGGCGGCGCTGGCGCTGGCGTCGTCGATCGGCTGCCCGCTGGCGCCGATGCTGCACGGCCTGCGCGAGTACCGCGGCGAGCCGCACCGCGTCGAGTTCGTCACCGCGATCAAGGGCGTGGACTTCTACGACGACTCCAAGGGCACCAACGTCGGCGCGACCGTCGCGGCGGTGATGGGCCTGGGTGCCGACCGCGCGCCGGCCAAGCTGGTGATGATCCTGGGCGGCGACGGCAAGGGGCAGGACTTCTCCCCGCTGGCCACGCCGATCGCACTGCATGCGCGCGCGGTTGCGCTGATTGGGCGCGACGCGCCGCAGATCGAGGCGGCGCTCCAGGACAGCGGCGTGCTCATGCATCGCCATGAGTCGCTCGAGGCGGCAACGCACTGGGCGCTCGCGCAGGCGCAGTCCGGCGACAGCGTGCTGCTGAGCCCGGCCTGCGCCAGCCTGGACATGTTCCGCAACTACGCCCATCGCGCCGAGGTGTTCATCGCCACCGTGCGCGAGCTGGCCGAAGACGAGGGCTTCGTCGGATGAGCGCCGCGACCGTCCTCGAGCAGCTCAACGAGCGCGTCCGCGCGCTGCTGTCGCGCCGGCCGGCGACCGCCGGCGGCGTCGACGTGCCGGTGCGCGACTGGGTCTCCACCTCCGCCGGCCAGCCCACCCGCATCCTCGGCTTCGACCTGACGCTGGTCTGGGTCGTGCTGGCGCTGCTGGCGCTGGGCCTGCTGATGGTCTATTCGGCGTCGATCGCGCTGCCGGACAACCCCAAGTTCGCGAAGTACGCGCCGATGCACTTCTTCGTGCGGCAGAGCCTGTTCATCGCGATCGGCCTGCTGGCGGGATGGATCACCGTGATGGTGCCGGTGAGCTTCTGGGAGCGCCACGCGCCCAAGATCTTCGTCATCGCGCTGGCGCTGCTGATGATCGTGCTGATCCCGCATGTGGGCAAAGGCGTCAACGGCGCGCGCCGCTGGCTGCCGCTGGGCGTCATGAACTTCCAGCCCTCCGAGCTGGCCAAGCTGGCCATCGCGATGTACGCGGCCAACTACATGGTCCGCAAGATGGAGGTGAAGGAGAACTTCGTGCGCGCCGTGTGGCCGATGGCCGCCGCGCTGGCCTTCACCGGCATGCTGCTGCTGGCCGAGCCGGACATGGGCGCCTTCATGGTGATCGCGGCGATCGCGATGGGCATCCTGTTCCTGGGCGGCGTCAACGGCCGCATGTTCTTCCTCAGCGTGGCGGTGCTGATCGGCGCCTTCGTGCTGATGATCACCTTCAGCGACTTCCGCCGCGAGCGCATCTTTGCCTATCTGAACCCGTGGGACGAGAAATACGCGCAGGGCAAGGCCTACCAGCTGACGCACTCGCTGATCGCCTTCGGCCGCGGCGAGTTCTTCGGCCAGGGCCTGGGATCCAGCCTCGAGAAGCTGCACTACCTGCCCGAGGCCCACACCGACTTCCTGCTCGCCGTCATCGGCGAGGAGCTCGGCTTCATCGGCGTGGCGATCGTGATCTTCGCCTTCTTCTGGCTGTCGCGCCGGCTGTTCCACATCGGCCGGCAGGCGGTGGCCCTGGACCGCGTCTTCGCGGGCCTGTATGCGCAGGGCATCGGCATCTGGATGGGCGGCCAGGCCTTCATCAACATGGGCGTGAACCTGGGCGCGCTGCCGACCAAGGGCCTGACGCTGCCGCTGATGAGCTACGGCGGCTCGGCCACCGTCCTGAACTGCATTGCATTGGCGATCTGCGTGCGAATCGATATCGAGAACCGACAGTTGATGCGAGGGGGGAGGGCATGAGTACTCGCCACCTCGTCGTGATGGCCGCTGGAACGGGCGGGCATGTGATCCCGGGGCTCGCGGTCGCGGCCGAGATGCAGCGCCGCGGCTGGACCGTCTCCTGGCTCGGCACCGAGGCCGGCATGGAGAACAAGCTGGTGCCGCCGTCGGGTCTGCCGATGGACCGGTTGTCCTTCGCCGGCCTGCGCGGCAAGGGCCTGAAGCACTCGCTGCTGGGCGTCGTGCGGCTGTTCAAGGCCTTCGCGCAGAGCGCCAACATCTTCGCCGCCCGCAGGGCCGACGCGGTGCTGGGCATGGGCGGCTATGTCTGCTTCCCCGGCGGCCTGATGGCCTGGGTGATGCGTCGCCCGCTGATGCTGGTGAACGCTGATGCGGCGCTGCTGCTGTCCAACAAGGCGCTGGCGCCGGTGGCGCGCAAGATCGCCTTCGGCTTCGACGGCCTGGCCGCCGCGCAGCAGAAGAAGAGCGTCGTCACCGGCAACCCGGTGCGCGCCGAGATCGAGGATCTGCCCGCGCCCGAGCTGCGCTTCGCCGACCGCAACGGACCGCTGAAGGTGCTGGTCGTGGGCGGCTCGCTGGGCGCGCGCGCGATCAACGACGTGCTGCCGCAGACGCTCGCGCTGTGGGACGAGCACCAGCGCCCGATGGTCACGCACCAGACCGGCGAGGCCAACTTCCCGCTGGTGCAGGCGGCCTACGCCAAGGCCGGCGTGCAGGCCGAGGTCGTGCCCTTCATCACCGACATGGCCACGCGCCTGGCCGAGGCCGACGTGGTGATCTGCCGCGCCGGCGCGGTGACGGTGTCCGAGCTGTGCGCCGCCGGCGTCGCCAGCATCCTGGTGCCGCTGGTCGTCAGCACGACCTCGCACCAGCGCGACAACGCGCAGTACATGGCGCAGCATGGCGCCGGCACGCACCTGCCGCAGGGCGAGCTGAGCGCGCAATCGCTCTTCGACCTGCTGCAGCAGCCGCGCGAGCACTGGCTGGCGATGGCCTCGAAGGCGCGCTCGCTGGCGCGTCCGCGCGCGGCCTCGCGCGTGGCCGATGAACTCGAGGCGCTGGTCGCCGCCAAGGGCGCCCGCTCCGGCGGCGCCGGGAACGGAGCGCGCGCATGAAGCACGCCATCCAGCACATCCATTTCACCGGCATCGGCGGCGCCGGCATGAGCGGCATCGCCGAGCTGCTGGCCGCGCAGGGCTATCGCGTCAGCGGCTCCGACCAGGGCGAGAGCGACACCACGCGCCGCCTGCGCGCGCTGGGCGTCGAGGTGCAGATCGGCCATGCGGCCCAGCATGTCGGCGACGCGCAGGTGCTGGTCAAGTCCAGCGCCATCAAGGCCGACAACCCGGAGCTGATGGCCGCCCACCAGCACGGCATCCCCGTCCTGCTGCGCGCCCAGATGCTGGCCGAACTGATGCGGCCGCGCCTGGGCATCGCGGTGGCCGGCACCCATGGCAAGACGACGACGACCTCGCTGCTGACCACGGTGATGCTGCAGGCCGGGCTCGATCCGAGCTACGCGATCGGCGGCCAGTTGCTGGCGGCGGGCGCGAACGCGGCGCTGGGCAGCGGGCCGCACATGGTGGTCGAGGCCGACGAATCGGACGCGTCCTTCCTGCACCTGCTGCCGCAGCTGGCGATCGTCACCAACATCGACGCGGACCACATGGACACCTACGGGCACGACATGGCCCGTCTGCGTCAGGCCTTCGTCGACTTCCTGCACTTGATGCCGTTCTGGGGCGCCGCGGTGCTGTGCGGCGACGACGCCGGCGTGCGCAGCATCGTGCCGATGGTGTCGCGCCCGGTGGTCCTGTACGGACTGGGCGAGGACAACGCGGTGCGCGCGACCGAGGTGCGCGCCGAGGCCGGCGGCGGCATGCGCTTCACCGCGCTGCGCCGCGACCGCCAGGGGCGCGAGTTGCCCGCGCTGGACGTGCGGCTGCGCCTGAACGGGCAGCACAACGTGCTGAACGCGCTGTCGGTGATCGCGATGGCGATGGAACTGGGCCTGGACGATGCCGCGCTGCTGCAAGGCCTGGCGACCTTCGGCGGCGTGGGCCGGCGCTTCCAGTCCTATGGCGAGCTGCCGGTGGCGGCGGCCGATGGCGTCGCGGGCACCGCGCTGCTGATCGACGACTACGGCCATCACCCGGTGGAGATGCAGGCGGTGCTGCAGGCCGCGCGCGGCGCCTATCCGGGCCGCCGCCTGCTGCTGGCCTTCCAGCCGCATCGCTACACCCGCACCCGCGATTGCTTCGAGGCCTTCGCCGAGGTTCTGTCGCAGGCCGACGGCGTGCTGCTGACCGAGATCTATGCCGCCAGCGAGTCCCCGCTGCCCGGCATCAGCGGCGAAAGCCTGGCGCGCGCGGTGTCGGACCGCGGCACCGCGGCCGGCTTCGTCGGCGACTGGCAGGGACTGCCGCAGGCGATCGCCCACCAGGCGCGCGCCGGCGATGTGGTGATCGTGATGGGGGCCGGCTCGATCGCCGCCGTTCCCGCGCGCACCGTTGAACTCATGACGAAGGGAGGCCGCGCATGACCGCAGACCTCGACATCCACTCGACGCTCTCTCAGCAGCTGGCCATCGGCCGCATCGACGCCAAGGCGCTCGGCAAGGTGGCCGTGCTCTTCGGCGGGGACTCGGCCGAGCGCGAGGTCTCGCTGATGTCGGGCAGCGGCGTGCTGGCCGCGCTGCAATCCGAAGGCGTCGATGCGCACGCCTTCGATCCGGGCGAGCGCAACCTGCTGGAGCTCAAGGCCGAAGGCTTCCAGCGCGCCTTCATCGCGCTGCACGGCCGCCACGGCGAGGACGGCACGGTGCAGGGCGCGCTCGAGCTGATGGGCATCCCCTACACCGGCTCCGGCGTGATGGCCTCGGCCATCGCGATGGACAAGATCACGACCAAGCGCGTCTGGCTGGCCGACCAGCTGTCCACGCCGCGCTGGGTGAGCCTGCGGCGCGACGAGCTGCAGCGCGAGCGCGTGCGCACCGTGCCGGACGAACTCGGCCTGCCGGTCTTCGTCAAGCCGCCGCACGAGGGCTCGTCGATCGGCGCGACCAAGGTGATGGGGTATTCGGACATGCAGGCGGCGGTCGAGCTCGCGGCCAGGTACGACGCCGAGGTGCTGTGCGAGGAGTTCGTCGACGGCGCCGAACTGACCTGCCCGGTGCTGGGCGAGGGCGCCGGCGCCATCGCGCTGCCGGTCATCGAGATCCGGGCCGAAGGCGGCAACTACGACTACCAGAACAAGTACTTCACCGACACCACGCAATACCTCGTCGGCCAGTTGCCGCCCGAGGAGCAGGCCCGGGTGCAGCAGCTGGTGCTGGCCGCCTACCGCTCGCTGGGCGCGCGCGGCTGGGGGCGGGTGGACGTGATGCGACGCAGGTCCGACGGCCAGCTCTTCCTGCTCGAGATCAACACCTCGCCGGGCATGACCTCCCACTCGCTGGTGCCCAAGGCGGCCGCGGCCGTCGGCATCTCCTATCCCAAGCTGTGCCTGTACCTGCTGTCGCAGGCGCGGCTGGACAGCCAGGCCTGAACGCCGGCTGACAGGACACCCCCAAGCCACCGCCACCACCCCTCCCATGGGCGCCACCTTCACCCACACCGCCAGCCCGCTGCCGCCGGACATCCGAGTGATGAACGGGGTGGCCGGCCTGCTGCTGCTCGCCGTGGCGCTGGCCGCGGCGGCGGTGGGGGTGCATTGGCTGGCGCGGCAGCCGGCGTTCTCGATCAAGTCCATCACCGTCGAGGGCGACGTGAGCCGCAACAGCAGCGCGTCGCTGCGGGCGAACGCGCTGCCGCGGCTGTCGGGCAACTTCCTGACGATGAACCTGCAGCAGGCGCGCGCCGCCTTCGAGGCCGTGCCCTGGGTGCGTCATGCGACGGTGCGCCGCGTCTGGCCGCTGCACCTGGTGGTGGCGCTCGAGGAGCACCGCCCCGCCGCCTATTGGGAAACCAAGGCCGAGAACGCCGATGCCGACAGCGATGCGGTCGTCGATACCCGGTTGGTCAACAGTTTCGGCGAGGTCTTCGAGGCGAATCTGGGCGATGTCGAGGACGAGGACCTGCCGACCCTGGCCGGGCCGGCCAAATCGTCGGCGGCGATGCTGGCGATGTGGCGCCAGCTCGATCCCATGACCCACGGGAAACTGGATGAAGGGGTGGCCCGGCTGGATTTGTCGGGTCGCGGTTCCTGGAAGGCCACGCTGGAAAAGGGAGCGGTCGTTGAACTCGGCCGGGGCAGCGAGGCTGAAGTCGTGGCCCGGTTTGGCCAGTTCATCGCCAGCATTCCGCAGATCACCGCCCGCTACCGCACGTCGCTGGTATCGGCGGACCTCCGCCACGAATCCGGATATGCGGTCCGGCTCGCCGGCGTGACGACGGTTACCACTGCGCCCAAGGGCGCCAAGAAGAATTGAGGACAGGCATGGCCAAGGAATACAAGGATTTGGTCGTCGGGTTGGACATCGGCACCGCCAAGATCATGGCGGTGGTGGCCGAGGTGATGGGGGACGGCCAATTGCGCATCGCCGGCCTGGGCGTGGCGCCCAGCCATGGCCTGAAACGCGGCGTCGTGGTGAATATCGATGCCACCGTCCAGTCCATCCAGCAGGCGCTGAAAGAGGCCGAAATGATGGCCGACTGCCGGATTTCGAGGGTTTACACCGGGATTACCGGCAGCCATATCCGCGGCCAGAACTCGACCGGCATGGTCATCGTGCGCGACAAGGAAGTGACGCCGGTGGATGTCGCCCGGGTGGTGGAAACCGCCAAGGCCATCAATATCCCGAACGACCAGCGCCTGTTGCTGGTGGAACCGCAGGAATTCGTCATCGACGGCCACGAGGTCAAGGAGCCGATCGGCATGAGCGGCGGCCGGCTGGAGGTCAAGGTCCATATCGTGACCGGCGCCCAGAGCGCGGCGGAAAACATCGTCAAGTGCGTCCGCCGCTGCGGGCTGGAGGTCGAGCAGCTCGTACTGAACCCGAGCGCCTCCAGTTTGGCTGCACTCACTTCCGACGAGCGGGACCTGGGCGTGGCGCTGGTCGACATCGGCGCCGGCACCACCGACGTGGCGATCTTCACCGGCGGCTCGATCCGCCATACCGCGGTGATTCCGATTGCCGGCGACCTGATTACCAGCGATATCGCGATGGCGCTGCGCACCCCGACCAAGGATGCGGAGGAAATCAAGGTCGAGCATGGCGTGGCCAAGCAATTGCTGGCCGATCCCGCCGACCAGGTCGAAGTCCCGGGTTTGGGCGATCGGGCGCCGCGCATGCTGTCCAAACAGGCACTGGCCGGGGTGATCGAACCGCGCGTGGAGGAAATCTTCTCCCTCGTGCATCAGGTCATCCGGGATTCCGGCTACGAGGAACTGCTGTCCTCGGGCATCGTGCTGTCGGGCGGTTCATCGGTCATGCCGGGCATGGTCGAACTGGCCGAGGACATTTTCCTGAAACCGGTGCGTCGCGGGAATCCGACTTACGGCGGCGCGCTGTTCGACATGGTTGCCAATCCCCGTTCGGCGACCGTGATGGGTTTGTTGGAGGAAGCGCGGCTCTCGCGCACACGGGGATTCAAGGCGGCGCAGCAGGCGGGTTCGGTGAAGACCCTGTTCGGCCGCGCGAAAGACTGGTTCCTGGGAAATTTCTAAGAAGCCGGAACTCATCGGCTCACGCTTTCTTTACGACGTTCGAGGGTTTTGCCCCCTAAAAAAGGGCCGATCCCACTTCTATTTTGCTGATGGCAACTGCACAATATGGACAGGAGGTTTGATATGGCGATCGAGATGATCGAAGAGTTTGATCAGGGCACCCAGATCAAGGTGATCGGCGTGGGCGGCGGCGGCGGCAACGCGGTCGAGCACATGATCAGCCAAGGTGTCCAGGGCGTGGAATTCATCGTGGCCAACACGGATGCCCAAGCCCTGAATCGCTCCAAGGCCGATCAACTCCTGCAACTGGGCCATACCGGCCTGGGCGCCGGCGCGAAACCCGAGGTCGGCAAATCGGCCGCCGAGGAAGCGGAAGCCCGCATCCGCGAATCCATCACCGGCGCGCACATGCTGTTCATCACCGCCGGCATGGGCGGCGGCACCGGCACCGGCGCGGCGCCGGTGATCGCGCGCGTGGCCAAGGAGATGGGCATCCTGACCGTCGGCGTGGTCACCAAGCCGTTCGAGTTCGAAGGCAACCGCCGTGGCAAGGCCGCGGACCTGGGCCTGCAGGAGCTCGAGGCGAATGTCGATTCGCTGATCGTCGTGCTCAACGACAAGCTGCTGGAAGTGCTGGGCGACGACGTCACGCAGGACCAGGCCTTCGCGCACGCCAACGACGTGCTGAAGAACGCGGTCGGCGGCATCTCCGACATCATCCACATGCCGGGTCTGGTCAACGTCGACTTCGAAGACGTGAAGACCGTGATGAGCGAGCCGGGCAAGGCGATGATGGGCACGGCCGTCGCGGCCGGTCCGGACCGCGCGACCAAGGCCGCCGAAGGCGCCGTGGCCTGCCCGCTGCTGGAAGGCATCGATCTGTCCGGCGCGCGTGGCGTGCTGGTGCTGATCGCGGCAAGCCGCAACAACTTCAAGCTGGCCGAGAGCCGCAACGCGATGACCGCGATCAAGCGCTACGCCGCTGAAGATGCGCACATCATTTACGGCACCGCCTACGACGAATCGCTGGGCGACCAGCTGCGCGTCACCGTGATCGCGACTGGCCTGAGCCAGCGTTCCGCGGCGCGCCAGCAACCGCAGCTCGTCGTCCAGCAGCCGCAGCTGCGCACCGGCACCGACAACATGCCGGTGCTGACGCAGCCGGTGGTGATGCCGGGCAGCGCCGCCGCTCAGGGCGCGCCGGCCGCCGCGCCGATGACGGCTTCGGACTTCGGCGGCATGAGCGTGCCGAGCGTGTGGCGCCACGGCCGCACCGCCGCCGCGAAGGTGGAGGCGCTGTCGTCCAACGGCATGGACGAGATCGAGATCCCGGCCTTCCTGCGCAAGCAGGCGGACTGAGACCGACCTCTTTCTCGAACGCCATCAGCTTGAAGGCCATGTCCCCTCGCGGGGGCATGGCCTCTTTTGCTTTTCGGAAGGCGGAACGACGGCGTCGCTGCGCCCCCATCCTTCGGGGGGAGGCTGTTGCAATTGAATGCTCGTGCCGCTGCGTGAACTTCGGCACACTGGCGCCCGATCACAAGACAGAGCGAATGCATGGTCCAGGGCGAGGATGGAATGTCGGCGGCGAGTGGGCCGGTCGCGCGGGTGCGGCAGGCATGGATGTCGCGTTCCTCGAAGCCGTCGATCCTGGCGTCGTCCATGGCGTCGTCCATGGCGCCGTTCCTCTTGCTCATGGTCTTCGCGCTGATGCTCGCGGCGCCGGTCACTGCGTGGTCTCAAGGGCGTGGCGCGAGTGGCGGTCAGATCGGTCCACCGGGCGATGCCGACAGCGGGACGCGAGCCGCACCGGGCGGCCCGGCCTCGAACGGGACGGCCTCGAGCTCGATGCCGCTCACCGGGGCGACGCGTGACACGCATGCCACGCGGGCGTCGCCCCTGGGGCCGGCGCGACCGGTGCCCGACAGCGGGCCGGCCGCTGGCGCCCAGCGCGCGACCGAGGCCGAGGTCGCGACCAGCGAGTGGACCCAGGACCAACTGAAGGCCTGGTGGCGCGCGCTGCGCGTGATGGACGGCCAGGACGGCGCTCTGCCGCAGGCGCTGCTGCCGCCGTCGGACCCCGCCGCTTGGCAACCGGTGCGGCTGCCTGAATTCCAGCAGCGCGAGGCGACCACCACCACCGGCGCCGCCCCGCGCTTCCAGATGCGCTGGTACCGCCTGCGCTACGCGGCGCCTAACGGGCGCTGGCCCACCAGCGTCGCGCTGTACATGCCGCGCCTGGTGGCGCTGGCCGCAGCGGTGCTGGTCAAGACCGACGACGGCTGGCGGCCGGTCTTCGACAACCAGTCCGGCGCGCGCGAGCAATGGGTGCGGCCCTTGTGGGTGGTGCTGCCGGCGGCGCTGACCGAGATCCAGCAGGCGCGCGAGATCGAGGTGGTCATCGCCGTGCCGGTGATGCAGGCCGGTTATTACTCGGTGTCCAGCGTCTGGCTGGGCGCGCGCGAGGACCTGGAGCCGCGCCACGATCGCCGCTGGGTGCTGCAGATCGGCGTGCCGCAGGCCACCGGGCTGACGCTGGTGACGCTGGGGCTGTTCGCGCTGCTGCTCTGGTTCAAGCGCCGCGAGGATTCCTCCTACCTGCTGTTCTCGCTGGCCACCGTCGCCTGGCTGGTCCGCAACCTGCATTACCACCTGGACCTGCCGCGCACCCGCGACGCGCTCGAGTGGTTCTGGTGGGTGACCCATGCCTCGATGTCGTGGGTGATGCTGCTGACCTTCCTCTTCGCGCTGCGCTTCGCGCGGCAGCGCTTCGCGCGCTTCGAACGCGGCATGGCGCTGTTCGTGCTGGTGTCCAGCCTGGCGTCGATGCCGCTGTGGGGGCGCGGCTTCGACGCCCTGGTGCTGCTGCACATCTGCAATGCGGTGGTGGGCCTGGCGGGCACCGCCTTCGTGGCGAGCGTCGCCTGGCGCCAGGGCACGCGCGAGCTGCGGGTGATGGCGGCGGCGCTGGTGATCGGGGTGGCGCTTGGCGTGCACGACCTCGGCCTGCTGGCGGGCTGGTGGTGGCCGGAGCATGTCTACCTGATGCCGTTCGCGACGCTGGTGATCCTGGCCAGCTTCCTGTATGCGGTGCAGTACCGCTACATCGAGGCGCTGCGCCAGGTCGAGCGCGCCAACGAGGACCTGGCGCAGCGGCTGGAGGAGCGCAGCGTCGAGCTGCGCGCGCAGCACGACAAGCTGCGCGAGGTCGAGCGCCAGCAGGCGCTGCTGCTGGAGCGGCAGCGGATCATGCAGGACATGCACGACGGGCTGGGGTCCTCGCTGCTGTCGGCGATGGTCGCGGTGGAGCAGGGCACGATGCCGCAGGAGCAGGTGGTGGACGTGCTGCGCGAATGCGTGGATGACCTGCGGCTGGTGATCGATTCGCTGGAGCCGGTCGGCCACGACCTGGTGTCGCTGCTGGCGACGATGCGCTACCGGCTGGGCAAGCGGCTGCAGCTGGGCGGCCTCAAGCTGGAATGGGACGTGCACGACCTGCCGCCGCTGGAATGGCTGGAGCCGCCCGACGCGCTGCATGTGCTTCGCCTGATGCAGGAGGCGCTGACCAACGCGCTCAAGCATGCGCGGGCGTCGCGGGTGCGGGTGGTCACGCGCGACCTGGGCAGGCGCGTGGAGATCCGGGTCGAGGACGACGGCGAGGGCTTCGACGTCGGCACGATTTCACAGGGGCGCGGCCTGCGTGGCTTGCAGCGCCGGGCGAAGGTGCTGGGCGGGTCCCTGCGGGTGGACAGCAGCCTGGGGCACGGCACGGTGGTGACGCTGCGCTTGCCGGTGGCGCGCGCGGACCATGAGGCCGTCGTCCAGCAGGGTTGACCCCGATTTGGGAGAATGCCGCCCATGCTCAAGCAACGCACCATCAAATCGCTGACCCGCGCGGTCGGGGTCGGCATCCACAGCGGCCAGAAGGTGGAGATCACCTTGCGGCCCGCGGCGCCTGGCACCGGCATCGTGTTCCGTCGGGTGGACCTGGCCCAGCCGGTCGACATCCCGGTCAACACGCACAGCGTCTGCGACACGCGCATGGCCACCACGATCAGCCCCGGCGGCGATCCCGGCCAGCCCAAGGTGCAGACGATCGAGCACCTGCTGTCGGCTTGCGCGGGCCTGGGCATCGACAACCTGCTGATCGACATCAACGCCGACGAGGTGCCGGTGCTGGACGGGTCGGCGGCGAGCTACGTCTTCCTGCTGCAGAGCGCGGGCATCGAGCTGCAGAACGCGCCCAAGCAGTTCCTGCGGGTGAAGAAGCCGGTGGAGGTGCGCAAGGGCGAGGGCAAGAGCCTGATGTGGGCGAAGCTGGTGCCGCATCACGGCTACACGCTGAGCTTCCAGATTGAGTTCGACAACCCGGCGGTGTCGGCGACGGGCCAGCATTACGTGTTCGACATGGGCAGCGGCCAGTACAAGCGCGAAATCGCCCGGGCGCGCACCTTCGGCATGACCAAGGACATCGAGCTGATGCGCTCGCGCGGGCTGACGCTGGGCGGCAGCATGGACAACGCGATCGTGGTGGACGACTACCGCGTGCTGAATGCCGAGGGGCTGCGCTACGACGACGAGTTCGTGAAGCACAAGATCCTGGACGCGATCGGCGACATGCAGGTGGTGGGGCATCCGCTGCTGGCGGCGTACACCTCGTTCAAGGGCGGGCACGCGCTGAACAACCTGCTGCTGCGCGAACTGCTGGCGGACGCGGAAGCGTACGAGATCGTGACCTTCGAGGACGAGCGCGACGCGCCGGCGGGGTTCGCGGAGTTGGCGCCGGCGTGGTGATGTTGCGCTGAGGCGATTGGGGACGCATGCCGTTGAGTCAGAGCCAGCTGCAGAAGCTGGGCAAACGACTGAAAGGGTGCGTCACCGCGGCCGATCTGAGGTCGCTGGATGACTACCGGCGCTCATTCCTCGCAGCGGCCGGCCAAAAGCATGCAAGCGATCCTGAAAGCTGCAGCACGCTGAGCATTCCGGAACGATTGGAGCTCCGATGATTTTTCTGGTGCATTACGACCGCCGTGCACAGCAACTGCTGCGGTTCGACAAGTACGACGATGCGGACCACGTCCGTGCCGCGGATGATCGGCTGGAGCTGGAGTTGAGCCTTCTGGGCAGCGATCGTGAGAACGAGATCGTGCTGTTCAGCGCAGCGAGCGAGGCGGCGCTGCGGGTGAGTCACGCGCGCTACTTCTATTCGCTCGAAGAGCTCGCGATTGCGGCCGCCCAATCGCAAGGGCCGATGCCATGCTGATCGTCCGCACCGTCATCGCCCTGCTGCTCGTGGCGGGGCTGCTGTGTTTCGCGCTCTACATCGCCACCAAGCGCCCGGTCTGGCGCCGCCGCGCGATCCTGCTGATCAAGTGGACCGTGATCGCCGGCATCGGCGCGTTCTCGGTGCTGATCCTGGAGCGGTTGATCCTGCTGGTGTGACCCCCTGACCGGCCGCCGCCCGCCGCTTCATCCTTCTTCACCCGCTCGACACCACCGCGCAGCTTGTCGACCTCAGCATCCCCCAGCGGCCGGGCCTTCCTCCGGTCGCCATACGGGGGGATGTATGAAAAGGGCACTGGCGGCAATGGTCCGCTTCGGCGGTGTTGGCATTCTTGGCCTGCAGTTCTGCGCTGGCGCCCTCGCGGCGCCGCTGGAGCCCGACATCCAGCGCCAGGTGCGCGAGGCCACCTTCGAGGTCGTCGTGCCCAAGCCGGCCGAGGAGTCCATCCGCTACGACAAGCCCTGGCACGAGCTGCTGCCCTATCAGATGCGCGCCGACAAGTACGTGTCGGTCGGCACCGCCTTCGCCATCGGCGACCACCAATTCGTCACCGCCATGCATGTGCTGATCGCCTCGTTCGGCGATTCGCGCGGCGAGCCGATGCTGCGCGACGCGGCCGGCAAGCTCTATCCGATCGCCCAGGTCACCAAGGGCTCCGTCGACCAGGACTTCGCGGTGTTCACGCTGGCGAATCCGCCGGACAGCGTCGCCGCGCTGCCGCTCAACGAGAAGCCGGTGCTCAACGGCACGGTCTATGCCGTCGGCAACGCGCTCGGCGAGGGCGTCGTCATGCGGGAAGGGAACTACACCTCCGACACGCCGGAGGAGGACAGCGGCCGCTGGTCGTGGATGCGCTTCTCCGCGCCGATCTCCGGCGGCAACAGCGGCGGACCGCTGGTCGACGCCTCGGGCCGCGTGATCGGCATCGTGCGGGCGATGCGCACCACCGAGAACACGCTCAACATCGCCGTCCCCATCGCGCTCGTGAAGCGCGCGCCCGACGGCGTGGTGAGCGCGGACACGCGCGGCGTCACCGGCTTCGCCGTCTTCGACAAGACGCGGTCGGCACGCTTCAAGGTCGACATCCCCGCGCCCAAGCGCTTCGCCGAGCTGTCGCAGGCCTACATGAAAGCGGCCGACGAGTTCAATGCCGCCCAACTGCGGGACCTGCTCGCCGAGAACGCCAACGACACCTTTCCTCGCGGCAACGGCAGCGACCGGCTGCTGCACGGCTTCTACGAGCGCAGCGCGCCCGGCATCGTCGTGCAGAACGGCAACGGCGACTGGGTGATCACGCAGCCGCACTACACGCGGCTCGATCTCGGGCACGAGGGCTGGCAGGACGCGGCCGAGTTCAAGGGCTACCTGGTGTTCCACCGGCACCGGCCCGAGGGCATCGATCCGGCCAAGTGGTATGCCGATCCCCGCATGGTCAGGGACCTGGTGCTCAAGGCGTCACCGGGCACCATCCACGTCAACGCGGAGACGATCAAGGTGGCCTCCTTGGGCAACCCGACCGAGGACACCCGCTTCACCGACGGCTGGGGCCGGGTCTGGCAGGTGCGGCTCTGGCACGTCACGACCTGGTTCGGCAGCGACTGGATGATGGCGTTCGACCTGCCGGTGCCGGATGGCTCGGTCGGTTTCGAGGCCCGGGCGGGCGCGCTGGGCCTGGCCGGGCAGATCGACCGGATGAAGCGGATGACCGGCTTCTTCGCGGCCTCCTACGAAGGCAAGCTGTCCGACTGGAACCGCTTCCTGCAGCAGGGGCCCCTGCTGCCGAAGCCGCTGGCGGAGCCGGTGCTGAAGGTCGACTATGGACGCAGCTTCGCGTTCGACGACCGCCGTCTGGCGTTCACCTACGGGCCCGAGCTGCAGAAGATCGAACCGGGTGGTCGGCTGCGCCTGGACCTCGCCTTCCAGCACGCGCCGGCGGGGGATGAACTCCGCATCGCCGGTGTCGTGGCCTACAACCCCGACGAGAAGACCGAGATCGATGTGTTCCGGCACGCAACGCCCGCCGAGTCCGGCAGCGAGGCGGTGAAGCGCGAGTGGAGCAAGCGGCTGCGTCACGCGCATCCCTATGACGGTGTCGCGGTGAGCGCGAACGACCGGCAGATCATCAGCGCGATCCCCAGCGTCGCGGACGCACAGCCCGCGCCGGAGGTGCTCTACACCTTCCAGTACCGGGCGGAGACCGGCACGCCGCAGGACCAGATGAAGGCCAAGCTCGACCTGCTGATGCAGGCGGCGAAGGTCAACGAGCATTGATGACGTGTTCCGATAAGCGAATATGCGCTGCACATCGATGCGACGCAGCCACTCGAACCACTGTCTTGATGTCCACCCGCGCCAAGCGCAGAATCCGTCCTGCCCTTTGAGGCCATTCCTAGCTTCCAGCCCTTCGGGGAACCTTCTGGAAACCTGCCCTTCGAGGCCCTCGGAAGCCCGGTCGAAAGACCGGGCTTCTTTCGTTTCAGCCGCGGCTCGGCACAGACCTGCTCACTCCTCCAGCGCCTGCAGCTGCACCAGGCGCTGGTAGATGCCGCCCTCGATCGCCATCAGCGCCTCGTGCGTGCCGCGTTCGGACAGGCGGCCGTGGTTGAGCACCACGATCTGGTCGGCATCGCGGATCGTCGACAGGCGGTGCGCGATCGCGATCACCGTCACGCGGCCGCGCAGCGCGCGCAGTGCCTCGCCGACCTGCGCCTCGGTCGCGCTGTCGATGTTGGCCGTCGCCTCGTCGAGCAGCAGGATGCGCGGATTCCCGGCCAGCGCGCGTGCCAGCGCGATCAGCTGCTTCTGCCCGGTGGACACCGCCAGCCCCCCGTCGCCGAGCCGGCTGTCGTAAGCCTGCGGCAGCGCGCTCAGGAAGTCGTGCGCCCGCGCCGCGCGAGCCGCCGCCTCGAGCTGCTCGTCGGGGATCGCCCGGCCCATGCGGATGTTGTCGCGCACGCTGCCGGCGATCAGGTAGGGCTCCTGCGGCACCAGACCGAGCGCCTCGTGGAAGGTCTCGTCCGGCAGTTGGGCCAGCGGCTGGCCGTCGATCAGGATGCGGCCCTGCTGCGGTTGATAGAAGCGTAGCAGCAGCGCCAGCAGCGTCGACTTGCCCGAGCCCGTGTGGCCCGCGATGCCGACGAAGCTGCCGGCGGGGATGTCCAGGTCCAGGTCGCGCAGCACCGGCTGCTCCGGCGTGTAGGCGAAGTGCAGGTGCTCGAAGCGGATCGCGCCGGCGCCGACCACCAGGTCCGGTCGGTGCGAGCGCGGCTCGGACGGCTCGCGCAGCAGTGCGCGCACCCGCGATGCTGCCACCAGCGCCTGCTGCAGTTGGCTGAACTGCATCGTGATCTGGATCAGCGGCTCGACGACCCGGGCGATGTAGGCCAGGAAGGCGTAGAGCAGGCCGACCTCCATCCCCGACAGCTCGCGCTGCCCGAAGCCGTAGATCACCGTCACGATCAGCAGCACGTTGAGCAGGTCCAGCGCCGGCCGCAGCAGCCAGGCATTGGCGCGCAGTTCCTGCACGCGCGCCTGCAGCTGCGCCTGGTTGGCCGTCTCGTAGCGCGCGGCGAAGCGCTGCGCGGCGCCGGCCGACTGCAGCATCGCCATGCCGGCCATGCTCTCGGCCATCTGCGCGTTGAGCTCGGCCCGCAGCGCCCGCGCCTTCTGCACCGGGCCGCTGCTGGCGCGCTGGTAGAGCCAGATGATCCCGGAGCTCGCCGGCACCAGCGCCAGCACGATCAGCATCAGCCGCCAGTCCAGCCAGGCCATCGCGACCAGCGCGCCGGCCACGACGATGGTCGAGTCCAGCATCACGAACAGCACCTGCCGGTACAGGTTGTTGACCGCGTCCGTGTCGTTGGTGATGCGGCTCAGCAGCTGGCCGGTGATGCTGCGGTCGAAGAAGGCCATCGGCTGCGCCAGCACATGGGCGTAGACCTGCTCGCGCAGGCGCAGCACCGAGCGCTGCGCGACCGCCGCCATGCGCCGCAGCTGCGCGTAGCGCAGCAGACTCGCGGCCCAGCCGGCCAGCAGCATCGCGCCCAGCAGCAGCGCCATCGGGCCGAGCGAGAAATCGCGCGGCAGCACGTGGGCGTCGATGAAGTGCTTGCCGAGGATGGGCCCGATGGCCTCGAGCGCGGCCGCCACGACCAGCCAGCCCAGGCCCTTGGCCAGGCCGCGGCGCTCCGGTGCGGCGGCCTGCGCGAGCAGCGCCAGCGCCTCGCGCGGCGAGTGGCGGTCGGGCTGCGTCTTGCCGTCCGTGCCGGACGCGGTCTCAGGCGGCGTCAAGGCTGGCCTCCAGTTGTTGATAACGCCATTGGCCGGCGTACCAGCCGCCCAGGGCGATGAGGTCCTCATGCCGGCCGCGCTCGACGATCCGGCCCTGCTTCAGCACGACGATCTCGTCGGCCTCCATCACCGCCGAGAGCCGGTGGCTGACGATCGCCAGGCTGCGCTCCGGATGGCGCTCCCGCAACTCGCGCCAGTGGTCCAGGATCTGCGTCTCGGTGCCGCTGTCCACGGCCGACAGCGCGTCGTCCAGCAGCAGCACCGGCGCCTGCGCCAGCAGCGCCCGCGCGATCGCGACGCGCTGGCGCTGGCCGCCGGACAGCGTCACGCCGCGCTCGCCGACCAGCGTGTCGTAGCCCTGCGGCAGGCGCGCGATGTCGTCATGGACGGCGGCCAGCTCGGCCACCGCCAGGATCTGCTCGCGCGTCGCGTCCGGGCGCGCGAGCCCGATGTTGTCCGCCACCGAGGCCGAGAACAGGAAGGGCTCCTGCGGCACCCAGGCCAGCCCGCGCCGCAGTGCGTCGAGCCGGATCTCCGGCGCGGGCACGCCGCCCAGGCGCACCGCGCCGGCATCCGGTTCGTACTGCCGGAGCAGCAGCCGCAACAGCGTCGACTTGCCCGAGCCCGTCGCGCCGACGATGCCCAGCGTGCGGCCCGGCGGCAGCGTCAGCGTGATGTCCTCGAGCGCCGGCTGCGCCATGCCGGGATAGCGGAAGGACACGCGGTCCCAGGCGATGTCCGCCTGCGCGGGCAGCTCGCGCGTGCCGGTGTCGACGAGGCCGGCCGGTGCGTCGAGCACCGGCTGCAGCCGCGACCACGCGGCGCGGCCGCGCTCCAGCAGCGACAGCACCCAGCCCGCCGCGAACATCGGCCAGATCAGCTGGCCCAGGTACATCGTGAAGGCGGTCAGCTGGCCGATGGTGATCAGGTTTGTGCCGACCAGCCACGCGCCCACGCCCAGCGCGATCACCGTGGCCGCGCCCAGCGACAGGCCGACGGCGGGTTCGAACATCGCCTCCCAGCGCTGCGCCTGGTAGGCGGCCGCGCCGGCGTCACGCGCGAGCTCGCCGAACTGCGCGCGGCTGCGCCGCACGAGGCCCAGCGCCCGCACGGTGCGCACGCCGGCGAGGCTGTCCTGCACCTGCTGGTTCAGCGCGGAGAAGCGCGTCAGCGAATCGGACCAGGCGACGTGGACCTGCGTCGAGATGCGCCAGAACGCATAGGCCATGAAGGGGAAGGGCACCAGCGCGGCCAGGCCCAGGCGCCAGTCGACGCCGATCGTCATCATCCCGAGCACCAGGATCAGCGTCAGCGAGCCGTCGAAGGCGGCGAGCAGCGCCTCGCCGGCGGCCATCTCGATGGCGTCGACGTCGTTGGTGGCGAGCGCCATCAGATCGCCGGTGCGCTGGGCGTGGAAGAAGGCCGGACCCTGGCGCGTCAGTTGGGCGTAGAGGCGGGTGCGCAGCTGCCGGCCGAGTTCATAGGCGGTGCGGAACAGCGCCAGGCGCCAGCCCACGCGCAGCAGGTAGATCGCCAGGCCGGCGAGCACCAGCAGGCTCAACTGGGCGATCAGGTCCCAGCCGGCGAGGCGGTGCGCGACGAGCGCGTCCACGACATGGCCCACCTGACGCGGGATCCAGACCGTCAGGACGGCGATGGTGCTGAGCATCAGCGCGCTGGCGGCATAGGGCCGCCAATGGCCGCGTATGTGGCCGGCGATCAGGCGTGTGAGCGACATGGCGGCGCATTGTGCCCGCCGGACTTTTCATGCCGAAAGGTCAGGGCGATGAGGCCGCGCGGGCAATCATGCCCATGCGGGCATGGACCAGGTCGGCGAGCACGCGCAGGCGTCTCTCGTCGAAGTTGCCGCTGAGCGCGTAGGCCAGCTTGCCGTCGATCCAGTACAAGCTGCGCGTCGTGCTGCCGCCCTCGGTGCGCTGCGTCAGGCGGAAGGCGACCGGGGCTTCCGGTGATGCCGCGCCGGTGCTGACGTACAGCGTGAAGCGCTCGCCGGCGTCGTTCTCGTACATGAACTGCGCGCGGGCCAGCGCGCCGCCGACGGAGGGGTCGTCGCTCGCGGGCAGCAGGCGGCCGCCGACCAGCTTCCAGCCGTAATCGCGCAGCACCGGGGTGTACAGCTGCGCGCCCAGGCGCTTGCTCAGCCACTGGACGAGGTGGTCCGCCTGGTCGGCACCGACCTCGACGGGGTGGCGCTTTTCCGGCTGGTAGACGGCGTGGGCGATGGCGGCGTCGCGGACGTATTCGGGGACGGTTGGATCGCGGCCCGCCGCGCGCGCGGCGGCTTGGGCGGCGGCCTGCGCGGCGGCCTGCTGCTTGCCCTGCCACCAGCCGTGACCGCCCCAGCCGCCCGCGGCACCCGCGCCCAGGCCCAGCGCCACCAGCAGCGCGGCGGCCCAGGCGCGCGGCCAGGGGGAGGGCGAGGCGACGACGGCGGCCGTGGCCGGCGGGTGCAGCGCGGCGCTCAGGCGCGAGGGCACCGGTTCGTCGAGCCAGTCGCGATGCAGCGCCTGCAGGGCTTCGCGTTGCTCGCGCCAGGCCAGTACCCGCTGTGCGGCGCGCGGCTGGCGCAGCAGCCGGTCGGCGACTTCGGCGGCGTGGGAGGGCTCGAGTTGCCCGTCCACGTAGGCGTGGAGCGTGGCGTCGTCGAGTTCGTGGTCGTCGTGCGTCATGGCGGGGCGCTCATTTCACCACTCGCAGCGGGGGGCGGGCCGGCGCGACGCCGTCCATCGACTGCCGCAGCCGCTCCCGCGCGCGGGACAGCCGCGACATCACCGTGCCTACCGGCACTTCCAGCACCTGGGCGGCGGCCTGGTAGCTGAGTTCCTCGACACAGACCAGCAGCAGGATCTCGCGCGAGGCGGCGGGCAGCGCGGCCAGCGCCCGCTCGAGGTCCAGGCGCAGGGCCACCTGCTGCTGCGGTTCATGGACCAGCGGCTGCGGTGTGTCCTCGTCGTCCAGCGAGTCGTGCAGGGCCTCGCGGGCATCGCGGCGCTGGTTCAGGTAGAGGCGATGCATCAGCGTCAGCAGCCAGTTGCGCAGCGCATCCAGGCGCGTCGGGCCGGGCTCGGCATGGAACAGCGCGCCCTTGCGGGCCGCGCGCTCGAGCGTGTCCTGGAGCAGGTCGTCCGCCCGCGCCGCATCGCCGCACAGCAGCCGCGCGTGGCGGCGCAGGCGCGGTAGCAGCGGCAAGGCTTCGTCGAGGACGAGGGGCATGGGACGGACGGCCTGCGGTCGCGGAAACAGGGGAGCGGTTCAGGGCTTCGCCGTGTGCCAGACCTGGTTGATGCCGTCGCCGCTGCGGTCGCCGGGCTTGGCGTCCTTGACCCAGAAGTACAGCGGCTTGCCCTTGTAGGCCCACTGCTTGGAGCCGTCGTCGCGGGTGATGATGGACCAGTCGCCGCTGGCCTTGTCCTCGGCGCGGGCCATCAGCGGCGGCCAGTTGGTGGCGCACGGCCCGTTGCAGACGCTCTTGCCGGAGCCGGCAGCGTCCTTGTCGAAGGTGTAGAGCGTCATGTCGTTGGCGCCGACCAGCGCGCCGTCCTTGGCCATCGCGGGCGCGGTCTGCGCGGCGGCGAGTCCGGCGGCGGCCATCAGCAGCGCGGCGGCGGTGAGCTTGAGGGTCTTCGTCATGCGGGGTCTCCTGGGTTGGGATCAGGTGGGGGTATTGCATGAACACGGCAGGAAGGCCGGTTATTCCAACTGACTTTCGTCCTTCCGGCGAGGGATCGCCATGGTGGCGGCAGGCCATTGCGATCCGCACCGGGCGCGACGCCCGCGGGGCTGTCTCAGAAGTGCTTGGCCAGGCCGGCCTGGCGCAGGACCGCGTTGGCAAGGTGCCTCGACTTGATCTGGTGATCCACCGGGAAGCGGAGACGGCTCAGCGGGGAAAACCAGATGTCGTGATCGCCCTTGCCGCGGCGCTCGAAACAGCAACCTGCGGCGCGGAGCATCCGGACCAGCTCCGGCGTGAAGCTGGCGCCCATGGGACTCAGCGCAGGTGGATCGAGGTGCTGCTGACGCGCCGCGCCAGCACTTCCATCGACAGCTCCGGACCGTCGGGAAGATGGCCGTTCGCTTCCAGCAGTTCGGGCACGAGGACCTTCAGCTTCGCCTCGAGTGCCTCGAGCGTCTCCGCCTCGGTGGCCAACCCAGGCACGTCCTCCGACGTGGCGACCCAGACCGAGGCCTCGGGATCCCAGTCGGCTTGGATCTGCAGCGGGCGTTTCATTCGCGGATCGTACGCCACCGTCAGTTGGATCGAATGCATGGGTGAACTCCTGCGGTCAGTGGAGGAAGAGCCACATGCTAAGAATCCCTCGCGCTGGCGTCATTGACTTGGGTTTGCCGACGACGGGGGGACACGCTAGCCTGCGATCCCGGGTTCAAGTCAGCCCGCCCCGTCGTCGCGCAAGGAGACCCCCGCATGAACGATCGCGCCCAGGCGCTCGCCGCCCAACTGATCCGCAATTTCCATGAAGTCGAGCTGACCGCGTTCAAGCGGGAGCCGCTGTACGAGTCGCGCTTCGCGCGGCTGGCGCGCGGCACCGCCGCGAGCAAGCTCGGCGCGTCCTATGACATCGTCGAGCCGGGCAAGACCACCTGCCCCTACCACCTGCATCACGCGCAGGAGGAAATGTTCATCGTGCTGGAAGGCTCCGGCACGCTGCGCGTGGCCGGCGAGCGGCTGCCGATCAAGGCCGGCGACGTGATCTTCATCCCCGCCGGTCCCGAGTACCCGCACCACATCATCAACACCTCGGACGCGCCGATCAAATACCTGTCCATCAGCACGATGGAGCAGCCCGAGATCTGCGTCTATCCCGACTCCAACAAATTCATGGCCGAGGCCGGCATCGGTGGCGACCGCCCGTTCGAGGCGCTGCGCAAGGTCGGCGAGGGCGACCTCGACTACTGGCACGACGAGCCCTGAAGCGCCGCCCTGGGCCTCAGTAGGTGCGCGAGCCCTTGAACTGCGCGTGCTGGCGCCGCTGCAGCGTGGTCTGGCGGCTCATCGCGTCGAAGGACACCCGCGCATGCGCGTCCATGATCGCGATGCCCAGCGCGTCGGCCGCGTCCTTGCCCGGCTCGCCGGGCAGCGCCAGCAGCCGCGCCACCATCGCCTGCACCTGCGCCTTGGCCGCGCCGCCGTGACCGGTGATGGCCTTCTTCATCTGCACCGCGGTGTACTCTGACACATGCAGGTCGCAGGACACCAGCGCCGTCAGCGCCGCGCCGCGCGCCTGGCCCAGCAGCAGCGTCGACTGCGGGTTGACGTTGACGAAGATGATCTCCACCGCCGCGCAGGTCGGCTGGTAGCGCGACACCACCTCGCGGATGCCGTCGTAGAGGATCTTGAGCCGGCCGGGCAGGTCGCCGGTCGGCAGCGCGTTGGTCTTGATCGTGCCGCTGGCCACGTAGGCCAGGCGCGGCCCGTCCGCGTCGATCACGCCGAAGCCGGTCGTCTGCAGGCCGGGGTCGATGCCCAGGATGCGCATGGCGGATCTCCTCAGGTCGCGGCGCGGAAGTACCACCGCACCGAATGGAAGAACACCGGCGCCGCGAAGCACATGACCGCGATGCGGTCCAGCAGCCCCACCGCGCCGGTGATCGCGCTGCGGTTGCCCCAGGCATGGATGCCGGCGTCGCGCTTGAGCGCCTGCATCACGAAGACGCCGAAGCTGCCGCACCCGGCCGCGATGAAGGCCGCGATCGCGGCCTGGCCGGCCTTGAAGGGCGTGATCCAGTAAAGCAGCGCGCCGGCGACGGCGGCCGCGAACGCGCCGATCCACCAAGCCTTCATCGTGAACGAGCGGCTGATGCGGCGCGCCACCGGCCGGGCGCGGAAGCGGCTGGTCGCGACCGCCTGGGCGATCTGCCCGCAGGCCACCACCGCCACCAGGAAGAACAGCAGGAAGGCGCCGCGCCCCTGGTACTTGGGGATGTCCAGCAGCAGCAGCGCCGGCGCGTGCGACAGCCCGTAGACGCAGACCATGATGCCCCACTGGATCTTGGCGTTGCGCTCGAGGAAGCGGCCGGGATCGTCCGCCAGCGCGCTGGCCACCGGGATCGCCAGGAAGCCGTAGACCGGGATCAGCACCGAGAACAGGTCGAAGTGGCGCGTGCCCACCAGCACGTACTGCAGCGGCAGGATCACGAAGAAGGCCATGATCAGCCCGCGGTGGTCGGCCCGGCGGGTGTGCAGCAGGGTGATGAACTCGCGGAAGGCGAGGAAGGAGAACACGCCGAACAGCAGCGTCGCCCCGACCGGTCCCGACACCCAGGCGGCCCAGAACAGGCAGGCGCCGACCCACACCATGTTGAGCTCATGCCGGAACCGCGCCCAGCGCGCCTGCCAGGCTTCCTGCTCCTGCTCGGGCCGCTCGCGCAGCGACCACAGCACCGAGCCGATGCTCACCAGCAGCAGCGCGCCGAACAGCACGACGAACAGGAAGGCGACCTGCTCGCCGGTGTTCAATGACTTGAGCCACCTCATTCCTTCCACCCTCCCGGACGCAGCGCCATCACGGCGGCGCGGGCGCGTTCCAGGAACGCGCGCTTGTCCTCGCCGGGCTCGATGCGGATCGGCGCGCCGAAGGTGACGGTGCAGAGGATGGGCACCGGCACGACCTCGCCCTTGGGCATGACGCGCTGGACGTTGTCGATCCAGGTCGGGATCAGCTGCACCTCGGGGAACTGCTCGGAGAGGTGATAGAGGCCGGCCTTGAAGGCCTGCGGCGCGCCCTTGTTGGAGCGCGTGCCCTCCGGGAAGATGACCAGCGAGTCGCCGCCCTGCAGCGCGTCCACCAGCGGCTCGAGCGGATCCTCGTCCGGCGTGGCGCGGGTGCGGCTGACGTAGACGGCGTTGAACACGGCGGTGGTGAGCCAGGTCTTGAGCGCGGAGCTCGTCCAGTAGTCGCGCGCGGCGATCGGGCGGGTACGCGCGCGCAGTTCGCCGGGCAGCGAGGCCCAGATCAGCACCCAGTCGAAATGGCTCTGATGGTTGGCGAAGTAGATGCGTTGTTCCGACGTCGGCGGGCAGCCTTTCCAGTGTCCCTGGGCGCCGGTGATCAGGCGCGCCAGCCAGGACAGGAACAGGCCGGTGATTTCGGCAAGGACCATGGGGCGCGATTATCCCTGCTGGATCATCGCGGCCGCCTTCTCGGCGATCGCCACCACCGGCGCGTTGGTGTTGCCGCTGATGACGCTGGGCATGATCGACGCGTCCACCACGCGCAGCCCGTCCAGGCCGCGCACCCGCAGCCGCTCGTCCACCACCGCCAGCGCGTCAGCGCCCATGCGGCAGGTGCCCACCGGGTGATAGACGGTGTCGACGCGCGCGCGCAGCAGCGCTTCGATCGCCTGGTCGTCGTCGTTACCAGAGCCGGAGCCGTTGCCCTTGCCGTGGTCGCCGACGTTGGCGCTCCACAGCTCGCGCCGCCACAGCGCCCGCATCGCCGGCGCGCGCATCAGGTCGCGCGTCAGCTTGTAGCCCTCGATCAGCTCGCGCACGTCCTCGGGGTGGTCGAGGAAGGCCGGATCGATGCGCGGCGCGGTCAGCGGATCGGCGCTCGCCAGCGTCAGGGCGCCGCGGCTGCGCGGACGCAGCAGGCACACGTGGCAGGACATCCCATGGCCCAGGTGCAGTCGCCGCGCATGGTCCTCCACCAGCGCCACCACCAGGTGCAGCTGCACGTTGGGCGCCGGCAGGCCGGGGCGCGTCGAGAGGAACCCGCCGCATTCGGCGAAGTTGCTGGTGACGAGGCCGCGCCGCTCGCGGCGGTAGCGCCGGGCCTGCTGCAGGAAGGACCAGCCGCCGCGCAGCGACAGCCCGGCCAGTTCGAGCCGGTCCGAGGCGTAGCCGAAGACGAAGTCCGGATGGTCGTGCAGGTTGCGACCGACGCCCGGCAGGTGGTGCGCCACCGGCAGGCCCAGCGCCTGCAGCGCGGCGCCGTCGCCGATGCCCGAGCACATCAGCAACTGCGGCGACTGCAGCGCCCCCGCGCAGACGAGCACCTCGCGCGCCGCGCGCAACGTCCGACGCTGGCCGCCTTGCAGCACCTCCACGCCGATCGCGCGCCGGCCTTCCAGCAGCAGCTTCAGCGCGCGTGCGCCGGTCTCCACGCGCAGGTTGGGGCGCTGGCCGAGGATCGGATGCAGGTAGCCGCGGGCGACGCTCCAGCGCTCGCCCTCGTGCTGCGTGACCTGGTAGACGCCCAGGCCCACCATGTCGTCGCCGTTGAAGTCCTCGCGCACCGGATGGCCGCATTCACGCGCGGCGGCTAGCCAGGCCGCGTGCACCGGGCTGTCGGTGCGCAGGTCGCCGACGCGCAGCGGGCCGTCCTGCCCGTGCCACGGCGCGCCGAAACGCGCGTTGTGCTCGGCCTTCACGAAGTACGGCAGCAGCTCGTCGTAACCCCAGCCCGGATTGCCCGCCGCCGCCCAGGCGTCGTAGTCGCTGCGATGTCCGCGCGTGTAGACCATCGCGTTGATCGCCGAGGAACCGCCCAGCGCCTTGCCGCGCGGCTGGTAGCCGCGCCGCCCGTTCAGGCCGGCCTGCGGCACGGTCTCGAAGCCCCAGTTGTTGAGCCTGGCCGCGACCTGCAGCACGCCGGCGAAGGGCGTCCGCGTGATCCAGCCGTCGCCGCGGCCGCCGGCTTCCAGCAGCAGCACGCGGCAGGCGGGGTCCTCGCTGAGCCGGCTGGCCAGCACCGCGCCCGCGGAGCCGCCGCCGACGATCACGATGTCGGCGTCGACGCGGTCCGCGGCGCTCATGTGATCTTCTTCAGCAGGCCGAGCAGGCGGTCGAAGGTCCGGCCATAGGGCGGATGGAACAACCGGGTGCCGGCGAAGCGCGTCTGCAGGAAGACCGGCTTGAGCTTGCTGAAGGTGTTGAAGCCCCAAACGCCGTGATACGCGCCCATGCCGCTGGCGCCGACGCCGCCGAAGGGCTGCTCCTCCTGGCCCAGGTGCCAGATGCAGTCGTTGACGGTGACGCCGCCGGCCACGGTGCGGGCCAGCACGTCCTCGCGCGCGGCCCGGTCCTCGCCGAACCAGTAGAGCGCCAGCGGGCGGTCGCCCGCGTTGACCTGCGCGATCGCCTCGGACACGTGGCCGTAGGGCACGATGGGCAGCAGCGGGCCGAAGATCTCCTCGCGCATCACCGTCATGTCGGGCGTCGTGCCCAGCAGCAGCGTGGGCACGAGGCGGCGATCGGCCGGTGCCTCGTCGTGCGTCGGACGCAGCGTCGCGCCGCGGGCGCGGGCGTCGTCCAGCAGGCCGCGCAGCCGCGCATGGTGGCGCGGGCTGACGATGGCGGTGTAGTCGGGGTTGCCGTCGATGCGCGGATAGAAGCGCCGCACCGCCGCCACGATCGCGTCGGCCAGCGGCTGCACCAGCTCCTTGGGCGCCAGCACGTAGTCCGGCGCGACGCAGGTCTGGCCGGCGTTGAGCAGCTTGCCGAAGGCGATCCGCTCGGCGGCCAGCGCGAGATCGGCGCTGCGGTCGACGATCGCGGGCGACTTGCCGCCCAGCTCCAGCGTCACCGGCGTCAGGCGCTGCGCCGCGGCCTGCGCCACCAGCCGGCCCACCGGCGTCGAGCCGGTGAAGAACAGGTGATCGAAGGGCAGGTGGGTGAAGGCCTTGCCGACCTCGGCGTCGCCGGTGACGACGGTCATCTCGTCGGGCGCGAAGTGCTCGGCGACGAGCCGCGCCATCAACGCCGACGTCGCGGGCGTCAGCTCGGAGGGCTTGATCATCACGCGGTTGCCCGCGGCCAGCGCGGCGAGCGCCGGCGCCATCGCCAGGTAGTACGGATAGTTCCAGGGCGCCACGATGCCCACCACGCCGAGCGGCTGCGGCATCAGGCGGTTGGACGCGGGCAGGAAGTGCAGCGCGGTCGGCGCGCGCCGCACGGCCATCCAGCGCTTGAGGTGCCGGATCGCGTGGCGCGCGCCGGACTCGACGGTGAAGAGGTCGGCCAGCAGGCTCTCATGCCGCGAGCGGTGGCCGAAGTCCCGGGACATCGCCTCGGCCAGGTCCTGCGCATGTGTGGCGGTCATGCGCCGCAGCCGCTCCAGCCGGTCGCGACGCTGCGCGAGCGAGGGCAGGCGTTCACGGTCGAAGGCCGCGCGCTGCTGCTCCAGGATCAGGTGCAGGCGCTCGTGCAGGGCTTGGTCCATCGCGTGTCTCCGCCGGATGCTTGGAATGAGCCGAAGGCTATGCGCATTCGCGTGGCGGGCCAAGCGCGTCGACCCTGGACTAGAGGGGCGCGACTAGCCGTGGCGGATCCGGTGCGTGCCGGCGCGCCAAAAGAAAAAGCCCGGCCGGAGCCGGGCTTTCAATTCGGGCCGATGAAGGCCCGGTCGGATCGCGCGAGGCGATCGCGACGATCAGAAACGGTAGCCCACGCTCAGCGTGAAGCCGTCGGCCTTGATGCCGTCCTTCTTGTAATAGCGCATGTAGTCGACAGCGCCGTAGATCGACTTGTCGAAGTTGTACTTCGCGCCCAGGCCGTAGGCAAAGCTGCCGCCGCTGTCGGAGATGGAGCCGTCTTCGTCAGAAGCCTTGATCTTGCTGTGGGCGTAGCCCAGGCGGCCGAAGACTTCGAACTGGTCGAAGGCGTACTTCGGGGTCACGAACAGGCCGTAGCTGTGCGGGATCTTGATCTTGGCGCCGCCGACGGTGTCGTCCGACACGCCGAAGGCCAGCATGCCTTCGATGGCGACGTTCGGGTGCACGTCGTAGCCGACGATGCCGCGGATGGCGCCCGGCTTGGCCGACAGGCCGCCGTCAGCCTTCACCTTGACGAAGGTGTAGCCCAGTTCGCCGTACAGCGGGGCTTGGGTCTGGGTCTGTGCTTGAGCGGCGCCGGCGGCCAGCAGGGCGGCGGCGACGATGGCGGAAATCTTGGTCATTCGAATACTTCTCTCTAAAGAAAAATCGCATCTCGGCGATGCGGGGCGAAAGGTATCAACGCCGCACTTGGCCGGTCAATGCAAGAGGTCACGCTGCGGTAAAAAAGTGCATATGGAGTTGCAGGCTCGCGACGCAAATGAGTGGGTGCCTAGGCCCCGTATCCCCAATCAGAGTGGGTCCGCTCTGCAGAACGTACATGCATTGATGCGGTCTTAACGGCAGAGATGTGTCAGGGATGCGCCGCCAGCGAGGGCACCGGTAACGGCGACGCGCCAAGCAAAAGGCCCGGCGCGAGGGCCGGGCCTGAAGCGGAGCGGAGCGCGCGCGGGGCGGGCAAGACCCGGCCCCCGGCGCAGGCGCAGGCGCTCAATGGCGGAAGTGGCGTACGCCGGTGAAGACCATCGCGATGCCGCGCTCGTTGGCCGCGGCGATGACTTCGTCGTCGCGCATCGAGCCGCCCGGCTGGATCACGCAGGAGGCGCCCGCGTCGGCCAGCACGTCCAGGCCGTCGCGGAACGGGAAGAACGCATCGCTGGCCACCGCCGAGCCGGCCAGCGCCAGGCCGGCGTTCTCCGCCTTGATCGACGCGATGCGCGCCGAGTCGATGCGGCTCATCTGGCCCGCGCCCACGCCCAGCGTCATGCCATTGCCGCAGAACACGATCGCGTTGCTCTTGACGTACTGCGCGACAGTCCACGCGAACATCAGGTCATCGAGCTGCTGCGCCGTCGGCTGCAGCGTGGTGACGACCTTCAGGTCGGCCTTGGACAGGAAGTGGTTGTCGGCGGTCTGCACCAGCAGGCCCGAACCGACGCGCTTGACGTCCTGCGCGTTGCGGCCCTGGTCCCAGGGGCGCGCGCCGCCCGGCGGCAGCGCGATCTCGAGCAGGCGCACGTTGACCTTGCCCTTGAAGATCTCGCGCGCCTCGGCGCTGAAGGACGGCGCCATCAGCACCTCGACGAACTGCTTGGACACCAGCTCGGCCGCGGCGCGGTCCACCTCGCGGTTGAACGCGATGATGCCGCCGAAGGCGCTGGTCGGATCGGTCTTGAAGGCCTTCGCGTAGGCATCGGCGGCGCTCGCCGCGACGGCCACGCCGCAGGGATTCGCGTGCTTGACGATCACGCAGGCCGGCGTGTCGAAGCTCTTCACGCACTCCCAGGCGGCGTCCGCGTCGGCGATGTTGTTGTAGCTGAGCTCCTTGCCCTGCAACTGCTTGCCGGTCACCAGCGAGCCGGGCGCCGGATACAGGTCGCGGTAGAGCGCGGCGGTCTGGTGCGAGTTCTCGCCGTAGCGCAGGTCCTGCACCTTCACGAAGCTGCTGTTCATCTGCGCCGGGTACTCGGCCAGCGAGCCGTCGTCCAGGCGCGCGCTCAGGTAGTTGCTGATGGCCGCGTCGTACTGCGCGATGCGGTTGAACGCGGCCACCGACGCGGCGAAGCGCGTCTTGTCGCTGGTCTTGCCGTGGGCCTTGAGTTCCTCGAGCACCTGCGCGTACTGCGACGCGTCGGTCAGCACCGTCACGTCCTTCCAGTTCTTGGCCGCGCTGCGGACCATGGCCGGGCCGCCGATGTCGATGTTCTCGATCGCGTCCTCCAGCGTGCAGCCGGGCTTGGCGACGGTGGACTCGAAGGGATAGAGATTCACCGCCAGGATGTCGATGGTGTCGATGCCGTGCTGCTGGATCGCGGCGACGTGCTCGGGCAGGTCGCGGCGCGCCAGCAGGCCGCCGTGGATCTTCGGATGCAGCGTCTTGACGCGGCCGTCCAGCATCTCGGGGAAGCCGGTGTGCTGGGCGACCTCGGTCACCGGCAGGCCGGCGTCGGCCAGCAGCTTGGCGGTGCCGCCGGTGGACAGCAGGCGCACGTTCAGCGCATGCAGCGCCTGGGCGAATTCGACGATGCCGGTCTTGTCGGAGACCGAGATCAGGGCGGTGAGTTGGGCCATGAACATTCCTTCGATGCGGGGGGATTCGGGTGTGACCAAGCGGAACGCGGAGATCCGGCTTTGCCGGGCTCCCGCGTTCGCCCCTTGAGGGGCCGGCGGAAGCCGGTAGGGGTGGTCTTAGATCAACTTATGCTCGACGAGCTTGCGGCGCAGGGTGTTGCGGTTGATGCCCAGCCATTCGGCGGCCTTGCTCTGGTTGCCGTCGCTGTGCTGCATGACGACCTCCAGCAGCGGTTTCTCGACGAGCCGGATCAGCATCTCGTGCATCGAGTGCGGTGCCTCGCCGCCGAGGTCGCGGAAGTAGGCCTCCAGGTTTTCGCGGATGCAGGAGTCGATCGGTTTGGGCGTCATGCCGTGAGCCTTCTTTCTTGGTCTTCGTCTTGGTGTTGTCCGTCGTTCGCGGCGTCATCGGCGGCCGGCACGTAGGGCAGGCGCTCGTGGTGGGCCGCCAGCGCATCGAGCCAGTCGGTGAGCGCGCGGACCTGGTCGTCGCAGGTCTCGAGCGCGTTCATGCGGCGCCGGAAGTCTTCGCCGCCGGGCAGCGCCCGCACCGCCCAGCCGATGTGCTTGCGCGCGCTGCGCATGCCGGTGAGCTCGCCGTACAGCGCGTAGTGGTCGTGCAGGTGCTCGACCAGCCAGCGCTTGGCGTCGGCGACGCGGGGCGCCGGCAGTTCCTCGCCGGTGGCGAGGAAGTGCGCGATCTCCGCGAAGATCCAGGGCCGCCCCTGCGCCGCGCGGCCGACCATGATCGCGTCGGCGCCGGTGGCGGCCAGCACTTCGCGGGCCTTGCGCGGGGTGTCGATGTCGCCGTTGGCGACGACCGGGATGCGCAGCGCGGCCTTGACCGCGGCGATGGTGTCGTATTCGGCGTGGCCGGTGTAGCCCTGCTCGCGGGTGCGGCCGTGCACGGTCACCATCGCGATGCCGGCGGACTCCGCCGCCCGGGCCAGCGCCACCGCGTTCTTCTCGGCCTGGCACCAGCCGGTGCGCATCTTCAGCGTCACCGGCACGCCGCGCGGCGCGCAGGCGGCGACCACGGCCTCCACGATCTGCAGCGCCAGCGCCTCGTCCTGCATCAGCGCCGAGCCCGCCCACTTGTTGCAGACCTTCTTGGCGGGGCAGCCCATGTTGATGTCGATGATCTGCGCGCCGCGGTCGATGTTGTAGGCGGCGGCCTCGGCCATCATGGCCGCGTCGGTGCCGGCGATCTGCACCGAGATCGGCGCCGGCTCGCCCTCATGGTTGGCGCGGCGGGAGGTCTTCAGGCTGTTCCACAGGTCCTTGCGCGAGGTCACCATCTCGCTGACCGCGTAGCCCGCGCCCAGCTTCTTGCACAGGACGCGGAAGGGCCGGTCGGTCACGCCCGCCATCGGGGCGACGAACAGACGGTTCGGCAGGACGAAGGAACCCAGCGTGAGCGTGCCGGGCAGCGGCGTGGACATCGGGAGCGGTGCGGAGGCTGCACAAAAAAGAGGCAGAAGTATACCGCTCCGGCTTCCCCTCCCGATCCCTCCGGCGGGTGGGGCCGTCAGGGCGACGGCTGCTTGCGCCAGAGCACGAAGCCCTGCTCGACCAGCCGGTTCATCACCCGTTCCTGCGACAGCTTGTAGACCGCGCGGGCGAGGCGGCCGCGCAGCTCGGGGGTGTTGCAGCGCGAGCGGTGGGACAGCGTCAGGTACAGGCCCTCGCGCGCGATCGCCGGCAGCAGCGGCTGGATCGCCGGCCCGCCGTTGCGCGCGACATAGGCCTCGGCCGGCGTGTCCTCGTAGATCAGGTAGTCGGCGCGGCCGCGCTGCAGCATCTGGATCGCCTGCTCGATGCTCGCGACCTGGCTGATCTTGAGCGACTGGCGCGCGTAGTTGTCGAACTCGACGCCGAAGCTGTTGTTGATCACCGTAACGCCCAGCTTGGGCGCGAGGTCGCTCCAGCGCTTGTACGCCACCGGTGCGGCGCTGCGGGTCCAGATCACGCTGCGCGTCTCGCGGAAAGCCGGGTGGAAGTAGTCCATGTACTCGGTGCGCGGCAGCGTGAAGAAGGCGCCCGCGATCAGGTCGATGCGACCGGCGCGCATCTCCTCCTGCACCCGGCCCCAGGGGCCGACGTAGCGGGTCTCGACCGGGATGCCGATCTCGGCCGCGAGCCACTGCATCAGGTCGGCATTGGCGCCGACCAGCTTCTGCTCGTCGGCCGGGTCGCGCCACAGGTAGGGCGGGTACTGGGGGTTGCCCGAGGCGACCAGCAGCGGACAGCCCGGGATGGGAGGCAGCGGGCTGGCCGGACCGGGCGCCGCGCTTGCCTGTGCGGAAGCGGACGGCGGGGCGGTCTGCGCCCGGGCGGTCGCGGCGGGGGACAGGCGGCCGTCGTGCCCCGGACCCGCGAGGGCCAGGCCGATCAGCGCGAACGACGAGACGGCAAGGCGGCGCAAGGACATGGTCTTCAGATAATCCCACGCATGGAAGCTTGGCTGCAACACATGATTCACCTGATGCTGGAGACCCTGGCTCTCCCTCAGGTGGGCCTGGGCGCGGTGTTCGTCGTGGCGCTGGTGTCGGCGACGCTCCTGCCGATGGGGTCGGAACCGGTGGTGCTGCTGCTGGTGCATGCGAAGCCGGAGCTCTTCTGGCCGGCGATCCTCGTGGCCACGGTCGGCAACACCCTCGGCGGCGCGATCACCTGGTGGATGGGCTACGGCGCGGAGCGCGCCTACGAGGCGGCCGTGCATCACTCGCCGCGCGACCAGCGGGTGCTCGGCTGGCTGCGACGCTTCGGCGCGAAGACCTGCCTGATGAGCTGGCTGCCCATCGTCGGCGACCCGCTGTGCGCGCTGGCGGGCTGGCTGCGTCTGCCGTTCTGGCCCTGCGTCGGCTACATGGCGATCGGCAAGTTCGCGCGCTACCTGCTGATGACCTCGGTGGGTGTCGCGATGCTGGACTGAGCGCGGCGCCGCGCCCGGTCGGACGTGACTGGAGGGACCCTGCGCCGACGCTTGCACAATGCGGGGCACCGACAGGAGACCCCGCCATGAGCACCCCCCGCACCCCGGCCTATGACGCCTTGTGCCAGCGCCACCAGCGCATCCACCGTCTGTCCCACCTGCAGTCGATCGCGTCCTGGGACCAGTCCGCCTTCATGCCGTCGCGCGGCGCGCAGGCCCGCGCCGAGGCGCTGGCCGAGATGGACGGCCTGCTGCACCAGCTGGGCACCGACCCGGCGCTGAAACAGCTGCTAGACGAGGCCGCGCAGGAGCCGCTGGACGATGTCCAACGTGCCTCGCTGCGCGAGATGCGCCGCGTCTGGCGCTCGGCCAACGCGGTGCCGCAGCGGCTGGTCGAGGCCCGCTCGCTGGCCAACTCGCACTGCGAGCATCAATGGCGCCAGCAACGCCCGGCCAACGACTGGGCCGGCTACGTCGAGAACCTGCGCCCGGTGGTGCGTTACGCGCGGGAGGAGGCGCAGTACCTCGCCGACGACGCGGGCCTGAGCCGCTACGACGCGCTGCTCGACCAGTTCGAGCCCGGCATGCGCTCGGCGGAGGTGGACCGCGTCTTCGGCGACCTGCGCCAGTGGCTGCCCGGGCTGATCGGGCAGGTCATGGACCGCCAGGCGCGCGACAGCGTCCTCCACCCGCAGGGGCCGTTCCCGGCAGCCGCGCAGCGGGCGCTCGGACTGGACGCGATGAAGCTGCTGGGCTTCGACTTCGAGGCTGGCCGGCTGGACGAGAGCGCCCATCCGTTCTGCGGCGGTGTGCCCGAGGACGTGCGCATGACCACGCGCTACCGCGACGACAGCTTCCTGCAGAGCCTGACCGGCACCATCCACGAGACCGGCCACGGCCGCTACGAGCAGAACCTGCCGCGCGAGTGGCTGGGGCTGCCGGTGGCCCGGGCGCGCTCGATGGGCCTGCACGAGAGCCAGAGCCTGTCCTTCGAGATGCAGCTGGCCGCGCATCCCGGCTTCGCCGGTCTGCTGCAGCCGCTGGTGGAGCGCCACCTGGGCCATCAGCGCGGATTCGCCGCGGACAACCTGCACAAGCTGATGACGCGCGTGGCGCCGGGCTACATCCGCGTCGACGCCGATGAGGTGACCTACCCAGCCCATGTGATCCTGCGCTACGAGATCGAGCGCCCGCTGATCGAGGGCGAGATCGAGGTCGAGGACATCCCCGCGCTGTGGGACCGCAAGATGCAGGAGCTGCTGGGCCTGGACACGCGCGGCAACTACAAGGACGGTTGCATGCAGGACGTGCACTGGGGCTGCGGCCTCTTCGGCTACTTCCCCTGCTACACGCTGGGCGCGATGTACGCGGCGCAGTGGTTCGCGACGATGCGCCGCGAGCGGCCGACGCTCGACGAGGAGATCGCGCGCGGCGAGCTCGCGCCGGTCTTCGACTGGCTCAAGGACCGCATCTGGTCGCAGGGCAGCCGCTGGGAGACGCCGGAGCTGGTGCGACGCGCCAGCGGCGAGGCGCTGGCGCCGGCGCACTTCCGCCGCCACCTGGAGACGCGCTACCTGGGCTGAGGTGCCGGGCGCGCGCCATCGCGCCGCCCAAGAGAAAGGGCACCCCGTGGGGTGCCCTTGTCTCCATGCGCGTCCGCGGTCTCTACCCCACGTCGCGCTCCCAACGAGTCGTCGAGGACCCGCCTGTCCTGGTGTCAGGCCTTGCCGCCCTTGCGGCGGCGGGCAACGAAGCCCATCGCGCCCAGGCCGGCCAGCATCAGCGCCAGGCTGTGCGGTTCCGGCACGGCGGAAGCGTTGCCGCCGGCGCTCAGCGTCGACACCACCACGTTGTCCAGCGAGGTGCCGTAGGAGTCGCTGCGGCCGGTCGCGCCGAAGCGCAGCGTCATCGGGCTGCCGGTGCCGGTGAAGGTGGTGCTGAAGGTCTGCCAGGTGGTGTCGGTGTTGTTGCCGACCTTGCCGCTCAGGTCGCCGATCTGCCAGGTCAGGCCGTTGCTCACCGCGCCCTGGTTGTCCGGGCGGTTGGTGTAGGCGAAGCTCAGCGTGTACGAGGCGCCGGCCACCGTGTTCAGCGTCTGGCTGATCCAGCTGTTGGTGGTGGTGTCCAGCTCGGTGAAGTTGCTGCCGTTGAAGGCCGAGCCGGCGACGTTGTTGCGGATTTCCAGCCCGTGCGGGCCGACGGTCCAGCCGACGACGCTGTTGACGATGGCATAGCTGCCATTGCCGATCACGGTCGACTCGAAGCTGCCGTTGTTGACCAGGTTGACGGGCGCGGCCAACGCGAACAGCGGAGCGGCGAGGAGGGAGGCTGCAATCAGACGCTTCATGGCGGCGGGACTCGGAAGTTCGACAAGGGGCGCGCAGGAGGTCTGCGCTTGTGTCGAATTGTTCGAGACCGCCCGCCGCCTGCCATCCCCCTGTGCGCTGGGGATGCCGAAACGATTCGTGACGTTTCGCACGCCACGCGCGCCGCTTCAAGGGGTCAGGTGGTGCGTGCGCGAGGCTTGGCCGCCTTGGCCGCCTTGGTCGACTTGGCCGCCTGGACGGTCCGGGCCTTGGGCGCCTTGGTCTTGGGCGATTCGGTTTTTGGGGATTCGGACTTGGCGGATTCGGCCTTGCGCGATTTGGCCGGTTTGGCCGGTTGGGCCTTCGCGCCCGGCGCTGCCTGGGCGCGCAGCATCGCGACCTCGGCGGCCAGCGCCTCGACGCGGGCCTGCAGCCGGGCGACCTCTTCCGCCGCCGGCATGCCCAGCCGGGCGAGCGCGCGCGCGACGCGGTCCTCGAAGATCGATTCCAGCTTGTCCCAGTGCTGGCCGGCGCGGCTGCCGACCTCGCCGGCCAGGTCGCTCATCCGGCGCGCGGCGCTGTCGAGCTTCTCCCCGGCGCCGCGCATCGGGTCCTGGGCCTTGGCGCTGTCGCCGGACAGCTTGTCCAGCATCGCGCCGCCCTGGTCCTGCGCCTTGGCGAAGGCGGCCAGGCCCGCCGACCAGATCTGCTGCGCCGAGGCCTTGACCTGCTCCGCGAACGGCGTGTCCGCGACCTTCGCCGAGGCGGCGTCCTTGCGGCGGCCTTTCGCCGGCTTCGGGGCGGCCGTCTTCTGTTGCTTCTTGACCATGGGCGTTCCTTGTCGTCGCGGGGCGGCGGCGTTGACCTCCGCCGCTCGTCGAGAACCGGACTATAGGGCGCGTGCCGCGCGTCACGATGACGCGCCTGACGTGCGCAACCCCCCATCGGGGCGAACGGCGCATGGACCAGAATCCCGGCCATGTCCTTGCCGACCACCACCCCAGGCCGCCGCCCGGGCGACGACTTCCCCGACACCGTGCCGGAGGCGCCCCCGCCGCTGCCGCCGTTGGCGATGGACCCCGACCTGCCGCTGCGCAAGGGCGCGCTGGTCGACTGCCCGCAGTGCCGGGCCCCGATGCGCCACCTGAGCCTGCCCGGCCATCACGCGCCGGCGACGGTCGACATCGACCACTGCGGCCCTTGCGGACTGGTGTGGTTCGACGCGCGCGAGTCGGTGCACCTGTCCCCGGCCGCCTGGATCCAGCTGCTGCGCGACCTGCACCGGCTGCGCCAGGCGGACGTGCCGCACGCGCCGAGCCGGGCCTGCCCGCTCTGCGCGAAGGCGCTGAAGGAGGTCCGCAATCTCACGCGCTACGGGCGCTTCCCGGTGCTGGAGTGCGGTGGTTGCGGCGGCCACCTGCACAGCCAGGCCGGCATGCTGGCCGAGCGCGGCCTGGTGCGGCCGCTGCTGCCCGCCGAGCGCGGCGCGCTGCAGGCGGAGCGGCGCCAGCTGTGCTGCCTGAGTTGCGGTGGCCCGGCCGACGGCAAGGGCGAGGACTGCCCGTGGTGCCGGAGCCCGCTGGTGATGATCGACATGCCGCGCCTGACGAACGCGCTGCGCCGGCGCTCGCCCTCGGAGCCGCTGCTGATGCCCAGCGGCGGCAAGCCGGTCGGCTGGGCCTGCCGCGGCTGCGGCGCACCGATGGATCCGACGCGCGAGACGCGCTGCGGGCATTGCCATCACGCGGTGGTGGTGCCGTCGCTGGAGGAACTCGGGCCCTTGCTCGATGCGCTCGAGCACGACGGGCGCGTCGCCGAGGACGAGGTGGAGCAGGAACGCCGCCGCCGGCTGGCCTCCTATGTCACTCCCAGCGATCCGGCGGGCGGCAAGCATGGCCACTTCTGGCGAGGCGACTACGAGAAACGCTACGACCGGGAGAACGCCCGCCGCGACCGCGGAGGCGCCCGCGAATGGCCGAGCTCCGGATGGCCCGAATCCAGCGGCGGCTCGCCGCCGACGCTGGTGGAGATCGCGCTGCGGATCGCCGCGCTGCTGCTGCGCTGAGCGGGCCGCTCAGAGTTCCAGCAGCCCGATCGGCTTGGTGCAGGCCGGCGGTGTGCCGCCACCGCGCACGACGAAGGGCAGCTCGCCCCACGGACCGGAATCGCGCGGGCAGCCGTTGCGCAGCGTGCCGCCGGGGCAGGCGCAGCCCTTGGTCTTGACCAGCTTGTCCAGCGTCTGCGACTGCTGCGGATTGAGCTTGGGCAGGTCGTGGCGGAAGACCAGCTGCAGCGCCGTCGTCGGCGCCGGCGCGTCCAGCGTCGGCACCGGGCCCAGCAGCGTGGCCATAGCCTGGGTCTCCTTCAGCGCCGCCGCGGGCTTCATGCCCTTGGCTCGCCGCAGGTAGTTCAAGGCCACCTCCATCGCCGCGTAGCCGCGCGCGGCCGAGGCGGTGAAGGGCTTGCGGAAGGCCGCGCCGTAGGTGTTGGCCACCTGGTCCCAGCGGCCGCGGTCGACCGTCAGCACCGGGCACAGCACCGCGTCCACGCGCTCGGACAACGTCGCATCGAAGTCCATCCAGCACGAGGTCCGCGCGCTGATCCGCAGCCCGGTCTGGCGGCGCAGGTCGGCGGCGATCTTCTCGCCGGCATTGAGCTCGATGCGGCCCAGCTGCAGCTGCAGGTCCTGGTCCTTGACCCGCTCGGCATTGCTGGAGATGAAGGGGATGCCGGCCGCCTTCAGCGCGTCGGCGCCGGCGTTGATCTCGCACCAGTTGCCCAGCACCAGGTCCACCTTGGCCTTGATGAATTCCTGGGAGATCGCGTCGGCCTTGCGGGCGTCGCAGCCGCTGTCCTTGATGACCAGCTTGGGCGCCGCGTCGCCGGGCCAGGTCTTGAGCGCGAGCGTCATGCCCAGCTGCAGTTCCTCGGCCTGCGCCGTGCTCGGGTAGCTGCCCGGCAGGATCACGCCGATGGTGGCGGCGGTGGCCGAGGCGCCGGCGCACAGAAGGGCCGCCGGCAGGACGGCGGCCAGGACCTTGCGGATGTTCATGACGATCCCTCGCTCTGCATGGCCGTGGTCGGCCGTTGTTGATTCGCCGGACGCGTCGTGGCGTCCGAGGCCGCAGGTATCGCCTGCGCGAGGCCGTCGCGCACTGGAGGTTTTCCCGAGCCGCGCGCCAATGAAAACGCCCCGGCGGGCCGGGGCGGTAAGACGTCACAACTGTGACGAGAAGTGCGGCATGCGCGCAACGCGGACCTCGCGGCCCCGACGTTCAGGCCGCGCTCAGGCCCCGTTCAGGCGGGCCAGCCCTGCAGCACCAGCTTGCCGCGCTGGCGCTGGCTCTCCTGCAGCGCATGGGCGCGCCGGAGGTGCTCGGCGGAGATCGGACCGACGACGTCGGCCAGCGTCGTGCGCAGTTGCCCCGCGTCGACCAGCGCGGCGACCTCGGCCAGCAGCCGGCCCTGGGCGGCGATGTCGTGCGTCGCATGCATGCTGCGCGTGAACATCAGTTCCCAGTGCAGCGACAGCGACTTGCCCTTCAGCGCCATCACGTCGATGTCGCCCGGACCGAAGTCATCGATCAGCGCCAGCTTGCCCTGCGGTTCGAGGGCCTCGACCAGGCCTGGGAAGTGCTGCGGCGTGTGGGTCAGGCTGGTGACGTAGCGCAGCGGCGGCGCGCCGTCGCGCTGCAGGGCGGCGATTTGCGGCGCGATCGGCTCGCGGTGGTTGATCACGTGATGCGCGCCCAGCGAGCGCAGCCAGCGGCCGCCTTCGCCCTCCGGCTCGGAGCTGGTGCCGATGACGGTCAGGTGGGTCTGGCGTCGTGCCAGCTGGACCAGGATGGAGCCGACGCCCCCCGCCGCGCCGGTGACCAGCAGGCTGACCGGACGGTCCGCCTGCTGCTGCACCTGCAGGCGGTCGAACAGCAGTTCCCAGGCGGTGATCGCGGTCAACGGCAGCGCGGCAGCCTCGGCGTCGCTCACCGTCGTGGGCGCGCGGGCGGCGATGCGGTGGTCGACGCACTGGAACTGCGCATTGCTGCCGGGGCGGGTGATGTCGCCGGCGTACCAGACCCGGTCGCCGACGGCGAAGCCGCTGACCTCCGGACCGATCGCGCGCACCGTGCCGACCGCGTCCCAGCCCAGGATCACCGGCGTCGTGCCATCGGCGCTGGCGCGGCGCACCCGGATCTTGGTGTCCACCGGATTCACGGCGACCGCGGCGACCTCGACCAGCAGGTCCTTCGGTCCGGGGGCGGGCAGGGGCAGGTCCAGGTCGAGCAGCGACTCGGAGGCGGTGATGGGCAATGACTGGAAGTAGCCGACGGCTTTCATGAGACGACTCCTTTTAAGGATTGGGAGACAGGAAGAGGGGATGAGGACCCGCAGGGGACGGATGGTGCGCGCTTGGGCAGAATCAATGAAGCCTGCTGAATGGCTATCAGTTTCAAACCTGGATTGAAGATTCCCCGAGGAGGACGGCCCATGGACATCGAGAACACCGCCGAGCTGCGCCTGCTGATCGAGTGCGCGCGGGGCGGCAGCCTGACCGCGGCGTCGCGCGAGATGGGCATCACGCCGGCGGCGGCCAGCGCGATGCTGAAGAAGCTGGAGGCGCGGCTGGGCGTGCGGCTGGCCGAGCGCAGCACGCGGGCCCTGCGGCTGACCATGGCCGGCGAGCGGTTGCGGGACTATGCGCAGCGGGCGCTGGAGCTGCTCGACGAGGGCCTGGCGCTGGTGTCCGAGGGCGAGGGCCCGGCGGGCAAGGGCCGCGGCAACCAGGCGGCCCTGCGCGGGCGCATCCGCCTGAGCGCGTCCAGCGACCTGACGCGGCGGGCGCTGCTGCCGCTGCTGGACAGCTTCCTCGACCGCCACCCGGGCGTCGAGCTGCAGCTCAGCGTCGGCGACGCGCTGCAGGACGTGGTGCGCGACGAGGTGGACCTGGCGCTGCGGTATGGCGAGCTGGCCGACTCGCGGCTGGTGGCGCGCAAGCTCCATGACGGACGCCGGCTGCTGGTCGCGTCGCCGGACTATCTGAAGCGGGAGGGACGGCCCACCCATCCCGGCGAGCTGACGCAGCACGAATGCATCCGCTTCAAGATCGGCGACCGGCTGGAGCGCGAGTGGCGCTTCTGGCGCCGCGACGCGATGCAGGCGGCGCCGGTGGAGGTGTCGGTGCAGGGCCGGCGCACCGCCGACGACGGCGGCATCGCCCACCAGTGGGCCCTCGAAGGGCGGGGGCTCACCTACAAGAGCGACCTCGACATCCGCGACAGCCTGGCCAGCGGCGCGCTGGTGGAGGTGCTGCCCGAATGGGTGGGGCGTCCGATGCCGCTGCATGCGCTGATGCCCAGCCAGCGCTTCCTGCCCTTGCGGCTCAAGGCGCTGGTGGATCACCTCGCGCAGGGGCTGCGGCGCCCCTGAGCCGCGGTCGCGCGTTCAGTGCTTGTGGTCGCCGTGGCCCGCGTGCGGGTCCTTGGCGTCGGGGGCGGTGACCGGGCCGGTCCGGGCCGGCGCCTGGACGGTGACGGTCGAGCGCGACTTGTCAGCGCCCTCGAACACCAACGTCAGCGGCACCGCGTCGCCGGTCTTGAGCGGGCCCTTCAGCTCCATCAGCATCACGTGATAACCGCCCGGCTTCAGGTCCACCGGCTTGCCGGCCGGCACCGCCAGCGCGCTGACCGGCCGCATGCGCATGACGTTGCCGTCCATCGCCATCTCGTGCACCTCGGCCACGCCGGCGACCGGCGAGCTGATCGACACCAGCTTCGTGTCCGTCGGCGACTTGATCTGCATGAAGGCGCCGGTGGACTTCTGCTGCGGCACCGTGGCGCGGACCCAGGCGTCGCTGACGACGACCTGGGCCTGGGCCAGTCCGGCGACCAGCAGGAGGGGAAGGAGGGCGGCGCGGGCGAGAGCGGGGGACTTCATCGGGGGGCGTCCAATCGGGGTTGTCGACGATCGGGCGAGTATCGGCGATCGCTCACGGCCTGGCGGGCTCCAGCGCGCCGAGCGCGCGCAGCACGCGCTTGGCGATCTCCTCGCGGCGCGGGGCGAAAGCCGCATCGGTCATGTCCAGGTTGAGCGCGAAGTAGACCGGCCGCGGGTCGCGGTCCTGCTCGACCCAGCCGACGAACCAGCCGATCGGCCGCGGCCGGGCGTCATCGGCCCAGCCGGTCTTGGCGTACATCCGCCAGCCGGGGCCCTGCTCGCGCAGCAGGACCTTGCGAGCGATGTCGTAGGTCCGGTCGGACAGCGGCAGCGCGCGGTCATGCACGCGGCGCAGGAATTCCACCTGGCCGACCGCGGAGATGCGCAGGTCGCCGTCGAGCCAGAAGCGATCGCCGACCGGGCCCGCGATCGCGTTGCCGTAGCGGAAGTCGCGCAGGAACTGCTGCACCGTCGGCTGGCCGACTTGGCGGGCCAGCGACTGGAACACCCACACCGCCGAGACCCGGTAGGCCGAGGCCAGCGTCTGGTCGCGGTTCCAGTCGGCGATCCGCCGCTCGGTGCCGTCCCATTTGAAGGGTTGCGTCTCGTCGACCGCGGCGCCGGTCTCCAGCGCGATCAGCGACATCGGGATCTTGAAGGTCGAGGCGGGCAGGAAGGTCTCGAAGGCGCGCACGCTGTCCGAGGCGATCCAGCGATGCGCGCGGGTGTCGAGCACGGCGATCGTGCCCGCGGTGCCGAGCTCGGCGAAATGGCGCTGCAACTCCGGGCGGGTCTCCCAGCGCTCGCGCTGGTCGGCGGGGACGACGGCCAGGGCGGCGGGCGCGGAGGACGTGGCGGATGGGGCTGGAGTGGGCGTCGCGCCGCCCTGTGCGAACGAGGCGCGGCAGGCGGTGAGCGCGAGGCAGACGAGCAGGGCGCCGGTCGACAGACGGGACAGGGTCATGGAGGAACTCCGTGCGGTGATCGAGGCCACCAGTGTCCGGAGTCCGTCGCGCCGCGCCGCATCGAAGTGCGGTTACGGGCGTTGCGGCTGCGACCTGCGACCTCGCGCGGTCGATCCCGCGCTGCGCGGGCGCCGCGATGGATCGCTTCGGCTCAGGCGCGGCGGGTGCGCGGCATCAGCGCCTCGGCCTCGTCGAGGTAGCGGCGCCGCGCGTCCTCGTCGCGCAGCTTGCGGGCCTGCAGCCGGGCCTGGCGAACCAGGTCGGTGGCGGTGAAGGCGTCGCCTTCGTCGAGCGCGTGGCGGGCCCACAGCAGCAGGAAGGCGCAGCGCTGGTCGGCGGGAAGCTGCGAGTGGCGCGCGCGGCAGGAGGCCCAGCGCTGGGCCGCGAGCTCGTTGAAGGAGACCGCCGGCAGCGGCAGGCCCTGCGCCGAAGCGAGGCGCTGGAGCGCGGCGAAGTCCAGCCGGCCCAGCGCCGCCAGTCGCAGCAGGAAGATGGTGTTCAGCAGCGAGCTGCGTCCGAGCTGCCAGCGCGCGCAAAGCGCGTCGCTCAGCAGCAGCCAGCGCAGCGCGTCCGCGATGCCGGGGCCGGCGGCGGGCAGCAGGCCGGCCTCGACGAGCTGGCCCAGCGTGTTGGACAAATTGGCGGCGCAGACCTGCAGCGCGTCGGGCAGGCCGGCCAGCGAGGCGGCGCGCAACGCATCGCCCAGGCTGGCCAGCGACTGCGTCGCCAGCGCCGCGTCGCCGCGGGCCAGGGCGAGCTCGCGCAGCACGATGCCGCGCAGGTTGCCGTGGTCGCAGCGCAGGGTGGAGTCGCTGGCGAGCGCCTCGGGCTCGACCTCGTCGAGCTTGTCCAGCGCCGGCGCGGCCTGGCCGAGGCTGCCGTACCAGTGCCAGGCCGCCAGGATCGCGACGCGGGCGCGCAGCTGCCGGCGTTCCAGCCTGGGCAGGCGGCCATGGTTGAGGGCCTGGCCGAGTTCGCGCAGCTCGTCCTGCAGCGCGGCCCAGTCGCCCAGGCGGCGCGCGATGCGGGCGCGGCGCAAGCCGAGCGCGGCGGCCGCGGCGTCGTCGCCCTCCGGCACGTGCGGCGCGGCTTGCTGGAGCGCGAGCCGGGCGGGGTAGAGCTCGCCGCGGTCGAGCAGGTAGTCAGCGCGCGCCAGCGCCTCGGCGTAGGCCAGCGGCAGCAGCGGCGCGGCGGCCGGCGCGCGCACCGGGCGCTGCTGGCCGAGCCAGCGCGCGAGGGCTTCGCCGGCGGCGGGCTCGCCATCGATCTCAACTTGGCAGCGCGCCAGCAGTGGGGCGTTCAGCCAGAACGGGCCGCTGCTGCGGGCGCTGGCCTCGATCAGCGCGGCCAGCGGGCCGTCGTCCAGCAACGCCAGCGCGCGCCAGACCTGGGTGCGGTGCAGCTCGGCCATGCCGGCGATGCGCTCGCGCAGCTCGGCGCGCGAGCAGGGGCTGTCGACGCGGGCCAGGCCCTGCTCGTGCGCCTGCAGCAGCGCGGCCAGCAGGCGCGGCAGCAGGCGGTTGCGGAGTTCGGGCAGGCCGTCGATGCGCAGGCCGTGCGGCAGCAGCTGGAGGCGATGCGCGACGCTGTCGGCGACGGGTGCGGAGGAAACGGAGGCAACGGTGGCAACGGTCATGGGTGACGCATTCTGCGCGGGCCGCGCGGTCGGTGTGACGGCATCGGCGTAACGCGCGTTACGGCGCCGGGTTACGGCACGGGGTTACGGCACCGGTCATGGGCGCCGTCTCCAAAGGGGCGTCCCCGATCTCAGGTCCGTCCTTTGCCAGCAGACCTCATCACCACTCGAGGGGATTGCGATGGTCGCGAACGAAGCCTGGTATGCGGGCGAGAGCAGCGTCGGCGGAGCCTACCCCGCCCGGGGGACGGTCTCGGCGGTGTCGTGGGGCGCGGTGCTGGCCGGTGCGGCCGCGGCGGCGGCGTTGTCGCTGATCCTGCTGCTGCTCGGCGTCGGGCTGGGCCTGGCCGCCGTGTCGCCCTGGGGCGGCGATGGCGCCAGCGCCGGCACGCTCGGCGCGGCGGGTATCGCGTGGCTCGCCTTCACGCAATTGGCGGCGTCGGGGCTTGGGGGCTACCTGGCCGGACGGCTGCGGGTGCGCTGGCGCGGCACCGATGCCGACGAGGTCCACTTCCGCGATACCGCCCACGGCCTGCTGTCCTGGGCGGTGGCGACGCTGTTCACCGCGGCCACGCTGACGGCGTCGGTGGGCGCGATCGCGGGACTGGGGGTGAAGGGAGCGGCGACCGCAGCCGGCGTCGCGACGGCCGGTGCGGCGGCGACAGCGACGACGGCGACCGCGGGGACATCGCCCGAGACCGACGGCACCCTGGCCGAGCGCGGCGCGGAGGGCCGGGCGGGCTCGGATCCGCTGGCTCGCGACGATCTCGGCTATTACGTGGACACGCTGCTGCGGCCCTCGCTCACCGCGACCGCCGGCGCTGCGCCGGCCGGGGCCAATCCGGCGACGCTGCGCGGCTGGCCGGACGCGTCGATGGCGCATGCGGACGAGCAGTCGTCCGCCGCGCTGCGACGCCTCGTGGTACGGGCGCTGCGTCATGAGGGCCGCCTGTCCTCGGACGACACGCGCGCCGCCTCGCAGCTGGTGGCGCAGCGGACCGGCCTGACGCAGGCCGAGGCCGAACGGCGCGTGACCGAGACGCTGCAGCGCGCCCGCGCCGAGGCGCAGGCGCTGGAAACGCGCGCCCGCGAAGCCGCGGATGCCGCGCGCAAGGCGACGCTGGCGGCGGCGCTGTGGATGTTCGTGGCGCTGCTGATCGGCGCCTTCACCGCGAGCCTGCTGGCCACCATCGGCGGCCGGCAGCGCGACCTCATCGACTGAAGCAAGGAGAGCTCGCATGCGATCGCTGTTGCTGTACCTGCTGGGCGTGCCGATTCCGATCATCATCCTGATCGCCTTGATCCGGTAGCGCGGGTGCGGCACGGCGCCTCCCGGCGCCTGCCGCTCGCAGAGCGCTGCTCAGCGCTCGGCGCCGATCAGTTCAGCGACTGGACGGCGCGCGCGGGTTTCGCCTCGGTGGCGTCGCCATAGGGGCGCCACGCGCCGGGCGCATGGGCGAGCCGGTCGGCGACCACCTTCAGCACCGCGGGATTCCACACCAGGCCGCAGTGGCTGCCGTCGACCTCGACGTTCTCGATCATCGGATGGTCCTCGCGCTGCACGCAGGCCTGCCAGGCGACGACGCCGTCGCTGCGGCTGTAGATGGCCGTGGTCGGCACCTGGGGTGCGGCCAGGAGGCGCGCCTTGAAGTCCTCGTCCAGCACCGGCAGCGCGCCGTTGATCCAGCGGTAGAGCAGGCTGACGTTGGTCTGCGCCGCCTCGCCGGTGATCGGCGTGCCGATCGTGATGACCTGCCGGACGGGCAGCGCGATGCGCTTGGCGATCTCGCGCGCGTAGATGCCGCCCAGGCTCCAGCCGACCAGCGAGACCGCCTGCGGCTGGTCGGCGACCAGCGCCTCGATGTCGGCGGCGAGGGCGTCGAGCCAGCGGTCGATGTTCCCCACCGGCCCGGTGTTCAGGCCGCGGCCCCAGTCGCGCGCCGCGTAGCCGAGGCCATGGCAGAAGCCCACCAGCGGCGCGATCGACTGCGCGTCGGCCGCCAGGCCGGGGAACACGATGACGGGATGACCGTCGCCGGGCGGATGACCGCTGCGGTCCATCAGGCGGCAGCTGGCGTATTCCATCGCGGCACGCAGCGGCTCGATGCCGAGCAGCGCCCAGGAGGGCGACGGGATGAGCGGCGCCGCGACGGGCAGCGCGCGGGCACGGACGGCAATCTTTTTCATGATGTCGGGGCCGGCCACGCCAGCGGAACGGGCGGGTCGGCATGAGGACCATTGAGCCGATCTTTCCGCAAGGACCGACCCCTTGGGTACCCCCCGGAGGACGCATTGCGCCGTCGGACGGAACCTACAGCCGAGGGATCCGCAGGGGGAGGCCGCGCGTTCTCTCCCACCGTTGACGGAAGTCAGGGGGAGAGGCGGTTTTTCGATGGCGTGCGGGGCTAGGCTTCCGACCTCAAGCGCATTCCATGAGTGCCAAGGAGCTTCCGATGAAAAAGGCCAGGATGAAGATCGACACGCGTGGTTCTATCGATCAAGTGATGCTGCCCGCCGAGGTGATAGAGCACCTGGGCTTGCTTCCCGGGGAGTGCATCGATGTGGACTTCTGGGCGAATGGCACGGTCTATCTGCACCTTGAGCGGCGGACGAGTCAAGTGGACAGCGTGGCTGGCATGCTTCGGGATCGGCCGCGCAAGCAGAAGAAGCCGCTTTCGCTGAAGCAGATCCGGAAAGCGATCGAGGACGGCTGGGCGGGGCGGCGGTGATGCGGATCACCGCTGACACCAACCTGCTCGTGCGTCTGGTGGTTGGCGATGCGCCCGAGCAAGAGATGATGGTTCGGAACTTGTTTCGTGATGCAGAACGGATCGTGATCGCCGTCTCAAGCCTTTGTGAGCTGTTCTGGGTCTTGAGGACGCGCTACCGTTTTGATTCAGGAGACATCCACAAGGCCATCAGTGGACTGCTGGGGCTTCCCCGGATCGACCTTGATGGCGAGATCGTCGATGCGGGACTGGACCTCTTGCAGGCGGGTGGAGATTTCTCGGACGGTGTGATCGCCTGTGAGGGACGTCGACGAGGTGGCGAGACATTCGTGACTTTCGATCGTCGAGCGATTCGCAAGCTGACCCACATGGGCCTGAGCGCGCGTCAGCCTTGACCCAGGGACTCAGTGAAAATCCCGGCTCTCCGTCCTCAAGCGTCCCAGCATCGGGGTCAGGTCTTCCATGTGGCCGGCGATCAGGTTGCGGACCTCGCCGCTGCGCTGCCACTTGCCCTTCACCGCCATCAGCCGCGAATGCAGCATGACCTGGCGCTGCCGCTGCCACAGCGCGCGGTGCACGATGACCTGGATGTCCCCGGTCTCGTCCTCCAGCGAGATGAAGATCGTCCCCTTGGCCGTCGCCGGCTGCTGCTTGACCGTCACGATCCCGCAGCCGCGCGCCGGGCGGCCATCCGGCAACTCGTTCAGTTCCCGCGCCGACATCCAGCGCTGCTCGCGCAGCATCGGCCGCAGCAGCGACAGCGGATGCCGCCGCAGCGTCAGGCCCAGCGATGCGTAGTCGAAGACGATCTCCTCGCCCTCCGGCGCCTGCGGCAACGCCAGGAAGTCCTCCTGCACCGGCGCCGTCGACAGCAGCGGTGGCGGCGCATGCTGCGCGGCCGCGTCCCACATCTGCTGGCGCCGATGGCCGCTCAGGCTGGTCAGCGCGTCGCCCGCCGCCAGCGTCGTCATCTGCTGCTGGTTCAGGCCGGTGCGGCGCGCCAGGTCTTCCGCGTCGTTGAACGGGCCGCGTCTGCGCTCGAGGCAGATCGCCGCCGCCGAGGCCTGCTGCAGGCCCTTCACCAGCCGCAGTCCCAGCCGCACCGCCACCGGCGCCGCGTCGATCGCCAGCGCTTCGTCCGACTCCAGATAGGGGTCGCCGTCCTCGTCCTGCGCGATGCCGTCCTGGTCCAGCGGCCGCGCATCGAGCGCCTCGGTGTCCTTGCCGCGACGCGTGGGCCGGATCACGCGGCCATCGGCACGCTCCAGCGTGCAGTCCCAGTCGCTGTGCATCACGTCCGGCGGCCGCACCTCGACGCCGCTGCGCCTGGCGTCCTGCACCAGCTGACTCGGCGAATAGAAGCCCAGCGGCTGCGCGTTCAGCATCCCCGCCAGGAATTCCGCTGTCCGGTGCTTCTTGAGCCAGCTGCTCGTGTAGACCAGCAACGCGAACGACGCGGCGTGCGACTCCGGGAAGCCGTACTCCGAGAAGCCCTTGATCTGCTCGAAGATCTGCTCCGCGAAGGACACCGGGTAGTCGCGCGCGCGCATCCCTTCGATCAGCTTCTCGCGGTATTTCCCCAGGTCGCCCTTGCGCTTCCAGGCCGCCATCGAGCGCCGCAGCTCGTCGGCCTCGCCGCCGGTGAACCCGGCCGCGATCATCGCGATCTGCATCACCTGTTCCTGGAACACCGGCACCCCCAGCGTGCGGTCCAGCACCGATTCCAATCCGCTCGGATAGACCACCGGCTCCAGCCCCTGTCGCCGCTGCAGGTAGGGATGCACCATCCCGCCCTGGATCGGACCGGGCCGCACGATCGCCACCTCGATCACCAGGTCGTAGAACTTCTCGGGCTTGAGCCGCGGCAGCATGCTGCGCTGCGCCCGGCTCTCGATCTGGAACACGCCGATCGTCTCGGCGCGCTGGATCATCTTGTAGGTGGCCTGGTCCTCGGCCGGAATGTCCTTGACCTCGAAGGGAGCCCGCTGGCGCTTGCCGATGAAGTCCAGCGTCTTGCGGATCGCCGTCAGCATGCCCAGCCCCAGCACGTCGACCTTGAGCAGTCCGACCGCGTCGAGGTCGTCCTTGTCCCACTCGATCACGGTGCGGTCCGGCATCGACGCGTTCTCCACCGGCACCATGCGCGTCAGCGGTCCCTGCGTCAGCACGAAGCCGCCCGGGTGCTGCGACAGGTGACGCGGGAAGCCGAGCAGCTCCGAGGTGATCTCCACCAGTTGCCGCACCGCCAGGTCATTCGCGTCCAGGCCCGATTCGCGCAGCCGTTCCGCGTCGATGGTCTGGCCGTCCCACCACTGGTGGTTGCCGCACAGCGTGTCCAGGGTCTCCGGCTCGAACCCCAGCGCCTTGCCGACGTCGCGCAGCGCGCTCTTGACCCGGTACGAGATCACCACCGCCGCCAGCGCCGCGCGCTCGCGCGTGTACTTGCGGTAGAGGTACTGGATGACCTCCTCGCGGCGCTCGTGCTCGAAGTCGATGTCGATGTCGGGCGGCTCGTTGCGCTCCTTGCTGATGAAGCGCTCGAACAGCACCTGCATCCGCTGCGGATCGACCTCGGTCACGTGGGTGCAGTAGCAGACGATGGAATTGGCCGCGCTGCCGCGCCCCTGGCACAGGATGCCCTGCGAGCGCGCGAAGTGGACGATGTCGGCAACGGTGAGGAAGTAATGCTCGTAGCGCAGCTCCTCGATCAGCGCGAGCTCGCGTTCGATCTGCTCGCTGACCGCCGGAGGAATGCCGTCGGGCCAGCGCCGGCCCGCGCCTTCGTAGGTCAGGCGGCGCAGGTGGCTGGCCGGCGTCTCGCCGTCGGGCACGACCTCCGAGGGGTAGTGGTAGCGCAGTTCGTCGAGCTTGAACTCGCAGCGGGCGGCCACGCGCAGGGTCTCGGCCAGCAGTTCGGCGGGGAAGGCCAGCCCGAGCCGGCCCCGCGCGCGCAGGTGGCGCTCGGCGTTGCGGTCCAGCGCCTGGCCGCACTCGGTCAGCGGCCGACCCAGCCGGGTCGCGGTCAACACGTCCTGCAGCGGTTTGCGGCTGCGCACATGCATGGTGACGTCGCCGACGGCCACCAGCGGGATCTCGGTCAGCGCGGCCGCCTCGCGCAGTCGCAGCAGACGGCTTTCGTCGTCGAGCTCGCGGGTCTGGGTCACGCCCAGCCAGCAGCGGCCGGTGAAGCGCGACAGCAGCCAGCGCGACATCGCCAGCAGCGGCGCGGCCGCCGCATGCCGGTCCGCGCAGGCGATGACGACGCAGTCATCCAGTGCCTGGGGGCCGATGTCGTCGATCGTGCAGCGGTAGCTGCCCTTGTCGGCCGAGCGCCGCAGCCTTGAGATCAATTGGCACAGGTTGCCGTAGCCGTTCAGGTTGCAGGCCAGCGCCACCAGCGTGAAGGGGGCCGCCTCGTCCGGACCGGCGCCGTCGCGCGGGTCGATGCGGAACTGGCTGCCCACGAGCAGCTTCAGCCCATGCTGCTTGGCGGCCACGTGCGCGCGCACGATGCCGGCCATCGAGCATTCATCGGTGATCGCGAGCGCGCGGTAGCCGAGTTCCTTGGCGCGCTCGACCAGTTCTTCGGGCCAACTGGCGCCCTTGAGGAAGCTGAAGTTGCTCAGGCAGCGCAGTTCGGCGTAGTCCGGCAGCGCAGGTAGCGCGGGCAGTGCGGCGGCGGGCAGGGCAGGCGGGGCCGTCATCGCTCGACCCGTTCAGGCGTAGACGCCGTGCAGGAACCACGCACTGCCGCCATCGTCCAGCGGCTGCCGGAAGATGGCGACGACGCCCGCGTTGTCGTTGACCGCAATCCAGTAGTCGCGCACGACGTTGCGGTGGCCGACCGCCACCATCGCCGCGTCGTCCTGCGGCACGAGCGCGGTGAAGGACGGCGCGGTCTGGTCCCGGGCGCCGGCACCGGTCCCAGCCCCAGTCCCAGTCCCAGTTGCCGCGTCCGCGGGCGCGCGCGCCGGCAGGCGGTCCCACCAGCCGCCCTCGACGCGGTCGGGACCGACCAGCAGTGTCAGCGCGCCCTGGTAATGCGGCCGGTGTTCGCGCAGCGCCAGGCGCAGCGGCGGCTCCAGCAGGAAGCCGGGTTCGGGCATGGACGGCGCGGGCCGCGCCGCCAGACGCCGGCGCCCCGTGCCGGAGGCGCCGGCGCGCTGGCCGTCGGTGGCGGGCTGCCAGCGCGTCATCCATTCGAGCCGGTGATCGTCGCCAGGCGCCGGCTGCATCACCCGCTCCGGGCCCAGGCGCGCGGCGATGCGCTCCAGCGTCAGGTAGAGCGTCTCGCCGGTGCGCACCGTGTCGGGCAGCAGCGAGGCGCTGTCCTCGGTCAGGGCCTGGACGCCGATCGCCTCCAGCCTCAGCTCGCCCACCGGCGCCAGCAGTTTCGTCTTGGCCAGGTGCTCGGCCATCAGCCGGCAGAAGTGCTCGAGCGCGCGGATCGGCTCGGCGGTGCGGATCGTCAGCGATCCGCCATCGCCGGCATCCTTGGCGCGCATCGAGTCGTGCACCCAGTGCAGCGTCACGCCGGTCGCGCCGGCATGGCGCGCCGCCAGCCAGCCGCACAGCCGCATCAGCAGCGGCCTCGCGCCCAGCAGCAGCGCCGGCGCGTGGTCCACGCGGCCGGGCAGCTCGATGCGGGCGTGGAAATCCTCCGGCAGCACTTCCCAGCGATGCGCCTCCGGACGCAGCCCGTAGGCCTGGTCCAGCATCGCCAGCAGCGCCGCCCCGAAGCGCCGGCTGATGCCGCCGCGCGGCAAGGCCCGCAACTGGCCCAGCGTGTTGATGCCGGCACGGCTCAGCGGCTCGGCATGTTCGGCGCCGGCGCTCAGCGCCTGCAGCGGGAGCGGATCCAGCACCGCCTGCAGCAGCCGGCCACCCAGGTCCGGCACGCCGCAGCGCGCCAGCACCAGCGCGGCGGTGGCTGTCGGCGCCCAGCCGATGCCGACGGCGCCCAGGTCCGGCGCCTCGTCGGCGATGCGTGCCTGGAGCGCGCCCCGGCCGCGGAACAGCCGCAGGCTGGCCTCGACCTCCATGACGACGGCGTCCTCCATCAGCGCCACGCGCGGCGTGAACTGCAGGCACCACACGGCCAGCCCCGCCTGCGCCTCCGGACAGATCCCCCAGGGATGGTCCGGCGGCGCGGCCGGATCAGCGGACGGCGCCGGCGGACGAGGCGGCAGGATCAGGGCGACCCACAACATCGGTCAGCTCCGGGAACAGGGCGAGCGGCTGCGGCGCGCGCGAGGATTCGGACAAGGCGGACGCTGCGGCGGGCGCGGCTTCGGTCGCGGCGGGCATGACCGGCGCGAGTGGCGCGATCGGCGCGATCGGCGCGACAGGGCGCATCGTGCTGGGCCGCATCACCCGGGGCGTCAGCACCCGCTCGAGCCCGCCCGGGATGGACGCCAGCCGCAGCGGCGTCTCATGGGCGGGGCCCTTGCGCTTGAGGATCAGGACGTCCAGCGCCCAGTCGACGTCGATCGTCACCTGCAGCCGCAGCGGCGCCGGCGAGGGATCGTGGCGCGCGGCCAGCGGCCGGAACAGGAACACCGGCCCCTCGAAGGACTGCGCCAGCACCTGCAGCCGCCGCAGCTGTTCCGGCGCGGCCTGCGGCATCCAGGCCAGCACCGCGCCGGCGGCGTTGGACTTGATCAGCTGCTCGGCGCACCAGAGCCGCTCCGAGGGCGCGCGCGCGTCGATCCAGACCAGGTGGCGCTCGTCCAGTCCCAGGTGCATCAGGCCCGGCAGGTGCGGGCGCTTGGGCGGGCCGACCATCGCCACCGCGGCGCCGTCGGCCACCACGCGCCGCAGCGCCGGGCCGGCCAGCCGCCATTCGGCCAGCGAGAACTGCGGCAGCAGCAGCTCGGTCAGTTGGCGGCCGGGCCAGCCGCCGCCCGGCAGTTCGGCGTCGAGCGCGTCGAAGCCGCTGGGCCAGACCGTGTCGGTGCCGCGGCCCAGCGCGTCGCCGCGCCAGACGGCCTCGGCCACGGCGGGGGGAAGGGGCAAGGGCAGGGCGGACATGGCGGGGCGGTCGGCGGAACGATCAGCGAGACGGTCGGCGGAAGAGACGACAACGCCGGTCGTGACACCGGCGTTGGGAACTGTATGTGCATACAGTATAGGTGGGACGGCCGAGCCGTCCAGCGGATGTCGCGCTTCAAGTGGGGAGAATGTCCCGCTCCCTGGACGCCTGCCCGAAGCTCAGCGCGAAGCGCGTCCCGCCGTTGGCGGGCGCCTCCAGGCTGACGGTCCAGCCCAGGTGCTCGGCCACGCGCTTGACGATGGCCAAGCCCAGCCCGGCGCTGCCGGCGCCGGCCGGGTCCACCTGCATGAAGCGGTCGAAGATGCGATCGCGCACCGCTGGCGGGATGCCGATGCCGGTGTCCTCGATGACGACCCGGCCGGCCTCGAGCCGGATGTCGACGCGGCCTTCCTCGGTGAACTGGCAGGCGTTGCGGATCAGGTTGCCCAGCGCGATCGCCGCGAGCTCGGGCCGCGCCGGCACTTCCAGGGCGGCATCGGCGGGAGCGGCATGCAGCGTCATCTCGACGGCCTTGCCCTTGAGCAGCGGCCGGCAGCGCTCCATCTCCTGGCGCAGCAGCGGCAGCACCGCGGTCGGCGGCGCGCCGATGCTGGCCGGATCGCGCGACAGCAGCAGCATCGCCACCACGCGCTCGCTGGTGTCGGCGGCGGTGCGGCGGATGCGCTCGGCCAGCTCGACCATGTCGTCCCGGCCGTGCAGGCGCGCCTTCAGGACCTCGGCGGCGCCCAGCATCACCGCCAGCGGGGTGCGCAGCTCATGGCTGACGTCGCCGGTGAACCAGCGCTCGCGGTCCAGGTAGCGCTGCTGGGCCTCGGTCTTGGCGGCGAAGGCGCGCGACAGCACGCCCAGTTCGTCGGTGGAATCCTGCAGCGGGTACTCGCGCGGCGCGGCGCCGGTCTCCACCGCGCGTGCCAGCGCGGTCACCGGCGCGACGATGCGGCTCGCGGTCAGCTGCGCCAGGAACAGCGCCAGCCCCAGGCAGCAGACGAAGGCCAGGCCCAGCAGGCCGTAGACGCCCGCCTCGATCTTGGCGAAGTCCTCGTCGCGGTCGGTCAGCACGAAGACCGGGCCGAGGTCGTTCCGGACCAGCGCGCTGACCAGCTGGCCGTCCTGCGGCAGCGTGTACTTGCCGGGCGGCTTCCCGCGCAGCGGGGCCGGGATCTCCGTGCCGCGGTAGAGCGTGACGCTGGGCGGCAGGTCGGGCTCCAGGCCCTGCCGCTCGCGGGCGATCAGCTCGTCGGCGGTGCGGCTCAGGCGCTGGTCGATCAGGCGGTCCTCGATGCTCGAGGCGATGCGCACCGCCGCCACGGCGAAGGCCCCGCAGACCAGCAGGGTCAGCAGCAGGAAGGCCGCGGCGACGCGCGTGCGCAGCGTCGTCGGCGCGGCGGTGGAGCGCAGGCGCCAGGGGGCGCGGGTCACGCGGGGCTCAGCCCGCATCGGGCGACACCAGCCGGTATCCGATGCCCGGATGGGTCTTCAGCAGCGGGACGGGGAAGGGCTTGTCCAACGCCGAGCGCAGCGCGTGGATGTGGGTGCGCAGCGCATCGCTGTCGGGCGGGTCGTTGCCCCAGACCTCGCGTTCCAGGTCCTCGCGGCGGACCAGCTTGGGGGCCTCGCGCAGCAAGGCCGAGAGCAGCTTGTAGCCCGTGGGCGTGAGCTGCAGCGGCTTGCCGGCGCGGGTGGCTTCCAGCGTGTCGGGGTCGAAGCTGACGTCGGCGTAGCTCACCGCCGAGCTCAGGTTCAGCCCGTGAGAGCGCCGCATCAGCGCCTTGAGGCGGATCTCCAGCTCGACCAGCGAGAAGGGCTTGACCAGGTAGTCGTCGGCGCCGCTCTCGAAGCCGGTGACCTTGTCGGCGATGGTGTCGCGCGCGGTCAGCATCAGGATGGGGGTCGGCCGGCGGAAGTCCTTGCGCAGGCGCCGGGCCACGTCCAGCCCGTCCAGGCCGGGCAGGGTCAGGTCCAGCACGATCGCGTCGTAGGAGCCGGCGGCGGCCTGCGCCAGCCCGCCCAGGCCGTTGCGGGCCACGTCCAGCTCGTAGCCCATCGGCTCGAGGTAGGCGAACAGGTTGGCGACGATGTCCGGGTTGTCTTCGATGACCAGCAGCTTCATGACGAGGCTCACGTTCCTGCGGCGCCGGGCGCCGCGTCGTCCTGGGGAGGGAGCCCGGAGGGGGGGAAGTCCCCCGCCGGGCCCGCGGATGCCGGGAATGCTATGCGAGTCGGCCCGCGCCGACCTGTCGCTGGGCTGTCGCCCGGCGCGGCCGGGGTAACGGCCCCGGGAGCGGCCTTGGGATCGGCGCAAGCAGCGGGCGATCTGCGCGCAAGGGGCCAAAACTTCCAGGGTTCCAACGCCTTCGTCACCTTTCGTGACGCAAGTCCCGCTGCGGTCACCGACCGAGCGGTCGGGAGATGACTTGAAATGCGGCGCAGGCGCATAATTTGCGGGTTAACCCCTATGCTTGCCCCCCTCTTCTCCATCCCGGCCGTCGAGCGGCTCACCCACACGCCCCGGCTGACCCTGCGTCCGCCCGCGGCGGCGGACGCCCGGACCTTCCGCGACCTGCTGTGCGACCCGGCGAATCGTCGATTCGAATCCGGCGGTCCCGCCATGTCCGAGCGGCTGGAGCAATGGCGCGGGCTGTGGGCGCGCGACGGGCTGGGGCCGTGGGCGGTTTCGCTGCGCGAGCAGCCCTCGCTCGGGGCGATCGGCTTTGGCGGCCTGAGCCGGGGGCGGATCTGCGGCGCGCCGGCGCTGCTGCTGGAGTTCCACTTCCTGTCCGACCACTGGGGCCAGGGGTATGCGGCGGAGATGTCGCTGGCGGCGCTGGCGCTGGCCTTCGACAGCCTGCACGCGACCTCGGTGCAGGCGCTGCTGGCGCCGGGCAACACCGCGGCGCGCAAGACGCTGGAGCGGGTCGGGCTGCGGCTGACCGGCTCGGTCGCCGAGCATCCGGGCGAGGCGGCCAGCCTGCTCTACGAGATCAACGCCGCGCAGTACGCCGCGCATCCGCCGGCGCAACCCGAGGCGACGCCGTTCGGCGCCTGAGGCCGGCCGGCCCCGCGCCCACGGACCAGCACCGCCCCGACACCGCTACTGCTGCGGATACACCCGCAGCCCCGCGAGGTCCAGCACCCGCAATCCGCCGTACTCGACCGCGATGAGCCGCTGCGCCTGCAGGTGGCGCAGGGCCTCGTTGACGCGCTGGCGCGAGAGCCCCACCAGATGTCCCAGTTCCTGCTGCGTGATGCGCAGCAGCCCGTTCACGCCGGGGTACAGCTGCGGATGGAACAGCGCCGCCAGGTTGCGGGCGACGCGCAGGTCGGGATCGCTCTGGCGGTCGATCTCGCGCGCGGCGATGAACTGGCCCAGCCGCTCGTTGAGCTGGTTGAGCACGTAGCGGTTGAAGGCCAGGCTGGTCTCCAGCAGTTCATGGAAGCTGTCCAGCGGCAGGCCGGCGACGACGCTGCGGCGCAGCGCCTGGATGTTGTAGCGGTAGGCCTCGCGCTTGAGCAGGGTGCCCTCGCCGAACCAGCCGCCCGGCGGCACGCCGGTGAAGGTGACCTGGCGCGCCGCCGCCTCGTCATTGCTCATCTTGAGCAGGCCGTCGATGACGCCGAACCAGAAATTGGCTTCGCGCCCGATGCGGCAGATGCGCTCGCCGACCTCCACCTCCGCCACCTGGATGCTGGCGGAGACTCGCTCGCGCAGTTCCGGCTCGATCGCCTTCAGCCAGGGGATGGCGCCCATCTCCTGCGCGCTTGCGGCCCGCGCCCGCAGCCGCAGCGGCTGCGTCGGCACGGCCCCCGACAGGGACGGGTGCAGGGGCGGCGGGGACGGCGAACCCAGCGCGGCGCGGACAGCGGTGTCGGTGATCGAGGCCATCCCCCGTTCATCGCGCCGGCGCATGACAACAGCCTGACGCGCCCCCCTGGGGAAAACGCTGCCCCGAACTCTCCCTAGGAATGTCGTCGCAACGACAACACGGCGTCAATGAGCCGGCCTACAGTCCATTTACCCCGCGGCATGAGCGCCTCCACCAGAGACGGCGACAGCGGGGACCACAAGGAGACGACGGTGGACCAGACCTTCCCCCGCTTGCTGCTCGCCCATGCACGGCAGCGCCCCGGCGCGCCGGCGCTGCGCGAGAAGGAGCTCGGCATCTGGCAGACGCTGGACTGGGCCGGGCTCGCGGCGCTGGTGCGTGATCTCGCGCACGGCTTCGCCGCCGCCGGCATGGCGCGCGGCCAGCATCTGGTGGTCATCGGCGAGAACCGGCCGCGGCTGTACGCGGCGATGCTCGCCGCGCAGTCGCTGGGCGCGATCCCGGTGCCGCTGTACCAGGACGCGGTGGCCGCCGAGTTCGTCTACCCGCTGCAGAACGCCGAGGTCGCCTTCGCCGTCGTCGAGGACCAGGAGCAGGTCGACAAGCTGCTCGAGATCCGCGACCAGTGCCCGGCGCTGCGCCGCGTCTGGTTCGACGATCCGCGCGGCCTGCGCCATTACGCGGCCGACGGCCTGGGCTCGATCGACGGCCTGTGCGACGACGGCCGCGCCCATGCGATGCGCCATCCCGGCTGGTTCGAGCGCGAGGTCGAGGCCGGCCGCGCCGAGGACGTGGCGGCGATGTTCTTCACCTCCGGCACCACCGGCCACCCGAAGGGCGTGGTCCACACCCATGCGACGCTGATCGACCGCGCGCAGGCGGGCGCGCGCTTCGACCGCCTCACCCACGACGAGGAGGTGCTGGCCTACCTGCCCTGCGCCTGGATCGGCCAGAACATCTTCAGCTATGCGCAGTGGCTGGCCTGCGGCTACGTCGTCAACTGCCCCGAGTCGGCCAGCACCGTCAGCATCGACCTCAAGGAGATCGGCCCGACCTACTACTTCGCGCCGCCGCGCGTCTTCGAGGGCCTGCTCACCAGCGTGATGATCCGCATGGAGGACGCCGGCGCGCTCAAGCGCTGGCTCTTCGCCCGCTGCATGGCGCTGGCCCGTCGCGTCGGGCCCGCGCTGATGGACGGCCAGCCGGTCGGCGGCTGGGAGCGCTTCAAGTACCGGCTCGGCGACCTCGCCGTCTACGGGCCGCTGCGCAACGCGCTGGGCTTCTCGCGGGTGCGCGTGGCCTACACCGCCGGCGAGGCCATCGGCCCGGACCTGTTCAGCTTCTACCGCTCGATCGGCATCAACCTCAAGCAGCTCTACGGCTCGACCGAAACCGCGGTCTTCGTCTGCCTGCAGCCCGACCACGAGGCCCGGTCCGACACCGTCGGCGTGCCCATCGACGGCGTGGAGATCAAGCTCGCCGAGAGCGGCGAGATCCTGGTGCGCTCGCCGGGCCTGCTCAAGGGCTACTACAAGAACCCCGAGGCGACGGCCGAGGTGCTGGGCGCCGACGGCTGGTACCGCACCGGCGACGCGGGCTTCCTCGATGCCGGCGGCCACCTGAAGATCATCGACCGCGCCAAGGACGTCGGCCGGCTGCGCGGCGGCGCGCATGACGGCGCGATGTTCGCGCCCAAGTACGTCGAGAACAAGCTCAAGTTCTTCGCCTTCGTGAAGGAGGCGGTGGCTTTCGGCGATGGCCGCGACCGCGTCTGCGCCTTCGTCAACATCGACTTCGAGGCCGTCGGCAACTGGGCCGAGCGCCGCAACCTGCCCTACGCCGGCTACACCGACCTGGCCGGCAAGCCCGAGGTCTACGCGCTGATCCGCGACTGCGTGGAGAAGGTCAACGCCGACCTCGCGCAGGACGAGCGTCTGGCCGGCAGCCAGATCACCCGCTTCCTCGTGCTGCACAAGGAGCTGGATGCCGACGACGGCGAGCTCACCCGCACCCGCAAGGTCCGCCGCGGCGCGATCGCCGACAAGTACCGGGTGCTGATCGAGGCGCTCTACGACGGCCGGCCGTCGCAGTACATCGAGACGGCGGTCCGCTTCGAGGACGGCCGCACCGGCAGCGTCGCCGCCGACCTGCGCATCGAGGAGGCCCGCACCTTCTCGCCCACCCGGAGGGCCGCCTGATGAGCGCCATCGCCACCGCGCCGGGCTCGGCGCTGTTCCAGGATGCCCAGGCCGCCGCGGCCGTCGCCGATCCGGGCGCGCCCGCCGCGAGCGAGTCGCCCGCCGCGCAGCGCCGTGTCGGCGAGGTGATCCTGGAAGTCAGCAACATCACGCTGTCCTTCGGCGGCGTGAAGGCGCTCAACGACATCAGCTTCGACGTCCGCGAGCACGAGATCCGCGCCATCATCGGCCCCAACGGCGCGGGCAAGAGCTCGATGCTGAACTGCATCAACGGCGTCTACCAGCCGCAGCAGGGCCGGGTGCTGTTCCGCGGCGAGGACGTGCGCCGGCTGAGCCCGCGCACGCGGCTGCGCCGCATGGCCGAGATGGGCGTGGCGCGCACCTTCCAGAATCTGGCGCTGTTCAAGGGCATGAGCGTGCTGGACAACATCATGAGCGGCCGCAACCTGCGCATGCGCACGGGCCTGTTCGCACAGGCCTTTCGCAATCCGTGGTGGAGCCCGGCGGAGCGTGAGGAGATCGCGCACCGCGAGCACGTCGAGCGCATCATCGATTTCCTCGAGATCCAGCCGTATCGCAAGACGCCGGTGGGCCGGCTGCCCTACGGGCTGCAGAAGCGCGTCGACCTGGGCCGCGCGCTGGCGATGGAGCCCAAGGTGCTGCTGCTGGACGAGCCGATGGCCGGCATGAACGTCGAGGAGAAGCAGGACATGTGCCGCTTCATCCTGGACGTCAACGACGAGTTCGGCACCACCATCGTGCTGATCGAGCACGACATGGGCGTGGTGATGGACATCAGCGACCGCGTGGTGGTGCTGGACTACGGCCGCAAGATCGGCGATGGCCGGCCCGACGAGGTCCGCGCCAACGAGGACGTGATCCGCGCCTACCTCGGCGCCTCGCATTGACGGCAGGACGCAGGAGCGATCGACATGGGCTTCTTCCTCGAAACGCTGATCGGCGGCCTGATGACGGGCATGCTGTATTCGCTGGTGGCGCTGGGCTTCGTGCTCATCTTCAAGGCCAGCGGCGTCTTCAACTTCGCGCAGGGCGCGATGGTGCTGTTCGCGGCGCTGGCGATGGCGCGCTTCGCCGAGTGGATCCCGCGCTGGACCGGCCTGAGCGGCAAGCTGGCCGTCAACCTGCTGGCCTTCCTGGTGGCGATGGCGCTGATGGTGGCCGTCGCCTGGCTGATCCAGAAGCTGGTGCTGTCGCGCCTGGTGAACCAGGAAGGCATCACGCTGCTGATGGCCACGCTGGGCATCACCTACTTCCTGGACGGCTTCGGGCAGACGTTGTTCGGCTCGGACATCTACAAGATCGACGTGGGGCTGCCCAAGGACCCGGTGTTCCTCATGGAGCAGAGCTTCCAGGGCGGCGTGATGGTCAACCAGGAGGACCTGGCGGCCGCGCTGATCGCCGCTGTGCTGGTCGCCGCGCTGTCGCTGTTCTTCCGCTTCACCGGCACCGGCCGCGCGCTGCGCGCGGTGGCGGACGACCACCAGGCGGCGCAGTCGATCGGCATCCCGCTGTCGCGCATCTGGGTGATCGTGTGGAGCGTGGCGGGCTTCGTCGCGCTGGTGGCCGGCATCATCTGGGGCTCCAAGCTGGGCGTGCAGTTCTCGCTCTCGCTGGTGGCGCTCAAGGCGCTGCCGGTGGTGATCCTGGGCGGGCTGACCTCGGTGCCGGGCGCCATCATCGGCGGGCTGATCATCGGCGTCGGCGAGAAGCTGTCGGAGATCTACATCGGCCCGTCGCTGGGCGGCGGCATCGAGATCTGGTTCGCCTACGTGCTGGCGCTGGTCTTCCTGCTGGTGCGGCCGCAGGGCCTCTTCGGCGAGAAGATCATCGACCGCGTCTGAACGGCCCGAACGCCTGAAACGGAGAACGACATGCTCTATCGCGAGAACGGCCAGTTCAAGACGAGCTACGGCGCGGACCAGCAGATCTTCCCGATCGCGCAGGACCGCGTGGCCATGGGGCTGCTGCTGGCGCTGGCGGTCATCGTGGTGCCGGGACTCGCGAGCGAGTACCTGCTGCGCGCGATCCTCATCCCCTTCCTGATCCTGTCGCTGGCGGCGCTGGGCCTGAACATCCTGGTCGGCTACTGCGGGCAGATCTCGCTGGGCACCGGCGGCTTCATGGCGGTGGGGGCCTACGCGGCCTTCAACTTCCTGGCGCGGGTGGACGGCATGCCGGTGGTCGCCGCCATCCTGCTGGGCGGGCTGTGCGCCACGGTGGTGGGCGTGCTCTTCGGCATCCCGTCGCTGCGCATCCGCGGCCTGTACCTGGCCGTCGCGACGTTGGCCGCGCAGTTCTTCTGCGACTGGGCCTTCCTGCGCATCAAGTGGCTGACCAACGATTCGCCCTCGGGCTCGGTCGGCGTGTCCGGCCTGTCGGTGCTCGGCATGCCGATCGAGACGCCGGTGCAGAAATACCTGTTCTGCCTGGGCTTCGTGCTGGTGTTCGGGCTGATCGCCAAGAACCTGGTGCGCGGGCACATCGGCCGCAGCTGGATGGCGATGCGCGACATGGACGTCGCCGCCGCCGTCATCGGCATCCGCCCGATGGCGGCCAAGCTCAGCGCCTTCGCGGTCAGCAGCTTCATCGTCGGCGTGGCCGGCGCGCTGTGGGCCTTCATCCACCTGGGCTCGTGGGAGCCGGCGGCGTTCTCCATCGACCGCAGCTTCCAGCTGCTGTTCATGGTCATCATCGGCGGGCTGGGCTCGATCGCCGGCGCCTTCTTCGGCGCCGCCTTCCTGGTGGTGCTGCCGATCGTGCTGGACAACCTGCCGTACTGGTTCGGCATCCCGATCGACACGGCGCTGGCCTCGCACCTGACCACGATGATCTTCGGCGCGCTGATCGTGTTTTTCCTGATCGTCGAGCCGCACGGCCTCGCGCGGCTCTGGCAGATCGCGAAGGAGAAGCTGCGCCTGTGGCCCTTCCCGCATTGATTCAGCAGTTCCCCCGCAGTCCTTCCGGTTCCGACACATTCAACAAGGCATCACGAGTGCCACCAGGAGACAGACCGATGAAGCCACACAAGACCTCGACGATCGCGGCGCGCGCCGCGCTGATGCTGGCCGCCGCGGCCAGCCTGCTGGGCGGCTCGGGCGCCGCGCTGGCGCAGGCCAAGGAGCAGTTCATCCCGCTGCTGGTCTACCGCACCGGCCCGTATGCGCCCAACGGCACGCCGTGGGCCAACGGCAAGCAGGACTACCTGAAGCTGATCAACGCGCGCGACGGCGGCATCAACGGCGTGAAGATCACCTTCGAGGAGTGCGAGACCGGCTACGCCACCGACAAGGGCGTCGAGTGCTACGAGCGGCTCAAGGGCAAGGGCGCATCGCTCTTCGATCCGCAGGCCACCGGCATCACCTTCGCGCTGACCGACAAGGTGCCCACCGACAAGATCCCGCTGGTGACGCTGGGCTACGGGCTGTCGGCCTCGCAGGACGGCAATGTCTTCAAGTGGAATTTCCCGATGATGGGCAGCTACTGGACCGCCGCCGACATGCTGATCCAGCACCTGGCGAAGAAGGAGGGCGGCTTCGACAAGCTCAAGGGCAAGAAGATCGCGCTGGTCTATCACGACTCGCCCTTCGGCAAGGAGCCCATCCCGCTGCTGGAGGAGCGGCAGAAGATGCATGGCTTCGAGCTGGTGAAGATTCCGGTGACCGCGCCCGGCGTCGAGCAGAAGTCGGCCTGGCTGCAGGTGCGCCAGCAGCGTCCGGACTACGTGCTGCTGTGGGGCTGGGGCGTGATGAACTCGACCGCGCTGAAGGAGGCCCAGGCCACCGGCTATCCGCGCGAGAAGATGTACGGCGTGTGGTGGGCCGGCGCCGAGCCCGACGTCAAGGACGTGGGCGAGGGCGCCAAGGGCTACAACGCGCTGGCGCTGAACGGCTCGGGCCAGCAGGCCAGGGTCATGCAGGACATCCTCAAGCATGTCCATGAGAAGGGCCAGGGCAGCGGGCCCAAGGACGAGGTCGGCTCGGTGCTGTACACGCGCGGGATGATCATCTCGATGCTCAGCGTCGAGGCGATCCGCCGCGCGCAGGAGCGCTTCGGCAAGGGCAAGGTGATGACCGGCGAGCAGGTGCGCTGGGGACTGGAGAACCTGTCCATCGACCAGAAGCGGCTCGACGCGCTCGGCCTGGGCAACCTGATCCGGCCGATCTCCACCTCCTGCCAGGACCACATGGGCTCCACCTGGGCGCGCGTCCACACCTGGGACGGCAGCAAGTGGAACTTCTCCTCCGACTGGCTGCAGGCCGACGAGCAGATCATCAAGCCGATGGTCAAGGCGGCGGCGGACAAGTACGCCAGCGACAAGAAGGTCACCCGCCGCACCCCGGCGGACTGCCAGAGCTGAGCCCGGAGCGCGCCATGACCAATGTCCTTCTGAACGTCAACGGCATCGAGGTCATCTACAACCACGTGATCCTCGTGCTCAAGGGGGTCTCGATGCAGGTGCCGGAAGGACGCATCGTGGCGCTGCTCGGCGGCAACGGCGCCGGCAAGACCACGACGCTGCGCGCGGTGAGCAACCTGCTCGCCGGCGAGCGCGGCGAGGTGACCAAGGGCTCGATCGAGCTGCGCGGCGAGCGCATCGAGCGCCTGTCCACCTCCGCCATGGTCGACCGCGGCGTCATCCAGGTGATGGAAGGCCGTCACTGCTTCGCGCACCTGACGATCGAGGAGAACCTGCTGACCGGCGCCTACACCCGCAAGGACGGCAAGGCCGCGGTGGCCGAGACCCTCGAGAAGGTCTACGCCTACTTCCCGCGCCTGAAGACGCGGCGCGGCTCGCAGGCGGCCTACACCTCCGGCGGCGAGCAGCAGATGTGCGCGATCGGGCGCGCGCTGATGGCCAATCCGAAGATGGTGCTGCTGGACGAGCCCTCGATGGGCCTGGCGCCGCAGATCGTGGAGGAGGTCTTCGAGATCGTCCGCGACCTCAACCAGAAGGAGCGCACCACCTTCCTGCTGGCCGAGCAGAACACCAGCATGGCGCTGCGCTACGCCGATTACGGCTACATCCTCGAGAACGGCCGCGTCGTCATGGACGGCGAGGCCCAGGCGCTGCGGGACAACGAGGACGTGCGCGAGTTCTACCTCGGCATGGGCGGCACCGACCGCAAGAGCTTCCGCGACGTCAAGAGCTACAAGCGCCGCAAGCGCTGGCTGGCCTGAGGCCCGCCGCCGCGCGCCCTGACCGGAGATCCAAGGGAGAGCAGTTCATGGACAACGACTTCTTCGCGCCACCGCCGTTCAAGGTCGAGGAGGCGCTCGTGCAGCTCCGCCGCGCGCTGCGCGACCTGCGCCAGCTCATCGAGCGCGGCGACAGCTGGAGCTTCGAGGGCAGCGAGGTCCTCCGGCTGTCGGCCGGGGACGGCCAGATCAGCGCGCAACTGGCGAAGAAGCCGATGCGCAGCCCCGACTGGGAGACCCGCGCCTGCCGCAGCGCCGCCGAGGTGCGCAAGCTCCAGGACGACCTCAAGCGCCGGCTCGCGCAATGGGCGGACGAGTGATGGCCGCGGAGTTCTACGACACCCTCGAGGCCCGCGATCCCGCGCTCCGCGAGGCCGCCCTGATGGCGGCGCTGCCGCACCAGGTCGCCAACGCGCGGCAGCACACCGAGGCCTTCGCCGCGCTGCTGGCCGAGGTCGAGCCCGACCAGGTCCGCAGCCGCGCCGCGCTGGCCCGGCTGCCGGTGACGCGCAAGTCGGAGTTGCTGGCGCGCCAGCAGGCGGTGCGCGCCGACGGCGGGCGCGGCGCCTTCGAGCCCTTCGGCGGCTTCTCGACCATCGGCTGGCGCGGCCTGAAGCGCGACACCGGCGCGCGCCGCGTGTTCCAGTCGCCGGGCACGATCTACGAGCCCGAGGGCCTGGGCCGCGACTACTGGCGCGTCGGACGCGCGCTGCACGCGGCCGGGCTGCGCGCCGGCGACCTGGTTCACAACTCCTTCAGCTACCACCTCACCCCCGCCGGCGCCATGATGGAAGGCGGCGCCGAGGCGCTGGGCTGCACGGTCTTCGCCGGCGGCGTCGGCAACACCGAGCTGCAGCTGCAGGCGATGGCCGAGCTGCGGCCCCATGCCTACGTCGGCACGCCCAGCTTCCTTAAGATCCTGCTCGACAAGGCGGCCGAGCAGGGCCAGCCGCTGTCGGTGCGCAAGGCGCTGGTCAGCGGCGAGGCCTTCCCCGCCGCGCTGCGCGACTGGTGCGTGGAGCGCGGCGTGACCGGCTTCCAGTGCTACGCCACCGCCGACCTGGGCCTGATCGCCTACGAGACCTCGGCCCGCCAGGGCCTGGTCGTGGATGAAGGCGTCATCGTCGAGATCGTCCGCCCCGGCACCGGCGACCCCGTGCCCGAGGGCGAGGTCGGCGAGGTCGTCGTCACCACCCTCAACCCGGATTACCCGCTGATCCGCTTCGGCACCGGCGACCTGTCGGCGGTGCTGCCGGGCAGCTGCCCGACCGGGCGCACCAACCTGCGCATCAAGGGCTGGATGGGGCGCGCCGACCAGAGCGCCAAGGTGCGGGGCATGTTCGTGCATGCCGGCCAGGTCGCCGAGGTGCTGCGGCGCTTCCCGCAGGCGCGGCGCGGGCGGCTGGTCGTCGAGGGGGAGATGGCGCAGGACCGGATGACGCTGCGGGTGGAGACCGACGGCGCCGTCCCCGAGGGCCTGGCGGACCAGCTGGCCGTCGCCTTGCGCGAGGTGACCAAGCTGCGTGGCGAGGTGGCCTTCGTCGCCGCCGGCGCGCTGCCCAACGACGGAAAAGTCATCGAGGACCTGCGCAAGTTCGACTGATTTCCCGCTGTTTCGCGGCAGATGCCCGGGCCCCGGGCCCCGCAGGAGGCCGGCTTACGTAGTTTCCGAAGGTTGCAGGGAAGGGCGGCGACCTAGCATCCGCGCCATCACCCACACCTCCATCGAGGAAGAGACAGCCATGAAGAAGACCTTGCTCGCCTGTGTCGCGTTGCTGAGCGTCGGCGCCGCCTGGGCCGAATATCCCGACAAGCCGGTGACCATCGTCGTTCCGTTCGCCGCCGGCGGCCCGACCGACAAGGTCGCCCGCGACCTGGCCGAGGCGCTGCGCAAGCCGCTGAACGCGACCATCGTGATCGAGAACGTCGGCGGCGCCGGCGGCACGCTGGGCGCCACCAAGGTGTCCAAGGCCGCGCCGGACGGCTACACCCTGCTGCTGCACCACATCGGCATGTCGACCGCGCCGGCCCTGTACCGCAACCTGCAGTACAAGACCCTGGACGACTTCGAGTACCTCGGCCTGATCAACGAAGTGCCGATGACGCTGATCTCGCGCCCGAACCTGCCGGCCAACAACTACGCCGAGCTGCAGAAGTGGCTTCACGCCAACCAGGGCAAGATCAACCTGGCCAACGCGGGCCTGGGGTCGGCCTCGCACCTGTGCGGCCTGCTCTACATGAGCACGATCAAGATCGACATGACCACCGTCCCCTACAAGGGCACCGGCCCGGCCATGACCGACCTGATCGGCGGCCAGGTCGACATCATGTGCGACCAGACCACCAACACCACCTCGCAGATCGACGGCGGCAAGGTCAAGGCCTTCGCGGTCTCGACGTCCAAGCGCCTGGGCGGCTCGCTGGCCAAGCTGCCGACGCTGGACGAATCCGGCGTGAAGGGCTTCAACGTGTCGATCTGGCACGGCATGTACGCGCCCAAGGGGACGCCCAAGGCGGTGCTGGAGAAGATCAACGCCGCGCTGAAGACGGCGCTCAAGGATGCCGACTTCCACAAGCGCGAGGAAGCGCTGGGCGCGGTGATCGTGACCGACAACCGCGTGAACCCGGCCGAGCACAAGAAGTTCGTCGAGGCCGAGATCCACAAGTGGACCCCGGTCATCAAGGCGGCCGGCCAGTACGCTGACTGATTGCCGATTGATCGCCGGCTGATCGCCCCGCAAGCCCGCCTCCTGGCGGGCTTTTTCATTGCGGCGGGCGCCGGGTCACGCCGGCGAGCGGCACACCACCGACAGCTTGTTGCCGTCCAGGTCGCGGAAGTAGGCCGCGTAGAAGTTGGGCCCGTAGCTCTCGCGCAGGCCGGGACGGCCTTCATCCCGGCCGCCGCCGGCCAGCGCCGCCGCGTGGACCGCGTCGACCTGGGCCCGCGTCGAGGCGGCCAGTCCCAGCATCGTGCCGTTGCCGGCGGTCGCGTCCAGGCCGTTGAAGGGCTGCACGATCCACAGCTGGGTCTCGCCGCCCTCGGGGCCGTAGCCGACCATCTCGTCGTCCGCGTAGCCGGGCTTGAGGCCCAGCGGCGCGAGCACCGCGTCGTAGAAGGCCTTGGCCGCGCGGCGGTCGTTGCTGCCCAAGGTCACGTAGCTGATCATCGTTGGCTCCCCTTCATCGGGTGGTCGTTCAAGTCGTCGCTCGGAGGTCTGTCACATCCGCATCGGAATGGTCACCGGCCCGTCGTTGACCAGGCTGACCTGCATGTCGGCGCCGAATTCGCCAGTGTGCACGACCGGATGCTGCGCCCGGGCCGAGCGCACCAGGTGCTCGTAGAGCCGGCGGCCGAGCTCGGCGGGCGCGGCGCCGGTGAAGCTGGGCCGGTTCCCGCCGGAGGTGTCGGCCGCCAGCGTGAACTGCGAGACGACCAGCAGCCCGCCGCCCACGTCCTGCAGGCTGCGGTTCATCTTGCCGGCCTCGTCGCTGAAGATGCGCAGCTTCAGGATCTTCTGCAGCAGCTTGTCGGCCACCGCCTCGTTGTCCTGCGGCTCGGCGCAGACCAGCAGCAGCAGGCCCGGCCCGATGCGTCCGGTGCAGCGGTCGCCGACATCGACCCGGGCTTCCTTCACGCGTTGGAGCAGCGCGATCATGCCTGTCCTTCCTTGGGGGTGGGCGGGGTGAGGGGGGAGGGGGCGCCGGGGGCGTCCTTCGGGGTGTCCTCCTGCGCCTGGGCCTGGACCTGGGCCTCCCGCGCGGCCTGCTCGGCGAAGCGCGTCTCGACATTCACCGGCAGCAATTGGATGCTGGCGCGGATGCCGGGCAGCGCGCGCATCAGCGCCCGCTCGACCTCGCCGCGCAGCTTCGCGGCCTCGCCCAGCGTCCAGCGCGCCGGCACGTGCAGGTGGAAATCGACATAGCGGCGCTGCCCGGCCACGCGAGTGGCGACATGGTCGAAGCGCAGCTCCGGCGACGCGAAGCCCTTCAGCACGGCGGAGATCGCCTGCTGGTCCTCGGGTTCGAGCGCCATGTCCATCAGGCCGGCGGTGGAGCGCCACATCAGGTGCATCGCCTCGCGCAGGATGTTCAGCGCCACCAGGATGGCCAGCACCGGATCCAGCCAGGTCCAGCCGGTGAGCAGCACGCCGACCAGCCCGGCCACGACGCCGACCGAGGTCCAGACATCGGTGAAGAGGTGGCGCGCGTCGGCTTCCAGCGCGATCGAGCGGTGCTCCCGCGCCGCCCGCAGCATCTTCCAGGCCAGCGCGCCGTTGATCGCGGTGCTCACCAGCGACAGCACCATGCCGACGCCCAGCGCCTCCAGCGGCTGCGGCGTGCGCAGCCGCTCGATCGCGGCCCAGCCGATCCCCAGCGCGGCCACCAGGATCAGCGCGCCCTCGAAGGCGCTGGAGAAGTACTCCGCCTTGTGGTGGCCGAAGGGGTGGTCCTCGTCGGGCGGACGGCGGGCGATGGTCACCATCGCCAGGCCGAAGAGCGCGCCGGCCAGGTTCACCCCCGATTCGAGCGCGTCCGACAGCAGGCCCACCGAGCCCGTCCACCACCAGGCGGCCGTCTTCAGGGCGATGGTCAGCACTGCCACGAGGACCGAGAGCTTCAGGTATTGCTGCACTTGCATGGCGTCGATTTTGCCGGTCCTAGAATGGCGCCCGTTCGACTTGCGCGCCCTCCCTGGAGGGTCCGCCCCGCGACCCCATCCGCCACCCCTTCCGCCTCATCCGGACAGCACCATGAGCAACACCCCGCCCGTCCACGACGCCGACCTCAGCCACATCCCGCCGCGCGACAAGGCGGAGCTGCTGTCCCAGGCGCTGCCCTACATCCGCAAGTACCACGGCAAGACCATCGTCATCAAGTACGGCGGCAACGCGATGACCGATCCGGCGCTGCAGCAGGACTTCGCCGAGGACGTGGTACTGCTCAAGCTGGTCGGCCTGAACCCGGTGGTGGTGCACGGCGGCGGTCCGCAGATCGAGGACGCGCTCAACAAGCTCGGCAAGAAGGGCCACTTCATCCAGGGCATGCGCGTCACCGACGAGGAGACGATGAGCGTCGTCGAATGGGTGCTGGCCGGCGAGGTGCAGCAGGACATCGTCGGCCTGATCAACGTCGCCGGCGGCAAGGCCGTGGGCCTGACCGGCCGCGACGGCGGCATGATCCGCGCCAAGAAGCTCAAGCTGATCGACAAGGACGATCCGGCCAAGGAGCACGACGTGGGCTCGGTCGGCGACATCGTCGCGATCGACCCCAGCGTCGTGAAGGCGCTGCAGGACGACCAGTTCATCCCGGTGATCAGCCCGATCGGCTTCGGCGAGAGCAACGAGAGCTACAACATCAACGCCGACGTCGTCGCCGGCAAGCTGGCCGAGGTGCTCAAGGCCGAGAAGCTGGTGCTGCTGACCAACACCCCCGGCGTGCTCGACAAGCAGGGCAAGCTGCTGACCGACCTGTCGGCCCGCGAGATCGACGAGCTCTTCGCCGACGGCACGCTGTCCGGCGGCATGCTGCCCAAGATCGCCTCGGCGCTGGACGCGGCCCGCAGCGGCGTCAAGGCGGTGCACATCATCGACGGCCGCGTGCCCCACGCGATGCTGCTGGAGATCCTCTCCGAGCAGGCCTACGGCACGATGATCCGCTCGCATTGAGCTGAGTTCGTGCCCCGGGGGCGTCCCCGGCGCTCCCCCAGAGGGGCGAAATTCCCCACCGAGCCCCCTCCGAACGAGGGGGCTCGGTCGTTTCCGGGAGCGTGCTTTGCCCTCGCGTAACGCTCAGGAGTCGGGGATGGTCGAAGGTCATACCACTGCAAGCTGGGGATTGCCGCTGAAAGACGCGACATCCCAGAATGCGCCCCGCAGCGGCTCCATAGCCGTGAGGGATTGCATGTCACTGTTCAGCGTCTTGATCGTCGAAGATCAGCTTCGCTTCCGCGAAGCGTTCGCCCATGCCCTGGAAAAAGCGCCGGACATCCGTCTGGTGGGCATGGCCACCGATCTCCAGCAGGGGCGGAAGATGTTCGACCAGACGCGTCCCGACGTGTTGCTGGTCGACCTCGACCTGCCCGGCGGCAGCGGGATCGAACTGATCCGCCATGCCGCGCATGTCGCGCCGGAGTGCGAGGTGATGGTCATCTCGGTCTTCGGCGACGAGCAGCATGTGCTCTCGAGCATCGAGGCCGGCGCGACCGGCTACCTGCTCAAGGACTCGCTGGCGCTGGACCTGCCCGGCCAGCTGCGCTCGCTGCGCGCGGGCGGCAGCCCGATCTCGCCGGTGATCGCGCGCCGCCTGCTGCTGCGCCTGGCGCCGCAGGGCGCGGGCGCCCATCCGCGCGGCTTCGGCGAGTCGGCCCCGATGCCGCTGGTCGACGAGCAGGTCGTGGCCCTGTCCGAGCAGGAATCGCGGGTGCTGCACCTGGCCGCCAAGGGTTTCACCTTCGACGAGATCGCGCAGTTCATGAATGTGTCGCCGCACACGATCATGACTTACGTGAAACGCACCTACCGCAAGCTGCAGGTGCGCTCCAAGGTCGAGGCCATCTACGAGGCGCGGCGCCTGGGCTGGCTGCGCGACTGACCGGACCGGGGCCGCGCCCGCGGCCAGCGCAGCGGCACCACGCGTGGGTGCCGTCGGGCCGCTGATCGCCGGCCGCCGGCCCGTACGGCGTCCGGCATCGGCGTCAAGGCGGTGTTCGGGCTGTGCCAGAATCGCCGCACACTTCGGCCCCTCCCATGCACACCAGCCCCCCGGATACCTCGGACTCCGCCGCCGCCAAGCCGGCCGAGCTGCCACGCAAGCGGCTCAAGCCAGGGGAGCGCCGGGTGCAGATCCTGCAGACGCTGGCCAGCATGCTGGAACAGCCCGGGGCCGAGCGCGTCACCACCGCCGCGCTGGCCGCGCGGCTGGAAGTCAGCGAGGCCGCCCTCTACCGGCACTTCGCCAGCAAGGCCCAGATGTTCGAGGGCCTCATCGAGTTCATCGAGACCAGCATCTTCTCGCTGCTCAACCAGATCGCCGAGCGCGAGACGGATGGCCTGGCCCAGGCGCAGCGCATCGTCGCGGTGCTGCTGCAGTTCGGCGAACGCAACCCGGGCATGGCCCGCGTGATGGTCGGCGACGCGCTGGTCTACGAGAACGAGCGTCTGGTCGCGCGCATGAACCAGTTCTTCGACAAGGTCGAGTCCTCGCTGCGCCAGGCGCTGCGCACCGCGGCCGAGGCCTCGGGCTCGAGCACCCCGACGGTCGAGGCCCAGGCGCAGGCCTCGGTGCTGGTGAGCTTCATCATTGGCCGGCTGCAGCGGTATGCGCGCTCCGGCTTCAAGCGGCTTCCCACCGAACAGTTGGATGCCGCAATGCGAATGCTCGCCTGAGTCCGGCCGCCGCCCAGCGCCCGCCGACCGGGGGCGCGGCCCCTACACTCGGCCCCATGTCCGACGCCCTTGATGCCCTGCTGCGGCGCGCCGACGCGCTGCTGAGCCGCCTGGAGGCCGTGCTGCCCCAGCCCCTGACGCCGCCCGACTGGGAGGCGGCGGTCGCCTTCCGTTACCGCAAGCGCGGCGCGAGCGCGCGGCTCGACCCGGTGCGCCACCTGTCGACGATCCGCCTGGCCGACCTCAAGGAAGTCGAGCCGCAGAAGGAGCGGCTGCTGCGCAACACCCGCCAGTTCGTGCAGGGCCAGCCCGCCAACAACGTGCTGCTGACCGGCGCGCGCGGCACCGGCAAGAGCTCGCTGATCAAGGCCTGCCTGAACGAGTTCGCCGGCCAGGGGCTGCGCCTGATCGAGGTCGACAAGGCCGACCTGGTCGACCTGCCGGACTTGGCCGACCTGGTCGCCGACCGGCCGGAGCGCTTCGTGATCTTCTGCGACGACCTCAGCTTCGACGAGGGCGAGGCCGGCTACAAGGCGCTGAAGTCGATGCTGGACGGCTCGGTCGCCGCCGCCACCGACAACCTGTTGATCTACGCCACCAGCAACCGCCGCCACCTGCTGCCCGAGCAGATGAAGGACAACCTCGGCTACACCCACTCGGAGCGCGACGGCAACGTCGAGGTGCATCCGGGCGAGGCGGTGGAGGAGAAGATTTCGCTGAGCGAGCGCTTCGGGCTGTGGATCAGCTTCTACAGCTTCAGTCAGCAGGAGTACCTGGCGATCGTCGCCCAGTGGCTGTCGCACTTCGGTCTGGACGCCGCCCGCATCGAGGCGGCACGCCAGCCGGCGCTGGTCTGGGCGCTGGAGCGCGGTTCGCGCTCGGGCCGCGTCGCCTACCAGTTCGCCCGCGACCTGGCCGGCCGCGGCGGTGCCGATGAAGGCATGGCGCCGGTCGCGTCCGTCGCTGCGACCGCGGACCGCGACGCACCGGAGGGCCTCGACCATGTCTGAGCCGCAACAGGCCAATCCGCACAGCCCGTCCGCCGCCACCGACCGTGTGCCGGTGGACGTTGCCGTCGGCGTGCTGGTGCGCCGCGAGGCGGGCGGCCGGGAGACCGAGTTCCTGCTGACCTCGCGCCCCGAGGGCAAGGTCTACGCCGGCTACTGGGAGTTCCCGGGCGGCAAGCTCGAGGCGGGCGAGACGGTGGAACAGGCACTGCGCCGCGAGTTGCACGAGGAACTCGGCATCACCATCGGCGCGGCCCATCCCTGGAAGATCGAGCTGATGGAGTACCCGCATGCCAAGGTGCGGCTGCACTTCTGCAAGGTCTACGAATGGACCGGCGAGTTCGAGATGCGCGAAGGCCAGGCCATGAGCTGGCAGCACCTGCCGGTGCAGGTCCAGCCGGTGCTGCCGGGCACGATCCCGGTGCTGCAGTGGTTCGCGGCGGAGCGCTTCCATGTCGGGCTCACCCATGTCGTCTGAGGGCGCGCGACCGGCGGCGTCGGCAGGGCCGGACTACACTGCCGCGATGGACTGGCTCGATCAGATCAAGTGGGACCGCGACGGCCTGGTGCCCGTCATCGCGCAGGAGCAGGGCTCCGGCGACATCCTGATGTTCGCGTGGATGAACCGTGAGGCGCTGGCCCGCACCGCCGAGCGTGGCGAAGCGGTGTACTGGAGCCGCTCGCGCCAGAAGCTGTGGCACAAGGGCGAGGAGTCCGGCCATGTGCAGCAGGTCCACGGCATCCGCCTGGATTGCGACAACGACGTGGTGCTGCTCACCATCACCCAGCACGGCCATGAGCCCGGCATCGCCTGCCACACCGGCCGCCACAGCTGCTTCTTCCAGAAGCTCGAGCAGGGTCGCTGGACCACCGTCGAGCCGGTCCTCAAGGACCCGGCCACCATCTACAAGGCCTGAGCGCGATGAGCACCGACAACACCGCCGCCGGCGCGTCCCTCTCGCGGGACGTGCTCGCGCACCTGGGCGACGTGGTCGCGCAGCGCCGCGCCGAGGGCGATCCCGACAAGAGTTATGTCGCCAGGCTCTTCGCCAAGGGCCTGGACCAGATCCTCAAGAAGGTGGGCGAGGAAGCGACCGAGGTCGTGATCGCCGCCAAGGACGGCGCGCCCGACAAGTTGGTCTACGAAGTCGCCGACCTGTGGTTCCACTCGATCGTGGCGCTGGCCGCGCTCGACGTGCGGCCCGAGCGGGTGCTGGCCGAGCTCGCCCGCCGCGAAGGCCTGTCCGGCCTCGAGGAATTCGCCAGCAGACAAGCACAGGAGCGCCCATGACCGAGTCGTTCGATCCGCCACCGCCGTCCGTTGCCCTGGATCCGCAGCGCGAGGCCAGTCTGCGCACCGTCGGCATCATTAGCTACGTGCTGCACGCGATCGTCGCCATCGGCGCACTGCTGCCCGGCGTGCAGGCCAGCATCGTGCTGCTGATCGTCGCGGTGATCGTCGACCTGGTGAAGCGCGACGAGGCCGTCGGCACCTGGCAGGCCACCCACTTCTCCTGGCGCCTGCGCAGCGTGCTGTGGTGCGGGATCCTGTACGTGGTGACGATCCCGCTGTGGCTGCTGTTCATCATCCCGGGCTGGATCGCCTGGTGCCTGATCTCGATCTGGTTCCTGTACCGCATCGTGCGCGGCTGGCTGGCGATGAACGACCGCCGGCCGATGCCGACCTGAGGCAGCGCCTCGCCGCCTCGCCCTCCGCCTGATTCCGGTTCGCCGCAATTCCCGACCGCCGCTCCCGCCGCCACCATGAGCCACGACCCCAACTGCATCTTCTGCAAGATCGTCCAGGGCCAGATTCCCGCCAGGAAGGTCTACGAGGACGACGACCTGATCGGTTTCCACGACATCCACCCGTGGGCGCCGGTGCATTTCCTGCTGATCCCCAAGCAGCACATCGCCAGCATGGCCGACCTGCAGCCCGAGCATGCGCCGCTGCTGGGCAAGATGTCGGTGCTGGTGCCGCGGCTGATGAAGGAACTGGGCGTCACCAACGGCTTCCGCACCGTGGTCAACACCGGGGCGGACGGCGGTCAGGAGGTGTTCCACCTCCACATGCATGCGATCGGCGGGCCTCGCCCCTGGTCGAAGGGCTGAACATCCCCCGCTTCGCCCGCGGCCGCCCCGGAAAGCCAGCGCCGACCGCTCGATATACGAGGGGTTGCGTTCGCCCAGCGGGTAGGGTGAGGCGCATAAGCCGCTGATGCGGGCAGGGAGGGGCGCAGATCGCCGGTATGGCTGTCATGAGCGCCCCTTAGAATTTCGACTTCCGACTCTGGAGAATGTCATGGGTAGTTTGAGCATCTGGCACTGGCTGATCGTGCTGGTGGTCGTCATCGCCGTGTTCGGCACCAAGAAGCTGCGCAACGTGGGCGGCGACCTGGGCGCCGCGGTCAAGGGCTTCAAGGACGGCATGAAGGACGGCACCTCGTCCGACGCGCCGCCGCAGCAGGTGGCCAACACCAACAAGGCGGCCGATCCGAACACCGTCGACGTCGACGCCAAGACCCGTAGCTGAGCACGACCCGCATGGTCGATTTCGGCTTCGACAAGCTGATCCTGATCGGCGCGGTGGCGCTGGTCGTGCTCGGCCCTGAGCGCCTGCCGCGCGTGGCCCGCACGGTGGGCACGCTCCTGGGCAAGGCGCAGCGCTACGTCGCCGACGTGAAGGCGGAAGTGAACCGGTCCATCGAACTGGAGGAACTCCAGAAGATGAAGGGCCAGTTCGAGACCGCCGTCAGCGACGTGCACGCCAGCGTCCAGGAGCAGGTGGATTCCGCCAACCAGGCGCTGCAGTCGACCTGGTCCGACCTGTCCGTCGACGGCACGTCGGCGGATGGCTCGATCGGCGGCTACGCGTCGCCGGTCCCGGTCTACGCGCATCCGAAGAAGAACTGGCGCCTGAAGCGGGGCGCCACGCCGCTCTGGTACAAGCAGCGGCTGGGCGTGAAACGCCATGCCCAATCCGGCGCGGCCCGCGTGGCGCGCTTCCGTCCTCCTCGCCGAGCCTCATGAGCAGCCCCCAAGAAGACGAACTGGCCGGCACCGAACAGCCCTTTGTGTCCCACCTCATGGAGCTGCGCGACCGGTTGATCCGGGCGCTGCTGGCGATCGGGGTGGCCTTCGGCCTGCTGTGCGCCTGGCCCGGTCCCGGCGGCCTGTTCGACCTGCTGGCCGTGCCGCTGGTGTCGCACCTGCCGCAGGGCAGTTCGATGATCGCGACCAACGTGCTGTCGCCCTTCCTCGTGCCGCTGAAGATCACGCTGCTGGCGGCCTTCCTGCTGGCGCTGCCGGTGGTGCTGTACCAGGTCTGGGCCTTCGTCGCGCCGGGCCTGTACTCGCACGAGAAGCGGCTGGTGATGCCGCTGGTGGTGTCCAGCACGCTGCTGTTCTTCGCGGGGGTGGCGTTCTGCTACTTCTTCGTGTTCGGCAAGGTCTTCACCTTCATCCAGAGCTTCGCGCCCAAGAGCATCACCGCCGCGCCGGACATCGAGGCCTACCTGGGCTTCGTGATGAACATGTTCATCGCCTTCGGCGCCGCCTTCGAGGTGCCGGTGGTCGTCGTGGTGCTGGCCCGCATGGGCATCGTCACGGTGGCGCAGCTCAAGCAGTTCCGCGGCTACTTCATCGTGCTGGCCTTCGTCATCGCGGCCGTGATCACGCCGCCGGACATCGTCTCGCAGCTCGCGCTGGCGATTCCGATGTGCCTGCTGTACGAAGTGGGCCTGTGGGCCGCCGGCGCCTTTGCCCGCTACACCCGGGCGCCGGACGATACCGAGGAACACAAGGGCACGACGGCCGGTTGAGACGGCACGAGCCCTCAGCCAGGACCCCAAACAAGAACGCCCGGTGCACTGCACCGGGCGTTTTTCATTGGGGGGTCGGGAAGGTGGCTCGTCGGCCGCCGGCCGATGTCGCTCACTCCGTCTTGGCTTCCGCCTTGCGTTCCTGGGCCACCTTGGAAACCGCGACCGGCTTGCCCTGCAGCTGGTTCAGCGCCTGGCGCAGCGGGAAGTCCTCGCTACTGCCGAACTCGGGCAGCGGCTTGGGCGGCTCGGCGCGCTTGGCGTAGTCGGCCTCGAGCTTCTGGCGGCGCTCCTCGCGGATCTTCTCGAGTTCCTTCGAGCGCGCCTCTTCCGTCTTCTCGTCGGCGCTGTGCAGGTGCTTCTCGAGGTCGGCCTCGCGCATGCGCAGCTCGGCGAAGACGTTGCCCTCGGCGGTCTCGTCCAGCGGGATGTCCGGCACGATGCCCTTGGCCTGGATCGAGCGGCCGCTGGGCGTGTAGTAGCGGGCGGTGGTGAGCTTGACCGCGGTGTCCGGGCCGAGCTGGCGCACCGTCTGCACCGAGCCCTTGCCGAAGGTCTGCAGGCCCATCACCGTCGCGCGCTTGTGGTCCTGCAGCGCGCCGGCGACGATCTCGCTGGCCGAGGCGGAGCCTTCATTGACCAGCACCACCAGGGGCACGCTCTTGAGCGCCTCGGGCAGGCGGCGCAGCGGGTCGCCGGAGCCGCGGCGGGCGTAGAAGTCGGGATCGGCGCGATAGCTGGCCTTGGATTCGGCGAGCTGGCCGTTGGTCGACACCACTTCCACGCCCTTGGGCAGGAAGGCCGCGGAGATGGCGACGGCGCCTTCGAGCAGGCCGCCCGGGTCGTTGCGCAGGTCCAGCACGACTCCCTTGATCTTGGGGTCCTGCTTGTAGAGGTCGGCGAGCTTCTGGGTGAAGTCCTCGACGGTGCGGTCCTGGAACTGGCTGACGCGGATCCAGGCGTAGCCCGGCTCCACCATCTTGGCGCGCACGCTCTGGACGCGGATTTCCTCGCGGGTGATCGTGATCGGGAAGGTGCGGCTCTCCGACTTGCGGTAGATCGACAGCGTGACCTTGGTGGCGGGTTCGCCGCGCATCTTCTTGACCGCCTGGTCGAGCGTCAGGCCGCGGACCGCGGTGTCGTCGATCTTGCTGATCAGGTCGCCGCTCTTGAGGCCGGCGCGGAAGGCGGGGCTGCCTTCGATCGGCGAGACGATCTTGACCAGGCCGTCCTCCATGCCGATCTCGATGCCGACACCGACGAACTTGCCGGAGGTGCTTTCGCGGAATTCCTTGAAGCTCTTCTTGTCGAAGAACTGGGAGTGGGGGTCCAGGCCGCTGACCATGCCGGAAATGGCATCGTTGATCAGCTTCTTCTCGTCGACGGATTCGACGTAGTCGGACTTCACGATCCCGAAGACGGCGGCGAGCTGCTGCAGTTCCTCGAGCGGAAGGGGGCTGGTCGTGCTGCGCGCATTGGCCTGCAGCTGCATCGTCGTCATGACCCCGGCCATCGCTCCCAACGCGACCCAGCCCGCGACTTTCAGTTTGGCGCCCATGATGAAAAACCTTGAATCAGTACAGCCTGGCTGCTTGGCGCCGCTTGTTCGTCCCCGTTGCGCGGGACGGAACAAAGGCGTTCCCAGTATATGCGTCGGGCAAAAAGGCGGCCCGGCATGAAAAGTCGGTTTACCCCGCTTTTACGCGTACCGCGCGCAATCCTGGCGCTTTGCCGATCCCGTTCGTCACGGGGGGCGATGACTTCCGGCAGGGCAGGGCCGCGCCGGGGGTGCGCGTCGCGCCGGTCGGTGCCATGATGGCCCGATCGCCAGCCGCGGCGCGTACCCGCGCCGCCGTCGTCAGCCTTTCAGGAGCAGAGCCATGGCCTTGCCGCATGCCGCCCCCGCCCAGCCGATCGATGTCGCGCCGCTTGGCGCCGCCTTGTCCGGGACGCCGTCCTCCGCGCTGTTCAAGTCGGAGGGCCTGGAGGTGATGCGGGTGGTGCTGCCGCGGGGCAAGTCGCTGCCGCCGCACAAGGTGGACGGGGAGATTACGCTCCATTGCCTGGAAGGCGAGCTCGAACTGAGCGTGCTACGCGACGGCGCCGAGCAGCGCCAGCGCCTGCGCGCGGGGCAGCTCTGTTATCTGGAGGGCGGGGTGGTGCACGGCGTGACCGGCGTCGTGGACGCGTCGGCGCTGGTGACGATCGTGCTGAAGCGCTGAATCGTTGGTGCGGCGCGAGACCCATGCGAGACCGGCGCGGGGCGTCTGTGGTCCCTCCGGCGGTCAGCCGCTTGTCGGGCCACTCGCACCAGGCCACTCGCGCTCTTGCGGATCGGCTTGAGCTGGCCGAAGTCCTGCATCACGAGCTGAGCAAAACAACTGCGCCCCATGAAGAGAAGCCATGTTTCGTTCATCCTGGTGGCCTGCGCAGCCGCATTGGGCCTTTGGGCATATCGCGGTGACGGTGACCCAGTTAGTCTGCGCGCGCCATCGCTCGGAGGAACTGCAGCGATAACGGAAATGGCTTCTCCAGCGTCTCATCCGAGGGCAACGGATATGTCCCCCGCACGTCTGCCGACTCCAACACAGCCGCCGGGTGTGGGGGCGCTCGCAAGAGGTATGTCCAGCCCTGATCCGTTGGCATTTGTCACCGAGCAGCAAGCCTTGTCGGCACCTGGTTCTTTCGCCAACTCGGATCAGGTGACTTTCCAGTGCCGAGAGGCGAACCGGGTTGCTCGAAGTAGCCTGCCGGACATTGCCAACCAGCGGGCCAATAAGCTCGGGAAGGATCCTGCGGCGTTCCAAGCGCGGTTCATTGAGGCGCAACAAATGGTCCAAAGCCGCTGCAGCAGTTTTCGTCTTGAGGTCCCCGCAGACCGCGCTCGCGAAGACGATGTCTATGCGAAGAGCTACAACAAGGCACGTGCCGATCTTTTCAATATCAATGCGAAGACCGGCGAAGCGCTAGTTGAACTCGCCAAACAAGGGCAACTCGCATCGGCAGCAGTGGTATTGGCCGGCCTTCCGCGGTTTCAAGGTGAAGACTTCAGAGCTCCCGAGGACGCGGAAATATTCCGTCGCGCAGTATTGCTTGCCTCCTTCAACGCCACGTCGCTGGAGGCGGAGCGCTCCAACGATCTTCGAACCTTCACCGCCTGCTTGCAGACCGGAATATGCGACGGAAGCTTTGAGAGCTATGCGCTTTCAAAGTGGCCGGAAGGTTCGCCTCAGCGAGAAAAGGCGCTAGTGCTCTCAAAGAGGATGGAGGCCGCGTTCCGTTCCAACTCCGTATCCGCGTGGACCTCAAAACCGTAAAGCCATCGGGCCGGTCCGGGAGTACGGGGCGAGTGGGGCACTGACTCCTGGCGAATGTGGGGTCAGGCGGAGTGTCAGGGTTTGCGAGAAACCGCGTGGACAAACCCGATGGTCCCTCCGCCGGGAATCGAACCCAGATTTGCCGCTTAGGAGGCGGCCGTTCTATCCATTGAACTACGGAGAGCCCACGCAGCGCCCGGGCGGGCGGCTGCGCGAAAGCGGCGGATTCTCGCATGGAAGGAGCGCCTGGCACGCGGCCGCTCGGCCTCGGCCGCGCCACGGGTCTGCTACAGGCCTGCTACAGCCCCGCTACTCCCACTTCCACTGCCAGATCACGTCCAGCCCCTGCTGGTATTCGCTGGCCTGCGCCCGCAGCGTGAAGCGCTGCGCGAGCTTGTAGATGACCTGCCAGGAGCCGGTGGTCGCATTCAACCCGCGCTCGTAGGCGACGAAGACGTTGCGGCTCACCTGCTTGCCCAGCCGCACGACGGTGCCCCGCGCGTCGTCGCCCTCGCCGCTGAAGGACAGCTCGTCCAGGCCGATGTTGTGGATCAGCTTGTCGCTGGCGCTCTCGCCGTCGCCGCTGATCAGCGCCATCGCGGCGCGCTGCATCAGCGCGGTGTCGCTGCGGCCGAGGTTGTCCGGCGAGCGGCCCAGCACCAGCCAGGACAGCTTGTTGGTCTCGCTCATGTCGGGCTCGGAGTAGAGCCGGATCCGCGGGCTGTTGGCCGTGCCGGTCACGGTCACGCCCACGCGCACGTCCTCGTTCTCCATGCCGGGGCGGATCGCCAGCACGTCCAGCCGCGGGTTGTCCAGCGGCCCGACGAAGCTGAACACGCCGCGCTCCACCACCAGCTTCTGGCCGTAGGCGTTGAAGGTGCCGCCTTCGCTGCGGACCTCGCCGGTCATCTGCGGTCTTGGCTGGCCGTCCTGCGCCACATGCAGCAAGCCGCGCAGGCGCGTGTCGATGCCGTAGCCCTTGAGCTGCAGCCGCCGGCCGAGGTCCAGGTCGAGGTCCAGCTTGAGCCGCATCGGCTTGCCGCTGCCGTCCACCGCCTTGGGCGGCGCGCTCTGGCGCACGACCTGCACGTCGCTGTCGAGCTGCGGCGCGTCGCCACGGGAGAAGTCGAAGAGGCCCTCGACGACGACGAACTGGCCCTTCAGGTCCAGCAGCTGCGCGCTGGCCTTGAGCTGCGCGGCGCCGGTGGCGACGACGCGTCGGTCCACGCGCTGCAGCAGCGCGAAGGTGTCCGCCTTCAGCGAGAGCTCGGCGCTGGGCTGGGCGCCGAAGCGCAGCGTGCCGTCCATGTTCACCGTGCCGTTGCCGGCCCGGGCGCTGAACTTCTCCAGCCTGGCCTCGCGGCCGCTCATGGTCAGCGCCAGCTCGCCCTGCTGCATGTCCACGCCCATCAGCGGATTGCGCAGCGAAAGCTTCTGCGCGCCGGCCTGACCGCGGATCTCGGGCGCGCCCAGCGTGCCGCCGAAGCTCAGCGTCGCCGCGAGGCTGCCGCCCAGGCGCCAGCCGGCGGGCAGCCACGGGCCCCAGTTGCCCATGTTGTCGACCTTGGCCTCGATGCCGCCTTCGAGCTTGGCGCCTGGCGTCGGCAGGGCATGCGCGTTGGCGGCGCGGAAGCTCAGGGCGCCGCCGACGGCGCCCATGTTCTCGCCGGCCACGCCCTGCACCAGGTGCCACACGCCCTGGTCGGCGATCACGCCCAGGCGCAGGTCGGTCAAGCCCAGGCGCTGGGTGCTGACTTCGTCGGTGACGGTCAGGTCGCCGCGGGTGCGCTCGATCATTGCGTCCACCGTCAGGCCGCGCGCGTCGCGACGCGACTTGAAGCGGCCTTCGATCTGGAGGTCGCCGCCCCAGCCGAAGTCCGGCTGCAGCTTGTTCAGCACCGGCGCCGCGGCCAGCGGCTCCAGCGCGGCCTGCACGTCCCATTCGCCCGAGGGCAGGTCGGACCGCGACGAGCTCTGCCAGTTCATCCGGTCCCAGCGCAGGCCGGCGCCGAGCAGCTCCATCCGCCCCGGCGCCAGCGCCGCCTGCCGCGGATCGAGGCCGCGGTCGAGCCGCAGCGCCAGTGCCAGCGGCCCGGCCTTGAGCAGCGGCGTCGGCTGCTGGCTGGCTTCCAGCGCGAGCGCCAGGTTGCGGGCCTGCCAGTTCGCGCCCTGGCGCCAGGCCTGCAGCGGATCGGTGTCCAGCGCGCCGTCGAGTGCGAGCCGGGCGCGAGCGCCCTGCGGGTCCAGCGGCACGGTCTGGGCGAGGGTGCCGCCCGCGCCGCTCGCGGCCTGCGCGCGCGCGACCACCTTGGTCGCGGTGGGCTGCGTCAGCACCGGCGGCAGCGGGACCTGGCCCTGCGTGGTCAAGGTCAGGCGATGCTGGGCCCAACTGCCTGACAGCTCGAGCTGCAGGTCGTCCAGCCGCGTGCTCTGCTGCGGCAGGCGCAATTGGCGGAGTTGCGTCGTCCAGGCGAGGCGGGCGTCCTTCAGGCTGGACAGCGACCACTGGCCCGAGGCGGCGTCGAGCTGCAGCGCCGGCCGGCTGCCGGAATTCGCCGGCAGGCCCGGCACGCCGGACAGGCCCAGGCCCTGCAGCTGCCACTTGCCGTCGCTGCCGTACTGCGCCTGGCGGGCGCCGGGCTGGACCAGCACGACGCTGGCCTGCGCCTGGGCGCTGCCGACGATCGTCGCCTGCGGGAAGCGGGCACGCAGCATCGGCTGCAGGCTGGCGAGCTTCGGCGCGTTCAGCTCGATCGAGAGGTCGACCTGTTCGCGGCGGGCCGAGGCGTTGATGCGGCTGCGCGCCTGCAGCGTCGCGTCCGCCAGTTTCAGGTCGGCGAGCAGGTCCGGCGCGGCCGCGCCGTTGCGGCTGTAGCGGAGCTGGCCGCTCAGCGGCAGGCCTTGCCACTGGCTGGGCTGCAGGTCGAACTCGGCCTTGCCTTGCGGCCAGAGGCTGCCGCGCACCGATTGCAGCGTCGCCTGCAGGCGGCCGTTGAGCGCCTGCGGCAGCGCGCCTTCAGCCAGCGGCTCCGCGCTCAGGCGGCGCGGATCCAGCCCCTGCACCGAAGCCTCCAGCCGCGTCTTCCAGCCCTCGGCGAGGGAAAGCGCCTCGTTGAGGGTGAACTCGCCCTCGGCCTTCAGCGTCGCCGGGCCGGAGCGGGCCTGCAGCCGCTGCAGCGCGACGGACCGCTGCCGGAGCTCGGCCGCCAGCGTCACCTCCAGCGGCGCTTGCAGCTTGCCCTGTCCCAGCACGCCGGCCAAGTCGCCCTCGACCGTCAGGACCGGGTCGGCGCCCCGCGCGGCCAGGCTTGCCGGGGTGCCCAGCTTCAATTCGCCGCGGGCCTGGACCAGCGGCCATCGCGCATCGATCTGGCGGCTGTCCAGGCCGGTCAGGCGCAGCGTCAGCGCACTGCCGGCCGATTGGCTGGTCTGGCCGACGGCCTGCAGCCGACCGCCGCCGGCCAGCTGCGCGTCGAGCCGCGGCAGGCGCAGCCGGGTCCAGTTCGACGGGTCCAGCAACAGGTCCAGTTGGAGCGCGCGCAGCGGCAGGCGATCCTGGTCGAGGCGGCCGGCCGCGCCGTTGTCCAGGTCGGCCTTGACGCTCAGCGACCGGTCGGCGTTCGGCGTCATCGTGACCAGGCCGGTCAGGCCGGTGCGCGGCACGCCTTCGGTGCCGGGCAGCAGCGCGGCCAGGTCCAGGTCCTGCGCTCGTGCCTGCAGCTGGGCGACGGGGAAGGGCGCGAAGGCCTGCAGCCGCGCCTGCACCTGCAGCCGCTGCTTCGCCGCCTCGAGCGATCCCTTCAGTGTCAGGTCCGCGAGCGGTCCGTCCAGCTGGAACGGCGCTGTCCACGGCAGCTCGCCGGTGGGCTGGCTCAGCGTCCAGCGGCTGGCGAGCTTCAGGTCGTCGCGCGTCGCGATGCGGGCCTCGCCGGCGAGGGTCAGTCCTTGCCAGGCCAGCGACCTGACCGTCAGCGCGTGCTGCTGGCCGCCGTCGCTGCCCAGCGCCGCGCTGCCGCGCAGGCCGCGCAGGGGCTGGTCGAGGCCGGGCGCGAAGAGCTCGCCGATCTCGAGGTCGGCGATCGTGATGGCCACCGGCGACAGCAGGCTCAGCGGCGGCTTCGCCGGCTCGGTCGACGCGCTGGGCGCCATCTGCACCCGCAGCCGCGCGACGGCCAGCCGGTCCGCCCGGACCTCGCCCCACAGCAGCGGCGACCGGTTCCAGGCCAGCCGCACATTGCGCCACTGCAGCTGCTCCAGGACGATGCGGTCCTCGGTGCCGGGCAACACCAGCTCGGCGCGGTCGACGTCGAAGTCGCCCAGCAGGCGACCACGCGCCTGCTGCAGCGTCAGCCCCGGCACCTTCGCGAGCACGTAGGCCGTGCCGCCTTCCGTCTTCAGCGCCCAGACCAGCGCCAGCAGCAGCAGGCCCACCAGCACCGGCACGGCCAGCAGCACCCACAGCAGGCCGCGGCCGCGTCGCCGACGGCGCAGCCGTCGGGCCGCGTCGCCGTCGTCGGTCGGGTTGGTGGGGCCAGCAGGCACGGGCGCGGCAGCGGGCGTCGTGCCGGAGGGCGCGGGCGGCGGGAGGTCGTCGCGGGGATCGCTCATCGGATTACAGGCTGATCGCCACGCTGAAGTGCAGGCGCCACTTGTCCACCAGGTTGCCCTTGGCGAAGTCGAAGCGCAGCACGCCGACCGGGCTGCGGTAGCGCAGGCCGGTGCCGTAGGCCCAGGCGGGGTGGTAGTCGCCCCAGTTCTGCGCGGCCTGGCCGGCGTCGAGGAAGAGCGCGCCCATCAGCTGCGGGATGCGCGGCGTGAGGGGATGCGAGACCTCGACGCTGCCGTTGAGCAGCACGCGGCCGCCGGTCTGCGCGCCGGTGGAGTTGACCGGTCCGAGGTCGTTGTAGCCGTAGCCGCGCACGCTGTCGTCGCCGCCGGTGCGGAAGCGCAGCGCCTCGGGCAGGCCCAGCTTGCCCTTGGCGAGGATCTGGCCGCCTTCCAGCCGGGTCGAGAACAGCCAGCGGCCCGACAGCGGCGTGTACCAGAACACCTTGCCGGTGGCGCGCGCGAACGGCCCGTTCTTTTCCGACGAGCTGTCGGCCCAGCCGCCGCCCACCGTCATCGTCGCGCTCCAGCCCTTGGTCGGCAGCACCCGCGAGTCCAGCCGGCGCCAGGTCATCTGCTGGTTCAGCGAGACCGCGCCGGCCACCGTCGTCGGGATGTCGGGCTTGTGCTCCCAGGCGCGCAGCACCTCGATGTAGGTCAGCCGGTCCTCGGGCTCGGTCTCCTTGGCGTAGCCGAGCCGGGTGCTCAGGTTGAGGTTGACCTGGTCGTTGTCGTCGATGCGCTCGACCTTCACCAGCGCCAGGCTGCGCTGCATGTTGGGCTGCGGGTGCGAGCTGATCTCGGTGTCCAGCGCCTGGCGCACGCGCGAGAGCTCGAGCTTGCTGCGCTCGCGGATGTTCAGGCCGAAGGGCTTGCGGTGCGTGTATTCGATGCTGGTGCTGGGGCCGTCGACGGTCCGGTAACCGACGCCCAGCGTCACCTGCTGGCGCGCCGCCTCGCGGATCTTGACGGTGACCGGCACCTCCACCGTCTCCGCGCCGGGCGGCGGCGTGACGCTCTCGGGCTGGATCTCGACGCTGGCGCTGTCGAACAGCTGCGTGCCCAGCAGCCGCTCCTGGAAGTCGAGCAGCAGCTTCTCGTTGTAGGGCTGATGCAGCTTGTAGCCGGCCAGGCGACGCACGCTGTCCTCGGGCTGGTGTTTCAGGCCCTCGACCGTCAACTCGCCCAGCGTGAACAGCGGCCCGGTCTCCAGCGTCACGGCGATGTCCACCTGGTTGTCGTCGGCCTGCACGACGGCCTCGCTGTGCGTCATCCGCGCCAGCGGATACCCCTGCGCGCGGGCGCGGGTCAGCAGCGCGTTCTTGGCGGCCGCCCAGTCGCCCTGGCTGAAGCCGGTCTGCGGCTGCAGCAGCCAGCTCTGGGTCAGCGTGCGTTCGAGCGCGCCGGCGATCTTGTCGCCGCGCTCCGCGGCGATCTTGAGCGGCCCCTCGATGCGCAGGTCCATCTGGCGCACCAGCGCGCGCGGGCCGGTCTCGACGATCAGGCGCAGGTTGCGCACGCCGTCGTTCAGGTCGCCCACTTCCTCGGTCCTGACCTTGGCGTTGAAGTAGCCGGCGGTCTCCAGCAGCTTGGTCGCCTGCTCGGGCGCGACGGCGGCGAGCCGGCGCAGCTCGGCGGCGGTCAGGCGCATGTCCTCGGGCGTGTCGCGGAAGCGCGCCAGGTCCAGGTGCTGCATCAGCAGCGCGCGCAGCTCCGGCGGCGCCTCCACGGTCAGCTCGTAGGCGGAGATCCGGCGCCGCGTGACGTTGGGATTGGCCTCGTCCGGCCCCTCGGTGGCGGCGACCTTGAGTTCGGCCTTGCGGTCGGTGGGCAGCAGCGAGCAGCCGCCCAGCATCGCGCCCGCCGCGCCGATCGCCACGATCGGCAGCAGGCGCCGCAGAAGCCGGAGGAACGAGGGCGTCGGTAGCGTCGCCGTCATCGGTTGAGCACGCGCATCGCCTGTTCGAGGCCGCCCATCGTGAGCGGCATCATGCGTTGCTGCATCAGCTGCTGGATCAGCGAGATGCTCTGGCGGTACTGCCAGACCCCGGCCGGCTCGGGGTTGATCCAGACGTGCCTGGTGAAGTGGCTGGTCAGCCGCTGCAGCCATTCGGCGCCGGCTTCCTCGTTGTTGTATTCGACGCTGCCGCCGGGCTGCAGGATCTCGTAAGGGCTCATCGTGGCGTCGCCGACGAAGATCAGCTTGTAGTCGCGGTTGTACTTGTGGATCAGGTCCCAGGTGGAGGTCTTCTCGCTGAAGCGTCGCCGGTTGTTCTTCCAGACGAAGTCGTAGACGCAGTTGTGGAAGTAGAAGAACTCCAGGTGCTTGAACTCGCTCTTGACCGCGGAGAAGAGTTCCTCGACGCGATGCACGTGCTCGTCCATCGTGCCGCCGACGTCCATCAGCAGCAGCAGCTTCACCTTGTTGTGGCGCTCCGGGATCATGCGGATGTCCAGCATGCCGGCGTTGGCGGCGGTCTTGTGGATGGTGTCGTCCAGGTCGAGCTCCAGCTCCGAGCCCTCGCGCGCGAAGCGGCGCAGCCGCCGCAGCGCGACCTTGATGTTGCGGGTGCCCAGCTCGATGCCGTCGTCGTAGTCCTTGTAGGCGCGCTGCTCCCAGACCTTGACCGCGCTGCGCTGGCCGCCCGGGCCGCCGATGCGGACCCCGCGCGGGTTGACGCCGCCGTTGCCGAAGGGGCTGGTGCCGCCGGTGCCGATCCAGCGGCTGCCGCCTTCATGGCGCTCCTGCTGTTCCTCCAGGCGCTGGCGCAGCGTGTCCATCAGCTCGTCCCAGTCCAGGGCCTTGAGCTGGGCGAGCTGCTCGGGCGTGAGCTCGCGTTCGAGCTGCTTGGTGAGCCATTCCTGGGGCAGCGCCTTGAACAGGTCGCCCATCAGTTCCACGCCCTTGAAGTAGGCGGCGAAGGCACGGTCGAACTTGTCGAACAGGGCCTCGTCCTTGACCAGCGCGGTGCGGGCGAGCGCGTAGAACTTGTCGACCGTCGGGCCGCTGCCGCCCTCGGCGCGGTCGTCGAGCACGCCGGCCTTCATGGCTTCGAGCAGGGTCAGGTACTCCTTGACGGAGACGGGCAGCTTGGCGGCGCGCAGCGTGTAGAAGAACTGGATCAGCATGGGCCTCCCCCTGAACTCCGGGGCATCCGGGCATTATCCATGCCGGTTGACCGGTCCGCGGGCGTAGCATCGGCGGCACGCACGGGTCCGCGGCCGCGGGACCGCGGAGCTTCCAACGTTGGGATCGGGTGCATGGATCACGGTCAAGGCCACGGCGACGACAACGCCGAAGTCGAGGCGATGCTGCAGGCGCTGTACGGCGCGGTGCGCGAGGAGCGCGGCCGCTGGGTCGGCAGCTACGAGAACTACCGGCTGACCAGCGCGTTCCAGCCGGTCTACGGCTATCCGCACCGCCGGCCGGTCGGTTATGAGGGCCTGATCCGCGTCGAGGACGACCGCGGCCGGCCCATCACGCCGGTCACCGCCTTCGACGGCGTCGGCAATTTCGACCAGCAGGTCTGGTTGGACCGCCTGTGCCGGCTGCTGCACGTCCACAACTTCGTCGCGCAGCGGCAGCCGGACTGCTGGCTGTTCCTGAACATCCACCCGGCCGTCTTCAACCATGCCGCGCTGCAGGTGCGGATGCTGGCCCGGGCGGTGGAGGTGGTGCATCAACTCGGCCTGCCCACGCACCGGCTGGTGTTCGAGGTGACCGAGGACGTGATGGCGCGCGACGACTCCTTCGAGGACGCGGTCGAGGCGGCGCGCGCGACCGGCTGCCTGCTGGCGCTGGACGACTTCGGCGTCGGCCATTCCAACTTCGACCGTATCTGGCGCATCCGTCCGGAGATCGTCAAGCTGGACCGTTCGCTGCTGGTGCGCGCGCGCGGGTCGCGGCGCATGGCGCGGGCGCTGTCGCAGATGGCGGCGCTGCTGCATGACTGCGGCTCGCTGGTGCTGCTGGAGGGCATCGAGACGACCGAGGACGCGCAGATCGCGATGGATGCGGATGTGGATCTGGTGCAGGGCTTCGCCTTCGGGCATCCGGCGCCGTTCCTGCGCGACGAGGAGGGCGTGTCCGCGCTCGAGGACGTCTGGGGCCTGTTCAACGAGCGCCAGGCGCGGCGGCAGCGGGAACACCAGGACCGGCTGACGCCGTTCCGCAGCGCGCTCGCGCTGGCACTGGGACCGCTGCAGCAGGGCCGGTCGCTGGCCGAGGCGTGCCAGGCCTTCCTGCGGCTCGAAGGCGCGCAGATGTGCTACCTGCTCGACGAGGAAGGGCGCGAACTCGGCCCGCGCGCGGTGCCGGCCTCCGGGCCGGCCGGGATCGATCCGCGCTTCCTGCCGATGGCGCGCGCCGGCGACGCGCGCTGGGCGCGCCGTCCCTATTTCCGCCGCGCGGTTGAGGCGGTCGGCGAGATCCAGGTCACCCGCCCCTACCTGAGCCTGCAAGGCGCGCGGATGTGCGTGACGGTCTCGGTGGCGTACCGGCAGGACGGACGATTGCGGGTGCTGTGCGGGGACCTGGACTGGAACGAGGGCTGAGCCGCCGCCGGCATCGGGACGGCCCCGCCCGCCGGCGCTTCAGGACTCGCGGGCCGACGTCGCCGACGTCATCGACTTCCTGGACTTGGCCGACCTGGTGGTCTTTGGGGCCGCCGGCTTCGCGCCAGCGGGATCGTGCCGGCGCAGCCAATCGAAGAACTCCCCATACCAGAGCTTCGAGTTCCGCGGCTTCATGACCCAGTGGTTCTCGTCCGGGAACCACACCAGCCGGGCGGCGATGCCCTGCGCCTTCAGCGTGTTGTAGTAGGCCAGGCCCTGCGCGTCGGGCACGCGGTAGTCGAGCTGGCCGTGGATGACCAGCGTCGGCGTGTTGAAGTGCTGCGCGTAGCCGATGGGACTTTGCGACGCGACCTTGGCCGGATCCTTCCAGTAGGCCGTGCCCAGCTCCTTCGCATGCCACAGGTAGGCGTCGTTGGCGAACATCGCCGTCCAGTCGTAGCAGCCGGCATGGCAGACGTAGGCCTGGTAGCGGCCGGCCGGCACATGGCCGTTCATCCACGCGACCATGTAGCCGCCATAGCTGCCGCCCGTCGCGAAGACCCGCTTCGGGTCGGCCCAGGGCTGCTGGAGCAGCAGGTCGGTCGCGCGCTCGACGTCCTCCAGCTCGAGCTCGCCCCAGCGGCCGGTGATCGAGTCGGCGAAGCGATTGCCGAAGCTCGACGAGCCGTGGTAGTTCACGCAGGCGACCACGTAGCCCGCCGCCGCCATCGCCTGGTGGTTCCAGCGCCAGTGCCAGCTGTCGCCCATCGCGGTGTGCGGGCCGCCGTGGATCAGGTGCATCAGCGGCGCCTTGGTCTTGCGGCGCGGGTCGAATCCGGGCGGGTAGTAGAGCCACATCTGCACCGGCTCGCCGAGCGCGCCCTCGTACCAGCGCTCCTCGACCGCGCCGAAGGCCAGCGTCGACAGCGACGCGTCGTTGAAGGACTCGATCCGGTGCAGCACCTGTTCCGCGGCATCGCCTTCCCGGTCGACGACGGACAGCCGCGGCGGGAAGCTCGCGCTGTCATGCAGGACGACCAGCGTGCCGGCCTCCAGCGCGAAGGCGCCGACATGGCCGCCCTCGCACAGCGGGAAGGCGTGCAGCGTCTTGACGTCGAAGCGGTAGAGGTGGCGGCGGCCGCGCTCCTCGGCGCAGAAGAGCACGCCCAGGTCGTCCTCGTCCCAGCGCAGCGGCGCGGCGACTTCCTGGTCCCAGTCCTCGGACAGCACCGCCCAGTGGCCATGGGTGTCCAGCACCGCCAGCTGCTGCGGCATCGTGTGCTTCAGCCCCTGGTGACAGGCGACGAACGCGATGTGGTGCCCCGCATGGCTGTACACCGGCGCGACCAGGTCCCAGGCCGGCTCATGCAGCAGCACCTGGACCCGGCCGGAGCGCACCTCGACCTCGGCCAGCGCATTGCGGTGCTCCAGCGTCTTGGGCGTGTTGGGATCGAAGCTGAAGACGATGCGGCGGCCGTCGGGCGAGATGTCGAAGCTGTCGGCATCCGGCTCGGCGCGGCTCAGTTCGTAGTCGGTGCCTTCGAAGAGGTCGCGCACCTGGCCGCTGTCGAGGTCGACGACATGCAGGTGCGGCACGCGGCCCATCGGCAGCGCATGGTCCCAGAAGCGGTAGAAGCCTTCCTCGGTGACATAGGCCGAGTCCTTGCGATCCTTCTCGGCCTGGCGGCGCTGTGCCTGCGCGGCCTGGCCCTTGAGCGAGGGATCGACCCAGGACACGAAGGCCAGGCGCCGGCCGTCCGGGAACCACTTGAAGGCCTCGACGCCGAACGGCATCTTCGTCACGCGGCGCGCCTCGCCGCCGTCGGGCGGGATGACGTACAGCTGCGGGGATTCGTCCTTGTCGCCCTGCTGGTCTCGGCGCGCGATGAAGGCCACGAGGTCGCCCTGCGGGCTCCAGCGCGGCTGGCCGTCCTTCTCGCCGGCGGAGGTCAGCGGACGCGCATCGCCACCCAGCGTGGACAGCAGCCACAGCGAGGTCGCGCCCTGGTTCTTCTCCATGTCGAAGCGCGTCACCGGCACCACGGCCTGGGCGCCGTCCGGCGACAGGCTGGGCGCGCCCAGTCGCGCCAGCGACCACAGCGCGTCGACGTCCAGGGCCTTGAGCGCCATCGCCGCGCGGGCGCGCTTCGTGGTGGCCCGCTTGGCGCGCTTGGCGGTCTCGCCCTTGGCCGTGTCTCGCTTGGCGGTGTCTTGCTTGGCGGTGGTTTTCCTGGACGTGGCCATCAGGCGCTCCGGGGCTTGTCGAGTTGCCACTGCAGGTGGTTGCGCACCGTCGGCCATTCGGCCGCGGTGATGCTGTAGACGCAGGTGTCGCGCAGCGTGCCGTCGGGCATGCGCAGGTGCGAGCGCAGGATGCCGTCGAGCTGCGCGCCCAGCCGCTCGATCGCGCGGCGGCTCTGCGTGTTCAGGCGATGGGTGCGGAACTCCACCGCGATGCAGTCCAGGGTCTCGAACGCATGCTGGAGCAGCAGCAGCTTGCACTGCGTGTTCAGCGCGCTGCGCTGGCAGGAGGCGCGCGTCCAGGTGGAGCCGATCTCGACGCGGCGGTTGGCCGCATCGATGTTCATGTAGGTCGTCATGCCGGCGGCCCGGCCCTGCGCGTCGAAGACGGCGAAGGGATTCATCGTGCCGGCGTCGCGCAGGCCCAGCCGGCGCTCGATCTCGGCGGCCATGCGCTCGGGCGCCGGCACGGTCGTGTACCAGAGCTTCCACAGCGCGCCGTCGTCGGCGGCCTCGGCGAGCGCCTCGCGGTGCGCGGGCGACAGCGGCTCGAGCCGCGCGTGCGGGCCGGCCAGGGTGACCGGCGCGGTGAAGGGAGTGGATGCGGTCATGCGATCGGGCCGACCCCGCGGCCGGCGGTGGAGGGAAGGAGAGGGGCGCTCAGCCCTTGCCGCCGAGCAGCAGCCGGCGCAGCAGCCAGCGGCAGCCGCCCATGCCGGCGAGGATGGTGAGCAGGCCCAGGATCTGCGTCGTGCCCCAGCCGGGCGCGCCGATGAATTCCCAGCCCAGCGCGCGGCCGACCAGCAGGCCGATCACGCCGCCGCCCACGAAGCCCAGCGCGTCCGCCAGCGCGGCGCGCCAGGCGGCATTGAAGTCCTGGCTCATCGCGGCGGCCTCAGCGGTTGCGGCTCTGCATGTAGACGAGCTTCTCGAACAGGGTCAGGTCCTGCTCGTTCTTCAGCAGCGCGCCCACCAGCGGCGGGATCGCGACCTTGTCGTCCTGCGTCTGCAGCGCCTCGGCCGGGATGTCCTCGGCCAGCAGCAGCTTGAGCCAGTCGATCAGCTCCGAGGTCGAGGGCTTCTTCTTCAGCCCCGGCAGCTTGCGCACGTCGTAGAAGGTCTTCAGCGCCGCCGCCAGCAGCTCCTTCTTGAGGCCGGGGAAGTGGACGTCGACGATGGCCTGCATCGTGTCGGCCTCGGGGAACTTGATGTAGTGGAAGAAGCAGCGGCGCAGGAAGGCGTCCGGCAGTTCCTTCTCGTTGTTGGAGGTGATGAAGACCAGCGGCCGGTGCTGGGCGCGCACCCACTCGCGGGTCTCGTAGACGTAGAACTCCATCCGGTCGAGCTCGCGCAGCAGGTCGTTGGGGAACTCGATGTCGGCCTTGTCGATCTCGTCGATCAGCAGCGCCACCGGCGTGTCCGAGGCGAAGGCCTGCCACAGCGTGCCCTGGACGATGTAGTTCGAGATGTCGCGCACCTTGTCGTCGCCGAGCTGGCTGTCGCGCAGGCGCGAGACGGCGTCGTACTCGTACAGGCCCTGCTGCGCCTTGGTCGTGCTCTTCACATGCCACTGCAGCAGCGGCAGTCCCAGGGACTTGGCGACCTCCTCGGCCAGCAGCGTCTTGCCGGTGCCCGGTTCGCCCTTGACCAGCAGCGGCCGCTTCAAGGTGATGGCCGCGTTGACCGCCAGCATCAGATCCGGCGTGGCGACGTAGTCCTGGGAACCTTTGAATTTCATGAGGGGTTTCTCTAGCGCAGCGGTGAAAACCAGTATATAGGGCCCCCCCTATAATCGCGCCGCCCCAAATCCTCGAAGATCGGGACCATGAGAAGACAACTGCAGATCTCCCTCGCGTTGATGCTGGCCGGAAGTGCGTTTGTTGTATCCGCTCAGTCCAACGCCCCTTCGTCGCCCGCGCCGGGACAAGCGCCGGCCGCGACCCCACCCGCCGCGGCAACACCTGGCCCCCAGGCGCCGGTGCAGGCCAAGGTGGCCATGTGCATCGGCTGCCACGGCATCCCGGGTTACCAGGCCACCTTCCCCGAGGTCCACAAGGTCCCGATGATCGCGGGCCAGAACGCCAAGTACATCGCCTCCGCGCTGACCGCCTACGCCAAGGGTGACCGCAAGCATCCGACGATGCGCGGCATCGCGCTGCCGCTGGGCGACAAGGACATCGCCGAGATCTCCGAGTACTACGCCGGCCTGGCCCAGGTCGAGGCGGTGCCGGCCACGGTCGAGGCGCCCGCCGACGTGAAGAAGCTGCTCGACAAGGGCGCCTGCGCCAGCTGTCATGGCGCCAACTTCAGCAAGCCCATCGACGGCACCTATCCGAAGATCGCCGGCCAGCACGCCGACTACCTGTACGTCGCGCTCAAGTCCTACCAGATCCAGGGCAAGCCCTATCACGGCCGCAGCAACGCGGTGATGGCGGGCCAGGTCAAGCAGTTCACCCACGCGGAACTCAAGACGCTGTCCCAGTACCTGGCCAGCTTGCCGTCCGAACTCCGTACAGTCCCGCAGTCCCGGTTCCGCTGAACCGTGGCACGCTGAGGCCGGGCTCCCGGCCGCGGCGCGAAGACAATCACGAACCGCCCCGAGGGGCGGTTTTTTTCATGGTCGCCTGACTGTGCGAGCGCCGGGGAGGGCGCCATACTGTGTTGTCCTGGACGAAAACGCCAGTCATGCTGAAGAAGATTCCGACGTCGGATGTCAAGCTGGGCATGTTCCTGCAGGGGATGGAGGGCTCGTGGTTGTCCCATCCATTCTGGAAGACCAAGTTCGTCCTGACGGACCCCGAGGACCTGAAGGCCTTGAAGGCGAGCGGCGTGCCTTTCTGCTGGATCGACGCCTCCAAGGGGCTGGACGTGGCGCCCCCGGCGGCGGCCCAAGGCGCGGCGCCGGCCGCGCCCGAGGCTCCGGCGGTGGTGCAGGCCGCGCCCCGGCTGGAGCTCGGGACCGCGCCGGCGTCGATGGGCGAGGAGCTCGAGCGCGCGTCGCAGGTCATGCAGCGCTCCAAGCGCGCGGTGATGAACCTGTTCGGCGAGGCCCGGCTGGGCAAGGCGATCGACGCCGAGCAATGCCTGCCCCTGGTGGCCGAGGTGGCCAGTTCGGTGGAGCGCAATCCGTCGGCGCTGATCAGCCTGGCGCGGCTCAAGACCAAGGACGACTACACCTACATGCATTCGGTGGCGGTGTGCGCGCTGATGGTGTCGCTGTCCCGCCAGATGGGCCTGGACGAGGCGCAGACCCGCGAGGCCGGCCTGGCCGGGCTGCTGCACGACGTCGGCAAGATGGCGATGCCGCTGAACGTGCTGAACAAGCCGGGCGCGCTGACCGATGCCGAGTTCGCGATCATGCGCGACCATCCGACGCGCGGCCACGAGATGCTCAAGGAGGGCACCTCGGTGCCCGAGGCGGCGCTGGACGTGGCGCTGCGCCACCACGAGAAGATGGACGGCAGCGGTTACCCCGGCAAGCTCGCGGGCGAGCAGATCAGCCTGCTCTCGCGCATGGGCGCGGTGTGCGACGTCTACGACGCGATCACCTCGAACCGGCCCTACAAGAGCGCCTGGGATCCGGCGTCCTCGCTGGCGCGGATGGCGCAATGGACCGGCCACTTCGATCCGCGCGTGTTCCAGGCCTTCGTCAAGTGCGTGGGCATCTACCCGGTCGGCACGCTGGTGAAGCTGCAGTCGGGCAAGCTCGCCGTGGTGCTGGAGCAGAACGCGACCGCGCTGACGGCGCCGCGGGTGCGGGCGTTCTATTCGACCAAGTCGCAGATGCCGATCCCGACGCAGGTCCTGGACCTGTCCTCGCCCGGGGCGACGGACCGCATCATCGGCCGCGAGGATCCGGCCACCTGGGGCTTCCAGAAGCTCGATGAACTCTGGCAGACGCCGGCGGGGTGAGCGTCGGCGCAGGCGCCAACGGCATGTTTCGGTGGGCGGGCCAGACTCGATTGAGTGGCGGGCTCCGAGTTTCGAGGCGAAGGTCTCCTAGTCGGGGTCATGGTCCTTCCGAACGCGCCGCTCGAAGATGCGGACCTCGCGCCGATGTCTGGCGCTGGAGGGCATCCGATGGCAGTGAGTTGGAAGGATGAAGCGGACGGCGTGGAGAACGATGTCGCCGGGCCGGCGGAAGAGAGCGCGGAACCCGTGTCGCCTCTCATGCCGCCCTATGACGTGGTGACCTACACCGGTGAGGTATCAGTTGCCGGCTATGAACGACTGAGCACCCTGGTTGAGACCGGGAAGACGCACGACGATGTGCTGCTCGTGCTCGAGACGGCCGGCGGTGACCCGGATGCTGCGTTTCGAATCGCACGGGCATTGAGCCACCACTATCGGCAGATGCATGTGCTGATCCCCCGCTATTGCAAGAGTGCGGGGACGCTGATTGCGTTGGGTGCCTCGGCGCTTTACATGGACGACAGGAGCGAACTGGGCCCGCTTGACGTTCAGGTCTTTCGTGGCGACGAGCTGGGGGTGACGAGTTCAAGCCTTGAGCAACTGACGGCGGCCAACATCCTCTTGGCCCAGTTCATGACGGCCTTCCAGGTGTCCTTGCTGGACCTGTCCGAACGTGGCCTCTCCACACGCGTGGCGTCCGAGATTGCCGCGGACATCGCGGCGAAGCTGCTGCGGCCAATGGCGGAGCAGGTGAACCCGCAACGATTGGCCGAGATGCATCGTGCAATGACGATCGCGCATGCCTATGGCCGGCGTCTTGCAGAACGAGGGCGCAACGTCGAGCCGGGCGGTCTGGCCGAGCTGGTTGCTGGCTATCCGTCCCACTCCTTTGTCATCGATCGGAAAGAGGCGCGGCGACTGCTGCGCAACGTCTGGCCCGTGGACGAGGGACTTCGGGCCATCGTGGACCGATGCCGCACTCGCCCACTTGACGACCACGACGGTGGCCCCGTCGTCTCGGTTCATGGTTTCCCATTTGCATTCGAGGGGTGCATCCATGTATGAACGACTCAATCCACTTGATCTGCTGATCCACAGCAAGCGGGAAATGCTCAAACAGATCCTCACCTTGTATCCCGGCCTTTTCGACCTGGATCGCAAGCCGGGGTCGCCGCTCGCCGCGCGGCGGCAGGAGGAGCGGTGGGCCTCATATTCGCAGGAAGGGGCCAGCCCCTGGAGTGCGCGACGCGCTGTTGCGGCAATCCGAGAACCGTCCGGAAAGACCCCGACCACCCGCTGACCACTGCCTGCCTACACTCGGCCGACATTCACAGAGTCGTCGGGAGACCGGGATGACGCGCATGCTCATGCTGCTGGCGCTGTGCGCCGGCGTGGTCGGTGGGGCGGTCGGCGCGGCGTCGACCGCCGCGGCGCAGACGCTGCGCTGGGCCAGCCAGGGCGATGCCCAGACCATGGACCCGCACTCGCAGAACGAGAGCCTGACCAACGGCATGAACTCGCAGGTCTATGAGCGCCTCACCGCCCGCGACCGGCAGCTCAACATCGTGCCGGGTCTTGCCACCGAATGGACGCAGATCGGCCCGCTCGTCTGGCGCTTCAAGCTGCGGCCCAACGTCCGGTTCCACGATGGCTCGGCCTTCACCGCGGACGACGTCGTCTTCTCCCTGCAGCGCGCCAAGGCGCCGACCTCCCAGGTCGCGGTCTACGCCAACGCCGTGGGCACCGCCCGCAAGATCGATGAGCTCACCGTCGAGATCACCCAGCCGCGCTTCAATCCGATCTTCCTGCAGCACCTGGACCTGCTGTTCATCATGAGCAAGTCCTGGAGCGAGCAGCACAAGGTCACGCGCCCGCTCAGCTTCAAGGACAACGAGGAAAGCCACGCCAGCTTCAACGCCAACGGCACCGGCCCCTTCATGCTGGTGCGCCGTCAGCCCGGCATCCGCACCGTCTACAAGCGCAACCCGAACTGGTGGGGCCGCTTCGAGGGCAACGTGCAGGAGGTCCAGTTCACGCCGATCTCCAACGACGCGACGCGGCTGGCCGCGCTGGTGTCGGGCGAGATCGACCTGCTGCTGGACCCCGCGCCGCGCGACGTCCCGCGGCTGCGCGCCACGCCCGGCGTGCAGGTGCTGGAGGGGCTCGAGAACCGCCTCGTCTTCATCGGCATGGACCAGGCGCGCGACACGCTGGTGTACGGCCGCGCGCCGGGCGGCAGAAACCCGTTCCAGGACCTGCGCGTGCGCCGCGCGATGTACCAGGCCATCGACATCGAAGCCATCCACAAGCGCCTGATGAACGGGCTGTCGCAACCCACCGGCGGCCTCACGCCGTCACCGCTCGGCGCATATGACGATCCGGCACTCGAGACGCGCCTGCCGTTCGACCTCGCCGCCGCCCGCAAGGGCATGGCCGATGCCGGCTATCCCGACGGTTTCGAGGTCACGCTGGACTGCCCCAACAACCGCTACGTCAACGACGAGGGCATCTGCCTGGCGCTCGCCTCGATGTGGGCGCAGATCAAGCTCAAGGTGAAGGTCAACGCGATGCCGCGGGTGCTCTATTTCCCCAAGCTGGAGCGCTACGAGACCAGCCTCTACCTGATGGGCTGGGGCGGCGCGATCACCGATGCCGAGACCATCCTGACGCCGGTCTACCGCAGTGACGACAAGGCCTCCGGCGCCGGCTTCTACAACTACGGCCGCTCGCGGAATCCGAAGTTCGACCAGCTCGCGGCCGCGTCCTCGGCCGAGGCCGATCCGGTCAAGCGCGAGGCGCTCATCAAGGCGGCGCTGCAGGAGTACCGCGAGCAGCTGCACGTGCTGCCGCTGCATCGCCAGGCCGCGCCCTGGGCGCTGCGCCAGGGCGTGAAGGCGGTGCATCGCGCCGACAACTGGCTGGACTACGCCTGGATCACTGTGCCGAAGTGAGCCTTGCCCAGCGGCGCGGCGTCGATGGTGCGGATGCGCCTAACATCCGCCGCCTGCCTCCTGCGCCGTCATGACCGCGACCTTCGATCCCTCATTCCCGTCGACCTCCTCTTCGCTGAGCCCGACCAGCCCGGCCAGCCCGGCCTCGTCCCCGACGACGGCCGCCCCGGCCCAGCGGCAGTGGCTGGCCCGCCTGGGCGCCGACTACCGCCTCGAGCGAGGGCGTTGCGTCGTCAGCCATGAGCACGACGGACCGTTGCGCCTGCTCAAGAGCCTTTACCCGGAAGGCGACGCGATCTGCCACAGCGTGCTGGTCCATCCGCCCAGCGGGCTGGTCGGCGGCGACACCCTGGACATCGCGGTGACGGTCGGCGAGGGGGCGCATGCGTTGGTGACCACGCCCGGCGCGACGCGCTTCTACCGCAGCCCGGACGGCGCGCCCGCCACGCAGCGCGTGCGGGCGACGCTGGGCGAGGGCGCGCGCCTGGAATGGCTGCCGCTCGAGGCGATCGCCTACCCCGGCTGCGAAGCGGTCAACGAGGCGCGCTTCACGCTGGCGCCGACGGCCGAATTGCTGGCCTGGGACATCACCGCGCTCGGGCTGCCCGGCGCGGGGCAGCCGTTCTCGAGTGGCCGCTTCCTGCAGCACCTGGAGATCCCCGGCGTCTGGCTGGAGCGCGGCCGGCTGGACGCGGTCGACGCGCTGCTGATGGACGGCGAGCTCGGCCTGGCCGGGCAGCGTTGCCTGGGCACCCTGGTCTTCGCCAGCGGCGCCGCGCTGGATCGCGATCGCCGTGAACGCGCGCTGGACGCGGTGCGCGCGTTGATCGACGCCGATCCGCTGCGCGCGAGCGCCGGCGCGACCGCCGCGCAGGACGGTGTGCTGGTGGTGCGGGTGCTGGGACCGGTGGTCGAGCCGGTCGCGCTGCTGCTGCGGCGTTGCTGGGCCGCCTGGCGTCACGCCTTGTGGGACCTGGACGGCACCACGCCCCGCTTGTGGGCGATGTAGCCGGGCCCTCGCCGCGCGGGCCGCATCCCTCGGAGAGGGGACGGCGATTCATGTCGGTGTGGCAACGATGTCTCAGATTGGTAGCCAGCGCCCTGGCGCTGCGCTTAGCATGGCCGCTCCACGTCCGGTCTCCAGGGGAGGTGATCGCATGGCTTCACGTACCGCTTCGTGCAGTTGCGGCCAATTGAAGATCGTGGTGCAGGGTGAGCCGTTGGGAACCGGCCTCTGCCACTGCCTGGCGTGCCAGCGCCGCACGGGCAGTGTCTTCGCGGCGCTGGCGGCCTTTGCCGAACCTTATGAGGTCATCGGCATCGCGACCGAATTCGTGCGCGCCGGCGACCGGGGCGCCCGATTCCGATTCCATTTCTGCCCGGTGTGCGGCAGCACCGTCTTCCACACGGAGGAGGGGGTCGAGGGATCGGTCGGCGTGGCGGTGGGGGGATTCGGGGATCCGGATTTCCCGCCGCCGCAGGACTCGGTCTACACCTGCCGCATGCATGGCTGGGTCCGGCTGCCGCAGGACGTCCGGGCCTACGACCGCGATCCGATGTAGCGCCGCGGCGTTGACCGCATCGATCCCGGGCACCACGCCTCCGCCATGACTCTTCGGCGAGGCGCCCGGGCCGATGGGGCGGGACTCAACGGCAGGTAGCGGCTTCCGGCGGCTTCAGGCGGCGTCAAGCAGCCTCAGGCGGCCAGGCGCAGGTCGGGACGGACGACACGTGCCTCCGCCACGGGGCGCAGCGGCTGCGCCAGTCGCAGCAGGTGGCCCGGTTCGCTCAGGAAGCGCATGCGCTCGGCGTTGCTCATCGCGTCGAGGGCACCAGGCTGTGCGCTCAACTGCTCCAGGCGCTGGCGACGCACCTGCGCGCGCATGCCCTGGCCCACGTCGCGGCGGCCCATCGCCTCGGCCGCCAGCGCGGTCAGGCGGCGGCTGGCGAGCAGGTCGGCGAAGCCGGGAAGGTGGCGTTCCTGGCGGCCATAGGCCCAGGCGTTGCGCAGCACGGTCGGGGTCTGGCTCTCTTCGGGGATCAGCAGCAGGCCGGCGCGGCGCATGCGCTCGCCCAGGCGGGCGCGGCTGGACAGCACGGTGATCGGCGCGGCCAGCAGCAGCGGCAGCGCGATCGGCGCGATCCAGATCAGCGTCGACGGGCTCAGCGCGCCGATCGCCGCGGCGATCACCGCAGTGATCGCGCTGATGCGGCCGTAGGCGGCGAAGGCCTCGCGCCAGGACACGTCCTCGGCGGCCCGCGGCGGCGACTTCCAGTCCAGCGAGATGCCGGTCAATGCGACCACGCAGAAGATCGAATGGGCGACCATGCGCAGCGGCGCCTGCAGCAGCGACATGCCGGCCTCGGTGGCGCAGGAGGCCAGCAGCTTCAGCGTGCCGCCGTACTGCGACTGCTCGCCGCGCAGGATCAGCGCGGCCACCGACAGCAGGCGCGGCAGCACCAGCATGCCGATCGTGCCTAGCCACAGCGCGGCCACGCCCGGGGCCAGCGAACCGTCTTCCATGAAGGGCTGGAAGGCCTCGTTGCCGCCGACGTTCCACAGCAGCACGCCCAGGCCCACGTACAGCAGCCACAGCGGCGCGGCGAGGTAGGACAGCGCGCCGGTGACCAGCATCGCGCGGTGCACGCCGTGCAGGCCGGGCTCGGCGATCAGACCGGCGTTCTGGATGTTGCCCTGGCACCAGCGGCGGTCGCGCTGCAGCTCGGCCAGCAGGTGCGGCGGCTGCTGTTCATACGAACCCGGCAGGTCCGCCACCAGCCACACCTGGTAGCCGGCGCGACGCATCAGCGCGGCCTCGACGAAGTCGTGCGACATGATCTCCTTGCCGCGCAGCGGGGCCAGGGCGCAGTGCTTCATGAAGGGCTCGACGCGGATGATCGCGTTGTGGCCCCAGTAGTGCGCCTCGCCCAGCTGCCAGAACTGCATGCCGGCGGCGAACAGGCGCCCCGTCACGCGGCTCGCGAACTGCTGCGCGCGGGCATGCGGCGTGTCGTGGCCGCAGACCTGGTTGGCGGCCTGCAGGATGCCGGCGCGCGGGTTCTTTTCCATCAGGCGCACCAGGCCCAGCAGGCAGTCGCCGCTCATGACGCTGTCGGCGTCCAGCACCACCATGTAGCGGTAGTTGCGGCCCCAGCGGCGGCAGAAGTCGGCCACGTTGCCCGCCTTCTTCTTCACCCGGCGCTGGCGCCAGCGGTAATGGATGCGGCCGCGGCCGGCGAACTGCGCGCGCAGCTCGGCCCAGGCGGCCAGCTCCTGCGTGCGGCATTCCGGATCGGAGCTGTCGGACAGGATGTAGACGTCGAACAGCCGCAGCGCGCCGGCCGCCGCGAGCGACTCGCAGCTGGCGCGCAGGCCGGCGAAGACGGTGGTGACGTCCTCGTTGCAGATCGGCATGACCAGCGCGGTGCGGGCGTCGGCGCCCAGCGGCTCGTTGCCGGCGTCCTTGATCGAGATGGCGTGACGGTCGCCGCGCAGCATCACCCAGAAGCCCATCACCGCGGTGACGCAGCCGGCGCTGACCCAGGCGAAGAGCAGGGCGAACAGCGCCAGGTGCACGCACTGCAGCGCGAAGGCCCAAGGGTCGCTGGCCCAGCCGTTGTGGGTCTGCCAGAGCACGCCGGTGGCCAGCGCGGTGGCGCCGGCGATGGACAGCTTGAGCGCGTTGCGCCGGTTCCGGGCCGCGGTTTCCCAGGCCTGAGGCGGCTCGGAGGCCGGCAGCGACTCGACCGGCGGCGTGCGCTGGCCCCAGGGCCGCGGCACCATCGCGCCGCGCTTGATGGCCGGCGCGCTCGGGCCGACCGGACCGGGGGCCGAGGCGGCGGGATGCAGGGCGGAATGCGTCATGTCGGGCTCCTTCACTGGGGAGGAAGAATCAGGCTCCAGGTCTCGGTGAGGACCTGCTGCTTCGTCTGGAGGAAGCCGCGCAGCTCGGTCGACTGACCGGGGCGCAACTGCTTGATGCGGACGGCCATGCGCCAGCCGCCGGTGACCGGATTCGGATAGGCGTTGACCTCGGTCACCTCGCCGTTGGCGTTGGTGCTGGCGATGGCCTTGACCTCGGCGCCGGGCTGCAGCGCGGCCAGCGACGGGCCTTCGAAGTCGACGATGAACTGCTGCTCGTTCTTGTCGAGCTTGGCGTAGCTGTAGCCGGTGCGGGTCTGCACCGCCCAGGCGCCGGGCGGACGCTGCTGCTGCTCGCCCTGCAGGTGCAGGCGGTACGAGTAGTCCAGCGGCTGGCCCGGGGCCGGCTGCTTCGCCGGGACCCAGTAGGCGACGATGTTGTCGTGGGTCTCGTCGGGCGTGTGCAGCGACATCAGCTCGACCCGGCCCGGCCCCCAGTCGCTGGTGGGCTCGACCCAGGCGGAGGGCCGCATCTCGTAGCGGGCCTCGGTGTCCTCGTAGCTGGAGAAGCGGCGGTCGCGCTGCATCAGGCCGAAGCCCTTCACGCCCGGCAGCGTGAACGAGGTGGTCAGCGTGCCATTCGGATTGATCAGCGGGCGCCAGATCCACTCGCCGCTGCTGCTGGCGACCATCAGGCCGTCGCTGTCATGGACCTCGGGCCGGAAGTCGCCCTTCTGCGGCTGGTTCTCGCCGAACAGGTACATCGAGGTCAGCGGCGCCAGCGCCAGCGTCGCCACCGGGGCGCGCATGAACAGGCGCACGCGGGTCTCGACGACGGTCTCGGCGCCGGGCTTGATGACGAAGGTGTAGGCACCGCTGGCGCGGGGCGAGTCCATCAGCGCATGCACGGTCAGCGTCTTGGCGTCGGCGCCGGGGCGCTCGATCCAGAACTCGCTGAAGCGCGGGAATTCCTCGCCCTTGCCGCCGACCGTGTCGATGGCCAGGCCGCGTGCCGACAGCCCGTAATGCTGGTTGGCGCCCAGCACGCGGAAGTAGCTCGCGCCCAGGAAGACGGCGAGCTCGTCCTTGTACTTGTCGTTGTTGAGGTGGTAATGCGCGCGGAAGCCGGCGTAACCGACATCGCCCCACTTGCCCGGCGAGAGCTGGCTGTTCTTGCCGTAGTCGAAGTCCTCGCGCTTGAACGGGACCGGCCGGGCCTGGCCGCCGACGATCTCGTTGATGCGCACGGCCTGGGTCTGGTAGTGGCCCAGGTGGAAGAACATCAGCTCGAAGGGCAGCCGCTCCTGGCGCCACAGCGCGCGATCCGGCTTGAAGCGGATGTCGCGCATCTGGTCGTAGTTGAGCTGCTTGAGCTCGGCCGGCAGGTTGTCCGGCGGCGCGACGTAGGGCTTGGCCGCCAGCCCCTTGGCGCGTTCGGCGATCTCGTCGAAGCCGAAGGCCTGGGCGGCGGAGGCCGCGGCCAGCAGGGCGGCGCCGACGGCCAGCCCGATGAACGATCCGATCCACCGACGTTGGTCAGCCTGGCGGCGAGCGCTGGTCGCCGGGATGCGGGCCTGAGGGGTGAGGGCGTGAATAGTTCGCATGTGGCGGGCCTTTCTGCAAGGCCCGTGCCACCGGCGATTTCTCTTTCAGATCAACAACTTACGCGTTTTGTGCGCTGCCGCACCGTGAATTTTCTGTCGCCGGGCGGCGACGCTGACGGTGGGTTTTTCTGCAAGTTGTTGATTTTGAATGAATTTTCTTGTCGCTATTCGGCGACAGGTCCTTCGGACCGGAACATCGAGGGCTCCAGTCCGTTGCGCTGCAGCAAGCGGTAGAACTCGGTCCGGTTGCGGTCGGCGAGCCGCGCGGCATCGGCGACGTTGCCGTCGGTGAGCTTGAGCAGGCCGACCAGGTACTCCCGCTCGAAACGCTGTCGCGCCTCCGCGTAAGGAAGTACTTCGACGCTGGGCGAGCGCAGCGCGCGCTGCACCAGCGAGAGCGGGATCAGCGGCGAGGTCGCCAGCGCGCTCACCTGCTCGACGACGTTGTGGAGCTGGCGCACGTTGCCCGGCCAGGAGGCCATCGTGAGCGCCTTGAGCGCGTCGGGCGCGAAGCCGTTGAGGCGCTTGTCGTACTTCAGCGCGAGCTTCTGCAGGAAGTGCTGCGCGAGCAGCGGGATGTCCTCGCGGCGCTCGGCCAGGCTGGGCAGCGTCAGGCTGACGACGTTGAGCCGGTAATAGAGGTCCTCGCGGAATTGGCCTTCGGCGAGCGCGGCCTCCAGGTCGCGGTGGGTGGCCGACAGGATGCGCACGTCGATCGGCACCGATGCGCTGGCGCCGACCGGGCGCACCTGGTGTTCCTGCAGCACGCGCAGCAGCTTGACCTGCAGCGGCAGCGGCATGTCGCCGATCTCGTCCAGCAGCAGCGTGCCGCCGTCGGCGGCCTGGAAGAGGCCGCGGTGGTTGGCCAGCGCGCCGGTGAAGGCGCCCTTGACGTGGCCGAACAGTTCCGATTCGAGCAGCGGCTCCGGGATCGCGCCACAGTTGACGGCAACGAAGGGCCGCTTGGCGCGCGGGCTGGCGGCATGGATCGCGCGGGCCAGCAGCTCCTTGCCGGAGCCGCTCTCGCCGCGGATCAGCACCGGAGCCTGCGAGGCCGCGACCAGGCGCGCCTCGGCCAGCACCTCGGCCATCACGTTGGAGCGGCTGACGATGGACTCGCGCCAGGCCTGGTCGGGGCTGTCGTCCTGGTGGACCGCGGTGAGGGTCAGGGCTTGCGCGATGGTGTCCAGCAGGGCGCGACCGTCGAAGGGCTTGGTCAGGTAGGTGTAGACGCCCTGCGCGGTGGCGGCGACCGCGTCCGGGATGGTGCCGTGCGCGGTCAGCAGGATCACCGGCAGCGCGGGGTGGCGCTCGCGGATGGTGTTGAACAGCGCCAGGCCGTCCATGCCGGGCAGCTGCACGTCGCTGAGCACCAGCGCGGGGCGTTGCACGTCCATCTGCGCCAGCGCGGCCTCGGCGCTGCCCACGGCGGTGACGTCGTAGCCGGCCGCCTCCAGCCGCATCGACAGCAGCTTCAGCAGGTCGGCGTCGTCGTCGACGATGAGGAGTCGCGCGCCTGCGCTCATGCGCTTGCCTCCGAGGAGCGGCCCTGCTCTTCGCTCATGGCTTGTCGAGCGCCGAACGCGGCCCACCGAGGCTGCGTTCGATCGCCTTGAGCGCCTCGAGCTTGCGGTTGGCTTCGTCGAGCCGCCGTTGCAGGTCGTCGCGGACCTGCTTGGTTTTCTCGAGCTCGCCTTCCATGCGCCGCTGCTCGGCGACGCGGTCGGCGAGGAACTGGGCGATGGGGCGCCATTCGTTGGCCTCGGGCCGGGCGTCGCGCAGCACCTGGTCGAGCAGGGTCTGGGCGCGGAAGGTTTCGCCGTTGTTGTGGCTGAACATCAGCGCCAGCGCCAGCTGCACCGCGTTGCCGGGCGGCAGCGTGGCATCGTCGCGCGGCGCGACTTCCTGGCCCAGCTCGAGCGGGCTGAGCTGGCGAAGGCGGTCGTTGGCATTGAGCACGATGCGCGCCGCGTTGTCGGTGGGCGCCACGACGGGCACCTGCACCGGCACCTCGACGCGGACCTCCTTGACGATGGTGCGGGGCGGCTGCTGCGCGCAGCCCGCCGCGAGCAGGGCCACCGCCACCGCGGCGACGGCGGCAAGCGGGACGGGTGGCCGCGCGGTCAGGCGGTGAGGGACTTCAGGGACCGTGGCGTGTGGGCGCATGGCAGCGTGATTCTGAAATGTGCGCCCTGGTCGGCGGGCAGCAGGTCGATGTGACCGCCATGGGCGGCGATGTATTCGGTGACGATGGACAGGCCGATGCCGGTGCCCTTGAGGGCATCGTCGGGCTGGCGCTCGCCGCGATAGAAGGGCTCGAAGATGCGGGCCTGGTCCGCCGGCGCGACGCCCGGGCCGTCGTCGCGCAAGTCGATGGTGAGCTGGCCGCCCTGGCGCGCGAGGTCGATGTCGACGTGGCCGCCGGGCGGGGCGAAGCGTATCGCATTGGAGAGCAGGTTGCCGACCGCGGCCGCGATCTTGGCCGGGTCGACCTCCGCTTCGAGCGGGCCGCCGGACAGGCGCACTTGCAATCCGCGTGCCTGCCACTGCAGGCGCTGGTGGTCGATCGTGCCCTGGATCAGGGACACCAGCTCGGTGCGCTGCGGCTTGAGGTCGCGGGCCTCGAAGGCCGCGGCATTGAAGCGCAGCAGGTCCTCGATCTGGCGCTGCAGCACGGCGGTGTTGTCGCGCAGGATGCGGGCGACTTCCTTCTGCTTGTCGTTCAGCGGCCCGGCGACCTCGTCCTCGAGCAGCGCGGTGCCCTCGCGCAGCGCGGCCAGCGGCGTCTTGAGCTCATGCGAGACATGCCGCAGGAAACGCGCCTTGTCGGCATCGAGCTCGGCCAGCCGCAGGCGCAGCCAGTCCAGCCGCTGGCCCAGCGAGCGCAGGTCGGCCGGGCCGGGGATCTCGATGCGGTCGTCCAGGCGGTTCTCGCCCAGGCCGGCGATGGCGCGCTCCAGGCGGCGCAGCGGGCGGGTCAGGAAGATGCCGAACACCAGCGACAGCAGCGCCGCCACGGCGATCGCGCCGAGGACCTGCTGACCGAGCAGCACGCGGCCGTTCTCGAGCTTGTCCTGCAGCACGCGGTTGCTGGTCTCGGCATGGCGGCGGACGTCCTCGGCCAGGCCGCCGGTCAGGCCGCCGAGCTCGCGGAAACGCGTCATCAGCTCGGTCTCGCGCCTGCGCGCGTTGGCGGGGAGGGCGCGCGGGCTGTCCATCAGCGCGCGGATCTCGTCGAGCTTGGCTTTCCACGCCTCCAGCGGCGCCGGCGTCAGCCCCTGCGCGCGCAGCAGGCCCAGCACATGCTCGGCATCGTCGGCATCCTCCTCGAAGCGCCTGCGCAGCGCCTGGTCCTCCAGCACCGCGTACTGGCGCGCGGCGCGCTCCATGCTGACGCCGCGATCGCCGAGCTGCTGCACCTGGCCGCTCATGCGGGCGGCGCGCACGACGGCCTCGCGGCTCTGCATCGTCAGCCGCTCCAGCGTCAGCAGTCCGCCCAGCGACGCGGCGGCGAGCAGGCCCGCGATCGACAGGAAGCCGATCAGCAGCATCTGGCGGAAGGACATGTGGTGGAGGCTGAACATCGGCCGGCATGTTAGCGGCGGCCCCGCGCTCCCCGCGCCAGCCGGGGCGGCGGATACGGATGGATACTCCGGCGGCCATGAACCTGCATCGCGTCGATCTCGTCTCGCTGTCGCTCTTCGCCCTGGTGGCGCGCACCGGCAGCATCAGCCGGGCCGCGGCGCTGGCCGCGCTGGCGGTCGGCGCGGCCAGCAAGCGCTTGAGCGACCTGGAACACGCGCTGGGCACGACGCTGCTGGAGCGGCACTCGCGCGGCGTTTCCCTGACCGAGGCCGGGCTGGCGCTGCAGCGCCATGCGCAGCGCATCCTCAGCGACGTGGACCAGATGACGGCCGACCTGTCGGACTACGCGTCGGGCCTGACCGGCGTGGTGCGGCTGTGGGCCAACACCTCGGCGGTGACGCAGTTCCTGCCGGCGCAGGTCTCGGGTTTCGTGCGCGACAACCCGCGCATCCGCATCGAGCTGGAGGAGGCGGACAGCCACGAGATCGTGGTGGCCGTGCTCGATGGCCGCGCCGACCTGGGCATCTTCGCGGACCGCACGCCGGCGCTCGGGCTGCATGTCCTGAACTACCGCCAGGACCGGCTGGTGCTGGTGGCGCCGGCCGGCCATCCGCTGGCCCGCCGCAAGGCGGTGCGCTGGGCGCAGGCGGTCGAGTACGACTTCGTGACGCTGGCCAAGGCCACCTCGCTGCACAAGCGGCTGGAGATGGAGACCGAAACCCTGGGCCGGCGCCTGAAGAACCGCATCCAGGTCCGCAGCTTCGACGCGATGTGCCGGATGGTGGCGGCGGGCATGGGCATCGCGGTGCTGCCGGACGTGGCGGTCGAGCCGCTGCTCAAGCCGCTGGACCTGCGCCGCGTCGCGCTCGACGAGCCCTGGTCCGATCGCCGGCTGCTGATCGGCGTGCGTGACCTCGACGGCTTGCCGCGCCATGTGCGCGTGTTCATCGACCATCTCTGTTCCTGAGACCCTCGCCCGAGGGTGAACCCCGGTCCGCTTTCGCGACCCGCGAAAGCAGCCGCCGCGACTCCCGCCTTCCGCTCAGGGGCGTGCATTCCCAGAATGCGCCTCCATCACCAGGACCAGGAGGGCACGAGCCATGGAAGGACTGCAGGCGCTGCAAGGATTGCGCGTCGTCGAGATGGGCCAGTTGATCGCCGGCCCGTTCGCCGGCAAGACGCTGGGCGATTTCGGCGCCGATGTGGTGAAGATCGAGGCCCCCGGCAGCGGCGACCCGCTGCGCAACTGGCGAATGATCCAGGACGGCACCTCGGTGTGGTGGCAGGTCCAGTCGCGCAACAAGCGCTCGATCGCGCTCGACCTGCGCCAGGCGGACGGCCAGGATATCGCCCGGCAGCTGATCGCCGAGGCCGACGTGCTGATCGAAAACTTCCGCCCCGGCACGCTCGAGGGCTGGGGCATGTCCTACGAGGACCTCGCGAAGACCAACCCGGGCCTGATCATGTTGCGCATCAGCGGCTACGGCCAGACCGGCCCGTACCGCGACCTGCCCGGCTTCGGGATGATCGGCGAGGCGATGGGCGGCCTGCGCCACCTGACCGGTGAACCCGGCCGCGTGCCGGTGCGCTGCGGCATCTCGATCGGCGACACGCTGGCCGCGCTGCACGGCACGATCGGGGTCCTGACGGCGCTGTACCACCGCAAGGTCAATGGCGGCCGCGGCCAGGTCATCGACGTGGCCCTGACCGAGGCGGTCCTCAACGTGATGGAGAGCCTGATCCCCGAGTACAGCGCCTTCGGCGCCGTGCGCGGCCCGGCGGGCTCGGCGCTGCCAGGCATCGCGCCGTCCAATGCCTATGCCTGCGCCGATGGCGTCGTGCTGATCGCCGGCAATGGCGATTCGATCTTCAAGCGGCTGATGCAGGTGATCGGCCGCGAGGATCTGGCCCGGGACGAGGCGCTGGCCAACAACGCCGGCCGCGTCGCGCGCGTCGAGGAGATCGACGCCGCGATCGGCGCCTGGGCAGCGACGCGCACCGTCGAGCAGGTGCTGGCGCCGCTGGCCGAGGCCAGCGTGCCCGCGGGCCGCGTCTACACCGCCAAGGACATCGTCGAGGACCCGCACTTCCGGGCCCGCGACATGATCCTGCGCCAGCCCACCCGCGACGGTCATGAGATCGACGTGCCGGGCATCGTGCCCAAGCTGATGGGCACGCCCGGCGCGGTGCGCCGCGCCGCGCCGCGGCTGGGCGGCGACACCGACGAGGTGCTGCGCGAGATCGGCCTCACCGCCGAGCAGATCGCCGCATTGCGTGAGCGCAAGATCGTTTCCTGAGGGCGCCCCCATGACCGCTTCCAACGCTTCCGCCTCCACCGGCACGGGTGTGCCGCGCTCACCGTCCGATGTCTGGACCGGCGCCGGGCGTCGCGTCTTCATGCAGGACGTCGGCACCCGCGACGGCCTGCAGGCCGAGGCCGTCTTCGTGCCCACGGCCGACAAGATCGCGCTGGTCGACGCGCTGTCCGAGGCGGGCCTGGCCAAGATCGAGGTCACCGCCTTCGTCTCGCCCAAGGCCATTCCAGTGCTCGCCGACGCGTCCGAGGTGATGCGCGGCATCACCCGCCGGCCGGGCGTGGTCTACACGGTGCTGGTGCCCAACGTCCGCGGCGCCGAGCGCGCGATCGAGGCGCGCGCCGACGAGCTCAACCTGGTGATGTCCGCCAGCGAGAGCCACAACCTGGCCAACCTGCGCATGACGCGCGCGCAGTCCTTCGCCGGGCTGGCCGAGGTCGCCGCGATGGCGCATCGGGCCGGGACCGCGGTGAACGTGTCGCTGTCCTGCGCCTTCGGTTGCCCGATGGAGGGCGACGTGCCGGTCCAGACGGTGCTGGGCTGGTGCGGCCATTTCATCGAGCAGCTCGGCGCGCGCGGCGTGACGCTGTGCGACACCACCGGCATGGCGTACCCGACGCAGGTCGTCGCGCTGGTGCGGGCCTTCCGCGAGCGCTGGCCCGCCACCGAGTTGACGCTGCACTTCCACAACACGCGCGGCATGGGCCTGGCCAACGTGATCGCCGCGATGGACGCAGGCGCGGACCGCTTCGACGCGTCGCTGGGCGGGCTGGGCGGCTGTCCCTACGCGCCGGGCGCGACCGGCAACGTCTGCACCGAGGAGATCGTGCATGCGCTGCAGTGCATGGGCTGCGACACCGGCGTGGACCTGCCGCGCCTGATCGCCGCGGCCAGGCGCCTGCCGGCGCTGATCGGCCACGCGGTGCCGAGCCAGATCGTCAGCGCCGGGCGCCGGCTCGACCTGCATCCGCGGCCGCGCGATTTCGAGGCGATCCGCGAGCGCGCGCTGGCCCGCGACGCCTGACGGCACGGTGGCCCCGGGGCGCCCGCCCACGCGTTGCCCAGCTTCTTTCGATCCCAACGACAACGCCGCCACGAGCGGCCCTTTCTGGAGACAAGCCATGAACCCGACCCGCCGCCGCGTCACCGCGGTTGCCATCGCCGCCGCGCTGCTGGTGCCCTTGCAGGCCGCGCAGGCCCAGGCGCCGTATCCCAACAAGCCGATCACGATGCTGGTCGGCGCCGCGCCGGGCGGCACGACGGACATCGCCGCGCGCATGCTCGCCGAGCCGCTGGGCAAGGCGCTGGGCCAGACGGTGGTCGTCGACAACCGCTCAGGTGCGAGCGGCGCGCTCGCGGCCGTCGCGACCAAGCGCGCGGAGCCGGACGGCTACACGATCCTGATGCAGTACTCCGGCTATCACGTGATCACGCCGCACATCCAGAAGGCCGCCTGGGACCTGAAGGACCTGCGTCCCGTGGCCAACGTGCTGACCGCGCCGCAGTTGATCGTCGTGCGCGAGGGCGTGCCGGTGAAGACCGTGGCCGAGCTGGTCGCCCACGCGAAGAAGAACCCCGGCAAGCTGTCCTTCGCCTCCTCGGGCAATGGGTCGCTGCAGCACGTGACCGGCGTGATGCTGGAACAGCAGGCCGGCATCCAGATGATCCACGTCCCCTACAAGGGCACCGGCCCGGCGCTGCAGGACCTGCTGGGCGGCCAGGTCGACCTCACCTTCGGCACGCCGCCGCCGTTCATGCCCTTCATCGCGTCGGGCAAGCTGCGCGCGGTGGCCGTGACCGGCAAGGAGCGCCTGAGCTCGCTGCCCGACGTGCCGACCGCGACCCAGGCCGGACTGCCCCAGCTGGACGCCGGTTCGTGGTTCGCCGTGTTCGCGCCGGCGAAGACGCCGCAGGCGGTCGTCGACAAGCTGACCGCCGAGATCCAGAAGATCATGGCCACGCCCGAGTTCAAGAAGAAGGCCGCCGAGCTCGGCGCGACGGCGGACTACATGAATCCGCAGCAGTTGCAGGCGCACAGCGACGCCGAGTTCCAGCGCTGGGGCAAGGTGATCGGCTCGGCCAAGATCCAGGCGGACTGAGCAGACGTCGCTTCAAGCCGCGCGCCGCCCCTCATGCGGGGCCGTCGGGACTGCCCTGTGAAGGCGCAGCCTGACCGACCCTGCCGACGTCGCCAGGACGTTCCACATCTGACGTGTCGGCCTTACCCAGGCGCCGGCCGCGCGCCCTCGGATTTCATCCGCCTGGGCTATGCAAGCGACCGCGACCGTCACTGCGACAGCCCTTCGAGGGCTCGGCGGCAGCTAGCCAGTCTTTGCGGTAGCACCGCCGTGCGGCGCGGCGAACTGCATGAGCAAGCGCTCGGCGCGATATTGACTTGATCGAAAACTTCGTCCCCCGGGGACGATGCGTAAGCCGGAGGCGGACGCGCGCTCAATCCCATCCGCGGGAGCGGATTCCGTGCTCATGCCTCGCGTGCGTGAACCATTGCGCATTGCGCCGTGCCGGGAATGTTTCAAGGAAGGCTGGGGATCGGTGAAGGGGACGCTCTTGACGAATGTCAGAGGCGGGCACTCGACGCGGAGGAACCCATCACTGGCACCGGGGACTGACGTGCCTGTCGTCGCACCCCTCTCTGATCGCCGACACCGCCGTTGAGCGGGAAAGGCAAGGGGCTCGCGAACGGGTAACTCTTCCGGAGCGCATATGCCCTTCATTCGTGATCTCTCCCGCCGGCTGGCGATCGCATCGGCGTTTGCCGTGCTGACGACCGTTGCGCAGGCTGCGCCGTCCATCAGCATCGGAACAATGTTCGACTACCTGGGCCCGTCCCGCAGCACCCTCCTCAAGCAGGTGCGGAACAGCGGCGATACGACGGCTTTCGTCCGCATCAGCGTCAGCGAGATCGAATATGGCGAGGCAGGCGCAACCACGGAGCATCCGGTCGATACACGGCGCTTGAGCGCGGGCATCGGCGTCGGGCTCATCGCAAGTCCCGCGCGCCTGATCGTGCCGGCCGGCGGCATTCAGTCCACACGGCTGCTGTTCCGGGGGACGCGCGACAAGGAGCGCCACTACCGCGTCCGCTTCGTCCCGGTGCTCCCCGAAGCCGGCGACGAGTTCCTGCTGGGCGACGAGGAGCGCGAGCGCATTCGCGCGCCGCTCGCGGCGGGCGTGAGCATCCTCACGGGCTATGGCGGCATCGTCATCGTCCGCCCCGATACCCCTCGTTTCGACACCCGCGTCGATCAGGGGGAGGACCGCGTCGTCCTTCGCAACGAGGGCAACAGCACCGTGGTGCTGGATGCGCTGACCGTCTGCGACGCGTCAAAAGAAAACTGCACCGCTCCCTCGGTGCGGCATGTCAGACCCGGTGGTCGGCTGGAACTGGAGAAGCAGTCCGGCCATGGGGTTCTGTTCACTCTCTTGGAGGGAGACGAGCGGCGCGAAATGCACTTCTGGTGAGTTCGCCCGCCCGTGTTTGTTCACTTTCAACTGTTTGATCTGGAGATACGAATGCTCAATCTTTCCCGCACCTTCAAGGCCGGTCTGGCCGCCGCGACGCTCGCTGCCGCCTCCGGCGCCGCTTTGGCGGAGGTCAAGGACTTCTCGGTCTCGGTGGCCGCGGACATTCCGACGGCGACGTTCTATGTCACGGCCTCGCCGGGATGGAACCCCTCGGAGGTGCAGACCTTCGCCTACACCAACGGCAGCCTGCAGACGATGAGCCGCACCCTGGAGATGAAAAGCACCATCGGTCCGATCAAGGCCTATCTGATGAAAGCGGCCGAACTGACCGGCGCTGCCTCCAGCAAGATCGGCATCGATGTCACCGTCAACGACCAGGCGGTGAACGTCGGCAACGCTCAGGCCGCCGTCATCCTCGACAAGGACAAGGCGGCAGCCGGGCAACGGGTCAGTCTGACCCTGGCGCCCAAGGTGACCGGCACCCCGGCGCCTGGCGTCTACAACGGCCAGGTCGCCCTGGTGTTCGATTCCTCGATCTGATCGAGGCGGGGCGCCGCGGCGCCCCTTTTTCACTTCTGCCGCTTTCCCCAATGAAACACGCTGAACGGTTCGCGATCCCGCTCGCCGCCGTGATGTCGCTGGCTTGCCTCGGCATCAACGCGGCGCCCAAGCCGAGCGATCTCTCGCTGGTCGCGCAGGTGGCCCACCTTCCTCCCGACTTCAAGGACCAGTTCTTCGGTCTGCCTCGCGCGATGCGGATAGAGATTGACGGCGTCTTCCTGTCCGACGCCATGGGCGTGCTCACCCGGGATGGCGAAGTGCAACTGATCGAGTGGATGGAGCAGGGCAGCGCCGTCTCCGGCGGCGAACTCGCGCGATGGCTGCAGGCGCTGAGCAGAACCCGTCCCCTGGGCCCGTGCGCGCTCGAATGCGACGGTGTCGTTGCGCTCCATTACGACTTGCAGACCTCCACGCTGTTGATCGCGACGTCCGCGGCCGAGCACAGGACGTCGCCGGCGCGGCACTACCGCCTTCCTGAGCGGGGCGGCGCGGGACTGATCGTTCACAACGCGCTGAACATCGCCGGCGGCTCGGACACGAAACTGGCGGCGCGTTACACCGTGGACCTGATCGGCAGTGTCGGGCAATGGACTGCGGTCGGCACGTTGCTCGGGGCGCAAAGCGTCGATGAGTCCCGGCGCGAACGGCATCTCGTTCCTCGCTTGTATGCGCAACGGGAGACGGCGGGCCGCTTCCTGCGAGTCGGCGGTTTCACTCCGGATGCACCGGGCCGGGTTCGCATGCCGCGCCTGTCGGGCGGCCTGTCGGACACCATCATGGGCGTGATGGCGGGTTCGTCTGACGCCTTGCGCGTCGGCGGATCGACGCCAAGCATGGTGCCGCTGCACATCACCCCAACCCGCCCCGGCGTCGTGGAGGTTTTTCGCGACGGCGTGCTGCTCTATGCGCAGTCGGTCGATGTCGGACTGCAGACGATCAATACGCGAAATCTGCCGAGTGGCATCTACGAGGTGGAAGTCCGCCTCGTCGAGGATGGTCAACTCGTGTCGGCGCGCAATGAACTGGTCTACAAGCCTTCGGAGTGGGGCGACATTGAGCAGCGATGGCGCTATGCGGTATACGCGGGACAGCAGCGGAGCCTCTTCGGCAGCGATTCCAGGGCGACCGGCGACCTCGCAACGGGCATGTTGCTCAACTACTTGGCGCACCCTCGCCTGATCGTCGGCACCGCGTTGCAACAGGTCGGCAGCCGCAGGTCGCTAGGCGCGTCGCTCGACTGGTCCGCGAGTGAAGTCAGCAAGATCTACCTCGGCGCTTCCCATGGAACACGGGTCGGTCTGGGCTTCGATGCACAGGTGCTGCTCTTCTACCGGGAAGGCACAGTGTCCGTAGGTTTTGGCGCCGACGGTCGATCGCGCGTCGCGACATCACCCGGCAGTCACCAACGTCAACGCAACGGGACGATCACGTGGGCGCATCGCTGGGATGCGCGAACCTACCTGTCGGCGCACGCCGTCCACAACGAAGGGGGCGGGGTGCGGGCCGGCACGGGCATCGATCTCAGCCTGACGCATCAGCGCAAGCTGTTCGGCAACGATGCCTCCGTTGGGTTCGCGGTGTTTGATCGACCCGCCGGGCTATCCGCAGTGCGGCGGGACCGCGGCGTGAACCTGAGTTTGAGCCTGGCGCTCGGCGGTGGCGTTCGGGGTTACGGCTTCAGCGCAGGCATGAGGTCCGCGCAGACTGGGGAACGGGACCGTTATGCCGCCTTCAGCGCTCGTCAGCAACTGAATCACTCGCTCCTCAACCAGGTCGGTGGCGGTGTCACCATGGACCGTCATGGTATCGGTTTGAACGGGATTGCGCAGATGCAGCACGAGCGCTTCGCCGGCGATGCCTTCATGCAGCGCTCTTCGCTCAACGGGGGCTGGACGGGCGGAGCGAACCTTTATAGCGCGATGGCTCTCGGCGGTGGCGGCTTGGCGATGTCGGGCCAGCCACTGACGGGCACGGCGGAGGCCGGCGTGATCGTGGACGTCAACACCGATCTGCCCGGTGCGGAAATCCGTGCGCACGATATCCATGGTGGCAGCGTGGTGCTGCGGCCGGGAAGGAACTTCGTGCCCGTGACGGCGTATCGCGAAGGCAAGCTCCAGTTCGACTTCGACGCCACCGCTGCACCCTCGGCGGTCGTCCAGCCATCCGTGGTGTCGTACCACCTGAACAAGGGAGGCGTTGACCATCAGGTCATCCGCGTCATGAAGACGGTGACCGTGATCGGGCGGCTGCTCGATGACGACGGGGAGCCGCTGAGCGGCGGCCGCGTCGTCAATCATGCAGGCCATGCCGTCACCGAGGCCGACGGGCTGTTCGCCCTCGAGGTAAGCGAACACCATCCCCAGATCAAGGTGAGACATGCCGAGCTGGGGGAGTGCGACATCACGCTCGACCCGGGAGTGGGTCATCGGGAAGGGGACGTGCTGATGCTCGGCGACCTGTCCTGCCCCGCCGACCGCCCGGACCATCCATCTCCCAGAGTGGCCGCGCTGCCCGCAGAAGGCTCTTCCCGATGACTTTCCTTCCCTCTCTCACCTCGTGGATATGCGGACGCCTCTCGCCGCTCGGCCATCGCGATGTCGCTTGGCGTGCGACTCGAACCTTGGCTGCAAGTGCGATGCTGACATTCAGCCTGGGCGCCCACGCCGCGGACATGACCATCACCGCGGAGTTCAAACCCACGGCTTTCGATCCGACCCGCACCGAGTTCACCAACACCACGCCGAAGTCGGGCTACTGTGCGGTCCATCCCGCGTACTGCCCCAACGGGCAATTCAGCATCTTTTTGCCGATCGGCGCTGTCCGGTATGGCGCCATTGCGTCCAATGCCGCGGATGAGGACGCTGTCCAGCTGCGCGTGCCCAGCGAGTTCAGGGAGGTCGAGGTGCAGAACCAGACGTCCGGCGAGCGAGCGACGGTCAAGTTCCGCGTCAGCGCGTTCTCAACCACCTATAACGTCTCCACCATCACGGTGATCCAATCCCAGGCCGAGCACGCGAAGCTCTGGGACACCGGGACGTGGGTCTATGCGCCACCGCCGTGCGGCGGCTCCGGGCTCAGTTCGCTCGGTCAGGGAGCCTACATGTTCATGTGGTACACGCCGCCCGCCGTGCAGCGGCTCGGTTGCACCAAGAAGCCGACGCGGGACCTGGCGCCGGGAGAACTGACGATGCTCGCCCCACGGATGTCGATCGGATACGAACTTGTTGCGCCGGATCCACTGCGGATGCAGAACGGTGTCTATAGGGGGTCCCTGCGCTACACGGTGGGCGCTGGCGGAGACTTCTCCTTCGGCACGAGCGCGAGTACGGCCAAGTCCCAGATCGACATTGATTTCGAGTTGACCGTGAAGCACGACTTCCAGCTGGTGCTGCCCGTGGAGGACCGGACCGCGGTGCTGGAGCCGCCGTCGGGATGGGGGGCTTGGCTGGCGGGCGGCGAAGCGCCGCCCGCGCTGCGACGCGACAAGGGGTTCCAGATCAGCGTGGGCGCGCCATTCACGGTCACGCTCAGCTGCGCGTCAGCGATGGGCGACCGTTGTCTGTTGAGCAACAGTGCCGGCAGCCGCGTGCCCTATGGAGTGTTCCTGACCATCCCCGGGATCATCACCGCGAGTGGCGATAGCGCCGCGCGCCTGGAACTGTTGCCCGACAAAGTGCGGCGCCTGAGACCGGCCGTCGGTTATGTCAACGGCGTGCAGGCGCGCCTGCATGTCGAAGCGGGAGGCGACAGCGTGCGGGAGATGGTGAAGTACCCGGGCACCCGGTACAGCGACGTGTTCACGATGACCTTCGACGTGCAGACCAATTGAGGCCGCTCGGCCACCGCATCTCGCCGCCGTGGCGATCGTCTCGAGCACTCGAGTGCTGATTGCGGCTCAGATCGCCACCAGCCCCCGGATCTCCGGCGTCTGCATGTCCGCGTTGCTCCCGCGCGCGATCACGCTGCCGCGCTCCAGCACCAGGAACTCGTCGGCCAGCTCGGCGGCGAAGTCGTAGTACTGCTCGCACAGCAGGATCGCGACCGGATGGCCGTCCAGGCCTTCGTCGGCCAGCCGCCGGATCACCCGCCCGATGTCCTTGATGATGCTCGGCTGGATGCCCTCGGTGGGCTCGTCCAGGATCAGCAGCCGCGGCGACGCCGCCAGCGCCCGCGCGATCGCGAGCTGCTGCTGCTGACCGCCCGACAGGTCGCCGCCGCGGCGCTTGAGCATCTGCTTGAGCACCGGGAACAGCGCGTACAGGTGTTCCGGCACCGGCGTGCCGCCAGGCTTGCTCGCCAGGCCCATGCGCAGGTTCTCCTCGACGGTCAGCCGGGCGAAGATCTCCCGCCCCTGCGGCACGTAGCCGATGCCCGCGCGCGCGCGCTGGTAGGGCGTGGCGTGCGAGATGTCCCTGCCCGCCAGCGACACGCTGCCGGCACGGATCGGCACCAGGCCCATCAAGCTCTTGAGCAGGCTGGTCTTGCCCACGCCATTGCGGCCGAGCAGCACCGTGATGCGCCCCGGCGTCGCGCTCACCGACACATCGCGCAGGATGTGCGAGCCGCCGTAGTACTGGTGGAGGCCGCGCGCCTCGAGCATCGGCGCGGGCGCCGCGTCGGCGGCGGACACCGCCGTGGTCCGGTCTTGAAGCTCAACGTCCAAGGTACACCTCGATCACGCGTTCATCCGCTTGCACCTGCGCCAGCGTGCCCTCGGCGAGCACCGAGCCCTCCGCCAGCACCGTCACCTTCTCCGCGATGCGGTCGACGAAGCCCATGTCGTGCTCCACGACGATGAGGCTGTGCCGCCCCTTCAGCGTCAGGATCAGCTCGGCGGTGCGCTCGGTTTCCTGGTCGGTCATGCCGGCCACCGGCTCGTCCAGCAGCAGCAGCTTGGGGTCCTGCACCAGCAGCATGCCGATCTCCAGCCATTGCTTCTGGCCGTGGCTCAGCAGCCCGGCGGCGCGCGTCATCTGGTCCTGCAGGCGGATCAGCGTCAGCACCTCGGCGAGCCGGTCCTTCTGCGCGCCGCTGAGCACGCCCCACAGCGAGGCGCGCAGCGCCCGCGATCCCTGCAGCGCGAGCTCCAGGTTCTCGGACACGCTGAGCGCCTCGAAGACCGTCGGCCGCTGGAACTTGCGACCGATGCCCAGTTGCGCGATCTCGGCCTCGCTGTGGCGCAGCAGGTCGATGGTGCCGCCGAAGAAGACGGTGCCGCGGTCCGGCCGCGTCTTGCCGGTGATGATGTCCATCATCGTGGTCTTGCCCGCGCCATTGGGGCCGATGATGCAGCGCAGCTCGCCGGGTGCGATGTCCAGCGACAGGCCGTTGATCGCGCGGAAGCCGTCGAAGCTGACGTGCACGTCTTCCAGGTACAGGATGCGGCCATGCGCCAGGTCCAGTTCGCCGGGCCGCACCACGCGGCCGTAGCCGGGGCCGCTGGCGGCGCGCAGGCGCTCGCCGCCTTGCTCGAGCAGGTCGGGGCTCATGCCGTGGCCTCCCCGGTCTTGCCGGCGGACTTCGCGCCGAACTTGCGCTTGAGCAGGCCCGCGATGCCATCGGGCATGAAGAGCGTGACCGCGACGAAGAGCGCGCCCAGCAGGTAGAGCCAGTACTCCGGCGCGAACTGCGTCAGCCAGCTCTTCGCGCCGTTGACCGCGAAGGCGCCGGCGATCGGGCCGGCGAGCGTGCCGCGGCCGCCGACCGCCGCCCACACGGCGATCTCGATCGAGTTGGCGACGCTCATCTCGCCGGGATTGATGATGCCGACCTGCGGCACGTACAGCGCGCCGGCCAACCCGCAGATCAGCGCCGACAGCACCCAGGCGGCCAGCTTGTAGGGCAGGGGCGAGTAGCCGCAGAACATCAGCCGCGACTCGGCGTCGCGCACCGCGCTGAGCACGCGGCCGAACTTGGCACGTGTCAGCCAGCGCAGGCCGAGGTAGCAGCCGATCAGCGCGACGGCGCTCAGCACGAACAGCGTCATCCGCATGCCCGGCGTCGTGATGGACAGGCCCAGCAGCCGCTTGAAGTCGGTGAAGCCGTTGTTGCCGCCGAAGCCGGTCTCGTTGCGGAAGAAGAGCAGCATCGCCGCGTAGGTCATCGCCTGCGTGATGATCGAGAAGTACACGCCCTTGATGCGCGAGCGGAAGGCGAAGAAGCCGAAGACGAAGGCGATGCCGCCCGGCACCAGCAGGACCAGCAGCATCGTCGCGAGGAAGCTGTCGCTGAGCGCCCAGTGCCAGGGCAGCTCCTTCCAGTCGAGGAAGACCATGAAGTCGGGCAGCGCGCTGCGGTACTGGCCGTCGGTGCCGATCTGACGCATCAGGTACATGCCCATCGCATAACCGCCCAGCGCGAAGTACAGGCCGTGTCCCAGCGACAGGATGCCGGCGAAGCCCCAGATCAGGTCCATCGCCAGCGCGCACATCGCGTAGCAGCAGAACTTGCCGAGCAGGCTGATCCAGTAGCCGTCCACATGCAGCGGATGGTCGGCGGGGACCAGCAGGTTGAGCGCCGGCAGCAGCGCGCAGGCCACGGTCATGGCGGCCAGCACGGCCAGCCAGCCGGCGCGGCCGAGCAGCGCGGGACGTTGCGGCAGCTGCAAGGGCGACGCGGATCCGGTCGATGCACCCGAGGGCGGAATGGCCCCGGGCGTGGCGCCTGATGCCGCGACCGGGGGCGCCTCGGCGACGGGCAGGGCCGTCGCCGGGTCGTGCGCGGCGGGGTTGGTGGAGGAGGGCAGGCTCATGGCGAGGGCGGCGGGATCGGCGCGCATTCAGGTCTCCTGGGCGCGGCCCTTGACCGCGAACAGGCCTTGGGGGCGCTTCTGGATGAAGACGATGATGAAGAGCAGCACGGCGATCTTGGCCAGCACCGCGCCGACGACGCCTTCGAGCGCCTTGTTGGCCAGGCCCAGTCCGAGCGCCGCGAGCACGGTGCCCGCCAGTTGGCCGACGCCGCCGAGCACGACCACCATGAAGGCGTCGACGATGTAGCTCTGGCCCAGGTCCGGGCCGACGTTGCCGACCTGGCTCAGCGCGCAGCCGGCCAGGCCCGCCAGGCCCGAGCCGAGCGCGAAGGCATAGGTGTCCACGCGCGCGGTAGGCACGCCCATGCAGGAGGCGATCGGCCGGTTCTGGGTGACGGCGCGGACGAAGAGCCCCAGCCGCGTGCGCGCGATCAGCAGCGACATGCCGCCCAGCACCACCAGCGCGAAGCCGATGATCACGAGCCGGTTGGTCGGCAGGGCCAGGCCGGGCAGCAGCGCGAGCGAGCCGCCCATCCAGGACGGGCTTTCGACCGCGACGTTCTGCGCGCCGAAGAGCGAGCGCACCGCCTGCATCAGCACCAGGCTCAGGCCCCAGGTGGCCAGCAGCGTTTCGAGCGGGCGGCCGTAGAGCCAGCGGATCACGGTGCGTTCCAGCGCGGCGCCGACCAGCGCCGAGGCGAGGAAGGCGGCCGGCATCGCGACGAGCAGGTAGGCGTCGAACCAGGCCGGTGCCCACTGGCGGAAGGCCACCTGCACCAGGTAGGTCGCGTAGGCGCCGATCATCATCAGCTCCCCATGCGCCATGTTGATCACGCCCATCAGGCCGTAGGTGATGGCCAGGCCGAGCGCGACCAGCAGCAGGATGCTGGCCAGGCTGATGCCGGTGAACAGGGCGCCCAGGCGCTCGCCCCAGGCCAGCCGGTCCTCGACGGCGCGCAGCGAGCGCTGCAGCGCTCGCTTCACCTCGGGATGCTGCTCCTCGGCGAGCCGCTGGTTCAGCAGCAGGCGGGTTTCGGGGCTGCGGGATTCGCCGAGCTGCTTCGCGGCGTCCAGGCGCTTGGCGTCGTCGGGGCTCGCGGCGAGCGCGGCGGCGCGGGCCAGTGTCAGCGCGTCACGGACGGCGTCGTCGCGTTCCTTGGCGATCGCGACGTCGAGCAGGGCGACGCGTGATTCATCGCCACCGGCGTCGAGCAAGGCCTTCGCGGCGGCGAGGCGCTCGGAGCGGTCCGCGCTCGACAGCCGCAGCGCGGCCAGCGCGCCATCGAGCGCGCCGCGCAGGCGGTTGTTGAGCATCACGTCCTCGAGGGAGGACGCGGCCTCGGCGGCCAGTGTCACCGCCGCGCCGGTCGCGGCATCGACGACGCCGGCCTCGGAGGCGATCAGCACGCGCTGGTCGGGACCGAGCTTGAGGCGTTCATCCGCCAGCGCCTGCAGCAGCGGGGCGGTCCGGTCGTCGGGGGCCGCGACCAGGCGGCCGATCGCGGCGATGCGGTCGTCGGTCTCGCCCTGCGCGACGGCCAGCGCCTGGGGTTGCGTCAGCGCATGGGCCGCCGGAGCGAACGCCAGGAAGGCCGCTGGCAGGCAAGCGGCCAGCCAGCGAAGGAACAGGTTCATCGGGCGCTCCGATCCATGGACTGCACAGGACGCTGGCCCTCACCCCTCCCTCTCCCGCAAGCGGGAGAGGGCCGGGGGGAGGGCCTTCTCGCTCACTTCTTCACCGGCTCATCCGGCTTGCCCTCGTTGCCCGCGATGTACGGGCTCCACGGCTTGGCCTTGACCGGCGCGGGCGTCTTCCACACCACGTTGAACTGGCCATCCGCGCGGATCTCGCCGATGAACACCGACTTGTGCAGATGGTGGTTCTTCTCGTCCATCTTGGACGTGATACCCGACGGCGCGGTGAAGGTCTGCCCGCCCATCGCGGCGATCACTTTGTCGACGTCGGTCGACTTGGCCTTCTCCACCGCCTGCTTCCACATGTTGATGCCGATGTAGGTCGCCTCCATCGGATCGTTGGTCAGCGGCTTGTCCTTGTGGCCCGGGATGTTCTTCGCCTTCGCATACGCCGCCCACTTCTTGATGAAGGCATCGTTGGTCGGGTTCTTGATCGACATGAAGTAGTTCCACGCCGCCAGATGTCCCACCAGCGGCTTGGTATCCACGCCGCGCAGTTCCTCCTCGCCCACCGAGAACGCCACCACCGGCACGTCCTTGGCCTTCAGCCCGGCGTTGCCGAGCTCCTTGTAGAACGGCACGTTGGAGTCGCCGTTGATCGTCGACACCACCGCCGTCTTCCCGCCGGCCGAGAACTTCTTGATGTCGGCCACGATGGTCTGGTAATCGCTGTGGCCGAACGGGGTGTACTTCTCGTCGATGTCGCTGTCCTTCACGCCCTTGCTCTTCAGGTAGGCACGCAGGATCTTGTTGGTGGTGCGGGGGTAGACGTAGTCGGTGCCCAGCAGCACCCAGCGCTTGGCGCCGCCACCGTCCTTGGACATCAGGTAGTCGACGGCCGGAATCGCCTGCTGATTGGGCGCGGCGCCGGTGTAGAAGACGTTCTTGCTGAGCTCCTCGCCCTCGTACTGCACCGGGTAGAAGAGCAGCCCGTTGAGCTCCTCGACCACCGGCAGCACCGACTTGCGCGACACCGAGGTCCAGCAGCCGAAGATCACCGAGACCTTGTCCTGCGTGAGCAGCTGACGGGTCTTCTCGGCGAAGAGCGGCCAGTTGGACGCGGGGTCGACGACCACCGGCTCGAGCTTCTTGCCCAGCACGCCGCCCTTGGCGTTGATCTCGTCGATGGCCATCAGGACGGTGTCCTTGAGCACGGTCTCGGAGATCGCCATCGTGCCGGACAGGCTGTGCAGCACGCCGACCTTGATGGTGTCGGCGGCGAAGGCGGGCAGGGCGGCGAGGTTCAGGCCGGCGAGCGCGCCGGCGACGGCCAGGGTCTTGAGCGTGAAGCGGCGGGGGGCTTTCGGATGCGAGGACATGGGGAGCTCCGGTGGATGAAGAGGACGTCGGCGGACTTCACAGGACTTCGGGAAGTGACCGGATGCTAGGAAGCCGGGCCTGCGGGGCATATACGGCACATGGCGTATGCGGGGCGCGTGCGTGGGGGTGGCGGGGCGGTGACCGCTCGTAACACCTCGAAGAAACGTGCGTGCACCATCGGGAAACCCCTGCCGTTGAGGCAACATCCGGCCCCTCCTCGGAGCGCGGCCGAGGGCCGCAGGCGCAGGGGTTGGTCCCCGACTCCGGACAACAGGAAAGAAACAGGAGCAGAACGATGACTGCGATGGCGATGAGTTCGACCCCCTTGCCGGCCCGGCGGCCGGACCGCGCGAGGGCGCGATGGCTGCTGGCGGCGCTGATGCTGCTGGCGACGATGCTGACGGGCGGCTCCGCCTGGGCGCGCGACGATGGCGATTGGCAGATCCTGAATGCGCGCTACGGGACGCCCCAGCACAACATCGACGTCACCGGCCAGCTGAAGGAACTGGCGCGGCGCGACGACCGCGTGCGGGTGACCAACGGGCTCTTCGGCGACGACCCGGACGTGGGGCGCTCGAAGGTGCTGCGCATCTACGCGCGTAACCGAGATGGCGACACCCGCGTGTTCGAATTCCGCGAGGGCAACATCATCGACGGCAACGACTTCACCGGCTGGCGTGGCGGCGAATGGGGCCAGGGCGGCGGCAGCGGCGGCTGGGACGGTCCCGGCGGCCATGACGACGGTGCGTACGCCATCCTGGGCGCGCGCTACGGCGTGCCCGAAGCCAGCATCGATGTCACCGGCCGCCTGCGCGAACTGGCGCGCCGCGACGCGAAGGTGCGGGTGACCAACGACCTGTTCCGCGACGACCCGGCGGTCGGCCGCACGAAGATGCTGCGCATCTATGCCCGCGATCGCAGCGGCCAGGTGCGCACCTTCGACTACCGCGAGGGCGCCTGGATCGACGGCGGCCAGTTCACCGGCTGGGGCCGTGGCGACTGGGGCCAGGGCGGCTGGAACGGCGGCTGGGACGGCCGGCCGGGCGCCGGTGGTGGCGACTACGGTCCGCCGAGCCAGCGCCTGACGATCGTGCGGGCGACCTACGGCAGCGGCGGCCGTTACGTCGACGTGACCGAGCGCCTGCGCAACATCAGCCGCGGCGGCCGCCTCGACGTGCAGGCCGACAACGACCTGGCGGGCGGCGACCCGGCCTACGGCGAGTCCAAGGTCCTGACCGTGTACTACGTGATCGGCCGCGGCCGCGAGCAGACGGCCGTGATCCGCGAGGGCGACCGCCTGCGCCTGCCCTGAAGACGGAGGCGATCCAGGATCGCCTGATCGATGAAGGACGAAGGCCCCGCAAGGGGCCTTCGTTGCTTTTGCTCCGTGGACCCCCAAAGTGTGGCAGAGTGCATCTTCTGAGTGCAAACTGCTACGGAGGTGCGATGAGTTCGAATTCGATCCGGATCAGCAATCAGCTGTTCCGAGATGCCCAGGAGACCGGCGAGTACGTGGCCCGTTCCGCCGCGCAGCAGGTCGAGTTCTGGGCGCGCATCGGCCAGGCGCTGGAGAACTCCGGCGTCCGCTCGCAATTGCTGCTGGAGCTGTTGCGGGGCGATCACGGCACGCAGGCCATGGCGCGTATCGAGGACGACCTGCGGGCCGCCAAACGGATCGAGCAGGCACGGGACATCGAGGCGATCAAGTCCGGAGCGTCCCAGCCCTCGGAGTCGATCTGGTTCACCGAAGAGCGGGCCAAGAATGCGAGGGCCCTGGACTCACCCTACTGACCATGACGACGCAACCGCGACTGCCCGACGAAGAAGCTGCTCTCGAGGGGCGCTTGCTCGATCGGGTGCTCACCAGCCTGCCGGCTGGCGTCATCCTGGTGGGAGGTCAGGCGCTGGGCTTCTGGATGAAGCGCTACGGGATATCGACGCACGGCGCGGCGATCACCGCTGACGCTGACGTGATCGGGGATGTCTCGGATGCCCACGAACTGGCCAGGCGGCTGGGCGCCCGCGTGGAGTTGCCCCGAAAGACGGCACGGACCTCTCTGGTCGCCCAGGTCAGGATCCCGGCCCCTGCCAGGAAGGAAGGCAATGTCGACATCCTCCATCTGCTGTTCGCCACGGGCGGATTGGAGAAATGCGGTGTTTTCACTCGGCGGGTCATTGCCGGATGTTTGAGCTTTGAGATCGCCGAGGGACAGCTCCTGCGGGTGATGAGCCCTTTCGACGTGCTGGAGTCGCGCATCCACAACCTCGCGGGGCTCCGGGACAGCAAGGGATCGCACGTCGAAACCCAGGCGCGCTGGGCCGTGCAGGTTGCCAAGGCGGCGCTGTTCTCGCAGGCGTGCGGAAACGCCGAGTTCGCGGCCCGCCTCGGGGCGGAGATTCAACGCATCTTCCAACTCTCCAAGAGCTCTGCGGGACGCCGGGCCCATCGCCAGTACGGCATCGACATCCTCGAGGCCATCGATGCCGACCTGCTCGAAGCCATGGTGCCCGCCTGCGCGGTCCAGCTGGATCCGGTCCGGCGGCTTCAGGAGGAACGGGCGACCGGCCGCGCGTGAGCGCCGCGGGCGCCTCACACCTCCCACTGCGGATGCATCTCCCTGACCCGCGTCAGCGCCATCGCGGCCGCTGCGGTGCGGGTCTCCACGCCGAGCTTGGCGTGGATGCGCTCCAGGTGCTTCTTCACCGTCGCCGGGCTGGCGCCCAGGATCTCGCCGATGTCGCGGTTGATCTTGCCCTTGACGACCCAGTACAGCACCTCGGCCTCGCGCGCGGTGAGGCTGAAGGCCAGGCCCAGCGAGCGGATCACCGCGGCGTCCGAGACCTCGCGCATGACGATCAGCCAGTCGCCGCCCGCAGCGCCTGATGCGGCGCCGACGCCGGCCGCCGCTTCCGGACCCGCGCCGTTCGGCTCCTCGCCGCCGATGCAGTGGTGCAGCCGGAAGCTCAGCCGCCGCGCGCCGAGCTCGGCGCACAGGCGCGGCGGCTCCTGCGGCGGCGCACCGTCGCCCGGCGATTGGCGCGCCATCTCGTCGAGCGTCTTGCGCAGCCACGCCAGCACCGGCGCGGGCGTCTGCGGCGCGACCGTGCCGAAGTAGAGCTGCAGCAGCTCGCGGGCCAGCGGCGTCTGCCACAGCAGCCGGCCCGACGACGCCCGCACCGCGATGCTCGCGTAGCCGAAGGCGTCCAGCGCCTGCCGCGTCTGGCGGGCCTGGCGCGCGCCCTGCAGGTGCACCTGCATGCGCGCCAGCACCGCGCGCGGATCCAGCGGCTTGGTCACGTAGTCGACACCGCCCGCCTGCAGCGCGGCGACGAGGTGCTCGGTCTCCGTCAGCCCCGTCATGAAGACGATGGGGATGTGCGCCGTCGAGGGATCGGCCTTCAGCCGCCGCGCGACCTCGAAACCGTCCATGCCCGGCATCATCGCGTCCAGCAGCACGATGTCCGGCCGCCCCTGCCGGGCGCAGGCGAGCGCCGCCTCGCCGTTCGTCGCCGCCAGCACCGTGTAGCCGTGCTCATCCAGCGCGTCATGCAGCAGCGACAGGTTGTCGGGCACGTCGTCGACCATCAGGACGCGATCGCCCTGCTGCTGGTCGAGCAGCGTCGTGACGGCGGAAGGAAGCGCGGAGTTCATCTCGGGTCACCCAACTCGGTCGGTCTCGGGAGGTCCTCGCCGCGCGGCAGGCCGCGCAGCATCGCCTCGAACTGGAATTGGCGCGCCAGCGCCCGCTGCGCGTCGCAGAAGCCACGCCAGGCCGGATCGGCCGCCTCGATCGCGTCGAGCTGCTGCAGCACGCCGCGGTAGTAGCCCAGCTGCAGCGCCTCGCGCAGCCCGGCCAGGCGGGCCGGCGGCGGCACCGCGACCGGCGTGGCGGCCGATGTCGCGGTCGATGTGGCCGTCGATGTCGCGGTCGACGTGGCGGCGGCCCCTGCCGGCGCGGACGGCGCCACGCTCCGGTCCGGCGCCGCCCGCCACGCCAGCGACAGCCGTTCGGTCAGCCAGTCCAGCAGCAGTTCATGGCGCACCGGCTTGAGGATGAAGTCGCGTGCGGCGATGCCGGCGTCATTGTCCTGGCCGCGTTCGAACGCGTTGGCCGAGACCACCGCCACGGCGGGCGCCTGCACGCCCAGGTCGCCCAGCATGCGCCGCAGCCGCCGGATCGTCTCCCAGCCGTCGATGCCCGGCATCGCCAGGTCCATCAGCACCGCGTCGGGCACCCAGCCGGCGGCGACCAGGTCCAGCGCGTCGTGACCGCTGCAAGCCTCGCGGACGGTGAAGCCCAGCGGCTCCAGCAGTTCGATCAGCAAGTGGCGATCATCCGATTCGTTGTCGACCACCAGCACCCGCGGCGACGCGCCGTCCAGGCCGATGCGCTCCTTGGCGACGCGTCGCATGCGCGGCGTGTCCCAGATGCGGCCGTGCAGCTCCGGCAGGAACAGCCGCACCCGGAAGGTCGAGCCCTGGCCCGGCGTGCTGGTCGCGGACATCTCGCCGCCCATCAGCTCGGTCAGCATCTTCGCGATGGTCAGCCCCAATCCCGCGCCCGGCGCGCCACCGGTGCCGCGGGTTCCGCGCGCGAAGGGCTCGAAGATGCGCGCCAGCTCCGCGGCGTCCATGCCGGGGCCGGTGTCTGCGATCTCCAGCGTCGCCATCTCGCGGCCGTGCCGCACCCGCAGCGTGACCTCGCCCGCGGCGGTGAACTTGATCGCGTTGCCCAGCAGGTTGATGAGGATCTGCCGCAGCCGCTGCTCGTCGGCACGCACCCAGCCGGGCAGCGCGCCCTGCGGCTCGAAGCGGAAGCGCAGCCCCTTGGCCGCGGCCTGCGGCTCGAACATGTCGGCCAGCTCGCGCAGCAGCTCGTCGAAGCGGACCGGCCCCGGCTCCAGGCTCAGCCGGCCGGCCTCGATGCGGGCGATGTCCAGCGTGCCGTCGATCAGCTGCATCAGGTGCTCGCCGCCGCGCTTGATGACCTGCACCGCCTGGCGCCGCTGCGGCGGCAGGGCCGCGTCCGCCGCCATCAGCTGGGCGTAGCCCAGGATGCTGTTCAGCGGCGTGCGCAGCTCATGGCTGATGGTGCTGATGTAGCGGCTCTTGGCCTGGTTGGCCGCCTCGGCCGCGGCCTGCGCGCGCTCGGCCTGCAGCCGCGCGCCCTGCAGCGCCTCGTCGGTGCGGCGGTGCGAATCGATCTCGCGCATCAGCGCCTGCGTCTGGCGCTTGGATTCCTCCTGCGCGACCTCGCGGCTCTGGTGCGCGAGCACCAGCCACCAGGCCACCGTGCCGGCCACCAGCAGCAGCGCGAAGAAGGCCTTCAGCAGGCCCGCGCGCACGCTCGCGCGCAGGGCGTCCTGCGCCGCGGCATCGATCAGCGGCACCTGCGGCAGCTGCTGCAGCTGCTGGTGATAGAGCAGGCCGAAGAGCGTCGCCAGCAGCGGCGTGATGACCAGCATCAGCAGCAGGTAGTGGCCCAGCCCGGTGTCGATGTAGGCCCAGCCGCGGCGCGGCAGCACCCGGCGCAGCGCGCTCGACCACTGCGCCGAGAGGCTGGCGTGCGGCTTGCACAGGTCGCCGCAGCGGGCATCCAGCGTGCAGCACAGCGAGCAGATCGAGCCGCGGTACGCCGGGCAGTGGGCCATGTCGGGGCCCTCGTAGTCACGCTCGCAGATCACGCAGCGGCGCACGGCCTCGGTGCCGGCCGCCGGGATCTCCGCCGCCGGGCGGGCGAGGTAGTAGCGGCCCCTGGTCGCCCAGGCGATCAGCGGTGCGCTCGCGAGCGCCGTCACCATCGCGATCGCCGCCGACCAGGCTTGCGCCAGCGTGCCCATCAGCCCGAGGTGCGCCGCCACCGAGAGCACCGAGGCCAGCGCCATCGCGCCCACGCCGACCGGGTTCACGTCGTAGAGATGGGCGCGCTTGAACTCGATGCCCGGCGGCGACAGTCCCAGCGGCTTGTTGATCACCAGGTCCGCGACGACGGCCATGATCCACGCGATCGCGACGTTGGCGTACAGGCCCAGCACATGGCCCAACGCCTCGAAGACGTTCATCGACATCAGCATGAACGCGATCAGCGTGTTGAACACGACCCAGACGACGCGTCCCGGATGGCTGTGGGTCAGCCGCGAGAAGAAGTTGCTCCACGCCAGCGAGCCCGCGTAGGCATTGGTGACGTTGATCTTGAGCTGCGAGACGACGACGAACAGCGCCGTCGCCGCGACCGCCCAGCCGTACTGCGGGAAGACGTACTCGTAGGCGGCGAGGTACATCTGGTTGGGGTCGACCGCGCGCTCCGCCGGCACCGCGTGGCTGACCGCGAGGTAGGCCAGCAGCGCGCCGCCCAGCATCTTCAGCACGCCCAGCACGATCCAGCCCGGGCCGCCGGCCAGCACCGCGGCCCACCAGCCCAGTCGGTTCGCGGCGGTCTGGCGCGGCATGAAGCGCAGGTAGTCGGCCTGCTCGCCCATCTGCGTGATCAGCGCCACGCCGACGGTCAGCGCCGCACCGAAGGCGTGCGCGTCGAAGGCCGCGGTTCCCGATTGCGACCCAATCTGGGTCGTGATGCCGTCGAATGCACCAGGATGAAGCCACCCCACCCAGGCGAAGGGCAGCACCAGCAGCGCCAGCCACAGCGGCTGCGTCCACAGCTGCAGCCGGCTGATGGCGGAGATGCCGTGGGTGACCAGCGGGATCACGGCCAGCGCGCACAGCAGGTAGCCCCACTGCGGCGGGATGTCCAGCGCCAGCTCCAGCGCGTAGGCCATCACCGCCGCCTCCAGCGCGAAGAAGATGAAGGTGAAGCTCGCGTAGATCAGCGAGGTCAGTGTCGAGCCGATGTAGCCGAAGCCGGCGCCACGCGTCAGCAGGTCCATGTCGACGCCATGCCGCGCCGCGTAGACGCTGATCGGCAGGCCGGCCAGGAAGATGATCAGGCCGGTGGCCAGGATGGCCAGCGCCGCGTTGGTCCAGCCGTACTGCAGCAGCAGCGTCGCGCCGACCGCCTCCAGGATCAGGAAGGACGCCGCCCCGAAGGCGGTGTTGGCCACGCGCCATCTCGTCCAGCGCCGGAAGCGCTGCGGCGTGTAGCGCAGCGCGTAGTCCTCCAGCGTCTCGCGGGCGACCCAGGCGTTGTAGTCCCGCCGCAGCTTGATGATGTGCTGCGGGGCGTCCTGGGGGGCGGGCGGTGTGTCCATGGGGCGGGGCAGGGCGGGAAATGCATGAACCGTGCCCGCACCGGCATGGGGCTTGCTAGCGGTGGACCGGCATCCAAGAATGGCGCGTCGCCGCCCACCCGCTCAAGGCCATGGAACTCACGCCCCGAGAGAAAGACAAGCTGCTGATCTTCACCGCCGCCTTGCTCGCCGAGCGGCGCAAGGCCAAGGGCCTGAAGCTCAACTACCCCGAAGCCGTGGCCTACCTCAGCGCCGCCGTGATGGAGGGCGCCCGCGAGGGTCGGACCGTCGCGCAGATGATGAAGGCCGGCCGCGAGCTGCTCACCCGCGACGACGTCATGGACGGCGTGGCCGAGATGATTCCCGACATCCAGGTCGAGGCCACCTTCCCCGACGGCACCAAGCTCGTCACCGTCCATCAACCGATTCCCTGAGGACCTCCCATGATCCGACGCCTCCTCGTCGCGACGGCCGTTGCCGCGCTGCCCGCCGTGGCCGCCGCCCATGCCGGCGACGCCGCCCATGACCATGGCCTGACGGCCGGGTTCATGCACCCGTTCACCGGCCTGGACCACCTCGCCGCGATGCTGGCCGTGGGGCTGTGGAGCGCGCTCACGCAGACCGGCCGGCGCATGCTGGCCGCGCCCTTCGCCTTCGCCGGGCTGCTGCTGGTCGGCGCGCTGGCGGGCCTGGGGCTGGGGGCGCAGGGCCTCGCGGTGCCGGGCGTGGAGCCGATGGTCGCCGCCTCGGTGCTGGTGCTGGGGCTGGTCGCCGCGGCGCGCTGGCGGCTGGGCGCCACGGCATCGGCCGCGCTGGTCGGGGCGTTCGCCGTCTTCCACGGCCTGGCGCATGGCGCCGAGCTCGGCGGCGGCGCGGCGCTCGTGGGCATGGTGCTCGCGACGGCGCTGCTGCATGCGGGCGGCCTGGCGCTGGGGCTGAAGCTGCGCGCGCTGGCGCCGGTCTGGTCGCGCGCGGCCGGCGGCGCGATCGCGCTGCTGGGCCTGGGCCTGCTGACCCGGCTGGTGATCGCATGATCCCCGGCGAACTGCTGACCGACGCCGGCGAGCTCGAGCTCAATCCGGGCCGCCGCACGCTGGTGCTGACCGTGGTCAACGCGGCGGATCGTCCCATCCAGGTCGGCTCGCATTACCACTTCGCCGAGACCAACGCCGCCTTGAGCTTCGACCGCGAGGCCGCGCGCGGCATGCGCCTGAACATCGCGTCCGGCACCGCCGTGCGCTTCGAGCCCGGCCAGCAACGCACCGTCGAGCTGGTCGACATCGCCGGCCTGCGCGAGATCTGGGGATTCCGCGGCCTGATCCAGGGAGCGCTGTGATGGCCCGCATCGGCAAACGCGCCTATGCCGAGATGTTCGGCCCGACCGTGGGCGATCGCGTCCGGCTCGCCGACACGGCGCTCGTCATCGAGGTCGAGGACGACCTGACGTTGCGCGCCGGCGGCTACGGTGAGGAAGTGAAGTTCGGCGGCGGCAAGACCATCCGCGACGGCATGGCGCAGTCGCAGCGCACCCGCGCGCAGGGCGCCGTCGACACGGTGCTGACCAATGCGCTGATCCTGGACCACTGGGGCATCGTCAAGGCCGACATCGGCCTGAAGGACCACCGCATCGTCGCCATCGGCAAGGCCGGCAATCCGGACACGCAGCCGGGCGTGGACATCGTCATCGGTCCCGGCACCGAGGTCATCGCCTGCGAGGGCGCGATCGTCACCGCCGGCGCGATCGACTCCCACATCCACTTCATCTGCCCGCAGCAGATCGAGGAGGCGCTGGCCAGCGGCGTGACGACGATGCTGGGCGGCGGCACCGGTCCGGCGACCGGCACCTTCGCCACCACCTGCACGCCGGGGCCGTGGCACATCGAGCGCATGCTGCAGGCGGCCGATGCCTTCCCGATGAACCTGGGCTTCCTCGGCAAGGGCAACGCGAGCCGGCCGGAAGCGCTGGTCGAGCAGATCGAGGCCGGCGCGATCGGCCTGAAGTTGCACGAGGACTGGGGCACCACGCCGGCGGCGATCTCCAATTGCCTGGACGTGGCCGAGGTAACCGACACGCAGGTCGCGATCCACACCGACACGCTCAACGAGAGCGGCTTTGTCGAGGACACGGTCGCGGCCTTCAAGGGCCGCACCATCCACACCTTCCACACCGAAGGCGCCGGCGGCGGCCATGCGCCTGACATCCTGAAGGTGGTGGGCGAGGCCAACGTGCTGCCCAGCTCCACCAACCCGACGCGGCCGTACACGATCAACACGCTCGACGAGCACGTCGACATGCTGATGGTCTGCCACCACCTGGACCCGGCGATCGCCGAGGACCTGGCCTTCGCCGAAAGCCGCATCCGCAAGGAGACCATCGCGGCCGAGGACATCCTGCATGACCTCGGCGCGATCAGCATGTTCAGCTCCGACTCGCAGGCCATGGGCCGCGTGGGCGAGGTGATCCTGCGCTGCTGGCAGACCGCGCACAAGATGAAGCAGCAGCGCGGGCAGCTGCCCGGCGATTCCGAGCGCCACGACAACGGCCGCGTGAAGCGCTATGTGGCCAAGCTCGCGATCAATCCGGCGATCGCGCACGGCATCAGTCACGAGGTCGGCAGCATCGAGGTCGGCAAATGGGCCGACCTGGTGATCTGGAAGCCGGCCTTCTTCGGCGTCAAGCCCTCGCTGATCCTCAAGGGCGGCGTGATCGCGCTGGCTGCGATGGGCGATCCCAACGCCTCGATCCCGACGCCGCAGCCGGTGCACTACCGGCCGATGTTCGGCAGCTTTGGCGGCTCGCTGGCGCGGGCCTCGCTGAGCTTCGTGTCGCAGGCCGCGATCGCGGGCGGCGTGGCCGCGCGCTATGGGCTCGCGAAGACGGCGGTGGCGGTGAAGGGCATCCGCGGCGTGGGCAAGAAGGACATGGTCCACAATGCCTACGCCCCGCGGATGGAGGTCGATCCCCAGACCTACGCGGTGCGCGCCGACGGCCTGCTGCTGCACTGCGAGCCCGCCTCGGTGCTTCCGATGGCGCAGCGCTACTTCCTGTTCTGAATGATCCAAGTCTCCAAACTGCTGGCGCAGGGCGCCGGTCTCGCGCCGGTGCTGCTCAAGCGCGCGGCGACCGTCACGCTCGACTGGGACACGCGCCAGAAGAGCCGCTTCCAGGCCACCGACAACCAGGGCCGCGAGCTCGGCGTCTTCCTGCCGCGCGGCACCGCGGTGCGCGGCGGCGACGTGCTGGTGGCCGAGGACGGCTCGCTGGTGCGCGTGATCGCCGCGCCGCAGCCGCTGCTGCGCATCACCGCGTGCGCGTCGCACGGCTCGCCGTTCGACCTGGTCCGCGCGGCGTATCACCTGGGCAACCGCCATGTGCAGATCGAGCTCCAGCCCGATCACCTCAAGATCGAGCCGGACCATGTGCTGGCCGACATGCTGCGCGCGATGCACCTGATCGTGAACGCGGTGGAGGAGGGCTTCGAGCCTGAAGGCGGCGCCTATGCGGCTGGTGGCCACGGGCACTCCCACGGCCACGGCCATGGACATGACCACGGCCATGGGCACGACCATGCACACGAGCACGAGCACGGCCATGCGCATGAGCACAGCCATGCCCCAGCGCCCGCGGCCGCGCCGAAGAAGACCATCGCCATCCAGTCGGCCACGACGCCGCACGTGCATGGCCCGGGTTGTGGACACGACCACTGATCCCGTCCCGCCGCTGCTGCGGCTGGTCTGGCTCGCGTCGCCGGCGTTGCCGATCGGGGCGTTCTCCTACTCCGAGGGGCTGGAGGCGGCGGTCGAGCACGGCCACGTGCATGACGACGCGAGCGCCGGCGCCTGGTTGAGCCAGCAGCTGCGGCTGCTCGCGCGCGGCGACCTGGCGGCGATCGCCGAAGGCATCGTCGCCTGGCGCGCCGGCGACGAACCGGCGCTGCGCGCGCTGGCCCGCTGGCTGCGTACCACGCGTGACGGCGCCGAAGCCCGGCTGCAGAGCGAGCAGATGGGGCAGTCCCTGCTCGTCTGGCTGCGCGGCCAGCCGATGGCCACGGCGGCGCAGCTGGCGCTGCTGGTCGACTGCGGCGAGGGGCGGCCCGCCCACCATGCCTTCGTCATGGCGCTCGCGCTGTCGACGATCGACGTGCCCGTCGACCAGGCGCTGCACGCCCAGGCCTTCGGCTGGGCCGAGAACCAGGTGCAGGCCGCGCTGAAGGCCGTGCCGCTGGGCCAGACCGCCGGCCAGCGCGTGCTGGCGCGGCTGGCGGCCGAGATCCCCGCCGCGGTGGCCGAGGCCGTCGCCACGCCGCCCGCGCGGCGCCAGCTCTTCGCGCCGATGCTGTCCATCCTCGCGGCGCGCCACGAAACCCAGTACTCCCGACTGTTCCGATCATGAGCACCACCACGCCCCACGCCTCGCCGCTGCATCACGTTCCCGGACGCACCAAGACGCTGCCGCCGCTGCGGGTGGGCATCGGCGGTCCGGTCGGCTCCGGCAAGACGACGCTGCTGGAGATGCTGTGCAAGGCGATGCGGGACCGCTGGGACCTGGTCGCCATCACCAACGACATCTACACCAAGGAAGACCAGCGCCTGCTGACCGTCAGCGGCGCGCTGCCCGCCGAGCGGATCATGGGCGTGGAGACCGGCGGCTGCCCGCACACGGCGATCCGCGAGGACGCGTCGATCAACCTCGAGGCGATCGACCGCATGCTGGCGCAGTTCCCGGACGCGGACGTCGTCTTCATCGAGTCCGGCGGCGACAACCTCGCCGCGACCTTCAGCCCGGAGCTGAGCGACCTGACGATCTACGTGATCGATGTCGCCGCTGGCGAGAAGATCCCGCGCAAGGGCGGCCCCGGCATCACGAAGAGCGACCTGTTCGTGATCAACAAGACCGACCTCGCGCCGCACGTCGGCGCCAACCTCGAGGTCATGGAAGCGGACACGAAACGCATGCGCCCGACGCGGCCCTTCGTGATGACCAACCTCAAGACGCTGAGCGGGCTGGACGAGGTGGTCGCGTTCATCGAGCGCAAGGGGATGCTCGGCAGTCGCTGATCCGGCGCCGCGATGCGGCTCGACGGCGGCGTGTGGCCCCGCAAGGTCTGAGCTCACGCGGCCGTCTGCCGCCGGCGACAAAAAAGCCGCCGCCCGCGATCGCGGGCGACGGCCGAAAGGGACCGAGCCGGACTCGCACCCACCCGAGGGCCGAGCCGATGGGGGTGGACTCAGGCCACCTGCGGCGTCACCCCGCCGCCGTCCTTGCCTTGGGCATCGTCGTCGTCATGACCGCCCGCCGCCGGCTTGGCGCCCTTGCGATTGGCCAGGAGGAAGGCGATGAACTGCCAGGCGATGAAGATCGCGATGATGCCCAGCAGCGTCGCGCTGATCGGGCGCTGCACGAAGACGTCGAACTTGCCGCGGCTGATCAGCATCGCGCGCCGGAAGTTCTCCTCCAGCATCGGGCCCAGGATGAAGCCCAGCATCAAGGGCGCCGGGTCCATGTCCAGCCGCATGAAGATGTAGCCCGCCAGGCCGAAGGCCGCGGTGACGAAGATGTCGTCCAGGTTGTTGTTGACGCTGAAGGTACCGATGCAGCAGAAGAACAGGATCGACGGGAACAGCACGTTGTACGGGATCTTGAAGACCGACAGCCAGTAGCGCACCAGCGGCACGTTCAGCACGACCAGGAACACGTTGCCCACCCACATCGAGGCGACCAGGCCCCAGAAGATGTCGGGGTGCCCGCCGATCATGTTGGGCCCCGGCTGGATGCCCTTGATGATGAACGCGGCCATCATCAGCGCCATCACCGGGTTCTCCGGGATGCCGATGCTCATCAGCGGGATGAAGCTGGTGCGCGCGGCCGACTCGTCCGCCGCGGCCTGGCCGGCCACGCCCTCGATGGCGCCGTCGCCGATCTCGTGGCGGTACTTGCTGACCTTCTTGTCCACCGCATAGGCGGCGAACTGCGCGATCGTCGGGCCGCCGCCGGGCAGGATGCCCAGCACCGAGCCCACCACGCTGCCGCGCAGCGCGCTGGGGATGATGCGCTTGAACTCGGCCCAGGTCGGCATCAGGTGGATCTTGCCGTTGAAGGGCGTGCGCTCGTTCTTCGCGTCCAGGTTCTTGGAGATCTCCGCGATGCCGAAGCAGCCCAGCGCGATGCTGACCAGGCCCACGCCCTCGGCCAGGAAGGGCATGTCGAAGGTGTAGCGCTCCATGCCGGAGTTGACGTCGGTGCCGATCTGGCCGAACAGCACGCCGATCAGGCACATCGCCAAGCCGTTGAGCAGGCTGCCCGTGGTCACGAAGCTCACGCACAGGAAGCCCAGCAGCATCAGCGCGCAGTAGTCGGCCGGGCCGAAGAGGAAGGCCACCTCGCCCAGCGTCGGCGCCAGGCAGGCCAGCACGACGATGGCGACGGTGCCGCCGATGAAGCTCGAGATGCCCGCGGTGAAGAGCGCCAGACCGGTCTTGCCCTTCAAGGTCATCTGGTAGCCGTCGATGCAGGCCACGATGGAGCTGGCGTGCGGGATCTTCATCGTGATCGCGCTGACGCTGTCGCCGTACTGCGCGCCGTAGTAGATGCCGGCCAGCATGATCAGCGCGCCGTTGACCGGGATCGAATAGGTCAGCGGCAGCAGCACGCTGATGGTGGCCAGCGGGCCCAGGCCCGGCAGCAGGCCGACCAGGGTGCCCACCACGCAGCCGATCGCGCAGAACATCAGGTTCTGCCAGGTCAGCGCGTGCTCGAAGCCGAAGGCGAGGTTGTGCAGGATGTCCATGGCCGGGTCCTTACAGCAGCGGCAGGTTGAGGCCGAGGAACTTCTGGAAGATGAAGGCGATGGCCAGCAGGCCGATCGAGATCACCACGTTGCGCTTCCACGAGTAGTTGCTGCCCGCGGCCGTGGCGATGAACACCATGACCACGATGCCGGCCGACATGTTGAGGAAGCGCGAGACCAGCGAGAACGCGCACAGCGCCGCCAGGATCAGGCCGATGTTGCGGACCTTGAAGTCCAGCCCGGGGCCGCCCGCGACGACGCCGCGCACGATGGTGGCCAGCGCCACCAGGCCCAGCAGGACGCTGATCATCAGTGGGAACAGCCCGGGACCGGCATGGTCCATGCGGCCGATGGGATAACGCAGCGCGCCCAGTCCGAAGAACAGGGCCACCGCGGCGAGGAACAAGCCTCTCGCGAGCGATCGATTGAGGGTCATGAGGCACACCGGGGAGGTCCGAGATGTGCCCATGGTTCCGGTCGCGCCGGTCCGTGTCGTACGCGTTTCTGCGCAGCGACCGGTCCATGAAGGGATCCTGACAGCTTCGGGACAGCTTCAGGTTAAGAGATCGTTTGTCTAGCGTTTGGCGTGCGTTCCGGTGCGGCCGGCGACGCCCCGGGATGTCGTTGCGGCGTCACGCGGGATAGCCCTGACTCCGGCCCAGGTCGAAGGCGCCGACGACGCGGTTGAGCTGGCTGGCGTGGTCGTCGAGCGTGGTCGCCGCGGAGGCCGATTCGACCACCAGCGCGGCGTTGCGCTGCGTCATCTCGTCGAGCTGCGTGACCGCGGCGTCGATGCGGCCGAAGTCGCGGCGCTGTTCGCCGGCGGCATCGGCGATGTCGTTGATCAGCGCGCCCACACGCTGCACCGAGGCCACGATGTCGGCCATCGTGCGGCCCGCCTCCTGCACCAGCGTCGCGCCGCTGCCCACCTGCTCGGTGGAGGCGCCGATCAGGGTCTTGATCTCCTTGGCCGCCTGCGCGGAACGCTGCGCGAGCGAGCGGACCTCCGCCGCCACCACCGCGAAGCCGCGGCCCTGCTCGCCGGCGCGCGCAGCCTCGACCGCCGCGTTCAGCGCCAGGATGTTGGTCTGGAAGGCCAGGCCGTCGATGACGCCGATGATGTCGGCGATGCGGCCGGAAGCGCGGTGGATCTCCTCCATCGTCGACACGACGCGGGTGACCGCGCTGCCGCCGGCATCGGCGACCCGCATCGCCTGGTCGGAGAGCTCGCGGGCCTGCTGCGCGGCCTCGGCGGTATGACGCACCGTGGCCGCGAGCTGCTGCACCGAAGCGGCGGTTTCCTGCAGGCTGGCGGCCGCCTGCTCGGTGCGGCCCGAGAGGTCGGTGTTGCCCGCGGCGATCTGCGTCGAGGCGCTGCCGATGTGCTGCGCCGCTTCCCGCACGCGCGCCATCGCCGCGTTCAGGCGCTGCAGCGAGTCCTTGATCTTGAGACCCGCCGACGTGCTCGCCTTCACATGCGCCACGTCGAGCGCGAGACGGTCGTCGCGGCTGCCCAGCGCGCGGACCAGGTCGTGCAGCTCCAGCCCTTCCTTGGTGTTGCGCCGCATGTGCGCGGCCATCACCAGCTCGATGCCGGTCTGCGCGACGACGTAGGCCGCATGCAGCACGATGCGGCCGAAGTCGGGTTCGCTCAGGCAGTAGGTGCCGAAACCGGCGGCGAGCAGGCGGTCGAAGAGCAGGTGGTGGACGGCGAAGAGCGCCGCCCCCAGCACCAGCACCTTCCAGTCGCGGTACATCAGCAGGTAGGCCAGCGTGACGAAGACGCCGAAGTGCAGCTCCACCATGCCGCCGCCGAGGTGGATGTGCAGCATCACCATCAGCGCCTGCGCGGTGGTGAGCGTCATGCGCGTGGCGGTGGCGCCCGGTGCCGCCGCGTAGGCCAGCCCGGCCACGGCCAGCAGCGCGGTGCCGAGGCCCGTCGCCAGCCCGAACTGCGCATAGCGCCAGCCCAGCCCCAGCGCGAGCAGCCAGCTGACCGCCAGGATCAGCAGCATCGCGCGATCGCAGGCAGCGTAGATCTTGCGGAAGCCGGTCAGTCCGGAAGGATGTCCCATCGTTGCTCTCCCTCGACGCGTGGCGGCGGCTTCTATCGAGGTGACGACCGTTCTGACCACGCGGGGCGCATGTTCGTTTCAGGATGTGTCGGCCGGCTTGGTGAAAACGCCAAGGCGCAACAGGTCCCGCGCGACGGAATTCACGACGGGCCGGCGTCCGTGCCCGCGCGCGCGCGGGGCCCGGCGATCGCGAACACCTGATCGCGCAGCCAGCGCTGCGCCGCGTGGCCGTGGTTGCGCTCGTGCCAGACCATGGCGATGTCGAAGCCGTCGATCGGCAGCGGCGGCGGCAGCACCTGCAGGCCGGCGGCCTGACCCTTGACCAGGCGCTCGGGCACCAGGGCGACCAGGTCGGAGCGGCCGACGATGTCGGGTACGAACAGGAAGGACGCCGCCGAGAGCACGACCTGACGCGTCAGCCCGAGCCCCGCGAGCGCCTGGTCCACCGGCGTGCTGAAGGCGCCACCGACCGGCGAGACGACCACCTGCTCCAGTTTGGAGAAGGCCTTGGCCGTGAGCCGGCCGCTGACGGCGGGATGGCCGCGCCGCGCGATGAGCACGTAGCGCTCATGGAAGAGCGGGCGCAGCCGCAGGCTGTCCGCGGCCTCGATCGGCTGCATCAGGCCCAGGTCGACGTCGCCGCGCGCCATCTGGGCGGCATGCTGGTGCGGGTCCAGGTGCCGGACGGCGATGCGCACGCCCGGTGCTTCCCGTCGCAGCCGCAGCACCAGCGGCCGCAGGACCGAGGCCTGCAGGTAGTCCGAGGCGGCGATGGTCACCGTCAGTTCGGCGCTGCCCGGCTCGAAGTGCAGGTGCGAGCTCGCGACCCCGCGCACCTGGTCCAGCGCCTGGCGCAGCGGCTCGAACAGCGACAAGGCCTTCGCGGTGGGCGTCATGCCGCGCTGCGCCGGGAGCAGCAGCGGGTCCTCGAAGACATCGCGCAGCCGGCTGAGCTGCGCGCTGACCGCGGGCTGGCTGAGGCCCAGCCGGGCGGCGGCCTTGGTGACATTGCGCTCGGTCAGCAGTGCCTCGAGCGTCACGAGCAGGTTGAGGTCGAGCCGGCTGGTATCCATGCTTTGGATAGTAGGGCAGAGAAGACGTGATTTCACGGATGGGGCCGCGCTCGTCAGACTGACGCTCATTCCCGATCTTCTGGAGTCCGACATGACCACTACGCCCAACAGAGACCATCCCGTCGCCACCGGCGCTGCGGCAGCCGCCGCTTCCGCTTCCACCGCCGCCTCCGCCGCAGGTCGCAAGACCGTGCTGATCGTCCACGCGCATCCCGAGCCGACCTCGCTGACACGCACGCTGGTGGGCGTCGCGGCGGAAACGCTGGGTTCCGCCGGGCATGCGGTGCTGCAGTCCGACCTCTACGCGATGGGCTGGCGTGCCGTCTACGGCGAGGCCGACTTCCCCGTGCGCGCCGACGCGACGCGCTTGAATTTCGTGCGCGAATCCGGCCATGCCTTCGAGCACGGCCATCAGCCGGCCGATGTCGTCGAGGAACAGCGCAAGCTGCTCGCCGCCGACCTGGTGATCCTGCAGTTCCCGCTGTGGTGGTTCGGCATGCCGGCCATCATGAAGGGCTGGATCGACCGCGTCTGGGCCTACGGCCTGGCCTATGGCCGCCATGGGCAAGGCAACCGCTTCCGTTACGGCGAAGGCGGGCTCGCGGGCCGGCGCGCGATGGTCTCGGTGACGACCGGCGGGCCGGCGGTGGACTACTCGCCGCGGGGCATCAACGGTCCGATTGATCAGTTGCTGTTCCCGATCACCCACGGCACGCTGTTCTATCCCGGCATGTCGGTGCTGAAGACGCATGCGGTACACGGCGTGGGTCGGATGACGGCGGAAGACGTCGAGGCGGCGAAGGCGGCGTGGCGCTTGCGGCTGGCGGACGTCTTCGACGAAGCGCCAATCGCCTTCCGGCCGCAGAACGGCGGCGACTACCCGGATGGGCATCAGCTGCGCGACGACGTGGCGCCGGGACGCGTGGGCTTCGAGGCCCACATTGCCGGCTGAGGCGAGCTCAGCCGATCAGCGGAGCGGGCGAGGCGATTGCGCGGAGCAGTCGCTGCAGATGCGGTGGCGTGGCCGGGTCGTTGAATCGCAGTGCGGTGCCGGATGGCAACAGGAAGAAGCCGAGTTGCTCGAAGGCGATGACGGAGGACGGCTCGCGCCGGTCGGTCATTCGGGAGCCGTCGATGACCGTCACGGCGCCCGCGCCGACGACGCGCAAGTCGTGGCCGGGACGGACGATCAGCGCGGTGTCCTCGTCGATGCCCACGCCGGTGCGGCGCGGGTCGAGCGAGACCAGTTGCAGCAGCCGCGCATGGCGCTTGCGCTGCGCGAAGTGCTGGTCGATCACGAGGGTCGGCATCAGTCCAAGCGCGGCGTGCAGCGGCTGCGAGGGGCCGGCGAACTGCTCATTGAGGTCGCCCACCGGCATGTGGGCGCCGAGCGCCGAGGCGCCCGCGCTGGTGCCGGCGATCGCGAGTTCGCCGGTGCGGTGGCGTTCTCGGATGAGCGCGTGCAGGGGGGTGTCGCCGATGACGTCGAGCAGGCGTTCCTGGTCGCCGCCCGTCATGAACAGCAGGTCGGCCGACCGCAAGGCCTGTAGCGCGTCGTCCGCGCCCGCGGCCTCGCGGTCGCGCGGATCGAGCCAGGCCGGCACGACGCCCAGCGCCCGGAAGGCCGGCTCGTACTGGGACCAGAGCAGGTCCGGCTCGCCGCTGGCGGTGCTCAGCACGACAACCCGGAGCGGCCCGCCGTCCGCATGAGAGGCGGCGCAAGCCGCGACCAGCTCTCGCAGCACGATGCCGGGCGTCAGCCGGTCCTCGTTGCCGCCGATCAAGGCGAGCAGGGCGGGGGGGCTGGCGGTCGTGAGGGCGTTCATGGGTGGCGGAGACGGTGAGATTCGAACTCACGGAGGGCGCGAACCCTCGGCGGTTTTCAAGACCGCTGCCTTAAACCACTCGGCCACGTCTCCTTGGAGAAGGCGCGCATTGTATGCGTGCCGTCGGCCTTCGTTCAGTCCGCCCCTGGCTTCCTCGCCTGCGCGCAGGGCACCTGGATGATCTCCAGCACCTGGCCGTCGGCCACGCGGGCGGCCGTCAGTTCGCCGCCCCACACGCAGCCGGTGTCCAGCGCCAGCAGGTCCGGCCGCTGCACCAGGCCCAGCGTGGACCAGTGCCCGAAGGCCACCGGGTCACCCGCCGTGCGCCGCTCCGGCACGTCGAACCAGGGCATGAAGCCTTCCGGCGCCGTGCCCAGGCCCTCCTTGGTCTTGAAGTCCAGGCGGCCCTTCGCATTGCAGAAGCGGATCCGCGTCAGCACGTTGATGATGAAACGCAGCCGCGGCGCGCCCGTCAGCTCGTCGCTCCAGCGGTCGGGCTCGTTGCCGTACATCTGCGGCAGGAAGTCCGCCAGTTCCGGGCCGCGCAGCAGCGTGTGCACTTCCTCCGCCAGGGACAGGACCTGCGCGGCGTCCCATTGCGGCACCACGCCCGCATGCACCATCAGCCAGCCCTGCGCCCGCGCCGCCAGCCGCTGCCGGCGCAGCCACTCCAGCAGCGCCTCGCGGTCCGGCGCCTGCAGGATCGCGTCCAGCGTGTCCCCCTTGTGCGGGGCGCGCACGCCGGCGGCAGTCGCGAGCAGGTGCAGGTCGTGATTGCCCAGCAGGCAGTGCGCCGCGTCGCCCAGCGATTGCAGGCGGCGCAGCGTCGTCAGGGAATCGGGGCCGCGGTTGACCAGGTCGCCCAGGAGGTGGAGGCGGTCGCGGGACGGGGAGAAGTCGATCTTTTCCAGCAGCCGGGCAAGCGCGTCGCAGCAGCCCTGGAGATCGCCGATGAGGTAATGCATACGGGGATTTTGCGGTGTCGGCGTCACGCCGGCTCTGCTACCCTTGCCGACCTTGTGTTTTGGGCGCGACTCGGGGTTTTCACCCGGTCCGCGCTGTCAATGGATACCGCCCTAGTTCTCTTCCTGATACTGCTCAACGGATTGTTCGCCATGTCGGAGATGGCCCTCACGGCCGCCCGCAAGGCACGCTTGCAAGTGATGGTGGAGAGTGGCGAGGGAGGCGCGCAGGCCGCGATGGACCTGCACGAGAACCCCACCAAGTTCCTGTCCACCGTCCAGATCGGGATCACCTCCATCGGCGTGCTCAACGGCATCGTCGGCGAGGCGGCCTTCTCCGGGCCGCTGGCCGAGGTGCTGCGCGCCCACACCCCGCTCAGCGAGCGCGCCGCCGACATCACCGCCACCGGCCTGGTCGTGCTGGTGCTGACCTTCGTGACCATCATCTTCGGCGAGCTGGTGCCCAAGCGCCTGGGCCAGATGTTCCCGGAGAACGTCGCGCGCCTGGTCGCGCCGCCGATGGAGATCATGTCGCTGATCACGCGGCCCTTCGTCAAGCTGCTGAGCTTCTGCACCGAGTTCACGCTGAAGCTGCTGGGCATGGGCGGGCGCGCCAACCGCTCGGTGACCGAGGAGGAGATCGCCGCCAGCCTCGAGGAAGGCCGCGACGCCGGCGTGATCGAGGAACACGAGCACCAGATGGTGCGCAACGTGTTCCGGCTGGACGAGCGCCAGATCGGCTCGATGATGATCCCGCGCGCCGAGATCGCCTGGCTGGATGCGACCGATCGCGCCGAGCAGGTGCTGCAGATCCTGCGCGCGCACGGCTACAGCCGCTACCCGGTCTGCCGCGGCGGCCTGCACGACGTGGTCGGCACGGTGAGCGCGCAGAGCCTGCTGGCCCGCGTGCTGGCCGGCGAGATGCTGGACCTGTCCACCGGCCTGGAGCCGCCCGTGTTCGTGCCCGAGACGCTGTCCGGCATGGAGCTGCTCGCGCACATGCGCGGCACCGATACGCCGCTGGCCTTTGTCGTCGACGAGTACGGCGAGGTGCAGGGCGTGGTCGCGATGCGCGATGTGCTGGAGGCGATCGCGGGCGAGTTCAACTCGTCCGACGGCGAGGACGCCTGGGCGGTGCAGCGCGAGGACGGCAGCTGGCTGATGGACGGCCTGATCCCCGTCACCGAGCTGAAGGACCGCCTGGACTTGAAGGAACTGCCCGAGGAGGACCGTGGGCGCTACAACACCCTGGCCGGCATGGTGATGCTGCTGCTGGGGCGCTTGCCGCGCACGGCCGATGTGGTGGAGTGGGACGCGTGGAGATTCGAGGTGGTCGACCTCGACGGCAAGCGTGTGGACAAGGTGCTGGTCTCGCGACTGGCGGACGATGGAGTGAATCAATGAGCAACCCCCCGATGTATGAAAACCTGGTCCCCGTGGACCGGGTGCAGCACAAGAGCACGCGCATGAAGATCGGCGCGCCGGTGCTGGACCGCGTGACCCAGCTGAACTCGCTGTTCGTCGCCGTGGCCGAGTTCGCCGATGCGAGCCTCGAGTACCCGGTGGTGTTCGTGCGCGTCGGCCAGGCCGCCGAAGGCCAGCGTCCGGCGATCGCGCCGCTGGCCGTGTTCGGCCTGAAGCAGGGCAGCAACCTGTTCGTCAAGGACGGCCAGTGGACCGGCCGCTACGTGCCGGCCTACGTGCGCCGCTGGCCCTTCGCGATGGCCCGCATCGAGGAGAACGGCAGCGACATGGCGCTGTGCCTGGACATGGGCTCCGGCGCGTTCTCCGAGACCGACGGCGAGCCGCTGTTCAAGGAAGACGGCGAGGCCTCCGAGCTGCTGCTCAACGCGAAGCAGTTCTGCGAGGACTTCGAGCGCGAGGCCGAGCGCACCCGCCAGGCCTGCGAGCTGCTGCAGGACCTGGACCTGCTGCAGGACATGCGCTTCGAGGCGCAGCTGCCCAGCGGCGAGAAGCTCGACGTCGACGGCTTCATGACCATCAACGAGAAGGCCCTGGCCGAACTGCCCGACGCGAAGATCGTCGAGCTGCATCGCAATGGCCTGCTGGAGGTCATCACGATGCATCGCCTGTCGCTGCGGCTGATGAGCCGTCTGGCGCAGATGTACGTGCCGGCCAACTGAGCGCCTGGGGGACCCCTCACCCCCGCCCTCTGCCCGCAAGCGGGGAGAGGGAGTGAAAAAAAGGAGGGGCGATCACCGGCCGAGACAAACCCCAAGCGGGTTTGCTTGAGTACGGCGTACGCAGGAGCCTCGATAGCATCCTCGACCGAGAGGACGTAGATGCTGTTCGAGGCTTTTTTGTCGTCCACCGCGATGGAATCGGTGTTCTCGCCGACCGCGGTGGTCCAGTCGATGATGGATGTGGAGGCCGCGCTCGCGCGGGCCGCGGCCCGCGTGGGCATGATCCCGGCGCCGGCGGCGCAGGCGATCGCCAGCCTGTGCCGCGCCGAGCTCTATGACGTGCCGGCGCTCGTGGCGGCCGCGCCACGCAGCGGCAACCTGGCCTTGCCGGTGGTGCAGCGGCTGCGCGAGACGGTCGCGCTGTTCGACCCGTCCGCCGCGGTCTACGTGCATCGCGGCGCCTCCGCCCAGGATCTGGTCGACACCGCGATGGTGCTGCGCACCCGCGAGGCGCTGCGCCTGATCGACGATGACCTGCAGCAGCTCTGCGCCCGGCTGCTCGAGCTGGCCGAGCGGCACGCCGCCGTGCCGCTGCTGGGCCGCACGATGATGCAGCCGGCGCAGGTGATCAGCCTGCGCTTCAAGTTGATGAACTGGCTGATGCCGCTGCTGCGCAGCGCCGAGCGGCTGCGCGAGCAGGGCCAGGCCTCGCTGCTGCTGCAGCTGGGCGGCGCCGTCGGCACGCTGGACGCGATGGGCGACCGCGCCGAGGACATGCTGGCGGCCGTGGTCACCGAGCTGTCGCTGCCGCTGCCCGACATGTGCTGGCATACGCAACGCGACCGCTGGTTGCGCCTGGGCATGGAGGTCGGCCTGCTGTGCGGCAACCTCGGCAAGCTGGCGCAGGACTTCGCGCTGATGGCGCAGGCCGAGGTCGACGAGCTCAACGAGCCGCCCGGCGAGGGCTATGGCGCCTGCCTGTCGATGCCGCACAAGAAGAATCCGGTGGCCGCGTTGCAGGCGCTGGCGGCGGTCCAGCGCGCGCCGCAGCGCGTCGCCAGCCTGATGGGCTGCATGACGCCCGAACACGAGCGCGGCCTGGGGCAGCACCCGGCGGAACTCGCCGAATGGAGCGGCCTGATGGGCGGCGCCCACCTGGCGGTGCAGGCGCTCAACCGCGCGCTGGCCGAGCCGGTGCTGCGGATCGACCGGATGCGCGCGCACGTGCTCGAGCGCCAGGGCCTGGTCGCGAGCGAACGCCTGGAACACCTGCTCATGCCGCGATTGGGCCGGCAGCGCACCGGCGCCATCGTCCGCGACCTGATCAGCCGGGTGCGCTTGGGGCAGGGGACGCTGGAGCAACTGCTGCTCGCTGCGATCGACGTCGGCGATTTGCCGCCGACCGCGCTGTCGTCCGAGGAACTGGCGGCGATGTTCGATCTGGAGGCGATCGCGGCCCAGGCGGATGGGCGCGTCGACGCGCTGATGGCCGACGCCCGACGGCGCGTGGAGACCCTGGCAGCGACGCCCTGGATCTGACGCAACGCGATACGAACTTCCGGGCCGCTCAGCGAGCGCGTCGCGCGCGAAGCGACAAATATCCCCATGCCGTCCAAGGGTTTCGGCAAAAAATTCTGGGCGTTTTGTCCCCTGAATTCGGCATCTGAACGAATCGCATCTGGTTACACCTGCAACAAAACCGCGGCCGGGAGGCCCGCCGGCAGGTCCCCGGGGATTCCGCAATATCGAACGGCGAAGAGGGCTGACGCTGGTTTGCGGCGGGGTGCCCGGGATGTAACCGAATTCCCTCAAATGCGGGGTTTCGCCCTGGCAAGGGATTGACCCCGACCCGAACCCGGGACAGACCCGTAAGGTCAGGTACGCATTTGTTATCTATCGTAGCGCCCGGCAGTAATTACTTTGAGTGGGCCATAGACTCGCCCTTGATAACCAAGCAGTCTGGAGTTGGGAATGAGCGACGAATCTCACCTGTCGAGCATCGAACTGGAAGCGCCCGCAAGCCCTTTGCAGGCGCTGCAATCCGTTCGCGCGGAGATTCCCTTCGTTCGGTCCGACTCGGTGGAACTCGTCACGCGCGAGACGGCCTATGGCCGCATCGAGATTCGCGCGCTGATGGAAGGCGCCGGTCATTCCCTGCTGGAGCGTCGCTACGCGTCACGGGGTTACAGGCTGAGCCGTTCCGCGGACGTGACGCTGGGCGCTTATTGGGAAGGCCGGCTGGTGTCGACGCTGGGATTGCGGCGGGACAGCGGCAACCTCGCCGCGGACCAGAGCTTCCCGCAGGAAATGGCCGGCATGCGCCAGCAGGGCTGGCAGCTGTGCGAATTCACTCGCCTGGCCGCGGATCCGGAAGGCCCGTCCAAGCTGGTGTTGGCCAGCCTGTTCCACCTGGCCTACCTGCATGCGGCCCACCATTGGGGCGCCGAGTTCCTGGTGATCGAGGTCAATCCGCGTCACAAGGCCTTCTATCGCCGCATGCTGGATTTCCAGCCGCACGGCGAGGAGCGCCTGCACCGCAGCGTCGGCGCGCCGGCCGTGCTGATGAGCCTGTCGCTCGCCTACGGCGCGAGCAAGGTCCGCGAGTACGGTGGCACGCTGAACGAGGACGAAGGGCGCTCCCGCACCCTCTTCCCCTATTTCTTCTCGACGGACGACGAGCCCGAGCTGCTGAGCAAGCTTGCGGACGTCTACGGCTACGACGCGTGAGCGTCGCGCGCCTCAGGCCTGCAGCCAGTGCAGGCTGAACCAGCGCTGATCGTCGGTCCAGTGGGCTGACGGACGGAAGCCCGCTTCCCGCGCCAGTGCCTGGAAGCTCTCGACGCTGTACTTGTACGAGTTCTCCGTGTGCAGGCTTTCGCCGGGCACCAGCGTGTAGCGCCGTCCCTGCAGCTGCAGCTGCTGTTCACCGCGAGGCAGCAGGTGCATCTCGATGCGGTGCTTGCGCGGGTCGTAGAACGCGTAATGGTCGAAGCCGGCGGGGTCGCACTCCAGGCCCAGCGCCCGCTGCGCATGCCGCAGCAAGTTGAGGTTGAAGCGCGCGGTCACGCCCTGGGCGTCGTTGTAGGCCGCATGCAGGCGGGCCGGCTCCTTGATCAGGTCGACGCCGATCAGCAGCGCGCCGCCGTCGAGTTCCTCGCGCAGCAGGCGCAGGAACTCGAGCGCCTCCTGCGGATCGAAGTTGCCGATGCTCGAGCCCGGGAAGAAGCCGATGCGCCGGCCCTCGGGCGGTGCATCGGGCAGCACGTGGGGGCGGGTGAAGTCCGCCACCACCGGCAGGATGCGCAGCGGCGGCTGCTCGCGTTGCAGCGCCTCGCAGGCCGCCAGCAGGTGCGGGCCGGAGATGTCCACCGGCACGAAGCTGTGCAGCCGCGTCGCGCGCTCCAGCAGCAGGCGCACCTTCACGAGCGCGCCGGCGCCGTACTCGATCACCTGGGCGTCCGGACCCATGCGGTCGGCGATGTCGCCGGCATGGCGGCGCAGCAGCGCCAGTTCGGTGCGGGTGGGGTAGTACTCGGGCAGCTCGCAGATCTGCTCGAAGAGCGTCGAGCCCTGCGCGTCGTAGAAGTACTTGGGGGAGATCGTGTGCTCGGGGCCGGCAAGCGCGGCGTGAAGGTCCTCGGCGAAGCTGCTCATGCGTGGGTCTCCGCGCGCGGGCGCGCATCGCGGGCCAGTCGCAGCCCGGTGAATTGCCAGCGCGCGGCCGGCGGGAAGAAGTTGCGGTAGGTCGGTCGCGTGTGGCCGGGCGGGGTGGCGACGCTGCCGCCGCGCAGCACCAGCTGGCCGACCATGAACTTGCCGTTGTATTCCGAGGCGGCCCCCTCCAGCGGCTGGAAGCCCGGGTAGGGGTGGTAGGCGGAGCGGGTCCACTGCCAGGCCTGGTCGTGCAACTGCGCGATGCCCGGCAGCGCGGACGCGGCCTCCCACTCCTGCTCGCTGGGCAGGCGCGCGCCGGCCCATTCGGCGTAGGCGGCGGCCTCGTAGAAGCTGAGCTGCATCACCGGCGCGACGGGATCCAGCGGCCGCAGGCCATGCAGGCCGAAGACGGCCCAGCGGGAGGTGGCATCGCTGGCGCGCGCGCCGTCATCGCCATCGCCCGCGTCGACCCAGTACAGCGGCGCCCGCCACCCCTGGGCCTGCACCGTGGCCCAGCCGTCGGACAGCCACCAGCGCGGCTCGCGATAGCCGCCGTCGTCGATGAAGCGCTGGAACTCGCCGCAGGTGACGAGCCGGCTCGCGATCTCGAAGGGCTCGAGCCAGACGCGATGCCGCGGTCCTTCGTTGTCGAAGGCAAAGCCTGCCCCCGGGGCCTGGGCGTCATGGCCGATCTCGACGAGTCCGCCCTCGTGGCGCAGCCAGGCGCTCGCGCCGGTGGTCGCCGGCGGCGGCGGGCTGTCCAGCAGCGCGGGCCGCCACGGATGGCAGGACAGCAGGTGCAGCGCATCGGTGAGCAGCAGCTCCTGATGCTGCTGCTCGTGATGGAGGCCGAGTTCCAGCGTCGGCGCGATCGCGGCCCAGCGCGTGTCGTCGCAGCGCGCGATCAACTGGCGGATGTGCAGGTCGACGTGCTGCCGATAGGCGCGGACCTGGTCGAGCGACGGCCGCGTCAGCAGGCCGCGCTGCGGCCGCGGATGGCGCGGGCCGAGGCCTTCGTAATACGAGTTGAAGAGGTAGTGGTAGCTGTCGTCGAGCGGCTGGTAGCCCGGCAGGTGAGGGCGCAGCAGCAGGGCCTCGAAGAACCAGCTCGTGTGGGCCTGGTGCCATTTGGCGGGACTGGCGTCCGGCATCGATTGGGCGGCCTGGTCCTCGGCGGACAGCGGCTCCGCCAGCGTCAGCGTGTGACGCCGCACCGCCTCGTAACGGCGCGCGAGGTCGCGCCGCGCGGGCGGCAGATCGTGATCCGACATGCAAGCAACTCCTGTCGGCCCGGGGGAGGATGGGCCGAGCGACAACGGTAGCCGATTTGCCATCTCCCCATCCGGCGCGAGCCGCGGCGCGGGCGCCGGAGGGACGGCTCAGCTGCCACCCGATGTCAGCAAGGGCAAGGCGGGTACCCGAGATGCGCCGGCATCGTGCGCGGCTCATCGCGCGCCATTCATCGGGACGTCACGCCGCGCGGGCACGCTGGCGTCGCCCCGGCTCACGCATCCCTCCATGTCCATGACGCCGCCCTCGTTGTCCTCGACGATAGCTCCGCCCTCGCTGCCGACCGTTTCAATGCCGCCCGCCGTCCTGGCCGATGGCGACGCGCTGCCGCTGTCGTGGCTGCAGGATCGCCTGCTCGCGGAGCGGCTGCTCGAGGCGGTGTGGAGCGCGCGGCAGCCGACGACGCCGGCCCAGTTCTTCGTCTGGAGCCAGAGCCGGCTGCAGGTCCTGCTGCCGCATCGCCTGCTGGTGTGCGTCGGGGATCAGCCGCCATCGCCTCGGCTGGCCGCGCAGCTTTTTCACCTGAAGCCGATCGGGGACGTGCTGCAGACGCAGCTGGAGTCGCCCGAACATGGGCTCTGGCTGCACCTCATCCGGCGCTGGGGCGACGGCCGGCGGCCGCTGCGGCTCCAACTGGAGCGGGAGGCGCCTTCGGCGCTGTTCCAGCCGCTGCTGGAAGCCGGGCTGCGCGAGCTCGCGCTGCATGGCGTCGTCGGCGATGGCGAGCGACCGCAGGGGCTGTTCCTGCTGGCCGGCGACGGCTGGGACGAGGACCACCTGCGTCGACTGGAGCTGCTCACGCCGGCACTGCACGCGGCCTGGCGGCGGGCGCGGCTGCAATCGCGGGGTCAGGCCTCGCCGCGCCGCGCGGGCGCGCTGGTGACGCCGCGCGAGCAGCAGATCGTCGAGGGCCTGCGCGCCGGCCTGAGCAACGAGGGGATCGCGATCCAGCTGGGCATCAGCATGTTCACGGTCAAGAACCATGTGCGCAAGATCCTGCGCAAGCTCGGTGCCAACAACCGCGCGCAGGCGGTCGCGATCGCGATGTCGCGCCGGGATTTCAGCGAGCCTGAAGCGCCCGCGGCGTGATGACGCGCACCAGCAGCGCATGCAGCGCCACGCCGATCGAGGCACCGATCATGTCGGCCAGCACGTCGCGGGCCTCAGCGTCGCGGCCGGGGATCTGCGACTGCACCAGTTCGATCAGCACGCCGTAGGCGAGCAGCATGGCCAGCACGATCCAGCGCCGGCGCGGCCCCGCCGCGAAGCACTGCATGCCGATGAACGCCAGCGTGCCGAAGGCGGCGAAGTGATTCGCCTTGTCCCAGCCGAGGTCGGCGACGCGGGGCGGATGCGGCGAGAACGCGAGCCAGCTCGCGCCCGCCACCACGGCGAGGAAGAGGAGGCGCCAGGCAGAGCGCCAGCGCGGGTCATGCAGGACTTCAGACATCAAGGCGGCCCGCCTCCGGGTTCGGGCGGGAGGCAGTGTGCCATGGGCCTGTGAAGCCGATGTGAGGTCGCGCCGCGCCTCACTCGAGGTGCTCGTGGTGATGGCTGGTGCCGCGCTTCCAGTACGCCGCCGCGCGGATCGCATGCCGGTCATGGCCCTTGTCCTCGACGAGGATGCGGCGCAGCGCGGCCATCGTCGCGGCCTCGCCGGCGCACCAGGCGTAGCCTTCGCCCGGCGGCAGCTGGAGCGCCCGGGCCGCGGCCAGCAGCGCGTCGTCGCCGTCGACCCAGCGCAGGTCCAGCGCGGCCCGGGTCTCGAAGACCCGGCGGTCGCTGGCCGGCACGTTCAGCAGCACGATGACGCGTGCGCCGTCCGGCAGCTCCTCGAGTCGGCGCGCGACGGCGGGCAGGGCGGTTTCATCGCCGGCCAGCAGGTGCCAGGCGAAATCGCTGGGGATGATGAACGAGCCGCGCGGCCCGCCGACCGTCAGCGTGTGACCCGGCTGCGCCTGCGCGGCCCAGGCGGCTGCGGGCCCGTCGCCATGCTGGGCGAATTCGATGACCAGCTCGCGCGCGGCGGTATCGAACCGGCGCGGGGTGTAGTCCCGCATGACCGGGCCCTCGGCCGAGGCGGCGTCGAAGAACAGCTTCACGTGATCGTCGAAGGAGGCGCTGACGAAGTCGCCGAGCGACTCGCCGGACAAGGTCACGCGACGGAAGTTGGGCGTGATGTCGTCGACCCGCCGGACCGTGAGCTCGCGGCGCTTGAGTTCATGGCGTACGCGCTGGACGCGGCTGGTGGGCGTCTCGCGGCCGGCGTCGGCGGGCAGCGGGGCAGGGGTGACGGGCGCGTGGGTGGTGTCAGGCTTCATTGCCGATCCCGGGTATTTCATTGACAATGTCATCCATCTTGCGTTGGATCGATTGACAATGTCAACTAACACCACTGGCCGCAGGGACAAGGGCGACGACGTGCTCGAGCTCATCCATTCGGTGATGCACCGCTACCGCGCGCTGCAGTACCGCTTCCTGCGCGACGGCCCGCAGGACCTCACGCACATGGAGGGCAAGGTGCTGTTTTTCTTCGATCGCCACCCGGGCGGGACGCAGAGCGACCTGGCGCAGCACAGCGGTAAGGACAAGGCGCAGCTTGCCCGGCTGATCAAGGGGCTGCGGGACAAGGGGCTGCTCGAAGCCGAGACCGACGAGGTCGACCGCCGCCAGGTGCGGCTGCGCGTGAGCGAGTCCGGCCAGGCCGTGCAGCGCGAGCTGCGGCGCCAGGCACGGCGGGTTTCGGTGCAGGCCCTGGCGGGCTTGAGCGCCGAAGAGCAGGGCCAGCTCGCCGCGCTGCTGAAGCGGGTGCAGGCGAATCTGGGCGAGGAATGACGCCTCACGCCGGCTCGGGGAGTGATGCGGCGAATGCTTGTCGACCTCGAAAATCTCGCTTATACTCTTTGACTCTGTTGTTCGCGACAGCGCCGGTGTAGCTCAGTTGGTAGAGCAGCGCATTCGTAATGCGAAGGTCGGGAGTTCGACTCTCTTCACCGGCACCAATCTGAAAAGCCGCTTGGATATCCAAGCGGCTTTTTCTTTGGGCGCGGCAAAGGCGTGACAAGGCCTGCCCCCGCTGCCGGCGGCTGTTCTGGCAGCGGCGCCGGATGCGCCCGCGCGGCTGAACGCCCGGCCGGTCCTGCGTCGATCGCAGGGACGGGCTCGCCGCGCGGCCGACGTGCCCGCGCGTCAGTGGCAACATGCCACGCCATGACCGCACATCCCCACGACGACCAGGCCGGCCGCCCGCCGGTGACGCTCCACCTGACCGCGCTGGAGGCCGAGCCGCTGCCCGGCACCCTGAAGGGCCTGCCGGCGGCGGCCGAGGGCGTTCCACTGCGCGCGCTGGGCGGATTGGCGCTGTCCCTGCTCGACGGCGACCTGCCGCTGCCGGCCGCGGTGCTGAAGGAATCGGCGCTGGACCACAACGCGCGCTGGATGCGCGAGTTCACCGCGCGCGCCGGCGTGAGCCTGGCGCCGCACGGCAAGACGACGATGGCGCCGCAGCTGTTCCAGCGCCAGTTCGATGAAGGCGCTTGGGGCATGACGGCGGCGACGGCGGCGCACGTCCGCACCTATCGCCGCTTCGGCGTGCCGAGGGTGATCCTGGCCAATCAGCTGGTGGGCAAGGCCGACCTGGAACTGGTGCTGCGTGAACTCGAGGCCGATCCGGCCTTCGATTTCTACCTGCTGGTCGACTCGGCGGCGGGACTCGATCTGCTGCACCGGGCGGCGCGCGAGCGCGGCCTGAAACGGCCGCTGCAGGTGCTGCTGGAGGTCGGCACGCCGGGCGGGCGCACCGGCGTGCGCTCGACGCAGGAGGGCGTGGCGCTCGCCCGCCTGATCCGCGACGCGTCGCCGGTGATCGCGCTGCGCGGCGTGGAAGCCTTCGAAGGCGTCTACAGCGGCACGGAGACGGCGCGCGTGGAGCTGGGCGCGCTGACGATGATCGAGACGGTGGCCGAATTGACCCGGCTGGGCTGCGCCGAAGGCTGGTTCGCGCCGGGCGAGGTGCTGCTGACCGCCGGCGGATCGGCGTTCTTCGACATGGCGGCCAAGACCCTGGCGGCGGTCGAAGGCGGCGGCAGCGGCCACGCCCTGCGCGTGGTGCTGCGCAGCGGCTGCTACCTCAGCCACGACAGCCTGCAGTACGAGCGCATGCAGGACCGCATGAAGCAGCGCGCCGGCGCGCTGTGGGGCGACGGACCGGGCCTGCGCAACGCGATCGAGGTGTGGGCCTATGTGCAGTCGGTGCCCGAGCCGGGCCGCGCGATCTGCACCGCCGGCCGCCGCGACCTGAGCTACGACGCCTGCCTGCCGCAGCCGCTGTGGTGGTATCGCCAGGGCGTCCATGAGGCGCCGCAGGCGACGCCGCCCGGCTGGTCCGTCTCCAAGCTCAACGACCAGCACGCCTTCGTCGACGCGAGCGATGGCGCCTTGCCGCTGCGGGTCGGCGACCTGATCGCCTTCGGCATCGGCCATCCCTGCACGACCTTCGACAAATGGCCGCTGCTCTACACCGTGGACGACGGCTACCGCGTCACCGGCGGGGTACGGACCTTCTTCTGAAATGACGAAGGGCGGTCTCACGACCGCCCTTCGCCTTGTCCTTGCGTTCCGGGGGATCAGCGGTTCAAGCCGTCCCCGGATCCGGTGCGGATCACTTGGCCTTCTCGGCCTCCAGGTGATATTGCGTCACGCGCTCGACCTCGTTCTTCGAGCCCAGCACCACCGACACGCGCTCGTGGAGCTTGGTCGGGGTCAGGTCCAGGATGCGCTGGCGGGCGTTGGTGGCCGCGCCGCCGGCCTGCTCGACGAGGAAGGCCATCGGGTTGGCCTCGTACATCAGGCGCAGCTTGCCGGCCTTGTTGGGCTCGCGCTTGTCCCACGGATACATGAAGATCCCGCCGCGCGTCAGGATGCGATGCACGTCCGCCACCATCGAGGCGATCCAGCGCATGTTGAAGTCCTTGCCGCGCGGACCGGTCGTGCCGGCCAGGCATTCGTCGATGTAGCGCTTCACCGGCTCGTCCCAGTGGCGCATGTTGGACATGTTGATCGCGAATTCCTTGGTGTCCGCGGGGATCTTCACGTCGTCGGCGGTCAGCACCCACGAGCCCTGCTCGCGGTCCAGCGTGAACATCGCCACGCCGTCGCCCACCGTCAGCACCAGCGTCGTCTGCGGGCCATACACGCAGTAGCCGGCCGCCGCCTGCGCGGAACCAGGCTGCAGGAAGTCGTCCTCGCTGACGCCCTTGCTGCCCTCGGGTTTCTTCAGCACCGAGAAGATGGTGCCGATCGACACGTTCACATCGATGTTGCTGGAGCCGTCCAGCGGATCGAACATCAGCAGGTACTCGCCCTGCGGATAGCGGTTGGGCACGAGGTAGATGCTGTCCATCTCCTCGGACGCCATCGCGGCCAGGTGGCCGCCCCACTCGTTGGCCTCGATCAGCACCTCGTTGGCGATGATGTCCAGCTTCTTCTGGACCTCGCCCTGGACGTTCTCCGACCCGGCCGTGCCCAGCACGTCACCGAGCGCGCCCTTGTTGACGCTGATGGCGATGCGCTTGCAGGCGCGCGCGACCACCTCGATCAGCAGCCGCAGCTGCTGGGGGATGTGGCCGTGCGCCCGTTGCTGCTCGACCAGGTATTGGGTCAGGCTGACGCGTTGACTCATGAAAAGACTCCGATGGTTGCAAATCTCGTGCGCCGCGCAGCGGCCCGACGCGCGGACCGCTCCGCACGCGGAATCAGGATTGCGCGGCGACCTCCGTCGGCGCGGCCGCCTCGGCTGGCGCCGGACGCGGATCCAGCGCCAGCGCGCGCTGGACGATCTCGCGCACGTCGTTGGACAGGTCGGGCTTGGCCGCCACGCGGGCAATCGCCTCGCGCGCCGCGCTGCGGTAGGGCTCGGCCAGCGCGGTCCAGCGGTCCATGACGCGGGCCAGGCGGCCCGCCACCTGCGGGTTGATCGCGTCCAGCGCCAGCACCTGGTCGGCCCAGAACACATAACCCGCCGCGTCCTTGCGATGGAACGCCGCCGGGTTGAACATCGCCAGCGAGAAGATCAGGCTGCGCGCGCGGTTGGGATTCTTCAGCGTGAAGTCCGGATGCTTCATCAGCTGCTTCATCCGCGCGAAGGTCTTGCCGTCGCGCTCGGCCGCGCGGCCTTGCAGCGCGAACCACTTGTCGATGACCAGCGCCTCGCCCTTGAACTGGGCGTGGAAGCGCGCGAGCGCGCTGTCGGCCAGCTCCGCATGCGCGTTCACGAGCGCCGACAGCGCGCCCATGCGGTCGGTCATGTTGGTGGCGTCCTTGAAGCGCTGGTAGGCGCGGCCCGGCCAGACGCCGTCGCCGCTGCGCGTCGCGTTGAGCACCAGCATCGCCAGGGACAGGTTCACCAGCGCGCGCTTGCCGCTCTGCACCGGGTCTGGGCTGTAGCCGGCCGTGACCTGATGCGCGTCATGGGCCCAGGCCCAGTCGGCCTGCAGCGCCGAGGCCAGCTGCGCCTGCGCCGCCTCGACGGCCGCATGCACCGCCTGCGGGTCGACCACGTCGAGCTGCTCGGCGATGTAGGCCTCGTCGGGCAGCTGCAGCGCCAGCGCCTTGAACGCCGGGTCCAGTTCCGGATGGCGCAGCACGGCGCGCATCGCGTCCAGGTAGGCCGCGTCCAGCACCAGCGGCTGGCCGGCGCGCACGGCGCCCAGGATGCGGTTCAGCGCCAGGCGCTGGCTGGCTTCCCAGCGGTTGAAGGCGTCGCTGTCGTGGGTCAGCAGGACCAGCAGCTCGGCGTCGCCCAGACCGTCGTCCAGCACCACCGGCGCGGAGAAGCCGCGCAGCAGCGAGGGCACCGGCTCGGACGGCACGTTGACGAAGACGAAGCTCTGCTCGGCCTGGTCCAGCACCAGCACGCGTTCGGTCTCGGTCGAGCCCGCGGCGCCATCCTCGCCCTGCAGCATCAGCGGCAGCGACTGGCCGTCGCGGGCCAGCAGGCCCAGCGCGACCGGGATCACCTGCGGCAGCTTGCCGTCCTGGCCCGGGGTCGCGGGCGTGGACTGCTGCAGCGTCAGCGTGAAGGTCTGCGCGGCGGCGTCGTAGGCGCCGCGCGCGCGCAGGCGCGGCGTGCCGGCCTGCGAGTACCAGCGCTTGAACGCGTCCAGACGGGTGGACAGCGCCGAGCCCGGGTTCGCGTCCGCGATCGCCTGGGCGAAGTCGTCGCAGGTCACGGCCTGGCCATCATGGCGCTCGAAGTACAGCGCCATGCCCTTGGCGAAACCGTCGCGGCCGACCAGCGTCTGGTACATGCGCACCACCTCCGAGCCCTTCTCGTAGACGGTGGCGGTGTAGAAGTTGTTGATCTCGACGTACTCGTCGGGGCGCACCGGGTGCGCCATCGCGCCGGCGTCCTCGGGGAACTGGCGGGCGCGCAGCGCGCGCACGTCCTCGATGCGGCAGACCGCGCGCGCGCTCGGCGTGGCGGCCATGTCCTGGCTGAACTCCTGGTCGCGGAAGACGGTCAGGCCTTCTTTCAGCGACAGCTGGAACCAGTCGCGGCAGGTGACGCGGTTGCCGGTCCAGTTGTGGAAGTACTCGTGCGCGACGATGGACTCGATGCGGGCGAAGTCCGCGTCGGTTGCTGTGGCCGGTGAGGCCAGCAGCGCCGCGGTGTTGAAGATGTTCAGGCCCTTGTTCTCCATCGCGCCCATGTTGAAGTCGGACACGCCGACGACCATGAAGCGCTCCAGATCCAGCGGCAGCTTGAAGCGGGCCTCGTCCCACACGACCGAGGCGATCAGCGAGTTCATCGCGTGTTCGGTCTTCTCCAGGTCGCCCTGGCGGACGTAGACCTGCAGCAGGTGGTCCTTGCCGCCGCGGGTGCGGATGCGCTGCTCGCGCGCGACCAGGTCGCCGGCCACCAGCGCGAAGAGGTAGCTGGGCTTGGGGAAGGGGTCATGCCACTTGGCCAGGTGGCGGCCGTTGTCGAGCGAGGCCGTCTCGACCAGGTTGCCGTTGGACAGCAGCACCGGGTACCGGGCCTTGTCGGCGCGGAGGGTGACCGTGTAGACCGCCATCACGTCGGGGCGGTCCAGGAAGTAGGTGATGCGGCGGAAGCCCTCGGCCTCGCACTGCGTGAAGAAGCTGCCGCCCGAGGTGTACAGGCCCGACAGCGCGGTGTTCTTCTCCGGCGCGCAGGTGTTGCGGATCTCCAGCGTGAAGTCCGCGTCGGGCACGTTGTCGATGATCAGCTCATGGCCTTCCTGGCGGAAGGACACGCTCTCGCCGTCGATCAGCACGCGCAGCAGGTTGAGTTCCTCACCATGCAGGCGCAGCGGGCCGTGCGGCACCGCGGCGTTGCGTTCCAGGCGCATCTTGCTGGCGACCAGCGTCTTGGCCGGGTCGAGGTCGAAGCACAGGTCGACGGTGCGGATCCAGAAGATCGGCGCGACGTAGTCGGCGCGGCGGATCAGGGTGGCGGTGCCTTCACGCATGGCGGGCTTCCTTGTAGGAATGAAGAAGCCCCGGGCTCAAGGGTCGTGCGCCGGGGCTGTTGTCTCGTGTTGCTCTTAAACGCCCTGCTTGAGGGACGCGGTGATGAATGCGTCGAGGTCGCCATCCAGCACTTTCTGGGTGTTGGAGATCTCGACGTTGGTGCGCAGGTCCTTGATGCGGCTCTGGTCCAGCACGTACGAGCGGATCTGGTGGCCCCAGCCCACGTCGGTCTTGCTGTCCTCGAGCTTCTGCTGTTCGGCCATGCGCTTCTTCATCTCGTGGTCGTACAGGCGCGAGCGCAGGCGGCGCCAGGCGACGTCGCGGTTGCTGTGCTGGCTGCGGCTGTCCTGGCACTGCACCACGATGCCGGTCGGGATGTGGGTCAGGCGCACCGCCGAGTCGGTCTTGTTGATGTGCTGGCCGCCCGCGCCGGACGCGCGGTAGGTGTCGGTGCGCACGTCCGCCGGGTTGATGTCGATCTCGATCGAGTCATCGATCTCGGGATAGACGAACAGCGAGGCGAAGCTGGTATGGCGGCCGCCGGAGGAGTCGAACGGGCTCTTGCGCACCAGGCGGTGCACGCCGGACTCGGTGCGCAGCAGGCCGAACGCGTACTCGCCTTCCACCTTGATGGTGGCGCTCTTGATGCCGGCGATCTCGTCGGGGGTTTCTTCCTCGACCTCGGCCTTGAAGCCCTTGCGCTCGCAGTACTTCAGGTATTGGCGCAGCAGCATGCCGGCCCAGTCACAGGCCTCGGTGCCGCCGGCGCCGGCCTGGATGTCGATGAAGCAGTTGCTGGGGTCGGCCGGGTTGTTGAACATCCGGCGGAACTCGAGTTCCTCGACCAGCTCGGTCAGCTTGGCCGATTCGGCCTCGATGGTCTGCAGGCCGGTGACGTCGTTGTCGTCCTTGGACATCTCGAACAGCTCGAGGTTGTCGGAGAGGTTCGACGTCAGGTGATTGATGGTTTCGACGACCTTGTCGAGGGCGCGCTTTTCCTTGCCGAGTTCCTGGGCCCGCTTGGGTTCGTTCCAGACGTTGGGGTTCTCCAGGGCGGCGTTGACTTCATTCAACCGCAGCGCTTTGCGGTCGTAGTCAAAGGTACCCCCTTAGCGCGGCGGTCCGCGCTTGCAGATCGGCCAGCGTGGTGCCGATCGCATTGATTTGCTCGATGTCCATGATTCGTTCGAGTGAAAGAGCCCCCGACAGGGGGCCCGAAGCCGGGTATTTTCTCATGCTGAAGCAGGAGGCCTCCCTAAGATGGCGGAATGCTTCCCCATCCCCCTGTCCCCGATGCGGGTTCCCCCTCCGGTGCGTTCCGCGCCCGGCGTCGGCGCGTGCGGCGCGGCAACTGGCGCTTGACGCTCATGCTGCTGCTGGTGTGGGCGTTGGTGACCTTCGGCGTGGCCTACTTCGCCCGGGCCTTGAGCTTTGACTTCTTCGGCTGGCCGTTCAGCTTCTGGGTCGGGTCGCAGGGGGCGCTGATCGTCTACGTGGCGATCGTGGTCATCTACGCGACCGTCATGAACCGCCGCGAGGCGGCGGCCGGGGTCCAGGACCCTGTGCCGTACTCGGAAGAGGTCGACGCCAAGCGGCCCGAGCGCGAACCCTCGGGTCCGATCACCGGCTTCTGAGCCGCTTCAGGGGCGCTTCAGGATCGCGCCACGGGCGCGTCAGAACGGCGACGGATCCGCGGATTCCTGCTTCGCGGCGGCGAGCTGCGCCTGCAGCTCGGCGACCTGCGCGCGCAGCTTCACGTTCTCGTCCTGGAGCGCGCTGACCTGGGCGCGCAGCAGCGCGACGGCGGGATCGGCCTCGAGCTCGCCGTCCGCGTTGGTCGGCACGTCCAGCAGCGCGACGGCCACTTCCGCCACGGCGTCGCCGGCGGCCTTCTTGCCGACCTTCGATTCACGCACGCGCTTGGCGGCCTGGCGCAGTTCCTTCTTGCCGCCCGCTGCGGCGGCCGCCTGCTCCTCGGCGGGCAGGTCGGCGATGACGGCGGCGGCGCTGATGGAGACCTCGCCCGAGCGGACGGCGGCGACGAGCTCCGGCGCGGCCGCCTTCTGGATCTTCTCGATCTGCGTCACCGTGGCGCTGCTGATGCGCGCGGCGCGGGCGATGGCCTCGCGGCTCTTGAGCGGGGGCGCGTCCGGGACCGGCGCGCCGGTGGCGCTGGCGGGCGCTTCGGCCTCGGCGGCGGACGCCTCGGGGCTGGGGTCGTTGAGCACGGCCAGGCGGCGCGCTTCCATGATTTCCTTCTTGCGCAGCGCGAGCACGCCGCGCTGGAAGTCGGAGACGCTGCGGCGGCCCAGGTGCTGGTCGATCATCCACAGGTGCACGTCCTCCATCGACTTGAAGCGCGTGTTCTGCACCGTCTGGAAGGGGAGGCCGTGCTTGGTGCAGATGCTGTGGCGGTTGTGGCCGTCGACGAGGATGTCGCCCCACAGCACCAGCGCATCGCGGCAGCCCTCGGCCAGGATGCTGCGCTCGAGCGCGGCGTACTCGTCCTCGGTGAGGGGATCGATGTAGGCCTTGAGTTCTTCGGTGACGATGATGTTTTCCATGGGACGACGGCAGCAGCGGGGAGCGGAGCAGGACAGGGCGAAGGGGCGCGACAGGCGGGCGGCCCGTTCGGTGGGCCGCACGGGCGCAGGTCGCGCAGGCGACGGACGTCGCCGGAAAAGGGCGGCATTCTGCCCAATCCGCGCGGCTAAGCTGACGCACCCCGACCACGCGTGTCGGATTTCGATGATTTCCGGGAAGTTCCCCGCGATGACCGCGACCTCTTCAAGCCTCCTCGCCAGCGTGAGTCCGAGCCCCGATGCGCTCGCTACCGGATGGGACTACCCGTCCCCGCACTGCCTGTCGGTGAGCCCGCGGCCCGAGGACATCGACGGCCTGAACCACACCAACAACGCGGTGTATGTGCGGTGGTGCGAGCAGGTGGGGTGGTCGCATTCGGTGGCGCTGGGGCTGGACATCGAGGACTACCGGCGGCTGGACCGGGCGATGGCGATCCGCCACGGCGGCTACGACTACCTGCTGCCGTCCTTCGAGGGCGAGGCGCTGGTGCTGGGCACCTGGCTCACCGGCGGCGACGGCAGGCTGGCGATGGAGCGTCGATTCCAACTGCGTCGCGTGAGCGATGGGCAGACGCTGATGCGCGGCCGCTGGGAGCTGGTGTGCATCGACATCTCCGCCGGTCGGCCCCGGCGCATGCCGCCGGAATTCGTCGCGGCGTATCAAGCGGCGGTGGTTGGGGCCCCGGCTGACTCGCGGCCATCTCCCTCCGGTGGGGAACAGCTGGCGTGAAGGACTGCGGGGGGGGCGCTACCCCAGGAATTCTTCGACGGCGCGCGCCAACGCCTCTGGCTGGTCGTGGTGCATCATGTGCGCCGCCTGCTGCAGCGTGACGCGCCGCAGCTCCTTGACGACCGCCAGGCGCGCCTCGAAGTCCTCGCGCGGATAGCGGTCGCCCCACCACTGCGAGAGCTGGGTCTCGCTGCCCTCGCCCCACAGCGTCGGCGCCGTGATCGCGGACCAGCAGGCCAGCGCCTCGGCCTTGCGGTACAGCACCGGATTGGTCCGCTTGTGCGCCGGGTCGCCGAGGATGTGCCAGCGGCCGTCGTCGCCGCGCCGCGACCAATGCGGCGCCAGCCACGCCGCCTTGTCGGCGCTCAGCCGCGGGTTGGTCTTCATCAGCCGCTGCGCCACGCCCTCGACGCTGTCGTAGCTCTTGAGGCTCGGGGTCTCCTTCAGCTCGTCGAGCCAGCTCGCGAGCCGCGCCGGCGCCATCTCGGGCGTGGTGTCCGGCAGGCCGAAGCCCTCCAGGTTCACCAGCTTGCGCAGCCGCCCGGGCCGCACGCCGGCGTAGCTCATCGCGATGTTGCCGCCCATGCTGTGGCCGAGCAGGTCGACCGGCGCCCCGGGGCTGAGGGCATCGAGCAAGGCGTCCAGGTCGCCGAGGTAGTCGGGGAACCAGTAGGCGTCGCCCGGAGTGCCGTCGGTGAGGCCGAAGCCGCGCCAGTCGATGGCCACGACGCTGCGGTCCTCGCGGAAGGCGTCGACCATGAACTGGAACGACGCGCCGACGTCCATCCAGCCGTGGACCATCACGAGCAGCGGGCGCGTGCCGTCATGCTCGGGGCCCCAGCGCAGCACGTGGTGGCGCAGGCCGCGCAGCGTCAGGAAGGCGCTGCGATGCGGGCGGCGGACGATGTACGCGGTGTTGTGCGCGGCGTTGTGCGCGGCGCTCTCCGCGACGCCCGCGGCGGGACTCATGTCGGTGCTCATGGACGGCGACTGTAGTGTGAGGAACGGCCGCAGGCTTTCGCCATGGAGACAATGCGCCGACTTCATCCACGAGCCACCATGACCGCCACGCCCGATCCCTACACCCTGCGTCCCGCCCGGCCCGCCGACGTCCCCGCCATCGTCGGCCTGATCGGCGAGCTCGCCGATTTCGAGAGCCTGTCCCATCTGATGGAGGTCACGCCGGAGAAGCTGCATCCGCATCTCTTCGGCGAGCGGCCCGTCGCCGAGGCCCTGGTCGCCGAGCACGAGAGCGGTGCCATCGTCGCCTTCGCGCTGACCTTCGTGAACTTCTCGACCTTCCTGGCCAAGCCCGGGCTCTACCTCGAGGACCTCTACGTCCAGCCCGCCCATCGCGGCGCGCGACTCGGCACGCGCATGCTGACCCGCCTGGCGCAGGTCGCGATCGAGCGCGGCTACGGCCGCTTCGAATGGTGCGTGCTCGATTGGAACGAGAACGCCATCCGCTTCTACGAGAAGATGGGCGCGACGATCATGCCGGACTGGCGCCTGTGCCGCCTCACCGGTGACGCGCTCGCGCGCTTCAAGGGCTGAGGCTTCGCCCGCTCACGGCCACCAGCCGTCGAGCTGCTCCGGCGGCCGGGCGATCAGCGCGCGATCGCCGTCCACGACGATGGGACGCTGCAGCAGCCGCGGGTGGTCCGCCACCGCCTGCAGCAACTGGTCGTCGCTGAGCGCGGGCTCGGACAGGCCGAGCTCGCGGTACGCGTCCTCGCCCTCGCGCAGCATCGCGCGCGCCGGCACGCCCAGTTGGCGCTGCAGCGTCCGCAACTCGCCCAGCGACAAGGGCGTGGCCAGGTAGTCGACGATCTCGGGGCGAAGGCCGCGTGATTCGAGCCGGGCCAGCGCCTCGCGCGACTTCGAGCAGCGAGGGTTGTGCAGGATCTTCACGGTCATCCGGCGGAGTGTAGGCGGCGCCTTCACGCGATCACGCCTTCATGCGACCGCGCCTTCGCCTTCATGCGCGCATCGAGGATCGATCCGCGCTTTCCCCGTGCACCGTGCGAGGGCGCGCCCGCCCGGGCCGGCACCGTCCTGGCGCTACGGGCTTTCCATGACGTCCCGTGCCGGCTCGCTCGCTAGCATCCACGCTCTTGTTCCAGTCCCGGAGAGTCGCGATGTCCGACGCCTACGCGCTGATCCACGGCGCGTTCCGCTGGCAGGTGCCTGAGCGCCTGTCCATCGCCGAACTCTGCTGCGGCCGCTGGGCCCGCGAGACGCCCGACGCGCCGGCCATCCTCTTCGACAGCGACAGCGGTTGTCGCGCGCAGTACTCCTTCGGCCAACTGCAACGCGCGGCGAATCGGCTGTCCAACGCGCTGCGGCGCCTCGGCGTGCAGGCCGGCGACCGCGTGGCGCTGGTGCTGCCGCAGCGTTTCGAGACGGCGGTCGCGCACATCGCGATCAACCAGCTCGGCGCGGTGGCGATGCCGCTGTCCATGCTCTTCGGCCCCGATGCGCTGGCCTACCGGCTGCAGGACAGCGAGGCCAGCGTCGCGATCGTCGAAAGCGGGGCGCTCGCCGCGGTGCGCGCGGTGCGTGCGCAATGCCCGGCGCTGCGCCACGTCCTGCTGGTCGGCGAGTCCGAGCCGCAGGACGGTGAAGCCGGCTGGATGGCCGCGCTGCAGGCCGAGGACGCGCGCTTCGCCGCGCGGGACAACGCGGCCGAGGATCCCGCGATCCTGATCTACACCAGCGGCACGACCGGCGCGCCCAAGGGCGCCTTGCTGCCGCAGCGCGCGCTGCTGGGCAACCTGACCGGCTTCATCGCGAGCCAGAACTGGTTCGGCTTCGATCCCCATGACCCGCGGGTCCGCAGCGAGGCCGTGTTCTGGAGCCCCGCCGACTGGGCCTGGACCGGTGGGCTGATGGACGCGCTGCTGCCGTCGCTGTGCTTCGGCCGGCCCATCCTCGGTTACCAGGGCCGCTTCTCGCCGGAGAAGGCCTTCGAGCTGATGCAGCACTACCGCGTCAGCCACACCTTCCTGTTCCCGACGGCGCTGAAGGCCATGATGAAGGCGGTGCCCCATCCCGCCGAGCACTACGCGCTGCGCCTGGAGGCCGTGATGAGCGCCGGCGAGGCCGTCGGCGACGCGGTCTTCGACTGGGTCCGGCGCGAACTGGGCGTGACGGTCAACGAGATGTTCGGCCAGACCGAGATCAACTACGTCGTGGGCAACTGCGCGCGGCTGTGGCCGGCCAAGCCCGGCAGCATGGGCCGCGCGTATCCCGGTCACCGCGTCGCGGTCATCGACGACGACGGCCAGGTCTGCCCACCCGGGCAGATCGGCGAAGTGGCGGTGCATCGCCGGGACGGGCATGGCGACCTCGATCCGATCTTCTTCCTCGGCTACTGGCGCAACGAGGCCGCGACGGCGGCGAAGTTCACCGGCGATCCGCTGGACAGCTGGTGCCGCACCGGCGACCTCGCGCGCACTGACGAGGACGGCTACCTCTGGTACCAGGGCCGCGCCGACGACCAGTTCAAGGTCGCGGGCTATCGCATCGGCCCCGGCGAGATCGAGAACTGCCTGGTGCGTCACGAGGCGGTGGCCAATGCCGCGGTCGTGCCCAAGCCCGATGCCGAGCGCGGCGCGCTGGTGAAAGCCTTCGTCGTGCTGGCGCCGGGGCGGCAGCCGTCGGCCGCGTTGACCGGCGAGTTGCAGGACTTCGTCCGTCAGCGGCTCGCGCCCTACGAATACCCCAAGGAGATCGAGTTCCTCGACAGCCTGCCGATGACCACCACCGGCAAGGTGCAGCGCCGCGTGCTGCGGCAGCTCGAGGCGGATCGGGCCGCCGACCGCGCCGCCGGTCGGGCGGCCTGAGCGGCGCCCCTCGTCGAGGGCTCAGTCGCCGCCGCTTCGCCGTTGCAGGTGGGACGCGCGGCGCGCCTTCGCTCAACTCGCGCGCGGATTGCGCAGCTTGACGTACAGCTTGGTGTTGGTGCCCGGCGGCGTCTGCAGCAGCGCGGCGTCGGGCCATTGCTCCTGCCCGGTCAGCACGGTGCAGGCGCGCGAGGGCTTGCCCTTGGGCGTCTCCGGTTCGCGCTGCTGAGCGTCCGCCGGCAAGGGCAGGCGCCAGCGCTGCGCGCCCTCGGACCAGTCCAGCTGCCACTGCGGCGCGTCGCTGCAGGCGATCACGCCGTCGATCTGCGGGAACATCCAGCGCACGTACCAGGGCAGCAGCTCGGTGCGCAGCCGCTGGCCGACGGTGACGATGCGCCGCACCGTGGCCATGTCCAGCATCTCCGGCGGCGTGGCCAGGTCGATGCTCAGGCGCACGCCGAGCTCGCCCTTGGGCACGTTGGTGCCGAAGTCCATGTCCTTGGCCTGGCGCTCGCTGAAGGTCGGCAGGTCGAAGCGGCCCTTGTCGTCGATGGGGATGGGGATGTAGTCGTCGTCGCTCATCAGCGCGAGCTTGGTGCCGGCGGGCGGCGGCTTGCTGGCGTCCTTCGCGTCCGTCAGCACGAAGCGGCTGACGAAGAGCCCTTCGCCTTCGGTGCGCAGCTTCGACAGCAGTTCGTTCAGGCGCTTGTAGGGGAAGGAGGCGCCGCGCTTGACGTCGCTCTGCACGGTCGGCAGCGCGACCGCCGCCGAGGCCGAGGTGGCCGCCGGCCGCGGGCCGTCCGCGCTGGCGGGGGCGGTGGGCGCGGTGGGCGCGACGGCCCCGGCGGGCGCGGCCATGGCCGCCGGGCCGCAGCCCGCGGCGAACACGCCGGTCACGAGGAGCGCTGCCGCGAGTCGCGCGCGCTGGAACTGCTGGGGTTTCACGGTTCTCTCTCCCTGGTCGCTGTGAGCGGTCCGCGCTGAACGGCGCGCGGTCAAGTTGCGTTGACGACGGTTGTCCCTCATCGGGGTGGCAGCCGCGCGGCGTCCGGACGAAGCGGGGCTCAACGCCGGCACTTGCCGCGCGCCTCGGCGAGCAGCCAGAAGGGCGCGCTGAGCAGCCCCATGCCGCCGCCGGCGTATTCGCCCTTGAGGCAATCGCCGCTGGCGCCCTTCATCATTTCGTTGCCCAGCTTGGTCGAGGCATCGATCCGGTCGGGCGCGCGGCTGGCCTCGTCGACCCGCTCGGCGAGCAGCGGCTGGCCCTGCGCGGACTGGCGGATCGCGCGGCGCGTCGCCGTGCCGTCCATGAGCTCGCGGCCGCTGGGGCCGGAGGCGCCCGATGCGGGCGTCGGCGCGGCGATGACCACGGTGGCGCGCGGCGCTTCGTCGACGCGATCGAGTTCAGGCGCGGGCGATGCCGCGCGCGGGCTCGCCGCGTGCGACTGCGGCGCCTTCGCCGTGTCGCCGGTCGGTGCGTGAGCCGCTGCGGCGCGACGGACCGCGGGGTTGCCTTCGGCGCGCTGCGTCGTCGCCTTCGCCGGCGGCCGCGGGACCAGCGGCGGCAACTGGATCGTCACCATCCGGATCGACGACCGCCGCTGCGTGCTGTGTGCCTCGCCACGGTGCCAGTCGTGCTGCAGCCAGGCGACCAGCGCGACGTGAAGCAGGAGGACCGCCGCCAGCGCGATCGCGCGGAACCGGCGGGAGGTGTTCGGTGTCGCGGCGCGCATCGCCCCAAGCGCCGTGGCATCGGTCGCGCCATGTGCGGCCTCGGGCCTAAGCACTGCCATCACCGTCTCCATCCGGCTCCTCGCCGGGTTCCCAGGCGAGCAGGTCGCCCGGCTGGCATTGCAGCACCGCGCAGATCCGCGACAAGGTGTCGAAGCGCACGCCGCGCACCTTGCCGGACTTCAGCAGCGAGAGGTTGGCCTCGGTGATGCCGATGGCCTCGGCCAGCTCCTTCGAGCGCATCTTGCGCTGCGCGAGCATGACGTCGAGTCGGACGACGATGGGCATGGGGCGCTCAGATGAACTCGGCGTTCTCTTGCGCCATGCGCTGCGCCTCGCGCATCACCTGGCCCATCGCGACGAAGACCAGCCCGCACAGCAGCACGACGAAATGCGAGCTGCCCAGCTGGAACGACAGGTAGCGCTGGCCCGGCGGGTTGCCCAGCGTCAGCGCGAGCACCGTGGCCGTGTCGGTGAGCGGCATCGCCACCGCGATCGCCACCACCGACTGCCCCATGCGGCGCAGCAGCCGCGTCGCGGCGTCGGTGAAGACCTCGCCGCGCAGGTAGCCGCCGAACAGGCGCCACAGGCACCACAGGGCATACAGCGTCAGCAGGGCCAGCGGCAGGTTCACCGCCAGCGCCGCGCCGCGCGAGATCACGTCGAACTGCAGCGCGTGCGACAGGTCCCACTCCTTGCGCGCGGTGCGCTCGATCATGGCCGGGTGGGTCCAGAACACCGCATGGAAGCCGACCACCGTCGCCATCGCGATCAGCGCCATCGCGCGCACGCAGTGGGCGATCCAGCGAATGCGCTGCAGGCCGGCGGGGATTGGGGAAGGGCGCATGGCGAGGCGGTGGCATTACCGTGGTGTGGCAAGAAATTACTGTAAAACAATAATTTCCAGTCGGCAACCGTGAGGGAGAGCCCATTGCGGCCATGTGGCGCACGGGGAGACGGAGGCGGTGCACATGCGGGCGAGCAGGGAACCGGCGCTCCGCCCGCGTCGGGCACACTGGCCGCCTGCCGCGGCGACGGAGCCACGCGGCACCTCACGGAGCACGGACAAGATGGAGCGCATCACCCTCGGACAGTCGGACCTGTCGGTCACCCGCATCGGCCTGGGCACGATGACCTTCGGCGAACAGGTCGACGAGGCCGGCAGCCACGCGCTGCTGGACCGCGCGGTGGCCGCGGGCATCAACCTGCTGGACCTGGCCGAGATGTACCCGGTGCCGGCGCGCGCCGAGACCTTCGGCAGGACGGAGGAGATCGTCGGCCGCTGGCTGCAGGCGCGGCCGGGACTGCGCGAGCGTCTGGTCATCGCGACCAAGGTCGCCGGCCCCTCGCGCGGTTATGACTGGATCCGCGACGGCAGCCAGGACCTGACCGGCGCGCAGATCATTCAGGCCTGCGAGGACAGTCTGCGGCGGCTGCGCATCGACACCATCGACCTGTTCCAGATCCACTGGCCCGCGCGGCACGTGCCGATGTTCGGAGGCGTCTACTTCGAGCCGTCCAAGGACAAGCCGGTGGCGTCGATGCTGGAGCAGTTGCAGGCGCTGGACCAGCTGCGACGCGCGGGCAAGATCCGCCACGTCGGCCTGTCCAACGAGACCGCCTACGGCGTCGGTGAATTCGTGCATCTGGCGCAGGTCCATGGCCTGCCGCGCATCGTCAGCGTGCAGAACCCCTACAGCCTGGTGAACCGCGTCGTCGAGAACGGCCTGGACGAGGCGCTCTACCGCCACCAGGTCGGCCTGCTGGCGTATTCGCCGCTGGGCTTCGGCACGCTCACCGGCAAGTACGACGCGCATGGGCTGGGCGATCCCGCCAGGCCGGGCCGGCTGGCGATCTTCGACAGCATGAAGAAGCAGCGCTGGGCGCGGCCCGAGACGCTCGAAGCCGCGCGCCGCTACAACGCGCTCGCGGCGGAACTGGGCATGACGCCGGCGACGCTGGCGATGGCCTGGGTCACTTCGCGCTGGCAGACCGGCAGCGCGCTGATCGGCATCACGAACGCGGCGCAGCTCGATGAGAACCTCGCGGCGCTCGGCCGCCCGCTCGATGCCGAGGTCCACGCGCGCATCGACCGCATCCGCTGGGAGATCCGCGACCCGGCGCAGTGAACGCGCGGCGGTCGACCGGACGCCGCGCGCTCAAGGCGCCAGCAGCTCGAAGGTGCCCTCGGCCAGTCGCTGGCCGTTGACCAGAATCTCGACGCGATGCGTGCCCGGGTAATGCGTGCGGGTCGTGAAGTCGCGCAGCGCGCGCTGGATGCGGATCGGCGTCGAGGCGCCGGCCGCCAGCTCCACCGTCTTGAGCTTGAAGACCTTCGGCGAGGCGCGCCCGTTCTTTTTGACGTAGTGGATCGCGTAGTCCACGACCAGCCGCTGGGTGACGTCGGCGCTGGAGCGCAGCTCGAAGGCGATCTCGATCGCGCCGCCGATCGCCAGGCGCGCCGGTGCGATCGCCAGTTGCTCGACGGCCGCCCGCGCGCCGTCGCTGGCGCCGATCAGCTTCAGCGCCCGCGCGTCGCCTTGCTTGATGCGTGAGCGCAGTGCGTGCTTGACGATCCAGGCGCTGCGCGCGTCGTCCAGGTCCCAGTCGGCGACATGGGCGAAGACCCAGTCCGCATGGTCCTTCGTGATGTCGTTGAGGTGGTTGGCGACGGAGCGCCGCACGTAGAGTGCGTCGTCGGCGCGCAGTGCCCGCAGGATCTCCGCCGCGGGCGTGGGATCGGCCACCAGCGCGTCCAGGCGGAAGGACCACGGCAGCCGCGGCCGGCAGCCCTCGCTGGCCAGCCGGCGCACATGCTCGTCGCCATCGGCAGTCCAGCGCGCCATCGTCCGTAGCGTGCCGGCGAGGTCCTGGCGCAGGAAGGGGCGGATCGCGAATTCGGCGGTGCCGTGCGGCGTCAGGCGCTGGAGCGCCGCGAGCGATGCGGCCGGATCGTGCAGGCCGAAGCTCGCGACGAAATCGCACAGGCCCATGTTCATGAAGGAGCCGCCGGCGCGCGGCGCGGCGGCCACGACCGCGTCGAGCTTGGCGCCGAAGCTGCCGGGCAGCGCGGCGTCCAGCGCCTGGGCCACGCGGTGCACGCGCTGCATGATGGACAGCGCGTCCAGGCCGTCCGTGGCCACCGCCAGGAAGCGCTTGTGCTGGAAGCCGGGCGCGGTGTCGGTGAAGACCTCGGCCAGCGCGTGCAACGTCGCCGGGGAGATCAGGTCCTTGAGGTTGTAGCTCGCGGTGGCATCCGTGGAAGCGGTCATGGCGGTCCGGATCGTGGCAGTCGGTGATGCCCGCGCGGCAGCGGGCGCTGTTCATTGCGGGCGCACGTTACGCGCGCGCATTGCCACGCGCTGTCAGCAGCAAAGCATCGGGGGGAAGGCGACGCCGACGCCGATGCCGATGCCGGCGCAGCAAGCTCGTACAAGCGGGCCTTCGCCGCCAGCCCCGACAATCCGCGCCCATGAGCAAGAAATCCGTCCACGTCAGCGAGACGCTCGCGACACAGATGCTGCGGCAGCACGGGGTCGCGTTTGGCGAGCATGTCTACGACTACGTCGATCACGGCGGCACCGGCGAGTCCTCCAAGCAGCTCGGCGTGCCTGAGCACGAGGTGGTCAAGACGCTGGTGATGCAGGACGAGAAGGCGCAGCCGCTGATCGTGCTGATGCATGGCGACTGCACCGTCAGCCTCAAGGAACTCGCGCGGCAGATCCCCTGCAAGAAGGTCGAGCCCTGCAAGCCGGACGTCGCCCAGCGCCACAGCGGTTACCTGGTCGGCGGCACCTCGCCGTTCGGCACCCGCAAGGCGATGCCGGTGTTCGTCGAGGCCAGCGTGCTCGCGTTGCCGCGCATCCTGATCAACGGCGGGCGGCGCGGTTATCTGGTCAGCATCGAACCCCGGGTTTTGACGGAGCTGCTGGCGGCCCGCCCGGTCGAGTGCGCGCTGAAGTCCGGGGCAGAATAGCGCCCCATGCAAAGTGTCCTGTTCCCCTTGTTGGCCGTCGTGGCTGGGTACCTGATCGGTTCGCTGTCCTTCGCGGTGATCGTCAGCCGGCTGATGGGCCTGTCCGATCCGCGCAGCTACGGCAGCGGCAATCCGGGCGCGACCAACGTGCTGCGCTCGGGCAACAAGGCCGCGGCCATCCTCACGCTGGTCTTCGACGCGCTCAAGGGCTACGTGCCGGTGCTGCTGGTGCTGAAGTTCGGCGCGCCGTACGGGCTGGAGGAGGGCACCGCCGCGCTGGTCGGCCTGGCGGCCTTCATCGGCCACCTGTGGCCGGTCTTCTTCAAGTTCGTGGGCGGCAAGGGCGTCGCCACCGCGGCCGGCGTGCTGCTCGCGATCAACCCCTGGCTGGGCCTGGCGGTGCTGGGCGTGTGGATCGCGATGGCGGTGGTGTTCCGCTATTCGTCGCTGGCATCGCTGAGCGCCGCCGTGGCAGCGCCGCTGCTGCAGATGCTGGTCTGGGACGTCGGTCCCGAGCTGCCGGCCATCGCGCTGATGAGCCTGCTGCTGGTCTGGCGCCATGCGGCCAACATCAAGAAGCTGATGGCGGGCACCGAAAGCAAGCTCGGCCAGAAGGCCGCGCCCGCGGCCGCCGCGCCGGCCGTGAAGTCCCATCGCCACGAGCAGTCGCGCGAGAAGCGCGATCACAAGTCTTCCCACAAACCCAAGCAGCACAGCAAATGAGCAGCATCGAACGCTTCGACGTCGGCCCGCGTCTCTCCGAGATGGCCATCCACAACGGCGTGGTCTATCTGGCCGGCCAGGTGCCGTCGGACGCCAGCGCCGACATCCAGGGCCAGACCGAGCAGGTCCTGGCGATGATCGACCAGCTGCTGGCCCGTGCCGGCAGCGACAAGACCAAGATCCTGCGCGCGCAGCTGTACATCGCCGACGTCAAGGACCTGGCCGGCATGAACGCCGCCTGGGACGCCTGGGTGCCGGCCGGCCACACGCCGCCGCGCGCCACGGTCGAGGCCAAGCTGGCCAAGCCCGAGTGGAAGATCGAAATCGTGATCACCGCCGCGGTCTGACCCTCGACGGTGCGAGACGCACCGCCCCATGAAAAACGCCGGCTTCGCGCCGGCGTTTTGCTTGGCGCGTTTGAAGCGCCGTCAGTCCTCGGCCTCCGCCTCCTCGAGTTCCAGGCCCAGGCATGCCGGATCGCCGCAGCCGCGGCGCACCAGCACCGGCGGTTCCGCGGTGAGGTCGACGACGGTGGTCGGCTTCATCGGGCAGGCGCCCGCGTCGATGATCAGCTGGATCTGCTTGTCGTAGCGCGCGGTGATCTGCTCCGGATCGTTGAGCGGCTCGTGCTCCCCAGGCGGGATCAGCGTGGTCGCCAGCAGCGGCCCGCCCACCAGCGCGAGCAGCTCCTGCGTGACGCGGTGGTCCGGGACGCGCAGGCCGATGGTGCGGCGCGAGGGATGCGACAGCCGCCGCGGCACTTCCTTCGTCGCCTCCAGGATGAAGGTGAAGGGGCCCGGCGTGGCCGTCTTGATCATCCGGTACTGCTTGTTGTCGACGCGCGCGTAGCTGCCCAGCTCGCTGAGGTCGCGGCACAGCAGCGTCATGTGGTGCTTGTCGTCGACGCCGCGGATGCGGCGCAGTGCCTCGGCGGCGGCCTTGTCGTCGAGCTGGCACACCAGGGCGTAGCTCGAGTCCGTCGGGATCGCGCCGATGCCGCCCTGGCTCAGGATCTGCGCCGCCTGGCGCAGGAAGCGGGCCTGCGGGTTGTCGGGATGGACTTCAAAGATCTGGGCCATGGTCCTCGCCTGGGGCAATCGGTGTGCGGGCCGGGCCGGTATCAGGCCGGCCAGTGGATGCGGTACTCGAGCGCATTCCACACCGGCTTGAGTTTGCCCGAGAGGTGCTGCTCGAGCCGGCCCAGGTCGACGCGGCTTTCCTCCGGACTGTGGAAGTCGGAGCCGCGCGAAGCGAGCAGGTCGAATTCGAGCGCGGTGTCGGCGTACTGGACCATCTCCGCCGCCGTGTGGCTGCCGGTGACGACCTCGATGCCGCGGCCGCCATGGGCCATGAACTCGGTGATCAGCGCATATTCCTCGGTCGGCGTGAAGCCGTAGCGCCCCGGATGCGCGATGACCGCGATGCCGCCGGCGTCGACGATCCAGCCCACCGCGTCGCGCAGCGCCGCCCAGCGGTGCGGCACGTAGCCGGGCTTGCCCTCGGTCAGGAAGCGGCGGAAGACCTCCGGCACGTCGCCGCACTGGCCGGTCTCGACCAGGAAGCGCGCGAAGTGCGTGCGCGAGATCAGCTCCGGATTGCCGGCGTGCCTGAGCGCGCCCTCGTAGGCGCCATGGATGCCGACCTTCGCCAGCCCCTCCGACATCTCCCGCGCCCGCGCGCCGCGACCGCCGCGCGTGGCGCGCAGGCCCTCGACGATGCGGGGATCGTGGTGGTCGAAGCCCAGGCCGACGATGTGCACCACCTTGCCGGCGAAGGTCACCGAGATCTCCACGCCGGTCAGGTAGGCCAGCCCCAGCGCGCGCGCGGCCTCCAGCGCCTGCTGCTGGCCGCCGACCTCGTCATGGTCGGTCAGCGCCCAGAGCTCGACCCCGTTGGCCTTGGCGCGCGCGGCCAGCGCCTGCGGCGACAGGGTGCCGTCGGAGACGGTCGAGTGGCAGTGCAGGTCCGCGTTGGTCTGCGGGTGCAGCGCGATCCGGGCCGGCACGTGCGCGGGCGCGAAACCTGGCGCGGGCGTCGGATCGGCGGGAAGGGCGGTGGTCGCGAGGGGCGGGGTGTTCACCCGGTCGATTCTAGGAGCGGCGCCATGTCCGGGATGGCAGCACTGGAACGGCGGCGGTCGACGAAGTAGCGGCTCGGGCCGGTGCCGCACTTGGCGACGTGCTTGGGTTCGGTCAGCGCGGCGGACAGCGCGCGGACGCTGTCGAAGGCGCCGGGCTGCACCTGGATCACGCCGGCGCTGAGCGTGGGCAGCGGGTTGAAGGACTCCTGGTTCTGCCGGTTCAGCGTGACGTAGCCGCCCAGCGCCTGGTGCTCGGCGGAGAAGAAGGGACGGATCTGGCGGTCGAACTCGCGGCAGACGCGGGTGATGCGCGCGGTCCAGTCGGGCGAGCCCAGCACCATCACGAAGTCGTCCCCGCCGATGTGGCCGACGAAGTCCAGCACCGGATCGGCGGCGGTCTGCAGGATCTGGGCGCAGAGCTTGATGATGTCGTCGCCGGCCGCGTAGCCGTAGACGTCGTTGAAGGGCTTGAAGTGGTCGATGTCCCAGGCGACGACGACGAACTCCCGGCCCTCGTGCAGCAGCGCGTCCAGGTGCTGGTCGGTGGGCACGTTGCCGGGCAGCAGCGTCAGCGGGTTGGCGTAGCGGGCGCTGTGGACCTGCAGGTCGGAGACGGCCTTGAGCAGGTCGGTGCTGCGGCCGGTGCCGAAATACTCGCCGCCGCGGGTGACGATGAAGCCGTCCACCATCAGGCGGTCGTCCAGGCTGGAGATCGCGTCGCTCATCTCGCGCAGCGAGGTGCCGGCGTCGAAGATCAGCGGCTGCGCATCCATCAGCGCGGTGCAGGAGCGCTTCTCGTGGATGTCCATGAAGTAGCGCTCGGCGCTGCGCTTGAGCACCTGCAGCGAGCGCAGGATGCCGATGGGCCGGTTGGCCTCGTCCAGCACCGGCATCGAGAACAGCTGCTCGTCGCGCTGGAACATGTCGGCGACGGCCTGGCAGTTGAGCTTGGGCGTGACGGTGTGGCTGCGCCGGGCCAGTTGCGCGGCGGTGGTGATGGCGTCGGGCGGCAGCCGCATCCAGTCGGCGTTGCGGCGCCGGTGCTCGGGGGCCAACAGCGCGTCGACCTCGGCGCGCAGCGCGGCCCGCGGTGCGGCGCTCGGGCGTGCGAGCAGGTAGCCCTGGCAGACCGGCACGCCCAGGCGACGCAGCACGGTCAGGTCGCTGAGCTGCTCCAGGCCTTCGGCCACGACGGTGCAGCCGGAGCTGGCCGCCATCTCCAGGATCGAGCGCACGAACTGCTGCTTGAGCGGCTCCTGCGCGATGCCATCGATGAAGTGGCGGTCGATCTTGACGAAGTCGGGACGGATGTCCATCCAGCGCTTCAGGCTGGCGAAGCCCTCGCCCAGGTCGTCCAGCGCGACGACGAATCCCAGCTCGCGCAGGCTGCGCATGCTGTCCTGCAGCCGTTCGGGCTCGAGGATGGGGCGGGTCTCGGTCAGCTCGATGACCACGCGCGACGCCGGCAGGTCGAGCTGCGCGAACTCGCGGGCGATCAGCGCGCCGCGGTCGCTGGTGGCCAGCAGCGTGTCGGCGGTCAGGTTGAGGAAGAGCTGGCCGGGCAGCTTGAGTTCCTTGAAGCGGCGCAGCGCGCGGCGCACCACCAGCCGTTCCAGCTCCACCAGCCGGCCGAGCCGGGCCGCGGCCTCGAACAGCACCAGCGGCGAATGCAGCGGCGTGTCCGCCGGCCCGCGCGTCAGGGCCTCGTAGCCGAGGATCTGGGCCCGCTCCACTTCGACGAGCGGCTGGAAATGGATGTCCAGCGCGCCGTCGCGGATCAAGGCGGACAGGGCGATGCTCAACGGGTCGGGCGGCTGCAGGTGGGTGGTGGGCATGGGGAGGACCGCGGCGAGCGGGGCGTCGCGCGGTGTCCCCATTCTGGGCGGCCTCTATGTCATCGCTTTGACAAACAGTTACAGCATGACCTGCGCGTGAAATCCGCCGCGATTGCGGCCTGTCCGGCGCCCGATTCCTGATCGCTCAAGGCCGTTGCTTGCTGAAGTCGCGCTCGGGGAAGAGCCGGGTGGTCAGCTCGCCCAGGCTCTCGTGGACGACGTCGACGTTGGTCTCGTCGATCACCAGCTTGGCGACCTGCGGGCTGAGCGCCTTGCGCAGCAACCCGAGGAAGCGCGGCGCGGCGACGATGCGCAGCTGCGTCACCTCGCCGTTGTTGAAGCCGTCGTCCAGCGTCCGCGCCACGCGGGTGGCGAAGCCGATGGCCTCCTGGTGCAGCTCGTCCACGCCGGCCGAGGAGGTCACGTTGTTGCCGCGCCGGCCTTCGGCGTCGCGGCGCAGGTCGGCCTTGTCCGCGTGCGCCGCGGCATCGGTGAGCGTGGTGACGTCTTCCAGGTCGCCGCCTTCCTCCGGCAGCTTGAGCAGGCGGGCCACGCCCTCGTCCGCCACCAGCACCCACAGCTTGCCGTCGTCCTTGTATGCAGCCATCTCGATTCCTTCAACAGAGTTCCCGTTGAGCGAGTGGCGGCAAATGCCGTACCTTGGACCGCCCCGTCCGGCGGAGGCGCGCCCGCGCGCGAGGGCACATGATTTGCCCCCTGGAAGAGGCGCTGGGGCCTCTTCACCGCCTTACCGCGCCCCGCCGGCGCTTCACCCGAGACCGCCATGGACACCGACACGCCTGCCGCCGCGACCCACCTGCACATCGTCTGCCCGTCGTGCGCGGCGAAGAATCGCGTGCCGCGCGAGCGGCTGGCCGAGTCGCCCGACTGCGGCCGCTGCGGCACGCCGCTGATGCTGCCCAGGCCGGCGGACCTCAAGCCGGAGGTCTTCGACCGGTTCATCGCGGGCACCGAGTTGCCGGTCGTCGTGGACTGCTGGGCCGACTGGTGCGGGCCCTGCAAGATGATGGCGCCGCAGTTCGAGCAGGCCGCGGCGATGCTGCCGGAACTGCGCTTCGTCAAGCTCGACACCGAGGCCGCGCCGCAGCAGAGCGCGCGCTACGGCATCCGCAGCATTCCGACGCTGCTGCTGTTCCTCGATGGACAGGAGATCGCGCGGCAGGCCGGCGCCATGCCGGCCGCGGCGATCGTCGACTGGGTGCGGCGGGAGCTCGGGGCCTAGCCCTTCTTTCTCGGTCGCCCTTCTCCGCTCAGTCCGCCATCGCCTCCACCACCATCTGCACGCGCTGCTGCCCCTGGTACTCGTCGAGGCTGAGCCGGTAGGCGAGGGTGACCTGCTCCGGTAGCTGCTCGGTCCGGCCGAACCAGATCGCGTCGCGCAGCATCGCGCCCTGGCGCAGCCGCAGCTTCAAGTGGCGCTCGCCGACCAGGCGTTGGTGCACCACTTGCACGCGGTCGCAGAACAGCGGTGCCTCGAAGGCCTGGCCCCAGACCTGCGCCTCGAGTTCCTGCACCGTCTCGGCGCAGAACGCCTCCGGCGGCAAGGGGCCGTCGGTGCGCAGCGTGCGGGTCAACGCGGACTCGTCCAGCCACTCGCGCGCGACCGCCTCGAAGGCGGCGGCGAAAGCCTCGACACCGCCCGGCGCGAGCGTGCAGCCGGCCGCCATCGCGTGGCCGCCGAACTTGCGCAGCAGCTCCGGATGGCGCTTGGACACCAGGTCCAGCGCGTCGCGCAGGTGGAAGCCGGGGATCGATCGTCCCGAGCCCTTGAGCTGTCCGTCGGCGCCCTCGGCGAAGACGAACACCGGCCGGTGCAGCCGGTCCTTGATCCGCGAGGCGACGATGCCGACGACGCCTTCATGGAAGTCCGCGTCGAAGAGCGCGAGCGCCGGCGGCGGCGCGCCGTTCAGGCGCGGGTCGGTCATCAACCGTTCCAGCAGCGCGAGCGCCTGCTCCTGCATGCCGGCCTCGATCTCGCGGCGCTCGCGGTTGATGCGGTCCAGCTCGCGGCCGAGCTCCAGCGCCTGGCCAGTGTCGTCGGTCGTCAGGCAGGTGATGCCCAGCGTCATGTCCTCGAGCCGGCCCGCCGCATTGATGCGGGGCCCGAGCGCGAAACCCAGGTCGAAGCTGTTGGCGCGCGTGGCGTCGCGTCCGGCCGCGGTGAACAGCGCCTGCACGCCGGGTTGCATGCGGCCCGCGCGCATGCGGCGCAGACCCTGCGCGACCAGCCGCCGGTTGTTGGCGTCGAGCCGCACCACGTCGGCCACGGTCCCGAGCGCGACGAGGTCCAGCAGGCCGTCCAGCCGCGGCGGCGGGCCGTCGCCGAAGGCGCCGCGCCGGCGCAATTCGCCGCGCAGCACGGTCAGCACGTAGAACGCGACGCCCACGCCCGCGAGGCTCTTGCTCGGGAAGGGGCAGCCCGGCTGGTTGGGGTTCACGAGCGCGTCGGCGTCGGGGATGGTGGGCGCGCCGTCGGGGCCGACCGCGGGCAGGTGATGGTCGGTGACCAGCACCTTCAGGCCGAGCGCGCGCGCGAAGGCGACGCCGGCGTGGCTCGCGATGCCGTTGTCGACGGTCACCAGCAGCTGGGGTTCCTGCTTGAGCGCGAGCTCCACGATGGTCGGCGTCAGGCCGTAGCCGTGCACCGCGCGATCGGGCACCACGTAGCCGAGGGTGCCCGGCCGCGCGCCCAGCAGCGCCAACCCGCGCAGCATCACCGCGCAGGCCGTGGCGCCGTCGCAGTCGTAATCGGCCACGATGCACACGCGCTCGCCCGCCGTGATCGCGTCGGCCAGCAGCGTGGCGGCCTTGTCGATGCCCAGCAGGCCTTGAGGGCCTTCGGGCGGCAGCAGGTGTTTCAGGTCCGGGTCGAGCTCGTCGTGCGACAACACGCCGCGCGCGGCGAAGAGTCGCGACAGCAGCGGCGAGAAGCCGGCCTGCTGCAGCGCATGGGCGGAGTCCGGCGGGACGTCGCGGATCAGGAGGCGGGGGCTGCTCACAGGTTCTCCAGCGCGGTGGCGACGCTGAGCCGGGGCGGGGCGAAGCGCTCCTTGAGCCGCTGCCAGCTGCCCGCGTCCTTGCGCGTCCAGGTGCGGGCCAGGCGCTCGCCGCCCAGTGTCAGCGAGACGCGGCGGCCATCGCGCACGGCGGCCAGCGCCTGCGCGATGGGGCCGGCGTCGAGGGCCTTCCAGGCCTCGCTCCAGGCGTAGAGGTCGCCGCTGGTCATCGGGCCGCGCAGGCGGTCGTCGACCACCAGGTCCGCCGGCGGCGCGGTGCCGCGATCGCGGCCGCAGCCGCTGATCCACACCGCGTTCAGCGGGCGTTGCCGGCGCTCCTCGCGGGCCTGGTTGAGCGGGTGCTCATGCAGCAGCATCTGGACCTCGTTGAGCAGCGTGCGCAGGCGGCGCGCCCGCGGGTACCAGGTCTCGACGCCGCGATTCAGGACGCGGTCGACGCTGGCGGCCTCGAGACCGTCCAGGTCGTCATGCGCGACCGCCCATTCGCCCGGCGACAACCAGGCGCTGCGCCAGCCCTGGTCGGCGGGGAACAGCGCGGTGGCGAGCGCCTCGAGGAAGGCGCGGGATTCGTCCTCGGACAGGTCCAGCGTGGCGGGGCCCAGCGCGGTCACCCCTTCGGTGCCGACGGCGAAGTGGGCGGGCGTCAGCAGCGCCCAGGCGGCGTCGCCGGGCTCGTGGCCGGCCGCGCGCAGGCGCCAGGCGGCCAGCGGCGGGTGGTCGTCGGTGATGCCGCGGGCTTGCGCCAGGAAACGTTCGTGGGGAGGGATCGGGGTGGTCTCGTCGGCGTCGCCGACCTCGCCGGCCGGCGCCAGCAGCCCGAGCAGGTGGCTCAGGTTCGGCAGCTCCAGCTCGCGCAGGGCACCCTCGAAATGAGGATCCAGCGCACTGGCGAAGGGGATCATCAGGTGCATGGCGGCGGATTATCGGCGTTCCCCCGGAAGGCCCCCCGTCGGGCGGTCATCAAGCTTTCATCCGGCCCCGGCAACCTGTGGGGCCATGCTGACCGACACGCTCATGGCCGCCGCTGTCTCGCAAGAACCGCCTGGGGCCGAGGCGGAAGAGGGCGGCTCGATCCGGGTGCGCACGGTGTGGATCTCCGACCTGCACCTGGGCACGCCCGGCTGCCAGGCGCGGGCCCTGCTGGACTTCCTGCGCGAGGTCGAGTGCGAGCAGCTCTTCCTGGTTGGCGACATCGTCGATGGCTGGCAGCTGCGCCGCAGCTGGTACTGGCCGCAGGCCCACAACGACGTGGTGCAGAAGCTGCTGCGCAAGGCCCGCAAGGGCACTCGGGTGATCTACGTGCCGGGCAACCATGACGAATTCGCGCGCAAGTACCTGCAGCACAGCTTCGGCGGCATCGAGGTGGCGCACGAGTGGATCCACGAGACCGCCGACGGTCGCAAGTTCTGGATCACCCACGGCGATCTCTTCGACGGCGTCATCCAGCACGCCAAGTGGCTGGCCTACGTCGGCGACAGCCTCTATGAATTCACGCTCAAGCTGAACCGCCACCTCAACTCGATGCGCGCGCGCCTGGGGCTGCCGTACTGGAGCCTGAGCAAGTACCTGAAGCTCAAGGTCAAGCGCGCCGTCTCCTTCATCAGCGAGTTCGAGGAAGCGCTGGCGCGCGAAGCCCGCAAGCGCGGCGTCAACGGCGTGATCTGCGGCCATATCCACCACGCCGAGTTGCGCGACATCGACGGCATCACCTACGCCAACGACGGCGACTGGGTCGAGAGCCTCACGGCGCTGGTCGAGCATGCGGACGGGCACCTGGAAATCCTGGACTGGGCGGAGCGGCAGCGCTCCGGCGCCGAGCAGGACGCGGCGCAGGCGCTCGCCGCCGCCATGCGCCAACCCGCCTGAGGGGTCCCCTCTTCGGGCGACCCGCCCCCCCGCATCGCCAACTCCGGGCGGCGCCAGACGACTCGCGGCGTCGGTCATCGGGGCCGCGCATCGCCTGCGGACTGGCTCCAAAGAGGGTCACTGGCTTGTCATACCAGCTTCATAGAATGAGTTCATGACTTTGCCCGATGTCCCGCTGCTCAACCGCGAAAACGCGATCCTCGAGTTCAACCGGCGTGTCCTGGCGCAGGCCCAGCGCGTCGACGTGCCGCTGCTGGAGCGGCTGCGCTACATCTGCATCGTGTCCAGCAACCTCGACGAGTTCTTCGAGGTGCGCTTCGCCGACATGCTCGATGCGCAGCGGGACGGCAGCGGTCTGGTGACGCCGCGCGACGTGGAGCGCGTCGGGCGCGCGGCCCATGACCTGATCGACCAGCAGTACGCGATCTTCAACGACCAGGTCATGCCCGCCCTGCGCGAGCACAACATCCAGATCCTCAACCACGCCGACCGCACCGACGAGATCCGCGCGTGGGTCAGCAGGTTCTTCGAGCGGGAAGTGCGGCCGCTGCTGGTGCCGGTGGGCCTGGACCCGGCGCATCCGTTCCCGCAGGTGGCCAACAAGTCGCTGCACTTCATCGCGCGGCTGTCGGGCAAGGACGCGCTCGGACGCGACAACCGCATTGCCATCGTCAAGGTCCCGCGCGTGCTGCCGCGCGTGATCAAGGTGCCGGCGGCGATCAGCGGCGGCAAGCAGAGCTTCGTCCTGCTCACCAGCGTCATCCGCGCCCACCTCGAGGAGCTGTTCCCCGGCCGGCATGTCGAGGCGTTCTCGCAGTTCCGCGTCACGCGGGATTCGGACCTGGAGGTCGACGAGGAAGAGATCGCCAACCTGCGGCATGCGCTGCGCTCGGGCCTCACGACGCGTCACTTCGGGCGCGCGGTGCGGCTCGAGGTGGTCAACACCTGCCCCGAGGAACTCTCGCGCTTCCTGCTGGAGCAATTCGACCTGCCGGAGGCGGCGCTGTACCGGGTCAACGGGCCGGTCAACCTGGTGCGCCTGAACGAGCTGATCGACCAGACTGATGCCGAGGACCTGCGTTTCCGGCCCTATGAACCGAGTTGGCCGACCGGGCGGCTGCCACGGGGCAAGTCGATCCTGGACAAGCTGCGGACCAAGGGCGACGTGATGCTGCATCACCCGTTCGAGAGCTTCGAGCCGGTGGTGCAGCTGCTGCGCGAGGCGGTCGAGGATCCGGACGTCCTGGCCATCAAGCAGACGATCTACCGCACCGGCAGCCAGTCGGTGCTGGCGGACCTGCTGATCGAGGCGGCGCGCCGCGGCAAGGAGGTCCTCGCGGTCGTCGAGCTGAAAGCGCGCTTCGACGAGGAGGCCAACATCAACTGGGCGGAGCGGCTGGAGGCGGTCGGTGCACAGGTGGTGTACGGCATCGTCGGCCTGAAGACGCATGCCAAGCTGATGCTGATCACCCGCCGGGAGGGCGGCAAGCTGCGGCGTTACGGCCACCTGTCGACCGGCAACTACAACCCGAAGACGGCGCGTTTCTACACGGACCTCGGCTACCTGACGGCCGATGCCGAGATGACGGCGGACATGGATCTGGTGTTCCGCCAGTTGGCGTCCCTGTCGAAGTTCAAGGCGCCGAAGAAGCTGCTGCTCGCGCCGTTCAACCTGCACCGGACGATGGTCGAGCTGCTGTCGCAGGTGGAGGAGGCCGCGCGGCGTGGCGAGCCGGCGCGGGTGGTGCTGAAGATCAATGCGCTGACTGATGCGGAGCTCATCAACGGGATCGTGCGGGCGGGCCGCGCGGGCGCGAAGGTGGACCTGATCGTGCGCGGCGCGTGCATGTTGCCGCCGGGCCTGCCGGGCGAGACGGACAACATCCTGGTGCGCTCGGTGGTGGGCCGCTTCCTCGAGCACTCGCGGATCTTTTATTTCCGCTGGGGCAAGGAGGAGCAGGAGGCCTTGTACCTGTCGAGCGCGGACTGGATGGCGCGCAACATGTTGCGTCGCATCGAGGTGGCCTGGCCGATCACTGATCCGAAGCTGCGCCAGCGCGTCATCGACGAGGGCCTGACCCCCTACCTGCACGACAGTCTGGACGCGTGGCAACTGGGCCCGGACGGCACCTCGCAGCGCATTGGCACCGAGGATTCCCCGCTGCACGTCAGCGCGCAACAAGCCCTGATGCGCCTGTACCACGAGGACCCCTGACCAAGTCCCCGCGAGGTTCACGCCACCCCCACGCCGTCCACCTCTGTTCCTGGACGGGCATGGCCTGGGCCGGCGACTCGTGTCGGGCTGGATGACTGACTTGGACGCCGTCTGTCTGAGCGTCGCGAACCGCAGGTGAGCAGAGCGAGTTGGCGTCCGCCCGACGCGAGTCGCCGGCCCAGGCCATGCCTGTCGCGCTCACCCGCCTGCAGTCAGCGCATTGCCTTCAAGCCTCCAACGCCAACTGCACACGCCCGACCTTGCCCCACGCGTCCAATTCTTCGCGCAGCAGGTAATGCGCCCGCGGATGTGCTTCGGCCCAGCCCTTGCGCATTTCGATGATGACGTTCATCCCTTCGCGCCGCAGCTTGATGGCTGTCGCGTCGACCTCGCTGCGCGCGTGGCATTTGATGGCGGCGAGTCGCAACGCCAGCAGCTGCCAGATCATGGGTTCTTCCTGGAGCTGTTCTTCGAGCTTGCGGAGTCCTCCCCGCTGACCGAGCGCGAGGTCTCCGAGGCGCCGGAGCTGATTTTGGGAGAAGCCTGGCGCGTCGACGTGGGAGAGCAGGTAGGCGCTGTGGCGATGGTGGTCATGGTGGGAGACCATCATGCCGATCTCATGCAGCGCGGCGGCCCAGCCGAGTTCGCGGCGATGTTCTTCCTCGGCTTTCGGCGCGAGCTGCGCATGAAGCCGCTGGGCGATCTGCTGGACGCGGCCGGCCTGATCGCGGTCGACGGCGAAGCGGCGCTGGAGTTCGGCGACGGACTGTTCGCGCATGTCGCGCCCGGCGGCGAGCAGGCGGGGGTCGAGGCGCTCGGCGAGGTCGAAGATGACGCCTTGGCGCAGCGCGCCCTTGGCGGGGTGGAGGCGCTCGATGTCGAAGTGGGTGAGCAGCGTGTAGAGGATGCAGAGTCCGCCGCCGACGACGGCGCGCCGGTCGTCCTTGAGGCCGGGCAGCTTGAGCGCGTCGATGCGCCCGGCGAGCAGGCACTGCTCGATGCACCAGCGCAGGCCGTCGAGGGTGATGGAGCCGTCGGGGCTGACGTTGTTCGCCGCGAGGATCTGGGCCACCGCGCCGACGGTGCCCGACGAGCCCAGGGCCTGCTTCCAGCGCGGCTGCGCGGCTTGGCGGGAGAACTGGGTGATGGCTTCCTCGAGCTCGGCGCCTGCGGCGACCTGCGCGGCGCGGAAGGCCTCGGCGGTGAAGCGGCCGTCGGGGAAGAAGCGCATCGAGAGGCTGACGCTGCCGATCTGGAAGGACTCGGCGGCCAGCGGCTGCGGCCCGCGGCCCAGGATCATCTCGGTGGATCGGCCGCCGATGTCGATGACCAGGCGGGGGTCTTCCGCGGTCTGCAGCCGCGCCACGCCCGCGTAGATCAGGCGCGCTTCCTCTCGGCCCGAGATGACTTCGATCGGATGGCCCAGCACCTCCTGCGCCCGCGCCAGGAAGGCGTTGCGGTTGCGCGCCTCACGCAGCGTCTGCGTCGCCACCGCGCGCACCTGGCGGCCGGGCAGGTCGGCGAGCCGCTCGGCGAAGCGCCGCAGGCAGTCCAGGCCGCGCTGGGCTGCCTCTTCGGTCAGCATGCTCATCGCATCCAGGCCCGCGCCCAGCCGCACCGTTTCCTTCAGGTAGTCCAGCCGGCGGTAGTGCCCGTGCTGCAGCTGGGCCAGCTCGAGCCGGAAGCTGTTGGAGCCCATGTCGATGGCGGCCAGGATCGGAGGAACTTGCGCTTGCGTCATGGGGCGCGATTGTCGCGGTCTTTGGCCCGCCCGCCGGGAACCAAGTGCTTTCATCGTGCTGTCGCGACGCCGTGGTCCGGTGCCCGGCGGCCGACCGGGATAGCATCCGGCGTTCCGTCCGGAACCTTCGGATCCATTCCACCCCGCATTCCCCACGAGGAGCTGCAGATGACGAATTCCGATTCCCGCGCCGATGCCGCCGGCCTGTCCCCTGAACTGGCCGACGCGATCCGCGACGACATCGACACGCTGGCGCCGGGCCGGGGCTTCAGTCGCCGCGCCTTCGTCGGTACCGCGGTGGGCAGCGGCTTCGCCGCGGCGGTGCTGCCGGTGACGGCGCAGACGGTCACCACCGACGCGCAGGGCCTGGATGCCGGTCCGGTCAGCATCCCGGTCGGCGACTTCAAGATGCCGGCCTATGTCGCGCAGCCGGCGGGCAAGAAGCAGGCGCCGGTGGTGCTGGTGGTCAGCGAGATCTTCGGCGTGCACGAGCACATCGCCGATGTCGCGCGCCGCTTCGCCAAGCTGGGCTACCTGGCAGTCGCGCCCGACCTGTTCGCGCGTCAAGGCGATGCGAAGGTCTATTCGGACATCGCCAAGCTGCAGACCGAGATCATCCAACGCACACCTGACGCGCAGGTCCTGAACGACCTGGACGCGGCGGTGGCCTGGGCGAAGGGAATGGGCGGCAACACCTCCAAGCTGGGGATCACCGGCTTTTGCTGGGGCGGCCGGATCGTCTGGCTGTACGCCGCCCACAGCCGCGAGCTGAAGGTCGGCGTGGCGTGGTACGGCCGCCTGCAGGGCCAGACCAATGCGATGACGCCGAAGCACCCGATCGACGTCGCGGCCCAGCTGAACGCCCCGGTGCTGGGCTTGTACGGTGCGCAGGACAACGGCATCCCGGTCTCGACCGTCGCCGCGATGCAGGAGGCGCTCAAACAAGGCAGCGCGGCGGCCAAGGCCAGCGAGTTTGTCGTCTACCCTGACGCCGGCCACGCCTTCCATGCCGATTACCGCCCCAGCTACCGGCCCGATCCCGCCAAGGACGGATGGGCGCGCTGCCAGGCCTGGTTCAAGCAGCACGGGATGTGAACGTCCCCGGCGCAAGGGGGGCTTGACGACTCTGAGACAATTTTCGGAACCCCATCCGGCGCACCCCACGTGGTGCGCCTTTTTTATCCATGACCCTGACCTACATCCTGCTGGTGACCTTCGCTGGCGGTCTGGCCTCCGTGACGATCGCGGCGATGCTGACGGTCGGCCTGCTGAGCCGCATCGTGAAGCACCTGGTGAGCCTGTCCACCGGCGTGCTCCTGTCGACCGCGCTGCTGCATGTGCTGCCGGAGGCCTTCGAGAGCGGCGCCGATCCGCACAACCTCTTCCTGGCGTTGCTGGGCGGGCTGATGTTCTTCTTCCTGCTGGAGAAGGCCGAGCTCTACCGCCACACCCACCACCACGAGGGGGACGGGCACCACCACCATCACCATTTCGACCGGGAACAGGCCGGGCGGGGTGGGTTGTCGGTGCTGGTGGGGGATTCGATCCACAACTTCTGCGACGGGATCATCATCGCGGCCGCGTTCCTCGCGGATCATCATCTGGGCTGGGTCACCGCGATGGCGATCGTGGCGCATGAGATCCCGCAGGAGGTCGGCGACTACATCGTGCTGCTGAACGCGGGGTTCTCGCGCAAGAAGGCGCTGTTCTTCAATGCGGTGTCCGGCATGGCGGCGGTGGTCGGCGGGCTGGTCGGCTACTACATCGTGGGGCCGTGGCAGCAGCTGTTCCCCTACCTGCTGGTGGCGGCGTCCAGCAGCTTCGTTTATGTCTCGGTCGCCGATCTGATCCCGCAGCTTCAGCGCCGGCTGCCCTGGAAGGACACCGCGCTGCAGCTGCTGTGGCTGGGCGTGGGCATCGTCTTCGTGCTGATCGTCGTGGGCGGGAAGCACTCCCACTGAAGCCGGCCGGCAGCGCCCGGGAGGGCGCTGCGGTCATGTGGCGTGCCGGGGAGTGCCTTATTGGGACGGCGACGCTCCCTCGCCGTGCACCACCAGTACCGGGAAGGCGCAGTGGGTCAGCACCTTCTGCGTTTCGCTGCCGAGCAGCAGCGCCTGCAGCCCGCGCCGCCCGTGCGTGGCCATCACCAGCAGGTCGGCATCGACGCGCTTGGCGTGCTCGATGATGGCTTCCCAGGGATGCAGCGCCTCCACGCTGTGGGCTTCGATCTCCAGGCCCTGGCCGCGCGCCAGCGCCAGCACCTGTCCGAGGCGTTCCTGCGCGATGCGCTCCTGGGCGTCGAAGAACTCCTGGGGCGGCGTCGGCTGCATCTCCGACACGGCGCTGTAGGGGAAGGGTTCCTTGACGCTGATGGCGAACAGCTTGGCGCCGTGGAACTTCGCGAGCTTGACGGCGGTATCGATCGCCTTGGCGGTGATGTCGGAGCCGTCGGTGGGGATCAGGATGCGCTGGAACATGGCGAGCCTCCTTCAAACGAGCGGGTGGGCTGGGTGGGCCGGCCCCCACCGAGGTGGGGTCAGGGCTTGCCGTCGCAGTCTGAGCTTCCCATGGTGCTCGCACCATGCGCGTTGTCAATAAGGGCCGTCCGTCAGCCTTTCGCCAGCGGGAAACGCGGGTTGGCGCTCCATTCGCTCCAGGAGCCGGGATAGAGCCGGCTGCCGGACAGTCCGGCATGGTGCATCGCCAGCAGGTTGTGGCAGGCCGTCACGCCCGACCCGCACTGGTGCACGGTCGCGTCCGCCCCTTGGGGGCCGAGCAGCGCCGCGAACTCCTCGCGCAGCAGCGCCGGCGCCTTGAACCGGCCGTCGGCGCTCAGGTTGGACTTGAAGAAGCGGTTCGTCGCGCCCGGGATGTGGCCGGCCTGGGCATCGAGCGGCTCGACTTCGCCGCGAAAGCGCTCACCGGCACGGGCATCGATCAGCCGGACCTTGCCGAGCTGGCCGAGCAGCTCCTGCGCGCTGAGCGGTTCCTCGAGCGGAGCGCCCGGCGTGAAGGCGCCGGCCGTGGCGGTGGGCAGGTCGGTGCTCACCGCGCCCCCCGCCTGTTGCCAGGCCGCGAAGCCCCCGTCCAGCACCGCGACGTCCGCATGGCCCAGCCAGCGCAGCATCCACCAGACCCGCGCGCCGTACATGCCGTCGGCCGCGTCGTAGGCCACCAGGGTTCGGCCCGAACGCAGGCCCAGTTCCCCCAGCAGGGCGGCGAAGGCGGCCCGGTCCGGCAGCGGATGGCGGCCGCGGAAAACGCCGAAGGCGTCCTGCTTCGCGCCGCTGAGGTCGCGGTCCAGGTGGAGGTAGAAGGCGCCAGGAATGTGGCCGGCGGCGTAGGCGCGCTCGCCGGCCGAGGTGTCGGTCAGGTCGAAGCGGACATCGACGACCAGCGGCGGTGCGTCGGACGCCAGCAGCGCCTGCAACTGCCCGACGGAGATCAGGCCATCAAGGCGGGGGGGAGTGGGGGCGGAGACTGTGGAGCTGGTCGGGGTCGTCGCGGAGGTCGTCATGGCGCTTCAGGATTCCTGGACCGAGTGCTGGGCGTCCTTGGGGGTGTTCCGGGCGCGCAACAGCGTCGCCCCCAGGCCCGCGCCCACGATCAGCAGGATGCCGATCCAGGAGGCCAGGCCCAGCCGGTCGCCGAAAAGGAGCACACCATACAACGCCGAGAACACGATGCCCAGGTATTGGAGCGACGCGTTCACCAGCGGCTTGCCGGTGCCGTAGGCGCGCGTCATCAGCAGTTGGGCCGCCGTGGCCAGCACGCCGACGGCCAGCAGCAGTGCCGCGCCGGTCCAGGTGTGGCCATGCCAGCCGCCGTGCGAGGCGATGGTCGTCAGCGCGCCGGCGACCACGCCGCCCATCGAGAAGTAGAAGACGATGCGGTACTCGGGCTCGCCGGCGCGGCCCAGCGACGTCACCTGCAGGTAGGCCATCGCCGACAGCATGCCGGACGCCAGGCCCGCCAGGCCGTGCCAGACCTGCTGGTCTTCCATCGCCGGCTGCAGCACCAGGCCGACGCCGAGGAAGCCCAGCAGCACCGTGATGATCAGCCGGGGATCGACCTTGGCCGCGCCCATCAGCACCGCCCCGCCGATCAGGAACAGCGCCATCCACACCGACGACATGTAGTTGAGCGTCATCGCGGTGGCCAGCGGCAGCTTGCTGATTGCGAAGAACCACAGCGACAGCGCGATCACCCCCGACAGGCTGCGCCAGAAGTGCATCGCCGGCACGGTGGTCTTCAGCGACAGCCCCTTCACCCGCGTCATCGCGAACAGGAACAGCGTGCCGACCAGGCCGCGGTACATGACGATCTCGCCGGCGCCGTAGTAGGCCGAGGCCAGCTTGACGCAGACGCCCATGGTGGCGAACAGCAAGGTCGCCAACACCATCAGAAGGGGTGCAGACATGCGGGGGATTCTCGCGCCGAAGGCCGGCCCGCCCTGTTGTGGGGACCCGCAAAAGCGAACGCCCCGCAAGAGCGGGGCGTTGTGCGCACCGGAGGGCGATGCGGGTGGGGACGGGGCGGGGACCGGATCAGCGCTTCATCAGCGCCCGGTACCACTCGTGGAAGTGCTTCATGCCGTCCTCCATCGGCGTCTGGTACGGGCCGACCTCGTTGTCGCCCCGCTCCATCAGCGCCTTGCGGCCGGCGTCCATGCGCAGCGCGATCTCGTCGTCCTCGACACAGGTTTCCATGTAGGCCGCCTGCTGGGCTTCGACGAAGTCACGCTCGAAGGCGACGATTTCCTCGGGGTAATAGAACTCCACGATGTTGGTGGTCTTCTGCGCGCCCTTGGGGAACAGCGTCGAGACCACCAGCACGTTGGGGTACCACTCCACCATGATGTTGGGGTAGTAGGTCAGCCAGATCGCGCCCTGGTCGGGCGACTGCCCGCCCGAGAAGCCCAGCACCTGCTCATGCCACTTGGCGTAGACCGCGGAGCCCGGCTTTTCCAGCGCCTTGTTGACGCCGACCGTCTGCACCGAATAGTCGCGACCGAACTCCCACGCCAGGTCGTCGCAGGCGACGAACTGGCCCAGCCCCGGGTGGAACGGGCCGACGTGGTAGTCCTCCAGGTAGACCTCGATGAAGGTCTTCCAGTTGTAGTCGCACTCGTGGACATGGACCTTGTCGAGCTGGTAGCCGCTGAAGTCCAGCGCGCCGCGCGGGCCCAGCCGGGCCAGGTCGGCGGCGATGTCGCGGCCGTTGTCCTCGAACAGCAGGCCGTTCCACTCGCGGATCTTGTAGCGGTTCAGGTGCAGGCAGGGGTCCTGCTTGAAGTGGGGCGCGCCGACGAGCTCGCCCTTGAGGTCGTAGGTCCAGCGGTGCAGCGGGCAGACGATGTGGCTGCGCGTGTTGCCGCGGCCCCGCAGCATCACCGCCTGGCGGTGGCGGCAGACGTTGGAGATCAGCTCCAGGCCCTGCGGGCCGCGCACGATCGCCCGACCTTCGCCTTCCTGCGGCAGGGCGTAGTAGTCGCCGACCTCGGGCACGGCCAGCGCATGGCCGAGGTAGCGGGGACCGTGCTGGAAGATCAGTTCCTGTTCGCGGCGGAACAGGTCCTCGTCGAAGTAGGAGGTGACAGGCAGCTGGAGGTGGCTGGGGGCCGTGCTGCGTTCAAGCGGGCTGAGAGGGATGCTCAGGTCGGACATGATCCAAGAGGGTCTCCAAGACACCAATGTCAACCGTGACCGGCCGCCCCCCAGATTGGACGGGCCGGCATGTGGGACTGAGTGAAACAACGCCGGACGCTGCCGGAGCTCGGGGGCGATGGCCGCGCGGCGCCGCGAGCGAACGCGGTTGGGGCCCCGGCCGGGAAGTCGCCCCGATGACTGCCGGGCCCTTTGGGGGACAACGGAGCAGGCAAAGGAACCGGTGATTGTACCCGGACCGCCCCTTCAGGGGGAGGCAGGAGGCCGACGAAGCGGTCCGTCACCCGGAAACACCCGCTGACGCCTGTGGCGCTCGATTCACATCCCCCGACAGTCGGACCCCAGGCGGGGGAGTGCCGGTGCTTACAATCGGCCTTTTCGCGTTTTGAAATGAGCAAGCCTTCCGCCAGCGCCAAGTCGGCGCCGCCCACGTCCCAGGAGCAGGAGCCCGCCAGTTATGAATTGGCGGTCGAGGAGTTGGAACGTCTGGTGCAGGCCATGGAGGCCGGTCAACTGCCGCTGGACCAGTTACTGGCCAGTTACCAGCGGGGGGCCGCATTGCTCAACTACTGCCGCGCGCGGCTCCAGGCCGTCGAACAACAAGTACAGGTCATCGAAGGTGGCGGCGCGCAGGCTTGGGGAGAAGAGTAATTGGATGCCGGTGTCTTCGAACGTTGGGTGAAGCAGTCGCTTGAGGAAGTCGAGCAGGCGCTGGAGGCCTGGGTGCCCGCGGGCGCCCCGGCCGGCCTCGGTGAGGCCATGCGCTACGCGGTGCTGGGCGCCGGCAAGCGCCTGCGTCCGCTGCTGGTGCTGGCCGCGGCGGAAGCCGTCGGCGGGCAGCGCGAGGCGGCGTTGCGCGCGGCCTGCGCGGTGGAACTGATCCATGCCTATTCGCTGGCGCACGACGACATGCCCTGCATGGACAACGACGTGCTGCGCCGCGGCAAGCCGACGCTGCACGTGCAGTACGGCGAGGCGCAGGCCATGCTGGCCGGCGACGCGATGCAGGCGCTGGCCTTCGACGTGCTGACGCCGGACGAGGGCCTCCCGCCCGCGCTGCAGGCCAAGCTCTGCCGCCTGCTGGCGCGCGCCAGCGGCTATGACGGCATGGCCGGCGGCCAGGCGATCGACCTGGCCAGCATCGGCAAGCCGCTGGACGAGGCCGCGCTGCGCGACATGCACCGGCGCAAGACCGGCGTCCTGCTGCAGGCCAGCGTCCTGATGGGCGCGGCGAGCGGCGACCTGCCCCCCGCCGCCTGGGAGGCGCTGAGCCGCTACGGCGCCGCGATCGGCCTGGCCTTCCAGGTGGTCGACGACATCCTGGACGTCACCCAGGACAGCGACGTGCTCGGCAAGACCGCCGGCAAGGATCAGGACAACAACAAGCCGACCTACGTCAGCGTGCTGGGCCTGGAGCCCGCCCGCGCCTACGCGCTGCGCCTGCGCGACGAGGCCCATCAGGCCCTCGCCGCCAGCGGCCTGGCCGACACCGCCTGGCTCAGCCTGCTGGCTGACAAGGTGGTCGAGCGCGACAACTGAACCGGCGAGAGAGAGGCCAGGCCATGAGCGAGAACACCACCACCGCGACGGCTTCGCAGACGCTGCTCGGCGCGATCGACAGCCCCGCGGACCTGCGGCGCCTGTCGCGCAGCCAGTTGCCGCAACTGGCGGACGAGGTCCGCGCGCACATCCTGAACAGCGTGTCCAAGACCGGCGGCCACCTGTCGTCGAACCTCGGCACCGTCGAGATGACGATCGCGCTGCATTACGTCTACGACACGCCGCGCGACCGGCTGGTGTGGGACGTGGGTCACCAGACCTATCCGCACAAGATCCTCACCGGCCGCCGTGACGCGATGGCCACGCTGCGCCAGCAAGGCGGCATTTCCGGTTTCCCGCGCCGCGACGAGAGCGAGTACGACACCTTCGGCACGGCGCACTCGAGCACCTCGATCTCGGCCGCGCACGGCATGGCGATGGGCGCCAAGCTCAAGGGTGAATCGCGCCGCGTGGTCGCGATCATCGGCGACGGCGCGATGACCGCCGGCATGGCCTTCGAGGCGCTGAACAACGCCGGCGTCGCCCATGGCGGCCTGCTGGGCGACGTGCTGGTGATCCTGAACGACAACGACATGTCGATCAGCCCTCCGGTGGGCGCGCTCAACAAGTACTTCACCCGGCTGATGAGCGGCAAGTTCTACGCCGCCGCGCGCGAAGGCGCGAAGTCGGTGCTCAAGCACACGCCGCTGTATGAATTCGCGCGCCGCTTCGAGGAGCACACCAAGGGCATGTTCGTGCCCGGCACGATCTTCGAGGAATTCGGCTTCAACTACGTCGGCCCGATCGACGGCCACGACCTGGACGCGCTGATCCCCACGCTGGAGAACCTGCGCGACAAGAAGGGCCCGCAATTCCTGCACCTGGTCACGCGCAAGGGCCAGGGCTACAAGCTGGCCGAGGCCGACCCGGTCAAGTACCACGGCCCCACGCCCTTCAACCCGGCCGAAGGCATCAAGCCGTCCACCACGCCGGCGAAGAAGACCTTCACCCAGGTCTTCGGCGACTGGCTCTGCGACATGGCCGAGGCCGATCCGACGCTGGTCGGCATCACGCCGGCGATGCGCGAGGGCTCGGGCATGGTCGAGTTCCACAAGCGCTTCCCGACGCGCTACTACGACGTCGGCATCGCCGAGCAGCACGCGATCACCTTCGCCGGTGGCCTGGCCTGTGAGGGCCTGCGGCCGGTGGTGGCGATCTACTCGACCTTCCTGCAGCGCGGCTACGACCAACTGGTCCACGACGTGGCGCTGCAGAACCTGCCGGTGCTGTTCGCGCTCGACCGCGCTGGCCTGGTCGGCGCCGACGGCGCGACGCATGCCGGCAACTACGACATCGCCTTCACGCGCTGCATTCCGAACATGAGCGTGATCACGCCGTCGGATGAGAACGAGTGCCGCCAGGCCTTGTACACCGGTCACCTGCACGACGGCCCGGTGACGGTCCGCTACCCGCGCGGTGCCGGCATCGGCGCCGAGATCAAGAAGGACATGGTCGCCTTGCCCTGGGGCAAGGGCGAGATGCGTCGTCAGTCGTCGCTGCCGCAGACCGCCGGCCGCGCCGCGCCGCGCGTGGCGATCCTGGCTTTCGGCACGCTGCTGCACCCGGCGCTGAAGGCGGCCGAGGCGCTGGACGCGAGCGTCGCCAACATGCGCTTCGTGAAGCCGCTGGACGTCCAGCTCGTCAAGGAACTGGCCCGCACGCACGATGCCCTGGTGACCGTCGAGGACGGTTGCGTCATGGGCGGTGCCGGCAGCGCGGTGCTGGAAGCGCTGCAGGCGGAAGGCCTGGCGGTGCCGGTGCTGCAGCTGGGCCTGCCCGACGAGTACGTGGAGCACGGCGAGCCCGGCAAGCTGATGGCCCAGTGCGGCCTCGACGCGGCGGGCATCGAGCAGGCGATCCGCGCGCGTTTCCTGTCGGTGCCGGCCGCCGCGCCGGTGCTGCGGTCCGTCGCCAATCAGTGATCCGCCGCTGAGGCCGCCCGGTCCTTCGAGTGGACCGGCTGACCATGTCGAACCCATCCCCCTGAACGGCGCTGGCCTCGCGGTCAGCGCCGTTGTCGTTTGGCGCCGTCCGCGGCCTGCGCGGCGATGGCGGGCGCGAGGGCGCGCTTCACCGCGTCGATGAAATCCTGCGCCAGCGCGTGGCCGGGACGGTGCAGCGCCCACAGGGCCTGGATGCGGAAGGGCACCGACACCGACAGCGGTCGGATATGCAGTCCCGGTCCGGCGCAGGCGCGCGCCGTCAACGGATTCACGAGCGCGATCCCCAGGTTCTCCTGGACCAGCGCGCAGACGGCGATCGCGCTGTGCGTCTCCAGTTGCAGCCGGCGCTGGACGCCGGCGGCCGCGAAGATCGCGTCGAACTGGCGGCGATAGGGATCCTCCGACGACAGGCTGACGAAGCGCTCGCCGTCGAAGTCCCGCGGCGTCAGCACGGCGCGTTCGAGCAGGCGATGGCCCGCCGGCAGCACGCAGACCTCGTCGAGTTCCGCCAGCGTCTCGCTGCGCGTGCCGGGCACGGTCGCTGAGACCTCGCTCAGGCCGATGTCGAAGCGCTGCGCCGCCATCCATTCCTCGAGCAGCGGGGACTCCTGCGGCGTCAGCGTCAAGCCGGCCTGCGGATGGCGACCCGCCCAGTCGGCGCTCGCGGCGGGCAGCAGCGCATGCGCCAGCGCCGGGAGCGTCAGCACCTGCAGCCGTTCGTCCTCGGCCCGTCCCAGCGCCTGCGCGCGCGCCACCACCTGGTCCAGGCCCTGATAGGCGCGCTGGACTTCGTCGAACAGCGCCATCGCTCGCGCGGTGGGCCGCAGTCGGCCGGGCGCGCGGTGGAAGAGGACGTAACCCAGCAGCGACTCCATGCGCGCCAGGTCGCGGCTCACCGTGGGTTGGGAGGTGAAGAGCAGTTGCGCCGCGCCCGTGACGCTGCCGGCGGTCATGACGGCGCGGAAGACTTCGATATGGCGATGCGTGATCGGGAGCGGCATCGGCCCAGCATATCAGTCCATATCAGCAATGAATCCACCAAGGAAAACAAAGCATTTGATTGAATGATCCGAGGCGACGATGCTTGCGGCAACCTGAATACATCCCCCAAAGGAACGTCGAGATGCCGCAAGTCCTCACCCCCGCCCGCGAACAACAGCTGCGCGCGCTCGCCGCCCGCCATGGCACGCCGCTTTGGGTGTACGACGCGGCGGTCATCCGTGAGCGCATCGCCGCGCTGAAGGGCTTCGACACCGTCCGCTTCGCGCAGAAGGCCTGTTCCAACACCCACATCCTGCGGTTGATGCGGGAGCAGGGCGTGAAGGTGGATTCGGTGTCGCGCGGCGAGGTGCTGCGCGCGCTGGCCGCCGGCTACACCGTGGGCACCGGCGCGGACGCGGTCCACTCCGACATCGTGTTCACCGCCGACCTGCTCGACCGCGAGACGCTCGCGACCGTCGTGGCGCATCGCGTCCCGGTCAATGCCGGTTCGATCGACATGCTGGAGCAGCTTGGCGAAGCCTCGCCCGGTCACCCGGTGTGGCTTCGCCTGAATCCGGGCTTCGGCCATGGCCACAGCAACAAGACCAACACCGGCGGCGAGCACAGCAAGCACGGCATCTGGCATGAGCAGCTAGGCGACGCACTGGCCGTCATCGCGCGGCGCGGGCTCACGCTGATCGGGCTGCACATGCACATCGGCTCCGGTGTGGACTACGCGCATCTGGGCCGCGTGTGCGGCGCCATGGTCGAGCTGGTGCGGGTCGTCCAGGGCGCCGGCCAGGACCTGCAGGCGATCTCCGCCGGAGGCGGGCTTTCCATCCCCTATCAGGCGGGTGGCGAGCCGATCGATACCGCCCATTACTTCAGCCTCTGGGATGCCGCCCGCAAGGAAGCCGAAAGCGTCATCGGCCATCGCCTGGCGCTCGAACTGGAACCGGGCCGCTACCTGGTCGCCGAATCGGGGGTGCTGCTCGCCGAAGTGCGCGCCGTGAAGGCCCAGGGCCGCCAGCACTTCCTGCTGGTGGATGCCGGCTTCAATGAACTGATGCGCCCGGCGATGTACGGCAGCTACCACGCGATGAGCCTGCTTGCCGCGGATGGCCAGGAGCGGCCGGTGCGACCGACGGTCGTCGCCGGACCGCTGTGCGAGTCGGGTGACGTCTTCACCCAGGCCGAGGGCGGGGTGGTGCTGGCGCGGGAATTGCCGCAAGCGCAGGTCGGCGACCTGCTGGTCATCCACGACACCGGCGCGTACGGCGCGTCGATGTCCAGCAACTACAACAGCCGGCCGCTGATCGCCGAGGTGCTGGTGGACGGCGACTCCGACCGCCTGATCCGCCGCCGCCAGACGGTGGAGGAACTGCTGGCGCTCGAGGCGCTGTAAGCCAATCGGTCGACAGGATCGGCAGACGCGGCCACTGCCGCGTGACTGCCGTGTGACGCTTTTGCTATCGCATAAAGCTGTTTTGATAGTTTGGCTCAATAGGGATTGGCAATAGGCTGCATTGGGGAATTCAACCCCGTCGATAGCAGCAGCCCCCTATCATTCCGTCCATCCCATCAACCCTGACTCGAGAGACCAAGCAATGTCCCTGATCAACACCCAAGTCCAACCCTTCAAGGCCCAAGCGTTCCACAACGGCAAGTTCATCGAGGTCACGGAAGAGTCGCTCAAGGGCAAGTGGTCCGTGCTGATCTTCATGCCGGCCGCCTTCACCTTCAACTGCCCGACCGAAGTCGAAGACGCCGCCGACAACTATGGCGAGTTCCAGAAGCTGGGCGCCGAGGTCTACATCGTCACCACCGACACGCACTTCTCGCACAAGGTGTGGCACGAGACCTCGCCGGCCGTCGGCAAGGCCAAGTTCCCGCTGGTCGGCGACCCGACCCACGCGCTGACCAACGCCTTCGGCGTGCACATCCCGGAAGAAGGCCTGGCGCTGCGCGGCACCTTCGTGATCAACCCGGAAGGCGTGATCAAGACCCTGGAAGTGCATGACAACGCCATCGCCCGCGACGTCAAGGAGACCCTGCGCAAGCTCAAGGCTGCCCAGTACGTCGCCAAGAACCCGGGCCAGGTCTGCCCGGCCAAGTGGAACGAAGGCGACAAGACCATCGCCCCGTCGCTGGACCTGGTCGGCAAGATCTGAGGATCTCGCCCACAGGGGTGAAGCGTCCTTCCAAGGAAGGACCTTCCCCCGACCGGTGACCCGGATGAGGACTTTCCTCTCCCCCTCACTGCAGAAGCGTCGCTCGTGGACCCCGTCGGTCCGCGGGACGGCGTTCGGCCGCCCCTTCAACCTGCAAGGGGGGCCAGTTCTCGAAGTCGCTTGAAGCAATTTGAAAGGAAGCAACGATGTTGGACGACAACCTGAAGGCGCAGCTCAAGGCCTACCTGGAGCGGGTGACGCTGCCGTTCGAGATCGAAGCCTCCTTGAGCGACTTCGCGAGCTCCGCCGAGCTGAAGCAACTGCTTCAGGACATCGCCGCGATGTCCGACAAGATCACGCTGCGCCTGGACGGCAACGATGCGCGCAAGCCCTCGTTCAGCCTCAAGCGCACGGGCACCGAGCAGAGCCTGCGTTTCGCCGGCATCCCGCTGGGCCATGAGTTCACCTCGCTGGTGCTGGCGCTGCTGTGGACCGGCGGCCATCCGCCCAAGGTCGAGCAGTCCGTGATCGACCAGATCCAGGGCCTGGACGGCGACTACGCCTTCGAGGTCTACATGTCCCTGACCTGCCACAACTGCCCGGACGTCGTGCAGGCGCTGTCGCTGATGTCGGTGCTGAATCCGCGCATCAAGACGGTGATCGTCGACGGCGCGCTGTTCCAGGACGAGGTCAATGCCCGCGAGATCATGGCTGTCCCGACGGTCTACCTGAACGGCCAGGAGTTCGGCTCGGGCCGCATGACGGTCGAGGAGATCGCCGCGAAGCTGGACACCGGTGCGGCGGCCAAGGACGCCGCCAAGCTGTCGGCCAAGGACCCGTACGACGTGCTGATCGTCGGCGGCGGCCCCGCTGGCGCCGCGGCGGCGGTGTATGCCGCCCGCAAGGGCATCCGTACCGGTATCGCGGCCGAGCGCTTCGGCGGCCAGGTCAACGACACGCTGGCGATCGAAAACTACATCTCCGTGCTGTCGACCGACGGCCCGAAGTTCTCGATGGCGCTGGAGTCGCACGTCAAGGATTACGGCGTCGACGTGATGAACCTGCAGCGCGCCGACAAGCTGGTGCCGGCGACGACGCCGGGCGGCCTGGTCGAGGTGCAGCTGGCCAATGGCGGGTCGCTCAAGAGCAGGACGGTCATCATTTCCACGGGCGCCCGCTGGCGCAATGTCAACGTGCCCGGCGAGCAGGAATACAAGAACAAGGGCGTGGCCTACTGCCCGCACTGTGACGGTCCGCTGTTCAAGGGCAAGCGGGTGGCGGTGATCGGCGGCGGCAACTCCGGCGTCGAGGCGGCGATCGACCTGGCCGGCATCGTGTCCCACGTGACGCTGCTGGAATTCGGCGACGCGCTGCGCGCCGATGCGGTGCTGGTCAAGAAGCTGGAAAGCCTGCCCAACGTGGTGATCCTGACGCAGGCGCAGACGACCGAGTTCACCGGCACGGCCGGCAAGCTCGACGGCCTGAACTACACCGATCGCGCCACCGGCGAAGCCCGGCGCATCGAACTGGAAGGCGTGTTCGTGCAGATCGGCCTGGTGCCCAACACCGAATGGCTGCGCGGCACGGTGGAGCTGTCCAAGCACGGCGAGATCATCGTCGACGCCAAGGGCCAGACCTCGGTGCCGGGCGTGTTCGCGGCGGGTGATGCGACGACGGTGCCGTACAAGCAGATCATCATCGCCGCCGGCGACGGCGCGAAGGCCGCGCTCAGCGCGTTCGACCATCTGATCCGCAACTGACGAGAGAGCCGCTGTCTCTCTGCTGACGCCCCTGACGGGGCGTCAGTCGTTTGGGGGTGAGCCAGCCAGTAACCGTGGCCTAGCGCCGACTCCGCCACAGACTCTCCGCGCTGTAGACCGCGAGCGCCGACCAGATCAACGCGAAGCCCGCCAGCCGCGCGCCCGCGAGCGGCTCGTGATAGAGCCACACGCCCAGCAGGAACTGGATCGTCGGCGACAGGTATTGCACCAGTCCGAGGGTCGTCAGCGTGATGCGCCGCGCGCCGGCGGCGAACAGCAGCAGCGGGATGGCGGTGAGCGGTCCGGCCAGCAGCAGCCAGGCCGCCTGGCCGGCATCGCCGCTGGCAAAGGCGCTGCTGCCCTGCACCGTCCAGTAGATCAGCGCCCCGGCGGCGAAGGGCGACAGGATCAGCGTCTCCAGCGTCAGCCCCTCCAGCGCGCCCAGCTGCGCCGTCTTGCGCATCAGCCCGTAGAAACCGAAGCTCAGCGCGAGCACCAGCGCAATCCACGGCAGCCGCCCTGCGGTCACCGTCAGCCAGACCACGCCGGCCGCGGCCAGGCCGATCGCCAGCCATTGCACCGGCCGCAGCCGCTCGCGCAGGAACACGAATCCCAACATCACGTTGACCAGCGGGTTGATGAAGTAGCCCAGGCTGGCCTCGACCACATGGCCGTGCTGCACCGCCCACACGTACACCAGCCAGTTGCTCGACAGCAGCAGCGCCGACAGCGCGCAGGTCGCGAGCAGCCGCGGCGATCGCAGCACCGGTCGCAGCCATGCCCAGCGCCGCAGGCCGGCCAGCACCAGCGCCACGAACACCAGCGACCAGACCGTCCGATGCGCGATGACCTCGAGCGCGTTCACCTCGCTCAGGCGCTTGAAGTACAGCGGGAACAGGCCCCAGGCGATGTAGGCGAGCGCGGCGTAGAGCATGCCGGTGCGGGCATGGGCGCGGTCGGTGGCGGTCGAGGTGTCGTTGGTCATGGCGGGCTGGCCGGGAGGGCCCGCGATTCTGCCCAAGCCGACCGGCCCGCGTTGTCGAAGGGACGAGCGCCCGTTCGTCGTCCCTGGTCGCCCCTCTTTTCTTGCGACCCGCTTCGTCGCAGGATCGCCGACCATGGCCCACGTCGAATTCACCGCCCAACTGCACCGCTACGTCGATACGCCGAAGCTGGACTGCGACGCCCGCACACTGGGCGAGGCGCTGGCCCGGGCCTTCGACCGGAATCCCCGCCTGCGCGGCTACATCCTGGACGACCAGGGCCATCTGCGCACCCATGTGGCCGTCTTCATCGATGGCCACCGCGCCCAGGACCGCCTCGGGCTGACGGACGCGCTGACCGCGCAGTCCAAGGTCTATGTGCTGCAGGCCCTGTCCGGGGGATAGCCCCAGGGGCCGCGGATGCGGCGCTGTCGAGAACCGCGCCGCTCGAACGTCGTCACGGGTGACGCCAGCCATTGCAAGGAGACACCGATGATCACCACCGCCTGGGCCGCCACGCGTAAGGGCCTGTTCGAACTTCGGCACGACCCCGCCTTGGGCGGTTGGTCGATCGGGCGCCACAGCTTCGTGGGGGATCCCGTCAGCATGGTGTTGCCCCCGCCGGTCGGGGGAGGACGCATGTTCGCGGCGCTGAACCTCGGCCATTTCGGCTGCAAGCTGCAGGCGTCGGACGACGGCGGCGCCACCTGGCGGGAACTGGCCGCGCCGGCCTTTCCCGAGCAGCCCGAGGGCGCCGAGGGGCCGGCCTGGAAGCTGCAGCAGATCTGGGCGCTGGAGCGCGGCGGCGACGGCCGGCTTTGGGCCGGCACGATCCCGGGCGCGCTGTTCGTCAGCGACGACCAGGGCGAAACCTGGCGACTGATCGACGCGCTCTGGCACATGCCCGAGCGGCTGGGCTGGTTCGGCGGCGGCTACGACGCACCGGGCATCCATTCGATCAACGTCGATCCGCGCGATCCCAGGCGGCTGCTGCTGGGCATCTCCTGCGGCGGCGCCTGGCGCAGCGAGGACGGCGGCGCGACCTGGCGCATCAGCGCCAAGGGCATGCGCGCCGACTTCATGCCGCCGGAGCAGCAGGGCGAGGAGAACACGCAGGATCCGCATCGCATCGTCGCCAGCGCGGCGGACCCGGACGTGCTCTGGTGCCAGCACCACAACGGGGTGTGGCGCTCGGTGGACGGGGGCGCGCATTGGGGGGAGATCAAGCCGCCGCTGTCCGGCTTCGGCTTCGCGGTCGCCGCCCACGCGGGCGATGCCGACACTGCGTGGTTCGTGCCCGGCGTGAAGGATGAGAAGCGGTTGCCGGTGGACGGCGCGCTGGTGGTCAATCGCACGCGCGATGGCGGAAAGACTTTCGAGACGCTGCGGCAAGGCTTGCCGCAATCGCATTGCTACGACCTGATCTACCGCCACGGGCTGGCCGCGCATGACGACGGCCAGCGGCTGCTGATGGGCAGCACGACCGGCAACCTCTGGGCGACCGAGGACGCCGGCGACCGCTGGCAGCTGGTGTCGGCGCACCTGCCGCCGATCTACGCGGTGCGCTTCGGCTGAGCGGGGAGTCGGCGCCCCACGCCTGGGCGCCCCTCAGAGGAACGGTGCCCACTCCGGGCCGGGCTCGGCTTCCAGTTGAAGCGTCTCGCCGCTGACCGGGTGCGTCAGCGCCAGGCGCTGCGCATGCAGCCACAGCCGCTGCAGGCCGAAGTGGGCCGCCAGCGCGCGATTCAGCGGCCCCTTGCCGTGGTTGGCATCGCCGACGATCGGATGCGCGAGGTGCTTCAGGTGGCGCCGGATCTGGTGGCGCCGGCCCTGGACCGGCTCGCAGGCCATCAGCGCCAGGCGCGTGGTGGGGAAGCGGGCGTCGGTGGCGACCGGCAGCTCGAGGCGGCGCTCGCAGGACCAGGCGGTCTGCGCTTCCAGGTGCGGCTGGCCTGCGGACGGCAATTCCGGATCGCGCGCGAGCGGGTGGTCGACGACGCCGGCGTCGCCGGTCGGCCAGCCGCGCACCAGCGCGAGGTAGCGCTTGCTCGTGAGGCGTTCCGTGAGCGCCTGGCCCAGCGCGCTGGCCACCGCGGCGCTGAGCGCGAAGACGAGCACGCCCGAGGTGCCTCGATCGAGCCGGTGCGCCGGCCACACCGGTCGGCCGAGCTGGTCGCGCAGGCGCTGCAGCGCGGCGTCCTCCTCGTGCGCGTCGATCGCGGTGCGATGCACCAGCAGCCCGGCGGGTTTGTCGATCACCGCGAGGTGGTCGTCCAGATGGAGGAGCCGCAGCGGCGCGGTGGGCGGCGAGGGGAGGGGGGAATCAGGGGATGTCATGGCTGAAGGGGACGGCACGCGCACGCATGGAGCCGTTTTTGCCCGCTGTTCCCCGTTTCGGGGGAGCGGCTGGCAACAGGCGGCTTGGCCAAAATCCTGTCACGCCGCCTGCCCATCATCGCAGCAGGCATTTCGCGTCGCCGGCCCCGTCGGCGCGCTTCCATCCGGTCAGCAGCAGCCAGCAGGAGTCCACCATGCCCCAGGAGTTTCACGTCGGTCACCGTTCCCTCCTGGACCGGTTGCTGCTGGCGCTGGGCGGCGTGGTGCGTCGCGCGCCGGCGGTCCGGGTCGTCAGTCGATCTGCCCGTCCAGGTAGAGCCAGGCGCCGTGCACCCGCACGAAACGGCTGATCTCGTGCATCCGGTGCGCGCGGCCGCCGACCTTGCTGCGCGCGACGAACTCCACCGTCTCGTGGTCCGCGTCCTGGCGGCTGTGCCGCCGCACTTCCAGGCCCAGCCACTTCAGGTCGCGCTCGCCGCGCTCCAGGGTCTCGGGCCGCGTGTCCGGGTGCCAGGTCGCCAGCAGGTACTCGATCAGGTCGAGCGTGTAGGCGGTGTAACGCGAGCGCATCAGCGCCTGCGCATCCGGCGCGGTGAGCGCGCCGGTCTCGGCGAAGGTGCGGTGCAGCGCGCCGCAGCAGGCGTCGTAGCCGCGGCCGCTGCCGCAGGGGCACGGGGTAGCGGCGATCCCGCCGCTGGCCGCCTTGATCGCCGCGCTGTTGGCCGCGCTGGTGGCCGCGCTGGTGGCCGCGGTCTTGGTCTTTTCGGGCTTCATGGGGGCGGCATCATGCCAGCCTCCGGGCCGGACCGGTCTCCTGTCACCGGCCGGTGCGGCCCGGAACTTACAATGGCTGGATGAATTCCCAGGATTTCGGCGACGGCCGGCCGACCCCGCCGCAAGACGACCTGTTCACGCCGCGCGTGCCGCGCGGGCTGCTGGACAACCTCAACCCCGAACAGTACGCCGCGGTGACGCTGGGCCAGGAGCCCGCGCTGATCCTGGCGGGCGCCGGCTCGGGCAAGACCCGCGTGCTGACCACGCGCATCGCCTGGCTGATGAGCCAGGGCTACACCACGCCCGCTGGCGTGATGGCGGTGACCTTCACCAACAAGGCCGCCAAGGAGATGGTCACCCGCCTGTCCGCGATGCTGCCGGTGAACGTGCGCGGCATGTGGATCGGCACCTTCCACGGCCTGTGCAACCGCTTCCTGCGCGCGCACTGGAAGCTGGCCGGCCTGCCGCAGGGCTTCCAGATCCTGGACGCGGGCGACACCGTCTCCGCCATCAAGCGCGTGATCAAGGCGATGAACCTGGACGAGGAGCGCTTCGTTCCGAAGCAGGTGTCGTGGTTCATCGCCGGCGCCAAGGAAGACGGCCTGCGGCCCAAGGACATCGACCTGCGCGACGAGCAGACCCGCAAGCTGGTGGACATCTACCAGGCCTACCAGGACCAGTGCACCCGCGAAGGCGTGGTCGACTTCGCCGAGCTGATGCTGCGCTCCTACGAGCTGATGCGCGACAACCAGGCGGTGCGCGAGCATTACCAGCGCCGCTTCCAGTACGTCCTGGTCGACGAGTTCCAGGACACCAACAAGCTGCAGTACGCCTGGCTGAAGATGTTCGCGCCGCCGGGGCGCGGGCAGGGCGTGTTCGCCGTCGGCGACGACGACCAGAGCATCTACGCCTTCCGCGGCGCGCGGGTCGGCAACATGGCCGACTTCGAGCGCGAGTACCGCGTGCGCCAGGTCGTCAAGCTGGAGCAGAACTACCGCAGCTTCGGCAACATCCTGGACGCCGCGAATGCGCTGATCAGCAACAACAGCCGGCGCCTGGGCAAGAACCTGCGCACCGAGGCCGGCCCCGGCGAGCCGGTGCGCGTCCACGAGGCCAGCAGCGACTTCGCCGAGGCCCAGTGGCTGCTCGAGGAGGCGCAGGCGCTGCACCGCCAGGGCCTGCCGCGCAGCGAGATCGCGGTGCTCTACCGCAGCAACGCGCAGTCGCGGGTGATCGAGTCGGCGCTGTTCAACGCGGGCATCCCGTACCGCGTCTATGGCGGCCTGCGCTTCTTCGAGCGCGCCGAGGTCAAGCACGCGCTGGCCTACCTGCGCCTGCTCGAGAACCCGAACGACGACACCAGCTTCCTGCGCGTCGTCAACTTCCCGGCGCGCGGCATCGGCGCGCGCACCATCGAGCAGCTGCAGGACGCCGCGCGGCCGAGCGGGCGCTCGCTGGTGCAGAGCGTGGGCGCCGTCGGCGGCCGCGGCGGCGCGAGCCTGGGCAACTTCGTCGCGCTGATCGACGCGCTGCGCGAGGCCACCACCGGGCTGACGCTGCGCGAGATCATCGAGCACGTCATCGAGCATTCCGGCCTGGCCGAGTTCTATCGCGCCGAGAAGGAAGGCGAGGAGCGGCTGGAGAACCTGGGCGAACTGGTCAACGCCGCCGAGGCCTTCGTGACGCAGGAGGGCTTCGGCAAGGACGCGGTGGCGCTGCCGGTGGACGAGCATTCCCCGGGCGCCATCGCCGACGGGCTGCCGGCCGCCGTGGCGCCGGCCGCGCCGGCCACGCCCGACGCCGAGACTGGCGAGATCATCTCGCCGCTGGCGGCCTTCCTGACGCATGCCTCGCTGGAGGCGGGCGACAACCAGGCCCAGGCCGGGCAGGACGCGATCCAGCTGATGACGGTCCACTCGGCCAAGGGCCTGGAGTTCGACGCGGTGTTCATCACCGGCCTGGAGGAGGGTCTGTTCCCGCATGAGAACTCGCTGTCCGACGCGGATGGTCTCGAGGAAGAGCGCCGGCTGATGTACGTGGCCATCACCCGCGCGCGGCAGCGGCTGTACATCAGCTTCTGCCAGACGCGCATGCTGCACGGCCAGACCCGCTACAACATCAAGAGCCGCTTCATGGAGGAGCTGCCCGAGGAAACGCTGAAGTGGCTGACGCCCCGCAACCAGGGCTTCGGTTCGGGCTTCGCGCGGGACTATCAGCAGGCCTGGCAGCGCGGCTCAGGACTGAAATCCATGGTGGGCGCGGGCCGCGTCGATCCGGGCGGTTTCCCCCAGGCGCCGGTGCCCAGCGCGATGAAGCAGTCCGCCGCCGAGAAGACCGGCGACGAGCACGGCGGCCTGCGCGTGGGCAAGGGCGTGTTCCACACCAAGTTCGGCGAGGGCGTGCTGCTGACGCTCGAGGGCAGCGGGCCCGACGCGCGGGCGCAGGTCAACTTCGGCCGCCATGGCACGAAGTGGCTGGCGCTCAGCGTGGCCAAGCTGACGCCGATCGATTGAACGGGGGCGTCCGGCGGCCGGCATGCCCTGCGGGATGCCGTGCTGTCCGGATGAGCGCAGAATGCGCGGGGCATCAAAGATTCCAGCAAACAGGAATCACGATTGCCGGGAGGGAGATCCGATGACTGTGTTTTTGATTCTGGAATCTCCATGCGTACTGTCGTACCGATCGATCCCCCGGACGATCCGATGATTGAAGACGCGGTCGCGCTCGGCAATGCCGTGCGCGCCGCGCGGACCACGGCACGCCTGCCGCTGGTCGAGGCCGCCGAGGCGCTGGGCATGTCGCGCCAGACGCTGATCAACATCGAGACCGGCCAGGGCGGCGTGAGTCTGTCCACCGTGCTCAAGGCCGCCAGAGCGCTGGGCGTGAGCCTCTTCGCCGTGCCCTCGCAGCAGCGGGAAGTCGTGCGGCGCGCGATCCGCACCGCGCGCGACTCGAAGTTCTCCGACCTTGACGAGGGAGCATGACCGCGACGGCTGCTGGCCCTCACCCCTTCCCTCTCCCGCAAGCGGGAGAGGGAGTCGGCATGCGGCGGGCTGGGCTGGAGGTCTGGCTCGACGAGCATGAGATCGGGTGGCTGCGCCCGGTCGGAACGGACGAGCCGGGCTCGCCGCAGGGCTTGTCCTTCGCCTACCTGGCGCGCTGGACCGCCGAGGTCCTGGCGTATCCGCTGGCGCCGTCGCTGCCCTTGCCGGCGCGCGGCGGGCCGGGCAGCGAGTCGCAGGACGACGCCGTGCTGCGCTGCTTCGACCGCCTGCTGCCGGACGGGGCGCTCCGGCGCGCCACCTTCACGGCGCTCGGCCTGGCGGCGGACGACCGGGTCGGCGCGCTGCGGCGGCTCGGGCACGACCTGGCGGGCGCGGTCCGATTGGTCGACACGCAGCGCGAGCGCAGCGCCGGTCCATCGCAGCGGCTCATCGCGCGCGAGGAGCTGTCCGAACGCCTGCGCCACCCGGACGCGTCGCCGCTGGCCGCGTGGGACGGGCAGGTGCGCGGCGCGCTGCCGGGGTGCCGCGACAAGCTCGGGGTGTACGTCGAGCCGGATGGCGGCTGGTACCTCGTCGATGGGCCGCAGATGGCGTCGACGCATGTGCTCAAGCCGGCGCCGCCTGACGAGCCCGATCGGCCGTTCAACGAATATTTCTGCATGCGCCTGGCCGCGCGCGCGGGCCTGGACGTTGCCGCCGTGCAGCTGCACCGCGTGCCGGAGCCGCTCCTGCTGGTCGAGCGCTTCGACCGCCAGCGGCTGGACGACGGCCGGGTGCGGCGGCTGCACGCGATCGACGCCCGGCAGGCGCTGGACCAGCCGGCGGTGTCCTTGCCGGCGCTGTTCTCGCTGCTGCGGCACAGCCCGACGCCGCTGGTCGACAGCCGCTCGCTGCTGCGCTGGGTCGTGTTCCGTCAGCTCATCGGCAGCGGCCCGGCCTCGCTGGACAACGTGTGCTTCCTCGTCGACCACGGCGGGCTGCGCCTGGCGCCGGCGCACGGGCTCACCGGCGGGGCGCCGGACGCCCAGGCCTTCGGCGCCGACGAGTGGGCCGCGCTCGCCCGCGACGCCGACATCGCCCCCCGCGCGCTCGCGCTGGAGCTCAAGCGAATGAGCGAGGCCCTGCGCGTGCATGCGCAGGGCCTCGCGGAAGAGATGACGCGGGAGTTCGCCGGGGAACCGGCCGGGGATCTGTCGCGATCGGCGATCGACAGCGTCCTGGCCGTGGTGCAAGCGCAGGGCGACCGCCAGGCCGCCCTCGCGCCGGACATCGCGCGCTAGCTCAGATGCCGATCTCGCCGCCGTCCTTGCGGGTGATCACGACCGTCGCGGAGCGGGGGCGCTTCTTCACCGTGGCGTCGGCCTGGTTGGCCGGCCAGTAGCTGCCGAAGGTCTTGGCCGCCCAGTCCGGCGTCGTTTCCTCGCCCGGATGCTGCACGTTGAAGAACAGCGTCTTGTGGTCCGGCGTCATCGCGATGCCGGTGATCTCGCACTCCTTCGGGCCGACCAGGAAGCGGCGCAGCGTGTCGGCCGAGGCCTTGGCGCCGGCGCGGGTCTGCGTGCCGCCCGCGGCCGTGGCCACGCCGCCGTCGCCGACCTTGCCCGGCAGCGCCGCCAGCATCATGCAGTTGGTCACGTCGGTGTAGGCGCCGTCGTCGGTCTGGATCCACAGCATGCCGCGCTTGTCGAAGTACAGGCCGTCGGGGCTGGAGAAGTCGTTGACATCGGTGAGCGAGGACAGGTTGATGTCCGCCGCCGCATCGGCCTGCGCGCCGAACAGGTAGACGTCCCAGGTCATCTTGGTCACGTCGGCCGCGTCTTCCTTCCAGCGGATGATGTGGCCGTTCGGGTTGCCCTTCTGCGAGCTGGCGCCCTTCAGGTCCTCGTAGTAGCGCGGGTTCGCGGCGTCCGGCTTGAGCTGGCTGCCAGTCGGCGTCGCGGTGTTGGCCACGCGGTTGCTGTTGTTGGTCAGGGTCATGTAGACCTCGCCGTTGGTCGGATGCACCGCGCCCCATTCCGGCCGGTCCATCTTCGTGGCGCCGACGACGTCGCCCGCCAGGCGCGCGTTGATCAGCACGTCGCCCTGGTCGGCGAAGGCGTAGGTCGCGTTGGTCCCGTCCAGGCCGTTCTTGCCGAAGCTCAGTTCCACCCAGCTGCCGGTGCCGTCGGCATTGAACTTGGCGACGTACAGCGTGCCTTCGTCCAGGTACTTGGCGCCGGCGGCCATGCCCTTGCCGATGTCGGCCGCGTCCCAGTTGGCCTTGGAGACGAACTTGTAGATGTACTCGTTGCGCGAGTCGTCGCCCATGTAGATCACGATCGGCTTGCCGGCGACGGCTTCCGCCGGCCAGGCGCCTTCATGGTTGAAGCGGCCCAGCGCGGTGCGCTTGGCCGGCGTCGAGTCCGGCGCGAACGGGTCGATCTCCACCACCCAGCCGAAGGTGTTGATCGTGTTGCGGTAGTCGGCCGCGGCGGAGGCGCCGGTCACCGACGAGTTCCAGCGCGCAAACAGGTCGGCCGTGCCCGCGGTGTCCCACAGGTAGGGGCTCTTGCGGTTTTGCGGCAGGCCGTAGCGGTTGAGGCTGGACACCTCCTTGGCGCCGCCCGCCCGCAGCGCGTCATCGCCGGCGGCCCGGCTGATCACGTTGAGGTAGTTCTCCTCGCAGGTCAGGTAGGTCCCCCACGGCGTGTAGCCATTGGCGCAGTTGTTGTTGGTGCCGCGGGTCTGCACGCCGGTCGGGCTGAACAGCGTCTGCAGCAGCAGGTGGCCCTTGGCCGGGCCGGTGATGTCCATCGTCGTGGCCGAGGTCACGCGGCGGTTGTAGCGCGAGCCGCGCACCATCGTCGTGTTGGCGCCGTCGCGCTTGACCTCGACGACGCTGACGCCGTGCGCGTAGATCTCCTTCTCGACCTCGGTGGCGTTGCGCGTGGCGCCCGCGGCGCGGCCGGCGGGGTGCAGGCCGTAGGGCGCGACGACGTACTCGTGGTTCACCGCCAGCAGGCCGCGGTCCGAGCGTTTGGCGTCGAAGGCGCCGGCGTCGCTCATGCCGAACCAGTACATGCCGTCGTGGCCGTCACCGATGCGGCGGTTGTAGGAGTCGGCGGCCTCGGAGCCGTCGTCCTTCCAGGACTCGTCGCCGAAGTGCATCGGATCGCCCAGCGCGTGCAGGATGCTGACGTTGTAGCCCTCGGGCACCGTCACCAGGTCGTTCTTGTTCTTGGCGACCGCGGTGAAGCCGATCTTCAGCGCGGCCGGAGCGGGTGCCGGGGCGGGCGCAGGAGCCGGGGTGCTGTCATCGTCGCTGCCGCAGGCGCTCAGGAGCGAGCCGCCGAGCAGCGCCGCCGCGGTGGTGCTGATGCCACCCTTCAGGGCGACGCGGCGCGACAGGCGCGCGGCGAGGATGTCCTCGAAATGGGGATTGGCGGACGGGTTGAGGACGGCATCCTCGTCGTACTCGTTGACGTCGGACTGGCTGGCCACGAGGTCGTGCTGCTTGCTCATTCTTGAAGGCTCCGCTGCAAATGAAAAGGCGGGCGGATTCTGCGAAGAGCAAGTGACGATGCTGTGAAATCGTCGTGAGGACGCTGTCCGGGGGAACGCGCGGGCGCAGGGCGCCCGGCGGGGGGTCAGCCGGGCGTGCCCGGGGTACCGGGAGACTCCGGCAGGTCGCGGGGCGCGCCGAACATGAAGCAGTCGATGAACACGAAATACATGGAGCAGAACTGGGCCGTGGCCAGCGCCATCACCAGCGGCACCGCCAGCACCTGCGCCAGGCCGGGCTGTCCCAGCAGCACGGCGAACAGGGTCAGCACGATCAGGCCGGCGAAGCTCAGCCCGATCCAGGCCACGCCGAACAGCGCATAGGCGCCCTTGTTGCGCCACAGGCCCAGCACCGACGAGAACAGCGACTGCATGACGCCCTGGCCGCCCCAGTGGATCAGCGCCGGGGCCAGGGTGAAGGGCACCAGCACCGCCATCAGCAGGACCATGCGCAGCAGCCCGCCGAAGAAGAGCATCGGATTGGCGGCCATGGCGGCCTCGATCGCGGCGTCGCTCTGGCCGCTCTGGCGCATCTCGAGCAGCGTCAGCAGCGCGCCGCCGTCCACCAGCAGCGACAGCGCGCCGGCGGCCATCAGGGACAGCGCGCAGGCCAGGCCCAGCAGCAGCTGGGCGCGCCGCCGCTCGGGCGTGAGCCGCAGCGGCTGCAGGAACACCGAGGCAGTGGGCGTCTGCGCCTGCAGCACCTGGTGGGCGGCCAGCATGAAGCCCAGCGACATCAGCGGCAGCGAGCCCGCCGACAGCACCTGCCCGATCAGCGGCACGAAGTTGATGGCGATGTTGAACAGCGCGAACAGGCCGAACAGGCCGATCAGCGCGATCGGCTTGCGCTGCAGCACCTTCAGTCCATGGCGCACCCACAGCAGGCCGTTGCGCGGCGGGACCGATTGGAGGTGCAGGATCATGGGAGGGACTCCAGCGCATGCCACGGCTTGGCGATGCGCTCGCGCAGGACGCGCTCGAAATGGGTGGGATCGTGGGGCTTGAGCAGGCTGGCCTCGCGGGGCAAATGGAAGTCCCACAGGCGGGAGATCCAGAAGCGCAGCGCGGCGGCGCGCAGCAGGCCCGGCAGCAGGCGGTGCTCGGCGCCGCTCAGCGGGCGCACCGACTCGTAGGCCTTGACGAAGGCGGTGGCGCGCTGCTCGTCCAGGCGGCCGCTGTCCAGGTCGATGCACCAGTCGTTCAGGCAGACGCACAGGTCGAACAGGAAGATGTCGACGCCGGCGAAGTAGAAGTCGAAGAAGCCGCTGAGCATCTCCCGGCCGGGCAGGCCGTCGAACATGACGTTGTCGCGGAACAGGTCGGCATGGATGGGGCCGCGCGGCAGCGCCGCGGCGCTGGGCGCGAGCTGTTCCTGGAAGGCGAGCTCGGCCTTGAGCAGCGCGGCCTGGTCCGGCGCCAGGTGCGGCAGCACCAGCGGCACGGTCTCGCGCCACCAGGGCAGGCCGCGCAGGTTGTCCTGGTGCAGCGGGAAATCCTGGCCGGCCAGGTGCATCCGGGCCAGGCCGGCGCCGACCTGCTCGCAGTGGAACTGGTCCGGCGCGAGCTGGTGGCCGCCGCGCAGCTTGTCCACGACCGCGGCCGGCTTGCCGGCGATCGTGTGCAGGATGCGGTCCTGCGCGTCGGGCTGCGGCGCGGGCACCGGCACCCCCTTGCGCGCCAGGTGCCGCATCAGCTCCAGGTAGAAGGGCAACTGCTCGAAGCTCAGGCGCTCGAAGATCGTCAGCACGTACTCGTGCGACTCGCCACCGCGGACGGTGGTGACGAAGTAGTTGGTGTTCTCGATGCCGGCGGTGATGCCCTTGAGCGCCTGCAGCTCGCCCAGGGCCAGGGTGTCCAGCAGCGCTTGCGCCTGCTCGGTCGAGACGTCGGTGAATACGGCCATGAAGGGGGAAAGGGAACGGACCGGGGGCCGACCCGCGCGGGTCGCGCCGGGGCGGTCAGAAATTGAAGAGGCGCCAGACCCGCGAGCCCGCGTTGCCGCGGTCGGCGCCCTGGCGGGTGGGGATGTCGCGACCGCCGTCGCCGAGCAGGATCTCGTACTCGGGCGCCTTGCTGTCCTTGTTCTTGACCACGACCTTTTGGGTCAGGCCCCGCACCCGGGTCTCCTCGATGCGGACCTTGTCGTCCTCGTTGACGAGCTGCTCGACCTTCACCTCGGGCACGTCGCGGAACTTCACCGTTTCGGCGGGCGCCGGGGCCGGGGGCGGCGCGTCGGCCGCGTGGACCTGGAGCGCGGTGGCGGCCAGGAGGGCGAACAGGGCGGCGAGGCGGGTGGTTTTCATGGTGGCGCCGATTCTATGCCCGCCTCCTCGAAAACCCTGTTCCCCTGGGCGAGGGGCCGCGTCAGGCGCAGGCTGCTGACACGGCGGATGGCGCGCGCCTGCAACAATGGCGGGATGAGCAAACCTCTGATGCTGCTGGTCGACGGTTCCAGCTACCTCTATCGCGCCTATCACGCCATGCCCGACCTGCGCGGGCCCGAGGGCCAGCCCACCGGCGCCATCCACGGCATGGTGGCGATGCTGAAGAAGCTGCGCGACGACTACGGCGCCGAGCACGCTGCCTGCGTCTTCGACGCCTCCGGCCCGACCTTCCGCGACGAGTGGTACCCCGAGTACAAGGCCCAGCGCGCCCCGATGCCCGACGACCTGCGGGCGCAGATCGACCCGATCCATGAAGTGGTGAAGCTGCTGGGCTGGCCGGTGCTGACCGTGCCCGGCATCGAGGCGGACGACTGCATCGGCACGCTGTCGCGGGTGGCGGCGCAGGCGGGTCACCAGGTGGTGATCTCGACCGGCGACAAGGACCTGGCGCAGCTGGTGACGCCGGATGTCTCGCTGATCAACACGATGAGCAACGAGAAGCTGGACGAGGCCGGCGTCGTGGCCAAGTTCGGCGTCCCGCCGGACCGGATCATCGACTACCTGACGCTGATGGGCGACACGGTCGACAACGTGCCCGGCGTCGAGAAGGTCGGCCCCAAGACCGCGGCCAAGTGGATCGGCGAGCATGGCTCGCTGGACGGCGTCATCGCCAACGCCGACAAGATCAAGGGCGTGGCCGGCGACAACCTGCGCAAGGCGCTGGACTGGCTGCCGATGGGCCGCAAGCTGGTGACCGTCAAGGTCGATTGCGACCTGTGCCTGCACGTGACCGGCTGGCCGGCGCTGGAGGCGCTCGCCTTCAACCCGGTCGACGAGGCGGGCCTGCTGGAGTTCTACGCGCGCAACGGCTTCAAGACCTGGAAGCGCGACCTGGAAGCCCGTCTCGGCGGCGAGGCGCCCAAGCGCGTCGCGCCCGAGGCGGACCTCGGCGGCGCGCCCGCGGCCGACGCGTTCGCGCAGCATGCTCATCCCGCGATCCCCGTGGACAAGCGCTACGAGACCATCGTCGACCTGTCGCGCCTGGACGCCTGGATCGAGCAGCTGAACGCGGCGGAGCTGGCCGCTTTCGACACCGAGACCGATTCGCTCGACCCGATGCAGGCGCGCATCGTCGGCATCAGCTTCAGCGTCAAGCCGGGCGAGGCGGCCTACATCCCGCTGCGCCACGAAGGCCCCGACGCGCCCGAGCAGCTGCCGATGGACGAGGTGCTCGCCCGCCTGAAGCCGTGGTTCGAGGATCCGCTGAAGAAGAAGGTCGCCCAGAACGTCAAGTACGACACCCACGTGCTGGCCAACCACGGCATCGCCGTGCAGGGCACGGCCTACGACACGATGCTCGAGAGCTATGTGCTGGAGGCGCATCGCAGCCACGGCCTGGAGGCGCTGGCCGACCGCGTGCTGGGTCGCAAGGGGCTGAGCTACGAGGACCTGTGCGGCAAGGGCGCGCACCAGATCCCGTTCGCGCAGGTCGAGGTGGCGAAGGCCTCGGAGTATTCCTGCGAGGACTCCGAGATGTGCCTGCATGTGCACCAGACGCTGCTGCCGCGGCTGGAGGCGGATGCGGGACTGAAGTTCATCTACGAGCAGGTCGAGATGCCGGTGTCGGCGCTGCTGGCGCGCATCGAGCGCACCGGCGTGCTGATCGACGCGGCCAAGCTGCAGGCGCAGAGCGCCGACCTGGGCCAGCGCATGGTGGCCGCCGAGCAGGCGGCCTACGAGATCGCCGGCCAGCCCTTCAACATCGGCTCGCCCAAGCAGATCGGCGAGATCCTGTTCAACCGCCTGGGCCTGCCGGTGGTCAAGCGCACCGCCACTGGCGCGCCGTCCACCGACGAGGAGGTGCTGGAGAAGCTGTCGGCGGACTTCCCGCTGCCGGCCAAGATCCTCGAGTACCGCGCGCTGTCCAAGCTCAAGAGCACCTACACCGACAAGCTGCCGCTGATGGTCAACGCGAAGACGGGGCGGGTGCACACGACCTACTCGCAGGCAGTGGCGGTGACGGGGCGGCTGTCGAGCAACGAGCCCAACCTGCAGAACATTCCGATCCGCACGGCGGACGGCCGTCGCGTGCGCGAGGCCTTCATCGCGCCGCCGGGCCATGTGATCGTGTCGGCGGACTACTCGCAGATCGAGCTGCGGATCATGGCGCACATGAGCGAGGACCCGGGCCTGCTCAAGGCTTTCCAGGAGGGCCAGGACGTGCACCGGGCGACGGCGGCGGAGGTCTTCGGGGGCGGGCTGGACGGGGTCACGCCGGAGCAGCGCCGTTATGCCAAGACGATCAATTTCGGCCTGATCTACGGCATGGGCGCCTTCGGGCTGGCGCAATCGCTGGGCATCGAGCAGAAGGCCGCGAAGGATTACATCGACCGCTACTTCACCCGTTTCGCCGGCGTGCGCCAGTACATGGACGACACCAAGCAATTCGCCAAGGCGAAGGGCTATGTGGAGACGGTCTTCGGTCGCCGGCTGTGGCTGCCGGAGATCAATTCAGGCAACGGACCGCGGCGCAGCGGCGCCGAGCGCCAGGCGATCAACGCGCCGATGCAGGGCACGGCGGCGGATCTGATCAAGCTGGCGATGATCGCGGTGCAGCAGGCGCTGGATGAGCAGGCGAAGAAGACGCGCATCGTGATGCAGGTGCATGACGAGCTGGTCTTCGAGGTGCCGGACGAGGAACTGGACTGGGTGAAGTCCGAGGTGCCGACGTTGATGGCTGGCGTCGCGGCGCTGAAGGTGCCGCTGCTGGCCGAAGTGGGTGTCGGCGCCAACTGGGACGAGGCGCACTGACGGGGAGCGCTGACGACGCGCCCTGCCGACGCAGGGGGGCGGCTCGGTGCATCGCGGGTTGCGGAACAGGCCCGAGGCCGTTGGTGCTGCGAGCTTCCAGAACTGACTGGGGCGCCGTCTGTCCGAGCAAAGCGAACCGCAGGTGAGCGGAGCGAGTTGGCGCCCTGCGAGCGGCGCCGACGGCCTCGGGCCTGTTCCGCAAGCCGTCGCTCATCAGCCTCCCCTAAGCGCTCAGCCGAAAGGGAGCGGTTAGCATCCACCCCCTATGAATTGGCCCTATGAGTTGCAGATCGGCTGGCGCTACACGCGAGCTGGGCGAGGGGGGCGCCGCAACCGCTTCATCTCCTTCATTTCTGGCGTGTCGATGTTTGGCATCGCGCTGGGTGTTGCTGCGTTGATCATCGTGCTCTCGGTGATGAACGGCTTCCAGAAGGAGGTGCGTTCGCGGATGTTGTCGGTGATCGCGCACGTGGAGTTGCTGAACGACAGCGGCGAGGGTTTGCCGGACTGGCGCTCCGTCGCCGACGCTGCAAAGAAGAATCCCGAGGTGGTTGCCGCCGCGCCGTTCGTCGCGGGCCAGGCGTTGATTGCGCGCGGTTCCGACATGCGCGGGACGATCGTGCGTGGCATCGACCCGGCCTTCGAGCCGGGGGTGACGCCGATCGCGGCGGAGCTGGCGAAGGAGGGTTTGCTGGCGCGCCTGGTGCCTGGCCAGTGGAACGTGATCCTGGGCGTGGAACTCGCGCGTCAATTGGGCGTGCAGCGGGGCGACAAGATCACGCTGGCGATTCCTTCGGGCCAGGTGACGCCGCTGGGCGTGCAGCCGACGCTGCGCCAGTTCACGCTGGTGGGTGTCTTCGAGGCGGGTCACTACGAGTACGACAGCGGCCTGGCGCTGATCCATGTGGCCGACGCCGCCAAGGTCTTCCGCACCGGCACGCCGAGCGGCGTGCAGCTGAAGCTGCGCGACGTCCAGCAGGCGCGCGAGGTCGGCGCCCAGTTGCAGCGCCAGATGCTGCAGGACGGCCGCGCCATCTACGTGCGCGACTGGACCCGCACCAACGCGAACTGGTACGACGCGGTCCAGGTCGAGAAGCGGATGATGGGCATCATCCTGACCCTGATCGTGGCGGTCGCGGCCTTCAACCTGGTGTCGACGCTGGTGATGACGGTGACCGACAAGCAGGCTGACATCGCGATCCTGCGCACGCTGGGCGCGAGTCCGCGCTCGATCATGGGCGTGTTCATGATCCAGGGCGCGCTGGCCGGCGTGATCGGCACGCTGGGCGGCCTGGGCCTGGGCCTGGTGGTCGCGCACAACCTGGACGTGATCGTCCCCTTCATCGAGCGGCTGCTGCACACCACCTTCCTGCCGGCCAGCATCTACGTGATCAGCCACATGCCGAGCGATCCGCAGTGGTCGGACATCGTGCCGATCACCGTGACCTCGCTGATCCTGGCGTTCGTCGCGACGCTGTACCCGAGCTGGCGCGCCAGCCGCGTCCAACCGGCGGAGGCGCTGCGTTATGAATGAGGGGAAGGACATGAAGCCGGCAGCGGCCGCCGCCGCGCGGATCCCCGCCGGGCAGGTGGTGCTGCAGGGCCTGGGCCTGGGCAAGCGCTTCGTCGAGGGACCGCTCGACGTGCAGGTCTTCCACGGCCTGGATCTCACGGTGAAGGCCGGCGAGACGCTGGCGGTGCTGGGCGCGTCGGGCTCCGGCAAGAGCACGCTGCTGCACCTGCTCGGCGGGCTGGACAAGCCGTCCGCCGGCCGGGTCGAGCTGATGGGGAGGGACCTGGGCTCGCTCGGCGAGCAGGCGCGCGGCGAGTGGCGCAACCAGCACCTGGGATTCATCTACCAGTTCCACCACCTGCTGCCGGAATTCAGCGCGCTGGACAACGTCGCGATGCCGCTGCGCATCCGCCGGGTGCCGCAGGAGCAGGCGCGGGAGCAGGCGGCCCGGGTGCTGTCGCGCGTCGGCCTGGGCGCGCGGGTGCAGCACCGGCCCGGCGAACTGTCCGGCGGCGAGCGCCAGCGCGTGGCCATCGCCCGCGCGCTGGTCACCGGCCCGGCCTGCGTGCTGGCCGACGAGCCCACCGGCAACCTGGACCGCAGCACCGCGGCGACGGTCTTCGACCTGATGCTGGAGATGGCCCGTGAGCTGGGCACCGCCTTCGTGATGGTCACGCACGACCAGGACCTGGCGATGCGCTGCGAGCACCAGCGCCGCCTGGTGGGCGGCGCGCTGCAGCCGCTGCAGCCGACGACAACCTGAGCCGGGCGACGCAGCCCGGCATCGAGGCTGGGTTGCCCGATCGCGAGGCATGCGGCCCGGGGCCGCCCCGGGCCGCGGCGGCCGCTGGATTACGATGCGCGGCATCATGACCGCCTCGACGCATTCCCCTGACGCCCCGTCCACCCGCTTCATCCTGAAGCTCAGTTGCCCCGACCAGGCCGGCATCGTCCACGCCGTCACCGGCGTCCTGCTGGAGCAGGGCGCCAACATCCTGACCTCGGCCCAGCACGGCGACGCCGACCACCGCCGCTTCTTCATGCGGATCGAGTTCGAGTGCGCCACGCCCCGTCCCGCCGCCGCCCTGCGCGAGGCCTTCGCCCCGCTGGCCGGCCGGCTGGCGATGGACTGGGAACTGGTCGACGCGCAGCGCAAGACGCGCGTGCTGCTGCTGGTGTCCAAGCTCGGACACTGCCTGAACGACCTGCTGTTCCGCGTGCAGACCGGCCACCTGGCGATCGAGATCCCGGCCATCGTCTCCAACCATCGCGACTTCTATCAGCTGGCCGCCTCGCACGACATCCCCTTCCACCACCTGCCGCTGCTGCACGCGACCGACGAGCAGAAGCAGGCCCAGGAGCGCAAGATCCGCGATCTGATCGAGGAGCAGCAGATCGACCTGGTCGTGCTGGCGCGCTACATGCAGATCCTGTCGCCGGAGATGTGCCGCTTCCTGGAAGGCCGGGCGATCAACATCCATCACAGCTTCCTGCCCAGCTTCAAGGGCGCGCGCCCGTACCACCAGGCCCATGAGCGCGGCGTCAAGCTGATCGGCGCGACCGCGCACTACGTGACCTCCGACCTCGACGAGGGCCCGATCATCGAGCAGGACGTGGCCCGCATCGACCACTCGATGACGCCGGACCAGCTGGTGGCCATCGGCCGCGACACCGAATGCGTGACGCTCGCCCGAGCGATCCAGTGGCATGCCGAACACCGCGTGCTGCTCAACGGCCACCGCACGGTGGTCTTCCGCTGAGCGGTCCCCGGACCGCGCCGCCGTCGGTGGAGCCCCGCGGACCCATGTGGACCGACACCCATTGCCACCTCGACGCGTCGGAGTTCGACGCGGATCGTGACGCCGTCGTGGCGCGCGCCCGCGCGGCCGGGGTGTCGCAGATCGTGATCCCGGCGGTGGTCGCCGGCAACTTCGAGCGGGTGAGGGCGTTGGCGCACGCGCAGGGGTTCAGCTACGCGCTCGGGATCCATCCGCTCTACGTGATGCAGGCGCGCGAGGACGACCTCGGGCGGCTCGACCGGATGCTCGCCGAGTGCCGCGACGATCCGCGGCTGGTCGGCATCGGCGAGATCGGGCTGGACTTCTTCGTCAAGGACCTGGACGAGGCCAGGCAGCGGTTCTTCTACCTGGAGCAGCTGAAGCTCGCGAAGCGCCACGGGCTGCCGGTCATCCTGCATGTGCGCCGCAGCGCGGACCCGCTGCTTGCCGGCTTGCGCCGCATCGGCCTGGAGACCGGCGGCATCGGCCATGCCTTCAACGGCAGCCGGCAGCAGGCGGACGCCTTCCTCGCGCTGGGCTTCAAGCTGGGCTTCGGCGGCACGGTGACCTTCGACCGCTCGCTGCAGATCCGCCGCCTGGCGGCCGAGCTGCCGGAAGAGGCGCTCGTCGTCGAGACCGACGCGCCCGACATCCCGCCGCACTGGCTGTATCGCACCGCCGAGGAGCGCGCCGCCGGTGCGAGCTCGCGCAACGAGCCGGGCGAGCTGCCGCGCATCGGCGCGTGCCTGGCCGGCTTGCGCGGCTGGACGCCCGCGCAGGCCGCCGCGATCACCACGCGCAATGCGCACGCCGCGCTGCCGCGGCTGGCCGCGCTTCTGCCATCCAATGGCTGACGCGGGCGCCGCCTTCGACGCGACACGCTGGCAGGGCCTGGCGCCGGTGCATGCGCCCGACGCCGAATGGCTGCTGCTGGGCAGCTTTCCCGGCGTGGCCTCGCTGCGCGCGCAGCAGTACTACGGCCATCCGCGCAACCAGTTCTGGCGCCTGGTCGGCGAGGTCTTCGGCGTCGACCTCGTCGCCATGGGCTACGCGGAACGCCTGGCCGCGCTGCGCGCGCATCGCATCGCCGTCTGGGACGTCATCACCGAGACCGAGCGCGCCGGCAGCCTCGACAGCGCGATCCGCAATCCCTTCGCCAGCGACCTGGGGCGACTGATCGCGCAACTGCCGGCGCTGCGCACGATCGGCTTCAATGGCGGCACCGCGTTGCGTTTCGGGCTCCGGCAGCTCGGTCCGCTTGCAGCCCGTTACCGCGTTCTGGGGCTGCCCAGCTCCAGCCCCGCCTACACGATGCCCTACGATGACAAGCTTCGCGCCTGGCGGGAACTCGCCGGGCCTTCGAACGACACCTGAGCACAGCGCGGGCCCCCGAGGACCCGGCATGGGAACGACAGCCGTGAGCAAGCACCGGGACTCGAAGAACAACAAGGGCGGCAGAAAGACCGAGTGGGTCGAGGCGACGCTGAGCGAATTCGACGGCGTGCGCTTCCTGCATCTGGACTCGATCTGGGTCCAGGGCGCGATGCGGGTCAAGAAGCCGGAGAAGCTGGAGCTGGAATACGTCCAGCGCATGATGGCCTGGATGCTCTGGCGCGACACCCGCGAGATGACCCAGGGCCAGGCGGTGCAGCTGGGCCTGGGCGCCGGCGCGCTGACGCGCTTCTGCCGCAAGCAGCTGAAGATGAAGACCACCGCGGTCGAGATCAACCCGACCGTCATCAGCGCCAACCGGCACTGGTTCCACCTGCCCGACGACGACGAGCGGCTGCGGGTGCTCAACGAGGACGCCGGCCAGTGGGTGGCCGACGCGGCGAACTGGGGCATGGCGCAGGTGCTGAACGTCGACCTCTACGACCACGAGGCGGCGGCGCCGGTGCTGGACGATGAAGCCTTCTACGCGGACTGCCGTCGCGTGCTGGCCGACGGCGGGCTCATGACGGTGAACCTGTTCGGCCGCAGCGCCAGCTTCGCGCGCAGCGCGGCGCGGATCGCCAAGGTGTTCGGCACCGACCAGGTCTGGCACCTGACGCCGACCCGTGAGGGCAACACCATCGTCGTGGCCGCGCGCGGCGTCGAGGTGCCGACCCGCGAGGTGCTCGAGCAGCGCGCCGACCACATCGAGGCCAGACACGAGCTGCCGGCGCGCAAATGGCTGAAGCTGGTGCGGCCGCTGCCGATGAACGTGATCCAGCAACTCCACGCGGCTTCCGCCGCCGCGGACTCCGGCGAGTGACCATGAAGCACACCCCGTCGACCAGCGCCAAGGACAAGGGCGCGCCGGCCGCCAGCCCGGCGCCATCCACCGCGCCAATGACTGCGACAACAAGCGCGCCAACGAGCGTGCCGCGCCCGCCGGCGAGCGCCCCCGGGCCCGCCAAGCCCAAGGCCGCCGAGGGCGGCGGCCAGCGCCTCGAGTGGCGCCAGCTGCTGCACTGGCTCGCGGAGGATGGCGTCATCGACGCCGAGCAGGTCCAGCGCACCGAGGCCCGCTTCGGCGCGAGCCACAGCGCGCAGCATCCGCTGATCCGGCTGGGCAACGCCGGCCTGACCCGCGCGGCCAACGGCCGGCCGCTGGACATCGAGGCGCTCACCGAATGGCTGGCCGGCCGCCTGAAGCTGCCGTATGTCCGCATCGACCCGCTCAAGGTCGACGTGGGCCGCGTCGCCGACGTGATGTCCGCCAGCTACGCCGAGGCCCGGCGCTGCCTGCCCATCCTGGTCGGCCTGACCGACGTGACCATCGCCACCGCGGAGCCGCTGGAGGCCGGCTGGGTGCCGCAGATCGAGTCCCACACCCGCAAGCGGGTAAAGCTGGTGCTGGCCAATCCGCAGGAGATTGCGCGCTTCACGACCGAGTTCTTCACGCTGGCCCGGTCGGTGCGCGCGGCGACGAAGAGCGGGGAGGTCAACCAGCCGGCCAGCTTCGAGCAGTTGGTCGAGCTGGGCCGCAGCAATCGCCAGCTCGACGCCAACGACCAGGGCGTGGTGCAGGTGGTGGACTGGCTCTGGCAGTACGCCTTCGACCAGCGCGCCAGCGACATCCACCTGGAACCGCGCCGCGAGATGGGCGTGATCCGCTTCCGCATCGACGGCGTGCTGCACACCGTCTACCAGCTGCCGCCCTCGGTGATGAGCGCGATGACCGCGCGCATCAAGCTGCTCGGCCGCATGGACGTGGTGGAGAAGCGCCGCCCGCTCGACGGCCGCATCAAGACGCGCAATCCGGCCGGCGAGGAAGTGGAAATGCGGCTGTCGACCCTGCCCACCGCCTTCGGCGAAAAGATGGTGATGCGGATCTTCGACCCCGACACGGCGGTCAAGGATTTGGCCCAGCTCGGGTTCTCCGGCCACGACGCCGAGCGCTGGACCCGCCTGACGGCGCGTCCGCACGGGATCATCCTGGTCACCGGCCCGACGGGCAGCGGCAAGACCTCGACGCTGTATTCGACGCTCAAGCGCCTGGCCACCGAGGAGGTCAACGTCTGCACCGTCGAGGACCCGATCGAGATGATCGAGCCGGCGTTCAACCAGTCGCAGGTGCAGCCCGCCATCGATTTCAATTTCGCCGAGGGCCTGCGCGCGCTGATGCGCCAGGATCCGGACATCATCATGGTCGGCGAGATCCGCGACCTGGAGACGGCCGAGATGGCGATCCAGGCTTCGCTGACCGGCCACCTGGTGTTCTCGACGCTGCACACCAACGATTCCGCGTCGGCCATCACCCGGATGGTGGACCTGGGCGTGCCGAACTACCTGATCGACGCGACGGTGATCGGCGTGCTGGCCCAGCGCCTGGTGCGTACCCTGTGCCCCAGCTGCAAGGCGCCGGATCCCGAGGTCACGCGGGAGTCGCTCAACGAGATGCTCAAGCCGTGGCGCCTGAACGGCGGCGTCAAGCCGTACCGGCCGGTCGGCTGCCTGGATTGCCGCAACACCGGCTACCGCGGCCGCGCCGGCCTGTACGAGCTGCTGCTGATGTCCGACAGCGTGCGCAAGCATCTGCACCCCAATACCGACATGTCGGCGCTGCGCCGGCAGGCGCTCCAGGAAGGCCTGCGTCCGCTGCGCCTGGCCGGCGCCATGAAGGTCGCGGAAGGCCTCACCACGATGGAAGAGGTCCTGCGCAGCACGCCCACCTGGGAAAACTGAGCGGCGGACGTCGCGCGGACGCCCCTCGCTCATGGGGCGGGTAAGTCCCCGCAGACAGCGCGCGGGCCCCATGCCTACGGGGGTGTGAAGCTCCCCGCATGGGCGGGGCGAGGGGCGGTGTGGTCCATTACGTGATAACCACAGAGCCTGGAGGGGGCTCGATTCCTAGAATCGCCGCCATTCATGCCGCTAGAGGTTCCCTCGATGAAGATCAAGAGTCAACGCGACTTCTGGTCAGGGCTGATGTTCGTGGTCGTTGGCGTCGCGTTCGCGTGGGGCTCGGCAGTGAACTACAGCTTTGGCTCCTCGGCCCGCCCCGGGCCCGCCTACTTCCCGTTCGGATTGGGCATCCTGCTCGCGCTGCTTGGCGCGGTGGTGCTGTTCAAGGCGCTGACGATCGAGTCGGAGGGCGGCCAGCCGGTCGGCGCCTTCGCCTGGAAGCCGCTGCTGATCGTGGTGGGCTCGATCGTGCTGTTCGGCTTCGCGCTGCCGCGGCTGGGCATGGTCGTCACGCTGCCGCTGCTCATCACCTGCGTCTCCTTGGCCAGCGATGAATTCCACTGGCGCGACGCGCTGCTCAGCAGCGTGGTCCTGACCATCGGCAGCTGGGGCATCTTTGTTTGGGGTCTGAACCTGGTGATCCCTGTCTGGCCCACCTTCCTGGGCGGCTGAGGAGACCCACATGGATCTGATCAACAACCTGATACTGGGGTTCGGCACCGCGTTCACGCTGCAGAACCTGCTTTATGCCTTTGGCGGCGCGGTGCTGGGCACGCTGATCGGCGTGCTGCCCGGCCTCGGCCCGGTCGCGACGATCGCGATGCTGCTGCCCTCGATCTATTCGCTGGACGCGACGCCGGCGCTGATCATGCTTGCCGGCATCTACTACGGCGCGCAGTACGGCGGCTCCACCACCGCGATCCTGATCAACGTGCCCGGCGAATCGTCGTCCGTGGTGACCGCGATCGACGGCTACCAGATGGCCCGCCAGGGCCGGGCGGGCGCCGCGCTGGCGGCCGCCGGCCTGGGGTCGTTTTTCGCCGGCTGCGTGGGCACGGTGGTCATCGCGGCCTTCGCGCCGCCGCTGACCGAGCTGGCCTTCAAGTTCGGTCCCGCCGAGTACTTCTCGCTGATGGTGCTGGGCCTGATCGGTGCGGTCGTGCTGGCTTCGGGCTCGCTGGTCAAGGCGATCGCGATGATCCTGCTGGGCCTGCTGCTCGGACAGATCAACACCGACGTCATTTCCGGCACGCCGCGCTTCTCGTTCGACATCCCCGAGCTGACCGACGGCATCAACTTCGTCGTGATCGCCATGGGCATCTTCGGCTTCGGCGAGATCATCGCGAACCTGGGCCAACCGGCCGAGCATCGCGAGGTCTTCACCAAGAGCGTGAAGGGCCTGTGGCCCACCAAGCAGGACTTCCACGACGCCTGGCCGGCGGTGCTGCGCGGCACCACGCTGGGCTCGGTGCTGGGCGTGCTGCCCGGTGGCGGCGCGCTGCTGTCCTCGTTCGCGGCCTACACGCTGGAGAAGAAGCTTTCCAAGCACCCGGAGAAGTTCGGCAAGGGCGCCATCCAGGGCGTGGCGGGTCCGGAGTCGGCGAACAACGCCGGCGCGCAGACCTCCTTCATCCCCATGCTGACGCTGGGCATCCCGCCCAACGCCGTGATGGCGCTGATGGTGGGCGCGATGACCATCAAGGGCATCCAGCCCGGCCCGCAGGTCATGACCAGCAACCCGGAACTGTTCTGGGGCCTGATCGCTTCGATGTGGGTCGGCAACCTGATGCTGGTGATCCTGAACCTGCCGCTGATCGGCATCTGGATCAAGCTGCTGACGGTGCCCTACCGCTTCCTGTTCCCGGCCATCGTCGTTTTCTGCTGCATCGGCACCTACACGCTGAACAACAACAACTTCGACGTGTTCATGACGGCGGCCTTCGCGGTGGTGGGCTACATCTTCTACAAGCTGAGCTGCGAACCCGCGCCGCTGCTGCTGGGCTTCATCCTCGGCCCGATGATGGAAGAGAACCTGCGCCGCGCGCTGCTGCTGTCGCGGGGCGACTGGAGCACCTTCCTGTCCCGGCCGCTGTCCGCCGGCCTGCTGATCGCGGCGGCGTTGATGGTGGTCGTCGTGATGCTGCCTTCCATCAAGAACAAGCGCGAGGAAGCGTTCCAGGACGCGGACTGAGTTCCGCTTCCGACATTGCCTCCTTGGAAAGACCCGCTTCGGCGGGTCTTTTTCATTGAGCGGTGAGGGCTCGGCACGGTGCGACAAGGACTTGGCGGCGATTCGTGCGAGACGCGGCCAATCGTCAACAACTTTCCTTTGTAGTCCTTGTGAGCCGTTCTTTTGCTGTGCTACAGTCGCGGTCTTCGCTGCACAGACATCTGTCTCGCAGCGAATCCCCCGGAGGAACTGCTGGGGATGTCGGATGAATGGCCGGGCTTGTCCCGGTTTTCATTTGGCGGCGAGATTCTCGCAGTCGACGCTGAAAATAATTTCGCAGACTGCTTGACGGATTCAAAAAGAATCGTTCATAATCTCGCTTCTGCGCTGCTGGCGACAAATCAGCGACGCGACGAAGTTGGCGAAAGCGGCTTCGATGTTCTTTAAGAATTTACAGCCGATAAGCGTGGGCGTCTGAACGAGCGACCT
>NZ_FOZE01000004.1 GCF_900113225.1 Mitsuaria sp. PDC51 | reverse complement strand
CAGCGCCGATGATAGTGCGGATTCCCGTGTGAAAGTAGGTCATCGTCAGGCTAATATCCGGCAAACCCCTCGATTGGAAACAGTCGAGGGGTTTTGCATTTGGGATGCCGCTCTCCGGCATCTCTCCGATCGTCAATGATGCGCTGAACACCCGGCCGACTTTCGGGGGATGCGATGGCCCCTTTTGTGGGGCTGTGTTTTCAGTCTTGCGCGAAATAGACTGCTTGCTCGTCCGGGATTCCGAGGAGCGAGTGTGTATCGAGCACGAAAGACAGCGAGCTTTTTGCAGCTGGCGCTACTGGCATTGTTTTCGATCGGCGCGTCCTGTAACGCGGCCGAAATTGCGTCCGTTTCTCCTCAAGGAGAAATCGCTACGGTTCAGAACGTTGTCGTTCGTTTCAAGGCTGAGGTCGCACGTATCGGAGATCCCCGATTGCCTAGTCCTGTCGAGCTGCGGTGCGACGGCATCGACGTCGCCGGCACAGGTCGATGGACTAACGAGCGCGAGTGGATCTTCGACTTCTCCCGTCCATTGGCCGCCGGCGCGAAGTGCGTTGTCACCGCGCGCGCCGATTTCCGCCCCACCGCGCGCGGAGCGACACCGGGCTGGTCCGGCGCTCAACAGTTCATGTTCCAGCTGAGCGCGCCAACCGTGCGACAGGTGAGGCCATGGGAAGGCGGGCGCATCGAGGAGGATCAGCGTTTCCTGCTCCAACTGTCCGGAACGCCGCGCTTGGACACGGTCGCGCCCAACATGTGGTGCGAATCGAAGGCACTTGGTGAGCGCATTCCCGTGGAGCTGCGGCCGAATGCGGAGCGCGATGCAGCACTTCGAACCGTCGGGCAGCGGCATACCGACAGCGAGATCTGGATTCTTGTTGCATGCAAACGACCGCTGCCAGCAGGCGCGGATGCCAGTCTCGTTTGGGGGCCCGGGATTACTGGCGCATCCAACGCGGCGGTACGTACACGTGGGGAGCGGCGGTTGCACTTCTCCGTGCGTCCTCCCCTGACGGCGGACTTCTCTTGTGAACGTGAGCGCGCGAATGCGCCGTGCCTACCGGTGCGTCCCCTGTCGGTGTCCTTCTCTGAGCCGATCGTCAGAGAGCAAGCGCTCAAGGTGAGGCTGAAGGGCCCAGGCGGTGTCAGCCTGTCGCCGGTTCTGCCGACAGATCAGGATCAGGATTCGACGAACGCGTTGTCCTCGTTGCGCTTTCCTGCGCCACTGGCCGAACAGCAGGACTATGTCCTGGAGCTCCCTCCTGGCATCAAGGACGAGAGTGGCCGAACGCTCTCGAACGCTGCGAGTTTTCCGATGAAGATCCGGACCGCCGCCGCGCCTCCCTTGGCCAAGTTCGCGGCGGCACCTTTTGGCATCGTGGAGTGGGAATTCAAGGGCCCCAGCCTCGTGCCCCTGAGCATGCGGCACGTGCAAGCGGATCTGCAACCGCGTTCTGGCGGACATCTACGCATCAAGCGCATCAGCGACGACGTTGACATCCTTCGTTGGTACGGTCGGCTGCACAAGCAGAACGAATGGGAAGACCGCAAGTCCGAATGGTTGAAGGGCGCGGCGGATCTGCAGTCGATGACGGTACCGCCACCGAATCCGGACAAGGCGATCGACGTGATCGGCATTCCGCTGTCGCAACCGGGCTATCACGTGCTCGAGCTGAAGTCGCCGAAGCTCGGACAATCGCTGCTCGACCCCGTTCAGCCGATGTTCGTCCGGACCGGAACCCTGGTCACCAATCTCGGTCTGCACTTCAAGCTGGGAAAAGACGATAGCCTCGTCTGGGTGACCTCGCTCGATGGAGGTCGTCCGGTCGAATCGGCGCAGGTGTCGGTGTATGACTGTCGGGGCAAGTCCCTGTGGACGGGGCGGACCGACGCGCGAGGACTTGCAAGCATCGATCGCCCCAACCTCGATGCGGATCGAGGGCGTGGCGAGTGCATTGCCGAGTCGGGGCTCTTCATCACGGCGCGGCTTGATCAGCCTGGTAAGCCGCAGGACATGGCCTTCATGTTCAGCGGTTGGAGTCGTGGCATCGAGCCGTGGCGTTTCAACGTGCCCGTCGCCTGGGGTTCTGAACGCGCCGCACGGGCGCATACGGTGACCGATCGGCCTCTCCTGCGGGCCGGTGAGACGGTCTCAATGAAGCATTTCTTCCGTCTGGAGACGGTCCAGGGTCTCTCCGACCCTTCTGCGGATCAACTGCCAAACAGGCTGAGGATCCAGTTCGAAGGGACGGGCGAGGATGTCGCCTCGCTGGACCTGCGCTGGGAGGGGGCACGCTACGCCGTGAGTTCCTGGAAGGTCCCCGCGGACGCGAAGCTGGGACGCTATCGCTTCGTGATGGAGCGCAGCGGCGAAACGTCGGGACCGCGGAGTTGGGACAGCGGCGGCGTGAAGGTGGAAGAGTTCCGCGTGCCGCTGGTCGATGCGCGACTGATTCCACCGAAGTCTCCTGCCCCCGGTGCGCAGGAGCAATCCTGGGCGGCGCAATTGAACTTCATGGCCGGTGGTCCGATGGCCAAGGCGGCGACCGAGGTGAGTGCGCTGTTGCAAGCTCGATGGGCCCAGTTTCCAGGATTCGAGGACTTCGTGTTCGATCCTCCCTCCGCGCAGGGGCCGGACAGCGGGAGCGAAAGCGACCCGGGTGATGACGAAGCTCCAGGCGGTCCGGCCGGCACGAGCCGGTTGCTGCTCGACAAGCTCGCCTTGCAGACCGACGCGAAAGGCGGGATCCAGTTCAAGGTGCCGCTGAAGGGCACCGTGGACCGGCCATCCGAGCTGCGCGTGGAGCTGAACTACCGGGATCCCGATGGCCAGACGCACACGCGTGCGGCTTCGCAAGTCGTGTGGCCGGCGAACGTGGTCGTGGGCCTGCGCGCACCGAGCTGGGTCGCCAACGGACAGCCCTTGCAGATCCAGGCGGTGGCGCTGGACACGAACGGCAAGCCGCTCGCCAATCAGAAGATCAGCGTGGGCGCGCGTCAGATCCAGACGCTGAGCACGCGCAAGCGTCTGGTGGGAGGCTTCTACGCCTACGAGCATCAGCGCCAGCTGAAGGACCTGGGAGAGCTCTGCAACGGCAAGACCGACGCCATGGGACTGATGCGCTGCGAAATCAAGCTGAACCAGGGCGGTCAGGTCGAACTGCTCGGTTCGGCGGCGGACGAGGGTGGCCGCACTGCGCGCGCCGCTCGCTCGTTGTGGGTGACGCGAGCCGGTGAACTGTGGTTCGCCCAGGACAACGACGACCGCATCGACGTGATCCCGGAACGCCGTCGCTATGAGCCGGGCGAGACGGCCCGCTTCCAGGTGCGCATGCCTTACCGGGAGGCGACCGCGCTGATCACCGTTGAACGCGAAGGGGTGCTCCACAGCGAGGTGCGGCGGCTCTCCGGGCGTGATCCCTGGCTGGATTTGAAGATCGACCGCAATTGGACGCCGAACGCCTACGTCGGCGTGATGGTCCTTCGGGGGCGTTTGCGTGACGTGCCCTGGTATTCGTTCTTCTCCTGGGGATGGCGCGAGCCGGTCAACTGGTGGCGTGAGTGGCGGGCCTCCGGCGATTACCAGCCGCCGACGGCCATGGTCGACCTGTCCAAACCCTCCTTCAAGTTCGGCATGGCGGCCATCGAGATCGGGCAGGCCAAGCATCGCCTGCAGGTCGAGGTGGTGCCTCAGCAACCCCAGTATGGGGTTCGCCAGAGTGCCCAGGTGAAGCTTCGGGTCACGCAGGATGGCAAGCCGGTCCCCGACGCGCAGATCGCTTTCGCGGCGGTCGACGAAGGCCTGCTGGCCTTGGCACCGAACCCGAGCTGGAAGCTGCTGGAAGGCATGATCCAGAGCCGCGCCTGGGGGGTGACGACAGCGACCGCGCACAGCGAGATCATCGGTCGGCGCCATTACGGGCGGAAAGCGGTGGCGGCCGGTGGTGGAGGCGGCTTCGCCACGCGGGAACTCTTCGACACGCTGTTGGCCTGGCAGCCGGTGGTCAAGCTGAACGCGCAGGGCGAAGCCCTCGTCCAGGTGACGCTGAACGACTCGCTGACGCGCTTTCGGCTGGTTGCCGTCGCGGACGCGCCCGGGCAGCGTTTTGGCACGGGGGAGGGCAGCATCAACGTGAGCCAGGACCTCCAACTGCTCTCCGGCCTGCCGCCGCTCGTGCGCGAAGGCGATCGCGTCCAGGCCATGGTCACGGTGCGCAACGCGACGCAGCGCGCAATGGACTTGCGCGTGAGTCTCAAGGGGCAGGCCAGCCTGGAGGCCGGGGAGCAACCGGTGCCGACGGAAGCACGCCTCGTGAAGTTGGCGGCGGGCGCTGCGCAGGAAGTAGGTTGGGACATCGTGATCCCCGAAGGCGCGCAGCGCATCGTCTGGGAAGCGCAAGCCGAGGAACAGGGCGGTGCGCGAGCCAAGGACGCCATGCGGACGACGCAAGCCGTCCAGGCGGCGGTGCCCTTGCGGGTGCTCCAGGCGACACTGCGTCAACTCGATGGTCCGCTCAGCCTTCCCGTCGCCGCTCCGGCCGACGCCTTGCCGGCGCAGGGCGTCAAACGTGGCGGACTGCAGATCGGGCTTCAGCCTCGGCTGTCGAGCGCGCTGCCCGGCGTCAGGCGCTACTTCGAGCAATACCCGTTCACCTGCCTTGAGCAGCAGAGTTCGCGATTCATCGCCTTGCACGACGACGCCGCATGGGCGGGGCTGATGGGACAGCTGTCCAGCTACCAGGACAGCGATGGGCTCTTTGCCTACTTCCCGCTGTCGCGCCATCTCACCCAGGGGAGCGACGTCCTGACGGCCCATCTGCTGGCCGCCGCGCAGGAGTCGGGGCGCGCCCTGCCTACGACGCAGCTCACCAAGGCGCTCGACGGCCTGGCCGCCTTCGTGGAGGGGCGCATCGAACGTGGGCATTGGTCGCCTCGGCCCGACGAGGAACCGCGGCGCATTGCCGCCCTGGCCGCGCTGGCGCGCCACGACAAGGCGACGGTGCGGCAGCTGGGGACGGTGGACGGCCGCAACCTGCCGAACTGGCCCACCAGCGCCGTCATCGATTGGTTGGTGCTGCATCAGAGGATGGCCTCGGCGCCGGACCGCGCTGCCCAGATCGCCGCGGCGCAGAACCAGTTGCGAAGCCGCTTGAGCTTCGCGGGAACCACGTTGCGTTTCGTCAACGAAGGGGGTGATGCCTGGTGGCTGATGGGCAGCGGTGACGCCACGGCGGCGCGCGCGATCCTCGCGCTGGTCGACGATCCGGCATGGAAGGAGGACCTGCCGCGGCTGGTCGTCGGCGCGCTCGCTCGTCAGGAACGAGGGGCCTGGTTCAATACGACCGCGAACCTCTGGGGGGCCCTCGCATTGGAAAAATTCTCCGCTCGCTTCGAATCGCAGGCGGTGAAGGGGCGAACCGAGGCCAAGCTCGCCACCGCTTCCGCGACGCTGGACTGGACAGGCAAGCCCGGTGGCGGCGAACTGCGTCTGCCCTGGCCCGCTTCGGGCGAGGCCACCTTGTCGGTCCAGCAGTCGGGCGAGGGCAAGCCCTGGGCCACGATCCAGGCCTTGTCGGCCGTTCCCTTGAAAGCGCCGCTGAACTCGGGATACACCGTGAAGCGGACCGTCACGGCGGTGTCTCAGAAGGCGGCGCCGCGTTGGTCGCGTGGCGACGTGATGCGAGTGCGGCTCGAGGTCGAGGCGGCGGCCGACATGTCCTGGGTGGTGTTGAGCGATCCGTTGCCGACCGGCGCCGCCGTTCTCGAGGGCACGATCGACAGCCAGGGAGAACGCGCCGAGGGTGAGGCCTGGCCCGATTTCATCGAGCGCAGCTTCACCGCCTGGCGAGCCTACTTCGGCTATCTGCCGCGCGGTCGACATGTGCTGACCTACACGGTGCGCCTGAACAATGCCGGGCACTTCCAGATGCCGACCACACGCGCCGAAGCGATGTACTCGCCCGACCGGTTCGGCGAGCTGCCCAACGCCACCTTGGAGGTGGCGCCTTGAAGGGGGCCGGCGACTGCTTGCGCGCCCGCTTTGCACGAGCGGCGAAGCGGGGCGCTGTGTTTGTCGCCGGCTTGGTGGGGCTGTTGGGGGGCGCCTGCGCCCAGACGCTGCCCACCTTCGCGCAGACGCGCGCCTCGCATCCGGTGTCGGACTTCCAGTTGCTGGACCGACGCGGCGAGGTCCTGCAGACGGTCCGCTTGGATCCGAAACGTCGCGTCCTCGCCTGGGTGACGGTCGAGCACATGTCGCCGTCGCTGTTGCGGGCCATGCTGTTGTCCGAGGATCAGCGCTTTTACGAGCACAGCGGCGTCGACTGGTCGGCAGTCGCCTCCAGCGCCTGGGCGAACCTATGGAACACGCGTACGCGTGGGGCCTCGACGGTGACGATGCAACTCGCGGGTCTGCTCGACGAGGATCTGGCGCGCCGGGGGGGCCGCAGTTTCCGGCAGAAGCTGGGGCAGGCGTGGGTGGCCAGTCGCCTGGAGACCCAGTGGACCAAGGCGCAGATCCTCGAGGCTTATCTGAACCGCGTGCCCTTGCGCGGCGAACTGGTCGGGGTGCCGGCCGCCGCGCAAGCGCTTTTCGGCAAGCGGGCGAGCGGACTTGACGCGCGAGAGTCAGCGATGCTCGCCGCGATGCTGCGGGGGCCGAATTCGCCGGTGGAGACGATCAGCGCGCGGGCTTGCGGCGTGCTGCAGGCGATGCGTCAGAGCTGCGATGGCCTCGTGGACGAAGTGGGGGCGGTCCTGCGTCGCAAGGTGCTGACGGTGGCCGACGCACCGCAGTGGGCGCCGCATTTCGCCCGCCTCGCGCTCCAGCCGGGCGGACCCGCGGCGCAGCGCAGCACGCTGGACGCCACCTGGCAGCGGGTCGCCGTCCAGTCGCTGCGGCGGCATCTGGCGGAACTGTCCGGTCGACAGGTCGAGGATGGCGCGGTCCTCGTGCTCGACAACGCCAGCGGCGAAGTCCGGGTCTGGGTCGGCTCCAGCGGCAGCCAGTTGTCGGAGTCGGCGCAGGTGGATCATGTGCTGGCCCGGCGGCAGCCCGGCTCGACGCTCAAGCCCTTCCTCTATGAACTGGCGATCGAGCGCCGCCTGATCACGGCGGCGAGCCTGCTGGACGACTCACCGGCCCAGATCGCGACGGCGGCTGGACTCTATCTGCCGCAGAACTACGACAAGCAGTACCGCGGCTGGGTCAGCGCGCGGGCTTCGCTGGGCAGCAGCCTCAACATCCCGGCGGTGCGGCTGTCGCTGATGCTCACGCCGGAGGCGGTTTTCGAACGTCTCAATGCCCTCGGGCTGCGCTTGCCTGAGACGGGCGGCTTTTACGGTCCCTCGCTGGCCTTAGGCAGCGCGGATGTCACCTTGCTGGGGCTGACCAACGCCTACCGAGCGCTGGCCAACGGCGGCAGGTATGCCGACGCGGCGCTGCCGGGCGGGCAGCGGGCGGCGGGCGGCAAGCGCGCATCGTCCCGTCAGGTCGCGGACCCCAAGGCCAGCTTCATCGTCGGCGACGTGCTGGCGGACAACAACGCGCGGGCGCTCACCTTCGGCCTGTCCAGCGCGCTGGCCTTGCCATTCCCGGCGTCGGTCAAGACGGGTACCAGCAAGGACATGCGGGACAACTGGTGCGTCGGCTGGACCAGCCGCTACACCGTGGGCGTGTGGGTCGGCAACTCCAGCGGGGAGGCGATGCAGCAGGTCTCCGGTGTGAGCGGCGCCGCGCCGGTCTGGCGCGAGGTGATGCTGGCCTTGCACGCGGGACGGTTGCCCGAGTCGGTCGATCCCCCCCGCGGGGTGGTCGCTCGGCAGACGCGATTCGACAGCGCGCAGGAGCCGCCGCGACGGGAGTGGTTCATCGCCGGGACCGAACAGGCGGTGATCCAGTCCGCCGGCACGGCCGTCGCGCTCAGCAATCCCGCCGACGGGGCAATCTACGCCCTGGATCCGGACATCCCGCCGGCAGCGCAGCGGCTTCGTTTCGCCCATGAGGGGCGGCTCGAACGCGGCGCGACGGCCAGATGGCGCCTCGATGGTCGCGTCATTGGCCAGGGGGCAACGCTGGACTGGCTGCCGATGCCGGGGCGTCATGAACTCGCGCTGCTGGACAACCGCGGGCATGTGCTGCAGCAAGTCCGGTTCGAGGTGCGCGGTGCGGGGCTGCGAGCACCCACGCGCCGCGGGGCGCCGCAGGCCGGTGCCGGCGCCTCCTCGCCGGGGTGAACCCATCCCGCCTGACCGCAAGTCAGCCGCTCCAGGGCGCAATTCGTCGCCAGCCTCTAGCGGCGAGGGGGCTGACTTTCGATACTCCACCATCGACGCCAAGATCCAGATTCGCGCGGGGAGACCATGCAGAGCCGACAACGACAAGCGCAGACCGCCCACCGGCATCCTCTGGCCCTGCTGGGGGCCGCCCTGCTGGGCGTTGCCTTGCTCCTGCCCGCCGCTCCAGCGCAGGCCAGCGAGGTCGTCAAGCTGGCTCGCCTGCTGATCACCGGCAAGCGGCAGCCCAGCCGTCCGCCAGCCCCCCAGCCCGCGGTTCCCGACCGCAGCACCGACAGCTCCTCCCAACCGCAAGGCCGCGCCTCCGACGGTGACTTGCATGCGCAAACCCAGCGGCGCAGCGCCGAAGGCGCGCTCGTCTCGATGGACTGATCGCACAGGGCGCGCGCCCCGGGCCGGCCCGGACAAGCGGCGCCGCGTGGCGCCGCCTGATTTCATCCCTCGGAGCGTTCCATCACCGGCGGCCGCGGATGCAGGCGCGCCATCGTGAACGCATCGACGTAGCGACCCTCGCGAAGCGCGAAACCGCGCAGACGCCCCTCGTGCTCGAAGCCGAAGCGCTCGTACAACCGGATCGCCCGCAGGTTGTCGACGAAGACGGTCAACTCGATGCGTTGCAAGCCCAGCCAGTCGTCCGCGTGACGCACCAGCGCGTCCATCAGCGCCGAGCCGACGCCGCGGCCGTGCGCGTCCGGATGCACGCCGATGCCGAGCATCATCGCGTGACGACGGCGGGCCTGCGGACCGACCGGATGCAAGCCGGCGGACCCCACCAGGCGGTCGCCATCGAAGGCCAGCAGCACCAGTTCGCCGCTGCTGGTGTCGGGCGCCTTGCCGAAGCGCTCCTGCCACTGCAGTTCCGAGGGGTAAGGCGTCTGCAGCAACCAGGGTTGCACGCCGGCATGGCCCATCAGCCCGGCATGGGCGCGAGCGTCCTCGACGCGCGGGCGCCTCAGCGTCAGGCCGTCGGCGATCCTGAGGTCGCGGGGGGAAGGGGGCGGGGTCTGCATCGGGGTCTCCTGGTGGGGTGAAGGACCGAGGGCGGAAAGCGACAAGGCCCGCGGGTAACGCGGGCCTTGTCGGGGGGAGTCGGGGATCCAGGGGGTGGACGTCGAGGTCCGGATCCGTGGGGAGGGTCTACCGCGATCGACGCTGCCCCGGCTGGCGTGCGCACAGGTGCGCATGCATCAGGCACATGCAGCACGGCTGGACGACGAAGACGGTGCGGTTCGCGAGGGACATGCGGGCCAGTATCTTGGACGTGCGTCGCGGCCGTCAACCGCGAACTTCCGGCGGCGCCCGGCGGCGAGTGGCAACGGCGCGACAATGCGCCTTTCCCGATTCTCCGCGGCCAGGACCGCGCCTCGTCTTCATGCCTCGACTGAGTTCCGTCGCTCCCGTCCCCGCCGCTGCCGTTGCCACCGAGGCACCGGCGCGTCGCAAGGGCGAGCCGCAGCCGGCCGAGCGCTTTGCGCTCACCGTGGACAAGAGCCCGATCGATGGCCTGGGCGTGTTCGCCGCCGAGCCGATCCCGGCGCGACTCAAGATCGGCGAGATGCGCGGCGAAATCGTGCCGGTGCGCGAGGCCCGCCGGCGCATCGAGGGTCGACGCCGCATCCACGTCGTCGAGGTGACCGACAAGACGGCGATCGACGCAACGAAGTCCGACTGCGCGCTGCGCCACGTCAATCACAGCTGTGCGCCCAACGCGGTGCTGCGCATCCGGCAGGGACGGGCCGAGTTCTACGCGATCCGCGACATCGCGCCCGGCGAGGAGATCTGCGCCGATTACGGCGAGAGCCATCACGAGGGGCGATTGCGTTGCCGCTGCGGCGCGCCGAATTGCAAGGGCCGGCTCTGACGCTGAAGGCGCGCCGGGCCCTGGGAAGGACGAACCGCGCGGGCAGGCCGAGGTCGAACCAGGCCGTCGAGGCCCCTCCGCCGGCACCATGAACAACGCCGGCGCGAGGCCGGCGTTCGGTGGTCGGTGTGATGTCCGTGTGAGGCTCAGTGCGTCGAGTCGTCGCCCGCCAGGCCGGAGATCGCATCCTTCAGCACCCGTTGCTGCATCCAGAACAGGCGCAGGTCCTGCACGGTGAAGAGCATGTCGTCGATCAGCGCGTTCTGGTCGATGCCGTCCGGTTCTTCATAGGCCTTCTCGATGTAGGCCGCGCGCGGCGTCGAGTCCGCCGCCAGCGTCACCGCCTCGACCGCCTCCAGCATCAGCCGCAGGTCGTCGGCGCCGTCGCCGTCGGGCAGCGTCCAGGCGTGCGTGTCCTCGACCGCCTGCAGGAAGCCCTGGGCCCACATCGCGCCGGGCGCGGGCATGCGCTCCAGCAGTTCGGCGGTGATCGCGCCTTGCGCGACCAACTCGGCCTTGGTTTCCTCATCGAATTCGGAAATCAGCGGCGTCAGGTGCATCTGCTCCGGCGCCTCCAGCAGCGGCTGCGGCTCGAGGCTGTCGCCGATCTCGTTCCAACGCACGTGCAGCGCTTCCATGAACGCGTCGGTCAGGTCCTCCTCGTCCAGGCCGGCGGGCCAGTCCTCGCCGAACAGCGCGTCCATCGCCTGGATCGGCGCGGCGTCCGAAGGGCCGACGCGCAGCGCGGTCAGGTAGCCATCCAGCGTGTCCAGCGTGATCGCCGGGGCATCCGGATCAGCCTGGCCGGCCAGCACGGCCAGCAGCTCGCCGAGGCGCTGCGCGTTCTCGACGTCAATCGAGTCGCCGAACTCGTCGGCCATCGGGGTGTCAGTCATTGCTACTCCAGTTGCATGAAACGACAAGGGCCCGACCGGGGCCCTTGAAGAAGAGGGTTCGTCAGCGCGCCGGGCCGGGCGGTTCGATGACCGCCGCCACCCGGAGTCTGCGCCGCTTGTGTGTCAGACGCGTTCGCCGACCCAGGCCTGCACGCTGGCCAGCGCGGCGGGCAGCCCCTTGGCATCGGTGCCACCGGCCATGGCCAGGTCCGGCTTGCCGCCGCCCTTGCCGCCGACCTGCTGGGCGACGAAGTTCACCAGCTCGCCGGCCTTGACCTTGCCGATCGAATCGGCCGTCACGCCGGCCGCCAGCTGCACCTTGTCGCCATCGACGGCGGCCAGCACGATCGCGGCGGTCTTGAGCTTGTCCTTGAGCTTGTCCATGGTCTCGCGCAGCGTCTTGGCGTCGGCGCCGACCAGCGTGGCCGCCAGCACCTTCAGGCCCTTGACGTCGACGGCCTGCGACAGCAGCTCGTCGCCTTGCGCGGAGGCCAGCTTGCTCTTGGCGGCGGCCAGTTCCTTCTCCAGCGCGCGGACCTGCTCCAGCACGGCATGCACGCGTGGCTCGAGTTCGGCCGGTGCGGCCTTGAGCGTGCCGGCCACGGCCTGCACCGTCGACTCCAGCGATTGCAGGTAGTGCAGCGCGTTGTCGCCGGTCACCGCCTCGACGCGACGGATGCCGGCAGCGACGCCGCTCTCCGCGACGATCTTGAACAGGCCGATGTCACCGGTGCGATGCACGTGGGTGCCGCCGCACAGTTCCTTCGACGAACCGATGCTCAGCACGCGCACGGTCTCGCCGTACTTCTCGCCGAACAGCATCATCGCGCCGCTCTTCTGCGCGTCGTCCAGCGCCATGACGCTGGCGTCGGTGTCGGCGTTGGCCAGGATCTCGGCATTGACGATGGCCTCGACCTTGCGGATTTCCTCGGCCGTCATCGGCGCGGTGTGCGCGAAGTCGAAGCGGGTGCGCTCGGCATTGACCAGCGAGCCCTTCTGCTGGACGTGCGCGCCCAGCACCTCGCGCAGCGCCTTGTGCATCAGGTGGGTCGCGCTGTGGTTGCGGACGGTCTTGGCGCGACGTTCGGTGTCGACCTTGGCGACGAAGCTGTCGCCGACCTTGACCGAGCCTTCGACGACCTGGGCATGGTGACCAAACACGTCGGCCTGGATCTTCAACGTGTCGTCGACGACCAGGCGGGTGCTCGCGTTGCGCAGCTCGCCGGCGTCGCCGACTTGGCCGCCGCTCTCGGCATAGAAGGGGGTGTGGTCCAGCACGACGACGACGTCGTCGCCGGCATCGGCGCTCTGCACCGCAGAGCCGTCGACGTACAGCGCGACGACCTTGGCGTCCTCGCGCGTGAGGTGCTCATAGCCGTGGAAGGTCGTGGCCGCGCCGGTGTAGGCCAGGCCCTGCGCCATCTTGAACTTGCCGGCCTGGCGGCCGCGGTCCTTCTGCTCCTCGAGCAGGCGGTTGAAGCCGGCCTCGTCGACGGTCACGCCGCGCTCGCGGCAGACGTCGGCGGTCAGGTCCACCGGGAAGCCGTAGGTGTCGTGCAGCTTGAAGGCGGTCTCGCCGTCGACCTGCTTCGCGCCGCCGGCCAGCGCCGATTCCAGCAGTTCCATGCCGGTGGCGATGGTCTTGAAGAAGCGCTCCTCTTCCTGCTTCAGCACCTCGGTGACGCGGGCCTCGTCGCGGCGCAGTTCGGGGTAGGCGTCGCCCATCTCCCTGGCCAGCGCGGCGACCAGCTTGTGGAAGAACGGGGTGCGCGCGCCCAGCTTGTAGCCGTGGCGGATCGCGCGGCGGGCGATGCGGCGCAGCACGTAGCCGCGGCCGGCATTGCCCGGGATCACGCCGTCGACGACGGTGAAGGAGCAGGCCCGGATGTGGTCGGCGATGACCTTCAGCGACGGCGAGTCCTTGTCGCAGTCCCCCGCGCCGGCGCCGTCGACGGCCTGCTTGGCCGCGGCCAGCAGGTTGACGAACAGGTCGATCTCATAGTTCGAGTGCACATGCTGCAGCACCGCGGCCAGGCGCTCCAGGCCCATGCCGGTGTCGACGCTGGGCTTGGGGAGCTTGTGCATCACGCCGTCTTCAGTCCGGTTGAACTGCATGAAGACGTTGTTCCAGATCTCGATGTAACGGTCGCCGTCCTCCTCGGCGGAGCCCGGGGGGCCGCCGGCCACGTCGGGGCCGTGGTCGTAGAAGATCTCGGTGCAGGGGCCGCAGGGACCGGTGTCGCCCATCATCCAGAAGTTGTCGGACATGTAGCGGCCGCCCTTGTTGTCGCCGATGCGCACGATGCGCTCGGCGGGCACGCCGACGACCTTGTTCCAGATCTCGTAGGCTTCGTCGTCCTCGGAATAGACGGTGACCCACAGCTTCTCGGCCGGCAGCTTGAAGTGTTGGGTCAGCAGTTCCCAGGCATAGGCGATCGCATCCTTCTTGAAGTAGTCGCCGAAGCTGAAGTTGCCCAGCATCTCGAAGAAGGTGTGGTGGCGCGCGGTGTAGCCGACGTTGTCCAGGTCGTTGTGCTTGCCGCCGGCGCGGATGCACTTCTGCGCGGTCGTGGCACGGGTGTAGGCGCGCTTGTCGAAGCCCAGGAACACGTCCTTGAACTGGTTCATCCCGGCGTTGGTGAACAGCAGCGTCGGGTCGTCGCCGGGCACGACCGGGCTCGACGCGACGATCTGGTGGCCCTTGGATTCGAAGAACTTCAGGAAGGTGTTGCGGATCTCAGCGGCTTTCATGCCTGTCCTTTGCTTGATGGGCCTGGCGGTGCGGTGTGGCGCAGACGTCGCTGCGACATGAATCAGTTTGTGTCTTCGCGGGTGCGCGGTTTGCCGGAGAACGGGGCCAAACGCTTGATTTCGCGAAGCTTTCGATTATAGGGAGCCGAGCCCGTTGACGCGGCGTTGACATGGCGGCCGGGATGGCGCGGCTAGGATGCCGGCCTTCCCCGGACAGAGACACGGAGCACGGACATGGCGACGATGGACCCCAAGACCTCCCCGCTGGCACAGCTCAAGGATCCGAGCCTGCTCAAGACCGACGCGCTGATCAACGGCGAATGGGTCGGCGGCGTCAGCCGCTTCGACGTCGATGATCCGGCCACCGGCGCGCTGCTGACGCATGTGGCCAACCTCGGGGCGTCGGAGGCCGACGCGGCGATCACCGCCGCGAACGCCGCCTGGCCGGCCTGGCGGTCGAAGACGGCCAAGGAGCGCGCGGCCATCCTGATGCGCTGGTATCACCTGCTGATCCAGCATGCCGACGACCTGGCGCGCATCCTGACGGCCGAGCAAGGCAAGCCGCTGGCCGAGGCGCGCGGCGAGATCGTCTACGGCGCGAGCTTCGTCGAATGGTTCGCGGAGGAGGCCAAGCGCGTGCGCGGCGAGGTGGTGCCGACCACCGACGCGTCCAAGCGCACCCTGGTCATCAAGCAGCCGGTGGGGGTGTGCGCCGCCATCACGCCGTGGAACTTCCCGCTGGCGATGATCACGCGCAAGGTCGCGCCGGCGCTGGCGGCCGGTTGCCCAGTGGTGATCAAGCCGGCCGAGCAGACGCCGCTGACCGCGCTGGCCGCGGCCGAACTGGCGCAGCGCGCCGGCATGCCGGCCGGGGTGCTGAACGTGGTCACCGGCGACGGCGAGCACTCGATCGCCATCGGCCGGGTGCTGTGCGAGAGCGAGGTGGTGCGGCACCTCTCGTTCACCGGCTCCACCGAGGTCGGCCGGATCCTGATGGCGCAGTGCGCGCCGACGATCAAGAAGCTGTCGCTGGAACTGGGCGGCAACGCGCCCTTCCTGGTCTTCGACGACGCGGACCTGGACAGTGCCGTCGAGGGTGCGATCGCCAGCAAGTACCGCAATGCCGGCCAGACCTGCGTCTGCGCGAACCGGCTGTACGTTCAGGCCGGGGTCTACGACGCCTTTGTCGCGAAGCTGGCGGAGAAGGTGGGTGGCCTGAAGGTGGGCAACGGCTTCGAGCCCGGCGTGACGCAGGGACCGTTGATCGAGGACGCCGCCGTCGAGAAGGTCGAGCGCCATCTCGCCGACGCCGTGGCCAAGGGCGCCAAGGTGCTGGTGGGCGGCGCGCGGCTGCACGACCGCTTCTTCCAGCCGACGGTGCTGTCCGAGGCGACGTCCGAGATGCTGTGCGCGCGCGAGGAGACCTTCGGGCCGGTGGCGCCGGTGTTCCGCTTCAACACCGAGGCCGAGGGCATCGCGATGGCCAACGCCACCGAGTTCGGGCTGGCGAGCTACTTCTTCAGCCGTGACATCGGCCGCATCTACCGCGTGGCGGAGGGTCTGGAATCCGGGATGGTGGGCATCAACACGGGGCTGATCTCGTCGGCGGAGGTGCCGTTCGGTGGCGTCAAGCAGTCGGGGCTGGGGCGCGAGGGCGGGCACCAGGGCATCGACGAATACGTCGAGACCAAATACCTGTGCATCGGCGACATCAATCGTTGATGTGGCCGGCGGCGCGTCGTTGCCGACGCGCCGCCGGTGCGGTCGCCGTTCCGCGATCAGCGGATCAACGGATCCGCGGACCGGCAGGTCAGCGCGAGCCGGCGCTCGTCACCGCGGGGCCGACATAGGTCCAGTACGTGTTGGCGCTGGACGTCGTCGGGAAGTACCAGTAGCGGCCGTCGGACCCCGTGGCGCGGAGCTCGTAGACCTCCATCGGCAGGCCCGGCTTGTGCGGGTTCAGGTAGCGGAAGCGGTCGCCGATCGCCGCCTTGCGATCATTGGCGCCCCAGGACTGGAGCGCGGCGATCCGGCCGTTGGCGACCAGCGCCTCGGTCTTGTCCGTGCCCAGGTAGACCCAGAAGCGGTTGTTGGTCTTGTCAGTCGGGAAGTACCAGTAGCGACCGTCGCTGCCCAGGCCCTGCAGGCTGAAGTACTCGGTCTGGCGGGTGTAGGGATTCTGGTACTCGTAGACGGTGTCCAGCGTGCCCTTGCGGTCGTTGCTGCCCCAGGTCTGGACGCGGTCATCGACGATGGTGGCGTCGGGGAAGTGATGCTTGACGCAGGCCACGTAGTCCCCGGCCGTCAGCGCCGAATGCGGCGTCTGGTAGCCGACCAGCTTGCAGGCGTAGCTGCGACCTTCCGGGTTCGTGGGAACCCAGCGATAGTCCTGCTCCCAGTAGATCGGGGTGGCGCCGGCGCCGCCTTCGTCGAACTGCTTCATGCCCTTGCAGCCGAGCACTTCATCGGCGGGGACCGCCACCTTGAAGTGGGCGGCGAACGCGCGGTAGTAGCTGATCCGGTTCAGCGATTGCGCGACCTCCACCGAGCCGCCGCATTCGACGCCGCCGTTGATGATCTGCGTGGTCACGCCGAAGCCGGGCTTGAGGCCGTTCTCCAGGTCGCGCGCATTGGGCTGCCAGGTGCCGTCGACGACAAACAGCATCGGCGGCTTGGGCGGCTGCGGGTACATGTAGAAGAAGACCGCGCTGGCCAGGTTCAGCCAGGTGTCGGCGACCAGTTCCGGCTTGTCCAGCAGCGGGCGCACGGACCCGAACATCGCCAGCGAGAACGGGCCGTAGTTGTAGTTGTAGGACAGCTGCTTGGCGCCGCGGCCGAAGTAGCTCTTGTAGTCGCCATTGGCGAAGGTGCCGCAGGGCCAGGTCTTGCCTTGCCAGGTGGCCGGATTGCACTCGCCGTTGTAGCCGCCGCGCATGTCCTCGGTCCAGCCCATCTCGCGCACCCAGCGCAGGCCCTGGCGCCATTCGGGTTCGGGACGGTAGCTCTCGTGCGCCCCGGTTTCCTGCGCGAAGTGGGCGAACATCGTCGCCAGGGTCTTGCGGCAGATGGTGTCGGCATCCCGGCCGTCGGTGTAGTCGCCGCAGACCGCCGGGAACTTGCCGATCGCGCGCAGGAAGCCGCCGTAGGTGTACTCGGGCGCGCGCAGCGGGAACAGATAGTCCCAGTCGGCGCTGGACATCAGGCGCTCGACGCGCCGGACATTGGCCGGGTTCGCGCTGCGATTGGGCACGATCGCTTCGACCTGCTCGTTGGGCAGCGTGGCGATCGCCCGCTTGATCGCCGTCATGAGCGGGCCGTTGGTGAGGCGCGCTTCGTCGGCGAGCAAGGCCGACTGCTTCAGCACGTGGCCGCCCGTGGCGCCGTCCGCCGCGGTGGCCGGACCCGCGCCGATCAGCAGGGCGGAAGTGGCAAGGAAAGGCGGCAGGATGGACCGCGCGAGGAGAGGGAGACGGGGGAAGGAGAGCGTCATGGCTCGGCTCCGTAGTGAGGGAGCCGAGATGCTCGCGGCGTGGGCGGCCGGGCACCATTCCGTCCATCTGCGTCTGTCGGCGAGGGCTATCGCATGGAGAGGTGGGCCACAGCCTCTCCAGGGGAGGGCGGCCCGCCACGCGCGCTTCAGGCGCCCTGCAACACGGCCATGTGTTCGGCCAGGTAGTCGAGGAAGCAACTGATGCGGGAGGCCAGCGCCGTGTTGCGGTAATAGACCGCGTGCACCGGTTGGCGGGTGTCGACGGTGTGCGGCGCCAGCACCTGCACCAGCGTCCCGTCGGCGCGGTCCTGCGTCGTCATGAAGTCCGAGAGCGTCACCAGCCCCTGGCCGGCGAGGGCGAGCTGGCGCAGGGTCTCGCCGCTGGACGCGCTGAGCGTGGCGTTGATCAGATATCCCTCGCCGCCGGACCAGCGCAGGGGCCAGGTGTTGAGGCTCTCCGGCGCGGTGAAGCCGAGCAGCCAATGCCCGCTCAGCTGTTCGACCTTGGTGGGCCGGCCGTGCGCCGCCAGATAGGCCGGACTGGCGAGCACGCGCAGCCGGAAACTGCCCAGCGGCCGCGCATGCAGCGAGGAATCCGCCAGCGTGCCGATGCGCAGCGCGACATCGGTGCGTTGCTCCAGCAGGTCGATGATCTGGTCGCTGCTGTTGAGCTCGAGCTCGATCTGCGGGAAGCGTTCGCGAAAGCCGCCGATCAGCGGCACCAGCACATGCAGCATGAAGGGCGAGGCGGCATTGATGCGCAGCCGCCCGGCCGGCTGGTCGCGGCGCAGGGCGAGCTGCTCCTCCGCCTCCTCGACCGAGGCCAGCACCTTGCGGGCGCGGGCCAGGAAGAACTGGCCCTCCTCGGTCAGTTCCAGGCGGCGCGTCGAGCGTCGCATCAGCGTCGTGCCCAGCTTCTGCTCAAGCCGGCTCAGCGCCCGGCTGACGGCCGAGACCGCCTGCCCGAGCTGCTCCGCAGCCGCGCTGATCGAGCCGGCATCCACGATGGCGGCGAGGACGGCGAGTTCGTCGAGGGTGCTCTTCATGGGCGGGCGCTCCTGTCCAAGGTCGGGCCCGAGGCGGGCCGCGCCCCGGGGTCACGGCATCATATTTGCGACCGATGCAAAAATCATTTGGATGTTCGAGGCTTTTTCTGCAAGGGATGAATGCGCACACTGGCGCCCATCGTCCCCTCACCGCAGGAGTCCTCCTCATGCCGATCGCCCTCTGGGCGCTGACCGTCAGCGCCTTCGCCATCGGGACCACGGAATTCGTCATCGTGGGCCTGATCCCGACCATGGCCGCCGACCTCGGCGTCAGCCTTCCCTCCGCGGGCCTGCTGGTCTCGCTCTACGCGCTGGGCGTGGCCATCGGTGCGCCGGTGCTCACCGCGCTGTCGGGCCGCTGGCCGCGCAAGCAGCTGCTGCTGGCGCTGATGCTGCTGTTCACCGCCGGCAACCTGCTGGCATGGCTGGCGCCCGGTTACGGCGCGCTGGTCGTCGCGCGCGTGCTGACCGGCCTGGCGCACGGCGTGTTCTTCTCGATCGGCTCGACCATCGCCACCAGCCTGGTGCCCCGTGAGAAGGCGGCCAGCGCCATCGCCACGATGTTCTCGGGATTGACCGTCGCGCTGGTCACGGGCGTGCCGCTGGGCACCTTCGTCGGCCAGCATTTCGGCTGGCGCGCCACCTTCCTGGCCGTCGCCGCGCTGGGCCTGGTCGCCTTCGTCGCCAGCCTGGTCTTCGTGCCGCGTCAACTGGCCCAGCCCGCGCCGGCCCGCCTGCTGCAGCAGCTCGAGCCGCTGCGCCAGCCGCGCCTGCTGCTCGTCTATGCGATGACGGCCGTCGGCTACGGCGGTTCGTTCATCGCCTTCACCTACCTCGCGCCGATCCTGCAGCAGGTCAGCGGCATCTCGGCCAACGGTGTCAGCCTGGTGCTGCTCGTGTATGGCGTGTCGGTGGCCTTCGGCAATGTCTGGGGCGGCAGGCTCGCCGACCGGCGCGGCCCGGTGGGCGCGCTCAAGCGCATCTTCCTCGGCCTGGCCGTGGTGCTGGTCGTGCTCAGCGTCACCGTGCACTCGCCGATCGCCGCGGTGCTGACCGTGCTGGCCTGGGGCGCCTTCGCCTTCGGCAACGTGCCGGGCCTGCAGCTCTACGTCGTCCAGCAGGCCGAGGCCCATGCGCCGAAGGCGGTGGACGTCGCCTCGGGCCTGAACATCGCCGCGTTCAACCTCGGCATCGCCGGTGGCGCCTGGGGCGGCGGCCTGATCGTCGACCGGCTCGGGCTGCTGCACACGCCGTGGATCGGCGCGATCGTGGTGCTCGGCGCCTTCGCGCTGACGGTGCTGGCCGGCCGCCTGGACCGCCGCTTCCCGCTGCCGCGACGCGCGCCGGGCGCCGGTCCGGTCGTCGTCGGACATTGAACGCGACCGCCCGCCGCCGCCCTTCCTGTTCCTCCCCGATTTCTCCCTTCTGGAGTTCCCATGACCCCCTCCACACGCCCCATGCCCGCCCTCGGTCTCGGCACTTTCCGCCTGAAGGACCAGACCGTCATCGACGCCGTCAGGAGCGGCCTGTCGCTCGGCTATCGCCACATCGACACCGCTCAGATCTACGGCAACGAGGCCGAGGTCGGCCAGGCGATCGCCGAGAGCGGCGTGCCGCGCGCCGAGCTCTTCGTCACGACCAAGATCTGGACCGAATCGCTGGCTGGTGACCGCCTGGTCCCGAGCCTGCGCGAGAGCCTGGCCAGGCTCCGCCTGGACGCCATCGACCTGACGCTGATCCACTGGCCGTCGCCCGGCGGCGCGGTGCCGCTCAAGGAGACGCTGCAAGCGCTGCTCGACGCGCGACGCCAGGGCCTGACGCACGCGATCGGCCTGTCCAACTTCACCGTCGCGCAGATGCGCGAGGCGATCGAACTTGTCGGCGTCGCGGCGCTGGCCACCAACCAGGTCGAGTGCCATCCCTTCCTGCAGAACCGCGCGGTGGCCGATTTCGCGCGGGCGCAGGGCCTGCACTTGACGGCCTACATGCCGCTGGCCTACGGCAAGGTCATGGCCGACCCGGTGCTGCAGGACATCGCCGCCAAACACGGCACCACGCCGGCGCAGGTCTCCCTGGCCTGGCTGCTGCAGCAGGGCTTCGCGGTGATTCCGTCCTCCACCCGACCGGCCAACCAGGCGGCCAACCTGCAGGCCTTGTCGCTGCGGCTGGACGATGCCGACATGGAACGCATCGCCACCCTGGACCGCGGCGAGCGCCTGGCCAATCCGGACTTCGCGCCCACCTGGGACTGAGCGGCGCGGCAAGGTGGCGCGAATCGCGGCGGCGGACCGCGTCGCGCTTCCCGCCAATCCCCTTTATCTGGAACGGCCATTCCAGAATCGCTACAGTCCGCCGCATGGCCCGACCCAAGCAATTCGATCCCGAGCTCGCGCTGGACGCCGCGGTGGCGCTGTTCCGCGAGCATGGCTACGCGGGCACGTCCGCCGAGATGCTCACCACCGCAATGGGCATCGGCAAGCAGAGCCTCTACAACACCTATGGCGGCAAGTGGCCGCTGTACTGCGCGGCGCTGCGCCGGTATGCCGACGACGAGACCGGCGAGCACCTGCGCGAACTCAAGGCCGGCAAGACCGGACTCGATGGCCTGGAGCGGATGCTCAAGCGCGTCGCGGCGACGGCCCACCGGCCCTGCCTGGGCGTGAGCTCGGTCCAGGAGTTCGGCACCGACAGCGAAGGCAGCGCCGAACTGATCGAGGTCCGCGCGCCGGCTGGCCAGGCCTTGCAGGCGGCGCTGCTCGAGCGGGTCCGCGCGGCGCAGGCCGATGGCGAGCTGTCGGCGGCGCTCGACCCGCGCCAGGCGGTGAGTTTCCTGTTTGCTCAGATCGCGGCGCTGCGGCTGGCCGCGCGCGGCGGCGCGGGCGAAGCCGAACTGCGCGCCCTGGCGCGACTTGCCTTGCGGGCTCTGAAGTGAGCCCGTTTTTTTTGCTTGATTGTGGAACGACTGTTCCAGTAAACGATCCGAGGATCAAAGGAAGGAAGCAGCGATGACGACATCACCCCGGACGCGCCGCGTGGCGCTGGTTTTCGGCGGCTCGCGCGGGATCGGCGCGGGCATCGCGCAGCGGCTGGCCAGCGATGGCTTCGACGTCGCGCTGACCTATGTGTCGCGGCCGGACGCGGCGGAGGCGGTGGTTGCCGCGATCGAGGCCGCCGGCGGGCGAGGGCTGGCGATCCCGGCCGACAGCGCCGATCCGGCGGCGCTGCGCACGGCGGTCGAGCGCGCGGTCGAGCGCCTGGGGCCGCTGGACGCGGCCGTGGTCAATGCCGGCGTCTTGCGCCATGGCACCGTCGACGCGGTGTCGCTGGAGGACCTGGACCTGTCGCTGAACGTCAACGTGCGGGGCGTCTTCCTCGCGATCCAGGCGGCGGTGGCGCAGATGCGCGAGGGCGGGCGCGTGATCACGATCGGCAGCAACACGGCGATCCGCATCGGCACGCCCGGCTCCAGCGTCTACGCGATGACCAAGGCGGCGGTCGCGTCGATGGCCCAGAACCTGGCGCTGGACCTGGCGCCGCGGGGCATCACGATCAACAACGTCCAGCCGGGGCCCGTGGAGACCGACATGACCGCGCCGTTCGCCGATTACCTGAAGGACAAGCTGCCGATGGGCCGCATGGGCCGGCCAGGCGAGATCGGCGCGCTGGTGTCCTTCCTCGCGGGGCCCGAGTCGGGCTACATGACCGGCACGAGCCTGACCATCGACGGCGGGTACATGCTGTGAGGCCTGGGTCGGCGCCTCGCCGGCTTGGGCCATAATCCGCTCCCACCGCGGGCGTCGTATAACGGCTATTACCTTGGCTTCCCAAGCCAATGACGAGGGTTCGACTCCCTTCGCCCGCTCCACCCACGCGCGCCGGTCTTTTCGCGGTGCTGGGTCTCCTCCCTTGGGGTTCCCCTGGTTCCCTGGCCCGCCCGGGCTATTCCCCCCCGATTTCCCCATTCCAGCGGTCGCGATGCGGCCGCTCCCCGCTTTCGGGGCGCTCTCCAGAACCCCTGCGCCGTCCCGGCGATCGATTCATGTTGCAATGCTGAACGTTTCCTGAACGTTTTCTTTCAGCCGTTCCGACATGTCCGCCGCCTCACCGATCGCCTCGCCCGAGTTTTCCGACGATCCCCTGCCCAGTGCCCATACCGGCTGGGCGCTGCTCGCGCTGGCGATCGGCGGCTTCGCGATCGGCACCACCGAATTCGCGGCGATGAGCCTGGTGCCGTTCTTCGCGCCCGACCTGGGCATCGACATCCCCGCCGCCGGACACGTGATCAGCGCCTATGCCTTGGGCGTGGTCGTCGGCGCGCCGCTGCTGGCGGTGCTCGGCGCCAAGGTCCCGCGCCGCGCGCTGCTGATCCTGCTGATGCTGGCCTTCGCCGTCGGCAACGGGCTCAGCGCGCTGGCGCCGGGGTATCACGCGATGCTGCTGTTCCGCTTCCTGAGCGGGCTGCCGCATGGCGCCTATTTCGGCGTCGGCGCGCTGGTCGCGGCGTCGATGGTGGCGCCGCAGCGCCGCGCCCAGGCGGTGAGCCTGATGATGCTCGGCCTCACCGTGGCCACCATCGTCGGCGTGCCGCTGGCCAACGCGCTGGGGCAGTGGGCGGGCTGGCGCTGGGGCTTCGGCGTGGTGACGCTGCTGGCACTGCTGACGGCGGCCCTGGTCGCGATGCATGCGCCGAAGGACCGCGTCCAGCCCGGCGCCAGCGCGATGCGCGAGCTCGGCGCGCTCGGCCGCCGCCAGGTCTGGTTGACGCTGGGCATCGCGACGATCGGCTTCGGCGGCATGTTCGCCGTCTACACCTACCTGGGCTCGACGCTGCTCGAGGTCACCCGCGCCGGCCCCGGCCTGCTGCCAGTGGTGCTGAGCGTGTTCGGCATGGGGATGACGGCCGGCACGCTTGGCGCCGCCTGGGCCGCCGACCGCGCGCTGATGCCCACCGTCGGCGGGCTGCTGCTGTGGAGCGCCGCGTCGCTGGCGCTGTACCCCTTCGCCGCCGGCCACTTGTGGACGCTGCTGCCGGTGGTCTTCCTGATCGGTTGCGGCGGCGGGCTGGGCACGGTGCTGCAGACGCGGCTGATGGATGTCGCCGGCGACGCGCAGACGCTGGCCGCGGCGCTCAACCATTCCGCCTTCAACGCTGCCAATGCGCTGGGCCCCTGGCTGGGCGGGCTGGCGATCGCCGCGGGCCACGGCTGGACCTCCACCGGATGGGTGGGCGTCGCCCTGGCCTTCGGGGGAATGGCCTTCTGGGCGGCGTCGCTGGCGCTCGATCGCCGATAATCCGCCGCTTGTCTTCAGGAGTTCCGACACATGGCCGACTGGCTGCCGCCCACGCGTTACTGGGTGCTGGCGATCTTCATCGCCTCGGCGCTGTACGCCCATTTCCGCGGCCGCGTCCGCTTCAAGCTGGCCCGCGCGCTCACCGACTTCACCGTGCTGATCTCGCCGATCAACGCGGTCATGTACCTGTTCTCCCGCGCCCCCGCCACGCCCTACCTGAACACGGCCGAGTTCCCCGAGCTCAAGCTGCTGCGCGACAACTGGCAGGTGATCCGCGAGGAAGCCCTCAAGCTCAACGACGAGGGCTTCATCAAGGCCGCGTCCGGCTACAACGACATCGGCTTCAACTCGTTCTTCAAGACCGGCTGGAAGCGCTTCTACCTGAAGTGGTATGACCGGGACATGGCCTCGGCCAACGCGCTGTGCCCCCGCACGGTCGAGCTGCTCAAGCAGATCCCCGGCGTGAAGGCGGCGATGTTCGCGTCGCTGCCGCCGGGCGCGAAGCTGGTGCGTCACCGCGACCCCTACGCGGGCTCGCTGCGCTACCACCTGGGCCTGACCACGCCCAACGACCCGGGCTGCTACATCGAGGTCGACGGCCAGCGCTACCACTGGAAGGACGGCGAGGACGTGATGTTCGACGAGACCTTCATCCACTACGCCGAGAACACCACGACGCATCAGCGCGTGATCCTGTTCTGCGACGTGGAGCGCCCGGTCCACTTCGCGCCGATCCGCTGGCTCAACCGCGCCTTCGGCAAGCTGGTGATGACCTCGGCGGCGACGCAGAACCTGGAGAGCGAGCCCATCGGCGGCCTCAACAAGTTCTTCTATCACGCGTACAAGGTGCGCCTGTTCTTCAAGGCGTTCAAGGCGAGATCCCGCCTCGGCTACTACATCGTCAAGTGGGCGCTGATCCTCGGGATCCTCGCGGCGATCTTCCTCTGATCGCCGACGTGGTGTCCCTGATGAACAACGGCCCTGCGGGGCCGTTGTCGTTGGTGGGTCGGCGGATCAGGAGGCCGCGGCGGGCGCGTCGGCCGGCGTATCGGCACGCGCATCGGCATGCGCCAGCGCGTCCTGGAGCGCGCCGGCCTGCGGCCCGAACGCATAGGCATCCATTCCGAGGCAGCCGAAGGTGACGCCCTCGTGGATCCGCAACGGCGCATGATCGCGACCGCCGGCACCGGCGGCGACATACCAGGGCAGCAGGTGCTCGTCGGTCGGGTGCATCAGCGTCGCATGGGGTGCCTGCGCCCGGTAGGCCGCGAGCGCCGGCCAGTCCCGGGCCGCCGAGCGCTCCGCGAACCAGCGCCGGAAGGCAGCCGATTCCGGCATCTCCGGCACGCCGTCGCCAGCGGCGGTCCCGGTGACCGCGGAGCGCATCAGCAGCCTCAGGTTGTGCGTGATGCTGCCGGTCCCCAGGACCAGCACCCCGTCCGCGCCCAGGCCCTGCAGCTGCTCGCCGAGCGCCATCAGCTGCGCCGGCGACGCGTGCGGCGTCAGCGTCAACGGGATCACCGGCACGTCCGCCGCGGGGATCAGGTAGCGCAGCGCGGTCCAGATGCCGTGGTCCAGTCCGCCGTGCTCGACGACGGGCAAGGCCAGCGTCTGGCCGAGCCGCTCGGCCAGCGCCGGATCGCCGGGCGCGTCGTAGCGCAGCGCGGACAGCGCCGGCGGGAAACCGCCGAAGTCGTAGACCGCCTCGTGCCGTGGCGCGCCGAGCAGCAGCGCCGCGCGCGCGGTGGTGTGCGCGGAGATCGCGAGCACCGCGCGCGGCCGGCCCCAGCCGGCGGCGAGCGTCCGGCCGAGATGTTGCAGGAAGGTGCCGGTCTCGCCGGGTTCCAGCGCGATCATCGGCGAGCCGTGCGAGACGAACAGGGAAGGGAAGGGCAGCGTCATGGGCTCATTGAACGCCCGCCGCCCGGCCGCATCGTCAAAACCGGTTGCACGGACTGTTCAAGCCGATTGCATGGCCGTCTCCCCGCGGCAGCAGGCGGGCATGCGGTTCGCTACAGTCCGCGCATGAGCGCGCACCCGTCTTCCCCTTCCGCCGACCCAACCGGCCCCGCTGGAGCTTCCACGGCCCGGCCCGCCGCCGACCCGGCCGGCCGGCGTCCGCCGTCCCTGTGGCGTCAGATGTCCCTGCAGACCTGGCGCGATGCGCGCGCCGGCGAATTGCACCTGCTGATCCTGGCCCTGATGCTGGCGGTGGCCGCCGTGTGCGCGGTGGCCTTCCTGTCGGACCGACTGGACCAGGGCCTGCGACGCGACGCCGCCCAACTGCTCGGCGGTGACGCGGTGGTCGCGAGCGACCAGCCGACGCCCGCCGCGGTGCGGCAGCTGGCCGATCGCCTGAACCTGCGCAGCGTCGAGACGCTGAACTTCCCGAGCATGGCGCGCGCCGGCGAGGACCAGGGCGGCGGCAGCCGCCTGGTGGCGGTCAAGGCCGTCGGGGCGCGCTACCCGCTGCGTGGGGCGCTGAGCTTGAAGGACGGTCGTCAGGTCGGTGCGCCGGCCGCCGGCACGGTCTGGGTCGACGCGGGCGTGTTGAGCGCGCTGGGCCTGAAGGTCGGCGATCCGCTGCTGCTGGGCGACGCGACGCTCACCATCGCTGGCGAGATCGCCAATGAGCCCGACCGGGGCGCCGGTTTCCTCAACTTCGCGCCGCGGGTGATGCTGGCGCAGTCGGACCTCGCCGCCACCGCGCTGATCCAGCCGGCGAGCCGGGTCACCTACCGCTTCGCGGTGATCGGCCAGGGGCAGGAACCGGGCAGCGCGGTGCAGCAGTTCACCACGCAGACCCGCCAGCAGATGAAGGACGGCCACTGGCGCGGCGTGCGGCTGGAGTCGCTGGAGACCGGCCGGCCCGAGATGCGCCAGACGCTGGACCGCGCGACCAAGTTCCTGAACCTGGTGGCGCTGCTGGCCGCCTTGCTGGCGGCGATCGCCGTCGCGCTGGCGGCGCGCGAGTTCGCCAACCGCCACCTCGACGACTGCGCCATGCTGCGCGTGCTCGGCCAGCCGCAGCGGCGCCTGGCCTGGGTCTTCACGCTGGAGTTCGCCACGGTCGGGCTGGTCGCCAGTGCGATCGGCGTGCTGCTCGGCTTCCTGCTGCATTACGGCTTCATCGCGCTGCTGGCCGGCCTGATCTCCGTCGACCTGCCCGCGCCCGGCGCCTGGCCGGTGCTGCTGGGGCTGGGCATGGGCATGAGCCTGCTGCTGGGCTTCGGCCTGCCGCCGGTGTTGCAGCTGTCGGCCGTGCCGCCGCTGCGGGTGATCCGGCGCGAACTGGGGCGTCCGAAGATGGGCTCCATCGCCGTGCTGCTGGCCGGCGTGATGGGCTTCGCGGCGGTGCTCACCGCGCTGTCGGCCGATTGGCGCCTGGGGCTGGTCGCGACCGGCGGCTTCGCCGTCGCGCTGGGATGCTTCGCGCTGCTGGCCTATGGCGCGGTGCTGGCGCTGCGGCGCCTGGTGCCGCAGGCCGGCGCCCCGCGCTGGCTGCTGCTGGCGACGCGGCAGGTGGCCGCCCGGCCCGCCTTCGCGGTGCTGCAGGTCGGCTCGCTGTCGCTGGGGCTGCTGGCGCTGGCGCTGCTGGTGCTGATGCGCACCGACCTGATCGAGAGCTGGCGCGCCGCGACGCCGGTGAACGCGCCGGACCGCTTCGTCATCAACATCCAGCCGGACCAGGGCGCGGGATTCCGCGGCGAACTCGAACGGGCCGGCGTCAAGGACTACGACTGGTACCCGATGATCCGCGGCCGCCTGGTCGCGATCAACGGCGAGGCGGTGCAGGCCAGCCGCTTCACCGAGGAGCGCGCGCAGCGCCTGGTCGAGCGCGAGTTCAACCTCAGCCACAGCGCCGAACTGCCGTCACACAACCAGATCTCCGGCGGCAAGTGGACCGCCGAGGAGCAGGGCGGCGTGAGCGTCGAGCAGGGCCTGGCGGACCAGCTGGGGCTCAAGCTCGGCGACACGCTGCGCTTCGACATCGCCGGCGTGCCGGTCGATTCGCGGATCACCTCGCTGCGCAAGGTGGACTGGGGCTCGATGCGGGTCAACTTCTTCGTGCTGTACCCGCATGCGGCCATGCCGGAGCTGCCGGTCAGCTTCATTTCCGCCTACCGGTCGCCGCAGGGCGAGGGCGGCGCCGCGGCGCTCGATCGCAAGCTGGTCAACGCCTTCCCCAACCTGACGCTGATCGATGTCTCGGCTGAACTGCACCAGGTCCAGCAGGTGCTGGAGCAGGTGATCATGGCCGTGCAGCTGCTGTTCGCGGTCGCGCTGGCGCTGGGCGTGGTGGTGCTGCTGGTGGCGGCGGTGGGTTCACGGGACGCGCGCACGCGCGAGTTCGCGTTGATGCGGGCCTTCGGCGCGTCCAGTGCGCTGATGGCGGCGGTGCAGCGCGCGGAGCTGCTGGGGCTGGGCGCGCTCGCCGGCCTGCTCGCGGGTCTCGCGGCGCAGGCGCTGGGCTGGGCGCTGACGCATTACGCCTTCGAGTTCGAATGGCAGTTCAAGCCCTGGGTGCTGATCGGCACGACGATCGGCGGCGCGGTGCTGGCCCAGCTCGCGGGCTGGTGGGCGCTGCGCGGCGTGCTGCAGCGCCCGGTGGTGCAGACGCTGCGCGAGGCCGACACCAACTGATCGGCGCTCAGGGAAGCACGGGCTGCTGCACGGCCTCGCAATTCACCCGGGTCGTGCGGCCGGCGATGGTCAGGCGGCACTCTCCCGCCGGATGGCTGCTATAGAGGGCCGGGGTCTGGAAGCGGTTCCAATGATGGATCTGCTCGACGTCGGGAATCGAGCCCGCCACGCCGGCGACCGCGGTCTGTGATCCCACCACCCATCCCTGCGTGAAGAGGTTGCCGACCACGGTGATCGGCCCCTCCTTGGGCACGCCCCGGATCAGGACGCTGGATCGGTTCGAGGTGCCGAAGCGGCCGTAGTCGAAGACATTGCCGGTGATCTCGACGGATTGCCCGCCAGCGCCGGTCGACCCGGCGTGCATGTCGAACTGGTGATACGCGCCCCTGCCGCCGCCGTTGAGGACCAGGTTGTCCCGGGCCTGGTAGCGCTCGCCGGGCTCTCCGCTGCCGGCAATCGCGTGACGATTGGCGTTGAAGACGTTGCAGTGAATGTCCGCCTGGGCGTGGCCATTCTGGACCACGACGCCATAACCCAGCTGTGAGCGAAGGTTGTCGTGGATGTGGTTGTGGTGAATCCGGTTGTCGACGGATTGCTTGACGCTGACCGCCGCCCAGGGCCAGTGGTAGAGCTCGTTGTTGTCGATCTCGACGCCTTGCGTGCCGGGAAGCAGCTGGATGCCGATGGTGCTGTTGGTGGAGGTGGCCTCTCCCGACGGCCCTTCGATGCGCAGGCCCGAGATGCGCGCGCCGCTTTCAACCACGATGACGGGATAGTTGCGCGCGGCGGCGTCGACCCAGCGGGTGCGCAACAGTCCGCCGGGGCGGCCCTCGAGGCCTCGGTCGCCGAAGAGCGTCTGCCCGGCGCGCAGCCACAGCGCGGAGGATTGATTGGGCAGATCGATGGTCGCGTCGCTCGGCACATGGATGTGGCGGGCACCGCTGTCGACGGCGGCCTTGAGCGAGGCGAAGTCGCGGGCCACCACATGTCCCGGCATCTGTTCGGCGCGAAGCGCGGCGCTGTAGCCGCGCCCGCCGCCGAGCACATCACAGTTCTGGGCCAGCGAGAGGCCGTGGACCAGTCCTAGTGCGAGCAGCACGGGGACCGATGCGGCGCAACGCCGGATGGTGGAACGGGAAGGAAGCTTGAATGTGGAGCGCATGGTTCGCTTTCTGCACTTGAAGGGGAGCGCAGTGTGCGAACCGACCTCACTTCCGTCAGTCGCTCCAAACCATCTTCAAAGTCGGCCGACCGACCTCTTTGAGCTGGTCTATTCCCTATAGCGAAAGAGCCTCAGTCAGCGCTGTGCGGCGGCGCGCTCGGCCGATTCGATGGTGTTGACCAGCAGCATCGTGATCGTCATCGGTCCGACACCGCCCGGCACCGGCGTGATCCAGCCGGCGACTTCCTTGACGCCGTCGAAGTCCACGTCGCCGCAGAGCTTGCCTTCCTCGGTGCGGTTCATGCCCACGTCCAGGACCACCGCGCCCGGCTTGACCATGTCCGCGGTCAGCACGTTGCGCTTGCCCACCGCCGCCACGACGATGTCGGCCTGGCGGGTGAAGTGCGCCAGGTCCGGCGTCGCGCTGTGGCACACCGTCACCGTCGCGTTGGCCTGCAGCAGCAGCATCGCCATCGGCTTGCCGACGATGTTGCTGCGGCCGATCACGACCGCATGCTTGCCCTTCGGGTCATAGCCGATGAACTCCAGCATCTTCATGCAGCCGTAGGGCGTGCAGGGCTTGAAGCCGTCCTGGCCCACCATCAACGCGCCGGCGCTGGCGACGTGGAAGCCGTCGACGTCCTTCTCCGGCGCGATCGCCTCGATCACCTTGTGCGCATCGATGCCCTTGGGCAGCGGCAGCTGCACCAGGATGCCGTGGATGGCCGGATCGTTGTTGAGCGCATCGACCCGCGCCAGCAGCTCCTCCTCGGTCATCGTGTCGGCGTACTTCTCCAGCACCGAATGCATGCCGGCGTCCTCGCAGGCCTTGACCTTGTTGCGCACGTAGACCTGGCTCGCGGGGTTCTCGCCGACCAGCACCACCGCCAGGCCGGGCTTGAGGCCCTTGGCGGTCAGCGCGGCGGCGCGCGTCGCCACCTCGGCGCGCAGTTGCTTGGACAGCGCGTTGCCGTCGATCAGTTGAGCAGTCATGGTCGGTACTCCGGAATCAGAAAAGCGCAAGGGCAGAGGATCGCTCTGCCCGGGGAATGCAAAAGGCTGAATGCAAAAGGCCGCTTCGCAGCGGCCTTCGGATGGGACGTCGGATCAGCCCGCCTTGGCGGCCGCCGTGTTCGCGCCGAGCGCGATCTTCAGCAGATCGGCCACGGTGTTGGCGTTGAGCTTCTCCATGATGTTGGCGCGGTGCGCCTCCACCGTCTTGATGCTGATGCCCAGGTCGTCGGCGATCTGCTTGTTCAGGCGGCCGGCGACGATGCGCTCCAGCACCTGCGCCTCGCGCGTCGTCAGGCGCGACAGCAGGGCGTCGCGGCTGGCCGCTTCCTGCTGCGTCGCGAAGGCGCCGCGCGCCTGGTCCAGCATGCGCTCCACCAGCGACAGCAGCTCTTCTTCCTTGAACGGCTTCTCGATGAAGTCGACCGCGCCCTTCTTCATCGTCTGCACCGCCATCGGCACGTCGCCATGACCGGTGATGAACACGATGGGCAGCGGGCTCTTGCGCTCGATCAGCTTGTCCTGCAGTTCCAGGCCGCTCATGCCCTCCATGCGGATGTCGGCGATCAGGCAGGCCACTTCGCGCGGGTCGTAGCGGCTCAGGAAGCTCTCGGCGGAGTCGTAGCACTTGACCCGGTAGTCCTTGCCTTCCAGCAACCACTGCAAGGAATCTCGCACGGCCTCGTCATCGTCGACGACGTAGACATTACCCTTCTTCGGAATCAAGCTCATGGTGTTGCTGCGGTGTTGTGAGCAGTGCCCGTCCCCGGGTCGCCGCTCTTGTCGAGCGGAGCCAGCTGGGGCTCCGGACGCGGAATGTCCACGGGGATCGTGAACGCGAACCGGCACCCGACGATGGACGGGCCATTGTAGAGGTTCTCGGCGCGGATCCGACCCTGGTGGGACTCGATGATGGACCGGCATAACCCTAGGCCGATGCCCAATCCATCGGCCTTCGTGGAGAAGAAGGCCTCGTACATGCGCTCGATGACCTCGACCGGCAGGCCCGGTCCCATGTCGGTCACCGAGAACTCGATGTTGGCGCCCAGCTCCGCCGTGTGCTTGGGCACGACGCGCAGCTCGATGTGGCGGCGCGAGGGCGGCAGCGCCGCGTTGTCGATGGCCTCGGCGGCGTTCTTGAGCAGGTTCAGCAGCACCTGCTCGATCAGGATGGGATCGACCCGCATCACCGGCAGCCGCTGCGCGACGTAGGTGTGGATCTGCACGTTGCGCCGGCGCAGCTCGATGCCGGCGAGCTCGACCGCGTCCTCCACGATCGAGGCCGCGAACGCCGGCTGGCGCTGCGGCTCGCTCTTCTTCACGAAGGCGCGGATGCGATGGATGATCTGGCCCGCGCGCTGCGCCTGCTTGGCGGTCTTTTCCAGCGCGACGATCAGGTCGTCCTTCTGGATGTTGTCGTTGCGCACCCGCGAGACCATGCCGTTGCAGTAGTTGGTGATCGCGGTCAGCGGCTGGTTGAGCTCATGCGCGACGCTCGAGGCCATCTCGCCCATCGTGATCAGGCGGCTGGTGACCTGCGCCTTCTCGGCCTGCTGCTGCTGCTGGGCCTCGGCATGGCGGCGCGCGGTGATGTCGGTGGCGATCAGCATCTGCGCCAGGCGGCCGTCGGTCCACTGCAGGTAGCGGGCGCGGACGTCGAACCACATGTCGAGCTGCGCGATGAAGACCTCGCGCGAATCGCCGCCGACCTCGGTCAGGTGCTGCGCCGGCAGGCCGCCGTAGTCGTCGACGTCCTCGTCGGTCTCGAAGTTGGTTTCCTTGGTGCTGGTCGCGCCGGCCAGCTGCGAGCCCGCGAGCATCGCGTGCCCCTTGGGATCGGCGCCGAACCAGAGGCGGTAGCTGCGGTTGGCGAAGAGCAGCTCGCCCTGCTGCACCGACAGCACCGACACCGCCGCGTCCAGGCCTTCCAGCACCGTGGTGAAGCGCTCGTGCGACGCGGACAGCTGGTCGCGCACCCGCTTGGCCTCGGTGATGTTGGTCATCGAGGTCATCCAGCCGTTCTGCTTGCCCTTGGGGTCGATCAGCGGCGAGACATACATGCGGGCGTCGAAGATGCTGCCGTCCTTGCGCATCACCTTGACCTCGGAGCCGCCGGCGGGGCTGCGGCCCTGCATCTCCTGCTGCAGCAGGCGCAGGTTTTCCTCGTAGCGGTCGGGCGGCCAGTAGGGGAAGGGCGGCTTGCGGCCGATCAGCTCCGACTCGGCGAAGCCGGTCATCGCGCAGAAGGCCGGGTTGACGTAGCTGATGCGCGTCTCCAGGTCCATGGCGCGCATGCCGGTCAGCATGGAGTTCTCCATCGCGCGCCGGAAGTTGGTCTCGGCGGCGAGCGCGTTCTGCACCTGCGCGCGCCGGCGCATGTGCTTCCAGGTGCCCAGCAGCATCCAGACGGTCAGCACCGACAGCGCCATCACCATCCAGAACAGCGTGTTGGAGATCAGCCCGATCGAGGTCCGGTAGCCCTGGCCGCGCAGCACCAGCCCGGGGGCCGGCGCCATCGGCACCTCGTAGTAGATCGGCGCGCGCGTGATGCGCTTGCCCGGCATCGGCGTCACCGTGCTGGCGACGACCTGCTCGCGCGGATCGAGCACCGCCACCGCGTGACGCGAAGTCAGCTCGTTGGGCACCGAATAGCGCAGCAGGCCCTCCACCGCGTACTCGGCGATCAGCACGCCGGCGAAACCGGCGCGGTCGCTCAGCGGCAGCTGCAGCTGGAAGACGGTGGTGTTGTTGGCGTCGGCGAAGGAGGCCGAGTAAACCCGGGTGCGTCGGTCGCGGGCGCCCTGGAAGGCGCGCTCGGGCTCGCTGTTGGCATGGCCGTTGGGCATCGACGGGTCGCTGCCGTCCAGCGTCATCAGCGAGTCGGCCTGCTCGCCGATCGCCGCCACGCTGACGCGGCGCTCGCGGCGCGCGTTCAGCCAGGTGATGTGGGTGATCTCGGGGCGGTTGCGGGCGATCGCCATCGCGCGCTGCGTGAATTCGAGGTTGTCGATCGCGCGGTTGGCCAGGTCGCGCTGCAGCGGGATCAGGAAGTCCTCGTTCTCGATCAGGCGCGAGCGGATCTGCTGCTGCGCCATCTCGGTGTCGCGCTTGACGGCCTCGGCCTCGCGCTCGATCTCCTCGTTGCGCAGGTACCAGAAGGCCGAGACGATCGCCGCCAGGAACAGCACCACCGACAGCAGCGGGCCCAGCGTCGCGAAGCGGTCCTGCCGCGACGGCGACTGCCGCCGCCACCACGCCGAGACCAGGCGTTTGAGAGGGTTCAGGGCACGGCGCGCAAAGCCTTGGACATCGAGGCGGGACAACATGGGCGCGATTATCCCGGCGCCTTTGGTGCGACCCGGCTCCGGCGGCCCCGGGCATTCCCGATCCGGGCATTCCCGGATCGCATCGTGAAAGACATCCATCACGAAACCCCGCTGAAAACGCCTTGGAAATTTCACGATACGGAAACGCATCGCGCTATTTGGAAAATCCACGGCTTATGCGACACTCCGCCGCCATAGCCCTTCTGGAGGGTGCCGACGCATGCGTGTTTCCTCAAGCTCGGGCAGGATTGCCTGTTCGGAACGGACACCGCGCCGCGCGACCCGCCCGTCCGAAGGCCGTGATTGAGACACAGGAGACAACACATGTCCGCGCAGCCCCAGTCGTTCCTCGGCGCAGCCGCCAATGACACCGACGCTCTCGAAACCAAGGAATGGCTGGACGCGCTGTCCGCCGTCATCGGCGAGGAGGGCGGCGAGCGCGCGCACTTCCTGCTCGAGACCTTGATCGACCACGCGCGCCAGGCCGGCATCGACGTGCCGTTCTCGGCCACCACCGCCTACGTCAACACCATCCCGGCCGACCAGGAAGAGCGCTTCCCCGGCAACATCGACATGGAAGAGCGCCTGCGCGCCTTCATGCGCTGGAACGCGATGGCGATGGTGGTGCGCGCCAACCGCCTGCATCCGGAAGACGGCGGCGACCTGGGCGGCCACATCTCCAGCTTCGCCTCGCTGGCGACGATGCTGGGTTGCGGGTTCAACCACTTCTGGCATGGCGACGATGGCGTGCACGGCGGCGACCTGCTCTACATCCAGGGCCACAGCGCGCCCGGCATCTATGCCCGCGCCTTCCTGGAAGGCCGCATCACCGAGGAACAGCTGAACAACTTCCGCCAGGAAGTCGACGGCAAGGGCCTGTCGAGCTACCCGCACCCGAAGCTGATGCCGGAGTTCTGGCAGTTCCCGACGGTGTCCATGGGCCTGGGCCCGCTGATGGCGATCTACCAGGCGCGCTTCCTGAAGTACCTGCATGCGCGCGGCATCGCCGACACCTCCAAGCGCAAGGTCTGGGTCTTCCTGGGCGACGGCGAGATGGACGAGCCGGAAAGCCTGGGCGCGATCGGCCTGGCCGCGCGCGAGAAGCTCGACAACCTGATCTTCGTCGTCAACTGCAACCTGCAGCGCCTGGACGGCCCGGTGCGCGGCAACGGCAAGATCATCCAGGAACTCGAGGGCGAGTTCCGCGGCGCCGGCTGGAACGTCATCAAGCTGATCTGGGGCTCCTACTGGGATCCGCTGCTGGCGCGCGACAAGCAGGAGCTGCTGCGCAAGGTCATGCTGGAGACGCTGGACGGCGACTACCAGGCCTACAAGGCCAATGACGGCGCGTTCGTGCGCAAGCATTTCTTCGGCAAGCATCCGGAGCTGCTGAAGATGGTCGAGAACATGTCCGACGAGGACATCTGGCGCCTGAACCGCGGCGGCCACGACCCGCAGAAGGTCTACGCGGCCTACCACAAGGCGGTGAACACCGTCGGCCAGCCCACCGTCATGCTGATCAAGACCGTCAAGGGCTACGGCATGGGCAAGATCGGCGAGGGCAAGAACACCGCGCACCAGACCAAGAAGCTGCAGGACGAGGACATCAAGGCCTTCCGCGATCGCTTCAACATCCCCATCCCGGACAGCGAGCTGGCCAAGATCCCGTTCTACAAGCCGGCCGACGACACGCCCGAGATGCAGTACCTGCACGAGCGCCGCAAGTCGCTGGGCGGCTACCTGCCCAAGCGCCGCCCGCAGGCCGAGGAAGCGCTGAAGGTGCCCGACCTGGCCACCTTCCAGGCCGTGCTGGACCCGACCGCCGAGGGCCGCGAGATCTCGACCACGCAGGCCTACGTCCGCTTCCTGACCACGCTGCTGCGCGACAAGGAACTGGGCCCGCGCACCGTGCCCATCCTGGTCGACGAGGCCCGCACCTTCGGCATGGAAGGCCTGTTCCGCCAGATCGGCATCTACAACCCCGCGGGTCAGAACTACACGCCGGTCGACAAGGACCAGGTCATGTACTACCGGGAGGACAAGGCCGGCCAGATCCTGCAGGAAGGCATCAACGAGGCCGGCGGCATGGCCAGCTGGATCGCCGCGGCGACGTCGTACTCGACGAACAACCGCGTGATGATCCCGTTTTACGTCTACTACTCGATGTTCGGCTTCCAGCGCATCGGCGACCTGGCCTGGGCCGCCGGCGACATGCAGGCGCGCGGCTTCCTGCTGGGCGGCACCTCGGGCCGCACGACGCTGAACGGCGAAGGCCTGCAGCACGAGGACGGCCACAGCCACATCCTGGCCGGCACCATCCCGAACTGCATCAGCTACGACCCGACCTTCGCGCATGAGGTGGCGGTGATCCTGCACTCGGGCCTGAAGCGCATGGTCGAGAACCAGGAGAACGTCTACTTCTACCTGACGCTGCTCAACGAGAACTACCCGATGCCCGGCCTGAAGGCCGGCACCGAGGAGCAGATCCTCAAGGGCATGTACCTGCTGGAGGAGGCCGCCGCCCAACCGCTGACGGTGAACCTGCTCGGCTCGGGCACCATCCTGCGCGAAAGCCAGGCCGCCAAGAAGCTGCTCGAGGCCGACTGGGGCGTGGGCGCCAACGTCTGGTCCTGCCCCAGCTTCAACGAGCTGGCCCGCGATGGCCAGAACGCCGAGCGCTGGAACCTGCTGCACCCGACCGAGCTGGCCTGCGTGCCGTTCGTGACGCAGCAGCTGAGCAAGGTGCAGGGGCCGGTGATCGCGTCGACCGACTACATGAAGAACTACGCGGAGCAGATCCGCGCCTTCATCCCGGCGGGCCGCTCGTACAAGGTGCTCGGGACCGACGGCTTCGGCCGCAGCGATTTCCGCTCCAAGCTGCGCGAGCACTTCGAGATCAACCGCCATTACATCGTCGTGGCCGCGCTGAAGAGCCTGGCTGACGAAGGCAAGATCCCGCAGGCCAAGGTCGCGGAAGCCATCAAGAAGTACGGCATCAACGTCGACAAGATCAACCCGCTGTACGCATAAGCGCAGGACTCGGAGACAACCCAAATGGCATTGGTGGAAGTCAAGGTTCCCGACATCGGGGACTTCAAGGACGTCGCGATCATCGAGCTGCTGGTCAAGCCCGGCGACACGGTGAAGGCTGAGCAGAGCCTGGTCACGGTCGAGTCCGACAAGGCCTCGATGGAGATCCCGTCCTCGGCGGCGGGCGTCGTCAAGGAAGTGAAGGTCAAGCTCGGCGACAAGCTGAACGAAGGCGACCTGATCGTCGTGCTGGAAAGCGACGCCGCCGCGGCCCCCGCGCCGGCCGCTGCCGTGCCGGCCTCTGCGCCGGCTCCCGCGGCCGCCGCCCCGGCGCCGCAGGCCGCGCCCGCTCCGGCCCCCGCGGCCGCAGCCGCCCCGGCCGCATCGGCCGGTCCGGTCGACATCGTCGTGCCGGATATCGGCGACTTCGACGAAGTCGCGGTGATCGAGGTGCTGGTCAAGGTCGGCGACACGGTGAAGACCGAGCAGAGCCTGATCACCGTCGAGTCCGACAAGGCCTCGATGGAGATCCCGTCGTCGCACGGCGGCGTGATCAAGGAGTTGCTGGTCAAGCTGGGCGACAAGGTGTCCAAGGGCACGAAGATCGCCGTGATCGAGGCCACCGGTGGCGCTGCCTCGCCGGCACCCGCCGCTGCCGCGCCCGCCCCGGCGCAAGCCGCGGCGGCACCGGCTCCGGCCACCGCGAGCGCCCCGGCCACCGCGCCGGTGGAGCGCCAGGTCCCGACCGCCGCGCTGCCCCCGCACGAGCCGACCAAGCCCACCGGCAAGCTGCCGCACGCCTCGCCGAGCATCCGCAAGCTCGCGCGCGAGCTGGGCGTGCCGCTCGAGGAAGTGAAGGGCTCCGGCGCCAAGGGCCGCATCACCGAGTCCGACATCCAGTCCTTCGTGAAGGCCGTGATGGCCGGCACCGCGCAGACCTCGGCGCAGAAGGCGGCCGCGCCGGCCGGCGGCGCTGCCGGTGGTGGCGCCTTCCCGGGCCTGCTGCCCTGGCCCAAGGTCGACTTCGAGAAGTTCGGCCCGGTCGAGCGCAAGGACCTGTCGCGGATCAAGAAGATCAGCGGCGCCAACCTGCATCGCAACTGGGTCACGATCCCGCACGTCACCAACCACGACGACGCGGACATCACCGAGCTGGAAGCCTTCCGCGTCCAGCTGAACAAGGAGAACGAGAAATCCGGCATCAAGGTGACGATGCTGGCCTTCATGATCAAGGCGACCGTCGCGGCGCTGAAGAAGTTCCCCGAATTCAACGCCTCGCTGGATGGCGACACGCTGGTCCTGAAGAACTACTTCCACATCGGCTTCGCGGCCGACACACCCAACGGGCTGGTCGTGCCGGTGATCCGCGATTGCGACAAGAAGGGCATCTTCCAGATCAGCCAGGAGATGTCGGAGCTGGCCAAGAAGGCCCGCGACGGCAAGCTCGGCCCGGCCGACATGACCGGCGGCTGCTTCTCGATCTCGTCGCTGGGCGGCATCGGCGGCACCTACTTCACGCCGATCATCAACGCGCCTGAAGTCGCGATCATGGGCGTGTGCAAGTCGCAGACGCGGCCGGTGTGGGACGGCAAGCAGTTCGCGCCGCGCTTGATCCTGCCGCTGTCGCTGAGCTGGGACCACCGCGTCATCGACGGCGCGGCCGCAGCCCGCTTCAACGTGTACTTCGCCTCGCTGCTGGCCGACTTCCGTCGGATCGCGCTCTGATCGGAAGGACCTGACATGGCATTGGTTGAAGTCAAGGTTCCCGACATCGGGGACTTCAAGGACGTCGCGATCATCGAAGTCCTGGTCAAGGTCGGCGACACGATCAAGCAGGAGCAGAGCCTGGTGACCGTCGAGTCCGACAAGGCCTCGATGGAGATCCCGTCCTCGACGGCCGGCGTGGTCAAGGAGCTCAAGGTCAAGCTGGGCGACAAGATCAACCAGGGCGACCTGATCGTCGTGCTGGAGAGCGATGCGGCGGCAGCGCCCGCGCCAGCGGCCCCTGCGCCGGCTCCGGCCGCAGCGGCGCCCGCTCCGGCGGCCGCACCTGCGGCGCCGGCCCCGCAGGCCGCCACCTACACCGGCCCCGCCGAAGGCGAGTACGACGTGATCGTGCTCGGCGGCGGTCCCGGCGGCTACTCCGCGGCGTTCCGCGCGGCCGACCTGGGCCTGAAGGTCGCGCTGGTCGAGCGTTACGCGACGCTGGGCGGCGTCTGCCTGAACGTCGGCTGCATCCCGTCCAAGGCGCTGCTGCACGTCGCGGCGGTGATGGACGAGGTCAAGCACTTCGCCGATCTGGGCGTCGAGTTCGGCGAGCCCAAGGTCGAGCTCCCCAAGCTGCTCACGCACAAGAAGAAGGTCATCGGCAAGCTGACCGGCGGGCTGGCCATGATGGCCAAGATGCGCAAGGTCACGGTCGTGCGCGGCTACGGCTCGCTGCTGGACGCCAACCACCTGTCGGTGGAGGAGACCGGCGGCGAGGGCCAGGAACGCACCGGCAAGACCCAGACGCTGAAGTTCAAGAAGATCATCCTGGCTGCGGGCTCGCAGGCGGTGCGCCTGCCCTTCATGCCGAACGACCCGCGCGTGATCGATTCGACCGGCGCGCTGGAGCTCACGAGCAAGCCCAGGCGCATGCTGATCGTCGGTGGCGGCATCATCGGCCTGGAGATGGGCACGGTGTACTCGACGCTGGGCGCGCGCCTGGACGTCGTGGAGATGCTGCCCACGCTGATGACCGGCGCGGACCGCGACCTGGTCAAGGTCTGGCAGAAGATGAACGCGCCGCGCTTCGACAACATCATGTTGAACACGAAGACGGTCGCGGCCGAAGCCACGCCCGAAGGCATCAAGGTGACGTTCGAAGGCGAGGGCGCCCCGAAGGAACCGCAGGTCTACGACCTGGTGCTGCAGGCGGTGGGCCGCACGCCCAACGGCAGGAAGATCGGCGCGGACAAGGCCGGCGTCGTGGTCACCGACCGCGGCTTCATCCCGGTCGACGTGCAGATGCGCACCAACGTGCCCAACGTCTTCGCGATCGGCGACATCGTCGGCCAGCCGATGCTGGCGCACAAGGCGGTGCACGAGGGCCACGTGGCGGCGGAAGTCATCGCCGGCGAGCTGCTCGGCGACGACGCGCTGGCCAAGTCGCGCTTCGACGCGCGCGTGATCCCCAGCGTCGCCTACACCGATCCGGAAGTGGCCTGGGTCGGCGTCACCGAGGACGAGGCCAAGGCGCGTGGCATCAAGGTCAAGAAGGGCCTGCTGCCGTGGACCGCCTCGGGCCGCGCGATCGCCAACGGGCGCGACGAGGGCTTCACCAAGCTGCTGTTCGACGAGGAGACCCACCGCATCATCGGCGGCGGCATCGTCGGCACGCATGCGGGCGACATGATCGGCGAGATCGCGCTGGCGATCGAGATGGGCGCGGACGCGGTCGATATCGGCAAGACCATCCACCCGCACCCGACGCTGGGCGAGTCGATCGGCCTGGCCGCGGAAGTCGCGCACGGCTCGTGCACCGACGTGCCGCCGCCGCGCAAGTAAGCCTCGGGCAGGAAGTCGACGAGCGGATGCTGGTCCTGGACGCCGCCGCCACCGCGCGGGCGCTGCCGTGGTCCCTCCTGATGGAGGAGATCGCGCTGGTGTGCCGCGAGCATCGCGATGGCCGCCTGACCTGTCCGCCGCGGCAGGTCCTGCCGCTGCGTCAGGACGGCGTGCTGCTGGTGATGCCTTGCCTGAGCGACACGCTGTCGATCACCAAGCTCGTCAGCGTGCATCCGCTCAATGCCTCGCTGGGCCTGCCGACGATCTCGGGCGAGGTCGTCGTCATGGACAGCCGCACCGGCCAGCGCCTGGCGGTGCTGGACGGCCCCGCGCTGACGGCGCGCCGCACCGCCGCGGTCAGCATGCTGGCGCTGCAGCACCTGGCCCGCGAGGCGCCGCGCCGCGCGCTGGTCGTCGGCGGCGGGGTGCAGGCGCGGGCCCATGTGGAAGCGCTGCAGGCGCTGCATCCGCAGGCCACCATCCATGTCCAGGGCCATCAGGCGGAGCCGGGCTTCGTCGAGGAACTCGGCGTCGAGCCCCTGCCGGCCGAGTCCCAGGCGCGCCACGCCTGGGACCTGATCGTCTGCGCCACGACCAGCCGCGTGCCGGTGCTGCGGCCCGGCGTCGGCGAGGGGGCGGTGGTGATCGGCGTCGGCGCGTTCCGCGACGACATGGTCGAGTTGCCGCCGGAGCTGGTCCGCGGCGCGCAGGTGTGGGTCGACGACCCGGTCGGCGCGCAGGCCGAGGCCGGCGACCTGATGGCGGCCGGCCGCTTCGAGCCGCAGGCCTCGATCGAGGACCTGGTGATGGGCCAGCGGCCCGTCGACGACGGTCGCACGCGGCTGTTCAAGAGCGTCGGCTGCGCCCGCTGGGACCTGGCCGCGGCGCGCGTCGCGGTGCGTGGCTGAAGCGCCCCGGGCGCCCCGGGTGACGCCCGCGTGAGGTCCTCAGGCCTCGTCCAGCCTCGGACGCAGCGCCTCGTCCCACTGCTCGAGCTCGTCCTCCGACAGGTGCAGCCAGGCCATCGCCGCCGCGCGGTTGGCGGCCCAGTCGACGTCCTCGTCCAGGCCTTCGTGCCGGCGCATCAGGTGCTCGGCGATCAGGCCGGCGGCAATGAGCGTGCGGACTTCGGGCTCGACGCCTTCATCCCGCAACGCGTCGAAGTCGTGGTGCAGCCGGATCGCCGTCATCAGCTCCGGCGCCAGGTGCCACACCTTGATCACCAGCGCGCCCACGACCGCATGGTCGGTGCGGTGATTGACGTTCTCGGTGGCGATGAAGGGCCGGTCGATGCGGGCGGCGGCCTCGACCATGGTGGCGCCGTAGCCGCGCACGCTCTGCAGCAGCACCGGCATGCCGACGTGGCAGAACAGGCCGTAGCTCTGCGCCAGGTCGACCCGCATGCCGGGCAGCTGGCCGGCGATGAAACCCATCGCGATCGAGCGTTTGGTGGAGCGCTGCCAGAAGCGCAGCAGGTGCGGGCTGTTGACCGGGATCGCGTGACGGACCAGGAAGGCCTGCATCAGCGCCGCGCTCTCGTCCAGGCCGAGCCGGTACATCGCCTGGCCCACGGTGGTGCAGGGCACGTGGCCTGCCACCAGGTGCAGCGGGCTGTTAGCCACGCGCAGCAGGGTGGCGGACATGGCGACGTCGGCGGCGGCGATGCGCGCCACCTCGTTGAGGTCGGGCTGCGGCTGGTCCATCGCCGCGCGCAGGCGCTGCAGCAGCTCGGGACAGGGGGGAATCTGGATCTGGCGCAGCGGTCCGTTGGCGCGCGCCTGGTCCAGTTCCTGGCGGATGGCATGGGTCTTCATCTGAGCGCCGGATTATCCCGGCCGCTCCCCGGGCGCCGCGTGAAGGCGGTGCGGCAAATTGCCGGTCCCCGGGGGGCGCGTCGCGGTTCGCCCTCGGGCAGGCGTGGAGGCAGATACATTGCAGCGCATGTCACGTTTCGTCACGCGTACGGTGTCCCGTGCTGGCCGGAGAATCCGGCCGGCGCTGTGGGCGCTCGCGTGGACGGCGGGACTGTGGTCGGCGCTGGCCTGGGGCTGGGACCAGGATCGGCTGACCGAATCGGCCGCGAAGCTGTCGCCCCGGACGCAGGCCGCGGTGAAGGCGATGATCCAGATGGCCGACCGCGCGGCCGCGATGCCGGACGAGCGCGACCGGCTGGCCGCGGTCAACGGCTTCTTCAACCAGCGGGTGGCGTTCCGCGACGACATCGAGGTGTGGGGCCAGATCGACTACTGGGCGACGCCGCTGGAGCTGCTGGACAAGGGCGCCGGCGACTGCGAGGACTACGCGATCGCGAAGTACATGAGCCTGCTGGCCGCCGGGGTGCCGCAGTCGCGGCTGCGGATGGTCTACGTGCGGGCGCAGTTCCAGGGGCGGCCCCAGGCGCACATGGTCCTGGCCTACTATGCGCAGCCGGAGGCGGAGCCCCTGATTCTGGACAATATCAATCCGGAGATCCGGCCTGCGTCGCTGCGGCCGGATCTCACGCCGGTGTTCAGCTTCAACGGCGAGGGCCTGTGGAGCGGCGTGGGCGCCACCACCGCGGGCAATCCGCTGGTGCGGCTGTCGCTGTGGCGCGACCTGCTGGCGAAGGCGAAGGCGGAGGGCTTCTGAGGGACCGGCGCGGCGCGGCGGGTCCCCCGGGAGAGGCCGGAGACGACAAGACGAAGGGCGACGGAGAATTCACGACATGTCCCTGATAAGACAAATCTGGTGCCTGGTCCTGGGCGCGGTGCTGGCGTCCGTGCTGGGCGGCGTGGCGGTGAGCACCTGGTCGCTGCGCGAGCTGCTGCAGACGCAGGCCCAGCTGAAGAATGCCGACAACGCGAATGCGCTGGCGCTGGCGCTGTCGCAGCAGAAGGGCGACGCGGAGCTGATGTCGCTGCTGATCTCAGCGCAGTTCGACGCGGGCGCCTACGAAAGCGTGCGCTGGCGCGACGGCGGCGGGGCGCAGGTGTTCGAGCGGCACCTGGAGACGCCGCAGGTCGCGCATGCGCCGCGCTGGTTCGTGGCCTTGCTGCCGCTGGACGTGGCGCCGGGCGTGGCCAAGGTGTCGGACGGCTGGAAGGCGGTCGGCGAGATCGAGCTGCGCGGCCAGACCGGCTACGTCCACGAGGCGCTGTGGCGCGCGACGCTGAGCACGGCGAGCTGGCTGCTGCTGGTGGGCGTGGTCACGGGCGTGGCGGCGGCGATCGTGCTGTCGCGGCTGCGGCGGCCGCTGGACACGGCGGTGCGCCAGGCCGAGGGCGTGACGCAGGGGCGCTTCGAGACCGTGCTCGAGCCGCGGGTGCCGGAGATGCGCAAGCTGACCAGCGCGATGAACACGATGGTGGTGCGCACCCGGCAGATGTTCGAGGCCCAGGCCGAGCAGCTGCGCACGCTGCATCACCAGCTGCTGTGCGACGAGCTGACCGGGCTGTCGCACCGGCGGCAGTTCGTGGCGGAGCTCAATTCCGCGCTCGAGCGCGATGACGGTCCGCTGCGCGCCGGCCTGGTGCTGCTGCGGCTGAAGGACCTGCAGGGCCTGAACCAGCGGCTCGGCCATGGGGCGACCGACCAGGCGCTGGTGGCGATCGCGCAGGCCCTGCGTGTCTATCCGGAGCAGGTCCGAGGCTGCCTGGCCGGCCGGCTCAACGGCTCGGACTTCGCGTTGTGGCTGCCGGCGCCGAACGTGGTCGGCGACACGGCGCAGGCGCTGGCCGATGCGCTGCGGGCGGGCCTGCAGAACCTCGGTTCGGGCGTGGGCGTCGCGCTGGGCGCGGTCGAGCTGATGCGCGACCAGCCGATGAGCGCCTGGTTCGCCGCGGCCGATGCGGCGCTGGCCAAGGCCGAGCAGGGCGAGGGCGTCGTGCTGGAGCTGCGCGAGGCGCCGCCGTCGGACGAGGTCGCGCAGGGCGAGCGTGCCTGGCGCGCGCTGATCTCGGACGCGCTGGCGCAGCAGCGCAGCCGGCTGCTGGAGTTCCCGCTGATCGGCCGCGAGCGGCAGGTGCTGCACCTGGAATGTCCGCTGCAGCTCAAGCTCAATCCGGTCGGCGAGTTCGAGCCGGCCGCGCGCTGGCTGCCACTGGCGCTGCGCCACCGGCTGAGCGCGGAGGCGGACCTGCAGGCGCTGGCGCTTGCGCTGCAGGCCACGCAGCAGGACCAGCGCGCGCGCTGCGTCAACGTGGCGCCGGCCACGCTCAACGACGGCAGCTTCATCGCGCGGGCGCGCGAACTGGTGCAGGCCGCGCCGGCCTCGGTGCGGCGCGCCATCGGCCTGGAACTGGCCGAGCCAGCCGCGGTGCAACACTTCGAGACGCTGCAGGAACTGGGCCGGCAGCTGCGACCGCTGGGCGTCCAGCTGGGCCTGGAACACGCGGGCGCGGGACTGGCTCAAATTGATCGTCTTTTCCAGGCGGGCCTGGACTACGTGAAGCTGGACAGCTCGGTGGTGAGCGGGGTGTCGGCGGATGTGGCGCGCGCAGCCTTCGTGCGCAGCCTGGTGGTCATGCTGCGCAGCCTGTCGCTGAAGGTCTATGCCGAAGGCGTGACCGACGCGCTGGACGCGCAGGCGCTGTGGGATTGCGAACTCGACGGCATCACCGGTCCGTGGGCGTCCGCGCAGGAGATCAAGCCCTGACTGATCCAAGTCGGTGAAGCGCTTGACCGCCGTCAAGCGCTCTTGCCAAGCGATCTGAAGCTCTCAGAATGCGCGCCTTCCTCTTGTCGCTGAAAGAGCAGGTGCAGAATGTCCGCCGTTCTCCAACCCCTTGAACCGTTCATGCCGCGCGTCGATTTCCATGTCCAGATTGACGAGCAGATCAAGGCCCGCGTCGAGGCGCTCGCGAGCCGCCTGACGATCGACATGGACGAACTCGTCGAGTTCCTCGTCAAGCGCTGGGTCGAGCGCACGCATCCTGACGAGCCTGATGTGACCGAGCATGAAGTGCTCATGGAGCGTCAGGAGGACAACAGCATCAAGGCCGCGTTGCGTGGCGATCTGGTTCCAGAGGAAGAGATCGAAGCCGAAGACGCGCAGATGATGGCTGACATCCGTCGTCGCCAGGAGCTCGTCGGTTGAGAGCCGACTGGTGAATGCTCAATCGATATCCGCCGTATGCAACGGGTACCCGTTGCCGCTGCGGCGGTCGTCGAAGAAGCGCTGCAGCGTTTCGCGGATCGTGTGGAACGCGATCTCGTCCCAGGGGATCTCGTGTTCGTGGAACAGCCGGGCCTCGAGCGTCTCCGGGCCCGGATCGAAGTCGGGGCTCAGCAGCCGGGCGCGGTAGAACAGGTGGACCTGGCCGACGCGCACCACGTTCATCACGCAGTACAGGTTCTCGAGCTCGATCCGCGCGCCGGCCTCCTCGACCGTCTCGCGCCGCGCGCCCTCGGCCAGCGTCTCGCCCAGCTCCATGAAGCCGGCCGGCAAGGTCCACTTGCCCAGTCGCGGCTCGATCGCGCGCTTGCACAGCAGCACCTGTTCGCCCCAGACAGGCAAGGTGCCCACGACGTTCAGCGGGTTCTCGTAATGGATCGCCCCGCACTGCGTGCAGGTGGCCCGCTCCCGGTTGTCGTCGGCCGGGACGCGGTATTCGATCTGGCCGCCGCAGGTGGGGCAATGCTGGTAGCGCCGCGCTTGGAACATGGGGCGCAGTGTAGCGGCCTCCATCGCGGGCCCCCGTGGCATCATCGCCGGCCATGGAGCTCTACAACTACTTCCGCTCGTCGGCGTCCTACCGGGTCCGCATCGCGCTGGCGCTCAAGGGCCTGGACTTCGACTACAAGTCGGTGCACCTCGCGAAGAACGAGCAGTTCAACGAGTCGTACTCGGCCGTGTCGGCCTCGCGCCTGGTGCCGCTGCTCAAGGACGGCGAAGCCGTCGTCACGCAGTCGATGGCCATCATCGAGTACCTCGACGAGGTCCATCCCGAGCCCCCGCTGCTGCCCGGCGACGCGCTGTGCCGCGCCTACATCCGCGCGCTGTCGCAGGACATCGCCTGCGAGATCCATCCGCTCAACAACCTGCGGGTGCTGCGCTACCTGGTGAAGGAACTCGGCGTCGGCGACGACAACAAGACCCGCTGGTACCAGCACTGGGTGGAGAGCGGGCTGGCCGTGGTCGAGCAGCGCCTGAAGGCGGAGGGCCGCGCCGGCCGCTTCTGCTTCGGCGATGCGCCCACGATGGCTGATTGCGTGCTGGTGCCGCAGATCTTCAACGCCCAGCGCTTCGACTGCCGCCTCGATCACGTGCCCACGGTCATGGCGATCTTCGAGCACTGCATGTCGCAGGAGGCCTTCCGCCAGACGCAGCCCAGCGCCTGTCCCGATGCGGAGTGAGCCTGCGGGCGACGCGGCCATGAACTCCGTCGACGCGCCGCATCCCGACTGGCTGCGGCCCGACTGGGCCGTGCCCGAGGTCGTCGCGTTCATGACCACGCGCGCGGGCGGCGTCAGCGGCGGCGCGGAGGGCCCGGCCGAGCGGCGGGGCCTCGCGAGCCTGAACCTGGGCCGGTCGGTGGGCGACGACCCGGCGCATGTCGCCGAGAACCGGCGTCGCGTCGCCGCCGCGATCGGCGGTCAGCCGGTCTTCCTGAAGCAGGTTCACGGGACCACGGTGTTGCGGCTGCGCGCCATGCATGCGGCGCCGGACGCCGACCCCGAGCCCGCCGACGCCGCCGTCAGCACCGACCCCGCGCTGGCCTGCGCGGTCATGGTGGCGGACTGCCTGCCGGTGCTGTTCGCCGGACCGGGCGTGGTCGGCGCCGCGCACGCGGGTTGGCGCGGCCTGGCCGGTGGGGTGCTGGAGAACACGGTCGCCGCCATGCGCGAGGCGACCGGCTGCGACGCCCGCGAGATCCGGGCCTGGATGGGCGCGGGCATCGGCCCGGCACGCTTCGAGGTCGGCGCCGACGTGCTGGCGGCCTTCGGTGCCGAGCCGGTGCACGCCGACCAGCCGCTGTTCCGCTTCGAGCCCAATGCGCAGGGCGAGCCGCGCTGGCGGGCCGATCTCTACGGACTGGCGCGGCGCAGGCTGGCGGCGCTGGGCCTGGGCGCGATCAGCGGCGGCGGCTGGTGCACCTTGAGCGAGCCGTCACGATTCTTTTCGTTCCGCCACGAACGTGTCGATGGGCTGCGCAGCGGCCGCATGGCGGCCGTCATCCGGCTGCGGTGAGGCCGGCGCGCGGGCCGCCGTGGCGGCTTCGTCGGCTTGATTCGCTTTCGTCGCTTTCGTCGCTTGAGCCGCTTCGTCGGCCTCGGCCCGCCGGCGCGCGGCGCGCCGCCGTGGTGTGCCCATCAGGTACATCACGATCGAGAGCGGCAGCAGGCCGTAGAACACCAGCGTGACCAGCGCGCCGAGCACCGTGCCTTGCGGGCTGAAGGCCTCGGCCACGGCCATCATCAGCACCACATACATCCAGGCGATGGCCACCAGATACATCAGCAAATTCCTCGGGTCATCGGCGACATCATCGTCACGCGGGGGTAAGCTGAACGGGCTACAAAGCGCCTGAGCATATGCGAAGCGACCTCGGTGATCCTCGTGATCGGCTGTGGCAAGCTTCTTGCTCAAGTCGGCATGAGGAGACACATGAGCGCGAACAACGCCGCGGCCGGATTCCCCGGCGCATCGTTCCCCGGTTTCGAGCAGTGGGCCCAGCAGGCGCAGCAGGCCGCGGCCGGCCTGTCGCATGGATTCGGCGACGCCTTCAAGCAGCTGCAGGCCATGCAGGTCGCGCCCGACGCCTGGTCGCAGCTGCAATCGGACTATCTCCGCCAGGCCGGCGAGCTCTGGAACGCGGCGCTTGCCGAGTCCCACGCGAGCGATGGCGCACCGGCCTCCGGCGCCGCGCTGAAGGACCGCCGCTTCGCCGATGCCTCCTGGAACAACAACCGCCTGGCCCACTTCACCGCGCAGCTTTACCTGCTCAATGCGAAGACGCTGCAGCGCATGGCCGATCAGGTGCAGGGCGACGACAAGACCCGCGCCCGCGTCCGCTTCGCCGTGCAGCAGTTCATCGACGCGGCCTCGCCGAGCAACTTCCTCGCCCTCAATCCCGAGGCCCAGCAGCGCGCGCTGAACACGCAGGGCGAGAGCCTCGCCCGCGGCCTGCAGCTGCTGATGGCCGATGTGCGGCGCGGCCATGTGTCGCAGACGGACGAATCGGCTTTCGAGGTCGGCCGCAACGTCGCGACGACCGAAGGCAGCGTGGTCTTCGAGAACGACTTCTTCCAGCTGCTCGAGTACAAGCCGCTCACCACGAAGGTGCATGCCCGGCCGCTGCTGATGGTGCCGCCCTGCATCAACAAGTACTACATCCTCGACCTGCAGCCGGAGAACTCGCTGATCCGCCACGCGGTCGCGCAGGGCCACCGCACCTTCGTGGTGAGCTGGCGCAACCCGGATGCGGACTGCGTGCACTGGACCTGGGACGACTACATCGGCCAGGCCGCGATCAAGGCCATCGAGGTGGTGCGCGAGATCGCCGGGACCGAGACGATCAACACGCTGGGTTTCTGCGTCGGCGGCACGATCCTGGCGACCGCGCTGGCGGTGCTGGCCGCCAGAGGCCAGCAGCCCGCCGAGAGCGTCACGCTGCTGACCACGCTGATCGACTTCAGCAGCAACGGCGTGCTGGACCTGTTCATCGACGAGCAGGCGGTGAAGCTGCGCGAGATGACGCTGGGCGACCAGGCGGTGAGCGGGCCCGGCCTGCTCAAGGGCCAGGAGCTGGCGACGACCTTCAGCTTCCTGCGCCCGAACGACCTGGTGTGGAACTACGTCGTCGGCAACTACCTCAAGGGCGACGCGCCGCCGGCCTTCGACCTGCTGTACTGGAACGGCGATGCGACCAACCTGCCGGGCCCGATGTACTGCTGGTACCTGCGCCACACCTACCTGCAGAACGAGCTGCGCATCCCCGGCCGCCTGACCGTCTGCGGCGAGGCGATCGACCTCGGCCGGATCCAGGCCCCGGTCTACATCTACGGCTCGCGCGAGGACCACATCGTCCCCTGGGATGCCGCCTACCGCAGCACGCAGGTCTTCAAGGGCAAGCGGCGTTTCGTGCTCGGCGCGTCCGGGCACATCGCCGGCGTCATCAATCCGCCGGAGAAGAAGAAACGCAGCCACTGGATCGGCAAGGGCACGGCGCTGCCGGCCGATCCTCAGCAATGGCTGCAGAACGCCACCGAGCATCCCGGCAGCTGGTGGCCCGACTGGTCGCAGTGGTTGGCCGGCCACGCGGGCCCGCTGAAGGCGGCACCGCGCGCGCCGGGCGGCCGCGGCCATGCGGCGATCGAGCCGGCGCCGGGCCGTTATGTGAAGCAGCGCGCGTGAGACCGCCCGCGCCGCGTCCAGGAGTCATCACCTTCATCCCGCTGACATCCGCAGTTCAGCAGTTTCGAAAGAGGAGCGAGTCATGAGTTCACCGCAAGACATCGTCATCGTCGCCGCGGCACGCACGCCGATCGGCAAGTTCGGAGGGACGCTGTCGAAGACGCCGGCCAGCGAGCTGGGCGCGATCGTGATCCAGGAACTGCTGCGCCGCAGCGGCCTGCAGGGCGAGCAGATCAACGAGGTCATCCTCGGCCAGGTGCTGACCGCGGGCGTGGGCCAGAACCCCGCGCGCCAGGCGGTGATCAAGGCGGGCCTGCCGGTCACGGTGCCGGCGCTGACGATCAACAAGGTCTGCGGCTCCGGCCTGAAGGCCGTGATGCTGGCGGCGCAGGCGATCCGCGACGGCGACTCCGAGATCGTCATCGCCGGCGGCCAGGAGAGCATGAGCCTGGCACCGCACGTGCTGCCGGGCTCGCGCGACGGCCAGCGCATGGGCGACTGGAAGCTCGTGGACACGATGATCGTCGACGGCCTGTGGGATGTGTACAACCAGTACCACATGGGCATCACCGCCGAGAACGTGGCCAAGGAGTACCACGTCAGCCGCGCGCAGCAGGACGAACTGGCGCTGGCCAGCCAGCAGAAGGCCGCGGCGGCGCAGGACGCCGGCCGCTTCACCGCCGAGATCGTGCCGGTGACGATTCCGCAGAAGAAGGGCGATCCGGTCGTGTTCGCGGCGGACGAGTTCATCAACCGCAAGTCGACCGCCGAGGCGCTCGCGGGCCTGAAGCCGGCCTTCGACAAGGCGGGCTCGGTGACCGCCGGCAACGCGTCGGGCCTGAACGACGGCGCGGCCGGCCTGGTGCTGATGACCGATGCGAAGGCGAAGGCACTGGGACTGACGCCGCTGGCGCGGATCGCGTCCTACGCGAGCGCCGGCGTGGATCCCAAGACCATGGGCATGGGCCCGGTGCCGGCGTCGCGCAAGGCGCTGGAGCGCGCCGGCTGGCAGGCCAAGGACCTGGACCTGCTCGAGATCAACGAGGCCTTCGCCGCACAGGCCTGCGCCGTCCATCAGGAGATGGGCTGGGACCTGAGCAAGGTCAACGTCAACGGCGGCGCGATCGCGCTGGGCCATCCGATCGGCGCGTCCGGCGCCCGGATCCTGGTGACGCTGCTGCACGAGATGATCAAGCGCGATGCCAGGAAGGGCATCGCCAGCCTGTGCATCGGCGGCGGCATGGGCGTGGCCCTGTGCGTCGAGCGCTGAGCGCGGATTCCCTTTCGCGCGTCGTATCCGTTCCGACATTCCAGGCACCCCGGCCGCGGACGCGGCGGCCCGGCGGGCCCCTCAGGAGGCAAGCAAGATGAGTCAGAAAGTTGCATACGTCACCGGCGGGATGGGCGGCATCGGCACCGCCATCTGCCAGCGCCTCCACAAGGATGGCTTCAAGGTCATCGCCGGTTGCGGCCCCAGCCGCGACCATGCCAAGTGGTTGGCGGAGCAGTCCGCGCTGGGTTACACCTTCCATGCGTCGGTCGGCAACGTCGCCGACTGGGACTCGACCGTCGCGGCCTTCGACCGCGCGATCGCCGAGCACGGCAAGATCGATGTGCTGGTCAACAACGCGGGCGTGACCAAGGACCGCATGTTCCTGAAGATGACCCGCGACGAGTGGGACACCGTCATCGACACCAACCTGAACAGCATGTTCAACGTCACCAAGCAGGTGGTGCCCGGCATGGTGGACAAGGGATGGGGCCGCATCATCAACATCTCGTCGGTCAACGGCGAGAAGGGGCAGGCGGGCCAGACCAACTACTCGGCGGCCAAGGCCGGCATGCATGGCTTCACGATGGCGCTGGCGCAGGAACTCGCCGCCAAGGGCGTCACGGTGAACACGGTCAGCCCGGGCTACATCGGCACCGACATGGTCAGGGCGGTGCGCCCGGACGTGCTGGAGAAGATCGTCGCCGGCATCCCGGTCAAGCGCCTGGGTGAGCCGGATGAGATCGCCTCCATCGTCGGCTGGCTGGCGGGCGAGTCGTCCGGGTTCACCACCGGGGCGGACTTCAGCTGCAACGGCGGCCTGCACATGGGGTGAAAAGGGGACCGAGCCCAGTCCCGCGGACTAGGCTCCCCAGCGATCAGTCCTTCTTCATCAACACCAGCAGCTGCGACAGGCTCTGCGCCGCCGCCTGCAACTTGGGCAGTCCCTGCTCGAGCAGCACCTGCGGCGGCGTCCGCGACGCATGGGTGCTGATGTTGATCGCCGCGACGACCTTGCCATCGCGGCCGGCGATCGGCGCGGCCACGGTCAGCACGCCGTCCTCGAGCTCCTGGTCCACCAGGCACCAATGCTGGCGCCGGGCCTGCTCGACCGCGGCGCGCAGTTCCTCCGGCGTGCGCACGGTGTTGACCGCGCGACGCGCCAGCTGCACCTGCGCCAAGCGGGCTTCGCGTTCCTCGACGGGAAGTGCCGCCAGCAGCACGCGGCCGGTCGCCGTGGCCCACGCTGGCAGCCGGCTGCCCACGCCCATCGGGTCCGACAGCACCTTGCGCATCGGCACGCGCAGCACGAAGACGGCGTCGTCGCCGTCGAGCACCGCGATGGAGACCGATTCCCGCACGTCGTTGGCCAGCTGCATCGCGATCGGCTCGGCGAAGCGCCACAGCGGCTGCGAGGACAGATAGGCGAAGCCGAGGTCCAGGATCTTCGGCGTCAACTCGAACATCCGCCCCTCGGAACGGACGTAGCCCAGCGTCTGGAGCGTCAGCAGGATGCGGCGCGCGCCGGCGCGCGTCAGGCCGCAGCGCTTGGCCACCTCGGTCAGGGTCTGCCGGGCGTGGTGGCTGTCGAAGGTCCGGATCACCGACAGGCCGCGCGCGAAGGATTGCACGTAGCTGTCGCCGGGTTTCAGGGGAGTGAGGGGTGCGCTTTCGTCAGGGGACATGGGCGTCATGACCGCAGTATAGAAAGGCCGCGAAACGTTAATATCGCGCCCGTTTCTTTGTGATGTGACAGAGGGTGAACACCATGGCGATGGACGTTGTCGACTACGAAATCAAGGGTGCCGAGATGCAGTTCGTGGAGGTCGAACTCGACCCCGGCGAAGCTGCCATCGGCGAGGCCGGCAGCATGATGTTCATGGATGCCGGCATCGGCATGGACACGGTGTTCGGCGATGGTTCCGCCAACCAGGGCGGGTTCTTCGGAAAGTTGCTCGGTGCCGGCAAGCGGCTGGTGACCGGTGAATCGCTGTTCACCACGGTCTACACGAACCAGGCTCATGGCAAGCAGCGCGTCGCCTTCGCGGCGCCGTACCCCGGCAAGATCCTGCCGATGGAGCTGGGCAAGCTCGGCGGCACGCTGATCTGCCAGAAGGACGCGTTCCTGTGCGCGGCTCGCGGCGTGTCTCTGGGCATCGCGTTGCAGCAGCGGCTGTCGACTGGCTTCTTCGGTGGTGAAGGTTTCATCATGCAGAAGCTCGACGGTGATGGGCTGGCGTTCGTGCATGCGGGCGGAACCGTGGTTCGTCGCACGCTGCAACCGGGCCAGACGCTGCTGGTGGACACCGGCTGCGTCGTCGCCTACACGCCGAGCGTGAGTTTCGAGATCCAGTATGTGGGCAAGATCAAGACCGCCCTGTTCGGCGGCGAAGGCCTGTTCCTGGCCAAGATGACCGGCCCGGGCGAAGTCTGGCTGCAGAGCCTGCCGTTCTCGCGCCTGGCGTCGCGCGTCTTCGCCGCGGCCCCGCAGCGCGGTGGCGCGCGCGAGGAGGGCTCCATGCTGGGCGGCTTCGCTACCGGTGGCCTGCTGGGCGGCCTGCTCGGCGGCGACGACGAGTAACCGGCCCAAGAAGTTCGCGATGCGCAGACTTGCCGCAACCCTGGCGGCAAGTCTTCCGCAACCGGATGCAACCGCGGCGGCGCGCTCCACCCGTTCCGACGCCCGCAGCGTCCGCGCGTGAACGCGCCGCTTCGACGCCGCCTGCCTGACGCCCAGGTCCGTCCCCAACCCGCACGAAACCCGCCCCAAACCCGCATCAGGCGGGCCTTGGCGGCGCTGTTCCGGGTCGGACCTAGGGAGAACCCGCCTACACTTGAGGGCTGCGTGCCGCCTGGCTCGCCGGGCATCTCCCTGTTGAGGATCTCCATGCTGTCTTCCCTCGCGCGGCCGCTGCTGGCCGCCCTGGCCGTGGCGCTGAGCGCGTCGATCGCGGCGCCGTCGGCGCTGGCCACCACCGGCAGTCCCATCTTCGTGCTGAACTCGCTGGACGCCGACGTCAGCGTGATCGATCCGAAGGACTTCCGCCAGGTCAAGCGCATTCCGACCGGCAAGGAGCCGCACCACCTCTACCTGACGCCCGACCGCAAGACCATGGTCGTGGCCAACGCGCTGGGCGACTCGCTGACCTTCCTGGACCCGGTCACGGCCGAGGTGCAGCGCACCGTCCACGGCATCCCCGACCCCTATCACCTGCGCTTCTCGCCCGACATGAAGTGGCTGGTGCTGGCCGGCAACCGCCTGGATCACGTCGACATCTACAAGTGGCAGCCGCAGAACGCGGCGCAGCCGCTGGCGCTGTTCAAGCGCTTCTCCGCGCCCAAGACGCCGAGCCACCTGTCCATCGACACGAAGAGCAGCGTTGTCTACGCCAGCCTGCAGGACAGCTCGGAGCTGCTGGCCATCGACCTGAACACGATGGCGCCGCGCTGGAAGATCCCCGTCGGCAAGCTGCCGGCCGACCTCTACCTGACGCCCGACGACAAGTACCTGCTGGTGGCGCTGACCGGCGAGCGCAGCGTCGAGGTCTACGACGTCGGCGGCGCGCAGCCGCGGCTGGTCAAGAAGCTGGAGACCGGCGACGGCGCGCATTCGTTCCGCGCGCTGGGCGACCGCAAGCATGTGCTGGTGAGCAACCGCGCGGCCAACACGATCAGCAAGATCGCGCTGGCGGATTTCAAGGTGGTCGACACCTTCAAGGCGCCCGGCGGCCCGGACGACATGGAGATCCTGACCGACGGCCGCACGCTGATGTTCACCTCGCGCTGGGCGCGCAAGCTCACCGTGATGGACCTGCAGACCAAGCAGATCCTGCAGCAGGTCAAGGTCGGCAAGTCGCCGCACGGCGTCTGGACGCTGGACCAGATGCCGCGCCAGTGAGCGCCGGCTGACGAGGGCCCTGGCCGTGAAGATCCCGTTCGTCCTGCGTGGTCCGGCGCAGCTTGCGCGAGTTGCGCAGCTTGCGCGTCCGGCCGTGGCGCTCGCGCTCGGCCTGACCATGGCGGTGCAAGCGCAGCCGCAGGGCGCCTCGGCCCCGGCGCCGGCCCCCTGCGACAAGCCCGTCTACCTCACCTTCGACACCGGCCACATGGGCGTGGCGCCGCTGATCGTCGACACGCTGCGGCGCTTCGACGCGAAGGCGACCTTCTTCCTCGCCCAGGAACCGACCATGGACGGCGGGCAGACGCTCGACGACAAGTGGGCGCCGTGGTGGAAGCTGCTTGCCGCGCAGGGCCATGATTTCGGCTCGCACACCTGGTACCACGACGCCTGGTCGGCGGACCTGCCCGACGGCCGGTTCCGCTTCAAGCGCGCCGCCGGCGAGCAGGTGCCGCAAAACGTCGTGCTGAGCGCGGCCGAGTACTGCGAGGAGCTCAAGCGCCCCGCGCGCCGCTTCCTCGAGATGACCGGCCGGCCGATGTCGATGATCTTCCGCGCACCGGCCGGACGCACCTCGCCGGCGCTGCTCGCGGCGGCGCAGGCCTGCGGATTCCGGCACGTGGGCTGGAGCGCCTCCGGTTTCCTCGGCGACGAACTGCCCAGCGACAAGTACCCCAACCCCGCGCTGCTCGACCAGGCGCTGCGGCGCGTCAAGCCGGGCGACATCCTGATGGCGCACCTGGGCATCTGGTCGCGCCAGGACCCGTGGGCGCCGACGGTGCTGGAGCCGCTGCTGCAAGGCTTGAAATCCCGGGGCATGTGCTTCGCGCCCTTGCGCGATCATCCGGATTACGTCGCCTGGATGCGCCGGCCGCAGGAAGCGATTGCGAAGGCGGCCGCGAGCGGCGTGCCGGTTGGCGCTCCGGCGGGCCTTCCGGCCGTGCCGGCCACCCCCGGGCCCGCGGGGCCGAAGGACGCCCTGAAGCGCTGAGGCGCGCGGGCGGCACGGACGCGATCCACCGATTCATGGAAGGACCGACAGCGTGATGGACTGGCTCACCGATCTGTTCGCACAGGCGCAGCAGGCGCTGTTCGAGAGCGTCATTCAACCGGTCGTCTTCCACCTGGGCTACGGCAACCTGCTGGAGGACGCGTTCGACGCGACCGGCTGGCTGCTGGTGGGCCTGATCCAGATCGTCGTGATGCTGGCGGTGATCGGTTCGCTGCAGCGCTGGCGCCCCGCGGAGGCGGTCACCGATCGCCATGCGATCCGCATCGACATCGTCTACACGCTGATCCAGCGGCTGGGCGTGTTCCGGCTGGCGATGTTCTTCTCGCTGGATCCGGTGGTCGACAGCCTGGTCGGCGAGATGCGCATGCTCGGCCTGCCGTCCTTCCAGCTCGACGCGATCTGGCCTGGCGTCACCGACCAGGCCTGGGTCAGCTTCGTGCTGTACCTGGTGGCCTTCGACCTGCTGCAGTACTGGCTGCATCGCGCGCAGCATTCGTGGCACTGGTGGTGGGCGCTGCATGCGCTGCATCACAGCCAGCGCCAGATGACGATGTGGAGCGACAGCCGCAACCACCTGCTGGACGACCTGCTGATCGACAGCGCGGTCGCGCTGACCGCGGTGCTGATCGGCGTCGGGCCCGGCCAGTTCGTCGCGCTGGTCGCGATCTCGCAGCTGCTGGAGAACCTGCAGCATGCCAACCTGCGGCTGAGCTTCGGCGCGATCGGCGAGCGCCTGCTGGTGAGCCCGCGTTTCCACCGCCTGCATCACTCGATCGGCATCGGCCATGAAGGCTTCGGTCGCGGCACGCTGGGCGGCCACAACTTCGCGGTCATGTTCCCGATCTGGGACGTGCTGTTCCGCACCGCCAACTTTGAGGACCGCTGGGACCCGACCGGCGTGCGCGACCAGTTGCCGGAAGAGGGCGGCCGCGACTACGGCCGCGGCTTCTGGGCCCAGCAGTGGCTGGGGCTGAAGCGGCTCGCCGGACGTGACAAGATCGCGGCCGCGCCCGGAGGCGGCGCCCTGCCGCCCGGCGGCGCGACGATGGACATCGCCGGCCAGGCGCCGGCTGGAGGGAACCAGGGATGATCAAGCCGATGAGCCGCATCGCGGACGCGTTCTGGCGGGCGGCCGCGTACTGCCTGCATCCGCGGGTGATCGGCCTGTCGCTGCTGCCGCTGATCGTGTCGGCGGCGCTCGCGTTCGGGCTCGGCTACTTCTTCTGGGAAGCCGCCGTCGCCGGCGTGCGCGCGACGCTCGAGTCCTGGAGCCTGATCGACGGCCTGCTCAAGTGGCTGGACAGCCTCGGCGCCGCGTCCTTCCGCACGGTGCTCGCGCCGATCATCGTGCTGGCGATGGCCGTGCCGGCGCTGGTCGTGCTGAGCCTGCTGCTGGTGGCGCTGCTGATGACGCCGTCGATGGTGGACCTGGTCGCGCAGCGCCGTTTCGCGGGGCTGGAGCGCAAGCGCGGCGCCGGCTTCGTGGCCAGCCTGAGCTGGTCGCTGGGCCACACGCTGCTGTGCGTCGTGCTGCTGGTGGCGTCGCTGCCGTTCTGGCTGATCCCGCCGCTGGCGCTGATCCTGCCGCCGCTGATCTGGGGCTGGCTGGGGTATCGCGTGTTCACCTTCGACGTGCTGGCCGAGCACGCGTCCGCGCCCGAGCGCCGCCGCCTGCTGGCCGAGCACCGGCTGCCGCTGCTGCTGCTGGGCCTGGCGACGGGCTACCTGGGCGCGGCGCCGGCGGCGATCTGGGCGATGGGCGCGTTGACGATCGCCTTCGCGCCGGTGCTGATCCTGGTGTCGGTCTGGCTCTACACGCTGGTGTTCGCCTTCAGCTCGCTGTGGTTCTCGCATTACGCGCTGGCCGCGCTGCAGGAGATGCGCCGCGCCGACACCCGCGCCGAACGCGCGCCCGATCCGGTGATGGACGCGTTGCCCGCCAACTATGCGACGGCGCCGCCCCTGGACGCCGAGGACCCGACGCCGCCGCCCGCGATCGAGAACCGGCCGTCGCCGCTCTGAAGCCGGCCGACGCGGCGAGCGCCGCGATCGCCTTCGTCTTCATCGCCTTCTTCGCTCCCACGTTTTCGCAGGAACCCGCATGAACATCGGCCTCTTCATCATTGGCGACGAGATCCTGTCCGGGAAGCGCCAGGACAAGCACCTGTCCAAGGTGATCGAGTTGCTGGGCGCGCGCGGCCTGTCGCTGGCCTGGGCGAAGTACCTGGGCGACGACCGGGAGCAACTGGTGCGCGAGTACCGGGCCGCCTTCGCCAGCGGCGACCTGTTCTTCAGCTGCGGCGGCATCGGCGCGACGCCCGACGACCACACGCGCCAGGCCGCCGCCGCGGCGCTGGGACGGCCGCTCGAGCTGCATCCGGAGGCGGCCGAGCTGATCTGGCAACGCGTCCAGCAGATGGCGGCGGAGCAGGGCACGACGCCCGAGCGCGAGCACCCCGACACCCTGCGTCGCATGGAGATGGGCGTGTTCCCGCAGGGCGCGGCCATCATTCCGAATCCGTACAACAAGATCCCCGGCTTCTCGGTCGGCACGGCCTACTTCGTCCCCGGTTTCCCGGTGATGGCCCATCCGATGATCGAGTGGGTGCTGGACCACCGCCATGCCGAGCTGCACCGCGCGGTCGGCACGCGCGAGCGCTCGCTGATCGTCCAGGGCGCGATGGAAGCCAGCCTGACCCCGCTGATGGAGCGGATCGAATCCGACTTCCCCGGCATCAAGGTGTTCTCGCTGCCCAGCGTCGATCACCCGCAGTGGGGTCGCCACATCGAACTGGGCGTCAAGGGGGACGCGGCGGCCATGGACGCCGCCTACGAGGCCCTGCGCGCGGGCGTTGTCCAATTTGGTGCTGTCATCGGCACCGAGTTGGTGCGATGATGCACCGATTCGGGCTTCGGTCCGGATCAGGCGGAGATCGCCCAGGCGTCGCTGCGCTCTGAACGACGGGCATTGCCCTCGGGTGGCGCGTTCGGCATCAAGGGCTTGCGCCTCATGCACCGGTCTGGCGCCTGGCTGTCACCGGATTGCCATCCGCTGGCATGCAAACTGCTAAATCGTCCGCGCTGGGCCGAAGCCCCACGACTCTTTCTTTCTCATCCAGCCCCCCTAGGAGTGATTGATGGCCACCAAGACCGTCGCCGACGTGATGAACATGGTGAAGGAGCACGAAGTCAAGTTCGTCGACTTCCGCTTCACCGACACCCGCGGCAAAGAGCAGCACGTGACCGTGCCCGTCTCCCATTTCGACGAGGACAAGTTCCAGTCGGGCCATGCCTTCGATGGCTCCTCGATCGCCGGCTGGAAGGGCATCGAAGCCTCGGACATGCTGCTGATCCCGGATCCGAACACGGCCAACATCGACCCCTTCTTCGAAGAGCCGACGCTGATCCTGTCCTGCGACGTCATCGACCCGACCGACGGCAAGGCCTATGAGCGCGACCCGCGCTCGCTGGCCCGTCGCGCCGAGGCCTACCTGAAGTCCTCCGGCCTGGGCGACACCGCCTACTTCGGTCCGGAACCCGAGTTCTTCATCTTCGACAGCGTGCGCTGGAACGTGGACATGTCCGGCTCGTTCGTGAAGATCGAATCGGAAGAAGCCGCCTGGAACACCGGCAAGGACTACGAGCACGGCAACAGCGGCTACCGTCCCACCGTCAAGGGCGGCTACTTCCCGGTGCCCCCGGTCGACAGCGGCCAGGACATGCGCTCGGAGATGTGCCTGATCCTGGAACAGATGGGCATCCCCGTCGAAGTCCACCACCACGAGGTCGCCAACGCCGGCCAGATGGAGATCGGCACCAAGTTCAGCTCGCTGGTGCAACGCGCCGACTGGCTGCAGCTGCAGAAGTACATCATCCAGAACGTCGCGCACGCCTACGGCAAGACGGCCACCTTCATGCCGAAGCCCATCGTCGGCGACAACGGCTCGGGCATGCACGTGCACCAGTCGGTCTGGAAGGACGGCAAGAACCTGTTCGCCGGTGACGGCTACGCGGGCCTGAGCGACTTCGCGCTGTACTACATCGGCGGCATCATCAAGCACGCCCGCGCGCTCAATGCCATCACCAACCCCGGCACCAACTCGTACAAGCGCCTGGTGCCCGGCTTCGAAGCCCCGGTGAAGCTGGCCTACTCGGCCAAGAACCGCTCGGCCTCGATCCGCATCCCCTACGTCGCCAACCCGAAGGGCCGCCGCATCGAGGCGCGCTTCCCGGATCCCTCGGCCAACCCCTACCTGTGCTTCGCCGCGCTGCTGATGGCGGGCCTGGACGGCGTCGAGAACAAGATCCATCCGGGCGAAGCCGCCACGAAGGACCTGTACCACCTGCCGCCGGAAGAAGACGCGAAGATCCCGACCGTCTGCCACTCGCTGGACCAGGCGCTGGAGTATCTGGACAAGGACCGCGCGTTCCTGACCAAGGGCGGCGTGTTCACCGACAGCTTCATCGATGCCTACATCGAGCTGAAGATGCAGGAAGTCCAGCGCTTCCGCATGACCACCCACCCGGTCGAGTTCGACATGTACTACTCGCTGTGATCGCAAGCGCGGAGCGCGCCATGACCGCCCAGGCACGGCCCGCTCCGCACGCTTGCCACCGCGCGCAGGGACGGCCATGGCCGTCCCTTTTCCTTTGCCGCGCCGTGTCCGACGTTCCACAGCCCTACACCTGGCAACAGCGCTTCCGCATGGCGCCATGCCCATCGGCGACCGATTGCGTCACAATGCCTCCCGGCTCTGGTCAGTTGGAAGCAGGGAATGCAGATGACGCTGCAGAAGAAGCGGGTGGGACGGGGATGGCCGGCGCTGGTGCTGGTCGCGATGGCGGCCATGGCCGCCGGTTCTGCCGGGGCGCAGGGCGTGGTGTACCGCTGCCCCGGACCGCCGGTGCTGTACACCGACGCGCTGTCCGCGAAGGAGGCCGCCGAGAAGGGCTGCCGCAGCATCGAGGGCACGCCGATCTCGGTGATCGCGCCGGTCAAGCCGCGTACGCCGACGGTGTCGGCCTCGGGGACGCAAGGTGACCTCAAGGTCGATGCCAAGGACCAGCGCGTGCGCGACGACGATCGCCGCCGCATCCTCGAGCAGGAACTGCGCGAAGCCGAAGGCAAGCTCGCCAAGCTCCAGCAGGAGTACAACAACGGCCAGCCCGAGCGCCGTGGCGACGAGCGCAACTACCAGAAATACCTGGACCGCACGACCGAGCTCAAGGCCTCCGTCTCGCGCCAGGAGGCCGACGTCCAGGCCATCAAGCGCGAGCTCGCGAAGCTGCCGCCGCCCAACCTCTGAACGGGGATCGGCGGGGCGCACCGCCGCGGTGTCGCGCGTCATTGGCGACGACGGCGACGAGGGCGACACCGCATGAATCCCAAACCCGTTACCCCCGTTTCACCCGACGAGCCGTTCGCGTGCTTCGATCTCCTGGCGACGCTGGTCGCCGTGGTCCGTCCCGACGGCACCTGCGAGTTCGCCAACACCGCGGTCGAGACGCTGTTCAACCTGCCGCGCCGCGCGGTGCAGGGCAGCAACCTGCTGGAGTGGTTCACCGACACCGGCCGCCTGGTCGAGGCGCTGGAGGAAGTCAGCCGCAACGCCTTCTCCAGCTCGCGCTTCGACGCGACCATCCGCCGCGGGCCGCGCACCCATGACGACCTGCTGCCGGTGCACGTCATCGTCAGCCAGACGGACGATCCGCAGCGGCTGGTGATCGAGCTGATCGAGAACGCGCAGCAGACGCGCCAGGACCGCGAGGAGCGCAACCTCGACCAGGTCCACTCGATCAAGGAACTGACGCGCAACCTGGCGCACGAGATCAAGAACCCGCTGGGCGGCATCCGCGGCGCGGCGCAGCTGCTGGCGCTGGAGCTGCAGCCCACCGACCTGTGGGGCGAGCTCGAGGAATACACCGAGGTCATCATCCACGAGGCCGACCGGCTGCAGTCGCTGGTGGACCGGCTGCTGGCGCCGCACCGGCGCGCGCAGGTGGTGGGCGACGTCAACATCCACGAGATCTGCGAGCGGGTGCGCTCGCTGGTGCTGGCGCAGTACCCGCGCGGGCTGACGCTGCAGCGCGACTACGACATCTCGCTGCCCGACTTCCGCGGCGACCGCGAGCAGCTGATCCAGGCGGTGCTCAACATCGTCCAGAACGCGGCGCAGGCGCTGCACGAGCGCATCGCCGCCGGCGACGCGGTCATCGCCCTGCGCACGCGAGTGGCCCGGCAAGTGACGATCGGCAAGCAGCGCTGGCGCTTGGCATTGGAATTGCATGTCGAGGACAACGGCCCGGGCGTGCCCGAGGAGATCAAGGACCGCATCTTCTTTCCGCTGGTTTCAGGGAGGGATGGCGGTTCCGGTCTCGGGTTGACGCTGGCGCAGACGATCGCCCAACAGCACCAGGGGATGATCGACTGCGACAGCCAGCCGGGCCGGACCGATTTCCGAATCACCCTGCCTTTGCCCTGAGCCGCGGCCACAAGTCGACAACGGGGAAAAGGGGAGCCATAGATGAAGTCGATCTGGATTGTTGACGACGACCATTCGATCCGTTTTGTTCTCGAGAAGGCGCTGACGCGCGAAGGGCTGCCGGTGCGCAGCTTCAGCCAGACGCGCGACGTGCTGGCGGCGCTGGAGGACGACACACCGCAAGTGCTGGTGTCGGACATCCGCATGCCGGGCGGCTCCGGCCTGGAGCTGTTGACCACGGTCAAGAAGCAGCTGCCGGGTCTGCCGGTGATCATCATGACGGCCTACTCGGACCTGGACAGCGCGGTCAGCGCCTTCCAGGGCGGGGCCTTCGAATACCTGCCCAAGCCCTTCGACCTGCCGCGCGCGGTCGAGCTGATCCGGCGCGCGCAGGAGGAGAGCCAGCGCGAGGCGGTCGGCGAGGCCGAGCAGGTGCAGATGCCCGAGATGCTGGGCCAGGCGCCGGCGATGCAGGATGTCTTCCGCGCGATCGGCCGCCTGAGCCAGAGCCACGTGACGGTGTTGATCACCGGCGAGTCGGGCTCGGGCAAGGAACTGGTGGCGCGTGCGCTGCACAAGCACAGCCCGCGCGCGGAAGGACCGTTCGTCGCGATCAACACCGCGGCGATCCCCAAGGACCTGCTGGAGTCGGAACTCTTCGGCCATGAGCGCGGCGCGTTCACCGGCGCGCAGGCGACGCGGCGCGGCCGCTTCGAGCAGGCCGAGGGCGGCACGCTCTTCCTCGACGAGATCGGCGACATGCCGCTGGACCTGCAGACGCGGCTGCTGCGCGTGCTGTCCGATGGCCAGTTCTATCGCGTCGGCGGCCACAGCCCGCAGAAGGCCAATGTGCGCGTCGTCGCGGCCACGCACCAGAACCTGGAGACGCTGGTCAAGGAAGGCCGCTTCCGCGAGGACCTGTTCCACCGCCTGAACGTGATCCGCCTGCGGCTGCCGCCGCTGCGCGAGCGCCGCGAGGACGTGCCGCTGCTGGCGCGCTACTTCCTGCAGCGCAGCGCGGGCGAGCTCGGCGTCGAGCCGAAGCGGCTGTCCGAGGCGGCGCTGCAGCGCCTGGTCGGTTTCGACTTCCCGGGCAACGTGCGGCAGCTGGAGAACATCTGCCACTGGCTGAGCGTGATGGCACCCAGCCTGGTGGTCGAGGCCAAGGACCTGCCGCAGGAGCTGCTCGCGACGCCGGGCGCGCACGCGGCGCCATCGGGCGGGCTCTCGGCCGAGGTGGTGCCGCTTGCGAGCGGCCTGACCGGTGCCGGCGCGGCGGCACCGCTGCCGCTGCCGGCCGTCCCGATCCCGCCGTCGCCCGACGCCTGGATCGCCGAGATGGCGCGCGAGGCGCGCCGGCTGCTTGCCGCCGGCGAGCCCAACGTCTGGGACGTGCTGACCCGCCGCTTCGAGGCCAGCCTGATCCTGACCGCGCTGGACCTGACCCGCGGCCGCCGCATCGAGGCCGCTCAGAAGCTGGGCATCGGCCGCAACACCATCACGCGCAAGATCCAGGAGCTCAACCTCGACGCGTGAGGCGGTCCAGCCACACGCCCAGTCCCTGGGCGTTGAGCTCGACGTCCATCGCCAGCAGCGCGGCCACGCGCGTGGGCGCCATCCGGTCGCCGAGGTGCTCGCGCACCCGGCGCTGGAACATCGCGAGCAGTTCGCGCTTGAGCACGGCATGCCGATCGGGCGCGTCCTTCAGGCCGCTCGCGATCGCGACCATCTCGTCGATCTGCGACAGCAGCAGCGCCGCCAGGCGCTCGACGTCCGCCGCATCGCGGCCGACGGCGCTGTAGTGCGTCAGGTACATGCGTGACGGCCGCGTCGCCATCATCCGGCGGATGGAGTCGCGCAGCGCGTCGGGTTCGAACTGCACCGGCGTGCTGGTCGGCAGGATCCAGGCGCCCCGCTCGGGATCGTCGAACTCGCGGTAGGACAGGCCGAAGGTGTCGCCGGTGAACCAGCCGCCGCTGGTCTCGTCCCACAGGCAGTGGTGGTGCCGCGCATGCCCCGGCGTGTCGATCAGCCGCAACGTGCGGGCGCCCACGGCGATGCGCTGCTCGTCGCTGCTGGCCTGGGCGCGCGACTCCGGCACACCGACCAGTTCGCCGTAGGAGCGGCGCATCTCTTCCTCGCCGTAGACGGCCAGCGCGCCGGCCCACAGCGCCGAGGGATCGACCATGTGCCGCAGCCCGCGCGGGTGCACCAGCATCGTGGCCGACGGCAGCGCCGCCATCAGCGGCCCGACGCCGCCGGCGTGGTCCAGGTGCACGTGCGTCGGGATCACCCAGTCCACCGCCTCGCGCGGCAAGCCCAGCGCCTCCAGCGCGCCGAGCAGCCGCGGCAGCGCATGGCGCGTGCCGGTGTCGATGAAGGCCGCCCGGCCGCCGTCCACGACCAGGAAGGCGGCATCGAAGTGGTCGCGCTGGAAGGCGGTGTCCACGGCATAGAGGCCGGGGCCGAGCGCTTCCAGGTAGGCCGGCAGCGATGCCGGGGCCGGGGGCAGGGCGGTGTTGTCGCTCACGGGAGGTCTCCGGGTCGGGTTCTTAGAATGGCCCGCAGGTTACGCGATGCCGCCGTCCGGCGCCGTCGCCCGCATGTCACCGCAAAGGAAGCCGCCATGGCCGTTCGCGAGATTCTCAAGATGGGCGATCCCCGCCTGCTGCGCCATGCCCAGCCGGTCGAGGCCTTCGACACGCCGGAGCTCCGCGCGCTGCTCGAGGACATGTTCGACACGATGAAGGCCGCCAACGGCGCCGGCCTGGCCGCGCCGCAGATTGGCGTGGACCTGCAGGTGGTCGTGTTCGGTTTCCAGCGCAACGAGCGCTATCCGGAGGCGCCGCCGGTGCCGATGACGGTGCTGATCAATCCGACGATCGAGCCGCTGACCGACGAGACCGAGGAGGGTTGGGAAGGCTGCCTGTCGGTGCCGGGCCTGCGCGGCGTGGTGCCGCGGCTGAGCCGCATCCGCTATCGCGGCTTCGACGCCTTCGGCGGCCTGATCGACCGCGAGGCCGAGGGCTTCCATGCCCGCGTCGTCCAGCATGAATGCGACCACCTGGTGGGCACGCTCTATCCGATGCGGATCAAGGACTTCAGCCGCTTCGGCTTCACCGAGGTCCTGTTCCCGGGCCTGGACCCGAACACCGACGATTGAGGCGGCCCGGCGCCGGGCGCTCGGCGCAGGTGTACGCTGCCCGATTGACGGTTCGGCAACAGGGCGACAAGTTGTAAGCATCCGTGCACCGGCTTGTCGTCGCCGCGTTAAGAAACGATCGCGGAACTCCGCGTCCCGCAGCCCCGGCGTCCTCCGGGGGAGGCTACTGGTCATGACTGAGTCCCTGAATCGATGGCCGGCCCGCGTGCCGAGGGCGCGTTGGCCGATGACCCTGGCGATGCTGCTGCTCACGCTGGCCGCGGCGCTGGCGCATGCGCCGGCCTGGGCGGACCCCCCGGCCCGCGCCGGACGACTGGCCGAGATGACCGGCACCGTCTGGCTGTACGACGCCGAAGAGCGCGAATGGGTGCAGATGCACCGCAACCAGACCGTCGGCGAGGGCGATCGCCTGCGCGCCGACGACGGCAGCGGCGCCACGGTGACGATCGGGACGGCGACGCTGTGGATGGACCAGCGCAGCGAGATCGAGTTCAACGCGCTCGCCGATTCCCGCATCGCGGTGCAGATCGTCAAGGGCGGCGTGGGGCTGCGCGTGCGCGGCCAGGAGTCGGCGGATGAATGGACGCTGCGCACGCTGGAGGGCCGCTTCGGCTTCGAGCGCGAGGGCCTGTACCGCATCTCGCAGCTGGACCGTGGCAGCGAGGCGCAGGCCTGGCAGGGCAAGCTGCGTTTCGACTCGCGCGCGACCGACGCGCAACCGGTCTGGCTGGGCACGAACGAGCAGGCGGAGTTCTGGTGGGACAACGGCCCGCGCACCGAGCGCCAGCCGCTGCAGCAGGATGGCTTCGCGCGGCTGATCCTCGAGGACAACCGTGACCTCGGCGCGCAGCCGCTGGTGGGTAGCGGCACGCCTGTGCCCTATGTCTCGCCCGAGATGACCGGCGCCGAGGACCTGGCGCGCTACGGCGCGTGGGAGCAGAGCCCCGACTACGGCGCGGTGTGGGTGCCGACGGTGGTGGTGGCCGACTGGGCGCCGTACCGCTACGGCCGCTGGGTGTGGAGCGCGCGCTGGGGCTACACCTGGGTCGACGACATGCCCTGGGGCTTCGCGCCCTTCCACTACGGCCGCTGGGCCTACTGGCGCGACCGCTGGTGCTGGGTGCCGGGGCCCTACGTGCGCCGGCCGGCCTACGCGCCGGCGCTGGTGGGCTGGGTGGGGCCGGGGATCTCGGTCGGCGTGGTCGTCGGGGGCGGACGTCGTCCGCCGCCGCCGCGCTACGGTGGCTGGGTGCCGCTGGCGCCGCGCGAGGCGTGGACGCCGTCCTACCGCTACAGCCAAGCCTATTGGCGCCGGGTCAATCCGGGGCCGAATCCCGCGACCGTCGTCCGGCCGGGCGAACGCCCGCCGTACTACCGCCATGAACGCGAGCATGGCGCCCTGTTCACGCAACGGCCTGTGGCCGCGCCGCTGCCGGCCACGGCGCTGCAGCCGCAGCGCTCCTGGCCGCCGCGGCCGGGCGGGCAGGCCGACAGCCGCCCGGACGGCCGGCCGTTCATCGACCGCGACCGAGACGGCCGCCCCGATGGCCGCGAAGGTCGGCCTTACCTCGACCGCAATGGCGATGGCCGTCCGGACAACATCGGCGACGCACGCCCCGGCGACAGCCGGCCAGTGCGCGGCGTGATCCGACCGGAGCCCGACGCGGCCACCGTCCGACCCCAGCTGCCCACGGCCGTGCCGTCACCGGCGGCACAGACGGTGGTGCCGCAGCGTGGTCCGGACGTCCAGCGTCCATCCGAGCGGCGTGAAGGTGACCGGGATCCGTGGCGTCCGCGCGGCCAGGACGGCGCCGAGCGCAACGACCATGGCAACGATCGTGGTAACGATCGCGGCAATGGCCGGGGCGACTGGGGCCACCGTGGCCGCGACTGGCAAGGGCCCGAACGCCAGGATCCGGTGCGCGTGGCGCCGCCGGCGCGGATCGAGCAACCGCGCGTGGAGTCCCCGCGCTTCGAGCCGCCGCGCGCCGAGCAGCCTCGCTTCGAGCGTCCGCAGCCGCGGATGGAACAGCCTCGCGTGGAAGCGCCGCGTCCGATGCCGCAGCCGCAACCGCGCATGGAGGCCCCCCGCCCGGCATCGCCTGCGCCTGCGCCGGCACCGCGCGCCGAGCCATCCCGTCCGGCACCAACGCCGGCGCCGCGTGCGGAACCGCCGCGCGGTCGCGGCGAACCCGGCCCGCGCCAGATGGAACGCTGAGCGCCGGGCTCAGTCGATTCTGAACGACACGCCGGTGATGAACAGCGTGTCGTTCTTCTTGAGGCCTTCGCCGGGATTGCTGTCGTAGCGGTGCTGGACGGTGGCGGTCAAGCTCAGGCGCTTGGTCATCGCGACCGACAGGCCGCCGTCGAAGGTCGCGCGGTACTCGCCGCTGTTGCGCAGGTCGGGCAGATAGGCGAGTCGCTGCTTGAGCGTCGTGTTGTCGGAGACCTTGTGGTTGGACTCCTCGGCCAGCAGCACCTCGAGGTTGCCGTAGCGGCTGCGGGTGACGCCATCGACGATGGCGGGCGCGACGTAGCGCTCGTGCGTGTAGCCGAGACCGCCGGAGACATCCCAGGTCAGGTCGTCGCGCTTGATCAGGTGGTAACCGGCGCCGCCGCCCACCGACAGCCGCGAGGACAGGTTGGCCGGCTCATCCTTGAGCGCGTCGAACTGGCCGAAACCGAAGATGCGATCGGTGAGATCGCGCTGGTAATGCGCGCCGAAGGCGTAGCGCTGCTCGGAGTCCGAATCGTCGTCCTTGAGGTACATCGCACGGCCGTTGAGCGAGAGCTTGTCGGTGGTGCTCGCCTTGACGGCTTCGCCGCTCAGGTTGACGGTGGTCGAGTCGCTGTTGCCGGAGGAGACGCTCGCGCCGGCGGTGAACAGGGCGCGCCACTGGCCGTCGTTCTTGACGGTGACCTGGGCGAAGGAAAGCAGCGGCGCGGCGGCGAGGCAGGCGGTGGCAAGGAGTCGCGTCGGCGGCATGTCGGGTCCTTTCAGAGGAGAAAACATGCGCTGGACGCGGCAACCTCTGGTCCCGGCGCGCGCTGCGCGCGCGTTTGCTTGCATCTGGCCGCCCGCTGATCACAAGGGCTTACATCCGTGCCGCCAGGGAAACGAAATGGCGGCGGGCTCGCCGCTCATGGACCGCTGCCGTCCGCCTTCACGTAGGAGGCCACGCCGTTGCCGAAGGACCACTCGTCGCGCTGGTTGGAACTCAGCACGATCTGCACGTCCTCGCGCCGCAGGCCGGGGCTGATGGCCAGCCGGTCGGCGATGGCCTGGTAGAGCGCCTGCTTCTGCGCCGCGTCGCGCCAGTTGCCGGCCACCAGGTGGATGAACACCACGTCGCTGCTGCGATGGATGCCGAGGTAGCCGGCATCGAAGATGAAGTCTTCCGGGTCATGCTGATCGATCAGCTGGAAGCGGTCGTCGGGCGGGATCTTGTAGGCGTCGATCAGGCCCTGGTGGACGCTGTCGGCGATCGCGCGCACATGCTCGCGGGACTTGCCCTTGAGCAGGGAGATGCGGACGAGTGGCATGGGGGACTCCTTCTTCGGTTCAGGCAGATTCAGGCAGGTTCAGGCCTTGGTCATGATCTGGAGGTGGCGGTCGAACGAGGCCTCCACCGCGGCTTGCGCGCCGCCGATGATGTTGCGCCCCCAGCTGTAGCCATACACATCGTCATAGGCCAGGCCGGCGAGGCGCTCGCGCATCGCCATCACCTCGCGCGGCCCGAGCGGCACGAAGTTCGGCGAGCTGTACAGGAAGCTGACGCTGCGCCGGTTCGATGCGACCTGCGGCGAATCGCCGACGAACAGCGCGCCGCCGCCGCGCGGCCCGGTCGCCCAGTGCAGCGCCGTGCTGCCGGGGAAGTGGCCGCCGGTGCGCACCAGCGTGACGCCGGCGCCCAGGCTCAGCCGGTCGCCCTGCCAGTGCTCGATGCAGCGCGCGGGCCGCTGCACCCAGGCGCGGTCGTTGTGATGGAGCAGGATGGGCACGCCGCCCAGGGCCTCGCTCCACTGCACCATCGACGAATAGAAGTGGGGATGCGAGATCACGATCCGGTCGACGCCGCCGCGTTCGCGCAGCGCGGCGACGGCCTCGTCGGTGACCAGGCTCAGCGATTCCCACAGGACATTGCCGGCTTCGGTGGGCAGCAGCAGCACGCGCTGCGGGATGGCGAAGCTGCCCGCCACCGCGAAGGCCAGCAGGCCATCGTCCTCGCCGATGCGCAGCTTGAAGCGCGCGGCCAGCGCCTCATGGGTGGTCCAGTGCTGGCCGCTCCAGCCGACGTACTGACGGTCGTCCTGGCAGATCGGGCAAGCGCGTGGCGGCGCGTCGCTGAGCGCGAATTGCGTGCCGCAGGTGTCGCAGAGGTGGTGTTGCATGAGTCGGTACTCTACGGATACGCTGGCCCAATGAAAGCGCCAGTTTCGACCAATCTCATGGAACCAGTTCTACCCTTTGAACTGGACCTGGACGACGTCCGCAACGGCGGGCTGACCCGCTCGCTGCATCGCCAGCTGCGGGCGGCGATCCTGGAGCGGCAACTGCCGGCGGGCTTCGCGCTGCCGTCCACGCGGCGCCTGGCCGAGGTGCTGGGCGTCGGCCGCAACACGGTGGTCGCCGCCTACGACCTGCTGGTGGCGGAAGGCCACGCCCAGGCGCGCGCCGGCGCGCGGCCGCGGGTGATCGCGCCCGCCGAGCCGGCGCGGCGCGCGGCGGCACGGAGCGGGGTGTCGACGGTGAGCCGCGCGGAGGACGTCCGCATCGCTCCCGCCTGGCGACAGCCCGCGCCGCGCATCGCGCACGCGCGGCCGCTGCCGGCGCGCTCGTTCCGCACCGGCGTCCCCGAGGACCGCGGCTTCGAGCACGACACCTGGCGACGACTGACGGCGCGGGCACTGCGGACCCTGGCTCGATCGTCCTTCCTGTACGGGCCGGCGGAAGGGCTGCCGGCGTTGCGCGAGGCGATCGCCGGCCATGTGGCCTTCGTCCGCGCGGTGGTCTGCGAGCCCGGAGACCTGCTCATCACCTCCGGCGCGCAGCAGGCCTTCGACCTGCTGGCCCGCCTGCTCGTGACGCCGGGGCGCACGATGGTGGCGCTCGAGAACCCCGGCTACATGCCGGCACGCGCGGCCTTCGCCGCGGCCGGCGCACGGCTGGTCGGAGTGCCGGTCGATGCGGAGGGTCTGCGCGTGGACCGCCTGCCCGACGGCGTGAAGGTGATCTGCGTGACGCCGTCGCACCAGATGCCCACCGGCGCGGTGATGTCCGCGGCGCGGCGCCAGGCGCTGCTGGCTCGCGCGCGCGAGCTCGGCGCGGTGATCGTGGAGGACGACTACGACGGCGAGTTCCAGTTCGAGCCCCATGCGCAGGACGCGCTGCAGACGCTCGATCGCGAGGGGCGGGTCTTCTACGTCGGCACGTTCTCGAAGAGCCTGTTCCCGTCGCTGCGCAAGGGTTTCGTGGTGACGCCGCCCTGGGCGCGCGATGCCCTGGTGGACATCCGGCGCACGAGCGATTCACACGGCGACGCGGTGACCCAGGCGACGCTGGCCGCCTTCATCGCGGACGGGCATCTGGCGCGCCACATCCGCCGCATGCGGCCGATCTACCGGCAGCGCCGGGAAGCGCTGGTCAAGGGCCTGGACGCGGCGCTGGGCCGCTGGGTGGAGGTGCTGCCCGGCGCGGCCGGCCTGCACCTGAGCGTGCGGGCCCGCCGGCCGGCGGCGATGCCGGCGCTGCTGGACGTGGTCCAGCAGCACATGCCGGGCGTCCTGCCGCTGTCCGCGTACGCGCTGGGCAAGCCCTCGGTGCACGGGCTGTGCATGGGCTACGGCTGCGTCGAGGTCGAGCAGATCGTGCAGGCGGTGCGGGCGGCGGGGCAGGCGCTCGCGCGCGCCATGCCCTGAGACGCTGCGCGAGCGGTTCGGCGGCCCGGCGACCTGGCGACCCCTCAGGCCACCGCCGGCATCACCGTGCCCACGCACGGCCCGAAGCCGATCGCGCGCCGCCCCGGCGCCTCGCAGCGGCCGACCAGCGCCACGCTGTCGCCGTCCTGCAGGAAGGTGCGCTGCTCGCCGCCGGGCAGCGTGATCGCCTGCTTGCCGCCCTGGGTCAGTTCCAGCAACGAGCCGCCCTGGTCGGCCGCGGGACCGGACATCGTCCCCGAGCCGAAGAGATCCCCCGGCTGCAGGTTGCAGCCATTGCTCGCGTGGTGCGTCAGCATCTGCGCGACCGTCCAGTAGGCATCGGCGAAGTCCGAGGCCATCAGCTTCGCGGGTGCCTGGCCCGCGTCGCGCATCGCGCGCGTCTGCAGGTGGACCTCCAGACGGATGCCGATGGCGCCTCGCTCGCGGTTAGCGGCGCCGTCCAGGTAGGGCAGCGGCCGCGGATCGCCGTCGGGCCGCGTGAAGGCGCGCCGGAACGGCGCCAGCGCCTCCATCGTGATCACCCACGGCGAGATCGTCGTGGCGAAGCTCTTCGCCAGGAACGGACCCAGCGGCTGGTATTCCCAGGCCTGCAGGTCGCGGGCGGACCAGTCGTTCAGCAGCACCAGGCCGAACAGGTGCTGCTCCGCCTCGTCGATCGGGACCGGACGGCCCGGCTCGTTGCCGGTGGACACCAGCGCGCCGACCTCCAGCTCATAGTCCAGCCGCTTGACCGGCCCGAAGCCCGGCGCTTCGGCCTCGGGCGCCTTGGTCTGGCCCAGCGGGCGGCGGAAGGTCTGCCCGCTGACGCCGATCGACGACACGCGCCCGTGGTACCCGATCGGCACCCACTTGTAGTTGGGCAGCAGCGGGTTGTCGGGGCGGAAGAGCTTGCCCACGGCCGTCGCATGATGGATGCCGGCGTAGAAGTCGGTGTAGTCGCCGATGCGGCAGGGCAGCGTCATCTCGACCTCGCTCATCGGCTTGAGCGCCGGCGCCAGCTGGGCGGCCTGCTTCGGCCCGGCATCGTCCTGGAGCGCCGCGACGAGCTCATGCCGCAGCTGCCGGCGCAGGCCGGGGCCGATCGCCATCAGCGGATTCAGGCCGAGGCCCTCGCAGGTGCGCAGGACCGCGCCGAGCGCGTCCGACAGCGCGCCCAGCTCGGCCGCGGCGATCAGGTCCAGCACCTGGTCGCCGATCGCCGTCACCGGGCGGAAGGCGCCGGTCGAGCCGGTGGCGCGGGCCATGCCCAGGGGCAGGTTCTGGATCGGGAAGTCGGTGTCGGCCGCGTTCGCGGACGCGACCCAGCTGCGCAGCGCCGGGTCGTGGGTGTGGTCGAGGTCGGTCATCGGATCAGGTCTTTCGTTGTTCGTGTGCTCGAGAGCAGGATCGGTTGGGGGCGAGCGGCGACGCTCACGCCGGCTTGAACTTGTCCTTCAGCCCGCCCCAGCAGGCGGCATAGTCCGCGTCGAGCGCGCCACCACGCAGCGCCCATTCGGACGGGCGGAAGCGCCAGCGGCTCTCGAACATGAAGGCCAGCGTGTGATCGAGCTTCTGTGGCGTGAGCGTCCGCGTGCTCGCCGCCTCGAAGGCATCGGCATCCGGGCCGTGCGGCACCAGGCAGTTGTGCAGGCTGGCGCCGCCGGGGCGGAAGCCCTCGGGCTTGGCGTCGTACTGGCCGTGGATCAGGCCCATGAACTCGCTCATCACGTTGCGGTGGTACCAGGGCGGACGGAAGGTGTCCTCCTGCACCAGCCAGCGCGGCGGAAAAATCACGAAGTCGCAGTTGGCGGTGCCGGGCGTGTCGCTGGGCGAGGTCAGCACGGTGAAGATCGACGGATCGGGATGGTCGAAACTGATCGAGCCGATCGTCATGAAGTGCGCGGTGTCGTACTTCAGCGGCGTCAGGTTGCCGTGCCAGGCGACCACGTTGAACGGCGTCACCGCCTGCGCGTTGCGCCACAGCGCGCCGCCGGTCTTGCGGATGACCTCGTAAGGCGCACCCTCGGGCTCGTGCGCGGCCACGGGCGCGAGGAAGTCGCGCGGATTGGCCAGGCCGTTGGAGCCGATCGGGCCGAGCTCCGGCAGCCGGAACGCGGCGCCGTAGTTCTCGCAGACATACCCGCGGGCCGCGCCGTCGTGCGCCTCGACCCGGAAGGTCACGCCGCGCGGGATCAGCGCGATCTCGCCGGGCACGACGTCCAGCACGCCCATCTCCGTCGTGAGCCGCAGCCCGCCCTGCTGCGGGACGATCAGCATCTCGCCGTCGGCATTCATCAGCGCGCGGCGCATCATCGGACGGTTGAAGGCGTAGATCAGCGCGGCCATGCCGGTCTGCGCATCGGGGTCGCCGTTGCTGACGATGGTCTTGAGGCTGTCGATGAAGTCGACGCCGGTCGCGCCCGGCTGATCGTCCGGCATCGGGAACGGATGCCAGCGCAGCGGGTCGGGCGGCGCCGCGACACCGCCGGCGGCGCCGCTGGTCCAGAACGGCTGCTCATAGGCATGGAAGGCGCCGGTCACCACCGACGGCTGCCGGCGGTACAACCAGGTGCGGCGGTTCTCGACCCGGGGCGCGGTGAAGGCGCTGCCCGAGAGCAGCTCCGGGTAGAGATCCATCGGCGCGCGCTGCGGGCTGTTGCGGCCGCGCGGCAGGGCGCCGGGGATCGCCTCGGTCTCGAACTGGTTGCCGAAGCCGCTCTGGTAGCGGGGCGCGTTCGGCGCGGCGGCGCCGGGCTCGGCCGTGCGAAGGGGCTCAGGTGCGTTCATGCGGGTCCTCGTGGGAAGCGGCGCCCGCGGGCGGGGCATCGCTGGAAGTGGAACGGGCGGCCGCGGACAGCGCTTCAAGCAGCACGTCCTGACGGCCGATGTGGTTGGCAAGCAGCAGGATCAGCCGCGCGTTGAAGGCGTGGCTCTGCGCGGGTTCGAGACCTTGATGCGCGGCGAGCAAGGCTTCGTAGAAGTCGTCGCCGGCGTCGAAATTGGGCGAGGTGATCAGCGGCATGCGGGCGTCTCCTCGAGGGCGGCATCCTGCGCCAGCGCACGGCGCAGGGCCGATTGGAGTTCGGCCGCGGTCGGGTGGTGGAGACGGGCGCAGACGTGCTGGTCCGGACGCAGCAGAACCACAAGGCCCGGCTCGGCGTCGTAGCGAGCGCGGACCAGGCCGTGAGGGTCGGACGCGTCGTTGATGCGCAGGAGCACAGGCACGTCCTCGTGCGGGAGGTGGGGCAGGTCCGGCAGTGGGCGGACTGCCACGTCTACCTGCGGGAGGCCAGGCGCGGGCTCTCCACGGGGCATGGGGGATCCCTCCTGGACCCCCAAGCCCCATTCCGGCCCCAGTGAGACTCGCTGTCCGCCCTTCGTGGGGGGCGGGGTGTCGAAGACCAGGGCGGTGAAGCGGCCCGGACGCATCTGGCGCAGCAGCCAGTCGTCATGGCCATCGATGCGGATCGGTGCGTCTGGTGCGGGTTGGCCGTATTGCGTCGTTGGCACCGACAGGCGGCCGCTGTTGACCAGGCGGCGGGCGAAGTCGAAATCCTTGGCCAAGGTCAGCGTGGCGTCGCGGAAGACGCGGCTGATCTCGCTCTTGGGAGTGATGAAGTCGGTGGAGCGCGTGGAGTGCAGGAGGTTCTCGTCCGCCGCGAGTTCACGCTCGCGGGCGTAGCCGTCGAGCAGCGCGAGCGGGGCGCGGCCCTGCACGACGGCCGCCAGCTTCCACGCGAGGTTGTCCGCGTCCTGGATGCCGGAATTGGCGCCGCGCGCGCCGAAGGGCGAGACACCATGCGCGGCGTCGCCGGCGAAAAGGATGCGGCCATGGCGGAAGCTGTCCATGCGCATGCAGGCGAAGGTGTAGACGCTGGCCCAGACAAGCTCGATGTCCGGCACCGCGCTGTCGCCGCCCGCGGCGCGCGAGGCCTCCCTCATCAGCGTGCGCACCCGCGGCAGGATGCGCTCGGGTTGCTTCTCCAGCTCCGGATCGGCATCCCAGCCGAGCTGGAAGTCGATGCGCCAGACACCGTCGGGCTGGCGGTGCAGCAGCACGCTCTGGCCGGGGTGGAAGGGCGGGTCGAACCAGAACCAGCGCTCGGCGGGGAAGGGCGCGTTCATGCGCACGTCGGCGATGAGGAAACGATCCTGGAAGGTGCGGCCGTGGCTCTCCTGGCCGATCAGCCGACGGACCGTCGAGCGCGCACCGTCACAGGCGACGACATGATCGGCCAGCAGCGTGTAGGGGCCGTCCGGCGTCTCGACGGTCAACGCGACGTGGTCGTCGCGCGACTCGACGCCGGTGACGCCGTGGTGCCAGCGCAGGTCCAGCAGCGGCAGTTCGAGGGCGCGCTCGACGAGGAAGCCCTCGACGTAGTACTGCTGCAGGTTGACGAAGGCCGGGCGCTGGTGGCCGGACTCGGCTAGGAGGTCGAACTGGTAGACCTGCGCGTCGCGGAAGAACACCCGGCCCACGCCCCAGGAGACGCCCTTGTCGACGAGCCGCTGACCGCAGCCCAGACGGTCGAGGATCTCCAGCGTCCGTTTGGCGAAGCACAGCGCGCGCGAGCCGACCGACAGCCGGCCGTCGTTGTTCAGCAGCACGACCGGCACGCCCTGCAGCGCGAGGTCGATCGCCGCGCACAGCCCCACCGGCCCCGCGCCCACGACGACGACCGGATGCCGCGCCACGTCGCCGCGCGCATGTGCGTCCTGGTCCGCGCTGCGACGGTACGGATAGACGATGCGCTGGTAGTCGACGTCGGGCGACGCCACGGTCGGATTGGCATTCATCGAGGTGTTCCTGGCCCAGCGGCCAGCCGCCCGGTCTTCCATGGAGATCCCTTCAGCCGGTCGAATTTCCCTGGATCAGCAGTCAGCCGGTCGGACTCCCTCTCCCGCTTGCGGGAGAGGGTGGGGGTGAGGGCCATCAGCCTTCCAAGGTCCTCCACATTTCCTGATCCCGCTCCGCGGTCCAGACCCTCGGATCGCGGAACTGCGTCACCTCGTCATAGCAGCGCGTCACATCGAAGGGCATGCAGTGATCAAAGATGACCCAGTGCCCGTACTTCTGCTTCATGACCGCGAAGGTGTCCTTGTAGACGGCGTTCAGGTCCTTGCCTGCCGCCACGCCGGCCTTCACCGACGCATGCAGGTCGGCGATGAAGGCCCGGGTCCCCGCCAGCCCCTGCGCGACCGACTCCGGCGTCGTCAGCGCCGCGCCGCGCCCCGGAACGAGCGCCCGCGGCTCCAGCCGGGCGATGTTGTCCAGCGTCTGCGGCCAGTCCTCGAAATACGCATCACCGGCATAAGGCGTGGCGTCGAACTCGACCAGGTCGCCGGAGAAGAGGATCTTCTGCTCCGGCAGCCAGGCGACGGTGTCGCCCTTCGTGTGCCCGCGGCCGAGCTGCAGCAGTTGCACCTCCAGCCGGCCCAGCCAGATACTCATCGCGCCCTGGAAGGTGATCGTGGGCCAGGTCAGCCCGGCGGGCACCGATTCGACATTGCGGAACAGGCGCGGGAAGCGGCCGATCTCGCTGGCCTTGTCCTGCTCGCCGCGCTCGACGATGAGGTCGTAGGTGTCGCGGCTGGCGATCACCTGCTCCGGCGCATAGGCGGAGGCGCCCAGCACCCGCACCGCGTGGTAATGGCTGAGCACCACGTACTTGATCGGCTTGTCGGTGACCTCGCGGATGCGGCGGATGACGTCCTGCGCCATCACCGGCGTGGCCTGGGTGTCGATGACCATCACCGCGTCGTCGCCAATGATGATCCCGGTGTTGGGATCGCCCTCGGCCGTGTAGGCGTAGGCGTTGTCGCTGAGCTTGACGAAGGAGACCTGCTTCTCCTCGACGTCGGCGTGGCTGGCGAACTGCTTGGTCGGCTGGGTCATGAGGTCTCCTGGAGTCTGCCTGCGAAATTCAGCAAAGCAGAATTGATTTGTTGATCGTGAATATAGCCGGTTGGCTGAATGTGTTCAACAATGCTGAATCGCGGCGGGCGCGGCCGCGATGGATACTGCGCCCCGCCATTGACCGAGACAAGCATGAGCACCGAAGACACTGCCGACGACCGAGATGAGCGCGAGGACCGCGAGGACCGGCGCGGCATCCAGAGCATCGAGGTCGGCGGCCGGCTGCTGAAGGCCGCCGCGGCGCGCGGCCAGCCGCTGCCGCTGAAGGTCTTGTCGCAGGCCGCCGGCATGAGCCCGGCCAAGGCGCATCCCTACCTGGTGAGCTTCTGCAAGCTCGGGCTGATGCGGCAGGACCCGGCGACCGGCTACTACGGCCTGGGCCCGCTGGCGATGGAGATGGGGCTGATCGGTATCCAGCAGATCGATCCGGTCCGGCTGGCGACGGCGCGACTGGACGCGCTGGCCGAGGAGATCGGCCACACCGCGGCCATCGCGGTGTGGGGCTCGCAGGGCGCGACGATCGTGCGCACTGCCGCGTCGCCCGCGGCGGTGCATGTGACGATGCGGCACGGGACGGTGGTGTCGCTGTCGGACACCGCGTCGGGGCCGCTGTTCGCGGCCTACCGGCCGGAGGCCGAGATCAAGGCGATGCTGGCCGAGGCGCGCCGCAAGGGGCCCGCGGACCTGGCCCGCGTCGGCCGCCACGACCGGCCGCAGGAAGTGCCGCCCTGGGCCGCCTTCGCGCGGACGCTGGAGGAGATCCGCACGCGCGCGATGCACCGCTCCGTCGGCGGCATCGTCGAAGGGGTGAGCGCGCTGGCCGTGCCGGTCTTCGACAGCGACGCGCAGATGGCACTGGCGCTGACGGCGATCGGCCCGTCGGGCGCGTTCGACGCGGCCTGGGATGGCGCCGTCGCGCGCGGCCTCACCGCCACCGCGACCGAGCTGATGCGCGAGATCGGCGGACGCTTCCCCGTGGCGGCTGCCGGCTGACCCTGCCGATCGAGGCCGCCGCGACGACAATCGCCGGATGACCGACCCCGTCCCGACTCCCCCCGCCCAACCCCGCAATCCGCTGCACGGCGTGACGCTGGAAGCGCTGCTGACCGCGCTGGTCGAGGCCTATGGCTGGGACGGCCTGGACGCGCGCATCCCGCTGCGGTGCTTCGCCTTCGAGCCGAGCATCAAGTCCAGCCTGAAGTTCCTGCGCAAGACGCCCTGGGCGCGGGAGAAGGTGGAGGGGCTCTACCTGTTCATGCTGCGGGAGCAGCGGCGCAACGCGCGTCCGTGAGAGCGCGCCGCACCGGCTTCAGATCACCGCCTCGATCGCCTGCTTGAGCAGCGACAGGCCCAGGTCGATCTCCTCGTCGCTGACCGTCAGCGGCGGCGCGATGCGGAAGACGCCGCCCATCATCGGCAGCTGCACGATGTTCATGCTCAATCCCCGCGCCATGCAGGCCCGGGTGATGGCGGCGCCCAGCTCCGGCGCGGCCTCCTTGCCGGCCTGGCTGCGGACGATCTCCACCCCCAGCAGCAGCCCGCGTCCCCGCACGTCGCCGATGCAGTCGAACTCGCGCTGCAGCGCGCGCAGGCCCGCCTCCAGCCGCGCGCCGGCGACCCGGGCGCGCGCCACGAGCCCGTCCCGCGCCACGATCTCCAGCACCTTCAGGCCGACCGCGGCCGGCAGCGGGTCGGAGACATGGGTCGTGTAGAAGAGGAAGCCGCGCTCATGGCAGCGCTCCTCGATCTCGGCGGTGGTGAGCACCGCCGCCAGCGGAATGCCCGCGCCCAGCGTCTTGGACAGCGTCAGGATGTCCGGCGTCACGCCGTCGCGCTCGCACGCGAACATCATCCCAGTGCGCCCGATGCCGGTCTGCGCCTCGTCGACGATGAGCAGCATCTCCCGCTCGCGGCATTTCTGCTGCAGCGCGCGCAGGTAGCCGGGCGGCAGGTCGATCAGGCCGCCTGAGCTCAGGATCGGCTCGGCGATGAAGGCCGCCAGGCTGCCACTGGACTGCCGGTCGATCAGGTCGAAGGCGTAGTCCAGCTCGGCCTGCCAGGCCTCGGGCCCGAGGCCGCCGAAGCGCGGCCGGTAGGGATTCGGCGCGGGAATCGCGAAGGAACCGACCGCCGCCGGGCCGTAGCCCTTGCGGCCGGCGCAGTAGGTCGCCGAGGCCGCCGCGCCGGTCATGCCGTGCCAGGACTGCGCGAAGCCCACCACCTCGTAGCGGCCGGTGTAGAGCTTGGCCAGCTTGATCGCCGCCTCGTTCGATTCGGCGCCGGTGCTCAGCAGCATCGCGCGTTCGAGCCCCGCCGGCGCGACCTCCGCCAGGCGGGTCGCCAGGTCGACCACCGGGCGGCTCAGCATGCCGCTGAAGAGGTGATCCAGCCCGGCGGCATGCTCGGCGATCACCGTGGCGATCTCCGCATGCCCGTGGCCGAGCAGCGTGCTCATCTGGCCGGAGGTGAAGTCCAGGATCGCGCGGCCGTCGGCGTCGTAGACGAAGCTGCCGCGGGCGCGCTCGATGATCAGCGGCTCGAAGCTGCCGCCGTAACGGATCAGGTGCTGGCGTGAACGCGCCCAGAAGCTCGGGTCGGCATTGCGTGACATCGGGTCCTCCCATCAACGATGAACCCGGCGAGCGTACGGAGCGGGCCGTCGCCGCGGAAGCCAATTGTTTTGATGCGATCCATCAGCGGCGCAGGGGAGCGGCGACCCGGCTCGGCGACGAACGGCGCGTGGGTCAGGCGGTGGGCAGGAACTTCCGCACGTGCGCCGCGAACGCGGCGGTCAGCGGCGTCGGCCGCTCCCGGTCGAAGGCCAGCGTCAGCGCGACCGCGGGCAGCGGCGGCAGGCCGTGGGCCTCGTCGAGGATCTCCAGGTCGTCGGGCACGGCGGTGCGGGTCAGCACCGTCACCGCCTGTCCCGAGCGCGCCATGCCGACGAGCCCGGCCAGGCTGCTGCTCGCATGCGCGATCCGGAACGCCCGGCCCTGCGCCTCCAGCGCGCGCTTCGCCAGCACATGGTCCAGCGCGTCGGGCGCGCCCAGAGCCAGCGGCAGCGGCGTCAGGCCGGCCACCGCGGCGCCGCGCCGCGCCACCCAGACCAGCGGCTCGCGTCGGATGACCTCGCCACCGACGCCCTCGGCGCCGTCCTGGATCGACACCAGCGCCAGGTCGGCGGCATGTCGCGCCAGCAGCTCCAGCAGGCGCGGCGTGGGCGCGCACACGACCTCCATCTGCACCTGCGGATGCAGGCTCGCGAAACCCTGCAGCAGGTGCGGCAGCAGGGCGACCGCGTAGTCCTCCGGGCAGCAGAAGCGCAGCACGCCGGACATGCGCGCGCCGCGCAGCTCGGCCAGCGCCTCGTCGTGCCGGCGCAGCAGCTCGCCGGCGTGGACCACCAGGCGCTCGCCGGCGGCCGTCAGCGTCACGCCGCGCGCCTCCCGGTGCAGCAGCGGCTGGCCGGCGACCTCCTCCAGCCGCTGCATCTGCATGCTGATCGCGGACTGCGTCCGGCCCACCCGCGAGCCGGCCTTGCCCAGCGAGCCGGTCTCGGCCACGGCCAGCAGGCTGCGCAGCAGGTCGAAGTCCAGGAAGGTGGTCACGGCAGGGAAGGTCGCGATCGAAGCGGCGCCGTGGCGCGCCAGCGCCAGTGCCTCAAGGCTTGAGGAAGTCGTTCTCGACCCAGGCGGCGGCGCTCGCCTCGGTCAGGCGGAAGTTGGCCGCCACGCGCACCTGGGCGACCAGCTCGTCCTGCTCGTCGCGGGCGCTCAGCAGCGCATAGGGGTTGTCCTCGTCCGGGACGATGTCCAGCAGGATGAGCAGCCGTCCGGACCCGGTGTCCAGCTTGAGGCTCTTGTGCAGCTGGGCATGCAGCTGCTGCTCATGGCGGCGCAGGACCTCGGAGGCGGTCTTCACCAGCGTGTGGAAGGCCGCCGCGTCCAGCGGCTTGGGGTTCTTCTTGTCGCGGCCCATGGTCCAGGGGCCGACCAGCGCGGGTTCGGACTCGCCGGCCAGCGTCATCGCCACGGCCCAGCCTTCGTCGTCTTCGTTCTTGATCACCTGCGCGGTCCAGCGCTCGTCGCGCCACAGGCGGGGTTCCTGGATCGGGGTGGAGGTGTCGTCGGGGAGGTGCGTGCTCATCCGGACGAAGGTATCACGCCGCCGTCAGCGAAAACATGTGCGCGTCCCACGCCGAGCCGTCGGTGCCGCGGATGCGCTGGCGCAGCAGGCCCTCGTAGTGGGCGCCGCAGCGGCGTGCGACCGCCAGGCTGGCCGCGTTGCCGTCGGCCACGACGATCTCCACGCGGGCGAGCTTCAGGCGCTCGAAGGCATGGCGGCTGAGCGCCCGCACCGCGGCCGAGGCCGCGCCCTGGCCCTGGCAGGCGCTGCGCACCCAGTAGCCGAGGTTGCAGAACGGATGCACCGGATGCAGCGAGTTGAGCCCGCCGGCGCCGATGAAGGCGCCGGTGTCGCGGTCGAAGATGCCGAACTCGAAGGCGGTGCCGGACTGCCAGCCGCGCGCGCAATGGTCCAGCCATGCGGCGCCGTCGCTGGTGGAGAAGTCCGCATGGGCCCAGGCCATCCAGCGGCCGATGGACAGGTGGGATTCGCGCACCGCGGTGACCAGCTCCGGCAGGTCGCCGGGCCGGTAGGGGCGCAGCAGGAAACGGCCCTCGACGAGCTCCACCGGCGCGGGACCGGTGGGCGCGGTGTCGCCGTCGTCCCAGACCTCGCTCGCGAGCTGCCGGGCGCAGGCCAGCAGCGAGCGGTTGTAGCGCGACAGGCGCGGCGCCAGCGTGGCCAGCGCGAGCCCGGCGGCTTCGGCGCCGCGGCCCTGGGCGGCATAGGTGAGCGCGAGCAGCGCGCGGGCTTCGTCATGTAGCGGACGGTCGTGGCCGGGCTGCATGTGGTGCGCGAGCTCGCCGGCGAGCAGCGCCTCGCTCTCGTCCAGCCGCTGGAGCCAGCGCAAGGTGCTGCCCAGCTGGATCACCGCGCGGGTGCGCCGGTAGGGATCGAGCTGGCCGCTCTCGAGCGCGGCGCGGTAGAGCGGCTCGGCCTGCGCTTCGAGGCCGGCGGTGTCGCGGGCGCAGGCGCGTTCGAACAGGGCGCGACCGTCGTCGGCGGGGCGCTCGGCGGCGAGCGCGTCGATCTCGGCGACCAGTTGCGTGCCGGACAGGGCGGGCGCGCGGCGCCAGACCTCGTCCAGGCGCAGGGTCCAGGCGTCGTGCAGCGGGGCGGTGGGGGTGCTCATCGGGCCAGTCTAGCGACCGGCCCCGAGGGTGCTGGAAGTCTGCAGGACGATCATCGCGAGCGTCGCCAGCGCCATCGCGGCGGTGGCGAGCCAGCCCAGCGTGCGCCACAGCGGCGGCATGCGCAGCGCGCCGACGATGGACGGATGGGAGGCGGCGATCATCACCGTCACCATGATCGGCACCGAGATGACGGCGTTGATCACCGCCGACCAGTAGAGCGCCTTGATCGGGTTGAAGCCGGCCAGGCTCAGCGTCAGGCCCAGCAGCATGGCGCCGCCCAGGATGGCGTAGAAGGCCTTGGCGGTCCGCGGCGGGCGGTCGAGCCCGCGCCGCACGCCGGCAAGCGTGGCGACCGCGTAGGCCGCCGAGCCGGCCAGCACCGGCAGCGCGAGGAAGCCGGTGCCCACGATGCCGGCGGCGAAGAGCACGAAGGCGAAGTCGCCCGCGACCGGTCGCAGCGCCTGGGCGGCCTGGGCGGTGGTCTGGATGTCGCTCACGCCGCGGGCGTGCAGTGCCGCGGCGGTCGCGACGATCATGAAGAACGCGATCAGGTTGGAGAAACCCATGCCGACCAGGGTGTCGGTCCGCAGCCGCCGGAACTGCCGTTTCGCCTGCTCGGGCGCGACGGCGAGCGGGCGGTCGGCGTCGATGCGGCGGATCTCCTCGGCTTCCTGGCCGGCCTGCCAGAAGAAGAGATAGGGGCTGATCGTCGTGCCCAGGATCGCCACGACCATGGTCGTGGATTCGCGGTCCCAGTGCATCGCGGGCAGCACGAGCGAGCGCAGCGCCAGCGCCCAGTCCGCCTGCGCGGCGAATCCCACGCCGACATAGGCCAGCAGCGACAGCGTCAGCCACTTGAGCAGCCGCACGTAGCGCTCATAGGGCAACAGGACCTGCAGCAGCAGCGACAGCAGCGCGAAGGCGACGATGTAGGCGCCCGGCGGACCGCCGACGGCCAGGCTCATCGCGTCGCCCATCGCGCTGAGGTCGGCGCCGAGGTTGATCACGTTGGCGACGACCAGCAGCCCGACCAGCGCCATCACCAGCCAGCGCGGGCACAGCTTGGCGAAGTTCTCGGTCAGGCCCTTGCCGGTGATCCGGCCGATGCGCGCGCTGGCGAGCTGGATGCCCACCATCAGCGGAAAGGTCACCAGGATGGTCCAGCCGACGGTGTAGCCGTACTGCGCGCCGGCCTGCGAGTAGGTCGCGATGCCGCTCGGGTCGTCGTCGGCGGCGCCGGTGATCAGGCCGGGGCCAAGCTGGGCCCACCAGGGGCGGCGGATCGGGTCCTTCGGCAACCGGCATCTCCCGCTCTGACGATACGCAGCTTGTGGCAAGCGCAATGCCCGGCGGCCAAGGCGCCCCGCCTGCGGCGTTCCGGCAGCGCGGGGTGCCCATGGGTCGGCGCGTTCAGTGGCCTTCGCATCTCCCGCGCCGAGCGGGGCCGCGGCGCAGCAAACGGCGCAGTCCGTGGAGCAGCCCCATGATCGCCAACTGCGTCGTGCCCTGCATCGCCGCCTGAGCCCAGAAGCCGTTGCCGAAGGGATGGGGCAGCCGCTGGTTGATGAGGCTGGCCGCGATGGCCGATAGGAAGAGGATCAGCCATGGCGCTCGTTCCGGAGTCGGCTCTCGCATGGGTCCACCTTGTTGGATTGAGGAGGGGTTCGAAGTTCTCCGGGGCCCTGTCCGGCAAGCTGCTTCAGGCCTGCCATGGGGCGATGCGGAGGTCCTCATCCTCGGACCGGGAGCGCCGAGCGGCCATGACTCCGGCTGGTGGACTTCCGGTCAGGTCCGACTGGTGTCGTGAGGCCGCCCACCGAAACGAGTGGCAGGCGGATCAGGTGCGCCGGTTCAGGCGCGCCGCGTCGACGGCGCGATGCTGGCCTTCAGCGCCTGCCGGATCCAGTCGAGCGCCGCGTGCTTGCGCTCCGGGCTCTCGGCGGCCGTGCAGTCGGCCGGCACCCAGACGCGGTAGCCGCGCACGTAGGCGTCCATCGCCGTGCACTGGACGCAGTAGTCGGTCGCCAGGCCGGTGATGGCGAGCTCGCGCGCGCCCAGCTGCGCCAGCAGCAGTTCCAGCGGCGTCGCGTGGAAGCCGGAATGCCGCGGCTTGAGCACCATCAGGTCCTCTTCGTCCGGCGCCAGCAGGCGCGCCAGCTTCGCGGCCGCGCCGCCGCCGCGCCGGCATTCGCGCAGCAGCGTGCGGAAGTCCGAGCGCCATTGGCCGAAGTTGTCGTTGACGTAGAGCGTGCTGAAGCCGTCGCGGCGGTAGCGCCGCTTCAGCGCGGCGGCGGCGGTGGCGGCCTCGATCGCCGCCGGCGCGAGGTCCTCCGCGCCGTCGAATCGCAGCGGGTTGATGAAGTCGACCAGCAGCAGGACCTTTCGCGAGGCGGCGGCCATCACGTCTCCCGGCTCGAAATCGACCGACTGCGCGAGACGCGGCGATCGGCTCGGCGCTCGGGGGCCGACAACGGGTCGAGGACGGTGAGGGGGACGCTCGCGGATCGCTTCATGCCGTGCTCCTTGCTGGGGAAGGAAACGGCAAGTGGAATGCCCGCGTGAAGCGGCCAGGCCGTGGCGCCTTGGGACGCCGTAGGGGCCGGTGGGCGCGGACGCGCGGCGTGCGCCGCGACCGCCGCGACCGCCGCGGGCCGGCTAGCGTTCGAACACGATGCCCTTCACCGGCAGCGCGGGCGGCTCCCAGGCGTAGGCGACGTGGAGCACGTTGCGCTCGTCGCGCATGCCGCTCCAGCGCAGCCGCATCAGGTCGGCGAGCGTCCAGCCGGCCCAGTCGGCGCGGAAGGGGCGGGCTGCGGCGGGCGCGTCGAACGCCGCGTCGCTGCGCCACAGCAGCGCCGGGATGCGGTAGCCCGACGCCGTGCCCGGGCTGTGTCCCGCGTGGTCCAGCGTGTGGCCCACCTCCTGACCGTGGTCCGACAGGAACATCCACGCCGCTCGGCCGCCGGCAGGCAGGTGACGACGCGTCATCCGCAGCGTCTCGGTCACGATGCGGTCGTGATAGCGGATCGCCGCGTCGTAGTCCTGGCGGAACTCTCGGACCCAGGCGGCGCGGCCGTCGCGCGTCATCGCGGCGTCGACCGCGTCCCCGCCAGCGTCGAACGGATGCTCGCCCGGCGGCATCCGCAGCCGGTAATGCGGATGCGCGCCCAGCAGGTGCACCACGACCAGCTTGCGCGGCGCGGGGTCGGCCAGCGCCTGTTCGACCTCGTCCAGCAACTCGCCGTCCAGCGAGCCCGACGAGCGTCCCGGCTGCCGGTTGATCATCTCCACCGCGTCGGCCAGCCGCGCATGCTGCTGGTCGACCGCCACGTCATCGTGATTGCTGACCCACCAGACCTTGTAGCCGGCGCCGCGCGCCAGCGCGAGCAGGTGCTGCGTGTCGCCGGCCGGATCGTCCTCGTCGCGCTCGCCGAAGCTGAACAGGCCGGCGAGCGAGGCCACCGTCGTCGCCTGCGTCGACCACGCGTGCCGCAGCGTGAGCAGCCGGGCGCGTTCCTCCGCCCTCAGCGCGATCAGCTCCGGCGTCGTCGGCCGGGCGTAGCCGTAGAGGCTCATGTTGTCGCGGTTGACGCTCTCGCCGAGCACCAGCACCACCGTCGACGGCGCGTCCGTCGCCACCGCGGGCGACGCGGCCTGCGCATTGCGCATCAGCCGCGCGCGCTGCAGCTGCTGGTCGCCCCAGGCGGCGCGCAGGTCGACGACCTGCTGCGTCCAGGCGGGCCAGAACAGCAGCGGATGGTGCCGCCGCCACGGCTTGCTGAGGTGGGCGAGGGCGCACAGCGCCAGCAGTCCGACCAGCACGAGGCGAGCGGGCCGGGACAGTGCCACCGGCGCCGACGTCGCGCGATGGATCGCGACGCCGGTCAGCGTCAGCGCGGCCAGCAGTGCGAGCAGCGCCGCACTCATCGCGGGCAATTGCGAGCTCAGGTATTCGACCGATTCACGCGGCGAGGTGTTCGCCATCGCCCCCAGCACCAGCGTGCTGTCCGGTGCGGCCTGGTACTGGTGCTGGAGGAAGGCCCGCAGCGCGCCGTCGATCAGGAAGCCGGCCAGCGCCGCGAAGGCAACCACCGCGCGCACCCGCCGCCAGGCCGGGCCGGCGACCGGCCAGCACAGCCACAGCAGCACCGGCAGGGCGAGCAGCATCATCTGCCAGGCACGGCGTCCATCATGGCCGGCCGCGATCGCGGCCGCGCAAGCGGCGCTCAGGAACAGGACCGGGATCCAGGCACGGATCCCGACGGGGAAGGTCTTGAAGGGGGACATCGGCACGGGTCGAAGGCGAGCGGGCGCGAGTCTAGGAGATCTCGCGCTGGCCTCAGCCGGCGATCCCGACGCCGGCCCTCACATTTCCCGGTGCACCGGCGCGGCCGGTGCGTTTCGTCAAAGCATCGGCCGCAGGACTTGCCAGACGTTGTCCAGCATCACCGGATGCGCCTTGGCCAGCGGGTGGATGCGGTCGCCCTGGAACCAGTCCGCCGCATCGGCCCGGTCGGCCACGCCGGCCAGCAGGAAGGGCTGCAGCGGCACCTTCTCCGCCTGCGCGACCGTCTTGAAGCTGTTCTCGAAATCGCGCGCATAACTCGCGCCCATGTTCGGCGGGATCTGCATCCCGACCAGCATCACCTTCGCGCCGGCGGCCTTGCCGGCCTGGACCATCGCCGCGAGGTTCTCGCGCGTCATCTTGAGCGGCAGCCCACGCAGCGCGTCGTTGCCGCCGAGCTCCACGATCAGGTGGGTCGGCCGATGCTGCTGGAGCAGCGCCGGCAGCCGCGAGCGCCCGCCCGAGGTGGTGTCGCCGCTGATGCTGGCGTTGATCACCTCGGCGCCCAGCTTCTGCGCCTTCAGCCGCGCCTCCAGCAGCGCCACCCAGCCGCTGCCGCGGGCCAGGCCGTACTCGGCCGACAGGCTGTCGCCCAGCACCAGGATGCGACGCGGCGCCCGCGCCGCGGCCGCGCCGCCTTCGGTGCGGCCTTGCGCCGCGACAGGTCCGGGCAGGGCCCCCGCCACGGCGAGGGTCGCGACACAGGCGCTACAGTGCAACATCCATTCACGGCGGCGCATCTGCGGTTGATTCATGGCTCAGAACATCCTCGAAGTCGATCACGTCAGCAAGTCGGTCCAGGATGCCGACGGCGTGCTGACCATTCTGCATGACATCAATTTCCAGCTGCAGGCCAGGGAGTCGGTCGCCATCGTCGGCGCCTCGGGCTCGGGCAAGAGCACGCTGCTGTCCATCCTCGCGGGCCTGGACACGCCGTCCGAAGGCACGGTGCGGCTGCGTGGGCAGGACATGTTCGCGCTCGACGAGGACGGCCGCGCCGCGCTGCGCGGCGCGCACCTGGGCTTCGTGTTCCAGAGCTTCCAGCTGCTGGCGCACCTGACGGCGCTGGAGAACGTGATGCTGCCGCTGGAGCTGCGCGGCGAGCGCGATGCCCGCGCGCAGGCGCGGCAGATGCTCGAGCGTGTCGGGCTGGGGCAGCGGCTGTCGCACTATCCGCGGGTGTTGTCCGGCGGCGAGCAGCAGCGCGTGGCGCTCGCGCGGGCCTTCGTGCAGCAGCCGGCGCTGCTGCTGGCGGACGAGCCCACCGGCAGCCTCGACTACGCGACCGGCGAGCAGGTGATGGCGTTGATGTTCGAACTCAACCGGGAACTGGGAACGACGCTGGTGATGGTCACCCATGACCAGGCCATCGCGGCGCGCTGCGAGCGGCAGCTGAGGATCTCGGCAGGGCATCTGCAGGACATCACGATGGCGGATCTGCCGGCGTGAGGCTGTCGGCCTGCTGAGACCGGTGCGTTGGCCGCTGGGCCATGGGGCCCCGGCGGCAAGCGCCGGAACCCCAAGGCCCACCGTCCCCAACCAGCGGTGTCCTTCGGCGGTTTTGAGACCGAGGACGGCGGGGGAGGATCAGAGGCGCAGCGCGCGTTCGCGCAGGCGCCGCCGGCGCTCGAGGCGGATGACGGCCCACCAGCCGACGTAGACCACGACGTAGAGCGTCGCGCCCAGCAGCAGGCCCGCCAGGGGCAGGCCCGCCAGCAGCGGCGCGCCGAGCTCCGACAGCCACTGGCCGATGGCCGGCCACCAACTGGCCGGATCGCCCCAATTGAGCGCCAGTTCCCTCGGCGCGGAAATCGGACCGTGGATGCCCAGCACCTGGCGGCCCAGGAAGATCGCCAGCGTCCAGATCGGCACCAAGGTCAGCGGATTCGTCAGCCAGGTGGCGGCAATCGCCGCGGCCACGTTGGCGCGGCACACGATCGCCACGACGGCCGCCAGCAGCATCTGCGTCGGCAGCGGGATCACGCCCACCGCCAGCCCCAGCGCCGCCCCCAGCGCCACGCGCCGGCGGTGCGCCACCCACAGCCAGGGCCGCTCGCGCAGGTAATGGCCGAGCCACTTCAGCCCCTTGGTCTGTTCCAGGGACTCCGGCGAAGGCAGCAGGCGGCGGGCAAGTCGGGAAGCCGTCATGGAGGGGAGCTCAGAGGGGCGCGATGCCCGCGGACATGGGGAACGTCAGATGTGAAAAGCCCGCGCGGCTGCCAGGCAGCGGCGCGGGCTTCGAACGGTACAGCAAAGACCGGTCGGAACGACGATCAGTTCGCGGAGAACTTGTAGTCGGTCTTGGCCTTGGTGCGCAGTTCTTCCTGGAACTCCGCGACCTTCTGCTGCTGCATGCGCTGGATGATCTGCCCCTTGACGTCGTCGAAGGCCGGGAACTGCGCCTGGCGCGTCTCTTCCAGCTTGATGATGTGGAAGCCGAACTGCGACTTGACCGGCTCCTGCGTCATCTCGCCGGCCTTGAGCTTGGCCATCGCGGCGCTGAACTCGGGCACGTAGGCGTCCGGGGCGGACCAGCCCAGGTCGCCGCCGTTCTGGGCGGAGCCGGTGTCCTTGGAGTTCTTGGTTGCGACGTCCTCGAACTTCGCGCCGCCGTTGAGCTGCTTGATCAGCGCCTTGGCGTCTTCTTCCTTCTCCACCAGGATGTGGCGGGCGTGGAATTCGGTGCCGGTGGCCTGGGCCTTGAACTTCTCGTACTCGACCTTGGCGTCGGCTTCGCTGACCGGGTTCTTCTTGGCGTAGTCCGAGAACAGCTCGCGGATCAGCAGGGACTGGCGCGCCAGTTCCATCTGGTTCTTGTAGTCGTCGGTCTTGTTCAGGCCGCGCTTCTCGGCTTCCTGCAGGAAGATCTCGCGCAGGACGACCTCGTCCTTCACCTTCGATTCCATTTCCGGGCTGCGCGGCTGGCCGGCCTTCGTGATCTGGCTGATCAGCACGTCGGCGCGGGCCTTGGGCACGGGCTTGCCGTTCACGATCGCGATGTTCTGGGCCATGGCCGGCAGGGTCACGGCGCCGATGGCCGCCACGGTGGCGGCAAGCACAAACTTCTTCATGATGGGTAAAGGGCCTTTCGACTCCCGGGTGAGCGCGAACGCTCCAAAACAAAGCGCCGGCAGGCGGCGCTACTAGGGACCTGGTTTCTGCTGTTCGTCGGGCGCGCGGGCATCGATGGCCAGCGCGTGAATGCCCTTCTGCATCAGATCGGCGAGCGCATGATATACGAGCCGATGCCGCGCCACCCTGGGTAAACCGGCAAAGCGCGGGCTCACGATTTCGAGGTAATAGTGGCCGCCCTCGCGGGCACCGGCGTGGCCGGCGTGGTGGGCACTGTCGTCCCGCAGCGAGAGCGAGACCGGCGCCAGCGCGGCCCGCAGCCGGGCCTCGATCTCGACCGACGGCGTCGCCGCCGGGCTCGGCGCCGACGAGGGAGAAGATCCCGCGCCGCCGCTCATGGCTTGGTCTCCTCGGCCGGGGCCTCGCTCTCCTGCGGCAGGTGCCGGCTCATGTAGACGCCCTGGCCGAGCGTGAACAGCAGGATCAGCCCCGTCGACCCGAAGGCCTTGAAGTTGGCCCAGGCCTCGGTGCTGTACGAGTAAGCGACGTAAAGATTCGCAAAACCCATCGCGGCGAAGAAGGTCACCCAGGCCCAGTTCAGGCGCGCCCAGACCGGATCCGGCAGGTGCAGCTCGGCACCCAGCATCTTGCGCAGCAGGTTCTTGCCGAGGAAGAGATGGCTGACCAGGAAGGCCGCGGAGAACGCCCAGTACAGCATCGTCGGCTTCCACTTGATGAAGGTCTCGTTGTGGAAGTAGACGGTGGCCGCGCCCAGCGTCATCACCAGCCCCAGGCTGACCCACAGCATCAGGTCGACCTTGCGGCGGCGCAGCTTCAGGTAGAGCACCTGGGCGATGGTGGCGAACATCACGACCAGGGTGGCCAGCAGCACCGGCGCCTCGGTGGGGCCGACCTTGCCGCCGGACACCAGGAAACCCAGGTGCTCGGTCGCGAAGGCCGCTGCCCACTCCGGCTGCCCATCGGCGTACTTGAACGTGACGAAGAACAGCAGGAGCGGCAGGAAATCGAGCAACAGCTTCATTCAGGGACCAGTTCGGCAGCGCTCAGCGCTGGGGCTCGAAGTCTATCGCGGCCGAATTGATGCAGAAGCGCTCGCCCGTCGGTTCCGGGCCATCGGGAAAGACGTGGCCCAGGTGGGTGCCGCAGCGGTTGCAGCGCACCTCGACGCGCACCATGCCATGCGTCTTGTCGACGACGCGCTCGATGACCTCGGCGTTGATCGGCTCGTAGTAGCTGGGCCAGCCGCAGCCGGCGTCGAACTTGGTGTCGGCCTGGAAGAGCGGCGTGCCGCAGCCGACGCAGTTGTAGCGGCCGGCCTCCCAGTGGTCCCAGTACTTGCCGGTGAAGGCGCGCTCGGTGGCGGCGTGGCGGGCGACCTGGTACTGCGTCGGGTCGAGCTGCTCGCGCCACTGGGCATCGGTCTTCCGGACGGGGTAGGCGGTGTCGCGGTCGCGGTCGACCTCGGTGGCGTTCTCGGTGAACTTGTCGTAGCGGCTCATGATGAACAGGAAACCTCCAGCGTTTGCGCCCAGTCGGGCGGGAAGTCGGCGTCGGACGCCTGGGCGGGCGCGTCGAACGGGCGGCGCAGCACCTCCAGCAGCCGGCGCACTTCGTCGAAGTCGCCGGCCTCGGCCTGCTGGATCGCCGTCTCGGCCAGGTGGTTGCGCAGCACCACCGCCGGATTGACCGCGTCCATGCGAGCGGCACGGGTCGCATGTGCGTCCGCCGGCTCGATCTTCAAGCGCGCCGCGTAACGCCCGGCCCAGGCATCGAAGGCCGCGCGGTCCAGGAACAGGTCGCGCAGGGCCGCATGGGCGGGCGCATCGAGCGGCTGCGCCGGATCGAAGCCCGACAGGCGCCGGTGCGCGATCGTGTAGTCGGTGCGATGGGTGGCGAGCAGCCGCAGCCAGTCGTCGATCAGCGGGCCGTCCTCGCCGCGCTCGTCGACCTCCGCGCTCAAGCCCAGCTTCGCGCGCATCGCGCCGAGCAGCGCGGTGCCGAAGCGCTCGCGGTAGATCTCCAGCGACTCGATCAGCGCATCGCCGGCCGCCTCGGCGTCGGTGTCGACGCCCGGCATCAGCGGCAGCAGCGCCTGGGCCAGCGCATGCAGGTTCCAGAACGCTACCTGCGGCTGGCGCGCGAAGGCATAACGACCCTGGTGGTCCGAGTGGTTGCAGATGTGGCCGGGGTCGAAGCCGTCCATGAAACCGAAGGGGCCGTAGTCGATGGTCAGGCCCAGCATCGACATGTTGTCGGTGTTCATCACGCCATGCATGAAGCCCACGGCCTGCCACTGCGCGACGAGTTCCGCGGTCTGCGCGGCGACCTTGGCCAGCGCGGCGGTGACGGGATTGGGCGCGGTGGCGCATTCCGGCGCGTGGTGGCGGATGAAGAAGTCGAAGAGCTCGCGCGTGCGGGCCTCCATCCCGTGGTGGGTGAAGTGCTCGAAGTGGCCGAAGCGCAGGAAGCTGGGGGCGAGGCGGGTGACGACGGCGCCGGTCTCGACGCGCTCGCGCTGCACCTTCAGCGTGGTGGAGCCGGTGATGGCCAGCGCGCGCGTGGTGGGGATGCCCAGCGCGGCCATCGCCTCGGAGCAGAGGAACTCGCGGATCGACGAGCGCAGCACCGCGCGGCCGTCGCCGCGACGCGAGTAGGGCGTCAGGCCGGCGCCCTTGAGCTGCAGCTCGAAATGGCCGTTCGGGCCGTCGACGCCGCCCAGCAGCAGCGCGCGTCCGTCGCCGAGCTGGCCGGCCCACACGCCGAACTGATGGCCGCTGTACACGGTGGCCAGCGGCTTCATGCCGGGCAGCGGCGCGTTGCCGCTGAAGGCCTGGAGCATCTCGGGGCGGGTCCACCAGTCGGCGGGCCAGCCCAGCAGGGCGGCGCAATCGGGGCTGGTGGCGACCCAGTGCGGGTCGGGGAGGCCGGTGCCGGGCAGCTCGGTGTAGAAATCCGGCCCCAGACTCGCGTATCGATGGGTCCAGCGGGCCGGCCCGGCCCCTTGCATTGGCGCATTCATCGGGGCAGTTTACCGAGCACCCCTTGGCCCCTTCGCAGAGGGGGATGCTCCCGGGCGGCGCGCTGCCAGAGGCTCCCTCGCCCGCTTGCGGGAGGGCGGGGGGTGAGGGCCAGCGGCCGTGCCCGGTCAGCCCAGCTTGAAGCTCGCCACCGCGTCGACCAGCTGTGCCGACTGGTCCTTCAGCGACTCCGCCGCCGCGGCCGATTCCTCGACCAGCGCCGCGTTCTGCTGCGTCATCTGGTCGAGCTGTCGCACGGCCTGGCCGATCTCGCCCAGCGTCAGCGACTGGGCCGCGCTGGAGGCCGAGATCTCGCCAATGATGCGCGTCACGCGCTCGACGCTGCTGACGATCTCGCGCATCGTCGAGCCGGTCTCGCCGACCAGGCGGGAGCCACCGTCGACGCGTTCGACCGAGGCCGAGATCAGCGACTTGATCTCCTTGGCCGCCTCCGCGCTGCGGCGGGCCAGCGAGCGCACCTCGCCGGCGACCACCGCGAAACCGCGCCCCTGCTCGCCCGCGCGCGCGGCCTCGACCGCGGCGTTCAGCGCCAGGATGTTGGTCTGGAACGCGATGCCGTCGATGACGCCGATGATGTCGGCGATCTTGTTGGACGACTGCTGGATCTCGTTCATCGTCGCCACGACCTGCTCCACCATCGCGCCGCCGCGGCCGGCGACCTGGGAGGCGGTCTGCGCGAGCGCATCGGCCTCGCGGGCGGACTCGGCATTGAGCTTCACGCCCTCGCCGAGCTGCGCCATCGCGGCGCCGGTTTCCTCCAGGCTGCTGGCGGCCTGCTCGGTCCGGTTGGACAGGTCGGCGTTGCCGGTGGCGATCTCGGACGACGCGTGGCGGACCTGGTCCGCGGCGGAGCGCACGCCAGCGATCGTGTCGGCCAGCCGGCGCTGCATCTCCTGCAGCGAGCGGCGCAGCGCGGCGACCTCGTCGGTGCCGTCGACCTCGCCGCCCCGGCGGCTCAGGTCGCCGTCGGCGATGGCGCGGCTCAGCGCCTGGGCCTGGGCCAGCGGCTCGGTCACCGAGCGCGTGATCACCAGCGCGATGCCCACGCCCAGCGCGATCGCCACCACCATCAGCGTGACGACCAGGTGGCGGGTGCTCGTGGCTTCGGCCTGCGCCTCCTTGCGGGCGTCCTGCAGCAGGTCGCGGGTGTGCTCGGCGAACTTGTCGATCGCCGCGAGGTAGTCGTTCATCGCCGGGATCAACTGCGTCGCGGCCACCGGCTTGACGTCCTCGCCGCCTTCCTTGGCCTTGACCGTGGCATCGCGCGCGTCCTGGTACTTCTTGCGCGCCGCGCCGATCTCGTCGATCAGCTTGCTGCCCACCGGGTCGGTGACGTTCTCGTCGAGCTCCTTCTGGATCTTGTCGATGCGCGCCGAGAGCTCCTTGGAGCGCGCGGTGAAGGCCTTGACGAAGGTCTCGTCATCGACGACCAGCTGCACGATGCGGCGTTGGATGTTGCCCTCGGTCAGGCCGGACCACTGGCGCGACAGCTCCAGCGCATGCATGTCGACCTCGACCAGGCGTTCGATGCGCTGGTGCAGCATCGACACGCGGATCACCCCCACCGCCGAGGCCACCGCCATCAGCACGATCACCAGCGCGAAGCCGGCCAGCACGCGGCTGCGCAGCCGCCATCGATTCAAGTTCAGCATTCGGAGGTCCTTCTTCTGCGCGCCCCGACCGGCCCCCTGGGCGCGGTGATGGCGTCGTGGTGTTTCCGTGAGACGGACGCGATGCTGCCTTGTCAGGGTTGCCCCTGATCGATGGATATGCGGGGTGTCGTGTGAACAAAAGCGCGGAACCGGCGGCCGCGCGGGGGGGTGTCGGGTTTTCGCGTCGGCGCCGCTCCGGCGCCGCGTGCGAGGGGCGTCACCCGCGGGCGCTGGGCGGCGGCGGGACGTCGAACAGGTTGATCGCCTGCGGCTGGTCCAGCACCAGGTCCGAGCGCGCGCAGGCGACGCAGGGCAGGATCCAGCCCTCGTCCTTCTCCTCGCGGGACAGGCCGGGCCATTCGATGCGGTAGTCGATGCGCCCCGCCACCAGCCGGGCGATGCAGGCGCGGCAAGTGCCGTTGCGGCAGGAATGCGGCAGGCGCAGGCCGTGGTCCAGCGCGGCGAGCAGCAGGGTCTGGTCCTCGGGCGCGTCGAAGCGCCAGCCCTGGGGCTGGAGCTCGACGGCGTGAACGGCCGGCGCGGTCTCGGGGCGGTCGCCGGAGTCCCCGGCGGCATCAGGGGCGTGACTCATGGGCGCCATGATGCCCTGCGCTAAGCTGCGCCGATGCCCGACACCTCGCTTCCCACGCCGGCCGTGCAGGCCGCCCAGGCCTTCTTCGACCAGCTCAACCACGACTACGTGGCGGTGCACAAGCGCAAGGAAGACCTGTTCTGGGCCACCTACATGGCCACCAGCGACGACCACGAAGGCTTCGGCCGCGCGGAGACCGACTACAAGGCCTTCATCGCCGACCCCGACCGCCTGGCCGCCACGCGCGCGCACCTGGCCGCGGTCGACGCGGCGATCGAGGCGACGCCCGCCACCGACGCGGTGAAGGCGCTGGCGCATGGCCTGCGCGGCTGGCTGGGCGTGTTCGAGGCCAACATCATCGACAACGACGAGGGCCGGCGCCTGATGGCCGAGCTGATCGAGGCCGAGCGCCTGCTCTTCGCCCGGCGCAAGGACTTCGCGCCCACCCATGTCAACGACCGCGGCGAGACCGAGGCCGCGACGCTGACCATGCTGTCGACCAACGCGTCGACCAATCCCGACGAGTCGCGCCGGCGCAGCTCCTACGACGGGCTGGCGGCGGTGGAGCGCTGGGTGCTGGACAACGGCTTCCTGGAGATCGTCGCGCTGCGCAACCGGCTGGCCCGCGCGCTGGGCTTCAGCGACTACTTCGAGATGAAGCTGCGCAAGAACGAGCGCATGACCAAGGCGGAGCTGTTCGGCATCCTGGACGACTTCGTCGCGCGGACCGAGGCCGCGCAGCGGCGCGCGCTCGATGCGCTGGTGGCGCGCCATGGCGCCTCGGCGCTGGAGCCCTGGAACCTGCGCTTCCACAGCGCCGGCGACGTGACCCGACGCCTGGACCCCTACCTGCCGTTCGGCCCGGCGCTGCGCCGCTGGGTGCAGAGCTTCCGCCGGCTGGGCATCCAGTACCGCGGCGCGACCCTGCGGCTGGACCTGCTGCAGCGGTCGGGCAAGTACCAGAACGGCTTCTGCCATGGCCCGCTGCCGACCTGGTTCGACGAGCAGGGCCGCTGGCACGCCGGCGAGATCAACTTCACCGCCGAGGCCAAGCCCGACCAGATCGGCAGCGGCGCGCGCGGGCTGGTGACGCTGTTCCATGAAGGCGGCCATGCGGCGCACTTCGCCAACGTCACGCAGAACGCGCCCTGTTTCTCGCAGGAGTTCGCGCCGACCTCGATGGCCTATGCCGAGACGCAGTCGATGTTCTGCGACAGCCTGCTGGGCGACGCGGACTGGCTCAAGCGCTACGCGCGCACCGTCGACGGCGCGACGATCCCCGACGAGCTGATCCGCGAGCGCATCGCCGCGACGCAGCCGATGCGCGCCTTCGACGAGCGCGCCATCGCGGTGGTGGCCTACTTCGAGGCGGCGCTGTACGCGATGCCCGATGCCGAGCGCACGCCCGAGGCGGTGCTGGCGCTGGCGCGCGCGATGGAGCGGCGCATCCAGGGTGTGGACCGGGCGCCGCGGCCGATCCTGGCGATCCCGCATCTGCTCAATCAGGAGTCCGCCGCGTCCTACCAGGGCTACCTGCTCGCGCACATGGCCGTCTACCAGACGCGCGCCTTCTTCCTGCGCCGCGACGGCTACCTGACCGACAACCCCGCGATCGGCCCCGCGCTGGCCGACGCCTACTGGGCGCCGGGCAACAGCCTCAGCCATGACCAGACGCTGCGCCGGCTGACCGGCGAGGGCTTCTCGGCGCGCTACCTGGCCCAGGCCTGCGACGAGACGGTGGAGCAGGCGTGGGCGACGGCGCTCGACCAGCTGGAAGCGGCCGAGCGTCGAGGCGCGCGCACCGACGACGGCCCGCCGCTGCAAGCGCGGGTGATGGTGGTCCACGGCGCGGAGCTGCTGGCCGATAACGGCGATGGCGGCGACGCGGCGGAGCGCGCGATGTTCGAGCGCTTCGAGCAGTGGATCGGCGCGCACTACGGCGCGCCGGCCGCGGCGCTGCAGTGACGGCGCGGTGAAGTACCTGCAGGGTTATTCGCCGGCGCTGGTGGCGCAGGCGCGGCAGTTGCTGGACGCGGGCGAACTTGGCCCGCTGCTGGCGCGCAAGTATCCGGAGCCGCATGAGGTCCGCAGCGACAAGGCGCTGTTCGACTACACGCAGGCGCTGAAGCAGCGCTTCATGCGCAACGCCGGGCCGCTGGCGCTGGTGGCCTACGACGCCCGGCTCAAGGTCATCCAGCATGCGCTGGGCACGCACACGCGCCAGGCGGTGGTGCAGGGCAACCGGCTCAAGACGCGCCGCGAGATCCGCGTGGCGACGCTGTTCCGCGAGGCGCCGGCGGAGTTCCTGCGGATGATCGTCGTGCACGAGCTGGCCCACCTGAAGGAGCTCGAGCACGACAAGGCCTTCTACGCGCTGTGCCACCACATGGAGCCGGGCTACGCGCAGCTGGAATTCGACGTGCGGCTGTGGCTGAGCGTACGCGACCACGACGAGGCGCTGGCCAAGCGCGGGAAGACCGGCACCGGCGGCGACGCGGACGGCCCGTGACGTCCGCCCCGGTGGGCGCTCCCGCGCGGCCGCGCCGAGGCCCTGGAACAGGCGCTTCCGCTATGCTCTCGGCCTTTCCAGACCCCGGTCCGCGGCGCCACGAGCACGGCGGATCCCCTCGCTTCCCATGATTCTGCTGGCGCCCATGGAGGGCTTGCTGGACCACATGCTGCGCGACACGCTGACCCGTGTCGGCGGCGTGGACCGCTGCGTCTCCGAGTTCATCCGCGTCACCGATCAGCTGCTGCCGCGCCGCGTGTTCACGCGCATCGTGCCCGAGCTGCTGGACGGCGGGCGCACGCGCGCCGGCGTGCCGGTGCGGGCGCAGCTGCTGGGCTCCGATCCCCAGTGCCTGGCCGAGAACGCCGCGCGGCTGGCCGAGCTGGATCCGGAAGGCATCGACCTGAACTTCGGCTGCCCCGCCAAGACGGTGAACCGTCATCGCGGCGGCGCGGTGCTGCTGGACGAGCCCGAACTCGTCGGCGAGATCGTCGCCGCGGTGCGTCGCGCGGTGCCGGCGCATCTGCCGGTGTCGGCCAAGATGCGGCTCGGCAACGAGGACCGCGAGCGCATGCTCGACTGCGCCCGCGCCATCGAGGCGGCCGGCGCGTCGGAACTGGTCGTCCATGGCCGCACCAAGCGCGACGGCTACAAGCCGCCCGCCTACTGGGACCAGATCGCCGTCGTGCGCGAGGCCGTCGCGATCGACGTCGTCGCCAACGGCGAGGTGTGGACCGTCGAGGACGCGCTGCGCTGCCTGCGCGAATCGGGGTGCCATTCGCTGATGCTCGGTCGCGGCATGGTGGCCGATCCGGGCCTGGCGCTGGCGCTGCGCGCCGCGCTCGGGACCAGCGCGGCCGGAACGTCCAGCGTGGAGGGCGCCGCGACGGCCGGCGCGCTGCCGTGGGCCGAGATGCTGCCGCTGATGGCGGGTTTCTTCGCGCAGGTGCGCCGCAAGGTCGCGACGCGCCACCAGGCCGGCCGGCTCAAGCAGTGGCTGCACTACCTGCGCCGCCGCTATCCCGAGGCCGAGGACACCTACCAGCGCGTGCGCACGATCAACGCGCCGGATCTGCTGGCGCTGACGCTCTTCGGCGACGCGCTCGATCCCCAGGCACCGCCCGAGGGCGGCGACGAGGACGACCTGGTCGACGCCTCCACTGCCTGCGAGGCCGACGACGCGCTCGACCGTCCCACCGATTCCGATCAACGACAAGACAGCGACACGCTGATCGCCGCATGACCGCTTCCCTGCTGACCACGCGCCTGCTGGCGCTCGCCGCCGCATTGGCGCCGGTGTTCGCCGATGCCGCCTCCACCGCGCCCGCCGCGACGGCGAAGGACAAGGGCGTCACGCCGCTCACGCTCGAACGCGTCTTCGGCGATCCGCCGCTGCAGGGCCGGCTGGTGCGCCAGGCCGAGATCTCGCCCGATGGCGCCTGGGTCAGCTACCTGCGTCCCTCGGAGACCGACAGCGACCAGCTCGAGCTGTGGGCGCAGCCGACGGCCGGCGGCGCGCCGCGCAAGCTGGTGTCGGCGGCGGAGGTGCTGGGCGGGCGCAGCCAGCAGCTGACCGAGGCGGAGCGCATGGCGCTGGAGCGCAAGCGCATCTCGCAGGGCGGCATCACCGGTTACCAGTGGTGCGGGCCGTCGGGCAAGGCGCTGCTGTTCCCGCTGTCGGGCGACCTGTACCTGGTGCGCCTCTCCGACCAGGGACCGAAGGCCCAGCGCCTGACGGCCGACGAGCAGGTGCCGGAGCAGGACCCCACCTGCTCGCCCGACGGCAGCCGCATCGCCTACGTCAAGGGCGGCGAGCTGTGGGTGCAGCCGCTGGATGGCGGCGACGCGCGCGCGCTGACGAAGGGCGCGACCGAGACCCGCTTCTGGGGCCTGGCCGAGTTCATCGCGGCGGAGGAGTTGAGCCGCCAGCGCGGCTACTGGTGGTCGCCGGACGGGAAGCAGCTGCTGGCGCTGAACGTCGACGAAAGCGCGGTGCCGGTGAAGACACGGGCGCAGATCTTCGCCGACCGGACGACGATGACGCAGCAGCGCTACCCCGGCGCCGGCGAGCACAACGCCCGCGTGACCGCATGGACGCTGCAGGTGGCGGACGGTCGCATGACGCCGCTGCCGCTGCCGATGGACGCGGAATACGTGGCGCGGGCCGGCTGGTTCGGCGACGGCACGCCGTGGCTGCAGACGCTCACGCGCGACCAGCGCAAGCTGGCGCTGACCGAATACGCCAACAGCGCCGGCCCCGGCCGCACGGTGATCGATGAGCGCGATCCGGCCTGGGTCGAGGTCCACGACGACCTGCTGGAGATCGACGGCCTGACGCTGTCCGGCCAGCCGGCGCTGCTGTGGTCGAGCGAGGCTTCCGGTCGACGGCAGCTGGTGCTGGTGGACCGCCGCACCGGCGAGCGCCGCCCGCTGACGAACGAGCCGGAGCCGGTCGCGCATCGCGTGTGCAGCGACGGCAAGACGGTGGTCTACGCGGCGGCCCGCGACCGGGGCCGCTCGCGCGAGCTGTTCGCGATCGACCTGGACGGCACGCGCCGCGCGCTGGACGGCGCCCAGCCGCGCCAGTGGCGCGATGCGCGCGGCGACGGCGCCTGCGGCCAGCTGCTGGTCACGCGCGGCGCCTGGGGTGAGCCGCCGGCGCTGTCGCTGCAGGCGGTGCGGCCCGGCGCGCAGCCGGTGGCGCTGCCGGGCGACGCGCCGGATCCGCTGCTGGCGCGCATCGTGCCGGCGCCCCAGGTGGTGGACATCACCGCCGCCGACGGACGCACGCCGCTGAACGCGCTGTACTTCGCGCCGCTGGACGGCCGGGCCGGTCCGCATCCGGTGATCGCGATGGCCTACGGCGGCCCCGGCACCTCGACGACCAACTGGAACTGGAACCGCGACACAGCGCTGATCGCCTATTGGCAGCGTCGCGGCTACGGCGTGTTCACGCTGGACACGCGCGGCATGCAGAACCGCGACCGCGAGTTCACGCGCGCGCACCGGCACGCGTTCGGCGAGGTGGACGTCGGCGACCTGTTCGCGGCGGTGCGCCAGCTGCCGAAGCAGGTGGCGGGCGTGGACGCGAAGCGGATCGGGTTCTTCGGCTGGTCCTACGGCGGCTTCCTGGCCGAGCGCGCGATGCTGGACGCCGACACGCCGCTGGCGGCGGCGGTGGCGGTCGCGCCGCCGACCGACTGGACGCTCTACGACACCGCCTACACCGAGCGCTACCTGGGCATGCCGCAGGACGGCAAGGGCGGCCAGACGGCGCCGTACCGGCAGGCCAACCTGGTGGACCGCGCGAAGCTGCTGACCAAGCCGCTGCTGATCGTGCACGGCACGGCGGACGACAACGTGCTGTTCGAGCACACGCTGCGCCTGACCGAGGCGCTGCAGAACGAGGCGCGGCCCTTCGAGCTGATGATCTATCCGGGCAAGGCGCACGGCATCGCCGGCCGCAGCGCGAAGCTGCACCTGTACCGGACGATCGACGCCTTCTTCGCGCGGACGCTGGCGCGCTGAGCGCTGGGCGCGGGACGAGGCAACGGACAAGGACTTGGGAGCAGGCGATGGCGCTGGTCTATTCAACGGAGAGCGGGCGGATCTGCCCGCAATGCCGGCAGGCGCAGGCGGACTGCCGCTGCAAGGCGCAAGCGGCCTCGGCCGTGCTGGGCGACGGCAAGGTGCGGGTGCGACGCGAGACGGCAGGCCGAAAAGGCAAGGGCGTGACGGTGGTGCTGGGCCTGCCGATGACGGCGGCGGAGCTGACCGAGACGGCCAAGAAGCTCAAGGCGGCGTGCGGCAGCGGCGGCACCGTCAAGGACGGCACGATCGAGATCCAGGGGGATCACCTGGAGAAGGTGATGGCCTGGCTGACGCAGGCGGGGTTCGCGCCGAAGAAGGCGGGCGGGTAGGCGAGCGCAGGACAGCACGCGACCGCAGGGAACATCCGAAACAATCGCGCCATTCGCGACGTATGCACGCGCGGGCCGTGGTTGGGCGGCCTAAGGTTGGATCGTCCGGCCCGATCCTCCCCGCGGGCCACGGAGTCCGTCCATGAGTCCCTCCCAGTTCGGCGCGCTCCAGCGCCAGTCCTCCGTCCGCGGCGGTGTCGGCCAGGGCCGCTACCTGCTGCGTTTCGAATCGCTGTTCCACGCAGGTCGCGGTCTTTGCTTCCCCTGCGATGAGCGCGGCCAGGTCACGCTGGACCAGCTCAGTGAGCAGGCGCGCGAGAACTACCTGTTCGCCCGCGCCGTCGTCGGCCACGAGTACGCGACCCCGGTGGTCCAGCGCTGCGACGAATGACCCGCGGCCGGTCCCCGCGGACCGGCCACCGTTGAACCGCGTCAGCGCGCCGCGCCTTGCGCCGCGTCGTACTGCCCCAGCACCCACTGCAGCCCCGCCAGGTGCTGCTGGTCGTGGCTGCACAGGTAATGGATCAGCGACTTGAAGGTCAGCGGCCCGTAGCCCTCGAAGCGAGCGCGGCGCCGCAGCTGCTCCGGCGTGATCTCGGCCAGCATCGCCAGCGTCTCCCGGCGCGCCGCGGCGAAAGCCGCCAGCGCGGCGGCCGGATCGTCCTCGCCGTAGCGGCGCTCCCGCGCCAGCGCGTCGGTGTCCAGCGAGGGCAGCAGCGGATCGTCCTCGCCCAGCGTGCGGCGGATTCGCTGCTGGTAGCCGTCGATCTCGATGTCCCGCACATGGCACAGCTGCTCGATCGCCGTCAGCGGCTCGCTCGGCACGCCGTCCCACGACGGCGGCGCCCAGTGCCGCGCCTCGGCGGGGAACAGCGCGAAATGCGCGGCCAGCTGGGCCGGGAAGGCCGCCAACGCCGCCAGGGTCACGGCGTCGACGGCGGATGCGGGGAAGGGGGAGGCGACCGACGAGGTCGAGGCGCTCGGTGCGCTCGACGAGCGCGAGTTGTCGATGGTGGGCATGCGGCCGATGTTAGGGCGTCCGTCTGCGGGACAATGCCGCGTTTTCGGTTTCCCCCTGCATGACCCCGCCATGAGCGACACCACCCGCCCCGAACTGCCCGACCACCTGTCCATCGACCCGCGCAGCAAGCATTACGTCGCCGCCGTGTTCGAGCACGACATCGGCATCCTCTTCAACGGCAAGGAACGCAAGGACGTCGAGGAGTACTGCATCTCCGAAGGCTGGATCAAGGTGCCCGCCGGCCGCACGCTGGACCGCAAGGGCCAGCCGCTGATGATCAAGCTCAAGGGCAAGGTCGAAGCCTTCTACAAGTGAGATCGCCCGCGGTCATGACCGCGGCCAGCTGATCGCCACCCACAGCCCGCCGCCGTCGCGGTTGCCCATCGCGATCCGGCCGCCGTGCGCCTCGGCGATCTCGCGCGCCAGCGCCAGACCCAGGCCGCTGCCGCTGCGCTTGGTCGAGTAGAACGGCAGCAGCGCCTGCGACAGCTGCGTCTCGGTCATGCCGGGACCGCGGTCGCCGACCTCGATGCGCCAGTCCTCGCGCGGCGCGCCCACGCTCAGGCTGACGCCCTCCGGCGCGCTGCCGGACTCGTGCGCGTTCTTCAGCAGGTTGATCAGCGCCTGCGCCATCTGCGCGGCGTCGAAGCGCCCCGGCGCCGCCGGCAGTGCGCCGCCCAGCGTGAACGGGTAATGCACGCCCAGCGATTCGATGAACGGCGCCCACTCGACCGGCGCCAGCACCGGCGCGGGCAGCTTCGCGAAGCTCGCATAGCCGGCCAGGAACTGGTGCAGGTGCTGCGCACGGTCGCCGATGCTGGCGAAGACGCCAGGCACCCGCTCGTGCATGCCGCGCCGCGCCAGCTCCGCGCCGCTGTGCGCCAGCGACGAGATCGGCGCCAGCGAGTTGTTGAGCTCATGGCTGATCACCCGGATCACCCGCTTCCAGCTCGCGACCTCCTGGCGCGACAGCTCGCGCGTCATTCCCCGCAGCAGTCGCAGCCGATGCGGCTGGCCCTGCAGCCGGAAGTCGCGCAGCGACAGGTGGAAGCGCTCCTCCTCGCCGTCGAGCACGACGCTGAACAGCCCGTCCTGCGTGCCGGCGAAGGCCTGCCGCAGGTCGTCCGGCGCCTGCGACAGCACCTCGTCCAGGTCGCGGCCGGCCAGGCCTCGGCCGCGGTCCATCAGCTGACGCGCGGCGATGTTGGCGTAGGCGATGCGCTCGCGCGCGTCGGTCAGCACCAGCGCGACCGGCGTGTTCTGCACCACCGTGTCGAGCAGCAGCTCGCGCTGCGCCAGGTGCTGGCGTTGCTCGCGCAGAGCCTGGCCGAGCTCGCTGTGGAGCCGCATCAGGCTGGACAGCTCCGAGAGACCGCCCGGCGGATCGGCCGCGATCGCGCTGCCGAACTCGCCATCGCGGTAGCTCAGCACCGTGCTTTCCAGCGCGCGCAGCAGCCGCGTCAGCGGCATCAGCAGCAGGCTGGCCAGGGCCCAGGCGATCGGCAGCATCAGCGCGCCGGTCAGCGCGAGCGCGGTCGCGCTCCAGGGCGCGAGAGCCTCGCGTCCGAGCGCGGCCATCAGCCGCGGCACCGGCCACCAGGTCAGCGTCAGGTGGATGGACAGGGCCGCGACCGCCGCGGCGATCAGGCACAGCGCCAGGCGCAGGCGCAGCGAGCGGTGCCAGCGCGCGCGCCGCGGTGGGTCAGGCTCGCGCATGCGGGCTCCGCATCGGCCTCGGGCCGCGGCGCTTGGAGCGTGCTTCGCGTCCCCCGCGTTTCTCACGAACCTCGCGAGCCTGAAGCATCCCGCGAGCCTCACAAGCCACGCGAGTCGCGCGAGCCTCACGCATCGGCGCTCAGCCCGTAGCGCTCCATGCGCCGGTACAGCGCCTGGCGCGACAGCCCCAGCGACTGCGCTGCCCGGCTGACGACGCCGGCCGCGGCGTCCAGCGCGGCGACGACGGCCTCGCGGCTGGGCTCGTCCAGGTTGCGCGAGGCCAGCGGCGCGGCGGCCGGCAGCGCCAGGTCCTGCTCGCCGACGACATGGCCCGGCGCCAGCAGCGCCGCGCGCTCGATGGCGTTCTTCAGCTCCCGCACGTTGCCGGGCCAGGGATGCGCCATCAGCGCTTCCCGGGCGCCGTCGCTGAGCGTGGCCCGGCCGGCCAGGAAGTGCTCGGCCAGCGGCAGGATGTCCTGCGGCCGCTCGGCCAGGCCGGGCAGCGCGACCTCGATGACGTTGAGCCGGTAGTACAGGTCCTCGCGGAAGCTGCCGGCGCGCACCATCGCGCGCAGGTCGGCGTTGGTGGCCGAGATCACCCGCACCGCGGTCTGGCGCGTGCGGCTCGAGCCCAGCCGCTCGAAGCGGCCCGTCTCCAGCACCCGCAGCAGCTTGACCTGGCCGGCCAGCGGCAGGTTGCCGATCTCGTCGAGGAACAGCGTGCCGCCGTCGGCGGTCTCGAAGCGGCCCTCGCGCGCCCGCGCCGCACCGGTGTAGGCACCGCTCTCGGCGCCGAAGAGCTCGGCCTCGATCAGCTCGCCCGGCAGCGCGCCGCAGTTGATCGCCACGAAGGGCCCGCCAGCGACCGCCGAGTTGGCATGCACGATCGCCGCGATGCGCTCCTTGCCGCTGCCGTTCGGCCCGGTGACCAGCACCGGCGCCGCCGAGCGGGCGACCTGGCAGGCCAGCTCCAGGCAGCGCAGCAGCGCCGGGGATTCGAAGACCAGGCCGTCGAGTCGGTAGCGGCGGCGCAGTTCCTCGCGACGCTGGCGCTGCTCGTGCCGGCTCTCGCGCAGCGCGCGGCCGTTCTCGGCCAGCTCGAGCAGGTTCTCGACCGTCGCCAGCAGCTTGGCGTCGTCCCAGGGCTTGGCCAGGTAGTCCGCCGCGCCGGCCTTGACCAGCGCCACCGCCTGCTCCAGCTGCGTCCAGGCGGTCAGCAGGATGATGGGCAGGTCCGGATGACGCTCGCGCAGCTGCTGGAACAGCGCGCGGCCTTCCTCGCCCGAGGTCGTGTCCGCGCTGAAGTTCATGTCCTGGATCACCAGGTCCACGCGCCGGCGCGCCAGCACGGCCAGGCCCTCGGCCGGCGAGGCCGCGTACAGCGCCTCGATGTCGTGCAGCGAGAGCAGCAGCGACAGCGCCTCGCCGACACCGGCGTGGTCATCGATGATCAGGACGGTTCTCATGGGTGGCGCAGCATAGCAAGGGGGCCGGCTGTCAGCCGCCGCGCAGGGCCGCCACCGGCGGCAGCGCCGCGGCCCGCCGCGCCGGCGCGAACACCGCGATCTGGCCCAGGGTCCACAGCACCAGCGCGCCGATCGGCAGGTAGATCCAGGGCAGGCGCGGCAGCTCGTAGTTCTTCATCAGCAGCAGGCTGATGCCGTAGGCGCCGATCATGCCCAGCACGATGCCGGCGCTGGACAGCAGCAGGTTTTCGGTCTGGAAGTAGCGCAGGATCTGGCCGCGCGTGGCGCCCAGCGCCCGTCGCGTGCCGATCATCCGCGTGCGCTGCTGCACCCAGAAGCTGGCCAGGCCGACGATGCCGAAGGCCGTCACCACCAGCAGCCCGACGCACACGCCGGCCAGCAACTGGATCATCGAGCGGTCCTGGCGGTAGTAGTCCGCGCGCAGCTTGACCAGCGTGTTCTGGTCCCGGATCACGCGGCGCAGCCCCGGGCTGTTGGCCAGCAGCTTGGCCGTGGCCGCCTTGAGCACCGCCTCGCGGTCGGCGCCCGGCGCGACGCGAATCATGAAGCCGCCGCCGCGGAAGCTCGGCTGCACCGGGAACATCATCGTGTTGAGCGCGTTCTCGTCCTCCGAGCCCGGGTTGGGCGAGGGCAGGTCGCGCACCACGCCGACGACGCGCTGCGGCTCGTTGCCGTAGACGTAGATCGCCTTGCCCAGCGCCGATTCGCCGGGCCACAGCCGCTCGGCCATGGTCTTGTTGATGATCACCGCCGGCACGCGCGGATCGGGATTGGCGTCCAGCGTCGATCCGGGCACGAACTCGTTGGCCTCGAAGTCGCGGCCCTCGACCAGCTTCAGCCCCATCGTGCCGATGAAGCTGGGGCCGGTCGTGTAGTGGCTGGCGACGACGCGGCTGGACTGCGTCGTGTCCGGCGTCAGCCGCACGCCAGAGTTGTTGGAGCTGCGGCCATACGGGTACTGGTTGGTCAGCGTCACCGAGGCCACGCCCGGCACCTGCCGCAGCGCGGCCAGGTCGGCCTGCGTCTGCGGCTCGGGGTTCTCGACGCGCGCCATGCTCGCCAGCGAGAAGGTCACCAGCGCCTGCTCGTCGGCGCCGGTGTCGGCGTTGATGCGCTCGATGCGCTGGAAGATCAGGAACAGCGCGTTGCACACGATCGCGCAGGTCAGCGCGATCTGCAGCACGATCAGCCCGGCGGCGGTCTTGTGACGCTTGAGCGTCGAGAGGATGGGCAGGATGTCCATGTCGGCGTTCTCCTTGACTCGGGGTCAGCGGGTCATTGCGTCTTGAGCTGGATGGCGGGCGTGATCTGGCAGGCGCGCCATGCCGGCAGCAGCCCCGCCAGCACGCTGGCCGCCAGCGAGACGCCCAGCGTCGTGGCCAGCATCTGCCAGTCCAGCCGCGCGAGCTGGGCGTAGTCCGACGGGTTCTGCCGCACCACCCACAGCCCGATCCAGGTCAGCGCCAGGCCCAGCACGCCGCCCACGAGGCCGAGCGTGCCGGCCTCGACCAGGAACTGCAGGAAGATCTGCCGCCGCGGCGCGCCCAGCGCGCGGCGCACGCCGATCTCGCCGCTGCGGCGCAGGCACTTGGCCAGCAGCAGACCCACGGTGTTGGTCAGGCACACGGCCAGGAAGCCGAAGGCCAGCCACACCTGCAGCTGGATGTCGCTGGGCACGACCTTGCGCTGGCTCAGCCACGCCATGACGCCCGTCAGCCGCGGATTGGCGGGGCGCTCGAAGCGGCCGGCCTCGCGCTGCTGGTCGGAATACTGCGTCAGGTAGGTCCGGTAGTCGGCGACCTGCTGGGGCGTGTCCAGCTGCACCCAGTACTGCAGCCAGGCGCAGGGCGCGTTGAGCGAGCGCGGATCGATGCCGTCCGAGCGGCCCCAGCAGTTCATGTTGCCGGCGCCGCCAAAGCGCAGCGTCAGCGAGGTCGACAGCGGGATGTAGACGTCCGCCGGCTTGGCGTAGGAGCCCAGCGTCAGGTCGAAGTAGTGCGGCGCCGGCCGCCACGGCTGGAGCACGCCGACGACGGTGAAGTCCTTGTCGCGCAGCCGCACCGTCTTGCCGCGGCTGTCCTGGCCGCCGAAGAGCTTGTCGTTGAGCTCGGCCGAGAGCACCGCGACGCGCGCCTCGGCGCCGTCGTCGGCGGCGGTCCAGCCGTTGCCGTAGCGGAAGGGCGCGTCGAACATGGTGAAGAAGTCGGCCGAGGTCCAGCGGCCGCCGGTGAAGAACGGCGGCTGCGCGGCGTCGCCCGAACCGGCCGGGTCGATCGCGATGAAGGCGCCGGTCATCATCACTTGATGCACGCCGCGTCTGGCGCGCAGCAGCTGCTCGGCATCGAAGCGGGTGAGCTGCAGTTCGGGCTCGTCGCCGGGCTTCCAGTCGCGCCGGGTCTCGGCGTCGAGCTGGACGTTGAAGAGCCGGTCGCTCTTGTGCGGGATCGGGTCGCCCGACAGGACGTGGAAGACCGTCAGCGTCGTCATGCAGGCGGCCACGCCCATCGCGATCGACAGCAGCATCAGCACCGTCAGGCCGCGATGGCTGCGGAAGGCGCGCAGGGCCAGTTCGAGGTAGTAGGTCAGCATCGGAGGTCCTCTCTCAGCTCATCGCGCCGCGAGCGCGGCAGGGGTGGTCACGGACGCGCTCGCCGGCACGGTCCCGGGCGCGGCGGCATGCGCGGCCGAAGGCGGGGTGGCCGGGATCGGGGCCGGGACCGGCGCCGGACCGAGCAGGGTGTTGACGGCGGCCAGCTCGGGCTCGCCGAGCGCGCCGGCCGCCTGCTGCAGCAGCAGCTTGGACAGCACGTAGCGGTGGCGCGCCTGCTCCCAGGCGTTGCGGGCGTTGCTCTGCGTCTGGATGGCCAGCAGCAGGTCGGTCATCGTGCGCGCGCCCAGGTCCAGGCCGCTGCGGGTGGAGGCCAGCGCCTTCTCCGCCGCCTGCACCGCGGCGCCGGCGGTGCGCATCTGGCTGAGCGCCGACAGCACCGCCTGGTACTGCGCCTGCGTCTCTCGGGTCATCGCGCGGCGCGCGCTCTCCAGGTCGTCGCGCAGCTGCTCGCGCTGGTAGATCGCCTGGCGCTTCTGCGACTCGGTCGCGCCGCCGGCGAACAGCGGGATGGTGAGCTTCAGCCCGATCGTGGTCGTGTAGCGGCCGGTGTCCTGCGGCGCGACGGCCGGCCCGGACAGGCGCTGCCCGTCGAGGCCCGCGCTCAGCGTCGGCAGGTGGGCGGCGCGCGCGGCGGCCACGCGCTGGTCGCCCGCGGTCACGGCCAGCGCCGCGGCCTGCAGCGCCGGGTTGTCGCGCAGCGCCTGCGTCACCCAGGCCTGCGGGTCGGCCGGCTCGGGCATCAGCATCGCCAGCTCGGGCGCGAGCGGCTGCAGCTCGCCCGGCATGCGTCCGGTGATCTGCGCCAGCGCCTGGCGGGCGTCGAGCAGTTCCTCGCGCGCCTGCGCGGTGGTGCCGCGCGCCAGCTCGTAATAGGCGCGCGCCTGCTCGACGTCCAGCGACGCGGACAGCCTGGCCTCGAAGCGCGATTGCGCCTGCGCCACCTGCTGGCCGTAGACGTCCTCGATCGCCTGCGCGGTGGCCAGCGCGGCCTGCGCCGTCAGCACGCCGAAATAGGCGCGGGCGACGCGGGCGCAGAGGTCGGCCTCGGCGGCGCGCACGCGGGCGTCCTCGGCGCTGACCAGCGTCTTCGCGGCATCCCAGCTGCGCAGCCGGCTCAGGTCGACCAGCACCTGGCTGAGGCTGTGGGTGAGCTGGTGCTGGCGGCCGTCGTCGCGCTGGTGCGACTCGCTCAGCTGGGCGGACCACTGCGGCAGCAACTGGGCCCGGGCCTGGACGGCCAGCTCCTGCTGCTCGCCGCGGACCGCGCGCGCGCCCGACAGCACCGGGTCGGCGCCGCGCGCCTGGGCGTAGACCTCGAGCAGGTCCTCGGCGGCCGCCGGCAGGCAGCAGCCCGCGCACATTGCGGCCACCACGACCGCCGCGAGCGCCGCCGGCCGGGAAGGGAAACGTGCGCGCATGGTCAGGCCGAGGTGGGCGTCTTGGACGGGGCCGCCGCGGCGCGCAGCAGCGCCGGGTCCATGTGCAGCTCGGCCGCGATGTCGACGACCTGGCCGTCGATCACATGCACGTTGCGCTGCGCGCGTGCGGCGAGCTGCGGATCGTGCGTGACCATCACGATGGTGGCGCCGTCGCGGTGCAGTTCCTCCAGCAGGTCCATCACGCTGCGGGCCATCGCGCTGTCGAGGTTGCCGGTCGGCTCGTCGGCCAGCAGCAGGCGCGGCGAGCCGGCCAGCGCGCGGGCGATCGCCACGCGCTGCTGCTGGCCGCCGGACAGCTCGGCCGGGTAGTGACGCTCGCGCGCCGACAGCCCGACCCGGGCCAGCGCGTCGCGGGCGCGCTGCTGGCGCTCGGCCGACTTCATGCCGCGGTAGCGCAGCGGGACCTCGATGTTGTCCAGCACGTTGAGGTCGGGAATCAGGTTGAAGGCCTGGAAGATGAAGCCGATCTTTTCGTTGCGCATGCGCGAGCGCTGGGTGTCGTCCATGCGGCTGACGTCGACGCCGTCGAGCTCGTAGCGGCCGCCGGTGAAGGCCTCCAGCAGGCCGGCGATGGTCAGGAAGGTCGTCTTGCCCGAGCCCGACGGGCCGGTGACGGCGACGAACTCGCCTTCGCGCACGTCCAGGTTGAAATCACGCAGGGCGTAGGTCTCGATCATCTCGGTGCGGTAGACCTTGGACAGCGATTGCATTTTCAGCATGGGGTTCCTCGCGGGCAGTGGTGGGCGATGAATGGGGCGGGGGGAGGGGCGATGACGTCGGTGGTCGGGGCCGGTGGGGAGGGCGCGTGCGGCGCTCAGGGACTGAGCGTCACCCGCTCGGCGCCTTCGAAGGCCTGCGCGCCGGAGACGACGACCCGCTCGCCGGGCTGCAGGCCCTCCAGCACCTCGACCTTGGACAGGCTCTGCGCGCCCAGCCGGATCGGGCGCTTGACGGCCTGGCCGTCCTGCACGACGTAGGCGAAGCGACCGCCGCCGTCTTCGACGAAGCTGCCGCGCGCGACGGTCAGCACCTTCTCGCGGCGGTCCAGCAGCACGCGCACCGACAGGCGCTGGTTCTGGCGCAGCTGGTCGGGCGTGGCGCCGTCGAAGCGCAGCCGCGCGGCGACCTCGTTGTTGACGACCTCCGGCGAGACGCTGCTGACCAGGCCCTTCCACTGGCGGCCGTTGCCGGCGATCTCGCCGGGCATGCCGATGGCCAGGTCGCGGGCGAAGCTCTCCGGCACCTGCATCTGGACCTCGAGCGCGCTCAGGTCCACGACGGTGAGCAGGCCGGTGCCCGCGTTCACGTTGGCGCGCTCGGCCACCAGCAGCTGGCCGACCTGGCCGTCCACCGGCGAGCGCAGCTCGAGCTCGGCGACCTGGCGCTGCAGGTCCTTCACCAGCAGCTGCTGGCGCTGCAGCGCCTGCTGCTTGGCCTGGAGCTCGAACTTGAGGCTGTCGTCCTTCAGGCCCAGCCCGTCCTTGGCGTGGGCGGCGGTGATGCGGGCCTTCTCCAGCGCGTCGCGGGCCTTCTCGACCTGCATGCCGGCGACCGCGCCGGCCTCGTAGGCCTTGGTCTGGCGCTCCAGGTCGTTGCGGGCGGTCTGCAGGTCGATGGCGGCGTTCTCGTAGCTCGAGCGCAGGGCGGCGCGCTGCTCGCGGCCGTCGACCTCGGCGCGCAGCGCCTCGGTGCGCAGCGCGTCGGCGTTGCTCTGCTCCTGGGCGAGCCGGGCGCGCAGGTCCGGGCTGTCGATGACGCCCAGCAGCTGGTCCTTGGCGACCTTGTCGCCGGCCTTGACCTTGAGCACCAGGTTGCCGCCGTGCAGCGCATAGACGGTGGGGCTCATCGCGGCGACCACCTTGCCCTCGCCGGCGATGTCGCGCACCAGCGGGCCGATCTCGGCCGCGGCGACCGACAGGCGCTGCAGGCTGACCGAGTTGCCGCTGCCCATCATCCGCTGCACTGCCGGCGCGGCGGCGAACGCGGCGGCCAGCAGCCCGGCGCCCGCCAGCGCCAGCCACAGCCGGCGCCGTCCCTGGGGGCGGGCGAGGGGAACGTCCTGTCCGGAGGTGTCGCGAATCATGAAGGTGTCCGAGGGTGGTCCATGTGATCGATGCCACACCGGGTCGCAAGGCGCGTGCCATCCGCTTCGAGGCGGAAATCCTCAATCGGATCAACGGCTTGGCGCGCCGTCACGGTGGCGCTGGGGTGTCCGCGGACACTCGCACGGACAGCGGGCGGACAGCGACGGACAGGGGTGGACGCCAGGGGACGGCGGAGGACGGAGGGCAGGGCGACGGGCCGGACGACGGCAACGAGTCGGTCGACCTACTGGTGTCCGGGCCCGGAGGCCGATGCGCTACTGGTCCGGGCAGATGCGCCCGCGGGCCGGCGGGCCAACACTGGCGACTCCTCTCACCCTCTTGGATCCGACATGACCCGCTCTTCCTTGCCGACGCCTGCCGCTGCCCTTGACCTCGATGCGGATGGCGCCCCCATCGCCCGGGACGATGCCCGCCGCGCCCGGTCGCGAGCTGCCGACCCGACTGACGTCCCGAGTGATGCCCCGACTGACGCCCCGACCAACGTCCTGAACGACGACGCCACCGCGGATCCGAGCCCGCCTGCCGCCGTCGATGTCCAGTCGACCGCGATCGAGGTCGGCGCGACCTCCACGGCGGACCGGACGCCGCCCCGCGACGACGACGATCGTCCGCTGATGCCGCTGCTGCTGGGCGGGCTGGGCCTTGGTGCGCTGGGCGTCGGCGCCGCGGGCGGTGGCGGAAGTGGCTCGGCCCTGGGAGCCATCGCCGGTGGTGGTGGCGCGACGCGCCCGTCCCTCGATGGCTGGCCCTCGGGACCGGGCGGCGATCCATCGACCTCGCCGTCCGGCGGCGGCGCGGGCGGGACGGGCCACCGCCCCGCCGAGGCCGTCCTGGGCCTGCAGGTCTTCGCCGCGGGCACGATGCCGGACGGCACGCCCCTGACCCGCGACGGCACCGTGCGGGTCCATGGCCTGGAGCCCGATGCGCGCTGGTCCTACAGCTTCGACGGCGGCGCGACCTGGCATCCGGGCGACCTGGACCGCATCCCCGGCAGCGAGGCGGCGAAGGCCGGCGGCGACGGCCGCAAGTCCGTGCTGGTCTACCAGACCGACCTCGCGGGCAACGACAGCCCGCAAGCGTCGCTGGTGTTCGAGCTGGACCAGACCCCGCCCGAGGTACCGAAGCTGCGGCTCAAGCACGACACGGGGAGCAGTGCGACTGATCGCTGGACCTCCGATCCGACGATCGAGATCCTGGGCCTGGATCCCACGGCGACGCTGACGGTGGCCATCCTGGACGAGCCCCCGTTCGAGTGGCAGGCGGCGGAAATCCCGGCGTCGCGTTTCGCAGGCCTGGAGGGCTTGTGCCGGGTCGTCGCCACCCAGGTCGATGCGGCCGGCAACAGCGCATCCGCGACGCTGGACTTCTGGCTCGACACCACGGCGCCGCTGGCGCCGCAACTGGTGCTGGCGACCACGCCGGACTCGGGGGCAGTCCTTGCCGGCTGAGGCAGGGCCAGGCGCCCGACCGCGCTCAGTGGAGGACCGGGCGCGCGTCCCGCGCACCCGGTCCTCCCCAGGCTCACTTGCCGAAGCTGTCCTTCAGTCCGGTGATCTTGTTGAACACCGGCGCATCGGCGCGATGGTCAACGCGGTCGGCGACGAAGTAGCCGTGGCGCTCGAACTGGACCTTGGCATCCGGCGCGACCGCGCGCAGCGACGGCTCCAGGTAGCCGCGCACGACGCGCTTGGCGTCGGGGTTCAGCAGCTCCAGGAAGTTGCGTTCGCCGGCGTCGGGCTGGGCTTCGGTGAAGAGGCGGTCGTACAGGCGCAGTTCGGTGGCGATGCCCTCGTGCGCGCCGACCCAGGTGATCACGCCCTTGACCTTGACCGCGTCGGCGCCCGGCGTGCCGCTCTTGGTGTCGGGCACCAGCCGGGCCAGCACCGCGGTGATGGTGCCGTCGGCGTCCTTCTCGCAGCCGGTGCACTCGATCACGTAGCCGTACTTCAGCCGCGCCTTGTTGCCCGGGAACAGGCGGTGGTAGCCCTTGGGCGGGGTCTCCATGAAGTCCTCGCGCTCGATCCACAGCTCGGGGCCGAGGCTGAACTGGCGCGTGCCCAGTTCCGGCACATGCGGATGAGCCGGTGCGGAACAGGCTTCGCGATGCTCGAGCGAGCCGAAGATCTCCGCGTAGTTCTCGAGCTTGAGCTTGACCGGATCCAGCACCGCCATCGCGCGGGCGGCCTTGCCCTCGAGGTCGGCGCGCAGGTAGCCGTCCAGCACCGAGTACTCGATCCAGGCGTTGGTCTTGGACGCGCCGGTGCTTTCGACCATCGCGCGGATGGCCTCGGGCGTGTAGCCGCGGCGGCGCATGCCGACCAGCGTGGGCATGCGGGGATCGTCCCAGCCGTCGACGTGCTTGTCCTCGACCAGCTGACGCAGCTTGCGCTTGCTGGTGACGACGTAGGTCAGGTTGAGCCGGCCGAACTCGTACTGGTGCGGCAGCGGGCGGGCGAGCAGGCCGCCCTGGGCCAGGTGCTCGACGAGCCAGTCGTAGAACGGCCGCTGGTCCTCGAACTCCAGGGTGCACACGCTGTGGGTGATGCACTCCAGCGCGTCCTCGATCGGGTGGGCGTAGGTGTACATCGGGTAGATGCACCACTGGTCGCCGGTGTTGTGATGGGTCGCCCGGCGGATGCGGTACAGCGCCGGATCGCGCAGGTTGATGTTGGGCGACGCCATGTCGATCTTCGCGCGCAGCACCATGGAGCCGTCCGGGTGCTTGCCGTCGCGCATCTCGCGCAGGCGGATCAGGTTCTCCTCGGGCGAGCGGTCGCGGAAGGGGCTGTTCTTGCCCGGCGTGCCGAAGTCGCCGCGGTTGGCGCGCATTTCCTCGGGCGTCTGCTCGTCGACATAGGCCAGCCCCTGCGACACCAGGTACTCCGCCGCGCGGTACATGAAGTCGAAGTAGTTGCTGGCATAGAAGAGGTGGTCCACCTCGCGGCCGGCGCCGTCCTTGGCGTCCCAGGTCCAGCCCAGCCACGCCACCATCTCCTTGATCGCGTCGACGTATTCCTGCTCTTCCTTCTCCGGATTGGTGTCGTCGAAGCGCAGGTGGCAGATGCCGCCGTAATCGCGCGCCAGGCCGAAGTTCAGGCAGATCGACTTGGCATGGCCGATGTGCAGGTAGCCGTTGGGCTCGGGCGGGAAGCGGGTGCGGATGCGGGCCGGGTCCAGCGGACCGGCGGCATGGTGGGCCGCGTCGCCCGGGCTGCCAGCGAAGTGGCGCGCCGGCTGGAAGCCCTGTTCCAGGTCGCGCTCGATGATGGCGCGCAGGAAGTTGCTGGGCTTGACGGCGGTGGCGTCCGTCTTGTCGGGCGCCGGAGCGCCGGCGGTCTTGTCGTGGCTGGACATCGATGAATGGATGCTCGAAGGAGGCCGCAGATTCTACGTGGGGTGGGGTACCCCTCCTGTCTGCGGGAGCGACCCCCGCAAATCCGTCAGACCGGTCGAAGGATCTGACGCGGAGTAGTCATGGCGCGCACGCCGGGGTGCTTTTGATACTGCCCAACTTTTCATTCGACCTTCCAAGGCCGCAGCCATGCAACTTCCGACGACGCCCGCCCACCGTGCTTCCCGAGTCCACGCGCCCGCCGACGCCGGCGCTCCACCGTCCGAGGTGTCGGCGCGTCCGCGGCGGCTGGCGGAGGAAGAAGAGGATCAAGGGGAATCCAGCGCCGAGTCCGCGCCCGCTCAGGAGCCTGGGCAGGCCGAGACGGTGCCCGCCGCGCAGGACCCGGCCGCGAGCGGCGCCCCGCTCGAAAGTCCGACCGAGAACGGCGAGGCGGTCCAAGGATCGAACGGCAAGGATGAGAAGTCCACGGAGAAATCCGTCGCCGCGATGGTGACCTGGCTGCTGGGGGCGGCGCTCTCAGCGGGGTCCGCCGTGGCCCTGTCGGGAGGTTCGGGCAATGGCGGCGCGGACGCGAAGCCGGAGGGTGAGCCCTCGCCCCAGCCCGACCCGGGCCCGAAGCCGGATCCGAATCCGAATCCGAATCCGAATCCGAATCCCCAACCGGATCCGAAACCCGATCCCAATCCCAATCCCAATCCCAATCCCAATCCCAATCCCAATCCCAATCCCAATCCCAATCCCAATCCCAATCCCAATCCCAATCCCAATCCCAATCCCAATCCCAATCCCAATCCCAATCCGGACCCGGGTCCCAAGCCGGACCCGAACCCGGATCCCGGTCCGAAGCCGGACCCCAACCCCAATCCGAATCCCGATCCCGCCGTGCGCGTGCCGCCGGCGCCGCAGCCGGCCTTGCACTCGCCGGGCGCCCAGCGGGAAGGCCTGCTCGGTAGCGCCGGGGAGATCCGCATCGGCGCGCTCGAGGCGGACGGGCGCTGGGAATACTCGCTCGACGAGGGCAAGACCTGGCATGCCGGCAGCGGCTCGGTGATCGCCCCGTCGGCGCTGGGTACGGACGGCAGCAAGTCGCTGCAGGTGGTGCAGATCAGCGCGGACGGCCACCCCAGCCCGGTGGCCAGCCTGAGATTCGACATGGACACCATCGCGCCGCCAGGGGCTGGCCTGACGCTGATCTCGGATACCGGCAGCTCCGCCACCGATGGCTGGACGAACGACGGCCGCATCCGCATCGATGGCCTGGAGCCGGACGCGCGCTGGCAGTACAGCGTGGACGGCGGCGCGACCTGGTGGAACGGGACGGACGCGACGCTGTCCACCGCGCAACTCGGTGCCGACGGCGCCAAGGACATCCGCGTCCGGCAGGTGGATCCCGCGGGCAACGAGGGCCCGGTCACCACCCTGAGCCTCCTGCTCGACACCCGCGCGGCGGAGCTGACGCTCGCGCTCGCGATGGACACCGGGCTGTCGGCGTCCGACGGCATCACGCGCGACGCGACGGTGAAGGTGAACGGCCTGGAGTCCGGGCTGCGCTGGGAGTACCGGATCGATGACGGTCCATGGGTGACCGGGACCGGCGACACGATCGCGGCGGCGGAGTTCGGCACGACGGCCGGCGAGCGCCGGGTCGAGGTGCGGCATGTCGACGGCGCCGGCAATCGCGGCACGGCCGCGCTCGACTTCGTCCTGGACACCCACGCCGTGTCGCCGGGCGTCCAGTTGGCGGTCGACTCCGGCGTGTCCGGGGACAAGCGGACTAACGACCCCACCGTGCTGGTCAGCGGCCTGGAGAGCCTGGCGATCTGGGATTACCAGATCAACGGCGGCGAATGGCGGCGCGGTCACGGGGATCGCATCGACAAGGCCGCCTTCGACGGCGTGGCGGATGGCTACCAACTGGTCCGGGTGCGGCAGATCGACGCGGCAGGCAATGAAGCCGGTTCGACCCTCGCCTTCGACCTGCGCCGCCAGGCCGCCGCGCCGACCGTGTCCCTGGTGAACGACACCGGGACGGCCGATGACCGGATCACCCGCGACGGCACGCTGCGGGTGCTCGACATCGAATGGGGCGGCAGCTGGGACTACCGCATCAACGGTGGGGAATGGAAGACCGGGTCCGGCGTCCTCATCGATGGGCGGGAATTCGAGCGCGCCACGGACGGCTGGCAGCGCGTGGAGGTCCGGCACCTGGACGCGGTGGGCAACCAGGCGTCGACGGTGTACGAGTTCCAGCTCGACCGCATCGCGCCGCCGCCGAGCGTCGCGCTGGCCAATGACACCGGCGTGGCGGACGACCGGCTCACCCGCGACGGCACGGTGATCGTCGGCGGTCTCGAGCCGGACTGCCGCTGGGAATACCGCATCGACGGCGGTGCGTGGCAGCCCGGCGTCGACAGCCGCATCGCGGCGAGCGAGTTCGGCGCCGACGGCGCCCACAAGATCGAGGTGCGCCAGATCGACATCGCGGGCAACGTGAGCACCGCGACGCTGGACTTCACGCTGGACCGGCACGTCGGCCCGATCGAGGCCGCGCTGGTGAACGACTCCGGCGTCGTCGGCGACCGCATCACCAACGACGCCACCATCGCCGTGACCGGCGTCGAGCCGGGCAACCGCTGGGAATACCGCATCGCCGGCGGCGCCTGGAAGGCGGGCACCGGCGACCGCATCGCGGCCAGCGAGTTCGGCGCCGACGGCCGCTACGCCGTCGAGCTTCGCCAGACCGACCCGGCCGGGAACGAGAGTTCCGCCACGTTCGATTTCACGCTGGACCGGCAAGCCGGCGCCTTGTCGGCGGCGCTGGTGAATGATTCCGGAACGGCCGGCGATCGGATCACCAACGATGCCGCCATCGCCGTGGGCGGCCTGGACGCGAGCAGGACCTGGGAGTACCGCATCGGCAACGGCGCCTGGAAGACCGGCAGTGGCGACCGCATCCCGGCCACCGAGTTCGCCAAGGACGGTCCTTACACCGTCGAGGTGAGGCAGGCCAACAGCGCGGGCAACGTGAGTTCGGCGACGCTCGACTTCACGCTGGACCGGCAGGTCGACCCGATCGCGGTCGCGCTGCTGAACGACTCCGGCGTTGCCACTGACCGCATCACCAACGACGCCACCATCGCCGTGACCGGCGTCGAGCCGGGCAACCGCTGGGAGTACCGCATTGGTGGCGGCGCCTGGACGACCGGCAGCGGCGACCGCATCGCGGCCAGCGAGTTCGGCGCGGACGGCACCAAGACACTGGAGGTGCGGCAGATCGACGTCGCGGGCAACGTGAGTTCGGCGACGCTCGACTTCACGCTGGACCGGCAGGTCAGCCAGATCGCAGTCGCGCTGCTGAACGATTCCGGCACCGCCGGCGACCGCATCACCAACGACGCCACCATCGCCGTGACCGGCGTCGAGTCGGGCAACCGCTGGGAGTACCGCATCGGCGGAGGCGCCTGGAAGACCGGCAGCGGCGACCGCATCGCGGCCAGCGAGTTCGGCGCCGACGGCAGCAAGACGCTGGAGGTGCGGCAGATCGACGTCGCGGGCAACGTGAGTTCGGCGACGCTCGACTTCACGCTGGACCGGCAGGTCGACCCGATCGCGGTCGCGCTGCTGAACGACTCCGGCGTCGCCACTGACCGCATCACCAACGACGCCACCATCGCCGTGACCGGCGTCGAGCTGGGCAACCGCTGGGAGTACCGCATCGGTGGCGGCGCCTGGACGACCGGCAGCGGCGACCGCATTGCCGCCAGCGAGTTCGGCGCCGACGGCACCAAGTCCCTCGAGGTCCGGCAGATCGACGCCGCGGGCAATGTGAGCACCGCGACGCTGGACTTCACGCTGGACCGGCAAGGCCCTCCGCTCGCACTCGCCCTGGTGAAGGACTCGGGCACCGCCGGCGACCGTGTCACCAACGAGGCCGGCATCGTCGTGACCGGCCTCGAGCCGGGCCATCGCTGGGAATACCGCATCGGCGGCAGCGCCTGGAGAACCGGCAGCGGGGACCGCATCGCGGCCAGCGAGTTCCACATCGACACCACCTACACCGTCGAAGTCCGCCAGACCGACGTCGCCGACAACGTCAGCAGTGCGATGCTGAACTTCACGCTCGATCGGGTCGTGGCTGCGCCGACAGTGAGCCTGGCGCAGGACACCGGCGTCAGCGCCACCGACCGGATCACCTCGGTGGCGACGGTCAACATCGGCGGTCTGGAGGACGATGCGCAGTGGCAGTACAGCCGCGACGGCCTCACCTGGACCGCCGGGACCGGGACGTCCATCGCCGCGAGCGAGTTCTCCGGCGATGGGGACAAGCGGGTGCTGGTGCGGCAGGTGGATCTCGCCGGCAATGTCAGCGCCGCGACCGAGCTGAAGTTCAGCTTGGACACCAAGGCCGACGCGCCGACCTTGACCTTCAATTCCGCGGCCCGGACTTACTGGGCAAACCGGCCAGGCAATTTTCCGGAAGTGGAGCAGTTCTACCTGGCCAGCAAGGCGCTCAATGCCAACGGGTCCATCGACGTGGGCCTGGAGTCGGGCAGCCGGTGGCTCTACAGCCTCAATGGGGGGCAGGATTGGTGGAGCGGCGCCGGCAGCAACTTCAAGCCGCCAGCGCAGCTGTCGCCGGGGCGCCATGAATTGCAGGTCCGGCAGGTCGACATCGCGGGCAACGAGAGCGGGATCCGGCGCCTGGAGTTCGACTACGACACCACCGCGCCCACGGTGGTCGCGGATCGTGGCAAGGATGGCAGCTTGACGGTGACCTCGCAGGAAGATGTCGAGCTGGTGTTCGTGAGCTACGGCAAGAGCCTCGTGAATGTTCAGGATTGGCAACCCGGTGCGGTGAGCAGCGGCCAGCTCATGATGTTTGCTGCCGGCAGCCGAAGTGTTCGCAGCAACATGCATGGCGCTCTGCGGCTCTACGCCATCGACAGCGCGGGCAATGCCATGGAGGTGCCGGTGAAGATGAGCTCGGAGCCGGCGAGCCTCCAGCCTGCGCTGGTCATGCGACTGGACGAGTCCTCAGGCGGCAAATGGGCGTTGAACCATGAGGAACGCGGTACGGCGGGCAACGACGTGCTGAACGCCTCCCCGGACAGTGACTTCTTCACCGGCGGGGCCGGCGCCGACACCTTCCGATGGTTCAAGGGGCAGACCGGCGTGGACCTCGTCCTCGACTACAAGCGCAGCGAGGGCGACGTGCTCGACCTGAGCGCGTTGACCGCTGGCTATACCGAAGCGACGCGCGACGACTTCTTCTTCAAGGAGGTGCTCAAGGACGGCACGATCGCGCTGACGGTCACGAGCGAGGGCGGGCGCGGGATCTACGGGTTGTCGATCCTGGTCACGGCGCTCGATGGCGATGCCTTGCTGTCCGTGAAGACCGCCTCCGGCATGGCCGTCATCTGACGAGAGGGAGGCGGCAGTCCGGCTGCCGCCTCACATCGCCTTGAACAGATGCCCGTACATCCGGCTCACCGCCAGCTTCTCCGGCCGGTGGCGCAGCCGCAGGGTCAGCTTGCCGGTGTCATCGCGATGCACGCGGTCGATGGCGTCGACATGCACGATGTGTCCGCGGTGCACCTGCCAGAAGCGCTGCGCATCGAGCTGCGGGAGCAGCTCGCGCAGCGAGATCCGCACCAGGTATTCCTGGTCCGCCGTCATCACGCGGACGTACTTGTCCGCCGCTTCCAGGTAGACGACCTCGTCCAGCGGCACCAGCACGATGGCGTCGCCGACGCCGACCTGCAGGTGCCGCAGCGGCGCGACGGGGCTGCCGCCCGCCGGCTTCGCGCTCGCGGCCTGCACGCCCAGCAACCCACGCAGCTGATCGATCGCCGAGGCCAGGGTCGCGGGCGGCGCCTGCCGCTGCGCGAGCGCGGCCTGCAGCCGGGCCACCGTCTGCGCCAGGCGCTCCCGTTGCACCGGCTTGAGCAGGTAGTCCACCGCGGCGCGCTCGAAGGCCTGGAGCGCGAACTGGTCATAGGCGGTGACGAAGACCAGCAACGGGAACGGTGTCCCGTCCGGCCACTCGTCGGCCAGCTGCGCCGCCGCCTCGAGTCCCGTCATGCCCGGCATGCGGATGTCCAGGAAGCAGACCTCGGGCTGGTGCCGGAGCGCCAGCGTCACCGCCTCCTCACCGTGCGTCGCCATCGCGACGATGTCCAGCGCCGGCCACAGCGCTTTCAGTTCCTGGCGCAGATGGGCGGCCAGCAGGTCCTCGTCTTCGGCGATCAGGGCGGTGGGCATGCGGGCGTCTCCATGTGAAGAGGGATTCAAGAGGGATTGAAGAGGGGAATGAAGCGGGAATGAAGGGGGCAGCTTGAACGGCGCGGGCGACGGGCACGAGCGTGCGGCAGTCGGAAGAGCGAGGCTTGCGGGCAGCGCTTGATCAGGCCGGAGCCGGCAGCGGCAGTCGGATCCGCGCGCGGGTGCCGCCGCCGGTCGGGCGGGACAGGTCCAGGCGCGACAGTTCCAGCGCCGCGCGCGGGCCGAAGGCCACGGCGAGCCGCTCGCGGACCTGCACCGTGCCGAAGCCGCCGTCGGGTGTCGCCGGCCGTGCCGGATCGAAACCGGCACCGTCGTCCTCCACGTCCAGCCACAGCTGACCGTCCGCGGCTGACGCGCACACCCGCAGCGTGCCGCCGCCCACATGCGGCTCCAGGCCGTGTTTGATCGCGTTCTCCACCAGCGGCTGCAGCAGCAGCGGCGGCACCGGCAGCTCGCGCAGCGTCTCCGGCAGCTCGAACTCGAAGCGCAAGCGCGCGCCCATCCGCACCTGCATCAGCGCCAGATAGTCGGCCAACCGGGCGAATTCGTCCTTGAGGGGGTGGCGCTCCACGCGGGAGGCGGAGAGCGTCGCCCGCAGGAAGGCGATGAGGTGGTCCAGCATCGCCTGCGCGCGTTCGGCGTCCAGGCCGATCAGCACCCGCAGGTTGGCCAGCGTGTTGAACAGCATGTGCGGCTCGAGCTGCGACTCGAGCAGCCGCAGCTGCGTCTCGGCGGCCTGGCGGCGCAGCGTCTCGGCATTGGCCTCGGCGCTTGCCATCCGGTGGCGGTACAGCAGAAAGAAGGTGGCGGCGAAGCCTGGGATCAGCGAGATCACCATCACGGCCAGCACCCGGCGCAGCGGGCTGGCCAGCAGGCTGCGCTCCTGGAAGCCGGTCACGAAGTTGCCCACCTCCAGGCCGATGCTGTAGCCCAGGCCGGTGCCCAGGATCAGGCACACCGTCATGAGCGGCCAGCCGGGCCAGTCGAACGCGTCGCGGGGCGCGCGACCGAGACGCTGCAGGGCCTGCCAGCGCAGCCAGCCCAGCCCGAAGCGCAGCAGGTTGATGCAGGTCGCGCAGAAGAGCGAGATGAAGAAGCAGTAGACCAGCGTCGGTCCCGGCGACTGGTTGAACACCACCACCAGGGCGATCGACACGACCACCGTCAACAACAGCACCAGCAGCACGTGGCGCAGGAACCAGTGCAGCGGCGGGGGGAGGGGCAGGGGGCGCATGGGCAGGGAGTGTCGGCGATCCGGCCTCGTCCGGGCCGCGGTCAGGCCACCACCGGGCCGCCGCTGCGCGGCCGCACGGCCAGGATGTTGATCGCCCGTCCGAGGAAGGCGCCGCTGAACAGGCCGAACGCGGCGCTGGAGGCCATTGCGATGCCGAGGTGGGTGGCCTGGTCCGGGTGCATGGCCAGGCTCATACCGGAGGCGAACTTCAGCGCGAAGATGCTCAGCATCAGCGCGAGCGGCACCCAGCTGCCCGGGACGATGAAGCGGCGGGTGGTGGCGTCGAAACGCGCCTGTCCGGGCCAGCGCAGCGCGCGGACCGTGCCTGCGCCGAGCCCGATGCCCACGAGCCAGGCCAGGCCCGGCAGGCCGTCCAGACCGAAGCTCTTCTCCACGCCCCAGGCGCCGAAGATCAGCCACAGGGCCGGCAGGATCACCAGGCGGCGCGGCCGCATCGCGGTCTCGCGGCACTGCCGCAGACCGATGATCGTGATCACCAGCAGGATGACCCAGACGTACTTGGGCACGTGGGTGAGGATTTCTAGCGGGGTGGGGTGCATGGCGGGCTCCGGTGGCAGGTCGTGTTCGATGGACGCGACTGTTGCGGACGGGCGCCGCCGCGCCCAGCGGCCTGCGACGAAGCGCTGCCCAGCGGCGCGAGTTGTCGCCGCCGTTCGCCATCCGGGTCGCGCACGGTCTCCGCTCGAGCTTCGCCGGGGAACTCGTCGACGTGCGACGGTGGTTGGGGACGGCGGGGCATGGGGTTCAGGCGCTTGCCGCCTGTGGCCCCATGCTCCGGCGGCCAACGCCTGAGCCTTGTCAGGCGGAGAGGGGCCGGGCGAGCGTTCGAAGACCCTCACCCCCGCCCTTGTATGTAGCAAAGTACGCCCAGGCCGCCACAGGCCGACCCGCCCAGGGTAGGCGCTTGGGCGCCATACCGAGGGAGAGCGAGGGTCGTGGCGGCCGACCTCGGTTCGTCATGAACAGACAGCCCGAACGGTTGTGAGGTCCATTGAGGCCGTATCGAACACAAGGAAGGGCACTGTCATGAACGCAGAGATCTTCGTCGGCGTCGACGTTTGCAAGGCTTGGCTGGATGTGGCCCAGGTGTCCAGCCCATTGAAGGACGCGCCAGGCGAGTTGACATCCAGAGTGAGCAATGACGAGGCTGGGCGCGCGGTGCTCGTGAAACAGCTCCAGCGGTTGGCGCCGACGCTGGTGGTGCTGGAAGCGACGGGAGGCTTCGAGGCGGCGATGGCCAGCGAGCTGTGTGCAGCGGGGGTCGCCGTGGCGGTGGTGAATCCGAAGAAGGTGCGCGACTTCGCCCGATCAATTGGCGTTCTTGCCAAGACGGACCGGCTGGACGCGCAGGTGTTGGCCAAGTTTGCTCAGGCCACCCGCCCCCAGGTGTACGCGCTGCCGGACGAGACGCAGCAGGAGATCATCGAGTTGGTGGACCGACGCGCGCAGCTGGTGAGCATGCGCGCGCAGGAGAAGAACCGCTTGGCCACGGTCAAGCACGTGGCGCGCACCAGCGTGCGACACCACATCGAATGGCTGGACAAGCGGATCAAGGAGATCGACAAGGATCTGGACGGTCGCTTGAAGGACTCGACGATCTACCAGCCCAAGTACGAGCTGCTCGACAGCGTGCCGGGCATTGGCCGAGTCACGATCTCGATGCTGCTGGGACGCTTGCCGGAGTTGGGCAGCCTGGACCGCAAGCGCCTGGCGGCGCTGGTGGGGGTGGCGCCGTTTGCCGACGACAGCGGCAGGCGGCGCGGCCAGCGCTATATCCAGGGCGGACGCGCGGATGTGCGCAGCACGCTGTATATGGCCGTGTTCACCGCCAGGCGATGCAATGGGCCGATCAAGGCGCTGTATGACCGCCTGAAAGCCGCGGGCAGGGCCTACAAGGTCGCCATGACCGCGTGCATGCGCAAGCTGCTGATCATCCTCAACGCCATCCTCAAGTCCGGTCAACCATGGAGGCAAATCGAAAGCGCTTGACACGGTTGCTCTCCCGCAAGCGGGAGAGGGAGCCCACAGCGCTGCCCCTCGCCAGCAAGCCATCCCCTCGCCCCCGAGAGGGGGAGAGGGCTAGGGTGAGGGGGCTCTCCCGAGGGAAGCCTTGCGGCGCAGACCGCTCAGCGGCGCCGCTTGGTCGCCCCGCCGAGCAAGCTGCCCAGCACGCCGCGGACGATCTCCCGTCCGACCGAGGACCCGATCGACCGCAGCGCCGACTTGGCCGCGGCCTCGGCCAGCCCTTCGCGGCGACCGCCGCGCGGCCCGGTGCTGCCGAACAGCACGTCCTTGAGGCCGCCGAGCATGCCGCCGTCGTCCTCGGCGGGCGCGGGCGCGGGGGCGCCGCCGCGGCCGGTCGTCGGCGCGCGGCGCAGGGCCTGGTCGGCTTCTTCAGCCATCGAGCCGGCGCCGGCGCTGCCGCGCGGCGCGCCGGACTGCGACGGCTGCTGCGCCGCGTCCGCCGTCGCGGCGGCCCGGCCGGTCAGTTTCTCGTAGGCCGACTCGCGGTCGACCTGCTTCTCATAGACCCCCGCGACCAGCGACCCGGCCAGCAGCGCTTTGCGCTGCTCCGGCGTGATCGGGCCGATCTGGCTGCCGGGCGGCAGCACGAAGACCCGCTCGGTGATGCAGGGCCGGCCCTTCTCGTCGAGCAGGCTGACCAGCGCCTCGCCGACGCCCAGCTCGGTGATCGCCATCGCGACGTCCAGTCCCGGCTTGGGCCGCATCGTGTCCGCCGCCGCCTTGACCGCCTTCTGGTCGCGCGGCGTGAACGCGCGCAGCGCGTGCTGCACCCGGTTGCCGAGCTGGCCCAGCACCGTGTCCGGAATGTCCAGCGGGTTCTGCGTCACGAAATACACGCCGACGCCCTTGGAGCGCACCAGCCGCACGACCAGCTCGATGCGCTCGACCAGCGCCGCCGGCGCGTCCTTGAACAGCAGGTGGGCCTCGTCGAAGAAGAACACCAGCTTGGGCTTGTCCAGGTCGCCCACCTCCGGCAGCGTCTCGAACAGTTCCGACAGCATCCACAGCAGGAAGGTCGCGTACAGCCGCGGCGCGGCCATCAGCTTGTCGGCGGCCAGGATGTTGATGACGCCCAATCCATCCGAGGTCTGCATGAAATCGTGGATGTCGAGCATCGGCTCGCCGAAGAACTTGTCGCCGCCTTGGGCCTCGATCTGCAGCAGGCCGCGCTGGATCGCGCCGACGCTGGCGGCCGAGACGTTGCCGTACTGGGTCGTGAACTCGCTGGCGTTCTCCCCGACGTGCTGCAGCATCGCGCGCAGGTCCTTCAGGTCCAGCAGCGCCAGGCCGTGGTCGTCGGCGATCTTGAAGACCATCTGCATCACGCCGGCCTGGGTCTCGTTCAGGCCCAGCATCCGCGACAGCAGCAGCGGCCCCATGTCGGAGACGGTCGCCCGCACCGGATGGCCCTGCTCGCCGAAGACGTCCCACAGCGTGGTCGGGCAGGCGATCGGGGCCGGCGGCGAGATGCCGCGTTCCTTCAGCACCGCCAGCAGCTTGGTCGACGGCGCGCCCGCCTGGGAGATGCCGGTCAGGTCGCCCTTGACGTCCGCCATGAAGACCGGCACCCCCATCTGGCTGAAGGATTCGGCCAGTTTCTGCAGGCTGATCGTCTTGCCCGTGCCGGTCGCGCCGGTGATCAGGCCGTGCCGGTTGGCCAGCGCCGGAAGCAGCTGGCATTCGGTGTCGCCGTGGCGGGCCAGCAGGATCGGGTCGGCCATGCGGAAGTCTCCAGAGGCAAAAAGCTAAAATCGCAGTCTAACGAAGCATCAACAGCGCCGGCCCGGAGTTTTTCCGGGCCGTCGTTCATAGGAGAACGAGGACATGGCAGGGCATTCCAAATGGGCCAACATCCAGCACCGCAAGGGCCGCCAGGACGAGAAGCGCGGCAAGGTCTGGACCCGTCTGACCCGTGAAATCATCGTCGCCGCGCGCACCGGCGGCGGCGACATCACCATGAACCCCCGCCTGCGCCTGGCGATCGAGAAGGCCAAGGCCGCCAACATGCCGGCCGACAACATCAAGCGCAACGTCGACAAGGCCACCGGCAACCTCGACGGCGTGACCTACGAGGAAATCCGCTACGAAGGCTACGGCATCGGCGGCGCCGCGATCATCGTCGACTGCATGACCGACAACCGCGTGCGCACCGTCGCGGAGGTCCGTCACGCCTTCAGCAAGTACGGCGGCAACCTGGGCACCGAAGGCTCGGTGGCCTTCCAGTTCAAGCACTGCGGCCAACTGGTCTTCGCGCCCGGCACGTCCGAGGACAAGGTCATGGAGGTGGCGCTGGAAGCCGGCGCCGAGGACGTCCTGACCGACGACGACGGCGCCATCGAGGTGCTGACCGCCCCCGGCGACTATGAAGCGGTGAAGAACGCGCTGGAGGCCGCCGGCCTCAAGCCCGAGATCGCCGAGGTCACCATGCGGGCCGAGAACACCATCGACCTGGCTGGCGACGACGCCGCGCGCATGCAGAAGCTGCTGGACGTCATCGAGGACCTGGACGACGTCCAGGAGGTCTATCACAACGCGAGCCTGTCCGAATGAAGGTCCTGGTCCTTGGCAATGGTGGCCGCGAGCACGCGCTGGCCTGGCGGCTGGCGCAGGGCGCGCGCGTCACGCAGGTGTTCGTGGCCCCCGGCAACGGCGGCACCGCGCGCGATCCGCTCCTGAAGAACGTCCCGATCACCGACGTGAAGGCGCTGGCCGACTTCGCCGTCGAGCAGAAGATCGCGCTGACGGTGGTCGGCCCCGAGGCCTTCCTGGCCGCCGGCGTCGTCGACGAGTTCCGCGCCCGCGGCCTGCGCATCTTCGGCCCGACCAAGGCGGCCGCGCAGCTGGAGAGCTCCAAGGCCTTCGCCAAGGAGTTCATGAAGCGCCACGGCATCCCGACCGCCGCCTACGAGACCTTCAGCGACGCCGCGCTGGCCCATGCCTACGTCGACGCGCAGGGCGCGCCCATCGTCATCAAGGCCGACGGCCTGGCGGCGGGCAAGGGCGTGGTCGTGGCGATGACGCTGGCCGAGGCGCATGAGGCGATCGACTGGATCCTGGCCGACAACAAGCTGGGCGTGGTCCACAACGAGGGCGGCGCGCGCGTCGTCATCGAGCAGTTCCTCGAAGGCGAGGAAGCCAGCTTCATCGTGCTGTGCGACGGCCGCAACGTCCTGCCGCTGGCCACCAGCCAGGACCACAAGCGCCTGCTCGACGCCGACCAGGGCCCCAACACCGGCGGCATGGGCGCGTACTCGCCGGCGCCGGTGGTGACGCCCAACGTCCACGCCAAGGTGATGCACGAGATCGTCATGCCGACGATCCAGGGCATGGCCCGCGACGGCACCCCGTTCACCGGTTTCCTCTACGCCGGCCTGATGATCGACGCGCACGGCCAGCCGCGCACCGTCGAGTTCAACACCCGCATGGGCGACCCCGAGACGCAGCCGATCATGATGCGTCTGAAGAGCGACCTGTTCGAGGTCCTGATGCACGCCACCGACGGCACGCTCGACCAGGTCGAGCTGCAGTGGGACCGCCGCGCGGCGCTGGGCGTCGTGATGGCCGCCAGCGGTTATCCGCTGTCGCCGCGCAAGGGCGATGCGATCACCGGCCTGCCCGAGGACGGCGAGGACGCGATGGTCTTCCATGCCGGCACGACGCTGCGCGAGGACGGCCAGCTCGTCACCAGCGGCGGCCGCGTGCTGTGCGTGACCGCGCTGGGCGAGGCGGTGCGCCATGCCCAGCAGCTGGCCTATCAGACCGCGCAGTCGATCCAGTTCGACGGCAAGCAGTACCGCCAGGACATCGGTTATCGCGCCATCAAGCGCTGAAGCCGGTCCACTGCCTTTCCTCGCCGCTGCCCATCTTGAGCCTCGACTTGCCGCAGACCCTCGACGCCCGCCCCGCGGACGGCGAGGCGCGCGCCCTGCCGCGCCGCTGGACCGGCGCGCTGACGCCGATGCCGCGCGGCAGCGCGCTGGCGCGGGCGGTGCTGCGGCTCTTCGGCTGGCGCATCGTCTGCCAGGGCCTGCCGGCGCGGCAGGGCGTGGTGATGGTGTACCCGCACACCTCCAACTGGGATTTCCCGGTCGGCGTGCTGACGAAGTGGAGCCTGGGTTTCGAGCTCCGGTTCTGGGCCAAGGACAGCCTGTTCAAGCTGCCGCTGGTCGGTCACTGGATGCGCGCGATCGGCGGCGTGGCGGTGAACCGGCGCTCGGCCAACGGGCTGGTCGGCGACACCGTGCGCCAGATGCTCGACGCCAAGTCGCGCGGCGAGTCGTTCTGGCTGATCGTCGCGCCCGAGGGCACGCGCGGCTATGTCGACCACTGGAAGTCGGGCGCGTACCACGTGGCGGTGCAGGCCGGCGTGCCGGTGGGGCTGGCGTCGTTCGACTTCGCGACGAAGCAGGTGATCTTCACCGACTTCGTCGAGCTCAGCGGCGATCCCGAGCGGGACCTGGCGCTGTTCGCGCAGGTGCTGCAGGGGCGCCAAGGCAAGCGGCCCGACCAGGCCGGCCTGATCCGCTTCAAGCCCAATGAAGGCGCGCCCCGGGCGCGTCAGGACGGAGATTTCCGATGAACACGCAGTTGGTGCGCGACTACCTGCTCGGCCTGCAGCAGCGGATCGTCACGACGCTGGAGCGCCTGGACGGCCAGGCCTTCATCAGCGATGCCTGGCAGCGCGAGCCCGGCGGCCGCCTGGAGGGCGACGGCCTGGTGCGCCTGATCGAGAACGGCGCGGTGTTCGAGCGCGGCGGCGTCAATTTCTCGCATGTGCGCGGCCGGGTGCTGCCACCGTCGGCGACGGCCCATCGGCCCGAACTGGCCGGATCGCCGTTCGAGGCGATGGGCGTCTCGCTGGTGATGCACCCGCACAACCCGTTCGTGCCGACGGTCCACATGAATGTGCGCATGTTCGCGGCGCTGCCCGCCGACCGCGATCCGGTCGTCTGGTTCGGCGGCGGCATGGACCTGACGCCGTACTACGGCTTCGAGCGCGACGCGCAGCACTTCCACCGCACCTGTCGCGCCGCGCTGGAGCCGCATGGCCAGGACCTCTATCCGCGCTTCAAGCAGTGGTGCGACGAGTACTTCCACCTGAAGCACCGCAACGAGCCGCGCGGCGTCGGCGGCATCTTCTTCGACGACTTCGCCGAGGGCGGCATCGACAACGCCTTCGGCCTGCTGCAGTCGGTGGGCGATGCCTTCCTGCCGGCCTACGAGCCCATCGTCGAGCGCCGTCACGGCCTGGCCTACGGCGAGCGCGAGCGTGACTTCCAGGCCTACCGCCGCGGACGCTACGTCGAGTTCAATCTCGTCTTCGACCGGGGCACGCTGTTCGGGCTGCAGTCGGGCGGGCGCACCGAATCGATCCTGATGTCGATGCCGCCGGTGGCGCGCTGGCGCTACGACTGGCAGCCCGAGGACGGCTCGCCCGAGGCCCGGCTCTACACCGACTTCCTCCGCCCGCGCGACTGGGCGGACGAGGTGCCGACGCACCTCTGGTTCTGAAGGGTTCCGAGTGAGCAGCAGCCATTCGAACCGCGCGCGACAGGTCGGATGGTTCGGCGGGTCGTTCGATCCGGTGCATCGCGCCCACCTGGCGCTGGCGCACGCGGCGCTGGACCAGCTCGCGCTGGACGAGGTGCGCTGGATCGTCGCCGGGCAGCCGTGGCAGAAGTCGGGCCGCCGGATGGCCGGCGCGGCGCACCGGGCCGAGATGGTCCGGTTGACGATCGCGGGCGAGGGCGGCGATCCGCGTTTCGTCCTCGACGATCGCGAGATCCGGCGCGCCGGGCCGAGCTACACGCTCGACTCGGTGCGCGAGTATCAGCAGGAACGGCCGGGCGACGCGCTCTGGCTGATCCTGGGACAGGACCAGCTGGCCGGCTTCCCGAGCTGGAACGGCTGGGAGGAACTGGTCGAGCGCATGGGGCTGGCGGTGGCCGCCCGCGCGCAGGACGAGGTGAGGGCGCCGGCGGCGCTGCTGGAGCGGCCGCATCGGCTGGTCCGGCTGGTGATGCCGGCGCTGCAATGGTCATCCACCGAGGCCCGCCGACTGGCGGCCGAGGGCGCTGACGTGAGGCCCGTGGTGGGCGACGAGGTGGCGGGGTATATTGCCCGGCACCGTCTCTACAGTGAGAACTGAATGGACATCAAGAAACTGGAACGTGCCATCGTCGATGGTCTGGAGGATGTGAAGGCGCAGGACATCCTGGTCTTCGACACCGAGCGCCTGTCGCCCCTGTTCGAGCGCGTGATCATCGCGTCGGGCACGAGCAACCGGCAGACCAAGGCGCTGGCGTCCAGCGTGCGGGAGACGGTCAAGAAGCGCGGCATGCAGGTGATGCGCACCGAGGGCGAGGACAACGGCGAATGGATCATCGTGGACTGCGGCGCGGCCGTCGTGCACCTGATGCAGCCGGCGATCCGCCAGTACTACCACCTCGAGGAAATCTGGGGCGGCAAGCCGGTCAAGCTCAAGCTGGGCAACAGCGGCACGAAGCTGGTGAAGGCCTCCGAGCCGATGGACGACGAGGACGAGGACGCGCCCAAGGCGAAGAAGGCCGCCAAGTCGGCGAAGAAGCCGGCCAAGGCCAAGTCCGCCGATGGCGAGGCCGTCGCGACCGCGTCGAAGAAGGCGCCCACGCGCGCCACCGGCACCAAGTCCGCCGCGGCCAAGACAACGACCGCGAAGACCGCCGCAAAGAAGGCCCCCGCCGCGAAGGCCGCCGCGACCAAGCCCGCCGCCAAGGCGCCGGCGAAGAAGACGACGACCGGCGCGACCGCCGCCAAGACCGCGCGCAAGCCCGCGGCGAAGAAGGAAGTGGTCGAGACGGTGAAGGTCGGCAGCAAGAAGCCGGCGGTGAAGAAGCTGTCGCCCAAGGTCGCTGCCGCCAAGCCGGCCGCCAGACCGGCGGCCAAGAAGGCGGCCGCCAAGCCCGCGGCCAAGAAGACGACGGTGAAGACCGGCACGAAGTCCAAGGCCAAGGCCTGACCCCGTGCGCCTGGTGCTGTGCGCGGTCGGCCAGAAGATGCCGGCCTGGGCCGATGAGGCCTACGAGGATTTCGCCAAGCGCTTCCCGCCGGAGATGCGGCTGGAGCTCAAGGCGGTGAAGGCGGAACCGCGCACCACCGGCAAGTCGACCGAGCAGCTGATGGCGGCCGAGGCCCAGCGCCTGGATGCCGCCTGCCCGAAAGGGGCGCGGCGCGTGGTGCTCGACGAGCGCGGCGAGCGGGTCACCAGCAAGCAGCTCGCGCAGCGGCTGGAGACGTGGCGCGGTGACGGCCGCGATGTCGCGATCTTCATCGGCGGCCCCGACGGCCTGGACGACAGCATCAAGTCGCGCGCCGACGAGAAGCTGCGCCTCTCCGACCTGACCCTGCCGCACGCGTTCGTGCGCGTGCTGCTGGCCGAAGGCCTCTACCGCGCCTGGTCCGTGATGGAAGGGCATCCGTATCACCGCGAGTGAATCGCCAATGCCCGACGCCACCTCCGCCGCTGCCTTCGACTTCCTCTACCTCGCCTCCCAGAGCCCGCGCCGCCGTCAGCTGCTCGAGCAGATCGGCGTGCGCCACGAGCTGCTGCTGCCCGGCGCCGACGAGGACGCGGAGGCGCTGGAGGCGGTGGTCGATGGCGAATCGCCGGACGACTACGTGACCCGCGTCACCGCCGCGAAGCTGCAGGCGGCGCTGCGCCGCCGCGCGTCGCGCGGCCTGCCGCCCGCGCCGGTGCTGTGCTCCGACACGACGGTCGCGCTGGGCGCGCTCATCCTGGGCAAGCCGGACGACGCGGACCATGCGGCGGCGATGCTCGCCCGCCTCTCCGGCCGGACGCACCGGGTGCTGACCGCCGTCGCGCTGGGTCTGCCGGACGGGCGCGTGCTCAGCGACGTCAACGTGTCGCAGGTGCGCTTCGCCGAGATCGGCCAGGACCGGCTGCGGGCCTACGTGGCCTCGGGCGAGCCGATGGGCAAGGCCGGCGCCTATGCGATACAAAGTCAGGCCGCGGCCTGGATCGAACACATCGCCGGCAGTTATTCGGGCATCATGGGCCTGCCGTTGTTCGAAACGGCCCGGTTGTTGCGGGAGGGCGGCTTCGAGGTCTGAGGCCGACGCGAGGACCGGAGACCCCAGGCAGGCGATCCGGAAGGCGACTCGAGCGTTGCCGCCAGCCCCGAGGCTGACGAGAGCGCTGGAGCACAAGAACATGGAAGACATCCTGATCAACTGGACCCCGCAGGAGACGCGGGTGGCCGTGGTCGAGAACGGGGCCGTGCAGGAACTGCACATCGAGCGCACGCTGGAACGCGGCCTCGTCGGCAACGTCTATCTCGGCAAGGTGGCGCGGGTGCTGCCCGGCATGCAGTCCGCCTTCATCGACATCGGCCTGGAGCGGGCGGCCTTCCTGCACGTGGCCGACCTGCACCTCAACGGCGTGAGCCCGCGCGGCCATCACGGCGAGAGCGGCCAGGCGACCCCGATCGAGCGCCTCGTCTACGAGGGCCAGGCCTTGACCGTGCAGGTCATCAAGGACCCGATCGGCACCAAGGGCGCCCGGCTGTCGACGCAGATCTCCATCGCGGGCCGGCTGCTGGTGCACCTGCCGCAGGACAATCACATCGGCATCTCCCAGAAGATCGGTTCGCCCGAGGCGCGCGACGCGCTGCGCGCGCGCATGCAGACGCTGGTCTCGGCCGGGGTCCAGGACGGCAACACCGGCGGCTTCATCCTGCGCACCAACGCCGAGGAGGCGAGCGATGAGGAGCTCGGCGCCGACATCGCCTACCTGCGCAAGACCTGGGCGTCGATCCGCGAGAAGTCGCTGCGCCTGCCGCCCGGCAGCCTGCTGTTCCAGGACCTGAGCCTGGTCGAACGCGTGCTGCGCGACCTGGCGAGCGAGCGGACCAACTCGATCCGCATCGACGCCAAGCTGCAGTACGACGTGGTGCGCCAGTTCGGCGAGACCTACATGCCGGCCGCCACGGCGAAGCTGGAGCTGTACCGGGGCGAGCGGCCGATCTTCGACCTGAACAACATCGACGCGGAGATCGCCCGGGCGCTGGCGCGGCGGGTGGACCTGAAGTCCGGCGGCTACCTGATCATCGACCAGACCGAGGCGATGACGACGATCGACGTGAACACCGGCGGCTTCGTCGGTGCGCGCAACTTCGACGACACGATCTTCAAGACCAACCTCGAGGCGGCCGGCGCGATCGCGCGGCAGCTGCGCCTGCGCAACCTGGGCGGCATCATCATCGTCGACTTCATCGACATGACCCGCGAGGAACACAAGACCGCGGTGCTGCAGGAGTTCCGCAAGCAGCTCAACCGCGACCGCACCAAGGTGACGGTGGGCGGCTTCACGCAGCTGGGCCTGGTCGAGCTGACGCGCAAGCGCACCCGCGAATCGCTGGCCCGCATGCTCTGCGAGCCTTGCCCCACCTGCGAGGCCCGCGGCCAGGTCAAGACCGCGCGCAGCATCTGCTACGAGATCATGCGGGAGATCCTGCGCGAATCGCGGCAGTTCAATCCCAGGGAGTTCCGCGTGGTCGCGGCGGCCAACGTGGTGGAGATGCTGCTCGACGAGGAAAGCCAGCACCTGGCCGGGCTGTCGGACTTCATCGGCAAGCCGATCTCACTGACGGCCGAGCCGACCAACCAGACCGAGCATTACGACATCGTCCTGATGTGAGCCGTCGCGGCCCAGCCGCGCGTCGCCACGAGCTGCGCCGGCCGCAGGGGCCAGGGCACGGTGGTGAGGCCTTCGTCGAAACCGCAGCAGGCCAGGGCCGCCGCCTGGTGCGCGGGCAGGGCGGCCGCGTGGTCGTGGACCAGTCCGGCGCAGGCCGCGGCGGCCGCCAGCGCCGCGTTGCGCACGCCCATCGGGGAATGCTCCAGATAGGCCAGCGTCGACGGTGTGAGGCGCTCGTGGACCTCGACGAAAGCCAGCCGCGACAGCGCTGGCGTCATGCAGTGCGGGTCCAGGTCGTCGGGGCCGAGCGGGTGGCCCAGTTGTCGCAAGGTCGCGAACAGCGCGTCGCGCAGGCGCAGGCCGCCGTGGCGGGCTTCATCGGACAGCATCCGCATGCCGGGCGCCAGGGCGCTGCTGTCGACCCGGAAGCTGCGGAACATCAGCAACCCGGCCAGGCGCGCGGCGCCGAGGATCTGCGTCGGCGCGTGGGCCAGGCCGTCGTCCCCGACGAGCTGCGCCCGGACCAGACGGTGGAGGTGGGCCGAGGCGGCGATGAAATGCTTGTAGGCGGTGCTGGTCATCGGGCGGTTCGTTTCGACGGCAAGGGCTGGGAAGGTGACGAACCGCGAAGTCTGGGGAGTTGGCCCCGGGCCAGCCATGGCCGAAGTTAAGGCCAGTGGCTTCGAGCAACCCGCATCGAGGGGGGACACCCACCTGCATGGGCTGGCGCGCCGCTTGCCGACCGCTTTGCCCTTTGTAACCTCGCCGATTCGTAACAACCGCACAGGCCTCGGGCACAATCGGGCCTCCATTCGTTCCGCAAGCCGATGAGCACCAAGACGATTGCCTCCCCCTCCGCTCTTCTTCCTCAAGGCATGGGCGCGCTGACGCGCCGCGGACTGCTCGGTGGCCTGGCCGCCGGAGTGGCATTGCCTTCGCTGGCCCAGTTCCGGGTGGAGATCGCCGGTGTCGGCGCCACCCGGCTGCCGATCGCGATCAGCGACTTCAACAACGAGTCGGCCACTGGCCAGCCGCTGGCGGCGATCATCCGCGCCGACCTGGAGCGCAGCGGCCAGTTCAGCATCGTGCCCGGCCAGGCCGGCATGACCGAGACCTCCCAACCCCAGTTCGTCGACTGGCGCGCGCGCGCCGCCGACGCGCTGGCCGCGGGTTCCGCGACGCGGCTGGCCGACGGCCGCTTCGACGTGCGTTACCGCCTGTGGGACGTCGTCAAGGGCACCGAGCTGGGCAGCGAGAGCGTGCCGGTGGTCGCCGCGGACCTGCGCCTGGCGGCCCACAAGATCGCCGACGCCATCTACCAGAAGCTCACCGGCGAGCGCGGCGTCTTCGCGACCCGCCTGGTCTACGTGAACAAGGCCGGCCCGCGTTATTCGCTGCGGGTCTCCGACGCGGACGGCGAGGGCGAGCAGACCGTGCTCAACAGCCCGGAGGCGATCATCTCGCCGGCCTGGTCGCCGGACGGCAACGAGGTGGCCTACGTCAGCTTCGAGTCGCGCAAAGCGGTGGTCTGGATCCAGGACCTGCGCAGCGGCCGCCGTCGCAAGGTCGCCGACTTCCGCGGCACCAACAGCGCGCCGGCGTTCTCGCCCAACGGGCAGCAGCTGGTGGTGACGCTCTCCCGCGAGGGCGGCTCGCAGCTGTACCTGATCAACAAGGACGGCTCCGGCGCCAAGCGCCTGACGCAGACCTCGGCCATCGACACGGAAGCGACCTTCTCGCCCGACGGCGCGCAGATCTATTTCGTCAGCGACCGCGGCGGCGCCCCGCAGATCTACCGCATGCCCGCCGGCGGCGGCAGCGCGGAGCGGGTGACCTTCAGCGGCAACTACAACATCAGCCCGTCGATCAGCCCGGACGGCCGCACGCTGGCCTACGTGACCCGCGTCGGCGGCGGCACCTTCAAGCTGTGCGTGATGGACCTGGCCGGCGGCCAGGTGCAGCAGATCACCGACACCAGCGACGACGAGAGCCCGAGCTTCGCGCCCAACGGCAAGCTGATCGTCTACGCGACCCGCTCCGGCGGCCGCGACGTGCTGATGACCACCACGCTCGACGGCAAGGTCAAGGCCAAGCTCGCCACGCCCGGGGTTTCCGACATCCGCGAGCCCGCCTGGGGCCCGTTCGGGAACTGAGCGGCACAGGTGCCGGCCTTGCGTCCTGTCGAGAATCCCGAGGCTTTCGCAACGCCGGGCACATGGATTGCCTACGTTGGCGTCGCGCTTCGCCCGCCGCGTGCGAGCCATGAGCGCGACGTGTCGGACGACTGGCCGCCCGCGCGGGCCTGCCTCGCGGACCTGTCGGCCGATGCTTCACAATTGCTGTTTCCTGCGGCTTCACCGGCGGCGTAGTCCTACCGCCATGTCCTGCCCGTAACCCCCGCCCGCTTTGACCCATAGGAGCGTATGCCCATGAAAATCGAAAAACTGATGCTTGGCCTGGTGGCCGCGGCAGCCCTGACCGCCTGCAGCTCGACCAAGCTGGATGAGCCGGCCCCGGTCGAGAACAAGACCCCGACGCAAGCCACCACCCCGACCCCGCCGACGACCGACAACGCCGGCCAGCGTCCGGTGCAGACCGTGGACCTGGGCGCCCAGCTGGACGCGGCCGTGTCCAACCAGCGCGTCGTGTATTTCGACTTCGACAGCTTCGTCGTCAAGGACGAGTACCGCTCGCTGATCGAGAACCACGCCAAGCGCCTGAACAACAAGAAGACGCTGGCGCTGAGCCTGGAAGGCCATGCCGACGAGCGCGGCGGCCGCGAGTACAACTTGGCCCTGGGCCAGAAGCGCGCTGAAGCCGTCGCCAAGTCGCTGACGCTGCTGGGTGTGGCCGCCAACCAGGTCGAACCGGTGAGCTTCGGCAAGGAGCGTCCGGCCGACACCGGCCACAACGAGGAAGCCTGGGCCAAGAACCGCCGCGTCGAGCTGCGCGACAAGTAATCCGGTGACATGAGCATGCTGCGACCCCTCCGTTCCTTCCCCTCTTCGCCGACGGCCGTGGCGCGTGCCGCGCTGCTCGGCGTGCTGCTGGCGCTGAGCGCCGCCGGTCCCGCGCGGGCCGCGCTGTTCGAGGACGACGAGGCCCGCAAGGCCATCCTCGACCTGCGGACCAAGATGGCGCAGAACGAGGAGTCGCAGCGTGCCCGGATCTCGGATTTGCAGAACCAGCTCGAGACTGCCCGGCGCGGCCTGCTGGACCTGTCCGGCCAGATCGAGGCGCTGAAGTCCGACCTGGCCCGCATGCGCGGCCAGAACGAGCAGCTGGCGCGCGACCTGTCCGATACCCAGCGCAAGGTGGCCGACCAGTCGGCCACGCTCGACAACCGGCTGCGCCCGCTGGAGCCGCAGAAGGTGTCGCTGGACGGCAAGGAATTCCAGGCCGATCCGGAAGAGAAGCGCCAGTTCGATGCCGCGATGGGCCTGATCCGCCGCGGCGACTTCAATGAGGCGGTGTCCGCCTTCACCACCTTCCTGACCCGGTTCCCGGCGAGCGGCTATTCCGATTCGGTGCGCTTCTGGCTGGGCAATGCCCAATACGGCAAGCGCGACTACAAGGGCGCGATCGCGACCTTCAAGGCCTTCGTCGCTGCCAATCCGGATCACCCGCGCGCCGCGGAAAGCCTGCTGGCGATCGCCAACTGCCAGATCGAGCTCAAGGACACCAAGAGCGCCCGCAAGACGCTGGACGACCTGCAGAAGGCCTATCCCGGCAGCGAGGCGGCCCGGGCCGCCAAGGAACGCGCGGCCGGCCTGCGCTGAGCCGCGCCCCCGCGCGACCATCGTGAGCCTTGACACCGGGCACGGCCCCCTCGACCTGGAAGCGGACGCCGAGCGCCGCTTCGGCGGCCTGCGCCGGCTGCATGGCGAGCGCGACTACGCGCGGCTGCGCGCCGCGCGCTTCTGCGTCGTCGGCCTGGGCGGCGTGGGCTCCTGGGTGGTCGAGGCGCTGGCCCGCATGGGCGTGGCCCGGCTGGTGCTGGTCGACCTGGATCATGTCGCCGAATCCAACATCAACCGCCAGGTGCAGGCCCTGGGCAGCACGCTGGGCATGGCCAAGGCAGAGGCGCTGAAGCAGCGCATCGCCGACATCCATCCGGGTTGCGAGGTCCTCACCATCGAGGATTTCGTCGACGACCAGAACTGGCCCGCGCTGCTGGGCGACGTGCAGGTGGACGGCATCGTCGACGCCTGCGACCAGGTGCGCGCCAAGGCGCGGATCGCGGCCTGGGCGAGGGCCCTGCAGCTGCCGCAGGTCTGCATCGGCGCGGCCGGCGGCAAGCATCGGCCGCAGGACGTCGAGATCCTGGACCTGGCCGAGACCACGCACGATCCGCTGCTGGCCAACCTGCGTCAGCGGCTGCGCAAGTTCCATGCGGCGCCACGCGCCGGGAAGATGGGCGTGACCTGCGTGTTCTCGCGCGAGCCGGTCACCCGGCCGGAGGGCGTGGCGGCCTGCGACCTGGACGCCAACCTGAATTGCCATGGCTATGGCTCGAGCGTGGCGGTCACGGCCGGGTTCGGCATGGTCGCGGCGGCGGAGTTGGTGCGGCGCTATTTGAAGGCGCTTGCGCGGTCGCAAAAATCCGTCCTATAATCTGAGGCTCTGCTGAGGGGCAAACACCTCGAAGCGACGCAGCGGAGGTCGGGGCAACCCGGCCTTCACTGCTTGAAGTGCGGCTTCGGGTCGTTAGCTCAGTCGGTAGAGCAGCGGACTTTTAATCCGTTGGTCGCAGGTTCGAATCCTGCACGACCCACCACCCACTTCGGATGGTTTTCTTGGGGGCTCTTAGCTCAGTTGGTAGAGCAGCGGACTCTTAATCCGTTGGTCGAAGGTTCGAATCCTTCAGGGCCCACCAACCGATCCTTGTCGGATCGTCGACATGAAAATCGCAACTCGCGTGCGATTCCTGGACGACGAAACGAAGTCAGCGAGGATTCGGTGCCAAGCGGACTGAATATCTGACATAATCGCCGCTTCGCCGGATTCAAGAGAATCCAGCGGAACGAAAAGATTCTCGGGCTCTTAGCTCAGTTGGTAGAGCAGCGGACTCTTAATCCGTTGGTCGAAGGTTCGAATCCTTCAGGGCCCACCAAATTCGCTCCGACATCGGATCACGACGCTGAATCGATCCCGGAGCCGCCAGCAAGGCGCCAAAAAGCATCAAAAGGCCGCAGCAACCGCTGCGGCCTTTTTTCTTTTCCGCTTGGCCTGAAGCTTGCGCCGCTTGGCGATTCAAGCGCGGGGGCGCACTGCGAGCTCCGGCAATTCCGTCGCGACGAGGCTGTGCCGCAACGGAGCCCGGTGCGCGCACTGCGCGCCGAGTCGATGCCGCTCCGTGCCGCGCAGCTTCACCAGCGGCGTGTCCTGGCGGCGCCCCCATCCGAGCAGGGCCAACATCAACCGCCAACGGCGCCAGCCGGTGCGAGACTGGTAGAAGAAGGCCGAATCCTCCGCCGGCAGCAGATGCACGTTGAAGGGCCCGTCGCGTCGCAGCACGACGCGAGCCGCCACATGCATGACCAGGTAGTGCGGCCCATCGATGCCTGCCAGCAGGGCATCCCGCGCGTCGCCCAGCTGCGCGAGATAGGCGGTCTCGCCGTGGCGCATCGCTTGCCGCAACTCGGCCTCCCAGGCCAGCACGAATCGGTCGCCCGGTGGTGCCGCGAAGCACCAGTTCTCCAGGTAGGGCCAGGCCGCCGGCCCGCCGGCGCCGGCGTCCCCTCCGTTCAGGTGAAAGCCCACGAAGCCCCGCCGGCGCGTGGCCAGCGCGAGCAGCCAATCCGGCGAGCGCGTCAGGAACACGCTGGCATCGAGCCACAGCCCGCCATGTCGGCCGACCAGCGCGACACGCAACCAGTCCGCCTGCCGATAGGCCGGCCAGGCATCGAAGGCGCGAGGCAGCGGCAGCCCGTCGAGCGCCGCCAGCGCCGTGTCGCGGTGCAGCAGTCGGATCGTGTAGCCGGGCGCGTGGCGCCGCCAGTTCGCCACGCAGGCCGCGACGACCGCGGGAAGGTTGGCGTCATGCCAGTAGCTCCAGATGAGGCGCGGGACCGGGCGTCGGGGCGGCTCGACGAGCGCTCGGCTGGACCAGGTCTTGCGCCGGCCAGGGCTTCGCGCCCACAGGCGGTGGAGGCTGCCGGCGACCGGGCGCATCAGTTGCAGGAGTGCGGCGCAGATCTTGAATTTCATCGGCCTGCATGCTGGGCGAGCGCGCGGCGGCAGGACATGGCCTCGATCGGTCGACCTGGGCGTCGCTCTGACTCGGCATGAACGGCATTTCCTTCAATGGGCAGGTGGGCCTGCGGGTGTGGAGGTTCCGCCGCCCATCAGAGGCCTTTTCAGGCTGGGCTAGACTGCTCGGCCCGAGCGTCCGCCGACCGTGCGCCCCGCTCGAGCGGGCGCTCCCGCCGTTCGCCCGTCCGTCCGTTTTCCGACCCCCGGGTCCTTGCGACCCGCTCCGCCGCACGCCCATGTCCCAGATCCCAGAAGCCCAGCTGCTCCAGGCCTTGCAACAGGTCATCGACCCCAACACCGGTCGCGACTTCGTTTCGACGAAGCAGTTGCGCAACATGAAGATCGCCGGTGACACGGTCAGCTTCGATGTCGAGCTCGGCTATCCCGCGGCCAGCCAGATCGACGGCTTGCGCGCCGCGCTGGTGGCGGCGGCCCGCTCGGTGCCCGGCGTGGGCAACGTCAGCGTCGGGCTGAGCAGCAAGGTGATCGCGCACGCGGTGCAGCGCGGCGTGCAGCTGCTGCCGGGCGTGAAGAACATCATCGCCGTCGCCTCCGGCAAGGGCGGTGTCGGCAAGAGCACGACGGCGGCCAACCTGGCGCTGGCGCTGTCGGCCGAGGGCGCCACCGTCGGCCTGCTGGACGCCGACATCTACGGCCCCAGCCTGCCGCTGATGCTGGGCGTCCACGGCCGGCCGGAGAGCACCGACGGCCAGACGATGGAGCCGCTGGAGTCGCATGGGCTGCAGCTGATGTCGATCGGCTTCCTGGTCGAGGACGACCAGGCCATGGTCTGGCGCGGCCCGATGGCGACCCAGGCGCTGGAGCAGCTGCTGCGCCAGACGCGCTGGCGCGACCTGGACTACCTGGTCATCGACATGCCCCCGGGCACCGGCGACATCCAGCTCACGCTGTCGCAGCGCGTGCCGGTCAGCGGCGCGGTGATCGTCACCACGCCGCAGGACATCGCGCTGATCGACGCCAAGAAGGGCCTGAAGATGTTCGAGAAGGTCGGCGTGCCGATCCTGGGCATCGTCGAGAACATGGCCATCCACATCTGCAGCCACTGCGGCCATGCCGAGCACATCTTCGGCAGCGGCGGCGGCCAGCGCATGGCGGACCAGTACAGCCAGGAGCTGCTGGGCTCGCTGCCGCTGGCGCTGTCCATCCGCGAGCAGGCCGACAGCGGCAAGCCCACCGTCGTGGCCGAGCCCGACGGCCCGCATGCCCAGGCCTACCGCCAGATCGCCCGCAAGATCGCGGTGAAGCTGGCGGGGCAGGCCAAGGACTACTCGTCGAAATTCCCGACGATCACCATCTCGAAAAACACCTGACCCTCGCCGACGGCTGCTGCAGCGCACAACGGTGCGCTCAGGAAAAACCTCTCCCATCCGTCGTGCGTCCTGCGGTTCGTCCTCTCGTCAAAGGGTGAGTCCGTATTGGACAAAGCCCGGGCTTTGTGCCGAAATACTTGGACGGACCGCGTGACGGTCGTGCAATTCACCCAGGTCGGCAACGGCGTCGAACCCAGGAGGCACACGAGATGGACATGAACCGGAGGCACTTCTTCCGGGTGAGCGGGGCGGCCGTGATGGGCTCCAGCCTCGTGGCCTTGGGGTTCTCTCCAAGCGCCGCACTGGCCGAGACGCGCCAGTTCAAGCTCGCCCGGGCAACCGAGACCCGCAACACCTGTCCCTACTGCTCGGTGGGCTGCGGGATCATCATGTACTCGCTGGGGGACAAGGCGAAGAACGTCACCCCGGAGATCATCCACATCGAGGGCGACCCGGACCACCCCGTCAATCGCGGCACCCTGTGCCCCAAGGGCGCGGGCCTGCTGGACTTCGTGCACAGCCCCAACCGGCTGAAGTACCCGGAGATCCGCGAGGCCGGTTCCAAGGAGTGGAAGCGCGTCAGCTGGGACGAGGCGATGGACCGCTTCGTCAAGCTGCTCAAGGCGGACCGCGACGCCAACTTCATCGCCGCGAATGCCGATGGCAGGACGGTGAACCGCTGGCTCTCGACCGGCATGATCTGCGCCTCCGCGTCCTCGAACGAGTCGGGCTACATCACCCACAAGGCGATGCGCTCGACGGGGATGCTCGCGTTCGACAACCAGGCCCGCGTTTGACACGGACCGACGGTGGCCAGTCTGGCCCCGACGTTCGGCCGCGGTGCGATGACCAACCATTGGGTGGACATCAAGAACGCCGATCTCGTCCTGATCATGGGCGGCAATGCCGCCGAGGCCCACCCCTGCGGTTTCAAGTGGGTGATCGAGGCCAAGCACCACAACAAGGCCCGCTTGATCGTGGTCGACCCGCGCTTCACGCGCTCGGCGGCGATGAGCGACTACTACGCGCCCATCCGCGCGGGGTCTGACATCGCCTTCCTCGGCGGTGTCATCAATTACCTGCTGAGCAACGACAGGATCCAGAAGGAATACGTCCGCCATTACACGAACGCGACCTTCCTGATCAACGAGGGCTACAAGTTCGAGGACGGCCTCTTCTCCGGCTACGACGAGGCCAAGCGCGCCTACAACAACGCGTCCTGGGCCTATGAACTCGACGAGAAGGGCTTCGCCAAGGTCGACATGACGATGCAGCACCCGCGCTGCGTGCTCAACGTCATGAAGCAGCACTACGCGCGCTATACGCCGGAGAAGGTGAGCGAGATCTGCGGCACGCCCAAGGACAAGTTCCTGGAGGTCTGCAAGCAGATCGCCGAGACCTCGGTCCCCGGCAAGGTGATGACGGTGATGTACGCGCTGGGCTGGACGCAGCACAGCCAGGGCTCGCAGATCATCCGCACCGGCGCGCTGATGCAGCTGCTGCTGGGCAACATCGGCCAGCCGGGCGGCGGCATGAACGCGCTGCGCGGCCACAGCAATATCCAGGGCCTGACCGACCTGGGGCTGCTGTCGACCTCGCTGACGGGCTACATGTCGCTGGCCAAGGACTCGGAGCAGGACCTCGAGACCTACTACAAGACCCGCGCGCTCAAGCCGCTGCGTCCCAACCAGATGAGCTTCTGGCAGAACTATCCCAAGTTCTTCGTCAGCCAGCAGAAGGCCTGGTGGGGCAAGGCCGCAACCAAGGAGAACGACTGGGCCTTCCACTACCTGCCCAAGTGGGACAAGGGCTACGACGTGCTGCAGGCCTTCGAGCTGATGCACCAGGGCAAGGTCAACGGCTACATCTGCCAGGGCTTCAACCCGGTGGGCTCCTTCCCCAACAAGAAGAAGGTGGTCGAGAGCCTGTCCAAGCTGAAGTTCCTCGCCATCATCGACCCGCTCAACACGGAGACCGCCGAGTTCTGGAAGAACTACGGCGAGCACAACGACGTGAAGAGCGAGGAGATCCAGACGGTGGTGTTCCGCTTCCCGAGCACCTGCTTCGCGGAAGAGGAGGGCTCGCTGACCAACTCCGGCCGCTGGCTGCAGTGGCACTGGAAGGGCGCCGAGCCCCCCGGCGAGGCCAAGGGCGACGCCGAGATCATCGCGGAGATCTTCCTGCGCCTGCGCGCGCTGTACGTGAAGGACGGCGGCGCCTTCCCCGATCCGATCGTCAACCTGAGCTGGCCCTACAAGATCCCGCACAGCCCCTCGGCCGAGGAGCTGGCGATGGAATACAACGGCAAGGCGCTGGCCGACGTGACCGATCCGAAGGACCCGACCAAGGTCCTGGCCAAGGCGGGCGAGCAGCTGTCGGGCTTCGGCCTGCTGCGCGACGACGGCTCGACCTCCAGCGGCTGCTGGATCTACACCGGCTCGTGGACGCAGGCCGGCAACCAGATGGCGCGGCGCGACAACAGCGACCCGTGGGGCATCGGCCAGACGCTGAACTGGGCCTGGGCCTGGCCGGCGAACCGGCGCGTGCTCTACAACGCCGCCTCCTGCGACCCGACCGGCAAGCCGTGGAATCCGAAGCGGCGGCTGGTGTCCTTCACCGACAAGTGGGGCGGCTCGGACGTGCCGGACATCCGGCCCGACGCCAATCCCAACGACGAGGAGGCGGTGCGGCCCTTCATCATGACCGCCGAGGGCGTGGCGCGGCTGTTCGCGCCCAGCGGCATGGTGGACGGCCCGCTGCCGGAGCACTACGAGCCCTTCGAGTCGCCGCTGACGGTCAACCCGATGCACCCGAACAACGCCAAGGCGATGAACAACCCGGCGGGCCGGGTGTTCAAGGCCGACCGCGAGGCCTTCGGCAAGCCGGACAAGTTCCCGTACGTGGCGACCAGCTACCGGCTCACCGAGCACTTCCATTACTGGACCAAGAACGTGCGGACCAGCGCGGTGATCCAGCCGCAGCAGTTCGTGGAGATCGGCGAGGAACTCGCGAAGGAGAAGGGGATCGCCAATGGCGACCAGGTGAAGGTCAGTTCCAACCGCGGCTTCATCAAGGCCGTGGCGGTGGTGACCAAACGGGTGGCGTCGCTGGATGTCGGCGGCAAGCGGGTCCACACGGTGGGCCTGCCCAACCACTGGGGCTTCGTCGGCGTGGCCAAGCCCGGTTATCTGGTGAACACGCTGACCCCCTTCGTGGGCGATGCCAACACCCAGACGCCGGAGTTCAAGAGCTTCACCGTGAACATCGAAAAAGCTTGAGGAACCGCCATGTCTTCATTGCAATCCCTGGACATCGCGCTGCGCTCCGCCACGACGCTGCCCAGTCCCGACGCGCGGCGCACCACGCCGGAGGTGGCCAAGCTGATCGATGTGTCGTCCTGCATCGGCTGCAAGGCCTGCCAGGTGGCGTGCATGCAGTGGAACGACCTGCGCGACGATGTCGGCGACACCCATGGCACCTACGACAACCCGCGTGACCTGACGCCGCAGTCGTGGACGGTGATGCGGTTCTCGGAGGTCGAGGTCGTCGAGAACAAGCTGGAGTGGCTGATCCGCAAGGACGGCTGCATGCACTGCGAGGACCCCGGCTGCCTGAAGAGCTGTCCCGCGCCCGGCGCGATCGTGAAGTACCAGAACGGCATCGTCGACTTCATCTCCGAGCACTGCATCGGCTGCGGCAACTGCGTGACGGGCTGCCCCTTCGACGTGCCGCGCATCAGCAAGGCCGACAACAAGGCCTACAAGTGCAGCCTGTGCTCGGACCGCGTCGGCGTGGGCCTGGAGCCCGCCTGCGTGAAGGCCTGCCCGACCGGCGCGATCCGTTTCGGCTCGAAGGAGGACATGCACGAGTTTGCCGCCGAGCGCATCGTCGACCTGAAGGAGCGCGGCTACCAGAACGCCGGCGTCTACGACCCGCAGGGCGTGGGCGGCACGCACGTCATGTACGTGCTGCAGCATGCCGACCAGCCCGAGCTCTATCACGGCCTGCCCAAGGATCCGCACATCAGTCCGCTGGTGTCGCTGTGGAAGGGCGCGGCCAAGCCGCTGGCGGTGGCCGCGATGATCGGCGCGGCGGTGGCGGGCTTCTTCCATTACATGAAGGTCGGGCCGCAGAAGACCGGACACGACGAGCCGGACGAGGACGAGGAACTCGCCTACGAGCGCGCGAAGCACGGCGACGCGCCGCGCGACCCCGCCGTGCCGCCGGCGGGCGGTGGTCTCTGACCTTCACCGGGAGATCGACATGTTGCTGCAACGCTATCGCGACAGCCAGCGGATCAACCACTGGCTCATCGTGCTGCTGTTCCTGTGCGCCGGGCTGTCGGGCCTGGCCTTCTTCCATCCCAGCCTGTTCTTCCTGAGCCATCTCTTCGGCGGCGGGCCGTGGGCGCGCATCCTGCACCCCTACATGGGGCTGGGCATGGTGGTCGCGTTCGCGTTCCTGGCCGCGCAGCTGTGGCGGGACAACCGCTGGACCGACGCGGACCGCCAATGGATGCGCCAGAGCGGGGACATGATCTTCGGCGGCCACAAGCACGGCACGCAGCCGGCGCACAAGTACAACGCGGGCCAGAAGATCGTGTTCTGGATCATGGTCGTGTCGCTGCTGATCCTGCTGGTGACCGGCTTCATGTTCTGGCACGCCTGGTTCCCCGACGGGAACATCCTGATGCGCCGCGTCGCGGTGGTGCTGCATGCGGCGGCGGCGGCGATCCTGATCCTGACGATCATCATCCATGTCTACGCCGCGATCTGGGTCAAGGGCTCGTTCCGGGCGATGACCCGTGGCACAGTCACCGACACCTGGGCCGCGCACCATCATCCGCTGTGGCACAAGGCAGTGAAGGAGCGTCCCCCCGCATGACCCTCAGCAGCCCCATCCGGGTGATGAGCCCGGAAGAGATCGCCGTCAATGCCGGCGCCCGCGCGGCGCCGGTGAAGGTGCCGGAACCCGGCCTCTTCGCCGAGCGCGCCTTGCGGCTGCGCCAGTTGGCCGACGGGCATGCGATGCGCGACTACCTGCTGTTCGTGGCCGAGCTGGCGCAGCGCCAGCATGAGCTGCTGAAGCAGCCCCGCGCGCTGAAGCTGCCGGACGAGGTGCTGATCAATGGCGCGATGGTGGGTGGCTTGCCGCCGGTGGAGGCCCAGAGCCACCCGCGCGACGCCGTCTGGCGTGAAGAACTCCAGGCGCTGTTGACCGCGATGCGCGGCGCGGCGATCCCGGAACCGGCGCAGGCGCTGGTCGCCCGGCTGGCGCAGGCGGACGAGGCCTGGCTGGAGCAGCAGGCCGCCGCGCTGCTGGCGGGCGGCGGACCGGGCCTGGATCCGGCGGCGGCGCCGTTGGTCGCCGCGGCGCTGCAGGTGTACTGGACGCGGCTGGTCACCGGCTTGCAGGAGCGCTACGAGCGCAGCGACCAGGGCGAGAACGTTGCCCCCTTCGGCATGATCGACGACCCCACGGTGTGCCCGTGCTGCGGCTCGCGGCCGGTGGCCTCCATCACCCGCGTCGCGGCCGAGCAGTCGGGGCAGCGCTTCCTGGCCTGCTCGCTGTGCGGCGCGCAATGGCATTACGTGCGCATCAAGTGCACGCATTGCCAGGGCACCAAGGGCATCAGCTTCCAGACGCTGGTCGACGACGAGGGGAAAAAGGCCGAGGCGGTCGCCGCCGAATGCTGCGAGACCTGCGGGCATTACCTCAAGCAGGTCCACATGGAGAAGGACCTGCAGGTCGAGCCGCTGGCCGACGACCTCGCCACGCTGACGCTGGACCTGCTGGTCGGCGAGCTCGGCCTGGTGCGCCAGGGCTTCAATCCGATGCTGATCCTGGGCGAGGCCGAGGCCTCGCTGGATGGCGGCCCGGGCGCGGGCCTCGATCCGCCGGGTCGGCCCGGCGCGCCGCCTCCCGATCCCGGAGGGCGCTGAGCATGAGGCCCGAGGCATCCATGGTTCATGGTCCGACGGCAGGCTCCCCGGCAGCCGCTTCCGACCCTTCCACTCCTGGCACCACGGCCGCGACCGCCGCGGCGGCGGCTACGGCCACCAGCGGCGTCAACGGCGTCAACGGCGTTAACGGCGTTAACGGCGCCAACGGCCCTGCCACCGGGACGACCGGCGCCGCGCCGAAGGACCTGCCTTCCGTCGACCGCCTGCTGCGCGACGAGGCCGTCACCCACCTGATGGCGCGCCACGGCCATGCCTTCGTGGCCGGGGAGGCCCGCCGGCTGCTCGAGGCCTGGCGGCGTCGCGCGGTCGAGGGCACGCTGGCGGCGCATGAATTGCGGCATCTGCCCGCCGAGCTCGAGCGGCGCTGCGAACAGCGGCTGGCGCCCCGGATGCGGCGCGTGATCAACCTGACCGGCACGGTGCTGCACACCAACCTGGGCCGCGCGCTGCTGGCCGACGAGGCGCTGCAGCAGGTGCTGGCCTGCATGGGATCGCCGAACAACCTGGAGTTCGACCTCGCGCGCGGCGAGCGCGGGGACCGCGACAGCTTGGTCGAGTCGCTGCTGTGCGAGATCACCGGCGCCGAGGCGGCGACGGTGGTCAACAACAACGCCGCGGCCGTCCTGCTGGGCATCGCGGCGCTGGCGGGCGGCAAGGAGGCCATCGTGTCGCGCGGCGAGCTGGTCGAGATCGGCGGCGCCTTCCGCATGCCCGACGTGATGGCGGCGGCGGGCGCGAAGCTGGTCGAGGTCGGCACCACCAACCGCACCCACGCGCGGGACTACCAGGCCGCGATCGGACCGCACACCGCGCTGCTGCTGAAGGTCCACACCAGCAACTACGCGATCCAGGGCTTCACCGCCTCGGTCAGCGAAGCGGCGCTGGCACCGATCGCCCGGGCGGCGGGCGTGCCGCTGATGACGGACCTGGGCAGCGGCTCGCTGGTGGACCTGGCGCAGTGGGGCCTGCCCGCCGAGCCGCTGCCGCAGCAGATGCTGGCCGACGGCTGCGACGTGGTGACCTTCAGCGGCGACAAGCTGCTCGGCGGGCCGCAGGCCGGTCTGATCGTCGGCCGCAAGGACCTGGTCCAGCAGATCCGCAAGTTCCCGATGAAGCGCGCGCTGCGGCTGTCCAAGCTGCCGCTGGCGGCACTGGAGGCGACCTTGCGGCTGTACCTGCGGCCGGACCGGCTGACGCAGGACCTGCCGACGCTGCGGCTGCTGACCCGCCCGGTCGATCAGATCGAGGCGCAGGCCGACCGGCTGCTGGCGCGTGTCCAGGCCGCGGTCGCGCCGCGCTTCGCGGTGCGGGTGAGCACGATGCGCGGACAGATCGGCTCGGGGTCGCTGCCGGTGGAGACGCTGCCGTCGGCGGGGCTGGTGCTGACGCCGCAACTGCCGGGCAAGCGCGGCGTGGGGCGCGCGCTCGACGAGCTGCAGACCGCGCTGCGCGCGCTGCCGCTGCCGGTGATCGCGCGGGTGCAGTCGGACGAGCTCTGGCTGGACCTGCGCTGCCTGGACGAGGCGCGCGAGGAGGCGGCGTTCATCGAGCAGCTCGGGTTGCTGAAGGAGTCGCTCGCGTGATCGTCGGGACCGCCGGCCACATCGACCATGGCAAGACGACGCTGGTGAAGGCGCTCACCGGCGTCGACACCGACCGCCTGCCCGAAGAGAAGCGGCGTGGGATCAGCATCGCGCTGGGGTATGCGTATCTGGACCCTGTGCCCGGCCAGGGGCGAGGCGAAGGCCAGGGCGCGGGCGGCGAGGGGGGCGACGGTGCCGGCCGGCGCATCGGTTTCGTCGACGTGCCCGGGCATGAGCGCCTGGTGCACACGATGCTCTCCGGCGCGACCGGCATCGACCATGCGCTGCTGCTGGTGGCCGCCGATGACGGCGTCATGCCGCAGACGCGCGAGCACCTGGCGCTGCTGTCGCTGCTGGGCCTGGAGCGGGCCACGATCGCGCTGACCAAATGCGATCGGGTGGACGCCGCCACCCGTGCGCGTCGGCATGACGAGATCCGCGCCCTCGTGGCGGACACGGCGCTCGCGGGCGCGCCGATCTTCGAGGTCGCCGCGACAACGGGCGCTGGCGTGCGCCCGCTGCGCGAGCACCTGATCGCCGAAGCCGCGGCGCTGCCGCCGCGCGTGGGGGCCGGGCTGGGTTTCCGGCTCGCGGTCGATCGGGTGTTCAGCCTGCCGGGCGTCGGGACCGTCTGCACGGGGACCGCGCATGCGGGCGAGCTGGCCGTCGGCGACGAGCTCGTGGTGCTGCCGCCCGCGCCGGGCCAGGCGCCGCTGCGCGCGCGAGTGCGCAGCCTGCATGCGCAGAACGCGGTGGCGGTCAAGGCCTCGGCCGGGCAGCGCGTGGCCATCGGCTTGGTCGGGCTCGAGAAGGAGGAGGTCGGACACGGACAGTGGCTGGCCGCGCCGGAAGTCGCCCAGTGGACCGAGCGCCTGGACGCGCGGCTGCGCCTCTGGCCCGAGGAGGCCCGGGCGCTGCGCAGCGGCACGCCGGTGCATGTGCATGTCGGCGCGGCGCAGGTGACGGGCTCGGTGGCGGTGCTCGGCGGCCTGGCCGGCAGGCCGGTCGAGGCGCTGCAGCCCGGTGGCGAGGCTTTCGTTCAGGTGGTGCTGCACCGATCGATCGGCGCGTGGGCCGGCGATCGGATCGTGCTGCGCGATGCCTCCGCGACGCGGGCGCTGGCCGGCGGCGTCGTGCTGGATCCGCACGCGCCGGCGCGTTATCGGCGCACGCCGCAGCGGCTCGCGGAACTGATTGCGCTGACGGCGGACACGCCGCTGCAGCGGCTCGAGGGTCTGCTGGGCCAGGCGCCGATGGGCGTGGACCTGGTCCGCTTCGCGGCCGGGCAGGGCATTGCCGGGGGAACCCGCGCGGCGCTGGTGGCGGGGATCGGCGCTGCGGGTGGAGCGGGGGCGACCGGGGGCGGTGCGGCGAGCGTGGCGGCGGGGAACGCGGTGGGCTATGCGGCGGCGGGCAGCGCCGGCACCGCGGCGGCAGGTGACATCACCGTCGTGCCGGGCGCCGACGGGCCGCTGTGGGCGCTCGGCGCCGCGCAGACAGCCCAGTGGGCCTACACCGCGCAGGAACGCCTGCAGCGCTATCACCAGGAGCAGCCGGAAGAACTCGGGCCCGACCTCGCGCGCTGGCGCCGGCTGGCCGCGCCGCGCATGGCCGAGCCGCTGTGGCGCGCGCTCGTGCAGCGGCTGGCCGCGGCAGGGCGCGTCGTCGTCAGCGGGGCGACCGTGCATCTGCCGGCGCATGGCGTGCAGCTGTCGGCATTGGATGAACGGCTGGCTCAGAAGGTCATGCCGCGGCTGCTGGCGGCCGGCTTCGAAGGCGTCTGGGCCCGCGACCTGGCCAAGGAGGCCGGCGAGCCCGAGGCGCTGGTGCGCACGACGCTGGCACGGCTGGCCCAGCGCGGGGAACTGTTCCAGGTGGTGAAGGACCTGTACCATGCGCCCCCGGCGATCCAGGCTCTGGCACGGATCGCCAGGGACTCGGCAGCCGACGGCGACGTGAAGGCCGCGGAGTTCCGCGACCGCAGCGGCCTGGGCCGCAAGCGCGCCATCCAGGTGCTGGAGTTCTTCGACAAGGTCGGACTGCTCCGGCGCGTGGGCGACGCCCATCGGCTGCGGAACGACTGCCAGTTGTTCATCGAACACCCCACACCCCAACAACGGAGAGGCAACGACCCCGGTGGATCGGCCGGACTTCAAATCCGGTGAATGGCGCCATGCGCCGTTGGGTGGGTTCGACCCCCACGCCCCTCCGCCAGCGACATCGGCTGGCCGGCTGCGCGGCCCGATCTTGCGCCTGCGGTGCTCGCCGTACGACAGTACGGCTCCGCTCCTCGGCGCAACCTCGGGCCGCTCGCAACGGCCATCCGATGTCGCTGGCTACTGCGGCCGCCCTAAGGGCGGCAAGTTCTTTGACTGCCGGCAGTCCTCTTGGCGCTGGCTCATGCGGCCGCCGCTCGGGTAGCCAGTTCTTTGACCGCGGATAACTCACCCCCAGGAGCTCTCTGATGTCCAGCCTCTTCCACCATGTCAGCCGTGCGCTGCAGGGGATCGCCACCGCCTCGCTGATCATCGCGAGCGGCATCGGTTCCGCGCAGGCTCAGACTCCGCCCCAGGTCCTCCGCGTGACCGCCATTCCCGACGAGTCACCAACCGAACTGGCGCGCAAGTTCGCGCCGCTCGGCAAGTACCTCGAGAAGGAACTCGGCGTGAAGGTCGAGTGGACCCCCGTCACCGACTACGCCGCCGCCGTCGAGGCCCTCGCCAACAAGAAGGTTGAACTGGCCTGGTTCGGTGGCTTCACCTTCGTGCAGGCGAACGTGCGCTCCGGCGGCAAGATCGTCCCCCTCGTGCAACGCGAGGAAGACGAAAAATTCCGCTCCGTCTTCATCACCGATACCCAGTCCGGCATCCGCAAGCTCGAGGACCTCAAAGGCAAGACGCTCAGCTTCGGCTCCGCCTCCTCGACCTCCGGCCACCTGATGCCGCGCTCCTTCCTCCTCGCCGCGAAGATCAATCCCGATACCGACCTCAAACGCATCTCCTTCTCCGGCGCGCATGACGCCACCGTCGCCGCAGTCGCGTCCGGCAAGGTCGACGCCGGCGCGCTCAACATCTCCGTCTGGGAAAAACTGGTCGCCGAGAAGAAGGTCGACACCGGCACCCTGAAGGTGTTCTTCACCACCCCGCCGTATTACGACTACAACTGGAGCGTCCACGCCGACCTGCCCGCCGCGACGAAGGAAAAGCTCAAGGCCGCCTTCCTGAAGCTGAGCCCCTCGACGCCGGAAGGCAAGGAGATCCTCGAGCTGCAGCGCGCGACGAAGTTCGTGCCAACGCAGCCGGAGAACTACGCCGGCATCAAGGCGGCCGCCGAGAACGCCGGCCTGCTGAAGTGAGCTGAGACGAGCGCGATGTCCCTGCTGGTGTTGGAAGGCCTGCGGCTGCAGGCCGGCGCGCGCACGCTGATCGAGCCGCTGTCGCTGCGGATCGAGCCCGGCGAGCAGGTCGCGCTGATCGGCGCCTCGGGCGCCGGCAAGACCTCGCTGCTGCATGCGCTGGCCCTGGCCTCGCGCCCCGCCGCTGGCACGCTGCGCCTGGGCGGCCAGGACGGCTGGGCGCTGTCCTCCCGCGAACGCCACCAGCTGCGCCGCACGCTGATGCTGGCGCCGCAGCACCCACCGCTGCCCCCGCGCCAGCGCGTCGTGACCGCCGTGCTGGCCGGTCGGCTGCCCGGTGCCTCGGTGGCCCGCAGCTTGCGCATGCTGTTCAGCCCCGACCAGGCCCAGGCCCGGCTGGCCTTCGACGCGCTGGACCGGCTGGAGCTCGGCGCCCGGCTCTGGTCGCGCGTGGACCAGCTCTCCGGCGGCGAACGCCAGCGCGTGGCCGTGGCGCGACTGCTGGTGTCCCAGGCACGGCTCTGGCTCGCCGATGAGCCGCTCTCGGCCCTCGATCCGCAGCGCGCGCAGCGGGTGCTCGCCGTCCTGCAGGACGCCGCGCGCGCTCAGGACCGCACCCTCGTGTGCAGCCTGCATCAGGTCGATCTCGCCTGCCGCCTGTTCCCGCGCGTGATCGCGCTGCGCCAGGGCCGACTCGTCTACGACGGCCCGCCGCAGGACCTCGGCGCCCGCCAACTGGACGAGATCTACGCCGACCTGCTGAATGAATCCCCCTCGATGCCCGACGACGCGCCGATGACCGCCGCACCGCCGCAGGCGATGTGCCGATGAACGCCGGCAGCGCCGAACGGCACGACGGCCCGGGAAGCGGTCGTGGCGGCGGAGGTGGCACCGACCGCGCGTTGTCATCGACGGCCACGGCGCCGTGGCGGCGCGACCCAGCGGCCGCTCGGCGGCTCGGGCTCGTGGTGGCCGCGCTGGTCGTGCTGTGGCCGCTGCTGGTCTGGTGCGAGTTCCGACCCTGGGCGCTGCTGGACGAGCGCAGCCTGCGCGCGACGATGCGCTTTGCCGGGCAGTTCCTGACGCCGCGCGTGGACCTCGAGTTCCTGACCATGCTCGCCGCCGACACCTGGCGCACCGTGGCGATAGCGACGGTCGGGCTGGCGCTCGCCTGGGTGATCGCGGTGCCGCTGGCGCTGCTGGCGACGGCGCGGCTGTCCGTGTCGGCGCTGAGCGGCCGCATGGCGGCGGGGCCGGCGGCGCTGCGCTGGGCGGTGCGAGCAGTGCTGATCGTGCTGCGCTCGGTGCCGGAGCTCGTGTGGGCGCTGATGCTGGTGCGCGTGATCGGCCTGGGACCGGGCGCGGGCGTGCTGGCGATCGCGCTGTCCTACGGCGGGATGCTGGGCAAGGTCTACGCCGAGATCCTGGAGAGCGCCGACGCCGCGCCGACGCAGGCGCTGCTGCGCGGCGGCGCGGGGCGGCTGCAGGCGCTGCTCTTCGGCGCGCTGCCCAGCTGCTCGGAGGAACTGGTCAGCTACACCGTCTACCGCTGGGAATGCGCGATCCGCTCCTCGGTGGTGCTGGGCTTCGTCGGCGCCGGTGGGCTGGGCCAGCAACTGGACAACGCGACCAAGATGTTCGCCGGCTCCGAGGTGGCGACCATCCTGCTGATCTTCATCGCCCTGGTGGCCATGGCCGACCGCATCAGCGCCTGGCTGCGGCCGGCGCGCACCGCGGGGCAGGGCGGCGAGTCGCGGCATCCGCTGTCCGCCCGACCGCCCGCGCGCTGGGGGCTGCGGGCGTTGCTGGCGGCACTGCTGGCGCTGCTGGTGATGAGCGTCGTCACGCTGCCGCTGCGCTGGGGCGAGCTGCTCGGCGCCGGTGCCCTGGCGGAGATGGGCCGCTTCCTGGCCGAGTTCTTCCCGCCTCAACTCGCGCCGGACTTCCTCGGTCGGGTCGGGCAGGGCGCGCTGGAGACGCTGGCGATGTCGGCGCTGGGCAGCGGGCTGGCGGCGATCGCCGGACTCGCGGTGGCGCTGCTGGCGAGTCGGCCGCCGGGGCCGCTGCGCTGGGCATCGCGGCTGCTGCTCAATGCGCTGCGCAGCGTGCCGGAGCTGGTCTGGGCGTCGCTGCTGCTGGTGGCGGCGGGACTGGGGCCGATGCCGGGCACCTTGGCGCTGGCGCTGCACACGACCGGCGTGCTGGGCCGGCTGATGGCCGAGGCGCTCGAGAACGCGCCGCCGCAGACCGCCCAGGCGCTGCGCTGGGCGGGCGCGTCGCGCTGGCAGGTCTTCGCCTTCGCGACGCTGCCGCAGGCGGCGCCGCAGCTGCTCAGCTACACGCTCTACCGATGGGAGAACAACATCCGTGCCGCGACGGTGCTGGGCGTCGTGGGTGCGGGAGGTCTGGGGCAGATGCTCAGCCTGCACCTGAGCCTGTTCCAGATGCGGGAGACTTGCACCGTGCTGCTGGCGATGCTGATGCTGGTGATGGCCGTCGATGCCTGCTCCTACGCGGCGCGGCGGCGCTTGAATCATTGATTGGCGGCGTCGTGGGTCGCCGCTTCGGCGGCACGATGCCGCAAGCCCTTGGATGAAGGAGGGGCGCCATGAACGACCAAGCCCTGAAGCTGCTGCTCACGCGCGCATCGGTGGGTCCGAAGTATTTGATCGAGCCGGGCCCGGACGATGCGGCGCTGGCCGCGATGACGGAGGCGGCGCTGCACGCGCCTGACCATGCGGCGCTGGTGCCGTTCCGATTCAAGGTCGTGCGCGGGGAGGCGCGCCGGTCGATGGCCGCGCTGTTCGCGGCGGCTGCGCGCCGGGCGGGCAAGGACGAGACGGGCATCGCGATGGACGAGGAGCGCGCGCTGCGCCCGCCGGTGACGGTGGCGGTGGTCGCGCGCCTGGACCTGGGTCATCCGCAGGTGCCGGCGCATGAGCAGTGGGCCTGCGTCGGTGGCGCGCTGACCAATTTCCTGAATGCCGCGCAGGCGCTGGGTTTCGGCGGAAAGATGCTCAGCGGTGCGAAGGCGCGCGATCCGGGCCTCATCGCCGCGTTCTGCGAGCCCGGCGAGACCTTGCTCGGCTGGATCGCGATGGGCACTCCCTCATCCCCCGACAAGACCCCGAAGGCACGCCCGCCGAAGTCCGGCGCCGACAGTGCGCTTCAATTCTGGCCAGGCTGACCGCGCCGCGCCTTGCCTGCGGGGCTTCGCCCTTATCCGTAGATGTAGCTCTGGAGTTGGGCAATCGTCATTTCGTCGTCGGCGATGATGTTGTCCATCAAGTCGCGGATCGAGAGCATGCCCACGACCTGGTTGCCCTGGACGACGGGCAGGTGGCGGATCTTGCGCTGGCTCATCAGGCTCATGCATTCGCGGCAGTCGGTGTCGGGCTTCACCACGAACACGTTGGGCGTCATCACATCCTTGACCGGCGTGTGCCGCGAATCACGCCCCTGCAGGGCGATCTTCCGCGTGTAGTCGCGCTCCGAGAAGATGCCGAGCAGCCGATCGCCCTCCATCACCAGCAAGGCGCCGACATCGTGCTGCGCGAGCAGGTGCAGCGCATCGAACACCGTGGCTTCCGGCGCGACGCGCCAGACGCTCGGGCCGCGATTCTTCAGCAGTTCGGACACCGGTTTCATGGGGCCTCCTGGCGACATCTGACGGAACTCGGACGTCCAAGATAAGCGCCTTGGACCGGGGCTGCAAGCCCCTGCAAGACCCGACCCCCACAAGGGGTGACGTGCGGTCCCGCTGGCGGGATCGGCCCGCTCGGTCCGCGCCAGCCGTCCCCGATCAGGCCGGGTGGGTCAGGTCGCGCAGATGGGTCGGGCCGGCGCGGCGCTCGATCTCGGCGAGCAGGTCGCGGCCCCAGCCCATCGCGAACAGGGCCTCGCCGACGACGAACATCGGGCCGACCAGCAATCCCACCAGGTCGTCGACGAAGGCGGGCTTGCGGCCCTCGTAATAGTGACCGACGAACTGGATGATCCAGCCGACGATGAAGCTGCCCAGGCCCCAGGCCAGCCAGCTGCCGAAGGAGCCGTCCGCCAGCGGATGCGCCAGCGCCATCAGCACCGCGTTGACCAGCGCCGTGGACAGGCCCAGCACGAAGTTGCCCCGCGTCAGGTACCAGACTGTCGCGCCGCCCCAGACCAGCCAGGCGGCGGAAACCGTCCAGTCGCCGACATGGAATTGCGCCCGCGCCAGCAGCACGCCGATCGCGAAGACGATCAGCGGGATGCCGACAAAATGGGTGGCGATGTTGCGGCGATCGCGGTGGTAGGCGGCGTACTGCGCCATCAGGTCGGTGGCTTGGCGTGCCATGGCAGTCTCCGTGCGAGGTGTCGTCATGATGTCGCAATGCTAGTGCGACCAGCTCGTTTATGCCGTTCAGAATGTAGTTCTGACCACTCTTGGTTTACCCCTATGCAAGTGTTGACGCCGGCAAATGAGGTGGCTCCAGGCGCGCATCGGCGCGGCGGCGGAAGGTCGGCCGCGCCGGTGATCGCCGCGCTGCTGCTCGGAGGCGCGCTGGCCGGGTGCGGCACTGCGCCTCCCGCCACGACGCCGACAGCGACAACGCCGACAGCCACGACGCCCGGCGCCAGCGAGGCCCCATCGTCGCCAGGGCCGTCGTCCTGCACGGCCTGGCTGGCCGCGCAGCAACGCGGCGAAGGCCGGCTCTATCGTGTCGACGCCGCCACCTCGCAGGTCCGCATCCACGTCTTTCGCGCCGGACGCCTCGCCAAGGTCGGCCACAACCACGTGATCGGCGTCGAGCGGCTCACCGGCCAAGTCTTCGTTCCCACCGACGGCATCGCCGGCGCCGGCGTCGAACTGGCCTTCCGGCTCGACGACCTGGCCATCGACAAACCCGAGTGGCGCGCGCCGCTGGGGCCCGAGTTCGCCAGCACACCCTCGGCGTCCGACGTGGCCGGCACCCGCGCCAACCTGCTCCGGGCCGTCGACGGCGAGCGCTTCCCGGTCATCGCGATGCGCAGCACCGCCGTCGCCGGCGCCTTCCCGGTGCTGGCGCTCAAGCTCGCGGTTACCTGGCACGGTCAGACCCGCCTGCTCGACGTGCCGGTGCGGGTGGTCCGTCCTGCGGGGGATGCGGGGGGCTCGGTCCTGAGGACGCAGGGGGCGCTCGTCCTCCGTCAGAGCGACTTCGGCATCACGCCGTTCTCCATCCTCGGAGGGCTGCTCGCGATCCAGGACGAGTTGACGGTGGACGTCGACGTCGCGGCTGTTCCCGCAGCGGCGTGTGATTGAGCGCCTTGCGCCGGAAGGACTGCGGGACGCCAGGCGCGGGCTCTCCACACCGCATGGGGGATCCCTCCTGGACCCCCAAGCGGTATTCCGGCCCCAGCGACGCTCGCTGGCGGCGGGCCTGGGCGTCTGCTGCGATCAAGGCCTCAGGTCGAGGCTCATCAGGTCCTTGGCGTAGTAGCGGCCATCGGAGAGGCGGATGGCGCGGGGCAGGTGGCCGTAGCGGGTGAAGCCGGCCTGCCGGTAGAGCGCGATCGCCGCCTGGTTGCCCGCCGTGACGCTGAGCGTGACCGTCTCCAGCCGCGGCTCGCGACGCAGCAGCGCCAGGGCCTGTCGCAGCAGGCGCTTGCCGATGCCGCGTCCACGGACCTCGTCGTCGACCATCATCCCGATCAGGTGCGCGACGTGCATCACCTTCTTGCGGTTCTCGTGCTCACAGGTCAGGGCGCCCACCAGCCGCTCGCCCGACCACGCGCCCAGCGTGAACAGTGACTTGCCGCCCGCCTGCGGATGCAGCCGCACGCGGTAGCTTGAGGCCTCGCGGGCGCGCTCGGTCTCGGCGTCGGAGGTGAAGGCCTGCTCGTGCCGCGCGAGCATCGCGTCGCGCAAGGCCTTGTAGGCCGGCAGGTCCGCTTCGGTCAGCAGGCGCAGCGTGATCACCCCCTCGGCCGGTCGGCCCTCAGCCGCGGTCCAGTCGTTCGAGTCGCTCAAGCTCGCTCCTGTCGTTGATGTTGGCGAAGGCGCGCTCGTCCGCCGGCCGGTCGAAGGCGACCCGCGCCAGCGGCAGCGAACGCAGCCAGCCCTCGACGCGCCGTTCGCCCGCGTCCAGCGCCGCCGCCAGCCCGGCACGGTGCCGGACATGGATCAGGCTGGCCAAGGGCTGGGGGCGCAGCGGCTCGCCCGGCGCCTCGCGGCCCAGCGCCATCGCGGCGCTGTGGTCCGGTGCGAGGCCGGCGGCCAGGCGGTCGAGCAGGTCGGTCGGCAGCCAGGGGCAGTCGCCGCCGACGACGAGCAGCCAGTCGGTGCCGACGCGGTCATTACCGTCGCCGGGACCGCGATCCCCCGCGCTGTGGTCGCCGGGAGGGCGGTCGTCGGGGCCGCGATCAACGGGCGAGGCACCGTCCGCGTCGGAGGCGTCGGTGAGGCGGGGGCCGGAGGCAGTGCGGGCATCCGCAAGCGCCGTCAGTCCGGCGAGGATGCCGGCCAGCGGTCCGGGGAAGTCCGGCAGCGGGTCGGGCAGGACTGGGTGGCCGAGGCGGCGGTAGTCGTCGAGGTGTCGATTGGCGCTGATGAGGATCCGGCCGCCGGTCTGGGGGGCGATGCGCTCGATGACGTGGTGGACCAGCGCCCGGCCCTGGAAGGGCTGGAGCGGCTTGTCGACGCCGCCCATGCGGGTGGCGCGGCCGCCGCAGAGGATCAGCGCGGTGGCGCGCATCAGCCGCCGATGTAGTGCATCTCGACGCGGCGCGCCGGGCCGGAGTCCGCCGCCGGCAGGCTGGCGCGCAGCTCCGAGTAGCGGTCGCCGCGCCGGGTCCAGAGCGCGCCCAGCGCGGCGGCGATCTCGGCGTCGGACCGCGGCGGGTGCTCGCCGTCGCCGCGCAGCAGCGCGCGCAGGTCGTGGCCATCGCCGGCGAACAGGCAGGTGTAGAGCCGGCCCTCGGTGGAGAGCCGCGCGCGGTTGCAGTCGCCGCAGAAGGCTTGGGTGACGCTGGAGATGAGGCCGATCTCGCCGCTGCCGTCGGCGTAGCCCCAGCGGGTGGCGGTTTCGCCCTCCACGGTGGCGGCGAGCGGGACCAGCTCGGCGTCCTCGCGCAGGCGGGCCAGGACCTGCGCGGACGGCAGCACCTCGTCCATGCGCCAGCCGTTGCTCATGCCGACGTCCATGTACTCGATGAAGCGCAGCACCACGCCGGTGCCGCGGAAGTGGTGCGCCATGGGGACGATCTGGTCGTCGTTGGTGCCGCGCTTGACCACCATGTTGACCTTGATCGGCGCCAGGCCGGCGGCCTGGGCGGCCTCGATGCCGCGCAGCACCTCGGCGACCGGGAAGTCGACATCGTTCATGCGGCGGAAGATGGCGTCGTCGAGCGCGTCCAGGCTGACGGTGACCCGGCGCAGGCCCGCGTCCCGCAGCGCCCGCGCCTTGCGCGCCAGCAGCGAGCCGTTGGTGGTCAGCGTCAGGTCGAGCGGCTGGCCCTCGGGCGTGCGCAGCTCGGCCAGCTGGGCGATCAGCGCCTCGAGGTTGCGGCGCAGCAGCGGTTCGCCGCCGGTCAGGCGCAGTTTCTGAACCCCCAGGCCGGCGAAGACGCCCGCCAGACGGGTGATTTCCTCGAAGGACAACAGGTCGCGGTGGGGGAGGAAGGCGTAGTGCTTGTCGAACACTTCCTTCGGCATGCAGTAGCTGCAGCGGAAGTTGCAGCGGTCGGTGACCGAGATGCGCAGGTCGCGCAGCGGCCGGCCGCGCGCGTCCAGCCACGGCCCCGGGCGGGGCGGGGGGAGGGGATGCGGCACGGGAGGCGTCCGCCCGATCTGGCGCAGATCGAGCAGCGGAATCACACCATCGGTCATGGGGAGCGATTGTGCCGCCGGCGCGCCGTCCGCGCCCGCCCGGGCCCTTCTTGGCGTGCGATCCGGCCACGCCGGCGCCGCGGCCGTGCGCGATGTCAACCCCGCCCTCGCATCGACACCCTGTAGGACTTGTCACTTGCACCGGAAGGTCAGGCGCGTTCGAATCCCGGAATGAGCTTGACCCCCACGACCGTGGTCCATGCGGACCTGGCCAGCTTCGTCTCCTTCGGCGAGGCCCTCACCGACATGATCCGCACCGGTCCCGGCACCTGGTGCAGCCGCAGCGGGGGCTCGCCGTGGAACGTGGCCATCGCGATGTCGCGGCTCGGCCAGCTCAGCGCCTTCGCCGGTGGCCTGAGCAAGGACCCCTTCGGCCAGGAACTCTGGCAGGCCAGCGCGGACGCCCACCTGGACCTGCGCTTCATCCAGCAGTTCGCCAAGTCGCCGCTGATGGCCTTCGTCCATCAGGTGTCGCCGCCGGAGTACGCCTTCGTCGGCGACGACAGCGCCGACCTGCATTTCCGCCCCCATGCGCTGCCCGCCGGCTGGCGCCGGGCGCTGCGCTGGGCCCACTTCGGCTCGATCAGCCTGACGCGCGAGCCGCTGGCCGCGCGGCTGATCGCGCTGGCCGAGTCCCTCAAGGACGAGGGCGCCCGCATCAGCTACGACCCGAACTACCGGATCTCGATGGACTCGCGCTATGACCGCACGCTGGAGCGCATGTGCCGGCTGGCGGACGTGATCAAGGTGTCGGACGAAGACCTGCGCGGGCTGTTCCGCAGCCGCGACCACCATGTCGGCCTGGCGCAGATCGCCGCCTGGAACCCGCGCGCCATCGTGATGCTGACGCTGGGGGAGCGCGGCGCCCAGCTGTTCCATCCGAAGGCCGACCTCAGCGCCGCGCCGCCGCCGCTGGACGCGGTCGTGGACACGATCGGCGCCGGCGATGCCGCCATGGCCGGGCTGCTCTACAGCCTGATGAACGGCGCGACCCAGGAGCCCGAGGAGCACCTGCGCTGGGCCGTCGCGGCCGGCGCCGCAGCCTGCTCCGGCGCTGGCGTGCACGGGCTGACGTCCGGCCTGGTGACCGCGCTGATCGATCAGGTGCAGGTGCAGCGGGCCGAAATGGTCTGACGGCGCCCAGGCGCCGCCACCGCGTTCAAGGCGGCGCCAGCACGCTCAGGCGCTGCCGTCGTCCTCGCGTCTTGTCGCCACCAGCGTCTTGGGGCCGCCGACCTGCAGGCGCGGTCGGTCGGCCTCTTCCTCGGCCAGCGGGCTGACCTCGACCAGGCTGGCGTGGCAGCGCCGCGCCAGGTCCTGGTAGGTCTCGGTGCCCTCGCGCTTCCAGCGGATCTCGTCCTCGGTCAGCGGCCGCATCACCTTGGCCGGCAGCCCGGCGATCAGCGACTTCTCCGGCAGCTTCAGCCCCGCCCGCACGAACGCGCAGGCCGCGACGATGCTGTAGGCGCCGACCTCCGCCTCGTCCATCACCACCGCGTTCATGCCGACCAGCGCGTCGTGGCGCACCACGCAGCCGTGTAATACCGCGCCGTGGCCGATGTGGCCGTTGGCCTCGACGACGGTGTCCGACCCCGGGAAACCGTGGATCACGCAGGTGTCCTGCACGTTGGCGCCCGCCATCAGCCGGATCCGCCCGAAGTCGCCGCGCAGCGAGGCGCAGGGCCCGACGTAGCAGTCCGGCCCGACGATCACGTCCCCGATCAGCACCGCCGTCGGATGCACATGGGCGCTGGGATGGACGACCGGCGACAGGCCGTCGATGGCATAGCAGGGCATGGATTCGTCTCCTATCGTGGTTCGGGCGTCCTCGGCCCCAGCACCAGGGGAACTTTCCCTGTAAATGACCGCGATCTTGGTGGTAACCCTAGGTCGCTGGCCTTGTGTTGGGATCCGATGGCTCGTAGTATCTACCGACCGGTCGGTAAATAGAAGCCGATCAAAAAAAGCTGCAAAAGCTGAATCCCCCTCAGGCCGAGGAGACAAGCCGAATGAGCACCACCCCCACCCCCCCGTCCACCGCCGAAGACAGTCCGCTGCTGATCAGCACCGAAGGCGCCGTGCGCGTCCTGACGCTGAACCGGCCGCAGGCGCTGAACGCGTTCACGACCGGCCTGCTGGGCCAGTTGCGCATCGCCCTGGACGAGGCGGCGCACGACGAGGCGGTGAGGGCGGTGCTCATCACCGGCGCCGGCCGCGCGTTCTGCGCCGGCCAAGACCTGTCCGACCCGCACATCAAGCCCGAGTTCGACGAACACGCGGGCGACGTCGATCCGCAGCGCAAGCCCAAGGCCAAGGACATCGGCAACCTGCTGGACCATTACTACATCCCGCTGGCGCTGCGCCTGCGCAGCATGCCGGTGCCGACCGTCTGCGCGGTCAACGGCGTCGCCGCGGGCGCCGGCGCCAACTTCGCGCTGGGCTGCGACCTGGTGCTGGCTGGCCAGTCGGCCTCGTTCATCCAGGCCTTCTCCAAGATCGGACTGGTGCCCGACTGCGGCGGCACCTGGCTGCTGACGCGGCTGGTGGGCCGCGCCCGCGCGATGCAACTGGCGCTGCTGGGCGACAAGCTGCCCGCCGCCGACGCGCAGGCCTGGGGCTTGATCGCGCGCTGCGTCGCCGATGCCGAGCTGCAGAGCGAGGCCATGGCCACCGCGCAGAAGCTGGCGAAGATGCCGACCCGCGCGCTGGTGCAGACGCGCCAGGCGCTCGATGCGTCGATGGACCTGGAGTTCGAGGACGCGCTCAAGCTCGAAGCCAAGCTGCAGAGCCAGCTCGGCTACGCGCACGACTACCTGGAAGGCGCGGCCGCCTTCCTGTCCAAGCGCGCGCCGGTGTTCAAGGACCGCTGATGCGCGAGGCCCTCGATCCGCAGCGCATCGCCGAGGCGGTGCGCGACACCATGTTCGCCAACGACCGCGCGTCGCAGGGCCTGGGCCTGTGCATCGACGCGATCGGCCCCGGCACCGCGACGCTGTCGATGACGGTGCGCGAGGACATGCTCAACGGCTTCGACATCTGCCACGGCGGCTTCGTGACGACGCTGGCCGATTCCTGTTTCGCCTTCGCCTGCAACTCGCACAACGAGATGACGGTGGCGTCGGGCTTCGCGATCGACCTCGTCGCGCCGTCCCGGCTGGGGGATGTCCTGACGGCGCGCGCCAGCGAGACCTCGCTGGCCGGCCGCATCGGCGTCTACGACATCCGCATCACCAATCAACGCGACGAGCTGATCGCGGTCTTCCGCGGGCGGTCCTACCGCATGAAGGGCCGGCCCGTGGTGGCGGACCTGCCGCTGCCCGGCTGAGCCGGCCCGAGCCCGCGGCGACAAGGAGACGAGACCCATGACGGTGAAGACCTTCCGGCCCGAGGACCTCGAGCCCATCGAGCGCGCCAGCCAGGACGAGCTGCGCGCGCTGCAGCTGCAGCGCCTGAAGTGGACGCTCAAGCATGCGTACGAGAACGTCCCGCACTACCGGGCCGCCTTCGACGCCAAGGGCGTGCATCCGGACGACCTGAAGGACCTGGCCGACCTGCGCCTGTTCCCGTTCACGACCAAGAAGGACCTGCGCGACAACTACCCGTTCGGCCTCTTCGCTGTGCCACGCGAGCAGGTCGTGCGGGTGCACGCGTCCTCGGGCACCACGGGCAAGCCGACGGTGGTGGGCTACACGCGGCGCGACATCGACACCTGGGCCGACCTGGTCGCGCGCTCGCTGCGCGCCGCCGGCACGCGCGCGGGTGACATCGTCCATGTCGCCTACGGCTACGGCCTGTTCACCGGCGGCCTGGGCGCGCATTACGGCGCCGAGCGGCTGGGCTGCACCGTGATCCCGATGTCGGGCGGCCAGACCGAGAAGCAGGTCCAGCTGATCCAGGACTTCAAGCCCGACGTGATCATGGTCACGCCGAGCTACATGCAGGTGATCGTCGAGGAGTTCGTGCGCCAGGGCCTGGACCCGCGCGCGAGCTCGCTCAAGACCGGCGTGTTCGGCGCCGAACCCTGGACCGAGGCGATGCGCCGCGAGATCGAGCACAAGGCCGGCATCGACGCGGTCGACATCTACGGCCTGTCCGAGGTGATGGGGCCGGGCGTCGCGTCCGAGTGCATCGAGACCAAGGACGGCCCGGTGATCTGGGAGGACCACTTCTATCCCGAGATCATCGACCCCGAGACCGGCGAGGTGCTGCCCGAGGGCTCGGAGGGCGAGCTCGTCTTCACCTCGCTGAGCAAGGAGGCGCTGCCGGTGATCCGCTACCGCACGCGCGACCTCACGCGGCTGCTGCCGCCGACGGCGCGCAGCATGCGCCGCATGGGCAAGATCGTCGGCCGCAGCGACGACATGCTGATCATCCGCGGCGTCAACCTGTTCCCGACGCAGATCGAGGAACTGGTGCTCGCCGAGCCTGGCCTGTCCGGCCAGTACCAGATCGTCGTCAGCCGCGACGGCCACCTCGACGAGGTCGAGGTGCGCTGCGAGCTCTCGGCCGCGGGCGGCGACGCGCAGGCGGCGTCGAAGTCGCTGCAGCACCGCATCAAGACGTTGATCGGCGTGTCGACCCGCGTGACGGTCGGCGCCCCCGATTCGATCGAACGCACGCTGGTGGGCAAGGCGCGCCGCGTCGTCGACCAGCGTCCGAAGCATTCGTAAGGAGTCCCCATGTACACGCAAGCCATGAGCGTCGGTCCGCAGGACCAGGCGGCCAAGCTGCAGACCGCCGAGGAGCAGCAGCGCAACGAGGCCTTCGAGGCCCGCATCGACGCGGGCGACTTCATCGAGGCCAAGGACTGGATGCCGGAGCACTACCGCAAGACGCTGGTGCGGCAGATCAGCCAGCATGCGCATTCCGAGATCGTCGGCATGCTGCCCGAGGGCAACTGGATCACGCGCGCCCCGACGCTCAAGCGCAAGGCCATCCTGCTGGCCAAGGTGCAGGACGAGGGCGGGCACGGGCTCTACCTGTACTCGGCCGCGGAGACGCTGGGCACCAGCCGCGATCAGATGCTGGACGCGCTGCACACCGGCAAGGCCAAGTACAGCTCGATCTTCAACTATCCGACGCTGACCTGGGCCGACATCGGCGTGATCGGCTGGCTGGTCGACGGCGCGGCGATCATGAACCAGGTGCCGCTGTGCCGCTGCTCCTACGGGCCGTATGCGCGCGCGATGATCCGCATCTGCCGCGAGGAATCCTTCCATCAGCGCCAGGGCTACGAGAGCCTGCTGGTCATGATGCGCGAGGGCACCGCGGCGCAGAAGGCCATGGTCCAGGACGCGGTGAACCGCTGGTGGTGGCCGTCGCTGATGATGTTCGGCCCGGCGGACAAGGACTCGCCGAACTCGGAGCAGTCGATGCGCTGGGGCATCAAGCGCCTGACCAACGACGAGCTGCGCCAGAAGTTCGTCGACGCGACCGTGCCGCAGGCCGAGCTGCTCGGCGTGACGCTGCCCGACCCCGACCTGAAGTGGAATGCGCAGCGCGAGCAGCACGACTTCGGCGCGATCGACTGGGACGAGTTCTGGCGCGTCGTCGGCGGCAACGGTCCCTGCAACACCGAGCGGCTGGCCACCCGCGTCAAGGCCTGGGAGGAGGGCGCCTGGGTGCGCGACGCCGCGCTGGCCCACGCGAACAAGCGCGCCACCGCCGCCCAGGCGGCCTGATCGCGCGATCAGGCCCTCCGACACGACCTTCCAGGCACACGAATCATGAGCATGAACCAAACGACCGGCGCCAATGAATGGCCCCTGTGGGAAGTCTTCGTCCGCAACAAGGCGGGCCTGGACCACAAGCACTGCGGCAGCCTGCATGCGCCCGACGCGAGGATGGCCCTGCAGATGGCCCGCGACGTCTACACCCGCCGCCAGGAAGGCGTGAGCATTTGGGTCGTGCCCTCGTCGGCGATCGTCGCGTCGGATCCGGGCGAGAAGTCGATGATGTTCGACCCGATGGAGGACAAGGTGTATCGCCACCCGACCTTCTATGACCTGCCCGCCTCGCTGGACCATATGTGAGGACCGGACGATGAGCACTTCCGTTCAACCCGGCCAGCGCGCGGACGTCCAGTACCTGCTGCGCGTCGGCGATGCCTGCCTGGTGCTGTCGCACCGGATCTCGGAATGGATCGGCCACTCGCCGGTGCTGGAAGAGGACCTGGCGCTGGGCAACATCGCGCTGGACCTGCTGGGCCAGGCGCGCGCGCTGCTGACCCGGGCCGGCCAGCTCAATGAGCAGCCGCTGGACGAGGACCAGCTCGCCTACCTGCGCGAGGAGCGCCACTACCTGAACCCCGTGCTGATGGAGCTGCCGCGCGGCGACTTCGCGTTCACGCAGGCGCGCAATCTGATCGCCGCCTGCTGGCTGCTGCCGCTGTGGACGCGGCTGCAGGCTTCCAGCGACGCGGAGGTCGCCGCCATCGCCGCCAAGGCGGTGAAGGAGGTCCGCTATCACCAGCAGCACGCCGCCGAGTGGGTCGTGCGCCTGGGCGACGGCAGCGAGGAATCGACCCGTCGCATGACGACCGCGCTGGCGGCGCTGTGGCCCTACGTGAACGAGCTGTTCGCGTCGGATGCGGTCGATGCGGCCGCCGAGGCGAGCGGACTGGGCCCGGCCTGGTCCTCGCTCAAGCCGGACTGGAACGCCGCGATGGACGAGGTGCTGGTCGAGGCGCGCCTGGCCCGCCCGAAGGACACGCCGCACGTCTACGCCGGCGTGCGCGGCGTCCACAGCGAGCACATGGGCCACATGCTGGCGACGATGCAGTCGCTGCAGCGCGCCTACCCCGGCGGAGTGTGGTGAGCGCGGCGACGCCCACGCTTCAAGGACGACCATGAACGCTGCCCCGACGCCCTCGCACCTGGACTGGCTGTCGTCGCTGACGCCGGCTGGTCCGCGTCCGACCTCGTCCGACGCGGGTCCCGGTCCCACCGACCTCGGCTGCGGGCGCCTGTCCGCCGCCTGGGAAGTGCTGTCGCAGGTCCTCGATCCCGAGGTGCCGGCGGTGTCGCTGGTCGAGCTCGGCATCGTGCGCGACCTGCGCGAGACCGCCGATGGCCTGGAGGTCGTGCTGACGCCGACCTACTCCGGCTGTCCCGCGACCGAGGCGATCGAGCAGAGCGTGCGCGAGGCGCTGGCCCGCTTCGGCGAGATCACCGTGACGATGCGTCGCGCGCCGGCCTGGACCACCGACTGGATCACCGCCGAGGGCCGCGAGAAGCTGCGCCGCTACGGCATCGCGCCGCCGGGGCCGGTGGATGCGGGGCAGGGCGTGCCAGTGCGCATCGTCCGCCGCCGTGAGGCCATCGCCTGCCCGCGCTGCGGCAGCGCGCACACCGAGCAGCTGTCCGCCTTCGGATCGACCGCCTGCAAGTCGCTGTACCGCTGCCTCGCCTGCCGCGAGCCCTTCGAACACTTCAAGCCGATCTGAGCCGTCGCCGGTCGCGCGTCCTTTCACGATTTCCGAGCCATCGCCATGAGCCTGCACTTCCACCCGCTGCGCCTGCGCGCCAAGCACCAGGACACCGACGACGCCGTCGTGCTGTGCTTCGACGTGCCCGAGGCGCTGCGCGACACCTTCCGCTTCACGCAGGGCCAGTACCTGACGCTGCGCGGCGACGTCGACGGCCAGGACCTGCGCCGGTCGTACTCGATCTGCGCCGGCGTCGACGACGACGAGCTGCGCGTGGGCGTGCGCCATGTCGATGGCGGTGCCTTCTCCACCTGGGTGCACCGGCAGCTCAAGGCCGGCGACGAGGTCCAGGTCTTCCCGCCGCAGGGCCGCTTCCACGTGCCCATCGACCCGGCGTCGGCGCGGCACTACGTCGGCATCGCGGCGGGCTCGGGCATCACGCCCATCCTGTCGATCATGAAGACCGTGCTGGCGCGCGAGCCGATGAGCCGCTTCACGCTGATCTACGGCAACCGCCGGCCGGCCTCGGCGATGTTCAAGGAAGAGCTCGAGGACCTGAAGAACCGCTACATGACGCGGCTGACGCTGCATCACGTGTTCTCGCGCGAGCATGTCGACGCCCCGCTGATGGCGGGCCGGCTGGACCGGGCCAAGCTGGGCGAGTTCCTGGCCGGGCCGGTGCCGGCGGGCGGCATCGACCAGGTCTTCGTCTGCGGGCCCTTCGAGATGAACGAGCAGGCCGAGGCCGCGCTGCGCGCCGCCGGCGTGCCCGAGGACCACATCCACATCGAGCGCTTCGGCACGCCGGAGATGCAGACCGGCCGTCCGGCGCCGCACGAGATCCACGAGGAGGACGCCGAGGCCGCCAAGGTGCTCGTGATCCGCGACGGCGTCTCGCGCGAGATCGAGTTCCGCAAGAGCGATCCCAGCCTGCTCGACGCCGCGGCGCGGGCCGGGATGGACGTGCCGTTCTCCTGCAAATCGGGCGTGTGCTCGACCTGCCGCTGCAAGCTGATCGAGGGCGAGGTCCGGATGGATAAGAATTTCGCCCTTGAGAAGCACGAGGTGGCGGCCGGATTCATCCTCAGCTGTCAGGCCCACGCCCTGACGCCGCGCGTCGTGATCTCGTTCGACGAACGCTGATTCACAAGGAAAACGACACCCATGGCCCGAGGTCGCGCCCCCGGATTCGATGCCACCCGCGAGGAGATCCTCGCGCAGGCTGCCCGACTTTTCGCCAACCAGGGCTACCCGGCCACCTCGATGAACCAGGTCGCCGAGGCCTGCGAGGTCAGCAAGCCCACGCTGTACCACTACGTCCGCGACAAGCATGAGCTGCTCGCGCAGATCTGCCAGAACCACCTGCAGCACCTGGTCGACCTGGTCGACGAGGTGAGCGCGCAGGGCCTGCCGCCGCAGGATCACCTGCGTGGCCTGATCCATCGCTTCGTGCAGGCCTACGGCGAGGCCCAGAACGAGCACCGCGTGCTGACCGAGGACCTGAAGTTCCTGGACGACGAGCACCGCGAGCGCATGGTCGAAGTGGAGCGGCAGGTGGTGGGCCGCTTCGCCGACGCGGTGGCCGCGGTGCGGCCGGAGCTGCGCGGCGCCCACCTGCACAAGCCGCTGACCATGCTGCTGTTCGGCATGATCAACTGGACCTTCACCTGGCTGCGCCCCGATGGCGCGCTGACCTACGAGGCGGTCGCGCCGATGGTGGCGGACCTCTTCTTCGGCGGCCTGGGCGCGGTCCGGACCGAAGCCGCCGACCCGGCACCGCGCGATCCCGCGCCGCAAGTCTCATGAAGGTTTCGCGGAGGAGCATCGCCCCCTTGCAGTCGCAGTAGCAGTACCTCCCATTCCCTTGCGTTCCTGAACAACGACATTCCAAGGAGACGACATGACACGCATCGAGAAGACCCTGCTGGCCGTGGCCGGCGCCGCGCTGATGGCGCTGGGCGGCGCCGCCCGCGCCGACATCAACGTCGGCGTGACGGTCTCGGCGACGGGGCCGGCGGCCTCGCTGGGCATCCCGGAGAAGAACACCTTCGCGCTGATGCCCAAGACCATCGCCGGGCAGAAGGTCAACTACATCGTGCTGGACGACGCGTCGGACACGACGACCGCGGTGGCCAACACCCGCAAGCTGATCACCGAGCACAAGGTCGACGTGGTGGTGGGCTCGACGGTGACGCCGAACTCGCTGGCGATGATCGACGCGGTGTCGGAGGCGCAGGTGCCGATGATCTCGATGGCGGCGTCGGCGCGCATCGTCGAGCCGATGGATGCGAAGAAGAAGTGGGTCTTCAAGACGCCGCAGAACGACATCATGATGGCGCTGGCCATCGCCACCCACATGCAGGCGCAGGGCGTGAAGACGGTGGCCTACATCGGCTTCGCCGACGCCTACGGCGAGGGCTGGTACGGCGAGTTCAACAAGGTCGCCGCCAGCAAGGGCCTGAGCATCGTCGCCAACGAGCGCTACAACCGAACCGACACCTCGGTGACCGGCCAGGTGCTGAAGATCATGGCGGCCAAGCCGGACGCGGTGCTGGTGGGCGGCAGCGGCACGCCGGCGGCGCTGCCGCAGAAGACGCTCAAGGAGCGCGGCTACCAGGGCAAGTACTACCAGACCCACGGCGTGGCCAACAACGACTTCCTGCGCGTGGGCGGCAAGGATGTCGAGGGCACCTTCCTGCCGGCCGGCCCGGTGCTGGTGGTGGACCAGCTGCCGGCCGACCATCCGGCCAAGAAGAGCGCCAAGGCCTATGTGACCGAGTACGAGAAGGCCTATGGCAAGGGCAGCGTGTCGACCTTCGGCGGCCATGCCTGGGATGCGGGCCTGCTGCTGCAGGCGGCGATTCCGAACGCGATCAAGAAGGGTCAGCCCGGCACGCCTCAGTTCCGCGCGGCGCTGCGCGACGCGCTCGAAGGCGTGAAGGAACTGCCCGGCGCGCATGGCGTGTTCACCATGTCCGCCAACGACCACCTGGGCCTGGATCAACGCGCCCGCGTGATGGTCAAGATCGAAAACGGAACCTGGAAATATCAGCCATGAGTCTCAGCGCCACCCCCGTCCTCCAAAGCCTGATCGCCGGTCGCTGGATCGGCTCGACCGCCGCACGCGGCCTGCACAGCGCCATCAACGGCCGGCTGGTGGCGCAGACCCATGCCGAGGAGATCGACTTCGGCGAAAGCCTCGACTTCGCGCGGCGGCAGGCGCTGCCGTCGCTGCTCGCGCTGGACTTCCAGCAGCGCGCGGCGATCCTCAAGGCCCTGGCCACCTACCTGCAGGAGCGCAAGGAAACGCTCTACGCGATCTCCGCCCACACCGGCGCCACCCGGCCCGACTCGTGGATCGACATCGAAGGCGGCTTCGGCACGCTCTTCGCCTACGCGTCGATGGGGCGGCGCGAGCTGCCGTCGAGCAACATCGTTCATGAAGGCCCGGCCCAACAACTCGGCAAGGTCGGCCAGTTCATGGGCACGCACGTGCTGGTGCCCAAGCGCGGCATCGCAGTCCACATCAACGCGTTCAACTTCCCGATGTGGGGGATGCTGGAGAAGTTCGCGCCGAGCTTCCTCGCCGGCATGCCCTGCATCGTCAAGCCGGCCACCGCGACGAGCTATGTCGCCGAGGCCTGCGTGCGGCTGATCGAGGAGTCCGGCCTGCTGCCGGCGGGCGCGTTGCAGCTGATCATCGGGGGTTCCGGCGATCTGCTGGACCGGCTGGAAGAGACCGATGTCGTCACCTTCACCGGCTCGGCGGACACGGCGGCGCAGCTGCGCGTCAATGCGAACCTGATCCGCCGCTCGGTGCCGTTCAACGCCGAGGCGGACAGCCTCAACTGCTCGATCCTGGCGCCGGACGTGCAGCCGGGCGATCCCGAATTCGATCTCTTCGTCAAGGAAGTGATGCGGGAGATGAGCGCCAAGGCCGGCCAGAAGTGCACGGCGATCCGACGCGCGATCGTGCCGGCGGCGCAGGCCGATGCGGTGGCCGCGGCGCTGCGCGAGCGGCTGGCGAAGATCAAGGTCGGCGACCCGGCCATCGAGGGCGTGCGCATGGGCGCGCTGGCATCGAAGGCGCAGCAGGCGGACGTGGCCGAGCGCCTGGCGCAGCTGGCGCAGGGCAACGAGATCGTCTTCGGTGAGCGCGACGGCTTCGCGCCGGTGGGCGAGGGCGTCGGCGATGGCGCCTTCTTCGCGCCGACGCTGCTGCTGTGTCGCGACGCGATGCGCAACGAGGCGGTGCACAGCGTCGAGGCCTTCGGGCCAGTGTCGACGCTGATGACCTACGGCGACTTCGACGAGGCGCTCGCACTCGCGGCCAAGGGGCGTGGCAGCCTGGTGGGCTCGGTGGTCACGAAGACGCCGGCGCTGGCGGCGCAGGCCGTGTACCACGCGGCCGCCTTCCACGGCCGGCTGCTGGTGCTGGACCGCGACGCGGCCGGCGAGTCGACCGGCCATGGCTCGCCGCTGCCGATGCTCAAGCACGGCGGCCCGGGCCGCGCGGGCGGCGGCGAGGAGCTCGGCGGCATCCGGGCGGTGAAGCACTACCTGCAGCGCTGCGCGGTGCAGGCCTCGCCGACGATGCTGACGGCGATCACCGGCGAGTACGTGCGCGGCGGCAAGGTGACGGAGGACGCGATCCATCCGTTCCGCAAGCACTTCGAGGAGATCCAGGTCGGGGACTCGCTGCTGACGCATCGGCGCACGGTGTCGGAGGCGGACATCGTCAACTTCGGCGGCATCAGCGGCGACTATTTCTACATGCACTTCGACGAGGTGGCGGCGAAGGACACGCAATTCGGGCAACGCATCGCGCACGGCTACTTCGTGCTGTCGGCGGCGGCGGGGCTGTTCGTGTCGCCGGCGCCCGGGCCGGTGCTGGCGAATTACGGGCTGGACACGCTGCGCTTCGTCAATCCGGTGGCGATCGGCGACACCATCCAGGCGCGCCTGACCTGCAAGCGGCGCATCGACCGCGGCAATCGCCCGGACCAGCCGCCGCAGGGCGTCGTGGCCTGGGATGTGCAGGTCACCAACCAGCGCGGCGAGCTCGTCGCGAGCTACGACATCCTGACGCTGGTCGCCAAGAAGGCGGCGTGATGGAAGAGGGCCTTGCCGGGAGGCAAGGCCTGGCCCCGTGAGGGCCTGGTGACACCTGTAAAGGGCAGGGGCACTCGCCTGCGTGTCACCTTCCTCCGGCAGAATCGCGGCCACATTCAATCAGGGAGAGAGGCGGCCCGGCACCGAGCGCGACAGACGCTCGCCGGACCCTCGCACATCGGCTCATGTTCGTGAGCTGCTCCTCCCTGTTGCCGCTTTTCTTGCAGATCGGGTGGGGAGTGATGAAACCGCTATCTATTGCCGTGCGCGCGTGCCTGCGGGCCGTGCAGTTTCTTGTGTCCTCCGGAAGCACGGCCGCGGGCATGTTGTGGCCCATGTATGCGTCGCCGCACGCCCGACACGGGCGCCTCCCTTCTTTCTTCGCTGCGCTACTGCTCATTGGGTTGCTGCTGCTGGGCACGTCGGGGGCGCGAGCTTATGACCGGACGTTTCCCGCGGACTGGTCGCCACCCAACGATCCTGGATCCGTGGGCTTCCTGCCCGCATCGGCGTGTACTGGCGGAACTGGTGATGGCATTACGCCCAACCCCAATCCCAACCTGTCCGGCTACTGGTTGGTGACAGGGCGAAGCGGGCGCCCCACCGAACCGAACGCCATTCAAGCGCGTGTACTGGCTTTCGCGAATTCTTCCTGCCCCTCGCCAGGCATTTGCCGCTCGCCGATTGTTTACTCTGCGGGGGCGTGTTCTATCGCTTCGGGGGCGTGGTTCACGGCTTCGGCCAATTGCTATATCCATGCCAGCCAGAAGTACTTTCCGCGCTATTCCATCAAGGACGGCCAGACGGTCTGCGAAGGGACGCAGGAGGAGTACACCGCGGATTTCCCGGTGCAAATCTCGAAGTCCTGCGGCGGGGTCGCGAGAGCTCACTATGAGACCGAGAGCGGCGACTGCGTCTGCGATGAGGGCCTCTACGTCCCCGAGAAGAACTCCTGCTTGCCCATCACGGACCGGTACTTCCAGACGAACTGCGACACCTGCCACGGCAATCCCATCGTCGCGCTGACGGGCGCGAAGCTGCAGCCGATCGAACTCGGGCAGTTGTCCTGGCTGCCGCTGAAGGTCACCTTCAATTCCTCGCGGCGCGTGCCGTACGCCAGCGGCGAGCAGCCTTTCATGAGGGACGACACCAAGCTCCTGGGCGACGACTGGAAACCCAGCTTCGAGCGTGGCCTCTTCACCGACGTTCACAAGGACATGAGCCAGCCCGCGAAGCTGATCAATGTCCAGCGCGGCGACGGCAACTGGACCAGCTTCCAATCGACGGGCTCGGCATTCGCGCCGGCGTCGCCCGCTCTCAACGATCGACTGGTCGCGGTATCGGGCGGCTATCTGTATTACGACGCGGAAGCCATGACGATCGAGCGCTACGACGCCGTCGGCCGGTTGACGCGCCTGTCGAAGGTGGGCGGATTCTTCATCGACGTGACCCGCAGCGGCGGTGCCCAGGTGGCCGGCGACGCCCCGGACTTCGACGGCCTGCCGGTCGCGCTGACCGACCAGACGGGGCGCGTGCACCAGCTCAAGTATGTCAAGCTGGCGGATGGCGCATTCCGGCTGTCGGGCATCCAGGGGCCGGGTACCCCTGTCCAGTTCAGTTACGACGTGCAAGGGCGGCTGGCCGGCGTGACCTTCGCCGACAGCGCCGCCCGGACCTTCCTGTACGAAGACACGAATCATCCCTGGGCACTGACGGGCTACCTGGACGAAAACCAGGTGCGCGCCGGCACCTACAGCTACGACGCCGCAGGGCGGGCTGTGTCGACCGCCCGGGCGCAGGGCCTGGATGCCTACAGCGTGACCTGGGGAACGCCGCCGAGATGGAACGTCGCCACGTACTACGACGACCTCAATCAGAAGCTCTGGCGGGATCACTACCTCGAGCTGCCGCAGGATGTGCGAGTGACCTATCCGAATGGCGACGTCGAGGTCATCGAGGCCGGTGGCGCCTACGGCAGTCTCAAGTGGCGCGCGAAGACGCGCGGCAGTGCGACCGGCACGCCGTCGACCGAGCGGCGGATGCTCGATCAGAACCTCAACGTCACGCAGTACGACGACCCCAACGCTAGCCGCCGCTGCGCGGCGTTCGACCTGACGCGCAATCTTGAGACCGCGCGGGTGGAAGGCGCCAGCGCCACATCGGTCTGCGCGACATTGCTTGCCGGAATCATTCCGGCGGGAGCGCGCAAGGTGAGCACGCAATGGCATCCGGACTGGCGCCTGGCCACCCGGACCGCCGAGCCTCGCCGCATCACGACGCTGGTCTACAACGGCCAGCCCGACCCGTTCAACGGCAACGCGGTGGCGAGCTGTGCGCCCACCAGTGCGCTGCTGCCCGATGGAAAACCCATCGTCGTGCTGTGCAAGCGCGTAGAGCAGGCGACGACGGACGAAACCGGCGCGCAAGGCTTCGATGCGACGCTGCAGTCCGGCGTGCCGGTCCGGTCGACAAGCTGGACCTACGACGCCACCGGCCAGGTGCTCATCGAGACCGATCCGCGCGGCAAGGTCGTCGTGACCAACGAGTACTACACCGACACGACCGCCGAGCACACCAAGGGCGACCTCAAGTCCTCAATGAACAGCGCAGGGCACCTGACGCAGTTCCCGCGCTACAACGCCTACGGCAAGCCGCTGGAGGTCATCGACGCCAACATGGTCTCGACCACCTATGGCTATGACCTTCGCCAGCGCCTGACTTCGGTGTCCACCGGGGGATCAACCACCAGCTACGAGTACTGGCCCACTGGGTTGCTCAAGAAGACGACACAGCCCGATGGCGCGATCGTGACTTATGAATACGACGACGCGCATCGCCTGACCGCTGTGGCCGACGGCCAAGGCAATCGCATCGAGTACACGCTAGATGCCAGCGGCAACCGGACTGCGGAACAAGCCAAGGACCCGCAAGGCACGCTCAAGCGGACCATGAGCCGCGTCTTCGACGCGCTGGGCCGGGCACAACAAACAACAGGTAGGGAGTAAGTCATGCAGGACAACCACAGGCAAAGGCAATGCTGGAAGGCGCTCGCGGCCGCGCCGAATCTCAGTTCTTCCCAACCATGGCCGCGTCGGGTCTGGTCCGCTCTTTGCGTTCTGATCCTGTTCTGGATCGGTCTCGCGGGGCCGGCGGCGGCCTACGACAAATGGATCACAACGAACCCGTGGCTCGAAGCCGGCGGCAGGCTCACGCCGTCACGTTGCGACGGGGCCGGCGTGGACAGCCAGTACATCCGCTATCCGGCAGGCAGCGATCTCGGCTACGACTTCCCGGAGCGAATGCGTGATCGGTTGCTTGCCTTGGCCAACGCTTCCTGTGTGGGGAAAGGAAATGGGGTTGGTGCGTGCCAAGCTCTAGGCAACTGGCGCGCTCAGGGTGCCTGCACAGTCAGTGGCGGCAGTTCAGCAGCTGGCACCGTGGCCTGTCCCTATGCCGTCACCATGACAACTTGGGAACCCTTCGCCAACGGCTGCGGCGAACTGCAGCGCACCGACGAGTTGACCGACTATGCCCTGGGGACGGGCAAGCATTGCCAGGCCATCGATTCGTACGGTCAGTTCGACGAGGAGAGCCGCAATTGCTATTGCGGTCAGGGCAGGGTCTTCGTCCCTGAGCAAGGGCGATGTCTGGAGACCACGGATGTGCTCTGGATTCCCCATTGCGATACCTGCGTCGGCAATCCGATCTATCCGGCGATCGGCGCGAAGGTGCAGCGATTCCAACTCGGCTGGCAGCCTTGGTACGGCGTGCGTGCCACTTTCAACTCGATCCGCAAGATTCCCTATGACCCGTCTCTGACACCTTCGATGGCGCCCGCCGATCCCTCATCGCTCGGCGGTGCCTGGACAACCAATTTCGACAAGCGCGTCAGGCCCAGCAATCCCAACACAGCGCGAGAACGTTTGAACGTCGCTCGGGGTGATGGCTTTTCCACCGTGTTCCGATGGAGTGGCAACGGCTTCTCGCCGATGCAGCCACAGTCCACTGATTCGATCCAGGAAAAGAGCTGGGGCGGATGGTTCTATCGCGATGCTGCGGCCGGAGTGATGGAGGTGTATGACGCCAACGGCGTCCTTCAATCGCAGGCTCAGATCGGCGGCAAGACATTGACCATCTTGCGCAGCGACAGCAACACACCCGCAGCGATCGCGCCGCAACCGGGTCTGCCCATTGAGCTGACCGATCAGGACGGGCGTGTGGTGAAACTCCGGTTCGCGCGTCCTGATCCCAACGGCGCGCCAGTGCTATCGCATGTCATCGATCCGGCGAATGGCATCACGGAGCTGCGATATCCGACCCTGTCCGTGCAGCCGATCGAGATCGTCAACAGCGACACGACGTCGACCCAACTGCTCTACGAGGATCTGAACTCCTCCTGGGCATTGACCGGTTACCGCAATGAGAATGGCCAGCGCGCAGGCACTTACGGTTATGACATCGAGGGGCGCGCCATCTCGACGATGCGCGCCAACGGGCTTGACGCCTATTCGGTGACGTGGACCCAGCCCGCACGGTGGAGCTGGACCGAGATCTATGACTCGTCCGTCGATAAGGTGCTTCGCGTGCACAAGCTGCTGCCGGCGCTTGACGTGATGCTGACCTACCCGACGGGAACCACTGAGTCGATCGTCGCGATGTCATCGCTGGATGCAGTGCGGTGGTCGCGCAAGACTCAGCAAGCGGGCGCGGGTTCGGCGGTTGCAACGACCGGTCGAGACTTTGACGGTCGAGGCAACGTGACCCGAGTGGATGACTACAACGGTCATCGCAGTTGCATGAGCTACGAGGCGACGCGCAACCTGGAGTCGATGCGCATCGAGGGACTAGGCACCTCGGCGGACTGCGCCACTCTGGCGTCAGGTGCCCTGCCGTCCGGGGCTCGCAAGGCTTCCACGCAGTGGCACCCGGTATGGAGCTTGGCGGTAAAGACGGCCGAGCCGGGGCGCATCACGACGTTGGTCTACAACGGACAGCCGGATCCCTTCAATGGCAATGCGATCGCCCGCTGCGAGGCGACTGGCCAGACACTGCCGGACGGCAGCTTGGTGGTCCTGCTGTGCAAGCGCGTGGAACAGGCAACGACCGATGCCAGTGGCGAGCAGGGCTTCAACGCGGCGGCGCTGCCGGGCGCATCGGCGCGCGTGTGGAACTGGACTTACTCGCCTACAGGCAAGGTGTTGACGGAGAAGGACCCGCGGGGAGTCACGACAGTGACCAACGAGTACTACACGACAACGACCACCGACTACACGAAGAACGATCTGAAATCGAGCACCAACGCGCGCAGACACGTCACCACCTATCCCCGCTACAACGCGTATGGGCAGCCACTCGAGATGGTCGACGCGAACGCGGTCAGCACAGTCTATGCATACGACGCGCGGCAGCGCCTCAAGACGGCGACGCGGGCAGGAAACACCACGTCGTACGACTACTGGCCGACCGGAGAGATCAAGCGGATTTCGGAGTCCGACGGAAGCTCGGTGAACTACGAGTACGACGACGCCAGGCGCTTGACTGCGGTTTCGGACGCGCTGGGCAACCGCATCGAGTACACGCTGGACCAGAGCGGCAACCGGACCGCGGAAGTCGCCAAAGACCCGCAAGGCACGCTCAAGCGGACCATGAGCCGCGTTTTCGACGCGCTGGGCCGGGCACAACAAACAACAGGCAGGGAGTAATTCATGCAAGGCAAGAAATGGCACTGGCAGTGCCGGAGCGCACTCGCGGCTGCGGTAGCCGCTTGCTTGGGGATCGGGGCGCACGCGGCGACGCTGCCGCCGCCGCCGGTCTCCCCGGCACCGGTCACCGACTACGAGTACGACGCCAAGGGCAATCCGACCAAGGTCATCAAGGCCAAGGGCGTAGCGGGTTTCGGCTTCACCTCCAGCACTGCTTACGACGCGCTGGACCGCGTCAAGACCAACACCGACGCTCGCAGCGGCGTGACGACGCTGGGTTTCGACGGCATCGATCAGCTCAAGCAAGTCAC
>NZ_FOZE01000003.1 GCF_900113225.1 Mitsuaria sp. PDC51 | reverse complement strand
CCCATCCTGGTCGACAAGCTGATGGACAAGGTCCAGGCCGGCAAGATCGAGCTGCACCTGTTCCACACGCTGGACGAGGTGCTGGGCGACGCCAGTGGCGTGACCGGCGTGCGCATCAAGAGCACGCAGGACGGCGCGACCACCGACGTCAAGCTGCAAGGCTGCTTCATCGCCATCGGCCACAAGCCCAACACCGAGATCTTCCGGGGGCAGATCGAACTGCGCGATGGCTACGTGCTGACGCGCAGCGGCTCCGAGGGTTTCGCCACGATGACCAGCGTGCCTGGGGTCTTCGCCGCCGGCGACGTGCAGGACCACGTCTACCGCCAGGCCATCACCAGCGCCGGCACCGGCTGCATGGCGGCGCTGGACGCGCAGCGTTTCCTGGAGCAGCAGGCCGGCTGAGCGGCCGCGGTCAGAAGGACCAGGCCACGCCGGCGACCCAGCGCTGCTGGGGCGGCACCGAGCTGTAGAGCCGCGACACGGTGAAGCGCCAGGCGCCGGCGGTGTAGCTCAGGCCGCCGTTGGCGAAGCGGTAGGAGCTGCCCTCGCCGCCCCAGGGGCTGACGATGCCCCAGCCCACGTCGGCGGCGAGCGCGCCCCACAGGCGCCGATGCCAGGTCAGCTCGACGATGGTCGCGCCGGGATGGCCGACCGCGTAGCCCCGCGAGGACGACGCGGCCAGGTCCGGCGACAGCGACACCGTGCCGCCCCACTGGCCCCAGGCGCCGCCGTCCCAGAGGCTGCCGATAGAGATTTCGCTGTAGCGCAGGCGGCCCGCGCCGGGGCCGGTGTAGTCGTAATAGGCGCCGGACAGCGTCAGCGTCCGGTGGTCGTCGACCTGCCACCAGCGCGTCGCCGACACGATGGCCTCGGCGGTCGCGCCGCCGTCGGGATTGAGCGTGCCCAGGCCCAGGCCCAGGGCCCAGTTGCGGTCATCGCGGTAGAAGAAGTCGGCGGTCGCGCCGGGATGGTCGCCGCTCAGGCTCAGCCCGCGCGAGACCCGCTCCGACACCACCGACAGCGTGCCGCCCCAAGTCTGTGCATCGGCGGCGCCGGGCACCGTGGCGGCGGCGGCCAGCGCGGCGATTCCCACCGCCAGCGGCCGGTCCCAGACCCGGGTTCTCCCTCTGACAAGCAGGGCGGTGACGACATTTTTAGGGGGCTCGACAACCATCGGCGGCGATTGTGGCACCCATGAACGACACTTCTGCAGAATTCGTCGCCCCATGTTTCCATCTGTTCCCAATGAGTCGGACACGGCCCTCGAGTCGCGTCTGCGCACCTGGCTGCAGGCCGCCGCGGCCGGCGACCGGTCCGGCTTCGAGCAGCTCTACCGGCATTGCCAGCCGCGCCTGTCGCGCTTCGTGCTGCGCTGCTGCGGCCGGCCCGACCTGGCCGACGAGGTCGTCAACGACGCGCTCTGGATCGTGTGGCGCAGCGCGGGCAACTTCCGCGGCGAGTCGCGCGTCTCGACCTGGATCCATGGCATCGCCTACCGCTGCATGCTCAAGGCGCTGCGCGACGGCGTGACGGCCGAGGAGATCAATGCCTCCGCCGTCCATGAAGCGGAACTGGCCTCGGCCGAACCGGCCTTCAACGAGGCCGCCGACCGCGAGCAGCGCGACTGGGTGATGCGCGGCCTGGCGACGCTGCCGACGGAGCAGCGCGTGACGATGGAGCTGGCGTATTACCTGGGCGAGACCTGCGAGGACATCGCCCGCATCATGAATTGCGCCACCGGCACCGTGAAGGCGCGCATGTTCCACGCGCGGGTCCGGCTGCGCAACGTGCTGCCCGAGCTGGGCGGCCTCCCCCGACCCGCCAGCGGCACCGAAGGACAGCCATGAGTTCCCACGACACCCCCTCCGACGCCGGCAAGGCCACCACCGATCCGGTCCACGTGACACCGAACGAGCACCGCCAGGTCTGGGACATGATCGCCTGGGTCGTCGCGGGCACCGCCACGCCGGAACAGCACCGCCAGGTGCAGGCCCACCTGCCGCACTGCGCGCATTGCCGGGACGAACTCGCGCTGCAGCAGCGCATCCACGCGGCGATGCAGGATCCCGCGGGCGTGGGCAGCGCTGGCGCCACGGCCGACGCCGACGCGATCCAGGCCGGCCTGGATCGCCTCTGGGCGCGCGACCGGGAGGCCGGACCCACGATGCCGGTCCAGGGGCCTCGGGGCCGGGCCGCCAATGACGGCGGCCGCCTGACGCGCTGGCTCAGCGCCGCGGTGGCGGTGCAGGCGGTGGCGCTGTGCGTGCTCGGCCTGAGGATCTGGCCGGGCGAGGCGCCCGCCTCCGACTACGTCACGCTGAGCCAGCCGTCGACGCTGCCTTCCGGCGCGGTCGTGCGGCTGGTGCCGGAAGAGCGGGTCGACATGGGCCGGCTGCGGCAGATGCTCGCGCACCACGGGCTGCGCATCGTCGGCGCGGACGAGGACGCGAGCAGCCTGCTGCTGGCGCCCGCCATGCCGGCGGCATCGAGCGCCTCGATGCCGGCACACGCGCTGGTGCAGCAGCTGCGCGCGGAACCCGGCGTGCTGCTGGCCGAGCCGGTGGGCAGCGCGGTCGCGGAGCGCTGAGCGGTGGCTGGAGATCGCAAGTTCACGCGACGCGGCGGCGTCGCACGTCGGCTCGTGGCGCTGGCCTCGCTCGCCATGCTGGCCGCGCCGGCCCTGGCGGCCTTGGCGGCCTTGGCGGCCTTGGCGGCCTTGGCGGCCACACCCGGCGACGAGGCCCCGCTGGCGCCGTCCACGGAGACGGTCGCGCCCGATGGCCCGTCGGCTGCGGCGAGTGCGCCGCGGGCCGAAACGCGCCGCGTGATCCTGGCCGTCGAGGACCGGGGCGAGCCCTTGTCCGGCGCGGGCGGATCGCCGCGCGGCGACTACCGCCGCATGGCCGGCTACGCGGGCAGCGCCCGCGCTTCGGCGCTGTCGGAAGCGCTGGCGCGCGACTATCACCTGCACGAGGAAGCCGCGTGGACCATCGCGCCGCTGAACCTGCGCTGCATGCTGTTCACGCTGACCGGCGACGACGACGTGGGCGCGCTGCTGACGCGCGTGCGACGCGACGCGCGCGTGAAGCTGGCGCAGCCGCTGAACGAGTTCGAGACGCTGGCCGGGGGGCCGCAGGGCGGCGAGGCCGCGACGCGGCCGGGTGCGACGGGTGGACCGTCGATCGATCCGGGCACGGCCTCGGCGTCCGCCGCGGCAGCGACCTCGCCCGGCACCACGCCCGGCACGCCCGGCACGCCCGGAGCGCCCTACAACGACCCCTACTTCGGCCTGCAGAAGGGCTTCCAGCAGATGTCCGCCGCCGCGCTGCAGCAGATCAGCGTGGGCGCGCGGGTGAAGGTCGCGGTGATCGACACCGGCGTGGATGCGCGCCATCCGGACCTGTCCGGCCAGGTCGCGCGGCAGCGGGACTATGTCTCGGGCGGCGGTGCGCTGGTCGAGGGCGTGCCCGAGCGCCACGGCACCGAGGTGATGGGCCTGATCGCCGCGCGCGCCAACAACCGCCAGGGCATCGTCGGCCTGGCGCCCGGCGCGGTGATCACCAGCTACCGGGCCTGCTGGACCGAATCGCGCGCGGAGCGGCCCGGGCCGGGCACGGCACGCTGCAACTCCTTCACGCTGGCGCAGGCGCTGGGCGCCGCCATCGCGGACGGCGCCGACGTGATCAACCTCAGCCTGGGCGGCCCCAGCGATCCGCTGCTGACCCGCCTGGCGCGCCATGCGCAGTCGCGCGGCGCGGTGCTGGTCGCCGCGGCGCCGCCGGAGCGGCTCGGCAAGGGCTTTCCCAGCGAGGTGCCCGGTGCGCTGGTCGTGGCCAGCGCCGGCGATGCGGCCGAGGCGGACGCGGACGGCTGGCTGGTCGCGCCCGGGCGCGCGGTGCTGACGACGGTGCCCAACGGCGGTTACGACATGGACACCGGCAGCTCGCTCGCCGCCGCGAACGTCACCGGCGTCGTCGCGCTGCTGCGCGCGGCCGATCCGGTGGCCGATGCGCCGCGCCTGCGGCGCGCGCTGCTGGGTTCGATGAGCGCGACCGGCGGCATCAATGCCTGCGCGGCGGCGCGGATGCTCGGCGTGTCCGGGCTGCGCTGCGACGGCGAGGCCGCCGCGACGGCAGCCCGCTGAGCGCACTCGCCGCGCGAGGCGCCGCGCCGCTCAAGGCCCGTTGATCACGGGCTCGTCGATCAGGGACGCGTCGCCTCGGGCATCGCCGACGAGTGGTGATGCGCGATCAGCCATTGCCCGTCGCGCCACTGGTACACGTAGGTGTAGCGCGCCTTGACCGAGCTGCCGTCGGCGAAGCGGAAGGTGTAGGTGCCGACGTCCTGCGCGACATTGCAGTCGATCTTGATGACGCGCTTGTCGATCGTTCCTTGCGGCTTGTTCTTCAGGAACTTCACGAAGTAGTCACGGATCTCGGCCGGCGTGGTGCGCGGCTCATTGGTGACGGTGGGCAGCAGCACGGCATCGGGCGCGTAGTTGGCGGTGACGCGATCGGGACTGCCGGTGGCCAGCGACGCATTCCAGCGGTCGAAGAGCGCCGCGATCTGCGCCCGGTCCGCGGCAACGCAGCTGGCGGTGGACGCGGCCCGGTCCTGGGCCGAGGCGGTGCCGGCGGCGGCGCCGAGCATCAGCGCGGCCAGCGTGGGCACCCAGCGGGCGCGGGACAGCGACCCCGGGCTCGAGCGGACAGCGGAGGCATCGCGGAGATGGGCGGTGACGGTCATGTAGGAAGGCTCCAGATCGATCGTTGAGAGAAGCGCCTGCTCGGCGCCACGCCGGAAGACCCGGCGCAGGATCGATTCTGGAAAGCCCGCATGAACCCGAGCCGCACGGAAGATGAACCGAAGCGGCGATCCAGATGAACCGCAGATGAACGGGCCGGCTACTCGGCCGCGTCGTCCATCCGGTAACCCAGGCCCCGCACCGTCTTGAGCAGCGGCAGCGCGTGCCCCTCGTCGATCTTGGCGCGCAGCCGGCGCACGTAGACGTCGACCACGTTGGTGAGCGGATCGACCTGCGCGCCCCACACGTTGGCCAGGATCCGTTCACGGCTGAACAGCCGGCCCGGCGCGCTCATCAGCAGCTCCAGGAAGGCGAGCTCCTTCGCGGTCAGCGTGATGGGCCTGTCGGCGCGGCGCACCTGCATGCGCTCGCGATCGAAGGTCAGGTCGGCCACGCGCAGCACGGCGGCCTCGACCCGCTGCTCGCGCCCGCGGCGCTGCAGCGCGACGAGCCGCGCGAGCAGCTCCTCGAAGTCGAAGGGCTTGACCATGTAGTCGTCCGCGCCCAGGCGCAGGCCGCGGACCTTGTCGGCGGTGCTGTCCATCGCGGTCAGCATCAGGATGGCCGCGTGATGGCCCTCGGCGCGCAGCGTCTGGCACAGGTCCAGGCCGCCCAGGCCCGGCAGCATCAGGTCCAGGATGATCAGCGCCGCCTCGCCGGTGCGGGCGCGGGCCAGGCCCTCGGGCCCGGTCGTCGCCACCTCGACCACGTAGCCCTCGGCGCTCAGGCCGCGACGCAGGAAGTCGGCGATGCGGGCATCGTCCTCGATGAGCAGGATCTGTCGGTTCATTCGTCGTGGGCACCGGCTGTCACCAGCGGCGCGTCGTGGGAGTCGGGAAAGATGAGGTGGACGGTGGTGCCGGCGCCGACGCGGCTCTCGATCTCGAGCGCGCCGCCGTGCGCGGCCAGGATGGACCGGGCGATCGACAAGCCGATGCCGGTGCCGTCGGCGCGATGGTCGCGGGCCAGCCGCCCGCGCATGAAGCGCTCGAACACCAGCGGCAGCTCGTCCTCGGGAATGCCGATGCCGGTGTCGATCACGCTGATCCGGTGCCGGCCCTCGCCGGCGGTCCAGGCGACGTGCACCGTGCTGTCCGGGCGGGAGTAGCGGATCGCGTTGTCGATCACGATGACCAGCGCCTGGCGCAGCCGGGTCTCGTCGACATGCACGTCGATGCCATCGGGCACCGCGTCCACCGCCAGCGTCAGGCGATGGACCGCGGCCAGCGCCCTCGCCTGCGCGATCGCGCCGTCCAGCAGCGTCCCCAGCGGCAGCCAGTCGCGCGCGATGTCGAGCTCGTTCGCCTCGGCCCGCGCGATCAGCAGCAGGTCGTCCACCAGGCCGGTCAGCTGCTTGACGGCGGCGACGATGCGCTGGAGCGCCAGCCGGTAGTCCTCGACCGGCAGCGCGGCCGCGCGCAGCGCGACGTCGGCCTCGCCGCGGATCACCGTCGCGGGCGTGCGCAGCTCGTGGCCGAGGTCGGCGAAGAGCTGCCGCCGGCGGTGGTCCAGCTGCTGCAGCGACTGATGCGCGCGCTCGAGTTCGCCGGTGCGGGCGCGCACCTCGTCCTCCAGGCCGCGCCGCACGGCCTCGGCGGCCTCGCGGTGCTGCTGGACCTCCTGGGCCATCGCGTTGAAGCGCCGGGCGACATGGTCGAACTCGTCGCCGCTGCCGACGGGGATGCGGTGATCGAGCCGACCGGCCTGCACCGCCTGGGCGCCCTCGAGCAGCGCATCCAGCGGCCGCTTCAGGCGCCGGCTCAGGTGCAGGCTGAGCAGGACCGCGAGCGCGAAGGTGATGCCGACCATCGCCACCGCCTGCAGCCGCAGCCGTTCGATGCCCTGCTCGGTGGCGGCGCGGGCGATCGGGACCGCCTTGCGCTGACTCTCGATCGCGCCGTTGAGCAGGTCGCGCAGGTCGCGACCGTGGGTCATGTCGAAGACCTGGTTGAGCTGGCGCCAGACGGCCTCGAAGCCTTCCCGGTCCTGGTGCGGCGTCAGCGCGCGCAGCTGGCGCCGCAACTCGACGAGGCTCTCGCCGAGCAGCGCGCTGATGTCCACCAGCTGCGTGGCCTCCGCCGGGACGGGGACGCCGTCGCGCTCGGCGATGTCCTGCCAGGACTCGAGATGGCGGCGCGTCACCTCGTCCAGGCGCCGCACGCTGGCATCCATCGCATCGAGCAGGCGCTCGCGCGCGGCATCGGTGGCGCCGGCCCCCATCACCTGCTGGGCGGCCCAGTTGCGCAGGCGCTGCTTGTTGGCGGAGAGGTCCAGCAACTCCGACAACAGGTCGCTGGTCAGGCGGCTGTGGCGCGCGTAGCCATCCACGCGCACCGTGCCCAGGTAGACGAAGCCGGCCTGGAGGCAGACCAGCGCCAGCATGGCGGACAGCGCGAGCGTGAGTCGGAGTCGGTACATGCGGCGCGATTCTAGGGAGCCGCCGGCGCGTCAGCGGTCGCGGTCCTTCTCCTTTTCCTTCTCCTTCTCTCGTTCCTGCTCACGCGACCGGTCCTGCCCGTGGGCGTGCGCCCGTTCGGCGTCGCGGGCATCGCGGCGGTGATCGTCCGGGCGACCGGCCTCGCGCGACGGCGCGCTGGCCGGCGGGCGATGCGGCGCCGCGTTGCCGTCGCGTGCGTCCTCGCGGCCCTGCTCGCGCGCTTGCGCCCGTTCCCATTGCTGGCGCTGTTGCTGCTGCTGCTGACGCTGCTCCTGCAACTGCCGCTCGCGTTGCTGCTGCTCTTGCTGTTGATGCGCCTGTTGCTGGCCCCACTGCTGTTGGCGCTCTTGCTGCTGACGCTCCTGTTGCTGACGCTCTTGCTGCTGACGCTCCTGTTGCTGACGCTCCTGCTGAAGACGCTCCTGCTGTTGGCGTTCTTGCTGTTGGCGCTCCTGCAGCAGGCGTTCTTGTTGCTGGTGCTCTTGCTGCTGACGTTCCAGCAATTGCAGGTCGCGCTCATGCTGCAGGGCGGCGGGATCCGATGTCGGCCGCGTTGATGGCGGCAGGCCGGTCGCTGCCAGCGGCGGTGCCGGATGGCCCGGTGGCATCGGCGTTGACGCCGAGGTCGGCATGGCCTGTGGCGCCGCCCCGAAGGCGGCAGGATGTCCGCCGTTGGCATTGGGCAGCGGCGGCGTGCTCACGGGCGGCGGCGTGGCCGCGCGGACATGCCCGAAGGTCGGCATGGCCGCGGCCAGGTGCGAGGCCGCGGGCACATCGCCATGGAAGGCCTTGCCGTCGGCGGTCGATCCGGGCGGCGCCACGATCGTGACGTTGGTGATGTTGGTGACATTGCGAACGTTGTTGACGTTCGTCGTGTTGTTCACCGTGTTGTTGATGACCGTGTGGTTGATCTGCGTGGTGTTGTTCTGGATGCGCATGCCGATGTTGGTCACCGGCGGCGCGCTGACGACGACCGCCGGCGGCGTGCCGATCGGCGCCGGCACGATGAGGCCCGGGCGCGACCCGGGCGGCGGCGGCACGAACACGCCCATCGGGCCGACGGGGCGGGCCCCTCCGCCGATCGAGACCTGGATCGAGAGATGCAGTCCCGGCGGCGGCGGCACGAAGGCCACGCCGCGCGCCGCCCAGAAGCCGGAGACGAACACGACGGCGCCATCGCGATGCTCGTAATAGGGCTGGACCCAGACGTCGTCGGTGCGCGGCGGCGATGCCCACCGCCCCGCGCACCAGACCCAGCGGCCTTGCCAGCCCCAATAACCGCCGGTCCAGACGGCACCGGGATAAGGCTGGGGCGGCGGCACTTCCACCAGCATCGGCGGCGGCGCGACGTCGACGAGGACGGGCGCCGGCTGCACCAGCGGCGGTTCGACCTGGACGCTGATGACGGGTTCCGGAGGGGGCGGTGTCCAGACCGGCGCGACGCGGTAGGAGGCATCGGCATGGACGACGGTGTGCGACGGCGCGACGCATCCGGCGAGGAGCGTGGCGAGCGCCGCGGTCGCCAGCGCGGTGAGACGGAAGGAGATGCGCATGGAGGGACATCCAGGGTGGCTGTGATGTCCCGCCAACGGGGGGTGGGTGCCAGTCGTTGACCCTCGAAATGGCGTTTGGTATCGGGCTGTTAGCCAGATCAAGAGGGGGTCAAGCGCGGGTCGCGCAAGCCTCAGGAAGTCGTCATGCGAGCGCGAATTTCACTTCAATGAAGCGTTGATGAGCGACTTCGCGCGCCCGCGGCATCGGGGCGCCGAAGCGAGGGCGTAATTCCGCAAGATGCAGCCGCGCCACACGAAGTGCGGAGCGCGGAGCATCCCCCTGAATTGGCGATCACGCCCCGCTGATGCCTCCGCTACATTCCTCCGCACAACAAGGTGAGGGATGGACGTATGTCGGGATGGAGCGCGTTGCTCGTGTGCGGTGGAGCGGCCGTCGTGTTGATCGGCCTGTTGGCGTTGAGCGTGCGTCGCGCGGCGCGACATGACCTGAAGCTCAGCGAGGAGGAGCTGATCCAGCGCGACAAGGACGACGCCTGGTAATCCAGGCCGCAGCCCGCTGTATCGCCGGCCGCGGCTTCGTCCGAAGCGTCAGCAGTGCCGACAGCATCGCGACCGGCACGAGGGCAATGAACAGTCCCAAACCGTAGGGCGCCAGGTCGGCGAGCTCCGGCGCGTGCAGCTGGCTGCCGTCCGGGGAGCGCCACACCTCGATTTCGGCGCCAGGGGCGTGCCGGTCGACGAAGGCCTGCGCCCGTTCCAGGTCACGGTCGACGATCCGCAACGCGTGCTGGCCGTCGACCGCGAGGACCTCGAGCGCACGAGCACGGCTGCCCTTGCCTTTTCCGAAGGTCGTTTGGATCTCGATCCAGTTGGATTGAATCAAATGAACCTTGCGAAGCCGGAATGACTCCGATCGCGAGACGTGGAGAAACGCGACGATGGCCGTCATGCCAAGCACGACGACGAGCAGGAATGCCAGCAGTCTTCGAAGCGGAATGGAATTCACGGAATGACGAGCACAAAACAAAACGCCCGCAGGACTTGCGTCTTGCGGGCGTTTTCTTCTATTCGGTGGGGTGGCTGATGGGACTCGAACCCACGACAACCAGAATCACAATCTGGGACTCTACCAACTGAGCTACAGCCACCGGAGAAGCCTTAGATTATGGCTGAATTTCTCCTCTGTGGGAAGCACTTTCTGCGATTCTTTTGAAAATCATTCGAATCGCGCGAGTGCCACCCCGCTTCATTCAGCGCGACGCCCTCAGTTCGTCGGCGCCGAGGCCGCCGTCGCCGCCAGCGCCGACGGCTTGATCGTGGCCTTGTACTCGCTCTTCAGCACGTTGTAGTAGCCCGCCATCTCGGCGGCGCTCCACGCCCGCGCGTACTGCTCGGCCGCGCGCTTGGGATCGATCAGCGCCGGATCGCGCGGCAGCACCTTCTCGATCTTGACGACCAGGTAGCTGCCATCGCCGACGTCCACGCCCGCATAGGCCGGCAGCTTGGACGCATCCGTGCGCAGGACCTGGTCCAGCGCCTTCTGCGGCAGCACGCCCGGCTTGGCGCGCGACACCGTCACCGGCTCGCCCAGGCCCTTCGCGTCGCCGCCCTTCTGCAGTTCGGCCAGGCGCGCTTCGCCCGCCTTCTTCGCGGCCGCCGCCGACTGGTCCTGCACCCAGGCCGCCGCGACTGCCGCCTTGACCTCGGCCAGCGCCGGCACGCGCGCGGCGTTGTACGCGACCACGCGCGCCGACACCAGCTGGTTGCCGCCCGCCTCGATCGCCGAGGTGTTGCGCTTGTTCTTCAGCGAGTCGGCATCGAACACCGCCTCCAGCAGCTTGGCCGAGGCCAGCGGGCCGGTCGCGTCCGGCGCGGCCTTGCGGCGCACCGTCGCCTTCTGGATGGTCAGCTTGAACTTGTCGGCCGCCGGCTTCAGCGAATCGCTCTGCTCATACACGGTGTTGCCGAAGTCCTCGGCCATCTCCGTGTAGCGCTTCTGCGCCAGCTGCTTGCGCAGCTCGGACTCGATCTCGCCCTTGACCGTCTCGAACGGGCGCACCTGGCCGCCGCGCAGGTCGGTCAGCATGATCACGTGGTAGCCAAAGTCGGACTGGACCACGTTGCTGATCTCGCCCTTCTTCAGCGCGTACACCGCGTCCTCGAAAGGCTTGACCATCGCGCCCTTGCCGAAGAAGTCCAGGTCGCCGCCATTCGCGGCCGAGCCCGGGTCCTCCGAATTCTTCTTCGCCAGTTCGGCGAAGCCGGCCGGGTTCTTGCGCGCCTCGGCCAGCAGGGCCTCGGCCTTGGCCTTCGCCTTGGCCTTGTCCGCCGCCGACATGTCGGCACCGGCCTTGATCAGGATGTGGCTGGCGCGGCGCTCCTCGTCGCTGGTGAAGCGCGCCTTGTTCTGCTCGTAGAACTTCTGCACGTCGTCGGCGCTGACCGTCACCCCGCCCTGCAGCGCGGCGGCGTCCAGCACGACGTATTCGATGTCGGCGCTTTCGGGCAGCTGGAACCTGGCCGAGACCTTGGGGTCCTTGTAGTAGGCCTCCAGGTCCGCGTCCTTGGGCACCAGCGTCGCGGCGAAGTCCTTCGCGGCGAAGTTCTGGAAACGCAGCTCACGCTGCTGCAGCAGCGCGTCGAAGGCCAGGCCGGCGCTCGCCTGCGTGGGCAGCGCGCTCTGCGCGATCGGGCCCAGCACGCCGTTCATCTGCAGCTCCTGGCGCAGGCGCTGCAGGAAGCCGTCCACCGTCAGGCCCTGCTGGGCCAGGATCTGCTTGGCTTCCGGGCCGCGCAGCGGCGCCAGCTGGGGATCGGTGCGGACGATCTCCTCCAGTTGCGCGTCGGTGATGTTGCGGTGCTCGTCGGTCACGACCGCGGCCAGCACGCGCTCGCGCAGCAGGTTCTCCAGCACGTCCTTGCGCACTTCCGGCGAGTCGAAGACCTTCGGGTCCATCGTCGGCGCCTGCTGGCGCATGCGCTCGACCTGCTGGCGCAGCGCCGCGTCCCATTCCGACTGCGTGATCTTGTGGCCGTCCACGCTCGCCACGGCGGTGTTGCCCCCCTCCATGAAGCGGCTGTAGCCCTCCACGCCCACCAGCACGAAGGACGGCAGGATCACGATCAGCAGCAGGAACTGGAGCAGCCGCGTGTGCTTGCGTACGAAATCAAACATCAACAACCTCGGGTCATCTCGGAAGGGTCGACGCGCACGGGCCGGTGCAGGGGCCGGCCTCGCGTCTGGCCGCCCATCGGGCGGCGTCACATACGACAAAGGCGAACCGGGGTTCGCCTTTGCGCCGCGGCATTCTAGCCTCGGGTTTGGTGGGCGCTGACGGTCTCGAACCGCCGACCTACTCCGTGTAAAGGAGCCGCTCTACCAACTGAGCTAAGCGCCCGGGAACTGGTCAGTTCACGGCGTCCTTGAGGGCCTTGCCCGGACGGAACTTCGGCACCTTCGCCGACTTGATCTTGATCGCCTCGTTCGTGCGCGGGTTGCGGCCGGTGCGCGCGGCGCGCTTCGTGACGCTGAAGGTGCCGAAGCCCACCAGCGACACCGTCCCGTTCTTCTTGAGCGTGGTCTTCACACCGCCGATCACGGCTTCCAGCGCACGCCCCGCGGCGGCCTTGGAAATGTCCGCCTGCTTGGCGATGTGCTCGATCAATTCGGACTTGTTCACGAAGGTACCCCCTCATTGGTTTGCCAGGCCGCCGAACGGCGCGGGAAGCGGATTCTAGACGCATTGCCCTCGGGCCCCGACAAGGGGGAAGTCCCGATACAAGCGGGGGGACGGCTCAGCGCACCTTGGCGCGGATCTCCGGCAGCGCCTTCTGCAGGTAATAGACCATCGACCAGATGGTCAGCACCGCGGCCAGGTAGATCAGCCAGGTGCCCCACGCGGCGGTGTTGATCACGCCGAACAGCGTGCCGTTGAAGAGCAGGAAGGGGATGGCCACCATCTGCACCGTGGTCTTGAGCTTGCCCAGCATGTGCACGGCCACCGAGCGCGACGCGCCGATCTGCGCCATCCATTCGCGCAGCGCGGAGATGGCGATCTCCCGCCCCACGATGACCAGCGCCACCAGCGCGTCGACGCGGCCCTGCTCCAGCAGCACCAGCAGCGCCGCGCAGACCAGGAACTTGTCGGCCACCGGATCCAGGAAGGCGCCGAAGGACGAGGTCTGGTTGAGCTTGCGCGCCAGGTAGCCGTCCGCCCAGTCGGTCAGGGCCACCGTGATGAACAGGACGGTGGCCAGCAGGTTTTGATGGGCGGGCGTCATCTGCAGGTGGAACACCCCGACGATCAGCGGGATGGCCACGATGCGGGCCCAGGTCAGCAGGGTTGGCAGCGTCCAGAACATGGGCGGCATTGTGGCCCAGGTTCCAGGCGGCGAACCGTCGGCTGTCGCTTAATCGTCCAGCGTGCGCGGCTTGAAGCGGCGGTCGTCGTCGAAGAGGAAGACCTCGACGAACTTCCAGGGCTTGGGCAGCCGGCTCACGTCGCCGAAAGGCGCGGCACGGCGCACGGCGGCGATGGCGACCTCGATGGTGTCCTCGGCCTGGCTCGGCTTGCGCAGCACGCGGATGTGCCGGATGGAGCCGTCCTGGTTGAGCTCGATCTCCAGCACCGGGATCGCCAGCAGCTGGGGCGGCACCTCGCCCATGTAGGTGCCATCTGGGTTGGCGGCCACCATGCGCTCGGCCGCCTGGCGCCGCAGCGCCTCGTGCGAGCTCACCGCGCGCGGCGCGGGCAGCGGCAGTCCGCGGCGCGCGACCGGCGCGGCGGGCGTCACCACGGCCTCGGGCGCCGGCGCCGCGGCCGGCGGCTGGGCCGGGGGCCGCGACGGCGCCTGCGGCGCGGGCGCCCCGCAGGCGGCCAGCATCAGCGCGAGCGCCACCTTGGCGCCCCAGCGCGCCGCGTCCCTCCCGGGGATCCGATCGATCGTTGTCATGACTCCATTCCCAACCCACCGCGCCGCATTCAATGCAGCGCGCGATAAATGTCCTCGGCGAGCTCGCGCGAGATGCCCTTGACGCTGCACAGCTCCTCGACGCTCGCCCCCGCCACGCCGCGCACGCCGCCGAAACGCTGCAGCAGCTGCGCGCGCTTCTTCGGCCCCACGCCCGGCACGTCCTCCAGCCGCGAGCCGCCGGTGCGGATCGACGCCCGCTTGGCCCGCATGCCGGTGATGGCGAAGCGGTGGGCCTCGTCCCGGATCTGGGCGACCAGCATCAGCGCCGCCGAATCGCGGCCCAGGTAGACCTTCTCCCGCCCGTCGGCGAAGACCAGTTCCTCCAGCCCCACCTTGCGGCCCTCGCCCTTCTCGACGCCGACGATCAGGCTCAGGTCGACGCCAAGTTCCTCGAAGACCTCGCGCGCCATCGACACCTGGCCCTTGCCGCCGTCGACCAGGACCAGGTCCGGCAGACGACCGGTGCCATTCTGTGCGGCCTCGGCCATCTTGCTGTAACGGCGTGTCAGCACCTGCCGCATCGCCGCGTAGTCGTCACCGCCGGTGATGCCCTCGATGTTGAAGCGCCGGTACTGGCTGCTCTGCATCTGGTGGCCCTCGAAGACGACGCAGGACGCCTGCGTCGCCTCGCCGGCGGTGTGGCTGATGTCGAAGCACTCGATGCGGAACTTGTCTAGCTCGGTGACGCTGAGGTCCAGCGCGTCCACGAGCGCGCGCGTGCGCGCCTGCTGGGAGCCTTCCTCCGACAGCAGCCGCGCCAGCGCGATCTCGGCGCCCTTGACGCACATCTCCTGCCAGATGCGGCGCTGGCCGCGCGGCTGCGCCTGCGTGGTGACGCGGTAGCCGGCCTGCGCGCTCAGCGCCTCGGCCAGCGCCGGATCGACCGGCTCCGACAGCACCAGCAGCGAGGGCACCGCCATCTCGAGGTAGTGCTGGGCGATGAAGGCCTCCAGGACCTGGCGCTCCGGGCTCGGCGGCGCGGGGCGCGTGACCGCGGCACCAACAGCGCCCTCGCCCGCCGCCGAAGCGTCCAGCTCCGGCAGGTCGTCGTCGTCGAGCAGCTGCACGGCCGTCGCGTCGTCGACGTGTTTCGGGAAGTAGGCCCGGTCGCCCAGATGCCGACCGCCGCGCACCATCGCCAGGTTCACGCAGGCGCGTCCGCCCTGCAGCTTCACCGCCAGGATGTCGACGTCGCGATCGCGCCCGGTGGCGCTGTTCTCGTCGACGGCCTGCTGCTGCAGCACCTTCGACAAGGCGGTGATCTGGTTGCGGATGCCGGCGGCCTGCTCGTACTCGAAGCGCTCGGCGTGGCTCATCATCTGCGCCTGCAGCGCGTCCAGGACCTCCTGGGTCTCGCCGAGCAGGAAGCGCTCCGCGTTGCTGACGTTGCGGCGGTAGTTGTCGTTCTGGCCCTCGGGCACGCAGGGGCCGGTGCAGCGGTGGATCTGGTGCAGCAGGCAGGGCCGGCTGCGGTTGTTGAAGACGGTGTCCTCGCAGGTCCGCAGCTGGAAGACCTTCTGGATCAGCTGGATCGATTCCTTCACCGCCCAGGCGCTGGGGAACGGGCCGAAGTAGCGATGGCGCCGATCGACCGCGCCGCGGTAGTAGCTGATGCGCGGCCAGGCGTGGCCGGACAGGCGCAGGTAGGGATAGCTCTTGTCGTCGCGGAACAGGATGTTGAACCGCGGGTTGAGCGCCTTGATCAGGTTGTTCTCGAGCAGCAGCGCCTCGGCCTCGGTACGCACCACCGTGGTCTCGAGCCGCGCGATGCGCGCCACCATCATCCCGATGCGCGTGCCGCCGTGATCCTTCTGGAAGTAGCTGGAGACGCGCCGCTTCAGGTTCTTGGCCTTGCCGACGTAGAGCACATGGTCCTGCGCGTCGAAATAGCGGTAGACGCCGGGCAGCGCCGGCAGCGCCAGCACCTCGGCCAGCAGCCGGTCGCGAACCGCGCGGGCGGCGCGCTCCATGTCGGCGACGCGGCGGGACTCGGCCGCCTCGATGGCTTCGGACTGGGCGTTCCACGCCTCGGCGTGGGACGGCGGCGCCGCGTCGGGCGCATCGGTTGCAGCCGGCGCATCGGCGCGCGGGGGCTCCGCGGGAACGGTCGGGGAAGAAGGCTCCGGCACTTCGCTGGCGCCGGCGGGGGTCGTGCTCATGGGGCGCGATTGTGCCGCCGGATAATTCCGCGATGCCCCACGCCCTCGCCGAATCCGCTTCCCCCGCGCAGTCTCCTGACACGATGACCTGGGACATCTTCTGCCGCGTCATCGACAACTACGGCGATCTCGGCGTCTGCCTGCGGCTGGCGCGCGACCTGGCCCGGCGCGGCGAGCAGGCGCGGCTCTGGTGCGACGACCTGTCGCCGCTGGCCTGGATGCAGCCGGAGGCCGTCCCGGGCCTGAGCTGCCAGCCGTGGGACGAGAGCATGGGCGCGGCACCGGGCGACGTCGTCGTCGAGACCTTCGGCTGTGAGCTGCCCGCGCCCTTCGTCGCCGCGATGGCCGCGCGGCCCGTCCGGCCGGCGTGGATCAACCTCGAATACCTCAGCGCCGAAAGCTACGTCGAGCGCAGCCATGGACTGAAGTCGCCGCAGTTCTCCGGACCGGGCGCGGGACTCGACAAGTGGTTCTTCTATCCCGGCTTCAACGATCGCACCGGCGGCCTTCTCCGGGAGCCGGGACTTCTCGACGCCGTCACCGCGCATCACGGCGACGCCTGGCGCGCGGCGCGCGGCTGGGGCCGCCGGCCCGGCGAGCGGGTGCTGAGCCTGTTCGCGTATCCGCAGGCGCCGCTGGCGCCCTTGCTCGAGGCGCTCGGTCCCGGCTGGCTGCTGCTGCTCTGCCCCGGGGCGGCCCAGAGCGCCGTGCCGGCCTTGCTGCGCGACGGGCAGCGCGCGCTCGCGCTTCCTCATCTGACGCAGGACGGTTACGACCAGTTGCTCTGGTCCTGCGATCTCAACCTCGTGCGCGGCGAGGACTCCTTCGTGCGCGCGCAATGGGCCGGCCAGCCGATGCTGTGGCAGATCTACTTCCAGGACGATGGCGCGCACGGGCCGAAGCTGGAGGCCTTCCTGGACGCCGCGCTGGCGGGCGCCGAGGACCGGTGGGCCGCGAACTGGCGCGCCCTGTCGCGCGCGTGGAACGGGCTCGGGCCGTGGACGCCGGCCTGCGCCGAGGCCCTGCGCGAGCGGCCGGCCGCCGTCGCGCAGGCGCGCGCATGGCGTGCCGAATTGGCGGCGCAAGTGGATTTGACCTCGCGGCTGCAGGCCTTTGCCCGGCGCGCGAGTGGCGCGTGACAGGCCTTTCGAGCTAGAATGCGCGGCTTTTCGCGTTCTGAACGCGCGGTTCCCCGAACCAGCGCCGAACGCCTCACACCGCCGGAACAGTTCGGATCTCCAAGCATCCAAGTGACTGTGCCCGGACCCAATCTCCCGGAATCATCATGAAGATCGCTCAAGAAATTCGCGCCGGCAACGTGATCATGCACGGCAAGGACCCCATGGTCGTGCTGAAGACCGAGTACAGCCGCGGTGGCCGCAATGCCGCGACGGTGCGCATGAAGCTGAAGAGCCTGCTGAACAACTCCGGCACCGAAGTCGTCTTCAAGGCCGACGACAAGATGGACCAGATCATCCTCGACAAGAAGGAGTGCACCTACTCCTACTTCGCCGACCCGATGTACGTGTTCATGGACACCGAATACAACCAGTTCGAAGTCGAAGCCGAGAACATGGGCGACGCCATCAACTACCTGCAGGACGGCATGGAAGTGGAAGTGGTGTTCTACGACGGCAAGGCGATCTCGGTGGAACTGCCCACCAGCGTCGTGCGCGAAGTGACCTGGACCGAGCCGGCCGTCAAGGGCGACACCTCGGGCAAGGTCCTGAAGCCCGCCAAGATCGCCACCGGTTTCGAGATCCCCGTGCCCATCTTCGTGGCCCAGGGCGACAACATCGAAATCGACACGCGTACCCACGAGTACCGCAAGCGCGTCTGAGCGATGCCGGAGCCGGCACCGGCTCCTCGCCCAACGAAAAAGCAGCCCTCGGGCTGCTTTTTTGTTGCCGCGTCGCGGGTCGTCCCGGTCGACCGCCAGGCTCAGGCGGCGGCCTGTCGCGCCCTGCTCTTCTTCGACTTGGCCGTGGCCAGCTTCTTCGAACCGGTCTTGCCTGCCGACGAAGCGTGCTGCGCCGTCTGCTTGGTACCGGACTTCTTGGCGCCCGACTTCTTCGCGGTGGTGTGCGACTTGCCGCCGGACTTCGCCGTCTTGCCGGCAGTTTTGCCAGCCGTCTTCCCCGTGGCCTTCCCCGCCGTCTTGTGCCGGGTGCCCGACTTCGTGGAAGTCGCCGACTTGTCCGACTTCGCAGCCGTGGCGGCGGGCGCGGCGGCCGGCGCGGCCATGTCGGCGTGCGCGGCGGGGATCGGCGCCGTGGCCGGCGGGACCGGCTGGGGCTGCGTCTGCGGCTGGCCTTGCGCCTGCGCGAGGGTGCTCAGCAACACGGTGCCCAGGGCGGCGATCAACGACTTCATGAAGCGGTCCTTCTTCGAGGCGCGCCGGCGCGCAGGCCGGCGCTCATGGGAATGATCAGCGAGTCTAGCCGCGCGCCGGTCAAGGCCGCGTCAAACGAACTCACCCCGACGTAACCATTTGGTGGCGACCCACTTCTCGCCCTCGACGACCGGCGCGCCGCCATGCAGCGTCAGCGTGCTGGGATCGGGCCGGTCGTAGCTGAAGAAGACCGCATTGCCCTTTTGGGCCATGACGTCGAGCTTGATGTCCGGGAAGACCGTCGCGCCGCCGCGCGCCGGCGTGTTCAGGTACATCACCAGCGTCGCGACGCGCTGGCCGCCGCGCTCCAGGATCGCCTTGCTGCTGGCGTGCCGCGGGTCGAAGTAGTCGTAGTGCGGCTGGTACTCGGCGCCGACGCGATAACGCAGCACCTGCAGGCCCTCGCCGTTGCGCAGCGGCCAGTTCAGCAGCGTCGCGATGCGGCGCTCGATGCGGGCGACGACCTCGTTCTCGCCGCGCTCGAAGAACATCCCCTCGCTGGTGCGCGCCGAGTTCACTTCGCTGCCCTCGCGCTGCGCCGCCACCGTCTCCGAGCGCGCCAGCCGGGCACCCGCCGAGGCGACCATCGCGTCGCATTCCTGGGCGCTCAGCAGGTTGCCGAACACGATCACCCGCGGCCGCTGCAGCGCCATCAGGATCTCGACGCGGTGGCCGTCGGGCAGCAGCACGCTGCGCTGGTCGGTCAGGTCCGGTTCGGGCAGCGAGCCCGGCTCGATCGCCGGCTCGGGCAGCTCCGGCAGCGTCAGCGGCGGCTCGAAGGGGCGGTGCTCGGCCAGCGCCTGCTGCGCCATGTCGGGCTGCCAGCCGCTGGTCAGCATGGCCTGGTACAGCGCCTCGCGCGTGATGCCGTTGCGCAACTGCGCGGCCACCCAGTCGCGCAGTTCGGGCGTGAGGTATTGCGAATTGCTCATGGCCGCAACGGTATCAAACTGATCGGTGTCTGCCTGTATCCCGGTGTGCCAGCTCAGTCAGCGACGCGGCGGCGGAACACCAGCCGGTCCGGCTCGCTGGCCTCGGGCGCGTAGGCGTAGCCGTCGACCGCGAAATCCTGCAGCCCCGCCGGCGTGCCGATCCGGTGCTGGATCGCATACCGGGCCATCAGGCCGCGCGCGCGCTTTGCAAAGAAGCTGATGATTTTGTAGCGGCCGCCTTTCCAGTCCTCGAACTGGCACTCGATGACCCGCGGCTTCAGCACCTTGCGGGCGGCGGCCTTGAAGTACTCCTGCGAGGCCAGGTTCACGATCACCGGCGCCGACAGCTGCGCGCACTGCGCGTTCAGGTGTTCGGCGATGGTGTCGCCCCAGAAGGCGTAGAGGTTGCCGCCGCGCTCGTTCTTCAGCGCGGTGCCCATCTCGAGCCGGTAGGGCTGCAGCCGGTCCAGCGGCCGCAGCACGCCGTAGAGCCCCGAGAGGATCGCCAGGTGGCGCTGCGCCCACTGCAGATCGTCGACCGACAGCGTCGCGGCCTGCAGGCCGTCGTAGACGTCGCCATTGAAGGCGAGCACGGCGGGCTTGCTGTTCCTGTCGGTGAAGCGCGTCGACCACGCTTGGTAGCGGGCCACGTTCAAGGTCGCGAGCGCCTCGGAGATGTCCATCAGGCCGCCGATGTCGGCCGCCGTCTTGGTCTTGAGGATCCCGATCAGCTCGGCCGCCTGGGGCACGAAGTGGGGACGACCCGCCAACGCGGCCAGCGCCTCGGGCGTGGGGGTGTCGTAGTCCAGGGACTTCGCGGGGGAGATCACATACAGCATGGGGGCGGATTGTCGCGCGTCCGGGGCGCAAGACCTGTCACCAGGCCGCCGGATGAACGAAGGCCGCCCTGGGGCGGCCTTCATCGGTGGTTCGCGACGCCTTGCGACGTCCCGCGACGCTCAGCGGGCGAGCAAGGCGTTGATCGCCGTCACGTCCTCGGGACGCAGTTGGCCGGACGCCTGGCGCAGCTTGAGGCTGTTCACCAGCACGTCATAGCGGGCCTTGGCCAGGTCGCGCTGCGTCGTGTAGAGCTGGGTCTGGGCGTTCAGCACGTCCAGGTTGACCCGCACGCCGACCTTGTAGCCCAGCTGGGTCGCCTCCAGCGCCAGCTTCGACGAGGCCTCGGCCGCCTCGTAGGCCTTCACCTGCGCCTGCAGCGACTGCACGCCGAAGAACGCGCGCTTGGTGCCTTCCTCGACGCTGCGGCGGGCGAAGTCCAGGTCGTTGCGGGACTTCTCCTCCAGCGCGACCGTCTCCTTGATGCGGTTGGTGATCGCGCCACCGCTGTAGATCGGCATGTTCAGCGCAACGCCGACCGACGCGTTCTTGAGGTTGCCGGTGTACTGCACGCCCTCGCCGGTGGAGCGCTGCACGCCGAGCTGCGCGGTCAGGTCGACCGTGGGCAGGCGCGCGCCCTTGGCGCGCTCGATCTCGTAGCGGGCGATGTCCAGGCCCAGCTGGGCCTTGCGGATCGCCGGATGACCGCCTTCGGCCTGGCTGACCCACGGATCGACCGTGGACGGCGCCACCGGCGGCAGCACCACCGGCACGGCCAGCGGCCGCGGCTCGACGCCGACACGCCCCACCAGTTGGTCCAGCGTGACGCGCTTGACGCGCAGGTCGTTGTCGGCAGCCAGTTCCTGGGCGGTCGCCAGGTCGTAGCGGGCCTGCGCCTCGCGGGTGTCGGTGATGGTCGCGGTGCCGACCTCGAAGTTGCGCTTGGCCGAGGCCAGCTGCTCCGCGATCGCGGCCTTGTTGGCGCTCGAGGTCGAGAGCGTGTCCTTGGCCGCCAGCACGTCGAAATACGCCTGCGCGACGCGGACGATCAGGTCCTGCTCCGCCGTGGCGAGATCCGACTCGGCCACGTCGACGCCCAGTCGGGCCTGGTCGATCGAGCCCTGGTTGGGACGGTTGAAGACGGCGTACTTGGCATTCAGGCCGGCATTGGTGACGGTGTTGCCGAAGCGGTCGCGCTGCACGCCGCTGCCGGGCGGGTCAAGTTCCGAGCGCGTCGAGCTGACGCCCACGCCGACCGAGGGACGCGCCAGCGCCAGCGCCTGGCCGTAGCGGTATTGCGCCGATTCCGCCGTCGCCCGCGCCGCCAGGTAGGTGGCGTCGTAGGCGCGGGCCGCGTCGTACAGCTCTTGCAGGCTCTGCGCCTGGGCCGCCCCGGCCATCAGCGCGAGCGCCGCGGCCAGGAGCGAGACCCGCGGCAGGCGGGAGATCGGAGACGTACGGCGTTCAGCGGCCATGAGGCTTCCTCGTATCGATGTGGTGTTCTTCGGAGCGATCCAACTGCGGACCGGCCGCGGACGTGCCGCGGCCGGTATCCAGGTCCAGGGCACCCGCCGGTCGATCGCCGCCGACCCGGCTCCGGTGCCGGGCGAGGTTATAGATCACCTCGCCCCCCTGTCTCGAAAGAAATGCGACGACTTGCAGTCTTCGCACCCCGTGACGGCAATAACGCGCGATGGGCTGCCAGCGCCCCGCCCGCCGCGCGCCCTCCGCTCAGAACGTGAAATGCGATCCGGTGTCGAAACCGTCCAGGCGCTGGACGACGGTCTCGAACAGGTTTTTGGTCGTGAACTCGCGCTCGCCGGTGCGCGTGATGATGCGCGCGCTCATCGCGGGCTCGTCGCCGACGATCACGCCCATGCGGCCGCCGATCTTGAGCTGGTCCAGCAGCGCCTGCGGCGCCTGGGGCACCGAGCCGGACAGCAGGATCACGTCGAACGGCGCCTCGCCGGGCAGGCCCTTGACGCCGTCGCCCTCGACCACCGTCACGTTCAGCACGCCATTGCGGCGCAGCGCGTCGCGGGCGGCGCCGGCCAGCGCGGCGTCCTTCTCGACGCTGAAGACCTGCTGCGCCTTGTGGCCCAGCAGCGCGGCCATGTAGCCGCTGCCGGTGCCGATCTCGAGCACCTTCTCGTGGCGCTCGATCTGCAGCTCCTGCATCCAGCGGGCCTCGACCCGCGGGGGCAGCATCTTCTGGCCATTGGCCAGCGGCAGCTCGACGTCGGTGAAGGCCACGTTGCGGTAGGCGGCGGGCACGAAGTCCTCGCGCTTGACCACGGCCAGCAGGGCCAGCACCGAGGGATCCAGCACATCCCACGGGCGGATCTGCTGTTCGATCATGTTGAAGCGGGCTTGTTCGAAGTTCATGTTCAGTCCTCTGGCGGCCCCCTTGGCGCGCCGAATGCGGGCGGTATTCTAGGCGGGCGACCGGGGTGGGGCCGGATGGCGCGGGCGGTTGAGGAGTCCCTCGAACATCAGCTCGAGCTGCAGCGACAGCACCTGCTCCGGCGTGCACTTGTGGTCGTGGGTCACGCCGGCCGCGCCGATCGAGTGCTCATGCAGCACCAGGTGCAGCATCGGCCCGATCAGCACCATCACCGCCGCGTCCGGATCGACCTCGCGGAACTCGCCCGAGGCGATGCCGCGGCGCACCACCTCGGCCAGCAGCGCGCAACAGGGATCGATGACCTCGTCGTTGTAGAACGCGGCCAGCTCCGGGAAGTTGCGGGCCTCGCTCATCATGATCTTGTGGATGCCGCCGGCCGGCGTCCGGCCCAGGCGCTCCCACCAGGTCCACAGCATCCAGGTGAGCAGTTCCGCCATCGAGCCCTGGTGCTTGGCGAGCTCGGAAATCCCTTCCGCGATCTTGCTGCCGAGGGCCTCGCGCACCACCGCCTTGAAGAGCTCCTCCTTGGAGGGGAAGTAGAGGTAGAGCGTGCCCTTGGAAACCCCCGCCTTGGCGGCCACTTCCTCCGAACGGGTGGCGGCGAAACCCTTCTCGACGAACAGCGACAGCGCGGCTTCGAGCAGCTCCTGCGGGCGCGCCTCCTTGCGCCGCTGTCGGGCGGAGGACGGCGCGGAGCTGTCGGTCTTGGCGGAAGCGCGAGACATGGGGGATGGAGGACTGCTAACTGACTAACCGGTCAGTAATGTAGCGGCGCGCTTTCAGCCCGGTCAAGCCGGCAGTACCCGCCGCGCGCGGCGTCCCCTGGCCAGGCGACGCCCCGCATGACGACGTGGCGGCACCGTCACGCGCCCCTCACGCCGGAGCGCCCACATCGATGCTGCGCTGCGGCAAACCCTTCCCGAGCCAGGGCTATGATCCGCGCCGACCGCCTCCGGACCCGAGCGAGGCGGCATTCTGGAGTCGTAGTTTGGACACTGTGCTGCTGATCAAGGCCGCGATCATGGGGATCGTGGAGGGCCTGACCGAATTCCTGCCGATCTCGTCGACCGGCCACCTGATCCTCACGGGCGCGCTGCTGGGCGGCTTCGAGGATGCGCGGGGCAAGGTCTTCGACATCGCGATCCAGACCGGCGCGATCCTGGCCGTGATCATCGTCTACTGGCAGCGCCTGCGCGACACGGCCGCCGGACTGGGCAGCGACGCCCGCGCGCGCCGCTTCGTCCTCAACGTCGCGATCGGCTTCCTGCCGGCGGTGATCCTCGGCCTGCTGTTCGGCAAGGCGATCAAGGAACACCTGTTCACCCCGGTCGTCGTGGCGAGCACCTTCATCATCGGCGGCGTGATCATCCTGTGGGCGGAACGCCGGCAGCAGAGCGCCGTGCGCATCCACGAGGTCGACGACATGAGCCCGCTGGACGCCCTCAAGGTCGGCCTGGTGCAGTGCCTGGCGATGGTGCCGGGCACCAGCCGCTCGGGCGCGACCATCATCGGCGGCATGCTGCTGGGCCTGTCGCGCAAGGCGGCGACCGATTTCAGCTTCTTCCTGGCGATCCCGACGCTGATCGGCGCCGGCCTGTACAGCCTCTACAAGGAGCGCTCGGTGCTGTCGACCGGCGACATCCCGCTGTTCGCGGTCGGCCTGTTCTTCTCCTTCGTCAGCGCCTGGATCTGCGTGCGCTGGCTGCTGCGCTACATCGCCAGCCACAGCTTCGTGCCCTTCGCCTGGTACCGCATCGCCTTCGGCATCGTGGTGCTGGTCACCGCCTACACCGGCCTGATCGTCTGGGCCGAATGAGCGCCGCCCGGCCCGGCGCGCCGCGAAGCTGACGCCCCGATGACGCGTTCCCCCGGATGGGGAACGCGTCCACCCCTGCGGGGGGATGGCCGAACGCCTAAAATGCCGGCCTTATGACCATCACGATCAAGACCGGCGCCGACATCGACGCCATGCGCATCGCCGGCCGTCTGGCGTCCGAGGTGCTGGACATGCTGACCCCGCACGTCAAGCCGGGCGTCACCACCGACCACCTCGACAAGCTGGCCCACGACTACATCGTGAATGTCCAGCAAGGCATCCCCGCCCCGCTGAACTACCAGCCGCCGGGCTACACGCCGTACCCGAAGTCGATCTGCACCTCGATCAACCACCAGGTCTGCCACGGCATTCCCAACGACCGCCCGCTGAAGAACGGCGACATCGTGAACATCGACGTCACCGTCATCAAGGACGGCTGGCACGGCGACACCAGCCGGATGTTCGTCGTCGGCGAGGGCTCGATCGCGGCCAAGCGGCTGTGCTCCTTCACCTACGACGCGATGTGGAAGGGCATCCAGAAGGTCAAGCCGGGCGCGCGCCTGGGCGACATCGGCCATGCGATCCAGACCTTCGCCGAGAACGCCGGCTTCAGCGTCGTGCGCGAGTTCTGCGGCCACGGCATCGGCCAGAAGTTCCACGAGGAGCCCCAGGTGCTGCACTACGGCCGCCCGGGCACGCTCGAGGAACTGGTGCCGGGCATGGTCTTCACCATCGAGCCGATGATCAATGCCGGCCGGCGCGAGATCCGCGAGATGGGCGACGGCTGGACCATCGTCACCAAGGACCGCTCGCTGTCGGCGCAGTGGGAGCACACGGTGCTGGTCACCGAGACCGGCTTCGAGATCCTGACGCAGTCGGCCGGCACGCCGCCGCCGCCGGCCTTCGTCGCGCCGCAGGCCGTCCCGGCCTGATCGCGGCGGACCGCGCATGAACGCCAGGACGCCGGGCGAGGTCGGCGCTTCGCCGGCCGTGCCGCCTTCCGACGCCGCCCCGCTGACCGTCGCCGACCTGCGCCAGCGCTTCAAGGCCGGCAAGCAGCAGCTGCTGGAGGACTTCGCGGCCGCCAAGGCCAGCGTCGCCGCCGCCACGCGGCTGATGCGCCTGCTGGCCCGGCATGTCGACGGCACGCTGCAGGCGCTCTGGACGCATTCCGGCATCGCCGCCGCGGCGCCGGAGGCCGCGCTGGTCGCCGTCGGCGGCTACGGCCGCGGCGAGCTGTTCCCGCATTCGGACGTCGACGTGCTGGTGCTGCTGCCCGATGCGCTGCCGGGCGGCCTGACGCCCGACCAGCCCGGCCCGCTGAAGCAGGCGATCGAGGCCTTCATCACCGCCTGCTGGGACATCGGGCTGGAGATCGGCTCGTCGGTGCGCACCGTGCGCGAGTGCCTGGACGAGGCCGCCGGCGACGTCACCATCCAGACCGCGCTGCTCGAGTCGCGCTGGCTGGCCGGCTCGCGGCCGCTGGTCAAGCGCTTCGACCAGGCCTTCCGCGAGGCGGTCGATCCGCGCGCCTTCATGCGAGCCAAGACGCTGGAGATGCGCCAGCGCCACACGAAGTACGAGGAAACGCCCTACGCGCTGGAGCCCAACTGCAAGGAAAGTCCCGGCGGCCTGCGCGACCTGCAGGTGCTGATCTGGATCGCGCGCGGCGCGGGCCTGGGCCGGACCTGGTCGCAGCTCGCGGCCAAAGGCCTGATCACGCCCTTCGAGGCCCGCCAGCTGCAGCGCAACGAAGGCGTGCTCAAGAGCATCCGCTGCCAGCTGCACCTGGCGGCGAAGCGGCGCGAGGACCGGCTGGTCTTCGACCTGCAGACGGCGGTGGCGGAGCGCTTCGGCTACGAGTCCACCCGCTCGCTGCGCGCGTCCGAGAAGCTGATGCGCCGCTACTACTGGGCGGCCAAGGCGGTGACGCAGCTGAACCAGATCACGCTGCTCAACCTGGAAGACCAGATCAACGGCACGCGGGGCAACGAACCGCGCCCGGTCAACGACCGCTTCCTGGAGCGCAGCGGCATGCTGGAGATCGCGGCCGACGACCTCTACGAGCGCGAGCCGCACGCCATCCTCGAGACCTTCCTGATCTACCAGCAGACGCCCGGCATCAAGGGCCTGTCGGCCAAGACGCTGCGCGCGCTCTACAACGCGCGCGGGCTGATGAACAGCGCGTTCCGGCGCGATCCGGCCAACCGCGCGATGTTCATGCGCGTGCTTGAGGAGCCGCAGGGCCAGACGCACGCGTTCCGGTTGATGAACCAGACCTCGGTCCTGGGGCGCTACCTGTGGGTGTTCCGGCGCATCGTCGGGCAGATGCAGCACGACCTGTTCCACGTCTACACGGTGGACCAGCACATCCTCATGGTGCTGCGCAACATCCGCCGCTTCTTCATCCCCGAGCACACCCACGAGTACCCCTTCTGCTCGCAGCTGGCGGCGCAGTTCGACCGCCCTTCCCTGCTCTACATCGCGGCCCTCTTCCACGACATCGCCAAGGGCCGCGGCGGTGACCACTCCGACCTGGGCGCGGTCGAGGCGCGGCGCTTCTGCCGCGCGCACGGCCTGCCGAAGGCGGATGCGGCGCTGGTGGTGTTCCTGGTCGAGCATCACCTGACGATGTCGCGGGTGGCGCAGAAAGAGGACCTGTCCGATCCCGACGTCATCCAGCACTTCGCGCAGCTGGTGAAGGACGAACGCACGCTGACGGCGCTGTACCTGCTCACCGTCGCCGACATCCGCGGCACCGGCCCCAAGGTCTGGAACGCGTGGAAGGGCAAGCTGCTGGAGGATCTCTACCGGCTGACGCTGCGTGCGCTGGGCGGCGCGAAGCTGAACATGGCCGCCGAGATCGAGGCCCGCAAGCAGGAAGCGCGGCAGGAGCTGGCCCTGAAGGCGCAGTTGCCAGGCACCGAGGACGCGCTGTGGAAGACGCTGGACCTGAGCTACTTCGCGCGGCACGACGCACCGGACCTGGCCTGGCACGCGCGCGCGCTGTGGCGCCATGTCGCGAGCGCCGAGCCGGTGGTGCGGGCGCGCCCGTCACCGGTCGGCGAAGGCCTGCAGGTGCTGGTCTACGCCAAGGACCAACAGGACCTGTTCGCGCGCATCTGCGGCTACTTCGACGGCGCGGGCTTCAACATCCTGGACGCCAAGGTGCACACCACGCGCAGCGGTTATGCGCTGGACACCTTCCAGGTCATCGCGCCCGAGCTCGACTTGCACCACCGCGACCTGACCGCGCTGGTGGAATCCAAGCTCGGCCAGGCGCTGGTCGCGCAGGGCCCGCTGCCGGAGCCGCGCAAGGGGCGGCTGTCGCGCCGGGTGAAGAGTTTCCCGTTCACGCCGCGCATCTCGCTGCGCCCGGATGAGCGCGCGCAGCGCTGGCTGCTGTCGGTCAGCGCGACCGACCGCGCCGGCCTGCTGTACGCGATCGCGCGGGTGCTGGCGCGGCACGGCATCAACCTGCAGCTCGCCAAGGTCTCGACCCTGGGCGAGCGGGTCGAGGACACCTTCCTGCTCGACGGCGCGGCACTGCAGCAGAGCCGGATGCAGCTGCAGATCGAGAGCGAGCTGCTGGACGCGCTGTCGGTGCAGTGAGGCGATGAGCCAATACCACGTCATTGCGTCGGCCGAGGCTTTCGCGCGGCTCGACGGTTTCAGCACGGTCATCGACGTGCGCTCGCCGGCCGAGTTCGCCGAGGACCGCCTGCCCGGCGCGGTGAACTGGCCGGTGCTGGACAACGACGAGCGCCGCATCGTCGGTACGCTCTACAAGCAGGATCCGCTGGAGGCGCGCAAGATCGGCGCCGCGATCGTGGCGCGCAACATCGCCGCCCACCTGGACGCGAACCGGGCGCTGATGCAGAAGCATTGGCGGCCGCTGGTCTATTGCTGGCGGGGCGGGCAGCGCTCAGGGGCGATGAACTGGTTCCTGAACCAGATCGGGTTCAAGTCGCTGCAGCTGGTGGGGGGCTACAAGGCCTTCCGCGGCGAGGTGATCCGGACGCTGGCCGAGCTGCCGGCGCGCTTTGATTTCGTGGTGCTGTGCGGGCGGACCGGCTCGGGCAAGACGCGCTTGCTGCAGGCGCTCGCGGGCGTGGGGGCGCAGGTGCTCGACCTGGAGGCGCTCGCGCGTCACCGCGGATCGGTGCTCGGCGCCCTGCCCGACCAGGCCCAGCCGAGCCAGAAGGCCTTCGACACGGCGCTGTGGCAGGCGATGGTGCGGCTCGACCCGGCGCGGCCGGTGTTCGTCGAAAGCGAGAGCCGCAAGATCGGCGGCGTGCAGTTGCCGGAGCCGCTGCACCTGCGCTTGCGTCAGCAGGGGCGCTGCGTGTGGATCGACATGGCGGAGGCCGGGCGCGTGCAGCTGCTGCTGGAGGACTATGCGCACTTCCGGTCCGACGCGGAGGGTTTCAATGCGCTCATCGCGGGTCTGGTGACGCTGCGCGGTCGCGAACGCGTGGAGCGCTGGCAAGGGATGGCGCGGAGCGGGCAATGGGCTGAGCTCTTCGGGGAGCTCATGCGCGAGCACTATGACCCTGGCTACGAACGGTCGCTGACCAACCACTTTCCGCAGTTGAGCTCGGCGCCGCGCATCGGCTTGGAAGACAGCGGCCCCGGCAGCACCGGTCAGGCGGTGCAGGCCCTGCTGGCCATTGCTGGCGCATGACCCTCTCTCGCGGCCTGCGACGAGCCCCCTCACCCTAACCCTCTCCCCCTCGCGGGGGAGAGGGGATGAGGTGCGAGGGAGAGGGCGGGGGTGAGGGGAAACCGTGCCGTCAGACGGCCAGCAGTTCCACCTCGAACAGCAGCGTCGCATGCGGGGGAATCACACCGCCGGCGCCATACGCGCCATAGCCCAGTTCCGACGGAATCACCAGGAACCGGGTCCCGCCGACCTTCATGCCCTGCACGCCCTCATCCCAGCCCTTGATGACTTCCCCGGCTCCGAGGTGGAAGCGGAACGGATCCCGACGGTCCTTGGACGAGTCGAACTTGCGCCCACGCTGCCCGTCCTTGTAGAGCCAGCCGGTGTAATGCACGGTCACGCGCTTGCCGGCCTCGGCCACGGCGCCCTCGCCGGTGGTGACGTCTTCGAACTCGAGGCCGCTGGCGGTCTTGGTCAGCTGGTTGAGGGTGATCGGCTCGGCGCCGCCGGAGACGCCCAGCAGTTCCACCTCGAACATCAGCGTCGCGTTCGGCGGAATCACGCCACCGGCGCCGCGCGCGCCATAACCGAGTTGCGGCGGGATCACCAGAACCCGGGTGCCGCCGACCTGCATGCCCTGCACGCCTTCATCCCAGCCCTTGATGACCATGCCGCCGTCGAGCTCGAACTCGAACGGCTCGCCGCGGTCCTTGCTGGAATCGAACTTGGCGCCCTTCTGGCCGTCCTTGAACAGCCAGCCGGTGTAATGGACCTTCACGTCCTGGCCGGCACGGGCCGTGGCGCCGGTGCCCGGCGTGGTGTCGTCGTATTGCAGGCCGCTGTCGGTCGTTTTCATCAAAGGATTCCTTGAAAGGGGATGTCCGCGGACATCGGGAACGCAAAGGCGTGATCATGCCAGCCGTCGGGCCGCCCGGCCGTGCCACGGGTTCACGCACGGGCTGGACGCGGCGTGGCGGCGCCTCAGGGCTGGCGGGCCGGCCACGCGGCCACCGCGCGCTCGAACCACTCGGGCATCGTCCGCGCCGCCAGGGCCGGCAGGCCCAGGCGCTCGCCGGCACGGCGCAGCGCGGCAAGCGGGTCGCCCAGGTCCAGCGCCCGGGCGCCGTTCTGCTTGGACAGCTTCTCGCCGTTGTCGCCCAGCACCAGCGGGGTGTGCAGGTAGCGCGGGCGCGGCAGTCCCAGCAATTCCTGCAGCCGGATCTGCCGGGGCGTGTTGTCGGCCAGGTCCTCGCCGCGGACCACGTCGGTCACGCCCTGCCAGCCGTCGTCGACGACGACCGCCAGCTGATAGGCCCACAGCCCGTCGGCGCGTTTCAGGACGACATCGCCGACCTCGTCCGTCAGGTCCTGCGACTGCGGCCCGAGCCGGCGGTCCTGCCAGTCAATGCGCAGCGGCACCGGTGCCTCGCCCGACTGGCCGACCTGGGCCGTGCTGCGCAGGCGCCAGGCGCGTGCCGGCTTGCCGTGCAGGCCATGGCGGCAGGTGCCGGGGTAGACCAGCTCCCCGTGGCGCTCCCGCTGCCCGCCGCGCGCCGCGATCGCCTCGGCGATGTCCTTGCGCGAGCAGCCGCAGGGATAGGCCCAGCCGGCGGCGACCAGCCGGTCGAGCGCCGCCTGGTAGGCCGGACCGCGCCGGGACTGCCACACCGGCGGCGCGTCCGGCAGCAGCCGCACCTGGGCGAGCTGCGACAGCACCATCGCATCGGCGCCGGCCGGACAGCGCGGCCCGTCGACGTCCTCGATCCGGATCAGCCAGCGGCCGCCATGCGCCCGCGCGTCGAGCCAGCTCGCCAGCGCGGCCACGAGCGAGCCCTCATGCAGCGGCCCGGTCGGCGATGGCGCGAAGCGGCCCACATACCGGCCGGCGCGGCGGCCATCGCCGTAATCGCCGTGATTGCCGTGATCGACGCCAACATCGGCGGCTTGCGCCTCGCCGCTGCCCGAGCGCCCCGCATCGCTCACAGCAGCAGGCCCTCGTGCTGCTCCAGCAGCGAGCGCCGGGTCGCCTCGCTCTTGAGCCGCTCCAGCCACCAGGCCAGCGCCTTGGCGGGCCGGTGGCCGGTGTTGCGCCACGCGTAATGCATCGGCGAGATCCGCTTGCCCTGGAAGGTCTCCTTCCTCACGAGCCGACCGGCGTCGATGTGGCGGCGCACCATCGGCGTCGGCAGGAACCCCACGCCCAGGCCGCGCAACATGGCCTCCAGCTTGGTCGCCATCGACGGCACGGTCAGCACCTCCTGCCCGGGCACCACCCCCACCGTCATCGGCGCGAGGCTGCGCGCCGTGTCCGCCACCGCGACGATGCGGTGGCGCGCGATCTCGGCCGAGGTCAGCACGCCCTCGAACTCCGCCAGCGGATGGTGCGGCGCGACGCAGAACACCATCTCCATCGGCCCCAGCACCTCGCAGACCACCGAGCTGCCCGGCGGCTGCGCGCTGGTGCCGATGGCCAGGTCGGCCTGGCCGGAGATCAGCGCCTCCCAGGTGCCCGACAAGACCTCGGTGCGCAGCTTCAGGCGGGTGGGCGGCGGCTTGCCGTCCTCCTTCTCCTGGTAGAAGGTCTCCATCAGGTCGAAGATCGCGCGCCGCGCGACCGCGTCGTCGAAGGCGATGGTGAGCTCGCTCTCCCAGCCGGTGGCCACGCGCTTGACCCGGTTCGCGACCGCGTCCATCTCCTGCAGCAGCCGCCGGCCCTCGGTCAGCAGCTCATGGCCGGCGGCGGTCAGCACCGCCTGGCGCGAGCTGCGGTCGAACAGCAGCACGTCCAGCGCCTCCTCCAGCTGCCGCACCGAATAGGTCAGCGCCGACGGCACCTTCCCCATCTCCCGCGCCGCCGCCGCGAAGCTGCCGCTGCGCGCGATGCTGTCCATCATGGCCAGCGCCTCCGGCGTCAGCACCCGTCGTTTGTCTTGCTGTGACATTCCTTCATCTTATTTGAACGGTGGCTTCAAGCCCCCTCCCCCTCGGCAGAGGCCCTCATCCCTACAGTGAACCCATCGCAACACAACGGCCCGCCACCACAGGCCAGCAAAGGAGCATTCAAATGCGTGAAGTCATCAAGTCCTCGGACCGCGGTTATGCTGATCACGGCTGGCTCAAGAGCTTCCACAGCTTCTCGTTCGCGGACTACTACAACCCGCGCCGCATGGGCTTCGGCCCGCTGCGGGTGATCAACGAGGACCGCATCGCCGGCGGCACCGGCTTCGGCACGCACGGCCACCGCGACATGGAGATCATCAGCTACGTGCTGAGCGGCGAGCTGGCGCACCAGGACAGCATGGGCAACGGCAAGCCGGGCGGCGCGAACGCCGGCGTGATCCGTCCGGGCGACGTGCAGCGCATGAGCGCCGGCACCGGCGTGATGCACAGCGAGTTCAACCACTCCAAGGACGGCGAGACCCACTTCCTGCAGATCTGGGTGATGCCGGACCGGCAGGGCGTGACGCCCGGCTACGAGCAGAAGCACTTTCCCGAGGCGGACAAGCGCGGCCGGCTGCGCCTGGTCGCCTCGCCGGACGGCGCGCAGGACTCGGTGTCCATCCACCAGGACGCGCGCCTGTACGCCGGCCTGTTCAACGGCGATGAACGCGCCGAGCTGCCGCTGGCGCCGGACCGGCTCGCCTACGTGCATGTGGTGCGCGGCCGGCTGAGCGTCAACGGCGAGGCGCTGGGCGCGGGCGACGCGCTGCAGCTGGCCAAGGAAGCGGCCATCACGCTCGAGGCCGGCGAGGACGCCGAGGTGCTGGTGTTCGACCTGCCGGTCTGACGCCCGCCGGCGGCGGGACCATCCCGGTCCCGCCGCGCACCCCGGCCTCTACACTCGCGCGATGCAATCGCTCCGACAACTGCTGACCGCGCTGCCGCTGCTGGACTGGGCCGCCCTGGGCCTGTACTTCCTGACCTGGGTCGCCTACGCCCACTTCTCCAAGCACCATGCGGAGGGGCAAGGTTCGCTGCTCGCGATCACGAACCGGGTGCGGCGCCAGTGGATGCTGCAGCTGACCTACCGCGAGATGCGGGTGCTGGACGGCGCGGTCAGCCAGGCGCTGCTGTCGAGTCCGTCCTTCTTCGCGTCGACGACCATCCTGATCATCGGCGGCCTGCTGGCCGCGCTGGGCGCGAGCGAGCAGACCAGCGCGATGGTGCTGGAGCTGCCCTTCACGGTGAAGACCAGCACGCTGGTCTTCGACATCAAGCTGGCGCTGCTGACCGGCATCTTCGTCTACGCCTTCTTCCGCTTCACCTGGAGCATGCGGCAGTACACCTTCGGCGCGCTGCTGGTGGCCTCCGCGCCGGAGGCGGGCCAGTTCGAGCAACAGGGGCCCGAGGCCCGCGAGCAGTTCGCCGACCGCGCCGGCGCGGTCGTGGGCATGGCCGCCGAGGCCTTCAACGACGGGTTGCGCGGCTACTACCTGGCCTTCCCGGTGGTGGCCTGGTTCTTCTCGCCCTGGGCGTTGATGCTCGCCACGGCCGGCGTGGTCTACGTGCTGTACCAGCGCGAGTTCCGGTCCGAGGTGCTGGAGAAGCTGCGGGCCTGAAACAGGCGCGGGGCGCCTGGGCGCCCCGCGGTCGTTCCGGCGCCCGCGGGCGCGGTGGTCAGTGGACGACGCGTCCGAACGAGAACTCGCCCGGCTCGCCGCCGATGGCGTGCTCGACACCGACCGGGATCACGTCCTTCGGACCGAAGCGCCCCTGCAGGATCAGCTTGGACAGCGGGTTCTCGATGCGCTGCTGGATCGCCCGCTTGAGCGGCCGCGCGCCGAAGACCGGATCGAAGCCGACCTTGGCCAGCTCGTCGAGCGCCTCGTCGCTGACGTCGAGCTTCATCTCCAGCTTGTCCAGCCGCTGCTCCAGCTGCCGCAGCTGGATCTTCGCGATCGACTTGATGTGCGCCTGGCCCAGCGCGTGGAAGATCACCGTCTCGTCGATGCGGTTGAGGAACTCGGGGCGGAAATGCGCCTTGACCTCGCCCCACACCGCGTCGCGGATCACCTCGTCGGACTCGCCCTGCAGCGCCATGATGTGCTGCGAGCCCAGGTTGGACGTCATCACGATCACGCAGTTCTTGAAGTCCACGGTGCGGCCCTGGCCGTCGGTCAGGCGGCCATCGTCCAGCACCTGCAGCAGCACATTGAACACGTCCGGATGGGCCTTCTCGACCTCGTCCAGCAGCAGCACGCTGTAGGGCTTGCGGCGCACGGCCTCGGTCAGGTAGCCGCCCTCGTCGTAGCCGACATAACCCGGAGGCGCGCCGATCAGGCGGCTGACCGAGTGCTTCTCCATGAACTCGCTCATGTCGATGCGGACCATGTGGTCCTCGCTGTCGAACAGGAAACCGGCGAGCGCCTTGCACAGCTCGGTCTTGCCCACGCCCGTCGGGCCCAGGAACAGGAAGCTGCCCAGCGGCTTGTTCGGGTCGGACAGCCCGGCGCGCGAGCGGCGGATCGCATCCGCCACCGCGACGATGGCCTCGTCCTGGCCGACGACGCGCTCATGCAGCTTCGCTTCCATCTGCAGCAGCTTGTCGCGCTCGCCCTGCATCAGCTTGGACACCGGGATGCCGGTCGCGCGCGAGACCACCTCGGCGATCTCCTCGGCGCCGACCATCGTGCGCAGCAGCTGCGGCACCGACTTGTCCTTGGCCTTGCCGGCCTCCTTGGCCTGGGCTTCGTTCAGGCGCTTCTCCAGCTCGGGCAGCTTGCCGTATTGCAGCTCGGCGACCTTGTTGAAGTCGCCCTTGCGCTTGAGCTCCTCGATCTGGAACTTGATGCGGTCGATCTCTTCCTTGACGTGCGCGGAGCCCTGGGCCTGCGCCTTCTCGGCGGTCCAGATCTCCTCCAGGTCGTTGTATTCGCGCTGGAGCTTGAGCAGCTCTTCCTCGATCAGCGTGAAGCGGCGCTGCGAGCCCTCGTCGGTCTCCTTGCGCACGGCCTCCCGCTCGATCTTGAGCTGGATCATGCGGCGGTCGAGCCGGTCCATCGCCTCGGGCTTGGAGTCGATCTCGATCTTGATCTTGGCGGCGGCCTCGTCGATCAGGTCGATGGCCTTGTCGGGCAGGAAGCGGTCGGTGATGTAGCGGTGCGAGAGCTCGGCCGCCGCGACGATGGCCGGGTCGGTGATCTCGACGCCGTGGTGGACCTCGTACTTCTCCTGCAGGCCGCGCAGGATGGCGATCGTGGCCTCGACGCTGGGCTCGTCGACCAGCACCTTCTGGAAGCGGCGCTCCAGCGCGGCGTCCTTCTCGACGTACTTGCGGTACTCGTCCAGCGTGGTGGCGCCGATGCAGTGCAGCTCGCCGCGCGCGAGCGCGGGCTTGAGCATGTTGCCGGCGTCGATGGCGCCCTCGGCCTTGCCGGCGCCCACCATGGTGTGGATCTCGTCGATGAAGAGGATGATGCGGCCCTCGTCGGCGGCGACTTCCTTGAGCACGGACTTCAGGCGTTCCTCGAATTCACCGCGGAACTTGGCGCCGGCGAGCAGGCCGGCCATGTCCAGCACCAGGACGCGCTTGTCCTTGAGCGATTCGGGCACCTCGCCGTTGACGATGCGCTGGGCCAGGCCCTCGACGATGGCGGTCTTGCCGACGCCGGGCTCACCGATCAGCACCGGGTTGTTCTTGCTGCGGCGCTGCAGCACCTGGATCGCGCGACGGATCTCGTCGTCGCGGCCGATCACCGGATCGAGCTTGCCGGCGCGGGCGCGCTCGGTCAGGTCGAGGGTGTACTTCTTCAGCGCCTCGCGGTTGCTTTCCGATTCCTGGCTGTCGACCTTCTGGCCGCCGCGGACCGCCTCGATCGCGGTCTCCAGGGCCTTGCGCGTCAGGCCGTGGCCGCGCACGACGCCGGCCAGGTCGCTCTTCGCGTCGGCCAGGGAGAGCAGGAACATCTCGCTGGCGATGAAGTGGTCGCCGCGCTTGGCGGCCTCCTTCTCCGCGGCCTGGATCAGGCCGATCAGGTCGCGGCTGGGCTGGACCTGCTGGCCCTCGCCCTGCACCTGCGGCAGGCCGGTGAGGATCGCGTCGACGGCCGCCTTCAAGGCCGGCACCTTCACGCCGGCCCGCTCCAGCAGCGCCTTGGGGCCCTCGTCCTGGGCCAGCATCGCGCCCAGCACGTGGGCGGGCTCGATGTAGGGGTTGTCGCGCGTCACCGCGAGGCTCTGGGCCTCCGCCAACGCTTCCTGAAACCGGGTGGTGAGCTTGTCGACTCGCATGGGAAAAACCTCCGTTGCGACCCCAACTGGGAGTGTGTCCCCATATTTCAAGATGCTGGGATCGTGGCAAGGCGGGTGCCCAACGGCGGCAGGCGCTTCAGATCAATCTCTGCTCCAGCACCAGGCGGCCGTCCGCCCAGTGCAAGCGGGTGGAAGCACCCTGCACGATCGACCACTGCGGCGCCACATGGCCGATGTCCACATCCAGCAGCACCGGGCAGCTCAGGCCGCCCAGCGCGCGTCGCAGCGCATCTCGCTCGGTGAAGTCACCAGCCGACGCGACCGCCTCCGGCACAGCGCTGCGCCCCAGAACCACGCCCGCCGCGTCCTCGAACCAACCCGCCAGCCGCAGGCCATGCAGCGCCCGGGCCAACTCGAAGGGCGGCAGCTCGGCCACCTCGAAGAACAGGATCGGCCGCCCGCCAGCGCCGCAGGCGGCCCGGAACGCCCGGACGTCACCGAACGGCGTTCCCGCCAGCCTCGACACCGAATCCAGACAGCCGCCGATCATCCGGCCCTCGATGGTCAGCGGCTCGGCGCCATCGTCCAGCGCGCGGACAACCGTTCCCGGCGCCTGCGGCTGCGCCAGTTCGGCACCAGCGCCACTGGCCCAGGCATCGAAGATCCGTGCCGACACCGCATCCAGCGCCGGATCGGCCAGCTGCATGAGATTCGGCCCATGCAGCGATGCCCAGCCCACCCTCACCAGCAAAGGCAACTGGATCGTCGACAGGTCCGAGAACCCGCTGAACCACTTGGGCGGAGCGTCGCGGAGGCGGTCGAAGTCGAGATGCTCCAACACCTCGATGGCCAACTCACCGCCCCAAGGCGGGATGACCGCCGCGACCGTGGGGTCGAGCAGCGCCGCCATCAATTCCGCCGCGCGCTCGGGCCCACTCGCGCTCGCGCCCTGCTCCTGCCGGCGCAGCGAGCGGCCCTCACGGACCTCGAACCCCTTGGCGCGCAGCAACGCCAGTGCCGCATCGAGTCGCTCATGCATCGCCGGACGGACGCCGGACGACGGCGCCATCACCGCGACGGTATCCCCCGGCCGCAACGCGCGGGGGAAACGCGGGCGTCCGGCGTTCACGGCGTCGGCTGCGGTCACGGTGCTTGCGGCGCTCATGCCGTGGTCAGCATCTGCATGAGCTTGAGCCCCGCCGCCGCCGCGGCCAGCGCACCGACGACATGCGCGGCCGAGTGCGACAGCGCCATCAGGAACTCACCGCGCTGCAGCAGCGACAGCGATTCGCCCGAGAACGAGGAGAAGGTGGTAAGGCCGCCCAGGAAACCGGTGACCAGCAGCAGCTTGAGCAGGTCATCGGGATAGCGGCCGAACCACTCGAGCGCCATGCCGATCAGGAAGCCGCCGACCAGGTTCACCGCCAGGGTGCCCAGCGGAAATCCCTGCCACTTCGTGTTCAGCCACAGGCCCGCGCCCCAGCGCGCCAGCGCGCCGCCCGAGGCCCCGACGGACACCGCCGCCACTTGCAACCAGCTCATCGACCATTCCCCTCCACTTCGATGCCCCATCGGGCGAGCGCCTCGTCATCGGCGACGCGGGCGTCGACCCAGCGGGCGCCGTCCGGTCCGTGCTCCTTCTTCCAGAACGGCGCCTGCGTCTTCAAGTAGTCCATCAGGAACTCGCAGGCCTGGAAGGCCTGGCCGCGATGCCGCGCGCTGACCAGCACCAGCACGATCTGCTCGCGCGGCCGCAGCGGGCCGACGCGGTGGATGACGCGCGCGCCCCGCAGGTCGAAGCGGCGGAAGGCCTCGTTGATCATGGCCTCGATCGAGGCCTCGGTCATGCCGGGGTAATGCTCCAGCTCCATCAGCGACACCGGCGTCCCGTCCGCGCCGTCGCGGACCGTGCCGACGAAGCTGACGACGGCCCCGACGCCACCATCCGCGGCGCGCAGCGCGAGCGTCTCGGCGCTGAGGTCGAAGTCTTCGGTCTGGACGGTGACGCGCGGCGTCGCGGCGGGCGGATTCATCCCGCCATTCTGGCCCATGGCCCGCGGCGCCCACCGGCCCGGCAACCGGCCGCCGGGCGGGCAGCGGCGCAGGCATGTTCCTGGGGAAAACCCACCCCGTCGCCTCCCCCATCCGATCGATGCGCGTACCGCACCCGCCCTCTAGCTTTGAGGCTGGAGTGCGCCGCGCTCCGGCTCGCCGCGCCGGTGCGGCCTTGCAGGAGCATTCATGTTCGGTCTGACCCTTCTCGGCGCCGTGCACACGGCCTTCGCGCTGGTGGCCCTCGTGGCCGGCTACGCGATGCTCTTGCGCCACGGCCGCATCGACGGCGCGTCCACCTGGGGACGCCTCTACGTCTGGTGCACCGTCGTCACCTGCCTGACGGCCTTCGGCATCTTCCGGCACGGCGGTTTCAACATCGCGCACACGCTGGCCATCATCACCCTGGTCACGCTGGCGATCGCCGCCGCCGCGGCCCGCACGCGCTTCCTCGGCGGCTTCTCGCCGTACGCGGAGACGCTGGGCTACTCCGCCACGCTGTTCTTCCACATGATCCCGGGGCTCAACGAGACCTTCACCCGCGTGCCCGTCGGCGCGCCGCTGTTCACCGGCCCCGACGACCCGGCGCTGCAGAAGGCCATCGGCGTGGTGCTGCTGCTCTTCCTGATCGTCATGGCGGCGCAGGCCTGGCGCATCCGCAAGGGCCCCGCGGCCGCACGGCAGCCGCATCCCGCCTGAGCGCAGCCCCCAAGCCTGAAGCGCCCATCGGCGAGCCTGTACGAATGGATAGGTCGTCTGGACGATCAGACGATGGCCGGGGCCGGGCGGGCGCGGATACTCGGCGCTCACCCTCCTCCCGCGCGCCGGCCGCGCCCGCACCATGTCCACGCTCAAGACCGTCCTGGCCCTGCGCCACCTGGCTTTCGAAGACCTCGGCCTGCTCGGGCCGGTGCTCGAGGCGCGCGGTTTCTCTCACTTCCTCATGCGGGACGCCGGCGTGGACGACCTGCGGGACGTGGACCTGGACGCGGTCGACCTGCTCGTGGTGCTCGGCGGCCCGATCGGCGCGTATGACGACGCGCTGTATCCGTATCTGAACGACGAGCTCGCGCTGATCCGTCGGCGCCTCGCCGCGCGGCGGCCGCTGCTGGGCATCTGCCTGGGCGCGCAGTTGATGGCGCGGGCGCTCGGCGCATCGGTGCGGCCGATGGCGCATGGCCGCAAGGAAATCGGCTTCGCGCCGCTCACCTTGACCGACGCCGGCCGCCAATCGCCGCTCGCGCCGCTGGCGCAAGGCCAGCCGGTGCTGCACTGGCACGGCGACCAGTTCGAGATCCCCGCCGGATGCGCGAGCCTCGCGACAACGCCGCTGTGCCCGCATCAGGCCTTCGCGGTCGAGGACTTCGCGCTGGGCCTGCAGTTCCATCTGGAAAGCGATCCGGCGCGGCTGGAGCAATGGCTGATCGGGCATGCCGGCGAGCTCGCGCAGGCGCGGGTCCCGCTGGACGCGCTGCGCAGCGACGCGAAGGCGCACGGGCCGGCGCTGCGCGTGGCCTTGGGCGATGTGATGGACCGCTGGATGGCGGGCTGGCCCGGCCGGACCTGACGCCCGGATCGGGCCGGCCGTCCGCCAAGGCATTCGACCACGCGACGCGGGCGCATCGCCGGCGCCAGGCCCGTCGCAAGAGGCAGGCACGCAACAGGCGTTCAAGCGCATCGCCGGCATCAGGCGCACCGCCGCTCGGGCGCGCCGGCGGACAGCGCTCGCAGCGCGCCCAGCGAGCGCAGCGTCTTCAGGCCGAGGTCGCGCCAGTGCACCGTCGGCTGCGCCGCGAACAGGTCCGCGCCGCCCGCGAGCGCGTTGGGCAGCAGCGAGGGCAAGGGGCTCGGGCCCTCGTCCGCCGTCTGCACCAGCCGGTAGCGCGCCAGCACCTGCCGGTCGTCCTCGACCTTGACGATCAGCCCCGCCGCCGGGCCGCTGCGGTCCGCGCGCGACTGCCACAGCGCCGCGGGCAGCGACTCGCGGATCGCCACCGCCTCGAAGGCGCGGCGCCAGTCGGTCGAGGCCGCGAGCGACGCGCGCAGCAGCGGCTCCAGCCATTGCGGGTGGGTCGGCATCGGCCCCGCGTAGAGCACCGGCGCGCTCAGCACCGGTGAGCCTTCGAGCAGCGCCAGCCGACGCGATGTCGACAGGCAGTGGCCGCTGTCGCGATCGACCAGTTCGGTCGCGATGAAGTAATGCGGCAGCCGGTCGTACCAGACGCGACGCATCGCGTAGGTCCAGGCGCCGTGCAGCGCGAGGCGGTCGCCGAGCCGCTCCATCAGCCGATGCTCGTGGGCCAGAGCCCAGATCTTCAGCGGGATGAAGGGGCGTTCGCCGAAGCCGCCCGCCAGGGGACGGCCCTTCGTAGCGAGCCGCAGTTCGCCGCGCGCGTCGAAGCCCAGTTCGGCATCGGCGCCGTCGAAGGCTTCCTCGATGACGACCTGTTGCCCGGCCAGCGTCGACAGCGGCAGCCGCTCGACGCCGGGGCCGGTGGGGTCAGGCAGCGGGCTCGGGCCCGCGAGGGTCGCCGCGCGCGCCAAAGGCGGCAGCGGCAGGGAGATGAGATGCATGAATCCGTCGGCCTGTCGCGTTGTTGGCGCGAGCAGGACCTCATGAGGTCAAGGGACCGACGGGGAGCGGAAGGTGGCGCGCCATGCGGCACCGGCATCGGGACCGGTGGGGGCATCGCGGCGAAGGAATCGGAAGGATCCGGACAGCCGTCGGCGATCAGCGAAGGGTGAACGTCGGGTTCTTCATCGGGCACCTCCTGGATGGCAAAGAGGTTGAGGGAGCGCGCGGGCGGTGGGCCTCGGCGGCGTGGGCGCGATTCTTCCACCGCGGCGATGACGGCGTCAACCGCGCGTGACGCCCCTGCTCGCCGCAGGGCCGGGGACGCGGCCACGACGGCCGCGCGGGCTCACTTGCTCTTCTTCTGCACCAGCTTGGCGTAGTCCGCCTGCAGCTTGGTCATGAAGTCGACCGTCGCGCGGAACTGCTGTTCGTGGAAATCGATGAGCTTCTGGAACTCGTCGGCCGCGACCTCGAAGGGCGTGCCCGCCGCGCGCATCGATTCCATGATCGCCTTCTGCGACGCGAGCACCGTGCTCCACGCCGCGTAGTTCTGCTCGAACGCCTTCTTCGACTGCTCGAAGAAGGTCTTGGCGAGTTCGACCTGGGCCTGCTGAATCATGAGATCTCTCCTGTTGAGCGTGTTGTCGAGCCAGCGCCCGGGACGGGCGTGCGGGCAATGCTACAGGGGACGCGGCCCGCGCGGGACCGCCGGCGCTCAGGGCATGAGCCGGTAGCCGACGCCGGTCTCGGTCAGCAGGTGCCGCGGGCTGGCGGGCTCGGCCTCCAGCTTCTGGCGCAGGTTGCCCATGTAGACGCGCAGGTAGTGGTTCTGCTCGACCTGCGACGGCCCCCACACCGCCTTCAGCAACTGGCGGTGCGTCAGCACCTTGCCGGCATTGCCGATCAGGTGGCTGAGCAGGCGGTACTCGATCGGCGTCAGGTGCACGTCCTGCGCCGCGCGGCGCACACGGCGCGCGGCCAGGTCGACCTCGACCTCGCCGAAACGGAACACCGGATCCTGCTGCTCGCTGGCCCGCGCCTGGCTGCGGCGCAGCGCGACGCGCACCCGCGCCATCAGCTCGCCGACGCCGAAGGGCTTGCTCAGGTAATCGTCGGCGCCATGGTCCAGCGCGGCGATCTTGTCGTCCTCCGCGCCGCGCGCGGACAGCACGATCACCGGCACCTGCGACCAGGCGCGCAGGTCGCGCAGGAAGTCCTGGCCATCGCCGTCCGGCAGGCCCAGGTCGAGGATGACCAGGTCCGGCCGCCGGGTGCCGGCATCGATCAGGCCCTGGCGCAGGGTGCCGGCCTCGTGCACGGCCCAGCCCTCGCCCTCCAGGGCCAGCCGCACGAAGCGGCGGATGTTCGGTTCGTCCTCGACGATCAGCGCGATCGGCTGCGGCTCGCTCACGGCAGCGGTTCCCCGTCTTCTTCGAAGGCCGGCAGCGCCGGCGATTGACCCAGGCGCAGCGAGAGGCTGAAGCGCGCCCCGCCCTGCGGCGTCGCGCGCTCGGCCCGGATGCTGCCGCCGTGGGCCTGCATGATGGCACGGCAGATCGCCAGCCCCAGGCCGACGCCCGGCAGGTGCGACTCGGCATGGCCGCGTGCGAATTTCTCGAACAGCGCCTCCTCGCGACCGGGCGGCAGCCCCGGACCGTTGTCCTCGACGGACAGGCGCATCTCGCCCTCGCCCGCCTGCAGCGCGCGCGGGTCGCCGATCGCCCGCGCGATCACGCGGATTTCGCTGCCCGGCGGCGTGTACTTCGCCGCGTTCTCCAGCAGGTTGACCAGCACGCGCTCGATCAGCACCGCGTCCAGTTCCACCATCGGCAAGGTCGCCGGCACGTCCAGCACGACGCGATGTCGCGCCAGCGTCGTCCCCATCAGCTGGAGGCTGCTGCCGACCACCTCGTCCACCGGCTGCCACTGCCGGTTGAGCTTGAGCGCGCCGCTCTGCAGCCGCGCCATGTCCAGCAGGTTGTGGACCATCGCGTTGATGCGCAGCGACTGCTGCTCGATCGCCCGCGCGGTCTCGGCCGCGCCGGCATCGAGCTCGCGCCGGGCCAACGTCTCGGCCAGTCCCTGCAGCGCCGCCAGCGGCGTGCGCAGGTCATGCGACAGCGCCGACAGCAGCGAGTTGCGCAGCCGCTCCGACTCGATCTGCAGCAGCGCCTGCTGCGCGACCTCGACGTAATGCACCCGCTCCAGCGCCTGGCCGGCGATGCGCGCGGCGGTCTCGAGCTGCGCGCGGCGCTCGGGCAGCAGCAGCGTGCGCGCGTCGCCGGGGCGCAGCGCCAGCACGCCGCGGGTGCGCATCGGCGCGCGCAGCGGCAGGTAGAACCACTGGCTGCCCGGCAGCGTATCCGTGCCCAGTCCCGCCGCCTGCTCGTGGTCGAGCGCCCAGCGCGCCGTGCCCGCGTCGGAGCGCTCGCCCGGCGGCAGCGCCTGCTCGGTGGGCGACGGCTGCAGTCGGTCGTCCTCGTCGAGCACGTGCAGCAGCGCCTGTCCGCCGAATTGCTGCGCGATCTGCTGCTCGGCCGTCGCCACCACCTGCTCGGTCTGCAGCGCGCCGGCCAGCTCGCGGGTGAGCTCGAACAGACCGCGCGCCCGCGCCTCGCGCTCGGAAGAGACGCGCGCCTCGTAACGCAGCCCCGCCGTCAGTTGCCCGGTGACCAGGCCGACGGCCAGCATGACCGCGAAGGTGATCACGTATTGCACGTCGCTGACCGCCAGGCTGAGCCGGGGCGCGACAAAGAGGAAGTCGAACAACGCGACGCTCAGGAAGCTCGCCAGCACCGCCGGCCCGCGGCCCCAGCGCATCGCCACCCCGACGACGCCAAGCAGGAACAGCATGACGATGTTGTCGTTGGCGATCCGGTGCGACAGCGGCCAGCAGGCCAGCGCCACGCCCACGCAGGCCAGCGTGGCCCAGAGGTAGCGACGCGGCGCGGCGCCGAAGCCGGGGCCGCGTTCGTCGGTGCTGCTGCGCTGGGTGGCCGATGCGCCGACCTGAATCAGGTCCAACTCCGGCGCGGCACCGCCCAGGCGGGCCGCCAGGCCGCGGCGGCCCCAGCGCCGCGACGAGGGCGCGCCGCGGCCCATCAGCAGCTTGGACAGGTTGTGCTCGCGCGCGTACTCGGCCAGGGCCGGCGCCGGGTCCTGCCCCGCCAGCACCGCCGTTGTCGCGCCCAGGTCCTGCGCCAGTCGCACCACGCGCAGGGTGCGCTCGCGCCGGGCGTCCGGCAGCCGGTGCAGCGCCGGCGTCTCGACATGGATCGCATGCCAGCTCACCGCCAGTTGCTGCGCCAGCTGCGCGGCGCTGCGCACGACCGATTCCGCCTCGTCGCCCGGTCCGATCGCGCAGAGGATGGCCGCCTCGGTCTTCCACACCGGCGCGATGCGCTCGTTGCTGCGCCAGGCCTGCACGTCGTCCTCGACGCGATCGGCGGTGCGGCGCAGCGCGAGCTCGCGCAGCGCCATCAGGTTGCCCTTGCGGAAGAAGTGCTGGCCGGCGCGCTCGGCCTGCGCGCCCTGGTAGACCTTGCCGGCCTTGAGGCGCGCGAGCAGCTCGTCGGCGGGCGTGTCCACCAGCACCACCTCGTCCGCGCGGTCGAAGAAGGTGTCGGGCAGCGTCTCCTGCACCCGCACCCCGGTGATGCCGCCGACGACGTCGTTCAGGCTCTCCAGGTGCTGGACATTGACGGTGGTGTAGACGCTGATGCCGTTGGCCAGCAGTTCCTCGACGTCCTGCCAGCGCTTGGGATGCCGCGAGCCAGCGACGTTGGAATGCGCCAGCTCGTCCACCAGGATCAGCGCGTCCGGCTGGCCGCGCAGCCGCTCGAGCGCGCCGTCGAGGTCGAACTCCGGCAGCGTGCGGTCGCGGTAGGCCACCTGCTGCATCGGCAGCCGCGGCAGGCCCTCGAGCAAGGCGGCGGTCTCGGCGCGGCCATGGGTCTCGACGACGCCGACCAGCGGCGCGCGGCCCTGCCCCGCCAGATGCCGCGCCGCCTGCAGCATCGCGAAGGTCTTGCCCACCCCGGCCGAGGCGCCGAAGTAGATGCGCAGGCGGCCGCGCGCCGCCGCCTCCTCCTGCTGGCGGAGTTGCGCCAGCAGGCTGTCGGGGTCAGGTCTCTCGTCGGTGACGCTGGGCATTCGGCGATTCTCTCCCTGGATGACGGGCCGCGGCGGTCAGAAGCTCCGGGAGACGCTCAGCACGACGCCCGTATCGCCCAGCCGTTTCGCGCGCTGCGCCGCGCTGTCGCCCGCCTGGTACAGCGCCGGGTCCGCGTCGGTGCCGACGACGGCCAGCGCCAGCGTCAGGCCCCCGAGCTCCGGCAGCGCCTTGCTGACCGAAAGCTTCCAGTCCGTGTAGGACAGCTCGCCGTAGCGGCGCACCCACAGGCGGCCCAGGTGCAGGCCGGCGCTGACGCCCTGCCCCAGTTCGAGGCCGTAGTTCAGGTCCAGGTATGCCGTGCCGCGGGACGAGCCTTGGGCTGGCAGCGGGCTGAAGTAGGCATAACCGGCGGTGGCGCCGTCCAAGCCGAAATAGTCGGTCGCGGCGACCGAGAGCTTGGCCGAGAACGCGCCGGCGGTGACGGCGGCGTAGACGTCGACGTTGTCGTACTTGTGCGCGCTGGGCTGGCCCGGCGCGGCGTTCAGGCGCGCGCCGGGATAGACGTAGGCCAGCGCGCCGAGGTCCAGCGTCACCGCCTCCGCCAGCGGCAGCCTGTAGCCGCCGTACAGGTCCCACTCCAGGCCGGCGCCGTTGTTGTAGCTGTTGCCGGAGACGCTCGAGGCCCAGGTGCCGGCGTACAGGCCGCTGGCGTGGGCGTAGTCGAAGCCGGCCTGCACGGCCGGGCGCTTCCAAGTCTGGCTGATGCCGCGGAAGCGGTAGTCGGACACGAAGGCGACGTTGCCGGTGAAGGTGTGCTCCGGTGTCGGAGCCGGCACCGCGGCGGGCGCCTCGCCTTCGGCGCGCGCGGCGGCGTGCAGGCAGCAGGACGAGATCAGGATCAGGGACAGCAGTCGGGTCTTCATGACATTCAACGAGCGGAGGGCGCGTGGTCCAGCGCGAGGTTGAGCTTGAGCACGTTGACGCGCGGCTCGCCGAGCACCGCCAGGTCGCGGGCCTCGGTGTTCGCCTGGATCAGGCGCTGCACGGCCTCGACCGGCAGGCCGCGCTCGCGCGCGACGCGGGCGGCCTGGTAGCGGGCGGCGGCCATGCTGATGTGCGGATCCAGGCCGCTGGCCGAGGCGCTGACCAGGTCGACCGGCACCGGCGCGCGGTTGTCCGGGTCGGCGGCCTTGAGCGCCTCGACGCGCGCCTTGACCGCGTCGACCAGCGCCGGGTTGGTCGGTCCCTGGTTGGAGCCGCTGGAGCCGGTCGCGTTGTTGGCCATCGGCGCGGTGGCCGACGGACGGCCCCAGAAGTAGCGCGGCGACGAGAAGCTCTGGCCGATCAGCTCGGAGCCGATCACGCGGCCGTCGCGCAGCACGAGGCTGCCCTCGGCCTGGAACGGGAACAGCGTCCTGGCCACGCCGGTGACCGCGGCCGGGTACAGCAGGCCGGTGACGGCGCTGAGCAGCGCGAAGCCGACCAGCGCCGGACGCAGCATCTTGAGAGTCGAGTTCATGGTGAGTTCCTCCGCGTCACACGAGACGCAGCGCGACCAGCAGCAGGTCGATCGCCTTGATGCCGATGAAGGGCACGACCAGGCCGCCCAGGCCGTAGATCCACAGATTGCGCCGCAGCAGCGCGGCCGCGCCGATGGGGCGGTAGGCCACGCCCTTCAGGGCCAGCGGGATCAGCGCCACGATGATCAGCGCGTTGAAGATGACCGCCGACAGGATCGCGGACGCCGGGCTGTGCAGGCCCATCACGTTGAGCGCGGCCAGCTGCGGGTACACGCCCAGGAACATCGCCGGGATGATGGCGAAGTACTTCGCGACGTCGTTGGCGATCGAGAAGGTGGTCAGCGAGCCGCGCGTCATCAGCAGCTGCTTGCCGGTCTCGACGATCTCCAGCAGCTTGGTCGGATTCGAATCGAGGTCGACCATGTTGCCGGCTTCCTTCGCGGCCTGCGTGCCGCTGGCCATCGCGACGGCCACGTCGGCCTGCGCCAGCGCGGGCGCATCGTTGGTGCCGTCGCCGGTCATCGCCACCAGCCGGCCTTCGGCCTGGTAGTCGCGGATCAGCTTGAGCTTGGCCTCGGGCGTGGCTTCGGCGAGGAAGTCGTCGACGCCGGCCTCGGCCGCGATCGCCGCGGCGGTGAGGCGGTTGTCGCCGGTGATCATCACCGTGCGGATGCCCATCCGGCGCAGCTGCGCGAAGCGTTCCTTGATGCCGCCCTTGACGATGTCCTTGAGCTCGACGACGCCCAGCACCCGCGCCTGGCCATCGGCCAGATCGGCCACCACCAGCGGCGTGGAGCCGCGGCGCGCGACCTCCTCCGCCACCGCGGTGACCTGCGCCGGCATCTGGCCGCCGTGCTGCTCGACGAAGCGGCGGATCGCGTCGACCGCGCCCTTGCGCAGCTGGCGCTTCGGATGCTCCAGATCGCCGAAGTCGACGCCGCTCATGCGGGTCTGCGCGGTGAACGGCACGAAGTGCGCCTGCAGCGCGGCCAGCTCGCGCTCGCGCAGGTTGAAGCGCTGCTTGGCCAGCACGACGATGCTGCGGCCCTCGGGCGTCTCGTCCGCGAGCGAGGCCAGCTGCGCGGCGTCCGCCAGCGCCTGCTCCGGCAGCGCGGGCGCCGGCAGGAAGGCGCTGGCCTGGCGGTTGCCCAGCGTGATCGTGCCGGTCTTGTCGAGCATCAGCACGTCGACGTCGCCGGCGGCCTCGACCGCGCGGCCGGAGGTGGCGATCACGTTGGCCTGCATCAGCCGGCTCATGCCCGCGACGCCGATGGCCGACAGCAGGCCGCCGATGGTGGTCGGGATCAGGCACACCAGCAGCGCCACCAGCGCGGTGATCGACACGACGGTGCCCGCGCCGGCCGCCTCGACCGCGAACAGCGAGTACGGCAGCAGCGTCACGGTCACGACCAGGAACACCAGCGTCAGCGCGACCAGCAGGATGGTGAGCGCGATCTCGTTGGGCGTCTTCTGGCGCTTGGCGCTCTCGACCATCGCGATCATGCGGTCGAGGAAGGCCTCGCCCGGATTGACGGCGATGCGCACGACGACCCAGTCCGACAGCACCCGCGTGCCGCCGGTGACGGCCGAGAAGTCGCCGCCCGATTCGCGGATCACCGGCGCGGACTCGCCGGTGATGGCGCTCTCGTCGACGGAGGCGACGCCCTCGATGACCTCGCCGTCCAGCGGCACCAGGTCGCCGGCTTCGACCAGCACGACATGGCCCTTGCGCAGTTCCTCCGAGGCCACCGGATGCCAGGACGAACCATGGCGCGGCGTTTCGAGCTTCTTCGCCCAGGTCTTGGCCTTGAGGCCGCGCAGCGAGGCGGCCTGCGCCTTGGAGCGGCCCTCGGCCAGCGCCTCGGCGAAGTTGGCGAAGAGCACGGTGAACCACAACCACAGCGCGATCGCGAGCATGAAGCCGGGGCCCTCGGCGCCCGCCAGCGCGGGCTGGGCGAAGCTCGCCAGCCACAGGCCGGTGGTGAGGAGGCTGCCGGCGTAGACGACGAACATCACCGGGTTGCGCAGTTGCACCGACGGCGCCAGCTTGGCGAAGGACTCGCGGATGGCCGGCTTCACCAGCCCGGGATCCCACAGGCCGCCGCTCCCGCTGGAACGTGACGGGGGCGGGGGTGGATCGTGCGGTGCCGGACCGGAGGGCGTGGCGCCGCCGAGGACCTCGGCGCGCGTCGAGGTCGGCACCGAAGTCGGTACCGAGGTGTGAACTGTCTTGAGGGGTTGGGTCATGTCAGGCTCCGAAGCTTCACTTCCAGAGCATCAGGTGCTCGACGACGGGGCCGAGCGCGAGCGCGGGCACGTAGTTCAGCAGGCCGACCAGGAGGACGGTGCCGATGAGCAGGACGACGAACAGCGGGCCGTGCGTGGGCAGCGTGCCTTCGCCGACGGGGATGCGCTTCTTGGCGGCCAGGCTGCCGGCGATGGCCAGCACCGGCACGATCACCAGGAAGCGGCCCAGCCACATCGCGATGCCCAGCAGCGTGTTGTAGAAGGGCGTGTTGGCGGACAGGCCGGCGAAGGCGCTGCCGTTGTTGTTGGCCGCGGAGGTGAAGGCGTAGAGGATCTCGCTGAAGCCATGCGCGCCGGGGTTGGCGATGCCGGCCTTGCCGTCGCCCGAGAGCACCGCGATCGCGGTGCCCGCCAGCACGACGATGGGCGTGACGAGGATGGCGACGGCGCTCATCTTCATCTCGAAGGGCTCGATCTTCTTGCCCAGGTACTCGGGCGTGCGGCCGATCATCAGGCCGGCGATGAAGACGGCGAGGATCGCGAAGATCAGCATGCCGTACAGGCCGGTGCCCACGCCGCCGAAGACGACCTCCCCCAGCTGCATCATCACCAGCGGCACGGCGCCGCCGATCGGGGTGAAGCTGTCGTGCATCGCGTTGACCGCGCCGCAGGAGGCGGCGGTGGTGACGACCGCGAAGAGCGCGCTGGCCGAGATGCCGAAGCGGGTCTCCTTGCCTTCCATGTTGCCGCCGGCCTGCAGCTCGGAGGCCTGCAGATCGACGCCCTGCGCGGCCACCAGCGGATTGCCGGCCTGCTCGGCGGGCGTGGCCACCAGCACGCCGGCGATGAACAGCGCGCTCATCGCCGCGAGGATCGCCACGCCCTGCCGGCGATCGCCGACCAGTTGGCCGAAGCTCAGGCACAGCGCCGCGGGGATCACGAAGATCGCCACGATCTGCAGCAGGTTGGTCAGCGGCGTCGGGTTCTCGTAGGGATGCGCGGAGTTGGCATTGAAGAAACCGCCGCCATTGGTGCCCAGCATCTTGATCGCTTCCTGCGAGGCGACCGGGCCCATCGCGAGCTGCTGTTCGCCGGTGCGCTGGTGCTCCATGACGGGCTGGCCCTGGGCGTCCTTGAGCGGCTGGCCGCCGGCGTCGAGCTTGGGCGTCTGGTAGTCCTGGGCTTCGATCGTCTGCACGGTCTTGTAGCCGTCGAAGTTCTGGATCACGCCCTGCTGGACAAAGACGACAGCCAGCAGGAAGGACAGCGGCAGCAGCAGCCAGAGGGTGCAGCGGACGATGTCGGCCCAGAAGTTGCCGACGTGGCCGGACAGCCGGGAGGCGAAGCCGCGGATGAGCGCGAACACGACGGCGATGCCGGTCGCGGCGGACAGGAAGTTCTGCACCGTCAGCGCCAGCATCTGGGTGAGATAGCTCATCGTCGACTCGCCGCCGTAGCCCTGCCAGTTGGTGTTGGCGACGAAGCTGATGGCGGTGTTGAAGGCCGAGTCGGGCGTCACCGCGCCCAGTCCCTGCGGGTTGAGCGGCAGCACGCCTTGCAGGCGCTGCAGCGCATAGACCGCGAGCACGCCGATGAAGTTGAAGACCAGCAGCGCGACGGCGTACTGCTTCCAGCCCATGCCTTCATCGGGCCGGATGCCGGCCAGGCGGAACAGCGGGCGCTCGATGGCGGCGATCCAGCGCGGCACGCGACCCTGCGCGAGCGCGGTGATCCAGCGGGCGAGCGGCCAGGCCAGCAGCAGCGTGACGGCGAGGTAGAGGGCCAGGTTGGCCCAGGCGAGGTTCGTCATGTCAGAACTCCTCGGCGCGCCAGAGCGCGATCAGGAGGTAGACGAACAGACCGGCGCTGAGGAGTCCGGTCAGCCAGTAGAGCGCGTTCATGGCCTGCTCCCCAGCCGGTCGCTGGCGACCGCCAGCCCGACAGCGACAAGGAACAGGACCACGCTCAATCCGAGAAAGAGTGCATCCATTTTTTCGAGGTCCCATGCCCTCTGGATTGAGGGCGGGATGGGATGGATGGACTCTAGGAATCAGCGGGTCAAGGGCGTGTAGAAGGTCGCGGCCCGGGTATCAAGATCTCATCAAGAAGACGGTTTGGCCGCCGGCACGGGCCACAGCGCATCGACCGGCCGCTCCAGCACCCGCGCCGCGACGGGATGGAACACGGCCGGAGTCAGCCGGCCGTCGCGGACGGCCTCGGCGAGCCAGCGCTCGATCGACCCGCCCTGCTCCACCCATCGGTCCTGCCGCAGCAGGCCGTACAGCCCGGCGGCGATGACGTGCATGCCGTCATCGGCCTTGCGCCAGCGGTCGGCCGGATTGCGGGCGACGCCCAGGGCCTCGCTGATCAACTGGTCCAGCGCCTGGACCAGGTCCTCGTTCACCAGGCCCTCCAGCGTCGTGTAGCCCCAGCGCGGATCGTGGTCCCGCACGATGCGCATGACCAGCGGATCGCGCTCGAAGGCCGCCAGCGCGGCGGTCGCGGCGGGGCCGTCCATCGGCACCGGCGGATGGAGCATCTCGTGCGCGGCGATGCGGACGGTGGTGGCCGTGTCGTAGTTCGCCGATTGCAGGAAGGTCTGCCCCTGCACCTTGATGCCGTGCGGCTTCGCGAACTGCAGCAGCACGATCTGGATCTCCGGATCGAAGCGCCGGCCGGTCAGCTTTTCCTGCCAGGAGATCACGTCGAAGCCAGCCAGCGCGCGGCCGACCTCGGCGATGCGGCGCTCCAGGTCGCCGATCCGCTCCTTGCGGAAGGCCGCGAAGCCGGCATCCCGCAGGCCGACCAGGATCGCCTCGATCCGCGGCGCCGCGCGCTCGAACCAGGCCCAGTCGGCGTCGCTCCAGTAGCTGCTCGCCCGATAGCTCGGGAGGATGGCCGTCCGCCGTGACCGCAGCGCGGTCAGCAAGGTGTCGAGCGTGGCGTCGTTGCCATCGGCCGAGAACAGCACCTGCAGGTTGGGGCCGAGCAGGCCGAAGCCGTCCTTCGTCGCCTCGTTCCACAGCCGCGCCACGTCGTCTCGGACCGCCGCCGGCAACCGCAGCGAAAAGACGGCGGCGTCCGCGGCGTAGAAGTCCAGGTAGAGCTGCGTGCCCGACAGCGGACCGAGGAAGGCGATCGCATCGGCGCCTTCGGAGCCGCGCACCCGCCACCGGGTGCGATTGGGCTTGGTCTGCGCTCGCGCGCGCAAGGCGGGCAACAGGGACGCGAGGCCCACGATCGCGGGCGCGGAGAGCAAGGTGCGGCGTTTCATGCCGCGATGCTAGGTGGCCGGCCTCGCCCGCTCTTGAACGGACTTAACCCACGAGCCGCTTCGGTGTCTGGCCCGTCAGGGCGACGATGGCGCGCGTGAAATGGGCCTGGTCCGCGAAGCCCGTCTCGGCGGCAAGGGCCGCCAGCGTTCCGCGCCAGCCGGGCAGCCGGCGCAGGGCCTGCAGCGCGCGCAGTTCCAGGCGGTATCGCTTCGGGCTGATGCCGTAGGCGAGACGGAAACCCCGGCTGATCGACTGCGGCGCGAGGCCCATCGCATCGGCCCAGTCGGCAATGCCGAGCGCCGGATCGGCCGCCAGCGCCTCGGCCAGCAGGTCGGGCCAGTCCTGGAGGCGGGACTTCACGGGACGAAAGCTGCGCAGCAGCAGATCGGCGGCCTGGACCGGATCGCGCTCGGCGAGGCGGGCGATCGCGTCAACGTCGTCGACATGGCCCAGCGCGTCGCCTCGGGCATCGCTCGAGGCCACCGCGGGCCAGCCCATTTCCGCGATCGGCAGGTTCAACACCCGCGCCCCGCGACCGGAGAACTCGTTGCGATGCGATTCATGCGCCCCGTGGAGCACGGCCTGGCCGGCCTCGACGCGGAGACGGCCCCGGTCGCCGGCTTCCACGTATCCGCCCGCCAGCACGAGCGCGACATAGCCGTGATCGTGGCGGTGCCGGGGCATCCGCTCGAAGGCGCTGTGCATGGAGATCACGGTCGTCATGGGCTGTCCCTCTGGCCAGATCGCGAATCGCGGCGCCGCGCAGCGGACGGCCGAGGCGGTGGAGTATCGCCGCCCGCTCCCGCGCGTGGACAATCGCCCGATCGCCGCCCCCGTCACGCTCACCCGTCACGCCAGCCTTCATGACCGCTCGCACCGTCCCCGCCGACCGTCCGCAGACCCGCGGCGAAGAGATCGCCAACGCCATCAGCCACGGCCTGGGCGCCCTGCTGGCCGTGGCCGCCCTGCCCATCCTCGTGACGCGGGCGATGGGGCACGGCGAGGTCGCGGACGTGGTGGCCGCCGCGATCTTCGCCTCCACCGGCATCCTGCTGTACGGCATCTCCACGCTGTACCACGCGCTGCCGGCCTCCCTGGCCAACGGCCGGGTCAAGGCCTGGCTGATGCGCCTGGACCACGCGGCGATCTACGTGTTCATCGCCGGCAGCTACACGCCCTTCACCCTCGGCGTGCTGCAGACCGGCCCCGGCGTCACGCTGCTGGTCGCCGTCTGGGCCGCCGCGGCCTTCGGCGTGACGATCAAGCTGCTGAACCGGCTGCGCCACCCGCTGGTGTCCACCGCCCTGTACCTGGCCATGGGTTGGGTGGTGGTCTTCGCCATCGGCCCCCTCGTGGAGCAAACGCCCGGCCCGGGCCTGGCGCTGCTGGTGGCCGGCGGGCTGAGCTACACGCTGGGCGCGGCGGTCTTCCTGCTCGACAACAAGCTGCGCTACGCGCATTTCGTCTGGCACCTGTTCGTGCTCGGCGGCAGCGTCTGCCACTTCTTCGCGGCGCTGTTCTACGCCTATCGCTGAGGACCGCATCCGGCCGGCGGCCTCGGCGCGGCGCGCTCAGGCCTTCACCTTCGCCAGGTGGCTGGCCAGCATCCCGGCGGTGATGCGCGCGACCTCCTTGGGCTTGAGGCTCTCGTCGAAGAGCATCTCCACCGTCGCGTAGATCAGCTCCACGACGATGCGGCTCGCCAGCTTGAGCTCCGCGCGCCGGGCGCCGGGCAGCGCCTGCACCAGCAACTGCGTCTGCGCCTCGGTCACCGCCGCGTGCGAGGCCAGCCGCACCTCCTGCAGCGCCGGCACCGCCCGCATCGCGCGCATGATCCACACGCCGCCGGCGGTCGCGCGCGTCGCCTCGTAGGTGTCGAGCAGCAAGCCCGCCAGCGCCTGCTCCAGCGCCGGCACGCCGCCCTGGATCACCTCGACGGACATCCACTTCGCGACGCATTCGTTCTGGCGCTGCATCAGGCGCTGGCCCAGCTCATGCAGCAGCGCGTACTTGTTGGGGAAGTAGCGGTACAGCGCCGGCGGCGACACCCCGGCGCGCTCGCACACCAGATTGGTGGAGAGCCGCTCCACGCCCACCTCGATCAGGGTCTGCGCCGCGGCCTCGAGCACCCGCTCGTAGGTCTCGGCGGCGCGCTGCTGCGCCGGCAGCTTCTTGGCCGCGAGCGCTGGCGCGGCGGTCGTGGGCGTGGGCGGAGGAGCGGCGGTCTTGCGGCGGGCAGTGGGCATGGGAATCGAAATGGCGAGGCAACGGCAGGAAGGCTGCGGGATTGTTCCAGGGCGCGAGGCACCCCAGAACGATAGCCATGACTATAAGATCGCCAGCCATCATCCACCGCTCCGCTTGCGCCGAAATGACACACACGCTGCCTCCCGGCCCGACGTCTCCCAGCGCCCGCGGCGCGCAGGTGCTGGCGATCCTCGTCGGCTCCGTCGCCCTGCTGATGCTGGGCCTGCAACCGCTGCTGCTGGGCGCGCTGCTGGAGGCCGGCCAGGTGACGCTGGAGGGCGTGGGCCTCGTCGCCATGGGCGAGATCGTGGCCCTGGGCCTGGGCGTGCTGATCGGCGACCTCTGCTTGCCGGTGCGCTCGCTGCGCGCCATCACCACCCTGGCCGCGCTGGCGGCCGCGGCGCTGGACCTTGCCACCACGCGGGTCGGCGGCGACCTGACGCTGGGCCTGGTCCGCGCGGCGGCCGGCATCGCCGAGGGCCTGTTGATCTGGAGCACCACCGCCGTGATCGTGCGCGCCGCCGTGCCGGAGCGGCTGGCGGGCCTCTTCTTCGTCGTGCAGACCCTCGCGCAGGCGACGACCGGCCTGGTGCTGGCGCACCTCGTGCTTCCCGTCGCCGGCTGGCCCGGCGGCTTCGCGCTGCTGGCCGGCCTGTGCGCGCTGGCGGCCCTGCTCGCGGCCCGCTTCGCGCGCCCGCTCGGTCCGCTCACGCCCACGGTGAGCCAGGCCGGCGTCGGCATGCGCTGGACGCGGCCCCGCATCGGCACGCTGCTGCTCGTCTTCCTCCAGCTCGCGACGCTGGGCGCGCTGTGGGCCTATGCCGAGCCGCTCGGCACCCGCGCCGGCTTCTCGCCGACGGCGGTTCAGACGCTCATCGCGGCCGGGCTGGGCATGCAGGTGCTGGGCGGCAGCGTCGGCACCTGGCTGGTCCGGCGCGCGCCGATCCGGCCGGTCCTGCTCGGCTGCTGCCTGGTGCTGGGGCTGAGCGCGCTGGGCATCGCGCGCACCGCCCAGGGCGGTCCCCTGGCCTTCGCCGCGCTGTGTGGCCTGTTCACCTTCACCTGGCTGTTCATGCTGCCCTTCCAGATGGCGCTGGCCTTCCGCGTCGACGGCAGCGGCCAGGTCGCCTCGCTGGTGCCAGCGGCGCAGCTCTTCGGCAGCGCCTTCGGGCCGCTGATGGCCTCGCTGGTCGTCACCGGAGAGGCGGTCGCGCCGGTGCCCTTCGTGGCCGCCGGCTTCGCGCTGCTGGCCATGCTCGCGCTGCCGCTGACCCGCGGCGCTCCACGCCAGGGTTTCTCCGAGCGTCAATTTCGGTAGTCATCGCTATACCATAGCCATCACTATCAACTTGACGCGAGGGCGCACCCCTCCGGAAAGCAGGCGATGGCTTCACGACTGGTCCCTCCGCGACGCCGCTGGCCGATGGCCAGGGCCATGGTCGCCCTTCTGTGCGTGGCGGCGCTGTCCGCGCCGGCGCTGGCCGCTGGCCCTGATGACGCCAAGGGCCTGTGGCTGAGCGCCGATGGCGGCGCGGTGATCGAGTTCAAGCCCTGCGGCGACAAGCCGTCCGCGCTGTGCGGCCGCATCGTCTGGGACAAGGACGCGGGCCAGGCCAACGACACCTGCGGCATCCAGGTCGCGCAGCTGGAGCGCTATGACAACGAGGCCTGGCGCGACGGCTGGGTCTACGACCCGCGCGACCGGAAGAAATACAAGGGCGCGCTGCGCGTGAAGGGCGGCGACCTGTACCTGCGCGCCTTCATCGGGACCGAGATCCTCGGTCAGACCGAGCAGATGAAGCGCGTGGCCGCCCTGCCGGCGACGCCGGTCTGCAAGTCCTGAACAGCAATGACGAGGAGACCCGAGATGACCCGCACGACCTCCACCCCCGCGACCCGACCGGCCCTCGCCGCCTACGCGGTGTACGCCGCATTGGCCGCCCTGGCCGCGCTCGGCCCCTCCGTCGCCCGCGCCGACGACGTCGGCGTGGCCACGATGGCGATCGACACCGAAGTGAAGCTGCTCTCGGACCTGCGCAACCGCGGTGTCTCCGACTCCGGCCGCAAGCCCTCGCTGCAACTGGGCGTGCAGCTCGCCCACGAGTCCGGCGTCATCGGCCTGGCGCAGCTCTCCACCGTCAGCAAGAAGGCCTTCACCGACGGCGACGGCGTCAACCTGCTGCTGGGCACCGGCTACCGCTTCGGCGATCCGGACGCCTGGCACTTCGGCGTCGGACTGGCCAAGGAATTCTTCCCCGGCGCCAAATTCGACGCGCCGCACGGCATCGACCTGGAAGCCGGCGTGCCGGTGGACTTCCGCCGCACCCGCTACGACACCGCCTACGCGGTGCTGGAGATCGGCTGGGGCCGGCTCGAGGGCCGAGTGCTGCACGTGCTCTCGCGCACCTACCGCGGCGCGGACACCGGCGGCGTCTGCGGCCAGATCCTCGCCGCCGCCATCGATCCGACGCCGGCGCTCGAGTGCTACGCGCGCGGCGACCAGAACTCGCGCGGCAGCATGCTCTACGACTTGACCTATCGCCACCCGCTCACGCCGACGACCACGCTGAACCTGCATGCCGGCACCCAGAAGATCCGCCACTTCAAGGAGGCGGACTTCAGCGACTACTCGATCGGCGTCACCCATCAGCGCTGGGGCTTGAACTGGACCGCCGAATGGGTGGCCACCCGCACCCATCGGCCCGAGCTCTTCATGATCCCCGACGGCGACGGCTGGAAGCGGCAGGACAACAACACGCTGGTGGTCTCCGTGTCGCGCAAGTTCTGATGACCACGCCGGGCACTGCGCCGCTGGTACTGGCGGTGGACCTGGGCACCAGCGGCTGCAAGTGCGCGCTGGTGGCGCAGGACGGCAGCGTGGTCGCGTGGGCCTTCCGGCCGGTGGCGCTGCATGTCGAGGGCGTGCGGGCCGAGCAGGACCCCGAGGCCTGGTGGCAGGCGCTGCTCGACGCCGCCGGCGAGGTGCTCGCGGCCGACGCCAGCCATCGAGGCCGCGTGTCGGCGGTGTGCTGCTCCACGCAGACCGAGGTGACCGTCTGCCTCGGCCGCGACGGCCGGTCGATCGGGCCGGCCTTCAGCTGGCTGGACGCGCGCGGCGCCGCCGCCGTGGCCCGGCGCGTGCGCGGTCGCTGGCTCAACATCGAGGGCTATGCGCCGCTCAAGCTGTGGCGCTGGCTGCGCCTGACCGGCGGCGCGCCGTCGCTGACCGGGCGCGACGCGGCCGGCCACATGGCCTTCATCCGCGACGAGCAACCCGCCGTCTACGAGGCCACGCGCTGCTTCCTCAACGCGCTGGACTACCTCAACTTCCGCCTCTGCGGCCGGCTCTGCGCGACGCAGGATTCCATCCTCACCAGCTGGGTGACGGACAACCGCGATCCCTCGCGCATCCGCTACGACGACCGCCTGATCCGCGCGCTCGGGCTGAACGCCGGCAAGCTGCCCGCGATCGTGCATTCCACCGACGTGCTGGGACCGCTGCTGCCGGCGGTCGCCGGGCAACTGGGCCTGCCGGCCACGACGCCGGTGGTGGCCGGCGCGGTGGACACCTCGGCCGTCGCGGTCGGCGCCGCGGTGCCGGACTACGAGACCCACCTGTACCTGGGCACCTCGTCCTGGCTGGGGGCGCATGTGCCGGGCATGCGGACCGACGTGCGCCACAAGATCGCGGCGGTGCCCTCGGCGGTCGATGGCCGCTACCTCGCGCTGGCGCTGCAGTCGACGGCCGGCGCCAACCTCTCCTTCCTGCGCGACCGCATCCTCTACCACCCCGACGAACTGGCCGCCGACGAGGAGCACCCCGCCGTCTACGAGGCGCTCAACCGCATCGCCGCGCGCGTGCCGCCGGGCTCGCGCGGGCTGATCTACACGCCCTGGCTCTTCGGCGAGCGCACGCCGGTGGACGATCCGCTGCTGCGCGCGGGGCTGATCAACCTGTCGCTGGAGCATTCGCGCGAGGACATCTTCCGGGCCTTCCTCGAGGGCGTCGCGCTGAACACGCGCTGGATGATGGAGCCCTTCGGGCGGCTGCTGGGCCGGTCGCCCGGCACGATCGCGGCGGTCGGCGGCGGCGCGCAGAGCGACGTCTGGTGCCAGATCCTCGCGGACGTCACCGGCCAGCCGATCCGGCAGCTGGCGCATCCGATCCAGGCCAACGCGATCGGCGCGGCCTACCTCGCCGGCGTGGGCACCGGCGCGCTTCGTTTCAGCGACCTGCCGGCGCTGCGCCGCACGCGCCGCCTCTACGAACCCGCCGCCGCGCTGCGTCGGCTCTATGGCGACAAGTTCGAGGCCTTCAAGGAAGTCCGCGCGCGCCTGGCGCCGCTGTACCACCGCCTCAACCGCGTGCCCGCGACGGGAGCCACCGCATGAAGCACGCAGCCGAACGGCGGCAGGTGGTGGCCCTGTGCCTGCGTTTGTCCGAGCGCGGCTACTTCGCCGGCACCGGCGGCAACCTGATGCTGCGCATCGACGACGAGCGGGTGGCGGTGACGCCGTCGGCGACGGACTACCTCGTCATGCGGCCGGAGGACGTCTGCGTGCTGCGCCTGGCCGACCTGGCCGTCGTCGACGACGCCAGCGACGGCGCCCGCCGGCCTTCGGTCGAGACCGGGCTGCATGCGCGCGTGCTGCGGGCGCGGCAGGACGTCGGCTGCAGCATCCACACCCACCAGCCGCTGGCCAGCGCCTGCGCGCTGATCGGCGAGCCGCTGGCGGTGCCGCCGGCGCTGCGCGACTGGCTCGGCGACGAGGTGCCGGTGATCGGGTATGCGCCGTCGGGCACCGCCTGGCTGGCGGGCAAGCTCGGCAAGGCGGTGCGCCCCGGACGCCAGGCCTACCTGCTGCGCAACCACGGCATCCTGTGCTGCGCCGCGGACAGCGACACGGCGATGGCGGCCGTCGAGCGCCTGGAGGACCTCGCCCGTGACCGCCTCGCCGCGCGCATCGACGAGCGCGTCCGCCGCGCGCCCGATCTCCACGATCGCCTCGCCCCGGTGCGCGACCTGCTGCTTCATCTCAAGGGACCGTGATGTCTTCGCTCGCCTCTTCCTCGTCTTCGCCGCCTTCTCCGTCTCCCTCGGCGGCGTCGTCGTCCGCGTCGTCGTTCGCGTCGTCTTCAGCCACGCCGTCGCTCGCGACGGACGGTCCCGCGCGAGAGACCGCCGACGCGGACCTGCCCGCCGTGCCCACTTGGCCCGACACGCACGCGCTCTACGAGCGCTTCGCCGCGCTGGTCAACCAGCCGATGCGCCAGATCCGTCCGGACGCGATGCCCAAGGTGCTGCGCTGGTTCGACGAGCACTGCGCCGGCTCCAAGCGCCTGGCCGAGCGCGCCGCCACCGTCATCCCGGGCGGCGTCCAGCACAACCTCGCCTTCAACCATCCCTTCCCGCTGGCGATCGCGCAGGCCCGCGGCGCCTACCTCATCGACGTCGACGGCAACCGCTACATCGACTTCCTGCAGGCCGGCGGTCCGACGCTGCTGGGCAGCAATCCGCCGGCGGTGCGCGAGGCGGTGCAGGCGCTGCTCGACGACTGCGGCCCGGTCACCGGCCTGCTGCATGCCTACGAGGTCGAGCTGGCCGAGCGCGTCTGCCGCCACATGCCGGGCGTGGAGATGCTGCGCATGCTGGGCTCGGGCACCGAGGCGGTGATGGGCGCGGTGCGGCTGGCCCGCACCTTCACCCGGCGCCAGCGGGTCATCAAGATCGGCGGCGCGTACCACGGCTGGAGCGACCAGCTGGTCTACGGCATGCGCCTGCCCAAGACCGGCCGCATGGAGGCCACCGGCATTCCCCGCGGCGCGACGGCGCACACGCAGGAATGCCTGCCCAACGATCCCGAGGCGCTACGCCGGCTGCTGCGCTGGAACCGCCTGCGCGGCGGCACGGCGGCGGTGCTGCTGGAGCCCTTCGGGCCGGAGAGCGGCACGCGGCCGGTGCATCGCGAGTTCAACGCCCAGGTGCGGGCGCTCTGCGACGAGTTCGGCGCGCTGCTGATCTTCGACGAGGTGGTGACCGGCTTCCGCGCCGGCCTGGGCGGCGCGCAGGCCTATTTCGGCGTGACACCCGACCTGACGGTGCTGGGCAAGTGCCTGGCCGGCGGCTACCCGATGGCGGGGGCGATCGGGGGGAAGCGGGAGATCATGATGTCGCTCGTCGGCGGGATCGGCACCACCTCGCGGCGGGCCTTCGTCGGGGGGACGCTGTCGGCCAATCCGCTCAGCTGCGTGGCGGGTTACCACGCGCTGCTCGAGGCCGAGCGGACCAACGCCCCCGGCGTGGCGGCCCGTGCCGGCGATCGCCTGCGCCGCGGGCTGGAGGAGATCATCGCGCGCCGCGGCCTGCCCTACGTCGCCTACAACATCGGCTCCATCGTCCACCTGCAGACCTCGGGCGTGCTGCTGCTCGACACCAGCAGCCTGTGGAAGCTGTTCCGCCTGAAGGACGAGGCGCGGCGACGCAAGCACATGATGGAAGAGATGGGCGCGGCCTTCACCGCGCATGGCCTGATCTCGGTGGCGGGCAGCCGGCTGTACACCAGCCTGGCCGATACCGACGCGGTGATCGACGACGCGCTCAACCGCTTCGACGACGTGATGGCGCTGACATGAGCGAAGAGGACCTGCTGCGCGACACCTGGCTCGGGCTGCGGCGGCGGCTGCTGGCGCGGGGGCTGATGCCGGGCGCCGCGGACAGCCTGTCGCTGCGCGATCCCGCCAGCGGGGCGATGGCGTGGGGGACGGCGGAGGATGCGCTCGCGCTGGTCGAGCCCCTGGCGCCGGCGACCGGCGCCCGCAGGGAGGGCGCGGGCGGCGCGGACGGCCCGGACCGCGTGGACGGCCACCTGCCCGCGATCGCGCTGCACCGCGCCGTCTACGCCGCGCGGCAGGACGTCTGCGCGGTGCTGATCGGCGGCGGCGCCTTCGGTCGCCAGCTGCAGGCCTTCGGCGGTTGGATGCCGGCGGTCTTCGACGAGCAGATCCGCCAGCTCGGCCACATGGGCCGGCCGACCGAGGCGCTGGCGCGATTGCCGCAGGCGCTGTCCAAGGGCGGCAACGTCACCCTGCATGCGGGTCGGCTGATCGTGCTGGGCATGACGCCGTCGCGGCTGGCGCTCAATGCGGAGCTCTTCGAGAAATGCGCGAAGGCCTGGGTGCCGGCCGTGGCCGGCGGCGCGGCGGTGAGCCCCCTGCCCTGGCTGGTGCGCCACATCGCCAACGGCCGGCTCAGGAAAGAACAGGCCCAGGCCCGCGAGCAGGTGCGCCAGGGCCGCTGGCCGGCGGAGACGCGGGGGTACTGAAGGGGGGACTGACGGCGTTATGGAATCTCCCCCCTCGGGGTGACCAGGGTCGGCGCTTCGCTGAGGGATACTCGCCCGCGGCGGTCGGTTTGGATCGCATCTTTTTGTGGAGCTGCGCCATGGGCCTGATGGATTTCATCAAGAAACAGTTCATTGACATCATCCAGTGGACCGAGGACGACAACGGCGTCCTGGCCTACCGGTTCCCGATGCAGGACTTCGAGATCCAGTACGGCGCCTCCCTCACCGTGCGTGAATCGCAGATGGCCGTCTTCGTCAACGAAGGCAAGGTGGCCGACGTCTTCGGCCCCGGCATGTACAAGCTGACCACGCAGACGCTGCCGGTCCTCACCTACCTCAAGAACTGGGACAAGCTCTTCGAGTCCCCCTTCAAGAGCGACGTCTACTTCTTCTCCACCCGCCAGCAGGTGGACCAGCGCTGGGGCACCACCCAGCCCGTCACCATCCGCGACAAGGACTTCGGCGCGGTGCGCCTGCGCGCCTTCGGCAACTACAGCTACCGCGTCGTCGACCCGAAGAAGTTCCACACCGAGATCTCCGGCACCCGCGAGCGCTACACCGTCACCGAGCTCGACGGCCAGCTCCGCGGCCTGATGCTGCAGCACATCTCCGACGCGGTCGCCCAGTCCGGCATCCCCTTCCTGGACCTGGCGGCCAACCAGGTCGAGTTCGCCAAGGCGCTGCAGGAAGCCACCCAGCCCGCCTTCGACGCGCTGGGCCTCAAGCTCGAGATGGTCACGTTGCAGAACGTCTCGCTCCCCGAGGAGCTGCAGAAGATCCTCGACCAGAAGATCGGCATGGGCATGATCGGCCAGAACATGGGCCAGTTCATGCAGTACCAGACCGCGCAGGCCATCCCCAAGCTCGCCGAGGGCGTGGGCTCGGGCGGCGGCGGCGTGGCCGGCGACGCGATGGGCCTGGGCGCCGGCCTGGCGCTGGGCCAGACCATGGCGCAGCAGCTGCAGCAGGGTCTGACCGGCGCCAATCAGGGTGCCCAGCCGGCCGCGCCGGTCCAGCCGCAACCGGTCAGCCAGGGCGCCGACGAGGTCCTGCTGCTGCTGGAGAAGCTCGGCGACCTCAAGGCCAAGGGCATCCTCACCGACGAGGAATTCGCGGCCAAGAAGGCCGAGTTGCTGAAGAAGCTCAGCTGACGCCGCCAGGCGTGCTCCGCCCCGGGTCCTGATTGGCTACCGCTTCCCCCCAGCGCCGCTGGCAGGCGCAGTGCCCCCATTGCGGCGCGCCGGTCGAGTTCGCCTCGGCCGCGTCGGCCAGCGCCGTCTGCAGCTATTGCCGCTCCACGCTGCTGCGTGAGGGCGACGCGCTGCGCCGGATCGGCACCAGCGCCGAGGTCTTCGAGGACTACTCGCCGCTGCAGCTCGGCAGCGCCGGGCGTTATGCCGGCGCGGGCTTCGTGGTCGTCGGCCGGCTGCAGATGTCCTATGCGGACGGCGGCTGGAACGAGTGGCACCTGCTCTTCGACGCCAGCGCCGACCAGCCGCCCCGCAGCGGCTGGCTGGCCGAGGACAACGGCAGCTTCGTCATCAGCTTCGAGGCGCCGCTGGCCGAGCGCGCGCCCGATCCCGCCACGCTGCGCCCGGGCGGACTGCAGATGCTGGCCGGCTCGGCCTGGCAGGTGGCCAGCATCGTCGACGCGACCGTGGCCGCGGCCCAGGGGGAACTGCCCCATCCGCCGCGGCTGGCCAGCAGCTATCCGGTGGTCGACCTGCGCAACACCGCCAACGAGGTCGCCTCGCTCGAGTACAGCGACCCCGCGCGGCCGACCTGGTCGGTCGGCCGCCCGGTCAAGCTCGCCGACCTGCAGCTGACCGGCCTGCGCGCCGAGAGCGGCGCGACGCTGCAGTCCAAGGCCCTGCCCTGCCCGAACTGCGGCGCCGCGCTCGAGCCGCGGCTCGACACCACGCAGTCCATCGTCTGCGGCCAGTGCAAGTCGGTCGTCGACATTTCCAAGGGCGCCGGCGCGGAGCTGGCCGCCTACCGGCAGAACACCGGCGGCGAGCCGCAGATCCCGCTGGGCACGACCGGCCAGCTCGCGATCTCCGGCGGCGCGCCGCAGCCGTGGCAGGTGGTCGGCTACCTGGAGCGCTGCGACCTGCCCGAGTCCGCCGAGGACGAACAGACCTTCTGGCGCGAGTACCTGCTGTTCAACCGCATGGAGGGCTTCGCCTTCCTCGTGGACACCGAGGACGGCTGGAGCCTGGTGCGCCCGATCACCGGCGCGCCGGCCAATGCAGGGGCGAAGTCGGTCAGCCACCAGGGCAAGGACTTCAGGCACAAGTGGACCTACACCGCCAAGGTCACCTACGTGCTGGGCGAGTTCTACTGGCGCGTCAAGCGCGAGGAACGCGCGCTGGTGCGCGACTACGAATGGCGCAACGGCACGCGGCTCGAGTTGCTGAGCAGCGAGCAGACCGGCAACGAGGTCACCTGGAGCCATGGCCGCGCGATCGACGCGGCCGAGGTGCGACGCTTCTTCTCGCTGCCCGAGGACCGCATGCCCGCGCTGCAGCGCGATGTGTCGTCCGGCCTGGACCAGGGCAAGCTGCTGCGCAACATCATCATCGCGATCTTCGTGATCGCGGTGCTGTTCGCGCTGCTGCGCGCCTGCAGCAGCGACGACTGCGACCGCTACAAGGACAGCTACGGCGAAAGCAGCGCCGAGTACCAGCAGTGCAAGCGCAGCAGCCGCGGCAGCGGCGTGGGCTACGTCGGCTCCAGCGGCGGCTCGTATGGCGGCTACAGCAGCGGCGGCGGCGGTCACAAGTAGTCGCCATCGTCCCGCCGCCCCGTCCGCATCCACGCCGACTTCCCCGCGACAATCGCCGGCCCGCGCCACCCCCAGACCTTCACCCCCACCGAACGACCGACCAGGAGAACGAGATGGAAGGATTCGAATGGCTCAAGCCCGCCATCGTGCTGGGCTCCATCCTGTATGCCGTCATCGGCGTGCTGGTGTTCTGGATCAGCTTCGTCATCATCGACAAGCTCACCCCCTACAAGCTGTGGGAGGAGATCGTCGAGCACAAGAACATGGCGCTCGCGGTCGTGGTCGCGGCGATGTGCATCTCCATCGGCCAGATCGTGGCCGCGGCGATCCACGGCTGAACGGGCCATGCCGATGCGTCGATCCGCGCGACTGTCCGCCCACCTGCCGGCTCGCCTGCCCGCTCGCCTCTGCGCCCTCGCCACCCTTTCCGTGTTGGCCCTGACGGCCACGGGCGGCGTCGCACTGGCCCAGACCCAGCCCTACAAGCCGCCGCCGCCCGCGCGGCCCACCGGCATCGCGCCCAAGGGCGACTTCACCAAGGGCCTCGAGGTAGCCCGGCCCGAGCTCGATCCCGGCCAGGCCGCCGGCAGCGAGGGCTCCGACGAGGCCTTCCGCGCCAAGGCCGAGGCCGACGCGATCCGCAAGGCCAACGTCGGCGGCGGCCACGTGCTCGTCAAGCGCGCCGGCTCGCGCCTGATGCTGCCGACCGGCTCCGGCCGGCCCGAGGTCTTCGACAGCGTCTGGCCCAATGCCTCGGGCAACAACGAGGGGGCCTACGAGGATTACCGCTTCGACGGCCTGTCCCCCGACCGCGAGTTCTTCGTCGTCCGCGCCACCTTCTACGAAGGCAGCAATGTCTACTGGGTCTCGCGCAAGGACGGCACGCGCTACACGATGCACGGCGAGGTGCGCCCGTCGCCGGACGGCCGCTTCCTGGTGATGGCCAACGCCTCGGTCGCGCACGACTTCAACGGCATCGTGGTCTGGGAGAACCTCGGCGGGCGGCTGGTCGAGCGTTTCCGCTTCTCGCCGCCGCTGGACGGGATCTCGTTCTACCGCTTCATGCGCTGGAAGGACGGGCGCACGGTGGAACTCGAGCACACCGCCCTGGGCGACGAGATCACCTGCCACGGCGGCACGCAGGAGGCGCTGGCCGTGCTGACCCGCGATGGCGAGCAGTGGGCCGTCAAGGACGTGACGGCGTCGCGCTGCAGGCGCTGACCCGGCAGCCGCATCCCGCCCGCCGAGACCGCTCCGACGGTCGACCTCACGCCACTCTTTCGCTCTCCGCCGTTTCGCTCCCGCGCTTCCGCTCTTGCCCTTCCGCCCGATGACCGCCCGCTCCTCCGCGCGTCCCGACGCCCTGCCCCTCTCCGTCGCGCCTGGCATCGCGCGTCCCATCGTTCTTCGCACGGCGTGGCGCACCGCCCTTCGCCTCGGCCTTCGCATCGCCCTTCGCAAAGTGCCGACCGATCGCCTCGGTCGCTTCCTGATGCTCGGCGTGACCGCCCTCACGCTGTGCGCCGTGATGGCGGGCGAAGCGGCCGCGATCGCACCGCCGCAACCCCCTCGCCCCGCCGTGCCCCAGGGCATCGCGCCGCGCGGTGCGCTCTTCACGGCGGAGACGGCGCCCGAGGCCGCCGCGGGCGCCGATGAGAACTCCGACGAGGCCTTCCGCGCCCGCGCCGAGGCCGAGGTGCTGCGCCGCATCGGCGCCGGGGTGCGGCGCGAGGACCAGCGCCTGTGGCTGCCCATCGCCAAGGGACGGCCGGTCGTCCTGGACAGCCGACGTGCCGATCCGTCCGACCCGGCCTCGCCCGAGGTCGACTTCCGCCTGGACGGCCTCTCGCCGGACCGCGAGTTCTATGTCGTGCGCGCAACGCTCGCCGCCGGCAGCGAACTGCTCTGGATCTCCCGCGCCGACGGCACCCGCTACGCGATGCACGGCAACGTCCATCCGTCGCCGGACGGGCGCCATCTGGTCGTCACCCATGCGTCGCCGGGCACGGAATTCAACGGCGTCGTCATCTGGCGCCGCGAGGAAGGTCGCCTGGTCGAGCGCTACCGCTTCCAGCCCACGCCGGACCAGACGGCCGTCAGCTTCCGCTTCCTGCGCTGGCGAGACGCGGACACCATCGAACTGGCGCAGTTCGCCGAGGTCGACCCCTCGACCTGCGGCCTGGGCACGCTGAGCGCCACCGCCCTGCTGTCCCGCAAGGGCGAGCGCTGGATCCTGCGCAGCGCCAGCGCCCCGCGCTGCGAGCCGTGACCCCGCGAGCGCGGCAGGCTTAACACGTTCTTCAACTCCCGTCGGACAGCCGAATTGCATCCGATGTGACGCTCGGTAATCGAACTTGTAACAGCGCCGAGGGCGGACCTAGGATTTCATCGATCCTTCAATTTCAGGTCCGCTCATGAACCCACAAGCCTCCCGCCAAGACGCCGCCCGCCCCTCGCTGGCCAAGCGCGCGATCGCCTCGACGCTGATCGTCTCCTGCTCCCTGATGGCGCTGCCGATGCACGCCAGCGCCCAGGTCGTGCCCACCGACGCCCTGGTGCAGCAGGACGCGCCCGCCGGCACCGCCGCCGACAGCCGCGTGCGCGTCAATGCCTTCTTCGCCCGCGAGGACGTGCGCCAGGCGATGGTCAAGGAAGGCGTGAACCCGGCCGACGCCCAGTCGCGCGTGGACGCGATGTCCGATGACGAGATCCGCGCGCTGGACGGTCGCATCGCGCAGGCCCCGGCCGGCGGCGACGTGCTGGGCGTGATCTTCGCGGTCTTCGTGATCCTGCTGGTGACCGACATCCTGGGCTTCACCAAGGTCTTCCCGTTCACCCGCTCGATCCGCTGAGGTCCGCATGCGCGTCGTCCGGTCGTCCCGGTCCCTGCTCCCGCTGGCCGCCCCGGCGCTGGCGCTGGCCCTGCTGCTGGGGGGCTGCGCGAGCACGCCGCCGCAGCTGAAGGCGCTGGAAGCGCAGTGGCCCGCGGACCTGCCGGCGCGCGTGGACCTGTCCGCGAAGACGCCCTTCATCGCGCAGGACGACTATGAATGCGGACCGGCCGCGCTCGCGATGCTGCTGCGCACCGCCGGCAAGACCGCGACCGTCGAGCAGCTCAAGCCGCAGGTCTTCCTGCCGGGCCGCAAGGGCTCGCTGCAGACCGAGATGCTGGTGGCCACGCGCCGCCAGGGCCTGCCCGCCTACGTGCTGCCGCCGCGGCTGGACGCGCTGCTGGCCGAACTCGCGGCCGGCCATCCGGTGATCGTGTTCCAGAACCTGTCGCTGGACCTCGCGCCGGTGTGGCATTACGCGGTGGCTGTCGGCTACGACCGCCAGCGCCGCACCGTCCTGCTGCACAGCGGCAAGACCGAGCGGCAGGAGGTCGAACTGCCGGTCTTCGAGCGCACCTGGGCGCGTGGCGACTACTGGGCGATGACGACGCTCCCGCCGGACTTGCTGCCGGCCTCGCTGGATGGCGCGCAGACGGGTGCGGCGCTGGCGGCGCTGGAGCGCCTGAATCCGGCCGCGGCGCGCAAGGGGTACTCGGCCGCGCTCGCGCGCTGGCCCGGCGAGCCGGTGCTGCTGCTGGGCGCCGGCAACACCGCCTACGCCGCCAAGGACCGCCGCACCGCGGCCCGCCATTACGCCCGGCTGACCGACGTGCGCCCCGACCTGCCCGAGGGTTGGAACAACCTGGCGCAGGTGCTGATGGAACAGGGGCAGCGCTACAAGGCCTCGCTGGCGATCGAGCGCGCGGTCGCGCTCGGCGGCCCGCGCCTGGACCAGTACAAGGCGCTGCAGAAGAAGATCACCGCCGGCATGTGAGCCGGGCCGGCCCCGCCTGGCGCCCGGTGCCGCAAGGCATCAAGGCCTCGGGGCCTTGCGGCTGCTTGGGTCCCTGGGGACCTCAGGGCCGGAAGTCGATCGTGCGCTGCGCCGCCTCGAGCGCGGCATCGGCCGCATAACTCCAGGTGTCGAAGCTGCGCTCCAGCTCATGCCAGTAGCCGTTGAGTTCCGGCTGCCCGCCCGCTGCCGGATGCGCGGCGATCACCAGGTAGCGCGCCCGGAATGGCGGCGCCTCGCCGACGACTTCACGGACGAACCAGCGCCCGTTGTGACTCTCGACGCCGCCGACGGCATCGGTATGGTCTGGCTTGGCTGACATGGACGCTCCTTTTCGCGTTGTGGCCGCAACCGCGGCCAGAGGATCGACGGGCCGCGCGTTCAGCGCCTGGGCAAGTTTCCCTCCAAGCGTCGTCCGGCGCCACGCGCGCCGACGATGTTTTACCCCCGCATTACAAGGTCACCCGCCAGGGCGATGTACGAAGCAACTTCCGCACCGCCGGTGTCGGGATTCATTACACCGCCTGACCCCTTCTCGGGGGACAGGCCTTGCAAGTGCTTGAGCCAGCGGGACATCCTGCCCCGTGGCTTGGATGTTGCTTCCCCGAGCCGCTTCCGGCCGCGCGCCGGATGTCGCCCGGCCTCCCGCCCAGGGCCTCCACAAGAAATACCGCCAGAGAGATCCCGATGAAGCGCTCGCCCCTCGTTCCCCGACTTCTTTCCTGCCTTCCCCGCCTCCGTGCCTCCCTCGCTGCCGCCGCGCTGTGCGCCCTCGGCGGGGCCGCGCAGGCCTCGGTGCTGATCCTGGGCGCGACGGGCCAGCCCGGCGGGCTGACCGACGTGCAGTCCAAGATCGCCGCCACCGGCGTGGTCAGCGGCACGGTGGACGTGTTCAACGCCAACACCGGCACGCCCACGCTCGCGCTGCTCAAGAGCTACGACGCGGTCCTGGTGTTCAACGACACCTTCAACAAGCCCTTCGCCAGCGCCACGCAGCTGGGCAACGTGCTGGCGGACTACGTGGATGCCGGCGGCGGTGTCGTCGAGGCCGGCCTGTCCCACGCGACCATCCCGTTCGGCGGGCTCACCGGCCGCTTCGTGACCGGTGGCTACGACGTCTTCAACGCCAACAACAACCAGAACTCGTGCGGCAGCCTGGGCCGGGTCGCGGATCCGCAGAGCCCGCTGATGCGCGACATCGACAGCTTCAGCGGCGGCCTGTCGGCGCTGTGCTACCGCGTCACGCCCAAGGCCGGCGCGAGCGTCGTCGCCTACTGGACCAACGACAAGCCGCTGCTGGGCTATCGCACCGACCACAAGGGCATCGTCGTCGGGCTGAACATGTTCCCGGTCTCGGGCGACGTGCAGGCAGGCCTGTGGGACAGCAGCACCGACGGCGCGCGGCTGATGGCCAACTCGCTGGCCTTCGCCGCGGGCGAGCTGCCGGAGCCGGGCTCGCTGGCGCTGCTGGGCATCGCCGCGGTGGCGGCGGGCGTGGCGGGCCGTCGCCGCGCGCGCCGGGCCTGAGGGATACTTCCGCGCATGTCCACGCCGCCGACCTTCAAGTTCCCCGTTCCGCCTCCCGATCTGGTGATCACCGACGAGGAGCGCGCCGCGCTCTACTTCATCCCGCAATCGCCGGGCGGCATGCCGGTCAGCGAGGAGATGCAGCAGCGGCTGCAGGACAAGGGCCTGGCCACGCCGATCCGCGAGGACGGCCGGCGCTGGCTGACGGAACTCGGCGACCGCGCGCGACTGGGCAAGATCTGACCCCGTGCCGGTGGACACCGGCAGGCCCGGTGCCCGCGCAGGCGCCTGGCGGCTCAGCGCCGGTCGTACTGGGTCTTGCCGAACAGCACCTCGCGGGCCTTGTCGTCGACCAGCGGCCGGCGCTTCTCGGCCAGCACCTCGACGGCGCGCATCACCGCCGGGCGGGCCGCGATCTCGTCGAACCAGCCCTTGAGATGCGGGAAGTCGGCCATCTCCACGCCCTGGTTCTTCGCGCCCCGCAGCCACGGGAAGATCGCCATGTCGGCGATGCCGTAGGCGGGGCCGGCGATGTAGCGGCTGCGCGCCAAGCGGCGGTCGATGACGCCGTACAGCCGCTTGGCCTCGTTGGTGTAGCGGTCGATGGCGTACTCGATCTTCTCGGGCGCGTACATCCGGAAGTGATGGGTCTGGCCCAGCATCGGCCCGACACCGCCCATCTGGAACATCAGCCACTGCAGCGCCTCGTAGCGTCCGCGGGTGTCGGGCGGCAGGAACTGCCCGGTCTTGCCGGCCAGGTACAGCAGGATCGCGCCGGACTCGAACAGCGACATCGGCTGGCCGTCCGGCCCGTCGGGATCGACGATCGCGGGGATCTTGTTGTTGGGGCTGATGGCCAGGAAGCTCGCGTCGAACTGCTCGCCCGCGCCGATGTCCACGGGAATCACCCGGTAAGGCAGCCGGCATTCCTCCAGCATGATGTGGACCTTGTGGCCATTGGGCGTGGGCCATGAATACACTTCGATCATCACGCGTTCTCCCTAGGGGCGCGGGGCCCCGGTCGCCGACACCTCAATGCACGGACACCAGGCCGCTCGCGCATCGTCCCGCCTCATGGTAATCAAACAAATCAAACAGTGGTTGACCGCCCGCGCCAACTCGGCCCGGTGGCGCCCCTTGAGCGAATGGGCCGCTGAACGCGGCGGCCAGTTGCGTCACGCCCGCGACGGCCGCGGCTTCGTGATCGACCTGCCGCGCACCCTGCCCGGCCTGACCCGCATCGAATGGGGGCCCTCGCAACGCAGCTACATCGAGGGCTTCGAGCTGCGCATGAGATGCGAGCTCAAGGTCAATCCCGACATGCAGATGATGCTCATCGAGCGCAAGCTGATGGAGCGCCTGGAGAGCAGCGTCTTCGAGGCCTACACCGACACGCTGCGCACCCGCGTGGACACCGACACGCCGGAGGAGATGCGCTGGCTGGTGATGTTCCCGAAGCAGTCGCAGATCGAGTCCAAGCTCGTGCGACAGCGCTTCGGCGCGGTCGGCATCAATCGCGAGCTGATCATGGCCTGGCTCGACAAGGACCTGTCCGAGCGCCTGGCCCAGGCGACGCAGGACGTGCTCATCGAGGGCCGGCCCTTCGTGCTGCTGAGCCTGCGCGGCAACGTCTATCTGCGCACCGCGATGCCCGAGCCGGCACTGGCCGAGGTCGAGGCCCTGACCCGCGTGCTGGACGCCGCGGCGGGCAGCGCGCTGGCGGTGCACCAGCGCATCGGGGACGGCGGCCCCTGGCCGACGACCACCTCGGTGGCCTGGCACAGCCGGCCGTCCGAAGGCGATTACGGCGCGCCGGTCTGAGCCGCCCTCGCGGCCTGGCCGACGACGGCGGCGCATGCCCCACGGCGGCCCGCGCCGCGCACTTCAGGCGAAGAGATCCGCCGCGCCCGCGACCGCCTCGGTGCAATCGATCAGCCGGCCCTGGCCGGTGATGAAGGCGCAGCGCACCGGCTCGCCGGGCTGCAGCGCCATCACCGCCTCGCGATAGCGCCACAGCTGCTGCAGGTAGTCCGGGTTGCGCTGCGGCGCCGGATTCAGCTTGTAGTCGAGCACCCACCAGGTCCGCGCGCCCGCGGCGTCCTGCCGGCAGACGAGCCGGTCCAGGCGCATGTCGTGCCCGTTCCAGCTCAGCGGCACCTCGTTGCCGTGCCAAGCCAGCGCGTCGCCATCGAAGAAGGCGGCGCAGTCGGCGCTGCCCAGGATCGCCTTCACGCTGCGCTGCAGGCGCTCGTCGCGACGCGCGTCGAGCCCGTACATCTGGGCCGCCGCCGCCATCAGGCGCTCGAGCGCGTGATCGCGCCCTCGCGGGCCGCTGTGCCACTCCAGCACGCGATGCAGCGCCTCGCCGAGCGCGGCGCTTTCGTCGACCTCGTCCGGGCTCTGGCCGACCTCGGCGCCCATCCCATCGACCGCCTCGGCGGGCAGCGGCGCGACGCGCGGCAGCAGCTTCAAGCGGGCCACGGCGGCAACGCCATCGGCATGCGAGGCGACAGCGGCATGCGCGGCATGCGCGGCACGAGCGGCACGAGCGGCATCCTCAGCGTTGGCGGCATCGACATCCACACTCGCGTCGAGCTCCGGCACCGCCAGCGGCGCCGCATGCGGCTGCACCCGCGCCCACCAACTCGCCGATGCGCTCTGGCGCTTGGCCGGCGTGCGGCTCAGCAGCAGCCGATGACGCGCCCGGGTCATGGCGACATAGAGCGCGTTCAGCTCCTCGCGCTGGCGCTGCTCCTTTTCGTCGTCGAGCAGCGCCTGCAGCGACGGCGGCGGTTTCGCCTCCGAGACGATGAAGGCGACGGTCCGCGGCACCGGCTCCTGCACCGGCCATGAGATCGCCAGCGCCATGCTCTCGGCGCGCGCCGGCCCGGCTTCCGCGTCCATCAGGACCACGACCTTGGCCTCCAGGCCCTTGGCGCCATGCACCGTCAGCAGCTGCACCGCGTCGGGCTCGGCGGGCGCGGCCAGCTTCAGCGCGCGGCTCTTCAGCGCGCGCACGAAGCCGTACAAGCCGGCATAGCGCCCGCCGTCGAGCTCCAGCGCCAGCGCCAGCAGCGCCTCCACCGCATGCAGCCGCGCACGGCGCTCGCTGGCCGGGACGGCCGCGGCCAGGCGAGCCATCAGGTCGCCCTCGTCGACGATCGCATCCAGCAGGTCGTGCGGGCTGCGCAGCGCGGCCACCGACGCCCAGCGCGACAGCAGGCCCTGCGCGCGTCGCAGCGGCTCGCTCAGCGACGCCGGCTCGGCCTGCAGCAGGACTTCCCACCAGGAGCGCGTGACCGGCCCGGTCGAGCTGACTGCGGATTCGACACTGTCCGCCGAACCGTTCGGCGGCGCATCGTCCGCCAGCGGCGCTTCATCGGACGCGGGCGTCGACCGGCGCGCTTGCGGCGGCTCCTGGCCGAGCCAATGCGCGGAGCGCGACGCGGCCGCGAGCCACAGCAGGTCGGCCTCGGTGGCGCCGAACAAGGGGCTGCGCAGCGCATGCGCCAGCGACAGCTGATGCCCGCTGGACGCCAGCGCATCCAGCAGCGCGAGCAGGTCCCGCACATCCGGCGCGTCGAGCAGCGCCATGTCCTCCGGCGCCGCATGCGCGATGCCCAGGCCCTTGAGCACCTGCGCCAGCACCCGCAGCCCTTCGCGCTTGCGCGCCAGCACGAACACGTCGCCCGGCTGCACCTGGCCGTCCCTCAGCAACGCCGCGATGCAGGCGGCGATGCGCTGGGCCTCCGCTTCACGGCGATGCAGTTCCGGCTCGCGCCGCGGCTCGGTCAGGCTCGGGCGCCAGGTGTCCGCGTCGCGCGTGGCCGCCGCGGATTCCGCGTCGTCCGCCTCGTCGCCCGCGATGAAGTGGACGCCATCCAGCGGATCGCCGCCGCCCACCTCGGTGGTGTGGGCCCGGAAGCCGGTGTACTGCTGCGCCAGGCTGGCCTGCTCGAACACCGCGTTCACCGCCGCCAGCACCGGCGCCGAGTTGCGCCGCGTGTGGTCGCAGGCCAGCAGCACGCCGTCCAGTCCTTCGCGGACGAAGTCCCGCGCCGCGGCGAAGACGCGCGGTTCGGCGCGTCGGAAGCGGTAGATGCTCTGCTTGGGATCGCCCACGATGAACACCGAGGGCGGACGTTGTCCGCTGGCGCCGCCACCGGCGCCGACATAACCCGACAGCCACGCGTACAGCGCGTGCCACTGCAGCGGGCTGGTGTCCTGGAATTCATCGATCAGCAGGTGTCGCACCTGGCTGTCCAGCCGCTCCTGCACCCAGCCTGACAGCTCGGCGTCGCCGAGCAGCGCCAGCGCGCCGCGCTCGAGGTCGTTCATGTCGACGAGGCCGCGCTCCCGCTTCAGGCGCTCGAAGGCCTCGAGCAGCGTCAGCGCGAGCCCGCACATCTGCTGGTGCCAGGCGCGCGCGTCGGCCTGGTCCAGCGCCAGCTGCAGCCGGGCGAGCCGGTCGCCGAGGTCGAGCAGCAGCGGCGAATCGCCCAACGCCTTGACCAGCGTGCCCTTCTGCGTGAACAGCTCGGCGCGCACCGCGGCGAGCGCGCGGGCTTCAGCCTGCGGCTCGTCCCGGGGCGTCGACAGCGCCATCTCCAGGGCCACTGCCGTGGCCTTCTGCGTCTTGTTGCGCCCCTGCCCCAGCTCGGCGGCGAGCGCCTGCAGCTCGCCGCGCATCGCGGTGAAGGCGTCGATCGGATCGGCGAACGCGGCCAGTTCGGGCACCACCTCGGTCGCCGTCGGCACGCTGTCCATCAGTCGACCGTGCGCCTGCGCCAGGCGCAGCTCGACGCGCTTGTCGAAGGCCGCCATCAGCCAGTCCTGCAGCTTGTTGCGGCCGTGGACCAGGCAGAGCTCGCGATAGACCGCCAGCAGCGATTCGTCCGCCAGCACGGCCGCGTGGAAGCGCTGCCAGAGCTCGGGCATCAGGTCGGTCTCGTCCTCCAGCAGCTGCAGCTCCGGCGACAGCCCCTGCGCGCGCAGCAGCTCCAGCGGCGCGGCGCGCAGCAGCTGGGAGAACCAGGCGTGGAAGGTGCGGATCTCCACCGGCCGCGCTTCCTGCAGCAGGCGCTGCTGCAGCGTCGCCAGCCGCGGAGCGAGCGCCTCGGCCTGGGCCTGCGGCAGGCCGCGCTGGCGCAGCGCGAGCACGCGGCCCGCGTCGTCGCAATGGGCGAATTCATGCAGCCACTCGTTCAGGCGGGCGCGCATCTCGCCGGCCGCCTTGCGGGTGAAGGTGATCGCGACGATGTCCTGCGGCCGGGCGCCGTCCAGCAGCGCGCGCAGGATGCGCGACACCAGCATCCAAGTCTTGCCCGCGCCGGCGCAGGCCTCGACGACGACGCTGCGTGCCGGATCGCAGGCCAGCGCGTAGAAGCGCTCGCGCGCGACCGGCGCGCCGTCGAGGGTGTAAGCGGCCGCGGTGCCGGCGAAGGCGCCGGTCGCGAGGTCGGTCGTCATGTCCGTCGAGCCGGTCACGGCGCGGCTCCTTCCCAATCGTCGCGACGGCACAGGCCACGCATCTCGCAGTAGGCGCAGGCGACGCCCTCGCCCAGCGCGGGCAGCGGATCGCCCGCGTGGATGGCCATCAGGTCGCCGCGCAGGCCGTCCAGCATGACGGCGGCGGTGGTGGCGACGTCCTCGTGCTCGATCGGGGTGATGCCCTTTGAATCGTCCAGGGCCAGGTATTGCGCGCGGAGCGGTGCGTTGGAGCCCGAATGCCCCATCAATACGGCATAAACGGCGAGCTGCGTATCCTCGAGCGGATTCGCGACCTTGTCCTTGAGGCCCTTGACGCTGCCGGTCTTGTAGTCGACGAGCAACTGCCCCTCGGGCGACCCGTCCACCCGGTCGATGCGGCCCAGCAGCGCCAGGTCCTCCAGCGCCGGCTCGATCCCGGCCCACGGACGCACGCGGCGATCGACCTCGCCGCGCTCGAAGCGCTGTCCCTCGGACTCCCGCTCGGCCAGCCAGTCCAGGTAGGCCGGCAGGAAGCGCGCGAAGCTCGCCGAATACGGCAGGAACTCCGCCGGCGCCAGCCCCAGCTCGCGCATCTGGTCCTGCGCCGCGCGCTGCAGCCGCGCGGCGTCGTCGAGCGCCGGGTCGAGTCCCTCTACCCGCTCGGTGTGGAACTGGTGCAGCACCGCATGCAGCCAGGTGCCGTAGTCGCGCTTGTCGGCCTGGACCTCGAGCTCGTTGGCCTCGCGCAGCCCCAGCAGCACGCGGGCGAAGAACTGGTACGGGCACTGGCGCAGCGCCTCCACCGCGCTGGCGCTCAGCGCCGCCGGCAGCCGCCCGCCGGCGCGCGCCGCGGCGCGGTCCGCCGGCGCGGCCTGCACGGCCACCTCGATGCGAGGATCGCGCCACGCCGGCAAGCTCGCTCCCACCGCCCGCAGCGCCAGTTCGAGCCGCTCCAGCAGCGGACTGGCCGCCAGCGGCTCGCTGCCCAGGTGACCGCGGCGCAGCAGCGTCACCGCCGGCGCCCGCAGCAGCTGCGCGAACTGCCAGGCGAGCGCCTGGCGCTTGTCCTCGGCCGTCGGCAGGCCCAGCTGGCGCGCCAGCCCGTCGCCGATCAAGGCCGGGCCGGGCGGCACCGGCCCGAGCGTCGCGGCGTCCGCGCCGGGCAGCACGATGGCGCCGAACGGGCGCAGCATCGTCCGCGCGAGCGGCGTGATCATGACCTGCAGCCCGCCCTCCAGCGGCGGCTTGTACTCGCCCGCCTCGAGCGTCTGCGACACCCAGTCGACGAACTCCGCCGCGCTCAGCTGCGCCTCCCGCAGCACCGCCTCGTGCCCGGATCCCGGCCAGGGCGTCTTGCTCAGCCAGAGCGCATCCAGCACCTGCGGCCCGCCGGCCGGCTGGCGCTTGAGCTGCTCGTCGGCGCCGAGCTGCTGCAGCGTCTGCGTCAGCGCGGCGATCCATTGCTCGAGCGCCTGCGCGCCGCGCAGCTGCAGCGGCGCCAGCGCCTCGCGCGCGGCCGTCCACAGGCGCGCGCTGCCGGCGGGCAGGCGCTCGGCGCGCACCGCCTGCGGCGAGGACCAGCCGCGCTTGCGGCAGTGACCCTCCAGCGCGCTCAGCGACGCGCTGCCGCCGTGTTCCCGCAGCGACGCCGCCAGCGGCGTCTTCAGCCAGGCCAGCCATTCGTCGACCGTCGCCTCGCGCCGCGCCGCGCGCAGCAGCGCCATCAGCTGCGCGGCCGGCGCGGTGGTGGCGAGCGTCCAGCCGGTCTCGTCCTTGATGCCCAGGCCCTGCCGCTCCAGCAGCGCGCGCACCCGGCGCAGTAGCACGCGGTCCTGCGCGATCAGCGCGACCGGCGCGCGCCCGGCCTGCAGGTGGTCCAGCACCGACGCGGCGCTGCACTGCGCGAGGTCCTCGAAGTCCTCGCAGACCGCCTGCTCCAGCCGCCCGACCGGCGCGCCGCCGTCGAAGGCCGTGTCCAGCGGCAGGTCGGCGTTCAGGCGCAGGCAGGGGATGCCGGCCGCCTCGGCGCTCGCCAGCAGCGCCTCGGCCAGCGCATCGGGCCCGCCGCATTGCAGGTGGAGCCAGGCGCTGGGGCGTAGGTGGAAGAGCGCATCGGTCGCCGGCGCGCGGCCGTCGGCGGCCGCCCATTCGAGCGCGACCGCCAGCAGCGCGCGCTCCAGGTGACCGACGCCGCCCTGCTGCGCCAGCGCCAGCCGGCCGTCGTCCCAGAAAGCCGCGCGCCGCGCCGGATCCCGCAGCGTCGCCTCGCGTGCCAGCGCATGCGCGGATTCGACCAGCCGCAGCACCGCCGCGTCGTGGGCCCGCGGGTCCTGCTCGCGCAGCGCCTCGGCCCAGCTCTGGCTTCGCAGCAGCGCGCGCGCGGCCAGGGCGTCGATGGCGGCGTCGCCGGTGATCTGGCGAGCCTGCGGGAGCGGGCTCGGGCCCAGCGCCGAAGCCAGGCTGCGGGTTGTCTCGATGCGCGGCTGCCAGCGCGAGAGTTTCATCCAGGCCAGCCGGGCGGGCTGCAGGTGCTGCGCGAAGGGCAGCAGCAGCACCGCGTCGCGGGCCGCCAGGCCGTTGGCCTCCAGCCACTGCGCGGCGCGGCGCGCGACGCCGTCCCAGATCGCGGCACTGGTGTGGGCGGGCAGCAACGGGAAGTCGACGGTCGCCGTCGCGCGCGGGAGCGACGGCGGCAGGTCCGGAGCGGACGTCGTCCGGGGCATCGGCGGGGGCATCGGCGGGGTCGACTGAGGCGTCAAGGCGGTGGCGGACTCTGGCGAAGGAGGGATTGAGGGGTGGGACGGCGGCATTCCGCGAATCGCGACGATAGCGAAATCCTCGGCACCCGCGCCTTGAGATCCGCCCTGCGCACCGTCATGTGGCTGGAGCGCCTACTCGGGCCGAGGTTTCCGGGCTTGTGTGAGAATCGTCGCTCGCCCTGCAACCCTGGGGCTCCCGAGGCGGCACATATTGTCGCCCGGCCGGCCGCCCATCCCGAGGCATCCGCCCGGCAGGGACATCACGCAAGGACCATCTCCATGAGCAGCGAACAGATCAAACACATCTCCGACGCCTCGTTCGACAGCGACGTCATCCAGTCCGACAAGCCCGTGCTGGTGGACTACTGGGCCGAGTGGTGCGGCCCCTGCAAGATGATCGCCCCCATCCTGGACGAAGTGGCCAAGGACTACGGCGACCGGCTGCAGATCGCCAAGCTCAACGTCGACGACAACCGCGAGGTGCCCGCCAAGTTCGGCATCCGCGGCATCCCGACGCTGATGCTGTTCAAGGGCGGCCAGCTCGCCGCCACCAAGGTCGGCGCCCTGTCCAAGGCCCAGTTGACGTCGTTCCTGGACGCCCACCTATAATCATCCGATCCGCCGGGGCCCATGCGGCTCCGGTGGACAACTTGCCAACACGCCCTCCCGGGCAGCGCGGCGTCCTCGGACGCCGTCGACGTTCCGGGTGAGCGCGTGGACTCGGCGCCCAAGTCTCCACGCATCCTCTCCGTCCGCAGCAACGCGGCAGCGCGTCCCTTGGGCTCGCCGTTGTTTGTGTCCCTGGCCTTGGCAGGCTCTGGACGACAGACCGGGTCAACCCCCCCATGCATCTTTCTGAACTGAAGGCGCTTCACGTCTCCGCCCTGATCAAAATGGGCGAAGAGCTGGAGATCGACAACGTCGCTCGCATGCGCAAGCAGGAGCTGATGTTCGCGATCATGAAAAAGCGCGCCAAGGCCGGCGAACAGGTCTTCGGCGACGGCGTGCTGGAAGTGCTGCCGGACGGCTTCGGCTTCCTGCGCTCGCCCGAGACCAGCTACATGGCGTCCACCGACGACATCTACCTGTCGCCGAGCCAGATCCGCCGCTTCAACCTGCACACCGGCGACATGATCGAAGGCGAGGTCCGCGTCCCCAAGGACGGCGAACGCTACTTCGCGCTGGTGAAGGTGGACCGCGTCAACGGCCTGACGCCGGAGGAGTCCAAGCACAAGATCATGTTCGAGAACTTGACGCCGCTCTTCCCGAAGGAGCAGTTCAAGCTCGAGCGCGACATCCGCGGCGAGGACAACATCACCAGCCGCATCATCGACCTGATCGCCCCGCTCGGTAAGGGCCAGCGCGCGCTGCTCGTCGCGCCGCCCAAGTCGGGCAAGACGATGATGATGCAGCACCTGGCGCACTCGATCGCGGCCAACTATCCCGACGCCCACCTGATGGTGCTGCTGGTGGACGAGCGCCCCGAGGAAGTGACCGAGATGCAGCGCACCGTGCGCGGCGAGGTCATCAGCTCCACCTTCGACGAACCGGCCGCCCGCCACGTGCAGGTCGCCGAGATGGTCATCGAGCGCGCCAAGCGCCTGGTCGAGCTGAGAAAGGACGTGATCATCCTGCTGGACTCGATCACCCGCCTGGCCCGCGCCTACAACAACGTGCTGCCCAGCTCCGGCAAGGTGCTGACCGGCGGCGTGGACGCCAACGCGCTGCAGCGCCCCAAGCGCTTCTTCGGCGCGGCGCGCAACATCGAGGAAGGCGGCTCGCTGACCATCATCGGCACCGCGCTGGTGGACACCGGCTCCAAGATGGACGAGGTGATCTACGAAGAGTTCAAGGGCACCGGCAACTGCGAGATCCACCTGGATCGCCGCATGGCCGAGAAGCGGGTCTACCCGTCGATCCTGCTGAACAAGTCGGGCACGCGCCGCGAGGAACTGCTGCTCAAGCCGGAGATCCTCCAGAAGGCCTGGATCCTGCGCAAGCTGCTCTACCCGATGGACGAGATCGAGGCGATGGAGTTCATCCTCGACAAGATGAAGTCCTCGAAGAACAACCACGACTTCTTCGACATGATGCGCAGAGGCGGCTGATACCGGCCCTGCCAAGGACTTCACGGAAGCCGCCCTCTGGGCGGCTTCCTTCATTTCAGCTATACTCCGCGTTTTTCCGCTGTCGACAAGTGCACTGCAAGGGGCGGTGTGGCTGGCGGCACTGCAGCGAGGTAAGCGAGATGGCCAAAGAAGGCATTCACCCCAACTACCGTGACGTGGTCTTCGTGGACCAGTCCAACGGCGCCCAGTTCATCATCCGCTCGACGGTGGTGACCAAGGAATCGATCAAGCTGGACGACGGCCGCGAACTGCCGCTGGTCAAGCTGGAAACCTCCAGCGAATCGCACCCGTTCTACACCGGCACGCAGAAGAGCGTCGACAGCCTGGGTGGCCGCGTCGAGAAGTTCCGCAACAAGTTTGCGAACCTGCGCAAGAAGGCCTGAGCGCCCTCCCCGACCGGATGCTCTCCGGTCCCCGCGAAGAAGGCAGCCACACCGGCTGCCTTTTTTCATGGCGCCGCGCGGCGTCACGCCTTCCGGCCCGCCGGCGCCGCGTCGCTCCCGCCCGGGACAGCGCGTCGCGGCCCTCGAGCCCTTTACCGTGCGCTGTCAGCAGAGTCGTCCCGAGGGCACCGAAGCTGCGGCATGATGCGCACCGGCATTCACAACGACAACGAGACAGACGCGCATGAATCTGCCCACCCCGGCCGTCGTGGCCGAGCGCAGCACGCACCCGATCCCTCGCTGGGCCCTGCTGCTGCTGTGCGCGGCCTACGTGCTGCCCGGCCTGTTTGGCCGTGACCCGTGGCGCAACGCCGATCTCACCGCCTACGGCTTCATCGCCAGCATCGCGCAGGGTCACGCGCCGTGGCTGCAGCCGGCGATCGCCGGCCTGCCCGCGGATGGCGGCCTGCTGCCCTACTGGGTCGGCGCGCTGGGCATCAAGCTGCTGCCTTTCCTGGAGCCCTCGGTGGCGGCACGCATCCCCTTCGGTCTGATGCTGGCGGCGGTGCTGGCGCTGGCCTGGTACAGCTGCCTGCACCTGGCCCGCACCGAGGCCGCCCAGCCGGTCGCCTTCGCCTTCGGCGGCGAGGCCCATGCGGTTGACTACGCCCGCGCCATGGCCGACGGCTGCCTGCTGGCGCTGATCGCCAGCGTCGGCCTGCTGCGCCTGGGCCACGAGATCACGCCCGAGATCCTCCAACTGCTGGGCATCACCCTCTTCGTCTACAGCCTCGCGGCGCTCCCCTTCCGCAGAGGGAAGGCGCGCGCCGCGATGTTCACCGCGCTGCCGGTGCTCGCGACCAGCGGCGCGCCGGCCGTCGCGCTGGCGCTGTCCATCGGCGCGCTGTGGCTGTGTTACCGCTCGACCTACGAGGACGCCCGCAAGTTCCTGCCGTGGATCCTCGGCGCGATGGCGTTGGCGGCGCTCGTGGCCTGGCCGATGCATGGCTGGGCCTGGCGCGTCAAGGCCAGCGAACGCAGCGTGCTGGACTGGCTGCGCCTGCTGGGCTGGTTCTGCTGGCCGGCCTGGCCGCTGGCGGCCTGGTCGCTGTGGCGCTGGCGCTCGCACCTGATGCGGCGCCACCTGTCCGTGCCGCTGTTGGCCTCGCTGGTACCGCTGCTGACCAGCCTGCTGATGGGCGCCGACGACCGCGCCATGCTGCTCGCGCTGCCGCCGCTGGCGGTGCTGGCGAGCTTCGCGCTGCCGACCTTCCAGCGCAGCGCGAGCGCGCTGCTCGACTGGTTCTCGGTGTTCTTCTTCACCGCCGGCGCGATCTTCCTGTGGCTGTACTACACCGCGCTGCAGGTTGGCTGGCCGGCCAAGTTCCTGGCCAACGTCCGCAAGCTGGCCCAGGGCTATGAGCCGGAATTCAGCCTGCTCACCTTCGTGCTGGCCCTGCTGGGCACCCTGGCCTGGTTGTGGCTGGTGCGCTGGCGCACCGCCCGCCACCGCCACGCGATCTGGAAGAGCCTGGCGCTGCCGGCCGGCGGCGTGGCGCTGGCCTGGTTGCTGGCGATGACCCTGGGCCTGCATCCGCTGAACTACGCGCGCAGCAACAAGCCGCTGGTCGACCGCATCGCGGCGCACGTGCCGAGAGATGTCGACTGCATCGCCGCGCCGAGCCTGCCGACGCATGCGCTGGCCGCGCTGGAGTTCCAGGGCCACTGGCGCGTCGATGCCACCCAGAACCTGGCCGCCACCGCCTGCTCGATCGCGATCTCGGTGCAGGCCGAAGGCACGCCGACGCCGCCGAGCGGCTGGAAGGTCCTGGGCGTCGTCCGCCGCCCGACGGACCGCTTCGCCACCTACCTGGTCATGCAGAAGGACCGCTGAGCCTTCCCGACGCCGCCGCGCCTCAGAGCCCTTCGCCGCCCGCCAGCGCCGCCGGGGCGGCCTCATCCCCCATCGCCGGCGAATCCGCCAACCGGACGCGCGTGGCCGGGAACTTGAGCCGGAAGCTGGAGCCCTTGCCCGGCTCGCTGTCGATGCGCAGTTCCCCGCCATGGCGCTGGACCACGTGCTTGACGATGGACAGTCCCAGCCCGGTGCCGCCGGTATCGCGCGAGCGGCTGCCGTCGACGCGATAGAAGCGCTCCGTGAGCCGCGGCAGGTGCTCGCGCGCGATGCCGGGGCCGTTGTCGATCACCGAGATCTCGCCGCCATGGTCCGGCGTCCAGCGCCATTGCAGCTCGATGCGCCCGCCTTCCGGCGTGTAGCGCACCGCGTTGCTGACCAGGTTGGCGATCGCGCTGAGGATTTCGGTCTCGACGCCCGCCAGCTCGACGCCAGTCTGGCGCTCGCAGACCAGTTCATGCCGCCCGCTGGACAGCGCCTGCGCGTCGGCGCCGACGCGCGCCAGCAGCGGATCCAGCGCGATCCAGTGATCGGCGGCCGGCCGCGGACTGCCCTCGAGCTGCGCCAGCGTCAGCAGGTCACCGACCAGGGTCTGCATCCGCGTCGTCTGCTGCTGCATCAGGTGCAGCACGCGCTTGCGCTCGGCTTCGGTCAGTTGCAGGCTGGCCATGGTCTCGATGAAGCCGGCCAGCACCGTCAGCGGCGTGCGGATCTCATGCGACACGTTGGCGACGAAATCACGCCGCATCGCCTCGTTGCGCTCGCGGTCCGTCACATCCAGCGACAGCACCAGCTTGCGCGACTCCCCGCCGACGCCGTAATCGCGCACCAGCACCTGCAGCGTGGATTTCGCGCGGGTGTTGGTCAGCGTCAGCGGCTGCTGGAAGTTGCCGTTCTGCAGGTAGGAGACGAAGGCGGGATACCGGACCAGGTTGGTGATCCGCTGCAGCTTGTCGCGCTGCGGGTCCAGCGAGAAATGGTCGCCGGCGACGACGTTGCACCATTGGATGTGGTCCTGGCCGTCGAGCAGGATCACGCCATTGGGGGAAGCCTCGATCGCCAGCAGGAACTGCTCGAGCTGCTGGCGCTCGCGGTCGTAGCGGCGCTCCCGGTCGCGCAGGCCGCGTTCGACGCGGTAAGCCATCTCGCCCCACAGGCCGCCAAGCCGGGGCGCATCGTCGTTCTGGTCGCCGCGCAGCCAGGTCACCAGCCGATGCGCCCGCGCCGCGTCCCAGACGGCCATCAGGATGACGGCCGCCGCCGCGGCCAGCGCCGCCGCCAGCTGCGGCATCCGCATCCATTCCCCCAACCAGTAGCCTAGCCCCCCCGCCACGCCGGTGCCCAGCACCAGCATCAGCACCCGCGACAACATCCATGCCATGGACGCGTCCTCAGGCCGACAGGGCGCTGCTCTGCTGGGTCAGTCGGTAGCCGGCGCCGCGCACCGTTTCGATCATGCGGGCGCAGCTGACCTTCTCCAGCGCCTCGCGCAGGCGCTTGACGTGGACGTCGACGGTGCGTTCCTCGATGAACACGTGGTCGCCCCAGACGCGGTCCAGCAACTGCGAGCGGCTATGCACGCGCTCCGGGTGCGTCATGAAGAAGTGCAGCAGGCGGAACTCGGTCGGGCCGAGCTTGACCTCCACGCCCTCGCGGCTGACGCGGCGCGTGCCCGGGTCCAGCACCAGGCCGCCGACCTCGACCGCCGTGTCCAGTGCCTCGGGCGCCTTGCGGCGCAGCACCGCGCGGATGCGGGCCAGCAGCTCGTTGGTGGAGAACGGCTTGGTCAGGTAGTCGTCGGCACCGGCATCCAGGCCGGAGACCTTGTCGACCTCCTCCGCGCGCGCCGTCAGCAGGATGATGGGCAGCTCGCGGGTGCGGGTCGCGCCACGCCATTGGCGCGCCAGCGCCAGGCCGGTCTGGCCCGGCAGCATCCAGTCGAGCACGACCAGATCCGGCAGCACGCGGTCCACTTCCAATTGCGCCTGCTCGGCATTGCCGGCCAGCGTGACCTCATAACCGGCGTGGCGCAGGTTGATGGAGATCAGTTCAGCGATGGCGGATTCGTCCTCGACGACCAGGATGCGACTCATGCGGGGTAACTCCTCTTATTCGGTCCCGCCGGTCCTGGCACCCCGATCGGGGCCGGGCCGCACGGGAGGATCGCGATCGGTGCTCAGCGCACCATGTGCTCGACGGCGTCGGGCGTGTTGTGGCGGACGTCGGTGCCCTTGACCACGTAGATGATGACCTCGGCCAGGTTCTTGGCATGGTCGCCCACGCGCTCGATCGCCTTGGCCACGAAGACCAGGTCGATCGACGACGAGATGGTGCGCGGGTCTTCCATCATGTAGGTGATGAGCTTGCGCATCAGGCCGTCGAACTCCTTGTCGATCTGGTCGTCGGCCTTGAGCACCTCCAGCGCGCGGTCCACGTCCAGCCGCGCGAACGCGTCCAGCGCCTTGCGCAGCTGCGCGGTGGCCAGCTCGGCCTCGTACGACAGGTCCGACATCGGCAGGCGCAGCCGGCTGGACACGCCGGTGTTGATCAGGCGCTGCACGGTGCGGGCGATGCGGGCGGCCTCGTCGCCGACGCGCTCGAGGTTGGCGATCGTCTTGGACACGGCGATCAGCAGGCGCAGGTCGCGCGCCGTCGGCTGGCGGCGGGCGATGATCGTCGACAGGTCGCGATCGATCTCGATCTCCATCGTGTTGACGATCTCTTCCTGCTTGAGGACGTGGCTGGCGATGTCGCCGCTGAAGGTGCCCAGCGCCTCGACGGCCTGCGCGACCTGCGATTCGACCAGGCCGCCCATCTCGAGCACGCGGGTGGAGATGCCGCTGAGTTCGGCGTCGAATTGGGTGGACAGATGCTTGTCAGTCATGGTCTTCGCTCCCCTCTGATTAACCGAAACGACCCGTGATGTAGTCCTCGGTGTCCTTGCGCTTGGGCTTCATGAAGAGCTCCGCGGTCGGTCCGAATTCGATCAGGTCGCCCAGGTACATGTAGGCGGTGTAGTCCGAGCAGCGGGCGGCCTGCTGCATGTTGTGGGTCACGATCGCGACGGTGTAGTCGTGCTTGAGCTCGTGGATCAGCTCCTCGATCTTGCCGGTGGAGATCGGGTCCAGCGCCGAGCAGGGTTCGTCCAGCAGCAGCACTTCCGGCTTGATGGCGATGCCGCGCGCGATGCACAGGCGCTGCTGCTGGCCGCCCGACAGGCCCGAGCCGCTCTGGTTCAGCTTGTCCTTGACCTCGTTCCACAGCGCGGCCTTCTTCAGCGCCCATTCGACGCGCTCGTCCATCTCGACGCGCGACAGCGTCTCGAACAGCCGCACGCCGAAGGCGATGTTGTCGTAGATCGACATCGGGAACGGCGTCGGCTTCTGGAACACCATGCCGACCTTGGCGCGGATCAGCGACACGTCTTCCTTGCTGGTGAGGATGTCCTCGCCGTCCAGCAGGATCTGGCCTTCGGCGCGCTGCTCCGGATAGAGCTCGAACATCCGGTTCAACGTGCGCAGCAGCGTGGACTTGCCGCAGCCCGACGGCCCGATGAAGGCGGTGACCTTGTTCTCGGGGATGTCCAGGTTGATGTTCTTCAGCGCGTGGAAGCTGCCGTAGTAGAAGTTCAGGTTTTTCACCGAGAGCTTCGCCTTCTCGGTCACCGGCATGTCGACTTTGACGTCCATGTTGTTTCTCGATTCGTGGGATTCGTTGATCGTGAGGCGCCGGAGCATGCGGCTCCGGCGGCAGTCAGCCGGTCAATGCTTTTCCTTGAACAGCACGCGGGCCGCGATGTTGAGCAGCAGCACGCCGATGGTGATGATGAAGACGCCGGCCCAGGCGAGCTTCTGCCAGTTCTCGTAGGGGCTCATCGCGAACTTGAAGATGGTCACGGGCAGGCTGGCCATCGGGCTGCCCAGCGAGCTGGTCCAGAACTGGTTGGACAGCGCGGTGAACAGCAGCGGCGCGGTCTCGCCCGAGATGCGGGCCAGCGCCAGCAGCACGCCGGTCACGACGCCGGCGCGCGCCGCTTTCAGCGTCACGGTCAGGATGACCTTCCACTTGGGCGTGCCCAGCGCGTAGGCGGCTTCGCGCAGCGCGTTGGGGATCAGGCTCAGCATGTTCTCGGTGGTGCGGATCACCACCGGGATGACGATCAGCGCCAGCGCCAGGATGCCGGCCAGCGCCGAGAACGACTTCATCCGCGTGACGACGACCGTGTAGATGAACAGGCCCACGACGATCGACGGCGCCGACAGCAGGATGTCGTTGATGAAGCGCACCGAGGCGCCGAGCCAGGTCTTCTGGCCGTACTCCGCGAGGTAGACACCCGCCAGCACGCCGATCGGCGTGCCGACGCAGGTCGCCAGGCCGACCATCAGCAGCGAGCCGTAGATCGCGTTGGCCAGGCCGCCCTCGTCCGCCATCGGCGGCGGCGTCATCTGCGTGAAGGTCGCGATCGTCAGGCCGCCGACGCCCTGGATCAAGGTCTCGAGCAGGATCCAGATCAGCCAGACCAGGCCGAATCCCATCGCGCCCATCGACAGCGTCAGCGCGATCTGGTTGACGCGCTTGCGCTTGTTGTACATCGCCAGGCGCTTGGCGTTGGTGGCGCTCATGAGCGGGCTCCCTCGTTCTTCTTGAGCTTGTTGAGCAGGACCTTGGAGAACGCCAGCACCACGAAGGTGATGAAGAACAGGACCAGGCCCAGGTAGATCAGCGAGGCCTGGTGCAGGCCCGCGCCGGCTTCGGCGAATTCGTTGGCCAGCGCCGAGGTGATGCTGTTGGCGGCCTCGAAGACCGACAGCGAGTTCAGCTGGTTCATGTTGCCGATCACGAAGGTGACCGCCATGGTCTCGCCCAGCGCGCGGCCCAGGCCCAGCATGATGCCGCCCACGACACCGGTCTTGGTGTACGGCAGCACGACCTTCCAGACCACTTCCCAGGTCGTGGAGCCCAGGCCGTAGGCCGACTCCTTGAGCATCGCGGGCGTGACCTCGAAGACGTCACGCATCACCGAGGCGATGAACGGGATGATCATGATGGCCAGGATGATGCCGGCCGAGAGGATGCCGATGCCCACCGGCGGGCCGGACACCAGCGCGCCCAGGTAGGGCACGCCGCCCAGCAGCGACTGCAGCGGCTGCTGCACGTAGGTCGCCAGGATCGGCCCGAACACCAGCAGGCCCCACATGCCGTAGACGATCGACGGCACCGCGGCCAGCAGCTCGATGGCGATGCCCAGTGGGCGGCGCAGCCAGCCCGGCGCGAGCTCGGTCAGGAACAGCGCGATGCCGAAGCTCACCGGCACCGCGATCAGCAGCGCGATCAGCGAGGTCATCAGCGTGCCGTAGATCATCACCAGGCCGCCGAACTTCTCCTGCACCGGGTCCCAGTCCGCGGTGATCAGGAAGTTCAGGCCGAACTGCTTGATCGCGGGCGCGGCCCCGATCAGCAGCGAGCCGATGATGCCGGCCAGCAAGGCCAGCGTGAGCCAGGCCGCGCCGTGCGTCAGCGCCGAGAACACGGTGTCGGCCCAGGGCGCGACGCGTCGGCGCTGCGGCGGACGGCCGTCGGGCTGGGCGCGCTCCTGGCCGCGATCTCGGTCGATGGAATTGGCTGGAAGTATTGCGGCCACGGGGCCTCCGCTGGGAGTGTCTGGAATTCTTGTGCGAAAGCCCGGTGGCCGCGACGCGGGTCACCGGGCTGTGTCGTCAGGCGAGGATCACTTGAAGCTGACAGCCTTGCCCGAACCGTCCTTCACGTGATCGGCCCACTGCTTGCGAACCAGGTCCTTGACGGCGGCCGGCAGCGGCACGTAGTCCAGCTCGTCGGCGGTCTTGTCGCCCTGGGTGTAGGCCCAGTCGAAGAACTTCAGCGCGGCGGCGGCCTGGGCCGGCTTGTCCTGGGCGGCGTGCATCAGGATGAAGGTCGCGCCGGTGATGGGCCAGCTGTCCTTGCCGGCCTGCTCGGTCAGCACCTGGTAGAACGATTCGTTCCACTTGGCACCGGCGGCAGCGGCCTTGAAGGCGTCGTCGCTGGGGCTGACGAAGTTGCCGGCGGCGTTCTTCATCAGCACGTAGGTCATCTTGTTCTGCTTGGCGTAGGCGTACTCGACGTAACCGATCGAGTTCGGCAGGCGGGTCACGAAGGCCGACACGCCTTCGTTGCCCTTGCCGCCAGCGCCGGTGGGCCAGTTCACGGCGGTGCCTTCACCGACCTTGGACTTCCACTCGGCATTGACCTTGGACAGGTAGTTCGTGAACAGGAAGCTGGTGCCCGAGCCGTCGGCGCGGCGAACCACGGCGATGGCGGCGTCCGGCAGCGCCACGCCCGGGTTCAGGGCGGCGATGGCGGGGTCGTTCCACTTGGCAACCTTGCCCAGGTAGATGTCGCCCAGGATCTGGCCGTTGAGCTTGAGCTGACCGGGGTTGATGCCCTTGACGTTGATGACCGGCACGACGCCGCCGATCACGGTCGGGAACTGGACCAGGCCGTCCTTGGCCAGCTGCTCGTCCTTCAGGGGGGCGTCCGACGCGCCGAAGTCGACGGTCTTGGCCTGGATCTGCTTGATGCCGGCGCCAGAACCCACCGACTGATAGTTGATGCGGACGCCAGTGGCCTTGTTGTAGGCGTCAGCCCACTTGGCGTAGACGGGGGCCGGGAAGGAGGCACCCGCGCCGGTCACCTCTTGAGCATGGGCCACGGAGAACATCGCGGCGCAAGCGGCGAACAGCAGGCCAGCACGCAGTTGATTCATGGTCATTCAGTCCTATCGCTTGGTTGGTTGGCGAACGGAGCGGATGCTATGACCTCAATGTGACACATCCGTGACGCCAACCCCGGGTCGGAAAAATCTCGTTACGGAGAGCGCCCCAGAGGAGAAATGGCGTCCGGGCGACCGGGTCGCGGCCATTGTCATATTCGATTCACCCCGCTGTCATCTTCATTCCGAGGCTCGACGGACCGCGCAGAAGACCCTTTCGACGGCGGTGTCGGCGCGTGCTGGGGCGATGAACCGGAAAAAAAGCCGCCGACGCTTTCGCGCCGGCGGCTCTCTTTTTCACGTTCCGTACTGCCCGGAGCGGCGGGTACCGCCCAGGCTTACGAGGCTCAACTGCGGATCGCGTCGGCCAGACGTTCCGCGCAACGCTGCGCCAGCCCGGCATCGCTCGCCTCGACCATGACGCGCAGCAGCGGCTCGGTGCCGGACTTGCGGATCAGCACCCGGCCACGATCGCCCAGTTCGGCCATGACTTCGGCCTCGGTGCGGGCGAGCGCCGGGTTGCTCTTCCAGTCCTGCTGGTCGGCCTGCAGGCGCACATTGATCAAGGTCTGCGGGAACAGGGAGACGCCGTCCAGCAGGTCGACGAGGCGACGGCCGCTGCGGCAGACGGCTTCCAGCACCAGCAGGCTGCTGACGATGCCGTCACCCGTGGTGTGACGGTCCAGCGCCAGCAGGTGACCGGAGCCCTCCCCGCCGAGCTGCCAGCCGCGGGCGGCCAGTTCCTCGAGCACGTACCGGTCGCCCACCTTGGCGCGCACGAACTCGACATCCCGCTGGCGCAGCGCCAGCTCGACCGCCATGTTGGTCATCAGCGTGCCGACAGCGCCCGGGACGCGCTCTCCGCGCGCCAGGCGATCCGCCACCATCACGTACAGCAGCTCGTCGCCGTTGTAGAGACGGCCGTCGCCGTCGACCATCTGCAGGCGGTCGGCATCGCCGTCCAGCGCGATGCCGTAGTCGGCCTGATGCTCCTTGACGGCGGCGACCAGGGCCTCGGGCGCCGTGGCGCCGACCTTGTCATTGATGTTGTAGCCGTCCGGCTTGTTGCCGATGGTGATCACTTCCGCGCCCAGCTCGTGGAACACGGACGGGGCCACCTGGTAGGCGGCGCCGTGCGCGGCGTCGACCACCAGCTTCATGCCACGCAGGCTGAGGTCGCCGCTGAAGCTGGCCTTGCAGAACTCGATGTAGCGGCCCTGTGCATCGTCCAGGCGCCGCGCCCGGCCGAGGCTGGCGGAATCCACCCAGACCGGCGGCTCGTCCAGCACGGCCTCGACATCGAGCTCCCAGGCATCGGGCAGCTTCTCACCCTTGGAGGAAAAGAACTTGATGCCGTTGTCCGCGAAGGGATTGTGGGAGGCCGAGATGACCACGCCCAGATGCTGCCGCAGCGCCCGGGTCAGGTAGGCGACGCCCGGGGTCGGCAGGGGACCGGTCAGGAGGACGTTGACGCCGGCGGAGGCAAAGCCCGCCTCGAGCGCCGACTCGAGCATGTAGCCGGAGATGCGGGTGTCCTTGCCGATCAGGACACTGGGCTTGGCATAGCTGCGCTTGAGCACCCGGCCCACCGCATGGCCCAGCCGCAGCATGAAGTCAGGCGTGATGGGGGTACGGCCAACGGTCCCGCGGATGCCGTCGGTCCCGAAATACTTGCGGCTCATTGAAGCAACCTCCTGAGACTTCCCAATCGTGAATCCGCGGATTGTCGCCGAAGCCGTATCGGGCCCTCCTCGCCCAGGATGGGGGCCCGCAATCGGGGGATGGGGGATGCGGGATGGGGAGGGTGGACCGGGAACGGCGCGGGCCGTTCATCCTTGTGGGGCGCCGAAAGCCTGCCAGACCTTGAGCGCGTCGACCGTGGCGCCGACATCGTGGACGCGCACGATCCGCGCGCCCAGGGCCACCGACGCCAGCGCCGCGCCAATGCTGGCCGGCAGGCGCTCGTCGACGGCCCGCCCCGTCACGGCCCCCAAGGTCGATTTGCGCGACCACCCCACCAGCAGCGGCCGCCCCAGCGACAGCAGCTCGCGCTGCCGGCACTGCAGGCTCAGGTTCTGGTCGACCGTCTTGGCGAATCCGTATCCCGGATCGAGCGTGATCCGCTCGGCCGCGACGCCCTGCGTGATCAGATGCCGCATCCGTTCATCCAGGAACGCCGACACCTCGGTCACGACATCCGCGTAGTCGGTCAGCTGCTGCATGCCGGCGGGCTCGCCCCGCATGTGCATCAGGCAGATGCCGGCGCTGCCATGTTCCGCGAGCAGCGCATCGGCGCCCTCATCCCGCAGCGCCTGCACGTCGTTGATGATGTCGACGCCAAGGTCCAGGGCCCGGCGCATCACCTCGGTCTTGCAGGTGTCGACGGAGACGGGGACGCCGAAATTCAGCGCCGCCCGCATGACCGGCTCCAGGCGACGCCATTCCTCGTCGGCGTCGAGCCGGGGAGCGCCGGGCCGCGTCGATTCGCCGCCCAGGTCCAGGATGTCGACGCCCTCGCCCAGCAGCCGCTCGCAGAAGTCGATCGCCTTGGCCGCCTCGGCATGCTGACCGCCGTCGGAGAACGAATCGGGCGTCACGTTCACGATGCCCATCACCAGCGGGCGCTCCGTCAGGTCGAGATCGAAGCGGGTGGTTTTCCAGATCGAGGCAGCAGTCATGGGCGGCAGGACATCGGGCGCGCGGCGGCACGCTAGATCGCGCTGGGAACTGCCACGCCAAGCGGACAGTATGACGGAAGCTGCGGAGGTGCGGCGCCAACGGCCCGCTAACGGCTCGCTAATGGTCCGTCGTGAACTTCGCCGGGCGGGAAGCAGAAAGGCCGGTCTCTCGACCGGCCTTTCAAAGGGGATCCCCTGGGGAGTTGACTGCCCGACGATCAGGCGGCGGCGGGAGCGCTGCCCGTGCTCACCGCGGGGGTGCCGCCGCTGTCCGACTTGTTGGCCGGCGGCGTCCAGTCCTTGGGCGGACGCGGGGGGCGGTTGTCCATGATGTCGTCGATCTGGTCGGCGTCGATGGTTTCCCATTCGAGCAGCGCCGTCGCCATCGCGTGCATCTTGTCCTTGTGCTCCTCGATCAGGTTGCGAGCGATGGTGTACTGCTCGTCGATGATCTTGCGGATCTCCTGATCGACCTTGCGCATGGTCTCTTCCGACATGTTGGTCGTCTTCGTCACCGAACGGCCGAGGAACACCTCGCCTTCGTTGTCCGCGTAGACCATCGGGCCCAGCTCATCGGTCATGCCGTAGCGGGTCACCATGTCGCGGGCGATCGCCGTGGCGCGCTCGAAGTCGTTGCTGGCGCCGGTCGTCATCTGGTTCATGAAGACCTCTTCCGCGATGCGGCCGCCGAACAGCACCGAGATGGTCGAGAGCATGCGCTCCTTGTCCATGCTGTAGCGGTCGCCTTCCGGCAGCTGCATCGTCACGCCCAGCGCGCGGCCGCGCGGGATCACCGTCACCTTGTGGACCGGATCGGTCTTGGGCAGCAGGCGCGCCACCAGCGCGTGGCCGGCTTCGTGATAGGCGGTGTTCTTGCGCTCTTCCTCGGGCATCACCATGGACTTCCGCTCGGGGCCCATCATGATCTTGTCCTTGGCCTTCTCGAAGTCCTGCATGTCGACCACCCGGCCATTGCGGCGGGCGGCGAACAGCGCGGCTTCGTTCACCAGGTTGGCCAGATCGGCGCCGGAGAAGCCCGGGGTGCCGCGCGCCAGGATGTCGGCGCGGACGTCCTGGCCGACCGGCACCTTGCGCATGTGCACGTTCAGGATCTGCTCGCGGCCGCGGACATCCGGCAGCGTGACGTACACCTGACGGTCGAAGCGGCCCGGACGCAGCAGCGCCGGGTCGAGGATGTCCGGACGGTTGGTCGCGGCCATCACGATGACGCCCAGGTTGGTGTCGAAGCCATCCATCTCGACCAGCATCTGGTTGAGGGTCTGCTCGCGCTCGTCGTTGCCGCCGCCCAGGCCGGCGCCGCGATGGCGACCGACCGCGTCGATTTCGTCGACGAAGATGATGCAGGGCGCGCTCTTCTTGGCCTGCTCGAACATGTCGCGCACACGGGCCGCGCCGACACCGACGAACATCTCGACGAAGTCCGAACCGGAGATCGTGAAGAACGGCACCTTGGCTTCACCGGCGATGGCCTTGGCCAGCAGCGTCTTGCCGGTGCCGGGAGGGCCGACCAGCAGGACGCCACGCGGGATGCGGCCGCCCAGCTTCTGGAATTTCTGCGGGTCCTTCAGGAAGTCGACGAGCTCCTTCACTTCCTCCTTGGCCTCGTCGCAACCGGCGACGTCGGCGAAGGTGGTCGTGTTGTTGGCTTCGTCGAGCATGCGTGCCTTCGATTTGCCGAAGCTGAACGCACCGCCCTTGCCGCCGCCCTGCATCTGGCGCATGAAGTACACCCAGACGGCGATCAGCAGCAGCATCGGACCCCAGCTGAGCAGGATGCTCATCAGGACCGAGGGCTCTTCGCGGGGCTTGGCGTCGAACTTGACGCCGTAGTTGATCAGGTCGCCGACCAGGCCGCGGTCCATGTAGGGCGCGGTGGTGCGAAGCTTGTTGCCGTCACCGGTCGTTGCCTGGATCTCGGTGCCGGCAGGGGTTTCCTGCAGCACCACCTGCTTGATGCGCTTGGCGCGGACTTCTTCAAGGAAGTCCGAGTAACCGATCTGAGTCCCCTGGGTTGCGCTGCGATCGAACTGCTTGAAGACGGTGAACAGCACCAAGGCGATCACCATCCACACAGCCACTTTCGAGAACCACTGATTGTTCACCGCGACTCCTTTGTCATTCCATCACCGCCGACCCATGGAAACAGCCTCGGGCAGCGGACTTTCACGGCATATGGGGCGGATTCTAGGCCAGTCAAGTCCCACGACTTGATTGGCATTCCCACACGCCACGATAGATATTGCCATGCATGCCTCAAGGCAAGCGCCCGAAGCGGCCCCGACTTTGACGCTTGATCGCGGCTTCAGCCGGGGCCGAACTGGCCCGCACGCCCGCTCACCCCTTCTTCAGGCCGATGCCGACCAGGAAGTTTTCCGCGGATTTGTCCCGGGAGGCCTTGGGCTTGGCGGTCTTCACGCGCTTGAACTGCGCCCGGAAGGCGTGCACCAGCTGGTCATAGCCGCTGCCGTGGAAGACCTTGGCAACCAGCGCGCCTTCCGGCTTGAGGTGCTGCTGGGCGAAATCCAGCGCCAGTTCGATCAGGTGTTCCATCCGCGCCGCGTCGGTGCTTTCGATGCCCGACAGGTTGGGCGCCATGTCGGAGACCACCAGGTCCACCTTCGCCCCGGCCAGCGTCGCCTCGAGTTGCGCCAGCACCTCCTGCTCGCGGAAGTCGCCCTGGAGGAACTCCACGCCTTCGATCGGTTCGAAGTCCAGCAGGTCGAGCGCGATGATGCGGCCGTTCAGCGCGCCCACCGCCGCGCCGCCGGCGCCCGCCTCCTTGGGCGCGAAGCGCCGGCGCAGGTACTGGCTCCACGCCCCGGGCGAGGCCCCCAAGTCGACGACCACCTGCCCGGGCCGGATCAACTGGAATTCCTCGTCGATTTCCTTGAGCTTGTAGGCGGCGCGCGACCGGTAGCCCTCTTTCTGGGCCTGTTTCACGTAGGGATCGTTGACATGGTTGTTCAACCACGCCTTGTTCACCTTCTTGCTTTTGGTATCGACTTTCATGGCACGGATCACGGCGGCTTCCGGCGGGATCGCCTGGACGCAGGCCGCACCATATCACCTCGGATACGTATGCCTGGACTGCACGGCGCCCATCAACGCCCGATCTGCCGCTCCAGCCAAGCCTCCAGTGCCCGCGTGACGAACGCGGGTTGTTCGAGATTCGAGATGTGACCCGCGTCGGGCACGATGACCTGCTCGCAGCCGATGAGTTCGGCCATCCGGGTGGTTTCGGCCGGCGGACGGGGGATGTCCAGCGCGCCGCACATCAGCAAGGTGCGGTCCGGATCGAGCGCCGCCAGGCGCGGCAGCGCCTCCGGACGGCCGAAGATCAGCCGGCCCAGCGGCACGATGGCGTTGCGCAGCTGCTCGGTGGAGAAACCCTCAAGCGCGCGCCGGAAGGCCGTCGGCAAGGGTCCGCCCAGGTCGGCGCCACTGCGGAAGAACAGCGGGACCACCGCATCGAGGATGGGCGGTGGGAACCGGCCCAGCGACTCGATCGTGTCCAGCATCTGGAAGTAGCGCGCGCGGGTCGCCTCCGGCTCGGCGCCGAGGTAGGTGTCCATCAGGACCAGCGCGCGGACCCGCTCCGGTTCGCGCAGGGCGAGCTCGGCGCCCCACATGCCGCCGACCGACAGGCCCACCACCGCGCATTCGCGGATGTCCAGCGCGTCCAGCAGCAGCCCGGCCTGCGCGGCGAGGTCGCCCAGCGTGCGCGTGCCCTCGGGCGGGGCATCGGATCGTCCATGCCCCCAGAGGTCCGGCGCGATGACGCGATAGGACCGCGAGAGCGCCTCGATCTGCGGCGCCCACATGGCGGAATCCCACAGGTAGCTGTGTCCGAGCAGAAGCGGGAATCCGGTGCCGCGGTCCTGGAAGTGCAGGGAACGGCCGGCGATGTCGATGACAGGCATGGGTGTACGAAGAAAGATCGGGAGAAGGTCGGCGGAGGTGCCAGGTCTTGCCCAGCACCACGCAAGGCCCGGGCGGAATTGTAGGAAGCGCACCGGAGGCCCCGGAGCGCAGCGTGCGAAGGGCGGTGCGCAGGAACGAAGCCTTTCGCCCTGCCCTGCTCCGTTTCGCACCGGGCGTCGCATCGGGACTCGCCGGTCCTAGATTCGGCGGACAACCACAACTGCGACAGGAGACTTCCGTGTGGAGACGCCCCCTCACCAATTCGCCACCGATCCGTGCCGCGCTGGGATCGGTCCGCGACAACGCCGGCAAGTCCGGCGCCGAGTCCACGTCCACATCCAACCTGCCCAGCGGGGCGCTCGCGGACCTGCCGCAGCGGGGTTCCCGCCCCATCTCGACGGTCATCGACCCCACGCGCACGCGCGAGGCTGACGGAGAGACCAAGATCCTCACGCCCGGCCACGTGCAATTCCAGCCATCGGCCGAGGACCTGCGGCTCAATCCGCGACTGGCGCCCGCGCTGGGGCATTCGCCGCAGTTCGTAGCGGGCCAGCGACCAGACTCCTTCCTCGTGCAGGGTGAATTGAGCGATGGCCGCAAGTTCAAGGTCATGGGCGTGCGCGCGGAGGCGAAGCTCGCCGGCGAGGACAAGCCGCTTCCCATCGGGCCGTCGACGCTGGTGATCGACCACGGCACGATGACGCCACAGCAGTCGAGTCTCTACGAGACCATGCAGGCGCGCACGGTCTTTCCGCGCTATGAGACCAGCGGCCTGGAGGGCAGCAACTGCGTGCATGCCCATGCCGAGAACGTGAGGCAGCTCCTCGACCACGATGTCGGCCCGCTGCCGGCGCACCTGATGCCGCAGGAAATGCAGCCGCTGCTGAAGGACGTCAAGACCGAGCCGGAGCGCTGAGCCGGTGTCGCCGGGGCGGAGGACCGCCCGCAAGCACCACCGCGAAGGACTCAGTCGCCCGGCCGTCGCAGTTCCCGCACGCCGCGTCCCAGCTTCCTGCGCAGCAGGGTGCGAAGGGTCACGCCGTCGGCGTAGCCCACTTCGGCGGCGATGGCCTCCAGATCCTGCCGGCTGGTGCGCAACAGGTGCACGGCGCGCTCCACGCGCAGGTCCTGGAAATACGACAGCGGGGATTTGCCCAGCACGGCTTCGATGCGCCGCTGCAGCGTGCGCTTGCTGGTGTGCATCGCCGCCGCCGCGGCGTCGAGCGAAAACCCTTCCCGCAACCGGCCGCGGGCCCAGCCCTCGAAGCGCTGCACCAGCGGGTCCGCTTGCGCCAGATGCACCGGGATCATGTAAGGCGCCTGCGACGGGCGGGTGTCCACGAGCAGGTAGCGCGCCGTCATGTCGGCCAGCGCGGGACTGCTCTGCCGGACCAGCCACAAGGCCAGCTCCAGATGCCCCATCGCCGCGCCCGCGGTCACCAGCCGGCCGGACGGCACCAGCATCCGCTGCTCGTCGAGCCGCACCCCGGGGTAGCGCTGACGGAACAGCGGGCCCAGCCACCAGGCGGTCGTGGCCTCATGCCCGTCGAGCAATCCGGACTCCGCGAGCAGGAACCCGCCGATGCAGGCAGCGCCGATGCGGGCGCCACCGGCATGCCAGCACCGCAGTTGCTCCGCCGCGTCCTGCGCTTCCCGCCGCTCCAGCGCCTCCTGCAGCGGCTCCGGCATCTTGGTCCCCAAGGCCGGCACCACGATCCAATCGGGCCGCCTGAGCGTCGACACCGCCTTCACCGGCACCCGCAGGCCCAGCGAGGTGCGCACCCTCTTGCGCACGCCGACGACGTGGACCTCGAAGCGCGGTGACGGCATCCGCTGCAGCTCGGCCAGTTCGTTGGCCGTGGCAAAGGTGTCCAGCACGGCGGCCAGGCCGGTATCGAAGACGCCGTCGACGGCAAGCACCGAGATCCTCATGGCGCGAATGATATCGATGTTGTCATTCGCGGCAATACGCCACCACGCGGTGAAAACCTACATTGGCCGCTGTCGGATGTCCGGCATCAACCGAAGAGGTGTCCCACCATGATTCAGTTTGCACTTTTCGCGCGTCTCGAAGCCAGGCCCGGCAAGGAGGCCGAAGTGGCCGAGTTCCTGCGCGCCGGCCTGGCGCTCGCCCTGGACGAGCCATCGACGCCGATCTGGTTCGCGCTGCGGCTGTCCCCCACGAGCTTCGGCATCTTCGACGCGTTCCACGACGAGGCGGGCCGGCAGAACCACCTGGCCGGCCCGATCGCGCAGGCACTGATGGCCCGGGCGGACGAGTTGTTCGCGGTGCCGCCGTCGATCGAATCGATCCAGGTGCTGGGCCTGAAGAACGCCCCGGTCCCGGCCTGATGGACAAGTCCTCCCTCCTCCCCATTCATCCCTGCCGACAAGGAAGTCCATGTCTCCGAATGTCTTGCCCCGCCGGTCGCTGCTCGCGACCTGCGCCGCCGCCCTGGCCTGCGTCGTGTCCCTGCCCGCCACCGCCCGGCCGGCGGCGGCCCCGCCAAGCGACGGATTCTCGCTCTCCAGCCCGGACATCGCGCCGGGCGGCGGGATCGACAACCGGTTCGTCCTGAGCGGCTTCGGCTGCTCGGGCGACAACGTCTCCCCGGCGCTGGAATGGAAGAACGCGCCGGCCGGCACCAAGTCCTTCGTGGTGCAGGTCTACGACCCGGATGCCCCGACGGGCAGCGGCTTCTGGCACTGGACCGTCTACAACATCCCGGCCTCGATCACCCAGTTGCCGCGCGGCGCGGGCAACGCCGCGACCCGCCTGCCAGCCGGCGCCCATGGCGGCGTCAACGACTTTCTCGACACGGGCGTCACCGGCGAGAACGGCAACTACGGCGGCCCCTGTCCGCCGGCGGGAGAGAAGGCGCACCGCTACGTGTTCACCGTCTACGCGTTGGCCGTCGCGGACATCGACGCGGCCGCCGGCGTCCCGAAGACCGGGACCGCGGCCCTGCACGGCTTCGTGCTGAACCGGGGGCTGGGCCGCAAGATGCTCGGGAAGGCCTCGTTCACCGCGCTGTACGGTCGCTGACGCGCCGGCACCGGCCATGCAGAGCTCGAGGACGACCGCCCACCGGCGGCTCGTCCTCGTGGCCATGGCGCCGGCTCAGTCGTTGCCGCCCGCCGGGCTGGAGGACGGCATCACCACCGTCGCGCCGCTGGCATTGGCCGGCGTGCCCATCATGACCTGGAGGCGGCCCGAGTCGGTGCTGACGTTCGGGCCGAGTCGCAGCGTGGAGTCGCGATCGTCCAGCCGCACCAGGTGCGAGCGCACGCCGCTGAACTGCGAGTCGTCGATCGACACGTTGGCCTTGATCGGCTGGCCGCCCAGCGTCACCAGCAGCTGGCCGACGTCCTCGGCGTAGACGCCGCTGAGCTTCACGTTGGCATCGCCGTTGACCTGGATCGCCTTGTCATGCGAGTGCCGGAACGAGGAATTCCTGATCTCGACCTCGGCGGGCCGGTCGTTGGGAATCGACGCCGGGGAGATCCCCGCCAGCTGGGCGTCGTGGGCGCGGTTGCCGGGCCCGTCGATGGTGATCATGTCGTCCGGGCCGCCGTGCACCGCGTGCACGTTGTCGATCTTGGCGTCGCCCAGCAGGTGCACGCCGTCACCCCCCTGGAACTGCACGTTCTTCAGCGTGGCGCCCGGGCCGAGGATGAAGACCGGCTGGTACGTCTCGGCCGAATTGCCGCTCAGCCCCGACCCGGCGGTGAACAACTGGTTCTTGCCGTCGAAGGTCTCGCCCGGGCCGACGACGATGGGCTTGTTCACCACGACCTCGCCGCGATGCGGCGGCAGCACCGAGGTCGCGGGGGTACTGCTGGACACCGGACCCGCGTCGTCGGGCTTGGCGAGAGCGCCGACCGAAGGTGCCGGCGCCGGTGCGGGCGCGAGCAGCGGATCGGGCGTCGCCGGAGCCGGGGCATGGCCGTGATGGTGGTGGTGATGGCCATGAGCTGGCGCTGGAGCGGGCGCGGCACTCGGGCTTGAGCTCGGGCTCGGGCTCGGAACAGGACTTGGACTCGGAGCAGGACTCGGGCTCGAACTCGGGCTCGAAGCAGGACTTGGCTCTGGGGAAGCGGGCGCCGGCGCAGGCGGGACATCACCGAAGGCGCCGAGGCCGGGACTGCCGCTCCCCGCGCCACCGAAGCCGCCGGCGGGCCCAAACGGATTGCCTCCGCCACCGCCTGGCCCGCCACCGGCGGCGAACGGGTTCGCGCCTCCGCCGCCGGGCGCTCCGCCGAGCCCCCCGCCTGCGCCGCCGCCTCCGCCGGGCATGCCCTGCTGCCCTTGCTGCCCCTGCTGCTGGGCCTGCAGCGACTGCAGGAGCTGCTGCACCAGCATCGCGATGATCTGCTGGACCAGCATCGTCATGAGCGGCGCGATGACGTTGGCCGGGGACGCGGGCTGCGGGTCCGCGTAGAGCTGCTGCTGGTACAGCTGCTGCATCGGCGACAGGCGCGGGCCGCTGCCGTTGAGGGAAGAGATCGGATCGATGGCGCTCATGGACGGTTCCTGTGCGAGGACATGGGGATTCACCCCTGACTCTCGGGACCGGACCCGGGCGACGGTCGACAGCCGCCGAACCGCCGTCCGGCGAAGCGAAGACATCGCCTTCCGCGGCGGCATGCGCCCGTCGCGCCGGCGCCCTTCGCGCCCGACGCCAGTCCTTCGCCCCGGCGCGGCTGGCCGTCATGACCGCTCGCCACGATCGGGACGAAGGAGCAGTCCATGTCCTTCACCACTCGAATCGCGCGCCAACTCGGCCTCTCTCGTGTCGCCATCGACACGCCGCTCTCCCAGGAACAGCGCACGCCGCTGCTGCCCAGCACAGCAATCCGCCCGCTGGATGCGCCGCCGGCCCGGCCGCAGCCGGAGTCCGCCACCGCGCCGCGCGCCGCCCTGCCGGCCCGGCCGGTCGAGGCCGGCGACGCCGCCGCGGCCGCCGTGTCGCCGCCCGAGACACCGTCCCGCACCGCACCCACTGGCGCGGTGCTGCTGGACACGATGCGCGTCGACCGGCCCGACCTCGCCCCGCTGATCGCGACGCTGTTCACCCGCGACGGCACGATGCCGGAAGACCTGGCGCGCCTGTCCGGCCAGTTGTCGCGCCTGGACCTGTCCGGCGTGCCGCCCACGCCCGACCTGCCGTCCGCGCCGGTGGTGCTGCTCGCGCAGTCGCTGGCCGCGGCCTGCGATGGCGACGCGCGGCTGGCGCTGGACGCCCTGGACTCGCTGGCCGCGCTCGACGCGGAGGCGGAACTGATCGCGGCCTGGCAGGCGGGTGCGAACCGGACGCCGGCGGGATCACCGCTGCTGTCGGCATCGGCGTCGCCATCGGCCGCGCTGCTTGGCAGTCCCGGTCGGCTCACCGACGTCGGCCGTCGCCGGCGCCAGGACGGGCTGCGCAACAACCGGCTGGGCTGGGGGCCGATGCTGATCGAGCACGCGGCGGCGGACGAGCTCGCCGCCCGGCAGGCCGCGTGGCGGACCTCCTCCGCGCTGGGCGGCACGCCGGCCGGCATGGACGTGCTGATGGCCGTCACCGCGCGACCGGTCGATCCCGCGCGGCGACGCGATTTCGCGCTGCTGCTGAAGGCGTCCGAAGGCGCGCCGCGCGGGCTCGATCACCACGGCGATCCAACGGCGCTGCTGCGTGATCCGGCCACGTTGCGGACGCTCACCGGCGAAGCGGTCTTCTGCGCCGCCGCGCGGATGGCGGGCGACGTGGCAGCCGCGGAGCCGCATCGATGGGCGCTCGCGGCGGTGCGCAACGACCTGCACGAGACCGGTCCCGGCACGCGGTTCGCGGCGCTGGACGCACGGCTGATGAAGATGGGCCGCTGGATCGACCGCGCCGCGCCGCGCAGCGCGCTGCGCCCGCGCAATCCGTTGATCGGCAAGTCGCCGTTCCGCGCGCTGCGGCACGGCGTGCAGGGCGTGGAACGCGGGCCGGCCGCGGCGCGCCATCGCCCGGCGCGCGAGCGGGCCCTGACCGAAGCCGCGAGCGCGCTGCGGGATGGGCTGCTCCGGGTGTCGGCGGGCCGGTCGAGCGGCCCGGCCGCGGTGCCGGCCCACCTGTTGCGCGCCGCGGTGCTGTCGCACTGCCTGGAGGAGGCCAGCCCGTCCTTCGAGCGCGTGGGCTTCGATGCCGACGCGCGCAAGGCGATCGGGGAGCGGCTGGCGCGGCTGATGCTGTCCGAGGCGGCCGCCGCGGATCCGCCGGTGCTGAGCGCCCTCGCCCGCCGCCTGGACGAATTGCCCGACCTCAAGGCGCTGGCCGGCTTGCGACTGGACGCCGCGGCGCTGGCCGACTGGGTGGCCGACGCGCGCTCACAGGGCGCCAGCGGAACGCCTCCGGCGCGTCCGACCGACCTGGCCAACACGGCCGACGCCGGCAACGCCGACGCGACCAGCGCCGCCAACGCAGCGCCGGCGAGCTCCGCGTCCCTGCTCCTCACCGCATCGGCCGCGCTCGCCCGCGCCGAGGACGAGGCCAGCGGCCGCGACACGCGCGTGAAGGCGGTCGACCGCGAGACGCTGCGGACCGCGCTCAAGGACATCGTCGCCAACATCGAGGGCTCCTCGCGGCTGCGCTTGACCGGCGGCGGCATCGCCGGCGTCGGGCTGCGACAGATCACGGCGTCGATCAGCGCGGTGGCGTCGGCGCTGTTCGTGCGCGGACGCGTCGATGCACGCGTCCAGGGCGCGCGGCACGCGGTCTTCGAGATCGCCATGCCGCCCTACGACATGGAGATCGTGCTGGGGACGCAGCGCCAGACCACCGGCCAGGTGGGGCTGGGCGTGAGCGTGGGGCCGGACCTGGGCGCGTTCAAGGTTGGCGGCAACGTCGACGCGCTGCTCTACGGCCAGGACCGGGCCGAGCTGCAGGGACTGTCGCTGCGCCTGCCGCGCGTCGGCCGGCCGGTCCCCGAGCTGCGCGAGGAGTTCTCGCGCCTGGTCGACCGGCTCATCGATCACGGCGCCGGCGGAGCCGCCCACCACCCCGGCGATCCGCCGCTGCTGCGCCAGCTGCTGCAGGAGTTCCCGGAGCTGACCGTCAACCAGATCGGCCAGGCGGGGGATGCGCGTCGGCGGCACGGCCTGGGGGCCGACGTCACCGCGTCGCTGGGCAAGTGGCGGCTCAAGGCGACGGCCAGCGCGGGCGGCTACGTCGAGACGCAACGCGACGTCACCCGCCGCTACGGCGACGCCAGCGGCGCGATGCGCGTCGAGCGCCGCATCGACGGTCACGCCAGCCGGGCCGGCGTGGCGCTGCGGGCCTCGCTGGGCGCGTCGCAGACGGTGGCCGGCTCGGTCGGCGATGCCGGCAAGGCCGACCTCACGATGGGAGCGCTGCAGGCGGGCCTCGGCGCGGAGCGCATCCTGGGCGGTGTCTTCGAGCGACGGGAGGCCGTCTACGAGGACGGTCGCTTGCATCCGCTGTCCTTCGTCGAGACCGAGTACCAGGACCTCGACGCCTTCGCCGAGCAGGTGAAGCCGCAACTCGGCGACTGGGTCGCGGCGGGCGCTGACCGCCAGCGGCTGGAACAGCTGGTGACCGACATCCAGCGCCATGCCAGCCCCAACCACAGCGCCGCGGCGCGGGTGGTGGTCGGCACGGAGATGCGATTGCGCGACGACGCCTACCGCTCCGCGATCGCGCTGTGCGAGCGCCAGCCCGGCGGCCTGCCGGCGGAAGTGGCCGCGCTGGAACGCGAGATCGAATCGCAGTGGCGGGATTCCGCGGCGATGCGGCCGTACTCGATGCGCTCCTACGAGCGCAACATGGCGCAGCGCACGCACGGGCTGGACCTCGTCGTCCAGCTTGGCAGCGTGACCGCGGCCGAGGCCTCGCACATCGACGCGCGAGTCGACGTGCCGGCGCGCTGAGACCGCGCGCCCTCCTTCGAGAGCCTTCGTGCGCGAAGCCCCGGCGCCGGGCCGGGGCGGTTCGATCAGCCGCTGTAGGGCTTGTATTCCCAGGCGCCGACGCCTTGCACGTCGGCCGTCGGGGGCGCGAGCACCTTGTGCGGTGTGTTCTCGATCACCACGTCCGAGGCGATGTTGATCTTCGCGTCCTTGGCATCGCTGCGCACCACGGCCTCGTCGCCGTTGCGGAAGACCGAGTTGCGGATGTCGATGCTGATCGGGAAGTCGTGGCCGCCGTTGGTTCGCACCGCCTTGCCGAAGCCGTCGGCAGTGAAGCCGTCGATCGACAGCGAGCCCGGCGCGTTGATCTGGAAGATCTTGTCGGTGGCCGCGTAGGCGCCGCCGCCGATCACCTTGACGTTGCCGGGGCCCTTCATCGTCATCGCGTCCTCGCCGACGTCCTTCCACCAGACGTCCTTGAGCGTCGCGTCGCCGCGGGTGTGGATGCCATCGCCGCCAGCGACCTGCACGTTCTCCAGCTTCGCGCCGGGCTCGAGGATGAAGACCGGCTTCTGGGTCTCGCTCTGGCCGCCGTCGCCCAGCGACGGGCCGGCCTGGTAGAGCTTGCCCTCGCCGTTGAAGGTCTGGCCGGCCTTGACGACGATGGGCTCGTTCACGATCACCTTGCCGGTCGCCGGCGGGATCTCGGTCGGCTTGCCCGCGCCCGAGGCCGGTGCGGTTCCGGAGGGCGAGGACGGCGAGGACGGGGACGGCGGCGCGGACGGCGCACTTGGTGCCGACGGCGCGGCCGGGCTGGCCGGCGTCGAGGGTGCGCTCGGCGAGGACGGCCGGGACGACGGCACCGGAGGGGTCGAAGGGGCTGGGGAAGTCGACGGCTTGCCCGGTGGCGATGACCAGGGCGAGAAGGGATCGGACTCCGGCGAGGAAGGCATCGATGGGATCGAAGGGATGGACGGGGCCGAGGGCATCGACGAGAACGGCGAGCCGCCGCCCGGTCCACCCGCGCCCGGGCCCATCGACGGTCCGCCCATGCCACCCATGCCGCCCATGCCACCGAATGGCGAGCCGCCACCGCCGCCGCCCGCTCCGCTACCGAAGCCGCCGCCTCCACCCCCGCCGCCACCGCCGAACTGGTTGGCCAGCTGATTGGCGGCGCTGGTGGGCTGCAGGCCGTTCTGCGCGAGCGACTGCAGCAGCGGCAGCAAGGCCTGCAGCAGCTGGAGGATGCTGTTGATCAGCGCGAGCTGGCCGGCCTGCGGGTTGTTGCCCGCGGTGCCCGGGCCCATCGGCCCGGCCGGGCTGGCGGTCGATCCGGGGCCGGCGGCGGTGTCGGGCCAGGGGCTGCCGCCGCCTTGCTGCGGCTGGGCGGCGGCCATGAGGCTGTAGACCAGCATGGCCATCAGCTGCTGGCCGGGCGACCCACCGCTGGCGGGCCCTTGGGGCTGCGCCATGGGCGCGTTGAGGAACTGGCTGTAGAGGTCGAGCGCCGACGGGCGCTGCACGGACGAGGGACGATCGATCGCATCGATGGACATGGCTGCTCCTGGGTAAGGCCGAGATGGCGCGGTGCGCCGCGTGTTATCGATTGGTGAGGGTAGGCATCGCCCTGCGCCCGGCGTGCCCCTGGGCGAAGCGACGTGCCCGGCCGCGAAGCGCCGCGCGGGGCGGACCTCGTTCCCTTCGCGCGTCGGCGCGCCGCTTCGCGATGCGTGCCATGACGGCTCTCGGTCCTTCCTAGATTGCGGTCATCCCAGACTTCAGCGCCGAACCGCCATGACTGCGACGACCGATGCCCTGCCCGCCTCCACCGCGTTCACCGTGGCCCTGGCGGCGATCACGGGCGAGCCGCCCATCGCGGCCGCGACGGCGATCGCGATCCGTCCGGCGCTGGACGGCGACCTCGCGGCCATCACCCGGATCTACAACGAGTCGCTGCCGCCCTTGCCCACGCCGCTGCCAGGCGTCGACGCGCGCGCCGGCGGCCGACCGGTGCTCGGCAGCTGCCTGGCGCAGTTGCCGGTCGACGGCCTCGCGAACTGGATGGCGTCGCATCGCGCCAATGGCCGGCCGCTGTGGGTCGCGCAGGCCGGCGTGGAGGTCGTGGGATGGCTGAGCCTGCTCGGCTTCGCCGACCGGCCCGCCTGCATGCCGGCGGCGGAGGTCGCGATCTACATCGCCAGCGGCTGGCGCGGCTGCGGCGTCGGACGGCGCCTGCTGTCCCACGCGCGGGTCGAGGCGCCGCTGTGGCACATCGACCGCCTGATGGCCTTCATCTGGCACGACAACGCGGCCAGCCTGACGCTGTTCCGCGCGCAGGGCTTCAGCGCCTGGGGGCGCCTGCCGGGCATCGTGTGGGCGGACGCGAAGAGCCGGGACATGGTGATCCTCGGCCAGGTGCTGCAGGCGGGCTGAGGCCGGGCCGGACCGGGCTCTCGCGCTCAGCGCATCCGCTCACGCCGCGGCCGGCGCCGCGAGCTCGCGAGCGTCGCTTGCGTCCGCGTTCATGTCCTGTTCATGCAGCTGCGCGTGCGCGCCGTGAAGATCGACCCGGCCGACAAGGACCGCACCGGGCTTGGCCTGTCGCTGAGCCAGAAGACGATTCCTGAAGTCGACATCAGCTACTTCCTCACGCGCAACAAGAAGCACAGCTTCGGCCTGGCCGCGCAGGCCGGCTTCGACTACATGCTGGACAAGCGCTGGTCGATCAACGTCGACGTGAAGAAGATCCAGATGTCGACGGACGTCCGCTCGGCCGGCGCGTCGGTGGGCAAGTTCAAGATCGATCCGCTGCTGGTGGGCGTGGGCGTGGGCTACCGGTTCTGATCGGCTCCGGTCTCACGGCGCCGCGGGGCCGGGCCTTGCCGGGCGGCCTCGCGGCGGCCCCTTGACCGGCACGCTGTCGCCGTACTCCGCCCACCAGGCCTGCAAGGCCGCCATTGTCGGACCCAGCCCGCGCGCCTTCGGCGTGATCTCGTATTCGACGCGGGGCGGCACCTCGGCATGAACCGTCCGGGAGACCAGCCCGTCCGCTTCAAGCTCTCGCAGTTGAGCGGTCAGCATGTGCTGCGTGATGCCGGGAATGGCCTTGCGGAGTTCGCCGAAACGATGCATGCGCTGGTTGAGCAGCCACATGATCTCCAGTTTCCATTTGCCCGAGAGCAGCGCGAATGCGCGCCGCATCTCCTCGTGCATGTTGACGCCGCTGCGGTCATTGGTCTGCATTTCCATACTGGCCCCGACGAATTCATCCTACTTGCGCGCTTGATGGCTGGCCGACATTCTCCCGGCTCCCGATTCACCCTGGAGAAGCTTTTGACCGCATCCACCGTCTACTGGATCAGCACGGCGCTGTTGTCCCTGCTCTACCTCAGCTCCGCGACGCTCTACCTGCTCAAGACCGCCTGGGTGAGGACCCAGCTGTCCGCGCTCGGTTATCCCGGCTACCTCGTGCCGCTGCTCATCGTGCTGAAGGTGCTGGCGGTCGTGGCCGTCCTGTCGCGCATCAACACGCCATTGAGCGACCTGGCCTATGCCGGCATGTTCTTTCATCTGCTGCTGGCGGCGATCGCGCATGCCGGTGCCGGCAAGCCGAAGGACGCACTGCCGGCCGCGATCGGCCTGATCCTGCTGGTCGCCTCATTCGCCACGCAGAACGTGGCTCGAGAGATTCCTTCTCCCCATGGCGACGTCCAGGCATGGACCCGGGCGGCCTCTCATTGATTCCGGCCCGCGCGCCTCGAATACGATGCGCCGTTCCTCCATCGGCAAAGACAAGCCCATGCGACGCGCCGGCATCACGATCATCTTCACCCTCGCCGCCAACACCCGTGCGGATGCCCTGGACCGCGAACGACGTCGCGGCGCGCAGACCCGGAACTCTCGCGCACAGGGCGGCCGGCCATGACCCCGATCCAGCAATGGCATGCCACCCGCAGCCTGCGCCTGATGCTGCAGACGCTGCGCGACATGATGGTCTCGATGGGGCCGCTGCTGCTGCTCGGCGGCGGGTTGCTGATCGCGGCCTACTGGTGGCTGGACCCGCAGCCGCCGCGCCAAGTGCGGCTGGCCACCGGCCCGGCCGGTAGCGCCTACGCCGGTTTCGGCGAGGGTTATGCGAAGGCGCTGGCGCGCGAGCGCATCCAGGTGGAGCTGATCGCCAGCGAAGGCGCGCAGGACGACCTGGCTCACCTGCGCGCGGGCACGGCCGACGTGGGCTTCGTCCGCGGCGGCATGGCCGATCCGGCGGCCGATACCGAGGCCGGCATCGTCTCGCTGGGCAGTCTGTTCTACGAGCCGATCTGGGTCTTCTATCGCCGTGATCTCGGCATCGCGCGCCGCCAGCCCGGCGGCGAATTGCAGCGCCTGACCCAGCTGCGCGGCCTGCGCGTCAATGTGGACCAGGACGGCAGCGGCGTGCCGCAGATCGTCGAGAAGCTGCTGGCGCTGAATCAGATGACACCGGCCGATCTGAGGCTGTCCAATCTCGCGCCCGACGCCGCCGGCGCGGCGCTGCGCGAGGGCCGGCTGGACGCTGCGGTGCTGATCTCGGCGCCGCAGGCGGGGCTCATCCGCGCGCTGCTGCGCGACCCGGCCATCGGGCTGATGGCCTTCGAGCAGAACGAAGCCTATTCGCGCCACCTGCCCTTCCTGTCCACCGTGACGCTGCCGCGCGGCGTCGTGGACCTGGCGGCCGATCTGCCGCCGCACGACGTGCCGCTGCTAGCCACCACCACCGCGCTGCTGGCGCGCGAGCAGACGCACCCGGCGCTGCGCCAGCTGTTCGCGCAGGCGGCGCTGGGGCAGCACAGCGGGGCGGGCTGGTTCAACGGCGCGCGCGACTTCCCCAACACCCGCACCAGCGAGCTGCCCGTCAGCGCCGAGGGCGACCGCGCGATCAACGGCACGCCGCCGGCGTGGGCGCGCTACCTGCCCTTCTGGGCCGGCAATCTGCTGGAACGCATGTGGCTGGTGGTCGGCGGCCTGCTGGTGCTGATGCTGCCGCTGTCGCGCGTGGTGCCGCCGCTGTACACCTTCCGCGTGCGCTCGCGGGTGTTCCGCTGGTATGCGCGACTGCGCGAGGTGGAGGCGAAGCTGGAAACCGGCACGGGCGAGCGGGAGGCTTTGCTCGATGAGTTGGATGAGCTGGACCGCGTCACGCACCGCATCGCGGTGCCGCTGTCGTATGCGGAAGAGCTTTACGCGCTGCGGAACAACATTTATGCGGTGAGAAAGCGCCTGCTGGCGCAGCGGTCACGGCCGGCAGAGGGGGCGAGTGACTGATTGAGGAGCGGCGCGGCGAGGGGCGGCTTGTCTATCCGTCATTCAGTCAGGTGCTGCGCATGCACCCTGGCATTGAAGTGGAGCGCGCGTCCAATACCGAGAAGGCTTTGAGAAAGGCTCCGTTGGAGTGGGTGGCAGGTTAGCAGCGTTCGCGGTCGGTCGCCGTTGGGCATCGCGTGACCGGACATCAGCGCATACCGGCCTTACGGGTGCCAGCCGGATCAGCCTCCGGCCAACTGGCCTGACGGCAAGAGCGGCCGTTCGATGCTGCTGGCTGCACTCATGCCGTCCGAGCGACCGCTCTTGACGCCTGCGACCGCCTCAGATTGACCCAGGGCCGACCTTCGAGGTGGAGAGTACGAAGGGAAAAAGCTGTCGCTTGCGCGCGCAATGCCTCAAAGCGAGCCGTTGCGCTTCGAATCTGAGCCGTATGCGTCCGGCAAACTCACCTTGAACCGGCGCGCTGAGGCGGTCAGGATGGTGTCCACCAACGCAATGAACTGACCCCGAGAAGTTGGACAGCCAGTGTCTTTGCTTGGGAGAAGTTCTGCAAACTGTGAGCGAATCACTGGTTGAATGGCGCTCCACATCTGCAGACGCGCGACACCGCCTCTGCGCCGACGCGGTGTCGCGCGATTGAGGCCAAACCATCCGTGGATGGCAGTCATTCTTGAATGTTGCCGACCGGCTTGGCGGTGCCGCCAAAGGCAGGCGTCCGCGAGAACACATCGGCAATGAAGTCCATGAACACCGTGGCTCGCGTCGGCAGCAGTCGATTTGCGACGTAGACGATCTGGACAGGGACGGCCGGCGCTGAGTAGCCGGTCAAGATGAACTTCAAGCGCCCGCTCCTCAGCCCTTCGTCAAAGAGCCACGCCGGACCATGGCCGACCCCCAGACCCGCAATGACCGCCGCGCTGACCGCTTCTGGCGAGTTCACCCGGAGCCTGCCGGAAACGGGGATATCGGCGTCCCGAAAGCGCCAGGTGGCCCCCGACGAGAGCAGCGTGTAGATGACGCAGTCGTGGTCCCGGAGGTCGTCGGGCGTTTGCGGCACGCCGCGCCGCGCCAGGTAGCTCTCACTCGCCACGAACACCCGCTCGTAAGACCCGATGCGTCGGGCCCGCAGGGCACTGTCCTCCAACTGGCCAATGCGAATGGCCAGTTCCGTCCCCTCGTCGACGAGGTTGACATAGCGGTCATTGATTTGCAGGTCCAGCGTCAGCTTCGGATAGCGCTCCAGAAAGGTCGGAACGTGCGGCAGCACGAAGGCATGGGCCAGCGCGGTGGGGCAGGCCACCCGCAACAGTCCTGACGGATCGACGTTGCTGCGGAATGACGATTCGGACTCGTCCACCGCATCAAGAATCCGCCGGACGTCCGCGTAGTAGCGCTCCCCCTCCGGCGTGAGGGAGAGCTTGCGCGTCGACCGGTGCAGCAGCCGGGTCTGCAGGTGGTCCTCCAGCGATGCGACGTAGCGGCTCACGTTCGGCTGCCCCAGGCCCAAGTCACGGGCTGCGGCCGTGAAGCTCCCCGTCTCCACGGCGCGCGCGAAGCAGGTCATCAGCAGAAATCGGTCCAAGCGCCCCTCCAATTCATGCTCTGAGTGCATGGACGGTATTCGATTTAGTCATCTTATCGAATTGGAGGCATGGATGCACATTCTCCCCATCGGCCACGGTGGGTGGCCGTCTACAGGAGAACCTCATGTCACGCTTGCAAGGCAAACGTACCCTCATCACCGGCGGCACCAGCGGCATCGGCCTGGAAACTGCCAAGCAGTTTCTGACCGAAGGCGCCCGCGTCATCGTCACCGGCGTCAACCCGGATTCCATCGCCAGGGCCCAGGCCGAACTCGGGCCTGAGGTGCTGGTGCTGCGCGCCGACTCGGCCAGCGTGGCTGCGCAGAAGGCCCTGGCACAGGCCGTCAAGGACCACTATGGCCAGCTGGACGTGGCCTTCCTCAATGCGGGCATCTCGGTCTGGCTGCCGATCGAGGACTGGACGGAAGAGATGTTCGACCGCTCGTTCGACGTCAACGTCAAGGGCCCGTACTTCCTGATCCAGTCGCTGCTGCCGGTGTTCGCCTCCTCGGCCTCGGTCGTCCTGAACACGTCTGTCAGCGCGCACGTCGGCTCGGACCGCTCTTCCGTTTACGCCGCCACCAAGGCAGCGGTGCTGAACATGTCGAAGACGCTGTCGACCGAGCTGCTCGGCCGCGGGGTTCGCATCAACGCGGTCAGCCCGGGGCCCATCGACACGCCGCTGTACGACAAGCTGGGCATCCCCGAGGCCTATCGCGAACAGGTGAACAAGGACATCGCGGCCACCATCCCGCTGGGCCGCTTCGGCACGGCTGAAGAAGTGGCCAAGGCCGTGCTGTACCTGGCCTCCGATGAATCCCGCTGGTCGATCGGCACGGAAATCGTGGTCGACGGCGGCCGCCTGCTCAATCGCTGAGCGCACCAGGTTCCGCGCGCCGAAGGCGCCTGGCGACTCGGGCGAGTCGAAGGCGCCTTCCTGAGCCCTGCCAACACAGATGCCCCTCATGATGCTCACCCTCATCAGCCACCCGCTCTGCCCGTTCGTGCAGCGCGCCGCAATCGTCCTTCTGGAGAAGGGCGTTGCCTTCGAACGCGTCAATGTCGACCTGTCGGCCAAGCCCGATTGGTTCCTCGCGCTGTCGCCCACCGGCAAGGTACCCGTGCTCAAGGTGCCCCAGGCCAATGCCGAAGACGCAGTGCTCTTCGAGAGCGTCGTGATCTGCGAGTACCTGGACGAGACACAGGGCGGCGCGCCGATGTACCCCCACGACGCGCTAACCCGCGCCCGGCACCGCGCCTGGATCGAGTTCGCCACACAGACCTTCGCCGAAGGCTGGCAGTTCCTCCATGCGCGTGACTCGCAGGCTGCCGACGCAAAGCGCGCCAGCTTCCGCGAGCGCCTGGCCAAGCTGGAGGCGGAACTCGCCGCAGGCCCGTACTTCGCCGGCGAGGCGTTCGGCATGGTCGATGCGGTCTACGCACCGCTCTTTCGCTACTTCGAGCTGATCGCCCCGTCGGCGGCGCAGCAAGTCTTCGATGGCCTGCCGCGCATCTCGGCCTGGCGAGAGGCGCTGGCCTCACGAGCCAGCGTGAGGCATGCCGTTGCCGAGGACTACGCCTCCCGCTTCCTGGCGCATCTCCGCCAGCAAAGCGCCCTGTTGGCGGCGGGTTGACCCCCATTTCATGCAACCCAATCGCACTCCAAGGAGTCAAAACCATGAGCAATCAATCGTCCAAGAGCGCGCTGATCCTGATCGAGTACGTCAACGATTGGTTGGCGCCGACCGGCGGCATCAACGGGCAGTTCCAAGACCGCGAGCAGTTCGACAAGGCCGTCGCCAACTCGAAGATCGCGCTCGCAGCGGCCCGCCAGAGAGGCATGGAGGTCATTCATGCGTCGCTCAAGTTCGAGCCGCACTTCAAGGTGCTGGGCGAAGGGAAATACGGTCTGCGCAAGATGATGCGCGACTACGGCTCGTTCCTCGGTGCGCAGGCCGACTTCTTTCCCGGCTTCGAGCCCCAGGACGGCGAGTACGTGATCCGCGAGCGAACGGGCGGCAGCAGCGTGTTTGCTTCGACCACACTGGACAGCTACCTTCGCAACAACCGCATCTTCGACATCTACCTCGCAGGCTTTGCGCTGAGGCAGTGCGTTGAATCTTCGATGCGAAACGCGCATGACCTGGGCTACCACACCAACGTCATCTACGACGCGTCGGCGGCATTTACTCGTGAGCAGCAGACGGCGTTCCTCTCCGAGATTGCGCCCTTCTACGCCAACGCGATCACCACTCAGGGCTTTGTCGCTCAGGCCTGAGCATGAAAGATGCTGGCTGGCGGAAGCTCTGTCCGGTATCCGGTAGTAGCGGTGAACCGGCCACGTGCCGGGAAGGCCATCGAATGACCGGTGATGGCCGATGCCGACGTTCCACGAGTTGGGCACGGCCGACTGACATCAGCCTTCTGCCGTAGCTCACGGTCGCGAGCTGAGCGGCAGCATCGGGTCGGCATGAGCCAGTCGCGTCGCACAGAAGCGGTCGTTCAAGTCGGCATGCGGCGGACGCCACAGTCGAGCGGCCGGTTCCGAGGATGAAGGCGCCCGTCGGGACAGTGGAGTCCTGTGACTGCTATGGGGAGCAGCTGCCCCTCAGGCCTTAGACCACGAACGACTCAGATCAGCCTGAAGCCGCAGTTCTCCACAGCCCAACAGACGGCCGGGCGACCTTACGTCGTGCCGCCGCCGTCAGATCGCGCGGCGGAACACTCGGTTGCCGTAACTCCGACCTTCGATCACGTGGACCGTCTCGCCGATGTCGGCGTAGCCGCGCGCGGCGTAGAAGTCGCGTGCGCGTTGATTGCCGTCCCACGCTGTCAACCACAGCGCGGGCAAACCCGTGGACCTGGCGACGTCCTCCGCCGCGGCCAGCAGACGCTGTCCCACCTTCACACGCTGGAAGGCCGGCTGCACGTACAGACGGACCAGCTCGGCGCCGGCGCTCGTGGTGCCGGGGCATGGCGTAGCGAAGGCATCGACCTCCGCGAATCCGATGAGCGCCGTATCGATCTCCGCAAGCACGAAATGACAGCCCGGGCGATTGATCCGCTCCTGAAAGGCTTCGGACGAGTATTCGCGGAAGACCTCACGGGCGAGATCGGGGCGAATGCCTTGCGTCGCGTACGTGTCGAGAAAGACCTGAATGGCCAGCGCTGCAATGGTCGTGGCGTCTTCCAGCGTCCCTGGCCGCAGGTGGGGCAGTTGGTGCATGCGCGGGAATATAAGGGCGCTCCGACCGACTTGCTGCGGTCACGGCAACGAGGGAAGTCTGCTCAAGGTTGGGGAGCGGACGTGCCAAATGTCTTGAAGCGCAGCTCGTGCTGAAATGCAAACCAGCCGACGCTTGAGAGTCAAGAATGTCGAGGTCGATCGCTTCGGCTGCGATCCGTCGTACCGTTTTTCTCCTTTGTATGCCTCGTTCCCTACAGGTCACCGACACCACCGTCGTTATCCGCCCCGCGACGACGACGATGTGGTTGTGGTTGTTCGTGTTCGCGACCGGCTTGAGCTGGATGTTCTGGAAGTTCACGTTCTACGACACCAGTCCGAAGGCGCTCTTGCTCCTGTTGTTTCCTTTGATGATGTTGTTCGCAGTGCTTGTGAACTTCGTCCAGGCGCGCGCATTCGTCACGACCATCGATCGGGCTCGCAATCTCGTATTGATCGAGCGTCTGCCACGATTCGGTCTCTCGGCGAAGCAGCAGAAATTTGTGCTGTCCGACTTCGCTGCCGTCGAGTCGCATTCGGTTGCGGTCGGTCGCTCGCTGGTGTGCCGGGTGTCCCTGGTCACGCCCGGATTGCGATCGCTGGCGCTGCTGAATGGCAGCGGCGGCTACGGCGCCAAGTCGTTCTGGCACGCGCCGATGCCCGCTGAAACGGAAGAAGCAGCATCTGTACGAGTCGCCGTGGCGAAGGTCTCGGGACTAGCGGACATGGGGTATCGAGGAACGATTGGGCTGAGCGTGGTGGCGTATGAGCCGATCGACGCGTAGGAATGCCGGGCAAAGATGCCCGCTGTCCTCTCTAGCCTGCTGCTGATCCGAAAACTGCTTCGATGCAGAACCACACACCCATTCGCTTAGAGTCCCCCCGGCCCGACACTTCAACAATCACCTCGCATGTCCGTCCCCGACGTCCCCAGCCCCATCGACCTGAGACAGATGGCCGACGCCCGCGAGTGGGCCGATGAAGCGATGGTGAAACGCCCGTGGCGGACGGAATTCTTCGCGGAGTTCGCCGCGCAGCTCGCCGCCGGCGCTGCGCTCCGGGTGCTGGAGCTCGGCTCCGGCCCGGGCTTCCTCGCCAAGTACCTGCTCGATGCGCTCCCGCACATCGCCTACACGGCGCTCGACTTCTCGCCGGCCATGCATGAACTTGCAGCGGAGCGGGTCGGCGCGGCGAGTGCCCGCATCCGCTTCATCGAGAAGAGCTTCCGCGACCCCGCATGGATGGAGGGCCTCGGGCCTTTTGACCACGTGGTCACGAACCAGGCAGTCCATGAGCTGCGCCACAAGCGCCACGCTCGCCCGCTTCACGAGCAGGTTCGAGGGCTGCTGGCACCGCAGGGGCGTTACCTCGTCTGCGATCACTTCGCCGGCCCCGGCGGGATGAAGAACGATCAGCTCTACATGACCGTCGAAGAGCAACGCGTCGCGCTTCAGGACGCCGGCTTCGCTCGAGTCGAACCCGTGCTGCTCAAGCGCGGGCTGATGCTCTACGCGGCGTCCTGAGACGGCAGACTCGCTACTCGGCCTCGCTGTCCGTTGTCGACGGACTACCCAATCCGACAAAGCCCCGCCTCATGCGCCGGCAAGGTCCGCGCGAACCGTCCTGAGGCCTCGCCCAACGGGCGTCGCGCCGGGGCGACTGATGATCGAGGACCGGCGCGGCGGGGTGCGGCTTGTCTTTCCGTCAGACCTTCGGTGCGGCGGTCGGTGCCGCCATGATCGGCAGAACGCGACGGACAACAGCCGTCCGCACACCCGCTGGGCGGTGCCGCCCGATCTACGACCGGTTCCGATCGGCGCGAAGCCGGCAAGGCGGCGGCGAAGGAGGCTGGCAGCCAGTTCGCCAAGGAGGTCGGCGGACAGATCATCAAGGACAGGCTGCCGTGACAGTCATGGCGGCGAGTCTGCGCAGACTCCTCGCGAAATATCGACGTGCGTGTCTTCTTTCTCATCCACCGTGCAAATGGCGGGCGGATGGCAATTCACAGACAGATACATGGATCTTCTCCGGATCGTCACGCTGCGGTGACGACCACCGGCGTGGACTCCTGTTTAATGGGTGCTCCGCATTGATCTGTCGACATGAAACACAAAAGAATCTTCGCAGTGCTTGCGCTGAGTACTGCCACGGTCGCCGCTTTTGGAGAAACCTACTATGTCGCGCCAGATGGAAGCGATACTGCGGCGGGATCTCGCGATGCGCCATGGGCTTCGATGGCGTACGCGCAGATCAGGGCGCAACCCGGGGACACCGTGTATTTTCGTGGCGGCACCTATGCCTATCACAAGGGCACCACTTCGTGCCAGGACGCCTACGACACTGTGAGCGGGATCGATCTCAAGAAGAGTGGCGCCCCGCAGCAGCCGATCCGCTACTGGGCTTATCCCGGCGAAACCCCGGTTTTCGATTTCGAAGGCATTCGGGACAACTGCCGGGTCAAGGGTTTCAACGTGACGGCCGATTGGGTTCATCTGAAAGGGATCGAAGTCACGCATGTCCGGCAGAACAACAACCTGAACCACGAGTCCTGGGGGATCTGGATCCACGGCAGCCACAACATCTTCGAGCGGCTCGACATCCATCACAACATGGGCCCGGGCCTCTTCATCAAGGATGGCGGCGACAACCTCGTCCTGAATACCGACTCGCATCACAACTACGACCCCCTCACCTCCAATGGGGCGGGTCAAAGCGCGGACGGCTTTGGCGCCCACATTTCCGCCAATCATCCCGGGAATATCTTTCGAGGCTGCCGCGCCTGGTTGAATTCGGATGATGGTTTCGACCTCATCAACGCCTACTCCTCGGTGACGATCGAGAACTCCTGGGCGTGGCTGCAGGGCTACGTGCCAGATACCATGAAGCCGGCCCGGTACGGCAATGGCAATGGTTTCAAGGCCGGCGGATATGGAGGCGTCTATGTACCCAACGCGGTGAAGCACACGGTCCGCTTCTCTGTCGCCTTCAACAATCGGGCTTCGGGCTTCTACGCCAACCACCATCCGGTGGCCAATGACTTCTTCAACAACACGAGTTACGGCAACTACGCCGACTTCAATATGCTGGGGATCGATGCGAGCGGCGCGGCGATCAATCTGGGGAACCTGCGCAACAACATCGCCTATACGGGGACCTTGGTGTCGAATGTGTCGGGCGCCAACGACGCCCACAACTCCTGGAATCTGCGCGAGATCATGTCGGATGCCCAGTTCGAAGATGTCTCCACCACGGGATGGGATGCGCCGCGACAAGCTGACGGCAGCCTGCCGCGGCTGAATCATCTGCATCTGACGTCGCACAGCACCTTGATCAACAAGGGCACGGACGTCGGCCTGCCCTACAAGGGGACCGCGCCCGACCTCGGCGCCTTCGAGCGCCATTGATGCCCAACAGCGACCTCCCGCAGGAGGTCCGGACTTGCGAGTCCACAGGTCACGCGCCGGCCGATCAGCTACTCGCGTTCAGCCCGCTTGCGTCGAGCCGCCGGCACGCGCGATGGCGGAGCGAGCGACGCCAGAATTTCCTTCCGGCAAGCGGTCAGGATCTCATCCGCCAACGGCGATTCGTCCGGACAGGCGCGTGACATGACGATCGCGCCCACGACGTGCGCCAGCAGATCAAGCCCTTTTGCGCGGGCCTGCTTGGCATCCGCTGATTCGAGCGTGGTGCCGTCGCGGTTCAGCGCCGCCAGGATGCCTTCAATGCCGTCAGCAAACGCGGCTCGCACCGCATCGGACTGACGCGCCGCATCGCCGCCGAGTGCGGCCATGGTGCACCCCTGCGCTCGATTGCCCCGATGCTCGCGCGATACGTAGGCCTTGACGAAGGCCGCCGCCGACATCCCTTCCGACAGCTCCACGGTCTGCGCGATGCCGCAGGCGGCCGACTCCGCCATCAATTCGGCCTTGGATTGGAACTGCTTGTAGAAGCCGCCATGCGTGAAGCCCGCCGCGGCCATCAAGTCGACAACGCCGACCCCGTCGTAACCCCGCTCCCGAAACAGCGTGGAGGCGGTGCGGACCACATGCTCCCGATTGGCTTGCGCTTGCGCTTTGGTGACCTTCATGGCTCGCTCGTGCGTGGATGCGTGAATGACCGCAACTATAAATAGATGCCGACCATAATCAAATCGTTGACTTTTTGGATGACGAACATCATCATTGAGGTCAGTCGTTTCACCCCCCCCACACCCCTCCCCCGGAGACACCATGTTCACCCGCTCGAGAATCAGGCTAGGCCTCCTTGCGCTTTCCGCTGTGCTGCTGACGGCCTGCGCCGCGGTCGACAGACCTTCCTCAGCCGCGAGCGGCGCCTCCACCGGCGCCATGTCTCAGAAGACAACTTGGCAGAACGTGCCGACGCAGGTCGTCTCCGCGGATGGCGTGGACTTCGCCTACCGCGAGCTCGGCCAGCAGAACGGCGGCACGCCGGTCGTCTTCCTTGCCCACCTGGCCGCCGTGCTCGACAACTGGGATCCCCGCGTGGTGGACGGCATCGCCGCGAAGCATCACGTGGTCGCGTTCGACAACCGCGGGGTGGGTGCCAGCACCGGCTCACCGGCCAACACCATCGAGCAGATGGCGGACGATGCGATCAGCTTCATCAAGGCCAAGGGCTTCAAGCAGGTCGACCTCTTCGGGTTCTCGATGGGCGGGATGATCGCCCAGGAGATCGCGCTGAAGGAGCCGCGGCTCGTCCGCAAGCTGATCCTGACGGGCACTGGTCCGGCGGGCGGTCCCGGCATCAGCGAGGTGGCCGGCGTAGCGAATTACGACCTCCTGCGGGCGACCCTCACGGGTCAGGATCCGAAGCAGTACCTCTTCTTCACCCGCACGCCGAAGGGCATCGAGGCGGGCAAGGCCTTCCTGGCGCGTCTGCAGGAGCGCACCGAGAACCGTGACAAGGGGATCGCCGCGGGTGCGTACGTCGCGCAATTGCAGGCCCTCAGCGCGTGGGGGAAGAAGCCTGCTGCGGACCTGTCGCTGGTCAGGCAACCGGCCCTTGTGGCCAACGGCGACGACGACCGGATGGTGCCGACGATCAACACGTACGACCTGGCCAAGCGTCTGCCCAACAGCGAACTGACCATCTACCCCGACGCCGGCCACGGCGGAATTTTTCAGTACCACGACGACTTCGTGGCCAAGGCCCTGGCGTTCCTCGCCAGATGAGCGCCTGATCGCTCGTTTCGCCACGCATAAGGAAAACCATGAAAGCTTTTGTCCTCGAGCGCTATGGAAAGCGCAGCGCGCTCGTACCGACCGAGATGCCGCAGCCCGCGCTGCGGGACGACGAGGTCTTGATCGAGGTCCATGCGGCCAGCGTGAACTTGCTGGACTCCAAGATCCGGGATGGCGAGTTCAAGTTGATCCTGCCCTATCGCCTGCCGCTGGTGCTCGGACATGACGTCGCGGGCGTGGTGATCAAGACGGGACCGCATGTCCGGCTCTTCAAGCCTGGCGACGAGGTCTACGCGCGCGTGGACGACTTCAGGATCGGCACCTTCGCGCAATTCGTGCCGGTGAAGGAGACGTCTCTCGCCCTCAAGCCCAGGGACCTCTCCATGGAAGAAGCAGCGTCGATTCCGCTGGTGGGATTGACGGCCTGGCAGGCGCTCGTCGAACGGGCTGGCTTGAAGCGCGGGCAGAAGGTCTTCATCCAGGCGGGATCAGGCGGCGTGGGCACCTTCGCGATCCAACTGGCCAAGCATCTCGGAGCGACGGTCGCGACCACGACCGGCACGAGCAACGTCGCCCTCGTGAAGGGGCTGGGCGCCGACGTGGTCATCGACTACAAGAAGCAGGACTTCGACGGCATCCTGCGTGACTACGACGTCGTGCTCAACAGCCAGGATGGCGACACGCTCAAGAAGTCCATTGGCGTGCTCAAGCGCGGCGGACAGGTGATCTCGATCTCCGGTCCACCCGATCCCGAGTTCGGCAAGACGATCGGGGCCCCCGGCTTCGTGCGGCTGATCATGCGTCTGCTGAGCTCGGGCATCCGCCGCAAGGCGACCGGCCAAGGCAAGCGGTTCTCCTTCCTCTTCATGAAGGCAGACGGCGGCCAGTTGCAGGAGATCACGCGGCTCATCGACGCCGGCGCGATCCGGCCGGTGATCGATCGGGTCTTCCCGTTCGAGTCGACCAACGAAGCGCTCGAGTACGTCAAGTCGGGCCGAGCCAAGGGCAAGGTCGTGATCAAGGTCAAGCAGACGCGTTGACGGTTCCAGGGGTTGTCGTGCGACACCCGTCGCACGCAACTCATTCACCCCAGACGGAAACGTCTGGGGTTCTTTTCACAACTGCGCGCCCGAATCGGCGGATGAGTTCGCCGTGTTCAGGGGCCCTACCCGATCCGATAAAGCCCCGCTCCATGCGCCGGCAAGGTCCGCGCGAACCGTCCTGACGCCTCGCCCAGCGGGCGTCGCGCCCACAGGTCACGCACTGGCTGCGCGCCTTCCAGCGCCAGCTCCCGCAACGCGATGCCGACCTCGCGCGCCTTGTCACCGGGATTGAAAAGCGCAAGGTACCGCCCCTTCCCATCCGCCGGCCGCGCTGACCAGATCCGCACGCCGTCCTCGACGAAATGCGGCCGGTTGTCCGAGCTCGCCTGGTCCACGGCCAGCACCTCCGGATTGGTGAGCAGCTGCAGCGTCGCCTCGTCCAGATGGCGCAGATCCCCGCCCATGATCAGCGGCGACCGCGTGATCGCCCACAGCGTCATCAGCGTGCGCTGCTCATCGGGGGTGAACTTCGTATCCCGCTCGCCCAGCGCCAGGCGCCCCAGCGGCAGCATGTCGGGATCCGGCCAGGCGCCCGGCCGGCGCCACGGGTTCCAGTTCTCGAGCCGTGTGAACTGGGCCTCCAGCATCTTCCAGTCGTCCCAGAAGTCGTCCGAGATGCGCCACATCTGCGCGTACTGGCGGACGTGCTCGCCGCGGATCACCGGCGTCTCGCCCGGCGACAGGCTCAGCACCATCGGCCGCTTCGCGCGCACGATCGCGCGATGCACCGCTTCGATCTCGGGCGCATGCGCGTCGTAGGGACGGCTCATGTCGTCCATCTTGATGAAGTCGACGCCCCACGAGGCATAGAGCGCGAAGACGCTGTCGTAATACGCCTGCGCGCCCGGCTTGCGCATGTCCACGCCGTACATGTCGGGATTCCACGAGCAGACGCTCGACGTGTCGGCGATGTCGGCGGCCCGGTACGACGTGCCCAGGATCGGCAGGTTGCGCTTGACCGCGAGCCGCGGAATCCCGCGCATCAGATGGATGCCGAACTTCAAGCCCATCGCGTGGACATCCGCCGCCAGCGGCCCGAAGCCGCGGCCGCCGGCGCTCGACGGAAAGCGGTTCACCGCCGGGATCAGCCGGCCGTTCCCATCCATCGCGGGCTCGGGATTCTCGCTGTACGTGTAGCTCGACGCCGTCGGCTCGTACCACTGGATGTCGATGGTGAAGATGTCGTAGCCGGCAGGCCGCAGCTTGTCCGCCATGATCCGCGCGGTCTCGCGCGCCTGCGCCTCGTTGATGGTGGTGGCGAAGCTGTTCCAGCTGTTCCAGCCCATCGGCGGCGTGGGCGCCAGCACGCGCTGCGCCGACCTTTGCGCGGTGGGCGACGCCTGCGCCTGCAGGGTCGAGGCCGCGGCACCGGCCATTCCCGCCATGCCGGTGCGGATCATTGCGCGACGACTGAGCATTCCTGTCTCCGTGATTCGTTCTTCTGACGCCGTCGCCGCGCCCTCACGCTTGAATCCGCGCCGGGCGGCCGCGACAGCGCGGCGGAAGGTATCACGGGCCATCGAAGCACCGACCTGCGGCTGCGATCACAAGTTGTCGCCGATCGATATCGAGATCGACATCCCGGGTCGCAACCGCCGGTGGCCCCCGGTTGAACCGCTGGTGGCAGGCGCTGCTGAGGCCCCCGGATCGCCGAAGTCATGGGCCAGACGCCCGTGCCTGGCCCACGATCGGCGACGCGGGTCGCTCAGCGCTGCGCCGCTGCCAGCTGATCCTGCGCCTGCGCGTTGACCACCTCCAGACGATTGGTCTTGATCTTCGCGTCGCCGGCGGGAATGTCCTTGGCCGACGAATCGAACCACGGCTTGATGGCCGTGTGGATGCCGATGGCGCCGCCGATGGCCATCGCCACGCGCTGATCGGCCTGCGCGAGCGGCCGCGCCACCGCGGCCGTCACCGTCGAGATCAGGCCGAGCGCCGTCGTCGCCTTGACCATCTCGCCCGCGCGATTCAGCACGCTCGCGCCGATGTTCGACAGCGTATGGCCCGCCACGCTCAACGTGCTGCGCGGTGGCGCGCCCTCGACGGTCGGTTGCGGGTCCATCAGCGGACCAGCCTTGAAGGCCGCGCCGATCGCGTTCAGCGGCGTCGTCACGACGCTCGCGACGGCCGACACGACCTGGCCGGCCTTCGCCGCGGTGGACAACGGCGGCGCCTGCGTCGTGGCCGGGCCGCCGGACTCGATGTCGCCTCCGGCCGTCGATGTCGACGGCGTGGACGTCGACGGCGCCGTCGCGTTCATGTGCTTCGCGAAGAACAGCGGCACCTCGTTGCCCTTCTTCATCAGGTCCTGCAGCGCCTGCGCGCCATCGGTGCGACCCGAGGCCACCAGCTCGCTCAGTTGCGCCGCGTCCGGCACCTTGACCGTCGCCACCGACTGCCGCACGCCCATCACCGCGCCGATGACGCCACCCGCGGTGGCGGACACGCCCAGGCCGAAGCCCACCTGCCCCGCCACGCCCAGCGGCGTGGTGCCGAGCGCTGCCGCCCGTGCGGCGGTGACCGCGTCGAACGCGACCTGCCCCAGCGTGACGTTGCTGTCGCTGCTGATGTTGGTGATCTCGGCCTGCTGGGCCTTCACCGACGCCCGCAGCTGATCCCCGGAGCCGGGCAGCAGCGTGTTCATGTCCTTCACGACCTGGTCGGGAACGACGGCCTTGTCGTCGATCGGCGCGAACTGCCGCGGCATCAGGTTGATCACCGGCGCGACCACGGTCTGGCCCAGCAGGTTGCCGGTGGCGCCGGCGGTGGAGCCCATGAACAGCTGCGTGACGGTCGACACGACCATGGACTTCAGCGACGGCGGACCCGACGGGGCGGCGCCGGGAGCCGCCGCGCTGTTGTCGAAGACGGCGCCGGATTGCGGACGCCCCTGCTCCGCCCGCGCCACGGCATCCCCCGCGGCCAGGCCGGCGTTGCGCCCGACGCCGAAGGCCATCGACGTGCCCGCGACCCCCACCCGCATGATCGAGGTGGCGAGCGGCTGCAGGCGGTCCATCCATTGCGCCGACCCCTGGCCGTACTTGATGGCCTCCTGATGCGCCTTGATCTGGTTGTCGCCAGCCTGCCCGCGGTCCTCGGGCGCCAGCTTGGCCGGATCCAGTTCGGCCCGCAGCGCGTTCTGCAGGGGCTGGCTGGAGACGGGCTTCTGGGAGAACTGCTTCACCGCCTTGACGCCGGTCTTGATCACGGCGCCCACCGTCGACAGCGTCGGCATGACGGCGTCCTTGATCTTCGACCCGGCGGTGTGGGTCACGCTCGTGTTGGCCGCGGCCTCCACGACCTGCGGCAGGCCGACCCGGCCCGCCAGCTGGCTGGCGGCGTCGCCCGCCGATTCCAGGCCGCTCCGGACACGCCGGCGCAGGCCCTGCGGCTGCTGCAGCTCCTCCTGGCGCGGCGGCTCCAGCGGCGTAGTGGGGTTCGAGCTGGTGCTGCCGGTGATCAGTGGCGCCGGACTCTGCGACGCACTCGGGATCTTGCTCATGCTCATGTCATTGCTCCTTCGGCGTGGCGGCGTCCTGCAGCAGCAGCGCCAGCTGGCGGGCGGTGAGCATGTCCTGCACCAGACTTTCCGAGGACGCGGTCTCCGCGTCGACGACGCGATGCAGGGCCAGCATGCCGTCGGGGTCGCTGCCGATGGTCATCCCGTGCACCGCGAGCAGCCCCGGCGCCTGGGCCAGCAGCGCGATCAACGCGGCCGGCGGCATCTCGCCCAAGCGCAGCCCCAGCGTGACGGACACCACCAGCTTGCTCTCCTGCGCCGACGCCAGCGCGACCGGCGACAGCAGCACCGCCTCGCCATCGAGCACCAGGCCGCCGTCGCGCGCCGCCTGCTCCGCCGCGTCGGCGTCCATGCCGAGCGCGCGGGCGGCGGCGCGGGTCAGTCCGTGCACGTGCGCCAGCAGCGGACCGACATGGGCCGGCAAGGCGGCGCTGAGGTCGGAGGTCGGGGTCGAGGTGTCGAGGGGCGAGGTCATGGGTTCATCTCCTGGTGGCTGAATGGCGCATCGCTGGCGCCGCGCGGCGTCGACCGAGGCGTCGGACGGACCCGGGAACCCGCAGGTCGCGGGAAGCCTGGACCGTGCGCCGGGCGGCTGGAATGCTCATCGACGAGGCTAGTGCCGGGATGGGACGCGATGCGGTCCAGGCACGAAGCGGCATGCCGATGCGCGAAGCGCCGCGGACCGCGATGGCACCGGGTCGCCACCCCTTCGGTCCGAAGGGGCCGGCTTCGCATCACCTGCGCGGGCGCGCGGGCGCCTCGCGATGCTTCGGTCACCACGCATAGATGGAGACAACGGCCATGCCGAACCGCCCCCTCACGTCACTGGTCTCGACGCTCGCGCGCGCCGGCACCTCCCTGCTGAATCCGGCCGGCGCGGCCGCGACGGCCGCCGCGAACGCGACGACCACGACCGCGCCGGTCGCGACGCCCGGCAGCCAGTCGTTCTCCGCGCTCGCCACCCGGCCGTCCACCGCGTCGGCGCAGCTCGCACCGCGGCGTGAACTGTCCACCTTGCCACCGGGCGCCGACGTCGCCGGCAGCACGGCGGCGCTGGACGCGCTCGCGCTCAAGGGCGTGATGCGCGATGGCGACGCGTGGCGCATCGCCTGGCGCGAGCTGCAGCAGCTGCCCGCCGGTGAATGGGCGCCGGCGCTGCAGCAGCTGGAGCGGCTCGAGCAGAAGACCGCCCTCGCCTTGCGCGGTTGGGAGGCGCAGGACCAGAAGTCACCGCTGTCGCCCGAACAGCGCGACCACATCGTGGCCTTGCAGGACCTGCTCTGGGGCGTCCGCGATGGGCAGGCGCTGCTCGCCGCCGCGAGCGCCGGGGGACCGATCACGCCGCTGCAGCTGGCGCGGCAATTCGGCCTGAGCCCGGATGCGGCCTCGTACAGCCCCGTGGCGGCAGGCGCCGCGCCGCTGGAACTGCCCGAGCGGATGGCGCTCAGCCTCTACAGCGTCAACAGCCAGGTGCAGATGCTGCGCGAGCCGGTGTTGAGCCGCGCCTTCCACGCGATCAACGCCGCTCTGCGTCATGACCAGCCCGAGATGCAATGGGCGCTGCAGGGCTTGACGCAGCCGCTGCTCAGCGGCCTGGCGCGTCTGCCCGCGGTGCAGGAGCCGGTGATGCGCGGCCTGTGGCTGCCCGGACCGGATGCGCTGGCCGCGGTGGCGGACCGCATGCAGCCGGGCGCCACGATCGACACGAAGGAGATCCTCACCGGCAGCCGCGAGGCGCCTTATCCGGGGCAGGTCGTGTTCACGATGACGCCGCTGGCGGAAGGCACGAAGGCGCGCGACACGTCGGCCTTCAGCTATGCCGAGGAACAGCGCGAGGCGGCGTTCGCGCCCGGCGCGCGCTTCGCGGTCGCGTCCGCGGAGGTGTTCGAGCCGGGGCGCAAGGGCGAGGCGAAGCTGGACCTGTCCGATGCGCTGACCGCGTCCTCCGGCCGGTCCTGGCAGGCGCTGCGGGACCAGCCGCTGCTGAAGGTGGCGCTGCAGGAGCTGCCGCCGGCCGATCGGTCGTGAAGGGGCGGGGCTTTCACTCGAGCGCGGGAGCCGCCCTCACCCCCCCTCTCCCGCAAGCGGGAGAGGGAGTCTCGTGGTCGCGGCCCGAGTTACTCCCTCTCCCGCGGCGCGGGAGAGGGTTGGGGTTGGGGTCTTCGCTGCATCAGCTCCTCGGCCTTGGGCTTCACCACCTCGTTGAACACCTGCTTGCCGGTTTCCTTGACCGCCGCCTTCGCGGCCGTCTTCCCGACCACGCTGGCACTCGCGGTCACCGCCTTGCCCGCCCCGGGCGCGGTCAGCACGCTCAGCGCATTGCTGCCGAAGCTCTTGCCCGCATTGGCCGCGGCCTTCTTCACATCGCCCCCGTCGATCGCCGTGCGACCGACATCCAAGCCACCGGCCACCGCGTTCGACACCATCGAGCCGACCGCCGCCACCTGGCTCACGAGCGGGATCTTCAGCGCCGCGATCGCCCCCAAGGTCGTCGAGCCGATCTTCTCGAAGATCGAAAAACCCTTCATCACCCCCGTCACGACGCGCCGCAACTTGCCGCCCTTCTCCGTGCGCGGATCGGGCTGGTTCCAGCGGCCATCCACCATCTCGCGCACCGCCGCGGGATCGCGCCAGGGAAAGGGCCGCACGGGAGGCTCGATGTCGACCTCGCCATCGGCCGGCCGCTCCGCGCGCCGTTCGACGGCGGGCGGCGCCACCGGCGGCGGCCCCTCGGTGCGATCGACGCGCTCCAGAAACCGGCGCAGGTCGTTGCGCCCGATCCGGCCATCGTCCGAGGAGCGCCAGGCGTTGCTCTTGTGCCCCCGCTCGGCGTTGTCGAGCAGCCCGAACAGCACCGGATCGCCCAGCAGCACCAGCGCCGCCTCGGTGTGCGCGCGCGGCCGCTGCGGGTCCTCGGCGATGCGGCGCAGCTTGTCGCGGTCGAACAGCCGGCCGTCGAAGAAGTCGTCCGCATGGCGCTCGATCGTGCGCACCGCGCGGCGCTCCTCGGGCCGCAGCCGGATGTGGCCGGCCAGCGCGTCGGCCAGCGCGGCGCGCGGGATCGCCTCGTCCTGCGGCCGCCCGGTGATGCATTCCCATTCCTCGGGATGGCTCGCCAGGTAACGCGCCGCGGCGATCACCTGCGGCGGCCGCCGGTCCATCGGCAGCGTGCCGTCGACCAGCTCCCGCAGCGTCTCCAGCGAGGTGGTCTTCGGCAGGTAATCGGAATACTTGTAGAGCTCGCGCGCCGCGTCGTGACGGGTCATCTCCCGCACCGTCCCGCCGCCATCGGACGGCAGGTAGTTGTGGCGGAAGCTCTCCGCGCGGCGGCGGTTGTAGCGGATCAGCTCGGTGGACTCCGCGACCGTGTGCAGGTCGGTCCGGCCGATGCGGCCATCGGTGCGCCCGTTGCTCGCGCTGTCCAGGCCGTCCTTCAGTTCCTCGTCCGACAGCACCGTGCGCAGCGCGCGGCCGAGCTCCGGCGCGGTGCGCGGATCGTCGGCGATGCGCTGCAGGTCCGGGACGGACTTGGGCTTCTCGAACAGTCGTTCGTTGCGTTGCAGCGTGGACACCGCCTGCAGGCGATTCATCGGCACCGGCACGGGATCGGAGAACTCCGGCGCCGGCGCCGGGCTCGGGCCGTCCGGCTCATCGCCGGACCGTCGCAGCGAGAGGGTCACCGCGGCGTCCAGCCGCTGCCGCCACTCCGGCGACAACCCCGGCCCATGCTCCGCCACCGGCTCCGGCACCGCGCCGAAGCTCGGCGGCAAGGGCATGGCGGGCAGTCCCTGGTTCGCGATCGACGGGGGCATGAAGGTCTCCAGAAGCTGACGTCATTGGGGCGGGCGGCCGGGCGCCCGATCGATGCATGGTCCCGGGCCGCGTCATCGCGCTTTCGCGATGGGCCGAAGCGCCGGGCGGGCAGACGAAGCGGCCCGCGCGGCGACCGGGCGTGTTTCGCATCGACGGTCGCGGCTTCGCGCGTTCCCCGCGCTGGTGCCCATTCGCACCGAACCTGGGCGTTTCAACAACAACACCAGGAAGGCCCCCATGTCCTCGGACACCTCGATCACCCGCAGCCCCGCGACCCTGTTGCCGCCCGGCGCCTCCACCAGCTCGCAGCCGTCGACGCCGGAGCCCGCGACCCTCTCCCAGCCCGCGGCGGAGTCCTCGACCTTCACCGGCCTGCGCCGTCGCCGACAGCCCCAGGGGGACATCGAGACCGGCGACCTGCGCGGCGGCGACGGGTCCATCGGCGTGTCCACCGCCGTGGCGCCGCAGCTGAGGTGGCGCCAGGTGCCCTATGGCTCGGAGAAGCACCACCCCCTCACGACCACGATCACGGTGCCCGGTTATCAGGTGAAGAACCACCTGTCAGCGGGCGGGCCGCCCGGCGAGATGCCGCTGGCGCCGAAGTTCCCGTCGCTGGAGGCGGACCGGTTCGATTTCTCCGTGCCCGCCGGACGCGACGCGCAGTTGAAGACCGCGGCGAGCCTGCTGGAGACGCCGGCGCTCGACCGGTGGCTGGGCGCGGGCGCCACCGCGGCGCCGGTCGTCGACGGTCCCTCTGGGTCGGCCGGGGCCGCGCTGCTGAAGATGGCGGGCGACGCGTCCCGGACCGCGGCCGGCGCGGCCGTCGCGGCGGTGCAGTCGGTGGGCCTCTGGGCTCGCGCCACGCCCACGCTGTCCGACATGGCGCCCGCCGAGGCCCGCGCCGCGGCCGCTTCGGGGGCACCGCGCCTCGACACCCGCGTGAATGAGCAGAAGGCCTTGATCGCCTTGGCTGGTGCCCAGTACGCGGCACGCGGCATCGAGGTCGAGGTCGACAAGTCCGTGCTCTGCCTGCAGGCCGCCGCCGAGGACAAGGGCCCCGCCTTGCGCGACTTCGTCGACGGCTTCAAGCCGCTGCTCCATGCGCTGCACGGGTTGCCCGGGGAGGCGTCCGGCCCGCAGCGCGATGCCGCCCGGCAGGCGGTGGACGCCCACAAGGCGATGCTGCCCGCCCTGGATCTGCCGGGGGACGTCGCGCCCTTGCTGGGCCGTGTGCTCGACAAGCTCGACCGCGCCTGGGCGGGAGAGGCCCAGGCGCGGCATCGCCACGCGACGGCCCTGAGCGAGCTCCATGCGCTGCAGGACCGGCAGACCGGCGTGGTGCTCGGGCGGGCCGCCGCCATCGATTCGTCGCTGGGCGAAACGCTGGGATCGGTGGCCGATCGGCTCCGCACACGGCCAACCAAGGAGGACCAGCTGCCGCGCGACACGGCGCTCGAGAACATCTTCAGCGCCAGCGTCGTCGCCTTCGGCCAGCGGGGCGAGACGGGCCAGCTCGCCCTGGACGGCCCGCAGGGACAACAGGCGGCTCAGGCGCTGCAGACGCTCGGAACGCTGGACGTCCGGCGACTCGCCGACGCGGCGGCATCGCCCGAATCGCGCTCGCCCGCGGAGTCCGCCGCCGTCGCGCTGGCACGGGAGGTCGCCGTGCTGCCGCGCGGCATCGAGATGCTGTCCGCGCTGATGGCGCCGCCGGAGCCTGGCGCGCCCAAGCTGGACAAGGAAGCGTCCGCCCGGCGCGACGCCGCCTTGCGCGTGCTGTTCTCGGCCGACGCCACGCTTGATGCGTCAGGCGCTCCGAACGCCACGCCTGGCATTCCCGCGCAGGCGCGCACCGCCGCCGCGGCCGTGCTGCAGACCTCGGACTTCAAGCTCGACGGACTGGATGCCGACCTCCGGCGCGCGTTCAACGCGGTGCGCAACGCCTTCTTCGACGAGGGCCCGGGCAGCTCGCTGCAGAAGGCCGACGACTACCTGAAGGGGCTGACGACCGACATGCTGTCCAGCGTGTCGCGCGAGAACGGCGTGATGGGCGCGCTCGCGCGGGCCCTGCCCATCGGCGGCGCCACGGCGCTGAACCCGTCGGCCGTGGGCTCGGCGACCCGCACGCTGGCGCAGGCCGGCCTGATCACCGGCACCCAGGAGGCGGTCGACGCCATGAGGACCGCCATCGACACGCTGCGCGGCAACGACACGGCGCTGCCGGCGGAACGCGCGCTCAAGACGCTGGCACGGGCGCTGGACGCCGCCGTGCCGGACGGGGCGCCGGAGCGGATCGTCAACGCGGAGATCGCCGAGGTCCGGGTCCCGGAGCGCTTCGGTCTGGATGAACGCACGCTGGCGCAGCATCCGGCGCTGTCCAGGATGTGGGAGAGCTATGCCGCTGGCCAGGTAACGCCCGCGGAAGCGACCCACCAGCTGGCGCGCATCGCCGCCGCCGATCTGACCGAGGCCAAGGAGCCCGTTGCGGCCAAGGCGGTGGGCGCGTTCCGCAAGACGCTGGACCGCGCCGTCGGCTCCGCGATCTGGAACCGCGGCCAGATCGACGACAAGCAGCAGCTGCTGGACGGCCTGATCTCGATCGGCCGGCTGATGTCGCTGCGCGACAAGTTCAAGTTCAGCGGCGGCAACAGCTACGGCTTCGACACCTCCAAGGTGCAGCTGGGCTTGAGCCAGGCCGGCATGCCCGATCCGATGTCCTTGACCCTGCGGCTGGCCGCGGCGGGCAAGTACCAGCACGACCTGGTGATGGAGATCGGCATGACGACGCAGGCCTACTACCTCACCGTCGGCACGCAGAGCACGGTGGGCGCCAAGCTCGGCGGCGGGGTCGGCATGTCGCTGAAGCAGGACTTCGACCTGGTGTCGGCCGGCATGCGCATGGCGGACCTGACCGCCACCGGCAGCTACGAGAACCAGTGGCAGAACGGCCTGCTGGCCCGCGTGCCGCGCGACAAGACGACCGAGGCGACGAACCAGCGCGAGTTCGAGGACATGCTGCGCAGCGCGGTGCTGTGGCAGGAGAAGGGCCATGCCGGTCCCGTCGACGCGATCCTGTCGACCGTCGACGCAGCCTCGCTCAACCTGCTCGGCCAGTACAACCGCGAATCCAAACGGGGCGAGCTCGCGGGCAACGTCCTCAGTCCGCAGCTGGCCATTTCCCGGCCCGTGCCGGGGCAGCCGCAGGAGGCGGCGGCGCCCACCGCGGGCACGGCGGCCGCGCCCGGGCCCGCCGCGGTGCCGGACGACACGGCGCAGGTCGCGCAGGCGCGCGGGGCCTGGCTGCAGGGTCGCAGCCAGGGCGAGGTGCGCCAGACCGTGGCCGAGGAGGCCTCGGGTCATTACCGCTACCAGGAGGTGAAGGCCGGCGTGCGGACCCTGCGGCAGACCGGTGCGGCGGCCAGCCTCAGCGTGCGGCTGAAGGATCTGGGCGATGGCAGGACCGTCAATGCGGGCGACGTGGCCGGCGCCAGCCGGAGCGCGGACCGGGTTGGTGGCGTCGAGGTGACCAAGCGGCTCGTCACGATGGACGGCGTGACGGCGCCGATGCGCAGCCGTCGCGTGAGCGAGTTCCTCGACCTGCCGCGCTTCGAGCAGGCCGCGGAGGGCGACCGGGCGCGCTGGATCAACCACGGCAACACGTACACGAAGTTCCCCAGCGACTTCAAGCCGGCGCCGGAGGACTTCCGCCTCCGGCAGCAGGCGTCGGAGGCCGACTTCAAGCAGTTCTTCCAGGATGCGGCGGTGCTGGACAACCAGTTCAAGCAGTACCTGGTGGTGGACTGCCTGCAGGTGCCGGCCGCGGCGACGGTCGACGGCTACGACGCGAGCATCGCGCTGGCCCGCAAGCTCGGCCAGCACGAGGAAGCGGCGGCGATGCACGCCGAGCGCGAGGCCTTCCTCGCGGACGAGTCGACCTGGCAGCCACGGCGGCTGGTGATCAACAACGTGTTCAACACCGCCAACCAGCCGGGCGTGTCGCTGCTCGGCCTGGAGATGCGCGTGTCCGACAACTCGGAAGGCGCGCACAACGACGTGCTGTTCCCGCGCGGTTGAGGGAGGCGGCCCGCGCAGGCCGCTCGCCCTCACCCCGGCCCTCTCCCGCAAGCGGGAGAGGGAGCAATACCGGCTTCGCGCCCGATCGCATCGCTTCGCCTCGCCCTGCGGCCGCGATGGATCCGGCCTCTAGATTGACCCCTGTCGCAGCGGCCGCGCTGCTCCTGCCTGCGAGGCCCGCCCACCATGTCCGGCGAAAAGACCGAAGAGCCGACAAAGAAGAAGCTCGACGACGCCCGCAAGAAGGGCCAGAGCCCCAAGAGCCAGGACGTCAACGCGGCGCTTGGCCTGGTGGGCCTGCTCATCGTGCTGATCGTGATGGCCGAGTCCACGCTCGACCAGCTCTCCGGCCTCATCATCCGCGCGCTGCGCGAAGGCGTCGTCGCCAAGAGCAACGAGGAACTGCTCGCGCTCACCGTCGACATCGCCCGCTCCGGCTTCCTCGCCACCCTGCCCTTCGTCGCCGTGTCGGTGGCGCTGGGCGTCATCGCGTCCTTCGCGCAGGTCGGCTTCAACCTGTCGTTCGAGCCGCTCAACCTGCAGTTCGACAAGCTCAACCCCGCCGAGGGCGTCAAGAAGCTCTTCTCCGTCCGCTCGATCATCGACTTCCTGAAGATGGTGGCCAAGGCCATCGCGCTCGGCGCGGTGCTCTGGGTCATGATCCGCGGCCTGGTGCCGCTGCTGGTCGGCGCGGCCTACTTCGACGCGGTCGGCGTCGGCGTGCTCGGCTGGAAGGCCCTGATCAAGCTGATCTCCGCCGGCTGCCTCGTCTTCATCATCGTCGGACCGGTCGACTTCGGCCTGCAGCTATGGCTGTTCAAGCGCGACCAGAAGATGTCCAAGGACGAGATCAAGCGCGAGCACAAGGAGAGCGAAGGCGATCCGCAGCTCAAGGGCCAGCGCAAGCAGCTCGCGCACGAGATGGCCACCTCGCCGCCCGAGCAGCGCGTGCCCGGCTCCACTGTCGTCGTCACCAACCCGACCCACTACGCGGTGGCCCTGCGCTACGAGCCCGGCGAGACGCCGCTGCCGGTCATCGTCGCCAAGGGCATGGACGCCGAGGCGCTGCGCATCCGCGCCATCGCCGAGAAGTCCGGCGTGCCCATCGTCGGCAACCCGCCGCTGGCGCGCGCGCTGCACAAGCTGCCGGTCGACGACGCCATCCCCGAGGAACTCTTCGAGGCCGTCGCCGCCGTGCTGCGCTGGGTCGCCTACCTGCACACGCTGACCTCGCCGGCGCCCCTCCCCGCATCCGTCGCATCCGGCGCACCCGGCGCTTCCACCGCGCCCGCCGCCTCCTCCACCGAGCCGCCGCGGCCCGCCGCGCCACCGCCCACTCCCTGATCCCACCCGGAAGGACCCGCCGCCATGGCTGCCCTGCGCCTCAGCCCCACCATGGGCAACGACCTCACGATGGCCGCGCTCATCGTCGCCATCGTGGCGCTGATGATCCTGCCGCTGCCCACGATGCTGATCGACACGCTGCTGGCGATCAACATCGCCGTCAGCGTGCTGCTGCTGATGACCACCCTGTTCATCCCCAACGCGGTGTCGCTGTCCTCGTTCCCGTCGCTGCTGCTGTTCACGACGCTGTTCCGGCTGTCGCTCAACATCGCCTCGACCAAGGCCATCCTGCTGCACGCCGACGCCGGCCACGTGATCGAGAGCTTCGGCAACCTGGTCGTGGGCGGCAACCTGGTGGTGGGCATCGTCGTGTTCATCATCATCACGGTGGTGCAGTTCATCGTGATCTCCAAGGGCTCGGAGCGCGTGGCCGAGGTCGGTGCGCGCTTCACCCTCGACGCGATGCCCGGCAAGCAGATGAGCATCGACGCCGACCTGCGCGCCGGCATCCTCACCGCCGAGGAAGCCAAGCGCAAACGCGCCATGCTGGCGATGGAAAGCCAGATGCACGGCGGCATGGACGGCGCGATGAAGTTCGTCAAGGGCGACGCCATCGCCGGCCTGATCATCACGATGGTCAACATCCTGGCCGGCATCGTGGTCGGCGTGCTGTACCACGGCATGACCGCGGGCGAGGCCTCGACCCGCTTCGCCGTGCTGTCCATCGGCGACGCGATGGTGTCGCAGGTGCCCTCGCTGTTCATCTGCGTGGCCGCCGGCGTGCTGATCACCCGCGTCGCCGACGAGCAGGAGAAGAAGCCGCGTTCGCTGGGCCAGGAGATCGGCGCGCAGCTCTCGCGCAATCCGCGCGCCATCTACCTCGCCGGCGGCCTGACCATGGCCTTCGCGCTGGTGCCGGGTTTCCCGGCGCTGCAGTTCCTCGGCCTGGCGATGGGCCTGGTGGCCATCGCCCACTGGCTGGGCAAGCGCCAGCGCAAGGAGGAAGCCACCGTCCTGTCCAAGCCGATCAGCGCCCTGCAGCGCGAGGGCGGCAAGGGCGACGCGCCCGCGATCCTGCAGCAGCCGCCCCACTTCGCCAAACCGCTGGCAATCCGGATGTCGCGCCCGCTGGGCGAGCTGCTCGAGGCCGACCGCCTCGACGAGGCGCTCGAGTCCGAACGCCACAAGCTGCAGGCCCACCTGGGCCTGCCCTTCCCCGGCGCGGCAATGTGGGTGTCGGCCGACCTGCCGGAGCACCGCTTCGACGTGCTGCTCAACGACGTGCCCGCCAGCCAGCACACGGTGCCCGGCCGGCTGCTGCTGCTGAACGACCCGAGCAGCGCGCTCGCCGGCGCGGCCCAGCGCCATGGGCCGATCCTGCATCACGCCGAGTCGCTGTGGCTGCCGCCCGCCGCGGTGCCCGAAGCGCAGCGCGGCGCGTGCATGGACCTGGAGTCGGTGATCGCGGCGCAGGTCTTCGGCGTGCTGCGCCGCCACGCCCATCTGTTCATGGGCGTGCAGGAGGTGCAGTGGGTCATCGACCGCGTCTCGCCCGAGTACCCGGGCCTCGTCGCCGAGGTGCAGAAGGTGCTGCCGCTGCAGCGCATCGCGGAAGTGCTGCGCCGGCTGCTCGAGGAGCAGGTGCCGATCCGCAACGTGCGCTCGATCTTCGAAAGCCTCATCGCCTGGGGTCCGAAGGAGAAGGACATGCTGCTGCTCACCGAGTACGTGCGCGGCGACCTCGGCCGCTACCTGGCCTTCGAGGCGACCGCAGGTCGCGGCCACCTGTCGGCGGTGCTGCTGGATCCCGCCATCGAGCAGGCGATCCGTCAGTGCATCAAGCCCACGCCGGCCGGCAACTACCTGGCGATGCCGCCGGAGAACGCGATGGCCCTGACCGACCGCATCGCCGAGCTGGCCGGCGCGCCGTCGCAGGGCGTGGCGCTGGTCACCTCGATGGACATCCGCCGCTACGTGCGCAAGATGATCGAGGGCCGGCTCGAGTGGCTGCGCGTCTACTCCTTCCAGGAACTGGGCAGCCTCGTCGAGCTGCGGCCGATCGGTCGCGTGAGCGGCTGAGCGCGCGGACCAGCGGGCCCCATGTCGCGCACCGAGCCCCGCCGTCCCTTGCGGCTGCTGCAACCCGCCGAGGTCGCGGGACGCCCCGCCGCGGCCGCGCAGGCGGCGGCGCAGCAGTCGGCGGACCGGTTCAGACGCACGCTCGGCGCGCCGCGCAGGCAGGAGACGGCCGAAGCCGCCACGCCGGCGTCGTCGAGCGCCTCGACCGCGCCGGACACAAGCGCCGCCTCCACGCCAGGGGCCGGCTCCAAAGCCTCCGCGGACCGTCACGGCGCGCTTGCCCAGCCGGCGGCACCAAGGGCCACCTCGCGCACCGCGGCGATCCTGCATGTGCTGCCGCCGCAGGACGAAGGACAGGCGCCGGAGGCGCTCGATGTCCCCGCCGATGACGACGGACCGGACGTGCCGGCCGCCGCCGCGGACGACTGGCCCGAGCGCATGGCCGCGTCCATCGCCACCCTGTGCGCCCGCGCCGATCCGGCCATCGTGAACTGGACCGTCACGATCCCGATGGATCCGGCCGTGCTGCCCGACACGACGCTGCAGCTGAGCCTTTCGCAGCACTGGCTCGCGCTTCGCTTCTCGACGCAGTCGCCACAGTCGCACCACCTAGTCTGCCGATACCGGCCCCGGCTGCTCGAGCAGCTCGAGCGCCTGCCCCAACTGCCCCATGGCATCGACATCGAAGTCCTATGACGCCTGAGCTGACCGCCACGACGCCGACCAACGCCCCGCCCCCGCGTGGCGCCGTGGCCCGCGCGGAGAGCCTGGCCGGCCGCCTGCCGGCGCTGCGGCCGGCGGCGGCGCGCGCGGCGCGCCTCGGCTTCGACGGCCGCTTCCCACGCTGGCTCACCGAGCGGCTGGGCCTGGCCACGCAGGTGCATGCGGCGCGGCCGCCGACGGAGCTGCTGTCGCTGGACCTGCGCAGCGCGGCCGGCCGCGCCGACGTGGCGCTGGATCCGTCGCAATGGCCCGCGCTGGCGATGGCGGCGGAACTGCCCGATGCCGAGCTGGCCCGCGAGGTCGCCGATGCGCTGCTGGCGCCGCTGGCCGCGCGACTGGCGCCGCTGTTCCCCGGCCTGCGGGTCGGCGCGGTGCGCCGTTATCCGTCGCAGGCGCTCGGCGATGGCGGCCTGCCGGCGCTGAACGTCGGTGCCGGGCAGCTGTCGCTGGCGCGGCTGGATCGCGCGCTGGCGGATCACCTCGATGCGCTGATGCGCGACGGCACGGCCTCGCCGCTGGGACGGCTGGCCGCGCTGCGGGTGCCGATGCGTCTCGCGCTCTTCGAGCGACCGCTGGGCCAGCGCGCGCTGCACGGCCTGACCCCCGGCGACGTGGTGCTGGCCGGCGCCGCGCGTCGCGCCGGACCGCGCTGGCGCGTCACCTTGAAATTCGGACTGGGAATCACGATGCAAGCCACTGCCGACCTCGACCTCGATGCCTCCCGCGCCCACCTCGCGGCCCCGCCCCGCCTCGTCGACGAGGCAGCCGCCGCGCCGCTGGCCATGCCGCCGGCCGAAGGGCTGGAGCATCTGCAGGTGCCGGTGTCCTTCGAGATCGACAGCGCCCGCATCGCGCTGGGCGAGCTGGCCAGCCTCGGCGAAGGCGCCGTCATCGAGCTCGACGTGCCGCTGCCCGAGGCGACGGTGCGCTTGGTCTGCCATGGGCAGACGCTCGGCCTGGGGCAGCTGGTGGCCATCGGCGACCAGCTCGGCGTGCGCATCGTGCGGATGGGCCTGGGCGTGGCGTCCGGCGGCGCCGCGGCCTCCACCGGCCTGACCCCGGGGCTGTCGTCATGATGCCGTTGCCGAGCACCGATCCGGTCTCGCTGTTCCTGGTGCTGGCGGCGATGGCGGTGCTGCCGTTCGCCGCCATGGTGGTGACCTCGTACACCAAGATCGCCGTCGTGCTGGGCCTGCTGCGCAACGCCATCGGCGTGCAGCAGGTGCCGCCCAACATGGTCCTGAACGGCGTGGCGATGATCGTGTCCTGCTACATCATGGCGCCGGTGCTGATGGAGGCCTCGGAGCAGATGCGCGGCGCCTCGACCTCGGCGACGCAGTCCAACGCGCAGCAGCTGCTGGGCGCCGCCGACGCCGCGCGCGAGCCCTTCCGCCGCTTCCTCGACAAGCACGCCGATCCGGCCGAGAAGGCCTTCTTCCTGAAGTCCGCCGCCGCCATCTGGCCCGCCGAGCGCGCCGCCCAGCTCAAGAAGGACGACCTGCTGGTGCTGGCGCCGGCCTTCCTGCTCACCGAGCTCTCGGCGGCTTTCCGCATCGGCTTCCTGCTCTACCTGGCCTTCGTCGTCATCGACCTGGTGATCGCCAACGTGCTGCTGGCGATGGGCCTGTCCCAGGTCACGCCGACCAACGTCGCAATCCCGTTCAAGCTGCTGCTGTTCATCGTGCTGGACGGCTGGCCCAAGCTCATCCACGGGCTGGTGCTGACCTACCGCTGATCTGCCGCTGCCCAGCGCCGATGGCCGCCCCACGGACGTCCCTCGCGTGCCTCGCGCCTCCTGGCGTCCCCGCTCCGGGACGCTCCGACCGGAACCCGCCATGCATTACGAGAACATCATCCGCCTCACCTCCGAAGCCCTCATGATGTGCCTGATGCTGTCGCTGCCCGCGGTGGCGGTGTCGGCCATCGTCGGCCTGCTGATCTCCTTCGTGCAGGCGATCACCTCGCTGCAGGACTCCAGCATCTCGCAGGGCATCAAGCTGCTGGCGGTGACGGTGGTGGTGGCGATCTGCGCGCCCTGGGCCGGCTCGACGCTGCTGCGCTTCTCCGAGAACCTGCTCGCGGCGATGTTCCTATGAGCGCCGGATCGATCCGCCGCCAGTTGGCCGCAGACGCCGCCGCCGCGGCGGCGCGCGTGTCCGAGGCCAAAAGCGCCGCCGTGGCGCACCGCCACAACCTGGATCCGCACGACGCGCTGGCGCAGGCCGGTCATGGGCACCGGGGGCAGTTCCGCGGTTATGTGTTCCGCACGGTCCGCGCGCCCGCGCCGCCGCCGCCCCGCCGCCCGACGCCCTTGCGCCGCCGCCCGCCGTCGCCGCCCGGCACCGGCGCGGCGGGACCGGACCATGAGGAGCACGCCAACGCGCCGCCGTTGCCTTCGATGCCGGGCTTCGCCGCGGCCGAGCAGGCGGAGCGCGCCCCCGGCCTGGACCTGGGACCGCTGACGCGCCATGACGATCCCGGCGAGCGCGAGCAGGACGACCGCCGCGAGGAGGCGCGCCACGACCGGCGCTGGCGCATCGGCGCGCGTTCCGCGCCGTCGTCCGGCGCCAGCGCCGGTGCGTGGCAGTCGGCGTTCGAGGCCCTGGCCGGCGCCAACGCTCGGGCCCTGGCGCCAGCCTCGCCGGACGCGATCGCCGCCGCGTCGCCCGAGTACCGGGCGATGGCGCTCGTCGGCGCCTTGCTCGAACTCGAGGCGGCGGCGGCCGGACGCGGCGCCCCGACGGCTCCCGGCGAGCCGGTGGGTCTGGTCACGCAGTTGGCCGCGCTGCGCCTGGTGGCGGTGCGCGCCTACCTGCAGTCGCGCCCGGAGCCGGGACCGCTGGCGACGCTCGCGCGGGTCAAGCAGGCGCTGCTCGACCAGCGTTCCGAGCCAGGCCCACGGGCCACGGCGCCGGCCAATCCAGCCGCTTCCGCCGATCCTGCCGAGGAAGCGCGCCAGAACCGCCACGCCCTGCTGCCCCTGCTGCTGCTGAACGCGGACCGGCCGCGGACGCCGCTGCAGACCCGCCTGAGCTGCGACCGCATCGAGATGGTCTGCGCGACCTCGATGGCCGCCCCGGCCGCGTGACCCATGAGCCAGGAACGCTTCCAGTCACTGGTGCGCGACCTCTGCCAGCTCATCGAGCTGCCGGACGCCGACGCCGTGCTGCGCCGCGGCACCATCGAGGTCGAGGGCTTCGAGGTCAACCTCGCCAACTTCTCGAACGATCCCGGCGCGATGTACCTCAACTTCCATTACGGCATCGTCACCGCCGGCCGCACGCTGCGCGTGTTCCGGCTGCTGCTGGAAGCCAACCTCAGCGTCTACGCCCAGGACCAGGCGCAGCTGGGCCTGCATGCGGACACCGGCGGCATCGTGCTGATCGTGCGCGTGCCGCTGGGCGACAGCATCGACGCGCCCTGGCTGGCCGAGACCCTGACCCACTACGCCGAGCACGGTCGCTACTGGCGCGACAACATCGCCAATGCGACCGAGGAGATGTTCGCCGGCATCTGCGCCGGCGACTACTTCTGGATCCGCGCCTGAGGCGCGCTCAGAACTCGCCGGGCCAGAGGTGGCGCAGGTAGCCCGGCGGCTGCTCCTGGGGCAGGCCGCGCGCATGCAGCGGCAGCTGGGCGGTGGCGGCGCTGCCGTAGTCCGGCATGGCCCAGGCCAGCGGCTGCTCATGCAGCAGGTCGAGCCGGTAGCCGATGCTGTAGATCGCCTGGATCCGCACCACCGCCCCGGTCGCGCCGCCGCTCAGCTTGCGCCGCAGTCGGTAGACATGCTGCTCCAGCGTGCGCTTGCAGATGTCGGTGCCGCCACCCCAGACCCGCGCGGTCAGGCTGGACGCGCTGACCACGCGCCCGGCGTTGGAGAACAGCACCCAGGCCAGCGCGAACTCGCGTGCGGTCAGGCTGATCTCCTGGTCGTCGCGCCGCACCGCCGACGCGGCCGCATCGAGCGAGTACGGGCCGACCTCCAGCCCCATGCGCCGCAGCTGCTGCGGCCGGCCGACGCGGGCCCGCAGCCGGGTCAGCAGCGGCTCGACCGAGTCCACGTAGTCGGCGTAGTCGGTCGCGCCATGCGCCATCGCGTCGACCATGCCGACAGCGTTGTCCCCACCGACGACCAGGATCGGCACGACACCCCCCAGGCGCAGCTGCAGCATGGCGAGCCAGTCGATCAGACTGGTGTCGGCATCCTCCAGCAGCACCGCCTGCGCCTCCCCGCGCTTGATCGCCTGCAGCAGCGCCGCCGACGACGGCATTGGCCGGAGCTCCACGCCATGCGCCGACAGGTCGCGCACCAAGGCCGCCTGCCGGGCCTTGTTGATGAACAGTCCAACGAGCTTCACTGAATTTCTCCTGTGCCACGACGGTGGAATGTGTCTTCCATTGCAGGCCGGCGTGACGGCTGGGAACGGCTCCCCGTTCCGAAATGACGGCCCATCCCGAAGCCGTCGCCTTGAGCGAAATAGTTCATTTCCTGATCTATCAGGGTTCCAGTTTGGCTCACGTTCAGTTGCGTCTCGATGGCCCTTGTTGTGACAAGAAGCACATCCTGAGGCGGTTCATACAGGGTTCAGGTCAACGCTCTGTAACGTTCACGTCCGGTTCATCTCCTGTTCATTTCCGTCTCATCACCAACTTATCTCCATGAAATCCGCCACCCGCCCCGAACGCCTCCAACGGTGATGCGAATCGGCGCTTCGCGGTCGCGCGGACGGCTTCGCGCCGCGCGCCGGATGATGCCCTCGCGCGGCGCAAGCTCGCCAGCGGCTGTCCCGACGCGGCATGGCCATCCCTTCCCATTCACGGAGGCCCGACCCATGAGCAGCACGCGCGGATGGCGCACCCTCGTCCGGCTGAAGGAGCGCCGGCTGGAACAGCTGGACGCGGCCCTCGATGCCGCCCGGGCCCAGGCGCGCCAGCGGCAACAGCAGCTGGAGGCGCTGACGGCCGAGGCCGACGGCTGTCGCGCGCGCGAGGACGCGCAGCGCGCCAAGCTCGAGGCCCTGGCCGGCACCGCGGCGGGGTTCCGCCCCAGCGACCTGGTGACGCTGCAGCACCTGCTCGAGGAAGCCACGCGCACCACGCTGGCCGCGGCCAAGCGGGTGCAGGACGGCGAGCGGCAGGTCGAGGCGGCGCAGCAGGCCGTCGTGTCCGCCCAGCACGCGCGCCGGCGCGGCGAGCAGCAGCTCGACGGCTGCCGGCAGCGGCTGGAGACCACGCTCCGCACGCAGCAGGCCGAGCAGGACGACCAGCAGGACGAGGAGGCCGAGGAGGCCTCGGTGGCGCGCCTGCTGGCCGCGCGACCCGACCGTCAGCCGGAGGCGGCCTGAGATGGCGGCCCCGGATCCGCTGGGCGGCACCGAGGCGCTCATCCACCTCGGCGAATCGGTCAAGAGCCTGCTGACGCTGCTGGCGCTGTGCAGCCTGCGCGGCTACGTCGCGATGCTGGTGCTGCCGGTCACCAACGACCAGGTGCTGCAGGGCGTGGTGCGCAACGGCCTGGCGCTGACCATCGGCATTTTCATCGCCTGCGGCCAGCCGCTGCAGGTGGTGGACAACCTGTCGACCTTCGCCCTGTGCGTGCTGATCGCCAAGGAGGGCCTGATCGGGCTGCTGCTGGGCTACGCGGTCTCCACCGTGTTCTGGGTGGCCGAGGGCATCGGCGTGCTGATCGACAACCAGGCCGGCTACAACAACGTCCAGCAGACCAATCCGCTCAGCGGCGAGCAGAGCACCCCGGTGGGCAACCTGCTCTCGCAGCTGGCGATCTGCGGCTTCTACCTGCTGGGCGGGCTGCTGGCGCTGGTGGGCCTGCTGTTCGAATCCTTCCAGTGGTGGCCGCTGGACCGCGCGATGCCCGAGTGGTCCAACCTGCTCGAGCGCTTCCTGCAGGCGCAGATCACCGGCTACCTGCAGGCCATGATCAAGATCTGCAGCGCCGTCGTGATGGTGCTGCTGCTGATCGACCTGGGCATCGGCCTGATCTCCAAGACGGCCGACAAGCTCGAGCCCAACAACCTGAGCCAGCCGATCAAGGGCGCGGTGGCGCTGCTGATGCTGGTGCTGCTGGTGGCGGTGTTCTTCGACCAGGTCAAGCCGCAGCTGGCGCTGCACACGATGGCACGCGACCTGGGGGCCTGGTTCCAGTCGGCCCATTGAGGCGCCGCGCGCGGCTGTTGCGTTTCGTATCCCTCCATGCCGCTTCGCCTGCCCGGCGCGCGCCGCCGCCGCGAGGCGGATGCTGTCCCCACCCAAGCTGTCCCTTGGAAGGAGGATCCGTCATGACCTTGGCTTCACCATCGACCGCCCTGCGCGGCGCCGCGGCAACGGCCGCGCACGCGACGCTGACCCCGCACCTGATGCTCGACCCGCCGCTGCCGCGGCGCGGCCGCGACGACACGGCCCAGGGCGGCCTGTTCGACGTCGACGTCGGCACGGTCTGGAAGACCGCCCGCGCGGCCGAAGGCGGCGACACGCTGCTGACCGTGCGCTGCTTCAGCGTCGAAGGCCTGCAGCTGCGACTGGCTCAACTCGTGAACGGCCACGCCGGCGTGCTGTCGCCGTCGCTGGCGATGTTCCTGCGCGGCGGGCTCGACCAGGCCTATGTGGACGCCCTCGCCTATCGCCGGCTGGTCGATGCCGCGCCGCGCGTGCTCGGCGATCTCGGGGCTCATCCGCTGCACGTGGACACGCTGTCGCGGCGGCTGGTGGTCGACACCTCGCGCTGCTTCGTCGCGAAGACCGCGCGCCTGACGGCCGAAGCGATCGCCGGCCTGGCCGCGCTCTCCGAGTCCCCGCAGTGCCTGACCGTGGTGAAGCGCCTGCGCTGCGCGCTCGGCGCGACGGCCTCGGAGGCCGAGGTCGCCCTGGCCACGCGGGCGCTGCTCGAGGCCGCGCGGCGCGTCGCCCGCCATGTGCTCAACGAGCCCGGGCTGGAGCTCGGCGAGACCGCGGAGCCGCTGGCTCGCGAGGTCGGCCCGCGCCTGGTGGCGCGCGCCTTGTTCACCGGCGCCGAGGGCGACACCGGCGCGGTCGCCGCCGCCTTCGCGGCCCGGTGGAAGACCGGCGCGCGGCCCTTGCCCAAGGATTGATTTCCCCGTCCGCGCGCCCGGCCAGGACGCGCACCTCCCCACCCGGCTGCCACGCAGCCATCCCCAGGAGCTCACCATGCCCGAAATTTCCGGCATCAATACCCCGCTGGTCCGACCGTCGGACTTCCAGCCGACACCGCTGAAGCCGTCGGACCTCCAGGCACCGCCCCAGACCCAGGACGCGCCGATCGGCCTGCAGACGCGCGCCTCCGCGGACACCGGCATGGCGCCGCGCGCGAGCATCGGCGAAAAATTCGGGCTGGTGCCGCAGAGCCCCGGCGGCCCCGACGGTCCGAACAAGCCGGGCCCGCACAACGAGAGCTCCAACAGCATCCTGGCCAACGGCGGCAAGGAGTCCACGACGCAGGCCAAGGAGGATGCCAAGACCTCGATGGACAACCTCCGGGAGATCAACGAGATCAACATGAAGTTCCAGATGGACATGGCGCAGCTGCAAATGGTCAAGGGTTTCGTCGAGGCGCAGGCCAAGGCGATCAAGGACATCGGCACGAAGATCGCGCAGGCGGCCGGCTGACGCTGGCGCCTCTTGTCCCTCGCGGCATCCGCCGCTTCCCCGGGCCCGCCCGTCGACAGACGCGCGGGCCTCGTCGCTTTTGCACGCGCGCCGCGCACCGGCAAGCGCTGTTGCGTCCGTTCACGAATGACACGGCAACACCGTGAAACTGTCGGGAAACGAAAAGAGGATTCGTGAGGATTTCGCCGAGGCCTTGTGATCCATCGCGAAGGGGCTCCCTCCTAGCATGAGCGTCATTCCGTTCACGACCCCGATGGAGATTCCATGCTTCTGCTTGCAATGACCTCGCTGCGCGCCGCGCCCCTGCATGGCGAACTGGCCCGCCTGGCGCTGGAGGGCCAGTTGCCCGCCGCGCTGCGGATGGGCGGCGACCACTTCGAGCGCCTGCAGCGCACGCCCGACGCCGCGCCGCAGCGTGCGGCCCTGGGCCAGTTGCTGGGCCGCGCGATGCTCGCCTGCGGCCGCGAGGAGGACGCCGAGGAGCTGTTCCAGCGCCAGCTGCGACATTACGAAGCGATGTCGCGCCACATGGTGCGCTGGTACGGCGCGATGGACCAGGGCGCGATGCTGCTGCACCTGAACAAGCCCGGCCGCGCGATCGACTGCCTGGGCCCCGTCGGCGACGACGCCCGCGCGCCGGTGGCGGCCCGCGTCGAGGCGATGGCCGGCGTCGCGCAGGCGATGCTGCGCGCCGGCGACTGCGGCAGCGCGATGCGCTCGCTGGACGCGGCGCGCAACCTCGCCGCCTCGCTCGGCGACCCGCGCTTCGCGCAGCTCGTGGACTGCATGGCGCTGGAACTGGCGACCCTGCACCGCGAGCGCGGCGGCGACGCGCTCAACGACCACGCGTTGGGCTCGGTCTACCGCGAAGGCGCGTCCGAGGCGCCGGACAACACGCTGATGCATCAGCAGCTCGGCGCGGCCGCGGACGCGGTCCGCAGCTGGTCGCCGCTGGTGGCAGCGCGCATGGATCACCTGCGGCGCATGCTCGCCGCCGACTGCACCGGCCCGGCCGCCGCGGCCCAGGTCGCCCACCAGCTGGCCTGGCTGCGCGACCGCCGCCTGAGCGAGTTCGAGACCCAGGCCCGCATCGAGGGCGCGCTGATGCTGATGGGCCGCGGCGCGTCGCACGCCGCCTCGGAGCTGCTGGCGCCGCTGACCTTCAACGAGCAGCAGATGCACCGCAGCCGTCACGCGCTGGAGCTGCAGTACTGCCAGGCCAAGCTGCACCAGCAGCAGGGCCGCCACCTCGACGCGCTGCGGCTGTACCGCCTGCACACGCAGCAAGCGGTGCAGTCGCTGCGCACCTACGCGGCGGCCGGCCGTGCGCCAGGTTTCCTGCAGCAGGCCAAGGCCGGCGCGGACGCCGGCGATCCGGCCAAGCTGCGGCTGCCGCTGCGTTATCGCCGCGCCTATCAGTTCATGATGGATCACCTGACCGATGAGCATCTGTCGGTGCGCCAGGTCGCCGCGCATGTCGGCGTCACCGAGCGCGCGCTGCAACTGGCCTTCCGCACCCACCTGGGCGTCACGCCGGCGGAGATGATCCGCACCCGCCGCGTCGAGCGCATCCACGGCGACCTGCAGGCCGGCGGCGGCGAGGCCGGCGTGCTCGAGGTGGCCTCCCGCTGGGGCGTGAAGAACCGCTCGACGCTGGTCCACAACTACCGCAGCCGCTTCGACGAGACGCCGACGCAGACGCTGCGCGGCACGACCGAAGACGAAGCCACGGCGACGCGCCTGCACGGCTGAGCGGCGCCCGGGGCCTTCACGGTCCCGGGGCGATCACAGGTCGTTCATGAACGCCTTCGTCCGGTCGAGCTCGGGCCGCACGGCGGCCGGGCTCCAGCCCCGGCGCTCGACGAGCTCGCCGACGACGGCCGCCTCGAGCAGGTCCTGCTTCAGCTGGATCACCAACTGCTCGTCGATCGGCCGCTGGCGCTGGTAGCGCGCGATGAGCTTGCGCTCCTTCGCGCTCAATGGCGTGCCATCGGCGCAGGCCTTGGCCACCCCCTCGCCCTTGGCCTTCAGGTCGGCCTCGCTGTCGCCGTAGAGCGCTTCGAACCGGTTGTTCACCCGGCCCGCCAGCGTGCCGATTTCGTCGCGGATGAACTCGGCGGTCGGCTCCGCGGGCAGCAGCGAGAGGTCGATGCCGTCGACGCAGTAGAGGATGCGCTGCACGCAGCCGGTATCGCAGTAGCCCGCGCTCATGTCGACCATGCTGTCGAGCAGCGAGCGCGTCAGCGCGCCGTGCAACGCCTGCCGCCGTGCCGCGTCGGCCTCGGACTCGTCCGGCGATGCGGGCGCGGCCTGCGACGCGATGTGGTTCCACATCGTCGTCAGCGCCTCGCCGACCGTGGTGTCCAGGCCTTCACCGACCCGCGTGGTGTGCGCGAGGGCCATGTCCAGGCCGAGCGCCGCCTGGCGCCGCCAGTCGGCATCGACGTCCGGCGCCGCTTGAATGGCGGCGCGCACCGCGGCGATGCATTGCGCTTCGGTCAGCCGCTCGGCGGGAAGCCGCTCGCGGATGGCCTGCATGATCAGGTGGCCACGCGCGGTCAGGCCGATGTTGTGCGCATTGGCCAGCCCGGCCTGCGCGACGCGGGCATCGATCAGGCGGTTCACGCCGCCCTCCGGCAGCTTGCCCGCGGCCCAGGACTCGATCTCGGTGCGGGACACCTCCACGCCTTGGAGGTTGAAGGCGCGCTGGCCGGCGGGCGCCTGCGCCAGCAGCGCGGCCGCCCGCTCGGCCAGCGGCCGATATTGCTGCGTGTCCAGGCACTGCTCCACCGCGAGCGACAACCGGAACACGGCGCCCTTGGCGCAATCCGCCGGCGGCGCACGGCCCGCCGCCAGGTCGGCGCGTTCGCGCGCGGCCAACCGCGCGCCCAGCGCGGCATTGGCGACATGGGCCAGGCGGTTGCGCCGGCCCGAGGCATCCGGCTTGTCGGCCCACTGCGCCAGGGTGCTGTCGACGAAGCGCTCGAGCTCGGCCCGCGACAGTCGCTGGCCATGCGGATGCAGCCGCCGATGGGCCTGCTCCGGCGAGGCCGTCAGCCAGCCCACCAGCACGTTGGGATCGGCCCCGGCGTCCTTCAGCAGGAGGCGCAGCAGATCGGCGTTGCCCGTGTTGGCCGCATTGCCCGCGTTGCCCGCGTCGGCGGTGTCGGCCGTACCGGCCGCGACCTCCAGCGGCGTCCTGCCATGGGCGTTGGCCTTGTTCAGGTCGAGCCGGCCGTCGCTGCGCTTGAGCAGCTCGGCCAGCGTGGCCGATGCGAGCGCCTGCCCGCCACGCGGATCGTCGCCCGCGGGCCGGGCGCACAGCTGGGTGAGCAAGGTCTCGCCATTGGCGAAGATCTCGTTGGGATCGATGGTGCGCGCGTTCATCAGCACCCGCAGCGTCTTGATGCGGCGGTCTCGCTGATGGCCCGCGGATGTTTCGGCGATGCGCTCCAGCGCCTGCTGCAGCGGGCCGCGGAGCTGCTCGTCGAGCCGTTCGGTCTCGACCCGGTCGCTGCCCAGCAGCGCGGCCAGCGCCGCATGCTGGTCGTTGGCGATGGCCAGGTCCAGCGGCGTATGGCCGTGGCCATCGGGGCGATTGGCCAGCAGCGGATGCGACGCCAGCAGGGTCACCAATGCCGGCTCGAAACCGCCCTCGGCCGCCATGCGATGCAGGAGATGCGTCCCCTGCGGCCCGTCCAGCGCGTCGACATCGACCCGCCAGTTCTCGAGCAAGGCGCGCGCCGCCTCCAGCTTGCCGGTCTCGATCGCGAGCCGCAGCGGCGATTGCCCCCGGGCATTGGCCGGATTGACCGCCACCCCGGGCGCATCGAGCAGCAGCTCCAGGCACAAGGCGTCGTCGCGCTCGGTGGCGACATGCAAGGCGGTGTCGCCCTGGGCGTCGCGCAGGTCCGGCCGGATCGCCTCGTGCGCCAGCAGCGCGCCGACGATCAGCGCGTTCGAGCGCTCCACCGCCTGGTGCAAGGGCGTCCTGCCCTTGGCATTGGTCGCGTTGACGTCGAGGGTGGACGCGGACAGCAGCAGGAGGACCACGTCGACATCGCCGCCCGCGGCCGCGAGGCCCAGCACGGTCTCGCCCTTGGCATTGCGGTGATTCACCAGGGCCGCTTCGCCGCCGGGGAACAGGCCGCTGTAGTCGAGCAGCACGCGGATCGCATCGACATGCCCGCCGCGCACCGCGGCCCCGAGCAGGTTGTCGCCGTGCGCGTCCTGCGCCACGGCGAGCGCCGGCTCAGCGACGAGCACCTGCTCCAGCCGCGCCATGTCGCCGTGGCGCATGGCCGCGCGCGCCTCGCTGGCGGGCGACCGGACCGGCGGCGGCCGACCGAGCCGCAGCAGGCCGTTCAGCAAGCCGCAGGCCGGCATGCCGCCGGGATCCGAAGAGGACGACGCACTGGACGACGCGCTGGCCGGCCCGCCGGTCGACGCACCGGCCGGCGCCGGTGTCGTCGGCAAGCGCGGCGACGGCGGCAGGCGGTGGATGCCCATCGCCGCTCACTCGCCTTCGTAGAGCTTCAGGATCTTGCGCACGTAGTCCTGCGTCTCGCGATACGGCGGGATGCGATTGCCATATCGCTTCACCGCGCCCTCGCCCGCGTTGTAGGCGGCCAGCACCAGGTCGACGCGTCCGTCGAACATCTCGTTGAGGTCACGCAGGTAACGCGCGCCGACGTCGATGTTGGTGGCCGGGTCGAGCAGGTCCTGCCTGGACGCGACGCCGTAGCGCGCGCCCGTCGCCGGCATGATCTGCATCAGGCCGAGCGCGCCCTTGGGCGAGCGCGCCTGCGTCTGGTAGGCCGACTCCACATGCACCAGCGCGCCCACCAGGCGCGGATCCAGCCCATGCTTGCGACTGGCCTGCTGCACCATGCGCTGCAGGTGCGGCGCGCCGAGCGCCAGGGGCTGCGGGTTGGTCCGCCAGGTCAGCGGCGCGGGCGACGGCCTCGGTCGCGTGAAGGCGAGCGTCGTGAACTCGGTCTCGATGCGTGGCCCCGGCAGGTCGGCGACCTCGAAGGCCGTGCATCGACGCACCGCCGCGCTGAACCGCGCCGACAGGTCCTCCAGCGCGACCCGCTCACTGCCGTCCAGCAACTCGCAGCGATAACGCACGCCGGCGTCCGCGGGGCCGGCGACCATCGCCGCGGCGCACACGGCCGGCCAGAAGGCGGGGCGGAAGGCGGGGCGGAAGGCGGGGCGGAGGGCGGGTCGGAAGGCGCGAGGTCCGGCTGTCATCGCCGGGACTCCATCAGGCCTCGCCGCGCAGCGCGGCCAGTTCCTCGCTCGCCTGCGCCAGCAGCAGCTCGGCCTCGGTCGAGGCCAGCCGGGTGCGGCTCAGCAGCGAAGAGAACTCCGCCATCGCGCCGTCCAGGTCGATCGCGTCGCCGTCGGCGGCAGCGGTGCCGGCACCAGTCGTCGCGTCCTGCGGCTGCGCCATCAGCGCGCCACCGAACAGCAGCGTGTGCACGCGATGCAGCTTCAGCGCGATCTCGCCGGCGCGGCGCAGGCTCTCGTCGTCCTGGCGCGCGGCGCTGACGCGCTTGATCTCCAGCATCAGCGCCTGGAAGCGCTCGACCTGCGTCTGCACGGTCATCTGCACCGTTTGCAGCGAGGCGAAGAAGTCGTTGTATCCGGCGGCGGCCAGCGAGGGGGCAGTCAGCATGGGGGCTCCTGTTGAGGCTTGAAGGAAGGCGCGGGACGCCAGCGCCATGCGCGCGGCCCGGTCCCGTCGCAGTGTCCGCATCGACCGCAGGCCCGGCCGGCGCCGGGCGAAGGCCCGTCCGCGCATGCGAACGCGGGCTGCACCGATCGCAACCGCCCCCCGCCCGCCACCGGTTCGCGGTCACGGACGCCGCTTCGTGTCACCGACCTCTCACCGCCGACCCGCGCCCTAGCCTCCGCATCGTCAACAAGAAGGAGCTGACCATGTCGGTGAATGGTGTCAACGGAGTGGGCGGCCCCAGCCCCTCGACGCCCGGCAGCACGCCGGTGCCGCCCAGCGATGACGGCGGCGGCGACATCACCCAGTCCAAGGCCTTCCAGCAGGTGGTGAGCGGCATCTTCCAGGGCGGCCAGGGCATGATGAAAGACGCGCTGGGCAAGTTCTTCGAGGAAGAAGAGCCCGACGAGGACGACCCCGACGCGGAGCCGCTGTGATGCGGGCGCCCGACTTCCAGCGCCGCGCGCTCGCGGCCTGCGTGGCGATGGCCGTCGCGGGCTCGGGCAGCGCGCCCGCGACGCTGCTGGCGCAGGACGCGCGCGGCGCGGCACCGGCCGCGTCCAACGTGTCCGCGACGTCCGCCGCCTCCGCCGCATCCCCGATGGCGCCCGCTCCGGCGGGCACCTCCGCGGCCAAGCCCCGCACCCGCGCGGCCACCAGCGACCGCCGCCTGGAGCGCCGCTTCGTCTACCGCGCCGAGAGCCGCCGCCTGTCCGACGTGCTGCAGGACTTCGCCGCGAGCCAGGGCGTGCCGGCGGTGGTCGGCGATGGCGTCGACGGGGTGGTCAACGCCAGCTTCGACAGCTCGCCGCAGGTCTTCCTCAGCGCCATCGCCAAGGCCTACGGCCTGATCTGGTACGACGACGGCACCGCGCTGTACTTCTATCCGGCGCGCGCGGTGCAGAGCCGCATGTTCCGGCTCAAGGGCTACAGCCGGCGCGAGGTCACCGAGCTGCTGAACTCGCTGAACCTGGGCGACAAGCGCTACCCGCTGCGTTTCAACGACGCGCAGCGCACGCTGCTGGCCTACGGTCCGCCGCGCCACATCGACCTCATCGCGCAGGCGCTGGACTCGCTGGACCTGGGCGCCGCCGAGGGCAACGAACGCGTCGTGCGTGTCTTCCCCCTGCGCTTCGCGTCCGCCAACGACCGCCTGCTCGGCGAGAGCAACGTGCCCGGCGTCGCCTCCATCCTGCGCAACCTCTATGCCGCCCAGAGCCTGCAGCCCGACACCGTGAGCGGCCAGCCGGCCAATCCGGTCGACCAGAAGATCAAGGCGATGCAGTCGATGTACGGCGCCGGCAAGCTGGTGCCGGAACTGCCCTCCGCCGGGCAAGGCCACGGGCCGGGCGGCGGCGCCGACAAGCCGGGGCAGAGCGCGCGCACGCTCAAGAGCCCCGTCAACTTCGAGGAGGACCAGCCCCGCTTCGAAGCCGACGAGGGCACCAACGCCGTCATCGTGCAGGGCCGCGCGTACCGCATGCGCGAGTACGAGGCGCTGATCCAGCGCCTGGACCAGCGCCCGGTGCTGGTCGAGCTGCAGGCCATGATCATCGACGTCAGCGAGGACAACGCGCGCTCGCTGGGCATCGACTGGTCGGTGCAGGGCAACCGCGGCCAGTTGTCGGTGACCTCGCCCGGTGGCGGTCCGCCGCAGACCGGCGGCGGGCAAGGGATGCTGGGCAACGGCACCTACACCATCGGCACGCTGGTCGCGGATGCCGGCCGGCAGCTGATGCTGCGCATCAACGCGATGCAGGGCGAAGGCAAGGCCCGCGTGGTCTCCAAGCCCTCGGTGCTGGGCGTCGCCAACCGGCCCGCGGTGATGAAGGAGAAGCGCGTGGCCACGGTGCGCGTGGCCGGCAACCTCGATGCGAAGCTCTACCAGATCGAGGCCGGCACCCTGCTCCAGGTCACGCCGCAGGTGGTGTCCAGCGGCGGCGTCAACCAGATCAAGCTCTCGCTCTACATCGAGGACGGCAACTTCGAGGCCACCTCGGTCGACGCGGTGCCGGTGCTCAAGAAGACGGAGATCCGCACCGAGGCCCATGTGCGCGAAGGCGAGAGCCTGCTCATCGGCGGCCTGATGGTCGAGGCCAGCACCGACCAGCAGTCCGGCGTGCCGCTGCTCAAGGACGTGCCGCTGGTCGGCGGCCTGTTCCGATGGAGCGGCAGCCGCGCCACGCGCACCGAGCGCCTGTTCCTGATCACGCCCAAGCTGGTCGGCGGCAACGCCGCGCCCGCCCTGTCGCAGCCCCCGGCCGGCGACGTGGATCCGGGCGCGCCGACCGCGCCGCTGGCCCGTTGAAGCGCCCCGTCCGCAACCCCCGCGCAGGCATTCGCAATCCATGAAACAGCTTCGTGTCCTGACCGGCGTGCATGCGGGGGTCCACCTACCGTTGAGCGCATCGACATACCGCATCGCCGCGGACGAGCAGGCCGACATCCAGCTCGTCGACTGGCACGCGGAACCCCTGGTCCTCGAACTCACGGAGAACGGTCAAGTGCTCGCCCTCGCCTCCCCGCTGAATGGCTCGCTGAACGCCACGCCCGGCGCCGCGCTGAACGCAGCGTCCGGCGCCGCCGTGGACGATGCCACCGGCGCGGGCGCACCGATGGCCGACTTCGAGCCGCGCCGCTTCGGCGACGTGGTGCTCTGCGTCGGTCCCGCGGATGACGCCGCCTGGCCTTCCGACATCGAGCTGATGGAACGGCTGATGCGTCCGGTGCAGGCGGTGGTCGAAGCCGCCGCGCCGGTGGTCGAGGCCGCGGTCACCAGCGGCCGCCGGGTGCTGGCCTGGGGCCTGGTGGCCGCGCTCACGCTGGGCGGCCTGCTGGCCACGGTGATCTCGCGGCATGCGCAGGCCGCGCGCGCCGCGGTCAAGCCCGAGCCGCTGGTGGGCCAGGTGTACCGCGCCATCGCCAGCGCCGCGATCCCGGAGATCACCGTGCGCGCCGCCGGCGAGCGCGTGATCGTCGAGGGCCTGCTGCCCGACGCCGCCGCCGCGCAGACGCTGCGCCAGCTGCTGGACCGTTTCCCGGTCGAGCGCATCGAGCATCGCTACGCCTCGGCCGCCGACATCGCGCAGAGCATCTCCGACGCGCTGGACACGCCCGGCCTGGTGGTGCGCTACCGCGACCGCGGCGTGTTCATCGTGGGCGGCCGCGCCGCGCATCCCGACCGGGTGCGCGACGCCTCCACGCGCGTGGCCGCCGACCTGGCGCCGCTGGTGCGCGGCATCGAAGTGGCCGTCGCCCCCGCGCCGGTCCCCGAGAGCGTGCCGGTGGGGGCGATGCTCGCCACCGACGGCCTGCAGTACGTGCAGACGCGCGATGGCGCCAAGCACCTCTCCCTGATCCCGGAGTCCATCGGCGAGCTGAGCGATCCGCCGACGCCGCCGGCCCGTTGATCCCTTCCGGACTTCCACCCGACCCTCCCCCTTTTCACGGAGCAACTTCGACCATGAACGAGCAACTCGAGCAAACCGTCTTCGGCGACCTGGCCAACCTGGAGAAGTCGCTGGCCGAGGACGCCACCGGCGACCGCGCGCGCGCCATGCTGTCCTACTTCGCCGACGTGGCCAAGAGCAGCGAAGGCCTGCTGCAGACCGCCGCCGCCGCCGAGCGCCAGCTGATCTCCCAGCTGATCGAGGCCTTCAACGCCGCGCAGCGCATCGTGCGCCACATCTGGGAGACGCTGCACAACGCGTCGCTCGCCGTCTGACCCGCGGAGGCCCTCCATGCAACACACCCAAGCCAGCAGCGGCGGCGCGCCGGGCGCGCAGTACCCCGAGGTCTACCGCAACCTGATGGCCATCGGCCTGCTGGGCGCGATCTATCGCGCCAGCGAGGACGCGGCCATCGTGCACGAGGCCGTCGAGATGACCCTCGAGGACCCCACCATGTACGTGATGCACCGCGCCATCGCGGTCGCGATGGGCGGTGACGCGGCCTATGCCAAGGCCTCGCTGGGCCGCCGCATCGAGCAGCAGCCCGACGACGACAACTCCAAGGTGGCGCTGGGCGTCTCGATGATGCTCAGCGGCGACCCCGAGTGGAAGCACTGGCTCAACAACGTGCTGGCCACCAGCACCGACCAGCAGGCCCGCGAAGCCGCCAACGGCGTCCTCGCCTACCTGGCCAGCCTCCGGACCTCCCACTGATTTCCCCGGGAGCGCTGTCCCGGCTCCCTTCTCGAGCAGGCCGCACCTCGCGGCGCACCCCAACGCGGACCTTCCGCATTTCCTCAGGAGCAGACGATGTCAATTCCCAGCACCAGCAGCAGCACCGGCGCGAGCATGGGCAACTCCATGAACATGTTCCAGTCCGGCGCCGCCGGCCTGAGCGCGCAGGGCACCCAGGCCGCCGGCCAGGACGGCTCGGCCATGATGGACCAGATCCAGCAGACGGCTGCGATGCAGATGCAGTTCCAGACGCAGATGGGGATCATCCAGATGATCGTGAAGATGAATGAAGCGCTGGCCAAGCTCTTCAAGGCCATCGGCGAAGCGATCAAGGGTCTCGCGTAAGCACCACCACACCCCTCGCACCCCTTCTCATCCCTCCGAATCCGTTCTCGATTCATTCCTCATTCCCACGGGAGATCTTCATGAGCGTCAATTCCACGCAGCAAACCCAGGTCAACAGCTACAACATGCGCCTCGGCCTGGGCAGCACCGCTTCCTCCGCTGTGTCCAGCCCGCTGGGCAACGTGCCCCTGTCGCTGGATCCGACCCGGCTGGGCAACGTCCTGAGCTCGATCGGCGACGTGCTGGCCGCCGTCTCGCCGCTGCTGATGGCGGGCATGCAGCGCATGCCGATGCTGCCGACCCTGCCGGCCAACGCCTTCGGCGCCTACCCCTTCGCGCAGCAGCCGATGCCCGGCCTGCAGCGCTTGCCGCAGTCCTACGTGCCGGCCATGGGCAACCCCATGATCGGCAATCCCATGATGGGCAACCCGATGATGGGCAACCCGCTCATGGGCAATCCGCTGATGGGCAACCCGGCCCTGGGCCTGCCGATGACCACGCCCTTCGCCCCGGCGATGAACCCGACGCAGGCCAATGCGTTCAGCGCGCTGCAGCAGGTGCTGCAGATGTTCAGCGGCAGCGGTGCCGTGCCCCAGGGTGGCCTGCCCCCGGGCGGCGTCTACAACGGCGCCGGCCTGCCCAACGCCAACCTGCCGAACGCGCCGCAGACCAACGCCTACGGCAGCGCGCCCAACGTGCCGACCACGGCCGCGCCGACCGGTGAGGTCAAGTTCGACGCCGCCGGCAACGTGCAGATGGACAAGGACCGCGCGACCCGCGAGATCGCCCGCAACTTCGACCAGCTGACCGCCGGCAAGGACAACTTCATCACCAAGGATGACCTGAAGGCGATCGCCAACGGCGAGATGCAGCGCTTCCAGGTCTCGGCGAACTACACGCCGGAGCTGCGCGCCGCCGCCAAGTACCTGCTCGACCATCCGGACGACTTCAAGTCGCTGGAGACCGCCGACTCCAAGGCGCAAGGCTTCAAGGGCCACGCCGACGGCAAGATCGGCAAGGGCGACACCACCGCCGCGATGCAGCAGGTCAGCTTCAGCGTGGGCGAGAAGGAAGCGCTGCAGACGCTGGCCAAGTACGGCAACAGCTTCTTCACCTCGGGCGACAAGATGGTCAGCAAGTCCGACCTGGACGCCATCGTGAAGACCGGCAAGATGCCCGACGGCACCGCCGCGCCGCAGGACATGAAGGACGCCGCCAAGCTGATCCTCAGCCAGCCGGAACTCTTCGACAAGATGGACAACGCCTTCAAGGTGCGCGTCAAGCATCGCGGCGACCAGCGCGGCGACGGCCTGGTCAGCGCCGACGACCTGCGTGAAGTGCTCAAGGGCGCCGACACCCAGCCCGGCCCGAGCGGACTGAAGGGCGAGATCTTCGGCAACGTGCGCGCCGATTCGCTTGCCGGCCTGCTGCTGCGCGGCCTGAATGACAACGTGCCGCAACCGTCGCAAGCCTTCAAGGACAACGTCGCGACGACCTTCCAGAACGTGCCGACCTCGGTCCGCCTGTACTGATCGGAACGCTCGCACCAACCGCTTGAAAGGACTCACACCATGAGCTTCTCGATCCCCCCGACCTCCTCGGTCCCGTCGTACGCGGCGCCCCAGTCGCCGCTGGGCTCGGCCCTGTCCAGCACGATGGACATCGCCTCCACGCTGATGCAGTTCAGCACCGGCCTGCTGCAGAACCTGCTGCAGGCGCAGCAGAGCCAGTTCGGCGGCGGCCTGCCCGGCTCGGGCATCCCCGGACTCGGCACGCCGGGTCTTGGCACACCGGGTCTGGGCACGCCCGGACTGGGCGGCCCGCAAGGCGCCGGCCAGGGCCTGCAAGGCATCCTGCAGAGCGTGGTCCAGCTGCTGCAGGCGCTGACCCCGCTGCTGCAGGCGCTGGGCGGCGGCGGCCTGGGCGGCCTGGGCAACGCCAACCCGCTGGCCAGCTCGGTGGCCAACCAACTGGGCGGCGGTCTCGGCGGCGGACTGGGCGGTGGCCTCGGTGGCGGCTTGGGCGGCCTCGGCGGCGGCCTGGGTGGCCTCGGCGGCGGCATCCCCGCCTACCAGCAGCCCTTCGGGCAGCAGCCGTTCGCGGCCTCGCCGTACGCCTCGCCCTACACGCAGTCGTACGCGCAGCAGCCGTTCACCGCGTTCCAGCAGCCGTACGCCGGTGGCGTGGCCTCGCCGTACAACGCGTCCTTCGCGCAGCAGCCGTTCACCAGCCTGAACCAGCCGTTCACCCAGGTGGATGCGCTGAACTGGGCCCAGACCTACGGCGGTCCCAACCTGTCGCAGAGCGAGCTGACCCAGGGCGTGAACCTGTTCAACATCTTCAACGGCCGCACCACCGGCATGTTGTTCTGATGTCCGCGCGGGGGCCGTTCGCGGCCCCCGCCAGGCACGCCGCGTCCTCGCACGCGACGTGCCTGTCCCGAGCGGACATGCGTCCGTTCAGGACAGGCACTTCCCCAGGAGCACACAGATGGATCCGACCTTTCATCGCAAACCCTTCGTCCGCGCCCTCATCGAGATCGTCAGCCTCGGCATCACGCACAAGCGCACCGAGGACGCCGAGACGGTGCTGGTGGCGGTTCGCCAGCTGCGCCCCCACCTGACCGAGCTCGACACCTTCGAGGCCTGGATCGCGATCAGCCGCGGCCACTGGCACGACGCGATCCGCACGCTCAACAACCTCGACGCCAACACGCGCAACTGGAGCCTGGGCCGCGCGCTGATGGCCTTCTGCCAGTTCGCCGTCGGCGATCCGGCCTGGAGCGTCAGCGCCAACGAGGTCATCGAGGGCGACTCCACGCAGGAAGCGCGCAGCCTGGTGCGGCTGCTGCTGGGCAAGGACGTCAATGTCGGCGAGCCCGAGCCCGAGGCCCCGGCCGCCACCAGCTTCGCCGATTACGACCCGCGCTCGCTGCCGCACGCACCGCTGCTGCGCGCCTGAAGCGACGCGCATCCGAAGTCACCCGCAGGAGATCCGCATGACTGTTCCCGCCATCGGCGCCGTGTCCGGCGCCGCCCCGACGCAGGTCCTGGATCGCGCCGCCGCCGCGCCCGATGCGCTCGGCGGCCTGTCCGACCGCTTCCAGCGGCTGATGATGGAGCATCCGGCCGCGCCGGCGCCGCACGGCACCGAGGTCGGCGAGCGCTCGCCGGTCTCGCATTTCATCGAGGCGCAGGAAGGCGTGCTGCGCCAGACCTTCGACAGCGTGCGCGCGTTCTCGCAGGAGGCGCCAGCGATGAATCCCGGCGAACTGGCCTCGCGCCACATCGCGCTGAGTTATCAGCTGTCGATGGTGCAGGTGCAGTTCAACGCCGGCGTCTATGTCGCGCAGAGCAGCAAGAGCGGCCTGCAGACCTTGATGAAGAACCAGTGACGTGTCCCGGCGGCCGGCGCAGTCCGGCCGCGATGAACGGACCCAGGGAGTTCCGACATGCCTTCCACGATCAACGACCGCGCCCCGCGGCCCTGGCGCCTGCTGCTCGGCGCCGTGCTGGCGCTGTGCCTGGCGGCCTGCGACACCGACCTCTACACCAAGCAGACCGAGGCCGACGCCAACCACATGGTGTCGGCGTTGCTGGAAAGCGGCATCACCGCCAGCAAGCAGACGCCCGACAGCGGCAAGACCTGGAGCGTCAAGGTCGACGAGGCCGACGTGGTGCGCGCGCTGGCGGTGCTGCGCGCGCAGGGCCTGCCGCAGGACAAGCACGTCAGCCTGGGCGACATGTTCAAGAAGGAAGGCCTGATCTCCTCGCCAACCGAGGAGCGCGTGCGCTTCATCCACGGCGTCTCGCAGGAGCTCTCCGAGACGCTGAGCCAGATCGACGGCGTGGTCACCGCGCGGGTGCACATCGTGCTGCCCAACAACGACCCGATGGCCCAGGAGGCCAAACCCTCGAGCGCGTCGGTGTTCGTGAAGTACCGGCCGCAGGCCAACCTCACCGCGCTCACGCCGGCGATCAAGAACATGGTCGCGCGCAGCGTCGAGGGCCTGTCCTACGACAACGTCTCGGTGACGCTGGTGGCCGGCGCGATGATCGCGCCGCCGCCACCGCCCGCGCCCGGCGGGATGGGCCTCTGGATCGCGGCGGCGCTGGCGCTGCTCGGCCTGGGCGGCGCCGCCGGGGTCGCATGGAAGAAGCCGGAGTGGCTGCCCGAGCCGCTGGCGCGCCGGCTGCGGCCGGGCACCGTGGCCTCGGCCCGCACCGCAGGCGCCGCCGACGGGCAAGCCAACGCCGCACAGGGCGGCGGCGACCTCGGCGCGAGTGCGGGCTTGAACGGCGGCAGCCCCACCGCGGCGCAGGCTTCCGCGACCTGAGGTCGGCCATGGACGCCGCCCAGACGACACCGGGCCCCATCGTGCCGGCCCCGCACACGACGGTCGATCGGCCGGCCAGGGCCGCCCCGCCCGGATCGCCCGTCTTGCCCGTCTTGCCCGTATCGCCCGTGGACCCCGGCGAACTGGCCCGGCTCGCGCTCGTGTTCCAGCGCCGCCTGGATCGGCTGCCCGACGACATCGACGACGGCTGGGCGGCGCTGAATGCGCTGCGGCCGGCGCTCGACCAGATGCCGGACGGCCCCTCGCGCCGCCGCCTGATGCTCACGCTGTACCGCCGCTGGTGCGGGCCGCTGCCCGACCCGCGCCTGCTCGCGACGCCGGGCGGGCGCCTGGCGCTGCACGGGCGGCTGGGCCTGCTGTCGCGCCTGTGCGCGGTGGCGCTGGCGGGCCGGCCCGGCGTGCTGCGCTGCTGCGTCGAGATCCGCGCGCGGCGGGCGCTCGAAGGCGCGCTCGGCCCGGCGATGGCGGCCCTGCGCGAATCCGCGCGCCAGGGCGCGGTGGTGCCGGCGCAGGTCGCGGCCTGGTCGCCGATCCAGTGGGCCTGCGTCGGCTACGCGGACCTGGCGCTCGCGGGCGCCTGGCCGCATCGCGGCCTGCGGCGCCTGGTGCGCCTCGCGCTGCCGGCGCGATGGCCGGTGCACGACGGCCGCCATCAAGTGCCGGTGCGTCACGCCTGCGCGCTCGAGGGCCTGGCCCGCCTGGACGCGCTTTTCGCGAAGGAACCGACATGATGATCTGGCTGCAGGGCGGCGGCGCGGACCGCCTGGGCGGACTGGGGGCCGAGGACGGCATCCTGCGCGCCGCCGAAGTCGACGGCGCCGCGGAGCTCGACGCGCTGCGCCGCGCGATGGACGAGCAGCGCGATGCGGTGCTGGCGCAGGCGCGCGAAGAGGCCTCGAAGCTGATGACCGATGCGCGCGAGCAGGCGGACCGTCTGCTGGCCGAGGCTCGCACCGAGGCCGAGCAGCTGCGGATCGAGGCCTGCGAGGCCGGCCGGCGCCAGGCCGCGCTGGAATGGCATGAGCGCCAGACGGTGCAGGTGATCGACAACGCGCAGGTGCTGCGCGGCATGCACGAGAAGCTGGCGACCATCGTCACCGGCGCCGTCGAACGCATCGTCCACACCGAGGAGCGGGCGGCGCTGTACCAGCGCGCGCTGCGCAGCGTGCGCAGCTTCGCGCGCGGCGCCAGCACGCTGGCCCTGCGCGTCAGCGCCGATGACCACGCCCACGCACGCGCCGCGCTGGACTCGCTCAAGGCGCTGCAGACGCAAGGGGTTCACATCGAGGTCAGCGTCGACCCGGCGCTGCGGGCCGGCAGCTGCGTGTTCGAGTCGGAGGTCGGCATCCTCGACGCCAGCCTGCAGACGCAGCTCGACGGCCTGCGCGCGGCGATGGACCGCGCGGTGCGCAAGGCGCTGGCGAGCAGCCTGCCGCTGGCCGATGCCGGCGACCACGAAGCCACCGACCACGGCTTCGATGACGGGCGGGACGACGGCGTCGGCGATCGCGGCGCCAGCGATCGCGGCGTCGACGCCCAGGCCCAGGCCCACGCGTCCTTCGGATTCCCGCACACGGATGCGGGCGCGCGGGCCGATACCGATGACGCCGAGGACATCCTTCACGCGCACGACCTCGCCGAACACTGACCAGGAGCGCCGATGAAGGCATTGCAGGGATTCACCGACCTGATGGAGGCCGAGCTGGCCTCGGCCACGATGGTGGGCCGCACCGGCAAGGTCACCGAGGTGATCGGCACGCTGATGCGCGTGAGCGGCCTGGACGCTCGCCTGGGCGAGCTGTGCGAGGTGCTCGATGACGACGGCGCGGTGCTGCAGACGGCCGAGGTGGTGGGCTTCGCCGGCGGGCGCAGCATCCTGTCGCCATTCGGCTCGATCCTGGGCGTGCGCGGCGGCACCCGCGTGGTCGGACTGGGCCAGGTCTTGTCGGTGCCGGTCGGCCAGGCGCTGCTGGGCCGCGTGATCGACAGCCTGGGCCGGCCGATCGACGGCAAGGGCCCGGTGCGCACGACCGAATCGCGTCCGGTGTTCGCGCTGCCGCCCACGCCGATGGAGCGCGAGATGATCGAGCGCCCGCTGCCCACCGGGGTCAAGGTGATCGACGGACTGATCACGCTGGGCGAGGGGCAGCGCATGGGCATCTTCGCGCCGGCCGGCGTCGGCAAGTCCACGCTGATGGGCATGCTGGCGCGCGGCACGCAGTGCGACATCAGCGTCATCGCGCTGATCGGCGAGCGCGGCCGCGAGGTGCGCGAGTTCATCGAGCTCATCATGGGCGAGGCCGGCATGGCGCGCTCGGTGGTGGTGTGCGCGACCTCGGACCGCTCGTCGAGCGAGCGCGCGAAGGCGGCGCACGTGGCCACCGCGGTGGCCGAGTACTACCGCGACCAGGGCCTGAAGGTGCTGCTGATGATGGACTCGCTGACCCGCTTCGCGCGGGCGCAGCGCGAGATCGGCCTGGCGGCGGGCGAGCCGCCGGCGCGGCGCGGTTTTCCGCCGTCGGTGTTCGCCGAGATCCCGCGGCTGCTCGAACGCGCCGGCATGGGCGCGCGCGGCTCGATCACCGCGCTCTACACCGTGCTGTACGAGGACGAGAGCGGCAACGACCCGATCTCGGAGGAAGTGCGAGGCATCCTGGACGGCCACATGATCCTGTCGCGCAAGATCGCCGCGCGGAACCAGTACCCGGCGATCGACGTGCTGGGCAGCCTGTCGCGGGTGATGTCGCAGATCGTGCCCAAGCCGCACCAGGCGGCCGCCGGCCACCTGCGGGCGCTGATGGCCAAGTACGACGAGATCGAGCCGCTGGTGCAGATGGGCGAGTACAAGCCCGGCAACGACGCGCTCGCCGACGAGGCCATGCGCAAGCTGCAGCCGGTGCGCGAGTTCCTGTGCCAGGCCACCGACGACCTCTGGGCCTTCGACCGCACGCTGGGGTCGCTGGGCCAGGTCGTGGCGGGATGAGGACGCCACGCGCGCGCGACGCGCATGGCGCTCCGCGCCCTGCCCCGCCGGCCCTGCGGCCGGGCTGTTTCAACGATCCGGAGTGACCCGATGAATGCCTCCCTTCACCGTCATCACCGCCCTCGCCACCTTCGCGCGTCCCGCCTCGGCTCGCGTTGCGCGCTCGCGATCGCGCTGCTCGCGCTGGGCGTCGGCCTGACCGGCTGCGCCTCGCGCCGCCCGCCGGAGCCGCTGGCCGTCGTCGCGCCGGCGCCGGTCCCCTTGCCGCCGCCGGGCCCGGCGCTCGACGTCAAGGACGGCCACGTCTGGTCGCCGGACATCGCGGCCGTGGCGCGGGAGCTGCAGCAGCTGGCGCTGGACAACGGCCAGGTGGAGGTGATGCGCACGGCCGGCAACCAGGTGCGCGTGCGCATCGACGCGGCCGATGCGGTCGATCGCCGCGATGCGCTGCAGCCGCGCTTCCGGCACTTCGTGGAGCGCGCCGCCGAGGTGCTCGCGCGCTCGCCGGCGGTGCGGGTGCGCGTCGAGGCAGGCGTCCGCGTCAACTCGCCCGCCAATTCCCCGGCGGCCGCGAAGGGTCGCAACCAGGCGCTGGGCTGGGCCCGCGGCACCGAGGCGATACTCGCCAGCCGCGGCATTTCCGCCGACCGGTTGACGTCCGAGGCTCGCGCCGGCGGCGACGCCGAAGCGGCGGGAAGTTTCGACGCCGGCCCGCGGCGCTACATCGAGCTGCTGGCCGCCGACCCGATCGCGCAGTAGCGCAGGTGGGGCCGGCCCGCCGCGCTTGCACCGACCCTTCATCCAGCCTTCATTCATGACCGTCCCCCTGGCCTCCCGCCGCGCCTTCATCCAGGCGTCGATCGCCGCGGCGTCGGCGCCCATGGCGCTGCTCGCTCCCACCGCTCAAGCGCAAACCGGCGCCTGGCCCAGCAAGCCGGTGCGTATCGTCGTGCCTTATGCGCCGGGCGGACTGAGCGACGCCGTCGGGCGCCTGCTGGCCGAGCGGCTGGCGCTGGGCCAGCCGGTGATCGTCGACAACAAGCCGGGCGGCGGCGGCGTCATCGGCATGGGCGTGGTGGCCAAGGCCGCCGCGGATGGCCACACGCTGGCCTTCTCGGCGATCAGCCCGCTGACGCTCAGCCCGCACACGCACCAGGTGCCCTACGACGCGCTGACCGACTTCGCGCCGGTGGCGCGGGTGATGGTGTCGCCGGTGTACCTGCTGGCCACGCCGGCCTTCACCGGCAAGACCTTCGCCGACGCGATCGCCCAGGCGCGCGCGCAGCCGGACCAGGTCACCTTCGCCACCAGCGGCGTCGGCAGCCTGGGCCACCTGATGCTCGAGCAGATCTCGCGCAAGGCGCAGGTCCGCTTCACCCACGTGCCCTACAAGGGCGGCGGACAGATCGCCACCGATGCCGCCGGCGGCCAGTTCCAGCTGTTCACCGCCAATCCCGGCGCGGCGCTGAACGCGCTGGTGGAGCGCGGCAAGCTGCGCGTGCTGGCCGTGGCCGCGCCGGGCCGCATGCCGGGCCTGCCCGACGTGCCGACCGTCGATGAACTGGGCCATCCGGAGGCCAACATGAATTCGGTGTTCGGCGTCTTCGCGCCGGCCCGCACGCCGCCCGAGGTGATCCAGCGCCTGCACGAGGCCATCAACCGCGTGCTGGCCGAGCGCGACGTGCAGGAGCGGCTTCGCCAGCTCGACTACCTCGTGAGTCCGGCGACGATCGCGGCATTCACCGACCAGTTGCGGCGCGAGCACGCCGCCAACGGGCGGCTGCTGAAGGAGAGCGGCATCCGGCTGGAGTGACCGGCGCGTGCAGGCCGGCGCGTGCATGCCGGCGCGCGGAGGGCCCCTCGGGGCCCTCGCTTCATTTCAGCTCCGCCACCTGCAGCGTGCGACGCGGCACATGCGGATGCAGGTGCGACACCACCACCCTGCCCTGCACGAAATCCAGCGAGTAGCTGCTGTGCTGCAGCGGCGTTGCCCGCTCGGTGCGGTCCAGCGCGTTGCTGAAGCCGCGCCCCACCTGGCGGCCGTGGTCGAACACCAGGTCGGTCACGCCGCCCGGCACGCGGGCCACGGCGCTGTCGAACTCGCGGCGGTTGCGTGCCGCGAGCACGGGCCGCAGGTCGGCATGGCCGGACACATGGGCGTGCAGGTCGGCGACCACCTGGGACAACGTCGACAGCGAGTCGTAGCTGCCCACGTGGCCGGTCTCGGGCGCGCGCTCCCGCATGGCTTCGTCGCTGATCCCGACGTGGCGATCGATGGTGCGCTCCCAGGCCAGGTCGCTGATCGCGGCGCGACGCGCCGGCGCTTGATGCAAGGTCTCGCGCAGCTCGCCGATCCGCGCCTCGGTCACCGCCAGCCGCTCGCGCAGTCCGGCCTGGGCGGCACGGACTTCGTCGTGCTCGCGGCTGGCATTCGCCGCCTCCCGCGCCAGCGCCGCGGCGGCCGCCTCGTGCGCTTGCGCGGAGCGACGCAGCTCGGCCTGCGCTTCGCCGATGTCGCGCGCGGTCTGGTCGACGCGGCTGCGCGCCTCGTCCGCCTGGGCGCTGTGGCGGTCCACGTCGCCGCGCAGCCGCATCCTGCGAGCGTCGACATCCGGCGACGAAGATCCGGCCGCCGCCGGGAGCTGCGGAATGGCCGCATCCGGCGCGGCATCGCGCGAGGCAGGCTGCGCTGATTGCGCTGAGGGCGACGACTGCGCGGCGTCCCGCTGCCGGCGCTCGTCGCGAAGGCCGCTGAGCGCCGCGTGTGCGGCGCCGAGCTCGCGCGTCAGCTGCTCACCGCGCTCGACGAGCGCGCTCCGGTCCTTCAATGCGCCGTCCAGCGCGGACCGGGACCGCTGCACGTCGACAGACGCCTCGCGGTACTCCTCGGCGATGGTCGTCATCATCGAGGTCGCCTGCTGGATCGCGCCCACGACGATGCGGCCGCGATGCGCCGGCAGTTCCTGCAGCGGCATCAGGTCGCGGGCCCGCGCGCGGCCTTCGGCCAGCGCCGTCTGCGTCACCCGGCTGCCGCTGCTCAACCTCACGCGGCGCGCCGTCGTGCCATCGGGCAGGCCCGTGGCGGCCGCCGCCATGGCGCAGTACCTCATCTCCTCCGTGAACTGCGCCAGCACATGCCGGCCCACCGCATTCCCCAGGCCTTCTCCCCCTGCGCGCACGGCCGCCATCACGGCGCTCGTGTCGCCACCGAGCAGGTTCCTCAGCAGACTCCCGTTGACGCGATCGGGCCACAAGGTGCTGAACAGGGCCGAGAACGCCGAGAAGCTGTGCGCCGGGTTCTCCAGCAACGGCTCGTCCAGGCGCCGCGCGCCCGCGTCGACGTTGGTGAACATGGCCAGGTAGCGGGCATGCCTCGTGTCCTCGCCTTGGGGCACCTGATCGATGGCGGGAAGCTCGTAGTGCGCCAGGAACGGGTTGAGGTGGGCGGCGGCGGCCTTGTCGATCCGCTGCTCAATGAAACGCGGGTCCAGCAGGGCCTCCGCGAAGTCGGTGTCGCTCTTCAAGGTCGCGCGGGCCTCCGCGACGCGGCGACTGGCCGCCTCCATCTGCGTCTTGAGGCTGTCGCGTTCCCCCTCCAGCCGCTGGATGCGCGCCTGGGCCTCGACCTCCGCGGGGCTGCGGGGATCCGGTTTCGCGGCCGCCGGCGTCGCTTTCGTCGCGCTCGCCGCCTTGGCGCCGCCGCGCCGGCCCGTTCGCGCGCGCGCAGGACGAGCCGGTTGAGCCGGCCGCGGCTCGGCCGCCAGCGTCAGGTTCTCGAGCTGCCGCCGCGCGGACGCCAGCTTGCGCTCGACATCCGCCAGCTCGCTGGTCTCCTTGTCATGCCGGGCCTGCAGCGAGGCCAGTTGGCCTCGCGCGTGCTCGGCGCGCGACTGAAGGCGGCCGACTTCGTCGCTGCGCTCGCTGGCGGCGGGAGCACGCGCGTCGTGACGCCGCTGCTGCAGCTCGGCCAGGCTCGCCTGCAGCGCCGCCCGCTCCGTCTCCAACTTGGAGAGCTCCCCCGCGAGCAACCTCAGCTGGACCGACGGCGACGACGGTGCCAACGGCGCCAACGGCGCACCCGACGAGGGACCTGCCATGGCCGCGGCCTCGGTCGGCATCGACACCGGCAAGGCGGCGCGCCGCTGCACGGCCGAGGGCGCGTTGTCGGCCTCGCCAGCGCCGGACGCGCTGGCCGGCCGTGCCGGTGCCCGATCGAGCCCGGGAAAGTCCCCCGCAGGACGGACCTCGTCGGCGAAGGCCTGCGCGAGCGGCCGGCCAGCGGGCGGTACGGCGGCGCGCGATGGCGCACCTCCCGAGGGGAAACGGATCGGACCGGTCATGGCTCCTTCAATCGAGTTCGTCGACGTTGACGCGGGGCCTGCGCTGCCGCGGCACCGGAATGTCGGCCACCGACGAGGCCGAGCTGGACGGCAGGCGCGGCGAATCCGGATTCAGCGCCAGCTCCAGATCGACGGGCGGGTCCGGCACCGGCGTGGCCCGCACCGCCTCCTGCGCCTGCCACAGGCCCGTGATCGGCGAATCGAGCATCGCGCCCAGCGCCGCGGCCCCGACGTTGCCGATGAACTGCTGCACGGGCGGCGGCAGCTTGCTGTGCGCCATCCCCTGCCCCGCCGCGGTCAGCGCCGAGAAGAGCGTGTTGGTGAGCGAGGCCCGCGCCTGCGCCTGGTCCAGCACGCGGCTGCGGTCCGTGCCGGTGAGCACCGGCGCCCACTCCTGCGTCGCGCCGGGCGTCTGGTTGGCGAAGAGCTGCAGGCGCTGGAACCAGTCCGTCGTCTCGCCCAGCGTGTTGATCAGCGCGCTGATGGCGGCGGTTCCGGCCGCCACACGCCAGGCGTCGCCCATGTTCATGGCGCTGGATTGATCCAGCAGCACCGCGGCCGCCGCACTTCGATCCGGCACCCACGCGCCCTTCAGCGCGTCGCCGAGGAAGTTGTTCACCACGTTCACGCCCGCGTAGGTGGCCACGGCGGAGGCCTGCGCGGCACCGGACATGCCGGCGGCCAGTTCCGGTTGCGGGCCGCCGCCCGCAGGCGCCGGCGGCTTGTTCACCTTGACCATGCTGAAGCTCGCCTGCAGGCCGTCCCGCATCGCGGCGTAGACGCCGACCTTCAGCTCGTTGGTCAGCGGCTGCAGCGCGGCCGCCCGGTCGCCCTGCTGGAACCCGTGATGCATCAGCATCAGGTTGGTGAAGGACGAGGACACCTGCATCACCGTGAACAGCCGCGAGACCTTGAGCGTGTGATCGCGCATCGTCTGCTGCTGTTCGGGCGTCTTCGCCTGCCACTGCTCGGGGGTGAGCGAGTGGTAGGCGCGCGCCGCCTCGTCGGGGTTGCGCCGCTCGCGCAGCTCCCGCACCACCTGCAGCACCACGTTGGTCATGCCGACCGTGGCCTGCAGGCCCATCACGGCCGGGGCCGGCGTGTGCCTCAGCGCGTGGCTCACCGCGCTGGCGAGCATCTCCCGCGCGAAGGTGGGCAGGCCCACCGCGACCGTCTGATGGATGGCGTGTCCCGCCACCACGCCGGCCAGGCGGGCCTCGGGCATCGGCGGAACGACGGACCCCAGCGTGCGCACCGCCTCGCGGCCCGCCACGCCGGCCAGCCGGGTGACTTCGCCGGCGATCGCATTCGCGACGGAGCGCCAGTTGCGCTCCGGTGCGACTGGCCGGGACAGGTTGAAGGTCGGTTCGGCCCGCAGTTGCCGGCCGATGTCGGAAGGAGTGGCCGAGAGCGGGCCGCTCAAGCCGCGCGCTTCCGCCAGGACTTGGAGGCGTCGCGACGACCACTCGCGCGAGTCCGACCGGCTGTGCGAGTCGTCCAGCAACGAGCGACCCGGGCTCGTGCCGACGAGCTCCGGCAGAGGCCGGCGCTCGCGCAGCTCCTCGCCGCTGGAGGACGCCAGCGGCGCGGAGGTTCGCGACGACGGCGCGTTGTGCGGCCGCTCAAGCGTCGGGGCAACGACGCCGGCCGCCGAGCCCGCCGAGCCAGCAGTACCTGCTGTACCTGCTGTACCTGAAGGACCCGCGGTCGCTGTGGCGCCGGGCACGGACGTGCCGGCCTCGGCGGGCAGACGGAACGATTCGATGCGGTTGGATGTCGAAGGGGGGATGGATGCAGGCATGTCGGCTCCCTCCTTCAATGCGCGGCCGCGGTGTCGCGGGACGTCGATGTGGCACGGGCCAGGCGCGCGAAGTCGCGCAACCAAGCGGCGAAGCCGTCGGCGAAATCGGCGGCGCTGCGGCCATCCACGGGGCAGCGCGACATCAGGCGAGCGCGGCCGCGCTCGCGGGCCACGGCGACGCCGGCGAAAACCATCAGCGTCGTGTTGGCCTGCAGCGCGAGCCGCCGGCGCTCGAGCGTGTCGAGCGCTTCGGCGCCGAGGTCCGACACCAGCACCAGCGTGTCGGTCCCGTCCTCGCAGGCCAGGCCGATCGACACGCCGTCCAGCGTGAACGATCCGCTGCGCGCGCCGGCCAGCGCGTCCGCGGCGGGCAGCCCCGCTTGCAGCAAGGCCCCATGCACGCGCACGAGCACGCGCTCGGGGGCTTCCAGGAGCGGCGCGTCGACATCGGCCGCAGCGGCCGCAGCGGCCGTACTGACACCGCGGCGCTGTGCCGCATCCGCAGGCCCCGCGGCAGCTTCAGCCGCTCCGGACATGCCGGCCGTGGCCGCCGTCCCGGCCGTTGCTGCGGTTGCGGCCGTTGCTGCCGCTTCAGCCGCTCCGGCCCTCGCCGTCACGCCCTCGAGCAGCGCCTGCCGCAGCTGCAGCAGCCCGGCCAGTTCAACGGCGAGCAGATCGGGATGCGCGTGCCCGGCGGCGGTGCGCAGGATCAGCACCGCCTCGCCGTCGTCGTTCAATCCGAAGGCCGCGTGGGTGACGACCAGCGCCTGCCCGGTGGCGAGCAGCAGCGCATCGCACCAGGCCGCCTCGTCGACCGCGGCCGGACGCGCGGCGCGCGTGACGGCCAGCCAGGACCCCGTCGGTTCGTCGTGCAGCGGATGCAGCGACAGCGGCTGCCCGGCGAGCTCGATCAGGCCGGTGGCGCCGAAGTGCCGCGCGACTTCGGGGCTGGCGCCGAGCCGCAGCGCGGCCTCGCGGCGCCAGTCGCCGATGACGCCGGTGACGTCGGCGATGACGTCGGCGGGCGTACCGGCTGATACGGTGTCGGCATGAGCGGGGATCGTCCCGTTCGCCGGAGGTGTCGTTGACGCAAGGATGGTCGTCATGGAAGCTCCCTGGCCGAGTTGTTGGGTGATGGGTTCGGCCGGTGATGACGATAGGCACACCGCGATGACGACAGCGAGACGGACGCGAAGCGGTTGGCGTCGAAGCGAATGCGCCGACGCGGTCGACCGGGGGGCCCGACAGGTCCTCAGGCTCAGTCGGCTCAGTGGGCGCGCGTCCCGACCGCCGCTTCCGCCAGCGCCGGCAGCACGTCCTTGAGCTTCTCCCGCGCGCGCACCAGGCGCGCCTTCACCGTGCCCGAGGGGCAGGCCATGATCCGCGCGATCTCCTCGCAGGATTCGCCCTGGCAGTAGGCCAGCTCCACCGTCGTGCGCTGCTCCAGCGACAGGGTGGCGAGCCCGTGACGCACCCAGTCGCGCAGCTCGCGGTCGGGGCCGTCGTCGAAGAACGGCTCCGCCTCGGCGAGTTCCGCCTCCGGCACCGCCGAGGCATTGATCTCCTGCCCGACCTCGCGATCCCGCAGCGCCTTGAGCATGCAGCGATACGCGATGCCATGGGCCCAGGTCGTCACCCGCGAGTCGCCGCGGAAGTTGGCGGCGCTTTTCCAGACCACCCACAGCGCGTCGTTGACCGCCTCTTCCACCACGTGCGGGCGCGAGCAGCAGCGCTGGATGAAGCGCGTCAGGCGCGGCTGGAAGTGGCGGTACAGCTGCTCGAACGCCGCGCGGTCCCCCGCGCCGGCCGCCTGCAGCCAGGCTCCCAGCAGGCCTTCCATGTCCTCGTCCCTCATGGCGCCACCTCGAAGGCCAGGACCTGCGTCACCTGTTGCGGCGAGAAGTTGTCGTCGGCCACCATCACCAGCGTGCGCCGGCCGTCGGGCCGCACCGGTCCCCAGGCCATGCCTTCGAGGTTGTCGATCGGTCCGCGCGCGCCGGCGGCCTGCAGGTCGAGGATCAGCCGCTTGCGCATCGGCACGAGCGCCGCGTCGCGCAGCGAGGCCACGGCCGAGACGTCGGTGGCGCCATCGACGCTGGCCTCGTACAGCCGCACGCGGAACTTGAAGACCCGCTCGGCGACTTCCCGGCCCGAGCGCTCCAGCACCAGCAGCGTGCCTGCCGGCGTGACCAGCACATCGCTGACGCCGTTGTCGGACCGGCGCTGGCCGCCGGTCGGCGCCTCCGGGATCGGCTCGACCGGATAGGCGTACTGCCCCAGCACCCGGCCCTGCCGGTCCAGGTGGGTGAAGCGGGCCAACGCGCCCGCCTCGCGCGTCGGCGGTTCGCCGTCCTCGATCAACGGCGCCTCCATGCTGGCCCACACGGAGCCATCCGCGGCCAGGGCCAAGCCTTCCAGGCTGAGGTTGTCCCGGGCCCCGCGCGGCTCGTCGGGATGCACGCGCAGGCGCTCGGGCAGCGGCAGCTCGCCGGCGAAGCGGCCGTCCCGTTCCGACCAGCGGATGAAGGGCTGCAGGCCGCGCGGGCGGTCGCCCTCGCTGGACCAGAGCGGGCGCCCGGTCCGCGGGTCCAGCCGCAGGGCCTCGGGATCGGGGCTCTCGGGCGGCGGCTCGCCGGGCCGCGTCGGCGCGCGGACATTCGGATAGGGCTGGCCGTCCCGCTGCAACAGCGGGGTGAGACCGGTCACGCGCAGGTCCTCCAAGCCCCGCGCGTTCCAGCGGATCCTGGCGGTGTAGAAGCGCGCGGGTGCGTGCTCCGACCGGTCGTCGCTGAGCAGGTACCAGGTGTCCTCGACGGGGTCGTAGTCGAGGCCGGAAATGCCGCCGAGATGGCGCAGCAGCGGATCGGTCGCCACGCGGGGAATGGTGGTCTCGCCGATGAGCCGCAGGCGCATGGGCGGCTGCGGCCAGGCCGCTGTCCCCGGCGCACCTGCCGACGCTTCTGCCGCAGCACCCGTCGCCGCGTCCACCGCAACGCGTGCCGTCGCACGCGCGTCGACCGTCGAGGTCACCGGCGCGCAGCCGCCCAGCAGGAGCGCGACCGCGGCCACGGCCCCGGCGAGGAACGCCGTGCCGCCAGGGCGGGCCACCGGGGGGCGCTTCACAGTTCCATCCTCACCCACAGCACCACCGTGCGCGGCGCGCCGATGAAGTAGCGCCCGATGCTGGAGGGGCTCGTCATCAACTCGGGCGCGACGCCGGAGAGGTAGTGCTTGTTGGTGATGTTCTCCAGGTTCAGGCCGAGGGTGAGGTGATCCCACTGGTACGACCCACTCGCGCCGAGCAGCGTGTACGCCGGCATGCGCTCGTCGACGCCACTGTTGGCCACGCGCGGGTTGGCGTAGTAGCCGGCCTGGCTGGACACGTGACGGAGATTGGCCCCGAGCCGCCAGGCATCGCCCGGCCGCCAGGTCGCTTCCAGGAACAGGTTGCGCGGCGCGATGCCGACCAGGTCCGCGCCGTCGCGGATGAAGCCCTTGGCTGGATAACCCTGCGCATCGACGTCACCCAGCGCATAGCGCGCCTTCTGGTAGGTGAAGGCGCCATACAGGCGCCAGGCCGCGCCCACGCGCGCGTTGCCGCTCAGCTCGATGCCATCGATGCGACGGCCCTGGTCCACGTTCTCCGACTGCAGCGTGCCGGCGATGTCCGCGGCCACCGTCTCCTTCGAGCGGATCGAGAAACCCTGCACGCTCAGCGCGTAGCCGTCGCCCTTGTGGCGCAGGCCCAGGTCGAAGGCCTTGGCGGTGTCCATGTCCTGCGGCCGCAGCGCCGCCGCCATCGTGGTGGCCGCGCCGCCCTCGAGCGTCGCGTCGGTCATCGTGGCCGCGTTCTTGGCGTAGCCCGCGAACAGCTCGGTGTTCGCGCCCAGCGGCACCAGCGCGCCCAGCTTGGGCAGCACGCCGGAGTTCACCCGCGCCTGGTTGACGAAGTCCAGCTTGCCGGTGCGCGAGTCCTGGATCGGCGCGCGGTAGTCGACCCGGTTGTCGAGGTAGGTCAGGCCGTAGTCCAGCTTGAGCCCGCCATCCAGCAGGCTGCTGCGATTGGCCAGGTAGACCATGGTGGAGCGGTTCTTCCAGTGCTTGTCCTCGCTGATCGCGACCGGCGTGTCGGCAAGGGCCGGCCCCGCGGCCTCGTCGAGGACCGGATACCAGCGCCTCACCTGGCCGCGCTCGTAGCTCTCGTACCAGGCGCCGGCGCGCCAGTCGAGCAGGTCGCCATGCCGCGCGCCCACTTCCACCAGCGCGCCGTTGCGCGAGAGGTCGTAGTCATTGCCGCGGAAGTACAGGCTGCGGGCCGAGCCATCGAGCCCCGGATAGCCGCCGTTGCCCAGGCCCGTCTCCTTGCCGGTCCCGTCCTGCCCATGGTGATAGGCCTTGGCCGAGACCTTCAGGCCGCCCAGCGTGGTGTTCAGGCTGAGGTAGCTCAGCCGGTCCTCACGCGGGTTGCCCTTGAGGCCGCGGTAGTTGCGGTCGACGCCGGGCACGCCGGTCCAGTGGTCGGTGTAGCCGTCCTGCTTGGGATCGGTCTGGAACTGCCTGAGCGTGACGATGTTGCTGGCGCTCGTCTCCTTGCGCTCGTTGAAGCTGGAGTAGAGCTTCAGCGTGGTGTCCTGGCCCAGGCGCCAGGCCAGCTTCAGGTCGGCATGGTCGCGGGTGTCGTGGCCGGCGGGGTCGTCGACGTAGGAGACCTGCCACTGCTGCCGAGACACGCTCAGGTAGGCGGTGAGTCCGGGCGCCAGTTCGCCGCTGTCCACGCGGGCATAGAGCCGGCCGAGCTCGGCGCTGCCCGTGGCGGCTTCCATGCGCAGGCCGAAGGCACGGCCGGGATCCTGGGTCAGGTAATCGATGTGGCCGGCCAGCGCCTGGTGGGAAGGCGCGCCGACGATGCCCGCCGACTGCGACACATCGATCGCCGCCAGGTTGCTGCTGTCGAAGAAGCGCGTGGGCACTGAGCCGCCGCCCAGCGTCGTGCGGCCGTTGGGGATGCCGTCGATCGAGAAGCCGATGCTGTCCTTGCCGAAGCCGCGCATGCTGATCGTGCTCTCGAAGCCGTCGCCACCGAAGGCGTTGGACGAGCCGACCTGGATGCCGGACACGCGCTCCAGCAGCTTGTCGGCCGAGACGCCGGTCGGGTAGTGCTCCAGGTCGGCCGCGGTGATCTTCACGTTGGCGCGCGACTGGCGCAGGCCGATGGATTCGCCGGTCACCGTCACCTGGCCCAGCGACTGCGAGCGGGCGGGCACCGGCGCGGGCGAAGGCGCGGTGTCGCCGGCGGCTTCGCTGGCGGGCCGGGCCGGCGCGGCGGCCTCCTGGGCCAGGACCGGGGCGTGAGCGGCGACGAGCAGGGCCGCCAGGGGCAGCGGTGCGAAGGGGAGGCGGGCGAGAGAGCGCATGGTGGAGGAGCTTTCAGCGGAAGGACCGGGAACGGGGTGGAGGGGTACTGCGCGGATCGGGCCGGATGATCATCCACTGGTACGTACCACGTCAATCTGGTCACAGCATGTTTTCCGCAGAACCTCGGGTTTTCCTTCGGAAGCAACAGCTGTCACAGCCTCGTAAAACGGCCATGCGATGCGGACTGGGATCAACCCTGTTGACCATCTGGTACGTACCATGAGAGCATTGCCGGACATGAGCAAACGACCCGCCGAGGCCTCCGCGCCCCCTCCCCGCTACCGCCAGGTCGCCGACGCGCTGCGCGCCGCCATCGACGACGGCCGCCTCGCCGACAACGAGGCCCTGCCCTCCGAGCGCGAGCTCACCGAGCAGCACCAGGTCAGCCGCGACACCATCCGCAAGGCGGTGCGGCTGCTGGAGGACCATGGGCTGGTCTACAGCGACCACGGCCGCGGCACCTTCGTCGCGCCGGCGCTGGTGCGCCGCATGTCGCGCTACATCGACGGCTTCTCCGAGGACACGCGCCAGCGCGGCGGCCTGCCCAGCCAGCGCATCCTCAACCTCGAGTTCAGCCCGGCCACCATGGCCATCGCCCAGCTGCTGCAGCTCGAGTCCGGCCACCCGCTCACCCGCGTGCGGCGCGTGCGCCTGACCAACGGCGTGCCGGTCGGCCTGCACGACGCCTACTTCCCGCTGCCGCCGGGCGTGAAGCTCGAACTGCAGGAGGTGGAACGCGCCCGTTCGCTGTACCAGCTGCTGATGGAACGCGCCGGCTTCGCGCCGGTGGAAGCGGTGGAGAACCTGTTCGCCGCCAGCGCCGACGCGGAGGAAGCGCGGCTGCTCGGCGTGCCGGAAGGCGCGCCGCTGCTGGTCTGCGAGCGCATCACGCTGTCCGAGCGGCGCGAGCCGATCGAGTACTGCCTGATGAAGTACGTGTCCAGCTACCGGTACAGCGCGCGGATCACGCAGTCCAGCCGGCTCGCCTGAGCGCGCCGGCCGCCCCCTCCCGGCACCGCCGTCGATGCGCCCCGCCCTCCGCTTCCTCCTGCGTCAGCTCCTGTGGCTGCTGGCGGCCGTGGCCGTGCTCTACGCGCTGAAGGCCGCGGGCGAGCGGCTGCTGCCGCGCGCCCAGGCCGGCCATGCGGTGCGCGCCGTGCTCTTCATCAACGGCACGCTGGGCGACAAGTCCTTCTTCGACGGCGCGGCCAAGGGCATGCGTGAAGCGGCGCGGCAGTTGCCGGTCACCATCAAGATCGTGGAGGGCGGCACCGATCCGACGCGCTGGCTGCCGGCCCTGACCGCGCTGGCCGACAGCGGCGACTACGACCTGATCGTCACCGGCACCTACACGATGGCGCCCTATGTCGAGCAGCTGGCGCGGGCCTATCCGGAACGTCGCTTCGTGCTCTACGACGCCGCCGTGGACGCCGGCCGCTGCGCCTGCCGCAACGTGCGCTCGCTGCTGTTCCGCCAGAACGAGGGCGCCTACCTGGCCGGCTGGCTGGCGGCGCGGCTCGACCGGGCCGGCCTGCCAGGCGTCGCGCCCGGTGGCGGCCTGGGGGTGATGGGCGGCATGCAGTTCCCGGTCGTCGACGACTTCATCGTCGGCTTTCGCGCTGGCGCCAAGGCCGCGGATCCGGACCTGCCGGTGGCGACCCAGTACGCCAACTCCTTCTCCGATCCGGCGCTGGGCAAGGAGATCGCCAAGACGCTGTTCGGCCGCGGCGCCGGCATCGTGTTCCATGTCGCGGGCGCCAGCGGCCAGGGCGTCAACGAGGCCGCGCTGGAGAACGGCCGCTACGCCATCGGCGTGGACGTGGACCAGTACGCGCTCTACCGCCCGCGCCAGCCGGCGCTGGCGGCGCGCATCCTCACCTCGGTGGTCAAGAACGTCGACGTCGCGGTGCTGGAGGCGCTGCGTGCGTCCCTGCGGGAGCCCGCGGCGCCGGGCGGCGTCGTGTCGCTGGGCCTGGCGGAGCGCGGCGTGAGCCTCGCGCCCCGCGCCGGCCTGCTGGCGCAATGGCCGCCTGCGCTCTGGCAGGAGCTCGAGCAGGTGCGGGCAGAGATCGTCGCCGGCCAGCGCCGCGTGCCGAGCGCCTTCTCGGCGAGGACGCCCGGATGAGCGCCACGATGAACACGTCGCTGGACACCGCAACGAGCGCTGCGATGGACACCGCGATGAGCGCCTCTTCTGGCACCCCGCCCGGCAGCGCGCCGATCGGCGCCGCCCCGCCCGGACGGCTGTCGCTGCACGGCGTCTCCAAGCGCTACCCGACCGGCACGCTGGCGGTGGACCAGGTCAGCCTGTCCATCGCGCCGGGCGAGGTGCATGCGATCGTCGGCGAGAACGGCGCCGGCAAGTCCACCGTCATGAAGATGCTCTACGGGCTGGAGCAGCCCAGCGCCGGGGAGATCCGCCTGGACGGCGAGCCGGTGCGCTGGCGCACGCCGCGCGAGGCGATCGCCGCCGGCATGGGCCTGGTGCCGCAGCATGTGACGCTGGTGCACTCCTTCACCGTCGCCGAGAACGTCGTGCTCGGCCAGGAGCCGCGCCGCGGTCCGCTGCTCGACACCCGCGTCGCGATCGAGCAGGTCGCCGAGACGGCGCGCCGCTTCGGCCTGCCGCTGGATCCGCGCACGCCGGTGTCGCGGCTCTCGCTGGGCGAGCAGCAGGCGGTGGGGCTGCTCAAGGCGCTGCACCAGGGCGCCCGCATCCTGATGCTGGACGAGCCGACGGCGGTGCTGGCGCCCCAGCAGGCCGCGGCCTTGATGACCGCGCTGCGGCGCTACGCCGACCATGGCCTGGCGGTGATCCTGATCACGCACCGGATCGCGGAGATCCGCGAGGTCTCGGACCGCTTCACCGTGCTGCGCGGCGGCCGCGTGGCCGGCAGCGCCGCGACGCGGGACGTCGGCGAGGCGGAGATCGCCGCGATGGTGGTGGGACGCGCCGTCGCGCCGCGGCGGGCGCGACCGTCGCCGGCGCCGTCGCGCCGTACGCCGGTTCTCAGCATGCGCGCGGTCGCGGCCACGGACGCCGGCGGCCGCCAGACCTTGGAAGACCTGACGCTGGAGATCGCCGGCGGCGAGATCCTCGGCATCGCCGGCGTGGAAGGCAATGGGCAGGGACTGCTCGCCGACGTGCTGGCCGGCCTGGTGCGCGCGGAGCGCGGGCAGGTCTCGGTCGACGGCGTCCCGCTGCGCGGCCAGGGCGACGCCGGCATCCGCGCGGCGCGGGCGGCGGGCGTCGCGGCGCTGCCGGAAGACCGGCTGCACGACGGCGTCGCGCCGGACATGAGCATCACCGAGAACGCGATCGCCAACCGGCATGCCGAGCCACCCGTGGTCCGGCGCGGCGTGCCCGGCTGGTTCGGCGCGCTGGATCTGGGAGGGGCGGCGCGCGAGACCGCCCGCCTGCTGCGCGACTTCGGCGTCGTGGCCGCGTCGCCCGAGGTCCCGATCCGCTCGCTGTCGGGCGGCAACATGCAGAAGGTCGTGCTGGCCCGCGAGATCGCCCTGGCCCCCCGCCTGCTGGTCGCGAGCCAGCCGACGCGCGGCGTCGACATCGGCGCCTGCGAGTCGCTGCACGAGCGCCTGGGCGCGCTGCGGGACAGCGGCGCGGCCGTGCTGCTGATCTCGGCCGACCTGGACGAGCTGCTGGCGCTGTCCGATCGCATCGCGGTGATGTCGCACGGCCGACTGGTCGGGCATTTCGCAGCCGCCGAGGTCGATGCGCGGCGGCTCGGCCTCTACATGACCGGCGTGTGCCACGACCCGGCCGCCCGCGCCGACCTGGACGCGCCCTTCACGCCCGCCGAACGCTCCGAGCCCTTCGTGCCCTCCGCTCCCTCCACGCCCTCCGCCCCCGACGAGGAACGCCTGCCGTGACGTCCGCCGCCCCTCCCGCGCCTCGGGCCTCGCGCCGCGCCGGCCTCACCGTCCTGCTCCGGCGCGCCGGTGCCGGCATCGGCACGCTGCCGCTGTCGCTGGCCGCGGCGCTGCTGGTCGGCTTCGCCTTGACCGCGCTGGTCAGCGACGACCCGCTGCGCGCCTGGCTGGCGCTGCTCACCGGCCCGCTGCCGGAGTTCCACCTCGGCGCGCAGGGCTGGGAGCTGCGGCGCGTGGTGCTCTTCGGCGCCGCGATCGAGGACGCCATCACGCTGGCGCTGCTGGGCCTGGCGATCGCGCTGCCCTTCCGCGCCCGGCAGTTCACGCTCGGCGCGGACGGGCAGATGTTCCTGGGCGCGCTGGCCGCCGTGGCCACCAGCCTGGCGCTGGCCGCCTGGCCCGCGGTGGTCGTGCTGCCGGCCTCGCTGCTGGCCGCGATGCTCGTGGGCGGTGCCTGGGGGCTGCTGCCCGGCTGGATGAGGGTGCGCCATGGCGCCAGCGAGATCGTCACCTCCCTGATGCTCAACCTGGTCGCGGTGCAGCTGTTCCGGCTGATCCTCAGCGAGTGGATGAGCGATCCCGGCGCGGGTTTCATCGCCACGCCGCTGCTGCCGCCGGCCGCGTCGTTGGGCGCGCTGATCCCCGGCACGCATGTGAGCGCGATGCTGATCGCGGTGCCGCTGCTGGCCTGGGCCGCCCAGGCGATGCTGGACCGGACCAGTGCCGGTTATGCGCTGCGCGCCGTCGGCCAGGCGCCGGACTTCGCGCGGCGCATGGGACTGCCGGTGGCGCGCACGGTGATGCTGTCGACCGCGCTGGGCGGGCTGTTCGCGGGACTGGCGGGGTTGCATGTCAGCCATGCGCTGCTCGGGCGGCTGCCGGTGGACCTGCCCGCCGGCCTCGGTTACGAGGGCCTGGTGGTGGCGCTGCTGGCGCGCAACCAGCCGCGCGCGATCCCGATGGCGGCGCTGCTTTATGCCTACCTGCGGGCCGGCGGGCAGGCGATGGAGCGCGGCACCGACGTCCCGCGCGAGATGGTGCTGGTGATCCAGGCGCTGATCATCCTGTTCGTCGTCTCCGAGCGCCTGTGGCCGCGGCTGGCCGAGGGCCTCGCGCGCTGGCGGAGCCGGCGCGGCGCGCCCGCCGTCGAGACCGCCGAGCCCTCCCCCGGAGTCGCCTCATGACCGACACCTGGACCCTCGTCGTCGCCGGGCTGGTCGTCGCGCTGCTGCGCGCCACCACGCCCATCCTCTTCGCGGCGCTCGGCGCGCTGGTGTCGGACCTGGCCGGCTGCGTCAACGTGGCGCTGGAGGGCCTGATGCTGGTCGCCGCGTTCTTCGGCGTCATGGGCGCGGTGCAGGCCGCCGAGCTCTGGCCGGCGCTGCCGGTCTGGGCCCACGCGCTGATCGGCGGCGGCGCGGCGCTGCTGGCGGCGCTCGCGCTCGCGCTGCTGCTGGCGGTCTTCCATCTCGAGTTCGGCGCCGACCTGATCGTCGCCGGCATCGCCATGAACCTGCTGGCCGCCGGGCTGACCGTGTTCCTGATGGCCAGCTGGGTCGGCGACAAGGGCTCCACCGCCACGCTCGTCAGCCCCGCGCTGCCCGCGTTGCGGGTGCCCGGCCTGGCCGGCTGGCCGGCGCTGGACCTGCTGGTCAACGGCGAAGGCGGCCGCGGCCATCCCCTGCCGCTGCTGCTGGCACCGCTGGCGGTGGCGGCGGTGTGGCTGCTGCTGCAGCGCACCCCCTGGGGCCGCTGGCTGCGCGCCACCGGCGAGAACCCGGCCGCCGCGCTCGCCGCCGGCATTCCGGTCAAGCGCATGCAGTACCTGGCGCTGCTGGCCAGCGGCGCGCTGGCCGGGCTGGGCGGCGTCTACCTCAGCATGGGCTACGTGACCCTGTTCCAGGCGGACATGAGCGCCGGTCGCGGCTTCCTGGCGCTGGCGGCCGTCTTCCTCGGCGCCCGCGCGCTGGCGGGGACCACCGCGGCGGCGCTGCTGTTCGGCGCCAGCGCGGTGCTGGCCACCCAGCTCGGCGCGCTGGCCTGGCGGCCCCAGCTGCCGCAGATGCTGCCGCCCATCGTCACCCTGCTCGCCATGGCCGTGGCCGGCGCGCGCCGCGCGCGGCGGCCCAGGCCCGCCGCGCCCGAGATTTCCCAGAGACCTTGAAGGACCTTCCCAGGATGAACCAAGAGCAATTGCGCGAGCGCATCCAGGCGTCGCTGACGCTGGCCGGCATGGGCGACGCGCTCGGCGCGCCGACCGAGCAATGGAGCATCGACGAGATCGCGGCCCACTTCGGCGGACTGGTCACGCGTTTCGAGACCCCCACGCCGGACACCTTCGCCGGCGTGAATGGCGGCCTGCGGGCCGAGGTCACCGACGACGCGAGCCAGATGTACTACCTGGCCCGCGCGCTGGTGGCCGCCGAGGGCCGGCTGGACCAGGCCGGCTGGGTCGAGTGCCTGCTGGACTGGGTGCGCACCAGCCCGAAGGCCGGCTTCATGGGCCCCAGCACCGCGGGCATCGTCAAGGCGCTGCAGGAGGGCACGGACCTGGCCAGCGTCGGCGTGATCGGACAGTCGCGCCGCAAGCTCACCGGCATGGGCACAACCAACGGCGCGGCGATGCGGGTCGCGCCGGCCGGCCTGGTCCACCCCGGCGACCTGGCCGCCGCCTGCGAGCAGGCCTTCGTCACCTGCATGCCCTCGCACGACACCGGTGTCGCGATCTCGGCGGCCTGCTCGATCGCCGCCGCCGTCTCGCGCGCGCTGGTCACGCCGCCGTCGCCCGACGCGCTGGGCGAGGTGCTGGCCGCCGCGGTGGAAGGCGCGACCCGCGGCGAGGCGATCGCCCGCCAGCGCGCCCGCGACGTCGCCGGCCCCCGTTACCTGGCGCGGCTGGAGGCGGCGCTGGCGATCGCCGCCCAGGCGCCGGACGACCGCAGCTTCATGTCGCGGATGGAGGGGCTGGTGGGCAACTCGGTGCTGGCGGCGGAGTCCGTGCCCGCGGCCGTGGGCATCGTGGCCTACACCGGCGGCGATCCGATGCGGACCATCGCCATCGGCGCCTCGATCGGCAACGACACCGATTCCATCGCGACCATGGCCGGCGCGATCGCCGGCGCGTGGCGCGGACTGGCCGGCGTGCCGGCGGCGATGCGCGCCGAGTTCGAGACCGCCAACCGCGCCGACTTCGACCTGGACGCGATCGCGGCCGGCCTGGGCGGTCTGGCCTGGCGCCACTGGCAGGAGCGCGGCCATGGCTGAGCGCCGTCGCTGGGACCTGCTGGCCTTTGGCGATCCCTGCATGGACCTGAGCCTGGACGTCGACCAGTGGCCTGAGGCAGGCGGCAAGGTGATGGCGCGCGCGGCGGGCCATTCGGCGGGCGGCACCACGGCCAACGCGGCCTGTGCGCTGTCGCGGCTGGGCGGCCGCGCGGCCGTGTTCGGCCGCATCGGCGCCGACCTGTTCGGCGAGCAGCTGCGGCGCTCGCTGCGCGACGACGGCGTCGATGTGGAGCACCTGCAGGTCGTGGCCGGCGTGGCGTCGGGTCTGGCGCTCTCCCTGCTGCCGCCGGGCGGCGACCGCGGCCTGGTGGTCGCGCCGATGGCCGCCGCCCCACCGCCCTTCCCCGTGCAGCGCCTGCACGACGCGCTGCTGCAGTCGCGCGTGCTCTACGCCATGCCGCGCGACCTGGCGGAGCTGACGCGCATCAGCCAATTGGCGCGGCGCACCGGCACGCGGGTGGCGCTCGACCTCGAACCCTCGGTGGTCGGCGACGCGCGGGCGCTGTCGCAGCAGCTGTCGCTGGCCGACCTGGTGTTCTTCAACGAAGCCGGCTTCCGGGCCGGCACCGGCGAGGCGCCCTCGGCCGACGGGCTTCGCCGCCTGCTGGACCAGGGGCCGTCCTGCGTCGTCGTCACGCTGGGCGCCCAGGGCGCGATGGCGGCCGACCGCGACGGCGTGGTGCGGCAGGCCGCGTTCGACGTGCCGGTGCGCGACACCACCGGGGCGGGTGATGCCTTCAATGCCGCCTTCGTGCTCGCCCGGCTCGAGGGCCAGTCGCTGGCGGCCAGCCTGCGCTTCGCGTGCGCGGTCAGCAGCTTCGTGATCGCGGAGGTCGGCGCCCGCGCCGGCTTGCCCTCGCGGGCGGCGGTCGACGCGCGGCTCGGGTGACTCACAAGACCCTCACCCCAACCCTCTCCCGCAAGCGGGCGAGGGAGCTCCTCCGCCCCCGCCAGCGTGAGAGGGAGTTCAAAGCGCCACGCGGCGCAGTCGCCCCCTCGCCCCCTTCGGGGGAGAGGGAGGGGTGAGGGGGCTCGTGCCACAGCGCCGCTCTCCCGCAAGCGCGCCGACGCTGCCCATCCGGGCGCCGCTTCGCCTCCCCGCTCCGCGCTGCGCATGCGGTGCCGACCCGATGCGGCCTTGACCTAGCCTGCGTTCCAGCGCGCGAGTCCTCGCGCATCGCATCCTGGAGCGCCCCGCCATGGTCACGCTGACGCCCGTCGGTCCGACAACCTCTTCGTCCTCCGCCGTCGAACTCACGCCCCCGCCGGGCGCCACCACGGGCGCCCCGCCCCGCCCCGACACCGCCGGTTCGATGCCCACCGGCTCGGGCGGCCAGGCGCTGGAGCCGAACCCGCGGGCGTCGTCGCAGTCCATGCAACCGCCGCCCCGCGCCGACGTGACCACGCTGGCGCAGCTGCGGACGCAAAACCCGCCCCCCACGACGCCAGCGCCCGCGACGTCGTCCACCTCCGCCGTGGCCCAGGCCCGGCCCGTCCAGCGCACCGACCCCGTCACCGCGCTCGAGGGCGTGCTCGCCGCGCCCCCGGCCGATCCGGCGCGGCTGGCCCAGCTCAAGACCGAGTACGGCGCCACCCGCGAGGACATGACGCGCTTCCTTGGCCGCTTCGAGGCGGCGCTGGTGCCCTCCGCGTCGGCGGGCGCGCAGCTGGCGGACCTCAACGACCACAGCCACGTGCTGAAGCTCACCGCCCACGGCCCGCACGGCATGACGGTGGCCGAGCGCCTGCCGGTCATCAGCCAGACGCTGCCCGGCGAGGCCGAACCGCGCTTCTTCGTCAAGGGCTATGGCGACCGGCTGATCAAGCTGGCCGACCTGGAGGCGCTCGAAGGCACGGGCATGCTCGCCCACCGCCCGCCGCGCGGCGGCGCCGAGCCCGATCTGGAGGCCGGCCCGCCCCGCGCGGACCGCCCCTCGCTGCCCCGCGGCGACATGGAGACCTCGCTGCGCTCCTCGATCAAGCAGCTGTCGATGGATTCGGCGCTGCACGCGCGGCGCTCCCTGGCCGAGTCCGACGACCCGATCATGCAGATGCCGCCCAACCCGAGCGCGATGCCCAAGGAAGCGCAGTGGTGGTCCAGTCCCGAGACCGCGACGCTGCCCGGCTTCGGCCCGACGCTGGCCAATGGCCTGACCGCGCTCACCCCGCATTTCTACAAGTCGGAGCGCCTGTTCCTCATCACCGCGATGGAGGGCTACGAGGAGTTCCAGGGCCGCCCCACCCCGCCGTCCGACCGGCCGCCCGCCCTGCGCGCGCAGACCGCCGGTGACCTGGAACATCCGCCCTCGGCGGTGAACGTGGGCGGGCCGGTGCTGGCCAAGATCCGGGGCGTCAAGCAATGGGAGGTGGTCGGCCCGGCCGAGTTGACCGGCGTGAAGTCCGCCAAGGGCGCGCGCGCCTTCGAGGCGCTGATGGACACGCTGCGCGAGCAGCTCGGCCAGGCCCGCGCGGAAGGGGCGAGCGCCAAGCCCGTCGTCATCCGCTTCACCACCGACGACCAGGCGGTGCACGAGCTGACGGCCAGCACCCAGGGCGCCCGGCTGCGGCTGGTCAACCCGACACCGAGCTTCGGACACAGCGACAGCGCCGGGATGATGCAGGCCGGCCATGGCGCCGCGGCCGACATCGACCTGTACTCCTACGAGGGCCAGTACAACGGCCTGCGCGCCAGCAAGTCCGGCACGCCCGAGCCGGCGCTGGTGCTCTCCACCGGCGAGGCGCTGCCCGCCGGGCCGCTGATCAAGGGCGCCGGGCCCCTGGTCCCCACGGTCCTCAAGCGCACCTTGGTCGCCGCGAGTCGGCTGGCGACCTCGCAGCCGGCGTTCGGCCTCGGCAACCAGCGCCCGCTGGACTACACGATCAACACCGCCGTCAAGGTGGCCGCCAAGACCGGCGTGGTCTACGGATTCAACATGCTGGGCCGCATGGCGTCCGCCGGCATCGGCGTCGCCGGGCTGAGCAGCCAGGGCGGCGGCAACATCGGCTTCGACGGCCTGGCCAAGGCGGTGGGCTGCATGGTGGCGGCGCAGGAGGCCACCACCTTCGCGATGGCGCAGTTCGGCAAGATGATGCCGGCCCACTTCCAGTGGCCCGAGGGCCGGATGGGCCGGTTCGCGATCCGCGCCATGCTGCCCAGCGCCGAGGAGATGCTGCGCCTGTCCCTCAACATGAAGCTGCAGCAGGCCTTCGGGCTGCACCGCGGCAACGCGGTGGACGTGATGGCGCTGGCCTCCGCCTCGGTCGCCAAGGGCGGCGTCGAATGGATGAAGTCGCGCGCCGGCGATCCCGCGAACCACGCCGCCGCCCACCTGTCGCTGACCCTGCTCTACAACACGATCTACAACGTCGCGCGCGGGGTCTCCAACGCGTTCACGCTGCCGGGCGGCGACGGCCATCCGTCCGCGCGCACCGTCGGCGCCACCCTGGCCGCGCGCGCCATCGGCCGGCTCGACACGATGTACGAGCCCATGCTGACCACGATGCTCAACAGCGCCGGCTTCGTGGGCGACAACGCCAGCGCCTACGACCACCAGATGAGTCGCGAGACCCGCGGGATGGGCGACCCGATCTCCATCATCGACCGCGCCATCACCGACGTCTCCAACGCCGCCGCCGGGCTGGCGGGGCGCAAGCTCGAGGAGAACCGGACCGCGATGATGATGCTGCTGAACGTGCGCGAAGGCATGGAGGGCGTGCGGCAGTACCTGAGCCGCTTCCCGCTGGAGCACGAGGCCGGCCGCTTCAGCGAGATCGGCGCCGAGCTGGCGGCGGTCCACGATTCGATCCAGCATGCCTCGCATCCGCTGCATCCCGAGCGCGAGAAGGAGATGGACCTGCGCCTGCAGGAGAAGCTGGATGCGCTCATCGAGGCGGCGGATGGCGGGCCGGCGGCCGACGAGGCGCAGGACCGCCCCGAGGCGCTGCGCTACGACGTCGCGCTGCTGGATGCCAAGGACCGCGAGACCTTCGAGCGGCAGAGCCGCGCCGCGCGCGAGCAATGGTCCTCGCGCGGCAGCCTGCCGCAGACCAGCCAGTTCCACGAGATCGTCAACGACTACAGCAACCGCGGCCGGCCGGTCGACGCGCGCCCGGGGCTGCTGCTCGATTCGGCCGAGGTGCCGCGCAACGTGACCACCTGGACGCGGCGCGGCCAGGCGGCGGCGTGGCCCACCACCCAGCTGATGGCCGGCGCGCGCGGCATCCACACGCCGCGCACCGACACCGGCCTGCCACCGGTGTCCGAGCTGCTGCAGAAGCGGGCCACGAACTCGGCCTTCCTCTACACCGTCGAGTCCGGCATGTTCCACCTGCCGCTGCGCTTCGACTACGTCGGCCAGCTGCAGTACCAGCCGATCCGCCCCAAGAGCGCGATCAGCGTGCCGCACATGGTGCTCACCGCCTCGGCCCACAAGCCGGACGGCGGCGAGGGCCTGGTCGATCCCAGCGCCATCCTGGACGTCAACCTGGCGGCGCGCTACGCGCCGAAGTTCCCCGCCAACCTCGACCGCGCCGCGGTCACCGAGGCGTCCTACATCGCGCCCGGCGGCCAGACCCGCTTCGGGCAGCCGGTGGAAGCCGGGCAATCGCCCAACAAGACCGTCACCGAGGGCGAGGTGGTGGCCCTCACCGAGATGTATTCGGCCACCACCTCCAGCCGCATGGCGGCCTACTTCGGCGCCGGCATCAACGCCGGGGCGACGCGCGACCGCAGCCTGCGCATCCACGCCAAGCTGCTCAGCGGCGTGAACTTCGCCAAGGTGAGCGACCTGGCCCAGGGCGAGGTGGTGGCCGTGCCCGGCGTGCTGATGCGGGTCCGCAAGATCGACGCCGACGCCGGCAAGGGCCCAGGCGTGGACGCCCCGGGGAAGAACGTGCAGGACCTGGGCCAGGTGGTCTATTTCGAGCAGGTCAACACCTACGAGCTGGAGCAGCGCTTCCTGGCGAAGAAGGCGCAGCCGTCGGTGGACCTGCGCGAAGGCGAGGAGGCGATGGAGCCGCGCTCGGGCCATCTGCTCAAGGCCACCCGCCAGCCGGCGCCGGACGCCTGGGTCTTCGACCTCGGCGAGGACCGCTTCCGGCGCCTGGACGCCGTGAAGGACGCGGGCCGGCAGGTGCTCGAATGGTCCAACAACAAGAGCTACTTCCTCGGCCGCGGCCTGGAGGACATGGACCGCGCCGGCGAGCAGGGTCCGCCCGAGCGCGCGCGCTGGCTGCATCCCTACAGCGGCGACCAGTCGATGCGGGCCATCAAGGAGGCAACGCATGCGCTGATCCTGGGCAAGGACCCGCTGGTGTCGGAGGGGCTGCTGGACCTGGCGACGGAGAACGTCCATCACGCCCACTTCCGCGAGGCCGGCGGTTATGCCGCCACCGACGCGGCCCGCGAGGCCGCCGCGCAGCGCCAGGCCATCCGGGAGCAGGCGGGCGCCGTGGCCGACGCCATCGGCGAGAAGGCGCTGTCCAGCCCGCTGTCGACGCAGGACGCCGCGTCCTTCAGCTGGCTCATGACCAGCCTGCTGCGCAAGCGGATCGAGCTGGTGGTGCTCGACGCGGCCGGCCAGGCCGAGCACACCCCCTTCGACATGACCTACGACAAGATCGACCTGAAGCGGGAAGCCGCGCTCAGCGACCTGTCGGACAAGCGCCACGAGCCGGCGCATGTGATCGTGGTGTCGCCCGATGGCGTCTTCACGCCGCAGGTGCGCGGCGGGCGCCGGGAGATGGTCCGCATGGACGAGGCCGGCGACGGCCCGACGCTGGGCGGCCTGGTGCACGCGCTGGTCCGGCAGGCCTATCCGGAGGCCGGCCACTACGCCGAGGACGCCGCCGGCGGACTGCGGCCCGACAAGTCGGCGCAGCGCAGCGCCCAGGACATCCTCGACACCATGAAGGACGCCGCGCGCGCCGACTACCGACCCCTGCAGGAAGCCCTGGTGAAGCAGTTCGGCGTGCCGCAGGCGGCGGCCGAGGCGCCGCGCTGAGCCACGCGGAGGCGTGTCGCAAGCCCGCCTTTTCGCGGGAAACCCGATGCGCAATGCCATGGAGCGGTCCGCTCACGGATAATGCGCGGATGCCTGCTATTCAACTGACCCCCGCCCAGCGCAAGGAAAAGCGCGCCGACGCCCACCATCTCGACCCGGTCGTGATGATTGGCGCCGATGGCCTGACGGCCGCCGTCACCAAGGAGGTCGACGCCGCGCTCAGGGCCCATGGCCTGATCAAGGTCCGCGTGATGTCCGACGACCGCCAGGGTCGCGAGGAGATCCTGGCCACGCTGGCCGAGCAGCTCGACGCCGCCCCGATCCAGCACATCGGCAAGCTGCTGGTGCTGTGGCGCCCGGTGCCGGAGAAGGAAAAGGCCGTCAAGGAGGACGCCCGCTCCGCGCCCAAGGTCGTGAAGATCGTGAAGTTCTCGAAGAGCGGCAACAACCGTCCGCAGATCAAGAAGGTCACCGTGCTGGGCAACCAGCGCGTCACCCAGGGCGGTGAAGTCAAGCGCGCGAAGAAGCCGCGTCAGACCAGCCTCAAGAAGTCCAGCCAGGGCTGACGCCGACGCCGCCACGCGCGGGCGGCCAGGTCCGGCACCAACGAAAAGACGGCCCGCGGGCCGTCTTTCCTTTTTGTCGCTTCCGATCAGCGGGGCCGCGGTCCGCTCACGCGCCACGCCAGCGCAAGCACGGCGATCGTTCGCAGCCCGAAGAACACCAGCGACACCGCATGCAGCTGCAGGAAGGTCCAACTGCCCTGCCCCTGGCGCGCGGCGTCCATCATCGGCTGCAGCGCGTAATAACCGGCGGCGGTGAAACCGATCGCCAGCAAGGGCAGCCAGAAGCCGGGATTCATCGCCGATCCGCCGACCACGCCATCCCGGTGCAGGCGCCGCTCCATCAGGATCAGCAGCACGCCCGCGGCGAGCGCGAAGCGGGCATCCATCTCGAACAGCCGCGCGACGTACTTGCCGGCCATCGCGCGGTCCAGCGTCGCGAACGCGTTCGGCGCGGCCAGCAGCGCCACCGCCAGCAGCTCGCCGGCCCACAGGGCCGCCAGCAGCGCACGGATCCGGAGCAGCATCGGCGAAGGCCTCAGATGTAGCGGACCTCGACGATCTCGTAGCGCTTGATGCCGCCCGGGGCCACCACCTCGGCCACGTCGCCGGCTTCCTTGCCGATCAGCGCGCGGGCGATCGGGGAGCTGATCGAGATCAGGCCCTGCTTCAGGTCGGCCTCGTCGTCGCCGACGATCTGGTAGGTCACCTCGTTGCCGGACTCTTCTTCCTCGAGGTCCACGGTGGTCCCGAACACGACCTTGCCGCCCGCGTCGACCGACGCCGGGTCGATCACCTGGGCCGACGACAGCTTGCCCTCGATCTCCAGGATGCGGCCCTCGATGAAGCCCTGCTTGTCCTTGGCGGCCTCGTACTCGGCGTTCTCCGACAGGTCGCCCTGCGCGCGCGCCTCGGCGATGGCGTTGATCACGGCATGCCGCTCGACCGTCTTGAGCCGATGCAGTTCTTCCTTGAGCTTCTCAGCGCCGCGCTTGGTCAATGGAATCGTCGTGGCCATGTCTCTAGAACCTTGAAAAACAAAACAAACCGCCGCTGCCGCTCAGGGTCGCTGAGCAGCGGCGGCGGAATGGATGGCGCAGTTTAATGCAGTTCGGCGTGCAGTTCCTGCAGCGATTGCACCAGCAGGCCATCCTTGTGCTTCATGCCTTCGACCGCGGCTTCGCAGCCCGCCATCGTCGTGTAGTAGGTCACCCGGTTGGCCAGCGCCGCCTGGCGGATGTGACGGCTGTCGGCAATCGCCGTGCGCGTCTCGTCGACGGTGGTGAACACGAGCTGGATGTCCCCGCCCTTGATCATGTCGACGATGTGCGGGCGGCCGTCCTTGACCTTGTTGACGACGCGCACCGGCACGCCGGCGGCCTCGATCGCCGCGGCCGTGCCCTTGGTCGCCACCACGCCGAAGCCCAGCGCCGCCAGGTCACGCGCCAGCGCGACGGCACGGTCCTTGTCGTTGTTCTTCACGGTGATCAGCACGTTGCCCTGGCGCGGCAGGCGCGAGCCCGCGCCCAGCTGGCTCTTGAGCATGGCCTCGCCGAAGGTCCGGCCGGCGCCCATGACTTCGCCGGTCGAACGCATTTCCGGGCTCAGGATCGGGTCCACGCCAGGGAACTTGTTGAACGGGAAGACGGCTTCCTTGACGCTGAAGTACGGCGGCTGGATCTCGACCGGCGGCTTGCCGCCGGCGGCCTTCTGGTCCTTGAGCTTGACGCCGGCCATGCAGCGCGCGGCGATCTTGGCCAGCGGCTGGCTGGTCGCCTTCGAGACGAAGGGGACCGTGCGCGAGGCGCGCGGGTTCACTTCGAGCACGTACACCGTGTTCTCGGCCAGGCCCTTGGTCACATCGCCCTGGATCGCGAACTGCACGTTCATCAGGCCCACGACCTTCAGCGCCTTGGCCATCGCCGCGGTCTGGCGGCGCAGTTCGTCCTGCAGCTCCTTGGACAGCGTGTACGGAGGCAGCGAGCAGGCCGAGTCGCCGGAGTGGATGCCGGCCGCCTCGATGTGCTCCATGATGCCGCCCATCATCGTGTCCTCGCCGTCGCAAATGCAGTCGACGTCGACCTCGACCGCATCCTCCAGGAAGCGGTCCAGCAGCACGGGGGACTTCTCGCTGACGCGCACGGCCTCGCGCATGTAGCGCTCCAGGTCCTTGTCGCCGTGGACGATCTCCATCGCGCGGCCGCCCAGGACGTAGCTCGGACGCACGACCAGCGGGTAGCCGATCTCGTTGGCCAGCGCGACGGCCTGGTCTTCATTGCGCGCGGTGCGGTTGGGCGGCTGCTTCAGGCCCAGTTCATGCAGCAGCTTCTGGAAGCGCTCGCGGTCCTCGGCGATGTCGATCGAATCGGGCGTCGTGCCGATGATGGGCACGCCGTTGGCCTCCAGGTCCAGCGCCAGCTTCAGCGGCGTCTGGCCGCCGTACTGCACGATCACGCCGACCGGCTTCTCCTTCTCCACGATCTCCAGCACGTCCTCGAGCGTCACCGGCTCGAAGTACAGGCGGTCCGAGGTGTCGTAGTCGGTGGAGACGGTCTCCGGATTGCAGTTGACCATGATGGTCTCGTAGCCGTCCTCGCGCATGGCGAGGGCCGCGTGGACGCAGCAGTAGTCGAACTCGATGCCCTGGCCGATGCGGTTCGGCCCGCCGCCCAGCACCATGATCTTCTTCTTGTCGGACGGATTGGCCTCGCACTCCTCGTCATAGGTGGAGTACATGTAGGCGGTCTGCGTCGCGAATTCGGCGGCGCAGGTGTCGACGCGCTTGTAGACCGGACGCACGTTCAGCGCGTGACGGGTCTTGCGGACCTCATGCTGGTTGGTGCCCAGCAGCTTGGCCAGACGCTTGTCCGAGAAGCCCTTCTTCTTCAGCAGGCGCAGCTCGTCGGCCGACAGGCCGGCCAGTTCGCGGCCCTTGAGGCTCTGCTCGATCTTGATCAGCTGCTCGATCTGGGCCAGGAACCACGGGTCGATCTTCGTCTCTTCGAAGACCTCGTCCAGCGTCATGCCGATGCGGAAGGCGTCACCCAGGAACAGGATGCGCGACGGGCCGGGCTCGCCGATCTCCTGCACGATCTCCTCGCGGTCGGTGCTGATCTCGCTGAGGCCGTCGATGCCGGTCTCCAGGCCGCGCAGCGCCTTCTGGAACGATTCCTGGAAGTTGCGGCCCATGGCCATCACCTCGCCGACCGACTTCATCTGCGTCGTCAGGCGCGAGTCGGCCATCGGGAACTTCTCGAAGGCGAAGCGCGGGATCTTCGTCACGACGTAGTCGATGCTGGGCTCGAACGAGGCCGGCGTGATGCCGCCGGTGATGTCGTTCTTGAGCTCGTCCAGCGTGTAGCCCACGGCCAGCTTCGCGGCGATCTTGGCGATCGGGAAGCCGGTGGCCTTGGAGGCCAGCGCCGACGAGCGCGACACGCGCGGGTTCATCTCGATGACGATCATCCGGCCGTTGTCCGGATTGATCGAGAACTGCACGTTGGAGCCGCCGGTGTCCACGCCGATCTCGCGCAGGATCGCGATCGAGGCGTTGCGCAGCAGCTGGTATTCCTTGTCGGTCAGCGTCTGGGCCGGGGCCACGGTGATCGAGTCACCGGTGTGGATGCCCATCGGGTCCAGGTTCTCGATCGAGCACACGATGATGCAGTTGTCCGCCTTGTCGCGGACCACTTCCATCTCGTATTCCTTCCAGCCGATCAGCGATTCCTCGATCAGCAGCTCATTGGTCGGCGAGAGGTCGAGGCCGCGCTTGCAGATCTCCTCGAACTCCTCCGGGTTGTAGGCGATGCCGCCGCCGGTGCCGCCGAGCGTGAAGCTGGGGCGGATGACCATCGGGAAGCCGCTGCCGCCGATCTCGGCGTGGATGCGTTTCTGCACCGACCACGCCTCTTCCAGCGAGTGCGCGATGCCCGACTTCGCGGAATCGAGACCGATCTTGGTCATCGCGTCCTTGAACTTCAACCGGTCTTCGGCCTTCTCGATCGCCTTCTCGTTGGCGCCGATCATCTCGACCTGGTACTTTTCCAGCACGCCGTGCTTGTGCAGGTCGAGCGCGCAGTTCAGCGCGGTCTGGCCGCCCATGGTCGGCAGGATCGCGTCGGGGCGCTCCTTGGCGATGATCTTCTCGACCACCTGCCAGGTGATGGGCTCGATGTAGGTGACGTCCGCGGTGTCCGGGTCCGTCATGATGGTCGCCGGGTTGCTGTTCACCAGGATGACCTTGTAGCCCTCCTCGCGCAGCGCCTTGCAAGCTTGGGCGCCGGAGTAGTCGAACTCGCAGGCCTGGCCGATGATGATCGGGCCAGCGCCGATGATGAGGATGCTCTTGATATCAGTACGCTTGGACATGTGCAGTCTCCCCCTTCATCAGGCCTTGGACATCAGACCGATGAAGCGGTCGAACAGATACGAAATGTCGTGCGGGCCAGGGCTCGCTTCCGGGTGACCCTGGAAGCAGAAGGCCGGCTTGTCGGTGCGGGCCAGGCCCTGCAGCGTGCCGTCGAACAGGCTGACGTGCGTCGCGCGCAGATTGGCGGGCAGCGTGTCGGGATCGACCGCGAAGCCGTGGTTCTGGCTGGTGATGCTGACGCGGCCGTTGTCCAGGTCCTTCACCGGATGATTCGCGCCGTGGTGGCCGAACTTCATCTTGAAGGTCTTGGCGCCCGAGGCCAGCGCCATGATCTGGTGGCCCAGGCAGATGCCGAAGGTCGGGATGCCGGCCTCGATCAGCTGCGCGGTGGCCTTGATCGCGTAGTCGCAGGGTTCCGGATCGCCGGGGCCGTTGGACAGGAACACGCCATCGGGCTCGAGGTCGAAGACCTCCGAGGCCGGCGTCTGCGCCGGCACGACGGTGATGCGGCAACCACGCGAGGCCAGCATGCGCAGGATGTTGCTCTTGACGCCGAAGTCGTAGGCGACGACGTGGAACTTGGGCGCGGTCTGCTCGCCGTAGCCCTTGCCGAGCGTCCACTCGGTTTCGGTCCAGGTCTCGCGTTCGGTGCGGCTGACGACCTTGGCCAGGTCCAGGCCCGCCATGCTGGGCGCGCCCTTGGCGGCGGCGATGGCCTCGTCGATGTGGGCCTGGGTGATCTGCTCGCCGGCGTTCAGCGCCAGAATGCAACCGTTCTGGGCGCCCTTCTCGCGCAGCACGCGCGTCAGGCGACGCGTGTCCAGGTCGGCGATGGCGACGGTACCCTCATCCTTCAGATACTGTCGCAGCGTGCGGCCCTTGCGGAAGTTCGAATCGAGGACCGGCGCCTCCTTGATGATCAGGCCAGCGGCAAAGATCTTCGACGCCTCGACGTCCTCATCGTTCACGCCATAGTTGCCAATGTGCGGATACGTCAGGGTGACGATCTGCCGGCAATAGCTGGGGTCGGTGAGAATTTCTTGGTAGCCGGTGAGCGAGGTGTTGAACACCACTTCACCAATGGTCCGGCCGGCGGCGCCGAGCGCGGAACCCTTGAAGACCGTGCCGTCTGCCAGGGCAAGAATCGCGGGGGGAGCGGAAAGCAGATCGGGCAGCACGGGAAACTCCGTTGTTGTGCGCGCGCCCGGCTCTGCTTCAGGGCCCTGGACCGCCGCCGGCACGCGCCGTGGACGGCTGGCGCGCGGGTGCGACCGGGTCTCCTGTGAGGGAGTCGATCCGTGTGGGATCCGATGCGATCGGGGGTGAAGTGTGCGGGACGCGGTAGGTTGCGGGTAAACCTGCTGAGTATAACCCGTCGGGTATCTACGGAGAAGATTTGCGCAAACCGCTGGTGTTGGCGGGACCTGGACTGCCACCCTCGAGCGCTTGGCCGCCAAGGCATGAGGCCTCTGCGTCAAGCGCAGAAACCTCACGCCTTGCCGTCCCCGATCCACCGAGGCCCCCGCGACGCAGGACTGCGGGAATGAAGTGGACTGGAGTCGATCGATGGCGCGGTCGGAAGTACGAATTCCGGTTCGCGCCGGGGGCTTCAGCCGAGGGCGGCGATGCCTGCCTTCGCGACTTGCGCATCCTCGTTGGACTTCACGCCGCTGACGCCGACGGCGCCCACGCAGAAGCCCTCGACCATCACCGGCACGCCGCCCTCGAGCAGGCCTTCCAGCGGCACGCTGAGGAAGGCATTGCGGCCGTTGTTGACGATGTCCTCGTAGACCTTCGATTCACGACGGCCCAGCGCCGCCGTCTTGGCCTTGGCCGGCGCGATCACCGCCGAGGTCGCGGCGGCATTGTCCAGGCGCTGCAGCCACAGCAGGTGACCACCGTCATCGACGATCGCGATCGTCACCGGCCAGTTGTTCTTGAGGGCTTCGGCCTCGGCCGCGGCGGCGATGCGCTTGACATCGTCCAGGGTCAGGAAGGGCTTCTGTTTCATCTGCGGCCTCGTGGCGGTGATTGAAGGAAAGACGATCACTTTAACGAAGCCTTAAGGGCCGTGCCTACAATCGACGCCAACTCTCACTTCATGGGGCGCACGCACATGAACGACCGCATCATCGACCTGAACCCGGGCGGCTACGGCTCCTCGCTGTCCGCCGACCGCCAGCGCGTCCTGCGCAACACTTACGCGCTGCTCGCGCTCTCCCTGATCCCCACCGTCCTGGGCGCCTGGATCGGCGTGGCCACCGGCTTCCTGGCCGCGATGGGCACCGGCGCCAGCATGATCCTGTTCTTCGTCGGCGCCTTCGGCCTGATGTTCCTGGTGGAGAAGACCAAGCATTCCGCCGTCGGCGTCGCCGCGCTGCTGGGCTTCACCTTCTTCATGGGCCTGATGCTGTCGCGCCTGCTCGCGGCCATCCTCGGCTTCAAGAACGGCGGCACGCTGATCATGACCGCCTTCGGCGGCACCGCCGCGATCTTCTTCGCGATGGCGTCGCTGGCCACCGTGGTCAAGCGCGACCTGTCCGGCCTGCAGAAGTTCCTGTTCGTCGGCGCCGTGATCGCGATGATCGCCGGCATCGCCAACGTGTTCCTGCAATCGACCGGCGTGCACCTGGCGCTGCTGGTGGCGGTGCTGGGCATCTTCTCGGCCTTCATGCTGGTGGACGTCAAGCGCGTCGTCGACGGCGGCGAGACCAACTACATCAGCGCCACGCTGAACATCTACCTGGACCTGTACAACGTGTTCACCGCGCTGCTGCAGCTGCTGGGCATCTTCGGCGGCGACCGCGACTGACCGGTCATCCTCCCAACAAAAAACGCCTCGGAGTTCCGAGGCGTTTTTTCTTGTCCGGGACGCGGGACCCGTGCGGGATCAGTGCGGCGTCCGGCCCTGGGCTTTGTCCAGCTCCGGATGGGCGCTGGGGGCGGCGCCACCGCCGTCGCCAGCGCTTTCGCCAGCGCCCTCCCCGGACGCCTCGGGACGATGCACGACCACCGGCTTGATGGCGCCGCTGCCGATGAAGCGCGCATATTCGCTGCGCGGCACGACGGCGCTCAGCCGGGCATCACCGTCGTCCCAGCCGATGGTCACGTCGATCTCGTTGATCTCCACGGCCACCGGTCCCGGACGGATCGTCACGAGCGGACCGTCGCCAGTGCGGTAGGTGACCTCCCCACAGACGAAGGCCTGCTGGCTCAGCGGATGCTCGTTGAGCGATTGGCGCTCGGAGGACGCGTCGCCCATGGAGGCGTCGGCGGGATGTTCGGGGGGCAGCGGGGGTCGGGCGCTCATGGCAGGTCCTCCTGGGAATCGTCCCGCCCCAGTTCATCGAGCCACTGCCACATGCGCAGCGCCAACGCGGTGGCGGTGCAGGTGGACAGCGTCATCAGCATCAGCATGTTGTCGTCCATGATGGGCCTCGAACCGGAGCGGAATCAGGTTGCGATGGACGCATCCTCGCCGCGGTGGCGACCGGGACGAAGCAGCGGGCACCGCGAGGCGCTGTAGGTGCTGTCCCACAGCGGGCGCGACGCGCCGGGGCGCGTCCCCAACCACCAGGGAGCAAGGCGCTCGCCAGCCCCTTTTGCAAAGCTGGGTGAAGTCCGGGGCGGCCACCGCGCGCGCCGTCAACGTCGCGGAAACGCCTTCCGTTGAGCCCACACGCTGTAGGACGACACCCGACATGGCCCACCGTCCGGCACCGACATCGCGCACCGAGTTGCGCTTATGGGAAGGACCATGGCCAACGCCGATAGTGAAAGCAAAGGAACTCACCAGGAGAACGACATGAGCCTCCTCCAGATTGCCGCCGACGCCGCCCCGCAATTCGAAGTGCGCTTCGAATCGATCTTCGACGCCGGACGCGCGATGTCCTTCCCATGCGATCCCCAAGGGCATGTCGACCTCGACAGCCTCCCGGCTCGCGCCCGCAACAACTACTTGTTCGCCCGCGCCATGGTCGGCAAGGATTACCTTCCGCCCGCGGTGCGCGGTCGCACCAACCACTGATCCGTTCCTGCGGACCCGACGCCGCTGCGGCCCCGGGTCCGGTAATTGCCAAGTCCCATCGTCACTTACTCGCTTCTGAAAGGAGTTCGTATGAATTGGGATCGCATCGAAGGCAACTGGACCCAGCTCAAGGGCAAGGTCCGTGAGCAATGGGGCAAGCTGACCGACGACGACATCGACGTGATCGCCGGCAAGCGCGATCAGCTGTCCGGCAAGATCCAGGAGCGCTACGGCATCGCCAAGGACGAGGCCGACAAGCAGCTCGACGACTGGCAGACCCGCGCCGATGACCGCTGGCTGAGCTGAGTCCGCTCCGGGTCCTTGACTGCGCCGGCACGGTCCGGCGGAACGCCCGGGGCACTCGCCCAGGGCGTTCGATGATTGACTGCTTCCTCCCTGTTGCCGCGCTGCACCTCCAGGTCGGCGCGGCTTTTTTGCGCCAGCGCGCTCTGGCGACGAGCGCGGCGGAGGGCGCTCAGCGCGTGACGGCCGGGGTGGCTTCCTCGAACCGGTCGACGGTGCGCAGCGGCTTGAACAGCGCCGCCCAGCCGGCGACGACCCCCAGCGTGCAGACCGCGCCCGTCACCGCCGCGGGTACCGCGCCCAGCGCCGCGGCGGCGCTGCCGGCGCGGAACTCTCCCAGCTCGTTCGACGAGCCAATGAACAGCATGTTCACCGCGTTCACGCGGCCGCGCATCTCGTCGGGCGTCGAGAACTGCACCAGCGCGCCGCGGATATAGACGCTGACCATGTCCGCCGCGCCAGCGATCGCCAGCGCGCCGAAGGACAGCCAGAAGGTCGTCGACAACGAGAACACCAGGTTCGCCAGCCCGAACACGGCCACCGCCGCGAACATCGCCTTGCCGACATGGCGGTTGAACGGCCGCAGGCTGAGGTAGAAGCCCGCCGTGACCTCGCCGACAGCCATCGCGCTGCGCAGCGCGCCCAGGCCTTCCGGCCCGGCGTGGAGCACCTCGTGCGCATAGATCGGCAGCAGCGCCACCACGCCGCCCAGCAGCACCGCGAACAGGTCCAGCGAGATCGTCCCGAGGATGATCGGTCGCGACCGGATGAAGTGGATGCCGGCGCCGAAACGCTGCCAGATCGTGCCGCCGGCCGGCGACGGCGGTGCGGCGAAGCGCACCGGCACCGCGCCGACCAGCAGCGCGGTGCCCAGGGCGAAGCAGACCAGGCAGACCAGGTAGGTCAGCCCTGCCCCGCCGAAGCCGTACAGCAGGCCGCCGAGGAACGGGCCGCCGATGCTCGCGACGCGCAACAGCATGCTGTTGGCGGCGATGGCCTGGGCCAACTGCTCACGCGGCACGATCTGCGGCAACAGGCTCTGCAAGGCCGGGCCGGAGAAGGCCCGCGCGCAGCCGAACACCACCAGGACGGCGTAGATGCCGGTCACGCCGGCATGGCCGTGCCCGGCCAGCCACCACAGCGCCAGGCTGCAGGACGCGCTGACGCCCCAGCTGAGGGCCAGGATCGGCTTGCGGCTGAAGCGGTCGATCAGGTCGCCGGCCGGCAGCAGCAAGAGCAGCATCGGGATGAACTGCGCCAGGCCGACATAGGCCAGCGCCAGCGGCTGGCGCGTGAGGTCGTACACCTGCCAGGCCACGACCACCGCCTGGATCTGGCCGGCGAACACGGCGGCCAGGCGGCACACCAGGAAGGCGGTGAATCCCGGATGCCGGAACACGCTGACGCGCGGGGCTGGCGAAGCGTCGGACGGGGAGGCGGGATCGGGGGTGGAAGCAGGTGGAGCAGTCACGGCGGCGGTGTGTTCGGGGCCTTCTTGGTCGGGCGCCGGCCAGTTTAGCCAGCCGGTCCACCCGCCTGGGCGCAGGGCGATGTCACACGTGCGCGGGCTGTTTCGTCTTGTCGTTACCAACCCTCTTTTCACCCCGGAGCCCACGATGAGCCAACGCTTCAACTACATGCAACAGTCCGCCCCCGCCTTCAAGAAGCTGGTGGAGCTGTCCATGGGCCTCAAGGAAAGCGGCCTGGAAACCGGCCTGCAATACCTGGTCGAGATCCGCGCCTCGCAGCTCAACGGCTGCGCCTTCTGCCTCGACATGCATGTCAAGCAGGCGGTGATGGGCGGCGAACGCGCCCTGCGCCTGCACCACGTCGCCATCTGGCACGAGTCGCCGCTGTTCTCCGCCCGCGAACGCGCCGCGCTGCGCTGGACCGAGGTTCTCACCCGCATGCCCGAGGGCGGCATCGCCGATGCGGTCTACGCCGAAGTGCGCGAGCAGTTCAGCGAGAAGGAACTGTCGGACCTGACCTGGCTCGTGGCCTCGATCAACGCTTGGAACCGCTTGAATATCGCGGTCCGCAGCGTGCCCGGCACGCAGGACAAGGCCTTCGGACTGGACAAGGCAGGCCTGGCCTGATCCGCGCCGGCAAGATCCGCGTCGGCAAAAGAAAACGGCGCCCTTCGGGGCGCCGTTGCAACAGGTGTCGACAGGGGGGTCCGGGCGATGTTCGAGTTGTTGGCCCGGATCCGCCGGTTCAACGACAGCGCGGTCCGGACCTGGCCGGCTCGCGCCCCCACCGGGGTTGTCTGGTTGAACGGGATCAGCGCTGGATCAGCGCTGGGTCAGCGCTGGCTGTAGCGGGCCTTGGCCGAGTTCACGCACACGTCCTTGGCGTCGCCGGACAGGGTGTTGCACTTCTCGGAAGCCAGCTTGTAGTCGGCCTTGACGCGGGTTTCCTCGGCGTCATCGACGGCCTCCGCCACCTTCTTGTTCATCTTGAGTTCGGCCTTCGCCTTCTCGTAGGCGGTCTTGGCCTCGCGCTGGCAGACATCCTTGGCCTCGCCCGAGCGATCGTCGCAGCGCTCCTTGGCCACCTCGTAGCGCGCCTCGTAGCGGGTCTCGATCAGCTTGGCCTCGTCCTTGGCGTTGCCGCTGTAGTTGTATTCCAGCTGGGCCAGCGCCACGTCCTCGCGACCCTTGGCCTCCTTGACGCAGATGTCCTTGGCATTGCCGGACAGCTTGTCGCAGGCATCCTTGTCGACCTTGTAGGTCTTCTTGATGTCGTCCTTCGCGCCGTCGTAGACCGACTTGGAGAAGTTGGCGGCTTGCGCCATGCCGGCGCACAGGCTCAGGGCGGCGGCGATCAGGGCGGCGGTAGCGGGCTTGTTCATGGCGATCCTTTCTTTGTTGTGGAGGGCAGCAGTTCAGTCAGCAGTTCGAGCGATGACGGGGATCGTCACTTTCGCAACAGGCTCATCACGAAGGTCGCGACGGCCATGATCACGAACACGAAGAACAGGATCTTCGCGATGCCGGCGGCACCGGCGGCGATACCGCCAAAACCGAACAACGCGGCGATCAGGGCAATGACGAAGAAGACAACGGCGTAGTGCAGCATCTTGGTTCTCCTGCGCGGCACCGTGCCGCGATGGAATGACTGTAGGGACTGGCCCGGCCGCCGCGGGCAGTCCCGCACCGCAACCCCGCGTCGGAGCGTCAACCGCCGCGCTGTAGGAGAGGACCTACCGCGCCGGACTGCGCGGAATCGCGTCCCCGGCGCCCGCTCGAAAACGGCAGCGCCAATGCAAAAAAGCCGGCTGACGCCGGCTTGCAAAGAGAAGGAAATGCGGTGGTGCGATGCGGCCGTTACCAGACCTTCTGGAAGGTCACGCCCACGCGGCCGCCACGCGGCCGGAAGGTCAACGAGGACTGCCCGCTGAGCTCCATGCGGAAACCCTTGCGCAGGTCCGCGTAGGGCTTGCGGGTGTTGAAGACCATGCCCACCCGCACCTGGCGCTGATCCCGGTTGTTGATGCCGGGGACGGTGAACTCATCGATCTGCGCGCGTTGCGCGTCGACGAGCGGCGTCTGCACGTAGGCATGCGAGCGCGGCCCGGTCGGCAGCGCCAGACCGACCAGCACGCCGGCGTCGCCGGCCGCGCCCGGCCTGGCGTTCTGGTACGGCGTCGAATACAGGCCGCCGCCGATCGCGGCGCCGCGCTGCTCGACACCCACGCCCAGCCGCAGCCCGCTGCCGGACCAGGGGCGCGCCCACAGCATCGTCTGCGTGGCCTGCGGCGCGCGGCCGTACCAGGCGGCGGCGCCGGCGGGCTGGTTGGCGGTTGCCAGCGGCTCGGCGGCGTGCTGCGTCACGGTATAGCGGCTGCTCGCCGCGGCACTCCGGCTGGTCGCCGCCTGTCGCGACCGCTCGGACAGGCTTCGGCCGGTCAGCTCGACATGGTCATCCAGCGAGGTCGGCGACAGCTCGCTGGCGGGGCCGGCCTGGGCGAAGCTCAGGGCGGCCGGGGCCAGCACGGCCATCAGCAGCAGGCGGGGGCAGCAGGCGTTCATGACTCAACTCCCGTACTTGATGACAACTTAGGACGCGGGTTGCGACAGGAAAATCTCGATCCGACGATTGGCGGCCCTTCCGGCCTCGGTGGCATTGCTGGCCACGGGCTGGCGTCCGCCGCGCCCCTCCACCAGCAAGCGGCCGCGCCGCACGCCGTGGTGGACCAGGTATTCGCGCACGGTCTCGGCCCGATCCAGCGACAGCGGCCCATTCACCGCATCGCCGGCCGAGCTGTCGGTGTGCCCGACGATGGTGATGCGGACCTGCTCGTCCAGGTCGCGGCTGGCTTCATCCAGCGCGGGGCGCATCGCCGGCTTGAGCTCGGAACGACCCAGGTCGAAGGCCGCGTCGGTGGGCAGGGTCAGCTTGAGCTGGTTGTCCGCGGTGCGGACCACGCCGATGCCGGTGCCTCCGCTGGCTTGCACGATGGCCAGGCGGCGCTCCTCCATGCGGGGGGACCACAGATTCCCGCCGATGACGGAGCCGGCGGGAAGCGCCGGCGTGACGGTGGTGGACGGTGAGGTCGAGGGGGCACCCGAATGGCCCCCCATCGAAGCGCAGCCGCCCAGCGCCATCAGTGCCAGCGCCAGGACCGACAGGCTGGTCGCCGCGAGCCACCGCCAGCGCGGTCCGGCGAGGACGCCTGGGGCGGCTTCGGCAACGTGACGGGAGAGGACTCGGGGGCGGCGCATGACAGTCTCCAGGCGGGCTGTGGGCTCGGTCACACGATAGAGGGACCTCGGTTGAGCGTCATGCTAGGGAGATCGCGGGGGGCCGGGTGTAGTCGGCTGGCGGAAGCGCGGGTCAGACAGCACCGACAAGCGCCGCGCCAAGGCGTCCGGGACCCTTGCCCCGGCAGCGAATCTCAGGCGCTCAGTTCGGTGCCGATGGACGGCTGGTCGTCCAGCGGGAGCAGATCGGCTTCGGACAACTCGGCCGCATCGACTTCCTCGTCGTAGGCGGCCTGGTCGCCGGCGTCGCGGTGCGCGATCAGCGGCTTGTCCAGCGGGCGGTAGATGCGGCTGCGCAGGCGCGCCAGGCGTTCGGAACCGGCCACTTCCAGGGCGACGCGCTCGGGATCCAGCAGCATCGCGAACGGGTTGGCGGCGAAGTCTTGGGTCGTGGTCAGCATCTCGGTCTCCGGCGCCGACACCGTGTCGGCATGGGATGAACTGTAGAGACCGACCCGGGCCGCCAACAGTGGGCGGGCCGCCAAACCGCGTGTCAGACGGATTCCTAGGGGAATGCCAGCAGCTGCCTCACCGCGCCGTGCGGCGTGTGACCGATGCCTCGGAAAGGCGCGGGAAAGCGTCGCGCCGGGGGACGCCGCCTACGGCGCCGGCGTGGCGGCGGCCTTAGCACGCGCCCGGGCGAGCTTGTCCAGCTTGTCGGCCATCTCGTCCTGCCCGGCGCGACGGGCGAAGTCGGCCGCGCTCAGCTGATGATCGTTGCGCAGCGTGACGTCCGCGCCGGCGGCGATCAGGATCTCGGCGCCGGTCAGCCCGCCGTAACCGGACGCCATCATCAGCGGCGTAGTCCCGTTGGGCGACCGCGCGTCGATGTCCGCGCCCTGCCCGACCAGCCAGCGCACCAGGTGCTCGTTCGGCCCGGCGGCCGCGTAATGCAGCGCGGACCACCCCGGCTCATTGACCAGCGCGCCGCGCTTGACCAGCTCGCGCGCGATGTCCAGGTTGCCCTTGATCGCGGCCAGCATCAGCGGCGTCTCGCCGGCCTGGTTGATGGCGTTGACGTCGGTGCCGGGGCTCTTGAGCAGCGCCTCGACCGCCTTGCCGGACTCCTCCCGGATCGCCACGTGCAGCGCCGTGTTGCGCTGCGCGTCGCGGACGTTGGGATCGGTGCCCGCCAGCAGCAGCTTCATGACAGTGGCGGCGTGGTCGTTCCGCGCGGCGACATGGAGCTCGGGCGGCGCGACGGCCTCCGACGCCGCCGCCACCGGCGCCCGGGCGTCGAAGCGCCCCTGCGCCCACGCTGGCGCGAGCAGCCCCGCGGCCAGCGTCAAGCCGCCCACCGCCGCGAATGCCTTGAATGCCTTGAACGCTGCCAGCTTCGCCCGCACCGACCACCGGCCGCCACGCGGCCCGCTCGATCGCCCCGCCATCTCAGGCCGCCTCCGGCAGCCGGAACAGCCGCCGCGTGTTGGCCGTGCATTGCGCCGCCAGGTCCTCGACCGGCACGCCCCGGACCTCCGCCACCAGCTTGGCCACATGCGGCACGTAGGCCGGCTGGTTGAGCTTGCCGCGGAACGGCACCGGGGCCAGGTAGGGGCTGTCGGTTTCGATCAGCAGGCGGTCGGCGGGCACGATCTTCGCGACCTCGCGCAGATCGGCCGCGTTCTTGAAGGTCACGATCCCCGAGAACGAAATGTGGAAACCCAGGTCCAGCGCCGCCCTGGCGACGTCCATGGTCTCGGTGAAGCAGTGCACGACGCCGCCGGGCTGGCCGGCGTCCTCCTCGCGCATCAGCCGCAGCGTGTCCTCGGCGGCCGAGCGGGTGTGGATCACCAGCGGCTTGCCGGTCCGCTTGGCGGCGCGGATGTGGTTGCGGAAGCGCTCGCGCTGCCATTCCATCTGCTCGACGGTGCGGCCGTTGAGGCGGTAGTAGTCCAGGCCCGTCTCACCGATGGCGACGACCTTGGCCCGCGCCGCGCCGGCGACCAGCTCGTCGACGCTGGGCTCATGGACCTCGTCGCTGTCCGGATGGACGCCGACCGTCGCGAACAGCGGCGCGTGCGCCGTGGCCAAAGCGTGCACCTCGGGGAACTCCTCCATCGTCGTGCAGATGCAGATGGCCTGGGTCACCCGGGCCGCGTCCATCGCGGCCAGCAGGTCGGGGAGTTGGGACTGGAGCTCGGGGAAGCTCAGGTGGCAGTGGGAATCGATGTACATCGCGGGAACTCTGGGCCGGATCGTCGCGCGGCGCAGCGCCCGGCGGAAATGCCCTTCGCAGGCAGAGGCGCGGAGCGCGCCGCGCGGGGTCAGCCGGACGCCGTCCGCTGGGCGCGGCCGGCGATCGCGGCGTTCAGATGGTCTGCGTCGGCTTGGCCGAGGAGATCGCCGTGCCCAGCAGTTCCTCGATCTTCAGCTTGATCAGCCGGGTCTTCTCGTCGCCGGGGAAACGCACGCCGACGCCCTGGGTGCGGCCGCCCGACGCGTTGGCCGGCGTCAGCCAGGCGACCTTGCCGGCGACCGGATAACGGTTGGGATCCTCGGGCAGGGTCATCAGGAGGTAGATGTCCTCGCCCAGCTTGTATTCGCGCGTGGTCGGCACGAACACGCCGCCTTCCGAAAAGATCGGGATGTAGGCGGCGTAGAGGGCGCCCTTCTCCTTGAACACCAGCTGGATCACGCTGGGTCGGGCACCGCCGGCGGGGGCCGGGACGGGGGCGGACGCGGGCGGAGTGGTGCTCATCGGTTTCAGGCTGAGTTCGCTCATGGGCGCCGAGTCTACTCGCCGCGCCCGCGGGTCAGATTCGGTTACCGCGCCGGCCGCATCGCCTGTTGCCCCTGGGCCACCAGCGATTCCATCAGCAGGCCGGCATTGAGCGGATGGTCCGCATGCCGCGCCGCCTGCTGCAGCGTGCGGGCCCACTGGTCGAGCGCCGCGCGCACCGCCGGCAGCTTGGGCAGCGCGTCGCGCGGGAAGTAGGCCGGCCCGGCGCCGTGGGCGATGCGCATCAGGTCATGCACCAGGCGCTGCATCGCGGCGATCGCGCGCGGCACCGGCCAGTCGGTCAGCGCGCTGGCCTCGCCCCGCGCGATCCGGCGCGGCAACTCCAGCCACGTCTTGGCGCCGACGCCCTCCTCGCTCCACAGCAGCGCCTCCTGCGGCCGGCCGCCCGTGGCGTCCAGCAGCACGCCCGGCTGGTCGACGCCCTGGGCCGTCAGCCAGGCCAGCGCCGCCTCGCGCGCGGGCAACGCCATCTGCAGCGGCTGGCAGCGGCTGCGGATGGTCGGCAGCAGCTGCTGCGGCGCCGCGCTCGCGAGCACGAAGCGCAGCAGCCCGGCCGGCTCCTCCAGCGTCTTGAGCAGCGCATTGGCCGCGATGGTGTTCAGCGCCTCCGCCGGGTAGACGACCACGACCTTGGCCCGCCCCCGCGCCGCGCTGACCTGCGCGAACGCGAGCATCTGGCGGACCGCCTCGATCTTGATCTCCTTGCTGGGCTTGGTCTTGGCGGCCTTGGCCGAGCCGCCGCCCTCGCCTTCCGCGTCCATCGCGCCGAAACCCAGCGGCTCGCGCAGCGCGTCGGGCAGCAGCACCTGGAAGTCCGGATGCGAGCGCGAGCGCAGCAGGTGACAGCTCGCGCACCGGCCGCAGCCGGGCTGGTCCGGCGCCGGGCGCGCCTCGCAGAGCCAGGCCTGGGCCAGCAGCAGCGCCAGGTCGAACTGACCGACCCCGGCGGGCCCCTGCAGCAGCAGCGCGTGGCTGCGTCCCTGGATCAGCGCCTGGTGCAGCGGCGCGGCGAGCCAGGGCAGCGGCAGCTGGCCGCCATCGGCCAGCGCGGCGGCGCCATCGGCGGTCACGGAGGATTCGATCACCATCCGCGGCGCTCCAGCTCGGCGCGGATCTGGGCCGCGACGCCCTCGATGGTGTCGCCGGCATCGATGCGGACGATGCGGCCCGGCGCCGCTTCGGCGCGGCGCTGGTAGCCCTCGCGCACGCGGGTGAAGAAGTCGAGGTCCAGCTGCTCGAGCCGGTCGGCGTCGCGGGCCTGGGCGCGGCGGCCGGCCGCGATCGCGGGGTCGACGTCGAACCAGAAGGTCAGGTCCGGCTCCCGGCCTTGCTGCACCCACTGCGCCAGCGTGCCCAGCACCTGCAGGTCCATGCCGCGGCCGCCGCCCTGGTAGGCGAAGCTGGCGTCGGTGAAGCGGTCGCAGAGCACCGTCCGGCCCGCGGCCAGCGCCGGCGCGATGACGCGCTGCACATGGTCGCGGCGCGCGGCGAACACCAGCAGCGCCTCGGTCAGCCCATCCATGTCCTGGTGCAGGAACAGGTCGCGCAGCGACTCGGCCAGCGGCGTGCCGCCCGGCTCGCGGGTCTGGACCAGGTCCGCGCCGCGCTCGCGCAGGCGCTGGGCGACGGACTCGACATGGGTGGACTTGCCCGCCCCGTCGATGCCCTCGAAGGTGATGAATCGGCCGCTCACGCGTGGATGCTCTCTCGGAAAAAAGCGCAGCGCGGACGCTCAGCGGCCGCGCTGGTACTTGTTGACCGCGCGATTATGCGCGGCCAGGTCCTCGCTGAACTGGCTGGTGCCGTCGCCGCGCGACACGAAGTACAGCGCCTTGGACGGGGTCGGGTGCAGCGTCGCCTGCAGCGCCGCCAGGCCCGGCATCGCGATCGGCGTCGGCGGCAGCCCGCCGCGGGTGTAGGTGTTGAACGGGGTGTCCGTCTGCAGGTGGATGCGGCGCAGGTTGCCGTCGAAGTCGGTGCCCAGCCCGTAGATCACCGTCGGATCGGTCTGCAGCGGCATGCCGGCCTTGAGCCGGTTGACGAACACCGCCGCCACCAGCCCGCGGTCCGCGGCGGCGCCGGTTTCCTTCTCGACGATGGAGGCCAGGATCAGCGCCTCGTCCGCGCTCTTGAGCGGCAGGCCGTCGGAGCGGCCGGACCAGGCGCTCTCCAGACGCTTCTGCATCAGCGCATGGGCGCGCTTGAGCACCGTCAGGTCGCTCACGCCGCGGCTGTACGCGTACGTGTCGGGGAAGAAGCGGCCCTCCGGCGCCTGGCCGGGCGCGCCCAGCGCCGCCATGATCTGGGCGTCGGTCATGCCGGCGGTCGTCTGCTTGAGCGCCGGCGCGGCCGCGATCGCGGCGCGTAGCTGGCGGAAGTTCCAGCCCTCGATCAGGCGGAGCTGCTCCAGCACCTGGTCGCCGCGGACCATCTTGTCCAGCAGCTCGCGCGGCGTGATGCCGGCATGGACCTCGTAGCTGCCGGCGCGGATCTTGCGCGCCTGCCCCGAGTAGCGGAACCACGCGTAGAGGAAACGCGGATCGGTCTGCACGCCCGCCCCGACCCAGGCCTGCGCGACCTGCTGCGGCGGCGTGCCGGGTTCGATCGAGAGCTCCAGGCTGTCCTTCTCCAGCGCCAGCGGCGCCTGCAGCCACCACCAGACGGCGCCGCCGGCGCCCGCGGCCAGCACCGCCAGCGCGACCAGCACGGACAGCAGCCAGCGTCCGATCCGGCCCGATTGCTTCTTCGATTTCCTCGCGGCGCGGCGAGGGTTGTGCTTCGCGCGTGACAAGACCCGGGGCCCTTCGTGAAATGCGGGGGCTGATGATAATCGGCCCCATGATCGAAGACCTCCACCACGCCCCGCCGCCCGTGCCGTCCTCGGCCCTGGGTGCCGTCCGTCTCGCCGACTGGGGCGTCATCCGCGCCCAGGGCGAAGAAGCCGCCAAATTCCTGCACACGCAGCTGACGCAAGACCTGGCCCTGCAGACGCCGGTCCAGGCCCGCCTGGCGGGTTACTGCTCGGCCAAGGGCCGGCTGCTGGCCACGATGCTGGCGGTCAAGCCGGACGAACAATCGGTGCTCCTGGCGCTGCCGGCCGAGGTGCTGCCGGCGACGGTCAAGCGGCTGTCCATGTTCGTGCTGCGGGCCAAGTGCAAGCTCAGCGACGACAGCGCCGCCTGGTCGGTCTGGGGGCTGTCCGGCGCCCAGGCGCGCGACTGGCTGGGCGCCGCCGCGCCGGCCGGGGTCTGGACGGTGGGCCGCCTGGCGCTGGCCGACGGCCGCGAGGCGCTCGCCACCCGGCTGCCCGACGACGGCCTCACGCCGCGCTTCCTGCTGCTACAGCCCGCCGATGCCGCCGCGCCGGCGCTGCCGTCGATCGATCCCGAGGAATGGCAGGGGCTGGACGTCACCGCCGGCCTGGCCTGGATCCGGCAGGCGACGGTGGAACAGTTCGTGCCGCAGATGCTCAACCTCGAGCTGCTGGGCGGCGTGAACTTCCAGAAGGGCTGCTACCCGGGCCAGGAGGTCGTCGCGCGCAGCCAGTACCGCGGCACGATCAAGCGCCGCACCCACCTGTTCGCGATGGACGGCAGCGACGCCGACGCCACGCCGGGCCAGGAGATCTTCCACAGCGCCGATCCGGAGCAGCCCGCCGGCATGGTCGCCGGCTTCGGCCGCCTGGAAGGCCGTCCGCTGCTGCTGGCCGAGGTGAAGCTGGCCGCGCTCGAGTCCGGCACGCTGCACCTGGGCAGCGCGCAAGGCGCCGTGCTCACGCCCCGTCCCCTGCCCTACGCCATCGGAGAACCGGAATGACCTCGTCGCCGCCAACGCGGGCCTCGGCCCCTGGGACCGCTTCGCCCGATCGCCCGGCCGGCGCGCCGGTCGAGCTCTACGTCTACTATCGCGTCCACACGAACGACCTGGCGGCCGCCCTGGCCGCCTTCGAGCAGGCGCGCGCCGGCCAGCCGGTGCGGCTGCTCCAGCGCCATGACAACGATCCGGTCTTCCAGACCTGGATGGAGATCTACGGCCCCGCCCTGCCCGACGCGGCGGACGCGGAACGCCGCATCGCCGCCGCCCTGGGCGCCTTCGCGCAGGGTCCCCGCCACCGCGAGGCCTTCGCCGCCGTCGCCGGTCCGGGAGCGGCGCGCTGATGGAACACAACGTCTCCCTCATCTCCACGCTGGCGGCGGGCTTCGGCCTGGCGCTGATCCTCGGATTCATCGCCGAGCGGCTGCGGCTGCCGGCGCTGGTGGGCTACCTGCTCGCCGGCATCGCGATCGGGCCGGCCACGCCGGGCTTCGTCGCCGACGTGGGCATCGCCGCGCAGCTGTCGGAGATCGGCGTGATGCTGCTGATGTTCGGCGTCGGGCTGCACTTCTCGCTCAAGGACCTGATGGCGGTCAAGCGCATCGCGCTGCCGGGCGCGGTCGTGCAGATGGGCGCGGCCACGCTGCTGGGCCTGGGCCTGGCGATGTGGTGGGGCTGGAGCACCGGCGCCGCGCTGGTGTTCGGACTGTCGCTGTCCTGCGCCAGCACCGTGGTGCTGCTCAAGGCGCTGGAGGCGCGCGGCACGCTGGAGTCGGTCAACGGCCGCATCGCGGTGGGCTGGCTGGTGGTGGAGGACCTGGCGACGGTGCTGATCCTGGTGCTGCTGCCGCCGCTGGCGCCGGTGCTGGGCGGCGCGACGCAGCCCGGCAGCGCCGACGTGCCGCTGTGGCGCACGATCGCCGAGACGCTGGCGCAGATGGCGGCCTTCGTCGTGCTGATGCTGGTGGTGGGCCGGCGCGTGCTGCCCTGGCTGCTGTGGCAGGTGGCGCGCACCGGCTCGCGGGAGCTGTTCACGCTGATGGTCATCGCGGTGGCGATCGGCATCGCCTACGGCGCCGGCGTGCTCTTCCACGTGTCCTTCGCGCTGGGCGCGTTCTTCGCCGGCATGGTGATGCGCGAGTCCGAGTACAGCCACCGCGCCGCGCAGGAGTCGCTGCCGCTGCGGGATTCGTTCTCGGTACTGTTCTTCGTCTCGGTGGGCATGCTGTTCGACCCGATGACGCTGGTGGACCAGCCGCTGCACCTGCTGGGCGTGGTGGCGATCGTGATGCTGGGCAAGGCGATCGCGGCGACGGCCATCGTGCTGCTGTTCCGCTACCCGCTGAACACGGCGATGACGGTGTCGGCGAGCCTGGCGCAGATCGGCGAGTTCAGCTTCATCCTCGCGGGCCTGGGCCTGCAGCTGGGCCTGCTGCCCAAGGCCGGCATGAACCTGGTGCTGGCGGCGGCGCTGGTGTCGATCGCGCTGAACCCGGTGATGTTCGCGATGATCCAGCCGCTGCAGCGCTGGGTGCTGAGCCGCTCGGCCTTCGCGCGCAAGCTCGAGGCCCGGGACGATCCCTATGCCGAGCTGCCCCAGACCACCGAACGCCAGTACCTGGAAGGCCAGGTCGTGCTGGTGGGCTTCGGACGCGTGGGTCGGCGCATCGCCGACGCGCTGGCCGAGCGCGACATCCCCTTCGTCGTCGCCGACCAGAGCCGCGAGACCGTGGAAGCGCTGCGCAAGCGCGGCCTGGCGGCAGTCAGCGGCGATGCCAGCGACCCGATGGTGCTGGTCCAGGCCCACATCGCCAATGCGGCGATGCTGGTGGTGGCGATCCCCGACTCGATGCGAGCCCGGCAGATGGCCGACACGGCCCGGCAGCTGAACCCGGGCATCGAGATCGTGCTGCGCACCCATGGCGAGGAGGAGTCCGCGCTGCTGCGCAAGGAGCAGCTGGGCACCGTGTTCTACGGCGAGGAGGAACTGGCCAAGGGCATGAGCCGGCATGTGCTGCGGCGCTTCAATGCCGAGCTGCCCGAGAACCTCGCGCCGCTGGCCACGCCCGCGCATTGAGCGCCCGGGCCGGGCGTGGCAAGCGGCCCATCGGGGACGCTTGCCGCAACACAACGCACCACGGCGCCCAGCGCGCCCTTCCCGGCCAGCAATCCCGGCTTTACATCGCCCGCTTAGCGTCGCCGCCCATGATCGACCCGACCCTCGACCGTCCCGCCCCGTCGCCCGCACCTGGCCTGCGCCCGCGCCTGCGCGCTGGCGCCTTCGCCCGGACCGCTGGCGCCCTGCTCACCGCTGCGCTGCTGCTCAGCGGCTGCGGCGGCGGACCGCCGAAGGCGCGACTCGAGGAGCAGCAGCAACAGCGCGAGTTCGCCGCGCGCGGCTACGCGCCGTCCGGGGAGGCGGTCACGGTGCAGTCGCTCGCCTGGCGGCTGCGGGGCGACGACGTGCGCCTGAGCCTGGCGCTGCCGGCCGGTGCCGCCGACGGCGCTTCACCGCGTCCGGTCGTGCTGTACCTGCCGGGCCTGGGGGAGTCCGAAAACGCCGGCCTGGTCTGGCGCCGCGCCTGGGCCGCCGCCGGCTACGCGGTGCTGTCGCTGCAGCCGCTGGACGACGACGCGATGGCGTGGTCGTCCGACCTGGCCCGCTCGGCCGAGTTCACCGAGCTGGGCCGCCGGCATTACGCCGACGCGCAGATGCGGCGGCGCCTGGCGCGGCTCGACGAGCTGCTCGCCGAGGCCCAGCGGCTCGGCCGCCAGGGCGAGGCGCCGTGGCGTGGGCTGGACTGGTCCCGCACCGCGGTCGCGGGCTACGAACTCGGCGCCCAGTTGGCGCTGGCGCTGGCCGGCGAGCGGCAGACGGATGGCGCGCTGCTCGCGCTCAAGACCGTCCGCCCGGTCGCCGCGATCGTGATCAGCCCGCAGCTGTTCGCGACGCCCGATCCGGCGCGCTACCGGGAGGTCGCCGTGCCGGTGCTCGGCCTGACCGGCCCGGACGACAGCGACGTGCTGCAGCTGGTGCGCGACCTGGCCTGGCGCCAAGCCCCCTTCGCCGCGATGCCGCCGGGACGCGGCTGGCTGCTGAGCGCCAACGAGGTCCGCCATGCCGCCTTCGGCGGCAACGAGCCGCGGCCGGAAGACGCCGAGCGCGAGCGCAAGCGGATCCAGGCGGCGGAGGACCAGGCGCAGTCGCAACCGCAGCCCCAGGGCCGCCGCGGCGCAGGTCGCGGGCAGCGCGGACAGGACGCGCCGGTGCGGATGGCGCCGGTGCCGCCGCTCCCGGACTACCGCCAACGCCACGCCCAGCAGCTGGGCCTGATCGCCGCGCAGCAGGTGAGCGTCGCCTTCCTCGACCACGAGGTGAAGCGCTCCGAAACCGCCCGCGTCTGGCTGGCCGGCCCGGCGCAGGCCTGGATGGGACGGGTGGGCGGCTTGAGCTCGTCGCATTGATTTCTGTATTGACAGAAATTTCTGTCCCGCTACAGTCGCGGCCATGGAACTCAGCAACACCGCCCGCCGCTTCGTCCTGCACTGGGGCGAGATGGGCAGCGCCTGGGGCGTGAACCGCACCGTCGCCCAGATCCACGCCCTGCTCTACTTCCACGGCCGCCCGCTCAATGCGGAGGAACTGGCCGAGACGCTGTCGGTGGCGCGCTCCAACGTCAGCACCAGCCTCAAGGAACTGCAGAGCTGGAACCTGATCCGCGTCACCCATGTGCTGGGTGACCGGCGCGACTACTTCGAGACGACCGCCGACGTGTGGGAACTGCTGCGCACCATCGTGCGGGAGCGCAAGCATCGCGAGTTCGATCCGACCGTGCGGATGCTGTCGGAGCTGGTCGCCGAAGACGGCTTCCAGGACGAGTCGCCCGACGCCCAGGACCGCGTGCGCGAGTGCCTGCGCCTGATGCAGACGCTGGGCGCCTGGTCGGAGGAAATGATGCGGCTGTCGCCGTCGACGCTGGAGAAAGTGCTCAAGCTCGGCGCCAGCGTGCAGCGCTTCGTGCGCGGGGACGGATCCTGATCCGCCCCTTTTTTTGGCGATGAATTTCTGTCTTTACTGAAATATCGAGCAACGAAGGAGGATGCGATGCGCTTCACCCCCGAATCCGGCCGGCATGCCACCCAGCGCGACCCCGGCGCCTATCCGCTGACGCTCTACTTCGACGGCGCCTGCCCGATCTGCAACGGCGAGATGCGCAACCTGATGCTGCGCAACACGGCGGACCTGCTCCGCTTCGTGGACATCTCCGAGCCGGGCTTCGCGGCCTTCCCCGCCGGCACCGACATTGCGGCGCTGATGGGCACCCTCCACGGCGTGCGGGCCGACGGGCGCCTGTCGACGGGCTCGGAAGTGCTGCGCCTGGCCTATCGCGGCGTCCAGCTCGACGGGCTGGTCCGCTTCACCGAATTGCCGGGCCTGCGCTGGCTGTTCGACCACGCCTACCCGCTGGTCGCGCGCCATCGCTACCTGGTGCCGAAGCCGCTCGCGCGGCTGGTGCTTGAGACCGCGCTGCGCCGTGCCGCTGAGCGCCGCGCCGGCGCCTCGGCCTGTCATGCCGGTGCCTGCTCGATCGCGTCCGAACACGCGGCTTCGACGCGGCCGGACGGCCCGGCGAACGAGGCCTCGGCCGCGCTGGCAACGTCGGCCGCGCCGGCCTCGGCGGACCGCCCCGCCGGAGTCGCGTCATGAGCGCCGCTCCGATCCGCTCCGTCCTGGTCTGCGGCGCCAGCGGCTTCGTCGGCCGGCGCGTCGTGCGCGCGCTGCGCGAGGCCGGCCTGTCGGTCACCGCCGGCGACTCCCGCACGCAGGACTTCCAGCGCGACCTCAGCCCCGAGATCTGGCTGCCGCGCGTCACCGGCTTCGATGCCGTCGTGAATGCGGTCGGCCTGCTGCGCGACACGCCGCGCCGCCGGCTCGAGACCGTCCACCACGAGGCGCCCGCCGCGCTCTTCGAGGCCTGCGCCCGGGCCGGCGTGGCGCGCGTCATCCAGGTTTCGGCCAATGGCGTGGCGCACAGCCCGACCCGCTACGCCACCACCAAGCGCGCCGCCGACGAGGCCCTGCTGCGCCTGCGCGCGCAGGGCCGCCTCGACGCCACCGTGCTGCGCCCGAGCATCGTCTTCGGTCGCGGCGGCGCCAGCGCGGCGCTGTTCATGAACCTGGCCCGGCTGCCGCTGCTGGTGCTGCCCCGGGCGGCGGTCCAGGCGCGCGTCCAGCCGGTCGCGGTGCAGGACGTCGCGCAGGCGGTGCTGCGGCTGGTGCGGGACGGCGGGCCCGAGCTGGTCACCGCCGTCGGTCCGCGCGCGCTCAGCCTGTCGGCCTTCATCGGCGAGCTGCGCCGCCAGCACGGCCATGCGCCCGCGCGGGTGCTGCCCTTGCCGGACGCACCCAGCCGCTGGAGCGCCCGGCTGGGCGACCTGGTCAGCGCCCAGCCCTGGAGCAGCGAAGCCCTGGCGCTGCTGGAGCAGGACAACATCGGCGACGCCGCCGCCTTCGAGCGCGTGCTCGGACGCCCGGCCGTTCCGGTCGAACGATTCGTGGAGGCCGCATGGGCATCGGGCGAGTGAACTTCCGCCACCGCCGCACCCGGGTCGTGGCGCGCGCCGGACTGATCGCGCTGTGGCTCGCCACCGGCGTGGTCAGCCTGATCGGGCTCGACGGCCAGAGCCGCGCGCTGATGGTGTCCGCCGGCACGCCCGAGGCCTGGATCGCGCCGGTGATCGTGGCAGGCGCGCTGGCCGACCTGCTGATCGGCCTGGCGATGTGGCGCTGGCACCGCCGCTGGGTCTACCGGCTGGCCGGCGCGGTGATGCTGCTGATGACCGCCGTGGCGACGATCATCCTGCCCACGCTGTGGCTGGATCCGCTGGGCAGCCTGACCAAGAACCTGCCGATCGCGATCCTGCTGCTGATCCTGGACGAGGACGCGCCGGCCTGAGGCCTGTCCCAGTCCGGCGGCAGGCTTCGACATCCAACAACAAGACCTCAGGGGGAAAACACCATGAACACCTATCTCGTCATCAAGTGGCTGCACATCGTCTCGAGCGTGCTGCTGGCCGGCACCGGCTTCGGCTCGGCCTTCTACCTGTTCTTTGCCAACCGCAGCGGCTCCATCGCCGCGCAGGCGGTGGTGGCGCGGCTGGTCAAGCGCGCGGACTACTGGTTCACCACGCCGGCGGTGATCGTGCAGCCGCTCACCGGCGTGTGGCTGGCGATGCAGGCCGGCTGGACGCTGGACACGCCCTGGCTGGCGCTGTCGATCGGGCTGTACCTGCTGGCGGGCGCCTGCTGGCTTCCGGTGGTGTGGCTGCAGATCCAGCTCTCGAAGATGGCGGACGCCGCGCTGGCCAGCGGCCAGCCGCTGCCGGCGCTCTACTGGCGCTACGCCCGCTGGTGGGAGGGCCTGGGCTACCCGGCCTTCCTCGCGGTGCTGGTGGTCTTCTACCTGATGGTGAACAAGCCCGCCCTCTGGGGGTGAGCGCCGGCGGGCGACCGCCCGGCGGGCCTGCCTGCGGGCCGCTCAGTCCACGATGAGCGTGTAGCTGACCGCCTGCGACATGTCCGGCAGCGCACCGCCGAAGTTGATCGTGTGACGGCCACGCGCCAGGGGCTTCAGCATCACGTAATAGCCGTTGGAGGCCGCCGGAAAGGCCCGCGCCCCACCGGGATACCGCGCATAGGCGTTGAAACATTCGGGGCTGAGCTGCCGATGGCGCTCCAGGCCCGCGTAGCGGACGCCGTCCACCTCGAGCACCAGCATGGCGACACCGTCCGTCATGCGGCCGGCCAGCGCCGTCACGTCGGCGCAGCTGGGATTCCAGCCCGGCGCCTGCTTGACGACGTAGTTGATCAGCGGGAAGAACAGGTATTTGTCGGCCGGCACGCGGCAGGTGCGGACGGTGCGGGCCGTGCCATAGGTGCCGGCCAGGAAGAAGACGTCGCCCGCCTGCCGGTTGCCACACTGGGCGCCGGTGCGATCGGCGACCGGGCTGATGTCGTTGCTGAAGGACAGCGCCCATTCCCACCAGCGGCGCGACCATTCGCCCTGGGTCACCCAGCCGACCTGCTCGTCCGGGCCCAGGACCGGCGACGCCGCGGGCGACGAGGCCGCCGCGTCGCCGGGCTGAGGCGCGTCCGCAGCGGCAGCGGCGACGCCAGCGCCCATGCAGGCAGCCAGGCAGGCCGCGCTGCCCAGCGCCCTCCCGATCGCACGCCAACCCGACCGCCTGGCCAACCTTGAAGCGGTCCGCCGCGCGACCGTCCGTCCCTTTGCCCCCGATGCGTCCATCGTCGTGATCTCCCTGAATTCCTCTGAAGCGGGGCGCATTCTCGCCGTGCCGGACGACCCGTCCGCATGACCTCCGCCACAATCCCGCCCCATGAGCTTCGAACCCACCCCGCTGCTGGACATGGCCAGCCCCGAGGCCAAGCGGGCCTCCTACGACACCCTGGTCGCGCAGACGCAGGCGCTGCTGCATGGCGAGCGCGACGCGATCGCCAACCTCGCCCAGTTCGCCGCGCTGGTCTTCAACGCCGTGCCGACGCTGAACTGGGCCGGCTTCTACCTCGTGAACCCGAAGAACGACCAGGAGCTGGTGCTCGGCCCGTTCCAGGGCAAGGTCGCCTGCGTGCGCATCCCGTTCAGCCGCGGCGTGTGCGGCGCCTGCGCCCGCACGCGCGAGACCCAGTTGGTCGAGGACGTCCACGCCTTCCCCGGCCACATCGCCTGCGACGCGGCCTCGCGTTCGGAGCTGGTGCTGCCGGTGGTCGCGGGCGGCGCGCTGCGCGCGGTCTTCGACCTCGACAGCCCCGAGCCCGCCCGCTTCGACGCGATCGACGCCGAGGGCTTCCGGCGCGCGCTGGACCTGCTGATCGCCGGCACCGACTGGGCCTGAGCCGCATGCGCACGCGCACGATGCGCGCCCTCGCGGCGCTGGGCTTGGTCGCCGCCTCGGCCCTGTCGGTCGTGCCGATGCCGCTGTCGGCGGCGGAGCTCAAGCTCCGCGTGCTGGAGACCAGCGACATCCACATGAACCTGCTGAGCTACGACTACTACCAGGACCGACCGGTCCAGGAGTTCGGCCTGGCTCGCACCATCACGCTGATCCATCGCGCCCGCGCCGAGGCGCCCAACAGCCTGCTGTTCGACAACGGCGACCTGCTGCAGGGCAATCCGCTGGGCGATGTCGTGGCCCGGGTCCGGCCGCTCGCGGCGGACCAGGTCCACCCGGCCTACAAGATCCTGAACCTGCTGGACGTGGACGCCGCCAACCTCGGCAACCACGAGTTCAACTACGGCCTGCCCTTCCTGCGCCAGGCCATCGCCGGCGCGGCCTTCCCCTACCTGAACGCCAACGTGATGGAGGCCGACGGCCGCCGCCACGCCTTCACGCCCAGCGTCATGCTCGAGCGCGAGATGCGCGACGAGGCGGGCCAGGCCCATGCGCTGAAGATCGGCGTGGTCGGCGTCACGCCGCCGCAGATCCTGGAATGGGACCGCCAGCACCTGGCCGGCAAGGTGCGGGTGCGCGACATGGTGGAAGCCGCCACCGAGCAGGTCACGGCGCTGCGCCGGCGCGGCGCCGACCTGGTCGTGGTCATCGCCCACACCGGCATCGACCGCACCGAGCTGCCGCGGCTGTCCGAGAACATGGCCGCACAGCTCGCGCGCGTGAAGGGCGTGGACATGCTGCTGCTGGGCCATGCGCACACCGAGTTCCCCGGCCCGGGCTTCGCCGGCTACCCCGGCGTGGACCTGGCCAAGGGCCGGCTGTACGGCACGCCAGCGGTGATGCCGGGACGCTGGGGCGACCACCTGGGCGTCGTCGACCTGACGCTGCGGTCCACCGGCCAGGCTGGCCCCGGCGCGCACTGGCGGGTCGCGGACAGCCAGTCCAGCCTGCGGCCGATCTTCGACCGCGCCGCGCGCCGGCCCCTGGCGGACGCCGACCCGATGCCGGCCATCGTCATCGCCGAGGAACACCAGGCGACCCTCGACTACGTCCGCAGCCAGGTCGCGGTGGCCGACCAGCCGATCCACAGCTACTTCTCGCAGGTGCTGGACGGCAACGCGGTGCGGCTGGTCGCGCAGGCGCAGCTGGCCTATGCGCGCAAGGCCGTCCAGGGCACGGCGCTGGAGCAGCTGCCGATGCTCAGCGCGGCGGCGCCGTTCAAGTCGGGCGGCCGCCAGGGCTGGACGCAGTACACCGACATCCCCGCCGGCCCGGTCGCCATCAAGCATGTGGCCGACCTGTATGTCTACCCCAACACCATCAAGGTGGTGAAGCTCACCGGCGCCCAGGTGCGCGACTGGCTGGAGATGTCCGCCGGCCAGTTCCGCCGCATCGATCCGCAGGGGCCGGCGCGGCAGGACCTCGTCGATGCCGGTTATCCGAGCTTCAACTTCGACATGATGCTCGGCCAGGACGGCGCACTGCGCTACGAGCTGGACCTGACCCAGCCGGCGCGTTTCGACAAGGACGGCCAGCGCCAGGGCGACGGCCACCGCGTCGTGAACCTGAGCTGGCGCGGCCAGCCGCTGGACGAGCGTGCCGACTTCCTGGTCGTGACCAACAACTACCGCGCCTACGGCGGCGGCCACTTCCCGGCGCTGGCGGCGGACAAGGTCGTTGTGGACGCGCCGGACGAGACCCGCGAGGCGGTGGCCCATTTCCTGGCCGCCCAGCCCTCGCTGAGCGCGGCGGTGGCGGCGCCGTCCTGGCGCATCCGGCCGGTGCCCGGCGTGGCGATGCAGTTCGTCTCGGGCAACGGGGCGCTCGCCCACCTGAGGGAGACGCCGCAGGTGCGGCAGGTGAAGGACAACGGCGACGGTTCGTCGCTGTTCGAGCTCGCGCCCTGACTAGACGGCTTTACCGGGCCTCAGGCGCCCGGGCGGGGCTCAGACGTGGATATCGAGCAGCGCGCCTTCCGCGCGGAGCTGCGTCTGCAGCACGCGCAGGTTGGCGACGTAGGCGTAGGTGGCGGACTTCTGCTCGACCAGGTCGGTCGCCAGGTCCTCGCCCGGGGTGGGCAGCTTCTCCACCCGGGTCGTCACGCCATTGCCGTCGGCGGCGGTCTCGGCCTCGATGCGCTCGCGGTGGTAGCCGGGCGTGGCGACATTGGCGATGTTGTTCGCCGACGCCCGCAGCCGTTCATTGGCGGCGGACATCCCGGACAAGGCGGTCGACAGGCTGACGGTGGACATGGGTTTCTTTCCAGTAACCCGGCCTCAAGCGCGCGGGCATGCCGCCGTCATCGGCAGATTCCGGACGATCTTTAGAAAAGAAATGGCTTTCCCCGCCATTTCTTTTGATCACCGATCCGCTATTCGCCCAAATCCACCGGATCGCCGCCCGCCGAGCGGGGTCGCCGGGCCGCGCGAGCGGCTGGCCCCCGCCGGCTGAGGCGCCCGGCGCCCTCAGGCGCCCGCCAGTTCCTCGAAGCTCCCGCTCGAGATGAACACACGGACCGAGTCGCCGCCCGAGGCCTTGGCCTCGGTGCAGGCCAGTTGACCGGCGCCGAGCACCGCGTCGACCGTGTCCAGCGACGGCTGCAGCTGCACGACGCCCAGGCTGGCCTTGACCCGCGCCCGGTGCAGGCCCCAGCGCAGCCGGAAGCTGGCGATCGACGAGCGGATCTTCTCGGCCACGATCTGCGCGTAGTGCTGGTCGCAATCGGGCAGCAGCACGACGAAGTGATCGTTCTCCATCCGGGCGACCGTGTCCGACGCCCGCACCTTGGTGATCAGCATCTGGCCCAGGCCGTACAGGAAGTGGTCGGCGACCTCGGCACCCATGCCCTGGATGACCTCGGTGAAGCGGTCGATGTCGACGAACAGCACCGACACCGGCTCATGGCGGCGGCTGCCGACATGCTCGGCCAGACGGCGCTCCATCTCACGGCGGTTGGCGAGTTCGGTGACCTCGTCGTGCTTGGCGGACCAGGTCGGCTGCAGGCGCTGCTGGCGGGCGGCGGTGACGTCCTCGACGATCCACATCGCCTCGCCGGCCGGCTGTTCCCAGTGCACCGGCGTGGCCTGCAACCGGCCCCAAAAACGCGACCCGTCGCGGCGCACGAACTCGACCTCCTCGTCCAGCGGCCGCCCGGCGCCGAAGGCGGTGCCCATGCGGGTCTGCAGCGCCTGGTGGGCGGCGTCGGACACGACCGAGCCGCGCTGGTCGGTGCCGCTCAGGTCGGTGTCGTCCCCATGTCCGAACAGGTGGTTGAAATGCTCGCTGACCACCTCGAAACGGCCGGCGGCCACGAAGGCCACGGCCAGCGGCGCCCGCACCAGCAAGGCCCGCATGCGGGCGGCGATCGGGTCGGCGGCGTCGTGTTGGGATTGCATGTCGTCTCCTGGCGTATGGCGCAGGTGTACCTGTTTTGATCAGGCCTGGGAACCCCGGACAGGCCCCCGTTCCGGCGCCGGACGGCCGCTTCGGGGCGGCGGCGCCCAAGGCGGCATCAGGGTGGCGGCGGTGCGATCTGCTCCGCCCAGTCGTACAGGGCCGACAGGATCTCCCCGGCGCGTTCGTCCTCCGACTCCTCCGCCGCCTGGGCCAGCGTGTCGATGCGCTCGAAGAAGGCCTCCAGCGTCTGGGCCCCGCCCTCGCCCGCGTGCAGCCGCGCCGCGCGGTGGTGCTCCCAGCGCGCCGCCTCGTCGCCGCTCAGGCTGTCCGGGAAGTTGCGGGCGCGGTAGCGGAACAGGATCTCCTCCAGCCGCCCGTCCTCGAACGCGACCTTGCCCTGCGCGACGCGATCGGCCAGCGCCTCGGGCGACAGCCCGCGCAGCCGCTCGAGCGCGCGCCGGTCGTCGTTGGAGACGAAGCCGCCGTACAGGTCCTCGTCCACGTCGACGCCGCCCTCGCCGGCCGGGCGCTGGAACACCTCGGGCCAGCGCCCGGCCAGTTCGCGGCCGCGGGAGGCCAGCAGCTCCGCATGCGCCAGGCCGCGGGCGATGTCCAGGCCCCAGCGGGCGGCCATCTCCGGCGACAGGATCTTCAGCGACGAGATCACGATCGGCGACTTGTTGACATGGATGGTCTTGATCGGCAGCCGCGTCACGCCCTCGGGCAGGGCCTCCTGCTTGGTGTAGAGGCGCAGCCGGATCGCCTCGGCGTCGAGGCCGAGCAGCTCCGCGGGATCGCTGCCCAGGTCCCAGACGATCAGCTCGTTCTTGTTGGTCGGATGCGGCGCCAGCGGCCACACCAGCGCGATGCAGCCGCGCTCCGGGCCGTACATGCCCGACACGTGCAGGAAGGGCCGGTTGGTGCCGATCTCGGCCCAGACGGCGTCCTTGCGGCGCAGTTTCAGGCAGAAGTCCCACAGCCGCGGCTGCGCCTGACGGATCAGCCGCGCCAGCGCGATGGTGGCACGCACGTCGGACAGCGCGTCGTGCGCGGCCTCGTGGGCCAGGCCGTTGGCGGCAGTCAGGTGCTCCAGCTTGAAGGACGGCCGGCCGTCCTCGTGCCGCGGCCACTGGAGGCCCTCGGGCCGCAGCGCGTAGGCGCAGCGCACGACGTCCAGCAGGTCCCAGCGGCCGCAGTCGTTCTGCCACTCGCGGCCATAGGGATCGATCAGGTTGCGCCAGAACAGGAAGCGGGTGACCTCGTCGTCGAAGCGGATGGTGTTGTAGCCCAGGCCCACCGTGCCGGGGCGCGACAGCTCGGCATGGATGTCGGCGGCGAAGCGGTGCTCGGGCAGGCCGTGCTCGGCGCAGGTCTGCGGCAGGATGCCGGTCAGCAGGCAGGACTCGGGATCGGGCAGCGCGTCGGTGGGCGGCTGGCAATAGACCATCAGCGGCTCGCCGATCTCGTTCAGCTCGGCATCGGTGCGGATGCCGGCGAACTGCGCCGGGCGATCGCGGCGCGGCACGCGCCCGAAGGTCTCGTAGTCGTGCCAGTAGAAAGTCATCTCATGCATGGGGCGGCACGATACCTCAGACCTCATGGATACTTCGGCGCCCTGGCGTGGGCCTTCCGAGGGGGGAACTTCGGGGGAACCGCCCCCCGCGCCCTCCCCCCAAGATCGGACGAAGACCCGAGATGCCGCTCAGCCACCTGCTCCTGTGCCTGTCGATCCTCGCCACCCTGCTGCCGGTGAGGGCCCCGTGGCCCTGGCTGTCGCTGCTGATCATGGCGGTCACCGCCGGACAGATCCACGGCCAGCTGACGATCGCCGCGCTCGTGCCGGTGGCCGCGATGGCGGCCCTGGCCTGGATGGCGATCGCCGCGCGCCACCGGCCCCGGCGCGAGGCGGTGCTGATGGCGCTGATGCTGGTCATCGGCCTGGCGCTGGCGCTGCATCTGCTGCCGGGCTTCCTGAACCCGACCTACCTGGTGGCGGCCTCGGACGCGCGCCCGCCGACGCTGCGCTACCTCAACTTCGACAAGGGCGTGGCCGGGATGCTGATGCTGGCGGTGCTGGCCGCGCAGCAGCGGCGGCGCGCCGAGGGCGTCGGGCTCGCGCCCGCACCGGCCGTCGCACCCGGCCGGCCGGCCGTCGCGCTCTGGGCGACGGTCGCGGCGACGCTGGCGCTGCCCTGGCTGCTGGCGGTGGTCGGCGGCCTCGGCCGGCCGACGCTGCGCTGGCCGGAGAACGCCGGGCTGTTCCTGGCGTCCAACCTGTTCCTGACCTGCGTCGCCGAGGAAGCCGCCTTCCGCGGCGTCATCCAGGGACTGCTGGCGCGGCGCCTGGGCACCGACCTGCGGACCGTCAACGGCTGGCTGCCGGTGCTGCTGGCGGCGGTGCTCTTCGGCCTGGCGCACGCGGCCGGCGGGCCGCTCTACGTCGGGCTGGCGATGCTGGCCGGGCTCGGCTACGGCCTGGCCTATGCGCTGAGCGCCCGCATCGAGCTCGCCATCGCGCTGCATTTCGCCCTCAACGCGCTGGTGTTCCTGACGCTGGACCTGCGCATCGGCTGACGCCGCCAGAGCCGCCAGCACCGCGACGGCCCTATGCCGCGCGGGCACGGCGCCTGCCCTGGGCCGGTCCACCGTCGCCGTCCGCCGGGCGCGTACGCGGTTCGTGTGTCTCCCGTGTACGGATTGTTGCCGTCCGCACGCGGCCCCGGACAGGCCAGCATGTCTGACGATAATCCGCCGACCTGAACTCGGCGCCCCGCATGCAGCAGCTCGCTCAATTCGCTCGCACCGTCGCCACCGCCGTGGCCGGCTTCTTCCAGGCGCTGTGGCGCCGCACCGCGCCGATGCGGGCCTCGCTGCGCACGCTCCCGGCGTGGAAGCGCATCGCGGTCTGGTCGGGCGCGGGCGTGCTGGCCGTGGTGCTGCTGCTGGCGGGCGCGGCGGCGGTGGTCTGGCCGGGCCTGCCCGACCTGGACCGGCTGACCGACTACAACCCCAAGCAGCCGCTGCACGTCTACACCGAGGACGGCCAGCTGCTGGCCGAGTTCGGCGCCGAGCGCCGCAGCTACCTGCCGCTGGACCGCATCCCCAAGACCATGCAGCAGGCGCTGCTGGCGGTCGAGGACGCCAGCTTCTACGAGCACCAGGGCGTCTCCTTCACCGGCATCTTCCGGGCGGCGCTGGCCAACCTGTTCTCGTCGCGCAGCCAGGGTGCCTCGACCATCACCCAGCAGCTGGCGCGCGACCTCTACCTGACCAAGAAGAAGCTCTACACCCGCAAGTTCGTCGAGATCCTGCTGGCCTTCAAGATCGAGAGCCAGCTCTCCAAGGACAAGATCCTGGAGGTCTACATGAACCAGATCTACCTGGGTCAGCGGGCCTACGGCTTCGAGGCGGCCGCGCATGCGTACTACGGCAAGCCGCTGAAGGAGCTGTCGATCGGCGAGACCGCGATGCTGGCGGGCCTGCCGCAGAACCCCTATTACGCGAACCCGATCATGAACCTGCCGCGCGCGCAGCGCCGCCAGGCGGTGGTGCTGCAGCGGATGGTGGACGTGGGGATGATCACGCCGGCGCAGGCGCAGCAGGCGCGCGACGAGCCGGTCCGGCTGCGCAGCGCGCAGGAGCAGCGGCTGCCCTACGGCCAGTACGCCGCAGAGATGGTGCGGCAGGTGGTCCACGCCCAGTACGGCGACGAGGCCTACAGCCGCGGCCTGCGGGTGACGACGACGCTGCGCATGGACGACCAGGTCGCCGCGTACAAGGCGCTGCGCCGCACGCTGATGGACTATGAGCGCCGCAAGGCCTGGCGCGGCCCGGAGGGCGAGGTCGACCTGCCCGAGGGCATGGACGCGCAGGACCAGGACACCGCGATCGCGCAGGCGCTCAACGAGCATCCCGACAACGACGACCTGCGCGCCGCCGTGGTGACGCAGGTCGCGGCCAACCGACTCCAGGCGACGCTGGCCGATGGCGAGGACATCGAGATCAAGGGCGACGGCCTGCGCTCGGTGCAGTCGGCGCTGTCGGCCAAGGCCAAGCCGGAGCTGCGCATCCATCGCGGCGCCATCGTCCGGGTGCTGCGCGGCAACCCGACCAAGGAGTTCCCAAAAGGCGCCTGGGCGGTGACGCAGTCGCCGGAGGCCGAAGGCGCGCTGGTCTCGGTCGAGCCGGACAGCGGCAAGATCCTGGCGCTGGTGGGCGGCTTCGACTTCAACCGCAACCAGTTCAACCACGCGACGCAGGCCTGGCGCCAGCCAGGCTCCAGCTTCAAGCCCTTCATCTACTCGGCGGCGATGGAGAACGGCGCCAGCCCGGCGACGCTGGTGGACGACGCGCCGATCTCGGTGGGCGACTGGAGCCCGCGCAACTCGGACGGCAACTTCGATGGTCCGATGACGTTGCGCCAGGCCCTGGCCAAGTCCAAGAACATGGTCACGATCCGGGTGCTGGAGCAGCTGACGCCGGCGCGCGGCCGCGCCTGGGCCGGCAAGTTCGGCCTGGATGTCGACAAGCAGCCGGAGAACCTCACGCTGGCGCTGGGCTCGGGCTCGGTGACGCCGCTGCAGATGGCCAGTGCGTACTCGGTCTTCGCCAACGGCGGCTACCTGCTCAAGCCGCTGCTGGTGACGAAGATCGTCGACGCGCAGAACCAGGTGCTGTTCGAGGCCGAGCCGGAGAAGCTCACCGACGAGCGCCGCGCGATCAGCGAGCGCAATGCGTTCATCACCGGCTCGCTGCTGCGCGAGGTGGCGATCCGCGGCACGGCCTACCGGGCGAGCCAGTCGCTCAAGCGCTACGACCTGTACGGCAAGACCGGCACGACCAACGACGCGGTGGACGCCTGGTTCGCCGGCTTCCAGCGCCGCGTGGCGACGGTGGTGTGGATCGGCTACGACCAGCCGCGCAGCCTGGGCGCCAGCGAGACCGGCGGCGGCATCGCGCTGCCGGCGTGGATCGACTACATGGCCGTGGCGCTGCGGGACATCAAGCCTTCTGAGATCGAGCCGCCCAAGGACGGCGGGCTGGTGCAGGAGGAAGGGCCGTATGGACCGGACTGGGTGTACAGCGAATTCGCCGGCGACGCCGGGCTGAAGACCATTGGCCCGATGCCGCCGCCCTTGCCCGCATCCGACGCGGCGTCCGGCGCCGTCCCGGGAGCGCCCGGCGCCTCCGGCGTGCCCCCTTCCTGGTGGATGGGCGGCGAGCGCAGCGGCGGTCAGTGATTCGAACCGACAGGGAGCTTCCGACATGACCTCCAGCCTGCTGCGCGGCGGCACCGCCGCCCTGCTGATCGCCGCCGCATCGATGTCCGCCTGGGCGGCCGACGAGGCCGACGCCATCGAGCCCGACCAGCCCGGCATCGTCGAATCGAGCAGCACCGTCGGCCAGGGCCGCGCGCTGCTGGAGACGGGGCTCGGCTACCAACGCGACAAGAGCGACGGTGTGCGCAACCGGCTGTGGTCGACGCCGACGCTGCTGCGTTTCGGCTTCGCCGAGGACTGGGAGCTCCGCGTCGAGACCGACGGCTACCAGCGCCTGCGCGCGACCGACGCCGACGGCACGACGCGCGCGAGCGGCTGGGCCGACACGGCGCTCGGCGTGAAGTGGCACTGGCAGGACAGCGATGGCGAGCACGCCAAGCCGGGCCTGGCGTGGCTGCTGCACATGGACATGGACAGCGGCTCGGCAGCGTTCCGGGGCCAGGGCTTGCGGCCGTCGCTGCGGCTGACGGCGGAATGGGACCTGCCGCGCGACTGGTCGGCCGGTGTGATCGGCGGCCTGTACCGCGACCGGCGCGAGGACGGCGGGCATTTCGTCGGCGGCATCCTGGGCGCCTCGCTGGGCTGGCCGATCGCCGAGCGCTGGAAGGGCTACGTCGAGATCGCCGGCGACCAGCTCGCGTCGACGCGCAACGGCGGCCGCAGCGTCTCGGCCGGCACCGGCGTCACCTGGCTGGTCGACCGCCGCGTGCAGCTCGATGCCTCGCTCAACCGCGGGTTGACGAAGCAGACGCCCGACTGGGTGTTGGGGCTGGGGGTGTCGATCGGGTTCTGAGTTCGGCCACCATTGTGGGCACCAACGCGCCGAACTGGGCTGCTCATCGTTAAGCCCGCGATGGCCGGCGACTTATCGCCAGGTCTGCTCGCTCACCGGGGATGCGCTGCGCATCATGCCGTGCAGACCGTTCTTTGGGCCTGGCCTGAGTAGACTTCGCCGATCGCCAGCTCTTCAGGACCGTTCGATGCTCGCAAGCCACCCGCGCCGCCGTCCCGTACTCGCAGCCTTGGCGCTCCCATTGATCGTCTCCAGTCCATTCGTGCAGGCGCAGACTTCAGCGCGCATGGCGCTTGACGCACTGCTGGCGCATGCGAAGACAAGCGAAAGCGACCGCCTGCTTGTGATGCAAGACGGCAAGCCGGTGCTCGACTATCACCGAGACGGCGTTCGAGACGAGCAGAAGTTCGAGATGATGTCTTGCACGAAGTCACTGGTCGCGCTGGGCATTGGACGACTGCTTACACAGGGGAAGCTGCGCTCGCTCGACCAACCCGTGTCGGACTTTCATCCTGAATGGAAGCAGGGGCGCAAGGCCGAGATCACGCTGCGCATGCTGCTGAATCACACGTCGGGTCTCCAGAACGTTCTCAACGCCGCCATTGAGATATATCCGGCTCCTGACGCGCAGCAACTGGCACTTGCGGCTGAACTGAGCGATCCGCCAGGCAAGTCCTACGTCTACAACAACAAGGCGACGAACCTGCTTGCCGGCGTGGTCGAGAAGGCAACGCGACAACGGATGGACGTCTATCTCGAGCAAGAGGTGCTTCGTCCCATCGGGGCACGCGGCCCGATCTGGAGTCAGAGCGGATTCGACAAGGCGGGCCATCCATATGCGATGGCCGGTTGGATATCCAACGCGCGAGACGCTGCCCGGGTGGGGCAGCTCTTGCTTGACGAGGGCGAGGTCAATGGGACGGTCCTGATAGATCCCGCATTCATGCGCGAGATGGTGGCGCAGAGTCAGCCATATAGCGCTGCGCAAGGACTGCTTTGGTTGAGACATTCCGAACGCATGTCGTGGACCGTCCACGCTGCCGGTCTGGATAGACTGGCCGCAGCGGGCTTGTCGACGGCCTCGGTCGATCGGCTGAGACCGCTGGTGGGACGGTCCTACGCTGATGTGCGAGAAGTCCAGGTGGCCATCGACGAAGCCCTTGGAGCGGAGAGGCCCGTGTTCATGGCGGAGTTGAACAGGAGCGGGAACGCGTTGGGCGCGATTGTTCGTCGGGAAGTCGGCGCGATCGAGGCCTATGTCGCTGAGGGTTTCTTAGGGCAGTACATCGTTGTCGTGCCCGCAGCCAGGCTGATTGCGGTGCGCCAGATCGCCCCGCGCTCCGACCTGACCGGCGATCAACCATGGCCCTACGGGTTCCCAGATTTCGCTTCGCGCGTCATTGAAACTTCCCACGCACTTGAGCGAGTGAGTCCAAGCGTGTCGATTGGCTCCTGAACCACATCGCGTGACCCTCCCCTCGCTGGACGATTCCCGGCGCCCCCGGGATGACGTACAAAGCCGGCTGTCGTTTCAGCCTCGCTGGATGCCCATGCGCCTCGCTCTCCGCTCCGTTCTTCACTCGACGCTCCTCTCGCTCGCCTGCTGCGCCCTGCCCTCGGCCTGGGCGGCGCCCGCCAGCGGCACCTTCACCGCCTCGCGCGCCTGCGAGGCCTTCCAGTCCTTCCGCAAGAGCACCAATCCCGACGGCGCGAAGCTGTCGCCGGGCACCGGCTACACGATCCTGGAGACGCACGACGCGGGCTGGACCCGCGTGCAGGTGCCGGGCGCGCGCCCGCCGGAACGCTGGGTGCAGAACGACTGCGGCAGCGCGGTCGGCGGCTCGGAAGTCTCCGGCCCGGCGAAGTCCGGCCGCGCGCCGGCCGAAGGCAATGGGCCGTCGATGTCGGGCCGCGGCGGCATGTGCTCCACGGCCAACGAGTACGACAGCTTCGTGCTGGCGATGTCGTGGCAGCCCGGCTTCTGCGAATGGACAGCAGGCGGCAAGCGCGGCAAGCCGGAATGCGAGGCGATGGAGAGCGGCAAGCTCAAGGTCAGCAACCTGACGTTGCACGGGCTGTGGCCCAACCGCCAGCAATGCGGCATCAGCTACGGCAACTGCAGCACGGCGCCGATGACACTGTCGAAGGAGACGATCGCCTACATCGGGCCGTGGATGCCGAACTTCCTGTACGAGAAGGACTTCGGCGAGCACGAGTGGCGCAAGCACGGCACCTGCCAGGCGATGAATCCGGACGCGTATTTCCGCCGCGCGGTGAACCTGGTGAAGCAGTTCAACGATTCGGGCGTCGGGCAGTACATCCGGCAGAACATCGGCGGGTCGATTTCCAAGCGCGCGTTCTACGACAAGCTGAAGGCCGAGACCGGCAGCGACGCGTACCGGGACAGCGTCAAGCTGATGTGCTCGGGGCAATACCTGACGGAGATCCAGGTGAAGCTGCCGCGTGATTACCAGGCGGGCGGGTCGCTCAAGCAACTGCTCGGCGACCAGCCCGGCGGGAGCGGCGGCGGCACCTGCCGCGCGGACGAGATCCGGATCGAGGCGAGCGGGCGCTGAGGAATTCGGATTTCCGTTCGTCCATTCGGCGGGTACACGCGCCCGCCGGACCCATGCCGTCCAATGGGTTTCTCCTGCGTTTCATGAATGGGAGAGAACGGCAATGGGAAATATATGCGGCCGAATGGACGGTGCCCAAGCGCCCGTGACCTACGGCGAGCAGATGCGACCGTCGTCCTCTCAACAAAGGACTGCAACCAGTAGCCCCGCCCAGGGTGACTCGCCGTTGCATCAGCTCGGTCGCCGCCCGGTCCCCTCCTCGTCCGAGAGCAGTACTGCGAGCCGCAGGTATGTTTCTTTATCGAGCCTGCACGATCCGCGCCTCGATTCGTTGCCTGCGGGGCAGCGCAATGAAACGGTCATACCGGTCTCCACCGCCACGTTCAACATGATGTCGTTGGCGCACGACATCCTGCTGAAAACTGCCCATGAAACCTTTCCGGATGGTCCGGGGAATCAGGTAGCCAATATCTTGATGAGCGGCGGCCGCAGCTGGATGCGCAAGCAGATGTTCCGTGGCCGCGTCGACGAGGGCGCGAGCCAGGAGCTGCAAGTCAAAGCCATCAAGGAGACGGGTGGCGGCAATTGCGGCGAGTACGCAAACATGGTGCTTGCCGAACTCCAAAGCCATCGACGGGACCAGCCGGTATTCAAAGTGCTGGAATCGAAGAAACACAGCCTGGTGATCATCGGGGATTGGCGAACTCCCCAGGCGGGAGATCATGCGATCGTGGTGGATCCATGGCAAGGTCTGAAAAAGGTCCACACCTACGGCGAGAGAAGCAACCCCGAAACGCCTTTCGTGACCGCCACGCTGGGAACTGGCGCGCCCATACTTCCGTCAGGCAAGTTGAAAACTGCCTTCTCCCTCAAGCCCATGTCGGCTGAGGCAGTGGACGCCGAAATAGGAAGAACTTCCGGCTGCCTCTCCAGCGGCCCTCGGTATGCCAAAGGGGTGATTCGCGACAATCCCGAAGTGATGTTCGACCATATCGCCGGCACCAATAACCTCCACGCGGTCTATCGAGATCCGAATGGAAGGGCGTCGGCCTTCAACAGCCTGCCGCCTTCTTACCTTGGGAGCTATTTGGACAGCCGGGAAGGTATCGTCAAGAAGTTTGCTTGATCGACTGTCAGTCTCGCCGCTGTCGTAGCCAACGAACCTCCCCCATGAGCGTTCTCCGCTGGGTAAACGGCGGTTTACGGCAAAACGGAGCCAGCGACTCGCACTACTCGGCGCCCTCGGAGTACGACGAGCACGAAGGCGTTTTCCGGACCACCGTAAACGAATCCTCGCTCGCCGGGAAGAATTCCATGGGCGCTGGTCTGCGGCACCCATACTTCGTCCGGCTCGCCGAGAGCACTCCTGACGTCATTATCAGATTCACCAAGAGCAACCGGGCTCACGACGAAGCCAGGGCCTTCAACTGAAACCGCCTTACAGTTTTCCGGTGGACCGTTGGAAGCGACATCCAAGGCTGCAGGACTTTCCAAACCTCCAGTGGAACGCAGGTCATATTGCAGGCGGAGGAAAATTCCGGCACGCCGAATATAGATCTCCTTGATCCCTTCTTCGACCTCAGACCCTCTCGTGCCGTAAGCCTCTTCAACCTCGGACAAGGGCCACATGCTGCCAATGCATTTGTTGACGCCAATACAGACTCGATGAGGGGCGATCTTCTCCGGCTCTTTCGCGCAGGGAGCCATAAGAATCCCCAGTCCGAAGGCGCCAGAAAGTAGAAAATGCTTCATTCCTCAATGTCCTGGCTCGTCTGAAAATATAGATATAACGTTCCATCAAGCATCAGGAGGCGGTAGCGCGAGCGACCCACTGAAGATCGTCTTCCGCTTGCTCATAATGAATCAACCCATATTTTTTAAAAGTTGATCATGACTCCTTTTTTCAGGCATTCCCACTGCCCCCCGAGTATTCTTCAGCATCAATCGAAAACACTACTTCACCGGTATCATCGCCAAGCATTACTTGGTCACCGACCCTCACCTCTTGTCCAGTTGCATATTTCATCATCTTAAGAGTTGAATGACTGCAATGCCTCCGCCACTTAGTCCAACCTGGAGCACTCCATTAACTTGCCCCCCGGACCTAGTGCCATCTCCGAATGAAAAACTCAAAGAGTCCACTTCGGAGTCATATGATGCCCTCCATACGACACTTGCCAAAAGTGAAGCCGCATGGATTGCGACGTCCGCCCCCAAGGAGTCGGCAATTCCAAACACTTCAGCCGCAAAAGGCTCTGAAAATTCATTGACTTCGATTGCCGCCTCGAAGTCAAATACCTTTTCCGCTGAAGATTTTTCAAAACCAAATACTGGCTTTCTATCCATTTTATTACCTCGTTGGGTTGCCAATTCTTGAACTCACGACTCCATCGCGGCCAACAACAACGGTTACATTATTTATGGCATCGTAGTAACTCGTTGTACCGTCGCGCGGATTGAATCTGGGCACGCCATTTGCAATGGCATTATCAATCACGCTTCCCGGCATATTTCTGACAGGTCCGGTTTCAGTTCCATAGTGGCGAGTAAACGGAATACCGTTAGGCGTAGAGCCATAGTCAATACGCGGCCTTGGCAGACCATTGGCAGTACAAACTGCCGATTCTTCGTACTGACGCAAGAGGTCGCGCAAAAATTCAACGTCTCGCTCGTTGTATCGGTACCCCCGAGGCGCGATGGTCGCATAGTTGAAGTTTGCGTCATATCTTCTGATTTGAGTAACGAGCGACGAAACTTGTGCGGCAGATATCGTCGCCGTATAGCTGCTCGGCGGAACTGTGATTACCCTGCGCTGCAAGCCGTCGGCATCGACGGCAGAGATGGGATTCCCCTCGACGTATGCATACGTGTTGATGCCGCCCGCCAATCCAATCGGATCGCTTTGGACATACCGACCAAGTTCGCCTTTGTAGTCCCGAGCCATGTTGTAAAACAGGTCCGTTTCCGTATCAGCGTACTGACCGGGGAAGCGCAAATTCTGCGCGAAAACCCCAAGACCGCTAGGATCTGTCTCTGGCGCGGTGGTACCAAAGGGTTCCGCTAGCCACCGCCAGCGGATGGCGTTGTTGCCGTCGACGATCATCCGGGGTGTATTCAGATGGTCGCTGTGAATATAGTAGACAACTGGCGGATTGGCGCCGTTCGCTGGATCCGGCGTAAAGACTGCAAGTGGGGCGGAGCCTAGCCAAACATACTCGCGGATCGCCTGCCCGCTGCCGTCGTATTCGCCCAATAGTTGTCCGCCCTGGTCATACACGAACAGCACCGTGCTGCTGGCTCCGGACGTGCTGAACTTGCGCACTCGCCGACCAAAAGCGTCGTAGCTGAAAGTCGCAGTGGCACCCCCAGCCGTCAACGTCGCCAGCCGTCCTGACAGGTCATACGTGCTCGAGTAGCTCGCGCTGTCGCTGGTGGTGTTTCCAGCCGAGTCGTAGGCAAAACTCCTGGCGGGGTTGGTGATCGCGTTCAGCCGGTTGCTCGTCGCGCTCGTCGTATATGCGCTGCTCGTGCCGTTGAACGTGACACCCGTGCGATTGCCATTGGCGTCGTAGGTGATCGTCCAGGAATTGCCGCCAGCGGAAATACTGGTCAGGCGTCCGAGTTCGTCGTAGCTGAAGCTCTGATCCAGGCTCGGGCTGGCAGTTCCCGTGGAGGCGTCGTAATGGGTGTAGCTCACGATGCGGTCAGCCGCGTCGTAGGTGAGGTCGCGGACGGTGTTGCCCAGCCGGTAACGCACCAAGCGCCCCGAGGTGTCGTAGACGCGGACATTGGCTTGGGCGCCACCGCTCATCTGCCAGTTCCAGCTCAGCAGGCCGCCGAATGGGCTGTAGCCGATCTGGTCCAGCAGCGTGCTCGCGGCGCTGCTGGCGTCCTTGGCGAGCGTAATCGTGGTGGCCAGCCCGCCGCTGTAGGCAATGGTCAGCACCCGTCCCGAGGGGTACGTGATGCTGGTCATGTGCCCAGCCGCGTCATAGCCGTAACTGACGGGCGTGATCACCGCACTCGCGTTGGCGCCGCTTTGCGCGTTCACCGTCTGGGTCTCGGTGAGCAAGCTCCCTTGCGGGTCGTAGGCGTACCGGGTAGCGCCATTCGGGTGGCTGGTGGAGGTCAGCCGTCCGATGCCGTTGCTGAAACCCGTGCCCGTCTCGTCATAGGTCCAGCTGTAGGTGAGGCTCGCCTGGCCGCTCTTGCTGAAGACGACGCCGATGAGGCGATTCAGCGCGTCATACGCATGGGTCGCCAACACGCCGCGACTGTCGGTGCGAGTCGTGATGTTGCCCGCGGCGTCGTAGGTGTGCGTGGCCGTGCCGGTATCGGGACTGATCAGGCTGGTCACGTCTCCCAGGCCATTGCGCGGATATTGGGTCAGCAGGCTTCTCGGGTCTGAGACGCTGGTGTTGCGGCTCATCGCGTCGTAGCCGATTTGCGTCAGCCCGCTCTTGGCGTCGGTGACGGTCTTGCGCCGATTCAGCGAGTCATAACTGCTTTGCGTGACGAAGTTGTAGCCGCTCACGCCAGGAGCCAGCCTGATCTTTGTCTGGTTGCTCTGGGCGTCGTACTCGTAGCTCACCACGGGCGCCGGCGAAGCCGGCGGGGCGGGCAATCCCTGTGCGCTCGCATGCGGCGCCAGGACGCTCAAGGTCAACACGACCGGCATCAGATGGAGGCCGTCTCTCGAGTGCCGTGCTTGATGGGTGCTCATCATCACTCCCGGCCTGTGGTCTGCTGTACCCGCCCGAGCCCATCCATCGTCCTGCTCAGGCTGCGGGCCAGAGCGCCCGAGGGGTCCTTGGCGCTTTGCCCCGTCACGTTCCCGGCGTTGTCCAGCACGAACTCGATGCGATTCCCCAGGTTGTCCTTCACCGCGGTTCGGCGGTGCGCAAGGTCGTATTCGTAGCCGATCCAGCTCGAGTCCGGCGCCGTCACCTTGAGCAATTGACCCGCCGCGTCGTAGCTGTAGCTCGCCCCCTGCCCGCCTACGGTGGTGCTCAGGAGCCGGCCCCTGAGGTCGAAGCTGCTGGCCGACACGACACCGTTCGGGTCCACGCTCTCCAGCAGGTTGCCGCGTCTGTCGTACTTGGTGAACGTGGTCACCTGCCCCTTCGCATTGGTCACGCTTTGCAAGTCGCCCAGCGTGTAGCCCACCGCGTTCGGATCGGTTCCAGTGAAGCTGGTGGCCGCGTAATACGCGTAGCTCGTCGTGTGGTTGATCGGATCGGTCTCGCTCAGCATCTGGCCGAGGCTGTTGTAGGTCCAGCTCCAGACTCGATTGGCCACGCCGCTCTGCAGGCTCGCGTTGAAACCCTGGCCGCCGTTGGCGTCCGTCGTCGCCTGCTCGACCTGCTTGCACAGCACGGGGATCGGCTTGCCGCTGGGCAGCAAGGCACCGCTCGGGGCGCAGCTCGCCGTGGCGTTGCCATTGAACGGATCGGGTTGCCCGTTGTAGACCTTGGTCGTGATGCGGCCCGGCTCGGCGACCTTGGTCTCCAGGCGCCAGTCCGGGTGCCATCGGGTGCTGATCCGGCGGGCACCCGCCGGCGGCGTGAAGAACGGGTACGGATAGCACGACGAGCCGGGCGGGACGCCCTCCTGGCGAAGCGTCTCCAGATAGATGCGGGTGGAGTCGTATCCATAGCAGGCCTGATTGCCTAGCCTGTCCGTCTTGCCATCGAGGAAGCCGTATCCCGAATAGGTCTGGGTGTACGTGAGGTTGTCGACAGAGTTCTTCTTCGTGCGAAGCACGAGTTCGCTGAAATAGGTTGCGTATGTCAGGGTCCACACGGTGCCAAGCGGATCCGTGACTGCGGTCGTGTAGCTGGACGGTGTGTAGGAGAAGGTGTGAACGTCCACGGGGTTGGCGCTGCCCGGGGCGCGCTTCGAAGATGCGACCCGGCCGGCGCTGTCGTAGGTCCACGCCACATAGGCGACGGCGTTCTCGTCGGTGATGCCAGTCAGGAGGGCGCCTCCGACATTGCCGTTGTTCGCAATGACTTGATAGCTGTAGAGACGAGCGCTGCCATCCGGATAGGTCACCTGGGTCAGCGCCCCATTGCTGTCGTACTGGTAGTTCGTCGAGTACCCGTGTCCGTCGGAGATCGAAGCGATCCGAGGAGAAGCGCCGACGTAGGAGATCGTCGACGTCCTTCCGAAGGGATCGGTCCACGTTGTCAGGCGATTGCTGCTGTCGTACTGATAGACGTTGCTTCGACCATTCCGGTCGACCTCGTCCAGCAGCAACCCAGCCGCGCTGTAACGCTCGACGCTGCCGTCCACCAGCGAGATGGCATAGCCCCCGTTGGCGCCATTGGCCACCTTGTAGCGCGTGACGGTGTCACCGCTCCAGACGCCACTGCTGAGCGTGAAGAGCTCACTTTCGCCGGTGCCGCGCTCGATGATCAATCGGTTATTGCCTCGGAATACGCGCCGCAGGAGCGGGCTGGACCATCCATAGCCGAAGCCGACGTCAACGTAGGCCGAATCGCTGCTGTATGTCCGGACGACTCTCTGCGCCGGTCCGGACCAATCCACCTCGGTCTGGGTCTTGTTACCCGTGAGCGCGTTGCAGGGGTTGCCGAACAGAACACTCTCGTCGCCGCTGGTAGCCGGGCAATAGCGTCGTGGATGCGCTTGACGCGCGTACAGGACGATGGGCTGCGCCGAGATGCTGTCTGGCGCGATATTGCATCCCGTGACGTTGATGAAATTGGCCGTGTAGAAGGTGTAGGCGCCTTCAGAGCTGAGGCCCACCGTACTAGGCCCGCCGGAGTGGGCCGCGTCCAAAGTATCAAGGACGTTGTAGAAGGCAGTCCCGCCGGTGGCGGGATCGCGGCCGAAAGTCTTTACATACGGCTGGACCCCGTTGGGTGGGTAGTAGTAGGTGCGGTCGATGTTATTGACCGTGCGATTGTCCGTACGGACGTAGACGCAATTGACTCCCTGATCGAGGACATACACATCGCACAGACTGCGCGCTTCCGCATGGCCGTGCAGGAGGACCGTCGTGTTGACCGGCACGACTTGTCCGCTCGTCAGCGTCTGCCCGGTCGACTGATCCACGATCCAAGCCGAGATGAGTTCCTTCGGCGTCTGGATTTGTGGCTGGTTCTGACAACTCTGCGCGTGTACTGTGATGCAACTGCTCGCAATCAACATCGCAACGGCCGATCGTCCCCATGCTCGTCGAAGGCGCGTCGCGGACGAAGAAGGCATGGATGATCTGTGCACAACTGTCCCCCTTCAAGTTGTCGTCAGCCCTTTCGGATTCTGAAAGGGACGCCCCAGCGAGAAATCATCAGTTCTGATGACGCCCCAGGCTTGCGGCAGCTTCCGCCCTTCGCCTGTATGCTGCGCGCCGACAACCACGCGACGCATGCCCTCTGGACGCCGCGCGCAAGGTGTGTCCAGAGGGCGAGCACGCCGCGGACCCCGCGTGTCAGGCCATCGCGCTTCAGGCCGTGCACTCGGACCTATGGCTGACCATGCGCGTGTACATGGCGGACTGGGCGAGCCCCGAGGACGCGCCGGACGACAGCGAGCTCCCCGGGCTCCCGAATGACGCGCGGCAGTTGCTCGACGCGCTCGATCGCCGCTCCGGCGCAGATCGCGCGCCTGGCCAAGTGCGACGGCCTGATGCAGGACTTCTGGTATCAGCTCGACCGCCTGGAGCGCGGCGACATCGGGCTGGCTCGCGAGCAGCTCGCGCGCGAAGCCCAGGAGCAGCGCAAGGCCGCCGCGAAGCGCCCGTCCGAGGCCTCAGGCACCAGCGCGCGGTCGCCCGCCGGTCGACGGCACCGCCTCGTCCCCCAGCGCCTGCAGCCCGGCCAGCACCGGCGTCAGCACGCGATCAACCGCCTCGGCCAGCGGCCCGAGCTCGGCCTCGTCCGCATCGCGCAGACACGCCTGCTCAAGCGCCTGCGCCGCGGCGTGGACCTCCTTCATGCCCAGCGCCGCCGCGGCGCTCTTGAGGTCATGCGCCATCCGCATCGCGGCCGCGTCGTGCGCGGCGCGCAGGGCCAGGAAGCGCGGCAGGAAATCGGTCTCTCGGTCCCTGAACAGGCGCAGCAGGCGCCGATACAGCGCGCGGTCGCCCATCATGCCGGCGAGCCCCACCTTCAGGTCGACGCCCGGCAGCTCCGGAAGCTCCGGCAGGTCCGGCGGACCGCTCCCCGCGGCAGCGTCATTCCCACCGGCACGCACCGCCCCGGCATCCCGACGGATCCAGCGAGCCAGCGTCGCGAACAGCTCCTCCATGTCGATCGGCTTGGCGACGTGGTCGTTCATGCCGGCCGCCAGGGCCTTCTCCCGGTCACCCACCATCGCATTGGCGGTCATCGCGATCACCGGCAGGTCGCGCCATTGCGGCTGGCGCCGCAGCGCCTGCGTCGCGGCATAGCCGTCCATCACCGGCATCTGGCAGTCCATCAGCACGCCGTCGAAGGGATGGCGGGCCAGCATCGCCAGCGCCTCCTGGCCATTGGCCGCCACCCGCGTCTCGATGCCGGCCCGCCCCAGCACGTCCAGTGCGAGCTCCTGGTTGAAGGCGTTGTCCTCGACCAGCAGGAGGCGCGCGCCCCGGAGCGCCGCCCGGTCCCCCTGCAGCGACTCCTCGCGCCGGGCGCGGCGCGTCGTCGGCGCCACCGCCAGTCCGAGCGCGGTGGCGCAGGCGTCGAACAAGGTCGACGGCGTCACCGGCTTGGTCAGCAGCGCCCCCACCGTCACGCCTTGATCGTCCAGCTGCTGCTGCACCTCGTGCCGGCTGAAGGCCGTCAGCATCAGCACCGGCGGCGTCGGATGGCGTGGACGCTCGCGCTCGGCCAGCAGCCGCGCGCACATGACGCCGTCCATGCCCGGCATCCGCCAGTCCAGCAGCAGCAGGTCGTAGGGCTCGTCGCGCGCGTCCGCGAGCGCCACCTGGCGCAGCGCCTCCATCCCGTCCGCGGCGGTGTCGACCTTCAGCCCGAGCGCGCGCGTCATCGCCGCCACGACCTCGCGCGCGCAGGCGTTGTCGTCGACGATCAGCGCGCGCGTGCCCTTCAGCCCGGTCCGGTCGGGCGCGGCACGGCCCGCCGCCGCGGCGCTCCGGTCGGCGGCCGCGTCGAGTTCCAGCCGCACGCTGAAACGGAACCGGCTGCCCTGCCCCGGCTGGCTCTCGACCTCGAGCTCGCCGCCCATCAGCCGCACCAAGTGGCGGCTGATCGCCAGGCCCAGGCCGGTGCCGCCATAACGCCGGCTGGTCGACGCGTCCGCCTGGGTGAAGGGCTCGAACAGACGGCCCTGCTGCTCCGCGCTCATGCCGATGCCGGTGTCGCTCACCTCGAAGCGCAAGCGCACCGAAGCTTCGTCGCGCGCCAGCACCGCCACGCCGATGACGACCTCGCCGCGCTCGGTGAACTTGACGGCGTTGTTGCCCAGGTTCAGCAGCACCTGCCCCAGCCGCGACGGGTCGCCGACCAGCGCCTCGGGCAACTCGGGCGGCTCGACGAACAGCAGCTCCAGCCCCTTCTCCTCCGCCTTCAGCCCGATCAGGTTGGCCAGGTTGTCCATCACGTCCGACAGGTTGAACGGGATCGCCTCCATGTCCAGCTTGCCGGCCTCGATCTTCGAGAAGTCCAGGATGTCATTGATGATCCCCAGCAGCGATTCCGCCGAGGCATGCACCTTCTGGATGTAGTTGTGCTGCTGCGGATTGAGCCCGCTCTGTAGCGCGAGGTAGGACATGCCCAGGATCGCGTTCATCGGCGTGCGGATCTCGTGGCTCATGTTGGCCAGGAACTCGCTCTTGGCGCTGCTCGCCGCCTCGGCCACGCGACGCGCATGCCGGTCGGCCTCGGCCTGGCGGCGCTCGCTGAGGTCGACGATGAAGGCCACGCCCTGCCGCGTCGAGTCGCTCAGCAGCGCGCCGCCGATCAGCACCGGCACCCGGTGCCCGTCCCGGTGGAGGTAGTGCTTCTCGTAGGACGCGCAGCGGCCGGTGGCGCGCAGCTGCTCGATCGCCCGCCGGTCGGCTTCGGCCTCCTCCGGCGGCGTGAGCGCCGTCCAGTCGATGCGCCCCGCCTCCAGGTCCTCGCGGGTGTAGCCGATGATCTCCAGGAAGGCGTCGTTGGTCTCGGTCACCGCGCCCGACACCTCCCAGAAGAAGATGCCGATCATGCTGGACTCGATCACGCGGCGCAGGCGCGCCTCGCTCGCGCTCAGGGCCTGTTGCGCCTCGTGCTGCGAGACGGTGCGTTCCTCGATGCGCCCGGCCATCGCGTTGATGCCGCGCTGCAGCTCGCCGATCTCGTCGTCGACGCCCGCCTGCGCCACCCGCGCCGTCAGGTCGCCGTGCTCGATGCGCTCGACGCAGTCCAGCGCCACGCGCACGCGCCGCATCAGCCAGCGGCCGAACAGGTGGACCACCACCCCGCCCAGGCACAAGGCGCCGAAGGTGATACCGCCGATCGCCTGCATGAACCGGACCATCGGCGCGTACATCTCCTGCTGCGACACCGCCACGCCGATCACCCATCCGACGGGCTCCAGCCCATGGAACACCGCCATGCGGCGGTCGCCCAGGTAGTCGTACTCCAGCGAGCCGGTCCCCTGCCGCACCATCTCCGCGACGAAGGCGTGCCGGGCGCGTTGTCCGATCGGCCCCTGCGGGTGATAGACGACGCGCAGGTCGTTGCGCTCGACGATGAAGAGCGTGGCCGAGGCGAAGCCCTCCTTCTGGCGCAGCTGACGCAGTTGCTCCTCGGCCTCGCGGGCGGCCGCGCGCACGCCGGAGCGGTACAGCTGCTGCCGGATCGCCTGGGTCGCGCCCTGCAGTTCCAGCTGCATCAGGCGCTCGCGTGACTGCCGCAGGTCGGACTGCAGGAACACCACCGCCGCGCCCAGCACCAGGGCCGTCATCGCCAGCACGATGAGCAGCGACAGCAGGTTGAGTCGCGTCGAGACCTTCACGGCCGGTCCTCGCCTCAGAACCTGAACTGGTCCACGTTGTCTTTCGTGAACACCATGACGGGCAACGCCACCTGCAGGCTGATCGCGTCCTTGCGCGGCGTGAAGCGGCCGAGCCGGCCGGCGTCGAAGGCCTGCCCCGCCTTCAGGCCGCCGGCGAGCAGCTGGCGCGCGCAGTAGACGGTGAGGTAGCCATGGTCCGGCGCGTTCCAGAGCAGCACCGTCCGGACCGTGCCGTCCTTGAGGAAGCTGCGCATCAGGTTGGGCGTCGAGTTGCCGATGACGGCCACCTGGCCGACGCGCCCCGCATCCCGGACCGCGCGCGCGACGCCGGGCAGGTTGGGCGCGCCCAGCGCGACGATGGCCTTCAGGCCGGGCATCGACTTCAGGTAGTCCTGCGCGATCCGGTAGGCCTCCTCGGTGCTCTCGCCCGCGGGGCGGATGTCGACGATGCGCAGCTCCGGATGCTTGCGGTAGATCGTCCGCTTCATCGCGTCGATCCAGCTGGTCTGGTTCGGCGCGGTGAAGCTGGTGGTGACGAGGGCGATGTCCCCCTTGGGGCCGATCTCGCGCACCACGGACTCGACCAGCCGCGCGCCGAATTCCTCGAAGTCCACCAGGTTGACGAAGAACTCGCGCTGCTGGCTGTCGCCGTCCCAGCTCATCACGCGGATGCCGGCGCGCTGCGCCTTGGCCAGCACCGGCGCGATCGCGACCGGGTCGTTCGACGCGACCGCGATCAGGTCCGGTTTCGTGGGGATGAGCCGCTCGATCATCTCGATCTGCTTCTCGACCTGGTCCTGCGTCGGCCCGGTCCAGGTCACCGACACATCGGGCAGTTCGCGGGCGGCGGCGTCGATGCCGGTCTTCACCGCGTCGTAGTACGCGATGCCCACCAGCTTGGGCATGATCACGATCCGGTGACGGGGCGGCGGCTCAGGCTGCGCGGACGCCGGCGCCGGGACCGACAGCAGCGCGGCGCCACAGGCCAATCCACACAGCACACGCAACGCACGCGGCGCACGCAGCACGCGGAGCAACGGGACCATGGTTCGCTCCTTGGTGAACGGCGCGACCGCCCGACAGGGGCGGCGCTCCCGCCGCAATGCTGCGCCGTTCCGCCGGGGGAGCGGGCCACCTGTTCAGGGGGCCCGGTGGGGTCTCAGCGCTTCCTGACGATCACGCTGCCCACCGAATACCCCGCGCCGAACGAGCAGATCACGCCCAGGTCGCCCTGCTTCAGGTTGGCGCGGTGCTCGTGGAAGGCGATCACCGAGCCGGCCGAGGCGGTGTTGGCATAGGTGTCCAGGATCAGCGGCGCGATCTCCGCGCCGGCCTCGCCGCCGACCAGCTTCTTGATCACCAGCTGGTTCATGCCCAGGTTGGCCTGGTGCAGCCAGTAGCGGCTGACGTCGGTGGGCTGGATGTGCAGCGCGGCGAGATGGTGCTCGATGTGCGCGGCGGCGATGGGCACCACTTCCTTGAACACCTTGCGGCCTTCCTGGCGGAAGGTCTTGTCGCGCGCGTCGGGATCGCTGTCCTCGGCCTTGTTCATGAAGCCGAAGTTGTTGCGGATGTTGTTGGAGAACTGCGTCGCCAGCTTGGTGCCCAGGATCTCCCACTGCTCCGGGGCGACCGCCAGGTCGGCGCGCTCGACAAGGATGGCCGTGCAGACGTCGCCGAAGATGAAGTGGCAGTCGCGGTCCTTCCACTCCAGGTGGGCCGAGGTGATCTCCGGATTCACGATCAGCACGCACTTGGATGCGCCCGAGCGCACCGCGTTGTAGGCCTGCTCCAGCGCGAAGGTCGCCGACGAGCAGGCCACGTTCATGTCGAAGCCGTAGCCGCCCGCGCCGAGCGCCTGCTGGATCTCCACCGCCATCGCCGGATAGGCGCGCTGCATGTTGGCGGCCGAGCAGAACACCGCGTCGACGTCTTCCGGCTGGCGCCCCGCCGCGGCCAGCGCCTTGCGGGCGGCGTCGACGGCGATCTCGGCCATCAGCGACAGCTGGTCGTCGGCGCGTTCCTGGAAGCGCGGGTACATGCGCGTCGGGTCCAGCACGCCTTCCTTCTCGATCACGTAGCGCTGCTTGATGCCAGAGGCCTTCTCGATGAACTCGACGCTCGAATGCACCAGCGGCTCGCGCGTGCCGGCAGCGATGGCCTGGGCGTGCTCGGCGTTCTGCAGGTCGACGTAGCGGTTGAAGGCCTCCACCAGCTCGGTGTTGGTGATGACGTGCGGCGGTTGGTACAGGCCGGTGCCGCTGATGACGACGGAGTGCATGGGGCTGGTCTTTTGAGGTCGCCCGGTGAGGGGCCAAGGGGGCGAAGTTTAGCGAACTGCGCTCAAAAGCCCCCGATCCGTGCATGCTGCACCGCAAGGTGGCGAGGCCCTCGCCGGGGCATGCGTAGAATGAGCCACCGGGCCCAAATTTTGGGACCCGGTTTTTTTTGGCCGGGTCCCAAGTCAAGCGCTCGCAGCCCAGGGCATGCACTGCATCAACGCAGCCCGACTTTGCGACTTTGGACCATGGAAATCTTTGACTACGACAACATCCTGCTGCTGCCGCGCAAGTGCCGCGTGACCAGCCGCAGCGAGTGCGACACCTCGATCGACTTCGGCCCCCGCCGCTTCAAGCTGCCGGTGGTGCCGGCCAACATGAAGACGGTCGTCGACGAGTCCATCACCGAATGGCTGGCCGCCAACGGCTACTTCTACGTGATGCACCGCTTCGACCTGGACGCGGTCGCCTTCGCCCGCACGATGCGGGACAAGGGCCTGCTGGTCTCCCTCAGCGCCGGCGTCAAGGAAGCCGACTACGCGCTCATCGACCGCCTCGCGGCCGAGGGCCTGGGCGCCGACTACATCACCATCGACATCGCCCACGGCCACGCCGACGCGGTGCAGCGGATGATCGCCCACATCAAGCAGAAGCTGCCGCAGACCTTCGTGATCGCGGGGAACGTCGGCACGCCGGAGGGCGTCATCGACCTGGAGAACTGGGGCGCGGACGCGACCAAGGTCGGCATCGGCCCGGGCAAGGTCTGCATCACGCGGCTCAAGACCGGCTTCGGCACGGGGGGCTGGCAGTTGTCGGCGCTCAAGTGGTGCGCGCGCGTGGCGACCAAACCGATCATTGCCGACGGCGGCATCCGCCATCACGGCGACATCGCCAAGAGCGTGCGCTTCGGCGCGGCGATGGTGATGATCGGCTCGCTGTTCGCGGGCCACGAGGAGTCGCCGGGCAACACCGTCGAGGTCGACGGCAAGCGCTACAAGGAGTACTACGGCTCGGCGTCCGACTTCAACAAGGGTGAATACAAACACGTCGAGGGCAAGCGCATCCTCGAGCCGGTGAAGGGGAAACTGGCCGACACCTTCCGTGAAATGGAAGAGGACCTGCAGAGCTCGATTTCCTACGCTGGCGGTCGCAGCTTGGCGGATCTGCGCAAGGTGAATTACGTGGTGCTAGGCGGTGAGAACGCCGGAGAACATTTGTTCATGTAACACATCGCTGCCCGCTGGTTGACGAGGAACCTGAAACGAGAAACCCGGCTCAAGCCGGGTTTTTCTTCAGCCGAAATCAATGACGACAGTGGAAATATTGGTGATGCCATCGTCCGGACGCGCCCCCGTGTCGAACTTCAAGGAAAGCCTCCGGAGCGCAGTTCTTCAACACGTCCGGCGTGCCCTGAAATGAGCGCCCGTCGCCCTTCCAGCCCCTCATCGAGGTGGGCCACCCCCACTGCGAAGTGGTCGTCCCCCGCGTCGTCGCTCAGCGGCCGAGCCCTTCGCCGCGCAGCGCCTTCGCCGCCTCCACCATGTGCCGCAGCGCCGCCTCGGTTTCCGGCCATCCCCGCGTCTTCAGGCCGCAGTCCGGATTGACCCACAGCTGATCCGCGGGAATCACCTCCGCCGCCTTGCGCAGCAGCCGCAGCATCTCGTCGCTGCCGGGCACCCGCGGCGAATGGATGTCGTAGACGCCGGGGCCGATTTCGTTGGGATAGCGGAAGCCGCCCCCCTCCCCGCCGAAGCCGCGCAGCAGCTCCATGTCGGAGCGGCTGGTCTCGATGGTGATGACGTCGGCATCCATCGCGGCGATGTCCGGGAGGATGTCGTTGAACTCCGAGTAGCACATGTGCGTGTGGATCTGCGTCGCGTCCCCGACCGGTGACGCGGCGACACGGAAGGCGCGCGTCGCCCAGGCGAGGTAGCTGGCCCGCTCCGCCTGGCGCAGCGGCAGTCCCTCGCGGATCGCCGGCTCGTCGATCTGGATGACGGCGATGCCGGCGGCCTCCAGGTCGGCGACCTCGTCCCGGATGGCCAGCGCGATCTGCAGCGCCGTGTCGGCGCGCGGCTGGTCGTCGCGCACGAAGGACCATTGCAGGATCGTGATCGGCCCGGTGAGCATGCCCTTCATCGGCCGCTCGGTGAGGCCTTGCGCGAAGCGCGTCCACTCGACCGTCATCGGCGCTGGCCGCGCGACGTCGCCGAACAGCACCGGCGGCTTCACGCAGCGCGAGCCGTAGGACTGCACCCAGCCGTTGGCGGTGAACGCGAAACCGTCCAGTTGCTCGCCGAAGTACTCGACCATGTCGTTGCGCTCGGCTTCGCCATGGACGAGCACATCCAGGCCGAGCGCCTCCTGGCGCCGCACCGCGTCCTCGATCTCGCCGCGCATCGCGGCACGGTAGGCCTGGGCATCGAGCTCGCCGCGCTTGAAGGCCGCGCGCGCCGCGCGGATCGCCGGCGTCTGCGGGAACGAGCCGATCGTCGTCGTCGGGAAGGCGGGCAGGCGCAGCCGCTCACGCTGCGCGGCCTGGCGCCGCGGGAACGGGGACGCGCGCCGGTCCGCATCCGCCGGCAGCGCCGCGACGCGCCGGGCGATGTCGAGCCGGCGCACGCGCGGACTCGCCAAGCGCGAGGCGCGCGCCTGACGCGCCTCGATCAGCGCATCGGCCACCGCCGCCTCGTCGCCCCACAACGCGCGCTTGAGCACTCGCAGCTCCTCCAGTTTCTCGACCGCGCCGGCCAGCCACGGCCGCACGTCGGCATCGACCACCGGGTCGTCGCGCAGGCTCATCGGCACATGCAGCAGCGAGCACGACGCCGCCAGCCACAGCCGCCCGCCGCGCAGCTCGCGCACCTCGCGCACGGTCTCGAGCGCCGCGTCCAGGTCGGCGCGCCAGACGTTTCGGCCATCGACGATGCCCACCGACAACTCCCGGTCCAGCGGCAGCGTCCGCGCGATGTCCCGCAGCTCACCGGCGGCGCGCACCGCGTCCACATGCAGCCCGGCCACCGGCAGCCCGCAGGCGAGCGCCAGGTTGCCCGCCAGCGGCGAGAAGTAGCTCGCCAGCAGCACCTGCTGGTCGACCTGGCCGAGCCGCTCGTAGGCGCGGCGCAGCGCGTCCTGCCAGGCCGGCGCCAGATCCAGGCCGAGGATGGGCTCGTCCAGCTGCACCCAGGTCACGCCGCGCGCCGCGAGCTTCACCAGCAGCTGCTCGTACACCGGCAGCAGGCGGTCCAGCAGCGCGAGGCGGTCGAAGCCCGCCTCCTTGCTCTTGCCCAGGAACAGGAAGCTCACCGGCCCGAGCAGTGCGGCCTTGGGACTCGCCGGGAGCGCGATCGCCTCGTCGACCTCGGCCAGCAGTCGGTCGGCATGGAGCGTGAAGGCGGTAGCGGCGTCGAACTCGGGGACGAGGTAGTGGTAGTTCGTGTCGAACCACTTGGTCATCTCCAGCGCCGCAGCGCCCTCGCCCGCCGAAGCGCCGCAACCGCAAGCCTCGCCGTGCTCATGCGCCGCCACGCCCCGCGCCATGGCGAAGTAGCGCCGCAGCGGCGACTCCTCGCCGGTGAAGCCGAAGCGTGCCGGCTCGCAGCCGAACAGCTGGATCAAGTCGGCCACCTGGTCGTAGAGCGCGAAGTCGCCCACGGTGACGTGGTCCAGCCCGGCGCCCGCTTGCAGACGCCAGTGCCGGGCCCGCAACTCGGCGGCGACGCCCTGGAGCGCCGCCTCGTCGATCTCGCCGCGCCAGTGGCGCTCCAGGGCGAACTTCAGCTCGCGGTTGGCACCAATGCGGGGGAAGCCCAGCACATGAGTCCGAATCATGTTGTTCTCGTCGAAATTGAATGGGATTCGGAATGTTCGCTGCCAGCGAACTATGATTCAAACGAAAGTTTTTTGCCTTCGTCATTAGGATCGCTCATGCAGACACCTCTGGAGCTGCGCCACCTGCGCACGCTGCTGGCCCTGCGCGAGGCCGGCAACCTGTCCCGCGCCGCCCAACTGCTGAACCTCACGCAGTCGGCGCTGTCGCACCAGCTCAAGGGGCTGGAGGACCATTACGGCACCGAGCTCTTCGAGCGCAAGTCCTCCCCGCTGAGCTTCGGCGTGGCGGGCCAGCGGCTGCTCAAGCTCGCCGAGCTGGTGCTGCCGCAGATCGACGAGGCGGACCGCGACATGCGCAAGCTGGTCGAGGGATCGGCCGGACAGCTGCGGATCGCCGTCGAGTGCCACACCTGCTTCGACTGGCTGATGCCGGCGATGGATGCCTTCCGCGAGCGCTGGCCGGAGGTCGAGCTCGACATCGTGTCGGGCTTCCAGGCCGATCCGGTGGGGCTGCTGCACCAGGACCGCGCCGAGTTGGCGATCGTCTCGGACGTGGACGCGGAGGAAGCGGGCGTCGCGGTGCATCCGCTGTTCAGCTTCGAGATCGTCGCGCTCCTGCCCAAGGGGCACCCGCTGCTGGCCAAGCCCTGGCTGGAGGCCGAGGACTTCGCCGCGCAGGCCTACATCCATTACCCGGTGCCCGACGAGATGCTGGACCTGGTGCGCAGCGTGCTCAAACCCGCCGGCGTGACGCCGCCACGCCGCACCAGCGAGCTCACGGTGGCGATGCTGCAGCTGGTCGCGAGCGGGCGCGGCTTCGCGGCGCTGCCGCTGTGGGCGGTCGAGGGCTACCTGGCGCGGGGCTACGTGGCGCGCCAGCGCATCGGGCCGTCGGGCCTGACCGGCCGGCTCTACGCGGTGAGCACCGGGCGGCTGGCGGCCAAGCCCTTCCTGGCCGATTTCGTGCGGATCATGCGCGAGACCTCGCTGGTGAACCTGGGCGGCGTGAGCCTGTTGTGAGCGCGCGCCGAACCGGTGAGGCCGGTGAGGCCGGCGGCGTGCCGAGCGCCCCGCCCCGTGGTCAGGCCCGGATGCGACATCGGCGCCACGGGGCCGCCGCTATGATGCCGCCCGTTGGTGCTCGCGCCCGGCCCTCCGCCGGCGCAGTTCAACGGGAATCAGGAAGGGTCGCCCGCCCGCGGCCACGGCCCCAACCTGAGCTGCCCCCGCAACGGTAAGCGGAAGGCGCGCCCGGCCGACGCCGTCGACCCTCGATGGCATCGGCCCCAGCGGCGCGCGACTCGTGGCTGGATCCACTGGACGGTCGTCCGGGAAGGCACCACGGGTTCGTTCTTCCGACAGCCCGGATACCGGCCAACAGGCGGACCCTTCGCCCCGCGATGGGTCCATTCCGCATGCGGCCGCGGGGAAGCGGCCGTCTGCCGCCGCTTTGTGATTCCGACATGCAAGCCTCCCGTCCCCGCGCCGCGCTGCGCGCCGTTGCCCGTGCCGCGCTGATCGCCGCCCCGGTCCTGTCCACCGTCCCCTCCGTCGCCGTCGCGCAGTCCTCGCTCGACCCGGTCATCGTCATCGGCACCCGTGAGGCGCAGCCGCTGAGCCGCAGCGTCGCGGACGTCGTGCTCATCGACGCCGACACCCTGCGCGACAGCGGCGCCGGCAGCGTCGCCGACGTGCTGCGCCGCTACGCCGGCCTGCAGCTGGCGGCCAACGGCGGTCCCGGCCAGACGGCGGGCTACTTTCTGCGCGGCGCCAACACCAGCGCCACGGTCGTGATGATCGACGGCGTGCGGGTCGGCTCGGCGACGCTGGGCCAGGTGTCCTTCGAGGCCATGAGCCTGGCCAACATCGAGCGCATCGAGGTCCTGCGCGGTCCTGCCTCCGGCCTGTACGGCGCCGATGCGGTCGGCGGCGTGATCCAGATCGTCACCCGGCAGGGCCAGGGCCCGCTGGACCTGCGTGCCGGTGCGGCCGTGGGCGAATACGGCTCGCGCCAGGGCGACGTCTCGGTCAGCGGCGCGCGGGCCGGTTTCGACTACGCAGCCAGCCTCAGCCGCGACACCAGTGACGGCACGACCGCGATCCGCGGCGACCGCGGCAACAGCTCCTACAACCCGGACAAGGACGGCTTCACCCGCACGGTGGCGTCGGCCCGGCTGGGCTTCACGCCGGCCGAGGGCCACCACATCGGCGTCAGCGCGACGCAGAGCCGCCTGAACGCGCAATACGACAGCGCCACCTTCGACGACCAGTTCGTCGCGCATCCGGAAGGCGACTTCCGCAACCGGCTCAAGACGCGCCAGGCGGCGCTCGACTACCGCGGCACGCTCTCGCCGATCTGGACGACGACGCTGCAGTTCGCGCGCGGCACCGACGACTCGGTCAGCGGCCTGACCGACGCGACGCGCTTCAAAACCACCCGCGACCAGGCGACCTGGCAGAACGCGCTGCGCCTGGCGCCGGACCAGCAACTGGTGCTGGCCTACGAGCGCCTCGAGGAAAAGGCGGACGGCGTCACCAGCGACACGCTCAAGCGCACCAACAACGCCTACATCGCGGGCTACAGCGGCCTGTTCGGCCCGGCCGCCCTGGAGGCCAACCTGCGCCGCGACGAGAACTCGGTCTACGGCGACAACACCACCGGCAGCCTGGGCGGCAGCATCGCGCTGAGTCCGACGCTGAAGCTGCGGGCGCTGGCGGGCAAGACCTTCCGCGCGCCGACCTTCAACGACACCGACTTCCCCTTCTACGGCCACCGCGACATCCGTCCCGAGCAGGGCCGCAGCGCGGAGATCGGCCTGAACTGGCGCTCCGGCGCGAGCAGCGCGTCGGCGACGGTCTATCGCAACAAGGTCAAGGACCTGATCATCTACAACCCCGATCCGGCCCTGTGCCCGCCGGCACCGGACTTCGCCTTCGGCTGCGCGGCCAACGTCGGCCGGGCCAAGCTCACCGGCGCGACGCTGACCGGCGCGCACCGCATCGGCAACTGGAACCTGGCCGCGAACGTGGACTTCCTCGATGCGAAGGACACCGACACCGGCGCGCGGCTGATCCGTCGCGCGGCGCACCAGGAAAGTGTCTCCGTCGATTACGACACCGGCGCCTGGAGCGCGGGGGCGACGCTGACCGACATCGGCAAGCGGCCGGACACCGGCGCCACGCTGGGCGGCTACGCGCTGCTCGACCTGCGCGCCAGCTGGCGCTTCCTGCCGCAATGGCGCCTGGAGGCCAAGGTCCTCAACGCGGCGGACCGCGATGTCGAGCCGGTCTACGCCTACCAGGGCCTCGGCCGCCAGGCCTGGGTCGGCGTGCGCTATGACATAAAGGGCTTCTGAGCCGGGCCCTCCATGCGGCATGGGCGCCAGCGGTGAGCTGGCTGTCCATGCGCGCTTCGGAGGCCCGACTGGCGGCGACACGTCGCCAAGTCTCACCGTCCTTGTTCATCAAGGCGCGGGACACGTACAGGAAGTCTTCGGCGCTCACGCTCATGGCAACGCTCCGGGACTGGATGCGGCCTGGCCGTTCAGGCCGCCGAGCGGCCGCAGAAGCTGACCATGAAGAAGCCCTTCAGCAGGTCCTGGTCGGCGAGGCGGGAGAGAAATCGCTCGTCCCAGGCCAGCGACCGCTTGGGACTCATGTCGAGGGGCACGACATACATCGCCCCGGCGGCGACATCCTCCACGCAGGTGATGTCCAACCAGGGGGGCCCGGCCAGGCGCAGCGAATGGCGCCGGACGAAGCGCGCGGCGCGCTTCAGTATCAGCCGCATGTAATCCACCGAAGCGCCGTGATGCGCCAGCACGCGCCTGAGTTCATTCGGCACCTCGTGCCAGTCCGCATCCTCGCATCGCGCTTCGAGGCCGTCGTCGGCCATCGCCCCGAAGATCGTGCTGGGGAACCGCAGCGCCCTCGACAGGTCCTCGATGCCCGTCCCCTCGTCGCTTGTCGTCCTCGTCATGAAACTGCTCCTTCTTGCCCAAGTCCTGATGGATGGCCTGCAGTCTCCACGTGGAGCCGGCGAACGTCATTCCTCCGAAATGTGGTCTTGAGGGGGGAAGTGATCGACGGTGGTCATTCCCCCCATCGATACTGACCAGAGCCATTGGCGACCAGCGCCCTCAGCTGTACCTCTTCTCCAATTCATCCCAGCCGGGCTTGCCCACCAGTCGCTGGCGCTCCGCGAAGGGGGCGACCAGCGCCGGGTCCTCATCGATCCGGCGCTGCGCCTTCAGCACGCCGAGCGCCTTCTGCATGCCCGCCACCGCGCCCTGCAGCGCCGCGTTGGCGTAGAGCACGACGCCGTAGCCGAGCGACTCCAACTCCTGCGCATCGGTGATCGGCGTCCTGCCGCCGATCACCATGTTCATCAGCTGCGGCACCGGCAGGCGCCCCGGCAGCGCGCGGATCTGATCCGGCGTCGTCACCGCCTCGACGAACAGCAGGTCCGCGCCGGCCTCGGCGAAGCGCAGCGCGCGTTCCACCGCGGCCTCGAAACCCAAGGTCGCGCAGGCGTCGGTGCGGGCCATGATCATCAGGTCCGGGTCGCGTCGCGCGTCGACCGCCGCCTTGATCTTGCCCACCGCCTCCTCGGTCGGGATCACCTCCTTGCCGCTGAAGTGACCGCAGCGCTTGGGCGCGACCTGGTCCTCGAGCTGGATGCAGTCGGCACCGGCCCGCTCCAGCGTGCGCACGGCATGCCGCACGTTGAGCGCGTTGCCGAAGCCGGTGTCGGCATCGACGATCAGCGGCAGCGCCACCGCGTCGCGGATGCGGGCCGTGTGGTCGGCGATCTCGGCCAGGCCCATGAAGCCCTGGTCCGGCAGCCCGAACCACATGTTGGTCACGCCGGCACCGGTGATGTAGAGAGCCTCGAAGCCGAGGTCCTCGATCACCTTCGCCGACAAGGCATTGAAGGCGCCGGGCACCAGCACGCCGCGGCGCGCCTCCACCAGCGCGCGCAGCGTCTTGCGGGTCGATGTCATGGGAGTTCTTTCGTGTCGATCAGGGACTCGGCGGGCACGCGCACGGCGCCCTCCATCAGGATGCGGGCGCTGCGGCTCATCACCGCGCGCGTGACGCGCCATTGGCCGCCGTCGAGCACGGCCTCCGCGCCCACGCGCAGCGTGCCGGACGGATGACCGAAACGCAGCGCCGCGCGCGGCGCGCCGCCAGCGGCTTCGCAGACCAGCGTGCCGGGAATGGCCGCCGCGGTGCCGATCGCCACGGCCGCGGTGCCCATCATCGCGTGGTGCAGTTTGCCCATCGAGAGCGCCCGCACCAGCAGGTCGATGTCGCCGGCCGCGACGGCCTTGCCGCTCGACGCGCGATAAGCCGCCGGCGGTGCGACGAAGGCCAGCTTCGGCGTGTGCTGGCGAGTCTTCGCCTCCTCGAGCGTCCGGATCAGGCCCATGCGCAGTGCCGCATGCGCGCGTATCGCCTCCAGCCGCGCAAGCGCCGCCGCATCGCCATTGATCGCGTCCTGGAGCTCGGTGCCCTCATAGCCCAGCGCCCTGGCTTCGACGAAGGCGGTCGGGATGCCCGCGTTGATCAGCGTCGCGCGCAGCCGGCCGCCCGGCACGAGCGCCTCGGGCAGCGTCAGATCGTCGGCCACCTGGCCGGTCGGGAACAGCGCTCCGCCCTCGCCCGTGTCGCCCGCGTCATCGCCCGGATTGAGAAAGGCCAGCTCGATCTCCGCCGCCGCGAAGGTCACGCCATCGAGCTCGAAGTCGCCGCTCTCCTGCACCTGTCCGTCGCGCATCGGCACCTGGGCCACGATGGTCTTGCCGATGTTGGCCTGCCAGATCCGGATCGTCGCGCGTCCGTCGCGCGGCAGCGCGGCGGCGTCGATCAGCCCCGAGTGAATCGCGAACGGCCCCACCGCGGCGGACAGGTTGCCGCAGTTGCCGGACCAGTCCACCAGCGCCCGGTCGATCGCGACCTGGCCGAAGAGATAGTCGACGTCATGCCCCTGGCGCTTGCTGCGCGACACGATCACGACCTTGCTGGTGCTGGACGTGGCGCCGCCCATGCCGTCGATCTGCTTGCCGTAGGGATCGGGGCTGCCGACCACGCGCAGCAGCAGCCGGTCGCGCGCGGCGCCCAGGCGCCGGCAATCGGCGGGCAGGTCCTCCAGCCGGAAGAACACGCCCTTGGAGGTGCCGCCCCGCAGGTAGACGGCGGGGATCTTCAAGGCAGGTGGAAAGCTCATGTCTTTGCGTGGCGCATTGGCGGCGTCGCGGCCGCGAGGAAATCCTGGGCGAAGCGCTGCAGCACCCCGCCCGCCTGGTGGATCGACAACTCCTCCGCGGTGTCGATCCGGCAGCGTACCGGCACTTCGGTGCGAACGCCGTCACGGCGATGCAGCACCAGCGTGATCACCGCGCGCGGCGCCGGCACGCCCAGCACGTCGAAGCGCTCCGAACCGTCGATCCCCAGCGTGCGCCGCGTCGTCCCGGGCAGGAACTCCAGCGGCAGCACGCCCATGCCGATGAGGTTGGTGCGGTGAATGCGCTCGAAGCCCTCGGCCACGATCGCCTCCACGCCGGCCAGCCGCACGCCCTTCGCGGCCCAGTCCCGCGACGAGCCCTGGCCGTAGTCCGCGCCGGCGATCACGATCAGCGGCTGGCGGCGCGCCAGGTAGGTCTCGATCGCCTCCCACATCCGCATCACGGTGCCGTCGGGCTCCAGCCGCGCCAGCGAGCCCGGGATGACCTCGCCCGACGCGTCGCGGACCATCTCGTTGCACAGCGTCGGGTTGGCGAAGGTGGCCCGCTGCGCCGTCAGGTGATCGCCGCGGTGGGTCGCGTAGGCATTGAAGTCCTCCACTGGCACGCCCATGCGCGCGAGGTATTCGCCAGCCGCCGAGTCGACCTCGATCGCATTGGACGGCGACAGGTGGTCGGTGGTGATGTTGTCGGGCAGCACCGCCAGCGCGCGCAGGCCGCGCAGCGTGCGCGCGCCCGCCAGCGCGCCCTCCCAGTACGGCGGCCGCCGGATGTAGGTCGAGCGCGGGCGCCAGTCGTAGAGCGGCGCTGTCGCCCCGGCCGCCCCGGCCACCTTGTTGGCTTCGGTCGCGACCGGCGCGATCGGGAACATCGGGTCGTAGACGCGCCGGAACTGCGCCGGCTTCACGCAGCGGCGCACCAGCGCGTCGATCTCCTCGTCGTCCGGCCACAGGTCCTGCAGGCGGATCTCGCGCCCGTCGACGACGCCGAGCACGTCGCGCTCGATGTCGAAGCGGATCGTGCCCGCCAGCGCGTAGGCCACCACCAGCGGCGGCGAGGCCAGGAAGGCCTGCCGCGCGCGCGGATGGATGCGGCCGTCGAAGTTGCGATTGCCGGACAGCACCGCGGTCGCATAGAGGTCGCGCTCGACGATCTCGCGCTCGATCGCCGGGTCCAGCGCGCCCGACATGCCGTTGCACGAGGTGCAGGCATAGGCGACGACGCCGAAGCCCAGCGCTTCGAGGTCCGCCAGCAGGCCCGCCTCCTCCAGGTAGAGCGTCACCGCGCGGGAGCCGGGCGCCAGCGAGGTCTTGACCCAGGGCTTGCGGACCAGCCCCAGCCGCCGCGCGTTGCGCGCGAGCAGGCCGGCGGCGATGACGTTGCGCGGATTGCTGGTGTTGGTGCAGCTGGTGATGGCCGCGATGATCACCGCCCCGTCGGGCAGTCGACCGGGCTCGTCCACCCAGGGCGCCGCGATGCCGCGCTCGCGCAGCATCGCGGTCGGCAGGCGGCGATGCGGGTTCGACGGGCCGGCCAGTGCGCGCTCGACCGCGCCGATGTCGAAGCGCAGCACGCGCCGGTAGGCCACGTCGTCCAGCGTGCCGCCCACGCCGGACCACAGGCCCGCCGCCTTGGCATAGGTCTCGACCAGGCGCACCTGGTCCTCGGCGCGGCCGGTCAGGCGCAGGTAGGCCAGCGTCTGCTCGTCGATCGCGAACAGCGCGGCGGTCGCGCCGTATTCGGGCGCCATGTTGGCGATCGTCGCGCGGTCGCCCAGCGTCAGCCCGGCGACGCCGTCGCCGAAGCATTCGAGGTAGGCGCCGACGACCTTCTCGCGACGCAGGAACTCGGTCAGTGCGAGCACCAGGTCGGTGGCGGTGATGCCGGGCCGGCGCCGCCCGGTGAGCTCGACGCCGATGATCTCCGGCAGGCGCATCCACGAGGCGCGGCCCAGCATCACGCTCTCCGCCTCGAGTCCGCCGACGCCGACGGCGATCACACCCAGCGCGTCGACATGCGGCGTGTGGCTGTCGGTGCCGACGCAGGTGTCGGGATAGGCGATGCCGCCGCGCGCGTCGCGCTCCACCTGCACGACCGGCGACATCCGCTCCAGGTTGATCTGATGCATGATCCCGTTCCCCGGCGGGATCACCTCGACATTGCGGAACGCGCGCCGGCACCAGTCGATGAAGTGGAAGCGGTCCTCGTTGCGGCGGTCCTCGATGGCGCGGTTCTTGTCGAAGGCGCCGGGATCGTCGCCCCCGCACTCGACGGCCAGCGAGTGGTCGACGACCAGCTGCACCGGCACCACCGGATTGACCCGCGACGGATCGCCGCCGCGCGCCGCGATCGCGTCGCGCAGGCCGGCCAGGTCCACCAGCGCGGTCTGCCCCAGGATGTCGTGGCAGACGACGCGCGCGGGATACCAGGGGAAGTCGCGCTCGCCCAGGCCGTCGGCCAGCTGCAGCAGACAGGCGTCGAGCAGCGCCGGATCGCATCGGCGCACCAGGTTCTCGGCATGCACGCGCGCCGTGTAGGGCATGCGGGTCCAGGCGCCGGGGCGCAGCGCCTCGATGGCCGCGCGGGCATCGAACCAGTCCAGGTCGGTGCCGGGCAGCGGTCGACGCCAGGCGGCATTGACGGGCGCGGCGGCGGTGATCGTGGCAGCGGGTGCGAGGCTCATTGACGCGCCGCCAGCGGCACGAAGGCCTGGTCCTCGGGGCCGGTGTAGACGGCGCTGGGGCGGATGATCTTGTTGTCCTGCCGCTGCTCGATCACATGGGCGGCCCAACCGCTGGTGCGCGCGATCACGAACAGCGGCGTGAACATCGCCGTCGGCACGCCCATCAGGTGATAGCTCACCGCGCTGAACCAGTCGAGGTTGGGGAACATGCGCTTGACCTCCCACATCACGCGCTCGAGGCGCTCGGCGATGTCGAACATCTTGGTCGTGCCGGCCTCGACCGAGAGTCGTCGCGCCACCTGCTTGATGATCTCGTTGCGCGGATCGCTGATCGTGTAGACCGGATGGCCGAAGCCGATGACGACCTCGCGCGCCTGGACACGGCGACGGATGTCGGCCTCGGCCTCATCCGGCGAGTCGTAGCGCTTCTGCACCTCGAAGGCCACCTCGTTGGCGCCGCCATGCTTGGGTCCGCGCAGCGCGCCGATCGCGCCCGCCACGGCCGAGTACAGGTCGCTGCCCGTGCCGGCGATGACGCGCGCGGCGAAGGTCGAGGCGTTGAACTCATGCTCCGCGTACAGGATCAGCGAGGTGTGCATCGCGCGTTCCCAGCCGGCATCGGGCCGGCGGCCGTGCAGCAGGTGCAGGAAATGCGCGCCGATGGACTCGTCGTCGGTCTCGACCTCGATGCGGCGTCCCTGCGTCGCCCAGTGGAACCAGTACAGCAGCATCGAGCCCAGCGAGGCCATCAGCCGGTCGGCGATGTCGCGCGCGCCGGGCAGCGGGTGGTCGTCCTTCTCCGGCAGCACGCAGCCCAGCGCGGACACGCCGGTGCGCATCACATCCATCGGATGGGCGCCGGCGGGCAGGCGCTCCAGCGCCTCCTTGACGCTGGCCGGCAGGCCGCGCAGCGCCTTGAGCTTGGCCTTGTAGGCGCGCAGCTCGGCGGCGTTGGGCAGCTTGCCATGCACCAGCAGGTGAGCGACCTCCTCGAACTCGCAGGCCTGGGCCAGGTCGACGATGTCGTAGCCGCGGTAGTGCAGGTCGTTGCCGCTGCGGCCGACGGTGCACAGCGCGGTGGTGCCGGCCGCGACGCCGGACAGCGCGACGGATTTCTTGGGCTTGAAGGCGGGGGCGAGGGTCTCGCTCATGGGGTCTCCTCCTGGGGATCTGGGAAATGCGGGCGGGCGTGGCGGCGAGCCATCGACCGGCGTGACGGTCCAGGCCTTGATCCCGTCGACGGGTGCATGGGATAGTCGCGTCATTCGCAATCTTTGCAGCCACTTCGCTGGGCCTCAATGGCTGAATTGGCAATGAAATGCGAAGGTGATTCGCGCATTCTGCAAACTTTGCGAATCACAGATCAGCAGTCGCCCTCGCCGGCCGCGCTCACCAGCCGCCGTCTTCGTCCTTCCATCTCCCGACGCGAAACCGATGCGCAAGACCTTCCTCGGCGTGAAGCTCAAGACCCTGCGCGAGCAGCGCGGCCTGACCCAGGCGGCGCTGGCGCAGGCGCTCAAGCTGTCGCCCAGCTATGTGAACCAGCTCGAGAACAACGAGCGTCCGCTGAGCGTCGCGGTGCTGCTGCGCTTGCAGTCGGCGCTGGGCGTGGACCTGCAGTTCTTCTCGGAGGACGACGAGGCGCGGCTCTTCGCGCAGTTGCACGAGATCGTCGCGGAGACGCCGGTGCCCGGCGGCGTGCCGGAGTCGGAGCTGCGCACGCTGGTGCAGCAGATGCCGGGCATGGCGCAGCTGATGCTGCGGCTGCACGGCCGGGCGCGCGGCGCGGAGCAGCGCGTGAGCAACCTCGGCGGCCACGAGCGCGGCACCGGCGTGATCGCGGGCCCCGGGCCACACGAGGAGGTGCGGGACTTCTTCTACGCGCACCACAACCACATCGACGCACTCGACCGCGCCGCGGAGGCGCTGGCGATGGTGCTCGCAAGCGAGACGGCCACCGCCGCGGGTGCGGGCACGGGCACGACCACCGCGCTCACCGCAGCCACTGCGCTTGCTGCGGCAACGCCGGCGCTGCCCCTCTCGCAGCAGGACCTGGCGCAGCGGCTGCAGACCCACCTGATGACTGCCCATCGGATCCAGGTGCAGGTCGTGCCCGACGAGCGCCTGCGGCGCTACGAACCCGCGCAGCGATTGCTGCTGCTGTCGGACTCGCTCTCGCCGGGCCAGCGGGCCTTCCAGCTGGCCACGCAGCTGGCCTACCTCGAATGCGGCGCGGAGATGGACCGGCTCATCGCCTCCGCCAGCTTCAGCCCCGAGGCCGCGGCGCTGGCGCGCATCGGTCTCGCGAGCTACTTCGCCGGCGCGGTGGTGCTGCCGTACCGCGCCTTCCTGTCGGCGGCGCAGGCGCTGCGGCACGACATCGCATTGCTGGCCAAGCGCTTCGGCGTCAGCTTCGAGACCGTGTGCCATCGCCTGTCGACGCTGCAGCGCCGCGAGGCGCGCGGCGTGCCCTTCTTCTTCGTGCGGGTGGACCGGGCGGGGAACATCTCGAAGCGGCAGTCGGCGACGGACTTCCACTTCTCGCGCAGCGGCGGCACCTGCCCGCTGTGGAACGTCTACGAGGCCTTCGGCCAGCCGGGCCGCGTGCTCACGCAGGTGGCGCGGATGCCCGATGGGCGCAGCTATCTCTGGATCGCCCACTGCGAGCTACGCGCCACCGGCGGCTACGGCTCACCGGCGCGCGAGTTCGCGATCGGCCTGGGCTGCGACCTGCGGCACGCGGAGCAGCTGGTCTATGCGAAGGGGCTGGACCTGGGCGATCCGGACAGCGCCACGCCGATCGGTCCCGGCTGCAAGCTGTGCGAGCGCGAAGGCTGCGCGCAGCGGGCGTTCCCGGCGCTCGGGAAGCACCTGCGCATCGATGAGAACGAGCGCACGGCGGAGCCGTATGGGACCCGGTGAGCGCGCGCGATCTCACCCCAGCGGCCCGCCATCCCCCGCCACGAGCTGCTGCACGCTCGAGAAATCCAGCCTGCCCCGCCCTGCCCGGCTGTTGAGCGCATAGAGGTTGCGCGCCAGCTCGCCGAGCGGCACTGCGGCGCCGACCTGCAGCGCCGCCTCCACCGCCAGGCCGAGGTCCTTGAGCATCAAGTCATTCCCGAAACCGCCCGCGTAGCCGCGTGAGGCGGGCGCTTCCGGCTTCACGCCCGGCCACGGATTGCAGACCTCCGTCGCCCAACTGCGACCGGTGCTGACAGCCATCATCGCGGACAGCGCCTGCGGATCGAGTCCATGCGACACGCCCAGCGCCAGCGCCTCGCCGGTGACCGCCATGATCACGCCCAGCGCCATGTTGTTGCACAGCTTGGCCACCTGCCCGGCGCCCGCGCCGCCCATGTGGAAGACGTTCTTCCCCATCGCGCCCAGCACCGGCCGTGCGCGCTCAAGCGCCTGCGCCTCGCCGCCGACGATGAAGGTCAGCGTGCCGGCCGCCGCGCCCGCCGTGCCGCCCGACACCGGCGCATCGAGCATCGCGATGCCGCGCGTCTCCGCGGCCAGCGAGACGCGCTGCGCGCTCGCCGGCGCGATGGTGCTGCAGTCGATGACCAGCGTGCCGGCGGCCAGATGCGACAGCAGGCCGCCCTCGCCGAGGTAGAGCGCCTCGACATGCCGGCTCGCCGGCAGCATCGAGATCACCACTGTCGCGCCCTCCACCGCCGCCGCGGCCGATGGCGCCGCCATCACGCCCGCCTGGCTCGCGCGCTCCAGCGCGGCTGCGCTCACGTCGAATGCGGTGACGGCGTATCCCGCCTTCGCGAGATTCATCGCCATCGGCCCGCCCATGTGGCCCAGGCCGATGAAGGCGATGCGTTCCTCCACCGGGTTCGTGTCGTTCATCGGGCTGTTCATCGGGCTGTTTGTCGCGCTGTTCGTCGCGCTGCTTGTTGCGCTGCTTGTTGCGCTGTTCCTCGGGCTATTCATCGTGTTGCTCATTTGTGTGGGTCCTCGAAGTCGTTGAAGGATCAGCGCAGATCGGCGAGCGGGTGTGCGCCCTCGAAGCGCGGCGCGAGCAGCGCATCCACGCGCGCCTCGCCGGTCCCGTCGATCGCCGCCGGCTGCCAGCGCGGCGACCTGTCCTTGTCGATCAGCAGCGCCCGCACGCCCTCCGCGAAGTCCGGATGCACGCAGCAGCCCACCGACGCCTGGTACTCGAGGCGCAGCACGTCCGCCAGCGAGGCGTGCCGCAAGCGCCGCTGCAGCGCCAGCGCCAGCGCGGCCGAGGTCGGCGAGCCCTTCAGGAAGGCCGCGCCAGCCGCGGCCAGCCAGGGATCGGCGTCGCCCGCGAGCGAGCGCAGGCGCGGCGCGATCGTTGCCAGCCCGTCGTGAGGACCGATCAACGCGTCGATGCGAGCGCGATGCGCGGCCAGCGCCGAGGGCGCCAGCTCGGCAGCGGGCAAGGCGCGCAGCAGGTCGTCGAGCGCCTCGGCGTCGCTGGCGCGCTCGCCGGTCCAGCGCGTGCGGGCGATGGCTTCGAGCAGCGCGCCGCGATCCTCCGCGCGGGCCGCCCGATCCGCGAGTCCGGCCCACAGCGCATCGGCCGCGTTCAGCGGCGCGCCGGTCAGCGCGAGGAACAGACCCACGCGGCCTGGAAGGCGCGACAGGAACCAGCTCCCGCCCACGTCGGGATACAGCCCCAGCGTGATCTCCGGCATCGCGAGCCGGCTGCGCGGCGTCACCACGCGGTGCGACGCGCCCGCCATCAGACCGATGCCGCCGCCCATCACGATGCCGTGGCCCCACACGAGCAGCGGCTTCGGATAGCGATGGATCGCGTGATCGAGGCGGTACTCGCGCTCGAAGAAGTCCGCCGCGTCCTTCGGCACGCGGCCGGCGCCGGCTTCGCGCATCGCGCGGTACAGGCCGACGACGTCGCCGCCAGCGCAGAACGCCTTCTCGCCGCTGCCATCGATCAGCACGCCGGCGATGGCGGGATCCTCCGCCCATTGGTCCAGCTGCGACTGCAGCGCGTCGACCATCGTCAGCGTCAGCGCATGGAGGCTGTCCGGCGCGTTCAGCGTCGCGTGGCCGAAGCGGTGTCCGGACACCGTCACCAGCGTGCCGAAGCGCACCGGCGTGTCGTCCACCCTTTTCATCGAAGAAGTCATCGTGCCCCCTCCTCACGCGTTGCGCCATTGCGGCTTGCGCTTGTCGAGGAAGGCCTGCACGCCTTCGCGCTGGTCTTCCGAATCGAACAACGCGACAAAGGCTTCCCGCTCCGCCGCCAACTGCGATCGCGGCGGCGCCGAGCGCGCGCCCTGGATCAGCTGCTTGCACGCGGCGACGCTGGTCGGGCTCTGGCCCTGCGCGCGGTCGGCCCATTGCAGCGCTAGCGCCAGCGCGCCGCCTTTGGGCGCCAGCTCATCCACCAGTCCGATGCGCAGCGCCGTCTCGGCGTCGACGCGCTCGCCCAGCAGCACCAGGCGCTTGGCCCAGGCCTCGCCGACCGTCCAGCTCAGCCACTGCGTGCCGCCCGCGCAGGGCAACAGGCCGACGGTCGCCTCGGGCAGCGCCATCAGCGCATGCGGCTCGGCGATGCGAAGGTCGCAGGCGAGTGCGCATTCGAGGCCGCCGCCCATCGCGTAACCATTGATGGCCGCGATGCTCACACCGCGGAAGCCCGCCAGCGCCTCGAAGGCTTCGCCGAAGCGGCGCGCCATCGTCGCGGCGACGCCTTTGTCGACGTCGGCGAAGAGCTTCAGGTCGGCGCCGGCGCTGAAAAACTTCTCGCCCTCGCCCGTGATGACGAGCGCGCGGATCTCAGGATCGGCGTTGAGATCGGCCACCAGGCGCGTCAACGCCGCGAGGCTGTCCGCCGTCCAGGTGTGGGCGGGCGGGTTCGTCAAGGTGACGACGGCGGTGTGGCCGCGTCGCTCCCGGCGCAGCCCGGCGTAATGGATGTCGCTTTCGGTTGAGAGGGGCATGGTGACGAATGGAAGAAGAAGTGTGGTTGGCGACGGCCGCTCTCTCGCAAGCGGGAGAGCAAGAGGCGCAGGGAGCGAGAGCGCCGTGATCACCGGATCGCTTCAGGCGCGTGGTCTTGCAGCATCCGGCGCGCAACGATGACCCGCATGATTTCGTTCGTGCCTTCGAGGATCTGGTGCACGCGCGCGTCGCGCAGGTAGCGCTCCAGCGGGTACTCGCGGATGTAGCCGTAGCCGCCGTGGATCTGCAGCGCCTCGTTGCACACGCCGAAGCCGATGTCCGTTGCCAGCCGCTTGGCCATCGCGCAGTACACCTGCGCGTCGGGCGACTTCGCATCCAGCTTGGATGCGGCGAGCCGCACCATCTGCCGCGCGGCGACCAGCTCGGTGGCCATGTCGGCGAGCTTGAACTGCAGCGCCTGCATGTCCGCCAACGCCCGCCCGAACTGGCGCCTCTCATGCATGTAGCGCTGCGCCGCGGTCAACGCGCCCTGCGCAGCGCCCACCGAGCAGGTCGCGATATTGATGCGGCCGCCGTCCAGCCCCTGCATCGCGATGCGAAAGCCCTGCCCTTCCTCGCCGAGCAACTGCGCCGCCGGCACGCGCACCCCATCGAAGGCGATCGCGCGCGTGGGCTGGCTGTTCCAGCCCATCTTGTCCTCCTTGCGGCCGTACTCGATGCCCGGCGCCCGCGCGTCGACCAGGAAGGCGGAGATGCCCTCCGCACCCGGTCCGCCGGTGCGCGCCATCACGACCAGCACGTCGGTCGCGCCCGCGCCGGAGATGAAGGCCTTGCCGCCATCGAGCACGTACGCATCGCCGTCGCGCCGCGCCGCCGTGCGCAGCGACGCCGCATCCGACCCCGCGCCCGGCTCGGTGAGGCAGTAGGACGCGAGCTTGCTCCCCGCGCACAGCGCCGGCCCCCATTGCGCCGCGACCTCGGGCCGCGCGAACGCCGTCACCATCCACGTCGCCATGTTGTGGATGCTCAGGAACGCCGTTGTCGACGGGCAGGCCGCGGCCAGCTCCTCGAAGACCAGCGTCGCGTCCAGCCGCGGCAGGCCGAGACCGCCCGCCGCCTCGTCCGCGTAGAGCCCGCAAAAGCCCAGCTCGCCCGCATGCCGCAGCGTGTCGCGCGGGAAGATCCCGCCCGCGTCCCACGCCGCCGCATGCGGCGCCATCTCGTCGCGCGCGAAGTCCCGCGCCGCCTGCTGGAAGGCGCGCTGCTGCTCGTTCAGCTCGAAGTCCATGGGCGGCTCCGCCTCACTTCAGGCTGATCGTCGTGTTGACGCCGCCGGTGGACGCATTGTCGAACCAGCGCGCCGTCACCGTCTTCGTCTGCGTGTAGAAGAGCACCACCTGCTTGCCGTAGGGCCCCAGGTCGCCCAGCTTGGAGGCGCGCGATCCCGTGAACGAGAACAGCGGCACCGGCACCGGAATCGGCACGTTGATGCCGACCTGGCCGACGTCGATCTCGTCCTCGAAGCGCCGCGCCGCCGCGCCGGACTGCGTGAACAGCGCCGTGCCGTTGCCGTTCGGGTTGGCGTTGATCATCGCGATCGCCTCGTCGAGCGTGGCCACCTCCGCGACGCACAACACCGGGCCGAAGACCTCCTGCTCATAGATGCTCATGCCGGGCTTCACGCCGCTGAACACCGTCGGGCCGACGAAGTTGCCTTCCTTCAATTGACCGCTCAGCGGCGGCAGCCGGCCATCGAGCGCCAGCGTCGCGCCATCCTCGATGCCGCGCGCGATGAGCCGCTCGACCCGGTCGCGCGCCGCGCACGAGATCAGCGGCCCCACGTCCGTCGTGGCCGAATCGCCGGCGCCGACACTCAGGCCCTTGGCCTTCTCGATCAGCGCGGGCAGCCAGTCGCGCGCCGCGCCGACCAGCACCGCCACCGACACCGCCATGCAGCGCTGCCCCGCCGCGCCGAAGGCGGCGCCCACCAGCGCGTTGAGCGTCTGTTCCTTGTGCGCATCGGGCAGCACGACGGCGTGGTTCTTCGCGCCCATCATGCATTGCACGCGCTTGCCGGCTTTCGTGGCGCGGTCGTGCACCAGCGTGCCCACGCGCGTCGAGCCGACGAAGGACACCGCGCGGATGTCGGTGTGATCGCACAGCGCGTTGACCACGTCCTCGCCGCCATGCACGACGTTGAGCACGCCCTTGGGGATGCCGGCCTCCAGCGCCAGCTCGACCAGCCGCATCGTCACCATCGGATCCTGCTCCGAGGGCTTGAGCACGAAGGTGTTGCCGCAGGCGATCGCCATCGGGAACATCCACAGCGGGATCATCGCGGGGAAGTTGAACGGCGTGATGCCGGCGCACACGCCCAGCGGCTGCAGCAGCGTGTAGGTGTCGACGCCGCTGGCGACGTTGTGCGCGCGCTCGCCCATCTGCAGCGAGCCGATGTTGGCCGCGTGCTCCACCACCTCCAGGCCGCGGAACACGTCGCCCTCGGCATCGGCCAGCGTCTTGCCCTGCTCCGCCGTCAGCGTCGCGGCCAGCGACTTGAGGTGGTCGCGGATCAGTTGCTGGTACTTGAGGAAGATGCGGGCCCGCGCGCCGATCGGCGTCTTGCGCCAGGTCTTGAAGGCCTCGCGCGCGGCGGCGATGGCGGCCTCCACTTCCTCGGGCGTGGCCATCGGCACGCGCGCCAGGCGCTGCTGCGTCGCGGGATTGATCACGTCGCGCCATTCGGCGCTGCGGGATTGAACGAACTCGCCGTTGATCAACAGCGGAATGCGCGGCACATCGTCGCGGGTCATCGTGTCTCCTGGTACTCCCCTCGGTCAGGGGCTCCAGAAGAATCTATCGGCGAACGGCCCGCGCGGCGCGCCCGCGCCCCGCTGTGAAAAGGAAAAGTGGCGAAGCGCTTCGCAGCCCGGCGACCTGTCCCGCGAAGTTTGCGAATCAGGCGGACCGCGCAGCGGGTCGCGCCACGCATGACGCTCAATCGGCCAGACGCCTCAGCTCGTCGAGGAATCGCGCCGCCGCCACGTCCGATGGCCATGGCTCCCACGGCGTGCCGCCGTACAGCGCCTGCAAGGGATCGGTGGCGAGCACAGGGTGCGTGATGCCGAGCACCTCGCGCACTTCGCGCTCGGACCAGCCGGTGCAGTGCACGGCCTCGGTCGCGGCGGCGATGCTGTCGGCGCGCTTGTGCAACGCATGGGTGTCCGGCGTCCAGTCGGGCATCCGGTAGCGCGTGGCGATGGCCTGCATCAGCCGGTCGCCGACGATGCGGAAGGGCTCGCCCAGCACGCGCTTGAGCGGCGAGATGCAATCGAAGCCGAGGAAGCCTTCCTCGGCGTCATGCAGCAGTTCAGCGCGTTGCAGCGCGAGGGAGAGCGGCGCGTCGGCCTCCCGCGCCCATTGGCGCCGCAGCGCCAGCACCAGCAGCGAGTGCTGCGCCACGGACAGCGGCCAGGGCCAGATGGATTCGCCGCCCCAGCGGTAGGTGCGCGCCAGGCGCAGCGCGAGGTCCTGGTCGGTCCAGGCCTGCGGCGAGGGATTGATCAGGTCGAGCGCCGCCCCGGAGGGCAGGCGGATCCAGGCGCGGGGATGGTCGGTCATGCGGCCGACTGTAGCGAGCCGCCCCGGCCAGGATTGGCAGCAGCGGCTCTGGCCCACGTCGCCCCGCCCGGCGGGCGTCCCTCGCGCCCGCGACGCGACCGCGCGTTTCCCCTCGATGCCGGAACCGGCATCGACGGCCCTGCCGATTTCATTGGTGCGGCCAGCGCCCGCTTCCTAGCATCCTCCGCGGGTTCCAAGACCGCCGCGGCACGACCCGCGGCGGCGCGAACCCGGTCACGACAACCACAAGACCGGAGACAAGACATGACCCTCACCCCTTCGCGCCGCGCGAGTGTGTCGCGCTGGCTGCGCCACGCGCGCGCCGTCCTCGCCCTGGGTGCCGCCGTCGTCGGCGGCAGCGTCGCCGCCGCGCCCTGGACGCTCACCGGCTCCCTGGGCACGCACGATCCCAACATCTACAAGACCAGCACGACCTGGTGGATCTTCGAGACCACCGACAACAACGGCATCGGCGTGAAGTACTCCAGCGACGGCCACGCGTGGACGCAGGGCGTGCCGATCTTCGGCAGTGGGCTGTCCTGGTGGCAGCAGTACGTGGCCGCCGGCAAGCCGGCCCAGGTCTGGGCGCCGGGCTGCGGCGAATGGGGATCGATGGGCTACTGCTACTACGCGGTGTCGAGCTTCGGCTCGCAGAAGTCGGCGATCGGGCTGACCACCTCGGCGGGCGGCATCGCCGCCGGCAAATGGGTCGATCAGGGCGCCGTCGTGACCTCGGCGCCCGGGGACACCTTCAACGCGATCGATCCCGCACTGGCCAGGACCACCGGCGGCAGTCCCTACCTGGTCTACGGCTCGTTCTGGAACGGCATCTTCATCCGCCCGGTCAGCAGCACCACGCTGAAACCCTCGGGCACGCCGGTCAACATCGCGCGCGACAACGTCAACGGCATCGAGAACGGCTTCGTGATCTCGCACGCGACAAACGGGACGACCTGGTACTACCTCTTCGCGTCCAAGAACGCCTGCTGCAAGGGCGCGGACAGCACCTACCGCATCGTCGTCGGGCGCTCGAGCTCGATCACCGGGCCCTACGTCGACAAGGCCGGCGTGGCGATGATGTCGGGCGGCGGCACGGTGCTGGCGTCCAGCGGCTCGCGCTTCAAGGGACCGGGCGGGCAGTCGCTGCTGGCCGACGGGTCGGTCATCGCCTGGCATGCCTACGACGCGCAGAACAACGGCGCGCCGGTGCTGTTCATCAACAACGTGACCTGGGGCTCGGACGGGTGGCCGCAGCCCGTGTGGTGAGCGTCCGCCGCGTCGCGGTCCTCGCGGCGGTGCTGGGGGCGCTGGCCGGGCTCGCGGTCGGCTCGCTCGTCGGCCCTGGCCGCGAGCCCGTCACGCTGGCCCGGCTTCTCGCTCCAACGGCGACGGCGCGGCCAGAGCGCGCGGATCCCGCCTTCGCGGCGGGCGCCGTCTCGGCGCCCCGGCTCGCGCCGCTGCCGGCCGGCGCCGACGGCCGCGTCGACCTCGGCGCGCTGCTGCGCGCCCCGCTGTCGGAACTCCGCACCAGCGTGTTGACCGCGCTGCGGCACCGATCAGAAGGCGGTTGGCTGTACGCGCGCGCGCTGGCGCGGCAGTGCTCGGCGCTGGAGATGGTCGAGATGCGCGAGCACCTGGCGCCCGCCGCCTTCCAGCCGGCGATCGACCTGAACCAGCCGGGCGCGCAGCGCGCGCTCACGCTGCGCGACCAGCTCATGGCCGGTTGCTCGCAGTTGCAGCCGGACGAACTGCTCGAGGCGATGAACGTGCCACCGGGCGCGGCCGATCCGCTGATCGCGGTGATGGACCAGCCCGCCCGCCCCGGCAGCGCCGAGGCGCGCGAGCGCCTGGCAGCCATCCTGGCGCGACCGGACCCGCTGATGCTCGCCGAGCTCGGCCCCAGCCTGCTGGCGCGCGACGGCGAGGCCATCGTCTTCGACGGCAAGCGCATCGACGGCGATGAACGCCAGTTGCTGGAGGGCGCGGCGGTCCTGCTGCCCTGCTCGCTCGGGCTGATCTGCGACGGGCAGGACGTCAACGTCTGGGGGCCCTGCCTCATCGACGGCATGTGCAAGGTGTCGTCGCGCGAGGACTTCGTGATGAACAACGTCCAGGCCAGCGAGCATCCGGAGCGCCGCGCGGCGGTGCTCGCCTGGGTGGAGCGGCTGCGCGCCGCGGTCGTCGCGCGCGACGTGGATCGCTTCCTCAAGCCGCCGACATGAGCGCCGGCCCGTTCGCCGCTTGAGCGCCGGCCCGGGCGGCGGTGTACGAGTGCTCAGGCGGCGGCGGTCCCGGCCGCCGAGGCCCCGACCAGCTCGCAGAAGCGCGCCAGGTCGACATTGCCGCCGCTGATGACGATGCCGATGCGCTGGCCCTGGAGCTGGTCCTTCATCGCCTGCACCGCGGCGAAGCCCAGGCAGCCGGTCGGCTCGACCATCATCTTCATGCGCGTCGCGAAGAAGCCCATCGCCTCGACCAGCGCGGCATCCGGGACGGTGACGACGTCATCGACCAGGCGCCGGATCAGCGCGAAAGTCAGGTCGCCGAGCTGCTGCGTCTGGACGCCGTCGGCGATGGTGCGCGGCGTGTCGATGTGGACCAGCTTGCCGCTGCGGAAGGACTGCTGGCCGTCGTTGCCCGCATCGGGCTCGACGCCATAGACCTTCGCAGCCGGCGACAGCGCCCGCACCGCCAGCGCGGTGCCCGACAGCAGCCCGCCGCCGCCCAGCGGCGTGAACACGGCGTCCAGCGGGCCGACCTCCTCGATCAGCTCCTTCGCCGCGGTGCCCTGGCCGCTGATCACGTCGGCATGGTCGTAGGGCGGGATCAGCGTCAGGCCATGCTTCTCCGCCAGGTCGCGGCCGATCTGCTGGCGGTCCTCGGTGTAGCGGTCGTAGAGGACGACCTCGCCGCCGTAGCCGCGTGTCGCGGCGATCTTCGCGGCGGGTGCGTCCTCGGGCATCACGATGGTGGACGGCATGCCCAGCAGACGCGCCGACAGCGCGATCGCCTGCGCATGGTTGCCCGAGGAGAAGGCCACCACGCCGCGCCGGCGCTGCTCGGGCGTGAAGCGCGACAGCGCGTTGAACGCGCCGCGGAATTTGAAGGCGCCCATGCGCTGGAAGTTCTCGCACTTGAAGAAAACGCGGGCGCCCAGCCGCTCATCGACGGTGCGGGACGTGAGCACCGGCGTGCGGTGCGCCTGGCCCTCGATGCGGCGGGCGGCGGCCTCGACGTCGTCGAAGCTGGGGAGATCCAGCGACGCGTCGGCGGCTGCGGGGGCGGATACGGAGGCTGAGGGTATGGCGGGCGTGGCGGTCAATCTCGGCTCCTGGTCGATGGGACGCGCCATCATGCCTGCGCGCTGTACCGCAACAGGCTCAGGCCTGCCATACACCGTAGCCGGCCTCGCGCAGGCCGATGGCCAGTTCCACCTCCATCTCGCGCGCGGCCTCGTAGGGCATCGGGTTGTAGACCTCATAGAGCCGCGGCAGCAGGCGCAGGCCGTAATCGAAGACGAAGCGGTTGGCCTGGATGCCGGCCTTGTGCTTGTCGAAGCGCAGGTCGGGATCGAGGCCCGTCATGCCGACGTAGACGAAGGGCATGCCCAGCCGGTAGTCCGGGTTGGCCTTGCGAAAGCGCGGCTCGTTCCAGACCTGGTCCGCGAGCTCGACGACGTAGACGTGGTGGTGATGGCGCTTCTCGCGCGGCGCCTTGGGTGCAGCGGCCGTCTTCACCTTCCTGGCGGGCGCGGGCGCAGCCTCGCCGCCTGCCGCCACAATCGCCTTCTTCTTCCGTTTCCCGACGCCATCCGCCATGCCCTTGTCCTCTTACCTCTCCACCTCGCCGGACGTTGCCGAGCGCGTGTTCATCCACGACTCCGCGCAGGTGATCGGCGACGTGACGATCGGCCCCGACAGCTCCGTCTGGTGCAACACCGTGCTGCGCGGCGACGTGAACCGGATTGTCATCGGCACCGGCAGCAACATCCAGGACTTCACGATGGGGCATGTCTCGCACAAGTCGGCGAAGAAGCCGGAGGGCTCGCCGCTGATCATCGGCGACCACGTGACGGTGGGCCATTCGGTCATCCTGCATGGCTGCCGCATCGGCAACGAGTGCCTGATCGGCATGGGCTCGATCGTGATGGACGACGTGGTCGTCGAGGACCGCGTGATGATCGGCGCCGGCAGCCTGGTGTCGCCGGGCAAGGTGCTCAAGAGCGGCCACCTCTACATCGGCCGGCCGGCGGTCGCGGTGCGCGAGCTGACGGCCGAGGAGATCGCCTACCTGAAGTACTCCGCCGAGCATTACATCCGGGTCAAGGACAACTACCTGGGCGGCTGATTGGCGCTGCCGCCGACTCCGCAATGCTGAAGCGGAAACTCCGCCTGCCACCGATGGCCGCGCAGGCGTAGCGTCCGCATCCTTTGGTGATGCAAGCCAAGGTTGCGGCGTCGATCGCCCGAGATACCGAACGTGCCGAACGCGCGGCGAGCCGAAGCCCGCCAAGCGCCACGCCAGCTCGCCCCCCGGGCGCACTGCCTCGGCAGAACGCCCTTCAGCGCCAAGTCGACGCCAGCCCGCGCATCCGGGCGCAACAGCAGCAGATCGATCGGCTGCTCAGTCCGCCGCTGCGCGTGCCCCAACGCGCCGAGCGTGCCCTGCCAGTCGCTTCAACGGGAACGGTGGGGGCCGTCGTGCAGCGGGCTCAGTTCACGCTGAGCTTCCCCCAGGTCGGGCAACTGCAACTCGCAGGGCCGCGTCAGCACCTCTTCATCGACTTCCTGGCAGGCGCTGGCTACACCTACGACAGCCGCAGTCGCGCCGTCAACACCGGCGCGAACGGCGCCGCCGACTTCGCCACCTTCAAGCAGCAGTTCGACGCCTACGTCCTGCAGCACCAGGTGGTCGAGCTCGGGCCCGAGGAACGACTGGCGCGGATCCGGTCGGCGGGGGAACGACGGGTGCGAGAGAAGTATCCGGGCGCCGAGATCGAGACGCTGGCCAAGGAGGGCAAGAACAACTGCGGGATCTATCGCGTTCAAGCGAAGGACGCGGCGGCCATCGTCATCAAGGTGCTCTCGAAGGGCCTGCCCGCAGCGGCAGGCGCGGCGACGCGCGTCCCCGCGCTTCGCGAGCGCTTCATTGACCCGGATGAAGGCGCCCCGATCGACATCGGCATTCCCCTCGCTTTCGAGGAGATCCAGGAAGGACCGCTCTCCTTCGGTCTCGCGACCTACCAGGCGCATGGGGTCATGTCGCTGAATGCGGCGTTGGAAGTGCAGGACCTCCCCGTCGAGCGGCTACGAGGGGCCGCCCGCGGGCTGGGTTGGCGCATCGCGGCATTCCATGTCGCGCCGATCGAGCGCAACGACGTGAAGGACGGTTCGTACCTGGTGCACGGCGACCTCAATGCCTCCAACCTGATGCTGTCCATGGATGGCGTGGTCGGGCTGGTCGACGTGGACGACCTGAAGCTGGGCGACATCGGCCACGTGAAGTGGGATCTGGACAGTCTCCTGGGCAGCCTGCGCACGGTGCTGGTGGCGCGATACGGAGCGCCCGCGGCGGAGAAGGTCGCGGCGCAGATGAAGCAGGGTTTCGTCGAGGGCTATACGGCGCGCCTGGCGAGCGTGCGTGGCAGCGACGACATACTGCGGCAGTTGTCCGGCACCCTGTCCGGCTGACCCCACGCACGCTGCACGGCGTCAACAGCGTCAACGGCGAAGCCTCACCCGGCGGCCCATCGCGAGGACCGGATGGTTGCTGTCTTCGCGCTGCTTCCGAGACGGTGCGGAAGTCTTCCTGCAATACTCGGCCGCATGTCTCCCAGCGCCGATCAGCCCTCCCTCTTCGACGACTTCGATCCGCCGGCCGATGCCCTGCCCGGCGGCATGCGTTATCAGTCCGCCTTCCTGTCGCCCGACGAGGAGCACGCGCTGATCGCGCTCATCGGCACGCTGCCGCTTGAAGCGGCGCAGTACAAGCAATACACCGCGCGCCGCCGTGTCGTCAGCTATGGCGGCAGCTTCGACTACGACGCCAACCGCCTGCGCCCCGCGCAGCCGCTGATCGAAGCGCTGCATCCCCTGCGCGAGCGCGTCGCGCAATGGGCGGGAATCGCACCGGATGCCCTCGTTCACACGCTGGTCGCCGAATACGCGCCCGGCACGCCGCTCGGCTGGCATCGCGACGTGCCGGACTTCGAGGACGTGTTCGGCGTGTCGCTCGGCGCTCCGGCGACGCTGCGATTCCGCCCCTACCCGCCCGATGCGCCCAAGCGGACGGACGTCCTCAAGCTCACCGTCGAGCCGCGGTCGATCTACGCGCTGCGCGGTCCTTCGCGCTGGGCGTGGCAGCACAGCGTCGCGCCGGTCGAGCGGCTGCGGTGGTCGATCACATTCCGGACCGCGCGAGCGAAGTGATCGATGAACACGGAGCCTGCGTCGATGGCCCCACGCGACGCCGGTCCTTTGCACCAAGCCGCTTGACCGTCCTCGCGGCTCGCCCCTACGATCGCGCCCGCTTCGCAGTCATCGCCATGACCTGCACCGAGCCGTAAGCGTTTACGTCAGCCAACGCGCAACCCCGCCGGTTCCCCGACGCAGCAGCGTCGCGCCGGCTTGCGCATAGGCATTGCAATGACCACGCACTCCACCACGGTTCGTTCCACTTTCAACCACCTCAGCTTCCCCTCCCCCGACGCTCCCGCGACGGCCGCGTTCTTCGAGCATTTCCTCGGCTTCTCCGTGGCCGTCTTCGGCCACAGCCGCATCGTCAAGAAGGACCAGCTCGACATCGTCATCGAGGACGGCCGCGACCGCGATTGCACCTGGCCGCGCAACTTCCATGTCGGCGTCGAAGTGGCGACGCGCGCGGACCTCGAGCGCATCCATGCCGACATGCTCGCGGCGGGCATCCGCATGGAGACCGCGCTGATCACGCACGTGCGCGGCTCGCGCTTCTTCTGCTGGATGCCGGGAGGCGTGATGCTGGAGGTCAATACCCGAGAGGACGCGGCAGTGGAGTTCCGCGGGACGTTCGCGAGTCAGCGAGGTTGACGGGCGATTGCTGATCGGGCGGATCAGGATTTCGTACGGTTGAGACACCATGATCGATCCGTCAATGTCGACCTCGCGAAGCACCGCCTCGAAGTTCTGATCCGGAGATCGAATCGTCAGGAGGTCCCCTCGGCCCTGAGCCCACCCAGCGGCATTCAACGCTGCGTCACGAAGAGTCAGTTGCGCCAATCGCCTGTCCATTGCTTGAGGACTTTGAAATCTTGCGGTGAGCCTGGCCAAAGGGCGATCTTGTAAGAGTCCTTACCTGCCAGGCCGTGCGCTCCTATTCGCTCGAGACCACTGAACAGCACAACGACTTGGTAGTCTCCGGCGGATACCGAAAGGAAAAGCCGCTCTGGGCCGGTGCATTCGTGGAGTTGCAGATGCCCTGTCTCAAGGCGCAGTGAGCATGAGAAGGCGTGATCGAACGACCCAAGGTCAATGGTCTGCTCCTCTGTGAAAACTTCAACTTCGACGGGGACGTCCATGTTGCTGACCGGCGCTATAGCCACGACCGACTCTGTCACCTTGCCACCATTGCGTAGGTCGTCGTCCGACCAGTCCTCAGGAGCCGACCAGTTCGCTCCAACGCTGGCAATGTAGAACTGAAAGTAGTCGGCAAAGACGACAAGGGAGGCACGATGAAGGAGCGGCATACGTTCTTGCGGCCTGCGATCTGCAACTCGCTGACTATGCCAGCCCGCGACTCCGAAAGCTGCCATACATTGACTTCAGTGTCTGGCTGGGCATCGTCCTTCGCGATGGTCGCGATCAGATGTCCGATTCCGCTGCGAAGCCCAGTCTTCACTCCGAGAGCCATGCACAACGACGTACCCACTTCAAGACCGCTCACAGGGCTTTCGAATGACGGCCGTGGCCTTCCCCATCTCTGCGGTGGATGGCACGACAAAGCACGCGACTACCTTCTGGCGGCGCTGCTGAGCATTGCGTCCGGCACGTCAGCTTGCGCTTCCGGGACGGTGGAGACTCCGAGGACTTCCGGCGGCGCGTCTGGAGGCACATCCGGCTCGACCGCTTCAGCCGCAGGGAACGCCCAGTCCAGCGGCACGCTGTGCCAGGCCGACGAGGTGGTCGCCTTCTCCTGCCCGACAGCGACCAAGATCGTCTCGCTGTGTGCCAAGCCCGAAGCCGGCCCGGCCGCGAAGCAACTGGCCTACCGCTACGGCACGGCGAAGAAGGTGGAACTGGAATATGTCGCCACGGCCGACAACGGCAAGCGTTTTGGCGCCACCGTATCGCCAGCGGCACCGGGCGCGTCGGTGCATCAACTCTGGTTCAACCGAGGCGACATTCGCTACCTGCTCACCGAGTGCGTCGGTGGCAGCTGTCCACACGGCGCCGGCGTGGCAGTGCTCAATCCGGAGAAAGTGCTGATGAGCGCGCGCTGCGTGGCCGGCGATACGCCGAGCCAAGCCTTCTTCTCCCGCTCGCTGATCGAGTTCGGCAACGGCGCGGACGACACGCGCTCGCGCACCGAGCTGATCAAGACCGAGGACTCGGACAACAGCCTGGACCAGATCTACAAGACGGGGCGTCAAACTCGGTGAGCGTTAGACGCGGATGAAAGCATTCAGGACGACGAACGGCCCCGTCGTCTGCGATCCCCTCGCCGCGAGCTCGATCCGAGTTGCTGTTTAATCGACGATGGTCTTGTCGGGCCAAGAGAGGTGGAGGCGTTCTCTCGCGTGTTGCTTGATGACGTGAAGGGGCTCATTTCTGGCATGTGACCCAAGCGGTGCGACTGTGCGTCGCTAATGTCCACTTCCGCTGCGGAGCTGCCACTCGGCGGCTGACTGCTGCTTTAGGCTGATGTGAGACGTTCGCCGCGGGGCGCAGCGACTACTCCGGCCAAAAGCGGACGGCTGCGCGCGGGCGGTTTGGCTGTTGGCTTGGACTTCTAGACCGGCCATTTAGTGACGTCGACTGCATACATGCGAGGGGCCGATGCGTAGGCTCGCAACCGAGGCATATCGACCGCCGGAGTCAGTCTAGGTTGGAAACGAGCAGCCCAAGACCTGATGATCGGCGCTAGGTCGTGCAGTCGATAGGTCCCGCTGCGAACCCGAAGCTCAGCTCTAGACCGGTCAGAGGCATTGGATCAAAGGCGGCCAATGTTGGCGGCCGCAACAACTGGTCCGAGGGACATACCGGCGACAAGCGACGGGTGTGGACGCGAAACCTGCCGATGCACGCGGCCACTGCGGCGCCACTCTTCAACCCGACGCTTGATATCGATGATCGCAGCCAACGGCCACGATATTGTGTAACTCGACCGCCTGCGATTCTCGAAAGGTGATGCTTGACTGCCCATAGTGGCATCTGGCCAGCCCACCTGGTTTTTGAATACTTGCACTTAATCACCATCGACCAGTCCCGGCTACGATTTGCGAGGCTCCCATGATTCGTCCGTGAAATCGGCCAAACTGTCAAATTCATTACACAGAAATGCCGCAGACGCAGGAGTGACAATTGACAATTCTGCCAACTGTTGTTGAAACTTCTTGTAGCGCACCTTTGCAAGCTCAAATACCTCCTCAAGCGTAGCGGCGCGATACTCACCACACGAAAGCTTCATAACGGCAAACAACATCTGATCAAGGTAGTCATGCGCATTTTCAACCAATGTGTGTATGTAGGTTGGACGCATGCCGGAGTGGACTAGCAGATTTCGAGTTCTATAAATTCTCCTAATTTGCCACTGTACCTTGGCTTCATGCAATGCCATTTGGGAACGAATTTTTTCGGGTGAACAAAGTGTTTCTGAAAGCTGAAAGGCACGATATCGAAGGAGATGGAAATCTCTTAGCTCGGCATAAAGCCTTTTGCGCAGTTCCAGATTACTTTGGACCGATAGCAAAGCTAAGGCGCGATGTACGGTACTAGGCCCCGCAACATCGGGCACCTTATCCAGGATTCGCTTAGCCGCCCACCGATTCCACGAAATTAAATCGTGAGTGAAGCGTTGGACAAGCCTTCGGATATAGGATTCCATCAAAAACGGCGTCGTTGCATCAAGGATGTTGACGATCTTTGAGCCGCCCGTTGTAGACGGAATGAGCGTTTCCAGCGAGGTCCATAGGGTCACAAGCTGATTGTCAATTACATCGCTTGCAACGCAAATGCCATGAAGATCAGCAACTCGATTGAAGCGATCTCGGCTTGAGCCCCTGATGGATAAATTGCGCAAAAGGCGATTCAATTCCTTTGACGCCTTTTCGGGCCTCAAATCAAACGGCTTTCGCATTGGCCCTTTGCTTAGCTTTGTGGCGACTGGGGAGTCAGTGCAGCATTGCTCGACCAGTGCGACCTCTTTCCAAGTAATTTTCTTCTGATGATAAAACACCGTAAATAAATCACTCAGCATGTCGAGCCTGTTAGCGCCCTCCTCCTGAGCGGAGTACGGGTCATGCGCCTTAAGTGGTCCGACAGAGACGTAGCATTCGCCTGAGCCGGCGACAAAGTCAGGAGTCTGCTGTTGCAATGAAAGAATTCCCGCAGGCAGCTCGTCGACAATTTCAATGCGAAATGCTGTTAACGATTCCTCCACGGTCTTAATAAGATCATTGACCACAAAGTAGACCGTGCATTGATGTAAGAACGGGTATAGGAGCTTTAGAAAGTCATCAACTTGCTCTGCTCGTTCCAGTGAATTGCCAGTCGAGCCAAAGAAGAAATCGCTTGTTCGGGCCAAGAGGCTCTGTTTACTTACTCCGATATTTATGAGAGTGGTCACCATTGTCCTTGCGGCGTGATCAATTCTCTTTTTCTCGCATTCCTTGACGCTGCTAGATAGTTCATCAAAGCAGCTATGCAAATATCTGTGAGGGTCAAGCGTTCGCCTAAGTGCACTAAGCTTTGTCTTCCTTTCTGCCAGTTTGCTGTCGTCTGACATGTCAATGTACTTTTCGATTGGCAGATCTAGAAGTTTTTTGGCAATTGAGTCGCGCTGAACACTCCAAATCAACTCTTCAAGAACAGGCTTTAAGTTCGCTGGCTCGATAAGGTTCTTTTCAATATTTGATACTATTTCCAGCGCCTCTTCACATAAGAATGGCGCATTCAGAGACATTGGCTTGTGAGTGTCCAATGTAAAATCCCAAAGAAGCTCGTCTAGCCTTTGCGCAAAAAATAGGAGGCCATGGACTTCATCTGTGATCTTCCATCGTGAGATATTTTTGAATCTCATATTTACCCCTGTTGCAAGTTGTTTTTCTGATGCTAAGGGGTGGCGATCGTGCTTAACCTTGGTGAAAACCTGAAGCTAGCGTTGAAGGGGGCTTCACAATGCAAATTGCCTACCAAGTGGTTCGCCTTCCTAATCGGCGTGCCGGATCGCCACCGCCGGATCGAGTTGTCGTCCTGCTCGCAGCGCAACTGGGGACCTCCGGCGAGGTCCAACGAGATATGCGGAGGCTAGACTGCCTGAGCGACTGCTTGACCTTCAACAGCGGCTTTCATTCATGCCACGTCAACCGGTGAACCGATGGCGGCTTCCGGTCATGGAGCGTGAGCGCGCCGTCATGACCGGACGACGGCACCCGCTGCACAGCCGACATCGCCCGCAAGGTGGAGGGCAGCCATTTCCATCCAAGGCATCCAGCTGAACTGGAAGCACGCTGCGGCTTGATCACCCGCTCGTTTCACTCCGTCATTCCGTCTTTCGAGCCCCTACACCCCCGCCAACACAAACCTCGACTTCCCCGACTGCTTCGCCTGATACATCGCCGCGTCCGCCTGTTCCAGCAGGGCGTCGCAATCGGCCGGCTCCTCCGCCGGCGACGACGGCGCCGACGCGCCGCCGATGCTTGCCGACACCGATACCCGCAGCCCGCCGAGCTCGAAGGGCTCCGAGAGCGCCTGCACCAGCTTGGCCGCGACCTTGGCCGCACCCCGCTGTCCGGGGTGCACCAGCGCGACCGCGAATTCATCGCCCCCCAGCCGCGCCACCAGGTCCCCTGCCCTCACCGCCGCGCGCAAGCGCTGCGCGGCCTCTTTCAACAGCAGGTCGCCGACGCCATGTCCGTGCGTGTCGTTGACCTCCTTGAAGCCGTCCAGATCGACATAGAGCACCGCCACGCTGGTCCCGTTGCGGCGCGCGAGCGCCAGCTGCTGCTGCACCATCTGCCGGAACAGCGAGCGATTCGCCAGCCCCGTCAGCGCGTCGTGATTCGCCTCGTGCTGCGCGGCGTCCAGCAGCCGCGCCGCGTGCGTCAACGCGCGCCCCACCCGATCGACTTCCACCACGCCCAGTGGCGGCACCTCCACCGCCACGCCCGTGCCCAAGGCCAGCGCCGGCTGCGTCAAGGCCTGGACCGCGCCGGCGATCCGGCCGCCGATCCGCCACGCGAGCAGCAGGCTGCCCGCGATCGTCAGCATGAAGCCGCCCACCAGCCACGCCAACGCCCGCGTCAATGGCAGCCGCAGGCTCGCGCTCGGCACGCTGATGCCCACCGCCCACCCCGACGATTCCGTCCGCACGAACGCCGTCTGCACCGCGACCCCATCGAGGCTGGTCGTGTCCATCAGCCCCTCCCACTGCCCACGTAGCTTGAGCAGCAGGTCCCGCGGCGCCTCGACGCCGAAGTAGCGCTCCGCCCCCCGCGTGCGCGCCACGACGCGCCCCTCGCGGTCATACACCGTCGCGAGCCAGTCCGGGTCCATCTGCTGCAACGCCAGCAGGTCTCTCAAGCGGTCCGGCGCGAGCCGCGCGCGCAGCGCCGTCGCGCCTTGAAGCTGCGCCGCCTTGTCCGCCGGCAAGGGCACCGAGACCTCGATCAACTGCTCTGGCGAAGGCTCTCCGGAAAGCGACGCCATCGCCTCGGTGGGCGCCGACACCGGCCTCGGCGCCACCGCGGGCGACGACGCGCCGGACGCGCCCGCGACCACCGTCGAGCCATGCCGGGGCTGGCGGATGTCCATCACCAGGTTGCCGGCGGAATCCTCCAGCCGCAGCCCGGAGGCGTGCAGCAGCGGCATCGCCTCCCGCGCCTCGAGCGAGAACGCCGCGAGCCCGTCGCCCGGCGGTAGCTGCGAGGCCGCCAGGACGCGCAGGCCGGATTCGACCCCGCTCAGGTCCCGGTCCACCGCGGCGGCGATGGCGCGCGCGGTGTTCAGGCGGTCGCCGGCCTTCGCGTCCCGCACGCGCTGGAAGTCCAACAGCACCAGTGCAAGCGTCATCACGGCCACCGGCATGACGGCGGCGATGACCAGGAACACCAACCGCGACCGGATGGTCGGCGGCGTCGCCTCGTAAACGGAGCTGAGCAGCGTGGTCAGCAGGAACAGCGTCGCCAGGCCCGCGATCACGAAACCCAGCCAGGCGCCGCCCATGCCGTCGGCCAGCGCGCCGCAGATGCCGCCCTCCGGAAAATTAGCCGCCGCCATGCCGGTGTAATGCATGCCCACGATCGCCGCGCCCATGACGACGGCGCTCGCCGACTTCTTCCAGGGCCCGGTGACGATGGTCTCGTGCCGCAGCCGGAAGCAGATCAGCAGCGCCGCCGTCGAGGCCGCCACCGCCAGCACCACGGACAGCGCGAACAGCGCCGGGTCGTAGCGGATGCCGGGCTGCATCCGCATCGCCTCCATGCCGAGGTAATGCATGCAGGCGATGCCCAGCCCCATCAGCGTGCCGGCGATCAGCAGCCGCCGCCGTCCCAGGCTGGGGCGCGCGATCGTGTGCAGCGCCAGCGCCGAGGACAACGCCGCCACCGCGAGCGACGCCAACGTGACCGGCACGTCATAGGCCAGCGCGATGGGCAGCGAGAACGCCAGCATGCCCACGAAGTGCATGGCCCAGATGCCGGTGCCCATCGCCAGCGCGCCGCAAGCGAGCCACAGCGCCGTGCGCACCGGCGACCCGGTGGCCGCGACCACCCGCGTCGCCATGTCCAGTGCAACGAACGAGGCGATCACCGCCGTCACGATGGACAGCGCCACCAGCAGCGGGTCGTAGACGCCCGTCACGATGTCAGGGCGCCGGAAGCCCGGGACGCCCGTGGAATCGATGCATGACTGGTTCCTCCCCCCTGGCATGCCGCCCGTCGCCGGGCCCTCGAAGGTTGATCGGGGCCCAGGCCGGCGTCACGCCGCGCGCGTCGCCTTTTTCGGCTTCGCCGCCGCGTCGTTCAGCGCGGCGGCGGCCTTGAACAGCGCCTTGAGCGCCTGCTCGTCCACCGGGTCGCCCTGGCGGATGTCGATGGCGCGGCGCACGTTGCCATCGAGGCTGGAATTGAAGAGCCGGGTCGGATCGGCCAGCTTCGCGCCCTTCGCGAAGGTCATCTTCACGACCTCCTTGTAGGTCTCGCCGGTGCAGATCTGGCCGTTGCGTTCCCAGACCGGCGTGCCCCGCCACTTCCAGGTCTCCTCGACGCCGGGCACCGCCTCCTTCATCAGCCGGCGCAGCCGCGCCAGCATCTCGCCGCGCCAGTCGCCGAGCTCGGCGATGCGGGCATCGATCATCGCGGCGGCATCGACGGCGCCGGCCGCTTCGGTCGTCGTGCTCGGGGTCGTGGTGGGCATGTCGTCCTCCGCTCAGTTCTTCAGCTGCTGGATACGGATCATGTTGCCGGCCGGGTCGCGCACGCCGAAGTCGCGCACGCCGTAGGGCTGGTCGGTGGGCTCCTGCACGATCTCCGCGTCCTGCGACTGCAGGCGCTGGAAGGTCGCGTCCAGGTCCTTCGCGCCGAGCAGCAACATCGCGAAGGTGCCCTTGGCCATCATCTCGGCGATGGTGCGCTTCTCGTCGTCGGTGACGCCGGGCGTCGCGTTCGGCGGGAACAGCACGATGGAGGTGTCGGGTTTGCCCTTGGGGCCGATGGTGATCCAGCGATTGCCGCCGAAGGCGACGTCCTTGCGGATCTCGAAGTCCAGGCCGTCGCGGTAGAAGGCCAGCGAGGCCTCGGCGTCGGTGTGCGGCAGGAAGGTCGAGTGGATGGTGATGTCCATGTGAATCTCCAGATCGGTTGCGGTCAGCGTGGTCGGCGGCCGTCGCCGCCGGGGTTCCGGACCCATGCGACGCAGTCTAGGTGGGCTGTTTCTCCGGCGCTTCTCGATTCCTGATCGGACGCGTCACCTGCTTGGCCACGCAGGACGGCAGGCCCTCGCCCTCGCGCGCGGCGTCGCGGCGGTAGGCGCTCGGCGGGACGCCGACGAGCTCGGTGAAGCGCGTGCTGAAGGTGCCCAGCGAGGCGCACCCGACCTCGAAGCAGACCTCGGTGACGCTGAGGTCGCCGCGGCGCAGCAGCGCCATGGCGCGCTCGATGCGGCGGGTCATCAGGTAGGCGTAGACGGACTCGCCGTAAGCCAGGCGGAACTGCCGGCTCAGGTGACCGGAGGACATGTGCACGCCCGCGGCCAGCGCCTCGACGTCCAGCGGCTGGGCGTACTCGCGATCGATCCGGTCGCGCACGCGGCGCAGGCGGGCGAGGTCGCGCAGGCGGGTGTCGGGCGAAGGGTCGGCGGCGGCAGGCATCCGGGCATCCTACCCAGCGCCACGCGAGGAACTCAAGCCGGGAGCTCGGGACCATCCCGGAGGCGCCCGAGCCGGAAGTCAGACGGTCCCGTCAGAACAGCGCCCGCCGCATCGACTGCGCATAGTCCGCCTGGAATCCGCAGGCAGCGGCACGCCCGGGCGGCGCGATGTCCAGCACCGGCACTCGCGGCGGCGCGTCCGCCGGCGCCTCGGCCGACGGCGCGGCGGGCTCAGCGGTCGCGGTCATGTCGCAGCGCAGCTCCAGCCCCGGCGAGCGGCGGTGTGCGCTCAGCCGCCAGCCGTGGGCCGCGGCGATCTCGGTGCAGATCGCCAGGCCCAGGCCTGCGCCCTGCTCGCGCCGGTCGACGCCGCGCCAGAAGCGCTCGAACAGCCGCGGCAGATCTTCCTCGGCCACGCCCTTGCCGTAGTCCAGCACCGAGAACCCGTCGGGGCTCACGGCCAGGGTCACCACGCCGCCCGGCGGACTGTGCTGGATCGCGTTCTCGAGCAGGTTCTTCAGCAGCGTGAACAGCGCGCCCCGATCGACGTGCCAGAAGCGCAGCGCGGGACTGAGCTGCAAGCCCAGCGTGACACCGTGCCGCGAGGCCACCCGCTCCATGAAGTCGAAAACCTCGCGCACGGCGGGCTTGGGATCGATCGCCTCGACCCGGTAGTTGCGCTGCTCGCTGGCTTCGGCCAGCAGCAACAGCTGCTGCACCTGGCGCGCGACACGGTCGACGTCCTCCAGGATCTGCTCGCGCCACACGCCCGGCTCCGCCAGTTCCACCTGCGCGCGGATCAGCGCCAGCGGCGTCTTCAACTCATGCGCCGCGTTGGAGAGGAACTCCTGCTGCGTCTTGAAGCCCCCCTGCAGCCGGTCCAGCGCCGCGTTGAAGGCCTCGACCAGCGGCCGCAGTTCGCGCGGCTGGCCGGCGGCCGGCAATCGCTGATCGAGCGTGCGCGGCGCGATGCGGCGCGCCGCGCTGGAAGCCTCGCGCACCGGCTGCAGCGCCTGCCGCAGCGCCAGGTGAATCGTCACGAAGAAGACCAGCACGAAGGTCGCCGCCAAGGCCATGAGGCCCTGGCGCAGGACGTCCAGCCCGATCGACTCGCGCATCTGCAGCACCATGCGGTCGCTGACCGCGAACTGGACGAACAGCCGCTTGCCGGCGTGCTCGCGCGGAATCGTCACGCCATGCATGGCCACGCCGCGGTGCGTGAAGGTGAAGGACTGGCGCCAGGGCTCGAAGCCCTTGCCGTTCCGGGTGAGCACCGCCGTCTCGCCGTCGGTGGCATAGATGGCGCGGCCGTTGGCGTCGATGACCCGCAACAGGACCTCCGCCCGGAAGCTCTCGAAGAGCCAGGGCTCGATCTTGGCCTCGTCGAAACCGCTCGGACGCCCCGCGGCATCGAAGCGCATGTGCCGGGCCAGCGCGGCGCCGTTGTCCTCGATCTGATCGCGCAGCACCCAGCGCGTGAACGGCTCCCACAGCACGGTGGACGCCAGGCCCACCAGCAGCGCGCTGAGCACCATGCTGGCCGCCAGCACCGCCAGCACCCGGTTGCGCAGGCTATTCGGCCAACGCATCTTGAAGCGCATATCCATGGTTCCGGAGATTGACGATGCGCAGGCTCGATCCGAGCGACGCCAGCTTCTTGCGCAGACGATGCAGCGCGACGTCGAGCGCATTCGGCGTCACCGCGTCGGACAGCCCCCAGGCCGCCGCCTCCAGCGCCGCGCGCCGGACCGTGCGCCCCTGCTGCTGCACCAGCGTGATCGCGATCTGCAGCTCCGCCGGCGCCAGCGCCACCGAGGCGCCCCCGCGCAGCAGCAGCGCCTCGCCGACGTCGACCTCGATGTCGCCGAACAGGGCGCGCGGCGGGCGCACCGCCGCCGGGCGGCGCATCAGCGCCCGCACCCGCGCCACCAGTTCCTCCATCGGAAAGGGCTTGGCGAGGTAATCGTCGGCGCCGGACTCCAGGCCCTCGACCCGGTCGTGGAGTGCGTCCCGCGCGGTCAGCATCAGGCAGGGCGTGCCCTGCCGCTCGGCCCGCAGGCGCTTGACCAGCGCCAGGCCGTCGCCGTCGGGCAGGCCCCGATCGATGACCAGCGCCGCATAGCCGACCTCGCGATGCGCGACCCAGGCCGCCTCCATCGCATGGAAGACGTCCGTCGGAATGCCGGCGGCCTGCAGGGCCTGACGGATCAGTCCGGCAAGCCGGACGTGATCCTCCACCAGGGCGATTCGATTCATGGGGAGAGGGGGCCGAAGCGGCACATGGTAAGGGAGGCAGGGAGGCAAGGGATGGCCATCGTCCGCTCCAGCGCCTTACCCGTTTCTTACCGGAGCGACACGGCGGCCGCTCCCCTCTCCCCGGTCGTCGCTCAAGCGACCTCGGCCGGCACCCGCTGGTGGTACTGGACGACGGCCACCCCGTCGCGGATGGCCTGCTCGTAGACGCCGAGCATGCCCAGCGCCTCGCGCAGGTCGTCGCGGATCGCGGCGGAGGCGATGACGGCCTCGTCGTCGTTGCACAGCGCGCCGTCCTCGTCATCGTCGCGCTTGAGGCGGTAGACGAGTTCGGCCACGACCGCCGCATGCTCGATGCGCTCGCGCAGCGTCTTCATCGCCAGGCCGACAGTGATGTCGCTGCGCGGGACGAAATACTCGACGCAGGCGGGCTCGAAGCGGCTCAGCGAGGGATACATCCGCGAGCTGTAGAGGAAGGCCTCGAACTCCTCGCGCGTCATGCCCTCCAGGGGGCGGATCTGCTCGAGGACCTCCTGCATGAACAGCAGCTTCGGGGGACGCGGGGGCGGCGCCGGCGGAGGCGCGCTGGCGCCGCGGGCCGCCTTGGGCAGGTCGCGCTCGTCGAGCCCGTCGGACTCGTTGCGCTCGTCAGGCTCGTCGGCCTCGTCGAGCAGTGCCGCGGCGGCGGTGACGGGACAGCCGGACGGCGTCATCGGGACGGCCGGAATGGCCGGGGCGGAGGGAGAGAGGGACATCGTGGACATGGACAGCTCCAGTTCGGATCGGATCAATGCATAGGCATCACCTTCGTGGGGATGACAGGGACCGCATCAGCGACGCGGGGGATGCATCTTCAGCGTGGCCGGCGCAAGACCTGGCACGAAAAGATCAATGAAATCGATTCGATGAAACCGTCGGCATGAGCGCCACACCAGTCCTCGTGGGGCGACCGACTTGTCTCGGTGACACCCGCGACGAGAGCCACTCGCTTGAGGCGGCTCAGCGGAATCGCACGACCGCCTCGAACCCCGGTTCGGCATTGCGCAACTCGAGCCGGCTGCCGTGCGCCTCGGCCACGAGCCGGCACAGCGACAGTCCCAGGCCCACGCCGCCTTCGCTGCGCGCGCGCGCCTCGTCGGGGCGGAAGAAGGGCTGGCCGAGCTGTGGGAGCGCCTCGGGCGGCACGCCGGGGCCGTGGTCGCGCACGGTGAGCCGCACGCCGTCGCCATCGCGCTCGACGCTGACCCGCACCGGGCCGCTCGCCGCGTCGTTGTGACGCAGCGCGTTGTGCACCAGGTTGCGCAGCAGCAGTTGCACCCGCATCCGGTCCAGCTGCAGCACGGGCAGGTCGGGATCGATGCTGAGCGTGACGCCGGGCTGGTCCTGCTCGCGCGCCAGCGCGCCGAGGTCGCAATCGCCGACCTGCAGCGCGCGATGCCCGCTGCCCAGCCGCTCGCTCTCCAGCAGGGCCGAGATCAACTCCCGCATCTGCGCCAGCTCGTCCAGCAGCGCCGCCTTCGAGGCCCCCTCGTCGACCAGTTCCGCATGCAGCCGCGCGCGCGTCAGCGGGCTGCGCAGCTCATGGCTGATCGCCAGCAGCAGGGCGCGCTTGCCGTCGAGCATCGCCTGGATGTCCTGGGCCATCTGGTTGAAGCGGTGCGCCAGGTCGCCGATCTCGTCGCGGTGGCGGATGGGCACGCGATGCGCGAGGTCGCCGCGCCCGAAGGCCTCCGCGCCCGCCGCCAGCTCGCGCAGCGGCGCCACCAGGCGGCGGATGCCGCCGTAGGCCAGGCCGGTCACCAGCAACAGCAGCGGCACGGCCCAGAGCCACCCGTACTCGACCTTCATCGAGCCCCACAGGATCGCGCTACCCGCGCAGGCCAGCACGACGAAGATCGCGATCAGCCGCGCGCCCAGCGAATGCTTGAAGTGCGCATGGTGGCGATGCCACCGCTGGTGCCAGCGGTTGCGCGCCCGCATATGCCAGCGCCAGCCGCGGCCCCGCGGGAACGGGCCGCCCATGGCCTCCATCTCCGCCCAGCGCCGCATCTTGTCCAGGCGCTTGCGGTGGTGCCTGAGCCGTTCCTCGTGCAGGCGCAACCACCAGGCGTCGCGCGGCGCATGCCAGCGCGGATCGCCGCAGCGGGGGTCGCTCCACTCGCCGGGACCGCCGGGACCGTCCGGGCCGGCCGATCCGGCCGCGCCGCGCGCGCGCCGTTCCCACGGCGCATGGCGGTCGTTGCCGTCATTACCGTCATTGCCGTCATTGCGGTCGCCGCCGTCGCCGCGGTCGCCGCGCCGGTCCCGCCGGTCGAGCCGGTCGCGCCAATGGTCGTAGGGGTGACGCGGTCCCTTCATGACCCGCCCTCCCCGCCGCCGGACGCCGCACCGCCCGCTACCGGCAACGCGAAGCAGTAGCCCGCGTTGCGCAGCGTCTTGAGCGCCTCCAGCGGCTCGAGCTTGCGACGCATACGGCTCACCAGGATGTCCACCGCCCGGGTGAACAGATCGGCCTCCTGCCCGCGCAGCCGGTTCAGGATCTCGTCGCGGGAGAACACCCGCCCGGGCTCGCGGGCGAGCATCACCAGCAGCTCGTATTCGGTACTGGTCAGCTCGACGGGGCCGGTGCCGGCCGTGACCAGGCGGCGCGCGGTGTCGATCTCCAGCCCCTCGAAGCGCAGCAGCGTCGCCGGCGCGACCGCCGCCGGCGCCAGGCGCGTGCGGCGCAGGATGGTCTGCAGGCGCGCGGCCAGCTCGCGGGGCTCGAAGGGTTTGGCCAGGTAATCGTCCGCGCCCAGCTCCAGGCCCACCACCCGGTCGGTCAGGTCGCCCCGCGCGGTCAGCATCAGGATCGGGATCTCGCGCCACGGCTCGCTGCCGCCGCGCACGCGCTTGCAGAAGGCGAAGCCGTCCATCTCCGGCAGCATGCCGTCCAGGATCAGCGCGTCGAAGCGCTCCTCGGCCAGCCGCGCCAGCGCGGCGCTCGGCCGCGTCACGGCGCTCAGCGCGAAGTCGAAACGCGCCAGGTAGCTCGCCAGCGGCGCGGCCAGCGCCTCGTCGTCGTCAATCAGCAGCAGTCGGTGCATCGTGCCGTCCATTGTGCCCAGCCGCCTGGCCCGGGGAGCCGTCGGCGCCCGCGGCGCGCGTGTGCCGGACCAGCGTGATGGCGCGCTCCGGGCAGGCCTTCACGCAGTGGCCGCAGGCCCGGCAGGCGTCGGCATTCGGCGTGAAGGCCTGCTGCCAGCCGTGCGCATAACCGCGCAGCTTGCCGAAGAGGCTCAGGTCCTTGCGGCGCTCCGCCGGCAAGGTGCCGACCGAGAACACGCCATAGGGGCAGACCTCGACGCAATCGCCCTTGCCTTCGCAGCGGTTGCGGTCGATGACCGGCCGCAGCAGCCCCGGAGGCTGCCGGCAGTCGCGGCCGTCCATCAAAGGCCCCGGTCGTTGGCAGCGCCGTGACCGTCGCGACGGTCGCGGCCACCCCGGCCGCCGTCGCGTCCGTCGCGTCCGTCGCGTCCGGCGCGGCGACGCAGCCGGCGCAACAGGAAACGCAGCATCTGCTGCTGGTCGAAGTCGAGCGCGTCGAAGAAGTCGCCGACGGCCGCCAACAGCGCGGGACCGGTCGCCCGCAGCGCCTCGACCTGGCCGTCGAAGAGTTCCTGCGCCTCCTCGCGGCGGAAGTTGTCGCTCTCGATCAGCCGGGCGACCTCCGGACCACGGGCCAGCGCCTTGACCGCGCGCCGCGCCGTGCCGAGCTGGTCGACCAGGCGCTCCAGCAGCTCGGCCTGGCTGTCGCTCAGGTCCAGAAAGGCGCGGGCCCGGGCTTGCAGCCGCCCGCCGCGGCGACCGTGGGCATCGGGTCCCAGGCCCCCGCCGAAGCCGCCCCACCCATCACCGCCGTGGTGACCAGGGCCACCGTGGTGGCGGTGGCGGCCGTGTCGGAATTGCTCGCGTCCGAGCCCGCCCCAGCCCCACGGGAAACCGCCGAAACCGGCGAACCGGTGCCAGGGGCCGTGGACGGGCAGCGGGCCGTAGAAGCCATCGTCACACACAGGGCCGAAAGGACCGAAGCGACCATCGTGGCCGAAGTGAGCGTGCTGACGTTCATGGTGGTGGCTCCAGCGTCGAAACAGGTGCATGGTGCAGTTCCTCGGTAAAGCCCGGTTGTCCGGGCGGTGAATCCATGTCGCCATGATTCCCATGCCGCCTCGTCGGGGCATCTCACCGCGGTATCGCTGCTTTTCGTTTTGTATCGCCCCCTGCCCACCCGACGGAATGCCTCCAAGGGGGGAGGCAGCGCCTCTGCTGACACGACGCGTCAGGGGTCTGGTTTTCGACATCCCCCGCCCGGGCGACTGTTCTCCCCCCTCGGCTGTCCCCCGTTCCGCGCGCCCGGAACGGGGCTCGCCGGAGCCATGGCCCTCTACAATCGCCGGCTCCGTGTCCCTCGCCTAGATGACACCGCCTCGCGGCGGAGCGCCCCCATGACCGAACTCGCCAAGTCCTTCGAACCCGCCTCTCTCGAAGCCCATTGGGGCCCGCTGTGGGAGTCCAAGGGCCTCTACGAGCCGACGCTCGATCCGGCCAGGCCGTCGTTCAGCATCCAGCTGCCGCCGCCCAACGTCACCGGCACGCTGCACATGGGGCATGCGTTCAACCAGACCATCATGGACTCGCTGACGCGCTACCACCGGATGCGCGGCCACAACACGCTGTGGGTCCCCGGCACCGACCACGCCGGCATCGCCACGCAGATCGTCGTCGAGCGCCAGCTGCAGGGCCAGGGCCAGAGCCGCCACGACCTGGGCCGCAAGAACTTCGTCGCCCGCGTCTGGGAATGGAAGCAGCAGTCCGGCTCCACCATCACGCAGCAGATGCGCCGCATGGGCGACTCGGTGTCCTGGGGCCACGAGTACTTCACGATGGACGAGAAGCTGTCGACCGTCGTCGTCGACACCTTCGTCAAGCTCTTCGACGAAGGCCTGATCTACCGCGGCAAGCGCCTGGTCAGCTGGGACCCGATCCTGAAGTCCGCCGTCTCCGACCTCGAGGTCGAGAGCGAGGAGGAGGAAGGTTCGCTGTGGCACATCCGCTATCCGCTGGCCGAGGGCGGCGAGTCGCTGGTCGTGGCGACCACGCGGCCCGAGACCATGCTGGGCGACACCGCGGTGATGGTCCATCCCGAGGACGAGCGCTACAAGCACCTGATCGGCCAGCAGGTGAAGCTGCCCATCACCGGTCGCCTGGTGCCGGTGATCGCCGACGAGTACGTCGACAAGGCATTCGGCACCGGCGTCGTCAAGGTCACGCCGGCCCACGACACCAACGACTACCAGGTCGGCCAGCGCCACCAGCTGCCGATGCTGACCATCTTCACGCTGGACGCGACCGTCGTCGACACGATGGACGAGATCCCGGCCGAGTACCGCGGCCTGGACCGCTTCGCGGCGCGCAAGGCGATCGTCAAGGCGCTGGAGGAGCAAGGCCTGCTGGTCGAGGTCAAGAAGCACAAGCTGATGGTCCCGCGCTGCACGCGCACCGGGCAGATCGTCGAGCCGATGCTGACGGACCAGTGGTTCGTCGCCACCAGCAAGCCGGGCAAGGACGGCAAGTCCATCGCGCAGAAGGCCATCGACGTGGTCGCCAGCGGCGAGGTCAGGTTCGTGCCCGAGAACTGGGTCAACACCTACAACCAGTGGATGGGCAACATCCAGGACTGGTGCATCTCGCGCCAGCTCTGGTGGGGCCACCAGATCCCGGCCTGGTTCGGCACGGGCGGCGAGATCTTCGTCGCCCATGACGAGGCCGAGGCGCAGGCCAAGGCCACCGCCGCCGGCTACACCGGCCCGCTCAAGCGCGACGAGGACGTGCTGGACACCTGGTACTCGTCGGCGCTGGTGCCGTTCTCGACGCTGGGCTGGCCCGCCAAGACGCTCGAGCAGGACCTGTTCCTGCCGTCGTCGGTGCTGGTCACCGGCTACGACATCATCTTCTTCTGGGTCGCCCGGATGATCATGATGACGACGCACTTCACCGGCAAGGTGCCCTTCAAGCATGTGTACATCCACGGCCTGGTGCTGGACGCGCAGGGCAAGAAGATGAGCAAGTCCGAGGGCAACGTGCTGGACCCGGTCGACCTGATCGACGGCATCGAGCTGGCCCCGCTGCTGGACAAGCGCACCCAGGGCCTGCGCAAGCCCGAGACCGCGCCCAAGGTCCGCAAGGCCACCGAGAAGGAATTCCCCGAAGGCATCCCCGGCTACGGCGCCGACGCGCTGCGTTTCACCTTCGCGGCGATGGCGACGCTGGGCCGCAGCGTCAACTTCGACAGCAAGCGCTGCGAGGGCTACCGGAACTTCTGCAACAAGCTGTGGAACGCCACCCGCTTCGTGCTGATGAACACGCAAGGCCAGGACTGCGGCCTGGTCGAGCACTCGAAGGAGCAATGCGCGCCAGGCGGCAGCGCGCACGGTTACCTGCAGTTCTCGCAGGCCGACCGCTGGATCGTCAGCGAGCTGCAGCAGGTCGAGCAGGCCGTCGCGCAGGGCTTCGCCGACTACCGCCTGGACCAGGTCGCCAACGCGATCTATTCCTTCGTGTGGGACGAGTACTGCGACTGGTATCTGGAGCTGGCCAAGGTGCAGCTGCAGACCGCGCAGGCCGAGGGCAACGAGGCCGCGCAGCGCGGCACGCGCCGCACGCTGATCCGCGTGCTCGAGACCATCCTGCGTCTGCTGCACCCGATCGCGCCCTTCATCACCGAGGAACTCTGGCAGACCGTCGCGCCGATCGCCGGCCGCAAGTCCACCGACTACCTGGTGACCGCGCCCTACCCGGTCGCGCAGCCCGAGCGCATCGACCCGCAGGCCATCGCCTGGGTCGAGCAGCTCAAGGCCGTGGTCGGCACCTGCCGCAGCCTGCGCGGCGAGATGGGCCTGAGCCCGTCCGACCGCGTGCCGCTGCTGGCCGGCGGCGACCTGTCCTTCCTGCGCGAGGCCGCGCCGGCGCTGAAGGTGCTGGCCAAGCTGCAGAGCGTCGAGCTGATCGAGGACGAGGCCGCCTTCAACCAGCAGAGCGCGATGTCGCCGGTGCTGGTGCACGGCGCGGCGCGCCTGGCGCTGAAAGTGGAGATCGACGTCGAGGCCGAGCGCGCCCGCATCGCCAAGGAGATTGCCCGCCTGGAAGGCGAGGTCGCCAAGGCCAATGCCAAGCTGGGTAATGAGAGCTTCGTGGCGCGCGCCCCGGCGGCCGTCGTGGAGCAGGAACGTCAGCGCATCGCCGACTTCAGCGCCACCGTGGTTCGGCTAAAAGATCAGGCAGCGCGCCTGGGTGGGTCGGCCTGAATTCGGCCTGCGTCGCGGGCGTGGACAGGATCTCCGAGATCCGCCGCGCCACGCTCCACGCGGCGCGCATCCGTGACTCCCGGGTCGTCGCCGCCACGCGCGGCGTGACCTGCAGACCGGGCGCCCCATGCAAGGGGCGCCCGGCTTCCATCAGGCCGGGCTCCATCAGGTCCAGCCACGCGGCCAGCAATCGGCCGCCATGCAGCGCGTCCGCCAGCGCCTGTTCGTCGAACAGGGCCGAGTGCGAGGTCGACACCAGCACCTGAGACGGCTTGCAGAAGTTCAGCACCCGCTCGCCGATCAGGCCGCGGTAGCGCGGGAAATACGCGAGCTGCACGCTGACGCCGTCGGCGGCCTGCATCAGTTCGCGCAGTCCATAGGGTTCGATGCCCCACTGCGCCCAGAGCGGATCGGCATGGTGCAGGCTGGGGTCATAACCGATCACGCGCGCACCAAACACCGGCAGCAGCGTGGCGAGCTGGCGCGCCGAGGGCGTCAGGCCCACCAGGCCGATGGTGGCGCAACCGAGCTCGCGCCCCACCCACTGGCCGTCCGCGCCCTGCACCGGCACGCGGCGCAGCAGCGCGAGCAAGGCGCCGATGACGAACTCCGCTTCGGCCGAGGCCGCCGCCGTCGGCGCGCGCACCACTTCGATGTTGGCGGCGCGGCAGGCTTCCAGATCGATGTTCTCCGCGCCGGCGCCGATGCGCCCGACGGCACGCAGTCGCGGCGCGCGGCGGACGGTGTCCGCGTCCAGCGCGACGGAGGCGGGCAGGAAAATTGCCTGGGCCTGCGCAACATGCTCTCTCAGCGTCAGCGGCGCGTCCGCCGGCTCGGGGGCGACCTGCACGGCATGGCGCTCCGCCAGCCATTCCAGGACGTCTGCCTCCAGCGGTTCCAGGACTAGCACTGACATGAGGGGTTTGGAGAGGATTGTTTGATTTTCTTTCAGTAGCGCCATGCAAGAATGCCGGCGCAATTACCGTTGGAGTGTACGTAAATGGCCCTCATCAACAAGGCAATCTTCCCGGTTGCTGGACTTGGCACTCGCTTCCTGCCCGCCACCAAGGCGCAGCCCAAGGAGATGCTGCCGGTGGTCGACAAGCCGCTGATCCAGTACGCAGTGGAGGAGGCCTACGCGGCCGGCATCCGCCAGATGATCTTCGTGAATGGACGTAACAAGCGCGCCATTCCCGATCACTTCGACACCGCATTCGAACTCGAGACCGAACTCGAGGCCGCCGGCAAGAAGGAACTGCTCGCGCTGGTCCATTCGATCAAGCCCGACGACATGGAGTGCATCTACATCCGCCAGCCCAAGGCCCTGGGCCTGGGCCACGCGGTGCTGTGCGCGCAATGCGTGGTCGTCAACGAGCCCTTCGCGGTGCTGCTGGCCGACGACCTGATGGTGGGCAAGCCACCGGTGCTCAAGCAGATGGTGGACCAGTTCTCCGAATGGCAGGCCTCCATCCTGGCCGTCCAGGAAGTGCCCGCCGAGCACACCAAGCGCTACGGCATCGTGGCAGGCTCTGCCATCAGCGACCGCCTGATGGACCTGACCCACATGGTCGAGAAGCCCAATCCCGAGGACGCGCCGTCGCGCCTGGGCGTGGCCGGCCGCTACATCCTCACGCCGGGCGTGTTCCGCGAGATCGCCACGCAGCCGCGCGGCGTCGGCGGCGAGATCCAGCTGACGGACGGCATCGCCGCGCTGATGCGCCGCGAGAAGGTCTTCGCCTTCCGCTACGACGGCAAGCGCTACGACTGCGGCAGCAAGGAAGGTTTCCTGCAGGCCAACGTCGAGCTCGCGCTGGACCATCCGCAACTGGGCGCCAGCTTCCGCGAGTACCTGAAGTCGCTGGAAATCTGACCGCCCTGAACTTCTGACGGCAGGACTTCCCGTCACTGTCCCGTCATGAAGCACGAAGGCCACGCAACGCGTGGCCTTCTTCGTTTCCGGATCCGCGCTCAGCGGCGCTTGAGCACGTGGATGAACTCGTCGCCGGCGCTGGTCTGCTCGACCAGCTCATTGCCGGTCTGGCGCGAGAAGGCCTGGAAGTCGCGCATCGATCCCGGGTCGGTCGCGACCACCTTGAGCAGCTGGCCGCTTTCCATTTCCGCCAGCGCCTTCTTGGCCTTGAGGATGGGCAGCGGGCAGTTCAGTCCGCGGGTGTCGAGTTCCTTGTGGATGTCCATGTTTGTGTCCTGACCGGCGCGCGCACCGGCGATGTGGCGGATTCTAGTCAGCCCGGCTCAGCTGCGCGGCGCCATCCACTTCGGCTCGAGGCCGCGACCGCGCAGCCAGTCCGCCAGCGCCTGGCCGGTCCCGGCGGGCCAGCATTCGAGCTGCTCCGGCGGCGTCAGCGAGTACTCGACCAGCTCCGGCGACAGCGTGACCTCGCCGCGCGCCGGCACGTGGTACGCGATGATGACCTGGTTCTTCTTCTGGAAGTCGTAGACGCCGATCAGCGTCGCGCCCAGGGCCTCGAGCGAGGTCTCCTCCAGCACCTCGCGCCGGATGCCCTCCTCCGGCGACTCGCCGGCCTCCATGAAGCCGGTGATCAATCCGAAGAAGCGCCCCGGCCAGGCGGCGTTGCGGGCGAGCAAGACCTGGCCCTCGCGGTCGACGCACTCGACCACCGCCGCCAGCACCGGTGTCGGGTTGTTCCAGTGGGTGAAGTCGCAGCGGGGGCAGCGCAGCCGGGTCTTGGGGCCGCCGTCCTCCGGCAGTTCGATCCACGCCAGTTCGCTGGCGCATTGCGGGCAGAAGCGGAAGGTCATGGGCAAAGGCGCGCGGCGCCGTCGGATCACGATCCGGCGATCATCCCCGATCGCCGGCCGCCCGTCAGGCAGTCAGGCCCTCAGCCCTCCGACCATCAAGCCGGGAACACGCCGGTCGACAGGTAGCGGTCGCCGCGGTCGCAGACGACGAACACGATCGTCGCGTTGCTCACCTGGCGCGCGATCTGCATCGCGACCCAGCAGGCGCCCGCGGCCGAGATGCCGCCGAACAGGCCTTCCTCGCGGGCCAGCCGGCGGGCCATGTCCTCGGCATCGGACTGGCCGACCAGCACCAGCTCGTCCACCGTTTCCGGGCGGTAGATCTTGGGCAGGTAGGCCGGCGGCCACTTGCGGATGCCGGGGATGCGCGAGCCTTCCGCCGGCTGCGCGCCGACGATGCGCACGTCCGGGTTCTGCTCCTTCAGGAAGCGCGACACGCCGGTGATGGTGCCGGTCGTGCCCATCGCGCTGACGAAGTGGGTGACGCGGCCGCCGGTGTCGCGCCAGATCTCGGGACCGGTGGTCTCGTAATGGATGCGGGGGTTGTCGCCATTGGCGAATTGATCGAGCACGCGGCCCTTGCCGTCACGCTGCATCTGCTCGGCCAGGTCGCGGGCGTATTCCATGCCGCCGGAGCGCGGCGTCAGGATCAGCTCGGCGCCGAAGGCCTTCATCGTCTGGGCGCGCTCGACCGACAGGTCCTCCGGCATGATCAGCACCATCCGGTAGCCGCGGATCGCCGCGGCCATCGCCAGCGCGATGCCGGTGTTGCCGGAGGTCGCCTCGATGAGCGTGTCGCCGGGCTTGATCTCGCCGCGCTCCTCGGCGCGCCGGATCATGCTGATGGCCGGACGATCCTTGACCGAGCCCGCCGGGTTGTTGCCCTCCAGCTTGGCCAGCAGCACATTGCCGCGCGCGGCCAGCGCCGGGCCCAGCACGCGTTGCAACCGCACCAGCGGCGTGTGGCCGATGACGTCTTCCAGGGTCGGATAGCTCGTGGGATCGAAGGCGCTTGCATCACTCATAGCCGCGCATTCTCTCAGTCGGCGTATGGCTGTGGTGGCATAATGCCTTTTCTTTCGCGGCCCCTCTGGCTCTGTCCACGACGAAGCTTCAGTTGATGGCCCGCACAGCGGCCCCAGCGTCGATCCGACCGGGGCCGCGTTGCTGATGACGCCCGGATGGCGAAATCGGTAGACGCAGGGGACTCAAAATCCCCCGCCGCAAGGCGTGTCGGTTCGAGTCCGACTCCGGGCACCACTCTGGAAAGTGGTCAGCTCTCGTCTCAGCAACGCCCCATCGTTCCGCATTCGTTCCGCATTCGCGGCTCGGCGTCGCCGCGCCCGCGCGATCCGCCGCGCCCCCGCGACATCGGCGCGGCCGTCGCTCGCACTGCGGTCGCGCCGATGGGGGCCAGTGCTTGCCCTCATCAAGCTTGGATACACTCGCCCGATCGTCCTGCCCCCAACGACGGGGGTCAGGATTCGCCGGTGGCGCCGCAGGGCGCCTTTCCTTTGTCTCCCCCGAAGACGCGCCGCGATGCCATTCATTCCACCGGTCACCAAGGCCTTCATGCTGATCTGCGTGGGCCTGTTCTGCCTGCCCATCGTCGTGCCCTCGCTGGCGATGCTGAACTTCCAGATGGCGCTGTGGCCGCTGAACACCGGCCGCTTCGAGCCCTGGCAGCCGCTGACCTACGCCTTCCTGCACGGCGACGCCTGGCACCTGTTCTTCAACATGCTGGGCCTGTGGATGTTCGGCTCGGAGCTGGAAGCGCTGTGGGGCGGCAAGCGCTACGCGCAGCTGCTGGTGGCCAGCGCGCTGACGGCCGCCGCCGCGCAGCTCGTGTTCACGCTGCTGATCGGCTCGGGCGCGCCGACGGTGGGCGCCTCGGGCGCGCTCTTCGGCCTGCTGCTGTCCTACGGCTTGATGTTCCCGGACCGGATCATCATGCCGCTCTTCCCCCCGATCCCGATGAAGGCCAAGGTCTTCGTCGCCATCTTCGGCGCGATCGAGCTGGTGCTCGGCATCACGAGCTCCAGCGGCATCGCCCACTTCGCCCACCTGGGCGGCATGCTGGGCGCCTGGCTGATGGTGAACTACTGGCGCGGCGGACGGCGGCGCTGAAGCCGGCCGGGACGCTCAGCCCTCGGCGACTCCCCCGCGGCGGTCAGCGTTCGACCGCCAGCAGGCCCTCGCGCGGCGTCGGATAACGCAGCCGCAGGCGCAGTTCGCGCTTGAGCCGACCGTTGTCCATCCGGCGCGATTCATTCATGAAGCTCATCTGCATCGGCGAGAACACCGCCGACGCCTGCGCGCGCGCGACCCGCGCCGGCGGCGCCAAACCGCACAACGCGGCGGCCAGGTCGAAGTAGTCGCCCATCAGCAGCTCGCTGTCGTCGCTCGCGTGGATCACCCGCTGCGCCGGCCCGCGCATCAGCGCCAGCAGGCAGGCGCGCGCCAGGTCATCGGCCTGGATGTGGTTGGTGTAGACGTCGTCCTCGCGCGCCAGCACCGGCAGGCCCTTGCCCAGCCGCTCGCGCGGATGCCCGCCGGCGCGGTCGAACGCATAGATGCCGGGCACCCGCAGGATCGTCACCGGGCAGCCGGTCGCCCGCCCCCACTGGCGCAGCTGCGACTCGGCATCGACGCGGCGCCAGGCGCGCTCGTTGGACGGATTCGGACGGCGCGTCTCATCGATGCGCGCGCCGCCGCAGTCGCCGTAGACGCCGCTGGTGCTGGCATAGACCAGGTGCCGCGGCGCCCCCGAGCGCGACAGCGCCTGCAGCAGGTGCCGCGTGCGTTCGTCGGTGCGCCCCTGCGCGGCCGGCGGCGCCAGATGCAGCACCCGGTCCGCCAGGCCGGCGAGCCGACCGAGCGTCGCCGCGTCGTCCAGGTCGCCGATCAGCGGGATCGCGCCCGCGGCGCGCAGCGCGTCGACGCGCGCGGCGCTGCTGGTCAGCGCGAAGACCGTCCAGCGCCCGGCCAGCAGCCGCAGCACGCGCAGGCCGACGTCGCCACAGCCGACGATCAACAGGCGGCCGCGGCGGGCGCGATGGGAAGCGGCGGGCGAAGCGGACGGGGAACCAGGCATGACGAGGGGCGCTGCGGGGCTGGGGCAAAATGGCGGGCCAGTTTACGGCTGGCACGGCTCGCGCCCCGGTCTCCGGACCGCGCGGGCCGTGTCGCTTCCGCCGCCTTCCTTTCCCTCTCGACATGACGCGGGTCCGTCCGCGCCGCCCCGCACCATGAGCTTCCAGGTCACCGTCCTGCCCGCCGGCCGCAACTTCACCGTCGACGACGACGAAACCGTGCTGGCCGCCGCCATCCGCCAGGGCATCGGCCTGCCCTACGGCTGCAAGGACGGCGCCTGCGGTTCCTGCAAGAGCAAGCTGGTCGAGGGCCAGGTCGTGCACGGCGAGCACCAGTCCAAGGCGCTGCCGCCGGCCGAGGAAGCCGCCGGCATGATCCTCACCTGCTGCGCCAGGCCGCAGACCGATTGCGTCGTCGAGGCCCGCACGGTGCCCGGCGCCGGCGAGTTCCCGGTGCTCAAGCTGCCCAGCCGCGTGATCACTATCGAGAAGCCGGCCGGCGACGTCGCCGTCGTCCGGCTGCAGCTGCCGGCCAACCAGAACCTGCAATACCGCGCCGGCCAGTACGTCGAGTTCATCCTGCGCGACGGCGCCCGCCGCAGCTACTCGATGGCCAATGCACCGAGCCGCCTGGGCACCCCGCCGGCCATCGAGCTGCACATCCGCCACATGCCCGGCGGCAAGTTCACCGACCACGTCTTCGGCGCGCTCAAGGAAAAGGACATCCTTCGCATGGAAGGCCCCTTCGGCAGCTTCTTCCTGCGCGAGGACAGCGACAAGCCGATCGTGCTGCTGGCCTCGGGCACCGGCTTCGCGCCGATCAAGGCGATCCTGGAGCGCATCCAGGACCAGGGCATCACCCGCCCGGTGACGCTGTACTGGGGCGCGCGCGGCCAGGCCGACCTCTACCTGCACGACTGGGCGGTCCAGGCCGCCGCGGCGATGCCCACGCTGAGCTACGTGCCGGTGCTGTCCGAGCCCAGGGCCGAGGACGGCTGGACCGGTCGCACCGGATTCGTCCACCAGGCCGTGATGGCCGACCTGCCGGACCTCTCGCGCCACCAGGTCTACGCCTGCGGCGCGCCCGTCATGGTGGAGTCGGCGCAGCGCGACTTCGTCGCCCGCTGCGGCCTGCCGGCGGAGGAGTTCTACGCCGACGCGTTCACCTCCGAGGCTGACAAGCACGCCGGCTGAGCCGGCGGCAGCGCTTTGCGCACCGCGAATCCCGTGTTGCCGGCGTGACATGCGCCAGGGCGGGTGAGGCGTCCGATACTCGCGGGCATGAAGCATTTCCCGCCGCCCTACTCCAGCGCCGCGCAGTTCGAGCAGCAACTGCAGGACCTCGGTCACACCGTCATCGCGCCGGAGAGCCTGACGCATTGGTTGCACTGCCAGGCGAGTGACCTGCGCGGGCTGCAACCCTTCTGGAACGACCTGCCGCCCGACGCCTACCTGCGCGACGGCGGTCGCTACCGCTTCCGGCGGCACGCGAGCTTCGTCGTCGACGCGCAGGCCGACCCGTCGGTGCGCCTGGCGCCGCACCGCGCGCACTGGCAGCCGGTGGACTACAACGCGCTGCACGGCGGCATCGAGCGCTGGTTCGAGCCCATGGAGCCCGCCGCCGTGGAGCTGCCCATCTGGCCGCGCCTGCTGCTGGGCCTGGCGGGCGTGGCCGACCGGCTCAAGGGCGCGCGCCCGTGGTTCGTCGAGGCGCACCAGTTCCGCATCGACACCGCCGGCGGCATCGGCCGCCCGACGCCCGAAGGCGCGCACCGCGACGGCGTGGACCTGGTGGCCGTCTTCATGCTGGCCCGCCATGGCATCAAGGGGGGCGAGTCGCGCGTCTTCGAGGCCGACGGTCCGCGCGGCCAGCGCTTCACGATGATGGAGCCCTGGACGCTGCTGCTGCTCGACGACGAGCGCGTGATCCACGAGACCACCCCCATCCAGCCGATGGAGCCCACCCATCCGGGCCACCGCGACACCCTGGTGGTGACCCTGCGCGCCGACGCCTTCATGGGCCGCTGAGCCACTCACTCCCTTCTTTTTGCTAGTCCGCCGGCGCCCGATGCCCTGCATCGCGCGCCGGCTTTCGTTCGTCCGCGAAAGGGCGCGCATCGCCGATGGCGCCTGGCTTCGCGGAGGGTGGGCGCGCGCGACGCCAAACCAATTGACGCCGCGATTTGCTGGAATACCTACTCAAATTAACTAGCAAACATTAGTAGTTTCTCAACGCGTCAATAACATATTCAGGCACCCCACCCATTCGGGTGATTGGCCTCAACAAAATCAGCAGAATCAAGGCAGCAGAATCCCTTGAATTGATCAATCGATGATCGGTTCAGCCGCCGCCGAAAGACATTGACGGAATCGACATCCGGAGCCTTCTTTCGCTTCCTAAACTGACCTGGCGAATTGAGATTTTCGCCGTGACCCAGCAGTCCGCCGGGCCAGTTTCCAGGGAGTTTCCATGCGGTCGATCAATCACCTCTGGCTGCGGCCAATACTGGCCTTTGGCATCGGCGGCGCCATTCAAATTGGCGCCTTGGCGGAAACCCCACCGGATTGCACGACCACCCTCGATGCCCAAACCCTGGTTACGCTCAGCGCCGCCGTCGACAGTGCCCTGTGCCGGGATACCCGCACAGCCACGGCCTGGGTTTCCATCAAGGCGCAGAAAATCCAACTGGCCGCGGCCAAGGCGGCTTATCTCCCGACGGTCAATGCCTCGCTGACGGCGCAAAGCAATACCAGCCAGAGCACCCAGTCGCCGGGCGGCAACCAGCGCGTCACCGGCTACAGCAGTTATCTCGGCCTGAGCTGGCGACTCTTCGACTTCGGCGAGCGCGCCGCCCGCGAGGAAATGGCCGAACGCCTGCTGACCGCGGCCACCAGCACCTACGACGACGCCGTGCGCCGGACCGTCTCCGACACCATCCAGGCCTATTTCTCCGCCCTGCAGGCGAGCGCCACGCTGGGCGCGCGCCAGCAGTCGGTGGCGCTGGCGCAGCGCACCCGTGACGCCGCCCGCGACCGGGAGCAGAAGGGCGCCGCCAGTCGCGCCGACACCCTGCAGGCCGAGGCCTCGCTGGCCCGCGCACGCTTGAACCTGCAGCGCGCCAAGGCGGAGCTGGACAAGGCCACCGCGGTGCTGGTCCAGACCATGGGCGTGCCGGCCGGCACGGCGCTGCGCCTCCCGGACAAGAGCCCGACCCCGTCGCGCGCCGATTTGCCCGACCTGGGCCAGCTGCTGGATGAGGCCAGGGCCCACCACCCGGCCATCCTCGCCGCCCGCTATCAGCGCGACGCGAGCCAGGCCGGCGTCGCCGCCGCCCGGGCGGCCGGGCGCCCCACCATCGACTTCACCGCGGCCAACTACCGCAATGGTTATCCGAACCAGAGCGTCCAGGCCTCGCGCTCGAGCACCTTCACCGTCGGCGCCACGATCACGATTCCGCTGTTCGATGGTGATTCCCGTCGCAACAAGATCCAGGAAGCCCAGGCGCAGGCGGAGAAATCCGAACTGCAGGTGACGGACACCGAAAACCGCGTCCTGCTGGAGCTGGTCAAGACCCACGCGGAATTGGCGGCCTCGCTGGACAACATCGACGCCGCGAATCAATTGCTCCAGGCCGCGCAATCGGCCATGGATTCCGCGACGAATCGATATGAACGCGGCGTCTCGGACATCCTGGAACTGATTTCCGCCCAAGGCACCCTGGTCGACGCGCTCGATGCACGAGCCCAGTGCGAATACCAGTGGAACGCGGCCCGGCTGAAATTGATGTCGGACCTCGGCGAAATGAATAGAGACGGCATCGCCGCGCTCGACGGCCCGCTGCCCACCCCCTGATTCCCCCCAAGCCCGCGCGACTCCCGGAAGGACCGAGGAGAAGCGCCCGCTGTTGTCCCGCGGCCGACCTTTTCCGGCCATTCCCTCCCTCGAAAGAGCCACCAGCTCACCACACCATGACCACCCTGAATACCCTGACCAAAGCCCAGTTCACCGCCCTGACGGCCGCCCAGATCGCGGCGCTGGCGCCCGCCGACCTCGCCGGCCTGGACATCCCCCACTGCCAATGGCTGACCGGCACCCAGGTCGCCGCCTTCACCGGCGCCATGGTGTCCGCGATGAGCGCGGCCCAGTTGAGCGCCATCGCGCCCCTGAACTATCTGAAGGGCGCGGCGGTCCAGGGCATGACGGCCGACCAGGTGCGGGGCCTGAGCCCCGCCCAGGTCGGCAAGCTGATCAACATCCACTGGCTGGGCGACAGGGCCGCCGCGGCGCTGTCGCCGGAGCAGGTCGCCGCGATCGGCATCGACGGCAAGTACCTGTCGGCGCGCTGGCTCAACGCGCTGTCGCCGCAGGCCTTCGCCGCCATCACGCCGGCCAAGGTCGCGCAATTCACCAGCGCCGCGCTGGCCGGGCTGAGCGCCTTCCGCGTCTCGGAGCTGAGCGCCGACGCGGTGGCCGCCCTGAGCGTCGAGCAACTCCTCTCGATCACGTCGCTGGGCAGCCTGGACGCCGGCGTCGCCGGCTTGTCCGCCAGCGCCGTCCGGGCGCTGAGCCCGGAACTCATCAGCGGCATGGGCCTGGATGCCCTGCGTCCCGACGCGGTTGCCGCGCTGTCCGTCGCGCAGGTGGCGGCCATCGACGAGGGCCGCTGGAGCGACTTCTCCGCCGACTGGATCAACGCGCTGTCGACGGACGCCTTCGCCGCCGTGCCGGCCGCCGGCCTCGCGCAGCTGGACACCTCGGCCCTGAGCGGCCTGAGCGCCACCCGCGTCGCGCAGCTGAGCGCCGACGCCATCGCCGCGATGAGCGTCCAGCAGATCGTCGCCATCACCGCCCTGGGCGCGCTGGACGCGGGCGCGGCCGGCCTGTCCGCCGACGCCATCCGGGCACTGGCCCCGGACGTCATCGGCGGCCTGGCCGGGATCACCGAGCTGCGCCCGGGCGCGATCGGCGCGTTGTCGATCGCGCAGGTCGCTGCGCTGGACAACGAGCGATGGGGCGAGCTCCCCGCTGAATGGATCAACGCCTTGTCGCGCGAGGTCGTGGGCGGCCTGACGACGGCGCAGATCGCCTCGATCCCGGCCGACGTCGTGCCGGGCCTGAGCACCGCGGTCGTGTCCGCGATGAGCGCGGCCCAGCTGGCCGCCATTCCGTCGCCGTCGCTGCTGTCGCCCGAGGCGGCGGCCATCCGCACTGCGGCGCTGGCGCCCACGGACTGGAGCAAGGTGAACTCGGACTGGCTCAACGCGCTGGCGCCCTCCGATCTCGCGCGCATCGCGCCGGTCGACTTCGGCAAGCTGAGCTCGACGGCCGTCCTGGGACTCCAGCCGGCCTCGATCGCGGCCCTGACCGCCGACCAGGTCCGCACCATCAACTTCAGTTGGGGGGCGATGTCCGTCGCCTGGATGCAGGCGCTGTCGCCGAGCGCCCTGGCGGTGCTCCCGCCGGACAACATCAAGCAGTTCAACAAGGCGGTGGCGCCGGCGCTGTCGCTGGAGGCCCTGCGGGCGCTCGCGCCCCAGCAGCTTGCCGTTCTGCCAGGCCTCTACACGCTGCCCGCCGCGTCCGTCGCCGTCCTGAGCGCGACCCAGGTCGCCGGCATCACGACCCTGAGCGGCGTCACCAAGGCCTGGCTGGACGCGCTGTCGCCCGGCGTGATCGGCGCCCTGCAACCCGGCGCGCTGGCCACACTGCCCACCGCCGTCGTTCCGACGCTGACCGCCGCGACGCTGTCCGGCTTCTCCAGCGATCAACTGGCGGCGATCAACCGTCCCGATCTGCTGAACGCGACGGCCGCCGAGGTGCGCAACGCCGCCCTGGGCAACTTCGCTTCGACCAACTGGGCCCAGGCCACCGCCGCCTGGCTCAATGGCCTGTCGCCCGCCGAGCTCGCGCAGCTCCCCGCCGGCGGCCTGGCGCTGATGCCGAGCGCCCAGATGGCCGCGCTGCTGCCCGAGACGATCGCCGCCATGTCGCCCGCCCAGGTCGCGGCGCTCACCCGTCCGGACCTGCTGTCCGCCGAAGCCGCCGCCGCGCTGGCACCGGCGCAGGTCGCCGCCCTGCGCAACGGCTGGGCCACCGCGAGCGCCGCCTGGATCAACGCCCTGTCGCCGGCCGCCATCGCGGCAATCGCGCCGGGCGCGGTCACCCAGTGGTCCAACTCGGCCCAGCTCGGCCTGAGCGCGACCACCGTGGGCGCGATGACGCCGGCGCAACTGGCCGCGATCTCCAACTACGGCGCGCTCTCGGCCAGTGCCATCGCCGCCATCACGCCCGAGGCGCTGAAAGCCCTCAGTCCGATGGCCATCTCCCGCCTGACCCGCGCCGACTGCCTGAGCATCGAGGCGGTCCGGGAGCTGTCCGCCGAGCAGGCTCGCAACCTGTCCGGCGGGCTGTCCACCGTGAGCGCCGACTGGGTGAACGCGCTGCGTCCTGACGCCCTCGCGGCGATGCCGGCGCCGTTGCTGGCCTCGATCTCGCGCCGGGCCGTCGCCGGTCTGAGCCCAGCCACCATCGCCTGCCTGAGGCCGGACCAGATCGTCGGCATTCCCTCACTGGCGCTGCTGAGCGCCGACGCCGTCGCCGCCCTGAGCGCCGCCCAGGTCGCCGCGCTGTGCCCGCGCCTGGGCGAGGTCTACGCCGACTGGCTGGACAACCTGTCCCATGACGCGCTGCCGGGTCTGGATGCGGCCGCCATCTCGCGCCTGTCGGCCCGGGTGCTGAACGGGCTGGACGCCGACACGCTGCAGTCGCTGTCGACGCGCCAGCTCGCCGCGATCAGCCAGCCCTCCGCCCTCGCGCCGAGCGCGCTTGCCAACCTGTCGAGCGCGCAGATCGCCGCCCTGCCGCTGGACGCCGCCCGCATCGATGCCGCCTGGCTGAACGCCTGCCCGGCCTCGGTCGTCGCGCTGCTGCCGGCGACGCTGGTCGGCCAGCTCCCGGACGCCACGCTGCGCGGCCTGAGCGCCACCACGCTGGCGTCGATGACGCCCGCCCAGCTGGCCGCGCTGCCGCATCCGGAACTGCTGGCCGCAACCGTCGTCGCCAGCCTGACCTCGACTCAGCTGAGCAGCCTGCGCATCGACTGGACCCGTGTCGACGCGGCCTGGATCAATGCGCTGTCCGGCGAGGCGAAAGCCGCGCTGCCCGCCGCGGCGATCGGCGCGCTGAACGCGACCACGGTGGCCGGCCTGTCGGTCGCCACCATCCTCGCGATGAGCCCGCAGCAGTTGGCATCGCTCGCGACGCCCGACGCGCTGAGCGCCGACGCCGCCTCGGTGCGTGGCCTGCTGCTGGCGACGCCGGACTGGTCGACGGTCAGCGCCGCGACCTTCAACGCGCTGGGCCAGGCGGCGATCGCGATCCTGCCGGCCTCGGCCATCGCGCAACTGCCGAGCGCCACGGTCCAGGGACTGAACGCCGCGACCCTCGCCGCGATGAGCGCCACGCAGCTCTCCGTGCTGCCCACGCCCGAGCAACTGGCGCCGAGCGCGCTCGCCGGCCTGAGCGCCGCGCAAGTCGCCGCGCTGCCCATCGCCTGGAACAACGTGACGGCCGACTGGCTCAACGCGCTGCCCGCGAGCGCCATCGCGGCGATCCCCACCGCCTCGATCGGCAAGCTGTCCACCACCATCGCGCCCGCGCTGGGCGCCGACGCGGTCCGCGCGATGACCCCGGCTCAGGTCGCGACCCTGCCCGCGCTCAACAGCCTGTCGCTCACCGCCGTCGCCGCGCTGACTCCGGCGCAGACGGCCGGCCTGACGGTCCGGATGAACGCCTACAGCGCCGACTGGATCAACGCCCTGTCGCCCACCGCGATCTCGGCACTGCCGCCATCCATCATCGAGCCGCTGTCGCCCACCGAGGTCGCCCGGCTGTCGCCCGCGTCCGCCGCCGCGCTCACGCCCGGACAGATCAAGGTGATGGACGACGTCTCCCGCTTGTCGCAGGCCGCGGTCGCCGCGCTGACGCCGATCCAGACGCCGTGGTTCATGCCTTCGGAATGGAGCACGCTGAAATTCGACGCGCTGTCGCCGGCCGCGCTGGCCGCGATTCCGCCGAGCATCATCGCGGGCCTGTCCACCTCCATGGCCCCGCGGCTGACCGCGGCGGTGGTGGGCCGCATGACGCTGGCCCAGATCGCGTCCCTGCCGGCCATCGGCACGCTGCCCGCCGCCGCCACCGCGGCGCTGACGCCGGCCCAGGCGGGCGCGCTGCTCAACCTGGCCAGCGTCACGCCGGCCTGGTTGACGGCCCTGTCGCCCACAGCCTTCGTGGCGCTGTCCCCGGTGGCCCTGGCCACGCTGCCCGCGACGGCCGTCGCGGGTCTGAGCCCGGCACTGGTCTCGGCGATGAATGCTGATCAGCTGATGAGCCTGCCCTTCACCGAGCGGCTGTCGTCCGACGCCTCGGCCGCGCGCACCGCGCTGCTGGGCCAGGCGGCCACGATCAACGGCGCCGCGTTCACCGCGGACCAGCTCAACGCGATGTCGGCCGAGTCGCTGGCCGCGTTGCCGGCCGGCGCCTTCGCGCTCGTACCGCCGACGGTGATCCAGGCGCTGCTGCCGGCCACGGTGGCGGCGATGACGCCGGCCCAGGTCGCGGCGCTGCGCAACCCCGAGATGCTCTCGACGGCCGCCGTCGCCGTGCTGAGCGCCGACCAGGTCAGCGGCATCCGCGCCGGCTGGAACGCCGTCGGCGCGGCCTGGCTGAACGCCTTGTCGCCAGCCGCCGCGGCTGCGCTGCCCGCGATGGGTCTGGCCCGGCTGTCGACCGGCGCCGTGGCGGGCCTGAGCGCCGCCACCGTCAGCGCGCTGAACGCCGACCAGATCGCCGCCATCGCGAACCTGCCGTCGCTGGCGGCCGGCACGACCGGCCTGACCGCGGACACCATCCGCGGCCTGGCGCCCGCGCAGATCGCACGCATCGCCAACCTGCAGGTCCTGACCGACGCGGCGGTCCACGCCCTCTCGCCCGACCAGGTGCGCGCGATCAGCTCCAGCTTCTCCTACATGTGGGGCGCCTGGTTCAACGCGCTGACGCCGGAAGCCCTGGCGGCGGTGCCGGCGGCCGGCATCAAGGCGATGTACACCGGCTCCGTTCCGCAGCTGTCGGCCGCCTGCATCGGTGCGCTGACGCTGGAGCAGTTCGCCGCGCTCGACACCAACCGTCTGTCGGCCGCCGGCGCCAGCGGCCTGCGTCCGGACATGATCCGCACGCTGTCGCCGGCCCGCATCGCGACACTGCCGGGGCTGGAGGCGCTGTCCCCGGCCGCGGTGGCGGCCCTGTCGGCCGACCAGGTCGGCGCCATCCAGGCCGGCGCGTGGAACAAGCTCAATCCGGGCTGGCTGGGCGCCTTGTCCACCGACGCCTGGGGCTCGGTGCCCACCACCGCCTTCGGTCGGTTCACCGCCGCGACGATGCGCAGCCTGACCGCCGCGTCGGTCTCGGGCTGGACCGCCGAGCAGTTCGCCGCCGTGGCCAACGTCGGCTGGATTCCCGAAGCCGCCGCCAGCGCCATCCGGCCCGAGCAGCTGAGCCGCGTCACCGACTTCGACACGGTCAGCGCCCGCTGGCTCAACGCGCTGTCGGTGGAGGCCTTCGCCGCCATCCCGGCCGACGGCGTCAACCAGATGTCGCTGGCCGCGCTGCAAGGCCTGGACGCGACCCGTCGCGGGATCGCGATGGGCAAAGCCGACAAGACCCACGCCGGCTACCTCGCCGCCGCCTCGCGCGACGCGGGCATCAGCTACGACTCGGTGCTGGCGATGCTCACCGGCATGCAGTCGGGCATCGGCGCGGACGGCCTCTCGGTCGACCAGTTCGCCGCCATCAACGGCATGCTGTCCGGCGCCAAGGCGGTCAACGGCGGCCAGACCTACGTCTCGTCGCTGCTGACCAGCATGATCGGCAAGGACGGCCTGGCGGCCGGCATGAGCGCGGACGCGTTCACCGCCTCGGTCAACAAGTGGTTCCTGGGCACCAACAACCCGAAGGCGGCTTCCTACGTGGATCTGTCGGATTCGGTGTTGTTCAAGGGCGCCACCGGCCAGGCGGCGCTCAGCGTGGCCCAGGGGGGATACGGCAACTGCTGGCTGATCTCCTCCGTCGAAGAGCTGGCCGCGGTGGCTCCTGACCGCCTGTCCGGCCTGATCAGCGCGAACGGCAACGGCACCTTCGCCGTCAAGTTCTACAGCGGCGGCGCCGACAACCCCTTCTTCATCACGGTGGATGGCGTCGCCTCGTCCCAGGGCGCCAGCGTCGCCGGGGGAAGCTGGGTGCGCTTGCTGGAGGACGCGTATGTGGAGGCCATGGCCAGCGGCTACTTCGTCGCCAACGGCCACGCCCAGATCGAGAACGACTACAGCATCGGCATGGGTGGGAACTACGGCCGGATCGCCCAGCGCTCGCTCACCGGCGGCGTGAACAAGATCTACGGCTCCGGCATCGATGCCCGTGAGGCGGTCGTTGCGGCCCTGGAGGACGGCTCCGGCCTGGTCACCCACGGCTCATGGCGCAGCGCCACGGACGAGAACGGCAAGACGACGCTGGTCGGCGGGCACGCCTTCTCGATCATTGGCGTGAACGAGACCAACGGGAAATACATCTTCCGCAATCCGTGGAGCTCCAGCATGGTGTTCGAGATGTCGGCCCAGGAGCTGGACGCCCTGCCGGGCAGCTGCAACTTCTCGGTCACCGAGATGGGCGACGAGTACGGCAGCCAGGCGCTGCGCGACATGACCGCCGCCGGCGCGACGGCGATGGCACAGGCGCTCACCGACACGGCCGCGCTGGTGCAGGCGATGGCCGGGTTCGCGCAGGCCTCGGGGGCGATGACGACCGCCTCGCCGGAAGACCGACCCCAGACCGCCGCACCGCTGCTGGCGACGTCTCGATGACCGGTTGCCGCTGAGGCCTCGCTGAGGTCATCGCACGACCACCGGGCGGCTCCGGCCGCCCGGCCCCCCTTTCACCAGGACTCTCATCATGGACACCCTCCTCGACGCTGCCGTCGTCGCCCCGCCATCGACCCGGCGCATGCCCGGGTCGCCCCAGGCGTCCGACACCGTATCCAGCCCCCCCTGCGCGGCGCCATCCGCCGCCGCGTCGGTCGCCGGCGCCTCGTCCGGCGCCGCCCCGGACCCCGCCCTCGCCTGCCTGCTCTCCATCGCCGCCCTGCACGGCCTGCCCGCCGACGAGGCGCAGCTGCGCCACCAGTTCGGCGGCGAGGCCTTCGACGACCAGACGCTGCAGTTGGCCGCCGGCCACCTCGGCCTGAAGGCCAAGCTGCTGCGCCAGCCCGCGGAGCGGCTGGACAAGGCGCCGCTGCCGGCCATCGGCCGCGACCGCGAGGGCCGCTGTTTCCTCCTGGCCCAATGCCGCCAGTCCCCCGACGGCGGCCGCCAGGTGCTGATCCAGTACCCCGGCCAGGCGCCGCGCGTGCTGGGCATCGACGAGTTCGTCGCGCTGTGGACCGGCACCCTGATGCTGTTCACCAGCAAGGCCAGCTTCGCCGGCGAGATGGCCAAGTTCGACTTCACCTGGTTCATCCCCGCCATCGTCCGCTACCGCCGCATCCTGGGCGAGGTGCTGCTCATCTCGCTCTTCATCCAGCTGATCGGCCTGGTGACGCCGATGTTCTTCCAGGTCGTGATGGACAAGGTGCTCGTCAACCATGTGATGAGCACCCTCAACGTCGTGGCCGTCGGCCTGATCTGCGCCACCGTCTTCGAAGTGGTGCTCACCGGCATCCGCTCCTGGGTCTTCTCGCACACCAGCAACAAGCTGGACGTCGAGCTCGGAGCGCGCCTGTTCCGCCACCTCGTGGCGCTGCCGCTGTCCTACTTCCACGCGCGCCGCGTCGGCGACTCGGTCGCCCGCATCCGTCAGCTGGAGAACATCCGCTCCTTCCTCACCGGCAATGCGCTGACGCTGGTGCTGGACCTGCTGTTCTCGGTCGTCTTCTTCGGCGTGATGCTCTGGTACAGCCCGGCGCTGACGCTGATCGTGGCGCTCTCCATCCCGCTCTACCTCATCGTGTCGGTGGTCCTGACGCCGGTGCTGCGCGCGCGGCTGGACACCAAGTTCAACAAGGGCGCGGAGAACCAGTCCTTCCTGGTCGAGACCATCAGCGGCATCGACACGGTCAAGGCCATGGCGGTCGAGCCGCGCTGGATCCAGAAGTGGGAGAAGCAGCTCGCCGGCTACGTCACCGCCGGCCAGTCGGTCACCAACATCGCCACCGTCGCCAACGCCGGCATCACGCTGATCAGCAAGCTGGTCACCGCCGCCATCATGTGGCTGGGCGCGCTGCTGGTGATCGACCAGAAGCTGAGCGTGGGCGAGCTGGTCGCCTTCAACATGCTGGCCGGCCAGGTCTCCAGTCCCATCCTGCGCCTGGCGCAGCTGTGGAACGACTTCCAGCAGGTCGGCATCTCGGTGGCGCGGCTGGGCGACGTGCTCAACGCCCGCCCCGAGGTCGCCGGCCAGAAGACCCGCCTGCCGCGCCTGTCCGGCGCGATCGAGTTCGACAACGTCGCCTTCCGCTACCGCCCCGACGCCTCCGACGTGCTGCGCGGCGTGAAGCTGCGCATCGAGCCGGGCCAGGTCATCGGCATCGTGGGCCGCTCCGGTTCCGGCAAGAGCACGCTGACGCGGCTGGTCCAGCGCCTGTACGTGCCCAACCGCGGCCGCGTGCTGATCGACGGCCAGGACATCGCCGTCATCGACACCGCCTCGCTGCGCCAGCAGGTCGGCGTGGTGCTGCAGGACAACGTGCTGTTCAACCGCTCCATCCGCGACAACATCGCGCTGGCCGATCCCACCCTGTCCATCGAGGCCGTCATCCAGGCCGCGAAGCTGGCCGGCGCGCACGACTTCATCTGCGAGCTCGCCGACGGCTACGACACCATCGTCGGCGAGAGCGGCACGGGCCTGTCCGGCGGCCAGCGCCAGCGCATCGCGATCGCGCGCGCGCTGGTCGGCGATCCGCGCATCCTGATCTTCGACGAGGCCACCAGCGCGCTGGACTACGAGTCCGAGAAGGTCATCCAGGACAACATGCGCTCGATCTGCCAGGGGCGGACGGTGCTGATCATCGCCCACCGCCTCTCGGCGGTCCGCGACGCGCATCGCATCGTGGTCATGGAGCGCGGCGAGGTGGCCGAGTCCGGCACCCACGACGAACTGCTCGCCAACCCCGACGGCATCTACACCCACCTGAACTCGCTGCAGCAGACGCTGCGGGACACCTCCCGGGAGACGCAATCATGAGCCTGCGACACCGATTCCAAGCCGCGGCCGAGCTGCTCGGCCGCTACGCCCAGGTCACCGGGCACGCCTGGCGGCTGCAGTCCGCCCAGGGCACGCCCGACCTGAAGGCCCACGAGGCCGAGTTCCTGCCCGCCGCGCTGGCGCTGCAGGCCAGCCCGGTCTCGCCGGCCGGCCGCTGGGTCGCGCGCGGCCTGGTGCTGATGATCCTGGTCACGCTGGCCTGGGCCACCTTCAGCCATGTCGATGTGGTCTCGGTCGGCCAGGGCAAGATCGCCGTCACCGGCGAGACCAAGACCATCTCCTCCACCCAGGTCGCCTCAGTGCGCGCCATCCACGTGGTCGAGAACCAGCGCGTGCGCGCCGGCCAGCTGCTCATCGAGCTCGACGGACGCGAGGCCGGCAGCGAGTTCGACAAGGCCGACGGCGAGCGCCAGACCGCCACCGTGCAGGTGGCCGTCCAGCGCGCGCTGATCGATGCGCTGGGCACCGGGCGCGCGCCGCGGCTCCCGCCGCTGGAGGACATCACGCCCGAGCGACGCCGCGACGGCGAGCTCTTCCTGGCCGACGCCTGGAGCGAGTACACCGCCCGGAGCGACCGCCTGGCCCGTGAGATCGCGCGCTACGCCGCCTCGCTGCCGCTGGCCCAGGACCGCGAGCGGGACTACGAGGCGCTGGCCGCCACGCGCGACGTCTCGCGCGACGCGTGGATGCAGCGCAAGACCGCGCGGCTGGAGCTGGAGGGCCAGATCGCCCTGGCCCGCGCCCAGCAGGCCGAGCTGCGCGCCAGCCTGCGCAAGACGGCCCAGGACCATCTGGCCGAATCGCAGCGCATCGCGCAGGCAGCGGCGCAGGACGTGACCCGCGCCAGCGCCCATCGCGCGCTGCTGCAGCTGCGCTCGCCGGTGGACGGGACGGTGCACCAGCTGACGGTGCACACCGAGGGCGCGGCGGTGCCTGCCGCGCAGGCGCTGATGCAGATCGTGCCCGCCAGCGACCGCATGCAGTTCGAGGCCTTCATCGAAAACCGCGACGCCGGCTTCGTCCATGCGGGCGACACGGTCGCGGTGAAGATCGACGCCTTCGACTACACCCGCTACGGCACCGTGCCGGGCCGCGTGCTGCACGTCTCTCGCGACGCCGTCCATGACGACAAGCGCGGACTGCTCTTCGCGGTCACCGTGGAGCTGGCCCGCAACCAGGTCATGGTGGAAGGCAAGCCGGTCCCGATCAGCGCCGGCATGTCGGGCTCGGTGGACATCCGCACCGGCCGCCGCCGCGTCATCGAGTACGTGCTGTCCCCGCTGGTCCAGCACCGCGAGGAGAGCCTGCGAGAGCGCTGAGCGCTGAGCGCCGGGCACCGACCCGCGTCGCGCTGGTCAACGCGCTTCGGCGGGCCCGGCCGGCGGCGACGCCTCGCCGGGCGTCTCGGGGTCGGGCAGCTCCGCGAAGAAGGTGGAGCCCCGCCCGACCTCGCTGTTCGCGCCGACGCGGCCGCCCTGGGCCTCGACGATGCGCTTGGTCAGCGCCAGGCCCAGCCCCGTGCCGGGGTACTGGCGGCGGGCCGTCGAGGGCAGCTGCGTGAACTCGGTGAACAGCCGGGCCAGGTCCTCCTCGGCGATGCCCGGCCCGGTGTCCTCCACCTCGACCCGGAAGCGCTGGTCGCCGCAAGGCGCCGCCCGCACCGTCAGGTGTCCGCCCTCGGGCGTGAACTTCCAGGCGTTGGACAGGTAGTTGTAGAGCACCTGCCGCAGCCGCAGCGTGTCGGTCCAGACCAGGCCCAGCTGATCGTCGATCTCGATGTCCACCGCCAGCGGCTTGTCGGCGAAGCTGCCGGTCACCACGTCCACCACCTCGCGCGCCACCTCGGCGACGTTGGTCCGGTCGGGATGCAGCTCCAGGCCGACCGCCTCCAGCCGCGCCAGGTCCAGGATGTCGTTGATCAGGTCCAGCAGATGCCGGCCGCTGGACAGGATGTGGCCCGCGTAGTTGCGCACCCGCTCCGCCGGCAACGTCGACGCACCGTCCGCCATCAGCTGCGAGAAGCCGATCACCGCGTTCAGCGGCGTGCGCAGCTCGTGCGACATGTTGGCCAGCAGCCGTCCCTTGTGGCGGCTGATCTCCAGGATGCGCTTGTTCTCCAGTTCCAGCTCCGCGCTGCGCAGGCGCAGGGCCTGGGCCCGCATGCGCACGCGCGCCTCGCGGCTGCGGGCCTCGGCATAGTCGATCGCGCGCACCAGCGTGCGCGACCGCACGTCCTGCTTGGACAGGTAGTCCTGCGCGCCGGCCGTCATGCAGGACATCGCCAGCGCGTCGTCCTCCATGCCGGTGAGCACGACGATCGGCGTGTCGCGCGCCTGCGCGCGCACCGCGCTGACGCACTCGATGCCGGCGGCATCGGGCAGGTGCAGGTCCAGCAGCACGGCCGCGACGCGGTGCCGCTCCAGCAGCGCCACCGCCTCGGACAGCCGCGTCGCCCGCATCACCGGGCGCGGCGCCGCGGGCGTGGCCTCGGCCAGCAGGTCGGTGATCAGGTCGGCGTCGCCGTCGTTGTCCTCCACCAGCAGGATGGGCAGCGGCGCGCGGCGCGGCTCCCGGCCCAGGTCGTCGGGCAGCGCGCTCATGGCAGCTTCACCACGGTGAACCAGAAGCCCTCGATCGCCTGCACGATGGACTGGAAGGCCACCAGCCCCACCGGCTTGGTGACGTAGCAGTTGGCGCCCAGCTGGTAGCTCTTGACGATGTCGTGCTCGGCGTCGGAGGAGGTCAGCACCACCACGGGAATCTCCTTGAGCTCGGGCTCGGCCTTGATCCGCGCCAGCACCTCGCGCCCGCTCAGCTTGGGCAGGTTGAGGTCCAGCAGGATGAGGTCGGGCCGCTCGGCCGCTTCATACGGCGGCTCGCGCAGCAGCCGCGACAGCGCCTGCGCGCCGTCCACCGCGACCGCGATGTCCAGGCGCAGCCGGCTGTGCTCCAGCGTCTCGGCCACCAGGTCGGCGTCGCCGGGGTTGTCCTCGATGAGCAGGATGTTCAGCGGTTGGCTCATGGGGCTCAGGCTCCTTCGGCGCGCGCCGCCAGCAGGGTGAAGGACACGGTACTGCCCTGGCCCGGCGCGGAGTCGATCCAGATCGTGCCGCCGTGGCGCTCGACGATGCGCTTGGCGATGGCCAGGCCGATGCCGCTGCCCTCGTAGCGCCCCAGCTCGTGCAGCCGCTGGAACATCTGGAACACGCGCTGCGCGTACTGCATGTCGATGCCGATGCCGTTGTCGCTGACCTGGAACAGCCAGCGCTGCCCCTGCGGCCGCGCCGTGATCCGCACCCGCGGGGGCGCCTCCGACCGGAACTTGATCGCGTTGCTGATGAGGTTCTGCAGCAGCTGATGCAACTGGCCCTCGTCGGCCGACACGCGCGGCAGCGGGTCGCTCTCGACGAGGCCGCCCGATTCGCGCAGCAGGCGCTGCAGCGCATGCGTCACCGCCTGCAGCACCTGGTCCGCCTCCACCGGCACCAGCGGCTTGCCCTGCGAGCCCACCCGCGAGTACGCCAGCAGGTCCGCCACCAGGCGCTGCATGCGGCGCGCGCCGTCGGAGGCATAACGGATGTACTTGTCGGCGCGGTCGTCGATCTGCCCGGCATAGCGCTGCGCCAGCAGCTCGGTGTAGTTGGCCACCATGCGCAGCGGCTCCTGCAGGTCGTGCGAGGCCACGTAGGCGAACTGCTCCAGCTCGGCATTGCTGCGCCGCAGCTCGTCCTCGCTGCGGCGGCGCTCGGTGATGTCGATGATGGAGGCGACGACGTAATGCCCATCGGGCGCGTCGATCGGCGTCAGGCCGATCTCCACCGGCATCTCCGACCCGTCCTTGCGCAGCCCGAAGAGCTCGCGGCCCGCGCCCATGGGCCGCGCCTCGGGCCGGCTGGAGAAGGACGCCACGTGGCCCGGATGCCCGGCCCGGTAGCGCTCGGGGACCAGCATCTCGATCGGCTGCCCGAGGAATTCCGCCCGCGCGTAGCCGAACATCTCCTCGGCCCGCCGGTTGACCAGCCGGATGCGGCGCGCCGCGTCGATCATGATCATCGCGCTGGGCGAGGCCTCCACCACCAGCTCGAAGCGCTCCTGGGCGCGCTTGCGCTCGGTGATGTCGATGATGGCGGCCAGCGTGCACAGGCCCTCGGCGGTGTCGATGGGGCTCAGGCCGATCTCGATCGGCACTTCCTCGCCGTTCTTGCGCCGGCCGAAGAGGTCGCGGCCCGCGCCCATGGCGCGCGTCTCGGGCCGCGTGAAGAAATCGTCCACCTGGCGGGGATGGCCCTCACGGAAACGCGTCGGTATCAGCGTCTCGACCGTCGCGCCCAGCAGGTCCTCGCGCGCGTAGCCGAAGAGTTCCTCGGCCTTGCGGTTGACCAGCCGGATCCGGCGCTCCCGGTCCACCAGGACGATGGCGTTCGGGATCGCCTCGACGATCGACCGGAACCGGTCGTCGGCGGGGTTGTCTGACACGGTGCCCTCCCTGGGCGTGCGTCTTGCGCACAAGTTGTGCGCGCAGGTGTATCACGGGCCCGGGGGACCCGCCAAGGGGGTGCCCGTCCCCAGGAGGGGGCGATGGGGCGCGACGTCGGTCCCGGCGGGGGCACCGCTTACACTGGCGACCCCCCATGCGCCACAAGCGCCTGCGGGCCGCACGGCGCCCTCCGCGGCGCCGGTTTCCTTCAAGCATCACAAGTGCAGGTTCACCCATGAACGCCCTGACCGACATCGCCCGCGCGCTGGCCGCCGGCTCGTCCGATTCCCTCCCCTCCTCGCTCTTCGGCCTGCCCGACCAGGCCCCGCACGAACGCGTGCTGCTGGCCGCCGACCCGGTGACCGGCCTGAAGGCGATCCTGGCGGTGCACAGCACCGCGCGCGGCCCGGCCTTCGGCGGCTGCCGCTTCTGGAGCTACGACAACGAGCTGGCCGCGCTGAACGACGCGCTGCGTCTGTCGCAGGGCATGAGCCTGAAGAACGCACTGGCCAACCTGCCCTTCGGCGGCGGCAAGGCGGTGATCCTGAAGCCGCAAGGCGACTTCGACCGCGCGGCGCTGTTCGCGGCCTTCGGCCGTGCGGTGCAGTCGCTGCAAGGCGCCTACATCACGGCCGAGGACGTCGGCACGACGACGGCCGACATGAAGGGCATGATGGCCCACACCTCGTATGTGTCGGGCATCCCGCGTGACGGCGCCTTCGGTGGCGACCCCAGCCCGAAGACCGCCTACGGCGTGTTCGTCTCCATCGACGAAGGCGTCAAGCGCGTGCTGGGCCGCGACTCGCTCGAGGGCGTGCGCGTGGCGCTGCAGGGCCTGGGCGCGGTGGGCTGGCACCTGGCCGAGTACCTGCACCGGGCCGGCGCGAAGCTGGTCGTCGCCGACGTCAATGCCGAGAAGGTCGCGCGCGCGCAGGCCGAGCTGGGCGCCACGGCCGTCAGCGTGACCGAGATCCTGGCGGCGGACGTCGACGTGGTCGCGCCCTGCGCGCTGGGTGCGACGCTGAACGCGCAGTCGATCCCGGCGCTGAAGGCCCAGCTGATCGCCGGCGCCGCCAACAACCAGCTGGCCACCGCCGCCGACGGCGATGCGCTGCAGGCCCGCGGCATCACCTACCTGCCGGACTACCTGGTGAATGCCGGCGGCATCATCAGCGTCGCGCGCGAGTTCCGCAACGAAGGCGAGGAATCGGCGGTGATGGCCGAGGTCGGCCAGATCCGCGGTCGCGTCGCCGAGCTGCTGGACCGCGTCAAGACGAGCGGTCAGACGCCGGCCCGCGAGGCGGACGCCTGGGCGCGCTCGCTGCTGGTCAAGCCGGCTTGAGCGGACGGCTCATTCGACGCAGCGGCGCCCCGAGGGGCGCCGTTTTTCATGGTGCAGCCGTCACTCGCCGCCGCATTTCAGCCGGGTACTCGACGAAGCCGAGCGATCGATAAAGGCCCTTGCCTTCCGGCGTCGCGCCGAGGTTGAACTCACGAACGCCGAGCGCCTCGCAGGCGGCCATCGCGCGCGCGACGAGATCGGTCGCGATGCCGCGGCCGCGGAGCGCTGCGTCGGTGAGGACGTTGGCGACTCGCCCCATCTGCCCAGCGGGATTCGCCCGCGTCGGGCCCCAGTCCAGCAGCACGACGCCCGCGCCGCCGATCACCCGGCCCTCATGCATGGCGAAAAAGCCGATGTAGCGGCGGCTGCCAATGCGAGGCCGTACCCATTCCGCATAGCCAGCGCGCCGCGCGGCGTCCTCTTCCCGATAACACGCATGCGCGGCGATCTGCTCGGCATCCGAGGGCAGCGCGCGGCGCACCGTCCAAACCGGTCCCTGCCCTGCTGCGGCTATCGGAATCACCATCTCCACTCCCCGCATCCGCCCCTCCATTGAAGAATGGACGGAGTTTAATGGATGCTTCCCGTCAATATGTAAACCCTTACAGTAGATTGAACGAGATACCAGAACGGGCGCTTAACACCCAACTCCGACCGCTCCACTAATATCGCGGCCAAACGGCTCGTCCGCAAACCATCAAAACGACGATTCCAGGGATGGGAACACACCTCTTCAGGTCGGATTACCACGATCGACTGAACCACGAGATTCCGGGTGACGTCCGGATCGCGGCAATGCCCAGCCTGGGTCTGATGACCCTTTTCGCGGTACTCGTCATCATCTCGGCAGTGACATTCCTGATCACGGCAACCTACGACAGGAAAGTGAGCCTTCCAGGGGTTCTCGTGCCGCTTGGCGGCATTATAAATATCTATTCTCCGGAATCAGCCACCGTCGTCGAGACCTTTGTCTCGGAAGGTTCGGACGTGGAGGCCGGAACTCCGCTCGTGCGCCTTCAAGTTGACAAATCCACGGAAAGCGGTCGGTTGAGTCAACTGCAAGCCCAATCCATCGCTAAACGCAAGCGAGCATTGATCGACGACATTGAGGCTACCCGCTCCCAGTATTTACAGCGGCAGGAAAGCCTGTCTCGCCAATTGCGGAGTCTTTCACTTGAAGTCGCCACCTTCGAGGCCGATCTTGACAACAGCAAGGAGCGAGTAAAACTCGCTCGGGTGACGGTCAAGCGATACCGAGAGCTCTCCGAACAGGGCTTCATGCCACTGATCAACCTGCAACAAAAAGAAGAAGAACTGCTTGATCTGGAACTGAGGGAACGTTCGATTCTCCATCAGATCGAGAACGCACATCGATTGATCGATGGAGCCAAGGCGGACCTCGCCGCAAACCAGGGTGCATTTTCAACCGCCGCAGCGAAGAACTCAGGTGACCAAGCACTGCTGGATCAGGAGGAGAAGGAGACCGCAGCGCGCAACGGCTGGCTCATCGAAGCGCCTCATGCCGGCCGGGTGGTCAATATCAATGTGCTGGTGGGCCAATATGCGGCGGCTGGCGTCGCCGTGGTGACCCTACTCCCCTCCGAAGCCGAACATCGACCTCTTGAAGCAAGCCTCTACGCCAACAGCCAGACGATCGGATTCATCGAAGCTGGCCAAACTGTTGCCATGCAGTATGCAGCCTTCCCCTATCAGAAATTCGGCCTGATAGAAGGAAAGGTCCTTTCCGTGGGAACAAGCCCCATCAATCCGCAGGACATTCCCCCTGGTCAAGCGGAAAGCATTTTCTCGAGCAATCCAAACCGAGAACCGCTCTACCGCATCCAGGTCGAACTGCCGTCACAGCGCATGAAGGCGGGAGGCCAGGATATCGCGCTCAAGGCGGGGATGAGCCTGATCGGCCAGGTTCACCTAGAACAGCGATACCTTTGGGAGTGGTTGTTCGAGCCCCTCCTCGCGCTTCGGCGTAGCACCTGAAGAGAGATCGTGCAGTGCCCGCCGGAGGCTTTCCGGAACAATCGCCGATTGGCGCGTCAAATATAGCAAAACGCTGAGGATCAGAAAATGAGAGAGTTGACAATCGAAGAACAGGATCAGGTCGGTGGCGGCATCTTGCCCGCATTGATCGCCGCCGCAACCATTATCGGTGGCGTAGCGGCTTTGGTCTCGATATGGCAGTTCTTCAAGGGGAACAACGGAACGGTGGAGGTCGGCCCCTTGAAGACGCTAGAGGATCTCGGCGGGAAATGCATTGACAAAGGCAGCGAGCTCGAGATCACGATCGACGGCAACAAATACAACTACAAGTGCACCCCTGACCAAAACGGCCACCCTACGGTGGAAACGGATGGCAAGACCGTCGAAACAGACGAAAACGGCGATCCGGTCCTGGATGAAACCGGCAATCCGGTGGTCCACGATTCCAGCGACCCGGATTCCGGCTCCTCCGGCGACAACACAGGTACGAGCGGCAGCGGGGACACGGATGGCGGCGGCGAAGGGGGCGGCAGTGAAGGCGGCGGCGGGGATGGCGGTGGCGGCGGGGATGGCGGTGGCGGTGGCGGTGGCGGTGGCGGTGGCGGTGGCGGTGGCGGTGGCGGTGGCGGCGACGGTCACGACATCAATGAAGAAGAGTAAGACGTAGGGAAGCCGAGCCAAGATTCGGAGATACTCTTCCGAATCTGGCTTCTTTCAAAGGAAAAATGAAATCGTTCCAGTCGATCCCACTCCTCGCCGCCCTGACGATATTTCCTCTGGGAGCCGCCGCGGTGCCCGATGATTCAACCAGGATCCAGGTCGGACTCTGTGGACAAACCCCGCCGACGGACCTTGAGGTCGCCAAGAGAATTCACTCGTTCCAACAGTTGGCAGGTGGAGCGGCGGCCACGCGCGAGTATTTCCAGGCGATTCGTTCAGTCGCGCGCTTGAGCACCGGCACCTCGACTGGCAACGACACCATCCGGCTCGAGGGCCGAATCGATGCCAGCACCCCGGACGCACTGGCCAGGAGAATTCACGAAACGAGTGGAATCAGGACGCTCGAGATCAACAGTTTCGGTGGCGACGCGGTCGCCGCAATGCGGATTGCGCGGCTCCTGGAGACCTCCGGCTTATCGCTGCGCGTCGCCGGATTCTGCATGTCCGCCTGCGCCAATTATCTGTTGCCGGCCGCCAAGGAGGTCCGACTCGTCAATGCGACCATTGGATTCCACGGCAGCCCCTCGGCCTGCTTTCAGCAATCGTCGCTCCTCGACGGCCTGACGCAATGGGGACTGTCCAACTATCTGACTCTCTGGCGAGTCGCGCGTGAAGACCAGGAATACATGGCCAAATACCCGCGCCTCAAGGAACTCATCACCCTTTCCCAGAGAACCGATCGAGGCGCCAAGGATGGCAAAGCTCGCGATTGGTTACTTGTCAGGCCGCTCGATCTTTCCAGATATGGGATTCGAATCCAATCGTCGACAGCGCCTGAAACGTTTGAACGACTCGCGGCGGATCCTTCCGACGGTCTGCTCGGGCCAATCTTTATTCTCTAGGAACCACTGCTTTGCGGGCTTATCTTCAATCGGAAGCCGGTGAATGCGGCTTGGCTTGCCTGGCCACCGTCTTGAATCGGATGGGCGCATCCTTTGAACTTTCCGAACTTCGCCACCGTTTCCCCCAAAGCATCAAGGGCCTGACCGTCCTGGGCCTTTCCCGGATCGCTTCCGAGCTCGGTTTGTCCGCGCGTGCCATCAGACTGGAGATGGACGAGCTTTCCAACCTGGAACTCCCATGCGTGCTGCACTGGAACATGAATCACTTCGTGGTGCTCGAGAAAGTCGGCCGACGCAGTTGCAGCATCATGGACCCCGCGGTCGGCCATGTCCGCGTCAACCGTTCCGAATTTGAAAAGAGCTTCACTGGCGTCGCGGTCGAATTTCAAAAGAACAGCGAGTTCAAGCAAAAGAAGCCGTCCCCCGCAGTGCCGCTGCGCCATTTGACCGGTCGGGTCAGGAATCTCAAACGCACGCTCGCTCAAATACTTATCCTCTCCGTCTTCCTGGAGCTGATCAATCTTGCGTCGCCGTTGATGAGCCAATTGATCGTCGACGACGTCCTGGTGTCGGGCGACAAGAATCTCCTCAGTGTGATCGTCCTGGGTTATGCCCTGCTACTGGCCGTACAAACCGGCGTTTCATACTTTCGCTCGTGGGCGTTGCTGGTGATGAGCCAGACTTTCAGCCTGCAATGGACGAACAACGTCTTCGGCCATCTGCTCAGACTTTCCACGTCTTTTTATGAGAAGCGCCATATCGGCGACATCCTCTCCCGCTTTAGCACGCTGGGCTCGATCCAGAAAATGCTCACGACTTCGGCCGTCGAAGGCGCGATGGACGGCGTCATGGCGCTGGCCGCATTGGTGATGATGTTCATGCTGTCGCCCCAACTGGCTGCGGTGGTCTGCATTGCCGTCGCCGCCTACAGCGTTTCGCGTTTGCTTACCTTGAATTGGATGCGGGCCACGGAAGCCGGACGATTGACCTTGGCTGCCCGAGAGAGCAGCTACTTTGTCGAAACCCTTCGCGCCGTCATACCGCTTCGCCTGTTCGATCGTCTGGACGAACGAAGAATGAAGTGGCAGAACCTGCTGGTTGATGTTCAGAACTTCGACACACGTTCTGCATTCATCACTGTTGTCACCGGAGCAGCCAATAAAGCAATCTTCGGCATAGAGAATCTGGTGATCTTTTGGCTGGGCGCCAAGATGGTTCTGGACAAGAGCAGCTCCGGGGGGAGCTTCACGATCGGCCTGTTGCTGGCGTTCATTGGCTACAAGCTGCAGTTCACGTCCCGGATGTCGGCGCTGATCGACTTCGTGATGGATCTTCGTCTGCTGCCTCTGTATCTCGGACGCTTGGGCGACATCGTTCTCGAACCCAAGGAGAAGGACATCTCCGAGAGCATGGACCTCGCCCACCTGGAGGCCTCCATCGAGTTCCGCAACGTCCACTTCAAGCACTCCGCGTCTGCCCCTTCGGTGTTGAAAGGCGTCAGCTTCAAGATTTGCGCAGGGGAATCTGTCGCGATCTGCGGACCGAGCGGATCTGGAAAGACGACCATCCTGAAGATCATGCTAGGTCTGCTGGAGCCCACGTCCGGCGATGTGCTTTATGGAGGCATCCCTGTCCGTCAGCTAGGCCTAAGAAACTACCGGCGGCAGTTGGGGGCGGTCATGCAGGAAGATGTGCTGCTATCCGGCTCCATCGCCGAAAACATCTCGTTCTACGACCCGGCCGTTCAACGTCCCCTGATTGAGGAGTCCGCCCGGAGGGCAAGCATCCATGACGACATCGTGCGGATGCCCATGGGTTATCACACTCTGCTAGGGGAAGGCGGCGTGGGACTTTCTGGCGGACAGAAGCAGCGTCTCCTGCTGGCGAGGGCCCTTTACAAGCTTCCGCGGGTGCTTGTGCTCGACGAGGCGACCAGCCACCTCGATATTCGCAATGAGCGCGCCATCTCCGGAAATATTCGAGACATGAGGATGACCCGGATCCTGGTGGCGCATCGACCAGAAACGATTGGCAGCACCCAGCGCACGCTGACGCTTCAAGACGGACGGATCTCCGAGACCAGTTCGGCCGAGATGGAGGACTGCGTGCCATCGCTGCGCTTCAGCGCCTGAACCCCACCACCAGCCCCGCCCTCGCCAGCCGCGAGAGCCCGCTCTTCAGCGGATCGTCCGCGCGCTCAGCGCGCCGCGGCGTCGGTGCAGTCCGCGGCGGGCAGGCCGGGCCGTTCCAGACGGAACTCCCGGCCCTTGTTCCACAAGAGGTAGTCGCCGTCCGCGAGCCGGCCGCCGTAGCGCGCCCCAGAGGCGCTGACCTGGTGGTCGAGCACCACGCTGCCCTGCGCGGTCTTGAGCACCGCGGCGCCCGGATCGCTGTTGACGAAGGTGACGGTCACCTCGCCGTCGACAGTGGGGCAGCGCAGCGGCAAGGGCCCGACCGCGAGGCCGCGCCGGTCCTCGCGCCGCGCGTCCGGCAGCGCGCGCAGCTCGGCGATGCGCAGCGCGTATTCATCGCGGACGCAGCGCCGCGGGTCATCGCGCTTCCAGCAGTCATCGCGGCCATTGAGCCAGCCGCGCTGCATCGCCTTCAACTCCGGATGCCGCCGGGCCTCGGGGCCGGTGCTCGCCAGGCCGTACAGCCGCGCGACCTCCCGGTCGAGCTGGGCGAGTTCGGCGTCCTCACACACCATGCGCTCGGCCTGGCCGGCCGGCTTGGCGCACGAGAAGCTCGGGCCGGCGGCCCTGGCCGCCGGCGCCGCGGCCAGCGCCAGCGCCATCAGCGTCAATCGGAAAGGCGTCATCAGGGTCTCCTGTTCCACGGAACTTGGTCCGGAGGCCCATTCTCCGCCCCGCCTCAGAGCGAATTGAGGAAGGCCAGCAGGGCTTCCCGGTCCGCGGTGCTGAGCTTGACGAAACGCTGGCGGCTGGCCGCGGCCTCGCCGCCGTGCCAGACGATGGCCTCGGTCAGCGTGCGGGCGCGGCCGTCGTGCAGGTAACCCACCTTCACGGCGGGACCGGCCACCGCCTCGGTATAGCCGATGCCCCACAGCGGCGAGGTGCGCCACTGGCTGCCGCTGGCCTGGTCTTCCGACAGGTTGTCGGCCAGATCGCTGCCCATGTCGTGCAGCAGCAGGTCGGTATAGGGCTTGATCGTCTGGTTGCGCATCTCCGCGAGCTCGCTGGCCAGGCCGGTCTTCATCTCGGCGACGTGGCAGGCGGTGCAGCGGATGCTCGCGAACACCTGCGCGCCCGCCGCGACCTTGACCGGATCCACCGCCAGGTAGGACAGCGGCGTCACGCCCTTCGGGAAGCCACTGACCAGGCTGCGCTGCGCCGGTACGCCCAGCTGGGCGACGTAGCGCGAGATCAGCTGCAGCTCATCCTCGCTCAGGCCCTTCTCCACCTTCTTCTTGTCGCACTGCGCCGGGCCGGCCAGGCAGTCGCGGTTCGGATAGATCGGCGAGGTCACCGACATGTCGAGCAGCGCCGCATTGGCCGTCTGGTGGCGCAGGCTGACCTTGGTCGCCTTCCAGCCATAGCGGCCCACCCGCACCTGGCCGGTCTCCGGGTCGTAGACCAGGTTGGCTTGGCCCTTCACGCCGTCCTCGTCCGGCGTGCTGCGCACGCGCGCCAGGATGTCGGCGTCGGGGACCGCCTCCAGCAGCCCGAGGCCGATCACCGGCTGCGCGCTGCGCAGCGAATAGGCCGCCGGCGTCGGGCCGTCGAAGCGGATCCGCGGCTTGCTCAGCGTCACCACCGTGCCGTCGGCCAGCGTGACGGTCCGGGTGTCGAAGCCGGCCACGCGCACCGCGTTGCCCCAGTCCTGCGCCGCGCCCGTGGTGAGGGAGCGCGCATTCATCTGGACCGCCAGCCCGTAGACCGGATGCGCCTGCTGCTTGCCGTCCGCGCCGATCGCGGCGGTGCGCACCGCCATCGTGTCCAGGCGCTGGTTGATCACCTGCGGCGCCAGGCTGCGGCCGTTGTTGATGTGGCAGCCGAAGCAGTTGGTCTGGTTGAAGCGCGGCCCCTGCAGCTTCACCGCGGCGGTGTTGCGGTCGTTGCCCGCCTCGTTGTGGTCGCCGGTCCACATGTTGGTGTGGAACCAGCGCCGGCCCTCGACGAAGCGCTGCATGTTCTGCATCCCGATCTGCGTGTTGGGCTGCTGGAACATGAAGGTCGCGTTGTCGGCGTAGTCGTAGGAGATCGAGCCGGTGCCGCCGAGCAGTGTCTCGGCCGGCAGCGGCGCGTTCAGCAGCCGCGGCTGCACGCCGTACCAGGGGCGCAGGCCGGTGCCCACGACATAGGTCACTTCGTTGGTGTAGTAGCGGAAGTTGCCGTTGTCCCCGATCGCGTCCATCGACGCGCGGCTCGCGAAGAAGGAGCCGGTGAACTCGATCGCGTCGCCGATCTTCAGGTCGCGCGAGGGCACGTTGACGCCGTTGGGCACCAGCACGCCATTGGCGTTGGCGGCCACGTCCTGGTGGCCCGGCACGTTGTCCAGCACCACCGAGCAGCCGTCATTCGCGCCGATGACGCCGGCGAAGCCGGAGGTCGGCTTGAGCAGCGCGCCCTCGGGCGGCTTGGGCACCACCGGGCAGGAGGTCAGGTCCTTGAAGCCGTCGGTGTAGGTGGTGTTGTCCAGCAGCCGGCCCGGCGACATCCAGCCATAGCCGGTGACGCCAGCGTCGTCGAAGCGGCGGAAGAAGGAATGGCCGCCGCCGCGCTGCGCCTGCTGGTAGTACTGGTTGACGATGATGCGGGGCTTGGTGACGCCGGCCACGCGGCTGTTGTCGATGAACTCGACGCCCCAGGTGCGGTTCTTGAAGTAGTTGGAGATGAAGTTCAGGTAGGCGCCCGGGCCCTTGTCCTGCGGCTTGCCGTTGGCGTCCACGGTGTCGTTGGGACCGAAGCCGACCTCGTTCCAGTCCTCGCCGCGCTCGCGCGCATGGCGCGAGCGGCCGACGAAGCCGAAGCGGGTCACCAGCGTGCCGTCCGGCAGCGTGAATTGCACCTGCTCCAGCAGCGCCGGCGCGGCGGGCGTCACCGGCGTCGCGCCCGCGGGCGGCACCGGGAAGGCCGAGGTGCTCAGCGTCGGCAGCGTGTTGTCGCTGCCGGGCGCGGCGAAGCTGACCTCGAACAGCGAGTAGCCGTACTGCGTGGCCCGCGCGACGCCCTGCAGCCGCAGGTAGCGCGCGTTGGCGTTCAGGTTGAAGAATTCCTCGGTGCCCCCCTTGCCGCCGGCCACGTAGCGCAGCTGGTACCAGGTCTCGCCGTCGTCGGACACCTGCAGCGCGTACTCCTTGCCATAGGCGTTCTCCCACACCAGCTTCAGATAGCCGAGCGGCTTCTTGGCGCCGAAGTCGAACTGGATCCAGGCCTTGTCGTCGGGCTTGCTGGACCAGCGGCTGGCCAGGTTGCCGTCGATCGCCTTGTCCGGGCCGTTGGCGTCGTTCTCGGTGGCGCTGGAGCTCGCCTTGACGACCGCGACCGCGGCGCCGGGCTGGCTCAGGTCCAGGCCGGCGGGCAGCTGCAGCGCCGGCGGCAGCGCGGGCGCGGCGTTGTCGGTGCCGGTGGGCAAGGTCGGCGGGGCGGGCGCGGCGGGCGGCAGCTCGGGTTCATCGCTGCCGACGGGCGCGGAGGCCGGCGGCGCGGGCGCGGCGGGTGGCGGTGCGGCGGGCGTGCCCGAGACCGGTGGGGTGCCGGTCGAATCCCCGGAGGAGCCGCCTCCGCCGCCGCAGCCCGCCAGCGTGCCGGCGGCGCTGAGCGCGACCACGGCGGTGAATACGAGGCCCCACGGGCGCGGTGGGGGCGGGCAAGCCAACTTCGGGTCAGCCTCTGAAACGGGGTGGCGCATGACGCTCCTGCAGATCCGGAAAACGAAATACCGGAGCGCGGAACTCCGGTGGACTTTCGCCTCGTTCATGCAGAGAACGTGCCGGTTGCAGACGGTCACAACCGACGTCGAAAAACACATTCATCACCATCCGACAACGAAAACGTTAATTCGAAAGAGGTAGCCGCCGGCGCTTGCCGCCGAAATGAGGGTCAGGTTTTGTCAGATGGAGGGGACAAATAATGTCACCCCGTGCGAGACCCGCCCCGCCGCACCTTCCTCCGCACGGCGCCCGGGAGGCCGCCGCGGGCGCGCGCGGCGTCGGTCCAGCCTCTCCCCCTTTCGCGACTGCGACGGTACGGCGCCCCACCCGCCCGCTGATGTACGGGGCACGGAAGTTGCCCCAGCGACCGTTATGCTGCGGACCGCGTCGCCGCCCGAGGCGGGAGGCCTCGCCCGTGCCGGCCGTCGCCGGAGGTTCCAGCCCGGAGTCGGTTCCATGGTCATCGAGAGGCACTGGTTGCGCTGGCCCGCCGCCGCGCTCGTCTTCGTCGCGGCGACGTGGCTCAACCTGCAGTTGCAGCCCTATCTCAACGGCCGCGGACCGCTGCTGCCCTATTTCCCTTCCCTGGTCCTGGTGGGCCTGGCCTGCGGCCTCGGGCCGGCGCTGGCCTTCCTCGCCGCCTCGGCGCTGGCCGTCCTCTATTTCTGGATCGAGCCCATCGGCCAGATCTTCCCGGTCAACTCGCCGCCCGACGCCACGCTGGTCGTGCTGTACCTGGCCGCCGGCGCGCTGATCGCCTCGGTTTCCGCCTGGGCCGGGCGGCTGATGCAGAAGGAGCGCAACAGCCGGCGCCGCCTCAACCTCGCGCTGGCCGCCGGCCGCATGGTCACCTGGGACTGGGACATGGTCACCGGCTTCGCCAACACCGCGGGCGGCGCGAAGCAGCTCTTCGGCCGCCATTGGTCGACGATGGAGGACATGCTGGCCGACATGTCGGCCGAGGACGCCGGGCGCTTCCGCGAGCGCTACCGCTACGCGACCGAAAGCGGCGGCCGCTTCAGCCTGGCCTGCCCGATCACGCGGCCGGACAACGCCGAGGTGGTCTGGACGCAGTTCGACGGCTACGTCAGCCTCGACGCCAAGGGCCGCGCGGCGCATGCCTACGGCGTCGCGGTCGACGTGACGGCCCAGCAGGAAGCGCTGCGCGCCAGCCAGGCGGCCGAGGAGCGTTTCCACCTGGCGCTGCACAGCGGCAAGGTGATGGCCTGGGAATGCGACCTGCAGGGGCGTTACACCTGGGCCTTCAACACGCCGATGGGCTTCTCGCGCGAGGCGCTGATCGGGGCCGAGGTCGGCAGCCTGGTCGGCGAGCCGCAGTTCGCCGAGATCGTCCGCGAGGCGGTAGCGACGGCCCGGCCGATGAACCTGGCGCAGCAGGTGTCGCATGGCGGCCGGACCTACCAGCTGCTGACCTCGCTGCGCCCCGTCCAGGCCCACGACGGCCAGGTGCAGCGCGTGATCGGCGCGACGGTCGATGTCTCCGAGCTGTCCGCCGCGCAGGAGGAACTGCGCCGCGAGAGCCAGCGCAAGGACGCCTTCCTGGCCACGCTCGCGCACGAGCTGCGCAATCCGATGGCGCCGATCCGCTACGCGGTGGCGATGCTGCGGCAGTCCGGCACCGAGGCCACCCGCGCCCACGCGACCGACATCATCGCGCGCCAGTCCGCCCACATGGCCCGGCTGCTGGACGACCTGCTCGACATGAGCCGCATCACCCGCAACGTTGTCGAGCTCAAGCGCCAGCTCATCGACCTGCGCACCGTGGTGCGCCAGGCGCTGGAAGCGGTGGAGCCGCTGTACAGCGAGATGAAGCACCGGGTCTCGCTCTCGCTGCCGCCTCGGCCGGTGCTGGTGGACGGCGATCCGACGCGGCTGCAGCAGGTGCTGGGCAACCTGCTGGACAACGCCGCCAAGTACAGCCCCGAGCCCGGCGAGGTGATGGTGCACGTGGCCGCCGAGGCCGACCGGGCCCGCATCACCGTGACGGACCGCGGCATCGGCATCGCGATGGAGATGCAGCCGCGCGTCTTCGAGCTGTTCACGCGGATCGATGCGCGCGGCGCCGCGCCCTCGGGACTGGGCATCGGGCTGGCCGTGTCGAAGCAGCTGGTGCAGCTGCACGACGGCAGCATCGCCGTGGAGAGTGAAGGCGTCGGCCACGGCAGCCGCTTCATCGTCGAGCTGCCCCTCGCGCCGGGCGGGACGGTGCGCGCCGAGGACCCGGCGGCGCCCACGGCGGTCGCGGAGACGGCGGTGGGCGCGGAGACCGCGGCCGCCGAGGCGCCCTGCGTGATGGTGGTCGATGACAACGTGGACGGCGCCAACACGCTGGCCGAGGTGCTGCGCGGCGCGCACTACCGCGCCTCGGTGGCCTACAGCGGCGAGGACGCGCTGCGGCACTTCGAGCGCCTGCGCCCGCGGGTGATGCTGCTGGACATCGGCCTGCCGGGCATCTCCGGCACCGAGGTCGCGCGGCGCCTGCGCGCGATGGCGTCCAGGGACGAACTGGCGCTGATCGCCATCACCGGCTGGGGCCAGCGCTCCGACCGCGAGGCGACGGCGGCCGCGGGCTTCGACGCCCACCTGGTCAAGCCGGTGGAGTTCAACGAACTCGAGCGGGTGATGCAGCAGTTGCTGGGCGCGCCGCGCGCCGTCTCCTGAGGCGCGAGGCGTCGGCGCGCCGGCCTCAGGTCGACGCCGGATCGCCGGCGCTCAGGGCTGCCCCGGCGCTCCGTGCGCCGACACGCACGAGCGCGCTCGGGACTGGGGACCAGTGACTCAGCCGCGCAGCGCCAGCAAGGCGTTGCGCACGCCCTCGCCATAGGCCGGGTCGGCCAGGGTGCAGTGGTCGATGTGGCGCTGCTGCACGTCCGGGCTGGCGCCGTTCATGGCACGGGCGGTGTTGTCGAACAGCGCCTGCCGCTGCGCCGGGTCCATCAGGCGGAACAGCAGACCCGGCTGGGTGAAGTAGTCGTCGTCCAGCCGGTGGTCCCAGTGCGCGGCGGCCCCGTCGATGGCCAGCGGCGGCTCCTGCAGCTGCGGATGGTCGGCCCAGTCGCCGCGGCTGTTGGGCACGATGGCCGGCGCCGCGCCGGCGTTGCCGTCCACCCGCATCGCGCCGTCGCGGTGGTACAGGTGGTAGGGGCACTTCGGCGCGTTGACCGGGATCTGATGGTGATTCACCCCCAGCCGGTAGCGATGCGCGTCGCCGTAGCTGAACAGCCGCGCCTGCAGCATCTTGTCGGGCGAGAAGCCGATGCCCGGCACCACGTTGGCCGGCGAGAAGGCCGCCTGCTCCACCTCGGCGAAGTAGTTCTCGGGGTTGCGGTTGAGCTCGAGCTCGCCCACCTCGATCAGCGGCGCGTCCGCATGCAGCCAGACCTTGGTCAGGTCGAACGGGTTGTAGGGCAGCGCGCGCGCGGCGGCCTCGCTCAGCACCTGCACGTAGAGCGTCCAGCGCGGGAACTCGCCGCGCTCGATGGCCTCGAAGAGATCGCGCTGCGCGCTCTCGCGGTCGCCGGCGATGAGCCGGCCGGCCGCCTCGTCGGTCAGATTGCGGATGCCCTGCCGCGACTTGAAGGTGAACTTGACCCAGTGGCGCTCGTTGTCGGCGTTGATGAAGCTGAAGGTGTGGCTGCCGAAGCCGTGCATGTGGCGATAGCCGTCGGGCAGGCCACGGTCGCTCATCACGATGGTGACCTGATGCAGCGCCTCGGGCAGCAGCGTCCAGAAGTCCCAGTTGTTCTGCGCGCTGCGCAGGTTGCTGCGGGGATCGCGCTTGACGGCGTGGTTGAGGTCGGGGAAGCGCAGCGGGTCGCGCATGAAGAACACCGGCGTGTTGTTGCCCACCAGGTCCCAGTTGCCTTCCTCGGTATAGAACTTGACGGCGAAGCCGCGGATGTCGCGCTCGGCATCGGCGGCGCCGCGCTCGCCGGCGACGGTGGAGAAGCGCAGAAAGACGTCGGTCGTCTTGCCGATGCGCGAGAACAGCTTGGCGCGCGTGTAGCGGCTGATGTCGTGGGTGACGGTGAAGCGGCCATAGGCGCCGGAGCCCTTGGCGTGCATGCGGCGCTCGGGGATGACCTCGCGGTCGAAGTGGGCGAGCTTCTCCAGCAGCCAGACGTCCTGCAGCAGCGCGGGGCCGCGCGGGCCGGCGGTCTGGATGTTGAGGTTGTCGACCACGGGCGCGCCGTGGGCATGGCTGATCGGTCGGTTCATGAGCGGGGACTCCCTGGCGTGACGGTCCGCGGGCGCGGACGAAGTCGCCACGATGCGGGTGCCGCCTCCCCCTGTCATCCCCCAGGTGGCCGAGTCCGGATCCCTCCGCTGGGCCTACCCGCGCGCCGCGCTCACTCCGCCATCCAGGCACTGTTGGCCAGCGTGCCGAGCTCGTCCACGAGACGGTCGAAGTCGCTGGCCTTGTCGTAGAAGCCGTCGGCGCCGCAGGACAGCACCCGCGGCTCGTAGGCGGCCCGGTCCTGGGCGCTCAGCACCAGGATGCGGCCGCGGAAGCGCGCCGCGCGCAGGCGCTCGATCACGCCCAGGCCCGAGCCGCCGTCGATGCCCAGGTCCACCAGCACCACATCGGGGGCGCACAGCGCGATGGTGCTGAGCGCGGCGTTCTCGCTGCAGGCCTGGCCCACCACGGTGATGGACGCCTCCGCCTGCAGGCGGGTCACCATCAGCCGGCGCAGCAGCGCGTTGTCTTCGATCAGTGCGACTTTCATGGTGATCTCCCTGTTTGAACGAATCATGGGAGATCGATCACGGCCTGGCGAGGCCGGCGTGACGCCAGTGCGGGTGAGCCCGCGCGCCGACCGGCCGTCGGGCGAAGGACTACAGGCGTGGGCGGCGCGCCGCGGGGGCCTCAGGGATCGCCGGGCGCGGCGTCCTCAAGATGAATGAGGAAACCATCCGGCGGGCCGTGCTCGTCGAGACGCGGCGTGACGCGGACCGTCATGGCGCGGTGCCGGCCGCCCAGGCGCAGGTCCACCTCGAAGCTCACCGGCTCGCCACCGATCGCGCGCTCGATCGAGGCCTCGGCCGCGCGCCGGACGCTGACATCGCGCACGAAGGCCGTCGCGCCGGTGCCGCCGGCCATGCGCAGCGGCGCGACGAACAGCTCGATCGGCACCCGGTGGCCGCGCTTGTGGATCGCATCGACCTCGAATCGCCGCCCCAGCACCGGACCGTCGCCGGTGCGCTGCAGCCGCGACATGCCACGCAGGTGCGCGCTGCGCATCTCCGGCGGAATGATCAGCTCATGCAGCGGGCGGCGGATGGCCTCGGCATAGCTCCAGCCCAGCGTCGCCGTCGCCTGTGGATTCCACTCGGTGATGAGGCCGTCGGGATCGATGCTGATGAAGGCGTCCGGACTGCTGGCCAGCGCGCTCTGGAAAGCCGCGTCGGCCTCGGCCCGCGAGCGCCCGGTCGGTGCGTCGCCGGGCGCCGGTTCCGCGGCCCGCGAGGGAGCGTCGGCCTCGTGCTGCGCCAGCGTATGCCGCGCATCCCACAGCGGCCGCTCGTTCACGAAGGCGCTGTGGGTGCTCTTGACCAGCTTCTGGTCGTCCAGCGTGCCGGCGGCGACCTTGATCTCCGGCGGCGCATCGTCCTCGAGACAGAACAGCTGCGTCGCGCAATGCGGGCAGAACTGGCGCAAGGCATGGTCCGAGGACCGCCAGGTCTGCAGCGCGCCGTTGACCCGCAAGGTGGCGCGGTCGGCGGTCAGCCAGGCCATCCCGGCGCCCCCCGAGGATCGTCGGCAGGTGGCGCAGTAGCAGACCGCGGCGTCGAGCTGGGCGGCATGCACGGCGTACTCGGCTCGCCCGCAGGCGCAACGACCGCGAAGGACCAGGGGGCTCATCATCGGGCCATCCTATCGGAGGCAAATCCGGCGCGTCGAGCCCTGTGCCCCCGGGGGAAGCCCTCACCGCATCCGGACCTGCCCCGTCTCGCCCAGGTCCTTCGGCGGCTGGCCGGTCACCGCCGACTTCGCCATCGCATACAGCTGCATCAGCTTCGAGGCCTTCACGTCCCAGTAGCTGGCGTGGTTGATGCGCACCCGCAGCAGCGCGAGGTCGGGGTCGTCCACGCCCTTGGGGAACCAGGCCTCGGCGGCCGGATTCCAGAGGGCCTGCTTGCGCGCCCTGTCCTCGTCGAGTTCGGCGGTGCCGGACACCGAGACATAGGTGTCGTCATCGGCGTCGGCGAAGGCCACGTTCACCTGCGCGGCGCCGACGATGTCCTCGTAAGCTTCGCCGCCCCGGGACATGAAGAACCACAGCGAATCGCCCTCGTCGACGCCGCGGTTCTGCAGCGTCATCGGACGCGCGTGCAGGTGACCGTTGGGATGCTGCGTCGTCAGCATGCCGAAGCGCATGTCCTTGATGAGGTGCCAGAGTTTTTCGCGTCGTTCGGTGTCGCTCAGCGCTTGATCGCTCATGTCGTGCTCCTTGGCCATGTGCCTCCTCACAGCAAGCCTCGCTCCCGGGCCCGCGCTCGAGCGGTGCGCTCGCCTGTCGCGTCGTCGGGAGCGCGGGTGGCGGAGCGATCGACGCCATCGTCGGCCTGCCGGTTCTTCCGCACGCCGCGCAGGTTGAGCAGGAACAGCCCGACCTGCAGCACGATGAGCGCGTAGGCCTGGGTGTGCAGGCCCCAGGCGCTCCACAGCAGGTTGCTGGCGACGAAGACGCCGAAGCCCCAGCGGCGGCGCGCGGCGCTTCGCGCGGCCACCAGCCAGGCGGCCAGCAGGGTCACGGCCATCGCGGGCCATTGCAGGGCATCGAGGAAGGTGTCCATCGGTCGGGAGCGCGGTGTCGGCGACGCGGGCGTCGATCCTCGACCAGGGCAAGCCGCTTGCCGGCAGGCGTCCATGTCGCGATCAACGCCCTTGCACATCGGCACCGCGGGCTGGAGCGTGCCCCGCGCCGTCGCCGCCGCCTTCCCGCCGGAGGGCAGCCAGCTCAGCCGCTACGCCGCCGTGCTGAACGCGACCGAGATCAACACCACCTTCAGCCGCACGCACCGGGCGGACACCTTCGCGCGCTGGGCCGAGCAGACGCCGGCGCGCTTCCGCTTCTCGGTCAAGCTGCCGCGGGCGATGACGCACGACGCGCGACTGAAGGTGCCGCGGGCCGAGGTTCGCGCCTTCGTCAACTCGCTGGCCGGGCTGGGCGAACGGCTGGCCGTGCTGCTGGTGCAGTTGCCGCCGTCCCTGCCGCTGGAGACACGCACCGCGCGCGCCTTCTTCCGCTCGCTGCACGCGAGCTTCGACGGCGCGATCGTCTGCGAGCCGCGGCATGCCTCGTGGTTCAGCGCGGCGGCGGATCGCCTGCTGGTGGACGAGCGCGTCGGCCGCGTGGCCGCCGATCCCGCTCGCCCCGCCGGCGCGGACGAACCGGGCGGCTGGCTCGGCGAGCGCGGCGACGGCCGCGGCGCCGTCGTCTACTACCGCTGGCATGGCTCGCCGCGCATGTACTGGTCGCGCTACGAGGACGCCTTCCTCCAGGCGCGGGCCCAGGCGCTCGCGCGCTGGCCGGCCGGCACCTCGATCTGGTGCGTCTTCGACAACACCGCGTCGGGCGCGGCGGCCGATGATGCGCTGCGGTTCAGCGCGCTGATGGGATGACGTCCGCGGCCGGTCAGGCGTCGGTGTCGAAGCCCTCGGGGTCCAGCGCGAAGCGCCAGGCCGTCGACCGCTGCAGCGCGTCCTTGAGCGCGCGCGAGCGCGGCGGCAACAAGGCCGCCAGTTCCGCGCTGAAGAACTCGCAGCCGAGCGCATGGGCCACGTCGCAGACGACGTCGATGAAGTGGTCGGTCTCGGTGGCGCAGGCGTCGAGCCGCGCATGCAGCTCGTAGTGGCCGTCGGGGTCGGACACCATGTCGATGCAGTTGTGTGCCTCGTCGCCGAAGTAGCGCCAGCCCTCCAGCATCGGCGTGCTCGGGCCGACGCGCGACGCGAGGTAATGCATGACGTCGCTGCGCGAGGAGGGATGCCAGGAGGCCTTGGCGCTGCCATGCGCGAAGGCCAGATCGAACTGCCAGACGGCCATGACGGGGACCTGGAGCCGGGGTGAAGCGATGCTACGCCCGCGACTCCCGGCGCGCCACGCGATGTGGCTATCGATGGGATAGCGCCCGTCCACTGGAAACGCGGGCCGCCGCGCGTGCTGCAGTGCACCAACGAAGCCTCGCCTGCGCTTGCGCCGACGTCGGCTCGTATGATCCGCCGCGTTGAGCCGCGGGAGGTGGTGATTGAGCGCTTCGAAGGGACAGCTGGAACAGCCACGCGGCCCCGCCACGCTGGCACGCGCCCATGCCCTCGCCGACCGCGGCGACTGGATCGCCGCCGAGGCCGAGTACCGCGCGCTCGCGCAGGCGGCCGGCGCTGGCGCCGCGCTGCTCTACAACTGGGGCATCGCGCTGCGCGAGACCGGCCGGCTCGAGGACGCGATCGCGGCGTTCGAGCAGGCCGCCTCGCGGGACCCCGCCTACGCCCGTGCCTTCCATGGCCTGAGCCTGAGCTACCGGGACCTGGGCGCCCGCGACGCGGCGCTGATGGCGATCGAGCTGGCCATCGACGCCGATCCCGCCTGCGACGACTTCCGCTTCGAGCGCGCGGAGCAGCTGATCGACGCGGGCCGCTGGCGCGACGCGCTGCCGACGCTGGCGGCCATCGGTCCCGAGGCGCCGGGCCACGCGATCGCGCGCAACCTGATGGGCATGGCGCTGCGCCAAGGCGGCCGGGAGGCCGAGGCGCTCGACGCCCTCAGCACCGCGATCCGCCACGACCCGGCCTTCGCCGCGCCGCTGCAGAACCGGGCCAATCTCCATCTGCGCGCGCGCCGGTTCACGCTGGCGGTGGACGATTTCGACGCAGCCCTGCGGCTCACGCCGCATGCCCCTTGGCTCGCCGGACTGAGGCTCTACGCGGCGATGCATGTCTACGACTGGCGCGACTTCGACGCGCGGCGCGATGCGCTGCTCAACCAGGTGGCTCGGGGCGAGGCGGTCGCGCAGCCGCTGGTCGTCCAGAACCTGACGGACGACCCGGCGCTGCAGCAGGCGGCGGCAAGGACCTGGACCCGGCACGCGTCGCCCCGTGCCGCGACGCCGCCGATGCGGCCGGGCTTCCCGGCCGGACGCAAGATCCGCATCGCCTACATCTCCCGCGACTTCCATGCCCATCCGGTGGCCTTCCTGCTGGCGGAAACGCTGGAGCTGCACGACCGCGAGGTCTTCGACGTCGCGCTGATCAACCATGGCGAGGCGAAGGACGACCCGATGCAGCAGCGGCTGCGCGCGGCCGCCGATGCTTTCCTCGACGTCGGCGGCTGGAGCGATGAACGGGTGGCGGCGCTGTGCCGCGAGCTGTCCATCGACATCGCGGTCGACCTCACCGGCCACACCGAGGGTGGCCGCGTCGCGCTGTTCGCCGGCCGCGTCGCACCGGTGCAGATGCTCTACCTGGGCTATCTCGGCACTTCGGGCTCAGGCGCCTACGACTACCTCGTCGCGGACCCGCGCCTCATCGACGCCGACACCCGCGCCTGCTTCGACGAACGCCTGCTGGTGCTGCCGTCCTACCAGACCAACGATCGCCAGCGACCGCGGCCCGCCGCGGCCGACCGGCGCGCGCTCGGCCTGCCGCCGGACGCGGTCGTGCTGTGCTGCTTCAACAACCCGGCCAAGCTGACCCCGGCCATGTTCCGCACCTGGGGCCGGATCCTGTCGCGCGTGCCGCACGCCGTGCTGTGGCTGCTGGCCGAGGAAGACGAGGCCACCGACCGCCTGCGCCGCGAAGCGGCGGCGATCGGCCTCGCACCGGAGCGGCTGGTCTTCGCGCGGCGCTGCGCGCGCGAGGACTACCTCGCCCGGCTCGCCGCGGCCGACCTGTTCCTGGACACCCTGCCCTACAACGCCGGCACGACGGCCAGCGATGCGCTCTGGATGGGACTGCCGGTGCTCACGCAGCGGGGGCGCGCCTTCGCCGGCCGCATGGCGGCCAGCCTGCTGCACGCGGTCGGCCTGCCGGAGCTGATCGTCGAGACCACCGAGGACTACGTCGAGCGGGCGGTCGCGCTCGCGGCGGCGCCGGAGCCACTCGCGGCGCTGCGCGACCGGCTGCGCGCCCAACGCGACACCGCGCCGCTGTTCGACACGCCGGCCTTCACGCGCAGCCTGGAGCTGGGCTACCTCGCCGCGCTGTCGGGCACGGTCGACGGCGACATCGTGATCGACTAGCGATGGATACGCAGGTGCGCTCATGGTGCCGGGCGCTGCGCGCGCTGGCCGTGCTGAACCTGGGCCTGTGGCTCGCCGTCGCGCTCGCTGGACCGGTCGCCGGCGTTCATGGGCGAGTGCAGCTGGGGCTGTCCGGCGTCTACGTGCTGGTGTGTGCCTATCGCTCCTTGCTGCCGCGGGTGGATCTGGAGCGGCTCGTGGTGGTGGACAGCCACCTGTCCAGCATCTTCCTGGGCCGCACCGCGGCCACGGTTGCCGAGATCTGCTTCGCGTTGCAGTTGGGCCTGTTCGTCCATCAGCTGGCCGCCCATGCGGGCCTGCCGGCCGTGCAGGCGGCCGCCTGGGCCGTTCCGATGTTCATGGTGGTGGCGCAGGCCTTCTGCTGGCACAGCGTGCTCACGCTCAACCACATCACGCAGGCCGTGGAATCGGCGCTGTGGGCCGGCGGTTTCACCTGGATGGCCGTGCTGCTGGGCGTGATCGCCCTCGGCAGCGGAGGCTGGGTGCAGGCGCTGTCGGTCGCCGGCATCGTGGGCGCGATGTCCTTCGTCGCTTATGTCGTGACCGTCGACATGCCGATGTACTGGCGCCGCTACCGGCACGGGCGCGCCAGCGGGCAGGTCTACCTGCGCCTGGACGCGGGCGCCCGCGATGCCTGGCATCGGCGCGTGCCCAGCGGCTCCTGGGAGGCCTGGAAGGCCGATGCGCTGTGGTTGACGCCGTATTTCAGCGTGGGCGTGTGGGTCAGCATCGCGATGGCGTGCGTGCCGGCGGCCTGACAGGCGTCCCGAGGACCCGAAGCCCCCTGCTGGGGGATTCGGCCGCTCATCCGAGCGAGGTCACTGCGGCGTGAACGTCAGGTTCGCCAGGACATAGCTGATCGGCATGAACACGCCGCCGCCGACGTACTGCAGTTGCAGCGTGTCGCCCTGCCCCCCGGACAGCGAGCCGCTCACCCCCGAGGTGGTGGATGTCCGCCGCGTGCCGGCGTACAGCGCCGCGCCGGACTTGCCGCCCAGCAGGGTCAGGCCGTTCGCGCTGCTGGCCACCGTCGTCCAGGCGCCCGCATCGGCCGTGGACCGCCAGGTCTGGCCACCGTCCGACGACTCGTAGAGCGCGCCGCCATTCGTGGCGGCCACCACATGACGCCCATCCGCCGAAGTGGCGATGTCGCGCCAGTCCCGGCTCATCGTCACGGCTTCCCACGAGGTGCCGAAATCATCGGAGCGCCAGATCGCGCCCGTGTCGACCGTGGCGTACAGGCGCCGTCCATCGGCCGATGCCGCCGACCCCCACCAGAACTGGGCGGACGCCCGCGCGGTCCAGCTGACGCCGTAGTCCGTCGACACATACAGCTGCGAGCCGTTGGTGCCCGCGACCTGCACGCGGCCGTCCGCCGAGGCGCTCACGGTACGCCAGGCGCGATTGCTGTCGCGCGCCGTCCAACTGCCGCCGCTGTCGGCCGAGGTCCAGATCTGTCCGAGGTAGGCCGTGGCCACCAGGCGCGTGCCGTCGGCCGAACTGGCGACGGCGGTCCACGCCCTGCTGCTGCCGTCGTTGGACCAGTTGTTCCCTCCGTCCGTCGACAGGTAGAGCGCCCCGCCGTTGACCGCCGCCAGGATCGTCTGTCCATCGGAGGACATCGCGACGCTGGACCACGGCTGCCCGGTGAGACGCACCGTCCAGTGCGCACCGGCGTCCTCGGAGGTGTAGAGCTCGCCGGATGCCGACGCGGCGACCTGGCGTGCGCCGTCAGCCGACATCGCCACCGCGACCCAGGTGCCGGTCGGTGCCTGGGCCGTCCAGGTCACGGTGTTGCCGCCGGGTAATCCGGTCGTCGTGATCCGCTGGCCGGCGTTCTGCGCGATCGTCCAACCGCCGGCGCCCACTCCGGTGACCTTGATCCAGTCGCCCACGGCCGGTGAGGCGGGCAGCGTGAGGACCACGGGCCCGCTCGCATTGGCGAGATAGCCGGTGTTCGAGTCGGCCTGCGCGGTGGCGGACGTCACATTCACCCAGCGCGTGTCCGCCGGCGCGGCACTGCAGGCATAGGCCGTGGACGTCACCTCGCCGGCATCCAGCACGCCGTTGCGGTTGGCGTCCTGGCCGGATTGCACGCGCTGGCCGCCATAGGCGCAATTCGCACCGGCCGACTCCGCGGTGACCGCGACGAGGGCGTCGAGGCCCGATGCGCCTGTGGGGCCTGTGGGTCCTGTGGGTCCTGTGGGGCCGGCGGAGCCTGGCGTGCCGTTTGAGCCGTTGGAGCCGTTCGCGCCATTGCAGACATAGGCCACGCTACTGACCTCACCCGAATCCAGCGCGCCGTTGCCGTCGGCATCCAGCCCCGCCATCACCGCCGAGCCGCCTTGCGCGCAGTTGGCGCCGACGGCTTCGGCTCGGACTCGAACCAGCATCGACCGGCCCTCGGCACCCGCGCCGCCGTTCAGACCGTTGCAGACGTACTGCGTGCTGGACACCTCGCCGTCGGCGAGCTGTCCGTTGCCGTCGGCATCCGCGCCGGACTCCACGCGCGTGCCGCCCGCGGCGCAGTGGCTTCCCGCCGCCTCCGCAGCGACGCGCACCAGGGTCGCCGCGGTCCGGGGCGTGGCCTCGGGCGCGGGGTCGTCGTCCGACGAGCCGCCGCCGCAGGCCGTCAGCGCCGCGGCGGCGACGGCGATGGCCACGAGGTGCCAGGGCCCGGAGGAACGCAGCGGCGAAGCGCCACGGCGGCGATGGTCAATGACGGATGCAAGCATGGTGGACGCACTGTGGCCTCGCTCCACCGCACCATGCGGCAGCTCCCTCGAGGCGCGACGCGCGGAAGTATCGTCAACCGCCGCGCGGTCCGGTACACCCCTGCGCGAGCAGGTCGCGAAAAATCCAGGAACTGTCCGTCGGCCGCGACGGATGGGGTCAGGGTGCGCGACGCCATGCAGGAATTCGGGCACCGAGCCCAAAAACAAAAAGCGCCTAAGTGCTTGGTTCACTTAGGCGCTTGGGAGGTCATGAGCGGTCATGACACTCGAATATGGTGGAGCCGGCGGGAATTGAACCCGCGTCCGCAAGCCTTCATCGGGCAGTTCTACATGCTTAGCTCTCTGATTTGGTTCTCGCCAACCCCGTCGCGCAGGAGCACGCTGCGGGATCAGCCAGCACCCTAAATCTCGCCGTCACCCAAGGTGCACGAATGACAGCCAGCCAATGTGAATAACCTCTCTGTGTCAGGACTTGCGTCCCTTCACCCGGCCCATCGGCCAACCGGTGAGAGGTCCGCGGGGTTTAAGCCGCGAGAGCGTACGTGTTATCGTTCGCAGTTGGTTTTTTCCAGATGGATTTACGAGGTGCCTGGCCCTCGGCATGCCCTACTCCGAATCCGTACCCACGTCGAAACCAGGTCGGCCCCAGAGAGAGAGAAGTCGCAGATTATGCCAGTCGCGCGGACTTCAAGCCCCGGGCGGCGGTAATCTTTCTGAAGTTCGATTCGCAGCGGCCCTGAACGCTTGAGCCACAGGCTCAGCGCGCGGCTCTCAGCCACTCGACGAGCTGCGATGGGGTGTCGAGAACCACGTCCGCACCCCAGGCCTCGATCGGCTCACCATCCCCCAGATAGCCCCAGCGCACGGCGATCGTCGGCATGCCAGCCGCTCGTCCCGCCAGCACGTCGCGCGCGTCATCGCCGACATACACGCACTCACCCGGCGCGACGCCGGCCCGACGGGCCGCCTCCAGGAGCGGCTCCGGGTGCGGCTTGCTGTGCGGCGTCGTGTCGCCTCCAACCACCGCCGCCGCGCGTTCGGACCAACCGAGCCCCCGCGCCAACGGCAGCGCGAAGCGCTCCGACTTGTTGGTCACGATGCCCCAGCTCAAGCCGTCGTCGGACAGCGCCTGCAGCATCGCAGCGACACCGTCGAACGGGCGTGTCGCGCGAAGCAGGCGACGCTCGTAGCGGTCGAAGAACTCGTCGCGGAGCGCTGGGAACGTCATCTCCTTCGGCGACACGCCAAAGGCCACGCCCATCATTCCGCGCGCGCCCGCGCCCACCATCGGACGCAGGCGCTCGAACGGCACTTCGGGCAGGCCGCGCGCGATGAGCATTTCGTTGGTCGCGCCGGCCAGATCCGGGGCGCTGTCCACCAGCGTGCCATCCAGATCGAACAGCACGGTTCTGATCGCAGCGCGCGTGGCCACGCCGGGAGGCGAATTCAGCATCGCCGCGCTCATGCGGGACGGCGGCAAGCCAGCAGGTAGTTGACGTCGGTATCCGCGTTCAAGGCATAGCGCTGGGTGAGCGGGTTGAAGGTCAGGCCCTTCGCGCCTTGCACTTCCAAGCCGGCGTCTCGGCACATCTGCGCCAGCTCCGACGGGCGGATGAAGCGCGCGTATTCGTGGGTGCCGGCGGGCAGCATGCGCAGGACGTACTCCGCTCCGACGATCGCGAAAAGAAAGGACTTGGCGTTGCGATTCAGCGTCGACAGGAACACCCACCCGCCGGGCTTCACGAGTTGACCCAGCGCGGTGACCACCGACGCAGGGTCCGGCACGTGCTCAAGCATCTCCATGCAGGTCACCACCTCGAAGGAGGCGGGGCGCTCCCGCGCCAGGTCCTCAACGGCGATCTCTTGGTAGGCGACGTTCTCGGTACCCGCCTCCATCGCATGCAATTCGGCCACGCGCAGCGATTTCGTCGCCAGGTCGATACCCAGCACGTTCGCTCCCTTGCGCGCCATCGCATCGGCCAGGATGCCGCCGCCGCAACCGACGTCCAGCGTCGTCTTGCCTTGCAAGCCGCAGAGGCCGTCGATCCAGTTCAATCGCAAGGGATTGATCTGGTGAAGCGGCTTGAATTCACTTTCGGTATCCCACCAGCGGTGGGCCAGCTCGCTGAACTTCTCGAGCTCTTTTGCATCGACATTCGCCATGGGGCGCAATGGTAGCCGAGCCCACCGGCGGGAGGCTCGATTCCGCGCGCGCCGCGCCAATGACGCATCAATGAAAAAACCCCGCGAGCCTGATGGCTGGCGGGGTTTGCGGGATGGCGACCGAAGTCGCCACCGTACCGTTTACTTGACGGCGCGGGTACCGACCACTTCGATTTCGACGCGGCGGTTCTTGGCGCGGCCTTCCGCGGTCTTGTTGTCGGCGATGGGCTGCTTCTTGCCCTTGCCTTCGGTGTAGACGCGGTTCTTTTCCAGACCCTTCGACACCAGATAGGCCTTCACGGCTTCAGCGCGGCGAACCGACAGCTTCTGGTTGTAGGCATCCGTGCCGACGCTGTCGGTGTGGCCGACGGCGATGATCACTTCCAGGTTGATGCCGCCGGTCTTGGAGACCAGGTCATCCAGCTTGGCCTTGGCTTCCGGCTTCAGGACCGACTTGTCGAAGTCGAAGAAGGCGTCAGCGGCGTAGGTGACCTTTTCGCTGGTCGGAGCCACCACCGGCTTGGGCGCCGGGGCCGGGGTCACCGCCGGGGCGGGAGCCGGAGCGGCCGGAGCGGCTACAGGAGCAGCCACCGGCTTCAGGGCGCCGTCGCAGTCCTTGGCGGCCGTGGCCGGGGTCCAGAATGCATCGCGCCAGCACAGCTCGTTGGTGCCGTTCTTCCAAACGGTGCCATCCGTTGCGCGCCAGTTGTCCACGGTTTGGGCCATGACGCCCGAGGTGGCCACAGCGGCGACAGCAAAGAGCGCTGCCACGCGGTTCAGTTTCTTCATGATTCTCCTCTCAAGGAAAGCCGCAGTTGCCCTGCGAAACGTCCAATGTCGGAACTAAAACCTCAGGAGTTCCCTGACCAAGGGTTTCTCCTAGGGACGAACCGATTGTGCCATAGGGCAACAGGACGCCTCCATTCTCGCGGCACGCGCTGCAACTGTTCATGAACGTGTTGCGCAAGCACGACAAGCGCGCGCAATTAGAATCACCGACTTCCGATCTCTCCAGAGGCTGCGCACGCGTGCGCGCGGCCCCCAGCGCATGACCCAGTTCGCCAAGGAAACCCTGCCGATCAGCCTCGAAGAGGAGATGCGCCGCTCCTACTTGGATTACGCGATGAGCGTGATCGTCGGCCGTGCGCTGCCCGACGCCCGCGACGGCCTCAAGCCGGTGCACCGGCGCGTGCTCTTCGCGATGCACGAACTGAACAACGACTGGAACCGGCCCTACAAGAAGTCGGCCCGTATCGTCGGCGACGTCATCGGTAAATACCACCCGCACGGCGACAGCGCCGTGTACGACACCATCGTCCGGATGGCGCAGGACTTCTCGCTGCGCCACATGCTGGTGGACGGCCAGGGGAATTTCGGCTCGGTCGACGGCGACAACGCCGCGGCCATGCGATACACCGAAATCCGCTTGTCGAAAATCGCCCACGAAATGCTGGCCGATATCGACAAGGAAACCGTCGACTACGGCCCGAACTACGACGGCAGCGAAAAGGAACCGCTGGTTTTGCCGGCGCGCCTTCCGAATCTGCTGATCAACGGCGCGGCCGGTATCGCGGTCGGCATGGCCACGAATATCCCGCCGCACAACCTCAACGAGGTCGTCGACGCCTGCCTGCACGCGCTGAAGAATCCCGACTGCTCGATCGACGAGCTGATGGAGATCATCCCCGCGCCGGACTTCCCCACCTCCGGGATCATCTACGGCCTGTCGGGCGTGCGCGAGGGCTACCGCACCGGCCGCGGCAAGGTCGTGATGCGCGCCAAGGTCCATTTCGAGGACATCGATCGCGGCCAGCGCCAGGCGATCATCGTCGACGAGATCCCCTATCAGGTGAACAAGAAGACCCTGCTCGAGCGCATCGCCGAGCTGGTCCAGGAAAAGAAGATCGAGGGCATCAGCCACATCCAGGACGAATCCGACAAGTCCGGGATGCGCGTGGTGATCGAGCTCAAGCGCGGCGAGGTCCCGGAAGTCGTCCTGAACAACCTGTACAAGCAGACCCAGCTGCAGGACAGCTTCGGCATGAACATGGTGGCGCTGGTCGACGGCCAGCCCAAGCTGTGCAACCTGAAGGACCTGATCACGGTCTTCCTGGAGCACCGCCGCGAGGTCGTCACCCGCCGCACCGTGTTCGAACTGCGCAAGGCGCGCGAGCGTGGCCATGTGCTGGAAGGCCTGGCGGTGGCGCTGGCCAACATCGACGACTTCATCGAGATCATCAAGCGCAGCCCGACCCCGCCGGTGGCCAAGGCCGAACTGATGGCGCGGGCCTGGGATTCGTCGCTGGTGCGCGAGATGCTGTCGCGCGCCGAGGGCGAGACCGCCGGCGGCCGCAACGCCTACCGCCCCGAAGGCCTGCCGGCGCAATACGGCATGCAGGAGGACGGGCTCTACAAGCTGTCCGACGACCAGGCCGGCGAAATCCTGCAGATGCGCCTGCAGCGCCTGACCGGGCTGGAGCAGGACAAGATCGTCGGCGAATACCGCGACGTGATGGCGCAGATCGCCGACCTGCTGGACATCCTTGCCACGCCCGCGCGCGTGACGACGATCATCGGCGACGAACTGGCGTCGGTGCGCCAGGAGTTCGGCCAGACCAAGCTGGGCGCGCGCCGCAGCGTGATCGAGCACAACGCCCAGGAACTCGGCACCGAGGACTTGATCACGCCGACCGACATGGTCGTGACGCTGTCCCACACCGGCTACATCAAGAGCCAGGCGCTGAGCGAGTACCGCGCCCAGCGCCGCGGCGGCCGCGGCAAGCAGGCCACCGCCACCAAGGACGACGACTGGATCGACCAACTCTTCATCGCCAACACGCATGACTGGATGCTGTGCTTCAGCAACCGCGGTCGCGTCTACTGGCTGAAGGTCTGGGAAGTGCCGCAGGGCTCGCGCAACGCGCGCGGCAAGCCGATCGTCAACATGTTCCCGCTGCAGCCGGAAGAGAAGATCAACGTCGTGCTGCCGCTGACGGGCGAGTTCCGCTCGTTCCCGGAAGACCACTTCATCTTCTTCGCCACCGCGCTGGGCACCGTCAAGAAGACCTCGCTGAAGGACTTCAGCAACCCGCGCAAGGCCGGCATCATCGCCGTCGACCTGGACGAGGGCGACTACCTGATCGGCGCCGCGCTGACCGACGGCCAGCATGACGTCATGCTGTTCTCCGACGGCGGCAAGGCCGTGCGCTTCGACGAGGACGACGTCCGCCCGATGGGCCGCCAGGCCCGCGGCGTGCGCGGCATGATGCTCGAACCCGACCAGCGCCTGATCGCGATGCTGGTGGCCGAGGACGAGACGCAGAGCGTGCTGACCGCCACCGAGAACGGCTACGGCAAGCGCACCAGCATCGTGGAATACACGCGCCACGGCCGCGGCACGAAGGGCATGATCGCGATCCAGCAGAGCGAGCGCAACGGCAAGGTCGTCGCGGCGACGCTGGTCCGCCCCGAGGATGAGATCATGCTGATCACCGACACCGGCGTGCTGGTACGCACACGGGTGGCCGAGATCCGCGAACTGGGTCGCGCCACGCAGGGCGTGACGCTGATTTCGCTGGACGAGGGCGCCAAGCTCTCGGGCCTGCAGCGCATCGTCGAGAACGATGCGAACGAGACGACAGAATCGACCGACGACGCCGCGGGCGGCGCCGGTTCCGATGCCGGCGACGCCACGAGCGCCGCGGGCGACTCCACCCCCGACGTGAAGGAATGACCTTGTTGCTGAAGTCCATCCAAGCCGGCGCCATCGCCGCCTCGCTGCTGGCGAGCCCCGTCGTCTTCGCGCAGAAGGCTGACAGCCCGCAGTCCAAGAAGGACGTCATCGCGAAGATCCTGAAGATCCAGCAGCCCGCGATCGAGGCCCTGACCATGGGCGTGCTGAGCCGCCCGGTCAACGAGTTGGCCGCCAAGGCCGCGCCGGCCCTGCGCAACGTGCCCGAAGCCAAGCGCGAAGCCACCGCCAAGCAGATCGATGCCGACCTGCGCAAGTTCCTGGAAGACAACGCCAAGCCGCTGGTCGACAAGGGCATGAAGCTGGCCCCGTCGACCATGGGCGTGGCGCTGGACGAGAAGTTCACCGAGGACGAGCTCAAGCAGCTGCTGGCCTGGCTGGAATCGCCGGTGAGCAAGAAGTTCGCCGAGTCCTCGCAGGAGCTGCAGAGCCTCTACACGAAGAAGCTGATCGACGACAACGGCAAGCAGTTGGACGAGAAGTTCACCGCGCTGCAGCAGAACGTCGCCAAGCAGCTCGGCCTGGAAGCGGGTCCGGCGCCGGCCGCCTCGGCCCCGAAGCCGGCCGCCAAGCCCGCGCCGACGCCGAAGAAGTAAGTCCGCCACCGCGGCCCGGTGCCGGCCCCAGGCCGGCATCGCTCCGCCCGGGGCGCCCCGCCGCGTCGATCCGGTCGACCGGCGTCGGCGCCCCGGCTGTCGTCCCGTTCTCACCGCGCCCTCCCCATGCCAGCCGTCCGCCCCTTCAACTTCTCCGCCGGTCCCGCCGCCCTCCCCCCCGAGGTCCTGAGCCAGGTGGCAGAGGAGATGCTGGACTGGCACGGCTCCGGCATGAGCGTGATGGAGATGAGCCATCGCGGCCGCGAGTTCATCTCGATCTACGAAGCCGCCGAGGCCGACCTGCGCGAACTGCTGCAGGTGCCCGAGCATTTCCGCATCCTGTTCATGCAGGGGGGCGGGCTCGGCGAGAACGCGATCCTGCCTCTGAACCTGTCGCGCGGCGGCGCGGTCGACGTCGTCGTCACCGGCTCCTGGTCGAAGAAGAGCGCCGCCGAAGCCAGGCGCTATGCCGACGTCCGCATCGCCGCCAATGCCGCCGAGCTCCCCGGCGCCGACGGCCGCTACCTCGACATTCCCCCGCCCTCGACCTGGCAGCTGCGCCAGGACGCCTCGTACGTGCACGTCTGCACCAACGAGACCATCGACGGCATCGAATTCCAGGCCCTGCCCGACCTCCAGGCGCTGGGCCATGACGCGCCGCTGGCGATCGACTTCTCCTCCCACGTGGCGTCGCGCCCGGTGGACTGGTCCAAGGTCGGCCTCGCCTTCGCCGGCGCGCAGAAGAACATCGGTCCGGCCGGCCTGACGCTGGTGATCGTCCGCGACGACCTGCTGGGCCACGCGCTGCCGATCTGCCCCTCCGCCTTCGACTACAAGATCGTGGCCGAGGCGCAGTCGATGTACAACACGCCGCCGACCTTCGGCATCTACGTCGCCGGCCTGGTGTTCCAGTGGCTCAAGCGCTTCGCGTACGGCGGCAAGACCGGCCTGGCCGCGATCGAGCAGCGCAACATCGACAAGGCCGCCCTGCTCTACGCGGCGCTGGACGGCTCCTCCCTGTATGAAAACCGCGTGGCGGCGTCGTGCCGCTCGCGGATGAACGTCCCATTCTTCCTCCGCGACGAGCGTCTGAACGACGCCTTTCTGGCTGGCGCCAAGGAGCGGGGGCTGCTGCAACTCAAAGGCCACAAGTCGGTGGGCGGCATGCGGGCATCGATCTACAACGCGATGCCGCTGGAGGGCGTCCAGGCCCTGGTGAGCTACCTGAAAGACTTCGAAACCCGACATGGCTGACACGCCGAACACCCCCCTGCCCGAGGCGCCCGGCGACGCCCCGATGCCGCCGGCCCCGGTGGCCGACCCCGAGCTGCTCGCGCTGCGCGACCAGATCGACGCGCTCGACTCGCAACTGCTGACGCTGCTGAACCAGCGCGCCCATGTCGCCGAGCAGGTCGGCGAGATCAAGCGCCGCGACGGCACGCCCTTCTTCCGCCCCGACCGGGTCGCCCAGGTCATCGCCAAGATCAAGGCGGCCAACCAGGGCCCGCTCAAGGGCGAACACGTCGCCGCCATCTGGCGCGAGATCATGTCCGCCTGCCTCGCGCTCGAGTCGCCGCAGCGGGTGGCCGTGCTGGGCCCCTTCGGCACCTTCTGCGAGCAGGCCGCGATCGAATACTTCGGCGGCGCCGCCGACCTGATCTACTGCAACAGCTTCGACGAGGTCTTCCACGCGACCGCCTCCGGCAGCGCGCAGTACGGCGTGGTCGGCGTCGAGAACATGACCGAGGGCGTGGTGACGCGCTCGCTCGACCTGTTCCTGCACACGCCCACGCATGTGGTCGGCGAGGTCAGCCTGCTGATCCGCCACAACCTGCTGCGCAAGGAGAACTCGCTGGAAGGCGTGGAGGCGGTGCTGGCGCACCCCCAGGCGCTCGCGCAGTGCCAGAACTGGCTGTCCAAGCACCTGCCGAACGCCGAGCGCCGCGCCGTGTCCAGCAACGCCGAAGGCGCGCGGCTGGCGGCCGAGAACCCGGTCTACGCCGCGATCGCCAGCGAGCGCGCGGCGACGCTGTTCGGCCTGCACATCACCGCGCACGCGGTGCAGGACGAGGCCTACAACCGCACCCGTTTCGCCGTGATCTGCCTGCCGCAGACCATGGCCACCCCCCCGGCCACGGGGCGCGACTGCACCAGCCTCATCGTCTCCGTGGCGAACCGCCCGGGCGCGATGCATGATCTGCTGGTGCCGTTGAAGAAGCACGGCGTGTCCATGACCCGCCTGGAGTCGCGCCCGGCCCGCACCGGTCAGTGGGAGTACTACTTCTACATCGACCTGGATGGCCACCCGTCGCAGCCGCACGTCGCCTCGGCGCTGGCGGAGCTACGGGAGCTGTGCGCGTTCTACAAGGTCATCGGCGCCTACCCGCTGAAGTCCTGACGCTGAAGTCTTGAGCGAAAGAGGTTCCTTGCGATGTACAACCAACTCGGCGTGATCGGTTGCGGCCTGATGGGCGGCTCGTTCGCGCTGGCCATGAAGAAAGCCGGCCTGGTGCGCCGGGTGGTGGGCTACAGCAAGAGCCCGTCGACGACCGACACCGCCCGCCGCATGGGCGTGATCGACATCGCCGCCGAATCGGCGCTGCTGGCCGTGTCCGGTTCGGACATCGTGCTGGTGGCGGTGCCGGTCGCCGCGACCGAGTCCACGCTCAAGGCCATCCGCCACCTGGTGCGGGCCGACGTGCTGCTGATGGACGTGGGCTCGACCAAGAGCGATGTCGTCGACGCGGCCAAGCGCGCGCTCGGCAAGCAGTTCCCGAGCTTCGTGCCCGCGCATCCGATCGCCGGCAAGGAAAGCGCCGGTGTGCAGCATGCCGATGCCGCGCTCTACCAGGGCCGCCAGGTCATCCTGACGCCGCTGGAGCAGACCCGGCCGGAGATGGTGCAGAAGGCGACCGACGTCTGGTCGGCGCTGGGGTCGCAGGTGCTCAAGATGGCGCCGCACCACCATGACGAAGCCTTCGCCGCGGTCAGCCACCTGCCGCACCTGCTGGCCTACGCCTACTTCAGCTCGGTCGCCAGACAGCCCTCGGGCCGCGACTTCCTGAGCCTGGCCGGTTCCGGTTTCCGCGACTTCACCCGGATCGCCGCCAGCGATCCGACGGTCTGGCGCGACATCCTGATGGCCAACCGGCAGGACCTGCTGACGCAGTCGCAGCGCTTCCGCGAGGTGCTGGACCAGATGGAGCAGGCGATCCGCCAGGGCGACGCGCACGCGCTCGAGACGATGATCCGGCAGGCCTCCGAAGGCCGCGCGCAATGGCAGCTCGGCGCCCCGGCCGCGCCGCCGTCGAAGTCCAAGTAACCCTCCCTTCCGTGTGCGCGGCGCGCCGCGCGCCCACCGCGCCATGTACAAGATTCCCTTCCTGGACCTGCCCCCGCTGCGCGGCGCCGCGGGCACCGTGTCCCTGCCCGGCTCCAAGAGCATCTCCAACCGGGTGCTGCTGCTGGCCGGCCTGTCCGAGGGCGTGACCCGGGTGCACGACCTGCTGGCCTCGGACGACACCAAGGTCATGCTGGCCGCGCTGCGCGAGCTGGGCTGCCAGCTCGAGACCGGCGCGGACGGCGTGCTGTCGGTGACCGGCATCGACGGCCGGTTGACTACCCGGCAGGCCAAGCTCTTCCTGGGCAACGCCGGCACGGCGATGCGCCCCCTGACCGCCGCGCTCGCGCTGCTGGCGGCCACGCAGGGCGGCCAGTTCGAACTCTCCGGCGTGCCCCGCATGCATGAGCGCCCGATCGGCGACCTGGTCGACGCGCTGCGCGCGCTGGGCTGCCCGATCGACTGCCTCGGCCAGGAGGGTTATCCGCCGCTGCGGCTCAACGGGCCGGCGGCGCTGACGCTGGACGCGCCGGTGCGCGTGCGCGGCGACGTCTCCAGCCAGTTCCTCACCGCCCTGCTGCTCGCCCTGCCCCTGGTCGCGCAGCGGGACCTCGTCATCGAGGTCACCGGCGAGCTGATCTCCAAGCCCTACGTCCACATCACGCTGGAGTTGCTGGCGCGCTTCGGCGTCCAGGTCCAGCGCGACGACGACTGGCAGCGTTTCGTGATTCCCGCCGGCAGCCGCTACCGCTCGCCCGGCGAGGTGCACGTCGAGGGCGATGCGTCGTCGGCGTCCTACTTCGTCGCGCTCGGCGCGATCGCCGCCACCGACGCGCCGGTGCGCATCGAGGGCGTGGGCTCGAGCTCGGTGCAGGGCGACGTCCGTTTCGTCGAGGCCGCGCAGGCGATGGGCGCCCAGGTCGACATCGGCCCCAACTGGCTGGAGGTGCGCCGCGGCGCCTGGCCGCTGAAGGCGCTGGACCTGGACTGCAACCACATCCCGGACGCCGCGATGACGCTGGCCGTGATGGCGCTGTACGCCGACGGCCCGACGACGCTGCGCAACATCGCCTCCTGGCGCGTGAAGGAGACCGACCGCATCGCCGCGATGGCGACCGAGCTGCGCAAGCTCGGCGCGCGGGTCGAGGAAGGCCCGGACTGGCTGCGCGTGCATCCGCTCAAGGCCTGGAAGCCGGCGGCCATCCACACCTACGACGACCACCGCGTCGCGATGTGTTTCTCGCTGGCGGCCCTCAACGGCCTGCAGGACGACCGCCAGGGGCCCGCCGTGCCGGTGCGCATCCTGGATCCGCAATGCGTCGCCAAGACCTTCCCCGACTACTTCGAGACGCTGTTCGGCGTCGTCCGCGCCAACGTGGAGGACATTCCCGTCATCACGATCGACGGCCCCACCGCCTCGGGCAAGGGCACCTTGACCGACGAGGTCGCGCAGGCACTGGGCTACGACGTGCTGGATTCCGGCGCGCTGTACCGGGTGACCGGGCTGGCCGCCTCGCGCCACCATGTCGACCTGGCCGATGGCGAGGCGGTCGCGGCGCTGGTGCCGACGCTGGACTTGAAGTTCGAATCGGGCCGGGTGCTGCTGGACGAAGAAGACGTCTCGGCCGAGCTGCGCCAGGAAGCGACCGGGCTGATGGCCTCGCAGGTCGGCGCCCATCCGGCGGTGCGTCGCGCGCTGCATCAGCTGCAGCTGAATTTCCGCCGCCTGCCCGGTCTGGTGGCCGACGGGCGCGACATGGGCACGGCGATCTTCCCCGATGCGGCGCTCAAGGTCTTCCTGACCGCCAGTGCCGCGACGCGAGCCGAGCGGCGTCACAAGCAATTGATTTCCAAGGGAATTCCGGCTAATATCGACAGCTTGCGCGCTGATCTGGAAGCGCGGGACGCTCGCGACAAGGGTCGCAGCGCGTCTCCGCTGCAGGCCGCCGCGGACGCGATCGAGCTGGACAACTCGCAGCAGACCATCGGGGAATCCCGTGATCTGGTGTTGAGCTGGTGGCAGGAACGCGGTCCGTTCAAGGCCTGAGGCGTTTTCAGGTCGACACGCAAACAGGAGCGTCACCCCTCCCTCCGGACGCCAGTCCACTGGGGGTGACGTATTCGACAACCTAACCCGCAAGTCCGCTTGCAACACAAGCCTTCGCACCTCTCGGATCAGGCCGCTTGACGCATCAAGCCGCCGGACGCTCTGTGCCGGGCAAGGAAATCTCACATGTCCCAAATGGAATCTTTCGCCGCCCTCTTCGAGGAATCGCTGCAGAAGTCGAACATGCGCGCCGGCGAGGTCATCTCGGCTGAAGTCGTCCGCATCGAGCACAACTTCGTGGTCGTCAACGCCGGCCTGAAGTCCGAAGCCTACGTGCCCGTCGACGAATTCAAGAACGACCAGGGCGAAGTCGAAGTCCAAGTCGGTGATTTCATCTCGGTCGCCATCGACGCGATCGAAAACGGCTACGGCGACACCATCCTGTCGCGCGACAAGGCCAAGCGCCTGGCCTCGTGGCTGTCGCTGGAAACCGCCCTGGAATCGGGCGATTTCGTGACCGGCACCGTCTCCGGCAAGGTCAAGGGCGGCCTGACCGTCCTGGTCAACGGCATCCGCGCCTTCCTGCCCGGTTCGCTGCTGGACACCCGCCCGGTGAAGGACATGAGCCCGTTCGAGGGCAAGACCATGGAGTTCAAGGTCATCAAGCTGGACCGCAAGCGCAACAACGTTGTGCTGTCGCGTCGCGCGGTGGTCGAGGCTTCGATGGGTGAAGAGCGCGCCAAGCTGCTGGAGACGCTGACCGAAGGCGCCATCGTCAACGGCGTGGTCAAGAACATCACCGAATACGGTGCGTTCGTCGACCTGGGCGGCATCGACGGCCTGCTGCACATCACCGACATGGCCTGGCGCCGTGTCCGTCACCCGAGCGAAGTGGTGACGGTCGGCCAGGAACTGACGGCCAAGGTCCTGAAGTTCGACGCCGAGAAGAACCGCGTCTCGCTGGGCCTGAAGCAGCTGGGCGACGACCCGTGGTTCGGCGTGTCGCGCCGCTACCCGGCCAACACCCGCCTGTTCGGCAAGGTCACCAACATCGCCGACTACGGCGCGTTCGTCGAGATCGAGCCGGGCATCGAAGGCCTGGTGCACGTCTCCGAAATGGACTGGACCAACAAGAACGTGGCTCCCTCCAAGGTCGTCTCGCTGGGCGACGAAGTGGAAGTCATGGTCCTGGAGATCGACGAAGACAAGCGTCGCATCTCGCTGGGCATGAAGCAGTGCCGCGCCAACCCGTGGGAAGAGTTCGCCGAGAACGTCAAGCGCGGCGACCGCGTCAAGGGCCCGATCAAGTCGATCACCGACTTCGGCGTGTTCGTGGGCCTGGCCCAGGGCATCGACGGCCTGGTGCACCTGTCCGACCTGTCGTGGAACGAGCCGGGTGAAACCGCCGTCCGCAACTACAAGAAGGGCCAGGAAGTCGAAGCCATCGTGCTGGCCGTGGACGTCGAGCGCGAGCGCATCTCGCTGGGCATCAAGCAGCTGGACGGCGACCCGTTCTCGACCTTCGTGTCGGTGAACGACCGCGGCATGACCGTGACCGGCAAGGTCAAGACCGTCGACGCGCGTGGCGCCGAGATCGATCTGGGCGAGGACGTCACCGGCTACCTGCGCGCTTCGGAAATCGCCCGCGACCGCGTGGAAGATGCCCGCAACGTGCTGAAGGAAGGCGACGAAGTCTCGGCCGTGATCATCAACGTCGACCGCAAGTCGCGCAGCATCCAGCTGTCGATCAAGGCCAAGGACAACGCCGACGAACAGCAAGCCATGCAGCGCCTGTCGCAGTCGAACGAGCGTGAGAACGCCGGCACGACGAGCCTGGGTGCCCTGCTGCGCGCCAAGCTGGACAATCAGAACAACGGCTGATCCCTCGCGGGACCTGGGCGCCACGCGCAGCGTGGTGTCCGGGGCTCAAGAGAATCCCTTGTTCTGGTCGGCGGCGGGCTGAGTTAGCCTGACCGCCGCAGACACGCCCAACCGACGCTCAAGCGCTTCGACAGGCTCGCTCCGCAGCGAGCCTGTTTTTTCTTCAGATGCTGACGACCATGACCCGATCCGACCTGGTGGCCCACTTGTCCGAGCGCTTCGGCCAGCTCACGCAGCGAGACACCGAGTTCGCGGTCAAGACCATCCTGGACGCGATGTCCGACGCGCTGGCCCGCGGCCACCGCATCGAGATCCGCGGTTTCGGCAGCTTCTCGATCAACCGCCGCCCGCCGCGCATGGGCCGCAACCCGCGCAGCGGCGAGCAGGTGCTGATCCCCGAGAAGCTGGTGCCGCACTTCAAGCCGGGCAAGGCCCTGCGCGAAGCCGTCGACGCGCAGCTGCCCGTCACGGACGAGGACCAGCAGGCCGCCTGAGCCCCTCTCCCCAAGGCAGGAGCGCCGCGCATCGCGGCGCTTTTTTTTCGCCCGTTGGAAGGTCCGTTGGAGGGTGTCCCGCCCCTGACGGGGAACTCGCCCTGCCGAACGTCATGCACTGGGCTTGGCGGTCCTCTCACGCGCCTAGAATCGCCCCCCATGCGAATCCTGGTCTGGCTCTTCCGCGCCTTCCTGTTCTTCTGCCTGTTCGCCTTCGCGCTGAACAACAGCCAGGAGATCGTCGTGCACTGGTTCTTCGGCCAGGCATGGCGTGCTCCGCTGGTGATCGTGGTGCTGCTGACCTTCGGGCTGGGCTGCGCCTTCGGTGTGCTGGCGATGATCCCGGCCTGGTGGCGCCACAAGCGCGCCGCCGCGCGCTCGCTCCCTCCGGCGGACGACCTGCCGCCTTCGGCGGCGACCGCCTCCGCCAACGACCCCAAGATCCCCGATGGAATTTGATCTGAGCTGGCTGCTGATCGGCGTCCCCCTGGTCTTCGGCCTGGGCTGGCTCGCCTCCAAGCTGGACTCGCGCCAGTGGAAGCGTGAACAGCGCGACGCCCCGCGCGCCTACTTCAAGGGACTGAACCTCCTGCTCAACGAGCAGCAGGACAAGGCCATCGACGCCTTCATCGAGGCGGTGCAGGCCGATCCCGACACCTCCGAGCTGCACTTCGCGCTGGGCAACCTGTTCCGGCGCCGCGGCGAATACGAACGCGCCGTGCGGGTGCACCAGCACCTGCTCTCGCGCGGCGACCTGCCCAAGTCCGAACGTGACCGCGCGCAGTACGCGCTGGCCCAGGACTTCTTCAAGGCCGGCCTGTTCGACCGCGCCGAGACCGCCTACGAGGCGCTCAAGGGCACCGCCTTCGACCACGAGGCGGCGCTGGCGCTGCTGTCGCTGTACGAGCGCTCGCGCGAATGGGCCAAGGCGGCGGAGGTCTCCGAGCAGCTCGAGGCCGCGGGCACCGGCAGCTTCGCCAGCCGCATCGCCAACTACTGGTGCGAGCTGGCCCTGGAGGCGCAGGCCCGCCAGGACGTGACGGAGGCCCGCCGCTGGCTGGACCAGGCCCGCGCCCGCGCGCCGCAGTCGGCCCGCGCCTACGTGCTGCTGGGCCAGATGCTCGCGCGCCAGGGCGACCAGACCGGCGCGATGGCCCTGTACGCCGAGCTGCTGAGAGCCAATCCCGACGCCTTCAACCTGGTCGCGCGCGACTACGCCCAGGCGGCGCAATCCACCGGCACCGCCGCGCAGGCGCTGGCGCTGATCGAGGCCCAGTACCGCCGCCATCCGAGCATGGCGCTGCTGCAGGCGATCGCGCTGCTCGAACCGGCGCCCGAGGCGCAGCGCCGTCGCCTGGCCGAGCACCTGCGGGTCGAGCCGGCGCTGTCCGCCGCGACGCAATTGCTGCAGCAGAGCCAAGCGCGCCAGCAGCCGCTGGACGACGACGAGGCCCAGCTCGTCGGCACCGCGCTGCAGCGCGCGGTGCGGCCGCTGCAGCGCTACCGCTGCGCCGCGTGCGGCTTCGAGTCGCAGCACTATTTCTGGCAATGCCCCGGCTGCCTCAGCTGGGACAGCTACCCGCCCCGTCACGTCGAAGAGCTCTGAGCCCGATGACCACACCGATGAGCTCCCCCGCGACCACCCCGCCGCCTGCCGCGGCCCCGGGCGGCGACCGCGTCATCCTCTGCATGAAGTGGGGCACCAAGTACGGTCCCGAGTACGTCAACCGCCTGTACGCGATGGTGCGCCGGCACCTGCGCGGCGACTTCCGCTTCGTCTGCCTGACCGATCGCACCGACGGCATCCGGCCCGAGGTCGAATGCCGGCCCATCCCGCCGCTGGACCTGCCGCCCGGCAGCCCGGAACGCGGGTGGACCAAGCTGACCACCTTCAGCGACGACCTGGTCGCCCAGTACGGCCTGAGCGGCACTGCCCTCTTCCTCGACCTGGACGTGGTGATCGTCGACGACATCACACCCTTCTTCGAGGTGCCGGGCGAGTTCCTCATCATTCACGACTGGAAGCGCCCCTGGCGCATCACCGGCAACTCGTCGGTCTACCGCTTCACCCTGGGCGCCCATCCGGATGTGCTGGCGACCTTCCGTCGCGACTTCGATGCGATCCGCGCGAAGTTCCGCAACGAACAGGCCTACCTCTCGGACGAGATGCACAAGAAGGGCCTGCTGAGCTACTGGGACGCGCGATGGTGCGCGAGCTTCAAGTACCACAGCATCCCGCGCTGGCCGATGAACTACTTCCGGGCACCGTTCATCCCGGACGGCGCGCGGATCCTGATCTTCCACGGTGTCATGAATCCGCCCGACGCGCTGGCCGGCCGCAGCAACGGCAACTGGCGTCGCCCGAAACCCGCGGCGTGGATCGCCGATCACTGGCATGAGTGAGGCGCCGATGAGCAGCCCATCCGACCTGTCGTCCCCGGGCGTCGACGAGGACGCCGGCACCAACGCGCCGTGGCTGTCGGTGCTGATTCCCGTCCACAACGTCAAGGACTACCTGCGCGAGTGCCTGGACTCGGTGCTGGCCCAGGCCGACGACGGCGTCGAGGTGCTGATGGTGGACGACTGCTCCACCGACGGCTCTGACGCCCTGGTGCGCGAACTGGTGGCGACGCACGCGTCCGGACCGGTGCGCGTGCGGGGGCTGTTCCACGCGCAGAACCAGGGGCTCTCCGGCGCGCGCAACACGACGCTGCAGGCGGCGCGCGGGGACTACGTCTGGTTCCTGGACTCCGACGACTACCTGATGCCCGGCGCCATCCCGCGCCTGCGCGCGGTGGTCCGGGAGCACGCGCCGGCGCTGGTGCTGTGCGACTTCTTCATGCTGCGCGAGCGCGTCAAGCTCAAGCACAAGCTGCGGGGCGAGATGCACCGGCGCACCTTCTTCGGCCCGGAGCGCCAGCTGCTGCGCGACCCGTCGCGGCTGCTGCGGGGGCTCTTCGAGGCCGGCCAGATGCACAGCTGGTCCAAGATCGCGCGGCGCAGCCTCTGGGGCGAGCAGCTGCGCTTCCCGGTCGGCCGCTACTTCGAGGACATGGCCACCACGCCCTTCCTGGCGCTGCTGGCCGACACCGCGTGGTACGAGCCCGCGGTCTGGGTGGCCTACCGCCAGCGCCAGGGCTCGATCCTGGCCACCCCCAACCTCACCAAGGCCGAGCATCTGGCCCACGCGCTCGCCAACCTGCGCGACGCGGCGGTCGGCAAGGGGCTCGACGACGACGCCCTGTTCGCCTGGGCCCACTTTGCCGCGCGCAACTTCATCGGTGCCTCGCGCATGGCGGACAAGGCGCTGCCCGAGGGCTGCACCGGCGCGGTCGCCATGTTCCGGCAGGCCTTCGAGGAAGCGTCGCCGATCGCGCTGCGCGAGCTCGACCGGGCCTACAAGCGGCGCGGCTGGTTCGTCCGCGCGCTGCGCCTGCGCTACTGGCTGCGCCGCGCCGAAGGGCCGCGCACCGCCGCGGCGACCTGAACCGCCGCAACGGGCGCCGCGTCGCCGGCAGGCCTCGCGGCACGCCTCACAGCGACAGCAGCAGCGCCTCGTAGCGACGCATCATCAGGTCGACCTCGTGTTCCTCGATGGCGCGCGCCCGCGCGGCGGCGCCCAGACGGCCGGCCAGTTCCGGGTCCCGCAGCAGGCGTTCCAGCGCGTCGGCAAGCGCGACCGGGTCCGCCTCGGGCACCAGCAGCCCGGTGCGTCCGTCCTCCAGCACCCCTTCCACGCCGGGCACCAGGGAGGCCACGCACGCGCACCCCGCCGCCATCGCTTCCAGCAGCGCCAGCGGCATGCCCTCCCAGTGGGTCGACAGCACGAAGATCCGCTGGCTCATCAGCAGGCCCGGGACATCGCCGTGATGGCCGAGGAAGCGCACCTGTCCGTCCAGGCCCAGTCGGCGGGTCAGCCGCTCGGTGGCGCGTCGATAGGAGGCCTTGCCGCCGCCGGCGAGCTGCAGCACCGGCTGCAGGCCGCGCTCGCGCAGCACGGCGAGCGCGCGGATCAGCGTCTGCGGATCCTTCTGACGGGCGAAGCGGGCCGACATCACGATGCCGGGTTCGCGACCGCTGGCCGGATGGGCGTCCGCGGCGGCGAAGCGCTCGAGGCGGATGCCGTTCGGGATGGCGACGGTCTTCTCTTCCGGCATGCCCAGTTCAACCAGGCGTCGACGCACGCCTTCCGACACCCCGACCAGGCGCGCGCTCACGGCGCTGAGACGGCGCGCCTGCGCGCGTCGGCAGGGGGTGTAGCGCTCGCGCGAGTTGTGCTCGACCTGCACCAGGGCCGGCACGCCGGCCAGGCGCCCGGCACGGCGGCCGAGCAGGTGTTCGGGGAAACCGTGCGCCACCACGACGTCGGGTCGCAGGCGTTCGCACAGGCGACGCAGGGCCCAGACGGTGACCAGATGGGCCCAGCCCGGCACGAGGTAGACGGGCAGCCCCTGGTCGCGCAGGGCCTGGATGCGGTCGAGCTTGGTGGGGTTCTCGGTGCGCTGCTTGCGACGCAGCACGAGGATGGGTTCGATGCGCTCGCTGTGCAGCTGCGCCAGGCACAGGTCGACGGCCACCTGCGTGGCGCCCGAGAAGCCGCCGGTGACGAAGTGCAGCACGCGGCGGCGAGGAGGTGTTGCCGTCGTGCTCGGGGAGGAAGGGAGCATCGCGGCAGTGTATCGGCGCACGTTCGGTTACCGACCCGCAAGTCCCACAGCCACTCCACCACCGACAACGTGAAGAGCCCCGTGGCAGGTGGTGGTGTGGCGGGAACGGCTTGTGCTGGAGCCCGGCGGCGGAGCCGGTGCCCCTTGGAGCGAATTCCGAGCGTGCGGAGGAGATTGAGCGGAGAGGGGCACCGGCTCCGCTGCCGGGCGGGGCAGTCCTCGGTCCAGCGTTGCCCCGCCACGCCGCCGGGCGGGGCAGTCCTCGGTCCAGAGTGAATTCCGAGCGCTGCGGAGGAGAGCGAGAATCCCGCCCCAAAACTGGGTTGTTCCGAGTTCCCGCACCGTCCGACGCGGCCACAATCCGCGCATATCCAGAAGCAGGAGACGGCCGCCAGGCCGAACCATGAAGACTGATTACCTCATCGTCGGCGCCGGCTTCGCCGGTTCGGTTTGCGCGCGCGTGCTGGCCGATGCCGGCAAGACCGTCCACCTGATCGACAAGCGGCCGCACATTGGCGGCAATGCCTACGACGAGCGCGATGCCCACGGCGTGCTGATCCACCCGTACGGTCCGCACATTTTTCACACGAACGCGAAGAAGGTCTTCGAGTTCCTGTCCCGTTTCACCACCTGGCGCTTCTACGAGCACCGGGTGCTGGCGAAGGTCGGCGAGCAGCTGCTGCCGATCCCGATCAACCGCACGACGATCAACCAGCTCTACGGCCTGTCGCTGACCGAGGACGAGGTGCAGGGCTACCTGGAGACGGTGCGCGAGCCGCGCGATCCGATCCAGACCAGCGAGGACGTGGTGCTGAACAGTGTTGGCCGCGACCTGTGCGACAAGTTCTTCCGTGGCTACACGAAGAAGCAGTGGGGGCTGGACCTCTCGCAGCTCTCGGCCGGCGTGGCGGCGCGCATCCCGACGCGCAGCAACGACGACGACCGCTACTTCGGCGACACCTTCCAGTTCATGCCGGCGGATGGTTACACCGCGATGTTCGAGCGCCTGCTGGATCATCCGGCCATCACGGTCCGCACCGGCGTGGACTTCCAGGATGTTCGCGGCGACTTCCCCGGCGCGCACATCATCTACACCGGCCCGATCGATGCATTTTTCGATCACTGCCACGGCCCGCTGCCCTACCGCAGCCTGCGCTTCGACCATGAGCACCTGCCCACCACCGCGCAGGTGCAGCCGGTGGGCACGGTCAACTATCCCAACGACCACGATTACACCCGGATCACGGAGTTCAAGCATCTGACCGGCGAGACGCATGCCGGCACGTCGATCGTGCGCGAGTACCCGCAGGCCGAGGGCGACCCGTACTACCCGGTGCCGCGGCCCGAGAACGAGGCGCTCTACAAGCGCTACGCCGAGATGGCGGACAAGGCCGAGGGCGTCACCTTCGTTGGCCGCCTGGCGCAGTATCGCTACTACAACATGGACCAGATCGTCGCCGCCTCGCTGAAGACGGCGCAGGACCTGCTGGAACCGCCGCAGGCCTGAAGACGGATGAGCTTGTATTCCGAAGACCGGCCGCGCGACGCGGTCCGGCGTCCCCTCGTGCTGGTGTCCTGGGATGGCGTCAGCCTGCCGCTGGGCCTGATGCACCTGGACGCCACACCCGAGTTCGACTGGGTCCTGTTCGACTACACCGGCCGCCAGGCGCCGGGCCCGCGTGAGTTGCGCGGGCAGGCGGTCACCGTGCTCGCCGCGGCGACCGAGTGCAAGGGGGAGATCTTCAAGCACCTCGCCGACCATCTGGCCGCCACCATCGCCGACGTCGAACCCAATGTCGGGAATGGCCCCTGGCCCGAGTACGTGGGCATCATCGACGATGACATCCTGCTCTCGGTCGCGCAGATCAACACCGCGCTGCACCTGGGCCGGTGCGAGCGGCTGGACGTGTTCTCGCCCTCGCTGAGCCACGACAGCCCCTACTCCCATCACTGGATGCGGCATCAGCCGCACCGCATCTACCGCGAGGTGGATTGGGTCGAGGTGATGATGCCGTTCTACCGCGGCGATCTGTTCATGGCCGCGCGCGCGCATTACCAGGACAACATCTCGTCCTGGGGGCTGGACCGCTTCATGATCCCGACGCTCCAGCAGCTGCGCGGCCAGACGCGCACCGCGTTGCTGGACGCGGTGATGGCCAGCCATCGCCGCCCAGTGACCAGCGGGGGGAAGGTGTACCGCAACGGCCGCACCGCCTGGGAGGAGCGGCAGATCCTGCGCCAGGCCAGCCTGGACCTGATCGCCCGCGAAGCCCCCCAGTTGGTGGACACCGCCTGGTACCACCGCAGCTTCGTGCGCCGGGAGACCCCCAACAGGTGGGTGCGGTGGAAACGCCGCATCGCCCGGGTGGTGGCGGACTGGCTCGACGACTGCCGCTGAGCCCCCTCGCGGGCGCGCCGGCCCCATCGGGGCGGCCCGGGACGACCCGGGACTCCGGCACAATCGCCGCTTCCTCCTTCGATCCCCTTGGCCTGAGCCGGTGCCTCGCACCCGGCGCCGGCCTGCGCCATGACCGATCAAGCCTCCGCCAAAGACACCGAACCGCTCGGCCCCACCGCGAGCCGCCTCTGGCGCTTCATGAAGCCGCACCGCTGGGGCCTGCTGCTGTCGGTCATCGCCTTCGTCCTGGTGGCGTCGACCGAGCCGCTGATCCCCAAGCTGCTGGGTTATGCGCTCGGCGAGGGCTTCAACGCCAAGTCCACGAACGTCGCCGGTTTCTCGATCCCGGGCGGCGCGCCGGCCGCGTCCGCGCCGGCGGTGGCGCCTGCCGCTTCAACCACCGCCGCCGCATCGATCGCATCGTCGGCCGGCGTGGTCGCGCCGTCCGCGTCCGCGGCGTCGTCGCCGTCGCGGCCCTCGCTGGCCGAGGTCAACCGGAACTACAGCTTCCCGATCTGGATGGTGCCCATCGTGCTGATCGGCCTGTTCGCCGTCCGCGGGCTGTTCACCTTCTGCGGCCAGTACATGCTGAACTGGACGATCTCGCGCACGGTGATGGACATCCGCACCGCGCTGCTGCAGGTGCTGCTGCGCGCGGATGCGCGCGTCTACACCAGCCTTCAACCCGCCACCGCGGTCACCAAGGTCGTCAACGATCCGCAGCATGTCGTCACCCTGATCGCCGGCGCGCTGATCACCATCCTGCGCGACGGCCTGCCGGCGCTGGCGCTGATGGGATTCCTGTTCTTCATCAACTGGAAGCTGACGCTGCTCTCGCTTATCACCGTGCCAGGTCTGGCCTTCGTGGTGCGCAAGGTCAACCGGCGCGTGCGGCGCATGGGCAGCTGGGCCTATGACGCGCAGCTGCGGCTGGTCTCGGTGATCGAGGACGTCACCCGCGCCTGGCGCGTGGTGCGCAGCTTCGACGCGGCCGACTACGAGCGCCGCCGCTTCGCCGAGCGCGCCCGCGAGGTGCAGCGCAGCACGCTGAAGACGGCGGCCTCCAACGCCATGGCGCAGCCGCTGTCGCAGCTGATGGCCAGCGTGGGCATCTCGATCATCGTCAGCCTGGCGCTGTACCAGTCGCGGGTGAACGGCACCGGCGTGGGCGAGTTTGCGTCCTTCGTCGCCGCGCTGCTCTTCATGAGCTCGCGGCTGCGCCACCTCAGCGACGTGATGCAGCCCATCACCAACGCGCTGGTCGTGGCACGCGGCTGCATGGGCCTGCTGGACACGCCGCCCGAGCCCGACACCGGCACCCGCGAGCTGCGCGACGTGCGCGGCGACATCGCGCTGCAGCAGGTCACGCTGCGTTATCCCGGCGCCAACCGCGACGCGCTCGCGGCCATGGACCTGCACATCCCGGCCGGCCGCACGACGGCGCTGGTCGGCAGCTCGGGCGCGGGCAAGAGCTCGGTGGTGAACCTGCTGCTGGGCTTCGAGCGTCCGGACAGCGGCCGCATCCTGCTGGACGACGTGCCGATCGACGAGCTGACCAAAGCCAACCTGCGGCGCCAGTTCGCGGTGGTGTCGCAGGACATCGTGCTGTTCGACCTCTCCATCGCGGACAACATCGCCTACGCGCAGGAGCGCGACGACGCCAAGCTCGAGCAGGTGCTGCGCGCGGCGGCGCTGTGGGACTTCGTGCAGTCGCTGCCCGAGGGACTGGACACGACGGTAGGCGCCAACGGCAGCAAGCTGTCGGGCGGCCAGAGACAGCGCCTGGCGATCGCGCGGGCGCTCTACAAGGACGCGCCGGTGTGGATCTTCGACGAGGCGACCTCCGCGCTCGACACCGAGAGCGAGCGCGCCGTGCAGCAGGCGCTGGAGCAGTGGCAGGGTCGCAAGACGCTGATCGTGATCGCGCATCGGCTGTCGACGATCCGCCGCGCCGATTGCATCCAGGTGCTGGCCGACGGCCAGGTGGTCGAGTCCGGCGACCACGACGCGCTGATGGCCCGGGACGGCGTCTACGCCGGCATGGTGAAGGTGCAGCACTGAAGGCTGCGGGGCCCTGCCTGTTTCACTGCTTGTCGGCCTTGACACAAAGACGATAAGCGCCGGACAAGACGCCTCGATCCAATGCGGGTCATCCACTTCCGGAGCCCCGCATGCAGCCTCATCGCCACACTCCCGCCCACGACCACTCGCACTCGCACTCGCACGAATACGAGGGCGGCCACGACCATGACCAGGGCCTGGCGCACGACCTCGCCGTGCTGCAGCAGCGCCGCCGCGCCCTGGGCCTGCTCGCCGGCCTCGCCGGGATCGGCGGCCTGTCGCTGATCGGATGCGGCGGGGGCGGCTCCGACGCCGGCACCAGCACCGTGAGCACCGGCAGCACCGGCAGCACCGGATCCACGGGATCGACGGGTTCCACCGGATCCACGGGCAGCACCGGCACCACCGGCAGCTGCTCGGTCATCCCGGAGGAGACCGCCGGCCCCTACCCCGGCGACGGCTCCAACAGCAACGGCAGCGGCGTGACCAACGCGCTGGCGCTCAGCGGCATCGTGCGCAGCGACATCCGCAGCAGCATCGGCACCGCCAGCGGCACGGCCGGCGGCGTGCCGCTGACGCTGACGATCGACCTGGTCAACACCAACAGCAGCTGCGCCGACCTCTCGGGCTACGCGATCTACCTGTGGCACTGCGACCGCGAGGGCCGCTACTCGCTGTACAGCGCGAGCATCGTCAACGAGAACTACCTGCGCGGCGTGCAAAGCACCGGCAGCGACGGCACGGTCACCTTCACGACCATCTTCCCTGGCTGCTACGACGGCCGCATGCCCCACATGCATTTCGAGGTCTATCCGAGCGCCAGCGCGGCCACCTCCTACGCCAACAAGATCAAGACCTCGCAGATCGCGTTCCCCACCGACGTCTGCACGACGGTCTACAGCACCGCGTCCGGCTACAGCAGCAGCCTGACCAACTTCAACCGGATCAGCTTCTCGACGGACAACGTCTTCAGCGACGGCTACACGACGCAACTGGCCACGCTGAGCGGCGACGTCACCAACGGCTACACCGCGACGCTGACGGTGGGCATCTCGGTCTGACGGCGCGGCCCATGCAGCTCCCCGCCGACGACGGGACGCGCGGTGTATCGTCCATGGCTCAGGCCGGCATGCCGCCGGCCGCGGTCGTGGAGGCGCGCATGACGCGGTGTCTGGTGGTCGACGACGACGCGGAGATCCGCCGGTCGCTCGACGCGTACTTGCAGAAGTTCAGCGTGACGGTGAGCGCCGCGGCCGACGGCCGCGAGATGCGCCGGCTGATGGCGACGCAGGTCTTCGACGTCGTCGTGCTGGACCTGATGCTGCCGGACGAGAACGGCCTGACGCTGTGCCAGTGGATCCAGCAGCACCACCCGTCGGTGCCGGTGATCATGCTGACGGCGCATGGCGACCCGATCAGCCGCGTGCTCGGGCTGGAGATGGGCGCGGACGACTATCTCGCCAAACCCTTCGAGCCCCGCGAGCTGGTGGCCCGCATCCATGCGATCCGGCGCCGCGCGCGTCGCGGCGACCACGAGGCGCAGACGCGCCGCGAGTTCCGCTTCGAGGGCTGGGCCTTCGACCGGCTGCTGCGCCAGCTGGTGTCGCCGCAGCAGGTCGTGGTGCCGCTGTCCAGCGCGGAGTTCCGCATGCTGAGCGCGCTGGTCGAGCGTCCCGGCCGGGTGCTCAGCCGCGAGCAGCTGATCGAGCTGACGCGCGCGCCCGGCGTGGAGGTCAACGACCGCAGCGTGGACCTGACGATCTCCCGGCTGCGCCAGAAGCTGGGCGACTCGCCCAAGGAGCCGCGCCTGATCCGCACGATGCGGGGCGAGGGTTATCTCTTCGACGCCCAGGTGCAGGCTTGAGCGGGCCGACGCGCGGGCAGCGATGGTTCGCCGCATGGCGAGAGCAGCTGGGGCGCGCTTTCGGCGACACCCTGGCGAGGCGGATCTTCCTGCTGCTGTGGGTCACGCTGGTGGCGGCGCAGGCGCTGGCCATCGGCGTGGTGACTTGGTCGCGCGGCGAGTTCGCCGCCGCGCGCGTGCCCGGGGCGCCGTCGCTGCCGCCGCTGCCCGGTCTGATGCGCGAGCCGCCGCACCCGTCCGGACCGCAGGGTCCGCAGGGTCCGCAGGGTCCGCAGGGTCCGCAGGGTCCGCAGGGTCCGCAGGGACTACAGGATCCGCGATCCGAGCCACCGCCGGAGGACCCGGGACACGACGTGCCGCTGCCCGGCGACCTCCCAATGCCGTCACGCGACGAATTCCATGGCTTCCCGCCGCCGCCATCGGCGCAGCCCCAGGCGCAGGCGCCGCCGTGGCGCGGTGCGTTCCGCGCGCTGACCGGCTGGGAGCTGACGCTGGATTACGGCATCCGCCTGCTGGTCACGGGCCTGGCGGCCTGGATCGCGTCGCGCTGGCTGGCGCGGCCGATGCGGGACCTGGTCCGAGCCTCGCAGGCGCTGGGCCAGTCACTGCACAAGCAGGAGCCGCTGCCGCTGCTCGATGAGCGACGCGGCACGCTCGAGGTCCGCGAAAGCGCGCAGGTCTTCAACGCGATGGCGCGGCAGCTGCGGCGCCAGTTCAACGAGCGCGGCCTGATGGTGGCGGCGATCTCGCACGACCTGCGCACGCCGCTGACGCGGCTGCGGATGCGGCTGGAGACGCTGGACATCGAGGAGCTGCAGCGCCAGCGCTCGGTGGAGGACATCCGCGAGATGAATGCGCTGGTGGACGCGGTGATGGAGCTGTTCCGCGGCGACGGTCCCGGCGCGGCCGAGCCGCTGCAGGACGTGGACCTGGGCGCGCTGGCGCAGGCGCTGACGGACGACCTGGTCGAGCAGGCGATGCCGGTGAGTTTCGAGGGCGGTGACGCGCAGGTGCTGGCCAAGGGCCAGCCGATGGCGCTGCGGCGGGTGCTGGGCAACCTGATCGGCAACGCGGTGCGCTACGGCGGCCGCGCCGAGGTCCAGGTGGGTCGCGACGCGCAAGGGCCGTGGCTGCGCGTGACGGATGCGGGGCCGGGCATCCCGGCCGACCAGCTGGAAGCGGTGTTCGAGCCTTTCTACCGGCTGGAGGACTCGCGCAACCGCCACACGGGCGGCGCGGGGCTGGGGCTCTACATCGCGCGTGAATTGACGCTGCGGCAGCGCGGCTCGCTGGTGCTGAGCAACCGGCCCGAGGGTGGGTTGATGGCGGAGTTGCGGTTGACCGCCTGACGCGAACGAGGGACAGCCGCAGTCCCTGGCTCATCCCCAAGGTTGCGGACGGCTCGGAATCAACCCGGATGCCGGCGGGCAAGCGGCGCGGGACATTGGCGGTACGAGCCAATGGGAGGCCGCCATGACCGCAGCAGCACCGCCCCCGCCCGAAGCACCGCCCCCGGTGCCGGACGGGTCCGAACGCCAGACGCCGGCACAGCCATGGCCGCGGCGCGACGACGAGGTCCTGATCGCCGAGGCCATGGCGCTGCTGCCCCCGCTGCGACCGCGTCTGCAGGCCCTGATCCGCCGGATCGAGGTCCCGCCCCCCTGGGACGACGAAGCGCAGCGGCAACGATGGAAGCAGGACCATCCCCGAGTCCCTGTCAGCTCGGACTGGGCGACTTACGAGCGGTGGCGCAAGGCGCTGATCGATGCCCGCCTGAAGTGGCTCCGCGCCTGGATCCATCGCCTGGGCGAGGATGAGGCTCCGGCGGCGCTCTGCCTGTCGGGCGGCGGCATCCGCAGCGCGACCTTCAGCCTGGGCGTGATCCAGGGGCTCGCCGCCAAAGGCGTCATGCGGGACTTCCACTACCTGTCCTCCGTTTCCGGCGGCGGGTACATCACCAGCCTGCTGTCGGCCTGGATCCGCAACGAGGCCCTGCTGCGCCAGGCCGACGCCGCCGGCATGAGCCTGGCCGACTACATGAATGCCGGCATGGGCTCCCGGGCGCCGATCCAGACCGAGGGACCGGCGCTCAGCGATGCGCGGGCGGCGGTGCTCGACACCCTGGGCCGGGTCGGCGACGCCCAGTCGGAAGAGCCCCAGCCGGTGCGGCGCCTGCGCGCCTTCAGCAGCTACCTGAGTCCGATGCGGGGCGTGTCCGCCGACTTCCTCACGCTGCTGGCGATCTACGCGCGCAACCTGACGCTCAACTGGATGGTGTGGATCCCCGCGCTGTTGGGCGTGCTCCTGTTGCCGCGCCTCTACCTCGCCTGGCTTCAGGCGGAGCTGCCGGGCGACGGCTGGCGTCAGGCCATGATGGGGGCCGCCTGGCTGCTGATCGTCTGGACCATCGCGTACATGGCGTCGGACCTGCCGGCGCCACCGCCCAAGCGCAAGCCGCGATCGCCGGTCCAGCACCTGCAGGCCGGCGCGCCGCCGGCCTCCTCCGGCGCAGCAGCCGCGCGCACGGAGGAGCGGCTCAAGGGGCCGCCCCCGGACAGGCCGGACGACACCTGGCAGATGGTGCTGCCGCTGTTCGCCGCCGCGTTGCTGCTGACCTGCCTGATCGGCTGGGAGGTCCGCGACCCCACGGGCCGGCCGGTCTGGTCGATCTGGCTGCCGGGGTGGGCGCGCCAGGCGCTCGCCGCCGTCACGCCCGACCCCGAATGGCAGGTCACGCTGCTCGGCTTCGTGCTGGGCGCCTTCACGCAAGGCGCCGCGTCGCTGCTGGGCGGACTCGTGCTGCGCAAGGCGCGGGCGCGAGAGCCGGGAACGCGTCCGGCGGACGGCTGGGCCTTCATCGCCGTCACCGTCGCGGGCGGCGGCACCGGCGCGGCGCTGTATTGGGTCATCCGCTGGCTGATCACCTTCTCCCCGCCGCCCGAAGCGCTGCCGTGGCAACCCGTCGAGATCGGCCTGCCCCCGCACGACCTGCGTCTGCTGGCGCTCTGGGGCGTGCCGCTGTTGATGACCCTGTTCTGGGTGGGCGTCACCGTCTATGCCGGATGGCGGCGCCCCGTCGGCCTGGAGGATGAACGCGAGTGGTGGGCGCGTGCCGCGGCGCGCTGGATGTTGCCGTCCGCCTGCTGGATCCTCGGCGTCGGACTCGTGTTCTACCTGCCCAGCCAGATGCTCGCGCTGTTCAAGCTGCAGGGCGGACAGGCGGCGGCCTTCGGCGCCGGGACGGGGGTGCTCGGGCTGTTGCTCGCGACCATCGGGTTCATCAGCAAACAAGGGCCCGCCTGGCGCCAGAAGGCCGAGTCGTTCGCCGACAAGACCGGCATGCGCATCGCCGACCTGCTCTCCATCGTCTTCATCGTGCTGTTCCTGACCGGCCTGTCGTACGCGATCACGGCCATGATGCGACTGCATGAGCCCTACCTGAAGGCGCAAGAGGCGCGGCTCGGCGTCGATGTGCAGGCGCCCGCCTTCTCGCGCATGGTCTGCGCGAAGCTCAAGGCGCAGGATCCCGAGACACGTTTCAGCCTGGGCTCAAGCTGCCGGCCGCTCGACTGCGGCCACGCCGGCAAGCGCTGCGCCCCCTGGACGGACGAAGCCGCCCACTTCTACACCGCCTCCCTCCTGACGACGGTCGACCCGCTGCCGCTTGTCGGGGCGCTGCTCGTGGCCGCCCTCCTGGCGCTCGGCACGTCCTACCGCATCGGCGTCAACGCGTTCTCGCTTCACAGCCTCTACGGCAACCGGCTCGTGCGGGCCTACCTGGCGGCCAGCCGTCGCGACGAGGATCGCCGGCCTCACTGGTTCACCGGTTTCGATCCGCAGGACAACCTGCCCATCCACGAAACCTGGCCCGAGAAGCATGCCGAGCGGGACGCCCGCCCGCGGCTGATGCACATCGTCAACGTGGCCCTGAACCTCGTGAAGCCGACGGGCAGTCGCCTGGAGTGGCAGGACCGCAAAGCCGTCGCCTTCACCATCTCCCCGCTCTACTCGGGCAGCAGGACCACCGGCTACATCCCGTCCAAGCACTACCTCCAGACGCCTCACATCGACGGCATCAGCCTGGGATGCGCGATGACCGTCTCGGGCGCGGCGGCGTCGCCGAACATGGGCTATCACAGCTCGGTGCCGCTCGCGCTCGTGATGACGCTGTTCAATGTCCGGCTGGGCATCTGGTCCCCCAACCCGATGCGCGCGAGTTCCCCGAAGTGGCCCCAGGAACGTTCGGAGCCGGCGCTGGGCCTGTCGACGATGATCGATGAGGCCTGGGGCAACACTTCCGCGGAGACGGCCTTCGTCAACCTGTCGGACGGCGGGCATTTCGACAACACCGGCCTGTACGAGATGGTGCGGCGCCGGGTCCGTCACATCGTCGTCGTGGATGCCGGCGCGGACCCCGACTACCAATACGACGACCTGCTCTCGACGGTCCGCCGCATCCGCATCGACCTGGGCATCGGCATCGAGTTCACCACCAACATGCCGGGGCCGCTGGAGCGGCAACGGTCCGGCGCGGCGGTGGCGCGGGCGCGGATCCGATATGGCCAGGCCGATGCGGCCGCGCCGGACGGCACGCTGCTGCTGATCAAGCCCGCGCTGGTGCACGACGATCCGCGCGGTCCATGGTTGCCGCTCGATGTCCGTCGCTATGCCGAGGAGAGCCGGCGCGGCAACCAGCGCTTTCCGCAGCAACCGACCTCGGACCAGTTCTTCGACGAGTCCCAGTTCGAGAGCTATCGCATGCTGGGCTTGCACACCGTGCTGGCGGCGTACGGTCCACCCCCCGGATCGGCCGCACCCGCCACCGCTGGGTCGCCGCTTCCGGGCTTCGGGGGATTGTCGCGGGCCATCGAATCGGTCGCCGTGGCGCCGCCCGCGCCACCGCGCCCGGAAGGAGAAGGCGGAAAACCGGCCCAGGCGGGGGAGTCGGCGCTGAGCAAGTTGCTCGGCAGTCTCAGCGACAACGCGCAGATGGTGGCCGCCGGCACGCTGGTGAGCGTCGTCACGGTCACTGGCGTCTCGTCGGTCGGGTCGTCCGCGCCGCCCGCCGCCCCGCCTCCGGCGCCGCCGCCGGCAACAACGGTCGCGCCTCCGACGCCGCCGGTGGGGAACGGCGACGTCAACCTCTCCCTGGCGGAATTCGCCTCGCAGATCAGGAACGCCTCCAGTTCGGCCCAGACCTTCACGCTCGAGGTGGTCGCTGCCGCTTCCGCGGCCAGCGGCGTCGGTCGACGAGACGGCACGCTGACCGTCAAGCTCGACGCCGCCGACGTCGAGCGGCTGAAGCAGGCCGCCAACGCCAGTGCCGCCGCCGCGACCAGCGCGAACTCGGCCGCCGGTCGCGCCGACAGCGCCGCGACGCAAGCCGCTTCGGCGGCGGACAGCGCGGCCACGGCCAGCAAGACGATGAGCGGCATGGCCGCTGACATCGCCGCCATCAAGCGCAGCGTCACCCAGGTACCACCGCGATCCAACGTGCGCGGCGGCGAAGGAGCCCGGCCATGACGCGGCCGTCCGCGGCGATGAGAGCGCTCGGAGTCTGGATGACGGCGTGCCTGGTCGGCTGCGCGCCGATGCCCAAGCTCAGCGCCAACTGGTACACGGTCGTCGACCCCGAACCGGATCCGGCACGCCAGGCGGAAACCCGGCAGGACGGCTCGACCGAGATCCCGACGCGGGAGGTGACAAGCCTCCTCCTGGCGATCCTGAACCAGGAGCGCACCATCGTGACCTTGAAGAACATCGTGATCAATCCGATCGTCGACGACCAGGGGAACACCGTGGACGGCCTGCGCCTGACGGGCCCGGATCCCATTGCCATCGAACCCGGGCAGATGCTGCTGCTGGAGATTCATCGGAACCCGCCCCGCGAGACCTCGACAGCCCTCAAGCCGGTGGCGCCGCCCTCGTCCGATCTCCGCACCTGGAAATGCGCCATTCCGACCCGCGTGCAGATGACCGCCGCGTTCGTGAAACGTTGGGACTGGGCGCATTACCGGGTGGATGAGCACCGCTCGACCCTGGAGCTGTCCAATCCGATGCCGTCGGCGTTGCCCTACGACTGGCAGCATTGCTGGAATCCGGAACGCGCGAGGCGGAGCTTTCCGCCCGCGAGGCCCTGATCCCGTTCACGCCACCAGGCGCGGCGGCCCCGGCGGATTCGGCGGCATCTGCAGCGCGAAGCCGCCGGCGCGCTTGCGCATCGTCGCCGGATCGACCTGCGGCGCCTGCGCCGGCCAGTCGAAGAACTTCTGGATCTCGCTGCGCCGCGCCAGCGTGTCGGCCATGCCCAGCGTGATCAGCTCGCTGGTGTATTCCGGCTCGAAGAGCAGGTAGCTGACCAGCGCCGAGCCGCTCGCCGAAGCGCCCTCCCCCGACACGCCGATGCCTCTCAGCAACCCGCGGATCGGCGGCGGCAGCGCGCCCTGGTGCTCGGCCGCCAGGCTGTCCAGCGGCCGGCTCGGCGCGATCACCAGGGCCTCGATCGGCTTGAGCGGCGTGTTGCGCAGCGCTTCCTCCGGCAGCAGCGCCAGCGTGCTGTTGATGCGCTTGAGCCGTTCGATGTCCACGGCCAGCGCGTCCAGGAAGATGTTGGACAGCGCATGCCCGGCGATCTGCGCCAGGCTCGGATGCCCGGTCGGCGTCGGGCCGTGCTGGCCCTCGCCACCGGCCTCGTGCATGCGGCCAGCGCCGATCACCAGCACCTTCTCCGCGCCCAGGTGCACGGCCGGCGAGATCGGCGCCGTCTGCCGCATCGAGCCGTCGCCGAACCATTCGACCGCGCCGGCCAGGTCCAGCGGCTCCGCCGGGAAGATGAACGGGATCGCCGACGACGCGACCAGGTGCTCGATCGACAGCCGCGGGATGCGCGTGGCGATGCGCTGCGTGCGCACCCAGGGCTCGCGCTGCTGGTGGGTCTGGTAGAAGGTGACGTGGTGGCCCGAGGTGTAGCTGGATCCGGTCACGGCCAGCGCGTCGATGTAGCCCTTGGCCAGCATGTCGTCCAGCCGGTCCATCTTGATCCACTGGCCGAGCAGGCCACGCAGCGGCGTGTTGTCGAGCAGGCTGCGCGGGCGCGTGCGGCGCCAGCGGTTCAGCGCCCAGCCCAGCGACACCATCGTCAGCCACTTCGCGCCGGAGCGGATGACGCCCAGCGAGTCGGCGGCATAGACCTGGTCGACGTGGATGTTCTGCCAGATGTACATCAGGCCGTCGACGGCGGAGCAGAAGTCGTCCGCCTGGCAGGCGAGCGTGGCGGCGTTGATCGCGCCGGCGGAGGTGCCGGCGATCACCTGGAAGGGGTTGTCGCCGGTGGTGCAGGCGTCGCGCCGGAGCTGCGCGATGGCCGCGAGCACGCCGACCTGATAGGCCGCGCGAGCCCCCCCTCCCGTAAGGATGAGGCCGGTCTTGGGCTTGGCATCCTGCATGAGGCGCAGCTTACGCCGGGCAGGACGGCGGGGTGTCGCCGGTTTACCCGGCAAATGGGGGATGGCGAACGGCCGGGATCGCGAGCGATCCCGGGATCAACGACGCCGGCCGACACGGCGCGGCTTCAGGTCCGGCTTGGACGCAGCGCTCATCGAGGTTTCCTCTTTGCGTGCACCGTCCGCGGAACGGTGTCCGCCATCAGCTCGGCCAATTCCTTGTCGGAGCCCAGGTTGGACAGCGTGTCGAAGGTGCCCTCCAGGCCCAAGGCCCACAGGACCATCAGGACGGAGCCGATCTGCACCGTGGGCGCGCCCCGTTCCACCGCCGACAGGGTGCTGAGGCCGATGCCCGCCTTCGCGGCCAGATCGGGTTGCGTGATCCGACGCGCCCGCCGGGCCAGTGAAATCCGTTCACCGAGATCGACCAGCGAGTCCTCGACGATGAACGGCAGGGTCTTGATACTCTTCATACAGCAAGATTTTTAGCTTAAAAATCTTGCTGTAGCAACTTTTTAACTTTCGACGGCCTCGACGCTGGCAGGGGCGATCAACCGCCTTCCGAGTACACGATCTCCGCCGGCTTGAGCTGCTCCAGCGCCTCGTCGCTGGGCCAGAACTTGCCCGCGCCGCCCAGGCCCAGCTCCGCCGTCGCGCCCGCGCGCTTGATCGGGATGCGCAGCTCCAGGCCCTGGCTCAGCACGCCCTGCTCCGTCTCCACCCGTTTGGCGGGCCAGCTCTTGACCAGCTCCAGCACCGTCGCCGCCGGCAGGTTGGGCGCCGTGCGCAGGTAGCGCCCGAAGCGCGCCCGCGCCGCCGCCAGGCTGAACACCTGTTGCACGTTCATCCGCAGCCCGCCCGAGAAGCGGTCGTTCTGCACCTTGCCCACCGCGATGATCAGTTCATCCTCGGCCAGCAGCTCCTTGTTGGCGTTGAGCAGCTCCTCGTTGGCCACCGCCTCGATCGCATCGGTCTTGTCGTCGATCTTGAAGATCGCCACCCGGCCGCGCGACCCGTTGATCACGCGCATGTCGGACACGATGCCCGCCACCGTCGTCGGCTCGCGGCTGTCCTGCAGGTCTACGATCCGGCGCTTGACCATCTTGCGCAGTTCCGTCTCCGCCTGGTCGAACAGGTGGCCCGACAGGTAGAAGCCGATCGCCGTCTTCTCCAGGCTCAGTCGCTCCTTGATGCCCCACGGCGGCACGTCGACGAACTCGGGCTCCGCCGTCGAGGAACCATGCGTGCCGTCGAAGTCGAACAGCCCGCCCTGGTTGGCGTTCTGCGCCAGGTTGTCCGCGTAGGTGTAGCCCAGCGCCACGCTGGCCAGCAGCCGCGCCCGGTCGGGATGCAGCGCATCGAAGGCGCCGGCCTTGATCAGCGCCTCCACCACCCGCTTGTTGACCGCCTTGCGGTCGACCCGCGCGCAGAAATCGAAGAAGCTGGTGAAGGGCCCGCCCTCGGTGCGGGCGCGCACGATCGCCTCGATCGCGCCGGCGCCGGTGCCCTTGATCGCCCCCAGGCTGTAGTTGATCTTGCGCGCTCGCGGCGTGACGCCCGGCTTCGCGCCCTCCTTCGGCGGAGTTCGCACCGTGCCCTCGTCCGCGCCCATGGGCTCGAAGCGGCCCACGCCCAGGTTGATATTGGGCGGCTCGAACTCGATGCCGAACAGCTTGGCGTCGTTCATGAGCACCTTGAGCTTGTCCGTGTCGTCCGATTCGATCGTCATGTTCGCGGCGAAGAACTCCGCCGTGAAATGGACCTTCAGCCAGCCGGTGTGATACGCCAGCAGCGAGTACGCAGCCGCGTGCGACTTGTTGAAGCCGTAACCCGCGAACTTCTCCATCAGGTCGAAGACCTCGTCGGCCTTGTCCTGATCGATGCCCTTCTCGGCCGCGCCCTTGCGGAACAGCTCGCGGTGCATGGCCATCTCTTCGGCCTTCTTCTTGCCCATCGCGCGGCGCAGCATGTCCGCGCCGCCGAGCGAGTAGCCGCCCAGCACCTGGGCGGTCTGCATCACCTGCTCCTGGTAGACCATGATCCCGTAGGTCTCGGACAGCACCGGCTCCACCAGCGGATGCGGGTACTCGACCACCTCCTTGCCGTGCTTGCGCGCGACGAAGCTGGGGATCAGGTCCATCGGGCCCGGGCGGTACAGCGCGTTCAGCGCGATCAGGTCCTCCAGGCGCGAGGGCTTGGCGTCCTTGAGCATGCGCTGCATGCCGCTCGATTCAAACTGGAACACCGACTCCGTCAGGCCGTCGGAGAACAGCTTGTAGGTCCGCTTGTCGTCCAGCGGGATGGTCTCGAAGGCGAAGTCCTTGTGCTCGGGATAGCGCGCGACGATGAAGTCCTTGGCCAGCTCGAGGATGGTCAGCGTCGCCAGGCCCAGGAAGTCGAACTTCACCAGGCCGATGGCCTCGACGTCATCCTTGTCGTACTGGCTCACCGCCGAGGTCGAGCCCGGCTGCTGGTACTGCGGGCAGAAGTCCGTGATCTTGCCCGGCGCGATCAGCACGCCACCGGCGTGCATGCCGATCGAGCGCACCGTGCCCTCCACGCGCGCCGCCATCTCCAGCAGGCCGGCGACTTCCTCGTCCTGCGCCTCGCGCTCCTCGATCTCGGGCGACTCGTGGCGCGCGTAGACCATCTTGGCCTTGTCCGGGTCGAAGTCCGGCGGCAGCTTGGCCAGCGTCACCGTCTTGCCCGGGGGCGCCGGCACCAGCTTGGCGATCGAGTCCACATGGCCGAAGCCCATGCCCAGCACGCGCCCGATGTCGCGCAGCGCGCCCTTGGCCGCCATCGTGCCGAAGGTCGCGATCTGGCTCACCGCCGGCCGGCCGTACTTGTCCTTGACGTACTCGATGACGCGGTCGCGGTTGCCCTGGCAGAAGTCGATGTCGAAGTCGGGCATCGAGACCCGCTCCGGGTTCAGGAAGCGCTCGAACAGCAGGTTGTACTGCAGCGGGTCCAGGTCGGTGATCAGCAGCACGTAGGCGACCAGCGAGCCGGCGCCGGAACCCCGGCCCGGCCCCACCGGGCAGCCGTTGTTCTTCGCCCAGCGGATGAAGTCGCCCACGATGAGGAAGTAGCCGGGGAAGCCCATCTTGATGATGGTCTCGAGCTCGAACTCCAGCCGGTCGACGTAGCGCTGGCGCACCGCCTCGCGCTTGGCGGGGTCGGGGTAGAGCAGGTTCAGCCGGTCCTCCAGGCCCTCGTAGGAGAGCATGCGGAAGTACTGCTCCATCGGCATCGGCGTGCCGTCGGCCTGGATCGGCGTCGGGAAGTTGGGCAGTTGCGGCTTGCCCAGCACCAGCGTCAGGCTGCAGCGCCGGGCGATCTCCACCGTGTTGGCGATCGCGCTGGGCAGGTCGGCGAAGAGCTTCTCCATCTCCGCCTGCGACTTGAAGTGCTGGCTCGGCAGGAAGCGCTTGACCCGCTTGGGATTGGCCAGCGTCTCGCCGTCGGCGATGCAGATGCGGGCCTCGTGCGCCTCGAAGTCGTCCTCGTTCAGGAACTGGATGGGATGCGTCGCCACCACCGGCAGCTTCGCCTTGGCGGCCAGCGGCACCAGCTGGCGCAGCAGGGCCTCCTGGCCGGGCAGCCCGGCGCGCTGCAGCTCGATGTAGAAGCGGCCCGGATAGATCGCGGCCAGGCGCCGCGCCCAGTCCAGGGCCTTGGCCTCGTCGCCGGCGATGAGCGCCTGGCCGACCGGTCCGAACTGCATGCCGCCCAGGCAGATCAGGCCGTCGTGGAGTTCCTGCATCCATTCCAGCTTCAACAGCGCCTGGTTGCGCTGCACGTTCTGGATCCAGGCGCGCGACAGCAGCTCGCTCAGGTTGAGGTAGCCCTGGAAGTTCTGCACCAGCAGCAGCACGCGGCTGGGCGGCTTGTCGGTGGCGTCCGGCTCCAGCCAGACCTCGGCCCCCAGCACCGGCTTGACGCCCTTCTTGCGGCAGGCGTTGTAGAACTTCACCCCGCCGAACATGTTCGCGAGGTCGGTCAGTCCCAGGGCGACCTGGCCGTCCTTGGCCGCCGCGCTGGCGGCGTCGTCGATGCGCAGGGTGCCGTCGACGACGGAGTACTCGGTATGGGTGCGGAGGTGAACGAAAGCCATCGGCGGATTGTAAGAAGGCTATGCTCGCCCCCCATCGAACACACGCGCCGAGCGCCCGCGGGACCATGAGCATGACGACCAGCATGACGATGAGCCTCTCGACCACGCCCCGTTCCCGGTCCTGCGCGACCGCGCTGGCGTCGCTGGCGCTGTGCGCGCCGCTGATGGCGCTGGCCGCCCCGGCCCAGCCGCCCAAGCCGGCGAAGCCGTCCCGCAGCAGCGCGGACATCCTCGCCACCGCGCCGGCGTCCGTCTGGCGCGACGTCGACCCGGACAACCTGTTGGTGATGACCTTGCCGCAGGGCCAGGTGTTCATCGAACTGGCGCCGCGCTTCGCCCCCGCGCATGTGGACAACATCCGGGCGCTGGCCCGCGGCGGCTACTACGACGGGCTGGCGATCGTGCGCGTCCAGGACAACTTCGTCACCCAATGGGGCGACCCCAACGCCGATGACGAGGACACCGGCATGAAGGGCAAGGGCAAGCCCTTCCCCGCGGGGGCGAAGGCCCACCTGCCGGCCGAGTTCTCGATCCCGCTCAAGGGGGTGCCGATGACGGTGCTGCCGGACGTCGACGGCTGGGCGCCGCGAGTCGGCCAGGTGGACGGCTTCGCCGCGGCGGCGGATCCCAAGGCCGGCAAGGCCTGGCTGGCGCACTGCTACGGCAGCGTCGGCGCCGGCCGCGGCAACGCGGCCGACTCCAGCACCGGCGCGGAGCTCTATGCCGTCATCGGCCAGGCGCCGCGCGGGCTGGATCTGAACATCACGGTCGTGGGCCGCGTGCTCAAGGGCATGGAGTTCCTGTCCTCGCTGCCGCGCGGCGGCGCTGCGATGGGCTTCTACGACAAGCCCGAGCAGCGGCTGGGCATCGAGCGCGTGGCGCTGGCCGCGGCGCTGCCGGCCGAGCAGCGGCCCGCGCTGCAGGTGCTGCGCACCGACACGCCGACCTGGCAGGAGCTGCTCGACGCCCGCCGCCACCGGGGCGGCTGGTTCGTGCACAGCCCGGGCTACACGGACCTTTGCAGCGCCGCCGTCCCGGTGCGGGTCAAGCCGGCCGACGGGCCGGAGGTCAAACTCAACGAGCCCAAGTCGCCCGAGACCCGTCGCTGAGCGCATCCGCGCCCCCTGGGCGCGGTCGCCGGCCGCCCTACAATCGCGCGTTTTGCTGATCCTGCGCGGCCCCGCGCCGCCGCACCGGCATGAACGCTGCTGTCCCGCCTGAACCCCTGCCCGTCCTGAACATCTCCTGCTACCTGTTCGTCGCCATCGAGGCGCCGGATGCGTTGCGGGACACGCTGCACGAGCGCGCACGCACGCTCGACCTGAAGGGCACGGTGCTGATCGCCGAGGAGGGCATCAACCTGTTCCTGGCCGGCCCCGCCGAGGCGGTGCGGACCTGGGTCGGCGCGCTGCGCGCGGACCCGCGCTTCGCCGCGCTGGCGCCCAAGGAAAGCTGGAGCGACACCGTGCCGTTCCGCAAGCTGCTGGTGAAGGTCAAGCCGGAAATCATCCGGATGAACCATCCGACGATCCGCCCGGACCAGGCGCCGCGCGCGCCCGCGCTGCCGGCCGCCACGCTGCGCCGCTGGCTGGACCAGGGCCATGACGACGAGGGCCGCCCGGTGGTGACGCTGGACACGCGCAATGCCTTCGAGGTCGACGTCGGCGCCTTCGACGGCGCGATCGACTGGCGCATCGCCAAATTCAGCGAGTTCCCCGAGGCGGTCCAGGCCCACCGCGCCGAACTGGCCGGCAAGACCGTCGTCAGCTACTGCACCGGCGGCATCCGCTGCGAGAAGGCGGCCCTCTACCTCGAGCAGGACGCGCGCGCGCATGGCGTCGATGCGCGGATCTACCAGCTCGAGGGCGGCATCCTGAAGTACTTCGAGGAAGTGGGCGGCGCGCATTACCACGGCGACTGCTTCGTCTTCGACGAGCGCCGCGCCGTCGATCCCGAGCTGGCGGCCTCGCCCGAATCCGTCATCGAATGAGCGATCGCCCGACCTTCGGCGCCCGGCTGATGAAGCTGCTGGGATTCGCCGTGCTGGCGACGGCGCTGCTCGCGATGGCCTTCCGTGCGCCGGACCGGCCGCTGGAAAGCCTGATCGCGCGCTGGGCGCCGCCGCCGTCGGATTTCCTCGAGCTGAAGCTGCCGGGCGGCCAGGTCCAGCTGGTCCATTTCCGCGACGAGGGTCCCCGCTCCGACACCACCCCCATCGTGCTGCTGCACGGCACCGCCGCGAGCCTGCACACCTGGGAGGGATGGGTGAAGTCGCTGAGCGCGACGCGCCGCGTCATCACGCTCGACCTGCCGGGCTTCGGCCTGACCGGTCCCTCTCCTCTAGGCGACTACAGCGACGACGCCTATGGCTCGTTCCTGTGGTCCTTCCTCCAGCAGTTGCAGATCAGCCGCATGGTGCTCGGAGGCAACTCGATGGGCGGCGGCCTCGCCTGGCAGTACGCGGCGCGGCACCCGGAACAGGTGGCGGCGCTGGTGCTGGTCGACGCCGGCGGGCTCGACCTGCCCAGTGCCGCGGTGCCGGCGGGCTTCAGGCTGCCGGACTCGCGGCTGCTGCACTGGCTGGCCGGCGTGTTCCTGCCCCGGCCGCTGGTGGACCGCAGCGTGCGCGAGGTCTACGGCGATCCTTCCAAGGTGGATGCGGCGCTGGTGGACCGCTACTTCGAGCTGACGCTGCGGGAAGGCAACCGCGAGGCGCTGACGCAACGCCTGGCACAGCGCACGCCCGGCCGCCACGTCGAACTGCTGGCGCGCATCCAGGCGCCGACGCTGATCCTGTGGGGCGGCCGCGACCGCCTGATCCCGCCGGTGGCGGCCACGCGCCTGCATGAGGCCATCGCGCACAGCACCGTGCAGGTCTTCCCCGGACTGGGGCATGTCCCCCAGGAGGAGGACCCGGCGTCCACCGTCCAGGCCGTTCACACGTTTTTGCACTCTCCTTAACCCTGATGGCCGCCACGCCTGCGGCATTGCAACAATCCCCCCCATTCCGGACCCGCCTCCCCCGAAGCGGGAGCGAGCCGCCCGAGAGGCGGAACCGGAAGTCCATTCCACGATTCCTGCTCAATCACAAGGAGCCTTCATGCAACGACGACAACTGATCGCCCGCGCCGCCCTGACCGCCTGCGCCCTGCTGGCCACCGCCGGTGCCGTGCACGCCCAGGCCCCTGACTGGAAGAAGATCCGGATCGGCGTCGAGGGCGCCTACCCCCCGTTCTCCGAAGTCGGCGCCGACGGCAAGCTCAAGGGCTTCGAGATCGACCTGGCCTACGCGCTGTGCGCCGAGATGAAGGCCGAGTGCACGCTGGTGCAGCAGGACTTCGACGGCCTGATCCCGGCGCTGCAGGCCCGCAAGGTCGACGCGATCATCGCCTCGGTGTCCATCACCGACGAACGCAAGAAGGTCATCGCCTTCTCCAACCCCTACTACAACACCCCAGCCCGCTTCACCGCCAAGGCCGACGCCAAGTTCGACTTCTCGCCCGCCGGCCTGAAGGGCAAGAAGATCGGCGTGCAGCGCGCGACCATCCATGAGAAGTTCGCGACCGACACCTTCAAGCAGAGCGAGATCGTCCGCTACGCCACGCAGGACCAGGCCTTCCTGGACCTGAAGTCGGGCCGCGTGGACCTGACGCTGGCCGACCTGGTCGCCGCCGACGTCGGCTTCCTGAAGACGCCCGCCGGCAAGGGCTACGCCTTTGTGGGCCCGAGCTACGACGACGTGAAGTACTTCGGCGTCGGCTCCGGCGTGGGCCTGCGCAAGGCGGACGAGAAGGTGCTGGGCAAGAAGTTCAACGACGCCATCGCCGCGGTGAAGGCCAACGGCACCTTCAAGAAGCTCAACGACAAGTACTTCGAGTACGACATCTCCGGCAAGACGGCCAAGTAAGCGGCCGGTCCGCCCCGGGAGGGCCCGCGCACGCGGCCCCTCCCCCGGGCACCGGGACCCGGCCGCGCCGGGTTCCCGCCCCACGCCTGCCCCCCACTCCCCGCGAACGATAGCGATCCCCACCGATGAACCTGCACGGTTACCTGCCCAGCCTGCTCGAGGGCGCCTTGCTGACCCTGGGCGTGGCCCTGAGCTCGATGGCGCTGGCCATGGTGCTGGGGCTGCTCGGCGCGATGGCCAAGCTGTCGAAGTACCGCGTCGCCAAGGGCGTCGCGACCGTCTACACGACGCTGATCCGCGGCGTGCCCGACCTGGTGCTGATGCTGCTGATCTTCTTCGGAGGCCAGGTCGCGGTGAACGCGATCGCGCTGCAGCTCGGCCACGAGGAGTACATCGACATCAATCCGTTCGTGGCCGGCGTGGCGACGATCGCGTTCATCTTCGGCGCCTACCTGACCGAGGCCTTCCGCGGCGCCTTCCTGGCCGTGCCGCCGGGACAGCGCGAGGCGGGCCTGGCCTTCGGCATGAGCCCGGCCCAGGTCGCCTGGCGCATCACCTTCCCGCAGATGTTCCGGCACGCGCTGCCGGGCCTGTCCAACAACTGGCTGGTGCTGATCAAGAGCACCGCCATCGTGTCGGTCATCGGGCTGCACGACCTCATGATGCGGGGCTCGCAGGCCGCCGCCGGCACGCGCGAACCCTTCGTGTTCTACCTCGCGGTGGCGCTGATCTACCTGCTCTTCACCTCGGTGTCCGAACTGGTCTTCGACCAGCTGCAGAAGCGCCTGTCCACCGGCGTGCGCCGCCACTCGCTGTGAGCGCGACCCGCCTTCCGCGCCGTCCCGCCCCCGCCCGACCCGACCGAACGATTTCCCCATGAACCTGGACGCCATCGTCGAGAACCTCCCGCGCTACCTCGAGGGCGCGGTCGTCACCTTCGAGCTGCTCATCGTCTCGCTGCTGATCGGCCTGGCCCTGGCCATCCCGCTGGCGGTGCTGCGCACCCTGCCGATCAAGTGGCTGTCGCGCACGGTCTGGGCCTACACCTACGTGTTCCGCGGCACGCCGATGCTGGTGCAGCTGTTCCTGATCTATTACGGCCTGGGCCAGTTCGAGTGGATGCAGCGCAGCGCGCTGTGGCCGCTGTTCAGCTCGGCCTGGTTCTGCGCCTGCCTGACCTTCGTGCTGAACACCGGCGCGTACACGACGGAGATCATCGCCGGCTCGATCCGCTCGCTGCCGCACGGCGAGATCGAGGCCGCCAAGTCGCTGGGCATGAGCCGCTGGGTGATGCTGCGCCGCATCGTGCTGCCGCACGCGCTGCGCCGCGCGCTGCCGGCCTACAGCAACGAGGTGATCTTCATGCTGCACGGCACCGCGCTCGCGAGCGTGGTGACCATCATGGACGTCACGGGCATCGCCCGCGACATCAATGCCACCTACTACATTCCGTTCGAGGCCTTCATCACCGCCGCGCTCTTCTACTTCACGATGACGCTGGTGCTGGTGGGGCTGTTCCACCAGGCGGAGAAGCGCTGGCTCAAGCCCCTCATGCCGCGCTGACCCGCGCTGACCCCGCGCTGACGCTTCTCGCCCCGCCCCCGCCCCGCTTCCCCATTTCCAGCGCGCCGCCTCCCCGCGGCCCGCGCCGCCACCCCACTCCGATGCAACTCCGACAACATCCGCTTCCGAGCCCCACCCCGGGCACGCAGCGCGAGCTGGTCTCGCTGCACTACGGCCGCCCCGGCGAGGGCCAGAAGGTCTACATCCAGGCCTCGCTGCACGCCGACGAACTGCCCGGCATGCTGACCGCCTGGCACCTGCGCCGCCACTTCGACGCGCTCGAGGCGGCCGGGCGGCTGCGCGGCGAGATCGTGCTGGTGCCCATGGCCAACCCGATCGGGCTGTCCCAGTGGTGGCTGCAATCGCACCTGGGCCGCTTCGAGGGCCTGTCGGGCGAGAACTTCAACCGCCACTACCCCGAGCACATCGAGGCCGCCGCGCGCCATGCCGAGCCTCGCCTGGGCACCGACGCGGCGCATAACGTGGCGGTGCTGCGCGCCGCGCTGCGGACCGAGATCCAGGCCGGCAGCGCCGACACCGAGCTCAAGGCGCTGCGCAAGACGCTGATGCTGCTGGCCTGCGACGCCGACGTGGTGCTGGACCTGCACTGCGACGCGCAGGCGATGATGCACCTCTACACCGAGACGCCGTGCTGGCCGCAGTGCGAGCCGCTGGCGGCCTACCTGGGCGCGGCGGTGACGCTGCTGGCGACGGACTCCGGGGACAACCCCTTCGACGAAGCCTGCTCGCAGGTCTGGTGGAAGTGGGCCCGGCATTTCGGGGATCGCTTCCCGATTCCGCAGGCGACGCTGTCGGTGACGGTGGAGCTGCGCGGCCAGCAGGACGTCAGCCACGAACTGGCCGCCAAGGACGCGCAGGCGATCGTCGACTTCCTGATCCACCGCGGCGTGATCGCCACGGACGGCGCGGTGCCGCCGGTGCCGGCGCCGGTCGGCGACGCACGGCCGCTGGCCGGCTCGATGCCGATCCCCTCGCCGGTGGGCGGGGTGCTGACCTTCCTGCGGGAGGTCGGCGCGGAGGTCAAGGCCGGCGACGTGATCGCGCAGGTCATCGACCCCATCACCGCCCAGGTCACCGACCTGAAGAGCCCGGTGGACGGGCTGCTGTTTGCACGCGACACGCTGCGCCTGGTCACGGCCGGGGCGCGTGTGGCGAAAGTCGCGGGCCGCGAGGCGACCCGCACCGGAAAACTGTTGGGAGCCCGTTGATGTCCGCGGCCAGTCTTGTTGTCGACAACCTCCATAAGCGCTACGGCGATCGCGAAGTCCTCAAGGGCGTGAGCCTCGCCGCGAAACCGGGCGACGTGATCACGCTGATCGGGTCCAGCGGCTCGGGCAAGAGCACCTTCCTGCGCTGCCTCAACCTGCTGGAGCAACCCTACGAGGGCACGCTCCGCCTGGGCGACGAGCAATTGAAGCTGGTGCGCGACCGCGACGGCAGCTTCAAGGCCGGCGACGCCGCGCAGCTGCAGCGCTGGCGCGCGCGGCTGGCGATGGTGTTCCAGAACTTCAACCTGTGGGGCCACCGCACGGTGCTGGAGAACGTCATCGAGGCGCCGGTGCATGTGCTGAAGCAGTCCCGGGCCGAGGCGATCGAGAAGGCGGAAGCGCTGCTGGCGCGGGTGGGCGTGTCGCACCGCAAGGACGTCTACCCGGCGCAGCTCTCCGGTGGCGAGCAGCAGCGCGTGGCGATCGCCCGCGCGCTGGCGGTGGAGCCGGAGGTGATGCTCTTCGACGAGCCGACCTCGGCCCTGGACCCGGAGCTGGTGGGCGAGGTGCTGAAGGTGATGCGCGACCTCGCGGCGGAGGGCCGCACGATGATCGTCGTCACGCACGAGATGGGCTTCGCGCGCGAGGTGTCCTCGCACACGATGTTCCTGCACCAGGGCCGCGTGGAGGAGCAAGGCGACCCCCGCGAGGTCCTGATCAAGCCGCAGAGCGAGCGCCTGAAGGCGTTCCTGAGCGGTGGTCTGAAGTAAGTCCGCCTGCCGGCGCCCGGCTGCGCCGAGCCACAAACAAGCGAACGGCCCGGGCATGCCCGGGCCGTCGTTCATGGAAACACGGCGGCGAGCCCGCGATCACGCACCATGCGAAGCAGCCGGAGTTCCGCTCCTTGCGGTCCTTTGCCGAGTCCCTGTTCCCACCGCCGGAACTGCCGTGCCGTCGTATTGAGGATGCGGGCCAGCGTGTACACGCTGTAGGTCGACTGCTCGCGGATGGCGCGGAAGTCCTCGGCGCGCAGCGGTTGCGGCGCTGACATGCCGACGCGCTCGATCGTGCGCAGATCCTCGTCGTTGAAGGTCCCGCAATCGTGGAGGTCGCGGCTCAACCGAAGCAGGCGTTCCATCGTTTCAGACTTGCGTTTGCGCATCACAGTTCACTTCCTTCAGCTTGTTGCTCTCGATCGAATCGGACAGCTCGCGGATCGATTTGGACGTCAGCGCCTGCCCGACCGCACGGCATGCATCCCAGGTGGCTGTATCGATCTGATCCTGCTTGCTCTTCGCATAACCCTCGAGGAAGAACCAGGGGCCATCCCCTCGCGTCGCGACGATCACGCGATACCCACCGCGCTTGCCAGCCCCGGATCGTGCGATCCGCTTCTTGAAGAGTCCACTACCGAGATCTGCATCGATCAACCCGCGTTCCATTTCAGCGACGGCGCGGCACAGGTCCTCTTCTGCGCAGCGCCTGCTTCCTCATCCAGCGCTGAAATCCATCGACCAAGAACACGACACTCCTCATTCGACCTCCGGGCAGGATTGCGACACGCGCGCTCAGTGACAGGCCGCGCCAGCAAAGGTCTCACGCTGAAGACGGCCTTCCGATGGGGGACACCTTCGGGCGCGCCGTTCGTCGGTCTCAGCCTGTCGTTCACCGCCCTCTCATCCGCCAAACCGCCGCGCCGAGAACGGCGCCGCATCGATGAACGGCGGCTCTCCGGTCATCAGGTCCGCGAGCAGCCGCGCGCTGGCGGGGCCGAGCGTGAAGCCCTGGTGGCCGTGCGCGAAGTTGAACCACAGTCCCGGATGCCTCGGCGCCGGGCCGATGACGGGCTTCATGTCGGCGCTGCACGGCCGGCTGCCGACCCAGGGCTCGGACTCCACCGCCTCCCCCAGCTCGAGCAGCCCGCGTGCCTGCGCTTCGGCGCCCGTCAGCTGGCGCGGCGTGAGCGGTGCGTCGATGCCGGCGATCTCGGCGCCGGTGGTCAGTCGCAGCCCGCGCCGTTGCGGCGCCAGCACATATCCGCGCTCCGCGTCCAGCGTCGGCATCGTCACGCGTCCGCCGCCGCGGTAGTGGCGGTGGTAGCCGCGCTTGACGAAGAGCGGCAGGCGGTAACCCAGCGCGCGCACGAAGCGGTCGGACCAAGGCCCCAGCGCGACCACGGCCTGCGCGCCTTCCAGACGGCCCTGATCGGTCTCCAGCGTCCAGCCATGGGCGGTCGGCCGCGCCGCCGTCGCATCGGCCTGCATGAAGCGTCCGCCACGTTGCAGGAAGGCCTGCGCGTAGCGCTCGACCAGCCCGCCGGGATCGTCGACGCTCCACGACGGCAGCCAGTGCACGGCGCCAGCCAGGCGCGTCCGGAAATCGGGCTCCGCCGCTGCCAACGCGTCCGCATCCATCGCGACGAAACGGACGCCGTGCTCGCGCTGCACCCGCTCGGCGTCGCGCACCGCCTCGTCGAGCGCGCGCGGCGTGCGGAAGACCAGGCGCAGTCCGTCGCGCCGCACCAGGCCGTCGGCACCGGCCAGCGCGATGTAGCGGGCGTGCTCGGTGGTAGCGTGAGCGATCAAGGCAGCGTAGTCGCGCGCGATGGCTTGGTGTCGCGCAGGGGCGGAGTGGCGCCAGTAGCGCCACAGCTGCGGCAGCGCGGCCAGCAGCGCGCGCGGGTGGTAATGCACCTCCAGGCCCCGCCCCAGGGCCGCGGACAGCAACGATCTCGCGTCTCGCGGGAAGGCATACGGCTCGACCGCCTCGCGCTGGATCACGCCGGCATTGCCGAAGGAGGTCTCCTGCCCGGGCGGACGGCGGTCCACCAGCGTGACCGCGTGGCCGCGCAAGCTCAGCTCCAGCGCGGTGCAGGTGCCGACCATGCCGGCGCCCAGGACCAGGATCTCCCGTGTCATCGCCCGTGCTCCTTCCTTCTTCCTTCTTGCTTCTGCCTCGATGCGCCTCAGGCGTACTTGTCACCGACCAGCGCGCGCACCGGGTGGGTGTCGTACACGATGGTCATGCGCTGGATCCGGCCCTGCTCGTTGAAGTCGAAGACATCCACGCAATCGAAGCGGACCTCGGTGCCGTCCCGCAACTGCCAGTGATACACGAAGTAGGCCATCGCGCGCGATGCGCCCTGGGCGCTGAGCAGGATGTCCAGCACCTCGATTCGGCTCTGCCCCGAGGCGTCACGTACCTTGTCGAAGAAGGGCCGCGGGCTCATGCAGCCGAGGAACGGCGACACGACCTGCGCGTCCTCGGTGAACAAGGCCACGATGCCCTCGACGTCCGAGGCCTCGAGGCGATCGAGGTAGCGCTTGACGACGGCGACGTGCCCGGCGTCCGGCAACGTCGATTCGGAGATGTGCTGATTCATGAGTGACACGCATGCCTGCAGTAGGAAGTTGGCTGGATCGTACGAAGCAGCCGCCTCGTCGACCAGCGAAAGCTTCTCATGCGAGCCATGCACTAGGATCATGGCGATGACGCCCCGATCCACCCTCCCGCCGCTGCAGAACCTGCAGGCTTTCGTCGCTGCCGCGGAGGCAGGGAGCTTCACCCAGGCCGCGAGCGCGATGCACCTCACCCAAGGCGCGGTGAGCCGGCAGGTGTTGGCGCTGGAGGCGCATTTCGGCTGCGCGCTCTTCACGCGGCAGGCCCGAGGCCTCGCACTGACCTCCGAAGGCGCCGTGCTGCTGGCGGCGGTGCGCGAGGCCCTCGCCGGCATCGGCGCGGCGAGCGCGGCGATCCGCCGTCAGGCGGCGGTGATCAACCTCCAGGTGCCGCCCACGCTCGCGGCCCGCTGGTTGCTGCCGCGCCTGCCTCGCCTGCGCCAGGCCCTGCCCGACCTCGAACTGCGCATCTCCACCAACTGGACCGACGCGCCGGACTTCGCGCGCTCCAGCGTCGACGCGATCATTGCGCACGGGCACGGTCGCTGGCCCGACGTCGACCAGGTGCTGCTGATGCGCGAGCGGCTCACGCCGATGTGCTCGCAGGCCATGGCGACGCGGTTGAAGACGCCCGCCGACCTGGCCAAGGTCGAGCTGCTGCATCCCGGCCCCGAGCGGCGCGAATGGCGACGCTGGTTGGACGGCGCCGGTGTCGAGGGCGTCGACGGCGCCAGCGGCCATGTCTTCGACACCCTGGACCTGGCCCTGTCGGCGGCCATGCGCGGACAGGGGGTGGCCATCGCCGACCCGCGGATGCTGCAGGAGCTGGTAGAGGACGGCATGCTGGTGACGCCGTTCGGCACCCAGGTCGCCTCGGGGAACGGCTACTTCCTCACCTGGCCGCCGGCCCACGGATCGAAGCGCGGCCTGAACGAGCTCCGCGCCTGGCTGTCGAAGGAGTTCTCGAGCCGGCGCTGATCCGGCGCCCTCGCGGAGAAGGCGCGAGCCCACGCCAGCGGCGCCCCGCGCCCGGCACGCGGCGAGGCGGCGGGCGGACGCCCTTGCTCAAGCCTCGACGATGACCTCGAAGCCGCCGAAGATCATGCGCTGGCCGTCGAACGGCATGCTCGCCGGATCGTGGTTCATGCGCGGGTCCTCCATCGACTTCTTCATGCCCTCGTCGCGCACCTGGCGCGACGGCCAGACGATCCATGAAAAGACCACCGTCTCGTCGGGCTTGCGCTGCACCGCCATCGGGAACGAGGTCACCTTGCCCTCGGGCACGTCGTCGCCCCAGCACTCCACGACCTGCAGCGCGCCGTGGTCCTTGAACACCGCCGAGGCCTCCTGCGCCAGCTGGCGATAGGCCTCGCGCTTGGCGGTGGGCACGGCGATCACATATCCATCCACGTAGTTCATTGCGGTCACTCCGGTTGATCACGCGGCTCACGGCCACGTCCTGCACGACGAACGGCGGCGCGCGAGATCGACATCCTCGTCGCGCATGGCCGGATCGGGTGCCTCCGCCCCGCCACGGAAGGGGAAATGCCGCCATGCGCCGCGCGGGCGCGCGTCGACACGCCGCAGCGCGGGCAATCGGGACGCCCGGCCCCGTCGTGGTCGACAGGCCGGTCCGTGACGTCGCCGCGCCCGCGCGCGCTCAGCCGTAGACCGACTTCTCCGGCCGCCGCGCCAGCACCGCGATCGGCGGCGCCCAGCGCTCGCCGCGCGGCTTCTTGCTCGTCACCAGCGTGATCTCCGAGGGCTCGAAGACCTCGACGTTGTGCGTGATCGGCGTCGTCAGCAGGTACTGCGCGCGCGTGCTCTTCAGGAAGTGGCCCACCAGCTGGATGTTGCGCACGTCCAGGTGGGCGAAGGGCTCGTCGATGAAGACGAAGCCACCCGGCGCGTCGTCGTCCTTCATCAGCCCCACCAGCAGGATCAGGCTCTTGAGCACCTGCTGCCCGCCCGAGGCCTCGCCGTCGTTCAGGCCCACCTCGCCCTTGCCGTCGAAGTTGAACTTCACGTGCAGCCCGGCCTGCGCCAGCACCGTGTCGTCGTTGTCCAGGTGCGGCAGCTCGGCCTGCGCATGCACGCCGGCGAGCTCGCCCAGCTCCTGCACATTCTTCTTGTAGCGCCGCACCGTCGCGCGCAGCACGTCGATGTAGCGCTCGCGCGCGTTGAACGCGGCGATGCGCGCCATCTCGTTGCTCGCGCGGCGGTCGTCGAGTTGCGTGGTCTGCTCCAGCACCGCGACCTGCATCCGCGCATGGCGCTCCTGCACGCCGGCATCGGTCTCCCACACGCCGGTGTCCAGTTCCTGCTGCACGTGGCGCGAGGCGATCTCCGCCTGCTTGGCGTTCTCGAACTCGTCGCGCAGCGCCTGCAGCCGCATCGGATGCACCCAGGCGGCGGGGAACTTCGTCCGCGCCTCGCGCGAGGCACGGGCGGTGGCGATCAGGTCGTCGCGCTTGCCGGCCCAGTCGCGCTCGGCGCGCAGCACGTTGTCCTCGCTGGCCTTGAGGCTGGCCTGGGCGGACTCGTAGTCGCGCTCGGTGCGGGTGGCCGCGGCCACGGTCCGGTCGTGCTCCTGGTCCAGCGCGGCCATGCGGGTCGCCGCCTCGATGCGCGACTGGCGCAGGCCCGGCAGGCGCGCGCGCGCCTCGGCGAACTCCTCGGCCCGCTCCACCAGCTCCTGCGCCGCCTTGTGGCCCTGCGCCGCGCGCTGCGCGTCCTTGAGCTGGCGCTCGATCTCGAGCTGCTCCTTGGCGAGCTTGGACAGCTCCAGGTCGTAGCGCGTCAGCTCCTTGTCCAGCGAGGCGCGCCGCGCATCGAGCGCGGAGTCGCCGAACTGGTACTCGCGCGGCTCGACCCACAGGCTGCGGCCGCCGCGGCCATCGCGGTAGTAGGCCTCGGTGGTGATCCACTCGCCGCCGGTCTGGGCGCCCTTCTCGGTGTCCGCGACGCAGCGGATCGAGGCCAGTTGCCGCAGCAGCCAGCCCGGCGCCTTGGCGTTGAACTTCAGCACCGACAGCAGGCTGTCCTTCGGGCTCACCGCCGGCGCATGCTCGCCGTCGGCGACCACGTAATGCCGGTAGCGCTCGCGCGAGGCGATGCGGTAGGCCTGGCTTTCGTCGCTGGCGCGGGCCAGCACCACCACCCAGCGCGACGGCCGCAGGAAGCCCTCGGCCGCGGCGCGCCACGCGTCGTCGGCGATGTCGATCGCGTCGGCCAGCACGTGGTGCGCGATGCCGGCCTCGTCCAGCGCCTTGCGAAAACGCGTGACCTCCGCCGGCGGCGGCGGCACGCGATGCCCGGTCAGCTCGTCCATCGCCTGCTGCGCCTTGCGCTGCTGGTCGTTCTGGCGCGTGAAGCTCTCGCGCAGCTGATGCTGGCGCGTGCCGAGTTCCTCGAGCTTGGCCGTCAACGCCGCGCCATCGGTCTCGACCGCGGCCAGCGTCTTCAGGTCGTCCTCGCGCTTGGCGAGCTGCTCCATCGGGCGCTCGCCGTCGCGCGCCGCCTCGAAGGCCTGGCGCGCTTCCTTGCGCTGCTGCTCCAGGTCGGCCAGCTTGTCCTTGGCCGCCTCCTGCGCCTTGAACAGCGCCAGCAGCTGCGCGCGCTTGTCGCTGATGCCGCGCTCGTCGGAGCGCGCGAACAGCCGCTGCCGGTGCAGCTCGCGCAGCTGCTGCGCGGTGCGCTGGCGCTGCTCGCTCCACTGCAGCACCGGCACGACCTCGGTGGCCAGGCGCTCGCGCTCCTTGAGTCGCAGCTGGTACTGCTGGTAGCTGTTGACGCGGTTGGACAGGTCGGACAGCTGCGCCTGCGCATGCGACAGCTCGTGCTGCGCCTGCTCGACTTCCTTGACCAGCTGCTGCTGGTGGTTGCGCGCCAGCTCGTAGCGGTCCAGCACTTCCTGGTCGCCAAAGACCTCGAACACCAGGCGCAGCAGTTCCTTGGGGGAGAGCTCGCACAGGCGGTCCGTCTGGCCCTGCTCCAGCGCCAGCACGCGGCCGATCGCGCGCGTCAGGCCGGCGGCCTCCAGGCGCTTCTTCCAGGCTTCGATGCCCAGCCAGTCCTTGTCGGCCTTGGTGTCGAGCTCCTCGATCTCATGCACGCCGTCGACCAGGATGTAGCGGCGCACCCAGTCGCCGCCCTGGCGCGAGATGCGGCAGGCCAGCGTCACCTGGTCCGCGTACAGCAGCGAGCTCGCGAACGGCCGGCTGCTGTTCTGGCGGCCGCGCGGGCGGTTGTCCACCAGCGCGCGCAGCCAGGCGTGCTCGGCGTTGGCATGGCGGGCGTAGGTCTTGTAGGTGCGGCCGCCAGAGCACTCCAGCCCCAGCAGCGTCCGCATCGCATCCAGCAGCGTGGTCTTGCCCGAGCCGTTGGGCCCGGCGATGGTGATGATGTTGCCGTCCAGCGGCATCGAGACGCGGCGGCAGTAGTCCCAGTGCAGCAGTTCCAGGGATTGCAGGTGAAACATCAGGCGTCGCTCAGGTCGGATTCTTCGTTGTGGCGGGCGGCCAGGATGGCATTCAGCATCGGGCCGGATTCCGCATCGGTGCTGCGCGCCAGCACGTCGGCCAGCGCGCCGTCCAGGATGCGCGGCGCCAGCGTGTCGTAGTCCAGCAGCAGGTCCAGCAGCGGGCCCTCGCAGATGTCCTCGCCCTTGCGGGTGATGAAGCCCTGGCGCTCCAGCAGCTTGAGGTTGGCGTCCAGCCGCATCTTCTTGCCCAGCTGGTTGCCGAAGTCGGCCAGCAGGCTGCGGTAGGACAGCGTCGGCGCGCTGCTCGCGGCGCTGGGCAGCGGCTTGTCCTTGGCGAACATCTCGCCCTGCCCCTCGGCGGCCTCCTCGGCGCGCGCGAGCTGGCGCTGGCGCTTGGGCAGCACGATCAGCGCCCACACCACCACCAGCAGCGCGACGCCGTCGCGCGGCAGGTCCAGGTTGTTGTTGGAGGCCAGGCCGGTCTCGCCGAACACGGCGACCTCGGCCGGGCGCAGCATCGCCAGCGTGATGTGGTCGGCGTAGACGTTGTCCACCACGCGCAGGCCGACGGCGGCCACGCGCTCGTTGACGGCGCGCCAGAGCTCCTGGTCGATCAGCGCGCGGCGCACCAGCGGCTGGTTGCGCGGCAGCCAGCGGCGCGCCAGCAGTTGAGCCGCCAGTTGGGCGGCGTCGTCGAGTTGATTGCTCATGACTGGGAAGGCGGTTCAGCCGCGACGCTGGCGTCGACGGCAGGTTCGGGTACGGTGCCGGCGGCGGTGTCGGCCGCCTCGGCGGCAGCAACGGCCGCAGCGCTCTCGGTGCCGGCGACCGCCGCCTTGCGGCGGCCGCGCTTGGGCGTTTCCTCGGGCGGGCGCCACTTGGGTTCGGGCTCGGGCTCGGCCGGCGGCTCGACCTCCGTCGAGTGCAGCACGCCCTGGCTCATCCAGCGGACGTGCTCGTCATCGATCTCGCCCTGTTCGGCGGACCAGCGCACGCGCCACGGCTGGCGCGCCATGTCGCCGGTCGCGCCGGCCAGATGCTGCGCCTGCGGATCACCCAGCAGCGGCAGCAGCTGCGCGCGGTACGCCGCGCGCGCGTAGCTGCCGCCCAGCACCGCGGGACGCAGGTCGTTCATCGGCACGCCGTCGCCGCTCCAGCGGCCCAGCAGCGCCTGCAACTGGGCCATCTCCGGCGGCAGGCTCATCACGGCCAGCTCGCCCGGCGGCGCGGCCAGGCCGCTGGGCAGCGGCTCGGGCGTGGGCGGCACCGGGCGGTCGCGCTCGAACTCGGCCTCGCAGCCGTCCAGCAGTTCATGCTGCGCGACGAAGACCGGATGCACCGGCCGAGACAGCGCGCCCAGCGCCAGGTTTTCCAGGAACGGGACCTCCTGCAGCCAGCGCCGCACGTCGGTCGTCGTGATGCCGGTGGAGCCCAGCGTCACCCGCTGGCGGTCGGCCTGCTGCAGCGCGCGGTTGAACTGGCTGGCCATCGCCAGCAGCCGCGCCTGCGCCAGGCCGAGCTCGCGCGCCAGGCGCTCCAGGCGCGCATTGCCGTCGTTCTCGGCCTGCCGGATGATCGCGGACAGCGCCTCGCTGGCGCGCTCGACCAGCTTGAGCGCCCGCTCGAAGCGCATGCGCGCGCGGCGCAGGTGGAACTCGGAGCCTGAGGCGATCGCGTCGGCGAATTCGTTGTAGAGCCGCGAGAGCTGCGCCAGCAGATGCTGCAGCTGGGCCGGCTCCAGCGTGCCGAGCTGCTGCGCGCCGGCCACGTTGGCGAGCAGGCCGGCCAGGTCGCCGTCCTCGTCGGCGGCCTGGCCCTGCGTCAGCGGCGAGACCATCGCCATCAGCTGCTGCGCCAGCGGCGTCACGCCGTACTGCTGGTTGGACGCGTCCCAGAGCAGCAGCTGCGCGTCGCGCAGGCGCTTGAGCACCAGCTCCAGCGCCTCGTCGCGCAGCAGGTGGAAATGGCGGTTCAGGTCGTCGCGCGAGAGCCGCGAGTGCGGCAGGCTCATCAGCTCGATGAACACCCAGACGCGCAGCCGCACCAGCGTGGACGGGCCGTGGAACAGCGCGCGCTGCGCGGCCAGCAGGGCCTCGTTGCGTTCCAGCTGCCACCACAGGAGGGAGTCCTGCGGGAGCTGGCCTTCGCGGAAATGGTCTTCGAAAGAGGGTTCGGGGAGATCGTCGCGCAGAGCGTCGTCCGCGCCTCCCGGGGTCAGGGTCATGGGGCGGGATTATCGCGCCCCCTCAGACGGGTCCGAGCGCCCTTCGCATCAGGGTCGCCCCGGGGCCGAAGCTGGCCAGTTTCCGCGCCAGCGCGGAGCCCGAAGGCGCGTCCGCGGCGGCGAAACCCTGGCGCTGCCAGTACTCGCGCGAGCCCTGCACCGCCACCAGCGCGATCTGCGCCAGGCCCATGTCCTGCGCGCGGTTCACCACCTGCCGCAACAGCTTGCGGCCCAATTGCCGCGAGCGCCCCGCCGGCGACACCGCCAGGTCGTGCAGGTACAGCGTGCGCGGCGCACGCGCCGGCGCGACCTCCGGCGCATCCAGGGCCGGCAGTTGCCCATCGTCGACCGGCAGGCTGACGACATACGCCAGCGGCTCGCCGGCCTCGACGGCCAGGTAAGAGCAGTGCAGATGGCGCGCCGCGCGCAGCTTGGCCTCGAAGGCCTCGGCGCTTTCCAGGAACTCGGGCCCATAACACTGGGCCTGCAAGGCGAGCACGGCGGGAAGGTCCGCCGTGCCGATCACTTTCAACTGCAGCATCAAACGAAGTCGCCGGCCGATCGCATGTTCCAGTGGTCGGAGATCCCCGAGAAGAAAGGCGACAGCAGCGGCGTGAAGAGACAAACGAAGGCCAGGATGTTGAGCGCGACGCTCAACCAGAACACCCGCCGGAAGCCCGGCTTGGCGCTCTTGTGGCGTAGCAAGTGCTGGGCCAGCAGCGCGCCGGGCCAGCCGCACAGCAACGCGAGCCCATGCAGCGTGGACTCCTTGACGCGCCACTGGCCCAGCCGGGCGGCGCGCTTGTCCAGCGCGTAGACGATGAAGGTCGCGAAGCTCATCGCGACATAGGTGCCCCACAGCCCGCGCGGCAGCGGCCAGGCCAGGTGCGTGAGCAGCACCAGCGTGGCGAATCCCGGCACCAGCCAGAGCGAGGCACCGGTGTCGGCGGATTGCTTGGGGGATGGGGCCGCGCCGCGCAGCGGCTGCGACCGGTCGCGCGGCCAGGCCGCGCCGCCCGGGCGTGGCGCCGGGCCGGCGGGGGCCGGCTTGGGCTCGAGGCTCTTGACCTCGAGCGCGCGGGGCTTGCCCTGCGCGTCGGCGCCGGGCTGGTAGCTCACGCGCTCGCCGACGAAAGGCCGGCGCGCGCGCAGCGAAAAGGCGCTGATGTGCACGAAGCGCTTCGGGCCGCCGTCGGACGGCGCGATGAAGCCGTAGCCCTTCGCGTCATCCCACTGGACGATCCGACCCTCGACGCGCATCCCTCAGCGTTCCCCTTCAGTCCGAGCCGCGAGGGCTCAGTAGCCCTTGCGCGGGCCTTTCTTGACGAAGCCGCCGCGGTCGTCGCCGCCTTGGCGCGGGCCCTTGAAGGCCGGCTTGGCCGGGCGGCCTTCGAAGCCGTCGTTGCCCTTGAAGGCCGGGCGCTCGGCGCGCGGGCCGTAGCGGTCGTTGTTCTCGGCCGAACGATCGAAGCGCGGATCGAAGCCGCCACGGCGCTGCTCGAAGCCGCCGCCGTTGCCGCCCTGGCCGCCACGCGGGCCGCCGAAGTCACGCTGCGGACGGTCCTGGACCTGGCCGTCGCGACGCTCGAAGCGGTTGCCGCCGCCGAAGCCCTGGCCGTCGCGCTGCGGACGATCGCCGAAACGCGGGCGGTCGCCGAAGGGACGGTCGCCCTGCGGGCGGTCACCGAAACGCGGACGGTCGCCGCCTTGCGGACGCTCGAAACGGTTGCCACCGCCGAAGCCGCCCTGGCCGCCTTCACGACGCTCGCCGAAGGCCGGGCGGCCTTCCGGACGCTCGAAGCGGGCGCTGTTGTCGAAGCGGTTGTCGCCGCCGAAACCACCGCGGTCGTTGCCACGGAAGCCGCCGCCTTGCGGACGGCCGTAGCCGCCGCGACCGCCGCCGAAGCCACCACGGTCGTTGCCGCGGAAGCCGCCACGGTCACCGCGGTCGAAACCGGGACGCGACGGGAAGATGCGCGGCTCTTCGTTGCGCGGCTCCAGACCTTCGATGCGCGAGACCGGGATCTGCTGCGTCGTGAACTGCTGGATGCGCTTGATCATCGAGATGTCGCCGCGCTCGGCCAGCGTCACCGCGATGCCGGAGCGGCCGGCGCGGCCGGTGCGGCCGATGCGGTGGACGTAGTCCTCGGCCTTCATCGGCAGGCCGAAATTGATGACGTGCGAGATGGTCGGGACGTCGATGCCGCGGGCGGCCACGTCGGTGGCGACCAGCACGCGCAGGTCGCGGCGGCGCAGCGCCATCAGCGTGCGGTTGCGCTTGCCCTGCGGCATGCCGCCGTGCAGCGCGGCGACGCGGTGGCCGATGGCCTCCAGCTGCTCGGCCAGCCACTCGGTGTCCTGCTGGGTGCTGGTGAAGACCACGGCCTGGTCCACGTCGCGCTCGCCCAGGATGTGCTCCAGCAGCTTGCGCTTGTGCTGGCCGTTGTCGGCCCAGTGCAGGCGCTGCTCGATGTTCTCGTGGGTCTCGGTGTGGCCCGAGACGTCGATGCGCTGCGGGTCCTTCATCAGCTGGGCGGCCAGGCGGCCGGTGTTGCCGGCGAAGGTCGCGCTGTACATCAGCGTCTGGCGGGTGGCCGGGATCTGCTCGGCGACGAAGTTGATGTCGTCGATGAAGCCCATGTCCAGCATGCGGTCGGCCTCGTCGAGCACGAACATCGTCACGTTCTCGAGCTTGCAGCGGCCGCTGTTGATGTGGTCCAGCAGGCGGCCCGGGGTGGCGATCAGGATGTCCAGGTGGCCGCTGAGCGCGCGCAGCTGGTGGGCGTAGGGCATGCCGCCCAGCACGGTGGCCACGCGCAGGCCCTGGATGTGGCGGCCGTAGGTCATCGCGGACTTGGCGACCTGCATCGCCAGTTCGCGCGTCGGGGCCAGCACCAGCACGCGCGGGCCGATGGTCTTGGTCTTGCTGCCGGCGGCGCGCTCGGCGCGGGCGGTCAGCACCTGCTGCAGCGCGGGCAGGATGAACGAGGCGGTCTTGCCCGAGCCGGTGCGCGAGGACACCATCAGGTCCGCGCCGGTCAGCGCGGGGGGAATCGCCTGGGCCTGCACCTCGGTGGCGTTTTCGTAGCCGGAGTCCTTGACGGCGCGCAGCAGCGCGTCGTGCAGGCCCAGGGCGGAGAACGGCGTGCCGCTCGTTTCCGCGTCGTTGCCGAGTTCGCCGGCTTCGATCTGGGAGTCGAGCTCGTCGTTCTGGTTCTGGGCGTCGGCGTTCATGTCGTGGTCGAAACTCATCTGTCTTGCAATCCAAAGGCACGCGCCGCCACCGACGCCGAAGGACGGCGTCCGCGCTGGCGCGCTGTGGCCTGTCATGCGATCTCGATCGGATCGCGGCAGGACCGTGATGTCGCTGGGAGAAAGCTCGCGTCGATCACCAGGCAAGAGAGACACGCGCAGCGCGGCCGCCGAAGCAGCCCACGAGCGGGTGGAAGGGCCTGGTGAGGCGCCGGGGAACAGTCAAAGCGACGGCATCGCCGCCGACCGAACCCGAGGGCATGCAGGGCGCGCTTCCCGTGGCGGGAAACCGCTCCGGAGGAGATCCGGAGCCTGCGTGGGCATCCGTCGGGATGGCCGGCGCAGCGGTCTGCAAGAGGTCAGAGGAGACGTACGAAGCACCGTCTGAAACGGTGAAGCCCGAGAGTATAGCGACTTTTCGGGTTTTCACCTAGCACCATTTGATCAGCGCCCCACGGCGCTGGTTCCTGCCGCTGTTTCAGAGGCCTTCGAGCAGTGTCGGCAGCACCGCCATCAGCGCGTCGAGCTGGTCGCCCTCCAGCCAGGCCGGCGCGGCGTCCAGCCAGTCGGGGAAGCTCACGCCGTCGCGCTGCGCGCGCAGCACGGCGGCGTCGAGCGAGTCCTCGATCAGCAGCAGCGCCGCCGGCACGCCGCAGGCCTCGTCGCCGCAGACGACCTCCACCCGATGCGCCAGCACGGCCGGCTGCCACGGCAGGTCGGCATGCACGAGGGCGACGCGATCCTCGGCCAGCGCCCCGCCCGGCAGGCTGCCGAGCGCGTCGTCGCTGGCCAGCAGCACGCCGGCCTCGGCGGAGCGCCAGGCCGACAGCGCGGCCGCGCGCGCCGCCGGGGCGTCGCCGGCACGCAGGCGCTGCGGTGGCAGGCGGCGCAGTTGCGGCGACATCGACAAGCTGTCCAGCAGCGTCTCCGAGCGCGCGCAGACCACCAGCCGCGCGGCCGCCGGCACGGCGCCCTGGATCCATTCGCGACGCAGCGCGAGCACCGCCTCGGCCTTCGCGGCCAGCGCCTGGCGGGACGCCGGCGGCAGCAGCGACAGGGCCTCCAGCAACTGCTGCTGCTCGGCACTGGACAGGAAACGCAGCGCGGTCCAGCGCTCGATCAGCTGGCGCAGCTGCTTCAGCGGCGCGGCCGGCAGGCTGGCGCCGTTCGCGCCGGCGCCGTCGAGCCACATCGGCGAGAGCAGCGCGGCGGGCAACTGGTCCGCCAGTTCGCGCTTGCGGCGCGAGAGCAGCACCGACTCGAGCGCCTCGCGCTTGAGCTTCTTGCCGGCGTCCTCGGGCAGTGCGCGCAGGCGCGCCAGCGGGCCGCGGCGCATGTCGTCGAGCCAGTCGATCCAATCGACCAGCCGCGCGTCGGCCAGCGGCTCCTGGTGCGCGATCAGCAGCAGCTGCGCGGCCGGCACGGCGCGCAGCGCCGCCAGGCGTTCCGAGTCGACCGATTCAATGCCGTCGACGATCAGCAGCGCCGCCTGCGGCTTCGCGGGCGGCGTCGTGGCGACGGTCACCGACTTCGCCTCCTCGCCCAGCCAGCGTGTCAGGTCGCGCCGCCAGGCGGCGTGGGCCGCCTCCGGGGCGATGACGACAGCGGGCTTCACGCCGAAGCACTCGCCCCACAGCCGGATCGCGGCGATGGCCGCGCCGCGCTGCCCCAGTCCGAGGTCGTCGGCCACGAGCGCACGGCCGGCGCAGACGGCGAACAGCGCCGCCTCCCAGGCATGGACCGGCAAGTCGTCACGCAGCAGCGCGCGCATCGCCGCGCCGTCGGCCATCGCGGCCTCGATCCGCTGCACCCGCGCCTGGGCGTCGCGACCGCAGGCCAGCTGCGGCCACACCGGCGCGTCCACGCGCAGCACGACGCCCAGCGACCGGGCTTCGCTCAGCAGTTCCTGCAGCCAGGCATGAGCGCCCTCAGCGGAGCGGCGCAGTTGCTCGTCCAGGCCGTCCTGCTCGCGCAAGCGGTCGGGGACCTCGCGACCGCAGACCCACTGCAGCCGCCGCTGCGGCCCGGGCACCAGCCAGACCTCGGCCTCGCGCGCGGGCCAGCCGGCGTCGAGCGCCTCCTGCTGGGCGGCATCGAACAGCGCCAGCAGATGCTCGCCGTGCTCGCAGGTGCCCTGGTCGCGATAGCCGGCGCAATCGCAGCGCCAGGTCTGGCGGCCCAGCAGGCGCAGCCGGCAGGTCGCGCCGGTCAGGCCATCGCGCAGCTCGTAGTCGCCGAACACGCCGTCGTCCTCGCGCGGGCCGAGCGTGAAGCGCGGCGGCTCGGGCGGGACCGCGGGGATCGCCTCGACCGCAGGCTCGGTCTTCGGCTTGCGACGGCCCTTGCGGGGAGCGGCGCTCTCGCCGCTCTCCGTGGCCACGACTTCGATTTCAGTCGAAGCGTCGGCCTCAGTCGAGGCTTCGGATTCAGTCGAGGCTTCGGTTTCGGCCGGGGCTGCGGCCTCGGTCGGGGCTGCGGCCTCGGTCGGGGCTGCGGCCTCGGTCGGGGCTGCGGCTTCGGTCGAAGCTTCGGTGTCGATATGGGCCTCGGCGGCGGTCGCGCGCTTGCGGGCCGGTCGCTTCTTCGGCGCGGGCACAGGGGCGGCCGGCTCGGCCGCCGCTTCCGGTGCGGCCTCGGCAGCTGCCACCGGCTCAGGCGCAGCCTCGGTCGTCACCGGCGCCGCCGGCCCCGCCTTCGCGCGGGAGACGCGCTTGCGCGCCGGCTTCGGCGTCGCCGGCTCGGCGGACGCCGCGGGCGTCACGGGCTCGGCGGCCTCGGTCCGCGGGACCGCTTCGGTCGCCGCTTCGTTGCCCGCATCGGTCACCGCTTCGGCCACCGGCAGGCTCGCTGCCTCGTCACCCACCCGGGTCTTGCGCGCCGCCGGGCGGCGGCGTTGGGTTGTCGTCGTCATGAAGGTCCTCGTGCCGCAGCCGCGCCTCGCGCCAGCCACGGACACCGTTGAAGATGGCGAGCGCATGCGCCCGCCGCAGATCCTGCAAGGTCAGCCGCGCCTCGCGCAGCCGGCCTTGCTCCAGCAGTTCCTCGCGCAGCGTGCCGGGCAGCAGGCCGGCCTCGGCGCGCGGCGTCAGCCACGGCCCGTCCGGCGCCCGTTGCAGCGCGAGGTTGGTCAGGCAGCCCTCGGTGAGCTCGCCCTCCCGGTTGAACAGCAGCACGTCGAAGCAGTCCGCCGGCTTGGCGTCCAGGAAGCCCTGGTACACCTCGCGGCGCGTCGTCTTGTGCTGGATGAATTCGGCGTCGGGCCCGCGCGTGTCGATCGGGCCCCGCGCGAGCGCCACCACGAGCGGCTCCCTCGACGTCGACCCGTCGTCCCCCTCGCCGGGCCCGTCCGGCCCATCCGGCCCATCCGGCCCGCGGGCCACGCGCGCCTCCGGCAAGGCCTGGACCGTCTCGGTGAACACGCCATCGCGCGCCAGCGTGAGCCGCACGCGCCAGGCGCCTTGCGGATGCCGCCGCGCGATCTCGACCAGCCGCGCCTTCGCCGCGTCCGCCGACCAGGCCAGCCCGAAGTGGCGCGCCGTGCGCTGCATGCGCGCCAGATGCCGCGCCGCGCGCGCGAATTCGCCCGCCTCGAGCCGCATCGTCTCCAGCGCCTCGATGGGTGCGCGGGCGCGGGCCAGGAAGCGCGCCTTGGCGCGCCACTCGTCGATCTCGTCACGCGGCCGCGAATCGAGCGTGATGCCGCTGCCCACGCCGCAGCGCAGCGCGCGGCCCGCCTGCTCGACGGTGCGGATCGGCACGTTGAAGGTCACCGCCCCGCCGGGCTGCAGCAGCCCGAGCGCGCCGCAGTACCAGCCGCGCGGGCCGGGCTCGAGCTCGTCGATGACCTCCATCGCGCGCTTCTTGGGCGCGCCGGTGATCGAGCCGCAAGGGAACAGCGCCGTCATCACCTCGTCCAGCGCGAGGCCGGCGCGGGTGACCGCGCTGATCGTCGAGGTCATCTGCCAGACCGTGGGCAGCGCGTGCAGCTCGAACAGCCGCGGCACCCGCACCGAGCCCGGCACCGCCACGCGCGACAGGTCATTGCGCAGCAGGTCCACGATCATGAGGTTCTCGGCGCGCTCCTTGGCGCTGGTGCGCAGGTAGGCCTGCGCGGCCTCGTCGCCGGCGCGGTCGCGGCCGCGCGGCGCCGTGCCCTTCATCGGCTGGGCAGACAGCAGCCAGGTGTGGCTGGCCTGCGGCGCCTCGGGCAGCGGACGCCAGTCGAAGAACAACTCGGGCGAGACGCTCGCGACGCTGTGCCGATCGCCGCCCTCGCCGGTGCGCAGGAACAGCGCGAAGCCGCCCGGCTGCGCGGCGTGCAGCGCGAAGAAGTGCAGGACCGGGTCGAAGTCGCTTTCGTCGGCTTTGTCGGCTCCGTCGGCGCCGACCGTCTCCGCCGCCAACCGCGTCGTCAGGTTGACCTGATAGCAGTCGCCGGCGCGGATGTACTCGCGGATCCGCTCGACCTGCGCCTGCTCGTCGACATCCGCCTGCGCGTCGCGCCACGCCGTCATCGGATGCGCGCGTCTGGCACCCGCCGCGGCGAGCGCCTCCGGCCACGGCGCGGGCGGCTCCTGCCAGACGTGGAATTCCGCCAGCGGCGCGTCCCCGGCCGGCCGCGTGCGCAGCACCGGATCGAGCGCCCCCGCCGCCTCGTAGCGCAGCCCGCCCAGCACCCACGCGCCGGTGCGCGCCGCGGCATGCGCCAGGCGCAGCACGGCGCGTAGCCGCTCGGCGTCGTGCGCGATCAGCCGCTGCGCCGGCGGCACGAGGAAGGCGCCGCGCAGGCGCTCGCCGTCCTCGCGTGCCAGCGGATGGCGCGGAAAGTCGAAAGCCGCCCACAGGTCCTGGGGGCGGAGCGGGATGTCCATCGGAGCCTCAGCCGCGCGCGGGCGCGTTCCTCATCGGGGCGTCGAAGTGCCGGTCGCGGCGCTCAGTCCAGCTTCAGGAACTGCTCACGGTAATGGATCAGTTCGTCGATGGATTCGTGGATGTCGGCCAGCGCGGTGTGCTTCTGGGCCTTCTTGAAGCCTTCCATCGCGGACGGCTTCCAGCGGCGCGCCAGCTCCTTGAGCGTGGACACGTCCAGGTTGCGGTAGTGGAAGAAGTCTTCCAGCTTGGGCATGTAGTTGGCCAGGAAGCGGCGGTCCTGGCAGATCGAGTTGCCGCACATCGGCGACTTGCCGGCCGGCACGTAGGCCTTCAGGAAATCGATGACCTGCTGCTCGGCATCGGCCTCGGCGATCGTCGACGCCTTGACGCGGTCGATCAGGCCGCTCTTGCCGTGCGTGCCCTTGTTCCAGGCATCCATGCCGTCCAGCGTGGCGTCGGACTGGTGGATGGCGAAGACCGGGCCCTCGACGCGCACCGTCAGCTGCGCGTCGGTGACCACCACGGCGATCTCGATGATGCGGTCCTTGTCCGGAAACAGGCCGGTCATCTCCAGGTCGATCCAGATGAGGTTCTGGTCGTTCAGCGGCAGCACGGGGTTCTCGCTCATGGCGATGTCCTTGTCTTGTCGGGTCGGGTCTTGCGGCGACGGGGACCGGCGCCAGGCGCCGGCCGTCGGCCATCGGGAATGGCGCGGATTGTCGCAGCCTTGGCGGCCGGCGCGGCGACTCGCTCGCACCGGCATCGCGATCGGCCGCAACGCCCGTCGCCACGCAGAAAAACGTCGCATCCTTGACGGATCGCGCCCGCCGGGCCCCTGTTCCCGGGGGGTACGGCGTACGCGAGCGATGTCAGACTTGCCTCCAGGCACGCCGCCCACCACGGCAGTGCCCGAGGATCACAACAATGATGCGCGAGTCGTTGGACCCGGCCGGAACGGCCGGGATCGCCGGGCCCTCCGGCGCCCGCGGCATGGGAGGCACCGACACGCCGCCTTCCGCCGCCGCGGCGCCGGCCATTGCCCCGGGTGCGTCCCGGCCGGTCGCGGGACCGTCGGCGGAAATGCGCCGCTTCTCCGCGGGCCTGCGGGTGGTCACGGCGCTGATGTGCAGCATGCTGCTGATCTCCAGCAAGCCGGCGATCGACCTGGACGCGGGCTTCACGATGCTGGTCTACATCGCCTGGGCCGGCGTGCTGATGTGGTCGGACGCCCGCGAGCGTCCACTCGTGCCGGGCCTGGCCGCCTACTGGCTGGACGTGGCCTGGGCCTGCGCCATGATGTGGCACTTCAGCGTGGGCAACATGATGCTGATGCTGGCGCTGGTCCATCCGGTGGTGCTGGCCAGCATCGGCTACGGCGTCGGCCACGGCCTGCTGCTGGCCGCGGTGGCCACGCTGGCGATCGCGATCGATCCCGACGTCGGACGCGCGCCGCTGCCGACCGCCGAGCGCCTGGGCGGCGCCGCGCAATACCTGCTGCTGGTGCTGATCCCGGCCGCCGCGCTGCTGGCCCGCCCGATGCGCGCGCTGCACCGCCGCATCGCGCTGATCGACGAGATCGAAGCGGGCCTCGATCCCCGACGCGGCCTGGAGCCGCTGTGCGCCGAGCTGGTCGAGCGCCTGCGCCACGGCACGCAGGCGGACGTGCTCGCGCTGGTGCTGCCCAGCCGCATCGGCGCGCCGGCGGCGATCGCCAGCCGCGAGGACGGCGGCTTCCGCGCCCGGCCCGAGGTCCACCAGGCGCTGGAGCGCCTGCTCGCGCAGACCGGCACGCAGGCGCTGAGCTTCACCTCCCGGCGCTGGTGGGATCCGCGCGCCCGCGTCCGCGTCCATGCCGGCGCGCGCGCGCCGCGCACCCTGGTCGCGCCGCTGGAGGAACTGGCCCGCCTGCTCGATGTCGCCGGCCTGCACATCGCGCCGCTGACGCGCTACGACCGCCAGCATGGCCACATCGTGATCGGCTACCAGGGCCTGCGCGCCCACCGCCAGGACCTGCGCGCGCTGATCGACGCGATGCCCGAGCTGCTGCGCGTCATCGAGCAGGCCGCGCTGGTGGACCAGCTGCAGGACGAGAGCGCCTCGCACGAGCGCGTGCGCATCGGGCGCGACCTGCACGACAGCGCCATCCAGCCCTACCTGGGCCTCAAGTACGCGGTCGAGTGCGTCGCGATGCGCATCCCGGCCGAGAACCCGGCGCGGGCCGAGGTCGACGCGCTGGCCGAGCTGGTCAATGCCGAAGTGGCCTCGCTGCGCGAGCTGATCTCGGGCCTGCGCACCGGCGCGCGCGGCGGCGACAACGCGCTGGTGCCGGCCGTGCGGCGCCAGGCGCGACGCTTCGCGCTGCTGTTCGGCATCGAGGTCGAGGTCGAGTGCCCCGAGTCGCTGCCCAGCTCGCGCGCCCTGGCCGGCGCGCTGTTCCACCTGCTCAACGAGACCCTGAACAACGTGCGCAAGCACACGCAGGCCCGGCATGTGCGCATCGCGCTGCACGGCGAGGACGGCGCGGTGACGCTGCGCGTCGTCGACGACAGCGGCTCGGTCACCGGCCGCGCCGCGCCGGCCTTCCATCCGCATTCGCTGCATGAGCGCGTTGCCGAACTCGGCGGCTCGCTGACGATCTCGCGCCGGGACGGGCTCGACACCGAGCTGCTGTTCCGGATCCCGACCTGACCCCGCTTTCCGGACGCCGGGGAGGACGGCGTCCGACAGCCTCACAAGGAGAACGCCGATGACCGTGACCGTCCCACTCCCCGGCCTGGCGACCCGCCCCATCCGGGTCTTCGTCGCCGAGGACCACCAGATCACCCTCTGGGGGCTGAACCAGCTCATCGAGGCCTCGCGGCCCCGCATGGAGATGGTCGGCTGCGCCTCGACGCTGGACGAGCTGCTGTGCCACGACGGCCTGCCTGGCGCCGACCTGCTGCTGCTCGACCTGGACCTGGGCGGGCAGGACGCGGCCGCGGCCATGGACGCGCTGCGCCAGCGCGGCAACGCGCAGGTGCTGGTGCTGACCGGCGCCGACGACGCGGCCCTGCACCGCGGCGCGGTGATGCGCGGCGCGCGCGGCGTGGTGCACAAGTCCGCGCCGGCGGCGACCATCCTGCGCGCGATCGAGTGCGTCAGCGAGGGTCAGGTCTGGCTGCATCGCGCGCTGATGGGCGAGGTGCTGGGACTGCTCACCGACGGCGCGCCGCGGGCGGCGGCGCCGCGCGACCCCGAGGCCGAGCGCATCGCCAGCCTGACGCCGCGCGAGCGCGACATCATCGGCGTGCTGCTGCGCCAGGCCGGCGCGAAGCTGCTGTCGGTGGCCGACACGCTGCGCATGAGCGAGCACACCCTGCGCAACCACCTCACCACGATCTACGCCAAGCTGGGCGTGCGCGGGCGGCTGGAGCTGCACGTCTACGGGACCGCGCACGGCCTGGACCGCGAACCCGCCCGGGCGGCGGGGGGAGCATTGTCCTAGGCGGCCGGCTCGGCGCCTCCCTGGCGCGCGCGGGCACGGGAACGGACCATGGTCTCCCCACTCCCGCGCAGCGTCCCGAGGCCGCCATGCCGCACCTTCCCCGCCCGTCTCCGGGCCCCCTCGCCCGCGGCCCGTCCGGCCGGGTCGTGCCCCGCGCCACGCTGCGCCGCCAGGCGGCCAACGATCCGTTCGCCGCCGCGCCCCTGGCCGAGCCGCTGCGCCTGGCCGCGCTGCTCACGGCGCTGACCCTCGCCGCCGACGCGATCGGCATCGTCCTCGGCGACTGGCACCTGGCCGGCCGCGACCTCGCGGTGCTGGCCCTGGCCTTGGCCTCGCTGGGCACGCCGCTGCTGCTGCCGCGCTACCGGCATGACGCGCGCATTGCCGTCACGCTGCGCTGCGCGCTGCTGCTGCTCGTGTTCCAGGCCGCCGCGGCCTGCCTCAGCTACCTGCTGATCGCCCTGGCACCACCGCTCACCGATGCCCGGCTGGTGGCCTGGGACGCGGCGATCGGGCTGGACTGGCGCGTGCTGCGCGCGCGCCAGGCCGCGTTGCCCGCCTGGATGGGCGGCGCGCTGCAGGCGGCCTACGACAGCGGGCTGCCGCAGATCCTGGCGGTCGTGCTGATCCTCGGCCTGGGCGGTCACGGCGACCGGCTGCGCGGCTTCATGGGCCGCTACGTCGCGGTGACGCTGGCGGTGATCCTGCTGTCGGCACCGATCCCGGCGGCGGGCGCGTTCAAGCATTTCGGGCCCGAGCTCGGCCTGGCCGCGTCGGCCGACCAATGGCACTTCGAGGCGCTGCGCGACGGCCGCCTGCGCACGCTGGCGCTGGCGTCGATGCAGGGCCTGATCTCGATGCCCTCGCTGCACGCGGCCATGGCGGTGCTGCTGGCGCATGCGCTGTGGCGCACGCGCTGGGCCGCGCCGGCGATCGCGCTGAACGCGCTGATGCTGGCCGCGACGCCGGTGCTGGGCGGCCATTACCTCGTCGACGTCCTGGCCGGCGTGGCCATCGCGCTGCTGGCCATCGCCGCGATGCCGCATCCGGCCCCGCCGCCGCACCGGGCCCTGCCTCCTCGCCCCGGCCGTCGCGGGGACACGCCGATCCATGACCAGACAGGGAGTCCGCCATGACCCAGCCGTTGAACATCGAGGGCCGCCTCACCGAATGGCTGCTGCGCAGCTTCGCGCTGCTGGCGCTGGCCTTCGTGCTGGCCCGCTGGGGCTACGCCTGGTGGCAGGACCCGTCGCGCGGCACGCTGCTGCTGCTCATCGTCTCCGAGAGCTACACGCTGGCGCTGGTGCTGCTGGCGCGACGCGCCGAGCGCCGCGACCTGTCGCTGCCCGCGATCGCCGCCACGCTCTACGCGACCGGCTTCGTCGCGCTGCTCACGCCCAGCGGCACGCAGGCCCACGCGCCCGAATGGGTGGGCGCCTCGCTCCAGCTCGCCGGCCTGCTGTGGCAGTTCTCGGCCAAGGTCGCGCTGGGGCGCTCCTTCGGCCTGCTGCCGGCGCAGCGCGGCCTGGTCGTGCGCGGCCCCTACCGGGTGGTGCGTCATCCCATCTACCTGGGTTACCTGATCGGCCACGCCGGCTTCCTGCTCGTCAATGCCTCGCCCCGCAACGCCGCGGTGCTGGCCCTGCTGTACGTGGCGCAGGTCGTGCGCATGCGGCGCGAGGAAGCGGTGCTCGACGACGCGCAAACCGGCTACCGCGCCTACCGCCGCCGCGTGCCGTGGCGCCTGATCCCCTTCGTCTACTGAGCCGCGCCGCGCCGCGCGCCAAGGAGGAATCTCCCCCCTCGCCCGCCCGCAAGCTCCCGCGCGCCCGACGCGCCCGCTGCCTAGCATTCTTCCCATGAGCCCCCTGCCCACCGTCCCCGTCGTCCCGGCCCCGCCCAGCCCGTTCGGCGTCCTGCTGGTCGACGACCAACAGGCGGTGCGCGACGGCCTCTCGCGGCTCATCGCCTGCTCGCCGCGCACGCTGCGCTGCCTGGGCGCGGTGGCCACCGGGGAGCAGGCGCTGCTCGCCGCGCGGCAGCTGCATCCCGACGTCGTCGTCGTCGATGTCGACCTCAATGGCGAGGACGGCCTGGCGCTGCTACCGCAGCTGCTGACGCGGTCCCGCGTGCTGGTGCTGACCTGTCACGACGACAACGCCACGCGCGACCGCGCACTGCGCCTGGGCGCGCAGGCCTTCCTCGCCAAGCACCTGCCGGCCGCCGAGCTGCTCGGCACGCTGGTGCGGCTGGGCGGGCTCGGCCGCCCCGGCGCGGCGCCGCTCAGCGCCTTCGGTTCGCCCGCCGACGGTGCGTCCGCCGGTGCCGCGGACCAGGACAAAACTCCCCCCCGCCAAGGGTCAAGCTCCCCCCGCGCGATGGCGCCTTCCTCCGCTGCGCGCCGCGACCGCGATGCCTAGAGTGAACGCCATGGACACGCACCGCCACCCGATCCCCGCCACCGCGATCGCCACCGCGCTGATGCGCGACCAGCGCGCCGCCACGGCGATCGAGTACGGCCTGATCGCCGCGCTGATCGCGGTGGCGATCCTGGGCGCGCTGACGCTGACGGGCTCGTCGCTGGCGGCGCTGTACCAGTACTGGTCGTCGGCCGTGGTGGCCGCGCTCTGACATGAACACGCACAGGAACGAAGACGCGCCTCGCCGGCCGGCGTCCTCCCCCAACAGGCCGGCAGGGTATGGATCCGACCCCGATGGATCTCCTTTCCTCCCCACTTGAAGGAACTTCATCATGCAACTCCTCCCCATCGCCAAGGCCACCCGCGCCCTGAAGCAGTTCGGCCAGGACGACGAGGCCGTCACCGCGATCGAGTACGGCCTGATCGCGGCCTTGATCGCGGTCTTCATCATCGCGTCGGTCACGATCGTCGGCTCCAAGCTCGCGGCCGTGTTCACCGCCATCTCGACCGCGCTGACCACCGCGCTGTGACCGCGACGGCGCGGCCGCGCCGGCCCATGCCGGCCGCGCCCCTCGCGATCGACGCCCACCGCCCCCCGACCTTCCCCTGACCACCACCCCGAGGAGAGCCACCATGAACCTGCTGCACCGCCTGGATGCCCTGGCCCGCGACGACGAGGCCGTCACCGCGATCGAGTACGGCCTGATCGCCGCGCTGATCGCCGTCTTCATCATCGCGTCCGTGACCATCGTCGGGTCCAAGCTCGAGGCCGTGTTCACGGCCATCTCCGCGGCCATCACCGCCGCGCTCTGACCGGACCGCCGCCATGTCGTCCCCGGTGCCCACCCCGCTGCTGTTTGCATCGCTGGCCGCGCTCGCCCTCGTGCTGGGCGGGGCGGCGCGCAGCGACCTGCGCACGCGCCGGGTGGGCAACCGCTGGCTGGCCATGGGCGCCGCGCTGGCGCTGGGCCTGCATGCCGCGGCCACGGCGACCGGTCTCCCTGCATTGGCCGGCGCGCGCTGGTGGTCGCCGCTGGCCGGCGCCCTCACCGGCTTGGCGCTGATGCTGCCGATGTACCTGCTGCGCGCCACCGGCGGCGCGGACGTCAAGCTGGTCGCCGTCGTCGGCGCCTTCCTCGGCGCGAGCGCGGTGACCACCGCGTTCGTCTACACGCTGCTGGCCGGCGGCCTGCTCTCGCTCTTCATGCTGCGCGACGCGAGCGTGCTCACCCGGGTGATGGCCAACCTGCGCGCCCACCTCGCTGAACACCCGCGCGGCACGCCACCCCCCACCCCGCTGGCGCGCACCGCCGCGCGACTGCCCTACGCCGTCGCGATCGCGATGGGCACCGCCGCCGCGCTGGTCGCGCCACCGCTGATCTAGGACGGACGGCCCCCATGCACCTCCTCCAGTTCCCCCACGCGCCGGCGCCCCGTGGCGCGGCCAGCGCCGGCAGCCTGCCCGCCGCGCCGCAGACCCTCGAGGACACCGGCCTGTCCACCGGCTTTCTCACGGACCTGCTGGCCAAGACCCTGCTGCAGGGCGGCACCGGGCGCCTGGTCGAGCTCGGCACGCGCCTGTGCCTGGGCGGCGCGCTCGTGGACACGCTCTGCCAGGCGATGCGCCGCGACGGCCTGCTCGAGGTCACGCGCCGCGGCCAGAACGAAGCGGACGTCGAGTTCGAGCTGACGCTCGCCGGGCGGGCGCGCGCGCTGGATGCGTTCTCGCGCAGCGCCTACCTCGGCCCGGCGCCGGTGCCGGCCGAGGCCTACGCGGCACGCGTGCGGGCCCAGGCCGCCGACCGGCATCCGGTGACGCTGCGCGGCGCGCGCGCGGCCTTCGCCGGCGTGGTGCTGGCCGACGAGCTCGTCGACCGGCTGGGCACCGCGATGAACGCAGCCCGGCCGATGCTGCTGCACGGCCCGGCCGGCTCGGGAAAGACCTACATCGCGCGCGGTCTGGCCCGGCTGCTGCCCGGCCCGGTCGCGGTGCCGCACGCGATCAGCGTGCAGGACGAGGTGATCCGCGTCTTCGACCCGCTGTGCCACCGGCCGGTGAGCGCCGACCCGGGCACGAGCGGGACGCGCGGCGGCCTGGACAGCCGCCAGCGCGCCGACGCCCGCTGGATGCTGTGCGAGCGCCCCGTGGTCGCCTGCGGCGGCGAACTTACGCTGGAGATGCTGGACCTGGGCTTCGACCCGCGCGCCGGCTACTACGAGGCGCCGCCGCACCTGAAGGCCAACAACGGCCTGTTCATCGTCGACGACCTCGGCCGCCAGCGCGTCACGCCGCGCGAGCTGATGAACCGCTGGATCGTGCCGATGGAGCGCCGCCACGACCACCTCACGCTGCGCCAGGGCGCCCGCTTCACCGTGCCCTTCGAGCTGATGCTGGTGTTCTCCTCCAACCTGTCGCCGCGCGACCTGGACGACGCCTTCCTGCGTCGCATCGGCCACAAGATCGAGGTCGGTCCCGTCGACGCCCCGGCCTACGCCCGCATCTTCGAGGACGCCTGCGCCGACGAGGGCGTGCCCTTCGACGCCGCCGGCCTCGCGCACCTGCTCGAGCGGCTGCATCCGCGCCACGGCCGGCCGCTGCTGGCCTGCCATCCGCGCGACCTGCTGCGGCTCGTCGCCAGCCGCGCGCGTTATCTCGAGGTCGAGCCCTCGCTCGACGCCGGCCAGCTCGACTGGGCCTGGCACACCCACTTCGGCGACGCCGCCCCGGCGGCCGGCGCCGCCGCTTCCGCCACCGCCGATCCGTCCAGGAGGCAGCCATGAGATCCCGAGGCCTGTTGATGCTCTTCATCGCCGCGATCGCCGGTCTGGCCGCGGTCGTCATGGCCGCGCGCTGGATGCAGGGCCAGAACGGCAACCAGGGGCGCATCGCGATCGCCAATGCCGACATCGAGCTGGGCGGCCGCATCTCCCGCGAGATGGTGCGCATGGCCGACTGGCCGCAGGGCAGCGTGCCGGCCGGAGCCTTCGAGGATCCGGCCGCGCTCGAGGGCCGGGTCGTGCTGGTGGCGATGCAGCGCGGCGAACCGCTGACCGAGGCGCGGCTGGCGCCGGTCGGCACCAAGGGCGGCCTGTCCGCGGTCGTGCCCACCGGCAAGCGCGCGATGACGGTGCGGGTCAACGACGTCGTCGGCGTCGCCGGCTTCGCGCTGCCCGGCACCTACGTGGACGTGATGGTGAACACGCAGGACGAGGGCGGCGCGCGCAACGACCGCGACCACTCGATCTCCAAGATCGTGCTGGAGCGCATCCTGGTGCTGGCCGTCGCGCAGGAGGCCGACCGCGACACCACCCGGCCCAAGGTCGTCAACGCGGTCACGCTGGAGGTCTCGCCCGACGAGGCCGAGCTGCTGGACCTGGCGCGCAGCGTCGGCAACCTGTCGCTGGTGCTGCGCAACCAGACCGATCCGAAGTCCGCCGGCAACGGCAACGGCGCCACCAAGGCGGCGCTGCTGGGCCTGCAGGCGCGCCTGGAAGCGCCGCCGCCCGCGCCCGTCCCCGCCCCGGCGAAGCCCGCGCCGCGCCGCGTGGCGCCCGCCGCGCCGGCCGCGGCCCCGGTGCTCGCCTCGCACCGCGCCGGCTGCGTCGAATTGATCCGCGGCCTGGACAAGGTCACCGAGTGCTTCTGACCGGCCCGAGCGCACCCCGAGATCTCACAGAGACCGCCCAGAGACCGCCCCGAGGAGGAGACCGACCATGCCCACGCACCCGCACCCCCTCGCCACGATGGCGCCACGCGCCGCCGGCGCGCTGACCCTGGCGGCGCTGGCCGCGCTGCTGCCGGCGGCCCCGGTCCGTGGCGCGCCCGCGCCCGCCGCGGCGCCGGCCACGTCCACGGGCTCCACGCCGGCCCGGGCCGCGGCCGCCGGCGGTGCCGCGCCGTCCGGCGCCCCGATGTGCACCCGCGTGGAGACCGCGCCGATGGTGACGGTGCCGGTGGGCAAGTCCACGGTGCTGCGCCCGGCGCAGCCGGTCGCGCGCATCCTGCTCGGCAACCCGGAGAACGCCCGCGCCGCCCGGCCCGTCGAGACCAACGCGAAGAAGGACGAGGCCGGCGCCAAGGCCGGCGCGGCCGTGCAGGACACGCGCCCCGGCGTCGGCGAGGTCGACGTGCTGCTGCTCGCCCCCACCGAGATCTACCTGCTGGGCAAGGCGATCGGCTCGACCAACGTGGTCATGCTGGACCGCGCCGGCACCTGCACCGCCTTCGACGTGGTCGTGGGCATGGACACCGCCGCGCTGCAGGGCGTGCTGCAGCAGCTGCTGCCGGCGGAGCGCAACCTGCGCGTCAGCGCCGCCTTCGACTCCATCGTGCTGTCGGGCGAGGTGTCGGACAGCGAGGCGGTGACCCGCGCGGTGGACCTGGCCACCGCCTTCGTTCGCGGCGACGGCAAGGGCGGCGGCGCGCGCGTGGTCAACATGCTGCAGGTCGGCGCGCCGCAGCAGGTGATGCTGGAGGTCAAGGTCGCGGAGATCTCCAAGTCGCTGCTGGACGCCTTCGGCATCGACTTCGCGCGCGCCTACGCGCCGGGCGACGGCTCGATGGTGCGCTTCCTGGGCGGCATCTTCGGCGGCTCGGCCGGCCTGCTGGGGCAGATCACCGGCACCGGCCCCAGCGGCGTGCCCTACAGCTCGGTGGACGCGGTGGTCGGCGGACGGGTGCCGCTGCCCTCGATCAGCGGCGGCAACGTCACCGTCACCTACGACGCCTTCGGCCGTCCGACCTACACCACCACCTACGGCACCGTGCCCGGCCGCAGCGCCACCAGCGCGACGCTGAACATGCAGAAGACCGACGGCCTGGTGAAGGTGCTGGCCGAGCCGACGGTGATGGCCATCAGCGGCCAGACTGGCAGCTTCCTGGCCGGCGGCAAGATCCTGATCCCCGTGGTGCAGAACAACGGCGTGGGCGGCAGCACCGTCACGCTGGAGGAAAAGGAATTCGGCGTCTCGGTGAAGTTCACGCCGACGGTGCTGGGCGGCGGCCGCATCCACCTGCGCGTGCGGCCGGAGGTGTCCGAGCTCAACGCCTCCGGCGTGCAGATCAGCGCCGGCGCGCTGAACTCGGTGCTGCCCTCCTTCACCTCGCGTAAAGCCGAGACCACGGTCCAGCTGCTCGACGGCCAGAGCTTCGCCATCGGCGGCCTGATCAAGAACAACACGACGACCAACATCAAGGCCTTCCCCTTCCTGGGCGAGCTGCCGGTGGTGGGCGCGCTGTTCCGCAGCACGCAGTTCCAGACCGACCGCTCGGAGCTGGTCTTCGTCATCACGCCGCGGCTGGTGCAGCCGCTGCCGCCGGACTACAAGCTGCCCACCGACGGCTACACGCCGCCCACGCGCGGCGAGCTGATCCTGCAGGGGCGCCTGGAAGGACAGGCCCCGGCCGACGGCCGGGCCGACAGCCCTGCCGCCACTCCGCCGATGACCCCGGCCTCCCCCGCCAGGCCCGCGCCGGCGCGCGGCGGCTTCGACAAGGAGCAACAGCCATGACCCGCCCCGTCCTCCCCCGTCCGCATCGCGCCATCGCCGCCACCGCCGCGGCCTCGACCGCCGCCGCCCGCCGGCGGGTCCGGCGCGCCCGCGCGCTGGACCGCGCCGCCACCGGCGCCGGGCCTCTCGCGGCGCTGACGCTGTCGGTCGCCTCCGTCGCCTCGCTGGTCTTCCTGGTCGCGGCCGCGCTGCTGAGCGGCTGCGCCGCGACGACGACGCCGGCCTACGACCGGCAATTCGGCGACGCCACCCGCGCGCTGATGGCGCAGCAGGTCCTCGACCCCGGCGCGCCGTCGCGGCACGCCGCCAAGGGCACCCGGGTCGACGGCCGGCTCACCCGCGAAGCGGGCGTGCGCCTGGTCGACAGCTACAAGGCGCCGCCGCCGAGCAACGTCATCAACATCGGCGTCGGCGCGGGCGCGACGGATCGCTGAGGGCCTCCGTCCGCGCCCATCACCGAGCCGCACCGAGCCGCACCGAGCCGCATCGACACCCATCGAGCGCCGCCGAGAGCCACGCGATCCACCGCCCCCGGAGCATCACCATGACCGCGCCCGCCTCCTTCGCCCCACGCCTCCTGCCGGCTCCGGCGGCGCGCCGTGCCGGCGCCGCCGCGCGGCACCGCGGACAGCGCCAGCACGGCCGTCGCGCCCAGCGCGGCGCGGTGGCCATCGTGGTGGCGCTGCTGCTGGCGGTGATGGTGGGTTTCCTGGGCCTGGCGATCGACGGCGGGCGCCTGTACCTGGCCAAGACGGAGCTGCAGAACACCGCCGACGCCTGCGCGCTCGCGGCGAGCTACGAGCTGATCGGCGCGCCCGCCATCCCCGCCGACGCCTTCCCGCGCGCCGAGGCGGCGGGCCGCACGATCGCGCGGCAGAACCGCGTCGGCTTCCAGGGCTCGGGCGTGGTCGACGGCGACGTGGTCGTGGCCTTCGGCAGCTCGCTGGCCGCCGGCAGCCTGTGGAGCGCCGCCGGCGCGGCGGCGCCCGCGTCCAAGTACGTGCGCTGCACGCTCAACCGCGGCGGCTTCGCGCCCTACTTCATGCAGGTGATGGGCTTCGGCGCGCAGTCGGTCGCCGCGATCGCGACCGCGACGCTGACGCCGGCGCAGAGCAACTGCGCCGTGCCGCTGGGCGTGTGCCGCGCGGGCTCGGCCGGCGCCGGCGCGTCGCCGCCCTTCGGCCTGGTGCCCGGCACCTGGGTCAGCGGCCGCTTCAAGGACGGCGGCGGCAACTGGAACTGGATCGACTTCAGCCCGCCCAGCGGCGGCGAGAGCGAACTGGCGGCGCTGCTGACCGGCAACGGCATGTGCTCGCTCAACGTCACCGCGCCGGTGGGCGCGCCGGGCAACATGGGCAACGCCGCGGCCAAGGCCTGGAACACCCGCTTCGGGCTGTACCAGGGGTCCAGCAACGTGACCAACGCGCCGCCGGACTTCACCGGCTACGCCTACACGACGATCAACTGGCCCGCCGGCGCCAACGCGCGCCTGGACTTCCTGAGCCGGCGCGGCGCGCACGCGCCCTACGGCAGCAGCGTCGCCGCGGGCAACGCGGAAACCGGGCTGGCGATCAGCAACGCCTACAACCCGACCACCACCGTGGCACAGCACACGCAGTACGGCGCCGACCGCCGGCTGGTGGTGGCGCCCATCATCGACTGCGCCTCGCTGACCGGCGGCACGCACACGACCACCGTGCTGGGCTGGGGCTGCATGCTGATGCTGCAGCCGATCGACAACCCGAACGACACGCTGAAGATGGAGTACGTCGGCCTGTCGAGCGCCACCGGCAGCCCCTGCGCCTCCTCCGGCGTGGCCGGCGATTCCGCCAGCATCGGACCGATGGTCCCGGCGCTGGTGCAGTGAGGCCGCCATGTCCGCCGCCCGCCCTGCCCGCCTGCTTCCCTCGACGGCCGTGCCGGCGCGGCGCACCGTGTGCAGTGCGCGCGGCGCATGCGGCGTCGCCGCGGTCGAGCTCGCGCTGCTGATGTCGCCCCTGCTGCTGCTGGTCTTCGGCGCCAGCGAGCTGGGCCGCGCGGTGTTCAGCTACAACATGCTGGACAAGTCGGTGCGCGACGCCGCGCGCCACCTGTCGCAGCACGGCCCCGGCGACGCGACCATCGCCACCGAGGCACGCTGCCTGGCCGTCTACGGCACCACCGACTGCAGCGGCAGCGCGCTCGCGCCCGGCCTGACGACCGGCATGGTGACGATCTGCGACGCCACGCTGTGCCCGTCCACGCACGCCAACCAGCTGACCGGCAGCGGCACCGTCAACCTGGTCACGGCCAGCATCCAGAACTATCCCTACCGGTCGGTGGTGCGCTTCGTCGTCCCCGACATGAACTTCAACACCATCGCGGTGACGATGAGGGCCCAGCTATGAACCCCGCTTCCCGCACCCCGTCGACCGCCATGCCGCGCGCCATGGCGGTGGCCTTCGCGCGCCGGCGCCAGCGCGGCGCGGCGGCGGTCGAGTTCGCGCTGGTCTGCGGCCTGCTGAGCACGCTGGTGCTGGGCGTGATCGAGATGGGCCGGCTGCTGTGGACCTGGAACGCCGCCGTCGAGGCCACGCGCTACGGCGCGCGCCTGGCCGTGGTCTGCGACATGAACGACAGCCACATCAAGACCCGCATGATCTCGCGGCTGCCGACGCTGACCACCGCCAACATCCGCGTGACCTACCTGAACCCGCCGGCCGCGGCCAACACCTGCACGCCGGCGGACTGCAAGGCGGTGCAGGTCGCGCTGACCGGCTACTCGCACCGCGCCATGATCCCCTTCGTGCCGATGACCCTGACCTTGCCGGCGTTCGCGACCACGCTGCGCAAGGAGTACATGAACAGCGCCGCCAACGAGGTGTGCCAGTGAAAGTCAAGATCGTCACGCCCGACACGGCCCACGCCTTCGCCTGGACCGAGGCGCTGCGCGCGGAACCGGCCTTCGCAGTGGCCGCGCTGGAGCGGCCGCTGCGCGAGGTCAACGCCATCGTCAACGGCAGCCGGCCCGACCTGCTGCTGGCCGAGAGCGGCAGCGCCGAGGACTTCCTCGCGCTAGAGCGGCTGGCCATGGCGCATCCGGAAGTGGACGTGGTGCTGGTGGCGCCCGAGCTCTCGCCCGACTTCCTGATGCGCGCGATGCGCGCCGGCGTGCGCGAGGTGCTGCCCGCCCCGGCCTCCGGCGACGCGGTGCTGGCCGCGCTGCGGCGGCTGCAGCGCAAGCGTGGCGCCGGCGCCGCCGCGGCCGCCGCGCCGCCCCGCCATGGCGAGCTGCTCGCGCTGGTGTCGTGCAAGGGCGGCAGCGGCGCGACCTTCGTCGCGGCCAACCTGGCGCACCTGCTGGCCGCCGGCGGCCGGCGGCGCGTGGCGCTGATCGACATGAACCTGCAGTTCGGCGACGCCGCGCTGTTCCTGGGCAACCAGACCCCGCCCAGCCACGTCGCCGACGTGGCGCGCAACATCGGCCGCCTGGACGCGGACCTGCTGCAGTCCGCGATGACCGAGGCCGGCCCCGGCCTGTGGGTGCTGGCGGCGCCGGAGGATCCGGCGCACGCCGCCGACGTCACGCCCGCGCAGGTGCAGGCCATCCTGCGCCAGGCGCGCGAAGGCTTCGACTTCGTCGTCGTGGACGTGGGCCGCTCGCTCAGCGCGGCGACGCTGGCGGTGCTGGACGAGGCCGACCGGCTCTTCGCGGTGCTGCAGCTGACGCTGCCCTTCATCCGCGACGGCAAGCGGCTGCGCGAGGTGTTCCGCTCGCTGGACTATCCGGCCGACAAGGTCCGCTGGATCGTCAACCGCTACCAGAAGGACAGCCAGTTCAGCCTCGACGACCTGTGCCGCACGCTGGCGGTCGACGCGCCGATCACGCTGCCCAACCATTACGAGGCCGTCGCCGCGGCGGTCAACCAGGGCGTGCCGGTCGACACCATCGCGCCGGCCAGCAGCATCGCGCGGGCCCTGCGCGAGCTGGCCGCCGGCGTCGCGCCCGAGGCGCCGGTGCCGCAGCGGCGCTGGCTGTCGGGCCTGTTCCGGGGAGCATCCGCATGAAGGACATGACCATGACGCTGCGCGAGCGGCTGGGGGCCGCGGTGCCGGGTTTCGTGCCCGCCGACGGCGCGCCCGAGGACCTCGCCGGCGCGCCCACGCAGGCCTACCAGGCGACCAAGTTCCGCATCCACCAGCTGCTGCTGGGCCGGCTGGACCTGGAGGCGATGGACGGGCTGGGCGCGGACGCGCTGCGCGACGAACTGCGGCAGATGGTGGAGCGGCTGCTGTTCGAGGAGAACCTGGTCCTCAACGCCGCCGAGCGCCGTGCGCTGGTGCGCGACATCCAGTACGAGATGCTGGGCTTCGGCCCGATCGAGCCGCTGCTGGCCGATCCGACGGTGTCGGACATCCTCGTCAACACGCATGCGCAGGTCTACGTCGAGCGACGCGGCCGGCTGGAGCTCACCGACGTGCGCTTCGCCGACGACGACCACCTGCTCAAGATCATCGACAAGATCGTGTCGCGCATCGGCCGGCGCGTGGACGAGGCCAGCCCGATGGTGGACGCTCGGCTGCCCGACGGCTCGCGCGTCAACGCGATCATTCCGCCGCTGGCCATCGACGGGCCCATCCTCTCGATCCGGCGCTTCGCCGCGGTGCCGCTGAAGGCGGAGAACCTGATCGAGTTCAAGTCCATGTCGGCCGAGATGGCGCGTTTCCTGGCGGCGCTGTCGCAGGCGCGGGCCAACATCCTGATCTCGGGCGGCACGGGCTCGGGCAAGACGACGCTGCTCAACATCCTCAGCGGCGCGATCCCGCACAGCGAGCGCATCGTGACCATCGAGGACGCCGCCGAGCTGCAGCTGCAGCAACCGCACGTGGTGCGGCTGGAGACGCGCCCGCCCAACATCGAGGGCCGCGGCGAGGTGGCGCAGCGCGCGCTGGTGCGCAACGCGCTGCGCATGCGCCCGGACCGGATCATCCTGGGCGAGACGCGCGGCGCCGAGGCGCTGGACATGCTGCAGGCGATGAACACCGGCCACGAGGGCTCAATGACGACGGTGCATGCCAACACGCCGCGCGACGCGCTGGCGCGGCTCGAAAGCATGATCGCGATGGCCGGCGTGGACCTGCCGGCCAAGGCGGCGCGGGCGCAGATCGCCTCGGCCATCGGCGTGATCGTGCAGGCCAACCGCCTGTCCGACGGCACCCGCAAGCTGACCAGCATCCAGGAGGTCACCGGCATGGAGGGCGACACCGTCACCCTGCAGGAGATCTTCTCGTTCAAGCAGACCGGCGTGGCATCCAACGGCGCGGTGCAGGGCTACTTCAGCGCCACCGGCGTGCGCCCGCGCTGCTGGGACCGGCTCTGCGCGCGCGGGGTCGACCTGCCGCAGACGCTGTTCACGCCGATGCGGGTCGAGGTCTGAGGACCGAGGGAGCGCCACCATGGACGTCAGCCTGATCCTGTTCGCCGGTGTCGCCTTCCTGGCGGTGCTGCTCGCCCTGGAGGGGATCTACATCCTCTGGGCCTCGCGCCACAGCGCCGAGGCGCGGCGCATCGCCGCGCGGCTGGCGGCGCTCGGCGGCGAGGCTGCAGCGGGCACGACCAGCATCGAGCGCGCGCAGACGCCGGAGCGGCTGCCGCGGCTCAACGCGCTGATCGCCCGCACGCTGCCGGGTCGCCGGCTGCGCCGCCTGGCCGGCGCGGCGGCGGTGACGGCCTCGGTGGCGGAGTTGATGCTGCTGTCCGCGGCGCTGGCGGCCTGCGGGCTGATGGTGCCGCCGCTGCTGGGCAAGCCGATGGCGCTGGGCCTGGGGCTGGCGATCGCGCTGGGCGCCCTGCCCTGGTGGCGCGTGGCCTCGCGCGCGTCCGACCGCGTCGCGCGCATCGAGCGCCAGTTCCCCGAGGCCCTGGACCTGATGGGCCGCGCGATGCGCGCCGGCCATGCGTTCCCGTCGGCGATCCGCATGGTGGCCGACGAGATGCCCGCGCCGCTGGGCCGCGACTTCCGGCTGCTGTTCGACGAGATCAACTACGGCGTGCCGGTCAACGACGCGCTCGCGCGCCTGGCCGAGCGCGTGCCCATCGCCGACGTCAGCTACTTCGTCGTGGCGGTGATGATCCAGCGCGAGTCGGGCGGCAACCTGGCCGAGCTGCTCGACAAGATCGCCGCGCTGGTGCGCGACCGGCTGCGGCTGCTCGGCGAGATCCGCACGCTGTCGGCCGAGGGGCGGCTGTCGGCGCTGATCCTGACGGCGCTGCCCTTCGGCGTCGGGCTGGTCGTCAACCTGGTGAATCCGGAGTTCATGGCCGTGCTGTGGAACGACCCGCTGGGGCTGCGCATGGTGGCGGTGGCGCTGGCGATGATGGCGCTGGGCATCTTCTGGATGCGCCGGATCATCAGGATCCGCGTCTGACGCGGCCACGCACGAGCGAAGCAGGGAGACCGACGATGTCCGCGATGCAATGGATGATGCTGGGGCTGGTCTTCATCGTCGTCGTGACGGCGGTGCTGGGCGTGGGCGCGCTGCTCAGGCCCGATCCGGCGCGGCAGCGGCTGCGCGCGCTGGAGGGCGGGCCGGCCGCGAAAGGGCCTTCGGGCGAGCGCTTCCTGCAGGTGGTCGCCGACCTGACCCGACCGATCGGCAAGCTGTCGATGCCCGAGGAAGGCTTCGAGAAATCCAGCATCCGGCTGCGCTTCGTGCACGCCGGCATCCGCAGCCCGATCGCCGCCTCGGCCTTCTTCGGCCTGAAGACGCTGCTGACGCTGGGCCTGCCGCTGGCGGGCTTCGCGGCCCTGTCCACCGGCGGCGACATGCCGCGCGGCGCGGCGCTGATGCTGGTGCTGCTGGTGCTGGCCTGCGTCGGTTACTACGGCCCGAACCTGGTGCTGGGGCACCTGGTGACGGCCCGCCAGCGCGAGATCTTCGAGGCCTTCCCCGACGCGCTGGACCTGATGACCGTCTGCATGGAGGCGGGCCTGGGCACCGAGGCCGCGATGATGCGCGTGGCCGATGACCTGCAGCTCAAGAGCCCGGCGCTGGCCGACGAGCTGCGGCTGGTCAACCTCGAGTTGCGCGCGGGCGCGGACCGCGAACGGGCGCTGCGCAACCTGGCCATCCGCACCGGCGTCGAGGAGGTGGACGGCTTCGTCACGATGATCAGCCAGGCCGAGCGCTTCGGCACCAGCATCGCCGCCTCGCTGCGCATCCACGCCGAGATGCTGCGCACGCGCCGCCGCCAGCGCGCCGAGGAGGCGGCCGCCAAGATCGCGCTGAAACTGCTGTTCCCGCTGATCTTCTGCATCTTCCCGTCGCTGATGGTCGTGCTGATGGGGCCGGCCATGATCCAGATCTACCGTGTGCTGCTGCCGACGATGGCCGGCGGCTGAGGAGGCGTCATGCGTGTGCAAAGCCGATTTCCGTCGCCCGCGTCCGCCCTGCCCGCCCCGGCGTCCGAGCGCCCTCGCGCCGCGCCCTCCCGCGGCGGCGCCCCAGTCGTCGATGTCGAACTCGACCTGGATCCCTCGCCCAGCCGCGGCGCGGCGCCGACGGCGCTGCCGCCTCGCACGCGGCCAGGGCGCGGGCGCGCTGCCGGCCTGCGCCGGGCGGTCGCGCTCGGCCAGGCGGCGTCGGCACTGACGCTGGCGGGCTGCGCGCTGTGGCCGCCCGCGGCGCCGCCGCGCGCCTACCAGGTCGCGCCGGTCTACCGCGTCGACGACACGCCGCAGGCGGTCCAGGCCTACCTCGCGGCCGGCCGCTACTTCGAAGGCTCGCGCGACTGGCCGCGCGCGGCGCAGTCCTATCGCAAGGCGACGGAACGCGACGCGTCGTCGGAGGCGGCGTGGGACGGGCTGGGCCGCACGCTGGCGTCGGCGGGCCGGCTCGACGAGGCCGAGGCCGCGTTGCGCCAGGCGGTCGCGCTCGCGCCGCAGCGGGCCCGGGCGCACAACAACCTCGCCTACGTGCTGCTCCTGAAGGACCAGCCGGCACCGGCGCTCGCGGCGCTCGACGAGGCGCTCGCCCTCGATCCCACGCACGCGATGGCGCGCGCGAACCGCGACGAGGCGATGACGCGGCTCGCCGCCACGCGGCCGGAGACGGCAACGACGACGGCATCGGCGACGGCATCGGCGACGACGGCAACGGCGGCGGCGACGACGACGGCGACGGCGACGACGATCGTCATGTCGCCGCCCGCGCTCGATACCGCGCCGATTCCCGCGCTCGACACGGCGCCGATACCCGCGACCCGCCTTCCGGCAACCGAGCTCGCCACGATCGCGGCGGCGGCTTCGCTCGGCCAAGCGCTCTCGCCGCCCGGCGGGTGCGCGCCCCCGAAGCGGCTGGAAGTCAGCAACGGCATGGGCGCGACCGGCATGGCGGCCCGGGTGGAAGGCTGGCTGTCGCAGCGCGGGCTGCCGCGCGCGCGCCTGACCAACCAGCCCGCCTACGACGTGGTCCGCACCCGCGTGGATTACGCCGCCGGCCAGGCCGCGGCCGCGCGCTGCCTGGCGCTGGCCCTGCCGGCGGGTGTGACGACGGCGTTGAGCGAACGCGCCGGCCTGCGCGGCGATGTCCGCCTCGTGGTCGGCCGGGACTGGCCGGCGCGGCTGGTGGAAGGCGCGGAGACCCACGCCGGCCTCTGACCTCCGGGGCCCACGCCGGCGGCGGGGGCCCGCTGCCGCACGCCGAATGCGCGCCGGATGTGTCGCCGCAGGGACCTACACTTCGAGCCCATGCAGATCCCTCCCGCGGCCATCGCCGCCGCGCCGGCGCCCTCCGCGCTGGCCACCTCCCCGCTCGCGCTGACCGCGGCCTTCGTCGCCGCGGTGATCGTCTCCTTCCTGGTCAAGCTCTGGCTGTCCTCGCGCCAGATGCGCCACGTCGCGCGCCACCGCGGCGCGGTACCGGCCGCCTTCGTCGGCACCGTGCCGCTGTCCGCGCACCAGAAGGCCGCCGACTACACCGTCGCGCGCGGCCGCTTCGGCACGCTGCACCTGGCCTGGGACACCGCGCTGCTGATCGGCTGGACGCTGCTGGGCGGCCTGGACCTGCTCAACCAGTGGGCCCTGTCCTGGCGCGAGGAACTCGGCCCGATGGGCTACCAGCTCGCGCTGCTGGCGGTCTTCGGGCTGCTGTCCGGGCTGCTCGACCTGCCCTGGTCGCTCTACAACACCTTCCGGCTGGAGGAACGCTTCGGCTTCAACCGCACGACGCTGCGGCTGTTCATCGTCGACGGGCTCAAGGGCCTGGCGGTGGGTGCGCTGCTCGGGCTGCCGATCGCGGCGCTGATCCTGTGGCTGATGGCGCAGGCGGGCAGCCTGTGGTGGCTGTGGGCCTGGGGCGCCTGGATGGGCTTCAACCTGCTGATGCTGGTGATCTATCCCACCGTCATCGCGCCGCTGTTCAACAAGTTCCAGCCGCTGGAGGACGCCGCGCTGCGCGAGCGCGTCCAGACGCTGATGCAGCGCTGCGGCTTCGCGGCCAAGGGACTGTTCGTGATGGACGGCAGCCGGCGCTCGGCGCACGGCAACGCCTACTTCACCGGCCTGGGCGCCGCCAAGCGGGTGGTGTTCTTCGACACCCTGCTCGAGCGGCTCGATCCGCCCGAGGTCGAGGCGGTGCTCGCGCACGAGCTGGGCCACTTCAAGCGCCGCCACGTGCCGCAGCGCATGGCGCTGATGTTCGCGCTCAGCCTGGCCGGCTTCGCGCTGCTGGGCTGGCTCAGCACGCAGGCGGGCTTCTACCTCGGGCTGGGCGTGCGTCCCAGCCTGGACGCGCCCAACGACGCGCTCGCGCTGCTCCTGATCATGCTCGCGCTGCCGCCCTTCACCTTCTTCCTGACGCCACTGATGTCGCTGTGGTCGCGGCGGCACGAGTTCGAGGCCGACGCCTATGCCTGCGCCCAGGCCAGCGGCGCCGACCTGTCGCAGGCGCTGCTCAAGCTGCACGAGGACAACGCCGGCACGCTGACGCCGGACCCGCTGTTCGCGCGCTTCTACTACTCGCATCCGCCGGCCAGCGAGCGGCTGGCGGCGATCGCGTCGCTGTCGGGCGCACCGGCCGCGCCGGCGGGACAGGTCGCATGAGCAAGGCGCCGCAGACCGGGCTGGTGGTGCGCGGGCACGGCCGCCATTACGTCGTCGAGGACCAGGACGGGCAGCGTATCCACTGCCTGACCCGCGGCAAGAAGAGCGATTGCGTGGTGGGCGACCGCGTGCGCTGGATGCGCAGCAGCGAGCACGAGGGCGTGATCGAGAAGGTCGAGCCGCGGCGCAACCTGCTGTTCCGCCAGGACGAGTGGAAGACCAAGAGCTTCGCCGCCAACCTGGACCGGCTGCTGATCCTGGTGGCGGTCGAGCCGCAGTTCTCCGAATCGCAGCTCACCCGCGCGCTGATCGCGGCGCAGAGCGCCGGCATCGCGGCCGACATCGTGCTCAACAAGACCGACCTGCCCGGCGCCCCGGCCGCGCGCGAGCGGCTCGCGCCGTACAAGGCCATGGGCCAGCGGGTGCTGGAGCTCAGCCTGAAGGGCCGCCCGGACGAGTCGCGCGAGGTGCTGCTGCCGTTGCTGCACGGCCAGGCGACGCTGGTGCTGGGGCCCAGCGGCACCGGCAAGAGCACGCTGATCAACCTGCTGGTGCCCGATGCGCAGGCGCAGGTGGGCGAGATCTCGCAGGCGTTGAATTCGGGGCGCCACACGACGACCACGACGCAGTGGTACTGGATGGACGCGGGGCGCGAGGACGCGCTGATCGATTCACCGGGCTTCCAGGAATTCGGCCTGCGCCAGATCGCCGCGCCGGACCTGGCGAGCTACATGCCCGATTTCAAGCCCTATCTGGGCGAGTGCCGCTTCCACAACTGCAGCCATCGGCATGAGCCCGGCTGCGCGGTGCTGACGGCGGTCGAGGCGGGGGCGATCAGCCCCTCGCGTTACCGCATCTACGACGAGCTCTGGGACGAGCTCAGCGCGCCGCCCAAGTATTGAGCGCTGCGGCGATGGTCAGCGCTCCAGGCGCGGATCGCTGTGGGGCACTTCGCGGACCTCGGCGTCGATGACCTCGCCCTGCGGCGCGCGGCCGGTGCCCGCCATGCCCCCGGGCATCCCGCCGGGGAACGGTCCGCGTCCACCGCGGAACGCCTGCGCACGGAACTGCGCCGCGCGCTGGAACGCCGCCGTGCGCAGCGTCGGCCGGCGGCCGCGGATCAGGCTCCACAGCAGCACCCCGCCGAAAATCACCAGCCCGGCAGCCAGCACCACCAGGAAGAGCACCAGGGAGGCCACCGCCAGCACGAGGCGGGCGGCGATCGAGAAGAGCGTGGAGAGAGCGTTCATCGGTCGTTCAGTTCGGGGCGGTCGGGCCCGGATTCAAGCCCGGATTCAAGGCCCGGACGCGGGCGGTCAGCCGCGGCCAATGTAGGGCATCTTGGTGGCCATCACCGTCAGGAAAGGCACGTTGGCCGACAGCGGCAATCCCGCCATGTACAGCACGGCGCTGGCGGCATGGCCGACATCCATCACCGGCTCCACCATCGTGCCGCCATGCGCCTGCGGCACGCCCTGCTTGAAGCGCTCGGTCAGATCGGTCTCGGCATTGCCGATGTCGATCTGGCCGGCCGCGATGTCATGCCGGCGGCCATCCAGCGCCAGCGTCTTGGTCAGGCCGGTGATCGCGTGCTTGGTCGAGGTGTAGGCGATCGACCCCGGCCGCGGCGCATGCGCCGAGATCGACCCGTTGTTGACGATGCGCCCGCCGCGGGGCGACTGCCGCTTCATCAGGCCGAAGGCCGCGCGGGCGCAGAGGAAGCTGCCGGTCAGGTTGACGTCGACGACGGCCCGCCAGGTCTCGAGGCTCAGTTCGTCGATGTCCGACGCCGGCGCGCCGCGCCCGGCGTTGTTGAACAGGAAGTCGAGCCGGCCCCAGCGGCGTTCGATCGCGTCGAAGGCGGCGTTCACCTGGGCCTCGTCGGCGACATCGGCGGGCAGCACCAGCGCGCGTTCCGGCGCGAGCGCCGCGGTCTCGCGCAGCATCGCCTCGCGACGCCCCAGCAGCGCGACCTGCCAGCCGGCCTGCATCAAGGCCTGCGCCGCGGCGCGGCCGATGCCGGAGCCGGCGCCGGTCACCGCGGCGAAGCGGGTCTGGAGGGGCGAGGCCGCCGCGAGCGGAACGACCTCGGGCGAGGGCGTCACGTGGGCAGCGACGGGATCGAGGGCGGCGTGGGCAGAGTCCATCCCCGCATCATAGGGAGCGAGGGGGACACCGGCAGCCGCGCAGGGGATGGGCCCGCGCGATCCACGCCCGACGCGTTCATCGGCGCCGGCCAGGACAGGCGGATGCCGGAGGCCGGATCCAGCTCGACGGCCGCGTCGGCCGCGTCGGCGACACGCCGCGCCAGGAAGCTCGCCAGCCCGCTCATCGCGACGCCACCTGTTCGCCGTCCACGCCGGTGTCGGCGCGGCGGCCGGTCACCACCACCGTGGGCAGCGTCTGGACTTCGCCTGCGGCGCGCAGCGCGGCGAGCGTCGGCGCGGACTTGCCGTTGATGACCACCGTCGGCAGGCGCTCCGGCTGGCCGGCGCGGCTGGGCAGCGCCATCAGCAGGCCGGCGGCGATGCCGGCCCCGATCCCGATCAGCGCGGCAAGGCGCTTGAGCGTCGCGAAACGGTCGTGGCAGCGAATGGTGTTCATCTCTTCCTCCAGGGGCCGCGGGGTTGTTCTTGCGGCATGGGGCGAACTGTCGCAGGGGTTTACCCCTAGCAAAAGTCTGCTGCGACCAACACGTTGTTGCTAGCGACGAACTGCGGCGGAGCGCGATGAACGGCGCCCACGATCCGGGTTTACCCGAAACGACGAGGGCCCCTTCCGGGGCCCTCGACAGGGGGAGTCCAGGCCCGCCTTCAGGCGGGTCCGGCAGGTCAGGCGGGCACCAGTCCCCGCCCCTTGAGCATCGGCTCAACCCGCGCGTCGCGGCCGCGGAAGGCCCGGTAGGTCGCGCCCGGCTCGCGGCTGTTGCCCACCGACAGGATGTTGTCCAGCAGCGACCGGGCGACCGACCGGTCGAACGGATCGCCGGCCTCGACGAAGGCCTCGAAGGCATCGCAGTCCAGTACTTCCGCCCACAGGTAGACGTAATAGCCGGAGGCGTAATAGCTGCCCGAGAACAGGTGCTGGAAATGCGTCAGCCGGTGATTCATCCCGACCGCCGGCGGCAGGCCCAGGCGCTCCAGTGTCTCGCGCTCGAAGGCGACCGGGTCCGGCGCCTCGGCCTCTTCCCGCGCGTGGATGGCCAGGTCCACCAGCGCCGACGCGCAATAGCGCACCGTCTCGTAGCCCTGGTTGAAGGTCGCGGCGGCCTTGAGCCGCGCCAGCAGCGGATCGGGCAGCGGCTCGCCGGTGCGGTGATGGCGCGCATGCTGCTTCAGCACCGCCGGCTCGGCCATCCAGTGCTCCATCAGCTGCGAGGGCAGCTCGACGAAGTCGCGCAGCACCTGCGTGCCGGACAGGCGCTCGAACTCGACGTCCGACAGCAGCCCGTGCAGACCATGGCCGAACTCGTGGAACAGCGTGCGCACGTCGTCGAAGGACAGCAGCGTCGGCTCGCCCGGCGCGCCCTTGGCGAAGTTGTTGTTGTTCAGGATGATCGGCAGCGCGTCGATGCCGTTGCGCGCCTGCCAGCGCAGCGCGTTCATCCAGGCCCCGCTGCGCTTGGTCGGACGCGCGAAGTTGTCCTGGATGAAGACGCCGCGCAGGCGGCCATCCTCGCCCCGGACCTCGTGGACCTTCACGTCCGGGTGATAACCGGCGACCTGCGGCTGCTCGACGAAACGCAGGCCGTAAAGGCGCTCGGCGCAGTCGAACATCGCGCGCACCATCGCGTCCAGCGGGAAGTAGGGCTTGACCTCCGCCTCGTCGAGCTGGAAGCGCTGCTGCCGCACCTTCTCGGCGTACCAGCGCCAGTCCCAGGCCTCGATGCTCAGGTCGTGGCCGAGCTGCTCGCGCACCTCGTCGAGCATCGCCCGCTCGCGCGCGGCGGCCGCCTTGGCCGGCTCCCAGACCTGGTCCAGCAGCGCCTGCACCGCCGACTGGCGGCCGGCCATGGTGTCGGCCAGCGCGTAGTCGGCGAAGCTGCGATGGCCGTGCAGCGTGGCCTGCTCATGTCGCAGCGCGAGCAGCTCCCGCACCAGCGCGCGGTTGTCGGTCTCGCCGGTCGCGTCGCCGCGGCCGACCCAGGCGCGCCAGGCCTGCTCGCGCAGGTCGCGCCGCTCGCTGAAGGTCAGGAAGGGCACGATCAGCGAGCGCGACAGCGTCACCACGTGCACGCCCTCCTCCGCCTGCCCGCGGTCCAGCGCCGCCTGGCGCGCGGCGGCGCGGACGAAGTCCGGCAGGCCGGCCAGGTCGCGTTCGCCGCGCAGCACCAGCTGGTAGCCGCTCTCGTCGGCCAGCACGTTCTGCGCGAAGCGGGTGTTGAGTTCCGCCTGCCGCTCCATGTTGGCGGCGTAGCGCTCGCGGTCCGCGCCCTGCAGCCGGGCGCCGGCGCGGACGAAGTCCAGGTGCACGCGCTCCAGCAGCCGCCGCTGCTCCGGCGTGAGCCCGAGCGCGGCGCGCTGTTCATGCAGCGCCTCGACGCGGGCGAACAGCGCGGCGTTCAGGTAGATCGCGTTGGTGTGCGCGGCCAGCGGCGCGGCCATGCGCCGCTGCACCGCCTGCAGCTCGGGCGAACTCGCCGACGCGCTCAGCGTCGAGAACAGGTGCTCCAGCGCGGTCAACGCGCGCCCGGCACGATCGAGCGCGGCGAGCGTGTTCTCGAAGGTCGGGGCCGCCGGCTGCGACGCGATCGCGTCGAGCTCGGCGCGGTGCGCGGCCAGCGCCGCGTCGAAGGCCGGTTCGAAATGCCCGGCCTCGATCGCCTCGAACGGCGGCAGCCCGTAGGGGCCGGTCCAGGCGGACAGCAGCGGATTGGCAGCGGGGGCGGCGCTCATCGTGTCTCCAGGGGCCATCAACAGGGCGCCGATTGTAGGAACGGCGCCGGACCGCGATCGGTGCCGGCGCCGTTCCCGAGGCGTCGAAAGGGGAACGCCTTACTTCTTGTTCATTTCCTTCTTGATGGCGATCTCGTCGGCCTCGTCGTAGGACCGGTTGCCGCACTTGAGCTTCCACTCGTTGCGCTTGTCGTTCAGGTCCTCGACCGCCTCGTTGAAGTCGTCGGCGATCTTCTGGTGGGCATCGACGCGGGTGTTGAAGGCCTTGTTGACCTCGACGCGGTCATTGCGCGCCTTGTTGAAGGCATCGATCTTGGGCTGCAGGGCGTTGGCGCGGGCCTGGTACTCCTCCTGCTTGGCCTTGAGCTGGTCCTTCTCCATCTTGGAGGCGCCGGCCTCGATCTCGGCGCCGAAGGCCTTGACCGACTCGATCTCGGCCTTCAGCGCGGAGCCCTGGGCCTGCATGTCCGACTCGAACTTGTCGGACTCGGCCTTGGCCGCCTTGAGCTCGTCGCGCTCCTTCAGGACGACGGCCTTCTTCTTGTCCAGCTCGGCCGCGGCGGCCTCGTTCTGCTGGTTGCTGGCCATGCAGGCGCGCAGCTCGTCGCGGGTCATCAGCTTGCCCTTGCCGCCCTTGGCGGCGGCCGGCGCGGCCGGCGTGGCGGGCTTGGTGCCGCTGGTCTGGGCGACGGCCAGACCGCAGGCCAGCAGCGCGGCGACGGCGAGGGAGGTGCGAAGAGTGTTCATGTCGTCTCTCAGGTCATTGCGCCGGGTGGGCGCTGTCTCGTCGGCACGGGCTCGCCGGTGGCACCGGCCGGCCCGCAGTCTCATGGGGCGGCCGGAGCAGGCCGCCATGCGGGTCGGCATGATGCCACGACCGGGATAATGCGCCGCTTCAGATCGTTTCCGCCCCGCGTGCAGCCCGCACGCCGGGGCATCCACCCCGCACCCCGGCCGCTTCGGGCGGCCCTTCGACCATGGCGCTCAAGGCCACCATCCACAAAGCCCAGCTGCAGCTCTCCGACATGGACCGCCATGTCTACGGCGAGCACTCCCTGACCGTCGCCCGCCACCCCTCGGAGACCGACGAGCGCATGATGCTGCGCATCCTGGCCTACGCGCTGCACGTGCCCGCCGACGACCTGCGCGGCCGGCTCGAATTCAGCAAGGGCCTCTCCGATGTCGACGAGCCGCCGCTGTGGCAGCTGGACCTGACCGGCGAGGTGGTCCACTGGATCGAGCTGGGCCAGCCCGACGAGCGCCGGTTGCGCCAGGCCCACGGCCGCGCCGAGCGCGTCACCGTCATCAGCTACGCGTCCAGCACGCCGGTATGGTGGAGCGGCATCCAGAACAAGCTGCAGCGCACTCCCCGGCTGGCCGTGTGGCAGATCCCGGCGGACCAGGCGCAGGCGCTGGCCGCCCTGGCCGAACGCGGCATGCAGTGGCAGGTCAGCATCCAGGACGGAACGGCGTACGTCAGCACCGAGAAGGGCGCTGTGGAGATCACGCCGCAATTGCTGAAGGAAGCCGAGCAGTGACTTGTGGGGTAAGGTGACGAGCCGCCCGCGCCCTTGACCAGGAGACCGTTGTGCCGCATTCCGAGCCGTCCGCATCCGTCGACCCCACCACCGCCGCGGACGATCCGTTCCTGTGGCTCGAGGCGCTGGAAGGCGCCGAGGGCGAGCGTGCGCTGGCCTGGGTGCGCGAGCGCAACGACGCGACGCTGGCCGCGCTGAAGGCCGAGCCCGAGTTCGAGCCGGTCCGGGACGAGCTGCTGCAGATCCTGAACGCGCGCGACCGCATCCCGCATGTGGCCCGGCGCGGCGACTGGTTCTACAACCTCTGGCAGGACGAGGCCCATCCGCGCGGCCTGTGGCGGCGCTGCACGCTGGAGGACTACCAGCTTGCCGAGCCGCCGTGGCGGCTGGTGCTGGACCTGGACGCGCTGGGCCGCGACGAAGGCCGCAGCTGGGTCTTCCACGGCGCGACGGCGCTCGCACCCGATTACCGGCGCTGCCTGGTGTCGCTGTCCGACGGCGGCGCCGACGCCCACGAGCTGCGCGAGTTCGACCTCGAAGCGCTGCGCTTCATCCCGCCGACCGAGGGCGGTTTCTTCGTGCCCGAGGCCAAGAGCGACGTCGAATGGCTGGACGCCGACACCTTGCTGGTCGGCAGCGACTTCGGACCGGACTCTCTGACCGAGTCGGGGTATCCGCGCCAGATCCGGCGCTGGGAGCGCGGCACGCCGCTGGACGCCGCGCCGGTGATCTTCGAGGGCGAGAAGGACGACGTCTCGGTGTCGGTGTCGGTCGACCGCACGCCGGGCTTCGAGCGGGTCGTGTTCAGCCGCGCGCTGGATTTCTACAACGAGTCGCGCTTCCTCTGGAAGCAAGGCGAGTTCGTGCCCATCGACCTGCCCAGCGACATGAGCGTGCACCTGGAAGGCCCGTGGATGCTGCTGCGTCCGCGCACCGACTGGGCCATCCCGCACGGCCCGACCTACCCGGCCGGCTCGCTGCTGCTGATGGAGGAAGCCGCGTTCTGGAAGAACGAGCGCCACGACAGGCACCTTCGCGTGATGTTCTCGCCGACCGCGGGCCGCTCGCTGGAGGATTACACGCTGACGCGCCACCACCTGCTGCTCAACGTCAGCGAGCATGTGGCCAGCCGGCTCGAGGAATGGGACCTGTCGCACCGGCCGCCGGTCCTGCGCCAGGTCAAGGCACCCTTCCCCGGCACGCTCAGCGTGCAGAGCCTGCACGACCCGGAGCTGGCCGAGGACCGGCTCGGCGACCGCTACCTGCTGCACTACTGCGACTTCCTGACGCCCGACATCGTCTGCCTGGCGCAGGCCGGCACCGACGCGCGCGAGACGCTCAAGCAGCGCGGCGCGCAGTTCGACGCGCACGGCATGACGGTGGAGCAGCGCTTCGCCACCAGCGCCGACGGCGAGAGCGTGCCCTACTTCGTCATCGGCAAGGCCGTCCGCGGCGCCGACACGCCGACGCTGCTCTACGGCTACGGCGGCTTCGAGGTCTCGCTGCAGCCGTGGTACTCCGGCGGCAATGGCCGGGCGTGGCTCGCGCGCGGCGGGCGGCTGGTGGTGGCCAACATCCGCGGCGGCGGCGAGTACGGCCCGCGCTGGCACCAGGCCGCGACGCTCACCCACAAGCAGCGCAGCTTCGACGACTTCATCGCCGTGGCCGAGGACCTGGTCGCGCACGGGCTGACGCGGCCGGCGCGGCTCGGGATCATGGGCGGCAGCAATGGCGGACTGCTGGTGGGCGCCTGCATGGTGCAGCGGCCGGAGCTCTTCGGCGCGGTGGTGTGCCAGGTGCCGCTGCTGGACATGAAGCGCTATCACCTGCTGCTGGCCGGCGCGTCGTGGATGGCCGAGTACGGCGATCCCGACGAGCCCGCGGAGTGGGCGCACATCGCCGCCTACAGCCCGTACCAGCAGCTCAAGGCGGGCGTGCAATATCCGCGGGCGCTCTTCGCCACGTCGACGCGCGACGATCGCGTGCATCCGGGCCATGCGAGGAAAATGGCGGCCCGCATGCTTGCGTTGGGGCAAGCCTGCTTCTATTACGAAAACATCGAGGGCGGCCATGGCGGCGCGGCGGACAACCAGCAGCGCGCGCTGTTGCAAGCCCTCGAGTTCGCCTACTTGTGGCGGCAACTCGGCAGGGAGCCCAGCAGTGGAGACGCAGCGTGAATTTCGTCATCCAGCATCATCCCGACGCGAGATGCTTTCTTGCCCAGCCGCAACCCGGACTGCAATGCCGGCTCGACTATGAGCGCCACGGCGAACAGCTGATCATCACCCACACCGGCGTGCCGGCGCAGCTGCGCGGGCAAGGCCTGGCCTCGCAGCTGGTGGAGACCGCGGCACGCTGGCTGGCGGAGTTCCCGTTGCAGCTGGTCCCCGGCTGCAGCTATGTGCGCCACTGGCTGCTGCGCCATCCGCGCTGGCAGCGGCTGCTGACGCCGGCATCGGCCCAGCGGGTGCTCAACGAATGGTTCGGCCCGCCCGGCTCGGCGCAGGACGGGCAGATCCAGATGAAGTGGTTCAAGAAGGACCCCGCCTTCGACGACGCGCTGCGCGAGCGCTTCGGCGCGGTCGTCGCCCAGGCCCTCGACGGCGGCCTGCGCGAGTGGGACTCCACCGCCTGGGGCGCGCTCGCGCGCATCGTCGTGCTGGACCAGTTCACCCGCAACATTCATCGCGATACGCCAGCAGCCTTCGCCGGCGACGCCCTCGCCCTGGACGCCGCAATCGCGCTGCGGGCCCGGGCGCAGGAACTCGGCACGCTCGAACGCTGGTTCGCCACCATGCCGATGGAACACGCCGAAGACCTCGCGATGCAGGAACTCAGCGTCGCCACCTTCGAAGCCCTCACCCTCGAGGACCCGCGCCTCGCCGACGCGCTCGACTACGCGCGCAAACACCGCGATGTCATCGCGCGTTTCGGGCGCTTCCCGCATCGCAATGACATCCTCGGGCGGGACAGCACGCCGGAGGAACTGGACTTCCTGAAGCAGCCAGGGTCACGGTTCTGACCTGCGCTCGGGCAGGACCGGGGCAGGCGACTCCCGTCGTGCCTCAGGCGCTCAACTCCCGCCGCTCGCCTGCGGCTCGCTTTGGTCAGACAGAACGCGCCCAGTCAGTCCTGGACGGCACGACTTCGTCGCCTGCCCCGGCCCTGCCCTCGAAGAGAAGCACTGCAGCGCGTGCACCGCGAGGCGCCAGCAGCTCAACTCGATTCCTGCTCCTGCAGGAGACGCCACATGACCTTGCCGGAACCCGACTTCGGCAAGACGTCCACGAACTGCACGATGCGCGGCGCCTTGTAGGCCGCCATGTGCTCGTGCGCCCAGTCGATGATGTCCCTGTCCGTGGTCTTGCCCTTGGCCTCCGCACGCAGCACCACCACCGCCTTGACCGTCTCGCCACGGTACGCATCCTTGGCCGCGATGATGCAGGCCTCCTGCACCGCCGGGTGCCGGTACAGCAACATCTCGACCTCCGAAGGCCACACCTTGTAGCCGCTCGCGTTGATCATCCGCTTGAGCCGGTCCGTGATGAAGAAGTAGCCCTCCTCGTCCATGCGGCCAAGATCCCCCGTGCGGAAGAAGCGCTTGCCGTCGAGCTCGACAAAGGCCGCCTCCGTCGCCTCCGGCTGGCGCCAGTAGCCCTGGAACACCATCGGGCCATGCGTGATGATCTCGCCCACCTCGCCGACCGGCAGTTCCTCCAGCGTGGTCGGATCGACGATGCGCGCGTCCACACCGAAGATCGGGATGCCCAGGCACTGCAGCTTGGCGCGCTCGGGCGGGTTGCCGTGACTGGGCGCCGCGGTCTCCGTCAGGCCATAGCCCTCGGCGAAGGTCAGGCCGAACTCCTCCTGCAATCGCTCGGCCACCGCCTTGGGCATCGCCGCGCCGCCGCCGCTGAGATAACGCAGGCTGCGCAGGTCGAAGGACTTGTAGTTCGGGCTCGCGAAGAGGTCGATGATCATCGTCGGGATGCAGGTCCAGTGCGTGACCTGGTGGCGCGAGATCAGGCGCCCGCAGAGCTCGCGGTCCCAGCGCGGCATGATGACCAGCGTCATCCCGGTGAAGACCGGACCGAGCACGCCATACAAGGTGCCGGTGATGTGGAACATCGGCACCACCGCCAGGCCGACCGATTCGGCACTCGCGTAACCCCATTGGCAGCCACCGCAGCTGTTGGCCATCAAGGTCGCGTTGGTGTGCATGCAGCCCTTGGGCAGGCCGGTGGTGCCCGAGGTGTAGGGCAGCATCGCCAGGTCGTCGGGTCCGGCGGTATGCGGCCCCGGCACCAGGCCGGCGCCCAGCGCGTCGCGCCAGTCGGTCGCGCCGGGCGGCAGCTCGTGGACGGCGGTGAGCCAGGTCCGCATCGTCTCGGGCGCGTCGCAGGCCGGATCGGGCCCGGCGGGCGGGAGCATCTGCCAGTACTGGGTCACCAGCACGGCGCGCGGGCGCTGCGCCGGCGGCAGCTTCTCGGCGGCCTTGGCGACGATGCCCGACAGCTCGCCGCTGCAGATGACGACGCGTGTCTCCGGATCGGTCAGGTAATGGCCGAACTCGTCCTCGCGGTTCATCGGGTTGACCGGCACCACCACCGCATCGGCGCGGTTGATCGCGTAGAAGGCGACCAGGTACTGCGGGCAGTTCTGCATGAAGAGCGCGACGCGGTCGCCCTTGCCCACGCCCTGCGCCCGCAGCCAGCCGGCGAGCGCCTCGGCCTGCCGTCGCAGCTCGCGGTAGCTCAGCGTCGCGCCGAGGAACTGCGTGGCCGCCTTGTCCGGATACCGCGTCGCGGCGACCTCCAGGTTGAACCACAGCGAGGTCCGTGGAATCGCCAACCGCCGGGGCAGTCGCGCCGGCCAGTGGCTGTGCTGCACGCCGGCGTTCTCGGGACGGGGGGTGACCACGCGCGTCATCGGGGCTGTCTCCTGTCTGTGTTGTGGCGTCGATCTTCAATCCACCGCCTCGCCGACCTTGTCTCGACAGCGACATCGGGCCCGGCGGTCCACTGTGGCGGAAACCCGACTGGCCCCTGTTATCGGGGTGGTCCCGGACATGCTCCTCCCCGTGCCCCCGCGTAGCATGCGGGCTTTCACCAATGCCCGCGCGGCATCCGCCCCTCGGGGCGTCGATGCGCGGCCGGGTCGTGCCTGCTCCCGTTCATGCTGATCGCGCGACGTACCGCCCTTCAGGGCCTGCTGACCTGTGCCCTGGCCGTGGGCGCCGCGGCCGCGCCGTCCGTGCGGGCGGCGCCGGCCGAGCCGCCGCTGGCCGCGCCCACCGGACCGGTGGTGCTCACCGTCGGCGGGGCGCTGCGCAACGCCAATCGCGACGGCCGCGCCGCCTTCGACATGGCGATGCTCGAGAAGCTGCCCCAGGTCAGCTTCAGCACGCAGACGCCCTGGTACCCGCAGCCGCGCCGGTTCACCGGGCCGCTGCTGCGCGACGTGCTCGCCGCCGCCGGCGCGCAGGGACGCACGATCGAGGCCCGCGCGCTCAACGACTACCGCGTCCAGATCCCGCTGACCGACAGCCATCGCTACGATGTGATCGTCGCCCGGCTGCTCGACGACCGGCCGATGGCGGTGCGCGACAAGGGCCCGCTGTTCCTGATCTATCCCTTCGACCAGGCGCCGGAGCTGCGCAACAGCGTCTTCTACGGGCGCTCGGCCTGGCAGCTGACCCACCTGGAGCTGCGCTGACCATGCCGCGCGACGCCTCCCGCACCGTCGCGGCCCGGCAGCGCCGCTGGCGCATCGGCATCGCCGCGATGGGCCTGCTGCTGGTGCTGACGCTCGCCGGCGTGGGCTGGCTGCAGGCGCGGCAGTACGAGGCGCTCAACGGCACGCGGCGCTACCAGGACGATTACCTCGTCTGGAGCCTGTTCCAGTTCGAGACCGAATACCTGAAGCTGCGCCTGGCCCTGGAGCAGGCGGCCGGACCGAGCGTGGGCGTCGACCCCGACCAGGTGGCGCAGCGCTACGAGATCTTCGTCAGCCGGCTCAACCTCGTGGAGAGCGAGCATGCCGCGCTGGTACTGGCGCACCACCCCGACTACCAGCGCACGGTCGCGCGCGCGCAGGACTTCGTGCGCTGGGCCGATGCGCTGCCGCTCAACGGCGCCCTGATCCGCGAGCATCCGCAGCGCATCGCCGAGATCGTCGCCCGCCTGGAACCGCTGGCCGACCCGATCCGGGACCTGTCGCTGACCTCGACCCACCACGTCGCCCAGGACGTGACGCGCCGCAACGAGATCATCCGCAACCAGAGTCGCGTCAGCCTGGGGCTGACGGCGGCGCTGTCGGCGATGACGCTGCTGTTCGCGGCCGTGATCTACCGGCAGTTCCGCGGCCTGGAGCGTTATGGCGACAAGCAGAAGGCGCTGGCCGCGCGGCTCAACGAAGCGCAGCGCGAGGCCGACGCCGCCAACCGCGCCAAGACGGTCTTCCTCGCCAACATGAGCCACGAGCTGCGCACGCCGCTGCAGGGGCTGCTGGGCATGCTGGGCCTGATCAAGGAAGCGCCGCTGACGCCCGCGCAGCAGGACCAGCTCAAGGCCGCCAACGACTGCGCGCGCCACCTGCTGGCGGTGCTGGGCGACATCCTGGACGTGACGCGCATGGAGGCCGGCGGGCTGTCGATCGCGCCGGAGCCGCTGCAGCTCGGTGCGCTGGTCAGGGAACTGGAGGCGCTGAGCCGGCCGCAGGCGGCGGCCAAGCGGCTGGCGCTGCACTTCGGCATCGACGACGACGTGCCCGGCTGGGTGCTGGCCGATCCGACGCGGCTGCGCCAGATCCTGCTGAACCTGCTGAGCAACGCGCTCAAGTTCTGCGACCGCGGCCAGGTGGGCTGCCAGCTGAGACGCGGCGTCGGGCCGCTGGGCGAGGACCTGCTGATGTTCGAGGTCAGCGACACCGGCCCGGGCATCGACGCGCAGACGCAGGCCAGACTCTTCCAGCGCTTCAGCCAGGGCGACGCGAGCACCTCGCGGCGCCACGGCGGCGCGGGCCTGGGGCTGGAGATCTCGCGCCGGCTGGCCCGTGCGATGGGCGGCGACATCCATGTGCAGAGCGCGCCCGGCCAGGGCGCGCGCTTCACGCTGGCGCTGCCGCTGCGCGCCGGCGCCGACCTGCCGCCCGGCCGCATGGTGCCGGCCGAGGCGGCGACCGCCCCCTCGACGCCGCTCAAGGGGCCTTCGGCGACCTCGGCGGCCTTGACGACTTCGGCGGCCTCGGCGGCCTCGGCGGAGGATGCACCGGTCACCGGCCTGCGCGTCCTGGTCAGCGAGGACAACCCGACCAACCGCATCGTCATCGAGGCGATGCTCGAACGGCTGGGCCATCGGCCGACGCTGTGCGAGAACGGCCTGCAGGCGCTGCACGCGCTGCGGCAGCAGGCCTTCGACGTCGTGCTGATGGACTTGCACACGCCGCAGATGGACGGCTTCGAGGCCACGCGGCGGATGCGGGAGCTGCCGCCGCCGCGCGGGCGGCTGCCGATCATCGCGTTCTCGGCCGACGCGTTCGAGGAGTCTCGCCAGAAGGCCGATGACGCCGGCATCAGCGCCTTCCTGGCCAAGCCGGTGGAGCTCGAGACGCTGCGCGCCTGCCTGCAGTCGCTGGCGCCCTCGCCCGCCCGGCCGGAAGCGGCTTGAACCGGGCGGGCCGGCTGAGCCGGTTCGATCCCGCTCACCTCAAAGGCCATTAAAGTCCCTCTCCGCAACGGAGAGCCCCGTCCCATGTACCTGTCCCGCATCGCGCTGACCAATGTGCGCTCGATGGAGTCGCTGGCGATCGACTTCGGCATCAGCCCGGAGGCAGCCCCCGGCACGAACCGGCGCTGGACGCTGTTGCTCGGCGAGAACGGCTGCGGCAAGAGCACGGTGCTGCGCGCGATCGGCCTGCTGCTGGCGGGCAGCGACGCCCTGCCGGAGCTGCTCGGCGACGCCGATGCCTGGATCCGCAACGGCACGCGGCAATGCCGCATCGCCGGCACGCTGGTGACCGCCAAGGGCGAGCCGCGCGAGATCGCGCTGGAACTGCACCGCGGCGACGGCCTGCGCGACATCTTCGAGCGCAACGCGCGGACGCTGGATGCGCTGGATGCGGCGATCCGGCATGCCGACCGCAACTATTTCGTGCTGGGTTATGGCGTGTCGCGCCGGCCGCCCGAAGGCGGCAAGCGCCTGAGCGCGCCGCTGGACGACAGCGCACGCTCGCCGCGCGCGCGGGCGCTGGCCTCGATGTTCTCGCCCGACGCCTCGCTGGTCTCGCTGCAGCGCTGGGCGATGGACCTCGACTACCGGCGCGGCGCCGGCGCGCTGGCGCCGATCCGCGCGGCGCTCAACCAGCTGATGCGGGGCATGAACTTCTCGCGCATCGACAAGGCCTCCGGCCAGCTGATGTTCCACACCGTCGACGGCGAGGTGCCCCTGAGCCAGCTGTCCGACGGCTACCAGAACATGGCCGCCTGGTGCGGCGACCTGCTCTACCGCATCACCGAGGCCTTCCCCGATCGCAAGGACCCGCTCGCCACGCGCGGCGTGCTGCTGATCGACGAACTCGACCTGCATCTGCACCCGGTCTGGCGCCGGCAGCTGGTCGACTTCCTGTCGGCGCTGCTGCCGCATTTCCAGTTCATCGCGACGACGCATTCGGCGCTGACCGCGCAGCAGAGTGGCGAGGGCGAGCTCTTCGTCATCCGCCGCGAAGGGACCAAGCAGCGGCCGACGCTGGTGCCCTTCGTCGGCGAGCCGCGCCTGATGGGCGTGCACCAGCTGCTGATGAGCCCGATGTTCGGCCTGGCGTCGATGGATTCGGTGGTGGTCGAGCAGGCGCGCGACACGGCCCGCAAGCTGCAGGCGAAGTCGACGGCCAAGGGCAAGGCCCTGACCGCGCGCGAACGCACGCAATTGCAGCGCAGCACGGAGGTCCTGCGGGCCGCGCCGGAGTGGGACGCGGTGCCCGGTTACGCGCGCCAGCAGGCGGCGTTGCTGAAGGAACTCAAGGCAACCATCGCGAAGCAGGCGGCCCAGTCCGCGAAGCCCGCGGCGCCGGAGCCGGCCGCGAAGTCGCGGCCATCGACGGCGAAGGCGACAAAGGTCGCCAGGGCGACGCAGACGGCGAAAGCCTCGAAGGCCGCGGCGCCGGCGTCGAAGCCGTCGACCGCAGCGGCAAAGCCCGCGTCCACGCCGACGCTGTCGCCGGGCAAGCTCAAGGCCGCGGTGAAGCGCGTGGAGCGGTCCAAGTGATCCGCCTGCGGCGGCGACGCGATGCCGCGAGCCTGGGCGCCTTCACCGGCGCGAAGCTGCAGCAGCGGCTGCTCCGGCTCGAGGGCTATTTCTACGACGACGGCCGCAGGGTCGACTTCAAGCCCAAGTCACGCCAGATCTGGTCGGCCGCGAAGGCGACGCTGCGGCGCGAGACCGCTGGCAAATGCGCCTACTGCGAGGCCGACACGGCGGTCGTCGCGCACGGCGACGTCGAGCACTTCCGTCCCAAGGACCCGTACTGGTGGCTGGCGTATTGCGTCGACAACTACACCTTCAGCTGCCAGGTCTGCAACCAGGTCCACAAGGGCAACCGCTTCCCGGTCACCGGCGCGCGGCTGAAGCCGCCACGCATGCCGGCCACGCGCCCGGCCGATGCGGCGAAGGCAGCGGCGCTTGCCGAGCGCTTCTGCCCCGATCCCGCGTCCACGACAGACGCCGCGCTGAAGCGCTTCTTCGCCGGCGAGCATGCGCATCTGCCCGATCCTTACCTCGACGATCCGGAGCGGCTGTTCTCCTGGAACGCGATCGAGGCGACGCAAGAGGTATGGCTCATCGCCCGTGGCCGCTCCGCGAGGGCGAAGGCCGCGGTGAAGGCGGCCGAGGAAGTGCTGGGCCTCAATCGCAGCGAGCTGCTGCGCCTGCGCTACCAGCGCTACGAGTTCCTCTACACCGCAGCGCTGGCGTTCCAGGAAATGGATCACGACTCGCCAAGCGCGCCGAAGGTGCTCGCGCAGCTGCGCCGCCAGGCCGACGACAACCAGCCGTTCGCTGCGATGTCGCGGCACTTCCTTCGTAGCTGGGGGCTGCTGGAGACTTGACCGGCGCCCCCTGAAAGGGCGTTGCGCCGTCCCCCTTCGGGAGGCCGGCTTCCGACTCGCGGCTGCTGATCTTGCGGCGCAAACTTTGCAGGTCCCAGCAGATCCGTCGCGAGCCCTCTCATGCGCAGTTCATCATCGAGCAGGAAAAAGGGGCCAGGCCTTGCCCAGCTGCCGCCCATGGCCACCCCGCACAAGCACGCCCCTCATGTCGAGGTCATTGACCGCCATGGCGCCTCGGCCCAGCATTCGAACCTTCCAATCAAGGTGGCTGTACTGGAGACCAACGTGGACCGACTGCAGATCGAGATGAATGAACTCAAGACCGAGTTCAGGGAATTCCGGAAGGAGATGCGCGCCGAGATCATGGCCATCCGCACGCATGACTTTCGCCTTCTGTTCGGCGCCATCATCACGGTGGCCATCGGCGTGGCGGCGTTGATGGCGAAAGGATTCCACTGGATCTGAGCAAGCCCTCGAGACCCTGGGGCGGGCCGGCTCAGACCACCACCGGCTCCGGCTCCAGCCGGATGCCGAAGCGGCCGTAGACACTCTCCTGGATCGCCCGCGCCAGCGTGACGACCTCGGCGCCGCGGGCCTCGCCGCGATTCACCAGCACCAGCGCCTGCTTCTCGTAAACCGCCGCGCCGCCGACGCTCTTGCCCTTCCACCCACAGGCGTCGATCAGCCAGCCGGCGGCCAGCTTGAAGCTGCCGTCGGGCATCGGGTAATGCACGATGTGCGGGTCGCGCGTGATGATGTCGCGGCACTGCTCCGCGCTCACCACCGGGTTCTTGAAAAAACTGCCCGCATTGCCGATGCGCGCCGGATCCGGCAGCTTGGCGCGACGGATCTCGCAGATCCAGTCGAACACCTGCCGGGCATCGGGCGCGGCGATGCCGGTCTCGGCCATCTTGCGCTCGATGTCCAGGTAGCCCAGCTGCGGTTGCCACGGCTTGGGACAGCGCAGCCGCACCTTGGTGATCACGCTCTTGCCGGCCAGGCCACCGTAACCGGTCTGCTTGAACACGCTGTCCCGGTAGCCGAAGCGGCACACCTCGGCCGGCAGCGTGACCCGCCGGCCGGTGGTCAGGTCCACGACGTCCACGTTCTCGAGCCGATCCTTCAGCTCGACGCCATAGGCGCCGATGTTCTGGACCGGCGCGGCGCCGACGGTGCCGGGAATCAGCGCGAGGTTCTCCAGGCCCGGCACGCCCAGCGCCAGCGAGCCCGCGACCGCCTCATGCCAGGCCACGCCGGCGCCGGCCTCGACGATCCAGCAGTCGTCGCGTTCCTCGACGCGCAGGCCCGGGATCTCCATCTTCAGCACCACCGCGTCGACATCCCGCGTCAGCACCAGGTTCGAGCCACCGCCGAGCACGAACTTCGGCGCGCGGCCCAGTTCGGGGTGGTCGACGACGCGGCGCACATCCAGTTCCTCGCGGATGCGCACCAGCCGGCGCGCCGTCGCCGGCAGGCCGAAGGTGTTGTAGGGCTTGAGGTTGACGTCGGTCTCGATGACGACGCCCTCGCGTCGCTCGGTCGAGGGGGGGATGGCGGGAGACTGCATGGCTAGAATTCTCGCCCATATCCCCCGAAGGCCCGATCCGGGCCTTCGCTCCTTTGAAAGAGATGTACGCACATGCCCAGCTTTGACACCGTCCTCGAACCCGACATGGTGAAGGTCCGCAACAGCGTGGACGCCAGCGCCAAGGAGATCGCCACCCGCTTCGACTTCAAGGGCACCAGCGCCGCCATCGAGTGGAAGGACAAGGAGAAAGAAGTCCACGCCACCGGCGACGCCGAGTTCCAGCTCGAGCAGATCGAGGCGGTGCTGTATTCGAAGCTGACCAAGCAGGGCGTGGTGCTCGGTTTCGTCGACAAGCAGGACAAGATCGAGAAGCTCGGCGGCGACCGCGTCAAGCAGGTCTACAAGATCAAGAACGGTCTGGAAGCCGCCGAGGCCAAGAAGGTCGTGGCCGCGATCAAGGAGAGCAAGCTCAAGGTGCAGGCGCAGATCGAAGGCGACATCGTGCGCATCACCGGCAAGTCGCTCGACGACCTGCAGGCCGCGCAGGGCGCGCTGCGCAAGGCGCTGCCCGACCTGCCGCTGAGCTTCGACAACTACCGCAAATGAGCCGGGCCGGGTTCGACCCGGCCTGAGCCTCGCGCCGGAGCGCGACCAGGCACCCTGCCCGCTCCCGCGCACCGACGGCCCCAGGCCGCGGCCGCATGACCACACATCGGGGGGGACGAGATGAGCACTGTTGGCAGGTCTGGCAGGTCCGGCGGGTCCCGCTGGCGCGGCCCCGCGGCGGCGGCCTTGCTGGCGCTGTGCGCGGCATCGGCGCAGGCGGACAGCGTCAAGGCCGCGCGCTTCTACGAGGACGCGCTCAAGCGCTTCGAACGCCAGGACATCGACGGCGCCGTCATCCAGCTGAAGAACGCGCTGCAGCAGGACGCGCGCATGCTCAGCGTCCACGTGCTGCTGGGCAAGGCGCTGCTGATGCGCAGCGAGGCCGCGGCCGCCGAGGTCGAGTTCAGCGAGGCCCTCTCGCTGGGCATCAACCGCGCCGAGGTCGCCGTGCCGCTGGCCCAGGCGCTGGTCGCCCAGGGCAAGCAGCCCGAGGTCTTCAAGCTGCCGGCGCTGGTGCCCGAGGGCCTGCCCGATCCGGTCCGCAAGGCGCTGCTGCTGGTGCGCGCCGCGGCGGCCTCGGACCTCGGCGAGCCCTCGCGCGCGCAGGCGCAGATCGACCTGGCCCGCGCCATCCCACCCGACAACGCCGACACCTGGCTGGCCGAGGTGCCCCTGCGCCTGCGCGCGCGGCAGTTCGACCTGGCCAACGCCGCGGCGGAGCAGGCGCTGCGCCTGGCGCCGGCCAACGGCGAGGCGCTGTACCAGAAGGCCACCGTGCCCCACGTGCAGGGCCGGCTGGACGAGGCGCTCAAGGGGTACGAGCGCGCGATCGCCGCCGACCCCCGCCACCTGGAGGCGCAGCTGGCCCGCGCCGGCCTGCTGATCGACCTGGGCCGCGACGCGGACGCGCTGGCGCAGGCGCAGTCCGCGCTGAAGCTGGCGCCGAGCGAGCCGCGCGCGCTCTACCTGACCGCGGTGCTCGCGGAGCGCCGCGGCGACGCCGCCAGCGCCCGCAGCGCGCTCAAGGCCGTCACCGCGGAACTGGACCCGGTGCCCATCGAATTCATCCGCTACCGCCCGCAGGCGCTGATGCTCAACGGGCTCGCGCATTTCGGCCTGGGCGAGATGGAGAAGGCCAAGCCCTACCTGGAATACGCCCAGCGCCAGACGCCCAACAGCCCGCTGTCCAAGCTGCTGGCGCAGGTCTACGTGGCGGAGCCCAACCTGGACCGCGCCGCGGAGGTGCTGGACGCCTACCTGCGCGCCTATCCCGGCGACGGCCAGGCGCTGGTGATGATGGCCACGCTGCAGATGGCGCAGGGCCGGCATGCCCGTGCCACCGCGCTGATGCAGGAGGCGCTCAAGGCCAAGGACGCGCCGGAGTTCCGCACCGCGCTGGGCCTGTCGCTGCTGCGCGGCGGCCAGTCCGGCGACGCGATCGGGGAGCTCGAGAAAGCCTTCCAGCGCGATCCGCGCCAGACCTACGCCGGCATGGCGCTGGTGTCGCTGTACCTGCGCGCCGGGCAGACGGCCAAGGCCGTCGCGATCGCGGACCGGCTGGTCAAGCAGGAGGCCGCCAACCCGACCACCTGGGTGCAGCTCGGCGTGGCGCGCCGCTCGGCCGGCAACCTGCCGGGCGCGCGCGAGGCCTACCAGAAGGCCCTCCAGCTCGATCCGCAGCTGGCCGAGGCGCAACTGGGCCTGACGCGCATCGACATCGCCGAGCGCAAGTTCGACGCGGCCCAGGTGCGCCTGGCCGCGATGCTGAAGGCCGACGAGAAGAACGCCGACGCGCTCTACGAGATGGCGCTGCTCAGCGAGGCCCGGGGCCAGGCCGCCGAGGTGCAGCGCTGGCTGACCAAGGCGACCGACGTCAGCAGCTCGCGCAACACGCGGGCTGACCAGGCGCTGATCGCCTGGCTGCTCAAGCAGGACCAGGCCGGCGCCGCGCTCGAGGCCGCCAAGCGCCTGCTCGGCAAGGCGCCGGACGATCCGCAGACGCTGATCGCCTACGCGCAGGCGCAGCTCGCCAACCGCGACGCCAACGGCGCCCGCGCGACGCTGACCAGCGCGGCGCGGCGTTCCGGCTTCGGTGCCGATCCGCTGGCGCAGATCGCCGCGCTGCAACTGGATGCGCGCGATCCGGCGGGCGCCGCCTACAGCCTGGACAAGGCGCTGCAGACCGCGCCCCAGCATGTGGGCGCGCTGGCGCTGTCCTCGACGGTGGCCCTGCAGCAGGGCAACCCGACCCTGGCGGAGAAGCAGGCCCGGCAGGTGATCCAGCTGCGTCCGCAACTGGCGCTGGGCTACACGCTGCTGGCCGACGTCGCGCTGGCGCGGCGCCAGCCGGCCCAGGCGCTGGACGCGCTGCGCAAGGCCCACGAGCTGCAGCCCACCAGCGGCAGCCTGCTCGCCCTGATGCGGGCGCTGGGACGGCAGGACGGCAGCGGCAAGGCGGCGCAGGACCTGGCCGAGCGCTGGCTGAAGACCCACCCGTCCGACCTGGCGGCCTGGAAGGCGCTCGGCGACGCGCAGGCGCGCGCCGGGAGCTTCCCCGCCGCGCGCCGCAGCTACGAGACGGCGCTGAAGCTCCGGCCGAACGAGGTCGAGACGCTCAACAACCTGGCCAACGTGATGATCCGGCAAGGCGAGGCGGCCGCGGCCGCGGCGACGGCCGAGAAGGCGCTGGGGCTCGATCCCCGCAACGTGGCGGTCATCGACACCGCCGGCTGGGCCTACCACCTGGCCGGCAACGGCGACCGCGCGCTGCAACTGCTGCGCGACGCGCGCCTGCGCGAACCCGACAGTCCGGAGATCCGCTACCACCTGGCCGCCGCCCTGGCCAAGGCCGGCCGGAAGGCGGAGGCGAAGGAGGAACTCGATGTCGCGCTGCGCAGCACCGCGTTCGAAAGTCACAAGGAAGCGCTGGCCTTGAGCCAGACGCTGCGCTGAGCCGCCGGAGCCCCGCTGGTGAGGGGTGCCGGCGCTTGTCAGAAAAACTTACAGTCCCGCTTCAAGGACCGACATCTTCACGCTCAAGTGCTTGTGTCGTAAGGGAAACATCACCTTGGCCCGGAGCTTGCTCATAGCAGCTCGAACGAATCAGACGCTCCGACCGGGTCGGGGAGACCGAGGGGAAACCATGCGAAAAGTTCAACAACGCCTGATGGGGCTGGCCGCGGCGGCGCTGGCGTCACTGCTGCCGCTCAGCGCGCATGCGCTCTCCACCTGGACGGCCGGCAACTGCACGACCAACTGCAGCGAGACCGGCGATGCGGCGCCCAACGTCAGCTATTCGGCCTACTCGGCGTCGATCAACACCTCCGGCGGTGCGTACTCCAGCACCAACGGCTTCGCGCAGAGCACGCTGGCCTACTACAGCGGTAGCGGCTTCGGCGTCGTGGCCCCGAGCGGCGACAGCCAGTCGCCCAATCACTCGCTGGACAACTACGGCTACCAGGACCTGATCCTGCTGAAGTTCGATGCCGCGGTGAACCTGACCCAGGTGAAGCTGGGCTGGTGGCAGTACGACAGCGACATCACCGTGCTGGCCTACACCGGCCTGACGTCGGGCGTGAACGTCGGCAACACGATTACGGGCAAGACGGCGGCGACGCTGAAGTCGGCCAACGGCTGGTCGCTGGTCAACAGCTACGCGGACGTCGGCAAGGCCGCCAACACGACGGTCAACCTCAACACCAACGTCAGCTCGAGCTGGTGGATCATCACCGCCTACAACTCGCAGTTGGGCGGTGCCCCCACGGGCGCCGACGGCTCCACCAGCGGCCTGACGCGCGGCACCGGCACGAGCTACACCGGCTATGACTTCGTCAAGCTGTTCTCGGTCTCCGGCAACAAGTCCGGCGGCGGTGGCGGCACCGGCGGCAACGTGCCGGAGCCGGCCTCGCTGGCACTGGCCTCGGTCGCCCTGCTCGGCCTGGTCGGCCTGCGCCGCCGCAAGCAATCCCAACGCTGAGCCTCCCTGCTCCGCGAAAGGCGACCCGATGGGTCGCCTTTCTTTTTCCCGCAGAGAAACGAAAAACGCCCGATGCAAGCATCAGGCGTTTCATCTCCCCAGCACACCTCGGTCGCAAAACCGTGGCAGTACGACGGTGGTTGGGGACGGTGATGCGTGGGGTTCCGGCGCTTGCCGCCGGGGCCCCATGCATCGGCGGCCAACGCCCGGACCTCCGCAGCCCAGGCGCCTGCGCCCCGCGCAATCAGCCGCGCGACGCCCGCTTGCGATCGTTCTCCGACAGATGGCGCTTGCGCAGCCGCACCGACTTCGGCGTGATCTCGACCAGCTCGTCGTCCTCGATGAACTCAACGCCGTACTCGAGCGTCAGCTCGATCGGCGGCGTGATCTTGATCGCGTCTTCCTTGCCGCTGACGCGGAAGTTGGTCAGCTGCTTGGTGCGGGTCGCATTGACGACCAGGTCGTTGTCGCGGCTGTGGATGCCGACGATCATGCCTTCGTAGACCGGGTCGTTCGGCTTGACGAACATGCGGCCGCGATCGTCCAGCTTGCCCAGGGCGTAGGTGAAGATCTCGCCCGCGTCCATCGAGATCAGCACGCCGTTCTTGCGACCGGCGATCTCGCCCTTGTGCGGCTCGTAGCCGTCGAAGATGTTGGAGATCAGGCCCGAACCGCGGGTCAGGTTCAGGAACTCGTTCGAGAAACCGATCAGGCCGCGGGCCGGGATGCGGTACTCGAGGCGGACGCGGCCGCGGCCGTCCGGCTCCATGTTGACCAGCTCGCCCTTGCGCTCGCCCAGGGCCTGCATCACGCCGCCCTGGTGGGTTTCCTCGACGTCGGCGGTGACCAGCTCGATCGGCTCGCACTTCTCGCCGTTGATCTCCTGGAAGACCACGCGCGGCTTGGACACGGCCAGCTCGTAGCCTTCGCGACGCATGTTCTCCAGCAGGATGGTCAGGTGCAGTTCACCGCGGCCCGACACCTCGAAGATGCCGTCCTCGTCGGTTTCCTTCACGCGCAGCGCGACGTTGTGCTGCAGTTCCTTCTGCAGGCGGTCCCAGATCTGGCGGCTGGTGACGAACTTGCCTTCACGACCGGCCAGCGGCGAGGTGTTGACGCAGAAGTTCATCGTCAGCGTCGGCTCGTCGACCTTGAGCATCGGCAGCGGCGCCGGATTGGTCGGGCTGGTGACGGTCACGCCGATGCCGATTTCCTCGATGCCGTTGATCAGCACGATGTCGCCGGGGCCGGCTTCGGTGGCCTGCACGCGGTCCAGGCCCTGGAAGGTCAGCACCTGGTTGATGCGGCCCTTGGTGACCTTGCCGTCCGGGCCTTCCATCACGACCACGTCCATCGCCGGCCGGATCGTGCCCTGGCTGATGCGGCCCACGCCGATGCGGCCGACGAAGGTCGAGAAGTCCAGCGCCGAGATCTGCAGCTGCAGCGGCGCGGCCGGGTCGCCGCTCTGCGGCGGCACATGCTTGAGGATGGTGTCGAACAGCGCGGACATGTCCTCGCCCCACTTGCCGCCGGGCTCGCCCTCTTCCAGCGAGGACCAGCCGTTGATGCCCGAGGCGTACACGACTGGGAAGTCCAGCTGCTCGTCGGTGGCGCCGAGCTTGTCGAACAGGTCGAAGGCGGCGTTGATGACGGCGTCCGGCTTGGCGCCCGGCTTGTCGACCTTGTTGACGACGACGATGGGCTTGAGGCCCAGCGCCAGCGCCTTCTTGGTCACGAAGCGGGTCTGCGGCATCGGGCCTTCCTGGGCGTCGATCAGCAGCACCACGCCGTCGACCATCGACAGCGCGCGTTCCACTTCACCGCCGAAGTCCGCGTGCCCCGGGGTGTCCACGATGTTGATGTGAGTGCCCTTCCAGCTCACCGCGCAGTTCTTGGCCAGGATGGTGATGCCGCGCTCGCGTTCGATGGCGTTGTTGTCCATCACCGTGTCGACGACCTTCTCGTGCTCGGCGAAGGTGCCGCTCTGGCGAAGGAGCTGGTCCACCATGGTGGTCTTGCCATGGTCGACGTGGGCGATGATGGCGATGTTGCGGATTTGCTTGCTCATGGGGCGGCTTTCGCTTGGAGGGCTTTCTCGGATTTGGAGGAAGTCGGGAACTCGGGGATGTCTCGGGTCTTGTCGGGCAATGCCGGCTCAGGCGGCCTGCATCAGCATGGAAGCGATCTCGGTGGGGCTCAGCAGCCGGTCGGCGATCAGCTCGCCGCCAGCCACGTGGGCGCTGCCCAGGAAGGCGCGCGGCATCTGGCCGTACACCCGCACCTGCGGCAGGTCGCCGAGCGCCACCCGCCGGCGCATGCCGGACAGGAAGCGGCCGGCTTCGTCGTTGCTGAGCTCGACCTCGGGCCATTCGCCCAGCAGGCTGTCCGGGGCTGTCAACTGCGCGAGACGGCCGGCGTCGTCCATCGCCTCGAGCTGCTCCAGCGTCACCGCCTGGCTGATCGACACCGGACCGCTGGCGGTGCGGCGCAGGCCGGCCAGGTGGGCGCCACAGCCCAGCTTCGCGCCGATGTCCTCGCCCAGCGTGCGGATGTAGGTGCCCTTGGTGCAGCGCACGTCGATCACGAGCAGCAGCTCCTCAGGCTGCCAGTCGACGATGTCCAGCGCGTGAATCGTCACGTTGCGCGGCTGGCGCTCGACGGTCACGCCCTCGCGGGCCAGCTCGTACAGCGCGCGGCCCTGGTGCTTGAGCGCGGAATACATCGGCGGCAGCTGCGAGATCGCGCCCTTGAAGGCCTCGCAGGCGGCGCGGATCGCGTCCAGGTCCAGCGCCTTCGCGACGGCGTCGCGCTGCTCGAGGATCCCGCCCTCGCCATCGCCGGTGGTCGTGGTGATGCCCAGCCGCAGCGTCGCGCGGTAACCCTTGTCGGCCTCCAGCGAGACCTGGCTGAACTTGGTCGCCGCGCCGAAGGTCAGCGGCAGCAGCCCGGTCGCCAGCGGATCCAGCGTGCCGGTGTGGCCGGCCTTCTCGGCGCGCAGCAGGCGCTTGACCTTCTGCAATGCGTCATTGCTGGTCAGGCCGAGGGGCTTGTCCAGCATCAGCACGCCATGCACGGCGCGCTTCACGATCTTGGGGCGGGGGGCTACTGCGCTCATCACGGTGCGGCGCCCCTCGCGGGGCGTCGTCTGTCAGTCTCGGAGGACGCTCAGTCCTCGGTGGTCTCGTCGTCCTTGGCTCGGTCGGAATTCGCCTTGGCGATCAGGGCGCTCATCTCGGCGGCGCGTTCGGTCGTGCGGTCGAAGTGGAAATGCAGGCTCGGCACGGTATGGATCTGCAGGCGCTTGAACAGGCCGTTGCGGAGGAACCCCGCCGCCTCGTTCAAGGCCTCGCCGGTGGCCTTCTGGTCGCCGACCAGCAGCGAATAGAACACCTTGGCATGCGCGTAGTCGGGCGTGACCTCGACCGCGCTGATCGTCACCATGCCGATGCGCGGGTCCTTCAACTCGCGGATCAGCTCGGCCAGGTCGCGCTGGATCTGGTCCGCCACGCGCAGACCGCGGTTGGGGATCGATCGCTTGTGACGCATGGCTCTTTCCTCACTCTCTCAAACAACAAAGCCCGGCGGGGGTGACCCGCCGGGCGTGGAGCGGCGGCAGGCTGGGTTACAGCGTGCGCGCCACTTCCTTGATTTCGAAGACTTCCAGCTGGTCGCCTTCCTTGATGTCGCTGTAGTTCTTCAGCTTGATACCGCACTCGAAGCCCTCGCGGACTTCCTTGACGTCGTCCTTCAGGCGCTTGAGCGACTCGATCTCGCCGGTGTAGACCACCACGTTGTCGCGCAGCAGGCGGAAGCGCGCGTTGCGCGTCACATGGCCGCTGGTGATCATCGAACCGGCAATGGTGCCGATCTTGGTCGCCACGAACACGGTGCGGATCTCGGCGGTGCCGATGATCTCCTCGCGCTGCTCCGGAGCCAGCATGCCGGCCATCGCCGCCTTCACCTCATCCACGGCATCGTAGATGATGTTGTAGTAGCGCAGGTCGACGTCGTTGTGCTCGGCCACCTTGCGCGCGCCGGCATCGGCACGCACGTTGAAGCCGATCACGACGGCCTTGGAGGCGATCGCCAGGTTGATGTCGGACTCGCTGATCGCGCCGACCGCCGCATGGACGATCTGCACCTTGACCTCGTCGGTCGACAGCTTGAGCAGCGAGGACGCCAGCGCTTCCTGCGAACCCTGCACGTCGGCCTTGATGATCAGCGGCAGCGTCTGCACGTCGCCGGCGGTCATGTCGGCGAACATGTTCTCCAGCTTCGCGGCCTGCTGGCGAGCCAGCTTGACGTCGCGGTACTTGCCGGCGCGGAAGGTCGCGATTTCACGGGCGCGGCGTTCGTCGCTCAGCACCATGAACTCGTCGCCCGCCTGCGGGACTTCCGTCAGGCCCTGGATCTCGACCGGGATCGACGGACCGGCTTCGGTCGCCGGCTTGCCGTCCTCGTCCAGCATGGCGCGCACGCGGCCGTAGGTCGAGCCGGCCAGCACCACGTCGCCGCGCTTGAGCGTGCCGGACTGCACCAGCACCGTCGCGACCGGGCCGCGGCCCTTGTCCAGCTTGGCTTCGATGACCAGGCCCTTGGCCAGCGAGTCCTTCGCGGCCTTGAGTTCCAGCACTTCGGCCTGCAGCAGCACCTGCTCCAGCAGGTCGTCGATGCCCTGGCCGGTCTTGGCCGACACCGGGACGAACGGCGACTCGCCGCCGAATTCCTCGGGCACGACCTCTTCCGCCACCAGCTCGCTCTTGACGCGTTCCGGGTTGGCATCGGGCTTGTCGATCTTGTTCATCGCGACCACGATCGGCACGCCAGCGGCCTTCGCGTGGTGGATGGCTTCCTTGGTCTGGGGCATCACGCCGTCATCGGCGGCCACCACCAGGATGACGATGTCCGTCGCCTTGGCGCCGCGGGCACGCATGGCCGTGAAGGCCTCGTGGCCCGGGGTGTCCAGGAAGGTGACCATGCCGCGCGGCGTGTCGACGTGATAGGCGCCGATGTGCTGCGTGATGCCGCCGGCTTCGCCAGCCGCCACGCGGGCGCGGCGGATGCTGTCCAGCAGCGAGGTCTTGCCGTGGTCGACGTGACCCATGACGGTGACCACCGGCGCGCGGGGCAGCAGCTCGTGCTGGCCCTCGGCGGCGGCGCCCTCTTCCTCGAGGAAGGCATCCGGATCGTCCAGCTTGGCGGCGAACGCCTTGTGGCCCATTTCCTCGACCACGATCATGGCCGTTTCCTGGTCCAGCTGCTGGTTGATGGTGACCATCTGGCCCAGCTTCATCAGCTGCTTGATGACCTCGGACGCCTTCACCGACATCTTGTGCGCCAGGTCGGCGACCGAGATGGTCTCGGGGATGTGGACTTCCTGGATGACCGGCTCGTTCGGCGCCTGGAAGTTGGACATCGACGCGCCGCGATCGTCGCGACCGCCACGGCGACCCGCAGGACCGCGGCCCGGCGCGCGCCAGCCGGCGCCGCCCGGACGCGCACCGGCGCCCGCATCGCGGCCGCCCGGCTTGCCCGGCGTGCCGCGCTTCTTGTCATCGGCCCAGCTGGAGGACAGCTTCTCGGACTTGACGGACTTCTTGTCGCCCGGCTTCGCACCGGCGCCCGCGGCAGCGGTCGTGCCGGTGGCGCCCGGGGCACCGCCCGGCTTCTTGTGGATCGTGCCCTTGATGCCGGCCGGCGCGGCCTCGGGCTTGGGCTCTTCCTTCTTCGCGACCAGCACCTTCTTGGGCGCGTTCATCATCGCGCGGATGGCGGCGGCCTCGGCCTCGGCAGCCTTGCGGCGGCGCTCGAGTTCGGCCTGGCGGGCCTTCTCGTCGGCGGCGACATCGGCGGCCTTCACCACGCGCAGCACGGGCTTGGCGGGTTCGACCGGGGCGGGCGCGGCGGCGGCCACCGGGGCCGGCGCGGGAGCGACGGGGGCCGGAGCCGGCGCGGCGGTCTTCGCCGCGGCCTTGTCGGCGGCCTTCTCGGCCTTGGACTTGGCGGCCTCGGCGGCCTTGCGCGCTTCTTCCTCGGCGGCGGCCTTGGCGGCGGCTTCCGCGGCAGCGGCCTCGGCGGCTTCGCGGGCGGCGCGCTCTTCATCGCGGCGCTTTTCCTCGGCTTCACGCGCGGCGCGTTCGGCTTCCTCGCGCTCGCGCATCTTGCGCGCCAGCTCTTCTTCCTGCTGGCGCAGCGCCTCGGCCTGCGCCTGCGCTTCTTCCTCGCGGCGCTTCAGCTCGGCTTCCTCGGCGGCAGCGGCGGCGGCGTCATCGACGCCGTCCTCGCGCTTGACGAAGACGCGCTTCTTGCGCACCTCGACCTGGATGGTGCGCGCCTTGCCCGAGGCATCGGCCTGCTTGATCTCGCTGGTCGACTTGCGGGTCAGGGTGATCTTCTTGCGCTCGGCGCCGCCGGTGCCATGCGCGGTGCGCAGGTGGTCCAGCAGGCGTTCCTTGTCGCTTTCGTTCAGGGTGTCCTCGGCGGACGCCTTCTTGACGCCCGCAGCTTGGAGCTGCTCCAGCAGGGTGCTCGCAGGCCTGTTCAGCTCTGCGGCCAGCTGGGCGACGGTGGTCACGGCCATTGTTGAAATCCTTAAATCTTGTGTGGTGCGGAGCGGTCTGGTTTCGCTTGAAGTCGCTTCAGAGCGTGGCTGCTCGGGCGTTATGCGTTGAACCAGTGCTCGCGCGCCTTCATGATCAAAGCGCGTGCCGCTGCCTCGTCCAGGGACGAAATCTCGACCAACTCGTCGACGGCCAGGTCGGCCAGGTCGTCACGGGTGTGGATGTCGCCGGCCGCCAGCTTGGCGATCAGCTCCGGGGTCATGCCTTCCAGGTCGCGCAGGTCCTGGGAGACCTCCTCGACCTTCTCCTCGCGGGCGATCTCCATCGTCAGCAGCGCATCCTTGGCGCGGGTGCGCAGCTCGTTGACGGTTTCCTCGTCGAAGGCCTCGATCTCGAGCATTTCCTGCATCGGGACGTAGGCGACTTCTTCCAGCGAGGCGAAGCCTTCGGCGATCAGGATGTCGGCGACTTCCTCGTCCACGTCCAGCTTCTCGACGAACAGCTTGCGCACCACGTCGGATTCCTCGGCCTGCTTGGCGGCGGATTCCTCGGCGGTCATGATGTTGATCTTCCAGCCGGTCAGCTCCGAGGCCAGGCGCACGTTCTGGCCGCCACGGCCGATCGCGATCGCCAGGTTCTCCTCGTCGACGACCACGTCCATCGCGTGGCGCTCTTCATCGACGACGATGGACTGCACGTTGGCCGGCGCCAGCGCGCCGATCACGAACTGCGCCGGATCTTCGGACCAGAGCACGATGTCCACGCGCTCGCCGGCCAGTTCGTTGGTCACGCCGTTGACGCGCGAGCCGCGCACGCCGACGCAGGTGCCGATCGGGTCGACGCGCTTGTCGTGCGAGACCACGGCGATCTTGGCGCGGCTGCCGGCGTCGCGGGCGCAGCTCTTGATCTCCAGCAGGCCCTGCTCGATCTCGGGCACTTCCTGCGCGAAGAGTTCCTTCATGAACTCGCCGGAGGAGCGCGACAGCATGATCTGCGGACCACGCTGCGTCGGATCGACGCCCAGGATCACCGCGCGGACGCGGTCGCCGGTGCGCAGGTTCTCCTTGGGGATCATTTCATTGCGCTTGAGGCGGCCTTCGACGCGGCCCGACTCGGCGATGATGTCGCCCTTGTCCAGGCGCTTGACGGTGCCGACGAAGATGCGCTCGCCACGCGACATGAAGTCGTTGAGCAGCTGCTCGCGCTCGGCATCGCGGATCTTCTGCAGGATGACCTGCTTGGCGGCCTGGGCGCCGATGCGACCGATGGGCACCGACTCCACGCCTTCCTCGATGTGGTCGTCGACCTCGATGTCGGCGATCTGCTCCTGCGCCTCGAACAGCAGGATCTCGGAATCCGGGTTCTGCAGGCCGGCCTCGTTGGGCACCACGTGCCAGCGGCGGAAGGTCTCGTATTCGCCGGTGTCGCGGTCGATGGCCACACGGATGTCGACCTCGCCGCCATACAACTTCTTGGTGGCCGAAGCCAGCGCCGCCTCAACGGCGCCGAACACCACATCGCGCTCCACGCTCTTCTCGCGCGAGATGGCGTCCACCAGCATCAACAGTTCGCGGTTCATTGATCGAGACCTCCGTCAACCTTGTCATCCGTCTGCCGGGACTTGGCATTGCTCTTCTTCTTCGACGCCTTGGGCTTCGCAGCCACGCCGTCAGCAGATTCGGATCCCTGGGGCGCCAAGCCCGTGTTTTTCTTCGCCGCGGACTTGCCCGCGGCCGCGCCGCCCGCCTTGCCCGGCGTGCGACCCTTGAAATTGATCTCCGGCACCAGCTTGGCCGAGCGCACTTCATCCAGCGCGAAGTCCAGCGCCTGCTCGGTCTTGCCGTCGGAGAAGATCACCCGCCAGTCGGTGCGCTGCGCCAGCGTGGCCGGGTCTTCCTCCGCGGCGACGCCTTCTGCCGCGACCAGCACGCCGCGGTACTTCTTGCGGCCCTGGAAAGCCTCGCGCAGGGTGATTTCCACTTCGTGACCGAGGAACCGGGCGTAGTCGCCGGCATTGTTCAGCGGTCGATCGAGGCCGGGGGTCGACACTTCCAGGCGCGTGTAGTCGATTTCCTCGACTTCCATCACGTAGCGCAACTGGCGCGTGACGCGCTCGCAGTCCTCGACGTTCACCGGCTGTTCCGGCTCCTGGCCGCCGACGAGCGGCTTGTCGATGAACACGCGTAGCAAGCCCCCGGCGCTGCGTTCGCAGCCCACCACCTCGTAACCCAGACCGGTCACGGTTTTTTCAACAACGGCTTGCCAGCTCAAATTCATCGACGACGGTATCTATCCTGTAGGGACACGTAGGGACAGCCAAAAAAAATGGGCTGGATGAATCCGCCCACCGTTCACTTTTTCAGCGAAGCTCGAAGTGTACTATGCAAACAGCATGCCGACAAGGCGGTGACTTCGTTCACGGCATGGCGTGCGAGAATCCCGGCCTCCCTCGAATCTATGAATACCAGGAGCAGACATGGGATTTCTCGCCGGCAAGCGACTGCTGATCACGGGCGTGCTGTCCAACCGTTCGATTGCCTACGGCATCGCCAAGGCCTGCCACCGCGAAGGGGCTGAACTGGCCTTCAGCTATGTGGGCGAGCGCTTCAAGGACCGCATCACCGAGTTCGCTGCCGAATTCGGCTCCAGCCTGGTGTTCGACTGCGACGTGGGCGATGACGCCCAGATCGAGCGCCTCTTCGAGGACCTGGGCCAGCACTGGCCGGAATTCGACGGTTTTGTCCACTCGATCGGTTTCGCCCCGCGCGAGGCGATCGCCGGTGAATTCCTGGATGGCATGACCCGCGAGAACTTCCGTATCGCGCACGATATTTCCGCCTACAGCTTCCCGGCCATGGCCAAGGCGGCGCAAAGCCGGCTGCGTCCTGGCGCTGCGCTGCTGACACTGTCCTACCTGGGCGCCGAGCGTTTCGTGCCGAACTACAACACGATGGGCCTGGCCAAGGCCTCGCTGGAAGCCAGCGTGCGTTACCTGGCCTACGGTCTGGGCGCCAAGGGGGTCCGGGTGAACGGCATCTCGGCGGGCCCGATCAAGACGCTGGCCGCTTCCGGCATCAAGGATTTCGGCAAGTTGCTGAAGCAATTCGCCGACAGCGCCGCCATCAAGCGCAACGTCACGATCGAGGACGTCGGCAACACGGCCGCCTTCCTTCTGTCGGACCTGGCCGCCGGCGTCAGTTCCGAGATCATCTACGTCGATGGCGGCTTCAGCCACGGCGCGATGGCCGGCACGGAGTAACGCCTCTCACGCACCCTCACGCGCCCTCACGCACACCCCGGTCCCCGCCCGCCGATCACCTCGGTGGATCAGGGACGGTGGTGCTTGGGGTTCTGGCGCTTGCCGCCAGGGCCCCATGCTCCAGCGGCCAAGCGCGCCAAACGTGAAAGTAGAAACGGGACCCGAGGGTCCCGTTCTTCATTTCTCGTCAACCACGCAATCCACGTAATACCGAGTCACGCCGTCGTTGCCCTTCTCCGCGACCAGCCCGTGGACATCGGTCGCGAAGCCCGGGAACTTCGCGTTGAAGTCTCTCGTGAACTTCAAATAGTCCACGATCCGCTTGTTGAAGCGCTCACCCGGGATCAGCAGCGGGATGCCGGGGGGATACGGCGTCAGCAGCGCGGTGGTGACGCGGCCTTCCAGCTTGTCGATCTCGACGCGTTCCGTCTTGCGATGCGCGATGTGCGCATAGGCGTCGGACGGCTTCATCGCCGGCTCCAGGTCGGACAGATAGACCTCGGTGGTCAGGCGCGCGATGTCGCCGGACGCGTAGGCCTCGTGCACGCTCTGGCACAGGTCGCGCAGTCCCATGCGTTCATAGCGCGGGAAGGCGGCCACGAAGTCCGGCAGGATGCGCCAGATCGGCGCGTTCCGGTCGTAGTCGTCCTTGAACTGCTGCAGCGCGGTCAGCAGCGTGTTCCAGCGGCCCTTGGTGATGCCGATGGTGAACATGATGAAGAACGAATAGAGCCCCGTCTTCTCCACCACCACGCCATGCTCGGCCAGGAACTTGGTGACGATGCTGGCCGGGATGCCAGTCTTGGCGAACTTGCCGCTCATGTCCAGTCCCGGCGTGATCACCGTGGACTTGATCGGATCCAGCATGTTGAAGCCGGCCTCGATCGGACCGAAGCCATGCCACTTCTCGTTGGCCTTGAGCATCCAGTCCGCGGCCTTGCCGATGCCGTCGGCGGCGAGCTTGTCCGGCCCCCAGACCTTGAACCACCAGTCCTTGCCGTAGTCCTTCTCGACCTTGCGCATCGCGCGGCGGAAGTCCAGCGCCTCGAGGATGGATTCTTCCACCAGCGCCGTGCCGCCCGGGGGCTCCATCATCGCGGCCGCGACGTCGCAGCTGGCGATGATCGAGTACTGCGGGCTGGTCGAGGTGTGCATCAGATACGCCTCGTTGAACAGATGCTTGTCCAGCTTCACGTTCTGCGAATCTTGCACCAGCACCTGCGACGCCTGCGAGATGCCGGCCAGCAGCTTGTGGGTCGACTGCGTGGCGTAGACCATCGCGGTCTTCGGGCGCGGGCGATGCTTGCCCATCGCGTGATACGAGCCGTAGAAGTTGTGGAAGGCCGCGTGCGGCAGCCAAGCTTCGTCGAAGTGCAGCGTGTCGATCCAGCCGTCCAGTTTGGACTTGATGGTCTCGGTGTTGTAGAGCACACCGTCATAGGTGCTCTGCGTCAGCGTCATGATCCGCGGCTTGACCTTCTTCGGATCCACGCCCTTGAGCAGCGGATTCTTCGCGATCTTCTTGCGGATGGTCTCGGGCGAGAACTCGCTCTCCGGGATGGGGCCGATGATGCCGTAGTGGTTGCGCGTGGGCGTCATGAAGACCGGCACCGCGCCGGTCATGATGATGCTGTGCAGGATGGACTTGTGGCAGTTGCGGTCCACCACGACCACGTCGCCCGGCGCCACGGTGTGGTGCCACACCATCTTGTTGGAGGTCGAGGTGCCGTTGGTGACGAAGAAGCAGTGGTCCGCATTGAAGATGCGGGCGGCGTTCTTCTCGCTCTCGGCGACCGGGCCGGTGTGGTCCAGCAGTTGGCCGAGTTCCTCGACCGCGTTGCAGACGTCAGCACGCAGCATGTTCTCGCCGAAGAACTGGTGGAACATCTGGCCGACCGGGCTCTTCAGGAAAGCCACGCCGCCGGAGTGTCCCGGGCAGTGCCACGAGTAGGAGCCGTCCTGCGCGTAGTCCATCAGCGCCTTGAAGAACGGCGGCGCCAGGCCGTCGAGGTAGCTCTTGGCCTCGCGGATGATGTGACGCGCCACGAACTCGGGCGTGTCCTCGAACATGTGGATGAAGCCGTGCAGCTCGCGCAGCACGTCGTTGGGCAGGTGCTGCGAAGTGCGCGTCTCGCCATACACGTAGATGGGGATGTCCGCATTCTTGAAGCGGATCTCCTGGATGAACTTGCGCAGGTTCAGGACCGCTGGATCGAGCTCGCCGCCGTCGCCATTGCCGGAGAACTCCTCGTCGTCGATCGACAGGATGAAGGCGCTGGCGCGGCTCTGCTGCTGCGCGAACTGGCTGAGGTCACCGTAGCTGGTGGCGCCCAGCACCTCGAAGCCTTCCTTCTGAATGGCTTCCGCCAGGGCGCGGATGCCCAAACCCGAGGTGTTCTCGGAGCGATAGTCCTCGTCGATGATGACGATGGGAAAGCGGAAACGCGGCGTCATGAGGCCTCCGGATCGGGGCAGGTCAAACAAGAAAGGCGCGAAGTGTAGGGCGTCAGCCGTGTCACGCAAGTGTTGATCCCGGGTTGTCGCAGAAACAGAACGGCCAGGTTGTCAATGGCCGCCAACTGCCGGCTTCAGGCCCCCGAAAGGACGTGAAGCGCCAGGAGGACCGAGGCGTACACTGCCCCGGCACACAAGGACCGGGCGAACCATGGATCGCCCGGACAACGAGGAGGATGGGATGGATTGGAGTGTCGCCACCTGGTGGTGGGTGATCTGCGGCGGACTGGTGGCGGCGGAGCTCGCCAGCGGAACGACCTTCTACTTATTGATGCTGGCCTTGGGCGCGGCGGCCGCGGCGCTGATGGCCCACGTCGGCGGGCCGTTCTGGCTGCAGCTGGTGGTGGCCGCCGGTGTGGGCGGCGGCGCGGTGACCTGGTGGCACCTGCGCCTGAGACGCCATCCCCGCGCGCCTGCCGGCGAGAACCCCAATGTGAACCTCGACATCGGCCAGAGCCTGGACGTCGCGCTCTGGCGGGCGGACGGCACCGCCGAGGTCCGCTACCGCGGCGCGGCCTGGCAGGCGCGCTTCGTCGGCGCCGGCGCCCCGCACAGCGGGCGCCATGTGATCCGCGCGGTCGAGGGCAGCTGCCTGCTCGTCGACGCCGCCTGATCGCCCCTTTTCTCTTTCTGTTTCCCGTTCCACATCTCCGGAGGAGGAGTCCCGCTCATGGAAATCGTCGCATTGGTCGTGCTGGTCGTCGCCATCGTCTTCGTCGTGCAGTCGGTGAAGGTCGTCCCGCAACAGAACGCCTGGGTGGTCGAGCGCCTGGGCAAGTACCACGGCACGCTGACGCCCGGCCTGAACATCCTGGTGCCCTTCATCGATCGCCTGGCCTACAAGCATTCGCTCAAGGAGATCCCGCTGGACGTCCCCAGCCAGGTCTGCATCACCAAGGACAACACCCAGCTGACGGTGGACGGCATCCTGTACTTCCAGGTCACCGACCCGATGCGCGCGAGCTACGGCTCCAGCAACTACATCATCGCGATCACGCAGCTGGCGCAGACGACGCTGCGCTCGGTGATCGGCCGCATGGAGCTGGACCGGACCTTCGAGGAGCGCGACGCGATCAACGCCGCCGTCGTGCAGGCGCTGGATGAGGCGGCGCTGAACTGGGGCGTGAAGGTGCTGCGCTACGAGATCAAGGACCTGACGCCGCCGGCGGAGATCCTGCGCTCGATGCAGGCCCAGATCACCGCGGAGCGTGAGAAGCGCGCGCTGATCGCCGCGTCGGAAGGTCGCCGCCAGGAGCAGATCAACATCGCCACCGGCGAGCGCGAGGCGGCGATCGCGCGGTCCGAAGGCGAGAAGCAGGCCGAGATCAACAAGGCGCAGGGCGAGGCCGCGGCCATCACGGCGGTGGCGGAAGCCAGCGCCGACGCGATCCGCAAGATCGCGGCGGCGATCCAGCAGCCGGGCGGCGGCGACGCGGTGCAGCTGAAGGTGGCCGAGAAAGCGGTCGAGGCCTTTTCGCAGCTCGCGCAGAAGAACAACACGATGATCGTGCCGGCCAACATGAGCGAGGTGTCCGGCCTGATCGGCACCGCGATGGCGCTGATCAAGAGCGACAAGGTGATCCAACCGGGCCGCTGAGCGCCCTGCCCGCCTCGCTGTCATCGCGGGGACCGACAACTTTGCTTCGGACCCCAAAATCTGCGCTATGATCGCGGGCTTCGGAGAGATGGATGAGTGGTTTAAGTCGCACGCCTGGAAAGCGTGTGTAGGTTAATCGCCTACCGAGGGTTCGAATCCCTCTCTCTCCGCCAAGAACCACGCAAATACGGGCCCTCGCGGCCCGTTTTTCGTATCCACCCATCAAAGAACCCATCAACCGGTTTGCAACTGGGTGAGGTTCCGTGAGACAGGGATTCCGACCCGCCGTTGTCTCATGCCTCGAACGCCGAGACGGGGAAGATGCTCGCCGACTTCGATCAGCTCGCCGTTGGATTCTTCGTCTCGCCCGCCAACGGCAACCTGGAGCACCGCAACGGTGGTCCGACTGGGATGGACGTGCTGAATGTCCGCTTCGCCACCGCGGAGACGTTCCGGGTATGGGGCGAGGTCCCTGTCGCCGAAGTCTGGCAATGGGTCGCCCTCGCCACATTCCGTGACCCCTCACCGTTCCACCCGAGGCCGCCCTGTCGAGACACGTCCGCAAGCGCTCCGCCGCGCGCCTGTTCCAGGACCGGGTGACAACGCTCGGCAGGTTGGTGAAGCACCTGGGCGCGCTCCAGTGCGTGAGCGTGGCCGCCGACGGGAAGCGCAGCCTGGTCAGGCTCGGCGACTTCCGCGAGTGGTCAAAGGGCGTCGGCCTTTCGCTTCCCCTCGAGTTTCCGAGGCCCTCAGGTGGCAGCAAGGTCAGCGCTCGGCGCGGTGCCGCTGCGGCCGACGGTGCGTTCCTCAGGGTGAACGACATGATTCCGGCACTGCTGCCGTTCTCGCCGGCTACCCTCTGGCGCAAGGTCAAATCGGGCGAGTTCCCTCCCCCAGAGAAGCTGTCGGACGCCGCCAACGCCTGGCGCCGAGAAGAGATCGAGGCCTGGCTGGTCGCGCCCAGCCAACCCGCGCAGCGGCGACACAAGGCGTCCAAGCCTCGCCCGTTGCAATTGGTCACGGATCAAACCACCATCTGCTGCGCGTCCTGGAGACGCGCCCAACTGCAAGCCAGAGGAGCCGCCGCTCATGACCGTGGAAGCACCCCAATTGGTACTGGTTCGCCAACTCGCCAGTGAGGCCGACCGGCAACTCGGGCGCGGCGATGACTTCGGACATGGTCTTGCCGTCTCACTCATGCAGGACGCTGTGGAGCTGCTCATCCGCATCGCCGTCCGGACTCGCGGTATCGAGGTGCCTGCTCGTGCCACCTGGGAACAGATGGCCGATGCAATCAGCAAGGCCGCTGCTGACGAGAACGGCAAGGTTCCCCATCGTGCGCGGCTCGAGGACCTGAACAAGGCGCGCGTCGCCTTCAAGCATTCCGGAACCTCACCGAGCAGGGCAGATGCTCAGCGCCTCGTCCGTTTCGGTCTTGAGTTCTTGGAAGCAGCAGCACCTCGCCTCGTCGGCATCGAGTACGAGCAGATATCTCTTATCGCAGCCGTGCAAAACGACGAGGTGCGTGAGCTGTTGATGGAGGCAGAAGGCCACCTTAAAGCGGCGCGCTGGCAGGACGCGATGGTTGAAGCGGCCGACGCATTTGGCCGCTCGGAGGCTACCCTTCACACGCTTCTGCCAGCCGCCTCGTCGATCTCCGGAATGCGCGATGAATACCGAGGCCTCGCGCCATACCTCGACCGACTCCGACTGCTGGCGGTCGGGGCGCTGGTGAATATCGACCCTGTCGAGTTGCTTGTGTTCCAGGCAATCGTCCCGTCAGTGAGCCGCAGTACGTCCGGGAAACGCTACGTGAGGATTACCCGCATGCATGCATCGGAGGAAGAAGCGAAGGGAGCCGTCGACTTCGCTGTTCAGTTCGCTTTGGCCGTTAATCGACGATTTGGAGACAGGGCGGCAGAGCCGAGCATCTTCGGGGCCCGACTCCGTCGTTAAGACGGCGGAGAGGCTGAGCGCGTCGTCAGCCGCGGCACATTTCAGCGAAGGCATCCATCGCAGCGCACTCAGCGTGCAGCGGGCTGCCGCACTCGCCGCCGGGCACGACCCATCTCACCGTAGGGCCGATCTCTGGCGGCGGCGTCAGCACCAGCACGGCGACAAAGGCTCCGCCTGGCGTGCCTTCGATCTCGACGTCTGCATCCCAACGCTCGTCCATCGGCGCCTCGTCACAGCCGGAAGTGCGAAGGCACGCTGGAGATCACCTCGACCACCAGTTCCTGTACAAGCCCGTAGTCAGCGAGCACCTGGGGGTGCAGGAACACCGGCTTCTCGGCGTCGGGCCCGTTCAAGGTCAGAGCCATCAGCAGGCTGTTCGACCCGAGGTTGTCCCTTTCGGACTGCAGCGCGTGGTGTCGCTCCAGCCGAGCATCTATCTCTTCAGCGGTGCCAGGCTCGCCCATATGACGCACCGCGTTCATCAGCGCGGTGTCGAGTTCAGTCCAGCGAGCACCCTCCTCCTGCGTGTACGCGCGGGACGGGAGGTAGATCGGCAGCCGGTGCGCCGTCGCATCGCGGTAAGCCTTGCCATAGACCTGGTGCCACGTTCTCACGCGGTTTTCGGACAGGAAGGCCGCCAGCGATGGCGGTAAATGAGGCGTGGTCTCAGCCTTGAACGGCCCGATCTTCATCGGATTGAGTTGCACTTTGCTCAACAGCACGCACACCCAGGCGACGTTGTCGAACAGCGCGTAGACGTTGATGGCGAAGGCCTGCAACTGGATCGCGACGTCGTCGCACTCCTCCATGCTCAGATGGCCGGTTCGATCGGGCGGATAGAGCTGGAAGATGTTGGTGACGCTCCTGTCGATGGTCCGCAACCTGCGGCCCACGCCCTCATTCGCATACTGGCGAGCTCGGTCGTCCGGGAACCGGCTGGCCAGCTGCACGAGCTTCATCGCCAGCAGGTCGCGCTCGTGTGAAAGGCGCACCCGTGTCATCTCCATGCGGGCGAGGTCTTCCGCGTCATATCCGTGCTTCGGCATGGCCTCATCGTAGCGTCCGATCCCGGCGCTCTCTGGCGACGGGCTAGCATCTCGGAAAGCACACACCCTGGGGAGGGCAACGATGATTGGGCGAGACGAGCAACTGCGGTTCGTGAGCGACGACGTGTTCGCGGAGGCACGTCCTCCGGCGGATCGGTCCACACCTTTGGAGTGGCGACGCGCCTTCAACACCGTGTACCTCGAGGTCGAGCACCTGACCGCCGAGACGCTGTTCGAGGTGAACGAAATCGATCTGCTCGCAGGCCCACGGCCGTCCGATGCGGATCAGCAGGCGCGCGGGCCGGCAGTGCGGCCAGCTCAGCGCTCGCGGCGGCGGGTGCGCGGCGTGGCCAGCCAGGAGAAGGTCCGCGACCGCATCCTGCGCACGGTCGCTGCCGGCGGAGAGTCCGGCGTTTTCCATCTCCGCAGCTTGCCGTCCGCTATCGAGGTCACCATCGATGGATCTCCACCTTTGACCGAGGCGTCGCGGGGGAGGGCTTCGGACTACAGCGCTGGCAGCTTTCACGGAATCCTCGTGCACGCAGAGGTGCCGGGCGAAGAGGAGCGGTGGGCGCTTCAGGTCTGCATTCCAACGGAGCAGATGGACCAACTCTTCCGCGGCGTGAACGCTCATGAGGTGGGCCTCGTCACCCTCGGCGTGGCCCTCCACAGCTTCTCGGATGAGGTGGACGACGCTCTACGAGAGTGGCACTACCCCCGTGACCTCTTCGTGCATGGCGGCACGGCTCAGGCGCCCTGCGTTCAGCTGATCGCCAAGAAGGCGGCCGCCCCCGTGCCCGCAGTTGAAGTCTCTGAGCTGACCGAAGCCGACGACGTTGCACCTCCTCAACCGCAGCTCCCGGAGCCCCGCCTTGACTACTCGCCGCTGCTCCGATCGATCAGGACGGCGATGTGGTGCCTGTTCGCGGTTGAGTTCCTGCGACTGCTGAAGTAGCGACGCAGGCGCATCCCATCATGGGCGCGACGGGGCCGACTCTCTCCGCCAGACACGGACACGGGCCCTGAGCAATCAGGGCCCGTTTTCATTGGGCCGTCGAAGTTGGGGAGTCGAAGGCTGCGCCTATCATCCGCCCCCATGCTGACCTTCGAACAACTCTTCGGTTTCCTGCTGGCCGCGATGCTGATCACGGCGTCCCCCGGCCCGGACAACCTGATGGTGCTGGGCATGGGCATCTCGAAGGGACGCCGGCACGGCATGGCCTTCGGCCTGGGCTGCGCGCTGGGCTGCCTGAGTCACACCGTGCTCGCGGCGATCGGCGTCAGCGCGCTGATCGCCGCCTCGCCGATGGCGTTCACCGCGCTGAAGGTCTGCGGCGGCCTCTACCTGATCTGGCTGGGCATCAAGGCGCTGCGCAGCCGCGGCGGCGCCAGCGTCGGCGACGCCTCCCAGGTCGAGGACTCGCTCGCCCGCCTGTTCTTCAAGGGCGTCTTCGCCAACGCGATCAACCCCAAGGTCGTGCTCTTCTTCCTCTCCTTCCTGCCGCAGTTCGTCGTGCCGTCGCAGGGCCATGTGGCCGCCCAGACGGCCTTGCTCGGCGTCACCTTCACCCTGCAGGCCGCCCTCCTGTTCGGGCTGCTGGGCTACTTCGCCGGCGCGATCGGCCAATGGCTGCAGCGCAAGCCGCGCGCGGGGCTGTGGCTGGACCGCATCGCCGGCGCGGTCTTCGTCGCGCTGGGCCTGCGCCTGATCGTGTCGCGCTGAGGGTCGTACCTCCCGCCGCCGGCACGTCGCTTGCCCGCGCGCCGGCCGGCTGCGTCGAACGCCGCTGTTGCCGCCCTGGCCGGCCGCGCGGCCGGCCTCATTGAGGCGCCCGCGTCTTCCTGCTCATTGCTTGCCTGCGCAGGCATGGGGCTTGCCAAGCGTGGAAACGTCCGGTTGCAGTCCGGATCAACTACTTGCAGGGAGACCCCGTCATGAACAGCCCCGCTGGCCCGCTCAGCCCGATCGCCCCGCTTCTCCAGGACCCGGCGCTCCAGCGCCACCTCGTCCAGTGCGCGAAGGCGCGCGGCCGATGGTTCGGGCTGGCGCTGCTGGCCGAGCGCGTCCAGGGCGTGGTCCTGCCCCGCTTGGCCACCACCGCGGCCCTGAGCGCCGTCACCCTGGGTCTGTTCGCCCATTGGCTATGAACGCCGGCCGCAGCGCGGACGCCGCCGCCCGATCGACGGACGCCGCGCCGGAGCCCTCCCCCGATGACGACCGGCGCACCTCCCCCGATCCCACGCCGGATCCCCCGGAAATTGCGGAAGAACTTGCGCTGCTGAATCCGGCGCTGGGCCCCATCGAGCCCCCGGTGCGGGCGGTGCTGTTCGGGCAGGCGCGCTTCGAGCAGCACGGCCGCAGCCTCGCGCAGGCGCAGGCGATCCAGGGCACCGCGGGCGCCGGGCAGTTCTTTCCGCGGCTCGACGACAACGTCGCGATGCTGCAGCAGACACGGCGGCTGCTCGAGAAGCGCCATCGCGACTTCCGCCACCTCGGCGCCGCCGGGAAGTGGCTGCTGGACAACGCCGCGCTGATCGACGAGCAGACGCACCAGGTCCGCCGCGGCCTGCCGCGCAACTTCTTCCGCCTGCTGCCGCGGCTGCGCGACGAACCGCTCGCCGGCCTGCCCCGCATCTACGGCGTGGCCTGGGCCTGGGTCGCGCACACCGACGGCGGCTTCGACACCGGGCTGCTGGCCGCCTACCTGCGCGCCTACCAGGAGGAGCGCCCGCTGTCCCTGGCCGAGCTGTGGGCGCTGCCGACGACGCTGCGGGTGGTGCTGGTCGAGAACCTGCGCCGGCTGGCCGAGCGCTTCGCGACGCTGCAGGCGGCCCGTGACGTGGTGCACCACTGGTACGACGGCCACCCGGCGGCGTCCGGCATCGAGGCGATCACGGCCCTGGAGCCGCGCATGGCCGAGCGCGGCGTTGCCGAGGCCTTCTGGCTGCAACTCGACCATCGCCTGGAGGAATTGCCCCAGCCGCTGATGGGCGAGCTGGCCGCCTGGCTGAGCACCCGGCTGCCCGCGCCGGCGCAGGCGCTGGCGCGGCAGCAGGACGAATCGATCAAGGACCTGCAGAGCATCCGCAACGCGATCACCGCGCTGCGGCGCATCGACCAGACCCACTGGCGCCAGCTGATCCAATCGGTCAGCCCGGTGATGCGGACGCTGGGCGAGTCGCCGGTCTTCGCGGCCGAGGCGCCGGACACCCAGGACCTGACCCTGCACGAGATCGAGCGCCTGGCCCGCAAGTCCGGTCGCCCGGAACTCGAGGTCGCGCGCCAGTTGCTGGCGCTGACGCAGGGCGCCGGTCCGCCGCAGGACGGCGAACCCGACCGGCGCAGCGCGCCGATCTACTGGTGGCGCGGGGCCGGACGTCCGACGCTGCTCGCGGCGCTGGGCCTGCACGAGCACGCCTGGCCGCCGCACGACACCGCCCCGGGCCAGCGCTGGGCGGCGGTGGCCTACCTGGCCGGCCTGGCGCTGCTGGGCCTGCTGGGCCTCTCCTGGCTGATGAACCAGGCGCGGCCCGATGCCGCGCCCTGGCTGCTGGTGCTGACCGCGCTGCTGGCCGCCGGGCCGATCGGCGAGGCCGTGGTCGCGCTCACCAACCGCTGGATCAGCGAGCTGGCCCGGCCGGCGCGCCTGCCCCGCCTGGATTTCTCCCAAGGCCTGCCTGATGCGGAACGCACGCTGGTCGTCATGCCGGTGCTGTTGACGCGCGAGGAGGCCGTCGCCCCGCTGGTCGCCCAGCTGGAGCAGCACCACCTGGCCAATCCCGAGCGACTGGTGCAATTCGCGCTGCTCAGCGACCTGGCCGATGCCTACGAGGAACACCATCCCGGCGACACGATGATCGTGGTCACCGCGGCCGACGCCATCGCGGCGCTCAACGAGCGTCACGGCCCGCTGGCCGACGGCCGTCCGCGCTTCCTGTTGCTGCACCGGGCGCGCGAATGGTCCTCGACCGAGCGCCGCTGGATCGGCTGGGAGCGCAAGCGCGGCAAGCTCGAACGCCTGCTGCGGCTGCTGGCCGCGCCGGCGGGCGCGTCGCCGTTCGCCGACTTCGGCGCGATGTCGCAGCCCGCGCCCGGCGTGCGCCACCTGATCACGCTGGACGCCGACACCGACATGCCGCCGGGCCGGCTGCGCGCGCTGGTGGGCACCGCCGCGCATCCGATGAACCGGCCGCGGGTGGACGCGGTCACCCGCCGCGTCGTCGAGGGCTACGCGATCCTCCAGCCGCGGGTGCTCGCGCCCATGCCCGACGACGCCGCCAGCACGCCCTATCACCGGCTCTTCGTCGGCCAGTTCGGCATCGACCCCTACAGCGCGGTCAGCTCGGAGATCTTCCAGGACCTGTTCGGCGAGGGCAGCTTCACCGGCAAGGGCCTGCTGGACGTGCGCGCCTGCCATGCGGTGCTGGACGCGCGCCTGCCCGAGGGCCAGGTGCTGAGCCACGACCTGCTGGAGGGCAGCATCGCGCGCTGCGCCGGCGTGTCCGACATCACGCTGGTCGAGGACTCGCCGATGCATGCCGACGTGGCCCACGCCCGGCTGCATCGCTGGACGCGCGGCGACTGGCAGCTGCTGCCCTTCATCGCCGGGGCGGGGCGCTACGGCATCGCGCCGATCAACCGCTGGAAGCTGATCGACAACCTGCGGCGCTCGCTGGTCGCGCCGATGGCGCTGGGCCTGATGCTGCTGGTGCTAGGCACCGCGGTCCTGCCGCTGGGACTGACGCTGGTGGTCGTGGCCGGCGCCTTCGCCATCGGGCCGCTGGTGGGCGCGCTGGCCGGGCTGGTGCCCAGCCGGGACGGCGTGGCGCGCCGCCACTTCTACCGCGAGACCGGCCACGACCTGCGGCGCGCGCTGGGCCTGGCCGCGTGGCAGGTCGCGCTGCTGCTGCACCTGTCGCTGCTCTACCTGGACGCGATCGGGCGGGCGCTGTGGCGGCAGGCGGTGTCGCGACGCCGACTGCTCGAATGGACGACCGCCGCCGCCGCCCAGGCCGCCGCGCGGCGGGAACTGCCGGCGCTGGTCACGCAGCATCTGCGCGTGCCGGTCGCGGCGGCGGTCCTGGGCGGGCTGCTGGCGGTCGCGGCCTTGTCCGGCGCGCCGGTGAACGGCGCGGCGGCCGTCGTGCTGCTGGCGCTCTGGGCGCTGTCGCCGCTGTGGATCTGGTGGGCAAGCGCACCGCGCGCGCCGCTGCTGCGCCGCGAGGCCGCGCTCGATCCGCAGGGGCGCGATTACCTCTGGGGCCTGGCGCGCGACACCTGGCGCTTCTACGACACCCATGTCGGCGCCGACGACAACCACCTGCCGCCCGACAACGTGCAGCTGACGCCGCACCTGCTGGTGGCGCATCGCACCTCGCCGACCAACATCGGCCTGTACCTGCTGGCCGTGGCCTGCGCGCGCGAACTGGGCTTCATCGGGCTGGTCACGATGACCCAGCGCCTGTCCGCGACGCTGGACACGCTCGAGCGCCTGCCGCGCTGGCAGGGCCATTTCTACAACTGGTACGACACCCAATCGCTGGTCGTGCTGGCGCCGGGCTATGTGTCGGCGGTGGACAGCGGCAACTGCTCGGCCCACCTGCTGACCGTGGCGCGCGCCTGCGAACTGGCCGCGGAGATGACGCCAGACCAGTTGGCCGCCGCGCCGCGGCAGGCGCTGGACCGGACGCTGCATCGCCTGCGGGTCCTGCAGCCGCCGCTGGCCAGCGACCCGGCGCTGCCGGCCGGCGCCGCGCTGGTCGCGGCGCTGCTGGCGGCGGAGAACCTCGCCTCCTCGGCCGAGGAGCAGCAAGCCGTGCTGCAGGGCCAGGTGGCCGCGGCGCAGGCGGAGCTCGATGCCCTGGCCGCCCTGGCCCCGGCCGACGCGTCCGTCGACGACACGCCGCCGGCCCAGCAGCTGCTGCGCGACCTGATCGCCCAGTTGAGGTCCTGGTGGCAGGACCAGGGCGCGCCGCTGGCCGAAGCCCGCCTGGCGCTGCGCGCGCTCGCGGGCCGGGCGCGCCGCCTCGGGCTGGAAGCGGACTACCGCCCGCTCTTCGATCCCGAGCGTCGCCTGCTGCGCATCGGCTGGCGCGGCGACGCGCAGCAGCTCGACGACAACCATTACGACCTGCTCGCCAGCGAGGCCCGCCTCACCAGCCTGGTGGCGATCGCCAAGGGCGACCTGCCGCCGGAACACTGGCAGGCGCTCGGGCGCCCCTTCTTCGCGCGCGATGGCGCCGGCGATTCGCTCGGACTGAAGTCGTGGTCGGGCTCGATGTTCGAGTACCTGATGCCGTCGCTGGTGCTGCGCGAGCCCGCGGCCAGCGCACTCGGCCGGGCCGTGCGCACGGCGGTGAAGGAGCAGCGCCTGGAGGCCCGCGGCAAGGGCACGCCGTGGGGCATCTCGGAATCGGCGATCGCCGGCCAGGACCACACGCTGGCCTACCAGTACGGCCCGCAGGGCGTGCAGACCCTGGCCCTGGCGCGGCTGGCCGTCGACGAACGGGTGCTCGCGCCCTATGCGGCGGTGATGGCGGCGGTGGTGGCGCCGGTGCGGGTGGTGTCCAACCTGCAGGCCTTCGAGCGCCTGGGCGCGCGCGGCGCTTTCGGCTTCATCGAGGCGGTGGACTACACGCCACAGCGGCAGACCGCCGGCGCCGGCTTCACGCTGGTGCGGACCTACATGGCGCATCACCAGGCGATGGGCTTCGTCGCGCTGACCGCCGTTCTGGCCGACGACGCGCCGCGGCGCTGGCTGATGAGCGACCCGCACGTCAAGGCGGTGGCGACGCTGCTGCATGAGCGCGCGCCGCGCGAGGTGGCGCCGCTGCAGGCGCCGCCGGCCGACCTGCTGCCGCGCAAGCGCGCGGTCCGCAAGGCGCGCATGGTGCGCGAGAGCGAGCCGCTGGCCGAGACCCTGCCGCTGACGCACATGCTGACCAACGGTCGCTACTCGGTGGTACTGCGTAGCCACGGCGGCGGCTACAGCAACTGGGACGGCGTGGCGATCACCCGCTGGCGCGACGACCTGCTGCGCGATCAGCACGGCAGCTTCACCATGCTGCGCCGCGCCGGCGAGGCCGACTGGTTCAGCAACACCGCCCGCCCCGCGCCCGATCCCCGCGCGCGCTACGCGGCGCGCATGCAGGCCGAGCGCGCGCTGTTCGAGGCGACCTGGCCGGACCTGCACAGCTGCACCACGGTGTGGGTCAGCCCGGAGGACGATTGCGAATTGCGTCAGGTCGAGCTGACCAACCGCGGCGATCAGCCGCTGGCGCTGGACCTGGTGTCCTGCTTCGAGGCCACGCTGGCGCCGCAGCGCGGCGACGAGGCGCACCCGGCCTTCTCCAACCTCTTCATCCAGGCCCGCTGGGACGAGGCGCAGCATGCGCTGCATTTGCGTCGACGTCCGCGGCTCTTCGACGAAGCCGCGATGCGCGCGGTCTTCTTCCTGGCTGGCGTGGATGCCGGCGCGGGCTGCGCCAAGCCGGCCCGTCCCGCCGGCGGCGCCCCGGGCGCCGAGGACTGCCGGCCGGAGGGCCATGCGGTCCGCGAGGTCCTGCCCATCGCCGATCGCGCGCGCTGGCTGGGCCGCTACGGCAGTTCGACGCGGCCGGTCGGCGACGCGCGCCCGCGCTTCGTCGACGACGAGGCCGACATGAGCGCCGACGGCGAGCCCGGGCGGCTGCTGGACACCGGCCTGGATCCGGTCGCCGGGCTGCGGGTCGGCCTGGACCTGGCCCCCGGCGCGACGGTGCGGCTGACCTTCTGCACCGCGGCCGCGCGCGACGCCGACCTGCTGGCGGCGCTGGTCGACAAGTACCGGCAGCCGGCGCACGTCGAGCGCTCCGCGTCGATGTCGCACACGATGGGCGGCATCCGCCTGCGCGAACTCCAGTTCGACACCACGACCTGGGGCGCCCTGCTGCAGCTCAACACGCTGGTCACCGGCCAGGCGGTGCGCGAGCCCGCCCATGTCCGCGAGCCGCGCGGCCGCTGCGACCGGCGCGCGCTGTGGCGCTTCGGCATCTCGGGCGACCGGCCCATCCTGATGGTCACCGTCAGCGGCGAGGAAGGCATCGACCTGATCCGCGCGCTGAAGAAGGCGCTGCGGATGTGGACCACCCACGCGATCGGCGTGGACCTGGTGGTGCTCAACGAGGAGCCGCCGTCCTACCTCGCCCCGGTGCAGCAGGCGCTGCAGGCGCTGCAATCGCGGCTGCAGGGCCAGGCGCAGGGACGGCCGGCGCACCTGTGCTCGGCGCTGCATGTGCTGCGCGACAGCGACCTGCAACCCGACGAGCGCTTCACGCTGCAGACGCTGACCCGCATCCGGCTGCAGGCCGACGGCCGCGGCCTGGCGCAGCAGGTCGAGCGCTGGATCGAGGACACCGCGCCCAGCAACGAGGCCGCGCGGCTGCCGGTGGCCCATGCGCTGGTCGAGCGCCCGCTGCCGGAAGCCGTGCCGCGGCCACCCGAAGGCCGCTTCGATCCCGACCATGGTGGCTTCGCCTTCGAGGTCTCGCCGGACCGGCATCCGTCGCGACCCTGGGTCAATGTGCTGGCGAACCGCGACTTCGGCTGCCAAGTCACCGAACTGGGCGCCGGCTACACCTGGGCCGGCAACAGCCGCATGCACCAGGTCACGCCCTGGTCCAACGACCCGCTGCTGGATCCGCCCGGCGAGTGGCTGCTGCTGCACGACCTGGACAACGACCGCGTCTGGCCGCTGGGCCGCCAGCTGCGCCACGACGCGCCGCTGGCGATCGAGCATGGCATCGGCTATTCACGCAGCCGCCAGCAGTTGGGCGACCTGAGCGTCGAGCTGTGCTGGTGCGTCGATCCCGAGGCGGCGGTGAAGCAAGTGCAGGTGCGCCTGGGTGTCGTGGGGCGCAGCGGGGGCGGACCGCGGCGACTGCGGCTGGTGGCCCTGGCCGAATGGCAACTGGGCAGCGCGCGCGGCGAACGCCTGTCCGTGGCGACGCGCAGCGACTGGCTGACCGTGGGCGAGCTCGGCGCCGGGCTGCCGCAACCCGAGCGCGCGTTGACGCTGCAGGCAACGCAGCTGGACCACCTGGGCGGCTTCGGCGACGCGACGGCCGCGCTGTGCATCCGGCCCCGCCAGCGGGGCGACGGACGAGGTGAGGATCCACGTGGCGACGAGCTCGACGCGGCGCGCAGGACCGGCGCCTCCGCCGGACCGGCGCGCGTGCGTCTCGACGCGCAGGACTGGACCTGCGACCGACGCGAGTTCTTCGACAGCGCGGGCCGCATGGTCCTGCCCAAGGCGCTGTCCCGGCGCTGCGGCGGCGGGCTCGACGCCTGCGCGGCATTGGCGGCGCGGATCGAGCTCGAGGTCTCGCAGCCGGCCGAGCTCACCGTGCTGCTGGGCCACGGCCCCTCCCCCGAGGCGACGCAGGCGCTGATGGCGGCCGCGTGGGCGCTCGATCCCGCGGAGCGGCTGGCGCGGCAGCGGCGGCAGTGGCCGGCACTGCTGGGCGGCCTGCAGGTGTCGACGCCGGACCCGCGCTTCGACGCGCTGACGAACCACTGGCTCCCGTACCAGACGCTGGTGTGCCGGATGTGGGCCCGCGCCGGCTTCTACCAGGCCGGTGGCGCGTTCGGTTACCGCGACCAGCTGCAGGACGCGATGGCGCTGACCGACGTCGCGCCGCAGCTGCTGGCCGACCAGATCCGGCGCAGCGCCGCGCGGCAGTTCCCGGAGGGCGACGTGCAGCACTGGTGGCACGAGCCCGGCGGCGCCGGCGTGCGCACGCATTTCTCCGACGACCGGCTCTGGCTGCCCTATGCGCTGGCGCATTACCTGGCGCGCACCGGCGACCTGACGCTGCTCGACGACACGGTGCCCTTCCTCGTCGGCCAGCCGGTGCCCGAGGGCGCCGAGGACATCTACGAGAGCCCACGCACCGACGGGCCGATGGCCTCGGTCTACGAGCATGCGGCGCGTGCGATCGACCGCAGCCTGGACAGCGGGCCCCACGGGCTGCCGCTGTTCGGCACCGGCGACTGGAACGACGGGATGAACCGCGTCGGCCATGAGGGCCGCGGCGAATCGGTCTGGATGGCCTGGTTCCTGGCGCAGGTGATCGAGGACTTCGCACCGATCGCGACCGCGCGCGGCGAGCAGGAGCGCGCCGCGCGATGGAAGGCGGCGCGCGACGGCTGGGTGGCGGCGCTCGACGGGCCCGGTTGGGACGGCCGCTGGTACCGGCGCGGCTTCTTCGACGATGGCTCGCCGCTGGGCTCGGCCGAGAACGCCGAGTGCAGGATCGACCTGATCGCGCAGAGCTGGGCGGTGCTGACCGCGGCGGCCGATCCGGCGCATGCGCGGCAGGCGATGGCCAGCGCCTGCGCGCAGCTGCTCGACCCGGTGGCGAAGCTGGCGCGGCTGCTGCATCCGCCGCTGGCGCAGGCGCAGCCGAGCGCCGGCTACATCCAGTCCTACGCGCCGGGCGTGCGCGAGAACGGCGGCCAGTACAACCACGCGGCGGTCTGGGCGCTGATGGCACTGGCGCGGCTGGGACAGCGCGACACGATGTGGCAGGTCTACACCGGGCTCAGCCCCGCGCACCGCTGGGCCGATCCGCGGCTGGGACCGACCTACGCGATCGAGCCCTACGTGATGGCCGGCGACATCTACTCGCAGCCGCCCTGGGTCGGGCGCGGCGGGTGGAGCTGGTACAGCGGCTCGGCGGGCTGGCTGCTGCGGGCCTCGCTGGAGTCGATCTGCGGCGTCGTCATCGAGCAGGGCCGGCTGCGGGTGCGGGCCTGCCTGCCGGTGCACTGGGACCAGGCCGAGGTGCGCATCCGTCACCAGGACCGCTGGCTGCGGGTGATCGTCTGCGCCAACGAGACCGCCTGCCGCGCCGCGCTCACCCGCGAGGCCGGCGCGCGCCGGGAACACGCGGGCGAGTCGATCGACCTGGCGACCCTGTCGCCGGAGCAGGCGCTGGTGGTGGTCAGCGTGCCGGAGACGGTCCCGCTGCCCGAGGCGGCCGGGCAGGACGCGACCGCGCGATGAGGGCGCGATGAGGGCGCGATGTCGGCGCGACGACGGCTCGACAAGCGCCCGATAAGCGCTCGATGAGCACTCGGCCGCGGTCGATGCCGACCGGCACCGGCGGCAATTCCATGTCCGGAAACGGCGCGACCGTTGGAGCGCCCCTGCCTATCGTGGGCGCCTCAACCACTCCGACGGCCCACGCGCCGCGCTCACATGGATTTCCGCATCCTGGGTCTCGACCCTGCCCCTTTCCGCCCGATGTTCACGATGACCGACGAGCGCCTGCGTGAGCTAGGCGCGCTGCGCGTGCGCATCGACAGCCCGCGCTCCGCGCCGGACCGCATCACGCTCGACGATGCCGCACCGGGCGAGACGGTGCTGCTGCTCAACCACGTCCACCTGGAGGTCGAGTCGCCCTATCGCGGCACGCATGCGATCTACGTGCGCGAGAACGGCGGCGAGCGCTTCGACCGCGTCAACGAGGTGCCGAGCGCCTTGCGCGGCCGCATGCTCTCGGTCCGCGCCTTCGACGCCGCCGGGATGATGGTCGACGCCGACCTCGTCGAGGGCGACCGGATCGAGGCGCTCATCGAACGGCTCTTCGCGCCTCCGTCGGTGACCTACCTGCAGGTGCACTTCGCCAGGCGCGGCTGCTACGCGGCGCGCGTGGAGCGCGCCGCCGAGTCGTCGATGACGAGGTCCTGAGCCGGCGCGTCACTCCGGGCGCTTGAGCGCGACGGCCAGCGCTTCGAACCCGGCCTTGCGCACGCGCTCGTCGATCGCCGGCGCGATCCGGCGCGCGGCCTCGAAGTCCTGGCGGGCCTTGTCCGGCTCGTTGAGCCGGGTCAGCGCCACGCCGCGCCCGTAGTGCGCCCAGGCCAGCGGCTTGAGCGCGATCGCACGATCGAAGGCCTTGCGCGCGGCCGCGGCCTCGCCCTGGCGCAGCCGCGCCCAGCCGAGGAAGGAGTGATAGGTCGCCTCCTGGTCATCCAGGTCCACCGCCTCCTTGCAGTCGTCGACCGCCTGCTCGATCTCCAGGTTCATCCGCGTGCGCATCCAGCAGCGCTCGCCATGCATCGAGGCCAGCTGCAGGTCGCGCGGGTGGGTCCGGATCCACAGATCGAACTGCTTGAGCGCCTGCGGCGCCTCGTCGCGCCGGGCATGCATCTGCGCCATCGCCGCCCGCAGGTTCGCGCCCGGCGGCAGCGCCGCGTCCAGCGCCGCCAGGTCCTCGGCGGCGCCGGCGCGGTCGCCAGCGGCCGCGCGCAACTGGGCGCGGTGCAGTCGCGCCTCCGTCATCGCCGGGTCCAGCCGCAGCGCCTCGTCCAGGTCGGCCAGTGCCTCCTTGGGCTGCCGGAGCGCCTGTCTCACCCGCGAGCGCGACTCGTGATGCAGCGCCACCGTCGGCGCCAGGGCGATCGCGCGGTCCAGGTCCTCCAGCGCCCGCGCGGGATCGCCAGCCACGAGCGCAGCGTTGCCGCGGCGCGCAAAACCGTCCGCATCGTCCGCCGCGATCGCCTCCGCCTTAGCCGCGTAACGCTGGTCGTAGTCGCCGGCCTTCGCCGCGTCCTTGGCGAAGACCGGCCCGCCGTTCCAGGTCGCGTAGACCTTGCCCTGCAGCCGCGACACGTAGACGCGGTGGGACAGGAAATAGTCGAGTCCGAGCAGCATGCCGTACTCGTTGTCGCTGACGTCGGTCACCCGCATCAGGTTGTTGCTCACCTTCTCGCCGCCGAGCTCGAAGCGGTCGACGCGCGCCGTCCATTCGCGCGCGAACTCGGCGCCCGCGCCGCCGGTGCGGCCCGCCGGTTTCAAGTCGGCCTCGGCGATGCCGGCCTTGCGCGCCGCGCCGATCATCAGCGCGGTCGTCGGCGCGCCGGTGTCCATCAGCGCCCGCACCTTCTCGCCGTTGATCAGCACCGGCACGCGCACCGCGCGGTCGTTGCGCGCATACGAGATCAAGGGCGCCTCGATCACCGGCGCGTCGCCGGCCCAGTAGGCCAGCGAGGTCTTCTCGCAGTCGCCCTTGGGGAACACCAGCCGCACCACGCCATGGGCCAGGTCGTACTCGGTGTCCGCCACCGACAGGAAGTTGCGGCCCAGCACGCCCATGATCCCGGCGTTGATCTCGTTGCCGCCGACCAGGAACTCCACGCCCTTGAGCTCCGCCTGCTCCAGCACGACGCTCTGGACCGTCGTGATCTTCAGCGCCTGCACCGCGCCGGTGATGCCGTAGACGCGCAGGCCGTCGGGCGCCGGCTTCAGCCTCAGGTTGAGCTGCCGGGCGCTGGCTTCGCTGAGGAAACTGAAGAACGCGCCGCTGTCCACCAGCAACGGCACCGGCACCCCATTGAGCTTGACCGTGGCCACCGGTCGCGATTCAACCAGCCGCACCGGGATGGTCATCATCTCGATCTGGCATTTTTCCGGCGCGGCGGCGGCGGTGCCCAGGACCAGCGCCAGCAACGGCGCCAGCAGCGGCGCGACATGACGAGCGTTCAATCGTTCCTCCCCAGGGAAGTTCCCGCGGGCGGTCGGCCGCCCGTCGAAGGCGCGACGATACGCGCAATCCGGGCACCGCCACGCCCCTCCGAGGGGGGATCGTCGTCGAGGAGAACCGCCGTCGTGAAGCGGGCTTCAGGCCGCCGTCATCGACCCGTCAAGGCGCGGCCCGGGCGGCCGGCGCCAGCACCTCGGCCCACATCGCGGCCGCGCGCGCCGCGCCGTCGGTCGTGAAGTGACAGCCGTTGCGCAGCGACGGGCCCAGCGTGTCCGTGTCCGGGCCTGCGCGGAAACCGCTGCCGGGGATCGCGAGCAGTTCCCGCACCGCCTCGCGCACCTGGCCGCCGTCCTGCGGCGGGCAGTAGGTCGAGCGCGCGATCCACCACGGCGCGTCCACGCCGCGCGCGGCCACGCTGGCGCGCAGCGCCGCGAGCGCGTCACGGTAGTCGGCCATCGCTGTGCGCGCGCGCGCATCGGCCTCGCCCTGCTGCCACAGCACCGCGGCCACCGGCCAGCGCGTGCCCTTGATCCGGTCCATCTGCGTCTGCCAGTAGGCGCGCAGCGCGCTGTCCGGGGCGGTCCACTCGGCGATCGAGCTGCCCTCCACCGCCACCACCGCCCACACGATGGGCCGACCCTGCCAGCGCCCGCCCAGCGCCTGGTGCACCGCCGGCCAAAGGCTGCCGCCGGTGCCGGTGCCGCCGGGAACCGGCGCGGTGGACATGCCACAGCCGCCCAGGTGCAGCACCGGCATCGGCGGCACCGGGGCGGCCGCGGGCGGGATCGGGTCGGCGTGGTTGGCCGCGTTCGACTGGCCCATCACCACGATCACCACCGGCTGCTCGCCCTTGAACACCGCGCCGCAGTCGGGCGCCGTCACCGGCATGTCGTGGATCGCGGCCAGCCGCCGCGCCAGGTCGTCGGCGGGCGTCGCGCCCTTGGACTGCCGCAGCATCGCCACCCCCGCGGCGATCATGCCGGCGCAGGACAGCAGCGCCACCGCGCCGATGGCCAGCGGGATCAGGGAGTTCTTCCGTTCTTCGGTCATCGGGATCCGGCGCGCGCCGCGCTTCGCGTCTTGAGGAAACATCGGCGCGTCCACGCGCCGGCGAGCGCGCATTGTCCTCGTACCGGCGCGGACCCGGCACGCGCGCCGCTCAGCCTTGGGCGGGGGCCGCGCCCGGCCGCGGCGAGCGGGCGCGGTAGCGGTCGCGGATCCAGCGCATCGCGGGCAGCTCGACCAGCCGCGTCAAGCCATGCGCCAGGCCGGCCGAGACCGCCATCGCCAGCGCGATGGCGAGCTGCGTCGGCACGCCCCAGCCCTCCAGCCGGTGCAGCAGCGCCCAGCCGATGTTCTCGTGCAGCAGGTAGAGCGTGTAGGAGATCGTGCCCAGCCACAGCAGCAGCGGATGCTCCAGCCAGGTCCAGCGCCCGCGCGCGGCGCCCTGCAGCACGACCAGGAACACCGCGGCCAGCGCCGCCAGCGCCCAGCCGTCGGCCAGGCCGATCGCCAGCAGCGCCGCCGCCACGAGCGCGCGATCGGCGGACCCGCCGGCGCGGCTCAGCCGGTAGACCGCCACGCCCAGCGCGAACCAGGCGATGTAGGGCAGCAGCAGCCAGCGCTGCCCGATCCACGGCAGGTCCACGCCCCACGCGAGCAGCGCCGCGGCATAGACCAGCCGCAGCGCCAGGCAGGCGAAGAGGAAGTTCCGCAGCCCGACGCCACCACCAAGCCGGAAGCTGGCCAGCGCCCAGCAGTAGAAGAGCAGCTCCACCTCCAGCGTCCAGTACACGTTGTCCACGTGCGGGACGCCGAAGAAGCCCTGCACCATCGTCACGTTGGCCAGCAGCACCTCCCAGCCCACGGTCATGCCGGGCAGGCCCAGCAGGTGCGTCAGCGCGAAGCTCAGCAGCAGCGCGCCCCAGTAGGCGGGATAGAGCCGGCTGAAGCGCGACACGACGAAGTCCATCGGCCGCGCGGTGCGCTCCAGCGTCATGAAGATGACGAAGCCGCTGATCATGAAGAACAGGTTCACGCCCAGGTGCCCGAAAGGGACGGCGATGCGCAGCGGCTGCGCATGGCCGAAGAGCTGGTCGTAGCGGGTCGTGTAGTGGAAAAGCACCACCGCCAGCGCCGCGATGCCACGCAGGGCATCGACTTGCGCCAGGCGGGGCACGGCGTTCACACCAGGACCTCGGCCGCGCCCGGGTGGCTCAGGAAGCCTTGCGGGCTGGCGGTGATGCCGTAGGCGCCGGACTGGAACACGACCACCAGGTCGCCGGGCTCCGCCCGCGCCAGGCTCATGCGCTCGCCCAGCAGGTCCAGCGGCGTGCACAGCGGGCCGACCACGGACACGCCGGCCTCGGGCTCGGCGCCGATCCGGTTACCGATCGCCACCGGATAGTTCTTGCGGATGACCTGGCCGAAGTTGCCCGAGGCCGCCAGGTGGTGGTGCAGGCCGCCGTCGGTGACCAGGAAGACCTGGCCGCGCGACACCTTGCGGTCCACGACCCGGCACACATAGACGCCGGCCTCGCCGACCAGGTAGCGGCCCAGTTCGACCACCAGCTTCGCCTGCGGCAGCTCGACGGCGGCGCGCTCGATCAGGGCCGCGAGGTTGGCGGCGATCGGGCCCAGGTCCAGCCGCTGCTCGCCGGGGAAGTAGGGGATGCCGAAGCCGCCGCCCAGGTTCAGCACCTTCACCGGCGCGGGCGCGTGCCGCGCCAGTCGCAGCGCGAGTTCGAAGCTCTTGAGCTGGGCCTCGACGATGGCCTCGGGCTTCAGGTTCTGGGAGCCGGCGAACAGGTGGAAGCCCTCGAAGCCCAGGCCCGCCTCGCCGATGCGGGCCAGCAGCTCGGGCACCTGCTCGGCGTCGACGCCGAACTGCTTGGGGCCGCCGCCCATCTTCATGCCGGAGGACTTGAGCTCGAAGTCCGGATTGACGCGCACCGCCACCCGCGCGGCGTAGCCGGTCTCCGCGCACAGCGCGCGCAGCAGCTCGACCTCGCGGAAGGATTCGAGGTTGATCAGGATGCCGGCGGCCAGCGCCTGGCGCAGCTCCAGCGCGCTCTTGCCGGGGCCGGCGAAGCTGATCTCGCGCGGGTCGGCGCCGGCGTCCAGCGCGACCTGCAGCTCGCCGGCGGAGGCGACGTCGATGCCGTCGACCAGGCCCGCCAGATGCGCCACCAGCGCCGGCATCGGGTTGGCCTTCATCGCGAAGTGCAGCTCCAGCTTCGGCGGCATCGCGGCGCGCAGGGCCTCGACACGGCGCGTCAGCAGCGCGCGGTCGTAGGCATAGAACGGCGTGCGGCCGATGCGGTCCGCGAGCCGCGTCAGCGGCTGGCCGCCGACCAGCAGCACGCCGTCGCGGGACTCGAACTGGTCCATCGGCGCGTGCCGCGGCGCGGCCTTGGCGGATGCCGCGGGGGCGAGGGATTGGGGCTGGTCGTCGATGCTCACGGTGCGGGGGGCCGGCGCGGGTCGCGCGCCGGTGTCATTGGGCTTCCTGCCGGGCCACCCAGTCGGTGCTCAGCAGCTTGCGGTCGATCTTCCCGTTCGGGTTGCGGGGCAGCGGCCCGGCCTGCGACTCGATGCCGGACGGGATCATGTAGGCCGGCATGCGCGCCTTGCAGGCCGCCAGCAGCGCGGTCGCGTCGAGCGTCTCGCCGCCGGCCGGCGGCGTCGCGATCACCTGGATCGCCTGCCCCAGCGTCGGATGGTCGACGCCGAAGGCGACGCACTCCCCCACCAGCTGGGTCGCGTACAGGATCTCCTCGACCTCGGTCGGGCTGACCCGGTAGCCGGAGGTCTTGATCATCTCGTCGCGCCGGCCGATGAAGTACAGGAAACCCTCGGCGTCCTGGCGCACGTTGTCGCCGGAGAAGACCGCGAACTCGGGCAGCTGCAGGCCGGCCTCGCGGCCGCCGACGCCCGGCGGCAGCAGCTTGTAGCGCTCGGCCGTCTTCTCGGCATCGTTCCAGTAGCCCAGGCCGACCAGCGCGCCGCGATGCACCAGCTCGCCGGGCTCGTCGGGCGCGCAGGGCGTGCCGTCCTCGCGCAGCACCAGGATCTCGGCATTGGGGATGGCCTTGCCGATCGAGTCGGGCCGGCGGTCCACCTCCTCCGGCGGCAGGTAGGTCGAGCGGAAGGCCTCGGTCAGGCCGTACATCAGGAAGGGGCGCGCCGACGGCACCCGCTGGCGCAGCAGGCCCAGCGTCTCGCGCGGCATGCGGCCGCCGGTGTTGGCGAAGTAGCGCAGCTGCTGGTCGATGACCGCCGGCCACTCGAGCTGCGCCAGCTGGATGTACAGCGGCGGCACGGCCGTCAGGCCGGTGATCCGGTCGCGTTCGAGCGCCTTGAGCACGTCGCGCGGCATCAGGTAGTTCAGCAGCGACACCGACGCGCCGGCGTGGAAGGCCGTCGTCAGCTGGCTGAAGCCGGCGTCGAAGGACAGCGGCAGCGCGGCCAGCAGGCGGTCCGACGGGCGGTTCTCCAGGTAGCTGGCGACGCTCTTCGCGCCGGCGACCATGTTGCGATGCGACAGCACCACGCCCTTGGGCCGGCCGGTGGAGCCGGAGGTGTAGAGGATGGCCACCATGTCGGTGTCGATGACGCGGTGTGCGGCGCGGGCCGGGGCGTCCAGCAGCTCGCTGTAGCGGACCCAGCCCTGCGGCTCGGTGCCGGGCGCCGGGTCGACCAGCACGACATGGCGCACCGAGGGGCATTGCGCCAGCACTGGCTGCAGCGCCGCGTAACGGTCGCGCGAAGTGATCAGCACGCGGACCTCGCAGTCGCGCACGATGAAGCCGACCTGCTCGGGCTTGAGGATGGGATTGACCGGGACGAACACGCCGCCGGCCGCCGGCGCCGCGAAGCTGGCGACCACGGTCTCCAGCCGCTTGTCCAGGTAGATGCCGACGCGCTCGGCCCGTTCCAGGCCCAGCGACAGCAGGCCGCTGGCCAGCGCCCGGACCTGCGCCGCGAGCTCGCCGTAGTTCAGCGCGCGGCCGCCGTCGCGCAGCGCCGGCGCCGCCGGATCGCGCTCGGCGCTGTGCCAGATCAGGTGCGGGAGCAGGTGGCTGTCGTTGGCGGAAGCGGTCACGGCGAGGTCACGTGGCGGTGAATGGGCGGTGAATGGGCGGTGGACGGAGCGGTCACCGGACGGAGGGCGGAGGGCGGAGGGCGGAACGGGGATTCCGGGGCCGATCCTCGCCGATCGAGGCCAAACAAGGGACCCATGATCGCGGCGAAAAAAGTATCTCACGCGGTCCCGCGGCAGGACCTCACGAACGGGGGGAGATCCCCTTGGGATGGGGGGGCGCCCCGGGGGTTCCCAGAGGGGGCCACAGTTAAGATCCGCCCCGATCATGAACACCCAACACCACCTGCTCGCCATCCTCGACGACGTCCTGAGCCTGGAAGGCCGCGCCAAGGACTTCACCGTCGACACCGCGCTGCTGGGCGCGATCCCGGAGCTGGACTCCATGGCGGTCGTCAGCCTGATCACCGCGCTCGAGGAACAGTTCGGCATCGTCGTCGACGACGACGAGATCGACGGCGCCACCTTCGCCACGGTGGGCGCCCTGCTGGACTTCGTGAACGGCAAGCTCGCCGCCTGAGCGGCCGTCCGCCGCCGCCCGGATCCCATGGCCGCCGCCGACACGCCGTTCTTCCTGGATGCCGGCGCGCGCGGCCAGCGGCTGTGCGTGCACCATGCCGCCGCTGCGCCCTTCGCCGCCGCGCCGCGTGGCCAGATCCTGCTCCTGCCGCCGTTCGCGGAGGAGATGAACAAGTCCCGCCGCATGACCGCGCTGGCGGCGCGCGCCTTCGCCGCCGCCGGCTTCGAGGTCCTGACGCTGGACCTGCTGGGCTGCGGTGACAGCAGCGGCGACTTCGGCGATGCGAGCTGGGCGCACTGGCAGGACGATGTCCGCCTGGCCGCCGGCTGGCTCGATGCCCGCGCCCTGCCCCGCCCCGATGGTGGCCGTCCGCCGCTGTGGCTGTGGGGCCTGCGCGCCGGCGCGCTGCTGGCGCCGGCCGTGTTCGACGCGGTGACCGACCGGCCGCTGCACCTGCTGCTGTGGCAACCGGTGACCGCGGGCAAGCTCCAGCTCCAGCAGTTCATGCGGCTGCGCGTGGCGGCCGACCTGATCGGCGGCCAGGCCAAGGGCGCCGTGCAGGCGATGCGCGACCAGCTCGCGCGCGGCGAGCCGGTGGAGATCGCCGGCTACCTGCTGGCGCCGGCCCTGGCGGAGGGGCTGGACGCCGCGCAGCTCAAGCCCTCGCCGCGCGTGGCGCGGGTCGCGTGGCTGGAGCTCTCGCCGCGCGAGAACGCCACGCTCACCCCGGCCGCGTCGATGGCCGTGCAAGCCTGGCAGGCCCAGGGCGCCGAAGTGCGCGCGGCGGTCTGCCAGGGACCGTCCTTCTGGGCCGCGACCGAGATCGAGGAAGCCCCCCGCCTGATCGAGGCCAGCCTCGCCGCGCTGCGGGCCGAGGCTGACTTCGCCGCGGCGCCCGCCGAGGCCATCGCCGCATGAGCGCGCTCGCCGCCACCACGCACCGCGACAGCCTGCTGCGCATCGACTGCGAGGGCGCGTCGCTGGTCGGCCTGCTGAGCGAGCCGGCCGAGGCCACCGCGGCGACAGCGCCCTCGGACACCGGCGTGCTGCTGATCGTCGGCGGGCCACAATACCGCGTCGGCAGCCACCGCCAATTCACGCTGCTGGGCCGCGCGCTGGCCGCCGCCGGCGTGCCCTGCCTGCGCCTGGACCACCGCGGCATGGGCGATGCCCAGGGCGACCAGCGCGGCTTCGACCAGCTCGACGCCGACATCGCCGCCGCCCTCGACGCCTGGCAGCGCGAGCGCCCGGCGCTGCGGCGCGTGGTGCTCTGGGGCCTGTGCGACGCCGCCTCGGCCGCGCTGCTCTACGTGCACCGCCGCCGCGACGCGCGCATCGCCGGCCTGTGCCTGGCCAACCCCTGGGTCCGCACCGAGGCCAGCCTGGCCCGCACGCAGGTCAGGCACTACTACCTGGACCGGCTGCGCCAGCCGTCGTTCTGGCGCAAGCTGCTGAGCGGCCGGGTCGGCCTGGGCGCCGTCCGCGAGTTGCTGGGCAAGCTGGCGCAGGGCCGTGCCGCGTCGGCCAAGACGTCGGCGGGAACGTCGACCGGAAGGTCGGCCGGACCGGCGGCCGCGGACCCGCGCCACTACACCGAGCAGATGGCCGACGGCCTGCGCGCCTTCGGCGGTCCGGTGCTGCTGATCCTGTCCGGCGACGACTATGTCGCCAAGGAATTCCTGGACCGCTGCCGCGACGGCGGCCCGGCCTGGCGCGGCCTGCTCGGCCGCCCCGGGCTGCGCCGCGAGGACCTGCCCGACGCGGACCACACCTTCTCCACCGCCGCCTGGCGCGCGCAGGTCGAGCGGCTCACCGCCGCCTTCGTCCGCGACGTGCCGGCCGCCTCCTGACCGGAACCCCGGCCCACCCGGAGCACCGCCATGTCCGCCCTTCCGTTCCCCCGCGCCGGCTGGCGCACCCTCGCGCTGGCGCTGGCCGGCGCCGTCGTCACCCAGGCCGCCGTCGCGCAGGGCGTGGGCTGCGGCGGGCTGGCCAACAACTACGGGCCCTACGACTACCGCCAGTACAAGGACGCGCCGGAGATCGACCCGGTGACCAAGCAGATGTCGCCGCTGCTGATGGTCGAAGGCGCCCACTTCATCGACACCTGCGAGGCGCTGGTCAAGTGCAAGCGCGGCACGATCGGCAGCGACATCGACTACACGCTGCGCGCCTTCCCCAACCACCATCGCGCGCTGGTGGCGATGATGCTCTACGGCGAGCGCACCAAGCGCGACCAGCCGCCCGACGCGCTGTTCACCGTCGACTGCTACTTCAAGCGCGCGCTGGCCTGGAAGGCGGACGACGTCATCGTGCGCCTGATCTACGCCGGCTACCTGAACGGCAAGGGCAAGCCGGGGCCGGCCAAGGAACAGCTGGAGGCCGCGTCCAAGCTGACCGGCGACAACGCGTTCTCGGTCTACAACGTGGGCATGGTCGCGCTGGACCTCAATCAGGTCGACATGGCGGTGGACGCGGCCCGCCGCGCCTACGGCGCCGGCATGACGCACCCGGTGCTGCGTCAGCGCCTGATCGCGATCAACCGCTGGCCGTCGGACATCCAGCTGCCGGGCGAGGCCGCCTCGGCGCCCGCGCCCTCGGCCTCCGAGCCCGCACCGGCCGCTTCCGCGCCGGCGTCATCGCCGGCATCGGCATCGGCATCGGCATCGGCATCGGCATCAGGCCCGGCCCCGGCGTCCGGCGCCGCCACGCCGCCCGCCTCCCGCTGACCGGCAGGCCCTCCGACTTGAGCCCGCCGCCTCCCATGCTCGCGCCCCGGCTGCCCGTCATCGGCTGGCGCACCTTCGCCGGTGCCGCCCGGGTCGACCAGCACAGCCTGCTCGACCACCCGCGCCACCTGCTCACCACCAGCGGGCGCGCGGCCATCCTGCTCGCGCTCGAGTGCCTGGACGTCGGTCCGGGCGACCTGGTGCTGCTGCCGTCCTACCACTGCCCGACCATGGTCTCGCCGGTGAAGACGCTGGGCGCCGACGCGGCCTTCTATCCCATCGACGAGCACGGCGTGCCGCGCCTGGACTGGCTCTCGGCCCACGGGCCGGCGCATCCGAAGGCGCTGCTGGTGCCGCACTACTTCGGCCTGCCGCAGCCGATGGACGCGGTGCGCGCCTGGTGCGACGCGCGCGGCATCGCGCTGATCGAGGACTGCGCGCATGCGATGTTCGGCCGCGCCGGCGCGCGGCCGATCGGCTCCTGGGGCGACGTCGCGATCGCCAGCCTGACCAAGTTCTTCCCGACGCCCGAGGGCGGCATCCTGGCGCTCAACCGCGCCGACCTGGCCCTGCCGCCGCTGACGCCGGCCGGTCGCATCGAGCAGGTCAAGGCGGCGTCCGACATCCTGCACATGGGCGCCACGCACGACCGCCTGACGGGGCTGAACCGGCTGATCCGCGGCGCCTTCGCGCTCAAGAGCGCGCTGCGCCGCGTGGTGAGCGGCGGCGGCGCGCCGGCCGCGCCCAGCCATTACGGCGAGCTCGACGAGAGCGGCGAGATCGACGCCAACATGGCGCTGATCGACCTGCCGCTGTCGCACCGCGCGCTCACGCGGGCCAGCGGCTGGATCTCGCGGCGCGTGCCGCGCCATCGCATCGTCGAGGCCCGCCGCCGCAACTACGCGCTGTTCACCGAGGCCTTCAGCGACCGCGACGGCGTGCACCCGCTGCTGCCGGCCCTGCCGCCGGACTGCGCGCCCTACGTCTTCCCGCTGTGGGTGCGCACGCCCGACCCGGGCTACCTGGAGATGCGCCGCCTGGGCGTGCCGGTGTCGCGCTGGGACCGGCTCTGGCCCGGCGTGCCGGCGCTGCCGGGCGATGCCGGCAAGGCCTGGTCGCACCACGTGCTGCAGCTGGCCTGCCACCAGGACCTCACCGACGCCGACCTGCGCCGCATCGTCGAGCAGGTCGAGCGCCTTTTCATCGCGCCCGCGCGCTGAGGCTCCAGTCATGCGGCGCGTGCTCATGGTGTCCTTCCAGTTCCCGCCGATGGCGGGCAGCAGCGGCGTGCAGCGCGCCTTGCGCTTCGCGCAGCAGCTGCCGGCGCTGGGCTGGTCGCCGAGCGTGCTGACCGCGCATCCGCGCGCGCATGCGCACACCGGCGACGACCTGCTCGAAGAGATCCCGCCGGAGCTGCCGGTGCGCCGGGCCTTCGCGCTGGACGCCGCGCGGCACCTGTCGATCGGCGGCCGCTACCCGGGCTTCCTGGCGCTTCCGGACCGCTGGCACAGCTGGCTGCTGGGCGCCGTGCCGGCCGGCCTGCGGCTGATCCGCCAGACGCGGCCCGACGCGATCTGGAGCACCTATCCGATCCCGACGGCGCACCTGGTCGGCTACTGGCTGTCGCGCCTGAGCGGCCTGCCCTGGGTCGCCGACTTCCGCGACCCGATGGCCCACGACGGCTACCCGGCCGATCCGGTGCTGTGGCGCAGCTTCGCCGCGGTCGAGCGCAAGGTCTTCGCGCGCGCGGCGCGCTGCACCTTCACCACGCCCGGCGCGGCGCGGCTGTATGCGCAGCGCTTCCCGGCCGCCGCCGACCGCCTGCGCGTGATCGAGAACGGCTACAGCGAGGCCGCCTTCCAGCAGGCCGAGCGCGCCGTGCGGATGGAAGGCGCGAACGCCCCGCCCTCGACGGCTGCAGCGCCCGCCGCCGGCCCGCGCGTGTTGCTGCACAGCGGCGTCGTCTATCCCGACTGGCGCAGCCCGGCGCGCCTGTTCGAGGCGCTGGCCGCCGCCAAGGTCGCGGGCCGGGTCGACGCGGCGCGACTGCGGCTGCGGCTGCGCGCGACCGCGCATGACGACTTCGTGCTGGCGCTGGCGCGCCGGCTGGACGTGGCCGACCTGGTCGAGGTCGCGCCGCCGCTGCCCTATGCCGACGCGCTGGCCGAGATGCTGCGCGCCGACGCGCTGCTGCTGCTGCAGTCGAACGACTGCAATGACCAGATTCCCGCCAAGGCCTACGAGTACCTGCGCGCGCGCCGCCCGGTGCTGACGCTGGCTGACCTGGCCGGCGACACCGCGCAACTGATGCGCCGCGCCGGCCTGCCGCGGATCGCGGCGCTGGAGGACGGCCCCGGCGTCGCGGCGGTGCTCGATCGCTTCCTCGATGACCTGTTCCATGGCCGTGCCGCGCTGCCCGCGGCTTCGGCCATCGCCGCCGCCTCGCGCGAGTCGCGCACCGGCGAGCTCGCCCGCGTGCTCGACGAAGCCTGCGCCCCCCAGATGCCCACCGCCGAGGCCCGCCCATGACCCCGACGACACCCCACACGCCGACCACGTCGCCCCTATCCACCAACGCCCGCTGGACGCTCATCCCATTGCCGGACGCGGCCGCCTTCGCGCCGCACGCCGCCGCCTGGGATGCGCTGCAGGCGCGCGTGGCCGGCCTGCCCTTCCTGGAGAGCGCCTTCCTCACGCCGCTGCTGCGCTCCTTCGGCACCGGCCGCGAGCGGCTCGCGCTGTTCGGTGACCCGAAGGCGCCGCGCGCCGCGGCCATCGTGGCGCCGCGAGGCGCCGGGCAGTGGTCGACCTTCCAGCCCTCGCAGCTGCCGCTGGGCGCGTGGCTGAGCGACGCCGGCGCGCCGCTGGAGGCCCTGGCCGACGGGCTGCTGCGCGCGCTGCCGCTGTCGGCGCTGGCGCTGGGCCTGACGCAGCTGGACAGCCTCTTCCATCCGCGCGCCGACGATGGCGCGCGCTGGCGCGGCCAGGACTACATCGACACCGCCTGGGTGGACCTCGCCGGCGACTTCGAGACCTACTGGGAAGCCCGCGGCAAGAACCTGCGCCAGAACCTGCGCAAGCAGCAGAAGAAGCTGGACACGGCCGGCACGGTCACGCGGCTCGAATGCCTGACGCGGCCCGAGGACGTCGCGCCGGCGCTGGTGCGCTACGGCCAGCTCGAGGCCAGCGGCTGGAAGGGCTCCGAGGGCACGGCGATCGCGCCGGGCCATCCGCAGTACGAGTTCTACCGCGCGATGCTGGAGTCCTTCGCGCGGGACGGCCGCGCGCGCCTGTACCAGTACTGGTTCGACGACGCCGTCGTCGCGATGGACCTGTGCATCGAATCGGGCTCGAAGATCGTGATCCTCAAGACCGCCTACGACGAGGCGCACAAGGCGGTGTCGCCGTCGACGCTGATGCGGCAGCTGCAGTTCCAGCAGCTCTTCGAGGCCGCCGCCGCGGGCGGGCCGATCCGCCGCATCGAGTTCTACGGCAAGGTCATGGAGTGGCACACGCGCTGGACCGCCGACGCGCGTCCCATCCACCACGCCACGCTGTACCGCTGGGGCTGGGTGCCGCGGCTCAAGCAGTGGCTGCGCCGCGGCCCGGCCACCGCGACCGCGCAGCCGGCCGAAGCCGGCCCGGCCGCCGCCGAAGCGCTGGCACCGACGGCCTCAGCCACGACGGCGCCCGCCCCGACCGGTGCGCCGGTCAACACGCCCCACGCGGGCGCCGCGACGGGCGCGCCGGGCGCTTCGTCCGCACGGGCGGAGTCCGCGCCATGAAGGGCGACGCATGAGCAAGTCGCCGACCGTGCGCGGCGCGCTGGCCTGGTCCTTCGCCGAGCGCTACCTGAGCCTGCTGATCACCGTCCCGACGACGATGATCCTGGCGCGGCTGCTGACGCCGACCCAGGTCGGCGTCTATTCGCTGTGCGCGGTGGTCACCAACCTGGCGTCCATCCTGCGCGACTTCGGCGTCAGCGAATACCTGATCCAGGAGCGCGAGCTCGACCGCGAAAAGCTGCGCAGCGCCTTCACCATCACGCTGCTGATGGCCTGGGGCATCGCGCTGGCCATCCTGGGCGGCCGCTTCCTGCTGGCCGACTGGTACCACGAGCCGCTGCTGGCCGACCTGCTGCTGGTGCTGAGCCTGAATTTCGTGATGCTGCCGCTGGCCTCGCCGACCTTCGCGCTGCTCAACCGCGAGATGGCCTTCCACCAGGTCTTCATCGTCCAGGTCAGCGCCAATGCCGCCAACGCCGTCACCAGCATCGCCCTGGCCTGGCGCGGCCATGGCGCGATGAGCCTGGCCTGGGGACCGGTGGCCGGGATCGCGGTCCAGGTCGCCGTGCTGGTCTGGCTGCGGCCGCGTGACGCGCTGCTGCTGCCGCGGCTGCGCGGCGTCGGCCGCCAACTGCGCTTCGGCGCGATGTTCACCGGCTCGCGGCTGGTCGAGTCGGGCTCGCGCAACGGCCATGAACTGATCATCGGCAAGGTCTTCGGCTTCACCGCGCTGGGCCTGTTCAGCCGCGCCACCGGCTTGATCGACCTGCTGGCGCAGACCGTCAGTTCCGCGATCCTGCGCGTGGCCACGCCCGCGCTGGCCGCGGACCACCGCGCCGGCCACAGCCTGGTGGCGCCCTACGCCAAGGGCACCGCCATCTTCACCGGCATCGCCTGGCCCTTCATGGGCGGCGTGGCGCTGCTCTCGGGCGACATCATCGCGCTGCTCTTCGGCCCGCAGTGGCACGAGGCCGCGCCGCTGGCGACGCTGCTCGCGCTGGCCGGCCTGCCCTACGCGCTGACGATGCTGGCGCCCAACGCGCTCGCGGCCACCGGCCAGATCCGCCGCCGGCTGTCGGTGGCGCTCTGGTACGGGCCGACGCACCTGGCCTGCGTGGGCCTGGCCGCGCTGTGGAACCTGCATGCGGTGGCCGCCGTCTTCGTGATCGGCAACCTGGTGCAGGTCGCGATGTACACCCGCCACCTGACCGAGGTGCTGCAGGCCCGCCCGCGCGAGCTCTTCGGCCCGAGCACCGTCAGCGCGCAGCTCGCGCTGGGCTGCTGCGCCGGCCTGGGCCTGGCGCAACTGGCCAGCCACGAGCTCGGCCTGCCGCTGGTGCCGCGCCTGGCCCTGTGCGTCGTGGCGGGCGCGCTGGCCTGGCTGGGCTGCGCCACGCTGCTGCGGCATCCGGCGATGACCGAGGTGCGACGCGCCCTGACCCATTTGCGGAGCCGCCATGCCTGAGCTGACCCCGTCCCTGCCCGCGCCGGTGGCGCCGGCCCCGAGCCGGCGCGGCGAAGCGCTGCGCTGGGCGCTGTTCCGCGCGCTGGAGCGCCTGAGCGACCTGCGCGGCAACAACACGCTGGGCGCGTTCGCGCTGACGCCGGCCGACGCGCGCGGCCCGGCGCTGTGGTTCTACGTCACCACCATCGGCGAGCTCAACGCGGTGGCGCCGATGATCGAATGGCTGACCGCGCAGCGCCCCGACCTGCGCCCGGTGCTGATCACCGAGCACGCGCATTACCGCGAGGCCTACCTGGCGCGCCTGCCGCAGGCGGTGGTCTGCATCAGCCGCGGCCACAGCAGCGACGCGCGCCGGCTCGCGCGCGTGCTGCCGCCGGCGATGCTGGCGCTGGCCGAGATCCCCTGCCTGCCCTCGGAGGCGCCCTGCCGCTTCTCCTACGCCTTCCTGCGCGAGGCGCGCCGCCGCGGCGCCGCCACGCTGATGCTCAACGGCTGGCTCTATCACTACGACCCGCCGGCGCGGCTGGACCAGCTCGAGCGCCGCCTGCTGGAGCGCGACTTCCTCGGCGCCTTCGACCTGCTGTGCGTGCAGGACGCCGAGACCGCGCGCGCGCTTGAGGCCCGCGGCGCGCCGCGCGAGCGGCTGCAGGTCACCGGCAACATGAAGTTCGATGCGATGCGGCGGGCCGACTGGCGCGTCGAGCAGGCCACGCACAGCCCGCGCCTGCTGGGCGAGCTGCTGGCCACCGACCGTCCGGTGATCGTGGGCGGCTGCGTCACCGAGCTGGCGGAGCAGCGCCAGGTGCTGGGCGCCTTCGAGCGGCTGCGCCGCACGCATCCGCGCGCGCTGCTGATCCTCGCGCCCCGTCATCCGGAGAACCTCGAGCGCATGAGCGCCCTGCTGGCGCAGCTCGGCGAGGCCGGCTTGGTGGTGGCGCGGCGCTCGCAGCTGGAGGACGGGCCGCTGGCGCCGCAGGTGCAGTGCCTGGTGCTGGACACCGTCGGCGAGCTGCGGGACTTCTATGCCGCGGCGAGCGTCGCGCATGTCGGCGTCGACCACAACGTGCTGGAGCCGCTGGGGCTCAACAAGCCGCTGACGATCCGCGGCGGCTGGGACACGACCTATCCGTCCTACCCCGTCTACCGGCTGCTGCGCGACCGCGGCGTGCTGCACGAGTGCGATGACGAGGCCAGCATGTGCGACTACTGGCTGGCCGCCATCGACCGCGCCCCGCGCATCGCCGAGGACCTGCGGCGCACCGAGGAGGCGCTCGCGTCGATGCGGGGTTCGGTGGCGCGGCATCAGGCCGCCTGCGCGGCCTGGATCGGGCGGCGCTGAGCCGGCAGCGCCAGAACCCGGGCCGCTCGACGAATCGACGAATCGACGAATCGACGATTCGGTGACTCGGTGACTCGTGACTCGATGGCCCGGTGCCCCGACCTCAGGGGCGCCGTCGACGACTCCAGCCCGTGATGCCGCTCAGCGGCCCGGGCGCAGCGCGTCCCGGGTCGCTTCCAGGTAGGCGTGGCCGTTCATCGTGTCGGGCTCGAGGTGGTTGCCCTCGGCCCATTCGTTCCAGGCATTGATGAACACCACCTGGCGCTTGGGCGGCTGGTGCTGGCGGGTCCAGGCGAGCGCCGCCTCGAGCCAGCGCCGGTAACGCGCCGGCGTGTTGTTCATCAGGATGGTCGCGCCGGCCGAGCGCCGCGCGCTGTTGTCGAAGCCGGGGCTGACGCAGCGCAGGAAGGGATAACGCGGCGCGGGCTTGGCCAGCACGCCGTCGACCATGCGCTGGTAGTCGAAGAAGTTGTGCTCGCCGTAGGCCTTGGGCAGCAGGCCCAGCGCCATCAGCAGCCGCGATTTCCAGCCGGTGAAGTGCCGTCCGCCCAGGCGCCGCCAGTCGGGCGCGAACTCGATCGACAGGTCCAGCCCGACCTCGCGCGGATCGGCGCCGGAGCCGCTGCCGCTCCATTCGAACTGGGCCAGCGTCAGCTCGCCGACGCCCTCCTCGCGCGCGATGCGGCGCCAGGTCTCGAGCGTGCGCCGCGGATCGGGCAGGTGGTCGACCTTGTAGACGATGAACAGCGGCTTGCCGTCGATGCGGATGTAGCGCGGATCGCGGAAGTGCGGCAGCAGCGTGCGGATGTGGGCCTCGTCGTCCTCGTCGGAGTAGCGCTGCTGCATCAGCATCTCGCGCTCGCTGCCGTTCCAGGCGCGGCTCCAGTTCTCGTTGGCCCAGGCCAGGCAGTAGGGGAAGTCCGGCTCGCCGCTGGCGCGGATCTCCTCGACCGGGCGCTCCAGCAGGCGGTGGCCGTTGAACCAGTAGTGGTAGTAGCAGAAGCCGCCGATGCCGTACTGCCGCGCCAGCGCCGCCTGCGCGGCGCGCGCCTCGGGCAGGCGCAGGTCGTAGAAGCCGAGCTCGCCCGGCAGGTGCGGCTGGTGATGGCCCTTGTAGAGGGGCCGCGCCTTGGCGACGTTGCGCCACTCGGTGAAGCCCTTGCCCCACCAGGCGTCGTTCTCCGGGATCGGGTGGAACTGCGGCAGCACGATGGCGATCGCCAGCGGCTCGTCGGGCGAGGACGCGGGCAACGATCCGGCCTCCACCGGGGCGCTGGAACCAGCGGTGTCAGCGGCGCCGACGGCATCAGCGGCGGCTGGCACGGCAGCGGCGACGGGCGGCTGCGGCGTGGCGAGGGCATCAGGGGTCATGCGGCTCATCGGACAGCGGGAGCTTGCAGCGCCTCGCGCCATTGGGCGGCGATGGCGCGCGTGGAGTAGTCGCGCTCGATGGCGGGCATCGCGGCGCGGGCTCGGGCGGCCAGCGGGGCCGGGTCGACGAGGTGCTCGGCGAGGCGGTCCCACTCGTCCAGCGCGCAGAACGCGCGCCAGGGCTGGTAGTCGGGCAAGGGATCGGCCATCACCGGCACGCCCTGGGCCAGCGCCAGCAGCATGCGGTTGTTGCTCTTGGCCATCGTGAAGGCGGTCATGCGGGCCGGCAGCAGCACCAGGTCCTGCTCGCCCAGCAGCGACAGGAAGTGCAGCCGGTCCCAGGGCCGGTAGCGGTGCGGGAAGGCGGCGCGGCCCAGCAGCTCGCGGTAGCGCTGCTCGGAGTTGCTGACCACCGTCAGCCGCAGCGGCTGCCGCCGCGACGCGGCTTCCAGCAGCGGCAGCAGGCGCTCGAGCTCAGTCATGCCGCCGGTCGCGTAGGCGCTGCCGTGATTGCCGAACCACATCAGCTGCCGGGCCTGGCGGCGCTGCGCGCGGTGCTCGCGCAGTTCGCGCCAGGCGCGCCAGTGGCCGCTCCAGCGGCCCGGATGCAGGCGATGCGGCAGCGATTCGAAGTCGCGCGCCGCCGCCGGCGTCTCGACCGGATCGCCGACGACCCGCACCGGCGCGGCGGTCCGCAGGTCCGGCGGCAGCTCGGCCTCCAGCAGCGGCTTCAGGCCCGGCGAGGAGACGGTGAACAAGCTGAACAGCGGTAGAGCCTCACGATAGGCGGCCAGCAGTTCGGCGCGGGCCGGGTCGCCGGATTCGTTCAGGAAATAGTTGTCGAAGCTGTCCAGCACCAGCCGGGCGCCGCGCTCGCGGGCCTGGGCCAGTTGCGCGGTCCGCGCGCGCAGCGCGCCGGGCGATCCCGCGTCCAGCAGCCACTTCGCCTGCACCACCAGCACGCCGCCTGACGGCAGCGCCGGCGATGGAGCCGCCGGATCCAGCACGCGCGACGCCAGGCCCGAGCGCCGCAATTCGCGGCTCGGCATCAGGCAGCGCAAGCGCACGCCGGCATAGGCCGGGTTCAGCGCGTGAGGCATCCAGTGAATCTGCAAACCGGCTCCAGCACCCGCCACCGGCGGCGGGCAGGCCGCGATTGTGCGGCATGGCCGGGACGCGGACCCCGCCCGCGCTCCCCGCGAACCCAGGGGTCCGCGCGGGTGGAAGCGCCACGTTTCCACGACAGAATCCCCCAGCCCGCGCGCGCACCCTTTCCGCACCGCGGTCGGACCCCGGACCGCCCAGAACGATGACGAGCACCGCCCTTTTCCTCTCCACCGGACAACCGGCCCTGCCGGGCCTTCCCGCCGACGCCCCGGCCGCGCAACGCGACGCCGCCTGGCAGACGCTGCTGTCGGCGACCGATCCGGTACCGGCGCTGGCGCAGGTCGGCGGCCGCTTCTCGGTGGCCTGGCGCCAGCCCGGCGGCCGCACCGTGCTGGCGACCGACCGCTTCGGCATCGAGCCGCTGTGCTATCGCATCGTCGGCCATGAACTGCAGGTCGCCACCCGCGCGGACGACCTGGCCGGCGACGAGGCCGACCTCGATCCGCAGGCGCTGTTCGACTACCTCTATTTCCATGTCATCCCGTCGCCGCGGACGGTCTTCCGCAACATCTTCCGCCTGCCGCCGGGGCATGTGGGCATCTTCGAGCGCGGCGAGCTGCGCGTGCTGCCCTACTGGACACCGACCTTCCGCGCCGAGCCCGCACCGCGGCTCGAGGACCTGAAGGACGAGTTCCGGCAGATCCTGGAGCGCTCGGTGCAACGGGCGATGCAGGCGCCGGACGCGGCCTGCTTCCTGAGCGGCGGCACCGACAGCTCGACGGTCGCCGGCATGCTGAGCCGCGTCGCGGGCCGGCCGGCGGACACCTACTCGATCGGCTTCGAGGCCGAGGGCTACGACGAGATGGCCTTCGCGCGCATCGCGGCCAAGCACTTCGGCTGCCGGCACCACGAGTACTACGTGACGCCCCGGGACCTGGTCGACGGCATCGCCAAGGTCGCGACCCACTACGACCAGCCCTTCGGCAACAGCTCGGCGCTGCCGGCCTACTACTGCGCCCGGCGCGCGCACGACAACGGCGTGCGGCACCTGCTGGCCGGCGACGGTGGCGACGAGCTCTTCGGCGGCAACACCCGCTACGCCAAGCAGACGGTGTTCTCGTGGTACGGGCGCGTGCCGGGACCGCTGCGCGACTTCGTGCTGCAGCCGGTGTTCGGCTCGCCGGTGGGCAAGCTGCCGCTGCTGAAGAAGGGCGCGAGCTACATCGACCAGGCCCGGGTGCCGATGCCCGACCGCCTGCAGAGCTACAACCTGCTGACGCGGCTGGGCCTGGGCGAGGTGCTGGAAACCGACTTCCTGCGACGCGTCGACCCGCTCGGGCCGCAGAAGCAGCAGCGCCAGGTGTGGAACGCGATCAAGACCGGACGGCTGGTCGACCGCATGCTGGCCTTCGACTGGCGCTACACGCTGGCGGACACCGACCTGCCCAAGGTGGTGGGCACGACCTCGCTGGCGGGCACCTCGGTCGGTTTCCCGATGCTGGACGACGAGCTGCTGGCCTTCTCGGAGCGCCTGCCGGCGGACTACAAGCTCAAGGGGCTGAAGCTGCGCTGGTTCTTCAAGGAGGCGCTGCGCGGCTTCCTGCCCGACGAGATCATCGTCAAGAAGAAGCAGGGGTTCGGCCTGCCCTTCGGCGTCTGGGCGACGCGCGACGCGCAGCTGCGCGCGCTGGCGGAGGATTCGCTGAGCAGCCTGGCCACGCGCGGCATCGTCCGGCCGGCCTTCATCGAGAGCCTGCTCAAGCAGCGACTGCCGGAGCACCCCGGGTACTACGGCGAGATGGTGTGGATCCTGATGATGCTGGAGCAATGGCTGCGAGGGCGGCGGCCGAACTATCGGCTGTGAGTCTCGGCAACTCCAGCTCCCTCAGCCACACCGCGGCTTGTGCGTCCTCCAACACGTAGGGGCCGTCGCCGCTCCACACCAGGTTGGCCTCGCAGAGCCGGGTGAGCGCAGCGCGGATGTCGCCCGGCGAGGTGGGCCGCGCCGGCGTGCCCGGCATCGCTGCCAGCAGCGCCGAGATCCGCTCCCCCGCCGCCGGAAAGAACGGCGCGAAGGACGGCCCTGCCTCCGCCATCGATCGCAGCACCGCCTGGTCCAGCGGATCCAGCTTCATCAGCCGATGCAGGAACTCCTGCCGCTCGGCATCGATGTGCCGGCGTGCCATCCGCAACAGCAACTGCTCCTGGCTCTCCGCGGTGGTCGCCACCCGGGCGCTGGCAGCCTGGCAGGCGATGTGGAACACCTCCGGCCGGCGCAGGCAGATCTCGAAGGCCTGGCCCATGGCGTCGAGCGCGGGGAGAAAGGCCGGCGCGTGGGCGGCCCGCTCCCATTCGAAGTAGTCCTCGCCCCCCAAGGTCGGCATCGCCTTCAATGGGGCGCAGTAGAACGCCTCATGCTTGTAGCGGACCAGCCGCTCGATCTTCGCGTGGTGCGAGCCGGTCATCAGCAGCCGGAACATCAGCAGCTCCCGATTGCTCAACTGGTCGCGTGCCGACTTGAGCATGAACATCACTTCGCGCCCGTAGGCGGTGGTCTGCGTGTGCTGGGCTTCGTCGACGATCAGCACGACGGTGCGCCGCGTCAGGTTCGAAAGGCGCTCCAGCGATTGGCGCAGGGAGGGTTGCAGCGCCGGCGCCGGGGCGGCCTTGTCCATGTCGAGTTCGAGGCCCGGCACCTTCAGTCGGGACAGGCGGAACCGCTCCAGCACCGCTTGCGCCGCGGATTTGCGCGCCTTCAGCGCGCGGGCCACCAGTCCGACGATCACGGCGCCCGGGTCCTCGGCGCGGTGCTCCCAGAGGTCGGCGTAGAGGACGAGCGCGCGATGCTGACGCTCGAGTGCGGGAATCAGGTCATGGCGGATGAAGGTGCTTTTCCCCGTGCGGCGGGGCGCCGTGAGGAACATCCCGGAGGCGTAGGAGCGCGACAACAGGCTCGCGGCCAGATCCTCGGCCAGCGCCGGACGGTGGAAGACCCGCTCATCGATCGCGGGGCCAGCTCGGTGCTCCGGCTCGCGCGCCGCGCGGATGCGATCAAGGATGCGATGAAGGACTTGCAGCATGGATTCACCTCCAGGCCGTCCATTCTTGGGCCGCCAGCGCGCGGTGGATTTCACCCAGGCCGTGTCGGCCGGTCGCTCGTTGCGCGGCGCCGACGATCGCGTGATCCACTACTTTGCGTGATTGCGCCCATCCACTGGCGCCCCCTCGAGGGCGCGCGCTCAGACGACCGCCGCCGGCCCGCCCATCCGCGCGTTGCGCATCATGCGGGCCGCGAACATCGCGGTCGAGCGCCCCCAGGGCGTGTAGCGCGGCAGCTGGAAGCAGTCCGCGCCCGGCAGCGCCACGCCGGCCGCGGTGCTCACCGCGGCCTCGAAACCCAGCTCGCGCAGCATGGCCGCATGGCCGGCGTCGTAGTCGCGCACCGGCCGGCCGTTCGGATACGCGAAGCTGCGCACCGGCCGGCCCAGCAGCGCGGCCAGGTGGTCGCGCCCGGCGCGCACCTGCTCGCGCGCGCCGTCCGGCGTCAGCGTCGTCAGCACCGTGTGGTCCACCGTGTGGCCGCCGATCTCATGGCCCGCGTCGGCCAGTTGCCGCAGCTGCGCGTCGGTGAGCATCAGGTCGTCCGGCATCGGGCCCACCGGCAGCGCCGCCAGCATCCGCCGCAGCTGCGCCTCGCGCTCGTCCGGCGCCAGGTACTTCAGCTGCACCTGCAGCGCCGACACCGCCTTCAGCCGCTCCTCCACCGTCGCCACCGGATGCACGCCCATGCCCACCGCCGACAGGTCCAGCACCGGCCCCGGCACGCGCCGCACGAATTCGATCACCGTGTCGCTGAACATGCGGCCGCCGTTGAGGTAGCCGGTGGCGACGAACACGGTCGCGCGCGCGCCATGGCGCGCCAGGATCGGATGCGCCACGGTCCAGTTGTCGGCGTAGCCGTCGTCGAAGGTGATGCAGGCCGCGCGCCGCGGCAGGCGACGCTCGCGCAGCGCGGCCGCGGCGTCGCTGACCGTCATCAGCGTGAAATGCCGCGCCAGGAAGGCCACCTGCGCCTCGAAGCGCGCCGCGTCGATCTCGCCCGGGCGCAGCGCGTCGGGCGACGGCAGCACGCGGTGGTAGATCAGGATGCTCAGCGCGGACTCGCCGCGCGGCCAGCCCAGCAGGCTCAGCCCCGCCAGCATCAGACGCTCCCCCAGTACGGCGAATGGACGTCGCGCGGCAGCTGGCCCGCGGCGATCGCGGCCTGCTTGCGCTGCGCCATCTCGGCCGCGACGATCCGGTTCACCACCACGACGATCAGCACGAGGTAATACGGCAGGTCGAAATACACCAGGCTCAGGAAAGCCCCGCCGGTGGCGTAGCCGATCAAGCCCACCTGGCACATCGCCGCGAGGTCGCGCGCCCACTGCAGGTCCGGCTCGGCCTTGCTGGCGCGGATCGTCGCGCCGGCCAGTCGCCAGGTCGTCGCGAAGATGCCCACGAACAGCGCCAGCCCCATGAAGCCGTGCTCGCCCATCGCCTGGAAGTAGATGCTGTGGGCCGTCAGCGGGATCGACGGATCGGGCGCGTACTTCGCGAACACCGCCGCCCCCGCCACGGTGAAGCCGCCGCCGAACGGGAACAGGTCGGTCGCCAGCCGCCAGGCCATCTGCCAGGCGTTGATGCGGCCCATCGCCGATGCGTCCTGGTCGTAGGTCCTGATGGTCTCCATCCGGTCGGTCCAGCTGTCCGGCATGAAGACGAAGATCAGCGGCAGCGCCACCAGCACCACCAGTGCCAGCGGCAGCTTGTTGCGGCTCTTGAGCCACATGAAGAAGGACATCATCACGATCGCCAGGAAGGCCCCGCGCGATTGCGAGCCCACCGCCGAGGCCATGCACAGCAGCATCGCCACCGTCGCCAGGTGGCGCTGCCAGCGCTGGGTCGACTGCAACTGCAGGTAGCGGATCAGCGGCACCGTCATGATGGTCGCCAGCGCCAGCGAGTTGTTGTCCTCGATGAAGGAGCCCTCCGGCCCCCACACCCGCGCCGAGCCGCCCGACAGCACGGTGAACACGCCGCCCTTGATGCCGTAGTAGCCGATCGAGACCACCAGCACCAGCACCAGCCAGTCCAGGTCGCGGCGCCGCTGCACCACCAGCAGCGACACCAGCACCATCAGCAGCACCTTGAAGGCGCGCGACCAGAAGTGCATCTCCTTGTCGGGATAGAACGAGAACAGCAGGGGCGACACGCCGATCCACACGATCCAGATCCCCAGCAGGATCGTGACCGCGTTGACCGGGAACTTCACCAGCTTGTCGCGGTGGATCAGCAGGCTCAGGAACAGCGTCAGCGCGATCAGCATCGACCACGGCGCGTCGTGCGCGAAGCCGTAGGCCAGCCGGTGCGGGTTCATCACGCCCATCCACACCCAGCCCAGCACGCCCCAGAGCGGGTCCTTCAAGGTCTTGTAGATCAGGGCCGTGAACAGGCCCAGCATCAGCAGGTCACGCATGGCGCAGCTCCGGCGACCGCCGCGCGGCCAGGATGCGGTGGAAGAGATCAAGCTGCCCCTGCGTCGTCGCCTCCCAGCTGAAGCGCTCGGCATAACGGCGGGTCGCGGACCGGTCGCGCGGCGCGGCGCGCAGCCGGCGCACCGCCTCGGCCACGCCGGCGGCGCTGCGTTCGGGCATCAGTTCGCCGGCCTCGGGCGCGGCCACGACTTCGGGCGTGCCCCAGACCTTCGACGCCGCCACCGGCGTGCCGCAGGCCATCGCCTCCAGCAGCACGTTGGCCCAGCCTTCGCGGCTGGAGGCCAGCACCAGCGCGTCCACGCCGGCATAGACCTCGCGCAGGCGCGCCTGCGGCAGCGCACCCAGGAAGCGCACGCGCGAGTTCACGCCCAGCTGCACCGCGAGGCGGCGCAGCGCGCCCTCCTCGGGGCCGGCGCCGGCGATCAGCAGGTCGACGTCGGGCAGCTCGGCCAGCGCGCCGATCACCAGCTCATGGCCCTTGCGCTCGATGAGGTGGCCCACCGAGGCCAGCGTGAAGCGACCCGGCGCGAGCTGCAACGCGGCGCGCGCGTTCTCGCGTCCACCGGGATGGAAGAGCGCCAGATCCACGCCGTTGCGCAGCGCGGTCACCTTCGCCGCATCGGCGCCCAGCGCGACCAGCTCGTCCTTGAGCGCCTCGCAGACGGTGATCATCGCGTCGGCCTGCTGGGCCGCGCGCAGGATCAGCTTGCGCGGGAACGGGTACTCGGGGATGAGGTTGATGTCGGTGCCGCGGGCGGTGATCACCAGCGGCTTGTTCAGCGCCTTGGCGACGAAGGCCGCGGCCACGCCGTCGGGATAGAAGTAGTGCGCGTCGATCAGGTCGAAGTCATGGCCCCGCGCCTGCAGGCGCCTGGCTGCGCGCAGGAAGGTCCAGGCCAGCGTGTAGGGCGCGCTGCTCATGCCGACCTTGGGCAGGCGGATGAAACGCGGATGCTCGACCTCCAGGCCGTGGCGCGACTCGCGCGCCGGCGTGGCGGCGAACTTGCCGTACTCGCCGAAGCGCTCGCCCTTGAGCGGGAACCAGGGCACCGGCGCGATCACGCGCGACTCGGCCTGGCCCGAGGCCACCAGGTGGCGCAGGCGCGTCTCCACGAAGATGCCGTGGCTGGGCATCACCGCGCTCGGATACAGCGTCGAGAAGGTCAACAGCTTGAGCACGCTCAGACCCTCGCATCCGTGGGCCGGGCCGCGCCGGCCACGCCGCGGCCGGCCCGCAGCGACTGGCCCAGCGCGACCACGCGCTCGGCATTGCCGTGCCAGGTCAGGTGCAGGCGGCCGATGGTGGCGCGGGCGCCCTGCCCCAACTGCTCGCGCAGCGCGGCTTCCGACGCCAGACGCGCCAGGCGCGCTTCCAGCGCACCGGCCTCGGCGGGATCGAAGAGCAGCGCGTTCACGCCGTCGTCCAGCACTTCCTCGATGTTGGGCGTGCTCGGCGCGACGATGGCCTTGCCCAGCGCCAGGTACTCGAAGAGCTTGAGCGGCGAGGCATAGGCCACCACCGCCGGCTGCAGCGCGATGTCGAAGGCGGCCACGTGCGCCGGCACCTCGTCGCGCGAGACCACGCCGGTGAAACGCACGCGCTCGCCCAGCGCGAGCTCGGCGGCCAGCCGCTCCAGGTTGGCGCGCTCCGGGCCGTCGCCGACGATCAGCAGCCGCGCGTTGGCGGGCGCCGCGCCGGTGGCCATCCAGCGGATCACCTTGTCCATGCCGTGCCAGTCCCGCACGAAGCCGGTGAAGCCCAGCACCAGCGCGTCGTCCCAGCCCAGCGCGCGCTTGGCCTCGGCGGGCGAAGGCGCGGCGTCGAAGTGGGCCTCGTTGATGCCGTTGGGGATCACGACCATGCGTTCGACCGGCACGCCGCGCGCGGCGATCATCGATCCCAGCACCCGCGTCACCGGCAGCACCGCGTCGGCACCGCGCCAGACCGTGTCCTCGGCCCAGCGCGCGACGCGCGGCAGCGCCAGCCCGCCGAACTTGGCGCGCTCGTCCACCAGCGGCGCGTTCACCTCCAGCAGCAGCGGCAGGCCGAGCCGCTTCTTCAGCATCAGCCCGCTGAGCAGGTAGAGGTTGTAGCGTTCGTAGATCAGGTCGGGCTGGAACTCGCGCGCCGCGGCGGCCAGACGGCGATAAGCCACCAGCGAGTAGGCCAGCTCCAGCAGCTCGTAGACGAACTTGGGCAGCTTGGCGCGCAGGCGATGCACCCAGCCGGCGTCGTCGCCCATCTTCGATTTCTCTTCCGGCGCGGACTCGCCGCCCGGCGCGACGACGCGCACCTCGTGGCCGAGCGCGCGCAGCGAGCCGATCATTTCCTCGATGTGGACCGCCTGGCCATCCTTGGACGCGGTGCGATGGTGATACAGGATCTTCATGCCGTCTGCTTCGCCGGGCCGATCAAGCGGCCTCGCGCATCGAGGACGCGCCCATGACGTTGCGCAGGAACGCGTCGTACATCAGCAGCGTCCACAGCGGCGTGCTGTGATCGCGCGAGCCGTTCTCGTGCTGCTCGACCATCGCGCCCACGGCCTTGAGGTCGAACATGCCGGAGTCCGCCAGCGGCCCGCCCAGCAGCGCGCCACGCACGCGCTGGCGCAGCGGCCCGCGGAACCAGCGCGCCAGCGGCACGGCGAAGCCCATCTTGGGCCGGTAGAGCACGTCGTTCGGGAGATGCGGCTCGAGCGTCTTCTTGAACAGGTACTTGCCCTCGCCGCCGCGCAGCTTCAGGTGGGACGGCAGCGTGGCCAGCCACTCGACCAGCGGGTGGTCCATCAGCGGCTCGCGCACCTCCAGCGAGTGCGCCATCGACGCGCGGTCCACCTTGGTGTTGATGTCGCCGACCAGGTAGGTCTGCAGGTCGATGTACTGGATCAGCGCCAGCGGGTCGTCGGTACCGGCGCGCTCGGCATGCTGCAGGAACAGCTCGCGCGCGTTGTAGCCGCCCAGCTCCGACTTGAAGCGCGCGCTGTACAGCGGCATGCGCTCGTTGTCGCGGATCACGGACATCGTGTGGAAGTAAGCCTCCACCGAGTTGCGCGCCAGCGCCTGGAAGGTGGTCTTCGCGCGGAACACGCGCGGCGCCCAGTCCGCCTTCGGATAGAGCCGGCCCAGCGTGCCGAACAGCGGCTTGCGCAGCCCCAGCGGCAGGCTGGCGCGCATGCGCTCCTCCATCATGTGCAGCTTGTAGCGGCGGTAGCCGCCGAAGCTCTCGTCGCCGCCATCGCCCGACAGCGCCACCGTCACATGCTTGCGCGCGAGCTGGCAGACGCGGTAGGTCGGGATCGCGGAGCTGTCGGCATAGGGCTCGTCGTAGAGCCGCGCCAGCGTGTCGATCAGGTCGAAGTCGTCGCTCTGGACCATCTCCACGTGGTGGTCGGTCTGGTAGCGGTCCGCGACCATCTGCGCGAACTCGGACTCGTTGTACTGCGGATCGTCGAAGGACATCGAGCAGGTCTTGACCGGGCCGTTGGTCTCGCCGGCCATCATCGCGACCACCGCGCTGGAGTCCACGCCGCCCGACAGGAAGGCGCCCAGCGGCACCTCCGAGATCAACCGCAGCTTGACCGCCTCGCGCAGGCGGCGCGTCAGTTCCTCCTGCGCCTGGACCTCGTCGATCTTGTTGTCCGTGGTGAAGCTGACGTCCCAGTAGCGGCGCGGCTGGCCCAGGCGCTGGTCGCCGCGCTTGATGACCAGCGTGTGCGCCGGCGGCAGCTTCAGGGCCTGGCGGAAGATGGTGCGCGGCTCGGCGACGTAGCCCAGCGCGAAGTACTCCTCGACCGCCTGCGGCACGATGTCGCGCTTCATCGCCGGGTGCGCGAGCAGCGCTTTCAACTCGGAGCCGAAGACCAGCGTGCCGTCGTCCAGCAGCGCGTAGAACATCGGCTTCACGCCGAGCCGGTCGCGCGCCATGAAGAGCTGGTCGCGCGCCTGGTCCCACAGCACGAAGGCGAACATGCCGCGCAGCTTGTGCACGCAGTCCTCGCCCCAGGCCGACCAGGCGTGGACGATGGCCTCGGTGTCGCTCTTGGTCTGGAACACATAGCCCAGCGCGGTCAGCTCCTCGGTGAGCTGTTGGTAGTTGTAGATCTCGCCGTTGAAGACGATGCCCACCGAATGGTCCGCGTTGAACAGCGGCTGCTGGCCGGTGGCGATGTCGATGATCGACAGCCGGCGGTGGCCGAAGGCCAGGCCCGGCTGCAGGTGGATGGAGCCCTCGTCCGGGCCGCGGTGGTGCAGCGAGTCGTTGATGCGATGCATCAGCGCGCCATCGAAGTCGCGCCGCCCCCGGGTGTCGAAGAGTCCGCTGATTCCGCACATGCTCGTTCCCCTGCCTATCCCTCAGTTGTTCTTGTCGGCGCCGGCACGGTGGCCGCGCAGCGAGTCATACAGCCCCTGGTAGCGGGCCACCATGGCGCGCATGCTGAAGTCGCGCTCGACGCGCGCGCGGCCGGCCTCGCCCATCGCCGCCGCCCGCGCCGGATCGCGCGCCAGCGCCAGCAGCGCCGCGGCCATCGCCTCGGGCGCGGCGGCGGGGACCAGCAGGCCGCTCTCGTCGCGCGTGACCAGGTCCGCATTGCCACCGACCTCGGTCGCCACCACCGGCAGCCCGCTGGCCATCGCCTCCAGGATGGTGTTGGAGATGCCCTCGGCCAGCGACGGCAGCGCGAACACATGCAGGCCGCGCATCACGGCCGGCACGTCGGTGCGCTCGCCCGGCAGCCAGGCCAGCGCGCTCAGGCCCGCCTCGTCGAGCAGCGCCTGGCACTGCGCCCGCAGCGGACCGTCGCCGACCAGCACCAGACGCGCGCGCTCGCGCAGCTCCGGGGCCGCGCCGATCATCGCGATGAACGCCCGCGTCAGCATCACCTGATCCTTGACCGGCGCCATGCGGCCCACCGTGCCGATCAGCCAGTGCACGGCCGGATCGAAGGGGCAGCCGGGAATGGGCTCGGCGCGCTGACGCTGGAAGCGCTGCGTGTCGACGCCATTGACGAACTGGCTCACGCGCGCCGGCGGCACGCCGACCGGGCCGGTGAGGTACTCGCCCAGGTCGCGCGACAGCGCGATGTAGTGCGAGACGAAGGGCTTGTAGAAGCGGCGCACGCGCTGGTAGGCGCGGTTGCGGCCGTCCAGGTCGCCGACGTCGCGGCCATGCTCGCCGTGGATGCGCACCGGCACGCGCGCGGCCCAGGCCGGCAGCTGCACCTCCAGCGCGGCCAGGTTGCGGCTGTGCACGATCGCGGGCCGGAGCGTCCGGAACAGCCGGTACAGCTTCGGATAGAGCCAGAAGCCCTGCCCCGGCGGCTTGTTCAGCGCGAAGCACTCGACGTCGTCGCGCTGCAGGCGCTTGCGGAAGTCGGTCACCTCGGTCAGCGCGACGATCGCGTGCCGGTAGTCCTTCGCCGGCATGTGGTTGATCAGGTTCACCACGCCGTTCTCGAGACCGCCGGTGTCGAAGCGGTACATCACGTGCAGCACCAGCGGCCGCTCGTCGGCCACGGCCATCGCGCGCTCGACGCTCATGCCGGCGCTCATCGCGCAGCTCCCGTTGCCGCGCCGCGCTGGCCGGCATCGCGCACCTGGCGCAGCTCGGCGTCGATCGCGGCCCAGTGCTGGCGCAGGAAGGCCTCGAGCCGGCGCGGCGCCTGCTCGTCGGCCTCGGTGTAGACCAGCACCAGCGCGGCGTCGTCGCCTTGCCCGCGCAGCCGCTCCAGCGCGCCCCAGACCCGCGCGCGCCAGGCGCTGGTCATCGGCCGGCCATTGATCCAGTAGACATGCCACATCAGCATCCGCGGCGCGGTCACCGCGTCCAGCGAGGACGCGCGCACCTGCGTGCTCAGCAGCGGGACCGCGGCGGCGGCGCGGCCGTCCGCGCCGGCCGGAACGACGTCCACCGTGCCGCGGCCGGTCACGGCCCACTGCTTGTTCTCCGGCGACACGACCGCGTTGCTGGAGCTCACCAGCTTGCGTTCGTAGTCCTGGTCGCGGAAATACTGCAGGTGCAGGCCCACGCGCGGCGGGTTCGCCGGTCCGGTGAACTGCTGGTGGCGCGCGGCGTTGGCGCCTTCGAAGTCGGGCGTCCACGCGTCCGAGGGCACGACCTGGGCCTGCCAGCCCGGCGCCGCGGCCACCGCGGGCAACGTGTCGACCGGGGCCGAGTGGCCCTGGCGCAGCCAGGCGCCGGCGGCCACGGGCAGCGCGACGGCCAGCAGCACGGCGACGCTCGCGCCCCAGCCCATGGCCAGGGTCGCGGGCGCGGCGGCCTCGCGGGCCGGCGGGACCAGCGGCAACTCCGGCTGCGACCAGCGCGCGCCGATCAGGAACATCGCCAGCATCACGACGCCGAAGAACAGCCAGCCGTAGATCAGGTGGTCCACGCCCACCGCCAGGGTGTTGCCCGACAGGTGGCCGATCATGACGATCAGGTAGGCGCGGGCCCAGTTCGCCACCAGCGGCAGCGCCAGCGCGAAGGCGATGAAGCCCAGGCGACGCCGCGTCGAGTGGTAGCTGAGGTAGGCGTAGAGCGTGCCCACCATCGCCGAGGCGATCAGGTATCGCACGCCGGAGCAGGCCTCGACGACGGACCACTGGCCGCTCGGGATGATGAACTGCAGGCCTTCCTGGTAGACCGGCAGGCCGCTGAGCCGCAGCGCGAGGACGGTGAACTTCGCCGTCCAGTCCATCAGCTGCGGCAGCAGGAACTCGCCCACCGGGACGCAGAAGAAGAGGAAGCCCAGCGGGAAGGCCATCTCGCGCGCGACGCGCCAGCCCAGCACCGCCGGCACCAGCAGCACCAGCATGGCCACCAGCGCGAACTGGGTGGCGGCGTTGATCGCGGCGAAGTCGGCGAACAGCCAGATCGCGCCCAGCAGCGCGATCGGCAGCGCCAGCCCGGGCACCGGCCGCGGCGTCAGCGGCGCGACCATCTCGCGCCGGCGCCAGGCCAGCCACAGCGCGATCGGCGGCACCAGGAAGGCATGGGTGAAGGTGCCGGAGCGCCACCAGATGGTGACCATGCCCAGCGCGGTCTGGCGGTACAGCAGCAGCAGCGCGATGGTCAGCAGGACCAGCACCGCGAGTGGGCGACGCCACGCCGAGGGAATGCCCCGCTCACGCAGCGCCGACGGGGTAGTAGCGCTCATGCCGGCCCCTCGCCCGCGGCCAGCCGCGGTCGGTCCCCCAGGGGGACGCAAGCTTGCTTGGGACGGCCCTGCGCTGCGCTCATGCCGCCTGTCCCTGCGCCGTCTCGCGCGGCAGGTAGCCGTCGAGCTTGGCCAGATGGGCCTGCCAGCTGAACTGGCGCAGCACCCGCTCGCGGGCCTGCTGGCCGATGGCCTGGGCGCGCGCGGGTGCGCTCAGCAGCGCGTGGACCAGCTCGAGGTAATCGGCGGCGCTGTCGGCCGAGAGCAGGTCCTGGCCGGCCAGCACGCCGTCGGCGCCCAGCGCCTCGACGCAGCTGCGCGCCGCCACCACCGGCCGGCCCACCGCCATCGCCTCCAGGATCTTGTTCTGCACGCCCCGCGCCAGCCGCAGCGGCGCCACGACCGCAGCCGCGTGCTGCAGGTAGGGCCGCACGTCCGGCACCGTGCCGGTGACGCGCACCGCGTCGCCGGCCAGCGCCAGCACCGCCGGCGTCGGCGCGCGGCCGACGATGGTGAAGCGCAGCGTCGGCCAGCGCTGGCGCAGCTGCGGCAGCACCTCGGCGGTGAACCACTGCACCGCGTCGACGTTGGGCCAGTAGTCCATCGCGCCGGTGAAGACCAGCGGCAGCTCGTCCGCCTCGAAGGGGTTGGCCTGCTGCGGCAGCGGCGCGAAGTAGCCGCTGTCGACGCCGTTGCTCAGCGCCTCGATCGGCGCGCCGGTGGCGGACAGACGCTGGAACAGCGCCTTCTCGCCCTCGGTGACGAAGAAGGAGCAGCGCGCCTGCTCGGCGACGCGGCGCTCGTAGGCGAGCAGCTCGCGGCCCTCGCGGCGATACAGCCACGACATCGGCCAGCGGTGCGCCTTGGCGTAGTCGGTCCACTTGGCCGAGTCCACGTCGACGAAGTCGATCAGCATCGGCACCGGGCCCGCGATCTCGCGCAGCTGCTCGGCGTACTGCGCCATCGTCGACGAGAACACCACGACCGCGTCGAAGCGCTGGCGCCGCGCGAGCTGCGCGATCCAGTCGCGCATCGCGCGGTGGCGGTAGTAGGGCAGGCTCAGCGCCTCGCCGGTGGCCAGGCCGCGCAGGCTGGCCACGCGCGCCAGCAGCGGGTTCAGGTCGGCGGCGAAGACCTCCTCGCACTGCGCTTGCAGCGCCGGCACATGGGCCCAGTCCTCGGCATCGTCGACGAAGGTGCCCAGCCACACCCGGTGCTGCGCGGTCAGGTGCTTGAGCAGGTGGTACGAGCGCAGCTTGTCGCCCTTGTTGGGCGGATACGGCAGGCGGTGGACCAGGTAGAGGATGTCGGCCACGGCGCCCTCCTCAGCCGAGGCTGCGCACGATGTGCGGCCCGAGCCAGTTGGCCACGCCGATCGGCAGCCGGCGCCAGGCCTTGATCATCAGCTGGTACTTGGCATTGCTGGGGTTGTTCTGCGGCACCGCGTCGCGCTTGTAGAGGCGGTACTCGTAGTTCAGCGGCGTCGGCTCGAAGCCCCAGTTCTTCTTGAACGCGTAGCTGCCGGTGCCCTGCTTGCTGCGGCCGTAGTCGAAGACCTTGAGCCCGCGCGCGCAGGCGCGGCGCATCAGTTCCCAGTACTTGAAGTCGTTGGCGGCCAGGTCGCGCGCCGCGACCGCGTCGCCGGCGTAGTACGGCAGCACCTCGTCACGGAAGTAGAAGCTCAGCACGCCGGACAGCGGCTCGCCCTGCGGGCTGGTGACGATCAGCACCTCGGCCGCGTCGCCGAACTCGTCCAGCAGCGCCTGGAAGTAGCGCCGCGGCATCGCCGGCGTGCCGTGGCGATGGACGTTGTCCGCGTACAGCGCGAAGAAGCGCTTCACGTCGCGGTCGATCTCCGCCTTCAGCGCGTTCTTGATGCCCTTGCGCACCATCGCGCGCTGCTTGCGCGGGATGGCCAGCATGTTGGCCTCCTCGTCCTCGAGGATCTCCTTGCGGAAGGTGACGTACAGGTCCTGGTGCGGCCAGTCCTGGTGACGGCGCTGGATGTTGCGCAGCTCCAGGTGATCGGGCGAGAGCGTCTGGCACAGGCGCTGCGCCATCTGCTCCAGGTGGTCGGCCGCCTCGGGCGTCTCGGCGGCCACGCCGCCATAGACGGCGAAGGGCAGGCTCACCAGCGCATGGCCGAACAGCCGGCTCTTGACCTCGGCCAGCGGCAGCACGCCTTCGATGCGCCCGTCGCGCTCGACGTAGAAGAAGAAGCAGCGGTGCTTGAACTGGCGCTGGATGACGCGCTGCCAGCCCGAGAGATGGAAGAAGGTCGCGGACGGACAGCCGCGCACGAACTCGTCCCAGCGCCGCGCCGTGGCGGCGTCGTCGACGTGCAGCTGCTTGACCTCCAGTGGGGCCGCCGCGCCCGCTCCGGAGGATGCGTGGGCGGAGGCCGGGGCGCCGCGCTGCGTGTCGACGTCCGGGAGGGCCGGTGCTGCCGCGCTCATGCCGCCTGCCGCTCGGCGCCGGCCGGCGCCAGGAAGAGCTCGTCCATCCGCGCCCAGGCGAAGTCGCCGAGCAGCTGCGCGATGCGCGACTCGGTGCGGTCGATGTTGACGTAATGGCGGAAGCGCGTCTTCGCGTCGATGCCGGGGATGCGCGGCTGCGCCGGATCGATCTCCCACGGATGGAAATAGAAGACCGCGCTGCGGCCCTCGATGCGGTTGAAGCGCTCGATCATCCAGCGGGTGACGCCGTAGGGCAGCAGCCGGAACCAGCCGCCGCCGCTGCTCGGATAGTTCTTGCCCCGGAAGCGCAGCGTGGTCACCGGCACCTCGATCAGGCCGGGGCGCACCTCGTGGGCGAAGCGCGGCGCATCGGGCATGCCGTAGTGGTCGTGCTGGATCGGATAGACGCTGGAGCTGTAGCGGTAGCCGCAGTCGCGCAGCACGTCGAAGGCCCAGAGGTTGTCCTTGCCGATCGAGAAGCTCGGCGCGCGGTAGCCCTTGACCTCGACACCGCCCAGGTCCTCGAGCAGCGCCTTCGCGTCGCCGACGTCCTTCTGGAAGGAGACGCGATCCAGGTCGCTGGCGCGCTCATGGCCGAAGCCGTGGCTGGCGAGTTCATGGCCGCGCGCGACGATCTCGCGCACCAGCTGCGGATAACGCTGCGCGATCCAGCCCAGCGTGAAGAAGGTCGCTTTCACGCCCTTCGCGTCGAGCAGGTCCAGGATGCGATGGACGTTGCGCTCGACGCGGCATTCGCGCGCGTCCCAGTCGCCGCGCGCGATGTAGGGCGCGAAGGCCGAGACCTGGAAGTAGTCCTCGACGTCGATGCTCATCGCATTGCGGATCACCGTGCGGTTCGGGCTCATCGCATCGCTCCCACCAGTTTCTGCAGCAGCGCCAGCGTCTGCTGGTTGATCCGTTCCAGTCGCATCAGGCTGTCCTCGATGCGCTGCAGCCGCGCGTCCTGGCCGTCCAGGCCCAGGCCGGCTAGTTCGTCGGCCAGCGCGCCGAGCTCGCCGTTCATGCCGCCCTGCCCCACCCGCGCGCGCAGCCGCGACAGGTCCAGGTCGACCGCCAACTCCGCGCCGGACGCATGGCCGTTGAGCTCCGAGGCATGCAGCGCCGGCGCGGGCGCCGAGGCCGATTCCTTGGACAGGTCCTCGACCACCTCGTCGACATCGGCCGCGGTGAGGTGCGGGTTCTCGTGCATGAAGCCCAGCAGCAGCAGGCGGTCGCACAGCGTGTTGATGCGGCGCGGGATGCCATGGCTGGCGCGGTGCAGCGCGGTGAAGGCGTCGGCGTCGAAGCTGGGCTTGCCGGCCGCGCCGGCGCACTTGAGGCGGTGTTCGATGTAGCGCTGGGTGTCCTCCTCGTCCAGCGGGCCGATGTGGCAGCTGGCCGCGATGCGCTGGCGGAACTGCTCCATCTCGGGCCGCTGCAGGATGGCGCGGAATTCCGGCTGCCCGACCAGGAAGGTCTGCACCAGCGACTGGTTGCCGAACTGGAAGTTGGACAGCATGCGCAGCTCCTCGACCGCGCGGGCGGTGAGGTTCTGCGCCTCGTCGACGATCAGCAGGCAGCGCTTGCCGCGGCTGGCCTCGCTGACGAAGAAGGCCTCCAGCGCCATCAGCAGCTCGCTCTTGGGCAGGTCCTTGACCCGCACGCCGAAGGCCGCGCCCACCAGGCGCAGCGTGTCCTCGGCGTCCAGCTGCGTGGTGACGACATTGCCGATGACGACGTTGCTGCGGTTCAGGCTGTCCAGCAGCCCGCGCACCAGCGTCGTCTTGCCGGCGCCGATCTCGCCAGTGATGACGATGAAGCCGTCGCTGCGCAGCACGCCGTAGTCCAGGTAGGCCTTGGCGCGGCGATGCTGCTTGCTGCCGAAGTAGAAGCTGGGGTCGGGACTGAGCTGGAACGGCTTGCTGGCCAGCCCGTAGAAGGCCTCGTACATGGCGGTGACTGCTTTAGAAGCGCTGGGTCAGCGATGCGTAGATCGCGTGTTCCTGATAGCTGTTGGCGAACAGGCTGGTGTCGTCGAACTTCGTCTGGCGCAGGCCGAAGGCGGCATCGCTGCGCGGCCCCAGCCGGAGCGTGACATTGGCGGTCAGCGACCGCATGTCGTTGCCGCCGACGCCGTCGCCGCGGGAGTTCTGCCGCGAGTAGCTCAGGTTGGCATTGGCCAGCGGGGTGAGGCGGTAGCCGACCGAGACCGTCGCGCCGCGCTGGCGCACCCGGTCGGTCAGGGCCAGGTCGCCGCTGCCCGTCGGGGCGGTGTTGATGCGCCGGCTATTGTTGTCGTTGGCGCTGAAGGTCGTGGTGAGCCGCGGGCCGCTCCAGATCAGCGACACGTCGGTGCGGCGCTGCAGCGTCGCGGTGTTGCTCAGGAAACCGGCGCCGCTGAACGAGTTCGGGCTCAGGCCCAGCGCCGCCAGCAGCGCGCGCACCAGCGCGTCGCGCTTGACCGGGTCCGGCTCGGTGCCGCTGAACTGCAGGTCCAGCAGCTGGTAGTTGGTGGCCTGCGTCGGCGTCTCGCCGGTGTTGACGCTCTGGCTGCTGTTGACCCGCAGCGCGAGCTGCGACATGCGGTGCTCGAAGCTCAGGTTGTGGCTGTTGCCGTAGCTGTGGTGCTGCCAGTCGGCGGCCAGCTTGGTGCGCGGCCCCGGCGACCAGCGCAGGTTGGCGCCGTAGACCGAGGTGGTCTCCGGGCCGAAGTAGTCGCTGCGCTCGCGCCCGCCGGTCACGCCCAGCATCCAGTCGATGTCCGGCACCCAGTTCAGCGAGCCCACCACGCTGGTGGTGCGGTAGTCGATGCCGGTCTGCTCGAAATGCATGCGGCTGGTGGAGGCGTTGAGCCCCCAGTTGAGCTGGCGCCCGGCCGGGCCGGCCAGGTTCAGCATCAGCGAGCCTTCCTTGCTGTTGCCGCTGCCGCTGGCCGCGCCGGCGCCGCCCTCGCTGGAATCGCGCATCTGGCCGGTGGCCCGCAGCTCGAAGGTCGCGGCGCTGCCCAGCCGCCCGCGCCAGTACGGCGAGACCTGCAGCATGCGGGTCTCGGTGCGGTTGGGGCTGTCCAGCGTGCCGTCGGGCGACTGCTGGCCGAAGGCCGAGATCGCCTGCTGGCTGATGTTGCCGGTGACGTCGACGTACAGCGCCGTCTGCACCAGCTCCGCGGTGAAGCGGGTGCTGAGCTGGTTCTGGAGCCGGCTGTCGCGCTCGCTCTTGGCGTAGACGATGCCGTCGAGCGTGTAGTCGAAGCTGCCGCGGATCGCGCCGCTGCTGCTGGCGATCGTCACCCCCGGCGAGACGGTGGTGATGAAGGCGCGGTCGCGCGAGTTGTCGGGCGACAGCGCGAGGTTGTCGGTCCAGGTCTCCGAGACGCTGATCCGCGGGATCACCGCGATGCCCTTGCGCGATCCGCCGGCGGACGCGGCCTCCTCCTGCGCGACGGCGGGCGCCTGCGCCACGGCGGCGACCAGGCCCAGCGCGGCCAGGGCGACCCGGGACAGCGGCCGGCGGCGAAGGTCGAAGGCCCGCGTCATCGTGTCAGGCCCGGTCCGCGCCGGGTTGCGCGTCGCCCTGGCCGTCGGCCTGGCCATAGCCGTAACCGTAGCCATACCCGTAGCCGTAGCCATAGCCGTAGCCGCTGCTGCGCTTGTTGCTGGCCTGGTTGAGCAGCAGCATCTTGAGCGGGCAGTGCTCGATGGCCGCGACGGCCTGCTGCACCGCGCTCTGCGGCGTGCGCTCGGCCTGCACGACGATGACGACCTGGCCCATGTGCGTGGCCAGCACCCGCGACTCGGTGGTCAGCAGCAGCGGCGGGCTGTCGAAGATGATGATCCGGTCCGGATAACGCTTGGCCATGTCGTCCAGCAACGCGCTCATCGCGTCGCTGGCCAGCAGCTCGGTGGCGCGCGAGTGCGGGCGACCGCTGGGCAGCAGCGTCAGCTTGTCGACGTTGGTCTTGAGCAGGACGCTGGCCATGTCGGCCTCCTTCTCCAGCACGTCCAGCAGGCCGGGGCCGGGCGGCAGGCCCAGCATGCGCAGCATCGACGGGCGGGCGACGTCGGCGTCGACCAGCATCACGGTGTTGTCGAACTCGGCCGCGATCGACATGGCCAGGTTCAGGGAGGTGAAGCTCTTGCCCTCGCCGGGCAGCGCGCTGGTCACCATGATCAGGTTGGCGTGATTGAGGGTCGAGGCACCCTTGTTCATCGCGTTGCGGATCAGCGGGCGCTTGATGTTGCGGTACTGGTCCGCCATCACCGTGCGCGGCGCGTTCGGCGTCAGGAAGCCCTGCGCCGCGAGCGCGTCCAGGTCGAGCTCGACCCGCTTGGAACTCACGTCGCCGGGCGATCGGATCACCGCCGGGGCCGGGATCGGCACCACGGTCGCGGGCGCGGCCGATGTCGAGGTTGGTGTCGGCGTCACCGCCGGCGCGGCCGCGGTGGCCAGGCCGACGTCGACGCCGGCCTGCTTGAGTTGCTCGAGCCGCTGCGCGGCTTGTTCGATCAGGCTCGTCATGCGAAAACTCCCCTCACCCGGCCTGGCGGCTGATCCAGATGGCCATGCCGATCAGGCCCATGGCGTACAGGCTGACCAGGCTGCCCGACGCGACGCCGAAGCGCAGCAGGTCCACCTTGACGCGGCGCCGGTCCTCCGGCGTTTCCTGGCGCGAGACGGCGCCCAGGATCGGCAGTTCCAGACGGTGGCGCAGTTCGTTGAGGTCGTGGAACACCGGGCGGATCTGGCTGGCCGCGAAGGCGGTGACCAGGCCGGCGCCGAGCGCCACCACCATGCCGGCGGCCAGCAGCATCAGCCGGTTCGGCGCCACCGGCTTGGGCGAGGCGCGCGGCGGGTCGATGATGCGGAAGTCGGCCACGCCCGAGGTGTTGTCCAGGTCGGTCGACAGCGAGGCCGATTCGCGGCGCTCCACCATCTCCTGGTAGTTCTTCTTGATGATGTCGTAGTCGCGGTTGAGCTGGGCGAACTCGGCCTCGAGCTGCGGCGCCAGCTTGATCGCGCCCTGCGCGGAGGCGTAGCGCGCGCCGAATTCGTCGACGCGGGCGCGGATCTGCGCCACCTCGACCTCCTTGGCGGCCAGGATGCGGGCCAGCTCCTGGTTGGCCAGGCTGTCGTTCGGGCCGCCGGTGGGCACCGGGTTGGCCAGCGCGGCCTTCTGCAGGTCGGCCACTTCCCGCTTGCGCTGCTCTTCCAGGTCGCGGATCTGGCGCTTGATGTTGACGATGTCCGGATGCTGGTCGGTGTAGCGCTGCTGCAGCTGGTCCAGGCTGCGCTTGAGCTCGGCGATGCGGTTGTCCAGCTCGGGCGTCGCGAACTTCTGCGAACTCTCCTGCATCAGGCTCTGCAGGCTGGTGCCGGGCTGGCTGCGCTTGCGCTCCATCTCGATCTGCAGCCGGGCGGCGTCGCGGGCGTTCATCGCCTCGCGCAGCTGCAGCCGGGCGGCCTCGAGCTGGTTGCTGGCCTCGGCCAGGCGCGACGCGGCGTCCTTGCCGTCGGCCTGCGTCAGCTGCAGGTTGCGCAGCCGGAATTCCTTGCGCCGCGCTTCCGCCTCCTCGAGCTTGGTCTCGTAGGTCTTGATCTGCTCGTTCAGGAAGGCCGCGGCGGTGGTGCTGTCCTTGCGGCTGGCGCCCAGGCTGGACTCCATGAAGATCGACAGCAGCGAGGCGACAACCTTCTTGGAGATCTCCGGCGAGGAGTCGCGGTAGGACAGCAGGTACAGGTTGTTGGCCGAGTTGCCGGCGGTCTGGATCGAGAGGTTGCGCGTGACCCGGTCGATCAGCGCCTCCTGGTCGGACTTGCTGGTGGCCTTGAGGTCCAGGTCGGCCATGCGCACCAGTTTCTCGACGTTGGGGCGGCTGATCAGCGTGCGGCTGAGCATGTTGACCTGCTGCTCGGTGTTGGTCAGCACGGCCATGCCGGACATCAGCGGCTTGAGGATGGACTGGGTGTCCACGTAGACGCGGGCGCTGGCCTCGTAGCGGTCGGGCACGACGAACACCACGATGGCGGCGGCGATGCCCACCAGCCAGGCGGCGATCAGCCCCGGCCAGCGGTAGCGCCACATCCGCTTGAAGACGGCCATCAATTGCGCGATGAGGGAATCCATGCGGCGATCTCGGTTGCGCCGGCGTCGGCGCCGGTCGAGGCCCGGTCGGGAACGGGCCGGTACTTCGGGAAACGGGCGGGACTGGCCGGAACCGGACCGGGCCGTCGCGCCGCGGGCGCGCGGACCGGCCGGGCGGCGGTCAGAAGAAGCTCTGCGGAATGATCAGGATGTCGCCCGGGCGCATCTCGACGTTGGCGGAGACATCGCCGCGACGGATCAGATCCTTCAGACGCACCGAGTACTGCTTGTTGCCCTCGGCGGTGCGCAGGATGGTGGCGGAGTTGCCGGCCGCGAAATCGGTCAGGCCGCCGACGGCGATCATCACGTCCAGCAGGGTCATCTTCTGCTTGTAGGGCAGGAACTGCGGCTTGGCGGCCTCGCCCACGACGCGGATCTGCTCGCTGTACGGGCCGATGAAGCTGGTGACGATCACGGTGACGACCGGATCGCGCACGTACTTGCCGAGCTGCTTCTCGATGTCGCGGGCGATCTCGACCGAGTTCTTGCCCTGCACCGGCAACTCGTCGATCAGCGGGGCGGCGATCTTGCCGTCGGGACGCACGGGCACGGTCAGCGACAGTTCCGGATTGCGCCACACGATGATGTTGAGGTTGTCGCCGGCGCCGACCACGTAGCTGTAGTCGGCCTGCGAGGCGGACACCGGCGCGGGCGGCAGGCTGCCGGTGGTCGAGCAGCCGGCCAGCACCGTGGCGACGGCCAGCAGCGCGGTCTGTGCCGCCTTGATGGAAGCGATCTTCAGTCCAGTGTTCTTCAACATGTCCACCCCTGCAGGAAGCTGCCCGGATTGCACCTCAGCGCGCCCGGGTGTGGAACCCCCTGGACTGAGGGCGATCCCTTCCTGACGTGATGGAATTCCGTGCTAGCGGAGCCCCCCGAATCCCCCTGCGGGGGGCCCTCGAATTCCTCCTGGATCGGCCGGGAAAACCCCCGGTTCAGCGCCCGCGGAGCACCGGCTTGATCAGCGCGATCAGCAGGCGCTGCAGCGGATGGGAATTTCCGCCGGGCCGCCAGGTGTGCTTGAGCGTGCCGCGATAGGCATCGAAATGCATGCCCCAGGGCGCCGCGCGCAAGGGACCGCGATTCAGCAGCAGCTTCAGCACATTCGTGCCCATGACGCCGGCGCACAACTCGCAGGCCATGCCGGTCGACGGGCCGCGCCGTTCCTTGAAATTCACCGCCTCGGGGTCCACCAGATACTGCCGGCTGAGCATGGCCGGCGATACCCCGGCGATGAAGCGCGCATATTGCTCCTCGTGCGCCGCGCCCTCGACCTGGAAATAGTCCTCGAAACTCATCCCGGTGGGGCTGAAGTAGAGGAAGGCGGTGCCCATGCCCAGAGGAGCGGCGGTCATCGCGGGAATGCCCAGTTCGCGGCAGCGGCGAAACACCTTGCGGCGCACCTCCAGCACGAAAAAGTCGAGGCTGTCGACATACACATCGACATCCTTCAGGAATTCATCGAGGTTGGCATCGGTGACGCCGTCGCGGAACAGGCGGATATCGCTTTCCGGATTGATGTCGCGGGCCATTTCGGCGACGACCTCGATCTTGGGCCGCCCCATCGACGACATGAAGGCCGCGGCCTGCCGATTCATGTTGTGGACATCGAATTCATCGAAGTCGGCGATATTGAAATTGGCGATCCCCAGACGCGACAAGGTCAGTACATGGGCGCCGCCGACGCCACCCAATCCGGCCACCGCGACGCGGGCGCGCCGCAGCCGCTGCTGTTCATCCCGGGTGACCCAGCCGATATTGCGCGAGAAGGCGCGGTCGTAATCGAAAGTAAAACCGGAGGGGGTGTCGCGGCTCATGGGGTCTCCCTGTATCCGAATCGCGTCCGCCGGCTCGCGGGACCGGTCTGCGGGACGCAGCCGCCGAGTATGCGCCTGCCGCCCTGACGGCCATCGGCCGAAAAACGGGACGGGGCGCGCGCCGATCGCCCTCGACCCACCCTGCCCCGCGCATCGCGACACCCCCTCGACACCCCCCCGAAATGTGGGCCAGGCCGCTGTCGAAAAACTTGACAGCAAGCGCCGAGGATTCCCGCATCCGATTGCCAAGTCCTTGATTCACAAGGATGAAAGATGGCTGGCACGGTCCTCGCTTTGATCCCGGGCAAGAAGCCGGCACGTGCCGCTTCCTAACGTGCATCTGGCAAGACGCATCCTCAAGGAGAGACACATGTTCAAGCAAGCAAAGCTCGCACTGGCCGCCACCGCGCTGGCCGCTGCGACGTTGCCGGCGATGGCGGCCCCGCTGTACATCAACACCGGCCAGGACTTCCGTCCGGAGCCGAACGGCTCGACGAACACCACCGTGTTCGACCAACTGGGTTACAGCGGCACGCTGGCGACCTCGATCTACCTGGGTTCGCCGGCCACGCCTGGCACCACGGTGATCGACACCAACATCCCGTCCGTGATGAACGGCTACGGCTTCAGCGCCGGCACCAAGCCCACGCTGAGCGGCGGCACCGCCTCGTTCAACTATCCGAACGCGCCGGCGCAGACCAACATCGACTCGCTGAACAACCCGCAGAACCCGACCGACCTGAACGGCTTCGTCGGTGGCGTGGGCTTCCCGGCCTACGGCTTCGGCAACGTCGGCGGCCTGGGCGGCGCCTGGGGCCTGACCTACCAGTACGAGATCCAGGGCGTGACCGTGGACGGCAACGGCGACGGCGTCTCCGACTTCGTCCGCTACAACACCGGCGTGTTCAAGGTGTTCTACCAGAGCGCGGCGACCGACCCGAACAACGGCAAGGAAGTCCTGCGTCTGATCGTCACCGGTTCGGACATCCAGCTGACCAACCTGAATGTCAGCGGCTACGTTGACTACAGCTACGCTGGCGGCGACACCTTCATCCAGAACTTCTTCAACTCTGGTGACGGTCTGGGCACGCTGTACAGCAACTGGCTGAACAACAACATCTCGGTGAGCTGGGTGCTGGACACCAACGTCGATCCCCCGATCCCGACCCCGGACCAGCTGTGGAACGCTGGCGGCGGCCTGATCCGTCAGTCGACGCTGGACGGCTCCCTGGTGATCAACGTGCCGGAACCGGGCTCCCTGGCCCTGGTCGGCCTGGCCCTGGCGGGCCTGGGCTTCGCCCAGCGCCGCCGCGCCCTGCGCAAGTAATCGGCTTCGGCTGAATGCGAAAACCGCCCTTCGGGGCGGTTTTTTTCTTTGGGGCGACGCGAGGGGCCGGACGGGCATGCGCTCCACATCGCGGCGAGCCCGCGCTTTGCCGCTCCGCGATCAACGCAACGGCGTCACGACCCCCCGGCCCTGGGACCAGATGATCGCCACCACTTGCTGGGCGTCGTACAGGGCGTTCACGTGGGCGACCCGCATCGAGTAGTAATCGCCTTCCGCGGCCATCACGTCGAACAGGGAGCGCTTGCCGAGCTGCTGCCACTGCTGGAGCGTGAAGCCGCGGACGCGTTCGCTGTTGCGCAGGATGTCGACCAGCCGCCGCGAGCGGTCCAGCGACGAGGACGCCGCCTCGTACATCTCCTGCACGCGATAGCGCTTGGCCTCGATGGTCTCGTCGCGCTGCAGCGAGGCCGCCTGGGCGCGCCGGCGCGCCGAGGTCAGCGCCGAGTCGGCGCCCGGCTGCACGATCGGGATGTTGACCGTCACGCCGCCGATCCAGTCGGTCTGGCGGGCCTGGCCCACCGTCGAGTTGCCCGACACCAGCAGGCTCACGCTGGGCTGCTGCCCGGCGCGCACCGATTCCGCGTAGCTGCGCTGGGCCTGGGCCTGGGCCGAGGCGGCCGCCACGTCGGGCGACACCATCACGTCGGCCAGCATCTCGTTGAGGTCGGGCAGGCGCGCCAGCACCGCGCTCATCGCCGCGCCGCGCGGCAGTTCGTCGCCGACGAAGCGCTTCAGGCGCACCTCGGTCTGGCGCAGCGCGGACGTGGTCTGTTCATAGGACAGGTCGGCCTGCTGCAGGCTCTTCTGCGCCTGCACCAGCTCGCTGGCGCGGCCGTGGTCGGCCTTGGTGATGATGTCCAGCGCCTCGACCAGGCAGGCCATCTTGCGCACGTACTGGCTGTAGACCTGCGCCTGCAGCTGATAGCGGCCACGGTCCAGCGCCAGCGACACCGTCTGCAGCGCGACCTGTTCCTCCGCGCTCGACTGCCCGAAGCGCGCGGCCTCGAGGAGCTGCGACTTCCATTCGGTCAGCTTGGTGATGCGGCCCGAGTCGTAGATCGGCGCGGTCACGCTCAGCGAGCCCCGTCCCTGCAGGCCGCTCGAGTGGTTGCCCGGGCCATCGCCCGGCAGCACGGTGCCGGTGTGGGCAGCCGACAAGCCCAGCGTCACCGTGGGCAGGCGCTGCGCCTTGGCTTCCTGGTAATCGGCCTCCGCGGCCAAGGTCAGCAGCCGTGTCGCGCCCAGCGCCTTGCTGCGATTGAGCGCGCGGTTGACGAGCTCCTGCAGCTGCGAGCGCGGGTCGGCATCGCCGACGTCCAGCAGCGCGGTGTCCTTGGCTGAGAGCTGCGCGGGCGGCAGCGTCCGCTCGTCCGAGCAGCGGCTCGGCGGCGGATCCTGCGCCCAGACGGGTGCGCTGAAGCTGGCGAGCGCCGTCAGCACGACGGCTGCGCCGGCGCTCAGGCGAAAGATGGAGGTACGCCGCGGGCTCCGGCGTGGAGTCGAGATGGTCATGGTCACGCGTACTGCAAGCAATTTCCCATGCCTCTACTGGACCATCCCGGCGCCGATTCGAAGCGGAGATAAGCGGGGCGCAATCGGCCTAATCGGCCTGTTTTCCCCGATCCGAGGCCCGGTGTCTCGGGGCGTAGCGAGCGGGTGCTGGGCTAGGCGCGGGTGCCGACCCACCGGAGCGTAGCGGCGCTACGTGAGGATGGGGAGGCGGGCCCCGCAACGAAGCCCAGCGCCCGCGCAGTAGCCCTTGCTCAGCGCTCTCGCAGCGCTTCCTTCGACTTCAGCATGGGTCTCAGGAGGTAGCTCAGCACCGAGCGCTCGCCGGTGCGGATATCCACCATCGCCGTCATGCCGGGGATGACCGGCAGCGGCTCGCCCTTGGCGCGCAGCGTGTTGTGCTCGGCGGTGATCAGCACCCGGTAGTAGGTGCCTTCGTTGTTCTTCTCGGTCTCGCCCAGGGCGTCGGGGCTGACGTACTCGATCTTGCCGTGCAGGCCGCCGTTGACGTTGAAGTCGTAGCCGTTGAGCTTGACGATCGCCGTCTGCCCGACCTGCACGTAACCGATGTCCTTGGGCTTGATGCGCGCCTCGACCAGGATGCGGGGGCCGATCGGCACGATCTCCATGATCGGCGAGCCGGACGTGATCACCCCGCCGACCGTGTTCATCTTGATGTTCTTGACCAGCCCCTTGACCGGCGACTTCAGCACCGAGCGCGTGACCGCGTCGCGGCGCACGACCAGTTGCTCGTCGAGCTGCGCCAGGTCGGTCTGCGCCTTGGACAGCTCGGTGCTGGCGTCCTGGCGGAAACGACTGATGCGCTCGTTGCGCTGCTGCTGGAGCTCGTTGACCTGGCGCGTGACGCGCATCACCTCGACGTTGGACATCAGGCCCTTGGACGCCATGTCCTGCGCCATCTTCTGCTCGGTGGCGAGCAGGCCGATGCTGCGGTTGATGCTGGACGTCGCCTCGTCGAGCACGCGGCGGCGGGTGTCGAAGACCTCGCTCTCGCTGTCGACCAGGCGCTGCACGCCCTTGACCTCGTCGGGGAACTTCAGCGGCACGCCCAGCGCCTCGGCGCGCAGCCGCGCCACCTGCGCCATCAGGCCCAGGCGCTTGGCCTGGCTCTCGTTCTCGGCGGCCTCGGCGCGGGTGGGATCGAGCTCGGCCAGCGCCTGGCCGGCCTCGACTTCCTCGCCTTCATGCACCAGCAGCTTGCCCAGCGTGCCGGACTCCAGGCTGGCGATCACCTGCTCCTTGCCGTCGGGCACGATGCGGGCGTCGCTGCGGGTGACCTCGTCGACGGTGGCGATCGAGGACCAGACCAGCCCCACCAGCAGCACCGCCGCCATCAGGTACAGGGCCCAGACGGCGCGCGGCAGCGGCTCATCGATCAGCGCCGACTGGACGCTGCTGACGAACAGGCCTTCTTCGCGGCTGAGGGTGGTGGACTTGGACATGGCGCGAAGCTCAGACGGACGCGGCGCGGTTCATGGCCTGCGCGGCCGGATGCACGTGGACGGGAGCGCCCTGCGGCGCCTGGCCCGGCTGCGGTTGCGGCTGGGCGGGCTGCTGGCCCGGCGGGCGGGCGCCGGACAGCGCGGCCAGGACCTGGTCGCGCGGCCCGTCCATGACCAGCCGGCCGCTGTCGACGACGACGATGCGCGAGACCAGCTCCAGCACCGCCGGGCGGTGCGTGACCATGATCAGCGTGCAGCTGCCGGCGGCGTCGCGCAGCTGGCGCAGGAAGGCGATCTCGGACTGCGCGTCCATCGAGCTGGTGGGCTCGTCCATCAGCAGGATCTGCGGCTTGGTGACCAGGCTGCGCGCGAGCGCGACCAGCTGGCGCTGGCCGCCCGAAAGCAGCGAGCCCATCTCGCCGACCGGCAGGTCCCAGCCCATCGGATGGCCGGCGACGACGCGGTCCAGGCCCGTCAGCTTGGCGACCTCGACCAGGCGCTGCGCATCGACGTGGCGGCCCATCAGCACGTTGTCGCGCAGCGTGCCGTGGAAGAGCCGCGGCTCCTGCGACACGAAACCGACCTTGCCGCGGAACTCCGCCGGGTCGACCTGGCGCAGGTCGATGCCGTCGATCTCGACGTTGCCCTCGGTCGGCTGGTACAGGCCCGCCAGCATGCGCAGCACGGTGGACTTGCCGCTGCCGATGCGGCCCAGGATCGCGATGCGCTCGCCCGGCTGCACCCGCATCGTCACGTTGCGCAGCACCTTGGGCGACTGGGCATCGCCCTGCGCCGGATAGGAGAAGCCGATGTCGTTCAGGCCGATGCGGCCGGTGATCTGGTTCAGCGGGACGTAGTTGCGGGTGGAGTCGCGCTCCACCGGCGCGCTCATCACCGAGTTCAGCGACAGCATCGCCGCGCGCGCGCCCTGGTAGCGGGTGGCCAGGCTCACCAGGCTGTTCAGCGGCACCGTGGCGCGGCCGGCGAACATGACGGCGCCGATCAGCGCGCCGGCGCTGATGACGCTCTCGTTGATCAGGTAGACGCCCCAGACCAGCATCACCAGGTTGATCGCCTGCTGCATGGTCATCGAGATGTTCATGCTCCAGCTGGCCATCGTGCGGGCGCGCAGCGCGGACTCGGCGACGATGGCGGTGCTGTGCTCGTAGCGGCGCAGGAAACGGCCCTCCGCGCCGGTGGTCTTGAGGTCCTCCAGGCCTTCGAGCGCCTCGACCAGCGTGCCGTGCAGGTCGGCCGACTCGGTCATGTTGGTGCGCATCGCGCGGCGCAGGTAGCCCTGGATGCCGAAGCTCATCAGCAGCATCAGCGGGATCGCGATCATCAGCACCCAGCCCAGCGGGCCGCCGATGATGAAGGTCATCGCGACGAACAGGATCACGAACGGCAGGTCGGTCAGGACCGACATCGTGGCCGAGGTGAAGAAGTCGCGCACCACCTCGACCTGGGCCAGGTAATGCGCATAGGAGCCGGCCGACGCGGGGCGATGCTCCATCCGCACGCCCAGCGTCTGGCGGAACAGCTTGGCGCCGACGATCAGGTCGGTCTTGCGCCCGGCCAGGTCGATCAGGTGGGCGCGCAGCTGGCGGGCGAACAGGTCGAAGACCAGCGCCAGCCCGGCGCCGACGGCCAGCGTCCACAGCGTGACGAAGGCCTGGTGCGGGATGACCTTGTCGTAGATGACCGAGGTCACCAGGCCCGACACCATCATGAGCACGTTGCTCAGCAGCGCGGCCAGCATGGCCGAGCGGTAGTAGGGAATGAAGCGCTTGAGGGTGCCGAACAGCCAGTGCGAATCGGCCTGCAGCAGCGGGGTCTCGTCCTGGGCGCCGGCGATCGGCTTGGCCTGCGACACCTCCTGCGGCGTCACCGCCAGGATGAAGCCGCTGTATTCCTGGTCCAGTTCCGCGGCCGGGGCCACGCAGCTGGCGGCCTCCGGGCCGGGGAAGACGACCTCGTAGCGCACGCCGCCGGCGGCATCGTCGTCCAGGCGCCGCACCAGCACGCAGGCATCGCCGCCGTTGAGCAGCAGCACCGCGGGCAGCAGCAGCTGGTGGATCTCCTCGATGCCCTTGCGCAGCAGCCCGGCGTTGTAGCCGGCCTCGCGCATCAGGCGGATGGCCTGGTCGGGGCTGATCGCGCCCTCGACCGGCGCGCCGGCGCGCAGCGAATCGGCCGAGCGCGCGCGCCCGTGATGCTGCGTCAGCCAGGCCAGGCACTGCAGCAGCGGATCAATCGCCGGCTGCTGCGCCAGGTCCGCGAGCGGGTCCTGCGGCTCGTCCGGCATGCCGGGCGCGCGCTGGCCGTCCTCGGCCGCCAGGCGCAGGCCGGGGCGGCGGGCGCGCTGGTCACCGTCGAAGAAGGGGTCGTGCGGCCGGTTCATTTATCGAATCTTCGTCACTTCAAGCGCGATGGGCGAGGGCCAATTGCTCGAATTCGCGCTCGATGTCACGCACGATCGCCGGCATGTCGAAAAGTGCGCTCTGGCGGCCTTCCTCGCGCAGGTAGCGCTTGTAGGAGCGGGCGCGGCCGGGATTGAGGCCGATCTGGATGGCGCGCTCGACGTAGTCGTCCAGCGAGAAGGTGATCAGGTCCGGCAGGCCGACGGCCGTCAGCAGGCTGCCGCACATGCGCGAGATGTAGCTGCGGCCCGAGCGCGTCAGGATGGGCGTGCCCATCCAGAGGCAGTCGCTGGCGGTGGTGCCGGCGTTGTACGGGAAGGTGTCCAGCACCAGGTCCGGCAGCTGGAAACGGGCCAGGTAGTCCGGCGGCGCGACGCGCGGCGCGAAGATCAGCCGCGACGCGTCGATGCCGGCGGCCTCGGCCTCGCGGCGCAGGTTGGCCTTGGCCCATTCGTTGTCCGCCAGCAGCCACAGCACCGAGTTCGGCACCCCGTGCAGGATGCGCATCCAGGCGCCGAACATCTCGGCGTTCATCTTGTGGTTGTTGTTGAACGAGCAGAAGACGAAGGCGTCCTCGGGCAGCTCGTACTGGGCCCGGGTCGGATCGGCGCCGACCTCGCGCTGGCGGTCGCTGACCTGGTAGCAGTGCGGCAGGTAGATGGGCTTTTCGGAGCAGTACGGCAGGTATTCGGGCGGCATCACGAAGCGATCCGCGATGATCCAGTCCACACCGGGCAGCAGCGAGGTCGCCGGCAGGCCCAGGTAGCTGACCTGCACCGGCGCCGGCCGGTGGGCCAGGATGTTGGGCCGGGCGCCGCTGGTCAGGCCCTGCAGGTCGACCAGCACGTCGATGCCGGCCTGGGCGATCAGCTTGGCGGCGGTGGCATCGTCCATCGCGTTCAGGCGCCAGACCTTGTCCATCGACATCAGCAGCCGCTTGCGCAGTGCGGTGCCGTCCTCGCGGCTCCAGTCGAAGGCGTGGATCTCGAATTTCTCGCGGTCGTGCAGCGCGTAGAGCTCGGCGGTGAGCAGGCCCACCGCGTGCATGCACAGGTCGCCGGAGAGGTAGCCGATCTTGATCTTCCCCTGCTGGCGGGCGGCGACCGAGACCGGATGCTTCCAGAGCGCTTCCTTCTGCTTCGTCACCTTCTCGTGCACGAAGCGCTGGGCGGCGCCCATCTGCAGCGCGGGATCGTCGGTGGCGCTCAGCGTGGCCAGCAGCGAGGTCGCGATCAGCAGCCTGTTGTGGGTCACCTCGCCGAAGGGCTGGTAGACCGGCCACTTGCACTGCTTCTGGCGGATGTGGACGTAATGCTGCATCACGTCCGTTTGTTCGGGATTGAGGGTGAGGCTGCGGACCATCAGCGCCTCGGACTCCTCGTAGCGTCGCTGCAGCTCGAGCAGCCGGGCGGCGTTGTTGAAGGCGTGAGTGCGCAGGCCGTCGGTGTCCGCGCCCAGGGCCTCCATCGGGCCGGTGGCGTCGTAGACCGCCTGCCAGGCGGCCAGCGCCTCGTCGACGCGGCCCAGGTGCTCCAGCTGATGGCCCAGATTCAGGCGCGCCTGGGCGAAGCCCGGGCTGATCGCCAGCGCCTGGCGGTAGACCTGCTCGGCGCGCTCATGCTGCTGGATGTTGCCCAGCACGGTGCCCCAGTTGTAGAGCGCCACCAGGCGCGCCGCCGGCGGCTGGCCCTCGTGCGCCAGCCAGGTCTCGTACAGGTGGGCGGCGGCGTCGCCGAGCTGCTGGGTCTGGAGGAAGTTGCCGCGATCCATCAGCTCCGGCAGCGGGAGCGAACCCTCGCGGGCGCGGATCAGCAGCTGCTCCCATTCCTGGGCCAGGTGGGCGGGAACGCTCAAGTTCGGCATGCTGGGGCGGGCGATGTCCATGGGATCGGGCTTTCGGGGCACGGTGGGACGGCCTGGCGGACACGGCCGGACGAGCCGGCGCGGGCCCTGAGGCCGCCTGTACGGATTGTGTCCGCGCGTTCCCGGGGGAATCCCGGCAAATGGACGGTGCCGACCGTCCATTTCCCTGCCTGGAAGCTCCCGCCCTGGGCGCGCCGCGGACACCGGCGACCCGCCCATCTGGCCCGTTATCGGCCGCCGGCGCGAGAACTTGAGCACGATTTGCAGGCCCCGTCACCGCCTTATCCAGGCTTCGAGGGACAAGGCGGACTTCCACAATCGCCCCGCGATCCTGGCCTCGAAGCCGGGACGCCGCGCGATGAGCAGGCCCGGAAAGGGACGTCGAGGGACGCGCGTTCGATCCACCACGCCAAGAAGAACGCAGCATGAAGGCGATACGGAGCCAGTCGGGTTGGGATGAAATCGTCGAGGAGGCGCAAGCCGTCGAGCTCGACGACCTGGAGACACGGGCCGCCGACGACCCGAGCGGGCTGGCACCGGCCAGCCGCCTGGGCGGCACCGGCGGCGCGGCGATGAACGACGCGCCGGTCCGGCGGCGCCATGGGGATTCGATCTTCCAGAGCCTGATGCGGCTGTGGCCCGGCGAAGGTCGCCGGCCCCAGGCGAGCGCCCGGGCGATGGCCAAGCTGCGGACGGCGTTCCGGGCCAGCGTCGCGGATCTGGCCGAGGAGGCCGATGCCCCGGCGCTGGAGCGGGTGAACGCCCTGCGCCGCCATATCGTCCATGCGCGCCATCCGCAGGACCTGTGGCACCTGCGGACGGCGATCTATACGGAAGTGGCGCGGGCCTTCGACCAGGCGGAAGCCGAGGCCCGGCTGCTGATGCTCAACCGGCAGCTCGAGCAGGGAAAGAGCCTGCTGCGGAGACTGCTCGGCTGACCCTTACTTCGGCTGTCCCAGGAAATCCATCTTCCCCAGCGGCACGCCGGCATGACGCAGCAGCGCGTACAGCGTCGTCGCGTGGAAGTAGAAGTTGGGCAGGTTGAAGAAGCGCGCGAAGTCCTGGCCCTGGAACTGCAGCGGCTCCTTGTCGCGGCGCGGCACGCTGACCGAGCGCGTCTCCGAGCCGTTGATCTGCTCGGCGCTGACGGTCTTGAGGAAGTCGCGCGTCTTCTGGATGCGCTGCAGCAGTTCCTCCAGCGAGGCCTCGGTGTCGGGCCAGCTCGGCACCTCGATGCCGGCCAGGCGGGCGGCGCCGCTCTTGGCCGCGTCACTGGCGATCTGGACCTGGCGCGGCAGCGGCAGCATGTCCGGCGCCAGCCGCAGGGTCAGGTAGACGGACTCGTCGAAGCCCTTGGCGATGGCGTGATCACGCGCGGTGCGGATCCAAGTCTGCATGTTGGCCAGCATGCGATCGAACACCGGCACGGTCGCGGCGTACATGTCCATGGAGATCTCCTCGTCTTGGAAGGGGTTGGGATGCGAAGCGGGCGCGATGCTAGTGCCTGTTCCGATCTGTTGCACGACGCTCGCCCAATGGCCTTGGGCCGGCCGTTTCAGGCGAGTAGGATCGGTGCCCGCACGCCTATGAACATCATCATCCTCGACGACTACCAGGACGCCGTGCGCAAGCTGCCTTGCGCCGCCAAGCTGGACGCGCTGAACGCCAAGGTCTTCACCAACACCGTCAAGGGGATCGGCCAGCTGTCGATCCGGCTGCGGGATGCGGAAGTGCTGGTAACGATCCGCGAACGCACCCACTTCTCGCGCCAACTGCTGGAAAAGCTGCCCAAGCTGAAGCTGATCTCGCAGACCGGCCGGGTCGGCAAGCACATCGACCTGGACGCCTGCACGCGGCTGGGCATCGCGGTGGCCGAGGGCGGCGGCTCGCCGATCGCCCCCGCGGAACTGACCTGGGCGCTGATCATGGCCGCCATGCGCCGCCTGCCGCAGTACATCGCCACGCTCAAGCACGGCGTGTGGCAGCAGTCGGGGCTGAAGTCGGGCTCGATGCCGCCCAACTTCGGCCTGGGCATGGTGCTGCGCGGCAAGACGCTGGGCATCTGGGGCTACGGCAAGATCGGCCAGTTGGTCGCCGGCTACGGCAAGGCCTTCGGCATGCAGGTGCTGGTCTGGGGCAGCGAGGCCTCCCGGCTGCGCGCCCAGGCCGACGGCCACCAGGCGGCCGACAGCCGCGAGGCCTTCTTCGAGCAGGCCGACGTGCTGTCGATGCACCTGCGGCTGTCGGACGAGACCCACGGCATCGTCACCGGCGAGGACCTGGCGCGGATGAAGCCGACCGCGCTGTTCGTCAACACCTCGCGCGCGGAACTGGTCGCCGATGGCGCGCTGGTGTCCGGCCTGAACCGCGGCCGCCCCGGCATGGCCGCCGTCGACGTGTTCGAGTCCGAACCCATCCTGCAGGGCCACCCGCTGCTGCGGCTGGAGAACGCGGTATGTACGCCGCACATCGGCTACGTCGAGCAGGACAGCTACCAGATGTACTTCGACGCCGCCTTCGACAACGTCCTGAATTACATGGCGGGCAAGCCGACCAACATCGTCAATCCGGATGCGCTGAAGGTGCACCGGTGAGCGGGCCCGACGGCCGCGCCGTCGCGGACCGCGATGGCGGCGACGCACCGCCAGTCGCGCTGGCGCGGCCCCGCTCCCTCTCCCATCTGTTCTGGGCCTTCAGCTGGCTGGCGCTGCAGGGCTTCGGCGGCGTGCTGGCGGTGGCGCAGCGGGAGCTGGTCGAGCGGCTGAACTGGATGTCGCGCGAGGAATTCGTCGAGACGCTGGCGGTGGCGCAGGTGCTGCCCGGGCCGAACATCGTGAACATCTCGCTGATGATCGGCGACCGCTTCTTCGGCCTGCGCGGCGCGCTGGTGGCGCTGGCCGGGATGATGACCTTCCCCGCGGTGATCGTGCTGGTGCTGGCGGCGCTGTCGACGACCTGGCTGGCATCGCCGCGCATGACCGGCGCGCTGCGCGGCATGGGCGCGGTGTCGGCCGGGCTGATCCTGGCCACCGGCTTCAAGCTGCTGCCGTCGCTGAAGAAGAATCCGGTCGGCCTGATGCCGGGACTGGCCCTGGCGGCGCTGGTGTTCGGCGCGACGGTCTGGCTCAAGCTGCCGCTGTTCTGGATCGTGCTGAGCGTCGGCGGCTTGGGCATGACGCTGGCGCTGATCGCGCTCAAGCGCAGCCGCACCGGAGCCCGCGCATGAGTCCGACGCTCTGCCAGATGCTGGTGGGGACGCTGAGCTGGCCCGAGCTGGGCGCGCTGATGCTGCATTTCCTGATGCTGTCGCTGCTGTCGATCGGCGGCGCGATCACGACGGCGCCCGACATGCACCGCTACCTGGTGGACGAGCGCCACTGGCTGACGGACCAGAGCTTCACCAGCTCCATCGCGCTGGCGCAGGCCGCGCCGGGGCCGAACATCCTGTTCGTCGCGGTGCTGGGCTTCAACGTGTCGGGGCTGCTCGGCGCGACGGCGGCGATGGCCGGCATCCTGCTGCCGTCGACGACCCTGGTCGTCGCGGCCACCCGCTGGGCGCGCAACAACCGCGAGCACCTGGGCGTGCGCGCCTTCACCGTCGGCATGGCGCCGCTGACGCTGGGCCTGATGATCGCGACCGGCTGGCTGCTCGCGGCGCCCTACCTGGTCGAGCCCGGCCATCGCTGGGCGACGCTGGCGATGATCGTCGCCACCGTGGTCCTGACGATGCGGACGAAGATCGGCATCGTGTGGCTGGTGCTCGGCGGCGGGGTGCTGGGCGCGCTGGGCGTCGTCTAGGCCGCGGCCATCGATCGCGCGCTCGCGCCCCTCCTCTTCCCCAATTGCTCCTCATGCGCCTCTCTCCCGTTCAAGTCGTCGCCGGCGTCGCCGCCGTGGTCCTCGCCGTCGCCGGGCTGGTCCTCGCGACCCGCTTGCGCGAAGCCGCCGTGGACATGCTGTCGGCCCCGCGCCACCGTGTGCCCGCGATGAGCGTCCAGGCGCCGCCGCAGCCCGATGCCAAGGCCTCGCCCGCCGGCGTGCGGGTGATCCCCATCGGCGTCGCCCCGGCGAATCCGACGAATGCGGCGAATCCGGCCAGTTCGCCGCAGGCGGCCCGACCGGGCGGTCGCTGAGGCAGCCGCCCCGACACCGCCTCGCGTCCTACGCGCACACGCGCCCCAGGCCGACCTCGTCGCCGCACGCGCTGGCCTAGGCTCGCCGCATGGGATTGCACCGACTCCTCGGCCGCCTGGCGATGGCGCCCTTCGCCAAGGCCCTGCCCGCGATGGGCGACACCGAACGCGCCGCGCTCGAGGCCGGCACCGTCGGCTTCGAGGGCCAGCTCTTCGCCGGACAGCCTGATTTCGACGCGCTGATCGCGCGCGGCCCCAACCGCCTCACCGAGGAGGAACGCCGCTTCCTGGACGAGGAGGTCGGCACGCTGGTCGGCATGCTCGACGACCACGCCATCGACGAGGCCGGCGACCTGCCACCGCAGGTGTGGCAGTACCTGCGCGAGCACCGCTTCTTCGGAATGATCATTCCGAAGGAATTCGGCGGGCTGGGCTTCGGCCACTACGCCCACGCGGAAGTCGTGACCCGCATCGCCACCGTCAACACCGCCTGCGCGGTGACGGTGATGGTGCCGAACTCGCTGGGACCGGCCGAGCTGCTGCTGCGCTACGGCACGCCGGCCCAGCAGCAGCACTACCTGCCGCGCCTGGCCGACGGGCGCGAGCTGCCCTGCTTCGGGCTGACCTCGCCGTATGCCGGCTCGGACGCCGCGTCCATCCCCGACCGCGGCGTGCTCACCGAGCGCCTGGTCGACGGCCGGCCGGTGCGCGGCTTCAGCGTGCGATTCGACAAGCGCTACATCACTCTGGCGCCTGTGGCCAGCGTCGTGGGGCTGGCCTTCCAGGCGGTGGATCCGTCGCGTCCCGAGGGGCAGCAGGAACTGGGCATCACCTGCGCGCTGCTGCCGGTGCCCACGCCGGGCATGGAGATCGGCCGCCGCCACCGGCCGATGGATTCGGCCTTCATGAACGGTCCGATCCGCGGCGAGGACGTGTTCGTGCCGATGGACTGGGTGATCGGCGGCGAAGCGCGGGTCGGCCAGGGCTGGCGCATGTTGATGGAATGCCTGGCCGCCGGTCGGGCCATCTCGCTGCCGGCGTTGGGCGCGGCGATGCAGCAGACGGCGCTGTTCGTGGTCAACGGCTACGGCCAGGTGCGCGAGCAGTTCGGCCTGCCCATCGGACGATTCCACGCGATCGCCGGCATCACCGCGCAGATGGCCGCGCGGCTCTACGCCACCGATGCCGCGCGCCGCTACACCGCGGCGGCGCTGGATGACGGCGAGCGGCCCAGCGTCGCCAGCGCCATCCTCAAGGTGCAGCTCACCGAGGCGGGCCGCCGCGCGGTCAACGACGGGATGGACGTGCTCGGCGGCAAGGGCATCATCGCCGGGCCGCGCAACCTGCTGGGCGTGGCCTACCGGCATGCGCCGATCGCCATCACGGTGGAAGGCGCCAACCTGCTGTCGCGGGCGCTGATCATCTTCGGCCAGGGTGCGACGCGCTGCCACCCGTTCGTGCTGGAGGAGATGGCGGCCGTGCAGGCGCAGGAGCCGGAGCGGCTGGGCCGAGCGCTGGTCGGTCATGTCGGCCATGTGATGCGCAATCTCTGGCGCAGCCTGGCACATGCGCCGCTGCGCGGCGAGCCGCCCGCCGACCTGCGCGCCGAGGCGCGCCTCATCACCTCGCTGTCCGCCCGCTACGCGCTCACGGCCGATCTGGCCATGGGGCTGCTGGGCGGCAAGCTCAAGCGCATGGAGCTGCTGTCGGCCCGGCTGGGGGACGTGCTCGCCGGCCTCTACCTCGCGGCCGCCTGCGTGTGGCGCTACGAAGTCGAGAACGACCCGGCGATGCTGCCGGTCGCGCGGGCGGCGATCCGCCTGCAGCTGCACGAGGCCGCGACGCTGCTGCGCGAGCTCTACGCCAACCTGCCCTCCGCGGCGCTGCGTGCGGTGGCGCCGCTGATCCTGCACGGCACCGGCCGCCTGGCGCCGCTGCGCGACCGCGAGGCCATCGCGCTGGCCGATGCGCTACGCACGCAACCCGCGCTGATGCGCCGCCTGTGCCCCGACGTCTCGCGCCCGATGCGCGGCGGCCTGCTCGACCTGATGCGGGCGCTCGAGGCGGCGGGCCAGCTCGGCGACGAAGTGCCCGAACTCAACAAGGCGCTGCGCCGCGCGGGATCGCTGGAAGCGGTGGCGAAGGGGGCGCGCAACCCGGAGGCGGCGCTGGCCTACCTGGAGGCGGCGGAGCAGGTGATTCGCGTGGACGAGGACTAGACGACCCTCCGCCCTCCTGCACCATTCGACGAACGGTCATCCTTGCGCCCCACAGTCTTCGATGACGCATGACGGCACGCGCCCCGCTGACCTGCGACAGATTCCGCATCCTGCCTGCTCGCGCACCCGCGACCTCCGCGGCGTCCTCGGACAATCGCCAACAGGATGTCGGGGAGTGGCTCATGAGGGAATGGATTCGATGGCAGTTCGGACGGCCCACGGCGGCCGATGTCTTGAAGCGCCTCGTCAGGCGTCTCGAGGAGATCGGGGCAACCGGGACCACGGTCAACGAAGACCCGCCGGAGATCCACTTCACGCTCAACGGCGTGCAGATGCACTCGCATCTCACCCACCTCGTGAGGGACCTGCGCCGCGCCAAGGGCGGACGCGCGCGTGACATCGAATTCGATCGCTATCTGGAAGGCACCATGCTGCGCCCGGTCGGCGCCGACGTGCCCGAACTCTCCGAGGACTACGCCAGCGTGAGGGCGCGCCTGGTTCCCTTGCTGCGCACGCGCGCCGACATGGCCAAGAGCACCCTGGACCTGGCCAACGCGCTGACCCAGGACGAGGCGGCCCTGACTCGCGCATCGAACCAGACGCCCTTCCGTCCCCTCGTGGGCGACTACGTGGCGATGCTCGGGCTGGATACGCCGGAGAGCACCGCCCGCGTCGCCCAGGGGATGCTGGACAAGTGGGGCGTGAGCTTCGACACCGCCTTTGACGATGCCCTCGACAACCTGCGCGGCCTGCCCGAAGACCTGGGCTGGCAGCAGATCGCGCCGGGACTGTGGCAAGGAGCCTGGAACGATTCATACGAGCCGTCGCGGCTGCTCCTGCCGGATGTGATCTACCGCTCCGGCGTCGCCCATCCGGTGGCGATGGTGCCGCTGCGTCACGTGCTGCTGGTCGCGGACGCGAACGACATCGCCGGACTCGCGCTGATGGCCGCGATGTGCAAGCAGTTGCGCCAGGAGCATTCGCGCTGGCTGTCCTGCCGCCCGCTGCAGCTCGTCGAGCGCACGTGGCAGCCCTTCGAGGCGCCCGAGTCGCTGCGGCCGATGTTCCAGGAGCTGATCTCGGTCGAGGACTCCGAGGACTACAGCGCGCAGAAGCGGCTGCTGGAGCAGCGGCGTCCGCAGGAGGCTTCGGGGCCGTTCGTGGGCTCGGTGAAGCTGGTGCAGTTCAAGGACAGCGAGCGGGTGATGAGCTATTCGGTGTGGCCGGATGGCGTGGACACGCTGCTGCCGCTCACGGACCTCGTGGCCTTCGCCTCCCACGACAAGCCGGACCAAGCGGTGATCGTGGCCTGGGCGGATGCGGTGCGCATCGCCGGGCATTACATGCAGCCCGTCGACGGGCTGCACCCGCCGCGCATGCGCGTCAACGTCTTCCCGAACGGGGACGAGCAGGCTCAGTTGAGAGCCGTGAAGGCCGTCTGAACGACTTCGTCGCTCCCCCTTTTTCGCGATAGGCAAAGGGTCACGTCGCCGAAGAACATCGCCCGTATGAAATTCGCTCACACCACCCCGATCCTGCGCATCTTCGACGAGGCCAAGGCGCTGGAGTTCTACGTGCAGTTCCTCGGCTTCCAGGTCGATTGGGACCACCGCTTCGAGCCGGGGCTGCCGCTCTACCTGCAGGTGTCCCGGGACGGCTGCGTGCTGCACCTCTCGGAACATCACGGCGACGCCTGCCCCGGTGCGGCACTGCGCATCCAGACGGACGACATCGAGGGCTTCCACGCGGAACTGATCGGCCGGCGTTATGGGTACGCCCGTCCCGGGCTGGAAGAGACGCCCTGGGGATCCAAGGACGTCTCGGTGACCGATCCCTTCGGGAATCGGCTGACCTTCACCAACGCCATCAGCACCTAGGGCGCGCTGCGATCAGATCAGGCGGCTGCCACCGCCTGGGCCGCGGCCGCCCATCGCGCCGGGAAGTCCGCATGCCGCAGCGCTGGCGAGACCGCCAGCACCGTGACATCGACCAGCCCGTACACGACGAACGGGTCGCTGGCCATCAGCGCATCCAGCGCGGCGCGGTCCTCGCCGTGGGCGAGGATCAGGCCGCCCGTTGGGGGATCGAGCGGCCCGGCGAAAAGCACATGACCGGCGCGGGTCTGGTCCGCCAGCCACGCGCGATGCGGCCCCAGGTGCTCGTCGATCTGGGCGGGGGGCGTCCGATAGGTCAAGGTGACGGCAAACAGCATGGCGATGGTTCCTCTCAGGCGGAAATAGGAGTGATCAAGGGGGTGGCCAGGGTGTCTGTCACGGCGCGCGACACCTGCGCGAGGGCGTCCGCCATCGAGGCGTCCCGCGCCCCGGCGCCCTGGGTCAACCGCTCGGCGCGGACGACCTGCACCTCCGCGATGCCGAGGAAACCGAAGAACGCGCGCAGGTAGGACTCCTGGAAGTCCATGCCCGCCCCGGCGCCGACCGAGTACAGGCCGCCACGGGTCGAGGCCACGATGACCCGACGGCCACCGGCCAGGCCGACCGGCCCCTCGGCGGTGTAGCGGAAGGTGCGGCCGGGCTGCGCGATGCGGTCGATCCAGGCCTTGAGCGGGCTCGCCACCGAAAAGTTGTACATCGGCGCCCCGACCACGATGACCTCGCTGGCGAGGAACTCGGCGACCAGTTGCTCCGAGCGCGCGCGCTCCGCGGCGACGCCCGTCGGCGCGGGACCGGCGGCACCGCGGAAGCCGGCGGCGATGTCGCCTGTGAGGTGGGGCACCGCGTCGGCGGCCAGGTCGCGGTGGCGCACCTGGGCGGCGGGCGACGCCCGCAGGAGCGCGTCGACGATCGCGCGGCTGAGCTGGCGCGAAGCCGAAGCCTCGCCCTGGAGGCTGGAATCAAGGTGAAGGATCTGCATGGCAATCAAAAGCGCAGTGGGAATGTCCGTCACGATAGGGAGCCCGGCGTTGTTGCACTAGCCGCTGCCGACAGGACAGATCGTTCTGGAATCAGGACAATCGCCCGTCCCTCTCCTCTCCCCTCCTCTCCTTCGACACCGATGATCGGAAGCGCCCGTGGATGACCTGAATGACCTTGTCCTGTTCGCCGCGGTCGTCTCGCATGGCGGCTTCTCCGGCGCGGCGCGGGCGCTGGGAATCTCCAAGTCGCGCGTGAGCCGGCGCGTGGCGGAACTGGAAGAGCGGCTCGCCGTGCGGCTGCTGCATCGCTCGACCCGGTCGGTCAGCGTGACCGAGGTCGGCGCCGCCTTCTTCGCCCATTGCGAGTCGATGTCGGCCTCGGCGAAGGCGGCCTACGAGGTGGCCGCCCGGGCCAACGCCAAGCCCTCGGGCCGGCTCAGGGTAAGCTGCCCGATCGGCGTCGCCCACCTGTTCCTCGCACCGATCCTGCCCCGCTTCCTGAAGGCCAATCCCGAGGTGCGGCTGGACCTGGACCTGACCAATCGCCGGGTGGACGTGATCGGGGAAGGGTATGACGTGGCGATCCGCATCCGATCAGCGCTCGAGGACTCGGACCTGGTGGTGCGCCATTTCGGCACCAGCGACCAGGTGCTCGTGGCGAGCCCGTCCTTCATCGCGGCGCAGGCTGCCGTCGATTCGGCCCAGGCGCTGCAGGGCGTCCTCGGCGTGGGACCGGCCGGCGTGCGGGGCGAGAGGCCCCGCTGGCGGATGACGGATCCGCATGGCGCGGCGGTGGAGATCGACTACCAGCCGACCTTCGCGACCGACGACGTGTACCTGATGTCGCGCATGGCGGTCGCCGGCATCGGCGCCGCGCAACTGCCCTTCCACCTCTGCGCCGACGACCTGCGCGCGGGCCGCCTGGTGCCGCTGCTGCCCGATCACGGGATGCCGGCGCACCAGCTGCACGCGGTCTATCCCACCCGGCGCGGCATGGTGCCCGCGGTCAAGGCGTTCATCGAGATGCTGGTGACGGCGCTGCCCGACTCGCTGGAGCGCGCGAACGACGAGTTCCGGCAGGCGATGCAGGGCGCCGGCGGATAACGGGCTCCTCAGGGCCGGTCCGGCGCCTTCTGGAATCGCTCGCCCAGGACCTCGACGAACTGCCGCACCTTGGCGGGACGGAAACGCGCCGTCGGGTAGACCACATGGATGCCGCCGCTGGGCAAGGTCCAATGCGGCAGCAGGTGGACCAGCGTGCCCTGCTCCAGTTCCGCGGCCACCGCATAGTCCGGCAGCACCGACAAACCGGCGCCCAGGCACACCGCCGCGCGGACCGCCAGCGTCGCGTCGAGGCGGATCGCGGACGCCACCGTCACCGCCTGGCGCTCGCCCTGGCGGTTGGTGAACTCCCAGTGCTCCGGAGCCTTCAAGGCCGTGTTGGCGACGAAGGGCAAGGCGGCCAGTTGCTCCGGCCCCTGCTTGCGGTTCAGCCGCCGCGCCCACGCCGGCGTCCCCACCAGCAGTTGCCGGAAGCTGCCGATCTGCCGCGCCTGCAGCTGCAGGTCGGTCAGCCAGCCGACGCGGATCGCCAGTTCGGCTTCCCCCGCCAGCAGGTCCAGCGGCAGGTCGCTCAGCGTCACGTCGACCTTGCATTTCGGATGGCGCCGCGAGAACTCGACGATGGCGGGCACCACCGCCGTGAGGCCGTAGTCGAACGGCGCGGTGAGGCGCAGCGTGCCGGTCGGCTCGGTGGACACATCGAGCAGCTCGTCGAAGGCATCGCCCGCCTCGCGCAGGATCACGGCGCAGCGCTGATAGAAGGCGAGCCCGGCATCGGTGGCGATCACCCGCCGCGTACTGCGGGTCAGCAGCTGCGTCCGGTACTCCCGTTCCAGCCGCGCGACCTGCTGGCTCACCACCGCCTTCGTGACCCCCAGCCGCTCCGCCGCGGCGGTGAAGGTGCCGGCCTCCACCACCGCGGCGAAATAGGCCAGGCGCTTCAGGTTGTCGAACGCGACCGGGCCGGCCTCGGGCTGATTGTTTGCTTTTGACATACGGAAAGTCTACTGAAGAGCAGTTTTTCTTTACTCCGGGGCTTCCTACGATGCGCTCATCCGATTCGAGCCATGAAAGGACTCCCATGATGACCCGTCGCGATTTCGTCCAGACCGCCGCCGCCGGTGCGGCCTTCTCCCTGGGCGGTGCCCATGCCCAGGGCGCCGCCCCCCTGCAGTGGCAGGCCCTGCCGGCCGGCGAACGCGGCTTCTTCCGCGCGCCGGTGCTGCTGTCCGGCGCCAAGGAGGCGATCCTGATCGACGGCGGCTTTTCGCTGCCGGACGGCCGCGCGGTCGTGGAGGCGATCAAGGCCTCGGGCAAGACGCTGACCACCATCTACGTGAGCCAGAGCGATCCCGACTACTACTTCAGCCTCGGCCCGGTCAAGGCGGCCTTCCCGTCGGCCAAGGTCATCGCCGCCTCGGCCACGATCGCCGCGATCAAGGGGAACGTCGAGAAGAAGCTGGCGGTCTGGGGCCCGCAGCTGAAGGAGAACGGTCCGCAGACCCTGGCCGACGTCGTCATGCCCGAGGCCTTCGACGGCCCCGCGCTGCAGCTGGAAGGCCACGCGATCGAGATCGTGGCGGCCAGCGAGCTCGAGAACCGCCGCTACCTGTGGGTGCCGTCGCTGAAGGCGGTCTTCGGCGGCGTGCTGGTCTTCTCCGGACTGCACGTCTGGACGGCCGACACGCCGACGCCGCAGGCGCGCACCGCGTGGATCCGCAACCTCGAGGCCATCGCCGCCCGCAAGCCCGCCATCGTGGTGCCGGGCCACCTGGCGACCGGCGCCGCGCTGGACGTCTCGGCCGTGACCTACACCCGCGACTATCTGCTGGCCTTCGAGGAAGAAGCGGCGAAGGCGGCGGACAGCGCCGCCCTGATCGCCGCGATGAAGCGGCGCTACCCGTCCGCCGGCCTGGCTCCCGCGCTGGAGATCGGCGCGAAGGTGGTCAAGGGCGAGATGAAGTGGGGCTGAGCGGAGGCCGGAAAAGAAAAGACCCGGTCGCTTGCGCGGCCGGGTCCCAAAGTCGACCCCAGGTGGTCTGCCTGCGGTCTCCCTGCTCGTGAGAGGAGAACAAGGGCCAGCGCGAGCTAGGACTCGGCGCTGACAGTCGTCATTCTGCGGATCGGCGACGGCGCAGGGAAGCGGCGGATGCCGCAAGTTCGCGTACTTCTTCGCCGGACCCCGTTGCCGGTTACCCGACAAGGGCGGTGCGATTCCCTGACAGATGGGGCCGATGCGACACTACCGCCGCCCCGGCCTCCGGCGCGTCGCGAGAGGCGCTGGAGAGCCGCCTGAGGGGCGCCCGCCTGTCCGTCCGCCTTCCATTCATGCGCACCCGCCGCTTCAACGCCATCCGCCGTGTCGACGAGGTTTACGAGCCCATCGATGCCGCCCTGCTGCCGCTGGGCTTCACCCGGACCGGCAATGTCTACCACCGCCAGTCCGAGCACGATGTGTTTCCCGGCATCGAAGCGGTGACCTTCGGGTTCGACTACGGCTTTCGCACCTGCTGGATGCACACCACCGTCAAGATCCCGGCGCTCATCGAGCTGCTGGCGGAGGTCCGGCCGTTTGCCTATGCCAAGGCGCTCGCCTGGCGGGTGCCCGATCACGCCAGCCATGTGGCCTGCATGCTCAGGCTGTCGGAGATGGCGGGGACAGCGCACGCGCCGTTGCCGCAGGGGCTTCGCTGGCGCGACGACGGCCGCCTGCAACGGGTGCGTCCCCTGCCCGCGGCGACGCTCGGCGACACCCTGGCCGCGCTGGTCCGGCAGTTCGCGTTGCCCGCCTTGCGGGAACGCCTGACGCTGCGCCGCCTGGCCGCCGCGGCCGACGCGCCCGGGTACGGGCAAAGCGGCATCGCGGGCGCCTGGCCGCTCGCGGCGAGGCTGGCGCTCGGCGACCTGGACGGCGCGGCCCGGGCGTTTCGCGCGCATCCGTATGCCCTGGGATCGGACCGCCTGCGCTTCTCGGCAGCCAAGGCCTGGCTGCGGGGCTGCGGCCTGGTCCTGGACGATGTCGAGTGGGACGCCGCCGCGGCCGAGGCTGCGGACCCTTGGGACGCCCGCCCGTGGCTGACCGGCGAGTTGGTGAGCTGACCCGCCGCCTTCAGAAAGGCAGGCTCAAACGTCCTTCGTGCCGAAGATCTTGTCGCCCGCGTCGCCCAGGCCCGGGATGATGTAGCCGTTCTCGTTGAGGTGGGAATCGATCGCCGCCGTCCAGCAGCGCACGTCCGGATGCGCCTTCGTCAGCGCGGCCACGCCCTCCGGCGCCGCCACCAGCACCAGCGCGCGGATGTCCTTGCAGCCGCGCTTCTTCAGCAGGTCGATCGTCGCGATCATCGAGCCCGCCGTCGCCAGCATCGGATCCACGATCAGCGCGGTGCGCTGGTCCAACTGGCCGACGAACTTCTCGAAGTAGTTCACCGGCTGCAGCGTCTCGTGGTCGCGGGCCAGGCCCACCACGCTCACCTTGGCGTTGGGCATCATGTCCAGCACGCCGTCCAGCATGCCCAGCCCCGCGCGCAGGATGGGCACCACCGTCACCTTGCGGCCGGCGATCTGGTCGATCTCCACCTCGCCGCACCAGCCCGCGATCGTCGTCTTCTCCAGCGGGAAATCGGCCGTCGCCTCGTAGGCCAGCAGCCGCGCGACCTCGCCGGTCAGCTCGCGGAACTTCTTGGTGGACATGTCGCCCTCCCGCATCAGGCCGATCTTGTGCTTGACGAGGGGGTGCTTGACTTCGATGACGGCCATGGCGGTAGGAGGTCCGGTAAGGGTGTCGGGCCCCGGTCAGGACCCCTGGAATGTCGGCGCGGCCCCGTGGGGCCGCAAGGGCGCGATTATCTCGCGCCGCGGGTTCAGTCCCGCTTCTGGCGCTGGCGCAGCGCCTCGTACAGGCACACGCCGGCCGCGACGGAGACGTTCAGGCTCTCCACCGCGCCTTGCATCGGGATGCGCACCAGCTCGTCGCAGGTCTTGCCGGTCAGCTGCCGCATGCCGGCGCCCTCGGCGCCCAGCACCAGCGCCACCGGGCCGCTCAGGTCCAGGTCGTACAGGGTCTTCTCCGCCTGGTCCGAGGTGCCGATCACCCAGATGTCGCGCTCCTTGAGCTCACCCAGCGTGCGCGCCAGGTTGGTGACCATCAGGTAGGGCACCGTCTCGGCCGCGCCGCTGGCCACCTTGGCCACCGTGGCATTGAGGCCAACCGCATGGTCCTTGGGCGCGACCACCGCATGCGCGCCCGCCCCATCGGCCACCCGCAGGCAGGCGCCCAGGTTGTGGGGATCGGTCACGCCGTCGAGCACCAGCACCAGCGGCGGGCCCTCGACCTCGTCCAGCAGATCGTCCAGCGAGTGCTGCTGCGCCACCGCCTTCACCCGCGCCACCACGCCCTGGTGACGGGTCGTGCCGCAGAGCTTCTGCAGCCGGTCGTCGTCGCTCTCGACCAGCCGCGCGCCGGCGGCCTCGGCCTTCTCAAGGAAGCCGCGCATGCGCTGGTCCTTGCGGGTGGCGTCGAACAGGATCTCCTGCACCGACGCGGGCGCCGTCTTCAGGCGCACGGTCACGGCATGGAAGCCGAACAGGATCTGGGTCTTGGTGGGAGAGGAGCTCATGGGGCGCGATTGTCGCAGGCCGCGTTCCCCGCCCCGCCTCAGAGCCAGCCGAAGTGCCGCGCCGCCATCAGCGCGCCGATCATCACCGGCTGGTGGACCATGTAGTACGACAGCGACCACTGCCCCATCACTGACAGCGGCCGCCACGCGGGCCGCAGCGGGCGCTGCATCCAGCGGCGCACCGACGCGGTCCGCATCAGCGCGCAGCCCCAGAGCATCGGGCCGAGCCAGGGCAGCAGCGGCACGTAGTCCTCGGTCAGCGGCTTGCGCGTGACCAGGCCGACCCAGTTGGTGGTGCGCGCGTCGAAGAACGGATGCGCCACCAGGAAGGGCAGCGCGATCGCCAGCGCGCCCAGCCCCCACAGCGCCAGCGTGGGCAGCCGCGCGAAGCCGAAGCGCACCAGGATCAGCATCAGCGCCATGCCGTGCAGCACGCCGAAGCTGATGTACGAGCGCGGGAACATCCACCACGAGCCGATCGACACCAGCAGCGCGCAGGCCATCACCTGGCCCCAGCGGCGCCAGAAGCGGTAGGCGGTCTGCCCCTGCGACAGCGCCACCGCCTGGCCCATGCCGGCGCACAGCAGGAAGAGGCTGACGATGCCACTGCGCTGCCAGGTCCAGAACGGATCGCGGTAGAAGTCCTCGACGATGACCTTGAAGTAGCTCAGGTCGAAGCAGAAATGGAAGACCGTCATCCACACCATCGCCAGGCCGCGCAGCGCGTCGAGGCGGTCGAAACGGGGCGTGGGGGTCTCGGGGCCCGGGGGCGGGAAGTCGGCGGAGGCGCCGTGTCCGGGGTCAGGCGTTGCGGTCGGGAGGCGGGCCGGCGGATTCATCGAGGAACGAGTCTACATAAGCCGATCCGCCCCACGATGACGCTGAACCGGCAATCGGTCACGGGCAAGCGGCATACCCCGCGCCGCGCGGCGTCGCTACGCCGGTGGGCCCGACCGCGCCACCGCGGTCGTGCGCCGCAGGCGCATCAAGGCCTGGCGCGCCGACGGCCCGTCGCCGCTGCCGTGCTCGAGCGTGCCCGCCAGCGCCTCGCGCAGCTGCGCGAGGTCTCCCGCGGCCGCGCGACGGAACCAGACGTTGAAGCACAGCGAGGTCAAGGCTGCCTGGCGGCTCGCGTCGAGTTGCTCGAAGGCCTGTTGCCAGCGCGGCGTCGGCGCACGTGGCGGCAAGCGCGCGAGCCAGCCGGTGTCTCCAACCGGCGCCGCGTCGCGCCGCGGTGGCGAGGCCAGCGAGGCGGATGACATGAACGGTGCCGGCATCCCCCGCGACGAGGGCGGCACGAGCGAAGCGCGCGACGCGATCGCTGCGGGCGGCGCCGCGCCCGGCCGCAGCGCCGCCGCGCACAGCATGCCCATCACGAGCGTCGCGTGGTACGAGGTGCGCAGCACCACCTCGTCGCGCGCAAGGCCCGGCACCGGCTCGGCGGCCCATCGCGCATGCTCCGGGCCCGGGAGGAAGCCGAATTCATCCTGCACCGTCGACAGCAGGTCGAAGGCGAACGCGGCGGCCGCGCTCCACGGCCGGTCCAGCATCGGCCAGGTCCACAGCAATTCCGCCGCGAGGTCGAAGTTGTCCGCATCGAGCGCCGCGGCCAGGCCCGCCTCGGCCTCGGCCAGCACCTCGTCCACCGGGCGCGGCAGGCGCACCGGCCGGCGCCCCATGTCGGACGCATACAGGACGACGTGGGTGAACATGTAGAGGTCGAGCGTCGAGCACGCCAGCACGTCCAGCGGCCAACCGATGCAGGTGGCGGCCAGCAGTTCCGCGTCGATGGGCTCGACGCCGACCCGGCCGCGCCGCAGCTGGTCCAGCCACTCGCATTCCAGCTGGTGATTCGGCAGCCGCTCGGCGCCGCCGGCGACCTCGCCCACGAGCAGTTCGTCGAGCAGGCGGTCGAAGGCCTCGTCCGGATACCCCGCGTCACCGAGGAACAGGTGGGCGGACGCATGCTCCAGCGCGCGGCCGGTGTCGTGGCACAGCCGCGCCTTCACCCGCGCACCGCGTGCCGGCGCGACCAGCTGCACCGCGAGCAGCCGCGCCTCCACGTCCAGCGTCTCGTCCTCGCCGCGCAGGTTCGCCGCCATGCGCAGCAGCATCGCCGCCTCGCCGACGACCTTCGCCAGCACCAGCGGCGCCGGGGCACCGCCTCCTCCCGCCGCGCCAGTCGCTGCGCCCTCCTCCTCGGCCAGCGCGCGCTTCAGGCTCCGCCGGGCCATGCGCACCGCCAGGTGCACGCGGCCCAGCAGGTCTTCCCGGCGCCGGGCGGCGGCCGACCGCCTGCCCACCATCGGCCGGACCACCGGCATCGGGACGACCGCGCTCATCGCGTCACTCGCGCAGCTGGCGGACGTCGCGCACGATGTCCAGCTCCGGCCCCGGCCAGCCGCAGTTCCAGATCGCGTTGCGGTTGATGATGGTGACCAGCACCTCGCCTTGCAGCAGGGCCCGTTCGCCGAACTTGGCGAAGGTCGCGCCGACCGCGTCGGCGTTAATGGCCTTGCTCTCCACGAGCGCCTCGATGACTTGCTGCTGGAACGCAGTTCTCGCTTCAGATCTCATGACAGCCTCCTTGAAGGGTTTCGCGTCGGAGCTGAAGCGGACTGCCTCCCCCTCGATCGCCTACCGGTTGTAGGTGGCCCCCTCGGCCCCCACTACCCCTAGCTCGCCCCCCTCCGAAGAGGCCCCTCCAAAGAGGCAACCGCAAACAGGCTCCCCGAAGGGGGGAGCCCCCGCCGGGGCGACCGGCGCGCTGCGCGATTCCAGGTTAGGTGATTACCCGCAGTTGTCAGACATCCTCTTGATGACCGTCGATGGCATCGCTACCATCTGCCCATGCTGGTACCGGTACCAAGTCATTCAGGACGGGGTGCGACGACGGATCCAGCGCTGTTGTAGCCACGGAGACAAGCCGCTCATGACCTCGCCCCAAGACCTCAAGGCCACCATTTCCCACGGCCTGCTGTCCTTCCCGCTGACCGATTTCGACGCCCAGCTGAACTTCGCGCCCAAGCCTTATGCCGAGCGCCTGGAGTGGCTGATGCCCTACGGCGCGACCGCGCTGTTCGCGGCCGGCGGCACTGGCGAGTTCTTCTCGCTCGAGCCCAAGGAGTACAGCGACGTCATCCGCGTCGCGGTCGAGACCTGCAAGGGGAAGATGCCCATCATCGCGGGCGCCGGCGGCCCGACCCGGGTCGCGATCCAGTACGCGCAGGAAGCCGAGCGCCTGGGCGCGCAGGGCATCCTGCTGCTGCCGCACTACCTGACCGAGGCCTCGCAGGAGGGTCTGGTGGCGCATGTGCAGGCCGTCTGCCGCAGCGTCAGGTTCGGCGTGATCGTCTACAACCGCGGCGCCTGCCGCCTGACGCCCGAGTCGCTGCTCAAGCTCGCCGACACCTGCCCCAACCTGATCGGCTTCAAGGACGGCATCGGCGACATCGAGTCCTTCGTCTCGATCCGCCAGCAGCTCGGCGACCGCTTCAGCTACCTGGGCGGCCTGCCCACCGCGGAAGTCTTCGCCGGCGCCTACCGCGCCATGGGCTGCCCGGTGTATTCGTCGGCCGTCTTCAACTTCATCCCGAAGACCGCGATCGACTTCTACAACGCCCATGCGTCGGGTGACACCGCCACCACCGACCGCCTGATCCGCGAGTTCTTCCTGCCCTACATCGCGCTGCGCAACAAGGGCCATGGCTACGCGGTGTCCATCGTGAAGGCCGGCGCCACGCTGGCCGGCCACACGGCCGGCCCGGTGCGTCCGCCGCTGTCGGACCTCAAGCCCGCCGAGGTCGACGAGCTGGGCGCGCTGATCTCCAGACTCGGCCCGCAGTAAGCGCGCCGCGGGACGCGTCGTCCGGCTCGGACCGGCGCGCGTCCCTCGTCCCTCGTCCCTCGTCCCTTCTTCCCCTTCCGCGCCTGCGGCCTTCCCGTCCATCCGCCACGCGCCCTTCGCGACCGGCAACGAGCAGTCCCTCATGTTCAAGAACCTCATCAACGGCGAGTGGGTCGACGGTCCCCGCGCCTCCCGCAACATCAACCCGAGCGACACCCGCGACTTGATCGGCGAGTACGCGCAGGCCGACGTCGCCCAGGCGCGCGCTGCCATCGCCGCCGCGCGCGCGGCCTTCGGCCGATGGAGCCTGTCCACGCCGCAGCAGCGCTTCGACGTGCTGGACGCCGCCGGCACCGAGATCCTGGCGCGCCGGGCCGAGCTCGGCGACCTGCTGGCCCGCGAGGAAGGCAAGACGCTCCCCGAGGCGATCGGCGAGGTCGTGCGCGCCGGCAACATCTTCAAGTTCTTCGCCGGCGAGGCGCTGCGCGTCGGCGGCGAGGTGATCCCCTCGGTGCGTCCGGGCGTCGGCGTCGAGGTGACGCGCGAGCCGATCGGCGTGGTGGGCCTGATCACGCCGTGGAACTTCCCGATCGCGATCCCCGCCTGGAAGATCGCGCCCGCGCTGGCCTTCGGCAACAGCGTCGTGCTCAAGCCGGCGGACCTGGTGCCGGGCTCGGCCTGGCAGCTCGCGGACATCCTGAAGCGCGCCGGCCTGCCCGATGGCGTCTTCAACCTCGTGATGGGCCGTGGCGCCGAGGTCGGCGCCGAGCTGCTCGAGAACCGCCAGGTCGACGCGATCAGCTTCACCGGCAGCGTCGCCACCGGCCAGCGGGTCGCCGCCGCCTGCGTCGCGCGCGGCGCGAAGTTCCAGCTGGAGATGGGCGGCAAGAACCCGTTCGTCGTGCTGGACGACGCCGACCTCGACGTGGCCGTCGCCGCCGCGGTCAACAGCGGCTTCTTCTCGACCGGCCAGCGCTGCACCGCGTCCTCGCGGCTGATCGTCACCGCGGGCATCCATGACCGCTTCGTCGCGGCCGTGGTCGAGCGCATGAAGACGCTCAAGGTCGACGACGCGCGCACGGCCGGCACCGACATCGGTCCGGTCGTCGACGAACGCCAGCTCGCGCAGGACCTCGAGTACATCGCCATCGCCAAGGCCGAGGGCGCGACGCTGGCCGCGGGCGGCGAGGCACTGCCCACCAGCAGCGCGGGCGCGCCCGGTTTCTACCTGACGCCCGCGCTCTTCACCGGCACCGCGCCCGCGATGCGCATCAACCAGGAAGAAGTCTTCGGCCCGGTGGTGAGCGTCATCCAGGCCAAGGACTACGACGAGGCACTGGCCCTGGCCAACGACACGCCCTTCGGCCTGGCCACCGGCATCGCCACCACCTCGCTCAAGCACGCCACCCACTTCAAGCGCCACGCGCAGGCCGGCATGGTGATGGTCAACCTGCCCACCGCGGGCGTCGATTACCACGTGCCCTTCGGCGGCCGCAAGGCCTCCAGCCACGGCCCGCGCGAGCAGGGCAAGTACGCCGCCGAGTTCTACACGACGGTGAAGACCGCATACACGCAAGCGTGATCCACCTGTGATGCAGGCATGAGGGCGGCGCGGGGTCCAGGCCCGCGCGCCCGATGGCATGACGCAAGCCGGCGCAGACCGGCCCTCGATACGATCCGGAGACAACATGCAGTTATCCCTCTCCTCCGCCGCCGCGAGCGGCATCGGCCGCGCGCGCTTCGGCGTGCTGGCGATGATCTTCGTCGTGACGGTCCTGAACTACGCGGACCGCGCCACCGTCGGCGTCGCCGGCCCGGTCCTGTCCAAGGAGCTCGGCATCGACGCGGTGCAGATGGGCTTCATCTTCTCGGCCTTCAGCTGGTCCTACGTGCTGGGCCAGCTGCCCGGCGGCTGGCTGCTGGACAAGTTCGGCGCCAAGCAGGTCTACGCCTGGAGCATCCTGCTCTGGTCGCTGTTCACGATGCTGCAGGGCAGCGTGCACCACATGGGCATGGACCAGATGCTGTTCGGGCTGCCGCTGGCGGTCTCGGCGCTGTTCCTGATGCGGCTCATGGTCGGCCTGTCGGAGTCGCCCTCCTTCCCGGCCAACGGCCGCATGGTCGCGGCCTGGTTCCCGGTGAAGGAACGCGGCACGGCGTCGGCGATCTTCAACTCCGCGCAGTACTTCGCCACCGTGCTGTTCGCGCCGATCATGGCGTGGATCGTGCATGCGATCGGCTGGTCCGAGGTCTTCTACTTCATGGGCGGCCTGGGCATCCTGATGAGCGTCCTGTGGATGCGCACGATGCACAACAGCCCGGCCGAGCATCCGTCCATCAGCGCCGCGGAGCGCGAGTACATCGAGGCCGGCGGCGCGCTGCTGTCGGGCTCGGACAAGACCTCGCGGGCCGCGCGGGTCGCGGGTCCCCGGCTCGGCTACCTGAAGCAGCTGCTGGCCAACCGCATGCTGATGGGCGTCTACCTCGCGCAGTACTGCGTCAACGTGCTGACCTACTTCTTCCTCACCTGGTTCCCGATCTACCTGGTCAAGGAGCGGGGCATGTCGCTGCTCAATGCCGGTTTCGTGGCGGCGCTGCCGGCGATCTGCGGCTTCGCGGGCGGCGTGCTGGGCGGCGTGATCTCGGACTGGCTGCTGCGCCGCGGCCACTCGCTGACCTTCGCCCGCAAGCTGCCGATCGTGGTGGGCATGCTGCTGTCGACCTCGATGATCGCGTGCAACTACGTGGGCATCGAGGCGGTCGTCGTCGGCATCATGGCGCTGGCCTTCTTCGGCAAGGGGCTGGGCGCGCTGGGATGGGCGGTGGTGTCGGACACCTCGCCCAAGGAGATCGCCGGCCTGTCGGGCGCGCTGTTCAACACCTTCGGCAACGTCGCCGGCATCGTCACGCCGATCGTGATCGGCTACATCGTGCAGACGACGCATTCGTTCAACGGCGCGCTGGTCTTCGTCGGCGCGCATGCGCTGGTCGCGGTGCTGAGCTACCTGCTCATCGTCGGCGAGATCAAGCGTGTCGAGCTCAAGCCCGTCTGACCTTCCGACCCACCGGGCGTGCGGCCGCGTGGCCGCCGCGCCCTCGCCCCAGGTTGACCTGACCCAGGAAATCCCATGATCACCTCCCCGCTGACCCTGCAGATGCACGAGGCCGACAACGTCGCCATCGTCGCCAACGACGGCGGACTGCCCGAGGGCACGGTGCTGCCCTCCGGCCTGGTGCTGCGTCACCACGTGCCGCAGGGCCACAAGGTCGCGCTGGTGGACCTGCCGGCCGACACCGCCGTGCTGCGCTACAACGTGCCGATCGGCTACGCGCTGCAGGACATCCCGGCCGGCAGCTGGGTGCACGAGCGGGTGCTGCGCATGCCGCCGGCGCGCGAGCTCGAAGGCCTGCCGATGGCCACGGTGCCGGCGCCGGCGCGGGAGCCGCTGACGGGCTACACCTTCCAGGGCTACCGCAACGCCGACGGCTCGGTGGGCACGCGCAACATCCTGGCGATCACGCAGACGGTGCAATGCGTCGCGGGCGTTGTCGAGTTCGCGGTCGAGCGCATCAAGCGCGAGCTGCTGCCGAAGTACCCCCATGTCGACGACGTCGTCGGGCTAGCGCACACCTACGGCTGCGGCGTCGCGATCGACGCGCCCGACGCGGTCATCCCGATCCGCACCGTGCGCAACATCAGCCTCAATCCCAACTTCGGCGGCGAGGTGATGGTCGTGAGCCTGGGCTGCGAGAAGCTGCAGCCCGAGCGGCTGATGCCGCCCGGCGTGATCCCGATCGCCGACCAGCGCGGCGCTGGCGCGGCCGATGCCCAGGGCGATGCGCTCGACGTGGTCTGCCTGCAGGATGCGAAGCATGTGGGCTTCATGTCGATGATCGACTCGGTCATGGCGCAGGCGAAGGTGCATCTGGAGCGCCTGAACGCGCGCCGCCGCGAGACGGTGCCCGCGTCGGAGCTGGTGGTCGGCGTCCAGTGCGGCGGCAGCGACGCGTTCTCCGGCGTGACGGCCAATCCGGCAGTGGGCTTCTGCGCCGACCTCCTGGTGCGTGCGGGCGCGACGGTGATGTTCAGCGAGAACACCGAGGTGCGGGACGGCATCGCGCAGCTGACCTCGCGCGCGAGCACGCCGGAGGTGGCGGAGGCGATGGTGCGCGAGATGGCGTGGTACGACGCCTACCTGCGGCGCGGCAGCGTGGACCGCAGCGCCAACACGACGCCGGGCAACAAGAAGGGCGGGCTGTCCAACATCGTCGAGAAGGCGATGGGATCGATCGTGAAGAGCGGCAGCTCGGCGATCTCGGGCGTGCTGTCGCCGGGCGACAAGCTGGCGCGCGACCAGCGCGGGCTGATCTACGCGGCGACGCCGGCCAGCGACTTCATCTGCGGCACGCTGCAGCTGGCCGCGGGCATGAACCTGCATGTGTTCACCACCGGCCGCGGCACGCCCTACGGCCTGGCGGAGTGCCCGGTGATCAAGGTCGCCACGCGCAGCGACCTGGCGCGGCGCTGGCATGACCTGATGGACCTCAATGCCGGGCAGATCGCCGATGGCGAGAAGTCCATCGAGGAGATGGGCTGGGAGATGTTCCGGATGATGCTGGACGTCGCCTCGGGCAGGAAGACGTGGGCGGAACAGCACCGGCTGGCCAATGCGCTGGTGCTGTTCAATCCGGCGCCGGTGACTTGAGGTCGACGCGAGCGGCTCACCGACGTCGGACACTCCGCCGCCGCATCCCCCACGCCACCGCGAGCGCCAGCCCGATCACCACGAAGGAAACCACGGTCGTCACCGTGCCGAGCGCATAGATGACCGGCGTGGTCACCGTCGTCGTCAGGCCTTGCAGCTCCATCGGCAGCGTGTTCAGGTCGCCCATCGTCTGCGAGGAGCGCGCGATCTCGTCCCAGCTCAGCGTGAAGCCGAACATGCCGACCCCCACCAGGCTCGGGCCGATCAGCGGCAGCACGACATGGCGAAAGGCCTGCCACCGCGTCGCGCCGAGGTCGCGCGCCGCTTCCTCGTAGGCCCGGTCGAAGCGGTTGAACACCGCGAACATGATCAGCAGCCCGAACGGCAGCGTCCAGGTCAGCTGCGCCCCCAGGCCCGAGGTGAACAGGCCCAGCGCCGTCCCGTAGTCGTCGGCCCAGCTCGAGCCCAGTCCCTCCAGCACCGTCCTGATGCCGCCATCCAGCAGCCGGAAGGCCAGCCCGATGCCCAGCGACACGATGATCGACGGCATGATCAGGCTGGCCACCACCCCATAGAACAGCAGCGTCCCGCCCGGCAGCCGCTTGCGGTAGGCGAGCCCGGCCAGCAGCGACAGCAGCACCGTCAGCGCCATCACGACGCCGCCCAGCGCCAGCGACCGGCGGAACGCGCCGCCGATGTCGACCACGCCGATCCCTTCCCAGAGCTTCGCGAACCAATGCAGCGACCAGCCGCGCAGCGGGAAGGTCAGGCCGCCCTCCGGGCCCTGGAAGCTGAGCGCGACGATCGCGATCATCGGCCCGTAGAGGAACAGCACGAAGAGCCCGAAGAAGGCGGCGAGCGCGAAGAAGGCGCCGGGGCGCCGCGTGGCATCGCTCATCTCAGAGCTCCCGTCTCAGGTCGACCAGCCGCATCAGCGCGGCGATCATCAGTAGGACCACGGCCAGCAGCACCACGGCATTGGCCGCGGCGGCCGGGAACTGCAGGTAGCCCGCCTGCACCTGGATGGTCTTGCCGACCGAGGCGATCTGCTGGCCACCCATCACGCCCACCGTCACGAAGTCGCCCATGACCAGCGCCAGGATGAAGATCGAGCCGATCAGGACGCCGGTCCTGGACAGCGGCATCACGACATGCCGGATCGTCTGCCAGGCGCTCGCGCCCGAGTCGCGCGCGGCCTCGATCAGCGCGCGGTCGATGCGCATCATCGAGTTGAAGATCGGCACGATCATGAACATCGTGTAGAGGTGCACGAACGCCAGCACGACGGAGAAGTCCGAGAACAGCAGCCACTCCACGGGCCGGTCCACCGCACCGGTGGCGAGCAGCGTCTGGTTGACCAGGCCGTTGCGCCCCAGCAGCGGAATCCACGAGATCATCCGGATCACGTTGCTGGTCCAGAACGGCACGGTGCAGACGAGGAACAGCACCGTCTGCATCAGCGTCGTGCGGACATGGAAAGCCAGGAAGTAGGCGATCGTGAAGCCGATCGCCAGCGTCAGGGCCCAGGTCAGGACCGCGAACTTCAGCGTCGAGCCATAGGTCTTCAGCGTGACGCACAGCTCGGAAGTGTCCCCGCAGCCGCGGAACACGTCGGCATAGGCCTGCGTCGTGAAGGCCGGGATCAGTTCGTAGTCGGTCGCCTGCCAGAAGCTCACGACCACCACCAGCACCAGCGGCACGACGAAGAACAGCGCGAACACGGCCGCCAGCGGGCCGGCCTGCAGCCACGCGGAGATCTGCGGTTTCATCGCGCCGTCACGCCGCAACGAACTCGTTCCACTTCTGCACCATGTACGCGTTCTCGTCCATGATCGCGTTCCAGCAGGCGATGCCGCCCATGCGCTGCTCGTAGCTGCCGCCGTCCCGCTTCTCGCCGGCCTTGGCCAGCAGCTCGCCACCGGGGCTCTTGATGTCCTTCTCGGCCGCCTTGCCTTCCATCCAGTACGCCCACTCGTAGGGCGCCATCTGGGCCTTGGCGGTGTCCAGCACCGCGCTGTAGTAACCCTGGCGATTCAGGTAGGCCCCGGCCCAACCGTCGAGGAACCAGTTGATGAACTCGTAGGCGGCATCCAGTTGCCGGCCCTTGAGCGTCCTGGGCACGCCGAAGCCGGCGGCCCAGGCGCGATAACCCTCCTTCAGCGGCTGGAAGTTGCAGGCGATGCCCTTGGTGCGCACGGCGGTGACCGCCGGGCTCCACATCGACTGGATCACCACCTCGCCGGAGGCCATCAGGTTGACGCTCTCGTTGAAGTCCTTCCACAGCGCGCGGAACTGGCCGGCGCGCTTGGCCTCGATCAGCGTCCTGATCGTGAGGTCGATCTCCTTGCGGGTCATGTTGCCCTTGTCCGGATACTTGTAGAGGCCCGCCGCCTCGACCACCATCGCCGCGTCCATGATGCCGATCGACGGGATGTTCAGGATCGCCGCCTTGCCCTTGAACTCGGGGTTCAGCAGCTCCTTCCAGCTCTCGATCGGACGCTTGATCAGGTCGGGCCGGATGCCCAGCGTGTCGGCGTTGTAGACGGTGGGGATCAGCGTCATGTACTGCGTCGGCGCGGCGGCGAAGGTCTTCGCGTCGGGCTTCTCCAGGTACATGACCTTCTTCGGCGCCGTGCCCTGGTCGCCGACCTTCCTGCCTCCGACCTCGCCGCGCGTGAACAGCGGCGTGATCCGGTCGGCGTTCCTGATCCGCCGGGCGTCGATGCCCTGCAGGTTGCCGGTCGGCAGGATCTTCTTGAGGCTGAAGTACTCGGTGTCGATCAGGTCGAAGCTGTTGGGCGCGGTCACCGCGCGCTTGGACACGTCATCGGTCGTCACGGCGATGTACTGGATCTTGATGCCGGTGTCGGCCTCGAACTTCTCGGCGATCGCCTTGTCCTGGTTCACCGCCGTGCCGAGGTAGCGCAGGACGGGCTTGGCCTGGGCATGCACGAACGGGAAGCCCATCGTGCCGGCACCAGCGACGGTGGCGGCGCCGGCGGTCTTCAGCAATTGGCGGCGGGTGGTCATCAGGCGGCTCCTCAAGAAGGTTGCTGGGATCGGTGATCGGGGATCGGGCGGCTCAGGCCTCGAGCACATGGACGTCGGTCTCGAGCCAACGCATCGTGGCGCGGTCGCCGGGGTTCAGCGGACTCGCATGGAACTGGCTGTCGCTCATCGCGGCGGTCCAGTCGGGGCCCGCCGCCGCATCGAGCTCGCGACGGTTGTCGGCGCCCAGGTGGACCAGCACCTGGCTGCCCTGGTATTCGACGTCGAGCACGGTGGCCGGCATGGCCGCTTCTCCGGTCGCGCCGCCGCGGCCGACGAGCACCCGGTCGCAGCGCACCGCGACCTTGCCCGCCGGGGTCTCCATCACGTTGTGGGCGCCGATGAAGCGCGCGACGAATTCGGTGCGGGGCCGCTCGAACACCGCTCGCGGCGGGCCGGCCTGCTCGATGCGACCCTGGTTCATGACGACGACGAGGTCCGCCAGCGCCAGGGCTTCCTCCTGCGAGTGGGTGACGTGCACGAAGCTCATGCCGAGCTCGCGATGCCAGCGCTTGAGCTCGGCGCGCATGCGCACACGCAGGAAGGGATCGAGCGCCGACAGCGGCTCGTCCAGCAGCAGCACGCGCGGCTGCATCATCAGCGCGCGGGCCAGCGCGACGCGCTGCTGCTGACCACCCGAGAGCGCGGCAGGCAGGCGCGCCGCATAGGGCGTCATGTGGACCAGCTCGAGCAACTCGCGCGCACGCGCCTCGCGCTGGGTCTTCGGCTGGCCCTTCATGCGCGCGCTGAAGGCGACGTTGTCCAGCACGCTCAGGTGGGGAAACAGCGCGTAGCTCTGGAACATCATCGCGGTGCCGCGCTCCGCCGGCGACAGCGGGGTGATCTCGCGACCCGACAGCAGGACGTGGCCCTCAGTCGGCACCTCATGGCCCGCGATCATGCGCAAGGTGCTGGTCTTGCCGCAGCCCGACGGCCCGAGCAGGCAGCAGTAGCTGCCCCCTGCAATGCGCAGATCGATGCCGGCCACCGCGGTGGCATCGCCATATCGCTTGGTCAGCGCAATCAGTTCCAGATCGTTGCGTGCAGTCGTCATGGGATTTTTGTATGCATAAGCTGTGCCATATCATCGACTCTGTTGTCGACTTGAAGTCGCACCAACTGCATGCACAAAGCACCTTGCCGGTGCGGGGAGCCCCAATGAAGCTACTGCTGATCAACCCCAACACCTCGCTGCCGATGACCCGCGGCATCGAGGAAGCGGCCCGGGCGGTGGCCGCAGCGGGCACCGAGATCGTGGCCCGTTGCCCCAGCTTCGGGCCGGTGTCGATCGAGGGGCATCTCGACGACGCCTTCGGCGCGGCGGGCGTGGCGGAGCAGGCGCTGCTGGCGGCGCGGGAGGGCTTCGACGCCACCGTGATCGCCTGCTTCGGCGACCCCGGACTGGACGCGGCGCGCGAGGCGCTGCCCGGGCCGGTGCTGGGCATCGCGGAGGCGGCCTTCCAGGCCGCGTCCATCGTGGCGACGGGGTTCTCGGTCGTGACGACGATGACGCGCACCTGCGTGATCGCCGAGCGGCTGGTGCGCCGTTATGGCTGCGAGTCGACCTGCCGCGGCATCCACGGCACCGACATCGAGGTGCTGTCGCTGGAATCGTGCGACGAGGCCACGCTGGCGCGGATCGAGGCGGCCTCGCGCGTGGCCCTGGCGCGCGATCGCAGCGAGGCCATCGTGCTGGGCTGCGCCGGGATGGCCTTGCTGTGCGAGGAACTGCAGAGGCGTCTGGAGGTGCCGGTGATCGACGGACTCGCGGTGGCGGTGAAGCTGGCCGAGGCCCTGTCGGCCTTGCGGCTGCGAACCGCCAAGGGCGGCGACTACGCGCCGCCGCTCGCCAAGCGCTGGACCGGATGGGCGGCCGGTTTCGGCCAGGACCGCACGGCCTAGGCCCGGAGGGCGGCGATCACGCCTTGGCCGCGGACTTGCGGCGGGGCTTGGCGCCGCGGGCCGGCGCCTCGGGCTCGAGCTGGAAGATCTGGCGGAAGTCCATCTCGCCCGCCGTTTCAGCCGGGGGACGGATGCCTTGCTCGACGTGCGCCAGGTGTTCCAGCATCAGGCGCTCGGCACGGCGCGCGTCGCCGCTCTCGATGGCGGCCACGATGTCGTCGTGTTCGTGATCGGGGCAGGCGCTGGACGCCAGCGCGTCGTACTGCGCGATCGCCAGGCCGGTCAGCGCCACCAGGCGGCGCACGGTGTCGATGAACAACCGGTTCTCGGTACATTCCGCCAAGCGGAGGTGGAAGGCGCCGGTCAGTTGCGCCAGCGCCGCGCGATCGCCGGCGGCGCGGGCATCGGCCTCCTGCGCGAGGTGCTGGCGCATCGCCGCCAGCTGCGACTGGCCGGCGGTCCCCGCCAGTTCGGCGCTCAGCTGCGCGGCCACGGCGCGCTCCACGGCGCGGCGCATGGCGAAGACATCGCTCAGGTCGCGCGGCGTCGGGCTGGCGACGAACGCGCCCCGGTTCAGGTGCAGGTCGATCACCAGTTCCTGGCTGAGCCGGTTCAGGACTTCGCGGATGCGCGTGCGGCTGGCCTGGAAGGCGCTGGCCAGGCGTTCCTCATTCAGCTTGGTCCCGGGCAGCAGCCGCCGTTCGCTGATGGCGGTGTAGATGCGCTCGTAGATTTCCTGATTGGTCAGCGGCATGGCGGCGGCAAGGGCGGGAAGACAAGGCTGCGATTATGTGCGCGCGATTGTCGACAAAACGCAGATGCCGCTCATGCGCCGCAGGTCGCCTGCCTGAACGATGCCGCGAGGATCTCCGCCACCTGGTCCAGCAACTGGGCCGCGTCATCGTCGCGCCGCGGGTCATACGGGGCCGCGTCGGTCGCGGGCACGCCCAGCAGTGCGTGGAACGGCGTGCAGCCCAGCGCCGCGGGCGACAGGTGCTCGCCCAGGAAGCGGTCGTCGTAGGGCGTCACCGGACGCTCGGTCAGGTCGACCATCGTGCCCAGCATCCGGAGCACGTTGCCCCGGTGATCCCGCTGGACCACCCTCCCCCGCGACAGCACCGCCCGGTAGCCCGAGCCATTGCTGCGCAGCCGGAAGCGTTGCTCGTAGGTGTCGGTGAAGCCGTCGAAATGCGCGCGCAGCGCCAGCATCATCGGCTCGAGGTCCTCGGGATGGACGCGGCAGCGCCAGAACGCGGTGCTGTCCGGTTGCTCCGGATGCGGAAAGCCCAAGTGTTCCTTCCAGCGCGGCGAGTAATGCACCAGCTCCAGCGGCGGATTCAAGTCCCAGACGCCGAAGGCGCCCCGCTCGATCGCCGTCCGCCAGCGCCTGACTTCATCATGACGGATCCCCATGGCGGGGCATCTTGCGCGCCATGCCGGGCGGGGTCAACGCCGGCTCTCCCTCGGAACGGGGAGCCGTGCCGTCGCGCCACAGCTGCGCCGCCGGCGAGCCGCCTGGGGCTTGACAGCCGGCCGGGTCGACCGCCGGTCGCCGATTGGCGATCCCTTACCGCGGCTCGTACATGTAGCGCCGGGTCAGCGGAACCGGCGCGGGCCCGCCGTCGCGCTTGCTGGCCAGGATCTGGTACAGGCCCAGCTCGCCAGTCTCGAATTCGAGCGCCGACGCGGCCATGTACAGCCGCCAGATCCGGTAGTGCGCCTCGTCGACGTACTGCAGCGCCTGCTCATGCCCCTCCTCGAGCTTGGCCACCCAGGCGCGCAGCGTGCGCGCGTAGTGCATCCGCAGTCCCTCGACGTCATGGAGCTCGAACTGCTGCTGTTCCATCACCCGCATCACATTGCTGGCCCGGTCCAACTCGCCGTCCGGGAAGACATAACGGTTGATGAACTTGGACGACAGCGCCTGCCCCCACCCGTCCTCCTCATGGGTGATGCCATGGTTCAGGAACAGCCCCCCCGGCTTGAGCAGCCGATGCACGCTGCCGAAGTAGGTCGGCAGGTTCTTGAGCCCCACGTGTTCGAACATGCCGACGCTGGACACCTTGTCGAACTGCCCGCTCATGTCCCGGTAGTCGCACAGGCGCACCTCCACCTGTCCCTGCAGGCCGGCGGCTTCGATGCGCTGGCGGGCCAGCGCGAGTTGCCGCTCGGACAAGGTGATGCCGGTGGCCTTCACGCCGTAATGACGCGCCGCATGCATCACCAGCGCGCCCCAGCCGCAGCCGATGTCCAGCAGCTCCTCGCCGGGCTGCAGCCGCAGCTTGCGGCAGATGTGGTCCAGCTTGGCCCACTGGGCCTGGGCCAGGCTGGTGTCCTCGGTCTCGTAATAGGCGCAGGAATAGACCATCGCCGGGTCCAGCCAGAGCGCGTAGAAGTCGTTGGACAGGTCGTAATGGAAGGCGATGGCGGCCTTGTTCTCGGCCCGGGTGTGGCGACGCACGCCATCGGCGCGCAGCGCCTCGTCGGCCGCGCCGGGCGGCGGCGCCAGCAGGCGGACCGCCAGGCGCAGGCGGTCGCTCCAGGACAGGGTCAGCTCCGGCAGGTGGTCCTTGAGCTGCAGCGCGGCGAAGAAGTCGCCCTCCACGTCGATCTGCTGGGTGAAGTAGGCCTCGGCGAAGCGCAGCGGATCGCGGCCCAGCAGCAGCCGGCGCAGCGCCGTCGGCTCGTTCAGGACCAGGGTGAACTCGGGCGGCTGATGGGCCTGCCGGCCCAGCCGCGTGGTCCAGTGGCCCTGCCGCAGCCCCATGCTGCCGGGGTAGGCGCAGAACAGGCGCTGCAGCAGCGTCAGTCCGGCGGGCGGCAGCGGCGGCGTGCCCGACACGCCGGCGATGACCTCGGCCGCGCGGGCGGCGGCGGCCGACGTGGGGGACAACAGTTCCTGATCCATGCGAGTCCTCGTCCGAAGCCACGAAAGCATGCTGGTCGGAAGCGCCGCGGGGTCAGTTCTTGCGCGCCCTCGCGAGCTGGCGGCCTGGAGTCGTCGGGGGATATTAGCCAAACCGACACCCCCCGCCCGGATTGGGGGCATTGCTGCAATCCGCATGCCCGGCACCCCCCTCGCGCGCTCGTTGCGCCCTCGCACACCCTCGCCCAAAGGAGTCATCACAAGCCCGCCGGCCAGGGCCACAATCAGCCCCCATCGCCCGAGAGAAACCCGTCTGGCCCCGGGTCCCGGGACCGCGCCAGGACCACCAGCCAAGAATCGCCAAGGAGTGAGCCATGCCCCATGCATTCGCCAACACCGTCGCCAGCTTCAAGACCGCGTCAGGCAAGAGCGGCAAGTACTACTCGCTGCCCCGGTTGGCCGAGCGCTTTCCCAACGTGAACCAGCTGCCGGTGTCGATCCGGCTGGTGCTCGAGTCGGTGCTGCGCAACTGCGACGGCAAGCGCGTCACCGCCGAGCATGTCGAGCAGCTCGCCAACTGGCAGCCCAATGCGCCGCGCAACGAGGAGATCCCTTTCGTCGTGGCCCGCGTGGTGCTGCAGGACTTCACCGGCGTGCCGCTGCTGGCCGACCTGGCCGCGATGCGCAACGTCGCCCAGGCGCAGGGCAAGAACCCCAAGACGATCGAGCCGCTGGTGCCGGTCGACCTGGTGGTGGACCACTCGGTCATGATCGACCACTTCGGCGACAAGCAGGCGCTGGACCTGAACATGAAGCTGGAGTTCGAGCGCAACCGCGAGCGCTATGAATTCATGAAGTGGGGCATGCAGGCCTTCGACACCTTCGGCGTCGTGCCCCCGGGCTTCGGCATCGTCCACCAGGTCAACCTGGAATACCTCGCCCGCGGCGTCCACAAGACCGACAACAAGACCGGCGGCGGCGCCGGCACCGTCTACTACCCCGACACGCTGGTCGGCACCGACAGCCACACGACGATGATCAACGGCATCGGCGTCGTCGGCTGGGGCGTCGGCGGCATCGAGGCCGAGGCCGGCATGCTCGGCCAGCCGGTCTACTTCCTGACGCCGGACGTGGTCGGTTTCGAGCTCACCGGCCGCCTGCGCGAGGGCGTCACCGCCACGGACCTGGTGCTGACCGTCACCGAGATCCTGCGCAAGGCCAAGGTGGTGGGCAAGTTCGTCGAGTTCTTCGGCGAGGGCACCGCCTCGCTGTCCGTGCCCGACCGCGCCACCATCGGCAACATGGCGCCGGAATACGGCGCGACGATGGGCTTCTTCCCGGTCGACGAGCGCACCATCGACTACTTCAAGGGCACCGGCCGCACGACCGAGGAGATCGAGGCCTTCGAGAGCTACTTCCGCGCGCAGGGCCTGTTCGGCATCCCCAAGGCGGGCGACATCCGCTTCAGCCAGGTCGTCTCGCTGGACCTGGGCAGCGTCGTGCCCTCGCTGGCCGGCCCCAAGCGCCCGCAGGACCGCATCGTCATCACCGACCTGGCCAAGACCTTCACCTCGCTGTACAGCAAGCCGGTGGCCGACAACGGCTTCAACCAGCCGGCCGCCAAGCTGCACCAGCGCTTCCCGCTGGGCGGCGCCCAGAAGGGCCTGTCGATCGCCAACGGCGACGTGCTGATCGCGGCGATCACCTCCTGCACCAACACCTCCAACCCGAGCGTGCTGCTGGCCGCCGGCCTGCTGGCCAAGAAGGCGGTCGAGGCTGGCCTGAAGGTGCAGCCGCACATCAAGACCTCGCTGGCGCCGGGCTCGCGCATCGTCACCGAGTACCTGGAGAAGGCCGGCCTGCTGCCCTACCTGGAACAGTTGGGCTTCACCGTCGCCGCCTACGGCTGCACGACCTGCATCGGCAACGCCGGCGACCTGACGCCCGAGATCAACGAGGCCATCACCGGCAACGACCTGGTCTGCGCCGCGGTGCTGTCGGGCAACCGCAACTTCGAGGCGCGCATCCATCCCAACATCAAGGCCAACTTCCTGGCCAGCCCGCCGCTGGTGGTGGCCTACGCGATCGCCGGCAACGTGACCCGCGACCTGATGACCGAGCCGGTCGGCCATGGAACCGGCGGCCGGGCGGTCTACCTGGGCGACATCTGGCCCACCAGCGACGAGATCTACGCGCTGCTCAAGCTCGCGCTCAATCCCGACGCGTACCGGGCCAACTACGGCAAGGTCAAGGCCGAGCCGGGCGAGCTCTGGAAGAAGATCACCGGCGGCACCGGCCAGGTCTACGGCTGGCCGCGCAGCACCTACATCGCGCAGCCGCCCTTCTTCAGCGGCTTCACGCAGATCCCGCAGGCGCAGGAGATCGGCGTGCGGGACGCGCGCATCATGGCGCTGTTCGGCGACTCGATCACCACCGACCACATCTCGCCCGCCGGCTCGATCAAGGAAGCGTCGCCCGCGGGCAGCTACCTGAAGGAGCAAGGCGTGCTCAAGGCCGACTTCAACAGCTACGGCTCGCGCCGCGGCAACCATGAGGTCATGATGCGCGGCACCTTCGCCAACGTCCGGATCAAGAACCTGATGATCCCGGCCAAGCCGGACGGTGCGCGCGAGGAAGGCGGGCTGACGCTGTTCCAGCCCGGCGGCGAGAAGCTGTTCATCTACGACGCCGCGATGCGCTACATCGCCGCCGGCACCCCGACGGTGATCTTCGCCGGCGAGGAATACGGCACCGGCTCCAGCCGGGACTGGGCGGCCAAGGGCACGCAGCTGCTGGGCATCAAGGCGGTGGTGGCCAAGAGCTTCGAACGCATCCACCGCTCCAACCTGGTCGGCATGGGCGTGCTGCCACTGCAGTTCCGTCCGGGCGATTCCTGGGAATCGCTGGGGCTGAAGGGCGACGAGCTCATCGACATCGAACTGGGCAACGAGATCCGGCCGCAATCGGAAGCGACGCTGATCATCCGTGCCGCCGGCGCCGCCGAGCGCCGCGTGCCGCTGATCCTGCGCATCGACACGCCGATCGAGGTCGAGTACTACCGCCACGGCGGCATCCTGCCCTACGTGCTGCGGCAGCTGCTGGCGGCCTGAAGGGCACGGGGAAATTTCGCGGCGCCTGTCGAAATCCGGCGGCGCCAGACGTCATGAGGGTGAGACGGCCATGGTCGTCCACCCTCATCCACTTTCAGCGTCCCACCGGGGCGCATTCAGGAGCACGTCATGCGATTCATGGTCATCGTCAAGGCCGACAGCCACAGCGAAGCGGGCGAGATGCCCAGCACCGAACTGCTCGCCGCGATGGGCGCGTACAACGAGCAACTCGTGAAGGCCGGCATCATGAAGTCGGGCGAAGGGCTGCATCCGAGCCGCAAGGGCGTGCGGGTGCGCTTCTCCGGGGAGTCCCGCACCGTCACCGACGGTCCGTTCGCCGAGACCAAGGAGCTGATCGCCGGCTTCTGGATCTGGGAATGCGCCTCGCTGCAGGAGGCGATCGAGTGGGTCAAGAAGTGCCCGAATCCGCAGACGGGCGACTCGGACATCGAGATCCGCCAGATCTTCGAGGCCGAGGACTTCGGCGAAGCCTTCACCCCGGAGTTGCGCGAGCAGGAAGAGCGCCTGCGCGCCGAGATCGAGCAGCGCTGAGGCAGGCCGCGTCTCCCGCGCGGTGGCGGGAGTCCCCGGCATGGCCCCCTCTCCCGCGAAGTGGGAGAGGGTTGGGGTGAGGGCGAGTTACTTCCCGGTCGTCCCGGTCGTGCCCGAGGTCGCCGGCTTCTTCGCCGTGGGCTTGGCCGCCGGCTTCGGCGCCGCCTTCGGTGCGGCGGGCTGGTCCAGTTCCTTCGACGCCGCGGTCGAGCCGCCCTGCACGCCGAGTCGGCCGCCGGTGCCCAGGCCACCCTTGACCTGCTGCGCCTTGTAGTTGCGCAGCGCCTTGACCATCTGGTTGTACGAGTCCGCGAAGGCGGTCACGATGACCTTGCCCGCCGGCGTCTTGCCGTAGGCGCCGCCAGCGATGGCGGTGTTGCTGAAGAAGCTGGCGCCGCCGAAGCCGAAGTCGAAGTTCTTGGCCGTGCCCTCCGCCGCCGAGATCTGCACGCCGGAGCGGTTGTCCACCAGCAGCAGCGTCGTGGAGGCCTCGTTCTGGCTGACGTTGGCCGCGACCGCGGTCAGCAGCCCGATCGCGCCGGTGCCGATGCCACCGCCACCACCGCCGGTCTTGCCGGCGAACTGGATCTCGGGGCTCATCGTGTAGTCGGCGGCGACCATCTGGCCCTGGCCGAAGTTGCTGCCGGCACGGACCTCGCCCGACTGCATCAGCGCCCGCTCGCGCTCCATGTTGGCGAAGGCCTTGCCGCGCTCCACGATCACGAAGCAGTTGGACTGCTGGACCATCAGGCGCAGCACCGGCACCGTGGAGCCCAACTGGCGGTCACGCAGCTGCGACCACCAGGGGGCGTTGGTGTCCTCGAAGATCGCCAGCGTGCCCAGCGTCTCGTCGCAATGCTCGAGCTTGCTGTTCTGGTTCTCGGCGGTCGCGCCGCCGGCGGCGCCGGAGACGGTGCCCTTGTTCTCGCCCATCGTCGGCGCGGTGGCCAGGCAGCCCGCGAGCAGCAGCGGGGACAGCAGCAGGGCCGACTTCAGCGCGAAGCCGGACACGGAAGTGGAGCGGGGAGTGGCGAGCATGGGATCCTCCAGTTTTTCTAAGGACGTCTCAGGACGAGCGGAAACAACAACGACGGACACGACCCGGTCGGCCCGACCGGCCGAGTCTGGGGAACGGGGTGATCAGTCGAGCGGGGTGGCGGGCGCGACGCCGTAATGGCCGCCGACCGGCTGGCCATGCGGGTTGCCGATCCAGATGCTGGTGCCGAAGACATCGCTGCAGCCGCCCCAGGCGATCTCGAAGGCGCGCGGCTCCTCGTTGCGGGTCTGCGCGTAGACGGACACGGTGCTGTCGGACGGACCGATCGTGTAGCAGACCCGCGCCCACACCGGACGCGGCGACGACGCCACCACCGAGGCCGAACCCTCGGCATTGCCATCGGAGGCCTTGGCCATCCATTTCGTGCCGCGGGTGGGTCCCGGGTTGTAGCTGAACACGTAAGGCACCTGCGCCACCGCCGCGATCGACGCGGCGAGCAGCCCGGCTGCCATCAGCCCTTTGGCCATCATTCGTCATCCCCTTGCCTGTGGTCCGCATCGCAACGGATGCGACGGAATGTGGCGGATTGTTGAGCCTCGTTTTTGAAAAAGCGAGGCCCCCATCGTGGTGGGGACCACCCGATCCGCAGGGGCGAAGCGGCGACGACACGGATCAGGGACAGCCTCGCTCCACAGGGCGCACGAAAGCGGCGCGGCGGACGGTGCACGGCAAGGCCTGGCCCCGCGATCGCCAGCATCGGCGCGGGTTGGCGAGGATCGGCGCGAAGGCCGATGGCATCGGGGAATGGCTCGCCGGCGCGTCGGCCGGAGCGGTGCGCGGCGCCCGCGTCACGCGAGGCGGCGCGCCGCGGGACGCGTCCGCGTCGCGCGGCGGCGATGACTTAGGTCATCTGGTGTTGTAGGGATGGCGAAACAGCGGCGATGGACTATGCGGGGGAACCCGCACGCCTCATTCCGCGCCGAGGTCCAGGCCCCGTTCCCTGGCGAATGCCTGGAGCGCCGGCATCAGCGCGCCGATCTTTTCCGCCACCGCATCGCGGATCGTGTCCACCATCACCTGGGTCTGGCGCTCGATCTCGATGTGGACCGGCGCGCCCTCGCCCTTGTCGGCGAAGGTCGTCATGCGCAGCGTCTCGGGAATGAGCCAGACCTCGAACCAGCCCGAGCCGTCGGCGTTGCGGCCGGCCTCGGCGACGGTCAGGCTGGCGCCGTTCACCGCGATGTAGCCCTTCGGGAAGATGTAGCGCATCCATGGCGCGGGCACCGCGATGCGGATGACGTGGTTGTTGGCCGGGCGGCGGATCGACGCGACGGTGGCCATGAAGTCGACATGGCCCGACAGCGGATGGCCGCCGATCTCGGCGCCTTCCTTGGCGGCCCGCTCGACGTTGAGCCGGCCGCCGACGCCGAGCCGCCCCAGCGTCGTGAGGTTCAGGCTCTGCAGCATCACGTCGAAGTCGGCGCGGTGGTCGCCGTCCAGCGCGGTGACGGTCAGGCAGACGCCGTCGCAGGCGACGGACGCGCCGATCTCCAGGTCGCGGCAGAAGCCGTCGGGGAAGTCCAGGGTGAAGCTGCGCAGCCCCTCCTTGTCGGTGATGCGGGCGACCTGCGCGATGCCTTGAACGATGCCGGTGAACATGACGGACCTCCGATCAGCGCGGGGCGTGCGACGCGAACAGCTCGGGCGAGAAACCCAGGCTCAGGCGGCCATCGTCCCATTCGACGACCGGGCGCTTGATCACGCTCGGCTGCTCGCTCATCAGCGCAGCCGCCGAGGCCGCGTCGGTGACGCCGGCCTTGGTCGCGTCGTCCAGCTTGCGCCAGGTGGTACCGGCGCGGTTCAGCACCTTGTCCCAGCCCAGTTCCGCCATCCAGCGCGGCAGCCGCTGCGCGGGCACGCCCTGCTTCTTGTAGTCGTGGAACTGGTAGGCCAGGCCCTGCTCGTCGAGCCAGGCGCGGGCGCGCTTCACGGTGTCGCAGTTGGGGATGCCGTAGAGGGTGATCATGGGAACGAGGGGGATGCGGGACGTCGTCGAAAGAAGCCGGCACGCTACCATGAAGCGGATGATCCCCTGGCTCGACGATGACTCCCTGGACTTCCCGCCGACCCGCCGCGCGCTGGGTCCGCGCAGCGACGCGCCGGGGCTGCTCGCGGCCGGCGGCGACCTGCGGCCCGCCCGCCTGAGGGCGGCCTACGCCCGGGGGATCTTCCCCTGGTATGGGGAGGGTCAGCCCATCCTCTGGTGGACCACCGATCCGCGCATGGTGCTCAAGACGGCGGACTTCAAGCTGTCGCGCTCGCTGCGCAAGACGCTGGCCCGCTTCATCCGCACGCCCGGCTGCGAGATCCGCGTCGACAGCGCCGCCGCCACCGTGCTCAAGGCCTGCGCCAGCACGCCGCGCGACGGGCAGGACGGCACCTGGATCGTTCCCGAGATGCAGCAGGCCTACCTGCAGCTCGCCCGCGACGGCACGGTCCACACGGTCGAGACCTGGATGGACGGCGAGCTCGCCGGCGGGCTCTATGGCGTCAACCTCGGCCGCATGTTCTACGGCGAGTCGATGTTCATGCGCAGGACCGACGCCTCGAAGATCGCGCTGGCCGCGCTGGTCTGCCTGTGCCGGGAATTCGGCATCCCCTGGATCGACTGCCAGCAGCAGACGACGCACCTGGCGTCGCTGGGCGCGGCACCCGTCACGCGCGAGGCCTTCGAGGCCCACCTGGACGCCCATGCCCACCTGCCGGCGCCGGGGGATTGGACCTATCATCCGCGCCTGTGGGCCCACCTGGGCCTCGGCGACGCCGACCGCGCGGCCGCCGGCTCCCCGCCGATCCCCTCCTCGACCGACTCGCGCGCAACGTCCGACAGGCCCTGACCGTGACGCATCCCAAGGAACTCCCGCTGGCCGAGCTGCAGTTCTATGCGACCGCGCCCTACCCCTGCAGCTACCTGAGCGACCGCCAGGCCCGCTCGCAAGTCGCCACGCCCAGCCACCTGATCCATGCCGACGCCTACTCCAGTCTGGTGGCGGCCGGCTTCCGGCGCAGCGGCATGTTCACTTACCGGCCCTACTGCGATGGCTGCAAGGCCTGCGTGCCGATGCGCATCCCGGTGGCGGATTTCCATCCCAACCGCAGCCAGCGCCGTGCCTGGGCGCAGCACCAGCACCTGCAGGCGCGGGTGATGCGGCTGGGCTACAGCGACGAGCATTACCAGCTCTACCTGCGCTACCAGGCCGGCCGTCACAGCGGCGGCGGCATGGATCACGACAGCGTCGACCAGTACACCCAGTTCCTGCTGCAGAGCCGCGTCAACTCGCGGCTGGTGGAATTCCGCGAGCCCGGCGGCGCGCTGAAGATGGTGTCCATCCTCGACATCCTGGGCGACGGGCTGTCGGCGGTCTACACCTTCTACGAGCCCGAGCCCGGCGTCAGCTACGGCACCTACAACGTGCTGTGGCAGCTGCGCCAGACCCGCGACCTGAGCCTGCCCCACCTCTACCTGGGCTACTGGATCGCGCAGAGCGACAAGATGGCCTACAAGGCCCGCTTCCTCCCGCACGAGCTGCTGCGCGAGGGGCACTGGCAGCGCGTCGACCGCTGACGCAGGGCCTCCCCGGCGCCTCGCCGGCACCTCCCCGACGCCTTCCCGGCGCCCCCCCCCGGCCGCCCCCCTCCTTCGACCCAAGGGACGCCTCCCGGCGCCTCTCAACAGACACTCCCTCTCCCCGCTTGCGGGGAGAGGGTGGGGGTGAGGGGTCTCCGCACGGCACCAATCTTCTCGCGGGCAAAAATTGGTCCCACACTGGTTTTCCCTCCAATGGCGCCGGTGGCTTCTTGTTTTCCCTTGCCGCCATCACAAATGACGCCTGTACGCGCCTTTGACGACATCATTACGACAAGTTACCCAACCCCCAAGGGTTAACCTCAATGATGTGAACGCGAGTGGTATCTACATTGCATACCACTATGAGATCAGCAGCGGTATCGATCTCCTGGACGCCGCGGACGCCAGTCGCCCGCGGACTGCACGTCGAACGCGAGGAGTGACTTCCATGCCTGCACGCGCCCTCCCAAGTCCCGCTGACCGCGTCGCCCCTGTGGCGGCGCCGATCCCACGCCCCTCTGCCCCCGAGTGGCCGGCATGACGCCCGTCTGAGGCCGGCCGCCGGCGCTCGCGCCCGAGCGACCGCCGCCTTCGCCGGTTGAACGACCGGCGCTTTTTCTCCGAGTCCGACCGATTCCGCCGCGCTGCATCCGCAGTCGCCCGGCGCGGCGGCGCTCATCCCTGCAGTTTCCGAAGACAACGACAACACCCTTCAGGAGCCCCCCGATGAGACTTCATCCCTGTGCCCGCCCCCACCCGCTGCTGCCCTGGCTGATGCCGGTGGCGCTGGCCTTCGCCGGCAGTTCCGCGATGGCCTACGACTGCACCGGCGTCGCCGACTGGAACGCGACCACCGCCTACGGCGGCAACGCGATCGTCAAGCAGAACAACACCGCCTACCAGGCCAAGTGGTGGACGCAGAACAACCCGCCGGCCAGCAACTCCGGCCAGTGGGACGTGTGGAAGGTGCTCGGCGCCTGCGACGGCGGCGGCAATGGCACCAACAAGCCGCCAACGGTGGCACTGACCGCGCCGACCGCCGGCACGTCGCCGACCGCGGGCAACACGGTGACCCTCGCCGCGACCGCCGCCGACAGCGACGGCACCGTGGCCAAGGTCGGCTTCTACGTCAACGGCGCGCTGGTCGCCGAGGACAGCACCGCGCCCTTCAGCATCGGCTGGACCGCGCGCGCCGGCGTGGCCGACATCACCGCCCGCGCCACCGACGACAAGGGCGCCAGCACCGACAGCGCCGCCGTGCGCATCAGCGTGCAGGGCCAGGTCACCGGCGACGAGCGCTGCCGGCCCGAGGGCCTGGTCACCACCGCCGGCACCGCGCCCGCCTACTGCAAGGTCTATGACGACCAGGGCCGCGAGAAGATGGGCGCCGACAAGCCGCGCCGCATCATCGGCTACTTCACCAGCTGGCGCACCGGCAAGACCGGCCAGCCCGCCTTCCTCGCGCACCAGATCCCGTGGGCGCAGGTCACGCACATCAACTACGCGTTCGCGCATGTGGACGCGGCCAACAAGCTGTCCATCGGCAACACCGCCGACGCCGCCAATCCCGCCACCGGCCTGACCTGGCCGGGCATCGCCGGCGCGGAGATGGACCCGGCCTATCCCTACCAGGGCCACTTCAACCTGCTGAACAAATTCAAGAAGCAGTACCCGAACGTCAAGACGCTGATCTCGGTCGGCGGCTGGGCGGAGACGACCGGCTTCTACACGATGACGACCAACGCGGACGGCTCGGCCAACACGGCCGGCATCAACGCGTTCGCGGACTCGGCGGTGGCCTTCCTGCGCCAGTACGGCTTCGACGGCGTCGACATCGACTACGAGTACCCGACCAGCATGAACAACGCCGGCAACCCGGTGGACTTCGCCATCAGCAACGCCCGCCGCGGCGCGCTGATGAAGAACTACGTGGTGCTGATGCGCACGCTGCGCGCGAAGCTGGACGCCGCCAGCCAGGCCGACGCGCGGCACTACCTGCTCACGATCGCGGCGCCCTCCTCCGGCTACCTGCTGCGCGGGATGGAGGCCTTCCAGGTCACCCAGTACCTGGACTACGTGAACATCATGAGCTACGACCTGCACGGCGCCTGGAACCAGTTCGTCGGCCCCAACGCGGCGCTGTACGACGACGGCAAGGACGCTGAGCTGACGGCCTGGAACTACTACTCGAGCAGCCAGTACGCGCGCATCGGCTACCTCAACACCGACTGGGCCTACCACTACTTCCGCGGCGCGATGCCGGCGGGCCGCATCAACATCGGCGTGCCCTACTACACCCGCGGCTGGCAGGGCGTGACCGGCGGCACCAACGGCCTGTGGGGCCAGGCGGCGCTGCCCGACCAGAGCAAGTGCCCGGCCGGCACCGGCGGCGGCACGGTGCAGAAGTGCGGCAACGGCGCCATCGGCATCGACAACCTCTGGCACGACCTGGACGTCTCCAGCAAGGAAGTGCCGGCGGGCTCCAACCCGATGTGGCATGCGATGAACCTCGCCTCCGGCCGCCCGGGCAGCTACCTCGCCGCCTACGGCCTGAACCCGGCGACCAATCCGGCCGACCGGCTCACCGGGAGCTATGTCCGGCACTACGACGCGACGCTGGTGGCGCCCTGGCTGTGGAACGCGCAGAAGCAGGTCTTCATCAGCACCGAGGACGAGCAGTCGCTCGGCACCAAGGCGCAGTACATCGCCGATCGCGGCATCGGCGGCGTGATGTTCTGGGAGTTCGCCGGCGACTACACCTTCGACACCGCCCGCGGCGAATACTTCATCGGCAACACGCTGACCAGCACGCTCTACAACAAGCTCAAGACCGCCGGCGCCTACGGCAACCGGATGAGCGCGGCCAGCCTGCCCACCGACACGCTGGACATCGGCTTCGCGCTGAACGGCTTCGCGCTGGGCGATAGCAACTACCCGATCACGCCTAAGCTGACGCTGACCAACCACAGCGGCACCACCCTGCCCGGCGGCACGGAGTTCCAGTTCGACGTCCCGACCGCGATCCCGTCGACGGTGACCGACCAGAGCGGCTTCGGCCTGACGGTGATCGCCAATGGCTCGAACGCGGCCGGCCACAACGTCGGCGGGCTGAAGAACGACTTCCACCGCGCCAGCTTCAAGCTGCCCGCCTGGCAGAGCCTGGCGCCCGGCGCCAGCGTCACGCTGACCATCAACTACTACCTGCCCATGCCCATGCCCAGCAACTGGACGGTCACGTTCGGCGGCCGCAGCTACGCGCTGGCGCAGGAAGCGCGGCGCGGCGCGGTGCCCGCCGCCACCGCGGCCAGGACCTCCACCGCCGCCCGCAAGTGATTCAAGAACCTCCCCACCCACCCAACCTCGACATCAGGAGCTCGACATGAAGAACCGCATGGTCCGCCTCGGCGGCATCGCGCTGGCCGCGGCGATGGCCGCCGGCACCGCCCAGGCCTATGACTGCACCAACGTGCCCGAATGGTCCGCCTCGGCGATCTACACCGGCACGTCCAACAGCTATGCCAAGCAGAACAACATCGCCTACCAGGCCAAGTGGTGGACGCAGAACAACCCGCCAGCCAGCAACTCGGGCCAGTGGGACGTGTGGAAATCGCTGGGCACCTGCGACACCGGCGGCGCCGACACCACGCCCCCGAGCGTGCCGGGCGGGCTGAGCTCCAGCAACATCACCACCAGCAGCATCACGCTGAGCTGGGCCGCGTCGACCGACGCCGGCAGCGGCGTCAACAACTACGAGCTGCTGCGCGGCGGCTCGCTGGTCGCCTCGCCCACCGGCACCAGCCACACCGACACCGGCCTGAGCGCCGGCACCGCCTACAGCTACCAGGTCCGCGCCAAGGACAAGGCCGGCAATGTCTCGGCGCTGAGCGCGGCGCTGCTCACCAGCACCGCCAGCGGCAACTGCGCCGCGGCGCCGGCCACGCCGGCCGGGCTGAGCTCGCCGTCCAAGAGCGCCACCAGCGTGAACCTGGCCTGGAACGCCGTCGCCGCCGGTCCGAACTGCACGGTGCAGTACCGCGTCAACCAGGGCGCGACCCAGGTCGCGCAGGGCGCGGCCACCAGCGCCAGCGTCGCCAACCTGACACCCGACACCAGCTACACCTTCACCGTCAGCGCCTTCAACCAGGCCGGCAGCTCGCAGCCGTCGGCGCCGATCACGGTCAAGACCGACACCCAGACCGCCGGCGGCAAGGTGCTGCTGGGCTACTTCGCGCAGTGGGGCATCTACGGCCGCAACTACCACGTGAAGAACATCGACACCAGCGGCTCGGCGGCCAACCTCACGCACATCAACTACGCCTTCGGCAACGTGCGCAACAACCGCTGCGAGGTCGGCAAGGTCATCCCGAGCAACGAGAGCACCGGGGAAGGCGGCGACGCCTTCGCCGACTACAGCAAGGCCTACGGCGCCGACCTGAGCGTGGACGGCAAGGCCGACACCTGGGACCAGCCGCTGCGCGGCAGCTGGAACCAGCTCAAGAAGCTCAAGGCCAAGTACCCCAAGCTGAAGGTGCTGATCTCGCTGGGCGGCTGGACCTGGTCGCGCGGCTTCTCGAGCGCGGCGCGTCCGGAGAACCGGGTGGCCTTCGTGCAGAGCTGCGTGGACGCCTACATCAAGGGCAACCTGCCGGTGAGCGACGGCGCGGGCGGCCCGGGCGCGGCGCTGGGCGTGTTCGACGGCATCGACCTCGACTGGGAGTACCCCAACGCCTGCGGCCTGGCCTGCGGCGCGGCCGAGGACCGGGAGAACTTCACCGCGCTGCTGGCGGAGTTCCGCAAGCAGCTCGACGCGGTCAAGCCGGGCCTGCTGCTGACGATCGCCTCCGGCGCCGGCGTGGACAAGGTGCGGGCCTACGACCCGGACAAGGTGCACCCCTACCTGGACTTCATCAACGTGATGACCTACGACTTCCACGGCGGCTGGGACACCATCACCGGCTTCCATTCGCCGCTGTACGCGCCGGCGAACGATCCGTCCACCGGTGACGTGCGCAAGTACAACACCAACGACGCGATGCAGGCCTTCCTGGACAAGGGCGTGCCGGCGAAGAAGCTCAACGTGGGCATCGGCTTCTATGGCCGCGGCTGGACCAACGTCCCGAACGTCAACAACGGCCTGTTCCAGAGCGGCACGCCGGCGCCGGGCACCTACGAGGCCGGCAACGAGGACTACAAGGTCCTGAAGAACCTGCAGGGCTACACCAGCCGGATCGACGAGGTCAGCAAGGCGCAGTGGATCTACAACGGCACGACCTTCTGGAGCTTCGACACCCCGGCGACCATCGCCACCAAGATGGCCTACGTGAAGTCCAAGGGCTTCGGCGGCGCCTTCTTCTGGGAGTTCTCCGGCGACGATCCGACCGCCTCGCTGTCCAAGGCGATGGGCGCCGGCCTGAAGTGATCCGCGGCGGCTGAGGCCGCTCCGTCCCCCCATGACGCCCCCGCGCGGTCCGCCGCCCGGGGCGTTCTTCATCCTGCCAACGGGTGGCAGCACCCCCCAAGACCCTGCCTTGAACACTGTATGTACATCCAGTATTCTCCTTCCTCCCCAATGCACCAGCGCCCGAGTGGAAGGAACCCGTCATGCGACGCTACGAAGTCATCCTGGAGAGAGTCATGGTCCCGTACCACGAGCGTGAGCTCGCGCGGGTGATCGCGTCGCAGGTGCTGGACGCCCGGCTCGGCGGGCCGGCGGGCGTCGTGGACGCCTTCCAGGCCGCGCAGGCGGTGACCGGCGGCGATCCACGCTGGCCGGTGCCGGAGAGCGCGAGCCGGTCCGACGTGGCCGCCGTCAAGCGCTGGCGCCGCGCGACCGAGGCGGCGCTGGACGCGGTCGAGCGCGGCTTCGCCCACGTGTTCCTGGGCATGTCGGAGGAGGAGATCGAGCTGGCCCGCGCCGACGAGTTCCTGAGCATCGTCCCCACGAGCAACGACCTGCCGCTGCCGGCGCGGCTGCTGTCGGAGGCGCGCGTCGGACTGCCCTGGTCGGCCACCGCGGCGGTCGTCGTCAGCGCTGCGGCGCAGGCCGCGCTCGTGGCGCCGGTGGCCCTGGTCGCGCAGGCGCCGGTGATGGCGCATGCGGCCGCCTTCGCGCGCTGAATATGCGGGATCCGTCGGATCTGCGGAATGCCTCGAGACGGGACGACTCGTCGCCTGTTCTCCCCCCGGCTCTGGATCGCCGGGCGTCCACCTGAGCCCGCCGGGCCCGGTGGATGACGATGAGCGCCAGGTTCAGCCCGCGAGCTCCGAAATCTCGATCAAGTTGAGGTCAGGGTCGCGCACGTAGACCGAGCGGATCCGGCCGGTTGCGCCAGTGCGTATCACCGGCCCCTCGACGATCGACACCTGCAGCGCCGCCAGGCGCTCGATGACGCGGTCCAGCGGCACCGCGGCGATGAAGCAGAGATCGAGCGCGCCCGGCACCGGCGTGTGCGCCTTGGGCTCGAACTCGCGCCCCTTCACATGCAGGTTGATCTTCTGCTGGCCGAAAAGGAAGGCCTGCCGAGACACCGGCGGCGTGCCGCCGACGAAGGTCTCCAGCCGCATGCCCAGCACCTCGGTGTAGAACCGGATGCACGCGGCTTCGTCGGCGGTCGTCAGGACCAGGTGGTCGAGGTGATCGATCAAGGCGGCCTCCATCGCGGTCAGTGCGGACCGCGCATTCTGCGCCGACGCTCAGCTGGCGCGGAACACCAGTTCCTTGATCCGTGCGAGCCGCGGCGCCACGATCGGCACCGTCAGCATCGTCGAGCCCACCGCCATCAGCAGCAGCGCGGTGAAGGTGGACGGCGTGATCAGCTGCTTGTCCAGCAGCACGTTGGAAAACACGATCATGATCAGCGCCTTGGTCTGCAGCAGCCAGCCGATGATGCCGGCCTCGCCCGGCTGCCAGCGCAGGATGCGGCCGGCCGCATGCACGCCGATCAGCTTGCCGCTGATCGATGCCGCCAGCAGGATCGCCGCCGCCAGCACGATGACCGCGCCGCCGTCGGTGCCCCACTGGGTGCGCAGCCCGGTGCTGAGGAAGTAGACCGGCATCATGACCAGCAGCACGTTGTGCCGGAGCTGGTCCATCTGCGCCTGGTCGAACCAGTCCGCGTCCATCACGACGCCGGCCAGGAAGGCGCCCACCATGTAATGCAGGCCGCACCAGTCCGCGCCCAGCGCGCACAGCGCCAGCCAGACGATGCCGACGTACCAGCGGTCGTTGCGGGGAATGCGGACCATCAGCCGGCGGAACAGCACCGTCAGCAGCGCGAACGCGCCCAGGAAGACCGCCTGCTTTCCGATCCGGGACCAGTCCATCAGGATGATGGCCAGCACCGACCAGATGGCGATGTCGTCCAGGCTGGCGTAGCGCAGGATGCGCTGCCCGATGGGCTGGCGCAGCACCTCGAGCTTCTCCATCAGCAGGATCAGGATGGGCAGCGCGGTCACCGCGCACGACATGCCCACGCCGACGATGAACTGCCAGGTCTGGGCGCGCTCGCCGATCCACTGCGGCCCCAGCTGCATCAGCGCCACCGCCGCCACCGCGCCGAACGCCATCGGCACGCCCAGGGCCAGGCCGGCGGTGATGCCGCTCTCGACGCGATGGGCCCAGGCCTTCTTGAGGTCGAGCTCGATGCCCGCGATCCACACGAACAGCATGACCGCCCACCAGGCGATGCCGTTCAGCGAGCCCACCACCTGCGGGTTGAACACGAACTGGTAGTACTCGGGAAAGGCCCGGCCCAGGATGCCCGGCCCCAGCACGATGCCCGACAGGATCTGCACGATCACCAGCGGCGCGAAGTAGTCGGTGCCGCCCAGTCGCCACACCAGGTAAGGCAGGGCGAAGGTGATCGCCATCGCGATCAGGAAGATCTCGGTCGTGCTCATGGGCGGCTCCTGGCGTCCTCGCGCGTTGTCCGCCGTCCGGTGCGCTTGCCCGGCCGGTCGATGACAACGTTGTCTCACGCGAATCCGATCCTAGGGCGCGAGCCCCGGGACCGCCGCTCTCGTTTCCCCTATGAAAGCGGTTTCAGAGCATTTCACTCCGGCAGCCGGGCGCCGGCAATCGGGGATCTCCCGCTGGTGGCCGAGATCTGCGCCAGCAGCCGGCCCGGCTCGGCGCCGACCATGTCCCAGGTGAAGCGCCACTCCCAGTTGCCGCCGAGGGTGCCGGGAATGTTCATGCGGTGTTCGCTGCCCAGGCCCAGCACGTCCTGCAGCGGATAGACCGCCACGCTCGCCACCGAGTTCGCGCAGGCGCGGATCATGGCCCAGTGGATGTCCTGGTCGCCGGCCGGCAGGTAGGCGGCGGCGAAGGCGCGCTCATGGGCGCTGGCCTGGTTCCACCAGCCGCGCACCGTGTCGTTGTCGTGGGTCCCGGTGTAGCAGACGGCCGCGCGCGGCCAGTTGTGCGGCAGGAACTCGTGACCGCCGTCGCCGCCGAAGCCGAACTGCAGGATCTTCATGCCCGGGTAGTTCAGCGCGTCGCGCAGCTCGTGCACGTCGGGCGTGATGAAGCCCAGGTCCTCCGCGACGATGGGCAGCTCGCCCAGCGACTTGGCGATCGCATCGAACAGCGCCTTGCCGGGACCGGTCTTCCAGACGCCGCGGGTGGCGTCGGGGCTGTCGCCGGGGATCTCGTAATAGGCGGCGAAGCCGCGGAAGTGGTCGATGCGGAAGACGTCGGCCGAGCTGAGCATGCGCTTGACCCGCGCGGTCCACCAGGCGAAGTGCTCATGGGCCATCTTGTCCCAGCGGTACATCGGATTGCCCCAGCGCTGTCCGGTGACCGACATCGCATCGGGCGGCACACCGGCCACGACGGTGGTCTGGAACTGCTCGTCCAGCTCGTACAGGTCGGGGCGCGCCCAGCAGTCGGCGCTGTCGTGGGCGACGAAGATCGGCAGGTCGCCCATGATGTGGACGCCGCGTTCATTGGCATAGGCCTTGAGCGCGCCGACCTGGGTGTCGAAGCACCATTGCACGAACTGCCAGAAGCCAACCTCGTCCGCGTACTGCTCGCGCGCCGCGGCCAACGCGCGCGGCTCGCGGGCCGCCAGGTCGCGCGGCCACGCCCACCAGGGCTGGCCGCCTCGCGACGAGCGGGTCGCCATGAAGAGCGCGTAGTCGTCCAGCCAGTCGCGCTGGGAGGCGCACCACAACTCGTAGGAGGCGCGGTCGTCGGCCGACGCCCGCGCGAAGAAACCCGCCGCCGCCGCGCGCAGCTGCTGCTCGCGCCAGGGCAGCACGCGGCCGTAGTCGACGCGCCGGTCGTCGAAGCCGCCCTCGGGCGCCGCCGGCTGCGCCAGCCAGCCGCGCGCGACCAGCGGCTCCAGCGCCACCATCCACGGGCTGCCGGCGAAGGCCGAGACGCCCTGGTACGGGCTCTCGCCGGGGCCGATCGGCGTGCTCGGCAGCCACTGCCAGATCGACTGGCCGGCGGACTGCAGCCAGTCGACGAAGCGATAGGCCTCGGGGCCGAAGTCGCCGATGCCGTTGGGGCCGGGCAGCGAGGTGATGTGCAGCAGGACGCCGGACTGGCGCTGGTGAAGGTCGATCGTCATGGTGTCGTGTCGCTCGAGAGGGTGTTCGTGGAATTGGATCGGGTGTCGGTGTCGATGTGCGCCTGGGAGGTCGATGCGGCATTCGTGCGCGGCCGTCCCCACAGCATCAACGCGCGAGCCGGGACCGTCACGGCATCTTCGCCGCGATGGCCCGTCGGCGTCTCGCCGCTGCTGTCCAGCAGCAGGGTCCAGCCGCCAGCGCCGTCACTGTCACCGTCACTGGGACCGTCGATGTCGATGTCGCCCGCCGCCGGCAGCGTGAACGGCGTCGGGCTGGCGTCCGGGTTGACCATCAGCAGCAGGCGATCTTCGCCATCGCCCAGCGCCGCCGCCAGCGCCGTGCGGCCGTCGACTCGCCAATCCTGCTCGCGCATCTCATGGCCCGTGGCGTCGAACCAGCGCAGCGTCGGCTGCCCCGGCGCTTCGACCTCGCCATCATCGCCGCCGCCGCGCGCCTCGCCCTGCGGCGACGGGAACCACCGCGCGTGGCGCAGCAGCGCATGATCGCGGCGCAGCCGCGTCAGCGCGGCGGTGTAGGCGATCAGCGACTCGTCGGCCGCGGGCCAGTCCAGCCAGCCGATCGGGTTGTCCTGGCAGTAGGCGTTGTTGTTGCCGCCCTGCCCGTTGCCGAACTCGTCGCCCGAATACAGCATCGGCGTCCCCTGCGACAGCAGCAGCGTCGCGAGCATCGCGCGGCGCACGCGCTCGCGGGTGTCGCGGATCGCGGGATCGTCAGTCGGGCCTTCGACGCCGAAGTTGCCGCACAGCTCGCCGTCGCGGCCGTCGCGGTTGTCCTCGCCATTGGCCTCGTTGTGCTTGCGCGAGTGGCTGACCAGGTCGGCCAGCGTGTAGCCGTCGTGTACCGCCAGGAAGTTGATCGATGCCAGCGGCGAGCGCGCGCCGCCGCCATTCGTTGGCGGCGTCGGGTCGAAGACATCACGCGAAGCGCTGAAGCGGCGCGCGAATTCGGCGCGGTCGATGCGCCGGCCCTCCGGCCCGTGGCCGAGCCAGAAGCCGCGGGCCGCGTCGCGGAACTTGTCATTCCACTCCATGAAGCGGCCCGGGAAGCGCCCGAGCTGGTAGCCCTGCGGTCCCGCGTCCCAGGGCTCGGCGATCAGGTGCACCTGCGCCAGCAGCGGGTCCTGGCGCAGCGCGGCGTAGAAGGCCGACCGCGGATCGTGGCCCTCGGCGGTGCGGCCCAGCACCGGCGCGAGGTCGAAACGGAAGCCGTCGACGCCCATCTCGCCGACCCAGTGGCGCAGCGAGTCCAGCACCAGCTGCGTCACGCGCGGATGTTCGACCCGGACGGTGTTGCCGCAGGCGGTCAGGTTCTCCATCCGCGACGGATCGTCGGGCTGCAGCCGGTAATAGCTCTTCTGGTCCAGCCCGCGCAGCGACAGCGTCGGCCCCCACTCGTTGCCCTCGGGCGTGTGGTTGTAGACGACGTCGAGCACCACCTCGAGCCCAGCCTCGTGCAGCGCGTGGACCATGGCGCGGAACTCGGCCACGACGGCGCTCGGGTCGTGGCGCACCGCGGCGCTGGCCAGTCGCGGATCGGGCGCGAAGAAGCCCAGCGTGTTGTAGCCCCAATAGTTGCGCAGGCCGGTGCCGGACAGGTGCGGTTCGTCGACGGCGAATTGCACCGGCAGCAGCGACAGCGTGGTCACGCCCAGGCGCTGGAAGTGCGCGATGGCCACCGGATGCGCGAGCGCCGCGTAGCTGCCGCGCAGCGCCTCGGGGATGCCGGGATGGCGCATCGAGAAGCCCTTGACATGCACCTCGTAGAGCACGACGTCGCGCGGTGCGCGGCGCGGCGCATTGGCGCGCGGACTGGGACCTGCCAGCGGCGCGGCCACGCGAGCCTTCAGCGCCGTGGCGCCGTTGTCGCGCTCATCCAGCGCGAAGGGACCGTCCGGATGACCGAAGGGATACCCGTGATCCTCGGGGAGGTTGCGGAACTCGCCGACGATCTCGCGCGCATAAGGATCGAGCAGCAGCTTGGCGGGGTTGAAGCGGTGGCCCTCGCGCGGCGCATGCGGGCCGTGCGCGCGCAAGCCATAGAGGCGGCCCGGCGCGACGCCGGCCAGGAAGCCGGTCCAGAGCCCGTCCACCGGGCCCTCCAGCGCATGGCGCGAGAGCTCCCGCGTGCCGGTGTCGTCGAACAGGCAGAACTCGACGCGCGTCGCATGGGCCGAGAACACGGCGATGTTGACGCCGCCGTCGCGGACGGTGACGCCCAGGGGTTCGTGGCGGCCGGGCTCGACCGCGGCTGGGATCGCGGGCAGGCCGGTAACCGCGGAGAGGGCGGAAGCATCGCTCATTCGATTCATCGGAAAGCAGTGGCGCCGACGGAGGCGCTCGTCATGGAGCGAAGTATCCGTCAGACGCTTAGAGTTTCTGTAGTTTCACTACATCGGGTTATCCCGATATTCGACCTAAGCCATTGATTTAACGCGATTCGACGGCGATTGCACGGGTGTAGCCGCGTTGTGAATCGTCAATCCGCCATGTATATTCTCTACAAACATCGTTCGCTCCTTCGCCGCTGCGCGGTCGCGGCGACGGACGATCGATCGACACCAACGAACGAGACAGGCGGCGCCCTCCCCGGGCGCGCGCGGAGGTATCCAAGTGGCGGACGTGAAGCTGCACAGCGTGGTCAAGGCCTATGGCGAGACCAAGATCCTGCATGGCATCGACCTGGAGATCCGGGACGGCGAGTTCATGGTCTTCGTCGGCCCGTCGGGCTGCGGCAAGTCGACGCTGCTGCGCACGATCGCGGGGCTGGAAGACATCACCGGCGGCGAGATGCGCATCGGCGGGCGCCTGGTCAACGACGTGCCGCCGGCCGAGCGCGGCATCGCGATGGTGTTCCAGAGCTACGCGCTCTACCCCCACATGAACCTGTACGACAACATGGCGTTCGGGTTGAAGCTGGCCAAGGTGCCCAAGGACGAGATCGACCGCGCGGTGCGCTACGCCGCGCGCATCCTGCACATCGAGCACCTGCTCGAGCGCAAGCCCAAGGACCTGTCGGGCGGGCAGCGCCAGCGCGTGGCCATCGGCCGCGCGATCGTGCGCAAGCCCGAGGTCTTCCTCTTCGACGAGCCGCTGTCCAACCTCGACGCCGCGCTGCGCGTGCGCATGCGTTATGAATTCGCCAAGCTGCACGAGGACCTGAAGACGACGATGGTCTACGTCACCCACGACCAGGTCGAGGCGATGACGCTGGCCGACCGCATCGTGGTGCTGAGCGCCGGGAAGATCGAGCAGGTCGGCACGCCGCTGGAGCTGTACGAGCATCCGGACAACCTCTTCGTCGCCGGCTTCATCGGCAGCCCGAGGATGAACTTCATCGAGGCCGAGCTCGTCAGCGCCGCGGCCGATCACGCGGTGCTGCGGCTGAGCGACGGCGCGACCATCCGCGCCCACGTGGACGCCTCGCGCGCCAAGGCCGGCGACAAGGTCACGCTGGGCCTGCGGCCCGAGCACTTCGAGGTCGGCGGCGATGCCAACCTGATCTCGAGCACGGTGACCTTCGTCGAGTCGCTGGGCGGCGTCACGCATGCGTACTGCGCCTATCCCGGCGTCGAGGAGGCGCTGACCTGCGAATTCGACGGCCGCAAGCGCGTGCGCTCCGGCGACACGCTGCAGCTGCATCTGCCGCCCGACCTCTGCTACCTCTTCGACGCGCAGGGCCTGGCGTTCAAGCGGCTCGGGGCCGCGGCATGACCGCGCCGGCATCGCGCATGACGCTGGCCGCGGCCGCGCTCGCGGCGGTCGCGCTGCTCGGCGGCTGCAAGCAGGCCGCCGCGCAGACGCAGCCCAAGCTGCTGGTCTGGATCAACGGCGATAAGGCCTACAACGGGCTGCAGAAGGTCGGCGACGCCTTCGAGCGCGAATCGGGCGTGAAAGTCGTCGTCGAGCATCCGGTCGACGCGCCCGAGAAGTACACCCAGGCGGCCGGCGCCGGCAAGGGACCGGACGTCTTCTGCTGGCCGCATGACCGCGTCGGCGAATGGGCCAAGGCCGGCCTGCTGACGCCGGTGCAGCCGCGCAAGGCGCTGTTCGACGAGGTCGAGAGCACAGCCTGGCAGGCGTTCCGCTATCAGGGCCGCTACTGGGGCTACCCGATCGCGATCGAGACCACCGGCCTGATCTACAACAAGGCGCTGGTCGCGCAAGCGCCGGCGACCTGGGACGCGCTGATCGCGCTGGACAAGACGCTGCGCCAGCGCGGCAAGCACGCGATCCTGTGGGACTACAACAAGAGCTTCTTCACCTGGCCGATGTTCGCCGGCGCCGGCGGCGTGATCTTCGGCCGTGACGCCCAGGGCGATTTCGACGCCGGCCAGGTGGCGGTGAACAACGAGGGCGCGCTGGCTGCCGGCCGCATGCTGGAGCGCCTCATCCAGGAGGGCGTGATGCCGCGCGGCGCGCGCTATTCCGAGATGGAATCGAGCTTCGCGCGCGGCGAGATCGCGATGATGATCTCCGGCCCCTGGGCCTGGGAGAACGCGCGCAAGGCCGGCATCGACATCGGCGTCGCGCCGATCCCCGCGGTGATCCCGGGCAAGCCGTCCAAGCCCTTCGTCGGAGTGCTGGGCTGCATGATCTCGGCGCCGTCGAAGAACAAGGACCTCGCGCGCGAGTTCATCGAGCGCCACCTGATGCGACCCGAGTCGCTGAAGGTGCTCGACGCCGACGTGCCCATCGGCGTGCCGGCCAACAAGGCCTTCTACCAGGCGCTGTCGGTGAATCCGCTGATCCGCGCCAGCATGGAGAACGCCCGCGCTGGCGAGGCCATTCCCAACATCCCCGAGGTGGGCCGCTTCTGGACCGCGATGGACGCGGCGCTGGAAGCCATCACCAACGGCCTGCAAAGCCCCAAGGACGCGCTGGACGGCGCCTCGGGCCGGATGCTGCTCAAGCAATGAACGCCACGACCGCCTCCTCCGCGGCCCTGTCCGCCGCCCTGCCCGGCTCGCCGCTGGCCGAGGCCTACACCCGCCAGCCGCCCGGCGCGCTGGAGCGGCTGGGCCGCGCGTTCTACTGGCCGACGATCGCCGCCATCGCGCTGGCCGCGCTCTACCTCGTGTTCATGCTGTACGCCGCGGGGCTGACCAGCTGGGCGCTCGGCGTGCTGCTGCTGGCCGGCGCGGGCTTCGCCGTCTACCTGTCGAAGGCCGGCTTCGCCTACCGCTATCTCTTCCCCGGCGTGGCCGGGATGCTGCTGTTCATCGCCTTTCCGCTCGCGTTCACGACGCAGATCGGCTTCACCAACTACTCGTCGGCCCACCTGCTGAGCCAGGAGCGCGTGCGCGAGTTCCTGCTGGACCAGCACGACACGGTGCTGGACGAGGTGCGCGACTACAGCGTGCACGGCGCGGGCGGCGACTTCCGGATCGTGCTGCGCGACCCGGCCAGCGGTGCCGCGCAATTCGTCTCGCCGCCGCTGGCGCTGCGGCAGGCGGGCAAGCCGGTGGACGTCGCGATGCAGGCCGTCGGCCCGGCCGACGCGACGCTGGGCACCGCGCTCACGCTGAAGGAGCTCGTCGCGCACCGGCTGGCGCTCGCGCAGCTGCGGCTGCGCCTGCCGGGCCAGGCCGGCGGCACCGCGGCCACCGGCGGCGTGGGCGAGGCGTCGACGCTGCGCTACCTCGGCCTGCGCGAGTTCGGGCCGATCCGCCCCCACTTCGTGGAGCAGCCCGACGGCGCGATCAAGCGCGTAGCCGACGGCGCGCTCTTCCGCCCCGACGCGACCACCGGCTACTACGAAGGCCAGGGCGCGGCCGCGGGCACGCACCTGGCGCCCGGCTATAAGGTGATGGTGGGCGCGCAGAACTACCGGCGCATGGTGTTCGATGCCGAGTTCCGCGGCCCCTTCCTGTCGATCTTCGGCTGGACGGTGGTGTTCTCGCTGCTGACGGTGGTCTTCGCCACCGCGATCGGGATGATGCTGGCGGTGCTGCTGAACTGGGAGGACCTGCGCTACCGCACGACCTACCGCACGCTGCTGTTCCTGCCCTACGCGGTGCCGGGCTTCATCTCGATCCTCGTGTTCAAGGGCCTGTTCAACCAGAACTTCGGCGAGATCAACGCGATCCTGGACGCGCTCTTCGGCGTGCGTCCGGCCTGGTTCGCGGACCCCGCGCTGGCGCGGACGATGCTGCTGATCGTCAACGTGTGGCTGGGCTACCCGTACATCATGATCCTGTGCACCGGGCTGCTGAAGGCGATTCCCTCGGACCTGTACGAGGCCTCGGCGCTCGCGGGCGCGGGGCCGCTGACCAACTTCTTCAAGATCACCGCGCCGCTGATCATCAAGCCGCTGTCGCCGCTGCTGGTGTCGGCCTTCGCGTTCAACTTCAACAACTTCGTGCTGATCGCGCTGCTGACCGATGGGCGGCCCGACTACCTGTCGACCAAGATCCCGGCGGGCCAGACCGACATCCTGGTCAGCTACACCTACCGCATCGCGTTCCGCGACTCGGGCACGGACTTCGGCCTGGCGGCGGCGATCTCGACGCTGATCTTCATCCTCGTCGCGGGGATGTCGTTGCTGAATCTGCGCCTCATGCGCAAGGCCAACTCATAAGGACGCCCGGACCATGGCGATCGTTCGAGGCAAGCAGGCGCGCTGGCGCGTCGTCGCGGCGCATGCGCTGCTGTGGGTTTTCCTGGCGGTGACGCTGTTCCCGCTGCTGGCGGTGGTGTCGATCTCGCTGCGGCCGGGCAACTTCGCCACGGGCAGCCTGATCCCCACGACGATCAGTCTGGAGCACTGGCAGCTGGCGCTGGGCATTCCGTACCAGGCGGCGGATGGCTCGCTGGTGCAGCCCCCGTTCCCGGTGCTGACCTGGCTGTGGAACTCGATCAAGGTGGCGACGATCTCGGCGCTGCTCATCGTGGGCATCTCGACGACGGCGGCCTACGGTTTCGCGCGGCTGCGGTTCCCGTTCAAGGGCGGCATCCTGAACAGCATGCTGCTGCTGCAGATGTTCCCGCCGGTGCTGGCGCTGGTGGCGATCTACGCGATCTTCGAGACCATCGGCAGCTTCGTGCCCTGGCTGGGCATCGAGACGCACGCCGGCGTGATCGTGGCCTACCTGGGCGGCGTGGCGACGCACATCTGGACCATCAAGGGCTACTTCGAGACCATCCCGGTCGAGATCGAGGAGAACGCCAAGGTCGACGGCGCGTCGCACTGGCAGGCCTTCCGGCTGGTGCTGCTGCCGATGGCGGTGCCGATCCTGATGGTGGTGTTCGTGCTGGCCTTCATCGGCTGCATCATCGAATACCCGGTCGCGTCGGTGCTGCTGCGCGAGGAGTCCAACCTGACCCTGGCGGTGGGCTCAAAGTACTACCTGCACGACCAGCGCTTCCTGTGGGGCGACTTCGCCGCCGCGGCGGTGCTGTCGGGCCTGCCGATCACGGCGGTGTTCCTGCTGGCGCAGCGCTGGATCGTGTCGGGGTTGACGGCGGGCGGGGTGAAGGGCTGACGGGCGCGACGCGCCGTCAGCGCGTCTGCCGGCATCGTGTTCACCGTTCTGGACATGCGCAGCGCATTTTGTCCAGAACGGTGAACATCGCGCTCCCGGTGGGGCTGCAAGAGACGCCTTGAGCGCTCGGTCCGGGCGTGATGCGCGGACCCGCGACACGAAGCCTCCACTCGCCGCCAAGGCGTTGCGCTCGCGCCAAGCCGCGTGCGAGCCACGAGCCAATCCGCCCCTTCGCGCCGCTTCACCAAACTTTGCGAAACGCGCTAGGCCCGATGGCGCCTGAGTTCTCACGCGTCCTTGACGCCGGGTGACACGGATCCGTCATGCGTGATTCCTAGAGTGCGCCGCGTTTCGAGCCGGCCCCTGCCCGGACCGCTCGAATCCGCCATCGCCACCACTCCAGGACGCCCCATGCGACCCAGCAAATCCACCGCGCTGAACGCCTCGCTCACCCTGATCGCCGCCGCCATCCTGGCCGCCTGCGGTTCCGACAACGACGGCCCGTCGACGCCCAGCGTCACGATCAGCGGCGTCGTCACCGCCGCCAGCTTCACGCCCGGCAGCGCCACGGATCCCACCCTGGCGCCCGCCTACTACGTCGGCGCCAAGGTCTGCGTCGACGCCGACGGCAACGGCGTCTGCGATGCCGCCGAGCACCCGGTCGTCACCGATGCCCAGGGCCGTTTCTCGCTGACCGTGCCGGCCAATGCCGCGCTGATCGCCGACATCGGCACCGACGCCACCGTCTCCGCCACCGGCGCCAAGGTCGCCAGCCGCGACGTGCTGCGCGCCTCGCTGGACCAGGTCCTCGACCAGGCCGGCCAGGTCGTCATCAGCCCGCTGTCCTCGGAGGTGCAGCGGCTGGTCGAGGCCAACGGCAGCAGCTACGCCGTCGAGAAGCAGACCGTGGCGACCCGCATCGGCGTCTCCCTCGATAAGGTGCTGGCCGACGTCAACACCGTCAGCGGCGCCGACCAGGCCGCCATGCTGGCCGAGTCCAAGGCCCTGGACAACCGCTTCACCTACGCCATCACCAAGCTCGACCGCGGCGACCTCTATCCCGACGCGCTGGCCGTGCCCGGCGGCGATCCGCGCCTGGCCGGGGCCGCCAACGTCAGCGCCTCCACCGCGCCCAGCGGGACCGACACCCGCGCGAAGATCACCTTCGCGCAGGCGCAGCAGGCGGCCTTCAACCTCGAAGGCATCCCGCGCTACGACCATCTCTTCATCGTGATGCTGGAGAACAAGGCGACGCTGTCGATCAAGGGCTCGCCGTGGGCGCCCAAGATCAACGCGCTGCTGGCCAGCGGCAACCAGCTGACCAGCTACTACGCCACCGGCAATCCGTCCGAGCCCAACTACACCGCGCTGGGGGGCGCCGACGACTTCGGCATCACCGACGACAGCCAGTGGAACTGCGACGCCACCGGCCCGAACGCGATCCAGGACCTGCCGCTGCCCGACAAGACCCAGCCGGGCCTGGCCAGCTCGCCCTTCAACGCCAGCTGCACGCAGACCGCGGCGGTCAACCACAACATCGTCGGCAAGCCCAACCTGTTCAACGCGATCGCGGCCGCCGGCATGACCTGGCGCACCTACAGCGAGTCGATGAACCCCGGCCAGGACTTCCGCACCGACAGCGTCGCCGATGCCGCCGTCACCGCCGCGGACAACGTCTACGCGCCCGGCACCCTCAACGGCAACACCGCCGCCGTCGGCAACGCCGCGCTGACGCTGCCGATGCCCGCCGGCCTCTACAAGACCAAGCACCACCCGGGCATGGCCTACCAGAACGTGCGCAGCGCGCCGGAGTTCAAGTACAGCAACCGCACCATGGGCGGCGGCCAGTGGGACGCCAACCTGAAGAACAGCAGCGCGTATGCGATGCCCGCCAACTACGACGTCGACCAGCTCGGCACCGACCTGGCCAGCGGCAAGGTCGGCACGCTGAACTTCCTGGTGCCCGACCAGTGCGACGACATGCACGGCATCAGCGTCGTGGGCAAGCTGGCGGGCGGCGGCACCGCCACCGCCAGCGACTGCGGCAGCGTCGCCAACAACGTGGCGCCGACCGCGGCGGCCAACATCATCACGCGCGGCGACAACTACGTTGACGCGCTGGTGAAGAAGATCCAGGCCTCGCCGCTGTGGAAGAACCCGGCCAAGCGCGTCGCGATCGTGCTGATGTTCGACGAAGGCAACGCCACCTCGGGCTTCAATTCCTGCTGTGGCTGGAACGTCTCCAACAGCGCGGTGTCCAAGCCGCTGGTCGTCGATCCCAAGACCGGCGCGGTCACGGTGGACGCCAGCATCAACAACTACACCAAGGGCAACCGCGGCCACGGCCAGAGCATCTTCGGCATCCTGACCAACCAGGCGGGCGCGCCCAAGGGCGTCTCCGACGGCGATGCCTACAGCCACTTCTCGTTCGTGCGCACGCTGCAGGACATGTTCCAGCTGGCGGACCCGGCGGTGGATGCGTCCTACATGAACCGCTCGAAGTACACCGAGAAGTTCATCGCCGCCAACATCCTCAACCTGCCCGAGTACGCCGGCAGCGCCGACACCCACTTCGACGCGGTGCGCGCCATCAACCACGCCTGGCAGGCACCGGCGAGCTATACGCAGAAGCAGTCGGCCGACGTGAACACGCCGGCGCAGATCGGCGCCGACGCGGTCCAGACCAATGTCTGGGCGCTGACGAAGTAAGCCCGTCGACGCGCGCGATGTCACGGCGAGCTCTCCTCTCCTCCGCCCGCGCGTCGCTGGCGGCCCTCGTGGGCACCGGCGCGTGCGTGGGCCTGGGCGCGTTGCTCGCGGCCTGCGGCCCGTCCGGCGAGGCGACGCCGGCGGGCCCGTCCGCCAGCACCACCGCGGCCGCTTCCGACAGCGTGGGCACGGCGCTGAACCCGGCGACCCCGCTGAGCCTGGCGGCGCAGGTCGGCCAGAGGATGTTCTTCGACACCTCGCTGTCGGCCTCCGGCCGCATGGCCTGCTCGACCTGCCACGACCCGAAGCACGCCTATGCGCCGTCCAACGACCTGTCCGCCCAGCTGGGCGGTCCGGCGATGAACCAGACCGGCACGCGGGCCGTGCCGTCGCTGCGCTACAAGGACGCGACGCCGCCCTACGCGGACCTGCTCGACAACCCCGATGGCGTCAGCGTGCCGGGTCCCGGCGGCGGCTTCGCCTGGGACGGCCGCGCGGCCACGCTCGCCGAGCAGGCCGGCCTGCCGCTGCTCGATCCGCGCGAGATGGCCAATGCCAGCCGCGCCGATGTCGTGAAGCAGTTGCAGGCGGGTCCCTATGCGACGCTGTTCCGCCAGGCCTTCGGCGCGCAGGTCTTCGACGACGTGGACCGCGCCTTCGCCGCCGCGGGCCAGGCGCTGCAGGCCTTCCAGCTCGAGGACGTCAGCTTCCATCCCTACTCCAGCAAGTTCGACCTCTACATCGGCAACAAGATCGGCGGCGTGCTCACGCCGGCCGAGGCCCGCGGGCTGAAGGTCTTCGCCGATCCGAACGGCGGCAACTGCGCGTCGTGCCACTACCAGGGCGCCGGCCTGAACGGCAGCACGGCGCTCTTCACCGACTTCTCCTACGAGGCCATCGGCGTGCCGCGCAACGCGGCGCTGCCCGTGAACGCGGACCCGGGCTACGTCGACCTCGGCCTGTGCGGCCCGGCCCGCACCGATCACCCGCCGACGCCGGGCAACCGCTTCTGCGGCATGTTCAAGTCGCCCACGCTGCGCAACGTCGCTTCGCGGCGCAGCTTCTTCCACAACGGCATCTTCCATTCGCTCGAGCAGACGATCCGCTTCTACAACACGCGCGACACGATGCCGGAGCTCTGGTACCCCACCGTCGGCGGCCAGGCCAAGGCCACGCCCGATCCGGACTTCCCGGGCTACGGCCTGATCACCACGCAGTACGTCGGCGGCCAGGTGCGCAAGTTCGACGACCTGCCCGCGCGCTTCGTCGGCAACATCGACACGCAGATGCCGCTGGACGGCCGTCCCGCCCACAGCAAGCCGCCGATGTCCGAGCAGGACATCGCCGACCTCCTCTGCTTCCTCAACACGCTCAACGACAAGGACGTGCAGCCGGCCGAGCCGCCCAAGCCGGGCGCCTGCATGTCGTGATGCGTCGCTTCCCCATGACCAACGCCTTCCTCTTGCGCCGCACTGCCGTGTCCATCGGTCTGATCGCGAGCGCGCTCGTCCTGAACGCGCTCAGCGGATGCACGCGCTCGGTGGCACCGTCCTCGGACCAGTTCGCCGCGGCGCTGAAGGACTACCTCGCCCAGCGCGGTGACCTGTGCCTGGCCAAGACCGACTGGCCCATCGACCTGACGCAGCACGAGATCGACACCGGCGCGCGCAACGCGCTGCAACTGCCGGTCCTGGAGCGACTGGGGCTGGCGAGCTCGACGGTCGCCGACGTCGATGTCAAGGACGATCAGGAGATGCCGCACCGCATGAAGGTCCGCCGTTATGCGCTGACCGAGGCGGGCCGGCAGTTCTACCTGACGCGGGAGCGAGCCACGCCGGGTGGCGGCCGGCAGACGGTCGGCGACTTCTGCGCGGCCAGGCTGAGCCTGGACCGGGTCGTCCATTGGGAACTGGCCGGCGAAGGCCGGGACCGGCTCGCGACGGTCAGCTACACCTACCAGGTGAAGGCCGCGCCCTGGACCGCGGACGCCGAGGTGCAGCGGGTCTTCCCCGTCGTCGCCCAGGTGATCCGCGGAGCGGGCAGCGCGCAGTTGCAGGAGCGGTTCCGGCCGACGGCGACCGGCTGGGTGGCGGTGGACCTGCCCTGAGCGCCGCCATGACGAGCGTCGTGCGCTTTCCTTCGGCCCTGGGCGATTGGGTCCGTCGACATCTGGACGACGGCGCGTCGCCCGATGAGCTGTGCCACGCGCTGCGTGAGCGCGCCATCGCGCCGGAGGCCGCGCAGGCGATCGTCGACGGCTTCGTCCGCGCGCGCCACGGCCACGCGCCGATGCCGGTGGATCAGGTCGCGCTGCCCACGCCCGCGGCGCCGGGCGGCACGCCGCTGCCGCCATATCGCCATGGCGAGCCGCGCCTGCGTCCAGGCACCTCGATCGCGACGCATGACCGCCTCGTGCGCGTCGCCGCGCGCGCGGCACAGCCGCTGCTGGCGGTGCTGAACGGCGTGATCGATGCCGATGAATGCGAGCAGCTCATCGCGCTGGCGCGCCCGCGACTGCGGCCCTCGACGCTCGTCGATCCGCACACCGGTCGCGACGTGGTGAGCGGCTTGCGCAGCAGCTTCGGCATGTTCTTCCGGCGCGCCGAGACGCCGCTGATCGCGCGCCTGGAGCAGCGCCTGGCCGAGCTGATGAACCTCCCGGTCGCGCACGCCGAAGGCCTGCAGGTCCTGCACTACCCGCCAGGCGCCGGCAGCGCGCCCCACTACGACTTCCTCGTGCCGTCCAACCCGGCCAACCGGGCCTCGATCGATCGCAGCGGCCAGCGCGTCAGCACCTTGGTGACCTACCTGAACGACGTGCCCGCCGGCGGCGAGACGGTCTTCCCGGCGGTCGGCTGGGCGGTGTCGCCGCAGCGCGGCCACGCCGTCTACTTCGAATACACCAATGCCCAAGGGCAACTGGACCACGCCTCGCTGCACGCCAGCGCGGCCGTTGTCCAGGGCGAGAAATGGGTCGCGACGACCTGGATGCGGGAGCGCCCGTTCGTGAGCGCGTAGGCCGGAGGGACGCAAGCCCGAAGAAGGGCTGACCCCGAGGGCTCTCGCCTCGAATCCGAGGTAGCGTTCCCGGCCATGCACGCCTCATTGCCACGCCGACGCGCGCCGCTCGCGTCCCTCCCCGCCGCGCTGCTGACCGGCCTGGCGGCCACGCTGTACGCCACCGGGCCGGCGCTGGCCGCGCGGGCCGACGAGGCCGGCCCACCTCCAGCGATGCCCACGCCGAGCGCTTCGGGCGCCTGCGCCGCGTCGCTGGGCGCCGTCGCGGCAAGCCTGCGCTACGACTCGCGCCTCGCCGCCTTCAAGACGCCCTTCGGCGCGCAGCCGGCCAAGACCTGGATCGAGTTCCAGCTGACCGCGCTGCCCGGCGTCGAGAAGCTCGAGCTGGTCGTCGAGCGCCGCCGCGTCGAGGGCAACGAGGACCTGATCGCCTATGCCGAGGAGGCGCGCGTGCCGCTGCACAAGGCCGGCACCGCCGAGGGCCGCGAGCGCTGGAAGGCCCGCCACCGCTTCGGCGCGCCGGGCGTCTACGGCTACTACTTCATCGCCACGATCGACGGTGCCCGCTACGTCGTCCAGAACAACGCCGACCCGATCCACTGGACCAAGGAGAAGGGCTCGATGGGGCCGGCCAGCATCGCGCGGCTGCCCGAGGGCCCCGATGCCAAGGGGCCGTTCTCGATCCGCCGCTATCGCCAGACCATCCACGCCTCCGACTTCGCCGTCCCCGGCTTCGCGCGCGACCTCATCTACTACTACGTCTTCCCCGAGCGCTTCCGCAACGGCGACACCTCCAACGATCCGAAGGTCGGCCAGGCCCGGTACCAGGACCACGGCATCGAGCGCCATCCGCGCTGGCTGGACCGCCCGTACAAGCCGGGCAGCGGCGACGGCTCGGACGCGGTCTACAACAACGACTTCTTCGGCGGCGACCTGGCCGGCCTCATCGACAAGCTCGATGACCTGCGCGAGCTGGGCGTCAACGCGCTGTACCTGACGCCGGTCTTCCAGGCCGCCAGCAATCACAAGTACGACACCGGCGACTACAAGCGCATCGATCCCGCCTTCGGCAGCAACGACGACTTCCAGCGCCTGACCAGCGAGGCCGGCAAGCGCGGCCTGCGCGTGATCCCGGACACCTCGCTGAACCACGTCGGCGCGGACTCGCCCTACTTCAACCGCTTCGGCAACTTCCCGGCCGGCGGCGCCTTCGACAACGGCAAGGCCAACCCGGCCTCGCCCTATGCGAGCTGGTTCCGCTTCGACCTCTCCCGGCCCAAGCCCGACGACCAGTACGCCGCCTGGATCGGCATCAAGGACCTGCCCGAGCTGGACAAGTCCAGCCGCGCCTTCCGCGACTACGCCTTCGGCCGGGACGGCGTGATGCAGTTCTGGCTGGACCGCGGCGCGGCGGGCTGGCGCATGGACGTCGCGCCCTGGGTGCCGGACGATTTCTGGCGCGCCTGGCGCATCGCGGTCAAGCGTCACCAGCCGGAGGCGCTGACGATCGCGGAGACCTGGTTCGACGCCAGCAAGTTCTTCCTCGGCGACACCTTCGACGCGACGATGAACTACATCTTCCGCAATGCCGTGCTGGACTTCGCGGCCGGCGTCAGCGCGGAGCGCGCCTACCAGAACCTGGAGCTGCTGCGCGAGTCCTATCCGCCGCAGGCGCTGTTCGCGTCCATGACGCTGCTGTCCTCGCACGACCAGCCGCGCGCGCTGCATCACTTCGGCGTGCGCGACGACAGCCCGCCGGAGAAGGTCGCCGACGGCAAGCAGCGCCTGCTGCTGGCGATGTTCTTCCAGATGAGCTACCCGGGCGCGCCGACGATCTATTACGGCGACGAGGTGGGCCTTGGCGGCGGCGAGGACCCGTACAACCGCGCGCCCTACCCCTGGGCCGACGAAGGCGGGCAGCCGGACCTGGCGCTGCGCGCGCAGGTCAAGCGCCTGGTCGGCCTGCGGCAATCGCAGCCGGTGCTGCGGCACGGCAGCCTGTCCGCGCCGCTGTGGCTGGACGAGCACGTGATCGTGCTGCTGCGCCAGGACGGCCGCCGCAGCGCGATCGTGGCGATGAACAACGCCACCGAGCCGATGCGGGTGACCCTCGCGCTGCCGCCGGCGCTGCGCGCCACGCCCTTCATCGACGCGCTGACGCCCGGCGCGCCGATGAAGGCGGCGGGCAACGGCCAGTTGCTGATCGAGATCGGCCCGCTGAGCGGGCGGGTGCTGGTGGGCGATTGAGTCCGGCCGGGGATTGAGTTCAAGCAGCGCGGCGCGCTCCGCCGGGTGATTGGCGCACGGGGCGCACAGGGCGCACAGGGCGCCTCTGATCAGGCAGGCGGGGACTCGGCGATGGTCCGAAAGAGGACACCCAGCGAATCGATCAGCGTGGCTGCGAGCGCGGTCTTCTGGCGCCCCTTCTTGCTGACGACGAAGAAGTCGACGGACACCGACGGCTCGACGAGCGTCTGTATCGCCACCTGGTAGCGCGCGCAGGCCGGTGCCACGAACGCCGGCAAGGTGGCCACGCCGTGTCCCGCTTCCACCATGGCGATCATGGCCTGGATGTTCTGCAGCGCCCCACCACGCGTGGGCGCCAGGCCAAGGCGACGCAACTGCGCATCCGCGAGCTTCTGGATCGGGTTGTCGACAGGCAGCGTGAGCAGGTGGTCGTCCGCCAGCGCGGACCAGCGCAGCGTCCGCCCGTTGCCGGCCTTCCGGCCGCTCCCCTTGAGCGGACGGGCACCCACGCGGACCATCGGAAAAGTCGCCAGCAACTGGCGCTCGATGCCGACCGCCGGCTTGAAGAACGCGCCCAGGCCAAGATCGATCTCGCCCGCCTCGATGCCCAGCAGGATGTCCCGGCGGTCGAGGTCAGCGACCTGCACGCGGACGCCTGGCTGTGCCTGGTGGAAGTCCTGAAGCCAGCGCGGCAGCACGCTGGTGGCGATGAGCGGTGTCGCTGCCAGCGTCACCTGCTGCTCGGCCTCTGCCGAGAGCCGCCCGATGCCGGTGGTGGCGCGCTCCCAGTCCGCCAGCATGCCGCGCACCGTGGGCAGCAGCAGCTCACCGGCCGGGGTCAGGCTGACCGACCGCGTGGTGCGATCGAAGAGACGCCCGCCCACCTGGGCCTCCAGATCCTTGAGCATCAGGCTGAGCCCGGGCTGGGTGACAAAGATCTCCTCGGCAGCGCGCGTGAAGCTGCCCAGTCGCGCGACGGCGAGAAAGGCCTGGAGCTGCCGCGTACTTATATTCATAAGCTTGGACTATTAACCGATTTGATAGTTTAACTTCCCCTATTTATCCCGCTGCGCTGCAATCGCTCCGCGGTCGCCCAGTATTGGCCCGAGTGAAGGAGGCGCGCCGCCGGCGCCCCCATGCCAGAGCACTCCTACCGAGGCCGACCAGGTTCATTCACGAAAGAACGCAAGCCACTCCCGCATGAGCAAGCTCCCCGCACGCCCGCCAAAGGTTCTGATGCTGCTGACGTCGGACTTCGTCACCGCCCGCTACGAGGCGCTGCGCGCCCGCGCGCCGGATCTCGAGATCGTCACCGAGCTCGGCCCGCAGGCCGACCCCGACATCACCGCCCTCTTCGCCTTCAAGCTTCCGGCCGGGATCGCACCGCGGCTGCCCAACCTGCAGCTCGCGGCCTCCGTCGGCGCCGGGGCCGATGGCCTGCTCGCCGCGCCGGACCTTCCCGCGCACGTCAGGGTCACCCGCGCGGTCGAGCCGGGGCTGGGCCTGAGCATGGCCCAATTCGTCGCCCTGCAGGTCCTGCGTCAGTTCCGCTCGTTGCCCATCATGGAACGGCAGCACGCCGCCGGCGAATGGAAGCGCCTGCCGGTGCCCGACGCGCGCCAGGTCACGGTGGGGATCATGGGGCTGGGCTCGATCGGCGGCGTCGTGGCCGATGTGGTCGCCGCGCTCGGCTTCAAGGTCATCGGCTGGACCCGCTCGGATGCACGCGCCGCGCGCGTGCCGGTTTTCGTTGGGGAGGCCGGCATGGCGGCCTTCCTCGGCCGCTCTGATTTCCTGGTGTGCCTGCTTCCTGGCACCCCGCAGACCGCCCGTCTCCTGGACCGGTCACGCCTGGCGATGCTGCCTCCCGGCAGCTTCGTGATCAACGTGGCGCGCGGTGGCATCCTCGTCGAGGACGATCTGCTCGCCCTCGTGAACGAGGGCCACCTGAGCGGCGCCGCGCTGGACGTCTTCGCCACGGAGCCGCTGCCGCCCGACAGCCCGCTGTGGCGCCACCCCCGCCTGCTTGTCACGCCGCACATCGCGGCCCAGCCCTCCGTGGGTCCGGTCGTCGAGCAATTCATCGAGAACCTGCGGCGGCTCGCGAACGGGCAGCCGCTGCTCGACGAGGTGGACCGGCTCGTGGGGTACTGAGCCGCCTGCAGGAGAGCGGCTAAGAGATATTTCGGCGATCAGAACTTGTAGGTCGCCCCCAGCAGGAAGGTGCGGCCCCACTTGATGTACTGGACAGGCCTTTATCCATCGTCATGCGTCCTCTCCCGGCTTCGCCTGGCCGTCGCTGCCGGCGGCGAGTCGCTCATCGATCGTCGTTCGGCGCTTCACCGCCCGCTGACGGGCGACCCGCACAGCCTGCGCCAGCGCGCCGCGATCATGCTCCGGCGCCGCGAGGTCCGGCAGGGCCGCGTCGCGCCCCATCAGCCACAGCGCCGTCGCGTAGACCGCCATCGACACCGTCGGGTCGCCCTTCTCCATGCGCATCAGCGTGGGTTCAGAAACGCCGATCCGCCGGGCCCACGACTTCAGCGGCTCCTGTCTTCGCTTGCGCGCCAAAGACAGGTTTTCGCCCAGTTCGCGCAGGTGCGCGAGCACGGCCATGGGCATCTGCTCGATCGCGGCTGGTCTCTTTGGCATGACATAGATATTAGTACAACGTTGGATTTACCAACATCTATGTTTGTTGAAACCAAAAATCCCCGCCGGCTCTCGCCGTGCGGGGCTGCATCACTCGGCCCACCGGGCTCGGCCCGGTGGCTTCAGCGGGCCATCAGAACTTGTAGGTCGCCCCCAGCAGGAAGGTGCGGCCCCACTTGATGTACTCCAGCGGGCGGTCCTTGGTCTGCGCGTAGGTGCGGTAGGCCTCGTCGGTCAGGTTGTTGACCTGCGCCAGCAGCCCCAGCCCCTTCAGCGGACCTTCGGTGAAGTTGTAGCCGATCTGCGCGTCGACGATGCTCTCGCCCACCACGTAGCGCAGCGTGCGCGAACCGTTGAAGTTGCCGATCTCGCCGATGAAGTCGGACCGCTTGCGCTGGCTGATCCGGAACTCGAAGCCGTTGGCCTCGTAGTACGCGGTCAGGTTGTAGACCCGCTTGGACAGGCCCGGCAGCGAGATCGGCCCGCTGCCCACGCTGCTCGCGCTGTCCGGATCCTTGATCGAGATGTTGCTGTCGTTGAAGGTCGCGCTGGCGACGATGCCGAAGCCGTTCAGCATCGGGCTCACCAGGTTGAGCGGCAGCGACGCCGTCAGTTCCAGGCCCTTGAGCTGACCACCCTTCCCGTTGTACGGGGCGGTGAAATCGCCGGTCAGCTGCGCCGGCGGCTGGCCCGGCTGCGGCACGTAGTCGACGACGAAACGCGAGAAGTCGTAGCCATCCACCGTCTGCTTGTAGATGTAGCTGCGCAGGTCCTTGTAGTAGGCGGCCGCCGCCACGTAGGCCTTGTTGCCGAAGTACTTCTCCCACGACAGGTCGACGGCGTTGGCACGCCACGGATTCAGCGTCGGGTTGCCGCCCGTGGCGCCCGGCCTGCCGGTCGTGCCGTTGACGCCGAACTCCAGGCCCGCGTTCATCTGCTCCACGCGCGGACGCGCCATCTGCTTGGCCAGCGCGAAGCGCACCGTCTGCTCGCCCGGCAGGCTCCACGACAGGTTCATCGAGGGCAGGTAGTCGGTGTAGGTCTTGCCGCCCTCGATCGGCTTCACGCCGCCCGCGTTGTTGTTGAGCGTCGCGTCCCAGTAGTTGGACTGCGAGGACTGGTCGGTGCGCACGACCTGCAGCCCGATGTTGCCGCGCATCGGCACGCCGAAGGTGGTCGCGTCCAGGTTGCCCTTCAGGAAGGCGGTGGTCGTCTTCTCCTTGACCTGCCAGGCCTTGGGGATCAGGTAGCTGGCCGTCTCCGTCGGCGCGAAGGTCATGTAGCGGCCGACCGCGCCCGGCACGTTCCAGGCCGGGATCAGTCCCAGGCCGGCGAAGCTCAGGTCCACCGGGCGGTATTGCAGGTCCGGCGCGATCGCGGTGTCGCCCTGCGCGCCGACGTTGATGTTGCCTTCCGGCTGGCGCTTCTTCTTCGAGCGGTCCGCGTAGTTCAGGCCCGCCTCGAAGTCGGAGAACAGCCCGGAGGCGAAGTCGGGCGCCGGCAGGTTGCCCACCAGCTTGAAGCCGGTCAGCTCGTCCTTGACGCTGGGCACCTTGCCGTAGCCGGAGCCGTAGATCGTGTTCTGCAGCAGCAGCTGGGTCGGGTCCGAATAGTTGCGCAGCCCCGGCACGATCTGCGAGAAGCCGCCGGTGCGGAAGGCCAGGCCCACGTTGTCCAGCGGCCAGTCGGTCGCGGAGGCCCGCGCCAGCTGCGTGTTGTTCTCCAGGCTCAGCTCGTTGCGGGTGGCGCGCGAGTAGTTCACGTCAGCCGTCAGCGACAGGCCGCTCTCGAACTTCAGCTTGTTGTTCCAGCCCGCGGCGACGATCTTGTCGTCGCGCTTGTTGTACATGCCGCGCACCAGCGGATAGGCGTTCAGCAGCGTGCCGCCCGTCTGCGTGCCGTTGTCGTTGACGGTGGGGTTCGACCAGTTCAGGCCGGCCGGCGGGTTGTTGCCGTTCCAGCCCAGGTTCATCTCGAACTGGTTGGCGGTGTCGACCTGCTTGGCCTTGGTCCAGAAGCCGTCGACGACGCTGGTCCAGTTCTGGCTCGGACGGAACTCGATCGTGCCCATCAGCGCGTCGCGTTCGCTCTTGCCGGTGCGGCGCAACGCCTTGATGCCGCCGGAGTTGTAGGTGCCCGCCGGCAGGCCGGTGCGGCCCGTCTGGTCCCAGGGCTCGTAGAAGCCGACCTGCTCTTCCTGGACCGGCGTCTCCTGGTGCGCATAACCCAGCGACACGCCGATGCTGCGGTTGGCGAACTGGTCGATGTAGCTGGCGCTCAGGCGGTTGCCGGTGGCGCTGGCGTCGGCCGCCTTGCCCAGCGAGTTGCGCTGGCCGCGGGCATTCAGCGTCACCACGCGGTTGCTGAAATTCAGCGGGCGGACCGTCTGCATGTCGATCGTGCCCGACAGGCCCTGGCCGACCAGCCCCGCTTCCGGCGTCTTGTAGACCACCACGGCGCTGAGCAGTTCCGACGGGTACTGGTCGAACTCGACGCTGCGGTTGTCGCCGGTGGAGACCAGTTCGCGTCCGTTGAGCAGCGTGGTCGCGAAATCGGGCGACAGGCCGCGCACCGAGATCACCTGCGCGCGCCCCGCGACGCGCTGCGCCGACAGGCCGGGCAGGCGCGCGATGGACTCGGCGATCGACACGTCGGGCAGCTTGCCGATGTCCTCGGCGGAGACGGCCTCGACGATCGCGTCGGCGTTCTTCTTGACCGAGATGGCGGCCTCGATGCCGCGGCGGATGCCGGTGACGGTCACCGTCTCCAGCGTCTTGTCGGCCGCGGCCTTGGCGGCGGCTTCCTTGTCCGTTTCGGTCTGGGCCTGCTGCGCCTGGGCGGCGCCGGCCATCAGGGCCAGCGTCACCAGGCAGCCGGCGGCGACCGGCTGCACACGGAACAGCTCGCGGGGGGCGTGCGATGTCTTCATTGGGTTTGTCTCCTGTAGCTCTGGCTGCGCTCGAGCGTCTTCTGGCGCTCGCTGGCTCGTCCTGCGGGGCACTGCGACCGGGAAGTTCACGTTGCAGGGACCACGGAACCCCTTGTTCGGAAAGAATTCTGTACTAAAACTAGATCACCCACCTAGTTCTCGCAAACCCTGGCGCTATTGAGTTGGCCGATTTATGGTGTGAAAACGACGAATAAGCTGCGGGTTTCCACCGATAAAGCCGCAAAATGAGCAACGGAAATGAAAAACGGCGACCGCGCGGGTCGCCGTTTTGGCTTGGTGATGTAGCTGTACTACAGCACGACGCTTCCTCAGCGCACCGACTGCTCCAGCGCGAAGGCGGCGCCGGCCAGCGCGGTCAGGGTGTCGGTGATCAACACGCAGGGAACGGCCGCCAGGTAGGAGGCGAAGCGTCCCTTGGCCTCGAAGCGCTCGCGGAACGGCGACTCGAAGAAGCGATCCCCCAGGCGCGGCACGATGCCGCCACCGATGTAGACGCCGCCGCGCGCGCCCAGCGCCAGCGCGACGCTGCCGGCGAAGCTGCCCAGGAAGGCGCTGAACTGCGTCATCGTCCGCGCGCAGATCTCGTCGCCCCCCAGTGCCCGCTCCACGATCTGCTCCGCGGTCAGGCGCTGCGCCGGCGGCTGGCCCGCCACGGTCGCGACCGCGGCATGCAGCGTCGGCAGGCCGATGCCCGACAGGAAGCGCTCGGCCGACACATGCGGGAACTCGCGCCGCGCGACGGCGAGCAGTTCGCTTTCATAGTCATTGGTCGGCGCCAGCGTCATGTGACCGCCCTCGCCCGGCAGCGCGATCCAGCCGCCCGAGGTCTCGATCACGCCGCCGACGCCCAGCCCGGTGCCAGGCCCGATCACCGCCAGCGTGCCGCGCGGCGTCGTCAGCGCGGGTCCCGGGACCGCGGCCACCTGGTCCGGCCGCAGGCCAGGCAGCGACAGCGCCAGCGCCTCGAAGTCGTTCAGCAGCCGCAGCTCGTCCAGGCCGAGGTCGGCCTGCAGCTGGCTCCGGGAGAAGGTCCAGTGGCTGTTGGTCAGCTCGATGCGGTCGCTCTTGATCGCGGTCGCCAGCGCCAGCGACGCCCGCCGGGGCCGCGCCTGAATGCCCAGACCGGCGAGTTCCTTCAGATAGGCCTCGGCCGCCGCGCGCAGCGATTCATATTGAGCGACCGGCAGCTTGCGCACATGCTCGACCGACTTGCCGGGGCCGTCGACCCACGCGAAGCGGGCATTGCTGCCGCCGATGTCCGCCACCAGCCACGGATACCCCGCGGCGCCCGTCGTCGCCACACCCTGATCTGCTTGCACTGTGCTTGTCCTGCTTGTTCGGCTTGTTGAGGCGCACCCCAAAGGTGCGCCGGAGGCCGCCTCGGAGGCGGAATCCGCGCAAGGTAGCAAAACTACAGCAATCGCACAAGAGCACTGTCACCCGGTCGCACTTTTCGCGACGGTGGCCATGATGCAATCACTCCGATTTCGTTGGCAAGCGATTGTCACCAATCACTTTTCTCTCACCATCCATGCCACCGACGGCCCTGAAAATCACTGTAGTCTCACTACAGCACCACGCGCCAAGACCAAGGCGCGGCTAGGGGCGAACCCTTCCGGCGCTCCCGGGCGTGGAGGCCATAATCGCCCCTTCCCCGACGCCCCCGCGCCGCCTGGATTCGCCCGGATCCATGCCAGGCCCGAGGCGGCCAGCACCTCTCCTTCATGCGTGAATTCGACAGTCCCCGGCTGATCGCCGACATCGGCGGCACCTTCGCCCGCTTCGCCCTGGAGACCTCCCCGGGAGAGTTCGAGCACATCGCGCTGCTGCGCTGCGCCGAGCACGCCGACTTCCACGCCGCCGTGCGCGCCTTCATGGACCGCCTGCCGCGCCAGCTGCGGGTGGCGCACGCGGCGATCGCGATCGCCAACCCGGTCGAGGGCGACCAGGTCCGGATGACCAACTACCACTGGCAGTTCTCGATCGAGGAAGCGCGCCAGCGCCTCGGCCTGGACACGCTGGTGGTCGTCAACGACTTCACCGCGCTGGCGATGGCGCTGCCGCGGCTGCGGGGCGGCGAGATCCGCCAGATCGGCGGCGGCGAGCCGCGCGCCCACAGCGTGATCGGGCTGCTGGGCTCGGGCTCGGGCCTGGGCGTGTCGGGCCTGATCCCGGCGGGCGAGGGCTGGATCTCGCTGGGCTCCGAAGGCGGCCACACCAACTTCGCGCCGCGCGACGAACGCGAGATCGCGCTGCTGCGCTTCGCCTGGAACGAGTACGAGCACGTCTCCTTCGAGCGGCTGCTGTCCGGCCCGGGCCTGGAGCTGATGCACCGCGCGATGGCGGACTACCTCCAGCGCCCGTCGGAGCCGCTGAGCGCGCCGGAGATCACCGCCCGCGCGCTGGAGGCCACCGACCCGGTCTGCGAGGAGACGCTGGAGCTCTTCTGCACGCTGCTGGGCACGGCCGCGGCCAACCTGGCGGTGACGCTGGGCGCCTTGGGCGGCATCTACATCGGCGGCGGCATCGTGCCGCGGCTGGGCGAGTATTTCGACCGCTCGCGCTTCCGCGCCCGCTTCGAGGACAAGGGCCGCTTCTCCGACTACGTCGCCGCGATTCCCACCTTCGTGATCACCGCGGAGCACGCCACCTTCAAGGGCGCGTCGGCGATCCTGGAGGCGCAGCTGCGCAGCCTGCAGACCAGCGGCGGCGCGTCGGCGATCGTCGGCCAGATCCGGCGCGCGCGCGACGGCCTGTCGCCGGCCGAGCAGCGCGTCGCGGACCATGTGCTGGCGCATTCGCGCAAGGTGCTGAACGATCCGATCGCCGAGATCGCCAAGGCCGCCAACGTCAGCCAGCCGACGGTGATCCGCTTCTGCCGCTCGCTGGGCTGCGAGGGGCTGTCCGACTTCAAGCTGCGGCTGGCGTCGGGCCTGACGGGCACGGTGCCGGTCAGCCACACGCAGGTGACGCAGGACGACTCGATGGTCGAGCTCGGCGAGAAGGTGCTGGGCAACACCGCGTCGGCGATCCTGCAGGTGCGCAGCCAGCTCAACCGCGACATGATCGACCGCAGCATCGAGCTGCTGCTGAAGGCCTCGCGCATCGAGTTCTTCGCGATCGGCCATTACGGCGTGGTCGCGCAGGATGCGCAGTTCAAGTTCCTGCGCCTGGGCGTGGCCTGCAACGCCTACGTGGAGCCGCGGCTGCAGCTGCTGGCGGCGCAGACGCTCAAGCCGGGCGACGTGGCGGTGCTGATCAGCAGCAGCGGCAAGCTGCCGGAGCTGATCGCCGTGGCCGACGCGGCGCGCGAGCGCGGCGCCCATGTGGTGGCGATCACCGCCAGCCAGTCGCCGCTGGCGAAGAAGGCCGACGCGGCGCTGATCGTCGACCACGTCGAGGACGTCGCGACGCACCTGCCGATGATCAGCCGCATCCTGCACCTGCTGGTGATCGACATGCTGGCGGTGGGCGTGGCGATGCGGCGCGATCCGGCGGGACCGGCCGGCGCGGTGCTTGGCGCCGCGCATCCGGACCTGGACGAGACCGACGAGGACGGCCGCGTCAGCGCGCGCCGCGCGGCGCCGGGCGTCAGCCTGGCCTCGCCGCTGGCCAAGCTGACGGCGCACAGCCGCTAAGCGCCGGGCCGCCGGTGCCCCTCACCAGTCCGCGAGCACCTCTTCCGCCAGCCCGAACGCGGTGCTCGCGCCGGTGCCGCCGGTCACCATCACCAGCCGCGTGCGCGGGTCCGGCGCCTCCACGAGGCACGGCACCTCGGCGCTGACCGCGTACACGCCGGTCCAGCGCTCGACGATCTCCAGGGACGGCAGCGTCAGCTGCCGGTGCAGTTCGTCGAGGATCAGCCGGTCCACCGCCTCGCTGGCGAAGGGCGGCAGCACCGGCCCGTAGTGGTGCGAGTCGCCGACGACCAGCGAGCCGTCCGCGCTCTGCACCACGATCAAATGGATGCCATGCGCCAGCGCGTCGTGCCGCTCGGCCGACAGGTGCTCGAGCAGCGGCCGCGCCTGCGGCAGCGCCGCGTAGCCCTCGTAGCGCACCAGGCTCAGGTCGGCCATCAGCGCCGCGTTCAGCCGGAAGCCCGCCGGGGGCTTCACCCGCAACATCTGCAGCTGGCACAGCGACAGCGCATGGGGCGTCCAGCGCTCGGCGAAGAGGCCGTGCAGTTCCGCACCCGAGCACACCACCACGCGCTCCGTGTGGTAGCTCGCCCGCGACGTGCGCACGTGCGGGGCTTCGGCCTCGAGCACCGATTCCCCGAAGCGGAATTCGACGCCATGCCGCTCGGCCAGCCAGGCCGCGATGCGCGGGATCGCCTCGCGCGACTCGACGCGCAACTCGTGCGGGCTGTAGAGGCCGCCGCGCAGACCCTCGGCCCGCAGGCCCGGCTGCCGCGCCAGCGCCGCGGCGGCATCGAGCCGCTCGCAGCCCTCGCCCATCTCGGTGGCGAGGAAGGCCTCCAGGATCGCTTCCGAGGCCTCGTGGCGCGCGGCGACCAGCAGGCCAGCGTGCTCGATGCGCAGGCCGGCCTGCGGCGCGAGCTCGGCCCACAGCTCGCGCGAGCGCCGCGCGCGCCGCCAGTGCGCGCCGCGCTGCTGGCCGGTCACGGTGACGAAACCGAAGTTGCGGATCGAGGCGCCGATGCAGGCGGCATCGCGCTCGACAACGACGACGCGCCAGCCGCGCCTGGCGCCAGCCCAGGCATGAGCCAGGCCGACGATGCCGGCACCGACCACGAGGAGATCACAGTTCATGGGAATGTCAGTCAAGTGAAGCAGTCTCTTCCGCTCGCGGGAGAGAGAGTTGGCGGTGGCGAGATGGGCGCGCAGGCGCAGCAAGGCACGTCATGTCATCCATGCCGCTACCGGGCGCGCCAGCGCTGCGTGCGCTGCACCAGCAGGTGGCCGGCCAGGCCGATGACGCCGCGCCCGATCGCCGCCGTCGCGAACAGCAGCGTCGCCATCGCTGCGGCTGGCGCGGTATCGCCGGCATCGTCCATGGCCAGCACCGCGACCGCCGCCAGCGCCGTGTCGGGCGAATACAGGAACACCACCGCCGACACCGTCGTCAACGCGCTCACGAAGAAGTAGCCCGCCACCTGCACCAGCGTCGGGATCGCGATGGGCAGGTGCACGCGCGCCAGGTGGCTCCAGAACGGCAGCCCCAGCGACTCGGCCACGCGCTCGTACTCGGGGTCGAGCTGGCGCAGCGCGCCCAGCTGCGTCAAGTGCGCCACCGAGTAGTAGTGCGCCACCGTGCACAGCACCAGGATGCCCAGCCCGCCATACCAGCCGCGCAGCGGATTCCACGGCGCGTTGAAGAACAGGATGTAGCCCAGCCCAAGCGCCAGTCCCGGCACCGCCATCGGCAGCGTCGCCATCGCGTTGATCAGCCCGCGTGCGGCGCGATGCCCACGCGGCTTGTCCACCAGCCAGGCCACCGCGAAGCTCATCACCGCGCCCGCCGCCGCGGTCCACAGCGCCATGCGCAGCGAGTTCCCGTAGCTCGCCCAGCCCCCGCCATCGCTCATGTCGAACTGGTAATGCGACAGCGTCGGCGCGAGCTGGTACGGCCAGTACTGCGCGAAGGACGCATACACGGCGATGCCGAACACGCCCACCAGCGCCGCGGCGACGACCGCGCAATACAGCAGCGCAGCCAGGTCCCGCGGCGCATGCGGCGTGGGGACGTGCGGCACCGCGCGCAGGCTCAGCACCGCCCGCTGGCGCGCGCGCAGGCGCTGCTCCAGCGCGAAGGCCCCCAGCGCCGGCAGCAGCAGGAGCAGCGCCACCACGGCGCCGCGGTCCAGGCGCTGCTGGCCGACGACTTCCTTGTAGATGTCGGTGGCCAGCATCGGCGTCTGCCCGCCGACCACCTTGGGCACGCCGAAGTCGGTCAGCACCAGCACGAACACGACCACCAGTGAGATCAGCAGCCCGTAGCGGCTGGCCGGCAGGGTCACGGTGCGGAACACCCGCCAGCCGCCCGCGCCCAGGCAGCGCGCGGCCTCCAGGGTCCGGGCGTCGCTCGCGGACAGCGTCGTGACCAGGATCAGCATCGCGTGCGGGAAGGTCCACAGCACCGACCCCATCACGATGCCGGCCGGCCCGTAGATGCCGTCCACGCCGACCGCGTGCAGCACGCCCTTCAACAGGCCCTGATTGCCGAAGGCATAGACCAGCCCGATGGCCGCCAGCAGCGACGGCGCCAGCAGCGGCAGCAGCGGCAGCAGCGCCAGCGCGCGCCACAGTGCCCGCGCCGGCAGCGCGGTGTGCGTCAGCGCCCACGCGTAGCCGTAGGCCAGCACGACGCAGACCAGCGCCGACACCGCCGACAGCGCCACGCTGTGCCGCAGCGCGCTCCAGCGACCGGTCGAGAAGTACGCGGCGAAGTGCGCGCCGCCGACGAAACGCCCCTGCCCGTCCAGCACGCTCTGCGCCAGCAGCGACACCAGCGGCAGCAGGATGATCAGCGTCAGCACGACCAGCGCCGCGGCCATCAGCCCGCGCAGCGCCCAGGCCTCGACGGGCCAGCGCCGAGCGGGCCGCTCCTGCGCCGCGCGCGGGAGCGCCGTCCCCGACTCGCTCGCCCGCGCGCGCGCCGGTCCGCCGCTCACGCGACCCTCCGCATCGACAGCGGCGCGTCGAAGAGCTGGATCGCCGCGGCCGCCAGGCGCAGTCCGCGGACCTCGCCCTCCCGCAGGTCGGCGGCCTCGGCGCTGGGCAGCTCGACGCTCAAGGCGCCGCCGAGCGCGTCGCTGCGCAGCAGCACCTGCGTCACCGCGCCCTGGAACTGGAGCGCGTCGACGCGCGCGCGCAGCATCGCACCCGCGCCGTCGAGCAGCTGCACCGCCTCGGGCCGGATGCCCAGCCGCACCACGCTGCCGGTCTTGTAGACGCGCGTGTCGCAGTCGACCAGCGTGGTGCCCACGCGCACCCGGCCATCGGCCACCACCTGCCCCTCCATCCAGTTCATGCGCCCGATGAAGCCGGCCACCAACGCGCTGGCCGGCTGCTCGTAAAGTTCGCGCGGCGCGCCCTGCTGCGCGATCTGTCCGCGGGCGAGCAGCACCACGCGGTCGGACATCGCCAGCGCCTCGTCCTGGTCATGGGTGACCATCAGCGTCGTGATGCCCAGCCGCTGCTGCAGCGCGCGGATCTCGGCGCGCAGCTCCTGCCGCACCTGCGCGTCCAGCGCCGACAGCGGCTCATCCAGCAACAGCAGCCGTGGTCGCGGCGCCAGCGCGCGCGCCAGTGCGACCCGCTGCTGCTGGCCGCCGGAGAGCTGCGAGGGAAACTTGCCGGCCTGCTCCGGCAGGCCCACCAGCGCCAGCATCTCCGCGGCGCGCTCGGCCGCCTCGCGGCGCGGCAGGCCGCTCAGTCCATAGCGGACGTTCTCCATCGCCGTCATGTTGGGGAACAGCGCGTAGGACTGGAACACGACACCGAAGCGGCGCTGCGACGCCGGCCAGGCAGTGATGTCCTGCCCCTGCATCAGCACCTGCCCGAGCTCGGGGGTCTCGATGCCGCAGACGATGCGCAGCAGCGTGGTCTTGCCGCAGCCCGACGGGCCGAGCAGCGAGACGAACTCGCCGGCGCGCAGGTCCAGGTCGATGCCTTGCAGCACCGTCTGGGAGCCGAAACGCTTGGTGATCTGGCGCAGGTGCAGCATGGCTCGCCCGTGGTCCGTCATCCGTGGTGCGTGTTGGTCGGTGGCCCGGGCCGGATCACTTCTTCTCGGCCTTGGCCTCGTAGCGGCGCGACCACTCGGCCAGGATGCGATCCCGATTCGCGGCGGCCCAGCCGAAGTCGTTCTTCGCCAGCAGCTTGTCGAGATCGGACGGCACGTACTCCAGCTGCTCCTGCACCGACGGCAGCGCCAGCACGGCGAAGTTCTTCGCGTACAGCTCGTTGGCCTTGCGGGTCACCGCCCAGTCGGCCAGCGCCCGGGCGGCCTCGGGCTTGCGCGTCGACTTCATGATCGCGGTGGCCTCGACATCCCAGCCCAGGCCCTCCTTCGGGAAGACGATGTCGATCGGCGCGCCTTCCTTCTTCGTCTTGTTGGCGCGGTACTCGAAGGACAGGCCCACCGGGAACTCGCCGGCGCCGGCCTGGCGGCAGGGCTTGGAGCCGCTGTGGGTGTAGACGCCGATGTTCTGGTGCAGCGCGTCCATGAAGGCCCAGCCCTTGGCCTCGCCCATCATCTGCAGCCAGGCCGAGACCATCAGGTAGCCGGTGCCGCTGGAAGCGGGATGCGGCATCGTCAGCAGGCCCTTGTAGACGGGCTGGGTCAGGTCGCTCCAGGAACTCGGCCGGGGCAGGTTGCGCCTGGCCGCCTCGGCGGTGTTGAAGCAGACCGCGGACGACCACAGGTCCATGCCGACCCAGGTCGGCTGCGGCCGCGGGTCGCGCATGGTGGGGCGCACCTGCTCGAGGCCCTTGGGCGCGTAGGCCGCCAGCAGCCCTTCCTTGTCCAGCAGCATCAGCGAGGTCGCGGCCAGTCCCCAGACGACGTCGGCCTGCGGATTCGCCTTCTCGGCCAGCAGGCGCGCGGTGACGATGCCGGTGGACTCGCGCACGAACTTCAGCTCGATGGCCGGGTGGTCCTGCTCGAAGGCGGTCTTGTAGGCCTTGATCTGGTCGGCTTCGAGCGCGCTGTAGACCAGCAGTTCAGTCTTGCCCTGGGCGTGGGCCTCGGGGCTGGTCAGCGCGGCGATCACCGCCAGGCTCAGCGCGGCGGCGGTGTGGACGAGGGTCGAGAAGGACTTGAGACGCATGGGCGCTCCATGGGGGGATGCGGCACCCCGGTCGGGGTGATCGATGGGCGACACTGTAGGAATGGCATATGTCATTGACACGTCAAACGGCCCAAGTTCCCGAAAGCCGGTATTGGCGGATTTGGGGTCGCCGTCATGCTGGTGAACCAGCTCAAGGCCTTCTTCGCGGTGGCGCGGCTGGGGTCGATCACGGGCGCGGCGCGGCAGCTGGGGCTGTCGCAGCCGACGGTGACGACGCAGGTCCGGGCGCTGGAGGAGCAGTACGGGGTGGAGCTCTTCCACCGCGGCGGCGGCCGGCTGACGCTGAGCGAGGCCGGCCGACGGCTGATGCCGCAGGTCGACACGCTGCTGCAGCAGGAACTGGACATCGAATTCGCGCTGCGCAACTCGGCCGAGCTGCAGGGCGGGACGCTGCGCCTGGGCGCGACGGCCCCCTACTACACGCTGACGCTGGTGCAGCGCTTCAAGGTCCGCCATCCGCGGGTGGAGCTGAGCGTGTCGGCCGGCAATTCGCGGCAGATGGTGGATGCGCTGCTCGCCTACCAGGTGGACCTGGCGACCTCCAGCCATCTGGAGGACGACCCGCGGCTGCACCGGGTGGCGCTGGGGGCCGATCCGCTGGTGCTGCTGCTGCCGCGCGGGCATGCGCTGGCGCGGGCGACGGCGGTGCCGCTGGCGGCGCTGGGCGCGGAAACGCTGCTGATGCGGGAGCGCGGCTCGATGACGCGCGCGCTGACCGAGCAGGCGCTGGAGGCGGCGGGCGTGCGGCCGCGGGCGCAGATGGAGATCGCCAGCCGCGAGGCGCTGCGGGAGGCGGTGGTGCGCGGGCTGGGGGTCAGCATCTTCGCCGCGCACGAGACCGGGCGCGACCCGGAGCTGGTCGCCCTGCCCTTCGAGGCGCCGATGCCGATGGTGCGGGAGTACCTCTACTGCCTGCGCGAGCGGCAGGGCGCGCGGCTGATCGAGGCGATGCTGGGCTGCGTCGAGCCCGGCGGCTGAGGCCGCCCGGCCTCATTGCCCTGTCGACTGGCCGGCCTGCGCGGTGGGCGGTGCATCCTTCAGGTGCTTGGCGAGGAAGGTCTCGACGCGACGGGCGAAGTCGACCTGGTTGTCGGTGTTGCCAAAACCATGGGCCTCGCCACGGTAGGTCACCCACTCGGGTGGCCGCCCCGCCTTGACCAGCGCCTCGCGCATGCGTTCGCCATGCTCGATCGGGACGCGCACGTCGCGTTCTCCGTACACCAGCATCAACGGCGCGCGGATCCGGTCGGCCAATGTGATCGGCGAGTTCGCGCGAAGCATGTCGGCATCCTTGACCGGATCGCCCACCATGGTGGGCGCCATGAAGCTCCGGTAGGAGCTTCCCAGGTCATCGTCGACCCATCGGTCGCCCTTGACGAGCAGCATCAGGTCGCTGACGCCCAACCAGGCCAGCCCGCAGCGATACAGCGGGCCGTCCTTGGCCAGGCCCATCAGCGTGCTGTACCCGCCATAGCTGGCACCGGCAATGCAGGCGCGGTCGGACGCCAATTTCTGCTGGCGCGCCCAGACGAGCGCATCCGCGACGTCGTCCTGCATCGCCTGCCCCCATTGGCGGAACCCGTCGCGATAGTGCTTGTCACCGTAACCACGGCTGCCTCGGAACTCCGGCTCGATCACCAGATAACCCCGTGAAGCAAGGAACTGCGCCATGCCATTCCACTCCCAACTGCGCCCCTTGACGAAGGGCCCGCCGTGCACCAGCACGACCGCCGGCGCGGGCTTGCCCGGCGCCGTGCCCTGAGGCACGGTCAGCCAGACCGGGAGGTCGATGCCGTCGCGGGCCTTGATGCGATGCAATTCCTGGCTCGCCATCGTGCCCGGATCGACGTCCGGACGCTGTCGCCCCACCGGCTGCCAGCGCTCGGCATCCGGCACCCCACCGCGATACACCCAATAGGAACCCGGCTCACGGTCGGAGAAATTGCGCACCAACGCCACCATGTCCGGCTTGCCGCAACGGGCGCATTGGATCTCATTGACACCCTCGGCGAAGCGCGCATCGACCTGCTTCTGGAACTCGCGCATGGCCGGGTCGAACCAGGCGGTCGCCTGCGCATCGGTTTCATAGCGCAAGCCGACCGTGCGCCCCGCATCGAGGATCACCGTCGCCTGCGCGTCGAAGCCGGGGGTGCTGAGCAGGGCACGGGGTTCCGGCTTGCCGGTCTGGAAGTCAAACCGCGTGAGCACGTCATAACGCTGCGGCCCGTCGAGGCGCCGCACGAACAGACGGCCCGCATCGTCGACCGCCGTGGGCACGAAGGGCAGCCCCAGCAGGTCGCCACGAGTGATCTCGGTCCAGGTCTTCTGGTCGGGACCACGCCAATAGGCCACGCGCACGCCATCCTGCTCGGTCACCACCACACGCGCTTCCCCGTGGCTGTCGAAAAGGAAACTCACCGCGCCACGCGGTTCGTCGAAACTGGCCGGCACGGCTCGGCCGGTATCGATGTTGAGCCAGAACGGCGTGTAAGCCGCCCGGTTGTTGGAGCGGTTGATGCCGAACTTGCCCACCAGCACCCGATTGCCCGGCTCTCCCTCATGGGGAAATGGCACGTCGAGCAGGCGATGGTTCCAGGTCAACGCTCCGCCGAAGGCCTTGCGCTCCGTTTCCGCCTCATGCTCGCGCTGGATCAATTGACGCGCGCCGGTGCCGTCCGCGGCCACCGAATAAAGACCCACGGCTTGGTAGTGCGTGCCTGAGGCGATGCGGCGGTCGGTGGCCGAGAAGACCAGCTTGTCGTCGTTGACCCACTGGAAGGAGCCCACATCCTCGTTGGCGAACTGCACCACTCGTCGGGCCTCGATCCTGGGGCCGAGTTCGAAGACGTACAGCCCCACGCGCAGGCCAGCCGCGCCGGGCGCCGCGACGGCGAGCCGTTTCCCGTTCGGCGACAGGCGGGCCTCATGCAGCGTGGCGTCCTTGAAGAAGACCTCGGGCGGCACAGAGCTCGGCGCGGACGCGGATTGGGCCAGCGCGGCCCCTTGCAGCCCGACCATGGCGAGCGCGAACGACAGCGCGCGGCGGCGCAGGGAAGACATCGGTGTCATCGGCGGGTTCCTCTCCTGATCCACGTGCCGAGCGAGCGGCCGAGGTGGTCTTGTTGTGCTTGTCGGCGCGGGATGCTATCGCCGGCAGCGCTCAGCCGGGCTGCGGGAAGTCCCGCAAGCGCCGATCCCCTTGAAGGGGGATTCCCACCGCGATACTCCTGCTCCCTTCCAGCCGCGCGGAGCGACATTCATTGGCCCGCTGCACGACCTCCCCTCATCCGCAATCACCCATGCAAGACACCTGGTGGCAATCGCTCGTCCAATGGACGCTCTGGGGCGCCGCGATGGCGCTCGTCATGGGCTGGGTCGGTCGCAACCGGCTGAAGCCCCGTCCCGAGGCCGAGGCGCAGCTGCTGCGCCATCCGGTCAGCACGCTGGTGATCGGCGTCGTCGGCGCGGTGTTCTTCTTCGGGCTCGCGATCATCTCCAACACCGTCGGCAAGAACCCCACCGCGACCGTCTGGACCACGCTCTGCTTCATCAGCCTCGGGCTGATGTCGGCGCCGATGATCCTGGACTACATCTACGGCCGCCACCAGGTGTCGGAGGAAGCCATCGCCTATGGCCGCCTGCTCGGCCGGCGCGGCGTCATGCGCTGGGCGGACGTCCGGCGGATCCGCTTCTCGCCGGGCATGAAATGGTTCGTGCTGGAAGACCACCAGCGCACCCGCGTGCGCGTCTCGGCGATGCTGATGGGCCTGCCGGAGTTCGCGCGGCTCGCGCTGGCGCGGGTGCCGCCCGAGGCCCTGGACGATCGCACCCGCACGCTGCTCACCGAGACCAGCCTGGGACGGCCACCGCGGGTCTGGGGCTGAGCCCGGCTTCTGGCGGCCCCAGGCGGACCCTGGCGGCCCCCGCTGGCCACGACACCCACCGCCCCGCTGATCGCGGGGCGTCGCGCTTCAGGCGTCGAACCCCGGGCACTGCCGATGCGCCTGCCGCAGCAGCGTCGGCCAGACGAAGGCCCCGCCCAGGCCGCCGGTCTGCACCCGCATCGACTCGGCGGTGCCGCGGATGACCGCGTCGTCGACCGGCGTGAGCGCCGCGCCGCCGGACTGCGCGGCGATCTGGATCTGGCAGGCGCTCTCGAAGGTGTACATCGACAGGAAGGCGTCGCCGATGGTCCTGCCCACGGTCAGCAGGCCGTGGTTGCGCAGGCAGTAGAAGATCTTGTCGCCGAGGTCGCGCTGCAAGCGCGGCTGCTCGTCCGGACGGATCGCGACGCCCTCGTAGTCGTGGTACGCCAGCGAGGCCAGCACGAAGGTCGACTGCTGCGAGATCGGCAGCACGCCGTCCTTCTGCGCCGACACCGCCACGCCGGCCCGCGTGTGCGTGTGCAGCACGCAACCTACGTCCGGCCGCGCCGCATGGATGGCCGAATGGATGATGAAGCCGGCCTGGTTCACCGGGAACGGCGTCTCCTGCAGCTTGTTGCCGAGCGCGTCGACCTTGATCAGGCTGGAGGCCGTGATCTCGTCGAACATCAGGCCGTAGGGGTTGATCAGGAACTCATGCGCGTCGCCCGGCAGCCGCGCGCTGATGTGCGTGAAGATCAGGTCGCTCCAGCCGTAGCGCGCCACCAGCCGGTAGCAGGCGGCGAGGTCCACGCGCAGCTGCCATTCGGCGTCGCTGACCTGACCCTTGAGCGATGGGATCCGGGCGGTGATGTCGTCCATGAACGCGTCTCCTGGTCGCGCCCGGCCCTTCCTCGGGCCAGGTCCGCGGCGGATCGTCCTCCCGGACCGGCGCCGCGGCTGTCGCGTGCAGGACATCGTCATTGAGCAAGGTACTTCAGCAAGCCAGACCAGAAGTTGATCTTGCTTCCGAACACCAGCACGACAAGGAAGACGGAAATGCCCGCGGCGATCAGGTTGGCAATGACGTTGGACCACACGCCGGACCAGAAGCCGAGCGTGCGCTCGATCCGCCTCAACCGCCTCAGATGATCGGCCTCAGCGTCCGCCAGCGCGTCCGACAGCGACTCCTCGGCCATATCCTCGAGCATGATTTCCGCGCGCGTGCGGTACGTGTCGATCTGCGATGGCAGATTCATGCTCAGCACAAAGCCGTGCACATCCACCTGCGGATGCGCCTTCATGAAGTCCACCTTGTCCGCCTTGTAGAGCGCGTACGCAATCAGGCCTGCAAGGTCCTTGGGGTTCTGAACGAAGGACTGGAATGTCTGGTGCAGCATCAGACGATGACCTTGGCTTTCGCCAACCATCGCTCAAGTGCATTGTTCGCGGCCCTGACGATGTCCTCACGGCTGGGAAGTACGGCGCGCACCGCAGGCGACGGCTCGTGGTCACGCTCACGCGTCATGAGACGCTTGTTCGCGCGCCGGATCGTGTGCACGGTGATGTACTTGCGGGCAGCCGAGGACTTCATGGGAAGCGACCCTACAGCCGTGAGGCCATGGGGCTAATTGGCAATGATCGAACGGCGACGGACCTGCGATGCGGCGCATGAGCCGGCGAACAGGAACGAATGGTCGGCAGCATTGCACTGCCGGAGATCTCGATCAATGACCCGTATCAGTGACGAGCCCCGCTGGAAGAAGGCTCCGGCGGGGCAGGTCGTTCAGAACGCCGCAATCCCCGTCTGCGCCCGTCCCAGGATCAACGCGTGGATGTCGTGCGTGCCCTCGTAGGTGTTGACCACCTCGAGATTGACCAGGTGGCGCGCGATGCCGAACTCGTCGCTGATGCCGTTGCCGCCCAGCATGTCCCGCGCGGTGCGCGCGATCTCCAGCGACTTGCCGCAGCTGTTGCGCTTCATGATCGAGGTGATCTCCACCGCCGCCGTGCCCTCGTCCTTCATGCGCCCCAGCCGCAGGCAGCCCTGCAGGCCCAGCGTGATCTCGGTCTGCATGTCGGCCAGCTTCTTCTGCACCAGCTGGTTGGCGGCCAGCGGCTTGCCGAATTGCTTGCGATCCATCGTGTACTGCCGCGCGGTGTGCCAGCAGGCCTCGGCCGCGCCCAGCGCACCCCAGGCGATGCCATAGCGGGCGCTGTTCAGGCAGGTGAACGGGCCCTTCAGGCCGCGCACCTCGGGGAAAGCGTTCTCCTCGGGGCAGAACACCTCGTCCATCACGATCTCGCCGGTGATGGACGCGCGCAACCCCACCTTGCCGTGGATCGCCGGCGCGCTCAGGCCCTTCCAGCCCTTCTCCAGCACGAAGCCGCGGATCTGGCCGCCGTCGTCCTTGGCCCAGACGACGAACACGTCCGCGATCGGGCTGTTGGTGATCCACATCTTGCTGCCGCTGAGCGAGTAGCCGCCCTCGACCTTGCGCGCCCGCGTGATCATCGACCCCGGGTCCGAGCCGTGGTTCGGCTCGGTCAGCCCGAAGCAGCCGATCCACTCGCCGCTGGCCAGCTTGGGCAGGTACTTGCGCTTGGTCGCCTCGTTGCCGAACTCGTGGATCGGCACCATCACCAGCGAGCTCTGCACGCTCATCATCGAGCGGTAGCCGCTGTCCACGCGCTCGACCTCGCGCGCGATCAGGCCGTAGCAGACATAGTTCAGTCCGGCGCCGCCGTATTCCTCGGGGATGGTCGGGCCCAGCAGGCCGAGCTCGCCCATCTCGCGGAAGATCGCCGCGTCGGTCTTCTCATGCCGGAAGGCCTCCAGCACCCGCGGCGCCAGCCGGTCCTGGCAGTAGGCCCGCGCCGCGTCGCGCACGGCGCGCTCGTCGTCGCTCAGCTGCTGCTCCAGCAGCAGCGGATCGTCCCAGTGGAATGCGGCCTTCGCGGCCTTGGATGCTTGGCTCATGATGTCTCTTCCGTTCCTGTTGATGTGACTGCGTCTCCCGGGACGCGGCGCAGGCTGGGACCGATCCTAGTCCCGCGCCGGCACCACCGCCGTCACCTCGATTTCAACCTTCGCACGATCCTCGATCAGCCCCGCCACCTGCACGGCGGTCATCGCGATGCCGTACTCGCTGCCCAGCACCTCGCGGTAGGCCTGCCCGACCTCGCGGCCGCGCGCGACGTACTCCCGCTTGTCGACCAGGTACCAGGTCATCCGCGCAATGTGCCTGGGCTCGGCCCCGGCCTCGGCCAGCACCGCCTTGATGTTGATCAAGGCCTGCCGCACCTGGTCGACGAAATCGTCGCTCTCGAACTGGCACTGCCCGTTCCAGCCGATCTGGCCGGCGACGAAGACCTGCGTGCCGACCGCGGCGACGCCATTGGCATAACCGCGCGGCGCGGCCCAGGCCGCCGGCTGCAGCAGGCGCTTTGCGGCGGGGGCGTTCTTCTCGTTCTCGTGGCTCATCGTCGTGACTCCTCTACTGCTCGGACGATTGATGGGATTGCTGCGCCTGGACCGCCCGCACCAGCGCGGCGCGGACGTCCTCGGGAAAGGGCTGGGACTGATGCGTCTCCAGCGAGGTGCACACCAGCACCTGGCCGAAGCTCACGCGCGCGCCGTCGGCGCCGTCGAAGCGGACCCGCAGCGACAGCGAGCTGCGCCCCACCCGCTCGATCCACAGCCGCTGCGTGAGCCGGTCGCCCTGGCGGCTGATGCGCTCGAAGTTGGTCTGCAGCTGCACCGTGGGCAGGCCAATGCGACGCGGGCCCAGCAACTCGGCGTACGACACGCCCAGGCCCTCGTTGAACCAGTCTTCGACGAAGGCGTTCAGCAGCTCGTAGTAGCGCGGGAAGAAAACGATGCCGGCCGGGTCGCAATGACCGAAGCGGATCAGCACCTCACGCTCGAAGGCGGCATTCGTCACATCGTCCTCCTCAGACGCCCAGATGGCGGTGCCACACGCCGTGATCGGCCGCCAGCGCCGCGGAGTCGCCCCGCCAGACGACCTGGCCACGCTCCACGATGCTGTGCCGGTCGGCGAGGCGGATCAGCCGCTTCACATACTTGTCGACCACCAGGATGGTCTGGCCCGCCTGGCGCAGCGTGTCCAGGCAGCGCCAGATGTCCTCGCGGATCAGCGGCGCCAGGCCCTCGGTGGCCTCGTCCAGCACCAGCAGCCGCGGATTGGTGACCAGCGCGCGGCCGATGGCGAGCATCTGCTGCTCGCCGCCGGACAGCTGCTGGCCGAGATTGCCCGCGCGCTCCCGCAGCCGCGGGAACAGCGCGAAGACCCGCTCGACGCTCCACGGCTCGGCCGCGCGGCAGCGGTTGGCCTCGAAGGCCCGCAGATGCTCCAGCACGCTGAGGTTGGGGAAGACCTGGCGCCCCTCGGGCACGATGGCCAGGCCCAGCCGCGCGATGCGGTCGGCGCGCCAGCCGGTCACGTCCTCGCCGGCGAAGCGGATGCGCCCGCCGCTCGGCGCCAGCCAGCCGGTCAGGCAACGCAGCGTCGTGCTCTTGCCCATGCCGTTGCGGCCCAGCAGCGTCGCGACCTCGCCCGGCGCGATGCGCAGGTCGACGCCGAACAGCACCTGGCTGCCGCCGTAGCCGGCGCGCAGGCCCTCGATCTCGAGCAGCGCGTCGCTCATGCGCCCTCCTTCGCCGGGTGGCTCCGGGCCGACGGGCCGGCCGGGTCCGCCACATCCATCGCGTCCCCCCGGTCCGCGGCCTCCGCCTCGTCGCCGAGGTAGGCCTGCCGGACCGCCGCGTCGTTGCGGATCTCGTCCGGCGTGCCCGTGGCGATGACGCGCCCGCTCACCAGCACCGACACGCGGTCGGCGAGCCGGAAGACCGCGTCCATGTCGTGCTCGACCAGCAGCAGCGTCAGCCGCTGCGCCTTCAGCGCCGACAGCAGCTCGACCATGCGGGCCGACTCGTCCGGCCCCATGCCCGCCATCGGCTCGTCCAGCAGCAGCAGCCGCGGCCGCGCCGCCAGCGCCAGCGCGAGTTCCAGCTGGCGCTGCTCGCCATGCGCCAGCGCGCCCGCGACGCGATCGGCCATCGCCGTCAGGCCCACCAGCGCCAGCATCGCCTCGGCATCGGCATAAGCGGCCTCGTCCGCGCGCGCCGGTCGCCACCACGAGGGCGCCGCCGGCCGCCGCGCGAGCACCGCCAGCACCACGTTGTCCAGCACGGTGAAGCGCCGGTAGATGCTGGTGATCTGGAACGAGCGCACCAGGCCGCCGCGCACGCGCTGCGGCATCGACAGCGCGGTGACGTCCTCGCCGTCGAAGAACAGGCCGCCGCCATCGGGCGCCAGCGCGCCGGAGATCTGGTGGATCAGCGTCGTCTTGCCGGCCCCGTTCGGGCCGATCAGCGCATGGGTCTCGCCGGCGCGCACCTCGAGGCTGGCCTCGTCGGTCGCGGTCAGCGCGCCGAAGCGCTTCACCAACCGATGCACCTGCAGCAGCGCGAGCTCGGGCAAGCGCGACGACGCCGCCCTCGACAGGTCGTGCAGGACCTCAGGCATGCACGGCCTCCTTGGACCGGCCGCTCCTGCGCCCGACCAGCCCGGTGAGCCCGCGCGGGGCGAAGAGCACGACCACCAGCAGGATCGCGCCGAGTGCGAACTGCCAGTGGATCGTCACGCCGGACAGCAGCTCCTCGAGCAGCAGGAAGGCGGCCGCGCCCAGCGGTCCGCCCCACAGCGCGCCGGCGCCGCCCAAGATCACCATCACCATCAGCTGGCCCGACTGCGACCAGTGCATCAGGTGCGGCGACACCAGGCCGTTCAGGTTGGCCAGCAGCGCGCCGGCCAGGCCCGCGATTGCGCCGGCGACGACGAAGGCGGTCCACTGCACCGCGAAGACCCGGCCGCCGGTCGCGGCGACGCGGGTCTCGTTCTCCCGCGCCGCCTGCAGCAGCCAGCCCAGCGGCGAATTGACCAGCCGGCGCAGGCCCGCGAACACCAGCGCGAAGATGGCCAGCGCGACCCAGTAGAACGAGGCATCGTCGGCGAGGCTGAGCGGCAGGCCGGACAGGGTCGAGCGCGCCGCCAGCGGCAGGCCGTCGTCGCCGCCGTAGGCCTTCAGCGAGACCGCCAGGTAATGGAACATCTGCGCGAAGGCCAGCGTGATCATGATGAAGTACACGCCCCGCGTGCGCAGGCTGATGGCGCCGATCACCGCCGCCGCGACGCCCGACACGACCATCGCGGCCGGCCACGCGATCCAGGCCGAGCCGATGCCCGCGTCCGCGAGCACGCCGACGGTGTAGGCGCCCAGCCCGACGAAGGCCGCGTGGCCGAAGCTCACCAGCCCGCCGAAGCCCAGGATCAGGTTCAGGCTCGCCGCGGCGATCGTGAAGATCAGCACCCGCGTCGCGACCACCGTGTAGAACTCCAGGCCCAGCGCCTGCAGCAGCGGCGGCAAGGCCGCCAGCGCCACCAGCAGCGCCCAGGCCCAGGGGCCCAGGGCGCGATGGTGCAGCAGCGTGTGGCGGGTCGTCACGGCCTCGGTGATCGGCTCGGTGATCGGCTCGGTGATCGGCTCTGTCATGGGCTCAGCCTCTCGCGGGGAACAGGCCGCGCGGTTTCCAGAACAGCACCGCCGCCATCAGCAGGTAGATCAGGATCGACGCCAGCGCCGGCCCGAGGTTGGACGCCACCTCCGGCGACGCCACCTGCCGCAGCACCGCGGGCAGCAGCGTGCGCGAGCCGGTGTCCACCAGCCCCACCAGCAGCGCGCCGACCAGCGCGCCGCGGATCGAGCCGATGCCGCCGATCACGATGACGACGAAGGCCAGGATCAGGATGCTCTCGCCCATGCCCACCTGCACCGCCAGCAAGGGGCCCAGCAGCGAGCCCGCCAGCGCGCACAGCGCCGCGCCGATGCCGAAGACCGCGGTGAACAGCCGGTCCGCGGGCACGCCCATCGCGGTGGTCATCGCGCGGTTGGAGGCGCCGGCCCGCACCCACATGCCCCAGCGCGTGCGCGTGACCAGCAGGTACAGCGCCAGCGCCACCACCAGCCCCACGCCGATGATGAGCAGCCGGTAGGCGGGATACATCAGCCCGGGCAGCAGCTCGACCGGACCGGAAAGCGCGGCCGGCGTGTTCAGCATCAGCGGCTGCTCGCCCCAGATCATGCGCACGCCTTCGTTGAGCATCAGGATCAGCGCGAAGGTCGCCAGCACCTGGCTCAGGTGGTCGCGCTGGTAGAGCCGGCGCAGCAGCGTCACCTCCAGCGCCATGCCCAGGAGCGCGGTGCCCGCGATCGCCGCGAGCACGGCGATGCCGAAGGACGCGCCCGCCGCCATCGCCGCCGCGGCCAGGTAGGCGCCGACCATGTACAGCGAGCCGTGCGCCAGGTTGATCAGGTCCATGATGCCGAAGACCAGCGTCAGGCCGGCCGCCAGCAGGAACAGCATCAGCCCGAACTGCAGGCCGTTGAGGGCCTGCTCGGCGACGAGGATGAGGTCCATCGATGCGCGCCCGCGGCCTTCACTTCATCTTGCACAGCGGCGCGTAGGCGTCGGCGTGCTGCTCGAAGATCTTGCCCAGCGTCCGGTTGGTCACGCGGCCCTGCGGGTCCTTGGTGATCACGCGCAGGTAGTAGTCCTGCACCGGGTACTGGTTGTGGTTGAAGCGGAAGGGGCCGCGCACCGAGTCGAACTTCGCCGCCTTCAGCGCCTTGAGCAGCGCGGGCCGGTCCTCGACCTTGCCCTTCACGTCGCGCACCGCCGCGCCGATCAGCTGCGCCGCGTCGTAGCCCTGGCTCGCGTACAGCGAGGGCAACCGGCCGTAGGCCTTGACGAAGTCGGCGACGAAGCGCTTGTTGGCCGGGTTGTCCAGGTCATGCGCCCAGTGCGAGCTGTTGAACATGCCCAGCATCGGCTCGCCGACCGCCTTGATGACGTCCTCGTCCGCGGAGAAGCCCGGCCCGAACAGCGTGATGTCCTTGGACAGCCCCGCGCCGACGAACTGCTTGATGAAGTTGATGCCCATGCCACCGGGCAGGAAGATGTACATCGCATCGGGCTTGGCGGCGCGCGCCTGCGCGAGTTCCGCGGCGTAGTCCAGCTGGCCCAGCTTGGTATAGATCTCGTCGGCCACCGCGCCCTTGTAGTAGCGCTTGAAGCCGGCCACCGCGTCCTTGCCGGCGGGATAGTTGGGCGCCAGCACCACGACCTTCTTGAAGCTCTTGTCCATCACCGTCTTGCCGACGGCCTCGTGCAGGTTGTCGTTCTGCCAGGCAACGTTGAAGAAGTAGCGGTTGCACTGCTCGCCGGCGTACTGCGAGGGCCCGGCGTTGGCGCTGACATAGGGCACCTGCGCCGCGAAGACGCTGGGGCCGACGGCCAGCATCACGTTGGAGAACACGATGCCGGTCATCACGTCGACCTTGTCGCGCTTGAGCAGCCGTTCGGCCGACTGCTTGGCGACCTCGGGGTTCTGCTGGTCGTCGGCGGTCAGGACCTCGACCGGTAGGCCGCCCAGCTTGCCGCCGCCCTGCTGGACCGCGAGCGCGAAGCCATCGCGGATGTCGACGCCCAGACCGGCGCCGGGCCCCGACAGCGTGCTCAGCATGCCGACCTTGAGCTTGTCGGCGGCCTGCGCCGGCGCCGCCAGGGCGAGCACCGCGCCCATGGCAGCGAGCGCGGCGAACGCGCGCTGGACAACGGTGGGCTCGTACTGCGGCGACGGCTTCGTTTCGTTCGCGTTCATCGGACGCTCCAGAAAGGCCCCGTGAGGGACGGGTCGGATGGTCACGCCGGTACGGCTGGGCGCGGTGGGGATCGCTGCGCGCGGCGTCATGCTTCGCGCAGCCGGAAGCGCTGCAGCTTGCCGGTCTCGGTCCGGGGCAGGCTGGCGCGGAACTCTATCGCACGGGGGTACTTGTACGGGGCGATCGTGGCCTTGACGAAGTCCTGCATCGCCTTGACCAGCGCGGCCTCGTCGTCGGCGCCGGCCGTGCCGGGCTTGAGCACGACGAAGGCCTTCACCAGTTGGCCGCGCTCCTCGTCCGGCACGCCGACCACCGCGCATTCGGCGACGGCCGGATGGGCCAGCAGCGCCGACTCCACCTCCGGCCCGGCGATGTTGTAGCCGCCGGAGATGATCATGTCGTCGGTGCGCGCCTGGTAGACGAAGTAGCCGTCGGCGTCGATGAGGTAGGCGTCGCCGGTCAGGTTCCAGCCGTGCCGCACGTACTGGCCCTGCCGGTCGTCGGCAAGGTAGCGGCAGCCGGTCGGTCCCTGCACCGCGAGCTTGCCAACGGTACCCGCCGGCACGTCGCGCCCCGCGTCGTCGACGACGCGGGCGCGATAGCCCGGCACCGGCCGGCCGGTCGCGCCCGGCCGCGCGGTCTCCTCGGTGTGCGAGATGAAGATGTGCAGCAGCTCGGTCGCGCCGATGCCGTCGATCAGCTCGATGCCGGTGGCGTCCTTCCACAGCTGCCGCGTCGCCGCGGGCAGCGCCTCGCCCGCGCTGACGCACTTGCGCAGCGACGCCAGGTCGTGGGACGCCGCCTGCGCCGCCATCGCGCGGTAGGAGGTCGGCGCGGTGAAGCACACCGTCGCGCGATGCTTCGCGATCGCGGGCAGCAGCACGTCGGGCGAGGCCTTCTCCAGCAGCACCGTCGACGCGCCGACGCTGAGCGGGAACAGCACCAGCCCGCCCAGGCCGAAGGTGAAGGCCAGCGGCGGACTGCCGATGAACACGTCATCGGCGTTCGCGCGCAGGCAATGCACCGGCCAGCAGCGGCAGATCGCGATCACGTCGCGATGGAAGTGCATCGTGCCCTTGGGCTGGCCCGTCGTGCCGGAGGTGAACGCGATCAGCGCGCAGTCGTCGGACGCGGTGTCGACGTTGTCGAAGCGCTCGGATTGGCGTTCGGCCAAGGCCTCCAGGCCATCGGCCGCTTCGCTGCGGAACAGACAGACCCGCGCCAGCACCGGGCACTGCGCCCGCGCCGTCTCCAGTTCCCCGGCCAGCGCCTCGTCGCACAGCGCATGCGAGATGCGTGCCTTCTCGATGACCTGGCCCAGTTCCTTGGCGCGCAGCAGCGGCATCGTCGCCACCGCGATCGCGCCGGCCTTCATCACCGCGAACCAGCAGGCGGCCATCTGCGGCGTGTTGGCGCCGCGCAGCAGCACGCGGTTCCCCGGCACCACACCCATCTCGTTCACCAGCACGTTGGCGATGCGATTGGCCTGCGCCTGCAGCTCGGCATAGGTCCAGCGCAGTTCGCCGCCGCGCCCGTCGCCGCCGATCACGCAGCCGCGATCGCCCTGCCCCTGCGCGACCCAGCGATCCAGCAGCTCATGCGCGCAGTTCATTCGCTCCGGGAATCGCAGCGCCGGCAGGTCGAAGACCAGCTCCGGCCACTGGTCCAGCGGCGGAAGGTTGTCACGGGCGAAGGTGTCCTGGTGGGCGCTGCGGTGCATGAGGAAGTCCTTATCCGTTCTTCAACAGGTCTCGTCCGATGATCAGTTGCTGGACCTCGCTGGCGCCCTCGTAGATGCGCAGCGCGCGGATCTCGCGGTACAGCGACTCGACGATCTCGCCGCGCCGCACGCCGCGCCCGCCATGCAGCTGCACCGCCGCGTCGATGACGCGCTGCGCGCCTTCGGTCGCCATCAGCTTGGCCATCGCGGCCTCGCGGGTGATGGTGCGACCCTGGTCGCGCTCCCAGGCCGCGCGGTAGACCAGCAGCGCGCTGCTGTCGACGGTGCAGGCCATGTCGGCCAGCTTGGCCTGCGTCAGCGGCAGGTCGGCCAGCGTCGCGCCGAACATGGCGCGCTCCTTGGACTGCGACAGCCCTTCCTCCAGCGCGCGGCGGGCGAAGCCCAGTGCCGCCGCGGCCACCGAGGTGCGGAACACATCCAGCGTGCGCATCGCCACCTTGAAGCCTTCGCCCGGCGCGCCGACCATCGCGGACTTCGGCACGCGGCAGCGCGTGAACCGCAGCGTCGCCAGCGGGTGCGGCGCGATCACGTCGATGCGCTCGGCGATCTCGAAGCCGGGAAGGCCCGCGTCGACGATGAAGGCGCTGATGCCGCGCGAGCCGGGCGCTTCGCCGGTGCGCGCGAACACCACGTAGAAATCAGCGATGCCGCCGTTCGAGATCCAGGTCTTCTGGCCGTCGAGCACGTAGTGGTCGCCGTCCTCGCGCGCGGCGCACTGCATCGCCGCGACATCGGACCCCGCCTCCGGCTCGGAGAGCGCGAAGGCCGCCAGCGCTTCACCGCGCGCGACGCGCGGCAGGTAGGCCTCGCGCTGCGCTGGCGTGCCCATCAGCGAGATCGCGCCCGAGCCCAGCCCCTGCATCGCGAAGGCGAAGTCCGCCAGCCCGTCGTGGCGCGCCAGCGTCTCGCGCAGCAGGCAGATGGCGCGGGTGTCGATGGCTTCGCCTTCGCCGGCCACCGCATGCGTCAGCCAGCCGCCGGCGCCGAGCGCCTTCACCAGCGCCTTGCAGCTCGCGTCCACGTCCTCGTGATCGACCGCGCCATGGGCGAGGTGCTTCGCGCACCACGCGTCCAGTTCGCTCGCGAGCGCGCGATGCCGATCCTCGAAGAACGGCCAGTCCAGGTGCTTCAGGTGATTCATGCCGTCCTCAATCGCCCTTGAATTCGGGGCGCTGCTTGGCGACGAACGCGTGGTACGCGCGGTGGAAGTCCTGCGTCATCATGCAGATCGCCTGGGCTTGCGCCTCGGCCTCGATGGCCTCGTCGACGCCCATCGTCCATTCCTGATGCAGCATCCGCTTGGTCATCGCATGCGCGAAGTTGGGGCCGGCGGCGATCTCCGCGGCCCAGGCCACCGCTTGGGCTTCCAGCGCGTCCGGCTCCGCCACGCGGTTGAAGAAGCCCCACTGCAGCGCCTCTTCACCGCCGAGGCTGCGGCCGGTGTAGAGCAGGTCCGACGCGCGGCCCTGGCCGACGATGCGCGGCAGCAGCGCGCAGGCGCCCATGTCGCAGCCGGCCAGGCCGACGCGTGTGAACAGGAAGGCCGTCTTGCTGCGCGCGGTGCCGACGCGCAGGTCCGAGGCCATCGCCATGATCGCGCCGGCGCCGGCGCACACGCCATCGATGGCGGCCACGACCGGCTGCGGGCAGGCCCGCATCGCCTTGACCAGGTCGCCGGTCATGCGCGTGAAGGCGAGCAGGTCCGGCATCGACATCGCCGTCAGCGGGCCGATGATCTCGTGCACGTCGCCGCCGGAGCAGAAGTTGCCGCCCGCGCCCTGAACGACGATCGCGTTCACCTCGTCGACATAGGCCAGCGTGCGGAACAGGTCGCGCAGCTCGGCATAGGACTCGAAGGTCAGCGGGTTCTTGCGCTCGGGACGGTTCAGCGTGATCACGCCGACCTCGCCCTCCTGCCGCCACGCGAAGTGGCGGGGCTCGAAGCCCTTCAGGCTGCGCCGGTTGCCGCTGATGAGGTGTTGATCCATCGATTCGTGCTCCTTGATTCGTTCACTGGCGCCGATGCGCCGCATCGGCCACCGGCCTGTCCATCGCTCCGCGCCGCGTGGCGCCATGGCCTGCATCCGCCGCTCATCGGCGCGCGGCGTCCAGCTGCGCGAGGTGGCCCTTCAGCCCCGCGAGCAGCGCGTACACCTGGGTCTTCTCCTCCGGCGACCAGCCGGCCAGCAGCTCGACGATCCAGCCCTCGTGCGTCGCCGCCATGCGCTTGAACTGGCGCCGCCCGGCCGGCGTCAGCCGCACGGTGACGCTGCGCCGGTCCGACGGATGCGGCTCGCGCACGACCAGCCCCTCGGCCTCGAGCTGGTCGGTGATGCCGGTGACGTTGCCACCGGTGACCATCAGGCGCTGCGACAGCTCGCGCATCGTCAGACCGTCGGGGCTGCGCTCCAGCTGCGCCAGCAGGTCGAAGCGCGGCAGCGTCGTGCCGAAGTCGTTGCGCAGGCGCTGGCGGATCTGGTCCTCGATGCGCGTCGTGCAGGCCAGCAGGCGCAGCCACAGGCGCAGCGCCTGATGGTCGCCATCGTGCAGGCGCGACTCCAGGTCGGGCACGAGCTCGGGGCCCAGGTCCTCGTCGCTGTCGCGCATCACATCACCTCCCCGCCGGCGACCGCGATGGCCTGGCCGGTGATGGATCCGCTGTCGCGCCGCGCCAGCCAGGCGACCGAGGCGGCGACCTCCGCCGGGTCCACCAGCCGCCCCTGCGGATTGACCGCCGCCAGCTCGGCCCGGGCTTGCTCCGGCGTGCGGCCGGTCTTGGCGACGATGGTGTCGATCGCGCCGGCCACGATGTCGGTCTCGGTGTAGCCGGGGCAGACCGCGTTGACGGTCACGCCCTTGCGCGCCGTCTCCAGCGCCAGCGCGCGCGTCAGACCGAGCACGCCATGCTTGGCCGCGCAGTAGGCCGCGACATAGGCGTAGCCCTTCAGCGCGGCGGTGCTGGCGACATTGACGATGCGGCCGAAGCGGCGCTCGGTCATCGCCGGCAGCACCTCGCGGCTGCACAGGAAGCTGCCAGTGAGGTTGACGTCGAGCAGTCGCCGCCAGGTCTCCAGCGAGGTCTTCGCGAACGGCGCGGTCTCGACCTGGCCGGCGTTGTTGACCAGCAGGTCGACCGGCCCGGCGGCCTTCACCGTCGCGGCGAAGGCCTGGCGCACGCTGGCCTCGTCGGCGACGTCGCAGACCTGCAGCTCGACCGACGGACCGCCGTCGACGCTCAGCCGGTCACGCTGCGCCTGCAGTCGGTCCAGCCGGCGCCCCATCAGCGTCACGCGCGCGCCGTCGGCGATCAGCGCCTGCGCGATCGCGGCGCCGATGCCGGAGCCGCCGCCGGTGACGACCGCATGCAGTCCTTCGAGGGGATACGGGTTGCTCATGCCGCCTGCCTGTCCATCGTTGCTCGAATGCCCATCGCCACGCGTGCGCCGCGTCCGGCCGCTCAGACGCCGAGCGCCCGGTTGGCCTGCTCCTGCGCCGCGGCGCCGCCGCCCATCGCGCGCTGGCGTTCGAAGTCGCGTTCCATCTGGCTCTTGCCGGACAGGTACTGCACCGGCCAGTCCAGGCCCGGGCCGGACAGGTAGCCGATGCGCGCGGCCTCGGTCAAGGTCCAGGCCGGATTGGCCAGGTGCGGCCGCGCGACGGCGCACAGGTCGGCGCGCCCGGCCGCGATGATGCTGTTGACGTGGTCCGCCTCGGAGATCGCGCCCACGGCGATCGTCGCGATGCCGGCGCGGTTGCGCACGCTCTCGCTGAACGGCGTCTGCCACATGCGGCCGTAGACCGGCTTCTCGCGCTTGCTGACCTGGCCGGACGAGACATCGATCAGGTCGGCGCCCGCGGCCTTGAAGGCCTCCGCGATCGCGACCGCGTCCTCGGGCGTGGTGCCGCCGGGCACCCAGTCGTGCGCGGAGATGCGCACCGACATCGGCCGATCCGCCGGCCAGACTGCGCGCATCGCGGTGAAGACCTCGAGCGGATAACGCAGCCGGTGCTCCAGCGTGCCGCCGTAGTCGTCGGTCCGCTGATTGGTCAGCGGCGACAGGAAGCTCGACAGCAGGTAGCCGTGCGCGCAGTGCAGCTCCAGCCAGTCGAAGCCGGCCTCGGCGGCACGGCGGGTTGCGGCGACGAAGTCGGCCTTGACGCGGTCCATGTCCTCGCGCGTCATCGCGCGCGACCACTGGCTCACGCCCTCCAGGTACTGCTGCGGCGAGGCCGATATCAGCGGCCAGTTGCCCTCGTCCAGCGGCTGGTCGATGCCGTCCCAGGCCACGCGGGTCGAGCCCTTCGCGCCGGCATGGCCGAGCTGCATCGCGATCTTGGCGGTGGAGCTCGCATGCACATGGTCGACGATGCGCCGCCAGCCATCGCGCTGCGCGTCGTTCCACAGGCCCGGGCATCCGGGCGTGATGCGGGCGTCGGGCGAGACGCAGGTCATCTCCGCGAAGACCAGGCCCGCGCCGCCCATGGCGCGGGCGCCCAGGTGCGCGAGGTGGTAGTCCGCCGGCTGGCCGTCGACGCAGGAGTACTGCGCCATCGGCGAGACGACGACCCGGTTCTTCAGCGTCGTGCCGCGCAGCGTGAACGGCGTGAACATCGGCGGCGCGGCGCGGTCCAGGCCCGAACGGCGTGCCAGCCAGGCCTCGTATTCGCCAACATAACGCGCATCGCGCAGCCGCAGGTTCTCGTGCGAAATCCGCTGCGAACGCGTCAGCAGCGAGTATGCGAACTGCTCCGGCGCCAGGCGCGCGTGGCGGTCGACGTTCTCGAACCATTCGGTCGAATTGCGCGCCGCGTTCTGGATGCGCAGCACCTCGATCGAGCGCGTGGCTTCGTATTCGTCGAGCGCCGAGGACAGGCTCTCCACGCCGCCACCGTGGCGTTCGATGTCGCGGGCCAGCGCGATCGCATCCTCCAGCGCGAGCTTGGTGCCCGAGCCGATCGAGAAATGCGCCGTGTGCGCCGCGTCGCCCATCAGCACCACCGGCGCGCGACCGTTGTGATGCACCCAGCGCTTGCAGACCACGCGCGGGAAGCGAATCCACTGCGCCGATCCGCGCAGGTGCGCCGCGTTGGAGATCAGCGGATGGCCGTCCAGCACCTTGGCGAAGAGCCGCTCGCAGAAGGCGATGCCGTCTTCCTTGCTCATGTCCTCCAGGCCGGCGGCCTTCCACACCGGCTCGGGCGTCTCGACGATGAAGGTCGAGTGCGTCTCGTCGAAGCGGTAGGCGTGCGCCTGGAACCAGCCCCATTCGGTCTTCTGGAAGTCGAAGGTGAAGGCGTCGAAGAGCTTGGTGGTGCCGAGCCAGACGAAGCGGCACTGCCGCAGGTCGATGTCGGGCTGGTAGGTCGCGGCGTACTTCTGGCGCAGGCGGCTGTTGAGGCCGTCGGCCGCGATGATCAGGTCGGCATCGATGTCCGCGTCGTCGACGACCTCGGTCTCGTAGCGGATCGCGACGCCCAGTTGCTCGCAGCGATCGCGCAGGATGTCCAGCAGCTTGCGGCGGCCGATGCCGCAGAAGCCATGCCCGCCCGAGACCATGGTGCGGCCGTCGATGTGGACCGCGATGTCGTCCCAATGGTTGAAGGACTGCAGGATCTGCTCGGCGGTCTGGGGATCGGCCTCGCGCAGCGCAGCCAGCGTCTGGTCGGAGAACACCACGCCCCAGCCGAAGGTGTCGCCGGCGCGGTTGCGCTCCAGCACCGTGACCTCATGGGCGGGATCCTGCCGCTTCATCAGCAAGGCGAAGTACAAGCCGGCGGGGCCGCCGCCGATGCAGGTGATGCGCATGTTTCCGAGGCCCGCTCGCGCCGGCCGATGACTGCTTGACGGGAGCACTTTAGGCATTGATAGTTGAGGTGTCAACGATCTGGATAACCCTGAGCCCATCGGCGTCGTGAGGCCGGGCGGCTTGCGGAAACGATGCCGCCTTGTTGGAATTAACCGACACCACGGCCTCCGACCCGGCGCTAAGGTGCGCGCCGTCGTGCCCAAGGCCGGCAGGAGCAACAGATGAAGTCAACACGCCCGTCCCTGTGGGACATCTCGCCGGTGGTGGCGCCCGACGCGCCGATCTTTCCCGGCGACGAGCCCTACGCGCTGAAGTGGACCGCCCGGCTGTCGCCGGAGTGCCCGGTGAACCTGAGCGCGATCACGATGTCCCCGCATGTCGGCGCGCATGCCGACGCCCCGCTGCATTACGCCGACGGCGTCGCGAGCGCCGCGGAAGTCGCACTCGATCCCTACCTCGGCCCCTGCCGCGTGATCCATGCGATCGGCTGCGGCCCGCTGATCCGCGTCGAGCACCTCGAGCACGCCGCGCACGACCTGCCGCCGCGCGTGCTGGTGCGCTGCAACGAGCGCGCCGACACGGTCTGGAATCCCGAGTTCAGCGCCTATGCGCCGGAGACCGTCGAGTGGCTCGCGGCGCGCGGCGTGAAGCTGATCGGCCTGGACACGCCCTCGGTCGATCCCGCCACCAGCAAGACGCTGGACAGCCACCAGCGCCTGCTGCGCCTGGACCTGCGCGTGCTCGAGAACCTGGTGCTCGACGACGTGCCCGAGGGCGACTATGAATTGATCGCGCTGCCGCTGAAGCTGGCCGGCGCCTGCGCGTCGCCCGTGCGCGCGGTGCTGCGCCCGCTCTGAGCGGGCCGCCGATCCTCGCGCCGCCGCCATCCCCTTCCCTTCCACCTTCCCCTTGCATTGGTCTGGAACCCCCATGACGACAAGACAAGACTGCCTGGCCCTGGACGCCGCCGATCCGCTGGCGACGCTGAAGGACCAGTTCTCGCTGCCTGCGGGCACGCTCTACCTCGACGGCAATTCGCTCGGCGCGATGCCCAAGGCGACCGCGGCCCGCGTGCAGCAGGTCATCGCGGACGAGTGGGGCCGCGACCTGATCAAGAGCTGGAACACCGCCGGCTGGATGGACCTGCCCGGCCGCATCGGCGACAAGATCGGCCGGCTGATCGGCGCCGCGCCGGGCGAGACCATCGTCGCGGACTCGACCTCGCTCAACCTCTACAAGGTGCTGAGCGCGGCGCTGCGCATCGTCCAGGCCGATGACGCGGCCGGTCGCCGCACGGTGATCGTGTCGGAGCGCAGCAACTTCCCGACCGACCTCTACATCGCCGAGAGCCTCGCGCAGCAGCACGGCATGACGCTGCACCTGGTCGATCACGTCGACGAGATCCCCGCGCTGCTGAACGACCGGCTCGCGGTGCTGATGCTGACCGAGGTCAACTACCGCACCGGCCGCAAGCACGACATGAAGGCCGTCACCGCCGCGGCGCACGCCGCCGGCGCGCTGACCGTCTGGGACCTGGCGCACTCCGCCGGCGCGATCCCGGTCGACCTGAATGGCGCCGACGCCGACTTCGCCATCGGCTGCGGCTACAAGTACCTCAACGGCGGCCCCGGCGCGCCGGCCTTCGTCTGGGCGCATCCGCGCCACGCGGACCGCTTCTGGCAACCGCTGTCGGGTTGGCTGGGCCATGCGTCGCCGTTCCAGTTCACCTCGAACTACGCGCCCGCCGCCGGCATCAAGCGCTACATCTGCGGCACGCCGGCGATCCTGTCGACGGCGGCGCTCGAGTGCGGCGTGGACACGCTGCTGGCGGCCGAGCCCTTCGGCGGCATGGGCGCGCTGCGCGAAAAGTCGATCGCGCTGACCGAGCTCTTCGCCCGCCTGGCCGAGGAGCGCTGCGGCGCCCAGGGCGTCCACGTCGTCTCGCCGCGCGAGGCCGCGCAGCGCGGCAGCCAGGTCTGCCTGGCGCTGAAGGCGCCGCTGCACGAGGCCGGTTACGCCGTCGTGCAGGCGCTGATCGAGCGCGGCGTGATCGGCGACTTCCGCGCCGGCGATCCCGCGCGGCTGGACCAGGTGCCGCACATCCTGCGCTTCGGCTTCACGCCGCTGTACATCGGCTTCGCCGACGTGTGGGACGCGGTCGAGCATCTGCATCAGGTGCTGGCCAGTGGCGAATGGCGCGAGGCCCGCTTCAACACCAAGGCGGCGGTGACATGAGCTGCCCGATGGGACACGGCACCGGCGCCGTCACGGGAACCGGCGCGGGCGACACCCCGGCGCCGGGCGGCGAGGCGATCGTGCGCGAGGAAGGCGCGCAGCTCGACTTCTCCAAGGACATGAGCTACGGCGACTACCTGCACCTGGACAAGGTGCTGAGCGCGCAGCATCCGCTCTCGCCCGACCACAACGAGATGCTCTTCATCGTCCAGCACCAGACCTCGGAGCTGTGGATGAAGCTGATGCTGCACGAGCTGCAGGGCGCCGTCGCCCACGTCGCGGCCGACCAGCTGCCCGAGGCCTTCAAGATGCTCGCGCGGGTGTCGCGCATCATGGAGCAGCTGGTGCACGCGTGGGACGTGCTCGGCACGATGACGCCGCCGGAGTATTCGGCCATCCGGCCCTACCTCTCCAACAGCAGCGGCTTCCAGAGCGCGCAGTACCGGCGCATCGAGTTCATGCTCGGCAACAAGAACGCCGCGATGCTCAAGCCGCATGCGCATCGCGCCGACCTGCTGGCCCAGGTGCAGGCCGCCTATGAGGCGCCGTCGCTGTACGACGAGGTGCTGCGCCTGATGCAGCGCCGCGGCATCGCGGTGCCGGCTGCGCGCCTGGACCGCGACTGGACCCAGCCCTATGCCGCCGACGACGGCGTGAAGGCCGCCTGGCTGGAGGTCTACCGCGACCCCAAGGCGCACTGGGACCTGTACCAGATGGGCGAGGAACTGGTCGACCTCGAGGACGCCTTCCGGCTCTGGCGCTTCCGCCACGTCACGACGGTGGAGCGCGTCATCGGCTTCAAGCGCGGCACCGGCGGCACCGGCGGCGTCAGCTACCTGCGCAAGATGCTGGACGTGGTGTTGTTCCCCGAGCTCTGGGCGCTGCGCACGGAACTCTGAGCGCACCGCCGCCGCACCGGCGGAAGGAAGTCATGGGGGCCCCGCTTCTACAATCGGCGGCTTCGGCGCGCGGCTGACCCGGCCGCCGCGCTTCATGCCCGTCAACCCGTCGAGGCCCGCCATGGACACCCGCCTTTCCGAGATCAAGCTGCGCATCGTCAGGCTGCGCGACGCGCTGCGCAACGCCGGCGCCCACGCCATCCTGGTCCCCTCGGCCGACCCCCATCTCTCCGAATACCTGCCGCGCCGCTGGCAGGCGCGCGAGGTGCTCTCCGGCTTCACCGGCTCGATGGGCACGCTGGTCGTCACGCTCGACGACGCGCAGCTCTTCGCCGACAGCCGCTACTGGACGCAGGCCGAGCGCGAACTCGCCGGCAGCGGCATCGCGCTCTTCAAGATTCCCTCCGGCGCGTCGGTGCAGCACATCATCTGGCTGGCGGAACGCCTGCAGCCGGGCCAGACGCTGGTCGTCGACGGCCAGGTGCTGGGACTAGCGCTCGCGCAGCAGCTGCGCGCGGCGATGGGCGCCAAGGGCGTGCGCATCGACACCACGCTCGACCTGATCGACCACGCCTGGGACGAGCGCCCCGGCCTGCCCGACGCCCCGATCTACGAGCACGCCGCGCCGCAGGCCACCATCGGCCGCGCCGACAAGCTGCGGCAGGTCCGCGAGGCGATGACGCGGCACGGCGTCACCCACCACCTGATCTCCAGCGTCGACGACGTCGCCTGGCTGTTCAACCTGCGCGGCTCGGACGTCAGCTACAACCCGGTGTTCCTGGCGCACGCGCTGCTCGACGCCAACGGCGCGACCCTGTTCGTGCAGCCCGGCAAGATCGACGCCGCGCTCGCGCAGCGCCTGGCCGCCGATGGCGTGCGGATCGCCCCCTATGCCGACGCGCGCGCCACGCTCGGCGCCCTGCCCGCTGATGCCCGGGTGCTGATCGATCCGCGGCGCGTGACCCTGGGCCTGCGCGAGTCGCTGCCCACGACCGCCACCATCATGGAGGCGATCAACCCCAGCACGCTGCTCAAGAGCCGCAAGAACGCCGCCGAGGCGCAATTCGTCCGCCAGGCGATGGAGCAGGACGGCGCGGCGATGTGCGCCTTCTACGCCTGGTTCGAGGCGGCGATGGCCCGCGGCGAAGCGATCTCCGAGCTCACCATCGACGAACGCCTGAGCGCCGAGCGCGCCAGACGACCGGGTTTCGTCGGGCTGTCCTTCCCGACCATCGCCGGCTTCAACGCCAACGGCGCGATGCCGCATTACCGCGCCACCGAGGACGCCTTCGCCCGGATCGAAGGCGACGGCCTGCTGCTGATCGACTCCGGCGCGCAGTACCTGGGCGGCACGACCGACATCACGCGGGTATGGCCGATCGGCCGCATCACCGACGACCACCGCCGCGACTACACGCTGGTGCTCAAGGGCACGATCGCGCTGTCGCGCGCCGCATTCCCGCGCGGCACGCTCAGCCCGATGCTGGACGCCCTCGCCCGCGCCCCGCTGTGGGCCCACGGCCTGGACTACGGCCACGGCACCGGGCATGGCGTCGGTTACTTCATGAACGTGCATGAAGGCCCGCAAAGCATCTCCAAGGCCGTGCCCGACGCCAACATGGCGATGGAGCCCGGCATGATCACCTCGATCGAACCCGGTCTCTACCGCCCCGGCCAATGGGGGGTGCGGATCGAGAACCTGGTGCTGAACGTGTCCTTCGACACCCCCGAGAAGGGGCAGTTCGGCGAGATGCTGGCCTTCGAGACGCTGACGCTGTGCCCGATCGACACCCGCTGCATCGCGGTGGCGCTGCTGTCGGACGACGAACTGGCTTGGCTGAACGCCTATCACGCCGAGGTCCGCCGCCGCCTGGCGCCGCTGGTCGAGGGCGAGGCCCTGGCCTGGCTGAACACCCGCACCGAGCCGCTGAGCCGCTGAGCCGCGCTTGCGCTGCTGACGGCGGCGCCGGTCGCCGGGATCCTGCCCCCGGCGACCGGGTTTGCGACGGAGGGGGAAAAAGCGTGGCTGAGCCGCGCTTTTTTACCCGCGGCCTCGCTGGAAGCCCCTGGAGCCGCCACCTAGACTTGTTGCAGGCTGTCGGCTCGCGTGCCGCTCGATGTCTTCATCGCCGGGGCATGTCCGGTGAACCGGGCGGGCGATCCGACGGCCCTCGCAGAGACCAGGACCAGAGGACTTCGAGGAGCAAGCCATGGATACCAGACTCTCCCAGGCGTGGCACGGCTGGCGCCTCCACGCACGCGCCGGTTCACCGACCAACGACGAGCGGTCGATGCATCGCTTTTCCGACGGTGCGATGCACACCGCCCTGATGGCGGCGGTCATCGCGGTGGCCGTGATGGCGGTGGTGCAGATGATCAACGTCGGCGTCCAGATGTGGCAGTTGGAGCCGGTCGTCGTGCAGGGCAAGGCCCAGAACCTGCCGCTGCCGGCGGCGCCCCAGCCGCTTGAACCGGCGCAGCCCTCGCGCTGACCATCAACCCGGCGCCGTGCAGGCGCCGGCCTCGCGTCGACCTCGCGCCGGACCGCCGGCGCGCTACATCTGCCGGAACAGATGCAGGTAACTGCGGCTGACCGGCAGCACCTCGGGGCGGGCCTTCAGGTGGAGGTCCGCCGTTTCGTTGGGGCCACGGGTGACGTGACTGATCGCGTGCAGGTTCACGACCACCGACCGGTGGACCTGCACGAAGCGCTGCGGGTCCAGCCGCTCGATCAGTTCACGGATGGGCGTGCGGATCAGCGCCTCGCCTTCGGCGGTGACCACCAGCGTGTACTTCTCGTCCGAGCGCAGGAACAGGATCTCGTCGACCGGAATCAGCTTCAGTGTCGACCCGACCGAGGCGCGTATCCACTGCAGCGGGCCGGTGTCGGCCGCCAGCGCGCCGCCGGCCGGCACGGAGAGCGCCGGCGCACGCGCCATCCGGCGCGAGAGCTCATCGATCACCGCCTCGAGCGCCGCCGGGTGCGCGGCCCCCAGCCCCGGGCGACCGCCGAGCCGCTCCTTCAAGCGCCCGATCGTGTCGGCCAGCCGCGCCTCGTCGACCGGCTTGACGAGGTAGTCGATCGCGCCGCGTTCGAAGGCCTGCAGCGCGTATTCCTCGAAGGCGGTGACGAACACCACCTGCGCCTGACGCGCGATCTGCCGCGCCGCTTCCATGCCGTTGACGCCCGGCATGTGGACGTCGAGGAAGGCGATGTCGGGCCGGTGAAGCTCGAACATCTCCACCGCCTCGCGGCCGTTGCGCGCCTGCGCGACGACGCGCAGTTCCGGCCACAGCAGCGCGAGGCTGCGTTGCAGGCTGTCGCGCAGCAGCGGTTCGTCGTCGGCGATCAGGGCGGTTGGCGCGGTCGACGCGGTCGACACGGGGGGAGCAGCGGCACTCATCTCGTCGCGGGGGTGAAAGTCAGTTCGGCGCGCAGGCCGTGCGGGCGATTCTCGGTGAGCGCCAGGGCCGCGCCCAGGCCGTAGAACAGCGTCAGGCGCTCACGCAGGTTGCGCAGCCCGGTGCCGCGGCCCATCGCCTGCGTCATGCCGACGCCGGTGTCGCTGACCCACAGCCGCACCTGGTCGTCGACGCGCTCGCCGCCGACCTCGATGCGACCGCCCTCCTCGCTCGGGTCGATGCCGTGGCGCACCGCGTTCTCGACCAGCGTCAGCAGCGCCATCGGCGGGAAGCGCAGGCTGCCGAGCTCGGGCGGCAGGTCCACGAAAAAGTCCAGTCGGTCCGGCATGCGCAGGTGCATCAACTCGAGGTAGGCGCGCACCAGGCCCAGTTCGTCCGACAGCGTGGTGGCGTCGCCCTGCAGGCGCGGCATCGCGGCGCGCAGGTAGGCGATCAGGCTGCGCAACACCGGCGCCGCCTGCGGCGAGCCGGTTTCTACCAGCGCCCGGACATTGGCCAGGGTGTTGAACAGGAAATGCGGCTCGACCTGGGCCTGCAGCAGGCGCAGCCGTGCGTCCAGCGCCTGGCGTTCCAGCTCGCTGCGCTCCAGTTCGAAGCTGAGCGCCTGGCTGCGGGCTTCGGCATCGCGCTGGCGGTACAGCGCGCCCATGGCCAGCAGCGGGCCGACAACCAGGCCGGAGCCGGCGATCCAGAGGAAGCCGAGCATCCGGGATTCGGACTCGACGAAGCTGGAGAAGTCGCCGCCGACGGCGACCATGTAGACCGCCAGGGTGGCCAGCGGCACGGCCGCCGCGACCACGACCACCTGGAACAGCCAGCGCGCCCACCAGCGCGGCAGCCGGCGCGGCCACTGGCCGGCCGCGGAAAAGGCCAGCAGCGCCAGCATGCCGACGAACATCGTCCGTCCCAGCAGCACCGGGAAGGGCGTGATGAAGATCGGTTGCAGCGCCAGCGCGAAGACGGTGGCCAGCGCGAGCGCCAGCAGGACCCGCTGCGGCGTCAGGTAGGAGACGAAGCCGTGCCAGGCCGGATGCGCCGGTTCGGGCGGGTGGGCGGGAAGGACCGGGGTCGACATGCCCGCACGATAGCGGGGGCGCGGCGGTGAACCAAGGGCGCGGCGGGTCTCGCGCGACGAAGCACGGGTTGAGCCGCTTGAGCCACGGGCGCCGGGCCGGCAATCGCCCGCTCGCGCTGGGCCGCTGGCGCGGCCACACGGGGGAGCGTGGCGAGGAAGTCCTCGAACAGCGCGTCGGCCTTCATGCGTACATCCCGATGCGGCACATCACCGCTTCCTTGCCTGCGCTGATCGCGAAGCGCAGCGCCTCGGCCGGCGTCGCCCAGCCGTAGCCGCCGGCCAGGTTCTCGTCGCGGAAGGCCTCGCGCTTGTTCAGCGCCGGCGTACCCTCGACCCGCATCACCACGACCGCGGCCACATAGCCGAACTGGCGCGGGCGCTCGATCGCCCCGGCATAGATGCGGTAGTCCCCGGTCTCGACTTCGGCGAAGTGCATGGCTGACTCCTTGAACGCACAGCGGCCGGTGAGGCCGCGATGGAGTCAACTTTGCGCGCTGGAACGCGCACTGCCTACCCGACTGAGGAGGGCCCTCGGAAGGGGGAGGTCTCGACGAGCCCCCCTTTGGAGCGAAGCTCCCCGTGGATCAGAACTGCTTGTTGGCGATGGCGGTGTACTCGCGCAGCTCGGCGTCGACGACGCGCTTGGGCGGCACGTCCGCCGCGCGCTGGCCCAGGGTCGGATGGACGACGTCGTAGGCCCGGCGCTCGGCCGGCGAGATGACGCCGTTCTGGTCCGAATCGGCCTCGGCGTAGACCAGGTTGGGCACCAGGCTGATCGGCTCGGGGAATTTCTCCGGCTCCTCGGCCGCCAGCGAGACGGTCTGCGTCGCGGCGGGCTGGGCGGGCGGCGCGGCGGTCACGGGCTGCGAGGTCGCGGTCTGCACGGCCGTGGCCGGACCGGTTGTCGCCTGGGCCGGCGCGGCGGCGCCCGACGCCGCCAGGCTCGCCGCCTGCGGCGACAGGCTCACCACGGCGGACGCCTCGGCCTGCGAGGTGGTCGAGGGATCATCGGCTTCGCGCACGCGTGCCGACTGCCCGGTGGTCGCACCGGGACCATTCGATGTCGTTATGTTGTTCAGGGCAGCAATCATGGCGAGCCTCCCAGGAGGTTTCCGCACATTTCGGCCAGCGGACGCCGGGCCCGGAGCGCATTCCGGGTCGAAGCCCCTTCAGGGCATGTTCGGTTTATCGGCGGGCGATCTCCGGACTTTAGGCCTCGATTCCAGGGAATCGCACTTTCTTGATAGGTGAAAACCCTCGGTCTGGCGACGCGCGGGCGCCTGGAGGCTCAAGTCCACTCGTCGGAAACCCCTGCTGCCATCGGTTAAATTTCCACGCATGGGTCTCCGCTCCTTCGCCACCGCTCACATCCCCGGCCTGACGGGCCTGGCCGGTCCCCGGACCGCGCCGGACACGGCCGCCGAGGCGTCGTCCTTCGACGCGCTCGTGGACCGCCTGCATTACCTGCCCAAGGCGGACGTCAAGCGCATCCGGGAGGCCTACAAGTTCGCCGACGAGGCCCACCTGGGCCAGTTCCGCGCCAGCGGCGAGCCCTACATCACCCATCCGATCGCGGTGGCCGGGCTGTGCGCCGACTGGCGCCTGGACGCGCAGGCCATCATGGCCGCGCTGATGCATGACGCGATGGAGGACTGCGGCGTCACCAAGACGGAACTGATCGAGCGCTTCGAGGCGCCGACGGCGGAACTGGTCGACGGCCTGACCAAGCTGGACAAGCTGCAGTTCTCGACGCGCGAGGAATCGCAGGCGGAGAGCTTCCGCAAGATGCTGCTGGCGATGGCGCGCGACGTGCGCGTCATCCTGATCAAGCTGGCCGACCGGCTGCACAACATGCGCACGATGCAGCACATGGCCTTCGACAAGCGCCGCCGCATCGCCCGCGAGACCCTGGACATCTACGCGCCGATCGCCCACCGGCTGGGCCTGAACGAGATCTACCGCGAGCTGCAGGAACTCTCCTTCCAGTACATCCATCCGTGGCGCCACGGGGCGCTGGCCAAGGCCGTGACGAAGGCGCGCGGCCACCGCCGCGACCTGGTCGCGCGCATTGAACGCGACGTCCAGAAGGCCTTCTCCGAGGCCAACCTGCGCGTCGAGATCCAGGGCCGCGAGAAGACGCTGTTCAGCATCTACAAGAAGATGCGCGAGAAACACCTGAGCTTCGCGCAGGTCAGCGACATCTTCGGCTTCCGCGTGATCGTGCAGGACCTGCCCCAGTGCTACTGGTCGCTGGGCGTGCTGCACCAGCTCTACAAGCCGCAGCCGGGCAGATTCAAGGACTACATCGCCATCCCCAAGCCCAACGGCTACCAGTCGCTGCACACGACGCTGGTCAGCCCGCTGGGCACGCCGGTGGAATTCCAGATGCGGACCGAGGCGATGCACATGGTCGCCGAGAAAGGCGTGGCCGCGCACTGGCTCTACAAGAGCAAGGGCGACGCCAAGGGCGCGCAGCAGCTGGGCTCGCGCTGGCTGCAGTCGCTGCTGGACATCCAGGACGAGACCCGCGACGCGACCGAGTTCCTGGAGCACGTCAAGATCGACCTGTTCCCCGACGCGGTCTACGTGTTCACGCCCAAGAGCAAGATCATGGCGCTGCCCAAGGGCGCGACGCCGGTGGACTTCGCCTACGCGATCCACTCGGACGTCGGCGACCACTGCGTCGCCGCCAAGGTCAACGGCGAGCCGGTGCCGCTGCGCACCGAGCTGCGCAGCGGCGACGTGATCGAGATCGTGACCGCCGCGGGCGCGCGTCCCAATCCGGCCTGGCTGAGCTTCGTGCGCACCGGGCGTGCGCGCTCCAAGATCCGCCATTTCCTGAAGAACCTGGAGCAGGAAGAATCGCGCGAGCTCGGCCACAAGATGCTGGCCCAGGCGCTGCGCGCCGAGGGCCTGGCGCTGCCCAGCCTGAAGGAAGAGGACGAGGCCGCCGCCGCGCTGTGGCAGGACCTGGCGCGCTGGGCCGGCAACCGCCATGTCGACGAACTGCTCGTCGAGATCGGCCTGGGTCGCAAGATCGCCACCATCGTGGCCAAGAAGCTGGCGCGCACCCTGTCCGACCAGGGGCAGCGTCCGGACGCGGTGCTGCTGACGATGGGCCGTTTCGCCACCGACGACGCGCCGGCCCAGGGCCAGGTGCTGCTGGACGGCAGCGAAGGCGCGTCGGTGCGGCTGGCCACCTGCTGCCGGCCGATCCCCGGCGACGACATCAAGGGCTACCTGGGCCGCGGCGAGGGCCTGGTGGTGCACACCGCGGAATGCTCGGTGGGCCGCCGGCTGTTCCAGCGCGACAGCGAGCACTGGATCGCGGTCGGCTGGGCGGAGGAACTGACGCGCAGCTTCGAGGCCGAGGTCGGCGTGCTGATGCGCAACGGCAAGGGCGTGCTCGCGCAGATCGCGACGGCGGTCAGCAGCGCCGAGGCCGACATCACCCACATCGCCATGAGCGACGACTCGCAGCAGCGGGAGACGGCGGAAATGACACTGCTGCTCGCGGTGCGTGACCGGCTGCATTTGGCCGACACCCTGCGCACGCTCAAGCGCTCGAGCGCGGTGATGCGGGTCTGGCGCGTCAAGCCGTGATCGCGCCCTGACCAAGCGCGCGGCAATCGGAGCATGCGGGCCTCAAGGCCCGCATGCCTCCGCTTTCGGCCGACGGCCGCGAGTCAGGCGCCGGGCTTTGGATAACGGACTTCGACGACCTCGATCGTCTCGACGCCGACCGGCGTGACGAGCTGCAGTTCGTCGCCCTCGCGCGCCTTGAGCAGCGTGCGCGCGATCGGCGACACCCAGCTCACCTCGCCCGCGAGGCTGTCCGCCTCGTCGATGCCCATGATGGTGATGGTGCGCTCTTCCCCCTTGGCATTGGCATAGGTCACCGTCGCGCCGAAGAAGACCTGGTCGCTGCCGTGGTGCGCGCTGGGATCGACGACCTCCGCGATGTCCAGCCGCTTGGTCAGGAAGCGCAGCCGGCGGTCGATCTCGCGCAAGCGCTTCTTGCCGTAGAGGTAGTCCCCGTTCTCGGAACGATCGCCGTTCTTCGCGGCCCAGGAGACGGTCTCGACGATCTTGGGCCGCTCGACATCGAGCAGCTGCATGAACTCCGCCCGCAAGCGCGCGTAGCCCGCCGGCGTCATGTAGTTGCGAGAGCCCTTGGGCAGCGCCGGCAGCGAGGGGCCGTCGTCCTCGTCGTCGTCCGGGGCGGCGTCGTTTTCCTTGGTGAATGCCTTGCTCATGGGGTTGGATTGTGTCGCCCTTCCACGGTGGCCGCGCGAGGGACGACGGAGCCCCGCGCGCGAACGCGGTATGGTGTCGCGCCCCATCCCCCCGGAGGCACCGAGGCATGAGCGACACGACGGAAACCGGCAGCGGCCCCTTGGCCGGATTGAAGATCGTCGAGTTCGCGGGCATCGGGCCGGCGCCCTTCGCGGGGCTGGTGCTGGCGGACTTCGGTGCGACCGTCACCGTGGTGGAGCGACCCGGCGGCGAGCAGCGTCTTGGCGGCGGCGCCGCGCTGAACCGCGGCAAGCAGGTGGTGCAGGCGGACTTGAAGTCAGCGCACGGGCTGGCCCGGGTGCGGGAGCTGATCGCGCAGGCCGATGCGCTGGTCGAGGGCTTCCGGCCCGGCGTGATGGAGCGGCTGGGGCTGGGTCCCGACACGCTGCTGGCGGCGCATCCGAGGCTGGTCTACGCGCGGCTGACCGGCTGGGGCCAGACCGGCCCGCTGGCGCGCACCGCCGGACATGACATCAACTACGTGGCGCTCAGCGGGCTGATGCCTTTCGCGGGTCGGCCGGGACAGGCGCCTGCGCTGCCGGCCACCTTGCTGGGCGACGTCGGCGGTGGCGCGTTGACGATGCTGTTCGGGCTGATGTGCGCGCTCTGGGAGTCGCGTCGCTCCGGTCGGGGCCAGGTCGTGGACGCCGCGATCATCGACGGCGTCGGCTACATGGGAACGTTGATCCAGGCGCTGCGCGCGGGCGGCCGATGGGACGAGGACCCGGAACGCAACTTCTTCCTGCACCGCTCGCATTTCTACGACAGCTTCGAATGCGCCGATGGGCGCTGGCTGTCGCTGGGCGCCATCGAGGCGCCCTTCCACCGCGAACTGATGGAGCGCCTGGGCCTGACGCCGGTCCCGGCGCAGGACGATCCGAGCCAGTGGCCGGCGCTGCGCGAGCGGGTGGCGGCGCTGATCCGCGAACAGCCGCTGGCGCATTGGGCCGCGGTGTTCGAGGACAGCGATGCCTGCGTCGCGCCCGTGCTGACGGCCTCCGAGGCGCCCCTGCACCCGCAGCATCAGGCGCGGCGCAACTTCTTCATGCAGGATGGGCTGGCGTGGCCGATGCCGGCGCCGAAACTCTCTCGCACGCCGGCAATGCCCGGTCCGGCGGCCGTGGCGACGAATATGCCGCCGGGTTTATCCGAGTCGGACGATATTCGCACCGGATAACCGGTCCCAGATATCCGGTCGGTATTCAGGAACCGTCTTCGGCAAACAAGCGCAGGGCGGAAATGAATCAGGCAAAGAAAAAGGCCAGTGTTTTTCAACACTGGCCTTTCGATTTGGCGCGGCTGGCAGGATTCGAACCCACGACCCCTTGGTTCGTAGCCAAGTACTCTATCCAACTGAGCTACAGCCGCACGACTTTTACTGATCAGGAACCGCCGTCGTGGAAGCGATTCCAGGTTTTTGTTGTTGCTTCTTCTTTGTTGCCGAATCTTCGGTTGCCCTGGGATTCAACAGTTTTTCTGGCGCGGCTGGCAGGATTCGAACCCACGACCCCTTGGTTCGTAGCCAAGTACTCTATCCAACTGAGCTACAGCCGCTGAAAGACTGCGACTATAGCATGCGTTTTTGGAGGTCCGCAAGAATCTCCCCGAAAAATCCTTCGGGCGACCGGTCGCGGTGCTTCAACCCAGACGCGCCGCCGCCTCGAAGCAGCGGGCGCGGCGCTCGCCGTCGTCGTCCTGGTCGGCCATCTCCGCCAGGCGCAGCCAGCTGCGGCGACGCGCGGCGACGGACAGTTCCCGGTCCTCCGCCGCCTGCTCCAGCATCAGGCGCGCCTTGCCCCACAGCTGGCGCTCCGCCAGCGCGTGGCCCAGGGCCAGCGCCATCGTGCCGTCGCGCGGGAAACGCTGCACCGCGCCCTCCAGGCGCTGCAGCCATTCGGGGCCCAGCCCCGGCGTGCACAGCACCAGCGCCTCGGCCAGGGCCTGGCGCTCATCGGCGCCCTGCTCCGTGATCGCTTCCCAGAACGGACGCAGCCAGCCGCGGCCATCCTCCGGCGCGCCCAGGGCCGCCGCGCAGTTCGCCGCGCGCGCGGCGACGAACACGTCGCGCCGGTCCGACGCATCCAGCTGCTGCCAGACCGCGCGCAGCTGATCGATGTCGCGTGCGGTCTCCAGCGCCTCGCAGGCCAGTGAGCGCAACAGCCCCTGCGCCGCCGACTTCGAGAAGCCCTGGTGCTTGGCCAGCAGGCGCGCGGTGCGCAGCGCCTCCAGCGGCTGATGCGCCAGCCGGCTGCCCTGCAGCTTCAGCCGCAGCGCCTGGGTGCGGCGCGCCACGCCGGGCGTCAGTTCGCCCAGCAGGCCGAGCGCGCGCGGCGCGTCCCGGTCGTCGAGCGCCCATTCGGCCGCCAGCAGCCGGGCGCCCTCTTCCTGCACCCGCGCGCCGGCCGAGGTCGCCGCCACCTGCAGCGCCTGGCGCAGGTGCTCGTCGCGGTTGCGCCGGTCCTGCAGCTTGTGCGCGCTCTGCGCGGCCACCAGGTGCGCCAGCGCCATGAACGCGCCGTCCTGCGCCAGGTCCGGCGTCTGCGACTGGATGTTGAGCGCGCGTTGCGCCGCCTTCTCGGCGCGGCTGTAGCGCGCGCCGAAGTACTCGGCCCAGGCCTCGCGCAGCGCGACCTGCGCGCTGCGCTCCCGCTGGGCCATGCGCCAGAGCCGCGCGCGCTTGGGCAGCGTCAGCAGCGCATCCAGCGTCTGCATCAGCGTCATCAGCGCGAAGCAGCCCGCCACCAGCAGCAGCAGGAACAGGTTGAGCGACAGGTCCATCCGCCAGCCGCGCCAGTAGAAACTGGCCAGGCCGTCGTTGTTGCCCAGCGTCAGCGCCGCGACCACGGCCGCGACGAACAGCAGCACCAGCCAGATCACCATCCGCATGGCGATCTCCTCAGCGGGCCACCGCGCTCAGCGCGGCAAGCGTGTCGTCGGGCCGCGGCACGCTGACCTGGCGGGACTGGCCCTGCACCTGGCGCAGCAGCTCCACCGTCTGGGACAGCTTGCGCGAACGCGCGTCGAAGTAGCGGTCCAGCATCGCCTGCGCCTCGCGCAGGTCGACCTGCGCGGTGTCGAACTGCCGGCTCAGCAGTGCCAGGCGGGCGTTGAGCAGTCTGAGCTTGAGGTTCTCGCGCAGGAAGAAGGCCTGCTCCGGCGCGATCAGGGCCGCCTCCGGATGATCGATGCGCGTCACGCGCAGCAGCCCGCGGGCCTCGCGCCAGACTTCGCCCGACAAGTGGGTCCAGCGCTCGCCGGCCTGGTCCCACAGGCGCGACCACCAGCCCGGCTCGCCGTCGGCGGCGGCGAGCGACGCCGAGGACGCCGGCCGGCGCGCCGCGACCGGCTTCACCGCCGCCGCGCTGGCCGAGGCCTGCGGCGGCGCCGCGCCTTCGCGGCCGGGCTGGGCCACGGCCAGCAGCGGCAGGTCGTCGACCTGGCGCACCACCTCGTCGAGCTTGATCGTCAGCGTCGAGACGTCGACGACGCTGACCGCCTTGATCCGTTCCAGATCCCGCGTGACGGCGCGGCGCACGCCCTCCAGGCGCGGCTGCTTGTAGCGCGCCAGCCGCTCGTCGGCCTGGCGCAGCGCGGCCACCAGCGGCTCGGCGCTGCCGGTGATCGTGCCCTGCTGCATCGCGACCCGCAGCGAGGCCTCGATGTCGCCGACGACGTTCTCGTCGCGCGACCGGTTCATCGACTGCATCAGCCCCTCGAGCTGCTCGCGCTGCACCGCCACCTCGGCCAGCCGCGCGTCGAGCAGCGCGACCTTGGCGGCGGTGTCGCGGCTCAGGTCCTGGGCCTGGCGCGCCTGGTCGCGGGCGATGTTGGCCTCGCTCTGGCTGCTGTCCTGGCGCCGGACGAGTTCCTGTTCGACCTGCTTGAGCCGCTGCTGGCTCTGCCAGGCCAGGCCGAGGGCCAGCAGGGCCACGAGGCCGACGCCGGCCACGACGGCCTGGGTCAGCGTGGCGCCGGATTGCCGGACGGGCTTGTGGGGCGACGAAACGTCGGCCGCTGGGGTGTTGGTCTCGCTCACGTCGGCGATTCTAGGGTGGACCCTGACAGCATCCGGAACCCGGCCGCGACGGCCGCCGCGTCGGGTCGCACCAAAACCACATGCCCCACCCCGAGGGCCCGCGCACGGGCGGCGATCCGCTCATGGGTCGCGAGTGCCCTCACCCGCCCCCAGTCGGCGGGCATGGGCAGGGGGTCGGACGGGGGGGCGGCGGGATCGCGCGTCCCCTGTTCGAGGGAATCCAGGTGGCCGATGGCCTCCGAGCTACTGAAGAGCCAGACATGGCGGTCCGGCGCCTCGAGCGCCTCGCGCAGCAGGCGGCGCCCCGGCGCATCGAGGACGGGACAGGCGCGGCGGTAGACGCTCACGGCCGACACCGTCGCGCCCGCTTCGCGGAGGCGATCGCCGAGCCATTCCCGCCCGCCATCGCCGCGCACCAGCAGCGCCCGGCGGCCGGTCCAGTCCGCGCCGGCGACGCGGCACAGCTCCGGCCAGAGATGTTCCGAATCGAGGCTGTCCGCCTCGGCCGGCGGCTGGACGATGCGGGCCTCGGGCACGCCGCGCTCGACCAGCGCGCGCGCGCTGCCGGGGCCCACCGTGGCGGCCCAGGTCCGGTCGGGCCATGCGTCCTGGCCGCCGTCCGCGCGGCACCGGTCGAAGAAATGCTCGACGGCATTGGGGCTGACGAACATCGCCAGATCCGTCGCCGGCAGCGCCGACCACGCCTGCGCCAGGCCGGCAGGATCGGCGGCGGGGGCGATGTCGATCAGCGGCAGCGAGGCGGTGGGCACGTCCAGCGCCGCCATCCGCCGGACCCAGTCGTCGGCCTGGGCCCGGGGACGGGTCAGCAGCAGTCGGACCGGGGCGACCTCGCCCGGCATCAGGCGTCCTTCAGGTACTCGGCGGCGCCCCGCTCGCGCAGCGCGTTCGCGGCGGCGACGCCCAGCCCCTCGGCCTGGCCCAGGTCGGACACGATCGCGGCCGTCTCCGCCCGCAGCAGGGCCCGCTCCGGCTGGGTCGGGTGCCCCAGGGCGGCGGACAGCGTCAGCCGGCCGTCAGCCGCCCAGACCGCGTGCGCGGCCAGCGGCATCGAGCAACTGCCGCCGAGCTCGCGCGACACCGCGCGTTCGGCGGCCGCGGCCAGCCAGGTGGGCGCGTGCGCCAGGGCGGCCAGGTGCTCGGCCAGGGGCGCCTGCCCGGCGCGGATCTCGATGCCCAGCGCGCCCTGTCCGGCGCACGGGATCATCTCGTCGACGCCGAAGTACTGGCGGATCCGGCCCTCGAGTTGCAGGCGCTTGAGGCCGGCGGCGGCCAGGACGATCGCGTCGTACTGGCCCTCGTCGAGCTTGCGCAGCCGCGTGTCGAGGTTGCCGCGCACCGGCTCGATGCGCAGGTCCGGCCGCATGTTCTTCAGCTGCGTCACGCGGCGCAGGCTGGAGGTGCCGACGCAGGCACCCTGCGGCAGCGCGGCGAGGCTGTCGTACTTCGCGGACACCAGCGCGTCGCGCGGATCCTCGCGCTCCAGCACCGCGGCGAGCACGAAACCCGCCGGCAGCTCCATCGGCACGTCCTTGAGCGAATGCACCGCGAGCTGGGCGCGACCGTCCTCCAGCGCCGTTTCCAGCTCCTTGACGAACAGGCCCTTGCCGCCGACCTTGGACAGCGTGCGATCCAGGATCTGGTCGCCTCGGGTGGTCATGCCCAGCAGCCGCACCGCCAACCCCCGTGCGCGCAGCAGGGCCTGCACATGTTCGGCCTGCCACAACGCCAGCCGGCTCTCGCGCGTGGCGATCACGAATTCTTGGTTCATGGGGCGGGATGCTAGCCGAGCAGGCACGGCGTTTCTCCCCGCCCCCGGGGACCACCGCTTGCCGCGAAGCGTCGCTTGCGCGATCCCGGAGCGAGTCGCGGCGTCCGCGCCACGCCGCCGTGCGGGCCGCGCACGGAGAAACTGCTAAAGTGAACCGGAGGTAACTCCGTTACATCACCAGTCTCCGCTCACCCCTCCGGTCTCTGACGAACTCCTGACGCCACCATGCCCGCCAGTACCGCTTCCCGCCCCGCCCGCCCCGCCGCCCGTTCCGCCGCCAAGCCGTCCTCGACCCCGCGGGCCAAGGCCGCCGCCACGCCCGCCTCAAAGAAGGCCGAGAAGGCCGAGAAGGCCGGCAACGCCAAGGCCACCACGCGCTCGATCCAGATCGTCAAGGACAAGAACCAGCCGCTGATGGACGACATCCGCCTGCTGGGCCGCATCCTGGGCGAGGTGATCCGGGAGCAGGAGGGCCGCGAGGCCTACGAACTGGTGGAGCGCGTGCGGCAGCTGTCGGTGGCGTTCCGCCTGAAGCGGGATGCGCAGGCCGGCAAGCAGATGGACAAGCTGCTCAAGAGCCTCTCGGGCGAGCAGACGGTCAGCGTGATCCGCGCTTTCAGCTACTTCTCGCACCTGGCCAACATCGCCGAGGACCGCCACCACGTGCGCCGCCGCGAGGTGCACGACCGCGACGGCTCGCTCCAGCCCGGCTCGCTCGCCTATGCGCTGGAGCGGCTCTTCGACGCTGGCGTGCGGCCGGCCGAGGTCGCGCGCACGCTGGAGAACGGCTTCGTGTCACCGGTGCTGACGGCCCATCCGACCGAGGTGCAGCGCAAGAGCATCCTGGACGCCGAGCGGGCGATCGCCGAGCTGGTCGGCGCCCGCGACCGGCTGCACACCGAGCGCGAGAAGGCCGCCAACGAGCATCTGATCCGCGCCCGCGTCACGCAGCTGTGGCAGACGCGCATGCTGCGCTACTCGAAGCTGACCGTCGCCGACGAGATCGAGAACGCGCTGAGCTACTACCACGCGACCTTCCTGCGCGAGATCCCCAAGCTCTACACCGAGCTCGAGGAGGCGCTGCCCGGCGAGGAGGTGGCACCCTTCCTGCGCATGGGCCAGTGGATCGGCGGCGATCGCGACGGCAATCCCAATGTCACCGCCGACACGATGCGGCTGGCGCTGCGCCGCCAGAGCGAGCTGGCGCTGCGCCACTACCTGACCGAGCTGCACGAGCTGGGCGCGGAACTGTCGATCTCGCTGCGGCTGGCGGGCGTGACGCCGGCGATGCAAGCGCTGGCCGAGCGCAGCCCCGACCAGAACGAACACCGCATGGACGAGCCCTACCGGCGCGCGCTGACCGGCATGTATGCGCGGCTGGCCGCGACGCTGCAGGCCTTGACCGGCACCGAGGCGCTGCGCCACGCGGTCGCGCCGCAGGACCCGTACCTGACGCCCGAGGACCTGCTGGCGGACCTGCGCGTGATCCAGTCCTCGCTGGAAAGCCACCATGCCCATGCGCTGATCGCGCCGCGGCTCAAGCCGCTGATGCGGGCGGTGCAGGTCTTCGGCTTCCACCTGGCCACCCTGGACCTGCGCCAGAGCAGCGACCAGCATGAGCTCACCATCGTCGAGCTGCTCAAGACCGCGCGCGTCTGCGAGGACTATTCGGCGCTGGGCGAGATGGAGCGCCGCGCGCTGCTGGTGGACCTGCTCAACCAGACGCGCCCGCTGCGCGTGCTGGGCGCCGACTACAGCGAGCGCACCCTGGGCGAGCTGGCGATCTTCGAGACGGCGCGCGAGTCGCTCAAGCGTTTCGGCCGCGAGGCCCTGCGCCACTACATCATTTCGCACACCGAGGACGTCAGCGACCTGCTCGAGGTGCAGCTGCTGCTCAAGGAAGTCGGGCTGCTGCGCGGTACGCTCGATGGCGAGGCGGTCAGCGACCTGATCGTCGTGCCGCTGTTCGAGACCATCGCCGACCTGCGCAACGCGCCCGGCATCATGCGCGGCTTCTACGAGCTGCCCGGCATGGCGGCGCTGGTGCGCCGCTCCGGCGGCGAGCAGGACATCATGCTGGGCTACTCCGACTCCAACAAGGATGGCGGCGTCTTCACCAGCAGCTGGGAGCTGTATCGCGCGGAGATCGCGCTGGTGCAGCTGTTCGACGAGCTGCGCGCCCAGGGCCCGCTGACGCTGCGCCTGTTCCATGGTCGCGGCGGCACGGTGGGTCGCGGCGGCGGCCCGAGCTACCAGGCCATCCTGGCCCAGCCGCCCGGCACGGTGAACGGCCAGATCCGCCTGACCGAGCAGGGCGAGGTCATCAACTCCAAGTACGCCAATCCGGAGATCGGCCGACGCAACCTGGAGACGCTGGTCGCCGCCACGCTGGAGGCCACGCTGCTGCATCCGACCAAGCCGGCGCCCAAGGCCTTCATGGACGCGGCGCAGGCGCTGTCCGACAGCAGCTTCGCGGCCTATCGCGGCCTGGTCTACGACACGCCGGGCTTTGCCGACTTCTTCTTCGCGACGACTCCGATCCGCGAGATCGCCGAGCTCAACATCGGCTCGCGGCCGGCGTCGCGCAAGGCGACCCGCGCGATCGAGGACCTGCGCGCCATCCCCTGGGGCTTCAGCTGGGGCCAGTCGCGCATCACGCTGCCGGGCTGGTGCGGCTTCGGCTCGGGCATCCAGGAGTTCCTCGGCAAGGACAAGGCGGGCCGCGACGAGAAGCTCGCACTGCTCAAGCGCATGTACAAGCAGTGGCCCTTCTTCCGCACCCTGCTGTCCAACCTGGACATGGTGCTGGCCAAGGCCGACCTGGACATCGCCCGCCGCTACCTGGAGCTGGTGGAGGACAAGCGCCTGGGCAAGAAGATCTTCGGCGCGATCGAGACCGAGTTCGCCCGCACCGAGGCGGCGCTGGCGCTGATCACCGGCGAGAACGACCGGCTCGCGGCCAACCCGGCGCTGGCGCGCTCCATCGAGCACCGCTTCCCCTACATCGATCCGCTGAACCACCTGCAGGTCGAGCTGATGCGCCGCTACCGCGCCATCCCGGCCGAGAAGCGCGCCGAGGACCCGCGGCTGGAACGCGTGCAGCGCGGCATCCACCTGTCGATCAACGGCATCGCGGCGGGGCTGCGCAACACCGGCTGAGGATCGCCTCAGCGCTGGCCGGCCAGCGCCTCCCGCACCGCGGCGACCTGGCGGCGCGACACGGCCAGCCATTCGTTGACGTGGGCGATGCGGACCGCCCAGCCGAGTTCGCCGCCGTTGTCGCCGTCGCCATCCGCCGGCCCGTCGGTGGGCACGTGGCGCTCGAGCTCGCGCACCGCCGCCTTCGCGACCAGCGCATTGCGGTGCACGCGCAGGAAGCGGTCGCCCAGGCGCTGCTCCAGCTCGCTCAGGGACCCGTCCATCACATGGCTCTGCGTGGCGGTGCGCAGCGTCAGGTACTTGAGCTCGGCCTTGAAGTAGAGGACCTCGGCCAGCGGCACCCGCAGCAGGCGGCCGCGTTCGGTGATGTTGATGACGGGCGCCTCGGCGGCCGGCGCGGCGCCCGGGCCGTGCGGCGCGCCCGCCTCGCGCGCCTTCGCGGCCGCGCGTTCGTCCAGGCGCTGCGCCGCCCGCGCGAGGCTGGCCTGCAGCCGCTCACGCCGCACCGGTTTGGTCAGGTAGTCCAGCGCCTCCAGCTCGAAGGCCTGCAGCGCGTGCTGCGCATGGGCCGTCACGAACACGATCGCCGGCGCGAAGGGCCGGCCGCGCAGCGCCTGCGCCAGGCCCAGGCCGTCCAGGCCCGGCATCTGCACGTCGAGCAGGATCAGGTCGCAGGCATGGTCCTTGAGCCAGGCCAGCGCCTGCTCGCCGCTGCCGGCCTCGGCGGCAACCTCGGCGCGCGGCTCCTCGTTGGCCTCGACCAGGCCCCGCAGCCGCAGCCGCGCCAGCGGCTCGTCATCGACGATCAAGACCCTCAGCGGCGGATGCGTCAGCATGTCTTCCTTCCCTGTCCTCGTTCCCGTTCCGGTTCAGCTCCGGTCGTGTGATCGCGTCATCGCGTCATCGCTTCATCGCGGCGCCAGTCATCGCGGCATCACGATGCGCACGACGAAGCGGCCCTCGCCCGGCCCGGCCTCCAGCCGCGCCGCCACGTCGTGCATCAGGCGCAACCGCTGCCGCACGTTGCGCAGCGCCAGGCCATGCCCCTGGGCGCGCGACGGCAGCCCGACCGTGTTGACGACGCGGATCTCGACCTCGCCACCGCGGGCGCGGGTCACGATGTCGACGTCGCCGCCCTGGTCGTTGGGCTCGATGCCGTGACGCACCGCGTTCTCCACCAGCGGCTGCAGCAGCAGCGGCGGCACGCGCGCGTCGGCCGCATGCGGATCGAGCTGCCAGTGCACGCGCAGGCGGTCGCCGAAACGCAGCTGCTCGATCGCGAGGTAGCGCCGCGCCAGCTCGACCTCCTGGTCCAGGCGCACGCCCTCGGCCGTCGGGCCGGCGTCCGCCAGCGCGACTCGGAACAGCTCGGCCAGGTCCTCCAGCACCTCCTCGGCGCGGTTGGGATCGACGCGCACCAGCGCGATCGCCGTGTTCAGCGTGTTGAAGAGGAAGTGCGGCCGGATCCGCGATTGCAGCTCGACCAGCCGGGCCAGCGCGTCGGCTGGCGCCTGGGCGCGTTCGCGCAGCTTCAGCCAGCCCAGCAGCACACCGGCCGCGAGCCCGCCGGTGAGCGCCGCGGCCACGCGCGGCAAGGCACCCAGATGCCCCAGCTCCACCGCCTCCAGCAGCAGCGCGCCGCCGTGGGCGCAGGCGGCCCCCAGCGCGATCGGCAGCGTCCATTGCGCCCACTCCGGCAGCCGCGCCAGCAGCCGTTTGGCGGCGCACACGATCAGCAGCCAGGCCAGCACCGCGCTCAGGGCGGCGACGGACGCGCCGCCCATGGCCCAGGCCCATTGCGCCAGCGTCTCCGACATCAGCGCCAGTCCGAGCGACAGCACCAGCTGCACGCCCAGCACCGCGCGCAGCACCAGGCCGACATGGCAGACGTCGAAGCGGCGCTGGGCATCGATCAGCCGCGGCGCCTCGACCGTGCGCGCGTCCAGGCGGGTTTCCTCCCAGGCGGGCTGCGTGGGCAGCGGCTGGGTGCTCATGGGCTGGGTGCTCGCCGGCTGCGTCGAGGCCTCGCGCGTGTCGCGCGCGTTGCGAGAGGGGTCGGCCGGGCGTCGCGGCGCGTCGCCCGACGTCCGTCCGCTGCTTGCCTTGCTGGCCATCGGCTCCTCCCGTCCCCGCACTGTCCTTGCCCTCTGCCTGCGCCCGGGCGCCGGGATGGCGCCCCTCCCAGCCCGTGGGCGACCGGATGGCGCCCCCTTTAGAATCGGCGGCTCATTCTCTCCCAGGCGTCCGGCCGCGACCAATGCGAGCCCGCCCGGGGCGCCGCGAAGTCGTAACGCCTTGCAAGCCGATGTCCTCCTCCCCTGCTGACTCCCTGGCCGACGGCCAACACGCCGACAACCAGCTCGCCAACAAGTCGCAAGCCTGGTCCGCCCTCTTCTCCGAGCCGATGAGCGAGCTGGTCAAGCGCTACACCGCCAGCGTCGACTTCGACAAGCGCCTGTGGGCAGCGGACATCCAGGGCTCGCTCGCCCACGCCGACATGCTGGCCGCGCAGTGCATCATCGGCGCCGACGATCTGGCCGCGATCCAGAAGGGCATGGCGCAGATCCGCGAGGAGATCGCGTCGGGCCGCTTCGAATGGAAGCTGGACCTGGAGGACGTGCACCTGAACATCGAGGCGCGCCTGACCGAGCTGGTCGGCCTGGCCGGCAAGCGGCTGCACACAGGCCGCAGCCGCAACGACCAGGTCGCCACCGACGTGCGGCTGTGGCTGCGCGGCGAGATCGACACGCTGGTCGGTCTGCTGGGCGAGCTGCAGCGGGTGCTGGTCGAGCAGGCCGAGCGCCATGCCGACGTGATCCTGCCCGGCTTCACCCACCTGCAGGTGGCGCAGCCGGTGGCCTTCGGGCATCACCTGCTGGCCTACGTCGAGATGTTCGCGCGCGACGCGGAGCGCCTCGTCGACGCGCGCAGGCGCGTGAACCGACTGCCGCTGGGCGCGGCCGCGCTGGCCGGCACCAGCTACCCGCTGGACCGCGAGCGCGTCGCGCGCACGCTGGGCATGGAGGGCGTCGCGCAGAACAGCCTGGACGCGGTCAGCGACCGCGACTTCGCGATCGAATTCAGCGCCGCCGCCGCGCTGATCATGGTGCACATCTCGCGCCTGTCGGAAGAGCTGATCCTGTGGATGAGCCAGGCCTTCGGCTTCATCGCGCTGCCGGACCGCTTCTGCACCGGGTCGAGCATCATGCCGCAGAAGAAGAACCCCGACGTGCCCGAGCTGGCACGCGGCAAGAGCGGCCGCGTGGTGGGCCACCTGATGGGCCTGATCACGCTGATGAAGGGCCAGCCGCTGGCCTACAACAAGGACAACCAGGAAGACAAGGAGCCGCTGTTCGACACCGTCGACACGCTCAACGACACGCTGCGCATCTTCGCGGAGATGATGGCCGGCCTGACGGTCAAGCCCGAGGCGATGGAACGCGCGGCCCTCAAGGGCTACGCGACGGCGACCGACCTGGCGGACTACCTGGTCAAGAAGGGTCTGGCCTTCCGCGACGCCCACGAGGTCGTGGCGCACGCGGTCAAGACGGCGCAGGCGCAGGGCATCGACCTGTCGGCGCTGCCGCTGGACGCGCTGCGCCAGTTCGACGCCCGCATCGGCGAGGACGTCTACGAGGTGCTGTCGCTGCAGGGCTCCCTGAACGCGCGCAACATCCTCGGCGGCACCGCGCCGGCGCAGGTGCGCGCGCAGGTCGCGCGTCATCGCGAGCGCCTGGGCGCGGCCGTCGCCGCGAAGGGCTGACCGATGAGCACGCTGGCCTGGACCGACGAGCTGGTGCTCAACCAGCCGGAACTCGACCACACGCACGAGGAATTCGTCGCGCTGCTGAACCGCTATGGCGAGGCGCTCGATCGCGGCGAGGACGCGCTGCCCGCGTTCAAGGCGCTGCTGGCGCACACCGAGGAGCACTTCGCGATGGAGGAGCGCTGGATGGCGGCCACCGGCTTCGAGCCGGAGAACTGCCACAGCAGCCAGCATGCGATGGTGCTGAACGTGATGCGCGAGGTGGTGCGCTATGCCGAGGACCTCGGCGACCGCGAGCCGCTGGGCATCGTGCGCACCGAGCTCTCGCAGTGGTTCCCCGGTCATGCGGAGATGATGGACGCGGCGCTGGTCTACACGATGCAGCAGCGCGGCTTCGATCCGAAGACCGGCGAATGCCGCGATCCGATCCGCCCCGCGGCCGAAGCGACGGACGCGGTCTCGGCTTGCGGCTCGACGTCCTGCGGCCACTGAGCCGCCCTTCATGCACCGGAGTCCGGAGCGGCTCCGGACCTGCTGACAGCGCGTGTCAGCCGGCGCCGCCACAATCCGCCGCATGGCCGAGCCGACGCCCGCCCTGCCCGATCGCCTGATCGCCCACCTGGACATGGACGCGTTCTACGCGTCCGTGGAGCTGCTGCGTTATCCGGAGCTCAAGGGGCTGCCGGTGGTGGTCGGCGGACGGCGCGCCCACACGCCGCAGGAACGCCCCGACGGCACGCGCGAGTTCTTCAAGCTGGCCGACTACACCGGCCGAGGCGTCGTGACCACCTCGACCTACGCGGCGCGCGCGCTGGGCGTGTTCTCGGCGATGGGACTGATGAAGGCGGCGCTGCGCGCGCCGCAGGCGATCCTGCTGCCGGCCGACTTCGATTCCTACCGGCATTACTCGCGGCTGTTCAAGGCGGCGGTGCGAGAGATCGCGCCGGTCATCGAGGACCGCGGCATCGACGAGATCTACATCGACCTGACCGACGTGCCAGGCGCGCGCGAGCCGGTCGGCCACGATCCGCTGGGCGGCGTGCGGGCGGTGGCGCGGGAGATCAAGAACTCGGTGCAGAGCGCCACCGGGTTGACCTGCTCCATCGGGGTGACGCCCAACAAGCTGCTGTCCAAGATCGCGTCGGAGCTGGACAAGCCCGACGGGCTGACGCTGGTGACGATGGCCGATCTGCCGACGCGGATCTGGCCGCTGCCGGCGCGACGGATCAACGGCATCGGCCCCAAGGCCGGCGAGAAGCTCGAGGCGCTGGGCCTGCACACGATCGGGGAACTCGCGGCCGCGCCGCTGGAGCTGCTGCAACAGCATTTCGGCCCCGGCTACAGCGCCTGGCTGCACCAGGCGGCCTGGGGCCTGGACGACCGGCCGGTGGTCACGCACAGCGAGCCGGTCTCCATCAGCCGCGAGACCACCTTCGAGCGCGACCTGCACGCACGTCGCGACCGGCCGGAGCTGTCGCGCATCTTCACGGCGCTGTGCGAGCAACTGGCCTCGGACCTGCAGCGCAAGGGCTACCTGGGCCGCACCATCGGCATCAAGCTGCGCTTCGAGGGCTTCCGCACGGTGACGCGCGACCTGACGCTGGACCAGCCGGTGCAGGACGCCGCGGCCATCCGGCATGCGGCGGGGCTGTGCCTCAAGCGGGTGGACCTGAGCCAGCGGCTGCGCCTGCTGGGCGTGCGCGTGGGCAAGCTGAGCCGCCCCGGGGAGATCGAGCCGGCCCGGCGCGGTCGCGCCGGCGCCGCCAGCAAGCCGGAGGATCCGCGACCGCGGCCGGAGAACCTCAACCTGTTCGGCTGATCAGGCGGTGGGCAGGCGCCAGAGCCAGATCCCGACCGCGAGGCAGCACAGCGCCGGCAGCCAGGGCAGCACCGGCATCACCGCCCAGGAGATCGCCGAGCTCAGGGCCATCATTCCCCAGGCCAGCTGCTTGGCCCGCAGCGGCACGGCGCGACGCGCGCGCCACTGGACGACCATCGGCCCGAAGCGCGGATGAGCGAGCAGCCAGGCCTCGCAGCGCGCCGAGCCGCGCGCGAAGCAGAACGCGGCCAGCAGCACGAACGGCGTGGTGGGCAGCAGCGGCAGGAAGATGCCGATCACGCCGAGCAGCAGGCTCAGCGCGCCGCCGACCAGCCAGGGCAGGCGCCGCCACAACGCGGCCTCCTTGAGCGCGCTGCTCGTCGCGTCATCGGCGACGACAGCATCCACGGCTGCAGGAACCTCGGTCGGGCGCTCGGGATCGACGGCTTGGGACATCGCGCGACTGTAGCGGCGACGCGTGGCGGCCGGTGCGGCGGCCGCTCAAGTCCGCTGGCAAGGCGAGACCTCCGGCGGCTACAGTCGCCGCCATGAGCGATGCCCCCAGCGACTCCCCGCGCCTGCCCTCCCTCGACGGCCTGTTGGCCTTCGAGGCCGCCGCGCGCCTGGGCAGCCTGGAGCGCGCCGCCGAGACGCTGCATGTCAGCGCCAGCGCCGTCGGCAAGCGCATCGCGACGCTGGAGGAGCGCCTGGGCCTGCCCTTGATGACGCGCCAGCCCTTGCGCCTGACGGCGGCGGGCAAGGAATACCTGGCGCAGGTGCGCACCGCGCTCGCGCTGCTGGCGGCCGTGCCGCTGCACCAGCGCGAGCGGCCACGCGTCACGCGCCTGAGCGTCAGCAGCCCGCCGACCTTCGCGCGGCAGGTGCTGGTGCCGGCGCTGCCCGGCTTCGCGGCCGCGCATCCCGATGTCGAGCTCGAGCTGCTGCTGTCGACGCCCTACCTGGATCAACCCGCGCCGCCCGCGGAGGTCGAGATCTTCGCCGGCACCGTGCCCGCCGGCGGCGAGGTCCTGCTGGACGACATCGTCACGCCGATGGCGGCGCCGGCGCTGCTCGCGCGGCTCGGCGCGATCGAGACGCCGGCGGACCTGGCCTCCGCCCCACTGCTGCGCACGCCGCTGCAGCCGTGGCAGCCCTGGCTGCGCGCCGCGGGGCTCGATTGGCCGGAGCCCGCGCAGGGCACGCGCTTCGTGGACCTGGGATTGACGCTGGAAGCGGCCGCCTGCGGCCAGGGCGTCGTGCTGGGCCGCCCCAGCCTGGCCGCCACCGCGCTGCGCAGCGGCGCGCTCAAGCGGCTGTTCGACCTGGCCGTGCCGGCCGCCATGCCCTATGGCCTGGTGCGCCATGGCGACGGCGAGGCGGCCCGTGTGTTCTCGCGCTGGCTGGTCCGGCATTGCGAGGCGCTGAGCGCCGAGGCCAATCACGCCTGAGGGTGACGCCTAAGGGTGAGGGAAGTCCCTGACCGATCCGGAACGATCTTCCGGCGTGCGCGTCCAAACTTTCCGGCCGGGCCAGCGGTGGCTCGCCTAGCATCCAGCGCATGAGCGTCATCACCTGCATCGAAGACCTGCGCGTGCTCGCGCAGCAGCGCGTCCCGCGGATGTTCTACGACTACGCGGACTCCGGCTCCTGGACCGAGAGCACCTATCGCGCCAATGAATCGGACTTCCAGTCGATCAAGCTGCGCCAGCGTGTCGCGGTCAACATGGAAGGCCGCAGCACCGCCGCGACGATGATCGGCCGCCCGGTCGCGATGCCGGTGGCGATCGCGCCGACCGGGCTGACCGGCATGCAGCATGCGGATGGCGAGATCCTCGCCGCCCAGGCGGCCGAGGCTTTCGGCGTGCCGTTCACGCTGTCGACGATGAGCATCTGCTCGATCGAGGACGTGGCGGCGAACACGACGGCGCCGTTCTGGTTCCAGCTCTACGTGATGCGCGATCGTGGCTTCATCAACAGCCTCATCGACCGCGCCAAGGCCGCGAAGTGCGAGGCGCTGGTGCTGACGCTGGACCTGCAGATCCTGGGCCAGCGGCACAAGGACCTGAAGAACGGCCTGTCCGCCCCGCCCAAGCTGACGCTGCCCAACCTGATCAACATGGCGACCAAGCCGCGCTGGTGCCTGGGCATGCTGGGCACGCCGCGGCGTCAGTTCGGCAACATCGTCGGGCATGTGAAGGGCGTGGGGGACATGGGCTCGCTGTCCGAGTGGACGGCCAAGCAATTCGATCCGCAGCTGAGCTGGGACGACGTGCAGTGGATCCGCGAGCGCTGGGGCGGCAAGCTGATCCTCAAGGGCATCATCGACGAGGAGGACGCGAAGCTCGCCGCCGCCACCGGCGCCGATGCGCTGATCGTCAGCAACCACGGCGGCCGGCAGCTCGATGGCGCGGAGTCCAGCATCCGCGCCCTGCCCCGCATCGTGGACGCCGTCGGCGACCGCATCGAGGTCCACATGGACGGCGGCATCCGCTCGGGGCAGGACGTGCTCAAGGCCTGGGCGCTGGGGGCGCGCGGCACCTACATCGGCCGCGCGTTCCTGTATGGCCTGGGCGCGATGGGCCGTCCCGGCGTGACGAAGGCGCTGGAGATCATCCACCGCGAGCTGGACCTGACGATGGCGTTCTGCGGCCATCGGACGCTGAGCGGCGTGGATCGCCAGGTGCTGCTGCCGCGGCCGGCCTGAGGCTCGGCGACGCTCTCATGGAAGGAGGGCAGCAGTGTCCAGGGCCGTCTTTCCGCGCTCCATGACTTGCAGGAGCCACACCGGCTCCAAGCGCTGCTGCATCACCGCCCTTTCGCTGCCAACGTCCGGCGCCGCACGCTCCACGTACGCCCACTCCCACATCCAGTTCGTACCCGCTCGCAATCCGGCCCGGAAATCAGGCCCGGAAAACAAAACGCCCCGCATCAAGCGGGGCGTTCTCGCGTCTGCACGCGCGCGGCGGCGTCGTCAGGACGCCTCAACCAGGTCGCGCGATCACAGCGCGTTCATTTCCTTCAGCAGACGATCCGCCTTGTCGACGACCTTCATCTGCCACAGCATGTAGCGCGCATCCAGGCAGATGCTGCGGTTCATGTGGTCGTTGTAGTCCCAGTCCGAGATCACCGCGTCCAGCGTGCCGTCGAACAGCAGGCCCACCAGCTCGCCATGGCCGTTGAGCACCGGCGAACCCGAGTTGCCGCCCGTCGTGTCCAGCGTGGCCAGGAAGTTCACCGGCACCGAGTCCAGCGCCTTCACGCCGTACTTGTCGAAGCGCTTGGCCTTGATCGCCGCCAGTTGCTCGGCCGGCGCGTTGAACTCGCCATTGCCGGTGTGCTTGGCGACGATGCCGCGCAGCGTCGTGAACGCCGTCCAGGTCGTGCCGTCCACGCCCGGCGCGCGGCCCTTCACCTGGCCGAAGGCGACCCGCAGCGTGCTGTTGGCATCCGGATAGACCGGCTGGCCGCGGCTGGCCTTGAAGTCGATCTCCGCCTGCATCGTCGCGGCATAGGCCTGCTGCAGCTTGCCGGCCAGTTCCTTGTCGCGGTTCTCGCGCGCCAGCTCATCGGCATGCAGCGCCACCGCGGCCTTGACCAGGGTGTCGTCACTCGCCTCGAAGGCCGACGCGTCACGCGACAGCCAGGCGCCGCGCTCGGCCTTGTCGGTGAGCTTCGTGCCGGCGTACAGCGCGTCCACCCGCGCGGCCACCGCCGCGCCGTCCATGCCGGCGCGCACGCCCAGCGCGTTCAGCAGCGCGCTGTTGAGCTGGTCCGCCGGCAGCGCCAGGTACTGCGTCAGGAAGTGGCTGACGACCTTCTTCTCGGTGATCTCGTCGAAGCGGCGGTCCACCGTCTCCAGCGCCTGCCGGCGGCGCAGCTGGTCGCGGTCCTGGTAGCCGGCCTTGCGCTCGGCATCGGGCTTGCGGCGCTGCAGCGCCTGCTCGTACAGGTCGCCCGCGCTCTTGACCAGCGTCGGCGTCGCATAGCCCAGCAGGAACTCGCGACGGGTGATCTCCTGGCGCTCGGCGATCAGGCGGTCCACCTCGACCAGCGACGCGCCGTAGGTCGCGCGACGCTTGGCGTCGGCATTCACCCAGGCCTTCATCTCGTCGAAGGCGGCCTGCTTGCGCGCGAGGATGTCGCTGCCCGCGTAGCTGGCCATCTGGCCCTGGTAGTTCTTGTAGTAGTTGTTGACCCCGGCCACGGTGTTGGCCAGCTTGATCTCGGCGTCACGGCGGCCGGCGGTCGCCTCCTTGATCAGGTCGAGCTGCTCGCCCATCGCCTTGACGCGATGCGGGAAGTCCCAGGCGAAGGCGAAGTCCACCTCCTTGGGCAGGCGGTGGCGGTTGGTGCGGCCCGGATAACCGGCCACGGCGACGAAGTCGCCCTCGTTCAGCGGCGCGCTCGCCAGCTTCAGGAACTGCGACGGCTGGAAGGGCTTGTTGTCCTTGCTGAAGTCAGCCGGCTTGCCGTCCGGACCGACGTAGGCGCGATAGAAGCTGTAGTCACCGGTGTGGCGCGGCCACATCCAGTTGTCGGTGTCGCCGCCGAAGACGCCCACGCCCTCGGCCGGCGCGTGGACCAGGCGCACGTCGCGGATCTCGAGCTGCTTGGTCAGCTGGTACATCAGGCCGCCGTAGAACGCGCCCACCGAGCAGCGATGGCCGGCATCCTTTTCGCAGGCGGCGACCAGCGCCTTCTCATTGGCCTCGATCGCATCGATGCGGGCCTTGCCCTGCAGCGCGGCGGTCGCCTTGTCGATCACCTTGTCGGTGACGTCGGTCAGCGCGACCGTCACCAGGATGCGGCTGCCCGGCGCGGCCGGCAGTTCCTCGCCCAGCGCGGCGGCCAGGAAGCCGTTCTTCAGCAGGTCCTTCTGCGGCGTGGAGTTGTACTGGATGCTGCCGAAGGCGCAGTGGTGGTTGGTCACCACCAGGCCCTGCGGCGACACGAAGGACGCGGTGCAGCCGCCCAGGCTGACGACCGCCCCCATCGGATAACCCAGCGGCTGCGACAGGCGCGCCGGATCGAATTTCAGGCCCAGGGCCTTCATGTCCTTGGCCACCAGCGGCAGCTGCTGGGGCATCCACATGCCTTCATGCGCCTGGGCGCCGGCCGCGGCGCCCAACGCCAGCGCGGCCCACATCAGTCGTTTCATTCGCGGGACTCCTGTCCACCTTCTTGAGAAGGGGCGAACCATACACGAGCCCGCCGCCCGCCCACCGTGCCGGTCGACACCCGTGCCCATGCCGCATCGCGGAATCCCCCGCGGCGCCACTCGGGCTCCTCGTTCGTGGGATGGGGGAATCCCTGACTCCAAACTTACAATTCCGCCCGTCCCCGCCCATTGCCCGCCCATTCCCGCCCATTCGATCGCCGCCGTCCGATGGCCCTCCGGACGCCGCCGCGCCCCTCTCTCCGGCCGTCCAGGAGCCCGCCATGACCCTCAAGCAGCTCAGCCAGGTGAAGCGCTGGATGGTGATGCACAGCGCGCGTCACCCGGTCGAACTGGCGGTGTGGAACGTCGTGCTGACGATCTGGATGCTGGGCTTCATGGGCGTTCCGGGCGCGTTATTGATCCAGGCATGGATCGCACTGCCGTTGTGCCTGGTGGCCTGGATGCTGCCGATGGCCTACACCGGCGGCCGGCGCCGGCTGCACCGCTCGGGCCGCCTGCGCTGCGACTGGCTGACGGCGCTCTGAGCCCGCCGGCGCCTTGACATCATCGTCACTTCTGACGATGATTCGCCGCATGAAGTATCCAGGCGGCAAGGGCAAGACGTACCAGCACGTCATCAACCTGATGCCTCCGCACCGGGTGTACATCGAGACGCATGTCGGCGGCGGCGCGGTCCTGCGCCACAAGCTGCCGGCGGCGCGCTCGATCGCCATCGACGCCGACGACCGGGTCATCGCGCACTGGCGCGCCATGGCCCTGCCCGGCGTCGAACTCGTCCACGGCCGCGCGGAGGACTTCCTCGCGCGGCACGCGTTCGAGGGCGACGAGCTCGTCTACGTGGACCCGCCCTACCACCCCGAGACGCGGCGCCAGTCACGCATCTACCGGCACGAATACGGCGCCGCCGACCACGAGGCGCTGCTGGCGCTGCTGGCGACGCTGCCGTGCCGGGTGATCGTGTCGGGCTACGCCCATCCGGTGTACGACGCCCTCCTGCGGGGGTGGCGGACGACCGAATTCCGGGCGAAGACCCACACCGACGTGCGCACCGAAACGCTGTGGTTCAACTTCGAGCCGCCCGAGATCCTTCACGACAGCCGGCACCGCGGGACGAACTTCCGCGAGCGCCAGACCAACAAGCGGCGTCTCGAACGCCTCCAAGAGCGTGTCCATGCCATGGATCCGGTCGAGCGCGCCGCGTTCCGCCAATGGCTGGACGCCACCTATCCAGCCGCCCAGAGAGGCGGCGTCTTTGCAGTCCCATGACCCAGATCGTCGCCATCGTTTCCCGCCACGGCTCCCTTCATCGAGAACTTCCCGATCCCGATCACCTCCTCCTCACCGGCGTGCGCTGGGGCGCCGTCGAGGAGTTCCCGACCCCCGCCTACTGGACGCAGCAGGCGCTGCGGCACCGCCTCGACGGCCCGGCGCCCCGCGCCTCGGGCCGCTCGCTGGCCGAGGAGGTCGGCGCCGCCTTGCTGGGCGGCCCCGGCATCCCGGCGGCCGTGGGCCAGGCGGCCTTCGCGCGGGTGCGCGAGCGCGGCGCCTTCGTGCAGCCCGGTGTCTGCGAGGCGACCTTGAACGCCTGGCTCAGCGAGCCCCTGGACGTGCAGGGCCGTGCGCTCAGCTTCCGCTTCGCGGCGCAGAAGGCGAGGCACCTGGCGGCGGTGATGCCGGCGCTGCTCTCGGCGCCCGACTTCGAGGCGGGCCAGGAGGTGCGCAACTGGCTGATGGCCCTGCCCGGCGTCGGGCCGAAGACGGCGTCGGCCATCGTGCGGGGCTGGTCGGCGTCGGAGGAGGTCGCGCTGCTGGACGCCCACCTGCTGCGCGTGGGCCAGGTCATCGGCCTGTTCCCGCGCAAGCACGGCATCGAGCGGCATTACCTCGAGCTCGAGGCCCGCCTGCTCAAGCTGTGCGCGGCGATGGACGTCAGGCCGTCCGAGCTGGAGGCGGTGGTCGCGGCGGAGATGAGCCGCTCGCCGGAGACGGCGCGCTTCCTCGTCGACCACCTGAAGGCGACCGAACCGGCACCGGCCCGCAAAGCCAGCGCGGCCCGCATCCCGGAGCAGATCGCGCTGGTCTTCACGGCCTGAGCGCCGCAGGTGCCCGCGTCAGCCGCCAGCGCGGCGTCACGGTGTCGCGCGCACCCTCGTGCGCGATGAACGACGGCGGCTGAAGTCAAGGCGAGCTTGCTTCGATGGCCGGCTCGGAACCCTCCCCTTCTCCGACTTCCGCGGACGCTGATGACGCGGATGACGCGGCCATCGCGGCGGCCGGTGCGGCCGGTGCCGCGGGCACCGCTGGCGCCGTCAGCCAGTAGCGGCGGCGGCGGGTCCGCTCGCAATCCGCCAACGGCAGCGTCCAACGGTCGCTGCGCCATTGCCAGGCGCCGCAGTCGACGGTATTGAGCACCGTCGCGCCGGCGGCCAGGTAGCGCGCCACCACCTCGGGCCGAGGATGACCGAAGCGGTTCAGATGGCCGGACTGCAGGGCCGCCACGCGCGGCGCCGTCGCCTGCACGAAGGCGGTCGACGACGAGGTCCGGCTGCCATGGTGCGGCACGACCAGCACCTCCACGCGCAAGTCTTCCGCCTTCGTCTCCGTCTCCGTCTCCGTCTCCGTCTCCGTCTCCGTCTCGGTCCCAGTCTCCGTCTGCGTCACTGCCCTGGCCTCGCCGGCCAGGCGCAGCAGCTGCGCCTCCTGCGGCGATTCGATGTCGCCGGTCAGCAGCAGGCGACGCCCCGCCGCGTCGACGCGCAGCACGCACGAAGCGCCGTTGCGCTTCGCGCCGGCCGCGTTCTCCCGCGGCGCCGGCGCCTCGAGCGGCCAGAGCACCTCGAAGCGCACGCCGTCCCACGCCCAGCGCTGCCCTCGGCGGCAGCCCGCCGCTCCCGGCACCGCCCCGAGCCGCCGCTCGACCGGCAGGCCCCGCAGCAGGCTGCCGGTGCCGCCTGCGTGGTCCTGGTCCGCGTGGCTGACCATCAGCAGGTCCAGGCGCCGCTCGCCCAGGCCGCGCAGCAGCGGCAGCAGCACACGCTGCGCCGCGTCGCTGTCGGGGCCCCAGCGCGGTCCGGCGTCGAAGACCATCGTGTGGCCGTGAGTGCGCAGGATCGCGGCGCCGCCCTGCCCGACGTCGGGCAGCCACAGTTCGACCGCCCCGGGCGGCGGTCGGTCGACGACCGGCCACAGCAGCGGCACGCACAGCGCGAGCCCGCCCAGCCGCAGCCGCCACGGCCAGGGCATCGCCAGCAGGACGCCGCCGACCAGCCCCAGCACCTGCGCCCAGGCCGGCGCCCAGGGCAGGTGCCAGACGGCGAGCGGCCAGGCGCGCAGGACCTCGAGCAGCAGGTTCAGCGCGGCGACCAGCCAGGTGCCGAGCGTCCACAGCGGCGGACAGGCCGCGCCGAGCAGCGCCAGCGGCGTGATGACGTAAGACACCAGCGGGATCGCGACTGCGTTCGCGACCAGGCCGACGAGCGACAGCTGCTGGAACAGCAGCAGCGTCAACGGTGCGAGGCCGAGCGTCACCACCCACTGCGTGCGCCAGGCCGCACGCAGCGCGCCGCGCCAGCCGGGTTCCGCGCGCGAGTCGGCCGCCATCAGCAGCGCGACCGCGCAGAACGACAGCCAGAAGCCGGGCTGCGTCAGCGCCCAGGGATCCGCGACGCAGACGACTGCGGCGGCGGTGCCCAGGCTCATCGGCCAGGGCCAGCGCACGCCCGCCTGCCGCAGCAGCGCGAGGATCGCCAGCAGGCCGAAGGTGCGCTGGGCCGGCACGCCCCAGCCGGCGAACAGCGCGTAGCCGCCCGCCGCAGCGACGCCCAGCCACATCGCCGCGCGCGGCGCGGGCAGCCACAGGCACAGGCGCGCGCTGCGCCGCCACGCCCAGCCTCCGGCGGCGCCGGCGAGCCACGCGAACAGGGTCACGTGCAGGCCGCTGACGCTGAGCAGGTGCGCGACACCGGTATCGCGATAGAGCGCCCAGTCGGCCGCGCTGACGGCGCCCTGGTCGCCCAGGCTCAGGGCTGCCAGCACTCCGGCGCCGCGCCGGTCGCGCGCCTGGCCGAGCTCGCGGTCGATCGCGTCGCGCAGCGACTGCCGCAGCGCATCCACGCCCGGCGCCGCGGAGGACAGGCGCTGCTGCCCCTGGCCACGACAGCTCGCGGCGGCGGGCAGGTCCTGTTCGAGCATCCACAGCGCCTGGTCGAAACCCTGCGGATTCAGCAGCCCATGCGGGCGGCGCAGCTTGAGCGCCAGTTGCCAGCGCTCTCCGGCGCGCGGCGTTTCAGGCATCTGGTAGCAGGACAGCAGCAGCCGCGGCGGCGCCCCGGCAGCGATCGAGGCGGCATCGGCGGCGAGGACGAAGCGCCAGCCCTCGGTGCCGCCCAGGCCGGTGGTGCGCTGCGGCAGGCTGGCGACGCGGCCGGCAATCGTCATGACATGGCCCTCGCGCGCCGCCGGCAGCACCTCGGCCAGGCGCCACACGGCGCGGTGGGCGGTCAGGCCCGAACCGGCCAGCGCCGCGAGCAGCGCCCACGCGAGCCAATGGCTCGACCATCGCGGTCGCGGTCGTGACGCCCCTCCTTGCCATGCGGGCCCCCGCAGCCATGGCGCCCATCGTGTCCATCGTGTCCATCGTGTCCATCGCGGCCAGGGCCGGTCCACGTCGCCGTCGGCCGCCGCCGATCGATCCCGCACCAGGGCGACCGGCAACACCATCGTCAACACCAGCGCGACGACGCACGCGAGCCAGGCGCCCCACGCCTGCGGTCCGGGCAGGACCGGCAGGCGATGGACCAGCCCCATGCCGACCAGGGCTGCTGCGGGCACCAGCGTCCAGCGCCATGCCGGGGTGTAGGATTCGCGGCGCTTTTTTTCACTTCCGCGCACATCCTCATGAGCACTTCCGTCTATGACCGCCTGACCCAACTCGGCATCGAGCTGCCGCCGGTGGCGGTGCCCGCCGCCGCCTACGTGCCCTTCGTCCGGACCGGCAACCTGGTGTTCCTGTCGGGTCATATCGCGAAGAAGGACGGCAAGCCCTGGGTGGGCCAGCTCGGCAAGGACACCGACACGGCCACCGGCCGGCAGGCGGCACGCGCGATCGCGATCGACCTGCTCGGCACGCTGCACGCCGCGGTCGGCGACCTGAACAAGGTCAAGCGGGTCGTCAAGCTGATGAGCCTGGTCAACAGCACCGGCGACTTCACCGAGCAGCACCTGGTGACCAACGGCGCCTCCGAGCTGATCGGCGAGGTCTTCGGTCCCGAGAAGGGCGCGCATGCGCGCAGCGCCTTCGGCGTGGCGCAGATCCCGCTCGGCGCCTGCGTCGAGATCGAGCTGATCGCCGAGATCGCGGACTGATGCGCGCGCTGACCGCCTCGCGCGTGCTGGCCTTCAGCGCGCTGGTCTCGCTCGCCGGCGTGGCGGCGGCGCTGGTGGCGCAGTACCAGTTCGGGGTCAAGCCCTGCCCCTGGTGCGTGATGCAGCGCGGCATCTTCCTGCTGATCGCCGCGGTGAGCGCGCTGGGCTGGCTGCTGCAGCGCGTGGGCGCCGCGCGCGTGGTGGCGCTGCTGCTGACCGCGGCGCTCGGCGTGGCGGGTCTGTTCGCTGCGGGCTACCAGCATGAAGTGGCCTCCAAGCTGGCCACCTGCGACATGACCTTCGCCGATCGCGTGCTGACGGCGCTGGACCTGGAAACCAGGCTTCCGAGTGTCTTCATGGTCACGGCCAACTGCAGCGAGGCCTCCGCGTACACGCTGCTCGGTCTGCCTTATGAAATCTGGAGCGGCGCGCTGTTCACCCTGATCGCGCTGCTGTGTCTGCTGACGCTCAAGCGCGGCGCGGTGCATCGTCGGTGAGCCGACGCGCCGATGTCCTTGCGATCGGTCAACCTGACGGGAGTCTCCCCATGAAGCGTGTGACAGGCATCGGCGGCATCTTCTTCAACGCCAAGGACCCGGCGGCCTTGCGCGACTGGTACCGCACGCACCTCGGCGTGGATGTGCTGCCCTGGGGCGGCGCGGCGTTCACGTGGACGGACGACGCGGGCCAGCCCACCGGCGGCACGACGATCTGGTCGATCGGCGCAGCGGACGCGGCCGGCTTCGGCCCGCAAGGCAAGTCCTTCATGATCAATTACCGCGTCGCCGACCTGGCCGCCCTGCTGCAGGCGCTGCGCGCCGAGGGCTGCGAGGTGCTCGACAAGACCGACGACTCCGAATACGGCAAGTTCGGCTGGGTCATCGACCCCGAAGGCAACCAGGTCGAGCTCTGGGAGCCGCCGGCCGGGCAGTGAGCACCGCCCGCGCCGCGGGCGCGGGATCAGAAGTTCAGCTGACCAGGCCGGATGCCCAGGGCCTTGGCGATGCGCTCGCGCGACGAGCGCCGGGGCCGAGGGCTGGCCTCGAGCTGCGCGTAGGCGCCCTGCGTGATCCCGAGCCGATCCGCCACCACCTGCTGCGTCAGCCCGAGGTGCGTGCGCCAGGCCTTGGCGCCGGTCATCTGCTCGTTGAACACCAACTGCGCCACGGCGTCGGGGATCAAATCGCCCACGGCCTCGAAATGCCGCACGAATTCGTCATACGGAAGCACGACGAATGCAGGCAGGCCGTCCGCGCCCACGATGGTCTGGAAATCAATAGGTTTGTTCATCGCGCTTCTTCACTTCCTCGATCGAGACGATCCGGACCTCGACGGCGAAGTCGAAGAACACGCGATAGTCCCCGACTCGCAGTCGATAAGCGTAGGGATGGTTCATCAGTCGCTTCACGTTGCGCGCGGCCCGGAGGTCCGCCAATTCGATGACCACGGCTCCGGCGATCGCCTTCACCGCCTCGCGAGGCAGCTTCAGCATCTGCCGCATCGCCTTCTCGGTCCAGTTGATGCGATTCATGCATGCTATACGGTTTGATTAGCTTTATCGACGCTAATCTGATGCGCATAGGGGCGCTTTGACATCACGCAACATTGGATTTCGCCTCGCCCTCAAGAGGGAGCAAATGGGGGATGGGCCGCGTTGCGAATGAGCGCGCCGTCAGCTTCGTTCAAGCCTGTTCACTGCCGCGTCATACCCCACCGGCAGCATCGCGGGCTTCGCCACTTCGCCGGGAGACCCGCATGGACCGCCGCCGCTTCCTCCACGCCAGCACCTTGCTCGGAGGCGGCACGCTGCTGGCGCCCCACGGCTTGCGCGCGCAGGGCACGCCGCAAGCCCCGGCCCTCATCACCCGCGATGCGATGCGGCCGCAGATGCCCCATGGCATCCAGTCCGGCGATCCGATCGCCGATGGCGCCATCATCTGGACCCGCGCCGACCGCCCCGCCCGGCTCTGGCTCGAGTGGTCCACCACCGCCAGCTTCGCCAACACGCAGCGGGTGCGCGGTCCGCATCTGCTCGAGGACTCCGACTTCACCGGCCGCGTCGATCTGCGCGGCCTGCCCGCCGGCCAGGAGATCTTCTACCGCGTCATCCTGCAGGACCTGCGCAACGAGCGCGTCCTGTCCGAGCCGATGCCCGGCCACCTGCGCCTGCCCGACGCCTTCGGCAGCCGGTCGGTGCGCGACCTGCGCTTCGCCTGGAGCGGCGACACCTGCGGTCAAGGCTGGGGCATCAACGAGGCCTGGGGCGGGATGAAGATCTACGAGCAGATCCGCCGCATCAATCCCGACTTCTTCCTACACAGCGGCGACACCATCTACGCCGACAGCCCCATCCCCGCCGAGATCACGCTGCCCGACGGCTCGCTCTGGCGCAACCTCGTCACCGAGCAGACCAGCAAGGTCGCCGAGACGCTGGACGAGTACCGCGGCCGCTACCGCTACAACCTGATGGACGCCAATGTCCGCCGCCTGTCGGCGCAGGTCCCGCAGATCTGGCAGTGGGACGACCACGAGGTCACCAACAACTACTCGGACAGCAAGGACCTCTCCGGCGACGCCCGCTACACCGAAAAGAATGTCCCGCTGCTGGTGGCCCGCGGCACGAAGGCGTTCCAGGAATACGCGCCGATGCGCCGCTTCGGGGACGCCGAGAGCGAGCGCATCTACCGCCACCTGCCGCAGGGGCCGCTGCTGGACGTCTTCGTCGTCGACATGCGCAGCTATCGCGGCCCCAACAGCGCCAACCTGCAGACCGAGGAGAACGCCGCCAGCGCCTTCCTGGGCCGCCCGCAGATCGGCTGGCTGCTGGACGGGCTCAAGCGCTCGAAGGCGGTGTGGAAGGTGATCGCGGCCGACATGCCGATCGGCCTGCACGTGAACGACGGCAAGGACGCCGAGGGCCGCGACAAGTGGGAGGCCATCGCCAATGGCGACGACGGCGCGCCGCGCGGCCGCGAGCTCGAGATCGCGCGCCTGCTCAGCGAGATCAAGCGCCACCGCCTGCACAACATCGTCTGGCTCACGGCCGACGTGCATTACACGGCCGCGCACTTCTTCGACCCGGCCCAGGCGAAGCACACCGACTTCCTGCCGTTCTGGGAATTCGTCTCCGGTCCGCTGCATGCCGGCGGCTTCGGCCCCAACAAGGCCGATGGCACCTTCGGCATGCAGGTGGTCTACCAGAAGGGACCGGGCGTGGCCAACGCCGCGCCGGCGGTCGACACCCAGTTCTTCGGACAGGTCGACATCGACGCGAAGACCCGCGCGATGACGGTCACGCTGAAGGACCTGGCCGGCACCGCCCTCTTCAGCAAGACGCTGGCGCCGCGGCGCGGCTGATCAGCGCAGCTCGACCACGCGCAGCACGCCCTGCATCGGCGGCAGCTGCGCCACCATCGCGACCAGGTCGCGGATGCTCTCGGTGGCCGTCTTCGCGCGCACGCTCGCGATCTGCGTTCGCACCGTCGAGATCGCCACGCCGTGGCGCAGCGCGATCTCCTGTGGCTGCAGGCCGGCGCACAGCGCCTGCAGCACCTGCTGCTCGGCCGCGGTCAGCTGATGCTCGCGCGCGAAGGCCAGCATCGGCAGCTCGCCGCACAGGTTGCGCTTGCCCAGCACCAGCAGCGCCTGTGCGGTGCGCCCCAGGCCGTCCTGCAGCGGCAGCACCGACAGCGACAGCCGCCCGGCGCCCCGCCCCAGGCAGATCAGGTGGCGCAGGCCGCGCTGCACGTCGGCCAGCGCGCCCTCGAGCCGCAGCTGGTCATTGCGTTGTGGCGCCACCAGCTGGCCGTCGATGAGCTGCAGCGGCGAGGTCGCGTCGAGCTGCCGCCTGGCGGTGCTGTTGGCATACAGCAGCTGGCCGTCCCCGCCGACGAGGCAGACCCCCAGGTCGATCTCCTCCAGCGCGTGACGCCACCACCGGTCCGGCGATCCTCGCCGGCGTTCCGGACCGCGATAGGACAAGAGCCGGCCCGTCTCGGGGCCCCTCCCCAACACCATGCCATCCATCTCAGCCTCCCTGTTCAGGCGCGTGTGGAACGCGGCCCTCGACGTGCACGGTCTGCGCCGCGATGAGGTGTGTGGGGCCTTCAGGGATGTTAGGAGAACCGCCCGACATTGCGTAGCGGAACTTCGCGCGCGCGGCCCCCTAGGGCTGGGGGGCCGGCGATGTCGGGTCCGGCGCCGATATACCGGGAGGCCTGCCGGCCGCGCGGCCCGTCGTCATCGATGATCCACGCTGGTGCACCTCAGCCCAGGAAGCCCAGGTCGGCGGCCGCGAAGTTGCCGATGTTGGGCAGCACCGTCCGCAGCTCGCTGGCCGGCACGCCCATCCACAGCGCCAGCGTCGCGGCGAGCTGGTCCACCGAGGTCGTCGGCAGCAGCCGCCCCTGGCCGACGTCGTCGGGGCCGTTGACGCTCACCGACGGCGCCGTGCCGTAGAAGCGCCCGCCCCGCACCGCGCCGCCCATCACGAAGTGGTGCGCGCCCCAGCCGTGGTCGGTGCCGTCGCCGTTGCTGCTCAGCGTGCGGCCGAAATCGGAAGCGGTGAAGGTGGTGACCTGGTCCGCCATGCCCAGCTCGCGCAGCGCCGCATCGAAGCTGCCCAGCGCGCCGCCGAGCTGCTGCATCAACTGAGGGTGCCGCGAAGTGAGGCCGTCGTGCAGGTCGAAGCCGCCCATCGAGACGAAATAGACCTGCCGCGTCATCCCCAGCGAGGCGCGCGCCGCGATCAGGCTCGCCACCGTCTTGAGTTGGCGCGCGAGCGAGTCGCTCGCGAAGGCCGTCGTGATCGTGGCGCCGCCCGCCAGCGCGGTGCTCAGCGTCGACTGCAGCTCGATCGAGCGCGCCGTCACGCGGTTGAGCTCGACCTCCATGGGATGGCTCCGCTGCTCGGTGATCAGCGCCCGCAGCAGCGTCGCGCAGGAGCTGGACCCGAACATCTGGCTGCCGATGCCGTTGATCGGCTTCTTGCCGCCCGGCCCGGTCAGGTACTGGAAGGCCTGCTCGCCGGCCTGGAACACCGCGTTGCCCGAGACATTGATGCAGGTCAGCCCGGCACGGCCATTGGCCGAGAGCATCAGGTCGGCCATGCGCCCGCCCCAGCCGGTGCGCGCACCCTCGACGCTGGACGACTGCCAGAGGCTGGCCTGGTCGTTGTGGGAGAACAGCTTGGGCGGCGCCGGCACCGCGCCCGAGCGGTACTGCGCCAGCGTCATCGGCGCCATCAGCGTGCCGATGTTCAGCATCACCGCCAGCCGGCCGCCGTCGAAGACCGGCTTGATCGCCGACAGCCCCGGCGCCAGCGCCATCTGCCGACCGTCCGGCAGCGCCACGGTGGGCGCCAGCGCGGTCGCGGCCAGCGCGTCGCGGCCGATCGCCAGCGTCGGCCGGATCGCCGCGTAGGCCTGGTGGTTGACGGTGTCGTAGGGGATCACCGTGTTGCCGTGGTCGTTGCCGCCGTGCAGGAACACGCACACCAGCGCCTTGTAGTCGCCGCCGCCGGTGGCGGCCGCCGCGTCGCCGATCGCGGCGAGCTGCAGCGCCCAGGGCGCGGCCGCGCCGGCCACGGACACGACCGAGGCGCGCTTGAGGAATTCGCGCCGATGCAGCGCGGACAGCTTGGACACATGGGCCACGGGAGGTCTCCGGTGTAGGTCGCGCGGACAGCGCGACGCGGTCATTTCTGGATCTGGTATTCGGGGCAGGCGAGCAGCAGCATCCAGCCGGCGCGGGCCCGGTTGGTCCTGCCGTCGTCGGTGCTGGCGCCGATCGTGGCCGCCGCCGCCGCGATGCGCTGCTGCGTCGCGTCGGAGATGGCGCCGCCGCCCAGCAGCAGCGCCTGACGCGCCACCATCGCGCGCGGGTCGGTCGAGAGCGCCATGTCGGCCGCGAGGTCCGGCTTGGCATCGCCCTGCCCGGTCGTCAGCAGCGTCTGCATGAAGTTCAGGTAGCCGGTGACCGTCACCTCGTTGAGCAGCTGGAACTCCGGCGCGGTGGTGCCGGCGGCGGTCATCGGGGAATTCGGCGGCACGTAGCCCGGCCGGTAGAAGTTGAAGACCGACGGACTGAAGAAGGGGCTCTGGCCGAGCCGCGTCTCCGGATCGCTGGTCTCCGGGATGGTCCACAGGCCGGCCGAGCTCAGCCCGACCGCGCGCGCCACCTGCACGAAGCGCAGCACCGGCTCGCGCAGCTTGCCGGAGTTGCTGGCGCCGGGCTCGATCAGGCGCGCCTCCGGATCGAGCAGCACCGCGCGCAACACCGCCTTCAGGTCGCCGCGCTCGCCGCGACCGTTGTCGTTGAAGGCCTGGGCGACGCGCTGCGCGTAGGCGGCGCTGGGGTGCGAGCAGACGAAGCGCTGGATCAGCTGCCGGCCGAAGAACGGACCGACGTTGGGATGGTTGGCGAGGATGTCCAGCGCCTGGCGCAGCGCCGCGGGGCCATCGGCGCCGGCGGAGATGGTGGTGCCGAGCACCGTCTTCGCGCCCTCCGAAAAATTGGCCGCCTTGTGCACCATCGGCCGTCGCATGAAGCCGGGATCGGCGCCGGCGGGCGCGTTGGTGTCGAGGTCCCAGCCGGTGAAGGCGCGCGCCAGCTGCGTCACCGTGGTCAGGTCGTAGGTCTCGACCGGACGACCGCCGGCCATCTGCACCGAGCCGTCCAGGTTCAGTTGCACCAGGCCGATGGTGAAGAGCTGCATCACCTCGCGGGCGAAGTTCTCGTCGGGCTGACGGCCCTTGCCGTCCTCCTTCTTGCTGCCGCGCATGGCCAGGAAGGCGCCCATCGCCGGCGACAGCGTCACCGCCTCCAGCAGTCCGCGGAAGGTGCCGAAGGCCTGTTCCTCCAGCACGTCCGCGTAGGCGCCCATCATCATCGTGCGCCACGGCAGCGTGTTGCCCACCGCCGAGACGACGAAGATCTCCGACAGCGCCAGCACCATGCGCTGGCGCAGCTGGTCCGGCGAGGTGATGAACTTGCGCCAGACGCTGCCCGGCAGGCCGTCGAAGTAGGCGTACTTGTTGGCCTCGGTGGCGAAGCCGTTGCGGGTCAGCCAGTCCCAGTGAGACTCGGTGCGCGGCGCCAGGAACTGCAGATCCAGCCAGGACGCGTAGCCGATCGACTTGAGCGTGGCGATGTCCGCCTCGCTCGCGCCGAAGCCGGCCTGCGCCAGGAAACGCGCGGCCTGCGCGTCGCCGGGCAAGGGCAGCAGGGTGGCGGCCGCGGGCGCCGGAGCCGGCTGCGGCGCGGGCGCCGGTGTAGGCGCGGGGCTTGGCGCCGCGCTGTCGACCGGTGCGGGCGCCGGCGCCGGTGCTGGCGCAGGTGCGGGGCTGGGCGCCGGGCCGGGGGTGCCGTCGGGCGCGGGAGCGGCGCCGTTGGGCGTGGCCGGCGTGTCGCCACCACCACCCCCGCCGCCGCAGGCGCTCAGGGCAGCGGCGGCAGCCGTGGCGGCTGCGGAAGACCAGGGAAATCGGAACATGGCGGTGGGGCGTCGGTACTGCTGACGCCCGGCACTCTAGAGAGTCCGCCCGCCCGAATCAGCCGCCAAACCGCAACAGCGGAAAGGCTCGGCAACGTCTCGGGTTACCGTGGTTTTCGACCTCGACGGCCGGCCGCGATCCCCGTCACCATCGGCCCTGCCGGCGATCAAGGGGCGATCGCGGGGTCGATCAGGGGCCGCTTCGTGCGGCTTCTCACGGCCCGCCTCCCGGCCGCGCCGGCGCTGTCCCTGCGCGAGGCCTTCAGGTCCTCGCGGCTCGCGGCCCGGCGCTGTAATTGGCCGCGACAAACCCGCCAGTTCCGGCGATCGACGCCCGAATCAGGCCGCGAAGAGACCGAGGTCTTTCTGGTTGAAGTTCACGATCCCCGGAAGGATGCCCGGCAGGTCGGTCGCCGGCACGCCCATCCACATCGCCAGCGTCGCGGCCAGCTGGTCCACCGAGGTCGTCGGCAGCAGGCGGCCCTGGCCGACGTCGTCCGGCCCGTTCACGCTCACCGAGGGCAGCTGGCCGTAGAAGCGGCCGCCCTTGACCGCGCCGCCCATCACGAGGTGGTGGCTGCCCCAGCCGTGGTCGGAACCGTCGCCGTTGGAGCTCAGCGTGCGGCCGAAGTCCGAGGCGGTGAAGGTCGTGACGTTCTGCGCGACGCCCAGCTCGCCCAGTGCCGCGTCGAAGCTGGCCATCGCGTTGGCGACGGTGCCCAGCAGGCCGGGATGCTGGGCCACCAGGTTGTCGTGCAGGTCGAAGCCGCCGATCGACACGAAGTAGACCTGCCGCTGCGCGCCCAGCGCCGAGCGGGCGCCTATCAGCCGGGCCACCGTCTGCAGCTGGGCCGCCAGGCCGCCGGTGTCGAAGGGTGTCTGCAGCGTCGAGTTGGCCAGCGCCGTCGAGATCGTGCCCTGCGCGCTGATCGAGCGCGCGGTGACGCGGTTGAGCTCCTGCTCCATCCAGTGCTGGCGCTCGGCGGTGACCAGGGCGCGCAGCGCTTCCGAGCAGGCCGCGGACCCGAACAGCGACCGCGTCGCGCCATTGATGGCGACGGCGCCGCCGCTGCTCATCTGGTACTGCACCGCCTGCCCGCCCGACATGAACACCGCGTTGCCGGAGACGTTGATGCAGGTGAAGGTCGCGTTGCCGTTGCTGCCCAGGAACTGGTCGGCCACCCGGCCGCCCCAGCCGGAGGTCGCGCCCTCGGGCCGGGACGATTGCCAGAGGCTGGACTGGTCGTTGTGCGAGAACAGCTTGGGCGGCAGCGGCACGTTGCCGGCCTTGTACTGGGCCAGCGTGGTCGGCTGCATCAGCGGACCGATGTTGAGCATCACCGCCAGGCGCCCGGCGTCGAAGACCGGCTTGAGCCGGGTCATCGTCGGCGCCAGCGCCATCTGACGGCCGTCCGGCAGCGCCGTGGCCGGCGTCAGCGCGGTGGCGGCGAGCTGGTCGCGCGGCGTCGTCAGCGCCTGGCGGATGGTGGCGTAGGCCTGGTGGCTCGCGGCGTCGTAGGGCACCACGGTGTTGCCGTGGTCGTTGCCGCCATACATGAACAGGCAGACGATGGCCTTGTAGTCGCCGGGCGCGACGGCGGCGGCGGCCTCGTTGATCGCGGCCAGCTGCAGCGCCCAGGGCGCGGCGGTGCCCGCGACGGACAGCGCCGAGACGCGCTGGAGGAATTCGCGGCGACGCAGCGACGCCAGTTTCGAGATGTGGGGCATGGCTGTCGCTCCGCTCACTTCTGCACTTGGTATTCGGGCGCCGCCAGCACCATCAGCCAGGAGGCCTTGACGCGGTTGAGCTTGCCGGCGTCGGTGTCGGCCTTGATCGTGGCGACGGCGGTGGCGATGGTGGTGATGGTCGTGGCCGACAGGTCGCCGCCCGCCATCACCAGGGCCTGGCGCTGCACCATCGCCGCCGGGTCGGCGGCCAGCGCGAGGTCCGCCGTGTAGTCGGGCTTCATGTCGCCGATGCCGTTGCCGATCAGGCTTTGCATGAAGTTCAGGTAGCCCGCCACGGTGCTCTCGTTGCAGAGCTGGAACTCCGGCGCGGTGACGTTGTTGGTGCCGAGCTGGGAATTGGGCGGCACGTAGCCCGGCCGGAAGAAGTTGAAGACCGAGCCGCTGCGCAGCGGGCTCTGTCCCAGGCGCGTGGCCGGGTTGCTGGTGTCGCCGATCGCCCAGAGGTCGCCGGGCGACGTCAGGTTGACGCTGCGGGCCCACTGGATCAGGCGCAGGATGGGTTCGCGCAGCTTGCCGCCGCCGGGCGCGGTCGAGGGCTGGCGGGCCTCGCTGTCGAGCAGGATCGCGCGGATCACCGCGCGCAGGTCGCCGCGCTCGCCCTTGCCGTTGTTGTCGAAGACCGCGGCGATGCGCTGCACGTAGGCGGGGCTGGGGTTGGACGCCACCAGGCGCTGGATCAGCTGCCGGCCGATGAACGGCCCGACGTTGGGATGCGCGACCAGCGTGTCCAGCGCCTGCTTCATCGCGGCGGGTCCGTCGGCGGTCTCGGGGATGGTGACGTCCAGCACCTTCTTGGCGCCGGTGGAGAAGCGGCTGGCCGTGTGCTTCATCGGCCGGGTCATGTAGCTCGGATCGGCGCCGTTGGCGTCGGTGGTGTCGAAGTCCCAACCGGTGAACACCCGTGCCAGCTCGGTGATCTGCGGCAGCGTGTAGGTGTCGATGGTCTTGCCGTTGCTGGTCTTGGGCGTGCCGTCGGGATTGAGCTGGTTCAGGCCGATGGTGAACAGCTGCATCACCTCGCGGGCGTAGTTCTCGTCGGGCTGGCGGCCGGTGCGGGGATCTTCCTTGCGGTTGCCGCGCATCGCCAGGAACACGCCCATCGCGGGGGACAGGGTCACGCCCTCGATCAGCGCGCGGAAGCTGCCGAAGCAGCGCTGCTCCAGCATGTCGACGTAGCCGGCGGTGGCCATGTTGGCCCAGCTCACCGGCAGGCCGGTCATCGACACGACGAAGATCTCCGACAGCGCCAGCACCACCCGCTGGCGCAGCTGGTCGGGCGAGCCGATCAGCTTGCGCCACAGCGTGGCGTCGACGCCGGAGAGGCTGTTGCGGAAGGACTCGGCGTTGTAGCCCTTGGCGACCAGCCAGTCGTAATGCCCCTGCGTGCGGGGCGCGGCGAACTGCTGGTCCAGCCAGCGGGCGTAGCCGGAAGACTTGACCGCGGCGATGTCGGTGGCGCTGGCCGCGAAGCCGGCCTGGCCGAGGAAACGCGCGGCCTGCGCATCGGTGGGCGGGACGCTGTTCTGCGGGTCGCTGTCGGGGCCGCCGCCGTCGGCGGTCTCGCCGCCACCGCCGCCGCAAGCGGCCAGCAGGGCCGCCGCGGCCGCCGCCGCGAGCGCGGCCGAGGTCCCGGAGGTCGACGTCGCATCGACGACGCGGTCGTCGTCGGTCGGAGCGAAGGGGGTATGAGCGGCGGCAGTCATCTCGGCATCAGCCCGAAGCAGCGGATGCGGGATGGTGGCGAGACGGCGCGCTCAATACACCGTCATTCGTACAACAGGTGAAAGGCGCGGCAACAGGTTGTTGCCGCGTGATTTCTGCACGCGCGGAGTTTGTCGGACTCGGATACGGCGTGGAAACAAGTCGGTGAGGAATGGCGGACGCTTCGCCGGCGCCGCTCCCGCTTCGCGTCCGCGCGCGGGGCTGGGCGGGGTCGCGCTCAGGCTGGCGACGCCATGACAATTTCCCGTACCGCCGGGGGACCGCTCGCGCCGACCGTCGGCGCCGACCACGCGCCCTCGCCCGCCGCGCCGGTCACGCCACCCGCTCGCTCCCCCACGCATCCCTCGGAAGACGGCCTCCTGGACCAGCTCAAGCGCAAGCTCCGACCCGGTCCGTCGAGCGTCGCCGCGGGGCCCTTCTATCTCCGCACCTCGATCGCGCCGCTGCGGATGCCGGCGACGCCCGGCCCCGCGGTCGAGCTCCCCACCGCCACCGAGTTCCGCCCGGCGACCGCGCAATGGATCCAGGAGCGCTCGGCCGCGCTCGTGGACCGGCTGCATCCCGCGGCCCAGGCCAGCACGGGCGCTGCCGGCGCTCTCGGCGCAGCGGGCGCTGGGGCGGCGACGGATGCGACGGATGGGACAGGTGCGCCAGGCTCGATCGTCGGCACGCCAGGGCCGACGCCGGACGCGCCGCAGGCGGCCGTGCCGGTGGTCGCCAGCGCCGCGGATTTCGCGTCGGCCACGGCCGCGCTGTTCACGCGTGGCTCCCAGGAGACGGCGGAGTCGCCAGCGCTCCAACGACTGATCGACACCTTGCTGCCCGGCGCCCAGACGCCCGCGACGCTCACCGCCGCCGGGCCATTCGGTCCATCGCTCCAGGTCGCGCGCGCCCTGTCCACCGCCACGCGCGGTGATGCGGACGCGGCGCTCGCGGCGCTCGAGCACCTGCGCCGGATGCCGATGGTGCCGTCGCTCGTGCGCGGGCTCGTTCCAGCGCACGTCCAAGGGGCCGAGGCGACCACCGCAGACGCGGCTGGCGTGGATGGCACGCCCGGCGCGGAAGGCGCACCCGGCCATCACCACGCCTGGCGCGCGGCGCTGCTGCTGGGCGCCACCCGCAGCGGGCTCGAGGGACTGATCCGCCTGAGCGCGGACGCGAGCCTGCGCGCCCGCGGCGAAGCCGGCGAGATGAAGCGCGAGAGCCTGCGGACCTTCCTGCAGGCCGCCGCGCACATCGAGTCGGCCGGCACCGCTGCTGCGGGGGACCCGACGCGGCGGACGCACGCCACCGACGCGTTGCTGTGCGCGGCCAAGCTGTACGCCGATCCGATGGCCACGGCGGCCCAGATCGACGACCCCGCCCAGGTGTCGGCCTACGTCGCCTGGCGCAGCGGCTACCGCGACCGCGGTCCCGGCACGCCGCTGGCCCGCACGCAAGCGCGCATGGCCAAGTTCACCACCTGGATCCGCCGCGCCGAGCGCCGGGCGACCCAGCCGCGCACGGCCTTCGATCCCCGCCGCCTGGTGGGCATGAAGAAGTCGCCGCTGAACGCCACCGCCTTCGCCGCGGGCGGGACCAACCTGGGGCTGGCGTCCACCGAAGCCCAGCGGCTTCAACAGACGCTCGGCGAGGCGCTCGGTGCCGCTTCGGCCCGTCTCGGCGCCCTGTCGAGCTGGCGCGTGCTGCCGAGCGCGCGGCGCGCGGAACTGCTGCTGCGCCAGCAGTGCCTGGCGCGCTGGCGTCATGTCGCCGGGCAGGCGGGAGCCGCGGTCGAATGGAAGCCCTCGAGCCAGGACCGCGCCACGATCGCGACCGCCGCGGCCGTGCTCGCCCCGGGGCTGGGCCTCGATCCCGCCAGCGTGAAGCACCATCCGGCCCTGGCCGACCTGAAGCGGCTGGACCTGAAGACACTCGCCCGCTGGCTTCAGGAGGCGCCGCCGGTCGGGACGCCCGGAACCGGCGACACGCCCGGCGCCAGCGCCGAAGCGCTCCTGGCCCGGGTGCGGGACCTCGACGCCGGCCGCCCCATCCGCCCGGCGGGCCCCGCTCGCGGCGACATCCAGGCGGCGCTGGCCGAAGTCATCGACACCACGCCGCTGGGCAACAACGTCCGCTACTTCGATGGCGCGACCTACGGCCTGAACGCCAACCAGTCGCTGAACATGCAGGACTTCAAGGCCATGATCGGCCTCTCGGTGGGACCGGGCTTCAAGGCGCTGCGCGGGCGGCACGCGTTCCTCGAGATCGGCTCCTCGTCCTACGGCGGCGAGGTCTTCATGGGCATCGACCAGCGGTCCTCGAAGGGCCTGAGCCTGGGCGTGTTCGGCGGCATCGCGCTGGGCGCCGGCGAATCGACCTTCCACGCCTCGCTGGGCGGCGGTGTCGGCTACGGGTACTCGCACGACACGAGCGGGCCGAGCGGCGTGATCATCCGCACCCGCGTCGAGCGCGACGAGGCCAACAAGCCCACCGACTCGTGGCGCGGCAAGGCCAACGAAGTGCTGGGCTTCCTCTTCGCGCAGAGCGAGCGCGCCGAGGGTGCGCGCGGCGCCGCGCCGGAGCAGCTCTGGCAGGACTTCAGCGAGCGCTTCTTCCGCGAGCGGGACATCTCGGTGAACTGGCGCGACCAGCGGCGCAGCAGCCACACGGTGTCCAAGGTCGCGAACGCGATGGCGCGCCTGTCACTGGCGGGATGGAACTTCGGCCCGTCGCTGAGCGCCAGCCGCGATCACCTGCTGGCCGGCAAGAACGAACGCATCGACGCCAACGGATGGCTCCGCGGCGTGGAGCGCTCGCGGGCGCAGTCGTCGGCGCTCAATGTCAATGCGGCGCTGGTGTCGGCCTCGGCCAGCCCGGGCCACTTCGCCCGGCATCCGGGCCAGCCGGAATCGGTCAGCCTGCCCAGCGTGCCGCTGGTCGGCGTCTCGGCCGCGCTCGTTCCGAAGGGCGCGAGCGTGACGCTGCGCATGGTCGATGAACACGGCGACCTGCATCCGGGCTACATCCGGCGGCTGGTCGAGTTCGTGGATCCCGCCTCCTTCAACGAGTACCTCGGCGCGCGCGCCAACGACATCGCGAAGACGCCGCAGAGCAAGCAGCGGCTGCAGGATTTCGTCTCGGAAGTGAACCAGGCCGCGGTGCGCGGCAATCAGTCGTTCGGGGAAAGCCTCAAGCTGCGGCCCGAGGTGGTGGAGACGATCAACCTCCATCGCGATGAGATCGAGATGATCCGGCGATGCGCGGCGGTGTCGCGCGGCGGGCAAGGCCTGGCCCTGGAGGATGGTGCCGATGCGAGGGTACATGCGGGCGGCGACGCGCCCGTCGACGCGCAGGCCGTGCGGCTGGAAGCGGAGATCGCGCGGCTGCTCAATGAGCCGGCGAGCTGGAAGGTCTCCGGCTACTACACCTACGAGATCAACACCACCGGCTACACCGCCGGGCCGGCCTTCATCGCGCAGGCCACCGCGAGCACCGCCACCAATGGCGAACGCGTGCTGGCCGAACTGGCGGTGAGCGAGCTCGAAGCGCTCGACCAGCAAACCTTGGATCAGCCGCCGCGAGATCAGCAGCCGCGGGGCTGATGAGCGACTTACAGCAGCGTCACGCCGGTCTTGCTCTGCACGAAGTCCCGCGTGACCTCGGGCGCCAGCTCCACCAGCTTCAGGCCCTGGGGCGTGACGTCCATGATCGCCAGGTCCGTGATGATGCGGTTCACCACGCCCACGCCGGTCAGCGGCAGGGTGCACTTCGGGATGATCTTCAGGTCCTCGGTGCCATCCTTCTTGCGGGCCACGTGCTCCATCAGCACGATCACGCGCGGCACGCCCGCCACCAGGTCCATCGCGCCGCCCATCCCCTTGACCATCTTGCCGGGGATCATCCAGTTGGCCAGGTCGCCGTGCTCGCTGACCTGCATCGCGCCCAGGATGCTCAGGTTGATCTTGCCGCCGCGGATCATCGCGAAGCTGTCGTGGCTGCCGAAGATCGACGAGCCGGGAATCGTCGTCACCGTCTGCTTGCCGGCGTTGATCAGGTCGGCGTCGACCTCGTCGTCGGTCGGGAACGGGCCGATGCCGAGCATGCCGTTCTCGCTCTGCAGCCACACCTCCTTGTCGGCCGGCACGAAATTCGCGACCAGCGTCGGAATGCCGATGCCGAGATTCACATAGAAGCCGTCTTCCAGCTCCTGCGCGGCGCGTGCCGCCATCTGGTCTTGGGTCCAGGGCATGTCGGTCTCCTCAGGCGGCGGGTCGGGTGGTGCGCTTCTCGATGCGCTTCTCGGGATTGGGGTTGTGCACGATGCGGTGCACATAGATCCCGGGCAGGTGGATGCTGTCGGGATCGAGCCGGCCGACCTCGACGATCTGCTCCACCTCCACCACCGTGACCTTGCCCGCCATCGCGCAGGCCGGATTGAAGTTGCGCGCGGTGCGGCGGAACACCAGGTTGCCGCTCTTGTCGGCGATGTGCGCCTTGACCAGCGCCACATCCGGATTGAGCGCCCGCTCCATCACGTACTGATGGCCATCGAATTCGCGGATCTCCTTGCCCTCCGCGACCATCGTGCCCACGCCGGTGCGGGTGAAGAAGGCCGGGATGCCGGCACCGCCGGCGCGCAGCTTCTCGGCCAGCGTGCCCTGCGGCGTGAATTCCAGCTGCAGCTCTCCCGCCAGGTACTGGCGCTCGAATTCCTTGTTCTCGCCGACGTAGCTCGAGATCATCTTGCTGATCTGCCGCGTCTGGAGCAGTTGGCCCAGGCCGAAGCCGTCCACGCCCGCGTTGTTGCTGATGACGGTCAAGCCCTTGACGCCGCTGTCGCGCAGCGCGGCGATCAGTGCCTCGGGAATGCCGCACAGGCCGAAGCCGCCGACCGCCAGCAACTGGCCGTCCTTCACGATGCCGTCCAATGCCGCATCGGCACTGGGGAAAAGCTTGTTCATCCGATGTCTCCTGCTTGCCGTGCGATCCACGGGGTTCAGAACCAGCCGACGATTCTGCTACGTAAGACATTAGGTATCGCTACGTAGAATTGATTAAGCATCATCCCCGCCACCGCCCCTCGAAGGAAGCCCGATGACCCTGCCCCTGGACGAACTGCGTGCGCAGATCCCCAAGATCTTCGCCCCCTGGATCGTCGCGCTCGGCCTGGAGCCGGTCCATGCGGAGGACGGTCTGCTGCGCCTGACGATGCCGGTGGCGCCCGATCTGGTGCATGTGGGCGGCGTGATGTGCGGCCAGGCCTCGATGGCCGCGGCCGACACGGCCATGGTGCTGCTGATGATGCGCGAGCTCGGTGAGTTCCGCCCGATGACCACGGTGCAGCTGCAATCGACCTTCATCCGCCCGGTCTCCGGCACGCGCTGCACGATCGAGGCCCGCCTGCTGCGCCGCGGCAGGAACCTGGCGTTCGGGCAGATCGACCTGCTCGACGAGCAGGGCCGGCTCGCGGTGCAGTCCACCACGACCTACGCGCTGCTGTGACGCGCGGACCGACCGTCCCCATGAGCCTCGACTACCGCACCGCCTTCGACCAGGCCCCGATCGGGCTGGTCCTGTCCGAGAACCGCCTGATCAAGGACTGCAACCGTCTGGTGCTGGAGATCTTCGGCGCGCAGCGCGAGCAGCTGATCGAGCACAGCTTCGCGCTGCTGTATCCGAGCCCGGTCGAGTTCGAACGCACCGGCGAGCGCATCGTCGCCAGCCTCGATGCCTCCGGCTACTACGCCGACGAGCGCGTGATGAAGCGCGTCGGCGGGCCGCGCGCGGGCGAGCTGTTCTGGTGCCATGTCTCGGGCCGCGCGCTCGACCCGGCGCGGCCCCATGCCAGCGGCATCTGGAGCTTCGAGGACCTGTCGGCCACGCGCCAGCTCAAGGCCGACCTGACCGCGCGCGAGCGCGAGATCGCCGCGCTGCTCATCGAGGGCCTGACCAGCAAGCTGATCGGCAAGCGGCTGGGCGTGAGCCCGCGCACCGTCGACGTCTACCGCGCGCGGCTGATGAAGAAGTACGGCGCGGCCAGCACGCCCGACCTGGTGCACCGGCTGCTCGTGTCCTGAAGCGTGCTGTGACAAATTCCCGGGCCAGCCCTGGCGCCGGGAAGGCCGATGGACAGGACCATCGCGCAAGACGTGACCCCGGATGTGCGATTTCATCGGTGATTTGCGGGGCAACCCGGGGATGCGGGCCGGATTTCTCGCGCACAATACGCGCCGTCCGGCTCGTGCCGGGCCTTAACTTGCAGAGTCAACGAATGAACAAGACCGAACTGATCGAACACCTGGCTTCCAAGCACGAACTGACCAAGGCCGAAGCCGGCCGCATCCTGGAAACGCTGCTGGACGCCGTGGTCACCACGGTGAAGAAGGGCGGCGCCGTCTCCATCCCCGGCTTCGGCTCCTTCAAGCAACACGCCCGCGCCGCGCGCACCGGCGTGAACCCCAGCACCGGCGACAAGATCAAGATCGCCGCCGCCAAGCTGCCGAAGTTCACCCCGGGCGCCGGCTTCAAGGCCGCCGTGGACCCCAAGGCCGCCGCTCGCAAGGCTGCCGCCAAGCCGGCCGCCAAGCCCGCCAAGAAGGCCGCCAAGAAGTAATCCACTTCTGGCATGCGCCGATCGCCGGAGCCCTCCGGCGATCCCGAACAAACCCGGCCCATGCCGGGTTTGTTTTTTTGCTTCTACAGTGCTGTCCATGTCCGCCGCCGCGCCCGCCCTCCGCGTGCTGTCGCTCATCCCGCCGATGACGCAGCTCAACACGCCCTACCCGTCCACCGCGTACCTGACGGGTTTCCTGCGCTCGCGCGGCATTCCCGCGGCGCAGCGCGACCTGGCGCTGGCGCTGGTGCTCAAGCTCTTCTCGCGCGACGGCCTGAGGCGCGTGCGCGCCGCGGTGCAGGCGATCCCGCTGCCCGACCGCGGCATCGCCTCGCGCCACTTCGACGAAGGCTTCGACCGCTACCTGGCCACGATCACGCCGGTGATCGCCTTCCTGCAGGGCCGCGATCCGACGCTGGCGCACCGTATCAACACGCGCACCTTCCTGCCCGAGGGCAGCCGCTTCCAGACCCTGGACGTCTACGTGTCCGAGGAGGGCGAGGATCCGCTCGCCTGGGCCTTCGGCGCGCTGGGCCTGCAGGACCGCGCGCGGCACCTGGCCACGCTCTACCTGAACGACCTGGCCGACGTGCTGCGCGAATCGGTCGATCCGCGCTTCGAGTTCGTCCGTTACGCCGAGCAGCTGGCGACCAGCCAGCCGACCTTCGACCCGCTGCGCGAGGCGCTGGACGCGCCGCCCAACCTCGTCGACGAGCTGCTGCGCGAGCTGACGCTGGCCGCCATCGATGCCGAGCGGCCCGACGTGGTGCTGCTCTCGGTGCCCTTCCCCGGCGCGGTCTACGCGGCGCTGCGCATCGGGCAGACGATCCGGCGCGAGCGGCCGGGCATCAAGATCCTGCTCGGCGGCGGCTTCGTCAACACCGAGCTGCGCGAGCTCGCCGAGCCCCGACTCTTCGACTACGTCGACTTCGTGACGCTGGACGCCGGCGAGCGCCCGCTGCTGGCGCTGCTCGAGCACATCGCCGGCCGGCGCGGCCAGCAGCGCCTGGTGCGCTGCTTCGTCCGCGAGGACGGCGGCGAGCTGGCGGGCCAGGTCCGCTACATCAACTTCGTCGAGCCCGACGTGCCCTTCGAGGACGTGGGCACGCCGACCTGGGACGGCCTGCCGCTGCACGACTACCTGTCGCTGCTGGACATGCTCAACCCGATGAACCGGCTGTGGAGCGACGGCCGCTGGAACAAGCTGACCATCGCGCATGGCTGCTACTGGAAGAAGTGCAGCTTCTGCGACATCACGCTGGACTACATCTCCCGCTACGAGGCGGCCTCGGCCAAGACGCTGGTGGACCGCATCGAGGCGATCGTGGCGGAGACCGGCCAGACCGGCTTCCACTTCGTCGACGAGGCCGCGCCGCCCAAGGTGCTCAAGGCGCTGGCGCAGGAGCTCATCGCGCGCCAGGTGTCCATCAGCTGGTGGGGCAACGTGCGCTTCGAGAAGACCTTCACCCCCGAGCTCTGCCAGTTGCTCGCCGACAGCGGCTGCATCGCGATCAGCGGCGGGCTGGAGGTGGCCTCGGACCGGCTGCTGCAGCTGATGCAGAAGGGCGTGTCGGTCGAGCAGGTGGCGCGGGTGACGCGCGCCTTCACCGAGTCCGGCATCCTGGTGCACGCCTACCTGATGTACGGCTTCCCGACGCAGACGGTGCAGGACACCGTCGATGCGCTCGAGTACGTGCGCCAGCTCTTCGAGAACGGCTGCATTCAGAGCGGCTTCTTCCACCGCTTCGCCTGCACCGTGCATTCGCCGGTGGGCCAGGACCCGGCCGCATTCGGCGTGCGGCTGCTGCCGCTGCCGCCCTCCCCGTTCGCGAAGAACGACGTCGGCTTCATCGATCCCACCGGCACCGACCACGACGCGATGGGCGACGCGCTGAAGAAGGCGCTCTACAACTTCATGCACGGCCTCGGGCTGGAGCAGGACGTGCGGCGCTGGTTCAGCGTGCGCGTGCCCAAGCCCAAGGTGCCCAAGCACTTCATCGCGCAGGCGCTGGGCACCTGACCGGCCGCCGCGATCGCGGTCGCCGCCGCGCTAGCGCAGGCCCGCGGGCGCGACCAGCGTCGCGCCGGGCAGCGTCGAGGCCGGCGCCGCCGCGTTGGGATCGGGCAGGCGCACCGGGCGGACGTCCAGCCGGACGTCGAGCAGCGTGACGTCGTGCGCGTTGCCGTCGGCATCGATCCAGCCCTGCGTGTCCGCGCCGCGATAGAGCCGGAAGACGAAGCCGGTGCGGTCGCGCGGCTCGGTGGCGCCAGGCCGGATGCGCGCAGCCATCGCGCGCACCTCGTTGGCCGGCGACTGCAGCAGCTCGCTCATCGCCTGCACGATGCGGTTGTCGCCGAGGATGTCCGGCTGGAAGGTATCGACCGGGCCGCGCGACGGCATCGGCTGCCCCAGCGCCAACGCGCGGATCGGCACCGGCGCGCCAGCGGCGGTCTTGCGGGCCGCCGGGCTGGTGACGCCGCTGCGCAGGTCGTGGCGGTCGCCGTTGTCGAGGTAGCTGAGCCGCGCGCCGCGGAGGTTGAACATGCCCAGCGTCGGATCGCTGCGCGCGTCGCGCAGGTCCACCAGCAGCGCGCCGCGTCCCCCGATGACGTCGATGCGGTCGCCGCGCACGACGGCGGCGCTGTTCTCCTCCACGCCCAGCCCGAAGCGGTAGCCCTTGGCCATCATCAGCGGCAGCATGCGACCGATGCGACCGCGCTTGAGGAAGTGCTGGTCGACGAAAAGCTCGTCGCCGACAAAGCCCAGGCCGCGGTCGATCTCCTGGCCCTCGCGCAGCGTGCCGCGCATCACCTCCATGACGTTGAGCGCGTCGCGGAACATCACGCGGCTCATGATCGCCGCGCCGGCGCTGGTGCCAGCCACGACGCCGCCACGGCGGTAGACCTCCCAGATCGCGTCGAGCATCTCGGTGCGGCGGCCGCCGGGCTGCAGCGTGTCGACGATGAAGCCCTGCGCGCCACCGGAGAAGAACACGGCATTGGACGCGCGGATCTTGCCGATCAGGGCCGGGTCGTTGAGGTTGCGCTGCAGGTCGACGCCCTCGAGCCGCGGCGCGACCGGGATGTGCTCGGCCTGCGCGCCGTGGCGCTTGAGCGCGTCGATGATCAGGCGGGCGGAGAGTTCCGGATTGGCCGCGGCGGTGGCGAGCACGGCGAAGCGCGCCTGGCCGGGGCCGCCGGCCTCGTCGACGATGCGCTGCCAGACGGCGTCGTTGTCCATGCGCAGCGCGCCGCCGATGACGATGGCGGTCTGGGCCGAAGAGGCACCGGCGCCGAGCAGCGCCGCCAGGGCGACCAGCGCGCGCAGCCGGATCGAGATCAGGCGGAAGGCATCCATGCCGCCCATCTTCCATATCGCTCGCCGGATGGGAAGCAGGCTGGACCTTCAACCTGGGGGGACGCGGGGATGTTTCACGGACGCGTCAGGTGGCGGCCGCCGCGATTCGCGCGGGACGCCGCGCGTCAGCGGGCGGCGTCGCGCCGGGCCGCGCGTGACCGGCGCGCCTTGCGCAGGCGGTAGATCAGCAGCGGCACGAACACCGCCAGGCCGATGACGAGCAGCGGCATGGCGCCGCCGCCCTGGCCAGGCTGCCGGAGTTCCCGCAGCAGGCCCATCAACTGGCCGAAGCCGCGCGTGATCAGCCAGAGGAAGAAGAGCGTGACCAGCGCCGAGAGCACGAGGCCGAAGAGGGTGCGTTTCATGGAACCCGCGATGCTACGCGCTCCCGGCGGCGCCGGCGGTGGGCGGCGTCGCGTCGGTCGGAGCGCCAAGCTGCACGTCGCGCAGGATCAGCGTGCCGAGCGAGAGCTCGATGGCCAGGCCGTCGTCGCGCACCTGGACGCGCAGCCGCAGCCGCGCACTGCCGCGGCCTGCACGCAGTTCGCGCTCCCCGACCCGGAGCCGCAGGTCCGCCAGGGCGACGTCGTCGAGCGACAGGCTCAGGCCGCGGCCCACGGCGGCGCTGTCCAGCAGCGCGGTGTTGCGGCCTTCGGCGCGGCCGACCAGGCGGACCTGCAACGGCCCCAGGTCGATCACGCCGTCGCCCGGACGCAGCTCGCCGCGCATCGCGGTGCGGGCGAACAGGGTGCGCGCCTGGGCGGTGAAGCCACCGGCGGCGCGCGGACCGCTGCGCGCCATCTGCGCCAGCATCGATTCCAGGAAAGGTCGCAGCGAGACCTGCCCGCGGTCGGTGGTCCAGTGGCCCAGCAGCGCACTGCGCTGCTCGTAGCGGACGCCGGCCTGGGCCGGCGTCGCGAATTGCAGCAGATACGTCCGCCCGCCGGGCGCATCGACGTACAGCCCCATCCGGCTGATGCCCATGCGGGAGTCCGGACCGATGTGCTCGACGCTGGCCTGGTTGAAGTCGACCTCGCCGGCGGAGACCGGCACCGTGACGCGGGCGTCGAACAGCAAGGCGGCATCGGTGATCACCGCATGCACCGCGCCGTCCAGGTGCTCGAGGGGCTCCAGCCGCCAGCGTTCCGCGCGCCCGGCCGACGCCACCGCCTGCTGCACCTCGGCCGGCGCCTCGGGAAGCGGCAGGTGGGCCTGGAGGCTCAGCGTCGACAGCTCGAGCTCCGCGGCGGTGCCGCTGGGCAGGCTGCCGCCGCCGGGCCACGCCAGGGCGGCATCGCGGAGCCGGAGCCGCGCGATGTCGACGCTCCCGCCGGGCCATTCCAGCCGGGCGGGACCGAATTCGGCGGACGGGAGCCGCCAGGGCATCGGCGTGGAGGGACGGTCCTGCATGGGGGCAATGCGTGGGCGTCGATGGGCCGGCGCGCGCTCGCGCCACATCGACCCACGGAGCAAGGCTGGTGCCCGGGCATTCATGGGCCTCCCCGCGTCTCCGTGGGCCTCGATGGACGTCACCCCACCTCGCCGCACGCCGCACGCCGCACGCCGCACGCCGCGCGCAGCGGCCTACGACAGAGCCTCCATCAGGGAGGCGAGGTCATACGGCTTGCGCAGCACGGTGAAGCCTTCCTCGCGCGCCCGCTCGGCGATGTCGCTGTAGCCCGTCACCAGCACGGTGCGGATCGCGGGAAAGCGGACCTTCACGATCCGCACCAGTTCGACGCCGTCCATGGCGCCCGGCATCACGATGTCGGAGACGAGGCAGTCCGCGGCGAAACCGCCGTCCAGCAGCGCCAGCGCCTGAGGCGCGTCCTCCACCACCCGCACCGCCAGCCCTTCGGCCGAGAGCAGCTGGCTGGAGGCATCCCGCACGTCGGCGTTGTCCTCCACGATCAGCACGACCTTGCCCTCCAGCGGCGGCCGCTCGACGGCGGCGGCGTCCAGCCGGCCGTTCGCCGTGGCCGCTGTCGCCGTCGTCGCCGGGAAGACCATGGTCACCGTGGTGCCGCGCCCGACTTCGCTGTCCACCTGCACCGTCCCGCCGCTGCCGGTCACGAATGCGTGGACCTGCGCCAACCCCAGGCCCGTGCCATGGCCGCGGACCTTCGTGGTGAAGAAGGGCTCGAAGACCTTGCCGAGGATCTCCGGCTTGATGCCCTCGCCTTCGTCGGTGACCTCGATCGCGATCGCCTGCGGATGGTCCGGCGTGGACGCATGCCGGGCGTGGATGCGCAGCCGGCCGCCCAGGTTCATGGCGTCGCAGGCGTTCGTCGCCAGGTTGGTCACCGCGATCTCGAGCTCGAGCGGATCCAGCGCGACCCGCGGCAGGCCCTCCTCCGCGCTGAGATGGAGCTGGCAGTGCGCGCCGACCAGCGAGCGCAGCGCGTCCTCCATCTCGGCCAGCACCGGGGCGACCTCCAGCGGACGCGGCTGGTTGCGTCGCCGGCCGGACAGCAGCGTCAGCTGCCGGGTCAGCGCCTCGGCCTTCTTGACGCTGCGGCGCATCACCTGGACGTCGCCCTCGACCGATTCGCCGGCGCGTCGCCGGATGATGGCCAGGCGGCCGGTGAGCACCTGCAGGATGTTGTTGAGGTCATGCGCCAGGCTGGCGCCCAGGCGCCCCACCGCGTCCAGCTTCTGCGCGCGGGCGAGCTGGGCCTCCGCCGTCTCGCGCTTCTGGACCTGCGCCTGCAGCTGCTCGGTGCGATGCTGCAGCGTCAGGTAGGCGTCGGTCAGGCGCTTCTGCACCGCGCGGAAATGCACCGCGACCACGCCCAGCATCACCGAGTTCGCCAGCAGGCCTTCGGCCCGGGCCATGTACCAGGCGATCGTGTAGCGCTGCCCGCTGTGGGTGCTCAGCCAGACGCCGGCGCCTTCCGCGACCAGCACGAAGGCCAGCCACGCGTAGATGGCCCGGCCGAACAGCCCGCGGCGCCAGATCAGCAGCACCGCGACCGCGGCCGCGCCGACGCTGAGGTAGGCGCCGACGCGGCTCACCGGACTTAGGAGCAGGCGCTGGCCGTCCGACCGCAAGGCGCCGAAGTCGGTGAGCTGCGAACTGACCGCCAACGCGCCGGCGGCCAGCAAGGCGACCAGCAGCGGCCAGGCACTCGGCCGGCGCCCGATGGGGCCGACGGCGTCCGTCTCCGCCAGGATCGCCCAGACCACGAACAGGCCGAAGCCCGCGCGCCAGCCGACGAACAGCCAACTGACCGCATGGGGGGAGCCGAACACCGCGCGATCCGCAAAAAGCGCGCCGGGGAAGGTCAGCACATGAAGGACCGCCATCAAGCTCGCGAACAGGTAGGCCGAGGCCACGATGACATGGGAGCGGTGCGGCCGCGGCGTCGAGATCAGCAGCCAGAAGGTGGCCAGGTCGATCATCGCGGTGGCGGCGCCATAGATGCCGCTGATGTGGGCCAGCGGCGGCCAGGGCCGCGCCGCCCAGGGCGCCACCGCCGCCACCGAGATCAGCACCAGCGCGCAAAGCAGGGCCACGGCCCAGCGCTGCGCCGGACTGGCCTGCTCCTGCACGAACCCGCGGTATGGCATCGCCTCTCCCTCGCGTCGACCTGCACCCGTTCATCCGCCAAGCCGGCTCGGCGACACGCCGCGCGCCGCGGGGCGTGCCTCCCGAAGGAGCTCGCAACCCGCGCAGGAGCAGGCGGGGTGCCCGCCTCCATCGGCCCGCGATTCTCGGCCCTGGCGTGCAAATGCACCGCCCCGCACCGTCTTGTTGCGCGCGCGTGAAGTTCCACGCCACACCGTCACGGATTCCTCACGTGGCCCGTTCCTATACTCGCCGCCCACAACACCGCGGAGGCCGTGCCTCGGACTTCCGCCTGCGCATTGCTTTCGAGGGAGGATCCCATGGTCTCGACGAGACACCAGAACGCCGCCATCCTGGCGGCCGTTGCCATCCTGGTCGCCGCTTGCGGCGGTGGCGGCGGCGAGGCCGGCGCCCCGCTGACCGGCACCAACAACCCGCCGACGGCCGGCACGCCCAGTACACCGAGTACGCCCGGCACGCCGACCGGCGGGACCGCCACCGCGCCCACCTTCCAGACGCAGCCGGCCAACGCCAGCGTGCTGACCGACGCCACCGCCAGCTTCACGGTGACCGCGTCCGGCAGCGACCTCGTCTACCAATGGAAGCGCAACGGCGCCGACATCGCCGGCGCGACCTCCACGAGCTACACGACGCCGCCGGCCACCTACGCCAACCACGGCGACCGCTACACGGTGGTGGTGTCCAACAAGGGCGGCAGCGTCACCAGCAACGCCGCGCAGCTGACGCTCAAGCTCAGCGCCAACCAGCAGGCCTTCGAAAGCACCATCCTCAGCCCGCAGCCGGGCAACTTCAACCTGCTGTGGTCGCTGCGGCTCAGCGGCCCGCAGGTGAGTGGCTCCAACTTCCTGATGTCCGATTTCGGCCAGCTCGCGCTGTCGCCGCTGACGAACGGCCCGCAGACCTATCGCCAGAGCGATCCGACCTCGCTCTCCCCCAAGCTCGCGCTGTTCTCGCCAACGGGCACGCGCGTGCTCAAGGACGGCGCCGTGCGGGTGGTGCCGTCCACCGGCGGCGCCCAGCGCGCGAGTTATGTCGGCAGCGACGTGCGCATGGACATCCTGGCCAACGACAACACGACGGTGGCGTACTCGACGATCCGCAGCGAGTACCAGGCCGTGGCGCTGACCGGCACGCTGGGCAGCGCGCCGGACGAGTTCAAGCACTTCTACAACGCGGTGTTCGCCAACTCCGGCGTGCTCGACAGCACCGCCATGTTCGCCGCCGGCGCCGGCTACCTGAAGTACACGCAGAAGACCGCTGGCGACCGCTACGACGTCTTCGACTGCCGCGGCATCACGGCCGGGCCGGCCGTGTCCTCCTGCGTCGACGGCAGCACGCTGACGGACGTGTTGAGCGCGGGCTTCACCTCCAACAGCGATGGCCGCACCTACCACCTGGCCGACGGCGAGATCCGGACCGTCGGCGGCGTGCCGATCTGGGTCGCGTCGTCGCCGCGTCCGCAGTCGAGCACGCTGAGCGCGACGGTCCAGTACCGCATCTACTTCGAACTGGGTGGCAACGTCTACACCGGCTCGATGATCAAGGACGGCACGCTGCTGGGCGCCGGCTCGTGGGTGTCGAACCCCGCGGGCGCCACGCTCGTCGACCAGTTGACCTTCCTCACGTACCAGGTCCGCCTCAACCAGGCCGCGCGCGACAGCCTGAAGGCCGCGGTGAAGATCTGACGAAGGATCCGGCGCGCGGGCCGGACTAGGCCGGCCTCAGCCGAGGCCGAGCTCGGTCTGGATGCGCGCCACCGCCGCCTTGAGCTGCTCGACCTCGGCGCGCAGCGCGGCGAGTTCCTCGTCGCGCGCGCCGCCGGACGACCACGATGACGACGACGCGCCCGACGACGCACCGCCGCCCACCGGGATCTCCGGCGCTCCGCTGAGCAGGTGGGCCCAGCGCGCCTCGCGCGCGCCGGGGGCCTTGGGCAGCTTCAGCGCCAGCGCCGGCTCGCGCGTCGCCAGCTCCTCCAGGAAGCCCTCCACCGACGAGACATCGGCGAAGCGGTGCAGCCGCTCGCAGTTGATCCGCAGCTCCGCCGAGGTCTGCGGCCCGCGCAGCATCAGCACCGCCAGCAGCGCCTCGGCCTGGCCGGGGATGCCGTACACCCGCTTCATGTTGTGCTCGAAGCGCGCCACGCGGCTGCCGCTCACGCTGTTCACCAGGCTCATCGCCTTGAGCTCGTCCAGGGCCGCGGCCACGTCGGACTCGCCCGCGTTCATCACCGGATCGCGCGCCGTCTTCTGGTTCACGCCCAGCGTCAGGCTGTTCAGCGACATCGGATAGCTGTCCGGCACCGTGGACGCCTTCTCCACCAGCACCGCCAGCACGCGCGCCTCGAGCGCGCTCAGTTCTCTCACCGCCATCGGCTCGCTTCTTTCAGTTCTCTCGGTCTTGTCGGTCCGGCCCGTCCGGCTCAGACGCCGAAGCCGTCGTCGGCCTGGATGATCGCGCCATTGATGAAGCGACTCTCCTTGGCGCACAGCATCAGCAGCGTCGTGTCCAGGTCTTGCGGCGTGCCCACGCGCTTGCGGGGCAGCAGCTCCACCAGCTTGCGGCCCTGCTCGGTCTGCCAGTGGTGGTGGTTGATCTCGGTGTCGATGTAGCCGGGGCAGATCGCGTTGACGTTGATGTCGAACTTGCCCCACTCCAGCGCCATCGCGCGCGTCATGTGCACCACCGCCGCCTTGCTCATCGCATACACGCCGATCTGCGACAGCACCCGCAGGCCCGCCATCGACGCGATGTTGACGATGCGGCCGCCGGTGTAGGTGCCCGGCGCGGCGCCGCGCGCGCGGGCCAGCATCCGCTTGCCGACCTCCTGCGCGACGAAGAACGCGCCGCGCACGTTGGTGTCCATCACGAAGTCGTAGTCCTCCGGCGTCACGTCCACCAGCTTCTGGGTCGTGCTCACGCCGGAGTTGTTGATCAGGATGTCGAGCGTGCCGACCTCGGTCTCCGCGCGGGCGACCGCGGCCTTGATGCTGTCGATGTCGGTGACGTCCAGCTGCACCACGTGCGCGTCGCCGCCGCCGGCCTCGATCTCGGCGCGCAGCGCCTTGAGCCGCTCCACGCGCCGCGCCGCCAGCACCACGCAGGCGCCCGACTTGGCCAAGGTTCTCGCGAACTGCGCGCCCAAGCCGCTGGACGCGCCCGTGACGAGGGCCACGCGGCCCTCCAGATCGATGCTGTAGCTCATGGCAAGGTCTCTCGCAAAACTTCTCGTGTGACCGGACAAGGTGCCGGGCACGATAGCACGCGGGCCGCGCCGCGCCGACCTCAGCCCGCCATCACGGTCTGGATCTCGGTCGTCACCTGCGTCATCAGCTTGTGGACCGGGCACTTCTCGGCGACGGCGAGCAGTTGCTGGCGCTGCTCGTCCGTCAGGTCGCCGACGAAGGTGAGCGTGGCCTTGAGCTTGTACAGACCCTGCCGCTCCTGGGAGCCGTCGCGCTCGACCTCCACCAGCACGTCCTCCAGCGGCAGGCCCTTGCGCTGCGCATACCAGAGCACCGTCAGCGCCTTGCAGGTGCCCAGCGCCGAGTCGTAGAGCTCATGCGGATCCGGGCCGGCGTCCTCGCCGCCGCCGGACACCGGCTGGTCGGCAGTGAACTGGTGGTCGCGGATGCGCACCGTCTGCCGCATCGGGCCGGTCCTGTCGCGTTGGATGTGGATGGTCATGAGGTCCTCTGCTCACCATGGAGGCAGGCATGGTACGGCGCCCGCCTCGCGCGCAGGACCCCCATTCGGGTCGGCGCGACCGGACATCGCGCTGTCGACGTCCCTCTCTAGTTCACAAAAAGCACGACCGTTCTTTTTTTTGATCGCGCGGCTAGAATGCGCCGCAACCCGCCCCAGCCAGACCGCGAGCCGGCCCCCGCCCGCCGACCGCGCGGTCGCGGCCAGGCCTCTTACTAGAACGAGCAAGGATGACCATGACCTCCGAAGAACTTGTTGCCCAGTACGGTCCCCGCGACAGCATGGACTACGACGTGGTGGTCGTCGGCGGTGGTCCCGCGGGCCTGGCCACGGCGATCCGGCTCAAGCAGATCGCGGCCGAAAAGGGCCAGGAGATCTCGGTCGTCGTGCTGGAGAAGGGCTCGGAGGCCGGCGCCCACATCCTGTCGGGCGCGGTCATGGACCCCAAGGCCCTCACCGAGCTGTTCCCCAACTGGAAGGAACTGGGCGCCCCGCTGAACCAGCCCGTCACCGGCGACCAGGTGCTGTTCCTGAGCGAGTCCGGCCACACCGACACGCCGCAGTTCCTGATCCCGGGCTGCTTCCACAACGGGGGCAACTACGTCATCTCGCTGGGCAACGTCACCAAGTGGCTGGCGCAGCAGGCCGAGGCGCTGGGCGTGGAGATCTTCGCCGGCTTCGCCGCCGCCGAGGTCGTCTACGACGAGCAGGGGCGCGTCAAGGGCGTGGCCACCGGCAACGTCGGCCTGGGCAAGGACGGCCAGCCGCATGAGGGCTTCCAGCTCGGCATGGAGCTGCATGGCAAGTACACGATCTTCGCGGAGGGCGCGCGCGGCCACCTGGGCAAGCAGCTGATCACGAAGTTCCAGCTCGACGCCGGCAAGGATCCGCAGACCTACGGCATCGGCATCAAGGAGCTGTGGGAAGTGCCGGCCGACAAGGCGCAGCCGGGCCTGGTGGTGCACACCGCCGGCTGGCCGATGGACAGCGAGACCTACGGCGGCGGCTTCCTGTACCACCTCGAGGGCAACAAGGTGACGCTGGGCTTCGTGGTCGGACTCGACTACAAGAATCCGTGGCTGTCGCCCTTCGAGGAAATGCAGCGCTGGAAGACGCACCCGGCGATCCGCAAACACATCGAAGGCGGCAAGCGCCTGGGTTATGGCGCGCGCGCGATCACCGCGGGCGGTCTGCTGAGCCTGCCCAAGCAGGTCTTCCCGGGCGGTGCGCTGGTGGGCGACGACGCCGGCTACCTGAACGCCGCGCGCATCAAGGGCAGCCATGCCGCGATCAAGTCCGGGATGATGTGCGCCGACGCGATCGCCGAGGCGCTCGCCGCGGGGCGCTCGCTGGACGAGCTCAGCGCCTACCCGGCCACCTTCGAGCGCAGCTGGCTGCGCGAGGAACTCGATCAATCGCGCAACTTCAAGACCTGGTTCAAGAAGGGCAACACCGTTGGCACGCTGATGACCGGCATCGAGCAATGGCTGCTGCCCAAGATCGGCATCAAGAGCCCGCCGTGGACGCTGCATCGCGACAAGCCTGATCATGCCTACCTGCGCCCGGCGTCGGAGATGCCGAAGATCGAGTATCCGAAGCCCGACGGCAAGCTGACCTTCGACCGGCTGTCGTCGGTGTTCGTGTCCAACACGAACCATGAGGAGAACCAGCCCGCGCACCTGACGCTGAAGAACGACAGCGTGCCGGTGGACGTCAACCTGGCCAAGTACGCCGGCCCGGAAAGCCGCTACTGCCCGGCCGGCGTGTACGAGTTCGTCGGCGACGCCGGCGCGCAGCGCCTGCAGATCAACGCGCAGAACTGCGTGCACTGCAAGACCTGCGACATCAAGGACCCGACGCAGAACATCGTCTGGGTCACGCCGGAAGGCGGCGGCGGGCCGAACTACGTGAGCATGTGAACCAAGCGATCAGCGCGGCGTGAGTTCGCGCACCCAGCGCGCCAGCATCTGCTCCTCGAGCGAGCCATGGTGCTCCTGGTGCGCGAGGATCCGCGCCCGCTCGTCGGCGGTGCGGTTCTGGCTGAGTTTGGCCTTCATCGTCCAGCGCTCGACCGGGATGCGGAAACCCACGATCGCGCCCAGCAGCTTGCGTTGGAAGTCCGCTGGCAGACCGCGCCACTGCGCGGCGTAATCGGGCTCCTGCGTCGCGATCAGGCGCTTGAGCAGCGCATCCTTGCCGGCCTCGTCGTCGATGACCTGCACGCCGCCATGGACCTGCAGGGTCAGGTAGTTCCAGGTCGGCACCGACAGCGGCGTGTCGTAGTGGCTGGGCGAGATGTACGCGCCAGGCCCGTTGAACTGCACCAGCACCTCGCCGATCTCGCCGGACATCAGCGCCGCCACATGCGGGTTCGCGCGCGCGAGGTGGCCCTCGAGCCACCAGCCCTCGCCGGTCGACGCCTGGCCCGTCGCGCTGCTCGACGCCTCGCTCGGCGCGCCCCAGATCATCGGCACCGGTGTCGCCGACAGGCCGTGCGTGGGATCGATCAGCATCAGCGTGGCCAACGGATGCTCCTGGATCATCAACCGCGCGTGCGAGAGATCCGGCAGGTCGAAATGCTTGGGCATGTACATGCGACCCACTGTAGGCCACATCGGGCCAAGCATGCCGGCCCTGAATGCGAAAACCCCCGCAACTTGCGCTGCGGGGGTTTCACATCTGGTTGGCGGAGACGGAGGGATTCGAACCCTCGATGCAGGTTTTGCCCGCATACTCCCTTAGCAGGGGAGCACCTTCGGCCACTCGGTCACGTCTCCAACCGGAGAAGCAGCGACTATAGCATGGCTTTCCTGGCCCTCAACCGAAACTCCGGTTGAATCGCCGTGCGACCGGCGCTCAGGCCTCGACTTCCTGGTCCAGATCGAACGCGCGATGCAGCGCGCGCACGGCCAGTTCCATGTACTTCTCGTCGATGACGACGGAGGTCTTGATCTCACTGGTCGTGATCATCTGGATGTTGATGCCCTCTTCCGACAGCGAGCGGAACATCTTCGACGCCACGCCCACATGCGAGCGCATGCCGATGCCGACGATGGACACCTTGCAGATGCGCTGGTCGCCGATCACCTTGGCGGCCTGCACCGCCGGGCCCACGGTCTTCTCCAGCAGCTCCATCGCGCGCTGGTAGTCGTTGCGGTGCACGGTGAAGGAGAAGTCGGTCTTCCCGTCCTGCGACACGTTCTGGATGATGACGTCGACATCGATGTTGGCGTCGGCCACCGGGCCCAGGATCTGGAACGCGATGCCGGGCTTGTCCGGCACGCCCAGCAGCGTCACCTTGGCCTCGTCGCGGTTGAATGCAATGCCGGAGACGACGGCTTGTTCCATTTGTTCGTCCTCTTCAAAAGTGATCAGGGTGCCGGACTTGGCTTCCTCGTTGATGTCGATGTCCCACGGCGTGAAGCTGCTCAGCACGCGCATCGGCACGCGGTACTTGCCGGCGAATTCCACCGAGCGGATCTGCAGCACCTTGGAGCCGAGCGACGCCATCTCCAGCATCTCCTCGAAGCTGATGGTGCTCATGCGCCGGGCTTCCGGCACGACGCGCGGATCGGTGGTGTAGACGCCGTCGACGTCGGTGTAGATCAGGCATTCGTCGGCCTTGATCGCCGCCGCGATCGCCACCGCCGACGTGTCCGAGCCGCCGCGACCCAGCGTCGTGATGTTGCGGTCCTCGTCCACGCCCTGGAAGCCGGTGATCACGACGACCTTGCCGGCATCCAGGTCGGCCTTGACCTTCGCGTCGTCGATGCTCTCGATGCGGGCCTTGGTGTACGAGTTGTCGGTCGACACGCCGACCTGCCAGCCGGTGTAGCTGACCGCGTCCATGCCCTCGGCCTGCAGCGCGATGGCCAGCAGGCCCACCGAGACCTGCTCGCCGGTGGAGGCGATCATGTCGAGCTCGCGCATCAGCGACGGCGAAGAACTGCCGGGCGACAGTTCCTTGGCCAGGCCGAGCAGGCGGTTGGTCTCGCCGCTCATCGCCGAGGGGACCACCACCATCTGGTGGCCGGCCCGCGCCCATTTGGCGACGCGCTTGGCGACATTGCGGATACGGTCGGTCGACCCCATCGAGGTGCCGCCGTACTTGTGAACGATCAATGCCATGGGAGTGTCAGAGACTGCTGGTGGGACGCCCTGGCGGCGTCCGCGTTAGCGCGGGAAGGAGGTGCACCGCGACCACAGCGGGCGATTCTAAGACGCGCCCTTGCCCGCAACGTCGCTGCCCATGCGTGATCCGCATGCATCCGGCACCCATCGCAGCGTCATTTGTGCTTCGCCGGCGTCCGAACGCCAGCGCGCATCCAGGCCCAGGCCGGGCACGAAGAGCAGACGTCCGTCGACGTAGACCAGGGGCCCTTCCCTCTGGACAGCGGGGATTCCCGCGCTCTGCCAGCATTTCTTCAGCGCCCGCGCCAGGCCCTTGGGATGCGACTGGAACTGCTCGCCGCCTTCGCGCCGGCGCAACTCGACATTGCTGAGCGCAGAAAGCGCGACGCCCCCCGTGGTCACGGGTTCGACATCGAATGCGCCGCCCCACGACGGGATCGGGTGGCGGCCGGCGCGCGCGAGGTCGAGGCGCTCGCGCGGTGCGCAAGGGCTCATGGCGATGCCCAGTCCGATGAGCGACGCCGGCAACGCCTCCGCGGGCGCGGGAGGCGGCGTCTTCGAGCGGGCCTGCACGAAGAAGCGGCCGCGATAGAGGTGCAGTTCAACACCGCCCACGGCCCCCGCAGCGCTCGGAGCGCCCAGTGGCCATCGCGCCACCGTGGCAACGGGCGCTTCGTCGAGGAGCCGTCGGATCAGCGTGGCCGGTGCCGCCCGTCCGGTGACGCGATGCAGCCAGGCCCGCAGCGCGTTGGCCGCGCGCGCCGGGCTGAGGGACGTCAGCATCGCCTGCGCGAGGCCGCTCGCATCGGCCCATTGCGCGAGATCATCCTCGGCCACCTCGCGCTGGAGTTCAGCCGCTTCCTGCGCCCATCCGGCCGCGCGCGCCAATGCGGTTTCCGCGCCCGCGCCCTGCGCCATCAGCGCCGGCCAGAGGGTCTGGCGCAGCCGGTTGCGCGCGAAGCGTGGATCGCCATTGCTGTTGTCGTCGACGAAGCTCAGCTTGTGCTCGTGGACATAAGCCTCGATCGCTTCCCGCGGATGGTCCAGCCAGGGGCGAGCCCAGCAGACACCGTCGCGCCACTGCGCGCGCGGCATCGAGGACAGGCCCGCGACACCGGCGCCGCGCAGGGCCTGCAACAGGAAGGTTTCGGCTTGATCGCGGCGGTGGTGCGCCAGCAGCAGCAGGTCGGCGCCGGCGGCCAGGGCCTGGCGCTGCAGCGCCTCGTAGCGGCCGGCACGGGCCCATGCCTCGGTGCTGTCGCCAGGCGCCGGCGCATCCGTCAGGCGCTCATGGACGAACTCCACCGGCAGCCCTTGCGCAGCCCACTCGGTCACCTGCTCGCGCAGCTGCGCGAGCCACGCGTCCGCGTGGGCGCTCAGGCCGTGATGGATGTGCAGCGCCACCACGCGGACACCGAATGAACGGGCGGCGCTGGCGGTGGCATGGAGGAGCGCCGTCGAGTCGCGGCCGCCGCTGCAGGCGACCGCGATCACGCGGCGTGGTGCCGGATCGCCGAGGGTGGCGGATCCGGCGGGATCAGCGGCTCTTGGTGTCGCTGAATCGACCATAGGCCTGCAGGCGCTCGTAGCGGCGCTCCAGCAGATCCTTGGTCTTCAGGTCGGAGACCTGGCGCAGCGCATCACCAAGGGCGCGCTTCAGGTTCGAAGCCATCTGCTTCGGATCGCGGTGCGCGCCGCCGACCGGCTCGTTGACGATCTTGTCGATCAGGCCCAGGGCCTTGAGGCGATGCGCGGTGATGCCCAGGGCCTCGGCGGCCTCGGACGCGCGCGCGGCGGTCTTCCAGAGGATGGACGCGCAGCCTTCGGGCGAGATCACCGAGTAGGCGGAGAACTGCAGCATCAGCACCTGGTCGGCCACGCCGATGGCCAGCGCGCCGCCGGAGCCGCCCTCGCCGATCACCGTCGCGACGATGGGCACTTCCAGTTGGGCCATCTCGAAGATGTTGCGACCGATCGCCTCGGACTGCCCGCGTTCCTCGGCACCGATGCCGGGGTATGCGCCCATCGTGTCGATGAAGGTGAAGACCGGCAGGCCGAACTTCTCGGCCAGCTTCATCAGGCGCAGCGCCTTGCGATAGCCCTCCGGGCGCGGCATGCCGAAGTTGCGCAGCGTGCGCTCCTTGGCGTCGGCGCCGCGCTGGTGGCCGATGACCATGCAGGCCTGGCCATTGAAGCGTGCCAGGCCGCCGACGATCGCGGCGTCATCCGCGAAATGGCGGTCGCCGTGCAGCTCCTGGAATTCGGTGAAGACTTCGGCGCAGTAGTCCAGCGTCTGCGGACGTTGCGGATGGCGAGCCACTTGATAGACCTGCCACGGCAGGACATTCGCGTAGATGTCCTTCGTCAGCTGGTGGCTCTTCTTGCCCAGGCGGTCGATCTCCTCGGAGATGTCCACCGCGGACTCGCTCTGCACGTAGCGGAGTTCGTCGATCTTGGTTTCGAGCTCGGCGATGGGCTGCTCGAATTCGAGGAAGTGTTTCTTGCTCATTCTCAGTAATCCACGGGTAGCGGATCGAGGCTCCGCCAAATGTACCATGTGGCCACCGAGCGATACGGGGCCCAACCTTCGCCCAGTTCACGGGCCTCGGCCCGCGACACCGGCTCGTCGCTGAAGTAATGCTGGCTGATGCCTTTCAGCAATCCCAGGTCGTCCAGCGGCAGCACGTTCGGGCGCATCAGGTGGAAGATCAGGAACATCTCGGCCGTCCAGCGGCCGATGCCGCGGATCGCGACCAGTTCCTCGATGATGGCTTCGTCCTCCATCTGCGCCCATTGGCGCACATGGACCTGGCCCGACTCGAAATGCTGCGCCAGGTCGCTGAGGTACTCGACCTTGCGCACCGACAGGCCGACTTCGCGCAGCGCCGCCTTCTCCAGGCCCAGCACCTCGGTCGGCTTGATGCGGTTGGACGGCCCCGAGGTCAGCTCGGCGAACTTGTCCCACACGCTCTGCGCGGCCTTCACCGAAATCTGCTGACCGACGATCGAACGCGCCAGCGTGGTGAACGCGTCGCCGCGGCTCTGCAGCCGCGCTTCGCCGAATTGCGGGATCAACTTCTTCATCACCCGGTCGCGCTTGACCAGGTGTCTGCAGGCCTCGTCCCAGTAGTCCGGGGTCACCCCGGCGGTCGCCACACGCGCCATCAGGCCTGCTCTCCCACCTTCGACGCGCGAACCCAGGTCGTGCCGGTGGCGGAATCCTTCAGCTCGATGCCCTGATCGAGCAGCGCCTTGCGGATGCGGTCGGCCTCGGCGAAGTCACGGCCCGCCTTGGCCGCGGCGCGCGCGGCGATCTGCGCCTCGATCGCGCCTTCGTCCAGGCCGGCGCCGGCCTGCAGGAAGGCCTTGGGCGACTGCTGCAGCACGCCCAGCACGCCGCCGAGCGCCTTGAGCAGCCCGGCATCCTGCGCGGAGCGGTCGCGATTGACCTGGTTGGCCAGTTCGAACAGCACGGCCAGCGCGCCCGGCGTGTTGAAGTCGTCGTCCATCGCGGCCTTGAAGGCCGCCGCCGGCCCCTGCGTCCAGTCGATCGCCACGTCCGCCGGCGCCACCGCGTCCAGCGCGGTGTAGAGCCGGCGCAGCGCGGTGCGCGCGTCGTCCAGGCTGACGTCGCTGAAGTTGAACGGGCTGCGGTACTGCGTGCGCAGCATGAAGAAGCGGATCGACTCGCCGTCGAACTTCTCCAGCACTTCCTGGATGGTGAAGAAGTTGCCCAAACTCTTGGACATCTTCTCGCCGTCGATGTTCAGGAAGCCGTTGTGCATCCAGAGGTTGACGAAGGGATGGCCGAAGGCGCCCTCGCTCTGCGCGATCTCGTTCTCATGGTGCGGGAACTGCAGGTCCATGCCGCCGCCGTGGATGTCGAAGCGCTCGCCCAGCAGCGCGCAGCTCATCGCCGAGCACTCGATGTGCCAGCCGGGACGGCCTTCGCCCCAGGGGCTGGCCCACTTGGCCTCGGCCGGCTCGTCGGGCTTGGCCGACTTCCAGAGCACGAAGTCCAGCGGGTCGCGCTTGCCGTCGTCGACCGCGACGCGCTCGCCGGCGCGCAGCTGGTCCGGCGACTTGCCGCTGAGCTTGCCGTAGCCCTCGAACTTGCGCACCGCGTAGTTCACGTCGCCGCCGTCGGCGTGGTAAGCCAAGCCCTTGGCCTCGAGCTTGCCGATGATGTCCAGCATCTGCGGGACGTAGTCGGTGGCGCGCGGCTCGTGCGTCGGCGTGGCGATGCCCAGCGCCGCGAAGTCGCGGTGCATGGCCGCGATCATCTCGTCGGTCAGCTGGCGGATCGTGATGCCGCGCTCGAGCGCGCGGCGGATGATCTTGTCCTCGATGTCGGTGATGTTGCGCACGAAGGTGACGTCGTAGCCGCTGGCGGACAGCCAGCGATAGACGACGTCGAAGGCGAGGTTCATCCGCGCATGCCCCATGTGGCACAGGTCGTAGACGGTGATGCCGCAGACGTACAGGCGGACCTTGCCCGGCTCGATCGGTTGGAAGGGCTGCAGCTGGCGGGTCAGCGTGTTGTAGATGCGCAAGGAAGACATACGTATGTCGCGCCGGGCCAGCGACGGGTCGCTGGGCGTCGGCGCATTCGACGGTGCGGTGCGGGTGGGGCGGAGGGCCGGCCGGGGGACGAGCGGGAGACGAAAGCTCGCTCTAGAATGCCTGGCAGTATAGCGGCCCGACTTTATGCCAAGACTCCCCGCCCTGTTCCGAGCCTGCTGCGTCGCCCTGGCGATGACCGGCGCGACCCTGACGCACGCCGCCGTGCTCGACGAGGCCCAGGCCCAGTGGGCCGCCGGCAAGCGCGAGCAGGCCATCCAGACCGCCGAAGCCGGCCTCAAGACCACGCCCGACGACCCCCGCCTGCGCTTCGCGCTCGGCACCATGCTGCTGGAGACCCAGCAGCTGGAGCGGGCCCGTGTGATCTTCACCCGGCTGACCGAGGACTTCCCCGATCTCGCCGATCCCTACAACAACCTGGCCGTCATCCATGCGGCGCGCGGCGAGTACGAGGCGGCGCGCCAGGCATTGACCCGCGCGCTGGACCTGCAGCCGGACCATGCGCAGGCGCAGGAAAACATGGGCGACGTGCTCATGCGCCTGGCCCAGCAATCGTATGAACGCGCGCTCAAGCAGGCGCTGGGCGACGACACCGCGCTGAAGGTCAAGCTGCAGCGCGTCACCGCGTTCAACAACGCCAAGGGCGCCCAGCAGCGATGATCGGCGAGGGCGCGCCGACCGCGCGCCACGCCCGCACACCGCCGCCCGTCACCTCCCTCCACCCCCACCGACACGAGGACCATGAGGACATCCCCACTCCTGCTCGCCGCCGGCGCCGCCGTGCTGAGCCTGGCGGCATCGCTCGCCCAGGCGCAGGTCGTCAAGCTGAACACCAGCGTCGGCGACATCAAGATCACGCTGGACGCCGAGAAGGCGCCCAAGACCGTCGCCAATTTCCTCGCCTACGTGAAGGCCGGCCATTACAACGGCGTGATCTTCCATCGCGTCATCGGCGACTTCATGATCCAGACCGGCGGCTACACGCCCGACCTGAAGCAGCGCCCGACCAAGGCGCCGATTCCGCTGGAGGCCGGCAACGGCCTGATGAACATCCGCGGCAGCGTCGCGATGGCGCGGACCAACGATCCGAACTCCGCGACCTCGCAGTTCTTCATCAACGTCGTCGACAACCCGGCCCTGGACCCCGGCTTCGCCGCCGACGGCCGCGGCTATGCGGTCTTCGGCTACGTATCCGAGGGCATGGAGGTCGTCGACAAGATCCGGGCCGTGCCGACCGCGCCGTCGCCCAAGAATCCGGCGTTCCAGAACCTGCCCGGCACGCCCATCCTCATCCACAAGGCCACCGTCGAGAAATAAGGAGTCACCGACATGAGCAAGAAAGTCGAACTGCACACCAACCAGGGTCTGATCACCCTCGAGCTGGATGACGCCAAGGCCCCCAAGACCGTCGAGAACTTCCTGGCCTACGTGGCCAAGGGCCATTACGACGGCACCATCTTCCATCGCGTCATCAAGGGCTTCATGGCCCAGGGCGGCGGCTTCGAGGAAGGCATGAAGCAGAAGCCCACCGACGCCCCGATCCAGAACGAGGCCAACAACGGCCTGAAGAACGACAAGTACACCGTGGCGATGGCGCGCACCAATGCGCCGCACTCGGCCAGCGCGCAGTTCTTCATCAACACCGTCGACAACGACTTCCTGAACTTCAAGAGCGAAAGCCCGTCGGGCTGGGGCTACGCGGTGTTCGGCAAGGTCGTCGGCGGCCAGGACGTCGTGGACAAGATCGAGAAGGTCAAGACCAGCCGTTCAGGCTTCCACGACGACGTGCCGGTCGACGCGGTCATCATCGAGCGCGCCGTCGCGGTCGAGTGAGTCGCGGTTCCGCCGCCCGTCCCGTGTCGCCCGCGCCCCGACTGCCGTCGCGCCTGGCGACGCTGCGGGCCGAGCCCGGCTGGCGGCGGATCGACCTGATCTCCGACCTGCACCTGTCGCCGGACATGCCGGCGACGCTGGCGCGACTGCGCGCCCACCTGTCGGCCACGCCCGCGGATGCGATCTTCCTGCTGGGCGACATCTTCGAGGCCTGGATCGGCGACGACGCGCGCTGGCAGGCCGGTACGTTCGAGCAATTCGCGCTCGAACTGCTGCGCGGGGTCTCCGCGCGCAAACCCCTCTTCTTCATGCACGGCAACCGCGACTTCGCGCTCGGCGAGCCGATGGCCGAGGACGCCGGCATGCGGCTGCTGCCGGACCCGGCGCGGCTGGAAGCCTTCGGACGCGGTTGGCTGCTGAGCCATGGCGATCAGCTCTGCCTGGGCGATGTCGGCTACCTGCGCGCCCGCGCGGCGGTGCGGCGTCCCGGGGTGCTGGCGGCGCTGCGTGCGATGCCGCTCTTCGCGCGACGCGCGCTGGCGCGACATCTGCGGGCGAAGAGCCGCATGCACCAGAGCGATCCCTCGACCTGGGCGGATGTCGACGACGACGCGGCCCGGGCCTGGCTGCGCGATGCCGGCTGCGACACGCTGATCCATGGCCACACGCATCGCCCGGCGCTCCATGACCTCGGCGACGGCCTCGCACGCGCGGTGCTGTCCGATTGGGACTACGACCACGGTCCCGGTCGCGGGGATGTGCTGGTGATGGACGCCCGGGGCCTGCATCGCATCGCGCCGATGCACGCGGCCGCGCCGGACCCGCATGCGGGAGGCGGCTCGCCGTGATCGGCGACCTGCTCCAGCGCTGGCGCGCACGCCGCGAGCGCCAGCTGCTTGACCAGTACGCGATTCCCGACGAGCTCTGGACGCTGACGCTGGCGCAATACCCGTTCATCGCCCGGCGTTCCGAGGCGGACCGGACCGAGCTGCGCCGGCTCTGCTCGCTGTTCCTGGCGTCCAAGGAGTTCCATGGCGCCGGCGGCTTCGAGGTCACCGACGAGGTGGCCGTCGCCGTGGCCGCGCAGGCCTGCCTGCCGGTGCTGAAGCTGGGACTGTCCTGGTACGACGGCTTCGTCGGCATCGTCATGCACGAGGGCGAAGTGGTCGCCGCCCGCGAGACGATGGACGAGGACGGCGTGGTCCACGCGTACGACGAAACCTTGGCCGGCGAGGCGATGGAAGGCGGCCCGCTGATGCTCGCCTGGAGCGAGATCGCCCCCGAGGCGACCGAGCGCGTGGAAGGCCACGACTCGGTCTACAACGTCGTCATCCATGAGTTCGCGCATGTGCTCGACATGCGCGACGGGGAGCCCGACGGCGCGCCGCCCATCGACGACCCCGCCCTGCGGCAGCAATGGGGCGCGACGATGGAGGCCGAATGGCACTGGTTCTGCGACCAGGTCGATGCGGGGCATGCAACGCTCATCGATCCCTACGGCGCCGAGGCGCCCGAGGAATTCTTCGCCGTCGCCGTCGAGGCCTTCTTCGTCGCGCCGCACGAGCTGCTCGCCGAGCAGCCGCGGCTGTATCGGCTCCTCGTTGGCTTCTTCAGGCAGGACCCGGCACGCGATTGAGCACCATCAAGGGAACCCGGGCCCCGTCTCCTCCGTCTCCCTCCTTTGGCGGCCGCCACGGCCGCCAAATTCCCTCCTTAAGCTGCGGAGACGGGGCCCGGGTTCCCTTGATGCGATACACCGAGCAGGCATGAAAAAGCCCGCGTGAGCGGGCTTTCGGTGGAGGGGGCAGGCGTCAGTCGGCCGTCGCCGGCTCCGCCTTGGGCTTGTTGTCCTTCTTGTTGGGCGTGATGTCGAGCTGGACCTCGCCCTTGTCGTCCACGTCCACGCTCAGGCGACCACCGTCGACCAGGCGACCGAACAGCAGCTCGTCCGCCAGCGCGCGCCGGATGGTGTCCTGGATCAGGCGCTGCATCGGACGTGCGCCCATCTGCGGATCGAAGCCCTTGGCCGCCAGGTGCTTGCGCAGCGCGTCGCTGAAGGTGACCTCGACCTTCTTCTCGGCCAGTTGGCTCTCCAGCTGCAGCAGGAACTTGTCCACCACGCGCAGGATGATGTCCTCGTTCAGCGCGCCGAAGTTGACGATGGCGTCCAGGCGGTTGCGGAACTCCGGCGTGAACAGCCGCTTGATGTCGGCCATCTCGTCGCCCTGCTCGCGCTTGGTCGTGAAGCCGATCGTCGACTTGGTCATCGCCTCCGCGCCCGCGTTCGTGGTCATGATGATGATCACGTTGCGGAAGTCGGCCTTGCGCCCGTTGTTGTCGGTCAGCGTGCCATGGTCCATCACCTGCAGCAGCACGTTGAAGACGTCCGGATGCGCCTTCTCGATTTCGTCGAGCAGCAGCACCGCGTGCGGCTTCTTGGTGATCGCCTCGGTCAGCAGGCCGCCCTGGTCGAAGCCGACATAACCCGGAGGCGCGCCGATCAGGCGGCTGACGGCGTGGCGCTCCATGTACTCGGACATGTCGAAGCGGATCAGCTCGATGCCCAGGATGTAGGCGAGCTGCTTGGCCACCTCGGTCTTGCCCACGCCCGTCGGACCGCTGAACAGGAAGGAGCCGATCGGCTTGTCCGGCTTGCCCAGGCCCGAGCGCGCCATCTTGATGGCCGCGGACAGCGCATCGATGGACGGATCCTGGCCGAAGACCACGCTCTTCAGGTCGCGGTCCAGGCTCTTGAGCTTGCCGCGGTCGTCCGACGACACCGAGGCCGGCGGAATGCGCGCGATCTTGGCGACGATGTCCTCGACCTCGGCGCGGGTGATGGTCTTCTTCTGCTTGCTCTTGGGCAGCACGCGCTGCGCGGCGCCAGCCTCGTCGATGACGTCGATCGCCTTGTCGGGCAGGTGACGGTCATTGATGTACTTGGCCGACAGCTCCGCCGCGGCCTGCAGCGCACCCAGCGCGTACTTGACGCTGTGGTGCTCCTCGAAGCGCGACTTCAGGCCCTTGAGGATCTCGACAGTCTGGTCCACGGTCGGCTCGACCACGTCGATCTTCTGGAAGCGCCGTGACAGCGCCGCGTCCTTCTCGAAGATGCCGCGGTACTCGCTGAAGGTGGTCGCGCCGATGCACTTGAGCTGGCCCGAGGACAGCGCCGGCTTGAGCAGGTTGCTCGCGTCCAGCGTGCCGCCCGAGGCCGCGCCGGCGCCGATCAGCGTGTGGATCTCGTCGATGAACAGGATCGCGCCGGGCTGGTCCTTGAGCTGCTTGATCACCGCCTTGAGGCGCTGCTCGAAGTCGCCGCGGTACTTGGTGCCCGCCAGCAGCGCGCCCATGTCCAGCGAATAGACCACCGCCTCGGCCAGCACGTCGGGCACCTGGCCCTCGGTGATGCGCCAGGCCAGGCCCTCGGCGATCGCGGTCTTGCCCACGCCGGCTTCGCCCACCAGCAGCGGGTTGTTCTTGCGGCGGCGGCACAGCACCTGCACCACGCGCTCTACCTCGAGCTCGCGGCCGATCAGCGGATCGATCTTGCCGTCGCGGGCATGCTGGTTGAGGTTCTGGGTGAACTGCTCGAGCGGGCTGCCCTTGCCGCCGCCCTGGCCCTGGCCTTCGCCTTCCTCGCGTTCGGACTCGGCACCGTTGCCTTCCGGGCCCTTCGGGGGCTCGGGCGGCTCGCTCTTCTTGATGCCGTGGGCGATGAAGTTGACGACGTCCAGGCGGGTGACGCCCTGCTGGTGCAGGTAGTAGACCGCGTGGGAGTCCTTCTCGCCGAAGATCGCGACCAGCACGTTGGCACCGGTCACTTCCTTCTTGCCGTTGCCGGTGGACTGGACATGCATGATCGCGCGCTGGATCACGCGCTGGAATCCCAGCGTGGGCTGCGTGTCGACCTCGTCCGTGCCACCGACGGTGGGGGTGTTTTCCTTGATGAACTGCGCAAGCGACTTGCGCAGGTCCTCGATATTCGCTGCGCAGGCGCGCAGCACCTCGGCCGCGGACGGGTTGTCCAGCAGCGCCATCAGCAGGTGTTCCACGGTGATGAACTCGTGGCGCTGCTGGCGTGCCTCGACAAACGCCATGTGCAGGCTGACTTCAAGCTCTTGCGCAATCATGCGGCCTCCATAATGCACTGCAGGGGGTGACCGGCGCGCCGTGCGGCCGCCGACACCATTTCGACCTTGGTGGCCGCCACGTCCTTGGTGAATACACCGCAGACGCCGCGGCCTTCGTGATGGATCTTCAACATGATCTGGGTGGCCGTATCCAGGTCATGGCGGAAATACTCCTGCAAGACCATCACCACAAACTCCATCGGCGTGAAGTCGTCATTGAGCATCAGCACCTGATACAGGCGCGGAGGCTCCGTCTTCTGAGCGACACGCTCCAGCGTGGTGGAATTCCCACCCTCCTCCGTGCCCGGCGGCGGCGCGCCGCCAGGGGGACCCGCCGGGGGGAACTGTTGAGCAAACAAAGGCATGAGCCGATTCTATAAACAGCGGGAGCACCCTACATGGGGACGGGCCAACGCCTGTCAATGCCCCGAGTTTGTCACCTTCGCGGCGCTACACCCCGGGGAGTTCCTCAATTGACACTGGCTTGACACGGATTTGAGAATCCGCCCCGGTGCGAAAAAGACACCGGGATGGAGAAGAACGATGGCAACAGGCACGGTCAAGTGGTTCAACGATGCCAAGGGGTTTGGCTTTATTGAACCCGAACAAGGCGGAGGGGACGTTTTCGCCCATTTCTCGGCCATTCAGATGGACGGCTTCCGGACGCTGAAGCAGGGCTCCAAGGTGAGCTATGAATTGGTCCAGGGCCCCAAGGGCCAGCTGGCCCAGAACATCCGCCCGCTGGACGGCGGCGATGCGATGGAGGCGCCCCTGGGCATCCCGCTGATGGCGGACAACCTGGCCGGGCAACAGCAGGCAGCGGCGTGACCCGCCTGCGCTGATCCACCGCCCACAGCAAGGCCCGCGCGAGCGGGCCTTCTGCATTGGGATAACCGCCGGCCGCCGCCGGGCCGCCGTTCGCCGATTCCCAAAAAAGAAAACCCCGGCGGGTCAGGCCGGGGTCGCGGGTCGGGACCGGCTTACGCCGGCCTGGACTCACATATTGTCGATCATCACCTGGCCGAAACCGGAGCACGACACTTGCGTCGCGCCGTCCAGCAGGCGGGCGAAGTCGTACGTGACCTTCTTCGACAGGATCGACTTCTCGATCGACGAGATGATCAGGTCGGCCGCTTCGGTCCAGCCCATGTGGCGCAGCATCATTTCAGCCGACAGGATCTCGGAACCGGGGTTCACGTAGTCCTTGCCCGCGTACTTCGGCGCGGTGCCGTGGGTCGCTTCGAACATGGCGACGGAGTCGCTCAGGTTCGCGCCCGGGGCGATGCCGATGCCGCCGACCTGGGCAGCCAGCGCGTCGGAGATGTAGTCCCCGTTCAGGTTCAGCGTCGCGACGACCGAGTACTCGGCCGGGCGCAGCAGGATCTGCTGCAGGAACGCGTCGGCGATGCTGTCCTTGACCACGATGTCCTTGCCGGTCTTCGGGTTCTTGAACTTGCACCACGGGCCGCCGTCGATCAGCTCGGCGCCGAATTCCTTCTGGGCCAGGGCGTAGGCCCAGTCACGGAAGCCACCTTCGGTGAACTTCATGATGTTGCCCTTGTGCACGATCGTGACGCTGGGCTTGTCGTTGTCGATCGCGTACTGGATGGCCTTGCGGACCAGGCGCTCCGTGCCTTCCTTCGACACCGGCTTGACGCCGATGCCCGAGGTTTCCGGGAAGCGGATCTTCTTGACGCCAAATTCCTCCTGCAGGAACTTGATCAGCTTCTTGGCCTTGTCGCTCTGGGCTTCGAACTCGATGCCGGCGTAGATGTCTTCCGAGTTCTCGCGGAAGATGACCATGTCGGTCTTCTCGGGTTCCTTGACCGGCGAGGGCACGCCCTTGAACCAGCGCACCGGGCGCAGGCAGACGTACAGGTCCAGTTCCTGACGCAGCGCCACGTTCAGCGAGCGGATGCCGCCGCCCACGGGCGTCGTCAGCGGGCCCTTGATCGAGACGACGTAGTCCTTCAGGACCTGCAGCGTCTCTTCGGGCAGCCACACGTCGGGGCCATAGACCTTCGTCGACTTCTCGCCGGCGTAGATCTCCATCCAGTGGATCTTCTTGGCGCCGCCGTAGGCCTTCGCCACAGCCGCGTCCACCACCTTGATCATCACCGGGGTGATGTCGAAGCCGGTGCCGTCGCCCTCGATGTAAGGAATGATCGGGTTGTTCGGAACGTTGAGCGAGAAGTCGGCATTGACCGTGATCTTCTGGCCGCCCTCGGGCACCTTGATGTGCTGGTACATGGAGTCGTCTCCGCGAATCGCGTGGGTGGGTGGGACAAACGGAAGCGCCGATTCTATGACAGCGAAACTTTCAATCGGCTGATGCCCCGGCCGTGGTCCTGGAGGCTTCACCCGCAGTACGCGCGGATCTGCGCCCACAAGCCGTGACCGAGCGCCCACAGGGCGCCGGCGGCCAGCATGACGCCGGAGAGCCGGGTCGCGATTCGCACACCCGATCCGCCGCTGGCGACACCCCGGTCAGCGCCGCCCAGGCGGGTCAGCAGCCAGGGGCCGGCGACCAAGCCCGGCGAGGAGCCAAGCGCGAAGGCCGCCATCACCGCCGCGCCCTGCCAGGGGCCGTCGGCGAGGGCTGCCACCGTCAGCGCCGATTGCAGGAGTCCGCAGGGCCAGGCCAGCCACGCCACGCCGGCCAGGCCCGCGCTGGCCGTCCGCGCGGGCGTGAGCGCGACGCCGCCCCCGGTCAACGCGCCGGCGGGGACGCTCAAGCGCGCTGGCGTTCGTCCTGTCCAGCGCCACACCGCCCATCCCGGCAACTCCGCCCGCCAGGCGAGGAGCAGGCCGAACATCAGCGCGGCGAGCTGAACCCCGAGCCACAGCGGGCGCAGCGCGCCGGAAGCGATCTCCCAGCGCAGCAGTCCGCCCACGCTGGCCGCGGCGACGGCCCCGCCTGCCGCGTAGCCCAGGAGCCGGCCGCCATGGAAGGCGGCGACACCGGCGCGTCGCCCACCAGAGACCACCGCGCATGGTGCGACGCACATGGCCGCGCAATGGACGCAGCCCACGATTCCCATGAGAAAGGCGGAGCCCGCCAGCGCCAGTGTCAGCATCCCGGCCTCTGGCGGCGCCTCAGAGGATGCGGGAGAAGCGCACCGGCGCCTCGGCCGCGACAACGGATGCTTGCTCGCCAGCCATCGCCATCAGCGGCGTGGCGCGATCCACCGCCTTCAGGTAGCGGTCGAACACCATCGCCACCGCCCGGACGAAGAACCAGCCCATCGGCGTGACCTGCACGCCGCGCGCATCGATCGTCACCAGGCCGTCCGCCGCGAACTGTCGCAGGCGCTCAAGTTCCGGCGCGAAGTAATCCGCGACGACGATCCCGTGCGAGCGCTCGATCGGATCGAACTCGAGCCGGCCCTGGCACATCAGCGCCATGATCGCGTCGCGCCGCACCAGGTCGTCCTGGTCGAGCGTCAGCCCGCGCTCGACCGGCAGGCGCCCCTCGCGAAGGGCGGCGTAGTACTCGGGCAGCGTCTTGACGTTCTGCGCGAACGAGGCGCCGACCTTGGAGATCGCCGACACGCCCAGCGCCACCAGGTCGCAGTCCGGCTGGGTGCTGTAGCCCTGGAAGTTGCGATGCAGGCGCCCTTCCCGCTTGGCGACGGCGAGCGGATCGTCCGCCAGCGCGAAGTGGTCCATGCCGATGTAGCTGTAGCCACGGGCGATGAACCCGGCAATGGCGCCGGCCAGCATCCGCAGCTTGTCCGGGGCCGGCGGCAGCGCGGCGGTGTCGATGCGGCGCTGCGGCTTGAAGCGGTGCGGCAGGTGGGCGTACCCGTAGAGCGCGATGCGGTCGGGCCGCAAGGCGGCGACCTGGTCGATCGTCCGCGCGAAGGAGGTGGGCGTCTGGCGCGGCAGGCCGTGGATCAGGTCGACATTGATCGAGCGGAAGCCCAGGTCGCGCGCGGCGCCCATCAGCGCCGTGACGCTCTCCAGGCTCTGCTCGCGATGCACGGCCCGCTGCACGTCGGGATCGAAGTCCTGCACGCCGAAGCTCAGCCGGTTGAACCCCAGCGTGCGCAGATGGCGCAGCCGCGCGACGTCGATCGTCCGCGGATCGACCTCGATGGAGATCTCGGCATCGGCCGCGAGGCGGAAGTGGCGATGCAGCAAGGCCATCAGCATCGACAGCTCGCGGTCGGTCAGGAAGGTCGGCGTGCCACCGCCGAAATGCAGCTGCGACACGAGCGCGCGCGCCCCGAGCCGCCGGTGCACCAGCGCCATCTCCGCCTCCAGCGCGTCGACATAGACCGCCGCGCGCTCGTGATGCCGGGTGACCACCTTGTTGCAGGCGCAGTAGTAGCAGACCGACTCGCAGAACGGGATGTGGACATAGACCGACAGCGGCTGCGTCGCCGCAGGGCCGAACGCGCGCAGCGCGAGCGTCTCTCCATGACGTTCGGCATCGATGCCTGCATGAAAGCGGTCAGCCGTCGGATAGGAGGTGTAACGCGGTCCGGCGATGTCGAACCGGCGCAGCAGATCGGCATCGGGGATGCTGCGGTCCCACGGGGTCGGATCAGGGTTCATGGGCGGCGATCCTCACCCTTTGCTGCCAAATCGTCATTGATTGATGTCATTGCCGGCGCCGGGGCCCCGACAAAGAATCCGCCGCTTCCTCGCATGCCTGACCGCCTCATGTCGAGCCGCATCCGACTTTCCCTGCCCCCCTCCGCGCCGCACGACCTCTTCAAGATCAGTTGCTCGACTTGCGCGCTGCGCCAGATCTGCCTGCCGACCGGCCTGCCCGCCGCGGAGGTGCTGCAGCTCGAACGCATGGTGAGCGATCGGCGCGCGGTCGCGCGCGGAGCGGTGCTGTTCAAGACCGGCGACGTCTTCGAGGCGATCTACATCGTCCGCACCGGCTTCTTCAAGACCTCGGCGTCGGCGCAGGACGGCCGCGATCAGGTCACCGGCTTCCACATGGCCGGCGAGCTGCTGGGCCTGGACGGCATCTATGACGGCGCGCACGCGAGCCAGGCGGTCGCGCTGGAGGACTCGCAGGTGTGCGTCATTCCCTACGGTCGGCTGGAGGACCTCACCCGCGAGTTCGACCGCCTGCAGCGCCAGTTCCATCGGCTGATGAGCCGGGAACTCGTGCGGGACCAGGCCATGATGGTGCTGCTCGGCTCGATGCGGGCGGAACAGCGTGTCGCCGCGTTCCTGATCAACCTGATGCGTCGGCTGCGCGCACGCGGCTTCTCGTCGTCCAGCGTCGTGCTGCGCATGACGCGCGACGAGATCGGCAGCCATCTGGGGCTCACGCTGGAGACGGTCAGCCGCACTTTCTCACGCATGCAGGAAGACGGCGTGCTAGAGGTGCGGGCGCGCGAGTTGCGCGTCCTCAAGCCGCGCCGGCTGCTGCAACTGGTCCGCCGCGCCGTGTAGGCACGAGCCCGGACGCCAGGATCGATCAGGGGGTCTGCCCGCCCGTCGCCGCGTGGTTGCGCGCCTTCATCGCAGGGGCCATCGCGGCGTCGGCGCCCGCTTCCGCGGCCACACCGCTCCGATCGACGCCGTCCGACGAAGGGACGACAGGGTCGGGATGCGTCAGAGCGAGCACCAGGGTGGCCACGCCCGCCACCACGACCATGCCGGGCCCGCCGACCACCAGCCACATCATCGGATGCCGCCACCAGGGACCGCTGCCCGGCGTGTCCAGGTCGTTGATTCGTGTCGTCGTCATGGAAGCTCCCGCTGAAGGCCGGGGCGCCGACGAGGCGCCGGATCGGATGCCGCGCTCATCGCGGCACCATGAAAGTGGATTTCTCGAACAGTTCGCGTGCATCGCCGGCCCCCGACGGGCCGCCCGCCTCCACCCGGCGGATCGAGAACCGCATCGGATGCACGCCCGGTCCCAACCGCCGCGCCTGCTCCGCGGGCAGACGCAGCGAGACGGTGACCCAGCGCGCCTCGGCGGGCGCCAGCGTCAATCGCCCGGTTGGCGCGGCGACCCGCAGGCCGGGGATGCCCTCGACATCCAGCACGAACCCCTGCGTCGATTCGGCGGCGTTCATCAATTGCAGGCGATAGACGTTCTCCACGACCCCGTCCTCGACCTCCCGCGCCAGCGCGGCGCGATCGCGCACCACATCCACCTTGAAGGGCATCCGCACCGCCAGGCTCCAGACCAGCGCAGCCGACACCGCCAGCAGGATCCCGCCGTAGATCAGCACGCGGGGCCGCAACACACGTCGCCATTGGCGCGCGGCGCCCCAACGATGCTGCATGCCGTTCTGCGTCGCGTATCGGATCAGGCCGCGCGGATAGCCGAACTTGTCCATCACGTCGTTGCAGACGTCGATGCAGGCGGCGCATCCGATGCACTCGTGTTGCAGGCCCTTGCGGATGTCGATGCCGGTGGGACACACGTGGACGCACTGCTGGCAATCGACACAGGCGCCGAGTCCGATCGTCGACAGGTCCGCCTTCTTCGAGCGCGGGCCGCGCGGATCGCCGCGCTCGGCGTCGTAGCTGATGATCAGCGTGTCCCGATCCAGCATCGCGCTCTGGAAGCGGGCATAGGGACACATGTACTTGCAGACCTGTTCCCGCAGGTAGCCCGCATTGCCATAGGTCGCCATTCCATAGAACAGGATCCAGAAGACTTCCCATCCGCCGAGCGCCGCCTGCATGGCGTTCTCGCCCAGCACGCGGATCGGTTCGAAGTAACCGACGAAGGTGAAACCGGTCCAGAGCGACACGGTCAGCCACGCGGCGTGTTTCGCCGTCTTTCGCCCCAGCTTGCCAAACGACCAGACCGCCTTGTCGAGACGGATGCGCGCCGCGCGGTCGCCCTCGGTGTGCCGCTCGATCCACAGGAAGATCTCGGTGTAGACCGTCTGCGGGCAGGCGTAGCCGCACCACAGCCGGCCCGCCACCGCGGTGAAGAAGAACAGCCCGAAGGCCGACACGACCAGCAAGGCGGTCAGGTAGATGAAGTCCTGCGGGTACAGGATCAGGTCGAAGATCAGGAAGCGCCGCGCGTCCAGATCGAACAGGACGGCCTGGCGACCGTTCCAGGTCAGCCAGGGCAGCCCATAGAACAGCAGCTGCGTCGCCCACACCAGCGCCCAGCGCCAGAAGGCAAACCACCCATGCACCGCGCGGGGATAGACCTTCGCCTCGGAGGCATACAGCGAGATCGTCTTGAGCTCAGGGTCGCTCATGAGACAGCCCCCAGACATAGGCCGCCAGCACGCGGATCTGCTCGGGGCTGAGCCGGGAGCCGTGCTCCGGCATGTGGCTGTGTTTGCCGTTGTTGATCATCGCGACGATCGCAGGCTCGCCCCAACCGTGCAGCCAGACCTTGTCGGTGAGGTTGGGAGCGCCCAGCGCCTGATTGCCGCGGCCGTCCATGCCGTGGCAGGCGGCGCAGGCGGTGAATCTGGATTTGCCCAGCGCGGCCGCCACCGAGTTGTGCGGACTGCCTGACAGGCTCAGCACGTAATGCGCCAGGTTGCGCACATCCTCGCCGTTGCCGACCGCCGCCGCCATCGGTGGCATCGTGCCTTCCCGGCCACGCGTGATCGTCTCGATGAGGGTCTCGCCGCTGCCGCCATACAGCCAGTCGTTGTCGGTCAGGTTCGGGAAGCCCTTGGACCCCTTGGCGTCGGAGCCATGGCAGGTGGCGCAGTTGTTGGCGAACAGGCGTTCGCCGATGCCCATCGCCTGCGGATCCCTGGCCACGGTTTCCACCGGCAGCCCGTCGAACCTCGCGTAGATCGCCCGCATGGCCTCGCGGGCCTTGGCCTGCTCGGCGTCGAACTGGCCGGTGCTCGACCAGCCCAGCCGACCGGCGTAGCCGCCCAGACCCGGATACAGCGCCAGATAGAGCACCGAGAAGACCACCGTCAGCACGAACAGCACCATCCACCAGCGAGGCAGCGGGTTGTTGAGCTCCCGGATGTCCTCGTCCCAGACATGGCCGGTGGAGTTGTCGGCGGCCATCACCTTGCGGCGGCTGGCGATGATCAGCAGGGCCAGGCACAGGGCCAGGCCCAGCACGGTGGCAGCGGCCACGAACAGCGACCAGCCGTTCGAAACGAAATCACTCATGACGACCTCCTTGGAGCGCCACGTCCTCGTCCGACAGGACGAGCGCCCCCTGGTCTTCGAATCGTTCCCGGTTGCGGCGGGCATAGGCCCAGCCCACGATGCCGGCGAACACCAGCAGTGACAGCACGGTCACCGCGGAGCGCAGCACATTCACATCGATGTCAGGCATGACGGCGCTCCGATCAGGGCTTCAGCGCGGTGCCCAGCACCTGCAGGTAGGCGACGACGGCATCCATTTCGGTCTTGCCCTGGACTTCGGCGCCGGCCTGGGCGATCTGCTCGTCCGTGTAGGGCACCCCGACAGTCCGCAGCGCGCGCATCTTGGGCGCGAGGTCCTTCGGATCGAGCGCCGCGCCCGACAACCAGGCGTAGGCCGGCATGTTGGACTCGGGCACCAGGTCCCGCGGATTGGTCAGGTGCAGGCGGTGCCACTCGTCGCTGTACTTGCCGCCGACCCGGGCCAGGTCGGGGCCGGTGCGCTTGCTGCCCCACTGGAAGGGGTGGTCGTAGACGAACTCGCCGGCGACCGAGTAGTGCCCGTAGCGCAGTGTCTCGGCGCGCAGTGGGCGGATCATCTGGGAGTGGCAGTTGTAGCAACCCTCGCGGATGTAGACATCGCGACCGGCGAGCTGCAGCGGGGAATACGGCTTCAGATGCTCGACGGCCTGCGTGGTCGAGCGCTGGAAGAACAGCGGGACGATCTCGACGATGCCGCCGACGATCACCGTCAGCAGCACCAGCACGATCATCAGGAAGTTGCTGGTCTCGATGCGCTCGTGACCGGTGGCGGGGGCATGGGCGTTGGCCATGACGTGCTCCTTGGGGTCCGGGCGTTCAGGCGGCGGCCGCGAACGCGGCGCCGGGAATGGGATGGCGGGCCGGGCGGCCGACACGGACCGTCATCACGACGTTCCAGGCCATCAGGCACATCCCGCTCAGGTACAGCAGGCCGCCCAGCAGCCGCACCACGTAGAACGGGTAGGTCGCCTTGACGCTCTCGGCGAAGGTCCAGGTCAGCGTGCCGTCCGGATTCACCGCGCGCCACATCAGGCCCTGCATGACGCCGGCGATCCACATCGCGGCGATGTAGAGCACGATGCCCAGCGTGGCGATCCAGAAGTGCAGCTCGATGGCGCGCTTGGAATACATCTCCACGCGGCCGTACATGCGGGGGATGAGGTGGTACAGCGCCCCCATCGAGATGAAGCCCACCCAGCCCAGCGCGCCGCTGTGCACGTGGCCGACGGTCCAGTCGGTGTAGTGGGACAGCGCGTTGACGGTCTTGATCGACATCATCGGCCCCTCGAAGGTCGACATGCCGTAGAACGACAGCGCCACGATGAGGAACTTCAGGATCGGGTCGTCGCGCAGCTTGTGCCACGCGCCGCTGAGCGTCATGACGCCGTTGATCATCCCGCCCCAGCTCGGCGCCAGCAGCACCAGCGAGAACAGCATGCCGACGCTCTGCGCCCAGTCCGGCAGCGCGGTGTAGTGCAGGTGGTGGGGTCCCGCCCACATGTAGGTGAAGATCAGCGCCCAGAAGTGGACGATCGACAGCCGGTAGCTGTAGACCGGCCGGTTCGCCTGCTTGGGGATGTAGTAGTACATCAGGCCGAGGAAGCCGGCCGTCAGGAAGAAGCCGACCGCGTTGTGGCCGTACCACCACTGCACCATGGCGTCCTGGACGCCGGCATAGGCGGAGTAGCTCTTGGTCAGCGAGACCGGGATCTCGGCGCTGTTGACGATGTGCAGCAGCGCCACCGCGATGATGAAGGCGCCGAAGAACCAGTTGGCCACGTAGATGTGGCGCACGCGACGAACGCCGATCGTGCCGAAGAAGACGATCGCGTAGGCGACCCAGACCACGGCGATCAGGAGGTCGATGGGCCATTCGAGTTCGGCGTATTCCTTGCCGGTGGTCAGGCCCAGCGGCAGGGTGATCGCGGCGAGCACGATGACGAGCTGCCAGCCCCAGAAGGTGAACCACGCCAAGGCGGGGGCGAACAGCTTCACATGGCTGGTGCGCTGGACGACGTGGAAGGCGGTGGCCATCAGCACGCAGCCGCCGAAGGCGAAGATCACCGCGTTGGTGTGCAGCGGCCGGAGCCGGCCGTAGCTGAGCCAGGGAATGCCGAAGTTCAACTCTGGCCAGGCGAGCTGCGCGGCGATGACCACGCCGACCAGCATTCCCACCACGCCCCACAGCACCGCCGCCAGCGCGAAGGCGCGGACCACGCCGTCCTCGTAGCTGGGCGCGCCTGAGCGTGCTCCCGTTGACTCTGATTTGCTTGCCATGCTGGCTCCTCGAGGCGCTCTTCGCGCGATTGGCGGCGATTGTTCGGCGCCTGGTTCGCGAGCGTGTTGATGACGGTCAAGCTCCGGCGTCGTCCTCGAGGATTCGTTGACCTTCCCGGTCCAGCGACTCGAGCTGTCCGTCCTGCACGGCCCAGCCGAACACCATCAGCACCAGCAGGACCAGCACGACCGAGAACGGGATCAGCAGGTAGAGGATGTCCATGTGCGGGTTCCGGAACGATGTCGAGGCGTCGGGGGCGGCCTCACCGACGGAAGGTCGTGTCGCGTCCGAGGCGTGCGGCGTTGGCCACCACCAGCAGCGAACTCGTCGCCATGCCCAGGCCCGCTGCCCACGGCGGCAGCCAGCCCACCAGCGCCATCGGCACGCACGCCGCGTTGTAGAGCGCCGACCAGGCCAGGTTCTGGCGGGCCACCTGGCGCGTTCGCCGGGCCAGGCCGAGCGCGGTGGTGATCGCGCCGAGCCGGTCCGACACCAGCAGCGCGTCGGTGCGCGACTTGGCGAGGTCGGCGCCCTGCCCCATCGCCACCGAGACCTGCGCACGCGCGAGCACCGGCGCGTCGTTGATGCCGTCGCCGATCATCAGCACGCGATGGCCGCAGGCCTGCAAGGCGGCCACATGGGCCAGCTTGTCTTCGGGACTCGCGCCGCCGCGCCATCGCACCGGGCCGACCTGGTCCGCGATCGCGGCCACGCGCTCGGGTGCATCGCCGGACAGCAGGTGCACCTCCAGCCCGCGCTCGCGCCAGGCGCTCACCGCCGTCCGCCCATCGTCGCGCAGCGCCTCGTCGAACAGCCAGGCGGCCCGGACGATGCCGTCACAGGCGAGCACGACCTGCGCATCGGCCACGCCGGTTCGCCGCTCCTGCGGCTCGAAGTGCGTCAGCGCCCAGCGCGGCGCGCCGAGCCGCCATCGCCGTCCATCGTCGGCCAGCGCTTCCAGGCCGCGACCGCTGAACTCTTCGATCACCCACTCCTTCGCCGGCGACGACGGGGGTGGAGCGTCGCGTTCGGACTCCAACGCTCGCGCGAGCGAGCGCGCCAGCGGATGGTGCGACGCGCCGGCCAGCGCGAGCGCCGCCGACCGCGCGTCGGCGTCGAGCGCGTCGGGCCATTGGCGCCGGGGCCGGGGCGATGGATCGGTCAGCGTGCCGGTCTTGTCGAGGACGACGACGTCGATGTCGGCCAGCGTCTCGATCGCCTCGAGCCGCGACAGCAACAGCCCGCGTCGCGCCAAGGTGCCCGCGGCGGCCACCCACGCCGCCGGCGCCGCCAGCGACAACGCGCAGGGACAGGTCACGATCAGCACGGACACCGCCACGGCCACCGCCCGCGAGGGATCGATCAGCTGCCACGCGAGCGCCGCCAAGCCGGCCAGCACGAGCACCGCCGCCAGGAACCATCCCGCCACGCGGTCGGCCATGCGCAGCGTCGCCGGACGGTCCTGGAAGGCCTGCGTCATCAGCTGGCGGATGCCGGCCAGACGGGTCTGCTCGCCCACGTGCCGCACCCGCAGCATCAGTACGCCCTGGAGGTTCAGGCTGCCGGCGAGCACCTCGTCGCCAGACGCCTTCGCGACCGGTCTGGACTCGCCGGTGAGCAGCGACTCATCCACCGCGCCAGCACCGGCGTCCACCGTGGCATCGGCGGGAATGCGCTGCCCGGCTGCCACGCGCACGAGGTCTCCCGGCGCCAGCTGCGCCACGGGCACCGTTTCGACGCTGCCGTCCGGCTTCTGGCGCTCGACCCGCTCCGGCAGTTCGCCGGCGGCGTGCTCGAGCGCCTGCGCGGCGCGGTGTCGCGCGCGCAGTTCGAGGTAGCGCGCGCCCAGCAGGAAGGCCACGAACATGGTGATCGAGTCGAAGTAGACCTCGTGCCCGAAGAGCCCGCCCGGATCGAGCGTCGCGCCGCTGCCGGCGACGAAGGCGACCGCCAATCCCAGGGCCACGGGCACGTCCATGCCGATGCGGCGCTGGCGCAGCTGCGAGGCCGCGGCCTGGAAGAACGGGCCCGCCGCCAGCAGCATGACCGGCAGCGTCAACACCCATTGGCCCCAGCGCAGCAGGGCCGCCTGGTCCGGCGCCATCTCGCCGGGCGCGGCCACGTAGGACGGCCACGCCAGCATCATCACCTGCATCATCAGGAAGCTCGCCACGAACAGCCGCCAGACGGCCTGCCGGTGCTCGCGCCGGCGCAGTTCGCGCGCGGGCCCGGCAAGGTCAGGGGCGAGGTCGTAGCCGGCGGCCCTCAGCGATTGCCGCAGCTCCTCGAACGGGACACCCGCCGGCGACCAGTCCAGCATCAGCGTCTGGGTGGAGGCGTTCACCTGCGCCGCGTGAACCCCACGGCGCGCCTGCAGCGTGGTTTCGATCAGCCCGGCGCAGGCGGCGCAATGCATGCCCGAGAGCCGCAAGCGCGTGCGCGCGATGCGCTCGCCGCCCGTTGCCGCGTGCCATTGCGTGACGGGGCGCAGCGCTTCGTCGAGCCCGTCGAGCCCATCGGGCGCCGAGGACGCCGCAGGCGTCAGCGGCGCGTCGCGGCGGGGGCGATTGGCGGGCCGGATGTCGGCGCCCCGGGCGCCGGCATCGGCCGAGGCGGCGGGGGCGGGCAACATGGCCGCGATAATCCGCCCATCCTCGAGGTCACGTCATGCTCAATATCAAACGCGCCGCATCGTCCGCCGCCCTGTCGACCGCCCTGTTGATCACCGCGCTGTCGGCCGCCGCGCCCGCCATGGCCCAGCAGATCCCGCAGACCGGTCTGCCGGTCGTCGAGCTCGGCGCGGGCATGCACCTGATCCATGCCGAGGTCGCCCGCACCGACGAGCAGCGCGCCATCGGCCTGATGGCCCGCAAGGAGATGGCGCCCAACGCCGGCATGATCTTCGTGTTCGAACAGCCCGCGCAGCAGTGCTTCTGGATGCGCAACACGCTGATCCCGCTGTCGGCCGCCTTCGTCGCCGACGACGGCACGATCGTCAACATCGTCGAGATGCAGCCGTTGTCCGACGCCTCGCATTGCTCCACCAAGCCGGTGCGCTACGTGCTGGAAATGAACAAGGGCTGGTTCGACAAGCGCGGCCTGAAGGCCGGCTCGAAGCTGCGCGGCGGCCCCTGGCCCAAGTGAAGCGAAGCCGCGAGGTCGCGGCGCCGCCTGAAACGACAACGGCCCGGGAGCGATCCCGGGCCGTTGGTCCATCCGGCGCCCGCTCGCGCAGGCGCCGCGGCGTCAGTTGCCGAAATTGGCTTGCGCGAAGTCCCAGTTGACCAGGCTCTTCAGGAAGGTCTCGACGAACTTCGGACGCGCGTTGCGGTAGTCGATGTAGTAGGCGTGTTCCCACACGTCGATGGTCAGCAGCGCGGTGTCGGCGGTGGTCAGCGGGGTGCCGGCGGCGCCCGTGTTGACGATGTCGACGCTGCCGTCGGCCTTCTTCACCAGCCAGGTCCAGCCGGAACCGAAGTTGCCGACGGCGCTCTTCTGGAAGGCTTCCTTGAAGGCGTCGACGCTGCCCCACTTGGCATTGATCGCGTCAAGCAGCTTGCCGGTCGGCGCGCCGCCGCCGTTGGGCTTCATGCAGGACCAGAAGAAGGTGTGGTTCCAGATCTGGGCGGCGTTGTTGTAGATCGGACCGCTCGAGGTCTTGACGATCTCTTCCAGCGTCTTGCTTTCGAACTCGGTGCCCTTCTGCAGGTTGTTCAGGTTGTCCACGTAGGCCTTGTGATGCTTGCCGTGGTGGTACTCGAAGGTCTCGGCGCTGATGTGCGGCTCCAGCGCCTTCTTGTCGTACGGCAGCTCGGGCAGGACGTGTTCCATGAGGGACTCCTAATCGGTTGGTGGTGGGACGGGTGTCGCGGCGGATTGTAGGCAGCGAAATCATGCCCCTGCCGGGAGCACGCGTACCCCGCCGCCCCGGGGCGCAGGCCGCCCCTCAGCGCTCCCGGCGGGCGATGCGCCCGACCCGCAGGTCGGCCTCGCCGTCGGCCAGCACGGCGCGCAAGTCCTGGCCCTCGTGGAGCTGGTCCACCGAACCGAGCGCCCGCCCCTGGCCATCGTCCAGCCAGGCATAACCGCGCGCCAGCACCTGGCGCGGGTCGAGCGCCTGAAGGCGCGCCGCCAGCCCCTCCAGCCGCTGGGCGCCGCGCTGCGCCTGTTGCGGCAGCGCGCGGTCCAGCCGCTGCGCCAGGTGCCGCAGCCGCTGCTGTTCCAGGGCGGCGGCGCGGGGCGCGACCTGGGCCAGGCGCTGCGCGAGATGGCGCAGGCGCTGGGTCTCCATCGACACGGTCCGCGGCGCGACCTGCCCCAGCCGCTGCGACAGCAGATCGAGCCGCCGGCGCTGTCGCGCCAGCGCGTCGCCCGGCCGCGCCAGCCGCAGCGCGAGCCGGTCCAGCCGCTGCGCCGCCGCGTCCAGGCGTTGCTCGACACGGCGCCGCAGCTGCCGCTCCAGCGCGTCGAGGCTGTCCAGGCATTGCTGGCGGGCCACGGTCGCCAGCTCCGCGGCGGCGGTCGGCGTCGGCGCCCGCAGATCGGCCGCCAGGTCGGCGAGGGTGATGTCGGTCTCGTGCCCGACGCCGCAGATCACCGGCAGCGCCGATTCGCCCACCGCCTGCACGACGCGCTCGTCGTTGAAGGCCCAGAGGTCTTCGAGCGAACCGCCACCGCGCACGAGCAGCAGCACCTCGGCGTCGGCACGGGCGTTCGCCGCGGCCAGCGCGCGAACGATCGCCGGCGGGGCCTCGCTGCCCTGCACCAGCGTCGGGTAGATGAACACCCGCGCATGCGGCGCGCGCCGGCGCAGCGCCGTGAGCACGTCATGCAGGGCCGCGCCGCCGGTCGAGGTGATCACGCCGATCCGGCGCGCGTAGGGCGGCGGGCGGCGCTTGCGGTCGGGATCGAACCAGCCCTGCGCCTCCAGCCGCGCCTTCAGGCGCAGGAACTGCTCGTACAGCGCGCCCTCGCCGGAGCGCCGCATCGCCTCGACGATGAATTGCAGTTCGCCGCGCGGCCCGTAGAGGTCGAGCCGGCCTCTCAGCTCGACGGTCATGCCGTCGCGCGGCGCGAAGTCGACCATCGAGGCGGCGCGCCGGAACATCGCACAGCGCAGCATCGCCGGTTGGCCGTCGGCATCCTTCAGGCTGAAGTAGCAGTGGCCGCTGGCCGCGCGGGTGAAACCCGACAGCTCGCCTTGCACCGTCACGACGGGGAATCTGGCCTGCAATGCGTCGGAAAGGGCCGTCAACAGGGCCGCGACCCCCCAGACCATCCGTGGCGATGCGGGTTGTGGGGCGTCAATCATGCGCAAACCCAGCAATGGCGCGGGTCGGGAACTCCACAGCCGCGCCAATGCTGGCTCCGCAGGCCATATTGCCCGTCATGCCCGCGTCACATATCGATAAGCGCTTGTTTTTCAAAAGCTTTTTCCTGCTCATTTTTGAAGCAGGCTAATCCTTGCCGTTTGCTGACGGGCCCTGGCGCGGTTCCGCGACCAGTTGCCCACAAAGTTATCCACAGGTTCGGTGGATGTTTGTAAGGGCTTGTGATGAGGGGCCGCGGTGGTCGAAGCGCGGGCGGCGTGGCGCCATAATGCGCCGCCGGGCCGGAGATGCCCGAACGGAGGGAAAGCCTTGTTTTCGATCATACAAGCCGCCGGTTGGCCGATCTGGCCGCTGCTGCTGTGTTCCGTGGTGGCCCTGGCGCTGATCATCGAGCGCGTCGTGAGCCTGCGCGCCGCCCGGGTGGCGCCGCCCAGCCTGATCGAGGAAGTGCTGGGCGTGACCCAGCTGCAGATCCCGAGCGGCGAGGTCGTGGGCAAGCTGGCCGAGAACTCGCTGCTGGGCCAGGTGCTGGCCGCTGGGCTGCGCGCCTCGCAGGCCGACCCGCGCGCCGGCGAAGCCCGCCTGCGCCAGGTCTTCGAGCTGGCCGGCCGCCACGCGATCCACCAGATGGAGCGCTACCTCAACACGCTGGGCACCATCGCCGCAGCCGCCCCGCTGCTGGGCCTGCTCGGCACGGTGGTGGGCATGATCGAGATCTTCGGCAGCCAGAGCCCCACCGGCAACAACCCCGGCCTGCTGGCGCACGGCATCTCGATCGCGCTCTACAACACCGCGTTCGGCCTGATCGTGGCGATCCCGTCGCTGATGTTCTACCGCTACTTCCGCGGCCGCATCGAGGCCTACGTGGTGGACATGGAACAGGCCAGCGAGCGCCTGCTGACGCACCTGGTGAACCGCGCGATGCCCGCCGGCGCCCATGCGGCCAACACCGGTCCGGTGACCGTGCCGCCGCCGGTCGCCACGCCCGCGCCAGGCAAGGCCAAGGCATGAAGTTCCGCCGTCGCCAGAGCGAGGAACCGGAGATCAACCTGATCCCGTTCATCGACGTGCTGCTGGTCGTGCTGATCTTCCTGATGCTGTCGACCACGTATTCCAAGTTCACCGAGCTGCAGCTGACGCTGCCGACGGCGGACGCCCAGCAGCTGAAGGACCGGCCGGCCGAGATCATCGTGGCCATCTCGGCGGACGGCCGCTACGCGATCGACCGCAACGCGGTCGAAGGTCGCAGCGTCGACCTGCTGACCGCCGCGCTGCTGCAGGCGGCGCAAGGCAAGCAGGAACCGGTGGTCATCGTCTCCGCCGACGCGGCGACGCCGCACCAGGCGGTGGTCAACGCGATGGACGCGGCGCGTCGCGCCAACCTGACGCGACTGACCTTCGCCGCCAACAAGCCGCAATGACCGCCGTGGGCGCCGCGGTCGGCCGGGCCCGCGCATGACCCGGCCGGCACTTGAAGACCGGCTGCAGCGCGCCTGGCGCGACGACGACCGCCTGGCCCACCTGCTCCGCCCGCTGGCCGCGCTGCACGGCGCGGTGATCCGGCTGCGGGTGCTGCTCTACCGGCTGGGCCTCAAGCGCAGCGAGCCGCTGCCGGTGCCGGTCATCGTCGTCGGCAACTGGGTGGTCGGCGGCGCCGGCAAGACCCCCACCACCCTCGCGCTGCTGGACACGCTCCAGCGCCTGAACCTGCGCGCCGGCGTCATCTCGCGCGGCTACGGTCGCGCCGACGAGGCGCAGGTGCGCGTCATCGCCGACGGCGACCGCGCCGAGGACGTCGGCGACGAACCGCTGCTGATCAAGCTGCGCGCCGGCGTGCCGGTGGCCGTCGGCCGCGACCGCATCGCGGCGGCGCGCGCGCTGCTCCAGGCCAACCCCGACATCCAGCTGCTGGTCTCCGACGACGGCCTGCAGCACTGGCGGCTGCCGCGGCAGCTGAGCCTCCTCGTCTTCGACGAGCGCGGCCTGGGCAACGGCCGGCTGCTCCCGGCGGGGCCGCTGCGCCAGTCACGCGCCCTGCCGCCGCCGCCGGGCTCCTGCGCGGACACCCTGGTGCTCTACAGCACCGGCCGCCCCAGCACCGCCCTGCCCGGCTACGTCGGCACCCGGCAACTGGCGGGCGCGGTCGCGCTGGCGGACTGGTGGCGCGGCGAGCCGGCCCGGCTCGAGCGCCTGCACGCGCTGCGCGGCAAGCCGCTGCTGGCGGCCGCGGGCCTGGCGCGGCCGCAGCGCTTCTTCGACATGCTCGGCGAGCAGGGCCTGAACTTCCGCGCGCTGGCCCTGCCCGATCATGCCGCGCTGGACCCGCTGCCCTGGGCGCGCACCGACGAGGTCGTCATCACCGAGAAGGATGCCGTCAAGCTGCGCCCCGAGGCGCTGCAGGGCTGCCGCATCTGGGTGGTGGCGCTAGACTTCCGCCCCGAACCCGCTTTTGAAGAGGCGCTGCAGCGCGAGTTGCGGCGGCTGCTCCCCCATGGACCATCGACTGATTGAGATGCTGGTGTGCCCCGTCTGCAAGGGCCCGCTGGAAGACCGCCGCAACGCCGCGGCGACCGGCCTGCCGGACCGCGAACTGGTCTGCCCCGCCGACCGCCTGGCCTTCCCGATCCGCGACGGCATCCCGGTGATGCTGGCGAACGAGGCCCGCTCCACCGACGCCGAAGGCGACCCGGCGTGAGCACGCCCTTCCACATCGTCATTCCGGCCCGGCTGGCCTCGACGCGGTTGCCGAACAAGCCGCTGGCGGACATCGCCGGCGCGCCGATGATCGTGCAGGTCGCGCGCCGGGCCGCGCTGGCCGGCGCGGCCCAGGTGGTGGTGGCCACCGACGCGGCCGAGGTGCGCCAGGCCTGCGAGGCCCACGGGATCCGCGCGCTGATGACCCGGGCCGACCACGCCAGCGGCAGCGACCGCCTGGCCGAGGCCTGCGAGCTGCTGGCGCTGCCGGACGACGCGCTGGTGGTGAACGTCCAGGGCGACGAGCCGCTGATCGCGGCGGCGATGATCCGCGCCTGCGCCGAGCTGCTGGCCGCGCGGCCGCAGTGCGCGATGGCGACGGTCGCGCACGCGATCGACGACGACGCCGAGTTCGCGAATCCGAACGTGGTGAAGCTGGTGACCGACGCGCAAGGCCTGGCGCTGTATTTCTCCCGCGCGCCCATCCCCTGGTGGCGCGACGCGCCAGGCGGCGGCGCCCGCATCAAGCCGGGGGCGGTCCTGCGCCACGTCGGCCTGTATGCCTATCGCGCCGGTTTCCTGCGCCGCTTCCCGACGCTGACCGTCTCGCCGCTGGAGCAGATCGAGGCACTCGAGCAACTGCGCGTGCTGTGGCACGGCGAGCGCATCGCGGTGCATGTCAGCGACGAGCGGCCCGGTCCCGGCGTGGACACGCCCGAGGACCTGGAACGCGTCAGACAGTTGATGGCCAGCTGAATCGCGGCCCTGGCCCGACCGGGTGACGGCCCCTGTCATTCGACGGTCGCGTCAGCGGGGCGTAGGCAGGCCCGTGCTATCCTCGCCCGCAGTTTTCGAGGGCGCGTCGACCCGTGCGGCGCGCCCTCTCCCCATATCGAGGAGACCCATGCGACTGATTCTTCTGGGCGCCCCTGGCGCCGGTAAAGGCACCCAGGCGGCTTTCATCTGCCAAAAGTTCGGTATCCCGCAGATCTCCACCGGAGACATGCTGCGCGCCGCCGTCAAGGCGGGCACCGAGCTCGGCGTCGCGGCCAAGAAGGTGATGGACGCCGGCGGCCTCGTCAGCGACGACATCATCATCGGCCTGGTCAAGGAACGCATCGCGCAGCCGGACTGCGCCAAGGGTTTCCTGTTCGACGGCTTCCCCCGCACCATCCCGCAGGCCGACGCGATGAAGGCCGCCGGCGTGAAGCTGGATTTCGTGCTCGAGATCGACGTCCCTGACGCCGCCATCATCGAGCGCATGAGCGGCCGCCGCGTGCACGTCGGCTCGGGTCGCACCTATCACACCAAGTTCAACCCGCCCAAGGTCGCCGGCAAGGACGACGTCACCGGCGAGGACCTGATCCAGCGCGACGACGACAAGGAAGAGACCGTCAAGAAGCGGCTCGAGGTGTACCAGGCGCAGACCCGCCCGCTGGTGGACTACTACTCGACCTGGGCCGCCAGCGGTGACGCGCAGGCGCCGCAGTACCGCCGCATCGAAGGCATCGGCACGGTCGACGAGATCACTGGCCGCGCCCTCGCCGCGCTGGGCTGAGACCCGACGATCCGCGACGCGCGCGCGTCGCGACAGCAACGATGGCGGCCCACGAGGTCGCCATTTTTCCGCCGACAATTGACGTTTACGTCAACGGCAACCAGCCACCGCGCGGCCGCCCCGCCGCCGCCCGGTCACAGGAACCCCTGGAAGGAGACATCCCATGGACATCGCGAACAAGGTCTTCATCGTCACCGGCGGCGCGTCGGGACTCGGCGAGGGCACGGCCCGCATGCTGGCGCGCGAAGGCGCGACCGTCGTCATCGCCGACCTGCAGGTCGAGCGCGGCGAAGCCCTGGCCAAGGAGCTGGGCGGCACCTTCATCAAGTGCGACGTCAGCCAGGAGGCCGACGCGGAGGCGGCAGTGGCCGTGGCGGTCTCGCTGGGCAAGCTGATGGGCCTGGTGAACTGCGCAGGCATTGCACCTGCGGCCAAGACCGTCGGCAAGGATGGCGCGCATCCGCTGGCCACCTTCTCGAAGGTGATCACCGTCAACCTCATCGGCAGCTTCAACATGATCCGCGTGGCCGCCGAGGCGATGAGCCGGAACGAACCCGAGCCCACCGGCGAGCGCGGCGTCCTGATCTCGACCGCCTCGGTCGCCGCCTATGACGGCCAGATGGGCCAGGCGGCCTATGCGGCCTCCAAGGGCGGCGTCGTCGGCATGACGCTGCCGATCGCGCGTGACCTGGCCCGCAACGGCATCCGCAACATGACGATCGCCCCCGGCATCTTCGGCACGCCGATGCTGTTCGGCATGCCGCAGGAGGTGCAGGACGCGCTGGCCGCGAGCGTGCCCTTCCCGTCCCGCCTGGGCCGCCCGGAGGACTACGCCAAGCTGGTCCACCAGATCGTCACCAACGACATGCTCAACGGCGAGGTGATCCGCCTGGACGGCGCGATCCGGATGGCGCCGAAGTGAGCATCGAGGGTCGCGCCGGGCGGACGCTGCGGCGCCCGCCGCGCCTCACTTCAGCCGGTCCAGGCTTTCCCTCAAGCGGATGAACGCGGGGGCCGAACGCAGCGCCTCGGCACCGGCCTTCTGCAGCTCCTGCACGTCGCGGCCCTCGATGGTGAAGGCCGTCGGCACGCGCAGCAGGCTGTGGCGGATCTTGTCGTCCGGCACGTCATGCAGGCTCACGCTGACGATGTGGAGCTCGGCGTCCGCCGCGAACGGGCTCCCCGGCGTGCCGCGCGTGCGCATCAGTTCCGCCTGCCAGCGACGGTGGTCGTCGTTGAGCATGGCCAGCGTCACCTGCGTCTCGCGCGCGCCGGCGCCGAAGACCAGGGTCTCGATGACCTGCCCCGTCGACGGCACCTGGTCGCTGGCGTCGATGCGCTCGGCCAGGTCGCGCTCCGAGTTCACGGTGATCAGGACCATCCGGTGGATCGAGCCGGGCGGCGCGTCCGGGAAGGACGAGGCGATCGAGCCGCCGGCCAGCAGCCGGTCCAGCATCAGCCGCGCGCCGGTGTTGTCGGAGACCCCGCCGTCCACGAGGTGGATGTACGGCCGCTCCTTGGCGTCGCGGTAGCTTTGCGCGCTCAGCGCCAGCAGCCGGGTGCGGTAGTCGTCGGACGTCGCCGGGCCGCGCGGTGGCGTCGCCGCGGGGGCGCACTCGCCGGCGTGGTTCTTCAGGGTCATCGGCGACAGCAGGATGGGCACCGCCGACGAGGCGGCGACCGCGAACGACAGCGGCGTGCGGTCCAGGTCCGAGCAGATCAGGCCGAACTGCTCGGGCGTGAAATCGAAGGGGGCGCCGGTGGTGAGGTCGGTGGCGGTCACCATCAGGTCCGGCGCATGGGGGCGTGACTTCAGGTCGCCGAAGGTCAGGCCGCGATAGAGCTCGTCGAGCCGCTGCGCCAGGATGTGGCTGCGGCCGTACCACGGCGAGGTCAGGTGATACAGGCGCGTCGGCGCGAAGGCCTGGCGGATCAGGCCGGCCTCGAAGGGCACCATCAGGAAGTCGGGCTCGAAGCGCGTCAGCGTCTCGTCGCCGAAGGCCGCGAAGTGCGCGGCCAGGATGCTGCCGCCGGACACCCCGCTGACCAGCGCGACCTGGTCCAGCAACGTCGTGGGTTGGCCCTCGAGACTGAACGGCGTGGCCTTCATCTCGCGCAGCACGCCCAGGCCGAACGCGGCCGCCCGCGCGCCCCCACCGGACAGCGTGACGGCGGCCACGACCGCCGGCGGCGTGCGGCGCGGGGCGACCGGCGCCGCGGCGGGTGCGCCATCCGCGCCCGCCGCGAGGCCGCCATTGATCCAGGGCCGATAGGTCGAGCAACCGGCCAGCGTCGCCGCCAGCACCAGCATTCCGAGACGTCTTCCAATTCCCACGCACATCACCTTCAAGGGCTGACTCCCCGCCGAGATGCGGCCGGGGGACAAGCCGCCGACCGCATCGGGCGCGGAGCATCTCATATTCCGTCCAGGCGCGAGCGAGGCAGATCCTGGCGGTGAAAGCGCGACCTCACCGCGAGCAGCCCGCAGCGATCAGCGCGCGACCCAACCGCCAAGGTCGAGCCGCCACAGCGCGCCTTCACGAACCCAGCCAGGAGCGCGGTAGCTGTATCCGCGGCGCGCGGTTTCCCATCGCCCCCCGATCCATTGGTATCGATCTCCCGTCCAGTCCCAGTAACCGCCTATCCACAGGGCGCCTTCGAAGGGCGCGGGCGGGATGCGCTCGACCATCGGAGGCGGTGGCGCCTGGTCGAGCACGATCGCCGACACGGTGACGTGTGGGGGTGGAAGCAGCGGCAATGGCGGCGGCGGTGGCAATGGCGGCGGAGGCGGTGGCGGTGGCAACGGCGGTGGTGGCGGCAGTGGTGGCGGTGGCAGGAGCGGCACCGGAAGCGGGACCGGAGGTGGAGGCTCCTGGCCGTGGCCGACGAGCGGCACCAGGCACATGAGGATGACCAGCGCCTGGATGCAACGCACAAGCTTTGTCATGGGGCTTCCTTGAGAAGGCGGGGGATCGCTGCGACCAGCGAGGGGGCCTGCCACGCCCATCGAGTGCTCATAGGAGCGCGAAGGCCTTGGCGCCCACCGCCACCGTCAGCGTCAGGCTCGAGATCAGCACCCACCGCGCGGAACGCGATGCCCGGTGCTTCTCCACCGCGCGGTGACTCATGTCGAGCAGCACGAACCGGAGTCCGGCGGCCAGGTGGTGCAGGAAGGCCCACAGCAGGACCAGCGACAGCAGCTTCATGAGCCAGCCCGGCAGGCCGCCCCAACCGGTCGAGAACACCGCCGTCAGCCGTTCGTAGGAGCCCGCGGAGGCGAGCGCGGCCTCGAGGGTCGCGATGACCAGCGGCAGCGCCACGACCAGGAGCAGGCCGCTGACGCGATGCAGCAGCGACACCCAGGCGGTGGACGGGAACCTGGCCATGTAGGCCGGCAGTTGCGCAAGCCCGACGTTCCTGTGTGCCGGACGCATTTCTTTTTTCATCGGTGACAAGTCCTCGCGAATCAAGTGGGACGGTTGTGATCGGGCCCCGTCGCGGCGACCCCGGCGACGCCGCCCTCACACCGGCTGGAGCCGCTCCTGCGCCGGCCCGGCGCCGACCAGCCGGCGCAGCGCCTGCGCCAGCGCATGCTCGCCAGCGATGTCCCTGGGCATGAAGGCCATGAACTCGATGAGCGAGCCCATCACCATCGCGTGCGCGAGCTGCACCCGGTGCCGCCGCGCCACGCGACCGAGCACGTCGCGCCGGGCCACGCAATGCCGCGCCAGGAACCAGGTGACCGCGACCCGCACCCGAGCCATCCGCGCCCGCGCCGCAGCCTCCGACGCGTTGAACAGCAGCGTCACGCAGAGCCCGCGCAGGCGCTCCTGGGTCACGCAGGCCATCACCGCCCGTGCCAGCGTCGTGCAAGGATCCTCCCAGGCCTGCTGTCGCAATTGCTCCAGCGGCAGCGTCGTCGCCGCGAGCGACTCCTCCACCAGGCGCTCCTTCGACCGGAAGTGCCAGTACACCGCGCCCCGCGACACCCCCGACGCCGCGCACACCTCCTCCAGCGTCATGTTGCGGATGCCGCGCTCCTGCAGCACGCGGATCGCCGTCGACAGCAGCATCGACCGCCGCGACGGCCGGCCCCGCGGCGCGGGCGCCGGGCCCGCTGGTTTCATGTCGCCTTCCTGGTCCATGGATGCCCTCCTGGTGCTCAACACTGCCCCTCGCGACCGCGACCGCGACCGCGACCGCAACCACGGCCGCGGCCGCGACCGGCGCTCAGCCGTTCCAGCCACCGCCCAGCGCCTTGTAGAGCGTCACCCCGTTGGTCAGCCGCGAGAGCCGCATGCCGATCAGCGTCTGCTGCGCGCCGTACCAGGAGCGCTGCGCATCCAGCACGTCCAGGTAGCTATCGACGCCACGCGCGAAGCGGGCATCGGACAGCTTCAGCGCATCGCCGCTCGCCTCGACCAGCGACTGCTGCGCCTGCAGCTGACCGCTCAGCGCCTCGCGCTGCGCCAGCGCATCCGCCACCTCGCGGAAGGCGGACTGGATCGCCTGCTCGTACTGCGCCACGGCGATGTCGCGCCCGGCGATGGCGCTGTCGAGCGAGGCCCGGTTGCTGCCGCCATCGAAGATCGGCAGGCTGATCTGCGGCAGGAAGGTCCAGGATCCCGAACCGCCCTTGAACAGGCCTGACAGGTCCGCGCTGCCGCTGCCCGCCGAGGCCGTCAGGCTGATGCGCGGATAGAAGGCCGCGCGCGCCGCGCCGATGTTGGCCGTGGCGGCCTTGAGCTTGTGCTCCGACTGCAGCAGATCGGGCCGGCGCAGCATCAGCTCGGACGGCAGTCCGGCCGGCAGCTCGGGGAGCGCATTGAGCGAGTCGCCGAGAGCGCCCGGCGCCAGTTCGGCCGGCACCGGCGCGCCCAGCAGCAGCGCCAGCGCATTGCGGTCCTGCGCGATCTGGCCGGTGTAGCGCGCCACGTCCACGCGCGCGCTGTCGACGCTGGTCTGCACCTGCCGCAGCGTCAGCGCCGAGGCGCTGCCCAGCTCGAAGCTGCGCTTGGTCAGCGTGTAGGTGTCGGACTGGCTGCGCAGCGTCTCGCGCGCCAGCGCCAGGCGCTCCAGGTCCGCGGCCCAGGTCAGGTAGGCCGTGGCCACCTCGGCCACCAGCGAAATCTGGGTGCTGCGCCTCGCCTCCTCGGTGGAGAGGTATTGCTCCAGCGCCTGCGCGCTCAGGTTGCGCACGCGGCCGAACAGGTCCAGCTCATAGGCGCTGACGCCCAGCGTCGCGCTGTACTGGTGGCTGGTCAACGCCTCGCCGGTCGCCGAGAGGCTGGCCGGCGTGCGGGTCGCGGTGCCGCTGCCGCTGGCGCTCAGCGTCGGCAAGGTGGCCGCGTCCTGGATCCGGTACTGCGCGCGGGCCTGCGCGATGTTGAGCACCGCCACGCGCAGGTCGCGGTTGTTGTCGAGCGCCAGCTCGATCAGGCCCCGCAGCTTCGCGTCGGCGAAGAAGGTCCGCCAGCCGACGTCCGCGTTCGCGGCGCCGTTCGATCCAGCGTCCGCCGGGGCGTCCGGGTAGTGCTCGGGCACCGGCGCGGCGGGACGCTCGTAGCGCGGCGCCAGGTTGACGCAGCCGCTCAGCAGCAGGGCCGCCGCCAGCGCCGTCAGGCCGGGCCAGGTCGGCAAAGGGACCAGGGAGATCAATCGGGTCATGTCAGTGGCCCTCGTTCAACAGGGGGGAGGCATCGGCGGCGGGGGCCCCGGCGGACTCGGCCGCCGCAGGCTTGTTACGCCCGAACAGTCCCTGCACGACGACGAAGAACAGCGGCACGAAGAAGATCGCCAGCACCGTGCCGGACACCATGCCGCCGACGACGGCCGTGCCGAGCGCGTTCTGCGCGCCGGCGCCGGCGCCCTTGCTGACCATCAGCGGCAGCACGCCCAGGATGAAGGCCAGCGAGGTCATCAGGATCGGCCGCAGGCGCATGCGCGCCGCGGCGATCGCGGCCTCGAGGGTGGACATGCCTTTCGCATGCAGCTCCTTCGCGAACTCGACGATCAGGATCGCGTTCTTCGAGGCCAGGCCCACCGTGGTCAGCAGGCCCACCTGGAAGTAGACGTCGTTCATCTTCCAGGTCAGCACCGCGCCGACCAGCGTGCCCAGCACGCCCAGCGGCACCACCAGCACCACCGAGAACGGGATGGACCAGCTCTCGTACAGCGCCGCCAGGCACAGGAACACCACCAGGATGGACACCGCGTACAGCAGGCCCGCCTGGCCGCCGGCCTCGCGCTCCTGGCGCGAGACGCCGGTCCACTCGTAGCCGATGCCCGGCGGCAGCGCGGCCGCGTGGCGCTCCACCAGGTCCAGCGCCTGGCCGCTGGACAGCGCGCCCGGCAGCGCCATGCCCAGGATCTCCACCGACGGCACGCCGTTGTAACGCTCCAGGCGCGGGGAGCCCAGGGTCCAGCTGGCGGTGGCGAAGGCGCTGAAGGGCACCATGGTCCCGGCGGCATTGCGGACGAACCAATGGTCGATGTCGCCCGGCAGCATCCGGAACGGCGCATCCGACTGCAGGAAGACCTTCTTCACCCGGCCACGATCGATGAAGTCGTTGACGTAGTTGCTGCCCCAGGCGGTCGAGAAGGTCGCGTTCACGTCGCTCATCGACAGGCCCAGCGCGCCGACCTTGTGCTCGTCGATGTCGAGCCGGAAGTCGGGCGTGTCCTCCATGCCGTTGGGCCGCACGGCGACCAGGCCCGGCTCCTTCATCAGTGCGCCCAGCAGCTGGTTGCGGGCCTGCATCAGCGCGGCATGGCCGAGGTTGGCGCGGTCTTGCAGCATCAGGTCGAAGCCGCTTGCATTGCCCAGCTCCGACACCGCGGGCGGCACGATCGCGAAGACCGTCGCGTTGCGGATCTTCGACAGCGTCTCCATCGCCCGTCCGGCCACCGCCGCGGCCTTCAGCTCCGGCCGGACGCGGTCGCCCCAGGGCTTGAGCTTCACGAAGGCGAAGCCGGCGTTCTGGCCGCTGCCCGCGAAGCTGAAGCCCGCCACGGAGAAGATGGCGTCCACCGCGTCCTTCTGCTCGACCAGGAAGTGATGGTCGACCTGCTGGAGCACCTCCTGCGTCCTGGCCTGCGTGGCGCCGGGCGGCAGTTGCACCAGCGTGAACAGCGTGCCCTGATCCTCTTCCGGCAGGAAGCCGGCGGGGATCTTGCTGAAGACAAATCCGACCACCGCCACCAGCACCGCGTAGCCGGCCATGTAGCGCCAGCCGCGGCCCAGCATGTGCTGCACGATGCCCTGGTAGCGGCGGTTGCCACGGTCGAAGGCGCGGTTGAACGCGCCGAAGAAGCCGGTCGTCGCCAGCGCATGGCCCTTGGCCACCGGCTTGAGCAGCGTCGCGCACAGCGCCGGCGTCAGGATCATCGCCACCAGCACCGACAGTGTCATCGCCGACACGATGGTCACGGTGAACTGGCGGTAGATCACGCCGGTCGAGCCGCCGAAGAAGGCCATCGGCACGAAGACCGCCGCCAGCACCAGCGCCACGCCGACCAGCGCGCCGGTGATCTGCCCCATCGACTTGCGCGTCGCCTCCAGCGGCGACAGGCCTTCCTCGCTCATCACGCGCTCGACGTTCTCGACGACGACGATCGCGTCGTCGACCAGCAGGCCGATGGCCAGCACCATCGCCAGCATCGTCAGCGTGTTGAGCGAGTAGCCGAACACCGCCAGCACGCCGAAGGTGCCCATCAGCACCACCGGCACCGCGATCGTCGGGATCAGCGTGGCGCGGAAGTTCTGCAGGAACAGGTACATCACCAGGAAGACCAGCACCACGGCCTCGATCAGCGTCTTGATCACCTCCTCGATGGAGATGCGCACGAACGGCGTCGTGTCGTAGGGCTTGATCACCTTGACGCCGGGCGGGAAGAACTTGCTGAGCTCCTCGAGCTTCGCATCGATGCCCTTGACCGTGTCGAGCGCGTTCGCGCCGGTCGCCAGCTTGATCGCCAGACCCGCCGCCGGCTTGCCGTTGAAGTGCGCGACCGTGGCGTAGCTCTCGCTGCCCAGCTCGACGCGCGCCACGTCGCGCAGCCGCACCGCCGAGCCGTCCGCCTGCGTGCGCAGCAGGATGGCCTCGAACTCCGCGGCCGTCTTCAGCCGCGTCTGCGCGGTGATGGTGGCGTTGAGCTGCTGGCTCGGCACCGCCGGCAGGCCGCCGAGCTGGCCGGCCGAGACCTGCGCGTTCTGCGCCTGCACCGCGGCCTTCACATCCAGCGGCGTCAGCTTGAAGCTGTTGAGCTTGCCCGGGTCCAGCCAGATGCGCATCGCATATTGCGAGCCGAACAGCGTCGTGTCACCCACGCCTTCCACGCGGCTGATCGGGTCCTGCACGTTGGCCGCGACGTAGTCCGACAGGTCGGACCCGTTGAGCCGGCCGTCCTCCGAGATGAAGGCCAGCACATTCAGGAAGTTGTTGGCCGACTTGGCGACCTGAACGCCCTGCTGCTGGACCTCCTGCGGCAGCAGCGGGGTCGCCAGCGCCAGCTTGTTCTGGACCTGCACCTGCGCGGTGTCGGGATTGGTGCCCGTCTCGAAGGTCAGCGTGATGGTCACGCTGCCGGTCGATTCGCTGGTCGAGGCGATGTAAGAGAGCCGGTCCAGCCCCTTCATCTTCTGCTCGATGACCTGCGTGACGGTGTCCTCCAGGGTTTTGGAGGAGGCGCCGGGATAGTTCGCCGTGATGGCGATGGCGGGCGGGGCGATGGTGGGGTATTGCGCGATCGGCAGGGTCAGCACCGCGACGGTGCCGGCCAGCATCGTGATGATGGCCAGGACCCAGGCGAAGATCGGACGGTCGATGAAGAAGCGAGCCATGAGGGTCTCCGTCCGATGCTCAATGCGCGGTCGCGGCGCTGGCCGCGGCGGTCTTCACGGCGGCGGGCAGGGACGGCGCGGCCGCCGCCTTGACCTCGACCGGCTGTCCCGGCCGCGCCTTCTGCTGGCCCTCGACGACGAGCCGGTCGCCCGCCTTCAGGCCGCTGCCGACCAGCCACTGGTCGCCGATGGCCCGCTCCGTCGTCAGCGCGCGCTGCGCGAGCTTGCCGTCGCCGTCCACGACGAAGGCCACCGGCTTGCCGGTGCTGTCGCGACTGACCGCCGGTTGCGGCACCAGCACGGCCTGGTCGATCACGCCCTCCTCGATCACCGCCTTCGCGTACATGCCGGGCAGCAGGTCGCCGCGCGGATTCGGGAACTCGGCCCGCAGCGTCACGGCGCTGGTGTTCTGGTCCACCGTCACCTCGGAGAACTGCAGCTTGCCGGCCTGCGGATAAACGCTGCCGTCCTCGAGCACCAGCCGCACGGCGGCCGTGCCGCTCTTGAGCCGGCCGTTCTCCAGCGAACGCTTGAGCGCCAGCAGCGTGCCGCTGGATTGCGTCACGTCGACATAGATGGGATCGAGCTGCTGCACCGTCGCCATCGCGGCCGCCTGGTTGGCGGTGACCAGCGCGCCCGGCGTCACCGTGGAGCGGCCGATGCGCCCGCTGATCGGCGCGGTGATGCGGGTGTAGGCCAGGTTGATGCGCTGTGTCTGCAGCGTGGCGCGCGCGGCGCCGACATCGGCCTCGGCCTGCAGCAGGCTGGCGGCGGCATCGTCGGCTTCCTGCTGGCTCACGGCCTTGATCGCGGACAGCTCGTGGTAGCGGCCGGCCTTCAGCCTCGCCGACACCAGCGTCGCCTCGGCCTTGGCGAGCGTGGCCTGCGCGTTGTCGACGTTGGCGCGATAGGTCGCCGGATCGATCTGGTACAGCAGTTCGCCGGCCTTGACCTCGCTGCCCTCCTTGAAGCGGCGTTCCTGCACCAGCCCACCGACCTGCGGTCGCACCTCGGCGACGAGCGCCGCCGTGACCCGGCCCGGCAACTCGGTCGTCAGCGCCAGGCGCTGCGGCTTCACAGTCGTGACAGCGACCTGCGGCGTGCCGTTGCCGCCCATGTTGGGCGGATGCGGCGGCTCGCCGCAGGCAGCGAGGGCCAGTGCCGCAACAGCGGCCAGCAGCGCCGTGGGCAGGAAGGGATCTTGGCGGATGCTCATGGCGGACCTCCGGGTCGAGCAGTCTTGGTCATTTCTAAAACGTACCGAACGGTTCGGTATTGGCGCGGATTATTGGATTGACAGTTCCCGGGTGTCAAGAAAAAATGGACCGATTGGTACGGTTAAGGAGATGTCGTGAAAGTCCGCACTGAAGCGCGCCGCGAGGCCATCCTCGAAGTGGCCTCGCAGGTGTTCCTGGAGTTCGGCTACGAGCGCGCATCGATGGCCGAGATCGTCAAGCGCATCGGCGGATCGAAGTCGACGATCTATGGCTACTTCGCGTCGAAGGAGGAGCTGTTCCTCGCGGTGACCGAGGCGGCCGGCGACCGGCACATGGCCACGGCGCTGGCGGAGATCGCGGAGTACCGCGGCGGCGACCTCGAGGCCAGGCTCACCCGCTTCGCCGAGAAGCTGACGGCGTTCCTGACCAGCGACGAATCGGTGTCGGCGCATCGCATGGTGCTGGGCGCGGCGGGCCATTCGGACATCGGCCGCATGTTCTACGAGGTCGGCCCGCAGCGGGGCATGGCGGTCATGACGGAGATGTTCCGGCAAGCGGTGGAACTGGGCGAGCTGCGCCGCGAGGACCCGGGGCTCCTGGCCCAGTACTTCGGCGCGCTGGTCAACGCGGAGCACTACCACCGGTGGTTCCACCGCGATCTTCCGCCGCCGAGCCGGCTCCAGATCAAGCGGGCCGCGCGACGCGCGGTGGACGTCTTCCTCAGGGCCTACGCCCCCGCCGGCGCGCCCCCCGCCCCGTCCGCCCGGAAGGAAGCGCGATCGTCCTGATCACTCCAGACGGGCGAGCGCCCATGAAAAAAAGCGCCGACGTTGCCGTCGGCGCTTCTTGGCGTTTGACCGGCGCCGCGAGGAGCGCCGGACAGTCTGTCGCGATCAGTGCTTCGCGCTGCGCGCGTACACCGACCACAGGCCGGCCAGGTCGGCCGAGCCGTCGGTGCCCTTGACGGTGCGCCAGGTCGCTTGCGCCTTGGCCTTGTCGCCGGCCAGGAACTGCGCCAGGCCCAGGTAGAGCTTGGCATCGTCCGGACGCTTCAGGTTGCCCTTGGCGATGCCTTCCTCCATCAGCTTGATGCCGGCGGCGGCCTGGCCGCGCTGCACCTGCGCGAAACCGACCTTCACCAGCTCGTCGCCTTCACGGGCGCCGCGGGCGGCCGTCTCGGCGGCAGCCGCACCGGCCTTGGCTTCGGCGATCCGCTTGTCCAGCAGGTCGGCCAGGCGCTTCGGACGGCCGTTGTCGTCGGTCGGCTTCAGGACGCCGGCGGCGAAGCCCTTGTCCAGCACCTTCTTGCCTTCATCCGGATAACCCGCCGCGCCCGCCAGCTGGGCCAGCTCCATGTAGTCGTTGGCGCCCTGCATGTTGTCGGTCACCAGGCGCAGGCGCAGCACGTCGACCTGGTAGCGGCCGGCGGCGAAGCCCTTCTTGCTTTGCAGCGTGCCCAGCGACTGCGCCCACAGCTTCTGCGTCGGGTAGTAGTTCAGCAGCTTCTGGATCAGCGCCGACTCGGTGGCGCCGTCGCCCTTCTTGTTGGCGGCCCACAGCGCGGTGTTGAGCTTGTCCTGCGACGGCGTGCGACCGGCCTTCTCGTCGGCGGCGATCTCGGCCAGCGTGTCCTTCAGCACCGTCGTCACATCACCGGAACGCAGCTGCGCGGCGCTCTGGATCTGCTTCATCGTCGGGCTGTTGCCCCCGGCGGCGTTGTACTTGTTGACCCACTCCAGCGCCTTGGCGCCATTGCCCGCGCGGAGGTAGGTGCCGGCGATGGCTTCCATCGTCAGCAGCTTGTTGGCCGCGGGCATCTTGCCGGCGGCGCTCAGCGCGTCATAGGCCTTGGCCATGCCGTCGGCATCGCCCAGGCGCGAGGCGGCGGACAGGCGCAGGCCTTCCAGCGTCGCGTTCTCGTCGGCGTTGCGGCCGGGAACGGCCTCGGCCTCGCGGATCTTGGCCATCGCTTCCTGCGCCTTGCCCGCCTTGAGCAGGTCGGACGCGGCCTTGAGCGCGCCACCGACTTGCGGGCGCACCTGCGCGGCGGCCTGGGACAGGACGCTCAGGCTGCCTTCGGGCGTCGTGCCCAGCACCAGCGCGGCGGCGCCCACGGCGGCGGTTGCCAGCAGTTTGAGTTTCATTCGCTTGCTCTCCTACGAAGAAAAACGCGCCACCCTCGCGGGCAGCGCGTTCTGGTCAGACACCAATCAGACAGGCATCCGGTCTCAGTTCAGGAACTGCTCGTTCCCGACCATCGCCATCTTCTTGACGCCCAGGCGCTGCGCCGACGCCATCACGTTGGCGACATAACCGTACTCGGCCAGCTTGTTCGGCTTGATGTGCACTTCCGGTTGATCCGGAATCGCCGCGATCTCGGCCATCTTGGCCTCGAGCGCCGCGTGGTTCGGCACGGCCGCGCCGTCCCAGAACACGGTGCCGTCGAAGTCGATCGCCACTTCGTGGACGATCGGCTCGGTCGGCGGCGTCTGGTTGTTGGGCGGCGGCATGTCCAGGTTGACCGAATGCAGCTGGATCGGGATGGTGATGATCAGCATCACCAGCAGCACCAGCATCACGTCGATCAGCGGCGTCGTGTTGACGTCCAGCATGGTTTCGGGATCGTCACCACCACCGGAGCTTCCGACATTCATACCCATTCTTCAGCTCCTTCAGCCACCACGAGCCGGCGGCTCGGTGACGAACTTGATGGACATGATGCCCGCGCGCTGGCACGCGACCATCACCTTGCCCACGTTCTCGTAGCGCGATTTCTCGTCGCCACGGATGTGGACTTCCGGCTGAGGATTCAGAACCGCCACCTTCTTCAGGCGCGCCACCAGCGTTTCCGTATCCGGAATCGGCTGCACGCCCCAGTAGATGTCGCCATCCTTGGTCACCGCGATTTCGATGTTCTCCGGCTTGGTGACGCGGACGACGTTCGTCTCCTTCGGCAGGGTCACCCCCACCGATTGCGTCACCACCGGCACGGTGATCAGGAAGATGATCAGGAGCACCAGCATCACGTCCACCAGGGGCGTGGTGTTGATGGTCGAGACCACCTCGTCGTCGCCACCGGACGAACCTACGTTCATCCCCATATTGCGTCTCCGGGACTGCTGTGGATTAGCGGCCGGCGACCTTGCGGCTGCCCATCAGGACGCCGTGCAGGTCAGCAGCGAAGGCACGGACCTGGCCCATGACCGACTTGTTGCGGTTGACCAGCCAGTTGTAGCCCAGCACGGCCGGAACGGCCACGCCCAGACCGATGGCGGTCATGATCAGCGCGGCGCCCACGGGGCCGGCGACCTTGTCGATCGAAGCCTGACCGGCCACGCCGATCTGGGTCAGCGCCTGCAGGATGCCCCACACGGTACCGAACAGGCCGATGAAGGGGCTGGTCGAGCCGACGGTGGCCAGGAAGCCCAGGCCGCCTTGCAGGCGCGAGTTCACTTCCTGCACGGCGCGGTCGATGTTCATCGTGACCCAGGTGTTGTGGTCGATGTTCTCGGTCAGCGCGCCTTCGTGGTGTTCCGAAGCTTCCACGCCGGTCTGGGCGATGAAGCGGAACGCGCCGGTCTCGCTCAGGCTCTTCAGGCCTTCCTGCAGGGAAGCCTTCTTGAAGAACGAGGCGCGGACTTCCTTGGCTTCACGGGCGATCTTGGAGGTGTCCCAGAGCTTCGTGAACAGGATGTACCAGGAACCCATGGACATGATGGCCAGGATGGCCAGCACGGCCTGGTCGACCACGTTGCCGTGGGCGACGATGTTGCCCAGGCTGTAGGGGTTGTCGACCGGCTTGGCGGCGGCCGGTTCGGCGACGGCGGCGGGAGCGATGTCGGCAGGAGCGGGAGTGGCTTCAGCGGCGGAGGCGGCGGCCGAGGCAGCCTGGTCCTGCGCTTGGGCGGCCAGCGGGGAGACGGCCAGGGTCGCGGCGCAGGCGACGGCCGCAAACAAGGCAGACAGACGAGAGATCATGGAGTTAGCTCCTACGCAAAAAGTCTTGAACTCAGGTTGAGGGGTCCGGAGCGCGTCGGGCGCTCCGTATTCAGTCGATCGCGGGTCGGACGGTCCCGCGGATCATTCCATGTTGAACACGAATTCCTGTTCCAGGACCGCGTCCACGCATTCATAGGTCTCCGACAGCGTCGAGGTGATCGCGTTCTTGAGCGCGCGATCCGCCTTGCGGTCGCTGGCGCCACGCAGGGTCGCCAGGGAGATCTCGACCACCTTGCCACCCCTGACGGTGAACGTGGCCTTGTAGCTGGCAGTGCCGCTCCAGTTGAGCGCCGGCATTTCCGGCTTGCCCATCTTGCTGCAGCTGCCGATCGCCGAACGCACCTTCGGGGCCGGCGGGGCCGGCGGCGCGGGAGCGGCCGGCGGCGGTGCCGGGCGGAACTCCTGGGCCGGAGGCGGCGTCGTCGACTGCACGGCCACCGTCTGGGTCGGCGGCGGCGGGGCCGTCACGACGACTTCGGGCGGCGGCACGAACGGCGGCGGCGGCGCCTTGATGTCCGGGGGCGGCGGCACGACCTTTTCAGGCGGCGGCGGCGGCTTGACCTTTTCCTCGACGACCTTGACGTCGATCGGGCCCTTCACCGCCTCCTTGATCTTCGTCGCCAGGCCGCTGGCCAGGGCGCCGACGATCAGGACGTGGACCAAGACAACGAGGCCGAAGCCCGTCAGGCGCGATGACCCGCCTTTATCCTGCGCAAAGTTCATGCGCGCTCCTTCATCAAACTGCGAATTACTTTCATCGAAGCTACAAGGGGAGTTCGACTCAACACAGCGTCTGGTCGGATCAGGCGTTCGCGCCGCAACCTGGGGTCAGCAGCGCCTGTCTTGCCGGCTGTGCGAGCGACGGAAGCGAACGGTGCCAAGCCGCCGAAGCGCCACGGACCGCCGACCCGCCGAATGCAGGATGGACACACGAAGACTCGAAAACCCAGGGCACGATACGAACCCGACTCAACAAAAATGCCCGTCAGCTTGTGGCCGCGGGCGTCTCAAGGATCAGTCAGAAAACCGTAGGAAAACTACAGATTTCGGCTACCTTTCACGACCTTGATCATAAACGACATGCGCAAGCCGCCAGCCATGGGGTTTGCCCGAGCATGCGGGCATCGCCCATCGCACGGGTCACCTGCGGTTACAGCGGCGCCGTCGCCGGAGGGTCACCCCTCCTACCCTGGTATTCTACTGGTATGCCCTCTGCTCACCTTCCTCGGGGTGCTAGGGCTAACCCGCGAAGAGGTTACGGAACGAACAGCCGCTAGCCCCCAGCAATCCGCGTGCCGCTTACGCCGCGATCAGCCAGCCGGTGATCGCCTGGCGCTCCGCCATGGCGAATGGCGGCACGTAGGAGACGAAATGTCGCTGCGGCACAGTGAACAGCGACAGTGAATTGAAGTGGGGGAAGAAGGTGTCGAGCACCGATCCGTCCTCCGCGGTGAAGTGGAGCATCCCGCCCCAGTCGGGCCGCCAGCGCGGCGTGAGGTTGATCACGTAGGCGATCCGGCGGTCCTCGCGGTCGACATGGTCGTCGTGGGTGGTGAGGAAGTTACCGCGCGAGTACATCGTCGCCTGGGCGAAGACGCCATTGATTTCGGGGTCACCGCTGAGCTCGCGCATCGGCGACAGGAAGGCGTCGTCCGCCATCCAGCGCATGAAGCGGGCCAGCAGGTCGGAGCGGCCGTCCTTGACCGCGCGGACCAGCGAGTCGGAGAAGAACGAAAACTGGAAGCCCTCGCGCGCGATCCCGTGGATGCCCTCGGTCAGCTGCATGCGCTGCTGGGGCGTGAGCGCGCGCAGCTGCTCGCCGGTCAGGCGGCGGTCGCCGGTCGCGTCGCGATAGACCAGCTCCCAGTCGATCGCCTGCAGCGCCCGGTCCAGGGCCTCGGCCACCTCGGGCACGAAAAAGTCGCGAATAAGCACTCGGCCATCGGCGCGCAGCGTCCGGCCGAGCGCGGCGAAATCCAGCGTGGGGTTCAGATAGTTCATGGAAGCCTTGATGATGCCAGCCCCAACGAAAGCAGGCCCCGAAGGGCCTGCGGATCAGGTCAGGTCAAGAGACCCGGATCAGAAGCGGTAGGTGCCGCGCAGGTAGAAGGTGCGGCCCTTCACGTCGGCGTACGTCGGGTCGAAGCCCACCTGGAAGTAGTCTTCCTGGACGGTCGACGGCGGCTTCTTGTCGAACAGGTTGCGGATACCGACCGTGAAGATCATGTTCTTCACGCCCTTGTAGGTCGTCTGGAGGTCGGCCAGGTCGTAATGCTTGACCTTGCTGACCTCGTCGTAGTCCTGGTAACCGTTCTGGCGGAAGTAGCGGGCGCCGACGCCCCAGTTGCCCATGTCCCAGTCGACCGAGAAGGTCTGCTTGAAGCGGATCACCGGGCCGCCCACGGCGTACTTGCCCAGGTTGTCGACGGTGTCGCCGGAGATCACGTTCGTTTCCGTGCTCTTGGTCAGGATGGTGCCTTCCCAGCCCGGCGTGAACGTGCCCCACTCGGTGCGCAGGCGGGTGCGCGCGCTCAGGTCGAAGCCCTTGACGCGAGCCTGGCCGACGTTCTCCAGCGAGGCGTCGACGTGGTCCAGGTAGCCGGTGACCGGGTCGCGAACCAGGCGGCTCGAGAACACCGACGAGCTGGTCGTCGGGCCAGTCTGGTTCTTGAACCAGTCCTTCAGGATGTCGTCGCCGGTCAGCGCACGGATGCCGTTGGTGATCTTGATGTCGAAGTAATCGATTCCGACTGTCGTGTCCTTGATCAGCTCGAACACCAGGCCCGCGGTGAAGGTCTTGGACTTCTCCGGCTTCAGGTTCGGGTTGCTGTTGTTCACCGCGGTCAGCTGCGTGCTGCAGTGATCGGTATTCGGGAAGGCCGTGCAGCCGCGCAGCGCTTCATAGAACGGATCGGTGTAGTTGCTGCCCGTGTTCGTGCCGGCGGACGGCGCGTACAGGTTGTCCAGAGCCGGGGCGCGGAAGCCCTTGCCGGCCGAGGCGCGCAGCAGCACGCCGGTCATCGGGGTGAAGCGGACGGAGAACTTCGGGCTCGTGGACGACAGGCTCGGCGAGCTGAACGAACCGTCACGCGACTCGCCCTTCGTGCCGCTGTAGCGGTCGTGGCGGACGGCCGCGTTGAGTTCCAGCATCTTGTGCACCGGGAAGTTCGCCTCGGCGAAGATGCCGCTGACGTCACGCTGGCCGGTCACCGCGCCGGCGTTGCCGGAGCCGCCGACGATGTCGCCGGAGCCGGCGATGTCGGAGTAGCCGTCGTGGTACTTCTCCTTGCGGAATTCACCGCCGAAGGCGATGCCGGCATTGCCTGCGCCCACATTGAACAGCTCGCGGGACAGGGTGAAGTCGACGCCGGTGTTGCTGGTCTTGGACTTGCGGTTGTTGCCGGACAGCTCGGCCGACTTGAGCGCCGCGAGACCGGCGGCGTCGTTCGGGCCGAACGGGTTGATCAGGCCGGTCGCCAGCGCCTGGACCAGTCGGGTGTCGGAGAAGATGCCGCTGACATAGTCGTCGCGCGCCTTACCCTCGGCGTAGACGAAGGCGGCCTTGTAGTCGAAGCCCGCCAGCGTGCCCTCGGCACCGGCGACGGTGCGCAGCACTTCGTTGGTCACCTTGTCACGGCGCTGGCCGCCGTCGACCATCCGCCAGGAGATCCGCAGCGGACCGCGGTAGCCCGGCTGCACGGCGTCCACGGCTGCGGTCGGGTACCACTTGCCGCCACCGGGATACAGGTAGGCGGGCTTGCCAGTGGTCGTCGACGGGGTCTGCGACGAGCCCAGGATGATCTCGTTGCGGCTGTACGCGACTTCGGCGAAGAGCGTGTGATCAGGCGACGGCGCGATCGTGCCCTTCACCAGGGCGCCGTAGCGTTCCTGCTCAGGCACCAGATCGATGTAGTGGGTGTAGTCGTAGCGGCAGTTGGTGGCGCCCGGGTACGAGAAGCTGTCGGGCGGCGCGCAGTTCGGGAAGTTCGCCGCCAGCGGCACGTACTGGCCGGTCGACGGGATCACCGCGTTGGCGGGGAAGGTGTTGCCCGAATCCTTGATGATGCCCAGGTCCGGCCGGTTGCCGGTGGAGGCGTAACCACGGTCCTTGGCGCGGATCGGGTCGTACTTCTGGTAGTTGAACGTGCCCAGGACGTTGAACTTGTCCTTGTTCAGATCGCCGAAGCCCAGGCCGCCGGACAGCGAGAACACGTCGCCGACCGAGTGCGGGGTCTCCAGGCCGACCGACAGTTCGCCGCCGCGCCAATCCTTGCGGGTGATGAAGTTGATGACGCCGCCGATGGCGTCCGAACCGTAGGTCGCCGAGGCGCCATCACGCAGCACTTCGATGCGTTCGATCGCCGCCAGCGGGATCGAGTTCAAGTCCACGCCCTGACCCGAGAACGGGTAGATCGGCATGCGACGACCGTTCAGCAGCACCAGCGTGCGGGCGCGACCCAGGCCGCGCAGCGAAGCGCCGGTCTGGCCCGTGGCGGAGGAGTCTCCGATCGACTGGCCCATCGCGATGCCGCCGCCGTTGTTGTAGCTGAGGCGATCGACCAGCTCCTGCACGTTGGACGCGCCGCTCTTGTCGATGTTGTCGCGGGTGATGACGCTGACGGGCAGCGCCGTTTCAGCGTCGATCCGCTTGATCGAGGTACCGGTGATCTCCACGCGGTCCAGTTGCTGTTGAGCCATCGCCGGGGCGGCGATCACGCCGAGGGCAAGCAGCGCGGCGGTGTTGACGCTCTTTCGTTTGAACATGAGGACTCCTTATCCAGAAACACTTTTGGCTTGTTCCCGGGAACACGGGCGGCCGGGGTTCGGCCAGCGCCCTCCGAGCGGTGTTCCCGGGTCAGGGCCGCGCCAGTTTGTTGTCCGCTTTGCGAAGGAATCCCCCGTAATCTCCCTATGCAGCTTTTAACTAGCCTGTTTCTGGTAGGAAAACGCGGGTAAACACCGAAGGGCGCTCTGCAACCGACGTTGCAGCCGCGCGACGCGCGGGGAGCGCCCGAAACCCGTCGCCAAGGGGTGCCAAACGGCATGATTTGCACCATAACGGTGCATATCAATCACGATGCCGAGCGCGCTCCGCCCATCCGCCTTGGAAGCGGGCGGATTTCAGCGACTTTCAATGTGGCGTGAAGGTGCTGGCACCTGACGAACCCAAACGAAACCTCGTTCGGCACCGGAACGGTGCAAGGCTCAAGCCACCGATCGGGCGACGACGCGCGGCACCGCCGCGAGCAGCGTCCGGGTGTACCGCTCGCGCGGCTGCCCGAGCACCGTGTCGCAGCTGCCCGATTCCACGATGCGGCCGGCCTGCATCACTGCGACCTCGTCGGCGATGTACTCGACGACGCCGATGTTGTGGGTGATGAACAGGTAGGAGAGTCCGCGGCTGCGCTGGAGTTCGCGCAGCAGGTTCAGGATCTGCGCCTGGACCGACACGTCCAGCGCCGAGGTGGGTTCGTCGCAGACGATCAGGCGCGGCTCCACGGCCAGCGCGCGGGCGATGGCGATGCGTTGGCGCTGGCCGCCGGAGAACTCGTGCGGGAAGCGGGCCAGCGCGTCGCGGCGCAGGCCGACCTGGTCCAGCAACTCGTGCAGCAGCGCCAGGCGTGCCGGTGCATCGAGTTCGGGCCGCAGCGCCAGCAGGCCTTCCTCGAGCACTTCCTGCACGCGCAGCCGCGGATTCAACGACGCGAACGGATCCTGGAAGATGATCTGCACCTGCCGGCGCGCCTCCCGGAGCGCGTCGCCGTCGAGCTGGAACAGATCCTGGGGCGCCCCGCCCTGCCCTGCGGCTTCAACCGGAGGATGCAGCAAGGCCTGCCCCCCGATCACCGCCACGCGCCGAAGCAGCTGGACGATCGCCTTGCCGGAGGTGGTCTTGCCGCAGCCGGACTCGCCGACGAGGGCGAGGGTCTTGCCGGCCTCGATCGAGTAGGACACCCCGCCGACGGCGTCGAACCAGCGCTTCGTCCCCCCAAAGAACCCGCGCCCCATCGGATACCGCACGGTCAAGTCCTTCACCTCGAGCAGCAACCGAGGCGACTGCACGGTCGACTGCTCGGTCGACTGCATGGGGGGCTGCGATGGCGACTGCGCGAAGCCGTCGGCACCGGTGCCCCTCGGAGCGAATGCCGAGCGTGCGGAGGCGTCTGAGCGGAGAGGGGCACCGGTGCCGACGGCGATCTCCCGATCTGCCATGCCCCCTACCTCTCCCGCCACGTCGCCAGATCCTCCCGCCACGCCCCCCGTGGCATCGGCATAAAGCAGACACCTCACTTCATGCCCTACAGCCCCATCGGCCAGTCCGGCGAGCACCGGCTGCGTCGACGCGCAATGGGCCATGGCGCGATCGCAGCGCGGCGCGAAGCGGCAGCCTGAGAAGGTCTGCCACAACGGCGGCACGGTCCCTGGGATGGCGGCCAGCGGCTCCCCGCGGCGCTGCGCGTCCGGCAGCGCCCGCAGCAGCAGGCGCGCATAAGGATGTCTGGGTGCCGCGAAGAACTCCGCGGCCGACGCCACCTCGACGATCTGCCCCGCGTACATCAGCGCCACCTGGTGCGCCATCCCCGACACCACGCCGAGATCGTGGGTGATCAGCAGCAGCCCCAGCCCGCGCTCGCGCTGCAGGTCCTTGAGCAGGTCCAGGATCTGCGCCTGGATGGTGACGTCAAGCGCGGTGGTCGGCTCGTCGGCGATGAGGAAGTCCGGCTCGGCCGCCAGCGTCATCGCGATCATGATCCGCTGCTTCTGGCCGCCGGACAGCCGGAACGGGTACTCGTCGATGCGGCGCTCGGGTTCGGGGATGCCCACGCGGCGCAGCCAGTCCACCGCCTTCTGGCGCGCGGCCGCGCCGCGCAACGGCGTGTGGGCCTCGATCGCCTCGACGATCTGGTCGCCGACCTTCATCACCGGATTCAGGCTGGTCCCCGGCTCCTGGAAGATCATCCCGATGCGTCCGCCGCGCACGTCGCGCATGCGGGCTTCGCTCAGGTCGAACAGGTCCTGGCCGTCGAGCTCGAGCCGGCCGCCGGCGATGCGGCCGTTGTCCGGCAGCAGCCGCATCAGCGCCAGCGCCGTCATGCTCTTGCCGCAGCCGGACTCGCCCACCAGCGCGAAGGTCTGGCCTTGCGCCAGCGTCAGCCGCATGCCATCGATGGCGCGCACCAGGCCGGCGTCGGCGTCCAGGTGGACGTGGAGGTCGTCGATCTTCAGCATCTGGCGCTCCTCAGGCCTGGGCGTTCTTCTTCTTGAGCGACAGCACCTGCGGCCGCAGCTTGCGGGCGCGCGGGTCGAAGGCATCGCGCACGCCGTCGGCGAACAGGTTGGCGGCCAGCACCAGGCTCACCATGAAGCCGAAGGCGGCGACGAAGCTCCACCACACCACCGGGTCGCGGCTCATCTCCGAGCGTGCCAGGTTGATCATGCCGCCGAAGCTGTTCATGCCGGGGTCCACGCCCACGCCGACGTAGGTCAACACCGCCTCGTAGAGGATGAGGTCGGAGAAGTTGAGCACCAGCGAGATCAGCACCAGGTGCATCACGTTGGGCACGATGTGGCGGACCATGATCGTCGTGTCGCGCACGCCGAAGGCGGTCGCGGCCTGCACGAAGTCGGCCTCGCGCAGCTTGAGCGTCTCGCCGCGCACCAGCCGGCACAGCGTCGCCCAGCCGGTCACGCCCAGGATCACGCAGAGCAGGAAGATCTTGAGGTCGGCGCGTTCGGCGCCGGTCTCGAAGGCCTCCGGGTGCTTGTCCAGGAAGACCTGCACCATCAGCACGCAGGCGGCGATCAGCAGCACGTTGGGGACCGAGGTCAGCACCGTGTAGAAGTACTGGATCGCCTCGTCCACCCAGCCCTTCAAGTAGCCGGCGAGGATGCCCAGCACCAGCGCGAAGGGCAGCGTCGCCAGCGTCGACAGCGCGCCGATCACGAAGGCGGTGCGGATGCTCTTGAGCGCCTGGTAGAGCACGTCGTTGCCGGTCTGGTCGGTGCCGAACACGTGATAGTGGCCCATCAGCGCGATCACCGGTCCCGCCAGCAGCGCGATGACCGACAGCGTCCCGAGCGCCGCGCGCCACGGGTAGTGCGTGCGGTCGGCCAGCAGGTCCTTCAGGCCCTGGCGGAAGCCGCCGTGATGCGGCGCCAGGGCCGCCGCCATCGCCAGCGCGATCAGCACTGATGCCAGCGCGCCCAGCGCCAGGCCGGTCAGCGCGCGCCGCGTCACGTCGCCGGACCAGTCGCGCGCCGGATCCTTCAAATGCGCGCCGCCGAAGGCCAGTCGCGGGAACTCGCGCACGATCTCGCTGCCGTGGGCGACGCTGTCCAGCGTGAAGCCCTGGTAGGCCAGCGGCGCCGAGTAGCTGGTCTCGCGCATCTCGATCTGGCGCGCGAGCAGCAGGTCCAGGACCGATTCGGTGCGGGTCTCGTAGAACTGCTGGCCCGCCGGGCTGTCCGCGAGCGCGCGGCGGAAGTGCAGGCTGTCCAGCGCCGTGATGCCCAGGAACAGCGCCAGCACCACGCCAGCGCTCAGCGCGGCCGGATCGCGCAGCACGCGCTGCCAGTTGGCGCGCAGATGCGGGCGCCGGATCAGCCGCGCGATGTAGAACACCAGCGCCGCGAACATCGCCCACAACGCCACATCGGTCCAGAGGATGACGACCTTGAATCCCATGTCGAATCTCTTGTCGGATCGGCGCGAGGCCGCGTCAGGTCAGCCGCACGCGCGGGTCGACCCAGGTGTAGACCACGTCGATCAGCGCGTTGCTCGCGATGTAGAGCACCGCGCCGAGGAACACCATGGTGCGCACGATGGCGAAGTCCTGGCCCGTGATCGCGTCGATGACGAAGGCGCCCAGGCCCGGGATGCCGAAGAAGCTCTCGAACACCAGGCTGCCCAGGAAGACGTAAGGCAGATAGGCGCCGGCGCTGGTGATGATCGGGATCAGCGCATTGCGCAGCACATGGCGCATCAGCACCACAGGCTCGGACAGGCCCTTGGCGCGGGCGGTGCGGACATAGTCCTTGCCGACCTCCTCGAGCAGCATCGCGCGGTACAGACGGGCCTCGCCGCCCAGCCGCGACAGCAGCGACAGCGCGATCGGCAGCGCCAGGAACTTGAGCGCGTCCAGGCCCGGTTCGTAGCCGTTGATCGGCACCAGGCGCAGCACCCGCGAGAAGAAGAACTGCCCGACGATGATGTAGAAGAGGCTGGAGATCGACAGCATCAGCACGCACAGCACGACGCCCCAGAAGTCGATGCGCGAGTTGCGGAAGAAGGTCAGCAGCAGCGCGAAGGCCACGCTCACGATCAGCTGCAGCACGAAGATCGGCACCGCCAGCTGCAGGCTCACGCCCATGCGGGTCTTGATCTCATGGCCGATGTCGACGGCCTGGCGCGCATCGGAGCGGCCGAACTCCAGCAGCATCAGCGAGACCGAGCGCTCCCAGAACACCGTGTGGGTCAGCTGCGCGGTGCCGCTGCGCGAGGCGTCCCAGTACAGCGGCTTGTCGTAGCCGCGCTCGGCCTTCCACTTGTCGATCTGTTCCTGCGAGACGCGCTTGCCGCCGATGTTCAGCCGCGCCATGTCGTCCGGCGTGTTGACGGTGAAGAACAGGAAGAAGGTCAGCAGGTTGACGCCGACCAGGATGGCCAGCCCGTAGGCCAGGCGACGAGTCAGGTACTTGAACATCAGTCGGCTCCCCGGGGGGCGCTCAGGGCGTCGTTGGCGGCCAGCGGCGCGGCGGTGCCGCGCGCGGTCGCGGTTTCGCGCTTGCGGAAGCTGCGGCGCGTCATCCAGACGATGGCGGCGAAGCCCACCACCAGCACCAGCAGCGGCCACCAGACCGGCCGGTTCCATTCACTCTGGCGCTGGGCGCGCTGTTGCGGATCGATGCGGTAGTAGCGCACCGGATCGCGGATCACGATGCTGGGTTTGCCGTTGTGGACCCAGCTCTGATACGCCTGCCCGGTCCAGGCCCAGTAGCCGAAGGCCCAGGCCGCGTCCTGCTGGGCGATCTGCACCATGCGGTCGATCACCTGCTGCTTCTGCGGGCCGTCGTCGAGCACCTGCACCTGCTTGAAGAGACGGTCGAACTCGGCGTTCTCGTAGTTGCCGGAGTTCTCGCCCTCATGCAGCGACTTGCTGTTGGGGCCGTAGAGCAGGAACAGGAAGTTCTCCGCGTCCGGGTAGTCGGCGAACCAGCCCCACCAGAAGACCTGGTGCTTGCCCTGGCGGACCTTCTCCTGGAACTGGTTGTAGTCGGTGGCGCGCACGTCGAGCTGGATGCCCAGCTTGGCGAACTGCTTCACCAGCCAGTCGTTCTCGGCCTTCACCTCGGGCGTGACGGTGCGCATGAAGTCGTAGTTGAGCACCAGCGGCTGGCCGGTCTTCGCGTCGCGGCCATCGGGGTAGCCGGCCTCGGCCAGCAGCTGCTTCGCGTCCTCGAGCGGACGGCGCTCGACCTTGCCATTGACCAGCCGGTGCGTGACCGGATTGAAGAAGCCCGACTGCGCCTCGCGCGAACCGAACACGCCCGGCGGCACCGGTCCGTAGGCCGTCACGCCGCCGCGGTTCTTGAAGATGCGGCCGTAGCCCTCCTCCCAGTCGATCGCGATGGACAAGGCCTGGCGCAGCTTGCGGTGCCGCTCCTCTTCCTCCGGCGTCCTGCCCTTGCCGATCACCGGATCGAGCATGTTGAAGCCCAGGTACCAGTTGTTGGGATCGGTCGAGCGCGGGAAGGCGAAGCCGCGCTGGCGGAAGAAGGCGTCGGTCTCGGCGGAGTCGCTGGCATCAGCGTAGAACTCGACGCCCCAGTCGCCGCGTTCCAGGTCGGGGAGGTCCAGGTAGCCCTGCTTGAACATCTCCTTGCGCGGCACCCGCTCCTTGATCAGCGTGGCGACGATCTTGTCGATGAAGGGCATGGGCTTGCCGCAATCGGCCAGGCGCCCCGCGGGACCGTCGTCGGGCATGCCCTCGCAGGGGTAGAGATCGTCCTTGCGGTAGTTCGGATTGCGCGACATCACATGACGGCGATCCTGCTCGTAGGTCGTCATCATGTAAGGCCCGGTGCCCACCGGCCACTGGTTCCAGGACAGGCCGTGCTCGGCCATGCCGGGCTGGGCGTAGAACAGGTCCGCCTCCCACGGGATCGGCGCCATGAAGGTCGTCGACATCCAGTAGGACCACTGCGGGTACTTGCCCTTGATGCGCACGCGCAGCAGGTGCTTGTCCACCGCCTCGGCGCCTTCCAGCGGCCACTTGCGGAAGTCCAGGAAGGGCTTGTCGGGCGTGCTCTCCGGCAGGCCCTTGAGCAGCTTCGCGTTCTCCTCGCGGATCAGCGCGCCGTAGGCCTTCAGGCCGAGCACGTGCTCGGAGAACAGGCCGAAGATCGGCGCCTCGATGCGGGTGGTCGCGTGGCGCTTGAGCGCGTAGACGAAGTCCGCGGCCTCGAGCTCCCGCGTGCCCTGGTGCTCGAACTGCCAGGGCGAGCGCTTGTCGCCGAGCTCTTTCGCCGTGAGGTGGTGGTAGCGGTAGTGGCCCTGCTCGTCCTTGGCGAATGCGGGGCTGGGCGCGTACAGGACACCGGGCCGGATGGGCACGTCGTAGACGCTCTGCGCGATCTGGTCGGCGGGCGCGTCCTCGGGCAGGCGCCGGCCCTGTGCATCCAGGTAGTACGGCTTGACCACCGCCGCCGCGACGCGCGGGATCAGCGTGTAGGGCCGCTTCAGGTAGTGGTAGCCGTAGAGCGGCTCGGTGATCTGGTAGGTGTAGACCGACTCGGGCGCGGTGTAGGACGCGGTCGGATCCAGGTAGCGCGGCGAGCGCTCGTCGAAGGACAGGTAGAGCGTGTTGTCCTTGGCCGCGCCGGCCGGATAGGGGCTGTTGTTGCAGGCGGCCAGCAGCGACGCGGCACACACCGCCGCCGCCATCGCCCCCGCGCCGCCCAGGCGGCGGATCGCCACGAACCGGGCCCACGCCGCACGCCAGCCCTCAGCCGCGTGCAGCGACGCGTTCCACAGCCCCGACGACATCGTCATCCTTCCCAAAAGCAAACGCCGCATCCTGGGGATGCGGCATTGCCAGATTGTTGCCAAGGCCGCGCCCCTCGTGGAGGCCGGCCGCTGCCGGGGCGGATCATAGCGGCCCCGCTCGCGCGGCGCCCGTGACGTCGGTCAGTGGTCGTGACCGGGGTGGTCGTGATCGTGGCCGGGGTGATCGTGCGGCTCGTGATGATCGTGTCCGTGGCCGACATGGCCCCAGGCCACGATCACGTCGCGGCCCTCGACCATCATCTCGGCCTTCGCGCCCACGGGCAGGCACACCTTGGTCGGCACATGGCCGAAGGGCAGCCCGGTGAGGACAGGCACCCTGACGCGCTCGCGCAGCGCCTGCACGCAGCTCTTCATCGAGTAGCCGCGATCCAGCGGCGACTTCTTCCAGCCGCTGAAACTGCCCAGGATCACCGCCTTCTGCGCGTCCAGCACGCCCGCCTGCCAGAGTTGCAGCAGCATGCGCTCGACGCGGTAGGGATGCTCGTTGACGTCCTCCAGGAAGAGGATGCCGCCCTTGATTTTCGGGAAGTGCGGCGTGCCCAGCAGCGAGCACAGCACCGCCAGGTTCCCCCCCCACAGCGTGCCGCGCGCCTCGACGCCGTCCAGGCCCGCCTCGGTGCGGAAGCCGATGGCCTCGAGCGAACCGTCCATCGCCTCGAGGAAGCAGTCGCGGGTGATCTCGTCGACGCCGCCGTCGCTTTCGGCGCGGCCGAAGTCGTCGCAGGCGATCGGACCGGCCCAGCTCGTCTGCTTGGTGTGGGCCAGCAGCGCCAGCTGCAGCGCGGTGACGTCGCTGAGGCCGACCCAGCGGGTGCCACGCTCCACGCTGCGCGCCATCAGCGCCCAGTCGATGCGGTCGAGCAGCCGCGTCAGGCCGTAGCCGCCGCGGGTGGCCAGCGCCACCGACGGCGCCGCCTCGGCGACGCGGTGCAGCGCGGCCAGCCGCGTGTCGTCGTCGCCGGCGAAGCGCTGGTGCTTCGCCAGCGCGGCCTCGTCGAGGCTCACGTCGAAGCCGAGCGCCGCCAGCCGCTTGGCCGCGCGCTTGAGCGACTGCGCCTGCGCCAGGACGCCGGAGGGGGTGTAGAGGATCAGGGAGCTCATCGCTGCGGGTCGTCCTGCGGAGGATCGGAATTCGGGGAAAGGTACTGCGCGTCGCCGACCGGGATCACCGGGAACTCCTGCACCTCGGGCAGCGCGGTCAAGGCGGGCAGGCCGTCGGCATCCACGGCGGCGCCGGCCTCGATGGCCCGCTCGGCGGCCGCCTGGCGACGCGTCTCGCGCAGCTGGCGCGCGGCTTCGCGGCGCTCGGCGAAGAACTCGCGCAGCAGCTTGGCGGAGGCCTCGGCCAGCACACCGCCCTGCAGCGCGGTGTGGTGGTTGAGCTGCTTCTGCCCGAACAGGTCCAGCACCGAGCCGGCCACGCCGGTCTTGGGATCCGGCGCGGCGAAGACCACGCGCTTGAGCCGCGCATGCATCATTGCCATCGCGCACATCGCGCAGGGCTCGAGCGTCACGTAGAGCTCGCACTCGGGCAGCCGGTAGTTGCCCAGCAGCTGCGCGGCGTGGCGCAGCGCGACGATCTCGGCGTGCGCGGTCGGGTCGTGGGTGGTGATCGGGCGGTTGTAGCCGGTCGCGATCACCTGGCCGGCGCGCATGATGACGGCGCCCACGGGCACCTCGCCCACCAGCCAGGCGTTCTGCGCCTGGTCGAGGGCGAGCCGCATCGCGTACTCGTCGGCGGGGAGGAGGGAGGAAGGCTCGATGGACATGGCGAAGCTCGCGCGGCAGTGTAGCCGTGCCCGCTATGCTGCCGGCCCATGCAACAGGAGTTCCCCGGCCATCAGGACGATCTCTTCGGCGAGCTGCTGGCGCCAGCGCCCGCCCCCGACGCGCGGCCCGCGACGACCGGGCGGCAGGCGCGCGGCGCCGACCGCACCGACCGCACCGACCGCGACGACGCGGGCGATCCCGGCGATGCGGACGATCCGGACGACACCAGCGGCGCGACCACCGCAGGCACGCCCTCGCCCGCCACCGACGGCGCGCCGAAACGCCGCCGCGCCGGCGTCCAGCCGCAGCCGGTGGACGAATCGCAGGCTGCCCTCGCCGCCGCGCTGTCGCCGCGGATCCGGCTGGGCACCTCGTCGTGGAGCTATCCGGGCTGGCAGGGCATCGTCTGGGCCGGCCGGCATGGCGAATCCACCCTGTCGCGCAACGGCCTGAGCGCCTATGCGCAGCAGCCGCTGCACCGCGCGGTCAGCATCGACCGCGGGTTCTACCAATCGCTGACGGCCAGCCAGTACGAGCGCTACGCGCAGCAGGTGCCCGAGGACTTCCGCTTCACGGTCAAGGCGCCGAGCGTGGTGACCGACGCGCAGGTGCGGACCGAGGACGGCCGCGGCCGCCAGGCCAACACAGCCTTCCTCGATCCGCGGCTGGCGGTCCAGGAATTCCTCGAACCCGCGCTGCAAGGGCTGGGCGCGCGCATCGGCGCGCTGGTGTTCCAGCTCAGCCCGCTGCCCCTGGCCATGCTGGGCCGCATGCCGGAACAGCTCGACCGGCTGCACGCGATGCTGGCCGCCCTGCCCTCGCTGCGCGACGTGGCGCCGGAGGCGGTGGTGGCGGTGGAGGTCCGCGATCCGGAATGGCTCACGCCGGACTTCGTCGCCGTGCTCAAGGACACCGGCGCGCGCTACTGCCTCGGGCTGCATCCGAAGCTGCCCCCGATCCAGGACCAGTTGCCGCTGCTGCGCGCGATGTGGCCCGGGCCGCTGGTCTGCCGGTGGAACCTGCACCGCGTCCATGGCCCGTTCGGCTACGAGGACGCCGAGAAGAAATACGGCGAGTACGCCGAGGTCATGGATCCCGATCCGGAGACCCGAGCCGTGCTGGCGAAAGTCGTGCGCGCCACCGCCGAGGCCGGCCAGCCCTGCTACGTGACGATCTCCAATCATGCGGAAGGTTCTGCCCCGCTGAGCCTGCGCGCGCTGGCGCGGGAGATCGTCGACCCGGCCTGAGCGGGGCGAGCTCCACGGGCGGGTTGAGCCGTCGATCGACGAGGCCCGCTGACGCCCGGTTCGGGCTCAGTCCAGCGGCCAGCGGGCCAGGTCCACGTGCGTGGACTGTCCCTGCAGGCTGTCCAGCAGCAGGAACTCGGAGGCGGTCCAGCCGGGCACGATGAAGGGCTGCGGCTGGACGGCGACATCGTCGTAGAAGAGCGTGAGATGCGGCGTGAAGCGCGGATCGGTCCGCAGGCCCACCGCATGGAGCCGGTCGCCGAGCGCGGCCCGCATCGCGCGCGCGCCGTCCAGGCAAACGCCGCCGCTGAGCACCAGCGGCAGGTTGCGCGGTTTGCGGGTGAAGCTCAGCAACTGGTCGAAGTCGACCCGGACCGGCCCGTGCCGCAGCGCCGCGGCGGCGTCCTCAGCGAGTTGCCGGACTTCGGCCATCGTTTCGGCCTGGTCGGTCGTGTCGTCATACCAGCCGAGGTGATGGAGCGTCAAATGCAGGCGCTCGGTGCGGGGCGGTCGAACGCGCAGCCCGAAGCGTCGAGCGATGTCGCCCGACACGGCGCTCAGCCTCACCGCGGTGGCCGGATCGGGCCGCAGGCAGAAGAAGAGCGCATGCACGGTCATCGCGCGTCAGCCTCCGAGGCGCGCTGCTCGCCCTGCTTCATCAGGTCCTGCACCTGGCGGCCGACGGCCTCGGGCTGAGGCAGGTCCGACGGCGCGGCCGCGCCCGAGGAGGCGGCGGACGCCGCGGGCGGGCGGGTCTTCATGGTTTCCATCTGCTTCTTCGCGGTGAGCATGATGATGCTGAGCACGATCACGACGGCCAGGATGGACAGGGCGCTGCGCATGGGGAGATCCGGAAATCGAGGCAATGGCGGGCAGCATAGCCAAGCGGGCGCGCCGCGGCGCGTCGACCCGGCTCAGCGCAGGGCCGAGCCGACGCTCGGTCGCAGGCGTAGGATCTGCGGTGCCCGTTCCTGCGCGTCCAGCCAGCGCGGTGCGAGCGCGCGCCAGGCCGGCGCATGCCGGCACGCGCTCCAGCGCAGGGCCCAGTCGTCGGCATCGGCGGCACGCGTCATCCAGACGAAGACCTTCTCGCCCTCGCGCACCGGCAGTCGCGGGAAGTTGTTGGGCGAGCGCTCCGGGATGAAGCTGCCGATCACCGGCAGTCCCGCGGCCTCGATCACCGGCGCGACCTCGTGCTCGAAGAAGCGGGCGAAACCGTCCTCCGGATCGGCGGGATCCTTCCAGAGGTAGCACAGGTGGAGCAGCACGAGTCCGGTGCCGCCGTCGCGGCCCGCGCCGAGCGCGCCGCCCGCCCTGCCCGCCCTGCCCGCTCGGCCCGCGTCACGTGCCACATCGATGCGCGCCGGCACCGCCCCGCCTGGCGTCGGCCGCAGCAGCAGGACGTTGTCGTTGTCGTCGAGCAGCGGGTTGGCCTCGTCGCGGCGAGCCTGCCAGACCGGGCCGGAATAGAACGCGTGGAGCGCCCGCTCGCGCGCCGCCATGTCGTCGAAGCCGCGGATCCAGACGAAGCGGCCGGGGTCGTCGAGGTCGGCGAACTGGCCGTACAGCCGCATCCCGACCGCTTCCTGCGAGTCGACGAACGCCTCGTCGAACAGCCGCATGAAGCGGTCGCGCTCGCCCTTGACGATCTTGTACTGGCGCAACTCGAAGACGGGATGGGCGTCGGACATGGTGGACCTCCTGGGTCGTGGGCGTCGAAGTGATCGTGCGATTCTGGGGAGACGCCCTGTCACCGCGTGTCAGCAACGGCCGGCGCTCCATGGGTTCATGGCGATGGCGAACGTCAACTGCTCATCAACGTCGACAGCACCTCGACCTTCGGTAGTCACGGCGTGGCCACCACTCGTCAAGGTCGTAGTCCTCAGAGGCCCGGGAGCGAAGAATCGGCGGCTTCCCGCTTCACTGATCGCCATGGAGGACACATGCCCGCACCCACCGGAGAACTTTCTCCTCGCCACCGCATCGAGCTGCCCAAAGAGCTTCGAGACTCCTTGAAATGGAAGTCGGGGCAGAAGCTGATGTTCATCCGCCGAGGCAACGGCATCTTCATTTGCCCACACGTCACGCCGCAGGAACTCTTCGGGATTGCAAAGGGCGCCAACACGGAGGGATACCGTGATCGCAATGACCGCTACTAGCGCCCATCCCGAGGGCACATGCAGTCCGATCGTGGTCGATACATCGGTCTGGATCGAGTGCTTCTCCCAGACCGCCCTGGGGCAGCGAATTGCCGCTGTGCTCCCGGCCAAGGCTCACTGCATCGTTCCAACAATCGTGCAGCTGGAGCTCTCCAAATGGGCCCTGCGCGAACTGACCGAAGCAGAACGGGAGCGGCTGGAACAGTCGCTGGAGGACTGCCAAGTCGAGCTGCTCGATTCCGAAACCGCAGCGCTCGCGGCGCAGGCCAATGTGCAACACAAGCTCGCCACTGCGGATGCGGTCATCTACGCCACTGCGCTGCGGCTTGGCGCGGAAGTTCTCACCTGCGATGCGCACTTCAGGGGCCTTCCGCTGGTCAGGCTGTTCGCCAAGGGAAGTGCGGCAGGCAGTGCCGCTTCAGGGTCCGAGCCGACCGGACGATGGGATCGCTGGCCAACGGCGAAGCAGCTGGCGCCAACGGCGCAATAGCACGGCAACGACGCGGCAATAGCGAACAAGGGCCCCGAAGGGCCCTTGTGCATCAGCGTCGAGCGCTCATTCCCACTCGATCGTCGCCGGCGGCTTGCTCGACACGTCGTAGGTCACGCGGTTGATGCCGCGCACCTCGTTGATGATCCGGCCCGAGCAGCGCTTGAGCAGGCTGTAGGGAAGCTCCGCCCAGTCCGCCGTCATGAAGTCGCTGGTCTGCACCGCACGCAGCGCGACGACGTAGTCGTAGGTCCGGCCGTCACCCATCACGCCCACGCTCTTCACCGGCAGGAACACCGTGAAGGCCTGGCTGGTCAACTCGTACCAGGTCTTGCCCGTCGCCTCGTCACGGGTGTTGCGCAACTCCTCGATGAAGATCGCGTCGGCGCGGCGCAGCAGGTCTGCGTATTCCTTCTTCACCTCGCCCAGGATCCGCACGCCCAGGCCCGGGCCTGGGAACGGATGGCGATAGACCATCTCCGGCGGCAGGCCCAGCGCGACACCCAGCTCGCGGACCTCGTCCTTGAACAGCTCCCGCAGCGGCTCCAGCAGCTTCAGGCCCAGTTGCTCCGGCAGGCCGCCCACGTTGTGGTGGCTCTTGATCGTCGTGGCCTTCTTGGTCTTGGTGCCGCCGCTCTCCACCACGTCCGGATAGATCGTGCCCTGCGCCAGAAAGGTCGCGCCCTTGTGGCCGCCACCGCTGGCCTTGAGCTTCTCCGCCTCGGCCTTGAACACGTCGACGAACAGGCCGCCGATGATCTTGCGCTTGCGCTCCGGGTCGGTCACGCCGGCCAGTTGGCCGAGGAACAGCTCGCTCGCGTCGACACGGATCACCTTCGCATGCAGCTTGCCCGCGAACATGTCCATGACCATGTCGCCTTCGTTCAGGCGCAGCAGGCCGTGATCGACGAACACGCAGGTCAGCTGGTCGCCGATCGCGCGGTGGATCAGCGCCGCCGCCACCGACGAGTCCACGCCGCCAGACAGACCCAGGATGACTTCCTCGTCACCGACCTGCTCGCGGATCTTCTGGACGGCTTCCTCGATGTAGTCGCCCATGATCCAGTCGCCGCGGCAGCCGCCGATGTCGCGCACGAAGCGCGTGATCATCGCGGCGCCCTGCACCGTGTGCGTCACTTCCGGGTGGAACTGGAACGCGTAGTAGCCCTTCTCCTCGTTCGCCATGCCGGCGATCGGGCAGCTCGGCGTCGAGGCCATCAGCACGAAGCCCGGCGGCAGCGCGGTGACCTTGTCGCCGTGGCTCATCCAGACCTTCAGCATCCCGTGACCCTCGGGCGTCGAGAAGTCCTGGACGCCAGCCAGCAGCTTGGTGTGGCCATGCGCGCGGACCTCGGCGTAGCCGAACTCGCGGTGGTCGCTCCACTCGACCTTGCCGCCGAGCTGCACCGCCATCGTCTGCATGCCGTAACAGATGCCCAGCACCGGCACGCCCAGGTCCCACACGGCCTGCGGCGCGCGCAGTTCGTGGTCCTCGTAGGTCGACGCGTGGCTGCCCGAGAGGATGATCGCCTTGGGCGCGAACGAGCGGATGAAATCGTCGCTGACGTCGTTGGGATGGATCTCGCAGTAGACGTGGGCTTCGCGCACGCGGCGCGCGATCAGCTGGGTCACCTGGGAGCCGAAGTCGAGGATGAGGACTTTGTCGTGCATGGTCAGCTTCTAGCGATGCTTGGGAATTCGATTGCGGACGGAGCGGCGGCGCTCATGCCTTGGCCGCGGCGGCCTGCGCCGGTGGCTCCGCGGTGAAGTGGCGCCAGGCGAAGGCCAGCGAGGCCAGCTGCAGCAGCGCGCACAGGTAGAACGGGGCGCCGATGCGCCAGTCGGTCTTGGGCAGCTCGGCCACCAGCGCCATCAGACCCAGGCCGGCGATCGGCGAGACCACCGCCATCAGGCTGTTGATCGCGGCCACCGCGCCCATGGTCTCGCCCTGCGTGCGCGCGTCGGCGGCATTGGAGATCACCCCCTGCATCGCCGGGCCGGCGGCCACGCCGCAGACGTTCAGGAAGATCGCGGCGACCATCATCCAGGCCTCGGTCGAGAGGCCCCAGATCAGGTTGGTCGCGATCGAGGTCATCAGGCCGATCAACACCAGCCGGCGCGGCCCCAGCCATCTCATCAGCGGCTGCAGCAGCACGCCCTGCACCAGCACCGCGACCAGGCCGACGACGAACAGCGACAGGCCGTTCTCCTTCGGGCCCCAGCCGAATTTGTGCTGGTTGTAGAGCACCCAGCTGGTCTGGATCACCAGCTGCGCCAAGCCCGAGCAGGCGATGACGTAGATCAGCGGCCCGACCCCGTGCAGCTTGCGCAGCCGGCCGAGCGCGGCGAACGGATTGGCCTTGCGCCAGTCGAAGGGCCGGCGGTGCTCCGGCGCCAGCGATTCCGGCAGCACGAAGAAGCCATACAGCCAGTTCATCAGCGCCAGCGTGCCCGCGACGTAGAACGGCAGGTGCAGGTCGATCGCGCCGAGCAGCCCGCCCATCACCGGCCCCAGGATGAAACCCATGCCGAAGGCCGCGCCCAGCATCCCGAAGCGCTTGGCGCGATCGGCGGGCGGGGTGATGTCGGCGACATAGGCGTTGGCGACGGCCGCGTTGGCCTGCATCGCGCCGGAGAACAGCCGCACCACGACCAGCATCCACAGCGCCTGCGCCATGGCCGTGACGAAGAAGCTCAGCGCCAGCCCGCTGAAGCCGACCAGCATCACCTTGCGGCGGCCGAAGCGGTCAGAGAGCCCGCCCAGGATGGGCGACCCGAAGAAATTCGCGAGACCGAAGGCGAAGGCCACCGCCAGTTGGGCGAGCGCGTGCTGGGTCTCGTTCTGGGTGAAGGTTCCGACCAGCGGCGGCAGCACCGGGATGATCAGGCCGATCGAGACCATGTCGATCAGCACCGCGATCAGGATGAACGACATGGCGGCCTTGCGGCCGCCATGCGTGGTCGAGGCCGCGACGGCGTCGGGGCCGTCGCGCTGCGCCGGGTCGGACAAGGGCGTCACTCCAGACGGTAGTTGGGCGCTTCCTTGGTGATCTGCACGTCGTGGACGTGGCTCTCACGGATGCCCGCCGAGGTGATCTCGACGAACTCGGCCTTCTCGTGCATGTCGGCGATGCTGGCGCAGCCGCAGTAGCCCATCGAGGCCCGCAGCCCGCCGCCCATCTGATGCACGATCGCGACCATCGAGCCCTTGTACGGGACGCGGCCTTCGATGCCTTCCGGCACCAGCTTGTCCGCGTTCGGGTTGGTCGTCTCGTCGTTTTCCTGGAAGTAGCGGTCGGCCGAGCCGGCCTTCATCGCGCCGATCGAGCCCATGCCGCGGTAGCTCTTGTAGCTGCGGCCCTGGTACAGGATCACTTCGCCCGGGGCCTCCTCGGTGCCGGCGAACATGCCGCCCATCATCACCGTGCTCGCGCCGGCGGCGATGGCCTTGGCAATGTCGCCCGAGTAGCGGATGCCGCCGTCCGCGATCAGCGGCACGCCGGTGCCCTTGAGCGCAGTGGCGACGAAGTCGATCGCCGCGATCTGCGGCACGCCGACGCCCGCCACGATGCGGGTGGTGCAGATCGAGCCCGGGCCGATGCCGACCTTGACCGCGTCCGCGCCGGCCTCAACCAGCGCCAGCGCCGCGGCGCCGGTGGCGATGTTGCCGCCGATGACCTGCACCTGCGGGTAGTTCTTCTTGACCCAGCGCACGCGCTCGATCACGCCGCTGCTGTGGCCGTGCGCGGTGTCGACGACGATCGCGTCGACGCCGGCCTTCACCAGCAGCTCGACGCGCTCCTCGGTGCCCTCGCCCACGCCGACGGCGGCGCCGACGCGCAGCTTGCCGTGGTCGTCACGGGCGGCATTGGGGAAGTTGGTCTGCTTGGTGATGTCCTTGACGGTCATCAGGCCGCGCAGCTCGAAGCTGTCGTTGATGACCAGCACCCGCTCCAGCTTGTGCTTGTGCATCAGCGCCTTGCCGTCGTTGAGCGAGGCGCCCTCCCGGACGGTGATCAAGCGTTCGGCCGGGGTCATGATCTCGCTGACCGGCGCGTCCATGCGGGTCTCGAAACGCAGGTCGCGGCCGGTGACGATGCCGACGACCTTCTTGCCCTCCAGCACCGGGAAGCCGGAGATGCCGTGCTGCTCGCTGAGCTGCTTGACCTGGCGGACGGTGGTCTGGGGGGTGATCGTGATCGGGTCGCGGAGCACGCCGGACTCGTAGCGCTTGACGCGGGCCACTTCGGCCGCCTGCTGCTGCGGGGTCAGGTTCTTGTGGACGATGCCGATGCCGCCTTCCTGGGCGATGGCGATCGCCAGTCGCGCTTCGGTCACGGTGTCCATCGCGGCGGACACGAGGGGAAGATTCAGGCGGATGCCACGCGTGAACTGCGTGGCCAGACTGGTGTCGCGCGGCAACACCTGGGAGAACGCCGGCACCAGCAACACATCGTCGAAGGTGAGCGCTTTTCCGAGTAGGCGCATGAGGGAAGCTCCAGACGCAAAGGCGCATTATAGAGAAGCCCGGCAGTACACTCCACGCCCATGATGAATCCCCGACTCCCGCGACGCCCGCTGGGCGTGATGTGCGCGCTGGCGCTGATGGCGCTGACCTCGATCGCGCACGCCCAATGGAAGTGGCGCGATGCCGATGGCCGCACGCAATACAGCGACCGTCCGCCGCCGCCGAGCGTGGCCGAGAAGGACATCCTGCAGCGCCCCACCAATGCCGTGCGCGTGGCCCCGGCGCCGGGCGTGCCGGCTTCGGCGGCGGCCTCCGGAGCCTCCGCGCCGGGCCGGGCCGCCAGCGAGCCGTCTTCACGCGAGAAGGTCGAGCGTGAGCGCAAGGCGCAGGAGGACAAGGCCCGCACCGAGGCGATGGCCGAGAACTGCCGCCAGGCGCAGAACCGCCAGCGCATGCTCGAGTCCGGCGTGCGCCTGCGCTCCGGCACGGCCGGTGGCGAATCGCAGCCGATGACCGAGCAGATGCGTCAGGACGAGATCCGCCAGATGCAGACGGTGATCACCGCGAACTGCAAGTGAGGCCCGGAACGCGTCCGGGAAACAACACCGGGCGGCAAGCCGGACGTAAGTCCGGTGACCGCCGGTAAGACGAAAGGCCGCTCACGCGGCCTTTTTGCTGCGCGCCTCTCGGCGCTCCTTGGCGCTCCTTGGTGCTTCCCCGCGTGTCGTCAGGCCTTGCGGCCCAGCGGTCGATGCCGCGTCACGATGCGGCTGCCCGCCGCCTGGTAACGCTGCCGGCGCGCCTCCTTCGGGTCGACGGTCAGCGGGCGGTAGACCTCGATGCGGTCGCGCTCGCGCAGCGGCGTGTCCAGCGGCACGGTCCGGCCCCAGATGCCGGCTGTCAACGCCTCGATCCGGTTCGGCTCGAACCACCGGCTGCCCAGCAAGGCATCCCGTAGCGTGCTGCCCGCGGGCAGGCGAAGCTGCTGTTCGCGGAGCTCCCCGCGAACGGGACTCCAGAAGAGGTCGACCGACAGTTCAGCGGGGTCCATGGACCTGCTCGGCGCGCTTCACGAAGCTGTCGACGAAGGTGTTGGCGATGCGATCGAACACCGGGCTGACGACCGCCTCGAGCGCGAAGCTCGAGAACGCGTAGCGCAGTTCGAACTCGACCTTGCAGGCCTTGGGCTCGCTGCCCGGCGGCGTGCCGGGGCGGTTCAGCGGCAGGAAGCGCCAGTCGCCGTCGAGCTTGGAGAACGGCCCGTCGACCAGTTCCATGCGCACGCGCTGGTCGGTCTCGTGCGTGTTGCGGGTGGTGAAGGCGTGGCGCAGGCCGGCATAGTGCAGCGACAGCCGGGCGGTCATGCCGTGGTCGTCACGCTCGAGGATGTCGGCCGCTGAGCACCACGGCAGGAACTCCGGATAGCGCTCGACCTGGGTCACCAGCTCGTACATCTCGCGCGGCGAGTACCAAAGGAGGACTGTCTTCCGGACGTGCTTCATGGCGGTTCTTAGAATGGCGGGATTGTAGGCGGCCCGATCGCCCCCATCTGGCCGCCATCCGGCTGTCACGCCCGCCGTGCGCCGCACGAGAAGAACACCCCCGCCTATGTCCATCGCAGAAAACCGCCGCGCCCGATTCGAGTACCACATCGAGGAGCAGTACGAGGCCGGCATCGTCCTGGAAGGCTGGGAAGTCAAGGCGATCCGCGCCGGCCAGGTCCAATTGCCGGACGGCTACGTCCTCATCCGCGAGGGCGAGCTTTTCCTGATCGGCTGCCGCATCAATCCGCTGCGCACCGCCTCCACCCATGTGCATCCGCAGGCCGACCGGACCAAGAAGCTGCTGATGAGCCGGGCCGACATCCGCCGGCTGATCGGCAAGGTCGAGCAGCGCGGCTTCACGCTGATTCCGCTGGACCTGCACTACAAGAACGGCCGCGTGAAGGCGCAGATCGCGCTGGCCAAGGGCAAGGCCCAGCACGACAAGCGCGAGACCGAGAAGAAGCGCGACTGGGAGCGCGAGAAGGGCCGCCTGATGCGCCACAAGGTGTCGGGCCCGGCCAAGGACTGAGCGGCCGCTGCCGCTCCGCCGTCTCGGGTCCGTCGCTGCCTCGGCCGTTCGGCCGCCCTGCCCTTCAGCCCTTCAGCACCTCGAACGCCTGCGCCAGGTCGGCGCGCAGGTCCTCCACGTCCTCCAGCCCGATGGCGAAGCGCACCAGCGTGCCGCCCTCCTGCGCCGTCCACGGCAGCCCGAGCGAGCGGCTCCGGCTCAGGTTGTAGGGCACCGCCAGGCTCATCGGGCCGGCCCAGGAATAACCGATGCCGAAGCAGCGCAGCGCATCGACGAAGGCGTCGACGCGCCGTGCGTCGTAGTCCGGCCGGAACACCGCCGAGAACAGGCAGCCCGCCGCATCGGGGCTCACCTGGCGCCAGTGCGCATGACCCGGCGAATCAGGCAGCGCCGGATGCAGCACGCGCGCGATCTCCGGGCGCGCGGCCATCCACCGGGCCAGGTCGCGGGTCGCGGCGTCCTGCGCGCGGTAACGCAGCACGATGCTCGGCAGGCCGCGCAGCACCGCCTCGACATCGTTCTGCCCGACGCCATGGCCGAGGTACTCGTGCATCGCCACCAGTTGCCGATGCAGCGCCGCGTCCCGCGTGCAGACGGCGCCCATCAGCAGGTCCGCGCCGCCGGACGGGAACTTGGTCAGCGCCTGCATGCTGAGGTCGGCGCCGAGGCCCGGCGCCAGGTCGGGCGCCACCTCGAACGCATTGAAGGCAAGCCCCGCGCCCCAGGTGTTGTCGAGCGCGGTCAGCACGCCGCGGGCACGGCTGGCGCTCAACAGGCCGATGAGATCGGGGAACTCCAGCGTGATCGACCCGGCGGCCTCCAGCCACACCAGCTTCGTGCGAGGCGACAGCATCGCCTCGAACGCTGGCACGTCCAGCGGATCGTAGAAGCGGTGCGTGATGCCGAGCCGCGTCAGCAAGCCGGTGGTGATGTGCCGGTTCTGGCCATAGACGTTGTCCGGCACCAGGACCTCGTCGCCGGGCTGGAGGAAGGCCAGGCTGGTCAGCGTGATCGCGGCCAGGCCGCTGGGCGTCAGCACGCAATGCTGCGCGTGCTCCAGCGTCGCGATGCGCGCGGCCAGCGTGTAGGTGGTGGGCGTGCCCGGCAGTCCGTAGCGGTAGCTGATGCCGTCCTGCGCGCGCGGCCGATGCAGTTCGGCGGTGTCCTTGAAGAGCACCGTCGAGGCCTTGGCCACGGGCACCGCGACGGCGTCCCAGCCGTCTGGCGCGCGGAACGGGTGGTGGATCTGCTCGGTGGACGGGCCGCGTTTGCTCACGAAGTCTCCTGGCGCTGGGAACGGGACGACCATTCTGCGGCAGCCGCGACGGCCGTGCGCCAGCAATGACAACGCCAGCACGAGCCGGCAATGAAAACGCCGGCACGAGGCCGGCGTGGCGGGTGAGCGGCGGAGGCGCCCGCGATGCGCGGGCCCGGCAGGCGCGTCGCCGATCAGATCGGCAGCGCGATCAGGTCGTGCCCCTCGGCGCCGACGATGCGGGCGCGGGTGAACTCGCCCACGCGGAGCTGCTTGCTGGCCTTCTCCGGCGGCAGCAGGCGGACGGTGCCGTCGATCTCGGGCGCATCGGCATACGAGCGGCCGACGCCGCCCTTGCGGCCCAGCGCCGGCGCCGAGTCGACCAGCACCTGCATCGTCGCGCCGATGCGGCGCTGCAGCTTGGCGATGGACACCTCCTCGGCCACCGCCATGAAGCGGGCGCGGCGCTCCTCGCGGACTTCGTCGGGCAGCGCGCCTTCCAGCGCGTTGGCCGGCGCGCCCTCGATCGGCGAGTAGGCGAAGCAGCCGGCGCGGTCGATCTGCGCTTCGCGCATGAAGTCCAGCAGGTACTGGAACTCGGCTTCGGTCTCGCCGGGGAAGCCGGCGATGAAGGTGGAACGGATCACCAGTTCGGGGCAGATCTCGCGCCAGCGCTGGATGCGCTCGAGGTTCTTCTCGCCGTTGGCCGGGCGCTTCATGCGCTTGAGCACATCCGGATGCGCGTGCTGGAACGGGACGTCGAGATACGGGAGGATGAGGCCCTCGGCCATCATCGGCAGCACCTCGTCGACATGCGGATACGGATAGACGTAGTGCAGGCGCACCCAGGCGCCGTAGGGCTTGGCGATCTCGCCGAGCTGGGCGACGAGGTCGAACATGCGGGTCCTGACCGGCTTGCCGTCCCAGAAGCCGGTGCGGTACTTGATGTCGACGCCGTAGGCGCTGGTGTCCTGGCTGATGACCAGCAGTTCCTTGACGCCGGATTCGAACAGCGCCTTGGCCTCGGCGAGCACGTCGCCGATGGGGCGCGAGACCAGGTCGCCGCGCATGCTCGGGATGATGCAGAAGCTGCAGCGGTGGTTGCAGCCCTCGGAGATCTTCAGGTAGGCGTAATGCTTGGGCGTGAGCTTGATGCCGGCCACGCCGCGGGCCTCGGGGACGAGGTCGATGAAGGGGTCGTGCGGCTTGGGGACGTGGGTATGGACGGCGTCCATCACTTCCTGCGTCGCATGCGGGCCGGTGACGGCGAGGACGCTGGGATGCACCTCGCGGACCATGTTGTCGGAGCTCGCGCCGGCCTTGGCGCCGAGGCAGCCGGTGACGATGACCTTGCCGTTCTCGGCCAGCGCCTCGCCGATCGTGTCCAGCGACTCCTTCACGGCGTCGTCGATGAAGCCGCAGGTATTGACGATGACGAGGTCAGCGCCGGCGAAGGTCTTGGAGGTCTCGTAACCCTCGGCGCGCAGCTGCGTGAGGATCAGTTCGGAATCGGTGAGCGCCTTGGGGCAGCCCAGGGAGACGAAGCCGATCTTCGGAGCGGCAGCCTTCTTGTCGGCGGGGATGTCGTAAGTCGTTGATTCCATTTGAATTCCGCCGGAGGGCCTGGCTGGGAGCTGGGGCGGCATTGTAGAGGAAGCGCCCGCCTCCGGCCTTCCGACCGGCATCTCCCAGCCGCTGCGCCTCGAATTGGTCACGCGCCGCGAGGGCGCATCCCGGAGTCGGTCCGTTCAGAAGCGTGGCCACCGCGAAGTCGCGCTGCCCTTCAGCCCTTTGCTTGCACCCTGGGCACTGCGGAAGTCGCCAGAGACCGATTGGCCGCCGGCCGCGCGGCGCGCCGACCAAGAACCTTCGCCCTGATCGCGGGGCCATCGCCATCCGGGCGCACCTGGCCGCGAGCCGTCGCCAGATCCGAAATCAACACCTTGTACATGCCGGTCAGCGGGGCGAAGAAATCGATGGCGGATTCTTTGGCGATCCGGCTGAAGTTCAGCTTCAACGTCATCAGTGGCCTTTCAACTTTTCCCACATCGAACGGGACACGTAGACACCCAACAGGATCAGGTCGACCGCGAACAACGCCTCGGAGGCCCAGATGAAGCCAGTGCCGACGAAAGATGTTACGCCGATCCACGGCAGCACTTGGTGACCGATCAGGTCGAACGCCACGGCCACGAGCGCGATCACGCTGAAGTAGCCGGTGACATAGAGCAGATGCACGACGGAGTCCTTGAACGACTCCCAATGTGTCCCCGATGTCTGCACTCCGACTGCTCCCACCGTGCGAAGCCAAGGATGTTAGGTTGGGTTCCGAGACTCGCGTCCCACCTCCACTTGCACGCCACGGTCCGCGAGTCTCAGGATTCGGTACTCCCGTGCCGCCCCTAGGTCAGCACAGCGCCGCGACGCAAGGATGCATCCCTCACATTCCAACGGGGCATGCCGCTTGCTGCCAACATCGATCGGAATGGAGGCCACCCATGCTCCTCGAAGGCTCCTGCCACTGCGGCCGCGTCCGCTTCTCGGTCGAATCGACCGAGCCCTGCCCCTACCTGCGCTGCTATTGCTCGATCTGCCGCAAGACTGCCGGCACCGGCGGCTACGCGATCAACATCGGCGCCGACCACCGGACCTTCAAGCTCATCAAGGGCAAGCGCGAGCTGCGGGTCTACCGCGCGGTGATCGACGGCAAGGAAAGCTCCGGCCAGCGCCACTTCTGCGGCCGCTGCGGCACCGCGCTCTGGATGTACGACGACAACTGGCCCGACCTGATCCACCCGCATGCCAGCGCCATCGACACGCCGCTGCCCACGCCGCCGGAGAACGTGCATGGCCTGCTCGACTCGAAGGCCGCCTGGGTGGAGGTCGAAGGCCGGCCGGGCGACCAACGCTTCGACCATTTCCCCGACGAATCGCTGGCCGACTGGCATCGCCGGCACGGGCTGTAGCGCCGCCGCGACCGCCGCGACCGCCGCCGGTCGTGCCCTACTTCTTGGGGGGCTGCGGGGGGAAGCCCGGCATGCCGGGGAAGATGTTGCCGGCGCTCTGGAACTGCTCCTGCATCTGCAGGAACAGGTTCTTGGACTGTTCCAGGTAGTTGCCCATCAGGCCCTGCATCATCGGCGCCTGGCCGCTCATGAACTGCGACCACAGCTGCGGGTCGAAGCCCGCGCCCTTGCTCTGCTCGGCAAAGCGCGCCTGCATCTCGCCGAAGGCCTGCAGGTTCTTCTCGAGGTAGGCGCCCATCAGCCCCTGCATCGCATGGCCGTAGAAGCGGATGATCTGCGCCAGCAGCGGCGTCGAGAACATCGGCATCCCGCCCATCTCCTCCTCCAGGATGATCTGCAGCAGGATGGAGCGCGTCAGCTCCTCGCCCGACTTGGCGTCGCGGACCTCGAAGACCTCGCCCTCGAGCACCATCTTCTTGACGTCCGCCAAGGTGATGTAGCTGCTGGTCTGGGTGTCGTAGAGCCGCCGGTTGGGGTACTTCTTCAGCACCCGCGGCCCCTTGGGTTGCGTGGGGTCCTCGCCGCCGGTTGCCGTCTTGCCGCGTCGGGCCGTCACCATGCTGTCTCCTCTGAGGGTCTGCGGCCCATTCTAGGAGGGGCCCGGCAAGCACCCCGCCGGGTGCTTTCCCTTGCTGTGCGGGGGACGCATCGGCCCGACGAGGGGCGCTTGACGATCAGTCGGGCTTGACGTTGCCGTCCTTGATCACCTTGGCCCACCGGGCCTGCTCGGCCTTCTGGAACTCGGTGAACTGGGCCGGGCTGTTGGGCGCGTACTCCAGGCCGAGCGATTCCATCTTGGCCTTCACCTCGGGCTGAGCGACGATCTTCTGCACCTCGGCATTGAGCTTGGCGACGATCGCCGGCGGCGTGCCCGCCGGCAGGTACAGCGCCTGCCAGCTGGACACGTCGAAGCCGGGCACGCCGGACTCGGCCAGCGTCGGCACGTCGGGCAGCTGCGCGCTGCGCTTGGCCGAGGTCACCGCCACCGCCTTGACCTTGCCCGCCTTGATCTGCGGCAGCGCCACGGTCACGGTCTCGAAGCTCATCGGCACCTGGCCGCCCATGACGTCCTGGATCGCCGGCGCACTCCCCTTGTAGGGGACATGCGTCAGGTCGGCGCCCGTCATCAGGCGGAACACCTCGCCCGACAAGTGCTGCGAGGTGCCCTGCCCCGCCGAGGCGAAGGTGATGTCGCCCGGCTTGGCCTTGGCCGCGGCGACGATGTCCTTGACCGTCCGGGCCTGCGCGCCCGGTCCGATGAGCAGCACGTTGGAGATCTTGCCCAGCAGGATCACCGGCGCGAAATCGCGGTCGGCCTTGTAGGGCATCTTGGGCATCAGCGCCGGGTTGATCGCATGCGTGGCGATCGTGCCCAGCAGCACGGTGTAGCCGTCCGGCGCCGCCTTGGCCACGCTGTCCGCGCCCAGCACGCCGCCCGCGCCGGCCTTGTTGTCCACGACGACAGTCTGCTTGAGCGCCACCTGCAGCCGCGAGGCAATCTCCCGCGCCAGCACGTCGGAGGTGCCGCCCGGAGCGAACGGCACGATCAGCTTGACCGGCTGCGTCGGCCAGTTCGTGGCATCGGCGGCGAGCGCCGGGGTCATCGTGATCGTCGCGCCGAGCGCCATCGCCGCCGCGGCGCCCAGCAGCCGCACGCGGCTGCGCTTCACCAGAGTCATCTCGCTTGTCTCCATCCATGACGGCACGGGCCTCGCCGACCTCGGATTGGTACCGATACCATCTTCTTGATGGCGACGATGGTATCGGTACCGTCACGAACGTCAAGGTCGCGTTCATGAGGGATTTCACCGGGTCGGACGCCTGCGGGAGCGGCCGCGGATCAGGCGCTGGCGCGCTGGACCAGCTCGAAGCCGATGTCGATCGCGCGGCGCTCGACCGGGCCATCGGCGCGATCGAGGATGAATCGCGCCGCCTGCCGCCCGATGGCGAAACCATCGATGCGCACCGTGGTCAGCGCGGGTTCGAGGTCCCGGGCCAGCGCGAGGTCGCCGAAGCCGACGATGGCCAGGTCCTGCGGCACGCGCAGCCCGCGGGCCTGCGCCTCGATGAGCACGCCCAGCGCCAGCGAATCGGAGCTGCAGAACACCGCGTCGATGCCGTCGGGATGCGCCAGCAGTTCCGCCAGGCCGCGGCGACCGCTGCCCAGCGTGGTCGGCGTGGCGACGGTGGCGACCGGCACGTCGGCGACGCCCAGCGCCCTCGCCTGCTCCTGGAAGGCGCGGAAACGGCGCATCGCGCGTTCGTCGCTGCCGGCCACGCCGGCCAGCCGGCGGTAGCCGCGCTCGTGCAGGTAGGTGGCCACCTTGCGGCCGACCTCCACATGGGAGAAGCCCACCAGCATGTCGATCGGATCGTCGCTCTGGTCCCAGGTCTCGACCACTGGCACGCCGGCGGCGCGCAGCCGCGTGCGCGCCTGCTCCGAATGGCTGGTGCCGGTGAGCACCAGGCCATCGGGCCGGCGGCCGATCATCGCGTCCAGCCAGGCGTCCTCGCGGGCGTTGTCGTAGCCGGTCTGGCCGAGCAGCACCTGGTAGCCGGCCTCGAACAGCGCCTCGGTCAGGCTCTGCACGGTGTCGAGGAAAACCGGGCCGGCGATCGTGGGGACCGCGACGCCGACCATGCGGCTCTTCATCGACGACAGCGCGCCCGCGAGCAGGTTGGGCACGTAGCCGGTCTGGCGGACCGCCTCGGTGACGCGTCCCAGCACCTCGGGCGAGACCTGGGACGGCGTGTTGAGCGCGCGGGACGCGGTGATCGGGGCCACGCCCGCCAGTTGCGCGACGTCGCGCAGCGTGACGGCACCACTGCCCTTGCGACGACGGGGACGGGGGAAGCGCTCGGTCTCTGCCATATGGGCGCCGATCATAGGGGCGCGCCGGCGCCTCAGAAGTACTTCACCCAGGCCCGGCGGGTGCGTCGCTTGTAGGCCGCGAAGGCCTTCACCGGCGGGTACAGCAGCGGGATCAGCGCCAGCCAGATCAGCCAGATCAGCGCGAACCCGCCCTCGTCGACGCCCAGCCGCGTGCCCTGGTTGGGACCGAGCAGCGCCAGCGCCACGCGGTACCCGATCAGCAGCAGGTACAGGTGGAGCAGGTAATAGAACATCGGCGCGCCGCCGAAGACCGCGCACACCCGCGTGAAGGCGCCGCGCGCGCGTTCGAGCACGGCCAGCAGCGCCAGTCCGATCCCCAGAGTCAGCAGCAGGAAGTCCAGCGACGGCGGGTACTTCGTGAAGTTGAGCCACGACATCGCCGTCTCCAGCGCCGAAGCGCCGCGGACCCACGGGGCGTTCTCGCCGTAGAGGTTGAAACCGCGCAGCACGGCCAGCAGCGACAGGCAGGCCGCCGAGATCGCCAGCAGCGCGCAGCGTCTCCGGCCTCCGTCCACCGCCCGCGCGAACAGCGGCCCCATCGCGTAGCCGAGCAGGATCACGCCCACCCACGGCAGCGCCGGGTAGCTCACCCGCACCCGTACGAGCCCTTCCGGGACCAGCCAGTCGCGATGCAGCATCAGCGTCCACAGCGGGTGCCACGGACTGTCGGGCGGCACCACGACGCCGGCCAGCGCGTTGTGTCCGCCGACGATGACCAGGCCGATCGCCACCAGCAGCCAGCGCGGCAGCGGCGACAGCAGGGCCAGCGCCAGCATGCTGAAGCCGATCGCCCAGATCACCTGGAGATAGATCACCCGGAAATGCCCGCTCCAGGCGAAGGTCACCAGCGTGAGTTCCAGGCCGACCAGCAGCAGCCCGCGCTTGAGCAGGAAGGCGCGCACGTCGCGGCGCGGTGCGCCATCGGGGTTCGCGTAGAGCCAGGCCGACAGCCCGGTCAGGAACACGAACACCGGCGCGCACAGGTGCGCCGCCAGGCGCGAGAAGAAGAGCTCCGGGGGGGTGCCCGGCACCGCCATGGGGTCGCTCACCTGCAGGTGCAGGTAGAAGGTCTCGCGGACGTGATCCAGCAGCATCACGATCATCACCAGGCCGCGCAGCGCGTCGATCGAGGCGATGCGCACCAGGCGCGGCGCGGATGCGGGAGTCATCGAGGTCGGGGCCACCGCGGCCATCGGGGTCAACGTGGTCATCAACGCCCGCCTCAGAAGCCGTAGCGGACCGTGGCGACCACCCGCCGCCCCTGCCCCGGCGCGACCCAGACCTGGCTGTATGAACTGGCATACCAGGTCCGGTCGAACAGATTGTCGACGTCCACGGACAGCAGCCAGTGCCGGTCGACGCGGTAGCTGCCCAGCAGCTTCACCGTCGCGTAGCCCGGCAGGTCGAAGTCGTCGGCGGCGGCCAGCGGCGCGACCGCGCCCTCGCGCCGGCCGGCGACGTTCAGGCCGATGCCGGCCGTCGCGCGCTGCCCGCCGATCGCGAAGCCCTGCACCAATAGCAGGCTCGCGCTGTGCCGGGGCACGTTCGCGAGCTGGCGGCCGACGAGGAAGGCGTTGTTGTCCTCGGTCACCCGGGCGTCGGTGAACGCATAGGCGAAGGACAGGCGCAGGTCGCGCGCCAGCTCGCCGCCGACGTCGAGTTCGACGCCCTGGCTGCGCACCTCGCCGGCGGCGATCGAGAACTCGTTGGGCGCGAGCGGGTCCGGCGTCAGCACATTGTTCTTCTCGATGCGGTACAGCGCCAGCGTGGCGGACAGGCCGCCGGCGGCGTCGTACTTCGCGCCGACCTCCCGCGAGCGGCCCTGCTCCGCCGGGAAGGACGTGTAGTCGCGGCTCACGCCGCTGTTGGGACGGAAGCTCCGCGACGCGGTCGCATACAGCGAGATCGTCCCGCTGGGCTGGTAGACCACGCCGGCGCGCGGCGAGGTCGCGCCCAGCGACTGCTCGGTCGCGATGCCGCTGCGGCGGTTGAGCACCGTCTGGTCGTAGCGGTCATGGCGCAGGCCGAGCAGCAGCTTCCAGCGCTCGCCGAGGTCGATCTGGTCCTGCGCGTAGACGGCATGCGCCTTCTGCGCCTCGCGGGTCCAGGCGCTGAGCGCCATCGGCGGCGGCGTGGCGCCGTACACGGGCTCGAAGAGGTCGATCGGCGTGGAGGTGGCCACGCGCTGCTGCTGGCGCCGGTCGACGAAGCGGTACGCGTCGACGCCGGCCAGCAGGTGGTGCCGCAGGCCCGCGGCCCGCACCGTGCCGAGCACCTCGAAGCGGCCCGACAGATCGTTCGCGGAGAAGTCCCGCGCGCGGCGCTGGCGCACCAGCGTGCGCTGGTCCGGCTGGACGAAGCGGGCTTCGGTCGCGATGCCCGACAGCGAGCTCTCGCGATAGCTCAGGCCGGTCTGCAGCGACCAGTCGTCGTTGAACTGGTGCTGGACGAAGAGCTGGTGGCCGACGCTCTCGGTCGCGATCGGGCCGTCGTCCGGCTCGCCGTAGAACGCATGGCGCGGAACCCGGCCCAACTGGCCGCCGATCGCGACAACACCGCGATCGAAGGTCGCCTTCTGCCGCGCGACCTCGAGCTCGTAGCTGACCGTCGTGTCGTTGCCGACCATCCACAGGAAGGACGGCGAGATCGCGGTCCGCCGCGCCTCGACGTGGTCGCGGTCGCTGGCGCCGCCCTCCCGCGCGACGCCGAGCCGGTAGGCCACGCGCTCGCCGAGCGGGCCGGTCGCCTCGGCGCTGGCGCGCCACAGGTCGTGGCTGCCGGCGGAGAACTGCAGCGCATAGGCGGGCGTGAATGAGGGTTTCTTCGTCGTGATGTTGACCGTGCCACCCGGCTCGCCCCGGCCGTACAGCGCCGAGGCCGGCCCCTTGAGGACCTCCACCGACGCGGTGTTCACCGTGTCGCGCAGGCCGTTGTAGCCGCGGCTGGAGGTGAAGCCATTGACCATGTAGTCCGAGCCGAAATTCGGATCGCCGGTGAAGCCGCGCATCGCGTAGCTGTCCCACAGGCCGCCGAGGTTGCTCTGGCGGGCGATGCCGCTGGCCAGGTCCAGCGCCTGGTCCAGGCGGGTGACGCCGGCGTCGGCCAGCAGGGCGCCGGACAGCACGCGCACGCTCTGCGGCAGGTCGCGCGCCGGCGTGTCGGTCTTCATCGCGCCGGTGACGACGAGCGTGCGATACGGCTGGCGCGCGCCGTCCACGGTGACCGCGTCGAGGGCGGCATCGGCCGTCGGCATGGTGGGCGGTGTGGGGAGTGCGGGCGTTGTGAGCGCGCCCTGCGCCCGGAGGCTGGACGCGGCCAGTGCCAGTTCCAGGATGAGGAGGGATTGCAGCGGGACGGACGAAGACAGGCGCGCGCCGTCGGCGCGCAGGACGGAAGAAAAGGACATGACAAAGCGAGGAATGGCCGCCGGGCGGGCGTGACGACGCGTCGACGCCGCTCGTGCGTGGTGAACCGGATGAGCGAAAGCGCGCCTGGCGCGCGCGGGCGGTTCAGGCGGCCGGCGGGCCTCTCGGCTTCGCGACGGTCCAGTCGCGGGAGCAGACCCGTCCGCAAGGCAAGGCGGCCGGCGGTGGGCTCGCCTCGGCGTGGGTCAGCAGTGCCTGTGGCGTGCCGCCGGGCGCGGCGGCTTGCGCGTGGAACAGGCACCACGCGCAGCTGTCCGATTTCGCGCCCGGGGAGTCCTCCTGACCGGGCACCGGGTCATCCGATGTCGCGGCAGCAGCGGCCGTCGCAGCTGCGGCACCGTCGACGACGGGCGACGCATCGATGCGCCCGGCCGCCGCGATGCCGGCGGTCTCGCCGAACGGATGCGCGACGTGCCAGGCCTCGTGCAGCGGCCGACCCAGCAGGCTGCATGCCAGCACGAGCAGCAGCAGCCAGGGGGAACGGAAACGGCGCAACGGGAACTTCATCGTCGGACAGGCAGCGCCGGGACGGCGGCGGTCGAGCAGAGCGCGCATTCTGCACGAGCGCAGGCGCGCGACCGTGGAAGGCCTGCGAAGAATGTCGCTGCGCATTGGTCGCGCGGTACCAAAACAAAAACCCCGGAGAGTCTTCCGACTCACCGGGGTGTGCTTTGGTAGGCGCGATTGGATTCGAACCAACGACCCCCACCATGTCAAGGTGGTGCTCTAACCAACTGAGCTACGCGCCTGAAATACTCGGCCAGCGGTGGTCAATCCACTGGTCCGCAAAACAAATCGCCCGCTTTCCATTTTTTTAGCGGGCGATCTTCTGAGGTGTCCCGAAGGACTTGCCTACCAATTCTGGTAGGCGCGATTGGATTCGAACCAACGACCCCCACCATGTCAAGGTGGTGCTCTAACCAACTGAGCTACGCGCCTGAAGAGCCTCGCAGTATATGCCGGATTTTTGCGTCCGTCCAGGAAGCCGCAAGAAAAATGGAACAGCGCCCGCCTGGACCCACGCAGCGCTCGCCGGTCGCGACACCCACCGATCGCCCACAACCCCGATGAACACGGGCTGAACGGCCGCATCCCCTCGCCGGACCGCGGCCACTCCAGGCTTCAGCGCCGCCGCGCGCTGCGCACGCCGCTCACCTGCGACAGGGCGACCAGCGTCTGCTGCAGCCGCTGCGCGTCGCTGACCTCAACGGTGAAATTCATCCGCGACAGGTCGCTGCGCGCCGGCTTGCCCTTGCCGCTCTGCTGGTTCACCGAGATCACGTTCAGCTTGTCCTTGGCGAACAGCTCCAGCACGTCCCGCAGCAGCCCCGGCCGGTCCGCCGCCTCGACGACCAGGTCCACCGGATAGAGCGCGCCCTTGCCCGCACGGTCCGGCGCGGGCTCGCCCCAGGCCACCGCGATGACGCGCTCCGGCGCGGACTGCGCCATCTGCCGCAGGTTCGCGCAGTCGGCGCGGTGGATCGCCACGCCTTTGCCGCGCGTCACATACCCGGTGATCGGATCCGGCGGCGCCGGCCGGCAGCATCGCGCCAGGCTGGTCAGCAGCGAGTCGACGCCCACCACCAGCACCCCGCCCTTGGGCGTGCGCCCTTCGCCGACGGCGCCCTTGGTGTGCTTCTGGACGAGCAGTTCCTCCTCGTCCGCCTCCGGCACCGGCGGACGTAGCAGGGTCTCGATGTTGCGCAGCGAGTACTCGTCCTTGCCGACGACCTCGAACAGCGCGTCCGCGCTCTTGAAGCCCAGGCGCCCGGCCAGGTCGTCCAGCTTGATCGCCGTCTTGCCCTCGCGCTGGAGCAGTTTCTCGACCAGCTCGCGGCCCTTGGCGATCGTCTGCGACTGCACCTGCGCGTTGAACCAGGCACGGACCTTGGCCTTGCTGCGCTGGCTCTGCAGATAACCCAGCTCCGCATTGAGCCAGTCCAGCGACGGACCGCCCTCCTTCAGCGCGACGATCTCCACCGTCTGCCCGCTCTGCAGCGGCGTGTTCAACGGCACCATCTGGCCATCGACCTTGGCGCCGCGACAGCGGTGGCCGAGGTCGGTATGCACCGCGTAGGCGAAATCCACCGCGGTCGCGCCCGCGCACAGCTCGACCACGTTGGCCTGCGGCGTGAACACATAGATGCGGTCATCGAAGCTGGGGCCGCTTTCCGCGACGTAATCGCGCTCCCAGGCCAGCAGCTGCCGCAGCACGGCCTTGCGCGCCTGCGCGACCTGCTCCTCGAATTCGCCGGCGGCGCTGACGCCGGCATACCCCTTGGTGCCGGCTTCCTTGTAGGCCCAGTGCGCGGCGACACCATGCTCGGCATGCTCATGCATCGCCCGGGTGCGGATCTGCACTTCCATCGGCCGACCATCCGCCGCGATCACCACCGTGTGCAGCGACTGGTAGCCATTGGGCTTGGGCCGGGCGATGTAGTCGTCGAACTCGCCATCGACCGGTTTGTAGCGTTCATGCAGCCTGGCCAGCACCGCGTAGCAATCCGCCACCTCCGGCACCACCACGCGCAGCGCGCGCAGGTCGAAGACGCGCTCGAGCGTCAGGCCCTTGCCGCGCATCTTCTTCCAGATGCTGTACAGATGCTTGGGCCGCCCCTGCACCTGCGCCTCGATGCCATGGGCCTGCAGCTCGCGCTCCAGCGCGGCGCGCACCGACTCCACCGACTGCTCGCGCTCGACCCGCTTCTCGTGCAGGCCCTTGGCGAGCTGGTGGTAGTGCTCGGGCTCCAGGAAGCGGAAGGCCAGGTCCTCCAGTTCCCACTTGATCTGCCAGATGCCCAGCCGGTTGGCCAGCGGCGCGAACACCTGCAGCGATTCGGCCGCCAGTTCGCGCGGACACGGCGTCTTCGTCGCCGCGTACCAGCGCAGCGACTGCAGCCGCGACGCCAGCCGCAGCAGCACCACGCGCAGGTCACGCGAGAACGCCAGCAGCATCTTGCGCACCAGCTCGGTCTGCTCCTGGCGGCGCTGCTCCTCGACGCGCGCCTCGCGCGCCGCGCGCTGGATCTGCACCAGGCGACGCGTGTGCGCCACCAGGCTGGCGTCGCTCTCGCCGAAGGCCTTGGCGACGATCTCCTCGGGCTTGTTCAGGTAGTCGCCGGCGTAGACCAGGTAGGAGGCGGCCTGCATCGAGGGCGCCGCGCCGACGCCGGCCAGGATCGCCGCCACGCCGTCGGCATGGTCGAGCGCCGGTTCGCCAGTACCCAGGCGATGGTCCGCCAGCAGCGGCTCCGCGAACGCGCGGGCCCGGCGCACCGGGTCCGCGGTTTCCTCGGCGCGCGGCGGCGCGGCCGGCAAGCGATGAGGCAGGTCCCCGTCCAGCAGGGCCACGATGGGCGCCGCCTGGTCCTGCCGCAGCCCCAATTCCGTCTTCATTCGTCGTTCATCCGTGTCCGCGCGGCGCGATCCGCCGCCGGGACGTCATCCGCGGTCGAGGAATCGCTCCACCACCTGGATCTGTTGTTCTTGCACCAGCGTCGGCGCATGGCCGACGCCCGGGAACTCGTGCAGCTCGGCGCGCGGGCCGCGCTGCGTCATCAGCTCGGCCGTCGCCCGCGTGAGCAGGTCGGACTCGGCCCCGCGCAGCAGCAGCGTCGGACAGCGGACCGCGTCGTAGGCGGCCCAGAGCTGGGCCTCGCCGGCCTTGGCCAGCTCCGGCGTCAGGCCGGCCAGGCCCTGGCCGATGCGCGGGTCGTAATGCAGCCGGCAGCGGTCGCCGTCCGGCTTGAACATCGCGCGCGACAGCGCCAGCCATTGCTCGTCGGTATGCGGGCCGAAGCCCTCCGAAATGCCGCGCAGGTAGTCGGCGCCCTGCTGGCAGTTCTCGAACTGCGGCGCCCGGCCCAGGTAGCTGGCGATGCGCTGCAGCGCGACAAACTCGATGGTCGGGCCCACGTCGTTGAGGATCAGGCGCTTGATCGGGCTGGACGGCATCGCCGCCAGCGCCAGGCCGATCAGCCCGCCCATCGAGGTTCCCAGCCAGTCCACCTGCGGCGCGCCGATGCGCGCCATCAGCGTCACCATGTCGGACACGTACTGCGGCAGCTGATAGTTGCGCGGATCGCCCAGCCATTCCGACTCCCCGCGGCCCACCACGTCCGGGCAGATCACGCGGAAGCGATTGCTCAGGCGTCTGGCGATCACGTCGAAGTCGCGCCCCTGGCGCGACAGCCCGTGCACGCAGACCAGCACCCGCGGGTTGTCGGCCTGCCCCCACTCCCAATACGCGACCTGGTGCAGGCCGCAAGGGCTCAGCGCCTGGACTTTTTTCAACAAGGGTTCAGACATCGCTCGTATCCTTTGCACCCATCCTAACAACCCTGAAGAGGACGCGGCATGCTGAAAGGAAAGACGGCCCTGGTCACCGGCTCGACGAGCGGCATCGGATTGGGGATTGCCCTGACCCTGGCCCGCCAGGGCGCGGACATCGTGCTCAACGGCTTCGGCGACCACGCGGGCCCGAAGGCGGAGGTCGAGGCGCTGGGCGTGAAGGTCGGTTATCACGGCGCCGACATGAGCAAGCCGGCCGAGATCGAAGCCATGATGGCCTATATCGATGAGCAGTTCGGCGGCTGCGACATCCTCGTGAACAACGCCGGCATCCAGCACGTGGCCAACGTGGACGAGTTCCCGCCCGAGAAGTGGGATGCGATCCTGGCGATCAATCTCAGCTCCGCTTTCCACACGATGCGGCTGGCCCTGCCCGGCATGAAGAAGAAGCAATGGGGCCGCGTCATCAACATCGCCTCGACGCATGGGCTGGTGGCCTCGGCCGGCAAGTCGGCCTACGTGGCGGCCAAGCACGGCCTGGTCGGACTGACCAAGGCCGCGGCGCTGGAGACCGCGACGCTGCCCGTCACCGTCAACGCGATCTGCCCGGGCTGGGTGCTGACGCCGCTGGTGCAGAAGCAGATCGACGCGCGCAGCGAGAAGGAGAAGCTCGACCCCGCCGAGGCCAAGCGCCAGTTGCTGGCCGAGAAGCAGCCCTCGCTGCAGTTCACGACGCCGGAAGAGCTCGGCGCGCTGGCGGTGTTCCTGTGCTCGGACGCCGCGGTCAATGTGCGCGGCCAAGCCTGGGCGATGGACGGCGGCTGGACCGCCCAGTAAGCCGGGCAGCCCCGCTGCAAGGAAAAACGCCCGGTCGAGCCGGGCGTCTTTCGTTCAGGGGGAGCGCCCCCAGCAGGTCATCAGCGGATCACCACCGCACCATCACCGCGTCATCACGACATTGCCGCTGACGTTGACCGTGACGGTGGCCTTGCCGGACTCGACCGGCAGCGCCTCGTCGGCGGCCGCGGCCATCGCCTTGAAGCGGGGCGCCGCAGCCATCATCACCGGCATCGGCTGGTCGGCGTTCACGCTGACCTCGCCGATCCGGTAGCCGGCGTAGCCGAACTGCTGCGCGTACACCGAGGCCTTGGCCTTGTAGCTGGCGATGGCCTGGGACACCACCTCGTTCTCGGCCTTCTCGCGCGCCTCGCGCGACAGCCCGTAGCTCACGTTGGCGATGGCCAGCGACTGGATGCGGCCGCTCAGCTTGGAGATGGCTTCCATGTCACGGCCCTGCACCAGCAGTTCCACGCTGCCTTGCCAGCCGGTGATCTGCGGCGAGCCGCTCGTGCCCGGCTTCACCTGGCCGTAGCGCGGATAGACGGACAGGTTGCCGGCCTGCAGGTCGACCTGGCCCGGTTTGGCGATCTTGCGGGCCTCGGCCAGCGCGGCGTCCAGCGCCTGCTTGAGCTCGTTCTGGACCGCGGCGGCTTCCTTGCCCTCGCGCGTCGTGGAGAAGCGCAACTGGAGCAGGTCGCGAGCCACCTCGGTGGTGGCGGAGGCGCTCAGCGCCAGGACGTCGGTCTTCGCAGGTTCGGCGTTCGAAACTGCTGGCACCAGGGCGATCGCGCCGGCGGCGATCAGGGCACGGGTCAGCGTCTTGGAGGTTCGGATCATTCGGGTTCCTACGGAGAGTCCTCGGGGAGGCCAGCATAACGGGTGAGGAAACCGTCACGGTTGACCGGCGCTGCACCCCTCTTTTGGGCCATTCAACCCACCTCTTGTGAGGTCTCCACGGCGCTGTTACAAAAGATGTAACCATCCAGTAAGGACTGCTGCATCCCGCAAACAGGCGGGAAAACTGCCCTTACAGTGCCGCTGTTACAAATTCCGGAGTGGCCGCCATGCAAAGCACAACCCGCCCTAACCGCATCCTGGTCGTGGACGACGATGCCCGCATCCGCGACCTGCTGCGCCGTTATCTCGCCCAGGAAGGCTTCGAGGTCCTGCTGGCCGAGGACAGCAAGGCGCTGAACAAGCAGCTCACCCGCGAGACGGTGGACCTGATCGTCCTGGACCTGATGCTCCCGGGCGAGGACGGCCTGTCGATCTGCCGCCGGCTGCGCGCCGCGGGCGACAACACGCCGATCATCATGCTGACGGCCAAGGTCGAGGAAGTGGACCGCATCGTCGGCCTGGAGGTTGGCGCCGACGACTACCTGGCCAAGCCCTTCAACCCCCGCGAACTGCTGGCCCGCATCAATGCGGTGCTGCGCCGTCGCCCGCCGCCGGAAGCCCCGGGCGCGCCGTCCAAGGAACCGATGACGGTCCAGTTCGGCCCGTTCGAGTTCGACCTGGCGCTGCGCCGCCTGGCCAAGAACGGCGAGCCGGTGCCGCTGACCACCGGCGAGTTCTCGATGCTGAAGGCGCTGGTCCGGCATCCGCGCCAACCGCTGTCGCGCGACAAGCTGGCGATGCTGGCCCGCGGCCGGGAGTTCGAGCCCTTCGACCGCAGCCTGGACGTGCAGGTCTCGCGCCTGCGCAAGCTGCTGGAAGAGGACCCGGCGCAACCGCGCTTCATCCAGACGGTCTGGGGCGTGGGCTACGTCTTCGTGCCCGACGAGGCGGCCTGATCGGCCGCCCGCCCGCCGCGCCGCGTGCGCAAGTCCGGAGGCCGGCGACGGCCGACGGCCGAGCCCTTGAATGCCGTCGATTCCCGTGACTCCTCCCCGTCTGGCGCTCAACCTGTTCTGGCGCACCTTCGCGCTGCTGGCGCTGCTGCTGGCCGCGGGCGTGCTGGCCTGGCAGCAGACCTTCAAGGCCCTGGAGGCCGAACCGAAGGCGCTCGAGGCCGCGCAGCAACTGGCCGGCCTGGTGAACCTGTCGCGGGTGGCGCTGTCCAGCACCGACGCGATCAACCGGGTCGCGGTGGTCAAGTCGATCGCACGCAGCGAGGCGGTGTCGGTCGAGGTGGCCGAGGCCACCGACCGCTGGCTCCCTTATGAGAACTCTCCCTTCGCGCAGCGCCTGCGCAAGGAACTGGTCTCGCGGCTGGGGCCGCAGACCGTGCTGGCCAGCGGCCTGAATGGCGTGCCGGGGCTGTGGGTGCGCTTCGACGTTGGCCCCGACCAGTTCTGGCTGCAGACCAATCCCGCGCCGCTGCAGGCCAACATCTCCAGCAACTGGTGGTGGATCGCCATCGCGCTGGGCGCCTCGCTGCTGGGCGCGGCCGCGATCGCGCGGCTGATCAACCAGCCGCTGCGCGAGCTGTCCATCGCCGCCAGCCGCATCCGCGAGGGCGAGTACGACTCGCGCCTGGACGAGAGTACGCTGACCAGCGAGATCCGCGAGGTCAACATGGGCTTCAACCGGATGGCACGCGAGCTGGCCAAGATGGAAGAGGACCGCAGCGTGATGCTGGCGGGCATCTCGCACGACCTGCGCACGCCGCTGGCGCGCCTGCGGCTCGAGGCCGAGATGAGTGTCAACGACGAGCAGGCGCGGACCTACATCGCGCAGGACATCGACCAGCTCGACGCGATCATCAACAAGTTCATGGACTACGCGCGGCCCAGCGAGCTGCAGCTGCAGGCTCTCAACCTGCGCGAGCTGGTCGAGCGCGAGGCGCAGGGCTTCCGCGACCCGCAGCAGATCGTGATCAGCGTGCGGCTGTCCGCGGCGCTGCGCATCTGGACCGACCCGACCGAGCTGGGCCGCATCCTGCTCAACCTCTTCGAGAACGCGCGCCGCTACGGCCATCACGGCGACGAGCCCGCGCGCGTGGACGTCACCGCCGAAGCCGACAGCGCCTGGGTGCTGCTGACGGTGCGCGATCATGGTCCGGGCGTGCCGCCGGACAAGCTGTCCAAGCTGACGACCCCGTTCTATCGCGGCGACACCGCCCGCACCGCCGCGACCGGCGCGGGGCTGGGGCTGGCGATCGTCGAGAAGTCGGTGCAGCGCCTGGGCGCGCACCTGCGCCTGTCCAACGCCGACGACAGCGGCTTCGTCGCGCAACTGCGGCTCAAGCGCGCCAGCGTCTGAGACAAGCGACGGCGGTCCCCGCCGTCTCAGCGGCGCGAGAGCGCCATACCGATCGAGGCGGGTGCTGTCGGCTTGAAGCCGAATTTCGCGTAGAGGTGCTGGGCATCGCCGTCCGCGATCAGGCTCACATAGCCGCCTTGGGGCACATGGGCATCAAGCCAGCGGCGGATCTCGGTCATGATCCGCTTGCCCAGCCCGCGCCCCTGATGCGCGGGCAGGACCGCGATGTCGCAGACCTGATAGAAGCAGCCGCCGTCGCCGATGACGCGGCCCATCGCGACTGGTTGCCCGTCCGCGTCGAGCAACTGGACCGCGAAGAGCGTGTTGGGCAGGCCCTGCGCGGCCGCTTCAGCGGACTTGTCGCTGAGGCCGCTGGCCACGCGCAGATGGCGATAAGTCGCGGCGTCGGGCGTCGCCAGGAGGACGGTGATGGCGGTGTCGTTCATGACCCGATTCTGGGCCAGCCGCTGTCGGACCATGTCAGGACGCCGTGACATGCCGCCCACCGCCGGCTCCTTCGCGCGCTGGCGGGAAAGAACGGGGGAGAAGGTCTTCAGGCGTCGCGGACCAGCAGGCAGACCGCGCGCGCCTCGATGGCCTTGAGCTCGCCGACGGGGCCCATCTTCTCGGCCGTCTTGGCCTTCACGTTGACCTGCCCGGCATCGATGCCCAGCACCTGTGCCAGCCGCTCGCGCATCGCCGGGATGTGCGGCGCCATCTTGGGCTGCTGCGCCACGATGGTCGTGTCGACGTTGCCGATGACCCAGCCCTGCGCCTTCACGCGGCGGTAGGCCTCGGCCAGCAGCACCATCGAGTCCGCCCCCTTGAACTCCGCCGCGGTGTCGGGGAAGAGCTTGCCGATATCGCCCAGCGCGGCGGCGCCGAGCAATGCATCGGTGATCGCGTGCGCGAGCGCGTCGGCGTCCGAATGGCCCAGCAGGCCATGCGTGTGCGGGATGGTGATGCCGCCGAGGATCAGCGGGCGGCCGGCGACGAGCTGGTGGGTGTCCCAGCCCTCGCCGATGCGGAAGTTCAAAGCCATGGCGTGGATGCGAAGCTGCGGGGTCTGCGGGGTCTGCGGGGTCTGCGGAGTCAGCGGGGTTTGCGGTTCTGCGGGAGGCGCGTGGCGCCCGATCAGTGCGGCAGTGCGTTCGTGACGACCAGCGGCCCGTTGCGGGTCACGATCATCGTGTGCTCGAACTGCGCGGAGAGGTTGCCCTTGACGCCGGACAGCGTCCAGCCGTCGGCCTCCTCGTCGACCCAGCGGCTCTTGGTCGAGAGGAAGGGCTCGATGGTGATGACCATGCCTTCCTCGAGGATGCGCGTGTCGTTCGGGTCGTAGTAGCCGGGGATGGTCTTGGGCTCCTCGTGCAGCGAGCGGCCGACACCGTGGCTGCACAGGTTCTCGATGATCTTGAACTTGTGCGCCTTGGCCACCCGCTCGATCGCATGGCCGATGCGGTTGAGCCGCGCGCCCGGCTTCACTTCCTTCATCGCCTGCTCCAGCGCGTACTGCGCCGCGAAGACCAGCTGGGTCTTGGTCGGCGTCGTCGGCGGGACGATGCGCGTGCCGCCGGTGTCGCCGAAGTAGCCGTTCATCTCGGCCGACACGTCCACGTTGACGACGTCGCCCTTCTGGATGATGCGATCACCGGGAATGCCGTGCGCGGCCTGCTCGTTGATGCTGATGCAGGTGGCGCCGGGGAAGTCGTACATGACGCGCGGCGCGGACCGGGCGCCGAAGTCCTCCAGCCAGCAGGCACCCATCTCGTCGAGCTCGCGGGTGGTCATGCCGGGCCGGATCGCGTCCAGCATGCGGCGCAGCACGGTGGCGACGGCTTCGCCGACGGCCTTCAGGCCCTGGATGTCGTCATCGGATTCGACCGTCATGCGCGGCTCCTCAGCAGGCGTTCGGCCAACGCGAAGTCGGCGGGATAGGTGACCTTGAAGTTCTCCATCGAGGCCTCGACCAGGCGCGGCGCGTGGCCTAGGGCCTCGACCGCGCTGGCCTCGTCGGTGACGCCGTCCAGCGGCCCCGCCAGCGCCGGCGCGAGCAGGCCCAGCCGGAACATCTGCGGCGTCTGCGCGGACCACTTGCCGCGGCGATCGACGGTGGCGGCGACGCGGGCCGCACCGTCCGCGGCGGCGGCGTCCTTGAGCGTGTCGGCGACCGGCAGCGCGAGCAGGCCGCCGACCTCGTCGTCGGCGCAGGCATCGATCAGCGCGTCGACCCATTCGGGCCGCAGCAGGCAGCGGGCGGCGTCATGCACCAGCACCCAGTCGTGCGGCTGGGCACCGCGCTCGCGCAGCGCCGACAGGCCGGCGGCGACGGTCTCGGCGCGCGTGGCGCCGCCGGTGCGGGCGACCCAGCCGCGCTCGCCCGCGAAGCCGGGCACGGCGGCCTCGAACTGGTCGTCCTCGGGCGACAGCACGACCAGGGTGGCGTCGATCCGGGCCACCGCGCCCAGCGCCTGCAGCGTGTGGGCGATCAGCGCCTGGCCGGCGAGCGGGACGTACTGCTTGGGACGGTCGGCGCCGGAGCGGCTGCCGACGCCCGCGGCGGGCACCAGCGCGAAGCAGCGCGGCTGCATCCCCGCGTGGCCGATCGGGAAGGAACTCATGGGGCGCGATTGTAGGGAGCGGCGCCTGCCCGGACCGATCGGCGAAAATCCGGCCCTTCGCCCTTCCCGGATCCGATTCCCGTGCTCGCCATCGCCGACCTCCGACGCCGCCTCGCCGCGCTGGGCGCCAACGACGCCCATGTGGGCCGCGTGCTGCGCCACTGGGTCCAGGCCCGGCCGCTGACCGAGGGTCGGCGCAAGCTGGAGCACTACCTGCCGCAAGCGGTGCGCGAGGCGCTGCCGGCGCTGATGGACGAGCTCCACGGCCTGGCGACGCTGCTCGAGCGCCATCCCGGCGAGGACGGCTCCGCGCGCTTGCTGGTCGGACTGCGCGACGGCCAGACCGTCGAGAGCGTGCTGCTGCCGCGCGACGGCCTGTGCGTCTCCAGCCAGGTCGGCTGCGCGGTGGGCTGCCGCTTCTGCATGACCGGCAAGGACGGGTTGCTGCGCCAGGTCACCAGCGCCGAGATCGTCGCCCAGGTGGCGCTGGCGCGGCGCGAGCGCGTGGTGAAGAAGGTCGTGTTCATGGGCATGGGCGAGCCGTCGCACAACCTGGACGCGGTGCTCGAGGCGATCGAGCTGCTCGGCACGGAAGGGAACATCGGCCACAAGCAGCTGGTGTTCTCGACGGTCGGCGATCCGCGCGCGTTCGAGCGCTTGGGCGCCGGGCCGGTGAAGCCGGCGCTGGCCCTGTCGCTGCACACGACCAAGGCGGCGCTGCGGCAGGAACTGCTGCCGCGCGCGCCGCGGCTGACGCCGCGCGAGCTCGTCGAGGCCGGCGAGCGCTACGCCCGGGCGACCGGCTACCCCATCCAGTACCAGTGGACGCTGCTCGAAGGCGTCAACGACGGCGAGGACGAGCTCGACGGCATCGTCGAGCTGCTGCGGGGTCGCTACGGCGTGCTCAACATGATTCCCTACAACAGCGTGCCCGAGCTGCCCTTCCAGCGCCCGGACTGGGACAAGGCGCGCGACATCGCCCGTCGCCTGCACCAGCGCGGCGTGCTGACCAAGCTGCGCGATTCCGCCGGGCAGGACGTCGACGGCGGCTGCGGCCAGCTGCGCGCGCGCAGCCTGGACACGCCGGCGACGATGCGCGACATGCGCCGGGCGATCCCGATCACGCCGGCCGGCTGAGCGTTTGCCGGCATGGTCGCCGGCGCGGTCGCCGACGGGGTCGCGGCGCTGGCGACGGTCTTCGCCGCGATGCCGGGCATGCCGACTGCTCGGCATGCAGCGCGGCCGGCGGACCACCTCGCGCTCCTGACACCGCGTGTCGCCGCGCCCTCCCTACAATTCCGGCGAGCCCCTTCCGGGGCTGTCCTCATTTGTGCGCCATGCAGCTGTCCACGATCTCCCCCGGCAAACGCTTCACCCTGCCCCGCCCCACCGGCTCCGCCGACGCGCTGCTGCTCGCCCGCTTCGCGCGGCAGCAGCTGGCCGCCGGGCGCCTGACGGTGATCGTCACCGCCGAGCCCGGCGACACCCAGCGCCTGGAGGACGAGCTCAAGTTCTTCGCGCCCGAGCTGCGCGTGGCCGTGTTCCCGGACTGGGAAACCCTGCCCTATGACAGCTTCAGCCCGCACCAGGACCTGATCTCCGAGCGACTGGCCACGCTGTGGCGGCTGCTGCAGGCCGGCGGCAAACCGGTGGCCGAGCGCGACCTCGACGTCGTGCTGCTGCCCGCGACCACCGCCCTCACCCGGCTCGCGCCGCCGTCCTTCCTGGCGGCGACGACCTTCAACTTCCGCCAGAAACAGCGGCTGGACGAGGCCGGCCTGAAGCAGCAGCTGACGCTGGGCGGCTACCAGCATGTCAGCCAGGTCGTCTCGCCCGGCGAGTACGCCGTGCGCGGCGGCCTGATCGACCTCTATCCGATGGGCTCGCCGGTGCCCTACCGCGTCGACCTGTTCGGCGACGAGGTGGATTCGATCCGCGTGTTCGATCCGGACTCGCAGCGCTCGCTCTATCCGGTCCCCGAAGTGCGCCTGCTGCCCGGGCGCGAGTTCCCGATGGACGAGAGCTCGCGCAAGGCCTTCCGCGCGCGCTGGCGCGAGAAGATGGACGGCGATCCGACCAAGTCGCGCATCTACAAGGACATCGACACGGGCCTCGCCACCGCCGGCATCGAGTACTACCTGCCGCTGTTCTTCGACGAGGTCGCCAGCGTCTTCGACTACCTGCCCGCCGAGGCCGGCCTGGCGCTGCACGGCGAGGTCGACGAGGCGCTGCAGCGCTTCTGGACCGACACCCGCGAGCGCCACCGCTTCCTGCAGCACGACCCGGACCGGCCCATCCTGCCCCCCGAGGAAATCTTCCTGCGCCCCGAGGACTTCTTCATCGCCACGCACCGCCATGCGGTGCTGTCGGTGCGCGGCCAGGACGCGGTCGACTACGCGCGGCCGCTGCCCGACGTCAGCGTCGAGCGCGGCGCGCAGGAGCCGCTGGCGCGCCTGGCGGCCCATCTGAAGGACACGAAGTTCCGCGTGCTGCTGCTGGCGGAAAGCGAAGGTCGCCGCGAGAGCCTGCTCGAGCTGCTGCGCGACAACAGGATCGATCCGCCGTCGGTCAAGGACCTCGCCGAATTCGAAGCCAACGTCGACGAGCGCTTCGCGATCACCGCGGCCCCGCTGGCCGCGGGCTTCTTCTGGAACGAGCCCGACGCGGGCCGCCAGATCCAGCTCTTCACCGAGACCGAGCTGTTCGCAACGACGCCCACCACGCGCCGGCGCCGCAAGCAGGAGCAGGTCAGCGACGTCAACGCGCTGATCAAGGACCTGTCGGAGCTGAAGGTCGGCGACCCGGTGGTGCACACCAACCACGGCATCGGCCGCTATCTGGGCCTGATCAACATCGATCTTGGCGATGGTCCCAGCGAGTTCCTGCACCTGGAGTACGCCGACAAGGCCACGCTCTACGTGCCGGTCGCGCAACTGCACCTGATCAGCCGCTACACCGGCGTCAGCGCGGAAGAGGCGCCGCTGCACAAGCTGGGCTCCGGCCAGTGGGACAAGGCCAAGCGCAAGGCCGCGGAGCAGGTGCGCGACACCGCCGCCGAGCTGCTCAACCTCTACGCCCGCCGCGCCGCGCGCGAGGGCCATGCGTTCCGCTACTCGCCGCACGACTACGAGGCCTTCGCCGCGAGCTTCGGCTTCGAGGAGACGCCCGACCAGCGCGCCGCGATCCACGCCGTCATCCAGGACATGATCAGCCCCAAGCCGATGGACCGGCTGGTGTGCGGCGATGTCGGCTTCGGCAAGACCGAGGTCGCGCTGCGGGCGGCCTTCGTCGCGGTGATGGGCGGCAAGCAGGTGGCGCTGCTCGCGCCCACCACGCTGCTGGCCGAGCAGCACTACCAGAACATCGCCGACCGCTTCGGCAAGTGGCCGGTCAAGGTCGCCGAGATGAGCCGCTTCCGCTCCGCCAAGGAGATCAAGGCGGCGATGGAGGGCCTGGCCGACGGCTCGATCGACATCGTCATCGGCACGCACAAGCTGCTCTCGGCCGACGTGAAGTTCAAGCGCCTGGGCCTGCTCGTCATCGACGAGGAGCACCGCTTCGGCGTGCGCCACAAGGAGGCGATGAAGGCCATGCGCGCCGAGGTCGACGTGCTGACGCTGACCGCCACGCCGATCCCGCGCACGCTGGGCATGGCGCTGGAGGGCCTGCGCGACCTGAGCGTCATCGCCACCGCGCCGCAGCGGCGCCTGGCGATCAAGACCTTCGTGCGCAGCGAGACCAGCGGCACCATCCGCGAGGCGGTGCTGCGCGAGCTCAAGCGCGGCGGCCAGGTCTACTTCCTGCACAACGAGGTCGAGACCATCGAGAACCGCCGCATGAAGCTGCAGGAGCTGCTGCCCGAGGCGCGCATCGTCGTCGCCCACGGCCAGATGCCCGAGCGTGAGCTGGAACGCGTGATGCGCGAGTTCGTCGGCGGCAAGCACAACCTGCTGCTGTGCTCGACCATCATCGAGACCGGCATCGACGTGCCCTCGGCCAACACCATCGTCATCAGCCGCGCCGACAAGTTCGGCCTGGCGCAGCTGCACCAGCTGCGCGGCCGCGTCGGGCGCTCGCACCACCAGGCCTATGCCTACCTGATGGTCCCCGACATCGAGGGACTGACCAAGCAGGCGGCGCAGCGGCTCGAAGCGATCCAGGCGATGGAGGAACTGGGCTCGGGCTTCTACCTGGCGATGCACGACCTGGAGATCCGCGGCGCTGGCGAGGTGCTGGGCGAGCACCAGAGCGGCAACATGATGGAGGTCGGCTTCCAGCTCTACAACGAGATGCTGTCCGAGGCGGTGCGCTCGCTCAAGGCCGGCCGCGAGCCGGACCTGCTCAGCCCGCTGTCGGCGACGACGGAGATCAACCTGCACGCGCCCGCACTGCTGCCCGATGCCTACTGCGGCGACGTGCACCAGCGGCTGTCGCTGTACAAGCGGCTGGCCACGGCCGACCGCGCCGAGCAGATCGACGCGATGCTGGAGGAGATCACCGACCGCTTCGGCAAGCTGCCGGCGCAGGGGCAGACGCTGTTCGACACGCACCGGCTGCGCGTGCTGGCCAAGCCCTACGGCGTGATGAAGATCGACGCGGCGCCCAGCGTCATCAACATCAACTTCCGGCCCAATCCGCCGATCGACCCGATGCGCGTGATCGAGCTGGTGCAGAAGAACCGCAACATCAAGCTGGTGGGCAACGAGAAGCTGCGCATCGACAAGGCGCTGACCGATCCCAAGGACCGCGCGCAGGCGGTGCGCGAGGTGCTGCGGCTGCTGGGCGCGCCGGTCGCGCAGGCGTGATCGGGACCTGCTCGAACTGCTGGCAGGCGTCGGGCAGGTCCACGAGTCCGGGTCAGTGACCCCGGCGGAACCGCTTCCTAGACTGAGGGCTTCTCAACTTCTGGAGATGCCGATGCATCAGCACATGCCCCTGTCACCCGGGATCGATGTGGGCGAATCGATCGAGGCCGCGGCGGCCCGCCAGGCGCGGGAGCGCGCGGAGGAAGACGCGGAGGAAGACGCGGAGGAAGACGCGGAGGAGGACGCCTGGCAAGCCGAGCGCGACGCCGAGATCGCCGCCAAGGAGCGGGGCTGCGCCTACGCGATGACCTGCCTCGACTGCCGCCACCTGCCGCCGGACGACCGCCTGAGCGATCCGGATTCATTCATCCGCACGATCTTCAAGAGCAAACGCATCGCGCGACTCATCGTGCATGCGCGCGAGGGCTGCGAGACCTGCCCCTATCTGCCGGAGAACTACGGCAAACCGGTGCGGGCCCGCGTGGGTGGACTCGACGATTGGGAAGACGGTCCTGAAGTCGAGCGCATTCGACGCGCGCGGTTCGAAGCCTGGGAGGTGCAACATGGATCGCGTTGAACCGCTCTACATGCTCGACACCAACATCCTGAGCTACATGATGGATCCGCAAGCGCGGGTGCAGCGCGTCTATTGCGAAGAGCGATTCGCGGCGCTGCGGGGACGGATCGCCATCAGCGTGATCGTCCAGGCGGAGGTCTTTGCCGGGCTCGAGAAGAATCCCTCGCCCGGCAAGGAACTGCGCCTGCGGGAGTTGATGCGCCGCATCCGCGTCGAGTACCTCGGCCCGGACCTGTGGTTCTCCGATCTCTTCGCCTGCATCAAGGCCTCGCTGGAGCGGCGAGGCCTGCCCAAGGAGCAGTTCGACATGGCGATCGCCGCGCATGCGATGGCGCTCGGTGCGACCTTGGTGAGCGACGACAAGGCGCTGTCGCACATCGAGGGCTTGAAGCTGGAGACCTGGGGCGTCGCCGAGTTCGCGAACCGGCGGCGTGGCGTCGCGGAGCCGGCAGCCGCGTATCTCCCGCTACGAGGTCTTGCGGGTCCTGGCCTGGACCTGCCGCCGGCGGCCTGGATGACCGGCGCACGCGCAGCCCCCTACGCCACGGCCCATGCGCATTGAGGCCCGCCCCGGCGAGTGCGCTAAGCTCCCGCCCGTCCCCGCCGGCCGGTCGTCCTGATCGCCGACGGGGACCTTCCGCAGCGCCGCCTGCCCCATTTGTCCCTCGACCCGCTCGCCCCACTCGCCGCCCTGCCCGCATGACCTCCTCGTCGACCTCCACCGCCCCGCTGTCCCCGCTCGTCCTGCAGGGCTTCACCGCGCCGCTGGCGCTGCGCGACTTCAAGCTCGCCGCCTTCGACATGGACTCGACGCTGATCACGATCGAATGCATCGACGAGATCGCCGCGGCCGCGGGCCGCAAGGCCGAGGTCGCCGCGATCACCGAGGCCGCGATGCGGGGCGAGATCACCGACTTCAAGGACAGCCTGCGCCGCCGCCTGGCGCTGCTCAAGGGCGTCGGCGAGGACGCCCTGGCGCAGGTGCTGCGCGACCGGCTGAGATTCAATCCCGGCGCGCGCGAACTCTGCGCCGCGCTGAAGGCGGCGGGCCTGAAGCTGGTGCTGGTGTCGGGCGGCTTCACTTACTTCACCCGCTTCGTCGCGGGCGAGCTGGGCATGGACTTCGTCCGCAGCAATGAGCTGGAGATCGTCGACGGCGCGCTGACCGGCGGCCTGGTGATGCAGGACTGGGGCGACATCTGCGACGGCGAGGAGAAGCGCCGCATGATGCTGGCCTGCGCCGAGCGCATCGGCGCCACGTCCGCGCAGTGCATCGCCGTGGGCGACGGCGCCAACGACCTGCCGATGATGGGCGCCGCCGGCCTGTCGGTCGCGTACCACGCCAAACCCAAGGTGCGCGAGCAGGCGATGGTCGCCATCAACGACGGTGGCCTGGACCGGCTGCTGGACGTGCTGCGCTGACCCGGCCACGGCGGCCCGCCCGCGCATTCATTCACGACCATCCCCCCGGGCGCCGCCGCCCCGCCCGCCGGCGCTCTTGAAGCGGCGCCGCTTCCCTGCCATGCTCGCCGGGGCTACAGGGAGCAGCGATGCGGGAACAGCACGCGACAAGAACCGATGAGCAGGCCTCCATCGACCACCTCCAGCGCGACGTGCTGGAAGCGGTGGCCCTGGGCCGTCCGCTGGCCGCGGTGATGGACCTGCTGTGCCGCGGCGTCGAGACCTTGGCGCCGGAGGTGATCTGCTCGGTGCTCTCGGTCGACGAGGACGGTCGGGTCCATCCGCTGGCGGCGCCCAGCCTGCCCACCTCCTTCAGCGGCGCCCTGGAGGGCTTCTCGATCGGCCCGCGGGCGGGCTCCTGCGGCACCGCCGCCTGGCGCCGGCAGCCGGTCGAGGTCACCGACATCGCCAGCGACCCGCTCTGGGCCGATTTCCGCGAGCTGGCATTGCCGCACGGCCTGGCCGCCTGCTGGTCGACGCCCATCCTGCTGGGGACGGACCAGGTCGTCGCCACCTTCGCCCTGTACTACCGCGAACCGCGCGCCGCCGCGCCCTTCCATCGCCGCATGGTGCAGGCCTGCGCCCAGCTGTGCCAGATCGCCTTCATGCATGACCGGCACCAGCGCGAGATCGAACGCCTGGCCTACTTCGACGGCGTCACCGGCCTGCCCAACCGCACGCTGCTGGCCGACCGCGCGCGCCAGGCGCTGCTGCTGGCGCTGCGCAGCGAGTCGCCCGCCGCGCTGCTGCTGCTGGACATCGACCGCTTCAAGACGGTCAACGACTCGCTCGGGCACGCGGTCGGCGACCAGGTGCTGAAGCACATTTCCAAGCGCCTGTCGGGGGCGCTGCGCGACAGCGACACGCTGGCGCGGCTGGGCGGCGACGAGTTCGTCGCGCTGCTGCCGGGCTGCACCGTCGAGGATGCGATGCATGTCGCCGACAAGCTGCGCGCGGTGCTGGAGGCGCCGATCCCGCTCGACGGCAGCCATGCCCGGGTGCAGATGACGGCCAGCATCGGCGTCTGCGGTTTTCCCAAGGACGGCCAGGACCTCGACCAGCTGCTCAAGAACGCCGACATCGCGATGTACGAGGCCAAGCGCGCCGGCCGCGATTGCGCGCGCTTCTTCCTGCGTGCGATGAACCAGGCGCTGGACGAGCGGCTGGACATCGAGGCGGCGCTGCGCCACGCGTTGTCCCAGGGGCTGCTGCAGCTGCACTTCCAGCCCAAGATCCGGCTGAGCGATCGCCGGCTGGTCGGCGTCGAGGCCCTGCTGCGCTGGCACGATGCCGAGCGCGGCTGGGTGCCGCCGGACCGCTTCATCCCGGTCGCCGAGGAGAGCGGCCTGATCAACGCGCTGGACGCCTGGGTGCTGGAGCAGTCCTGCGCCCAGCTGGCGCGCTGGCGGGCCCAGGGCGTCGACGTCCCCGGCCTGTCGGTCAACGTGTCGCCGCAGCGCTTCCACCAGGATGACGTCGCGGCGCATGCGCGGGCGCTGCTGGCGCGGCACGGCCTGGCGGCGAGCGACCTGACGCTGGAGGTCACCGAGCGGCTGATGCTCGACGACACCAGCCGCCCGCGCGCGCAGCTGCAGCAGCTCCATGAGATGGGCGTGGGCGTGTCGGTGGACGACTTCGGCACCGGTTACTCCAGCCTGAGCTACCTCAAGCGCTTGCCGGTGACGGAGCTCAAGCTGGACAAGAGCTTCGTGCGCGACCTGGAGCAGGATGCCGACGACCGCGCGCTGTCCAGCGCCGTGATCGGCATCGGTCGTTCGCTCGGGCTGACGGTGGTCGCGGAAGGCGTGGAGACCGCCGGCCAGCGCGACCTGCTGCTGACGATGGGCTGCGACGCGGCGCAGGGCTGGCTGTTCGGCCGGCCGATGGCGCCCGAGGCCCTGCCGGGTTGGATGGCGGTGCACGACGCCGCCGCGTGAGCCGGCGGCAGGTGCACCAGTCGCCGGGGTTGCCCCGATCACAGCAGCCGTAACGGCCGTAGCAGTCGTTGCAGTCGCTGAGGACGCCGCGGTCGCGGGTCGCTCAGCCGGCCGGATGCACCGCGCTGGGCGTGATGACGACGCCGTCCTCGTCGGCGTAGAGCCAGTCGCCTGGACGGATCCACATGCCCTCGATTTGCACCGGCAGGTCGGCGAGCCCCGGCTCGCGGCGCTCGGTGGGCATCGGAACATGGCCGAGCGCGAAGATGCCCACGGCCGCTGCGCGCAGTTCCTCGAGGTCACGTACCGCGCCATGCACCAGCACGCCGGCCCAGCCGTTCTTCGCGGCGCTGGCGGCCAGGTTCCCGCCCAGCAGCGCGCGCCGCAGCGACGCGCCGCCATCGACCACCAGCACGCGGCCGGCCCCGAAGCTCTCGACGGCCGCCTTCACCGGCGTGTTGTCGTCCAGGCAGCGCACCGTCGCCACCGGCCCGGCGAAACGCGCCTGTCCGCCGTAGCTGCGGTACAGGCTGCCGGGCAGCCAACGGGTGGCGCCACTGCTGTCCGACTTCAGCGAGTCGCAGAGGTCGCAGGTGGAGAAACGGATTGCGGCACGGCTGGAAGCGCTGGGGCTGGTCATCGGGTCACTCCTGGAAGGGTTCGATCATCGATGCGGTCATTGGGGCGATCATCGGCGCGGTCTTCAACGCCGGCTCGTCGCGGTCGTCATCAGGCGGGCGCGCGGTCTCGCTCCGGCTCAGGCTCAGGCGGGCGGCAACACCTCGACGCGCTGGCCGTTGAACTCGACCACCTGGCCGGCACGGATCTTGGCGGTCTTGCGCAGCTCGACCTGGCCGTCGACGCGGACCTGGCCCTCGGCGATGAAGTGCCGGGCCTCGCCGCCGCTGCCGGTCAGCGCGGTGGCCTTGAGCAGCTTGTCGAGTTCGATGAAGTCGCCGCGCAGGGCGAAGGGGATGGCGGATGCGGACATCCGTGCATTCTCCGTCAGTGGCCCAGGCGCTTGATCGCCGCCTCCCGGATGCTGCTGAGCGTGGCGCGGCTGGTGGAGATCTCCACCGACAGCTTCAGGTGGAGCAGCGTCGGCACCTGCGCGGCGATGGCCGCTCTCAGCGCGGGTTCCACCTCCTCGGTGCGCGAGGCGCTGTGGGCCTGCCAGCCGTAGGCGCGGGCCAGGGCGGCGAAGTCGGGGTTGTGCAGGTCGCTGCCGCTGACGCGGCCGGGGTATTCGCGCTCCTGGTGCATGCGGATCGTGCCGTAGCTGCCGTTGTCGACGACGACGCAGATCAGCCGGCGCGCCCCTTGGGCCATGGCGGTCGACATCTCCTGGCCGGTCATCAGGAAATCGCCGTCGCCGGCGATGTTGACGACCCAGCGCTCGCGCTGCAGCAGCGCCGCGGCGACCGCCGCCGGGAAGCCGTAGCCCATCGCGCCGCTGGTCGGCGCGAGTTGCGTGCGGCCCCCTTGATGCAGCGCGGTGTAGCGATGGAAGCGATGCAGCCAGCCGCTGTAGTTGCCGGCGCCGTTGGTGAAGATGGTCTCGGCGGGCAGCAGGCGATCCAGCAGGTGCATCACCTCCGCCAGGTCCATCGGCCCCACCGGCAGCGCCTGCTGGTTGCGCTGGTAGTCGGCGCGGGCCTCGCGGGTCCACTCCAGCCAGGGCAGCTCCGCATGGCCGCCCGGCGGCCGCAGCTGCTGCAGGGCCAGCGCGGCGCCGCTCATGCTGGCCTGGATCATCTGGTCGGCCGCGTAGACACGGCCCAGTTCCTCGGGGCCCGCATGGATGTGGACCAGCTGCTGCGCCGGGCGCGGCGCCTTCAGCAGCGTGTAGCCGCCGGTGGTCATCTCACCCAGCCGCGGGCCGATCGCGAGGATCAGGTCGGACTCGGCGATGCGCCGGGCCAGCGCCGGATTGATGCCGATGCCGACATCGCCCGCATACAGCGGGTCGCGGTTGTCGTAGAGGTCCTGGAAGCGGAAGGCGCAGCCGACGGGCAGTTGCCAGGCCTGAGCGAAGTCCTGCAGCGCGGCGCAGGCCTGCGGCGTCCAGCCGCCGCCGCCGGCGATGACGAAGGGCCGCTGCGCCGCCTCGAGCCGCGCCTGCAGCTCGACCAGGTCGGCCGGCGCGGGCCAGGCCACCGCCGGCCTGGCGCGCGGCAGCACCGGCGCATCGGTGGGCTGCGTGAGCATGTCCTCGGGCAGCACCAGCACGACCGGTCCGGGGCGGCCCTGCATCGCGGTGTGGAAGGCGCGGGCGACGTATTCGGGCAGGCGAGCCGGGTCCTGCACCTCGCCAACCCATTTCGCCATGCCCAGCGTGCCGGGGCCCAACATCTGGCGGTAATCGACTTCCTGGAAGGCCTCGCGATCGCGCTGGTCGGAGGCGACCTGCCCGATGAACAGGATCATCGGCGTCGAATCCTGGAAGGCCGTGTGCAGGCCGATGCTGGCATTGGTCGCGCCGGGGCCGCGCGTCACGAAGCAGATGCCGGGCCGGCCGGTCAGCTTGCCCTGCGCCTCGGCCATGAAGGCGGCGCCGCCCTCCTGCCGGCAGGCCACGAAGCGGATGCGCTCGCGATGCTCATGGAAGCCGTCGAGGACCGCGAGATAACTCTCGCCAGGAACGCCGAAGACATCCGTGATGCCTTGCTCGATCAGGGCCTCGACGAGGACGTGACCGGCGGGACGGGTGACGGTGCGATGCTGATCCATGGCGGACCACTGTAGCGAGCAGCCCCGCCATTGCAAGCCGGCGTTCGTCCCCTGTTGCGGCGCGGCCCCGGTCAAGCCCTCGGGAGCGGCAACTATGGGTAGAACACCGCCGGGCAAGCCCCTGTTCGGGGCCAGGTCTTGCCTAGCCTGCGCTGATCCGTGGGCGATCAGCCGCGGCCCTTGCGGACCAGGCTGGCCGCGCCGACGCCCAGCAGCAGCGCCAGCGAGGCGCCGAAGAAGACCGCGTTGTTCCAGTGGCGGTCCATCAGCGCGCCGAAGATCGGCGCGGCCACCGCGAAGCCGGTATCCAGGCCCGAATAGACGGTGCCGTACACGCGTCCCGTCGCGCCCGGGGGCGCGGCGCGCTTGATCAGCATGTCGCGCGACGGGCCCGCCAGGCCGGTGCCGAAACCGGCCGTCGCCGCCGCGATCAGCGCCGCCGTCGCGGGCAGCCAGCCGGTGGCGGTCAGCGCCAGCAGCGCGGCGGCGGCGAACATCGCGCCGGCGATGTTGCGCTCCAGGTTCTGCGACTTCGCCACCAGGAAGCCGCCGACGATCATCCCCGCCGCGCCCGCCAGCATGTAGCCGGTCACCACGAAGGCGGTGCTGGCCAGGCTCACGCCGTACATCGCCGACAGCGCCGGCGAGGCGAAGCTCTGGATCGCGCTCAGCGCCGAGGTCGTGAAGAAGAAGAACGAGAAGCACAGCCACACCGACGGCAGCTTCAGGAAGGCCATCGGATGCTCGTCGACCGGCGCCTTGGCCGCGCCGGCCTTCTCATGGCCCCAGGCGCCCTGGCTGTCGTCGATCGCGTCGCGCTTGAACGCCAGCAGGGCGATCACGAACAGCGCCCAGGCCGCCGTCGCGGCGTAGCCGAGCCGCCATTGGCCGGTCGCCTCGTGCATCGAGATCAGCAGCACCGGCGCGACCGCCCAGCCGAGGTTGCCGGTGATGCCGTGCACCGAGAACGCATGGCCCAGCCGCTGCTGCGACACCCGCTTGTTGAGGATGGTGAAGTCCACCGGGTGGAAGGGCGAATTGCCCAGGCCGGCGAGCGCGGCGGCCAGCGCCAGCCCGGCGAAGCCCTGCGCCGTCCCCGCCGCCAGCGAGGCCAGCACGAAGCAGCCCAGCGCGACGAACAGCACCGGCCGGGCGCCGGTCTTGTCCACCAGGAAGCCCGACAGCGCCTGCCCCACGCCGGAGATCACGAAGAAGATCGTCACCAGCAGCCCCAGCTCGGAGTAGCTCAGGCCGAATTCCCGCATGAACACCGGGAACAGCGGCGGCAGCAGCATGTGGAAGAAGTGGGAGGTGCCGTGCGCCAAGCCGATCAGGCTGATGGTCTGGATGTCTCGCTTTGCGCTCTGCGCGGGGCTCAGCGACGGGAGCGTGGCCGCGGTGGCGGTGGTGGTGGCGGAATTCATGGGCGAAATGGTGACAGGGCCTTCACGACGGAATTACGATAGCCGGCCAAGTTCTGTCGAGTTTCCGCCATGAACCCCTCCCGCCCCGCCGTCGCCCCCCCTGCCCCCTCGGCGCGATCCCGTCCGTCCCTTGGGGGCAGCCCTTCGGGCGTCGTCGGAGCGGCCCGCGCGCCCCACGCGTCCCGGGCCTCCCGGGCGCCGCTGCCCGAGGCCCCGGGCCGCACCAGCCTGCCGCCGCTCGATCCCCGCCGCTACGCGCCCAGCGCCGAGCGCCCGGTGCGCGCCAAGTCGCGCAGCCTGGACGGGCACATGGACATCCAGGCGCACTTCCACACCTGGGGCCAGTTCGTCTTCTCGGTGACCGGCGTCGTGCGCGTCAGCACCGACCGCGCCACCTTCCTGGTGCCGCCGTCGCGCGGGGTCTGGATCCCGGCCGGCGTGGTCCATGCGGTGACGGCGGTCGAGCGCTGCGAGCTGCGCACGCTCTACCTGCTGAACCCGCCGGCGGACGCCGCGGCCTGGGCCTCGAACCGCGTGCTGGAGGTCTCGCCGCTGCTGCGGGAACTGGCGGTGCAGATGGCCCGGGACGAGGTCGAGCCGGGCGACGCCGTCGCCGATCGCGAGGCCTGGATCGGCCAGTTGATCCTGGACGAACTGCGCCGCGCGCCGACGCTGCAGCTGGGGGTCGCGCTGCCGACCGACAAGCGCCTGCGCCGGCTGTGCGAGGCGGTGCTGGCCGAGCCCATGCGCCATGCCAGCCTGGACGACTGGGCGGCCGAGGTCGGCGCGAGCGCGCGCACCGTGTCGCGGCTGTTCCGGCAGGAGCTGGGCAGCAGCTACGCCCAGTGGAGGCAGCAGGCGCTGCTGGCCGAGGCCTTGCGCTTGGCCGCGCGTCGCAAGCCGATGCAGGTGATCGCCGCGGAGCTGGGTTATGCCAGCGCCAGCGCCTTCACCGCGATGGTCACCCGCACGGTCGGCATGCCGCCGAGCCGGTTTTTCGGTCACACCTAGAATTCCGGCCCTATGGAACAGGTTCTTTACGACTTCGCCCGCCAGGACGCACAAGGCGCCACCTGCACCGCCCATGCCTGGGCCAAGGTGCCGGCGCCGCTGACGCCCAGCCAGCGCCAGCAACTGAAGGCCCGCGCCGCCGAGCTGCTCAAGGCCAAGGGCGCCGTGCTGGTGGCGCACTACTACGTGGACGGCGACCTGCAGGACCTCGCCCGGGAGACCGGCGGCATCGTGTCCGATTCGCTGGAAATGGCCCGCTTCGGCCGCGATCACGCGGCGCGGACGCTGGTCGTCGCCGGCGTGAAGTTCATGGGCGAGAGCGCCAAGATCCTCAGCCCCGAGAAGCGCGTGCTGATGCCCGACCTGGACGCCACCTGCTCGCTGGACCTGGGCTGCCCGGCCGAGGACTTCGCGGCGTTCTGCGACGCCCATCCCGACCGCACCGTGGTCGTCTACGCCAACACCAGCGCCGCGGTGAAGGCGCGCGCGGACTGGATGGTCACCAGCTCCTGCGCGCTGGAGATCGTCAGCGAGCTCAAGGCCCGCGGGGAGAAGATCCTGTGGGCGCCGGACCGCCACCTGGGCCGCTACATCCAGGATCAGACCGGCGCCGACATGCTGATGTGGAACGGCGCCTGCATCGTGCATGACGAGTTCAAGGGCCTGGAGCTGGAGCTGCTGCGCGAGCAGCATCCGGACGCGATGATCCTGGTCCATCCGGAGTCGCCGGCCTCGGTGGTGGCGCAGGCGGACGTGGTGGGCTCGACCTCGGCGCTGATCAAGGCGGTGGTCGAGGGCAGCGCGCGCGAGTATGTCGTCGCGACCGACAACGGCATCCTGCATGCGATGCGCCAGCTGGCACCGGGCAAGGTGTTGATCGAGGCGCCGACGGCGGGCAACAGCGCGACCTGCAAGAGTTGCGCGCACTGTCCGTGGATGGCGATGAATGGGCTGCAGGGCCTGGTCGATTGCCTGGAGCACGGCAGCGGGGAGATCTTCGTCGAGGAGCCGATCCGCTCGCAGGCGCTGGGGTGCATCGACCGCATGCTGGACTTCACCGCTCAGCTCAAGGCCCGCCAGGCGGCCGGTGCGCTGGTGCCGGGCATCGGCGCCGCCTGAGGGCGGCGCAAGACCCCTCACCCCCACCCTCTCCCCGCACGCGGGGCGAGGGAGTCATACCGCCCGGTCATCCCCTCGCCCCCGAAGGGGGAGAGGGCGAGGGTGAGGGTGAGGGGGTTCGCCGCAGGACCGCGATGCCAACCTCACGCCCCACACGAACGAGGGTCGCCGGGGGGCTTTTCATTTGCGCCGGAGCGCGCGATGCTGCGCTCCATCCCCGGTCATCCCGGCCAACCCGGCCACTCCGCAGGACGCGCCCATGGACTTCACCTCGCTCTACAACCACCACGAACGCGAAGTGTTCGCCGCGGTGATGGAATCCGCGCCGCAGTATCCCGAGATCCACCGCGAGCCCGAGCTGCTGGCCGATGTCGCCTGCGTCGCGCTCAACCGCCTGCCGCCGCGCTACATCCGCCATGCGGTCGACTACTCGTTCTACCTGACCGAGCAGGAACGCCACGACGTCGACGCCGCGATCAAGGAAGCGGTCGCCCACGCCTTCGAATTCGTGCAGTCGCGCAGCGCGCTGCGGGCGAGACAGCGCTAGGCCAGGCGCCCGCCCCGCTCAGCGCGTGTTGCCGTTGCGCACCAGCACGGTGGGCAGGCTGGCGGGCAGCGTGCGCGGATAGTCGCGGCTGTAGTGCAGCCCGCGGCTTTCATGCCGCAGCAGGGCCGAGCGCACGATCAGCTCCGCGCAATCGACCAGGTTGCGCAGCTCCAGCAGGTCGCGGCTGACGCGGAAGTTGGCGTAGTAGTCGTCGATCTCCGCGCGCAGCAGGTCGATGCGGTGCAGCGCCCGCTGCAGCCGCTTGGTCGTGCGCACGATGCCGACGTAGTTCCACATCAGCAGCCGCAGCTCGTCCCAGTTGTGGGCGATGACCACCTGCTCGTCCGCATCCTCGACCTGGCTCTCGTCCCAGGCGGGCAGCGGCGCGGGGTCGAGCTCTGGCTGCGACAGGATGTCGGCGGCGCACCCGCGGCCGAGCACGACGCACTCCAGCAGCGAGTTGCTCGCCAGCCGGTTGGCGCCGTGCAGGCCGGTGTGGGCGGTCTCGCCGACGGCATACAGGCCGGGCAGGTCGGCGCGGCCCTGCAGGTCGGACACGACGCCACCGCAGGTGAAGTGCACGGCCGGCACGACCGGGATGGGCTGGCGCGCGATGTCGATGCCCAGCGCCAGGCAGCGCGCGTGGATGGTCGGGAAATGTTCCTTGAGGAAGGCCTCGCCCAGGTGGGTGGCGTCCAGCCAGACGTGGTCCAGGCCGTGCTTCTTCATCTCGAAGTCGATCGCCCGGGCGACGACGTCGCGCGGCGCGAGCTCCAGGCGTTCGTCATGCGCCGCCATGAAGCGGGTGCCGTCCGGCAGCTTGAGATGACCACCCTCGCCGCGCAGCGCCTCGGTGATCAGGAAGCTGCGTTCCTGCGGGTGGTAGAGGCAGGTCGGGTGGAACTGGATGAACTCCATGTTGGCGATGCGGCAGCCCGCTCGCCAGGCCATGGCGATGCCGTCGCCGGTGGAGGTGTCCGGATTGGTCGTGTAGCGATAGACCTTGCCGGCGCCGCCGGTGGCCATCACCACGGCGCGGGCGGCGATCGCGTCCACGCGCTGCGCGTCCATGTCGAGCGCGTAGATGCCGTAGCAGCGTGACGGCTCCTCGCGCTGCACATGGCGCGAGGTGATCAGGTCCAGCGCCATCCAGCGCTGGCGCAGCTCGATGTTGGGATGGGCCGCGGCCTTGGCCAGCAGCGCGTCGTGGATGGCCTTGCCGGTCGCGTCGGCGGCGTGGGCGATGCGGCGCACGGCGTGGCCGCCCTCGCGGGTCAGGTGCAGGCCCAGCGGGCCCTGCTCGTCGGGGGTGAACGGGACGCCCTGCTCGACCAGCCAGCCGACGGCGTCGGCGCTGCGTTCGGCGATGAAGCGGGCGGTGGCCTCGTCGACCAGGCCGGCGCCCGCGTCCTGCGTGTCGCGGACGTGGCTCTCGATGCTGTCGTCGGACCCGAGCACGCCGACGATGCCGCCCTGGGCCCAGGCCGTGGCGGCCTCGTTGAGCTCCCGCTTCGCCAGGACGATCACCGGCACCCGATCGGCCAGGTGCAGCGCCACGGTCAGTCCGGCCAGGCCGGCACCCACGATCACCACCGGCGTCTGCGCGGCACCGGTCGGAACAGCTGCTGTCATCGTCATCGCCCCGTCACCAGGGCGTCATCGCTTGGGAGTCGGCGATTCTACGAGCGGTCAAATCGGCCCGCGGCAACCGGAGCCGCGAAGCCCCGCGCTCAAGCCAGCATCGACTGCTGCGCAAAGATGCCCGCCATCGCGCCCTGCGACGAAGCCTGGGTGACCGAAGGCAGGAAGGGCGTGGCCAGGTCGCCGGCGGCGTAGATGCCGGGCACGCTGGTCTGGCGGCGGTCGTCGACCTGGAGAACGATGCCGGTGGGCGTGTCGATCGTGGCCAGGCCCAGCGATTCATGCAGGCTGGCGGACGGCTTGTTGCGCGGGTGGGCAAACAGCACGTCCACCGCGACGTGGCGGCCGGCATCGAGATGGACGGCGGCGATGCGGCCCTCTTGATGGGCGATCTCGACGATCCGGCCTTCGACGACAGGGATGCCGCGGTTGGCAAGATCGGCCTGGACCTCGGGCGGCATGTCGTGCCCGTTGGCGAAGACGGTCAGTTGGTCGGTCCAGTGCTGGAAGAGCCGCGCCGACTGGTGGGACTGCGGGCTGGACCAGAGCAGGCCCCAGTGCTGACCGGCGACCTCGAAACCATCGCAGTAGGGACAGGGCACGATCGACGTGCCCCAGCAGTCCGCGAAGCCGGGAACGCTCGGCATCTGATCGGCCACGCCATAACTCAGGATCACGCGGCGTGCCCGACGGCGTTCGCCATCCCCGGTGAGGACCGAGAAATCGTCGATGGCGCCGGTGACGCTGTCCGCCCGCGCATTGACCAGCTTGACCGTCGGGTAACGCGCCAGTTGCCGCCGCGCCTCGGCCAGGATGTCCAGCGGCGACTTGTGATCGTGGCCGAGCAGGCCATGCGAATGGCCGGCGAAGCGATTACGCGGCAGACCGGTGTCCAGGACAGTGACCTGGCGGCGGGCGCGGCCGAGCTGCAGGGCGGCGGCGAGGCCGGCAAAGCTGCCGCCGATGATGATGACGTCATCCATGGTGAGGGCTCCGTGTTGCAAGGGGAGTACGCAAGCTTGCGTCAATTATTGGACTTTCAAGTCCAGTAATGTGCGGCCGCTATAGTGAACTGTCAAGTCCACTAATTGCGCCCATGTCTTCGACCCCGACTCCCGCTCCCAAGCCCCAACGCGGGCGGCCACGCGATCCGGAGCGCAGCCGACGCATCCTGGAGGCGGCGCAGAAGCACTTCAACGAGCACGGCCTGGAGCGTGCCAGCGTGGACGCGATCGCCGCGGACGCGGGGGTCTCCAAGATGACCGTCTACAACAACTTCGGCTCGAAGGAAGGGCTGTTCCAGGCGGTCGTGCGCGACCGGTCGGCACCGGTGGTGGCGGGCGTCCCGGGCGCCGGGGCGCTGGATCCGGAGCAGCCCGAGAAGGCGCTGCTCGCGATCGGCACCCGCTTCCTGGCACTCGCGCGCGGCGATGACGCCCTGGGGGCGTTGCGCGCCATCTACGGCGTCGCGGGGGTGCAGCCGGAAGCCTGCCAGGCGTTCTACCGGGAAGGCCCGGAGCGCGTGATGGGCGAGCTGGCCGCCTACCTGCGCCGAGCCCACGCGGCCGGCACGCTGAAAGTGCGGCACCCGCCTCAGGCCGCGGACCTGTTCCTGTCGATGTTCTTCGGCTCCGCGCACATGCGCGGGCTGCTGAAGCTGGAGGCGCCGGATCCCCGCGAGAACCGCGCGCTTCTGCGCGAGGCCGTGCGGGTCTTCATGGCGGCATACGGCGCATGAGCGCCTTCATCGGCTTGGACGCCAGGACGGGGTCTGAAGACGTTCCTAGAACACCGGCTTCTCGCCGGCCAGCACCCGCAGGTCGTCGAGCAGCTGGAGCTGATCGTGGGCCTTGTCGTAGAAGCCGTCGGCGCCGTGCTTCTCGCACAGCGAGCGGTAGAAGTCCGGGTCGCGGCTGCTGAGCACCCACAGCTTGCCGGTGTAGCCGCCGCGGCGCGCGCGGCTCAGCACATGCATGCCAGAACCCACCTGCAGGTTGAGGTCGACCAGCACCACGTCCGGCTTGAGCGCCGGGATCGCCTGGACCGCGTCCTCTTCGCTGTCCGCGTAGCCCACCACCTCGACGAAGGCCAGGCCTTCGAAGAGCCGCAGGAACTGCGTGCGAATGAACTCGGAATCCTCGACGAGCAAAACACGCATGCCCTTTTCCCTTCCCCGGTCTGAATGCAGCGATGCATTCTGGCGCGAGGCCGAATCACGCAGCGGCGTCAGGGGCGTCGAGTTCGCAACGGGTCGTATCCGGCGCGCGAGCTGCGCACCGGAGACGACGCCGCCGAAGCGGGTTCCGCAAGCGCGTGAGGACGGCCGGTTCAGACCACGACGGCGATCGCCGTGCACACGCCGCCGAAGCCGGCCGCGGAAGCGAGGAAGGTGACGTCGCGCCGCTCGCTGCCGCCCCGCCAGGCCATCAGGGCGACAAGGGCCAGGGTCCCGGTGAAGAGCAGTCCGGCGATGACAGGCGTGGTGAGGAGGTCCAAGGTCGTGAGCGGCGAGGTGGAAGGATGGCCGCAGTGTGGGCGGCCCGCCGGGGCCGCTCAAGGCCGGACTTCCTGGGCGCCGCTGCGGCTTTGCCGAAGCGACGGCCCTCCCCGCCTGGGATCAGCCGACCGTGATGGTCCTGGGTTCGAGGAAGGCTTCCAGGCCCATCACCCCGAACTCCCGTCCCTGCCCCGACAGCTTCACGCCGCCGAACGGCGCGAGCAGGTCGGGCGCGACGCGGTTGACCAGCACCGTGCCGGTCTCGATCCGCCCGGCCACGCGGCGGGCCCGCGCTTCATCGGCCGAGAACACATAGCCCTGGAGGCCGTAGGGCGAGTCGTTGGCGATTGCGATCGCCTGTTCCTCCGAGTCCACCGGCAGGATGGACAGCACCGGCCCGAAGATCTCCTCGCGCGCGATGTCCATGTCGTTGCGCACGTCGGTGAAGACGGTGGGTCGCACGAACCAGCCGCGCGTCAGTCCCTCGGGGCGACCTTCGCCGCCGACCACCAGGGTCGCGCCCTGTTCCTGGCCGCGCCGGATGTAGCGCTGGATGCGCTCGAACTGGGTACGGCTGACCATCGGGCCGATCGCCGTCGCCGGATCGCGCGGATCGCCGACGCGCATCGTCGCGACCGCGGTCCGCACCTGCTCGACGACCTCGGCCAGCCGCGCGCGCGGCACCAGCAGCCGCGTGCCGGCGACGCAGGCCTGCCCGCTGTTCATGAAGGCCGCGCCCAGGGCCAGCGGCACGGCGACGCGCAGGTCGGCATCGTCGAGCAGCAGCGAGGCCGACTTGCCGGTGAGCGCCAGGCTCACCCGCTTCATCGAGTCCACCGCGGCGCGCGCGATCAACTGGCCGGTCGGCGTCGAGCCGGTGAAGGACAGCTTGGCCACGCCGGGATGGGTGCCGATTTCGGCGCCCACGTCGGCGCCGCGGCCGGTCACGACGTTGACGACGCCCGGTGGCAGGTCCGCGTCATGGATCGCGCGGGTGATCACCAGCGCCTGCCAGGGGCTCAGCTCGCTGGGCTTGATCACCGTCGCGCAGCCCGCGGCGATGGCCGCGGCGAGCTTGCTGGCGATGGTCCCCGCGGCGGCATTCCACGGCGCGAAGAGCCCGGACACGCCGACCGGCCGCATCTGCAGGATCGACACGCCGTCCACGCCCACGGGCCGCTCGAAGACATAACTCGACAGCGTGCGGGCGGCGTCGCCGAAGCACTGCGACGCGTAGCTGGCCACCCATTGGGAGCGCGCCACCGGGCCGCCGTACTCGAGGATGGAGGACTCGCGCAGCGCATCGGCATTCGCGAGCATCGCGACCTGCAGCCGCTCCAGCATGGCCACGCGGTCCGCCACCGCGGTGCGGCCGAAGTCGGGCTGCGCGCGGACGGCGGCCTCGATCGCGCGGCGCGCGTCTTCGCGACTGGCCATGCGCGCGCGGCCGATCACCGTCTCGTCCGCGGGGTTGACGATGTCGACCTCTTCCTCGCCGGTGGCGGGGAGGAAGCGGCCGTCGATGTAGGTCTGGTCGACGTGGATCATGGCGGACGGGGCCCTGCGGCCTCAAGCTGCGATGCGCTCAATGTAGGAAGCGATCGGCCGCTTGATAAGCCATACGAAGGTTGCGACCGCGCCGCCGGATCCGGCGGCCGGGGTCAGGCCTTCTTGGCGACCAGCGTGAGGATGGTCGGCCCCGACGCCGACCGGTACTGCTCGCAGTCCGGCGCCTGCGGGTCCTTCCATCCCCCCGCCCTTCCCAGGGAAGCGCTCGAGTTGCCCTCTGCCGTCAACGGTGCATGCCACTTCGTCCGCATGCACGCCCTCGGGGAGCGTCGAGCGGTAAGCCACCGCATCAAGGCCGGGCCCTTCGGGTAGCTGGGCGGCCAGCCTTGGACGCGGTGACTTACGCGGAAGCCAAGTCAGCGGTCAGCTCGCAGCTCAAATTGAACGTCGGCGCCGGGTCCATGCCAGCGGCCTCCTCGAAGTAACTCACGCTGCCCTCGTACTCGATGGAGAAGAGGAAGCCTTTCACGCACCACACTTTGGCGGTTAGCTCGCCCATGTCGGGCAACTCCGCTCGCACCTCCGCAATGAGCAGCTCCGTCGTCTTGTTTGGGAACGACAGCGTCTCATCGAAGCTCGGACGGCCGCCCTTCATCCTGTAGAAGTTGACTTCAACGCCTTCGGGAAGCCGCTGGACCTTGTTGATTGCCTGCACTTGCCTGTCCCACAGCTCCGCGATGGAGCTATCCAAGCGTTCGCGCACGCACCCAAGCACCAAGCCTTCCAACTCGGACAGGTGGGAGCCTCTACCCAGCAGTTTTGCAAGCAGGTTCTTCATTTTGGGCACGTGCGGTCGTTGCTCATCTCGGCACCGGCACCTTGTAGGCGTTCGGGGAAACGAGTCCATTGCTAAGAGCGTGCCCGACATCGGGTTTTCGGCTCTCCATGCGCTACTTGCCGAACCGTTCGGTGAGCAGTCGGAGCGACACCGTGTATACGGCAACCACGGCAAAGAGGACCGGCGGCTACAGTATGGTTTTCAGCAACTGGTATGCATGCCATTGCACGCTCCCATGTACGCTCATGAGATATAGGACTCCACCCGTGAGATTGCATTGCGCAGTAGCGTCCTAAGCACAGTCCTCTCGCGATCATTTAGCAAGGGATGGCATTTGGAGCCTTCAGGCGTGACTGCCGGCAAGTTGTTGCCGTAGAACAACTTGGCATATGCCGACTTGGCTTCTCTTTGCTGAGACATCTCGCTCGTCATGAAGGAGTTTCCAAGCGAGCGTGCCAAGTCCTCCAGGGCATTCCATGCTTCCAGTAGCACTCGCGCCGAGCGCTCTGATAGCGGACGGCTGGGTCGTAATGAGTGGAGAACCGATCTCACAGTTTGGAGATCGATGACCTGAGCCTCTGCCCCATGGACGGCCAAACCATTGAGACGTGCTGCTTGAGCGAGCTCTTGCGCAGAGCGAGCAACCAGGATATTGGACGAACCCCGCGCCAATGCATATTCGTCAGGCCCAGAACCGCCATCGCGCCACAGCAGATACCGCGCGCCACCAGCGAGTACCCAGCGCACGACATAAAACGCCTCGACAGTCATTTTCGGCCTCTCTCGCGGTGCTTCTTGATCCGCTGTACTCCGAGCCGGGCCTAGGTCTTTCGCTCGTGGATCATCGCAACCTGCACAGTTCTCTTCTGGCTTGCTCGGGTGCTACTCCGCCAGTTAGACCAACGGCAGCGGCAGCGGCAGCGAGAGGAAAAACGCCTAATCATTCGCAGAGTCCTCCCTCCAATATGCCAAGTCTCACGCGGCCGCCACACGGCAAATGAGCGCCGCCGATATTCGTCACGTCTCAACCGACTTCATGCCTTGAATTGCCGGATTAAAGTCTGTCGGGAATATTGTGCCAACATCATATTTGGCGCCTTGAAATTTCGCCCCTTCCCAAAGCACTCCACTTAAATCTGCGTGGCGAAAGTCAGTGGCGCAGTCCTCAATGGAGCTTGAAAAATCCGCCCCCCTAATATCTGCCCCGTGCAAATCTGCCAATTGAAAATCAGCCTCATTAAATACCCCTCCTTTTAGCGAGGCCCGATGCAATCGGGCACGGTAGAACGACGCTCTATAACAGTCCACGCCATTCAGATTAGCGTCATCTAGCAACGCATCTGCAAAGTTGGCCCCCTCCAAGTTCCAACCTTTTAAATCCGCCCGCGTCAAATTGGCACCATCGAAATCTTTCGATGCAAGGTCGCGTGCGCCCACCGCTATAGGAACGCCATCAACGGAAACGATTTGCGGTTGAGTAGATGCCATTGTTATTTAGTTGCGAGTCCACCAAGGAGCAAGCCAGGAATACAAATTTCCGGAAATGCAAGACACGCAGCGGCACAAACAACTAGCCCGCCACCAATGGCCACTTTGCTGGCCGTCGATGGTGAACTCGAAGAGGGCGACGGCGTCGATTGAGGGACGCTTTGATTCGCACCCTGACCGCCGTTCTTACAGTCATCGTCGGGACAGCCGCATTTCTCGTTGTATTTTTCGATGTCCCTTTTCTGGAATTCCCTCTCACTTTCCATTCGCTCAGCATGACCAAGTTGACTATAACGAATGGGCAACCCGGGTATAGATGGATTTACCGGCAATTTCTGATTATTCTCGTAAAGTTCGCGTGCGTATTTCGCAATGAAATCGCTGCGACGCTTTATTTTATCCTGCAGTTGGCGGCACTCCATACTATCCGGACTCAATTTTCGCGGAGCCAGTCCCAGTGGATCGCTATAACTTAGTGGATTGGCCCCTACATAACCATAGGTCGACATGCCGCCTCCCGCTAGGCCGATGGGATCAGATTGGATATACCTCCCCGTCGTCCCGTCATAGTCCCGGAAGTAGTTGTAGTTCAACCCGGACTCGCTGTCATAGTACTGCCCGGGGAAACGCAGATTGAACGTGATCGGTGAGAGCCCCGCCGGCGCCTGCTCTGGCTGCGTCGTGCCGAAGGGCTCGCTGATCCAGCGCCAGCGCGCGGCATCGCTCTTGTCGATGAGCACGCGCGGTGCGTTCAGGTGATCCGCGTACGCGAGCAGCGGCAGCGGTGACGCCACCGATCCAACGATCACCGCCACGGGCGTGTCGCCCAGCCAGACGAACTCCTGCACCACGCCCGAGGCGTTGTACTCGCCCAGCAGATGCCCTTGCTGGTCGTACACGAAGTCCCTCAGCCCCGCGCTGTGCTCCTTGTGCACCCGCTGCCCGCCCGCGTCGTATTGGTAGGTCGTCGTCAGGCCATTTTTGGTGAGCGTGCCCAGCCGGTTGTCCAGTCGGATCGTCGTGGTGTACGCCAGGCCCGTGTCGCTGAGCGTGTTGCCCGCCGCGTCGTAGCC
>NZ_FOZE01000005.1 GCF_900113225.1 Mitsuaria sp. PDC51 | reverse complement strand
TCCTGCTCGCGATAGAAGAAGCCGTCGCAGGTCGCGCAGGCGCTGACGCCGCGGCCCATGAAGGACTCCTCGGACGGCAGGCCCAGGTACTGCGCGGACGCGCCGGTGGCCAGGATCACCGTGTCGGCGGTGTAGACGGCGCTGTCGCCGGTCAGCGTGAACGGACGCTTGGAGAAGTCGACGCTGTTGATGTGGTCAAAGACGATCTCGGTCTGGAAGCGCTCGGCATGCTGCTGGAAGCGCTGCATCAGCTCGGGGCCTTGCACGCCCATCACGTCGGCGGGCCAGTTGTCGACCTCGGTGGTCGTCATCAACTGACCCCCTTGCGCCATGCCGGTGACCAGCAGCGGCTGGAGGTTGGCGCGGGCCGCATACAGGGCGGCGGTGTAGCCGGCGGGGCCGGAGCCCAGGATGAGGAGGGCGGTGTGGCGGGTGGCGGTGCTCATGGGGTGTCCTGTCGATTCACAGCTTGGCGCGGTCCAGGCGCTGGGCGAATTCATCGGCCGGCAGGAAGCCGATCGTGCGCGCGGCGGCGAGCTCGCGGCCCTTGGCGTCGAAGAACAGGATCCCCGGCGGCCCGAACAGCTGGAAGCGCTTGAGCAGGGCCTTGGCGTCCGCGCTGTTGGCGGTGACGTCGGCCTGCAGCAGGCGCGCCTGGCGCAGCCGGGCGGCGATCGCGGGATCGGCGAAGGTCAGGTGCTCCATCTCCTTGCAGGCGACGCACCAGTCGGCATAGAAGTCCAGCATCACCGGCCGGTCCGTCGAGGCCAGCGCCGCGTCCAGCTGCGCGACGGTGGTGATGCGCTCGAACGTGGGCGTGGCGGCGGCCGCCTCCGCGCTGGCCATCGGCAGCGCGGACCCGGTGCCGCGCGCCAGGTGGCGCAGCGGCTGCAGCACGCTGTTGCCGCCCGAGAGCGCGCCGCCGATCATCGCGATGGACCACAGCGCCACCAGCGCGCCCCCGGCCTTCAGCGCGCGGGGCTTGCCGGCCTCGAACGCGCCCAGGCAGATCGCCAGGATCAGCGCCGCGGCGCCGATCAGGAACATCAGCGCGCCGGTCGGCAGCACCGGCGACACCAGCCACAGCGCGACCGCGATCAGCACGACGCCGAAGAAGGTCTTGACGTGCTCCATCCAGCGGCCGGCGCGCGGCAGCAGCGTGCCGGCGGACAGGCCCAGCAGCAGCAGCGGGACGCTCATGCCGCAGGCCAGCGCGAACAGCGCCGAGCCGCCCAGCACCACGTCGCGGGTCTGGCTGATGTAGACCAGCGCGCCGGCCAGCGGCGCCGCGACGCAGGGGCCCACCAGCAGCGCCGACAGCCCGCCCATCAGGAACACGCCGATGTGGCGGCCGCCCTTGAGCTGGTTGGACGCGTTGTTGACCTTGTCCTGGATGAAGCCGGGCATCTGGAATTCCCAGACGCCGAACATCGACAGCGCCAGCACCGACAGCAGCAGCGCGAAGGAGCCGAGCACCCACGGGTTCTGCAGCGCGGCGGCGAAGCCCGAGCCCAGCAGCCCGGCGACGACGCCGGCCGCGGTGTAGACCATCGCCATGCCCATCGAGTAGGCCAGCGCCAGCGTGAAGCCGCGGGCGCGCGAGACCGGCGCGCCCTGGCCGACGATGATCGACGACAGGATGGGCAGCATCGGCAGCACGCAGGGCGTGAAGGACAGCAGCAGCCCGCCGAGCAGGAACATGCCGATGACGCGCAGCAGGCTGCCCGACTGCAGCGCGGCGGCGCTGCGGTCGACGGGCGCGTCTGCCGAGGTGGCAGCGGTGGCAGCCGCGGTGGCCGGTGCGGCTCCGGTCGCCGTCGCCGTCGTGGCGCCGGACGGCGCGGGCGACGCCGAAGCGGCGGGCGCGGCTGACGTGGACGGCTCATCGACCGGTGCCGTCAGCGCATCGGGTTGCGACTCCCAGCGGGCCGTCACCGTGCCGTCGCCACCGCGCGTCAGGTGCACCAGCGCCTGCTGCGGTGGATAGCAGAGGCCGCGGTCGGCGCAGCCCTGGAAGCGCACCGTCAACGATGCGGGCAGCGCGCCGGTGGGCAGCGGCTGTGCGATGCGGACCGCGCCGGCCCACAGCGTCATCGTCTTGTTGAAGTTGGGATCGAACTCGGCCTTGCCCTCGGGCAGCTGCGGCGCGGGCAGCGCCGCGCCCTCGGCCTCGATCGCGAAGCGCTCGCGGTAGAGGTGGTAGCCGGGAGGGACGTCGAACTGGACCAGCAGCGGGCCGCGCCCGGCGTCGTCGACGCGCGCCTGGCCGGGGAAGGCCTGCACGACGTCGAGGAAAGGCGGCTGATCGGTGGCGGCACGGGCATTGCCCGGCGCGGCGAGGACCAGCGTGATCGCGGTCGCGGCGCCGGCGAGGAAGGAGGCGAGGAATCTCATGACGGCGTGGAGAAAGTGGAGGAAGGGAAGGAAGCGGTGGGCAGGGCCGGCGTGGACGCGTTCGATGGCGGCGTCGCGAGGCCCTCGGCCGGGGTGTGGAGGAGCTGCTCCGGATCGTGGGTGTGGCGGTGGCCGTCGGCATCGATCAGCAGGAAGCCCACGCCCGGCGTGCTCAGCCGCGTGGCGGCCGGCGCGCCGATCAGCATGGCCATCGTGGCCAGGGCGCCGGCGGCGATGCACAGCGGCGCGACCACGCTGACGGCCTGCCAGTGGCGCACCGGCTGCCCGGTGCGCGGATCGAGGATGTGGCAGCAGCGCCGGCCGTCGGCGGCGATGAAGAAGCGCTCGTAGTCGCCGCTGGTGGCCAGGGCGCCGCTGCCCAGCGCGATGCGCGCGCAGACCTCGTGCTCGCGCCGCGGATGCCGGATGGCGAAGACCCAGGGCTGGCCGTCCGGACGCGGACCGAGCACGCGCAGGTCGCCGCCCAGGTTCACGAAGCCATGGCGGAAGCCGAGCTCGCGCAGCACGGCGACGGCGCGGTCGGCGGCGTATTCCTTGCCGATGCCGCCGAAGTCGATCTCCATGCCGGCCTGCGGCAGCGCGATGGCGCGGCCGTCCCACTGCACGCGGTGCCAGCCGATGCGCGCGAGCTGCAGGGCCAGCGCGTCGGGCGAGGGCTCGCGGCCGGTCTTGAAGTCCCAGGCGCGGCGCAGGCAGCCGCTGGTGAGGTCGAAGAGGCCGTCGCTCTGGCGATGCAGCTCGGCGGCGAAGTCGAGCAGGTGGGCGGTCTCGGCATCGACGGTCACGCCGCCGCGGCCCGCGCGCGCGTTGATCGCCGAGATCACGCTGTCGTCGCGGTAGCGCGAGTACTTGCGCTCGATGCGGCGGACCTCGGCCTCGGCGAAGGCGCAGGCGTCGGCGGCCTGCGCCGGCGGGACGCCGGCCAGCACGATCTCGTTGGGCGAGGCCATCGCCGTGAAGGCGTGGCGATGCTCCCGTTCGGCGGGACCGTCCGGCGGCAGGGGAGCCGCCGGGGCAGCCGCCGAGGTCGTGGCGTCGCGCAGCATCGTCGTGGCCTCAGAACTTGTGCGAGAGGCCGATCTGCAGCCAGTCGGCCTGGAAGCGGTCCAGACCCGGCGAGCCGCTGCCGCCCAGGCGCCAGGCGGCGCGCTGCTCGTAGTGCTCGAGGCTGAAATCGGCGGTCCAGCGCGGCGCGAACTCGTAGGCGACCTTGAGCCCGGCGGTGATCGCGCCGAAGGCCGACAGGCGCTGGTCGCCGGACAGGTACTGCGGCGAGGTGGCGGTGTAGCCGGGCGGGAAGGGCGCGCCGAGCGCGGGGTCGTAGACCGGGTCGTAATAGAACTTGGCCGCGCGCTGCGTCGTGTAGCGCAGCATCGGCGTCAGCGTCCAGCCGCCGGCGAGCGGCTGCACCCAGGCGGTCTCGACCGTGTTGGCGCGCACGCCGAAGCTGTCGGCGTAATAGCGCCAGCTGCTGCGCAGCGTGGCGCGCCAGTCGCTGAAGTGATGGTTCCAGCGCGCCATCACCGTGTACTGCTCGCGCCGGTCCGGACGGCGGTCCGGGAACTTGTAGGGGTCCGAGTACATGCCGTGGCCCCAGCTTGCGCCCAGGCTCAGCTGCACCAGGTCCACCGCGGTCCAGGCCTGGGTCACGCCGGCGGTCAGCTGCGTGGTGTTGCGGCCGCGGCTGAGCGTCGGGTCGTTGGAGGAGCCGATCCAGTCGTCGCCGAAGGCGGCGCCGATGTTCCAGGTGGTGTTGTTGTCCTCGCTGGAGCGCCGGTAGTCGGCCGAGACCGTGCGCGAGCGGTAGTCGTGCTCGGTCGAGTAGGCCGCGCCCACGGACCAGGCGTCGCGGTCGTTGTAGCGCGTGACGCGGATGTCGCCGGCCTTGCGTTCCTCGTCCAGCCGCGAGGCGCCCGAGACGGCGCTGTGGAAGCGCGGCGAAGCACCGGAGACGCTGTCCGTCACCAGCGAGCCCTCGACCGACCAGCGGCCGGCCACCGGCACCATCAGGTAGACCGACGGCGCGGTCACCTTGATGCGATCGAAGCCGGGCTGGCGGTCGCGGTAGGACAGCAGCTTGACGGCGACCTCGGCCTGTTCGGGCGCGGTCTCGGCCTGCGCCGCTGGCTGCAGCCCCGGCAGCAGCAGCGCTGCGGCGAGCACGCCGCCCCAGGCGCCGGCGCGGACCCCGGTCGTGTCGGCAGCGGGGCCACCGGCATCGCGCGTCGCGGGCGCGTCGACGGCGCCGGGGAGGCGTTCGAACTCAATTGCAGCCACAACCGCCTCCTCCCACGCCGTTGCCGCCGGAGGCGTTTTCCTTGCTGGTGTAGATGTGCTGGGCGAAACGGTCGCCGAGCACGTCGCCGCCCATCGTCATCTCGGGGCGGGCGAGCGCGCCCTTCTCCCAGGGCTTGGGAGGCTGGATCGCGCAGCCGGTGGTCGCGAACGCGAGCAGCGTCGCGCCGGCGACCAGGGCGGCCGTCGCGAGCGGGGCGCGGCGGCGGGGCGTCGGAGGCAGGGACATCGTGGGACTCCAGGGTGAAAGCAAGGGGGAGCGGCGGAGCGCGGGTGGCCGCGCCGGCGGTTGTCGGGACGCGGCGCCGGGGGGCGCCATCGCGCGATCAGGACGCTCGGGAAGCTCGGGAAGCTCGGGCGCTCAGGGCGGCATTCATGGCGCTCAGGGCGCTTTGGCCGCCTTCAATGCGGCGGCGATGCGGGCCTCGAGCTCGGCCTTGTCCTCGGCGCGGAAGCCGGCGTGCTCCATCAGCACGCGGCCGTCGGGGCCCAGCACCACCGAGCTCGGCATCGCGCGGACGCCGACGCGCTGCGCGGAACCGCCCTTCGGATCGAAGGCCAGCGCGACCTTGGCGGGCACCTCCTTGAGGAAGGCCTGGGCGTCGTCGCGGCGGGCGTCGAGGTTGACCGCCACGATGCGCAGGCCCTGCGCGCCGTACTTGGCCTGCATCTCGTTCATCCAGGGGAAGGACTCGCGGCAGGGGCCGCACCACGAGGCCCAGAAGTCGACGTAGGTGAGCTTGGCCTTGCCGTCGTACAGCGGCACCGGCGCGCCGTCGGCGCCGGGGACGCTCGCGACCGGCAGCGCCTGGCCGACATCGGCGGCGTGGACCGGCGACAGCGTCATGAAGAGCGCGGCGCCGAGCGAGGCGATCGCGGTGAGGGCGCGCGACGACGCGCCGCGGCGCGCGGCATCGTGGGAGGGAGTTGGGCGAGTGGACATCGGGGCTCCAGGGCGTTGAGGGTGGGAGATCGCGGCCGTGTTCAGCGGCGTGCGCGACGGCGCCACAGGATCAGTCCGGACAGTCCGGCCATCAGCAGCAGCAGCGGATCCGCCGCGCCGGTGCCGGCGCCGATCGTGCAACCGCCGCCGCCGCTGTTGGACATCGCCGTGTTGCCGGCCGAGCCGCTGAGCGCGACGGTGGCCGTGGCGGGCGACATGTCGCCCTGCAGCGTCAGCGTGGCGGTGTCGGTGGCCGCGGCATCGGAGGCCGCCGCGCCCGCGCCGAGCCAGCGCACGGTCACCTGGCAGTTCGCGCCGGGCGCGACGGTGAACGGCGCCGCGCCGCAGCTGCCGGTGCCGCTCGTGTCGATCGAGAAGCGCGCCGTGCTGATCGCCAGGGAGGCGATGTGCAGCGCCGCGTTGCCGCTGTTGGTCAACGTCAGCGGACGGCCGGCGGTGTCGGCCGCGCCCAGGTCGATCGAGGTCGCCGACAGCTGCAGCGCCGGTTGCGGCGCGCCTTGGCCGGTGCCGCTGAGCGCCAGCGCGGCGGGCAGCGTGGCGTTGTCGGCGACGACGTTGGCCGTGGCGGCGCGGGCACCGACGGCGCGCGGGCTGAAGCCGATCGCCAGGTCGCAGCTCGCGCCCACCGCCAGCGAAGCGCCGGCGACGCAGGTGGAGGCCGTGTCGACGCGGTAGTCCGCGGCGGCGGCGCCGGCCAGGCTGAAGCTGCCCAGCGTCGCGGCGGCGGTGCCGGTGTTGCTCAGCGTGAAGTGCTTGAGGCCGCCGTCGGCGCCGACGGTGACGGTGCCGAAGTCGGCGCCGGCCGCCGGGCTCCAGCCCAGGATCGCCGTGTTGGCGAGCGCGCCGGTGCCGGCCAGCGCCACGCTCTGCGGCGAGCCGGCGGCGTTGCTGGTCAGGCTCAGCGCGCCGGTGGCCGCGCCGGCGGCGGTCGGCGTGAAGGTGACCGACACGGTGCAGGTGCCGGCGGCGGGAATGCTGGCGCCGCAGGTGTGGGTGGCCGCGAACGGACCGCTGGCCGCGATCGCGCTGAAGCTCAGCGCGGCGCTGCCGGTGTTGGTGACGGTGAGGGTCTGCGCGGCGGTCGTGGTGCCGACCGTGGCCGTGCCGAAGCTCAGCGAGCTGGCCGAGAGGCTGGACACCGGCGCGGCGGCGATCTGGCCGGTGCCGCTCAGCGCGAGGTTCACGTTGGCGGCGGCGCCGCCGGCGGCCGGCGCGGTGGCGGCCACGGCGATCGAGGCGGAACGGGCGCCCGCGGCGGCCGGCGAGAAGGTCGCGGTGACGGTGCAGGTCGCGCCGACGGCCAGCGGCGTGCCGACGGCGCAGCTGCCGCCGCGGGTGAAGTCGCCGGCGTTGGCGCCGCTGACGCCGATGCTGCCGAAGTCCAGCGAGGCGGTGCCGGTGTTGGTCAGCGTGACGGTACGCGCGGCGGAGGCGACGCCCACGGTCTGCGTGCCGAAGTCCACGCTGCTGGCGTCGGCGGACAGGCCGGCCTGCAGCGCGCCGTTGGCGGTGCCGCTGAGCGCGATCGGGATCGCCGTCGAGATGCCGTTGTGGGTGATTGTCAAGGCGCCGCTGCGCGCGCCGGCGGCGGTCGGCTTGAAGACGACGCCGACGGTGCAGCTGGTGCCGGCGGGGACGCTGGTGCCGCAGCTGCCGCCCTGGACGGCGAAGTCGCCGCTGGCGACGGCGGTGAGGCTGCTCAGCGCGGCCAGGCGGCTGGCGCTGATGGTGACGGTCGAGACAGCGCTGGTCTGGCCGACCGTGGTCTGCGCGAAGCTGATCGAGGCCGGCGAGTTGCCCAGGTAGGCGGCGATGTCGGCCAGGTCCGTGGCGCTGACGTTGCCCGAGACGGCCGCGGTCATCGCCGGGATCGTGTTGATCGCGTTCTGGATCATCGCGGGGTTGTTGCGCCCGCGGTCGACCACGGCGGTGGAGGCCACGGTGTGGCAGGCCGCGCAGACCTGCGAGAACCGGGTCTGGCCGGCGACCGGGTCGGCGGCGAACGCGGGCGCCGCCAGCAGCGCGCCAGCGATGACGGCGAGCGTGGAGAGCGCGGCGGAGGCCGGGGAAGCGGCGACAGCGGAGCGGGCGCCGGGGAGGGCGCGGGAGCGGGGCAGGGTCATCATGGCGCGAGCCTCGTCAGGAGGTGGAGAGAAGCGGAAGGACCACGGGCGCCGCGAGCAGCAGCCAGCAGGCGTTGAAGAGCACATGCCAGGCGATGCAGCGTGGCAGCGAGCGATGGCGGCGATAGCCGTGGCCGATCCACCAGGCCGGTGCGGCGGTGGCCAGCGCGAGCAGCAGCGCGGGGAGCGTCGGCCAGGGGCCGGGCGCCGCGGCGACGAGCAGGGCGAGCGCGTGCGCGGCGCCGAAGGCGAGCGCCGTCAGCGTGACCGCGTGACGGCGCGCCGCGAGGGCGCGAGAGTTGGCCAGCAGGTCCTGCAGGCCGAGCCGGAAGAGGATCTCCTCCAGACACGGCGCCAGCAGCAACTGCCGCAGCAGCGTCTCCCAGGGGGGCAGTGCGAGGAGGAAGGTCGGCATGGACACAGGCGGAAGTCGGTGACGTTCTGCGTGTGTTCCGGGGGGCTCGAAAAAGGTTGTCGTAAAAAAATGAATCAGACGGCCGAGCACCGCCATGGGGGCGACGCCCGCGCTGGACGCGTCACCCGCCGTGTCGCAGCGCCTCGTCGCCCATGCGGTCCGCTTCGGCCTCCAGCCCGGCGTCGTCGTTGATGTCGACGCCGGCCATCTGCATCGTCGGCTGCACGCGGCCCTCGCGCTGCTGCACGACGTGCCAGGCCTCGTGCGGCAGGTGATGGTCCTGGCCGGGACCGAGGTGGATGTCGTTCCCCTGCGCGTAGGCCAGCGCGTTGAGCTGCGCCGGTTGCGCCGAGTTGCGATGCACCCGCACGTCCGACAGGTCGGTGCCCGACAGTGCTTCGATGCCGGCCTTGAGCCCGTCCGGCATGCCGGTGCGGTTCTCCTGCCGCTGCGCCGGCGCGGCCTTCGCCTGCGCGGTGCCCGCTTCGTCCTCCTCCAGCGCGTCGGTCGCGCGCTGCGCCACCGGCCCGAAGGTCGCGTCGATCCGCCGGCGCTGCGCCAGTTGCCGGGGCGATGCGTCGATGGCCTCCGACAGCTCACCGCCCTCCATTCCGGCGCGCCGCTGCGCCGTCGTCGTCGCCGCGGGCACCTGCTCCCGCGTGCCGCTGTCCGTGGTCGAGTCCTTCATCGTCTGCTCCCCATGAGGTGATCGATGCGCCGCGGGACGGCGCGCCTGGCGTGGCCGGTGTTTCCCGTGCTTCCCGCGCTGCCGGCGCCCGCGGTGTCCGTCGCGCTCACGGCGGCTCCACCCGCGGCTTGAAGGTGACGACGAGTCCGCCCACCACCAGGATGAGGATGATCGCGACCAGCAGCGTGTTGCCCTTGCGCAGCTCGTTGAGCGACGGGTCGCAGGAGAAGATCGCGAAGGCCACCGCCAGCGTGGCGATCGCGCCGGCCCACAGGCCCATCAGGATGACGCTGCCCATCCGTCTCACCCGGCAGTTCCAGCCATAGACCAGCAGCGCCGTGCCGACCAGCACCATCAGCGCCTCCAGCGCCAGCCGCAGCGGCATGCGCATCGGGCAGACGATGCGGCAGAAGCTGGTGTCCTGGTCCAGGAAGGACCAGAAGCGATGGTCCAGCGCCGTCAGCACGCTCTCGCCCGCGCCCAGGCCCGCCACCGGCAGCGGCCACAGCGCGACGCCGCCGAAGGACCAGCCGATGTAGACCAGGTCGCGGTCCAGCGACTCCTGCTCCTCTGGCGCCAGCGCCTCGGGCTTGCCGCCCGGATGCAGCAGCACCGGCACCACGCTGCCCAGCACCGCCATGCGGTCCTGGCCGGCCAGCTCGTCATTGAAGTCGGTGCGCGAGCGCAACTGCATCTTGCCGATGTCGGAGCCGGTGCCCAGTGGCGCGAGGAAACTCACCGTGATGTCGCTGGTGCCGACGTAGTCCGGCGAGGACTTGTAGGTCGCCGCCGCCGCGCTGCGTTCCTTGCGGCCGCTGTCGTCGCCGATGCCGCGCTGGCGCTCCGCCGCCTTCATGATGGCCAGCAGGTTCCTGAAGCGGAACGCGGTCGACGTCTCCCCCAGCAGGTGCTGCGGAATCACCAGGTTGAGGTGGAAGGCGCGCGTGCCGCGGGCCTGCATCGTCTCGGTCAGGCGATGCAGATAGGCGAGCAGGAACTGCTCGAAGCGCGGGTCCGCGGCCTCGTCGTCGGTGGGTTCGAAGAACACGGTCAGGCCGTCGTAGACGTGCGCCTCCTCGCGCCAGCCCGGCGGCAGCAGGGTCTCCAGCCCACCCTGCAGGTCGCCGTGGCGCAGGTCCAGCATCTCGCCGACCTGCGCCGCGGTGGTGTCCAGCACCGTCTTGCGCTCCTCGTTGGTGAGGCGCATCAGCGCGCGGAAGTCGCGGCGGTAGAGCACCAGGTCCAGGCCGACGCCATGCTGGTCCACCCGCCGCGCGAAGCCGCCGCCGGGGCTGTCCCAGCCTGTCGGCCGCAGGTACTCGCCGTTGTTGCGCAGCAGGACGCCCATGTACTGCAGCCGGGTGAACTTGTCGAAGCGCACCGGGATGGGCGCGTCGGTCTCGCCGCCCATCCAGTAGGGCAGGAAGCCGAAGACGTCGTTCTCGATGTCCTGCAGGCTGCAGCCGCAGCCATCGGGCTTGAGCCGCAGCGGCCGCGCCTGCGACAGCGGATGCTCGGTGCCGGCGACGTCGGTGATCTCCTCCAGCAGATGCGGCGGCATCAGCATGTCCAGGAAGGTCATCACCGGCAGGCTGCCGGGGGCGAGCGTCGAGGTGGGCGTGGTGGGCGGGGTGGGCTTGGCCGCCTTCGTCGCCTTCACCGTGGCGGCACTGCCGCTCGCCGCGAGGTGCGGTCGATCGGTCTCGGCGAGGTCCTCCCGGCGCGGGCAGCGACGGATCGCGTCCTTGTGCTGCTCCAGGGCCAGCGCGTTGACGTGGCGCAGGAAGTATTCGCACTGCCGCGCCCGCAGCGAGTCCTGGAACACCGCGCGCGTCGGATGCTCCACGTCCTGCAGCGGCGTCAGCATCTCGCGCAGCTGGTCCAGCGTCGGGCCGAGCACCGGCGGCTTCACCGCCAGCGGGCGGGGCGCGGACGCCTCGTTCCCGACGGCGGTCCCATCGGTGGCGTCAGCCGCGTTGGCGGCATTGGCCGCGGTCATCAGCGATTCGCCCATCGAGGCCTCGGCGTTCTTGAAGATCGTCTCGAGCTTCGCGGCCGTCAGCACATAGGTCATTGGCAGCGGCGGATCGCGCGGCACGGTGAGGTTGGTCTGGTCCTCGGTCACCGACTTCAGCGTGTTGTCCGGCCGGCTCTTGGCAGGACGCGCCGCGGCGGCCGCCGGCTTGGTCGCCGGTGGTGCGGCAGGCGTCGCCGTGGCCGGCTTCGGATCGACGACACGCAGCACGTACATCGCCTGGTCCAGGTGCGGCGGCCGCGAGGCGTCGCGCACCGTCAGCAGGAAGCGGAAGGTGCCGGTGGCAGTGGGTGTGCCGGCCAGCACGCCGTCCTCCTCCAGGAACATGCCCGGCGGCAGCGCGCCGTCCACGCTGAAGCGATAGGGCGCGCGGCCGCCGCGCACCACGTCGCGCGCCTTGTAGGGCTGGTGGAGTCGGGCGTTGGGCAGCGGCACCGTCTGGTAGACCAGCCACATCAGGTCGTCGCGCGCCGGCGCCGAGGCCTTCGCCGCTGGCGCGTCCGGCACGGCCGTCGCCGTCCAGGGTCGTTCGGGCCGCTCGGGCAGCGGCCGTGGCGTCGCGACGTAGAGCGTCGCGTCGGAGGTGGCGGAGGCTGTTGATGCCGCTGTCGATGCCGTTGATGCCGGCGGCGCGGCGGGCTTGGCCATGTAGACCGATGAGCCCTTGCCGCCATTCTTGCCACCGGCCTTGTCGGCGGCGGCCGACGCCGGCGTCGCGGAGGCCGATCCACCGGCCGGTGCCTGCGCCGCCGCGTGCAGGATCACGAGCCCCGCCGCGAGCAGCGAGCCGCCGACGAACCAGCGCAGCCGCGCGCAATGGCGGCAGGCCGCGCCCGCGGCCGGCGCGGTGCGTGTCGCGTCGACCGCCGCGTCGACCCTCGCGCCGAGGCCCTCATCACCGGCGGCCTCGGCCCATTCATCGGTCGCGCGCCACGCGCGCGGGAGTTGCGGGAGTCGCGGGAGTCGCGGGAGTCGCGGGAGTCGCGGGATTCTGAAGAAGGAGCGTGTCCCCATGGCGGCTACACCGTGCGTCCTTCCTTGCGCAGTTCCTTGGCGATGCCCTTGCGCAGGTCGGCGGCCAGGATGCGTTCGCGTCCCGCCTGCATCGCGTTGATCGCGCCGAAGCGCACCACGTTGGCGATCGCGCCGCCGGCCAGTTCATGCCGCTCGGCGAGCTCGCGCAGGTCCACCCCGGCGTCCAGCCGGCCGGTGTGCCGCACCAAGCCTTCCCACAGCCGCAGTCGCTGCTCGGCATCGGGCATCGGGAAGTACACCGCCGACTGGAAGCGTCGCGCGAAGGCGTCGTCGATGTTGCCCTTGAGGTTGCTGGCCAGGATCACCGTTCCGGGGAAGTCCTCCACCCGCTGCAGCAGGTAGGAGACCTCCTGGTTGGCGTGGCGGTCGTTGCTGCTGGAGGTCGCGGTCCGCTTGCCGAAGAGCGCGTCGGCCTCGTCGAAGAACAGGATCCAGCGCCGGTGCTGCGCCTGGTCGAAAACCTGGGCCAGGTTCTTCTCCGTCTCGCCGATGTACTTGGACACCACCATCGAGAGGTCGATGCGGTAGACGTCCGCCTGCACCTGCCGGCCGATCAGCGTCGCCGTCAGCGTCTTGCCGGTGCCGGGCGGCCCGAAGAACAGGCAGCGGTAGCCGGGCTTGAGCGACTTCTCCAGGCGCCAGTCGCGCATCAGCGTCTCGCCGTGGCGGGCCCAGGTGGTGATCGCCTGCACCTCGTCCATCACCTCGGCGTCCAGCACCAGGTCGTCCCAGTCCAGCCGCGTCTCGATCAGCTTGGCGGGGAACTGCGCGCTGTAGTCGGGCTTGCGCGCCTCGCCGGTGCACAGCAGGTCCAGCGTGTCGGCGCCCGCCACCAGCGCCGCGCCGTACCAGGGCTCGCCCGGCGACTCGTGCACCAGCCTCACCAGGCCCAGCCGGCGCAGCGGCGCGGCCTCGTCCAGCATGCGGCGCAGCTCGAAGCGCCGCGCCAGGTCCTCGCCGGCGACCAGGAAGGCCGCCGTCTCCACCGTCGGCAGGAAGCCGCCGTGGTGCCGCCCCTTCCAGCCGCCGAATTCGCAGAAGCCGCGGTCCAGGTTGCGGTTGCTGACGAACAGCAGGTCCAGCAGCTGCGGCCGCAGGTGCGGCGCCAGCGCCAGCGCCAGGACCAGCCGCTCCGCCGGCCCGAGCCCGCCCTGGCGGATCAGGCGCGCGAGGTCGTGGTCGTCGGCCGCGCCGTCGCGGGGCAGGGCGGGAGGATCGGGAAGGCGCGCCGTCGCGGTGGTCGCGCCGTTCGTGTCGATCGAGCCGGTCGCTCCGGTCGTGGCGACCGGGAGCAGCGTCCCGCCTGCGGCCTCCTCGTGGCCGAAATGCCCGGCCAGTCGCAGCTGCAGCGCGCGGTCCAGCCAGCGCAGCTCGGCCTCCAGGGCCCGCGCGTTGATGGCCGCGCGTGGCGACGGGTCAGCGCCAGTCCACATGAATCACCCTTTCCATCCACGGATGCCGCAGCGTCGCGTAACCCCATGGCAGTTGATCGATCAGCATGTCGAAGGGCCCGGGCTCGACCGCGAGCTGCCAGGCGTCGTCGCGGCGCTCCAGGCGCGCGGCGCGGCGCAGGAAGGTGTCGCGCAGGCCGGCCGGCGAGGTCGACCCCAGGATCCGCCAGTGCTGGATCACCGCGCCGAGCAGGCCGTCGATCGCCGTGCGATCGGCCTCGGTGAGGGTGATCTCGCGCGGCAGCGGCGCGTCCAGCGGCACGCCGCACAGCAGCTTGTTGAGCACCAGCGCCGGCTCGGGCGCCGCGGCCTTGCCGGTGGCGAGCGCCTGCAGCAGCAGCGCGGCGCGGGCGGCGGCCTCGGGCCCGGCGAAGGCCCGGTCGTCGGCCAGCGCCAGCATCGAGAACAGCCGCGGCAGGTAGGGCGACAGCAGCACGAGTCCGGCGTTGTCGACGGCGATCACTTCCGGCAGCGGCTCGGCGGTGGCGGTCGCGGGGGAGGCGGCTTGAGTCGCCGTCCCGGACGCACCGGCCGTGGCCGTGGCCGCGGGCGGCGCGGCCTTGCGCCAGGGCAGGCGCAGCGCGCCGAGTGCCGCGGCGAGCACCGCGGTGGCCTGGCGCACGGCGCGGTCGTACCAGCGCGCCGGCGGCTCGGTGCCGGCGCCGGCATGGCGCGTCAGGTCCTCGCGCACCTGCGTCTCGTAGCGGATCGCGTCGAAGCTCGCGGACGAATGTCGGGCGGCGTGGCCCAGCGTCGCCTGCCACAGACGACGCCGCCGAGCCGCGACGACCGTCGCCGTGGCGGTCGCCGTCGTCGTCGCCCCGGCCGCCATCGTCCCGGGCGCGTTGCTCGCACCTGTCGCGCTCGACGCACTTGCGGCCATGGACATCGCTGCCGTGTCGCCGGCCGCCACGGCGGCGATCCAGTCGGTGACGGCGCGCACTTCGGGCTCGGTCATCCACAGGGCGAGCAGTCGCGGCAGCAGCGCTTCCGGCAGCGCCTGTGACAGGCGCTCGCGCAGCGTCACCGTTTCGGCCGCGCGCTGCAATGTCGCGCGCAGCCAGTCCCGGTCCTCGCGCAGCAGCGGTGCCCAGGCGTGGGCGACGCCCTGCAGCGGATCGCTGCCGGCCGTGGCGTTGCCGTCCGTGTCGAGCGCCGCGAGCAGCTGCGCCCGCAGCAGCATCAGTGCCGCCGGACGTGGCGCGACCGCATGGTCCATCGCTTGGCCGAGCACCGATTCCCACAGCGCGGCGAGCGTGCGCGGCGCGCGGCCGTCGCGACGCGCCTGGGCCACGATGGCCAGCAGCCGCGCCGCGGCGGCGGGCTCGCCGGGCATGCAGGCGTGGACCAGCGCGGCCAGCGTGTCCTCGTCGAATTGCGCGGCCAGTCGCCGCAGCAGCGCGGGGCGGTCCGGCGCGGCGCGCAGCCCGGCGGCGAGGGCGGCCGGGTCCTCGCGCAGCGCGTCGCGGATCAGCGCGGCGGGGTCGTCGCCGCGGCCCTGCCAGGGCAGGCGGCCGTGGCGCAGGAAGTGCAGCAGCGCGTCCAGCCGCGCCTGGGGCCGCGTGCGGACCCGCAGGCCGGTCGCGCGACCGCTGGCGCTGACGCCGCCCGGCGCGCGCAGCTCCTCCAGCACGCGGCGCAGGCGCTCGCGCAGCAGGCGCGGTGCCTCGGTCTCCCAATCGGCGGCGGGCAGCTCGCCCAGGTCGATCTCCAGTTCATCCAGCCGCCATTGCTCGTCTAGCGGGCAGCAGGCATCGAAGACCTCGTCGATCACGCGCAGCAACGGTCCCTGGGCGCAGGCGACCAGGCGGGCCTCCGCGTCGCCGGGCGCGATGCCCGCGCCGAAGCCGGCGTCGACGGTCAGGCGCTCGACGAGGTGCGCAGTGGGTGCGGTCGAGTCACGCATGGCCTTGCACCACCGGGCCGTCGCCGTCGCCGTCGCTGTCGCCGCTGCCGCTGCCGCTGCCGCTGCCGCTGCCGCTACTCCCGCGACCGCTACTGCTGTTGCCGTTTCCGTTTCCGTTTCCGTTTCCGTTGCCGCGCGCGGTGGCTGCTTTTTCATCGGGCGGCAGCGGCAGGCACTCGATCACGCGGCAGGCCGCCTCGTCCGCGAGCGCCTGCGCCGATGCCGCGTCCGGCGACGCGACCCAGGCCATGCGCGCTTCCAGCCAGGCGGCATGCGCCTCCTCGAAGCGCTGCATCGGCGCCGCGTCCAGCCACAGGCAGCGCAGCGTCAAGTGAGCGGGGCAACTGATGCGCAAGGTCTCCTCCGCGAAGTTCCGGAACGCCGGCTGCGAGCAGCGCTGCGTCCAGCCGGGCAGCACCACCGTCACGCGCAGCCGGTGGAAGTCCTCCGGCAGGTCCAGCCGCGCATGCGCCGGGCCGCCCGGCTGCGTCGGTCGCAGCAGCAGGTGCTCGACCACGTGCAGGCCTTCGCTTTCCTGGTCCAGGTGGCGCAGGTACAGGCGCAGGCTGGCCGCGCCGCGTCGCGCGGCGTCGGCATCCGGAAACTCGCCCAGCAGCCACCAGCGGCCGTGCTCGTCGGGACCCAGCGCGAGCCGACGCGGGCCATGCTCGCCGCTGCCGCTGCCGCTGCCGCTGCTGCCGACACCGCCGACACCACCGACACCGCCGCTCGTTCCCGGCAGCAGGCGGTAGCGCGCGCCGTGCTGCCCGGCGCGCAGCAGGCCGGCCGGCAGCGGCAGCCGCAGCCAGGGCATGCGCTGCAGGTCCGCCAGCACCTGCGCCCGGTCGGCCGGCTGCACCGCCTGGCCGGCCGCCGGCGCCAGGCGCACCACGTCGTCGTCCGCATCGAGCAGCCAGGGCTGGTGCGCCGGCCCCGGATGCTCGACGAGCGTGAAGCGCTGCTCGCGCAGCACGCGCGTCAGCGGCCGGTCGTGCCACAGGCGGAAACCCAGCAGCAGGCTGGCCCGGCGCTGCAGGCCGCCGCAGTTGTCCGGCGCGTCCCAGGACGGACGCCCCGGGTCGAACCCGCCGGCGCGGTCGCGGGTCAGCGTCACGATGTCGCGCAGCCAGGTGGCCTTGTTCTCGAGCAGCAGCGTCTCCGCCTCCTCGGGCCCGAGGTGGCCCAGGAACTGCCGCATCGAGTTCTGCGTGTAGGTCTCGCCATGCAGCGCGAGCAGGTGGTCCAGCGCCCGGTTCTTGCGCTTCGCGGAGCGGTCGAAGGGCCGGTAGACCGTGTCCATCACCGCCTGCGGTGGCTGTCGGTAGAGCCGGTCGATCGCCGGCACCGCGTCCGGTCCGATCAGCTGCGACCACAGCCCCTGGCGTGCGCCCGGCGCCACCGAGAACAGCGCCCGCAGGTGCTGCAACTGGGCCAGGCCCTGCGCGATCGCCTGCTCCTGCATCACCAGGTAGGCCTTGAGCTGCTTCGCGCGCGCCTGCCGCTGCGGCGGCGCGGAGGCCGGGACGCCGTAGCGGCCCAGGCCGTAGATCGCCGGCAGGTGGTCCTGCACCGACACATAGGTGTCCAGCCGCCGGTGCACGCCCAGCGGCAGCAGCGCCGCCGGGCGCGCCGCATGCCCGGCCTGGCCGCGCGCCTGGTGCGCGCGGCCGGCGGCGCGCAGGTCCTCCAGCCGCCGGCGCAGGTCGTTCCATGCCACCGGCACCGCATTGCCGCGCCGGCGCACGGTGATCGTCGAGGGCTGGTCGCGGTCGGGCAGCCGCAGCGCCAGCGCCCAGTCCTCGCCGCGCCACTCGACCGAGCCGGCCGTCGCCTCGCGCCCCTCGGCGCGCAGCGCGATCACGCGCGCGTCGACCACGCCCGGCACCGCCAGCACGACGGCGGTGAGGTCGGACAGGAACAGCCGCTCGGCCGCGTGGCCGGCCTCGGAGGGCGGCGCGTCCTCGATGAAGCCGTGGCGCGGCGCCGGGCCGGTGTAGATGTCCTCCAGCGACCGGCCCTCGCGCAGCAGCTCGTCCAGCGTGCGCGAGACGGCGGCCCGCGCGATGTGGCGCGCGCAGCGGTCGTAGACCTCGGCCAGGATGTCCACGCCGTCGCGCGGCCCGGCGATGTCGATGTCGGCATGCAGCTCGCAGGGCACGTCGCGCAGGCGCACGATGTCCGGCGCCAGGTCCTCGCCCAGGTTGCGACGGGCGAAGTAGGCCGCGCGCGCCGCCGCGATGCGGTCCGCGGCCAGCGACGGCGCCGCGCCGGGCGCGCCGCCGCCGTCCTGCGACAGCTTCAGCCGCAGCCGGTACAGGCCGCTGTCCGCGTCCGGCGTCAGCGTCGCGTCGTCCAGGCCGGGCACGGCGTCGAGCAGGTGGCGCCGATGGTCCGCCGGCGTCGTCGGCCGGCAGGGAAAGACCTCGGCCGGCGGATGCAGCGACAGGCCGGCGTAGTCGATCGTGCCGTCGGGCCCGGTCAGGTGGTCGGCCACCGGGAAGCCGGCGCGGTAGACCAGGTCGGTGAGGCCGAAGCACAGCTGCTCCAGCAGCGTGATGCCGGGGTCGTGGAGGTTGTGGTCGGTCCACACGCCGCCGCCGAGCGCCTGCAGCCACTCCAGGCCGCGGGCGCGCAGGCCGTCGAAGCCGAGCTCGCGCTCCTCGCCGGTCGGCGGCGAGAGCCGGACCGGCATCTCCGGCACGGCGGGATTGGCCACCGGCCCCGGCAGGTCGGACGGAAAGACCGGGTGCTTGCGCATCGCGGTGCCGCTGCTCATGGCGTGCCTCCGGCCATCTCGGGGTCGAACCACAGCTGCGTCACCGCGGCCTGGATCAGCTTGTCCTCGCCGTAGTCGCACTGCGTGCGGATCTGCAGCCGGTAGCTGGCGCGCCGGCCGTGGTCGCCGGCCCAGCGCAGCTGCAGCCGGTCGCAGCGGCGGCCGTACCAGGCGTGCTGGCTGCGGATGCGCTTGCGCGGCGAGAGGAACTCCAGCCAGCCCGGCAGCGGGTTGTAGGTGTTCATCGCGATCGCATGCAGCATCGCGAAGCGGCCGCCGTCCTTCTGCCCGACGCCGGCCATCACCTCGAAGGCCTGGCACCCGCCCAGCGGGCCGGTCAGGTCGTGCCACTCGCCGTCGGCCTTGAGCGGCTGGCCCTTCTGGTCGGCGCGCCGCAGGTCGCCCAGCCGCCCGGACGAGGCCACCACGCCGGCCACCTCCAGCGTCTGGCGCGGCCGCGCCGTGCCGATGCCGACGCGGCCCGCGGTGTCCAGCGCCAGCACCGGCGCCTGCGCCGCGGCGGCGCGCGCGTCGCCGTGATGGAACATCAGCTGGTCGCTGTCGCCGCCGTAGTTCATCGACCAGATCGCCTCGCGGCCGCTCTGCTCGCGGTAGAAGCTCAGCAGCGCGTCGTGGCTGACCGGCGCCGAGACCTCCAGGCCGTTCTCCGGCGTCTTGCGGAAACCCTCGTCGCTCATGTTGAGCATCGAGTCGATGAGGTCGCCGAAGTGGTCGCTGGTGGGCAGCCGGCCCTCCTGGAAGAACTGCTTCAGCGTGTCGCGGTTGCGGGTCGTCATGGCGCGCCCCTGCCGATCACGAAGGCGGGGCCGGCCGGAACGCCCGAGGCGTCCTGTCCGGCCGGTCCGCCGATGACGAAGGTGCTGCCGACCGCCAGCCGGTCCACGCCGGTGGCGCTGGGCGCCACCGTCTGCGGAAAGCGGTCGACCGCGGTGAGGATGTGCTGCGGCATCGGCAGCGCGATGCTCCACGGCAGCCGCGCGTGCGCATGGGCCGCGCCGATGGCCGGCGGCTGGTCGGGCCGGTCGGCGACCATCTCCGCGCGCGCCGTGTCGGCCAGCGTGTAGACGCCGTGGTCGTCGCAGGCCACGGTGATCAGCGACAAGCGCGTCACGAAGCTCACGCCCTCCAGCCCGCGCAGCCGCGCCTCCAGGTCTTCGCTGCGCACCAGCCAGTCGAAGCGCGGCCCGTAGCCGTCGTCGAACCAGGGCGAGAGGAACTCGACGATCTCCTGGTTCACGCGGCGCAGCGTGGCACCTTCGTGCGCGCCGCGCGCCAGGCCGATGGTGGCGCGCAACTGCAGCCGGTCGTAGGCCGGGTTGCGCACCTGGAAGCGCGCGAAGGGCGAGCCGATCTCGCGCAGCGCGCTGGCCATGCGGGCCAGCTCGATCGCGTTGAAGCGCGGCGCCGCGCAGGCGAGGGCGGGCAGGTTGCGCGGCAGCGTCGGGAGGACCACCGCCGTGACGACGCCGCTGCCGTCCTGGGCCGGCAGGCATCGGACCTTGAGCACCTCGGGGAAGCGCGCCAGCAGCAGTCGCTCGACGTCCCAGCCCAGCGAGGCGCGGCCCTTGTGCTGCAGACGCTCGCCAGCGCGGGTGATCAGCGCGCGCTCGTCCTCCGCGGCGCGCAGCCCGAAGGAGCGCCCCACCTGCGCGACCGACGCCAGCCCGGCCAGCGTCGCGGTGGGGCGGGTGATGACGCCGTCCACCAGCGGCTGCGGCGGCGCGGCCGGCGCGCCGGCGGCGCGCGGCGGGGCGCCCGCGTCGCCGGGCAGTTCGCGACGCAGGCGCAGACCCTGCGTGCGCACCGAGATCAGGCCACCGAAGCCGTCGAAGTCGCTCGTCGCCGAGAGCCGCAGCCAGTACAGCCCGGCCGGCATCACGGTGTGGGTGGTGCTCATGTCGCGCGGCAGGTCCAGCGTGACGATGCCGGAGGTCAGGCCGCCGTGCGTGGTGTCGCCCAGCACGCGGGTCGGTGGCAGCGGGCGCCAGTCGTCGTCGGCCAGCGTCCACCACTGCAGCGCGCGCGGACGGGCGCCGTTGAGGGGGCCGCGCGCGGAGGACTCGCGCAGCTGGAACAGCAGCGTCAGCACGCCGCCCGGGTCCGAGCCGCTCAGTCCGAGGTAGAGGTTGCCGTCGGCGCCCAGCCGCGGCAGCAGCCCGTGTCCGCCGCCGGAGACGGCCGAGAGCAGCGTCTGCAGGCCGAAGGGATGCAGGTGGAAGAGGCGCTCGCCGTCGACGCCCTCGGGCGGGTCGTCGTCGCGGTCCAGTGCGATGACGCTGGCCGCCTCGTAGTTCAGCGAGAGCCGCTCGATCACCGGCGTGTAGGGCGGGTTCGGCAGCGGACGCGGCCGGCGCGTGCGCGCGTTGGCGGCCACCGTCGCGCCGAGCTCGATCGGGTAGGCGGTGTGCCCGAAGGCGGCGCGCGGGCCGCTGAGCTGCAGCCGGCACAGGCCGTTGCGCGGCATCGCCATCGTCGACCAGTCCTCCTCGGTGGCGCGGCTGAGCTTGCGCACCGAGCCCGGATCGAGCTCGATGTGCTGCGTCGCGATCAGCTCGCCGGCGGCATTGGTGCCGGCGAACAGCGGCTGGCGGGCGGAGCGGTTGGCGCAGTCCTGCCACTGGCCGTCGCGCAGCCAGGCGATCTCGACGCTGAACTGGCCCTGCCGCAGCTCCTTGCCGGCCGGGCCGGCGTAGCCGGCGTAGTGGGTGTCGAAACCGCCCGGCTCGTTGGGCAGGCCGCCCCATTCGAGGTCCAGCGAAAGGTGGTCCAGGGTCTTGCGCGCGGCCTCGGGCGAGCCGACGACCAGGTAGGACGACAGGCCCGGCAGCGGGCCGAAGGGCGCGAAGGCCTTCGAGGGATCCAGCCGGCCGAGGTTGTTGGCCAGCCGCACGTCGCGCACGCCGCGCGCCTTCACCCGCAGGTCGACCTCGGCCAGCGGCAGTCGGGCCAGCAGCGAGTAGGGATAGAGCCGCGCCTGCGTGGCCAGCTCCAGGCGCAGCACCGGCAGCCGCGTGGGCCATTCGGCGCCATGCACCGCCGGGTCGCAGCCGGTCACCGGCGGCGCGTCGGCGCGCAGCCGGATGAACAGCGACAGGCCGGCGCCGGCGGCGCGTTCGAGCCGCGCCTCGACGGCGTGCCAGCCCGACGGCGTGCTCAGGCTGACGCGGAAGGCGCCCTGCAGCAGCCGGTCGAAGACCAGCGCGCGATGAGGCCGGCCGGGACCGTTGAACAGCGCCGGCAGGCCGTTGCCGGTCAGGCGATGCGCGGTATTGCGCAGCGCGGTCCAGTCGGCCTCCGACAGGTCGTCGACGTCCATCTCGATGCCGCTCACGCCCGTACCGGTCGTGGCGCTCGCGCTGCTCGCGCTGGCCGCCGGGCTGTCCGCGCCGTCGGCCAGCAGCCATTGCGGCAGCAGGTCGCCGAAGGCGTCGCGGAAGGCCGACGCCGACTCGGCCCGCAGCGCCGCGTCGCGCAGGCCGCGCAGGTCCGGCGCGGCGCCGGAGGAGGTCTGGCGCAGGATCACGCGGATCTCGCGATCGCCCTCGCGCAGCGCCAGCAGCGGCGACGCCACCGCCAGCCCGATGCGCGCGTCCTCCGCGCCCGCGCCGCCGGCGGCGCCGAAGAGCGGCCAGACGGTGCGGCCGTCCGCGACCGGACGCGCCACCTTCGCGCGGGTGACGTAACGGAGGTCGCGCTCCGGCGCGATCAGCGGATCCCGCTCCAGCCGCAGCGTGCACAGCGCGGCCACCCGCGTGTCGGTGACGGCGATCGGCGCCTCGCTGACGAAACGCACCGGCCGGCCCGCGGCATCCTTGCCGGCCTCGAAGGCGGTGCCGGTGGGCAGCGTCAGGTCGCCCGGCGCGCGCGGGTCGCGCTGGCAGGCCAGGTGGACGCGGTCGGCGTGCGCCGGCGCCGGGCCGAAGCCCAGGCAATCGCGGTAGTAGAAGGCGGTGTGACGCGCCGGCAGGCGGTTGACCTCGCGCTGCGCGGTCTCGCAGACCTTCAGGAAGGCGATCAACAAGGCCGCCGCCGGCTCGTGGTTGGCGGTGGCCATGCTGTCGGGCAGCAGCTCGCGCGCCAGCCGCCGGACTTCCTCGACCGCGCTGAGGAAGGCGAAGAAGCGCTCCCGCAGCCGCTCGCGGTCCTCGCGCTCGGCGGCGGCATCGGCCGCCGGCTCCTCGCCGATCGTGCGATGCCACATCCGCGACAGGTCGCGCTCCACCGGCCCGGCCGGCCGGCTCGCGGCCGCCTCGTCGCCGCGCCGCAGGAAGCGACGCTCCACCCAGCGCAGATCGGCGGCGAGCTGCTGCTCCACCAGTTGCTGGATGCGCTCGCGCAGCACGCGCGGCGCGTCGTCATGGATGCCGGCGAGCGCGCGCCACCAGTGGTCCAGCCGCGCCGCCAGGCCCAGCACCTGGCGCGCCAGCAGCTCCAGCGGCGCCGAGTCCGCGTCGCGCCCGAACTGCTGCTGCAGCGGCCAGGGATCGAGCGCCGCGATGCCGGCCATCACCAGCGTCGGGTCGGTGGCGAAGAGCCCGCGCCAGTCGCCGTCCTCCTGGTCGTCGAGGTCGATGAAGCGCAGCTGCTCCGCGAGCCGCGCCATCATGTCCACGCGCTGCTCGAAGCTCAGGTCGTCCGGCCTGAAGTAGCCGGGCTCCAGGGCCATCGGGAAGCGCTCGCGCTGTTCGGTGCCGGTCGTCATGCGGGTTCGCTCCCCAGCACCTCGCCCTCGCGCAGGTAGAGCGGGAACACGAGGTTGTGGCGGCTGTTGCTGCTGCGCAGCGTGTAGTCCAGCCGGATGCGCAGCACGCCGTCGTACAGGCCCGAGGTGTCGATGTCGACGGCGTTCAGCGCGATGCGGGCCTCGAAGAACAGGATGGCCTTCTCGATCAGGCTGCGGATCTCGGTGAGCGTGCTGTCGTTCATCGTCTCGAAGACCATGCGCCGCAGGCCGCAGCCGTAGCTCGGATGCATGACGCGCTCGCCGGGCGTGGTGGTCAGCAGGATGCGCAGGCTCTCCTCGACGTCGGCCACGCCGGAGACCATCACCGCGCCGCGGGTGCGCCGGTCGAAGGCCGGCGGGAAGGCCCAGCCGGTGCCGAGGAAGTCGAGTTCGCCGTCCATGTCGAGGTCCGTGAGGGGTGGGGCGGTGAAGGGGCGTCGTGGGGCGCGTCAGCCGCCGATCAGCACGGTCGGCAGGCCCAGCGCGACGTTGCCGCCGTGCGCGGTGGCATCGCCGACGCGCGCCGCCGGCCGGCCGCCGATGAGCACGGTGGTGGAGCCCATCACGATCGCGTCGGGCGGGCCGACGCAGGTCGCGTTGTCGCCCTGCACCGCGGCGGGCAGCAGGCCGATCAGCACGGTGGGCACGCCCGGGCCGATGACCGGCCCGCCGACATGCGGCACCGGCGGCAGCCCCGGCGTGACCAGGGGGCAGACATGCAGGTCGGTGAGTCGGGCGGCGGGGGGCATGGTGGCTCCTTGCTCAATTGATCATGACCATCGCGCCCTTGACCACGGTCTGGCCCGAGGCCGAGAGCTCCGCGGCGGCATTGCCCTTGGCGGTGAAGCCGATCCGGGCCTCGCAGTTGACGTTCAGGCCGGTGGCCTGGACGTCGGCCTGCGAGCTGATGCTCACCGCGCCGACCGCGTCCAGCGCGATGCGGCCCTGCGCGGTGACGGTGATGTCCTTGGGGCTGTCCAGCGCGATGCCGCCGGGCTTGAGCTCGACGGTGTTGCCGTTCTGGTCCTCGAGCCGGATGGACTTGTCCTTGTCGCTGAGCACGATGCGGTTGTTGGCCGGCGTGGCGACGGTGATGACCTGGTCCTTCTCGTCGAACTCGAGCTTGTGGCCGCAGCGCGTGACGAAGGCCTTGGTGTCGTTGGGCGCGGCCAGCGCGTAGGGCGGCGTGCGGCCGCTGCTGTAGAGGCTGCCCAGCACGACCGGGTGCGAGGGATCGCCGGCGAAGTAGCCCAGCACCACCTCGTCGCCGACCTCGGGCAGGAAGAAGGCGCCGAAGCCGCTGCTGGCGTGGCCCTGCAGCAGCCGGGCCCAGACGCCCTCGGTCTCGGCCTGCAGCACCGGCACCTTGACCTGGATGCGGGGCTCGCCGGTGGGGTCGCCGTCGAGCTTGAGCACCACGCCGACCTGCAGGCCGGGCACCGGCGGCAGCAGGCCTGCCGCCGGCTGCGCCGGCACGTCGGGCCGCGCGCTGAACCAGTCGGGATCGAGGCCGAACTCGGCCTCGGTGGTCCAGGCGCCGTCCTCGATGTGGTGGCGCAGCCCGGTGACGAAGACGGTGCCGCTGAAGCGGGCGCCGACGCCCTGTAGCGCGATCAGCCCGCCGACGCGCGCCTTGGCGCTGCCCTGGAACTTCAGGTGGCCGCGCATCCGCGCCAGGCCGGACTTGACCTGCTGCGCCTTGGCCCACTGGCTCAGCATGTCCTTGGACTGCGGCGCGCCGGCCTGCAGCCGGAAGCTCTCCAGGCCGATGACGGCCGACAGCGTCGCGCTGTCCAGGTCGCCCTGCGCCGGCAGCGCGGCCGGATCGGCGGCGCTGCCTTCGAGCGCGGCCTGCGCCTTCGGGTCCCAGGAGACCGCCATCGCGCTGCCGTACTGGTGGCGCGCGTCGACGTCGCCCTCGAAGTCGATCAGGTCCATGCCGTAGGTGACCGCCAGGGCCGGCTCGCCCTCGGCCGCGGGCGCGGTCACCGCCAGCGCGCCGTCGGTCGCGATCACCAGCAGGCCGTTGGCGTCGGCCCGCGTCAGCAGGAAGTCCCAGTCGCTGCAGAAGTGCTGGACCAGCTCCGGATGGGTGATGGTGGTGGCGTCGACCTGGGCCGACAGGCCGTGCGCGCCGGCCAGCGTGCTCATGATGTCGCTGTCGAGCTGGTCGATGTAGTTGGCGTTGCGGCGGCCGATGGTCATCTTCACCGCCGCGTCGCGGCAGTCCACGATCAGGCGCGCGTCGTTGTCGCCCTGCACGCGCAGCCCGTGGCGCACGACCAGGCCTTCGAAGATCGTGTCCTCCTGCTGGCCGTAGCCGGCCCGGATCGTCAGCCGGGCGCCGGGCTTGAAGTGCGCGGAGTCGCTGAGCGGGAAGTCGCGGTCCGGCATGTCGCCGTCGTTGAACACCAGCCGCGCCGACGGCACGGTGTTGGCCGCGCGCCGGATGGTCACCGACATCAGGTCGGCGCTGGCCTCGAGCCGCTGCCCGTCCGCGAGCACGGCCAGGGTGACGACGCCGACCGTGTCCTGGTTGGGGGAGACGCCGGGCATGTCACTTCTCCATCGGCGGGAACCGCAGCACGGTGCCCGGCGGGATGTTGCGGAAGTCGGTCAGGCCGTTGAAGCGGGCGACCTTCATGAAGACCGAGGGATCGCCGTAGATGCGCTCGCAGACCTGGCCGATCGATTCGTTGCCGTACATCCGCACGGTGCGCGTCTGCTCGGAGGTGCTGGCGCGCTGGGTGACGCGGCGTTCCTCCTCCTTGCTCATCGCGCCGACGAAGCTCAGGTCCACCTTGGCCCGCAGCGGGTCGCCACCCGGCTTGAACAGGGTGTACTGCGCCTTCAGCGATTCCAGCCGGCCGAAGAAGATCAGCGTGCCCCACAGCACCCGCACGTAGGGCGGCTCGCTGCGCAGGTCCACGTATTCGTAGACCACCTTGCTCAGCTGCGCCAGCTGGCCCTTCACGTCGGGCGGCTGGCCGGGCACTGGCGGCACGACGCCGGTGCCGTCCAGCACGATGTTGAAGGCGACGCGCTCGTCGTCCATCGTGCTGAACTTGGGCTCGACGCCGGACGAGCCCTGCGCCTTGGTCTTGTCGTAGCGGATGCCGAAGCTGTGGCTGAACTCGGCCGGATTGATCTGCGCCTGGAAGCTGGTGGCCTTGTCCAGCTGGACCGTGCCGGTGCGGCTCAGGCTGTAGCGGGTGAGCAGCAGCCGGGTGAGCTCGGTCGAGGCGCCGTCGGCGCCGCCGCCCGAGGCGGAGGGGGAGGAGGACGAGGACGAGGCCGGCATCTCAGCGCTCCCGCTGCGCGCGCAGCCGGTCGGCCAGCCAGGCGCGGCATTCGGCCAGCAGTTGCTCGCGCAGCCGCAGCAGCTCGCGCTGCGCCAGGGCGGGCGCCGGCGGGGCCGGCGCGGGCGTCACCTGGGAGCGGATCAGCAGTTGTCTCACTTCGATGCTCATGCTCGTCGTCCTCGGTCCTGGTCCTCTGTGACGCTCACACCAGCCGGCTCGATCCCGCGTAGGCCAGCTCGATGCGCTCGATGGCGACCTCGTTGCGGGTGGCCTGGAAGGCCTCGACCGACCACTTCACCGGATACGCGTTGCTCACCGCCCAGACCCGCAGCGGGGCGCCATCGCCGTCGAGCAGGAAGACATGCAGCTGCTGCGTCGCGATGGGCTGCGCGAAGCCGCCCTCCAGCACCGCCTGGCACCACAGCAGCAGCCGCGACTCCATCGTCGCGATGCCGCGCGAGAGCACCAGCTTCGGATGCTTCGCGGCCTTGGGCAGCAGGTGCACGAAGGCGTTCTGGCCGCCTTCGACCACCGTCTCGGTCTCCAGCTCCGGGCCCAGCCCGGTGACCTCGCGGAAGGCGCCGTCGCGGTCCTTCGCGTTGGACCCGAAGGTCACCGCGAAGTGGAAGGCCGGCGGCGGATACAGCAGCTGCGCCCGCAGCGCGTCCGGTGCCCGGGCCGGGCCCGGGGCCGACGCGGAACGTGGCACGGGCGGCGGCATCAGGCGTTGGCGATGGTGAGGCCTTCGTGCGCGATGACGATGGTCTCGATCGCCACCTCGTTGCCGGTGGACTTCAGGTCGGTGCTGGTGATCTTGGTCGGCCAGGCGTTGGCCAGGGTCCAGACCATGGTCGGCTTGCCGGCCTCGTCCAGGAGACTGATGGTCACCGGCTTGCGCTTGATGGTGTTCATCTTGATCTCGTTGAACCAGTCCCAGAACTTGTTGTCGCCCTTGAAGACGCCCTTCTTCATCGTGACGTCGCTGTACTTCTTCATGCCCGGCATCTTGAGCACCGAGAACGCGGGGCTGTCCCCGTGCCGGTACTCGATGGGCTGCGCTTCCACGTCCAGGCCGGACACTTCCTGGAAGGACATCACCGCCGAGTCCCACTTCACTTCGAAGCGGAACTTGGGGAGCGGCCACACCGTGGTCGATTGCGCTGATCCGTCGTCTGCCATTGCCTGCCTCCGCGAGGGTTATGGATGGAAATCGGGGTCGTGGGTCGGGACGCCGGCCGCGGGCCGGGCCGGCCTCACGACTTCTGCATCTGCTGCTGGAAGGTGATCTCGATGAACTCGGCCGGGCGGCTGATGGCCACCAGCACGGTCACGCGCAGGACGCCTTCGAGGATGTCCTCGGGCGTCATCGTCTCGCCCAGGCCGACGTGCACGCTGAAGGCGTCGTCGGGGACCGCGCCGGCCAGGCCGCCGCGCTTCCAGATGCCGGTGAGGAAGCTGGCGATCATGCTTTTGATGGTCACCCAGGTGTTGGCCACGTTGGGCTCGAAGACCATCGCCTTGGCCGCCAGGCGGCAGGACTCCTCCAGCATGATCATCGTGCGGCGCACGTTGATGTAGCGCCAGTCCAGGCTGTTGCCGTCCAGCGTGCGGGCGCCCCAGACGAGCACGCCCTCGCCGATGAAGGAGCGGATCGCGTTGATCGACTTGCCCTGCGTGGTGACGTTCAGGTCCTCCTGGTCCTCGTGCGAGATCGACACCTGCGGCGACACCACGCCGTTGAGGCTGACGTTGGCCGGCGCCTTCCAGACGCCGCGGCTGTTGTCGACCATGGTGTAGACGCCGGCCATCGCGGCCGAGGGCGGCAGCAGGTTGAGCCGGTTGCGCGCCTCGGTCATCACCGCGTTGTAGAGCGGGCTCATCGACACGAGGCTCTTGTGCAGCAGCGACTTGTGGGTCTCCACCGCGACCGCCAGCGCGGCCGGCGTGAGCGCCTTCTGCTTTTCCTCGTCGGTCTTGGTCGAGGCGTTGACCAGGCCGGTGACGTACTGGGTCCAGTCGTCGTCGGTCTTGAGGATGTCGGCCACCGCCTGGGCCTGCTGCGCGATGCGCGGCGGCGTGGTTTTGGGATCGACGTTCTCGGGCAGCGACAGCTCGGCGCGCAGCAGCGTGGCCAGCAGCGCGGGATTGGCGATGCGGGTGTAGTCCAGGTCCTTGTCCTGGACCACCGTGGTGTTGACCCACGGGTAATAGGCCGCGGCGAAGTCCAGGTAGTTGACGCCCAGGTCGTTGCGGAAGGCCTCGACCGGATCGCCGGCCGGGTCCTTGCGGTCCAGGTAGCCGCCCCAGACATCCAGGATCGCGATGCGGTTGCGCATCTTGCCGCCGCAGTGCTGCAGCATCGCCTGCTGCACCGAGACGCAGTCGGCGCGCGGCAGCAGCACCGCGTCGGGGATGACCAGCATCGTCGGTTCCTGTTCCTTGATCAGGGCCTCGATGCCGCCGGCCAGCGCGGGCGCCTCGACCTGGCCGCCGTAGCCGCCCACCGACACGATGTAGCAGGGGCCGCCGCCGTTCTGGAAGAAGTGCACCATCGCGCGGTACAGCAGGAAGCGGCCGCCGTCGGCGCCGTCGGCCTGCGTCAGCGCGTAGTCCTTGCCGTCGGCGCGGAAGTCGGACGGGGCGGGGGCGGGCGCCTCGGTGATGGTCAGGCGCGGATCGGGCCCGTGGCCGAAGTAGGTGTGGTACTCCGCCATGGAGCTGATGCGCCATGGCTTGTTGAGCAGCGACTTGCCGCCGTTCTCGGCGCGACGCGTGTAGCCGACGAAGGCCGGCACCGCGGTGGCCACCTCGACGATCGAGTTGGGAAACGCATTCTTCTCGACGATATAGACACCGGGTGTCTTCATAGCCATGGCGGCCTCCTCTGCGGGTTATCGATGCACGTGGATCTCGGAGACGATCGTCGGTTGGCCGTCGATCGTTTCGCGGGCGAGCAGTTGCGCCGCCGCGGTGGGCAGACGGCGGATCAGCACCTTGGGACTGCCGGCGCCGTCGGGACGGCTGCGCAGCTGGAAGCGTCGCGGCGAGCGCTGGGCCAGCGGCAACCGGACGCGGGAACGGATGGCCAGCATCGGCGTGCCGTTGTCCAGGCGGTCCGGGGCGGGCGCGCTGAACTCGGTCTCGCCGGCCAGGTCGACGACGGCGAGCGCCGGTTCCGGCCAGTCGCCGAACAGGCAGTACTTCCAGACGGTGGCGCGCGGCGCCAGCGGCCAGCGGAGCTGCACTGGCCATGCGGCGGCGTTGTCGGCCGGGCCATGCGCCGGCAGGCTGGGCAGCGGCAGGTGCAGCAGCGCGAAGGGCGGCAGCCAGCGGTCGCCCGGCGCGAGCAGCGCCGTCACCTCGGGCGCGTCCAGCGCCTTGGGCGTGGCGACGAGCGTCGCGTCGTCGGTGCTCGGAGCTCCGGGCGCGACCCACAGCAGCTCGCGCGGCCGGTCGGCGGGGTCCTCGGTGCCGCAGGCGAAGTCGTCGTCGGTCGCATGCACCAGCCAGTCCAGCGCGGCTTCGCCGTCGTCGGGATCGGTGTCGGCGCGCAGTCGCTCGATCGCCTCGGCCGGGCCGTGCACCAGCAGCGTGCCGCCGTCGGCCCGCACCAGCGCGTCGGCGCGGCGCAGCCGCTCGGCGGTGGTGCCGGCGGGGACGAAGCGCAGGCCGCGGCAGCGTCCGTCGGCGTAATAGCCGTGCTCGACGTCGATGCGCAGCAGGGGGAGGTAGGGGCCCATGAGGTGCTCCTTCGCGGTCAGCCGCGGGCCCCGACGCCCACGCCCGGCGTGCGCACCGACGGCAGCTGGGCATCGGGCTGGCGGGCGTCGATGGTGAGCAGGCGCACCCGGTACAGCACCGAGGGCAGGTAGCGCCCGCCGAGCACGCCCCACAGCGTCGCCATCTCGTTCAGGTTCAGCGGCTCGATGGACAGCGTGAGCTTGTCCAGGCGCGGATCCAGGCCGGGCGAGTTCTGCGTGTCCAGCACCGGCGTGGCCTGGAAGCAGGCGATGGTGCTGCCGATGAGCTTGAGCGCTTCCGGGTAGGTGGTGCCGCCGTAGTTGGCGGCGAACATCACCAGCAGGTTCAGCTGCACCGGCGGGGCGGAGCGGGCCAGGCGCTCGCCGCTGCCCAGCGCCTGGGCCGGCAGGCTGGCGACCGGGTCGCGCTCCAGGTTCACCAGGAAGGCGGCGAGCCGGTGCGAGGCGCCGGCCGCCGGTCCGCCGTCGGCCTCGTGCAGCGCGGTCACCGCGACCAGGTCCTCCGCCGACTGGTGCGAGCGGCGCAGCACGGCGTTGAGGTGGCCGGCGAGGTGGAGGAGGACGGCGTCGATCATGGTGAGGGCCGAGGGCGGGTGGGAGGTTCGGACGCCGCGAGGCGCCGGAGGGTCGATGGGATGAACGATAGGAGCGCGCCCCGCCGCGGCCCATCCGGCGGATGCGGATGTTGGCCGTCGCGATTGCCGAGATCCGCCTCGGTGTTGCGCATGTCGATGCGGGCGCGGCTGTCAAGCTGTCAACCCTGCCGGGGCGCAGGGGCTGACGCGCGCGGCCGGCGCTCCTAGACTCCGCGCCATCACACGCCCGCAGAGGCGTGTCGCAGGGAGCAATCACCATGGACAGGAGCAGCGGCGGGGGCTCGGTGCCCGCGATGCCAGCGTTGGCCGCGCCATCGCGGCCGAAGGTCGCCGGTGCGGACGGATCGGTCGCCGGCGGCGTGCTTGCCGCCGCGCCGCGCGAGTTCCTGCTCGGCGACTGGCGCGTGGAGGTGCGGACCCGGCGGCTGAGCCGCGGCGACGAGACCGTGGTGCTGGAGCCGCGGCCGATGGCGGTGCTGGTCGCGCTGTGCCGCCAGCCGGGCGAGGTGGTGTCCGCCGAGGCGCTGCTGCAGGACTGCTGGCCCGAGGCGACCACGCTGGGCGACAACCCGGTGCACAAGGTGGTGGCCGGCCTGCGCCGCGCGCTGGGCGACAGCGCCGCGACGCCGCGTTACCTGGAGACCATCCGCAAGGAGGGCTACCGCGTGGTGGCGCCCCTGGGCGTGCTGTCGGCGCAGGGGCCGCGCAGCCATGCCGGCGGCTGGCGCGGGCAGTCGCCGTTCCGCGGTTTGGAGCCGTTCGACGCCGCGCATGCGAGCGTGTTCTTCGGCCGCGACGAGGCCGTCGCCGCGCTGCATGCGCGTTTGACGCGGCAATGGCGGCTGGGTCATCCGCTGGTGGTGCTGCTGGGGCCGAGCGGCTCGGGCAAGACCTCGCTGGTGCAGGCGGGACTGGTGCCGGCGCTGGCGAGCCCGGCCGTCGACGAGGGTCGCGGTGACGGGGACGGCGACGTCCCCCGCCTGCGCGTCTGCACCGCGGCCAGCGTCGACCTGGGCGCGCTGGGCGGCCTCGATGCCTGGGCGGGCCTGGCCGGCGCGATGCTGGACTGGGACTGCCAGGGCGTGCCGCTGCTGTCCGGTCACAGCATCGACACGCTGTCGGCGGCGCTGCGCGACGCGCCGGACGAAGTGCTGCGGCAGCTCGCGATCGGGCTGGACGCGACGCGCGCGCTGCGCGGCGGCGCCGAGGCGCCGCCGCTGCTGGTGCTGGACCGGCTCGAGGCCGTGCTGCAGGAGGATGACGCACGCACCGCGGCCTGGTTCGACGCGCTGGCGCGGCTGGTGCGCAGCGCGCGGCTGGTGGTGCTGGCGGTCTGCCGCAACGACTTCTATCCGGCGATGGCGCGGCGACCGCTGCTGATGCGCGGCAAGGAGAGCGGCGCCCACCTCGACCTGGCGCCGCCCGCCGCGTCGGCGATCGCGCAGATGATCCGGCTGCCGGCGCGCGCCGCCGGGCTGAGCTACGGCACCGACGCGAGCGGGCTGAACCGGCTCGACGACCGGCTCTGCGCCGACGCGATGCAGGCCCCGGACGCGCTGCCGCTGCTGCAGTACACGCTGCAGCAGCTCTACCTGCACCGGGCACCGGGCGAGGTGCTGGCCTGGTCGGCCTACGAGGACCTGGGCGGCCTGGAGGGCGCGATCGGCCGCCGCGCGGAGGCGCTGCTGGGCGAGCTGCCGGCGGACCAGCAGGAGGCGCTGCCCCGGCTGCTGCCGCGACTGGTGGCGCTGGCCGGCGAGGAAGCGTCGCCGACCGGCCGCTGGGTCGCCGCGGCGGAGTTGAGCGACGCGCCCGAGCGCGCGCTGGTCGCCGCCTTCGTCGAGGCCCGGCTGCTGGTGGCGGACCACGCGGGCGGCGTCAACGGCTACCGCGTCGCCCACGAGGCGCTGCTGCGGCGCTGGCCGCGGGTCACCGCCTGGGTGGCGCAGCACCGCGCCGCGCTGGCGGCGCGCGACGAGTTGCGGCCCTGGGTCGCGCGCTGGCGCGAGGCGGGGCAGGCCAGCGCGCTGCTGCTGCCCCGCGGCACGACGCTGTGGAACGCCGCGCGCATCCTGGCCGAGGCGCCGGGGCTGCTCGGCGACGAGGCCCGCGACTTCATCGCGCGCTCGCAGCGACGGCTGCGCCTGCGACGCTGGGGGCTGGGCGCGGCCAGCGCCGGCGCCTTCCTGCTGGCGGCGGTCGCGGGCGTGGCGGCGATCGCTTATGCGCGCCAGGCCGGCGTCGCGGCGGAGCGCGAGCGCCAGAGCCGGCAGTTGGCGTCCTTCATGCTCGGCGAGCTGGCGGACGGCCTGCGGCCGATCGGCAAGCTGGACCTGCTGGGACGCATCGGCGAGCAGGGTCTGCGGTTGCTCGGTCCGGCCGAGGGCGGCGAGACGGAGGCCGAGCTGGCGACGACAGCGACCGCGGCGACCGTGGCCAATGGCGCCGACACGCTGGCACGCGCCAAGGCGCTGGTGGTGATCGGCGAGGTCAACAGCAGTCGCGGCAAGGGTCGCACCGACATCGCCATCGACGCGCTGAACGCGGCGCTGCGCCTGCTGGCGCCGCTCGAGCCGCTGGAGCGCGTACCGGGCGTCAGCGCCGGCGACTACTACCGCACCCTCGGCGCGGCCTCGTTCTGGCTGGGCCAGATCGCCTTCGACGCCGGCGACTTCGACGCGGCGGCGCGGGCGATGGACCGCTACCGCATCGCCAGCGAGCGCTGGCGGCAGCAGGCGCCCGAGGACGCGACCGCGCAGGGGGAACTGGGCTACGCGCTCAACAGCCTGGGCTCGATCGCGTTCCGGCGCGGGGCCTGGGAGGACGCGCAGCGCTGGTTCCAGGCCTCGCTCGCGCTCAAGCTCGAGGCGCTGGTGCGTTCGCCCGCGGACGCAGACCTGCGCGACGGCGTGGCCACCTCGCGGACCTGGCTCGGCCTGGTGGCGCATGTGCGGGGCCGGCCGATCGAGGCCCTGGCGGCGCTGGACGCCGCGCGCGCCGAGCGCCTGGCGCAGGCGGCCGCCCATCCCGACGAGCAGCTGCGCCTGCGTGACCTGGGCACGCTGGAGCTGCGCCGCGCGGAGGCGCTGCGCGCGGCGGGGCGTCTCGGCGAGGCGGCGGCGACGATGGCCGAGGGCGTCGCGCGGCTGCGCCAGGCCGAGCGGCACGATCCGGAGAACCGCTACTGGCGCGCCGACCGCCAGCACGCCGAGGGCAGCCTGCTGCTGGCGCGTCTGGACGCCGGTCAGGCCGTCGACGCGGCGCTGGCGGCCTTGCGCGATCAACTGGCCGGTGAGCCGGCCACCGCCGGCAGCGATCCGGCGCGGGACTTCCTGCGGCGCGAGGCCCTCATGCGGGTCGCGCTGGCCGAGGCCGGGACCGCCGCGCGCGCCGGCGACTGGGCTGGCGTGCGCACGCGGCTGGCAGCCACCGAAGAGGCGATGGCGACGCTGCTGCGCCTGCGGCCGCATCACTGGCAGAACCATGAACTGCGGGCGCGCCGGGCGCTGCTGGGCCTGCGGGCCGATGCGGCCGGCGCAGGGCCCGATCGCGCGCGCTGCGCGCGGCAACGCGACCAGATCCAGCCGGCGGTCGACGCCGGGCAGGCCGGGTTGGTGCTCGAGGCCTGGCTGGCCTTGCGCGCCTGCGCGAGCCCGCAGGCGCTTGACGACGGCTGGACCCGGCGGCTGACGGCGGGCGGCTATGTGCCGGCCCACGCGGCCCTTTTCGCTGATGTCCCAACTCCCTCCCTGAAAGGAAGGCGACCCTCATGAACGACCTCACTGCCGCTGCGCTCGCGCGCGCCGACGCCGAAGAATCGACGCTGTACTTCGTCGTGCCCCTGATCGGGCCGGCCGACAACGTGATTCCCTGCGCCTACTTCAATGCGCGCTGGGAGCGCATCCCGAGTCCCAAGCCGCTGGATACCGTCAACACCAACGCGATCATGTTCGCGCAGCAGTCCGTGGGTCTGTCGCCGGAGGTGCTCGTGCAACTCGGCAACAGCAAGCCGGACACCAGCGTGACGCTGTTCGTCGCGGTGGCCAAGACCCTGGAGAAGCCGAGCGGGCTGCCCAACACCTTCGTCGCGACCGGCCTGGACCAGGCGACCACGGTCACCGTGCCGGTCGGGCCGGGCACGCGACGCGGCGTGGTGCTGGTGTTCCGCCGCCCGGCCTCCGGCAACGCGCAGACGCTGATCGCGACCTCCGATCCGGAGATCCGCAACGGCAGCAGCAGCGACGACTGATCGTCGCCGCGGCCATCAGCGCAGGGGCGCCGCGCCAGGCCGCGATGGCGACGACGACGACGACGACGACGACGGGGCATCGGCGCTCCACCGGGCATCCCAGCGCTGCATGTGGGCCAGCGCGTTCTCGATCGGCGTCGCGCTGACCCGCCCAGCGCTGAGGAAGGGCCGGTCCATCGCCACGACGACAGGCAAGACCAGGCCCGGCACCAGCGCCAGCACCGCGATTGCGCCGCGGCTGCCGGCGCTGACCGGCAACGCCGCCACCGGCGCGAGCGTCAGCAGCGAGCTGGCCAGCAGCACCGCCCACAGCGTCGCGGGCGCCTGGTCGCGGGCGGCCATCAGCCGCGCGCGGCGCTGGCTCAGCAGCTCGTTCGCCTGGGTCCAGATCTGCGCGAGGAGGGCGGCCTCCGAGGCCGCCGCGGGATGCAGGTCGCCCAGCGTGCGGTAGAGGTCGTCGAAGGCATCCAGCGTCGGCAGGCTGGCCTGGTCGCGCTGCATCGCGATCCACTCCTTGCCGATCACGCTGCGGCCGTAGCCGCGCAGCCGCTCGCGGGCCAGGCGCGACTCGGGCGTGCCGTAGACCGCCAGCGAGCGTGCCAGCTGCGCCATCGCCGTGGCCTCGCGCTCGACCGCCTGTTCGGCGGCGCTGAAGGCGTCCCGGACCGACAACGCCGAGACCGCCAGCAGCAGCACGTTGACCGTCACGATCACGGCCAGCGACGCGAGCGCGACGCGGTGGTCGGTCGCGGTGGCCCGTTCGCGCCAGCGGCGCGGGAACAGCGCCTGCGCGCCCAGCCCGATCGCTGCCCAGACCAGCGACAGCGCGCCGCCCAGCACCCAGGCCGGCCACGCGTGGACGATCAGCGGCATGACCCGGCTCCCTGGGGCGCGCCGTCGCTCAGGCCCTCGCCCAGCGCATAGCGGGTGATGCCGGCGACGCCGCGCACGCCCAGCTTGCGGGTGACGTTCTCGCGGTGGGTGGCGACCGTCTTCGCGCTGAGCTTGAGGCGGTCGGCGATCTCCTGCGTGCTCAGGTCCTCGGCGAAGAGCTGGGCGATCTCGCGCTCGCGCGCGGTCAGCGCGGGACCGGCCGGCGCGGACGCGGCGCCGTCGGGCAGGCGCTGGCGCGTGCGGATCTCGTCGACCAGGCCGCCCATCAGGCCCGGGCTGAGGTAGATGCGGCCGGCGGCCACGTCGCGCACCGCGCGCAGCAGTTCCTCGCTGGACGCGTCCTTGAGCACGTAGCCGGAAGCGCCGGCCTGCAGCGCGGTGACCACGCTGCGCTGGTCGCCGTGCATCGACAGGCAGATCACCTGCACCGCCGCATGCTGCGCGCGCACGCGCCGCGTCGCCTCCAGGCCGTTGAGGCCGGGCATGGCGATGTCGGTGATCAGCAGGTCCGGCTGCAGGTGACGCACGAGCTTGACGGCGGCGGCGCCGTCCTCGGCCAGGCCGACGACGTCCAGCGCCGCATCGCGGGACAGGAGCGCGCGCAGGCCTTCGCGCACGAGTTGGTGGTCATCGGCCAGGACGATGCGCAGGGGCATGGGAGTCTCCTCGGTGAATGGGGAAGGGAGGGGATGGGATGGCGACGGGGCGCGGGCGGTCGCAGGCGCGCGCCTCGATCGCTTCACTTGGGCGCGAGCGGCAGCAGCAGCGTGGCGCTGGTGCCGCGGCCCGGCTCGGAGCGCAGCACCAGCGCGCCGCCCATCGCCTGCAGCTGCGCGCGAGCGCCGCCCAGGCCGAGGCCGTGGCCATCGGCGGCTCCGCGCCAGTCGTCCTCGCTGGCTTGCTCCGGACGGTGAGCGCCGCGCGGCGCGGCCGGCAGGCCGCGACCGTCGTCCCGCACCCGCACGCTCAACCAGCCTTGCCGGATCTTGGGCGTGATCTCGATCCGCGTCGCCCGGGCGTGCTTCTGCACGTTCAGGCAGAGCTCGCGCACGACCCGGCAGGCGGCGGCGCGCTGCGCATCCGGCACCTCGACGGTGTCGGCCGCCGACAGCGCGCGGCCGTCGATGCGCACCTCCAGGGTGCCGCGCAGGCCCAGCTCCACCGCCACCGCTTCCAGCGCCGTCGGCAGGTCGCCGTGCCAGTCCGGCGGCGCTAGTGCGAAGGCCAGCGTCCGCACCGTCTCGGACAGCTCGCCGAGCAACTCGCCGAAGCGCGTCGCCGGGTGCGCCGGCGCGGTGTCACGGCCGCCGAGGCCGCGGACGGCGCCCGAGGCCGCGTCCGCGTGGGAGCCGGCGTCCGAGCCCGAGCCCGAGTCCGAGTCCGAGCCGGAACTCGCATCGGCACCGACTCCGTCCGCTTGTGTCCTGCGCCAGTCGCCCAGGGCCAGGCGCAGGCGGACGATCAGTCCGCCGACCTGGTCATGCAGCAGCTGGGCCATGCGCTCGCGCTCGCGGCGCTCGGCCTCGGCGTGGGCTTCGGCGAGCGTGGTCTGCAGCCGGGTGAGGCGCTGCAGCCGGTGCTCGGCGGCCAGCCGGGCGGGCAAGCCGCCCTGGCGGGGCCGGCCCGCGGGGGGCGAGGCCGGGGGTGGAGGGCAACGGTGCGGGGTGAGGTTCATGGGAGCTCCCTGTGCGCCATGGCGGCGTCGTCGTGTCGAAGGAACGATCCGGGGATCGGTACCGTCAACGGTAGGCGGGACCGGGGAGCGCGACCTTCCGGAAACCTTCCGGAGGCCGGCGGACCGCCTCGCCGCGTCCGGCGCGACCGCTCAGGGCGGCGGACATCGCGCCATCTGGTCCGGATGCGCGCGGCTGAAGGCGTAACAACGCTTCAGATAGACGATGTTGGCGCCCAGATCCGGCAGCGGCCGTCCGGGGCCTTTCCAGTTGTCGGCCAGCGCCTGGCGCAGCGGCTCGACGGCCGCCAGGTAGTCGTCGGGGAAGGGGATGACCTCGTAGACCAGCGGGAACTCGATGTACTCGAGCTTCACCAGCGCGCCGAGCTGCTCGTAATGGAAGTGGACGGCGGCGTAGTCCTCCATGTCCTGGCTCAGGTAGAGGTCCTCGCCGGAGCCGGCGCGCCGGATCAGCTCGTCCAGGCGCGGCAGGATCTCCGGCAGTCGCTCCTTGAGGAAGGCGCGGGCGCGCAGGCGGATGCGCTCGTCGCGCTCGAGCAGGTGGGCCACGTGCTGCAGCGACTGCAGGCGCCCGGTCAGGTTGGCGCGTTTGCTGTCGTCGACCCATTCGACCAGCTGCGTCACCGAGATCAGCACGCCGGCGATGACGCTCAGGCCGGTGGCCACGCCGACCGTCCCCTGCCAGAAGCCGAGCACCGCGGCCCGCCGCCCGCGCGGTGGCGGGCCGTCCAGCGCGGCGCTCATGGCGGGGCTCCCTTCTGGCGCAGCACGACGGTCCAGGGCCGCTCGGGCGTGGGCACCAGCCTGCCGTCGGCGTCCAGCGGCGTGCGGGTCCAGGTGACGCTGTCGCTGACGTTGCCGCCGATGGCACCGAGCTCGGCACCGTCCACCTGCACGACCAGGTCGCAGTGCCAGGGCCAGGCGCGGGCGCGCAGCGGGCGGGCGAGGGCGCTCCACTGGGCGAAACCCGACGGCGCGTCCGGGGCCGCGTCGCGCGGCGCGCAGATCAGGTCGCCGGGGCGCGGGGCGGTGGACGCGGCGTCGCGGGCCTCGAAGCCGGCGCGGACGCCGTGGTCCAGCGCGGCGCGGATGTACTGCCAGTGCAGCTCGGCGGCTTCGAACTGGCGCTCGCCGAAGCCGGCGCCGCGCATCAGCCAGGAGATGAAGACGGCGCTCCAGGGGCGCAGCGAGCCGTCCTCGTGGCGGGTGCGCTGGACCGGGAAGTCGCCGCCCTTGACGCCGAGCCAGTACAGCAGCACCCGGGCGTGGAGGTGGGGCTCGGCCTCCAGGCCGCGGGGCTCGTCGAGGCGGCGTTCGGTGAGGTTGGTGGCGGCGTCCCAGCGGCCCCGGCCCCAGAGCTGCCATTCCTGCAGCGCCAGCGCCAGCAGGCGCTCGGTCGAGGCGGGGTCGGGCGCGGGTTCGCCGCCCAGGCCGGGCGCGGGGCGGATGTCCTCGACGGCGTAGACCGGCGCGGGATCGGTGGCCGGCCATCGCTCGGTGGGCGGCGGTTGCAGCGCCGCGCAGCCGGGCAGGATCGAGATGGACAGCGCGGCCAGGAGCCGCAGCGCCAGGCCGGCGATGCCGGGGCGGTCAAGGAGGGGAGGGAAGCGAAGGATGCGCGAGGACATGCGGGCTCCTGCGTCCGCAAGGGCGGCGTGGAGCGCTCATCGTCGGGGTGCGGTGGCGATCGGGGCATCGGCGTGGGGCTGAGCTTGGGGGGAGGAATGTCGGAGGCGGGCATCGTGCTTTCGCTGGCCGGTCTGGTCCTCGCGAGAGCTGCATGTCTGTGATGCCGTGGTGAGACCTGCAACTGTCCGGAGCGATTCCTGCAATCGACATCTTCATCATGGAGAATCGCCGCCCTGAATCAGGGAGTGAGACCGACTTGGCATTGAGCGCGACAGACGCTTGCCGGTTGGACCATGGTGCGGCCGCAGGGGTTTCCCTTGGGACGTGTGCGACTTCCTGATGGCTTGCCAAACCACATCAGGGAGTTCTCGCGTGAGCGACCCAGCGCATCGATTCATTCCAGCTCGCAGGCTGCGGGCCCGTCTTCTGATTGCCTCAGGGCTGAGCCTCTTCGCGCTGCCGGCGATGGCGGCCAAGGACTGCTGGCACATGTGGACGCCGAGTGGGCCTGTCGCGAGGTATCTCCACATGGACACGCCAGCGACAAGGAGCGTGTATCAAGAGTGCCGGGACTCCATCGGTGATGTGTCCGCGGCAACCTATGCAGCCGTTGCGCCCCTTGCTGCGGAGAAGGGCAGTTCCGGCGAATGGACTGAAACGACGGTGGTATTACCCGGCTCCTGCCGACCGAATGGGGAGTATGGGACGTCGCGATATCCCACAGCAATTTGTGACTACACAGCTCGCACGACCAGGACCCACATCTGGTATCCGGATCGCGTCACCGTTGATGAGGAGAAGTCAACCTTCGAACTATTGATGACTTGCGGAGAGAAGTTCCGTACCAAAGCCCTTACCAGTGCTACCGACAGCTGCAAGCCGATCATCGACAGGGACCTCTTCGTTGGCGGCAATTGCCAGAGACGGCCGGGCGTCGGAAATCCCATCGAGCCGCTCACCGGCCTGAAGCAGCAACCCGAGGACATCTTCGATTGGGGGCGCGGCCACGCGCTCAAGATGAATTACCTGAGCCTGCTGATGCCCGAGAACGGGACGATCCATGAGGGAGGCTCCAACTCGTTCGGCCGCTACTGGTTCAGCAACCTCCACAAGCAGTGGATCAACCAGGGCAACCCCAAGCGCATCCATCTGTTCCAGCGAGGCCTGGGGGCCTGGAAGTCCTTCGGCGACCAGGCGGACCCCACGGAGCGGGATCTGTGGCCTCAGGTCGACAGCCAGCAGACGCTGTACTTCGACCAGGCTGAGCGCGCGATCGAGGTGTTTCGCCCCGATGGCACGTTGGCGTCGATTGCCTATATCGATGGCCGCCGGCTGGACTACACCATCACTCCGGTTCCGGCGGGCGGCGAGTACACGGAGAGCCGCAATCTGATCAGCTCGATCCGTGACGAAGCCGGTCGGCAGATCGCCTTCCAGTACAAGTCTGTCGATTTCAAATACGCGGCCATCCAGAGCATCACGGACCCGGCCGGCGTCGTATTGCCGCTGTCGTACGACGATGTCGGGAACCTCACATCCATCACCTATGCGGACCAGACAACGAAGCGGTTCCTCTATGAGAACACCACGTTCCGTCATTTGCTGACGGGGCGCCTGGACGAAGGCAGCGGGCGCATCGGAACCTATCGCTATGACGACCAGGGCCGCGCCACTTTCTCCCAGACGGGGTCGCTGAACGGCTGGACGATTGCCTGGCCGAACCCGCCGAAGTTCGCCCTGCCAGTGGAGCGCTACGACCCTGAACTCGACGTCTTCGTGCGCGAGCATGTGCGTCTGGATGGGACTCCGAGGGAGGCGCAGGTCACGGCACCGGATGGACGGCAATCCACCTGGAATGGCACGGTGGTAGGGAACCTGCAGTTGCTGGACGCGCAGAGCCAGCCGGCAGGCGCGGGATGTGCGGCGTCCACTTCGAGCTCGGCCTTCGATGCCGCTGGCAACGTCACGCGCAGCGACGACTTCAACGGCAACCGCACTTGCATGGCCTATGACGCGGTCCGCAAGCTGGAGGTGACGCGAATCGAAGGTGTGTCGTCGGCAATGGCGTGCGAATCGGTGTCGGCGGCAGCGTTGCCGGCGGGCGTCCGAATGATCAGCTCCCAATGGCATCCCGATTGGCGCATGGCGACGAAGACGGCGGAGCCGCGCCGCATCACGACGCTGGTCTACAACGGCCAGCCCGATCCCTTCAACGGCAATGCGGTGGCGAGCTGCGCGCCGGCCAGCGCGTTGCTGCCCGATGGCAACCCCATCGTCGTGCTGTGCAAGCGCGTGGAGCAGGCGACGACGGACGAGACCGGCGCGCAAGGTTTCAATGCGACGCTGCAGTCCGGCGTGCCGGCTCGCTCGATAAGCTGGACCTACGACGCCACCGGCCAGGTGCTCACCGAGACCGACCCGCGCGGCAAGCTCGTCGTGACCAACGAGTACTACACCGACACGACCGCCGAGCACACCAAGGGCGACCTCAAGTCCTCGACAAACAGCGCGGGCCATCTGACGCAGTTCCCGCGCTACAACGCCTACGGCAAGCCGCTAGAAGTGGTCGACGCCAACTTGGTCTCGACCACCTACGGCTATGACGCGCGCCAGCGCCTGACCTCCGTATCTACCGGTGGTTCAACGACCAGCTACGAGTACTGGCCCACCGGGCTGCTCAAGAAGACGACACAGCCCGATGGCGCGATCGTGACCTACGAGTACGACGACGCGCATCGCCTGACCGCCGTGGCCGACGGCCAGGGCAACCGCATCGAGTACACGCTGGACCAGAGCGGCAACCGGACGGCCGAAGCGGCCAAAGACCCACAAGGCACGCTCAAGCGGACCCTGGCGCGCGTGTATGACGCGCTGGGCCGGGAACAACAATCGATAGGCAGGGATTGAGATTGATCAGCGTCGATAAGAAGGGAATAGCAATGGCGAGATGGTTGAAGTGGGGGACAGCGCTGCTGTGTTTGCTGGCTGCTCACTCCTCCTATGCGGAGGATTGCCACAAGCTCTACAACTCCTACGACTTCGTCCACCGGGCGTTAAGCCCGGCAGGCGGGGTGCCGGGTTGCTACCCAACGGCGGACGCCTTGAAGGAGGCGTTATGGGCAAAGGTGAGGCCAATCATTGAAGCGCCCATCGACTACCCCGAATCTGTAGAGACCAGCGTTGCCAGCCCTGGGCGCTGTTTCCCCTCTGGATTCCATGACGTGCTTCCTTATCCGATCCACAAGTGCACGTACACCATCAACACCACGTTGCGCAATAAGCGAAACGGAGAGACCTCCTCGTATGTCACCAACAGCTACTTCGATGTGTTGATGGACTGTGGGGGATACCTGAACTCGGACTGGCGACCCGAGTTCAGCCTCTGCATGAGGTTCCGCGATGAGCGTCCCGCCCCAACATGCACGCCGAATCGGGGGAATCCGATCGGTGTGCTGACTGGCCTCAAGTCGCAGCGCGAGCGCATTGTCGGATGGGGGCGGGGGCACGAGCTTGTCCTCAGCTATGCACCGCGGGATGCCGCCATGAGCATCGATCGGTATCCAGGCGGACCGGCCACTTTCGGAAGGCTTTGGCAGGCCAATCTTCTCAAGCGCGCCATGATCAATGGTGATCTCTACACGCCGGTCTTCATGCGCGGCGACGGGACGTCGAAGTCGTTCCAGTCCTTCGGCGATTCGGCGTCGACGCCGCTGGAGCTCGACAAGGCGACCTTCACCCGAAGCAATGCGGGCTGGAACTACTACGACGTGACGGCATCTGCCGTCGAACGGTATGTCGGTGATTCGAGCCCGGAACTCACGCGTGTGCATTTCGCCGATGGTCGATATCTGGACTATCTCTATGGCGAAGTGCTTGCCAAGGAGGAGGGCACGATGCGCGTGCGCGTCATCAGCGCCGTCCGCGACGAGACGGGGAGGACGTTGGGCTTCGAGTACGAGCCTGATCCGTTCTATTTTTCGACCGTTCGGGTCAAGGCTGTAAACGACCCGGGCGGCCGTCGTCACACGTTTCGGTATGGAGGCTTTGGCGGCCTGAGCGAGATCGGTCATCCGGACGACACGTCGCGGCGCTACGGCTATGAGAATGCCGATCAGACCTGGGCCATCACGTCGTTGGTCGACGAAGGAGGTCAGGTCCTGGGTAGGTATGAGTACGACTCGGAAGGTCGCGCCATCACGACGGCCACGGGTAGCAACGGTGAGCGGTGGCACGTGGAGTGGCCGGCTCCCCCTCGGTGGACGCTGACGCTCACCGACGATGTTCCCAACTTGCGGACCACTCGCCGGCTGGATGTGCTGCAAGCTGTGAATGCCAGCGTGACAGGTCCTGATGGACGGGCACTGGGGTTCACGAGCCAGCAGATTGCAGGCTCCACACTAACGAAGGAACAGTCGCAGCCGGCGGGCGCGGGATGCGAGGCGTCAAGTTCATCGCTGGACTACGACGCCGAAGGGAATGTCAACCGCAGGACTGACTTCAATGGTGGTCAAACCTGTCACAGCTATGTTGACGTGCGGCATCTGGAGTCGTCACGTGTCGAGGGCCTGACGGCGGGCGCGGCTTGTGCGCCGGTGTTGAGCGCGGGGGCAGCTTTACCCGCGGGCGCACGCAAAGTGAGTTCTCAATGGCACCCCGACTGGCGTCTGGCCACCCGGACGGCGGAGCCGCGCCGCATCACGACGCTGGTCTACAACGGACAGCCCGATCCCTTCAACGGCAATGCGGTGGCGAGCTGCGCGCCGGCCAGCGCGTTGCTGCCCGATGGCAACCCCATCGTCGTGCTGTGCAAGCGCGTGGAGCAGGCGACGACCGATGAGAGCGGTGCGCAAGGCTTCAATGCGACGCTGCAGTCCGGCGTGCCGGCTCGCGCGACGAGCTGGACCTACGACGCCACCGGCCAGGTGCTCACCGAGACCGACCCGCGCGGCAAGCTCGTCGTGACCAACGAGTACTACACCGACACGACGGCCGACCACACCAAGGGCGACTTGAAGTCCTCGGTGAACAGCGCCGGCCACCTGACGCAGTTCCCCCGCTACAACGCCTATGGCAAGCCGCTGGAGGTCATCGACGCCAACATGGTCTCGACCACCTATGGCTATGACCTTCGCCAGCGCCTGATCTCGGTGTCCACCGGTGGTTCAACGACCAGCTACGAGTACTGGCCCACCGGGCTGCTCAAGAAGACGACACAGCCCGATGGCGCGATCGTGACCTACGAGTACGACGACGCGCATCGCCTGACCGCTGTGGCCGACGGCCAAGGCAATCGCATCGAATACACGCTGGACCAGAGCGGCAATCGGACCGCGGAAGTCGCCAAGGACCCGCAAGGCACGCTCAAGCGGAGCATGAGCCGCGTCTTCGACGCGCTCGGCCGGGCACAACAAACAACAGGCAGGGAGTAATTCATGCAAAGCAAGAAATGGCACTGGCAGTGCCGGAGCGCACTCGCGGCTGCGATAGCCGCGTGCTTGGGGATCGGCGCACACGCGGCGACGCTGCCGCCCCCGCCGGTGTCCCCGGCACCGGTCACCGACTACGAGTACGACGCCAAGGGCAATCCGACCAAGGTCATCAAGGCCAAAGGTGTCTCCGGCTTCGGCTTCACCTCCAGCACTGCCTACGACGCGCTGGACCGCGTCAAGACCAACACCGACGCTCGCAGCGGCGTGACGACGCTGGGTTTCGACGGCATCGATCAGCTCAAGCAAGTCAC